>NZ_CP101417.1:0-1992500 GCF_024339125.1 Xanthomonas hortorum
TGGGCATCGCCGAGAATTTTCTGCGTCTGCTCGAAGCCTTGCGCGATGGCGATGGCGAGCTGCTGCCTAGACAGTTGATCGAGGAGATGGCGAGCGATCAGACCGCAGGCGCTGCACTGCAGGATCTGCCAGGGCTTGGCTTCGGGCTGGGGTTCTCGGTCTTGCGCGACCCGGCGCTCGCCGCATCGCCGGAATCTGTGGGCACCTGGCGCTGGGGTGGTGCATATGGCCACTCGTGGTTTGTTGACCGGGTGCTAGGCCTGAGCGTGGTCGCCTTCACCAACACCTTGTACGAAGGTATGTCGGGCAGCTTCGTCACCGATCTGCGCGATGCGGTGTATGCCGCACTGGGAGCGAGGCGATGAATACGGCGAAGAAAGACCGCTTGCCACTGGCACCCTTGCTCGCGCTTGCCATGGCCGCCTTTATCACCATCCTCACCGAGGCGCTGCCAGCGGGTCTGCTGCCGCAGATCGCAGATGGCCTGGCCGTCTCCGAAGCCTGGGTCGGTCAGACCGTCACCATCTATGCCCTCGGTTCCTTGTTGGCAGCGATACCATTGACGATCGCCACCCAGGGCATTGCCCGTCGCCCGCTGCTGCTGGCGGCCATCGCCGGCTTCGCCATCGCCAACACGATCACCACGCTGTCCAGCAGCTATGCGCTGACGATGGTGGTGCGCTTTCTGGCAGGCGTCTCGGCGGGACTGTTGTGGGCGTTGCTGGCCGGCTATGCGGCGCGCATGGTGCCCGAGCATCAGAAAGGCCGCGCCATCGCGATCGCCATGGTTGGCACACCGCTGGCATTGTCGCTGGGCGTGCCGGCCGGCGCGTTCCTTGGCAGCCTGGTGAGCTGGCGTGTGTGCTTCGGCATCATGAGCGTCCTGGCGGTGATCCTGATGCTGTGGGTGCGCCTGCAGGTACCGGATTTCGCCGGGCAGGCGCAGGGCAAGCAGCAACGTCTGGCGCACGTGGTGAGGTTGCCCGGCATTCGGCCGGTGCTGTTCGTGGTGCTGGCTTTCGTATTGGCCCACAACATTCTCTACACCTACATCGCCTCGTTCCTGGCGGAGGCCGGCATGGCGCAGCGGACCGATCTGGTGTTGCTGGTCTTCGGTGGCGCATCGCTGATCGGCATCTGGATCGTGGGCGTACTGATCGACCGCCATCTACGCGCTCTGACGCTGACCAGCACGCTGCTGTTCTGCGTTTCGGCATTGGTACTGGGCCTGGCTGGCACATTTCCCACGATCGTCTACATCGCAGTCGGCGTCTGGGGGCTCGCCTTCGGTGGCAGCGCGACGTTGTTTCAGACAGCGCTCGCCAAATCCGCGGGAGAGGAGGCCGATGTTGCGCAATCCATGTTGGTGACCGCGTGGAATACCGCCATCGCTGGCGGCGGCCTTCTCGGTGGCGTGTTGCTCGACCAGCTCGGCGTCGGCGCGTTCCCGCCTGCATTGCTGGTGCTGCTCGCCGCAACGCTGGTGGTGACGTGGACTGCCAAGCGACATGGCTTTGCGGCATCAAACGATGACAGCGACATATCGCGACCGGCTACGGTCGGAAGACAGGCATAAACGCCGGACGTAACGAGCCGATGCCACTGCGCAAGAAGGCTTGCCCAGTAAAGACGCATCGAATTGCGGAGTGAATCAACGGTACGGAGCGGGCAGATGTGCCGAAGCGCTTGCTGCATCTGGAGCGGGCGATGGGAACAGAATCCTCGCACGCCAACCAATTGATTTTCCTAGCTTATCCCGGAGTGGGGTGATCCAAAAATGATACCCCGGTTGATACCTGATCATAGCGAGGCGACGGCGGCGGCTCAAGGACATCTCCGCAGGCTGGCCATGTCCTCGGCCAGCCATAAGCAAATCCGGATACCTGGCGTGGATATCACATATCGACATACCTCAAATCAAACTTTTTCCGCGTATTCAAATTTGTGAAATGCAGCCGAAAGCGAGCTCTTGCGCAAGCGCCGGTTCTTGGTTGGATGAGGGCTCACCCAACACAGGAGCACCCATGCATCACCAAACGCAGATTCAGGTCGCCAGTCGCTTGCTCGGCCATCTCCTCCAGCAGCGCACCACGCGCCTTCCCCCTCAAGAAGTGGAGGACATCCAATATGCACTCGACCTGGCTGCCGAGCTGCTGAGGCTCGGCGGGCCAGGGCCGGCCGGTCAAACGCAGACATCGACCATGGCCCCTTCCCAGCCCATCCTCGTTAGACGAGCGGCTGTCGATCGCAGCGTCGTGCCAACCATGCCTGCTTCAATCGAGGAATGGCGAGAGGCGCGCAAGAAGAAGAACAAGGACAACGTCCCCCGCCCCAAGGAGCCCACTGCGATTGAACACATAGACCTGCGGCCTCGCCCCCGGCATTAAGGCCAAAGAAGAAAGCCCCGCAGATGCGGGGCTTTTGACATCCATCAGGGGCGTGGCCGACGGCGTGTTGGTTGCGGCGCTGGCATCGGCATCGGGGAGGGCTTGGGTGCAGCAGAAGCGGCCTTGACCGACTCAATAGGCCGGCTCGCGATGTCGAGCTCAGGACTCGCAAGAACCTCCTCGCTCCACTGCTCCACCTCAGCTGTGCGGAGCTCAACTTCATTCTCGTAGTCGTTCCAATGCTGCTCTGAGACGACTGCCTGGGCTGCCGCCAGTTCGGCTGTGCGCTTTTCAAGAACAGCCAAGCGTCGCCCCCGCCGCTTTTCCCATTCTTCAGAGGACCACTCTCCGTTGGGGCGGGGATGGTCGCCGTTGAACTGCTCCCAGCCCTGCTCGGCCAAGTTGAGGAGACGCTGGGCACGCCCCAGGGCGCTGGTCCGCTGGACGAACTTCAGCACACTCCGTTTCAGACGGCCCAGTCCGTCAACCAGCTTGTTAAGCAACCTGCGCAAATCAACTCTGTCGACAAGGACAGCCGCACGAACGGTCCACTGACCTACCAGACGCTGCGTGGCGGTCAACGCCAGGTCGGGCCGGGTCGAGAGGATGTCTGCCAGGTCCCGAGCCGCCTCACTGACAAGCTCACTGATAGAGCGTAGCGGTCGCACCTGGGTATCTTCCGCACGCCGGCCTAAAGCATCGGAGAGGCGCATGCCACGGAGCCCATGGATTTCCAACCCGGGCACAGCGGTTTGAAGGTCGTTCGTGGCGCCAACCCGGCGTCGACGGTCGCGCCGCGCCTGGTCGTGGCTATGGCCGGTAGGGTTCGGAGTTGCCCTACCCTCTTGCTCGGCTTGAGCGAGCAACCGTTCGAAGGCTTCTTCGTTTTCTCGAACGATGCGCGCGTTCTCGGCGGCACGGTCGGTCATGACGCCTTTGCGCGCCAATGCCGTGGCTGTCTTGCCCATGTGTTTTGTGGGCTGCCGGGACAGCATCATGGCCTCGGCCCAGTCGCCACGAGCCAGGGCTTCTTCGGCCTGGACCTCCAAGCGACGGTGGTCGACCCGCGCATCAATTCCCGCGGCGGCCAAATGCCCGTTGATGGTGGAAGCAATGGTTTGGCGTATCCACTCGATCTCGATCTTCCCAGACGCTCCGCCGTCCAGCTCCCTCGTTTTCTCGGCGAAGCCCTCGCTGGTTAGCCGACGCGTTGTGGCCAGCAGATGGACGTGGTGGTTCAGCCCATCGCGAGAGCCCGGGGAGTGGATGCTGGCCTGCAAAGCGAAACCGTAGCGGGCGACCAGGGCTTGCCCGATGGTCACAGCGAGATCGGACCGTTGTTCGTCATTGAGCTCGTGCGGCAAGGCCACCTCGAACTCGCGGGCCACGACCGAGTTTTTGCGGTTCTCCGCCGCCTCGGCTTTCGGCCAGAGCTCGGCCGGGACGAGGGCCCACGCCGGCGCATCCTGGGGAGCAAGGCATTCGGACGCCACCACTCCACCGCGGCGGCGGTAGTCGTGGCGCTGGCCAGTGAGGTGATCGATAAGTAGCAGGCCAGCCCGATAAGCGGCTGCGGCCACAGCAGAGTCGCCGCGGGAACGACTAAAAACTTTGACGCGAGAGTGGTAGATGGCCATGCAGAGCTCCAGATGAGGTTGCTCTCTTTATGCCGTGGCTTTTGGTTTGCGCAAGCGCGGAGCGCTTGGGGGTCCGGGGGCGTAGCACCTGGCGCGCGCAATGTCGCAGACATTGCATCAGTGCGCTCTTGCTTCTTTCTTTTACGCACTGTTTTTCAGCATCGAACAACTTTTGAGTGCTGGCAATTTTCGAACCCGCATAAACTTGACTAGGTGCTTTTCCGTGATTGACTCAAAGACGGAATCATTGGAGAAACGCATGACTGCCACAAGCCACTACCACGACCGCATTGCCCGAGCCACAAAGCAGTTAGCCCAACTGCAAGCGAAGGAGCTTTTAGCCAACCAGCGCACGGAGTTGAAGGCCAAGCAAACCGCGAGGCGAGAAAAAGCGAAGCGGCGGCAGAATGTGGCCGACTTGGTCTTCTCAGTTGACGCCCATGTGCTGGACGACGACGAGTTAGCAGGAGCGTTACTCCAACACCTGGACGCCCGCAAAGAACCCAGTGTCAGGCAAGCCGCTCGTTTGCGAGGTGCCGCGCGGTCCGCATTACCAAGCACTTAAAGGGCTCACGATCTGGCAATTCAAGAAACGGGAGACGACGGTGGGAAAAAGGCGGACGGCACAGCGCCGCCCTCTTCCACAAACGCTGTGCTCCTCAATCGGCTGTCAGTGTTTTGCTCACCTTATTCGTTGCCAAGTCGACGGCCGAAAGGCTCAGATCCTCGTTAAGGACATACGCCTTCTTTAGGTCCTTGCTGAAGACAATGGCCTGCCTTGGGGCTTTGAAGCCCGAAATCGTTCCAGTCACTTTCAGCGTCTGCGTGTCGATGACCGACAAGGTATTGTCCGCCATGTTCCCTGAATAAACGTGCTTGCCATCGGGCGTGAGCGCTGCGCCGTAAGGGTCCTTCCCCACGGCAATAGTGGTGGTGATCGAACGCTTGGCCGTGTCGACCACAGCCACGGTGTTGCTGCCGCTGTTGGCGGCATACAGCGTTTTGCCGTCCGACGATATGGAAATCGCCCGCAGTTTGTTGAAGCCGGTGATTTCGCCTTGAATCGTATTGGTCTTTGTGTCCAGCAAGCTGATCTTGTCGCCCTTGAAATTGGTGACGTAAGCCGTTGCACCATCTGGGCTGATACGGATGCCCTGGCGAGGCTGCGAGAAGCCAGTCACTACCGCCACCGGGCGATCGCTGTTCAAGTCGAACACCGAAACCGTGCTGGCCGCTTCGTTGTTGACATACAAAAAGCGTCCATCCTTGCTGAGCGTAGTGCCGAATGCCCCGGCACCCAACGGAAGGTCGGCAACCGTCTTAAGCGTCTGACTATCGATTTTGCGCACCACGCCCAAGCTACTATCGGAGACGTAAAAGAACGCGCCGTTCGGTGAGAACACGATATTTCGGGGCGTGACGTAACCCGATAAAACCCGCTTGGACTTTCCCGCCTTGAGGTCATACACCACGATTTCCGGGCGCTGACTGTAGGACACCACGGCCGTCGCCTCATCCGGGCTGACAGCAAGCGAGTTGTTGCGGATATCGCCGTCAAAGGTCCACCGTTCCTCGGCCGCTTGGGTGCCCAGCGATACAGCCATCGCGCCGCCGAAAACCAAGCCGGCAATCGTTTTTTGTAACAGGTTCATCGCATCCTCCGGTTCTGCGCGACTGCGCGCGTGATCGTTCTCATCGCAGCAATCTGCTGGACCTCACTACTCTGGCCGATGGCGACGAAGAAGCAAAACAAATTATTCGTGTTTCACCGACCTATTTTTTAGGTATCTTCTTTTTGGGGTCTCGCCCCATTTCCAGGCACTGTTCCCAAGCCCCGGCCAACCCCTGAGAGATGAACTTGTCGCGGTGCTTGACCAAGTAGAACTGACGGGCCAACGGGGGAAGCACGCGCTCAAGGGCCACCAGTCGCCCGGAAGACAGCAAGTCGCTCACCACCCAACGGGAGAGGCAACTGACGCCGATTCCCTGGACTAGCGTGTTTTTGATGGCCTCGGAACTGCCGATCTGCTGCGTGTTGGCTAGGTCGCTTAGATGGCGCAACAGAAGCGCCTCGACTTCTTCCCGGGTGCCAGACCCTTGCTCTCGCAGCAGCCAGTCGGCCCGGCGCAGGTCCGCCTTGGTGACTTTCGAGGCCTTGGCCAGCGGATGTTGGCCCCCCACGACGATCAGCAGTTCGTCCGTCAACCAGGGCTCGGCATGAAGTTCCGGAAGATGAGAAGGGCCTTCCAGGAGCCCCATGTCGAGTTGGAAGTCAGCGACCTTTCGCGCAATCGCGGCGTTGTTGGCCACGTCGGCGTCCACGTGAATGTGGGGGGACGACTTGCGCAAGTCGGCAAGCAAACGGGGCAAGACGTAGTTGCCGATGGTCGTGCTGCAGCCGATCCGCAGGCGAACCGGACGATCGGAAGCGCCGGGGCGGTAGCTGGCTTCAATCTGGCGTGCGCCGTCGAGCAGTTGCCGTGCCTGCGGCAGCAGGCGTTCGCCTTCGGCGTTGAGCAGCAACCGCTTGCCGACTCGGTCGAACAACCGCGTTTCCAGCACGCTCTCCAACTCGTTGAGCGCAGCGCTCGTGGCCGATTGCGAAAGCGCCACCGCGGCGCCGCCGCCAGTGGTGCTGCCATGCTCGGCCACGGCGCAAAAGATTTGGAGCTGACGGAGGCTGACCTTCATTTCAATCCACCAAACAGGTAACTCTTACCAAGATTACCCGTTTTACAGATATTAGAAGCCGCCCTAGACTCTGCTCGTTCCCAACGCCCCGCTGCGAGGCTGCTGCAATGAGCGAAAGCAAACTGATGGCCATCATGGGCGGGCACCGGCCCCTGGCCGCTCTTTCCAACCCTCGCGAGGCCATTCGGCAGTTCACGCCGAACTGGTTTGCCGCGACCATGGGCACCGGCATCCTGGCGCTGGCCTTGGGCCAACTTCCCTTCCCGTCCCCGTGGGCCAAGGCCCTTGGCGAAGCATTGTGGTGCTTCAACATCGGGCTCTTCATTTTGTTCAGCACGCTCTACGCCAGCCGTTGGCTGCTGTTTTTCAACGAGGCCAAGCAGATCTTTGGCCATTCCACCGTTTCCATGTTCTTTGGGACCATTCCCATGGGGCTGGCCACCATCATCAATGGCTTGCTTCTTTACGGCCTGCCTAGGTGGGGAGCGGATGTGCTTCCGTTGGCGGAGACGCTCTGGTGGGTCGATGTGGCCATGTCGTTGGCCTGCGGGGTGCTGATCCCCTTCATGATGTTCACGCGCCAACAGCACAGCATCGACCAGATGACCGCCGTTTGGCTGTTGCCGGTGGTGGCGGCCGAGGTCGCGGCCGCAAGTGGTGGGCTGCTGGCTCCCCACCTCACGGACGCCGCAAGCCAATACCATGTGCTGATCACCAGCTACGTGCTGTGGGCATATTCGGTGCCGGTGGCCTTGAGCATCTTGGTCATCTTGCTGCTGCGCATGGCGTTGCATAAGTTGCCGCACGAAAGCATGGCGGCGTCCAGTTGGTTGTCGCTGGGCCCCATCGGAACCGGCGCGCTGGGGATGCTGGTGCTGGGCACGGATGCCCCTGCCATCCTGGCTGCCCAAGGCCTCGAGTCGGCAGGAAGCATGGCGGCGGGATTTGGCCTCATCAGCGGGTTGTTGTTTTGGGGATTGGGATTGTGGTGGATGGTGCTGGCCATGCTCATCACCGTGCGCTACCTCCGAAACGGCATCCCGTTCAACCTCGGCTGGTGGGGGTTCACCTTCCCGCTGGGCGTGTATGCGGTGACGACATTGCGCCTCGGGGCCACGCTTCACCTGAGCTTCTTCGAAGTTCTGGGCACGGCGCTGGTCGTGTTGTTGGCCGTCATGTGGGCCATCGTCTTTGCCAAGACACTGGCCGGCGCTTACCGGGGAAACCTGTTCGTTTCTCCCTGCATCGCTTCGCTCAATAAGGGGAGTTGATTCACCCTTCGCGTGGGGCAGCGGGAGCGGTCTGAAGCGAGCGCTTGGCTTCGCTCAGGACGGACAAGATGCGCTTGGTAACCTCGGGGCTGGTGCAGACCGACAGCGGGCTTGGGTGAGGCATGCCGAAGAGGGCCAACAGAGGGAAGCTCTCTCTGACACTGGGCATGCACTGCTGGGCGACTCGCCCCGCAAAGACGATGGCGTGAAGCCTTGGAAGGCGGGAAAGCACGTCCAGGAGCATCACCACCCCTTCCTGTAGATCTGCCTTCCTAAGTGGTTTCTTGGTCTCACCTGCCGATGGCAGCCATGGCACCGCGTTCCAAAGGATGGTCTCGTTGCGCGGCAATGCCACCTGTTCGAGGAAGTGTTTCAAGTTTTTCTGCGCAGGAACCGGGTTGTCTCGCGACACAAAGCGCGGCGTGGCGGCATGGCGAGCGGGGCTTTCCAGCAACACCATCATCCGAGCCCTTTCACCCCCATCCAGCGGGTCGAAAAACGGCAGCGCTCGACCACGCTGGCATTGGCCTCGGACCCACTGGTTGAGGCTTCGGACGTGAGCACTGTCGACCAGCGTAGAACGGTCTAAGGTGGAATCAGGCATACAAAAGTGGAGTGACCGATTTCATAGCGCCGTTTTGGTATCGCTCAAATGCACTTCCTCGTTTTCCATCGGACATGCCATGCCGAAGAGCGACATCAGGGCCCACCCATGGTCATTCGTGGCCCTTGCTCCTGCTGGACGTTTTGCTGCTGCGTCTGCTCCATCGCCTGCTGGCGGACCTGGGTCTGCTGAATGGCCTCGGCTTGCTGAAGGTTCTGTTGCGCCGGTTCTTGCGCGGCTTGGCGGCCATCGACATGGGCATGAAACATTGGCGCGACTCCCATCCCATGCGGCGCGTAGACCGCAAAGACGTTGTGCGCCCCGTCCTTGCCCAGCCCGCCCGTGACCTTGTCGACCCGCTGCAGCAACGGGTCGTCCACCTGCTGCTTGTAAAGCGCAGCCGAGACGTTCCTGGTTTCCTCGTCGTTCCAGTTCCCCGTGCCGCGAACCCAGGAGTGGATCTGCTGATAGGTCGAGTGGTCCGGGTGCGAAGGGTTGTCGGCCAGCAACAGACCAGGAGCCGCCTTCTCCTGCGCCGGCTCAGCCTCCTGCTCCTTGCTGCGCCCTGGCCCGGTCACCGACACCGCGCCCAGCGTCGGCACGTGCGCCATGGCCGGCTGGCCCAGCTCGGCCTTGGCCTGGCGTAGCTCCTCAGCGGTCGTCAACGCGACCTGGTGGGCCACCCCGTCGGCGCCGACCTGGAAGTGCGCAATGGGACTGTCGTAGCCGTATTGCCCCTGCTCGTTCGGTTTCAGCTGCTGCATCGTCGGACCAGTCAGGCCTTCGGCCTGCTTGGTGCGCTGGGTGGCCAGCTCCACCGCCTGAAGGTTGTTCTCTTGAGCGTTGAGGTCCACGCCTGCGGCCCGGTAGCGATGCAGGAGCTCGTTGTGCTCCATCTGCGCCGGCGTGGGCGCTGGGCGAGCCTCAATGGCCGCTACGGTTTCCTGGGCGCGCTCCAGCGAGGGCTGGCGCATCTGATTCGTCAGCTCCAGTTCCACCGCCAGGTTGCCGGTGGCCACTCCGTCCTTGCCCGCCCATTGCCCAGCCTCGTTGCGCTGGTAGAGCTGGCCGTTATGGCCCTGGACCTGGTCGGGCTTGGCCCGGGCGCTCTCCACGGCTTCCGGCACTGCAACCCCGTAGTCCTGCCCACGCTGCGCGGCATGGCTTTCCAGGTAGGCCTGGGCGATGGCCTCGCGACCAGTGGAAATGTTGTTCTCAATCCGAGCCAAGGATTCCTGGTTCAAACGCTGCGCCTGCGCCGGGGTAGCGGCCTGAGGCTCGTAAACACCGTGGTCGTTGGGCCCCGCCACGCCGGTCTTGACCTGGCGTTCCCAGGACTCGGTAGTCGGATTGCGCTGCCAGTTCTGGTTGTCCAGTCCCGTCTGGTCGCCAGGCTTGGCCGGGAGATTGAACGGATCCTGCGGCGGCGGTGCCTTGCCCAGCGCCAACTCGGCTGCTTTGGCGTTCGCCACCGCACCCAGTTCCTGGGACTTGGCGTAGCTGGCTCCAACCGGAGCCTGACTGGGAGTGTCTCGTCCATCTGCCCCGCGCTCGAAAGCGCCCTGGCGCTGCCAATCCCGGCCATTGAACTGCCACTCCACGCCCGCCTTGTCGGTCTGGTGGTAGATGGCGCGGTTGTCCAGCAGATCGGCGCCTTTGTCGAAGGCCTTGCTCATCAGGACCGCGTCGCCAACCACCAAGGCCGCAGGCACAAAGCCTCCGCTGCTGCCCAGCGCCGCTGCCGTGGACGCACCACCAGCCCAGCCGCCCGCGTTGCGCGCAATGGCGTGCTGAACCTCTGACTGCGCCGCTGTGGTGTTGCCCTGCTCCATCAGCGCGGACGCCGTGCGCGCGGTCATGACCGCATCCGTGCCCGTAGTCAAAAGTCCGCCCGCGCGCGTCAGGCCCCGAGCAGAGGCCTCGCCCATCAACAGCTGCATGGCGACATCACCGCGCTGCCCGCGCGGCACACGGAGGTTTTGTGCGGCTTCCTCTCCCAGGGTTTGCTCGACCACCAGGATGCCGCGCTCGGACATCACCACGCGGCCATCATGATGCGCATTAGCAATCGCCTGCGAGAGACCGTTCCGCTGGAGGTCCACATTGCCACCGCGGGTTAGCGCTTGCGTAGATCCTTGGAGGTGTTGAAGGGTGGCAAGCACACGCGGCTCGCTCTGTGTCACCACACCCCACTGGCGATTTAGCGGGCTGGCTTGGCCATGTGCATCCACCTGACCAGCATGGAGTTTGTCGTAGCCGTTTGGGTCTTGGAAAAATGCCTTGGTTTGGGCGCGCGCCTGATCGATCGTCTGCCCCAATCCCGTGTTGGTGCGAAGGTCGCCATTGATAAGCGCCACCTGCACGTTGTCGCCGAGCCGATGGACCTTCGCCGCTACCCTGTCCAGCGCTTCGGGGTCGCCCGCCAATGCAGCACGTCCATCCTTGGATCGTTCCAACCGGGCAAGACTATCCTCCAAGCCTAGGCGGTAATCACGTATAGGGCCGCCACTATGGGGCGAAACGCCGAGTGCATGAGCAAGAACCTTGTCGTTCGGCATGTTGATCAGGTTCGAACCCGCGTCCATCTCAAAGCGCCCAGTATCCGCCAGCGCTTTCAACAGGCGGCTATGCCCCAGGGTTTGTTGCTCGATGCCGTGGTGCCCTTGGAAAAGGGGACTTTTGTTGGGCATGGTGCAGATTCCTTCCTTGTCGCGCCTGAAGGCAGTCAGATGTCCGATGCGTCGATGAAAGAGATGCCACTTACCCCGGGGTCTTCAGGTATTCCAGCGCTCTGAACGGCCTCTTTGAAAGACCGGTCACAAACGACAAAGGAGTTGAACGGCGTCAGAAACACGTGCGCACCATCCAAGACCTCACGCCTGAAGACCAAACTGGCTCCTCCACCCAGGGAATAGAACTTCCCGTTGACGAAATCCTCGTCGATCTCGATCTTCAGCCTTGAGGCTTCTTCGTCCAGGGCATCCACTTCGCGGACCACGTCGCAAAGGAAGTGCTTTGGCCCTTTTGACCCATCCACAAGGCGGGTATCGCACTCAACGAATGCAAATGCCTCCGGGTCAACGGCAACCATGACTTGCTGGAGCCGTTCCGAGACCAACCAATACCCGCTGAAGCCTCCTTCCAAGTCCCGTGGCATGGGCCCCTGGGCAGGATCAAACAAGAGCCGTGGCGCTTCACTCAAGGGAGGGAATCCGCCGTCTTCGGGTCGAAGGATGAGGCGAGGTGGAGTGAGCAACGCTCGGACGTTTTCAAAGACCGCACCCCGGAACGGCCTATCGCTCTCGAGGTCGGGCCCAAATATAAAAAACTCTTCAGCCTCTGGCTGATTGGTCATCGTCGATTCCATGCGTTGCGCTCCATCTCTTTTGCGTTGCGCCATCTCTCGGAAGAGCTTACCTGCTTTGGAGTTTGCTCGGTGCGCACCGATCCCGCGCTTCCACAACTATTAGCATCAACGTTTGCCGGCTGCCATCCGGTCTCCAAATCGCCGGCAGCACGGCTGTGCCCCAACGGCCAGAATAGCCAGGCGATGGCCACCGATCAGCCTTGCCCCGATTCACTGCCGTGGCCGACATCAATCTCCTCTACGACGGCAATCTCGCTCACCAGCCAGCTGTATGCATCGCTGAGCGCATCGGCGATGTCTTCTTCGCTCTCGCATTCGACCGTGGCTTCCATCGGCAACGCGGGACGCTTGCCATCGGTTTCCCACACAATGCCTTGCACGTGAAACGCTCTCATTTCCTGCTCCTTGGACGTGCATCTGCCTTGGCAGTCTAGCTTCGGCAGACCGCACAGGTGAAGGAGGGCTATGCTACCTGCTGGCAGGCTTACGGCGCCGCCGACTTCGCTGTGCTCCGGATTCTCGCTTGTGCTGTGATGAGAGAGCACGATTCAAGAGGACCGGTGCCCTATAAGGGAAAGCAGAATTCCAACAATCAATCAGCAACCCTACAATGTAGGAACTGGGACAGCATCTGGAGGATGCAATGCCGACCGATAATGAAACTGAAGAGCATTGGCGTTGCTGGCAATCGTTCTCCCTTGAAGCTTATACGCGTTTTCAGACGGCCCTTGAGCGACACAGGGACCGGCATCCAAGCCTTACCTCTTACGATATCGTTCAAAAGGTCAACGAAACAAAAGGAACCTTCGCCTGGTTTTGGGGAGCTTCCAGCGAAGTCCAAGAGAGCATCAACTTACTCAATGCTTGGGGAATTCGTATTCACGAGTGGTCAGCCTGGAACAACGTTGTTTCGAACTATCAGGAGGAGGAGCGCAAATGGGAAATTCTTAATCACTTTTTGGAACCGATCGCTTTCTATTGCATGCTTCAGCCCAGCAGCTTCGCAGACCGTCTAGCTTTGACCGCAGAAAATCTTATCCATCAAGCCAACCAATTTGTTTCCCCAGAAGAGCCTGACCGGCTTGTGCAGGACGATCGCCCTGGGAAACCATTGCGAAGATCAGATAGGCGAAAACAGCTGGGCAAGTTGGGAGAGCGCTGGACAAAATTTTCGGATTTCCAGCGAAATCTGCACCTTCTGGATGGGGATGAATACTCCGGTCTGACGAGCAATTTCCGTGACCTAGCTGCACACTCCTTCTCCCCTCGCCTACTTCTCGGCCAAATTTCACGCTCGATTCGCTCAATCGTCCCCTTTCCCGAGATGGCTAGGCAGGATGACGGAACCTACCTTGAAGTCGAGCACCCTACGAAAACGGCAGTGAGTTATGCCATGATTTGCCAAGAGCCACTTTCTCTTGAAGAGACACATGATGCCAACCTAGCTGAATATCAAAGAGCAAAGTTGGCGATGGAAGCTCTAATCGCTCTCACATATGAGTTATGCAATGCAATAGATCAAAGATAAAAAATTCAAAAGCAATTCCCGACTTCAATTAAATAAAAATTGAAATACCTCACACCGCCCTGCATGACAACATGCTCACTAGATATTAAATCATAGCCGCTCACTGTATGGGCCCAACACGTGGCCATCAATGCCCCACCCAAAGCTTGCGCTTTACATAAATCTTAACGGCGTCTGACACGCTCTCTCCAAGCACGATCGACTAATTCTGGATTGATGGCTGCCTTCAGAACCCGAAGTGCGTTATCCGAGTAACGAGGATGCTTTTGGGAGCCGAACTCAAAAACCATAACATTCGCTGGATCCTCATCCACACGTAGTAGATCTCGCACCGCCTTGGCCTTGCTGTTAGTCAAACCAAGCTTATCCGCAAGAGCACTAGGGCTTAAGTGATACTTCCTTTGAAGATCCACCTCGCGGATAGCGGCTGCCCCCTCAGGATCGTCACCAGACACATAACGAATTCCAGGAGCATCTGGGGCCTTGGTGATTCGAACACGAATAGTGGGACCCTCACCTGCAACATCGGTTGCCAATGTCATCAGGCGCGGAAATACCTGTTCCACCGGCGTCCCGCCCTTGATTGCCTCTTCGATTCGATCCAAGTCTCGTCTTGACACCGAAACCTCTTCGCTCACGTGTGCTTCCATCGCCAATAAGGCAGTGATTCGCCCTCTCGCCTCATCACGAGCACGGCGGCCCGGGGCTAACAGCTCTCTAATTTGAGCGTACTCCCGATTAACCAACATGATGAAATCGGGAATGGGCTGCGTCGAAAGCGGAAGAACTCGCAAAGGAAGGTGATCAGCAAGAGAGTCATCGAAGTGAAGAGAAAGAATTTCATCCAACGTTGTAATAAGTGCTCGCGAATTGATATAAAGCGCGTCCTCAGGAACAACGATCATCCAGTGTTGAGCTTGATCTCTCATAGCATCAATAACCCGAATAGACCCTGCTTGAGCTACGGTTAGCCAACCTTTTGACAGCCCGATTTTCAAAGATCTCTCAAGCCCGATAGATGTCCCCTTTTCTTTGTCAAATACATCCTCTTCTTTTTGAACTAAAAGCGCTTTCGTAAGCATCTCGCTAGCATGTTGCAGTAGCAGCAAGATTACCTCGGGGCGACCAACATCATCGTGACTATTAAAGGCTTCAAGTCCTCGGCGCAATGAGGCCAAAGACTTGGATTTCAGTGTTCTAGCTTCCCGCTTAAGCTTCATCGCCTTCTCCTTTGAAGTTAAAGGGTAGCAAAGAGGGGGCGGGCTATGCCCACCCCCTTGCGGCCAGGCTGGTGTGCTGCCGGCCACCGATGACCAGGTGGTCGAGGACTCGGATGTCCAGCAGACCCAAGGCCTGCTCCAGGCGCTTCGTGACTTTGCGGTCGGCTTCGCTGGGCTCCGGATTCCCGCTCGGATGGTTGTGGAAGAGGATGACGGCGACGGCGTTGAGGTCCAGGGCACGCTTTGCTACGACTCGCGGGTGGACATCGCACCCGTCGATGGTGCCGCTGAAGAGGTGCTCGGTGGCCAAGATGTGGTGCTTGGTGTCGAGGAAGATGCATCCGAAGACCTCACGCGGCAGGTGGGCGCAGCGGGCGACCAGGTAGCTGCCGGCTTGCTCCGGGCTGTGGATGCGGCCTTGGCGTTGAAGGCGCTGCTCCAGGATGGTCGCGGCGGCGAGTAAAATACCCTCCTCGTCCATCTGGAGTTGGTATTGAGCCTTCAGGTCTTGGGTGCGCTTCATCGGTTCTTCTCCACCAGCGCGTTGTGCGCCTCGTGGGAACCGGCAGGCGAAGCGTTCGGCTCGACCGCACCCGGGAGCGAGCACCGTTAGGCGCACAGCGGAGGGCCGCAACAGAGCGCCAGCGCCGAGAAGGAGGCCTGTCCTTGCGGTCGGGACAGCGAAGCCAAGATTCCCTTCAAGAGGCCCAGCGCATTGTGGAGAAAACACCATGCATGCCAACAAGGCTTACGGGCCAAACGGCGTGCGGATTGACGAGGCGACTGACGTTGTCAGCAGGCTATGGCTGGGTTTTGCAGCCATTGATGAAGCCACTACGTAGCTTTGCTTGCTTGCCTTACGCACGCATCACTGCGCACGAGAAGCACGCAACCATCGGGATGGCCTTGGCAACACTCATGAACTCAGACTTGGTTTTCGGTGTTTTCCAGTCCGTGCCAGGACAAGATTTCCTCGGCCTGACGGCCGACGAACTGTGCGTCTTCGCTCGTCGCTGCCTTGCTCTCGATGGCGGCGGCCATGACTGTAAAAGCTCGCCAAAAGTGGCGGCGATCAGGACTCGACGCCCGCAATGTCGGAACGGCTGCATCCAGGCGTTCGAGGTGGATGCGCAACTCGGCTCTGTCCATAACCCCAAGTATCGGCAATGCTGTCGCATCGCCTGAGACACACGGTCAGCCCCTCTTCAAGTCGCCAGTTGACATGCCAGGTGGCGCTCTGCTTCAACCAGCTTTCTAACGTCTTGGGAGGGCTTTCGCCATTCCGTTTTGTTCCGTGGTTCATATACAGGACTAAGCCGGAGGTATGCTGAGCCAACGGGCAAACTCAGATGCGCGGCCCCTAACAGGGACTGAGAGATTAAGGTTAAACAGGTAGGTGACGTAGGTGCTTATTGAGCATCCATCCAATGAAGAACCTTCCTTCCTCATCGACTGACTGCACGCGTCGCCACTTCCCTGCCGCCTCCAGAACTTGGACTTCATCTCCCTTCACTAAATGACCAGTTACGGGTCCTGACCAATGGTCGCGAATCGGCGCGCGTCCGACGGCCACTTCATAACTCTGTTCGAGCTGCTGTAGCGCGAGCGACGCGCGCATGACTTTGAGCAATTCAACTGAGCTTTGATGGTGCTCCAAACCTTGAGCCATCTCGGCCTGATGCTGTTGGCGAATAAGTGACACCAATTCCGCGTGATCCTCGTCGTTGCCCTGCTCTGTGTAAAGGAAGCAGGCGAACGGAAGCAATAAGGCATAGGCATTCCAGCGTTCGGAAGGAGTAACCCCAAGCCTCTGCAAGCACTTGAGGAAAGAAAGAAGCCACGACACGATCCAAGCACTGTCACCCTCTGCTGCAACGGCAACATCACTGGCCACAGCATCAGGTTGCTCAAGACCTTCGGCTTCCTCAACTTCCTCAAGGAAGCGACGGATGCCCTCCTGAACTCGCTCGCTAGGCAGCTCTTGGAGCCAGGTCTGGAACGTAGGCGACTGCGCCACTTGATGGACCATGCTCAACCGGTCTTGAATCTCTTGCGCGACCAAAAGTACAGGACTTTTGGCTACATTCACTCTTCGCTGAAGTTCAATGGCCACATCGCCCACCATCGACAGCCGGCTCTGCCAGACCTGCGCGTTGCGGGCCAATTGTTGGATGCCGACGGACAAGACCTCGAACACGGGGGCCCATACCTCGGTGGCTTCCTGAAGCGCGGCTGCGCCAACCTGGGCAACACGGGCCAGCTCATAAGCCGGCCCCGTGGCCGCGAGGGCATCCACCGAGCGCAACCGGGAAGCGTGTTCCAAGGCTGTAGTAGCTTCCCAATGTCGTGTTACTGATCGTCGGGCCGAGTGATCCGCAGCGTGAGCTGCCTCAACGAGGGACTCGCTCCCCAGCCACAGGCGCAGTCTCTGCCGATTCGAGCTCTTCTGCAGCGCAGCGACCAATCGATCTACAGCTGGCCGGTCTTGGCAACTTGACATTGCCTCCGGTTCAACCAACGTCTTTTTGTCCTCGCCATCAGGTTCATTTTCAACGTTCGTAGTCACAGTGCCGTTCTTTAAAGGTAAGTCCACATACTATTAAACTAACGGTGCTAAGCGTGCTTGACGATGAAGTTGCCTATCGGCGTGCGCCCATCGACGACGGGGAACTTAAGCGGTTTGAAGGGGTGCTATCCCAATTGTGGCGCCGGGAAGGCGGGCTCAACGCCCCCGAAGGCGTGACTGTCATTCAGGAGAGGTGATGCGCGATCGGATAGAGCTTTGGAAGCGCGTCTACGACACCGACGACAATGCCATATCCAAAGCGTTGTCGAAGCTTGCGTGGGACTTGACCGCGTTCACTTGCGTGGTGGAAATAGTACGACAGGCGCCCGATGGCGAGGATGGGAAGCAGCTCAATGGGATGGTGCTGGAGATGCTCGTCTCGGGCTTCTGGAGCAGCACCATGCAAGGCGTTCGGCGACTGGCCGAGCGGGATACCATCCACGGTCAACGTGGGGTGTGCTCCATTGGTGGCCTGCTACTGGACGCGAAAGCGGTCCGGCAGCGCATCACCCGTCGGGTATTCGTCGAGGACATCGCCAGCCTCGGCTACAACTATGCGGCCATTGAAGAGCAGTATCGGCAGTTTCTGCGCGCCCAAGCACCAGGCCAAGCTCACTGGGTTCCTCGGGACTATCACTACGAACCCTCGGCCCAACGGCACGCCGTTTTCGACTGGCTGAGCGGGACCACGCCCGGCACGTCCACCCCCGATGATTTGATTCGAGAAGAGGTGTTTGACACGCTGGAGCGCCGCCTAGCGCGCCTGGACGGCGTAGTGGAACACGTCAACGTGGAAATCGCTCACGCGGCCACCGAGTTCAGCCGCACCGGTCGAGCGCTCCAGCAGTGGAACCTGGACGACGCCAAAGGTGCCATCAAGGAGTTGGCCCAGATCGCGCAGCTGGTGGGCGAGTGGTTTTGCTTCAGCGGCATCGGCAGCGTTCTTCCCCACCCCCAGTTTGACCAGTTCGCACACTTGGACCAGCCCCTATTCAATGGGGACAGGCAGCAACTCCAAACAACGTGGGACGCTCTGGAGCAAGAAATCCGGCAATGGCACGACGTGGACCCGCGGGCGCTTTAGTATGCTGGGCCTCATAGACGGCAACAACTTCTACGTCAGCTGCGAGCGAGTGTCCGAACCCGCGGGCTATGTCCGCCCGGGCGATTTGTTCGCCCAAGTGGACCACGCTCCAAAGCCTTGATGGACATCATGGACCGCGCGAACACCCAGTTCGGTCGCGGCTCAATGGCCATTGCGTCGTCCGCCAAGCGGGTGCGCGGGGGCGAGCAACGCAGGTAGGTGTGGGCCATGAACCAGACAGCGTTGTCACCGGCTTACACTACAAGGTGAGATCAGCTTGTCCGGGTGCGTTAGTGCCGGATACGATCGAGTCACTGGTCCAATGCAGGCCCTGCGGGTCCGTCTAAACTCCCCTTCAAGAACAGCCACAAAGAGTTTGTATGACAAAATCTAGGAAGGATGAGCTCAACGAATGGCAGTGGCCACACCGCCCGACGAATGAGGTCGAGTTCGACGCCATGATGACGTCACTCGACAGTCGACTCTCGGCGAAGGGCATCGAACCGCACCGTCGCGGGATGATGGCTTCCCTGCAGGTGTCCTGGACGTTGAAGTTGGATGGAACTCCGATCCTTGGCGGACCGACGGACAGGGGTCCGCCTTTCTCCCCCCGTGATCTTCTTGCTCGTGTTCACGCATGGTATTCCGATCACTACGGCGATGCGATGAAGGTCGACTTTTCACCTGGAACCTTTCTTGTGGTTGTCAACGCCAACCTTTGGAGGATTCGCCTTCCGATGATCATGGGTGAAGGAGTGGTCGTGGTTGATCGAGATCTTTCAAAGGTCCAACAGAATACTGTCGGCAGAGGTCCAGCAATCCACAACGCATTGTCTTCGGTAGAAGGTCTGACTCAACCAATGGCAAACAAGTTGACAGACCGAGAACTCGTCTTCTTCCATCGGGCCTTTGTGCACGGATGGCAAGCCATCATGACTTTTGATTCTCTCCGCGGCCATCCGCTCTTCGCCCATGCGAAAGCAGATTTTAGGCACAGCGTCGAAGCCATCTCAAGCGGGCGAGAGTATGGGAAAGCTCGATGGGAGGCCGCCCAGTGCGCGGAAAAGTTACTGAAGGGCTTCCTTGCCCGGGCTGGACAGGCATACCCGACGAACGCCGGGAAGGGTCACGATCACGTCCACCTTGGCAAACTCTTGGATGAAAAACTCGGAATCCACGTAGACGAGCGGATTCTGTCCACCCTCAAGACTTCACCAGCTGTTCGATACGGCGAAGAAGCCAGCTCTCTGAGCCAGGCGATGGATTCGCATAGCGCTCTGTTGGCGCTGCTCAGAATTCTGGGTTCGCATGATTCCGTTCAGAACGATCACGCGGACACAGGGACGGAGAAGTAGCGTTGCAGATCACTTCCTTCAGCAACTGCTGCACCTGACGACAATCTCCTGCGCCTTCGCGTTCCTGGCCGCTTCTAGCTCGTCCCGCGTCATTACGATCACACTTCCCATCTCACCCCCTGTTGTTAGCAAAAACCACCAATAGATCCCCTCGACATAGTAGCCGAAGGCTGAGTGCCGGCAACTATATTATCGCCTTGGAAGCAATGCTCCCGGTCAAGCGTCTCTCTGGCTGGGACATGCCGCGCTAAATCGCCCCAAGAGCAACGGCTCGTTCACCGTGCAGGAGATTTCACACAAGTGGTTTGCCTGCTCCTCGAAACTCACAGCCAAGGCATCGTAATACCAGTGCGATCCGCACGCAGGTAGTCCAGCACCGCGCCCTCGAAGTGGTCCATGTTAGTTAACTCCCGTTTTTGGCTGCTTTATCTACCGAGATAATACTAACATTTGAGCGAGCATTCAGGAATGGTACACCTTAAAAACTAACATAAGGGCTGTTTTAGTTAGCCTATTTGCATTAAACAGTACAATAATGACAGGGCAAACCACTCGAAATTATTCACCGACGCGCCGCTAAACCATTGAATTATATAGGACCGCCGCACTTAAACCAGACATAATAATTTTGGCGCAAGTCCATGCGGCACCGTTGCGGTAGAGTTTGCTTCAGGAAAAGTAAAAAATTGCTCTTTTTGATTGACGAATTTCCGGGCTGTTTTATCACTACTTCCATTGAAACAATGGAAGCAAGCAATGTCCTCTATCGTCCAGCAACAGCTCCGCGATTACATCACCTCCCCGTTTGGGCTCCTACAAATCAAGGATGTCCATGTCGGCAACGTCCGCGCTTCCGAGATCAACATCACTGGCCGTGAAGCCGCTATCCATGCCCTGGAGCTCTTTGACCGCGCGGATGAGCGCTCCCGTAGAGTGCGCCTCAGTAAGAATCGGACGCTCTACCCAGAGCCACTGCCACTCGGATCGCCGGCGCGCTTGCTCTCGGTCGAGATCTCGGACTACCTCGGGCACCGCGAGCGGTGCGGCCTGGCCAAAGAGACCGTCGAAGACACGGCTCGGTCGCTGAAGCTCTTGCGGATTGCCTGCGGTGACGTTCCTGTGTCGCGCATCGACCACGCTCACATCTACAAGCTTTGGGACCTGTTGCGTTGGGCACCACCGCTTCTGCTGTCCGACTTCAAGTATCGGGACTACACGTTCGAGCAGGCGGTTGCCCTCGGCAAAGAACTTGGCGTGACGCCGCCCGCTCCCGCCACGCTGGAGAAGCACCGGCGGTTCCTGGTGTCCTTCTTCGGCAAGCTGGTGAAAGCCAAGGCGATTCCCATGTCGCCGATGGATGCGTTCCCGAAAATCAAGAAAGACCTGGTCGTGGACACGAACAAGCCCGAGCGCTTGTTCGACGAGGAAGAGCTTCAGCGCATCTTTTCACCCAAGACGTTCCCGGCCTGGGCCAAGAAGTATCCGCATCGGTGGTGGCTGCCCATGATCTCGCTCTACACGGGCGCGCGCATCAACGAGCTCGCCCAGTTGAAGGTCACCGACATCGTCGAAGAAGCCAAGGTCTGGTGTATCCGCATCCAAAAAACGGTCGACGCTGATCTCAGGCATAAGGACCGAGACAGGAGCCGTCAAAGCCTAAAAGGCAAAGCGGCAGTTCGCACCCTGCCCATCCCCAAACCATTGCTGGATGCTGGTTTCCTGGATTTCATTGAGGACATCAAGGCTACTGGCCATCCCAGACTCTTTCCGCATCTGTCTGCGGGCGTGAACCGGGAGACTGGAGAGACCAATGCGCGCTACAGCCAAGGCGCGGTGAACCAGTTCAGCAGCTACATGAAGACCTTGGGCTTCGGAAAGGGGATCGGCGCTCACGCCTTCCGCCACACGCTTGCCACCGAGCTTCACCACAAGAACGTGTCCGACCAAGACATCGCCCTTATTACCGGCCATTCGCTGCGGAAGAACGTGCCCGTCTTGCATGACGCGTATTTCCACAAGAAGCCCAAGCTTGCTCGGGCCACGCAAATCAGAATTCTGGCGAAATACAAGCCGCCGGTTGAGCTGCCCAATTATCGCCGAGGACAGTTCGCCGAACAGTTGTCGGATCCCCGCAAGTTCTACCCCTGACCGCACCTTGCTTTGATATCGCGACTTGCGATCTTGCTGCCGCGTCATCGCCGCAGCAAGGTCACTTGTTTCGACCATCCGTTGCTAAGCAACTGAAAACGGATGCCAGCGACCAAGTAGCGGGCTCAAACCTCAACGCCCTTCTCCACCCTTCCTTCTCCACCCTTTCGGAATTCAATCATGAGCATCACCAGCACGCCTACTGCCGAACATCTGCCATCTCTCCTCAATCAACGCCTACCTGGCAAAGTAACCTTTCGAACACCTCACAGCACCGCAAGCACAGCATTTGTTATGAATGCCGAATCTCACCGCCAACGCCCGCAGCGTCTTGCTGAGAGCGACCTAGCGACGATTTTCGCATCTCCAGCCTACGATCAATGGGCAGCCAACGAACCGCTGCTTTTTTGGGCCCCCTTGCTCGGACTCTACATGGGTGTCCGGGCATCGGAGGCGGCTGCGCTGTCTATCGACGACATCATCGAACCCGCCGGGCTGATGTGCATCGTGCTCAAGAATCGAGCTGCGCCGGAATCGGAAAGCGCCACTGCCTCCAAATACCGAACTCGACAGAGGCATAACACAGGGTCAATTCCGGTGCCGAAAGTGTTGCTTGATGCCGGGTTTCCGGACTACGTCGCAGCCATCAAAAACAAGGACGGGCGGGAACTCTTTCCCACCAGCCAGAGGGAGCGAACAGCCGACACAGCCGCATGGCTTAGGAGCAAGTTTGCTCGATACTTGCGCTCTCATGGCATCGAAAAAAGCGGATTCTCCGCGCTACGCCAGACCTTCGGGGAGCGCTTGATGGATGCTGACATCAGCTGGGCTGATAAAAGGGAGTTGGCCCGAGCGTCAGAGCGCCACTTCCCGGCTTTTACGTGGTTCTTTTACCCAAGTTGTCGGATGAAGCGCCTAAAAAAATCGCTGAATAAGATCTCCTGTGGTGGGCTGACCTTGCCACGCTTTATGGGCGACCAGGTGCTTGTGCGCACGCATGGGGCTGCCCGTTACAGGTGACTCCCCCGCCTCTCCGCTACGGCAACGAGAATGTGGAGGTCGGCCACCAGCCTCCTGGCGATGCTCAATTAGCCGGCCGAGATGGACTCTAGGATCAAAATTTGGTTGGACTTTGCTGGCATTCCTATTGCCGTCTTGTCCGAAGTCTAGAGGCCAGTGCCCTGAATCCTCGGAACGCCTTCGGATCCTTTCGCCATCAGGTCCTTGAGGCTTTCCTGGTCAAAAAGTGGAAGATGGGTCGCGGGTCCAAGTAAGGCGCCAAACGCATGGCGCTCTCCTGACAGGCTCTTGCTGACTACTCCGCGAATGACTGCCCCATCGCCTCCGAGAATCGGACTACCACTCATCTTGCCAGGGATCCTCGCGTCGAACTCAAAACACGGGCCGGGCGTAGACACAGAGCGCGTCTGAGCATTGTCCAGATGGACAGCTGTGGTCGTGCCAACCGAGACGTATAGGTCTTGGCTAAACTGGCCCAACACGACTGCACCATCCACATAGCGAACCGGGATATCGTCCATCTCCGCATAGCCAATCGCAAACACCTGTTCCGACACTTCTACAGGCCTGAGTGAAAGGTTCAGGGGCTGATACGCCCCACCTGGATGCGGCAAAAGCCGGCATATAGCCACATCGGTGTCAAAATCCACCCGATCCCGTTCGTGGAAGAGCGGACTTTCCTTCCAGCCTCCCCAGAACCTACTGGACTGAAATGGGGCGAACCGGACAGCGCTTGGACCGTAGCTCGTAGACGGCAAGGGAAAGAGAACTCCCATCTGAATATTACCGTCAAAACGGACTGCTCCATTTTCATTGATAGCACCGCCATAACCAGAATCTTCTGGGTCTAGGAGCACATGGGCTGCCGTCATGACCAAGCCGGATGCACTGATCACGAAAGCAGTTCCAATGACTCGAAGAAAAGAAGCTCCGGCAACAAGGGCAACAACAGGAACAATGCTTTGTTTAAGAAAGCTGTTGGTAGAACCCGTAGACTCAACAAGCTGCCCGAAGCTAAAACTCCTATGAGTCGTCGGAAACTCGAACCGGTTCGCTATCCGAAAATAGTCCTCCCCATATCCCTGCGCAGGCAAGAGCTTTAAAGGACGCAACTGAGCGATCTTCCACTCGCCTACCGAGCTCTTCTCCCAAAGCGTCTTCAGAATCTCCACGCCCGGCTCGACTGACATTGAGCATCACTCTGAGCCAACAGGCATGACAACGTTTCCGCCCATAGAAAAAGTCATTTCAAACACCTTTTCCCCCGTCCCCTGGACCACGCAGGCTGCTCGCTCCAGACTCCCCATTGGCACGTTTTGTTCAAAATATTTAATGAACATCTTCATGACTTCAAAAACAGCTGCGGGCGTTGGTTTGGTTCCAGGCATGTCAACAATAAGATGACTACTTCTTAGAATACCTTCGCCAACTGCCTTATAATCGAAGTTTATTTGATACACAACTTTTGCTCCCGCCTTATTTGCAGATTCCATATGCCTACCCACAAGTTCCTTTGAGAACATCGGGCTTGCTGCCTTTTGAGAAATTTCTTGCGCTACCAAAGCAGAGAAAAGCGCCAAGGCATGGGCTTCTTGCTGCCGCTCTGGCCGCCATGCGCCCTTACGGCGAACATTGTTGTGAAAGTAGATTCCGCGCTGTTCAACCAGATGATCTATCAATCCATCAACACTATCTGGCAACGACAGCAGTTCTGATAGCTTATTGATTCGAGCAACATCAAAGCTCTTAAGATGCTCGAATGCTTGATGCACCATATTCTTGAATTCAACATCTGCCTTGAGAACGCTCTTAAGGGCGACGGTTTTGAAATGCCCGCCACCATATAACGCCTCAATCAATAGAAAATAGTATCTAAATGAGTCTATGTATCGCTTCTCACCCATTGCATGGCGAGCACTTGATACTAAAGTGGCTTCAAAGCGGGGCCCGGAGGTCCCTTCGGCGCAAAAAATAGCTCGACTCAATAAATCGAAGAGAATTGGAAGATTAGGGACGTGCCTTCCCGACTTGAATGACTTAACTTCTATTTTTCCATCTTCTTCCGGCGTCTCCGCCTCGTAGAATGCCTCAACTTCGTCCATCTCGAGTGCAATATCAAAGTAGCAACTGAGGAAAGCCATTGCATCGACGAGCTGCACTCGAATAAATTCAACATTATGATCTTCATTCACCAGACGGAAATTTCCTCCCGGCTCTTGCACTAATTTAGGCGCCAAGTTTACCGGCTGGCCGGAAAAAACAACCTCCAACGCCACGGCGATTCCAGCCTCTTCGCGAACTCGGCATACCCCTGCTTGAAATGGGATCTCCCAATGGTCGGGGATGATGATCCGGCGGGTGAAAGGAATGACGTATCGGGCGCGCATTCGGAATCACTTATGGTTAAGGGGATTCACTTCTTTTCGAGCTTTTTCTTGACCAATGTGACAACTTGAGCTCGTTCGTCACGTGACAATTCGGAAAGCGCCAACACCACCTCTGCGGTCGCTTCATCTTCCGCCACCAAGTAGGCCATAGGCACTCCAAGTGTCTCGGCCAGCTTCCCTAGCCCATCCAGGTCAATGCCACTGGTCTCGTTCTCATAGCGATTGACCCGGCTGCTGGCCAACTTCTTATCAAGCCCCATCAGCACCCCCAAAGCCCGCTGGCTTGGGATGCCTTGCAGTTCCCGAGCCTGTTTCAGGCGGGCAGCAAAGAGAGCTCGGGGGGAAGCCTTCGGCACGTGAACGAATGTTGAAAAGTTGGCCGGACAGCATGACTTGCTCCTCCACTGCATGGCAGACTCTTCATGAAATGTAGCACCCTCCACCAACACACGGGGATTTCATGAAGACCGCGAGGATTGCAGGCGCAGCCCTGCTCGCATTGACTGTGGCCAGCGCCGCTCAGGCCCAGGACGCACAAGAACAGAGGCCTGGCTTCTTCCGTCAGCTGGGCAAAGGCTTGGCAGACACCGGCAAGCAGATGGTGGGTATCAGGCCGCAGATCGCTGGCAAGGCCAGCGGTCAGGGGAATAGCTCGATCTATACGCCCATCAGCGGCGCCGGGAAGCTGCCTAACCTCTTCAAGGGCGACAACCACCAGCAGGCCCAGCTCGGGAAGCTGGAGTGGCCTCGGGTGGCGCTGACCTTCACCGAGTGGGGGGCATCCCTGCCCTGCTGGACGGTGGAGGCCCGCATCTGGACTGGCCCCAACGCGCCGAGCGTCGAGACCTTCCAGGCCTGCGCCAACGCTCCGCTGACCGAGACCGACGACCTGGGCGAGACGGCAGAGCTCAATACCTCTGCTCTCTGGAAAGGCCGGGATGTCCTCAACGGCATCCGTGTGCTGCCCAGCAAGCCCAACACGGGCGCCCAGCGCTCCAACGGCCCCAACCCTCCGGCCCAGCCGTTTGTCGTCAATGTGAGCCGGCCCGGCGTGGCTGACCGCGCCGTCGATGTCGCCCTGCGCGTGGCGTGGGTCTCGGGATTCATCCAGACCGCAGATCTGCATCCCGGACCGTCGGGGATGCTGACGCCCTTCAAAGACACCAGGCTCTGGATTGCTGCCTTCAGGCCCGACGGGAACCGCGACAAGTAGTAGGTCCCGGCTTGGCCCGCCTTCCCCGTCACCATCCCTCAAAAAAGGAACGACATGAAAAACGCATGGATTGGCCTGGTCGCGTTGACCATGGCCTTGGGCCTGACCGCCTGCGGCGGCAAGCCCTCATCTGACAATGCCAAGGAAGCTTTTATCCGACTGCTGAAAGACAGCGGCGCCGGCCAAGTCACCGACGTCCAGAACTTCGAACTCACTGGCTGCGTTGAAGCCGAAGGAGCCGAGGGCTACCGCTGCGACACGCGCGGCCAGGCCGTGCTCAACATCGAGGGCCGGCAGGTGCCCATCCCGGTCAGTAAGAATCTTCGCTATGCGAAGGCCGACGGCACGTGGAGGGCCTACGCCAAATGAAGACCCGACCCGATTCGATGGCAGGAACGTCCGCTGGCACCGTGGGTGGCTTCCTCGAAGACGGCGCCATGCGCGCTGCCCCTAAAAATGTGACCACCCCGCACAACCGATTCTTCTGGTGGTTCTCGCTGAGCCTGCTCTTCCTGGGACCGTTCGGCTTCATCGTCGGGCCGCTCATGGCTCGACGAGGATTGCGAAAGGCAGAGCACCTCTACGCTTTCGAGGCTCACATGGCCCGCCAGCGTGATCGTGGCTTCAGCTGGTGGCAGTGGTGGGTCATGACCCCGCTGACCGTCATGGGCGCCTTTTGGGTCACTTCGGTGCTGAGCGGCCTCCCGATGGTTCTGTTTGTGCTCTATGCGCAACTGACGCGCTAGACAGCAGGACTACTCGAGAATGCGACGGTGGCCTGCTGCGGCGCCCCAGCCGCCGCAATCAGCTTCCATCAAGGACAAGGCACGCCCAAAGTGAAGCAAGCACCATGTCCTAGCCGCGACTCCACATCGACAAAGCCGTTGGCCCGACGCATCGTGCCGTAGACCTGAGAGAGGCCCAGACCCGTCCCTTTCCCGGGTGGCTTGGTGGTGAAGTAGGCTTCAAACAGCCGCCCCAACACCTCTGGCGCAATGCCTTGCCCCGTATCGTGAACCTTCACGAGCACATAGCGGCCAGGCGAATGGGATGCGCCGTCGGGCACACGCCCGATGGAACAACTCTCCGTAGAAATGGTGATGGTGCCTGCATCGCCGCACGCATCCCGGGCGTTCACCACCAGGTTCATGATGGCCCGTTCCAAGCTGTGCAGATCCACCATAGCCAGGGGGAGGTTGGATTCCGCTCGGAAGTCGATCGTGATGCCGAGACCCACGGCTTGGTTCAGCAGCGGCAGCATCCCCTGCACGACCCGGCCGACGTCAACATTCTCTGGCAGATAAGGGTGCTGCCGGGCAAAGCCGAGCAGCCGCTGCGACATGGTCGCCCCTTGCTGCAACGCGCTTTCTGCCATGCCCAAAAGCTTGCGGTTCTTATCGTCGATACCCTGGCTTAGAAGCACCATCTCCACCGCGCCGGAGGCCGCCTGCAGCACGTTGTTGAAATCGTGCACCATGCCGGCCAACAGCTGACCAATCGCGTCCCCTTTCTGGGCCTGCTCTGCGATTGCCTCGGCCATACGCTGGGCGGCCTTTGCAATATTGAGCTCCCCCTCTAGCTGCTGTGCCCGCTGGTTGGCATGGCCCAACTTCTCATCAATGGCATCGGCCAGCTCGGCGTGGGCCAAGGCTAGTTCAGGCTGACTGCTCAAGCTCTCATTGAGCGTGCGCAGCGCCACTTCAGCCTGGCGGCGCTCGGTTACGTCTCGATTGACGGCCAGGACGGCTTCGATTTCCCCGTCGGCATTGGTCAGCGGACTGGTAGAAACCAGCCAGAACCGGCGCTCACCGCTGGGTGTTGTGCAGGCCGCATCGAACTGCCGCCGTTCCCCACGAGAAGCTGCGGAGATTGCCTCTTCGACGGTGTCGCGGACCTCTTCAGACCATAGAGACGACCACTGTTGCCCCAGCACACGCTCCGCATTCTCCACAGCGATCCGCGCGACTCCGTGGGAGTTCACAAAACGCACCTTGCCGTCGAGAGCAATTTCTTTGATGGAGTCCGGAGACAGCTCAACGATCTGTCGGTAGCGGTCTTGAGAGGGAAGCATCTGGATCATTCAGTGGGGGCAGTTCGGCAATCACGCGCATTTTGCACTGTAGGGGCCAGTGTCGATAGCTAGATCCGCGACCAGACGACCCCCATGGCTTCTCTTGCTGAATGCGTCATCCTAATTGTCGATGACGATGAACTTACTCGTGAGCTGGCGGAAATACTGCTGACCGAACACGGCTATTGCGTGGTAACCGCAGGGGATGCAAGCCAGGCACTGGACCGGCTTGCCGATCATCCTGAGATAGGCTTGATCTTCACGGACTTGCAAATGCCGGGTGCCATGGACGGGAAGGAGATGCTCCACCACCTCCGATTGGACGGATGCAACCTTCCTGCCATTCTCACCTCGGGCATTGGCTACATTCCTGGCGACTTGCCCAGTCGAACAAAATTTCTAAGCAAGCCCTACAAACGCGCTCATTTGGTCAACCGCATCCAGGAATCGCTGGCGGCCTGATTGGACCCTGGACGCGATTATCCGTCGCATCTGTCTTGCAACAAGGGCTGGACCATGGCAAGACGGGCGCTGAGCGCCTTGCGACTCAGTGGCCCCCTCCGTCAGCGCGAGATGGCCCATCGTTCCGCAGTGGAGGTTCCACGGCATAGCGCCATTCTCTGTCAGAAACGTCCTACGCCTTGGTAAAAAGTGGCGGTGGCCGAGTCACGAGCGTCCACAAGATTTGGATTTCTCGCCAGCACTTTTTGACTAGCCGGTAATAGAGCTTCGGCGCTTACCGATAGGTCTTGGCGAGTGGGAGCACGTCAAGAGCATCCACCGTGCCCCTGCCTTATTGCGTTGGTTTGGCTAGAAACCCACGATTGGCGGGCGTGCGGCCTGACATGGCGAGGACTAGGCCCCACGCTCGGGTGGACAGCGCTGCTGGTGCTCTTCGTCACCGCGATCATCACACCGTTTTTCCAGCCGCTGATCGACTACCTCACTGGCACCAAGACGGATTACAGCGCCCATTGCGCGCTTCGCAGTAACGCACCAGCAGCCATGCAGCTGATTGGGTATGCATGGATCAGCGCCGCCATCGGGGAGGAGCTGGTGTTCCGAGCGTTTCTGATGCACCAGCTTGAAGCGTTGTTCGACCGCGTTGGCCTAGGCCGCATCGGAGCGGCTGTCGCGGGCAGAGTTGTGTTCGGCGCCATGCACGCGAGTCAAGGCGTTTCGGGAGTTCTACTGACGGGCCTTGTTGGGGCAGTTTTTGGCTATGCATACCTGCGCTCAAACCGAAACTTGTGGGCGCTCATCTTGGCGCACGGGTTGGTGGATACATGGGGCGTCACAACGCTCTACCTTGGGTGGTATTGAACGCTCCACACTCGCTCTGAAGGGCTAGTTGCCCGCTAGGGGCCTATGCCCACCTCGCAAGAAACGGCGGCATCGCCAGGGCAATCGGCGTTGGGGGCGTCGAGACCTATTCGTGTCGGTGCTCTAGCCTGCGGCACCGCAGACCCACCGACGTCCAGAACTTCGAACTCACCGGATGCGTGGAAGCAGAAGGCGCCGACGGCTACCGCTGCGACACCCGTGGCCAAGCCGTGCTCAGCATTAAGGGCCGCCAAGTGCCCATCCCCGTTAGCAAGAACCTGCGCTACGCCAAGAGCGACGGCACTTTACGAAAAGCCAACCAACTGGACACTCATCGGCGACGGAACTGGACACCGCCGCCAAATGAATTGGATGCGAGCGCCAGAAGCGCTGGACAGCGCCGCCAATCTTCACTTCCCGGACTTGGCCACCTTCGTCTTTCGCATGGATTCACCCTTGAGCGCTAGTTTGTGGCTGCTGTGAATCAGTCGATCCATGATGGCATCAGCCAAAGCAGGGTCATGGATAAACGCATGCCAGTCCTGCACTGGCATCTGGCCAGCCACAATCGTGGCGCCAGAGCCGACACGGTCATCGAGTAATTCCAGTAGATCTGCACGTCCGCGGCTGCTCAGCGGCGTCAGGCCGAAATCATCCAAGATTAGTAGTCCGGTCCTGGCGAGTTGATTGCGAAGCTTGGCCAGTGAGCCGTCCGCATGCCCGACCTCCATGTCTTCCAACAGGCGGCCTACGCGCCGGTAGCCTACGGTGATCCCTTGGCGTGCGGCTTGTACGGCCAGGGCACATGCCAACCAGGTCTTTCCAGTACCTGTTTGTCCAGTGACCAAAACGTTTTGGCGGTGCTCAATCCAGCCACAGGTCAGCAAATCCGCGATCACCGATCGATCCAACCCGCGCCCAACACGATAGTCAATAGCCTCCGGTTCGGCGTAGACCTTGAGCTTGGCATTGCGAATCAGGCGCGTGAAGCGCTTGCTGTCGCGCTGACTCACCTCGGCGTCAACCAGATGGCCAAGGCGCTGATCGAAGCCGAGTGCTCCGTAGCTGGATTGGGCGAGTTGATGTTCGACGCCAGCCACCATGCCGGTCAATTTGAGCGTTCGTAGCTGATCAATCGTATGTTCCAAAGACATAATGTTCTCCCTGAATTATGAGTAGTAGTTAGCACCGCGCACGTTTTCGTGCGCCTGTGGAGCGTCATCGTTGCTTGCACTGTCATCGCAAGATGCGCTGCGATCCAGATGGCGCACCAGGATCGACTTCACCGAGCTGACACTGTTTGCTTGGATGCGCACTGCCCGGTCACAGGCCGCCTGCAGCCTTTCGATCCCGTGTTCACGCGCAAGGCGTCGCAGCCCTCGACAGGCTTGCAGGGTCAGTGCCGGTCGGCGATGGGTCGCGCTATGTCGTTGCACGAACTTATGCAGGGCGCCTCCTTGCTGACGCGCCCATGTCATCAGTACGTCCGGCGTGTCTTGTGCGTAAGCGCGATGAGCCGGTGGCTGGTGCTCCGGTGACGTGCTACATCCACCCACTTCGCCGCTGCGCGGATGCATGGCCACCCGCTTGTCGCGGTGGAAGACTGCCACGGCCTCCCGGGTGACCTTCAAGTTCACCTTTGCGCCAACCAATGTGTGAGGAACCGAGTAAAAGTGGCCCTGCCAAGGGACGTGGTAATCCTGTCCCACAGGGACCTTAAGCTTCCACTCTGCGTACTCGTAGGGCATCTGCGGACAGGGACGCAGCGCGGGGCCGTCCAGTTCCTCGAACAGTTGCTGACGGCTTTTTCCGCCGGACCCACGCATCGGACGAAGGTTCATGCGGTCCACCAGCTCGGCAATGGCGCGATTCAGTTCCTCCAGCGAGAAGAACACCCGATTGCGCAGCCGCGCCAGGATCCAACGCTGGGCCAGTTGCACCCCAATCTCCACCGGCGCCTTGTCCGTAGGTTTGCGCGGACGTGCCGGCAGCACCATGGTGTCGTAGTGTGCAGCGAACTCGGCGTAGGTCATGTTCAGCAGTGCCCCGTCCTGCCCGGAAACGGAGGTCACCGCCGCCTTGAGGTTATCCGGCACCAGATAGGTGGGCACGCCCGCAAAGAACTCCAGCGCCTTTGCATTGCAAGCGATCCAGTCAACCGATTTCTGGCTTGCGACGGCATAGACGAAGGTCTTGCGGCTGGCACCCATGACCGCCACGAAGAGCTCCACCGGGGTTGTTGCGCCGGTCATCTGATCAGTGATCGAAGGGCGCACTCCGGAGAAGTCCAGAAACAGCTGTTGTCCCGGTACACGCACCTGACGCATGACCAGTCCTCGCTTACGCGCATAGCGGCGGTAGCGGCGTCGGAACTCGGTCTCTGACATCGCCCCGGCTTCCAAGCCAAGGGCATATTCCTCATGCAATAGCGCGATCGTCATGCCGCGCCGCTGCAGCTCGGCGTGCACATACGACCAATCCGGTTCAACGAGCAACTTCTTCGCACTACTTTTGCCCGGATTCAATCGGCGCGCCAGCGCGACTTCGTCCATGCTCTCGATGTCATCCCACGATTGTGAGAGGGCTCGCAGGCGTTTGCGATAGCGGCCGACCGTGGTCGGCGAGCGATTCAACTTTTGACCAACCTGCCGATCGGTCAGGTCAGTGCGCAGCAGGCACCGGCACAGGTCTTTCAACGGATTCATGGCACTCCTTGCACCGCCTTCGTTCCAGGCACCAGCATCCGGGCCAGAACAGCGGCAACAGTCCCCCGCGCCAGCGCGTAAGAGCTGGCAAACAGGGATTGACGAAGGGAGGGCGGATGCCGAGAATGCAGCGAATAGGTTCTAGCTACACCCTCAAAGCCCCCAAGCGTTGACGCGCTTGGGGCTTTTGCATTTCCCACGTGTGGAATGGCGGTGGGAGTCGTCAGGTCATGCTGACCCCCTGTCTTCCATGTTCGCAGTCATGGCGTGTTTCCGTTTGGGTGCGATGCCCGGATGGCTTGGTCGCGCAAGCCTGCCAGCCAGTGCGCAATGTCTTTGGCAAGCGCGTATTTGCCGCGGCGATTAGGGATGGGGAACACCGGCACCGGCAGCGAGTCACGGGACAGAGCCTGCCGGAACGCATCCAGCGAGGTGTAGCCCAGTGCTTGGCGCAGATCATCCTGGCCGATCACCGGGCCGTAGTGGTGCAACAGATCCTGCTCCAGGACTTTGGCCAACGCGCCGATGTGTTCGTCACGCTCTGTCATGCCGCTAGCGTAACGATTGCACCGATAGTCGCCCAGAAGGAAACTGAGGGCTTCCGCGTTACTCTAAATTGCACCGCAATGAGTCGATAAGCCATTGATACAGATCAAGGACTACAAACTTGGCCGGGTAAAAGCGGTAGTTCGCTTAGCCGAATCGAACGCAAACCGTTCCGCTGAGAAGGCCTTGAACGTGCTGAAGGTTGGCTTATGGTTCGAGGGGCTGCGGGCGCGTATGGGCCGTCCGACGGCCTATCGCCTGGGTCAGGTTTTGCAGCCCGGCACCTACCTCAAGGGCGAGCACCATCACAATTTGTGGGCCAAGTACGCCCTGGGTAAGCACGTCCCCGGCGCCGAAACTCTCCGCACCACAGAAGCAGCCATGGCAGGCTCCAGTGAAATCCTCATGGCAGCAGCTTGGGACGCGCTGGACATCTCCCGCCCTGTTGGGGTAAGTGCCGACACGCTGCTAAAGCGGTTGGGACCCGGGATCCAGATGGCGATCTTCGATCAGCAGGCGTTGGAGCGCGGACGCTATGTGCGGCGTAAAGCAACGCGCCAAGTGACTCGACGCCTGGAGGGACAAGCGGGCCTGGATAGCCTAGCCGCGCTCGTCGTATTGCTTCGAGAAGCGCATGAAGCAGGAAATCAAGGGCGGGCTTTTGAACTCGGGCGTTCGCTGCACGCCAGCCTGTTCCTGGCCACGATTGAGGGTCCGCTGTGGGAGATCGCAGAGGAGCTGTTCGCCTACTTCATCTGCTTCATTTTTCCGTTGGCAGAAGACAAGGAGCTTGCGTTTGATCTGCATCCAAGGATCATGCAAAGGCAGGCTTTCTGCTTCTCCCGCGTCGTACTGCAGCTAGAGGACGCTGGATGGGATGGCTATCTCCCGGGCGGGCATACCCGGCAGCTGCGTCGGTTGCTGACGATTGATTTTGGTTTCGATCTGTTCTTTGGGCTCGGACCACGCTTTCGGCTGACTCAGCCGGTCGAACAATCCAGCGAGAACGCCAGGCGATGGGTCGCAGAGCAAGACATTGCATGGGAGTGGGGACTGAGGACGCTTCAAGCCGGCAGGCGCGAGCGCCTGATGCCGGATGAGGTGAGAGATCGAATTGCCGCTTCGGGCGCCTGAACTTCCTTCGCTTTGACATGAACCCTCCTCACGGCCTCAATCGGCCTTCTCGTAAGCGCCCGTGGAATCGGATGTTGAACCCCTCTGCTCCAAGACTTCGCACCGAAGTGTTCGATTACATCGATATGTAATACAAGCCGATCGAGGGTCGGGGGGGGATTCGTAAAAAAAGCAAAAAGTGATCTAACCTGCTGTCAGAAAAGGATTTTTTCAAGAATCCCTGCCAAGCCTCTATAGAGGCTCGAGAATCCCGCGCGTCAATGCTTCGTCGTCCCAGCTATGACTTCGGTGAGCCAGCGCGAATCGGAGAGCTTCTCGCCAAACTTGCTCCGACAGTCACTGTAGGAGATCAACATGGGTCTATGCGTTTCAAAGCCGAGCGTGGCGGGCTCACTTGAGGATTATGCAGCCCACGCCGCAGAGCAGACCACGCCCTCTACGCCGTCATCTCCCGAGGCGCCCATGTCACCTAGCCTGTATGGCTTGGGGTCACTCGGGCTCGTAGGGCAAGGCGGGCTGGCGCCGGCCATTTGCCGCACAAAGTTCAGCAGCACGGGGAAAACGTAGCGCTGGCAGCTATCGACATGGCGCTGTCCACGACGTCCCCCCGCCCTGAGTAGCGGCTTGGTTTAGAGTCCGGGGGTAATGATATCGGTGTTTGCCAGATGTTGGGCATAAGCAGCCGGGGTCATGCCGCCGATTGCATTCTTGGGTCGCTCTTCGTTGTACGCGCGTCGCCAGCGTTCGATTTCGGTGCGCGCGTGCAGCAGTGTCGGGAACCAGTGCTCGTTGAGGCATTCGTCGCGTAGTCGGCCGTTGAACGATTCGACGTAGGCGTTCTGGTTCGGTTTGCCGGGTTGGATCAGCCGCAACTGCACACCACGGGCATGTGCCCAGGCGACCATCGCCCTGCCGCAAAACTCCTTGCCGTTGTCAGTGCGGATCACCTTCGGCAAACCGCGACTGTGTGCCAACCGATCCAGCACGCGCGCAACGCCATGTCCCGAGATCGCGCGCTCCACGTCGATGGCGACCGCTTCGTGGGTTGCATCGTCCACGATCACCAGACACTTGACCACCCGACCGTCGGCAGTGCGGTCGAACACGAAGTCCATCGACCACACCTGATTGGCCTGCGCTGGCCGCAGCAGCGGCTGACGCTCGCTTATTGGCACCTTTTTGCGTTTGCGCCGTCGGACCTGTAGCTGCTGCTCGCGGTACAACCGCTCCACCCGTTTGTAGTTCACGATGCGCCCTTCCTGTCGCAGTTTGAGATAGATCATTCCCACGCCATAGCGGCGATGGCGATGCGCCAACGCAACGATGCGCTCGCGCAGTTCGCCATTGCGGTCTTCGCGTGGGCAATAGCGCAGCGCACTGGCGCTCATGCCGATCGCTGCCAAGGCGCGACGCTCGCTGGCGCCACGCCCGATCCACTCGCGCACCAGCGTACGACGCGCCGGTGCGCTTACCACTTTTTTCGCAGCGCATCCTTGATCAGGTCGTTCTCGAACAATTGCTCGGCCAGCAACTTCTTCAGCCGCGCGTTCTCGGACTCGAGGTCCTTGAGCCGCTTGGCATCAGGCACGCTCATCCCGCCGAATTTGCTGCGCCACAGGTAGTACGAGGCCTCGCTGAAGCCATGGCGCCGGCACAGGTCCTTGATCGCCACGCCGCTTTCGGCTTCGCGCAGAAAGCCGATGACCTGCTCGTCAGTAAAACGTTTCTTCACGTCCAATCTCCTCGGGGTAGGGAATTGGACTCCAAACTGAGGCGCTACTCAAAATCGGGGGGACGTCGTCCAGACCGTGGGAGAAAGTGACCGTGGAACTGAAACATCGCCGCCCCCACCAGGCGCTGGCTCCAGAGGAACGAATCAGTTCTGATGTGCAGCTGCAAGTGCTTTACACCGAGGAACAAGGCGAACATACGCTCCACATTGAAAGCAGTCGCTTCCATGAGCCGAGACATCAATCCCTCACGGAGTGGTCCCAGACGTTGTTGAGGGAGGCTGCCTTCGCGGCTCTGGCGCCCGGCATGCAGGGGCTGAACCATAGTATCACCTCGGTATCGCCGCCTATCCGCAGGTCACTGCCAGGACCTGCTACCGAGTGCAGTCTGTCGCCCGCACAGGTCGCGCTGACGGGCGTGGCACGATGGCCAGATCCGCGCGTCAACCAAGAGTCAACCCCAGAGAATCAAGAGTATGGCCGCCGATTTTATGCCACTGCGCGGGAAGGTGGCGAACGTATTGCAAGCGGGCAGATCCAGACCTTCCGGCAGTTGTGGGATTTCTCAGGCGCAGCACGTCATAGCTGGGCTACACAACAAAATCCGCAGGCAGAGGGCCCCGGTCAAACGAAAGGAAATGCACAGCCATTTGCGGCGGGCTACCCACGGCAAAAGAACGTCTCCACGCCTCTTACAAAACACTATGCATATCTGCGACCAAGGGTGCGCCAGCTTCCGCTGATCCGGCAAGCGAACGACCTTGTTGCAAAAAGTGAGCAGGCGCTGCCCAAAACATTCATGGCGCATGATGTTTTCGAAATGGTAGGTGTACTGAATGGGGCAATGATACCGCTCACCCAATTAAAGCTGGCTGTGAATCCTGACGACTTCTACCATTCGCTCGCCCAGCAAGGGCGGAAAGGAAACGGTCTGCAGGTTGAAGGCTCAGCTTTTCCATTTGTCATTGAGCACACACCATTCGGAATGGTGCAGCCGATCATGAATCATGTCGAAACCTTGTTTAGCAACTTAATCGCACAACGCCACGATCCCGCCAGCCTGATGCCGACGCTGGGTAGTCTCCACTGGTGGATGGCGCATGCCATGCCTGACAGTAGAGGAAGCGCTGCGAAGACCGAATTGGCCGTCCGAGCATTGGCGCATGCGCATGGTATCGAATTACCACCTTTCGCGCATGGAATTGCAGCAGATCTGGAGGCATTCGTCACAGACCGCGAGAGCTTCAGTTCCCGCTACGCGGACTTCTTCGAACTGCCGGAGCAGGCGTGATCGGCCCGCGCCTGCTCTAGCTCTGCCGGCGTTTAGGCTCCGTGAGAATCCCTCGCTAGCAGTACGTGGCCGCGCAGTCCTCCCGCAGGCGGCGCTGGGCGCTCTATAAGCGCTGCCTCTGACCAGCAGCAGGCCAGCCGAGTTGCATCCTCCTTGCCTGGCTGCGCTGACTTTGCAAGTCACAACCGTCCAGCCTAAATGACGTCGCCGTCCAGTTTGGCTGATAGCTTCGTCCAGTTTATTTAGTGTCAGCGTCCACTTGCTTGGCTGTATGTAGGCACTTGGAGGGCCTACGCCAAATGAAGACCCAATCGAATTCGATACTGGGAACGTCAGCCGGCGCTGTGGGTGGGCTTGATGGGACGGCGCAATGCGCGCGGCCCCTAAAAAGGTGACCACACCGCACAAGCGCTTATCCTGGTGGTATTCGCTGTCCCTGCTCTTCCTGGGACCGTTCGGTTTCGTCGCCAGGCCGCTCTGATGGCTCGGCGGGGTCTGGGGAAAGCGGAGAGGATCTATCCGCAGGAAGCCCACGCAGCTCGACGGCGCGACCTGGGGTTTGCGGCTGCCCAGTGGTGGGTCATGACGCCACTGACTGTCATGGGGGCTTTCTGGGTCAGCTCGATGCTCAGCGGACTCCCTATGGTGCTGGTCGTGCTTTGGGTGCAGCTGACCCGGGGATTTTTATAAGCTTCCTGCTCTTCCCAGGCCGTTAGGCTTCATCCTAAGGCAGCTAATGGCCCGGCGGGAAACACGGAAGGTGGAATGCCTTTTCCCGGCCGATGCTCGTGTGGACCAAGCTAGGGATAAGGGTTTCTCATGGTGGCAGTGGTGCGTCATGACGGCACTGACACTGACGGGCGTGCTCGAGGCCTTCGCTGTGCTAAGTGAGCTGCCACTGTTTCTGCTCATGTTGCATGCGCAGTTGACTTAGTAGCTAGCACAGCGGGTGCTGCTCAATAAACAATAAAGGCTCCGCGAGTGCAGAGCCCTTATTGTTAGGTAACTCAGAAATACTGCCCGATTGACACATGCGAAGAAGGTGGTAAGAAGCATCACTTTAAGGAGAAAAACGCATGACGAACGGCAAGCTTTGGACGAAAGCATTTATTGCAGCACTTGGGAGAGTTACGGCTGAAGAAGCGAAAGTAGAGGCTGACAAGGCTGTCGAACTGTTTGCGCAGCACCTGAAAGATGCTAAGGATAAGCCTGTAAAAAGTAAGCTTGTCAGGTGGCGCGATCAAGAGATGAGCTGAGCCTTTCAAGCAATCCCTCAAAAGCAAGCTTAGCTTTGTCGAGCGACTCCGCAACCGATATGACGCGATTTTCGTTCAAGTCCATGATCCAAAATGGCCTCGACGGCTGATCTTCATCATCGTAGGGGATGCCATCTGACTGGCCTTCTACGCGACCGAGAGTTCCCGCGGTGTCCCAAAACACCGCACGGGCAATCGCAAAACTCTCTGGATCAAGACTAATAGCTTTCGGCGCAACGATAGGCTTCCACTGACGGATATCTTTAATCAGATCAATAACACCATTTCTTGGGAGCGAGTTAGCCAATGCTCCGGGACTCCTCGCTCCGTGGGAAATCCAAGAGTCAGACGGTGCGTAAAGCCTGAACTCAGAGCCGGGCTTCAAACTGGTGAAATATATAAGCTGAACGACAAAGACATGCTTCACTCGTATTCCGCTCTGCATTGCTTATTCTCCTTACGTCAAGTCATGACTGCCCACACCAGCTGCTCACCTGTTTTCGTTGAGCATACGCAATCACTTTGTTTGAGGCTACGATGCGATGACACAACACAGGATACATGTCCGCTTTGCGATCTGATGTAGGGGCAAGAACCTCAGATCGATCCGCCCGCCTCTGCCGTCACCCATTTGTCTGGCTCAGATTGTCTTTAAACTGCCTTGGCGTGTAGCCAGGCAGCGCAGCCGGGACATTCAACTTCGCCAGCGTCGCCACTCGATCCGGCAAGCTCCGCCTGTCGATATAGAATTTCTCCAAGACGGTTTGCCCAGTCCCGTGCCCAGTTAGCGCTCCAATCGCTGAAGCCGACACCCCCGCCTCGTCCAGCTTTGAGGCGATGGTGTGCCGGAACCCGTGGAAGCCCTGCCCCTTCTCCGACACCCCTTGCCGCTTGATATAGACGGAAAACTGGCGGCTCAGCTGCCGTCCGTAGCCCAGCCCTGTCGAGTTGGGCAGGTCCGGGAATAACCGCTCGACCCCAGCTTGTCTCGCCTCCTCCACGTAGGTGAGGAACCCGGCTTCGATGACCGGCCGAGCCAGCGGGATGAACCGGCGACTGTGCTTGTTCTTGATGCTCTGCTTCTTCCCGATCTTCCGGACGAAGAAGCCGGGCACGCCGTCAATGGTGTCGATGTCCTCCAGCCGGAGCTGCGCGATTTCGTTGACGCGCGCGCCCGAGTAGAGCCCGAGGATTGGCCCAAACCAGCGATGCGGATACTTCGACGCCCACTTTGGGAACTCCACCGGGTCAAAGATCGCCTTCAACTCGGCGTCCGTGAAAGGCGAACCCGTGTCTTCCGAGTCCGGCGTGGCGATCGCCCGGATGCCCGCCAGCGGGTTCACCGCCAGATGCTTGCCTTCGACCAGCGACACCAGGAAGACGCTCAGCCGTTGCCGGTGCTTGGCCATCGTCCACGCCGCCGGCTCTGGTTCATCGTTCTTCTTCGCCAGCTTGATGACCTCAGGCACCGACAAGTCTCGGTAGGCCGGCCGCTTGGTCGCATTCGAGGGCCAGTAACGCACACCCTCAAAGAAGGCCCGCACGTGATCCTGGGTCAGCGAGGCCACAGGCACGTCCTTGCCAAGGATCCCGGCAAACAGGCGCAGCGTGTGGCGGCTTTCGAGCACGGTCTTCTGATGCAGACGGGCCCCGGCCAGGTCCCTCAAATGATCGACCATCGCCTTCGACAGCATCAACCCGCCCGCAGACTTGCCGGTGCTGGGCTCATCCGCGTCCCAGTTAATCTTCGGACGTTTGGGCATCTTTGGGGCGACGATGCTCGAGGATCCGTCTGCTCCAGCTCGGGCCACCAGGTCGCTAAACAGCGCCGCATCCGCGGGCGTGTCCAGCTGGGCTTGGGCGATGCGAGTGCCGTTGGGCAGCTTCACATCGTGCAGAGTCAACTCGTATATCTCTCCATCCCGAATCTTCTTCAGCAGCTCGTCCACGTCCACGGCAATCCCTTTCCGCATGGCATCGAATGCAATCGATAGTGCCATTCCCATCGTAGCCGCCGCCAGCCTGGCGTGGTCACCACGACGGTTTCCCAACGAGCGCACAAGGTAACGCGAGCCAATGGAGGCCCGAAGATCAGTGGGAACAAAGAAGCGCGCATACAGGCCAGCCGAGCGCGACATCATCAGAGGCTTGGGCAAGATTGATACCTCGATTGATACCTCAAGCGGCATCGCTCGGAATCACCAATCGGCCTGAATATCCAACTCAATCAATCAGTTACGGACTGAGTAGAAGCTCTGGAGCGGGCGAAGGGAATCGAACCCTCGTCAGTAGCTTGGGAAGCTACAGCTCTACCATTGAGCTACGCCCGCGTGGCGTTGCGAGAGTTTAGGCGGGTGCGGGTGTCGGGCGCAATGCGCAGACGTGACGAGGGCCGGTTGCCCGGCCCTCGTGTCTTGCAGATCTACCGCGTGGACAGCTGTGCGGCGTGGATCAGAAGTTGCCGCTGAAATTCACAAACAACGTTGCATCGCGGGCGCTGCGCTGGGCGGTGGTGGTGCTCAGGCCAATATTGCTCTGCAGGCCCCACAGGCCGGTGCGGGCGCCCAGCACGACGGTGGCGTAGTTGCGATCGAAGTTCTGGCCCGGCACGGTGTACATGCCCACTTCCGGCATCGACTGCAGCCAGGCGCTGGCCTCGGTGCCGTCCTTGAACTCGTGGTCGTAGGTGGCCTGCACGTACGGCTTGACCGCAGCACCGTCCAGACGGACCTGGAAGCCGATGCGGCCCACCAGCGAGTCGATGTCCTGATCGGCGTAGCCCAGCGCGGTGGAGCTTTCGTTGCTTTCGGTGTAGCCGTCGAGCTTGAGCTTCTGCCAGGTCAGGCCGACCACTGGGCCGTACTTGACGTTTCCTTCGCCCAGCGAATAACCGGCGTTGACCGCGGCGGTGAGGTTGCTGCCGTCCGGCGAGCCGCTGTGCACGCGCGTGGCTGGCCCGAGCTGCACTTCGCGGTCGACGTCATAACGCAGCGCGCTGTAGCTGACCTGCGCATTGACCCACACCGGGCCGGTGTACCAGCCGAAGAACGCGCCCAGGGTGGTGTCGTCCTGCTTGAAGCTGCCGTTACGGTTGCCGAAATCGGCATCCATGCTGCCGAAGCCGGCAAAGCCGCCGAACACCAGATCGCCCGCGCTCCAATCCACACCGAACAGGCCGGCCGGTGCCATGCCGTCGTACAGATCGGCGTGGTCGTAGCGCTGCATGTCGCCACGCACGCTACCCCACCAGCGCAAACCGTCGGCGTCCGGCTTGCCGTCCAGATGCCACGCTACCTGGTCGGCGCGTGCGCGGCCAATGGCCTGCGCAGAATGCGTCAGCACCTGCTGCAACCGCGGCGCTTCCAGCAGCGAGATGGCGTACTGGCCCAGGATCTGGTGGGTGGCAGTGGTCGGGTGGATACCGTCGGCGAACACATAGCTGTTCTGTGCGTTGGCCGCAACCAGGCTGGTCGGGTTACAGGCTGGCAGCGGCACTGCCGGGTTGCAGGCGGTGCTGGTGACGTTGCTGAAGCCGTAGGTACCCGGATCGGCGACCACTTCCTGCAGGATGTGGAAGGTGTCGACCGGAATCACGCGCAGGCCGGCCGAACGCAGGCCGTTGAACAATGCGGTGTTGTAGGCGGTGGCCGCGGCAGTGCCCTGCGCCATCGCGGCGGCACCGCCGGCGCGGAAGCGCGGGGTGATGCCCACATCCGGAATGGTCGGCACCATCACGTAGCGCGCGCCAGCAGCCTGCAACGCACCGACTGCGCCGACCTGCGCGGTGACCGCGCTGCCGATGATGGCCTGCGCCTGGGCCGGCGCCGCAGCGGCGGCGAGCAAATCGTTGGCGCCACCCCACACGGTGTAGAGCGCATTCGGGTTGGCCTGACCGCCGTTGGCGCTCAGGTAGGTGTTGATCTGGCTGGTCACCGACGGCGCAGCGCCGAGTGCGCTGACCGAACTAGCCTGGATGCGGGCGCCACCGGCCGCGTAGTTGTCGCCGGTCTGGCCGTTGCCGTTGGGTGCAGCGTTGGTGCCGAAATGGTCGGCCACATATTCGGCCCAGACAAAACCGGGGTTGGTGGTGAACTTGCCGGTGACTGCGCGCGAGGCGGCCGGCAGCAACGGGTTGTAGTAGCCGCTGTCGGTGAGGCTGTCACCGAAGAACACGGTCTGGTCGAACGCAGACGCAGCCATGGCCGGGGTGGCCGCAATGGCGATGGCGACGGCCATCAGGGAACGGATCGGGCGAAGAGATGTAGCCATGGGAGTGCCTGCTCAAAGGTGTGTGGAACTGGACCGGACCGGCATACGTACGCCGGCGAATGGCACATGGTTTCACCCTCGCCGCCCGCGCTCACGCTGCATTGCCGCATAACGCAAAAACGCGCGCTCCGGCGGCACGCGATGCAACAATGATGACATGAACATCCAACTCAACGGCACCCCGCGCGACGTTCCCGATGACTTGCTCCTGATCACCCTGCTTGAGCAGGAAGGCCTTGCACAGCGACGCGTGGCGGTCGAGGTCAATGGCGAAATCGTGTCGCGCGGGCGGCATGCCACACACCGGTTGCACGCAGGCGATGTGGTGGAGATCGTGCACGCGCTGGGCGGCGGTTGATGCTGCGCGCAAGCCGGCGCAGCTGCGCGCGATCGGTGATAATTGCCCGATGACGACTACTGCCCCCACTGATGCATTGATCATCGCCGGCAAGGCCTACCGTTCGCGTCTGCTGACCGGCACCGGCAAGTTCAAGGATCTGGACGAAACCCGCCTGGCCACCGAAGCGGCCGCCGCGCAGATTGTGACCGTGGCGATCCGCCGGGTGAACATCGGCCAGAACCCGAACGAGCCCAGCCTGCTCGACGTGCTGCCGCCGGATCGCTACACGCTGCTGCCCAACACCGCCGGCTGTTACACCGCCGACGATGCGGTACGCACCTGCCGGCTGGCGCGCGAACTGCTGGACGGCCACAACCTCACCAAGCTGGAAGTGCTCGGCGACGAGCGCACGCTGTATCCGGACGTGGTGCAGACGCTCAAGGCCGCCGAGCAACTGGTCGCCGACGGTTTCGACGTCATGGTCTATACCTCCGACGATCCGATCCTGGCCAAGCGTCTGGAAGAGATCGGCTGCGTGGCGGTGATGCCGCTGGCTGCGCCGATCGGCTCCGGGCTGGGCATCCAGAACAAGTACAACCTGCTGGAAATCATCGAGAACGCCAAGGTGCCGATCATTGTCGATGCCGGCGTAGGCACGGCATCGGACGCGGCGATCGCGATGGAGCTGGGCTGCGATGGCGTGTTGATGAATACCGCCATTGCCGGCGCGCGCGATCCGATCCTGATGGCGAGTGCGATGCGCAAGGCGATCGAGGCGGGACGTGAGGCGTTTCTGGCCGGGCGGATTCCGCGCAAGCGATATGCGTCGGCGTCGAGTCCGGTTGATGGTGTGATTGGATGAGTGGGTGTGCTGCGTTGACATTGCAGTCGAGGCGCAATGATTGGCAGTGCGGCGTGCCGGATATTGCCGTTGCTAGATCGCGCGTTGCTGCGTGTGCGCCCTCACGCCGTACCCTCACCCCCGCGCCCCGGCCCACGCCTGCGTCGCGGGCGCTCCTATGCACGCGCGCCCACGGCGCGCAAGCTGTGCCTACTCGCCCCGGTGGGAGAGGGGCTTTCGTTTTACTGATGACTTAATTCATGACCGATCCGTTTACCAGTGACGGCGCCAAGATGCCGCCCAAGCCCTTCACCATCGAAGAGGGCCGCCGGCAGGTGCGCAGCTTCGTGCTGCGGCAGGGGCGTTTTACGCCGGCGCAGCAGCGCGCGTTCGATGAGTTGTGGCCGCGCTTCGGTCTGGATTACGTCGGGACACCGCGCGATTTCGATGCCGCCTTCGGCCGCGCCGCACCCAAGGTGCTGGAGATTGGTTTCGGCAACGGCGCAGCGTTGCGCTTTGCCGCGCAGAAGGATCCCGGCCGCGACTACATCGGCATCGAGGTACATGCGCCCGGCGTCGGCCGCTTGCTCAATGCCTTGCACGACGACGACAGCACGCATGTGCGCCTCTATCACCACGATGCGGTGGAAGTGCTAGAGCACGAAATCGCCGATGGCGCGCTGGACGAAGTGCGCATCTATTTCCCAGATCCATGGCACAAAAAGCGCCACAACAAGCGCCGCCTGATCCAGCCGGCGTTTGCGCAGCTGCTCGTGCGCAAGCTGCGCGATGGCGGCCGCCTGCACGCGGCCACCGACTGGGCCGATTACGCCGAACAGATGTGGGACGTGCTCGACGCCACACCGGGCCTGGTCAATCGCGCCGGCCCGCGCGGTCACGTCGAACGCCCCGCCTGGCGCCCGCAGACCCACTTCGAAACACGCGGCCAGAAACTTGGTCACGGCGTGTGGGATTTGCTGTATGACCGGGATTCGGGAATCGGGATTGGGGATTCGTAACAGCGCTTGCCCGCATACTCGACGCCGCAGCGCCTGACCAATCCCCACTTCCGAATCCCGAATCCCTGCCCCCAATGGACACCGCGCTGACACTGACCAACGATATGAAGCTCGTCCTCGGGCTGGTCGGTTTCACGATGGCGATGTTTTTGTTCGAGCGCATCCGCGCCGATGTGGTGGCGTTGATCGTGCTGGTGGTGTTGGGCGTGACCGGGTTGGTGGCGCCGGAAGAACTGTTCGGTGGCTTCTCCGGTAACGCGGTGATGAGCATCATCGCCACCACCATTCTCGGTGCGGGGTTGGAGCGCACCGGCGCGTTGAATCGCTTGGCGACCTGGTTGTTGCGGCGTTCGCACGGCAGCGAACAACGCTTGATGATGATGACGCTGGCCATCTCCGGCTTGAACTCGTCGTTCATGCAGAACCCGTCGGTGATGGCGCTGTATTTGCCGGTCGCCTCGCGGCTGGCCGCACGCACCGGGCTCACCCTGCAGCGCATGCTGCTGCCGATCGCGGCGGCCATCGTGATGGGCGGCGCGCTCACCATGGTGGGCAATTCGCCGTTGATCCTGCTCAACGATCTGTTGGTGTCGGCCAACAACAACCTGCCCTCGGGCATGGCCAGCATCGAGCCCTTGACGATGTTCGCGCCGCTGCCGATCGGTGTGGCCTTGCTGATCGCCGCATTGCTGTACTTCCGTTTCTACGGCGACCGCAAGCTGATCGAAGAAGAACGCCTGATCAACGAAGGCGTCACGCCCTCGCGCACCGAGAGCTATTTCGCCAAGACCTATGGCATCGACGGCGATGTGTTCGAACTTACCGTCAGCGCCGAAAGTCCGCTGGTCGGCATGACCCTGGGCGAGGCCGAAGCGCTGCACGACGCGCCCTTGCTGCTCGCCCTGAAGACCGGCAACGACACCCGCCTGGCGCCGCCGGCCGACATGCGCATCTGGGTCGGCAGCGTGCTCGGTGCGATGGGTCCGCGCCAGGAAGTGACCGACTTTGCGCAGAACCACTTCCTGCGCATGTCCTCGCGCTTGCGCAACCTGGGCGACCTGTTCAATCCCAGCCTCGCAGGTATTTCCGAAGCGCTGATTCCGCCCAACTCGCGGCTGATCGGCAAGACCGCTGCCGAATTGCGTCTGCGCAAGCAGAGCGGCATCAGCCTGCTGGCGATCAACCGCGACAAGCAAGTGATCCGCGAGGACGTGCGCAATGTGCCGCTGCGTGGCGGCGACATGCTGGTGTTCCACAGCATCTGGCAGGACCTGGCGCAGGCGGCGGAAAGCCGCGATTTTGTGCCGGTGACCGACTTCCCCAAAGGCGAGCAGCGCCCGCACAAGTTCAAGATCGCCATGGCGATCTTCGCTTTCACCATTTTGATCGCGCTGACCTCGCGCCTGCCGGTGGCACTGACGCTGATGACTGGCGTGGCCTGCATGCTGGTCAGCGGCGTGCTGCGCATGGACGAGGCCTATGCCTCCATCAACTGGAAGACCATCTTCATGATGGCCGGCCTGATCCCGCTGGGTTGGGCGATGGACAGCAGCGGCACCGCAGCCTGGATGGCCGGCCACACCATCGACCGCCTGCCGGAAGGCGTGCCGGTGTGGGCGCTGGAAATCAGTCTGGCATTGCTGACCACTGCGTTTTCGTTGGTGATCAGCCATGTCGGCGCGACCATCGTGATGGTGCCGATCGCGGTCAATCTGGCGTTGGCGGCCAATGGCAATCCCACTGCATTCGCATTGATCGTGGCGTTGTCGGCGTCCAACAATCTGATGACCGCCTCCAACCCGGTGATCTCGATGGTGGCCGGCCCGGCCAACTATCAACCGCGCGAGTTGTGGCGCGTAGGCGCGCCGTTATCGCTGATCTACATCGTGGTGATGGTGTCGATGATCAACCTGATGTTCTGGTGGGCGGCGCGCTGAATCGGTGTAGCGGCTTTTAGCAGCACGCGAGCTGCAACGCGACCTGGCACGCAGCCACCACAGATATCGCCGATACGCTGCACGCACTCGCCCGTGGCTTGCAGGCAACGTCGCTGCCGAAGGAGCCGAGCGACCTAGCCCAGGAAAACCTGCTCGCCCTCGATGCGCACCGGCACCGCCAGCAACGATTGACCGCGGCACGGGCCGCTGATGCATTCGCCGCTGGTGAGCTCGAATGCAGCGCCATGTGCGGCGCAGACCAGATGGCCTTCCTTGGTCTTGAGGAACTGGCCAGGCACCCAATCCAGCCGACGGCCGGCATGCGGGCACACGTTCAACCACGCACGCACCTGCGCGCCTTCGCGATACAACACCAGCGACTCCGGGCCGCCATCCCACAGCGCTTCGACTTCCAGAAATCCTGCGTCGGGAATCTGCGCCAATTCGGCAAGCGTGGTGGGCGATGACGAAGACATGCGATCAGCCGATCGAGAACGAATGTCGATTGTGGCATGCACATGGATCGCTGCTGCACTGCACTATCGGCCGGATTAGCACATCAGCGCACATCGACTGCCTCGTCCATCGCAGGCCGCAAGCGACGACGGGGCGGGCTTATACGCTAGGCCGAACGTGATGGCCGCCGCAAAACCAGAGTGCATTTAACGAACTTTTCACTCAATGACATGAAACCGCAACGATACTGCCTGCCTGTTTCCTGCCCGGCAACCCACCGCCATGCCTGCACGCATCTTCCAATTCGGCAACATTCACCACCTGTTTGCACCGCGCAAACCGCGTCATCCGTTGGTGCGCGTTGCTGCGGGTCTGGCGGGTCTGGTCATTCTTGCGGTGTTGATCTTCTTCAGCGTGTTCGTCGGTGCGGCCATGATCCTGGGCGGTATCGCCTGGAAATTGTTGAGCAAGTCCAATCGACGTGCGCCGCAGCAAGCACGCGTGGTCGAAGCCGAATACCGCGTGGTGCGCAAGCCCGCGTTGCCCTTGTCGCACTGAGCGACGCTGCGCGCATGACGCGCAGACGGTGTTGTCGTACACCGCCAAACGGCTAGACTCACGCGTCCCGTTCTCCAAGGATGCGTGCATGACCCACGATGTGATTCCCGCCGCCGATGTTCCGCGCATTCCGGTGGTTGGTGGCGGCAACTTTCCGGTGCACCGCATCTATTGTGTGGGCCGCAACTTTGCCGATCACGCGCGCGAGATGGGTGCCACCGCGCCTGCCTCCAAAGCCGAGCGCGGCCAGCCGACGTTTTTCATGAAGCCTGCCGACGCGATCGTGGTCGGTCACGGCGACCACATTCCGTATCCGCCCGGCACCAAGGAACTGCACCACGAAGTGGAGCTGGTGGTGGCGCTGGGCCGCGATGCGCCGGCCGGCGAGTTGCCGGTGGATCAGGCCGAGGCGCTGATCTACGGCTACGGCGTGGGCCTGGATCTGACCCGTCGCGATCTGCAGGCAGCCGCCAAAGCCAAGGGCCTGCCGTGGGACATCGCCAAGGGCTTCGATCATTCCGCGCCGGTCAGCGAGCTGGTGCATGCCGGCGAGGTGGGCGCGCTGGACGCATTGAACCTGTCGCTTGAGGTCAATGGTGAAGTGCGCCAGCAATCGCTGCTGGATCAGATGATCTGGAATGTGCCGGAGATCCTGCATGAGCTCTCCAAGCTCTATGCATTGCGCGCGGGCGATCTGATTTTCATGGGCACGCCGGCCGGTGTCGGCCCGCTGCTGCCCGGCGATCAGTTCAGCGCCCGCCTGGAAAACGTCGCCGAGCGCCACGGCATCATCGCGGGCTGACACGCAGCCCGCTACGATCTCATTGCGGCAGTTGGTCCGCGACCGCATCTGGAGTGCGCTATGGGAATGGTCAGCGAATTCAAGCAATTCGCGATGCGTGGCAATGTCATCGACCTGGCGGTCGGTGTGGTCATCGGTGCGGCGTTCGGCAAGATCGTCACCGCGCTGGTGGAGAAGATCATCATGCCGCCGATCGGCTGGGCCATCGGCAATGTGGATTTCTCGCGGTTGGCGTGGGTGCTCAAACCAGCCGGCGTGGATGCCACCGGCAAGGAAATTCCGGCCGTGGCGATTGGCTATGGCGATTTCATCAACACCGTCGTGCAGTTCGTGATCATTGCCTTTGCGATCTTTCTGGTGGTCAAGCTGATCAACCGCCTCACCCAGCGCAAGCCGGATGCTCCCAAAGGTCCGAGCGAAGAAGTGCTGTTGCTGCGCGAGATTCGCGACTCGCTGAAGAACGACACGCTGAAGACGCCAGACGTGCCGTAAGCGGACACATCCACTGCGCAACTTCGCGCAGGAGGATGACCTTTCGCACGCAGACGGGGGACCTCGCGCTGATAAGCTCGGGGTCCCCCTTGTCGTTGGAGCCGCCCTGCATGCGTCGTCTCGCTGTCGCCATCTCTGCCCTACTCGCTTGCGCGCCCGCGCTGGCCGCACCAACCACCATCGCCGATAGCGCGCTGCGCACCGCCGCACAGCTGCGCGAGCAGGCGTTGGCCGACAGCACCGGCTTTGCAGTGGTGGAATCGTTGACCACCGAAGTGGGCCCGCGGATTGCCGGCGGCGAAGCCGATCCGCGCGCGGTGGCCTGGGCCAAGGCCAAGTTCACCGCGCTGGGCTTCGACAAGGTGTGGACCGAGCCGGTGACGTTTCCCAAGTGGCAGCGTCGCAGCGAGCAGGCCACGGTGATCGGCGCGCATGCGCAGCCCTTGCACATCACCGCGCTGGGCGGCAGCCCGGGCGGCACCGTCGAAGGCGAGGTCGTGCGCTTCGAAAATCTCGCTGCGTTGCAGGCTGCACCGGCCGGCTCGCTCACCGGCAAGATCGCGTTCGTCGATTACCAGATGATCAAGGCACGCGACGGCCAGGATTACCGCAATGGCGGCGCGGTGCGCAGCAAGGGGCCGTCGGAAGCGATTCGCAAGGGCGCGATCGGGTTTGTGATGCGCTCGGCCGGCACCGACTCGCATCGCGTGCCGCATACCGGCATCACCCGTTTCGATGAAGGCGTGACACCGGTGCCGGCAGCGGCGTTGTCGGTACCGGACGCCAACCAGCTCGCACGGCTCACCGCGCTGGGCAGCACGCGTCTGCGGCTGGCACTGGATTGCGGTTGGGACGGCACGGCGACCTCGTACAACGTGATCGGCGAAATCACCGGACGCAGCAAGCCGAAGGAAGTGGTGGTGATCGGCGGGCATATGGATTCGTGGGATCTGGGCACCGGCGCGATCGACGATGGTGCAGGCGTTGCGATCACCATGGCCGCGGGCCATTTGATCGGCCAACTCAAGCAGGCGCCCAAGCGCACGATTCGCGTGGTGGCCTTCGCCAACGAGGAGCAAGGCCTGTATGGCGGCAAGGCGTACGCGGCCGCACACGGCAAGGATGCCAAGGACATGGCGCTGCATCAGATCGGCGCAGAGAGCGACTTCGGTGCCGGGCGCATTTATGCGTTCAACACCGGCTCGGCGGCACCGGAAGAATCACGTGCGGCGACCAAGCAGATTGCCGAGGTGCTCGCACCGTTGGGCATCGCGTATGAGCCGAGCAAGGGCGGCCCGGGCCCTGATGTCGGCCCGATCTCAGCCAAGGGTGGCGCGTGGGCATGGCTGGCGCAGGACGGCACCGACTACTTCGATCTGCATCACACCGCCGACGACACCCTGGACAAGATCGACCCGAAGACGCTCGCGCAAAACGTGGCCGCCTATACAGTGTTTGCGTATCTGGCAGCCGAGGCGGATGGCGATTTCGGTAGTCGTGCGAAGGTCGTGCAACCGCCGAGCGAGTAAGCGCGGCTGAAGACGTCCGCAGGCGGACGTCGGTTGAGCACAGGCGGTGCAGGTGACGCACACGGTGTGCGTTATCGGTGCCGATCCCGAACATCAACAGCGCTGATTGCCTGCGGCGACGCATGTTTTGAGATGCTGCAGACTTCAAGCGCACCCCCTGCCCTTTCGCTTCCACTCCAGGACGAGCACACACAATGGCGGCCAAGCGGCAACGCAGTGCGAACACTGCAGCGACTCTGCTGGATGTTGCCAAACACGCCGGCGTCTCGCCGATGACCGCCTCGCGCGTCATCAACCGCCACCCGCATGTCGGTGAAGACATGCGCGTGCGCGTGGAAGCCTCAGTGCAGGCATTGGGCTACCGGCCCAACCTGGCCGGCCGCTCGTTACGCACCAGCGGGCTGTTGCGCATCGGTGTGCTGTACAGCAATCCCAGCGCCGCCTATCTCAATCAGTTCATGCTCGGCTTGCTCGAACAGAGCAGCCTCAATGGCAGCCAGGTGCTGGTGGAAAAATGCGGCGCCATCCGCAGCCAGCGCGCCGCCACCGAACGATTGCTGGCGGCCGGCGTGGACGGGGTGATATTGCCGCCACCGTTATGCGATTCGCGCCAGACCATTGCGGAACTCGATGCACGCGGCATCCCGGTCGTGGCGGTGGCCAGCGGCGCGCCGATGGCGCAAATCAGCTCGGTGCGCATCGACGATTATCAGGCCGCGCGCGCCATCGTCGATCATCTGATCGAACTGGGCCATCGCCGCATCGCCTTGATCAAGGGCGACCCCAAGCACACCCCGAGCGCGTTACGCGCCAATGGCTATCTCGACAGCTTGCAGGCCGCAGGTTTGACCGTCGCAGACGCGTTGGTCGCCGAAGGATTATTCACCTATCGCTCCGGCCTGCTCGCCGCACGCAGCCTGCTCGCACAAGCGCAACCGCCCACCGCCATTTTCTGCAGCAACGACGACATGGCCGCTGCGGCCGTGGCAGTCGCACATGGGCTGGGCTTGCGTGTGCCCGAGGACGTGTCGGTCGCAGGCTTCGACGACACCCCGGTGGCCACCACCATCTGGCCCGAGCTCACCACCGTGCATCAACCGGTCACCGCGATGGGACGCGCCGCAGTGTCGCTGCTGGCCGATGCAATCCGTCAGCGACACAAGGGCGATACCGCACCGGGCGTGCATCAGGTGATGAAGTACACCGTGGTCAAGCGCGGATCCACGGCGGGTCCGCCGGCACGGTAACCGCTACATCGATCCGCAGCGTATGAGGCCTGTGCCATTACGCACAAAAAACGGCCGCATCGCTTCCCGACGATGCAGCCGAATGGGAGGGTGCCCGACGTTTCCATCGGGCGTACTGCAGCGCCGCATTCAACGGCGACGGGAAGAAAGCGCAATGACCGCTTGGAGAGTGGACAACACGCAAACATGTGCGACACAGCGCGTGGATGCGCCGTGTCGCACAACGGTGCAAGCGAATCAGAAGCGCAGACGCAAACCCGCGTAATAACGACGCTCGAAGATGTTCTGGTCGTAGTAGTGATTGGTCCACTGCGCGTACCGGCGTTCGCTTTCGCCGGTGAGGTTGGTGGCCTGTGCGTAAAGCGTCAGGTGGTCGTTGACGTCGTAGCTCAAGGACGCATCGAGATAGCCCACATCGTCGTTCCAGATCGCCAGCTCATCGCCCCAGGCCCCGCTGTTGACTTGGCTGAAGCGCTTGCTGCGCCAGTTGTAGGCCACGCGTGCCTGCAGCTTGTCCTTCTGGTACCACAGCACCGCATTGGCCTGATGCTTGGAGTTATCGCCGATCGGCAGCGTGTTGCCGTCGATATCGGTGTTGTCGGTGTCGGCATCGGAGAAGGTGTAGTTGATGTTGGTGCCGAAGCCGCTGAGCCAGCCGGGCAGGAAATCGAACGCCTGTTGGTAGCCGATTTCGAAACCCTTGATCTTGCCGCCACCGCCGTTGACGATGCGCTCGACCGTGCCGCCCTGACGCACCACGCCATCGGCGTCAGGCAACAGTTCGATATTGGTCACGGTGGTGGGAAACGACTTCACATCGATCAGGAACGCACCCACGCTGATCAACGAGGCATCGGCGAAATACCATTCCCACGAGGCGTTGTAGTTGGTGGCGCGATACGGATCGAGATCCGGATTGCCGGAGCGGCCGTTGAGGAACAGCACTGCATCCGAGGGCAACGACGGATTACGCGGCGGTGTGCCGTTGACCGCATAGAAGCTCACCAGGCCGCGACCGAGATCGGGCAGATCCTGGCGCGCCACCGCCTTGTTGTAGGCAAAGCGTAGCTTCTGCGCGTCGGTGATATCCAGCGACAGATTGGCGGTGGGCAGCACGTCGGTGTATTGGCGGTTCAATCGATTGGTACCGATCGCCGGGCTGACACCGTTCCATTCGACATTGCCGATAAACACATTGCCGCTGCTCAGATACTGATCGATCGCCAGCTTGGTCTGCACGATGCGGGCGCCGATGTTCGCCGTCCACGGCACTGCACTGCCGGTGCCGCCTTCCAGATTCGCCAGAAAGTATGCCGCGGTGCTCTTTTCGGTGACCTTGTACGAATCGGCGGCCTGCTGGTACGCCACATTGCCCGGGTACAGGCTGTTGAGATAGCCCACCGGGTCCTTCATGACCTGCGGGTTGATCGCCGGCAGGCCCTGGCTGCCCAGGCCGGTGACTTTGAGCGGATCGAAGTCGTTGAAGTACGCCCAGTAACCGGGGATCGAATTGAACGGTAGCAGGCGCGCCTCGGAGACACCGCTGCAGGTATCCACGATCAGCGGATCCTTGAAGTAATACAGCGAGCGGTTCGGGTCTGCACAACTGCTCGACACCGGCGACAGGTAGCGATAGGTATCCAGCTTGACCTCGCGCTCCCCGTAACGGATGCCGAACTGGAAACCGCGCACCACGCCCTCATCGAACTCGAAGGTACCGTCGGCGCGGAACGCATCCATCGTCGCTTCGATCTTGTTGCCCTGCGCCCAGGTGGACATCAGCTGCCAGTTGTCCGGGTTGGACACATCGGTGCCGAGGTTGACCGCCGGATAGGTGCCACGGAAATCCACCGAGGCATCCACCGTTGGCAAGCCATTGGCGTTTGCCCATTGCGTCACGCCACCGGCGCGGGTGATCTGGTCGCCGCGCGTCACCACCGCATCGGCGCGCGCTTCGTCATAGGTGCGCTCGGCATCGCCGTGCACCCAACGGAACGACGCGCGAAACGGGCCGCCATCGTCGAAGCGGAGTTCCAGATTGGTGTTCAACGCATTCGAATCGGCCACACCGGCCATGGAATGCGCTTGAAAGCGGTTGTAGCGGAACTGGCCATATTCGAGCACGCCATTGGGATCGACCACCGATCCCGGCTGCAGCTGATTGGTTGCCCAGCCGGTATGCAGCTGCGCGGCCACCGAGGTGTCCTGGTCTTCGAGCTTGGTGTAGGCCGCATCGGCCAGCACCGTCCACGACTCGTTGATGTTGAACTGGAACGAGCCGTTGATGCCGGTGCGCTGGCGATCGGTGCTGCGGTTATCCAGTTCGGTGGCCACCCAGTTGTAGAAATAATCGCGCGGCAGATTGCTCGGGTCGGTATTGCTGCCGATGCGTCCGTCGCCGTTGAAATCGAAGCCCACGTTCTGCTCGGTGGATTTCTGCGCGCCGTTGGAATACACGCTGGGGTGCTTGTTTTCCAGCGTGGCATCCGAATACGACACCGCCAGCAACGCCCCCCAACGCTCGGTGCGGAAGCTGGCCAGGCCCGAGTACAGTTCATTGAGTTCCTGCACGCGATCGCCATAGGACCCTTCGGCCTGGCCGCTGAAGGTCCAGCCTTCCGGCAGATCGAACGGGCGGCGCGTCTTCAGCGACACGGTCCCGCTGATGCCGCCATCCAGATCGGCGGCGGTGGGCGACTTGATCACGTCCACGCCACTGAACAAGGTCGGCGGAATGTCCACGAAGTCCGGCTGCGCACGGCCGATGTTCGGCTGGCCGTATTGATCGCCGCCGCCGGCGCTCAAGTACAACTCGCCGTTCATGGTGGTCTGCACCTGCGGCATGCCGCGAATATTGAGCTGCGAGCCTTCGCCGGCCGAGCGCCGGATCTGCACGCCGGGCACGCGCTGCAGCGAATCGGTGATGGTGACGTCGGGCAATTTGCCGATGTCTTCGGCAGAGATCGAATCGATGATCTGCGCGGCGGTGCGCTTGTTCTCGATGGCCTCGGCCTGCGCGCCGCGCACGCCCTTGACCATGACCTTGTCCAGTTCGGTGACGCCAGGAGTGGTGCTGGCGTCCTGCGCGTTGACGCTGCCGGCAAGCAAGGTGAGCGCCGCCGCGAGTGCGGCAGCCAATGGGGTGTGACGGGTATTCGCATGCAGCTTGTTCATGGTCCCCTCCCAGGGATGACGACAATCCACGACCGTTTCGAATGGCATTGCAGGCACGGCAATGCGGTATTGGCTGACGTGCGATCGGCACGTCAGTACGAGCGCCGTGCAAGGCACGGCGCGGCAACTTGCTGGCACCGCTACGGAAGCCCGTTGGCAGCACCTGTTGATGGTTCGACATTCCAGCCGCGCACTTGCAACTTGGCGTTGCGCAAGCTCGCCGCAGACGGGCCGCGAATCTCGATCTCGCGCTGCTCGCCCGGCACCAGACTCAGATAGTTGTCGCTGTAATACGCCGGCAGGATGCGCTGGCCTTGCGCATCCACCAGGGTCAGCTTGGTGTTGAGCGCAACCTGCTGCGATGCATTGCGCACCGTGGCGCGCAGCACCGGCTCCGCACCGTCCTGCAACTGCGTGCTGAGCTGCACCGGCACTGCCGCCAGCGCATCCAGGCCGCGCATGGCAACCGCATCGCGCGCCACCCAATAGAAATTACGCGAGCGCACGACGGCGTCGCGGTCGAGCAATTGCAAGCGCACAAAGCCAAGCCCATTGGTGTCCTTGAGCAGCGGAGCCAATTGCAGCACCGGTGCCGATACTGCAACCGCCGCTGCATCGACTGCCTGCTCGCGCTGTTGCAGCAGCTTGCCATCGGCACCGTAGATCTCGGCACGCACACGCAAGCCGCTGACCGGCTCGGCCGCGTTGTTGACCACCACCACCTCGTGGCCGGGCAGGTTCATCTGTACATGCAGCATCTCCGCTGCGTTGCGCACACCGTAGTAAGCGGCATGCGTATCGTAGTCGTGGCTGTAGATCTGCCACATATTGCTGGGCCAGGCAGGATGGCTCATCCATAGCAAGCGCCCGCTGTTCTTGCTCCACAGCTGCGCGTTGAAACCCTCGAAGATCGCGCGGTGGGTGTCGTAATTGAGCAGCTGCGCCTTGCGCTCGAAATCGGCCAGGCTGGTCGGCGCGCCGAGCTTGTCGGTGAGCGTGCGCATGAAGCTGCCGGTGTCGCCATTACCGGACTGGTGCCAGTCGTGGTACGCCCAGGTATCACCGATCGGCCACTGATCCTGCACGGCAGGTACCGAGGCCTTGAACGACTCCAGCGTGGAGAACGAAGGCGTGCCCACTTCCACCGAAAAACCTTGCGCCAGCTTGTTGAAGTACGCGACCGGCTCGCGGTAGTTGTACGGCCCGCTGACCTGCAGATTGATCTCGTTGGAACTGCCGGTGTACCAGCGTGTGCCATCGAGTTCGGCAACCAGTGTGTCCAGGCCTTCGTTGAGGATGGGAGCCGGCACGCCTTCGTTACGCCCGAACCACAGCACGATGGAAGGATGATTGCGGAAGCGCTTGATCACCTCGGCGGCATTGTCCAGAAACAGCGCCGCGTCGGCCGGCTCGAGGTTGTAGTTCTGGGTGGACTGCCAGAAGTCGTTGAACACCAACATGCCGTATTCGTCGGCCAACTCGAAGAAGCTGGCTTCGGTGTTCTGCCCCACCCAGTTACGCACCACATTGAAATGCGCATCGCGCTGCAGACGGAAGTACGGCTCCAGCCGTTCGCGCGAGACCCGCTTGCGCCAATCGTCCATGCCCCAGTTGCCGCCCTTCACCGCAATGCGCACACCATTGATGCGCAGTGCCAGATGCGGGGCCAGACTGGTGTCGTCGAGTTGCTGCACGGCGGGCGAAGACAACGCGCCGGGATATAGCGACTGTGCATTGCCACCGGGCACCGGGCGAATCGCGGCATGACGCACGTCGATAATGCGCTCGCCACGTTGCCGCGCCTGATTGAGATCCACCAGCACGCGGCGTAGCGCGCCATCGTCGTCGAACAACGATAGTTCGTAGGTCACCTGACGAATGCCAAAGCGCAGCTGCTGCGCGTCCGAGCGCGTGCCGGCGATATCGAAACCGACCTGCAAGGTATACAGCGCAGGCTCGCCATAGCCGTTGGGCCACCACAGGCGCGGATTGGCGATGATCAACTGCGGCGTATCGGCAGCGGTGAGCTTGAGCGTGCTGCCACCGGCCGGCACGGTGACCTCGCGCTGGATGCGCACATCGCCGAAGGCCAGCTGCAGGGTGCCCTGCACTGCTGCTTTGGTGTCGTTGCGCAGTGGCACGCTGACCTCGAGTTCCGCGCGGTGGTGATCCGGTGCCAGCCGCGCGGTGACCACTTGCGTATCACCGAGCGCCACGGGACCTGTTGCATGCAACTGCACGTCTTGCCACAGACCGGCATTGCGATCGCGCACCGTCGGAATCCAGTCCCAGCCTTCGCTGGCGATAAAGGTCGGCCCGTCCAGCGCCTGCATACCGCCATTTTCGCCGACGCCCGCCGTCATCGATTGTTCGTGTGCGATACCCGGATGCGGCGGCGGCGACACGCGCACTGCAATGACATTCCTGCCCGGCTTGAGCTGCTTGCTGACATCGAAGCGGCCGCGCGCGAATGCGCCCCGGGTGCGCCCGACCTGAGTGCCGTTGACCCAGATCTCGCCGGCATAGTTGATGCCGTTGAACAGCAGTTCCAGCCGCCTGCCTTGCAGTGCCGCAGGCACATCGAAACTGCTGCGATACCACCAATCCTGCCGGCTCAACGATTCGGGAATCGCCATGTTGTTGAGGCCGATATCCGGATCCGGATACACGCCGCGATCCACCAGCGTGGTGAGCACCGTCCCCGGCACGGTCGCGGCGCGCCACGTGGTCTTGCCCGCTGCGTAATCGCTGCGCGACAGCGTTGCACCGGTGGCTTGACCAAGGTCCGGTGCCGCAGCCAACTGCCATGCCCCGACCCGCCATGACGCGGCATCCAGCGGCTGCAGCGCCGGTGCGTTCGGCACTGGCTTGGCAACCGGCGTCGAGAAGGCCGCCGCGCTGCGTGGCAAGGTCGCCGCAGGCTGCGGCGCAAGCTGCCCAGCCATCTGCTTGACCTGCACACGCCAGCCAGGCGACGCATCTTCAAAGCGCTGCAACGCAGGATCCGGCGCCTGCGTTGCAAGCCGCGCGATGGCTGCCGCATCCAGTGCACCCGCATGCGCGGTAAAGCCCGCGATCTCCCCACCGAAGTGGTGCGTATACGCAGCCGGTTGCTGACGCGGGCCGAATACCAATGTTGGCGCAACCGCGAGCTTCTGCACCTTGCCGCTGGCAACCTCACGGCCCTTGGCATACAGCGTCAGACGCGTGCCTTGTGCGACTGCGGCGACGTATGTCCACGTCCCTGCGTGCAGTGTCTGCTTGCTGCGCAGCACGTTGTCGCCACCCTGCACAAAGCCGAGCTTGCCGTCGTCGACAACAAAATAACGGCCAGTGCCTTGCGGATCGCCCACACCGGCGATCAACGCAGGGCCTGTCGTTGCGCTGGATAGGCGCACCCAACCGGACACGCTCCAATCGGCGTTGGCGGCAAGCAACGGCGTATCGGCGGCGAGCTTCTTGGTCAGCCCCACCCCGCCCGCAAGCACGCGCACATCGTAAGGACCCGGCGGATCATCGGCAGGTGCAGCCTCCACTGCAGTCCAACCGATGCAACCACACAACAACCACAGCGCTCCACGGCGGAACGCCTTGCGAACCATCAGCATTAGAGGCCTCTCCCAAGCTCTACTGCCAAACAACGGTGCACATCGCCGGACGCAAACAACAAGACGACTCGCAACTGTCTTGTCGCTTTGCTTTCAAGTGATGCCGCCCGTGGCTGCCGCCCCTGTTTCAGCGGCCATGGTGCGAGGTAACGTTACCCCAGGTAGATACCGACAACAACCTTTCTGCGTTAGGGTTGGCGCTCCCAGGAGGAGGGACTCATGCGAAACCTGATCCAGTCCGCATTACCGGCGGCATGCGCGTTGCTGTGCGTAATCGCGCTGCCTGCAGCTGCGCAGCGTTTGCAGGTGCAATCGCCCGACGCACGTACGCAAGTGGAATTCACCTTACGCGAGGGCGGCATTCCAACCTATCGCGTGCTGTATCGCAACAAAGTGGTGCTCGACGATGCACCGCTTGGGCTGGATCTGGGCAGGGCCAATACGCTCGGCCGCGATATGACGCTGCAAAGCAGCACCACCGAAACGCATGACAGCCAGTTCGCCTTGAGCGTGGGCAAGACGCGCCAAGTGCGTGATCACTATCGTCAATTGCGCGTGCAGTTGTCCGATGCGCAACAGCGGCGACTCACCATCGAGTTGCGTAGCTACGACGATGGCGTAGCACTGCGTTACTTGCTGCCCGACGCAGGTGAAGTGCGCATTCGCAATGAGCTCACCAGCTTTGCATTTCCAAGCGATTACGCATGCTGGACATTGAATCTCGGTCGCTTCGGCACCAGCCACGAGGGCGAATACGATGCGATCGCCGCCTCGAAGTTGCGCCCGCACAACCTGCTTGAGTTGCCGCTGGTGTGCCAGACCGATGCGAGCGGCACCACGCTGGCGATTGCCGAGGCCAACCTGCGCGATTATGCCGGCCTGTATCTCACCGGCCGCGAAGATGGCAGCCTGGGGGTGTCGGCGAAACTATCGCCACGCCTGGACGACCCCAAGCTGGCGGTCGACTTCGATGCCAAAGGCCGCGATTTCGCCACGCCATGGCGGGTGATCATGCTCGGCGACAGCCCGGCAAGCCTGATCGACTCAAACCTGATTTCCACACTCAATCCACCGCCTGACTTCGATGCCAGCTGGGTGCGCGCAGGCAAATCGGCGTGGGATTGGTGGTCCGGCTCGCTGGCCAGCGGTGTGGCGAACCCCGGCATGAATACCGCCACCATCCAGCGCTATATCGATCACGCGCAGCAATTGAAACTGCAATACATGCTGATCGACGACGGCTGGTATGTCGGCAGCACCGGCGATGGACAGTACAACGTCGACGCCGATATCCGCAGGCCGGTGGAGCAACTCGACCTGCCCGGCCTGGTGGCCTACGCACGGCAGCGCGATGTCGGGCTGTGGCTGTGGGCGCACTGGCGCGCGCTCGACGCGCACATGGACGAAGCGCTTGCGTGGTATCAAAAGCTCGGCATCAAGGGCATCAAGGTCGACTTCATGGACCGCGACGATCAGCAGATGGTGGACTTCTATCATCGCCTGCTCGCCAAGGCCGCCAAGCACAAATTGCTAGTGGATCTGCATGGTGCCTATCACCCCACCGGCTTGAACCGCACCTATCCCAACTACCTCACGCAGGAAGGCGTGCTCGGCGCCGAATACAACAAGTGGACCACGCGCATCACCGCCACGCATAACCTCACGCTGCCGTTTACACGCATGTTGCTCGGGCCGATGGACTACACACCCGGCGGCTTCCGCAATGTGCGCCCGGCCGACTTCAAGGCGCAGCACATCGCGCCGCAAGTGATGACCACGCGCGCGCAGCAACTGGCGATGTATGTGGTCTACGAAAGCCCGTTCGCGGTGGTGGCCGATAGCCCGGAGCAATACGAAAACGTGCCGGCAGCGCAGTTCCTGCGCGATGTGCCGGCAAGCTGGGACGAGACGCGTGCATTGGACGGTGCCATCGGCGAACACATCGCATTGGCGCGGCGCAGCGGCAAGGACTGGTATATGGGCGCGATGACCAACGAGCAGGCACGCACGCTGACCTTGCCGTTATCGTTTCTGGGCAAGGGCACCTGGACCGCGACCATCTACGCCGATGGCGAGGCGCCGACAGAAGTGCGCATCGACACGCGCAAGCTCACACGTAACGACACGTTGCAGCTTGCGCTGGCTGCAAGCGGCGGCGCTGCAGTGAGGCTGCAAAAAAAGTAAGAACAGCCATGCTTATGGCGGAGTGACCGTGCACACCTTTGCGCAGTGGCAATACGCCGTACGCAAGGGTGTGCATGACCATCGACATGGCATCCGCTTAGCGCATTGCGCTTGGCGTGTGCCTGATGTCACGCAATGCGTGTTTGCCGATATATTCCCTTTTTAGACAGTTAGGATGCGCACGCCTTCAACGCAGGCATGCGCCACCGAACGAACCTCGGGACGCAACTGCGTACCGAGAGCACTGTGCTGCATGGTGCGCCACGTGCAGGCAGTTTCGTTCCGGCGTCAGGGGAAACACACATGACCTTCCGTTCCAATCGGCCGATAGCGATCGGCCGCGCCGTTGCTGCGCTCTGCGTTTGTGCATTGGCTCCCGCCACTCACGCCGCCGCGTTGCTGCCGCCGTCGATTTCGGCAACCAGCGATCGCAGCATCGACACACTGATGCCACCGCTACTGCGGACGCCTGCCACGGCAAGCGTCGCACCCGCCCAGCGCGATGCGCTGCGCGCCTCGCTATCGGTGTCGCGCGCATTTCCGCACGTCACGCGCGACTTCAAAACTTTTCTGGATACGCAGGCGCAGCTCAGTTACGCCACGCGTGGCGCAACTGCCAAGGTCACCGACCCCACCGCATTCGCCGAAATGCAGCGCTATGTCTTCAATCGTTACAACGGCTTGACGGTACTGCGCAGCGTGCAACAGGACGGCAAGATCTTCGACTGCATTCCGCGCGAGCAGCAGCCGGCACTGCGCGATGGCAGCACGCCAGCCATGCCGCCGACGATCTCAAGCAACACGGGTACGGTGACGCCGATCGATGCGGCGCAACGCTGCGATACCGGCAGCGTACCGCTCGAACGCATCGGCCTGGCCGAGATGAGCAAGCATGCGGATCTGCGCAGCTTTCTGCGTGGCACTACTCCCAGCGTGATCGCGCCCAGGCAGGCTGACGCTGCGCCAGCGGCGCAGGAGGCCGCATCGGTGGTGCATTACTACTCCACCATCTATCTGGACACGGCCGGCTCGCCGGTGACCGGCGCCGGTGCCGATCTCAACACCTGGGTGCCGACGGTCACCGCCAACGATGCGCAGTCGATCAGCCAGATCTGGTTGGGCGGTTACACCCGACAAGGCGTGATCCAGACGCTGGAAGCCGGTTGGCAGACCCAGCCCGGCGCCGGTTGGGGCACGCGGCCGATCCTGTTTATCTACTCCACCCAGGATGGCTACGTCACCACCGGTTGCCACAATCTGGATTGCGCCGACTTCGTGCAGACCAGCACCGCCAATGTGCTCGGTGCAGCACCGGCCGGTGGCTTCAGTACCGCAGGCGGCAAGCAGGCGATGCTGCACGTGGAATTCCAGCGCAATGCCGATGGCTACTGGTGGTTCGGCTTGAATGGCGAATGGATCGGCTACTACAAGGCCGAACTTTACGCAGGCGATATCGCCGAGGGCAGCGCGAGCATCTTCATCTCTGCGGGCGGCGAAATTTCCACCTGGGATGGTCGTCCCAGCGCACCGATGGGCAGCGGCCGGTTTGCGAACGCCGGCTATCGCCAGGCCGCATTTCAGGCCAACCATTTTTATCGCGATGCGGCGATGGCCGCGCATCCCGCGCAACGCCTGTCGAGCCTGAATGTGGCGCAGCCGTCCTGCTACACGCTGGCGATGGCCGGTTACACCTACCCGTATGCCTTGGGTGCAGGCGTCACCCGCACCACGTTGTCGCCGGAAATGCAGAACGGCGGCTTCTACTTCGGCGGGCCGGGCTGCGCACGCTGAGTGAGTTGAGGGGAGTCATCGCGCGTACCGTTTCGGTGCGCGCGATTTCAGTGCGCACGATCGCTTACGGCAAGTCCACGCCTGCACACACGGGCGGGCGCGCATCCTTGATTTGCCGCACGCCGTTGGCATCGAACTGCAATGCCGCATGCTTGGGCGCGAACGCCGGCCAGGCCGGCAATCCCTTGGCGTTGGGATTGCCACGCTGCACAAAAGCGGCCCAATAGCGCTGCAAACTCACCGGCGGCTGGCCGATCGGCAGATCCTTGAACAGGAATGGCAGCTCCGCGCTATGCGTCACCTGCCCGCCCGGTGCGGCGGTATCGAACACGTAATGCCACACCGGCACGCCCAGCGCGGCCTGCTGCTGTGCGACGGTCACTGCCGGGCAACGGAAGGTGAGATCGGTGGACAACTGCATCGCCGCATCGCCTTGACGCGCGGCACGCTGCGCCGCGTGTGCACGCTGCACTCGCAGTACTGCATCGGCTTGCGCGGGATAGTCGCGACGCAGCCGCGCCTGCGCGCCCTGCTTGCCGCCATATTCCAGCTCCTGCACCACGTAGCCGATCAACAGCGGTACCTTGGCCTGTGCACCTTCGGCCAGCAGCGACGCAGGCGCACGCGGCAGCACGCGTCCGTCGACGACCGCCTGCAGCCAGATGTAGCCATCGTCATCCAATGCCGGCACATCGACACCCTGCCCAGCCTTGATCACTTGCTCCACCGGCAGCGCACGCAGCTGTGCCAGACGCGTTGCAGCATCATCGATGCCTGCACGCTTGGCGATATTCACACCCAACGTGCGGTTCTCTTCCAGCGAGCGCGCTGGCAAGCCGAAACCGGCCGTGCCGCTCTGCTCAATCGCTGCGGAAAACAGGCCACGTGCCAGCGGGCTGAGCATCAGCAGGCCCACGTCCTGACCACCGGCCGACTGCCCGGCGATGGTGACCCGCGCAGGATCACCACCGAACTGCGCGATGTTGTCGCGCACCCACTGCAGCGCGGCGATCTGATCGAGCAAGGCGTAGTTGCCGGCGGCCTGGTTGTCGCCATCGCGCAGTTCCGGCAGCGACAGAAAACCGAGTGCGCCAAGCCGGTATTGCAGCGTCACCACCAGCATGTTCTGTGCGACCAGATTGGTCGGCAGATGGCCATCCGCGCCGCCAGCCACATTGGCGCCACCGTGAATCCATACAAACACCGGCAGCGGCTTGGCCGGTTGCAACTTCGGCGTCTGCACTTCGACATACAGGCAATCTTCGGTGCCGCGCTTGGCCATGGCGTTGTTCCAGCCCAGCGCGGGCTGCACGCACGGTGTGGCCGCCTGGGTGGCATCGCGCACGTCCGACCATGCCGCAGCCGGCTGCGGTGGCCGCCAGCGCAATGCGCCCAATGGCGGGGCAGCGAAGGGAATCGCGCGGAACACCGCACTGCCGTCGTCCTGCCATTGCCCGCGCACCATGCCGTGATCGGTACGCACCTCGGGGGCGGCAGCCGCTGCGGCGGGAGCTGCCACGGCAGTGCTGGCGCTCAGCACCCCGCCAATGGCGAGCAACCACGCAGACGCACGCATCAGGACTGCCCGCTGAGCACGCGGGCGCGCCAGGCGGCCTGGAACACCGCCGTGGCCGAAGCCACGTTGAGGCTTTCGACCTTGCCACTGCCGCGAATCGACAACTGCAGGTCGCAATCGCGTGCGAACTGGCGGTCCATGCCTTCGCTTTCTGCGCCCATCACATACACCAGCCGCTGCGGCAAAGCTGCGGCGAACACGTCTTCACCACCGTCCGCCAGCGTGGCGGCCACTGCGAAGCCGGCCTGACGCAGTTGCGCCATCGCCAATGCAGTGTCGGGCAGTTGCACCAGCGGCACCGCTTCGGCACCACCTTCGGCCACGCGTGCCGCCGCACCGGACAAGCCCAGCGTGGAGCCGGCTGGCAGCAGCAAACCGGCCACACCGAAGTGCGCGGACGAACGCAAAATCGCGCCGAAGTTGTGCGGGTTACCCACGCCGTCCAGCCACAGCGCCAGCACCGGCCCGGCCGGCAAGGCGGCCAGCCAGTCCTGCAAAGACTGCGGGGTGACGCGCAGCACTTCGGCCACCACCCCTTCGTGGTGCGTACTGGCGGCCAGCTTGCTGAGATCGGCCTCCTCGACCACGCGGTAGCCGATGCGCTGGGCCACGCACCAGGCCAGCAGCGCCTTGAACTGCGGAATGCGCGCCTCGCTCAGATACAGCTTGCGCAAGGCCTCCGGCCGCGCCTTGAACACCGCCTGCACCGCATTGATGCCGTACAGCCGCACTTCGCGCGCGTTGCCGCCAGAGGTTGAAGAAGCAGCCGGCGTGGCCGAGGGCGCGTACTGCGCAGGCGCCTGCGGTGCGGGTGGCCGCGCTGCAGGTGCACGCGGCGCGGCGCGCCCCCAAGGGTTGTGCGCGCCGCCGGAGGTGCCGCCATCGCGCGGCGGGCGTGAGCCCCGTCCATCATGCTGTGTCATCGTCGTATCCAGGAGTTCGTGTTTCTTGCAGTGCGGAACAGGCCGTTCTCGACCCCTCCCGCGATTGCTGTATCGGTCATCCTGCAGCGCCACCAGGGCCGCTGCCGCAGGAACAGTGACGACGATGGTAAGCCACTGGCGCGATGGGCCGTGTACGGCGGTTGGGATGAAGCCGATTTCCAAAGCCTTGCCTGCCTGCCGGGACCGACTTCTGGCGCGCAGGATCGGCGTGCCTCCATTTGGAAGGCTTCGCCATCGGCGTGTGTAAAAGGGTGAGGAAATCGCTCGCTCAACCCGCGCGGCATCAGCGGGTCATGGCGCCCCGCAACAAGGCATCCTCGTCCTGGCGCCAACGGAGCAGCACGAACTCTCTCCGTGCAGCGTCAGTGATTCGCCCATCGCTCCGGCCCCTATGTGCGCAGCATCGACACTGCCGATACTGCGCACACAGACCACACGCCGCAACTCAGCGCTTGGCGGTTTGCGCCTGCTTGAGTGCGGCGCACAGGCGGATGGTTTCGCCGGTCTGGGCGAGGCCGCGGTCGGCGCCGCTGAGCTTGGCCAGGCGCGGTTTGAAGAACGCATCCAGGCGATCGGCGTCTTCCACGCTGCAGCTGCCGGTTGCGCCCATTGCCGGCAAGCCGCCGCCGTCGAACGAGCCGCTGCGCTGCACGATGCGGTCGAAGTTGGCGGTGAACCATGCCCACATCGAATCGTGCGAGGCCTCATAACTGTGCCCGCGCGACAGCAAACCCTTCATCTCGCCGACCTTGATCGCATCGGTGAGCGCGAAGTCGCGCGCCTGCTTGAGCAATGCCGGGTCTTGCAGCGTGCCCAGTGCGGTGATCATGGCGTTGCGCTGCGCAGGGTCGGCGTGCGTGCGCAATGCGCCGATCAACGCCTGCACGGCGGGCGCACCACGTTCCTGTGCGGTCACCGCCAGCACGGTGCCGAGCAGATCCGGATTGGCCTTGGAGAAGTCCAGTGCGCCGTTGCCGCCGGCCAGCACCGCATCGCCTTGCGCGAGCAGCGCGTTGCGCACCTGCGCGTTCTGCAGACGCAGCGCGAACAGGCCGGCCAACGACGCGCGCAGCGTGGTGTCGTCGATCGATTCGCCGCTACGCCGCGTGTAACCCAACTGCTGCAGACGCGGCAAATACGCCTGTTCGGCGGCCTTGCGCAAGGCGCCGCGCTGCGCCTCGGTGGTGGCCTGGTAACGCCAGATCCACACGAAGCGATCCAGCAGTGCGGTCGAGACATCGGCCGATGCGGACGGCGCCAATTGCTTGAGCGCCGCCAGCACGGCGTCGCTGTCGGCATCGCCGTGACGGTAGGCCGCATCGATCGCATCGGCATAGGCGAGCTGTTCGTTTTCGTCGAGCTGGCCGATCTGCTTGCCGAGCGCTGCCAGCTGTTTCTTCGGCAGGCTGAAACGGTAATAGCCGGCGCCGCGCGCGTTCGGGAACACCCAGGTATTTTTACCCGCGCCTTCCAGCACGATGCTGCCGCTGCCGTCTTCGAGCATCTGGCAGGCGGTGCCGACCTGGTTCTTGCCCTTGCCGTACTTCACGCACACCGGCACGCCCCATTGCTGCGCGGCGGAGCCGGTGGAGCCCAGCGGCAGGTAGCGCTGCTGCTGCAGTTTGACCACAGTCTTGCCGCCTTCGCGCACAACCTGGGTCTGCAGATACGGCACGCCCGGCTGATTGAGGAAGCTGCGGAACGCGGCCTTGAAATCTGCGCCCTTGCCGGCGGCCTCGGCGATCGCATCGACCAGATCGTCGGCGGTGGCGCTGCCGAACTTGTGCTTGGCGATATAGGCGCGCATGCCTTCGCGGAACACGTCTTCGCCGACGAAAGCCTCGAACATCGCCAGCACCGCCGCACCCTTCTGGTAGGTGATGCCGTCGAAGGCGGTCTCGATATCGCCGTTGCCGGTGATCGGCTGGCGGATCTTGCGCGCGCTGACCAGGCTGTCGTTGTCCATGGCGTGCTGTGCGCCGGTGATGCGGTCCAGATTGGCGCGGTATTCCGGGTGCAGCTGCATGGTGATCTTCTGCTGCATCCAGGTGGCAAACGCTTCGTTCAACCACAGGTCGTCCCACCACTCCATGGTGACCGCGTCGCCGGTCCATTGGTGGGCCAGCTCATGCGCGTTGGTGTTGAAGGAGCGCTGCACGTTCTCTGCCGGCGACTCCTTGTCCAGCAGCAGCAGCCAATCGCGGAAGGTCACAAAGCCGGGGTTTTCCATCGCACCGGCACTGAAATCCGGGGCGGCGACCAGATCGAGTTTGTCGAACGGATAGCCGAAGGCGTAATAGTCCTCCAGCGCGGCGATGATCGCCGGGGTCTGGTCCAACGCCGGCGTGATGCGCGGGCCCTGGCCCTTGGCGGCGATGCCACGTAACGGCGTGGCGTTGGGGCGCTGCGGGGTGGCCGGCATTGCCGGCACGTCCACCACGTCCCACGGGCCGGCGGCGTAGGCGACCAGATAGGTCGGCAGCGGCACGGTCGGGGCGAAGGTCACCGTCTTCCAGCCCTTGCCAGCCGGCTTGGTCGAGGTGGCGATGGTGTTGGCCAACGCCTGGTCGTCGGTGGGCACGGTCAGGCTGAGGTCGAACGGCGTCTTGAACGCGGGCTCGTCGAAACCGGGGAACGCGTAGCGTGCGCTGATCGGCTCCATCTGCGTCATCGCATAGGACTGGCCCTGATACTTCACCTGGTACAGGCCCTGCAGCTGCTGATTGAGCGGCGCGCTGTAGACGATATCCACGGTGAGCGTCTGCGGCTGCAGCGTGCGACCGAAGTCCAGGCGCACCACACCGGCCTGCGCATCGGCTTCCACATAGCGTGCGGTCAGCGGCTTGCCTTTGCCCTTGCTCTTGGCCGGCGTGATCGTGACCTTGCTGACCTTCAATTCCTTGCCATGCAGCCAGAGGTGATCGGACGCCTGCTTGAGCTGCACGCGAATGCTGGTGCGGCCGCTGAACTCGGTCTGATCCGGGTCGATCTTGAACGACAGGCTATAACGCTCGGGCACCGCCCAGGCCGGCAAGCGGCCATTGGGCACCGGCTCGCCGGAGGATTGCGCCAGCGCGGTGCCGCAACACAGCGCAAGGAGTGAGGGAGCAAGCAGGCAGGCAAAACGACGCATCGGCAATTCCGGTCAGGGTAACCGCAGAAGTCGACCACAGCCGGGCATGACTGTCATGTGACCTTAGTCATTGCGCGCGCTTGGCGCGTTGATAAAGGTGCGTGCGAGTGCTGAGCCACGCAATGGCGCCAAGGCCAGTCTGCGCGGTCTACGGCACCGGCCACAGCACGAACATATCCACGACCAGCAGCACCAGCGCAATGGTGCCGAGCAGGGCCGCGCGCAGGATCGGGCACTGCCATGGAGCGATGTGTTGCGGTGGTTCGCCCGAGCGTTGCTGGTGCGTGCCTGGCTGCGCAGGCGCTACCGCGGTGTCGGGCAGTTGTGCTGTGCACGGTGTTGCAGCGCGTGTAGCGAGATTGCCAGCGCGCGACGCACCGCAATGCGGACAGTACGCCTGCGCGGCGTGCCCACCGGCAGCCCGCAGTGCGGATGGATCGCCCTTGGCGAAGGGCAGTGTCTGCATCGCATGCGCTCCTGGACTGGATTGCGGCGTCTGGCTCGATCACGCGGCAGTGCTGCGGGCCGTTGCGAAGACACTCCCGGCAAGGCGCCGGGGCTGCGCTGCGTCATTGCGTCAATGATGCTGGCCTTGCGCTGATGCGCTCGATGGACCCAGCGTGCGCCCCGATGTTTGGGTTTTGTTTGCGCTGCAGGCGCATGCACACGCAGCGATCAACACCGATGCCGCAGCCCCGCGTCTTCGACAACCGTCAGCACACACTGCCGGCATCGCTCAGGCGTGCCCACCCACCGACGGCGTCTGCGCCTCCAGGGTCTCCAACTCGCGTGCCACTGCTTCGGGCGACTTGGTGAATGGCGCGATCAAGCTGTAGAACGCCGGCACCACGTACAGCGACAACAGCGTGGACAGCGACACGCCGAAGATCACCACCACACCGATGGTGGCGCGGCTGGCCGAGCCCGGCCCGCCGGCCACCACCAGCGGAATTGCGCCGACCACCGTGGCGATCGAGGTCATCAGGATCGGGCGCAAACGCACCGATGCCGATTCCACGATTGCCGCGTGCACGCTACGGCCCTCATCGCGCAGCTGATTGGCGAACTCCACGATCAGGATGCCGTTCTTGGCGGCCAGGCCCACCAGCATCACGATGCCGATCTGACTGAACAAATTGAGCGTGCCACCGGTGAGCCACAAACCGACCAATGCACCCAGCACCGCCAACGGCACGGTGAGCATGATCACCAACGGATGGGCGAAGCTTTCGAACTGCGCGGCCAGCACCAGATACACCACCAGCAAGGCCATGCCGAAGGTCAGCAATACCGCGCTACCGGACTGCTGGTACTCGCGCGATTCGCCCTTCCAGTCCACCTGCGCGTACTCGGGCAATTCCTCGCGTGCGGCCTGCTGCGCCCAGGCGATCGCATCGCCGAGCGGGTAGCCCGGTGCCAGGCCGGCGCTGATGGTGATCGCCCGCAAACGATTGAAGCGATTCAAGGTACCGGCTTCGGCCACTTCGCTCAGCGTGACCAGGTTGGACAACGGAATCAGTTCGCCACGGATCGAACGCACGCGGATGGCGGTGAGGTCTTCCGGCGCCATGCGGCCTTCGCGGCCGGCCTGCAGCATCACGTCGTATTCCTCGCCGTTTTCGACGAACGTCGTCACGCGGCGCGAGCCCATCATCGCTTCCAGCGCCCCACCGATTGCTGTCACCGGCACGCCCAGATCGGCCGCGCGCAGACGGTCGATATTGACGCGCATCTGCGGGCGGGTTTCCTTGTAGTCGGAGTCGGGACCGACCAACCCCGGATTGGCTTCCATGCGCTGCAGGATGCGATCGCGCCACTGCGCGATCTCGGCATAATCCGGCCCGCCCAGCACCAGCTGGAACGGCTGCCCGCGGCTGCGCACCAATCCACCGCTCACCTGCGTGCGCGCACGCACGCCACTGAGCACGTTGAGTTTCTGCTGCAGTTCGTCGGCCACCTCGGTGGTGGGGCGCGTGCGTTTTTCCCAATCCTGCAGGAACACGCTGACGCGGCCAGTGTGCATTTCCTCGCTGCTACCGAATCCGCCGGGCACGCGCGGGTTGGCACGAACGATCGGTTTGTCCGGGCCCACGTAGGGGCCAAGAATCGCTTCGACCTGATGCATCTGCCCCACGGTGTAATCGAAGCCGGCGCCTTCGGGCCCGTCGATCATGATCTGGAAATTGCCGCGGTCTTCGGCCGGTGCCAGCTCGGAGGGAATGCGGCTCATCAACCACGCACTCGCGCCCAGCGCCAGCAGCATCAGCAGCGCGAAGATCCAGGTGCGATGCACATGCCGCTCCAGCGAGCGCCCATACGCGCCGGACACCGCCTGCATGCGGCCATCGAACCAGCGATGGAAGCGATTGGGTTTGGCCTGCCCGTGCGAGCGCAACAACTTGGACGACATCATCGGCGTCAGCGTCAGCGCCACGAACGCCGAGATCGCCACCGCCGCCGCCAACGCCACCGCCAGCTCGCGGAACAGGCGCCCGGTATTGCCTTCCAGAAAGCCCACCGGCAAAAACACCGCCACCAACACCGCAGTGGTCGCGATCACCGCAAACGCCACCTGCCCGGTACCGCGCTTGGCGGCCACCAGCGGCGGCTCGCCCAGATCGATGCGGCGCTGGATGTTTTCCACCACCACGATGGCATCGTCCACCACCAGGCCGATACACAGCACCAGCGCCAACAAGGTCAGCAAGTTGATAGAAAAATCGAACGCGTACAGCGCGATGAAGGCGGCGATCAGACACACCGGCACCGTCACAGCCGGAATCAGCGCCGCACGTGCGCTACCCAGAAACACCCAGATCACCACCAGCACCAGCACCACCGCTTCGATCAGCGTGTGGTACACGCGCTCCACCGCCGCATCGATGAAGGTGGTGGTGTCGAAGGCGACGAAGATGTTGGTGCCCTGCGGCAGCGATTTCTGCACTTCTTCGGCCTGCGCACGCGCTTCGCGCGCCACATCCAAGGCGTTGGCGGTGGAGTTGCGCACGATGCCCAGGCCCACATTGGGCACGCCGTTGCTCTGGAAATACGCGCGTCGCTCGGCCGAGGTCAGCTCCACCTTGGCCACGTCGCCCAACCGCACCACATAGCCGCCCTCGCCTTTACTCAATGGCAACTTTGCGAAGTCCTCGGGCTTGAGATAACTGCGCTCCACGCGCAAGGTGAAATCGCGCTGCGCCGATTCGATGCTGCCGGCCGGCAGTTCCACGTTTTCGTTCTGCAGCGCCGCTTCCACATCGGCCACGGTGAGTTCGCGCGCGGCTAGTTGATCGCGGTCCAGCCAGATGCGCATCGCATAGCGCTGGCGTCCGCCGATCCGCACCTGCGCCACGCCGTCCAGGCTGGAGAAACGGTCCACCACATAGCGCTCGGCGTAGTCGGACAGCTGCAGCGTGTCCATCGTGCTGGAGCTCATGTTGAGCCACAGGATGGGGTCGGCATCTGCTTCGACCTTGGAAATTTCCGGCGGGCGCGCCTGGTCGGGCATGCGATCGGACACGCGGCTGACCGCATCGCGCACATCGTTGGCGGCCGCTTCCACATCGCGCGACTGCACGAATTCGATGCTGATGTCCGAGGAGCCATTGCGGCTGCGCGCCTCGATGGTCTCGATGCCTTCGATACCGGCGAGCGCATCTTCCAGCACCTGGGTGATGCGGCTTTCCACCACCGCCGCCGAAGCGCCGGTGTATTCCACATCCACCGAGACGATGGGCGGGTCGATCGCCGGCAACTCGCGCAGCGTGAGCCGGGTGAACGACATCACCCCCAGCACGATCAGCAACAGGCTCATCACCACCGCCATCACCGGGCGGGTAATGGACAGATCGGAGAGTTTCATCGCGCTGCCTGCGTGGGCGCCACTGCAGATGTCGATGCAGGCACGGGCGCGGCCTGATCGACCACCTTCAAGCCCGGACGCAACTTGCCGGTGCCATCCACCACGATGCGCTCACCGGCCTTGACGCCGTCGAGAATTTCCACCTTGCCATCGCGGCGCTCGCCCAGACGCACGTCGGCACGCTCCACGCTGCTGTCGGGCTTGACCCGGAACACATAGGACTCGCGCCCCACCTGCACCACCGCAATCTCGGGAATCACCACCGCCTGCCGCGCCGGCTGAAACAGCCGCACATCCAGCAGCATGCCCGGGCGCAGCCGGCGATCGCCGTTGGGGAAATCCGCGCGCACCGTCACCGAGCGGGTAGTCTCGTCGATCCGCGAATCGATCGCCGCCACCACGCCTTCGAACTGCGCGCCTGGGTACGCCGCTGCCGTGCCATTGACCGCATTGCCGAGTTGCACCAGGCCGAACTGCGATTCGGGCACCTGAAAGTCCACGTACATGCGCTCCACATCGTCCAGCGTGGCGATCACGGTGCTGGAGGTGATCAACGAGCCCGGGCTGATCTGGCGGATGCCGAGCACGCCGGAGAACGGCGCACGCACTTCGCGGTCGGTGATCTCCGCGCGCATCTGCTGCACGCGCGCCTGCGCCGCATCGCGCAAGGCGCGTTGCGTATCGACAGTGGACTTGGCCACCAGTTGCTGGCCAACCAGACTCAACTGGCGCCGATACAACTGATCGGTTTCTTCGAAGGTCGCCTGCGCGGCCGTCAGCGCCGCCTGCTGCGAATTGCCGCGCAGGCGCAGCAGCAACTGCCCGGCCTTGACCTCGTCGCCGCTATCGAAATTGACCTGCTCCACCACATCGCTCACCGCAGCGGTCAGCGCCACCGATTCGCGCGCACGCACGGTGGCGATCGACTGCACGGTCGAGTTCCAGGGCTGGGTGGTCACCGCCTGCACAGAAACCGGAATGGGTTTGGCAACGGCGGGCGCCGCAGCCTGGCGGCTGCAACCGGCCAACGCAGCGGCCAAGAAGAGCGCGGCGCAAAAGCGCGCGCTGGGCAGAACAAGCATCAGAACATCCTGGCGAGGTACGTCGAAAGTTTAACGACCTAGCCGCCAGGGTGTTGACAGAAAGGCGTGCTTTGCACCATGACCAAAGACCCTTGCCGTCGTCAGCGCGATGCGCTGGTCAACGTTCCAGTTCAAGAAACTCGAGGACATGGCGCGCCAGCGCCTCTACATTCTCACCATCGGCGTGAAGATGGATCTCCGGCGCTTCCGGTGCCTCGTACGGCGAATCGATACCGGTGAAGTTGGGAATCTGCCCGGCCCGCGCCTTGCGGTACAAGCCCTTCACATCGCGCGCCTCGGCGACCTCGAGTGGAACGTCCACAAACACTTCGACGAATTCACCCTGGTCGAAGCGCTCGCGCGCCAGTTGCCGCTCGGCACGGAACGGCGAGATGAAGCTCACCAGCACGATCAGGCCGGCATCGGCCATCAAGCGCGCCACCTCGGCCACGCGGCGGATGTTTTCCACGCGGTCTTCGTCGGTGAAGCCCAGATCGCGGTTGAGCCCGTGGCGCACGTTGTCGCCGTCCAGGATGAAGGTGTGATAGCCCAGCGCATGCAGGCGCTTGTCGATCAGATTGGCAACGGTGGATTTGCCCGCGCCCGACAAGCCGGTGAACCACAGCACGCGCGGGGTCTGGCCCTTGATGCGCGCACGCGCGGCGCGATCCACATCCAGATGCTGCCAGTGCACGTTGCCGGCGCGGCGCAGCGCGAACTCCAGCGTGCCGGCGGCCACCGTGGCATTGCTCTGCCGGTCGATCAGGATGAAACCGCCCAGCACGCGATTGCGCGCATACGGCGAGAACGCGATCGGCTCGTCCAACGCCAGATTGCAGTAGCCCACTTCGTTGAGCTCCAGCCGCTTGGCGGCCAGCCGCTCCTGCGTATTCACATCGACCTTGTGCTTGATCTCGCTGATGCTCGCGGTGACCGTGCGGGTGCCGATCTTGAGCCAGTACGGGCGGCCCGGCAGCAACGCGGCATCGTCCATCCACAGCAGGTGCGCGGCGAACTGGTCGGCCACTTCCGGCGGATCGTCGACCGCGGCAATGATGTCGCCACGGCTGATATCGATCTCCTCGCGCAAGGTCAGCGTGACCGCCTGGCCGGCGCGCGCGCTGTCCACCTCGCCGTTGGCATCCAGCACCGATGCCACCTGCGTGCGCCGCCCGGACGGCACCACCACCACGGCATCGCCAACCCGCACCTGCCCGGCCGCAATGGTGCCGGCATAGCCACGGAAATGCTGGTTGGGACGATTGACCCACTGCACCGGCAAGCGGAATCCGCTGCCCGCTTCCGGCGCCTCCAATTGCACGGTGTCGAGATGCTGCAGCAGATGCGGACCGCTGTACCACGGCATCCGCGCCGAGGCGCTGGACAGATTTTCGCCATCCAGTGCCGATAGCGGAATGCACTGCACATCGGCAATGCCCAGCTGCGCGGCCAGCACGCGATAGGCATCGGCGATCTCGGCGAAGACCTGTGCGTCGTAGTCCACCAGATCCATCTTGTTGACCGCCAGCACCACATGCCGGATGCCCAGCAACGACACGATGTAACTGTGCCGGCGCGTCTGCGCCAATAATCCCTTACGCGCATCCACCAGCACCACCGCGACATCGGCGGTGGATGCGCCGGTGGCCATATTGCGCGTGTACTGCTCGTGCCCGGGGCAATCGGCCACGATGAACTTGCGTTGGTCGGTATCGAAATAGCGATACGCCACATCGATGGTGATGCCCTGCTCGCGCTCGGCGGCCAGGCCATCCATCAACAACGCATAGTCGATGCCCTCGCCCTGCGTGCCGTGCCGGCGGCTATCGCTTTCCAGTGCCGCGAGCTGGTCGTCGAACAAGCGCTTGCTGTCGTACAACAAGCGCCCAATCAACGTGCTCTTGCCGTCATCCACGCTGCCACAGGTGATGAAGCGCAGCAGCGGCTTTGATTCGTGTTGATGCAGGTAGGCGCCGATGGCGCCGGGATTCGGGAGTGGGGAATGGGGATTGGCAAAGGCAGCTGCTTCCCCCGTTCCGTCCACGGCGAACCGCTGTTGCGAATCTTCAATCCCCACTCCCGAATCACTGCCCATCAGAAATACCCCTCAAGCTTTTTCTGCTCCATCGATGCACCCGGCGCATGATCGATCATGCGGCCCTGGCGCTCGGAGCTGGTGCTGACCAGCATCTCGGCGATCACCGCTTCCAGCGTGTCGGCGGTGGATTCGATCGCACCGGTCAGCGGATAGCAGCCCAGCGTGCGGAAGCGCACCGAGCGTAGTTGCGGCGTTTCGCCTGCGTGCAACGGCAGGCGATGGTCGTCGACCATGATCCACGCGCCGTCGCGCTCCACCACCGGGCGCGGTGCGGCGAAATACAGCGGCACCACCGGAATGCGTTCGCGGTAGATGTACAACCAGATATCCAGCTCGGTCCAGTTGGAGAGCGGAAACACGCGCACGCTTTCGCCCGGTTTAGTGCGCGCGTTGTAGAGATTCCACAACTCCGGGCGCTGGTTCTTGGGGTCCCAGCGATGACGTGCATTGCGGAACGAGAACACGCGCTCCTTGGCACGCGATTTCTCCTCGTCGCGGCGCGCGCCACCAATGGCCGCATCGAAGCCGCCCTGCTCCAGCGCCTGCTTCAGTCCCTGGGTTTTCATGATGTCGGTGTGCACCGCCGCGCCATGGCTGATCGGGCCGATGTCCTGGGCGATGCCGTCCGGGTTGATGTGCACGCGCAGGTCCACGCCGGTCTCGGCCGCACGGCGGTCGCGGAAGGCGATCATCTCGCCGAACTTCCAGCGCGTGTCCACGTGCAGCAGCGGAATCGGCGGCGGCGACGGCGCAAAGGCCTTGAGCAGCAGATGCAGCAGCACCGAACTGTCCTTGCCCACCGAATACAGCATCACCGGAGCCCGGAACTCGGCGGCGACTTCGCGCAGGATGTGGATGCTTTCGGCCTCGAGCCGGTCGAGGTGAGACAGGGGCTGCAGAGTCATCGGGGTGTCATGGCGTCGGCGGGCAGACCAGCCGATGGTAGGGCAAGGCGCCGCAGTGTGTGGCGCAGGCAGCCCGCACCCAAATAAGCGGCCGGCATAACGCGATAACGGCTCATCCTTTCTGGCCGCCGCAACGTTTCCATAACATCACTGGTCTCATCAACGCCCCCGGATCCAAATGACCGCCGCCAGTTCCGCGCTACCGCCCAGCCCCTTGCCCGACGAGCGCAAGGCGCTGCTGGAACGGTTGGTGGACGGCCTGGATTCTGCGTCACTGTGGTGGCTGTCTGGTTACACCGCCGGGCTGGCACAAGGCCAGCCGCCGCGCTCGCTCGCGGTCCTGCCGGGCGGGCAGCCCCACGCGATCGCGCAAGCGAGCCAGCGCCTGACCGTGCTGTATGGCAGCCAGACCGGCAATGCCCGCCGCGAAGCGGAGCAACTGGCCGCCGAGGCCGAGGCGGCGGGCTTGAGCGTGCGCTTGCTGCGCGCCGACACCTACCCCACCCGCGAGTTGGCCAGCGAACGCTTGTTGTATGTAGTGATCAGCACCCAGGGCGAAGGCGACCCGCCGGACGATGCGATCGGGCTGGTCGAATTTCTGGCCAGCCGGCGCGCGCCCAAGCTGCCCGAGCTCAAGTACGCGGTGCTGGGGCTGGGCGATTCCAGCTACGCGGATTTTTGCGGCATTGCACGCCGCATCGACGAGCGCCTGGCCGAACTCGGCGGCAGCCGTGTGCAGCCGCGTGGCGAAGCCGATCTGGATATCGACAGCGTCGCCGCACCCTGGCGTGCGCAGGCACTCACGCACGCACGCGAGCACCTCAAGAGTGGCCCGCCTTCGGCCACCATCACGCCATTGCGCAGCAGCGCGGCCGCAGCAGTGTGGTCGCCTCAGCACCCGTTCGCTGCAGAGGTGCTGGCCAACCAGATCATCAGCGGGCGCGACTTCAAGGGCCCGCAGTTTCGCGTCTATGCACTGCCCGGCAAGCGCGTGCGTCATCTGGAATTTTCGCTGGAAGGCAGCGGGCTGAGCTACGAGCCTGGCGATGCGCTGGGCATCCGTCATCGCAATCCGCCCGCACTGGTGGATGCAGTGCTGGAGACGCTGCGCCTGGATGGTCATGCCGCGGTCACCATCGGCGAAGAGACTCTGGCCTTGAACGAGTGGCTTGCCACCCGGCGCGAACTCACCAAGCTGTCGCGGCCGCTGCTGGCCGCACACGCCGAGCGTGCGCGCGCCGAGGAGCTGCAGACGCTGCTCACCCCGACCCAGACTGCCGGCCTGGCGTCGTTGCTCTCCGATCACCAGTTGATCGACGTGCTGCGACGCTGGCCGGCGGATTGGGACCATGGCAGCCTGCTGGCTGCCCTGCGTCCGCTCACCCCACGCTTGTACTCGATCGCCTCCAGCCGCAAGCGCGTGGGCGAGGAAGTGCACCTGGTCGTGGACGAACTCACCTACCAGGCGCACGGCCACGCGCATCTGGGCTCGGCCAGCGGCTTTCTTGCCGCCCTGCGCGAAGGTGACACCGCACCGGTCTATATCGAGCCGAACGAGCGCTTCCGCGTGCCGGCCGATCCGGACCGCGACATCCTGATGATCGGCCCGGGCACCGGCGTGGCGCCGTTCCGCGGCTTCGTGCAGGAACGCGCCGAAACCGGCGCCAAGGGCCGTAACTGGCTGTTCTTCGGCGCCCAGCATTTCAATACCGATTTCCTGTATCAGGCCGAATGGCAGCAGGCCTTGCAGCGCGGCGAACTGCATGCATTAGAAGTGGCGTTCTCGCGCGACCAGGCCGAAAAAATCTACGTGCAACACCGCCTGCGCGCACGCGGCGCCGAGGTCTACGCCTGGCTGCAAGGCGGCGCGCATGTGTATGTGTGCGGCGCCATTGGCATGGGTAAGGACGTGCACGCCGCCCTGCTCGACATCGTCGCCACCCACGGCGCACTCGATGCCGAAGCCGCAGCTGCGTATCTCACCCAGCTGCAGGTGGAGGGGCGGTATGCGCGCGATGTCTATTAGAGCCGGGATTGGGGAGTTGGGATTGGGGATTCGTAACGGCGGGCTCCCGAGGTCGTTGTGTTGTCGTCGTACTGCCTGCCTTGTTGTGTTGCCAATCCCCAATCACGAATGCCGAATCCCGTCATGAGCCATTCCGTCGAAGACATCAAATCCGAAAGCCGTCGTCTGCGCGGGTCGCTGGAACAGAGCCTGGCCGATGCGGTGACCGGTGCGTTGCGTGAGGACGATCAGACCCTGATCAAGTACCACGGCAGCTACCAGCAGGACGATCGCGATATCCGCGATGAGCGGCGTCGGCAGAAGCTCGAACCGGCGTATCAGTTCATGATCCGCACGCGCACGCCGGGCGGGGTGATCTCGCCCACGCAGTGGCTGGCCCTGGATAGCATCGCCACGCGGTATGCCAATCATTCGCTGCGCATCACCACGCGCCAGGCATTCCAGTTCCATGGCGTGATCAAGCGCGAACTCAAGGCGACCATGCAGGCGATCAATGCGACCTTGATCGATACGCTGGCTGCCTGCGGCGATGTCAATCGCAATGTGCAAGTGGCAGCCAATCCGCTGCTGTCGCAGGCGCATGCCACGCTGTATGCCGATGCTGCGCGCGTGTCCGAGCATCTGCTGCCGAATACGCGCGCGTACTACGAAATTTGGCTGGACGAAGAGCGCGTCTACGGATCCGGCAGCGAAGAAGAACCGATCTACGGCGACCGGTACCTGCCACGTAAGTTCAAGATCGGCTTCGCCGCGCCGCCGCTCAACGATGTGGACGTGTTCGCCAACGATCTGGGCTTTATCGCCATCCTGCGCGAGGGCCAATTGCTCGGCTACAACGTCAGCATCGGCGGCGGCATGGGCGCCAGCCATGGCGATGCGGAGACCTGGCCGCGCGTGGCCAATGTCATTGGGTTTGTCACCCGCGATCAGTTACTGGATCTCGCAACCGCCGTGGTCACCACCCAGCGCGACTTCGGCAACCGTGCAGTGCGCAAACGCGCACGCTTCAAGTACACCATCGACGATCATGGTCTGGACACCATCGTGGCCGAGATCGAACGCCGCGCCGGTTTCGCGCTGCAGCCGGCGCAGCGGTTCGCCTTCGAGCACAACGGCGATCGCTACGGCTGGGTCGAAGGCGAAGACGGGCTGTGGCATCTGACTCTCTCGCTGCCGGCCGGGCGCATCGCCGATACCGAGGCCGCTGCGCACCTGAGCGGCCTGCGTGCGATTGCGCAATTGAACGTCGGCGAATTTCGCATGACGCCCAACCAGAATCTGGTCATCGCCGGTGTGCTGGCCAGCGAGCGCGCGCGCGTCGATGCCTTGGTTGCGCAGTACGGTCTGGATGCCGGCGATCGCGCGCCCACCGCACTGGCACGCGGCGCGATGGCCTGTGTGTCGCTGCCCACCTGCGGCCTGGCGATGGCCGAGGCCGAGCGGTATCTGCCCGACTTCAGCGCGGCCTTGCAACCGCTGCTGGAACAACACGGACTGGCCGACACCCCGATCGTGCTGCGCCTGTCCGGTTGCCCCAACGGCTGCTCGCGCCCGTATCTGGCCGAGATCGCGTTGGTGGGCAAGGCACCCGGCCGCTACAACCTGATGCTGGGCGGCGATCGCCGTGGCCAGCGTCTGAACACGCTGTATCGCGAGAACATCACCGAAGCGGACATCCTCGCCGCACTCGAACCGCTGCTGGCGCGCTATGCGGCCGAACGCGACCAGGCCGGCGACGAAGGCTTCGGCGACTTTCTGCATCGCAGCGGCCTGATCGCCCTGCCGCCCTACCCCACCCACCGTCACCTCGACCTGGAATTGCTCGCATGACCGCGCTGCCTGCTGCATCGATCGCACCTTCCGCGCTGGACGACCTGGATGCGCTCAACGCGCAGCTGGAAGGCCTGCGTGCCGACGAGCGCGTGGCCTGGGCACTGCAACACGGCCCGCAGGACGCAGCGCTGTCGTCCAGTTTCGGCGCGCAGTCGGCAGTCACCCTGCACCTGCTCACCCAGCAGCGCCCGGACATTCCGGTGATCCTGATCGACACCGGTTACCTGTTCCCGGAAACCTACCGGTTTGCCGACGCGCTGGCCGACCGGCTCAAGCTCAATCTCAAGGTGTATCGCCCGTTGGTCAGCCGTGCCTGGATGGAAGCGCGCCACGGTCGCCTGTGGGAACAGGGCATGGTCGGCATCGACCAGTACAACAACCTGCGCAAGGTCGAGCCGATGCGGCGCGCATTGGACGAGCTCAATGTGGGCACCTGGTTCACCGGCCTGCGCCGCAGCCAGTCCGGCGGCCGCGCGCAGACACCGATCGTGCAAAAGCGCGGCGAGCGCTACAAAGTCAGCCCGATCGCCGACTGGACCGATCGCGACGTGTGGCAATACCTGCAGGCGCACGATCTGCCGTATCACCCACTGTGGGAGCAAGGCTACGTGTCGATCGGCGACTTCCACACCACGCGCCGCTGGGAGCCGGGTATGCGCGAAGAAGACACGCGTTTCTTCGGATTGAAGCGCGAGTGCGGCATTCACGAGGACATCTGAGCACTACACCACGTCGTCATTTCTTCGCGGAATTTTCAAGCGCTGCGGCGCGCTGAATGTTTCTGCTGGCCATCCCAAGAAGTAAGGCCTCGCCGCAGCGAATGCTCAGCACGATGCAGCCGCAGACACGCCGACCCTCATGGCGCTGCGACGCCAGTTTGATCGCGCTGCATCCAGTAACGATCGAACAGCCACATCAGCAGCAACGATACCCCGACCAACGGGAAAATCAGCCCGCAGATCACCAGCAGCACCATCAGACCGCGCAACGTGCGCGGATCGACCGGTAGCGGCGGCACACCCAGCCCGCCGAGCGGGCGACGCTTCCACCACATCACCGCAGCGCTCACGCACAACAGCACGATCGCAGCGCACGCCAGCAACAAAATCAACTGATTGGCCGTGCCGTATTGCTGGCCCAGGTGCACGTTGATGCCCCATTCCAGCGCGCGCCCTATCGGCCCGTAATCGCGATAGGTCATGTCCAGCAACACCGCACCGCTGTACTGATCCAGATGGATCACGCGCTGCCGTTGCAGGTCGGCCGGATACACCGAGGCGGTGTACACGCCAGTGGCGCCACGCGGCGGCGAGATGCTGTAGCCCGGCACGATGCCGAGCGCATCGAAGCGCGCCATCGCCGCATCCAGCCCTATCGCAGCATGACCGGGCGTAGCGACGCTGCCGGTGCCGCCGTGGGCTGCATGTTCCGACTGGCTTGGGTGTTCGGAGTGCTCCGGGTGTCCCAAGTATTGCGAGTGCGCTATGTGCGCTATGTGCTCCAGATGTTCTGCATGAGCAGGATGGAAGTTAGCCACTCTCCCCTCTGGGCGATCAGGCACCGCTTGCGCACTACTGGCGCGCGAGCCTTGGAGCGCCCGCGCTGCTGGCGCGGGCCGGGGCGCGGAGCGGGGGTTGGAGTGCGGGTCGACCGCACGCACCGCATCCGCCTGCGGCACACGCACCCGCCCGTCATGCAAGCCCTCATCCACCCCCACGGCTCCACGCCCAGGCACAACAGACTCCGGCACCCGCGCCTGCCGCAACGACCATGCCGGATCGGTCGTCTCGGTCAACCGCTGCTGCGACATCGGCTGCTGCACCCGCAGCCCAGCCGGATACCCGAAATCATGCCCATTGACCCAGCGATTGACCTGCGCGCCCCACAACCACGACCACGGCATGCCGGTCAGCGCCAGGAACAGCAACACTGCGCCCACACTCGCCCCGGTAACCGCATGCAGATCGCGCCAGAACAGCCGTTGCGCCGGCTTGCCGCGCACGCTCACCACCCCGCCGCGGCGCCCGCGCGGCCACCACAGATACACACCGGTCAGCACCAGCACGATCGCCCAGCCGGCCGCCATTTCGATCAACCCGCGCGCAAACGGCCCGATCAACTCCAGGCTGTGCAGCCGACGAATCGTCCAGGCCAGGGTGCCATGCTCGGGCAGCGTGCCGAGCACGCGTGCCCGATACGGATCGACATAGACCACTTGCCGCATGCCGTGCGCATCGACCAGGCCGATCTCGGCGCTGGCATCGGCACGACTCGGCGTGGTGTAACGGAACAAGGTGCCGCCATCGCTGCGCTGCGCCGCATCGACCAGGTGCTGCGCAGACACGCGCAGCGCGCCCACCGGCACGACCTTCAACCCGTGGTGCACGCTACGATCGATCGCGTCCTGATACAGAAACGCTGCACCGGTCAGCGCCAGCCAGATGATGAAAGGCAGCACCAGCAAGCCGGCATAGAAATGCCAGCGCCATACCGCGCGATAGAAGCGCCAGCGGCTGTCCTGACGCAGCCCGGCACCAGCACCCTGAGCAGTCGATACGCGCATCAGAAGCTCCAATCCCACGACAGCGACAACGCACGCCCATCGCCCGGCGAATAACCGGAACTTCCGGTGTCGTACCACGCGTACACATACGCACGATCGGTCACGTTGCGCAGCTGCAGGCTGAGCGCATTGCGCGCATCCACGTTCCAGCGCGCGCCCAGATTGAGCAGCGCGTAACCACCGGTGCGGCCCAGCGTATTGCTGCGCTCCAGATAATAATCGCCTTGCGCATTGCCCCAGGCGCTCAGCTGCACGGCAGAAGTGAGCTGCCACTCCAGCCCGGCAGTCGCCAACCAGTGCGGCACGTTTTCGATCTCCTTGCCGCGCGTGGCCGGCGCGCTCGGGTCGGGCGTGGCGATGCTCGCCTTCTGCCGCGAATACGACAGCCAGGCACGCCAGTGTTCGGCCGGCTGCAGATTCAGTTGCGCATCCCAGCCGCGCCGCAGCGTGCGCCCCACGTTGGCCACATCGCCGACACCGGCCACGCCGTTCACTCCCAGAATGGTGGCGACTTCACCGGAGGCGCGCTGTTCCCAATACGCCAGGCGCCCGTCCATTACAGCCGATGGAGCGAACTTGAACCCGGCCTCCCAGCCGTCGTTGATCGATGGACCCAGGTTGCCGGGCTGGCGACGATACGCACCGTCGCCGCTGCCGATCTGGAAGCTGCGCCCCCAGTTCGCGTACACGCTGCTTTGCCCGGCCAGCCGATAGCTGGCGCTGAACTTGGGCTGCTTGATGGTGCCGTAGTCGTAGGTGGGCGCGTAAATGCCGGCGCGCACATCGTGTAGCTGCCCATCGACGCGGTCGATGCGATAGCCCGGCACCAGTTGCAGGCGCTCGATCGGTGTCAGCACTGCCTGCACGTAGGCACCCTGAGTGCGCAGGTCGTAATCCCAATCGCGCAATTGCGCACCGCGCACGCGCGCCACGGTGCGGTAACGCTGCGACTGGTTGTCCTGCCACTGCGCATCCACGCCGGCTTCCAGGTTGGCGCTCAGCGCGCCCCAATCCGGCTGCCAGTTGCCACGCAGCAGCAGCCCGCGATGGGTTTCGTCGGTATCGCGTTCCTGCTGCAGGCCGGCTGCGGAAAACCGCACCCAGCGTCGATTGCGATAGTCGTTCTGGTAGGCCTTCGCGCTCCACTGCGCATCGGCGCCCAGCGTGCCGTCCGCATGCAACGCGGTCTGCCGCACCTGCCGTTCGCTGCGATCGTCCTGCGCATAACCCGGCGAACTACGCGGCGCCGTACGCGCGCTGGCTGCATCCAGATAGCCCGCTTCCAGCGCATGATTGTCGTAGTAACGCGTGGTGAGCCCGGCACGGAACGCACCATCCGGGTCGGTGTAGAACCACTTGCCGGCCACGCTGCGCTTGCGCGCGTCGGCATGGTCGCGATAGCCATCGGAATCGCGCCACGCCAGTACATAGTTCTGGCTCCATGCGCCATGTTCGAAGCCCTTGCCCAGCTGCACCTCGCGCGCACCGAAGCTGCCGCCCGTCACGCTCAAACGGCCATCGTTACCGCCGGTGCGGGTCAGCACGTCCACGCTGCCGGCAATCGCATTCAGACCGTAGCGTGCGTCGTTGGTACCGCGCACGATCTCGATCGCGCTGATGTCCTGCGGAAACACCGCATCCAGATACGGCATGCCACCGGCATTGTCGTTGCTGGGGATGCCGTCGATCAGCAGCTTCACCGCATTGATCCGTCCCTCGCCATTGAAACCACGGAACGAGAACCGCCCCGCATCGGTGCCCATGCGGAACTGGGTGACCTGCACACCCGGCGCGCGCATCAGCAGCTCCCAGCTGTAATCCACGTGTTGATCGTGCAGCAGCTCGCCGCCGATCACATCCACCGAACTCAGCACGCGCGCCGTGTTCGGGTTGCGCTGGGTCTGGCTCACCTGCACCTTGCCCAGCGTCAACGCCGCATCCTGTGCCTGCACCTGGCAGGCAGGCCACCACACCAACGCCAACGACGGCGCATACCACATCGTTTTCAAGAACCGCAGACGCATGACCAACCCTTCGCCGTGCCGGCACGGCAACACCGCCGTGCGCCGCGGCATAGCAGCGGGCACAGGCATCACTTCAGGAAAGCGGGCCGTCCATGCAGCGGCAGGCGGGCACGCCGGAAGACCAGGCGTGCAATCAGCACAACGCAGCGGACGCCCGCGATGGGGCCAGACTCACGCGTGCAGCGGCGGCCCACGTGCCCCGAGTGCGGCCCAGCGCACGACCGACCACGCCCGTGCATGGGTGTGCATGGGCGCCGGCGCCGACCGGAGTTGCAGCAGACACAGCACCAGCAGCGCCAGCCACGGCAGCAGGCGCGCAGCCAGCACGCAGTAATCGCAAGCTTCGCCGTGCATGCCGGCAGCGTGTTCGCCGGTTTGCGGCTTGGCTGGCGACGCAGCGCTGTCGTGATGATGCGCGGCAGTCTGCGCCGGCATGGCCTGGTGGCCTGTGTGCAACGACCCGCCTGCGTCCAATGCCGGCCCGCTCATGCACATCGGTTCGACCGACTGCGCCTGGCTCCAACGGCTGATCAGCGGCGCCACCAGCATCAGCGCCACCGCCAGACAGGCAAGCAGGTGCAGCCAACGGTGATGACGGAACGAACGCATCGCGCGAGTGTAAGCCGCCGCCTGCCGCGCGGCGATGCTTGCGGCCGGTGCGCGACCGGATGTCGCACCCTGATGTCGCATCCTTGAGTCGTCGCCCCCCCCCTCGTACTGATCGTTGCTCCGCCGCAACACACCGCGCAATCTGCATCACGACATCGCAAACAAACCAAAACGCCACCCCTCCACTGTCGAGGCCGGCAGTCACAGTTCCATCCACAAGCGTGATCGCACCCACATGCCAGCCCCTGCCATGCCCTATGCTTGTCGCTCTATTCCATTCATCCTGCGCGCGCATGAGCGTCTTGTTCGATCCAGCGGCTGAGCCCTTTCCCTGCGCGCCCAAACCCGCGAGCGAAGCGTTGCGCCTCCAGGCGCTGCGCAGCTACGGCATTCTCGATACGCCGCGCGAGGCGGCATTCGAAGACATCACCAAATTGGCCTCGATCATCTGCCAGACCCCGATCGCGCTGATCAGCCTGGTGGATGCCGACCGCCAATGGTTCAAGAGCGAGCGCGGCATGGGCGAGCGCGAGACGCCGCTGTTCAAGTCGATGTGCGCGCATGCGCTGCTCGACAACGACGTGCTGGTGGTGCCCGACACGCGCGAAGACATCCGCTTTGCACGCAACCCGCTGGTCACCGGCGAGGTGCCACTGCGGTTTTATGCAGGTGCGTTGCTCAAGACCAGCGAAGGCCTGCCGCTGGGCACGGTCTGCGTGCTGGACCGGCAACCGCGTCAACTCACTGACGAACAGGTCGAAGCGCTGCGTGCACTGGCGCGCCAGACCATGGCGCAGCTGGAACTGCGCCGCGCGCTGCAGAACGCCGAAGAGTCCGACCGCTATCGCAGCCGGCTGATGGCGATCGCCGGGCACGACCTGAAAACTCCGCTACGCACTGCGGCCTATGCCATCGACAAGATGCGCCGGCACGCCAATGTCGATTCCGTTCCCACCCTGGTCACCGCACGCGATGCGATCGGCATGGTGGCACGCAGCCTCGACGAACTGGCCACACTGGCCGCCGCGAGCAAGAGCTCCACTCCGGATCTGCAGCCGCTGGCACTGGAAGACGTGCTGCACGCGGTCCTCGGCGTGTGGCGGCAGCCGGCGAGCGACAAATGCCTGGCCTTGCGCCACGTGCCCACTTCGCTGCGCGTGCGCAGCCACGCCACGCTGCTGACCACGCTGATCGGCAACCTGGTCGGCAACGCGGTCAAGTACACCGAACGCGGACGCGTGCTGGTCGGCGTGCGCCGCCGCCCCGGCTATGCCGAGGTAGAAATCATCGACAGCGGCATCGGCCTGAACCTGGACCACCCCGAACAGGTGTTCCAGGCGTTTCGCCAGGCCGACCCGAACAGCGAAGGGCTGGGCATCGGTCTATGGATCGTGCACCGCACCGCCGAAACCCTGGACTGCGAGGTGGATGTGCGCCCACGCCCGGCAGGCGGCACCTGTTTCTCGGTGCGCATCCCGCTGGCCTGAGCGCGGTAGGGCATCGCGCAAAAAAAAGGCGGACCCGGGCTCCCGACCCGGATCCGCCGCCAAGCACGCCAGGTCTCTCCCCAGGGACCCGGGTGCGCCAGCCGCGCCATCGCGCAGCCTCGCGCAATGGTGATGCGACAGCGCTGGCAACCTCTCGACGACACCGCCAAACAGACCGGCTATGCGATCACTGCATCGCCGGTCCTGCGCCGTCCACCCCTAGACGTCCGAAAGTGTCGCGTTATGGTTGCTATAAGGATTTACGACAGCGCAGCGCGCAACTTGATACGGGCCGATGACGCCGATCCGGCGGCCCTGACACGTGTAGGGAGAATCACTGACAGCGTGTTTTCGGGTTAGTGCGAGTCTGCGCGCAGGCTGTTGATCGCATTGAGATTTTTCGCAACCACGTACGTTGCAGTGCAGCATCCAGAGCAGTCACGCGTGCAACAGATGAGGCCGTCAAAGCTCAGGTTCGGCCGCATCCTGCCGCGCAAACCACTCGGCCGAATGCACCTCTTCGGCTGCGACCTCCAACAGCTGACGCAGCACCGCCAGTGGAATCTGCACCTGGGTGTCGCCGGCCTGCACTGCCACCCATAACGCTTCGTCGTGCGGGTCGGCCAGTACCGTCAGCAATGCATGCTCGCGGCCGTCGACGTTGGCCGACAGCTGCAACGACATGCCGCCGTCCTGGTCAGGCGACCACAGCCGGCTGAGAGGCGGACGCAGTGGCTCGGTCAATCGCTCGGTCATCGGTTGCAGCGCCTCACAGTGGCGAACGGGGATCGCGCGCGTAGCAAACCGGAATTGGTAGACACCACGTGCGGACCGCAGTGTACGAACAGTCCCTACCAATTCCGAACACTGACGCCAGCATGATGCAGTTGCTACGTGAACGTACTTTCGGCGTGTCTCATGCTGGTACGCGCGCAAGCGCCCTCAGTGACCGGAGCATTCGCGTAAAACTGGCAGGCGCCGTGAGCGGCGATAGTCGATGCGCGGTGCCGCATCCGGGAGCGGGACACGCCGCAAGTACGTCCATGTAGGCTCGGTGGCGGCATCCATGCCGCCACACGGTCCCGCACCCGGATACGGCACCACGCTTCCACTCTTTGCGGCTGCTGATGGGCAAGCAATGATTTCAGGTACGCATAATGCTTGCGGGTTCCACAGTCGATTTCTGCAGTCGATGTGGTTGGCATCAATCCATCGTTTCGCCATTGAAGGTCACGATACGAAGAAGGGCTACTTAACCAGTCGCCGCTTTTTCTTCAGCCACCGACAATATCCGGAGGTGCTTGCGCGCGTACCGGCGTGGGACCTTACGCGGCATGGATGCCGCGTAAGAGCCTACATGGACGTACTTGCGGCGTGTCCCACGCCGGTACGCGCGCAAGCGCCCCTCAGTGACCGAAGCACTCTCACAAAACCGGTAGACGGTGGCTGAGGAATTGGCCTATGTGCGGCCGCTGATCGGCAAGCAAGGCCTTCGCTTTTTCTTCAACCATCGACAACATCCGAAGCTACTTGCACGCATGCAGCCTTCGATAGCCGCTCAACCAACGCTCATGCGGCCGTCGCCAGCCGCTCAGCTGGTAATGGTCTGGGTCAGCGACTCCCAGGTCGGTGGCAGCGGCCAGTTCGGCGCCTGGTTGCCATCCAGCACACGGCGCAGATCGCGCTTGTCGATCTGCGGCGCCAGCACATGCACCAGATCCAGCGCGTAATCGCGCAGCACGCGGTCGCGCGGCAGCACCGCCCAGGCGATGCAATCGGCAATGGGCGCCGGCGCTGGCCAGGCGCGCAGATCCTCGTCGTTGGCGCTGACCGCCATCTCCGCCACCAGGCCAACGCCCAGGCCGGCACGCACATAGGTCTTGATCAGGTCCGCATCCAGCGCGGTCAGCGCGATGCTCGGCTCCAGCCCGACCTGCGCAAATGCCCGCTGCAACGACGAACCTGGCCGCGTGGACGACTCGTAACTGATCAACGGATATTGCGATAAGGCCTGCATGTCCGGCGCGGTGCGTGCCTGATCCAGCGGATGACCGCGCGGCACGATCACCAGCCGACGCCAGCGATACAGCGGCACCGCAATGCCGGCGCTCGGCTCGCCACCGGCGGTGCTGACCACCGCGATATCCGCATCGCCCTGGCTGAGCAGATCCAGCGCCGCGCTTTCGGCGGCCTGCTGCAGATGCACGCTCACCTGCGGGTAGGCGTGCTTGATCTGCGCCACCGCCGGCGGCAGCACGAAGCGCGCCTGGGTGTGGGTGGTGGTCAGGGTCAGCTGGCCCTGGCTCTCGCGGCGCTGGTTGGCCGCATAGGTGCGGATATTATTGGCTTCCGACAGCACCGAACGCGCACGCTCGATCACCTCCACGCCCGCCGGCGTGACCGCGTCCAGGCTGCGCCCCTTGCGCACGAACAACAGAAAGCCCAGTTCGTCCTCCAGCTGTTTGAGCTGCTTGGACAGACCGGGTTGGGTGGCATGCACACGCGCAGCGGCCAGCGTGATGTTCAGCTCGGCATCGGCGATGGCGACCAGATAACGAAGTTGGGTCAGCGTCATGGGCTTATATCCAAAAAAGCGCGAGGCGCCACAGGGACTCGACTGTAGAGGAGTTCTATGGGCCAGCTTATAACCGAACGCTATTTTCAGGATGTATGAAGTCATTTCCGACGGCTATATGCCGGCGTTACGGTCTGGCCCTCCCTTCTCGATGCCCCTGCCGTGCTCCCTGTGTTCCCGCTCATTGCCGACCTGCGTGGCCGTGCCGTCCTGGTGGTCGGCGGCGGCGCCGATGCCGAGCGCGCCACCGCCGGGCTGCTGCAGGCAGGCGCGCTGCCGTTGGTGGGTGCACCGGAACTCACCACCCCGCAACTGCGCGATTGGGCGCAGGGCGGGCAGCTGCGCTGGCTGGTGGGACGGTTCGACCCGGCATGGCTGGAACTGCCCGACCAACCGGTGTGGCTGAGCATCGCCGCCAGCGCGACAGCCGAACTCAACGATGCCCTACGCGCTGCAGCCACCGCGCGCCGCCTGCTCACGCACGACGCTACCCCGGCCGCTTCAGCAGCGACACCCGTAGCCTCGCCAACGCCCCGTACCGCAGTCGGCACGCTGTCCCCCGGCAGCGTGGCCCTGGTCGGCGCCGGCCCGGGCGATCCCGGCCTGCTCACCCGGCATGCCTTGCGCGCACTGCGCCAGGCCGATGTGCTGCTCTACGATCGCCTGGTCAGCCCGCAGATCCTGCAACTGGCCCGGCGCGACGCACTGCGCGTGGAAGTGGGCAAGGCCGCACAAGGCCACAGCACGCGCCAGGAGCAGATCCACGCGCTGATGCTCGAACATGCCCGCGCCGGGCGCCGCGTGGTGCGGCTGAAAGGCGGCGACCCGTTCGTGTTCGGCCGTGGCGGCGAGGAGCTGGAATTCCTGCGCGACCACGGCATCGCTTTTCAGGTCGTTCCTGGCATCACCGCTGCGATAGCTTGCGCCGCTTATGCCGGCATTCCGCTCACCCACCGCAACCACGCGCAATCGCTGCGGCTGATCACCGCGCACTGCAAGGATTCGCTGGACACGCTGGACTGGCAGGCGCTCGGCCAGGAACGCCAGACCCTGGCCTTCTACATGGGTGTGGCAGGCCTGGACAGCATCCAGCAACGCCTGTTGCAGGCCGGCCGCGCGCCCGCCACGCCATTCGCGCTGGTGGAAAACGGCTCGCGCCCGCAGCAACGCGTGATCACCGGCACCCTCGCCAGCCTGGCCGCCACCGCACAGCAGCACGCCGTTCGCGCACCGGCCTTGTTGATTCTGGGCGAAGTCGCCGGGCTGGCCGCCAGCCTGCACTGGTTCGGCGCACCGCCGTTGACCGCCCGGCTGCCCCCGCACTCACCCATCGCAACGCCCGACGCGCCCACACTCGCCCACGCAGCCTGATTCCGACGGAGACCCCATGGCCCTGTACGACAACATCCTCGACACCATCGGCCGTACCCCGGTGGTCAAGCTCCATCGCCTCGCGCCCGAGCACGTGACCCTGTACGTCAAGGTCGAGGCGTTCAATCCGGGCGGCTCGGTCAAGGACCGGCTGGCGCTGGCGATCGTCCTGGACGCCGAGCAGCGCGGCCTGCTCAAGCCCGGCGACACCATTGTCGAGGCCACCTCCGGCAATACCGGCGTGGCGCTGGCAATGGTGGCCGCCGCACGCGGCTACAAATTCGTCGCCACCATGGTGGAAACCTTCTCCATCGAGCGCCGCAAATTGATGCGCGCGTATGGCGCCAAGGTCATCCTGACACCGGCCGCCGAGCGCGGCAGCGGCATGGTGCGCAAGGCCAAGGAACTGGCCGAGCAGCACGGCTGGTTCCTGGCCAGCCAGTTCGCCAACCCGGCCAATCCGGCCTATCACCGCAACACCACTGCGGCCGAAATCCTGCGCGACTTCGCCGGCCACCGGCTGGACCATTTCGTCACCGGCTGGGGCACCGGCGGCACGCTCACCGGCGTGGGCGAAGTGCTGCGCGTGGCCCGCCCGGAAGTGCGCATCACCGCCACCGAGCCGGCTGGCGCCGCATTGCTGCAGGGCCAGGACTGGAAGCCGCACAAGATCCAGGGCTGGACCCCGGACTTCGTGCCGGAAGTGCTCAATCGCGATGTCGCGCATGAAGTCCTGAGCGTTGAAGACACTGATGCGATCACTGTGGCCCGTCGCCTGGCCGCCGAGGAAGGCATCTTCACCGGCATCTCCGGCGGCGCCACTGTCGCCACTGCATTGCGCGTAGCCGAAAGCGCGGTGCCCGGCGCCGTGGTGCTGGCGATGCTGCCCGATACCGGCGAGCGGTATTTTTCCACGCCGCTGTTCGCCGACATCAACGAAGGCTCCGACGACGATTGGCTTGCCGGTCTGCCCTGATCGTCGCGTTGTGTCTGCATACAAGGCCGCGCCCACAGCGCGGCCTTTTTGTTTGTGGTCAATCCAGTCATCGGCCTCGCCTTCCTCGGCATGCGATTGTGTCATGCGATCGCATGGTGCCGCAGATACCTCGGACATCGCCAAGCTTTGTAGATCGCTGCGTGCGGAGCAGCTCGCACTACGGCACCCGCGCACTCCCGTCCATGTCAAGGAAACGTTAGGATGGCGGCCGTGATGCAGGGAGAAACGTGGTGAACAACCGGCCGTACGGACACAGCGACACCCGCGCATCGCGGGCGCCATGGCTGGTCAAGATCACCTCGCCTGCTCACTTCGCGCTGGCACTGGGCCTGGGTGCCTGGCTGCAAAGCGCGTTGGATCTGCCATTACCTGCGCCAACCCTGTTGGCATGGATCGAACTGGCCGGCGGCGGCATCGCCGGTCTCGGGCTGGCGCTGGCGGTGAGCTGCTTCATCCTGTTCGCGCGCCAGCGCACCACCATCATGCCCAGCGGTCATCCCTCGCGGCTGGTGCTGGACGGCCCGTATCGCTTCACCCGCAACCCGATGTATCTGGCGCTGGTGCTGAGCTACATCGGCCTATGTCTGCAACTGGGGCTGCTATGGGCGGTTGCGTTGCTTCCGCTGCCATGGCTCGCCTTGCAGCTCTACGTCATCCCGTTCGAAGAAGCGCGTCTGCGCAGTGAATTCGGCCGCCATTACAGCGCCTATTGCGCGCGCGTGCGGCGCTGGCTGTAGCTCTCGATTGTCAGTGACATCTGCGTTGCGATTGATCCGATCGATCGTATTGGCACCTTCGCACAGTCGCTGCATGCCATCGATGCGTGCCATCGACATACGCGCGCCGGGCGGTCGCAGCAGGTGAGATGAATGGGCGATAGCGTGCCTATTCCGCAACGCGCGTCCCATCACGCGTTCCTCATGCAAATCCCTTAACTATCGCGCTATGAAGATCGAAGTCTGGCAAGGCGACATCACCGAACTCGACGTTGACGTCATCGTCAACGCCGCCAACGAATCGTTGTTGGGCGGCAGTGGCGTCGATGGGGCCATCCATCGTGCCGCCGGCCCGCGTTTGCTGGAAGCCTGCGAAGCATTGCCGCAAGTGCGTCCGGGCGTGCGCTGCCCGACCGGCGAAATCCGCATCACCGACGGCTTCGATCTGAAGGCACGCCATGTGTTCCATACCGTCGGCCCGGTGTGGCGCGACGGCAAGCACAACGAGCCGGAACAACTCGCCAATTGCTACTGGCAGTCACTGAAACTTGCCGAGCAGATGATGCTGCATTCGATCGCCTTTCCGGCGATCAGTTGCGGCATCTATGGATATCCGTTGTATCAGGCCGCACGTATCGCCGTGACCGAGACGCGCGACTGGCAGCGCTCGCACAAGGTGCCCAAGCATATTGTGCTGGTGGCCTACAACGAGGCGACCTTCAAGGCATATCAGCAGGCATTGGCCGCGCAGGAAACTGCGGCCGCCTGAGGCGCGATGCAAAGGTTGAAGTGACGAGCGCCGCGAGGCGCTCGTTGCGTTTTGACAAGGCGACTGACGTGCAACGCCATCACTGCCGCCGACAGACTTTCAACGACTTCAGTGCGGTATGACGGTGTAGCTTTGCACCGCGCCCGATCAGCGCTGTCGCTCCTGATCGGCAAATAAAAACGCCGGCATTGCTGCCGGCGTTTTTTCGTCTTATCGATGCGACGGCCTTGAAGCCGTCGTCAACCGATCAACCCTTCCACTTGCCGAGCGCGGCCAGACCGTTTTCCTTGGCGCGCTCATAGATGATCTGCTGCGCCTTGGCGAAGTTGCCGGTCATGTCCTTGGCCCACAGCTTCAGTGCAGCCTGCTGCATCGCACGGCCGTAGGAGAAGCTCAGCGGCCACGGCAGATTGCCGAGCTGGTGCATCTCGTTGAGGTGCGCGGTGGACTGCTCGTCGCTCTGGCCGCCGGACAGGAACACGATGCCCGGCAGGATCGCCGGCACGGTCGACTTCAGGCACATCACGGTGGACTCGGCCACTTCTTCGATGCCGGCCTGCTCTTCGCAGCCCTTGCCGGAGATGACCATCGAGGCCTTCAGGATGGTGCCTTCGAGCACGACATTCTGCTCATACAGTGCGCCGAACAGCGAACGCAGCGTGGCTTCGGTGACTTCGTAGCAGGTCTCGATGTCGTGGCTGCCGTCCATGATCACTTCCGGCTCGACCATCGGCACCAGGCCCTGCTCCTGGCACAGCGCGGCATACCGCGCCAGCGCATGCGAATTGGCCTCGATGCAGGTGCCGGACGGAATGTCTTCACCGATGTTGATGACCGCACGCCACTTGGCGAAACGCGCGCCCAGTGTGTAGTACTCCTCAAGCCGTGCACGCAGACCGTCCAAGCCTTCGGTGACCAGCTCGCCCGGCATGCCGGCCAGCGGCTGCGCGCCCTTGTCGACCTTGATGCCCGGAATGATGCCGTGGGCGGTCATGTACTCGGCGAACGGCACGCCGTCCTTGGTCTTCTGACGGATGGTCTCGTCGAACAGGATGGCGCCGGAGATGTAGTCGCTCAGCTTGGGCGTGGTCAGCAGCAGTTCGCGGTACGCGCGACGGTTTTCTTCGATGTTCTCGATGCCGACGCTGGCAAAACGCTTGGCGATCGTGCTGGTCGATTCGTCGATGGCGATGATGCCCTTGCCCGGGGCGACCATGGCCTGGGCGGTTTCGGCAAGCTGTTCGATGCTCATGTAGTTCCTGTGGCAGCTGCGGGGGAGAACGAAAGTATAGCGACGAAAGTCGCAGACATTCCTTCACGGAATGTCTGCAACCGATTACACGTGTCCTGCATGACAGGATGTGTGGCGCGGCGCGCATCGCGATGTGCACGCATGCCGACGATGCCGGTGGCCGCGCATCGGGCGGATGCGCGCATGGGTCTTGTCTGGCGTCTTGCATGCGCAAACGTTCCGCAACAAACCTCACCCGGACATGCCACACAGCACAACGGCGACCCGCAGGCCGCCGTTGTGTTTGTCCTCGCGATCACCATGCAGCGCGCGTTTCGCACGCGCGCTGTGTCATCACAAAACAGGCGTGACTACAGCTCGCCCAGTCCGCTGGCGCGGCCGTCTTCGCCCACTTCCAGCAGGCGCAAGGTATTGGTGGCGCCGTGGGTTTCCATATGCTCGCCGCTGGTGAATACCACGCGGTCGCCAGGCCCCATGCGCTCGTTCTCCACCAGCAGACGGATCGCCGCACGTGCGGCTTCGCGCGGGGTCAGGCCGCGGCTGTCGAAGCTGATCGGGAACACGCCACGCATCATCGCCATGTGGCGGCGCGCGCCATCGTGACGGGTGAAGGCGTAGATCGGCATGTTGGAGCGGAAGCGCGACAGGTAACGCGGCGTGCCGCCGGATTCGGTCAAGGCGACCACACCGGCCAGACCAATGTGCTCGGACAGGAACATGGTCGCCATCGCGATCGCCTGGTCGGCACGCTGCAGGTTGCGTTGCGCGGCTTCGAAGTCGGTGTCGAATTCGAACTGGCGCTCGGCACCCAGACAGATGCGCGCCATCGCTTCCACCGCACGCACCGGATAGGCACCGGCCGCGGTTTCGGCCGAGAGCATTACCGCATCGGTGCCGTCGATGACCGCATTGGCCACGTCCAGCACTTCGGCGCGGGTCGGGATCGGGCTTTCCACCATCGACTGCAGCATCTGCGTGGCGGTGATGACCACTTTGTTCTGCGCCAGCGATTCGCGGATGATCTTCTTCTGCAGGCCCGGCAATTCGGCATCGCCGATTTCCACCCCCAGATCGCCGCGCGCCACCATCACCACGTCGGAGGCTTCGACGATTTCGACCAGGTTCTCGATCGCTTCGGTGCGCTCGATCTTGGACACCAGCGCGGCATCGCAACCGTGCTGACGCGCGATACGCCGTGCATCGTTCATGTCTTCGGCATTACGGCAGAACGACACCGCGATGAAGTCCACACCGATCTTGGCGACGATGCCGATCAGTTCCTTGTCGCGCTCGGTCAGCGCGCCCAGCGACAAGCCACCGCCCTGCTTGTTCAAGCCCTTGCGATCGGACAACACGCCATCGTTGAGCACGGTGGTGACGATGCGCTGGCCCTGCACTTCGGTGACCTGCAGCTGCACCAGGCCATCGTCGAGCAGCAGCACATCGCCTGCGGCCACGTCCTGCGGCAGACCCAGGTAGCTGACGCCGACCTGATTCTGGTCGCCCGCAGGTGCATTGGGGTCGGCCACCAGGTCGAAGCGTGCGCCGGTGGTCAGCTTGATCTTGCCTTCGGCAAAGCGCTCGACGCGGATCTTCGGGCCGGGCAGGTCGGCCAGGATGCCGACCTCGGCACCGACACGTACTGCAGCGGCGCGTACTTCGGCCGCACGCTTGGCCTGGCCGGACGGATCGCCGTGGCTGAAATTGAGGCGCACCACGTTGACGCCCGCCTTGAACAAAGCGTCCAGCACACCGGGCGGATCCGTGGCCGGTCCGAGCGTTGCGAGGATCTTGGTGCGGCGTTGACGTTCTTTCATGATGGCCTCCCTGTAAAAGCCGCGAAACTTAACACACGCGTCACGTACCAAGGATGGCATTGCGGCATAGCCACCCTTGCATTCCGGCATGTCCTGAAGACAGTGCGGGACAGTACGTACGCTTTCCGCACCACGCTGACGCGCTGCGGGCTGAAACTGTGGGCTGCCACCCTAACGCGGCGGCGGTGAAGAACAGACTTTTCAAGCGTCAATGATTTGCGTCGATCAATGCATGCAACTCGGCCGGGTTGTGTGCGATCGCACCGGCACCGGCGGCGCGCAGTTCGGCTTCGTCGCCGAAGCCCCACAACACGCCGATGCTGTGGATACCGTGGTGAGTGGCGCCATCGATATCCATGCGGCGGTCGCCGATCATCACGCAGCCGGTTTTTTCGATCTGCAAACGGCGTAATGCTTCGGCGATCAGGTCCGGCTTGAAGCGGCGCTCGCCGTCTTCGCTGGCGCCGATCACGTTCTCGAAGCACGTACCGAAGGGCAGATGCTCGACGATACGGCGTGCGTAGCGCTCGTTCTTGGAGGTTACGACGGCCAGGCGATGGCCGGCGCGCTGCAAGTCGATGACGACCTCACCGATACCGTCGAACACGCTGAGTTCGGTCCAGCCCACCGCGTCGTAGCGCGCGCGGTAGGCGGCCAAGGTGCGCTGCACCAGCTCCGGATCATCCGGAAAGCACTCCGTGAAACTGTCGCGCAGCGGCGGGCCGATCCAGGCGCGCAGGGTCTGCGGCGACGGACGCGGCTGGCCCACCTCGTCGAAGGCATGCACGATGCTACCGACGATGCCCGGCTCCGAATCGACCAGGGTGCCGTCCAGATCGAAGAACAGCGTGGCTGCACTCACTTACCGCGCGCCTCGAGTGCGGCCACCGCCGGCAGGGTCTTACCTTCCAGGAACTCCAGGAACGCGCCGCCGCCGGTGGAGATGTAGGTGACGTCCTTGGCGATGTCGTACTTGTCCACGGCGGCCAGGGTGTCGCCACCACCGGCAATCGAGAATGCCCTGGAGCTGGCGATCGCACGCGCCAGGGTTTCGGTGCCGTGGCTGAAGGGCTCGAATTCGAACACGCCAACCGGCCCGTTCCACACCACGGTGCCGGCGCTGGCGATCAGCTCGGCGTAGCGCTTGGCGGTCTGCGGGCCGATATCCAGAATCAGATCGTCGGCCTCCACGGCATCGAGCGACTTCACGGTGGCCTGCGCATCGGGCAGGAACTGCTTGGCAACCACCACATCGGTGGGCAACGGAATCTCCGCGCCGCGCAGCTTGGCATCGGCCACGATCTGGTTGGCGGTGGGAATCAGGTCCGGCTCGTTCAAGGACTTGCCCACGTCATGGCCGGCTGCGGCGATGAAGGTGTTGGCGATGCCGCCACCGACGATCAGCTGGTCGACCTTGTTGACCAGGTTGGACAGCAGCTCCAGCTTGGTGGAGACCTTGCTGCCGGCCACGATCGCCAGCAGCGGCTTGGCCGGGTTGTCCAGCGCCTTGGCCAGCGCATCGAGTTCGGCCATCAGCAGCGGGCCGCCAGCGGCCACCGGGGCAAAACGGATCACCCCATGCGTGGAGGCCTGCGCGCGATGGGCGGTACCGAAGGCGTCCATGACGAACACATCGCATAGCGCGGCGTACTTGCGCGACAGGGTCTCGTCGTCCTTGCCCTCGCCGACATTCATGCGGCAATTTTCCAGCAGCACCACCTGGCCCGGCGCCACCTCGACCCCGTCGATCCAGTCACGCACCAGCGGCACGTCCACGCCCAGCAGCGCGCTCAAGCGCGCGGCCACCGGCGCCAGCGAATCTTCTTCGGTCCAGCTGCCTTCCTTGGGGCGGCCCAGGTGCGACGTCACCATCACTGCAGCGCCCTTTTCCAGCGCCAGCTTGATGGTGGGCACCGAGGCGGTGATGCGCTGTTCGGAGGTGATCTGGCCGTTGTCGATCGGCACGTTGAGATCCTGGCGGATCAGCACGCGCTTGCCGGAGAGATCGAGGTCGGTCATGCGGACAATGGACATGGGGTCAGCTCGCTAGGTCTGGGGATTCGGGAGAGGGGATTGGAGATTGGTAATGCAGGAGCGGGCTGCGGGCGCGCTGGATGCCATGCATTTGCAGACGCGTTGAAGCAGCAGCTGCACGCTGTCGTTGCGCCCGCGTGCGGATCGCAGGGGATCGCACATTGCCTGTCACGCATGTCGCTGCCAACAGGGCTGGCGACGCGGAAGATGGTCGGTCGAAGACGACGGGCAATGCGGATGCCTTGGCGACGGGGGACGCCCATTGTCGGACCTTCGCGCCGCAGCGGCAAACCGCAGTGCGGCGCACCTCGTTATCAGGCGTTGCGATTGGCCGCCGAGCTACGCAGCACACTCACTGCGAAACCGCCGACCAGCAAGGCGCCACCGACCAGCAGGCCCCAGAGCAACCAGCGCTTCCAGTCGCGCGGCGTGGTGGCCGGCTGCAATGCTGCATCGCCAGCCAGCGGCTGTGCCTGCGCGGCGACGCTGGCCTGGGCCGGTTGCCACTGCGCACCACGTTCGCGACGTAGCGCCTGCAGCATCGAGGCCAGCGGCGCTTCACCGCGTTGCACGCGCGCGCTGCCGGCAACCACTGCGTACGGCGGCTGGCCCTGCGCGAGAAACATCACTCGCTCCGGCTGGTAGCCCACACGCAGGGTCGGCACTGCGGTGCTGCGCCCTTGTGCGGCGAGCAGCCGCCACTGACGGTCGCGCACCGGTGCGGACAGCACTTGCGGCGGCGAGGCGGCCGCAGCGCCATTACCCAGACGATAGGCCAACCACGGCCCGGCCCGACGCTGCCACGGCGCATCGTCGGCATCCCGGCTTTCCACGATCCATTCGACCGCTTCGGCCTGACCGCCGCCGACATCGATCTGGGTGATCGGAAAGCGCCCCGGCAGGACGTACACCACGGCTGCGTCCTGCGCAGTGCCCGGCAGCTCCAGCCATTCCGAGTGGGTGAGCGCGGCGATGCCGTCCAGCTCCGCATCGACCACACGCAAGGCCGGCAGCTCGCCCGACACCGGCACGATGCGCAGATAACGAGCGCCCTCGTCCAATGCGATGCGCCGTTGCTGCAGACGCTGCGCCTGATTGTCCAGCGCCATCACGGTGGCGTCGGAGGCGAGCACGCGCCAGTCGCGCAGATCGTCGCTGCCTTCCACACGCAGTTGGGCCTGCACCGGCATATTGCCGTCCCAATCCAGCCACAGCGCGCGCACGCGATCGCGCAATGCGCTGGCATCGATCAGCCAGCTGCCGCCGGCGCCCGCAGCTACCGATGTGCCGGTGGCAAAACGGCCTTCCAGCCGGCGCACCGCGCCACTGGCATCGCGCTCGGCGATCAGCTGCAGATCGCCGTTGGCAGGCGCCGCACCCGCCGGTAGCGCAAACAACGGCAAGCGCTGCCGGCGTGGCGCGACGGCTGGCGCTGCGTCCACGGCGAGTAATGCAGTTGGCACCTCTTCGCCGCGCGCATCGATCACCGTGACATCGCGCAGCGCTGCGTCATCTGCGCTGCGATAGAGCGCATCGTTCAAGCTCAGCTGGTACATGCCGGCATCCGAGCCGGCGACCTGCAACGGCCATTGCTGACGATAGTCCTGGCGCACATCGGCCGCCTGCGCCATCAGCGGGACCAGCAGCAGCCATCCCCATTGCCTCGCTTTCATGCCTGATCCTTTTCGACGCCATCGTCTGCGACAGCAGGTTCTTCAGCAACCGCCTGACGCGGCGGCGCCGGTGCCAGATAGCCCACCACGGTGCACAACAGGCCATAGGCCATGAACGAGCCGATGCCGAGCAAGTTGCCCAGATGCTGGCGATCGACCAGGACCAGCTTGGCCAATACCAGACCCATCAACAACGCCCCACCCAACCACAGACCGCGTTGACCGCGACGCGAGCCGATCACCCAGCCCAGCACGCCCAGCACGCTCCACACGATGGTCAGACTGGTCTGCGACAAGGTGGCGTTGATCAAGGACGCATCCCACGCCACGCCCCCCCAGTGATGCACGCTGTGCAAGGTGCTGCCGGTGATCAACACCCAGCCCAGCACGCCCAGCGCCGTCACACGCCACCGTTGCAAGGCCAACGGCGCTTGCGCAGACCATGCCCAACGGGCAAGCAAGGCCAGCACGGCCAGTTGCGCCAGCTCGGCCGGATTGAACACGGGCAACCACGGCAATGGCGCGGCGCTCACCGGATCCAGCAATACGATCAACCAGCCGATGCCCAGCACCGCGAATACGCAACTCAGCAAGGCATTGCGCGCAGGATCGAAGCTTGCCCCCTGCGGCCACGCCAGCCACGGCCAACGCAGCAGACCCACGGCCGCCACAGCAAGCCAGGGCGAGGCGAGCAAGGCGCAACGCCAACCATTGGCGAGCACGAAGGCATCGGCCAACCAGGCCGCGCCCAACGACACCACCAACGGCCACAGCAACCACCAGATGAACTGCGCGGCCACAGCGCCGGCACCGTGCTGCATGCGCAAGCACCACAGCGCACGCGCACCGGCCAACGCAAACGCCAACCACGCCAACGCGCCCCAATGCGCGAACGGCTGGGTATGCGCATGGCTCTGCCACAGTGCCAGCGGCACGGCCAGCGCCAGCCCGGACATCACCGTCCACACTAACGCCGTTGCCGGGCGACGACGATGGACTTCGGCCGCCATCCACAGCGTAAGCGCGATAAAGCCCAGCAGCAGATCCGGTTCGCTGCGCAGATCGCCAGCAAAACTGAAGATCTCGTGCACGCCGCAGAACGTCCACCAGCCCAGCCCCCACAGATACGCAACCAGTGCACGCCGTGGCTGCCCTGCATCGCGCAGGAACCAGGCACTGGCGCAGCCGGCAATGGCAAGCAGCAAGGTGCTCATGCAGGTGGCATTTGCAATGGCCAACACGTCGTAACGCCACGCATCCACGCCGAAGGCGACGCCGACCGCCGCAAACAACTGCAGCGCCACACCGCTGAACTGCGAGATGCGTCGCTGCTGCCGCAAGCCCAACCACAACAAGCCCACACCTTCGAGTGCGAACACGCTGGCGGTGGCACGCGCCGACAATGCCAACGGCACCGCCAGCGTTGCAAAGCCCACCGCCAGCATCGCGTGTGCTTCGCCCAGCAAGCGCGTGGAGGCACGTCGCAGCAGCCAGCTCGCCAGACCCGCGTACAGCACCGCCACGGCCAGCGCGCACAAGGCCAGCGGCAACCGATCGCCTTCCAACAGACGCGCCTGCAACGCGAACGCCACCAGCGGTGTGCCGAACAACAGGCTGCCGTCGATGACCTTGCCTGCACTGCCATCGCCGCGGCGCGCATGCAGCACCGGAATCGCCACATACATGGCGAAGAACAACAGCAGGAACGGCTCGGTACTGGCGAATTTTGCCGGGCTGTATTGCAGCGCGCCCCACAGCGTGCCGATGCCGAAGGTGAAGGCGAATCCGAGCAGGTTCAGCACCCGCCACGGACGCGTCCAGGCGATCGCCACGATGCCGGCGTTGAGCACGGCGTAATACGAGAACAGTGCAACATGATTGCCGCTGCCGGTGGATAGCCAGATCGGCGCGAGGAAGCCGGCCAATACACCGAGCACCGCCAGCGTGCGCGAATCCTGCACCACCGCCAGCACGCACATGCCGGCAATCAGCACCACGCTGATGCCCATCGCCAGGCTGGCGCCCAACAGTCCATACAACTTGAAGGCAGCGAACACGGTAAGCAACAAGCCGCCGATGGCGCCGCCCTGCAAGGCCAACGCAAAGCCCGGGCGCTGCAGCCGCTGCTTCCAGCCGAAGACCAGGCCGGCCAATGCGAGCACGCTGATCCCGGCCAGCCGCAGCTCGACCGGCATGCGCATCCAGCCCTGGTCGCTGGCGTACTTCAACAACGACGCCACACCGGCCAGCAACACCAGCATGCCGACCTTGACCGGCACATTGCCTTCGGTGAACCAGCGCTTCACTGCGCTGGCTGCGCGCGCGATCGGGCCGGGTTCGGATGGGATGTATTGCGATTGCTGCTGTGGCTGTGGCTCAGCCTGCGCAGGCGCAGTGGACGAAGTCGGCGCATCGCCAGCGCTACGCGCTGCCGAAGACGCTGGAGCTTCTGCCGGCAATGATGGCGGCATCGTCACGACAGACACCGGTGCAGCTTGCAGGTCTGCTGCGCGAGGCGAGTCGGGTTCGCCAAATGTAGACACACCGACATCGGATGCGTCTTGCTGCGGCTCCCACGTCCTGAAAGGCGTTGGCATTGGGGTATGCACTGCTGCCGCATCTGCGGCCCCCGCCCCACTGGCCTGCCACTGCGCAAGCCGCTGCTCCAGCGAATCCACGCGTCGCCGCAACCCGGCAATCCACACCAGTGCGATCACCAATCCCACCGGCAACGCAAGCAGAAACAGTACTACCAGCCCGATCATCGTTTCCAACGCAGCAACCCCCTGAGTCGGCATCCGGCCGAATGCGCGAACCATACAGGCTCAGGACGCGTCTGGGCAGCCAAGCCGGGGGGAAATCTCTGCGACGCGATGACGTCAGCAGCTCCGGGACGCAATGGCTGCACGTACGCAAGCGCGCCCAAAAAAACGCCCGGAGAACCGGGCGTTTCAAACTTATTCGCGGTAGCCGCTGTCGTTCTTGTTGTGGATGATCCAGATCAAGTTGCCGCCGGTATCCATCGACTTGCCAGCGAAGACCAGACGGCCCTGGCCCTTGTAGGCCATCTCGTACCGGTAACGGTCGCCGCCGAAGAAAAACGGAATGAACGCCTTGCCAGTCACGTACGAACCCTGGTCATTCGGCTGCCCGATCAGATCGGTCACCTGCTTCATCGGCATGCCGATCTGCAACTGGGTGAACTTGCTGCCCGGCGCAGGCTTGCCGGTGATCTCGCCCTCGTAATCGTTGACGCCCTTGACCGTCTCGCCATAGCCGGCCTCGACGTCGGACGACTTGATCACTTCACCATCGGCATTCATCCAGGCCGGCGTACCGCTCTGCTTTTTCGCCGCCCAACTGTTCAACGGAGCCGAAAACGCAATCACCACACCGAGCGCCAATGCGCCCGCCAGAAATTTATTCATCGTTATGTTCTCTCGATCCATGGAGTTCCCCGATCCTTCGTACACGACACGGGAACGGCCGCCGTGCGCGCAAATTAGCGCACGTGAGCCTCTCAAAGTCCACATCTTGTACTGGCGACGAAGCGGTAACGGCGCATGTCCACATCACATTCCGACAGACAAAAAACGAAAGGCCCCGGCATGCCGGGGCCTTCAACGCGTCGCCTAAGCGCGCGATTTACTTCGCAACAACCCGCACCATTTCCAGGCACTTGTTGGAATAACCCCACTCGTTGTCGTACCAGGACACCAGCTTGACGAAGGTGGAATCCAGGGCGATGCCGGCGTCGGCGTCGAACACCGAGGTGCAGGTCTCGCCGCGGAAATCGGTGGCCACCACCTTGTCTTCGGTGTAACCCAGCACGCCCTTCAGAGCGCCTTCGCTCTGCGCCTTCACTTCGGCACAGATCTCGGCGTAGGTGGCCGGCTTTTCCAGCTCGACGGTGAGGTCGACCACCGAGACGTCGGAGGTCGGCACGCGGAAGCTCATGCCGGTGAGCTTCTTGTTGAGCTCGGGAATCACCACGCCGACGGCCTTGGCAGCACCGGTGGAGGACGGAATGATGTTCTCCAGGATGCCGCGCCCACCGCGCCAATCCTTGTTCGACGGGCCGTCCACGGTCTTCTGCGTTGCCGTGGCCGCATGCACGGTGGTCATCAGGCCGCGCTTGATGCCCCACTTGTCGTTGATCACCTTGGCCAACGGCGCCAGGCAGTTGGTGGTGCACGAGGCGTTGGAGATGATCGCCTCGCCCTTGTAGGTCTTGTCGTTGACGCCGAACACGAACATCGGCGTGTCGTCCTTGGACGGGGCCGACAGGATCACCTTCTTGGCGCCCGCGTCGATGTGCTTCTGCGCGGTTTCCTTGGTCAGGAACAGGCCGGTGGATTCGATCACCACCTCGGCGCCGACGGCATCCCACTTGAGGTTGGCCGGGTCGCGTTCCTGGGTCAGACGGATCTTGTTGCCGTTGACGATCAGCGTGTTGCCGTCGACCGAGACTTCGGCCTTGAAGCGGCCATGCACCGAATCGTATTGCAGCATGTAGGCCAGATAGTCGGGCTCGAGCAGGTCATTGATGGCCACGATCTCGATGTCATTGCCGAAGTTCTGCACCGCAGAGCGCAGCACGTTGCGGCCGATGCGACCGAATCCGTTGATGCCAACCTTGATTGCCATGTTCACTAGCTCCTGCGGCCGCGACAGCGCGGCGGATGGAAAGGGACGGCCATTCTAGCAGCGTCGCACTCGCGCAGCCGTGCGTTTGAATACCGCGCAGGACAGCGTGCAAAGACGTTGTGGTCAGGTGCAGCCGCACCCATCGCAGGCATCGCCGAACCACTGCCGGTAGACGCAGTGCCGACCCTGGATATCTGCGCTCGCTGCATGCGCGATGCACGGCCCCACATGCAACGAGAGACCTGCTGATCCAACGCCTGCACGCACCGCGCTGGCAGCGGGCTCGGCAATAGCCTGTGTCCTTCAAGAAGGCACCGGCGCATCGCTCTCACATGGGCATCCGCACGCGTTGCTCAGCGCTCGACGCTCGGCGCAACGAACAATTGTCCGCACAACAGGCAAAACCTGAAGAGGGCCATAAATCCTCATTAAATTATTTATTTTCAATTGCTTAGAAATATCCAAACTACGCCATACAGCATACTCAAGACTATGCCGAACAGCAGAATTTCGGCGCTCCGTGGATTTCGATACTGGCCCTGCCTGCTGAGGCACCCATCAATCACAACGGAGATTCCCCCATGCGTCGCACCCTTCTCTCTCTGGTTCTGGCTCTGGCCGCCACCCCGGCGCTGGCTGGCGGCGTGATGCATTACACCGAAAAGGCAACGCTGCCCGCCGATGGCGAAGCGCGCGAAGTGGCTGCACTGTTCGACACCTGGAACGCGGCGCTGGCCACCGGCAACCCGCACAAGGTGGCCGATCTGTACGCACCGGACGGTGTGCTGCTGCCGACCGTCTCCAACGAAGTGCGCGCCTCGCGGGCGCAGATCGAAAAGTACTTTGAGATGTTCCTGACCAAGAAGCCGCAGGGCGTCGTCAACTACCGCACCGTGCGCGTACTCGATGAGGACAGCGCGGTGGACGCCGGTGTCTATACCTTCACGCTGACCGACAAGGACGGCAAGAAGAGCAAGGTGCAGGCGCGCTACACCTTCGTGTACGAAAAGCGTGACGACAAGTGGCTGATCATCAACCACCACAGCTCGGCGATGCCGGAAGTGGATGCGCCCAAGGTCGCCAAGGTCAAGTAAGTGCTCGATCCCTGCAGCCATCCGCTCGCTGCCTGCTCCATCGCGCATGCAAGCGGCGGTGTTCCTCCCCCGCCGCCGCTTGCACAAGGCGCATCGCGTTGCACCTCGGACGCGATGCGCCGGTGCGATCACCGCCACGGCGCGCACCGCTGTTGTCAATGCCAGCTCCTGCTCACACCGCTGCATGACCCACAGCGTCATGGCGCCAACGGATTGATCAGGATCAAGGCAGCCCTCGGGCAAACCCTCAAGACTTACTCCATCTTCTGCACACAACGAGAATTTCTATGCGCATGCGCTCTACCCTTCTGCTCGCCGGCCTGGCCGCCAGCTTTGCCAGCGTCCCCGCATTGGCTCAATCCAAAGGCGACTGGACGGTTGCCGTCGGCGCCCACCAGGTCGCGCCCAAATCCGATAACGGCCGTCTGGTCGGCGGCACGCTCGAAGCAGACGTCGGCAAGGACATCAAGCCGACCTTCACTGCGGAATACTTCATTGCCGACAACCTGGGCATCGAAGTTCTGGCTGCGCTGCCGTTCGAGCACGACATCGCGCTCCGCGGCATGGGGCGTGTCGGCAGCACCAAGCATCTGCCGCCGGTGATTTCGCTGCAGTACCACTTCAACAGCCAGGGCAAGCTCTCGCCGTTCGTTGGCGCGGGTATCAATTACACCCGTTTCTTCAGCACCGACACCCGCGGCGCGCTGGCCGGCAGCGATCTGGAACTGGACGATTCCTGGGGCCTTGCCCTGCATGCAGGCGTGGACTACAAGCTCAGCGAGCGCGGCGCCCTGCGCGTGAACCTGCGTTGGATCGATATCGACACCGAAGCCAGCCTCGATGGCAACCGCATCGGCACGGTCAACATCGACCCGCTGGTCTATGGCGTGGCGTACGTGCACCGGTTCTGATCCACTGCGTGCGCGGTGCATCTCTGGCACACTGGGCGTCCAGGGACGTGCATCCACCGCCGGAGTTGCGGACAGGTTGGTCACGTCGACCGCCTGTCCGACCTACCGGGGATTCCATGAGCATGCTGATCCGTACCGCCCTCGCCATCGCACTGGCCGCTTCGGCCACACCCGCCCTTGCACAGTCGGCCGGCCACTGGACCACCGGCTACGGTGCCGGCTATGTCTCGCCCAAATCCGACAGCGGCACCTTCGGCGGCACGCGTGCCGAGATCAAGGGCGCACCGGCGCTGTCGTTCACCTACGAATACTTCATCCGCAACAATCTCGGCATCGAGGTGCACGCTGCCGTCTCGGGCAAGCACGATCTGGAACTCGACGGTATCGGCAAGGTGGGGAGCTACTGGTCGGTGCCGCCGAGCGTGCTGTTGCAGTACCACATCAACGGCTACGGCACGGTGTCGCCGTTCGTGGGTGTGGGCATCAACTACACCACCTTTCTCGGTGAAGACGTCGATGATGCATTCGGCAATGGCGATCTGAGCTTCGACGATTCGGTGGGCGCCACCGCGCATGTCGGGGTGGACTTCATCTTCAACGAGCGCAGCGGCTTGCGCGTGGATGCGCGCTGGACCGGCTCGCAAAGCAACGTCGACTTCAACGGCGCGCGGCTGGGCAAGGCGAAGATCGATCCGCTGACCTATGGCGTGTCCTACCTGGTGTACTTCTGATCGTATTGCCGACGCCATGCTGAGGCGTGGCCGTCGTGCGACCGGGACGGCCATCAAACCGTCCCAAAGCGATGCGTACAATTACGGGATGAAGACCTTTTCCACTTATGTTGTCGTTCTTGCCGCCGCCGTTGCCGCGGCACTCCAGCCCATGACCGCATTCGCCTGGGGCCCGCAGGGCCACCGCTTGGTGGCGCGCGTTGCAGAAACCGAACTGACGCCGCAAGCGCGTGCGCAGGTGGCGCAATTGCTGGCAGGCGAGTCGAATCCGAGCCTGGCCGGGGTCGCGACCTGGGCCGATGAACTGCGCGAACACGATCCGGATCTGGGCAAGCGCTCCGGGCCCTGGCATTACGTCAACCTGGGTGAACACGAGTGCGGCTACGTGCCGGCGCGCGACTGCCCGGATGGCAATTGCGTGATCGCCGCGCTCGAGCAGCAAACCGCGTTGCTTGCCGATCGCAGCCAGCCGTTGGACGTGCGGCGGCAGGCATTGAAGTTCGTGGTGCATTTTGTCGGCGACATCCATCAGCCCATGCATGCCGGCTACGCGCACGACAAGGGCGGCAATACGTTCCAGCTGCAGGTCGATGGCAAGGGCAGCAACCTGCATGCGCTGTGGGACAGCGGCATGCTCAACCACAGCCACCTCAACGACGATGCGTATCTGCCACGTCTGCTGGCGTTGCCGGCTGCCGCTGCAATGTCTCCGGTGCTGCCGCCGCCCGCTGCTGCCTGGGCGCAGGCGTCGTGCAAGATCGCGATCACGCCGGGCGTGTATCCGAGCGAGCATGTAGTGCCGGATAACTACATCGCCACCTATCGTCCGATCGCCGAGACGCAATTGCGGCTTGCCGGCGACCGACTCGCCGCCGTGCTCAATGCGGCGCTGGCCGCCCCCTGAGATGGAGACGCCGATGCAGCCCGAAGTCCTTACGTTCTTCCACGCCGACAGCAACACCTTCACCTATGTGGTCGCCGATGCGGCAACCGGTGCAGCGGCGGTGATCGACCCGGCGCTGGACTATGCGGCCGACACCGGCGAGGTCAGCACGTGCGCCGCGCAGGCCATCGTCGATGCCATCGCCGAACACGGCTGGCAGGTGCACTGGCTGCTGGAAACCCATGCGCATGCCGATCACCTGTCTGCCGCGCAATGGCTCAAACAACAGTGGCCACAAGCGCGCATCGGCATCGGCGAAGGCATTCGGGATGTGCAGCAGACGCTTGCGCCCCATTACGCATTGCCGGAAGGTTTTCGTGCCGATGGCTCGCAGTTCGATCACCTGTTCGCAGATGACGAACGCTTCCAGCTCGGTGGCATCCAGGCGCGCGTCATCGCGGTGCCCGGGCATACCAGCGACAGCATTGCGTATCTGATCGGCGATGCGCTGTTTCCCGGCGATTCGTTGTTCATGCCCGACGCGGGCACGGCGCGCTGCGATTTTCCCGGTGGCGATGCGCGGCAACTGTTTGCCTCGATCCAGCGCATGTACGCGCTGCCGGAAGACACACGTGTGTTCGTCTGCCACGACTACGGCCCAGGCGGTCGCGCTGTGGCGCATCAGACCAGTATTGGCGAACAGCGGCGCGGCAATATCCATGTGCGCGATGGCGTCGAGATCGAGGCGTTCGTGGCGCAGCGGCAGGCGCGCGATGCCACCTTGCCCGAGCCCAAGCTGATCCGGCCGGCACTGCAGGCCAATCTCCAGGCTGGCCGATGCGGCAGCGTGGATCGGTAACGTTCCGGTGTGGTCGCCACGCGGCGCACGGGGTGCAGCCGCTATGATCGGTCTCTGACCCTGCTGGAGCTTACCCATGCGCACGATCGGTTTTTGGCAGCGCGCGTTCTGCGTGCTGATGCTCGCCCTGCCCGTCCTGGCCACTGCGCAGACTGCACCGGTGACGGTGTTTGCCGCAGCAAGCTTGAAGGAATCCATGGACGAGGCTGCGGCCGCTTACGAAAAGGCGACCGGCACGCCGGTACGCGTGTCGTATGCCGCCAGCTCCGCACTGGCACGCCAGATCGAGCAAGGCGCACCGGCAGACGTGTTCTTCTCGGCCGATCTGGAATGGATGGATTATCTGCAGCAGCGCGGCCTAGTGCTGCCGGCGCAGCGCCACAACCTGCTCGGCAACACGCTGGTGCTGATCGCCCCGGCCGCCAGCAAGGTGCGCGTGGACCCGCGCAAACCTGGCGCGATTGCCAAGGCCCTCGGCGACAGCGGCCGCCTGGCGGTTGGCCAGACCACCAGCGTGCCGGCCGGCAAATACGCCGCCGCATCGCTGCGCAAACTCGGCCAGTGGGATGGGGTGAGCAACCGCCTGGCTGAGTCGGAGAGCGTGCGCGCCGCATTGATGCTGGTGTCGCGTGGCGAAGCGCCGCTGGGCATCGTGTACGGCTCTGACGCACGCGCCGACCCCAAGGTGCGCGTGGTCGCCACGTTTCCCGACGACAGCCACGATGCGATCGTGTATCCGGTCGCTGCATTGAAGAACAGCAGCAATCCCGACACCGTCAAGTTCGTGCAATGGCTGAGCAGCAAACCGGCCAAGGCGATCTTCACCCGCCGCGGTTTTTCGTTGACCGATTGAGGCGCGCCGTTGTCGATGTTCACCCCGCAAGAGCTGACCGCGATCGGCTTGAGTCTCAAGGTCGCGATCGTTGCCGCCATCGCCAGCCTGCCGCCGGGTATTGCCTGCGGTTGGTTGCTGGCGCGGCGCCGCTTTCCGGGCAAGGCCCTGTTGGACGCGTTACTGCACTTGCCCTTGGTGATGCCACCGGTGGTGACCGGCTATGCGTTGCTGGTGGTGCTGGGCACGCAGGGGCCGGTCGGTAGCTGGCTGCTGGAATACTTCGGCATCCAGTTCGCATTCCGTTGGACCGGCGCGGCGCTGGCATGCGCGGTGATGGGCTTTCCGTTGATGGTGCGCGCCATTCGCCTGTCCATCGAAGCCACCGACCGCCGCCTGGAAGCGGCCGCCGCTACGCTCGGCGCCGGTCCGTGGCGGGTGTTCTTCAGCATCACCTTGCCGCTGGCCTGGCCGGGTCTGGTCGCTGGCACGGTGCTGGCATTCGCCAAGGCCTTGGGCGAGTTCGGCGCCACCATTACCTTCGTCTCCAACATCCCTGGCGAAACCCAGACCTTGTCGTCGGCCATCTACGGCTTGATGCAGGTGCCGGGCATGGAATCGGGCGTGTGGCGGCTGGCCGGAGTTGCATTGGCGATCTCGCTGGCGGCGCTGCTGTTGTCCGAATGGCTGGTACGCAGGCCGCATCCGCGTGAGGAAGACTGATGCTGGACATCGATCTGCAATTGCAGCGCGGCAACTTCCAACGCCACATCCGGATTCAGGACGCCGCCCGCGTGGTGGCCTTGGTCGGCCCGTCCGGTGCCGGCAAGACCACCGTGCTCAACGCGATCGCCGGGCTGGTGCGACCACAGGCCGGGCATATCCGCATCGATGGGCGGTGTCTGTACGATGCCCGGCAAGGCGTGAACCTGCCCACGCACAAACGCAGGATCGGCTACGTCTTTCAGGATGCGCGGCTGTTTCCGCATCTGGATGTGCGCCGCAATCTGCGTTACGGCCGGCATGCACGTGGCACGGCGCCGTTCGGTTTCGACGATGTGGTGGCATTGCTGGGGATTGCGCCGTTATTGCAACGCCGGCCGCGCAATTTGTCCGGTGGCGAAGCGCAACGCGTGGCGATCGGCCGCGCCTTGTTGTCGCAACCGGCGATTCTGTTGTTCGACGAGCCCTTGTCTGCGCTGGATCAGGCGCGCCGCGAAGAGTTGATTCCCTACCTGCAGCGCGTGCGCGACGAGATCCGTCTGCCGATGTTGTACGTCAGCCACAATCCCGACGAAGTGCAGCGCATTGCCGACAGCGTGCATGTACTGGAGTAAGCGCAGCCGGCAGCGCTGGTGCGTTGCGTCCACCCGCTGACGCAAGGCCTGCGTCAGCGGGCAACCTTGCCGGTGCGCACGCTGACCTTGCCCTGCCGCACCTCGAAGGTGAATGCGAACGACAGCGTCACCGGCACCGGTTCTTCGCCGGTTGCGCCGGTGCAGTCGTCCAGCGCCGCCGGTTGTGCCACACCAGGCGCAAACGTGCACATCGCGGCCGGCACGAACTGCCATTGCCGCACTGTGGTACGCACCGCCTGCACCAGATCGGCATTGCCCGGCAGCAGACCGGCCGCGCATTCGTCGCGATCGGACATCGGATCGACGCGCTGCACCGCGCCTTCGGCGGTCAGGATCACATGCGCGCACACGGTGGTCGGCGGCAAGCTCTGCCGTGGCGAATCGGCCGGCAGCACCGGCGCCGCGCTGCGCAGCGCGCGCGGCATGCGGAAGCGTTGTGTCGGCGCCAGCGTATAAGGCTGGATCGAAGAATCGCCGTCGCCTCCCGACTGCGCGCTCAGCATGCGCTGGTCGACCGAATCTTCGCGCTGGCTGCGCTGCTGTTCCTGCACACGTGGCGTTGCGCATGCGCCAAGCGACAGCGCCAGGACTGCGGCACAGATCGGAGCACCTCTCATCGCAGCGCCTCCTGCATCGCGCAGCCTGGCACAGCGCAACCGGCAAGGCGCTCGGAGGGTGGCGCATGCGATCGTGCAGCGCTGGCATTGGCGGTCTTGGTCGTTTGCTCAGGCGCATCCAGTTCGAACTTCACCGGCACGCGCACGTTCGATGCAATGGCCTTGCCCTGCGCGTACGCTGGTTTCAGTCGCCATTGGCGCGCTGCATCCAGCACCGCTTGATCGAAGACACCGGCCGGCGTGCTGCGCACGACGGCGATGTGCTGCGGTACACCGCCTGGGTCGACCTCCATTTGAAGTTCGACAAAACCCTCGATGCCGGCATCGAACGCAGTTGCAGGATATTTAGGCGGTCGCATCGTGGTGAAATCCGCATAGTTCGACTCACGCATGCGAGTGACACCCGCCGCATCGTTGTCTGCAGGCGCGGCGTAAGACGCTGCTGCGATACGCGCTGGCTGCAGGGCCCAAGCGGCGGCACTGAGTGTTACCGCGAGCAATAGCACACCCCCACTGCTTGAGCGCGAACGCCTGGCATCTTTCAGTGGCTTGCGCAGCGCTGCAATCCGCTGTGTCAACGGATGCGCCGCAGCCCAATGACAGACGAGCGGTGTGCAACCGGCACCCAGCTGGGTCTTGAGCATCGCGGTGGCGTAGCTGCGTCGCTTGCCTGGATGCTGTGCCAGCACGGCCGCATCGCAGGCCAGTTCCTGATCCAGCCGGAACGCGCGCCAGGCCAGATGCATCAGCGGGTTGAACCAACCGATGCAGAGCATCAAGGCCGCAAGCAGATTGGCATGCAGATCGCCGCGGCGCAGATGCAGCCGTTCGTGCGCCAGCACCAACGCGCGTTCGGCAGCGCAATAGCGCGTAGTGAAATCCGACGGCACCACGATACGTGGGCGCCAGATTCCCAGTGATGCCGGCAGCCCGGCGTCATGCGTTGCCGACCACACTGCATTGTCCAACGCGTGCAAAGGCCCAAGGCTGCGCACGAAACGATGCTGACGCTGCCACAGCATGGCTGCCATCAGCGCGGAACCAGTCAGCCACACTGCCAATGCCAGCGTCGTCCACGCAGCAGCACCGTCATGCGCGTTGGAGAGCGCCGGCATCGCAGCAAGCAGCGGCACCTTCAATAGCGCAACATCTGATTGCGGGCTTGGCAGCACGGCGGCCAGCAAGGCGAGCGGAACGCATGCCCAGACCGTGTACGCCGCCGTTGCACCAAGCCAGCCGCGCAAGGGGCGCCGCAGGAGCAGACAGATCGATAGCGCGGCTGCGGTGTAAAGCGTTGCGCGCAGCAGTAGCGGAATCAGTGCGTCAGGGCTCATCGTCCAATTCCTTGATCAGCTTTTTCAATTCCGCGATGTCGGACGCGCTGAGCTTTCCGCGCTCGCTGAAATGCGCCACCAATGGCGCCACCCGCCCACCGAATAGCCGTTGCAGCAATCCTTCGCTCTGTTGCTGTACCCACTGCTCGCGTTGCAGCAGGGGGGTATAGAGATATTTGCGCCCGTCCTTCTGCGCGGCAATGGCGCCCTTGTTGAGCAGGCGATTGAGCAAAGTCTTGATGGTCGGCTCGGCCCAATCGGTCTGTGCCAGCGCTGCGACCACCTCTTCTGCCGTGCGCGGAGCACCGTCCCAGAGCACTTGCATCACTACCGCCTCTGCATCGCTGATCGACATCCGATTACATCCGTAATTTTTAATGATTACATGCGTAAACCCAGTGGTTGTCAAGCCTGTTCCTCCTCGGGCTTCGGGCAGCGATTGCAGCGACCAACCGCAACGCCAACTGCCCAAGCAACCGGCTCGCCATCGGCTCGGCTACCCTGCACGGATGACCGAACATCTCACTGACCTGCCCTCCGCCGTGCAGCGGATCCTGCAAGATATCGAAGGCCCCTTGCGCGTCGGTGCGCCGCTTGGCATCGGCAAGCCGCATCGGCTGTTGAACGCCTTGTATGCGCAGCTCAAGGACACGCCGTCACGACCGCTGGCGCTGTACACGGCGCTGTCGCTCAATCCGCCCAAGCCCGGTGCGGGGCTGGAGGCGCGCTTTGCCGCGCCGTTTGTTGCACGCCATTTCGGTGACGACTTTCCGCGCTTGGCGTATGTCGACGACATGCTGCGCGACGCATTGCCGGCGCATGTGCAGGTGGAAGAGTTCTACATGCAGTCCGGCGGCTTGCTGCACTCCACCCAGGCGCAGGCCGACTACACGAGTCTGAACTACACGCACGCCGCTGCGGCGGTGGCGCAACGCGCGCCCAACCTGATCGTGCAGAAGGTGGCGCGCGAACCGGGCGGTATGCGGTTGTCGCTGTCGTGCAACAACGACATCACCCAGGACACGCTCGATGCGGTGCAGGCGCTCGGCCTGCCACGTCCGCTGTTGGTGGCGGAAGTGGATACGCAACTGCCGTGGATCGGCGGCACTGCAGCGGTGGATGAAGCGTTCTTCGATCTGGTCATCGACCTGCCCGGCCCGTCGCCGCGCCTGTTCGGCTTGCCGCGGCAACCGGTGAACACCATCGACTACGCGATCGGCTTGTATGCCAGCACGCTGGTGCGCGATGGCGGCACCTTGCAGATCGGCATCGGCACGTTGGCCGATGCGCTGAGCCATGCGCTGGTGCTGCGACAGACCGACAATGCGACCTATCGGCGCGTGCTGCATGCATTGGATCCGGAGCTGGAACAGCATCCTGCGGTGCACGCCAGCGGTGGTCTGGAGCCCTTCGAGATCGGCCTGTACGGTTGCAGCGAGATGCTCAATGAGGGCTTCAAGCAGCTGGTGGACTGCGGCGTGATCCGCCGCAAGGTCCACGACGATCTGCCGCTGATGCAGCGCATCGCCGACGGCAGTGCCGATGCGGCCGATCACGCGCGGCTGGCACGCGAAGGCGAGTTTCTGCATGGCGCGTTCTATCTTGGTTCGCCGGACTTCTACCAATGGCTGCGCGATCTGGATGCGGAGACCCGCGATGCCATCGGCATGCGCCGCATCAGCGAGATCAATCAGCTCTACGGCGGTAACGAAACATTGGAGCGCTTGCAACGCCATCAGGCACGCTTCTTCAACTCCTGCATGATGGCCACCGCGCTCGGTGCAGCGGTGTCCGATGGGCTGGACGATGGGCGCGTGGTCTCCGGTGTCGGTGGCCAGTACAACTTCGTTGCAATGGCGCATGCCTTGCCGCAGGCACGCAGCGCGCTGATGCTGCGGGCCACCCGCGATGCCGGAGCACATGCGGCCAGCAATGTGCGCTGGAATTATGGGCACACCACCATCCCGCGCCATCTGCGCGATCTGTACATCACCGAGTACGGCATCGCCGATCTGCGTTACCAGACCGATCAGGACTGCGTGCTGGCGATGGCGAGCATCTGCGATGCGCGCTTTCAGGATGCATTGCTTGCCACAGCAAAGGCATCGCGCAAGCTGCGTGGCGACCCTGTACTGCCTGCCCGCGCACAACGCAATACACCGCAAGCGCTGGAACAGGCATTGGCGCCGTTTCGCCGCGACGGCAGCCTGCCGGACTACCCACTCGGCAGCGACTTCACCGAGGTCGAGCAACGCGTGCTACGCGCCCTGACCTGGCTCAAACGCGCCACTGCCAGCAACAGCGCGAAACTTACGACGGTGTGGCGCGCACTGCTGTCGCGAGATGCGGGCGATGCAAATGACGCTGCCTGCTTGCAACGCATGGCATTGGACACGCCACGCGGCATCGGTGAGCGCGTGCATGCACGGCTGCTGGCATACGCATTGCGCAAGACCAGATCGCACTGAGAGCGGCTTTGCCGGGATGTGCCGAGAAACGATGTCATGGCGCGTTTATCGCATTGTGACCCACGACGGCAACACTGCGGAAAGCGTTGCGTCAAATTTGGCCGGGATGATGGCGACCACCTTCTTTCCGGCTTCGGTGCATGCGCTTTCTACACGCTTTTTCGGCTTTGAATCCAGGAGATGACAGCAAAGCGAAGCCATCGCGCGCCAAGCGAAGCACTACGAGACACGTTGCATTTTTCGGCGTGTTGATGATGGCCAGCGTCACTTCACACGCCGCACCTCGCCTCACCGATCTGCAGTACATCGGTAGCCACAACAGCTACCACGCCGGCTTCGCCCCCAGCGAAGCGGCACTGCTGAAACAACTGAGCCCGGAATTGTTCGCAGCACTGGATTACCGCCATCCAGCGCTGACGCAACAGCTGGACGATGGCGTCAGACAGCTCGAACTGGATGTGTTTGCCGACGCGAACGGCGGCCGCTACGCGCATCCGGCGATCGTCGTGCAGATCGCCAAGGCCGGCTTGCCACCCGCACCGCCAAGCGCACCAGCCGGCGTAATGGACAAGCCCGGCTTCAAGGTCATGCATGTGCAGGATGTGGATCAGCGCAGCAACTGCCAACCCTTGATCGCCTGCCTGCAGGAAGTGCGCGCGTGGTCCAAGCAGCACCCCGGGCACGTGCCGATCTTCATCCTGCTGGAAACCAAACAGGCAGCGGTGCAGCTGAGCTTTCCGACCGTGCAGCCGGAGCCGTTCGATACCGTGGCGCTGGATGCCTTGGATGCCGAACTGCGCTCGGTGTTTCAGCCCGGCGAGTACCTCAGCCCCGACCAAGTCCGTGGCACGGCAGCTACGCTCAACGCCGCTGTGCTCGCGCATGGCTGGCCATCCTTGCAGGAAGCACGCGGCAAGGTCGTCTTCCTGCTCGACCAACGCGCGGCCGGTGCGAGCTACCTGCCCGGGCATCCGTCATTGCGCGGCCGCGTGTGCTTCACCAACGCCGTGCCAGGCGAAGACGATGCCGCGTTTACTGAACTCAACGATGGCCCCGTCGAGAAGATCAACCAGCTGGTGAAAGCCGGCTATCTGGTGCGCACGCGGACCGACGCAGACCTGAAAGAAGCGCTGCACAACGACACTACGCGCCGCAACAGCATGCTGGCCAGTGGTGCGCAATTGCTCAGCACCGACTTCCCCGCACACGAGCCAGCCAGCAACGGTTACGTGGTGCGCTTCGACGGCGATGCGGTCGCACGCTGCAATCCGCAGCTTGCGCACGCGCATTGCAAGGGCGTCGATCTCACGCATTGAGTGGGGTCACGTCTGCAATCGCACCACCCACGCCACACCACACAGACCTGTCGCAATGGAAGGCGTCGGCGATGCACGCCTGCGCCCGCGTTATCGGGCCTGGCACCCCACGTTCTCCAACTACGCGAGCCAACTGCATGCAGCACCCCCGCACTTTCCATCGTCTGACCTGCGCCATTGCGCTGGCGCTGTCGGCACCCGCGTTCGCCGAGACTCCTGAGCCCGCTACCACCACATTGGATTCGGTCAACGTGCAGGCCAAGCACGCTGCCACACCGGGATCGCTCAACGAACAGCGCCTGTCCAGCAGCGTCAACAGTGTGATGAGCAAGCAGCAGATCGATGCCATCCCGTCGGGCGGCATCGCCGATGTCGTGTCGCACATGCCGGGCCTTTCCGCTTACAGCGACATGCATCTGGGGCAGGCCACCACTGGCGAAAATGCCTACGTCAGCATCCGCGGCATGGATGCCAGCTACAACGCCTACACGCTCAACGGCTTCGGCATGCCCGAGACCGATTCGTCCACGCGCGCCATCTCGTTGAACATGCTGGCCCCGTTCGGCATCCAGTCGGTGCAGGTGTCGAAATCGCCCACACCCGACATGCCGGGCGACTCGATCGGCGGTGCGATCGACATGCGCACGCCCAACGCCTTCGACTTCGATCGCGACGTCTATGCCAAGACCACCGCGCAAGGTCAGTTCAACGCGCTGGCCTCTGACCTGGGCGGCAAGGACACTGGCGGCACCTTCCAGCAGGAGCTGGCCTGGAAGTTTGGCGACGGCCATGCCTTCGGCCTCTACGCATCGGCCTATTACGGCAAGAACAACAACATGGCGCAAGCGCCGGCGCCCAACAGCAAGTACGTGCCGGCCGATCCTGCATTCGCCAGTGCAACGGACCTGCGCGATGTCGGTCCATTGATCAGCACCCGCTACAAGTACAGCCTCTACACCAGTCAGATCGAACGCTATGGCGGCAATCTCTCGCTCGATTGGCAGGGCGACAACAGCGCACTCTATGCGCGTGCCATCTACGGCAGCTACAGCGTGACCGGGCAGCAGGATCAGTCCAGCGCGCGCCTGGAAACCTATCGCAACCAGCCAACCGCCGTGCGCGGCGGCTACTTCAACACGCACGATATCGACGAGAAGCTGGCAACGCTGCAACTCGGTGGCCAGACCACGCTGGATCGCCTGCGTTTCGACTATGGCAGTTCGGTCGGTCGCGGCACCCGCAGCCGTCCGGACTATGTGTCGGCCAGTCTGTATGGTTTCACGCCCGGTAGCTTCGCCTTCGACCTCAGCAACCCGCGCTATCCGAGCATCGCGCCAAGCTCACCTGCGTTGAAGGACTTCTTCTACAACCTGGATTCATCGCTGCTGTGGAAAGTGCAGGGGCATGACGCCGGCAGTCACAACAACCGCGTCAACGCACATACCGATATCACCTATCAGGTCGATGGCGATGTGCTGGACAGTGTCAAAGTCGGCCTGTCTGCCGATCACTCCGACCGCGGCGCCTACGATCATCCGTTCTTCCACAAGGACGGCAACTTCGTCACCAATGGGCCTTATTTTGGCGGGCCGAATTACGCGTTTCCCACGGCCGGCGGCCCGCCGCTGAGCGCGATCCCGGGACGTGTCACCAATAACGCGTTCGATGGCCGTTACGCAGGCCCGTTCAAACTGCTCAACCGCAACTGGATGCTCGCGCAGGCGCTGCCTTACAAGTACGTCAACGATCCCAACGGCGCAGGCATCTACACGGCCAATGACTACAACGCCAACACCACCTCCAGCACCGAGGCGATCTATTCCGGTTACGCAATGGCCGCGCTGCATATCGGCTCGGTGAGCGTGCTGCCCGGTGTGCGCTACGAGTTGACGCGCTACTCGGCCGAATCCTGGCAATCCAGCGGCGATGGCAGCACCGGCCGTTTCGTCGGCACCGGCAGCACGTATGGGCAAGTGTTACCGGGCATCAGCGTCAACTATCGGCCAGACGATCTCACCGTGTACCGCGCTTCATTGCGCCGCAGTTTCAGCCGCCCGGCGTTCGGCCTGATTTCCGGCGAGACGGTGTACACCATCGACGACACCCAGCAGGTGGTCGGCATCTCCAAGCCCAATCCCGATCTGCATCCGAGCAAAGCCGACAACGCCGATCTCTCCGCCGAGTTCTACGACCACAACGGCGGCGTACTCAGTGCATCGACCTATTACAAGCGCATCACCGGCTTCATCTATACCTCGCAATCGGCGACCAGCAACGACAACACGCTGGGCGGCCTGGTACCGACCGGCACCACGTTCGAAAACGGCGTGCCGGTGACGATGCCGCAGAACGGTGGCACCGCCAAGCTCTATGGCCTGGAGTTGGCGGCGAGCAAGCGCCTGCAGGACTTGCCGGGCATCTGGAGCAATTTCGGCGTCACCGCCAACCTCACGCTGCAACACAGCGAAGCAGACAGCAAGCGCAGCGATCAACCGGAAAAAACCTGGTTGCCACGCGCGCCGGAGCGTATCTACAACCTGGATCTGTTCTACGACGATACGCATCTGCGCACCGACCTGAGCTACAACTACACCGGCCTGCAATTGCTTGGCTTGACCAGCGACCGGCTCAACTACTACCTGCAACCGGTGAAGTCGTTGGACTTCAATGCCACCTACCATTTGCCGCACCATATCGATGTGGGTGTATCGGCCAAGAACCTGCTCAATGCGGCAACGTTCTACGAAACGCAGGGCAAATCCAAACGCTACATGGCCTACGATCCCGGCGCCGATGGTGCGTATGTACAGACCGGCCGGGTGTACATGCTGACGTTGGGCTATACCTACTGACGGCAGACATGCAGACAGATGCGGCGCGATGGCTGCAGCTGCAACGACCAGGTTTGCGCTGATCCAATCGATCGCCTGACTGACATACAGGCGATCGATTATTGCGCGGTGCACGACTCCCTCCGCCGCCCGGGTAGACGCATGAGCAGCCGGCTGACGCGTCGAATCGGCAACTGCGCGGAGGCGAGATAGCAGGTATCCACTTCTGACCCGCATCGATACTGCGTTTTCAGTCAGTCCCTGTGCAGCCATTTCACGCAGACCACGCAGGCAGCTCGGGCAAGGTGCGCGCATGCCTCTCTCGGACCTGCTCATGCCCTCACGCTCCTACGCTCGCGCCTGCCTGCTCACTCTCGCCCTGAGCGCTTCATTGTCTGCACTGGCGCAAGCGCCGCAGCCTGCACCTGCACCTGCAGCAACGCCTGCGGCGAAAGTCGTGCCGAGCGGCCCGCGTTCGGATCTGCACGCGCAGGTACTGCTGGATCGCGCGCATTTTTCGCCGGGGCAGATCGATGGCGAGCGCGGTTCCAATCAAAAGCGTGCCGTCTCCGGGTTTCAGGCCGCGCACAACATCAAGGTGACCGGTGAGTTGGATGACGCGACCTGGCAGGCCTTGCAGGCCGACGCCACGCCGGCGCTGGTGCAATACACGCTCACCGCTGCCGATGTCGCCGGACCGTTCCAGCCGATTCCCAAGGGCCCGGCCGAGCAGGCCAAGCTGCCCTCGCTCGGCTACACCTCGGTGGATGAGGCACTGGGCGAGCGGTTTCATGCCGACCCCGAACTGCTACGCCAACTCAACCCCGGCGTGGACCTGAGCAAGGCCGGGGGCGTGATCCAGGTTCCCAACATCGACGGTGTCCCGCCGTTGGCCAAGCCGGCCAAGCTGGTGGTCGACAAGTCCGAGTCGACGCTGCGCCTGTTCGATGCCGACGGCAAGGTCTATGCGCAGTTCCCGGTGTCTTCCGGCAGCAAGCACGATCCGCTGCCGATCGGCCGCTGGAAGGTCCTGGGCGTGGCGCGCGATCCCGTGTTCAAGTACAACCCCAAGCTGTTCTGGGACGCGAAAAAGGGCGATCAAAAGGCGACCTTGCCGTCGGGTCCGAACAATCCTGTCGGCCGCGTCTGGATCGACCTGTCCAAGCCGCATTACGGCCTGCACGGCACGCCGGAACCCGGCCATGTCGGCAAGACCGAATCGCATGGCTGCGTGCGCCTGACCAACTGGGACGTGGTCAATCTGGCCAGCGTGGTCGGCCCGTCCATGCCGGTGGTGATGCAGGAGTAAGCATGAAACTGCTGATGATGCTGGTGGTAGGTGTGCTGCTGGGTGCAGCCGGCTATTGGTGGCTGGAACGTGAGGCGCCGCAGGCGACAGTAGAGCCAGCGCCCACTGCTGCACCCGTGGCAACACAGCACGACGCGGCGCATACCAAACTGGCAGCATCTGCTGCTCCGGCACTCGCGCCGCCGCCATCGGTTGCCACTGCGCCGGCAACCGCTGCGGCGCCAGTCAATACGCCTGCGGCGGCAACGCCCGTGCCACCAGCTGACACCGCAATTTCAGGTCCTGGCTTGTTGATTCCGGTACAAGGCATCAGCAGCAGCCAGCTGCAGGACACCTTCACCGACGCACGTAGCGAAGGCCGCGTGCACGATGCCATCGACATCCTCGCACCCACCGGAACAGCGGTCCTCGCAGTGGCAGACGGCACGGTCGAGAAACTCTTCAACAGCGAACGCGGCGGCCTGACGCTGTATCAGTTCGACCCGAGTGGCACGTATTGCTACTACTACGCGCATCTGGAGCGCTACGCCGATGATCTGGCGGAAAAACAGCCGATCAAACGTGGTCAGATCATTGGCTATGTAGGCAGCACCGGTAACGCAGATCCTGCGGCACCGCATCTGCATTTCGAGATCCATCGCCTCGGGCCGGAAAAAGAATGGTGGAAGGGCGAAGTCGTGAATCCGTATCCCGTCTTGCATGGCGATCAGACACTGCAGTGATGCACTGACACTGTGGCGTACACAAAAGCCTGCGCGTCATGCGCAGGCCTTTGTATTTAAGAGCGGCTAACAAAACGTAGCGAGCGGTCGTCAGGTGGGTGCGGGCGGCGCGCTCAGAACCGGAGTGTACGAGCGGTACATGAGGATTCCGAGCACCGACCGCGCCCGCCTGGCGGCTGCGCAGTAGGCTTGTTAGCCACTCTAAATCAACATCCCACCAGCCACCTCGATGCGCTGCGCATTGATCCAACCGGTGCCCGGCGCCAGCAATGCAGCCACCACCGGCCCGATATCGTCCGGCAGCCCAGGGCGGCCTAATGCAGTGACCGAGGAAACCATCGCGTTGACCTGCGCGTTGTCACGCACGCTGCCGCCATTGAAGTCGGTTTCGATCGCACCCGGTGCCAGCGTATTGGCACGGATGCCGCGCGCGCCCAGCTCTTTGGCCAGATAGCGGGTGAATACTTCCACCCCGCCCTTCATCATCGCGTAGGCCGACGAACCCGGCAGTGCAAAACGTGCAAGGCCGCTGGACACGTTGAGGATGCGTCCGCCATCGGCAATCAGCGGCAACAACGTCTGGGTCAGAAAATACGGGCCTTTGAGATGGATGTTGAACAGCGCATCGAATTGCGCAGGCGTGGTCTCGGCAATGGACGCGTGCAAACCGGTGCCGGCGTTGTTGACCAATGCGTCGAAGTGGGTGCGATCCCAACTGGTCAACACTTCCTTCAGTTGAGCGGCAAATGCAGCGAAGCCCTCGACATTGGCAACATCCAGCTGCAAGGCATGCGCGCGACGCCCCAGCGTCTGGATATCTGCGACGACTGCAGCAGCCTCGCCTGCTTCGCTGCGATAGGTCAGCACAATGTCGCTGCCGTCGGCAGCGAGCGCGAGCGCGGCGTTACGGCCCAGGCCGCGGCTGCCGCCGGTGATCAACGTGATGGGGGTGGTGTTCGACATGCTGTACTCCGGGGCGAGGGATGATGCCGAGAGCGACCGCACGCCTGTAAGGACGTCGGGCGCGTCGGTGCTTGGCATGGGTGTCTGCCAGTGATGTTGTAGCGCGCGTTTGCGCGCCAGCCTGCGACGGTATGGGTATCGCGTCGTTGCAAAGATTATTGCGCTTGCCGCGCCGCATAAATCAGCTCAGGCTGATTGCACCGTTCAAAAGTATCGACCAATCGATGGACACCATGGAGTCGTTGCGCGCATTCCTGCGTGTGGCCGAGCTCGGCAGTTTCACTCGCGCCGCCGAGATGTTGGGCCTGCCCAAGGCCAGCGTCTCCACTGCCGTGCAACGGCTTGAAGCGTCGCTCGGCACCCAGCTGTTGCATCGCACTACACGCCGCGTGCAACTCACTGGCGACGGCACCGCGTTCTATCAGCGCGGCCGCGATTTGCTCGATGACATGGACGAGTTGCAAGGCATGTTTCAGCGCGACCGTAGCCAGTTGCGAGGGCGCTTGCGGGTGGACATGTCGTCCGGCATTGCGCGCAATTTCGTGATTCCCGCCTTGCCGGTATTTTTGGCACTGCATCCACAACTGGAAGTGGAGATCAGCGGCACCGACCGCCGCGTGGATGTGGTGCGCGAAGGCTTCGATTGCGTGTTGCGCGTGGGCACGCTCGAAGACACCAACCTGGTCGCGCGACCGCTCGGCGCGTTTCGCATCATCAACTGCGCCAGTGCGGATTACCTGACGCGGCGTGGCACACCGCGCTGTCTGGACGATCTGGCGCAGCACGATCTGGTGCATTACGTCACGACGCTGGGCCAGCGGTCGCCCGGCTTCGAGTACCACGACGGGCAGACCTATCAACTGCTGCCGATGCGTGGCCCGGTGACGGTCAACAACGGCGATGCCTATCTTGCTGCCGCATTGGCGGGCCTGGGCATCATCCAGGCACCAGCCAGCCCGTTGCGCCCACACCTGGACAGCGGCGCCTTGATCGAGGTGCTGGCCGCCATCGCGCCCGAACCGATGCCGGTCACGCTGCTCTACGCGCAGCGTCGCCACCTGCCGCAACGCGTGCGCGCGTTCATGGATTGGGTGGCAGAAGTGATGGCGCCGCATCTTGAGGCGGTGTTGCGGTAAGCCCGCGCGCCACCAGATCGCTGTTGTCTTCATTGAAAAAAACACCCGATCTCAAAAAAACAGGCACCTTTTGCAAGGTGCCGGTGAGGTACAGCAGTAACATCGTCGGGCGATTCAGCAGTCCCGGCCGTGTACTCGATCAAAACGTGTAGTTGAAGGTCAGCATGCCATTACGCGATGCGCCCCATGCGCCGTAACCGGAGTTGATCTGCGAGTAATAGCGCTTGTCGAACAGATTATCCACGTTCAACTGCACCGAGAACTGCGGCGATAGCCGATAGCGTGCGAACGCACTGACCAGTGCATAGGCGTCCTGCTCCACTGTGCCGTAGGTCGCATCGACGTAATAGATGCGGTTCTGCCAATTGATGCCGCCACCAACGGTCAGGTCGCTCCATGCGCCCTGCGGGGTATAGCTGTTGAACAGCTTGATGGAGGTTCGCGGAAGGTGCTTGTTGATTGAGGTGTCATTAGCATCGCGCGCAGTGTAGTGCGAGGCACCGAAGGTGGTGTTCCAGCCTTCTGCAAGACGGCCAGACACTTCGAAGTCGAAGCCCTCGCTGATGGTGCCACGTGCAGCGATATACGCCTGCTCGCCATTGGGCAGCAGGATGTTGGTGGGCTGTGCAACGTTGTCTTGCTCAATGCGGAAAATAGCCAGCGATGCGTTCAACCGGTCATCGAACCAGGCTGCCTTGACGCCAGCCTCGTAGCTCTTGCCGTCGATCGGATCCAGGAACGTGTTGTTGAGACTACGCAGGCTCTGCGGCTGAAAGATCTCGGTGTAGCTGACGTAGGTGGACCAAGTGTCGTCAATGTCGTAGATCAGACCGGCATAAGGCACCGTGACCTTGTGCGAACGATTGGCGCCTTCGCCTTCGCTTTGCCAGTCCGTATAGCGCGCACCGGCAATCAAGGTCAGCGGATCGGCAAGCGACAGACGCACTGCCGCGTAGCCAGCCTTCTGGGTGATGGTGCCGCCGCTTGGGAAGACGTCTGCGGTGCTCCAATCGGGCTGCGCATAATTGCCGTTCCAGGCGCGATAGTCGGGAATGGTTTCGTACACAAGCGGATCAAACGAAGCGACCGGGAAATTTGACCGGCCAATATTTAGGTATTCGCGACGGTTGTAGCTCAGGCCGCCCATGAACTGGTGTTCGCGTCCGAACGCCTGGAACGGGCCGTCCACATAGGTGTCGGCACCGTCGACCTTGCGCTTGGTTTCGTAGTGGCCGGAATACGGTATTACGCCACCGCCGGTTTGACGGTCGAAGCCATAGATCGTGTAGAACGGATAGAACAGCGTGTTATTCGCTGTGGTCTCTTCGTGGCTCACGTTGGCCTTGAAGTTCCAGCCATTCTCGAATGCATGCTCCAGACTGGCGAATGCACGCTCCATGCGTGTGTCCCAATAGGTCCAGTCAGTCGCCGGATTGAACGAAATTGGGAAGTTGGTACGCGTGCCATCGCTATAAACCAGCGGGAAGCCGCCCCAGGTGACATCGTCCGATTCCTTTTTCTGGTACTCGTAGCCCACGCTCAGCAAGGTGCTGTCGGTGAGGTCGGCATCGATGATCGCCGAGCCAATCTTCTTGCGCATGCTGTAGCGGTCCATATCCGACTCCCCGTCCTGATACACGCCGATCACGCGCGCGCGCACGTTGCCGCTGGGCGTCAGCGGCACGGTGACATCGACCACGTTGCGGGTCTTGTTGAAATCGCCACCACCCACCAACACCGTGCCGGTGAAGTCGCGGCTGAGCGCATGCTTGCGCACCAAGTTGATCGAGGCCGACGGATTGCCCGAGCCAGTCAGCAAGCCGGTTGCGCCGCGCACCACCTCGACGCGGTCGTACAGTGCCACGTCCAGAGAAGAATCGCCGTAGCTCCAGGCCTGATCCATGTAGGCCGGAATACCGTCGAACTGGTAATTGTCGATATAGAACCCGCGTGCGAAGAACTCCACGCGCTCGCTGTCGCTGGGCGCCGATGACACGCCGGTGACGTTGTTGAGCACGTCGGTGATGCTCTGCAGGTTCTGGTCGTCCATGCGGTCACGGGTGATCACGGTGACCGACTGCGGAATCTCGCGCAGCGACAGATTCATGCGCGTGCCGGCGGTGGTCTTCTCCACCGTATAGCCCTTGGCCTGCTCGCCCTGCACAATCATCCGGTCCAGCGTGGTGACCTCGGCATCGGCGGCGGCAACGGGCGCTTCGGCCAGGGCCTGGCCGGCGGCCAGCGTGCACAGCGCAGCGAACAGCGCGCGCGGCAGGGCATGGCGACGCGCGCCCATGGAAACATGACGCAACTCGGTACTACGGATCATCGGGAACTCCAACGCAGACGGAATCAGACCACGCGCTGCGAAGACGCCGCGCCGGCAACAAGGGGGAGGAAGCGGTGTGCCGTACCAGCGGCAGCGCGCTATTTTAATGGGAATGATTCACATTTTAAATAGCTCGATTGACATATTTTTAGCAATTGCTTGACATAAGCGAGCGCTAGCGATCACTTCGATTGCGAGCTCGACAGTCGAATCAGGCTGACCGGTCTTGGCTCGAAAACGCATGAGGCAAGTCGGCCGAAAGCAGTGAAAAGCCAGTCGCCTGCACGCCGGCTATCGCACCAGATACCGGGCCCGACGCGACGTCCCGCACCTGCCCGCATCTGCATCCACAGATCGTGCCTCTGATGAAACCCATTGCAGTCGAGCTTGCGCAAACACCACACTCGCAGCGGGTACCGCACGGACAGGCGGCTGACGAAACGATGGATGGCACTGCACCGGGGATCACATGAAGAAATGCTGGATGGCTGTCGCTCTATTGCTGCTGTGCACGCCGGGAGTGAGCACTGCAGAGTCAGATAAAACCTCACTGAATGAGGCTTGCCTCGTACCCGGCAACGCCGTGCACGAGGCAGGTCTTGTCCAGATCGGGGGCATCCAGCAATGGGTCACGATCGAAGGCCAGGACTGCCGCAATCCGGTGGTGCTGATCGTGCATGGCGGTCCAGGCAACCCCAACACGCCGTTCGCAAAACATCTGTTCGGCAGCTGGACGCGCGAATTCACCATCGTGCAGTGGGACCAGCGCGGATCGGGCAAGACCTACGCGGCGAACGCGCCTGCAGACGGCGAGACGCTGACCATGCAGCGCCTGACCCAGGACGGTAGCGCGGTCGCGCGCTATGCCACGCAACGGCTGGGCAAATCCAAGCTCATCCTGATGGGTGGATCGTGGGGCTCGGCACTGTCCGTCAACATCGCCAAGGCAAATCCCAACCTGTTCCACGCCTATGTGGGCACCGCACAGCTGGTCAATTATCAGGACGATATGGCGGCCAGTTACACCAAGACGCTGAGCCTGGCCCGCACAGCCAGCGATGCAGACGCCATCGGTAAACTGGAGAAGATCGGCCCGCCGCCATGGACCAACCCGCGCAACTTCGGAGTCCTGAGACGCCTGACGCGCAAGTACGAAGCCCTGAGCACCGACCCGGCACCGGAAGACTGGTTCACCTTCGCAGCGGAATACGACACGCCCGACTACCGTGCAGCCTACGAGGCCGGGGAAGACTATTCCTTCCTGCAGTTCGTCGGGCTGGCGGGCGATGGCATGGGCCCGCAGATCGACCTGCGCACACTCGGGCCGCAGTTCGCCATGCCGGTCTACCTGATCCAGGGCGAACAGGATCTGGTCACCCCAGCCCAGATCAGCAAAGCCTATTTCGATGGTCTTTCTGCCCCGACTAAAGAGTTCCTACTGCTGCCACGGACGGGGCACGATCCCAACCCGCCGATGATGGACGCACAGTTGAAGGTGCTGGCCAGGATCCGCGCCTCGGCGCTGGCCAACGACGCGCACTGAAGCACGCCACGCTTCCGTTGAACGATGACGCACCCGCGCATCGCTCACGAGATTCAACAAAAAAGCCGGCTTTCGCCGGCTTTTTCTTTAACGCAACACGCCAGGTCTTACAGCGCCTTGGCTGCCGCCACCACATGCTCGGCAGTGATCTTGAAGTACGCATACAGCTGATCCGCCGGCGCCGAGGCACCGAAGGTGTCGATGCCGACCACATCGCCATCCAGGCCCACGTACTTGCGCCAGAAGCCGGTCACGCCCGCTTCCACCGCAACGCGCTTGCGCACCGCGTTCGGCAACACCGACTCGCGATAGGCCGCATCCTGGCGATCGAACACATCGGTGGACGGCATCGACACCACGCGTGTCTTCAGGCCGGCCGCATCCAGGGTCTGCTTGGCCTCCACCGCCAGACCGACTTCCGAACCGGTCGCGATCAGGATCACGTCCGGCACGCCGCCTTCGGCATCGGCCAGCACGTAGCCACCGCGTTCGATCAGCTTGATCTGCGCGTCGCTGCGCGGCTGGTGCTGCAGGTTCTGGCGACTGAACACCAGGCAGCTCGGGCCGTCCTTGCGGGTGATCGCAGCCTTCCAGCTCACCGCCGATTCCACCGCATCGCCCGGGCGCCACACATCGTTGTTGGGGATGTAGCGCAGCGAGGCCAGGTGCTCCACCGGCTGATGGGTCGGGCCGTCTTCGCCCAGGCCGATCGAGTCGTGCGTGTACACGTGGATGGCATGCGCCGGATTCAACGCACTCATGCGCACGCCGTTGCGCGCGTAGTCGCTGAACACCAAGAAGGTGGCGTCGAACGGAATAAAGCCGCCATGCAGCGCCAGGCCGTTGGCAATGGCGGTCATGCCGAACTCGCGCACGCCGTAGTACACGTAGTTGGCATCCGGGTCGTCGGTGGCCACCGACTTGCTGGCCTTCCACAAGGTCAGGTTGGAATGCGCCAGATCGGCCGAACCGCCGATCAGTTCCGGCAACAGCGGGGCGAACGCTTCGATCGCCAGCTGCGAGGCCTTGCGCGAGGCGATGGTCTGGCCGTCCTGCTGCGCCTTGGCGATGTAGGCATCGGCCTGGGCGATGAAGTCGGCCGGCAACTCGGCGTGCGAGCGACGGGTCAGTTCGGCAGCTTCGGCCGCGTATTGCTTGCCGTACTTGTCGAACAACTGCTCCCACTCGGCCTGACGCAGCGTGCCGGTGCCGCCTGCGCGCCAGCCGGCGTAGATCTCTTCGGGAATTTCGAACGGGCCGTACGGCCACTCCAGCGCCTTGCGCGCACCTTCCAGTTCTTCCTTGCCCAGCGGCGCGCCGTGCGAGGATTCCTTGCCGGCCTTGCTGGGCGCACCGAAGCCGATCTTGGTGCGGCAGCAGATCAGCGTCGGCTTGTCGGTGTTCTCCAGCGCGGCTTCGATGGCGGCCTTGATCTTCTCGGCATCGTGCCCGTCCACATCACGGATCACGTGCCAGCCATAGGCCTCGAAACGCGCCGGAGTGTTGTCGCTGAACCAGCCATCGGTGTTGCCGTCGATGGAGATGTGGTTGTTGTCCCAGAACGCGACCAGCTTGCCCAGGCCCCAGGTACCAGCCAGCGAGGCGGCTTCATGCGAGATGCCTTCCATCATGCAGCCATCGCCCATGAACACCCAGGTGCGGTGGTCGACGATTTCCAGCTCCGGGCGGTTGTAGCGCTGCGCCAGCAACTTCTCGGCCAGCGCGAACCCGACCGCATTGGCAAAACCCTGCCCGAGCGGACCGGTGGTGGTCTCGATCCCGGGGGTCTCGCTGCGCTCGGGGTGGCCGGCGGTCTTGCTGTGCAGCTGACGGAACTGCTTGAGCTGTTCGATCGGCAGGTCGTAGCCGGACAGGTGCAGCAATGCGTATTGCAGCATCGACCCGTGGCCGTTGGACAGCACGAAGCGGTCGCGGTTGAACCACTGCGGGTTGTTCGGGTTGTGCCGGAAGAAATCGTTCCACAGCACTTCGGCGATATCGGCCATGCCCATCGGCATGCCGGGATGGCCGGATTTGGCGGCTTCGACCGCATCTGCGGCAAGAAAACGGATGGCGTTGGCCAGCTGGCGGCGGGTGGGCTGGGTCATGGGCGTCTATGGAAGCGGAGGGGAACACCGCTGGAAGCGGAGCCGCTTATTCTCCCACAGAGCGCGTTAGGGAGCCGGGATTGGGGAGGCGGGATTCGGGATTGGTGAAGCGAGAGCCGGAGCCGGAGCCTCTGCAGCCTCGTCCGCAGTGCAACAGTGCAGCAGGCGGCGCAGACGCTGCCACGACACCGCAAGACCTGACCTGGCACCTGCCGGTCGCAACAGCCCGCTCCAACGAATCCCCAATCCCGACTCCCGAATCCCTACTCCTCGCCCTTCGCCACCAACGTCGTCAACGCCAGATCGCCGGTCACATTCAACGCCGTGCGGCACATATCCAGGAAGTGATTGACGCCCAGGATCATGCCGATGCCGACCGGGTTGACCCCGACCATCGCGCAGATCAGCGCCACCACCGGCAGCGAGCCCGACGGCACACCCGCGGTGCCGATGCCACCCAGGATGCAGACCAGCATCACCATGAACTGCTGGCCGATACTCAGGTCCACATTGAAGAACTGCGCCAGGAAGATCACCGTCACGCCTTCGAACAGCGCGGTGCCGTTCTGGTTGGCGGTGGCGCCCACCGTCAGCACAAAGCGCGACACGCGTGGCGGCAGGCCCATTTCGTCGGCCACGCGCAACGCGGTCGGCAAGGTCGCATTACTGGACGCAGTGGAGAACGCCATCATCGTGGCCTCCTGGGTCTGCTTGAAGAAGCCGATCGGCGAACGCCCGGCGAACTTCACTGCCAGCCCGTAGCTGACCACCATGTGCAGGCCCAGCGCCAACACCACCACGCCCACGTAGGCGCCCAGGCGGATCAACAGATCGAAGCCGAACAGCGCAGCCAGATTGAACATGAAACAGGCCACCGCATACGGCGCCAGGCGAATCACCAAGCCGATCAAGGTCATCGAGATTTCGAAGATGCCCTCGATGCCGCGCTTGAGCGTGGCGACTTTTTCATCCGCGGTCAGCACCATGCCCACGCCGAACATCACCGCAAAAAACATCAGCGACAAAATCGCGCCATTGCTGGACGCCGCAGCGATCACATTGCTGGGCACGATCGACAACAGCATGTCCATGCCCTGCGGCTGGGTGCCGGAGCTGGAAATGATCTCGCGGGTGCGCTCGGCGTTTTCCTGGATCAACTGGTTGGCCAGCTGTGGATCCACGCCAGCCCCAGGCTTGAGCACATTCACCAATACCAGGCCGAGCAACACCGCCACACCGGACAGCACGACGGTGTAGCCCAAGGTGCGCCAACCCACACGCCCCAGCGCGCGGATGTCGCCCATTTCGGAAATGCCCATCACCAATGCCGAGAACAGCAGCGGCACGATCAGCATGAAGATCAGATTGAGAAAAATCTGCGAGAACGGGGTGGTGACGTACCTGGTCACCGTGCGCACCCAGTCGGCATCGCTGCCGGCAAGGTAGTAGACGGCCAACCCCAACACCAGGCCGACGGCGAAACCAATGCCCATCTTCCAATGCAGGGGCAGGCCCGGGCGGCGTGCGGCTGGGGATGCAGTCATCTGGTCGGGCCTTGATCTGTACACAAAGGCCGGAGCTTAACAAACGCCATCGATGCGGCCACCTACCCGGCGTGCCGCTACCCGCCTGCCCGAGGGTAGGTGTCCCTCTCGACGTCAGGTGATGCAGGCGTTGGCGCGGGAGCGGGCGAGAGTCCTGCAACCGTCTGCTGCCCTAATCGATCTGCAATTGGCGCATCCACATCATCTAATCAGCTTGAAGTGGCAAAGATTTCGAGTCTTGCCATTGCTAGATGCAGCCAAAAGCCTGGTTGGTCGAGGGCACGGTGCCTTATAGCTTTAGATCAAAAGCCTGGTTGGTCGATTGCGCGGTGCCCTCGCCGCTCGCGGGACACGCCGTGAATCCGTCCCTGGAGGCTCGGTGGCGGCATCCATGCCGCCACACGGTCCCGCAATCGGCGAGGACACCGCACCAGAAAGTTGGTCGGTGACTGGATGAAAGCAAGCCTGTTGATCGCGTTGTGTTGGAAAGTTGGCAGGATGCGCCGTTATCGGAAAACGCACGCTATGCATTGCTTGGACCACACACACCGAACATCTCGACGGGTCCTTGCCCGCTCACCGTCGTGGGACCTTACGCGGCATGGATGCCGCGTAAGAGCCTACATGGACGTACTTGCGGCGTGTCCCGCGATGGTGGGCGGGCAAGGGCCCCTGCAGCCAAGCCGCAGCCCCAGCGCTCTGCTTTCACCAACACAGTCAGCAACCCACGTGTAACCGAAATCAACGCGCCACAGCAATACACGGCTTTGCAACTATCCAGAACCTGCCAACCGCTGCCGATACAGCGCAGCCGATCAACGCGCCGGCGGATACAGCGGCGCCAATACCTCCGGTTCCGCAGCCGTTGCATGGCGCCAACGCGGGCCTTTGGAAAACGCCTCGCGCAACGCTGTACGCGCGGCGGCCACATCACCATCGCCGCCCCAGCGCGCGCGCTGCATCTGCGCCACTGCTGCGCGCTGGGCCCGATCACTCAACGCGGCCAGCACACTGTCGATGTCGGCAACACCGGCCATGCCGCAGAGTACCGCCGCCACATCGTCCATCCCGCCGGTATCGAGCGCGCGCCGCAATTCGGCCACGCCATGTGTCGCACGCCGGCCAGAGGCAGGCGTATCTCTGCCATTGGCCACCAGCGCACTGCGCACACCACCGCGACGCCGCAGCAAGGCCCACGCAAGCGTGGCAATCCATAACAGTGCAAAACCGATTGCCGCGCCGATCCAGCCCCACGGCTGCTGTGCAGCGGCGGGTTGCTGCAGGCTGAGCGTGCTAGCCACTGGGGCCGGCACAGCGTTGTCAGGCGATGGGCTCGCCACCGGCGCGGGCGCGGGCGCCGCAAATGCGCCACTGCCCGCAGCCACATCCAACGTGAGATCCGGCACTGATGCAGTCTTGGCCGCCGCTGCGCCCACATCCCACCACGCCACCTGCAAACCCGGCACCACCAGTGGACCGGCGCGGTTGGGCACGATCGAATAGCGCCGGGTCAGCCGCAGCTGCGGCGAACCGTCCACGAAGCGTTCCTCATACTGCGCCGGCTCGGCAAACACCTGCGCGTCGGGCACGCTAGGAGTAGGCAATTCCGGAAACTGCGCCTGGGTGGCGCCGCGTGCGCTGGCTTCCACCACGATCTGCGCCGCTTCACCAGCAGTCGCACGTTGCGGCGTGGTGGTGTAACGCAGTTGCAGACTGCGCAGCGGCAACCACGGCTGCGGCGCGTTGGCCGGCTGCGCACGCACCTGCAGCGGAATGCTGGCGCTGCGCGCGGTCAGCTCGCCATTACCGCGACCGAAATAATCATCGAAAAAACCACCGACCGAACGCCCATTGAAACGCGCCGACGGCAACAGCAAGCGCCCACTGCGCTCGGGCACCAGCAAGTAGCGCCGCTCCACCACGTTGTATTGACGATTGTTGACCAGCTTGACCGAACTGACGTCATCGCCAATACGCTGCAGCGATGCGCCATCGGGCGCTTCCAGATCCAGCTCGCCGGAGGCCAGCTGCGTAGCGAAGTACAAACGCACCACCACGCCCACGCTTTGCTGCACGTAGGGCTGCGGGTCGTCCACCTGCGTTTCGACGAAGGCGTCTTCATTGCCCTGGGCCGCACTCGGCCCGACTGGCGCGCTGCCACCAGCGCTGCCGGTGCTGCCGGTGCCCGCATTGTTTGCCGCCCCAACCACCTGCAACCGCAGCGGCTCGGTGCGCTCGTTGCCGACACGTATCGCCGGCACGATCAGCTCGCCGCTCTTGCGCGGCGTCAACACCACGCCGAACAACGCACGCACCGTGACCGATCCGTTGGTCACCTGCATCTGTTGATTGGCGCTCTTGGCACCCAGTGCGAAATCGTTGCGCAACGGCGTGTAATCCGGATCGACGCCGCGTTGATCGGTTTCGATATTCAACATCACCACGTCGCCGGCATTGGCACTGTCGCGGTCCAGCCAGGCGCGCGTCACCGCACCGACGGGTGCGGAAGCGAGCATCGCGATGCTGGCCAGCATCGCGATCGCCGCGCGGCGTAAGTGGTGTGTGCCGATCATCGTCCGTCCCGTTGCCTGCGTTCGTGTTCCAGCCTGAATTTGGTGCGCAGCAAGCTGCCCGGATCGTCCGGAACGCGCCGCAACCAGGCGTCCACCGCCTGGCGTTGCTCGCGCTGTTCCGGCGTCTCGCTGACGGCTGCGGCTTCCTGCTTGCCATTTGCATCGGCGCTCTTGTCGCCGGCCTGCGCCATCGCCTGCCGCATCTTTTGCCGCTGCGCGGCATCGGCCTGCTGCTGCGCCTGCGCATCGGCCGATTGCGGCGGCGCGTCCTGCTTGCTCTGCTCGCCTTGCCCATTCTTGGATTGCTGGTCTTGCGACTTTCCATCCTGCGGCGTCTGCGCCGGAGAGGGCTGATCCTTGCTGTCCTGTTTGCCTTGGGCGCCCTGCCTATCCTGCCCGTCCTGGCCAGCGTTTTGGTTGTCTTGTTTGTTCTGCCCGGACTGATTTTGGCCGGGCTTGTTCTGACCGGATTGCTTCTGGTCTTTGGACTGGCCCTTGCCGTCCTTGTTGTTCTGCTGTTGACGCTTGCGCGCCGCATCCACCGCCGCACGATTGGCGATGGCGTCCTGCTGGTCGGGGTGTTGCTTCAGCGCACGGTCGTACGCCGCAATCGCTTCGTCGTACTGCCCCTGCCGGGCCAGCGCGTTGCCAAGGTTGTACAGGCCCTCATCGGTGGGCACACCTTCAAACGCTTTCTGTGCCGCAGCGAAATCGCCTTTGCGATACGCCTGCACGCCTGCATCCAGACGTTGTTGTTGCACCTGATCGGCGCGTTGCCACAACGTACTCTCTGCTGCGTGCGCGGGCCGAGCCAACGGCAACACACACACCAACGCGAGTACCGCCACAACCGCACGACGGCGGAACGCCAGCAGCGCCAACAGCATCACCGGCAGCAGCAGCCAGTAGCCTTCGTCCAGCCAGGTCTTGCCGCCATTGGACTCGGCCGCTTCATCGGCCAAGGGCTGCTGCGTAGGATCGAGCACCCCCAGCGCACGCAAATCCGAATCATCCGCTGCAATGCGCGCATACCGCCCACCGCCCTGCCCGGCCAGATCGCGCAGGCTGGCTTCGTCCAGTTTCGCCTGTGCGATTTCGCCGGTACTTGTGCGATAGGCAGCGCCGCGCTCGCTACCCACACCGAGCGCAGATACGCTGAATCCACGCGAATGCGCCAGCCGTGCAGAACTGCCGGCCCCACGATCCGCACTATCGCTGACCAACAGAATGTCGCCTTGTTTGAAGCCCGCCTGCACCAGCAACTGCGTGGCCGCATCGATCGCCGCATCGGCGCGCTTGCCATCCACCGGCATCACCGATGGCGACAACGCGTCCAGAAACAACGCCACATTGGCCGTGTCTTCAGTGAGCGGTGCAACGGTGAAGGTTTCGCCTGCATAGACCAGCAGCGCGACTTCGCCACCGGCGCGCTTGCGCAACAGCGTGGCCAGTTTCGCGCGCGCCTGCAGCAAGCGCGATGGCGGCAAATCGTTGGCATTGATGCTGGAGGACAGATCCAGCGCCACCACCAGCGGCATGCTGGAGTGATACACCGGCCGCTCGACCTGCCGCCAACTCGGCCCGGTCATTGCCACCACCGCAAGCGCATACGTCAACGCAGCCAGCACGAAGCCGAGCCATCCGCGCTGACCACCGGAGACCAGTAACTTGGGCAACAGATGCGCATCCACACTGTGCCGCCATACCTCCGCATCGCGTCGGCGCAGGTGCCAGAGCAGCGCGGCCGGCACGATGGCCAGCAGCGCCCATAGCAAGGTCGGGCGCAGCAGATGCAACGACTGCAATGCCGCTGTCAGCTCGGTCAGCGCGTTCATCGCCATCTCCGCGGCAGCACGTAGGCAAGCAGCGCAATCACGATGGCAGCACCCAACGGCCAGTAATAGCGCTCCACGCGCGGTTGCACCGATGGCCCCATTGCCTTCACCGGTTCCAGCCGATCCAGTTCGGCATAGATGCCGGCCAGTTCCTCGGTGTCGCGTGCGCGGAAGAAGCGCCCGCCGGTCTGTTCGGCGATCTTGCGCAACCCGGCTTCATCGATATCGTCATTGCCACCGGCCGGAATCGGCACGCCGAACAACGAGTAACCACCGCTGCCACCGAAGGCGATGGTGTGCACGCGCACGCCTTCGGCCTTGGCAAGTTCGGCGGCTTTCAGCGGATTGAGCACGCCAGCGGTGTTGACGCCATCGGTGAGCAGCACCACCACGCGTTGCCCCTGCTTCTGCTCGCGCAGCCGCTTGACCGACAATGCAATCGCATCGCCGATCGCGGTTTCGCGCCCGGCCAAGCCCACCACGCTGTCGGCTAGCTGGTCGCGCACGGAGGTCAGATCCGCGGTCAATGGCGTCAGCGCATAGGCGCGTTGGCCAAATACCAACAAGCCGACGCGATCGCCTTCGCGGCGATCCAGAAAGTCCGACAATACCGCCTTGGCAGCAGTCAGGCGATCGACCACGCTGCCGCCAAGCACCATATCCGGCTCGCTCATGCTGCCGGACAGATCCACCGCCAGCATCATCTGTCGCGCCTCGCGCGGCGGCTGGATCACCTCGCCCAGTTGTTGCGGACGCGCAAGCGCCGCACACAACAAGAACCAGCCAAGCCATGCCAACCAGCGCGGCATCCGCAATGCCGGTACACGTTGCGCCTGTGCAACCGCCTGCAATTGATCGGCGTAGGGCACGCGCAGCGCAGCCGCATCGGCACGCCGTTGCGGCCAGAACCACATCAGTAACGGCAGCGGCATCAACCACCATGCCCACGGCCACGCGCAGTGCGCGAGCGCGTCCTGCCATTGCGACCACTGCAGCCAGTTCATCGCTGGCCCCGCATCAGACTCAGAAAACGCTGTCGCGCCAGTGCCTGCACGGCATCCAGATCTGCAACCGCTGGCGCGCGTTGAAATCCGCCATCCAGCACCGCGCGGCCCGGCCCTTGCGAAAACGCATGGGTCTTGCTTTTGCGGCCATCCAGAAACTGCAACCACGCCTCGCCCTGCAACCGATCGGCCTGCGCATCGACGCTGCGCGCCGCACGCCGCAATAACACCGACAGCGTCGCCAAGCGCTGCGCGGGAGTTGTCGTGTTCTGCAGTTCGGCATCAAATGCCGCCAACCATCGGCGCTGCTGCCGACGACGACGACGCCACCAGAACCATGCGGCACCGAACACCAGCACCACTGCAGCGAGTACCAACCACCACCCCATCGCCAACGGCCACCACGACGGCGACGGCGGCAGATGGACATCGCGTAGCGGGAGCGATTGCGGTGCCATCGTCATCGACCCCGCACGGCGTTACTGCCGCCCAACCAGGCATCGCTGGCATCGTCGGTGGACAGGCGATGCAAGCGCACACCGCGTGCCTGCAATATCGACGTCAGTTGTTCCAGCGGCGCGACGAATTCGGCCTTCCAGCGCGCGCGTCCGGCCTGCGTGGAGAGATCGATCGCAATGCGCTCGCCACGCACATCGAAGGTGAGTGCGCGTGCAGGTGGTGCCAGTTCCAACGGGTCGACCAGCACGATCACCACGACTTCGTGATGCAATGCCAAGCCCGACCAGCGCGCCTCGGAGATCTTGCTGGCGCTACGTGCATCGGCCAACACGGTCAGCCGCGCACCGGGGCGCAGCAAGCGTGCAGCATGATCCAACGCAACATCCAGCCCGGCATCGCCCGACGGCGGCTGCGCATACCAGCGCGCCAATGCGTCCAGTACCGGCAGCACGCCGCGCTGGCCCGAACGCGGCGCGATCGGTGCTTCACTGCCAGTGCCACGCAGTGCGGCAATGCGGTCGCCCTGCCGCTGCGCCAACCACGCTGCTACGGCCCCCGCGCGCGCCGCCTGCACCGATTTGTAGCGCACCCGCGTGCCGAAAAAGAGCGATGGCGCGGTGTCGGCCACAATCAGACTCAAGCGTTCGCGCTCGGCCTGGAAGAGTTTGGTATGCGCTCGCCCGGTGCGTGCGGTGACGCGCCAGTCAATATGCCGCGCATCGTCGCCGGCGACATACTCGCGCGATTCGGCGTATTCCATCCCACGCCCGCGCGTTGCCGCCGGCACCGGCCCCACCAAGCCATGCCGGCCACGGCCTGGCTGACCGCGATGGGTCACGGTGCCGCGCAGCGCGATCAACTCGGCAAGCGTTGGGCGCAGACCATCGCCGGCGACGGACGACGGAACAATTGCAGGGGGCGAGGACGGCATCGAAGACATCGGATTCTGGCGAGAGGGCGGCATACCTCAGCGACACGCTACCCGATCAGGGCAGCGGAATCTTTTCCAGCAAAGCGGCGACCAGGCGTTCGCCATCCCAGCCTTCGGCGGTGGCTTCGTAGCTAGGCAGCACGCGGTGACGCAGCACGTCCGGCGCAATCGCACGGATATCGTCTGGCGTCACGTAGTCGCGCCCCGCCAGCCATGCACGCGCACGCGCGCAACGCTCCAGCGCGATCGAACCGCGTGGGCTCGCGCCCCAGGCAATCCGCCGCGCCAATGCCGGGTCGTAGCGCTGCGCATCGCGCGACGCGAGCACGATCTCGATCAGATAGCGCTCAAGCTGCGGCGCCAGATGCACATCCAGCACCACACGTCGCGCAGCGAAGACGTCTTCCAGCGGAATCTTGTCGGGCACCGTCTCGTGCTTTTCCAGCGTATCGCGTGCGGCTTCGCGCGCCAGACGCAGAATCTCCGCCTCGGCATCCGCCTGCGGGTAGCCGATACGCACATGCATCAGGAAGCGATCCAGCTGCGCCTCGGGCAGCGGGAACGTGCCCTCCTGCTCGATCGGATTCTGCGTTGCCATCACCAGAAACAGCTGCGGCAACGCATAGGTGTGCCGACCCACAGTGACCTGGCGCTCGCCCATCGCCTCGAGAAGCGCCGACTGCACCTTGGCCGGCGCACGGTTGATCTCGTCGGCCAGCAGAATCGGATGGAAGATCGGCCCCGGCATGAACTCGAAACGGCTGTCCTGCGGGCGCCAGATCTCGGTGCCGGTCAGATCGGAAGGCAACAAGTCCGGGGTGAACTGGACCCGCGCGAAATCCGCTTCCAGCCGCGAGGCCAGCGCCCGGATTGCAGTGGTCTTGGCCAACCCGGGCGCGCCTTCGACAAGCAAATGACCATCGGCCAGCAAGGCGATCAGCAGCCGTTCGACCAGCGCAGACTGGCCCACGATGCGCTGCGTCAGCGACTCGCGCAGCAAGGTGAATTGACGATGCAGCCGGTCCTCGGTGGGCGCGGCGGCGGCTTCTGGGGGTAGCAGCGGCGGTGCGTTCATAGGCTCAGTGTGACCGATTCGAGCGCGATTGGTTCAATGAGGGGCATCAGGAAGTTCAGCCAATGCCCGAGTTTGTACCAGCCTGCGCAGCGGGGCAAAGAAAAAGCCAGGCACATGACATGCCTGACTTTTTTGTACGTGGCATTGGCTACGCGTAATATCAGCGCACCGCTGACGCCACACGTAGCACCTTCGGTGTGATGAAGATCAGCAGTTCGGCTTTGCTTTTGCTACGACCGCGGCTCTTGAAGAGATTGCCGAGAAAGGGCACGTCACCCAAAAAAGGAACCTTGTTCACGCTGGAACGGTCGGTGAACTCGTAGACGCCACCAATCACAACAGTTTGGCCGTCATCCACCAGTACAGCAGTGTTGATCTCGCGACGATTGATCGACGGAACCGTACCGTAGTTTGGAAGTTCAATTAATTGATCAACCTCGTCTTTCTTGACATTCATGTTAAGAAAGACGCGATTGTCGTTGGTGATGGTAGGCGTTACCTTCAGCTCCAGAAGCACCTCTTTGAACTGGACGTTAGGCGTTGCTACCTGACCTGCAGTGCCACCTGTAACCGTGACATAACCAATTTCGCGACCTTGCTTGATGACACCTTCGCGTTGATTGGATGTGACAATTCGAGGATTCGAGATGACTTCGCCACGTCCCTCTTGTTGCAAGGCGGACAATTCAAGGTCCAGATTGAAGTTCGAGCCGAGTAGCGTGTAAGCAAGGCTAGGGGCATTGGCTCCGCTTGTGAAAGCGCCCGTTGGCAAATTGACGTTCAGACCACGTCCTGCAGAAGCCCCACCACCGCTGACATTACTGCCAACAGTTGCAACATTATCGCCGTAAGTATGCGTGCCACCTAGTCCGAATCTGGCGCCCAAGTCACGTGCAAACGTATCGGTGGCAATGACGATACGGCCCTCGATCAGCACCTGATCCACCGGGCGATCAATGTGCGAAATCAGCTCGCGCATCTGCGCGACCTTCTTCGGTACATCGCTGATCATCAAGGTGTTGGTACGTTCGTCGGCAACCAGACGACCGCGCGGCGACAGGAAGCCGTTGTCCTGCTGGCCTTGTCCACCACCACCCTGCCCACCACTACCGCCACCAATCCCCTTGGCCTCCGTCAGCGCCTTAAAGATCAACGACGCATTGTGGTAATTGATCTGCACATAATCGGTGATTAGTTCTTCGCGATTCTCGATCGCAATGCGGGCGTCTTCTTTGTCCTGCTCGAACTTGGCCAGCTCCGGCTGCGGGGCGACCCACACCACGCCGCCGTCGCGGCGCTTGTCCAGGCCCTTGGCCCGCAGCACGATATCCAGCGCCTGGTCCCACGGCACGTTCATCAGGCGCAGCGTGACATTGCCCTGCACCGTGTCGGAGGCGACGATATTGAGGTTGGATTCCTCGGCGATCAGCTGCAGCACGGTGCGCACCGGCACGTCCTGGAAGTTGAACGTCACCGGGCGGCCGCTGTAGCCGCGCGCAGCGATCTGCGCTGCTGCCTGGGTGACCGCTGCGGGACTCACGCCACCAACCGCCGGCTGGCCTTTGCGCGGGGTGATCTCGACCACGTATTCGTTGCCGGTCTGATAGGCCAGCGAATCGAACGCACCCTTGGTCGACAGCACCAGCTGCGAACCGGAACCGGACGGCTTCACTTCGACGCGCTGCACCGGCGTTGCGAAGTCGGTGACGTTGAGCGGGCGCTGCAGTTCGGCAGGCAACCGGGCGTTGCTGATGTCGACCAGCACGCTGTCGCCCTGCGTGCGCAGATCCGGGCTGGCGCCCTGGCCGTCGAACTGCAGGATCAGGCGGCCAGAACCATCCTCGCCACGTTTGAAATCGATCTTGGACACCGCCAGGCTCGCCGGAGCGACCTTGGCCGGATCCTGCGCAGGCTGCTTCAGCGCCGCCGCTGCGAACGCGCTGCCGCTCGCCACTGCCAGCGCGAACCCCAACGCGCAGGCCTGGAACATCGCATGGCGTCGAACCAGACGCAGCCGCCGGGCATTGGAAAACATCATCGTGCTATCCCCTATCACTTTATTGATCATCCAATGCGAGTGCGGCCGGCCGTTCAAGCCATCCACCCGCACCGTCCGGCACAAGTTCAATCAGCTCGATGCGGTCTTCGTAGACCCCGGTCACCCGGCCATCGCTCTGTCCCAGATACACACCCGGCCGCACCCGGTAAGTCACCTTGTCAGGCGCCATCACCAGCGCGATCAAGCCCGACCCACCGCCAATGGTCCCCACCATGTCGAGAGCGTCGAGCGGATAGGCTTCCAACGGTTCCTTGCGCCGGTTCGGATCCGGACGCGTACCGTTGCTGCCTTCCGCAGTGACCCAGGCATCGCTGAATGGGTCGCGCATCACCTGCGCGGCATATTCGAATGTCTCGAACTGCTGCATCACCGGCAATGGCTCCAACGGCGGCGCCGGACGTGCGCGCACCTCGGCGACCCAGGCTTCCAGATTCGGCGCATCGCCCGGTGTGCTGGTCACACCGCGCGTGCACGCCGGCAATACAGCAGTTAACGCCACGCAGGACAGGATCTTGAGCAGTTTCATGGTCATTGGCCGCCCTTCTTCGCAGCGTCGGCCGCAGCCTTCTCCTGCTCTGCCATTTCCTCATCGTCCAGATAACGATAGGTCTTGACCGTACCGGAAAGTTCCAGCGCCCCGCGCGGGGTGATACCAGCCTTGGGGTCCTTCGGCTTGAGGTTGATGTCGTGCATGGTCAGGATCACCACGCGCGGCAGTGAGGCGACACCGCTGACGAAGGCACCGAACTGGTGGTAACTGCCCACCATGCGCAGCGCGATCGGCTTCTCGGCGTAAAACTCCTTCGGCGATTCCGGACCAGGCTGGAACAGCTCGTTGGACAGGCCGCTGGACAACGCGGTCTGCGAGATGTCGATGATCAGATCCGGCATCTCGGTCTTGCTGGGCAGCTGACGCAGCATCTGCTGCAGCACCTGTTCCATCTGCGCGAGCTGCTGCTTGAGCGGCTCCAGATTCACCGCGCGACCCTGCTGGGTCTCGAACTCGGTGCGCAGCTGCGTTTCGGTGCCTTCCAGGCCTTCGAGTTCATCGCGCTTGCCGCTGATCAACAGGAACCAGGCCAGCACCAGAATGAACAGACCAACCACCACGCAGAACACGATGCGTGCCTGCTGCGGCCAACCGCCGATGTTGTTGAAGTCCAGATCGCTGAGCTTGAAGGATTTCTTGCTCATGACGCTGCCCCCTGCTGCGGCCGATTGGCGGGCGCCGGCGCTGGCTGCGGTGCTGCCGCAGGTGCGCTCGGCGGCGTTGCAGGCGCAGGCGCCGCTGCAGGAGCAGCAGGCGCGGTACCAGTAGGCGTCGCACCCGGCGCGGCCGGATCCACCACCGCGGGCGCGGTGCCGTTCTTGTCGGCCTCGTTCGGATTGGCCAACTTGACCTTGAGCGTGAACACGTACGGCAGCGCCTTGGTTTCCATCGACGATCCCGCAGGTTGCCCGGCCTTGTCCTGGCTCTTGGCCTCGATGATCGATAGATCAGGATTGGTCATCCAGCCCGAGCCTTCCAGGTTGCGCATGTAGGCACTGACGCGCGCATTGGATTGCGAGCGGCCTTCCAGGGTCAGGATGTCGCCGTCCTGCTTGATGTTGGTCAGCGCTACGCCATCTGGAATGGTGCGCACCAGCGAATCGAACAGATGCACCATCTGCGAGCGATTGGCCTGCAGCTCCTCGATGACCTTCTTGCGCGCAAGCAGGCGGTCCTTCTTCTTGTCGAGTTCCTTGATCTCTTCGTTCTGCGCCTTGACCTTGTCGATCTCGGTGGTCAGGAACGCATTACGTTCGGTCTGGCCACTGATCTGCGCGTCGTAATAGAACCAGATCAGTCCGGACAGCAGCACGCCAGCAAGCGCTGCAAAGCCGAGCATCGAATAGAACTCACGCTCACGCGCCTTCCGGCGCTCGGCGCGCCAGGGCAATAGATTGATTCTTGCCATCAGTCAAAGCTCCTCAGGGCCAGGCCGGTGGCAATCATCAATGCAGGCGCATCCAGCGCCAGCGCATGGGCCTGAACCTTCGGGCCGAGCGTCATCTGTGCAAGCGGGTTAGCGACCACGGTGGTCACGCCGAGCTGCTCTTCCACCATCTCCGGCAGGCGCGACAGCGCGGCGCAACCGCCGGCCAGCACGATGCAGTCGACGCGATTGAATTCGCTGCCCGCGTAGAAGAACTGCAACAGGCGGCTGATCTGCTGCACCGTCGCCTCTTTGAACGGCTCCAGCACTTCGACCTCGTAGCTCTCCGGCAACCCGCCCTGACGCTTGGCCAGGCCGGCTTCTTCATAGGTCAGGCCGTAACGGCGCATCACTTCATCGGTGAGCTGCTTGCCGCCAAACACCTGCTCGCGGCTATACAGACTGCGACCGGAACGCAGCACGCTCAGCGTGGTCATGGTCGCGCCGATGTCCACCAGCGCAACCACTGCATCGGCGGCCACCGGTAGCTCGCTGGCGACCAGGGCAAATGCGTTTTCGACCGCAAAGGCCTCCACGTCCATCACCTTGGCAACCAGGCCACCGAGTTCCAGCGCGGACTGGCGCAGTTCCACATTCTCCGAACGCGAGGCAGCCAGCAGCACCTGGACCATGTCCGGGCTGTTGGGCATCGGGCCAAGCACTTCGAAATCGAGATTCACTTCCTCGATCGGGTACGGAATGTAATTGGTGGCCTCGAGTTCGACCTGGGCTTCCATATCGCTGTCGTCCAGATCGGCCGGCATCGGGATCAGCTTGGTGATCACCGCCGACCCGGCCACGGCCGCAGCCGCGTTCCTGGCCTTGCTGCCGGAACGATTGATGGCGCGGCGAATGGCTTCGCCCACCGCCTCCACTTCGACGATGTTCTTTTCCACAACCGCGTTCGGCGGCAACGGTTCCACCGCGTAATGATCCACGCGAAAACGATTCCCGCTACGCGACAGCTGCAAGAGCTTGACCGCAGTGGAACTGATATCGACACCAATCAGTGGCGATTGACTCTTGGGTAGAAGCCCCACGGAAACTCCCCTGCCGACGGGCACTTGGACGCATGTCTGCGCCCGCGTATTAATAATCAAATTTTAACAGTTGACAAGCCCTTCACGCGCAAAGCAATGGCCCCGCGACGTGATCCCCAGCGCTATCTTCTGCGATCCCCAGAGTTCGGCCCCAGCCAAACCCGGCGTCATCTATACTCTGTGACCAAGAAATCTGCAATCGGAATCTCTCTTACATGCCCCGTATTCGCCGTTGGTTGGGCTGGATCCTGGCCACGCTCGTCGTGCTCGCACTGCTTGGCGCTATTGCTGCCGGCGGCCTGTATTACGCCATTTCCTCGAAGTTGCCGGACGTGCAGTCGCTCAAGCAGGTCGAGCTGCAGGAGCCGATGTACGTCTATGCCAGCGACGGCCGCCTGATGGCCGTGTATGGCGAGACCCGGCGCTACCCGATCCAGATGAAGGACGTGCCGCTGCGCCTCAAGCAGGCCTTTTTGGCGACCGAGGATGCGCGCTTCTACCAGCACGGAGGTGTGGACTACAAAGGCATCGGCCGTGCGGTCTGGCTGCTGGCCACCACCGACGCCAAGCGCGTGCCGGGTGGTTCGACGATCACCCAGCAGGTGGCGCGCCAGTTCTTCCTCAGTTCCGAGTACAGCTACACCCGCAAGCTCGCCGAGATCCTGCTGGCGCGCAAAATCGAGAGTGAACTGAGCAAGGACGAAATCTTCGAGCTGTATCTCAACAAGAGCTTCTTCGGCAACCGCGCCTACGGCGTGGGTGCCGCGGCCGAGTACTACTACGGCAAGAAGATGAGCGAGTTGAGCCTGGATGAGATGGCTTCGCTGGCCGGTATCCCCAAGTTCCCGTCCAGCGGCAACCCGATCAGCAACCCGGAGCGTGCGCAGGAACGGCGCGATTACTATGTGTTGCAACGCATGGCCGAGCTGGGCTTTGTCACTCAGGCCGAAGCCGACGCCGCCAAGGCGGTACCGATGCACGCCAAGCCGCACGAGCCGCCGGTCGAGGTCTATGCGCCTTATGTGGCCGAGCTGGTGCGCCAGGAAATGATCGCCAAGTACGGCGGCGACGTGCTCAACAAGGGCTACCACGTTACCACCACCATCGACGCGACGCTGCAGACCGGCGCCGATGCGGCGATCGCGGAAGGCCTGCGCCTGTACGACCACCGGCATGGCTGGCACGGCGTGGAGCAGCATTTCGATGTGGCCGCCGATGCCGATGCGCCGGCCCTGGCCAAGCATCTGTCGGGCGTGTTCACCCAGGGCGGCCTGCGCGCGGTGATCGTGGCGCGCACCAACGCCGACGGCGGCGTGACCGTGGTACAGAGCGACAAGACCGAGTTGACCCTACCGGCCAGCGCCAGCCGCTGGACCAACAAGACGCCGGCCAAGCTGCTGACGCGCGGCGACCTGACCCGCATCCGCGCCGGCGAAAAAGACGGCGAGTGGATCATCGACCAGTTGCCACGCGGCCAGGCCGCGCTGGTATCGCTGGACGCCAACAGCGGCGCCCTGCGCGCACTGGTCGGCGGCTTCAGCTTTGCCGGCAACAAGTTCAATCGCGCCACCCAGGCGCGTCGCCAGCCGGGCTCGAGCTTCAAGCCGTTCGTGTATGCGGCCGCGTTCGAGAAGGGCTTCAATCCGGCCTCGATCGTGCTCGATGCGCCGGTGGTGTTCCGCGACCGCCGCGGCAAGACCTGGTCGCCGCAGAACGACGGCGGCGGTTTCCGCGGCCCGATGCGCCTGCGCGAGGCATTGGTGCAATCGCGCAATCTGGTCTCGGTGCGGCTGTTGGACGCAATCAGCGTCGATTTCGCACGCAAGTACATCAGCCAGTTCGGCTTCCAGGAAGCGGAGCTGCCGCCCAACCTGTCGATGTCGCTGGGCACCGCGTCGCTGACTCCGCTGTCGGTCGCGCGTGGCTATGCGGTGTTCGCCAATGGCGGCTCACGGGTGGAGACCTGGATCGTGGACGAGGTCAAGGACCGCGATGGCAACGTCATCTTCAAGGAAGTGCCGGCCGTGGCCTGCCGCACCTGCGCGACGCAGGGCGGCACCGCCGCACCGGTCAGCCAGGTGGTGGACGGCTTCAACTTCGGCGCGCCTGCGTTGCCCAAGTCGATCGAACCGGCTACCGCAGCGCCGGCCACACCAGCGGAGACCACCCCGGCAGCCGTTGCCGAAACCAAGATCGCGCCGCGCGCCATCGACGAGCGCACTGCGTATCAGTTGGTCTCGATGATGCGCGACGTGGTCCAGCGCGGCACCGGCACCGCGGCCAAGGTGCTGGGGCGCGAGGACGTGGGCGGCAAGACCGGCTCGACCAACGATCACCGCGACGCCTGGTTCTCCGGTTTCGGCGGCCCCTACGCCACTACGGTATGGGTGGGTCGCGACGATTTCCGCTCGCTCGGCTATCGCGAGTATGGCGGCAAGGCCGCACTGCCGATCTGGATCGACTACATGCGCGTGGCATTGAAGGACAAGCCGATCGCCGCCAATGACCCGCCCGACGGCATGACCCAGGCCACCATCAATGGCGCGGTGGAGTGGGTGAAGAACGAAGATCTGGACCGTCTGCAGGATTACGACTACGGCCTGCAGGAACAGCAGGACGAGAAGGCGTTCGATATTTTTTGAGTGCCGGGATTGGGGATTGGGGAATCGCAACGGCATCGCCAGTTCGGTTCCCCAATCGGCTTAGCGGCATCGACTGCCTCCAGTCGCAGTAGAGGGCACTGGGCAATCACCGTTGCGTGATTTCCCTTCAAGGGAAGACAGGCCGCATTCGCCACGCCGTCATGCGGCTGTTGTAGAGTCGACCAGGTTCATTAGGGGAGCCCGGTCATGCACCACGCGCGCGAGCACGCCGATACGCGAACCCGAGAGCGTCGCCATCGATTGGCGCACGAAGCAGCCCGGCTGATGGCCGAAGGCGGCATCCGCGATTTTCATCAAGCCAAGCTCAAGGCGGCCAGCCGATTGGGCATCCATGACGATGCATCGCTGCCACGCAACCGCGAGATCGAAGACGCATTGCGCGAATATCAACGCCTGTTTGCCGGCCCCGCGCATGGCGTGCGACTACGCCAGCGGCGCGAAGCCGCATTGCGTGCACTGGAGTTTCTCGGCCCGTTCCAGCCGCGACTGACCGGCCCGGTGCTCGATGGCACCGCCGACGCCAACGCGCCAGTGCAATTGCAGCTGCACAGCGACGATGCCGACGCAGTGCAGCGGTTTCTCGAAGAACACCGCATCCCGGCCGAATTACGTACGCGCCGGCTGCGCCTGGATCGCGAACGCAATGGCGAGTTTCCGGTGTGGTTATTCAGTGCCGAGGATCTGACTTTCGACCTGACCGTGCTGCCCTACGACGCGCTGCGCCAGGCACCGCTATCCCAGCTGGACGAAAAACCGATGCCGCGCGCATCGGCCGCTCAAGTACGTCAGCTGCTGGCCGACGAGGACGGTCGCGACTCTTTGCAACAGCTGCGCTGACCGCAGCTCGCCGTAACGATCGGCGACCGACCGCAACGCCCCACCCATCAAAGCAAACGCCCCGCAATGCGGGGCGCTGGTTCAAGCAGACAACCGCAAGCGCTTAGCGCTGGCCGGCGTCCTTATACTCGCGCTTGTCGTAGCCGGTGTAGATCTGGCGCGGACGGCCGATCTTCATTTCCGGATCGACCTGCTGCTCCAGCCAATGCGACACCCAGCCGGCGGTGCGTGCGATGGCGAACATCACGGTGAACATTTCCACCGGGATATTCAGCGCCTTGTAGATCAGGCCCGAGTAGAAGTCGACGTTCGGGTACAGCTTGCGCTGCACGAAGTAGTCGTCCTTCAGCGCGGCTTCTTCCAGCTTCAGCGCCACTTCCAGCAGCGGGTCGTTGACGCCCAGCTCGCCCAGCACCTTGTGGGTCATCTCGCGGATGATCTTGGCGCGCGGGTCGAAGTTCTTATAGACGCGGTGACCGAAGCCCATCAGACGGAACGAGGAGTTCTTGTCCTTGGCCTTGGCCACGGCGGACTCGACGTTGTCGGCGGTGCCGATCTCTTCCAGCATCTTCAGCACGGCTTCGTTGGCGCCGCCATGTGCCGGGCCCCACAGCGCGGTGATACCGGCAGCGACCGAGGCATACGGATTGGCACCGGTCGAACCGACCAGACGCACGGTCGAGGTCGAGGCGTTCTGCTCGTGATCGGCATGCAGGATGAACAGCAGATCCAGCGCCTTGGCGACCACCGGATTGATCTCCAGCGGCTCGCTCGGCACTTCGAACATCATGTGCAGGAAGCGATCGACGTAGTTGAGGTTGTTGCGCGGGTAGCGGATCGGCCAGCCGATCGAATAGCGATACGCAGCAGCAGCCAACGTCGGCACCTTGGCGATCAGACGGATGGCAGCCTGACGGCGCTGCTCCGGATCGTTGAGGTCCAGGGTGTCGTGATAGAACGCCGACAGCGAGGCGACCGAACCGGCCAGCATGGCCATCGGGTGCGCGTCGTGGCGGAAGCCACCGAGGAAGTTCTTCAGCGACTCGTGCATCATCGTGTGATGCGTGACTTCGTGGTCGAACTTCTGGAACTCATCCGCCGTCGGCAGTTCGCCGTTCATCAGCAGATACGAGACTTCCAGGAAGCTGGACTTCTCGGCCAACTGTTCGATCGGGTAGCCGCGATACAACAACACGCCGTTGTCGCCATCGATGTAGGTGATGGCCGACTTGCAGCTGGCGGTGGCGGTGAAGCCCGAGTCGTAAGTGAACAGACCGGTTTCTTTGGTCAGCTTTGAAATATCGACGCAATCATTGCCAAGCGTGGGCTTGAGTACCGGCAGAACAACCGACTTGTCGCCGGCGTTGAGCGTGACCTGATCAAGATCGGACACTGTGTACGCTCCTTCAGTGGAAGGCGCCTGTCACCAAATGGGCAGGCACGTGATGGAAGTCCAGGGCATCGCCCCGGATCACGTCATTATCGCACAGCAACATTTTGGCCGTCGCTTGGACAGAAGTCGTAGACGCACCCGTCCGGGGCGTAAAAACGAAGTTGTCACCGCGCAAAAAACAACGGCCGCGCAATGCGCGGCCGTTGCCGGTACAGCCCGTCCTGCAAGTTCAGCGCGCGTAGCGCTTCTGGAACTTGTCGATACGGCCGCCGGTGTCGATCACCTTGTGCTTGCCGGTATAGAACGGGTGCGATGCCGAGGAGATATCCACCTTGATCAGCGGATAGTCCTGGCCGTCTTCCCACTTCACGGTCTCTTTCGAGCTCATGGTGGAACGGGTCAGAATCTTGAAATCGGACGTCACGTCGTGGAAGACGACGTCGTTGTAGCTGGGATGAACGTTATCTTTCATGGACTTGGCGCCGGGCTGCCTGGATAAGCCGATCATTATAGCGATCTACCTTTGCCCAGCGCAAGCTGCGTCCTAACCCGCTGCCAACGCCGCCTCGACCAGGCCATAGAACCGCTGGCGGTCGTAGTCCAGCAGCAGGTTTGCGTTGTCGGGCGCGCCATCTCGGCGATTCCAGTCCACCACGGTCATGCCACGGGTGTGGGTGCCAGTTAGCTCGATATGGACCGGCCGCCGCTCCAGCCGCTGCGCGCCCTCTGGATGCAGCGCGAAGGCCATCGCCAGCGCATCGGCGGCGTACCAGTGCTCGCCACGTCTGTCTTCGGACCACAGCCGGGTCTTGCGCGAGATTTCCTCGTAGAACTTCGCGCGTGCAGAGTCCGTCGCCAGCCATTGCTCGACATCGCGATGCAGCAGGCCGTGCGCGATGGTGGCCTCCCAGTCGGCGACGTCGAACTGTGGAAAACCGCGGAACACGATATGCGCCGCATCCGGGTCGAAGCCGATATTGAATTCGGCCGCCACGGTGATATTGCCGTGCCCGGTCAGCGCCCCGCCCATTACCACCAGCCGCGCCACGCGCTGCGGCAGGGTCGGATCCAGGGTGAGTGCCAGGGCAAGATTGGTCAGCGGGCCGAGCGCGACCAGCAACAGCTTGCCCGCGTGCTCATGCGACAGGCGCAGGATGGCCAGCGCGGCATGCTCGGCCTCGGCGGTGCGCCTGGCCGGCGCCAGGCCGACATCGCCAAAGCCATCGATGCCATGCACATGCGCCGCATCCACTGAAGGATGCAACAGCGGCTGCGGGCAGCCCGCGTAGACCGGCACATCGTCGCGGCCCGCAATCTCGCAGACCTTCAAGGCGTTGCGCACGGTGTGCTCCAGGCCCACGTTGCCGGCGGCGATGGTCAGGCCGACCACCTCATGACGCGTGTCGTTGAACGCCATCAGCAGCGCCAGCGCGTCGTCCACGCCCGGGTCGGTGTCGATCAGCAGCGGTATCTTCTTTGTCATGGGATTCGGGATTGGTCATTCGGGATTCGTTGCCGCATCTTCGCAAGGATCGGCGAGGCACGCGAATCCGTTACACACCCAGATCGCAGCGACCTGGCGTTACGAATGCCCAATCCCCGCCGCTCACGCAGCTGCGTAACGCACCGCACTGCCGATCCAACGCGCGACGACACGATCGGCGATCTCAGGCGCTTCGGCCAGCAAGCGTTCGGCGAGCACCTGCACGCGCGGCAGCAACCCGGCATCGCGGGCCAGATCGGCAATGCGAAAACTCGCCAGGCCGGTCTGCCGGGTACCCAGCAATTCGCCCGGGCCACGCAACTCCAGATCCTTTTCGGCGATCACGAAGCCGTCGTTGGTCTGGCGCATGGTTTCCAGACGCTGGCGCGCCATCATCGACAACGGCGCCTGATACAGCAGCACGCAACTGGACGCGGCCGCACCGCGCCCGACCCGGCCACGCAACTGATGCAACTGGGCAAGACCCAGGCGCTCGGCGTTCTCGATGATCATCAGCGAGGCGTTGGGGACGTCCACACCCACTTCGATCACAGTGGTGGCGACCAGCAGATCGGTGTGGCCCTGCTTGAAATCCAGCATGGCTTTTTGTTTTTCGGCCGGCTTCATGCGGCCGTGCACCAGCGCCACGCGCACGCCCGGCAACTGTGCCGATAGCGCTTCAAAGGTGACTTCTGCGGCCTGCGCTTCGATCCTTGGCGGGCCAGGCGGCGCGCCTTTGCCGGGCTCTTCGCTTTCTTCGATCAAGGTGCACACCCAGTACGCCTGACGCCCTTCGGCGCAGGCGGCGCGGATGCGCTCTACCAGGTCCGGGCGACGTTCTGCGCTCAAGACAATCGTCTGCACCGGCGTGCGCCCCGGTGGCAGTTCGTCGATAGCCGAAACATCCAGATCCGCATAGGTCGACATCGCCAGGGTGCGCGGGATCGGGGTGGCGGTCATCACCAATTGATGCGGCACGCTGCCGGCAGCCGCACCCTTGTCGCGCAGGGCAAGCCGCTGATGCACACCGAAGCGGTGCTGCTCGTCGATGATGGCCAGCGCGAGGTCGTGAAAGACCACCGCCTCCTGCATCAATGCATGCGTGCCGACGACGACCTGCGCCTGGCCGGAGGCCACCTCGGCCATCGCCGCAGCACGCGCCTTGCCGGTGACCTTGCCGGCCAGCCAGACGATGCGCACGCCCAGCGGTTCCAGCCAGCCACGCAGGTTGGTGAGGTGCTGCTCGGCCAGCAGTTCGGTCGGCGCGGCCAGCGCCACCTGCTTGCCCTGCTCCACCGCCAGCATCGCCGCCAACGCGGCGACCACGGTTTTACCGCTGCCGACATCGCCCTGCACCAGCCGTAGCATCGGCGATGGCTTGGCAAGATCGCGCGCAATCTGCTCGAACACGCGCTGCTGCGCGCCGGTGAGCTGGAACGGCAATGCCGCGCGCAGTTGCTGCACGAGGTTGCCATTGCCGGGCAGCCTGGGCGCATGAAAGCGCTGCAAGGCGATGCGTTGGCGGCGCAGGCTGAGTTGATGCGCCAACAGTTCCTCGATCGCCAGGCGTTGCTGGGCCGGATGGCCGCCCGCGAGCAGTTGCTGCGGGTCGGTGTTGACCGGCGGGCGATGCATGGTCAGCAGCGCCTCGCGTAAGGAGGGCAGTTGTTCGTCCTGCAGCCAATGCGGCGGCAGCAATTCCAGCGCGGCCTCCGGCGGCAACCGCTCCAACGCCTGGCCGATGAGCTTGCGCAGCGTGGCCGGCCCAACGCCCTCCAATACCGGATAGACCGGATCCAGGCTATCGCCCAGCCCGGCGTCTTCGCCCTCCGCCAGCACACGGTAACTGGGGTGCACGATTTCCCAACCGTTCTGCCCCGGTTTGGGCGTGCCGAACACCCGCACCCGCGTGCCCGGCGCGAACTGCGCCACCTGGGCCGCGCGGAAGTGGAAGAAGCGCAGCACCAAAGTGCCGTGCGAGTCGTCCGACACCGCTACCCGCAGCACCGGCCGGAAGCGGAAGCCGCGCTCCATCGCATCGACGCGGCCTTCGATCTGCGCCGGCACGCCACCCTGCAACTGCGCGATCGTGGTCAGCCGCGTGCGGTCTTCGTACCGCAGCGGCAGATGCAGCCACAGATCCTGCAAGGTAAAAATGCCACGCGCAGCGAACTTCTCGGCCACTTTCGGGCCGACCCCGGGCAAGCTGGACAGCGACGCCTGGCCTGCAACGGCCAGGCTCGGCGTGACGGTGAGCGCGCGTGGCACGGCAGATCGAATCGGATCAGTCGAACTGGATCACTCGAGCACCATCACCGCATCGACTTCGAAACCGGCGCCCTTGGGCAGACCGGAGACTTCGATGGTGGAACGCGCGGGGAACGGCGCCTGGAAATACTCCTGCATCACCGCGTTGACGGCGGCGAACTGGCCGAGATCGGTCAGGTACAGGCCCAGGCGCACGATCTTGTCGAGCGAGCCGCCGGCTGCTTCGGCCACCGCCTTGAGGTTGTCGAAGCAGCGACGTGCTTGCGCACCGATGTCGCCCGGCACGATCTCGCCGGTGGCCGGATCCAGCGGGATCTGCCCGGAGAAATACACCGTGTTGCCGGCACGCACGGCCTGCGAATACGGGCCAATGGCGGCAGGCGCCTGGTCGGTATGGATGATCTGGGACATGGAAACTCCGCTGCAAAGGTGTGTGCAGCAGTTTAGGCGTTTGTGCGGATTTGCTCGACTGTTGCGCGCGTTTTACTGACGACCCACGCTTTGCACCACATGCAAGCGCCGCAACCGGCGCATCACTTCGGCCAGATGGCGGCGGTCGCGGACCTGGATGTTGAAACGCAGCACCGCTGCATTGAAATCGCGGTCCAGGTAATCCACACGCTCGATGTTGGACTGGCTCTGCGCAATCGCCGCGGCAAGCTGCGCCAGCACGCCGGTGCGGTTTTCCACCTCGACCACCAAGGCGGTGTCGTAATCGCCGGTGACGCCCGAATCCCAATCGATCGGCACCCAGCGTTCGGGCGATTTGCGCAGTTCGGCCAGGTTGGTGCAATCCAGCCGGTGCACCACGATGCCCTTGCCGGCGGTGTGGTAGCCCATGATTTCGTCGCCGGGAATCGGCTGACAACAGTTGGCAAAGCTGATAACGCCACGCTCGCTGCCGTCGATCAGGATCTTTTCGTGCGAATGCTTCGAGTGACCGCCACCGCGCAGTTCGGCATAGGCCATCAAGGCCTGCGCGGCCTGGTTGGGCATCCAATTGCCCAGCGCCACGTCGGCCAGCAAGGCTTCCAGGCGCGGATAGCGGTGCTCGCTGAGGAAGGCGTCCAGGCGGCCCTTGGGCAGCCGTTCCAGCGAGCTGTCCATCGCTTCCAGCGCGCGGTCGAGCATGCGGTGACCGAGCTGCACGGCATCTTCGTGTTCGAGTTGCTTGAGCTGGTGGCGGATCGCGGTGCGCGCCTTGCTGCTGACCACAAATTCCAGCCACTGCGGTTTGGGCGTGGCCGAGCGCGCGGTGATGATTTCCACCGCCTGCCCGCTGACCAGCTTCGTGCGCAAGGGCACCAGCTTCTTGTCCACGCGCGAGGCGACCGCGCGATTGCCCACGTCGGTATGCACCGCGTAGGCAAAATCCAGCGCGGTGGAATTGCGCGGCAACGCCAGGATCTTGCCCTTGGGCGTAAACAGATAGACCTCGTCCGGGAACAGATCGACCTTGACGTTGTCCAGAAACTCCAGCGACGAACCGGCGGCGCGCTGCGAATCGATCAGCTCCACGATCCAGTCGTGCGCACGGCTCTGCGCGCTGTTGGGCGAGGTGGAACCGACCTTGTAGGTCCAGTGCGCGGCCACCCCGCGTTCGGCGATCAGGTCCATCTCTTCGGTGCGTATCTGTACTTCGATCGGCGAGCCGTAGGGGCCGAACAACACGGTGTGCAGCGACTGGTAGCCGTTGGCCTTCGGGATGGCGATGAAATCGCGAAAGCGCCCGTCCAGCGGCTTGAACGTGGCATGCACCGCGCCGAGGGCGTGATAGCAATCGGCCACTGAACGCACCACCAGACGGAAGCCGAATACATCCATCACCTGGTCGAAGGATTTGTTCTCTTCGTGCATCTTCGAATAGATGCTCCAGGGCGTCTTGATGCGACTGACCAGCCGATGCTCCAGCCCTTCCTTGGCCAGCCGCTGCGACAGCTGCACTTCCACCTGCGCCATCGATTCGCGCCGCACCACCGGCTGGCTGCGGATGTGCTTTTCGATGATGGCGTGACGCCATGGATACAGTGCGCGGAAGCCCAGGTTCTGCAACTCGGACTTGATCAGGCTCATGCCCAGGCGCTGTGCGATGGGCGCATAGATTTCCAGCGTTTCGCGCGCGATGCGGCTGCGCGCCTCGCTACTCTGCGCGCCCAGCGTGCGCATGTTGTGCAGGCGGTCGGCCAGCTTGATCATGATCACACGCAAGTCGCGCGACATCGCCAACAGCATCTTGCGGAAACTTTCCGCCGCCGCTTCCTGGCGGTCGCGGAACTTGAGCTTGTCCAGCTTGGTGACGCCATCGACCAGCTCGGCCACCGCTTCGCCGAACTCGGAGGCCAGCTCTTCGCGGGTCAGCGGGGTGTCTTCGATGGTGTCGTGCAGGATCGCGGCGATCAGTGATTCCATGTCCAGGCCGAGTTCGGCGAGTACGCCGGCCACGGCGACCGGATGGGTGATGTAAGGCTCGCCCGACTTGCGGGTCTGGCCGGCATGCGCGGTGGCCCCTACTTCCCAGGCACGGCGCAGGATCGGCAGCTGCTCCTTGGGAAGGTAGCTGGCAGCGCGTTCGAGGTGCAGGACGTAATCGGGGATGGCCGGGTCGGGAGACGAGGACGTCACGACGGTCGCCTGGGCAGTGGGGCCTGGGTTCATGGCGGAAGACTATGCCAGCGGCGCAGTCACGGCAAACGTTTGCGCACTACGCGCGCGAAAGCGGCCCGCAAACGAAAACAGCCCGCACAAGGCGGGCTGTTCGGATCGATCGCAGCGATGCCAGCAATCAATCGTCGTTCTTGGACATGTCTTCGTCGGCGACCACTTCGGCGGCGGCCCATTCCAGCGCTTCGCGCTCGGCGCGCTCGCGTTCGGCCTTCTCGACTTCATCGATCAGCGCGTTGTCGATCCGGCGTGCGGCGATCTCGCGCAGCGCCATCACAGTGGGCTTGTCGCTGGCGTCTGCGTTTTCGATCAACGGCTGCACGCCGTTGGCGAGCTGACGGGCGCGCTTGGAGGCCATCATGACCAGCTCAAAACGGTTGTTCACGACTTCCAGGCAATCTTCTACGGTAATGCGGGCCATGCGGGCTCCCGGCGACCAGCAACGGCCGCGCATCGAATGAGGGAAAGGGGGCGGAGTGTACGCCGGGGCCGCTGGGCGGGCAACCGGCAGTCATTCAGTTTGCTTTGGAATCAGCCACTTGGAGCAAATCGATCGAGACGCAGCGCCGTCCTGGTGCGCAGAACAGCCACGCAGGCCTGGCCGGCCGTTTCACGCAAGCCGCGGCGACATGCGGGCAGAATGCCGATCTTCAGCTACGGCGTCGTCGCACCGTGACACCTGAGGACCGCCGCTCCCCCACCACACCAGAACTCAGTCAAGCAGCGCCTGGATCAGGCCGGCATGCCGCTGCTGCTGCGCCTGCCGACGCAGCCGGCTGGCGGTGAAGATCGCGCACATCTCCGACACCGCCGTCTCGAAGGTCTCGTTGATGATGACGTAATCGAATTCTTCGAAGTGCAGCATCTCTTCGCGTGCGGCGGCCAGGCGCTGCGCCATCACGTCTTCACTGTCCTGGCCGCGCTTGCGCATGCGCTCGTCCAGCGCCTGGCGCGAGGGCGGCAGGATGAACACGCTGACCGCGTCGGGCACTTTCTGGCGCACCTGGCGCGCGCCCTGCCAGTCGATTTCCAGCAGCACATCATGGCCGGCAGCCAGCTGCGGCTCCACCGACTGCCGCGCGGTGCCCTTCCAGTCGCCATGCACCAACGCGTATTCGAAGAAGTCGCCCGCTTCGATCATGCCCTGGAACTCGTCGGCGGAGACGAAGTGGTAGTGCTCGGCATGCCGCTCGCCGGGCCGCGGCGCGCGCGAGGTGAACGAGATCGACAAGGCAATCTTGGGGTCACGCGCCAGGGTGGCGTTGACGATGCTGCTCTTGCCGGCGCCGGAGGGAGCCGCAACGATATAGAGGGTGCCGCGCATTTTTAGGGAATAGGGAGTCGAGAATAGGGAATGGGGCACCGCGCGGAGCAAGCAGGCCGAGGGGAATCGTACCTGCTTTGACGATTCCCCATTCCCGATTGCCTATTCACGGCTATTCGATGTTCTGCACCTGCTCGCGGATCTGGTCGATCAGCACCTTCAGATCCACCGCGGCATTTGAGGTGCGGCTGTCCACCGACTTGGAGCCGAGCGTATTGGCTTCGCGGTTGAATTCCTGCAGCAGGAAGTCCAATCGACGGCCGACCGGTTCGCGCTGCTTGAGCACGCGGCGGATCTCGGAAATATGGCTGGACAGGCGATCCAGTTCCTCGTCCACGTCCAGCTTCTGCAGCCACAGCACCAGTTCCTGCTCGGCGCGCCCCGGGTCCACCGGATGCGGCAGATCGGCCAGGCGTGCGGCGAGCTTGGCGCGCTGGCCTTCGCGAATGGCCGGAATCAGCGTGCGCACTTCGGCGGCGATGCGTTCGATGGCATCCACCCGCTCGCTGATCGCCTCGGCCAGCTTGCCGCCTTCGCGCTCGCGCGCAGCGACGAAACTGTCCACCACCTCATCGAGCAATGCCAGGGCCTGCGCCTGCAACGCCGGTGCGTCCACGTCCTGCACCTGCAGGACGCCGGGTAGCTGCAACAGATCGGTAAAGCCGACCTGCAACTTGGGAAACACACCGTCGAGCCGCGTGGCCAGTGCGCCCAGTTCCTGCAGCAGGGATTCGTTGACGGCCAGGGTCTGCGCGTTGTCCGGCGCGCGCAGGCGCAGTGCCAGATCCAGCTTGCCGCGGCTGTTTTTTGCCGCCACGCGTTCGCGCAGCATCGGCTCCAGCGCACGCAGTTCTTCGGGCAGGCGCACGCCTATTTCCAGAAACCGGTGGTTGACCGAGCGCAGCTCGCAACCGAGCGTGCCCCAGGGCGTGATGCGTTCGCCGCCAGCAAACGCGGTCATGCTTCGAATCATCGTCAGTCCCGTGCCTTCAAAGCGCGAATGGTACCCTAGCCGCCCGCGCTGGCTGACCGCCTCGCCACGCGCTGACCCAGACCCACCTCCCGACTTCCGGACTCATCGCATGACCTTTTCCCGTCCCAGCGGCCGCACGGCCGACCAGCTGCGCCCGGTGCGCATCGAACGCGCTTTCACCCGTCACGCCGAAGGCTCGGTGCTGGTCAGCTTCGGCGACACGCGCGTGCTGTGCACCGCCAGCGTGGAAAACCGCGTCCCCGGATTCCTGCGCGGCAAGGGCGAAGGCTGGGTGACCGCCGAATACGGCATGCTGCCGCGCTCCACCCACACCCGTTCCGATCGCGAAGCCGCGCGTGGCAAGCAAGGCGGGCGCACGCTGGAAATCCAGCGTCTGATCGGCCGCGCATTGCGCGCCTGCGTGGACCGCAATGCACTGGGCGAGCGCACCATCACCCTGGACTGCGACGTGCTGCAGGCCGATGGCGGCACCCGCACCGCTGCGATCACCGGTGCTTACGTGGCGCTGGCCGATGCGGTGAACCTGCTGCTCAAGCGCGGCGACATCAAGAAGCATCCGCTGATCGGTGCGGTGGCCGCGGTGTCGGTGGGCATCTATCGCGGCGAGCCGGTGCTGGATCTGGATTACCCCGAAGACAGCGACTGCGACACCGACATGAATGTGGTGATGAACGATGGTGGCGGCTTCATCGAGCTGCAGGGCACCGCCGAAGGCCACGCGTTCCGCCGCGACGAACTCAACGCACTGCTCGCCCTGGCCGAAAAGGGCATGGGCGAATTGTTCGCCCTGCAACGCGCTGCGCTGGCCGGATGAGCCGTCGCATCGCCCTGACCACGCTGCTGGTTGCCGACTACGACGCGGCGATTGCCTGGTATACCGGCGCGCTGGGTTTCCAGGTGCTGGAGGATCGCGCACTTGGCGACGGCAAGCGTTGGGTGGTGATCGGCCCGGGCAGCGCGCAGGACGCCGGCTTGCTGCTTGCGCAGCCGGCCGACGCCGCGCAGCAGGCGCGTATCGGCGACCAGACCGGTGGGCGAGTGGATCATTTTCTCTACACCGACGACTTCTGGCGCGACCACGCGGCCATGCAGACGTTTGGCGTGAAATTTCTGGAAACCCCGCGCGAGGAACCGTACGGCACGGTCGCTGTATTCCGCGACCTGTACGGCACCAAGTGGGATCTGCTGGAGCCCAAGCAATGAAACAACTGGTCCTGGCCAGCGGCAACGCCGGCAAGCTGGAAGAACTGCGCGCCATGCTCGGCGACCTGCCGCTGCACATCGTGGCGCAGGGCGAACTGGGTGTCGAAGACGTGCCGGAAACCGGCCTGACCTTCGTCGAGAACGCCTTGATCAAGGCGCGTCATGCCAGCGCGGTCACCGGTCTGCCGGCACTGGCCGACGACTCCGGCCTGATCGTCGATGCCCTTGGCGGCGCGCCCGGCTTGTACAGCGCGCGCTATGCCGGCAGCCCGACCGATGCGCAGGCCAACAACGCCAAGTTGATCGAGGCCATGCGCGATGTACCGGCCGAGCGCCGCAGCGCGCGGTTTTATTCGGTGATCGTGCTGCTGCGTCACCCGGAAGATCCACAACCGCTGATCGCCGAAGGCAGCTGGGAAGGGGTGATCACCACCGAACCGCGCGGCGATGGCGGCTTCGGCTACAACCCGGTGTTTCTGGACCCGGTGTACGGCCTGACCGCTGCGGAAATGGATACTGCGTTGAAGAACCGGCTGAGTCACCGTGCGGTGGCGCTGGCTACGTTGCAGCACAAGCTGCACGCCCTGTCGTTGTGAACGATGGCCTGATGCAGTGCCCGACCTGATTCCACCGCCGCTGTCGCTGTACGTGCACCTGCCTTGGTGCGTGCGCAAATGCCCTTACTGCGATTTCAACTCGCACGCGGCCAAGGGCGTGCTGCCGTTCGAGGAGTACGTGGATGCGTTGATCCGCGATCTGGATAACGATTTGCCGCTGGTGTGGGGGCGCGTGGTGCATTCGGTGTTCTTCGGCGGTGGCACGCCGAGCTTGTTTCCGCCCCAAGCCATCGACAGATTTCTGCAAGCGGCGGCTGCGCGGCTGCGCTTTGCACCAAATCTCGAGATCACCCTGGAAACCAATCCAGGTACCGCCGAGCATGGCCGCTTCGATGGTTATCGCGCCGCCGGCGTGAACCGCCTGAGCTTCGGGGTGCAGACCTTCGACGATGTGGCGCTGCAGCGGCTCGGTCGCATCCACGACAGTGCCGAGGCCGAGCGCGCGATCAAACTCGCGCAAGATGCCGGCTACGACAATTTCAATATCGACCTGATGTACGCGCTGCCCGAGCAGACGCTGGCGCAGGCCGAGCGCGATCTCGAGCGCGCCTTTGCGTTGCAGCCTACGCACATGTCGCATTACCAGCTCACGCTGGAGCCGAACACGGTGTTCTTCGCGCGGCCGCCCAAAGGCATCCCCGACGACGATGCGGCCTGGGATATCCAGGAACATTGCCAGCGTCTGCTGGCCGAGGCCGGCTACGCGCAGTACGAAGTGAGCGCCTACGCCAAGCCCGGGCGGCAATGTGCGCACAACCTCAATTACTGGCGCTTTGGCGATTATCTGGGCATTGGCGCCGGTGCGCACGGCAAGATCAGTTCCGGCGCCGAGCAGCACGTACTGCGGCGGTGGAAGCACAAACATCCGCAGAGCTATCTGGCCAGCGCCGGCAACGCCGCGTCGATCGGCGGCGATGAGGTCGTGCCGCGCGCGCGGCTGCCATTCGAATACATGCTCAATGTATTGCGTCTGCACGAAGGCTTCCGGCTGAGCGATTTCGAAGCCTCCACCGGTCTGGAGGCGTCAGAGATCGCAGCGCCGTTGGCGCGCGCGGTCGCGCAGGGCTGGATGACCGAGCAGGACGGACGCGTGATACCGACCGAACTGGGCCGCCGCTTCACCAACGACGTGGTCGAGTTATTCCTGACCTGACGCTGGTCAGCAAACCCTCGCGAGCGCCCGTCATCCACGCGTGACCGGCACGGCAGGTCTGGAGTGTTCGAGGGGTCCATCGCACCGAGCAATGGCCGCGCCTGGCCGCTCCAATGTCGCGCGGCAACGCGGAAAACATGCTACATAGCTCACGCTTCGAACCGAGCACACCTCCACGGATGTCCACGCCCGCCTCTTCCCTGCAGCACACACTCAGCGGCCCGATTGCCGATGCGCCGGTTTCCGCGCGCGGCCGGCATCTGCTCGCGGCACTGCACGCGCTCTGCGTGCAGGCGCTCAGCGGGCCGCTGCGACTGACCATCGTCGAGCTGGAACGCGAGTTGCTGCATCAGGCCGAACATGCGCGCAACAGCCAGATCCAGGCCGAAACCTACGCGCAGACGCGTGGCCTGCGCGATCATATCGATCGGTTTCCGCAAGCCTTTCTGCAGCAGCTGGCGCAGGATCTGGCCAACCTGCGCGAGCGCCCGTCGCTGACACCGCTGGCCGATGCGCCGGCGCATCCGCAGATGCTCACACTGGTGGAAGACACCGATATCGACCGCGACATCGTGCTCAGCGAGATCGCGCGCCGCGAAACCTCGCGCCGTGCCGATGCGCTGCAATTGCTGGCGCAACGGTTGGCGGTGATCGGCGTCGTTGCCGAATTCGAACTCGAAGAAGTCCCGCTCGGTCCGTACGCGCTGTGCCGCCTGCTGCGCCAATGCGGCGAAACGCTGGGGCTGAGCCTGGATGGGCAACTCACGCTGTACCGCGTGTTCGAGCGTCAGCTGATCGAGCGTTCGAACGATCTGTATGAGCGTGTCAACAGCGTCCTCGCACAGGAAGGCATCCTGCCGGGGCTGATCTATCACCCGTATCTGGTCAAGCCCACGCAGGTGCAGACGCGGCGTGCGCTGCCTGCATCGGCCACTGCATCGCAGGATGCTGCGGCAACCAACGCGCGCGCGATGCCGCCGCGTGGCGGGCAACCGGCGACCGGCTGGAGCGGGCAGTCCGCACCGACACCGTGGCAGAGCGCCTTGCTGGATCCGTCCGATTCTCCGATGACATTAGCTGCGGCTACATACGGTGAGCAGGCAACACCTGCATTGAGCGATGCAATGCAGGCGCTTGGCGGCCTGATGTCGTCGGCACGTCAGTCGCAGGCGGCCGGCAACACAGGCCCATCTGCGCCTCACAGTGCATCGAATCACGGCGCTGCCAATCACGGCACAGCGCCCGCAACAGGCTCGCAGGCAACAGCTGAAAGAGCATTTCCCCAGCTGGCTTCCACGGCAGTGCCCAAAGCCGCGCTCAGCGACGCGCTGGCCAGCCTGCAAGGCGCGTTAGCCGTGCAATCGACTGCAGCGGCCGGCATCGATGCGGTGCAGCGGCAGGTGCTGGAACTGCTGCGCGCCCAGCACGGCCCGGACGCGGCGCTATCGCCGCAGGACACCGACACCTTCGACCTGCTCGGCCTGCTCTACGCGCAGATGCAACGCGAAGTGCGCGAGCAGACCCCGGCGCAGACCTTGCTTGCCAAGTTGCAGGTACCGGTCGTGCGCGCGGCATTGGCCGACACGCATTTTTTCGTGCGCGATCAGCATCCGGTGCGCGAATTGCTCAACACCGTGGCCGAGTCCGGTGCGGTATGGCTGGGCGAGGACGATGTCGACCCGCAGTTGCTGCACAAGCTGGGCACTGCGGTCGACAAGATCGTCAACGACTATCACGGCGACGAAAGCGTCTTCGCTGCGGCCAACGACGAGATCCAGACGCATCTACGCGCACTGGCGCGCAAGGCCGAGGTCGCCGAGCGGCGCCATGTGGATGCCGCACGCGGCAAGGAGCGGCTGGAATCGGCCAAGCAACAGGCCGCCGAGCGCATCGAAGATCTGTGCGAGCAGAGCGCGCCACCGCGTTTCGTGCAATCACTGCTGCGCCAGGCGTGGTCGGACGTGCTCACGCTCACGCTGCTGCGGCAAGGCGAGCAATCGCCCGAATGGGATGAGCGCCAGGCGCTGACGGCGCGTATCGCCGAGGTCACCTGTCTGAGCAAGGGTCAGCCCACCGACACCGCGCTCGGTGGCGATGTCCAAACCGCACTGCTGCAGATCGGCTATCACCAGGACGAAGCGGCGGCGATCGCGCGGCGCCTGTCCACGCCCGGTGGCGAAGACGAGATGACCTCGCGCACCGAACTCACCGCCAAACTCAGGGCGCGCACGCGGCTGGGCGACCAGGGCGACAACGCCCCGCGCAAGGACATCGCCACACCGCGCTCGCCGGCCGAAGAGGCGTGCTACACGCAGTTGCGCAGCCTGCCATTCGGTACCTGGTTCGAATTCGTGGTCAACCAGCAGGGCGACCTGCGTCGGCAACGGCTGTCCTGGTACAGCCCGATGACCGACAACGCGCTATTCGTCAATCAGCGTGGGCAAAAGATCGGCGAGCAATCGCTGGATGGTCTGGCGCGGCTGATGGCCGGCGGCCAGGCGCGCTTGCTGGTCGAAGAAAAATCGCGTCTGATCGACCGCGCCTGGCATGCCACCGTGCGCACGTTACGTCACCTTGCCGGCCAGTCGCCTGCTGCAGAGGTCGCCCCATGATCCAGGACACCCGTCGCGCACCGCGCCGTCAACCGACCGATCTGGTGCCGGTCACCGACATGCTCAGCGAGGCGCAGATCGGCCGGGTCGGTAATGTGTCGGAAACCGGCATGCTGCTGCTGGCTTCGGTTCCGCTGCATGACGACGCCTTGTATCAATTGCGCTTCACCCTGCCCGAGCGCGTAGGCCGCGCCACCGAGATCGATGTCGGCGTGCACCTGCTGTGGTCCGAAGCCGCGCACGCCCCCGGACAGGCCTGGGCCGGTTTCCGCTTTCTGACCATGTCGGAGCCGCATCGGCGACGCCTGCGCGCCTGGATCGCCGAGGAACACATGGCCGGCTGAAGGCACAGCGCCGCTGCCAGGATTGCGGCAAAATTGCGCATTGCCTTTGCATTGCCGATCGAGCCCCGCATGACCCAGCCGTCCTTGAGCCACCTGTATTCCGACCACCTGCGCACGCTGACCGCACGCGCCGATCAGGCGCTGCAACGCGGCGGCTTCGATCACCTGGTCGTGCCCAGCGGCAGCCTGCATTACCAGGTGTTCGACGACCGCGATTACCCATACGCGGTCAACCCGCAATTCAAGGCCTGGGTGCCGCTGACGCGGGTGCCCAACAGCTGGCTGATCTACACCCCGGGCAGGCGCCCGACAGTGATCTTCTACCAGCCGTTCGACTACTGGCATGTGGTGCCCGACGCCCCCAGCGGCTGGTGGGTGGAGCACTGCGACATCCACATCATCCGTACCCCGGACGAAGCATTGACGCTGCTGTCCAAACAGCCCGAGCGCTGCGCGATTCTCGGCGAAGCGCAGAGTGCGCTCGGCGCCTATGTGCCCAACAATCCGCAGCCGGTGATCGATTACCTGGACTACCAGCGCGCCTTCAAGACCCCGTACGAACTCGCACTGCTACGCATTGCCCAGCAGCTGGCAGTGCGCGGCCATCGCGCCGCCGAAGCGGCATTCCGTGCAGGCCAGAGCGAGTTCGGCATCCACATGGCGTATTGCGCAGCCGTGGGCCAGGACGCCAACGAACTGCCGTACGGCAACATCATCGCGCTCAACGAACACGGCGCAGTGCTGCACTACACCGAACTCGGCCAGCAGCCGCCGCAACCGCTACGCAGCTTTTTGATCGATGCCGGCGCTTCGGCCTACGGCTACGCCAGCGACATCACCCGCACCTATGCCGCCGACCCGGGCAGCGAATTCCAGGCATTCATCGATGCAGTCGACGCCGCACAGATCCGCATGGGCCAGAACGTGCGCGTGGGCGTGGATTACAAGCAGCTGCATGTGGAGGCGCATCTGGCGTTGATGGGCATCCTCAAGGACTTCGGCATTCTCGCCGTGTCGCCGGAGGCCGCGCTCGCCACCGGTGTCAGCGCCGCGTTCTTCCCGCACGGGCTGGGCCATCTGATCGGCTTGCAGGTGCACGATGTCGCCGGCTTCGCAGCCAGCGACCGCGGCGGCCGCATCGAGCGCCCAGCCGGTCACCCGTACCTACGCCTGACTCGCGTGCTCGAACCGGGCATGGTGGTCACCATCGAGCCGGGCGTGTACTTCATCGACATGCTGCTGGACGAAGTGAAGAAGAACGGCCACGCCGCCAGCATCGACTGGCAACGCGTCGACCACTTCAAACTCTACGGCGGCATCCGCATCGAAGACGAAGTGGTGTGCACTGATGGCGCTCCCGAAAATCTCACCCGGCCGGTGTTTGCCGCACCATAAATTATTCTGCACAGCACGGAGCATCGCCATGAACGATCCACGTAAACCCTCGCACCCGGACCATCCGATGTATCAGCAGATCGAACGCGGTGTGCACGCGATCGATGCCGTACATGGGCGCGAGCCCGACCAGACCAGCGCGCGGCTGACTGCCGCGTTGCTGCCGCTGGCCAAGGAAGGCGGCTTGTCGCGCGTGGATCACGTACTGATGAGCGAGGCCAACAACAAAGGTGTGCATGGCGGCGAGAATGTGTTCGTGGTGCAAGGCGATCCTGCCAACCCGGCGCATCTGCGCGCGCATATGAAGACCGAACAGGCATTGAGCACGCCGGAAGAGCAGTCGTTCGCGCGCACACAGCAGCTTGCATCGCCAGCTGAGCAGGTTCAGCCACCCGAACCCACTCAGACACCGCGGTTGGGGCAGTAAGATCGGCTAATAAAACGACTGAGCGGATGCCTAACAGTGAGCGCAGGGTTTTGTCAGCCGCATCTTGGTGATTGCCGTCAGAAGCCCAGGTCAACCGCTGAGTCGGTCGAGGGCGCGGTGCCCTCGCCACTCGCGGGACACGCCGCAAGTACCTCCATGTAGGCTCGGTGGCGGCATCCATGCCGCCACACGGTCCCGCAATCGGCGAGGACACCGCACCAGAAGTCAGTCGGTTGCTTTGTTGAAAACCATGCACACCGACCATCTCCACTGGTCATTGCCCGCCCACCGTCGCGGGACCTTATGCGGCATGGATGCCGCAGAAGAGCTTACAGGGACGTACTTGCAGCGTGTCCCGCGATGGTGGGCGGGCAAGGGCCCTGCAGTCAGGCCGCAGATCAGCCGCACCGCAGTAGGCCAGCATGAAGTCGTTCTGTTAGCTGTTCTAAGTAAGGCGATAAACCCGATTCGACGCGTCGTCGATGAGACACGCGTTGGACGCAACATTACGCAACGCTGCCGGCCATCTCCGCTTCGATCTCGTCGGCACTGCGCGCCAGCGCATCGGTCAACACGCGATGGCCTTCGGCGGTGATCAGCACGTTGTCTTCGGTGCGGATGCCGATGCCGCGCCACCTGGCCTCCACCGTGGTGTCGTCGGCGGAAATATAGAGCCCCGGTTCGATGGTGAATACCATGCCCGGCTCGAGCAGGCGCGAGTCGCCCGCCAGCCGGTAGTCGCCTACATCGTGCACATCCAGGCCCAGCCAGTGGCCGGTCTTGTGCCGATAAAAGCGCTTGTAATGACCATCGGCGATGTTGCGTTCCAGCGTGCCCTTGAGCAACCCCAGGCGCAGCAATCCTTCGGTCAAGGTTTCCACTGCGGCCAGATGCCCGGCTTCGTACGCTACGCCAGGGCGCGCCTGCGCGAGTGCGGCAGCCTGCGCCGCGCCGACCAGATCATGCAGCGCGCGCTGTGCCGGCGTGAAGCGGCCATTGACCGGAAAGGTGCGGGTGATATCGGCTGCATAGCCGCGATATTCGGCGCCAGCATCGATCAGCACCAGCTCGCCATCGCGGCTGCGCGCATTGTTGGCGCGGTAGTGCAGCACACAGGCATTGCTGCCGGTACCGACGATACTGCCGTACGCCGGCCACGCATCGGCGGCGCGAAATTCGCGCTCGACCTCGGCCTGAAATTCGTACTCATGCACGCCCGGCCGTGCCAATCGCATCGCGGCGCGATGCGCACGTACGCTGATGTCGGCGGCCTGCTGCATCAACGCGATTTCATCGCGCGATTTGAACAACCGCTGCTCGTGCAGCAGATGCCCCAATTCCAGGAATTCGTGCGGCGGCTGCGCGCCGTGGCGCACCTGCTCGCGCACGCGCTTGAGCCAGCCGATCAACTTGAGATCGAAATCGACATCGCGCCCGAAGTGGTAGTAGACGCGGCTACGGCCCTCCAGCAACCCCGGCAGGATCTCGTCGACATCGTCGATGGGATACGCATCGTCCATGCCGTAATGCGCCACCGCGCCCTCCTGACCTTCGCGCGGGCCATCCCAGGCTTCGCGCTCGGCATTGCGCTCGCGGCAGAACAGGATCGCCTCGCCATGCTTGCGCCCGGGCACCAGCACCAGCACCGCTTCAGGCTCCGGAAAGCCGCTCAGATACCAGAAATCCGAGTCCTGCCGGTACGGGTAATGGGTGTCGTGGCTGCGCACCCGCTCGGGTGCGGCCGGCAGGATCAGAATCGCCTGCTCGCCGGCCATCTGCATCAACTGCTTGCGCCGGCGAGCGTATTCGGCCGCGCCGATCCCGGTGAGCTTTTTCATGTCGGTCGTGCGGTCAGTTCAAACGTTGGCGGAAACGCGGCCCCATCACGCAGTCGCCATGCAGCAACAGCACCGCCACGCGCACGAACTCCTCGATCTCCGCCAGCGCGGTGTCGTCTTCGTCGGCGGCATCGAAATCGTCGCTGGAGGCCTGCGCCAGCCGCGCCAGGTCCTGCAGGGCTTCTTCACCCTCTTCGGTCAGTGCCGGGCGCTGCTTTGCAGCCAGGCCGAACCCGCCCAGGAAGGCACGACACCAGTCGAACAAGGCATCGGTACGCGCCGCCAGCGGTGCGCCGTCGTCGATCAACAGGAGCTCGAAGGCGAAATCGCGGTCTTCCAGCTGCGCCACCGTGGCCTGCCGCATCTGGTCCAGTGCGCCGCCCTGCTTGGGCGGCACCTGCGCCACGTCGGCCAGCACGTGCCCCAGCCAGTCGCTGCTGTCGGCGCCACCACCGGAGAGCCACCCGCACAGCCCACCGTGCAACTCCGCCGCAGAGGACGCCAGCGCCAACTGGCGACTCTCGTTTTGCACAGCGGTTACGTCAGGCAAATCCATCAGGTCATCCAGGCTAAGAACAGAAGGGTCCGGCACACCGGCCGGCGATCAGACTTCCCAGTGTATCAAGGCACCCCGCCCCGGCTGCTACTGCCGCGTTCCATGCAGCGTTCCACGCGCACGACGCCGGCTTAGCTCAGGTCAGCGACAGCCCTTGTCTGGATTGGCCTGACGGCGGGTGAGCGGGCCGTGATCGCGCGCTTGACCGCCGCGCGCACGCGCCCCTATCGTGAGCGCATGGACAACGCTGCCGCCCTCGCCCAACTCCGCGCACTTACCGCCCGCGTGGAGGCGTTGGTCGAGCGCACCCAACGGTTGACCGACGAGAACCGCAGCCTGCGTCATCAGCAGGAGCAGTTGATCGGCGAGCGTGCGCAGTTGTTGACCAAGAACGAACAGGCGCGCTCGCGCGTGGAAGCGATGATCGTGCGCTTGAAGTCACTGGAGCAACACACGTGAGCAACAACGAGCCGGTCAGCGTGCGTATTCTGGATCGTGAATACACGGTTGGCGTCACCGCAGACGAACGCGAGAGTCTCACTGCCGCGGCACGCCTGCTGGATCTGCGCATGCGCGAGATCCGCGGCAGCAATCGCATGGCGGCGGTGGATCGCGTTGCAGTTCTGGCTGCGCTCAATCTGGCGCACGAATTGCAGCAACTGCGCGAACAGCAAGCGCTCTACGAGCGTGAGTTGGCGAACACGCTGGACAACTTGAATCGTCGTCTCGACAGCGTGGCCGACACACCGCGTTGAGTGCAATTCGCACTGTCGTCGCAAATATGAATTTTCAATCGTGCCGACCGACGAATGGGCTAGCCAACGCGCAGCAGAGGTCTATACTTCACCTGCGTTCTCTGCTGTAAACGACAGCGTGCAAAACATTCGCCTTGTCCCTTAATTACGACCACGGGGGCGCGACGAAGCCGGGAGTGCAAGTCCGCCTTGTAGCGGGAAGCCCGATGGCCTCACAACGTCCCCACTTGAACCCCGGGTTCAAGGTCGTTTCGCCCGCATCGTTCATGGCGGAGAATGCAAATCTGAAACGGCGCCTTCGGGCGTCGTTTCTTTTTGTGTGTCTGAAACAATGCATCATCCCTTCCGCCATGAGACACCCATGACCGACGACCGAGATGCATTGCGCCAGCAGTTGCGTGCGCAGCGCCGCAGCCTGCCGGCGACGCAGCGATTGGCGGCCGCCGATGCGCTGGCCGAACGCTTGCTGGCGCTACCGTTCGCGCCGCAGACCGGTGCGGTGGCCGGGTACTGGGCGATGGATGGCGAAATCGCATTGCACCGCTGGCAACTGAGCCTGCCGGCCGGCGTGCGCTATTGCCTGCCGGTGCTGGACGGCCGCGTGCTGCGCTTCGCGCCGTGGCGGCCAGGCCAGGGCCTGGTCAGCAACCGCTACGGCATCCCCGAGCCGGACGTGGAGCGCGCCGAGCTGCTTGCACCCGAAGAGATGGCATTGGTGATCACGCCGCTGACCGGCTTCGATGCGCAGTGCCGGCGGCTAGGCATGGGAGGCGGCTGGTATGATCGCAGCTTCGCGTTTCGGCATCGCCAGGCGCCGCCGCCCTGGCTGGTCGGCGTCGGCTTCGCTGCGCAACAGGTTCCCGCCTTGCCCGCAGAATCGTGGGACGTGGCGGTGGATGCCGTCTGCACCGAACGCGCCATCTTCCTGAAAGACGACACCGTGTCCGTATGACTGCCCGCAAGCGCTATTGGTTGATGAAGTCCGAGCCGGACACGTTTTCCATCGATGATCTGGAGCGCGTCGGCACCGAGCCGTGGAACGGCGTGCGCAATTACCAGGCGCGTAATTTCATGCGCGACGGCATGCATGTGGGCGATGGGGTGTTTTTCTACCACTCCAACTGCAAGGTGCCGGGCATTGTCGGCATCGCCAAGGTCGCCAGCGCGGCGTACCCGGACGACACCCAGTTCGACCCCAAATCCGATTACCACGACCCCAAGGCCAGCCGCGAAGATCCGCGCTGGATGCTGGTGGACGTGGCCTTCGAGCGCAAACTCAAGCGCACGATTGCGCTGGACGAAATCAAGCAGCAGGCCGGTGCGCTGGGCGAAGGCTTCCCGCTGATCGCCCGCGGTAACCGCCTGTCGATCCTGCCGGTGACCGCCGCGCAGTGGAAATTGTTGCTGGCGATGGAGTAGCCGGGAGTAGAGATTCGGGATTTGAGATTTGCAAATCCCGGCTCAGCCCAGCCGCTCTCGCGATTCCCCAATCCCGATTCCCCAATCCCGAGCTCTCACCCATGTCCGAAGCAAAACGCCTGGCTGCCGAAAAAGCGATCGATTACGTGGAAGACGGCATGATCGTCGGCGTGGGCACCGGCTCGACGGTGGCCTACTTCATCGACGCACTGGGCCGCATCGGCCATCGCATCAAGGGGGCAGTGTCCAGCTCCGAGCAGAGCAGCGCGCAGCTCAAGCGCCACGGTATCGAGGTGCTGGATCTCAATCACACCGGCAACCTGTCGCTGTATGTGGACGGCGCCGACGAGTGCGACCCGAACCGCTGCCTGATCAAGGGCGGCGGCGCGGCGTTGACGCGCGAGAAGATCATCGCCGAGGCCAGCGAGCGCTTCATCTGCATCATCGACCCGAGCAAGCAGGTGCCGGTGCTGGGCACTTTCCCACTGCCGGTGGAAGTGATTCCGATGGCGCGCAGTTTGGTGGCCCGTCAGATCCTGGCGCTCACCGGTGGCCAGCCGGTGTGGCGCGATAACGTAATCACCGACAACGGCAATGTGGTGCTGGACGTGCACAACCTGCAGATCACCGACCCGGTGGCGCTGGAGCGCAGTTTGAACCAGATTCCTGGCGTGGTCTGCGTGGGCCTGTTCGCGCGTCGCCCGGCCGATGTGGTGATCGTCGGTGGCGAACCGCCGCGCGTGATCTAAGCGGTGACAAGCGCGCGTTCGCGCGCGCATTTCCGGCCTGCGGCGCGAAGCCACTGCGGGCCGGCCACCTATTGCACGCAATGACCGGCCCCACCACGCCGGCTTGACGCACGCGGCCGCTTGGCAGATGGTGCGCCATTCCCGTCCGTTGGTACGCCGCATGCGCCATGTTCGCTTTCTCGCCCTCGCCTGTCTGATCCTGCTCAGCGGCTGCGCCAGCGCCGGCAGCACGTGGGTGGAACTGGCCGGCACGCGCTACCAGGTGGAACTGGCGCAGAACGACGCCGATCGCGCAAAGGGCCTGATGTTCCGCGATGCCATGGCCGACGATCACGGCATGCTGTTCATTCACGACCGTCAGGAACCGCTGGTGTACTGGATGAAGAACACCAAGATCGCGCTGGATATCCTGTATTTCGACAACCAGCGCCGGCTGGTATCGCAGCAGCGCGACGTGCCGCCCTGCTCGGCCGGCGATGCCTGCCCGCCCTACCCCAGCAAGCAGCCCGCCCGTTACGTGCTGGAGCTCAATGCCGGCCAGGCCGCCAAGCTCAATCTGCAGGACGGCGCCACGCTGAACGTCAGCCCGGACATCCCGAAGCTCAAGTAAATCTCACCCCACAGGCCATTCCTGTCAGGAAGCACCGGACTTGAACCACGCGCCGCTTGCCGACACTCTTGGCAGCATGGTCGACATGCTCCCACTTCCCCATTGGACCGCGCTCGCCAGCCTGGACGACGACGCAGTGCCGTTGATGTCCACCGCGCTGCTGATCGCGCGCGACGAGTATCCGCAGCTGGATGCCGAGCTGTACGACACGCTGGTGCAAAGCCACGTCGAGCACCTGCGCCGCGAGGTAGAGGCGATCGATCTGTGGCCGCTGAAGATGGCCGCCGTGAATCGCTATCTGTTCGACGAGCTGGGGTACTCGGGCAATCACGACGAGTATTACGACCCGCGCAACAGCTACCTCAATCAGGTCTTCGAGCGCCGCCTGGGCAACCCGATCTCGCTGGCGATGGTGCAGATCGAAGTCGCGCGCCGGCTGGGCATTCCGCTGGCGGGGGTGTCGTTTCCCGGGCATTTCTTGGTGCGTTTGCCGGTGGACGACGGTGTGCTGGTCATGGACCCGTTCAACGGCGGTCGCCCGCTGGGTGTGGACGAGTTGCGCGAGCGTGCGCGTCCGCATCTGGGTGGCGAGGTTCCCGACGACCGCGCCCTGGCGCAGATTCTCGACCCGGCGCCGCACCGCGCGATCCTGATCCGCATCCTGCGCAATCTGCACGGTGTGTACGCCGATGCCGAGCACTGGGACCGTGCCGCCCGTAGCGCAGATCGCATATTGAAGTTGGTGCCGGATCAGCCAGAAGCGCTGCGCGACCGCGGCATGGCCTATCTGCATCTGGGCCACCGCAACGGCGCCCGCCACGATCTGTCGCGCTATCTGGTGCTCAATCCCGGTGCGCAGGATGCGGGCAATCTGCATGAGCATCTGGTCGAGCTGAACGGTCAGCGCGCGCACGCGCACTGAAATCACTGCCAACTGCGCGTTCGTCGGCGTCGCGCGAGCGGGCGCAGGCGAGGTTCTGGCGCGAAAAACGCAGTCACTCAACTGCGCTGCAAGCGCCTCAGCCGATCTCGATCATCTCGAAGTCGTCCTTGGTCACGCCGCAATCGGGGCAGGTCCAGGTCTCCGGGACGTCTTGCCAGCTGGTGCCCGGGGCAATGCCTTCTTCGGGGATGCCGTCAGCCTCGTGGTAGAGAAACCCGCAGACGACGCACATCCAGGTGCGGTAGGTGGTCGTGGATGTCTCGCTCATCGGATAATCGCGGTCACGCAACGGTGGGACTGCATTGTCCCATCCCACCCACCGCTTCCGGAAGCGCTGCCATGCCCGACCTGCACAACGCCCGCGGCGTCTACCTGATCACTCCAGACGAGCCCGACACTGCGCGCCTGCTCGCGCGCACGCGGCCGCTGCTGCCTGCCGTCACCTGGCTGCAGTACCGCAACAAGCAGGCCACCACACCGCTACGATTGGAACAGGCCAGCGCGCTGCGCGAGGCCTGCGCTGCGCACGGTGTGCCGTTGATCATCAACGACGATGCGCAGTTGGCGTTACAGGTGGGCGCGCAGGGCGTGCATCTGGGCGAAGACGATGGCGAGGTGTCAGCGGCACGCGCGTTGTTGGGCGCACAAGCCATCATCGGGGTGTCGTGCTACGACGAGATCGCGCGTGCGCAGGCGGCGGTGGCGGCCGGTGCGAGCTATGTGGCCTTCGGTGCGTTCTTCCCGACCACGACCAAGGTGACGACACGTCGCGCCTCGCCTGCGCTGTTGCAGCAGGCCGCTGCGCTGGGAGTGCCACGCGTGGCGATCGGCGGCATCGCGGCTGCGCAGGTGCCGGAGTTGGTATCAGCAGGCGCCGAGTTGATTGCGGTGGTTAGTGGCGTGTACGCCGCGCCGGATCCGGTCGCAGCAGTGCAGGCATATCGGGCCGGGTTTGCGCAGTAGCGCTGCTGGCAGACGACAGAGTTGCCGGCGACACGTGCTGTCCAAGACGCAAGACCATCAGGATTTCGAGTCGTAGCGATGTTTGATGCAGTCGCAAGCTCAGGTCAAAAGCTTGTTTGGTCGAGGGCGCGGTGCCCTCACCGCTCGCGGGACACGCCGTGAATCCGTCCCTGGAGGCTCGGTGGCGGCATCCATGCCGCCACACGGTCCCGCAATCGGTGAGGACACCGCACCAGAGAGTTTCCTGGCTGCTTTGTTAAAAGCCATGCGCACCGACCAACTCGACTGGTCCTTGCCCGCCCACCGTCGCGGGACCTTACGCGGCATGGATGCCGCGTAAGAGCTTACAAGGACGTACTTGCAGCGTGTCCCGCGATGGTGGGCGGGTAAGGACCCTGCAGCAAACGCAAAGAACTCAAGTGCGCGCTGCTCTCGCCCCTCGGGGGACACGCCGTGACCCCGTCCCTGGGGGCTCAATGGCGGCATCTTTGCAGCCAACGGTCCCGCAATCGGCGAGGAAACCGCACCAGACAGTTTGCTGGTTGCTTGAAAACATGCACACCGACCATCTCGACTGGCCCTTGCCCGCCTACCGTCGCGGGACCTTACGCGGCATGGATGCCGCATAAGAGCCCTACACGGACGTACTTGCGGCGTGTCCCGCGACGGTGGGCGGGCAAGGGCCCTGCAGCAAAGCCGCATATCAGCCGCTCTACACCTGATCTATCCGCATCGTCCACCCCACTCAAGACAACCGAGTGATCGAGTCGTCGCATCGGATAGATGCAGGCAAAAGCTCAGTGGGCCGAGGGCGCGCTGCCCTCGCTGCACCAGAGCGTTGGCCGTGATCCGGTAAAAAGTCGCGCGGGTCGCGCGCCTTATTCAGACGATTGAAGCTGGTTAGAGCCCGATCACCCAAAAAAGCAGCGACGCGTGCCATCACGCGTCGCTGCCGGTTTTGACTCCATCGCCCAACGCGATTAGAAGTCGTAGCTCAGCGTCACCCGGCCCGAGCGCGGTGCCTGATAGGCGACGACCTGATCCCATAGCGGGTTAGTGGTGTTGTCGGGCAGCTGCGAGAACGGGTAGATGTTGGTTGCCGTCTGCTCGTTGGTGATGTTGAACACGTCGAAGCGCAGTGCCAGCTTGCCGGCGGCGAATGCCGGCTTGTAGGTCACCCCCATGTCGAGCTGCGCGATCCAGCCAAGACGCCCCTGCGAACCCGGAGGCGATGCCACGCCGGTACCGGTTTCCGGGTTGTAGCAGTAGTGGTACGGCCCGCCGGTGATCGCGCTGCCACCGTAGCCGGCCGGATCCGTGCCGGGGTAGTTGTCGCCGTAGTAGTTGCCCAGGCAGTTATGCGGCGCGCCCGAAATCAGGCTGAAGTTGGCCGACGCGCCCCATTGCGGATTGAACTGGTAGAAGCCGAACAACTTGAGCTGATGGCGGTGATCGTTGGATTGATCGCCGTTGAAGTGTTCCATCAGCGCCGCATGATCCCAGCTCTGCGTGGTGGAGACCGACGCCTGGCCCTGATAGCTGCCGAGTGCTCCGCCGGTGCGCCACAGATCCGAACGTACCTGACCTTCGGTGGTTCCGTAGCTATGCGACCAGACGTAGTTGACCTTGGCGTACCACTTGCCGTCGAACGGACGCTCCAGGTTGAATTCGACTGCCGAGTAATTGCGCTTGAACTTCGGGAAACCCGCCGCCTCGCGGCTTACCGCCACTTCATGGAACTGGCCATCGGTGCCGATCACGCCCCAGGTGTTGGTCTGGCCGGGATTGATCAGCGATGCACCGGCAACCTGCGAGAAGTCGATGGTCACGCCCTGCGCGGCGGCGGCAGCGATCAACGCAGTGTTGGAGACGTCGTAGTTCTGATCGTCGATACCCGCATTGAGGCGGCGATGCGTGCCGCGCACGCCCAGCACCCAGCCCGTATCCAGCTGCTTGGTGAAACCAAGGATGATCTCGTCCTGGTTCTCGCCTTCGATGTCCTTGACCACCGCGGTACGTACATCGGCGATGCGACCGAAGCGCGAGTTGGCCGACACGGCCGAACCCAGCTGCTGCGCAAGAATCGGCGTGCCGTCGGCGTTGATGCCGCTGTAGGTGAAATAGGTATCTGTGGTGATCTGAGGTGTGAACAGACCTACTGCCGACAGCGGCAGGCCGAGATAATAACGGCCGATGTTGCCGAACACCTTCAGGCTGGAATCGCCGTTGACGTCCCAGCTGAAGCCCAAGCGCGGCGCCCAGGCATTGTCCACTTCGATGTAGGGGTCGCCGGACGGGGTGTAGTTGGTGAACTCGTCCTTGCGCAGACCGATGCTCAGCAACACGTTGTCGGTGACCTGCCACTTGTCTTCGATGTAATAGGCGCGTTGCTTGGCCTCGTACGAATACAGGCTGGTATTGATGTTGCGCACCACGTAATAACCGCTCGATCCGTTGACCGGATCGACCAGGCCCGGGCTCGGCGCACCGATGCCGCCAGCTTCGTTGGCAGACTGGCTGACCAGTCCGCCCGTCCCTACACCGTTAGGATCATCGGTCTGGCCGTAAGTCCACGAGTATCCAGGGCCACGTAATTGGGAACCAACATCGATACCCTCGGACTTCTGGTTGTCGATACCGAAGTTGAGCGTGTGGTGACCGATGCGCCACTCAAGGTTCAGACGCTGATTGTCCTTCTTGTAGGCACGGTCAGGCGACGTGATCGCCGTATTTACCGGCTGCCGTCCTTCTATGGGAGTACCGCCCGTGTAGGCAGGATTTTGCAATGCGGTGCTGTCGATGAACGGGCCATCCTCAGCGTTGTAGTTGTACTGAGTCAGCTCGTCAGGCGTTTTCATCTTGCCGTACAGCGCGGTCACGGTGAGGTTGTCGCTGAGATAGCCGGTGTACTTGCCGGTGAACAGGGTCGGGCCGGTCTTCCAGGTCGCGTCGTTAGTGATATAGCTGCCACGCTCACGTGCCAGGTAATCGTAGCGGTAGATGGAGCCGTTGGTTTCGGCCTCGTCGCTGGCGCCGGTCACCTCGATCAGATGATTGTCGGTGATGTTCCAGTCCACCTTGGCGTACCAGCGCTTCTGCTTGTAGTCGTAGTCGGTGAGGCCACCGGTACGGCCGTTGTCGGTGTCGCGATTGGTGCCGACGCGCACGCCGTCCGAATCCACCTGCTCTGCTGCCAGGAAGAAGAATAGCTTGTCCTGGATGATCGGCCCGCCGACATAGGCGCTGTAGGTGGTCTGGTTGGCTTCGGCCTCGCTGGCCGGCTGGTACAGGCCGTTGGCTGCGCGCGCATAGCGATAGGCGGCGTTGTTGACGGTGCTGGCCTGCGCATCCGGGCGCCAGTAGATGTCGCGCTGATTGGCGCGCAGGCCGTTCGGCTCCCAGATCACCGCTGCGCCGAACTTCCACTCGTTGGTACCGCGCTTGCCGATCTGGTTGATCACGCCGCCGTTGGCGCGGCCGTATTGCGCGCCGTAGCCGCCGGTGAAGATTTCCTGCTGGTCGATGGCGCCGTACGGAAGGGTCAGACCGCCAAGATTGTTGCTGATGGTGGTGGTGTTGAAGCCATTGAGGTAATAGGCGTTTTCGCTGGCGGCCGAGCCGCCGAAGCTGGGCAGCGAACCGCCCAGCGGGCCGTTGTCGAAGCCACCGCTGTTGACCACCACGCCCGGCGCCAGCAAGGCGATGGCTTCGGCAGTGCGGCCCAGCGGCAGTTGCTGCAGCTGCTCGGCGGTGACCACGGTGCGCGTGTCCACGCTGCTGACGTCGATGGTGGTCAGGCCCGCGGCGGTGACGGTGACGCTATCCAGGGTCTGCATCCCGCTCCCCGCAGCGGCGGCGAACGACACATCGGTGTTGGCGCCAACGGTGATCGCGACGTTTTCGCGGGTTTCCACCGCTGTGCCATCGCGCTTGACCGTGACCTTGTAGGTACCCAGCGGCAGATTGCCGGCGGTGTAACGGCCGCGCGCATCTACCGGCACCTCGCGGGTAAAACCGCTGTTGTTTTCCACCAGCACGCTGGTGCCGCTGCTCTGCCCCACGCTGCCGACGATGCTGCCGCTGGTGGACTGCGCGTGGACGCTCCCCATCGCCACGACCAGCGCCAACGCCAAGGCACGCTTCTGGATACTACGGTTCATGCTTTCTCCCCAAGTCTGGAACTGTCGGCAACGCGACAAAAATGAACGGCGCCAATGGCTACCGGAATCACACTTTCTGAACATCCGGATCGAAGCGCCAATGACCACCCGCCATCAGCTCATGCCCCAAACCATCGATACCGTCCCGTTCGATCATAGGCAGCTGCGTTGCCCTACCCGCCTGCTCCGACGGGTAGGCAGGCACACGGTGGGTAGGCGGATAGGGGCCGCAAGCCTGACAATGGCGCGTGCGCTGCCCGTGGTTGGGCAGCGCCGCCCCATCGGCATCACTCAAGGATCTACGCGCATGAACCACTCCCGCTCCCACGCCCTGTTCGCCCAGGCGCAGACCCTGCTGCCCGGCGGCGTCAACTCACCGGTGCGGGCGTTCAAGTCGGTGGGCGGCGAGCCGTTCTTCGTGGCGCGCGCCGATGGCCCGTATCTGTATGACGTGGACGACAACCGCTACATCGACTACGTGGGCTCGTGGGGGCCGATGATCGCCGGCCACAATCACCCGGCGGTGCGCGAGGCGGTGGAGCGTGCGATCCGCGATGGGCTGTCGTTCGGTGCGCCGTGTGCGGCCGAAGTGACCATGGCCGAGACGATCAATCGACTGGTGCCCTCCTGCGAAATGGTGCGCATGGTCAATTCCGGCACCGAAGCCACGCTGTCGGCGGTGCGCCTGGCGCGCGGCGCCACCGGGCGCAATCGCATCGTCAAGTTCGAAGGCTGTTACCACGGCCACGGCGACTCGTTCCTGGTCAAGGCCGGCAGCGGCATGCTCACTCTGGGCGTGCCGACCTCGCCCGGCGTGCCGCCCGGCCTGAGCGAGCTGACCGCCACCCTCACCTTCAACGACTTCGAAGGCGCCACGGCGCTGTTCGACGAGATCGGCGCCGATGTGGCGGCGGTGATCATCGAACCGGTGGTGGGCAACGCCAACTGCATTCCGCCGCAGGCCGGTTATCTGCAGCACCTGCGCACGCTGTGCACGCGGCACGGCGCGCTGCTGATCTTCGACGAAGTGATGACCGGGTTCCGCGTCGCGCTCGGTGGCGCGCAGGCGCATTACGGGGTGACCCCGGACCTGAGCACCTTCGGCAAGATCATTGGCGGCGGCATGCCGGTGGGCGCATACGGCGGCCGGCGCGACTTGATGGAGCAGATCGCACCTTCCGGCCCGATCTACCAGGCCGGCACCTTGTCGGGCAATCCGGTGGCGATGGCGGCGGGCCTGGCGATGCTGGAGCTGGTGCAGGAGCCGGGCTTCCACGCACGTCTGAGCGCGCAGACCAGCGCGCTGTGCGAAGGCCTGGAAGATGCCGCCCACGCGGCCGGCATCGCGGTCACCACCAATCAGGTCGGCGGCATGTTCGGGCTGTTCTTCACCGACGAGATCGTGGAGAGCTACGCGCAAGCCACCGCCTGCGATATCACCACCTTCAACCGTTTCTTCCACGCGATGCTGCAGCGGGGCGTGTATCTGGCGCCGTCGGCGTACGAGGCCGGCTTCATGTCCAGCGCGCACGACGCTGCGGTGATCGAAGCCACGCTTGCAGCGGCACGCGAGGCATTTGCGGAAGTGGCGCGCTGAGGCGCATTCATGCGGGTCGCTGCTGGATGTGATTTTGCGCAGCGACCACCGCAAACTTTGCTTTTGTCTTGTGGCTGTCATACCTTTCTGAAAGGTGTCCACGGACGGGCATGGGTGGGGACCCTCGAAGCAGCGGATGTGTCGTCGTCGCCGGTCACGGTGACGGCTAGTGCGTCGCCGCTGTTTCATCACGATCTGCAGTGCGTCGAGTCGGCGCGCTGCCGACGCTTGCCACGGCCGCCCTCGCCTCATGCTCAAGCCTGTTGCGTTGCTTACTCCGCGCCCGTCACCGTCGCGCGATTCCGTTCTTCCCGATTGGCTGCTTGCCAGCAAGCTGGAGCCGCCGCTGTCGCGCCCTGGTGCGGTGGTGCGTGGCGCGTTACTGGCTGCGCTGGATCAGGCACACGCCCGCCCGCTCACGCTGTTGCTGGCACCGCCAGGGTTTGGCAAGACCACCCTGCTGACGCAGTGGCATGCGCAGCTGTGCGGGCGCGATCACGCCGCTGTGGCGTGGCTGTCGCTGGATGAAGAAGACGCCGACCCCGCGCGCTTCCTCGGCCATCTGGCCTTGGCGCTGCAGAGCGCAGGGGCGGATCAGGCACTGTGCGCAGCGGTGCTGCATAACCGCGATCAGGACCCGCGCGAGGCGGTGACGGTGCTGATCCGCGCGCTGCGCGCCGCGCCACGGCGCATCAGCGTGATTCTCGACGACTACGACCGGCTCGGCAGCGGCATCGTCGACGAGCTGGTGTTGCGCCTGGTCGAACACAGCGGCGGACGTCTGCACCTGTTGCTGGCTACCCGACGCATACCGGCGCTGCCATTGGCGCGCTTGGATCTGCAGGCGCTGCTCAGCCGCGTGGGCAGCGCGCAACTGGCGCTGGACGAGCGCGAAGCGCAGGCATTGCTGGGGGCGCAGGTTCCCGCGCCGGTCGTGGAAGAATTGCTGCGTTACACCGAAGGCTGGCCGGTGGCGCTGCATCTGGCGCGACTGTGGCTGGAAGGCGGCGCGCAACGTCAGCAGGAAGTAGCCGCGCGTTTCTCCGGGCGCAGCGCGCAGATCGCCGCGTACCTGGCCGAGCAGGTGGTCAACGATCTGGATGCCGACACGCGCGATCTGTTGTTGCGCACCAGTGTGCTGGAGCGCGTCAACGCCGCGCTGGCCGATGCGGTGCGCCAGCGCGATGACAGCGGCCGGCTGCTGGCGCGGCTGGAACATTTCCACGGCCTGCTGGTGCCCATGGATGGCGAGCGCGAGTGGTTTCGCTATCACCCGTTGTTCGCCGACTTTTTGCAGCAGCTGCTCGATCGCGAGCATCCCGGCCAGGCCATGCAACTGCATCAACGCGCCGCGCGCTGGTTCGGCGATCATCAGTATCTGGCCGAAGCGGTGCGGCACGCATCGCGCGGCGATTGCGGCGACCTGGCGGCCAGCTACATCGCGCGCGCCGGCACCTGGCAATTGTTGCTGACCCACGGCACGCATGCAGTGCGCGCGCTGCTGCGTCACTTCGAACACCGCACCATCCGCGACACCCCGGCGCTGAATCTCACTCAAGCGCATCTGCATGCGAAGCTTGGCGAATTCAGCCACGCGCGGTTGTTGCTGGAACGTTTCCGCGACTTTCCCGCTGCACTGCGTGAGCCCTTGCAGCGCGATTACACCGTGGTGGTGGCGGCACTGCGCGATCGCCTCGATGAGATCTGCGGCAATCCGCATGGCCTGACCCAGATCGCCGCACAAGCCTCCGCGCTGGACGAAGACGACCATCTCGGACGCGGCATGCTGCTGTGCATCTGTGCCACCACCGCCATTGCGCAAGGCGCCTTTGTACTAGCCGAACGCTACGCCTTGAATGCACGCGATGCGATGCAGCGTGGCGGCAGCGAACTGGGTGCGAGCCAGGCGCTGTTGTCGTTGGGCCAGAGTTTTTTCTATCGCGGTCGCCTCAGCGACGCCGAGGCCTGTTACCAACAGGCACTGAGTGGCTGCGCACGCACGCCGCAACTGGATCGCGTGCTGGAAGCAACCGCAAACTGCCTGCTGGCGCAACTGCATTACGAACGCGGGCATCACGACGATGCGGCCGATCTGCTGCATCCGGCGCTGGAATTGCTGGAGCAACACGACGGCGGAATGGATGTGCTGGCGGCCGCTTACGACACCGCACTGGGATTGGAGCGCGTGCGCGATCACAGCGGGCGCAGTGCCTTGGCGCTGCTCGAGCACATCGAACAGATCGCGCATGGGCGCAAGCTGATGCGGCTATCGGAACTGGCCGCAGCCTGGCGCCTGATGCTGTTGCTGGAGCATCCAGGCAATGCCGCCATCGACGTCCTGATCGCGCGCACCGGCGGTGAATCCGGATTGGCGCATACCCTGCGCTCGGCGCACCGTTGGCGCGACCGCGCGGCGATGGGCTTTGCGCTGGCACGCTGGCATCGCCTGGCCGGCCGCAGCAGCGCGGCGCTGACCATCCTGGGCCAGATCGAACACGCCTGCCTCGCCAACGACAACCTGTGTCATCTCGCCCGCACCCGTGCGCGCATCGCCCTGGTGCTGCAGCAGCGCGGCGAACTGGTCGCCGCCCTGCCGCATCTGTACAGCGCGCTGGATCATGTGGCGCTGACGCAAAGCTGGCAGGCGATCGTCGAACTCGGCCTGCCGGCAAAGGCGATGCTGCGCTCGCTGCGTCAACACGACCCGCATACCGTTGGCGGCACCACGCGTGCGCTCACCATTCAAGCCTTGCTCGAACGCCTCAGTGGCGACGAAGACCCGGCCGGCGATATTTTCAGCGAACGCGAACTGGAAGTGCTGGCACAACTGGCGCGTGGTTATTCCAACAAACAGATCGCACGCTGTTTGCACCTCTCAGAAAACACCGTCAAGTTCCATTTGAAAAACCTCTATCGCAAGCTCGACGCGCGTAGTCGCGAAAGCGCCTTGGCGCAGGCCTTGCAGCGCGGATTATTGCGGGCGGCCGATCCGCATACTGGCTCGGATGCGGCACCGAACTGATCCGAGCGCGCGTATCACTGCCTGCGCTGCACGCGCATCTGCGCGCATTGCGACATCGCCTGTCAGGCGATGTCGCAGACCCCATCAGCCAAAACTCAGCGTGCCTTTCATCATTGCCCAATGACCCGGGAATGAGCAGAAAAAGGTGTAGTCGCCGCCCTTGCTCAACTTGCTGGTCGCAAAGCTCACCGTGGTGCTGTCGCCGCCGCCGATGACCTTGGTATGCGCGATCACGCGGGGGTCGGCTTTGGGTAGATAGCTGTCGGCGATGCTGGAGCGTACGCCGGCATTGGCGACGGCTTGAAAATCGGTAGCCTTGGTCAACACCCAGTTGTGGCCCATCACTGTGGCGGCCATCTTGCCGGAGTGCTTGAGGGTGAGGTCCACCTGCGTGCAGTCGGGCGCCAGCTTGATCGCGTTCTGGTCGAACTTCATCTGATCGTTGCCAGTGATGGTCACCGCGCAAGTACGCGCCCATGCCGAAGGTGCCAGCAGCACCAGTCCAAGCACCGCAATCGTCGAAAACAGCTTCAAAGGAACACTCCTGCGATAAAGATGCGCGACACCCAGCGCGCCTGGTCACCCCAACGCGTTCGCATGCGCCGGTGTGACCAGAGTAACGCCTCATGCGTACCGGAAAAAAGCATCCATCGGATCCTGCACATCGGCGGTGGCTTCCGTCAGCGGCAATGGGCCGCGCTTGCCGGCCATCACCTGCACGAACGCCTGCTTGAAGCGTGCCATCTCCGCTTCGGTGCCAATCGTGATCCGCGACCAGGTCGGCCACACCGGCCAGCTGCGGCCGATGAACACGCCATGGGTGGCCATGTCGTCCTTGAAGCCGGCAGCCGGGCGCTTCACATCGACCATGAAGCAGTTGCTCTCCGATGCGGTGCAGGCGTAGCCCTGCTTGGCGAGAAACGCCATCACATCCTTGCGCGTGGCCGCCGTGCGTGCGCGGCGCTGCGGCACCAATGCCGGATCACGCAGGCTGGCCAGGCCTGCAGCAGCGGCAGTCACCGGCAGGCTGTTGACGCTGTAGAACATCAGCTTGGCCAGCAGGTCCGGGCGTGCAGCTGCATAGCCCAGGCGAATGCCGGCCATGCCGTAAAGTTTGGAGAAGGTGCGCAACACCACCACGTCTTCGCCTGCGGCGACCATGTCGACCACGCTGCTGGTGCTGTTCGCAAAGTGGATGTAGGCCTCGTCCACCACCAGCACGCTGCCCTTGGGCTTGTGCGCCAGTGCGTAATCCAGATCCTTGCGCGCAGTCACCGAGCCAGTGGGGTTGTTGGGATTGCAGATGTAGATCACGCCCGGGCTGGCGTCGGCGGCGCACATCGCCTGCACGTCGTGCGAGAAGTCCTTGCGCAACGGCACCTTGATCAGATTGGCGCCATTGCGGGTGGCGGCGCGCCAACCGGATTCGTAGGTGGGATCTGCGGTGACGAGCGCGGCGCTGGGCGAGGTGAACGCCAGCATCGTGTAGTCCAGCGGCTCGGTGGAACCGGCGTAGGCCATCAGGTGATCGACCGGCAGCTTGAGCTCGGCGGCCAAGGTATTCATCAGTTCCATCTGCACATCGCGCAGGTAGCGTCCACCTTGCGGTGCGATCTGCGCAATGGCTCTCACCGCTGCCGCCGACGGGCCATCCGGGAATTCATTGGAGCCGATCATCACCGGCGACAACGCGCTCGCCGGTGTCGGCACGATGGCGGCGGAGCGTTCGGCGGCGCTGGCCAACAGCGGCAGCGCACTTGCGCCTGCAGCGCCGGCAAACAGCGCGGAGTCACGTAGAAACGTGCGGCGCGAAAGAGCAGTTTTCATGACAACCTCCAACAAAATGGCAATGCGGATTCAAGGACGAACGGCGACCACTTCGATTTCCACCCGATACAGCGGATTGCCTAGCGCGGCGATCTGGAATGCCGAGCGCGCCGGCAGATTGGGCTGCTCCTTGGTGCCGAAGAACTGGCGGTAGCCTTCCATGAAACCGTTGAAATCCATCTTGCCGCCCATCGCTGGATCGCCGACCAGAAACACCTGCATCTTCACCACATCGCCCATGCCCAAGCCCAGCGCTGCGAGTTGCTGCTTGATCTGATTCAACACGCTGACCGTCTGCGCCTTGGTGTCGCCATACGCAGCGGCCGAGTCTTTCGGCGCGCTGGTGTCCACCACGGCCGGCACCTTGCCGCTGACGTAGACGGTGGCCTTGCCGGCGGGAATTTCCACTGCGGCAGCGATGGGGAAATCGCTATTGGGAATCTTGTGGCGGATCACCTCTGCAGCATGCGCGGCGGTGAGACCTGCGGACCACAGCATGGCGGCGGTGAGAACGGCGGTCACTGGACGGAACATGGCAACTCCTTGCATGAGAAAGAAAGAATCAATGGCGCAGCAATTTGACGTCGTCGGCGGTGACGACCTCGGCGTGATCGTTGCCGAAGTGGGTGCGCACATAGCTCACCACTTCGGCCACCTGGCGGTCGTTGAGCATCTCACCGAAACCGGGCATGCCGGCGTGGCCGTCGAGCACCATCATGGTGACGTAGGGGCCGGCGGCGAGCTTGGGATTGCCTGCAAGCGCGGGATACTCGCCGGCACCTTGCGCGCCGCGCCCGGCCGGCATATGGCAGCCCTGGCAGATCGCCTGATAGACATCCTGGCCGGATGCCTTGGCAAACCCTTGTTGCGGAAACAACTGCGTGGCATCGGAACTCTGCGCCTGCGCGTTGTACGCGCCCGGTGGCAGCAGCAATGCAGCCATCGCAACGGCGAACGTGGCAGCGGCCAAGCGTGACAACAGGCTCATGCGCGCCCTCCTCCGGCCAGCACTTTGCGATGCAGACGGCCCACGACATCGTGCGCGGACAAGATCGCACCTTCCTGCCAGGCCGGAATATAGGACACGTGCTCACCGGCCAGCGCCAGGCGCCCGTCGATCTGGCACAACGGCGTGTAGTGCTCGGCACGCGCCTGCTCGCTCCACATGCCGAAACAGCCATGCGTGAACGGCACGCGGTGCCAACCGACCGAAATGCCGTTCTCGAATTCGCGTGGATATTGCGGATGCAATTGCGTGCCGTATTCGACCGCCTTGCGCACGCGCTGCTCCGGGGTCATCGAGGTGAACTGGTAAGCGTCCAATCCCCACACATAGGCGCCGAGCAGCACGCCCTTGCCTGGGCTGTGATAGTTGGTGCTGGGGTAGCTGATCAAGGTGATCGGCAGATCGGTGTAGCTGATGCCGCCGTAGATGGCTTCGTCCTCTTCCCAGAAGCGGCGCTTGAATTGCAGGCCCACTTTCACCGATGCCGCATACGGCACCTGGCCGATCGCGGTGGCCATTGCGTCGCTGGCGGTGACTGGAATCCGGCTGAGCACCGATAACGGAATCGTGCAGATGCACCAATCGGCACTGGCAATGCGTTCTTCACCACCGTGCGCGGCATCCTGCCAGGACACGCGCACGCCGCTGCCGTCCTGATCGATCTTGGTGACCTTGGCGTTGTAGGTGATGGCATCGCCGAGCTGGCCCGCGAATGCCTTGCCGATCTGGTCCATGCCCCCCACCGGCTGAAACATGGTGGTCTGCATTTCGTAGTTGTTGCCGGCCGCCAGCGTGGTCCACAGGCGCGAGCGCAGCACATCCTGCACGCTGAAAGGATCGGAGAATTCCGGCTTGCCGGACAGACCGCCGCCGGGATAACGCGCAAAGCCGCGGCGCTCGCTGCTGTCCTTGCCTTTGACGTAGCCGAACTTGTGATCCAGCGCGCCCCAGGTGCGCAAGGATTCCAGCAACACTTCCTGGTCTTCGCGGCTCACGCTCTTGTCCAGGGCCTGCTGCTGCGTGCACTTGGCCAGCAGCTCGGACACGTGGCCTTTGTAATCGGCATCGATTGCGCGAAAGCGCTGCGGTTTGCCGCCAAAGCCCTTTTCGCTATGCAGCAGCGCGTTGTAGTTGACCTGATTAAAGGCTTCCAGCGCCACGCCGAATTGCTTGCAGTAACTCAGCACCGCCTTGTGGTGATGCGGAATGCGCCACGGCCCGGGATTGAGATACAGCCCCTGGTCGAACTGGCAGTGCTGCGTTGCCCCGCCCAGTTCGGTGTAACGGTCGCCGCCACGCAGCGTCCAATTGCGGCCGCCGGGGCGGTCGTTGTATTCCAGCAACTGCACGCGATACCCGGCCTTGCGCAGTTCGAAGGCCGCCGCCATGCCGGCCAGCCCCGCGCCCAGAATCAGCACGGAGGCGCCCTTCGGGTCGCCATCCAGTTGCAGCGGCCCTTTGAAATTTGATTCGGCTGCCATGCCCAGGCTGCTCATCGCCTGATACATCATCGCGCCGCCAGCGGTCATGCCGATACGCGCCAGCAATTGCCGCCGCGTCATCGCCCCAGAGTGGTTGCCTTGCATCAACGCGTAGTCCTTGCATGTCATGGATCAAGTACGACCGACAAAAAACAGTGGCGCGGCCGGCAGCGACGCCGGCCGCATCACTGGCTCAGAACTTGTAGGCCAGGCTGGCGAACAGCTGGCGTGGTGCGATCAACTGATACGAGCCGGAGCTTTCGTTCGGGAACACCGCACCGATCGCATCGTCCTTGTCGAACAGGTTGTAGACCGACAACTGTAGTCGCCCACCGGCAAGAAACCCTGCATCCTCGCCCTGATAACCCACGCTGCCGTTGACAATGAAGGTGGCATCCACCTGATCGGTGTTGAGCGTGTCCCCGTAGCGCTTGCCGGTGTATTTGGTATCGAGGTTGACGAAGAAATGTTCGCCTTCCCAACCGCCGTTGACGCTGAACATCACCTTGGGCGAATCCGGCACTTCGTTGCCTTCCACCTGCACCAGGTTGCCGCTGACTGGGCCGAAATAGTTGTCCTGGAATTCGGATTTGTTCCAGGTCAACGAGGCGCCCAGCCGCCAGCCCGGCGCCGGCTTCCACATGCCGGACACTTCCGCACCATAGGTCTGCACGTCGCCGACATTGGCATAGACGGTGGGTGCCACCACCAATGGATCCGGATCGGTCAGCGCGATGATGCGGTTTTCGTAATCGATCTTGTAAGCGGCGATATAGCCGCTCCACTGGCTGGATTCGGCGCGGATGCCGATGTCGATGTTGGTGGATTCTTCCGGCGCGATATCCGGATTGAACGCACCGGAGGTCAACGCCAGCCGCGGGGCGGAGCTGAAGTTTTCTGCGTAGTTGGCGAACAGTTGTACGCCCTCGGCAAGCTGGAAGCTGGCGCCGACCTGCGGCTGGAACCAGTCGCTGTTCTTGATGGTGACATCGCGGCGCACACCGACATTGAAGTCGTCCAGATTGGCGATGCCGTTGTAATCGCGTTTGACATCCAGGCCCTTGGCGCCGAATTCCATGGTGAGCCGGTCATCGAGCAGGCGCAGCGTGTCCTTGATGTAGAGCTGCTTCACCTCGGTGGAGAAGTGGTTGTCGTAGTAGATGACGATCGGCAGCGAGCCCTTGAGCAACGCGCCAGTGGCCGGGTCCAGGTTGTACAGCGGGCGCACCTGATCGAAGTCGTAGTTCTCGTACCAGGCGCCCACTTCGAGCTTGTTGTGCTCGGTCTCCCACGACACTGCGGTGGTCACACCATAACGATCGCCGCCCATGATTTCTTCGCGCCGGGTCATCGCCCCGACGCTGGTGACATTGCCGTTGGCATCCACGATCTGGGGGTCGTTGATTGCGATATCGGTACGCCCCGGCGTGCCGGCGATGGCATCGTTGTATAAACCGGTGGCGGTGCTTGGCGGGGTGCCGCCGACGCCGTAACCATGCTTGTTTTCGTAGTAGCCGGTGAAGGTGAAGCCGATCGCATCGTTGAACAGGAAATCGCCGTGCAGGCTGAGCAACGAATCGCGTCGGCCGTTCTGCCATTCGCTGTAGTGCTCTGCATCCACTTCCGGATTGCCGGTGATGCGTTCGTGCAGATCCCACGACACCGAGCCGTCGGAGTTGTACGACTGCACGTCATAGTCCTTGCGGTTGTTGTAGATCCAGCCCAGCGTCAGGCTGCCCGCATCCCAGGCCTGGCGGATCTTGGCTTCGAAGTGGTCGCTTTTTTGCGTGGCCGGTTCCATGTCCCACACCCCGCCCTGCGTGCGCGATGCGGAGAGGTACGCGCTGGGGCCGCCTTCCCACCAATCCGGCGTATCCAGGCGCACGAAGCTGCGCACCAGATCGTCCGAGCCGATGGTCTGGGTGAGATTGCCGCTCCAGCTATCGCCCCCCTTCGGTGGCAGGCTGGTGTAGCGGATCGCACCGCCGAGTGCGTGATACGAGGGCTGGGTGACATCTCCGGAGCCTGCCGACACGGTGACGTCGAGCAGGTTCTCGCTGGACACGTAACGGGTGATCGGCCCGCCTTCGCGGGTGTCGAAGGTTTCGATCGGAATGCCGTCCAGGGTCACGCCGATCTGGTTGGCAGAGAAGCCGCGGATGGTCATCGAGTCGCCGAACTCGTACAGCCCGAACGGATCGGTGGTCTGCACATTCACCCCGGGCAGACTCGCCAGTAACTGCTGCGGCGCCACGCCGGGCACCTGGGCCTGGATTTCGGCCACCGAGATCGACGCGGTCGTGCGTGTGGAACCGGTGCCCACCACGCTGACCGCATCGAGCGTGCGCGCTTCCTGTGCCAGTGCAGGCAGGCTGTGTGCGCCGGCCAGCAACAAGGTCATCGAGGCAAGCGTGTGGCGACGCGTGGCGGTGGTGAGAATGGCGGCGACCGAGGCCGCCAGCTGATCGGTTTTGAAGCGCTTAGGCATGCAATCGACCCCTGGATGCGTGTGGCGTGCTGAGTGACCGGGCCGCTCCCCCAGACCGGCTGACACCGCAAATGCGGCATGCATCGACCATAACCAGCGCAGTTCCGCCGCAAGCCCCGCGCGGAGGGTAGGGGCAGCGCGGGTGGGTAGGTTGCCGCCGAATTCAACGATCTGAATAGGTACTGTCCCCACCCACCTGCGCACATACGGTCATACCAGCTCTCGCATGCTTGCCATGACGTCGCAGATCGACAACGCTGCGCAGCCGCATCACGAGTCCGCGCATGCCGCTTGCAGCACCCTCTCTGTTACTGCTCGATTTCGATGGCGTATTGGCCAGCTACTCACGGCCGCGCCGCGTGGCTGCACTTGCTGCAGCAGCTGCCTGCACGCCGCAACGGGTGCAGCAGGTGTTGTTCGAGCAAGGTCTGGAACTTGCCTACGATGCTGGGCTTATCGACACGCAGGACTACCTGGCGCAGTTGAGCGGGGGGCTGGGCGGCGTAATCGATCACGCCACCTGGATCGACGCGCGCGTGGCGGCATGCCGCGCAGATCCATCCGTGGTGGCGCAGGTGCTGGCGGTATCGGCGACGACGGCCGTGGCGGTACTCACCAACAATGGGCCGTTGATGGTGGAGGCAATCGAGCGGATCGTGCCTGCGTTGTTCCCGCTATTGCAGGGCCGCGTGCTGTGCAGCGGCGCACTCGGCGGCCGCAAGCCCGACGTGCAGGTGTATCAGCGCGCGCTTGCACAGCTGGACGCCACTGCCGCGCGCACCTTGTTTCTCGACGACCTGTTCGTCAACGTGCGTGGCGCGCGTGCAGCCGGCCTGCACGCGGATACGGTGCGCGATGCGCGTGCGTTGCGGCGGGTGTTGAAGCGGTATGGGGTGGCGTAGGAGAGCCGGGATTCGAGATTGGGGAATCGGGAATCGCCGGCGAATCTTCCTTCGCCATCATGGCCGGCGCGGTGCCGGCCATGATGGCGCAGAAAGCGCAGCTCTGCATCACTGCTGCGCGACGTACTCGGCAATCGCAAGGCGCAAACGTTCCAACCCATCAGCCAGCTCGGCATCGGTCAAATTGAGCGCCGGCACAAAACGCAAGACATCCGGCCCCGCCTGCAACAACAGCAAACCATGCTTGGCTGCAAAATCCAGGATCGCCCCGGCCTGCCCGGCATGCGCCGGGGCCAGCACTGCGCCCAGCATCAAGCCGCGCCCGCGGATTTGCGCAAACACGCCGAACTCGTCGTTGAGCGCGTCCAGACCGGCGCGCAACGCAGCCGACTGACGCGCCACGTTCTCTGCAATCTGCGGCGAGGCCAGCTTGCGCAGCGCCACGCGCGCCACCGCCGCGGCCAACGGATTGCCGCCGAAGGTGGTGCCATGCGCGCCGAACTGCATGGTCTCGGCCACCTTGGGGCCGGCCAGCATCGCACCGATCGGGAAGCCGCCACCCAGCGCCTTGGCCAGCGTCACGATGTCCGGCGTCACCTGCTCCTGCCAGTGCGCAAACAGCGTGCCGGTGCGGCCCATGCCGCACTGGATCTCGTCGAGCACCAGCAGTGCATCGTGCTGATCGCACAGCGCGCGCACGCGGCTCAGAAAGCCCGGCTCGGCCGGCATCACTCCGCCCTCGCCCTGAATCGGCTCCAGCATCACCGCAGCGACATCGCCGGCCGCCATGGCCGTTTCCAGTGCCGCCACATCGTTGAAATCCACATAGCGAAAGCCGCCGGGCAGCGGCTCGTAGCCTTCCTGATACTTGGGCTGTGCGGTCGCAGTGACCGAGGCCAGGGTGCGCCCATGGAAGCTGCCGCGGAAGGTCACGATGACGCGCTTGTCGGCCGGGCGGCCCTGATTGCTGGCCCACTTGCGCACCAGCTTGATCGCCGCCTCGTTGGCCTCGGTGCCCGAGTTGCAGAGAAAAACCTTCTGCGCGAAACGCGAAGCAGTGACCAGTTCCTCGGCCAGCTTCAGCGGCGGTGCGCTGAAGAACACGTTGCTGGTGTGCCACAACTTGCCGGCCTGCTCGGTGAGCGCAGCCATCAGATCCGGATCGTTATGGCCCAGCCCGCTGACCGCGATGCCTGCGGACAGATCCACATATTCGCGGCCCTGGTCGTCCCACACGCGACTGCCCTGTCCACGCTCCAGCACCACCTGGCGCGGGCGGTAGACCGGCAGGTAGTAATGCGCGAAGGACAGGGGCGAATCGGCAGCGGTGCTCATGATGGTGGGTCGCAGAAGCGGAGGGAGAACCCGCATTCTCGCGCATTCGCCGGCCTGCGGCACAATGCGCGCATGCGCCCTTTCTCCGATCCTCAGCTTACCCCTGCCACCGACGACGGCTGGCGCCGGCACTGGTTCGACATCATCTATCGTCACGACACCCGCCCGTCGCGCAATTTCGATCTGATGCTGGTGGTGGCGATCCTCACCAGCGTGGTGGTGATCATGATCGACAGCGTGCCGCGCATCCACTCGCACTCGGCGCACTGGTTGGTGCCGCTGGAATGGGCGTTCACGGTGCTGTTCACCGTCGAATACGCATTGCGTCTGGCAGTGGTACGGCGCCCGCTGCATTACGCGCTCAGCATCTGGGGGGTGATCGATCTGCTGTCGATCCTGCCCAGCTATCTGTCGTTCTTCGTGCCCGGTGCGCAGACGCTGCTGGTCGTGCGCGTGCTGCGCATCCTGCGCCTGTTCCGCATCCTCAAGCTCACCCGCTACATCGAAGAGAGCGGGCAGCTGGTGGACGCGCTGTGGCGCAGCCGGCGCAAGGTGCTGGTGTTCCTGTTCAGCGTGCTCACCATCACCGTGATCGCCGGCGCCACGATGTACGTGATCGAAGGCCCGCAACACGGGTTCACCAGCATCCCGACCAGCATGTACTGGGCCATCGTGACGATGGCCACGGTGGGCTTCGGCGATCTGGTGCCGCAGACCACGCTGGGCCGCTTCGTCACCTCGGCCCTGATCCTGATCGGCTACAGCATCATCGCGGTGCCCACCGGCATCTACACCGCCGAACTGGCCAGCACGCTGCGCGAAGGCGGCCACGCCGGCAAGCGCGATGTCCGCAATTGCCCGCGTTGCGGGCTGGAAGGCCATGCGCCGGATGCGCGGTATTGCCGGCAATGTGCAGAGCCGCTGCCGGAACTCTCCAACGGCTAAAGTGTCTTGGAGTAGTTTGGAGTGGCTTGGAGTGGTTGGGCAGTGCGGGTGGATCAGGTGTGGAGCGGCTGATCTGTAGGTTGGCTGCAGGGTCCTTGCCCGCTCACCGGCGCGGGACACGCCGCAAGTACGTCCGTGTAGGCTCTTACGCGGCATCCATGCCGCGTAAGGTCCCGCGACGGTGAGCGGGCAAGGACCCGTCGAGATGGTCGGTGTGTGTGGTGCAAGCAATGCATGGCGTGCTTCTACTTTGCTGGCTCACATGTAATTCTGCGACCCGCATCAGCAGGCCAATGCAACTCGCGAGACGGCCAGCTTTTTACGCAGCTACCGACCAATGTCCTGGTGCGGTGTCCTCACCGATTGCGGGACCGTATGGCGGCATGGATGCCGCCACCGAGCCTCCACGGACGGATTCACGGCGTGTCCCGCGAGCGGTGAGGACACCGCGCTCTCGACCGACTGGACTTTTGACTACATCTGAATTCAGCTACCACTCGAAATAGCGGTGCCTTCGGAACTTGCACAATCACCTGTTCGATGCGCTTCCACAACGCGACAGAGACGCGTGCACAGCATCAATGCGACATGCGGTTGCTCATGTCGATCAGATCGTTGTAGCTGGCCAGCACTGCCTGGCGTGTGCCACCCGGCGGCATCGAGCCGCTTTCCAGCAGCATTTGCTCGCTCTTGTTCAATGGTGTCTTGGTGCGGATACGCTCGACCAGCCGCCCCGACTCGCGCGCAAGCTTGTCGGCGGAACGTTCCATATGGCCCCACATCGCATCGCCCTGCCCGATCTTGGCCTTCTGCGCCTCTTCCAGAATGCCCTGGTAGCGCGCGAGCTGGGACTGCGCTGCGGCAAGGTCCGGCGTGTCGTTGTCGAGCACCTGCACCAGTTGCTTGCCTTCGCCGATGATCTTCAAGTGATACCAGGAAGCGCTGCGGCCTTCTTCCTTTTCGATCGCATCGATCTGGGCTTGGCGACGCGTGTCTTCATTATGTTCAAGCGCGGTATTCATGGCTGCGCCGGCTTCGAAGAATGCCTGATAGGCCTGCATCAGCGGCGCGTGCAGCGCCTTCATGCCCTTGCCGTCGTCGCGCAGATAATCCTCGCGGTCGTAGTAGCGCACCGCTTCCCCGATACGTTCGTTGAGCGTGGTGAAACGTTCTTGATAGGTCTTGGCCACCGGGTCGAGCTCGGGGTTGGCCGGCGTTTGCGCCAACGCCGCAGTCATCGGCGCGCCACATTCGTCCACGTGATGCGAGAGCACCGTGCCCGGTGCATGGATACCGCTTTCCTTGCCGGTCGGACCAGCCTCGGGGTCCTGCATCCAGCCGATATATTGCTGATAGCTCTCATGGATCGGCTGCTCGACGCCGTTGAAGCAGGTGATGTAGGCGTTGATCTTGTCGGCGCCTTCCACCGCGGCGGCGGCGGGTGCGTTTTTCTGGCAGCCGGCAAGCAGCGCAGCGAAAGCCATCGCCGCGGCGAGCGGCGCATAACGAAGTTGATGGGTCATCTTGCGTTCCATTGATGGGTTGAAGAAGGTGGCGCCGCAGCGTGCGGCCGAATGACATCTGGCGCAGCCGATCGCCCGGCACACGAACGATGGCTTAGGACAGCAGTGCTTACTCACGATTGCTTTCGGACACCAGTGCGTTGTAAGTGTTGAGCAACTTGCGCGACGAGCCTTCGGGCGCCAGCGAGGGGCTATTCAACCAGCCCTGTTCCAGCTTGCTATAGGGCGTTTTTTCGACTACGCGTTTCACCCGCGCCTTGGCTTGTCTGCGGAAGGTTTCTGCAGCGGTTTCGAAGCTGTTCCAGGTCAGCCTGCCCGGCTCCTGGTCGGCCACCTTGGCATGCGCCTCATCGGAGAGACGGTTGAAGCCGTCCAGCAGCGCGGTGACACGTAGCACGTCGAACTGATCCTCTTCCAGTGCATCGGCAATCTTCTTGGCGTCGAGCATCATCGCCAGCCGGTAGTACTCGCGCGTGCGGCCCTCGCCTCGCTCCAGCATCTTGAGTTTTTCGCGTTGCGCCGCGTCGTTTTGCAGGTCCAGTTCGGCGCTGAAGGTGGTACTGGCATCGGCGTAGGTCGCCAGCGCATCCATCAACTCCGGATGCAGCTGTTTGCCCTTGGCGAACTGGTCGTCTTCGTAGTCCTGCCGCGTGTAGTAATCGGCCACCGCGTGACTGATCGGCTGCAGCGCCTTCAATGCCGCGCGATAGTCGCGTGCCGCCTTGTCCAACGCAGACAGCGATGGTTTCGCCGCAGCGGCCGCACTGACCGGCGCATCGCACTGCTTCATGTCGTCGTGGTCGATATCGTATGGACCGGTCATGCCGGATTCGCGACCGGTCGGGCCGGCGAACGGGTCCTGCATCCAGCCGGTGTAGTACCTGGCGCCGGCGTGCACTTTTGCGTTGACGCGGTTGAAGCAGTCGATGTAGGCGCCGAGCTTGGCGTTGACGCCTTGCAAGGAATCCAGCTGTCTTTCGGTCGTCTTGGTATCGGCACCGGTTGCAGGCTGCTGCGACTTGCCGCCACAGGCGGTCGCCAGCACGGACACGCAAGCCACCAGGACAAGCACACGGAACTTCGGAGACACGCGCGGTACATCCCTGTTGGAAACGTTTTCAGCCGCGCACGATAACAAACCCTACTGTGAACTTTTTGTGCTCACTGACAGGACGCGCATGCCTTGGCTGACACTCCAAAACGCGACCGCGTGTCTGCCACATCCACCATCCTTCGAATCGCGGTACCCCGCACGCCGATTCCCCGGCCGCCCTCCGTATCCAGCCAAGCGCGCTGCGATGTTCGCCGCACTCAGTCGAGAAACAGATCCGGCAGCAACGCACGCGACGGGTCGACCGCATAGCCGCTCAGGTCGGTGATGCCGGCCTGGGCCAGCACCTCGTCGTCGATCAGGAACTGGCCATGAAATCCTGCCGCCTCGCGCGTAAGCACTGCATGCGCCGCGTCGGCCATGATCTCCGGCCGGCGACATGCAGCGGCATCCACGCCATCGATCATGTTGATCGCATCGGTGGCGATCACGGTGCGTGGCCATAGCGCGTTGACCGCCACGCCTTGCGGGCCGAACTCGGCGGCCAGCCCAAGCGTCACCAGGCTCATCCCCATCTTGGCCAGGGTGTAGCCGGTATGCGCGCCCCACCACGCCGGGTTCAAGGACGGTGGCGGCGCCAGGGTGAGGATGTGCGGATTGGCCGCCTGCAACAGATGCGGCAGGCACGCTTGTGCGCACAAAAAACTGCCCCGCGCATTGACCTGCTGCATCAGATCGAAGCGCTTCATCGGCGTGTCCAGCGTGCCGCGCAACCAGATCGCGCTGGCGTTATTGACCAGGATGTCGATACCGCCGAACGCCTCGACAGTCGCGGCCACCGCCGCACGCACCTGCTCTTCTTCGCGAATATCGCACTTGAGCGCCAGCGCCTGCCCACAGGCCGCAGTCACCGCCTCGGCAGCGCTATGGATGGTGCCCGGCAACTTGGGATTAGCCACCGCCGATTTGGCCGCAATCGCCACATTGGCGCCATCGCGCGCCGCCCGCAACGCAATCGCCAGGCCAATCCCGCGCGAGGCACCGGTGATGAACAGGGTTTTGCCGTTTAAGGTCATGGGAATCGGGAATCGAGAATGGGGAATCGCAAAAGCTTAGCGCCTTGAACGTTCAGCAGCCGACGCACGATCAGCTGCTGCGATGCGCCCTACCGATTCCCTACTCCCGATTCCCGATTACCAGCACTTCAAGGCTTCGGCCCCTGCCCCTCGTTGTCTTCCCAATGCAATACGCGGCGGGTCACGAAGCGATAGACCGGTTTGCCGGTGGCGAACCACAGCTCGCGCACCCAGGAGGTGCGCTTGAGCACGCGGCGTTCCACCGGGGTGATGGCGGCCGGGCAATACATGCGCTTGTGCTTGAGCAGATGGCGCAGATCCTCGCGTGCAAGCAGACGCATCCAGCGCGCGCGAGGATTGCCGCGCACCGCGAGCTGGAAATCGATCACCGCCGGGCTGCCGTCGTCCTGCACCAGCCAGTTGGCCTCTTTAGCCAAGTCGTTGTGCGCCACCCCGCAGCGATGCAGCTGCTGCAGCAACTTGCGTGCGGTACGGAAGTAAGCAAGATCGCCGCGCGGCGGGCGCTGGTACATCGCATCGCCGGCCAGATAGCTGCGATCCAGCTGGCGTCCATCCCAGCGCAGCAGCCGTGGCGTCCGCGGCAAGCCATCCAGCTGACGCAAGGCCAGGGCTTCGCGTCGCGCCAACCACCAGGCCACGCCGCGCAACAACCACGGCGCCACGCTCAGGTCGCGCCGCACGAACACGCGATCGCCTTCGCGGATCAACAGGATGCGCCCGAAGGTATCGGACTTCAGCGGCAGATGGCCGGCGGGATCGTCACTCATCCCTGCATTGTAGGCGGGCCGTCCGCCTCGCCACACAGCGCGCGTTGCCTGCGTGTCACACAAGCGTCAACGTTGCCCGCTCGCAACCTGAGGTGAAGCAGGCAGGCCGATGTGATGACGGCGCAAGTCCCCTCGTCGCCATGCCCACCTATAATTCGGCAATGAACTCATGGATCGACGCCACGCTGGAGTGGATCGGACACCACCCCACCTTGGCTGGCGTGGTGATCTTTGCCATCGCATTTTGCGATGCGGTGATCGTGCTCGGCGCCATCGTGCCGGCGCTGCCGTTGCTGTTCGCCATCGGCGTGTTGATCGGGCTCGGCCAGATCAACGGGCCGTATGCGGTGGTCTGCGCCACGTTGGGCGCCTTCGTCGGCGACGCGCTGAGCTTTTGGGTGGGCCATCGCTGGGGTCACCAGCTGCACACCTATTGGCCGTTTCGCCGCTACCCGCAATTGCTGGAACGCGGCGAGCTGCTGTTCCGGCGCAATGCCTTCAAGAGCATTCTGATCGCCCGCTACGTGGGCGCGGTGCGGCCGTTCGTGCCGGCCATCGCCGGCATGTCGCACATGCCGTTCAAGCGCTATCTGTTTGCCAGCGGCCTGGCCTGCATCTCGTGGGCGCTGCTGTTTCTGGTGCCGGGCTGGGTGCTGGGCACCGCTTACGATGCGGTTGCGGCAGTGGCCGGGCGTTTGTTCGTGGTGGTTACGCTATTGGTCGCGGTGATCGGGCTGGCCTGGGCGGTGGTGCTGTACTCGTATCGCTGGTCGGCTGGCCATCTGGATGCGCTGCTTGCGCGGCTGCTGGAGTGGTCGCATCGGCATCCGGTGCTGGGCAACTGGTCGGTGGGCGTGTTCGACCCACGCCGTCGCGAGTCGGTGCCGCTGGCGATGATGGCGTTGATGCTGCTGCTGTTGGGCTGGGGCTGGTTCGTGCTGTTGATGGTGGTGCTGGCGCATGGCGAGCCGCTGCGCGTGGACCTGGCCGTGCACGATCTGATGCTGGCGCTGCGCAACCCGCTGGCCGACTACCCGATGGTGGCGCTGGCCTCGCTGGGCGACTGGCAGGTACTGCTGCCGGCGATCGCCGCAGCGATGAGCTACCTGGCCTGGCGCCGACGCTGGATGGCGGTGGCGCATTGGGTGATCGCGCTGGCCTTTGGCTTGGCGTTGACCCAGTTGCTGGGCGCCACCGTGCAGGTGGTGCGCCCGCCTGCGGCCAGCAGCGGATTCGGGTTTCCGTCGGTGGCCGTCACCATGGCCACGATTGGCTTCGGCTTCTTCGCATTGCTGATCGCGCGCGAGCTGCCCGGCCGGCGGCGGGTGTGGCCGTATCTGGTCAGCGGCGCAATCGTCTCGCTCATTGGATTTGCACGGTTGTACCTGGGCGCGCATTGGCTCAGCGACGTGGTCGGCGGCATGTTGTTCGGCATTTTCTGGCTGCTGGTGCTGGGCATCGCTTACCGACGCCGCGCCACGCGCGCGTTCTGGGTCAAGCCGGTGTCGTGGATGTTCTACGGCGTGTTCCTGACCTGCGCGATCGTGTTTGCCCCGCGCAATCTGGAAGCCAAACTGGCCAAGTTCGAACCGCCGCCGCCGCTGCTGATGGAGTTGCCGGCCAGCGACTGGTGGAATGGCCAGTGGCGCCTGCTGCCGGCGCGCCGCAACGAATTCGACGACGACCAGCGCTGGCCGCTGGACGTGCAACTGGCCGGCCCGCTCGCACCCCTGCAGCGCCAACTCGAAGCGCGCGGGTGGCGGGTGCAACCGCAGGCCGGTTGGGAGCAAGCGCTGCATCTGCTCGACGTCAGCGGCCGCCCGGATGAGGTGCCGATCCTGCCGGCCACCCTGGATACACAGGTCGAAGCGCTGCTGATGGTGCGTCATGCCGCGCCCGGCCATGTGCATGTGCTGCGCCTGTGGCCGGCAGCGGCTCGCCTGCAACCAGGTGCACAACCGCTGTGGGTAGGCAGCACCCAGACGCTGCGCTACAGCCGCCATTTCAGCCTGATCGGGCTGTGGTATCCGCTGCGTGGCGTGGACCCGGCGCTGAGCGCTTTGCGTGAAGCACTCGGCCCATTGCCGCATCGCGTCGAACAGCGTCGGCGCTCACAGGTACCAGTGATCTTGATCGACAGCACTTCCGGAAATGCGGTGCGACGAGAGGACAAAGACAACGCCGCACCACAGACGGAAACCACAGGGTCCGATTCGACTGCATCGGATCCGTCACAACAGCCTCGTTGATCGATCGATTGGTCAGCGTCCGGCGAACGCGCAGTCCTGTAGATAAGAGCTGCTAATAAAACGTCTTGAACGCTGTATCGATGGCGGCAACGCGTTCGCGTCACTTGGACGCAGTCGAATGTTTAGGTCAACAGCCTGATTGGTCGAGTGCGCGGTGCCCTCACCGCTCGCGGGACACGCCGTGAATCCGTCCGTGGAGGCTCGGTGGCGGCATCCATGCCGCCACACGGTCCCGCAATCGGTGAGGCCACCGCGCCAGACAGTTGGTCGGTAGCTGCGTAAAAGCTGGCCGTCTTGCGAGTTGCATTGGCCTGCTGATGCGGGTCGCAGAATTACAAGTGAGCTAGCGAAGTAGAGGCACATCATGCATTGCTTGCACCATGCACACCGACCATCTCGGCCGGTCCTTGCCCGCCCACCGTCGCGGGACCTTACGCGGCATGGATGCCGCGTAAGAGCCTACACGGACGTACTTGCGGCGTGTCCTGCGATGGTGGGCGGGCAAGGGCCCTGCAGCCAAGCCACAGATCAGTCGCCCCGCAAGTGATCTATCCACCCTGTCCAATCACTTCAAGATAAACAAGATTCCGGGTGTTTAGCGCCGTTTGGATGTGCACAAGCCGCATTGGTCAAAGGCGCGATGCACTCACCACAACACACCATCCACCGGCTGCATCGGCTCCGGCGCCTGCTCGCCAATCGCCTGCAATGCATCGATTTCCACCGTGCGGCACATGCTATCCAGCGGCAGATCGTGGATGGTGTTGGCGAAGGGATCGACCAACTCGTCGCCGATCTTGAGCACTGCCAAAAACATCAAGCCCGCAACGGTCGAACCCACCGGTGTGGCGTATTGCAGCGTTTCCACCAGGCCGATCGGCAGCAACACGCAGAACAGCCGCGTAAACAGGTTCGGATAGAAGCGATATTGATACGGCAGCGGCGTATTTTTCAGCCGTTCCATACCGCCTTGTGCGTTGGCGATGTCCACCAGAATGCGCTCGACACTGGCCTGCTGAATGCTGTCGATCCAGCCATCGCGACGCGCCTGCTCCACGCTGCGCCCGGTGTTATCGAGCAGGCCATTGGCGACATTGGTACGCGTGATCACCGAAGCCACCTCATCGGCATCCAGCCGCGATTCCAGCACCGCATCCACTGGCAATCGGCGCAACTGGCAGCGCAACGCATACACGTACGCTACCTGGCGCAACGCGATCGTGCGCCCCAGCGCTGCGGCTTCCGGCGCAGACAACACGCTGATGCTCAGACGTACCAGGTTGCGCGATGCATTGATCATCTGGCCCCACAGCACGCGCCCTTCCCACCAGCGTTGGTAGGTCGAGTTGGCACGAAACCCCAGAAACAACGCCAACGCCGAACCGAAGATGGTCAGCGGCAACGCAGGCGCGCGGAACGGCAGCACGTAGTAGATGATCGTGATCAACACGTCCCAGACGAACAACACCGCCAGGGTCCGCCAGACCTGGTCGAACACATCGGATACACGCGGTTTGACATCGATGATCAAGGCACACTCCATGGATCGATAACGAGTGACGCCGTTGCGCGCATCCAGTGCATGGATGCCATCGTCAGCGCACTCAAGCATGGCGAGTGTGCCGCTGCAGCGGTGCAAGCGCGGTGATGGGTCACCCACGCCACAGCATCACCGCGTTACGGCATCCACGCCAGCAACTGATCCATGCGCCGATGCGGGTCGTCCTGCTGCAACAACGACAGGCGTTGTTGCTCGGTCAGCGGCAGCAACTCGGCCAGCCGCCAACCTACCCAAGCCGCTTGATCCAGCAGGCCGGGTCCGGCCGATGCGAATTCGCCACCCACCTGTTCGAGCATGCGCTCGAGCACGGTGGCCAGCAGGCTGTGCTCGGGGCGCAACTCGTCATCGCTGTCGGGCTCGCACCAACTTACCTCGCCCACGACAAGCCCGTTGTCGCGGATACGCGAACGCTGCACATGGAAGCGCCGCGTCCCGCGCAAACGCAGTACCAGCACACCGTCGGCACCAACGTCGAAATCCTCGATACGCACTTCGGTGCCGAACGCCGCCGGTGTCGCCGGCACGCCGACTTCTGCCCCATCCAGAATCAGGCACACCCCAAAACTGGTGTCGGTGCGGCCGCACTCGCGCACCAGATCCAGATAGCGGCGCTCGAACACGCGCAAGCCCATCGCGGCGCCCGGCAACAGCACGTTGTGCAGCGGAAACAGCGGTAATGCGCTGCTGTCGGCAGTGGTGGTCATTTCGTTCATCAGGACAGCTGCGCCAGAAAGCGACGCGGCGCGCCGTCGAAGCCGCCATTGGACATAAACACCACATGGTCGCCGGGCTGCGCAATCTCGCCCAGCGTGTGCAGCAATGCATCCACGTCGTGCGCCACATGTGCATCACCGCGCACCTGCGCAACGATCGGCGTCGCATCCCAGGCCAATTCGAGCCGATGCAGGAACACCACCGCATCGGCATCTTGTAACGATGGCGCCAACGCCTGCGCATGCGCGCCCAGCCGCATCGAATTGCTGCGCGGCTCCATCGCCACCAGCACGCGTGCAGCGCCGACCTTCGCACGCAAGCCCTGCAGCGTGGTCGCAATCGCGGTGGGGTGATGCGCAAAATCGTCGTACACGGTGATGTCGCGCGCCTGCCCCAGCACTTCCAGTCGCCGTTTGACGCTTTGGAAGCGCGCCAGCGCCGGCATCACACTCGCCGGATCCACGCCCACTGCATGCACGGCGGCCAGCGCCGCCAACCCGTTGAGCACGTTATGCCGCCCGACCAGCGGCCAGTGCACCTGGCCGATCTCCACACCGCGATGCAGCACTGCAAACATGCTGCCATCGGCGGCGATCAAGCGTGCGCTCCACTCCAACGCCGCATCGAAACCGAAGCGCTCCACCGGCGTCCAGCAGCCCATCGCCAGCACCTCGGCCAGGCGCGCATCTTCGCCGTTGACGATCAGCCGCCCGCGTGCCGGTACCGTGCGTACCAGATGATGAAACTGGCGCTGGATCGCCGCCACGTCGGGAAAAATGTCCGCATGGTCGTATTCCAGGTTGTTGAGGATCGCCACCAGCGGCCGGTAGTGCACGAACTTGCTGCGCTTGTCGAAGAACGCAGTGTCGTACTCGTCGGCTTCCACCACGAATTCGCGCCCCTGCCCCAACCGCGCCGACACGCCGAAGTCTTCGGCCACCCCGCCGATCAAAAAGCCCGGCGCACGCCCGGCCGCCTCAAGCAAAAAGCTCAAAATGGTGGTGGTGGTCGTCTTGCCATGGGTGCCGGCGACCGCCAGCGTGTCGCGGCCCGGCAGCACCTGCTCGGCCAGCCACTGCGCACCGGAGGTGTAGCGACGCCCCGCGTCCAGCACCGCTTCCACGGCGGGGTTGCCGCGCGACAAGGCATTGCCGATGACCACATCGGTGGTATCGGCCGAAATATTGGACGGCGCGTAGCCCTGCGCCAGCGCTATGCCGAGCGTTTCCAGCTGCGTGGACATCGGCGGATAGATGGCCTGGTCGCTGCCCTCTACCGGCCAGCCCAGCTCGCGCGCAAGAGCGGCGACACCGCCCATGAAGGTCCCGGCGATGCCGAGGATGTGGAGTTTGGTCATGCCGCACATTGTCGCCGATCGCCGGAGTTACGGGACATTCCGATCCATCGCCAACGGCGCTGTCAGGAAACTCCTACCGTACTGTCGGGAATTTCCCTATATGCGAACTTCGTCACATATCCCACCATGCTGAACGCCAGTCGCAGCACCCTTTTGGTCCTACTCCCCAAGTGGCCAAAATCCCCAGGGAGCTCATGCTGTCGGGGCTCTGAGCAAGCCCATCACTGGCGTTATTCCGCCCCGGTCGTCTTGTATGACCGGGGTTTTTCTTTGCGGCATCGCAAACGCGAAAAAAAGCCGCGCTGCCTGATGGCGCGCGGCTTTTGTCGCCGGGCCGGACGTTGCGCCCGGCCCAGTTGACTCAGCGACCGAGCGCCTTGCTGATGCGCTCGAGCACTTCGTCCAGCGAACCCACGCCATCGACGCACGCCAGCTTGCCGCGCTGCTCGTAGAAGCCGATCACCGGTGCGGTGGAATCGGTATAGACCTGCAGGCGCTTGCGCACCGATTCGGGATTGTCGTCTTCGCGGCCCTCGGCCTTGGCACGACCAGCGATGCGCTCGACCAGCAACTCGCTGGCGACATCCAACTGCACCACCGCGTCCAACGGCTGGCCGATCTTGCTGAGCAGCCCATCCAGCGCATTGGCCTGCGCCACGTTGCGCGGATAGCCATCGAGAATGAAACCCTTCGCAACGTCGGCCTGACCGAGCCGCGCCTCCAACATGCCGAGCAGGATTTCGTCGGACACCAGATCGCCGCGTGCCATCACTTCCTTGGCCTTCAGGCCCAGCGGCGAGCCAGCAGCCACTTCGGCGCGCAGCAGATCGCCGGTGGAAATATGCGGGATCTCAAAGGTGTCTTTGAGCCGTGTCGCCTGGGTGCCCTTGCCCGAACCGGGCGGTCCCAACAGAACCAATCGCATCAGTGGACTCCACTTTCGAATAAAAACGCGTTGCGGTTGGCGGCGTTAGACTCAGGTCTTCGCCAGCGCTGACCGTCTGGTCGTGCAGCTTACCGCATCCGGGGAATGTCCCGGCACTGTCCCCTGCGCCATGTCCCATTGAGGAGCCCGTCCCCCTATGTCTACTGGCAACTTGTTGTATGCCCAATCCGGCGGCGTTACCGCCGTCATCAATGCCACCGCCGCCGGTGTGATCACCGAAGCGCGCGCGCGCAAGATCAAGGTGCTGGCCGCACGCAACGGCATCCTGGGCGCATTGCGCGAGGAGCTGATCGACACCTCGAAAGAATCCGCCGCCGCGATCGCCGCGCTGGCGCAGACCCCCGGCGGCGCATTCGGCTCGTGCCGCTACAAGCTCAAGTCGCTGGAAGAAGACAGCGCCAAGTACGAGCGCCTGCTCGACGTGCTGCGTGCGCACGACGTGCGCTGGTTCCTCTACAACGGCGGCAACGACTCGGCCGATACCGCGTGGAAGGTCTCGCAGCTGGCCAAGGCCTACGGCTACCCGCTGCACTGCATCGGCGTGCCCAAGACCATCGACAACGACCTCGCAGTAACCGACACCTGCCCCGGCTTCGGCTCGGCGGCGAAATACACCGCGGTCTCGGTGCGCGAAGCCGCACTGGATGTCGCCGCGATGGCCGACACCTCGACCAAAGTCTTCATCTACGAAGCGATGGGCCGCCACGCCGGTTGGCTCGCCGCCGCGGCAGGTCTGGCCGGTCAAGGTCCGGACGATGCACCGCAGATCATCCTGCTGCCCGAACGCGCCTATGACCAGGCGGTATTCCTGGCCAAGGTCAAGCAGGTAGTGGAAAAAGTCGGCTGGTGCGTGGTGGTCGCCAGCGAAGGCATCCAGGACGCACAGGGCACGTTCGTCGCCGACGCAGGCGGCGCCACCGACTCGTTCGGGCATGCGCAACTCGGCGGCGTCGCCTCATTCCTCGCCGCGCAAGTGAAGCAGGAACTCGGCTACAAGGTGCACTGGACACTGCCCGATTACCTGCAACGCTCCGCACGTCACTTGGCCTCCAAAACCGACTGGGAGCAGGCTCAGGCCGTCGGCAAGGCCGCCGTGCAATACGCGCTTAAGGGCATGAACGCGGTGATCCCGGTGATCGAACGCGTCAGCGACGCCCCCTATCGCTGGAAGATCGTGCCCGCCCCGCTGCACAAGGTGGCCAACCACGAAAAGAAGATGCCGCCCAGCTTCCTGCGCAAGGACGGCTTCGGCATCACCGAACGCGCCCGCCGCTATTTCGCCCCACTGATCAAGGGCGAAGCGCCGCTGGCCTACGGCAGCGATGGGTTGCCGAAGTATGTGACCTTGAAGAATGTGGCGGTGGCGAAGAAGTTGCCGGCTTGGGAGGGCTGAGCTTCAGGTATTGCCAGGCAGAAGAATCCGTCGCTTCCATCGAGAGGACCGCATGCGCAACCCGTCCCTAGCCTTCTCAGCATCCTGTTGCAGATAGCCGAGAGCAAAAGGCATGGTGGATTAGCTGATTCCGCCAATACAACCTGGCAGCAAGAACTCGCTTGATTGTGCAATCACTTAAGCGCTACATCGTCGGCTTTCGAGGTCGACTAAAAGACAAAACAGCGCATCCCAACATTGCCGGGGTGCGCTGTTTTTAATATCTCGAAACGAAACAGAATGGCTCGTTTACTGACAAGCCTTGCCTTCCACCGTCATCTGCGCAGCAAACATCGGCACCTGCGGCATCTTTCCGGCTGCGGCCTGTTGCTTGGCGTCTTCCAGATAGATGCGCGACTGGCCTTGGCCATCGAGTTGCGGTTTGGCCTCCACAGGCTTACGCCAGATGCGCACCACGGCCTGCTGCGCCGGGCAGGCGGCGCTCGGGACGCGGATCACGTCGTTGAAGATCCAACCCGATGCGACGCTGGGCGTGGCCTTGGCGAAATCCACGAAGCGCGCGCGTGGCTGGCAGGTCGGGCTGCTACGCACGACCGAGAAGGTGTATGGCTGCGCAGCGTTACCGGTGAACACGCCTTCTAGGCGAGCGCAGGCTTCGGGAATCTGGCGCAAGGTGTGCACGGCACCGACCGCTTGCGCGGTGCCGGCATCGCGCTGTTTCAACTCCGGCGTTGGCTCAGCAGCAAGCGCGTAGCTGGTGAGCAACAAGGCTGCAATCGTCACGGCAGACTTCGACGCGGCATAGTTCGACATACACACTCCTGGATCGGGTCGATCACGTTGGGCCGCAGGCTGTCACGCCGCGACTGAACAACATGCCAAAGCCGTAGTGGTGGCAGCCTCACAAGGTGCGGCGCATACTCGGCCGCGATCCGGCCACATGAACATCGCGACGCGCGTTACGGTCATTGTGACCGTCGAGTCCGTATTCGCCAGTCCACTCGCTGCGTGCATCGCCCTTGGTTCGTCCCGACCGGACGACATCCATTCTCTTGGGAGGGGTCATGCTGGAACATTACGGATTACTGCTTGCACTGGGTTGTGCGGTCCTGGCAATCGTCTATGGAATTGTGTCGGCACGCTGGGTGATCGCGCAGCCGAGTGGCAACGCACGCATGCAGGAGATCGCTGCCGCGATCCAGGAAGGCGCACGCGCCTATCTCAACCGGCAATACCTCACGATTTCAATCGCCGGTGGCGTGTTGTTCGTGTTGGTCGGGCTGTTTCTGAGCTGGTACACCGCGGTGGGTTTTGCGATCGGCGCGGTGCTGTCGGGGCTGGCCGGCTATATCGGCATGAGCGTGTCGGTACGCGCCAATGTGCGCACCGCCGAGGCCGCGCGGCATGGCATCGGCAAGGCAATGGATGTGGCCTTCCGCGGCGGCGCTATCACCGGCATGCTGGTGGTGGGCTTGGGATTGCTCGGCGTGGCCGGTTATTACGCGGTGCTGCAGGCGATGGGCCTGCCGCTGGAGCAAAACCTCCACGCATTGGTGGGTCTGGCATTCGGGTCTTCGCTGATCTCGATCTTCGCGCGCCTGGGTGGCGGTATCTTCACCAAAGGCGCGGACGTGGGTGCGGATCTGGTCGGCAAGGTCGAAGCCGGCATTCCCGAGGATGACCCGCGTAATCCGGCGGTCATCGCAGACAACGTTGGCGACAACGTCGGCGACTGCGCAGGCATGGCGGCGGATCTGTTCGAAACCTATGCCGTCACCGTGATCGCCACGATGTTGCTGGGCAGTCTGACGCTGGCCGACACCGGGCCGCATGCGGTGCTGTATCCGCTGGTACTCGGTGGCGTGTCGATCATCGCCTCGATCGTGGGCGCGGGCTTCGTCAAGGTCAAAGCCGGTGGCTTGATCATGGGCGCGCTCTATAAAGGCGTGATCGTCTCAGGCGTGCTGGCCGCACTCGCCTACTGGCCAATCACCCAGACGCTGATGCGCGACAACATCCATGGCGCGACGTCGTTGTATGTATGCGCATTGATCGGCCTGGTGCTCACCGGCCTGATCGTCTGGATCACCGAGTACTACACCGGCACCCAATACAAGCCTGTGCAGCACGTGGCAGCGGCGAGCACCACCGGCCATGGCACCAACATCATCGCCGGGCTTGGCATCTCGATGAAATCCACTGCGCTGCCGGTGATTGCGGTGTGTGCGGCGATCTGGGGTGCGTTTTATTTCGGCGGGCTGTACGGCATTGCGACCGCAGCGACGGCGATGTTGTCGATGGCTGGCATGATCGTGGCGCTGGATGCGTATGGGCCGATCACCGACAACGCTGGCGGCATCGCCGAAATGGCCGAGCTGCCACCGGAAGTGCGCAACATCACCGACCCGCTGGATGCGGTGGGCAACACCACCAAAGCGGTGACCAAAGGCTATGCGATCGGCTCGGCAGCGCTGGCTGCCTTGGTGCTGTTTGCCGACTACACCCACAATCTGCAGGCGGCCAATCCTGGCGAAGTCTTCGCCTTCGATCTGTCCGACCACACGGTGATCATCGGCTTGTTGATCGGCGGGTTGATCCCCTACCTGTTCGCGGCGATGGCGATGGAAGCGGTGGGGCGTGCGGCAGGCGCAGTGGTCGAGGAAGTCCGCCGCCAGTTCCGCGAGATCCCGGGAATCATGGCCGGCACTGCCAAACCGCAATACGACCGCGCAGTCGACATGCTGACCCGCTCGGCGATCCGCGAAATGATCGTACCTTCGCTGCTGCCGGTCGTGGTGCCGATCGTGATCGGCCTGCTGCTCGGGCCACGTGCGCTGGGCGGTCTGTTGATCGGCACGATCGTCACCGGCCTATTCTTGGCGATTTCGATGACCACCGGTGGCGGTGCCTGGGACAACGCCAAGAAGTACATCGAAGACGGCCACTTTGGCGGCAAGGGCAGCGAAGCCCACAAGGCCGCGATCACCGGCGACACAGTGGGAGACCCCTACAAGGACACCGCAGGGCCGGCGATCAATCCGTTGATCAAGATCATCAACATCGTGGCCTTGCTGCTGGTGCCCCTGCTTTGATGCGTTCCATGCCTTCTGAACGTGTGCGACCCGGCGTCAAGCACGCAGGCCGCCAGCATCTCGGCCGGTGACGACGGATGACGGAGTAGAGCGCGGCTGATGCGGTCATCGCAGCGCGCTCCGCTGCCATTGGCATGCGGCCGGGCCGGCGACAGGTGGAGCTGCGCGAGATGCGCAGCTCCACCTGTCACATGCTCAGAGGCAGCCGATCAGGCCGTCATAGATCGGCGGCGCGCCGTTCGGCAGCGGCTCGAACAGCGGGTTGGTCACCGCCAAGGTGCGATACATCTCGTCCAGACCGGTCCCGGCCTTCAACGGCGCCGTGCAACGCCAGACCCGGCTATCGGAGCGCAGGTACCCGCTGCGGGGATCGACGCTGACCTCACTGGCGCCGAAGGTCCAGATGCAGCTGCGCACCACGCCGGTCACCCGATGCACCGAGCAGCGGAAGCGTAGCGGCTGGTAGTCGCTGAATTCGCCACCGCAAAAGGTGTCGCCGCAAATATTGTCGAAATCGCGTTCCAGCCGCTGCTCCAGATCGACGAACGCCTCCCAGCCTTCGCCATTGGCGGGCCAGTCCACCGCGTCGACGAAGGTCGGCGGCGGTGTTGCCGCGGCGGCAACCTGGGCGAACACAGACAGCAGCAGGACAACGAGCAAACGTGCGAGCTTGGACATGGCAATTCCCTTGCAGTGGATGAGCCTGCAGCGTGCGCCGCGCCTTTGGCCGCAACGATCGGGGAGCTGCTCATGATGAATGCGGACTATGCCGCGTGCCGGGGTCGGCGCATTGCCCATTCAGTGTCGCTGCACCGCAACAGCCGAACGCGTAGAATCGCGCTCCACACACTGCTGAAGCCTCGGAGCTACGCGCATGGGACTGGAACTGGTCACCGCCGGCAAGAATCTGCCGGACGAAATCAACGTCGTCATCGAGATCCCCAAGGATTCCGAGCCGGTCAAGTACGAAGTGGACAAGGCCAGCGGCGCGATCTTCGTCGACCGCATCCTGTCGACCCCGATGCGTTACCCCTGCAACTACGGCTACGTGCCCAACACCTTGTGTGGCGACGGCGACCCGGCCGATGTGCTGGTGGTGCTGCCGCTGCCGCTGGTGCCTGGCTCGGTGGTGCGTTGCCGTCCGGTGGGCGTGCTGCGCATGAGCGACGAAGCCGGTAGCGACGAAAAAATCCTGGCAGTGCCGATCGAGAAGATCTTCTCCGGCTATGCGCACATCGAGGACATCAATCAGGTGTCCAGCCACTGGATGGAGCGCATCGGCCACTTCTTCGAGCATTACAAGGACTTGGAGAAGGGCAAGTGGGTCAAGCTGGATGGCTGGGGCGGCGCGGCCGAGGCCAAGCGCATCCTGGTGGAGTCGGTGGAACGCTACAATTCCGACGCAGCCTGATCGATCGAGCGTGATGCAGTCCTGCAAACGCAGGGCGATCGGGATCACGCTTTCCGCGTGATCCCGGTGACCGCCGTCGGCAGATTGGGTACATTGCCGACAGCGTATGGCCGGTGTCTGTCGCCGGTGACTCTTGGGGAAGTGTCTTGCGTATTCTGTTTGTTGGGGACGAAGCCAGTCTTCCGTCCGACCTGAGCGACTATGTCTCTGATCTGGGCGATCAGTGGCAGGCGCAGCAAGTGGCCGACGGAAATTCGGCGATCGAAGCTGCCGCGTTATCGCCGTTCGATGCCGTCATCGTTGCACCGGTGCTGCCCGATCTCACTGCCGCCACGTTGCTGGGGCAAATCCGTACGTTGCGCCCGGACACCATTCGTATTGCGTTGATCGATGCGCAGGATGGCCAGCGCACCCCGCCGGCCCGCATCATCGGGGTGGCCCATCGCTTCCTGCCGATGCCGCTGGCGCCGGAAGTCCTGCTTGAGGCGGTCACCAGCCTGGAAGAGCTGCGCGACCTGCTCACCAATCCGCGCTTGCGCGCCGCGATCGGGCGGATCGAGAAGCTACCGTCGCCGCCGCATCTGTATCTGAGCCTGATGCACGCGCTGGAAGAAGACGAAGGCGCCGACGCGGCCGATATCGCCAAGCTGATCGCCGGCGACCCGGCGATTGCGGCAAAAGTGCTGCAGTTGTGCAATTCGGCGTTTTTCTCCGGTGGCCGCAGCATCACCGATCTGCGCACGGCGGTGACCCGTCTGGGCGTGGCGACGCTGCGCGATCTGGTGCTGGCCAGCGAAGTATTTTCGGTGCAGACCCTGACCCCGGCCGAGCGCAATGCGATGCAGCGCCGCGCCCTGCTCTCTTCGCGTCTGGCTGCAAAAGTGTTGCCACCGACCAGTGCAGAACTCGGCTCCACCGCCGCGCTGCTGGCCGATATCGGCCTGTTGCTGCCCGGCGTGCGCGACGAGCGCGAACCGCCGGCCGAAGGCGGCGACGAGCGCCTGGGCCATACTGAAGCCGGTGCGTACCTGCTCGGCCTGTGGGGCCTGCCGATGCCGATCATCGAAGCGGTGGCCTTCCATCGCCACCCGCAGCGTTCCAGCCTGCGCAGCTTCTGGGTGACCGGCGCGGTGCATGTCGCCACGGCACTGGCCAGCGGCGAAGCCGTAGACGAAGAGTATCTGTCCAAGGTGGGCGTGATCACGCGCCTGCCGAAGTGGCGCGAGCAGGCTGAGACGTTGTTGGGGCTCGCCGAGGCTTAAAACCAAGGCGCTACTGCTGATGTAGCAAGCCGATATAACAAGAAGGGCGCGACATGGTCGCGCCTTTTTCTTTGGCTGTTTCCAGCTGTTTTCCCAGGCCATTTTCTTGAACAACTGGCTACAAAACACAGCGAATATAGCTGTCGCTCGCCGCGCATTGCTCGCGCATCGAAACACATCCATACGCACTCCATGACTCACGTAGTTGCCTGCATCGCAGGCCTCACGCTACCTGCAGTCAAGACAAGGCAATCGACAAACGATAGACAAAAAAACGGGCCTTTCGGCCCGTCTTTTTTTCACCTTACGACGCTTCGATGATCAGAAGCGCTGGTTGTAATGCACGAACAGGAAGCGGTCGTAATCCAGCATCGGATCGATCGCCGCAGTGCTGCTGTTGGTGATCGAGTAGGTCACCGGCGGCTGCTTGTTCCAGATGTTGCGGGCACCAACGGTCACGCTGCCATCCCACGGAGCCTGCCAGGTGACAGAGACGTCCTGGTAGGAGATCGAGCCCTTCTTGTTGGAACCGGTGCCACCGCCCCAGCCCGGATTCGGGGTCTGGTAGTTCGGGTTGTTGCACTCGATGCCTGCCGCTGCATCCCAGCAGTAATCACGGAAACCACCGTAGTAACGCAGGTTCCAGTTGGCCGACAACGCACCCAGCGACCAGTCCAGACCCAAGGTGGCACGCACGCGCGGGAAGTTCCAGTAGCCGGCGGAGTTTGCCCACTCGGCACCGGCTTCTGCCTGCGACTTGTAGGTCGCCAGGTAGTTGGTGTCCAGGTTGACAGCGAACTTGCCGTACGCGGTTTCCGGCATGCGATAACGCACACCGAAGTTGTAGCCTTCGGTTTCCAGACGGCCCAGGTTGACGTTGCCGCGGCTCAGCGTGGTGACCTGCCCGGTGACCGCGTCGCGACCGTAGTCGGCGCAGTAGCTGGCCAGGCTGTTGAGGTAGCAGTTGTTCAACACATCATTGGCCGTCAGCGACGTGATGATGTTGGAGATCGAAATGCGGTACCAATCCAGCGAGAAGTCCAGGCCCTGCACCCAATGCGGGCTATACACCATACCCACGGTGCGGGTGATGCTGTATTCCGGCTCAAGCTCGGCATTACCCACGCCCGAATTGAACGGCGCATTGCCCTGCACGTCGCGACGCGTCACCGGATTGCCTGCGGTGTCGGTCTGACGGAAACCAGCCGGCAGGCCTTCGCCGGCGCAGCGTGCTGCCACACCCGCATTGCCCAGCGACCCGAAGGTCGCATCGCACGGATCGGTGAAGGTATCGAACGTCTGCGAGCCGCCACCGAAGGTGTCCGACAGGGTCGGCGCACGGAACCCGGTGCCGTAGGTACCGCGCACAAGCAGGTCGTCGATCGGCTTCCAGGTGAAGCTGAACTTGCTGTTGGTGGTATCGCCGAAGCGGCTGTAGTTGCTGTAACGCGCGGCCACGTCGAACGACAGTTCCTTGGCGCCCGGCAGATCCTTCAACACCGGGATCAACAGCTCCAGATAGGCTTCGTTGGTCTGGTAGCGACCTTCGGTGGCCTGCGCAGCCAGGTCGGTGGTGTAACCGGCGCTGGACAGCTGATCCGGGTAGTCGTAGCCACTGATTTCGCGGTGCTCGACGCCTGCGGCGAAGCCCAGCTCACCGGCCGGCAGATCGAACAGACCACCGGTGACGTTGGCGGTCCACTGCTTGCTCAGGCTCTGCTGCGTCGACTGGCCCAATGCATTGATGTACTGCAGCGCGTTCGGTGTGGAGGCCGACGGGCCACCCAGGATGTTGAACGGGGTGCACTGGCCCAACGCGTTGCTGGTGCCCAGCGGCAGCGGGCTGGCAGCCGTACCGCACTGCACCTGACCCTGTGCATTGAGGAACGACGGGCCCAGCGCCTTCTGCAACGCCAACAGGTTGATGTTGCCGCGCGAAACCTGCGTCACATCGTACTTGTTGTAGTTGAAGCCCACGTCCCAGTTCCAGCCGTGGCTACCCACGTCGAACACGCCTTCCAGCGCTGCATCGAAATGCAGGGTCTTGACGTTGCTTTCGGTGGTGCGCGGCAATTCAACCGTACGACGGAACCAGCTGGTGATGTCCTGGCCGACCGGGTTGTAGTAGCTGCTGCCGCTGATCGCCACCGGAAACTGCGGCTGCGAAGAGGCCTGCAGCGGGTAACCGGCGATCTGACGGTTCGAGTCGCGCTCGGAGTACATCGCCGTCGACTTGAAGGTGATGCTGTCGGTGATGTTGTAGCTGCCGGTGGTGAAGATCGACTTGTTGCGGCTGGATTGCTGCAACATCATCTGGTCGACGGAGTTGTAATAGTCGTCGGTGGTGATGTCGTTGTGGTAGTTGGCGATGTTGCGCGAATCCGCACCCACGCCACGGCCGTCGAACGAACCGGTGTGGTTGAGGATGTAGGTTTCACCATTGGAGGTGAAACGACCCCACGGGCCGGTCGCGCTCAGGCTGTCTTCGATGTGGTTCGGGCCGGCCGAGTAACGGGTCAGCGCGCGATCCTTGGCCCACACCGGATCTTCGTTGGTGTAGTTGGCGCCGAACACCAGCGACGCACGGTCGGTGGTGGTGCCGGCGGTGAAGGAGTACTGCTCCTTGGAACCGTCGCCACGACCGTTCTGGCCAAAATACGCCGAGGCTTCTGCACCGTCGTAGTTCTGGCGCAGGATGATGTTGACCACACCAGCCACGGCGTCGGAGCCGTAGATCGCCGAGGCGCCGTCCTTCAGCACTTCGATGCGCTCGATCAACGAGCTCGGGATGGTGGACATGTCGGTCAGGCCGTTCAGGCTACTGGTCCAACGCTTGCCGTTCACCAACACCAGGGTGCGGTTCTCGTTAAGGTTATACAGGTTGACGTATTGGCCGCCCTGCTCCGGGTCGGAGGTCAGCACTGCAGCCTTGCTGTAGGTCTGGGTGCCGGCAATCGACAGGTTCTGGAGGATGTCACCAACGCTGACCAGACCCGACTTCTGAATGTCCTGCTGGGTGACGGTGAACACCGGCTGTGCGGTTTCAACGTCGACCGAGCGGATGCGCGAGCCGGTGATTTCAATGCGGTCCAGCGTCGTGGTCGACGGGGCGGACTGCTCTTGTGCATTGGCGGCAAAAGCCGGCGTCAACGCGATCGCAATACCGGCGGGCAACAGGCCCAGCCGCACTGCGGAGGTGCGAAGGTTCATCAATCTCTCCAGGGTTCGTTAGTGGCGCGTTAAGCGCCCCCGTGCAAATTACGATTGCGTGAACATCGTCGCTTTGCGCGTCACGTTCCGTGGGTTTGCCGAATCTGGCGGATTTGTCGTTTGGTCGCGATAACGCGATGCGGAGACACCGAAGCGCGCACGAAACGCACGTGCGAAGCTGCAGCAATTGTCGAAGCCGCTTGCCGCCGCAACCTCGCCGATCATCATCGAGGTATCGCGCAACAAATCGGATGCACGCTCCAGGCGCAGACGTGCCGACAAGGCCTGCGGACTCTCTTCGTACAGGCTCTGAAACGTCTTGGAGACATACCAACTGGAGAAATTGGTCAGCTGCGCCAGCTCGGCAATGCGCACCACGCGGTCGCTGTTGCCTTCCAGATACATGCGTGCGCGCTGCATGCGGCCAAACACCTGACGGCGACGGCTACGCGAGCGACCCGGGCAGCGCTGCTCCTGCTCGATGAAATCGCGCTGCATCGCCGCCAAGTGCAGCAGCAACGGACGCGCCGGCGCACTGCCGTTTTGTGCGGACGCATTGCGCCATAGACGCAATGCAATGCGCAGATCACTACGCGAGAGCTGGCTGCGACCTGGATACAAGGTCGCATCGGTCAACTCGGACAACGATTGCAGGCTTTCACTATCTAGGCTGACTCCAACACAGAGTGCGTTGCGGTCCGCTTGTACCGTGGGATGGGAGTCCTTGTCGAAGGCGATCCAGTCGCCAGCGCGCAGACGGAAGCGCCCTTCCTTGGATTCCACCCATGCACGGCCACGCAACTGCACCCACAACGTAAAGGTGGTGGCCAGCGTGCGGATGCTGCCCAGACGCGAGACCGCCAAACAGGTCGTCGATGTCGACTCGCTGGCACCATCCAGTGAAAGTGCGAGCCCGCGATCTGCGGTGATGACCTGTTGCATGCTGGCAGCCCCCTGTACGAAAGAGGGCGTAGTGTTTTGCCGAATCTGGCGCGAGTCAGGAAGTTATGACGAAGGTGTGCCGAAATTGACACGAAGCCTTTCCGAAAAACTTACGAAGCCAGTTTCCTGAGTAAGAACAATGCGTTGGAGATGAAACCGGTGGTCACCGCCGTACGTTGCGGCAATGGCATGAAGGCGATCGCGCTGCCGTCTTCTTCTGCCAACGTCACGTACATCGCGCCACTGCGCTGGTCCACGCTGAAGCCGTTGATGGTGGTGAACTTGCTCACATCCAGACACTGCCCGTGCCCGCTGCGCAAGTCGCTGTCATGCGTGGCACAGCTGTCGTTGGACGACAGGTAATGCAGTTGGCCGTGCGCTCCCGGTGCCCAACTGCGATAACGCCAGCGCGATGGCTGTCGGGGATCGATCGACTGCAAGGTCTGGGCTGCCAAGGTGGGCGCGATCTGCCATAAGCCGCCACCGGTCAGGCGCGTCAGCAGCACCTGCCCGGTGATGCGGTCCAGGCGCAACTGCGAGACGTCCTGCAGCGATGCGATCGCACGCCACGGACTGCTGCGTCTGTCGTACAGGGTGGCGAAGGTGTGCCCGTCTTCTGCCGCAGCGAGCACCAGCAATTGATTGGGATCGGGAAGGTGGATCGCCTGCAACGGCCGCGGTTGCGGCACCGGCAGACGCACCACCTTGCCGCTGCTCGGGGTGACCTCGAACAACGCCGCATGCCCGTCCGCATCGCTACCGCTGACCAGCACGTGCTGCGAATCGGCCGACCAATCGGCGGCCTGGCGCGAATCCGGCCGCAGCCCTTCGATCAAACGCACCGAACCGGGCTTGCCGACATCGCCCCACCACAGCCCATACGCCCCGGAACGATTGGAGGCGAAGATCAGCTGACGTCCGTCCGGCGCGATCATCGGCTGGTCATCGCGACCGCTGGAGGGGAACAGGCGGCGTCGGATGTAACCGCCATTCATCGGGTCGCGAATGACCTGGTAGACGCCGAACTGCGGTTTGCGTTGCACGAACACCAGATGGTTGTGTGCCACGTCCGGCGCCTGGGCATCGTCCACGCCCAGGTCGTGCAGGCTGCGGTCGCGCAGGTCGAGTCGATACAAGCGCGCCTCGCTGTCCACACGGCGACCGAAAATCAATCCGCTTCCATCCGGCAACCAGCTCCAGCCACGGATATCGGCGTTGTCGTGAGTGAGGCGCTCGGCGGTGCCGCCGGTTGCGGGGATGCGCCATAGATCGCCCAGTTGTGGATTCCGCAGGAACACGATCCAGTGCCCATCCGGCGAATAGCGCGGTGCGTAATCGAAATCCTGCGGCTGCGCGCTGTAGACCAGTGGCTGCCACTGCCCGGTTTCCAGATCCAGGCGGCGAATGCGCGGTGCGCCCTGCGCGCCGGTCATGCTGCCGAACAACAAGCCGCGGCCGTCTGGCGACCAGCTGAAACTCAGCATGTCGGCACCATCGCAACGCACCACTTCACGTGCGGCAGCCGGGCCGTTTGCGGCGGCGATCATGATGCGACAGCTGCCATCCGGCGCCTGCCGCGAGAAGGCGATTTCGCGACCATCCGGCGACCAGGCCGGCAGTCGATCGGAGATGCCCGCTGCCGGCGTGTCCAGCACCCGCGGATAGGCGTTATTGGTGGTCTTGACCAGGATCGAGGTGCCGGCGCGGTCGCTGGTCAGCGAGGCGTAGGCCACCATCGCGCCGTCCGGCGACAAGCTTGGGGTGAGATCGAAACCGCCACCTGCGGTGATGATCTGGTACGGGCGCTTTGGGCTGCCCAGCACGGCGGACGCCGCCGTGGCGCCCTCCGCTGGCGCTCGCAGCCACAGCGTGTGCGCAACCAGTCCAAGCAGCACCACCACGGCCACCGCGGCGATCAGCAACGCTATCCGGCGGCGTTTGCGCGATGCATCTGGCGTTATGGCCGACGGTGCTGCGTAGCGCTCGCTGATAGCCTCAGGTTGCCGCGACGAGGCCATGTCATTGACCGCAGGGCACGCATCGACATCGGTCTGTAGACCGCTCGACGGCACTGCAGCAAGCGCGCTTGCAACCGCATGCCTTGGAACATCCTCGGGCGCTTCCCACACCACCGGCGCCATCAGGCGATAGCCGGTCTTGGCGATGGTCTCGATATGCTCGGAGCGCTGGCCCCCGTGACTGGCGAGTGCCTTGCGCAATTGGGTGACTGCCTGGGTCACCACATCGTTGCTCGGCAAGGTGTTGGGCCAGACCTCGGCGAGCAACTGCTCGCGCGTCACCACCTGCCCTGGCTGCCGGGCCAGGGTCAGCAACACCGCCACGGATTTCGGCGCCAGACGTGGCGGCCTCTTCGCACCAGGAGCGTGCACTTCGCGCGAGGCGATATCGACCACGCACTGACCGACACGCAGCCGGCCCGATGACATTGCATTAGCGGAAGAAACACTCATCGGCAACAGAACGCATCGGCATGCAAGGACGACAAAGAACGCATCACGCATATCGCGCGAAACGCCAAATTCAGCAAAGGACCACGACCAACTGTGTCATGCATCCAATTGGTGCAAATTTTACGCTATGCCTCGTTGCTTCCTACGACAGGTGGCGACGTCAGGCTCTCTCTCTCTCGCCGACGAATTCAAATAATTACGACGTTCCCCTTCGCGCCTCTGGCGCGATTTTTTTATCTGCGGTTCAGGTAAATGCCCTGAAATGTTGATTCGCTGTAACCGCTTGCAGGCAGGCCACGCCACGGCACTTGCGTACCGCGACGCGTTCTGTCTAATGCGAAGCTGAATTTTTCTTAAGCAGCCTTCAGATTACGCCGCCGAAACTCACTGCACACAGGTGTCACAAAGCGCGATACACCTGCGCGCCCTGCGCGAGAAACTGCACCGACTTCTCTTCCATGCCAGCAGACAAGGCATGCGCTTCGCCCACGCCATGCTCGGCCGCGTAATCGCGCACATCCTGGGTGATCTTCATCGAACAGAAGTGCGGGCCGCACATCGAACAGAAGTGCGCCAGCTTGTGCGCATCCTTGGGCAGGGTTTCGTCATGGAACTCCTTGGCCTTTTCGGGATCCAGGCCAAGATGGAACTGGTCGTCCCAACGGAATTCGAACCGCGCCTTGCTCAAGGCGTTGTCGCGCACCTGCGCACCGGGATGGCCCTTGGCCAGGTCGGCCGCATGCGCGGCGATCTTGTAGGCCATGATGCCGTCGCGCACGTCCTGGCGGTTGGGCAATCCAAGATGCTCCTTGGGCGTGACATAGCAGAGCATCGCGGTGCCGAACCAGCCGATCATCGCCGCGCCGATCGCGCTGGTGATGTGGTCGTAGCCGGGCGCGATATCGGTGGTCAGCGGCCCCAGGGTATAGAACGGCGCTTCGCCGCATTCGCGCAGCTGCTTGTCCATGTTCTCCTTGATCAGCTGCATCGGCACATGCCCAGGCCCTTCGATCATGGTCTGCACCTCGTGCTTCCACGCCAGTTTGGTCAGCTCGCCCAGCGTTTCCAGCTCGCCGAACTGCGCCGCATCGTTGGCATCGGCAATGCAGCCCGGGCGCAAGCCATCGCCCAGCGAAAACGCCACGTCATAGGCCTTCATGATCTGGCAGATGTCTTCGAAATGGGTGTAGAGAAAGTTTTCCTTGTGATGGGCCAGGCACCACTTGGCCAGGATCGACCCACCGCGCGAGACGATACCGGTGACACGCTTGGCCGTGAGCGGCACGTAGCGCAACAGCACACCGGCATGGATGGTGAAGTAATCCACGCCTTGTTCGGCCTGCTCGATCAAGGTGTCGCGAAAGATCTCCCAGGTGAGTTCTTCGGCGCGCCCATCGACTTTTTCCAGCGCCTGATAGATCGGCACCGTGCCGATCGGCACCGGCGAGTTGCGGATGATCCACTCGCGCGTTTCATGGATGTGCTTGCCGGTGGACAGGTCCATCACCGTGTCGCCGCCCCAGCGGATCGACCACACCAGTTTTTCCACTTCTTCGGCAATGCCCGAAGACACCGCGCTGTTGCCGATGTTGGCGTTGATCTTGGTCAGGAAATTGCGACCGATGATCATCGGCTCGCTTTCCGGGTGATTGATGTTGTTGGGCAGGATCGCGCGACCACGGGCGATTTCGTCGCGCACGAATTCCGGTGTGATGCGTTGCTGGATCGCCGCACCGAAGGCTTCGCCTGGATGCTGCTTGCGCAGGATCGCGTCGGTCACCGCTTCCAGACGCTGGTTTTCGCGAATCGCCACGAACTCCATCTCCGGGGTGATGATGCCGCGCCGTGCGTAGTGCATCTGGGTGACATTGGCACCTTCGCGCGCCACCCGCGGCAAGTGCCGCGCAGGAAAGCGCACTGCATCCAGGCGCGCATCGTGCTCACGGCCGCGCCCGAAGCTGGAACTCAGGTCATCCAGCGCCACGGTATCGCCGCGTTCGGCGATCCAGCGCGCGCGTAGCGGTGCCAGGCCGGCGGCAAGATCAATCGCGGCGTGCGGGTCGGTATACGGCCCGGAGGTGTCGTAGACGCTGAGCGGCGCGTTGTCTTCGCCACCAAACAGCGTCGGTGTGCGGGTCAATGCGATCTCGCGCATCGGTACCTGCAGGTCGGCGCGCGAGCCCTGCACAAAGATCTTGCGGGACCCGGGAATCGGCTGGGTCACAGCCTCGGACAGCGACTGGGCTTGTTGCTGCAAAACGGTGGGCGCGGCATTCATGGCGTTCGTCCTGTGTGCTGGAAAACCAGCACCAACGGCGCTGGCTCTGCGAAGGATTCGCAGTGCGGACGAAGCGGCGGCGCTCAATGGCAGAGTGCCCGTGCAGCGCACGGACCATCGCATCTAACGAAGCTTCCCTACGCCGGTATCAACCGGATCAGGTTCGAAGGGACTATCTCAACCGCAGCGCGCTGCGGTACCCCCACTTCGGCGGCGATTAAACCACATCGCACCCGCTCGCGGCATGTGTCCGCGCCCGTCATCGCAAGTCAACACGGCACACGCGCATCGATGCGCCGGCACTGCATGGCGCGTCCACGCATTGCGCGCGTTGCGCCGCAACAAGGCGCCGATTCGCGAAAAACGGTGGTGACACCCGCTCGTTAAATTCCCGCTAAGCCTTCGTGTCATGCAGATGAAATCGCATGCCACGGCGGTGTCATTCAACGGGAATCGCCTCGCCTCTTCCTCTACTGGGAACCGCCGTACACATGAATATGCCCATGCTCCACCCGACCCTGCGTCGGGGCTCGCTCGCGATCGCCATTGGCCTGTGCGTCACCAATAGTGCGGTGGCCCAGGAAGAGACCGATAAGAGTCCGACCAACCTGGACAAGATCGAGGTCACCGGCTCGCGCATCCGCTCGGTCGATGTGGAAAATTCGCAACCGGTGCTGGTGCTCACGCGACAGGACATCGAAAAACAGGGCCTGACCTCGGTGGCCGATGTGCTCAAGCGCATTGCCTCCAACGGCGCGACGATGAACTCCACCGTCAATAACGGCGGCGATGGCTCGGCCACGGTGAGCCTGCGCAATCTCGGCGCATCGCGCACCTTGGTGCTGGTCAACGGGCGGCGCTGGGTGTCGGGCCTGTCCGGCTCGGTAGATCTCAACACCATTCCCTCGGCAATCGTCGAACGCGTGGAGGTGCTCAAGGACGGTGCCTCGTCGATCTATGGCTCCGATGCGATTGCGGGCGTGGTCAACATCATCACGCGCAGCGATTTCGATGGTGCCGAAGTCAATGCTTATGTCGGCCAGTACGGCCAGGGCGACGGTCAGCGCACCTCGTTCGATGCCACCGTGGGCGCCACCAGCGAGCGCGGCAATCTGGTGATCGGACTGTCCAGCGTCACCGAAGATGCGGTGATGGCAGGCGACCGCGAGATCTCGGCAGAGCCGGTGTACGGCGCCGGTTCGTCCGCCTACAGCAGCTATTCGGCCAGCGGCCGTCTACGTGCAGATGGCAACAGCGGTGCGTGGACGGTGCTCCCCGGCAGCGCGACCGCCAGCGGCGATAGCAACTACCCACGCTACGGACTGGATCAATACACCGCCTTCAACACCTCCGAGTACGGCTACAACTACGCCAAGGACAATTATCTGGTCACGCCGCAGAAGCGCGATGCGCTCTATGTGCAAGGCAACTACGCACTCACCGACAACGTGCGTTTCAAGTTCGACGGGCTCTACAACCGCCGCCAATCCTCGCAGCAGTTGGCCGGCTTTCCGCTGGCCTCGGTCAACACCGGCATCCTGATGAGCGGCGACAGTTACTACAACCCGTACAACAGCGCCTATGACGGCGATGGCCGCGCTGTGGGTTGGTCGCACCGGCTGACCGAGTTCGCGCGCACCTATCAGCAGGACGTCAAGACCTCGCACGTCTATACCGGACTGGAAGGCGACTTCCAATTCGCGGACAGGCAGTTCAGTTGGGACGTGGGCTTTGCACACAACCAGACCGACCAGACCGAAACGCAGTATGGCGATGTCAATCTGCTCAACCTCGGCAATGCACTCGGTGCATCCGGCATCGTCAACGGCACCTTGTCGTGCCTGGACAGTGGTGGCGCGGTGATCACCGGCTGCGTGCCGTTCAATCCCTTGTCGCCGGCCGGTGGCGTGACCCAGGAAATGCTGGACTACATCCTGTTCACCGCCCACAACACCTATCAGTACAAGAACAGCAGCGTGACCGCCAACATCACCGGCGACTTGTTCGAACTTCCCGCTGGTTGGATGCGCTTTGCGGCCGGCGTCGAACACCGCGAAGAGAGCGGCTTCTCCTCGCCCGATGCGTTGATCTCGGCCGGCTATACCTCGGGCAATGCGTTCACCCCGACTTCCGGCGCGTACACGCTCAACGACTACTACACCGAAGTGGCGATTCCGCTATTGAAAGATATGGCCGGTGCGCAATTGCTGGAGTTGAGCGCAGCGGTGCGTTACTCCGACTACAACACCTTCGGCAGCACCACCAACAGCAAGTTCGGTTTCAAGTGGAAACCTGTCGCCGACCTGTTGATTCGCGGCAACTACGCCACCGGTTTCCGCGCGCCATCGATCGAAAATCTTTACCTGGGCGCGTCGGACAGCTTCGATACGTATTCGGATCCCTGCTCGACCAACAGCACTTCATATACCAGCGCGATTGCCGCGGCATGTGCAAGCGGTGGTGTGCCGGCGAACTACGTCGCCGAATACAACAGCGCCAACGGCAACTCCGGCCAGACCATCTATCCGTTCACCTACACAAGCAACGCCAACCTGCAGCCGGAAAAATCCAAGAACACCACACTCGGTTTCGTCTACAGCCCCGCCGCGGTGCAAGGCCTGGATCTGTCGCTGGACTGGTGGAAGATCAAGATCACCGATGCCATCACCGAATTCAGCGCCAACCAAATCCTGTCGCAATGCTACGAGTTCAACGTCTCGGCCTTCTGCGATCTGGTCACACGCGATGCCACCGGCACCATCACCGGCCTGGTGATCCAGCCGGTGAACGTCGGCGAGCAGCGCATGCAGGGCTACGACTTCACCGCGCGCTACAAGTTGCCGGAAACGGCGATCGGCCAGTTCATGCTCACGCTGGATTCGACCTACGTGGCCGTCAACGAGCAGAAGCAGGACGACACCTCGGCGTGGGAAAGCTACAACGGCATCTATCACACCGACAACCCGAACTGGCGCACGCGCGGCACGCTCACCCTGGACTGGAGCTACGGCAATCTGGCCGCCAACTGGGCCGTGCGTTACTACTCGGGCATGCAGGACGACGGCTCGGAGCTGGATGACAACGGCAACTATCGCCACGTCGCGGCCACTGCCTTCAACGACATGCAGGTGTCTTATCAATTGCCGTGGAATGCCACCGTGCGTGTGGGCTTGAACAACGTCTTCGACCGCGACCCGCCGGTAGCGCTCAGCGCCTCTGCCAACTCGTTCGATTCGGCCTATGCCATTCCGGGGCACTACAGCTACCTGCAATACACCCAGCGCTTCTGATCCGCCGTCGTTGATGCGCTAATCCGCTGTCTGGACATGTGTGTCGTCACAACGGCCGCCTTCCGGCGTCGTTGTGTTTATGCCAGTGCTGACACGTACCCGGCCGCTTGGCACGCAGCACGGCGATGGCGGCATGCGAGGACATTTCCACGGCACATCGCACCGCTAGGGATGGTCTGATCAACGGCATCGGAGGATGAGCCTAACCACATCGACCAGGCTGACGGCGCTCAGATCCTCGATTTTTTTGCCGTTTCCGGCGCGTTTGCAGGGTGTTGCCCGGGTTACAGGCGCACGTTCCCCATCGTCGGCAGTAACTGCTTTCGCTTCATCCACAGGTTCGATAGCGCAAACAAGGTCAGCACCTGCGCGGTGTTCTTGGCCAGGCCGCGATAGCGGACCTTGGTGTAGCCGAACTGGCGCTTGATCACCCGGAATGGATGCTCCACCTTCGCGCGCACACTGGCCTTGAAGTGTTCCCAACGTCTTTCCCGAGCACGCTCGCGTTTGTTGCCGAGGGCTTGCATCGTCGAGGGCCTGGCGGCGATGAAGAATGCAGCCTTGCAGGCCTGCAGTTCTTCGCGTTTGTCCGCACCGGTGTAGCCGCTATCGCCGAACACGCTGTCTTCTTTGCCATGCAGCAACGTGTGCATCACCGTGACATCGGCGACGTTGGCGGCTGTGCAATGGACGTGGTGCACCAACCCGGAAAATTCATCCACGCCGATGTGCGCCTTCATCCCGAAATACCACTGATTGCCCTTCTTGGTCTGATGCATCTCAGGGTCGCGCGCGTTGTCGGCATTCTTGGTCGAACTGGGCGCCGCGATCAGCGTCGCATCGACGATCGTGCCCGACCGCAGGCTCTGGCCCTTGCGCGCCAGATGCGCGTTGACCGCTTCCAGCATCCGCGCGGCAAGGCCATGGGTCTCCAGCAGGCGCCGAAAGTTGAGAATCGTGGTCTCGTCCGGAACGTTGTCCAAGCCACCGAGCTGGGCAAACCGCCGCAAGGTCGGGATCTCGTGCAGTGCTTCTTCCATCGCCGGATCGCTCAGCGCATACCACTGCTGCAGCAGATGAATCCGCAACATCGTCGCCAGTGCGTACGGCTGCCGACCTGGCCGGCCCGATACCGGATAGTGCGGCGCGATCAGACCGAGCAGTTGCTGCCACGGAACCACCTGCTCCATCTCGGCCAGAAAGATCTCGCGCCGGGTCTGCTTGCGCTTGCCCAGGCCCTCAGCGTCACCGAACGTCAGTTGCATGGATCACTCCTCAACATCAGGCGGGTAGTGTCGCGTATCTGTGGTGCGTTGTTCAGAGGTTCCCTAGCCTGCAGTCACTAAAACAAGAAACCTGCTCTCTCTCCCTGCCGCCGATTTTCGGCGGCTTTTTTTTCGTTGCCCACTTGTCACCGCCAGTGCCGTTTCGTTATCGTTCAGTGAAATAAAACGGACGATGCAAATGCAACGGATGCAATGGTGTGCCTGGGCAGCGGCAATGCTGCTGGGAGTGCTGAGCGATGGCGCACTGGCTGCGTCCCCGCCGCCGGTGGAAGCTTTCGTCGAGTCGGGCCCGATCTCCTCGCCCTCCATGTCGCCCGATGGCAAGCATCTGGCGGTCAGTGCGGATCTAGGGGACGGCAATTACGCGTTGGTGGTTTACCGCATCGCCGACATGCAATCCACCACGATGCTGCGCCTGCCGCGCTACGAACTGCCGGTGCGCATCGCCTGGGTCAGTGAGCGTCGCCTGGTGATCGGCAAGGGGCGCAAACTCGGCTCGCTGGAAGAGCCCATGCCGATGGGCGAGATCATCGCCACCGACCTGGACGGCAGCAATCAGCGCTATGTCTACGGCTATCTGCAGAGCACCCGCAACGCGGGGCTGGAGCGCGGGTTCGGCTACATCGAGGGCCTGCCCAGTCGTCGCAACGGCCACTTCTACATGCGGCGTCTGTCGCTGGATTCGCGCCACTCGATGCTCTACGACGTCGACGCGACCACGACCACGCATCGCTTGATGGCCGACATCGACGTGCCCGATCTGAGGTTCGTCCTCGACCACGATGGCGTGCCGCAGTACGCATATGGCACCGACGACAACGACAACTCGCTGTTGTTCCGGCGTGCAGGCAACGGCTGGTCGCCGATGCCCCAGGTGCAGGCGAGCTGGCGCCCGATCGCCTTTGCGCGACAGCCGGGGCGCGTCTATGGTTGGTACAACGAGGCTGGTGGCCCTACGGCTCTGGTCGCCAGCGACCCCGATGGCCAGCAACGCAGCGTGCTCGCCTCGGACCCGTTCTACGACGTGGACGACCTGCAATGGGGCTCGGCGCCGCAAACGCCGTTTGCCGCACGGCTGGGACCGGGGCGGCCAACGCTGCGGTATGTCGAGCAGGACGCTGCCGAAGCGCAACTGCACCGTAGCCTGAGCCAGACCTTGTCCGGTCAGTACGTGGATTTCATCAACTTCACCGAGGACGGCAATGGCCTGTTGCTCAAGGCCTACAGCGATCGCGATGCAGGAGCGTGGTACGTGTTCGACCGGCCGAGCAACACGCTGAAACTCGTCATCAGGGCACGCAACGCATTGCAGCCGGCGCAGATGAGCGAGCGCCGCATGGTGACGTTTCAGGCCAGCGACGGCCTGACCCTGGACGGCGTACTCACCGTGCCCAGCGCTGCCGCCAAGGGTGTGCCATTGCCGATGATCCTGCTGCCGCACGGCGGCCCGCATGCCGAGGGAGATGGCTGGGCCTTCGATACCGACGCCCAGTTCCTGGCCAGCCGCGGATATCTGGTGCTGCAGGTCAATTACCGCGGCGGCCTTGGCCGCGGCAATCGGTTCGAGCGTGCTGGTTATCGCCAGTGGGGCGAACGTATCCAGGACGACCTGATCGACGGCGTGCGCTGGGCGGTTGCCCAGGGGCTCGCCGATCAGTCGCGCATTTGCAGCTATGGCGCCAGCTTCGGTGCGTATGCGGCAATGATGGTGCAGGTCAAGGCACCGGCGTTCCGCTGCGCTGTCGGTGTTGCCGGCATCTACGATCTGCAGATGATGTACAGCAAGGGCGACATCAATCGCAGCGACTACGGCATGCATTATCTGGAACGCGCCATCGGCCGCGACGTTGCCGAGCTGGCCGCGCACTCGCCGGTGATGCTGGCCGATCGCATCAAGGTGCCGGTGCTGCTGGTGCACGGCGAAGAAGACGAGCGCGCACCATTCGCCCAGGCCAAGAGCTTGCGCGCGGCACTGACCCGCAGCGGCAACGCGCCGCAATGGATGGCTGTTCCCAAGGAAGGACACGGTTTCTACAAGGACGCCAACCAGGTGACGTTCTATCGCACTCTCGAACGCTTTCTCGGCGAGCAATTGGGTGGCGCGGCAGCGGCTTCCGCTGTTTCGGCCGCGCCCCAGTAGCGAGGCGAGCTATTCCAGCGTGTAGCCCACCCGCAGACCGCCCCAGTGCTTGCGGCCGACGAAGATCGGCGCCGACAGGTCGAACATGATCTGGCCGGTGTCGCGGCGATACACCTGCAGGCGATACGGGTCGGTGTGCGCGCCCACGCTGCGGCCGACGCGGTCGGTAAATTTGCGCTTGGTGCGGTTACCGACCAGATCGCGCTTGGGATCGCCGGTCAGCGGCTGGGTGAAGCGCAGATTGTGTGTGGGCACGTAACCGTCGGGATTGGCGCAGATGGCGAACACGATCCACGGATGCGCATCCAGCAGCGGCTCCTGCAAGGCCGGTAATACCTCGTCGCACAGCGCGTCGAAATCGGTACTGAACTTGGGCGGCTCCACGCCGGCAATCGGCGTGTAGCTGCGTGCGAACAGCGACGCTTCATCGATCTGACCGCGTGCGATGGCCTGCGCCAATGCGGTGCCGATGCGGCCAGCCGTTGCCACGGCGAGTTCCTTGACGCGGGCGTGCCTGGGCACCTTCAGCGGGTCGGCCGGCAAGCGGAACAGGCCCACGCAATCGCGCAGGGTTTCGGTACCGCGCTCCAACGCTTCGCTGCGTTCGGCCACATGTGCGGCGTGCTGCAAGTTGCTGCGCCCCAACGCGACAACGCCATCCACGGCGCTTTCGATCCCGCGAATCTCGCTGTCCTGCGCCTGGATGCGCCCGGCCACCGTGGTCATCGCGCTGCTGGCCTGGCCGAGCACGCGAGTGATGCCATCGAGCACCGCTTCGGTGCCGCGTGCGGAGGCGGCGCCCTCGCCCACTGCGGCGCTGGTTTCGGCCAGGATCGCGCGCACATCGCGCGCTGCAGCGGCGGCGCGTTCGGCCAGGCGGCGGATCTCGGTGGCGACCACCGCAAACCCGCGTCCGGCATCGCCGGCATGCGCCGCTTCGATGCTGGCGTTGATCGACAGGATATTGGTCTGGAATGCCACCGAGTCGATGACTTCGATGACCTCGCCGGCACGCGCGGCGCGGCGCTCCACTTCGTGCATGGCCTGGCCCAGCGCATGTGCGGCGGCCATGCCCTGACGTGCGCTTTCGTCGGCGCTGGCGGCCAGCGCGATGACCTGTGCCAGATCGGCGTTGACGTCCTGCAGGCTAGCCGACAGCCGTTCCACTGCGGTGCGGGCGCCGTCCAATGCTTCGGTCTGTGCCTGCGACTGGCGCACCATCTCGTCGTTCTCGGCCACCAGCGGCGGCACTTCGGCGGCGATCTGCACCGACAACGCCACTGCCTGGCGGATCGCCTCGGCCAGATTGCCGAAGCCCGCCTGTAGCCGGCGACCCATGTCGGTCTCTGCCAGACCGGGCGGCAACAACAGTTCCAGCTCGCAGCCGGCCAGCGCCTGGGCGGTGCGCTCCAGCACGGTGCGGTCTTCGTGTTCGGCCTGCAGGCGCGCCACCAGCGGCTGCAGCAGTGGCGAGATGGGTACCGGCCGGCTGTCTTCGGCCAGGCGGGTGGCTTCGCGCAGCAAAATGGCCGTTTCCACATGCGGCAGCGACAGCATCCAGCCGCCGTGCTCGCGGTCGCGCACATAGCGCACGCGCCGGGCCGGATCGTCCCCTGGGGCGGCCCACACGCCCTCTTCGCCGACCAGATCGGCTGCACTCAAGCCCCACAATACCGACGCCGGCACGCCTTGCAGCTCGCTGGCGGTCTTGCCCAGGACGTCCAGGCCGGCGCGGTTGCAGGCCACCACGCACGCCTCGGCCGATAGCCGCAGCAGGGCGACCGGCGCATCGGGGAGCAGCGCCGCGCGGGTTTGCGACGGCAGGTCAGGCGGTTGCATCGAGCTCATGGCAGTTCCTAATCCATCACGATCATTAGCGGCCCGCTGCGGCTGGAGTTGAGCAGCGCGACGCACCCGCAAGCGCTTGCTCAGTAACCGGCAGCCTGCCCGTCCTTGCGGCTTTCCGAGGCGCCGTAATACACCCCGTTGGCCGGGTCGCGCGCAATCGCCTGATAGCCGCCGTACGGCCCGTCGGCAAAGATCACCCGGTGGCCTTTGCGCATCAACCCGCGAATGGTGTCGTAGGAGAAGCCGGTTTCCAGATTGACCTCGCCGCCATCGCTCATCGCGGTGGCCTGGCCGGTCGGCTCGGTGGAACCTTCATGCTGGATGCGCGGCGCATCGCCGGCTTCCTGCAGATTCATATGGAAGTCCACCAAGTTCATCACGATCTGCACGTGCCCCTGCGGCTGCATCGCCCCGCCCATCACGCCGAAGCTCAGCCATGGCTTGCCGTCCTTGGTGACGAAGGCGGGGATGATGGTCTGGAACGGCCGCTTGCCCGGCGCGTAGCCGTTCGGGTGGTCCTTCTTCAGCACGAACATCTCGCCGCGGTCCTGCAGGATGAAGCCCAGCCCCGGCGGGGCCATGCCGCTGCCCATGCCGCGGTAGTTGGACTGGATCAACGACACCATCATGCCGTCGGCATCGGCTACGGTCATGTAGATGGTGTCGCCCTCTTCCAGTTGTTTAGGCGTGCCCGGCTGCACTTCCTTGAGCGCCTTGTCCATGGAAATCAGCGCGCGGCGCTGGGCGGCGTAGTCCTTGGAGACCAGCCTGGCCAGCGGCGCCGGCTGGAAGGCCGGGTCGGCATAGAAACGCGCGCGGTCGGCGAACGCGAGCTTCTTGGCCTCGGTGAACAGGTGCACATGCTCGGCCGAACCGAAGGGAATCTTGGAAAAATCGTAGCCTTCCAGGATGTTGAGCATCTGCAGCGCGGCGATGCCCTGGCTGTTGGGCGGTAACTCCCACACATCGTAGCCGCGATAGTTGGTGGACACCGGCTCCACCCACTCGCCCTGATGACTGGCCAGGTCTTCATAGCTCAGGTAGCCGCCATTGGCCTTGAAATAGCTTCCGATGGTGCGCGCGATGTCGCCCTTGTAGAACGCATCGCGGCCGCCGTCGGCGATCTGCTGCAGCGTGTTCGCGAGGTTCGGGTTCTTCCACAGCTCGCCCTTGCGCGGTGCGTGGCCGTCGATGGTGAACTGCTCCTTGATGCCGGGGTATTGCGACAGCCGCGGCACCGAGCGGTCCCAGTAATAGGCGATGGTCTCGGCCACCGGATGGCCTTCGCGGGCATAGCGAATGGCGGGGGCCAAGTTCTGTGCCATCGGCTTGCGACCGAAGCGCTCGTGCAGCGCGAACCAGCCATCCACCGCGCCCGGTACCGACACCGGCAGCGGGCCGGTCGGCGGGATGTCCTTCAGCCCGCGGCGCTGCAACTCGGCCAGGGTCAGCGATTTGGGCGAGCGGCCCGAGCCGTTGTAGCCATAGAGCTTGTTGGTCTTGGGGTCCCAGACGATGGCGAACAGATCCCCGCCCACCCCGTTGCCGGTCGGCTCCATCAGGCCCAGCGCGGCGTTGGCGGCAATCGCCGCATCCACCGCCGAGCCGCCGTTCTTCATCACATCCAGCGCGATCTGGGTGGCCAGCGGTTGCGAGGTCGCCGCCATCGCATGCGGGGCGATGACTTCCGAACGGGTCGCAAACGGCTGCCCGGTGATGCGGTCGGCGGCGATGAGAGGCGGCGCGAGCAGCACCAGAGCAGACACCAACAGGACAGGTACGCGACGCATGACAGGCGGCCTCCATGACACAGCAGAATGAGTCGCCAACCATACCAGCGGCGCATGCCGCCTCGTTCGATCACCATCGCGCGGCAGCGCCGAATGCCGCGCATTTAGTGACCTGCATCGATCCTCACTGCCCTGCATCGATCCGGTTTCAGCGGTAACCATGCTGCTGCGATGGGGTTTCCCACGGCAACTTGCACATGGACGCGGCCGTTTCACGCGCAAGGGTTGACACCTCACCTGCGGCGATGGTTATCTCAGTCCATGCCGCACCGCCACACCACCTCGAACGCCCCAGTGTCCGCGCCCTTCGGCGCGACGGCAGCGTCGCTTCTCGTGCTCGTACTTATTACCTCGCCAACCGCTGCGGGACGAGACTTCGTGTAGGCAACAGACACACAAGGCTTCGATCAGACCCCGCACCGGCAACGGCGCGGGGTTTCGCGTTTCAGGGACCACCAAAAGTTTCGAATGACATGAACGACATCACTGACATCGCCGCCATCTGCACCACCCGCGCCGGCAACTGCGCCGGTGCACGTGCCTGCATGGCCAGTGCCATCGTCCATCCCCGCTTTGTTCGGCCGGCCAGTGTCTCCACTGCCGGCTGATTCTTTTTTCACTGCCAACCCCGCAAGGACTTAACTCCATGAGCAACGACATCCAACCGAAAATCGCGATCATCGGCTACGGCAGCCAGGGCCGCGCGCATGCGCTGAACCTGCGCGATTCCGGCTTCGACGTCACTGTCGGCCTGCGCCCCGGTGGCCCGACCGAATCCAAGGCCCAGGCCGATGGCTTCACCGTCGTGGCGCCGGCCGAGGCGGTGAAAAGCGCCGATCTGGTTGCGATCCTGACCCCGGACATGGTGCAGAAGAAGCTCTACGAAGAGGTCATCGCACCGAACATGAAGCAAGGCGCCTGCCTGCTGTTCGCGCATGGACTGAACGTGCATTTCGACATGATCACCCCGCGCGCCGATCTGGATGTGGTGCTGGTCGCACCCAAGGGCCCGGGCGCGCTGGTGCGTCGCGAATATGAAATCGGCCGCGGCGTGCCGTGCATCTATGCGGTGTATCAGGACACCAGTGGCAAGGCCGAGCAGTTCGCGCTGACCTATGCCGGCGGCCTGGGCGGCGCGCGCGCCAACATCATCAAGACCACCTTCAAGGAAGAGACCGAGACCGATCTGTTCGGCGAGCAGGCGGTGCTGTGCGGCGGCGCCTCGTCGCTGGTGCAGGCCGGTTTCGAAGTGTTGGTGGAAGCCGGCTATCAGCCGGAAATCGCGTATTACGAAGTGCTGCACGAACTGAAGTTGATCGTGGACCTGTTTTACGAAGGCGGCATCACCCGCATGCTGGAATTCGTGTCCGAAACTGCGCAATACGGCGACTATGTCAGCGGCCCGCGCGTGATCGACGCCAGCACCAAGGCGCGCATGAAGGACGTGCTGACCGACATCCAGAACGGCACCTTCACCAAGAACTGGGTGGCCGAATACGAAGCCGGCCTGCCGAACTACACCAAGTTCAAGCAGGCCGATCTGGAGCATCCGATCGAGGAAGTGGGCAAGAAGCTGCGCGCCAAGATGGTGTGGCTCAACGGCGAACAACAGGCCGCTGCCGCACCTGCGAATCAACAAGCAGCGTAATGCCGCCGCACCCCCACCGCTAACACCGAAGGTCCGCAACGCATGAACACCTCCGCACACAGCACGCCCCGCAATGGCGCGCGCTGGCTGACGCAGGCCCTGGAAGCCGAGGGCGTGGAAACGCTGTTCGGTTATCCGGGCGGCACCATCATGCCGTTCTACGACGCCCTGGTGGATTCCAGGCTCAAGCACATCCTGGTCCGTCACGAACAGGGCGCCGCCCTGGCCGCCAATGGGTACGCCCGTGCCAGCGGCCGGGTCGGCGTGTGCGTGGCCACCTCCGGCCCGGGCGCGTCCAATCTGGTCACCGGCATCGCCGATGCGATGCTCGATTCGGTGCCGATGGTGTGCCTGACCGGCCAGGTCGCCACGCCCCTGCTGGGCACCGATGCGTTCCAGGAACTGGACGTGTTCGGCATGACCATGCCGATCGTCAAGCACAGCTTTCTGGTGCGGCGGGTGGAGGAACTTCCGCAGATCGTGCGCGAAGCGTTTCGCATCGCGCGCGAGGGACGCCCCGGGCCGGTCCTGATCGACCTGCCCAAGGACGTGCAGATCGCCGATGCGTCGCATCTGCCCGATCACGTACCGGCAGCGGTGTTGCCGCCGCCGGCCCCGGAAGACGCGAAATTGGCCGAAGCGCTGGCCGCCATCGCCAGCGCCGAACGCCCGGTGGTGTACGGCGGTGGCGGGATTGCATTGGCAGGCGCGGTGGACGCGTTCCGGCGCTTTGTCGAAGCCACCGGCATCCCGACCGCACTGACCTTGCGCGGTCTGGGCGCGTTGCCGCATGCGCATCCGGATTATCTGGGCATGCTGGGCATGCACGGCACCCGTGCGGCCAATATGGCGATCCAGGAATGCGATCTGCTGGTCGTGGTGGGCGCGCGTTTCGACGACCGTGCCACCGGCAAGCTGAGCGAGTTCGCTCCGTTTGCGCGCGTCATCCACCTGGATGCCGACGCGTATGAAATTTCCAAGCTGCGCACTGCCGACATCGCAGTGCCCGGCGATGTGGCACTGAGTCTGAAAGCCTTGAGCGCAGCACGCGGCAACTGCCAGGCCTGGCGCACGCGCTGCTTTGCCAACCGCGAAAAATTCGGTGCGCGCTACGACGCGCCCGGCACCGACATCTACGCACCGGCACTGCTGAAGCGCCTGAGCGAAGTGGCCCCGGCCGACACCATCATCGCCTGCGATGTGGGTCAGCATCAGATGTGGGTTGCGCAGCATTGCCGCTTCAACGATCCGCGCAATCACCTCACCAGCGGCGCGCTCGGCACGATGGGCTTCGGCCTGCCGGCGGCGATGGGCGCGCAGTTCGCCTGCCCCGACCGCACCGTGGTGCTGGTCTCCGGCGACGGCAGTTTCATGATGAATGTGCAGGAGCTGGTGACCATTGCGCGCTGCAAGCTGCCGGTGAAGATCGTGCTGCTGGACAACAGTTCGCTGGGCATGGTGCGGCAGTGGCAGGAGTTGTTCTTTGCCGAGCGCTACAGCGAAATCGACCTGTCCGACAACCCGGATTTTGCGGCGTTGGCGCAGGTGTTCGGCATCCCGGCCAAGCGCATCATCGCGCGCGGCGATGTGGATGGCGCGCTGGCCGAGCTGCTGGCACAGCCCGGCCCCGGCCTGTTGCATGTGAGCATCGATGCGCGTGCCAATGTGTGGCCGCTGGTGCCGCCCAACAATGCCAACAGCACCATGCTGGACAGCAATCCCGCACATGCGGTCAAGGAGACGCCACATGCGTTACCGGCTTGATCTGGTGCTGAAGCCGGCCGAAGGCGCGCTGGTGCGCGTGCTCGGCATGACCGAGCGACGCGGCTTCCGCCCGTGCGCCATCCAGGGCGCCGCCGCGCCCGACGATGCCGGCCGCTGGCATCTGCAACTGGACGTGGACAGCACGCGCCCACCGGAAACGCTGCGCCTGCAGTTGGAAAAGGTGTACGACTGCGAGTCGGTGGTGATCACCGCGCTGGAATCGGTCGAGGCTGCGGCATGACCATGCAGACCTCGAGCACGCAGACCTCGCGTGACCATCAGATCGCTGTCCGGAGGTGTCTTCTTCCGGATTGGCCGCGCGCGTGCCGCAATGCCTGATTCCGGCCGCCCTTCTTCGCAGGAGCCAGACGTAAGCGACGTGGCCATCAGCGTGGCCGACGTGCTGGCTGCGCAGGCGCGTCTGCGCAAATACCTGTCGCCTACACCGCTGCATTACGCAGAGCGCTTCGGTGTGTGGTTGAAGCTGGAAAACCTGCAACGCACCGGCTCCTACAAGGTGCGCGGCGCATTGAATGCGCTGTTGGCCGGACTGGAACGCGGCGACGAGCGCCCGGTGATCTGCGCCTCGGCCGGTAACCATGCGCAAGGCGTGGCGTGGTCGGCGTATCGGCTGGGCGTGCAGGCCATCACAGTGATGCCGTACGGCGCGCCGCAGACCAAGATTGCCGGTGTCGCGCACTGGGGCGCTACCGTGCGCCAGCATGGCAACAGCTACGACGAGGCGTTTGCGTTTGCGCGCGAGCTGGCCGACCAGAACGGCTACCGCTTTCTCTCGGCCTTCGACGACCCTGATGTGATCGCCGGGCAAGGCACGGTCGGCATCGAACTGGCCGCGCATGCGCCGGACGTGGTGATCGTGCCGATCGGTGGCGGCGGGCTGGCTTCCGGGGTGGCGCTGGCACTGAAATCGCAAGGCGTGCGCATCGTCGGTGCGCAGGTGGAAGGCGTGGACTCAATGGCGCGCGCCGTACGCGGCGACTTCCGCGAAATCACCCCGGTGCCCACGCTGGCCGACGGTGTGAAGGTCAAGATTCCCGGCTTCCTGACCCGCCGTTTATGCGCGAGTCTGCTCGACGATGTGGTGATCGTGCGCGAGGCCGAATTGCGCGAAACCCTGGTGCGTCTGGCGCTGGAAGAACACGTCATCGCCGAGGGCGCCGGGGCACTCGCCTTGGCCGCCGGTCGCCGCGTTTCAGGCAAACGCAAATGTGCGGTGGTCTCTGGCGGTAATATCGACGCAACTGTGCTGGCCACCCTCTTGTCCGAGGTGCGGCCGCGTCCGCCACGCAAGCCGCGCCGTCGCAATACCGAGCGACTGCGCAACGAACGCAGCGCCAAGTCACTTCCCGAAACACCCGTTCTTTCCCGCCCATCCGCAGTCGCTCCAACGCCTGTCACCGCCATCGCCGTAGAGGAGTCTTCCTGGTGAACACGACCGTATCCAACCAGACCCCGCGTATCCGAATTTTCGACACCACCCTGCGCGACGGCGAGCAATCCCCCGGCTGCAGCATGACGCCCCAGCAAAAGCTGGTGATGGCGCGCGCGCTGGACGAGCTCGGCGTGGACATCATCGAAACCGGCTTCCCGGCCAGCTCGCATTCCGACCGCGAAGCCGTCGCGATGATCGGCCGCGAGTTGCGTCGCCCCACGCTGGCGGTGCTGTCGCGCTGCCTGCAGGCGGATATCGAAACCTCCGCACGTGCACTGGAAGCAGCCGCCAATCCGCGCCTGCACGTATTCCTGTCCACCAGCCCATTGCACCGCGAGCACAAGCTGCGCATGAGCCGCGAGCAGGTGCTGGAATCGGTGCACAGGCATGTGACGCTGGCGCGTGGCTACATCGACGATGTCGAGTTTTCCGCCGAAGATGCCACCCGTACCGAAGAGGATTTCCTGGCCGAGGTCACCCGCGTGGCGATCGCCGCCGGTGCCACCACGATCAATCTGCCGGACACGGTGGGCTTCACCACGCCAGAAGAAATCCGCGGCATGTTCGCGCGCCTGATCGCCAGCGTGGAAGGGGCCGACACCGTCATCTTCAGCGCGCACTGCCACAACGATCTGGGTCTGGCGGTGGCTAACTCGCTCGCGGCGATCGAGGGCGGCGCGCGCCAGGTCGAGTGCACCATCAACGGCATCGGCGAGCGTGCGGGCAACTGCGCGCTGGAAGAAATCACCATGGCACTGAAGGTGCGCGGTGCGTTCTACAACATCGATACCGAGATCAACACGCCGCGCATCGTGTCCACTTCGCAGTTGCTGCAGCGCCTGGTCGGCATGCCGGTGCAGCGCAACAAGGCGGTGGTGGGCGGCAACGCGTTCGCGCACGAGTCGGGCATCCACCAGCACGGCATGCTGCGCCATCGCGGCACTTACGAAATCATGCGCCCGGAAGACGTGGGCTGGGAGTCCTCGCAGATGGTGCTGGGCCGTCACAGTGGCCGTGCGGCAGTGGAGCAGCGTCTGCGCGCCTTGGGCTATTTGCTGGAAGAAGACGAGGTCAAGCTGGTCTTCGAGCAGTTCAAGGCATTGTGCGAGAAGCAGCGCGTGGTTACCGACGCCGATCTGCAAACATTGATGCAGGATGCCACCGTGCAGGAGGGCTACCGCCTGGCGTCGATGACCATCAGCGATGTCGGCAGCCGCGCGAACGCGCTGGTGGAATTGTCCGATCCGGAAGGCAATCGCGTCGCCGAAACCGCGCAAGGCAATGGTCCGGTGGATGCGCTATTCGGTGCGCTGGCGTCGGCCACCGGTGTGAAGCTGGAGCTTGACAGCTATCAGGTGCACAGCGTGGGCATCGGCGCGGACGCACGTGGCGAAGCCAGCCTGAGCGTGCGCCACGACGGCGTGGAATACGAAGGCACCGGCACCAGCAAGGACATCATCGAAGCCAGCGCGCTGGCGTGGTTGGACGTGGCCAACCGACTGTTGCGTCAGCGCCAGCGTGGCGTGGTTGCTGGCAAGACGGCTGCGGTGGCGTAGCGCTGTCATCTGCTAAAAGAAGTAAACCTGACGGCTAGCGGAGTGATCTGCTGGCCGTCTTGGTTTTTGGTGGTTGGTGATTTGAACGTTTTCTAAGAATGCATTGTTTGCCGATCAGCAGCCGCGAAGAGTGGGAGCGCGTGCCGCATCGACCAATCTCACGCACGACGTCTGCCGGTTTCGCGCAAACGCCTCGATCACTGAGGGCGCTTGCACGCGTACCGGCGTGGGACACGCCGCAAGTACGTCCGTGTAGGCTCTTACGCGGCATCCATGCCGCGTAAGGTCCCACGCCGGTACACGCGCAAGCACCTCCGAATATTGTTGGTGGCTGAAGGAGAAGCGTTACTTGATTGATTGATCATGCTTTGGAGCGCGACCTTCGCTGGCGGAATCATGGCAAAGCATTAGACGAAAAACTGCATCGACTACCGACTACCGACTGGGGAATCTGCAAGCATTACGCCTACCAAAAGGCATTGCTTGCCGATCAGCCGCCGTGAAGAGTGGGAGCGCGGTGTCGCATCCGGGGGCGGGACCGTGTGGCGGCATGGATGCCGCCACCGAGCCTACATGGACGTACTTGCGGCGTGTCCCGACACTGGATGCGGCACCGCGCTATCGATGACCCTCAAAAACGAAAGCGGCCATCGCCCAATAAAGCGATGACCGCTGCTAGCTCAACGAAAGACAAGCTGTACGATCACGCTTACAGCGCAGCAACCACCGCATCACCCATCGCGACCGTGCCAATCTTGGTAGTGCCTTCCGACCAGATGTCGGCGGTGCGCAGGCCTTGGTCGAGTACCTTGCCGACCGCTTGTTCGATCGCATCAGCTGCAGCAGATTGCGCAAACGTATAGCGCAACATCATCGCCACCGACAGGATGGTCGCCAACGGATTGGCAATGCCCTGCCCTGCGATATCCGGTGCCGAGCCATGACACGGCTCGTACATGCCTTTGTTGTTGGCATCCAGCGAGGCCGAGGGCAGCATGCCGATCGAGCCGGTGAGCATGGATGCTTGATCGGACAGGATGTCGCCGAACATGTTGTCGGTCACGATCACGTCGAACTGCTTGGGTGCGCGCACCAACTGCATGGCCGCGTTGTCCACGTACATATGCGATAGCGCAATGTCCGGATAATCCTTCGCGACTTCCTCCACCACTGCACGCCATAGCTGGCTCGATGCCAAGACGTTGGCTTTGTCGACCGAACACAGCTTCTTGCCGCGCAAACGCGCCATCTCGAAGCCGGCCTTGGCGATGCGACGGATCTCGCTTTCGCTGTACGGCAAGGTGTCGTAAGCCTGACGCTCACCATTTTCCAATGTGCGCGTACCACGCGGTTGGCCGAAGTAAATGCCGCCGGTGAGCTCGCGCAGGATCAGTAGATCCAGCCCCGCAACCACCTCCGGCTTGAGCGTGGAGGCGTCGGCCAGCTGCGGATACAACAGCGCAGGACGCAGGTTGGCGAACAAGCCCAGCTGCGAGCGGATCTTGAGCAGGCCACGTTCCGGACGCAGCGATGGATCGATGGTGTCCCATTGCGGCCCGCCGACCGCGCCCAACAGCACCGCATCGGCAGCGCGCGCGCGCTCCAGTGTTTCGTCGGCCAGCGGGCTGCCGTACTTGTCGTAGGCCGCGCCACCCAGTTCGTCGTACACCAGGGTGAAACCCAGGCCATGTTGCGCATCGATCCGCGTCAGCACCTTGACCGCTTCGGCCATGATCTCCGGGCCGATGCCGTCGCCGGGAAGAATCAAAATCTGCTTGCTCATGCAATCCTCGTGAGTTGGCGCCGTAACGCCCTGAAAATCAACGTGCTGCCCATACCACCAGCACATCAGTGCTGAAGGAACCATCGGCGGCAATCTGAAAGTAGTCGCGGACCTCGTTCACCGCCGCGTCCTGCAATGCGCGAATGGCCGCGCGTAATACCTCCGGCGTGCGCATGCGCTCTACCCAGCTCAGATAGTCCAGCTGCAGCCGTTGGCACTGATGACGCTGCACCTGCAAGCCGGCATCGCCCAGCATCTGCAACCATTGCGCCACACTGTAGTCGCGCACATGGCTGGTATCGCGCAGCAGCTCGATCGCCTGCAGGTGCGTGTCCAGCAATGGCAGCCCAGGCGCCACCACATCGATAAAGGCAGCAATCCCGCCTGGCCGCAACACGCGCCGCACTTCGCGCAGTGCCTGTCCCAGGTCGCTCCAATGGTGCGCCGAGTAGCGGCTGACCACGGCATCCAGGCTGCCGCTCTCGAACGGCAAGCGCTCGGCGATACCTTGCATGGTGCGCACCTGCGTCAGCCCACGCTCGGCGGCGGTGGCCGCCACAACGGTGAGCATGTCGGCAGACAGATCATAGGCCACCACCTCGGCCATCAACGGCGCCAGCTGGAAACTCACATGCCCGGCACCGCAGCCCAGGTCGAGCAATCGGCCGTTGCGATGACCGGCCAGACCAGCGCGGAGTTCGGCGAACTCTGCGCCTTGCGCATGCACGTCGCTATGCAGATAGGCCTGCGCCTGCGGCCCGAACTGCGCAGCAACATGCGCACTCTGCGCTCCCGCATCGGTGGCGTTGGCAACCGAGTTCACTGCAGTGCGCCGAACAACCACGGTTGACGCGCGCGATGGCCTTGTTCGAAGCGGCCGATCGCATCGGCGTCCTGCAAGGTCAGGCCGATGTCGTCCAGCCCGTTGAGCAGGCAGTGCTTGCGGAAGGCGTCGATGTCGAAGCTGTATTCCACGCCATCGGGCCGGCGCACGCGCTGCGCGTCCAGATCCACGGTGAGTTGGTAGCCCTCGGTCGCCAGGCATTGTTGGAACAACGCATCCACTTCCGCTTCGGCCAGCACGATCGGCAGCAGGCCGTTCTTGAAACTGTTGTTGAAGAAGATGTCGGCAAAGCTCGGTGCAATCACTGCGCGAAAGCCGTATTCGTCCAGAGCCCACGGCGCGTGCTCGCGCGAGGAACCGCAGCCGAAGTTTTCGCGTGCCAGCAACACACTGGCGCCTTGATAGCGGGGGAAATTGAGCACGAACTCCGGGTTGATCGGGCGCTGGCTGTTGTCGCGACCAGGTTCGCCGATATCCAGATACCGCCACTCGTCGAACAGGTTCGGACCGAAGCCGGTGCGCTTGATCGACTTGAGGAATTGCTTGGGAATGATCTGGTCGGTATCGACGTTGGCGCGATCCAGCGGCGCGACCAGTCCGGTGTGTTGGGTGAAAGGGGTCATTAGGAGTGCCGGGATTAGGGATTGGTAATTGGGGATTCGAAAAAGCTGGAATGCGCAGACCGGTCTTTACGAATCCCGAATCCCCACTCCCAAATCCCCAAGCTCACGCACATCAACGAAGTGACCACAGACCGCAGCAGCCGCTGCCATCGCCGGGCTGACCAGATGGGTGCGACCACCGGCGCCCTGGCGGCCTTCGAAATTGCGGTTGGAAGTGGAAGCGCAATGCTCGCCGCTGCCCAGCTTGTCCGGGTTCATCGCCAGACACATCGAGCAACCCGGCTCGCGCCATTCGAAGCCGGCGTCCAGAAACACCTTGTCCAGGCCTTCGGCTTCGGCCTGCGCCTTGACCAGGCCCGAGCCCGGCACCACCAATGCTTGCTTGATGGTGGAAGCGACCTTGCGGCCCTTGGCAACCGCAGCGGCGGCACGCAGGTCTTCGATGCGCGAATTGGTGCACGAGCCGATGAACACCCGATCCAGATGGATGTCGGTGATCGGCTGATTGGCCCGCAAACCCATGTATTTCAGCGCGCGCTCGATCGAGTCGCGCCTGGTCGGATCCTGTTCGGCGGCCGGATCCGGCACGTGCTGATCCACCGCCAGCACCATCTCCGGCGAAGTACCCCAGCTGACTTGCGGCTTGATGTCTTCGGCGCGCAGTTCCACAACAGTGTCGAAGTGCGCATCGGCATCGGACACCAGCGTGCTCCACAACGCGACCGCCGCATCCCAGTCGGCGCCCTTGGGTGCGAACGGGCGGCCTTTGACGTAGGCAATCGTCTTGTCGTCCACCGCCACCATGCCGACGCGCGCGCCGGCTTCGATGGACATGTTGCAGATGGTCATGCGGCCTTCGATCGACAAATCGCGGATCGCGCTGCCTGCAAATTCCAGCGCATGGCCGTTACCGCCAGCGGTGCCGATCTTGCCGATCACCGCCAGCACGATGTCCTTGGCGGTCACGCCGAACGGCAGCGTGCCCTCCACCCGCACCTGCATGTTCTTCATCTTCTTAGCGATCAGGCATTGCGTGGCCAGCACATGCTCGACCTCCGAGGTGCCGATGCCATGCGCCAGCGCGCCGAACGCGCCGTGCGTGGAGGTATGCGAATCGCCGCAGACCACGGTCATGCCCGGCAAGGTGGCGCCCTGCTCCGGGCCGACCACATGCACGATGCCTTGCCGCGTATCGTTCATCTTGAACTCGAGGATGCCGAAGTCGTCGCAGTTCTCGTCCAGGGTCTGCACCTGCAAGCGCGAGACTGCGTCGGTGATCGACTCCAGCCCGCCCTGGCGCTCGGCGCGCGTGGTCGGCACGTTGTGGTCGGGCGTGGCGATATTGGCGTCGATGCGCCACGGTTTGCGCCCGGCCAGGCGCAGGCCTTCGAAAGCTTGCGGCGAGGTCACTTCGTGCAGGATGTGGCGGTCGATATAGATCAGCGACGAACCATCGTCACGGCGCGTGACCTCGTGCAATTCCCACAACTTGTCGTACAGCGTCTTGGCAGTCATTGCAGCAACCCGATTGGCGGATGGTGGGTGCGCCCACCTGGCTGAGTTCGATGCTAGGAGCTTGCCTTGGATAACGCAAATTCATATTGTTTATTCAACAAATGAATTTCAGGAATAGTGATGGACCTGGGCAGCCTCAGCGCGTTCGTGGCAATTGCCGAGAGCGGTAGCTTCTCTGCCGCCGGCGAGGCGCTGCACCTCACCCAGCCGGCGGTGAGCAAGCGCATTGCCTTGCTGGAAGGGCAATTGTCTGCGCGCCTGTTCGACCGCCTCGGCCGCCAGGTGGTGCTGACCGAAGCCGGCCAGGCCCTGCTGCCACGCGCGCAACGCATCCTGGCCGAGCTGCAGGACACCCGCCGCGTGCTGGAACACCTTGGTGCGGCGGTCGGCGGGCGCCTGAGCCTTGCCACCAGCCACCACGTGGGCCTGCATCGCCTGCCCGCCCTGCTGCGCCGCTTCGCCGCAGAACATCCGCAGGCGGCGCTGGACATCCAGTTCCTGGACTCGGAACTGGCCTATGCAGCCGTGCTGCGCGGGGAGGTGGAACTGGCGGTGACCACGCTGGCACCGGACACGCGTGCGCCGCTGCGCGCGCAGCCGATCTGGCACGACCGCCTGCAGTTCGTGGTGGCACCGGATCATCCGTTGGCGTCACTGCGCGCAGTGACGCTGGAGGATGTGGTGGCGCACCCGGCGGTGCTGCCGGACCCAGGCACCTTCACCCATCGCATCGTCGCCGGCCTGTTCGCCGAGCGCGGGCTGGTGCCAAGCCTGCGCATGACCACCAATTATCTGGAGACGATCAAGATGCTGGTGTCGGTGGGCCTGGCCTGGAGCGTGTTGCCGGAGCGCATGATCGATCATCAGATCGTGGCGCTGCCGCTGGCCGATGTCGCGCTGTCGCGCGAGCTGGGTTGCGTGACGCATGGCGGGCGCACCTTGTCCCGGGCCGCGCAGGCATTTGTTGCGCTGTTGCATGCGCAGGCGGATCAGGGGCAGCTGTAAACATCACCGCCCCACCAAGCGATCCCGCCCCTGCCGCTTGGCTTGATACAGACGGCGATCGGCCAATGCCAGCAATTCGCGCCGGCTCGGGGCTTCATCGCTCATTGCCATGCCCATGCTGGCGGTGCAACGCACGGTGGTGCCCTGCGCGTCGACATCGATCGTTGCAAGCCGTTGGCGCATGCGCTCGAACAGCGCGCGCGCCTGCGCCGCGTCCAGCCCGATGGCCGCCAGCAGGAACTCTTCGCCCCCGTGACGGGCGGCAAAGCACTGCGCCTGATCGTGTTCGCTCAACGCCTCGCCAATCGCAGACAACACCGCATCGCCGACCTCATGGCCGTAGGCATCGTTGATGCGTTTGAAGTGATCGATATCCATCAGCGCCAACGCGAGGGCCGCACCACCGGCGCGCGCTTCGTCGAACCATTGCTGCAGCACGCGCTCGGCCTCGCGCCGGTTGGGCAGCGCGGTAAGCACGTCGTGGCTGGCGCGATACTCCAGCTGGCGCATCAACGCTTCGCGCTCCTGGCTGGCCTGCTGCAGCGCGAGGTTCTTGTCGCTCAACTCGCGTGTGCGCCGGTCGATCACCGTGTTGAGCTGACGCTGGCGTCGGCGGTAACTGGCCGTGCGCCATAAGTAAAACATGTAGATCACACTGCCCAGGCCAAGGATGCCCAGCGCGATCACTTCGCCACGCCGCCACCACGGCGGCGCCAGTTCGATGACCAGGCTGGATTCGCCCAGCAACGCGGTCTGCCGCCAGTCCACCGGCAGCGACATCGCCTGCACACGGAAACGAAAACGGCCCGGCGGCAGATTGGTGTAGATCGCCTCGATGGCGCTGTCGGCATCCACCCACTCCGGATCGAAGCCTTCCAGCCGGTAGCGATAACGCACCTTGTCCGGCCCGCGAAAATTCAACCCGGCATAGCCAATGGCGATACGCCGGGTGTCTGCGCCAAACCGATGCGGGCCGTTCAACGGCTGCACCATGCCATCGACCAGCAAGCGCTCGAACACGATCGGCAAGCGATGGCCTTGCAAGGTGCCCACACGCGCCGGATCGATCACCCCCAGACCGGCTGCGGTCGGAAACAACAACTGCCCGGACTGTGTCATCCAGCCGGCCGGCGCGCTGCTGCCGTTGCCCTGATTGCCAGGCATGCCGTCGCTGCGATCCACCACTTCCACACTCAATTGGTCGCGCGTGCCCGCATCGAGCTGGTCGAAATCGCTGCGCGCGATGCGGAACACGCCATGGTTGCTCGACAACCAGAAATAGCCGCGGCCGTCGTCGATCACCCGAAACACCTTGTCGCGCGGCAGCCCGACCCGGTGGTCGTAGACGCGGAATGTCTCTCCGCGCAAGCGCAACAGGCCGCGATCGCTGGCGATCCACAGATCGCCATTGGCATCGCGCAGGAAATCGAACGCGTTCTGCCCGGGGAAATCCTGCTCGCCCAGCCATGCGCGTGTGCTGCCGTCAGGCGACAGCGCGGTCATGCCGCGATCGGTGCCGCTCCACACAATCCCCTGCGCATCGCGATACAGCACCTGCACCGAACCGTCCGGCACGCCGTCGGCGGCGGTGTAGTGACGCGCCTTGCCGTTGCGCCAACGCACCAGCCCGGCGGTGGTGCCGATCCACAGATCCTCGCCATCGGGCAGCACCGCGCGCACCGACATCGACGGCAAGCCCTCGGCTGCACCGATGCGCACCAGCACGCGGCCCTGCGCATCCAGACGCACCACGCCCTGGCTATAGGTGCCGGCCCACACGCCGCCGTCGCCGGCGTCGGCCAGCGCCAGCACCGACTGTTCCAACACGCGCCCGCCCTCGCTGGGCGACAACGACACCCGGCTGATCTGCTCGCCGCGCCAGCGGTCCAGGCCCACCGCGCTGCCCACCCACACCGTGCCATTGGGCGTCTGCAGCACGCTGCGCACGTAATCGGAGGTGAGGCCATCCTCGTGGGTGACGCCATGCGCGGCGCCTTCGGCAACCCGGAACAAGCCGTGTGTGCTGCCGACCCAGATCAGGCCTTCGGCGTCTTCCAGCAAGGCCGGGCTGGCCACACCGGAAATGGCGATCTGCTCGTCCGGATCGTTTGCGCCGCTGTGCACCACCAGTAGCCCGGTCGACAGACTCATCCATAGATGCCCGCGTCGATCCAGCAACAACGAATCCACGCGTTGGCCCTGACGGAAGCGTTGCAGGCCGCCGCCGCGGCTCCACCACCACACCCCGTCGTCGCCAGCCACCAGCAAACCGCCTTCACGGTCGCTGGCCAGCCGTCGCACCGGCGCATCGCGCATGCCATGCGCCTTGCCCCAGGCGGTTGCCTGGCTGCCATCCTGCGGCAGGCGATACAGCCCGACCTCGGTGCCCACCCACAGATCGCCACCTTCGTCGGCCGAGAGCGCGGTGACGCGTGCACGCGGCAGCCCGGCCTGGCGGCCCACATCCACCACCCGCCCATCGGCCTCGATCCGGTACAGCGTCTGCGGGGTGCCCACCCACAATGCGCCATCGGCACGCCGCAGCAATGCACTCACCGCCAGATGCCGCGCGGAGGCATCGCCCAGCTGCTGCCAGTGGCCGTCCTGATAGTGGTAGACCCCATCGAACGCAGTGCCGAACAACATCCCGCCGGTGCTGTCGCGCACCACCACGAACACACCGCCCAGCTCGACGCCCGGGGTGTTCTGACGGTCGTAGACCGTGAAATCGCGGCCGTTGAAGCGCGCCACGCCTTCCCAGGTGCCGAGCCAGATCAGGCCGTCTTCGCCCTGCGCCACCGCATGCACCAGGTTGTGCGGCAGGCCGTCGTCCATGCTCCAGCGGGTGACGGTGTGATACGCGGTGTGTTTGAGCGGCTGGGCGAAGGCGGGCCAGGCGCCGAGCAGCACGCAGCACAGCAACGCACATCGCCACAGCGATGGCCACAACGGCCCGATCCGCAGCACGTACCTGCTGCGGACGCAGCCTGTATGCGTTTGCGCCCCGACCCTGTCCACGCTTTCGTCCCTCGTCCGTCCCGTCTGAAGGTCGCCGACATACGCCGACGTACCGTCAGTCAATCTATCACCGGGGTTTTTTCAGCGCCCTAGGGGGATCCCCTACAGCGGCCAGGCGGGCGATGACACCGGGAGGCATTCAGATGAAACAATTAACGGCGATAAGCAAGCTGGTGCGCGACGCTCAGCATCGGTGGCGGGGCAGACGCCACAGTTTATGAGCGCTTCAATGCATTCCATAGGCGCCGAGTATAAATATAGAACCCGATGGTCTAGTATTGGCAGCATGTCCAGTTCGCCCCCCCTCAAGTCCAAGACCAAGAGCAACGGTCCTGGGCGTCCCAAGGATCTTGGGAAACGCGCCGCCATCCTGGGCGCCGCCCGCACCATGTTCATGGAGCAGGGCTTTGCAGGGGTGAGCATGGACGGCATCGCTGCAGCCGCCGGCGTATCGAAACTGACCGTTTACAGTCACTTTGGCGACAAAGAAAGCCTGTTTTCCGAAGCGATCCGCGCACAATGCCAACACATGATGCCGGACGATCTGTTCGACCACGCCCCCAAAGGCAACTTGCGCGACCAGCTGATCGAAATCGCCAACGCCTTCTTTACGATGGTCAGCGCCGACTCTGCAATCGCCACCCATCGCATGATGATGGCGCCCGGTACCGGCGATGTGCATGTCCGCGAAATGTTCTGGGATGCCGGTCCCAAGCGCACCCAACAGGCGCTGGCGGATTTCCTGTCGGCGCGGGTCGCCGATGGCCAATTGGAAATCCCCGAGCTGGAGCGCGCTGCTTCACAGTTTTTCTGCCTGCTCAAAGGCGAGCTGTATGCGCTGATGATGTGCGGCCTGCATGGTCAGCCCACCCGCGCGCAGGTGGATGAGCACATTCAGGCCAGTGTGGATTTCTTTTTGAGGGCGTATGCGCCGCGCTGATTGCACCGAGACGTTGGTGGCGATGACTTCCGGCACTGCGTGCTTTGGCCGCGCGCGGCGATGCTAGATGCGCCAGTTGCCTCGCGCACCGGTAAAATGCATGCCCCACTGCGTTGGATAGCCGCACCATGACGATCGATTTCTCCCAAGCCCGCGAAAAAATGGTCGAACAGCAGATCCGGCCGTGGGATGTGCTGGATCTGCGCGTGCTCGACGTGCTGGCGCGCCTGCCGCGCGAGGCCTTCGTGCCGGAGGCTTACAAGACCCTGGCCTACGTCGATGTGGAAATTCCGCTGTCGGCCGGCCACAAGATGATGAAGCCGGTGGTCGAAGGCCGCATGCTGCAGGCGCTGGATCTGCAGCCGGGCGAAGACGTGCTGGAAATCGGCACCGGCAGTGGATTTTCCACCGCCTGCCTGGCTGCACTGGCCCGCGAAGTGGTGAGCCTGGAGATCGATCCGGCACTGGCCACCGCCGCACGCGCCAATCTGGACAGTACCGGCCTGGGCAGCAACGTCCGCATTGAAACCGCCGACGTGTTCGGCTGGGAGAGCGAGCGTCGTTTCGATGCCATCTGCATCACCGGCGCAGTCGACACGCTACCGACCCAGTGGCTGCAGTGGTTGCGCCCGAATGGCCGGCTGTTTGTCGTACGCGGTCACGAACCGGTGATGGAAGCAGTCCTGGTGCGTGGCGACGTCAACGCTCCGCGCATCGAATCGTTATTCGAAACCGACCTCGCCTATCTTCAGGGCGCCGCACCGACGCCCCGATTCCAATTCTGATTCCCAAGGAAGCTTCCCCGATGATCCGCCGATCCCTCGTTCTGGCCCTGGCCGCCGCCCTGTCTCCGATGGCAGCACATGCCACCGATCTGCTGCAGGTCTACGAAATGGCCCGCAACGGCGATCCGCAGCTGGCAGTGGCCGAGTCCACGCGGCTGGTGAATCGGGAGGGACAGGTACAGGCGCGTGCGGCGTTGCTGCCGCAGTTGGATGGTAGCGCCGGCTACACCCAGGCACACCGCAAACTCGACACCATCAACAACCTCAACGAGGGGCGCTCGACCACAAAACAGCGCCAGTACACGATCCAGGGTAGCCAGACAATCTTCAACTGGGCTCAGTTCGCCAACCTGCGTGCGCAGCGCGAAGTGGCCAAGGCAGCCGACTTCACGCTGGAATCGGCCAACAACGATCTGATCACCCGTAGCTCGGCGGCCTATTTTCAGGTACTGGTGGGGATCGAATCGCTGGCCGCAGCCGAGACAAACGAAGCCGCCGCCAAGAAGCAGTTCGACTACGCCGACAAGCGCCTGGAAGTGGGCCTGGCGCCGATCACCGACGTGCACGAAGCCCGCGCCCAGTACGACCAGGCGCGTGCCGACACCATCAATGCGCGCAACACGCTGAAGGATTACTACCAGGCGCTGACCGAACTCACCGGCCAGCCGGTAGTCGGCCTGCGTGCGCTGCCGGAAGAGTTCCGTCCGGAAGTGCCGGCCGCCTACGCCAACGTCGATCAGCTGGTGTCCACCGCCATTGCCGACAATCCGGCGTTGAAGGCACAACAGTTGCAGGTCAGCGCAGCCGAAGCGCAGGTCAACGCGGCACGTGCAGGGCATTACCCGACCTTGAACCTCGGCGCCAATGTCGGCCGCAGCAATAGCTGGGGCGGCCAGGGCGCAGCCGACCAGGCCGCGGGCAACTTCACGACGCAGGGCCGCGATATCGATACCGATTCGATCGGCATCACCTTGTCGATTCCGATCTTCGCCGGCGGTGCAACGCAGTCGGCCGTGCGTCAGGCGCTGTCGCGTCGCGATATCCAGCAGGACACCTACGAGCAGCAGAAGCGCGCGCTGGATCGCAACACGCGCAATGCCTATCAGACTGTGGTCGCCGGCATCAGCGAAGTGGAAGCTCGCCGTCTGGCCGTAGTGTCTGCGCAGGCCGCATACGATGCCTCGCAGGTGGGTCTGGAAGTCGGCACGCGCACGGTGCTTGACGTGGTGCAGAACCAGCGCACGCTGTTCCAGGCGCAGCTGAACTATGCGCAGTCACGCTACAACTTCCTGCAGAACCGTCTGCTGCTGGGCCAGGCGATCGGCAAGCTCGACATCACCGACCTGCAGGATGTGAACCGCCTGCTGTCGCAGGATGCCGAGTCCAAGCTGCAAGGCAGTGGTTCACTACAGTAATGCGAGCGGATAGGTAACTAAAAAAGGCGGGCGCAGGCCCGCCTTTTTTATGTCCGATGCAAGCGCATACCTGGCTGCGTGCGATACCTGCGATGACTGCCGCATTAGCGGGTGATCTGCGGCTTGGCTGGAGGGCCCTTGCCCGCCTACCATCGCGGGACACGCTGCAAGGCAGAGCGGCTGATCTGCGGCTTCGCTGCAGGCCCTTGCCCGCCCCACCATCGCGGGACACGCTGCAAGGCAGAGCGGCTGATCTGCGGTCTGGCTGCAGGGCCCTTGCCCGCCCACCATCGCGGGACACGCTGCAAGTACGTCCGTGTAGGCTCTTACGCGGCATCCATGCCGCGTAAGGTCCCGCGACGGTGGGCGGGCAAGGACCAGTCGAGATGGTCGGTGTGCGTGGTTTTCAACAAAGTAACCGACTAACTTTCTGGTGCGGTGTCCTCACCGATTGCGGGACCGTGTGGCGGCATGGATGCCGCCACCGAGCCTCCACGGATGGATTCACGGCGTGTCCCGCGAGCGGTGAGGGCACCGCGCGCTCGACCAATGTGGCTTGAGACTCTCCAGATAATGCCCAAAGCGGCTAGCAAAAACGACTGCATAACCGCCACGTTCTGTTAGGGATGGTCTGATCAACGGCATCGGAGGATGAGCCTAACCACATCGACCAGGCTGACGGCGCTCAGATCCTCGATTTTTTTGCCGTTTCCGGCGCGTTTGCAGGGTGTTGCCCGGGTTACAGGCGCACGTTCCCCATCGTCGGCAGTAACTGCTTTCGCTTCATCCACAGGTTCGATAGCGCAAACAAGGTCAGCACCTGCGCGGTGTTCTTGGCCAGGCCGCGATAGCGGACCTTGGTGTAGCCGAACTGGCGCTTGATCACCCGGAATGGATGCTCCACCTTCGCGCGCACGCTGGCCTTGAAGTGTTCCCAACGTCTTTCCCGAGCACGCTCGCGTTTGTTGCCGAGGGCTTGCATCGTCGAGGGCCTGGCGGCGATGAAGAATGCAGCCTTGCAGGCCTGCAGTTCTTCGCGTTTGTCCGCACCGGTGTAGCCGCTATCGCCGAACACGCTGTCTTCTTTGCCATGCAGCAACGTGTGCATCACCGTGACATCGGCGACGTTGGCGGCTGTGCAATGGACGTGGTGCACCAACCCGGAAAATTCATCCACGCCGATGTGCGCCTTCATCCCGAAATACCACTGATTGCCCTTCTTGGTCTGATGCATCTCAGGGTCGCGCGCGTTGTCGGCATTCTTGGTCGAACTGGGCGCCGCGATCAGCGTCGCATCGACGATCGTGCCCGACCGCAGGCTCTGGCCCTTGCGCGCCAGATGCGCGTTGACCGCTTCCAGCATCCGCGCGGCAAGGCCATGGGTCTCCAGCAGGCGCCGAAAGTTGAGAATCGTGGTCTCGTCCGGAACGTTGTCCAAGCCACCGAGCTGGGCAAACCGCCGCAAGGTCGGGATCTCGTGCAGTGCTTCTTCCATCGCCGGATCGCTCAGCGCATACCACTGCTGCAGCAGATGAATCCGCAACATCGTCGCCAGTGCGTACGGCTGCCGACCTGGCCGGCCCGATACCGGATAGTGCGGCGCGATCAGACCGAGCAGTTGCTGCCACGGAACCACCTGCTCCATCTCGGCCAGAAAGATCTCGCGCCGGGTCTGCTTGCGCTTGCCCAGGCCCTCAGCGTCACCGAACGTCAGTTGCATGGATCACTCCTCAACATCAGGCGGGTAGTGTCGCGTATCTGTGGTGCGTTGTTCAGAGGTTCCTTAGCCGCTCCAAGACCGCTTGATGACGTGACTTGGCATCGTTGCAATAGTTTCGCTGCAACGATGCAGCACGCAGGCAGTTACATCTTCAGGACACCACACCATCACCAACCACCGGCGGCAGGTCCGGCGCGATCTGCACCAGCGTGCGTGCCACTGCGCCCTTGCCGTTGGCGACCAGCGCCAAGCCTGCAGCAGCCATCGCTTCGCGCTGGGCCGGGTCGCCGAGCAGACGCGCAAGATCGTGATACACGCTGTCGGCATCGTCGCAGATAGTCACCGCATCGGCCTCGCGCATGCGCCGCGAGATCTCCGAGAAATTATGCAGATGCGGGCCGGTCACTGCCGGCGTGCCAACCGCTGCCGGTTCGAGCAGGTTGTGTCCGCCGATCGGCTGCAGACTTCCGCCGACGAAGGCAACCTGCGCGCAGGCGTAGAAACTCATCAGTTCGCCCAAGGTATCGATAACGAATACCTTGTCGCGCGCCTGCGGCCACTGCTGGGTCTTGCGTGTGGACACGGACCAACCACGTTCGCGCGCCAGCGCCTCGACCTTGGGAAAGCGTTCGGGATGCCGCGGCGCCCACAACATCAATAGATCAGGAAATTGCAGCAGTAGGCGTGCGTGAATATCGGCCACGGCTGACTCCTCGCCTTCGTGCGTGCTGGCGGCAATCCACACCGGTCGCGTTGCCGGCACGTGCGTATGAAACTGCGCGACCAGGGCCTGCAACTGTGCGGGCGCGGCGATATCGAATTTGAGATTGCCCAGCGCGATCACCTGATCGGCGCGCGCGCCCAGCGTGAGGAAACGTTCGGCATCGTCGTGCGATTGCGCCGCCACGCAGGTGACGGTGCGCAGCGCGCGGCTGATCAAGGGTGCCAGCACGCGATAGCCGCGCAGCGAACGCGCCGACAACCGCGCGTTGAGGATGTACACCGGAATGTTGCGGTCGCGACAACCGAACAACATGTTCGGCCACAGCTCGGTCTCCAGAATCAACGCCAGCCGCGGGCGGAAATGCTCTAGGAACCGGCCCACGCTGCCGGGCACGTCGTAGGGCAGATACACATGGTCCACCGCATCGCCCCACACCGCGCGCACGCGCTCGGAGCCGGTGGGGGTGATGGTGGTGATGACCCAACGGATATCCGGGCGCTGCGCACGCAAGGCATTGACCAGCGGCGCGGCGGCATTGACCTCGCCCACCGACACCGCATGCACCCACACGCGCGGGCGACCGCAGGCATGCGTGTAGGACGCATAGCGCTCGTTCCAGCGATTGAAGTATTCGCGCACGCGAAACCCGCGCCACACCAGGTGGTACACAGTCACCGGCAGCAAAAGGTACAACAGCGCCGAGTACAGCCCGCGCAACAGCCATTCGATCGGGTCTTTCCGCATGCGTGCAGGATACGGGAGCGCCCACACGTGCGCATGTGCACGCTGCCCGGCGCACGCAATCACTTAGAATTAGGCCATGTCCGAACCCGCCAACGTCGCCGTCCGCCCTTCCCTGCGCACCCCCAAGCACTGGCCGATGTATCTGGGCCTTGCATTGATGGTACTGGCCGGGCGCCTGCCCTGGATGCTGCAACGGGCGTTGGGCCGCGGTGTCGGCTGGCTCACGCTGCGCCTGGCGGGCACACGCCGGCGCGCTGCCGAGGTCAATCTCAAACTGTGTTTTCCCGATCAGGACGATGCCTGGCGAGCGCGGCTGTTGCGCGATAGTTTCGATGCGCTGGGCGTGGGCCTGTTCGAATTCGCACGCGCCTGGTGGGGCAGTATCGATGCCATTCGTCCGGGCGTGCAGGTCGAAGGACTGGAGCATCTGCAGCGTCTGCAGGAGCAGAAGCGCGGCGTGTTGCTGGTGTCCGGCCACTTCATGACGCTGGAAATGTGCGGGCGGCTGCTGTGCGATCACGTGCCGCTGGCCGGCATGTACCGCAAGCATCGCAACCCGGTGTTCGAATGGGCGGTCAAACGCGGGCGGCTGCGCTATGCCACGCACATGTTCGCCAACGAGGATCTGCGCGCCACCATCAAGCATCTCAAGCGCGGCGGTTTTCTGTGGTATGCGCCCGATCAGGACATGCGCGGCAAGGACACCGTGTTTGTGCCATTCTTCGGGCATCCGGCTTCCACCATTACCGCCACGCACCAGCTGGCGCGGTTGACCGGCTGCGCGGTGGTGCCGTATTTCCATCGGCGCGAAGGCGGCCGTTACATCCTCAAGATCGCACCGCCGCTGGCAGGCATTCCCTCCGACGATGTGATCGCCGATACCGCGCAGGTCAATGCGGCGATCGAGGACATGGTGCGCGAGGCGCCGGATCAGTACCTGTGGATCCATCGGCGCTTCAAACGCCAGCCGGGCGGGCGCAGCGATTTCTATCGGTGATGGTGATGCAGCGCAGCTGCGTCACGTATGCGTTCGCAGATGACTGCCTTGGTTTACAGAACCAGCCAGGAGTCCGTCGCGAGTGGGCGTTGGGATGAGTGCGCACGTCGCGCAATCAACCGCAGTTGACGTGTGATTCACGCCTGCCGTGTCGATCTGGCGCTGGGCGCAATCGTCTTGAGCGCCACGCCTATCGCGACGGTGGCTGATCCGCGTCGTCGTTGAGCAAGGCACCGGCATACAAGCCGGCCAGCATCAGGCTCAGGCCACCCCAGAAGCTGGAATAGAACGCCAGATGCGTGTTGAGCGGAAAGACCGTTGCCACCAACGCGATCATCGCCGGACGCGCCTGCTCACGCGCCGCAACGCTGGAATAGCGCCACGCGCGCCACGCCTGCGCCGCACCGGCCAGCCATAGCAGCAACCCGATGACGCCGGTTTCGGCAAGAATTTCCAGCACGATCTGGTGCGCATGGAAGGCCGGGCCACCGCCCCATGCCGGCGCTTGTTCGGGTGCCGGATTGCAGGCCGGATATGCCTGGCGGAACCCGCGCGCGCCCACACCATTGAGCGGATGCGCGCGGATCATGCACAGCGCCGCGCCCCAGATCTGCGCACGCCCGGACAAGGCCTGGTCGACGCCTTGTTCGCCATTGCTGAAGGCCAACGCGGTGCGCTGGATGCGCTCGCGCGCTTGCGGTGCCATCGCCACCACGCCAACGGCCAACAGCGCGCCGACCACCGCCACCGCGAGCAGCCGACGGCCGCCCAGCAACTGCCAGCCGGACAGCAGCACGATCACGCCGTAGGTGATCCACGAGGCGCGCGAACCGGCCAATACCAGCACCACGCCAACAGCTGCCGCAGCGCCCGCCCACGCCCACGCAGTGCGCCGCCCGAGCGCAAGCAGCAGGAACGGCGACAGGCTGGCCAGGGTCTGCCCGAACTTGAGATTGCACGGGCCCAGCACGCCGCTGAGGCGGTCGACCAAAGCAAGTTCTTCCGCCGTGCACAGGCCATGCCCGCTGATCAATTGCTTGATCTGATCCAGGCCGAAGAACAACGGGCTGCTGCCGAATGCGGCCTGCAGCAGCGCGTCCAGCGTCCACACCCCGCCGATCACCGCCAGGCCGACGAAGGTGCGCCGGCGGCGCTGCGCATTGGCCACCGCGATCGCGCACAACCACATGAAAGGCAGATAGCGCAGATCGGTGGCCGATTTACGCAACGCGCGCCCTACGTCCACCGCATCGAATGCCGACAACATCTGTGGCAACCAATACGCGAAGAACAACACGCTGGTCAGCGCCCACGCCGCGCCGCTGAGCAACCGCGTGCCGCCACGGAAACGCGCATGCAACAGGCGATAAGCGGCGAACACTGCGCCCAGCGACAACACCGTTTCGGCCAGCCCGGGCGTGGGCCATAGCGCCACGAACAGGATCACCCACAGCGGTGCCCAGCGACCGGCATCGGGCGTCAGCGTGGGCGCGGGTGGGATTGCCTCAGCGGCGGAGTTCGTCATAGACCTTCAAGGTGGCCGATTGCATGGCCTGCAACGTATAGGGGAGCGCAGCTGGCGGTGTCTGCGCCTGCTGCAGCATGTTGAGTGCCTGAGTGCTTAGCGCCTGGGCATCGAACACCGGCACTGCGCCGGCAGGCTGCAGCTCGGCCAGCAACTCGCCGACACCACCGTGTGCCCAGCCCAACACCGGCCGGCCCACCGACAAGGCCTCCACCACGGTGCGGCCGAACGCTTCGGGCTTGCGCGAGAGCTGCAGCACCAGATCGCTGGCCGCATAGGCCTCGGCGATGCGTGCGGTGGGCTCGGTGAAGGCGACCGCCTCGGCCACGCCCAGTCTGGCAGCCTCGGCTTCCAGCTCGCGCACATAAGCTTCGCGGCCCGGCTCACGCGCGCCCGGCAGCCACAACCAGGCCGGCACGCCGGCAGCGCGCACGTCGGCCAGCAGTTGCAGGCCGTCGGCATGACCTTTCAGGCGCGTGCCGCGACCAGGCAGCAGCAGCAAGGGCGCATCGGCCGGCCAACCGGGCAACAGGGTCTGCACCCATTTGCGTGCGCGGTGATCGGGGTGCGGGCGACGCGGGAACTGCGCGATATCGACACCGCGCGGGATGGTGCGCAAGCGGGTGGTGTCGGTCTGCGGATAGTGGGTGCACACGTACTCGCGCACCGTCTGCGAGACGCAGATCACCCGCTCGCCGTATGTCATCACCGCACTGTAGCGGCTGGGCGAATTGAGCCCGTGCACAGTGGTGACAAAGCGCGGCCGCGCGACCTGGGGCATGCCGCGCAGCGCGTACCAGCCCAGCCAGGCCGGCAGGCGCGAGCGCGCGTGCACGATGTCGGCACCGAGTTCGGCAAATAGCCGGCGCAGGCCGGCCACGTGGCGCAAGGTCAGCAGCGACTTGCGCCCGATCTCCAGGGTGAGATGTTCGCCGCCCACCTCCAGCAACGGCTGGACCAGGCGACCGCCGGCAGAGACCACCACGGCGCGGTGGCCGGCGCGCACCAGCGCAGCGGCGATTTCCAGGGTGGAGCGCTCGACGCCGCCGGACTGCAGCGCCGGCAGCAGTTGCACCACGGTCAGGCGGTGCATCCGGCCAGGATCAGTCGGCGAGCACGAACAACGCGCCGCAATACGGGCACTTGGCTTCGCAGTTGGGCTCGTCTTCGATCGGCAGGTACACACGCGGATGCGAGTTCCACAGCGCCATCTGCGGCGTCGGGCAGCTCAGCGGCAGATCGCCGCGGTGCACGGTGTAGCGCGATTCGGCATTGGCGGGCGCGGTGGCGGTCTGGCTCATGGCGGCACGATCGTAAAGGTAAGGCAGAGCGCGGATTCTAGCAGCCTGCGTGGTGATCGGCCCATTGACCGGGCTGCGTGGGCTGGGGTTGCGATGGTCTCGGCGGGAGGCCGGGCCGCGGCGGATGGCGATATCGCTGGTCCGGCAATGACCTGCCCCGCCGCCGGCACGGCAGCGCCACGCCACCACGCCGGACCATCGCGCTTATCATCGCTGGGCGATTGCGCATCGGGATCAGATTGGGTGATCTGCAAACACCGCGCACATCCGTCAACCGTACATGCCCCGCTACGTCGCTACCCAAGGAGACATCACCACGTGACCTCGCCTGTCGTTCTGCTGCGTCCGCGTGGCTCGTTGTTCTCGATTGCCGTTGTCCTGGCCTGCGCTGCGCCACTGTCTGTCAGTGCGGCGACCGGCTTTTCGAGTTCGTTCGAAGAGGGTGAGCCCTTGCCGGTCAGCGCTGCGGCAGGCGATGTGCAGACGGCGATCGGCACGGGCCCCGCTACGCCGTATGCAGCCAGGCCGAACGCCGGTTACAGCGGTGCGCATGCGTTGCGGTATGACGGCCGTGGTGCGGGCGGGCGACGCACCTTGTTTACCAGCGATGCTCTAATCGGTACCGATACGACGCTGTCGTGGCTGGTGTTGCCGGAAAGTGTGGGCAGCGATCACGTGGCCTCGACCTATGTGTCGTTGGATCTGTTGCTGGACGACGGCACGCGCATGTCTGCCAGCGCCGCGCAGGATCAACATGGCGTCGCCCTTGGTGCACGTGCGCAGGGCGACTCGAAGACGCTGTATCCGCAGCAATGGGCGCGCAAGGCGGTACGGCTCGGGGACGTGGCCGCTTTACGTGGGCGCCGCGTGGTGGCGATCGAATTGGAGGTTGCGCCGCCTGCAGGCGCGGCCAGCTCCGGGTGGATCGATGATATCGCCATCGCCGATGTGCCGCTCATTCCTGCAACGCGCCCTTCGGACTGGGTGCTGACCACGCGCGGCACGCAGTCAAACGGCACGTTCTCGCGCGGCAATAATTTCCCTGCAACTGCAGTGCCGCATGGCTTCAACTTCTGGACGCCGGTGACCGATGCGGGAACGCTGACCTGGCTATATCGCTGGAACGAACACAACGCGGCGGGCAACCGCCCGCGCTTGCAGGCGCTGTCGCTCAGCCATCAGCCAAGTCCGTGGATGGGCGACCGCCAGACCTTTCAGGTGATGCCGTCGCTGAGTACGGGTACACCGGAGGCAGATCGCAGCAAGCGCGCCCTGGCCTTCTCGCATGACACTGAAATCGCTCGACCGTATCGCTACGCAGTGCAGTTGGACAACGGGATCCAGGCCGAGATCGCACCGACCGATCATGCAGCGCTGTTCCGCTTTCGCTTCCCGGCGCAGGGCGATGCCAATCTGCTGTTCGACAATGTGGACGCGCGCGGTGGATTGCACCTGGATGCTGCAACACAGACGCTCTCCGGCTACACCGATGTGCGTAGCGGCCTGTCGACCGGCGCGACGCGCATGTATGTCTATGCCAGCTTCGATACACCATGGAAAACCAGCGGACTGAGCGACACCGGCCGGCCCACCGGCTGGATCAAGTTCGATGCGGGCAGCACGCGGCAGGTGCAGATGCGTATTGCCACCTCGCTGATCTCGCTCGACCAGGCCAAGCACAACCTTGCGCTGGAGATCGCGCCGCAGGCAAGCCTCGAGCAGATCGCCGCGCGTGCGCAGGATGCGTGGGATGGGCTGCTGGGACGCTTCGAGGTGCCCGACGCCACGACCGACCAGAAGACCACGCTGTATTCCAATCTGTACCGGCTGCATCTGTATCCCAATTCCGGCCATGAAAACGTCGGCAGCGCGACGGCGCCGGACTGGCGTTACGCCAGCCAGAGCAGCTGGTCGGACACCAACATCGATGGCAGCGCGGTGCGCAGTTTCGCGCCGATCCGCGATGACCGGGTCTACGTCAACAACGGCTTGTGGGACACCTTTCGCACCGCGTGGCCGGCGTATGCGTTGTTCGCATCCGACGATGCCGGCACATTCGTGCAGGGCTTTCTGGAGCAATCGCGTGCAGGTGGCTGGGTGGCGCGCTGGTCCTCGCCCGGTTACGCCGATCTCATGGTGGGCACCAGTTCCGATGTGGCGTTTGCCGATGCGTGGCTCAAGGGCGTGCAGGGTTTCGACCCGGCCGAGGCGTACGCTGCCGCGCTCAAGAACGCGAGCGTGGTGGCGCCGGATCGCCACGTCGGCCGCAAAGGCATGGCGCGTTCGACCTTTCGCGGTTACGCCGATACCGAGACGCATGAAGGCATGTCGTGGTCGATGGAAGGCGCGCTCAACGACTTCGGTATTGCCAACATGGCCGACGCGTTGTCCAAGCAAGCGACGACGGCAACAGCGCGCGAGCGTTATGCCACCGAAGCGCTGTATTTTCGTCATCGTGCGGCCGGGTATTCGGCACTGTTCGATCCAGCGATCGGCTTTTTTCAGGGCCGCAAGGCGAATGGCGATTGGCGCGTGGATGCTGCGCACTACGACCCGCGCGTGTGGGGCAACGATTACACCGAATCCAGCGGCTGGACGTTTGCATTCACCGCACCGCACGATGGCGAAGGCCTGGCCACGCTGTATGGCGGGCGCGCGGGACTGGCCGCAAAACTGGATACATTCTTTACCACGCCCGAAACCGCCGAAGCCAGGTTCGCCGGCTCGTATGGCGACACCATCCACGAGATGACCGAGGCGCGCGACGTGCGCATGGGCATGTATGCGCACAGCAATCAGACCGCGCACCATCTTCCGTGGATGTATCTGTACGCCGGGCAGCCGTGGAAGACGCAACGCATCACCCGCGAGATCCTCGCGCGCTTGTATCTGGGCAGCGAGATCGGCCAGGGGTATCCCGGCGATGAGGACAACGGCGAGATGTCGGCGTGGTATCTGTTCGCGGCGCTGGGGCTGTATCCGCTGCGCATGGGCGCGCCGGAGTATGTGATCGGCTCGCCGCTGTTCAAGCATGCCAGCGTGCGCCTGCCCAATGGCGGCACACTGACCGTCAATGCGCCGCAGAATTCGCCGCAGAACGTGTATGTGCAATCGCTCAGGGTCAATGGAAAACCCTGGCGCAAGACCTGGTTGCAGCATGCGGACATTGCAAAGGGCGCGACGCTGGATTTCGTGATGGGGCCGACGCCTTCGCGCTGGGGAACCGGGCCGAACGATGTGCCGCCGTCGCTGACTGCTCCCGGGAAGCACCCTGCCCCGCTGAAGGATCTGCTCGGAGACACCGCGCGCATTACGCTGGACGATGGTGGCGATGTCGCTGCGTTGCATGACGACAATGCGGAAACGGTCGCTGCAATTGCATCGACATCGAAATCGACGCTGACGCTCAGCGGCATTGCGCGCGGTACGCCGACGCTCTACACACTGACCAGCGGCAATGCAGCGATTTCTGCAGGTGGGTGGACGTTGGAAGCCCGTGCGCCTGGTGCTGCCTGGACGATGATTGATCAGCGTCGTGATGAAGCGTTCGATTGGCCATTGCAGACGCGGCCGTTTCGGATTGCTCGACCTGGAGCGTATGTGGAATATCGACTGCGCTTCAGCGCGCCTGCGAAAGTGCAGCTGGCGGAGCTTGAGTTGTTGGGTGTGGAGCCTGCGGTGCGTTGAGGCTAGCGCTGTCCGCGATCCATCGTCGCGTTGTTATGGCATTACCATTTGCCGCACTCAGACAGGCGCAGGTTGCGCTCGCGCAGTTGTGGACCACCGGCTCTGCTGCTGTCATCGAGAATCGAGAATCGCGCAGGTCCTGGAAAGCAAAGCCGGAGAACTCGCTTGCCTTGACTAAGTCATGTCAACGACTCGCCAAGGCGGCAGCGTGGCCGGGGATTGGCGGAGAGCGGCACACGGATGTGCCGCGCGGCGAGTCAGACAGGATGTCTGACCGAGCCGAAGAGCCGATCCCCGGGCGCGCTGTCGCCTATCACCGAAGCCAGCGACTGACAGCCGCGTGCTTGGCACTAACCGGAGAAACCGTACCCTCACCCCAACCCCCGCTCCCGGAAGGAGAGGGGCTTTAAACAGAGCAACAACTCTTGGTCGCTGTGCTCTTTAGCTACTGCACTTTTTAGCTACTGCGCTTCTCAGCCACCGATCTTCTCGGCATCGCGCTGCTTGCGGATCTGCGCATCCACCGCCGCAATCGCCGTCATGTTCATCACCCGGCGCGAGGTGGCGCTGGTGGTGAGGATATGCACCGGCTTGGAAATGCCCATCAGGATCGGCCCGATCGCCACGCCGTCGGTGAACACGCGCACCAGGTTGTAGGCGATGTTGGCCGCTTCCAGGTTTGGCAGCACGAACAGGTTGGCGCGGCCCTTCAGCGTGCTGTTGGGCATGATCTGCTTGCGCAGCGCTTCGTCCCAGGCGGTGTCGCCCTGCATTTCGCCGTCGATGTTGAGCTCGGGCTTGCGCTTGAGCAGTGCTTCGCGCACCGCGCGCATCTTCAAGGCATCGCGCGAATCGTGGCTGCCGAAGTTGGAGTGCGACAGCAGCGCGATGTTGGGCTCGATGCCGAACAACTTGAGGCGATACGCGGCCTGCAACGTGGCTTCCACTACTTGTTCGACCGTCGGGTCTTCCTGCACATGCGTATCCAGAAAGAAGAACACGCCCAGCTGGTTGATCACACCGGTCATCGCCGAGGTGGAGCTCACCCGCAGTTCCAGCGGAATCACGCTGCGGGCGTAACCCAGCTTCTTGTGGAAGCGACCGACCACGCCGGACAGCATCGCATCGGCCTCGCCACGCGCCACCATCACTGCGGCAATCAAGGTCGGACGCGAGCGCATCAACTCCTTGGCGGCAGTGACGGTTACGCCGCGACGTTCGGTCAGTGCGTGGTAATACTGCCAATACTCGTTGAAGCGCGGGTCGTCGTAGATGTTGGTGATTTCAAAATCCACGCCGGCGGTCAGGCGCAGACCCATGCGCTCGATGCGCGCCTCGATGACGTCCGGGCGGCCGATCAGGATCGGGAAGGCCAGGCCTTCGTCGACCACGTTCTGCACCGCGCGCAACACCACTTCTTCTTCGCCTTCGGCATACACCACGCGCTGCTTGTCGGCGCGCGCGCGGTCGTAGACCGGCTTCATCATCAGGCTGGTGCGGTAGACGAACTGGCCGAGCTTGTCGCGGTAGGCCTCCATGTCGTCGATGGGCCGCGTGGCCACGCCCGAATCCATCGCCGCCTGCGCAACGGCGGAAGACAACTCCACCAGCAGACGCGGGTCCAGCGGGCGCGGAATCAGGTATTCCGGGCCGAAACTCGGGGTCTCGCCGCCGTAGGCCGCGCCAAGGTCGGAGGCCTCGCGCCGTGCCATCGCCGCAATCGCCTTGACGCAGGCGATCTTCATCTCTTCGTTGATGCCGGTGGCGCCCACGTCCAGTGCGCCGCGGAACAGGTACGGGAAGCACAGCACGTTGTTGATCTGGTTCGGATAGTCCGAGCGGCCGGTGCCGATGATGCAATCCGGACGCACCGCCTTGGCCGTTTCCGGGGTGATTTCCGGATTGGGATTGGCCAGCGCGAAGATCACCGGCTGGCGCGCCATCGTGGCGACCATTTCCGGCTTGAGGATGCCGGCCGCCGACAGGCCCAGGAAGATATCGGCGCCCTCGACGATTTCGGCCAGGGTGCGCTTGTCGGTGTCGCGTGCGTAGCGCTGCTTGTCCGGGTCCAGATCGGTGCGGCCGGTGTGGATCACGCCGTCGCGGTCCAGCGCCAGGATGTTCTCCGGCTTCAGGCCCAGCGAGACCAGCATGTTGACGCAGGAAATGCCGGCCGCGCCCATGCCGGTGGTGGCCAGCTTGACCTCTTCGATCTTCTTGCCGGTGACCACCAGCGCGTTGAGCACCGCGGCGCCGACGATGATCGCGGTGCCGTGCTGGTCGTCATGGAACACCGGGATGTTCATGCGCTCGCGCAGCTTGCGCTCGACGATGAAGCACTCCGGCGCCTTGATGTCTTCCAGATTGATGCCGCCGAAGGTCGGCTCCAGGCTGGCGATGATGTCCACCAGCTTGTCCGGGTCGTTTTCGTTGATCTCGATGTCGAACACATCGATGCCGGCGAACTTCTGGAACAGCACGCCCTTGCCTTCCATCACCGGCTTGGATGCCAGCGGGCCGATGTTGCCCAGGCCCAGCACCGCTGTGCCGTTGGTGATCACCGCCACCAGGTTGCCGCGCGCGGTGAGCTCGCTGGCCTGGGTGGGTTCTTCGACGATCGCCTCGCAGGCGAAGGCCACGCCCGGCGAATACGCCAGCGACAGATCGCGCTGGGTCAGCATCGGCTTGGTCGCGGTGACCTTGATCTTGCCGGCCGGCTGCTGGCGGTGGTAGTCGAGGGCGGCCTGTTTGAAGTCGTCGTTGGACATCGGCTGTGTGGGTCTCGAAGGCGCAGGAGGGCTGAATTCTACCCTCCTGCCTGAACAAGGGCCTGTCGCGCAGCTGTCAGCGCGGCAGGGAGATTGCATGCTGCAGCGCGTCGTGCACTGCGGCCGGGGTCTGGCTCAAAGCGAAAACGGCCCTGTATCCCGCCGGCATCACCGGCGGAATACAGGGCCGCAGGAAGCATCAGCGCGCGCTGATCGGGGCGACGACGTCGGTCGAGGCCACCGGCGCCTGCAAAGGCGGCGAACCGCCATCCAGCACCAGCTTCAACTGGTCGCGATCCAGCGCATTCTCCCAGCGGGACACCACCACGGTGGCGACCGCGTTGCCGATGAAGTTGGTCAGCGAGCGGCACTCGCTCATGAAGCGGTCCACGCCCAGGATCAGCGCCATGCCGGCCACCGGCACGTCCGGCACCACCGACAGCGTGGCCGCCAGAGTGATGAAGCCGGCACCGGTCACGCCGGCCGCACCCTTGGAGCTGAGCATGGCCACCGCCAGCAAGGTGATCTGCTGGCCCAGGGTCAGGTCCACATTGGTGGCCTGGGCGATGAACAATGCGGCCAGGGTCATGTAGATGTTGGTGCCGTCCAGATTGAACGAATAACCGGTCGGCACCACCAGGCCCACCACCGACTTCTCGCAGCCGGCCTTTTCCATCTTTTCCATCAGCGACGGCAGCGCCGACTCCGACGAGGAGGTGCCCAGCACCAGCAGCAGCTCGGCCTTGAGATAGCGGATCAGCTTGAGCACCGAAAAGCCGCACAACCGGCAGACGATGCCCAGGATCACCAGCACGAAGAACAGCGAGGTCACATAGAACGAACCCACCAGCCAGGCCAGATTGACGAGCGATTCCAGCCCGTACTTGCCGATGGTGAAGGCGATCGCACCGAACGCACCGATCGGCGCGGCCCTCATCAACATGTGCACCAGGCGGAACACCGGGGCGGTCAACGCTTCCAGAAAGCTCAGCACCGGGCGGCCGCGCTCGCCGACCAGGGCCAGCGCAATCCCGAACAGCACCGCCACGAACAGCACCTGCAGGATGTTGCCATCGACGAACGCGCTGATCAGCGTGGCCGGAATGATGTCCATCAAAAAGCCGACCAGGCTCAGCTCGTGCGATTTCTGCACGTAGGTGTTGACCGCGCTCTGATCCAGCTCGGCCGGGTTGATGTTCATGCCGGCGCCGGGCTGCACCACGTGCGCCACGATCATGCCCACGATCAACGCCAGTGTGGAGAAGAACAAAAAGTAGGCCATCGACTTGGCGAAGACCCGGCCCACCGTCTTGAGATGGGTCATGCCGGCAATGCCGGTGACGATGGTCAGGAAGATCACCGGGGCGATGATCATCTTCACCAGCTTGATGAAGGCGTCGCCCAGCGGCTTGAGGCTTTCGGCAAAAGCCGGCTCGAAATGGCCGAGCAAGGCACCCAGGACGATCGCCACCACCACCTGGAAGTACAGCTGGCGGTAGAAGGGGACGGACGCCGGCAACGGGCCGGCAGGCTTGCTGATGTGCATGACACCACTCCGAGGGAACATAGAGGGCGCCTGAGCAGGCACCCGGTGCACGCATTCTGGCCGCACGTCACAGCCAGGGCCGATAGCCCATTGGTACTACGCACTGTCCGCGGGCTGAACGCCGTCTTACACTTCAGCGGCGCCACCGCCGGCCGTTAATTTCGTTTAACACAGACAACGATTCCCTGTGCGTTCGATGCCCGGAACCTGCGCGCTTGCTGAAGCTGTTCATTGCGACCGCCATGGCAGGACGCCCGGCCCCTTCTCATTGCCGAAGATCATTCCTATGCGCCTCAATCCGCTCGTTCTTGCGTTGGCCATCGCCGCCGCGCCCGCTGCCGCCAATGCGGCCACCTCGATCGAAAACTGGCCGACCAAGTACACCTTCGGTGATGGCACCGAGCTGGGTCTGACCGGCAACTACGCCTACGACGACAACAACTTCTCCGGCGACGACCGCCTGGAAGACCGCACCGACTTCCGCCGCAAGGAATTCGGCGCCACCCTCAAGAAGAAGGGCGCCTACGACGCCATGGTGTATTTCGACTTCGAAGCCAAGCTGTGGCTGGACGTGTTCTTCCGCTTCGAGACCAAGGCACTGCTGGGCCAGGACTACGGTCGCGTGCGGCTGGGCTACATGAAGGTGCCGGTGGGTCTGGAAGCGGTGCAGAGCTCGCGTGCGGGCAGCTTCATGGAACTGGGCCTGCCGGTGCAGGCCGTGTTCCAGGGCCGCCGCACCGGTGTGGAGTGGACGCTGGAGCGTCAGCAGTACCTGCTGCAGGCCGGCGCGTACGGCGGCCAGGATCTGCAGGGCGACAACCCGGGCACCACCCAGGCCGTGCATGCGGCATGGACCCCGTTCAAGGCCGAAGGCGACGTGCTGCATCTGGGTATCGCCGGCTCGGTCGAAAACCCGCGTGGTTTCAGCGACGGCCGCGGCGTGTCCTTCAGCCCGCGCGTGCGCCTGCGTGCCCGCCCGGAAGCCGGCCTGACCGACGTGCGTCTGATCGACACCGGCACCATCCTCGATGTGGACCACGTGATCCGCACCGGCGTGGAAGCGGTGTGGATCCACGGCCCGTTCTCGCTGCAGAGCGAAGCGCTGCGTGCCGAAGTGGCGCGTAATGCCGGCCAGCCGCACTTCATCGCGCAGGGCCAGTACCTCTACGGCACCTGGTCGCTGACCGGCGAGTCGCGCACCTATGCCGGCGGCGTCCCGGGCAATATCAAGCCGGCGCACGACTACGGCGCGGTCGAGCTGACCGCCCGTTACAGCCGTCTGAATCTGGAAGACAACAACGTCCACGGCGGCCGCCAGCACGACACCACCATTGGCGCCAACTGGTACCTCACCAGCCACTTCAAGATGCAGGCCAACTACAGCTGGGTGGATTCCTCGCGCAATGGCGTGCATGAGACCCCGCACGTGATGGAACTGCGTGCGCAGGTGCAGTTTTAAGCACTGTTGAGCAGAGGCAACGCGGGCCTGGTTGGCCGCGCGTTGTCTTTGTTGGCCGCTTCAACGCAGTGATGCTGTAACGCACACCAGCGTGTGTGCCTCTGCGGCCGCATCCTTCCGAGGATGCGGCCGCAGTCGTTTGTCGGGGGCTTGTTTGGTGGTCATGCGGGGTGGTCGTGGGGGCGGATATCCGCGGCGATAGCTGCACGATGTACCTGCGCACAGCCATACTTGCCGCATGTACGCCTCGCAACGCCGCCGCCTGCTGTTCACGCTGTCCATCGTGCTGGGCGGCATGTTGGTGGCCATGTTCGCGGCCGGGCATTTTGTCGAGCAGAACGCCTTGCGCGACGAAAGCGCCACCGTGCGGCGTCAGCTGCGGCTGTATGCGCAGGCCTTGCAGCAGCGTATCGATCGTTATCGCACCTTGCCGCAGATTCTGGCGCTGGACCCGGAGCTGCGCGCTGCGGTGTCCGGGCCGTTGTCGGCCGCGCAGGTGGAACAGCTCAACGACAAACTCGAACGCGCCAACAACGTCACCCAATCGTCCACGCTGACGGTGATCGACCGCAGTGGTATCGCGTTGGCGGCCAGCAACTGGCGCGCGCCGCGCAGCAATGTGGGCGTGGACTACGCGTTCCGCCCGTATTACCAGCAGGCACTGGCCACCGGCAGCGGCAGCTTCTACGGCATCGGCATGACCACCAGCGAGCCGGGGTATTTCCTCTCGCAGGCCATCGTCGACTCTGCCGGGCAGGTGCAGGGCGTGGTGGTGATCAAGATCGCGCTGGCTGCGCTGGAACGCGAATGGCTGCAGACCCCGGACATCGTGCTGGCCTCCGATGCGCACGACGTGGTGTTTCTGGCCAGCCGCCCCGAGTGGCGCTATCGCATGCTGGCACCGCTCAGCCTGCGCGATCGCAGCGAATTGCAGAGCACCCGCCAGTACGCCGACCAGGGATTGCTGCCGTTGCAGCGCCGGCTGATCGAGCAGACCGGCAACGGTGGCGTATTGACCGAGGTCCGCGAGCCAGCGCTCGCCGGCCCGGTGCTGTGGCAGACCCTGGAAGTGCCCGAAAGCGGCTGGCGCCTACATCTGCTGCACGACACCCGCGCCAGCGCAGCGGCCGGCCGCGCCGCTGCGATTGCCGCCGCCGGTGCATGGCTGGCACTGGCCTTGCTGTGGTTGTTCGTGCAGCAACGGCGGCGGCTGGCGGCTTTGCGTCAGCGCAGCCGGGACGAACTGGAAACACTGCTGCAACAACACGCCGAAGAACTGCGCACCGCCCAGGATGGCGTGGTCACCGCCGCGCAGCAGGCCAATGCCGGCTTGAGCCGCAGCCTGGAACACCTGCCGCAAGGCGTGGTGGTGATCGACGATGCGCTCAATCTGGTGGCGTGGAATTCGCGCTATGTGGAGCTGTTCCGCTTCCCGCCCGAGTTGCTCAAGATCGGCCGCCCGATCGAAGACCTGTTCCGCTTCAATGCACGCCGCGGCTTGCTCGGTCCGGGGCCGATCGAAGCGGCGATCGAGCGCCGTTTGAACCACTTGCGCAGCGGCAAACCGCATATGCGCGAGAGCGAGAAAGAAGATGGCACGGTGCTGGAAATCCGCGGCAATCCGCTGCCCGATGGCGGCTTCGTCACCAGTTACGCCGACATCACCAGCTACAAGAACGCCGCGCGCGAACTGCGCTCGTTGGCCGACGCGCTGGAACACCGCGTGGCCGAACGCACCCGCGATCTGGCCGCCGCCAAGCGCGAGGCCGAGAGCGCCAACCGCTACAAGACCCGCTTCGTCGCCTCGGCCGTGCACGACCTGCTGCAGCCGCTCAACGCCGCGCGCATGTTCGTCTCGGTGTTGCGCGGGCAAGTGCGCGAGACCGGCAGCGCGCGCGTGGTCGACAACATCGAAGGCGCGCTGGCCGCGCAGGACGCCATCCTCAACAGCCTGCTGGATATCTCGCGGCTGGAAGCGGGCAGCCTGAAAACCCAGGTACGCGATTTCGCCATCGCCCCGCTGCTGGAAACGCTGGCACGCGAGTTCGGCATCCTGGCCGAAGACCGCGGCCTGGTGCTGGATTGGGTGCCCACCTCGGCGGTGGTGTTGAGCGATGAAAACCTGCTGCGGCGCATCCTGCAGAACTTTCTCTCCAATGCCATCCGCTACACCCCGCGTGGGCGGGTGCTGATTGGCTGTCGTCGCCGTGGCGGCTGGCTGCGCATCGAAGTGCACGATCAAGGGCCCGGCATTCCCGAAACACTGCAGCATGAGATCTTCGAAGAATTCCGCCGCCTGGACGATGGCGTGGCCAACGATCGCGGCGCCGGTCTGGGGCTTGCCATCGTCGAACGCATCGGCCGCCTGCTCGGTCACCGCATCGGCCTGCACTCCACGCTGGGGAGCGGCAGCGTATTTTCGGTAACGCTGCCGCTGGGCGAGCGTGCCGCCATCGCCAAGCAATTGCCGCCGCCCACCACCACTGCAGAAAACGCAAACGACCCGATTCTGCACGGCTGCCGCGTCTGGTGCGTGGACGATGAGCCACGCGTGTGCGAAGCCACGCGCGTCTTGCTCGAACGCTGGGAATGCCGGGTCGATTTTGCCGGTGGCCCCGACGATGCATTGGCCGCCGCCAACGCCGACGATGTGCCGGAACTGCTGTTGCTGGACGTGCGCATGGGCGAGCACTACGGCCCCATCTTGCTGCCGCAGTTGGTGCAACGCTGGCAACGCGAACCGCGCGTAATTTTAGTCACCGCAGAACCCGATCCCGCGCTGCGCGAGCATGCGCTGGACCTGGGCTGGGGATTGTTGTCCAAACCAGTGCGCCCGCCGGCACTGCGTGCGCTGGTGACACAGATGTTGCTGCGGCGTGGGTGATGCTGCCCGTGGCCACACATGCCACGTTCGGATCGTGCAGCACGTCTTCGTGATCGCTGGTGCAGCGACTCATAATCTGCTCGACCATTGCAGCCTGCCCCCGAAAGCTGGAAATGCGATGTTCAAGACAACGCTACCGCTGCTGATGTCACTGCTCTTTGCGAGCTGCGCAGGGGGATTTCCAGCGCAGGCGGAAACGTCCTCCGGCGTCACGCAGCCAGCGCCGCCATCGCGCGCGACCATGGACCCCTACACGGTCAATAAATTGAATGCCGTGCTGGATCAGGCCTCAAACCATAGGGGCTTAAGCCCCGGCCACCTGATCGACGCGATCTCGGCAGAATTTCTAGGCACGCCCTACCGCGACCATGTCTTGCAGGGCTCGGCCACCACGCCAGAGAAACTGATCATCGACTTCACCGGATTGGACTGCTTCACTTATCTGGATTACGTCGAGGCGGCGCGAAAGTCTTACTCACAGCAGGATTTCGTCAATCACCTGGTGCTTACCCGCTACGTCGAGGGCGTAGTCAGCTTTACCCATCGCAAGCATTTCTTCACCGATTGGGCCAACAGACCGTACGAGCTCGCCACCGATATCACCGCAGTGGTCAGCCCCAATGCCGTCAGCGTCACCAAAGCGCTCAACCGAAAAGCCGACGGCAGCAATTATCTTCCAGGACTGCCGGTTGTTGACCGGACCATCGCCTATATCCCCACCGAACGCGTCGACAGCACGGTTGTCAGCCGGTTGCGTACCGGCGATTACATCGGCATCTACACGCCTCTGGCCGGGCTGGACGTCACCCACGTCGGGTTTTTCATCATGACCGACAAGGGTCCGATGCTACGCAACGCCTCATCCCGCAAGGAAAACATGAAAGTCGTGGACTCTCCGTTCATGGAGTATGTCGCGAGGACCCCGGGCATCATTGTCTATCGGGCCAAGAAGTGACCACGCACCACTGCCAGGCTCGATAAGCGCCGGCGCCCGGCGGCGTCTCTGGCCGCAGCTGCCGCACGCGCCGCGCCTGCCGCATCGACGCGCGTGGGAGCCGAGCACCGCTGCAGTGCGTGCTGATGTTCAACCTGCATCAGTCGATGAGAAAGCAGCAATTATCAACATCGGCCATCTCCACCAGAATCGATCGCCTCAGATGTTCCGCACATGCATACCTGTCGTGGAGGGCGATCTATGCAGACTTCCAGCCTTGAGGCAAAGGGGCAGTCGAAACTGGGAATGGTGCTGAGGGTGACCTCGGGCAACTTTCTTGAGCAGTTCGACTTTTTCCTGTTCGGTTTCTACGCAACGCAGATCGCTGCGGTGTTCTTCCCGGCAAACAACGAATTCGCTTCGTTGATGATGACTTTCGCGGTGTTTGGCGCAGGCTTTTTGATGCGTCCACTGGGTGCAGTGATCCTGGGCGCGTATATCGATGATGTGGGCCGCCGCAAGGGCCTGATCGTCACCCTGGCAATCATGGCCAGCGGCACCGTCCTGATCGTGCTGGTGCCCGGCTATGCCAGCATCGGTTTGTGGGCACCGGCCTTGGTATTGCTCGGGCGGTTGCTGCAAGGCTTTTCGGCGGGTGCCGAAATGGGCGGCGTGTCGGTGTATCTGGCCGAGATGGCGACGCCGGGGCGGCGTGGCTTCTATGCGAGCTGGCAATCGGCCAGCCAGCAGGTGGCCATCGTCGCTGCGGCAGCCATCGGGTATGCGCTCAACCAGCTCATGGCGCCGCAGGATCTGGCGCAATGGGGCTGGCGGATTCCCTTTGCCATCGGTTGCGTCATCATCCCCTTCATCTTCTTGCTGCGGCGCAGCCTGGAAGAGACTGCGGCGTTCGCGCAGCGCACGCAGCGCGTCACGATGCAGCAGGTGATGCGCGGGCTGGCTAACAATGCCGGCACCGTGATCGCCGGCGGGTTGATGGTGGCGCTGACCACGACCGCGTTCTATCTGATCACCGTCTACGCACCGACCTTCGGCAAGAGCGTGCTCAAACTCAGCACCGGCGACGCATTGATCGTGACGCTGCTGGTCGGCATCTCCAACTTCATCTGGCTGCCGATTGGCGGCGCGCTCAGCGACCGGTTCGGCCGCAAGCCACTGCTGGTGACCATGGCGGTGGTATGCGTACTGAGCGCGTATCCGGTACTCGCGTTCCTGGCCGCCGCACCGAGCTTTGCGCACATGTTGCAGGCGCTGCTGTGGCTGTCCTTCATCTACGGCATCTACAACGGCGCCATGATTCCTGCACTCACCGAGCTCATGCCGGCGCATCTACGGGTGGCGGGATTTTCGCTCGCCTACAGCCTGGCCACGGCGGTCTTTGGCGGCTTTACGCCGGTGATGTCCACCTGGTTGATCCATGTCACCGGCGACAAGGCCGCCCCTGGCTACTGGCTGGTGTTCGCGTCCGTGTGCGCGCTGTTGGCAACGCTGTTTCTCTACCGACGCCATGGCAACGCAGCGACAGCGACCGGCCTCGATGCTGCTGCGGGAGCGGCGAAATGATACGGGCCGTGTGGAAAAAATGGCTGGGTGCGGTTGTCGCCACTGCCCTGCTGCCGCCGGCCGCAGGCGCGCAGGATCTGACCGTGATGACCTCGGGCGGCTTCACTGCCGCCTTCGAACGCCTGGCGCCGCAGTACAGCACGCACACCGGCACGACGCTCGAGACGCTGCACGGCCCTTCGATGGGCCAGACGCCGCAATCCATTCCCAGCCGGCTCCTACGTGGCGAGCATGCCGATGTGGTGATCATGGTGGGCAGTGCGCTGCAGAAGCTGATCGATGCAGGAGTGGTGGACCCCGCATCGCGGGTGGAGCTGGCCGATTCCAGGATCGGCATGGTGGTGCGCAGCGGCGCACGCAAGCCGAAGATCGGCAATGTCGCACAGTTCAAGAAGGCGCTGCTGCAGGCCGATTCCGTCGCCTACTCCGACAGCGCCAGTGGCGTCTACATCGAGACCACGCTGTTCAAGCGGCTGCAGATCGAAGGCCCGATGATGGCCAAGAGCCGCAAGATCGAGCGCATCCCGGTGGGCGCGGTGGTGGCCAACGGCAGCTACCAGCTCGGCTTTCAGCAAGTGGCCGAACTGCTTCCGGTGGCAGGCGTGGATTTCGTCGGCAAGATCCCCGAGCCGCTGCAGTCGGTCACGCGCTATGCGGCGGGTGTGCCGGTCACTGCGGCGCATCCGCAAGCGGCAAAGCGCCTGCTTGCCTACCTGCAGTCGCGTGAGGCGCAAGCGGTCGCGCGTGCGACCGGGCTGGATCCGGTCTCACCGTGAGCGCGCGGGCATCCGTCGCACCAATGCAGCCAGTTCGAGCGCGGCAGGTGTCAGCGTGCGTCCAAGGCGTTTGAGCATCCCGACATTCCGCACCACCTCCGGTTCGACCAGCGGCACCGCCGCCAGCAACGGATGCGGGCTGGAGGGCATTGCGATCGAAGGAACCGCGGCAATGCCGACGCCTGCTTCCACCAGCCCCAGCAAGGTGGTGACATGGCGGGTTTCGCAGATGCTGGGCCGGTCCGGCGTAAAGGCAGACAGCGCCCGATCGAACACCAGCCGATTGCCCGATGTCTTGTCCAGCGTGATGTAGTCGTGGCCATAAGCCTCCTGCCAGCTGACCTGTTCGCGCCGGGACAAGGGATGGTCGTGGCGGCATGCGATTACATAGCGCTCCTGCAGCAACGGCTCGAACTCGACCTCCTGTGCCAGGTTGCCGCTGAAGCTGACGCCGAAATCCGCTTCTCCGGAGGCCACTGCCGCACTGACATGACTGGCGCTGCCGTCGAACAGCCGGATGCGGATTTTCGGAAACAGCTGATGCAGCCCGTGAATCGCCTGCGGCATGAAGTAGTACGCCGCCGACGGCACGCACGCCACGGTCACCGTGCCCATCCTGCTCGATCCGGCATCGCCGATGCTCATCAACGCCAGATCCAGATCGTCGAGCATGCGCTCGACCTGCGGCATGAAAGCCTGGCCGACCGTGGTGAGCGCCACCTTGCGCGTCGTACGCTCGAACAACTTGACGTTCAACGCCGACTCGAGTTTGTCGATCCTGCGGCTGAGCGCCGGCTGCGTGATCCGTATCCGTTCGGCGGCGCGGCGAAAGCTGCCGTTTTCGGCAACCGCGCGGAATGCCTGTAGATCGTTGAGGTCGAATTTGATGGTCACGGGGCCGCAACTGCGATGTTCGATGGCGGTCGGCATAGCATAGACAGTTGCCTGCTTTGCTGCGCGAGCATGCCCGGGCAGACGCATCGCGCACGGCTTGCAGCGTGCGTGCAGAACGTCGTCGAGCTAGGCGTCCACACGCTGCTGAGCACAGCGATTGCCTGCACTCGCATCGCAGTGCTCCGGCAGCGTAACGGTGCTGCCAAGGCGTGCGGTCGCATGCTCGCAGCAGAGCGGCATGCCGGACGCCGTGGCGCCCGCGCCTGCTAGAATATCGATAATGATTCCCATTTGATCGTCACTTTCGCCCCGGCTTGCGTGTCTCGCACGCGTGCCGCCGCGTTTTGGAGTTCCTTGCCTGATGAAATCTCCCGTCTCCGCATCGGCCGGTATGCCGCTGCTTGCCTCGCTCTGCCTGCTCGCCTCTGCCACCGCGTCCGCACAATCGGATGTCACCGATACGCTGGACACGGTGGTGGTTGCCGCCTCGCGCTCCAACATGACCGTGGCCGAGTCGCCGCAGACGGTGCTGATCATCGACAAGGCGCAGATCCAGCAACAGCTGACCATCTCAAGCAACTCGTCCGACGTGCTCGCCAACCTGATTCCCTCGTACACGCCCAGCCGCGGCAAGATGAATGGCAGCGGCGAAACGCTGCGCGGGCGCACGCCGTTGATCCTGATCGACGGCGTGCCGCAGTCCAATCCGATCCGCCCCACCGGGCGCGAAGCGCACACCATCGACTATGCGATGGTCGAGCGCATCGAAGTGATCCAGGGCGCCAACGCGATCAACGGCCTGGGCGCCACCGGCGGCACAATCAACATCATCACCCGGCGTCCGCAGGACGGTGAGCTCAACCAGCACGTCGACGTACAGGCCACCGCGCCCACCTCGGAAACGCGTGCAGAAACCGCAAGCGTCGAGACGCGCTACCGCGTGGACGGCCGCACGGACAAGCTCGATTACCTGCTCTCGGCCAGCTACAGCGACCAAGGTCTGTATGTGGACGGACAAGGCCGGCCGATCGGTGCCGACAACACCCAGGGCGACCTGATGACCTCCAAGAGCTACGACGTGCTGGCCAAGCTCGGCTACGCGCTCACCGATGCGCAGCACCTGAGCGTCAGCGTCAACCGCTACCGCATCAAGAACGACAACGACTACATCGGCATCGCCGGCAACCGTGCGCAAGGCCTGCCCACCACCTCGGTGCGCGGCACCCCGCAAGGCACCGCGCCGTGGAACGATGTGCTGACCTCCAGCCTGTCGTACACCGATGACGATCTGGCCGGCATGCAGCTGAGCGCGATGGTGTTCAACCAGGAATTCGAAGGGCTGTTCGGCGCCGACAATTCGTCAACGTTTCAGGACCCGCGCATCGCGCCAGTCGGCACGCTGTACGACCAATCGCGTTCGGTGGCCTCCAAATGGGGCAGCAAGATCAGCCTGACCAAGGACGATCTGCTCGATGGCCGGCTCAAGCTCACCGGCGGCGTCGACCTGCTGGCCGATACCGGCAAGCAGGATCTCTACGGCACCGGGCGCACCTACGTGCCCGAGTCGGACTATCGCAATCTTTCGCTGTTCGTGCAGGGCGAATACAAGCTGCTTCCCACGCTCACCTTGCACGCCGGCGTGCGCCGCGAAGAAGCCGAGTTGAAGATCGACAGCTACCAGACGCTGTGGCGCTACAACCGGGTCGATGTCGAAGGCGGCACGCTCGACTTCAACCAGACGCTGTACAACACCGGCCTGGTCTACACGCCGCTCGAAGGCGTGAGCTTTTTCACCAGCTATTCCGAAGGTTTCGGCATGCCGGACGTGGGCCGCGTGCTGCGCGCGATCAATACGCCGGGCACGCGCGTGGCCAACCTGAGCACGCTGGAACCGATCCTGACCAAGAGCGTGGAAGCCGGCACCCGCCTAACGCGCGGCGCCTTCGATGCGGACCTGAGCTACTTCCAGTCCAACTCGGATCTGGGCACGCGTGTGGTGCCGATCAATGGCGCCTTCATGATGAGCCGCGAGAAAACCCGCGTGCAGGGCATGGACGCCAGCCTGGGGTATCGCCTGGATGCGGCGCATCGCCTGCGCCTGTCGTACGCGTACACGCGTGGCCGCTACGACAGCGACAACGATGGGCAGCTGGATGCCCGCCTGGATGGCCTCAACGTGGCGCCCAATCGCGTGATCGCCTCGTGGTCGGCGCAGTGGACGCCGAAATTCTCCTCGTTCGTGCAGGCCCAGCATGCCTTCAGCCAATCCTTCGACGAGGCCGACAAGCGCTTCAGCGGCTACACGCTGGTGGATGCGACGTTCAACTACGCGTTGCCGCGCGGTGCGCTGCGCATGGGTGTGTCCAATCTGTTCGACAAGCAGTACATCACCTACTACTCGCAATCGGCCCTGGTCGAACCGCTGCGCTACTTCGCCGGCCGTGGCCGTACGTTTACGCTGGGGTATTCGCTGGATTTTTGATGCTGTCGCGGCATCGTCGGCTGCACGCTTGCGCGCGATGGGTCTGCGCAAGCGTGCTGTTGCGAACGCGGTGAATGCGTGGCCGCTTCAAAGGCCTGACTGAAGCGATCTGCTCAGCCCTCGCCTTCCGGCTCCAATGCCTTGACCAGTACCGCCGCCTGCGTGCGGCTGTAGCAATCCAGCTTTTTCAGGATTGCGGTGACGTGCACCTTGACGGTGTTCTCGGCCAGACCCAGCTCGTGCGCGATCTGCTTGTTGAGCAGGCCGTCGGCCAAGCTCAGCAAGACGCGGAACTGTTGCGGGGTGAGCTGGGCGAGTTTGGAGGCCAGTTGCGCGTCGGCCTCGGAACGCTCGGCGGTCATCGGCGGGAACCAGGTGCCGCCCTCCAGCACGCTGGCCACCGCGGTGCCGATCGATTCGGCCGGGGTGGATTTGGGAATGAAGCCGGCCGCGCCGAACTGCTGTGCGCGCCGGATCACGCGTGGGTGATCGTTGGAAGAGATCACCACCACCGGGATGTCCGGGTGCTCGCCACGCACGTGCAACAGCGCCGAGAAGCCGCGTGCGCCCGGCATCGCCAGGTCCAGCAGCACCAGCTCGGCCTGCGGGTGCGAGCGCAGCATGGCGCTCAGCGTGGCGGCGCTGGAGGCTTCCACCACATCGGCCTGCGGCAAGGTCTGCTGCAGCACGTGGATCACGGCGGCACGGAACAGCGGGTGGTCGTCGGCGACGAGGATGGTGAGATCGGCCATGCGCCAAGTCTGGCACATGGACGTGTCGCTTTCCCGCGATGGGACAGGCATGCAGCAGGCGCGCTCGCCCACTTGCGTTGCACCAGCAAGCCCACCACGGCCCGCCTTGACCTGCAGCCAGGGTGACGAGATTGCCGATAACGGTTGCTCCGCCTGCACTGCCGGCTACGCCGTTTGTCCCGTCCGTCCTTGAGCCTGCGCCAGCGGACCCACCGGCACCGATGACGATCGGGACGCTGGTGCCAGGCGCAACCGCGAAGCGCACGCGCTGAATCGATTGTCCAGCGCCACCACCGCCGCCACCGGTCGCGGTGTAGCTCGCTGACCCAAGGACTTTCTCGGCCCGCGTTGCACCACCTCCTCCACCGTCGCCGCCCGCACAGGCGCTGACGTAGATCGCAGTTACCCCTTCCGGAACAACGAAAGTTCCGGATGCCTCAAAGCGCGCACGGCCACTGCGGCTGTCGATCTCTGCTTTCAAAGCGTCGGGTGTGACGGCACGTTGCGCATCTGTGCCTGCAATGGTCTCTGCGCGCGTGGCAAGTTCGACGATGCCTTCCTTCTCGGTGGTCGCGGCCGGGTTGGTGAAGTTGGCACTGCCGAACGTCACCGAAGACACGGTGACGCCGGAGAACAGGATGTCGGCCGACATCAGCAGGTCCGAGGCAGCGCCCTTTTCCATGATCAGCTCGGGCTGGGAATAGCTGCCCAGCAGCGTGCCGTTCTCCAAGTACAGCCCAAAGCCGCGAACCTCATAGGTTGCCCGGCTCGTGTCGCTGACAGTGACGTGGATGGTGGTGGACGACGTGGTGCCGCCTGAGATGCTTGAGAGCGTCAGGTGCTGGCCTGGGACTGTCTTCAGGTATCCCGTTGCAGCGAATGCGGCCGCAGTGAAACCGATGCTGGACACCTTGACGGCATTGGTGCCGTTCTTCTCGGCGTTGATCAGCGCTGCACGACCAGCGGTGGTGAGAACCAGTTGTAATGCCATGGCTTATCCCTGCGCCGTCATCGACAGACGGCGGTAGTTGATGATGCGAATACCGGTGGCCAGCGTGACGTTGCCGGTGGCTTGCAGCCCCTGCACGAAGCCGAAGTGCGAGCGAACGGGCTTGGTGCGCTCAACCTCGGCGATGACCTCATCGACAAATCGAGCGCTCGCAGCCCGCCCATCGGATCCATTGAGCGTGAGCGTCAGCTCGAAGGTATGCGGCTGGCCGCGTGGCTGCTGCTGCCACCACTCGCGGATGGTCACCGCACCCCCGAACGAGGCAACCACCATGCGGACGCTGTTGGCTGTGCCCTTGCGGCGCTGGATCACCATGGCGCTGCGTAAGCGCGAGCGCTTGACCGCATCGCTCCAGTCGGCCTTCCAGTCGTCAACCGAGAGCGTCCACGCCAGCCACGGCAGATGGCCGGCTGGGCACGTGTCCGGATTCCACAGGTCTGGATATGGCAACGGGATCGCTTCCAGGCGCGCCGCAACGGCGGCCAGGGCGCGCTCCATCGGCGTGGCATTGGGCGGCAGCGGGGAGTTACTCATCAATGCCGGCGTGCACGATGTCGATTGATGTGCAGTACGCAGCCTGCGTGCGGCTGATCCGAATGTCGGCTGCAGGCAAGTCCAGCTCCATGCGCTGCACGCCATCTGCGAATAGCTTTGCCTTGATGGCCGACTCGGGTACGTCGCGACCGATGCGGTGTGCCTCGTCCAGATACGCCTGCAGGCTGCGCATCGCCTCGCGCATGACCACCGCCGAGTCGGGGCCAGCGTAGGTGTAGACGCGCCCACGAATGGCATACGGGACGATCTGGGCGCTTTGGACCGTGACATTGTCGGTCAGCGGGCGCACGTCGTCGTTGGTGAGGATGGCAGCGACCTCGTCCAACAATGCCTGGGGAGCCGTGCCATCGCCCGTGCGCGATTGGACCGTGACCAGGACTTGACCAGGCGCTGGACTGGTCGCGCTGGCGTCCATGACGTCTGCAGCCGCGCTGAGTGCGTGATAGATGTACGCGCCCTCGGGGCCAGCAACACTGAAGCCCTCCGGCGCCAGCTGGATCCGGCGGCGGAAGTCCACGTCCGACTCGTAGGTCGGTGGGGTGCCGTTCTCCGGCTGCCCTGGATCGAGCACCAGGCGCGCGACGCCAAACAATGCGCCCAAGTGATCGAGGTTGGTGCCGGTCGCGAAGGCCAGCATCGTCTGCTGCGCCTTGTCGTTGGCGCGCTGGCGGATCAGCAGCTCGCGGGCTGCGAATAGCTGCAGGAGCTTGTAGACCGGATCGGCTTCGGTGAGTGCGGAAAATTCCGGCAGCAGCTTCCGAAACTGGGCAATCGCCTGGGTAAATATCGTCTCGAAGTCCAGAGCCTCGATGAGGTCTGGCGCTTGAAGTTTTGAAAGATCGACAGCAGTGAAAGAGGCCATAGGAGGTCCACGTGCGAAGTTTAATTGTTCGCGCGTGGACTTGAGCGACTACGATCTATCTATGTATGTTGCCTGGCTACGGAATTAAGCTGCTTTGCAGGTAAAGTTCGTTTTGAACTCGCTCTTAACACCGTCAGCGTCTTCTAAGGTCACCAATACGTCTACGACTTGAGTCTTGGTGTCGGTAGGACCGTTGCACCACCATGTCGTATTGAACGGAGTTGCCTGCTCTTGTTCATAAGTGAATACATCATCTGGGCAGGTCCATCCGGCAGGGCAGTTCGTGATCTTTCGGACCCGCTTAACGGGGAATTGCGGATTCCCAACAAACGTGATCGGTACTTGAAGCTTAGGGCCATTCAAGTTTGCGACTGCTTTGGGTACAGAGGTGATTTTCTGAGGGACGCAGGTTTTTCCGTCTCTGTTGACTCTGTAGCCCTTCTCAATTCCCTTCATGGCTGCTTCTTGGAATGCAGTGTCTCTAAAAGCTGCGGCATCTTGTGGGTTTGAGTGAAAGCCAACTTCAATTATATTTGCCGGAACCTCAACAGCTTCTCTGTTCTCCCCGTAGTTTCCTCCTGTTGGAGTGTTTACTCGCCAGGTTTCGTACCCCGGGGTAGCGTTAATGATTTCTTTCATTGAGCAGGATATTGCTGCCGCCAGCTCTTGACTCGGTGTGCTGCCAGTTTGGTAGATAACTCTGGTGCCCCTCACTGTCGTGTCATCTGTTGCATCAGTGTGCAAACTTATAATTGCTTTTGCATTTAGATAGCGGGCATATCTTGGTCGAGAATGAATATCCTTGTCCTTCTCTGAGGTTACGTCAGGGCTATTCCAGATGTTTGTTTCCTTGGGTAAAATCCGCGCCAAGTGGTATTTGGCAGCTAGGGATGGTCTGATCAACGGCATCGGAGGATGAGCCTAACCACATCGACCAGGCTGACGGCGCTCAGATCCTCGATTTTTTTGCCGTTTCCGGCGCGTTTGCAGGGTGTTGCCCGGGTTACAGGCGCACGTTCCCCATCGTCGGCAGTAACTGCTTTCGCTTCATCCACAGGTTCGATAGCGCAAACAAGGTCAGCACCTGCGCGGTGTTCTTGGCCAGGCCGCGATAGCGGACCTTGGTGTAGCCGAACTGGCGCTTGATCACCCGGAATGGATGCTCCACCTTCGCGCGCACACTGGCCTTGAAGTGTTCCCAACGTCTTTCCCGAGCACGCTCGCGTTTGTTGCCGAGGGCTTGCATCGTCGAGGGCCTGGCGGCGATGAAGAATGCAGCCTTGCAGGCCTGCAGTTCTTCGCGTTTGTCCGCACCGGTGTAGCCGCTATCGCCGAACACGCTGTCTTCTTTGCCATGCAGCAACGTGTGCATCACCGTGACATCGGCGACGTTGGCGGCTGTGCAATGGACGTGGTGCACCAACCCGGAAAATTCATCCACGCCGATGTGCGCCTTCATCCCGAAATACCACTGATTGCCCTTCTTGGTCTGATGCATCTCAGGGTCGCGCGCGTTGTCGGCATTCTTGGTCGAACTGGGCGCCGCGATCAGCGTCGCATCGACGATCGTGCCCGACCGCAGGCTCTGGCCCTTGCGCGCCAGATGCGCGTTGACCGCTTCCAGCATCCGCGCGGCAAGGCCATGGGTCTCCAGCAGGCGCCGAAAGTTGAGAATCGTGGTCTCGTCCGGAACGTTGTCCAAGCCACCGAGCTGGGCAAACCGCCGCAAGGTCGGGATCTCGTGCAGTGCTTCTTCCATCGCCGGATCGCTCAGCGCATACCACTGCTGCAGCAGATGAATCCGCAACATCGTCGCCAGTGCGTACGGCTGCCGACCTGGCCGGCCCGATACCGGATAGTGCGGCGCGATCAGACCGAGCAGTTGCTGCCACGGAACCACCTGCTCCATCTCGGCCAGAAAGATCTCGCGCCGGGTCTGCTTGCGCTTGCCCAGGCCCTCAGCGTCACCGAACGTCAGTTGCATGGATCACTCCTCAACATCAGGCGGGTAGTGTCGCGTATCTGTGGTGCGTTGTTCAGAGGTTCCCTAGCTGCCACCATGGCAGCTTGGTCTGCCCTTCGATGGTTGCGGATGTGGATCGAGGAAATGTTATCGTTTCGTCGGATCGTGTGCGAAGAAATTCTGCGAGTTTCGATGCTAGCGTTGGGTTGTCGACATCCTCATGCCAGCCGTTAATTGCAAGTCGCTGCCATCCCCATCCACCGGTTACCTTGGTTCGCCCATGTCCCGCAGACACAACCACTGGACTGTCCGCATCAGCAGAAGGGTTTACGGTTGTTTTATTCCTCAGGTGTTCGGGCTTCCATTCCGTGGGCGCGAACAATTTGTCCCCAGGTACGCCGCCGAATGTAAAGGTAGTGCCTTCGACGACAAAGGAATCGCCCACTATCTGGAACGCCACTACTTCGAGTTGATGGAGTTGTTCTTCCACATCTCCTGAGATGTACTTGTCGCCCTTCGGGATGAAGTCGCGGCCCATCTCAATCATCACAGTTGAAGTCTGACTATCAAGTCGCACGGCAATCGGCTGTACTTTCTGTCCTGGAAGCCTCTTTTGCTTGTTGACCACCTGCTGAAGTTCAGCCGTCAGCATCTTACTGAGGTCTGCCTTTTGTTGAGTAGTCAGGCTTGCCATGCTAGGGGTAGCAGGGCTTGCGAGCACCGGCGAGCCAATTGTCAGTGCTGCTGATATCGCGACAGCTGCGCACGCGTAGCGAAGTTCGGGGAGCAGCCTTACTGACTTGCCTTGAAAGAAACGCTTCATAAATCACTCCATGATTTCGGGGGATGGGAAAGCCCCGGGTCGCTGCAGCACTCCGTTGCCTCCCCAAGGGCAAACTACCCGCATTCCATTACTGCGTCAAAAACCCGACGCTTCTAGTGTGAGCATGGTCATCTTTGCTCGCGTATCTCGCACGGACTGTCATGCTTCTGACTTGGCTGCTTCACTCACCGAAGTGATTCAGGAGCTGATTGCGTACGATGCGTCGGTCCTCAGCGGAAAGGCCTAGTAGCACGCGTTCTTCATAACGGGCCCTGGGGCCGCCGGGCCGCACTCGCTCAGCCAGCCCTTCTTGATGCACCCGGGCAATGCGCGACACGCGCCCCACGAATCCAACGCTCACTGCGTTGGGGCTTGCACTCACCTTGAAGAACTTGGCCTGCCGCAGCTTGGCAAACATCTTCGCGCGTTTGATGCGTCCGGACTTCTGCCGCAGCTGCTGCTTGCGCGGCGCGTAGGGTGAGCCATCGGGCGCTTGCTGCTTACCAACGCGCTGGCTTTGCGAGCGCCTCAGTTCCGTTCCGATTTTGCGGGCCAGCGTGCGGCGTTCACCGGGCTGCAGGCGAGCCAGCAACGGCGCGGCCCAGTTCTCCAGCGCGGTCAGCTCATCCATGTGGGATCGATCACGGGCTCAGGCGCATGCGTCATGTCGTAGCCGCCCCCCCATCCTTCGCGGTCACAAAGACACGTTCAGTCAGCGGCAACTTGATCGACAGATCCACGGCATCGTTGGCGAGGATGTCAGCCTCGAAGGCGATGTCGCCACGGCGTGCGGGATTGGACAGCAGCTCGGACTGATTGACCTGCACCCATTCCAGCAGCGGCAGCATCACGCTATCCGGGTAGCCGGCGTAGTCGGTCAAGATCAGATTGAGCGTGTACTGATACTCGAACGACAGCCCCGGCTGGAACGTACTGACCAGACTGCCGGCGTCGATGAATACCAGCAGCCGGTCGGCATCGCGGGCCAGATCCGGCAATGCCGCGACCAGAAGCGCGCGCAGGCCGGCGGGCTTGATCATGGCGCCGACTCCGGTGCGTGCAGATCGATCCCGTCTTGCAGCGCGCTCAGCTGCGCGGCGGTAGCGTGGCAGCTGGTGTAGTTGTCGGCGACGGTACCGGCAATGCCAGAGAGCGTAATGCCGGCGGCCGGCGCATCAGGATCTCCGGTGGACGGCCCGGCAGGGTTGCCCGTGGCGGCGGCGTCGTGCAGCCGCACAAAGCCAGCAGGGATAGCGCAAGCAGCGTCTGCTTTCTGGGTGACATAGATCGGGATCTCGCGGGTGATGGTGGCGCCGGCCTCGCGCACGATCTGCACGCGGTCGACGTACTGCGTCACAACGGTTTTTGTGGAAGCCCTTGCACTGTCGCGTTCGGCGATGGCTGCAGCTTTTGCGTCTAGCGCTTGCTTGCGTTCGCGTTGTGCGGTGCTGACACGCTGCTCCTGCCACACGCAGCCACCGACGAGCACTGCAATCAGCGCCAGCAGGATGATCAGGCGCGTGACCATCAGCTCACGCCCAAGATCTGCAGGGCGCGCTGCGTGCGCGTGACCCGATCGCTGTGGCCTTCGGGCAAGCGCCTGGCGCGCACGTTGCCCAGGTTGATCTTGCGGCCCAGGCCGAGCACATCGCCTGCATGGACCAGCACATTGAGGCCATTGTCATGCCAGTACGCCGCCGCTCCCAGTGCGCTTGGCTCAACCTGCAGCAGCAGATCCGGCTGATCTTCTACCGGCAAGCCGATTAGCACGCCGATGCGGCGGTAGTTGCCACGGAATGTGTGCTGCATCGGGCCACGGCCCCGGTAGCGGTGACCGTCGCCGCTGGCGGCGTTGCCGTTGCCCAGTCGGTCGGCGTAGACGAAGCTGTTGACCGCACTCTGAGCAGCTGCAGCTGCTGGGGCACCCAATCTTCCAGTGCGTGCGCTCGATGCACTGGACTCCGCACACGCGTCTCGGATGGCAGACGCGCAGACAATGCATCCCTCGGACGCCTCCATGGCGCGCATGCGCTGCTCCATCTCGCCGCGATCAAGCGGCCCGTTCAATGCGCGTTTCCACCATGGAATACGGACCGGCTCGCCCCGCGACCGCTCAGCGCGGCGGCTGCGTGCTGGCGCGCCAGGCGTCCAGAAACTGCCGGCGTTTGAGTTTGTCCAGATACACCAGCAGACCAGGGCCCAACGGGATCGGCCGGAACGGCGGTTGCGCCGAACCGCCACGGCCACCGGCGGCCGGCAGGATCGGCATCAGCCGCGCCTCGCGCGAGAGCACCTGCTGGCCACGTGGCGAGAGCAGATAGTCGAGGAATCTGCGCGCCTCGGGCGCATGCGGCGCGGTCTTGGGGATCACTGCAGTGCGCAGCGCCACCAGCGTGTAGTCCTGCGGCTGCACGATACCCAGCGGCGCGCCGGCATCGATGCGCGTCTGCGCGTACGAGCCCAGCACGTTGTAGGCCAGCAGGAGCTCGCCGCGGCTGACGCGGTCGAGCAAGGTGCCGGTGCGTTCTTCCAGCCTGACCTGGTTCGCGCCCAACGCGGCCAGCAGCGCCCCGGCGATGCTGCCGACCTGCCCGTCCTGGGTGGCGAACAGATAGCCCACGCCGCTGCGCTCCACATCGTAGGTGCCCACCCGGCCGCGTAGCGGCGCATCGGGCGCGCGCAACAGGGCCAGCAGCTGTCTGCGCGTGCGCGGCACGCGTGCGGCCGCCAGCTTGCGGGTGTTGTAGACAATGGCCACCGGCTCGTAGCTGATGCCGAACACCTCGTGCCGCCACTGCGCCCACGCCGGCAGCGCTTCGGTCTGTGCGGAGCGGTGCGCGAGCGCGTGACCGTCGTTCACCAGCTTGGTCTGCAGATCCATGCTGGCGCTGATCAGCATGTCCGCAGCAGGCGTGGCCTTGCCTGGATGCAGATAGCGCGCATAGATGTCCCAGGCGATCACGTCTTCGTAGATCACCTCGGTGCCCGGATGCAGGCGCTGGTAGTCCTGGATGACCGCGCCGAACACTTCCAGATCGGTGGAGCCCTGCACGCGCAATTGCGCCTGCGCCGGACCCTGCGCAGGAAACCGCCGTACATCGCCGGGCGCGGCGCAGGCGATGCCATGTGCCAGCAATACCACCATCAGCAACAGCACACGCATCAGCGCGTCCCTCCAGGAAAATGCAACGAGGCGATCAGCCCGCCGCCGACGCGGTTGGCCAGATCGATGCGCCCGCCATGCGCCTCGACCACGCGTTTGACGATCGCCAGCCCCAGCCCCGCACCGCCGGCCGGCGCATCCGGCCCGCGCGCGAAACGTTCGAACACGCGCTCGGCTTCGGCTGCTGGAATGCCGGGGCCGTGATCGGCGATGGTGATGACGTGATGGCTGCCATCGCTGGTAAGCGCCACCTGCAATGGCGCGCCGCCACCGTACTTGCAGGCGTTGTCGATCAGGTTCTTGAGCGCCTCGCGCAACAGCAAGGCATCGCCATGCAACAGCGCCGGTTGCGGGTCGATCGCCAGGTGCACGCGCGGCGCACTGTCGCTACGCGGTAGCGCTTCGTGCAAGGCCTGGTGCAAGACCTCGGCCAGATCCACCGTGGCAAAGCGCTGCAGATTGGCACGATGGATCACGCTGGCGTCGCTGAGCAATTGATTGAGTAGCCGGCTCATATGGCTGGCATTGCGCTCGATCGCCACCAGGCTGCGTTGCATCTCGCGCGGGTCGTCCTCGTCCATCGCCAGCTGCGCCTGCGCGCGCAAGGCAGCCAGGGGTGTGCGCATCTGGTGCGCGGCTTCGGCCATGAACGCGCGCAGGGTTTCGTTGCTGGATGACAGCCGCGCCATGAAGCGATTGAGCGCGGTCACCATCAACTGCATTTCCTGCGGTGCGGGCACGCTCAGCGGTTTCAGGTCGGAGGGCTCGCGCCGCGACAGATCGCGCTCGATGCGCTGCAACGGACGCAACGCGCGGTACACGCCCAGCCACACCAGGCCCAGGGCGAGCAGCGACAACACGCCGATCGCCACCAAGGCATTGAGCACCACATCGCGCGCCAGCGCATCGCGCGCGCGCCGGGTCTGGCCCACCTGCACGCGCACTTCGCCCTGCCCGGACGCCGATGCCACCCGATGCATCACCACCGCAAAGCGCACCGGCTCGCCGCTGTAGTCGGCATCGAACAACAGCGGGCGCTCGTCGCTGGGCGGGCGTGGCGGCAGCGGCAAATTCTCTTCGCCGGTAATGGTGCGGCCTTGCGCATCGAACACGCGATAGAACACGCGGTCTTCCGGCGCCATGCCAAGCAGATCCAGCGAGGCATACGGCAGATCCACCTGCCAGTCGCCGCCGACCAGCGCCACGCTGTCGATGATCGACAGTGCCGAGGACACCAGCAGATGGTCGTAGGAGCGATTGGCCGCACGCTCGCCGTAATCGCGCGCGGCGAAGAACAGCACCACCGCGCCAAGCAGCGACAGGCTGCCCAGATACAGCAGCAAGGTGCGCCGGATCGACGGCGCCACCGTCAGCGGCTCAGCCATCGACGCCCGGCTCCACCGGCGCGTGCGGGTCGGCTTCTTCGAGTTTGTAGCCGGCGCCACGCACGGTGACGATGCGCAGCGGCGCCCCCGCCAACTTGCGACGCAGGCGGCCGACATACAGCTCGATCGCATTGGGCCCGGCATCGTCGTCGAAACCGAACAAGCCGTTGCCGATCTCGTCCTTGCCCACCACCTGACCCAAGCGTCCGATCAGGATTTCGAACAGCCGGTATTCGCGATTCGGTAATTCGATCGGCACGCCGTCCAGCAGTAGCGTGTGCGCGGCGTTATCGAACACGAAACCGCCGATCTGCACCACCTCGCTGGCCTGGCCGCGATTGCGCCGCAGCAGCACGCGACAGCGCGCTTCGAACTCGCGGAAGTCGAACGGCTTGCCCAGGTAATCGTCCGCGCCGACATCCAGCGCCTGCACGCGGTCTTCGATGCCATCGCGCGCGGTGAGCATCAGCACCGGTGTGGTATCGCCGCGCTCGCGCATACCGGCCAGCACCCGCAGCCCATCGAGCTTGGGCAAGCCGATATCCAGCACCACCAGATCGAAACTCTGATAGCGCAACACACTCGCCGCCGCCAGGCCATCGGCCTGCCAATCCACCGCATGCCCGCTACGGCGCATGCGCCGCACGATGGCATCGGCGAGGTCGGCGTTGTCTTCGACTAGCAGCAGGCGCATTGGGCGGGGATTGGGGAGTCGGGATTGGGGAGTCGTAACGGCGCTTGGCCGCGGCCGGAAGGTAACAGGCCGCGCAAACAAAAGCTTGCCGCTGTTGCGATTCAGGTTTTGCCAATCCCCAATCCCGACTCCCCAATCCCCTCCCCAACGACAGGTCCATGACAGCTTCGCCGGACTAGGCTGCTGCCAACGCGCCGCAGAGTGGTTGTGCGGTGCATCGCTGAACGTGATTCACACATGTACCTGGGAGGGTCTGTGAGCAACGACACCTTGCGTCTGCGCGTCTTCACCGCCTGCGCCGCGATCTGCCTGGCACCGGCTGCCCGCGCGGCCGATGGCGACGGTCCGGTCACCGCCGAGGTGGGTGGGCGCGTGCACTGGGACTTCACCATGTTCGACAACGACGAACGCGGCACGCCCGAGCGCAACGACACCCAGTTCCGCCGCGTGTGGCTGGATGTGGCGGGCAAGTTCTACGGCTTCAACTACAAGGCCGAAGCGGAATTTGCCGGCCTGCAATACGAATCCGGCAGCCGCGGCATCCTGGCGCGCGATGTGTATATCGCCAAGAAGTTTTCCGCCGGCACGCTGACCGTGGGCCAGTTCAAGCAATACTTTTCGCTGGACGATCGCACCGGTTCCAACTACGGCCCGTTTCTGGAACGCGGCTATGCCTCGACCACGCTGGCGCCGATCTATCGCAAGGCGATTTCGTGGCAGGCCAATCGCCCCGATGCGACCTGGTCAACGGCGGCCTACAGCCTGGAAAGTATCGACAATTCGTCCACCAAGGGCGGTGCGCTCGGCACCCGCCTGACCTTCGCACCGGAGATGGGCGAGGCGCGGCTGCGCCACCTGGGCGTGTCGCTGGCGCACGAGCGCTATTCGCATCCGGGCAGCGGCGGTGCAGCGCCGTTGCTGATCCGTCCACGTCCGGAAAACGATCTGGCCAACAACAGCCGCATCACGCTGGCGCGCTTTGCCGATGGCCGCGATACCGACTTCGACAAGTGGTCGCTGGAATACGCCGAAGTGCTGGGCCCGTGGTCGTGGCAGAGCGAATTCAGCGGCGGCCTGCTCGACGACGGCGGGCAGCATGCCAAGGTGTTGGCCAGTTACGGGTTGGTCAGCTGGTTCGTCACCGGCGAGTCGCGCGGCTACGACCGCAAGACCGGGCGTTTCAGCCGCATCAAGACGCCCAATCGCCCATCCGGCGCGTTCGAGCTGGCCTTGCGCTACGACTACATGCGCGGCGACCAACATATGGATGGCCAACCCAACTTCATCGATGCCAGCACGCAGTCGTGGACGCTGGGCGGCAACTGGTATTTCAAGCCGAACCTGCGCGTGATGCTCAACGTGATCGACAGCCGCAACCGCGACCGCATGTTCGATGCGGTGGTCGACCACACGCTGGCGGTGACCGGCCGTTTTCAGTACGACTTCTGATGTGTCGTTCGTGACCGCGCCGGGTTTCCAGCAAGTACAAACGCGTCATCGCTTCCGCGCTGCATGCGCAGGCTCCACCCTCTCCCTGTTGCACGTCTCAAAGGATTTTCCCGCATGCTGACCGCGCTCGGTTTCGGAATGGTGATCACCTTCATGTACCTGATCATGAGCAAGCGGTTGTCGCCGCTGGTGGCTCTGATCACGGTACCGATCGTGTTCGCGTTGCTGGGCGGCTTCGGCACCGGCATCAACGAGATGATGCTCGACGGCATCAAGAAGATCGCGCCCACCGGCGTGATGCTGATGTTCGCCATCCTCTACTTTGGGGTGATGATCGATGCCGGCCTGTTCGATCCGTTGGTCGGGCGCATCCTGCGCCTGGTCAAGGGTGATCCATTGAAGATCGTGATGGGCACGGCGATCCTGGCGATGCTGATCTCGCTCGATGGCGATGGCTCCACCACCTACATGATCACCGTGTCGGCGATGCTGCCGCTGTATCAGCGCCTGGGCATGAACGCACTCAATCTCACCTGCGTGACCATCCTGGCCAGCGGTGTGATGAATCTGACCCCGTGGGGCGGCCCCACTGCACGCGCCGCTACCGCCTTGCATGTGGATCCGGCCGATGTGTTCGTGCCGCTGGTACCGGCGATGGCGATGGCGATCGCCGGCATCATCGCGCTGGCCTGGCTGTTGGGCATGCGCGAGCGTCGCCGCCTGGGCGTGGTGCGTTTGCCGGCCGACGGCAACTGGCTGGACACCAGCCTGCCCGAGGAAAACGACGCATTGCCGCGCGTGGAAGACACCGAGGACATGAAGCGGCCCAAGCTGCTGTGGGTGAACCTGATCCTGACCCTGGTGCTGATGGCCGCACTGGTGGTCGGCGTGCTGCCGATGCCGGTGCTGTTCATGATCGGCTTTGCGCTGGCGCTGATGATCAACTACCCCAACCTGGCCGAGCAGCGCCGCCGCCTGGTCAATCACGCCGGCAATGTGCTGTCGGTGGTGTCGCTGATTTTTGCCGCCGGCATCTTCACCGGCATCCTGTCCAACACCGGCATGGTCGAGGCGATGTCGCGCAGCTTCCTGGCGGTGATCCCCGACAGCTGGGGGCCATATCTGGCGGTGATCACCGCGATCGTCAGCATGCCGTTTACGTTCTTCATGTCCAACGACGCGTTCTACTTCGGCGTGCTGCCGATCCTGTCCGAAGCGGCCGGCCACTACGGCATCACCCCGGTGGAAATGGCCCGCGCCTCGCTCGCCGGCCAGCCGGTGCATCTGCTCAGCCCCCTGGTGCCCTCGACCTATCTGCTGGTCGGCCTGGCCAAGGTCGACTTTGCCGACCATCAACGCTTCACGCTGAAGTGGGCGGTGCTGATTTCGATGCTGATGTTGGCGGGCGGATTGTTGTTTGGCTTGTTTCCGTTGGCGCGCTGATCGCCCGCCGGGAATGGGGAATCGGGAATGGGGAATCGTAAGGGCGGCGCTGTGCTGTCGTGTCGATTCCTGACTTCCACATGGACAACAGACAGACACCGCAAGCGCGGCTCCTGCTCTACCGATTCCCCACTCCCGATTCCCCATTCCCAAACTCCGAAGGAGTTACACCAATGACACTTCGCATCGCATACGTCACCAGCGGCATGGGCAGTGTGGGCACCGCGATCTGCCAGAAGCTGGCGCGCAGCGGGCATACCGTGGTCGCCGGTTGCGGACCCAATTCGCCGCGCAAGACCTCGTGGTTGCGTGAGCAGCGCGAGCAAGGCTTCGAGTTCGTTGCCTCCGAGGGCAATGCCGCCGATTGGGATTCCACCGTGGCTGCGTTCGCCAAGGTAAAGGCCGAGGTCGGCGAGATCGATGTGCTGGTCAACAACGCCGGCGGTAGCCGCGACACCTTGTTCCGGCAGATGACGCGCGACGACTGGAACGCGGTGATCGCCAGCAATCTGCACTCGTTGTTCAACATCACCAAACAGGTGGTCGATGGCATGACGTCGCGAGGCTGGGGACGCATCGTCAATATCGGCTCGGTCAGCGCGCACAAGGGCCAGATCGGGCAGATCAATTTCGCCACCGCCAAGGCGGCGATGCATGGCTTCAGTCGTGCGTTGGCGCAAGAGGTTGCATCGCGCGGCGTCACCGTCAACACCATTTCGCCGGGCTATATCGCCAGTGCCTCGATCAGCAGCTTTCCGCCCGACGTACTCGACCGCCTGGCCACCTCGGTGCCGGTGCGCAGGCTCGGCAAACCTGCAGAAGTTGCAGGTTTGTGCGCATGGCTGGCTTCCGATGAGGCCGCCTACGTGACCGGTGCGGACTATGCCGTCAACGGCGGCCTCTACATGGGTTAAGCGCGGCCATCAAAACTACTGCGCTCACCGCCAGGCGGGCGCGGCCGGTGAACGCTACGTTTTGTCGGCCACTGTGAAGCGTCATGCCTGGCGAGTGGCAAGCACACGCTGCAGGGTGTGCGCTTGCACCGATGTGCGTACTTGCAGCGGGTCATCCCCTGCAAGCAACCGCCACTGCGATGAGTAACCCGCCTGCTGCGCGAACTGATTACACTCTGGTTTTCCGCAGCACGTTGTCATGGTCAAACCTTCAGAACGCGCAACGCCGGGCGCCCGCCCGCAGATGGCCGACATTGCCCGCATGGCGGGCGTGTCCGAATCCACCGTGTCGCGCGCACTCGCCGGCAGCCCGGTGGTGGCCGAGCGCACACGCGCCTACATCAAGCAGATTGCCGCCGATGCCGGCTATCAGGTCGATCCGATCGCACGCAGCCTGCGCGCCAAACGCTCCAACACCGTGAGCGTGGCAGTGCCGATGATGCATGCGCTCGATCAGCCGTTATCCGATCCCTTCATGATGACCATGCTGGCGTTGCTGGCCGAAGAACTCACCGGACGCGGCTACAGCATGCTGCTGTCCAAGCTGGATCGGCATCAGGATGGATGGGTGGAACAACTCGCACGCGGCAGCCGCTCCGATGGCGTGATCGTGCTCGGGCAAAGCTCCGAACACGATGCGCTCGATGCCGCCGCGCGCGACGGTCTGCCGATGGCGGTGTGGGGCAGCAAGATCGAAGGGCAGTCGTACACCAGCGTGGGCAGCGACAACTTTCAGGGCGGCGCGCTTGCCACCGAGCATCTGATCGCCAGCGGCCGTCGCCGCATCGCCTTTCTGGGCGACGACCAACTGCCCGAGGTCGCACCGCGCTTTGCCGGGTATCGGCATGCACTTGAGCAGCATGGGCTGGAGTTCGATACACGGCTGCATGCACGCAGCCACTTCCTCAGCGAAGACGCCTACCGCCTCACCCGCGCGATGCTCAAGAAGACCGACCCACCGGACGGGCTGTTCGCGGCCTCCGATGTGATCGCAGTCGGTGCGATTCGCGCCCTGGTCGAAGCCGGCCATCGTGTGCCGCAGGACATTTCGCTGGTGGGCTTCGACGACATCCCGCTTGCCGCCTATAGCCAGCCGCCACTGACCACGGTGCGGCAAGACTTGGGGCTTGCGGCGCGGCTGTTGGTGGATCGGCTATTGGCACTGATCGCCGGCGAATCAGTGGAGTCGGTGGAAATGGCGGTGAAGCTGGTGGTGCGCGAGTCGGCTTGAAGCGGGGATTGGGGATTGGGAATTCGCAGGTCGTCAGCTATCCCGACGTATTCGCTGACGACTGCAACCACCGCTACACCACTGCAGCACGCGGCTTGCGTAGCCGCACGCACAACATCGCCACCGCTGCAGCCAACATCAGCGCGCCGGCAAGACGGATCACGTTGCGCGGGTCACCGTGCAACAGCCGCTCGTAATACAGCGGCAAGGTGACGATCTGGATCAGCATCGGCAGCACGATGAACAGATTGAACAGGCCCATATACACGCCGGTGCGCTCGGGCGGAATGCTGTCGGCCAGCATCAGATACGGGTTGCCCATCATGCTGGCCCAGGCCAGGCCAATGCCGATCATCGGCAGCAGCATCAGCCAGCGGTCCTGGATGCCCGGCAACACCCACATGCCGATCCCGGCCGCGACCAGACAGGCCGCATGCGTGTATTTCGGGCCGAAGCGGCGCACCACCGGCACCATCGCAAACGCCGCCAGAAAGGCGATGAAATTGTAGAAGCCACCGATCTGCCCGTTGACCAACCCCGCCTCACGGAAGCCGTGCGAGTTGGCTTCGGTGGTGCCGAACAACGTGGTGGACAACGACAGCACGATGTATTGCCAGTAGCAAAAAATCCCGTACCACTGGAACAGCATCACCGGTGCGAGCTGGCGCATGGTGGGCGGCATCGCACGCAAGGCACCGTAGATTTCGCGCACCGTCGCGCCCAACCCTGCACCGCTCTGGCGCATGCGGGCAATCTCGGCCGGCGCAATCGCCGGCTCGCGCACGCTGCGCGCGGTGAGCAGGATCGAGGCGGCAGAAAATCCCGCGCCAATCACGAACGCAGCGATGGTGACGTAGGGAATATGGTGCGCATTGGCGGCGTCCTGATTCATGCCCAGCCACACCAGTAACGGTGGGGTGAGATAGGCCAGCGTCTGCGCAAGACCGGTGAATGCGCTTTGCGTGAGATAGCCAAGCGGCCGCTGCGGCGGCGCCAGCACATCGCTGACCAGAGCACGGTACGGCTCCATCGCCACGTTGTTGGCCGCATCCAGGATCCACAGCAGGCACACCGCCATCCACAACGCGGTACTGAACGGCATCGCCAGCAGGCACAGGCTGCACACCAGCGCGCCCAGCACCATGTACGGCATGCGCCGGCCCCAGCGGGTCACCGAGCGGTCGCTCCACGCGCCCACGAACGGCTGCAGCACCAGCCCGGTGATCGGCCCGGCCAGCCACAGGTACGGCAGGCTGGCGTGGTCGGCACCCAGATAGTTGTAGATCGGGCTCATATTGCTCTGCTGCAACCCGAAGCTGTACTGCACGCCAAAAAAGCCGGCGTTGAGCGCCAGGATGCGCAGGAAGGAAAGCGGTGGAGCGTTCGACGACATACAAGATCCTGAGCTTGGGTGCGGCGATCGGTGGCCGCAGCGCACTGTACGCTGACGCTTATGCAATCGATTGTAACGCTGCGATGCAACACGCTTCCGCTTTGAAGATTGCGTCTTTCCGGCATGCATTGGATTGCTGCAATGCAGGATTGCAATCGATTGTATTGCAGCGTATTACTGCGCTCGCACTGCAGGCCACACGGCCACTCCCTGGGAGGGGACGATGCAGATATCGGCACACCACCATCCGTGAGAGAGAGAACCGCGATGTCCACTTTGCACACCCTTCGCCTGCATGCCCTGGCCTGCGCGGTCGCCTCCTGCCTGTGCGTGCCTGCCGCGCTGGCGCAGGACGCCACCAGCGCAACCACCACCCCGCCGGCTGCCGACAGCGCCGCGGTCAATCTGGATTCGGTGTTCGTCACCGGCACCTCCACTGCCACCACCAAGTTGAAATCGAGCGTGTCGGTCAGCACCGTGGGGGCCGAGGCGATCGAGCAATCGGCGCCGCGCAGCACTGCTGAAATTTTCCGCAACATTCCAGGCATCCGCTCCGAATCCAGCGGTGGCGAAGGCAACGCCAATATCGCCGTGCGCGGCCTCCCCGTCGCTTCGGGCGGCGCCAAGTTCCTGCAATTGCAGGAAGACGGTTTGCCGGTGATGGAGTTCGGCGATATCGCCTTCGGCAACTCGGATATCTTCCTGCGTTCGGATTTCACGATGGACCGCATCGAAGCGATCCGCGGCGGTTCGGCATCGACGTTCACCAGTAACGCGCCCGGCGGCATCATTAACTTCATCAGCAAGACCGGCGACACCGCAGGCGGCAGCGTCGGTGTGAGCCGCGGCGTGGATTACGACAGCACGCGCGTGGACTTCAATTACGGCGCGCCGTTTGCCGAGCATTGGCAGTTCAATATCGGCGGCTTCTTCCGCCAGGGCGATGGCGTGCGCGACGCCGGTTACACCACTGAAAAGGGCGGCCAGCTCAAGGCCAACCTCACCCGCCTGTTCGAGAACGGCTACGTGCGTGTGTACGGCAAATACCTCAACGACCGCGCCGCCGGCTATCTGCCGGTGCCCACCTCCGTGCGCGGCCGCGACGGCTCGCCGGACCTGGGCGGTTTCGCCGGCTTCGACCCCGGCAATGACACCTTGTACAGCCGCAATTTCCGCAGCGATGTGGGCCTGGACGGCAACAACCAGCCGCGCCGCACCGACGTGGGCGACGGCATGCACCCGGTCTCGCGCACGCTAGGCGCCGAAGCCTGGTTCGACCTGGGCAACGGCTGGAACCTGAGCGAGAAATTCCGCATCGCCGACAACAGCGGCCGCTTCGTCAGCCCGTTCCCAGCCGAAGTCACCGATGCCGCTTCGCTCGCCTCGTCCATCGGCGGCGCTGGCGCGCAACTGGTGCAGGCCAGCGGCCCAGACGCCGGCCAGGCTTACACAGGCAACGCAATCCGCACGCATCTGTTCAACGTGGCGATCAACGACCTGGGCAACGTCACCAACGACCTCAGCGTCTCGCGCGCGTTCGACGGCGATGACCGCACGCTCACCCTGCGCATGGGCTATTACAGTTCGCGCCAGACCATCGACATGGACTGGACCTGGAACTCCTACGTGCAGACCCTGGGCCGCGACTCGCGCCTGCTCAACGTGGTCGATGCCGGCGGCGTGTCGCGCTCGCAAAACGGTTTGTACGCCTACGGCGTGCCGTTCTGGGGCGATTGCTGCAACACCCGCAGCTACGACGTGCGCTACGACGTGAACGCACCCTACGTGGCGCTCACCTTCGACAGCGGCAAGCTCAGCGTCGACGGGAGCCTGCGTTACGACATGGGCGATGCACGCGGCAGCTATTCCGGTACCGCGATCGCACAGAACCTGGACGTCAACGGCGATGGCGTGATCCAGCCGGTAGAACAACGCGTGGCCACGGTCGATACCGCCAACGCGCGGCCGGTGGATTACGACTGGAATTACCTGTCGTATTCGTTGGGCAGCAATTATCTGATCAACGACGACCTGGGCGCGTTCGCGCGCATCAGCCGCGGTGCACGCGCCAATGCCGACCGCCTGTTGTTCGGCGTGATCCGCGACGACGGCTCGGTGTCTTCCGACGAGGGCGTCAACGTGGTCCGCCAGACCGAAGCCGGTTTGAAGTGGCGCCGCGACGGGCTGAGCCTGTTTGCGACCGCGTTCTCCGCACGCACCCAGGAACAGAACTTCGAAGTCACCAGCCAGCGCTTCTTCAACCGCAGCTACAAGGCGCACGGCGTGGAGCTGGAAGCCAGCTACCGCTACGAAGGATTTACCGTCAACGGTGGCCTGACCTGGACCGATGCGGAAATCTCCAGGGACCAGATCACCCCGGAAAACACCGGCAATGTGCCGCGCCGCCAGGCCGATGTTGTGTGGCAGCTCACCCCGAGCTACCGCGGCGACGGCTATCAGTTCGGCGTGAACCTGATCGGCACCACCGATGCCTACACCCAGGATTCCAACCAGCTGAAGATGCCCGGCTATACCCAGGTGAACCTGTTCGGCGATTACCGCGTGACCGATGCGCTCACTGTGGCGCTCAACGTCAACAACCTGTTCAACACGTTTGGCCTGACCGAAGCCGAGGAAGCCACCATCCCCGCCAACGGCATCATCCGCGCGCGTTCGATCGCCGGCCGCACCACCAGCATCAGCTTGCGCTACGACTTCTAAGGACCCCTCGCCGGATTCTTCCCGGCGCTTGCCAATGAGCACCTCCCCCATCGATTTCACTGTAGTGCGCGCAGCCTTTGCTGCGCCGTTGGATGCGCAGCGTGCGAATGCACTGTTGCCGCGCTTCGATCAGCATGCGTCGCGTCTGCTCGACGCGCTGCAAGCGCTGTATGGGCAACGCCCAGACTATGCGTCGTGGTTGACGCAGTGGTTGAGCGCGCTCGGCAACACTGCGCAACAGCGCCCGCAGCCACTGCAACAGCTGGACACAACGCGTCAGCCCGGCTGGTTTGGCCAACAACACATGCTGGGCTACAGCGCCTACGTGGACCGCTTCGCCGGCACGCTGCAAGGCGTGGCCGAACGCGTGCCGTATCTGCAGGAACTGGGCGTGCGCTATCTGCACTTGCTGCCGTTCCTGCGTGCGCGCGCAGGCGATAACGATGGCGGCTTTGCGGTCAGCGATTACGGCCAGGTCGAACCAAGCCTGGGCAACAACGACGATCTCATCGCACTCACCACGCGCCTGCGCGAAGCCGGCATCAGTCTGTGCGCGGATTTCGTGCTCAACCATACCGCCGACGATCACGCCTGGGCACAGGCGGCGCGTGCGGGCGACGCACGCTATCTCGATTACTACCATCACTTTGCAGACCGCGCGCTACCCGATCAGTACGAAACCACGCTAGGGCAGGTCTTTCCGCACACCGCACCCGGCAACTTCACCTGGGTGGACGACACCGCGCAGTGGATGTGGACCACCTTCTATCCCTATCAATGGGATTTGAACTGGAGCAACCCGGCGGTGTTCGGCGAGATGGCGCTGGCGATGCTGCAGCTGGCCAATCTGGGCGTGGAAGCATTTCGGCTGGATTCCACGGCGTATTTGTGGAAGCGCACCGGCACCGATTGCATGAATCAGCCCGAGGCGCACACCTTGCTGGTGGCGCTGCGCGCGGTTACCGATATCGTGGCGCCCTCGGTGGTGATGAAGGCCGAAGCCATCGTGCCGATGACGCAGCTGCCGCCGTATTTCGGCACAGGTGCGGATCAGGGACACGAGTGCCATCTCGCGTATCACAGCACGCTGATGGCGGCCGGCTGGTCGGCCTTGGCGCTGCAACGCGGCGACATTCTGCATACCGTCATAGCGCATAGCCCGCCGTTGCCGCACAACTGCGCGTGGCTGAGCTATGTGCGCTGCCACGACGATATCGGCTGGAACGTGCTGCAGCATGAAGCGGCCGGCAATGCCGCGCAGCCGCCGTTTGCGTTACGCGATGTCGCGCGCTTCTATGCCAACGATGTGCCGGGCAGTTACGCGCGCGGCGAGAGCTTCCAGAGCAGTGGCGACGGCGTGCACGGCACCAATGGCATGGCCGCTGCGCTTGCGGGCATTCAGGCGGCGCAGGATGCGGGCGATATGGTGGCGTTGGACACTGCGGTGGATCGGTTGGTACTGCTTTACGCGATCGCGCTGGCGATGCCGGGCGTACCGTTGATCTATATGGGCGATGAACTCGCCTTGCCCAACGACATCAGTTATCGAGGCGACCCGCTCCGTCAGCACGAAGGACGCTGGTTGCATCGTCCGGCGATGGATTGGCAGCTTGCTGCTCAACGTGAGACTGCGGATAGCTTGAGCGGCAAGGTGTATCGCCGGTTGCGTGGGTTGATCCGGCAACGTGCTGCGCTTTCTGCTTTGGCAGCCGATCAGGCGTTGGGCAGCGTGGCGCTGGGCGATCCGCGACTGTTTGCGTTGACGCGTGGCGATGACTTCTTGGCCGTGCACAACTTCGGCGATCAGCCGCTGACGGTGGAGCTTGCTGCGATCGGGGATGGCCGATGGACGTTGCTGGCTGATGATAGCGACGCATCGGTCGAATCGCTGAGCGATGACATGCGGCTGGTGCTGCCGGCTTATGCGGTGCGCTGGTTGGAGCGTAGTGCCTGAACGGTATGGGGCAGTTCTGAATCGCACTTCAGAGCAAGATGATCTGCCAGAGCAGACGATCTGCGGCTTGACTGCAGGGCCCTTGCCCGCCCACCGTCGCAGGACACGCCGCAAGTACGTCCGTGTAGGCTCTTACGCGGCATCCATGCCGCGTAAGGTCCCGCGACGGTGGGCGGGCAAGGGCCAGTCGAGATGGTCGGTGCGCTTGGTTGCGAGGACTGGATTGCGTTGAGCTTTCGGATGCTGCGGCATTCTGAAACGCACGACAAAGAGCAGTTACAAAACTACTGCTCTCACCGTCAGTCGGGTGCGGCCGGTGCTCGGCATCGGCATGTACAACTCGTACATGCCAGCTCCTTCGCCCCGTCCGCACCCACCTGACGACTAATCGCTACGTTTTTGTCAGCCGCTCCAAATCAAAAAGCGCGGCTTCCTCCGTCGGTCGATGCACGACCACACGACAACCGCAAAATCAGCGCTTCAACAGCTCGAGCAAGGTCTCGGCGGCCTTTTCGGAGGAGGCAGGATTCTGCCCGGTCACCAGCGTGCCATCGGTCACCACATGGACACCCCAGTCGGCGCCCTTCTCGTAACGTCCGCCGAGTTCGGTCAGCACGTCTTCGACCAGGAACGGCACGATCTTGGTCAGGCCAACGCCCTCTTCCTCGCCATTGGTAAAGCCGGTGACGCGGCGGCCATTGACCAGCGGTTTGCCATCGCTGCCCTTGACCCGACGCAGCACGCCCGGCGCGTGGCAGACCAGGGCATGCGGTTTGTCGGCAACTGCGAAGGCTTCGATCAAGGCGATCGACTGCGCGTCTTCGGCCAGATCCCACAACGGTCCGTGGCCGCCCGGATAGAACACTGCATCGAAGTCCTCGGCCTTGACGTCCGCCAGACGATGCGTGCTGGCCAATGCCTGCTGCGCGTCGGCATCCTGCTTGAAGCGCTTGGTGGCATCGGTCTGTGCGTCGGGCTCATCGCTCTTGGGATCCAGCGGCGGCTGGCCGCCCTTGGGCGAGACCAGGGTGATATCGGCGCCAGCGTCCTTAAATACGTAATAGGGCGATGCAAATTCTTCCAGCCAGAAGCCGGTTTTCTTGCCGGTATCGCCGAGTTGGTCGTGGGAGGTGAGCACCATCAGGATTTTCATCGCATTGCCTCGTGTCGTTGCCCATCTCGGGCGAGGCGACCAGTGTGTGGATCAGCCCGTTGCAACATCGTGTAGAACGCGTCGGCACGATGCATACGGTTCAGCGCCACTTGCAGCGGGCCACACAATCGCGAGGCCCGCTACATCCGCAAGGGACGCGCGACTACCAAGAGCGGCTAACAACATGAGCTCGCACGTAGCGAGCAGTCGTCAGGTGGTGCGGACGGCACGGAGGAACCGGGGTGTACGAGTGGCTATGCCGATTCCGAGCATTGGCCGCGACCGCCTGACGGTGAACGCAGTGGTTGTTTCAGCTGCGCTAAATCGCGGTGCGTGTTCGCACCTACCCGGCAAGTGTTCGCACCCTGTCGTAACGGCGCTCAGACATTCATCGCTGGCGGCTGCAGCTGATCCATGCGGATGCGATTGGCGAATAACGAGAACGCCAGCATGCCGGCCAGCCCGCTGACCCGGCTCACCCAAGGCGGCAGCCAGCGCGGTGCAACCAACACGCCGCTGTCGAACAAGGGCGCAAAGCGCGCCACATCGCCCAGCGCCATCTTGCCGGCAAACAGGTACCGGCACAGCTGCAGCTGATCGCGTTGCAAGGAATGCCGGAAGAACGTGTGCACTGCGACAAGGCCACGCAGGTAGACGGTGTCCTTGGTGAAGGCGCCGCCGCCTGCGGTGGGCACCCCGCGGAACACGCGTTGCGCCGAGGAAAAACTTTCGGTTGCGCTCTGCCCGCTGCTGGTGAAATAGCGGAACACTTCGATAAAGTCCGCACCCGAGCGCGCCATCGCAATCGCCTCGATCCGCAGGCTGATGCGCTTCATGCGCTCGATATCGATGCTACCGGTGATCTGCTCGGCGAACGTGGCCAGCCCTTCCTGGGTGGCCGTGGTGCGCGGCGAAGAGATGCCCAGGCTGGGCAGATGCACCTGCGCGCGGCCATTGAGTGCGGTCAGCGAATGCACCAGCGCTTCGTGGTGGAACAACTGCGCGCGGTCGTAATCGCTGAACGTCGCACCGCTGCGCAAGCGGATGCGGTGCGCACCGGCCGCCGCCTTGGCGAGCAGATCCGGGTCCAGCGTGACCGTGATGACGCGGCCTTCGAAGAACGCATCCAGATCGTTCTGCAACTGCATGCGCAAGGCGGTTGCCGAGACCGGCACCTGTTCTTCGGGCGCCAGCAGTTCGCGGTCCAGTTCCTGCGCAATCTGGATGAAATGCCGCGCCGCCTCGCGCGTGGTCGGGCCGTTGCCCGGCATCGGGTCGTCGGGCACACCGAACAACTGCGCCGAGTAGTCGCTGACCGCGGTGGTGCCCAGCGATTCCAGCAGGCCGGCCGCCAGGCCCCAGCTGTGCGCCGAATCGATCAGATACGCGCCCAGCGGATGATGCGGATCGGCGGCCTTGGCAATCGCCGCCAATTCGCGTCGGGTATCGCCGAAATCCAGTACCGGATACTCCACCTGCGGCAGTTCCGGCTGACCACGCGCCACGCTCTGCAGAAACGGCTCCTGCAGCGAACGCGGCCAGCTGGCCAGGGCCAACAGACGCACGCCGCGCACCGCCTTGACCAGGCGCACATCCAGCGCCGCGTGATGGACGATGTCCGGCGGCGCCTTGCGCAGCGGCATTTCAGCGGCGCCCGGTGCGATCGACGCTGGCAGGCCGCCGGCCCGATCCCTTGCCCCGGTTGTTCTGCGCCAGGCGCGTGGCGAGTTTTTCGGCCGCAGCGGCCACTTCCACGCGCAGCTTCATGTAGTTGGCCACCCGCTCCGGATCCAGCGTATCGGCCTCGATCGCCGCACGCACCGCGCAGCCGGGCTCGGCGATATGCGCGCAATCGTTGAAGCGGCATTGCGCGGCCAGCGTCTCCACATCGGAAAAGCCGCCTTCGGCCAGGTCTTCCTCGCCGGTGGGCTTGAGCTCGCGCATGCCGGGCGTATCGATCAGGCAGGCACCGGACGGCAACGGAATCAACGCGCGATGCGTGGTGGTATGCCGGCCGCGCGAATCGTTCTCGCGCACTGCATTGGTCTTCATTCGTTCCGTGCCGAGCAAGGTATTGGTCAGCGTCGACTTGCCGGCGCCCGACGAGCCCACCAGCACGGCGGTGCGGCCATCGCCCAGCCACGGCCGCAGCGCAGCCACGCTCTCAGGATCCTTGGCATTGACCGCGCGCAACGCGATGTTCTGCGCTTCCAGTTCCTCCAGCACCGCCAACGCATCCTCAGCGTATTCGGTCTGATCGGCCTTGGTCAGCACCACCACCGGCTCGGCACCGCCGCCGCCGACCAGCAGCAGATAGCGCTCGATGCGGCGCGGATTAAAATCCGCATCCAGCCCGCACACGATGAACACCGTATCGATGTTGGCCGCGATCACCTGCTGGTGGTAATGCTCACCGGCTGCCCCGCGCTTGATCGAGGTGCGCCGCGGCAGCAAGGCCACGATGCGCTTGCCGTCCATCAGCACCCAATCGCCCACCGCCGCCCGCTCATGGCTGGGAAACTGCGGCCGCTGCCACTCCGGCAACGACTCCGCCTTGAGACTGGCCTCCGGCGTATCGGCCACCACATAGCCGGTGCGATGCTGCTCCACCACCCGCGCCGGCATCGCCTGCGGATGCGCGGCAAAGACCGCCTGCCAGGACGGGTCCTCGGCAGGGCCAGGCCAGGGCCAGCCGATGGATTGGAGTGTGGGGTAATCGGGGGAAGGCGTGTTCATGGGGGAATTCTAGTCTGAATCCCGGCAGCGCTACCCAACCTACCCCGATACTAATGTCGGTCTGCGCGGCAAGCCTGTAGAGGCAAACAAAAAAAGCCCCTCATGCTCCAGCACGGTGGAATGCCACAACATTCTTAGTGGCCTCAGGTGGTCAAAAAAAGCCCCGCGTGAGCGGGGCTTTTTTAATTACCAGCTAGCTGCGATCACGGGGATCAGCTTTTCATACTCTGGCGAACTTAGTGTCGTCTGTCCACCAACGGGCATGTTGTAACTAGACATTGCCGCTACCAAGTTAGCTACTTCGCTTGCGTCAAGAACCTTCCCGTCGGCTACCTGCAACTGATCCACCTGATAGCCGGAATCGTAGAACCAGTTTGCGATAGATAGCTGGTCATTCGTCCCGGCAATTGAAAGCACGAGGTCATTACCAGTCCGCGCCAACCAGATCTGATCAATCGCGACTCCGTCGCCAAAGATGACCTTGTCGCCGCTAGACGAATAGTCGTAGCTAGAAATACGATCGCTACCAGACCCACGACCGAAGCGGTACACGTCGTTGTCGTAGCCGCCGTCGAGTGTGTCATTGCCAGCACCGCCGTCCAGGATGTCATCACCCTCATCACCAGACAAACCATCGTTACCGACGCCGCCAAGCAGCACATCGTTACCGACGCCACCATAGAGACGGTCGTTCTGGTCGCCACCATCGAGCGAGTCATTACCCTCATTGCCGTAGAGCGTGTCGGCACCGATCCCGCCCTGGAGAACATCGTCCCCCCCATAGCCTGACAAGGTGTCATCACCCAGACCGCCGTTGAGCGTATCTGCAATGGCATAGCCGATCAGTGCATCGTTGCCGTCTGTGGCCACCTGGACCAGCGCCTTGATTGCGGCGATATCCCTGGTCGTGCCGTCGGCAAAGCGGACCTCTTCCACCTGATAGCCGTAGGTCGCATCGGCATAGAAGTAGCTATTGACCCGGACGCTATCCGAGGTGCCCTTGATGCTCAGCACCATCGTATCGCCGTCCCGTGCGACTGCCACATCCCCCACAGAGATGCCATCACCCAGAACGATCGCATCGCGCTTGCCTGCGGTCCAATCGTAGTTGGTAATGGAGTCACCTCCAGACCCACGACCGAAGCGGTACACATCGTTGCCATAGCCGCCGTCGAGTGTGTCATTGCCAGCACCGCCGTCCAGGATGTCATCGCCCTCATCACCAGACAAACCATCGTTACCGACGCCGCCAAGCAGCACATCGCTGCCGACACCACCATAGAGACGATCGTTCTGATCCCCACCATCGAGCGTGTCATTGCCCTCGTTTCCGTAGAGCGTATCGGCACCGATCCCGCCCTGGAGAACATCGTCCCCTCCATAGCCTGACAAGGTGTCATCACCCAGACCGCCGTTGAGCGTATCTGCAATGGCATAGCCGATCAGTGCATCGTTGCCGTCTGTGGCCACCTGGACCAGCGCCTTGATTGCAGCGATATCCCAGGTTGTGCCGTCGGTAAAGCGGACCTCTTCCACCTGGTAGCCGTAGGTCGCATCGGCGTAGAAATAACTATTCACCCGCATATTGTCCGACGTGCCCTTGATGCTCAGCACCAACGTATCGCCGTCCCGTGCGACTGCCACATCCCCCACAGAGATGCCGTCACCCAGAATGATCGCATCGCGCTTGCCTGCGGTCCAATCATAGTTGGTAATGGAGTCACTTCCAGACCCACGACCAAAGCGGTACACGTCGTTGCCATTGCCGCCGTCGAGTGTGTCATTGCCAGCACCCCCATCCAGGATGTCATCGCCCTCATCACCATACAAACCATCGTTACCGATGCCGCCAAGCAGCACGTCGCCGCCGACGCCACCATAGAGACGATCGTTCTGATCCCCGCCATCGAGCGTGTCATTCCCTTCGTTTCCGTAGAGCGCATCAGCACCGATACCACCCTGGAGAACATCGTCCCCTCCATAGCCTGACAAGGTGTCATCACCCAGGCCACCGTTAAGCGTATCGGCAGTGGCATAGCCGGTCAGGGCATCGTTGCCATCCGTTGCCACCTGAACCAGCGCCTTGATTGCGGCGATATCCCAGGTCGTGCCGTCGGCAAAACGAACATCTTCCACTTGATAGCCGTAGGTCGCATCAGCATAAAAATAGCTATTGACTCGGACACTGTCCGAGGTGCCCTTGATGCTCAGCACCAAGCTATCGCCGTCCCGTGCCACCGAAACGTCTCCGGTAGAAATGCCTTCACCCATGACGATCGCATCGCGTTTGCCTGCGGTCCAATCATAGTTGGTAATGGAGTCACCTCCAGACCCACGACCAAAGCGATATGTGTCGTTGCCAGAACCGCCGTCGAGTGCGTCATTGCCAGCACCGCCGTCCAGGATGTCATCGCCCTCGTCACCAGACAAACCATCGTTACCGATGCCACCAAGCAGCACGTCGCTACCGACGCCACCATAGAGACGATCGTTCTGATCCCCACCATCGAGCGTGTCATTACCCTCATTGCCGTAGAGCGTATCAGCACCGATACCACCCTGGAGAACATCGTCCCCTCCATAGCCTGACAAGGTGTCATCACCCAGGCCACCGTTAAGGATGGTCTGATCAACGGCATCGGAGGATGAGCCTAACCACATCGACCAGGCTGACGGCGCTCAGATCCTCGATTTTTTTGCCGTTTCCGGCGCGTTTGCAGGGTGTTGCCCGGGTTACAGGCGCACGTTCCCCATCGTCGGCAGTAACTGCTTTCGCTTCATCCACAGGTTCGATAGCGCAAACAAGGTCAGCACCTGCGCGGTGTTCTTGGCCAGGCCGCGATAGCGGACCTTGGTGTAGCCGAACTGGCGCTTGATCACCCGGAATGGATGCTCCACCTTCGCGCGCACGTTGGCCTTGAAGTGTTCCCAACGTCTTTCCCGAGCACGCTCGCGTTTGTTGCCGAGGGCTTGCATCGTCGAGGGCCTGGCGGCGATGAAGAATGCAGCCTTGCAGGCCTGCAGTTCTTCGCGTTTGTCCGCACCGGTGTAGCCGCTATCGCCGAACACGCTGTCTTCTTTGCCATGCAGCAACGTGTGCATCACCGTGACATCGGCGACGTTGGCGGCTGTGCAATGGACGTGGTGCACCAACCCGGAAAATTCATCCACGCCGATGTGCGCCTTCATCCCGAAATACCACTGATTGCCCTTCTTGGTCTGATGCATCTCAGGGTCGCGCGCGTTGTCGGCATTCTTGGTCGAACTGGGCGCCGCGATCAGCGTCGCATCGACGATCGTGCCCGACCGCAGGCTCTGGCCCTTGCGCGCCAGATGCGCGTTGACCGCTTCCAGCATCCGCGCGGCAAGGCCATGGGTCTCCAGCAGGCGCCGAAAGTTGAGAATCGTGGTCTCGTCCGGAACGTTGTCCAAGCCACCGAGCTGGGCAAACCGCCGCAAGGTCGGGATCTCGTGCAGTGCTTCTTCCATCGCCGGATCGCTCAGCGCATACCACTGCTGCAGCAGATGAATCCGCAACATCGTCGCCAGTGCGTACGGCTGCCGACCTGGCCGGCCCGATACCGGATAGTGCGGCGCGATCAGACCGAGCAGTTGCTGCCACGGAACCACCTGCTCCATCTCGGCCAGAAAGATCTCGCGCCGGGTCTGCTTGCGCTTGCCCAGGCCCTCAGCGTCACCGAACGTCAGTTGCATGGATCACTCCTCAACATCAGGCGGGTAGTGTCGCGTATCTGTGGTGCGTTGTTCAGAGGTTCCTTAAGCGTATCGGCAGTGGCATAGCCGGTCAGTGAATCGTTGCCGTCTGTGGCCACCTGGACCAGCGCCTTGATTGCAGCGATATCCCAGGTTGTGCCGTCGGTAAAGCGGACCTCTTCCACCTGGTAGCCGTAGGTCGCATCAGCATAAAAATAGCTATTGACTCGGACACTGTCCGAGGTGCCCTTGATGCTCAGCACCAAGCTATCGCCGTCCCGTGCTACCGAAACGTCTCCGGTAGAAATGCCTTCACCCATGACGATCGCATCGCGTTTGTCTGCGGTCCAGTCGTAGTTGACGATGAGATCATTACCAGAGCCACGCCCGAAGATGTAGACATCGTTGCCGAAGCCACCGTCAAGGGTATCGTTGCCTGCGCCACCGTCTAAAAGGTCGTCGCCATTCTCGCCAGATAAACTATCCGTGCCGACGCCACCAAGCAGCAGGTCGTTCCCGGTGCCGCCGTAGAGACGATCGTTCTGATCACCGCCATCAAGTGTGTCATCACCCTCATTGCCATAGAGGGTGTCGGCACCGATCCCACCTCGGAGACTATCGTCTCCACCCATGCCGGATAAATTATCCTCACCCAGTCCGCCGCTAAGTGAATCGGCACTCGCATATCCTATCAATGTGTCGTTGCCATCTGTTGCTAGTTGGACTAGCGATTTGATGGCAGCAATGTCCCAGGTAGCGCCATCGGCAAAGCGGACCTCTTCCACCTGATACCCGTAGGTTGCATCCGCGTAGAAATAGCTATTGACTCGGATGCTGTCCGAGGTGCCCTTGACGCTCAACACGAGACTGTCGCCTTCCCGTGCTACAGCTACGTCCTCGGTACTAATCCCTTCGCCCATGACAATCGCATCGCGCTTACCAGCGGCCCAATCGTTATTTGTGATGATGTCGTTGCCGGAGCCTCGACCAAAACGGTACACGTCGTTGCCATATCCGCCGTCAAGCGTATCATTGCCTGCCCCACCATCCAGCACATCGTCACCGCCGTACCCATATATATTCTCAAGCGAAGAAGTACCCTGGATAATATCTGATTCGGCTGTGCCATAAATGTAGTTCTGCGTAGTTGGCTGCTGCGTTACTAAATTAGTCGCCCCTGAAAAACCCCCTTCAAGCACCAAGTGTCATCGGCGACAGCGGCACGGCGCTAAAGGATGGCCATCCCATCGCCCGCATCCAGGCACGCAAAAACGCGATCCAGCGCAGCAGCCAGCGCAGGTTGTAGCCGGCGGCGCAGCCGAGTACGTGCAGCGCATCGCCTTGTGCACCTTTCAGCCTGCAGCGACGCAACCTGCAGTCGTCTTTCAGATGTCCGATCACCGGTTCCACCGCCTGCCGTCGTTTGATCCAGCGCCATTGCCGTCGCGTCAGCGTCTTGGCCTTGCCACGATGGAGCACCTGCACGCCATCGACCTCGCGCCCGCGATAGCCCAGGTCCACGATCGCCACCGTCGGTTCTACGCTCAGATCCTGCAGCAACCCGCGTGTCTGCTCCAGCTGCTCGGCCAAGGTGTCGCCGTCGTACGGGTTGCCCGGGAAGCTACGCGCACCCACGACCAATCCCTTGCAGGCGGTGACCGCAATGCCGACCTTGACGCCGAATTCGTACGCTTGACGCGCCTTGCCCTTACCGATGCATTCCACTTCCGGGGCATGCAATGCGTACAGTTTTTGTTTGTCCTTCGGACGCTGCGTGTACAGCCGTTGCGCACGTTCCAGCCAGACCGCGATGCGCTCGCGCACGCCGGGTTCCACCTGGTCCAGCTTGCGCGCGATATCGCGCAACACCCGCCCCAAGACCGTGCGTTGACGTCGCAGCACGCGCTGCATGCGCTTGAACTGGCGTGCATGCGCATAGCGGCCCGCCTTGCGGCTCAGGGCCGGACCTTGCCGTGCGTAGCTCTGCCGCAACCCGATGCCGTAACGCTTGGCCAGCAGCACCAGTTTCTTGCGTGCCACCTCCAGCAACCGACTATCGGTCGGATAGGCAATCGCCTTTTCCTGCACCGTGGTGTCCACGATCACCCGCGACAACTCGCGTGCGTCCACCGCCTGCATGGCATGTGCAGCGTTGATGGTGTGTGCCAGCAACTCTTCCATCCCCGCTTCGTCAAGCCGCTGACGCCAGCGCGTCAGCGAGCTGGCATCGCACGGCAAGCGCGTCTGGAACACGACCTCGCCAGTGAAAAACTGCCAATACGGATTTTCCAGCCAACGCTCGCACACCGCCTCATCGGACAGGTCGTAGGCGTGTTTGAGGTAGAGCAAACCGGCGATCAGCCGCACCGGCAATGCCGGCCGACCGCCACCAGCCTGGGTGGCCGGCAAGCGCGATGAAAGTGCTTGCTCCAACGCCGTCCACGGCATCCGTTGGCTCAGCTGCGCCAGCGGATGCCGCAGATCGATCTGGTTCTCCAGGCGCGAACGAAACAACTCCTCGGCAGGCATGTGCTCGGCAGCAGGACGGCGTGTATGCATGAGTGGAAATTGCCAGAAACCAGCCTTCAGCGTAGCGAAAACTGGTAGTTCTGGCACGCCGCTGCAGACATCAAGGCCTTGCGGGCGTTGGGTGATTGGGGGTTTTTCAGGGGCGACAAATTAAGCACATCCGCATAGGCCCAAGAATTTCCATCAGCAAAACTGATCTTTCCGACTGTGTAGGAAGTGCTTCCAGATTCATAGAAATAGCTGCCTACTGTGATCTGCGCATTTGTCCCTTTAATTGCCATTATCAGGTCGTTGCTATAACGCCAAACCATAAGGTCAGCCACAGCAACATCCGCAGCCAGCTCCAGCACGTCCGTGGAGCCACTGTCATAGCTGTAGTTGCTAATCGTGTCCTGGCCAGAGGTGCGACCAAACACATAGGTGTCACTTCCGATGTCTCCGCTCAGGTAGTCATTGCCTGCACCGCCATCTAGGCGGTCATTGCCGTCTCCACCGTACAGCCTGTCGTTTTGGGCACCGCCGAGCAGCACGTCGTTTCCAGCTTCACCATTAAGGCTATCCGCGCCCTCACCGCCATCGAGTAGATCGCCTCCACCTTGGCCGTTGAGGGTGTCATCGCCACGCCCTCCAGAAAGGCTATCACTGCCCTGGTAACCGATTAGCTGATCATCTCCTGCTGTCGAGGCCTGCACCAACGATTTGATCTGTGTGGCATCCCACACCGTTCCATCGGCAAAACGTATCTGGTTTATCGCATACAACTCTCTACCGTCGTTGTAAAAATGACTCCCAACCCGAATCTGCGCATCAGTTCCTTTGATAGCCAGCATGAGATCATTGCTGTAGCGCCAGATGGTGACATCTTCCACAGCAACATCCGCAGCTAGCTCAATTACGTCAGTAGACGTAGTTTCATAGCTATAGTTGCTGATCGTGTCTTGGCCTGAGGCGCGGCCGAATACATAAGTGTCGCTTCCGGCATCGCCGCTCAGATAGTCATTGCCGGAACCACCCTCAAGACGATCATTGCCTCCACCGCCATACAGGATGTCGTTGTTCGCTCCACCATCCAGCTGATCATCGCCTTCGCCGCCATAGAGCGTATCGCCCTGTGCGCCACCGAACAGTCGATCGTTACCCGCCTCACCGGATAGATTGTCAGCACCCTCACCACCGTCAAGTAGGTCGTCTCCGCCTCGTCCGTTGATGGTATCGTCACCACGCCCACCATAAAGACTGTCATTGCCTTCATAGCCGATCAGCTGATCATTCCCGGCCGTAGAGGCCTGCACCAGTGACTTGATCTGTGCGGCATCCCAGATCGTTCCATCGGCAAAACGTACCTGATTGAGCGTATACGGCCCATTGGCATCGTTGTAGAAGTGACTGCTCACCGTAACGCGCGCATCCGTGCCCTTGATCGCTAGCACCAGATCATCACTGGAACGCCAGACCGTTAGGGAACCTCTGAACAACGCACCACAGATACGCGACACTACCCGCCTGATGTTGAGGAGTGATCCATGCAACTGACGTTCGGTGACGCTGAGGGCCTGGGCAAGCGCAAGCAGACCCGGCGCGAGATCTTTCTGGCCGAGATGGAGCAGGTGGTTCCGTGGCAGCAACTGCTCGGTCTGATCGCGCCGCACTATCCGGTATCGGGCCGGCCAGGTCGGCAGCCGTACGCACTGGCGACGATGTTGCGGATTCATCTGCTGCAGCAGTGGTATGCGCTGAGCGATCCGGCGATGGAAGAAGCACTGCACGAGATCCCGACCTTGCGGCGGTTTGCCCAGCTCGGTGGCTTGGACAACGTTCCGGACGAGACCACGATTCTCAACTTTCGGCGCCTGCTGGAGACCCATGGCCTTGCCGCGCGGATGCTGGAAGCGGTCAACGCGCATCTGGCGCGCAAGGGCCAGAGCCTGCGGTCGGGCACGATCGTCGATGCGACGCTGATCGCGGCGCCCAGTTCGACCAAGAATGCCGACAACGCGCGCGACCCTGAGATGCATCAGACCAAGAAGGGCAATCAGTGGTATTTCGGGATGAAGGCGCACATCGGCGTGGATGAATTTTCCGGGTTGGTGCACCACGTCCATTGCACAGCCGCCAACGTCGCCGATGTCACGGTGATGCACACGTTGCTGCATGGCAAAGAAGACAGCGTGTTCGGCGATAGCGGCTACACCGGTGCGGACAAACGCGAAGAACTGCAGGCCTGCAAGGCTGCATTCTTCATCGCCGCCAGGCCCTCGACGATGCAAGCCCTCGGCAACAAACGCGAGCGTGCTCGGGAAAGACGTTGGGAACACTTCAAGGCCAGCGTGCGCGCGAAGGTGGAGCATCCATTCCGGGTGATCAAGCGCCAGTTCGGCTACACCAAGGTCCGCTATCGCGGCCTGGCCAAGAACACCGCGCAGGTGCTGACCTTGTTTGCGCTATCGAACCTGTGGATGAAGCGAAAGCAGTTACTGCCGACGATGGGGAACGTGCGCCTGTAACCCGGGCAACACCCTGCAAACGCGCCGGAAACGGCAAAAAAATCGAGGATCTGAGCGCCGTCAGCCTGGTCGATGTGGTTAGGCTCATCCTCCGATGCCGTTGATCAGACCATCCTTAAGTCTGAGACGGCAACGTCAGCAGCCAGCTCCAGCACGTCATTCGACATATTGTCGTATGTGTAGTTGAAGATCGTGTCTTGCCCGGAGGTTCGGCTAAACACGTAGGTGTCGCTTCCGGCATCCCCGCTCAGGTAGTCGTTGCCAATACCGCCTTCGAGACGATCATTGCCTCCACCACCGTAAAGTGTGTCGTTGTTCGCCCCGCCATCGAGCTGGTCATCCCCCTCACCACCATACAGTGTGTCGTTTTGTGTACCACCAACCAACCGATCGTTGCCCGCCTCCCCTGAGAGGCTGTCGGCACCTTCACCACCGTCAAGCAGATCGTCCCCGCCTTGTCCGTTGATGGTGTCATCACCGCGTTCACCAGAAAGACTGTCGTTGTCTTGATAGCCGGTCAGCTGATCGTTCCCGGCCGTTGAAACCTGCACCAACGACTTGATCTGTGTGGCATCCCAAACCGTTCCATCGGCAAAACGCACCTGAGTGAGTGCGTACGGCCCATTGGCATTGTTGTAGAAATGGCTACTTACCGTAATGCGAGCATCCGTGCCCTTGATCGCCAGTACCAAGTCATCGCTATAGCGCCAAATCGTCACATCTGATACCGCAACATCTGCAGCCAACTCCAACACGTCAGTAGAACCACTGTCATAGGTGTAGTTACTGATCGTGTCCTGGCCAGAAGTGCGACCAAACAGGTAAATGTCGCTTCCTGCGTCTCCGCTCAAGTAGTCGTTGCCGGTTCCGCCATCCAGGCGATCATTGCCACCGCCACCATAGAGCGTGTCATTGTTTGTCCCGCCATCCAGCTGATCATCGCCCTCGCCACCCGAGAGCATGTCGTTCTGAGTGCCACCGAACAGCAGGTCATTACCCGTGTCGCCTGACAGGCTATCACCACCCTCACCACCCTGAAGCAGGTCGTCTCCGGCTTGACCATAGATAGTGTCATCGCCACGCCCACCTGAAAGGCTATCGTTGCCTTGGTAGCCGGTCAGCTGATCATTCCCGCCCGTCGAGGCCTGCACCAACAATTTGATCTGTGCAGCATCCCAAACCGTTCCATCGGCAAAACGCACCTGATTGAGCGCATATGGGCCGTTAGGGATGGTCTGATCAACGGCATCGGAGGATGAGCCTAACCACATCGACCAGGCTGACGGCGCTCAGATCCTCGATTTTTTTGCCGTTTCCGGCGCGTTTGCAGGGTGTTGCCCGGGTTACAGGCGCACGTTCCCCATCGTCGGCAGTAACTGCTTTCGCTTCATCCACAGGTTCGATAGCGCAAACAAGGTCAGCACCTGCGCGGTGTTCTTGGCCAGGCCGCGATAGCGGACCTTGGTGTAGCCGAACTGGCGCTTGATCACCCGGAATGGATGCTCCACCTTCGCGCGCACGCTGGCCTTGAAGTGTTCCCAACGTCTTTCCCGAGCACGCTCGCGTTTGTTGCCGAGGGCTTGCATCGTCGAGGGCCTGGCGGCGATGAAGAATGCAGCCTTGCAGGCCTGCAGTTCTTCGCGTTTGTCCGCACCGGTGTAGCCGCTATCGCCGAACACGCTGTCTTCTTTGCCATGCAGCAACGTGTGCATCACCGTGACATCGGCGACGTTGGCGGCTGTGCAATGGACGTGGTGCACCAACCCGGAAAATTCATCCACGCCGATGTGCGCCTTCATCCCGAAATACCACTGATTGCCCTTCTTGGTCTGATGCATCTCAGGGTCGCGCGCGTTGTCGGCATTCTTGGTCGAACTGGGCGCCGCGATCAGCGTCGCATCGACGATCGTGCCCGACCGCAGGCTCTGGCCCTTGCGCGCCAGATGCGCGTTGACCGCTTCCAGCATCCGCGCGGCAAGGCCATGGGTCTCCAGCAGGCGCCGAAAGTTGAGAATCGTGGTCTCGTCCGGAACGTTGTCCAAGCCACCGAGCTGGGCAAACCGCCGCAAGGTCGGGATCTCGTGCAGTGCTTCTTCCATCGCCGGATCGCTCAGCGCATACCACTGCTGCAGCAGATGAATCCGCAACATCGTCGCCAGTGCGTACGGCTGCCGACCTGGCCGGCCCGATACCGGATAGTGCGGCGCGATCAGACCGAGCAGTTGCTGCCACGGAACCACCTGCTCCATCTCGGCCAGAAAGATCTCCCGCCGGGTCTGCTTGCGCTTGCCCAGGCCCTCAGCGTCACCGAACGTCAGTTGCATGGATCACTCCTCAACATGAGGCGGGTAGTGTCGCGTATCTGTGGTGCGTTGTTCAGAGGTTCCCTAACGCCGTCCAAATAACTTTTTAGACGCGTCTCCATCACCAAGCCTGCATAAACCGACTCTTTTAAGCTGGCATAGGCAGCTCTGAGCGCTTCGACCTGCTCGGGCTGCAATAAAATACTCATAGAAAAAAACTTAGTTCCGTCCAACTTGGACAACTCGCTCCATGAATAGGAACTACCCCCGGTCGACGCTTGATCATAACGATAGCTGATCAGACTGGAGCCATTGAATTTTTCCAAGATGGCAATCATTGGACCAAGCTCTGCATGCTGCTGCTTGATCCAAGCATCTATAGCTTCGGCGCTTTGGGCCGCGACATCGGATGGGAGAACGCCACGATAATGAAGCTCGCGCGCTCCCCCGACAGATTCAAGCATCTCTTCACTGCTTTGCATTGTGGAGGTCGCCGCCCATTGGGCAAGAATCGTGTCGAGCAAAGCCCTCATCGAATCACGAGATGTTCCGGGAGATATCAATTGTACAGAAGCGAGTAATTCTGAAGACAGGCTCGCAGCCTCTTTCAAATCCCGCACTGCTCCGCTGCCCTTTAGACTTGGCAATACATCCGCCTCATCCGTTACTTCAATGGGACTTAATGACCCACTAAAATCACGGAAAAAATTGTTCATAGCCAACTGCAGATCGCCGGCCAAGCCCTTACTCCCATCAACCCGGGTATAAGATCCACGATTGTCAACAACGTTACCGTTACCGAGATCGAGATCATCTGCAGTGGAAGGGGTAAGCTCAATTGATGCGACCCCAACACTCTCCAGAGTGGATAGCTCTACCGCCTGAGAAATACCGTCTTGATTGAGATCGCGCCAGATTCTTACTTACGAAAAACTCGAATCAAATCTGTTAAATACCCCATCTCCATTGGAGTCGAGGCCACGCAACGCTTCAAATCCTGACGTTGCTTTTTGTCCATTAGCGAGCACAGTATCTGCCCCGAACAACTCACCACCATTATCTATGACGCCATTTCCATTTCTATCTAAAACCAAAAGCCCGTCGTGCGAAGATACCCAGCCGGTACCAGTTTTCACTCCATCGCCATCATGATCAAAAAGTACGCCATGACTTGCTGCAAGGGTCTCGATCCCATCCCCATCCAAATCAAGTGTCAGCGGATCTCTTCGCGGGATAAATTTCGCCGCATCATTAAATTTGTCATTGACATTACCTGGAATGCCTTCTGGATTAGGATGTAGCAAATCATAAAGCTCAGAACCCAGCCAACCACCAAATTCACCGAGACCTTGAATGAATGCACCGAGGCCATTATCCATAGCCTTTCCATCAAATAATCTAAACCAATCCACTTTGTAATACCGCTATCATAGAGTACGTTACCGATTACGCCACCTACGAAGCCGGCAGCAACAACCGCGGCTCCTGCTGCAACTCCAGCAGTAACGGCTCCGTAACCCGCGGCCGTTAAGGATGCAGCTATTGCAGGTGCTAGATAAGCCTCAGCTAAAGCAGCCACCCCTAGACCTGCAGCTATGTTGGCACCACCTTTTCCGACCCCTTGCAATCCATCGCTTACGCCATTCATTGCCAACCCATACAAACTAGCGGCAGCACCCACTGCACCACCTATCGCCTTTAGCGACTTTGCAGTAGCCCCGCTTTCCAACGCGTTTCCAATATATGTATTTGCCTGACCTAGAAAAGCATCTGCACGACGGAGATTATTAATTATCATAGCCTCCTGAGTTGTTGAGGCTCCACCTGTCTGCGAAACGGCATCAGCCATACTATTTGCTAATCGACGCATAAAGGCAGCTGACTCGGCATTCTGGGCAGCCATTTGAGACCAGCGTGCCTTTTCAGCTAAAGCGGCCTGCTCGGTTGGGAGCAGCGATGCCTGGACAAGTGAAGCAGCCCCGTCGACATATGAGTCTTGAATTTGTTTTTTTATATAATTATTTAGCTCCTCAGCGTTCATATCTTGTGGCGGCTTAGGATCTTTAGCAGGCAACCTTTCTGACTCCAAAATAATTGCACTATATATTCCATCTCTCACGGGAGTAGTCGAAGTCATTTCATCTTCCTTAATTTTGAGTAGGCCATGCCCCAGACAAAAGCGCACAAGCTAGAGGCGTAGATAAGACAGAAAATTGCAATTCGCGAAATTACAAAAATTATAGGATTTTCAGATATACACATTCCTCCGTTACAGAAAATTGCCATATCTACAGGCCCTCCAATAACCACGGCCAATGAGATGACTGAGGTAATCAAGGGGGCCAATAGGCCAGAAAACCTATAAGGCATTCCTTCTTTATGTAGAGACACCATAATGGTGTCTTTAAATATAGCCAACTTAACGAGCGATATTCGAGAAACGGCAATATACAAAGGAACATACGAGATCAGCAGAGCTAGAAGCCCGGAAAGAGTCAGTACAAAGGCACTTTCTGGAAAGCTAGTTTCCAGAGCCCGCAACCAGATAAAGTTAGTTGAGCCAGCCATACTGGATGCAATGAAGTTGCTATAAAAACCCGATATTGAGAAACCCACCATTGGTAGAAAACAGTTGACTAGCGCCCCAAGTGATATCAACCGAGCAGAGCTTATTTTTTCAGAGCCTCCATGGCCACCACGCCTATTTTTATCTAACTTAATATTCATAATACCTCCCGAAATTATTCACCCATGCATTTCACAGAAAAAAGCACCTCACAATAACTCAGTCCAAAATCATCTGCGCAACCGGATGAGATTTATTTAAACCAATGATTATGCAGGCAGCTACCCCAATCCAAGCATTAGAATTACTTGCAATAGATATTTTTCAGCGCTCCCTCAAAGACTCCGATCCGTGCTGATGCAAAGGACTCAACAAATAATCAATCACTCGCCGCTTGCCCGTTTTAACCTCAGCACTCAAGCTCATCCCGGCACTCATCCGCACCTTGACCCCATCGATTTGCAGCGTGCTGCCGTTCAATTTGATGCGTGCGGGAAATACCAGGCCCAGCTTTTCGTCTTGCGCTGCGTCGTGGGACACGCTGGCGACCGTGCCGGTCAGGTAGCCGTAGCGGGTGTAGGGGAAGCTGTCGACCTTGACGGTGACCGGTTGGCCAGCCCGCATGAAGCCGATGTCCTTGTTCAAGACGGTGACTTCTACCTCCAGTGCTTCTTCGGCTGGCACTACGACGAGTAACGGCTGTGCGGGCGTGACCACACCGCCTACTGTGTGGACGGCGAGCTGCTGGATCGTGCCGTCGACGGGTGCGTGCAGGGCCATGAGTTTGTCTCGCTGCCCGGTTTTGGCGACGTCCTGGGTCAGTTGGCCAGCTTGCTCACTTGCCTGGCGCAAGGCATCCAGTGCTTGCTGGCGTGTGTCGGTGACAAGCACGCGCAACTCTTCCTGCGCCGCGCTGATCGCCGAGCGGATTTCCTGCAGGCGGTTGCGCTGGGTGGCGAGCTGGCTTTCTGCGGCAATGCGTTCCTGTTCGCGCAGCAGATAGTCGTGGCGGCCGACATACTTGCCTTCGACCAAGCGGCCGTAATCTTCCGCGCGCACTTTCGAAATGCGTGCGGATTCGGCCAGCGGTTCGATCGCGTCCTGGGTGGTCTGCAGTTCGGCCTGGCGTTGGGCGATGCTGGCTTGCAGGTTGTGTCGGCGCGCCTGGAATGCATCGAACTGGCTGCTGACTAATTGCTGCTCGTTGGCGACTCGCTCTGCCGGCAGATCGGAGGCAGGATCCAGCCGTGGCGGCTGCCCGGTCGCAATGGCGGTTGCCAACGCTGCCTGGCGAAGTGCACCGAGACGTGCGTTGACCAAGGCGTCGCCGGCCTGCGCAAACTCGGCGCCGGTGGCGGTGGCATCGAGTTCGACCAATAGCTGGCCTTTCTTCACCGCCTGGCCATCGCGCACCAGGATCCTGCGCACCACTGCGGTTTCTGCCGTCTGCACCACCTTGGTCCGTGAGTCGACCACGGTCTTGCCCGGCGCCACGGCGACGATGTCGAGCTTGCCCAGGCAGGCCCATAACAGCGCGACACAGAAGAAGCCGATGATGATGCGCATCGTCCAGCGCGCGGTTGGCGAGACCGGTGTTTCGGTCAGTTCAAGGTGCGCCGGCAAAAAGGCGCGCTCGTCCGCGCTGCGCTCGGGCGGGTCGAGCTGGCGTCGCACCGCCCAGGCCGATTTGAAGATCTTGAAATAGCGGAGAAAGAAATCGCGCCATCCCTGGAGCAGGTGCTTCATGGTGTCCCCTGTTGCAGTCTATATAGATGCGCGTACTGGCCTTCCGGCCGGTCGACCAGCTCGGCATGCGAACCGCTCTCGATGATGCGTCCCTTCTCCACCACGACGATGCGATTTGCCTGCCGCACGGTGGAAAGGCGGTGCGCGATGATCAGCACGGTGCGCCCCTTGCAGATGGCGCGCATATTGCTCATCACTGCGTGTTCCGATTCGTAGTCCAGGGCGCTGGTCGCCTCGTCGAGAATCAAAATGCGCGGATCGCCGATCAGTGCGCGCGCGATCGCAATGCGCTGGCGCTGCCCGCCAGACAAACCGGTGCCATGCTCGCCAACCTTGGTGTCGTAGCCTTCGGGCAATTCCAGAATGAATTCGTGGGCGCCTGCCAGCTTGGCGGCATGGATCACCCGCTCCAGCGGCATGCCGGGATCGGTCAATGCGATGTTCTCGCGCACGCTGCGGTTGAACAGGAAGTTCTCCTGCAGCACCACACCCAGCTGACGGCGCAACCAGGCAGGATCGGCCAGTGCCAGATCCTGGCCATCGATCAGCACCCGCCCACGCTCAGGCGTGTAAAGCCGCTGCACCAGCTTGGTCAGCGTGCTCTTGCCGGATCCGGAACGGCCGACGATGCCGATGATTTCGCCTGGGCGAATGTCCAGCTCGATCCCGTTGAGCACCTCGGGTGCATCCGGCCGGTAGCGGAACGTGACACGCTCGAACGTCACCTGCCCGCGAATCGGCGGCAGTGCCAGGCGACTGCCCGGCACCTCGGTGCGAGTATTGAGAATGTCACCCAAGCGCTCGACCGAAATACCGACCTGCTGGAAGTCCTGCCACAACTGAGCCAACCGAATGATCGGCGCGGTGACCTGGCCGGACAACATGTTGAAGGCGATCAACTGACCGATCGACAGCTTGCCTTCCATCACCAACTTGGCGCCCCAGAACAGCACTGCGACAGCGGTGAGCTTCTGCACCAACTGCACGCCCTGCTGGCCCAGCGTTGCAATGCGGGTGACGTTGAAACCGGCACTGACATAGCCGGCCAGCTGGTTGTCCCAGGTGCGGGTCACACGCGGATCCACCGCCATCGCCTTGACCGTGCCGATGCCGCTGACCGTCTCCACCAGGAAGGATTGGTTGTCTGCGCCACGCGCGAACTTGTCGTTCAAACGCTGGCGCAGCACCGGGGTGATCAGTCCCGAGATCGTGGCGTACAGCGGCAACGACAGCACCACGATCAAGGTCAGCCAACCGCTATACCAGAACATCACCGACAGAAAGACCACCGTAAAGAACAGGTCCAGCACCGAAGTCAGCGCCTGTCCAGTCAGGAAGTTGCGGATGTTCTCCAGCTCACGCACGCGCGCGATGGTGTCGCCGACCCGCCGCGATTCAAAATACGCCAACGGCAGCGACAACACATGCCGGAACAGGCGCGCACCCAGCTCCACGTCGATCTTGCTGGTGGTGTGGGCGAAGACGTAGGTGCGCAGTCCCGATAGCAGCACATCGAACACCGCCATCGAGACCAGCCCGATTGCGATGACGTCCAAAGTGGTCAGGCCGTTATGCACCAGCACCTTGTCCATCACCACTTGATAGAACAGTGGCGTGATCAGCGCGAACAGCTGGATGAAGAACGAGACGATAAAAACCTCGATCATCAACTTGCGGTACTTGACCACTGCCGGAATGAACCAGCTGAAGTCGAACTTGGCCAGGTCGCCGAGTACCGAAGCCCGGGACGCGACCTGCAACAACCGCCCCCGGTACCGCACTTCGAATTCGGCGGGCGAGATGGAGCGCGGCCGCTTTTCAACCAGATCGTGGATCAGGATCTGGTCCGCGCCGACCTTGGCGACGATAAAGGCGTCGCCATCCGGTACCAGGGCCAGGGCCGGTAACGCGGCCATGCCGATCCGTGCGGCCGGCTGGGCAACGACTTTGGCTTTCAGCCCCAACTGCTTGGCGGCCAGCAGCAACGTGGTTTCGTCGAACGGCTCCCCGCCTCGGCCAAACCCATGCGCCAGTTGCACCGCGTCGGCGGCAACCCCATGAAATTGCGCTAGCAGGACCAGCCCCTGTAGTCCCAGATCCGGTCGGTCTTGCACCGACGAGCCGCCCTCGAGCAACGAGAGCGACGCACTTCCCCCTGACATACGCGTTCCTTGCTGTAGAGCCCAAGCCGGGCTCAAGTGATGGAATAGAATCTGGAGATGTTAAGAAGCTGTCAATCAGTCGACCCCTCGACTTCGATCAATCTTCTCAATCAAGCGTCTCCCAAGCTGAGACGCCGCCACTTGATCGTGCAAATGGGGTGACTAGGACCCAGCCCCTCCAACCAGCCGCTAACGCCTAGCCGCCCCCTTGACATCGTTGCCGATGCAAGCATGCCCGCCTGTCATATTTCCGCTACCATGCCAAGCCTCACGCCTACAACCGGCCTGCCGTATGTCCACAGCCCAGCAAAAGCCGCTCGTCATTCGCGAGCGTCTGTCCGAAGTCCGCTACGAGATCCGGGGCGAGCTGGCGCGGCGAGCGCGGGAGCTGGAGGCGCAGGGTCGCAAGCTGATCAAGCTCAATATCGGTAACCCGGGTGCGTTCGGGTTCCGTGCGCCGGAGCATCTGCAGCGCGCGATCGCCGACGACATGGGCCGCACCGATCCGTATACCCATCAGCAAGGCTTGCCGGAAGCGCGCGAGGCGATCGCGTCGGCATATTCGCGGCGCCAGCATCCGGATGCGCATCCGGACCGCATCTTCATCGGCAACGGCGTCAGCGAGTTGATCGACCTGTCGCTGCGTGCGCTGCTCAATCCCGGCGACGAAGTGCTGGTGCCCTCGCCCGACTATCCGCTGTGGTCGGCCGCCACCATCCTCAACGACGGCCGCCCGGTGTATTACCGCTGCGCGCCGGAGAACGGCTTCCAGCCGGATCCGGTGGAAATCGAGACGTTGGTGTCTTCGCGCACCCGCGCCATCGTGCTGATCAATCCGAACAACCCCAGCGGCGCTAGTTATTCGCGCGAGTTGCTGGAGCGCATCGTGGCCATTGCCACAAAGCACAATCTGTTACTGATGGTCGATGAAATCTACGACCAGGTGCTGTACGACGACGCTGCATTCGTACCAGTCGCGCCGCTGGCCGGCGCGCATCCGTGCATCACCTTCGGCGGGCTGAGCAAGGTGCACCGCGCCTGCGGCTGGCGCGTGGGTTGGGGGCTACTGTCGGGCGAGCAATCGCGCGTCAACGATCTGCGCAATGCGATGGACCTGCTCGGCGCCTTGCGCCTTTGCGCTAACGTGCCGGGCCAGTACGCCATCGATGCGGCAGTGAACGGTCCGGACACCATCTCGGCGCTGTGCGCGCCCGGTGGGCGTTTGTACGAAACCCGCCGTGCGGTGATCGAGGCCTGCGCAGCCAGTGAGCACTTGTCGCTGGTGGCGCCGGCCGGTGCGCTGTACGCGTTCCCGGCGGTGGTCGGTCCGGCGGCGCGTAATTTCGATGACCACGAATTCGCGCTCGAGCTGATGAACGAGGAAGGCGTGCTGGTGGTGCCGGGTTCCAGCTTCAACGTGCCCTACCGCCACCACTTCCGCGTGACCCTGATGCCGGAAGCGACGGTGATGCGCGATGTGTTCGCACGTATCGACCGCGCACTGGCACGACGGGCCGAAGCAGTGACCAAAGTGGTGCCGCTCAAGTCGCGCAGCGTGGCCTGATGGCGGCGCCTGGTACGCCGTTGCGCTATCTGGCGCTCGGCGATTCCTACACCATCGGCGAAGGCGTTGCGGCTGCGCAGCGCTGGCCGGTGCAATTGGTCGAGGGTTTGCGTGCCTACGGTTGGAACGTAGCGCCGCCGCAGATCATCGCCACCACCGGCTGGACCACCGACGAGCTGCAGGCCGGCATCGATACAGCCGCACCGCAGGGGCCATTCGAGCTGGTGAGCCTGCTGATCGGCGTCAACAATCAATACCGCGGACGGTCGCTGGACGAGTACCGCAGCCAGTTCGATGCGCTGTTGCAGCGTGCGATCGGGTTCGCGGGCGGTCGTGCAGCGCACGTGTTCGTGCTGTCGATTCCCGATTGGGGGCTCACCCCGTTCGCGCATGCCCAGGGCGCCGATGCGGCGCTGATTGCCGCGCAGATCGATGCCTTCAACAGCGTCGCCTCCGATCTCTGCGCCAAACGTGCCGTGCGCTTTGTCGACATTACCGCCACCAGCCGCGATGGCGGCGATGCGGCAGACATGCTGGTCGACGATGGCCTGCATCCCTCTGGCGCGATGTATGCGCGCTGGACCGCATTGGCACTGCCTGCGGCGCGCGATGCCCTAAGCTAGCCGCGCAACACGCTCACTGCCAAGGAACGACATTGCAGACCACCGCCACCCAACCCATGAGCCGCGCGCAGGCGCTGGCGATCGCGCGCGCGTTTCTGCCGCCGCATCCGCTGGGCAATCGCTACGATTACTACTACACGCAAGCCAAGCTGCGCACCGATCCGTTGTATCCGGGCGTGCTGGCCGAGTTGCGCAGCACATCGGCGCCCGTACTGGATCTGGGCTGCGGGCTGGGCCTGCTCGCGCATGCATTGCGTGCCGACGGTCAGGCACTGGCGTATCACGGGGTGGATGTGGATGCGTCCAAGATCCGCCGCGCGCAACACATCGCGCAGCGCTCGGCACTGGGCAACACGCAGTTCGCCGTGGTCGATCTGAGCGTGGCATGGCCGCAACACCGCGGCAGCGTGACCATTCTGGATGTGCTGCAGTATCTGCAGGACGACATGCAGGCCAACCTGCTGCGCAGCGTGGCGCAGATGCTGACGCCGGGCGCGAAGCTGGTGATCCGCAGTGCCTTGGGCGATGCCAGCAGCCGTGGCCGCACCAGCCGCGTCACCGACGTGCTGGCGCATCTGAGCGGCTGGATGCAGCGCATGCCGCGCAGCTACCCCACCCGCGACAGCCTGCAGGCGCAGTTGGATGCCGCAGGTCTGCGCGCGACGTTTGCGCCGTTGTATGGCAATACGCCGTTCAACAACTGGTTGATCGTGGCCGAACCGCGCTGAGGCGGTGCACGAAGTGCTCGGCTCGATTTAGAACGGCTAACAGAACGTAGCGAGGTCGCCAGGCGGGTGTGGAGGCGCGGAGGAAACGGAGTGTAGGCGTGGTACATGCCGCACCGAGCACGGCCGCAGCGATCTGGCGGCTGCGTAGTCCGTTCTTAGCGCTATGAGGCTGATCTCAAGCTGCGTTGGTCGAGTGCGCGGTGCCCTCACCGCTCGCGGGACACGCCGTGAATCCGTCCCTGGAGGCTCGGTGGCGGCATCCATGCCGCCACACGGTCCCGCAATCGGCGAGGACACCGCACCAGAAAGCTGGTCGGTAGTTTGATGAAAGCCTGCCTGTTGATCGCGTTGCATTTTGCGTTGCGAAGCTGATCGGCCGCAGCGTTATCCAAGCAGCGCACGTCATGCATTGCTTGCACCATGCACACCGACCAACCCCACAGGTCCTTGCCCGCCCACCGTCGCGGGACCTTACGCGGCATGGATGCCGCGTAAGAGCCTTATCTGTTCGGAATCTGGCAGTTTAGGTGTCGAGAGCCGGCGTGGGCCACCGTGAGAGCCTGGATCTCAGCGATCGCCGTGTAGCTTGGTACCCACGCCGGATTCTCCCTTGATTCGCCCGAACAGTTGCCCGAGGTGACACTCGAAACGATAAGACTGGGCAGGCGAGGGAGCTCTCGACATTTCTAGCCTAGCGGAGATTTCCCATGAGCGGAATCGGGATCGATGTGTGCAAACACTCTCTTGACGTTGCGGTTTTTCGAGGCCAGACCCGTCAGTTCACCAACACCGCAGGCGGTCATCGGAAGCTTGTCGATTGGCTGAATACGCTGTCGGTGCGGCAGGTGGTGCTGGAGGCGACCGGGGGCTACGAGCTGGCAGCGCTGGATGCCTTGCATCACGCCGCATTGCCGGTGGCGCGCGTCAATGCGCAACGGGCACGCAACTTGGCCAACGGTTTGGGACTGGCCAAGACCGACCGGCTGGACGCCGCCATGTTGGCCTGCATGGCCGAGAAGATGGAGCTCCATCAGTATGTTCCACTGGAACCATGGCAGCGCGATCTGGGCGAGCATGTGCGTGCCCGTCGGCAACTGGTGGATCTGTTGAAAACAGCAAGGCAGCAGCTGCTGCAGGTTGCGGAAAAAGCGCTGCGCAAGCTGCTGCAGGGCAACGTGAACCAGCTTGTGCGCAGTGTGGCGCGGTTAGACAAACTGATCGCCGGGCAGCTGAAGACGCTACTCACCGAGCAACCGCACCTGGCTGCGTTGAAGACGCTCAAAGGGGTCGGTCCGGTGCTGCTGGCCGTGCTGGCGTGCCGGTTACCAGAGCTTGGGACGCTCAGCGGAAAGCAGATATCCCGATTGGTTGGCGTTGCCCCGCTCTCGCGCGACAGCGGCGCGATGCGAGGTAAACGGGGGATTGGCGGAGGCCGAGCCGACATCCGACAGGCGCTGTATATGGCGGCCATGTCCTCAGCTCGGCACGAGCCACGTCTGCGCGATTTTTACAGAGCGCTGCGGGCACGCGGCAAGGAGGGCAAGGTCGCCCTTGTGGCGGTGATGCGCAAGATGCTGGTCATCCTCAATGCGCGCGTGCGCGATGAAAGAGCCGCCATGCAGCCCGCCTGAGCGCATTTGACGGCCATGCGCAAACGCAAAAAAGCGTGCCGGCCAGCGGCCGGCACCTACCGATGAACGCGCCTGAAGGAAACCGCTCAAAGGTCGCGGGTTGAGGTCCTGATCAACACAGTTGCTACACGGACGTACTTGCGGCGTGTCCTGCGATGGTGGGCGGGCAAGGGCCCTGCAGCCAAGCCGCAGATCAACCGCTCTACAACTGATCTATCCACGCTGACCAATCACTTCAGGACAAGCGATCAGGACAACCGAGTTACAGAGTCGCCGCGTCGTTCAGATGCAGGCAAAGGCTTGGTTAGTCGAGCGCGCGGCGCCCTCACCGCACCAGAGAGTTCGCTGATTGCTTTGTTGAAAGCCATGCACACCGACCCTCTCGACCGGCCCTTGCCCGCACACCGTCGCGGGACCTCTGGCGGCATGGATGCCGTCAGCGGCTGGCGCCTTGAGCGAGATCAGAACTTCCAGGACATCGTCAGCTCCACATCGCGTGGGTCGCCATAGATCAACTGGCTCTGGTAGACGATGTTGGCATAGTACTTGCGATCGAACAGATTGCGCATGTTGAGCTGCGCCGACCAGGCCTGATTGATGTCGTAGCGCGCCATCGCGTTGGCCAGCAGCACGCTGCCCTGGGTCAACCGCTGCGTGGTGCCCTGTGGCCCGGACATCAATTCGTGAATCGCAGACTGCCAACTTAGACCACCACCAACGCGCCATGGGCCGGTTTGCCAACTGGTGAACAACGTCGCTTCGCGACGCGGACTGGTTGGATTCACGTCGACGCCGCTGGCGTCGTTGGCATCGAACTGGGCAAAGCCGAACGCGATGCGCCATTGTTCCGAAAGCTGGCCATCGAGCTGGAATTCCACGCCCTGGCTGACTGTGCCTTTGGCAGCGAGATAGGCCTGATCGGTGGTGCCGGGCACCAACTGGCCGGGGTCGTTGACGGCGAGATTGTCCTGCTCGATACGGAACAGCGCCAACGCTGCATTGAGTTGGCCGCCGAGGTACTCGCCCTTTGCGCCGACCTCGTAGCTGTTGCCTTCCAGCGGTTCGATATACCGCCCGCTACGGTCTCGATTGCTCTGCGGTTTGAAGATGCCGGTGTAGCTGGCGTAGAGCGAATGGTGATCGTCCACATCGAAGATCAGGCCGGCGTACGGCGTGGTGCGGCCGCGGCGTTCGTACGAGTTGGCCGGCACCAGTTGGTCGGTGTTCTTCCAGTCGGTGATGCGTGCGCCGACGATGGCCTTGAGCGCATCGGTCAGGCTGAAACGGCCGGCAGCGTAGGCGGCAACCTGGCGCACCTCGCGCTCTTCGCCCTTGCTCAGCGGCGTCCACTCCGGCTGCGCCATGCAGCCGGTCCAGGCGTACACGCTTTCGGCGCTCAGCGGTTGCAGTGGTGCGTTGGACCAGCTGCGCAGGTTGCGATTCATCCAGGTGGCGCCGGCCACCAGTTCGTGCTCGCGGCCCCACAGCATAAGCGGCACCGTGGCGTAGGCATCCAGACTGTTCTGCGCGCTCAAGGTGGGATAGCGGCCACCAAAGTTGCTGGCAAGGCCCAGGCCGGTGTCGCGGTCCGGATAATCGAGATAGCCGAACAGCACCGATTTCCAATCGGCCTCGAAACGCTGATGCGAATACTCCACATGCAGCTGCGCACCGTTGTCGAAGCGATGGCTCAGGCCGGCGAAGGCATTGGTGGTGTCGGCCACGCCGCGCGCCCAGCGCGGAGTGAACGAATCCGAGCGGGCAAAATCCGTGCGGCTGCCATCGCTGAAGTACGCCGGCACGCCGCCCCAGGTGGTGCCGCGACCGTCGTTGCGCTGCTTGTTGACGCCGATGTAACCACTGGTGGCATTGCTGAAATCGGCATCGACAATGCCGTAGAACAGCGACGACTGCTTGCTGTAGTAATCGCGGAACGATTGCTTGTCTTCGTAACTGGTCACCACCCGTCCGCGCACGTTGCCTGCCGTGTTCAATGGCGATTGCAGGTCCAAGGTGCCGCGATAGCGGTCCCAGCGCCCCACCGACAGATCCACGCGGCCGGTGAACACGTCGCTATCGGCATGCTTGCGCACCAGATCGATCGATGCGGCCGGGCTGCCCGCACCGGAGGTCAGCCCGTTGGCACCACGGATGATTTCCACACGGTCGTAGATCGCCATGTTCTGCTGCACATCGCCGCTGTAGTCGGTGGGGATGCCGTCGATGCGGTAGTAGTCCACTTCGAAACCGCGCGCGTTGATATAGGTACGCTCGGTATCCCAGGTCGGCGAGTTGAAACCGGCCACGGTGTCGGTGACGTCCTGCAGCGATTGCAGATTGCGGTCGACGATCTGCTGGCGCGTCACCACCACCACCGATTGCGGCGTTTCGCGCAGCGAGAGTTGCAGCTTGGTCGAACTGCGCGCGACATCGGCGGTGTAGGAGTCAGTGCCCTCGGTGGCAGCGCCGCGATGCGCGTGGATCTGCATGCGGTCCAGGTCGACCGGATCGCGCGTGCTCGACTGCGCCATCGCAGACAACGGCCATGCGCAGGCCAGCGCCAGCAAGGAATACGACAGGCGAGCGTTCAACAAACAGACATCCGCACGCACAACAGCGCGCGCAGGAGCAATGCGATAAGACATGGTGTCAGCCTCATGAGCGAAACATTGCCGTCGATGACGGCCACTGAGGCTGGCGCGGCCGCGCCGTGAGAAGGCGCGCGCCGTTTGCTGGCTGGGGCGCGCATGTTCGATCCAGGTTAAATCGCTGTCAATAGATCAGGGCACAAGGTCTGCCGCTGACGGCTGCGATTGACGTCTGTTTGTCGCAGCGGGTGATCGCAAGCCGACAGACCGGCGGCGACGCCGCGACCGGCACATGGGCCTGCGCACGCGTCACATCCGGCGCTGTGCCAGCTGCATCCTGACGCAGCTGACAGAGCGCAGCGAGCGGCCTCAGGCGGGCATGCACGGCACAATCAGCACGACGTGCCGGCATCGAAGGACTAAGCACCGGGCGCGCCTCGCGGTGAACGCAGCCACTTTGCCGGGAACCTTCAGTCCGGACGCCTGCCCACCAAGCCACGCTCCTGCATCGCCTCCAGCACGCCCCGCAGGATGGTCAGGTTGTGGCCGTGCGCGGCACCTTCGTGCAGCAGCACGATCGCGCCGGGGCGCAGGTCGCGCACGATGCGGGCGATGGTGGCGTCCGGCTCGCAACGCACGCCATCGAAGCCGCGCGCGCTCCAGGCCACACGGGTCAGGCCGTGCGCACGCAGCGGCGAGGCGACGAAGGGGTTGGTCATGCCCACCACCGAGCGGTAGAGCCGTGGCGCCTGCCCGGTGATGGTGGCCAGCACGCGCTGCGCCTGGCCGATTTCCTGCGCCATGCGGCGCGGCCCCAGCGCCCAGAACCAGGCCTGCGGATGGGTGTGGCTGTGGTTGCCGATGCCATGCCCACGACGCACGATCTCGCGCACCAGCTCAGGCCGCTGCTCGGCGCGTGCGCCGACCACGAAGAAGGTGGCCTTGGCAGCGTAGGCGTCCAGCAATTCCAGCATCGCCGGGGTGTCGTCGGAGGGGCCATCGTCGATGGTCAGCCACACCTGCGGCGCGTGTCCGGGCAGGCGTGCCAGTACCGGTGCATACAGGCGCGCGCGCGGCAGGAATACCGGCACCACGAACAGCGCGTGCGACAACAACAGCGCCGGCACGCCCCAGATCCAGCCCAGGTGCCACCACAACAGCGCCACTGCGGCCTGCGAGAGCGCCAGCAGGCCAACCCAGCGGTAAGGATGTGAGGGAATGCGATACAGCGTTTGCAGCGTGGTCATACCGCATGATGCCACGCGGCGTAGAATGGTCCGCCTCCACGATCTGACCGAAGTGCTGCCATGTCCCTCGATCCCGCCCTGCGTTCCCGTATCGATACGCTGCTGCAATCCAGCCGCGTGGTGCTCTTCATGAAAGGCCAGCCCAGCATGCCGCAGTGCGGTTTCTCGGCCAAGGCGGTCGGCGTGCTGGACGGCCTGGGCATCGACTATGCCCACGTCAACGTGCTGGCCGACCAGGACATCCGCGAAGGCATCAAGGCCTATGGCGACTGGCCGACCATTCCGCAGTTGTACGTGGATGGCGAGTTGGTCGGCGGCAGCGACATCATCCTGCAGATGGCCGACAGCGGCGAGTTGAGCAGCATGCTCGGCCTGCAGGCGCCAGACCGGACGCCGCCCAAGATCACCGTCACCCCGGCGGCGGTCGAGATGCTCAAGGGCGCGCTGGCCGATGCGCCGGACGCCTCGCTGACGCTGTCCATCGACGCCGACTTCCAGCCGAACTTCCAGCTGGCGCCGACCAACCCGAACGCCATCGCGGCCGAATCCAACGGCCTGCGCGTGCAGTTCGACCTGGCCAGCGCGCGCCGCGCCGACGGCATCACCATCGACTGGGTGGACGATATCCGCGGCCGCGGCCTGGCGATCGACAACCCCAACGCGCCCAAGCCGGTGCAGGAGTTGTCGGTGCGCGATGCCGACGACCGTCTCAAAGCCGGCACGCTGACCCTGGTGGACGTGCGCCCGGCCGACGAGCGTGCGCTGGCTTCGGTTGCCGCCCCGTTCCGCACGCTGGATGCGCACGAGCGTGCCGCCATCGAGCAGCTGCCCAAGGACACCCCGCTGGCGTTCCTGTGCCACCGCGGCGGCCGCAGCCTGCAGGCGGCCGAGCACTTCCGCAGCTTGGGCTTCAGCAACGTCTACAACGTCACCGGCGGCATCGATGCGTGGTCGGACCAGGTGGACAACGGCGTGGCGAAGTACTGAGTACCACGACAATTGCGCAGCAGTGGTGATGTAGCTGTTGATTCGCCTGTGCGTACTGTTGCTGTCTCGGTTTAGAGCTGTGGTGTTCCATCGAGGGTCGAGGGCGCGGTGCCCTCGCCGCTCGCGGGACACGCCGTGAATCCGTCCATGGAGGCTCGGTGGCGGCATCCATGCCGCCACACGGTCCCGCAATCGGCGAGGACACCGCACCAGACAGTTTGCCGGCTGTTTTATTGAAAACTCTGCACACCGACCATCTCGACTGGTCATTGCCCGCCCACCGTCGCGGGACCTTATGCGGCATGGATGCCGCAGAAGAGCCTACATGGACGTACTTGCGGCGTGTCCCGCGATGGTGGGCGGGCAAGGGCCCTGCAGTGAAGTAACAGCCCTAGGGACGCTGTAACTTAAACAGCGCCGAGAAACCCGCCGCCGCGCCTCAACCAGAAAATCCACCGTCATCGAGAAACTGCCGTTCTTCCGCAGTGCTCTCACGCCCCAGCACCGCATTGCGATGGGGGAAGCGCCCGAAGCGCTGGATGATCTGCTGGTGATGCACCGCCCAGTGCGTGGTTTCGGCATCGTCCAACGCAGTGATCAGCTGCACCGCGCGCACCTGCTCCTGCAGATCTTCGGCATGACCGAACGGCAAATAGAAGAACAGCCGCAACTGCGCGGAGACCTGTCGATCGAAACCACTGGCGAGCGCCTGCTTGGCATGCTGCAGCGCCAGGCCGTCGGTGGCATAGGAATGCGCGCTGCCGCGGAAGGCGTTACGCGGGAACTGATCGAGCAGGATCAGCAAGGCCAATGCATCTTCGGCACCTTCCATCCAGTGCGCGTACTCGCCGCGAGCGGCCGCAAAGTGCTGCTCGCTGAAATGCTGGCGGAAGTTGGCATCGAACGCATCGTTGTGCGTGAACCAGCGGGCCGAGCCGGCCAGCTCCCAGAAAGCCAACACCACATCGGCCTGTTTGTTGCGCTCTGATTTGGCAATCATCGACATTTCCCCTGACGAATACGGCACAGCATGCACGCGCGTATGTGATGAGGCCGCCGCCACCGAGAGCGCAGCACTTGGCAAGCACCTCGCCGGCCGCTAGGTTTGCTGCTGACGTTTTCGTTGCACCGGGGAAATCCATGCGTTCCATCCTGTTCGCCGCGCTGAGCGCGGCTGTGCTGTGCGGGCCTGCGTCTGCGGCATCGCGGTTCGTGCAAGACCCATATCCCAGCACCTATCACGCGCTTGCGTCCGGGCCGGTGCTGATCCAGCACGCCACGGTCCTCACCGGCACCGGGCAGCGCCTGGACGATGCCGACGTGCTGCTGCGCGACGGCAAGGTGTCTGCGGTCGGGCGCGGGCTGGAGGCGCCGGCCGATGCACGTCGCATCGACGGCACCGGCAAGTGGGTCACGCCCGGCATCATCGACGTGCACTCGCATCTGGGCGTGTATCCCAGCCCCGGCGTCAGCGCGCACAGCGATGGCAACGAGATGACCGCACCGGTCACGCCCAACGTGTGGGCCGAGCATTCGATCTGGCCGCAGGACCCGGGCTTCGGCACCGCGCTGGCCGGTGGCATCACCTCGCTGCAGATCCTGCCGGGCTCGGCCAATCTGATCGGCGGCCGTGGCGTCACGCTCAAGAACGTGGCGTCCACGACCTACCAGGGCATGAAATTCCCCGGCGCACCCTGGGGCCTGAAGATGGCCTGCGGCGAGAACCCCAAGCGCGTGTATGGCGAAAAAGGCGGCCCGGCGACCCGCATGGGCAACGTGGCCGGTTATCGCGCCGCGTTCATCGATGCGGCCGAGTACCTGCGCAAGAACGCGCCGAAAAAGAACAGCGAGAAAAAACGCCACTGGTGGAGCCGCGGCGGCGACAACGACAGCAGCGGCGATGCCGGCGGCAAGCGCGATCTCAAGCTCGACACGCTGGCCGGCGCCATCAACGGCGACATCCGCGTGCATATCCACTGCTACCGCGCCGATGAGATGGCGACCATGCTCGATCTATCCAAGGAATTCGGCTTCCGCATCGCCGCCTTCCACCACGGCGTGGAGGCCTACAAACTGGCCGACCGCCTGGCGCAGGAAAACGTCTGCGGCGCGCTGTGGGCCGATTGGTGGGGCTTCAAGATGGAAGCCTTCGACGGCATCCAGGAAAACATCGCGATGGTCGACCGCCCGGCCAACAGCTGCGCCATCGTGCATTCGGATTCGGAAGAAGGCATCCAGCGCTTGAATCAGGAAGCGGCCAAGGTGATCGCCAATGCGCGCCGCAGCGGCACCGAGATTGCGCCCGAGCGCGCGATCCGCTGGCTCACCAGCAACGCCGCCAAGGCGCTCGGCATTGAGAAGCAGACCGGCGCATTGGAGCCGGGCAAGATGGGCGATGTGGTGGTGTGGAACGGCAATCCTTTCAGTTCCTACGCGCTGGCCGAACAGGTCTATATCGACGGCGCGCAGGTCTACGACCGGCATAACCGCGCACTGCAGCCGGTGTCGGACTTCATGCTTGGCCAGGAGGTGGCACGATGAGCCGCGCGACCTTCGTTCGCCCGCGTCTGCGCGCGTTGTCAGTGTTGGTCTTGGCTGCGCTTGCGTTGCCCGCATTCGGCCAGCAGGTGCTGATTCGCGGCGCCACCGTGCATACCGCAACCACTCAAGGCACGCTGCGCAATACCGATGTGCTGGTGCAGGGCGGGGTGATCCGCGCCATCGGCAATCACCTGGCCGTGCCCACCGATGGACGCGTGGTCGAGGCCAAGGGCCGCCCGCTGACCCCGGCGCTGTTCGGCGGCATCACCGAGATCGGCATCGAAGAAGTGTCCGGCGAAGACAGCACCGTGGACAGCGGCGTCAAGCTGAGCGATCAGCCGATGCGCCCGGAATTCGACGTTACCCTTGCCTACAACCCCGACTCGGTGCTGGTGCCGGTGGCACGCGTGGAAGGCATCGGTTTCACTGCGTTGGGCGCAACCACCAGTGGTGCTTTCATCGCCGGACAAGGCGGCATCGTGCGGCTGGATGGCAGCCCCGACCCGATCGGCCCGCACGCCCTGTTTCTCCGCATCGGTGCAGCCGCATCCGATCTCACCGGCAGCTCGCGTGCCGCGCAGTGGATGCTGCTCGACCAGTTGGTTGCCGAAGCGCGTGGACGCGTGCCCGCCGATTCGCCGCATGCGCTGCTGACGCCGGTTGGCCGCAACGTGCTGGCCAAGTATCTGGGCGGGCAAGGTCGCATCGTGGTGCAGGTGGAACGTGCCGCCGATATCCGCCAGTTGCTGCGCTGGGCGCAGCGCGAAAAGGTCCGCATCGCCATTGCCGGCGGCACCGAAGCCTGGAAGCTCGCACCGCAATTGGCGCAGGCCAAGGTGCCGGTGCTGGTGGACGCATTGGCAGATCTTCCATCCACTTTCGATCAGATCGGCGCGACCCTGGAAAACGCCGCACGTCTGCGCGCAGCGGGTGTGGAAGTCAGCTTCACCCAGAGCGGCGATGCCTCGCATAACGCGCGCAAGCTGCGCCAGTTGGCCGGCAATGCGGTGGCCAATGGATTGCCGTGGGAATCCGGCCTGGCCGGGCTGACCCGCGTGCCGGCGGAGATCTTCGGCGTGGCCGATCACATCGGCAGCATCGCGGTCGGCAAGCAGGCCGATCTGGTGCTGTGGGACGGCGACCCGCTGGATGTCGCCCACTATGCCGAACAGGTGTGGCTGGGCGGCCGCGACATGCCGATGCGCTCGCGCCAGACCGACCTGCGCGACCGTTACATGCAACAGGCAGGACCGTTGCCGCGTGCGTATCTGAAGTGAGCGTGCTTGTAACGGGCGTGCTTGTCACGCGCATGTTCGTAGTGAGCGAGTGTGTGATGTGCTGCACCGCTGCCCACGCAGGAAGGGGGATTGCGCCGCGCGGCGCCCCTCTTGCCGAGAGCACACACGGCTGTCATCTGGCAGGCACACCCTGATGCCGATGTCTCCACGCGCACGCATGCTGTATCTGCTGCTTGCACTCGCCGTGCTGCTGATCGAAGTGGCGATCGGCGCCGGTCGGCTCGGTGGGCCGTGGGTGCGCGGCAGCCTGGGCGATGTGTTGGCAGTGATCCTGGTCTACTGCGGATTGCGCGGTGTGCTTGCGCTCTCACCGCGTTGGGCGGCGCTGCTGGCGGTGGCGACCGGGTGCGTGATCGAAGGCTTGCAGGCGATCCATCTGGCCGACCGGCTCGGCCTGCGTCCCGGCAGCGCCGCAGCTATCGCGCTCGGTAACACCGCAACCCTGCACGATCTGGCGATGTATCTGGTTGGCGGTGGCGTGGCGTACATTGGCGATGTGCTGTCATGCCGTGTCGCTGCGTCTTCCGGGCGACATCCGCAGCAGTGATGCACTCCCCCGGGTCTAGCGTATGTCTTGCGTTTCACCATCGGCACTGATCGAAACAGTCGCGGCCTCGCACCGGCAGACGCGGCCGATCTGCATGGCAGGGGTACCGCGGTGACCTCGCTGTTCCAGGGCAGCGGATTGCGCTCGATCGACCGCGTCGTGCTGCGCCAGGCACCCGCCAATCTGCAACGTGGCTTGGAAGCGGTGGGCGGGCGCTTGATCCTCACTGCCGATGCGCTGCACTTTCAGCCGCATGCCCTCAATATCCAGACCCAATCGTTGACCGTGCATCTGGCGCAGATCGGGGCGATGCAACTGCGCTGGACACGCTTGTTCGGCTTGCTGCCGGTTGCGCCGACCTCGCTGGTGGTTCAACTGGACGATGGTGGCGAGCATCGCTTCGTGATCGGCAAACGCGAACAGTGGGTGCTGGCGATCCAGTCGGCGCGCGACGCGCTGCACTGACGCATGTCACCGCAGTGAAATGCAGGCAGCACCGTCCATCGGTCGCTTCGCGCCTCCAGGTTGCAGACAGAGAGCGTGACCTCCACTGCGTTTCGGTACGCCACTTCGAACAGGGCGCACGCTCTGCACGCGTGGTCATCGTTGTCGCTGTCCAGCTCGCCTAGCATCGCGCGTCGGCATCACAGCGACAGCCCCCACTCGGAGATCGATATGCCCCGCCCTACCCTGCGCATCCTGGCATGCGCACTGTTGTTCTACGGCAGCGTCAGCGCACCTGCCATGGCTGCCTTCGGCGTCACCCGCAGCGGTGATCGCTTCATCGTGGACACCGGCGCCCAACTGGTGTTTTCGGTCAACGCCAGCAATGGCGACATCGTGTCGATGCGTTATCGCGACAACGAGTTGCAGACCACCGAGTCCAAGGGCACGCAGCTGGCCTCGGGGCTGGGTAGCGCCAGCGTGGAGGCGCGCACGGTGGGTGGGGCGATCGTGGTCTCGGCCAAGGCCGGCGACCTGACCCAGTACTACATTGCACGCACGGGCCGCAACGCGATCTACATGGCAACCTATGCACCGACACTGTCGAAGGTCGGCGGCGAAGAGCTGCGCTTCGTCACCCGCTTGAATGTAGCCAAGCTGCCGAATGCACAGCAGGAACCCGACTCCAACGTGGGCACGCCGGTCGAGAGCGAGGATGTGTTCTTGCTGCCGGATGGACGCACCAGTTCCAAATTCTACTCGGCACGCCGCATGATCGACGACAAGGTGCATGGGGTCAGCGGTTCGGGGGTTGCGGCGTTCATGCTGATGGGCAATCGCGAGCGCAGTTCCGGCGGGCCGTTTTTCAAGGACATCGCCACGCAAAAAACCCGCGTGACGCATGAGCTCTACAACTACATGTATTCCGACCACACCCAGACCGAGGCGTTTCGCGGCGGTTTCCACGGCGTGTACGGGCTGTTGTTCACCGATGGCGGTGCGCCCTCCAGCGCGCAACTGGACACCAGCTTTGTCGACGCCAGCCTGGGCCTGAGCGATTATCTCGCCGATGCCGGGCGCGGTGCGGTGAGGGGCCGCGTCAGCGGCGTGTTGTCCGGCCAGCCCGCCGTGGTCGGCCTGCGCAACGACCAGGCGCAGTACTGGGCCACGGCCAATGGCAGCGGCGACTACCAGCTTGCCGGCGTGCGCCCGGGACGCTATCGCATGACGCTCTACCAGAACGAACTGGAAGTGGCCCAACGCGATGTCGAAGTGTTTGCCAATGCGACAGCGCAAGCCGCGCTGCAGGCAGTGGCATTGGCGGGCACGCCGAAGTGGCAGATCGGTGTTGCCGATGGCACGCCCGCCGGTTTCCGGTATGCAGACCTGTTGCCGCGCGCGCATCCCTCCGACAAACGCATGAGCTGGGCACCGGTCACCTACACCGTTGGCTCCAGCAGCGTGAGCAGCTTTCCGGCGGTGCAGTGGCGCAGCATCAACACGCCGAACCGCATCGACTTCACCCTGGCGGCCAATGAAGTGCGTGGCTACCGCCTGCGTATCTTCGTGCCACTGAGCCAGGTCAGCGCGCGTCCACAGATCAGCGTCAATGCCCGCTGGAATGGACCGCTACCGGCCACACCCAACCAACCCAAGACGCGCGGCATCACCCGTGGCACCACTCGCGGCAACAACACGTTGTATGAGGTGGATATTCCGGCCTCGGCGCTGCAGGCCGGCAGCAACCGCATCGAGATCGGCGTCGCCTCCGGATCGCCGGACGATGGCTTCCTCAGCCCGGCGTTCGTGTTCGACAGCATCCAGCTGGTGGCGATGTAAGAGTACTTGCCCGGCATCCACCGCACGCAGACACGTGCGGTGGATGGCACAGCTCAAGAACGATGACACCAACCACTGACCAGCGCGTCGAATGCACCTGACCGCTGGTTGCAATCGGCCCATACCATCCACGCGCTAGAGTCCGCGGGAGCATGCCGTTTCCAGGTGCTGGCTACGCGTAGGGCTGTTGATCGCCGCGCTTATTTGGCGGTGATCGCCCCACTCAGCGACACCGAACCCATCCCGCCGGTGACTTCGAAGCCGCCCTCCACCACCTGCAGATACAACGCGTTGCTGTAACGGCCATCGCTGCCACGCAACTCCTGCAGCCTGGTCAAGAACGCCTTGACGTCCGCAGTGAGATTGCCCTTTGCCGGCAACGCATTGCTGTTGCCCGCGGTGCCGTGCGGGATGAAGGTGTACACGTAATAGCCTGCAGCGGAGTTATTGCCTTCCCACAGGTCATAGGTGACGCCGCCGGAGGTGATGGCATTGGCGGTGGTCAGCGTACCCAGCGGATAGGAATTGTTGGCGCCCCAGATCATCACTTCCAGCTGCGGGTCGCCCTTGCTGGCGTCCTTGCGGAAGAACAGATCGTAGGCAAAGTCACCGGTCTGCCCGCTACCGCTGGTGGTGAACGCCACTGCGCCGCTCAGGCTGCCGATCTTGGACACCTGATGCGGAAAGTAGCTGTCGGTGGCCGGGTTCATCGTGTAGTGCCAACCGCGGCAGATGGCGGGATAGCCATACAACGTTCCGCTGGGCAGGTTGTAGGTCACGGTAATGCTCGGCGTGCTGCCCGAGCCGAAGGTCGCCTTGATGTTGTTGTTCTTGTCGTTGAAATTATTGTTGTAGGCGTATTGCGTGCCGTAGACCTTGGTCTCGCCGGTAGCGGCGCTGGCGCTGGATGCGACCAGCACCAAGGCCAACGCCACAGCGCGCGGCAACAGGTTGGAACCAGCAGACGTCAGCGAACGGAAACTGTCGTGCAACTGCATGGGGTGGACTCCGATGATGGATGGATAAACGTTCGTCCACCGGCGTGCAGCGCAACGCGCCGAGCGGTGAACGAACGACCATTACGCATCCGGCGCCATCGACGCGTTGGCGTCACTGGCAACGGACACCCTCGCGCTGACGGGGGCGAGGACGTTGGCCATCCCTGCAGACCGATCACCGTGGCCCCATCCGGTACGCGACGCATGCATGCGCCGCGCACAAGACCACGTTATTGCAGATTACTGTGCGTCGAGCGTGGCGCTGACCTTGGCCCAGCCATTGCCGCGCACCACTTCAAAACCCGCTTCAACCGCATGCAGATACATGCTGTTGTTGTAGCGCCCATCCTTGGACCGGTTGGTCTGCAGCCAGGTGAGGAACGGCTTGGCATCCACGTTGAGGCTGCCGCTGGTCTTGAGCGTGGGCTGGCCGGCAGTGCCGGTCGGGATGAAGGTGTAGACGTAGTAGCCGGCACCGGAGTTGAAGCCTTCCCACAGGTCGAAGGTGCGTCCACCGGCGGTGATCACCTTGCTCGCGGTCAGCGTGCCGATCGGCCAGGAGTTGTGGTCGCCCCAGATCATCACTTCCAGCTGCGGGTTGCCCTTGGCGGTATCCCAACGGAAGAAGATGTCGTAGGCGAAATCGCCGGCCAGATTGGTGCCGCCCGCGCTATAGGTGAACTTGAGCGGGATCTTGCTCAGCGAGGAAATCTGCTTCGGGAACAAGGTGTCGCTGGTCGGATTCCAGTCGTAATGCCAGCCGCGCACGATCGCCGGGTAGCCATAGAGGTTGTAGTCGGCGAAGTTGAAGGTCACGGTCAACTCCGGCGTGCTGCCGGTGCCGAAGGTGCCCTGGATGATGTTGTTGGGATCGTTGAAATTGTTCACCCACGCATAGTGGTTGCCGAAGATCTTGTAGGGCCCGGCCAGTGCCACCGGCGCGAGCGCCACCAGACCGATTGCCAATGCTGCTTTCCACCAGCGCGATGCGCGCCGCCGCGTGGTCGGCGCCTGCGCACCGGTGTGAGTGAGGGTGCTGGATTGGCTGTTGTGCATGTTGACTCTCCGTGTGGGTTCCGCGCGGCAACGCCAGTACGGCGTTGTCGAAAGCCGCCTTGCAGCGGTGGCGTCGGACCCTAGCAGCGCCGTTGTGAGCGGAGCTATAGCAATTCCGGCAGCCCTCGCTCGCCATGCACCATAACGGGTGCTATCTGGCACGCGAAGCGTGCGCGGGTCCTCAGTTTGTGTTCGTTATCGGCTGCCAGCAGGATGTATCAGTCAGGAGGCACACAACGCCGCGCCCAGGAATGGTGCAGAGCCGCATCACGCGCAGGCAGCGATTGCGCCACGCAAGCGATCGCTTGTGCATGCCCTGCACGATGCATCTGTGGCTGCTGCCTGTCGTCGCTGGCCGACGCTGCATCACGCCGATGAACGCGTCGCCTTGCACCACGACAGCGACGCGCCAGGCGATAGTCCTACGCGCCACGGCCGTTTTGCGATAGCGTTCGCACTACAGACGACGCAACAGCCGAAGGGGGCGACGATGCGCATCGGAATCGTGGTGGACAGTGCGTGCGATCTGCCGCAGGACTTCATCCAACGCAACAACGTCATCGTGCTGCCGATCAGCGTACGCATCGGCGAAGCAGTGCTTGCCGATCACCGCGATGAAGAGGCCACGCTGAGCTTCCTGCACGCGCATGTGGCCGAGCGCGGTCACGAGGCGGAGACCACACCGTTCTCGGTCAACCAGATCCGCGATCTGTTCCTGCAGCGGCTGGTCATCGACTACGACCACGTGTTCTGCCTGACCATCTCCAAGCTGCGCAGCCAGATCTTCGATAACGCCATGCAGGCCAGCTTCGCGATCCTCAACGACTACAAGCCGATCCGCCAGGCGGCCGGCCATACCTCGCCGTTCGCACTGCGCGTGATCGATACGCTCAACCTGTTCGCCGGCCAAGGCATCACCGCGGTGGAGGCGGTGCGTCTGCGCGAGCAGGGCCAGGGCGTGGCGGCGATTCGCGCCCGGCTCGAGCAGCTGGCCGAACACACTTACGGCTACATGATTCCGCGCGATCTGTATTACCTGCGCGCGCGTGCCCGCACCAAGGGCGATCGCAGCGTGGGCTTGATCAGCGCCGCGTTGGGCAGTGCGCTGGATATCAAGCCGGTGCTGCGCGCGTATCGCGGCGTCACCGAACCGGTGGCCAAGTTGAAGGGCTTCGAGCCATCCGCAGAGAAGCTGTTCGGCTTCACCGTGCGCAAGCTCCGCGAGGGCTTGATGACGCCTACCGTATGCGTAGGCTACGGCGGCGAGCTGACCGAGTTGCACGCCCTGCCCGGCTATGCCGCCTTGCAGGCCGCCTGCCAGACCCACGGTGTGGAATTGTTCGAAAGCGTGATGAGCCTGACCGGCATGGTCAACGTAGGCAAGGGCGCACTGGCAGTGGCATTTGCGGCCGAGCCGCATACGTTTTCTGCCTGAAGCATGGTAGGTCGATGGCTTTGCAGCCAAGCGGCAGCGCTATCGCTCTGCAACTCATTCGTCTACATCGTGCAATCAGCTTACGGCCACAGAGATGATGTCGAATCGTTTAGATGTATTCAAAAGCTGAGTCAGTCGAGTGCGCGGTGCCCTCGCCGCTCGCGGGACACGCCGCAAGTACGTCCATGTAGGCTCGGTGGCGGCATCCATGCCGCCACACGGTCCCGCAATCGGCGAGGACACCGCACCAGAGAGTCTGCAGGTTGCTTCATTGAAAGCCTGCCTGCGGTTTGCCTTGCGCCGAGAAACTGATCGGACAAGCCGTTATTCAATAAACGCACGTCATGTCCTGCTTGCAAGCATGCACACCGGCAATCTCGACTGGTCCTTGCCCGCCCACCATCGCGGGACCTTACGCGGCATGGATGCCGCGTAAGAGCCTACACGGACGTACTTGCGGCGTGTCCCGCGATGGTGGGCGGGCAAGGGCCCTGCGACCAAGCCGCAGATCAGTCGCTTTACACCTGACCTATCCGCACCATCCAACCACTCCAGAACAACCGAGCGTTGGCCTCATAGCGTCATATAGACGCAATCGAATGCTGAGGTCAAAAGCTTGGTTCCAAGTCGAAGTGGATCGCAGAGAGCTACATGCCTACACACCTGTCGACGGAATACTCACCGCCGCTGCACTAACGTGCGAACGTCATCCACCAGAGTCTTCGCACATGCCCGTCAGCTATTCGATCAGCCTGCCCGACCCCAAGCTCGCCCGCGGCGGCGATGCGAGCGTGAGCTTCAGCGCCCATGGTGCCGAGGCCTTTGCCGAACAGCTGCAGGCCGCCCTGCGCGACCCGGCCTGGTTCGATCGCTGGCGCCAGCTGCAGGCCGACCCGGACGCGGTGGATCCCAGCCTCGGCGTGACCGATCCCTCGGCCACGGTCACCGGCAAGCAGGGCGACCTGCGGATCGATCTGGTCGCCACCACCAGCATCCCCGGCGACCTGCTCAAACAGCGCATGCAGGCGCTGGCCGGACATCACTGGGAACTGCGCGACGTGCGTTAAAGCCCACTGCCGCCGCGCGTACGGCGCGGCGGCAACTTCACTCAGGTCAGCACGTTGTCCGCCACCCTCCGCGGCCAACGCCACTTCAAATTTACCGCCAGCGTCCCGATCACGATCAATGCCAGGCCCAGCCATTGCACCGGCACCAGCGCGTGGCCGTAGAGCAGATAGTCCAGCAACAGCGTGACCAGCGGATAGACGAACGCCAGTACCGCAATCGTGGCCACATGCAGGTGGCGATAAGACGAATAGAACAACACATACACGATGCCGCTGTGGATCACGCCCAAGCCCACCAGCCACAGCCAGTGCAGGCCCGGATGCAGCGCGGCGCCACTGGAAAACCCCGCAAGCAATAAGGTGCCGACCCAGCATTGCACGGTCACCACCGCCAGCGGCCGCTCGCGGCTGATGCGGCGCGACATCAGCAACGAGGCCCCGCACAGCAATGCCGCCAGCAAGGTCAGCGCGATCCCGATCAGATAACCGCGATCGGCGCTCTGCCACAGCCGCGCAGGGTCTGCGGAACAGGCCACACCGACGAATGCCAGCAGCGTCCAGCCCAGATCGACACGCCGCGTGCGCTCGCCCTGCAGCAACGCGGCAAGGATCAACATCACGAACGGAAACACGTGGTAGACCATCGTCGCCACACCGATCGACGAGCGCGCCATGCCGGCGAACAACGCCACCCAGTTCAGCACCAGCAACACACCGCTGATGACCGCATCGCGCAACAGCGCACGCTCGCGCCACAGGCCGCGCAGCTGCCCACCGATCAAACCGCATACCGTCAGAAACAGCGCACCGAACAGGCAGCGGTAGAACACCGCAGTCACCGGATCCTGCCCGCTTTCGTGCACGAATACGCCCACCGACCCGATCAGCACTTCGGCCACCAGCAATTGCCAGATTGCACGTCGCGCAGCGCCCGCCGAGGTCGCTTGAGCAGACAAGGACACGCTCATAGCGCAATCACTCCCTGCAGATACTGCACAGCACTGCCGCGCACGTACACATGCTGCGGCTCGACCCGGCAATCGAGTTCACCGCCGCGTGCCGATGCCTGCAGCGCACGCAGCTGCGTCTTGCCAAGCGTTTTTGCCCACAGCGGCGCCAACGCGGCATGGATCGACCCGGTGACCGGATCCTCGCTACCGCCATTGGCCGGCCAGAAATAGCGCGAGACGAAGTCATGCCCGACGCCCGGCGCGGTGACCGCTACATCGCGCGGCGCCAGCACCAACATCCGGCTCAGATCGGGCGTTACTTCACTTACCTGTCCTTCATCGGCGTAGACGGCGATGTAGGCCTGCGCGTTTGCATAGACAGCCTGTGGCGCGATCGACAATGACTCCAACAAGGCTTGCGGCACTACCGGCACCAGCGACGGCATCTGGTTGGGGAAGCGCAGCTCGAAGGTACGCTCGGCCACGCTGGCGACCTCGATCTCACCGACGGCAGGCGCGCGCAATCGCAACGGGAATGCAGCGCCTTGATGCATGGCAATCACCAACGCGCTGGCCAAGGTCGCATGCCCGCAGAAGCCGACTTCCTTGATCGGAGAAAACCAGCGAATGTCGAATACCCCGCTCTCGTCGCGCACGAAAAATGCGGTCTCCGACAAATTGTGTTCGCCGGCAATCGCCTGCATCAGCGACTCCGGCAACCATTCCTGCAACGGCACGACAGCCGCAGGATTGCCCTTGAAACGCACTGTAGTGAACGCATCGACGATAAACACAGGAAGCAGCACGGCCAACCTCACAGAAGAGAACACACACCTGGCGCACTCACCGGGCACGGCCAGTCTGCAGCGCAGTACACGACCATGACAGATTCAGATACGCTGCAAATTGACCAATACAGATAAAGGGCGCCCGCACATGCTCCTGTACGAATCGCTGGCCACCCAGCTGCGGCAGCAGATCGAAGGCGGCACCCTGCGTGCCGGCGAGCGCCTGCCCTCGATTCGGCAACTGGCCGCCAATCACGGCATCAGCACGGCAACGGCAGTGCAGGCCTGCCTGCAACTGGAACGCGAAGGACGCGTGCAGGCGCGGCCGCGCTCCGGCTACTTCGTGCGCACCACCGCCTCTGCATTGCCTGTCGCAGCACCGGCAACGCGGCGGCGCAAACCCGGCATGGTCGACAACCCGGCCTTGCAGCGCGTGCTCGACACCCTGGCGCGCACCGACCTGGTGCCGCTGCACACCGCCACTCCCGCGCCGGCGTTGTTGCCGGCTGCGCACTTGGCCGCCGCCCTGTCGCGTCAGTTGCGGCGCCAACGCACCGCCGCACTGGACTACGCACCGCCACAAGGCCACGCCGTACTACGCAGGCAAATCGCACAGCGTTACGCACACTGCGCAACCACCGTAGCCGCGGAAGAAGTGGTGATCACCGCCGGCGCGATGGAAGCGATCAGCCTGGCACTGCGCACCCTCACCGCACCAGGCGATGTGGTGCTGGTGGAAACACCCACCTACCACGGCATCCTGCAGGCGGTGGCTGCGTTACGACTCAAGGTGCTGGAAGTCCCCAACCGCGCCGGCCATGGCATAGATGTCGCGCGCCTGGACGCGCTGCTGCAACGCACACCGGTACGCGCAGCAGTGCTGGTGCCCAACTTCAACAATCCCAACGGCAGCCTCACCCCCGACAGTGCCAAGCGCGCACTGCTCGACAGCTGCGCGCGCCACGGCACCGTGGTGATCGAAGACGATATCTACGGCGAACTGGATTGGTCGGGCCAGCGCCCTCGCCCGCTACGCCACTTCGACACGCATGCCAACGTGATCACCTGCGGCTCGTTTTCCAAGGTGCTGTCGCCGGGACTGCGCGTGGGGTGGTTGCTGGGCGGCGACTGGACCGACGCATTGGTGCGCGCCAAATACTTTTCCACCGTCGGTAGCGCCAGCCTGCCGCAACTGGCGCTGGCCGATTATCTCGCGCAGCACGATCTGGAACGGCATCTGCGCAAGCTACGCCGCACCCTGGCCGACAACGGCCAACGCCTGCGCGATGCGATCGTGCGGCATTGGCCGGCGGGCACGCGGGTGGGCGACCCGGCCGGCGGACTCTCGCTGTGGCTGCAATTGCCCGATGGCGGCAGCGGCCAGGCATTGTTCGAAGCCGCATTGGCCGACGGTATCGGCACCTCGCCGGGCCATCTATACTCCAGCCGTGGCGATTACGCCGATCACCTGCGGCTGACCTGCGGCCAGCCGTGGAGCGAGACGCTGGAACGCGCGATGCGACGATTGGGCAGGCTTGCGGCGCAGGTGGCGCGTTAGCTTCGTCGTTGGCATCAACTTTTGAATTGGCGTTGACGTCAGCTGTTGCTGTTGCTGTTGCTGTTGCTGTTGAACAACAACAACGATGTCGCCAGCATCTACTCGACGCGAACTTTCAGATGCGCAATGACGAGCCCCTCTCCCCACGGGAGAGGGGTTGGGGTGAGGGTACGGGGCGAAGCCAACCTGCACCCAAACTTCACCAGGCTTCGCCCGTACCCTCATCCGCCCCTGCGGGGCACCTTCTCCCGAGGGGAGAAGGGAAATCAGCTCGGCGCTTTATTCATGCCACCGGTCCAGGCAACACGGCAACGCACGCAATGCAACGCACGCAACTGCGCGAGGTCTACTGCCACGCACACGCCACAAACTTAACAAACGCAACAAACGCAACAAACGCAACAAACGCAACAAATGATCGACTATTTCCACAATCAAGCAATCAAGCAATCACGAACGCAACGCCGCAGCATGATGCGCAATATGCTCGCCGATAAAACTCGAGATGAAGTAATAGCTATGGTCGTAACCAGGCTGCAGCCGCACCGTGACCGGATAACCAGCGGTCTTTGCAGCTTCCTCGAATAACGCAGTTTTCAACTGGTTTTCGAGAAATTCATCCGCGTCGCCCTGATCGATCAATAGCGGCAAGCGCTCCTGCGTCTGTGCGATCAACGCAGTGGCGTCATACGCTTTCCACGCATCACGGTCCGGCCCCAGATACTGGCCAAACGCCTTCTCACCCCACGGCACCTGGCTCGGCGCGACGATCGGTGAAAATGCAGACACGCTGCGATAGCAGCCCGGATTCTTCAATGCGATGGTCAAGGCGCCGTGCCCGCCCATCGAGTGGCCGCTGATCGCGCGCGCGCCGGTAGTGGCGAAGGTCGCTTCGATCAACGCCGGCAATTCGTTCACCACATAGTCGTACATGCGGTAATGCGCCGCCCATGGCTGCTCGGTGGCGTCGACATAGAAACCGGCGCCCTTGCCGATGTCGTAGCCGTCCGCGTCGGCCACCTCGTCGCCGCGCGGGCTGGTGTCGGGCGCAACCAGGATGACGCCATGCTCGGCCGCGTACCGCTGCGCGCCGGCCTTGCTGATGAAATTCTGTTCGGTGCAGGTCAGGCCGCTGAGCCAGTACAGCACCGGCAGCGGGCCATCGGCGGCCTGCGGTGGCAGATACACGCCCACCTGCATGCTGCAGTTCAAGCTCTGCGACTGGTGCCGGTAGACGTCTTGCCAACCGCCGAAGCAGGCACGGTGTTCGATACGTTCCATGAGATTCCTTCGATAAAAACCTGCGGCCGACATGGATGCCGGCCGCGGGGTTGGGCGGTCAGTGCAGCAGGCCCTTATGGCGTGCCACATTGGCCGCCAATGCATCCATCAATCCCGGCGACAGGCAGTCGTACGGGGTCAAGCCGAGCTCGTTGAGGCGCGCGCGTACGCCGTCCATGTCATCCGGCGGCGTGCCGGTTTCGATGATGGAGGACACGAACGCCGCAAAGCCCGGCGGCGACCAGCCCGACTGCTGCGACAACTCGGTATGGATGAAGTCCAGACCATAAAACGCATGGTCCTTGTTCTCGATGCGGCCAATCATATGCACGCCGCAACCGGTACAGGCGTGGCGCTGGATCGCCGCGCTTTCGTCGACGATCTTGAGCTTCTCCGCATGCGCGGTGACCGTGACCTTGTCGCGCGGCACCACTGCAATCACCGAAAAGGTCGCGCCTTCCGGCTTCCAGCATTTACTGCAACCGCAGGCGTGGTTATGCGCGGTCTGCGCACCCACTTCCACGGTCACCTTGTCGCTGGCGCAATGGCATTCAAGGGTTCCTCCCTGAAAGCTTTCTGCACCTCCACGCGCAACACCACTGTCTACCGAAGGATGAATCGAGACGCTGGTCATCATGCCCCTCCCGGAGTATCGGGTACCACGTGCGCGGAAGCGGCCGCGCGCCGATCCTGGCCGTACGGTCAGAAGTGAATCACGGTGCGGATCGACTTGCCTTCGTGCATCAGGTGGAAGGCTTCGTTGATCTCTTCCAGCGGCATGGTGTGGGTGATGAACGGGTCCAGATCGATCTCGCCCTTCATCGATTGCTCCACCATGCCCGGCAATTGGGTACGTCCCTTGACACCGCCGAAGGCCGAGCCGCGCCACACGCGGCCTGTCACCAGCTGGAACGGACGGGTACTGATTTCCTGGCCGGCACCGGCCACGCCGATGATGACGCTCTCGCCCCAGCCCTTGTGGCAACACTCCAGCGCCGACCGCATCACGTTGACGTTGCCGATGCACTCGAAACTGAAGTCCACGCCGCCGTCGGTCAACTCGACGATGACCTCCTGGATCGGCTTGTCGTAGTCCTTGGGGTTGATGCAATCGGTGGCGCCCATGCTGCGTGCCAGATCGAACTTGCCCGGGTTGGTGTCGATGGCCAGGATGCGCCCGGCCTTGGCCTGCACCGCGCCCTGGATCACCGCAAGACCAATGCCGCCCAGGCCGAACACTGCCACGCTTTCACCCGGCTTGACCTTGGCAGTGTTGTGCACGGCACCAATACCGGTGGTGACGCCGCAACCGAGCAGGCAGACCTTTTCCAGCGGCGCCTCCGGGTTGACCACGGCCAGCGAAATCTCCGGCACCACGGTGTACTCGCTGAAGGTGCTGCAGCCCATGTAGTGATAGATCGGCTCACCGTTGTAGGAGAAGCGCGTGGTGCCGTCGGGCATCAGGCCCTTGCCCTGCGTGGCACGCACCGCCTGGCACAGATTGGTCTTGCCGGACAGGCAGAATTTGCACTTGCGGCATTCGGCGGTGTACAGCGGGATCACGTGATCGCCGACCTTGACGCTGGTGACGCCCTCGCCGATCTCTTCAACGATGCCGCCACCTTCGTGGCCCAGCACGGACGGGAAGATGCCTTCCGGGTCGTCGCCAGACAGCGTGAACGCATCGGTGTGGCAGACGCCGGTGTGGGTGATGCGGACCAGCACTTCGCCGGCCTTCGGCGGTGCGACGTCGATTTCGACGATTTCCAGCGGCTTGCCGGGTCCGAATGCAACTGCTGCACGGGATTTCATTGGATGACGCTCCTGACGATGAGATTCAAGGACGGGTGCGGCATGCGCCGACCCGGTGGGAGTTCATTTGAGGTAGGACCGGACCAGGCCGAGCAATTCCTGCACCCGCTCGGCGCGTTGCGCATCGGACGTTGCGGCATGCCCGAAATCTTCCCGGATATGCGCTTCAAGCACCTGCGACATCAGCCCATTCACGGCCCCCCGGATCGCGGCGATCTGCTGCAAGACAGGCGCGCAGTCTGCGCCTGCCTGCAGCGCCCGCTCAAGTGCATCGCACTGCCCGCGCAAGCGACGCACGCGTGCTAGTGCCCGCTTTTTCTCTTGCGGCGAATGCGGCATGACAGCTCCGGTCCAAATACTGGGGGGCAGTATATGGATTCGGACGAAAAAAGCCATGGGCGTCGGGGGCGTTGTGTCGAAGATGCCGGCTGGCAACGTGATGTTCGATCAACGCAGATGCGCGCGAGAATGCCGCCAGCAGGGACTGTGGCGCGGCCTGTGCACAGGCACGCACAGATCAAAAATTTGTGCCCTGCGCAGGAAATCCGCGACCGCAATCAGCAAAGCGGCCGCAGTGCAGCATGACGGTGGCTGATGTGCACGTGCAGCATCCAGCGTCATCCCTCATCCCCCTCCAGGCGCATGCTTTCCGACACCGGCAGCTCGATGGTGCAGCGCACCCCATCCGGGCCCAGCTCATAGGTGGTTTCGGCCTGCAGTTGATACGGCAGCGCGCGCTCGATCAGCTTGCGGCCGTACCCGGAGCCTTGTGGCGCTTCGCCGGGCGTTGGCATGGTCACGCCGGTTTCACTCCATTCGATCCGCAGCCGCGTGCCGTTACTGGTGCGCAGCAGGCGCCAACGCACCTGCAGCTGGCCGCCGGGTTGGGCGAGCGCGCCGTACTTGTTGGCATTGGTCGCCAGCTCATGCAGCGCCAGCGCAAACGTCTGCACGGTGCTGGAGCGCAGACGCACGCCGCTGGGGCCATCCAGCACCACCTGCTCACTCTGGCCTTGCGCGTCGATCGCGCCCATCGCCGAGAGTTCGACATGGATCAACTCATCGAACAGGATGCGATCGCCGTCGTTCAGGCGCGAGAGCAATCCCTGCACGCGCGCCAGCGCGTCCAGGCGGTCGTTGTAGATCAGCGCCAGCTCGGCGATGGTCTTGCTGCTGCGCTGGGTGCGATTGAAGACCACACGCACCACGCCCATCAGGTTGCGCGTGCGGTGCTGCAGTTCGGCCAGCAACACCTGCTGGCGATCTTCCCACTCCCGGCGCCGGGTGACGTCCTGGCCGATCTTGAGATACCCCAGTGGCTCGACACCGCCATCGCGCAGCGGCCGGGCCGCCCCTTCGATGAAGACGCGGCGGCCGTCCTTGCATTGATGCCAGCGGACATTGGGGGCAAAGCCGGTGTGGTGCGCCTGTTCGATCTCGCGCTGCGGCACCCCGGCCAAGCGATCTTCTGCAACGAAGGTCATGGCGATATGTTGACCCACCGCTTCTTCGGCGGTCCAGCCGAACACCGCTTCGGCACCAGGGGGCCAGGTCTGGATATAGCCGCTGGTGTCGGTGGTAAAGATCGCGTAATCCAGCGCGTTTTCAAGAATCACGCGGTAACGCTCTTCGCTTTCGATCAGCGCGCCCTGTGCGCGTGCGCGTTCCAAGGCCGCCCAGGTGCGCTCTGCGGTTTCTTCGGCCAGCCGGATCTCGGCGGCCGTCCAATCGCGCGCAGTGCGCTGATTGACCACGAAGCTGGCAACCAGCTGGCCGCTCTTGATCAGCGGCACCACGATCAGCGCACCGATGGCATTGCCCAGATAGGCCGCGCGCTGATCGTCGGGCAATGCCGCATCGATGGCAGTGTCGCGCACCACCCATGTCTGCGCGTCGGTCAGCCAGGGCATCGGCCAATCGCTCAGTGCGAAGCGCCGCGCGTGACTGGTTTCGCCGGGTTGATGCCAATCGCGTTCGACCACGTACTGCTGCGTTTTGCGATCCACTTCAACGTAGTACGCGCGGCCGGCATGCAAATGCTCGCCCAGCACGCACGCGGCTTTGCCCTGGATCGCGGACGGGTCGCTCAGCGGCCGCAGCGCATCGGACAGCTTCAACAAGAAGGCATTGCGATCCTGCACTTCGCGCAACGCCGCTTCGGCCAGCTTGCGGTCGGTGATGTCGAGCACGAATTCGAAACCGGTTCCATCCGGCAGCCGCTTGGCGGCGAACAACGCCCAGCGATGCGAGCCGTCCTTGCGCAGATATTCGCGCTCATAGGGCGTGGTGCTGCCCTTGGCCTTCAGCTCTTGAAAGGCCTGCGCGGTCAACTCACGCGCGGTCGCCGGGGTCAGGTTCTGCCAGTTGAGCGTACCGGCTTCAACATCTGCACGGCTGTAGCCGCTCATCTTCAAGAACGCATCGTTGGCATCGGTCAGGCGGCCATCCATATCGAAATATGTCGCGCCCACGGTTTCGATCGTCAGTGCGGTGCGGAAGCGCTCTTCACTGGCACGCAGCAGCTCCTGCGCACGTTTCTGGTCGGAGATATCGCGAAAATACACCGACATACCGCCATCGCTGGTGGGATACAGACTGATGTCGACCCAATGCCCCAGCACCGGCGAGGCGACATCCAGGCGAACCATCTGCCGCGTTTGTGCGGCCTGCAAATGCGCGGTGTGCGTTGCAGAGCCGATCAACGCGGCGAACTCGTCCCAGATCACCTTGCCCAGCAATTGCGCACGCGAGCGCGCCCACAGCGCCTCGGCCTTGCGATTGATATAGGTAAAGCGCCACTGCGCATCGACGCCATAGAACGCATCGGAAATGCTTTCCAGAATGTCGCGGTTACGCTCTGCTAGGGAACCTCTGAACAACGCACCACAGATACGCGACACTACCCGCCTGATGTTGAGGAGTGATCCATGCAACTGACGTTCGGTGACGCTGAGGGCCTGGGCAAGCGCAAGCAGACCCGGCGCGAGATCTTTCTGGCCGAGATGGAGCAGGTGGTTCCGTGGCAGCAACTGCTCGGTCTGATCGCGCCGCACTATCCGGTATCGGGCCGGCCAGGTCGGCAGCCGTACGCACTGGCGACGATGTTGCGGATTCATCTGCTGCAGCAGTGGTATGCGCTGAGCGATCCGGCGATGGAAGAAGCACTGCACGAGATCCCGACCTTGCGGCGGTTTGCCCAGCTCGGTGGCTTGGACAACGTTCCGGACGAGACCACGATTCTCAACTTTCGGCGCCTGCTGGAGACCCATGGCCTTGCCGCGCGGATGCTGGAAGCGGTCAACGCGCATCTGGCGCGCAAGGGCCAGAGCCTGCGGTCGGGCACGATCGTCGATGCGACGCTGATCGCGGCGCCCAGTTCGACCAAGAATGCCGACAACGCGCGCGACCCTGAGATGCATCAGACCAAGAAGGGCAATCAGTGGTATTTCGGGATGAAGGCGCACATCGGCGTGGATGAATTTTCCGGGTTGGTGCACCACGTCCATTGCACAGCCGCCAACGTCGCCGATGTCACGGTGATGCACACGTTGCTGCATGGCAAAGAAGACAGCGTGTTCGGCGATAGCGGCTACACCGGTGCGGACAAACGCGAAGAACTGCAGGCCTGCAAGGCTGCATTCTTCATCGCCGCCAGGCCCTCGACGATGCAAGCCCTCGGCAACAAACGCGAGCGTGCTCGGGAAAGACGTTGGGAACACTTCAAGGCCAGTGTGCGCGCGAAGGTGGAGCATCCATTCCGGGTGATCAAGCGCCAGTTCGGCTACACCAAGGTCCGCTATCGCGGCCTGGCCAAGAACACCGCGCAGGTGCTGACCTTGTTTGCGCTATCGAACCTGTGGATGAAGCGAAAGCAGTTACTGCCGACGATGGGGAACGTGCGCCTGTAACCCGGGCAACACCCTGCAAACGCGCCGGAAACGGCAAAAAAATCGAGGATCTGAGCGCCGTCAGCCTGGTCGATGTGGTTAGGCTCATCCTCCGATGCCGTTGATCAGACCATCCCTAGCATGCCCAGTTCCGCCTGCACCCGGCGTTGTCCGGTCACGTCCTGCACCACGGTCAATCCACCGGTCACCCTGCTGCCATCGCGCAATGCGACCGCAGTGACACGCAACCAACATTCGGCGGTTCCATCAAGATGGCGGAAATCTATCGGCGCTGTGGTGTCTTCGCCGCGCAACGCGCGCGCACCGGGAAACTGCTGCGGTGGCACCGGGTTGCCTTGCTGGTCGATACCCTGCCACTCGTCTGCGCGCACGCCATCGCGCGAGGGAATGCGATCGGTCAACTGATCGCTCAGCTGCGGGTTCTTGTACGTGAAACGGCCTTGCGTATCGAACAGACCGACGCCGATCGGAATCTGATCGAGCACCAGCGCCAGCCGCGCCTCGCTATCGTGCAGGCGTTGTTCGGCCTGCTTGCGCGCGGTGATGTCGGCGGCGGTGCCGAACCATTCGATGATATTTCCCTCTGCATCCAGTGCCGGCACGCCCTTGGTGGCGATCCAGGCCAGGCTGCCGTCCGCACGTCGCACCCGATGCTCGAAAATGATCGGTGTCTTTGCATGGATGCCGGCATCGATCTTTTGCCGCACCATTGCCCGATCGTCATCGGGAATGTAATCCATCAGCCAGGCGCGATTGGGATTGACCGTATCGGCCAGAAAGCCTTTACCGGTCAATGTGCGCATCTCGCCCCAATCCGAGCTCATCCGGTAATGCACTTCGGAGCTTACCAGCGACAACGCAGCCAGCCGCGACTCGCTGGTCCGCAATGCCGCCTGAGCACGATTGCGTTCGACATAGTCGGCGGCGGTCCATGCAAGCAGTTCGAGCAACCTGAGTTCATGCTCTGCCGGCCGATACGGCAGGGTGAATTGCGTACTGAGCAAACCGAGCAACACGCCGGCACGATTGAACAGGGGCGTGAACTGCGCAGCACGGATCCCACTGCACAGCGCGGCCTCGTAATCCGGCGTGCCCTTGAGTGGGGTGAACGTTTCGATGTCTTCGATCACCAGCTGCCGGCGCTCGCGGCGCACGGCATCGCAGGTCGCCTGAAAACCGTCCTTCAAGAACTGCTGCACGAACGGGCTGCGCTCGTCGTGCCCGCGATAGACACGCAGCTCCATGTCGTTGCTGTGCTCGTCGACCAGTTGCACGCAACCGCACTCGGTGCGCGCGAACATGCAGGCAAGCGCGGTGATGTCCTGCAGCGCTACACGCATGTCGCTCTGCGCTGCAAGGCTGACCTGTAGCGCGTGCAATTTGCGCATGCCGGCCAGCTCTTCCAGCATGCTTGCAGCGGTTTCGACACGTTCCACGTCGTCGATCTGTTCGCCAGGCGCACGTTTCATCGTGACTGGTTTCTCCCTGCGCGCATTATCCGATCTCTCGCCAAGGGTGAAGCGACACAATGCGTAATCGCGAGCGAAGAGGCTGTAGTAGCGTGCTCGACATCTGCCGTGCTGGTGCACGCACAAGCCTGCGTCTTTGGATGCGCAGCCGACGCGACCGCAAGCTGGTGGTCACTGGCTGGCAGCGTTATCTGGCGAAACACCTGCAGTCTGCTGTACGGCAACGTCCGCTAGCGGCAAGGTACCTGCAGTACCTGCGCGCATCGGTCTCAGCCGTGACGCGGCGGCGGCTCGAATCCCTCCGCCTCCAGGCATTGCAGCAACGATGACGGTGGCGGCCCAGGCGGCGGCCTATCCGGCACCGGCAACGCGATGTCTTGTGCCGTAGCGCAGGCCTGCAGCGCTGCATCGAATTCGGGATCGTGCGGCGGCGGTGGGCCATGATGGCCGCGCTCAGGCGGCGGCGGTAGCAGCGGCGGCGCGCCACCTGGAGCGCCGCAGAGGCTGGCGCAGCCGCTCATGCTCAGTGCGGCAAGCAGCGCAGCGGTGACGGCAAAGCTGGGGCGTGTTTGGACCATCGTCGATCTCCCTGGATGGATGCACACGTGTGCGTCGTGCATGCACGTGGCAGGGCGGGCAACGCCCGCGCTTTCGTCCAGCAAAGCCTTGCATGTGCGTGTGCCGCGCATGTGTCGCGTGCGTGTCGCCATCCGCCAAGCGCAGGCGTGCGCCGGCATTTGCTGATCGTGCCGCTATCCCTGCTGCAAAACCGCGCAAGTGCTAACGCGTCAGTTCTCGACGACGGCCGGTGCCACGCTGACGGCGGCGTCAGCGGCATTTTCAGGCAGCGATGCCATCACCGCAGCGCGAAAGCGCGCAGCGAATGCGGCATCGTTGGCCTGATAGAAGGCACGCGCATTGGCCGATAACTGATCCAGCTGCGCCTGTGGCAACGCCAATGCAGTTTCCACCGCGTGCGCGATTCCCGCCGCATCGACGTAGTAATACGATGCCAGACGCCGCTGGCGCACGTCGGCCACCGGAATCAGCACGCCGTGCTCGGGCCTGACCAATTCGTTCATCGGCTCGCCGTCGGTCGCCAATGTCACCGCGCTCACGCTCAACGCTTCCATCAGGTAATGACCGAAACCTTCGGCTTCTGACGGGCAGATATGGAACAGATGCGCGTTCTGCAGCCGGCGCAGTTCGGCATCGTCGAGATAGCGGACCCGGTGATCGATGTTCGCAGCAACCACCGGCTTGCCGGCGGTGCGCGGGCTCTGCACCACGGTCAGCAGCGGCCACTCCGGATGCTGCTTCCAGGTCTCCAGCAGCACGCGGGTGCCCTTGGCGGTGCTGCGCCCGGCCAGATGGAAGAATGCACGCTGACGCAGCACCCGTGGGTCGTAGCGATCCGGGCTGGTGAATCCGATGAACCGCGTGGTGCAGCCCAGATTGCGAAAGATCCGCTCGGCGTGGTGGGTCTTGCACAGCACCGCGTCGAAGCGCGGCAACCGCGGCAGCCACTTGGGCAGCATCCACTCCGGATTGGGCACCAGCAGGTTGGCCTGGCCCAGCGGCAGGCAGCGCGCATACACACGCTCGGAAAAGATCTGCACCGGCACCCGCCCGAACAGCGCGCGGCTGGCCCACAGACGGGTTTCGCGCAGGGTGTCGTGCACCCGCTGGCTGGTGAATCCCACTTCCTGTACCGGCACACCGCCAGCGCGCAGGGTCTGCGCCATCAGCATCATGTCGCGGGTCAGGCCCACGCCGTTGTCGCGGCTGATCACCCGCATCATCGGAAACGCCTTGTCATGCGCGCACTCGCCGTTGCAGCGGCACAGTGTCGATGTGATGGCTTCCTTGGCGATGTCCGGTTCTGTCATGTCGCGTCACACGTATGCCAATGGATGACAAATTCAATCATTATGATGCGTGCTCCAGCCTTGCAACTGCGAGCACCATGTATCCGGTAGCCACCACCCTGCGCGGCCAAACCTCCGCGCCACCGACGATGACCTCCATGGACCTGCAACAACCCTGCGTTCTTGTGGTCGACGACGACCCGGACCTGCGCAAGCTGATCGGCGAGTTCCTGAGCGCCCACGGCTACCAGGTGGACGTTGCCGAAAACGTGGCGGAGATGCGCAAGAGCATCGCGCAGCGCCGCCCGGACCTCATCGTACTCGACGTGATGATGCCCGGAGAAGACGGGCTGAGCGCGGCCCGGGCCCTGGCCAGCGAGCGCGGTTCACCCGCGGTCATCATGCTCAGCGCGTTGGGCAACGACACCGACCGCATCATCGGCCTGGAAGTGGGCGCCGACGATTACCTGGCCAAACCCTGCAATCCACGCGAATTGCTGGCGCGGGTGCGCGCCCTGCTGCGCCGCAGCCAGGCCAGCAACGAGCAGGCCGACCACCGCGGCAACGTCTACGAGTTCGCCGGCTGGCGGCTGGATGTGGTGCGCCGCGACCTGCGCGACCCCACCGGCATCTTCATCAACCTCTCCGACGGCGAGTTCGCGCTGCTGCGCACCTTCGTCGAGCATCCGCAGCGGGTGCTGAGCCGCGACCAGCTGCTGGACTATGCGCGCGGCCGCGATACCGATGTCTACGACCGCGCCATCGACAGCCAGATCAGCCGGCTGCGGCGCAAGATCAACGAGCGCGTGCATACCGAGTTGATTCGCACCGTGCGTAACGAAGGCTACATGCTGCTGCCGGGCGTCTCGCGTCTGTGAGCAACCCGGCACGTCGCGGGCTGTCGATCTTTGCGCGGACCTTCGTATTGCTGGCGGTGGCCCTGCTCACCGCCCAGGCGGTCGGCATCGCCCTGCTGGTGATGCGCACGCCGGTCTACGAGCCGCCGGTGCACCCGCCGGAGGTGGTGGCGCTGCTGTCCACGCGCATGCCGGCCGGCACCCAGACCTTGACGGTGCGCGAGTCCGCGCAGTCCCCGCTGCCGCCAGCAGGCCAGGTGCGCGATGCGTTTGCCGAAATGCTGCTTGCCCATTGGCTGGATGTGCCCGAGCAGCGCGTGCGCTTCTACCGCAGCGCCGACGATCACCCGGGCCCGCGCGTCGGCATGTCGCTGCCGAGCCAACCGCAGGCGTCCGAGGCCAATAACGGCGATGGCAGCCCTGCCGGCAATCGCCGCGCTGCCTTGCAGAGATCGCCGCCAGAGCCGAGTGACTGGCACCGCGATCGCCATCCCGGCGCCTCGCCGTTCGGCAACGGACTGCGCCCGGACGACGCCCCCGGCGCCTGGGAAAGCGAGCGCCTGACCCCGGGCGTGCCACTGCTGGACGGCTTCACCGCCGCGCTGCAGCAGCCCGATGGCCGCTGGCGCACGGTGGAATCGCCGCCACGGCGGTTGTCGGCCGAGTTCAAGACCCACGTGGTGCTGCTGTTTCTGGCCGGCCTGCTGGCCAACGTGCCGCTGGCGTGGTGGTTCTCGCGCGCGCTGTCGGCGCCGATCAAGCGCTTTGCCGAAGCCGCCGACCGGCTGGGCCGCAACCCGGATGCCGCTGCACTGCAACGCAGCGGCCCGCCGGAGATCGTGCGCGCGGCCGACTCGTTCAATGCGATGCAGGCACGCCTGAACCGCCTGATCAACGAGCGCACCCACATGGTGGCGGCGATCGCGCACGACCTGCGCACGCCGCTGGCGCGCCTGTCGTTCCGCCTGGACGGGCTGCAGCCACCGCTACGCGACAAGGCACTGGCCGACATCGACGAGATGAAGGCGATGATTTCCGCCGCGCTGGATTTCATCCAGAACGATCGCCACCGCGGCGAACGCGCGCCGCTGGATCTGCGACTGCTGGTGGAAAGCGTGGTCGACAACGCCACCGACATCGGTGCCGACGCCGAGCTGTTGCCCGGTCCGGAGATCACCCTGGACGGCGACCCGCTCGCCTTGCGCCGCGCGGTGATGAACCTGCTGGAGAACGCGCTGAAATACGGGAAGCGTGCGCGCCTGCAACTGCAGCGTGACGGCGAAGACGGCGTGCTGTGGATCGACGACGACGGCCCCGGCATCGACCCGACCCAGCGCGAACAGTTGCTGCTGCCGTTCGTACGTGGCGAGTCTTCGCGCAACCGCGACACCGGCGGCATCGGGCTGGGCTTGTCGGTGGCGCACAGCATCGTGCTGGCGCATGGCGGCGATCTGCGCCTGGATAACCGTGCAGCAGGTGGCGGCCTGCGAGTGACGGTGCGCCTGCCGTGCATGCCGGAGCGACGCTAGACGTGCGTTCTTTCGTACGTGAGGTCGACGATGCCGTCTCGCGCCCGAGTCCATTCCTGCAAAAAACGACCGCGCGGTAGCCTAGCGATGCGCTACGACTGCGGCAATCCGCAAGCGCTCAGTACGCAAACTCGCGGAACACCCGATCGATATCGCCGTTCCATGCACCGTGATACAGCGCCAGCTTGCGCTCGGCGGCGGTGACACCGCTTTCGGCGATCTCGGCGATCACGTCCACAAAACCGGTTTCGTCCTGACCGTCGGCATTCAAGCGCGCCCGCCGACGCAGGCCTTCGCGCGCGATCTTGACCGCTTCCACAGCCAAATCGCGCACCGTGCCATGACGGAACGGCAGCCCGAGCGCATGCTTGGGCACACCATCGCGCAGCGCATGACGCTCGGTGGGGCTGAAGTCCTTGACCAGATCCCAGGCCGCATCCAGCGCGGTGTCGTCGTATAGCAGCCCCACCCAGAACGCCGACAGCGCGCACAGGCGGTCCCACGGGCCGGCATCGGCGCCACGCATTTCCAGATACTTCTTCAAGCGCACTTCCGGGAACGCGGTGGTCATGTGGTCCGACCAGTCGCGCAGCGTCGGCAATGCACCCGGCAATGCCGGCAGCTTGCCTTGCATGAAATCGCGAAAGCTCTGCCCGCTGGCATCGACATAGACGCCGTCGCGGTAGGAGAAATACATCGGCACATCGAGCAGGTAATCGACGTAGCGCTCGTAGCTGAAGCCGTCTTCGAACACGAAATCCAGCATACCGGTGCGATCGGCGTCGGTGTCGGTCCAGATGTGCGAGCGGTAGCTGAGGTAACCGTTGGGCTTGCCTTCGGTGAACGGCGAATCGGCGAACAACGCGGTGGCGATTGGCTGCAGCGCCAGCGACACGCGGAACTTCTTCACCATGTCCGCTTCGGTGGCGTAATCCAGATTGACCTGCACCGTGCAGGTGCGCGTCATCATGTCCAGGCCGAGCGAGCCGACCTTGGGCATGTAGTTCTTCATGATCTGGTAGCGGCCCTTGGGCATCCACGGCATCTGGTCGCGGCGCCACTTCGGTTGGAAACCCATGCCCAGAAAGCCCAGCTGCAACTCGCCGGCGACCTGCGCCACTTCGTCCAGATGGGTGCCGGTTTCCACGCAGGTGTGATGCAGGGTCTCGACCGCTGCGCCGGAGAGTTCCAGCTGCCCGGCCGGCTCCAGCGTCACCGAGGCGCCGTCGCGCAGCAGCGCGATGGTGTGGCCGTTTTCCTGCACCGGCTCCCAACCGAAGCGGGTCAAGCCGGTCAGCAGCGCCTGGATGCCGCGCTCGCCTTCAAAGGTGGGCGCGCGCAGGTCGTCGAGCTGGAAGCCGAACTTTTCGTGCTCGGTGCCGATCCGCCAGTCCGCGCTGGGCTTCTCGCCCGAGGCAAGTACCTGGACCAGCTCCGCGCGTTCGGTGATCGGCGTTTCGGCAACGTGGCTGGGACTCGACAAGGGCAGGCTCGCAGAAAAATTGAGGGGAACGATGTGGGGATCCTCCCCAGCCACCGCAAGGCCCGCACTATAACCGCCCAACATGGAAGAATTGCCGCCATCGGCCGGGTCTTAGATTTCCATCCATGCTTACTGCATGCAGATGCGGGCGAACGCCCACCGTCGCGCCGGCATCACCTGCCGGGACTTCACGCACACAGCGACAAGCGCAGGCATGGCCGGGGCTGGTCAAGGTCCGGCAGCGCCGCAGCCATGCAGATGCCAGATGGCCATGCGAGGCCAGCATCCATGCGTGCAATAGCGCGGCAACCGCGGCGCTGTTCCAGCCAAAGACATGCGTACACGATCCTGTAGCATCGCCCGGCCATGACTGTTGCGCCCACACCCACCGACGTCCTGCTTGCGCAGATGGCCAGCCTGATGCACTGCGAGCGCGCCGAAGGCTTTGCCTGCGTGAGCGCGCGGCGCGCACACGGCGCGCGCTCGGTGGACCTGACCCAGGCGCAATTTGCGATTCTGCTGCAGGGCCGCAAACACGTGCGGACAGCGACCCAATCGCTGGAGTTCGTGCCGGGCGACCTGTTCCTGGTGACGCGCCGTTGCCGGATCGATGTGATCAACACGCCCGACCCATCAACCGGGCTCTACCTGAGCGCGGTGGTGCCCCTCTGCGAAGAGGCGCTTGCTGCTGCGCGCGCATTGTGGAATGAGCAGCTGCCCGAGGCCGGCGACGACATCGCGCGGCTGCCGGCGATCGATTTCGACCCGACGCTGCGGCAATGGCGCGATGCGCTGCAACACGGCCTGTATACCGAAGCCCGCCTGGCGCTGGCCTCGCTGGTGATCAGCTTGTGCCGCCGTGGTCACGGCGGCCTGCTGTTGCCGCCCGCACCAAGTCTCGCCTCGCAGGTGCGCACGTTGATCACCGCGCAACCACAGCGGGCTTGGCGCTCACGCGATGTCGAAGACAGCCTGGGCATCAGTGGTGCCACCTTGCGCCGGCATCTGGCCGCAGAACACTGCTCGCTGCGCGAGCTGATCACCGACGCGCGGCTCGCGCATGCGATGGCCCTGCTCTACACCACACGCTGGCCGCTCAAGACCGTGGCCGCGCGTGCAGGCTATCGCTCCACCCGCAGCTTCAGTCAGCGCTTCCAGCAGCGTTACGGGCTGGATCCGGCCAGCATTGGCAACAGCCGCTAGATCGCTGCAGCGAGCGCTTCGCGCAGCGCAATGAGCGAATTGCGCAAGTCGCTGCCGCCAGCATGGCGACATCGCGGCGGTTGCCGCCTGCCCTGGAGTTGCTCATGTCTGTTTCCGTACTGCGTTCGCTTGCGCCGCTATTGCTCGCCGCAAGCGCCACGCTGGCGCACGCCGCTGCGCCCGCGTCCACCCATGCACAGGTTCCCGGCTTTTACTTGCAGCGCATCGGCACGCTGCGCGTCACTGCGTTGTTCGACGGCAGCGTCGCGTTGACGCGTCAACAGCTGTCCAATGTGGAACCGGCAGAGCGCGACCGCCTGCTCGCGCAGGGCTACGTGCCCGAAGACGACAAGGGCCTGCAGACGGCAGTCAACGCCTATCTGATCCAGGACGGCAGCCACCTCAGCCTGGTCGATACCGGCACTGCCCGGTGCCTGGGCCCCGGCCTGGGCCAAGTGCTGACCAACCTGCGCGCCGCCGGCTACGACCCGGCCCAGGTCGACGATGTGCTGCTCACCCACGCGCATCCGGACCACCTGTGCGGCCTGCTCGATGCGCAGGGCACCCCGGCATTTCCCAACGCCACGGTGTGGCTGTCCGACGCCGATGCCGCGTACTGGCTGGATCCCGCTTCGGAGGCCGGTGCCGCGCCGATGCTGCAGTTCGCCTTTCCGCTGGCGCGCGCGGCGGCAGCGCCCTATCAGGCCCAGGGTCGGCTGCGCCGTTTCCAGCCGGGCAAGACCGTATTGCCGGCCGGCACCACTGCCCTGGACAGCCAGGGCCACACGCCCGGCCACGTGTCGTATCGCTTCGACGGTGGCGCCGGCAACACGCTGCTGGTGTGGGGCGATGTGTTGCACTACCACGCCGTGCAGTTTGCCCAGCCGGACGCATCGTTCGAGGCCGACAGCAACCGCAGCAAGGCCATTGCCTCACGCCGCAGCATGCTGGCGCAGGCCGCCGACGGCCGCTGGTGGGTGGCCGGTGCGCATCTGCCGTTCCCGGGCCTGGGCCACGTGCGCCGTGAGGGCGATGCGTTCGCCTGGGTGCCGACCGAATTCGGCCCAGTGCCGGCGACGCCTTGAGCGATGAGGCGCCCAGGCAAGGTCCGTGTCCCGCAGCGCAGCCCGGCGTCGCCCGGCCCCGATACCGATGCCGCAAATGAAAACGGCGAGCCCTGGCTCGCCGTTGTGGACTGCCCGCAGGGCCAGGCGTCATGGCGCCCGGCCCGGCTCACTCCGCTGCAGGCGGCGCACCATCCAGGCCCAGCCAGCCGCCGACGATGCCGCGCAGTTCGTCCACGCCCTGGCGCGATTCGCCGGAGTAGGTCTGCACGGTCACGCTGTCGCCAAAGCGCGAGGTCACTTCTTTCTTGACCTTCTGCAGGGTTTGCATCTGCTGGCCACGGCCGAGCTTGTCGGCCTTGGTCAGCAACCCGTGCGCGGGCAGGCCGCGTTCGGCGGCATAGCCGAGCATCTGCAGGTCGTAATCCTTGAGCGGGTGGCGGATATCCATCACCACCACCAGCCCGCGCAAGGCTTCGCGGGTGCGGAAATAACGGTCGATGAAGGCCTGCCAGTGCGCCTGCAGATCCTGCGGCACCTTGGCGTAGCCGTAACCGGGCAGATCCACCAGGCAGCGCTCGGGCTGGATCTGGAAGAACACCAACTGCTGGGTACGACCAGGGGTCTTGGACACACGGGCGAGCGCGTTCTGGCGGGTCAGCGCGTTGAGCGCGCTGGATTTTCCGGCGTTTGAGCGGCCGGCGAAGGCGACCTCGTAGCCGCCATCGTCCGGCAATTGCCGGGCGTTATGGGCGGACAGGTGGTAGCGGGCTTGTTCGATAAGGAGCGACATCCCCCTAGGATCGCACGTTCGGGGCCTGGCGGTTTTGCTGCACTGTTCGTTGACCCTGGCGCAAAGGCGTGTCGATAATCGAAGTACGCCTGCCACAGCCAGCCTCAAACGCGCGCAGGTCGGGTCCATACGGAGCTTTAGCTGATGCGCCATGCTCGTGTGCTTGTCCTCGCCGCCCTCGCCGTGCCGGTTATTGCCGCCGTGGCGTTTGCGCAATCGGCGGTGACGCCGATCCCCGATCCGCCACCTGTGCGCGTTGCGCCGTTGGAGGTGGACCTGTCCAAGACCACCTGGGGCGATGCCAAGGCGGGCCAGACCAAGGCCGCTGCCTGCGCGGCCTGCCATGGCCCGGACGGCAACCCGGCCGTCGCCATGTACCCGCGCATCGCCGGCCAGACCGAGCGCTACGTGGCGCATCAAGTGGCCTTGATCGCCAGCGGCGAGCGCAATAGCGGCATGGCGGCGGTGATGGTGCCGTTCGTCAAGGACCTCACTGCACAGGACATGCGCGACCTGGGCGCCTACTTCGCCACCCAGAAGTCTGCCGCCGGGGTGGCCGACGATGCGGTGGTCAACGAGGGGCCGTACCAGGGCCTGAAGTTTTACGAGGTCGGCGAGAAGCTTTACCGCGGTGGCGACATCGCACGCGGCGTGCCGGCCTGCATGGCCTGCCACGGGCCGTCCGGCAGCGGCAATCCGGGCCCGGCGTATCCGCGCCTGGGCGGCCAGCATGCCGAGTACGTGGCACGGCGCCTGAAGGAATACCAGGCCGGCACCACCCAGCAGCGCAACCCGGCGCTGTTCAATATCATGGCGCAGGTGGCGCACCCGCTGACCGAGCAGGAGATCCAGGCGCTGGCCAGCTATCTGCAGGGCCTGCACGACCGCGCCGACGATGCGGCCGCCGCGCAAGCACCCGCTGCCGGGACGCCCGCACGCTCATGAGTTGAAAGCCACGGCTGCCACACCGCTTCACGACGCCGGTCCCGCGACCGGCGTCGTCGTTTCCCGTCCTCCCCATATCCCCACGGAGCCTGCATGAAGCTGTTTTCCCGTCTGTCCCTGCTGTTGTTGATCCTGCTGCCGCTGGTGGCCTGCGCCGCCGACAAGAACGCCCCGCCGGTCGAAGGCGACGACTACATCGTGATCGACGGCGGCCAGCCGTACGCGCCGCTGGCCGGCAAGGTCGAAGTGACCGAGGTGTTCGGCTACACCTGCCCGCACTGCGCGCACTTCGAGCCAAGCCTGGAGGCCTGGGTGGCCAAGCAGCCGTCCTATGTGCGCTTCACTCCGGTGCCGGCGGCATTCGGCGGGTTCTGGGATGCGTTCGCGCGTGCCTACTTTGCCGCCGACATCCTGGGCGTGGCCAAGCGTAGCCATCGCGCCATGTTCGAGGCGATCCACGAAAAGCAGAGCGTGCCTTCCCAGAACGTGGCACCGGAAGAACTGGCGGCGTTCTACGCCGACTACGGCGTGCCGCAGCAGCGTTTCGTCGAGACCTACAAGAGCGCGGCGGTGGACGCCAAGCTCGATGCCGCGCGCGACTTCGCCAAGCGCAGCAAGCTCCCCGGCACTCCGGCCATCATCATCAACGGGCGCTATCTGATCGGCGCGCGCAATTACCCGGACATGCTGCGCGTGGCCGACTATCTGATCGCCCGCGAGCACGCTGCGCCTGCCAAGCGCTGAACCGCGTAACCGCCACCGACGGCCGCCCGTGGCATCATGCGCCCCGCGGCCGTCCGGCCCTTTTCTCGCCCCACGCTGGAGATCCAATCCGATGAAGACCCGCTTCGCCCTGACGCTGATGGCGCTGCTGCCGATCCTGGTCGCCTGCAAGGCGCAGGACGGTTCGTCCGACACCGCACCTGCCGCTGCCACGCCGGCTGCCGAGACGGCGCCTGCTCCGGCCGCTGCCGCTCCGGCCACAGACCCCGCCGCACCGCCGGCCGTTGGCGAGAGCGCCAGCACGCCCCCCGCCGCCGCACCCAGCGCTGCCCCGCGTGCACCGAACGGCCCCGAGCCGGTCGCCGGCACCGACTATCTGGATATCGAAGGTGGCCAGCCGTACCAGCAGGCCGCCGGCAAGATCGAAGTGGCCGAGGTGTTCGGCTATGTCTGCCCTGCCTGCAATGCGTTCCAGCCACTGATCGGGCCGTGGAAGGCCGGGCTGCCGTCTGACGTGCATTTCGTCTACGTGCCGGCGATGTTCGGTGGCCCGTGGGACGACTACGGCCGTGCCTTTTACGCCGCCGAAACGCTGGGCGTGCAGGAGAAGACCCACGAAGCGCTGTACAAGGCCATCCACGTCGACCAGACCCTGAAGGGCGAGCGCGGCAAGGATTCGGTGCAGGATATCGCCGCGTTCTACGCCAAGTACGGCGTGGACCAGAAGACCTTCATCGACACCATGAGCAGCTTCGGCGTGTCGGCCAAGACCAACCGCGCCAAGCAGTTCGCAACCCGCAGCAAGCTCACCGGCACCCCGTCGCTGATCGTCAACGGCAAGTACCTGGTCAAGGGCCAGAGCTTCCCGGACATGCTGCGTATCGCCGATCACCTGATCGCGCGCGAACGCGCCACGCTGGCCAAGTGACCCGAGCGATCGCCCTCCAGTGAACGCTTCGGATTCGCGCACCCTGCGGGTGCTGACCGCCAACATCCAGGCCGGCTCCAGCACCCGCCGTTACAGCGACTACGTCACCCGCAGCTGGTCGCACGCGCTACCGTTGGGCGCCAAGCGCACCAGCCTGGACAGCATCGCCAAGCTGGCCGGCGAACGCGACATCGTGGGCTTGCAGGAGGCGGACCCCGGCAGCCTGCGCTCGGGTTTCACCAACCAGACCCACTACCTGGCCGAGCGCGCCGGCTTCGATTACTGGAGCCATCAGCCCAACCGCCGCATGGGCGGGGTGGCGTCCAGCGCGAATGGCTTGCTCAGCAAGCTGCAACCGCTGGAAGTGCAGGACCATGCCCTGCCCGGCCGGATCGGCGGGCGCGGCATCCTGCTGGCCAAATTCGGCGAAGGCCGCGACGGCTTGGCGGTGGCAGTGGCACATCTGTCGCTGGGCGCCAATTCGCGCATGGCGCAACTGGCCTTCATCGCCGAGTTGTTGTCCGAGCATCCCAACGCGATGTTGATGGGCGATTTCAACTGCATGGCCGACCGGCCGGAGATGCAAGCCCTGTATCGGCATACGCGCCTGCAACCGCCAAGCTGCGAAGTGCACACCTTTCCGAGCTGGCGCCCGGATCGGGCGATCGACCATATTCTGGTCAGCGACAGTCTGACGATCGAACGCATCGAAGCGATTCCTGCAGCGTTTTCAGATCATCTGGCGGTTGGCATGGATATCCGCGTGCCGACGCAGCTGCTGCGTTGAATACCGCGAAAAGTGGCTACGGGTTCGCATAGGCGAACTCGACCGATGACACCCCCTCGACACCGCCTGTGCGATAACGCAGGCGGTTTTTCGTTGGGAGCACAGTCCGTGACACGCCTCTTATGAGCGCGCTGGTATGAGTGCGGTAGAGCCGCAACTGGCACCGGTGCGCACCTTGCGTCCCGTGTTCGTGTTGGCGGCAACGGTGGTCTGTACATTTGCGTTGCTGGTGTCGTTGTTTCCGTTGGATGCAGGCCGCGTGCTGCTGGATGCGCAGACCTGGGCCTCGCGCAATGTCGGCTGGTACTACCTGCTGGCGATGACGGTGTACCTGGTGTTCGTGCTCGGCGTGGCCTTGTCCAGCTACGGCAACATCAAGCTCGGCGCCGACCACGACGAACCGGAATTCAGCTATCTCTCCTGGGCCGGCATGCTGTTCGCCGCCGGCATCAGCATCACGCTGTTTTTCTTCTGCGTCTCCGAACCGCTCACCCATTATCTGCAACCGCCACAAGGCGGCACCGGCAGCGGCGAAGCCTCCGCACGTCAGGCGATGCAGTTGCTGTTCCTGCACTGGGGCCTGCATGGCTGGGGCGTGTTCGCGCTGGCGGCGATGGCACTGGCCTACTTCGCGTTCCGGCACAACTTGCCGTTGGCCTTGCGCTCGGCGCTGTATCCGCTGATCGGCAAGCGCATCAACGGGCCAATCGGTTACACCGTGGATGCGCTGGGCATCGTCGCGACGGTGTTCGGTATCGGTGCGGACATGGGCTTTGGCGTGCTGCATCTCAATGCCGGGCTGAGCACCTTGTTCGATGTGCCGCATACGCACTGGGTGCAGGTCGCGTTGATCGTGGCGATGATGGGCGCGGCCATTCTGGTGGCGGTGTCCGGCGTGGAAAAAGGCGTGCGCTGGATGTCGGACATCAACATGCTGCTGGCGATCGCGCTGCTGCTGTTCATGCTGTTCGCCGGCCCTACGCAATACCTGCTCAACGCGCTGATACAGAACCTGGGCGACTACCTGGGCAGTGTGGTCAACAAGAGTTTCGACGTGTATGCCTACGGCGGCCGTAGCGATTGGCTGGGCAACTGGACGGTGTTCTATTGGGCGTGGTGGATCGGGTGGGCACCGTTCGTTGGGCTGTTCATTGCGCGTATTTCGCGCGGCCGCACCATTCGCGAGTTCGTGCTCGGGGTATTGCTGATCCCGCTCGGCTTCACCCTGGCGTGGCTGTCGATCTTCGGCAACAGCGCGCTGGATCAGTTGCTGCATCACGGCCAGGGTGCGCTGGCGCAACAAGCCATCGATGCGCCGCAGACGGTGCTGTATTCGCTGCTGCAAGGCTACCCGTGGAGCCGCACGATAATCACGGTGACGGTGGCGGTCAGCTTCGTCTTCTTCGTCACCTCCGCTGATTCCGGCACGGTGGTGCTGTCCACGCTGTCCTCGCACGGCGGCGAGCCGCACGACGATGGCCCGCGCTGGCTGCGCGTGTTCTGGGGCGTGCTCACCGCCGTGGTCACCGCCGGTCTCTTGCTTGCCGGCAGCATGGACGCATTGAAATCGGCCGTGGTGTTGGCATCGCTGCCGTTCTCTGCCGTGCTGTTGCTGATGGCGTGGGGCTTGTCGCGCGCACTCAGCGAAGAATCGCAACGCAAGCGCGCGCAGCTCTACAGCCCCAGCCCGTTGATCGGGCAATCGCGCAATCACCGCGGCTGGCGTCAGCGCCTGGGCCAGGCGATGCATTTCCCCGCGCGCGATGAGGTCTATCGCTTTATGCACGACCAGGTGCGCCCGGCGATCGAAGCGGTCACCACACAGCTGCAGGAAGAAGGCTGGCAGGTCAGCAGCCGGCTGGACGACGACGATATGGAAATCAGCGTCGATCACGGCGAGCAGCAAGGCTTCCGCTACCAGGTGGTGATGCGCGGCTACCTCACGCCCTCGTTCGCCGCCCAGCGTCTGCGCAACCAACGCTATTACCGCGCCGAGGTGTATCTGTACGAAGGCAGCCAGGATTACGACCTAGTCGGTTACAGCCGCGAACAGATCATCAACGACATCATCGATCAATACGAGCGCCATCTGCAGTTTCTGCATCTCACGCGCTGAGGTGCCGCCGCTGCGGCGTGCGCCTAACAGGAGGTTTGTCATGCCACGTTTTCCCGACCAGTTGCTGTATATCGGCGGCCGTTATGTTCCCGCCCGCGGCGGCCACACTTTCGAGGTCATCAACCCCGCCACCGGCGAAGTGCTGGCCAATGTGCACAACGCCGGCGCCGACGATCTGGACGCGGCGGTAGATAGCGCCAAGGCCGGCCAACAGCAGTGGGCCGCGCTAACCACGGTGGAACGCTCGCGCATCCTGCTGCGCGCGGTGGCGTTGCTGCGCGAGCGCAACGACGCACTGGCCGAACTGGAAACGCTCAACACCGGCAAGCCGCTGAGCGAAACCCGCAGCGTGGACATCGTCACCGGCGCGGATGTGCTGGAGTACTACGCAGGCGTGGCGCACGCGCTGCAGGGCGTGCAGGTGCCGTTGCGCGAAGGCAGCTTCTTCTACACGCGCCACGAGCCACTGGGCGTGGTGGGCGCGATCGGCGCGTGGAATTACCCGATCCAGATCGCACTGTGGAAGGCCGCGCCTGCGCTGGCCGCCGGCAATGCAATGATCTTCAAACCCAGCGAAGTGACGCCACTGACCGCACTCAAGCTGGCCGAAATTTTCACCGAAGCCGGCCTGCCCGATGGCGTGTTTAACGTGCTGCCCGGCGACGGCGCCAGCGTGGGCACTGCGCTGACCGAACATCCGCAGATCGAAAAGATCAGCTTCACCGGCGGCACCGCGACCGGACGCAAAGTGATGGCCTGCGCATCGAGTTCATCGTTGAAAGACGTGACCATGGAACTGGGCGGCAAGTCGCCGCTGATCGTCTGCGCCGATGCCGATCTGGATCTGGCCGCCGACATCGCCATGATGGCCAACTTCTACAGCTCCGGGCAGGTGTGCACCAACGGCACGCGCGTGTTCGTACCGCGCGCGCTGCGCAACGCCTTCGAAGCACGGCTGCTGGCACGCGTGCAACGCATCCAGATCGGCGATCCGCTGGATGCGCGCACCACCTTCGGCCCGATGGTCAGCGCCGCGCACATGCAGCGCGTGCTCGACTACATCGAACAGGGCAAGGCCGAAGGCGCGCGCTTGCTGTGCGGTGGGCAGCGTCTGCGCGATGGTGCGCTGGCACAAGGCTGCTACGTGGCACCGACCATCTTCAGCGATTGCACCGACGTGATGACCATCGTGCGCGAAGAGATCTTCGGGCCGGTCTTGAGCCTGCTCACCTACGACGACGAGGACGAAGCGATCGCACGCGCCAATGCCACCACGTACGGCCTGGCCGCAGGCGTGGTGACGCCGGATCTTGCACGCGCGCATCGTCTGATTCATCGCCTGGAGGCGGGCATCTGCTGGATCAATACCTGGGGCGAATCGCCGGCACCGATGCCGGTGGGTGGCTACAAGCAATCCGGTGTGGGCCGCGAGAACGGGCTGGCCACCTTGCAGGCCTACACGCGTACCAAGTCTGTCCAGGTCGAACTGGAACGCTACGCGTCGGTGTTTTGAGCGGCCGACGCCACCTGGCAGACCGTCGCCGGCGGTACCGGCGAGCTGCGCGAGCTGAAGCCTGTAGATCGCGCCGCCATTTCGAACAAGAACAGCCGCCCACTGCGCAATCGTCTTGAAAGCCGCTTCAACCGGCACCGCAACAAGGAGAACCCTATGCAACGCGAATACGACTACATCATCATCGGCGCTGGCTCGGCAGGTAACGTGCTGGCCGCGCGCCTGACCGAAGACCCGGGCGTCAGCGTGTTGCTGCTGGAAGCAGGTGGGCCGGATTATCGGCTGGATTTCCGCACTCAGATGCCGGCGGCGCTGGCATTCCCGTTGCAGGGCCGTCGCTACAACTGGGCCTACGAGACCGAGCCGGAGCCGCATATGGACAACCGGCGCATGGAATGCGGGCGCGGCAAAGGGCTGGGCGGTTCATCGTTGATCAACGGCATGTGCTACATCCGCGGCAACGCCCTGGATTTCGACCACTGGGCCAAGCGGCCGGGCCTGGAAGACTGGAGTTACCGCGATGTGTTGCCGTACTTCCGCAAGGCTGAGACCCGCGACATCGGCGCAAACGATTATCACGGCGGCGAAGGCCCGGTGAGCGTGGCCACCCCGAAGAACGACAACAACGTGCTGTTCCAGGCCCTGGTCGATGCCGGTGTGCAGGCGGGTTACCCGCGTACCGACGATCTCAACGGCTATCAGCAGGAAGGCTTCGGGCCGATGGACCGCACCGTAACGCCGCAAGGGCGTCGCGCAAGTACGGCGCGCGGCTATCTGGACATGGCGCGTCCGCGCGATGGCTTGCACATCGTCACCCATGCCACCACCGATCGCATCCTGTTTGCCGGCAAGCGCGCCATTGGCGTGCACTACTTGGTCGGCAACAGCAGCGAAGGCATCGACGCGCGTGCACGCCGCGAAGTGCTGGTGTGCGCAGGCGCAATCGCCTCGCCGCAGCTGCTGCAACGCTCCGGCGTCGGCGCACCTGATTTGCTGCGCGCACTCGATGTGCAGCTGGTGCACGACCTGCCCGGCGTTGGCCAGAACCTGCAGGATCACCTTGAGGTTTACATCCAGTACGCCTGCACCAAGCCGGTGTCGTTGTATCCGGCATTGCAGTGGTGGAACCAACCGGCGATCGGTGCGGAGTGGTTGTTCGCCGGCACCGGCACCGGCGCCAGCAATCAGTTCGAGGCCGGCGGCTTCATTCGCACGCGCGAGGAATTCGACTGGCCCAACATCCAGTACCACTTCCTACCGGTGGCGATCAATTACAACGGCAGCAATGCGGTGAAGGAACACGGTTTCCAGGCGCATGTGGGCTCGATGCGTACACCCAGCCGTGGACGCGTGCATGCCAAGTCGCGCGACCCGCGCCAGCATCCGTCGATCCTGTTCAACTACCAATCCACCGATCAGGATTGGCAGGAATTTCGCGATGCCATCCGCATCACCCGCGAGATCATCGCCCAGCCTGCACTGGACGCTTACCGCGGCCGCGAGATCAGCCCGAGTGCGGACTGCAAGACCGATGCCGAACTCGACGCCTTCGTGCGTGCGCGCGCAGAGACGGCCTACCATCCCTCCTGCTCCTGCGCGATGGGTACCGACGATATGGCAGTGGTCGATGGACAAGGCCGCGTGCACGGCATGGAAGGCCTGCGCGTGATCGATGCCTCGATCATGCCGCGCATCATCACCGGCAATCTCAACGCCACCACGATCATGATCGCCGAGAAGATCGCCGACCGCATGCGTGGTCGCACGCCTTTGCCACGCAGTACGGCGGACTACTACGTGGCGGGCGATGCACCTGTGCGTGGGTGATATTTACTTAGGGCCTGTTAACACATCCGAAGCCCATCAACGACTAGGACGAAGCTGAGGAATCCAAGGAACATGACATCTAGCTTCTCGAAGCGCGAGAAAATCCGGCGGTAGCCTTTCAAGCGACGGAACAGTCTCTCTACTTCGTTGCGCCGCTTGTACATCTCCCGGTTGTATTCCCAAGGCTCGACCCGATTGGATTTCGGTGGAACCACCGGAACGAAGCCAAGATCGAGCGCCAACTGGCGGGTTTCGTTGCCTTCATAAGCACGGTCCATCAACAAATGAATCGGCCGCTCCACTGGCCCGAGGTGTTCAAGCAACGCGCGGCCTGCAGGTGCGTCATGCACGTTGCCAGGCGTCAATCCAAAGGTGATGGCTGTTCGAGCATCTGCGGCAACCATATGAATCTTGGTGTTCCATCCACCGCGGGACTTGCCGACGGCCTGCGGGCCGTTTTTTTTAATGCACCCGTGCCATCGGGATGGACCTTGACGCTGGTGGAGTCCAGCGAGACTGCTTCGATTTTGATGCGCACGATCTGGGACTTCTGCAATTGGGCGAACATCCGGTCCAGCACACCCGCCTTGGCCCAACGGTTCATGCGTGTGTAGACCGTATGCCAGTTGCCAAAGCGCTTGGGTAGGCCGCGCCATTTGCAGCCATGCTCGGCAACGTAAAGGATGGCGTTGACCACTTGCAGGTTGGTCATGCTGACATTGCCGCGCTGCGCCGGCAGGCAGTGTTCGATCAGAGAAAATTGTGCTGGCGTGATCTCCATGCTCAATAGTTTAATCGCTCGGGCCATTAGTGTTAACAGGCCCTAGTAAAGGCCGCGATTCAACCTGCTCGCAAGGTGAACTGGTAACTGCTGCGGCCGTAAACCTAGGTAGTCGAGGGCGCGGTGCCCTCACCGCTCGCAGGACACGCCGCAAGTACGTCCATGTAGGCTCGGTGGCGGCATCCATGCCGCCACACGGTCCCGCAATCGGTAAGGACACCGCACCGGACAGTTTGCCGGTTGCTTTGCTGAAAGCTATGCACACCTATCAACTTGATTGGTCCTTGCCCGCCCACCGTCGCGGGACCTTACGCGGCATGGATGCCGCGTAAGAGCCTACATGGACGTACTTGCGGCGTGTCCCGCGATGGTGGGCGGGCAAGGGCCCTGCAGCCAAGCCGCAGATCATCCGCTCCACACGTGATCTACCCAGACTGTCCGATCATTTCGAAACGACGGAAATTTCGACTCGTCGCGCAGCTTAGGTGTATCAAAAGCCCAAGTCGAAAGCTTGGGTCGTCGAGGGCGCGGTGCCCTCACCGCTCGCGGGACACGCCGTGAATCCGTCCGTGGAGGCTCGGTGGCGGCATCCATGCCGCCACACGGTCCCGCAATCGGTGAGGACACCGCACCAGACAGTGTGCTGATTGTTTTACTGAAAGCCATGCACACCGACCATCTCGACTGGCCCTTGCCCGCCCACCGTCGCGGGACCTTACGCGGCATGGATGCCGCGTAAGAGCCTACACGGACGTACTTGCGGCGTGTCCCGCGATGGTGGGCGGGCAAGGGCCCTACAGCCAAGCCACAGATCAGCCGCTCTCCGCTTTACGACCGTCTGACCTGATGGACTAAAACTTCAAATCCACACGCGCATACCAGAAGCGCCCACCGGGAATATCGTAAGTGGACGCGTCATAGCCGTTGAGGGAGCACGACAGGCACAGCGGCGGATCCTTGTCGAACACGTTGTTCAAACCGGCCGTGAGTTGCAGACCCTTGAGCCAATCGACGCGATAACCCACCTGCGCATCGTGATAAGTGATCGCATCCAGCCGATTGGTGCCCACGGTAGGATCGGAACACACCGCAAACTCCACCGCATCGCCGCATTGCTCGGTGAGTTTGGAAATGTGGCGCGCCGCCCATGATGCCGTCCAATTGCCTAGCGACCAATCCAGCACCGCGTTGCTGGTCCACTCGGGAATCGCGCTATCCACCACCTCGATGCCTGGCCCCTGCGGCTGCCGTTGCCCTGCCGCACCGAGCGCCTCGTAACGGCCCACGAAGGTGTTCTGCCACGACAATTTGAAACGGCCGAACGCGCTCTCCGGCAGCGTCCAGAACAGATCCACATCCCAACCGTCGGTCTTGATCGAACCCAGATTGGTCAACCGATTGTTGAATGCATTGATGCCCCCGGTGGATGCACGCGTGATGCCGTTGCAGTACAGCGCGTCCAACGTATCCACGCACAGATCCAGCTGCGTCTGCGCATTGATCGCCTGGATCGCCCCATCCACATGATGGCGATAGAACGTCATCTCCAGATCGAGCCGATCCGACCAGCTCGCATTGCTCGCAAAGCCCGGACTGAACACGAAACCGGCACTGAAACTGCGCGAGCGCTCAGGATCCAACTGCTCGTTGCCCCCCGTGGTGACTGAGATCTGCTGATTGGCCTGTTGATAGCCCACCGGCGCACCGAGCGCAGCGCAGTTGGCAGCACTGCCACGCGGCGCGGTGCCGCCCAACCCGATCGAACACGGATCCGACAACTGCAAATCCGCACGCGCCGCCGAACCGAACAACTCGCCGATGGTCGGCGCACGGAAGCCTTCTGCATAACTGGTGCGCAACACCAGCTCGTCGGTGACTTGCCAGCGCAGGCCGTACTTGGGCGTGAACTCGCCGCCGAAGGTGGAGTAATCCGAATAGCGCCCGGCAATATTCAAGTCGAGTTTGTCGCCCAACGACGAGTTGGCGAAGATCGGGATATTGAGTTCGAGATAGGCTTCGTTGACGTCGTAGCTGCCCGAGGTCGGCAACGACGGCACGCCGTTGTAGCGGCCTGCCACGGTGAGCGGATCGGGCTGATACGAACCCTCGTACTTGCGGTACTCGTAGCCGGTGGCGAACGACACCGCACCGCCGGGCAACTGGAACAACTCGCTGCTGAGGTTGGCGGTGAACAGGCTCAATTCGTTCTGGCTGCGGTCGCGCACCACCGGCTGGATCCAGCGCAACATCTCCGGCGTGATGCTGCCGGCGCCGCTGAAGATATCCAAGGGCACGCAGCCGGCCACTGCCGCACAGGCGGCCGGATCGCCCAACCCCAGATTGATGTTGAACAGGTTGTAGCTACCGTAGTTGGTCTGCTCGGCCTTGTTCTTGCTGTACATGCCGTTGACGTCCCAGAACCACGTGCGCGCCGCGCCTTCGAAGGTGCCCACCAGACCGGTGCCGAAGTATTGCGTGTCGACCTGCTGCTCGAACCGACGCGCCCCGCCTTCCACCGGGCGGCGACCGATCTGGATCAGGTTGGTGGCCGAGTTCAACTCGAAGCCGAACGGATTGAACGGATTCAGCGCCGAAATCACGATGTTGTCAGCCAGCGGATTGCCGGTGCCGGCATCGGGGCCGAGAAAGATCGGCTCGGGTGCAGCCTGGTTGGTCGACTCGCGCCGGTTGCCCAATGCTTTGACATACCACTGCACATCGTCGTTGAAGTAATAGCGGAACTGCGCGAACACGCCCTTGCGCTCGGAGGGTGTCAGCAGCAGATTCTGTTCGGCGAAGTTGTAGCGGTCTGCAGTACCGAAACAGTGGTAGTCGTCGCTGCGTGTACAACCGCCGCTGCCATCGTATTGCGGCGTGCCGACGCCGGCATTGGGCGTGAGGTTCTGACGCACGCCGGTGTTGGGGTCGACGAATTGGAAGCGCCCATCCGGCGTTGCCGAGCTGGCGAAGGTCAGCCCGGTGCCGGGAATCGGAAAGCGTGCCTGCGCACGATCGCGTGCATAGATCGGATCCTGCTTGACGTAGCTGGCACCCAGAAACAGGCTGAAGTCCTCGCCGCTGGTGCCCCAGGCCAGGTCCATGCCCTGGTTGGCGCCATCGCCCTTGCCGTATTGCCCATAGTTGAGCGTGACCTGCGCACCGTCGAAGCTGCGCCGGGTGATGATGTTGACCACGCCGGCAATCGCGTCCGAGCCGTACAGCGACGAGGCCCCGTCTTCGAGCACTTCGATGCGCTCCACGATCGCCAGCGGAATGGTGTTGAGATCGGTCGACGACCCCACGCCGGAGGCCGAAGATTCGTTGACCCAGCGAATGCCGTCCACCAGCACCAGCACGCGCTTGGACCCGAGATGGCGCAGATCCACCTGCGCCGAGCCTGCGCCCACGCCGCCACCATCGGGCGGAAAGCCGAAATTGCCGGACGAGTTGAACTTGGCATTGAGCGCCGAGCCGGACGCGGTGAGTTCCTGCAGCACCTCGCCGATCGAAGTCAGGCCGGTGCGTTCGATGTCGGCGCGATTGAGCGTCTGGATCGGCACCTGGCCCTGCAGTTCGGCGGTTTTGATACGCGTGCCGGTGACCTGCACGCTGTCGAGCGTGCGCGTGCTCGGGGCGGCCTCAGGCTGTTGCGCCCAGGCGAGTGTGGGAATCAGACACAACGACAACTGCACGGCCAGGCATGACCGATGAGGGCCAATCAGACGCTTCATCCGTTCTCTCTCCAGAAGGATTTCGAGTATCCGCACGCCCCCGTGCCCTGCGGTCCGACCCAACTTTTAAACGAAACCTTAACGCGCCGCAAGCTGGCAGTGCAGCACTGCGCAGCAGATCGCAATGGCTGCCATCGCACGCGCACGAACGCGAGCGTGCAATGACGCGTTCCCTCACGCGCTACGCCTGCACGCTGAGATGTGTGCGTTCGCAACGCTGCAACGCGTATTCACTCAAGCGCTCATGCGTGCTTCGGTATCATCGCGCAATGACTTATGCCCCCCGTCTTGCCACTGTTTTCGTCGGCCTGCTGTGCCTTGGCAGCACTGCGCTGCATGCCCAAAGCCTGGACCCGCAACTCACCGCCATGCGCGATGCCATCGCCGCTGCAGAGCGCGGTCAGTCCGATGCCGGTCAACTCAGTGTGTTGAGTCGCCATCCGCTGTATGGCTGGCTGGAATTCGCCACGCTCAAGCGCAGCATCGACACCGTTTCCAATGCGCAGGCGCAAGGGTTTCTGCAGCGCTATGCGGGCCAACCGGTGGCGGAGAGCTTCCGCAGCACGTGGCTGCCGGCGGTGGCACGGCGCCAGGACTGGACCACGCTGCTGGCCAACTGGAAATCCACCGATAACCTAGGCCTGCGCTGCGCACAGCTCACGGCGCGTCAGGCCACCGGCAAGGCCGATGCGCAATGGAGCCGCGATGCGTTGACGTTGTGGCGTAACGGCAAGGCCCTACCCGATGCCTGCGACCCGGTGGTCGCCGGGCTGGAGTCGCGGGGTGAGCTCACTCCGGCGCTGCGCTGGGAGCGGGTGGAAGCGGCGGCCGATGCACAACTGCCAGCGGTGATGCGCACCGCCGCGCGCGGCTTGCCGGCGGCTGACCTGGCACTGGCTACCGATTACGCCGCCTTTCTCGATAAGGTCCACCCGCGTGCACTGGGTTGGCCCAAGACCGAGCGCAGCCGTGGCATCGCTGTCGATGGGTTGGCCAAGCTGGCCAAGAGCGACCCGGACGCGGCCGAGCAGCAGTTGCCACAACTGGCTACCGCGCTCGGCTTCAGCGAGGCGCAGCGCGGCCAGGTGCTGTACCAGATCGCGTTGTGGACAGTGGCCTCGTACTTGCCGGATTCGGCGCGCCGCCTCAACGCAGTGCCCGATGCCTCGTACGACGAACGCCTGCACGAATGGCGCGCGCGTGAGGCGATGTCGCGGGGCGACTGGCCGGCTGCATTGGCGGCGATCCGCAAGATGTCCGCCACCCAGCGCAGCGATTCGCGCTGGCAGTATTTCGAAGCGCGCCTGGCCGAGAAGACCGGCGCTGCCGCGGCCGCACAGCCGCTGTATCGCGCGGCCGCGCAATCGCCGACCTTCCACGGCTTCCTGGCCGCCGATCGTCTGCAGCAGCCATATCGGCTGTGCCCGTGGGAGCCCAAGGACAACCCGCAGGCCAAGGCCGCGGTTGCGCGTGACCCGGCATTGATCCGCGCGATCGCCTTGTTCCAGATCGACCGCCCCGGTTGGGCCGTGGCCGAGTGGAACGATGCCGCCACCCGCTTCGACGACACCCAACGCCGTCTGGCCGTGCAAGTGGCCAGCGAGAACGGTTGGTTCGATCGCGCGGTGTTCGCGCTCGGCAAGCAGCCGGACGAACAACGGCTGTATTCGCTGCGCTTTCCGCTGCATCACGACGACAGCATCCGCCGCGAAGCCGCCAAGAACGCGATCGACCCGGCCTGGGTGGCGGCAGAAATTCGTGCTGAAAGCATCTTCAATCCACGCGCCCGCTCGCCTGCCAACGCAATGGGCTTGATGCAGGTATTGCCGGGCACCGGCGCCGCCGTGGCAAAGGGCATCGCCTTGCCCGGTTACGCAGGTGCCACCAGCCTGTACGAGCCGGACACCAACATCGCCATCGGCACCGCCTATTTGCGTCAGTTGCTCAACACCTACGGCCTGCCCTACCTCACCATCGCCGCCTACAACGCCGGCCCCGGCCCGACCGGGCGCTGGCAATCGCAGCGGCCCAACTTCGAGCCGGATTTCTGGATCGAAACCATCAGCTACAAGGAAACCCGCGAGTACGTGGCGCGCGTGCTGGCCTTCAGCGTGATCTACGACTGGCAACTCAACGGCGACATGCTGCCGTTGAGCGACCGGCTGATGGGCAAACTGGTGGACAAGCGCTTGAAGCCGGTGTGCACGCCGGGCCAGACAGCCAACAACGCGGCGCAGGACTGAGCTCCAGTTAGCCGACGAGCACGGCTGCCGTATGAGGTAGTTGTGCTTGGGTGCAGTCAAAAGCTGAGTCGATCGAGCGCGCGGTGCCCTCGCCGCTCGCGGGACACGCCGCAAGTACGTCCATGTAGGCTCGGTGGCGGCATCCATGCCGCCACACGGTCCCGCAATCGGCGAGGACACCGCACCAGGAAGTTTGCAGGTTGCTTTATTGAAAGCCCGCTTGTTTCTCCGCTTGTCTTGGGAAGCTGATTGGGCGCGCCGTTAACTAGACGGCACATTTCATGCATTGCTTGCACCTCGCACACCGACCATCTCCACTGGTCCTTGCCCGCCCACCGTCGCGGGACCTTACGCGGCATGGATGCCGCGTAAGAGCCTACACGGACGTACTTGCGGCGTGTCCCGCGACGGTGGGCGGGCAAGGGCCCTGCAGCCAATCAAAAGATCAGCGCTCTCCGCTCTACGACTGATCTATCCGCACCGACCAACCGCTGCGATACGCTGAGATTTACGTGTTGGCATCACTTGGCCACCCAAGCCTAGCCAGACGCCAACCACAATCAGTTCGCGTTGTTTCGACTCGCGCACCGCATCGGGCATCATGTAGCGATGAAGATCTATCTCGTTGGCGGCGCAGTCCGCGATGCCCTGCTTGGCCAGCCTGCTGGCGACCGCGACTGGGTCGTGGTCGGTGCCGATCAGGCGCAGATGGAAAGCCTGGGCTTCAAACCGGTGGGGAAAGATTTCCCGGTATTTCTGCATCCGCGTAGCGGTGAGGAATATGCGTTGGCGCGTACCGAGCGCAAGTCCGGGCGCGGCTATCGTGGCTTCGTGGTGGATGCCGACCCGTCGGTGACGCTCGAAGAAGACCTGCTGCGCCGCGACTTCACCATCAATGCGATCGCGCGCGACGAAGACACTGGCGAGCTATTCGATCCCTACGGCGGCGCGCGCGATCTGCAAGCACGCGTGCTGCGTCATGTAGGCCCGGCGTTCGTCGAAGATCCCGTGCGCGTCTTGCGCGCAGCGCGCTTCATGGCGCGACTGGCACCGTTGGGTTTCACTATCGCGCCAGAGACCGCTGCATTGATGCGCGAGATGGCCGCCAGCGGCGAACTCGACAGCCTGGTGCCCGAACGGGTGTGGCAGGAGTTGCGTCGCGTACTGGCAAGCGCACAGCCCTCCGCATTTTTGCGCACCCTGCACGACACCGATGCGCTGCGCGTCATCCTGCCGGAAATCGACGCGCTGTACGGCGTACCGCAACGCGCCGAGTTTCATCCTGAAGTGGATACAGGCATCCACCAGGAAATGGTCAGCGACATGGCCGCGCGACTGGCGCCGGGCGATGCGCTGGTGGGCTTTGCCGCGCTCACCCACGATCTGGGCAAAGCACTCACACCACCCGACGAATGGCCACGCCACATCATGCACGAGCAACGCGGCGTCGCCCCGCTGCAAGCCCTGTGCGAACGCCTCAAGGTGCCGCAGGACTATCGCCAGCTTGCCGTCACCGCCTGCCGCGAACACTTGAACGTGCATCGCCTGCCCGAACTGCGCGACCGCACCGTGCACGAACTGCTGGTGCGTTGCGATGCCTTCCGCCGCCCCGAGCGCATCGCACAGCTTGCCCTGGTCTGCGAAGCCGACAAGCGTGGCCGGCTGGGCAGCGAAGACGCAGCCTATCCGCAGGGCGAAGAACTCAAGCGCTTGCATGCTGCTGCGCTCGCCATCAACGCACGCGACCTGGCTGCAGAAGGTTTGCAAGGCCCGCAGATCGGTGAGGCATTGGCGAAGGCACGGATTGCTGCGATTGCGGCAGCGCGCGTGCTCGGCCGCAACTAAGGCGGCTGGGGCCGCTACCCACGTCGGTTATTTGCGGACGTAAGTATCAGTTTTCAAACCATCACACCGCTAGGATCAAGACGCGGCAGCATCTGCACGCGCATCCTCTCGGTGATAAATGGGCTCGATGTTCGTGCCAATTTTTTCAGCCTGCCGCACCACAACCGTCGCACCTCAATTCAAGACAAAGGATCTGCTCATGAGCGAAGAGAGTCGGAACGATCTGGTGGAGTATTGGCGCAGTCATGCCGGCGATGACAATCCTGCCGGTCCGTTGTTCGTAAGCGGCGCGTATGCAGAGGCAGACATCGGCTGCGAGGCGGCTGCGGTGACCGAGCAGTGCGGCACCATTTGTACGGGGTCAGCCACGTTCCAGTGTTGTTGAGGCGGCATGGTCTCCGGCCAGCATGGCGGTGACTTCGGCACGTCGCTGGGCTGCCTGATTTCGTCACCGATCGAGAAACTGGCAGTCCAGCTCAGCGAGATGGCCTCGCTTGAACACAGCGAACGCGATGTCATCCTCCAAGCAACGCGCGATACGTTGCTGGCAGCGCTGCATGGCAAGCTCACCCGACTTCTGTTATTGGAACTCAATGCTGCGCGAGTCAACGACAAACTCGATGGCGATACCGCAGAACAGCGCTGGCTGGAGTTTCAGCAACTCACCTGCGCGTCAGATTACTGGCAATCACTGGCCCCGCATTATCCTGGCCTGATCGAACGTATCGATACCCTGATTGCACACCGGTGTACTGCAGCGGCAATGTTCGCGCAGCGCTGGTGTAGCGATCGAAACACGTTGACGACCTTGCTGCTCACGGCGCCCGGCGTCCTTCTGGAACTGGCGTTCGGAGCTGGCGATAGCCATTGTGGCGGCCAAAACGTGGCGCTGGTGCGCTGTACTGGCGGCCAGTTGGTATACAAACCAAGATCGGTCGCGATCGATCTGGCATTGGCAACATTTGTCGGCATGCTCGCGGAGGCTCTGCCTACCAGCATGCGCGTTCCTCGTGCCATCGATCACGGCGCTTATGGGTGGGTTGAGTTCGTCGCACATCAACATGCCGGCACGCCGGCCGGGCAGCAGGATTTCTATCGCGGCATCGGTCATTGGTTGGCGGTCATGCGGCTACTGGCCGGCACCGATCTGCACGCGGGCAACCTTATTGCGCATGGCTCCTCGCCAACGGTGATCGACTGCGAGACGCTGTTCACTCCGCATCTTCCTGCTCCTCCGTCAGGGCTTGGCGATGCGACGGATCTGGTGGCTGCCACGATCGCAGGCACGGTCGCCAACATCGGACTGCTGCCCGGACGTGCCACCGGGCTTGGATGGCGCGGGGTCGATCATTCGGCGCTGGGATCGTTGCCCGGCCAGCAGCCGGACGTGCCGCAGCCTGCTGTGATCGATGCGGGAACCGATCAGGCGCGCATCGGGATGGGCATGGCGCGCGGAATGCCGAACGCACAGAACCATCCGGATGCACGCCCCGAACTGGCGCGCTATTGGCCCGATGTGCTGAGCGGCTTCGGCGAAATGACGCAAGTGCTGCAGCAGTTGGACGCGCGCGATGGATTAAGTCCACGCCTGGAACAGTTCGCCGGCTGCGTGGTGCGCTTCGTTGCGAGGCCAACCGAAACCTACGCCGAAATCGGCCGCATGCTCTGGCACCCGGTGTCGCTGCATAATCCGGCGCAGGCACGCCAACGCGCGTATGACTTGATGCTGCGCATGGCCGACAACGTGGGATCGGTGCCGCACGACCCCGCCATTCTGCATGCGGAGATCGACGACCTGCTGGCTGGCGACATCCCATATTTTTCCGCCATTACCGACGATGGCTGCCTGAAAGGTCCAGGAAAAACTCACTGGAAGATTGCCGACAACCTGATCGCCGCCGCGCTAGCGGATTGGCGCAACGCCGATTTCGCGCTCGAGCGTGAAGTCATCCACGCCTCGCTGATCAGCGCGTTCGTCAACGACGGCTGGATGCCGGAAGATCGCTCGTTGCTGCCAGTGGTGCCGCGACGCGGCAACATCGAGCAGCGGCGCAGGCAACAGCTTTCCGCACTGATGCGTCGATTGGTTGAGCATGCAGTCGTGGGCAAGGACGGCAGCATCGCGTGGCTGGCACCGGTGCTGGCCGCCAATGGCTGGTCGGTGCAACCGCTCGGGCCGGATATGTATAACGGCGTTGCTGGCATGGCGCTGCTGCTAGCGGCCTACCGGCGCGAATCCGCCGAAGGGCGGGCCGATCCGGTGGATGGCATCGATCACTGCCTGCAGGCCTGTGTCACCACCTTGGCAATGGGCGATGCCAAGCGACGTCGACTCATCCGCGATGGAATCCGTTTCCGCCCACTGCCGCCTGGCGGTTATATCGGACTGGGATCGCAGCTGTGGGCATATCTGGTGCTTGCCGATTTCGGCATTGATGCTGTGTTGGAACATGCTGCAGCGCTGACGCAGGAATTTCCCGATGCCGCGCAGGCCGACCAGGTGTTCGATGTGCTGGCCGGTTGCGCCGGTGCGATCGTGCCGCTGATTGCGCTGGCCAAACGCACCGGCGAGCAACGTCATCTGGAGACCGCCACGGTGATCGGCAATCGTATCTGCCAGGCGGGCACGCGCAATGGCGACACGATGCATTGGACGCATACCCGTTGGCCCGACGGCATTGGAGGCTTTGCCCACGGCGTGACAGGGATCGGCTGGGCATTGACCAAACTGGCGCGGGTGACGGAAAGCTCGCTGCATGCGGGTTGTGCGGAAGCCGCCTTCGCCTTCGAGGACACGCTCTACGACCCCACGTATGACAATTGGCGCGATCTGCGCATGCTGGCCGGCAACCCGACCGCAGCGGCCTGGTGCCATGGCGCAGTCGGCATCGGTCTGGCGCATGCAGACCTGGATCCACAACTAACCCATCCGCGCACCAGCCAGGTCCTACGGATCGCCGTTGACGCAACTGCCCGCCAAGGGCTTGGATGGAATCACTGCGCCTGTCATGGCGACTTGAGTGCATGGGAGTTGTTCGACACCGCAGCGCGCCTGCAACCAGAGATGCACGGCAACGCACCTACAGATCTGCTGGACAGCGTGCTGACCAGTATCGAAGATCACGGCGCATGCTGCGGTCTGCTGCGCGACACCTTGTCGCCCGGCTTGATGCCGGGGTTGGGCGGCATTGCTTATCAATTGCTCAGGACGCATCCGCAACATCGGATCCCATCGATTCTGGTGCAGGGAGGACTAGGTTTGTAACGCCATGGCAGAGCAACCTGCACAGATCCAGAACCCGTACTGGCGTATCGCAAGCGACGCTTCCGCACAGGGCCTGGGCGCAATCATGGTCAAGCTGGTCAGCGCAATCCGGCCGGTCGTGAGCATCGCCCGACGCGCCGCGCCGGCCGCGACCCGCGTACTGGTCGCGAGCCAACTGCTGGCGGCAGCGGCAGCGGTCTGGGGATTGCTGTTGCTCAGGCAGGTGTTGGGCGTACTGCTCTCCGGCGTCACCGCGTCCACGTTGATCGCGCAGTTGCTTCCCAGCGTGTCGTTGCTGCTGGTCGCGCAGTTGCTGCGTGTTGCTGCACGCGCCGCGGGCCTGTCCGCGCAAGCGCGCTTGGTACCGAAGGTAAGGCATCTGGCCGACGACCAGATCCTGGCCGCCAGCCTGTCCATCGATCTGGCTGCATTCGACGACCCGCACTTCTTCGATCGTATGCAGCGCGCGCGCGACCGCGGCGCATTGCACATCGAGCGCGTTGCGGTTTGCCTGTCCGAAACGCTGTCGGCGCTGCTGGCGGTGATGGCCGCATCGCTCGCGTTGCTGTGGCTGCATCCGCTGCTGTTGCTCGCCTTGCTGGTCGCCTTTATCCCCGAAGGCTGGGCGGCGCTTGCCGCCGCACGGCTGCACTATGCCGGCATGGACAAGACCATCGCGTTGACCCGGCATGCACGGATGATCGCCGAACTTGCCACCTCGCGCGATGCAGCCGCAGAAATCCGTGCCTGCCAGGCGCAGAACTACGTGCTTGGCCAATACCGGCGCAGCGCGATTCCACTGCAGGAGCATCTGATCGACCAGGCCACCGTCGAAGCCCGAACAATGACGCGTGGCCGCCTGCTCTCGATGCTCGGCCTATTGCTTACCTTTGCCGGTCTTGCCGCGATGTTGCAGACCGGCTGGTTGAACCTGGCTCTAGCCGGCACTGCAGTGATCGCCATCCAGATCACCACCAGTGCATTCGCGCAATGCTTGCGCATGCTGCATGAGATCTCCGAGCGCGCGCTCTACATTGCCGACTATCACGATTTTCTGGCATTGGCAGCAACCCAGGTTGCGGCAGGTGGCGACAAGCTCCCGCCCGCGCAGGCGGGCGAGATTGTGCTGGACGATGTCGGCTTTTGCTACCCAGGCATGACCGAACGCATCGCGCTACAGGGCATCAGCTTACGCATCGAGGCAGGTCAGACGATTGCACTGGTCGGTGAAAACGGCTCGGGCAAGACCACCCTGGCCAAACTGATTGCGGGGCTCTACCGGCCCAGCATCGGTGCGATTTACTGGGGCAGTATCGATTTACGCCAGTTTCAAACACAGGTATTGCGTGAGCGCGTGAGCATCGTGCAGCAGCATCCGCTGCGCTGGCCAGGCAGCGCGCGCGACAATCTCCGGCTCGGTCAGCCCGAGCGTCATGACCCCTCGGACGAGCAGCTGCAGCGTGCCGCTGAGCGCGCACAGGCAACTGCGGTGATCGAGGGATTACCTGGCGGCTGGGATTGCCTGTTGTCGCGTGAATTCGTGGGCGGTCACGATCTCTCCGGTGGTCAATGGCAACGGCTTGCAGTGGCGCGAGGCATCTTTCGCGATGCACCGCTGGTGATCTGGGACGAACCCACCGCTCCGCTCGACGCCAAGGCCGAACACGCCGTCTTCGAATCGTTGCGCGAGCTCGGGCGCGATCGCACGGTCGTGCTCATCACGCATCGCCTTGCGAGCGTACGCGAAGTGGACCAGATCTTCTTTCTGCAAAAAGGCCGGTTGATCGAGCAAGGCACGCACGTAGAACTGATGCAACACGGCGGCGCCTATGCGGAGCTGTATCGCTTGCAGGCGCGACAACACGAAGCCGATGGTCAACAGCGCCAGGAATGACCGGAGCAGCTACGTTGCAGCAGCCGCTCCGGCCATGATGCTCAAAGCTTGAAATTCAGACTCAGCATGAAAGAGCGGCCGTTCTTATAGATGTAGTACGGTTGGTTCTTGTTGCCGATGTAGCTGAAGTAGGTTTCGTCCAGCAGATTGGTGGCTTCCAGCGCCACGCGCAGGCGCTCGGTAGCTTGATAGCCGAACGATGCATCCACCTGGGTGAAGGCATCGGTCATCTGCTGCCCATTGAGCCGGCCGATCTGGGTGAAGTATTCCGAGCGCCAGCCCAGATTCACCCGCGCGCTCCATTTGCCCTGCTCGTAGTACGGGCTGATGTTGTAGGCGTTGCGCGAGTTGTACGGCAGGCTGTAATCGCCGTCGGTCTTGGAATCGGAATAGGTGTAGTTGGCCACCACGCCGAATCCGTTACCGAAGTTGTGCTGCAAGTTGAGCGCCACGCCACGCACCTTGGCATCGCCAGCATTGGTCGGCACGGAGGTCTGATACGTGCTCGAACCGCCGGTGGCGTTGTTGAAGAACACCCGGTCTTCCACCGTGGTCAGGATGTAGTTGGAGATATCGCGTGAGAAGAATTCGCTGCTGAGCAGGCTGCTGTCGGAGAAATACCACTCCAGCGATGCGCCCAGATTGGTCGACTCGTACGGGCTCAGACCGGGATTGCCGGTGGATGCGGTGAGCGTGGTGTCGTCGGTGGCCACGTACGGGGTCATGTTGGTGTAGCGCGGCCGCGCGATCACCTTGGAGGCGGCAAAGCGCACCATCAAATCGTCGCGCAGGTCGTAGGCGATATTGAAGGCCGGCAGCCACTTGCCATAACTGTTGAGGAAGTTGACCGGCGTGTAGCCGCCGCCCGGCGCATAGCTGAAACCGTCGGTGGAATCGCGTGTATGCACATACCGTACGCCGATGTTGCCGCGATAGCGCTCGCCGGAGAAATTGGCTTGCAGAAACCACGCACGGTTCTGCTCTTCGATGCTGTAGTTGCCGGCGTAGCTGATCGGCAGCCCGTCATCGCCTTCCAGTCCACTGATGTACTGGCTGATCGCGCCGCTGTTGATCGTCGACCATTGCTGCATATCGGCGCTGGTGGATATGCCATCCAGATAGCCAGATGGCGTGGTGCCCGGCGAGAATGCGGCGAGCGTGCTGCCATCGTTCGGCGTCCAAGTGCGGCTGTACGCTGATTGCCCGGTGGCGTGATTGGTGAGCTTGATGCCGGTCAGAATCTGCGTAAACGGCCCCCACTCCACTGCATGATCGAAGTCCAGCTGCAGATAGCGCTCTTTGTCGTACTGCGGGCTGTGGCTGGCCGATGCATTGTTGAGTTGCATCGCTGCCGCGTTGGTGGGGTCGGTGCTGTAGTCCATCGCGGTGCGACGCCCGTCGATGTTGTAGCTGTAGCCGGCAAGATTGCGGAACTGGATGCCGTAGATGCGCTCGGCACCGCCTTGCGAACTGGTGTAACCCACCTGGCTGGATGCATTCCAGCCATCGCCATGCCAGTCGGCACGCAAGTGGATGCTGCCGGTGGTGACGTCGCTGTTGCGCAGGTAACCGTCCAGGAACGTGGTGGATTGATCGCCGAACGTACCCGAGGTGGCCACGCCGTTTTCGAAGCCCAGCGCCTGCGCATCGCCCGGGTTGGAGCCCCAGTAGCCGTAGCGGCTCTGGTTGTAGTTGTCGAAACTTTCCTTGACGTACAAACCGGTCAGATTGAGTTCGAAGTCGGCATCCGGCTTCCATTGCAGCGCCGCGCTGACACCGTCGCGTTTGCGCGTCTGCTGAAACAAGGCCGTGTTGATCGAGGTCGGAAACACACCGGTGTTATTGCCCACCACACCCGGCGGAAACCCTGCGCCTTCCACGTTGTCGTAGCCGAAAATTTCCACACCATCGCGGCGCAACACGCGCTGCGAATGCATCACCGAGGTGAGCACGCCCAGGGTTTCGTCCTGGTTTTTCCAGCTGTACAACGCCGATACGTTCGGCTTGGGGTCTTCGGAGCGATCGTTATACCCGTAGCTCACCGTGCCGGTCAGCGTATTGCGCTCGAGATCCAGCGGTTTGCGTGTGTGCACGATCACGGTGCCGCCGATGGAGCCTTCGTCGATACGCGCTTCCGGGGTCTTGTAGACCTCCATCAAGCCGACCACTTCCGGCGCCAGGGTACTGTAGTTGAACGAGCGGCTGTCCGGGTCGTTGGGGTCGCCGCCCCAACTGGTGGAGGCAATGGTCTGGCCATTGAGCAGCACGCGATTGAGCGCAGGATCGGTGCCGAGGATGCTGACTTTTTCGCCTTCGCCGAATTGCCGGTCCACGGTAATGCCGGAGAGCCGCGACAGCGATTCGGCGACGTTGGTATCGGGAAATTTACCGATGTCTTCGGCGCTGATCGCATCGACGATCGCATCGGCATTGCGCTTGACGTTGAGCGCCTTGCCGAGACTGGCCTGATAGCCCACCACCTTGATTTCATCCAAGGTGGAGACAGATGGATTGGTCTGCGCGGGTGCCTGTTGCTGGGCGGGTGCAGGCTGTTCCTGCGCGAATGCGGGAAGTGCCGCAGTACTGGCAAAAGCCGCGCCACCCAACAGCAAACCACGGACCGCTGCGCTCAGTGCCGAACGACGCGGTGCACGCGCATGACACAGGAAATGACCGGACAACTCGAACACACGGGGATACACCATTGCGTGGACCTCTAGGCTGATACGTCGCAACCGGTGAGTTGCGCAAGAACGCGCGATGCGCGTGCCATGCCCGCACTCCGTCCCCTGTGCCGGATGCGAGCAGCGTCCCGCACTGCCTCATGGCGTGCGGGTCAAGGCGCCAGACCGATGCATGATCGGCGGCAACGTCTGCATGAATTCGGAGTGTGCTCCTGTTCGCTGACAACGTTATCAGCGAAGGTGCCTACCGCAAGCCGCGCTGTCAACTCAACGACACAAACAGCCTGATTTATGTGTAATTCGTCGAATTCAACGCAGATAACGGAATGACGACGTGATCGCCATCGCATTCTTTTTGGTGTGTGGGCAGACCACTGCGCATGAAGACCTGATGCCATAAGGCTGCGCACGCAGATGTTGCGATGCAAAGTGTTTGCACGCTTTGATGTGGCGCGTACTCGTACGCAACGCTCTCACCAGAAAGCGCTCGACTTCTGCTGCAGAAGTGCTGCGAGTCCATGCGGCTGCGGCAACTCGCCGCGCAGCATGGATCCACGCACCGGCACGCACGCTTACGCGCGCTGCCCGGCCACCCAGGTCGCCAATACCTGCACATCCGCATCCACCAGCACCAGATCGGCTTGATAGCCCGGCGCAATCCTGCCCAGGCGATCGCCCAGGCCGATGCACTGCGCCGGATAGGTAGACGCCATGCGCGCGGCTTCGGCCAGATCCACGCCCAGCCATTGCACGCTGTTGCGCACGGCGGTGGCCATGTCTAGCGCGGAGCCGGCCAATGCGCCGTCGGCGTTGCGCACCACACCGTCCACGGCAGTGATGGTTTCGCCGTACAGATCGAAGCTGGGGCTGTCGGCACCGACCATCGGCATGGCATCGGTGACCAGCAGCACCTTGCCTCGCGGCTTGGCCGCCAACGCGACGCGCAGGCTGGCAGGGTGCACGTGCACGCCGTCGACGATGACGCCGCACCACACGTTGGGGTCTTCCAACGCGGCACCTACGGCGCTCGGTTCGCGCCCGGTCAGTTGCGACATCGCGTTGTACAGATGGGTGAAGCCGCTGACGCCGGCGGCAATGCCGGCGTGTGCCTGCTCGTATGTCGCTGCGGTGTGGCCGGCGAACACGATTGCGCCGCCAGCGACGAAGGCGCGGATGTCGTCCAACGACACGCGCTCGGGTGCAAGCGTGATCAGGGTGACGCCGTTGTCCAGCGAGGTGTCGACCGCAATCTTGTGCGCGTCCGGCAGGCGGAACTTGTGCGCGTCGTGCGTGCCCTTGCGGGCCGGGCTCAGGTATGGGCCTTCCAGATGGATGCCGAGCACACCGGGCACGCCTTGCGCGATCGCCTGGCGCGTGGCTTCGATCGCTTCGGCCATCACCTCGGCAGTGTCGCTGATCAGCGTGGGCAACATGCCGGTGGTGCCGAAGCGGCGATGCGCCGCAGCGATCGTGGCCAGTGCCTGCGGGTCGCGCGCGTTGTTGAACAGCACGCCGCCACCACCATTGACCTGGATGTCGATAAAGCCCGGCAACAAGGTGGCGCCACCCAGATCCACGCGTGTGTGCGCCTGCGCAACACGCGCATCGTCGGCCGCCACAATCGCCTGGATCTGCGTGCCGGCCAACAACACGACCAATCCATCCTGCACGCCGTCGTCGGTGAGCACGCGTGCATTGCACAACGCTTGAATCGGGGAAGCATCCATGTTCAAACCGTTTCCGTAACCTTGTTCAAATGCGGCGGCAAATCGGGATTGTGGCCACGCTGCAATGCGAGCGCATTGATGGCGCGATAGAAACTCTGCACGGTCAGCAGCGGTGCGCTGGCCGGATGTGCGGCATCGGCCAGCGGCAGGTCGCCATCGGGCGCGGCCAGCCACACCTGCGCGCCACGCGCGCGGAATTCGGCGGCGAGTGCACGCGTGCCGGCACCGGTTTCATCCGGCTGGGCAAACACCAGCACCGGGAAGCCCGGCCCCACCAGCGCCATCGGGCCGTGTTTGACCTCGGCCGAGCTATAGGCTTCGGCGTGCAGGCCGCAGGTTTCCTTGAACTTCAAGGCCGCTTCCTGCGCCGCGCCCAGGCCCAGGCCGCGACCGAGCACGAACAGGTTGTGTGCGGGCACCAGGCCGGCAGTGAGTGCAGACCAGTCGGCCTGCCAGGCGTTGCGCAACTGCTGCGGCAATGCATCCAGCGCGGCCAACAATGCGGGGTCGTTCTTCCACACCGCGCCCAGGTGCAGCACTGCAGCGAGCGAAGCCAGATAGCTCTTGGTGGCGGCCACGCTTTTCTCCGGGCCTGCGCCCAGCGGAATCACCACCTCGGCCAATTGCGCCAGCGGCGAATCTTCCACGTTGACCAGGGCGACCACGCGCGCGCCGGCAGCCTTTGCGGCCTCGGCATTACGCAGCAGGTCAGGGCTCTTGCCCGATTGCGAAATCACGATGTACAGCGCGCCGCGCAATTGCAGCGGCGCTGCGTAGACCGAACCCACGGATGGCGAAGCGGAGGCAGTCACGATGCCAAGCTGGGTTTCGAACAGGTACTTGGCGTAGGTTGCTGCGTGATCGGAACTGCCGCGCGCGCAGGTCACCACGAACGGCGGCGGTGTGTCGCGCAGGGATTGCGCAAGTGCGGCGATGGTGTCGGCGTTGCGGGCGAACTGTGCGGCGACCACGTCGGCGGTCTGCGCCGCCTCGCGGAACATCAAGGTATCGGTTTCGAGGGGAAGGCTCATCGGGCTCAGACGGATTCGGTGGGAGAGGATTTGGCGGCCGGCGGTTGCGCCGGTGCAGTGGAACCGCGCACGACCAGTTGCGGCACGAAGCCGCGGTTCTGCAATTGCGCGGGCTGGTCGTCGTAGGCATCGCTGCGCAGCTGGCTGATCAACAGACGCGCAGCATGCCGCGCGATGTCGTCGGTGGCCTGCTTGGCGGTGGTCAATGCCGGCCAGGACTGACGCGAAAACGGGCTGTCTTCGAAGCCTGCGATCGAGAGTTGATACGGCACGTTCATGCCGGTGGATTTGGCCGCGGCCAGCACGCCGGCGGCGATTTCGTCGTTGCTGCCGAAGATGGCGGTGGGCGGTTCGCGCAGCGACAACAGCCGGCGTGCGCCACGGAAGCCATCGTCGAAGGTGTAGTCGCCGGGAATCACCAGATGCTTGTCCAGGGTGATGCCGTAATCCTTCAGCGCGGCCTCGTAGCCGGCGTAGCGCTCGCCGCTGGAGCGATGCTGCGGGCCGCCCCACAGGAAGCCGATGCGTTGATGGCCGAGCTGGACCAGATGTTCGGTGATCTCGTAGGCCGCAGCGCGGTCGTCGATATAGACGCACGGGCCATCGCCGGGATCGTCGGTGGCGGCGATGATGCGCACGCTCTTGATGCCACGTGCGGCCAACCCGGCCATCAGCTCGGGGCGCTCTGACATCGGTGCGGTCAGCACCACGCCGGCCAGACGTGAGCGTTGCACCCATTCGGCCAATTCTTCGGCCAGCAACGGCGAGGTGGAATCGCAGGGATGGATCTGCAGACCGAAGCCGGTTTCGCGGCACGCGGCGAGCACGCCATTTTGAATGGCGATGATGTGGTACGGGTTGGGGTTGTCGTAGACCAGACCGATCACGAACGGCGTACCGCTGCGCAGATTGCGTGCGGACGGATCGGGTTCGTAGTCGAGATCGGCGATGGCGCGCAGCACGCGCGCACGCGTGGCCTGCATCACTGATGGCTCGTTGTTGATCACCCGCGACACGGTCTTCAACGAGACCTTGGCGCGCTCGGCGACATCTTTGATGGTGGGCCTGCGCATGGATGTACCTTGTTCGTCGGAACGCATCATGCCGCGTCGCTCACTTGGCCTGGGCCGGCAGGCCCACGCGATGACCGCGCAGCGAATAGAACAGGATGTACAGATAGCACGGCACCATCAGCGCAGCGAACACGACCTGGAAGTCGTAGTGCTGTTTGAGAATGGCGAACAGCTGCGGAATGATCGCGCCACCGGCAATGCCCATGACCAACAGTGCCGAACCGATTTCGGTAAAGCGGCCGAGCCCGCGAATGGCCAGCGGGAAGATCGCCGGCCACATCATCGCGTTGGCAAAGCCCAGCGCGGCAACGAAGCCCACCGACACATAGCCGTGGGTGAGCAAGGCACCGAGCGAGAACAGCACACCCAGCACCGCCGACACGCTCAGGTAGCGTGCCTGCGAGATCACGCGCGGAATCAGCACCAGGCCAGCGATATAGCCCACCAGCATCGCACCCAGCGTGTAGGAGGTGAACAGTTTGGTGCTGTCCAACGGCAGATTGAAGCCGTGACCGTAGGTGCCGATCGCATCGCCGGCCATCACTTCCACGCCCACGTACACGAACAGGCACAACACGCCCAGCCACAGATGCGGAAACTGGAAGATGCTGGATTTCTGCACGCCGGCAGCGCCGGGCGTTGCATTGGCCTCGGAGGCCTTGAGTTCGGGCAACGGCGAGAACAATACGCCGATGGCCAACAGCAACAGTACGCCGGACATCACCAGGTACGGTGCGTGAATCTTGGCGGCAAACGCAGTGAGCAAGGTCTCCTTGGTCGCGGCATTGGCACTGGCCACCTGCTCGGACAGATCGCCGATGCCGTGCAGCACCAGCGAGCCGATCAGGATCGGCGCCAGGATGCCGGCGATCTTGTTGCAGATCCCCATCAGCGCGATACGCCGGGCCGCGCTCTCGATCGGGCCGAGGATGCTGATGTACGGGTTGATCGCGGTCTGCAGCAGCGCCAGGCCGCTACCGATCACAAACAGGCCGCCCAATGCGCCCGGATACCAACGCTGGGTGGCGAACTGGCCGAACGCCGCCGCACCCACCGCCATCACCACCAGACTCAGCGCCAGGCCTTTCTTCATGCCGGTGCGTTTGAGGATCCACGACGAGGGCAGCGCCAGGAAGAAATACGACAGGTAGAACACCATCAGCACCAGAAACGCGTTGACCTCGTTGAGGTCGAACGCCAAGCGCACGAAAGTGATCAGCGGCCCGTTGATCCAGGTGAAAAAGCCGATGATGAAAAACAGCACGCCGACGATGGCGATCGAGACAACGGGATTTGCGGGCCTGGCAGTAGTCATGGATCGGCTGGCTCTGAGGTTGTCGTTGGGGGACGCCGGGTGGAATCAGCGGCGCAGTTCGGCGACGAAATCGTAGAAGTCGTTGTGGCAATAGGTGTCGGTCAATTCGATCGCGCTGCCATCGCGGGCATAGCCCACGCGCACCACATGCAGGATCGCCTCGCCGGTCTTCATGCGCAGGTGTTCGGCCAGCCGCGCGGGCAGATTGATCGCGCGGAAATACTGCAACGCGCGTACCACCGGGGTGCCTTGCGCGTCCAGATAGCTATAGAGCGAATCGCCGATCTGCTGCGGGTCGGCGACGATGCGTTGCGGCAACACCGCGTGCTCGTAGGCCATGACGCGGTCGTCGGCGCTACGCAGGCGTGTCAGCGAAGCCACTGCCGCATCCGGCGACAGACCGAGCCGCAGGATTTCTTCGCCATGCGCCGGGCGCAGGCGCCGCTCCAGCCAGCGCGTGCCCGGCTCGTAGCCCTTGATGCGCAGCGTCTCGCTGAAACTGGTCAGGCCGCTGAGCTGATGCTGGATCTGCGCGGTGACGAAGGTGCCGGCGCCCTGACGGCGCGAGACCAGGCCTTGTTCGACCAGCACGTCCACCGCCTGGCGCAGGGTCACCCGCGAAATCTGCAGCCGCTCGCACAGCTGGCGCTCGGCGGGCAGCGCCTCGCCGGCCTTCCACTCACCGCCGCGGATGGCGTCGGTGAGCTTGCCGGCCAGTTGCAGGTACAACGGGGTCGGCGCGGACGCGTCCAACGCCAGATCGTCCACCCGGGGATCGGTGTCGTTCCGGGGTGCCGCCTTGGGTTTGGCCATTGCTTGTCCTCCGGACCGACTTGGATTCGTTAGGTCCAATATAGTACCAATTTGGCCGCGGCGCATCTGGTGGTGCCGATCCTGGCGAGAGGCAGCAACGGCCTGCCAATCGTAAGGTTCGGCGCGTTACACGGCGGCCAGCGCTGGCAGTCACTGGCGGCGACGCAGCGAGCGTTGACCGCGCCAGGTGTCCACGCCATCACTTGGCTCGCCGTGACCTCACAACCGCAGGTACCAGCGCCGCCGATCCATCCACCAGCCCACGCCCCAGCACAGCAGCGTGTAACTCAGTGCGCATAGCAGCGAGCCGAGCGGCCCCGGCGCGATGGTCTGGAACACGCGGATACCGGCCCAGGCGTACAGGTCCAGGCCGGAGCCGCCGGCCGGGAGCAGGTGCAGCACCACCACGAACAATTCGGAGAACAGATAGATCGCCAGCGGGTTGCGCCCCAGCACGGTGAAAAAGCCGCTGCCGCCGATCCAGCCGCGCAGCTCCAGCAGGTAGACCAGCACGCCCAGCGCCAGCAGATCCAGGCCCACGGTGCAGGCGACGAACGACCCGCTCCAGAGCTTTTTCGACAGCGGCCAGGCGGGGTTCCAGAGCAGCGCGAGCAGCACCAGGCCCACGCCGGCCAGCAGCAGCGTGCGCGTGGCTGCAGCGGTCTTGCCGCGGCGCTGCAGGAAGCGCCCGGTCAGATAGCCGGCAAGCACGTTGACCGTGGCCGGCAGCGTGCCGAGCAGGCCTTCCGGGTCGAAGCCGTTGTCTTTGCGATACAGGTGCGCGCGCCCGTACAGCCACAGATCCAGCCGGGTGCCGGCGTTGCCGGTCTTGCTCAACTCGGCGCCGGGCTGGCCGAAGACATACAACACCGCCCAGTAGCCCAGCAACAGCGCCACGCAGGCCGGCGCGATGCCGCGTGGCGGCAGATAGTGCACCAACAGCGCTGCGAGCAGATAGCACAAGCCGATGCGCTGCAGCACGCCGGTGAGGCGGAGTTGATCGATCGCGGTGAATGCCCATCCCCCATCGGGCTGCGGATGGAAGAACGGAAACCAATACATCAGCACGCCGCATAGGAAAATCAGCGCGGCGCGTTTACCCACGCGGCCGAGAAACGGCCGATGCGGCGTGTCTGTCGCCAGCGCGAAGCTCATCGCGCTGCCGACCGCGAACAGGAACGAAGGAAACACCAGATCGGCGAGCGTGAAGCCAAACCAGGCCGCGTGGGTCAGCTGCGCATACGCCTGCGCACCCGGCCCGGCGGTGTTGACCAGGATCATCAGGAAGATGGTCAGGCCACGGAAGACGTCCAGCGATAGGAAGCGTTCGCGCTTTGGCGTTAGCGTTGGCGATGCAGTGATCGCTGCAGCAGCGGGTGTTTGTTCGCTCATGGCAGTTCCTTGCCCAGGCACTGCAGGTGGGTGCGAGGTGTACGTTTGATGCCGATGGCTTGCGTGAGTGCGTCGCGACTGCAGCGGTCATGCATGCCGACGAAGCGCAAGACGGATCCACTCATTGGGCGGCGCCTTGGACAGTTCCGTGCGTAGTTCCGTGCGTAGTGTCGTGCATGGCGCCGTGCGCAATTTCTTGCACCTCGCCTTGCATGTCGCTTTGCAGAGCGCTCGGCACATCGTCTTGCGCATCCACCTGCGCCAGCAACGTGCGCAGCGAGGTCAGTGGATCGCGCGGTGGCTGGCGCTTCGGCACCGTGCCCTGCTCGGCCCATTGACGCTCCCACGCTGCAAGCTGTTTGTTGAAGGCCACTTCGTCGAACGGCGTGCCCGCCTTGCGCGCAGCACGGTAGGCGCTCAGAAAGCGCGTCCAGCGCTGCAGATAGAATTCCGCGTACATGCCTTGCCAGGCCTTGGAGGCGTAATCGGCCAAATTGCCGTCGCCGCCCCAGACGCTGACCTGCGCACGCGCGTTGCCGACATACACGCGACGTAACGCGGCATCGTCGCCCGCGGCAGCGGCCGCCTGGCCGGTCCAGTCGGCGAGGGTTTCGTGTTGGCCGCCGACCAGTGCATCCAATCCTTGCACCAATCGCGTCGTGCGCGCCAACAGCGCATCGCCGCGTGCGAAGTCGCCGGTGCCGTAGGCCTGCACCACCGCCTGCAATTGGCGGTCGGCGTGCAGGCTGAGGTAATGCCGCGCGTCTTCTATCAGATCGTAGCGGTACAACGGTGCATCGGCGTAGCGGTCTGCTTGCTGCAGTAGCGCGTCGATGGCGCGGCGCAGGCGTTGCGGATCGCCGGGGCGATCGTCGAAGCCAACGATGTCGGCAGTCGGCCGCTTGAATAGCAGATACGCGCCGGCCCGCTTGTTCCACCAGCGCGGTGACCAATAGCGGGTCTGGTAAATGCCTGCTTCCAGATCCGACCAGGACTGCAGCAATGCCGCATCGCTGTGTCCGTAGCGGGCGCGCGTGTACTGCATGAGCCACTGCGACCAGGACTGCTGCGGGCCTTCCCAGGCCAGCGCGTAGAGATACTCGTAGACCACCGAGTTGCTGTGCAAGCCTTCGGGAAACACGCCGAAGCCGCGCAGATTGCGTTTGTCCGGATCGGCCAGCAAGGCCTGCAGATCCTGTCGATAAAACGCGAAGTCGCCGTACAGCGGATTGCTGGCGCCGTAGTTGTGCACGTAGCCGTAGATCCATTGTTTGTTGTCGAAGGCCTGCGAGGCCTTCCAGGTGCCGGGATACCGATCGTTGCCGATGTCCAGCACCATCAACCGCACGTCGGGCACCTTGCCCAGAAACGCCGCGATCGCCTGCGGTTGCCAGAACTCGCGGTCGGCACCGAACAGCCAGCCCTGCATCACCCAGGTGGCCTGCGGATTGACCTGGGTGATGGAGCGATACAGCGCCTGACCGTATTCGGCCAGGCGCGCGTCGCGTTGCGCAGGCGGCACTGCCTTGGCGCGTGCGGCGTCGGAGTTGGCGATGCTGTCGCCGTACTTGGCCGCGGCCACGTCGCTGCCGTCGTCGGCTACTGGCGGCAGCATTTCGTTGAAGGCATCGGCCAGATAGAACTCGCCTGCGCCGTAGGTTTGCGTGTACAGCTCAAGGAAACGGCGCGCCACTTTGGCAAACAAGGGATCGCGCGGATCCAGCCAATAGGTTTCGTGAAACCCCTCCCAGGCGCGCATGCGATAGATGCGCGCGTTCGGATGTGCCTGTGCGAACGCCTTGGGCACATAGCCGGCAAACGCCGGCAGCACCGGTTGCATGCCCAGCTCGCGCATACGCGTCAGGATCTGCGTCTGCAGCACGCGTTTGCTGTCGATCCACTGTTGCGGCAACGGCGCGCGATAGCCTTCGATATTGCCCATGCGCTGCCACGGGGTGAACGCCGGGCCGGAGAAATACTCCGCCAATGCATCATCGCCCACATCGAACTCGCGCCACAGCGCTTGCCAGATCGCTTCCTGCCCTTCCATCGCCAGCGGCATGTCGATGCCGTGCAACGCCATCCAGTCGATCTCGCGCTGCCAGCGCGGCCAGTCCCAGAACGGCGTGGTGTAGCCGTAGGTGCAGGTATTGAGATAGGCGCGATGGGCAAACGGTGTGCGCACCTGGCCGCTGTTGTAGGTGGGCCATTGCGCCGGCAGTGCCACGCGGTCGCCTTCCCAGCTCATCGACGCCGCACCGGCCTGGCCGAGATACGCGTAGGCGCCGCGCGCCAAGGCCACTTGCGAGGAGCCGGCAATGCGCACCGTGTCGCCGCCGGCATCGATGCGATACCAGTCTGCGCCATCGCCGCGCGGCACCATCGTCATCTCGAACTGTGCGGCACGTGTGCCGATCAAACGTTGCACCACCGCCTGTGCGGGCGGTACAGCCAGCACGCTGACTGGAATGGCGAGCAACGCGCTCAGCAATGCACCAGCGAACAGGCGCGCATGCGACGAGGGTGAAAACGATAAAGCGATCATGGCGAGTTCCGATAATGCACGGTGACGACGTCGTGGAAACCAAATGGCTGATCGGCGGCGACCTGCATGATCACCGCCAGCGTGCGCGTACCGGCTGCGGGCGCAAGCGCCAACTTGATCGGCATGCCGGCTGCCGCTTGCGCCACCGCGCGGCCATCCAGAAAGACCTGTGCCGGCCCACTGAGCCGGCCCAGATCGAGCACGCCGCCTTGGCGCTGCAAACCTTGCCACGGCGTGAACTGGGTGCGGTACAACATGTAGCCGGCGCGCTCGGGTGCGGTTTCCAACGTACCGGGTAGCGTGTTGCTCCAGCTGTTGTTGTCGTTGGGGCGGCGCGACATATCTGGTGCCGGTGGCTGCGCGAATGCGGCAGTGTGGCGCCAGCTTTCGACCACCATCACTGGTGCGGTCACTGCCACAGCCGCTGGTAGCGGCACCGCCGTGCAGGCGATCTCGGCCACCGCATCTTGCAGTGCTGATGCACGCGCCTGCAGGCGTAGTACGCCGGCACCGCGGCCGGCCTGCACGATGGCCTGCGCCAGCCCGTTGAACAAGGCCACCTGCGTGACCTGATCGGGTGCGTGCGCATTTGGGTCGCCATTGCCCACGCCCAGCAGCCGGCCGCCGCTGATGTGCAGTGTCAGCGTTGCATTGCAATCGGGCACGTGGCGGCCTTGCGCATCCACCGCCTCCAAGGTCACCGGCTGCGCGTCGCGGCCATCGCCGCGTAGTTGCGCGCGGTCGGGCGTCAATCGCAGCGCAACCGCTGCGCTGGTGGTTTCCACGCGCGTGCGCGCCACCTCGCGACCATCGCGCCAAGCCACCGCTTCGAGGACGCCCGGCGCGTACTGCACCTGCCACTGATTCATCTGCGCGCGATCCACCGCCTGTTTTCCCAGCGAGCGGCCGTTGAGCCACAGCTCCACCTGCGCGGCATTGCAGAACGCCATCACCTTGATCGGCTGGCCTTCGCGACCCGGCCAGTTCCAGTGCGGCAACAGATGCAGCACCGGCGCATCGTCGATCCACAACGCGCGGCGCAACCAATACGCTCCCTTGGGAAATCCGCACTGGTCCATGATGCCGAAGAACGAGCCCACCGACGGCCATTCGAACGGCGTGGGTTCGCCGCGATAATCGAACCCTGTCCAAACGAAACTGCCGGCGACGAATGGGCGTTCGGCAATCAGCTGCCAGGCGCGGCGATGGGTATTGCCCCAGTCGGCGGCCAGGCTGTCGTCTTCGGCCACCACGTGTGCATTCAAATCGGTGAACCACGCACCGCGGGTCTGAAAGGCACTGGTGTCTTCGCTGGACAACATCGGCGTGCGTGGGCGCGCGGCATGTACACGGTCGTAGTTGTACTGCCGATAGTTGAAGCCGAGCACGTCCACCACATCCGCCGCGCCGCGCGTGGCGAACATGCCATCATTCATGCCGGCAGTGATCGGGCGGGTGTCGTCGAGCGCACGCACCGCGTTGGCCGCGCGCGCCATGATGGCGTAGCCGGTGGCGGTGCCCTGCAGCGGCTCTTCGTTGAGCAGCGACCACAAAAACACGCTGGGATGGTTGCGCTGGCGCCGCACCATCGTTTGCAACAGGGCCACGTATTCGGGCGCGGGGTTGAACAAGCGGTTCTCGGCCATCACCAGCAAACCGAGCCGGTCGCAGGCCTGCAGCAGTTCCGGCGCCACCGCGTGATGCAGGCGGATGGCATTGCAGCCCATCGATTTCAGGCGACGCAGGCGAAACGCATGCAAGGCATCGGGCAGCGCAACACCAACGCCGGCATGGTCCTGATGCAGGCACACGCCCTTGATCTTGAGCGCGCGGCCATTGAGGAAAAAGCCGTGGTCGGCATCGAAGCGCAGGCTGCGAAAACCGATCTCACACGCGACGTTATCGCTACGGCCGTCTTCGCCGCGCACGCTGGCCACCACGCGATACAGCACCGGCGCATCCACGCTCCAGCGCTGCGGCTGCGCGACCGATACGCTCACTTTTGCCTGCGCAGTGCCGAATGCAGCGACGCGTAGTTGCGTCTCGCCATGCGCCACCACAGCACCACGTGCATCGCGTAGTTCGACATCCACCCACGCCTCGGCAGGCTGCTCGCCACTGTTGACCAACTCCAGCTCCACCGGCACCTGCCAGACATCGCCCGGGCCTTCGCGCGGCACCGCTGCCAGGCCATCGCCGGCGATATGCAACGGCGTACGCAACACCAGCCAGGTGTGCCGGTAAAGACCGCCGCCTTCGTACCACCAGCCGTCCATGGCCTCGGCGTCGACGCGGATGGCGATGCTGTTCACTGCATTGCCGTAGCGCGCGACCGGCGTGATGTCGATGACCAACCCGTTGTAGCCGCTCCAGCTACGCGCCATCAGCATGCCGTTGACCCACACGGTGGCATGGCTGGCGATGCCGTCCAGACGCAACTCCACCGCCTGGCCGCGCGCCGACTCTTCCAGCCGCAGCGTGCGCCGGTACCAGGCGATACCGCGCGGCCGATAGCCTTGCGCGATATTGGCGTCGGCGCGCACCGGCTGCTCCACCACAAAATCGTGCGGCAGTTGCAGCTGGCGCCAACCTGTGTCGTCGAAGTCCGGCGCGGCCGCGCCCCAGGCCCGGCCGGCCTTGGCGTTGTCGTAGGTTTCGTCCTGCGCAAGCAGATGCGGGAACGGGAGATCGCCGGCGTGGAAGCGCCAGCCTTCGTCCAGATCCAGCCATTGGCCACTGCCATCTTTGACCGATGGCGGCGGAGTGGGACGCGGCTTTCCGATGCTGCCAGCGCGTGCAGTTGCAGCGCTCGCCATGCCTGGAGTCAGCGTCGGCACACCAAGCAACGAGGAGGCGCAGACGCTGCCAGCGAGGAAGTCACGTCTGCGCATGGCAGTGCCTGATCAACAGCGTTGTATGTGTACCCCGCGACAGACGCGCAGCAGCAACTCCCGCAGCATCTTTGGAGTGCGCCGCAACAGCAGCTGCAGCATTGCATTCAATGGGTGCTGCAGCACGCAGCCGTGCACACTGGCGCTGCGCCCCCTCCCCCGCCATCAAAGCATGTCCCACTGCATCGACAGGTAGTAGCTGCGACCGGTGACGCCAGTCATCTGCCAACGGCTGGTGATGTCCTTGTAGGCCTCTTCGGTGCGGTTGGTGAGGTTCAGGCCGCCCAGCTGGAAGCTCAACTTGTCGTTGACCTGATAGCCGAGCACCGCATCCAGCTGCGTGCGCGCCTTCATGGTGTGGCCTTCGCGCGCGAAGAAGCTGTCGCTGCTGTCCTGCTCGTACTCGCTGCGATGGTTGAGCGAGACGCGCGCCGAATAATGCTGGCTTTCCCAGTATGCGGTGGCGTTCCAGGTCTGCTCGGACAGATTGCGGATCTGGAATGCCGTATCGCGCTGCGGAATCACCCGGGTGAAGTTGGAGGTCACACCGAAGCCATCGATCGGCAGCCACGCATCCAGCGATTGTGTCCAACCCAGCTCGTAACCGCGGATCTTGACCTTGCTCGGGTCGTTGGTGGTGGCGGTGATCTCGTAGATGTTGCCGCCGCCGTCCACGCAATCGCCGGCTGCATTACTGGACAGCGCGGTGCCGTTGAACGCGCCTGGGCAGACGATGCTGTTGAAGGTGCCGTTCTTGATGTTCTTCCAGAAGCCGGCAACGGTGAGCGCACCACCGTTGCCGTAATACCACTCCAGGCTCAGGTCGGCCTGGTCGGCGGTCAGCGCCTTCAGATCGGTCTGGCCCTGGGTGACGATGAACGTGGTGGTGCCGCCGGTATTGGTGCCGGTGGAAATGGTCGAAGCGATGGCGGTGTTGCTGTCCAGGATCGGCCGCACCAGCACCTTGGCGGCGGCAAAGCGCAGCAGCAGGTCTTCGCGCATGTCCAGCACCAGATTCAGGCTGGGCAACCAGTTGGAATAGTCGTACGGCGCACGCGCGGTGCCGATCACCACGTTGGCGTCGTCGCTGGCCGCCTGCGCCTGGGTGAGGTAGGTGTCGGTGGTGCGTTTGGTGTTTTCATACCGCATGCCCACGTTGCCACGCAGACGCATGCTGCCGATGTCGGTATCGATGCGCGCCATCGCATAGGCCGATGAAATGTCGTTCTCGATGCTGTAGCTGCTCTGCGGTGCGAACAGCACCGGCACGGTGATGCCGGCAGCCGCCAGCGAGCGCGCGTAGGCCGCGATGTCCGGGGTGACCCAGCTGTCCTGCGAGGCGAGTTGTCCGTCGAGGAAGTTGCTCACCGTGCTGTTGGCGGCCGACAGTTCCGGGAACATGTCGAAGCCCGATACGGCACCGGTCCTGAGCAAATACAGAAAATCGCGCCGGCGCACATCGCGGTCGAAGGTTTCGCGGCGGTATTTGGCACCGAAGCGCACCGCGTTCAACGCACCCATATCCAGATAACGCTCGGCATCCAGTTGCAACGACCATTCCTTGTTGCTGAGCGACTGGATGCCGCCATTGGGATATTCGCTACGCACCAGATTGGTCTTGTCCCAGGCGCTGGCATCGGTGGCGTCGGCATCGGTGATCAGCGAAATCGCATCCGGGTTCGAGGTGTCCAGCAGCGTCGAGGTCGGCTTGCGGCCCAGGATCGCCGCGCGCTCGTTTTCGTCGGTCTTGCCTTCTGTGTAATTGGCCGCGCCACTCAAGGTCCAGGCATCGCCCTTCCACTTGAAGTCGTAGGTCAGCAGCCGCGTGGACAAATCGTGCTGTTCGATCTGGCGGTTGTTTTCCAGCCAGTAGTCCGACGCCGACACCTGCGTGGCGGTGAGCCCGTTGGTCTGCAGCACGGTCAGCGGGCTGCGCTCGAACGAGTACACCAACTGGTTCATGTCGTTGGCGGTCTTGTCCTGCGAATACAGCGCGGTGAGGTTCATTTCCAGCTGATCGCTGGGCTTCCACTGCAGCCCGCCATTGAACATCTTGCGGGTGGTTTCGCGCTCGATCGAGCGGTAGCGCGGGCGGCGCGGAATGTACAAGGTGCCGGCGTCGGTTTGCTGCGTATACCAGCGGTCGATCCACAGATAATCGGCGCGATCCTTGAGCTTCTGATACCCGGCGCTGAGGAACACGCCCAGATCGCCACCCCCGAATTTGAACTGGTCGATATAGGTCAGCACGCCCTTGGGCGTGGGCGCGCCGCCGGCAAATTCAGCGTATTGCGCCTTGGCCGAAAACAGCAGCTTGGTCTGCTTGTAGTCCAGCGGTTTGGTGGTGTTGATGTTGACCGTGCCGGACAAGCCACCGGCATCCATGTCGGCCGACGGCGACTTGATCACCTCGATCCCGGCCGCCACTTCCGGCTGGATGATGTCGTAGCGGAAGCCATCGGTGAAATCGGCGCTCTTGATCACCTGGCCGTTGATGGTGGTGGCCGAATACTGCGGCCCCAGGCCACGCACGCTGATGGTGGAACCGCGCCCGTTGATGGTGGAGATCTGCACACCGGGAATGCGCTGGATCGCCTCGGCGATGTTTTCGGCGGGAAACTTGCCGATGTCCTGCGCCGAGATGCCATCGGTCATGCGCACGTCGTCGCGCTTGTTGTCCATCGCGGTGATCAGGCTCTTCTGGTACGAACTGGTGACCTTGACCGTATCGAGCTGGGAAATCTGCGCAGCGTCTGCAGGCGGCGACTCCTGCGCCTGCGCGCTGGCGCCGCAGGCAAGCAGCGACAGCGCGATGGCGATGGACAGCGAGGAAGGCGAACAACAACGCAACGAGGCACGCGAGACAGGTGACATGGGAGATCCTGAGGTGGAATGGCTGGACGACGACGCGACTGGCATTCCGATCGATCAGCGATGACAGATCCCGGCGTTGGGCAACCCACCCACACGCGCACAGGCCCCCAGTCCCGGACATCCGGAACCGCCTGCGATCTGTTGTTTGAGACACACCCCGTACGGCCCCCCGTGGGTGCCGATGCCGCCTCCCTCCCAGGACGGACATCGCGTGCCATTGCTGATCAACGGCCCTGACTGGCAAATACCAATTCAGTGGATTTGATTCTTATGGTCTTTAAAAGATTCTGTCAACAGTCACTGTCGAAAGTGTTTGATCGCTCCTCGTGACTGGAGCCATATCCTTTATTCAAGGGTTTTTATGGGTGCGCTAAGGATCATTCGGGTGCATCCCGGGTATCGTTGTCACAGGACCAGTCAATGACCAATTCGCCATTACCAGACCAATTTTGTTCCAGGCGAAATGTGCCAGACGCACCGCATTCGCTGGAAGCTGCGTCACAGTCCATATTCAGGCGTTCCTGCGTGTCGAAAGCGGCGTCGATGTCTCACCAACGCAACCAGCTGACGGCAGCAATGACTAGAGGCGGCGCTACGCCGACAACGTTGTCAGCAGGCTAGCTGTGCGCGCCATTAAATCGGCCTGGACGAAGACACAGGCCATCACGCATGCACGCTAATGGTGCAGAAGACCGATCACCCGATGCCTAAGCTGCGAAGCCCCGCTCAGCGCAACTGCCCCTGATCGATGCGCAACAACGTGCGCTCGGGCGTGGCGGTAAAGCCCAGCAGTTGCAGGCCCACGCCCAGCACCGCGTCCTGACCGGGATCGACGCGCGACTGCAGCTGCCAGCGTCCGTCGCGCCACAGTTGCAGCTGCGCGTTTGCCTGCACGCCTGCAGGCAGCGCGGCGTCCGGCAGTAGTGTCAGCACTGCGGTGTCGTCCACGCACACCGGTTGCCCGGATAACCGCAGCGGCGGCAAACCCGGCAGCTCGCCCGCCCCACTCGGCAGCAGTTGCAGGCTGACCCGCCCGCGTGCGTGCACGCAGCGGGTGGCATCGAACAGCAGATCGACCTGCTGCAGTTCCAATGCCAGATCGATCAAGGTCATCCCCGCAGGCTGGCGTACCAACAACTGCCCCTGCGCATCGCGAATGCCGTGTTGCGTGCCATCCACCAGGTGCACCTGCAGCTGCGTGGTCTGCAGGTGCACCTGGCGCTCGCCACGCAACAACGGCAAGACGCGTGGCCGCACCGCGACATCGCCGAATGCGATGCCCTGCCATTGCACCTGCCGCAACGTGCCGGCCCACACCGGCCCTTCCACGTCCAGCACCGAAAACGGCAGCCCCTCGCGTGGCAGTACCAGGCGCAGTGGCAGCCATGCCAGCAACGCGACCAATAACATCAGTGCAAATACCAAAATCCAACGCGTGCGCGTCACGGTGCGGGCTCCGCAAATCCGCAGCGTACCCGCAGTTGGCCCTGGTCGCGCACGATGCTCAACTGTGTCGGTGCCAGGCCATGCGCTTGCCGCAACCGTTCCAGCCAGGCGAACAAGGTGGTGGCGCTCACCGCATCGATCTGCACCTCCAACCGGCCCGAAGCGCTGCGCTGTTGCGAGGTGATGCCGACACCGGCATCGCGTGCGCTGCTTGCGATGATCTCGGCCAGCGCCGCTGTGCCCGCTGAGGTGGGACGCTTGGTTGCCGACGTCTGCGCGGATGCATCCAGTACCAGCTGCGCCGCATCTGCGTAACGCGCCTGCGCCTGTACACGCCAGTGCCGCAGTGGCAGGTAAAGCGCATACCAACCGACGAACGCGGCCACTGCGGCGCACATCACGCCCAGCATCACCCGCTCGCGCGGCGCACGCGTCTGCCACCACTGCTGGCCGCGCTGCAGACCTGCACTCATCGCAGCGGCTCCAGCACGAATGGCGTGCGCAGGCGATCGTCTTCGCTCTGGCCGGTGCCTGCTTGCACGTGCCATCCTGCCTCTGCCAGCCGCGCGGAAAGTTGCTGCACGCTGGCGGCATCGGTATGCAGCAGTGTGGCCCGAAACGGCTGTGCGGATTGATAGTCGAGTTGATCCAGTTCGGCAGCGGGAATGGCTTCGACTGCGGCGAACAAGGTACCGAGCTGCACCGCCAGGGTATCGACCGCTGCGCCAGCATGCCGGCGAGCCTGCAGCGCTGCCGGCACCGCCGCTGCGTCGTGCACGCCCAACTGCGCGGCGGCGCGCGACTGCAGCATGCGCGCACCGATCTCGTAGCGTAGTGTCTGCGCCAGCATCAGCAACAGTGGCGACAGCAACACCAGCGCGGCCAACGCTGCAAGACGACGCGGCGTGACCATCTGCGCAGTGGCCGGCTTTGCAGCGAATGCCTGCTGCAACAAATTGATCGGCGCGCGTGTGGCGCATCGCGAAAAGCAGGCAATCGCAAGCGCAGGATCGGTCGTTGGCGGCTGTAGCGGTGCGCGCTCGCCCAGCAGCATGCGTGCAGCCTCGGGCTCCAGGCTGCAGGCCAGGCCTGCGGCACGGATCAGCCAACGGCCATCCCAGTCCATCACTGCCGCCGCACCGTCAGCGCCGGGCGCCAGCAACAGGCAATCTGGCACCACGGCATCGGGGGTGACATCTAGCTGCGCTGCGCGCGCCAACCACTGCTGCATCACCGCGCTCTCCACCGCAGCCACCAGGCGCGTGCCATCGGCTTCGGCAGTCTCGGCGATCACCACATGCAAGGTCTGCGTCTCCACCGCCAGATGCTCGGCCAGTTGCAGGCGTGCGGCGGCTATCGATTGCGCGGTGCTGCGGCCCGGCAATGTCAGCCAGCGCAACTGCACGTCCACGCCCGGCACCACCAGCACACAGCGTGCAGACGCTTCAAACGGCGCGCTGGCTACGCGTTGCGACAGCACCTGGCCATGCGCATCGACGCGCACGGCAATGGCTTGCGCAGTGGCATCGGTGGTCAGCAACAGCAAGGTGGTACTCATTCGTCGGAACTCCATTGGCGTGCCACCAGCCGCACACGCCCCGCAGGATCTTGCTGCAACAAGGCATCCAGCATGACCTGCGCGCCGGCATGGTCGACCTGGCTGTAGAGGGAGAAATAGCTGGTGCGTAGTGCGAATTGTTCCAATACGGCGTTGGAAGGCTCGGCCTGTATCAGCGCAGGCTGGCTCAGGAACGTCTTGGCGTCGCGCCATCCTCCGGCCGGCCGCGCGGCAATGACGCGTCGCGCAGCTGGCAGCTCCAACGCGCCTTCGGTGAGCGCCACCAACACCGGCGCATCTTCCAGGCTGAGTGTATTGATATTGATCGGCGACAAGCGCCCCTCCGGCAATGCACACAGATACGGCCGCAATTGCGCGATCACCTGCGGCGTATAGCCGGCGATGGCGCGCAGTTCGCTGACGCCGGCCAGCAAGGTCGCCCCGGTGCGCAACGGCACTGCCGATTGCAGGTAGCGATCGTCTTCGGCGCCCTGCGCACCGGGCTGGCTGTCGCTGTCGATCCAGTCCACCAGCGCATCGCTCAAGGCCTGCGCCTGTTGCGGCGCGATGCCGAGCACCTGCAGCAACGCGATGTATTGGCGTGCACCGTCGTCGTTGCGTTGCCATTGCTCGGGAGCACCGGCGACCACACTGTTGAGATTGAAACAGCCGCCGCGATCGCGCAGACGCACGCTCACCGCGCCGTCGTCCAGCGGGAAGGTGATCGGTTGATCGTTCCAGCCGCCCTCCAGCGTTGTGCGCATCGGGTCGCGCCTGGCCAATGCCTGCAGACGTTGCCGCGCAATGGTTTCGGTGCCCAGCGCGTACCACTGCGCCTGCGTCATCGCCTCGCCATTGCCGCTACGACGCAGACCGGAGCGTAGATCGTCCAGCACCGCCACCATCAGCAGCGTCATCACTGCGACCAGCAACAACACCGTCAGCAGTGCGACGCCGCGTTGCTGCCTACCTGCGTTCAAGGCTGTCATCCGCGCCCCTCCGGCAGCACGAACAGCTGGCGTACGCGGCCCCATTGCTCCAGGTCCAGCTCCAGCGAGATCGCATCCGGCAGTGCCTCGAGCCCGCCGCTCCAGCCATCGCTCCACTGCGCGCGATAGTGAAACTCCACCACCGCCGAGCGCACACCGCGCAGCACCACCTGCGGCGTGCCGGCAACTGCGCCATCGAGTACGGGGCGTGCACTGCGCTCGAGGCGTCCATCGACCACGCGGTACTCCACATACTGCAACGACGCACGCGGCGCCTGATCCGGGTTGCTCCAACCGCGCCGCACAAAACCGAACAAGGGCCCGGGCGCACCGGGCGGGCTTGCGACGAACGCGGTGCGTGCAGCACCGCCCTCGCTGTTACGCGTGCGCCGCACAGCGGCCTGCTGCAAATCGCTACGCAGCAGACCATGCGCAAGTTGAAACTCGCGAATCTGCTGCAGGCGCGCACGTACCGCATCGCGCTGATCGATGCTCTGTCGCATCACCACCACTGCCGCGACCGCCACCAGTGCGAACACCGCCAGTGCGACCAGCAGCTCGATCAAGGTGAAGCCGGCACTGTCACGGGTGCACAGTGCGGCACGACGTGCGCGGATCATTCGGCGCTCCGCAAGACGCTGAGGCTGGCGATTTCCTGCGCCTGCGCTGCGGCCCGCACCTGCACCTGGATCCGCACAATGCCTGCGCCGCCGGCCGGCATCGACTTTCGCTGCCAGTCCCACCTGCGGCCACCCAAGGTCTCTTGCCCATTCGCCGGTGCCAGCGCTGCGGCCGTGGGCGCGAGCATCGCTTCGATTGCCTGATTCTCTGCAACCACCGCAGCCAACGCACGCTCTTCCAGCACCACGGCAGTGCGCGTGCTTTCGCCGGACAAATTCAGCAAGCCAACCACGGCCATACCGAAGATCGCCAGCGCGACCATCAGTTCGAGCAGCGAAAATCCAGCGCTGTCATGGCGATTAGCGTTGTGGCGCATCGACCCGCACCACGCCGGCTGCATCCACCAAGACCTGCACCCGCTGTTGACCGTCAGCCAGCGCGATGCGTTGCGGCGTCGCCGCGCCGGTAGGATCGAAACGCACGCTCACTTGCGTGCCGCCAACCGGCAATGCGGTCTGCACGCCATCCGGCCAACGCATGGCAACGAAAGGTTTTTCATCCAGTGGCACCCAACGCTGCTGCACCTGGCGTCGAAACGCATAACCGCCTGCATCGACAGTCACCTCGACCATACGCAGGCTCAGGATCGCCTCGTCGCGTGCGTGCAGCAGGGCGCTGGCCAACGCATCGGCCTGGTCGTGCAGATCGCGCCGCGTATCGGGCAAGGTCATCACCACCAAGGTGCTGGCGAGTGCGGTGATCACCAGCACCGCGAGCAGTTCGAGCAAAGTGAAGCCACGCATGCCCGCGCGCGGCGCGCGTGCGGGCACATGCTTAACGATGGTCGGTTGCCCAGACATTTCGGCAACTCAGCGCCAGTTGCCGATATCGGCATTGTCGGCGTCGCCGCCTTCCACGCCATCGGCGCCGAACGAGTACACATCGAAGCCACCACTGCGGCCCGGGCGACGGTACTGATACGCGTGGCCCCACGGATCTTCCGGCAGGCGGCGGATATAGCCACCCTGCCGATACCGCTCGGGCCGGGTCAATCCGCTCGGCGCGTTGAGCAGGGCCTGCAAGCCCTGTTCGGTGCTCGGGTAGCCGAGGTTGTCCAGCCGATAGGTTTCCAGCGCCTGCTCCAGCACCGCCACGTCGGCACGCGCTTTTTCGACCATCGCGCGGTCCTGGCTGGGCATCACGTTGATCATCACCACCGTGGCGAGCAGGCCGATGATGACGATCACCACCATCAACTCGACCAGGGTGAAGCCGCGCATGCGCCCGTGCGATGTGAGCGAGCCGATGCGTACGCGAGGATGGATGGACTGCATGAGGATCTCCAAGGATAGGCGGCCGCGCTCAACCAAGCGCGAGGGTGTTGAATTGCAGGATGGGCAGCAGGATCGACAGCACGATCACCGCCACCACGCCGCCGAGCAGCACGATGATGGCCGGCTCCAGCAGGCTCATCGCCGCGGTGGTGAACGACTCGAATTCGCGCTCCAGATAATCGGCGGCGCGTTCCAGCATCGGCGCCAGGCGCCCGCTGTTCTCGCCGCTGGAGGCCATGTACAACAGCGTCGGTGGAAACACGCCCGCCCGCTTCATCGCCGCTGCCAGACTGCCGCCCTCGCGGATCGCGGTGACCATGTTGTCGGTAGCCAGCCGCAACGCGCGGTTGTCGACGGTGCGCGCGGCGATCATCAAGCCTTCCATCAACGGCAGCCCGCTGTTGACCATGATGGCAAGGGTGCGCGCCATGCGTGCGGCATGCAGATCGCGGATCAACCGGCCGAGCAATGGCGCACGCAGCACCGCGCGGTCGGCGGCCAGGCGCAGCTCCGGGCGCCTGAGCAACCGCAGCGCCGCGATCACCGCAATGACCAACGCAATCAGCAACGGAATGCCTGCATGCAACAGAAAGTTCGACACGCCAATCACCATGCGCGTCAGCAACGGCAACGCACGCCCCATCGAATCGAACTGGTCCACCACCTTGGGCACCACGAAGGTCATCAGCACGATCACCACCGCACCGGCGGTCAAGGCCAACGCCGCCGGGTAGACCAGTGCAGACTGCAACTTGCTGCGCACCTGCGCCTGCCGTTCCAACAAGTCCGCCAACCGCTCCAGCACCTGCGGCAACGCACCGGCGCTTTCGCCCGCGGCCACCATCGCGCGATACAGCGGCGGAAACGCGTTGCCCTGGCGCGTCATCGCATCGGACAGACGAAAGCCTTCAACCACCAGCCCGTGCGTCTGGCTGGTCACCCGGCGCACGCCGCGGCGTTCGGACTGCGTGCCGATGGTGCGCAGCGCTTCTTCTAGCGGTGCGGTCTCCACCAGTGTGGCGAGCTGACGGGTGAACAACACCAGATCCTTGCCGCTGAAACGCGCCGGGCGCACGCTGCTGGTCGCTACCGCCGCCTCCACGCGCACCGGTACCCACTGCCGCTGTTCCAGTTGCGCACGCGCACTGTGCGCGTTGTCGGCAGTGATCACGCCCTGGCGGCTGTACCCGTGCAGATCGAGCACGGTGTAATCAAACCGTGGCATGTGCATCGTCCTGCTGGCGGGTGACGCGCAGCGCTTCCTCCAGTGTGGTGAGACCTTGCAGCACCGCCGCGCGCGCGGCATCGCCCAGGCGCGGCGCGCGTGCGAAGGCCACCGCCGCTAATGCATCTTCGTCGGCGTTGTCGCCGATCAGGCGGCGCATTGCATCGTCCACCGCGATGGCTTCGTAAATGCCCACGCGCCCGGCATAACCGCTGTGATGGCAGGCTGTGCAGCCCACCGCGCTGTAGATCGTTGCCGCGTCCGTGGCATCCAACATCTGGCGCGTGCCGGCATCCAGCGGGCGCGGTGCGCGGCACTGCGTGCACAGGCGCCGCACCAGCCGCTGCGCCAGAATCAATCGCAGGCTCGATGCGAGCAGAAACGGTTCGATGCCCATATCGCGCAGGCGCGTGACCGCGCCCACCGCATCGTTGGTGTGCACGGTGGACAGCACCAGGTGGCCGGTCAAACTGGCCTGCACGGCAATCTGCGCGGTCTCGGTATCGCGGATCTCGCCGATCATCACCACGTCCGGGTCCTGCCGCAGGATCGCGCGCAGGCCGGCCGCAAAGGTCATGCCGACACGTGCGTTGACCTGGGTCTGGCCGACACCATCAATGGCGTATTCCACCGGGTCTTCCACCGTGAGGATATTGCGCGAACCATCGTTGAGCAGGCTCAGCGCCGCATACAGCGTGGTGGTCTTGCCCGAACCGGTCGGGCCAGTGACCAGCACGATGCCGTTGGGCACCTGCAAGGCGCGCTGCACCGTGTGCATCACCGCCGGCGGCATGCCCAACTGTGCCAACGACAGCGTGCCCCGCTCCTTGTCCAGGATGCGCAGCACCACGCGCTCGCTGCTGCGCGTAGGCAGCGTCGAGACACGTACATCCAACGCCTTGGCGCCCATCACCAACGACACGCGGCCATCTTGCGGAATGCGTTTTTCGGCGATATCCAGGCGTGCCATCACCTTCACGCGCGACACCAGCAGCGGGGCGATACGCCCGGGCAAGGTCGCCGCTTCGCGCATCACGCCATCCACGCGCAACCGCACGCGCAAGCGCGATTCGTAGGATTCCAGATGCACGTCCGAGGCGCCCAGGCGCGCAGCTTCGGCAATGATGCCGTTGATCAGGCGGATGATCGGCGCATCGTCCTGGCTGTCGAGCAGATCGGCGGTGGGAATCTCGTCGATCAACGAATCCAGGCTGCCGTGCAGGTCCAGCGCCTCCACCTGCACGCCCTGCTCCATGCCGGCATCGGCGTAGATCTCCGACACATGCCGGTCGAAGACCGACGGCGCCAAGGTGCGTACCTGCAATGGCACACCGAGCGCACGCCGCAGCTCGATCAAGGCCTGCACATCGCCACCTTCGCGCAGGCCGATCTGCGCAGCGCTGTCGCTACCGAGCAGCACCACGCCGTGGCGCTTGGCGAACGCGTAGGAAATGCTGGCGCGTACGGCGTTCATGCCATCAGCGCTGCGCGGGACGCGCGCCGGGCGCAGGCGTTGTTGCCGGCGCAGGCACGGCCGACGATGGCCCGGCCGGCAATTGCGGCGGCTGTGCACGCAGATAGTCGCGCACCAGTGCATCGAGCGCGGCTTCCGGGTCGCCATCGGCCAACTGGCGATCGCGCAGATAGTTGTAGCGCGGTGCGGTCATGCGCTGCGCATCGGCCGCATCGCGGATGATGGTCGGGCGAATGAACACCATCAGATTGGTCTTGTCGCGATTGCGCGATTTATGCCGGAACAGCGCGCCCAGGCCGGGCACATCGCCCAGCAGCGGCACCTTTTCCACGGTCTGGCGGTCGTTCTGATCGAGCAAACCACCGAGTGCGACGATGGCGCCGTTTTCCACCACCACGCGGGTTTCGATCTGGCGCTTGTTGAACACCAGCTCCGAGGACTGCGCGCTGACCGGCCCGGCGATCGCCGAGACTTCCTGCTTGATCGCCAGCGTGATGCCGCCAGCGGTATTGATCTGCGGGCGCACTTCCAGCTGCACGCCCACATCCTGGCGCTGGATGGTGCGGAACGGATTGACGTTGGCGGTGCCCAGCACTTCGCCGGTGGTGATCGGCACTTCCTGGCCCACCAGGATGCGCGCCTGCTCGTTGTCCAGCGTCATGATCGACGGTGTGGACAACAGGTTGGAGCCGGTGTCGCTCTTGACCGCATCGATGATCATGCCGAACACCGCATCGTTGCTTTGCCCGGCCAGGCCGATCAATCCACCGCTCAAGCCCAGCAACGATTGCGCGGCCACATTGCGCGCCTGTTCCAACACCGAATCGTCTTCACCGTTATTGCTGCGCGTGCCGGCAGCCGCAGCGGCCAGCGGCACGATGCCCGGCGCTGCACCGCTGTATTGCGTGGCGATCAACGGCACCGTGCCATTGCGGCCGGCCAGCAGCAGCTGCACGCCCAGGCGCTTGGCGGCGGTGTCGGAGATCTCCACCACGATCGCTTCGACCAGGACCTGCTCGCGATGCACGTCCAGCTGCCGGATCACATCCATCAAGGCGCGCTGGGTCTCCGGGTCGGCGTTGATGATCAAGGCATTGGAGCCTGGGTAGCGCACGATCACCGGGCGCTTGCCGGCAGCCGGTGCAATCACCTGCGTCTGTGCACCACCGGCAGCGGCTGCCACATCCACGGCAGTCGGGCGCGCATCCTGCCCAGGCTGCGCCTCGTTGCCTTGCGTCTGCCCGACCAGCTGCTGCAACACCGGCAGCAATTGTTCGGCACTGGCGTGTTGCAGACGCACCACGCTGACATCGCCACGCCGCTCGGCGCGTCCATCCAGATCCACCGCGGTGCGCACCACACGCTGCACCAGTGCCGGGTCACCGCGCACGATCAACGAATTACTGCTTTCCACCGGCAACACCGACAGCACATTGCTGCGCTCGCCAGCCTGCCCGAACAGCGAGGTCAGCGTGCGTGCCAGTTCCTGCGCCGAGCTATTACGCAAGGTCACCGTGTCGATCGCCGCGCGGTCGGTGTCGATCTGCGCGACCAGGCCGCGCACCCGGCGCAGATTGTCGGCGTAATCGGCAATCAGCAGGCTATTGCCTTGCGGCATCGCCATGATCACGCCGCCGCGCCCGATCAAGGGTTTGAGAATCTCAGCAGCGCTGCGCGCATCTACGCGTTGCAGGGTGAACACCTGCGTGGCAAAGCCCAGGTTGCCGTTGGCCGCGCTGCCAGGCTGTTGCGCTGCGGTGTCGTCGGGAATGATGCGATAGGTCGAAGGACCGCTGGACACCGCGATCAAGCCATTGGCACGCAACACCGCCAGCAGCATGCCGAGCAGGTCTTCTTCCGACATCGCCTGCGCACGCGCCACATTGACGGTGCCCTGCACGCGCGTGTCCACGATGAAGGTGATGCCGGTGGCACGCGACACATCCTGGATGAAGGCGCGCAGGTCCACATCTTGTAAACGCACGGCCGGCGCATCGGCGGCATGCAGCGACACCATCGGCACGGCCGGCAGTGCTAACAACAACGTGGCTGAAAGCAGCCATATAGGGCGAACAGCGGTCATTGCGGGCGCTTCAAGGTCATGGTGTGGGTCTGGCCGTCGCGGCGGTAGGTCAGCGTGGCCGCCTGGCCATCGCGCAGTTCGTCCTGCAGCTCGCGCAGGTGTTCGGCATCGAGCGTGCGGCCATTGATCTGGGTCAGCACATCGCCCGGTGCCAGGCCGGCCTGGCGCAGCAATGCGCCATCGCCACGCGGCATCACGGTGAAGCCGCTGCCATCCGTACTTGCACGCAAGCCGGCGGTCGTCAGCAGTTGTTGCGGGTCGACAGCCGTGGCTGCAGCCGCGCCAGCCACTGTGCCGACATTCGACATCACCGCAGGTGCCGCGCTTGTCGCCGCTGTCGCGCTCGTTGCAGGCGATGCGCTCGACGATGACGACGCCGTGGACTCGACCAACGCCAGACGCCGCACGCCGTTGCTTGCACGCAGCAACACGTGATCGCTCGCGATCGCGTGCACCACCACGCCAGGCACCACGGCATCGCCCACGCGATACGCGCCTTGCTTGCCATCGCCATTGCTCAAAAACGCGGCCGCTTGCGTACCGCCTGCGCGTACCCCATGCAACACGATGCCGTCGCTGTTGCTCTCGGGCACGCTGCGATAGAACACATCGCGGCGCAGTGCGGGCAGATCCGCATTAACTAACGTGGCGACCTGGCCAGTGCCCAACGGCCCGATCGGTGTGATCAACACCCACAGCAAGCGCGCGCACTGCAGCGCCAACACCGCAAGCAGCACGCAGGCCACCGCAGTGCGAACACCACGCAGCGTCATCACGGGTTTCAAGGAGGGCAAAACGCGCTGCAAAGCGGACATCCGTCTCAGGATTGCGGTCGGATGACAGAATGCGGCAGCAATGTGTCAGTTCGAAGAAACCGATGACACATGCCGACACACGGCGACACACCATCAAACGCAAAACGCCCGCCATGCGATGCACAGCGGGCGTTTGCATTGACAGCAGCGCGCGTTGGATCAGAAGCGCGCTGTCACACTCAGGTCATATGTCACGCCAGGCTGGTACTCGTACAGGTCCACCCGGTTGCTGCCCAGGCTCTGGTATTCCTGATACTTGGTCTTGAGCAGATTGCGTGCCGCAAAGTTCAACGACAGCGTATTGCCCGACCACACCAGACCCTTCTTGATCACCAGATCCAGCGAGGTGCCCGGCTTGTCGATGTAATCCGGCTGCCCCGGGCGACCACGTGCGGACACCCGCTCGCCGACATAGTTGGCGATCAACGTGGCCTGGCTGTGGGTGCTTTCGCTTTCCACACCGATCTGCAGGTTGGCGATGTCGTCGGACTGCCCCTGCAAGGCCGAGCCATCGCGGATGAACAAGGTCGCCTGCACCGGCGCAGTGAAGCCGAACGGCTGCACGGTGTCGCCATCGCTGGCACTCACCTCCGACTTGGTGCGCGTGTAGTTGCCGGACACGAACACCCGGTTGTCGCCCCACCAGTCACCCGCGATCGGCAGGTCCAGATACTTCTTGGCTTCCAGCTCGACGCCGTACAGCGTGGCTTTGGGCGCATTGATGAAACTCTGCACGATGCCGCCACCGGGTGCATCGTTGACGATGGCTTCGATCGGCTTGTCGATGCTCTTGTAGAACGCGCCGACGGTGACGTACTGGCCCGGCTCGAAGAACCATTCGTAGCGCGCATCCAGATTGACCAGCTCGCTATCGACCAGGAACGGGTTGCCGAAGAACTGGCGGTCGATATCCGGGTCCAGATACTGCTGCGGTGCCATTTCGCGGAACTGCGGCCGTGCGATGGTCTTGGAGGCACCGAAGCGCAGCTGCTGGTTTTCGGCAAAATTCCAGGTCACCGTGGCCGATGGCAGCGCATAGCTGTTTTCCAACGGTGCCACGCTGTCCTGCCGCGTGCCGCTGAAGATGTCGTACGGATGCACCGCCTGGGTGGCGTCTTCGTAACGCACACCGACGGTGGCGCGTAGGGTCGGCACGATCTCGCCCTCGGCCTGCAGATACGCCGCCTTGACCTTCAAGGTCGCATCGTACGCGGCCGCACCGAAGCTGCCGGTGGTCTCGCGCAGGCGCAGCAGATCGTTGCTGAGGTTGAAATCGGAGATCAGGTAATCCACACGCTGGAACTGGTTGTAGAACGGCAGCGGGCCATCCAGCGCCAGGAAGCGGAATTCGCGGCTCCACGCCGTGCGGTCGTTGTCCAGATAAGCCAGACCGCCCTTGACGGTGAGGTCGTGCTCGATCGGCAGGCGCCAGGTCACATCCACGCCACCGCTGGCCACCTTGTCGTCGACCTTGCTGAAACGGGTGTAGTTCTGCACGCGCGAGGCATCGTGCGCCCAGTAGCCATCCAGCAGTTCGTAACGAATGCCGGTTTCGTACGGCACATCGCGGCTGGCATTGGCCACCGCTGCGCGCCATTCGATCTTCAAGTCATCGTATTCGCCGAATGCATGCGTACCGCGCAGCTGGTTGTTGATCAGCTGGCGCTCGTACCACTCGGTGTTGTCGTCGCGCACATCGAACCCGGCCAGCTCATCGCGACCGGCGCGGCTACGCGCCACCTTCAAGGCGTCGTGCACATACAAGGTGGTCCAGCCGATGGTGTGGCGGCCGTATTCCCACCCCAGGCCCAGCATGCCGTTGGTGCGCACGTTGTTGCGGGTGGTGGCGAAGTCGTAGTTGGAATTGAACTCGACCGTATCGCCGACAAAGATGCCGTCTTGCTGCTTGCCGGTACGCGTGCGCCATTCGTTGTCGTAACTGGCCACCGCAATGATGCCCAGCTTGGCTTCGCCCACATCCATGCTGTAGCCGGCGCTGCCGCCGACATTGACGTCCGGGGCGATGCTGTCCTTTTCCTGCAGCACGTACAGGTTGGCATTGTTCAAGCTGCGGCCGATGCTGCGGATGTCCTCGCGCGAGAAGCTGCCCAGGTCGACGCGCCGGCCGCTCTGGATCGCATCGCGCAACGCGGCAGGCTGCTTGCGCGTGCCATCGTCATAGCCCCACTCGTCGTCGCCGGAACCGTAATAGGTCAGGCCTTTTTCGCCGGTGCTGACGCTGTTGACGCCGCCGCCCACCGTGAGCGAGAGAAACGGTTTATCCGGCACCGTCATCGATTGCAGATCGATCACGCCGCCGCCGAATTCGCCCGGATAATCGGCCGAATAGGTTTTTTGCACGGTGACGCTGGCCAGCACATCGCTGGGAAACAGATCCAGCGGCACCACGCGCTGCATCGGCTCGGGGCTGGGCAACGGCGAGCCATTGAACAACGCTGACGAATAGCGCTCGCCCAGGCCGCGCACATACACATACTTGCCGCGCGACAGGCTCAGGCCGGTGACACGCGTCAGCGCCACCGCTGCGCTGCTGTCGCCGGTACGCTCCATGTCCTCACGGGTGATGAAGGACGCCACCTCGGAGGTCTGCAGCATCGGTTCGGGAATGTATTCGCCACGCACCACGACCTGGTCGAGTTGCTTGGGCGCGCTGTTGGTGGTGCTGGTCGTGCTGCTGGTGCCGCTGCTGGAATCGGCATCGGTGGTGGTCGATTGCGCCAGCGCAGCGCCGGAAAACAGCAAGGTGGAAATGGAAAGAGACAGGCCCGTCCGCGAAAGACGGGCGACAGCGGAGGTTCGCATCGTGGGAGCCCTGGCAACTGAAAGATGAAGCTGGACGCATCACGCGGCGACCATCGGGCCGCCGCGTGACGCTGTGCCTCAGCAGGGACGATCGGCGGTCAGACCGCAGGTCCAGCCCTGCCACCAGGTGTCGTTGGCATCACGCACGCCACCGATGTAGTTCACCTGCTGGAAGAAGCTGCTCACCCCATTCAAGCCCTGGAATGCCGGCACGGCGGTTTCGTTGGCGCCATTGACGAAGGTGTTCTGCAACGTGGACACACCGTTGGCAACGTTGTTGGTACCGGCCGCAAACTGGGTGGCCGCACGCGCATCGCTACCGAAGGCGGTCGGGCAGGCGAAGAACACCGAGTTGAACGTGCCCAGGGTGTCGGCGTCGGCCAGGTTGAAGCACACCAGGCCATCGCCGGTGCCACCCGCCGGACGCGTGAACACCGAGTTGTAGAACGCGGCCTGCGTGCCCTGGTTGAGCATGATCGCCGCACCGGCGCGCGCATTGCCCACGTAGGTGAAGTTGGCCACCTTCGGACGCGAATACGGCTGGCGACGCAGGCTGCTCCACTCGTTCATGCGGTCGCCGCCGCCGGCGCGCTGCACCACGATGCCGAACTGCAAGGCGCCGTTCCAACCGGCATCGGTATCCAGCGAATCGTCGTCGGCACCGGTGATCACCACGTGGCTGCCGTTGACCGACCCACCGAACCATTCGATGCCGTCGTCGGAGCTGTTGTGGATCTGCACGTAATCCAGACGCGTGCCGTTACCAACACCTGCCAGGGTGATGCCCTGCAGCTCGTTGTTGGGCGAGATTTCGAAGCCCGAATACATCACGCGCAGATAGCGCATGGAACCGCTGTTGTCGGTGACGCTGTTGCCGCCGTAGAACGCGTTGGTGCCTTCGACCTGCGCCTGGCATTCCGGCGTACCTGACACGGTGGTGCCCGGGCAGTTGTTGATGGCCGCGCGGCCCAACACCACAATGCCGCCCCACAGGCCGATGGTATTGGCGGTGACGGTGCCGTCCAGCGCCTGACGCGCAGTGAACACGATCGGTGCGGTGGCGCTGCCTTCGGCAAAGATCTGCGAGCCGCGATTGACCACGATGTAGTCGCTCCCCGACGAGCCGTACAAGGTCGTGCCCGGCTCGATCGTCAAAATGCCCTGCGCGCTGCCGGCGGCCGGTGCAATGGCATTGCCGCCGCGGTCGGTCCCCACGTTGACGCGGCCACTGATCGAATACGCAGTGCCTGCACGTGCCGGCACCACCAGATTGCCGGTGATGGTGTCCGGCAACTGGCAGGCGCGCAGCGTATTGTTGGCGATGGTGCCGACGTTGGAAAAACCGGTCGGGCAATCCGCAGCCGGGCCGGTCGGTGCCGGCGCAGGCGTCGGTGCCGGCGTGGGCGCCGGGGTCGGTGCAGGAGCGGGTGTCGGTGCGGGCGGAAACGCGCCCTCGCCAGGCGAAGCGACGCGGTCGGCACCACCACCGCAGGCGGACAGCGCCAGTGCGGTACCAAACGTCATCAGTAATGTCTTGCTGCTGTTGCGAACGGCCATGCGGCTGATCTCCAGGTCAAAAGGTCCGGTATGAAGAGGAGTCGTCAAGAATTGGTGGCGTTCCGCGCACTGCAGTGGCGAGCACGTTCAAGATCCCCGTCACTTTTATAGGGGCTATGTGTTGCATTTGTCTTACCGCGACACATTTGACATAAAGCTGCCACACGTTGGCATGCACTGTAGGGCGATGACATCGACCACTATTCCCGCCGCCCTGGGCGATTGGATCATTGCGCAGGCAATGGCCGGCCAACCGCCCGAGCAAGCGCTACAACCGCTACTGGATCAGGGCTGGAACGAGCAGGACGCCATCGACGCGGTCGAAGCGCTGTTGCGTGAGCACATCCAGCAACATGCAGTGACACACAGCCTGCCGGTACCGGTGCGCGTGCCTGCGGTGTTGCAGGACAACGATGCCTCGCTGCTGGATCTGGGCGACCGCCAAGTGTGTGTACTGGTCAGCCTGCTGCTGCCGCGCGTGGTGGTGCTGGGTGATTTTCTGTCCGATGCCGAATGCGATGCCTTGATCGCACTGGCACAACCACGCCTGGCACGCTCGCGCACCGTGGATAACGACAACGGCGCGCAGATCGTGCACGCCGCGCGCACCAGTGACAGCATGTGTCTGCAACTGGGCCAGGACGCGTTATGCCAACGCATCGAAGCGCGCATCGCACGCCTGCTCGATTGGCCGGTAGACCACGGCGAAGGGTTGCAGGTCCTGCGCTACGCCACCGGCGCGGAATATCAGCCGCACTACGACTATTTCGACCCAACCGCCGCCGGCACACCGGTGTTGTTGCAGGCCGGCGGTCAACGCCTCGCATCGCTGGTGATGTATCTCAACACGCCCGAACGCGGCGGCGCCACGCGCTTTCCCGATGCACATCTGGACGTGGCCGCCGTCAAAGGCAACGCCGTGTTTTTCAGCTACGACCGCCCGCATCCAATGACGCGCAGCCTGCATGCCGGCGCACCGGTATTAGCCGGCGAAAAGTGGGTCGCAACCAAGTGGTTGCGCGAACACGCGGTGCGTTTGCCCTAGTCAGTCGAGCGCGCGGTGCCCTCACCGCTTGCGTGACACCGCACCAGACAGTTTGCTGGTTGCTTGAAAGCATGCACACCGACTATCTCGACTGGTCCTTGCCCGCTCACCAGCGCGGGACCTTACGCGGCATGGATGTCGCGTAAGAGCCTACACGGACGTACTTGCGGCGTGTCCCGCGCTGGTGGGCGGGCAAGGGCCCTGCAGCGAAGTCACAGATCAACCGCTCTGTAACTGATCTATCCGCACTCTCCATGCGTTTCAAGACACCCGAGATTTCGAGTCGTAGCGTCGTTTAGATGCGATCAAAAGCTTGGTGAGTCGAGTGCGCGGTGCCCTCACCAGACAGTTGGTCGGTAGTTTGATGAAAGCCTGCCTGTTGATCGCGTTGCGCTTTGCGTTGCGAAGCTGATCGGCCGCGGCGTTATCCAAACAACACACCATGCCTTGCTTGCAACCATGCACACCGACCACCTCGACTGGTCCTTGCCCGCCCACCGTCGCGGGACCTTACGCGGCATGGATGCCGCGTAAGAGCCTACACGGACGTACTTGCGGCGTGTCCCGCGAGGGTGGGCGGGCAAGGGCCCTGCAGCCATGCCTCAGCCCTGCGCACCAAATTTTGCCAGTCATTCCAAAACCGCAAAACACAGAAAAATCAGCGCGACCCAAACACCCGCTGATCCACCCGCAACATCACCAACCGCAGCCGCGTCCACGCAAGACACAACCCGGCAAGGATGCCCAAGGTATCGGCCAGCGCATCGTAGGGATCAGCACTGCGATTGGTCGTCAACGCACCTTGCGCGATCTCGATACCGATACCCAGCAACACCAACCCGAACGCCGCAAACAACAACGCCCGACGTGTGGCGAACAACTGCACCGCACCCCAGCACAACAACGCGAACGTCAAAAAGTGCTCCGCCTTATCGCTGTTGGAGGGTAGCTCCGGAAACTCTGGCGGTGGCCCCAGGCACACCGCAATCACCACGAAAATTGCCGCGATCCACAAACCCACCCACAACCACGGCCGATAAAACGGACGCAGTGCAGACGTCACAGCCGCCATGTGAGATCGCCCGCCAGAAATGCAGGCGCAAAATCGACATCGCGCGCAAAGCCCATCACCTGGAATCGCTCGCCCATTTCGCTGGGCAAGGTCAAGCGTTTGATCTGCTCGCGCAAGCGCATGCGCCCCACCTCATCGGTGCGCGTATCGGCCTGCGCCAGTAGCGCATCCAATCCATTGCCCAACAGAAAGCTCGATTGCGTGCAGTAACCGGCCAACTCGAAACCGGCACCGGTGCCGGCCTCGGCCAACGCCGTGAAGTCTACCGACGCGGTCAGATCCTGCAGACCCGGCCAGCGATACAGATCCTCATGCATGCGATGACGATAGAACGCACGCAAGGTGCCGTCTTCGCGTTGTGCACGATAGAACTCGCCACGCGGGTAACCGTAGTCGACAAACAACATCGCCCCCCGCTTCAGACCACCGGCCACCGCCTGAATCCAGTACGGCAACTGCGGCAGCAACTCCGAGCGATAGCCATCGGCAAACGGCTGCTGCAGATAGCGCTCCAGATGACGCACCGCTGCACCCAGCAACGCATCGGCCGGCTGCTCGCCACGTGCAAACTGCTGCTGCGCATCCAGCACCACGGTTTCCTCATACACCTCGCCATCGCGCAGCGCGAAGCGCGGCGTGGGCAATGCATCGATCACTTCGTTGGCGAACAGCACCCCGTCCCAATCGTCCGGAAACGGTGCATCCAGCCACTCGACCAGATCGAACACCGGCGGTATCAGCGTGCGCCCCAACCGCTCGCGCTGACGTTCGCGCAAGTCTGCACTGGGCTCCAGAATCGCGTAACGCTCGGGCAGCGCATCGAGCTCGAGCAGGCGCTTGAGCGTGACTTCGGCAAATGCGCCGCTGCCACCGCCTACTTCGAGCACACGGGCACTTGGGCCGAGCTGCTGCAACACCGGCGCCAACGCACCGGACACGGTCGCTGCGAACAACGGCCCAAGCTCGGGCGCGGTGACGAAATCGCCGGCCTCGCCAAATTTGCTGGAGCCGGCGCTGTAATAGCCAAGACCCGGCGCATACAGCGCCAGCTCCATGAAACGCGAGAACGGGATCGCACCGCCGGCAGCGGCGATTTCGGCGCGCACATGCGCAGCCAGGCGGTCGCTGTGCGCCAAGGCGTCCGAATCGGGAGTGGGAAGGTCGGCGTGCATGCGGGCACCGGTTGCGGGGACAATGCACAGGATAGCCGAGCCCTTTGCAACGCCGAGCGAGTACGCCATGACAGACAGTTCCAAGGTGGTCTTGATCACCGGCGCAGGCCGCCGTATCGGCGCGCAGATCGCCACCACCCTGCATGCGGCCGGCTACCGCGTGGCCTTGCATGCACACCGCTCCGGTGAGGCGCTCAGCGCGCGCGTGGCCGCGTTGTGCGCGCAACGCGCAGGCAGCGCGCTGGCCTTGCACGCCGATCTACGCTTGCCGGAGGCACCGGCGCAACTGGTCGCCGACTGCATCGCAACATTCGGCCGCCTGGATGGGGTGGTCAACAACGCCTCGGCGTTCTATCCCACCGCGCTGGGCGAAGCGACCGCAGCGCAATGGGACGAGTTGTTTGCAGTCAACGCGCGCGCGCCGTTCTTCATCGCCCAGGCTGCGGCCGCACAACTGCGCCAGCACCGCGGTGCCATCGTCAACCTCACCGACCTGCATGCCCAGCAGCCGATGCGCAATCACCCGCTGTACGGCGCGTCCAAGAGCGCGCTGGAAATGCTGACCCGCTCGCTCGCACTGGAACTGGCACCGCAGGTGCGCGTCAATGCGGTCGCCCCCGGCGCGATTCTGTGGCCGGAAGAAGGCAAGTCTTCCGACGCCAAGCAGGCCCTGCTCGCGCGCACGCCGCTGGCACGCATCGGCACGCCCGAAGAGATCGCCGAGGCAGTGCGCTGGTTGCTCGATGAAGCCAGCTTCGTCACTGGCCATACCTTGCATGTGGACGGTGGCCGCCAGCTCAGTTAAGCAACTGTCCAAGCGGCCAGGCGCGCTGCCGCGCACACTCGCTCCATGTGCGCTGCGGATAACGCGCTGCCTGCAGACTCGACCATGACGGTTCCGGGCGGCATCTTTCACGCCTGCCTACGACGATCCGCAAGCGTTGTCAGTCACGCCTTGCCGGTACTGCAGCGCTGCGCTACTGCGCCACAGCCGCCGCGACGGGGGCCGCCTCCAGCTCCACCGTCGTAAACGCGGTGCCGTACTGCGGGTGCGCCTGCCATAGCGCGGCCAGCGTCTGCCCGCTCAACGGATCGATAAAGCCAGGCGCGATATCGGCCAGCGGCTTCAACACGAACGCATGCTTGAGCTCCGGCCGCGGAATACGCAAATGCCCGGGCCCTTCGATGATGCAATCACCGAAGAACACCACATCCACATCCAGGGTGCGGTCACTGAAACGCGGGCCGCTGCGGTCGCGGCCGTGCGCGTCTTCCAGCGCATGCAGCCAATGATCTAGCGCGTGCAGATCCAGATCGGTATCCAGCACCACCGCGTTGTTGACGAAGTCCGGCCCGTCGAAGCCCACCGCCGGCGTGCGGTACGCAGGCGACACGTCGAGCTGGCCAAAGCGCGCGCGCAAGGCGTCGACGGCCAAGCGCAGGTAGTGAGTCGGCTGGACATTGCTGCCGAGGCTGAGAAGCACGGTGGTCATGCGTTATTCGCGCATGCGGCCGGCGCGGGCGTCAACTGTTGCAATCGCATTGCACTTGAACAAGCACGCCCGCAACGCGCGAAAACCCCTGGATCAGGCCATTTCGAGCGCGTGCGACACGGCACGGAACACCCGGCGCATTTCCAGCGGCTTGCGCAGCACATGCACCGGGATATCCGCCGGAAAGTGCATCCGCTGCAGCGGCGCGCCGACATCTTCCAGCACGATCGCCGGGCCCTGATAGCCCAGCTCCTGCATGCTCAACAGCACGCTCACGGCCGAGAGCAGAATGATGTCGCTGTCGATGATCACCAGGTCGGGCATGGCGTGTGGCTGCACCAGTTGCAGCGCGGCCGCGCCATCGGTGGCCAGCTGCGGCTGATAGCCCTGGCTGGACAGTGCATTGCCCAGCAGCGACAGGCGCGTGGCTTCGCCGTCCACCAGCAGGATGCGTTGCCCCTGGCCCAGCGGCAGCGGCGGCTCGGTGTCGGCAACTGCCACCGCGTTCGAGCGCATCGGCACCAGCATGTCGAAACGCGTGCCCTCGCCCAGCCGGCTGTCGACCAGGATGCTGCCGCCATAGCTTTCGATGATGCGCTTGCACGAAATCAGCCCCAGCCCGGTGCCGTCGGCCTTGGTGGTGAAGAAGGGGCTGAACAGGCGTGCGCGGGTTTCATCGCTCATGCCCACGCCGGTGTCGGCCACGCTCATGCGCACGCGCGCATCGTCATGGCGATCGGCCGACAGAATCAATGTGCCGCCACCCGGCATCGCCTGGATCGCGTTCAAACCCAGGTTGAGCAGGCATTGCTGCAGTTCGGTGTAATTGGCCTCGATGGTCAGATCCAGGGCGATCGTCTCCATCTGCAGGCGCACGCCATCGGGCAGGCTGCTCCTGAGCAGCATCTGCACGCCCTGGAACAGACTGGCGACGGACACCTGCTCGCGCGGCTTGTTGGAGCCGCGCACGAACGAGAGCATCGACTCGGCCATCTCATGCCCGCGCCGGCCGCACTCGGCCACCACCTTGGCCAACTGACGCAGCTGCGGGTCGTCGGTGCGCCCGGCCAGCAGGTCGGGCACGATCAACAACGGCTGCAGGATATTGCGCAGGTCGTGACTCAAGCCGGCCGCCAGCATCGCCAGACTTTCCAGCCGCTGCGCGCGCATCAGCTCGCTCTCCACGCGCTGACGTTCCAGGTCGGCACGCGCTTCGCGGATCGCGCGGATCACCGCACTCGGCAAGCGGGTCGGGTTGTGCTTGATGATGTAGTCGTTGGCGCCGTCCTGCAGCGCCTTGACCGCCGTCTCCTCGCCCATGGTGCCGGAGACGAAGATGAAGGGCGTGGCACCGTTCTGGCGCACCAGACGCAATGCCTGGTGGCCGGAAAACCCGGGCATGCTCAGATCCGACAGCACGATGTCCGGCTGGAATTCATCCAGCGCGCTGCGCAGCGCGCGTTCGCTGTCCACGCGCTCGAACGCCGCGTCGATGCCGGCATCCAGCAGCTGATCGGACAACAGCTCGGCATCTTCCGGTGAATCTTCCACCAGAAGGATCTTCAGCTGCTCCAGTTTGCCACCCTCTTGCAGCATGGTTCAGTCCAGCTCCGGTGCCTGATTGATGACCGCCCAGAACGTGCCGAGCGTCTTGACTGCATTGAAGAACTGATCGACATCCACCGGCTTGACCACATAGGCATTCACGCCCAGGTCCCAGCTGCGGGCCAGGTCGCTCTCTTCGCGCGAGGACGACAGGATCACAATCGGCAAGCGCTTGAGCGTCTCGTCGCCGCGTACCTGCTTGAGCACTTCCAGGCCATCCAGCCGCGGCATCTTGATGTCCAGCAGCAACACCGCCGGCAAGCCTTCCTCGCGATCGGCGAACGCGCCACGACGCAGCAGGTAGTCCATGGTTTCCACACCGTCTTCGACGTGCACGATGGGGTTGGCCAGGCGGGCTTCACGCAGGGCGTCGACCGCCATTTCTGCATCGGCCGGGCTGTCTTCTGCCAGAAGAATGGTACGGATGGCACTCATGCATTGAACTCTTGGTTGGGCGCTTCATGCGCAGGGGGAAGCACAAAATGGAACGTGGCGCCTTCGTCGACGACACCCTCGGCCCAGACCCGGCCGCCGTGGCGCGTCAACACGCGCCTGACACTGGCCAGGCCAATGCCGGTACCGGCGTATTCGCTGGCCTTGTGCAGACGCTGGAACACACCGAACAACTTTGCGCTGTACTCCATATCGAAGCCCGCACCGTTGTCGCGCACACTGAATTGATGGCCGCCGTCCGGCAGCGGCCGGTAGCTGACCTCGATCTTGGCCACTTCGCGCTTGGCGCTGTACTTGACCGCATTGCCCAGCAAGTTCATCCACAGCTGGCGCATCATGTTTTCGTCGGCCACCAGCACCGGCAGCGGGGCGATGTGCCATTCCACACGGTGGCCGGTGTTTTCGCTCTGCACGCTGGAATCCAGGATCGCGCGCGTCTCCGACACCAGCGATTGCATGTCCACCGCCTGCAGGCGCAGCGCACTGCGGCCCAGGCGCGAATACACCAGCAGATCGTCGATCAGCGACGCCATGCGCCGCGCCGAGCTGCTGATCACTTCCATGTAGTGACGCGATTTTTCGTCCGCCGCATCGCCCAGGTGACGCGCCAGCTTGTCCGAAAAACCGGCCACATGCCGCAACGGTGCGCGCAGATCGTGCGAGACCGAATAGCTGAAGGCTTCCAGCTCGCGGTTGACCTCGGACACCTGATCGACCTTGCCTTCCATCTGCCGGTTGAGTTCCTGGATGCGCTGTTGCGAGGCTTTCTGCAGGCTGATGTCGCTCACCGTCATCAGCACCACATCTTCGTCGTTGGTATCGGGCAACGGCATGCGTCGCGCGTTGATCAACATGGTGCGCAGCACGCCATCGGCGCCGCGCTGCTCATGTTCGTAATCCCACAACTCGCGGTCGCGCAGCAATACGTCGGCAAGCCGCTGATGAATCTGCGCATCGCGCCACACGCCCTCGCCCACGTCCTCCAGCGACATCGATTCGTTACCGCGCTCTTCCAGGCCATACAACTCGGCGAAGGCCGGGTTGTGCAGCATGATGCGCTGTTTGTCATCCAGCAGCACGATCGGCTCGCGCACGGTCTGCAGCACCGAACTGGCGCGGCCATTGGCACGCAGATATTCCTGCTCGGCCGCCAGGCGGCGGCGGATCTGCCGCTGCAGCAACCAGATCACCGTGCCCAGCAGCAGCAACTGCACGGCCAGCGTCCCCCAGCTCAGTACCGCGTAATGCGTGCGTTCTTTGGTGGCGCGCGTGCTGCGCAGTTCCAGCAACTTGCTTTCGGCGCTTTGCAACTCGTCGATCAACAGCCGGATCGGGTTGTTCAAGGTCATGTCGTCGATCAGCGCACGGATCAGCGCCGGATCGGTCGCCACGGCGATACGCTCGGCCAGCAGCAAGCGGCGCTCGATCGTGCTCTGGATGCGCCCCATCCGCACTTGCTGAGCCGGGTTGTCCTTGGTCAGCACGATGAGCTGATGCACCGCCGCCAACGCTTCACGCCGGCCACGCCGCATGCGCTCCAGCAAGGCAGGGCGCGCCACACCATGCGAGCGCATCAACGCCGCCGATTCGGTATCGCGCATCGCCGCTTCCAGACGCTGCGCGGTCTCCTGCACGTCCTGGCTATGCGAGACCCACACCGCGGCCTGATTGGCGTTGTGCGCCATCTGCTGCAACAGCAACGAGGGCACCACCACAATCAGGAACACGGCAACTGCCAGCAAAGGCAGGCGCCAGCGATCCCATCTGTCTGCTTGGACCGTTGTCTGCATTACTCGATCTGTATCCGCTCGCTGCAAGGACCCGAAGGCGCGCCGGTATTATCCCCGACCAGACCCAAGGTGAGATTAATGATTCAGATTTGTCACGCCGATTCGTGACATAGCTGAATGGGCATATCATAAGTGCAGCAAACGTGAAAATGGTGAGAGCGGGCGCCACCTGTCGGCTGGCCTGCGACACACCAACAAAAAAGGCGCACTCCGTAGAGTGCGCCTTCGTGCTCAGGCCAACCGCCTCGTCGCGGCGGCCCGGCATCTGTGACTGCGATTACTTCTTCGCAGCAACAACCTTCAGACCAACCGACTTGACGCTCTTGACACCTTCGATGCCCTTGGCCACAGCCACGGCCTTGTCGTGCTCGGCCTTGGTCGCGACCGAACCGGTCAACGTCACGATGCCGTTCTTGGTCTCGACCTTGACGTCGGTACCCGACACGTTGTCGGTGGCCAGCAGATCTGCCTTCACCTTGGTGGTGATCCAAGTGTCGGTTACCGGCTTCTTGGACTCGTCCATGCTGGCAGCGTGGTCCTTGTGATCGGCATGTTCCTGCGGCGCCGCGAATGCCTGCGAGGCACCCAGCGTCAGGCCGAGCGACAGCGACAAAGCCAGCAACTTGCGTGCATGCGTCATGTTCTTCATCCGATACCCCTTCTAGTGAATGTGGCCGCAGTCTGCAGTGGCGTTCGTCGTGCAGGTGTGACTGCCGGATGCAGAGGTTGTGAACCTGGCACACACGGGTGTGTGCAATACCATGGACGCTTCCTCAGTCGTTGCGATGAACCGTTTTCAATGCCTAAACCGTTCAATCTGGCCATCGTCGGCTATGGCTATGTCGGCCGCACCTTTCATGCCCCGCTGATTGCCAGCACACCGGGTTTGCAGTTGCACAGCGTGGTGTCGTCCAAGCCGCAACAAGCGCAGGCCGACTTCCCCGATGTGGCCGTGCTTGCCGATCTGGAAACCGCGTTGGCCGACCCCGCGCTCGATGCAGTGGTGCTTGCCACGCCCAACCAGACCCATGCCCCGTTCGCCTTGCAGGCACTGGCCGCCGGCAAGCACGTGCTGGTCGACAAACCCTTCGCACTGGATGCCGCACAGGCGCGCGAGGTGGTGGATGCTGCCGCAGCGGCCGGGCGCATCGTCAGCGTGTTTCAGAACCGCCGCTGGGACGCAGACTTTCTCACCGTGCGCCGGCTGATCGACGAAGGCCAGCTGGGCGAGGTGGTGGAATTCCATTCACACTTCGACCGCTACCGCCCGCAAGTGCGCGACCGTTGGCGCGAGAGCGACATCCCCGGCGCCGGGCTGTGGTACGACCTGGGCCCGCATCTGCTCGATCAGGCACTGCAATTGTTCGGCACCCCGCAGGCAATCAGCGCGGATCTGCAACGCCAACGCAGCCAGGCACGCAGCGACGATTATTTCCATGTGACCCTGCGTTACCCGCGCCTGCGCGTGATCCTGCATGCCGGCTCGTTGGTGGCCGACAGCAGCCTGCGCTTTGCCGTCCACGGCACTCGCGGCAGTTATCTCAAGCACGGGCTGGATACGCAGGAAGACCAACTACGCGCCGGGCGTCGCCCGGGCACCGCCGGTTGGGGTGTCGACCCGCTGCCCGGCACCGTCACCCGTGTCGATGAAGAAGGCCGCGTGCACACCCATCAACCCGACACCCTGCCCGGCGACTATCGCAACTGCTACGCCGCATTTCGCGATGCATTGGCCGGTACCGGCCCGGCACCGGTCAGTGGTACAGACGCCGTGCAATTGATGGAGCTGCTGGAGCTGGCGCAACGCAGTGCTGCGTCGGGTCAGGTGCAGTGGTTGGATGGTGCCGGCGCCACGTCTGGGGACCGCTAAAACGACTGCGCGCCCGCAAGGCAGGCGCGCATGAACTGCTTCACTCGCTGACGCGTTACGCGTCCTTGCTGCCGATCGTCGGCGGTGTCGCGGTGGTGGTCATCACCGCATGCCCACCGAACTGGTTGCGCATCGCCGCCAGCAACTTGTCGGTGAACGAATCCTTGTCGCGCGAGCGCAACCGCTCCATCAGCGACAGCGTGATGATCGGCGCTGACACTTCCAGATCGATTGCCTCGGCCACCGTCCAGCGGCCTTCGCCCGAATCGGCCACGAACGGTGCGATGCCGGCCATGCTCGGGTTGTGCGCCAGCGCATCGGCGGTGAGATCCAGCAACCACGAACGCACCACGCTGCCATCGCGCCAGATCTCGGCAACCTGGTGCAGATCCAGCGCGAAATCGGTCTTGTGCTGCATCAGCGCAAAGCCTTCGGCATAGGCCTGCATCATTCCGTACTCGATCCCGTTATGGACCATCTTGGTGAAGTGGCCGGCACCGCTCGGGCCAACGCGGCCCCAGCCCTTGTCCGGCGCCGGCGCCAACGTGGCCAGCACCGGATGCAGCGTGGTCACTGCCACCTCGTCGCCGCCCACCATCAGGCTATAGCCTTCCTGCAGACCCCAGACGCCACCGCTGGTGCCGCAGTCGACAAACGAAATGCCGCTGGCCTGCAACAGCGCGGCGCGGCGTTGCGAATCCTTGTAATACGAATTGCCGCCATCGATGACGATGTCGCCGGCCTGCAACAACGGCAGCAGCTGCGCCAGGGTGTCATCGACGATCTTGCCGGCCGGCACCATCAACCACAGCACCCGCGGGCTCGGCAGCGCCGACACCAACGCTGCCAACGCATCGGCAGTGACAATGCCCTTGGCCTGCGCACTACTACGCGCGCCCTCGCCTGGATCGTAGCCATGTACGCGATGCCCGCCGTGTACCAGACGCTCGGCCATGTTGGCGCCCATGCGGCCCAAACCCACCATACCCAGTTCCATAATCGCTCCTCATGATCTGATCAGTGCAGGGTGCCACGCCGGGCGTACGCTGGCGTGGCGGAATTCTCAATGGATCGTTCCGCAGCGGTGCCGGCGCTGCACTGTTGCAGCTGCCAATCGATCCAGCGCCAGTACAAGGTGCTGCGCAAATTGTGCAGGGTCAGGTCGATGGCATACGGCGTGCGCGGATTGCGGTCGAGCAACCGCGCCACGTGATAGCCGATCGGCTTGACGCCCTTGGGATGGACGTAGACCAGAAAGCCCTGATAGAACGGATCGTCCAGTAACGCCTGTAGCGTTTGCAGCTGCGCGTGTTGTTGCGCATCGAGCGTGGCGCGCAGTTTTGCATCGCGCTCGTACAGCAAACGCTCGAAACGACGCTTGCCCGGCCCGCGCACGTCCTTGGCCAGTTCCCAGATCTGTCGATTGAGTGCGTCGTAATGCGCAAAGCCGCCGTGCTGCGCCAACGCCTGCGCCGCCGCATCGCTGACATCCACCACCACGAAGTTTTCGGCCTGGTTATGGATGTCGTCCAGATACGCCTTGTCGAACACATGCGCGATAAACCCCGGCGCACCGACAAATGCCTGGCGCCCCAGTTGCGCGGTCTTGACTGCCTTGCCGTCGGCAAAGAATTCGCCGGCATGCGCACCCAGCAAGATGCTGTCGGTGTCGTGCAAGGTCAAAAAGGTACCGATCGATAACTCGCCAGGCGTAAACACCCGATCGAATCCGGCATCGCCGTACAGCTCGCGCTGCGTGGCCAGCTGCGCCACCTGACGCCCCACCCCGCATTCGGAGCGCACTTGGCCGCTGTAGAACGCATCCAGCGCCTGCGCATTGCTGCCACGCGGCTGATAACCACGCCCGAAACTGCGAAAACCGCTCCAGCCCTGCGCAGCGGCGCCACGCCAGCCGAAGCCGATCCAGCCCAGTTGCACGGCCGAAAACCGATAGTGCGGGTTGTCTTGCAGCTGCGTCGTTGCACGCCGCGTGGCCGCGCCGACTTCGAACGCATAGGCGCACTGCGTGGCGGAATCGTCCAGCAAGGCCTTGAGCGATGCGCCGCGTTGTTGCGCGTTCCAATTTAGTGGAAGCGTCAGCTGCAGGTCGCCGGCGGCGCGTGCCTGCGCGAGCGAGCCGCGCGTACACGGTTCTCCGCGTTGGATCACCGGCGCACTGACCGCTGCGCTGCGGATGTCCCAGCCCAGGCGCCGCAGCAATGCTTCGACGCAGTCCACCCCTGCAGCGTTTGCTGCCTCACTTGGCGCGGCAACGGCGACCTGCAGCAATTGCGCGGCCAACAAGGCCAGAGCAAACATCCCGTTGCGGCAAGTGCGAAAAAAACTCATCGCTGCGATGTGGTGTGAATCGACAACACGGCGCTGCACCCTCAAACGTAGAAAGCCCCGGCATGACCGGGGCTCGTGAAAATCAATACATCACCTTCAGCGGCGTTCGCAGACGCGCTCGACCTGACGGTTGCCGTTGGCTTGCTGACGATTGCCCTGGATGGTGCGGCCCGCAGCACCGCCGGCGACTGCACCGGCCACGGTTGCCAGCTTCTTGCCGTTACCGCCACCTACCTGATTACCCAGCAGACCACCGACCACTGCGCCTGCAACGGTGCCGCCGACGCGATTGGGGTCGGTCGAATTCTTCTGCACTTCGACATTGTGGCAGCGCACGCGCGTGCCGTCATTGAACTTGCGGCCTTCGTCTGCTTCCGTATAACGGTGCTGACGCGAATGGGTCTGGGCCTGCGCGAAGGTGCTCGTCGCCATCAGGCCGATCAGGGAAATACCCAACAGGGAATTGCGCATCTTCATCGTGGTCTCCGTCGTTCTCGCCCACTCGGCGAGTCATGGCTGCACTCTCGCGGCTCGGTCGAGAACGCAACGTGAAGCGCACAGCCGTCTATTCAGATTCCGGAGCGAAGCGTGAATCGTGCCGTCACTGCTGAGTTGCGGGCTCGGTCTGTGGCACGTTCGCCGGCGTGGATGCAGGTGCCGGTGCAGGGGGCGGATCCTGGGCCTCGACCGGTAGCGGCGCAACCGGCGGCTGTTCGACTGTTGTGGAAGCAGACGTTGCGGCAGCGGCCGGCACTGCAGTCGCGGGCGTTGCAGCCGCTGCGGTCGGCACAGGTGCCGCCGCCGTAGGTGTAGCCGCAGCCGGATGTGGCGGTGCAACTGGCGCGGACGCCGCGCTCGCAGCGGCAGGCGCGGCCTGGGTCACATTGGGCAGATACGAGTTCAAGCGCTCGAAAAAGCGCTTGTAGAAGGCCGCGTCCTGCACTGTGGTGGTGGACACACGCACCAGCGAGTCGCCGGTACTGCCCACCGGCAGCGACAACGAGCCCAGCACGCCGACACCGACGCTGGCCGAGGTCGAGCTCTTCTTCAGTGCGTAACGATCCTGCAGCGCGCTGACGAACACTTGTGCCTTGCCGCCCTCCTGGGGGGCGCAGGAAATGCGCAGATTGAGCTGCTCGCTCTGGTCGGCTTCTTTGAGCTGGAAGTTCTTGCTGCCTTCCACGCCCGCGGCATCGGCACGCGTGACCGCATAGCCCTGGCTCAACAGCACGCGCCGCGCGGCCTCGCAAGCCTGCATCGAGGTGGCCGCCACACTGCGCGAATAGGTATCGTCGGAATTGAACGACTCGCGCATCAGCATCGTGTCGCCCTTGCTGCCACCGCAGCCAGCCAGGGTTGCCAGCGCGCCAAGCAGCGCGCCGCGCGCGATCAGGGAAGAACAAGACATAGACAACTCCGGCATCCAAAACCGGCCAAGAGCATAGCCGCAACCCATGTGCGCGTGGCGTGGCGTTGCCGGATCAGGGCAACGGCGGTTCATCCGCCGGCAATTGCAGGTCCAGCTGCAGGCAGCTGCCGTCTGCGCCGATGCGCTCGGCGCGCAGATAGTGGTGCGCGCGCACCGCAGCCAGCGCCACCGGCGCCCGGCACGGCTCGCCCCACAGGCTCAACGCGAATCCCTGCGCCTGCAGCCAACCGGTCAGGCGGTCCCACAGTGTCTGCTCGGCCTGCAGGATCAGGTCCAGATCGGCCGGACCCTGGGGCACCGAGTCCGGCGACTCCAACCAACGCGCGTAGCTCCCGTGCAGCACCACCGGCAAGCCTTGCGCCCGCACCGCCTGCAGCAACTGCGCCGCCTGTTGCAGGTCCAGCCGCGGACGGCAATGCTGGAAAATCAGTGCGTACTCGTGGCTGCGATTGCTCTGCGTGCCGGCATGCGTCAGCGCTGCGCCCGGCCGCTGGTAGCACAGCACCCGTTCCTCGCGCAGCGTGAACAGGCTGGCGAGGATCCGCCCCAGGTCCCATGCCTGCGGGATCACCCGCCCGCCGACAACGACGTTTTCCACCATCGCCACGCCAAAGGCATCCGGCCGTAATCGCTTGCGCAGCGCATGCAACACCGCACGCATGCCGGACAGATAGCCGGCGTAATCGGCACTGGCATACAGCTGCCCAGGCACTGCTTCGCCTCGCCAGTGGCAACCGAAATACGGCACGTTGGTCAGACATAGATCGATCGCCGCAGCGGGCGCGGTGTCGGCCAACGTGCCGACCACGACCGGCGCGTGCACACCATGCCGTTGCAGGCGCGTGCGTGCCAGGTGCGCACGTGCGGGATCGATCTCCATGCCATGCGCGTTGCGCCCTTCCAGCGCCGCCGCCAGCAACGTGCTGCCGAAACCGCAGAACGGGTCGAACACCTGCTCCCCCGGCGCACTGAAATGGCGTACGAACGGGCGCATCTGGTTGACACAGCCACAGTCGCGCCCGCCAAGCGGATCGGCTGCGCGCAGGTCGTCGGGTAGTGCCCACGCCGGATCGTCCGGTGTTGGCGTCCACCAGCTGTGCTGATCGAGTTCATCCATCGGCCGGCTCCCATAGCACATCGGCATCCGGATCCCAACCTGCGCACAAGCGGCCGTTGGCGAAGAACACCAGCTTGTAGAGGTCGCCGGTGGCATGCCGCGCGTGCATGGCTGCGTAGTCGGCGCTTTCGAACACCACTTCCAGGCCATCCTCAATGCGCATGCGCAGATTCCAGAAGTAATAGCCCTCGGTCATGCCGTCTGCTTGCCAGCGCGACCACCACGGCTGCTGCATGCACTGCGCCAACAAGGTCTCCATCCCGATGCGGTGCTGCGCGATATAACGCCAGGTGCCATTGCTGCGGTACGCATCGTCCAGACGCGACAACTCGCGAAAGATCACCTGGCTGGCGCCACAGCTGCGCGCCCACGCGATGTACTGCGCCACGGCATCGGCACTGTCCACACCACCGCGTTGCACGATGCAGACCAGTCGCACCGGCACGCGCGCCGCAATGCCTTGTGCCGTATGCGCGAAAGTGGCCGTATCGGCAATCGGCTCGTCGGGGCGAAAGCGCATGATCGCGTCGTTGCAGGCCTGCAGCGGGTGGTGACGCGACAGCTCGATCCACGACAGGCCGAAGTGCACCAAGGCATCGATCAACTGCGCACCCTGCGCACGCGCAAACCCGGCACCATTGCTGTACAGCACGCGCTGCTCCACACGCGGGCCGTTGGGCGTTGTGGACAAGGTGTGCAGCAAGGCCTGCAACCAATCCGGATCGTCGGTCATCTCCAACCCGGACAAGGAATACGACAACGGCACCCTGTGCAGCAGCTGCAACGCAGCGCTCAACTGTGCGAAGTAGTCCGGCCCCGGACGCAACATCGCTGCGGCCAGGCCGCCGCCGTGCTGGCGCAAGTTTTCCGAACAGAAACCGCAGCGCGCCGAACACGGCCGCACCGACGCATACGGCGTAAAGGTGATCGGCAAGGCAACCCGATACGCGCGCTCGCCGATGCGCAGCGCATGCCATCGGCTTGTCTCGCTCTGCTGCGGCACGCGCCGCCGCAGGCTGGGCGCCGCAGCGCGCAGCCTGGCCAACAGTGGCGATGCAGACAGCAACGAAGCCTCGTCGATGGAAGCGTCCATGACGCTGCCTGCGCGCCGAACGTCAGCGACGCGCGGCGTCGGCACGCGCGCGCACCTGCTCCAAGGTCCACTCCTGCTGCATGACGCCGTTTTCCCACACCGTCACCAACGCATCTTCGCTGTCCGCGCTGGCGGCCACTTCGTCGAGCAAGGCGCTGCGATAACTGCCATCGTCGCGGTCGCGCAATAGCGTCAATCGACCACGCTTGCTCTGCTTGCCCTTGTCGGTGATCGGGTCCTTGTAGACGTCGATCCACTGCCCGTCCACACGCACCGCCGAGCACTTCAGCGCGAACTTCTGCGTGTCGCGGTCCACTTTTTGCAGCAACGCACCGCCCATGCCGAAGGCGACGTTGTCGGCGGCATACCCGGCGGCAGTGATGCGTTCGAGAATGGCGTGCAGCGATTGCGGATTGATGCCGTCGCCCTGGATCACCCGCACATGGTTGAGCACCTTGTAGCCCTTGCCGTTGCGCTGATGGCCGAAGGCTTCGTCCAGCAACAGCAGGCATTGCTCGACCACGTCCACCGGGTCGCCGGAATCGGGGCGGATCACCACCGTCGCGCCGGAGGCGATGATCTCTTCGCGCAAGGTGGTGCCCCAATGCTCGCGAATGGCGCAATAGATGTCGTAGCTGTCGGAGACCACCGCCACGATGGAACCGGGCCGTGCGAACTGCGTGAGCATGTTGCGATACGCATCCACCTCGCGCTCGCGGCCCCAGCTGGTGATGGTGCTGTGCTCGGCGGCGGGAATCGAGAACCCCGCCACCGGCGTGTGGTAATGCGCACGTGCCAGCAACAACGCCGACAAGGTATCGGTGCCGAGGAAATTCACCAGATGCGCCGCGCCACCGAGGGCCGCCGAGCCGAGACTGGACACGCCACGCGCGCCAAAGTCATGCAGCTTGAAGGGCAACTGCCCTTCCGGATCGTCGCTGGTGCGCTGCAGGTAATCGCGCACGATCTGCTTCACCTGCCAGCTCACCGTGGCCACGGTCACCGGGTACCACACGCGCAGCAACAAGGTTTCCAGATACGACGGCACCCAGAACGCCTTGGCGTCGGTGGATTCGATGGTCATCAACACGTTGTGCGTGGGCACAACCGCACCTTCAGGCACGGCGCGGATGCGGATCGGCAGCTGCCCGCCAAGGCGGTCGACGATATCGCGCCAGCCGGCTTCGTTGAACGGCTCGCCATGCGCGGCCAATAGTTCCTTCGCATCGTCGATATCGGCGTGCGTCACCGGCCGGTTGATGGCTTCTTTCAGGATCGACTGCAGGCCGAAGAACACGGTCTGGTCGTACACGCCACCGCGCGATTCCACATAGAAAAACGCCGCATCGGTACCGGGCGGGTATTGCAGCCAGTGGCTGGCCTTGTAGCTGTCGGTGTTGAGCAGCAGGTTATCGAGGTAATGCATGACGGAAGCTCCTTCGCGTCGAGTGAACCAGCGGTCTATCCGCCGGCGGGAGGTCATAGTTCAAGCCAACACACGGTGCGAGCGGCTGCTTGATCGTCAGCAGCAGCACACAGCAGGTGGTGTCGCTCTCAGCCACGACCCAGGAAAAATTCAAGAATATGCAGATGGTCTTCGTACAAGCGCGGGCCCATCGCCATCACTTCGGCGATCGGAATCCAGCGCGCCTTGTCGGCATCGTCGCCGCCGCGTACCGCGGGCAACTCGCCGGCCGGAAATTCGAAATGGAATGCATGGGTGATGGTGCGTCCACGCAGGCTGCGCTCGGGGTGATCGAACACCTGGCGCCCCCGCAATGACCCCTTGAGCACCGGCACCGGCACCTTGAGCCGGGTTTCCTCGCGCAGCTCGCGCAGACAGCCGTCCAGCAGACCTTCGTCCTGAGCGATGAAACCACCCGGCAACGCCCACAACCCCTTACCCGGCTCGGCGCGACGACGCACCAGCAACACATGGCCCGAATGCACGACCACCGCATCGGTGGTGACGAAGGTCGGCGCATATGGGGCATCTTTCCAAGCAGCGCGGTATTGCTCGATAAAACGGTATTCGGCCACCAGTTGCGCATAGCTCGGGGAATTACGCCGAAACGCCTCCAGCATGTCGTACACCGGCGCCGGCACATTGCCGCGCAACATCAGCAAGCCACCGTGGAAACCGATCTCACCGGCTTCGAACAGATAGCGGCGCAACTCGGTGGCCGACAGCGTGGCGGTGTGCTGCACATCTTCCAGCGGCCACTGCGGAAACTCACGCAGGTAATAACTGCTGGCATCCTTGTCCATGCCGATCAGACCGATGCGTGCATCAAGCGTGCCGCCATCGGCATGCACGGCTTCCGCCACCTGGCGCTGCACGTCGGCGATCCACAGGCTTTCGTTATAGAGATGGTCGCGCAATGGCCGCACTATCAACCGGTCGCTCTCGCCCGGCAACGCGGACTCGATCATCACCGCGCGTTCGGCAACGGTCCACGGATTACGAATGGTACGGGGCGTGTCGGCAGAGCCGATCAACACAATGAGCTTGTTAGCCTTGCCCAGCGCGTGGCGGGCGACGGCGGCGTGGCCGTTATGAAAAGGCTCGAAACGCCCGATAAACACGAGATAGTCGTACTGCATTGCCATGAGAATCCCTCACGATTGAGTGGTCAGCCAGCGGTCTATCCGTTAGCTTGGTACAAATGCTACGCCGATGTGGGGCGGCGTCAAGCCTACGATGCAGCGATGCACAGTGATCTATCGGTCATGCCAGCTAACTAGACTTGGCAGTCTGTCCTTATCAGGAATTCGCCTGTATGCCACACCAATCCACACACCAATCCATTCGCGTTGTGTCACGTTGCTTGCTCGTTGCAATCGCAGTGCTGTGCATCGCAGTACCTGCATTGGCCGCGCCTGCGCCCGCACCACTGCGCGTAATGTCGTTCAACGTGCGCGTACCGGTGGATACCGACGGCGACAAACGTTGGGAGGTACGCCGCACGGCGATGGTCGCGCTGATCGAACAGACGCACCCCGATGTCTTCGGCACGCAGGAATTGGTTGAGGAACAGGCGCAGTACCTGGCGGCACACCTGCCCACTTATCGCTGGTTCGGTAAAGGCCGCCGCGCCGATGGTAGCGACGAACATATGGGCGTGTTCTACGACAGCCGTGTCCTGAGCGTGGTGGAATCGGGCGACTTCTGGCTGTCCGAAACGCCCGAAGTCCCCGGCAGCAGCAGCTGGAACACTGACCTGCCGCGCATGGCCACCTGGGCGCTGTTCGAACGTCGCAGCGACAAGCGCCGCTTTTATCTGTTCAACACCCATTTCGCTCACCGCGACCAGGACGAAGCAGCGCGCGAACACAGCGCACGCGTAATCCTGTCACGCATCGCAACGTTGCCTGCCGGCATTCCGGTGGTAGTGACCGGCGACTTCAACAGCGATCCCGACAACGGCACCTACCACACGCTCACCGCTGTACTTGGCGATGCGCGATCACATGCGACCAAGCGACAAGGCCCGGAGAAAACCTTCCAGGATTTCACCACCCACCCGAGCCGACGCATCGACTGGATCCTGTTCCGCGGCCTCACACCGACGCGCTTTTCCACATTGGATCAGCGCCCCGGCGGCGTGCTGCCGTCAGACCACTATCCGGTGCTGGCCGAACTTACCTGGCCGCAGTGACATCGCGACAGCCCTGCCCTGCCGACCTGAGCGAGCGTCCCTGCGCGCGATTGCGCGTGACCATTAAAGCCTCATCGCACGCAAGCGCATCCCCAATCACCATCAATGTACTGAAGGGGATGTTGGTAATGGCAGAGATTTGCTCGAATCGAAAAGAGCCGATCAGGTTGCCCGCCATCGGACGCCCGCGCAGGCACCGCTCGCAACCATGCACACCGACCATCTCCACTGGTCCTTGTCCGCCCACCCTCGCGGGACCTTACGCGGCATGGATGCCGCGTAAGAGCTTACAAGGACGTACTTGCAGCGTGTCCCGCGAGGGTGGGCGGGCAAGGGCCCTGCAGCCAAGCCACAGGTCATCCGCTCTTAGTCAGCATCAAAAAAAAGCCACCGCATGCGGTGGCTTTTTTTCGCACTACAAACAACCCACCAAGATCAATCAGCCCAACGTCCCGGCGCAGTCGACTGCGGCAACACCTGCGCCGATAACGGCTGGTCCTGCGACAGCAGACCCAGCGCATCGGCAATGATCGCGGCCGATTCGTGCAACAGCGGATCCGGGCGCTTTTCTGCGGCCTTTTCGCGTGCGGTGTCCTTGACGATGTCGCGCTCGTTGCCGGTCAGCCCGTCGTCGCTGTCTTCGGCAAGCGGATCCAGCGGCAGGCCCAGCTGCTTGCGCACCTGCTGACGATCCTTGCGCTGCTGATCCTGCTTCTGACGCTCGGCAACGCGCTCGGCTTCGTTCAACGAGATGAACTTCTTGGCCTTCTCATCGCGGAACTGCTTGACGTCTTCTTCCCACCACTGGAACTCCTTGTCGGTGGCGATGCGCGCGGTGTGCAGGCCCTGCAACTTGGGAATCAGTGGCGCAAAGTTGCCGTACTGGGTGTGCGGAGAGGCGGCGATACGCGTCCATGGCAATGCATTGTCGTAGGTACTTTCACCGAACTCGGTAGCATCCACGCTGGCTGGGAATGCGATGTCGGGCACCACGCCCTTGTGCTGGGTGCTGGAACCACTGACGCGGAAGAACTGGGCAATCGTCAGCTTGACCTGCCCATAGCGCTGACCTTCGGCAGCCGGCCAACGATCAAGATCAACGATGTTCTGCACGGTGCCCTTGCCGAAGCTGGTTTCGCCGATCACCAACCCGCGGCCGTAGTCCTGGATGGCGCCCGCAAAGATCTCCGATGCCGACGCCGAACCGCGATTGATCAACACGCCCAGCGGGCCATCCCATGCCACCTTGGGATCGCTGTCGCCGTTGACGGTGACGCGGCCGCCGGATTCGCGCACCTGCACCACCGGGCCTTGCTGGATGAACAAGCCGGTGAGCTCGATGGCTTCGTCCAGCGAACCGCCGCCGTTGTTGCGCAGGTCCAGCACCACGCCGTCGACCTTGTCGGTCTTGAAGCCGGCCAGCAGCTTGGCCACATCGCGCGTTGCCGAGGCATAGTCAGCCGCATTACGACGACGGCCTTCGAAATCCTGATAGAAGCCCGGCAACTTGATGATGCCGATACGCCGTTCCGGCTCGCTGCCCTTGGCCGGCAACGTGATGGTCTCGCCCTTGGCGGCCTGCTCGGCCAGACGCACCTTCTGCCGGGTCAGCGTCACGGTGCGGTGCTTGCCGTCGATGCCCGACTCGGCCGGGATGTACTCCAGGCGCACCTGGGTGTCCTTGCTGCCGCGGATCTTGGCGACCACATCGTCGATGCGCCAGCCGATCACATCCTCGATCGCGCCATTCTTGGCCTGGCCCACGCCAACGATACGATCGCCCGGCTTGAGCGTGCCATCCACTGCCGCCGGACCACCCGGGATCACCTCGCGGATCACCACCATGTCGTCCTGCTTCTGCAGCTGCGCGCCGATGCCTTCCAGCGACAGCGACATCTGCTGATTGAAGGTCTCGGCGGTGCGCGGGGTGAAGTAATCGGTGTGCGGATCGACCGCATTGGTGTAGGCGTTGACGAAGAACTGGAACACGTCCTCGCCCTTCAACTGCTTGACCGAATCGGCCAGCGAGACATAACGCTTGTCCAGCGTCTTGCGAATGTCGTCAGGCTTCTTGCCGGCCAGCTTGAGGCGCAGCCAATCGTTCATCACCGACTGCCGCCACAGCACGTCCAGCTGCTTGTCGTCTGCCGCCCATGGCACGTCCTTGCGGTCGTACTCGAACTTGTCGGTGCCGGAGAAGTCGAAGTCCTGCTTGAGCAAATCGCGCGCGTACTTGACGCGCTGATCCACGCGCTTCTTGTAGACCGAAAACACCTGGAACGCCGGCTCCAGATTGCCGCCACGCAGCGCATCGCCAACGCCCGTCTGCAACGGCGCAAAGCTATCGATGTCGGCCTGGGTGAAGAACTGTTTGCTGCCGTCCAGCGTTTCCAGATAGCGCTTGAAGACGTCCTTGGACATCGCCTCGTCCAGCGTGCGCGGACGGTAGGCATAGCGGCTGTCGGAGAGCAAACCGTAGACCAGCTTGGTCGCGGTGGCCTGGTCGGGCGTGGCTGCCGCCGGCAACGCCGTATCGGCGCGTGCGAGCAAGGCCATCGGAGTAGTCAACACCAGCGCCAGCAGGCCGGCCTTCATGGACGTAGAAACGTTGTAGGTCATCGAATGGCTCTCGGCACGGGGCCGATGAAAGGAAGGCGGTGAACGGATCAGACAGCATGACAGTGCCGAAAGTTGCTGGCGTTGTCATCCGCTGCTGAATCAGCCTAGCGCCGGGCCTGTAGCGGATTGTGAACGCGGCCGTACCCTGCAGCCGACTGCGCACGGCCCGGATACGACACGGCCCCGCGCTGAGCGCAGGGCCGTGTGGCTTGCTCGACTGCCAGTGCTGACCTCAGGCCGCAACGCCAGCGCCGGCTGCCTGCCGGTCGGCGTGAGTTGTAGGTCATCGAATGGCTCTCGGCACGGGGCCGATGAAAGGAAGGCGGTGAACGGATCAGACAGCATGACAGTGCCGAAAGTTGCTGGCGTTGTCATCCGCTGCTGAATCAGCCTAGCGCCGGGCCTGTAGCGGATTGTGAACGCGACCGTACCCTGCAGCTGACTGCGCACGGCCCGGATACGACACGGCCCCGCGCTGAGCGCAGGGCCGTGTGGCTTGCTCGACTGCCAGTGCTGACCTCAGGCCGCGACGCCAGCGCCGGCTGCCTGCCGGTCGGCATGATACGACGAGCGCACCATCGGCCCGGAGGCGACATGACTGAAGCCCAGCGCGTTGCCGTACTCCTCCAGCGCCTTGTACTCCTCCGGCGTCCAGTAACGCATCACCGGGTGATGGTGCGGGGTCGGCTGCAGATACTGACCAATGGTGATCATGTCCACATCATGCGCACGCAGGTCGCGCAAGGTGGCCTGCACCTGCTCCAGGGTCTCGCCCAGGCCGAGCATGATGCCGGACTTGGTGGCGATGGTCGGGTGCTGCGCCTTGAAGCGCTGCAGCAGGGTCAGCGACCACTGGTAATCCGCACCGGGACGCACATTGGCATACAGATCCGGCACGGTTTCGATGTTGTGGTTGAATACGTCCGGCGGGCTCAGCGCCAGGATCTCCAGCGCGCGGTCCATGCGGCCCTTGCCACGGAAATCCGGGGTCAGGATCTCGATGCGGGTCTTGGGCGAACTGACCCGGATGGCCGAAATGCAGTCGACGAAGTGCTGGGCACCGCCGTCGCGCAGATCGTCGCGATCCACGCTGGTCACCACCACGTACTTCAGGCCCATATCGGCCACGGTGGTCGCCAGGCTGGCCGGCTCGCTGGCATCCGGCGGCTTGGGCCGGCCGTGCGCCACATCGCAGAACGAGCAGCGCCGCGTGCACACCTCGCCCAGGATCATGAAGGTCGCGGTGCCGTGGCTGAAGCACTCGTGGATGTTCGGGCAACTGGCTTCTTCGCAGACCGTGACCAGGCGGTTTTCGCGCAGCTTGGCCTTGAGGTTCTGCACCGCGTTGCCGGACGGAATCCGCACGCGGATCCAAGACGGCTTGCGCAGCACCGGCGCATCGACGAACTGCACCGGCGAGCGGTTGATCTTGTCGCCACCGATCTGCTTGACGCCGGTCTGCAGCGGCGAAGGCGCGGCGGTGTCGCCGGAGACGACCTGCAAGGGGATGGAACGGGCGATAGGCTGGGTCATGGCAGTAACGGGCGCTCAGGCCGGAAGCGAAAGGTCGGGCAATGCGGAAACAGGCTGCAACACGAGACCGAACTGGCGCGCCAGCTGATCGAGCAGCACCGCCTTGACGGCGTCCATCCCGGAAGGGCCGCCCAAGTCTAGCACCGAGGTCACTTGCAGGCCCTGGTAGCCACACGGGTTGATGCGGTGGAACGGCTCCAGATCCATCGCCACGTTGAACGACAGACCGTGGAAGGTGCAGCCGCGCCGCACCCGGATCCCGAGCGCGGCGATCTTCGCCCCGCCCACGTACACGCCGGGCGCGCCCTCGCGGCGCTCGGCGACGATGTTCCATTCGTCCAGGGTGTCGATCAGCGCCTGCTCGATCTTGCACACGTAATCGCGCACGCCGATCTTGAGCCGGCGCAGGTCCAGCAGCGGATAGACCACCAACTGGCCGGGGCCGTGATAGGTGACCTGGCCACCGCGATCGACCTGCAACACCGGGATGTCGCCAGCTGCCAACACGTGCTCGGGCTTGCCGGCCTGGCCCAGCGTAAACACCGGCGCATGCTCGACCACCCACACCTCGTCGGCAGTGTGCTCATTGCGCGCATCGGTGAAACGCTGCATCGCATGCCATACCGGCGCGTAGTCCTGGCGGCCAAGATCGCGCAGCTGTGCCGGCAGGATCGGAACCGATGCCAGCACAGGCTCGGCCGCTACAGCGTCCACTTCACTTCCGGGTGGTCGCGCAGCGCTTGATGGGCGGCATCGAACTGCGCCCGGTCCTCTGCGCAAAAGCCGATCCGGATGGACACGTATTTGCCGGTGGACGAGTGCTTCCAGCTGATGCTTTCTTCCAGCAACTCGACGCCAGTCGCGGCGAGCAGACGCGGAAGTTCGGTTTCCAGCCCGCGTTCGGCCGCGCCCATGGCGGTGAGCTCGAAGGTGCCGGGAAACTGGAAGCCGTGATCGGGGTTGTCGGAGCTGATTTCCATCCGCCCATTATCGGGCCGCTGGCGGGCAAACCCAAGCCTTCAGCTGTCGAACTGATGAGCTTGTTGCTGCCAACAGCCGGGTGAGCAGTTCCAATGGTTTAGCAAAACACTGCCATTACAGTCCCGGACCAAACACATCTACTTGCTGGTGATAGTTCTCTACAGGACAGCACAGGCAGAGAATGCTCCAGCTCCCGGCACATTCACGCGGCGCAGCAGCGGCCGCAGGCACCTTTGCCGAACACCGTCCTTTCCTACCTTTCCAGGCCCTCCATGCTTCGACCGCGCGCGTTGTCTGCTGCCCTGCTGCTTTCTCTTACCGGGCTGTCGATGCCGGCCCTGGCGGCGGATCAATGCGATTCCAGCAGGCTGGGACGGACCCCGCCGGCGGTGAATTTCCGGGTCGACAACGATTTGTTCGGCGGGGAGGATCAGGACCAGGGCTATTCCAATGGCGCGGTGCTGACGCTGGTGTCGCCCAACCTGGTCGACTACACCGACGACCCCTGCCTGCCGCGCACCGCGCGCTGGGTCAACGGTTATCTGGAACGTCTGCATCCGGGCGAGTTCGACCAGCAGAACATGGTGTTCTCGATTGGCCAGGGAATCTTCACGCCGACCGATTCCACCCGGCGCGATGTGATCCCCGACGATCGCCCGTATGCGGGCATCCTGCTGGCGAGCTTCGGCTACAACGCGCGCAACGATGCGCACCTGCGCACGACCCAGTTGCAGATCGGCGTGGTCGGCCCGTGGGCGTTTGCGCAGGAAGCGCAGGATGCGATCCACGATGCGCTGGGCGATGAGAAATTCCAGGGCTGGGACAACCAGCTGCACAACGAGCCGCTGATCAATCTGGTGCACGAGCGCATGCGCCGCTGGCCGGGCGATGCGGCGGTCAATGCAGACGGCTTCGGTTGGGATTTCATTTCGCACTGGGGCGGCGCGGTGGGCAACATGGCCACGCACTTGAATGCCGGCGGCGAAGCGCGCTTTGGCTGGAAGCTGCCGGACGATTTCGGCAGCACACCGACCCGGCCGGCCGGCGAAAACACTGCGCCCAGTCGTTTGGGGCGTGCCAGCGGCTGGTCGGGACACCTGTTCGTGACCACCGATGCGCGCTGGGTGCTGCGCGACATCACCCTGGACGGCAACACCTTCCGCAGCAGCCACAGCGTGGACAAGCGCGCGTTCGTCGGCGACGTGGGTTACGGCCTGGCGGTGATGTACGGCCGCTGGAAATTCGCCATCGCACGCTATCACCGCACCCGCGAATTCGACACTCAGCGCGAGACGCCGGTGTATGGCAGTTTCACGATCAGCCGGATGCTTTGAGGGCTGGGATTGGGAAGTCGGGGTTGGGGATTCGCAAGAGCGGGCTGCTGGTGCTTCGCTCCTGCTCTCGCCTTTGCCAATCCCGAATCTCCAATCCCCAATCCCCGCAAAGAAAAAGCCGGCGAAAGCCGGCTTTTTCTTTGCTCACTCAGATTCCCACCACATCCAGAACGCATCCCAGAGGCGCTTGAAGAACCCACCTTCTTCGACGGCGTTGATCGCCACCAGCGGTGCCTGGGCGATGATCTTGCCGTCCAGGCTGACCTTGACGGTGCCGATCTGCTGTCCCTTCTTGATCGGGGCCTGCAGGTTCTTGGCCACTTCCATGCTGGGCTTGAGGTCGTTGTAACGACCGCGTTGCAGGCTGACCAGCAGCGGTTGGGCCACGCCCAGCTGCACTTCGTCCTGCTCACCCTTCCACACCTTCTGCTTGGTCACGACCTTGCCGGGCGCGTACAGGCTGTGGGTCTCGAAGAAGCGGAAGCCCCAGTTGAGCAGTGCCAGGCTGTCGTCGGCACGCTGGCGCTCGGACGAATCGCCCATCACCACCGCCACCAGGCGCTGATCGCCGCGCTTGGCCGAGCTCAGCAGGCAATAACCGGCTTCGGAGGTGTGGCCGGTCTTGATGCCGTCCACCGCCGGGTCGCGCCACAACAGCAGATTGCGGTTGTTCTGCTTGATGGTGCCGACCTGGAATTCCTTGATCTTGTTGTAGGCGTAGGTCTCCGGGTAATCGCGCACCATCGCGCGGCCCAGCATGGCCAGATCGTAGGCGGTGGAGTGATGGCCTTCGGCGCTCAGACCGTGCGCGTTGACGAAGTACGAATCCTTCATGCCGATCTTGGCAGCGTAGCTGTTCATCAGCGAGGCGAAGGCTTCTTCGCTACCGGCGACATGCTCGGCCAATGCGATCGCGGCGTCGTTGCCGGACTGGATCGCCATGCCCTTTTCCATATCTTCCAGCCGCGCGGTCTGGTTGACCGGGAAGCCACTGTAGCTGCCGTCGGTGCCGGCGCCGCCCTCGCGCCAGGCGCGCTCGCTCATCATGACCTGGTCGTCGCGCTTGACCTTGCCGTTCTTGATCTCGGCAGCGACCACGTAGGAGGTCATCACCTTGGTGATGCTGGCCGGCGCCAGCTGCTGGTGGATGTTTTCACCGGCCAGCACTTGCCCGGTGGCGTAATCCATCAGGATCCAGGACTTGGACACGGCCGGCGCGGGTGCAGGCGGAACCGGCACGGCGGCCGGCGCAGCAGCCACTGCGGGAGTCGGCTGCGGCGCAGGTGTCTGGGCGCAGACCAGGCCGAAGGCGAACGTGGCCACGACAGCGGCGGCGAAGCGGAATTTCATTGAAGAACGACTCCTGACGGGCCCGAAGGCTGGGTAATGCGAAATTGTAAGGTGCGATGGCGATCAAGGCGACGCGCCGCAGGGCATGCACGCTTGCAGAGTTCAGCGTTGTCGTAACCGTGCGGGCCGAGAATGCCTGCAGCAGCGCGCGTCGGGATCGAGCGAGGCAGACGACGCTGCATCCAGAGTGAGCGAGTGGGCTAGCCGATTCCGTGCGCCAGCCCTGCCGGCCGCGCCAGTCGACGACTGGACGGCTGCCTTGATCGCTGCGCTTAAGACGCAACGCTTAATTGGCGACGATTTGCGGGCGCCCGAAACCCAGCCCGGCAATGCGCTGGGCGATTTCCGAGGCATTGGCGTGGTCGCGTGCATTGACGCGCAAGCGCCACAGGGTGCGCCCGCCACTGACGATGTCGCTGACGCTGGCGCCGGCGATGCCGGCCGAGGCCAGCTGCGACAGCGCGCGATTGGCGTTTTCGCGACTGGCGAAGCTGGCGACCTGCAACAGGATGTCGCCGAGTGCGGTCTCGGCAACGCTGGGTGCCTTGGCAGGCACCGGTTCGGGCTTGGTCGCACGTAGCGGCGCGCTGCCTGCAGGCTTGACCACCGCGACCGCAACCGGTGCGGCAGGTGCAGGCGTCGATGCCGTGGCCGATGCCGGCCGCGGCGCAACCGCTGCCGGCTTGCCGGTCGCAACACGCACACCCTGCGACTTCATCCACGCATCGAAATTGTCCGGATTGCCGGGCTGGCGCGAATCGGCCACGTGATAGCGCCAACGCTCACCTGCCGCAGTGACCGGCGCGGCGGCGATCGATGTCGCCACCGGCACGGCAGCCGAACTTGCCGCCACCGCGCGCGGAGCAACCGTGCCGTTGGGCAGACGCTGCACCAGACCATCGATCTGGCTGCCCCCCGAGGCTGGCCGCGCTGCGGCAACGCCGGTAGCGACAGGTGCCATGCCATTGCGGCGCTTGGCCAGCAGATTGCCGTTATCGGCTTCGGTCAGGCCGCGCACTTCGACATTGCCGGTGCCCTTGCCGGTGATGCCCAGCTTCACCGCAGCGGCGTAGCTCAGATCGATCACGCGGCCATCGTGGAACGGACCGCGGTCGTTGACGCGCACCACCACCGAGTCGCCGGTGTCGGTATTGGTCACCAGCGCGAAGCTGGGCAGCGGCAAGGTCTTGTGGGCGGCGGTGAAGGCGTACATGTCGTAGACCTCCTTGTTGGAGGTCAGCCGGCCGTGGAATTTGCTGCCATAATACGAGGCGGTGCCGCGTTCGACATAGTCGCCGGGGTTGTCCATCACCACGTAGCGCTTGCCCAGCACTTCATACGGCGAGCGATTGCCCACCGCCGAGCGCGGCTCGTTGCTGACCAGCGGCTCGGGAATGCAGGCCACGTTGGGCACATGGTCTGGGGTGGTGTCCTTGACGCCGGGCTTGTACAGGCCGCCGGCGGTGTAGTCGCCACGCGTGGAGGGATCTTCCTTTGCTGCCGCATATGGCGAGCTCGACGGGCATCCGGTGGCGACATACGCCGGCCCCTTGCCTTCGACCTTGACGCCCTTGATCGCGCCGCTGCCTGCGCTGCCCGAACTCTTCTTCGGTGCACTGCTACAGGCCGCCAGGCCGAGCATCAGCGCCATCGGGATCAGCCACTTGGGGCCTGTCATGCTGTTCATGCCGGGGGTAACTCCTTGCCGGCGATGGCCTCGGACAGCTGGAACACGGCCATCGCGTACATCTTGGAAATGTTGTATCGGGTGATCGCGTAGAAATTCTGGAAGCCCAGCCAGTACTGCTTGCCGTTGGCATCGTCCAGGGTAATCGGCGTCGCCGTGCTGCCGGCCACGACCGGCGCATTGGGGTGGTAGCCACGCGCGGACAGATCGGACAGCGTGTACACCGGCGACCAGTCGGTGGGATTGAATTCCTCGTGGCCGGCGGCCAGCGTGGCCGGTACCGCGACCTGACCGCCGCGCACCCAGCCGCCCTTCTTGACGAAGTAATTGGCGACCGAGGCGAACACGTCGTTGTGGTCGGTGAACAGATTGCGCTTGCCGTCGCCATCGCCATCCACCGCAAACTGGCGGTAGCTGGACGGCATGAACTGGCCCATGCCCATCGCGCCGGCATAGCTGCCGATCAGCGTGGTGACATCGAGTTGCTCTTCCTTGCCGAGCGCGAACAGCTGGCCGAGTTCATCGCGGAAGAACAGCTCGCGACGCACTTCGCGTTCGAGCTTGGCCGGATCGCCGCTGCGCGGATAACGGAATGCCAGCGTGTACAGCGCATCCAGCACGCGGTACTTGCCGGCGTTGCTGCCATAGCTGGTTTCCACCCCGATGATGGCCACGATCACCTGTGCCGGCACGCCGGTGGCCGCTTCGACCTTGCTCAGTTCGGCGCGGTGCTCGGCCAGGAACTTGCGGCCGCCATCGATGCGCGCCTGGGTGATGAACATCGGCCGGTATTCGTTCCACGGCTTGACCCGTTCGGCCGGACGCGACATCGCAGTAACGATGGCGTCCTTAAATTGCGCCTGCGCCAGCACCGCTTCGATCTGGGCGGCGTCGAGGCCGTACTTGGCGGCAGTGTCGCGCACAAAATTGGCACGTGCGATCTCGAACGGCACCGGGGTCAGGTCCACCGGCGGCAATGCAGGCGCTTCGGCGGCGGCGCTGACGGGCGCGACAGGGGCGCTCGGCGGCTTGGCCGGGGGCGCGCTAGCGGCCGGCGGCGGGGTCGGAGGACTGGGCTGGGTCGCGCAGGCGACAAGGCCGAGGGTGAGCAGGCAGGTCAGGGTGCGTCGAATCATCGGCCGAGAGTAACAGAGACCAGATGAACTTCTGGCAATAAGACCATGAAACGAAAGAGCTTTAGCCGAAGTCAAGGCATGCCGCAGCATTAGCACAAGCTCGCAGGACGCTCAGCTGCAGGGCGCAGCACAAAAAAAACCTCCATGCAGGCCCGGATGTGTCCGCTGCGATGGCATCGGGGATTCCCCCAGTCCCCACGATGCAGCACCTCTCGGCGCTGCATCGTTTTTTGCGAACAACATTTGAAAAAAATCAGGCGCAGCCGAAACGCCGGCCACGCCCGATCGATCACAGTGCCGGGAAACGCGGTGCCGTCGAGCAGGTCGGGATCGCGCCACTCAGTTGCACGGGGGCGGTAGTGACGCCGGCGCCCAACTTTTCGGCGGTCAGGTCGCTGTTGACCAGCCCGATCTGCGCATTGCTGGCAGTGACGGCAGTGTTGCCTGTCGCAAGATTGGCCAGCACCAGATCCAGCGGCGTCTGCGCATCGAAGCCTTTCAGGATCCAGCCCTTGCCCTTGAGGCCGACATCGCCCGTGGTACGCAAGCCGTTGACCACGATCTCCTTAAAGCTGGGCTTGGTCCCGCTACCACCGGTCGAATAGAACGGGTTGATCACCAGCGGGCTGGTCACCCCGAACAGGCAGATGTTGCGATAGGTGATCAGGCTGACCGGGCCGCCCTTGACGATGCTGGTCTTGATGCGCAGCCCGTTGTTGTCGGTACTGCGGTTGCCGGCATCGTCGGTGGAGGTGATGGCGTTGTTTTCGATCAGCACATTGTTGACCCCGGACATCACTTCGCTGCCGATCGAGATGCCGTGGGTGCCGTAACAGCGGTTGTCGCGCACGCTGATGTTGCCGGACTTGGAGGCAATGGTCTTGATCGCCACGCAGTCGTCGCCGCCCATCACATCGTTATCGACCAGGCTGGCGTTGACCACGCTGTCCAGGTCCAGACCATCGGTGTTGGGGCTGGTGGCCGGCGACTTCACCCGCACGCCCCAGATGGTCAGGCCATCGACGATATGCGCGAAGAAATGGAAGTACGCCGCATTGATCAGATTGACGTTGTAGAGGGTGAAGGTGTTGGAGTTCTGCACCTTGATCAGGTCCGGGCTGTTCTGCACCTGGCCTGCGTTCTTGGCGTTTTCGCCGAATTCCCACCATGTGGTGCTCTTGCCGAGCATGGGCAGATCGCCGCGGCCGTCGATGGTGCCCTGGCGCCCGCCGGTACGCACACCCATCACGCCCGACTTGAGGCCCTTGACGCTGATCAACGGCAGACACCCACCGCTCTTGGCACCGGCAGTGCCGCAGCCGCTGCCGTAGTCGGCCGGATTGCGCGAGCCGTACAGGGTGACGCCCTGATCGATGACCAAGGTGACGCCGGTGGGAATCGACAGCGGCCCGCTGAGAAACGCAGTGCCGGTGCCGGCCTTGAGCAGCACGCTGCCGTTTTTGCCGGTACAGGCGGTCAGTGCGGCCTGGATGGTTTTGGTATCCGGCGGCGCACTTTCCGATGCAGCGTCGAACAGGCGCCCACTCGGCGTGTGGCTGGCACTCACCGGCTGGCAGGTGGCAGGAATCGCCGGCTCGGAGACAGCGCGCGTATCGCCGGTTGCAAGGTTGATGGCACCGGCTTGTGCGGCGAGCGTAAGACAGACACCGCCGATGGCGGCGGTTAGCAATTTCATGAAGAAGATCACCTGAGAGAGGAATGGCGCGTGCCTGCTGAAGCAACGCGACCCGGCCGCGGCAAACTCAGCGGCGTGACGGACTCTACGGAGCAATCACCGCACATGCGCAAGGCAAGCGAACCCGGAACCGCGCGAACGAAGCGGCACCGCGACGGTGTTTCGGCATTGCAACGCAGCGCGCAGAACGGTGCGCGATTTGCGAAGCGTCAGCTGCGTGACATGCGCGTGTCGCATGCGGCGCACTGCCCCTCACTCCTCCCCTTGCATGCATAGAGGCACGCCCGGCCTGACAGCGACTGCGCAAACGCGCTCGACCTCCCGCATTCGACTTGTTACCGCGTCAACGTATTGAAATGAAAAATATTATCGCCTGGCTCGCGAGTATTAGCCCCCATCACCGCCGCCACCATCACCACTGGACGCGTCCGACATGGCCTGCTGCTGAGAGCGCGCAGCAAGCGTCATCACTGGGCCCGTTGGGTTCTTGTCGATCTCTTCGCGCTCCCGCTGGAACTGCACCATCTGCTGTACCCGTTGCTGATCCAATGCCTCCGTCTTCTGCAAGGTTTCAGTCATGCCAGGCGATGGCGTGTCGAGCGCGACTTCCGAGTGGAAGCCCGGCGTTTTGCCAAAGATAAAAGCGACATCATCGTGGATGGTCACTTTACGCAACTCATCCGCGCGCTCGACCCCTGATTCTTTGACGGCATGCAGCACTTCGGCCGTTTTCTCATCGGATGTGCCCTTCGGAAGTTGCGCCTGGATGGCGGAGAACAACGTGTAGTCGCGATGATCGGACGGAAACGCCTGCTGGGCGATGTCTTGGGATGGCCTGATTGGCTCGACCCGACCCTCCTCTCGTTGACCTGCGTTTGAACGCCCGCCAGCCCCACCAAAGCCGGGCGATGACGCATAGGGCGATGACGTGCGCTCAGGCAAAACGATCTGTGCCGGCGCTTCGCTCTGTGTTGGGATTGCCGGCGACGACGCCTGCATCGCCTCTTGCTGTTCTGCATGCAATGGAACAGCCGATGGCGCATCGTTCTGTGGCGTGACTACTCGGGCTTGCTGCTCACCGCCCTGCTCCACCGCCGCATTCGCCGATCTCGACTCTGTGGGTTTCAAAGCTTCTCGGCGCGCGTGTTGTGCCTGGGACAACGCCGCATCCAGGTCTGGGCCGGCAATGCCCGTTGCCGGCAAACCTTGTTCCTGCTGGAACTGCCTTACCGCGTGTTCGGTCTCTGGACCGTAGTGCCCGTCCTGCGGCACGGCCTGGCCGTTCGGACCCCGGGCATCTAATTGCTGCAATCGATACTGCAAGAACTCGACCTCTTGACCTCGGTCGCCGAGGCGCAGCCCTTCCACTTCATGGGATGCCGGCGACACTGGCGCAGCGGCCTGAGTAGACGCTTGATCGGGAGAGGTCGAAGCGAATGATGCCGATCCAACGCTTGGCGCAGCCGCGCTTGCCGAGGTTGGGTCTACTGCCTCTGACTTTTGCTGGGCTGTCTCGGCTATCGAGGGTGCGGCAACCTCAGGTGTTCGGGTTTCTTGTGGTTCGCGTTGCGGGACAGGTTCGGACTTCGGCTCAGCAGGCTTGGCGACCGGGCGCACGTCTTCTGGCAGAGGCGCGTTGACGGGTGCAGGCATCACGACCGGGGCCGGCGTTGCCGTCTCCGCAACGGCAGGCGCGTCGGGTGTGCGTGCAACATCTCGATCCCGCTGCGCATCAATGGCTGCCTGAGGCGCTTGGGTTTCATCCATACGCGGAGCGGTGACCGTCGTTGCCGCAAAGCTTGCGACTTGCTGCGCTTCTTGTGTGGAAACGCCCTGCCGATTGGCCTCCCGCAACGCTTGCTCGTAGGCATCGCGCTCTTGGGGCGATTGCGCGTCAATACGTTGCTCCGGCGCACCGGCCGAAGGGAATTGTTCTTGCCGGAGTAACTGCACCTCGCCAAGTGCCTGATGGATCTCATCAGTGCTGGTGGTCGCCGCAACGCGCACTGCACTATCGGCGTCCCGCCTCAGATGCTGGATGGGGCTGTCCACCGAGTATTGCCCAGTCGCATCACGCTCCAATGCCAAAGAGCTGGTGGCTGCATCGATCCCGTTTGCCTCACGGGTCTTTTGCACCGCAAGCTGGATCGCGCCTGCGGTCTGGGCATTGGGCGCAACGCCATAGGCGGCATAGGTCGCTTCGGTATTGGCCTGGTCTTGCTGCTGTGGCGTTGGCGTTTGCCTTGCCGGCATCTGTGCCAACGCCTGCGCGTGCTGTTCTAAGGCTGGCTGCAGGCGTTCACGCGTTGCGTTGAGTTCTAACGGGACATTGCCTTCGGCAGCAACGCCGTCATGGCGCCACTGACCTTGCGTATCGCGCTGATACTGCTTGCCGTCCGAGGCTTGCAACGAGTCCGGGTTCAAGGCTGTTTGCACGGTCGCTGGCACGGGGCCGAAGTCCTCCCAGCCATTGCGCTGGTGGGCAGCCTGATAAGTCGCTGCAATTGCAGCCGGACCTCGGGCGATGTTGGCGTCAACCACCTGGGCTGCTTGCTGGTCCAACGCGGCACTGCGCTCGGGGCTTGCTGGATCAACCGTCCAGACGGGCCGATCGTTCCGATCGACGTCGTCGGCGACCATCCGTGACCACTGGCCACTCGCCGGATCGTGTCGCCAATCACGTGCGTAGAGATGCGCAGCATCTGCCTCACTGGATGGCTGCACATAAGGATTACTGGGTTGCACCTTGCCCAGCGCCTGCTCGGTCGCTTCGCTACTGGCGTGATAGTTCAGCTCGCGCGCCTTTTCGGGCAGCGCGAACATGGCCTGCTTCTGCGGCGCATCGACGCCATCGTTCGGCAGATCGGCCTTTTCTTGGCGCAGCCACTGATTGCCATTGAACTCCCAGCTCACGCCCTGCTTGTCGGTTTGCGTATAGATCTGGCGGTTGTCCCAGAGCGTCACGGCCTTGTCGGCAGCAGCACTGAACAGATAACCATCGGCCACCACAAGCGCGACAGGCCCGGCGCCGGTTGTGCCAACCATAGCAGCGGCGGCGGCGCCTCCCGCCCAGCCGCCCACGCCTCGGGCACCAAAGTGCAGCGCTTCTGAGCGCGCAGCGGTGAGGTTGTCCTGTGCCAACAGCGTGCCAACACGTTCTCCGGTTTGCGACGCATCGTAGGCGGTCGCGGCAACGCCTAAGCCAGCAAGCCCCGCCGCCATCCCGGCGCGACGCAAGCCTGGGATTTCAGGTTCCGGCGCAGGCACGCGTGCAGGTGGAGCCCCTGGTCGCACAAGTTCATCGATGGTGGCAATGCCTTCCAGTCGGCTGTTCACGCCGTCACTGACGTGCAGCTCGGCGTGCTCAGCGAGCAATTTCGCTTGGAGAGCAGGATCGGATCTGGGGACTTCTTGCACGTGTTCCGGCAGATCACGGTGCCAATCGAATTGTTTTTGCCAAGCCTCTCGAAGATGCTCTGTGAAAGCCGGATCTTTAAGCCGCGCGTTGCGCGCTTCTTCCATCGCTTGGCCAGGCATGCGTGCATCGGTGCGGCTGTCGTAAAGCTCGATGCCCTCACGATTGAAGATGCGGATGGGCACGTTGTTGACTGCATGGATCGTGTCTAAACTACCCGGAATTCTGCTATAGATTGCATCACGCGCGCCCTCAGGCACATAACGACCATAGCCCTCCCTGTCGATATTCGCCGTAAATCGGCTGTCGACACCATGCTCGCTTTCTAGCTTAGGTGACGCAACGGCGCGGACCTCAACTTCATAACCATTGTCTTGAAGACCTTTAATGAGCGTCTTCGATGCCCATTCCCCATTTGCCAAGGTTGTATCGAAGATTATATTTTTCTTTGAAGAGGTAGCTTCCGCTAGGGATGGTCTGATCAACGGCATCGGAGGATGAGCCTAACCACATCGACCAGGCTGACGGCGCTCAGATCCTCGATTTTTTTGCCGTTTCCGGCGCGTTTGCAGGGTGTTGCCCGGGTTACAGGCGCACGTTCCCCATCGTCGGCAGTAACTGCTTTCGCTTCATCCACAGGTTCGATAGCGCAAACAAGGTCAGCACCTGCGCGGTGTTCTTGGCCAGGCCGCGATAGCGGACCTTGGTGTAGCCGAACTGGCGCTTGATCACCCGGAATGGATGCTCCACCTTCGCGCGCACGCTGGCCTTGAAGTGTTCCCAACGTCTTTCCCGAGCACGCTCGCGTTTGTTGCCGAGGGCTTGCATCGTCGAGGGCCTGGCGGCGATGAAGAATGCAGCCTTGCAGGCCTGCAGTTCTTCGCGTTTGTCCGCACCGGTGTAGCCGCTATCGCCGAACACGCTGTCTTCTTTGCCATGCAGCAACGTGTGCATCACCGTGACATCGGCGACGTTGGCGGCTGTGCAATGGACGTGGTGCACCAACCCGGAAAATTCATCCACGCCGATGTGCGCCTTCATCCCGAAATACCACTGATTGCCCTTCTTGGTCTGATGCATCTCAGGGTCGCGCGCGTTGTCGGCATTCTTGGTCGAACTGGGCGCCGCGATCAGCGTCGCATCGACGATCGTGCCCGACCGCAGGCTCTGGCCCTTGCGCGCCAGATGCGCGTTGACCGCTTCCAGCATCCGCGCGGCAAGGCCATGGGTCTCCAGCAGGCGCCGAAAGTTGAGAATCGTGGTCTCGTCCGGAACGTTGTCCAAGCCACCGAGCTGGGCAAACCGCCGCAAGGTCGGGATCTCGTGCAGTGCTTCTTCCATCGCCGGATCGCTCAGCGCATACCACTGCTGCAGCAGATGAATCCGCAACATCGTCGCCAGTGCGTACGGCTGCCGACCTGGCCGGCCCGATACCGGATAGTGCGGCGCGATCAGACCGAGCAGTTGCTGCCACGGAACCACCTGCTCCATCTCGGCCAGAAAGATCTCCCGCCGGGTCTGCTTGCGCTTGCCCAGGCCCTCAGCGTCACCGAACGTCAGTTGCATGGATCACTCCTCAACATGAGGCGGGTAGTGTCGCGTATCTGTGGTGCGTTGTTCAGAGGTTCCCTAACAGTTCATCGGCCCATTGACTTGCGTCGGAATGAGTCCGACTTGACCAAGAGAACGGATTTTCATGCCGAAACTCATCTATCCTTGGATGATATCTGCGAAGCTCGTCAGGATCGATCTTTATGGAATCACCATGCAAATCGCTGCTTGCCGCTCGCGCTAAACTGCCTTTACCAGCTCCAGGCTGGCCCGCCAGAATGATTGCCCTAGGACTTTCATAACTTGAGAGTCCCTCAAAATTCAGGTCAGCTAGAATTTGCTTCCTGAAAATATCTTCGTGCTGTCCCAGATCAAGCGGGTCTTGAATTCCGGTCATGACTGCCGATTTCCGCGTGCTTCAAAGTAGGCAAACATGTTGCTGCCTTTCCAGTTGTGACTGAACCCCGCAGGCCCAAGCTGCCTACGCTTTTTCTCGGCCGCCTCCAATTTTACCGGGTCACCGTCCTCTTCAGCTTCCCTAAGCTCCCTGTTGACCTCACCCAAGATGGAATCCAAGCAATCTTCTAGGTTCCATATTGCAATTTCAAGAGGAGGAGTGACCAATGACGGACTATCCACCGACTCTTTGAGGGCCGATTTCAGTCTATCCATATATTCAGGGTATTCCTGAAAAATTTTCTGCAACCCTTCGGGAACGGGAGGATATTCGCCAATCGAGCCAGATGAAGGAGAATTTTCCTGTGTCATTTGAACATCCTGAGCGGTGCGCTGGCTTTGACCATTGGGATACTTCGAACTTGGGAAGCCAAAATAATCCATCAAGTTCTGCCCCTTCCATGCGCCCTTAGCGGCGCTGTGAAGCATAAGCAGATGCGTTGACCTCGCTAGTGCGATTGCCTCTTGGTCACCTGTTTGCTCCGCAATGCGCAGCTTTTCGCGTGACTCGTCAATGAAAGTATCGATACAGCCCTCGATCGCCCAGATCGCAAACTCCAACGGAGGGGTGATCGGCGATGGCTTATCGACCGACTCTTGGAGGGCGCTTTCCAACCGCGCGATGTGATCGGGGTAATCCTTGAAGCTTTCGCGCAAGCCTTGTGGCACTGGCGGTCGTTTGCCGACCGAATCAGGGGAAGAATCGTTGGTCTGAGTCATAAGAGCATCCTGATTGAGGCCTTGCATTGGACGTGGAAAATTGGGCTTACGCTTAGGTTTTTCTACGGATGCACTTGGTTGCAATTGCCCCAACTGCTGCACAGTGCGCGCATTGATTAATGCCAGGTCGCGCAGCAGCTGTTGACTGTGGCTGCCATCAGCCTTCAATCGACTTTGAGGCTTATTGGAAGGTGTGCTATCACTCATGCAAGCGCCATCTGTAAGGCTTCGATCTTCACCTTCGGCAACAAGCGCTTGGTGAAATACGCGTCTTCGTAATACTTGATCTTCTCGCAGAGCACCGGACTTGGGATGCCTTCATAGAGGAAGACTTCCTTGTCAAAGCCCATCGCCTTCAACTCTTGCGGCAGCATCAATGCGCGGCGTTGCGCGGTTTCGGAATAGGACACACTGCTTTGCTTGCCACTGGTGTGCGACTTGTTCTTCTTGCGCACTGTGGTGTAGCCGAGCATGTCCGAGTAGTCGTTGGCGTCTTGCTGCTCGCGCGGGGCATAGACGATTTGCAACGCATGGTTGGTGATGATGGTTCGCGAGACATCCTTGCCATAGGTCGCGTCTAACTGCGCCATGCTCTGGATGATCGGCAGCAAGCGAATGTTGTAGCCAGCCATGTAGCTCACCGCGCTTGCAATGATGTCGACCCGGCCAATTGCCGTGAACTCATCCATCAGCAGCAAGCACTGGTGCTTGAGCGCCGGGTTGTTTTGCGGCAGCTCTTTGGTGTTGAGATTGATGAGCTGACTAAACAGCAAGTTGATCAACAAGCGGCTTTCGGCAAGCTTGTTCGGCTGGATGCCGATGTAGATGCTCATCTTCTTCTTGCGCACATCGGTCAGCAAAAAGTCGTTATCGCTGGTTGATGCATCCAGGATCGGATTGATGAACTGGTTGAGCGGCTCCTTGAATGTGCCCATGATCGAGGCGAAGGTCTCTTCGGCTTGCGAGAGCAAATTGTCGAACGCCATCTTGGCGTCGCGGCCCAGGAAGTCGCGCTGCGAGAGCTTTTTGAGATAGCCCTTCAAGTCGCTCCCATCCCCAGACGACACGCGATAGAGCATCCCAAGGGTTGGGAACATCCAGGTGTCTTTCGGGTGCTTGCGCTTGATCTGATCGTCCAAGCTATCGAACAAATAGAGCGTAAACGCCATGAAGGCGTTGCGGGCTTGGCTCACCCAGAACTTCTGGGCGTCGGAGCCATCCGGGTAGAGCATCGCCGCAACACTCATCAGATCCGACACGCGAAACGCGGGATCCGGTGAGATATAGCTGAGTGGGTTCCAGCGGTGGGTGCGCCCGTCTTCGGCAAAGGGGTTGAACAAAAAGACCTCTTGGCCTTGGCTCTTGCGCCAACCCGAGGTCAGGTCGAAATTTTCTTGTTTGATGTCCAGGACCACCACCGAGCCTTGGTAGTCGAGCAGATTGGGAATGACGATGCCCACGCCCTTGCCCGAACGCGTGGGCGCGGCCAGGATCACAAACTGCTGGCCGGGCAAGCGCACCAACTTGCCGCCGTGCTTGCCGACCACGATGCCGGTTGGCGACGGCTTGAGCATGTCTTTCTTGGCCAGATCACTGCCAGAGGCAAAGCGCGCGTCGCCATGCAAGGCGGCGGCCTTTGGCTTGAACAGCGGGATCAGCAGTGCGAACCAGGCCAGGAGTGGCACACCAAAGCCGATGGCGCCGGCCAGCTTGATCTTGGTGGCATAGGGAGCGAACTGCGGGAGGTTGAGCGCTTTGATATAAGACCAGTAGGTGCCAAAGCTGAGCGGCCCAGCCACCTTCAACAGCATCAGGATCAGCTGACCGGAGAGGAGAACCCCTCCGATTAAGGCAAACAGCAAGAGCCCAATGGCGACGCCGATCTTGATCTTTCCTTTCATGATGCGGTGCCTTTCATCCTCGGATCCTTGGCTTTTTCATCAGACAATCGTCTATCAGATTACAGGATCAGCCTACGGCACAGGATCGGTACGCACCGCCACAAAAGCTTGGGAACCTGATTACTCATATCGAGTAGAACGCATACCTAAGCGGTAATTCAGATCGTGGATTACATGCTAGATGTCCCCTCCAGATCGGATCGAGTGCCTTGGCTTTGAGTGGTCCTTGCAATCGACGGTTTGTCGCTAGGCAATGTAATGCTTTGCATCTGCCTGCATACCCAGGCCTAGCTCAATACCCATGCACCGGACGATGCGCCTTGACCGCCATCACCAGGCCCAATCCGGCCAGCAGCGACACCGCCGAGGTGCCGCCGTAACTCATCAGCGGCATCGGCACGCCCACCACTGGTAATAGGCCGGAAATCATGCCGCCGTTGACCAGCACGTAGACGAAGAACGCCAACCCGGTGGCACCGGCCATTAGCCGCGAATAGGTGTCGCGCGCTTGCGAGGCGATCCATAGGCAGCGGCCGATCACGATCAGATACAAGGTCAGCACGGTAGCCACGCCGATCCAGCCGAATTCTTCGCTGAGCACCGAAAACGCAAAGTCGGTGGTCTGCTCGGGAATGAAGTTCAGATGCGATTGCGAACCCAGTCCCCAGCCCTTGCCGTCGAAGCCGCCGGAGCCAATCGCGATCTTGGATTGAATGATGTTCCAGCCCGCGCCCAGCGCATCGTTTTCCGGGTTGAGAAACATCATGATGCGGTCCTTCTGGTATGGCCGCAGCAGCCAGAACCAGGCCACCGGCGCGGCCGCCGAAACACCGCCCACGCCCACCGCCACCCACCACCACGGCAGCCCAGCCAACAGCAGCACGAACACGCCGCTGGCGGCGATCAGCACGCCGGTGCCGAAGTCCGGCTGCAGCATGATCAGGGCAGTGGGCACGCCGATGATCATGCAGGTGACCAGCACCGTGGAGATGCGCGGCGGCAGCGGCATGCGATGCAGATACCAGGCCGCCATCATCGGCAGGCTGATCTTCAACAACTCGGCCGGCTGCAGGTAAAACAGTTTCAGATCCAGCCACTGGCGGCCGTACTTGCCGGTGCCCAGCGCGAACACCGCCAGCAGCGGCAGCATCGACAAGCCGTAGACCCACGGGGTCCAGGCGCGCAGGCGCAGCACCGACATGCGCGAAATGCCCCACATCGCGGCCAGGCCGATGACGAAGCGCACGCCCTGCGCCATCACCAGATGATCGCCGTTGGCGGCGCCGCCGGCGCTCTTGAGCACCGACAGGCCGATCACCATCAGCGCACCCAGCGCCAGGCACAGCACCCAGTCCAGGCTGCGCGTGAAGCGCGCCACCATGTCCACCAGCCAGCGCAGGATGTCACTCAATGGTCGATCTCCTGGACCGCATCGGGCACATCCGGCACCACCGGCTGCGCCGGCGTGTTGGGGTCCAATGCCACGGCGGTCTGGCCGATCACCACCGGCAACTCGGCCAGCGTGGCCGCGGCCGCATCGCCGGCCTGGCGCGCATCGGTGGCGCCGGCCTCGAACTGGTTGACGCCTACGGCGGTCATGCCGAGCTCGCTGTCCAGCGGCTCCAGGCCGGCGGGCATCTTGCCCAGCAGCCAGGCGTCGAAGATCTTGCGTGCGATCGGCGCCGCCGAGCTGGTACCGAAGCCGCCACCCTCCACCGCCACCGCCACCGCGATCACCGGGTTGTCGGCCGGTGCGAAACCGACGAACAGGCCGCGGTGACGCAAATGCATCGGCAGGCTGCGCGGATCCACCGCGGCTACGCCCCTGCGGCTGACCACCTGCGCGGTGCCGGTCTTGCCGGCCATCAGGTACGGCGCGCCGGGGGTGATGGCATACCCGGTGCCGCCGGGGCGCATGGTGTCCATCATGCCCTCGCGCACCACCTGCACATGCGCCGGATTCGGGCTGATCGGCTTGCCCGGCGGCTGGATCATCGGCTGCCAGGGGTGATCGAAGCCGGTGCGCTCTTCCAGCACCAGATGCGGGCGCTGCAACAGGCCGCTAGCGATCCCCGAGATGCCGCGCACCAGCTGCAGCGGGGTCACTTTCCAGTCGCCCTGACCGATGGCGATATTGACGGTGTCGCCGGGGTACCAGCGCTCCTTGCGGGTTTTGTACTTGTAGGCCGGCGACGGCAGAATGCCGCCGATTTCGCCGAGCAGGTCCACTCCAGTGGGCGCACCGAAGCCGTACCCGCCCATGTAGTGGTCGAAGCGCTCGATGCCCATGTCCACCGCCAAGCGGTAGTAATAGGTATTGACCGACTGGGCGATCGACTTGCGCAGATCGGTCCAGCCATGCCCGCCGCGGTGCGAGTCGCCCCAGCCGCGGCTGACGCCGGGCAGGTAGAACATGCCGGTGGACAACACCCGGTCTTCCGGCCGACGCAGGCCGCTATCCAGCCCGGCCAGCGCGATCAGCGGCTTGAGCGTGGAGCCCGGCGCCACCCCGCCCAGCACCAGCCGGTTGAACTGCGGCCGCGACGGGTTGTCGTTGAGCATGCGGAAGTCGGTGTGCGAGATGCCGTTGACGAACAGGTTGGGGTCGTAGCTGGGCAGGCTGACCATGCCCAGGATCTCGCCGGTGCGTGGGTCCATCGCGATCGCCGCGCCTTCGTGCTCGCCGAACGCCGCCACCATCGCGCGCTGCAGATCGGCATCCACCGACAGCCGCAGGTCCGCGCCCGACTGCGGCGCGACCCGGCCGACGGTGCGGATCGCCCGGCCCTGTACATTGGTTTCGACCTGTTCGTAACCGACCTGGCCGCGCAGATCCTGCTCGTAATAGCGCTCCAGCCCGGACTTGCCCATGTGGGTGAGCGCAGCATTGCCCTCGCCCAGTACCGCCAGATCTTTTTCGTCGATGCGGCCAACGTAGCCGATGATGTGCGCAAACAACGGGCCGAACGGATAGCGCCGGGTCAGATACGGCTCCAGCTCCACGCCGGGAAAGCGCCAGCGCTCCACTGCAAAGCGCGCCATTTCCTCATCACTCATGCGCAGCTTGAGCGTCACCGGCAGAAAGCTGCGGCGCGCCTTGCGCTCACGATTGAAGCGTTCCAGATCCTCGGGCGCGATCGGGATCACCTTGCCCAGCGCGGCGAGCATGGCGGCCATGTCGGTGACCTTGTCGGGGGTCACATCCAGGCGAAACGCCGGCACGTTCTCGGCCAGCAGCCGGCCGGTGCGGTCGTAGATCATGCCGCGCCCGGGCACCACCGGTTTGGGCTTGATGCGGTTGGCTTCCGAGCGGGTGGCGTAGACCTCGTGGTCGAGCACCTGCAGCTTGAAATACCAGCCGCCCAGGCCGACCAGGCACACCACCACCATCACAAAGCCCAGCACCGCACGCCGGCGGAACTGCTCGGCCTCCGCGTGCGGGTTCTTGGGGTGACGACGCCCATGCATGGCTTACTTCTTGCTCCGCTTGCCCAGCCGCACCGCATCCAGCAACACGAACAGCGGCGGCCACAGCGCCATGCCCAGCAGCGGCGCCCACCAGTAACTCCACGGCAGGGTCGGCTCGCCGACGGCCAGATGCACCGCCGAGGAGACGATGCGGTCGTTGAGCAGCAGCCCGCCGATCGCCAGCGCCTGCTGCGAGACCGGAAAGAAGCGCATCCGCGCGCGGAAGCGCTGCAGGATGAAGGTCAAGATCACCAGCCGCAGCGCCTGCTCGCCGAGCAGCCCGCCGTACAGCAGATCGGCCAGCACGCCGGCCACGAAGGCAATGCCCAGCCCGACCCGGTCCGGCTCCTCGATCACCCAGTACGCCAGCACCAGCGCCAGCCAGTACGGCCGCAGCGGCTGCACCACCAGCGGCAGCGGCAGCAGCCCCAGCACCAGCGCGATGACGAAGCTCGCCGGCAGGATCCAGGTGTTGCGCATGCGGGTCATTGGTCCGTCTCCGGTGGAGACGGGCGGGAATCGGGAGTCGGGAGTGGGGAATCGGTAGGAGCGGTGTTCTGCGGCGGCCGCGCACCGCTCGCACGGCCAGCTGGCGTCTGCGTGCCGCTGCCATTCCCTGTTCCCGCCGCCCGCACGCCCTGAGACGAAGCCGGACGGGAATCGGGAATCGGGCTGTTGGATGCGTTCGACGCGGGGGGGCGGGCCAGCGTGGTGGACGGACGGACGGACGCTGGCGCGCGGGCCGGCTGCGCGCCGGGCACAGCAGATGTCGACGCGGACCGTGCACGCGGCGCGCTGCCGGTGCCCGATGCCGCTTCGGCCGTCGGGCGTGCCGGATCAATCGCCGTGTTGGAAACTCCGGCCGCCGGCGTGCGTGGTGTTGCGGTCACCGGCGCACTCGCTGGCGCGCTGGCCGCAGCCGCCTCGACACTGTTGCCGTTGCTGTTGCCGTTGCCGTTGCGAATCCCATCTCCCGACTCCCCACTCCCGGCCCCAGGCACCACCCGCAGCGGTTTGCCGGCGCGCAGCAACAACACGTCGCGGCCGCGATCGAGCTTGGCGGCGGGGGTCAGTTCGCCGACCAGGAAGGCGTGGGTGTCGTCCGGATGCAGCTCGGAGACCTTGCCGACCGGGAAACCCGCCGGGAAGCGGCCACCCAGGCCGGAGGTGACGATCTCGTCGCCCACCTGCACGCCGGCGCTCAGCGGGATGTCGCGCAATTCGAGCCGGTCGCCGCGGCCGTAGACGATCAGCCGCACGCCGTTGCGCGCGACGCTGACCGGGACTGCGTGGTCGGGGTCGGTGAGCAACAGCACGGTCGAATGCAGCGGGGTGACTTCGATCACCTGGCCCATCAGGCCGCCGGCATCGATCACCGCCTGGCCCATCAGCACGCCATCGCGGCTGCCGGCATCCAGCAACAGGCGCTGGCGGGTCGGGTCCAGGTCGATATCCAGGATCGGCGCCAGCTGTACGTCCAGGCCGCGCCGCTCGGCCACGTTGAGCAATTCGCGCAGCTGCGCGTTGTCCAGCGCGGCGGTCTGCAGCCGGGTCAGGCGTGCATTGGCCACCAACAGCTGATTGCGCAGCGAGCGGGTTTCTTCCACCAGCTGCGCGTGGGTGGCGGCGTTGTCGCGCACCTGCGAACCGATCCGCCCCGGCAGCCCGGCCACCGCCCAGATCGGCTGGATCAGCAGATTGGCCTGCATGCGCAGCTGGCTCAGCCAGCTACCGCGGCTATCGAGCGCGATCAGCACGATCGCCAGCACCAGATAGACCAGCAGGCGCAGCGTGGAGGTGACTTCGCCAGGACGGGAGGCGACGGGAGGACCGGCGTAGGAGGGCACTTTAAGGCCGGGATTTGAGAGTCGGGATTGGGGATTCGAGGAGCGGTCGGCTGCCCCCGATACGACTAAGCGTTAGACAAACAGGGCTGTACCGCAATCGGTCAAGGCCGAAGGCCGGGACACGCGTTGCGAATCCCCAATGCCGACTCCCGAATCCCGAAAGCTTCACTCCGGCGCGAAGAACTCGTTGCCGTGCATGTCCACCAGCTCCAGCGCACGGCCACCGCCGCGCGCCACGCAAGTGAGCGGGTCGTCGGCCACCTGCACGTGCAGGCCGGTTTCTTCGGAGATCAGGCGGTCCAGGTCGCGCAACAGCGCGCCGCCACCAGTGAGCACGATGCCGCGCTCGGCGACGTCGGCACACAGTTCCGGCGGGGTCTGCTCCAGCGCCAGCTTGACCGCGGAGATGATGCCCGACAGCGGCTCGTGCAGCGCTTCGAGCACTTCGTTGGAGTTGATCTTGATCATCTTCGGCACGCCCTCGGCGAGGTTGCGGCCGGAGATTTCCATCTCCTGCACCACATCCTGAGGGTAGGCGCAGCCGATCTGCAGCTTGATGCGCTCGGCGGTGGCTTCACCGATCAACATGCCGTGGTTGCGGCGCACGTAGTTAGTGATCGACTCATCGAAGCGGTCGCCACCCACACGCACCGACTGCGAGTACACGATGCCGTTGAGCGAGATGACCGCCACTTCGGTGGTGCCGCCGCCGATATCGATGACCATCGAACCGCGCGCTTCGGTCACCGGCATGCCGGCACCGATCGCTGCAGCCATCGGCTCTTCGATCAGATACACATCGCGCGCACCGGCCTCTTCCGCCGATTCCTTGATGGCGCGGCGCTCGACCTGGGTGGAGCCGGCCGGCACGCACACCAGCACGCGCGGGCTCGGACGCAGGAAGCGCGACTTGTGAACCTTCTTGATGAAGTGCTTCAGCATCGCTTCGGTGTAGGTGAAGTCGGCGATGACGCCGTCCTTCATCGGGCGGATCGTGGTGATGTGGCCAGGCGTGCGGCCGAGCATCTGCTTGGCTTCGGCGCCGACGGCGGCCACCGAGCGCGTGCCGCCGATCGCGCGGTCCTGACGTACCGCAACCACCGATGGTTCGTTCAGTACGATTCCCTGCCCGCGCACGTAGATCAGCGTATTGGCCGTGCCCAGGTCGATGGACAGGTCGTTGGAGAACATGCCGCGGAGTTTCTTGAACATCGGGGGAGCCGTTCCTGAGGAGTCGCGTGCCCTGCCGCCAGAGTGGCGAAAAAATGGGCGAAAAACGAAGTCCACTAGCCTAGCAATCCACCCCGGTGCGAGCAAGGAAAAATCAGGTATTTCGGCCGGGTTTTCATGTGCCGGTCACGCCGGGCATGGCATGCGGTTGTGGCCCTGATCGGTCGCAGCCGTTACCCTTTGCGCCGCGGCGTTCGCGCCGCCCCGCTGCCATGCCCGGCAACTGGCGGGTATTTCCCTACGCAAAGGCCTGACTCGATGTCCGCACTGATCTGTGGTTCCCTCGCCTACGACACCATCATGGTGTTCCCGGACCAGTTCAAGAATCACATCCTGCCGGACAAGGTGCACATCCTGAATGTGTCGTTCCTGGTACCGCGCATGCGCCGCGAGTTCGGCGGCTGCGCCGGCAACATCGCCTACAACCTGCATCTGCTCGGCGGCGCGCCGATTCCGATGGGCACCGTTGGCCAGGACTTCGGCCCCTATCGCGAACACTTCGAAGCGCTGGGCATCGACCTGTCGCGGGTGAAGATCATCGATGATTTGTTCACCCCGCAGGCGTTCATCACCACCGACCACGACAACAACCAGATCACCGCGTTCCATCCGGGCGCGATGATGCGCAGTTACGAAAACCACGTGCGCGACGTGCCCGGCGTGACCCTGGGCCTGGTCGGCCCGGACGGGCGCGAAGGCATGATCCAGAACGCGGAAGAGTTCGCTGCCGCCGGTATCCCTTTCATCTTCGATCCCGGCCAGGCGATGCCGTTGTTCAACGGCCCGGAGCTGCGCCAGTTCATCGAGCAGGCCCAGTACGTAGTGGTCAACGACTACGAATCAAATCTGTTGCAGGAACGCACCGGCTGGGACGAGAAGGACATCGTCTCGCGCGTGCAGGCCTACATCACCACGCAAGGCCCGAAGGGCGCGCTGGTGCATACGCCGGAGAAGACCTACGACATCCCGCCGGCGCACGAGCGCCGCGTGGTCGACCCGACCGGCTGTGGCGACGCCTTCCGCGCCGGGCTGATCTACGGCATCCAGGGCGGCTACGACTGGCTGACGATCGGTCGGATGGGCAACCTGATGGGCGCACTGAAGGTGGAACATCCGGGCACACAGAATCAGCGCTTCGATTTCACCGAGTTCAACGACCAGTTCAAGCAGCAGTTTGGTTACGCGCTCTGAGGCGTACCGCCCTGATCAACGCTTGACCCTTCTCCCATCGGGAGAAGGTGCCCCGCAGGGGCGGATGAGGGTACGAGCGAAGCCACGTGCAGTTCCAACAGCATGAGGCTTCGCACCGTACCCTCACCCCAACCCCTCTCCCGCAGGAGAGGGGCTCGTTGGCCTCACTCGGTATTGAGCGGACGACTACCACATCCGGCACCTGCCATCGCTGGCCATGGCACCCGCATCAGCAATGCAGTTGATGCAACGCAATTTGCTGCAATGCAGTTGCTGCAATGCAGTTTGAGCATCAGCCCGATCTGTGCCTCTACTGACGCTTCGCGCTCATTGAGGAACGCTGGCCCATGTCCGAGCCAAGCGTTGTCGCCGCTACGTCCATCGTCCTGCCTGAGATCGAACCGGATGTGCTCCGGCAGATCCGCCGGCTGCGCGACATCGCCCCGTTGGCCGCGCCACTGTCGCGCTCGTGGCGACGCTGCCTGGACGAGCATTCGCTGTTGCCCGAGGCACCACCCGAAGCGCTGGTGCACGATGCCTTGCACGTGCGCGAGCGCCAGCAGCGTCTGGGCGAGGTGCTGCGCATCGCCAAGGTGGAAATGGAAAACCTCTACGAGCAGATCGCCGGCAGCGGTTATGCGGTGATCTTTGCCGATGCCGAAGCGACCGTGCTGCACAGCGTGCACGACCCGACGCTGCTGCGCGAATTTCGCCAGGCCGGCCTGTTCTGCGGCGCCAGTTGGGCCGAATGTCATCAGGGCACCAATGGGCTGGGCACCTGCGCGGTGGAGCGCACGGCGGTGAGCGTGCACCGTGGCGAACACTATCTGACCCGCCATCTGCCGTTGTCATGCTGCGGCGCGCCGATCCTGGACCCGCACGGCGGTCTGCTGGCGGTGCTGGATGCCTCCACGCCCGATGCGCAGGACGGCAAGCAGATCCAGCGCCACACCGTGGCCCTGGTGAGCATGTCGGCGGCGCAGATCTCGCGCTCGCATTTTCTCAATCAGTTCGGTCACGCTTTCATCCTGCGCTTCCATAGCCGGCCCGAGTTTGCCGGGTTACTGCATGAAGCGCTGATCGCGATCGATACGGACGGCCGTGTGTTGGCGGTCAACGAGGCGGTACTGGAGCAGCTCGGCAAGATCGACCGCAGCCAGCTGGTGGGCCGCAATATTTCTCAGGTGATGCAGCTGGACTTCGACACCCTTGAGCACCGCGCCGGCAGCGATGCCGGCACCTTGTGGTCGATCCGCTGCGCCTGCCACGGGCGGCGTTTCTACGCACTGGTGCGCCCGCCGCGTGCGCGTCCTGCGCTGCCGGCGGTGGGTGGGCCGGCACAGCTGGCGCCGGATACCGAGCTGCAACCCGGCGAGCATGTGGGCTCGGATCCGCGCATGCGCCACAACCTGGCCAATGCGTTGAAACTGGCAGCCCACCGCGTGTCGATTTTGCTGCGTGGCGACACCGGGACCGGCAAGGAGGAGTTCGCCAAGGCAGTGCATCGGGGCTCGCCGTGGGCGAATGGTGCGTTTGTGGCGATCAATTGCGCCGCGATTCCCGAGGCCTTGATCGAAAGCGAATTATTCGGCTACGCACGCGGTGCGTTTACCGATGCCGCGCGCGAAGGCCGCCACGGCAAATTGCTGCAGGCCAGTGGCGGCACGCTGTTTTTGGATGAAATCGGCGACATGCCGTTGCCGTTGCAGAGCCGCCTGTTGCGCGTGCTGGAAGAACAATCCGTCACGCCGTTAGGCAGCGAACGCGCGGTGCCATTGGAACTGCACGTGATCAGCGCCAGCCACCGCGATCTGGCGCAGCGGGTGGCAGCCGGCGAGTTCCGCGAGGATCTGTATTACCGGCTCAACGGCGTGGTACTGCATCTGCCGCCGCTACGCGAGCGCAGCGACAAGGCCGAGCTGATCCGCACCTTGCTGCGCGAAGAAAACAGCGAGCACAGCGTGCGCATCAGCGAAGAAGCAATGCACAAACTGCTGAGCTACGCCTGGCCGGGCAATCTACGCCAGTTGCGCAATGTGCTGCGCACGGCGGCAGTGCTGTGCAGCGATGGCGTAATCCGGCTACCGAATCTGCCGCAGGAAATCGTCGATGCCGGCAGCGCGCCGTGTCTGGTCGATGGCCGCGCGGTGGCGGCCGACGACATGCCCGGCCGCGTCGCACTCGATCAGGCCGAGCGCCTGGTGCTGCAGCAGCAACTCGAACGCCATCGCTGGAACGTCAGCCGCACCGCCGATGCCCTGGGTATCAGCCGCAATACGCTGTATCGCAAGCTGCGCAAGCATGGGTTGGATACGGGCTAAGCGCTGTGCTGCCTGTGGCTAATCGCTGCATCCCGGAGGCAAATGCCGGTGTTCGCCCGAGTGATCACTCGCTGCGATCAGACGTGTCGCTCGACATCTGCGTCCTACGCACTGATTGAACCATTTCGATACGCATGCTTGGGTTAGCGCCGCGTTGCTCCGCTCTTGAAGCGTCCCGGAGCTGGCTTGGATCGACATGATCCCGATCCACTCGGGTCGCTCACGCGAAACCTCACCAGCGCGCCCAGAATCATGTCATCGACTGGCAAATAACAACGGGCGCCAATTTCAACTGGGTTGTCAATCCAAAAAAATCTAGACCCTAGTCGCAATAGAGAGATTCTCGCCTGATTTGACTATTTTTCTGTTGACAGTTAGGTGACAGAAGAATTATCAATAACTCACCGAGCACATCCATACGACACCAACAGAATCTGAACAGATCAGGGACGATGGACAAGAGCAGAGACCGATTTTTGAATAAAAGCACTTGCAAGAGTGCTATCGGTTTCTACTGATATCGGCACCCGTATACACAGGATATTTCCGTGCAACTCCTGATTGCACTGTGGTCGAGTCGAAACGCCATGAAGATATTCACAATGGCCTTCAGCGATGCGCGTACAGCAATGCACGCTCGACATCGACATCGACATAATTATTAAGATGTGTGTGCAACTTTGCGGATGCGATGCCTGAGAGTGGACAGAGACTGCAAGGCAAGTGGCTTTTGACCCGCCGGTCCACATACAGGCGCTCGGCCTCCATACCCTAAAATCCCTCTTCATTTGCTTCTGAACTATAAAGACGCTCCATTGAGCGTCAATGATTCGGACCAGGCAACCTCCTGACCGAGCCAGGCGACTGCATTCGCACCCCGCATGGCGGCAGATCAGTATCACTACGCCATTAGCACGGCAATCGTGACAACTCGCACTGATTTTAATTTGCTCTTACACGTTTTATTTATTCACTTATTTCATTCTTGCGACAGAAAAGATGCAACGTAAATCACGAATTTTTATTTGCGTAGCCAATGGCGCTTACCGCCATTATTTCAGTGAACCGTAAAATTCTGAAAGAACTGATCGACCTCCCCCCTTTGATCCCCTCCGCCAATGCGGCAAGTGGCGCGGGAGGTTTTTCTCCACGATCGGCATATATAAAAAACATAACCAATAAACATATGGAGTTCACTCCTTGAACACCTCAACTCAAAAAATCGATGGGCGTCATCGTGACGCATACCTGGCTTCGAAGCTGCGCGGTCTGCTCACCGGACAGAGCACTTCGTTCCTGATGGAAGCGCATAACGGCTTATCTGCGCGCATCGTTGCCGAAGCAGGCTTCGAGGGGATATGGGCATCGGGCCTGTCCATCTCAGCCTCCTTGGGTGTGCGCGACGCCAACGAAGCCTCCTGGACACAGACATTGGAAGTGGTCGAGTTCATGACCGACAGCACCGATCTGCCGATCCTGCTGGATGGAGATACCGGCTACGGCAACTTCAACAGCGTGCGCAGGCTTGTCCAAAAACTCTGCCAACGCAACGTTGCCGGAGTCTGCCTCGAAGACAAGATGTTCCCCAAGACCAACTCCTTCATCGGCGAGGATCAGGAGCTGGCGGACCCTTCCGAGTTCGCAGGCAAGATCAAGGCTGCCAAGGATAGCCAGAGCAACGACGCATTCTGCGTTGTGGCGCGGGTGGAGGCACTGATCGCCGGGCGTGGGCTCACCGAGGCCTTGAGCAGGGCCGAGCAATACCACGCCGCCGGAGCCGATGCGATCCTGATCCACTCGAAGAAAAGCGACGGTGCGGAGATCCTGAAATTTGCCGAGCACTGGCAAGACCGCTGTCCCTTGGTGATCGTGCCGACCACGTATTACGCGGTGCCGACTCAAGCATTCATCGATGCAAAGATCGCCAGCATCATCTGGGCCAACCACAACCTGCGCGCGTCCGTGGCCAGCATGCGCAGGATCTGCGCGACCATTCACCGGGAGCGTTCGCTAGGGATGGTCTGATCAACGGCATCGGAGGATGAGCCTAACCACATCGACCAGGCTGACGGCGCTCAGATCCTCGATTTTTTTGCCGTTTCCGGCGCGTTTGCAGGGTGTTGCCCGGGTTACAGGCGCACGCTCCCCATCGTCGGCAGTAACTGCTTTCGCTTCATCCACAGGTTCGATAGCGCAAACAAGGTCAGCACCTGCGCGGTGTTCTTGGCCAGGCCGCGATAGCGGACCTTGGTGTAGCCGAACTGGCGCTTGATCACCCGGAATGGATGCTCCACCTTCGCGCGCACGCTGGCCTTGAAGTGTTCCCAACGTCTTTCCCGAGCACGCTCGCGTTTGTTGCCGAGGGCTTGCATCGTCGAGGGCCTGGCGGCGATGAAGAATGCAGCCTTGCAGGCCTGCAGTTCTTCGCGTTTGTCCGCACCGGTGTAGCCGCTATCGCCGAACACGCTGTCTTCTTTGCCATGCAGCAACGTGTGCATCACCGTGACATCGGCGACGTTGGCGGCTGTGCAATGGACGTGGTGCACCAACCCGGAAAATTCATCCACGCCGATGTGCGCCTTCATCCCGAAATACCACTGATTGCCCTTCTTGGTCTGATGCATCTCAGGGTCGCGCGCGTTGTCGGCATTCTTGGTCGAACTGGGCGCCGCGATCAGCGTCGCATCGACGATCGTGCCCGACCGCAGGCTCTGGCCCTTACGCGCCAGATGCGCGTTGACCGCTTCCAGCATCCGCGCGGCAAGGCCATGGGTCTCCAGCAGGCGGCGAAAGTTGAGAATCGTGGTCTCGTCCGGAACGTTGTCCAAGCCACCGAGCTGGGCAAAGCGCCGCAAGGTCGGAATCTCGTGCAGCGCTTCTTCCATCGCCGGATCGCTCAGCGCATACCACTGCTGCAGCAGATGAATCCGCAACATCGTCGCCAGTGCGTACGGCTGCCGACCTGGCCGCCCCGACACGGGATAGTGCGGCGCGATCAGCCCGAGCAGTTGCTGCCACGGAACCACCTGCTCCATCTCGGCCAGAAAGATCTCCCGCCGGGTCTGCTTGCGCTTGCCCAGGCCCTCAGCGTCACCGAACGTCAGTTGCATGGATCACTCCTCAACATGAGGCGGGTAGTGTCGCGTATCTGTGGTGCGTTGTTCAGAGGTTCCCTAAGCGGCATCGAGAAGGAACTGCCACGGGTAAAGGAAATATTCGACCTGGTCGATCAGGACGAACTGACGCAGGCCGAAAGCATCTATCTCCCCAAGAAGGAGAAAGTGGCCGCGCTGGCCAGCAACAGCTACGACGCAGAGGCTGCACGATGATCAACGGCAAGGAATTTGTCGCGACCGCGTCGCGGCTGGGGTTCGATTTCTACACGAGCGTGCCCTGCTCCTATCTGACATCCCTGCTCAATGGAGTCCTCGGCGACCCACATGTGCATCATGTCACCGCAGCCAGCGAGGGCGAAGCCATTGGCATCGCGGCAGGCGCCTATCTTGCGGGGCGCCTGCCAGTGGTGATGTTGCAGAACTCGGGCTTGGGCAACGCTGTCAATCCATTGACCTCGCTCAACCACGTATTTCAGATTCCCTGTCTGCTGATCTGCAGCTGGCGGGGCTCCCCCGGTGTCGCAGACGAGCCCCAGCATGCTGTGATGGGCGAGATCACCCAGAGTCTGCTCGATGTGTTGCGTATTCCGCACGCACGCTTCCCATCCGAACCGGATCAGATCGAGTCCACGCTACGGGCTGCCCATGCCTGCATCCAGCAGACGCGTTTGCCTTACGCGCTGGTCGTGGAACCCAACGTACTCGAAGACGAGCATCTGCTGGCGCAAGCGGTGATCCGAGTACCGGCAGCGACGCGATCGCAGTTCGGAACATCCGAACTGCCGCTACCAAGCAGGGAAGACGCGCTGCGCACAGTGGTCTCCATGACACCGCATAACTCCGCCATCATCGCAACCACGGGCAAGACCGGGCGGGAACTATTCTGCGTCCGCGACGATGCGCGCAATCTCTACCTGGTGGGATCCATGGGATGCGCCAGTGCGCTAGGGATGGTCTGATCAACGGCATCGGAGGATGAGCCTAACCACATCGACCAGGCTGACGGCGCTCAGATCCTCGATTTTTTTGCCGTTTCCGGCGCGTTTGCAGGGTGTTGCCCGGGTTACAGGCGCACGTTCCCCATCGTCGGCAGTAACTGCTTTCGCTTCATCCACAGGTTCGATAGCGCAAACAAGGTCAGCACCTGCGCGGTGTTCTTGGCCAGGCCGCGATAGCGGACCTTGGTGTAGCCGAACTGGCGCTTGATCACCCGGAATGGATGCTCCACCTTCGCGCGCACGCTGGCCTTGAAGTGTTCCCAACGTCTTTCCCGAGCACGCTCGCGTTTGTTGCCGAGGGCTTGCATCGTCGAGGGCCTGGCGGCGATGAAGAATGCAGCCTTGCAGGCCTGCAGTTCTTCGCGTTTGTCCGCACCGGTGTAGCCGCTATCGCCGAACACGCTGTCTTCTTTGCCATGCAGCAACGTGTGCATCACCGTGACATCGGCGACGTTGGCGGCTGTGCAATGGACGTGGTGCACCAACCCGGAAAATTCATCCACGCCGATGTGCGCCTTCATCCCGAAATACCACTGATTGCCCTTCTTGGTCTGATGCATCTCAGGGTCGCGCGCGTTGTCGGCATTCTTGGTCGAACTGGGCGCCGCGATCAGCGTCGCATCGACGATCGTGCCCGACCGCAGGCTCTGGCCCTTGCGCGCCAGATGCGCGTTGACCGCTTCCAGCATCCGCGCGGCAAGGCCATGGGTCTCCAGCAGGCGCCGAAAGTTGAGAATCGTGGTCTCGTCCGGAACGTTGTCCAAGCCACCGAGCTGGGCAAACCGCCGCAAGGTCGGGATCTCGTGCAGTGCTTCTTCCATCGCCGGATCGCTCAGCGCATACCACTGCTGCAGCAGATGAATCCGCAACATCGTCGCCAGTGCGTACGGCTGCCGACCTGGCCGGCCCGATACCGGATAGTGCGGCGCGATCAGACCGAGCAGTTGCTGCCACGGAACCACCTGCTCCATCTCGGCCAGAAAGATCTCCCGCCGGGTCTGCTTGCGCTTGCCCAGGCCCTCAGCGTCACCGAACGTCAGTTGCATGGATCACTCCTCAACATGAGGCGGGTAGTGTCGCGTATCTGTGGTGCGTTGTTCAGAGGTTCCCTAGGTCTGGGGGCTGCGCTCAACACTGATCATCCCGTGATAGTGCTCGATGGCGATGGCGCTGCGCTGATGAAGCTCGGCAACCTCTCCACCATCGGCCGCTATCAACCGGCCAGTTTGATTCATGTGCTGCTGGACAATGGCGTGCATGACAGTACGGGAGGTCAGCCAACCAACTCGGGAAACATCGATTTCCCAAGCGTGGCTGCAGCCTGTGGCTACCGGGCCACCTACGCCTGCCACGGGGATGCCGCGCTGAAACAAGCACTGGATATCGCTTTACACAGTGCCGGACCGCACTTCATCCATTTGCGTATACGACCTGGTTCCATGCATCCGCTACCGCGCCCAACCGTTTCGCCCAGCGAAGTCGGCAGACGATTTGCGGCGCATCTACAGCAGCGGAGGATCTCCACATCCGACGCGGTCGCCCACCCTGCCGCTGCACGCGCCAACACAACCGAGAGGTCGGCGGCGTTATGAACTACCCAATGCCATTCAAAGAATGGGCGCGCCACGCGAAGGTACGCGGCCCGCTACCGATGTACGCACCCGACGCCAATGACTGGCAACACGGATTGCTTTTCACACCCGAACTGGTGTCGTGTCATCGCCATCATCTTGTGCAGGCGCAGGGTCCGGACGCCTTGCGCTGGTTGTTGGCGCAGGCGCTGTACAACAACCTAGAGTTCACACAGGTGTTGGAACATCAGGTGGTCAACACGGCGGTATATCGGATCGCGCGCGGCGACAGCGGATTCGAACTTCCAGAGGGCATGGTCACCGACGCCTGGAACATTTTGGTGGACGAGTCCTACCACGGCAAACTCACCGCCGATCTGGCGCGCCTGGTGCAGGCCCACACTGCAATCCCTGGAACATCGGCCAAGATTCCTGCGTTCTATCAACGCCTGCAACGCGAGTTTGCGCGCGCCGATCCCTCCACCGCCGAGCTGCTGCCACTGTTCTTCTGCTCGATTTCCGAAACACTGATCACCAGGAATCTGGTCGAAATCCCTCGGGATCCGCGGGTGATCGACGCAGTACGTCAAGTCATGAAAGACCATGCGGAAGACGAGAGTAGACACCACCGTTTCTTTGCGAGCTTCATCGCCCATGCCTGGCCGCAGTTGAGCGAGCGACTCAAGCGTCGCATCGGCCCGCTGTTACCCTCGTTCATTGCAATCTTCACCGATCCCGACTTGGTCGCCGTGCGAGGTCAGTTGCACGATATCGGCTTGAACGAAGCGCAAACCGATGAGGTGATCAACGACTGCTACTCGCCGCAGCAGTTGGCGCAGGTCCGGCGTGAGGCGGCAAGAGCATGCATCGGCACGCTACGCAAGGTCAATATCCTGGAAAGTGCGCAGGTCCAGGACGAATGCGTGCGTCTGGGCTTGCTGGACCCTCTTCCTGAGGAGACGTTGCCATGAGGGCGATCATCCTGGCCGCTGGAACAGGCAGCCGGCTCAGAGCGCAGACCGAGCTGCCCAAGTGCCTGCTGACACTGGGGGACAAGTATCTGGTCCAGCATCAGATCGATGCGCTCGTAACGCTTGGCGTCGATGACATCCACGTCATACTCGGCTACCGCAGCGACGACGTGGCCCGGGTACTGCCGCCGCATGTCCATCGTCACGTGTATCCCGGCTTTGCGGACACCAACAACCTTTGGACCCTGGCCGCCTTCGCGACATTGCTTTCCGGCACATGCGTGATTCTGTTCGCCGATGTCTGGGTCGACAGCGATGCGCTGCGCGATCTGGTCAACACCGAGGCGGAGATCGCTGTGCTGGCCGATGGGCGCGCCTGCCTTGAAGGCACGATGCGGGTACTGGCACAGGGCGAGCGACTCGTCGACCTGGGTAGCCATATCGCCGTGGAGCAGGGCGATGGCAATTTCATCGGCATCGCCCGCTTCAGTGCGCGCGCCGCGTCCGCGCTGGGCGAATGCATCGTCGAACGCGTCCGTCGGGGCGAGCTCCAGCAGTCGTATTACACCAGCGTCATCCCCGAACTGCCGGTGGCATCTCCTGCGCTGATCGTGTGGATGGGCGGTCGTCGCTGGATCGAAATCGACTGTGAGGACGACCTGCGCAAGGCCCATCGGCTTCCCATCGCATCCTCCACGCCTGCGCCTGCAGTGCCTGTTTAAAGGAAAAACCATGTGCGGATTCGTAGGTATCTTTCATCGTGACGGTGCACGTTTCGAGCAACACGACATGCTGCATGCGATGAACCAGACCATCGTGCACCGTGGTCCGGACGACGCAGGCATCCATCTCTCCGGCCCGGTCGGTCTGGGCTTCCGGCGGCTCAGCGTTATCGACGTACCGGGCGGCCATCAGCCCATGATCGACGAGCATACCGGCGTGGCGCTGGTGTTCAACGGCGAGATCTACAACTACAAGCAATTGCGCCAACAACTCGAAGCGCTAGGCGCGCAGTTCCGGACGCGTTCGGATACCGAGGTGTTACTGCGCAGCTTCATCCATTGGGGTGCGCAGTGCGTGGAGCGGTTGTCCGGCATGTTCGCATTCGCGGCTTGGGATCCACGCACGGGCACACTGACACTCGCGCGCGACCGCTTGGGCGTTAAGCCGCTGTACTGGACGCAGATTGGCTCGGATTTCGTGTTCGCCTCGGAGGTCAAGGCATTCTTCCAGCATCACGGATTCGAACGGCGTGCCGATCTGGACGGCATCTCGAGCTACCTGAGCTTCCGTCAGCCGGTGTGGGACAACACCTATTTCGAAGGCGTCCACAAGCTGCTGCCCGGCGAGATGCTGGTTGTTACGCCGGCACAGGTGCACCGGCACCGGTACTGGGCGCTGCCCACGCCTATGCCGGAGCAAGGCAGGAGTGAAGCCGATTGGCTGGAGGTGCTCTCCGAGAAGCTCGACGCGGCGGTGCGGCGATGCCTGGTGTCGGATGTTCCACTCGGCGCCTACCTGAGCGGCGGATTGGATTCCAACATCATGGTGGCGCTCATGGCCCGCCATATGACATCGCCTCCGCAGACCTTTTCGGTCGGCTATGGCACGCACGGCTACGACGAAGGCGCCTATGCGGCCGAGGCCGCTGCTGCGGTCGGCGCCGAACATACCCATCTGGTGATCGACCGGAAGGAATACATCGACGGCATGGCACCACTGATCGTGCAGTGCGATGCCCCACTGATGATTCCGCAGATGGTGGCAGGACTGAAGCTCTCGAAGGAGATTCGTCGCCACGTCAAAGTGGCCCTTAGCGGCGATGGCGCGGACGAACTTTTCGGCGGCTACGGGCGGGTCATGCGCTCGCCATTCGACTGGAAGAAGATTGCAGCGGCGCGGCGCGTACTGGGCCCGGCGGCGCAATGGTTGAGCAAGCTGGGTCGAGACCCGTATGGACCTGTCAGCAACCTCGGGTGCGCACGGCAGATCGAGCACTTCTTCAACGTTTACCACTGGATGCCACTGAACGAGAAGATGGCGCTGTTCTCTCCTGATGTACGCAGCCGTCTGAACGGCGACCGCAAAACGCTGGCCCCGTTCGAAGAAGCCTTCGAGCAAACCCGCGATTGTGATCCACACGACAGGGTGTTGCATGTATTCCAGAAAATCCATCTGGGATGCGTGTTGGACAAGGTGGACACCATCGGAATGCTCGCGTCGTTGGAAGGACGCGTACCTTTTGTCGATCATGAGCTCGTGGAGACGTTCGTCCATATGCCGCATCGTCTGAAGATGAAATGGCGCTCCCCGCTAGCGCTGGTCCGCGCACTGGGCACTTCGGCATTCAACGCATCCGAAGTGCTGGATCAGAACAAATATCTGCTGCGCACGTCCGCCCAACGCCTGTTGCCGCCGCATCTTGCGCAGCGCAAGAAAATGGGATTCCCCACTCCGCTAGACGACTGGCTCAAGGCCGGCATGCTCGACGACGCGAAAGCGATCCTGCTCGACCAGCGCTCGCGCGAGCGCGGGCTATTCGATGCCAAACGGCTGGAGCATTTCCTGTCGCATCCGCAATCGCTGGACTACGACTTCTACGGCAAGAAGGTGTGGATGCTGATGAACGTGGAGCTTTGGTTCCGGGGCGTGGTCGATGCCGCGCCGGCTGCAAGCGCTGCGTCACCGTCGCATGCAGTGCCGATCACTGCTGATGCAGATGCTCACAGCGCCCATGCACAGATGCATTGACCGAGAAGAAGGAGCCGACGTGGGCAAGATGCAATTGCGACATGAGCAATGGCGAATCGCCGGTGCACGGGTTGATGGCGCTACCGATCGGTTGGAAGTGCGCTTCCCGTACGACCGGGCGCTGGTCGGAACGGTGCCGTTGGCGCAGGCCGAAGACGTGCGATCTGCACTCGCCCAGGCGTACGCCTACCGTGCGACGCTCACCCGCCATCAGCGGCATACGATCCTGTTGACCGCGCGCGATCTGTTGATCGCACGCACCGCTGCATTCGTGCAGTCGATCGTGGCCGAGAGCGGGCTATGCGTGCGCGATGCCAGCTACGAAGTCGGCCGTGCCGCAGAGGTGCTTCGCACGGCAGCGCATCAGGTGCTGATCGACGATGGCGACATCTACGCATGCGACATTACCCAGAGCGGACAGCAACGACGCGTCTACACACAGCGCGACCCGTTGCTTGGTGTGATCGTGGCGATCACACCGTTCAACCACCCACTCAACCAAGTGGCACACAAGATCGCGCCGTCCATCGCAACCAACAATAGGATGATCCTCAAGCCCAGTGAGAAGACTCCACTGACCGCCTTGCTGTTTGCCGATCTGCTTACCGATGCGGGGCTTCCCGGACCGATGCTGACGGTCATCACCGGTAAACCGGAGGTCATCGGAGACGCGCTACTGACCAGCGAACAGGTGGATCTGGTGACCTTCACCGGCAGCGTCGCCGCAGGCAAGCAGATCGCTGCCCGCTGCGTCTACAAACGACAGGTGCTGGAGCTTGGGGGCAACGACCCGATGATCGTGATGGAAGATGCCGATCTCGACGAAGCTGTCTCGCTGGCAGTGACCGGCGCCTATCGCAACAGCGGGCAACGCTGTACCGCGATCAAGCGATTGCTGGTGCATCGGCAGGTCGCAGATGCGTTCGTGGAGCGCCTGGTGCAGGCCACGCAGGGACTGAAGGTGGGTGATCCGTTCGATCCACAGACGGATCTGGGTACCGTCATCGACGATGCGGCAGCCGCGCAGATCGAACGCCGCGTCGATGCAGCGGCCGCCGCTGGCGCCCAGGTCCTGTGCGGACATCGGCGCAACGGCGCGCAGTACCTCCCCACGGTCGTCGACCACGTCATGCCGACCATGGAGCTGGTGCAGCAGGAGACGTTCGGACCGGTGGCACCGATCATTCGCATCGACTCGATCGACGATGCAATCCGGATCGCCAATGCCAGCGACTTTGGACTATCGTCGGCGCTGTGCAGCAACCGCTGGGACTACATACAGCGCTGCGTGGCCGAGTTGCAGACCGGATCGGTGAACATACGCGAGGTGCCGGGCTTTAGACTCGAGTCCACTCCGTTTGGCGGCATAAAGAGCTCTGGGCTGGGCTATAAAGAAGGCGTTCTGGAAGCCATGTCCGCCTACACCAACGTCAAAACTTACTCGCTTCCCTGGGGCGAAAGGACGGTGGCTTGATGGACAGCATGGGCTGGATCTACCCGCTGTTGATTCTGACCGGTATGCTGTCCGGATTCCTCTCCGGCCTGCTCGGCGTGGGAGGCGGTTTTCTGATGGTGCCGGTCTTCATTGTGTTGTTACCACTGCGGTTCCGGATAGACATCGCCGTCCTGCCGCAGGTGGCAGTGGCCACTGCATTGGCCGCCACCATTCCAGCCACAGCCAGTGCCGTGATCGCGCAGTATCGACGCGGCGCGCTTCCGATTGGCTGGGCGGTACGGCTGGCACCGACCGCCGGCGCCGGCGCCGCCATCGGCGCGATCATCGCAGGCCGCATCCACGGCGTCTGGGTAGCGGCGATCTTCAGTGCGTATGCCGCCTATTTCGGCCTACGCATGATCCGAGGCGCGGGAATGCAAGTGCCGCCTGACGACCCGCCGATACACACCCTCGCCACACGTATGCCGGCGCGTCTGATCGGTGGATTGATCGGGTTGTTCAGCGCGACAGCCGGCGTCGGCGGCGCCAGCCTCACCGTACCGTACGTGCTCGCCCAGCACGACCGCCTGGAGATGCGTAACGCGGTCGCAGTGGGAAGTGCGGTCGGGCTGGCCATCTCCCTGATCGGTGCTCTCACCTTCGTCCTTGGCCCGGTGCCTGCAATGGACGACAGCCGGGGGTTGGTCGGGCTGGTGTGTTGGACAGCCGCCATTGCGGTGGCGCTGCCTGCCACGCTGCTGGCGCCCACAGGCGTCTCTGCCGCCCACCGCTGGCCCACACGCAAGCTCAAGCGGGCCTTCGGCCTGGTCATGTTGTCCGCATCACTGGTGACACTATGGAAGGTGTTCTGCTGATGCCTGCCGTACGCCCCCTGCGCCTGCAACTGTCACGACTCGACCACCCTGACCGCACAATCGAGCAACAGCGGACCGTGCTAACCGCCTCAGCAGTGGTGCATATCATCGATATGCCTGCGGGACAGCGCTGGACCGCATGGGTAACCGGAATAGTGGGCCGCGATGCTCTGCCTGCAGCGCAGATGCAAGCGTTGTCCCAATCGTTTGGCGGCGAGCTGTGCTACGACGCGTTGTCCGATGGCATCGTCTATCGTCGCCAGTTCAGCGCAGAACAGCTTCAGCAGCGCGGCGACGCGGCAATGCAGCAGTTCCTGCACGCACACGCGCAGGCCCGCGCCGCGCTGCTGGCCGATGATCCGCAAACTGGCGATACCCAAGCGCGCCTGAAAGCGCTGGCACACGCGTTGGGCCACGTCGCGCCCGCTGCGCTCACCGTGCGCAACGGCGATGCCGATGCAATGGCGGCAGGGTTGTTGAACGCGGTGAATGCAGCAATATTCGATGTCCGCCTGGCACGCCCGCTGCACACCACCGAAGCCGACGCGCTCGCCGCCCTGCTCGCCTGGGTGGAGGACACGCTTGGCGCTGCGCCTTGCGTTCTGAGCATCCGCAATGCTGTCCGCGTGCAGGTCGAAATCGTGGCATCGCGGGACAGGCTTCCGGAAACCTGGCAACTGGCGCATCACGATGCTGCCATCCCCTATCTGTTCATGGATGGCGAATGCCATGAATCGTCGTGGGGAAAATACTATTTCGAAAACGAGTTGGGCTATATGGTTGGCTGCCTGCGCGCCTTCGGTGCTCTGATGGAAGCACACGATCGGATCCTGGATGCGCATCTGCTCTGCCAGCTGCACGACCTTGCGGTGGCCGATGTCTTCAAACGCAGCTCGCCTCCGCTGCGTGAGCGGTTCCAGTCGGGCTACCGAGCGCAGCCGGTCGAATTTGCACTAAGCCTGGGGCGCAACTGCTCGGCCCAGGGACTAGCAGAGTTTCACCGCTCCGCGGCCGCCACCGACGGCTGGATCGAGGTCGAACCGCCAACGCGCGGACAACCCGGACGATTGCTCGCACAGACGCGCAGTCCCGCTCTGTGCTTCGACAAGGCACAAGACATCCTGTCGCAATATGCCGCTCAGGTGCCCCCGCCCTCGAACTGCCGCCAGCGTGCCGAGCTAGACGATGCGACGATGCACGCCATCGCGCAGTGCTGTCAGCAGCTCAACCAGCACCATCTGTTCGCCGAAGCCAACATTCGTACGATTGGCTTTTTGTGCTTGAACAAACTCCTACTCGATCAGGGCGTAGCACCAACTATCCTGGAGTATCCCAAGGTGCTGGATATGTGCTCGACCGCCGACATCATCGCAGCTATCCGCCAGGGCCAGCATCGCTTCCAGGCATTGCAGGCGGCCTGACGGCATCAGGCCACACGCTGCTGCCTTCCATTGCCACCTCCCACGACCAGGAACACATCATGACGCAATGGCAATCGGTACTAATCGAACAACAACGTTACTACGACGACCGCGCAGCGGAATACGACGACTGGTGGTTCCGTCGCGGATCCTTCGATGAGGGTGATGCGTCTAATGTCAGGTGGCGCGAGGAGGCCGCACGCGTGCAGGACGCACTGGATACCGCTGCGCTGGAGGGCGACATCCTGGAGCTGGCGGCCGGTACCGGCATCTGGAGCGTCCAGTTGCTGCCCAAAGCACGCTCACTGACCCTGGTCGATGGATCGGCGCAGATGCTGAAGTTCAATCCGGCAACCTGTGACCCGCGGGTGCGTACGGTGCAGGCAGATCTCTTCCAATGGCAAGCCACGCGGACCTACGATGCAGTGGTATTCGCGTTCTGGGTCTCGCACGTACCACGCGAGTTGTTGCCGCAGTTCCTGCGCAAGGTAGCAGATGCGTTGGATGTGGGCGGGAAGTTCTTCTTTATCGACAATCTCCCCAAACCCGAGGCGCTGTCGCCGCACGTCGTGGACGTGGAAGGCCAGTTGATGCAGCGCCGCCTGCGCAATGGCAACGTCAGCACGATCGTCAAGAACTACTACGCGACCAGCGAATTGCAGGCCGCGTGCAGCGCTGCAGGACTGGACGTAGTGGTGAGCCAGACACCCACGTTCTTTCAGTACGGGGTCGGATATCGTCGCTGACGCCTTGGGCGGTCGGCCGGCTAGCGCGCCTATCCGGGGCTGACGGCCCATGGCGGACGCATGCAATGCGCTACAGATTCCAACGCAATCCGATCAAATACTGCCGCGGCACGCCCGGCGCAAGAAAACGCGCCGGGCCGGTTTCCACTGGTGCATCCTGCGGGCGCGCCAGTTCGCCATCGGGAAACACGTCTTCGGCCACTGCCGCATAGGTCGCGTAGCGGCGGTTGAAGACGTTGTCGACGCGGGCAAACAGCGATAGCCGGTCACTGAATTGCCAACGTGCCTGCAGGTCTACCAGCGCATAGCCGGCGGTACCGATGTCGATGCGCTCGGGTGCGGGCTCGCCGTCTTCGGCGTTGTCGACCTGGCCATCTTCATTGCCGCTGGCCACGCGGCCGGAGACCGCACGCATACCGGCACCCAAGGTCAGCGCATCGCGCTGCCATTCCACCCCGAGCTTGAGGTTGTGGCGCGGCAATGCGGCGATGCGTAAGCCGGGACGCAAGGTGATTACACGCTCGCCGGAAAGCAATTCGCCATCGCTGCGATAGGTCGCATCCAGAAAGCTGTAGCCGGCCGACCACTGCCAATCGCCGCTGCGCAGGCGTAGCGACAGATCCGCGCCTTGATACCGGGTGCGGCCAACATTGTCGAAGTAACCCAACTGCGTATCCGGCGCGCGCAAGAACAAAATATCGTCGCGATTGTCGGCGCGATACACCGACACCGTGGCATTGGTGTTGGCCGACGGCGTCCAGCGCGCGCCAAGTTCGTAGGTGCGCGAAATGATCTGCTCCAGGCGCGGGTCGGCTTGCAGGCCGGTCGGCAAGCGGCACGGCTGGGTGGGATCGGCGCAGCCCAGTTCGATTGCCGTTGGGGCGCGGCTGTTTTGCGCGACCGAGCCGTATACCGTCAGCCCGGAATCGAGCCGGTGGGTCAAACCCAGGGACGGATTGGCCTTGGCGTAGACGAAGCGCTCGCGCGGGCGGTCGCCGTCTTCGGCGGTGGAAAGAATGTTGTCCACCACCACATGATTCCAGCGCACTGCAGCGGTGAAATGGGTGGCATCGTCCACTGCCCAGGTGTCGGCAACAAATACGCCCAGCGTTTTGGTGCTGCCGCGCACGCCGGAAAAGAACGCGCGCTCGGCATCCGGATCGGCAGCGACCGAGCGGTCCGGTTGCACCCAACCATCGCGGGCGAATTGCTGATAACGCACATGGCCGCGATCAAAGGTGACGCCGGCGCTGAGCGCATGCTCGCCCCATTGCTTGCTCAGGTTGAGCGCAAGCCCCTGCGCCTCCTGACGCATCTGGGTGGTGTTGAGCGCGCCGCTGGGCAATGCATCGGCATCGGCGCGTGCCACATCGCAATCGGTATCCAGTGCGCTGCCATCGGCGGCATAACCCGATGCGCATTCTTCGACGAATTCTTCGTAGTCCTCGCCGATATCGCCATTGACGGTATCGCGCCGGCCCACGCGCGAATAAGCCAGTGCATGCAGTGCGGTGTCCGCATCGAAACGGTGGTCCAGCTGTGCGGTGAACAACGTATTGCGATTGCGGGTGAGATCGGGCGAGGTGTACACCGAGCGGCGGTCGGCGCGATACAAGCCGGGCACAGGGCCTTCGTCGGTGTAGCTGGTATCCGGCAACAGGCCATTACCGATCAAGCGGCTGCGCCCGTGCAGCACCGACAGGCTCCAATCGGTCTGCTCGCCTTGCTTGCCGACCTTGCCGAACAGCGTGCCAAGGCGACCTTCGGAGGCATCGCGCCAGCCGTTTTCGTCGAAGCCGGTGACCGCGACAAAGCCATGCCACCCGTCCTGACTGGCGAGGCCGTAACTGGCGTCCAGCCGCTTGCGTGCGCCGCTGCCGATGCTCACTTCGCCCTGCAATCCAGGTGCGGTCAAACCGGAGGCGGTGGACAACACCACCGCGCCACCGAGCGTGTTCGGCCCGAACAAGGGATTGGAGCCGGGCATCAAGGTCACCGCGTTGATTGCCGACTCGGGCAGCATGTCCCAGCTGACGATATCGGCAAACGGTTCGTTGAAGCGCACGCCATCCAGATACACCGATACCCCTTGCGAGGCGCCCGGCAAGGCGGACGCGCGAAAGCCGTGGAAGGTGAGATCGTTCTGGAACGGACTGCCTTGCACATCGTTGCCGTCCACACCGACAAAGCGCCGCTGCAGCAGATCGCTGAGGTTGTTGCTGCGCCCGCGCGACAGCTCGCCATTGGTGGCCGATTGCACCATGTACGGCAACTGCGCCGCGTCGATGGTGGTGCCGGGAATCGGCGTGGCGGTGACCTCGATGCGGTCCAGCCAGGTCACCTGCGGCGCGTCTTCGGCCATTGCAGTGCCGAGCGTGCCAGCGCACAGCAGCGCTGCGCAGGCGCAGGCAAGCCGATGTCGTTGCAATGCATCGCGGCCATGGCGTGCGGCGCGAAGCGGCGGTGTGCTGCGATACCCCAGTAAGTGATGCGTCGACCTCATGTCGTCTCCCTCAATAAAGCACGATCGATTTGATACCGCGCGCTGCACGCAGATCCGCCAGCGCCTGATTGATGTCGTCCAACGCCAATGTGCGCGTGATCAACGGCGCCAGCTGGATGTCGCCTTGCAGATAGCGCTCGACATAGCCGGGCAGCTCGCTGCGCCCTTTTACTCCGCCGAATGCGCTGCCGCGCCAGACCCGCCCGGTCACCAGTTGAAACGGGCGCGTGCTGATTTCCTGCGCGTCGTCGGCCACGCCGAGAATGACGCTCTCGCCCCAGCCCTTGTGGCAGCACTCCAATGCCGCGCGCATCGCGCCGACATCGCCGACGCATTCGAAACTGTGGTCGGCGCCGCCGTCGGTGAGGTCCACAATCACCTGCTGGATTGGTGCGCCGTAGTCGCGCGGATCCAGGCAATCGGTGGCGCCCAACGCACGCGCCAGCGCGAACTTGGCCGGATCGATATCCACTGCGATGATGCGCCCGGCCTGCGCCAGCACCGCGCCCTGCACCACCGACAAACCGATCCCACCCAGCCCGAACACCGCCACGCAATCGCCGGGCCGCACATGCGCGCTGTTGAGCACCGCACCGACACCGGTGGTGACCGTGCAGCCGAGCAGGCAGACCTGATCCAGCGGTGCATCCGGATGGATACGCGCCACCGCGATCTCCGGCAACACCGTGTATTCGGAAAACGTGCTGGTGCCCATGTGATGCAGGATCGGCCGCCCGTTCAACGAAAACCGGCTGCTGCCATCAGGCATCAGCCCGCGCTCCTGGCTGCTGCGGATCGCCTGGCACAGGTTGGTGCGCCCGGAGCGACAGAACTTGCACACGCCGCATTCGGGCATGTACAGCGGGATGACGTGATCGCCGACACGCACGCTGGTGACGCCGATGCCCACGGCTTCGACGATGCCGGCGCCCTCCTGCCCCAGGATCACCGGAAAGCTGCCCGCGTGCCCGTGCGCCAATGCATGCGCATCGCCATGGCAGATACCGGTGGCGACCAGGCGCACCAGCACCTCGCCGGGCCGCGGCGGCTGCAGGTCCACCTCTTCGATGGTCAGCGGCTGGTGCGGACCCCATGCCACCGCAGCGCGTGTCTTCATCCGGCCTCCCTGGCGCGCGTCGGCATGGCCGCCGCTCAGCGCGCGATCACCACGCCCCACGGCAATTCGCCGACGGGGATCTGTTTGATCTGTTGCAACGTCGCGGTGTCGATCACGCTCACCGTGTTCGAGCGCCCGTTGGCGACATACAGCTTGTCGCCAGCCGGTGTCAGCGCCGGATTCCACGGCCGCAGCCCCACTGCAATTTCGGCAAGACTGCGCGCGCTTTTGGTGTCGATCACGCTGACCGTGCCGGCACCGCCATTGGATGCGTACAGACGCGTGCCATCGGCCGACAACGCCACCCCCGCGGTGCGCACGCCGGCCGGCAGACTGGCGCGGCGTTGCCGCGTTTTCAGGTCGATCACGTCCACCACGTTGGCGGTTTCCTGCGCGATGTACACGCTGTGCCCGTCCGGTGCGAACGCCATGCCGCGCGGATGGCCGCTGGTTGCGACCACACCGCGCGATCGATGGGTGGCCAGTTCGATCATGTCCATGTCGTTGGAGCCCTCGTTGCTGGTGAGCAACCACTGCCCGTCCGGCGTGTAAGCGCAATGCTCCGGCGCCTGCCCGCGCGTGGCGATCACCTGCTGCAGCTTGAACTGCGCGGCATCGATCAACATCACCTGGTTCTGCCCTTCCACACACACCGCGAACTGTTTGCCGTCCGGCGACAACGCGATGCCTTCGGCGTTTTCGCCGATCTCCACGCTGCGCAGCACCGCGTCTTTTTCGGTATCGAGTTCGATCAAACGATGATGCTCGGCATCGATCAGATACAGATGCCCGTGCGGGCCCGGCAACAGCTGCTGCAGACGCTTGCCCAGTTGCCCTTGCGCACTGAGCGTGCGCACCACGGTGTCGGTGTGCGTGTCGATCACCGACACCGTGCCGCTGCGCTGATTGGGCACGTAGGCAAACACCGGCGGCGTTGAGGGCGGCGGTGCTGCGGCAGCGGCTGCCGGATCTGCAGGACTCGCAGCAGCCGTGGCCGCCGCCGGTGCAGCGCGCGACGCAGGCGCAGCCGCGTCGCGCTGGCAGCCCGCCAGTGCCAGGAGTGCGCCCAGCACGCCTGTTGCACAGACGCGCCGCCAACAGATTGCTGCTGACCTCATTGCGCCTTGCCCGCGGTCTTGTTGATCGAATGGATGAAGGCGAGCAGTTTTTCGGTGTCGCCCGGCTTGAGCACCGGCGCGAACGGCGGCATCTGCCCGACCACTTTTTCATGTCCGACGCGGGTCTTGCCGTGGGTGATCATCGCTGCCGTGCCTTCGCTGATCAGCGCGCGCAAGGTGTCGTCGTCGCTGCCATACACCCAGATATCGTTGGTCAACGGCGGGCACATGCCACCGCCACCGGTGCCGCCGTGGCAGGCGTTGCAACCGGCCGAGAAATAGATCTTCTTGCCTTCGGCAATCAGCTCGGGCGTGACCTTGACCTCGGGTCCCTTCGGAATCGGCACGACCGCAGCCGGCGGCGCCGGTGGCGTGGCCGGATCCGGCGCGGGCCCGGCGGCCGGGTTGGGCACCCCGGCGGTCGCCGCTGCAGGCGCAGGCGCGGCGGTGCCGGTGGCCGGGGTATTAGCAGCCGCCTCAGATGCGGGAGCGGGCGGCGGCGCCTCCTTGCCGCACGCGGCCAGCACAACGCTGAGCATCAACGCGCACAGCGGTGCGCGCATGGAACGATCGAAACAACCCACAGTGGACTTGCGCATGAACGAACCTTTCTGATCGGAGGGAACACCGCGCACCCCGTGCACGCGGCAGGTGACACAGTCATTGCCGAAGTCATTGCCGAGACGGACGCCTGGCCTGCGTGAGCAGCGTGGCCAGCGCGGTGTCGCCGCGTGCCTGCGCCAACGCGGCGGCGGTCTTGCCATCGCGATTACGTGCGGCAGGATCGGCACCGGCCGCCAACAAGCGCTTGGCCACTGATTCGCGCCCGGCCGCTGCGGCCAGCATCAATGCGGTGACGCCAGCCTGGTTTGCGTGGCCGACGTCGGCCCCGCGTGCCAGCACCGCATCGAGAATCGCCGGGTCGTCACGCGCTACCGCAAACATCACCGGCGTGAACCCGGTGGGATTGGCACGCCGCACATTCGCACCCGCTGCCAGCAATGCCTGCACCACGCCGGCATCGGCGTAGGACACCGCCAACTCCAGCGCGCTCCAGCCGTCGCTGGAGACCGTGTCCACCGGTGCACGCTTGCCCAGCAACTTGGCCACACTGTCGGCGTCGTTGGCCCAGGCCGCCTTCATCAAGGCGGTCCAGCCGCTGCTATCGCGCGCATCCAGGCGTGCACCGGCATCGAGCAACAGGCTGACCAGATCCGGTTCCTGATTGCGGATCGCCTGATGCAGCGGCGGCTCGCCGAGCAGGCTGGGACGATTGGCATCGGCGCCATGCCGCAACAGCCACGCCGCGCGCACGCCATCGCCGGCATCCAGCGCATGCGCCAGTTCCTGGTTCGGGTCGGCACCATCGGCAATGCGCAGTTGCAGCTGCGCCGGTTCCTGCGACGACGCGGCCGGGCTCGGTGCCTTCGACGCTGGCGTCGGCGTCGCATACGGCCCGTGCGATGCCAGATCGCCGGCCACCACGCAGTCGCTACACCGCACCAGCGGCACGTGGTAACTGCGCAGAATTTCGGCGATCTTTGCCGCGCTCTGTTGCAGGGCCGTGTTCAACGCATCGCGCAGGTCTGCGTTCTTGCGCGACACCGCCCACGCCATCGAGTACTCCAAGACCGAATCGTCGATAGTGTTGAGCGGCACCACGCCCAGCCCGCTGCGTTGCGCGTAATACCCGGCCACCGGGCCCCAGGATTCGGCCGCATCCAGTTCATTGGCGGCGACGCGTTCGACCAGCTTGCCGGGATGTTCTTCCGGCGCGGTGGCCGAGTCATAGAACAGATACTGCACATCGCCGCTGATGCCGTGCTCATACAAGGCCTGGCGTGCGGGGGAACTCTGGAACACGCCCAGCCGCAGTTTTTTCAGTGCCGGGTCGTCCAGCGAGGTCGGCACCAGATCTAAACCTTTGCGCGTCACCAGCACATAGGCCGAGCGATACAGCGGGCGCGTGGTCAGGCCCTGCTCGAAATCGCTGTTGAGGTCCATCAACACATCGCAGCGGCCGGCATTGATGGTGCTGCGTGCCAGCCCGCGTTGGTAGTAGGTGCGCCACTCGTATTCCAGGCGCCGGCCCATGGCATCGGCCACGACCTGCGCGATCTTGTTCTGGAAGCCCTCGGCGGCCTTGTTGGACAACGGCATGTTGCCCGGGTCGGCGCAGACGCGCAGCACAGTGGGATCGGGCGCAGGTGGCGGCGTGTTGGCCGGCGTTTGCGCGGAGGCTGGCGCTGCAGTGGATGCAGGCGCCGCTGTGGGCGCCGCACCGGAATCAGAAGCGCGAGCCGCCGGTGAGGACGGCTCGCGTGTGCAGCCTGCGGCGACGAATCCGAGGCTGCAAAGCACCAGCAGCTGACGCAGCTGCCGGCTCATGCCACGCGCACCGGCAGCGAACTGCCGGTGCACGCTTCCAACGCCTTGCCTGGATCTCATCGTGCGGTCTTCGCTGCGGCGTTGGCGGTGCCGCCACCTGCGGCCGCAGTGGCGGTGGCACTGGCGGTCACGATCTTGCCGGCGCCATCGATGCGGAAGGTGTGCACCATGCCGCCGAGCGGGATCTTGTCGAAGCCGGCACCGAATGCCAGACCCGCAGCACCCAGCGCGCCATACGGATCGGCCGGGTCCAGACCTGCGGCCACCGGCAAGCCGATCCAGCCACCGATACCGGAGAACACCGCTACGTACTGGTGACCGTTGGCCTTGTAGGCAATCGGGTTGCCGATGATGCCGGAGGGCAGTTTCATCTCCCACAGCTTCTTGCCGGTGTCCTTGTCCACCGCACGGAACCAGCCATCCAGCGTGCCGTAGAACACCAGCCCGCCATCGGTGACCAGGGTGCCGCTCCACACCGGGAACTTCTCCTTGATCTCCCACTTGGACTTGCCTTCCACCACATCGAATGCCTTGACGATGCCCAGTGCACCCGGCTCGTTGGGCTTCATCATCACGTTGGCAAACACGTAGGGCAGACCCATCATGGTGTTGCCGCGTTCCTGCGGTTCCAGCTCCATATGCCAGTTGTTGGTGCCGCAGAAGAACACCGCCGAATTGGCCGGGTCCACCGAGCACGGCTGCTGGTCCTTGCCCCCCATTGCCGAGGGGAACGCCTGCACTTTCTTGCCGCGTTCCAGTGGCGAATGCGCGGCCACCTTGACCGGGCGGCCGGTCTTCATGTCGATGCGTTCGGCCCAATTGGCCGGTACGAACTTGTGCGCGCGCAGCAAGGTGCCGTCGCGGCGATCGAGCACATACGCAAAGCCGTTACGATCGAACTGCACCACCGAGGGAACTTCCTTGCCGTCGATGGTCAGATCGACCAGGATCGGCTCGTTGATGCCGTCGTAATCCCACTGGTCGAACGGGGTCTTCTGATAGCCCCACACCGCTTCGCCGGTATCGATCTTGCGGGCGAACAGGGTCATCGACCACTTGTTGTCATGCTCGCCGTTGTTGCACTCCTCCTGCGAGGTCTTGCCGCAGCGATACGACGGGCTCCACAGGCCGGGATTGCCGGTGCCGTAATAGAGCAACTTCAATTTCGGGTCGTAGCTATACCAGCCCCAGGCCGCACCGCCGCCACGCTTCCATTCGTCGTTGGGAAAGGTCTTGACGCCCAGATCGCCGAGCTGACCATGCTGCGGATTGGCCTTGTTGAAATCCGCACCCAGGCAGATCGATTTGTCGGTACCGGCCGCATCGCAGGACCACACCTGCTTGCCATCGGCCAGGCTATAGGCAGCCACGCGCCCGAGCACGCCGAACTCGTTGCCGCTGATGCCGGCGATCACTTTGCCGTCGGCAATGATCGGCGCCATGGTGATGGTTTCGCCCTTGTCCGGATGCCCGAGTTTCTGCTTCCACACTTCCTTGCCGGTCTTGGCATCGAGTGCGATCACATCACCGCTCAGGCTGCCGAACACCAGCTTGCCATCGGCATACGAGGCGCCGCGGTTGACCGTATCGCAGCACGCCACCGCTACCGAGCGCTCGTCCTGTTGCGGGGTGTATTTCCACAACACCTTGCCGCCGTCGTCCTGCGCCGCCAGGTCGATGGCGAACACGTTGTTCGGGTAGGCACTGACCATGTACATGATGCTGCCGATCACCAGCGGCTGGCCTTCGTGGCCGCGCGTGGCATCGGTCTTCATCTCCCACGACATCTTGAGATTCTTGACGTTGTCGCGATTGATTTCGGCCAGCGGGCTATGCCGGGTAAGTGCGAAGTCGCGCCCGATGCCGCCCCAGTTATCCGGGTTGCTGGCATTGGTGGTGAATTCGCCATCGGTGTCGACCACGGCGGCGGCCGGCGGCGCAGCGGCGGGCGCGGCTGCCGGTGCGGGCGCTGCAGTTTCAGTGGCGGCGTCCTTTTTACAGCCGGACAGCGCGGCGCTCAGCGCAAGCATGAGCAGCGCACCGCTGCGAATGCTGCGACAGGAAGATTGATGCATATGCGTCTACCCCTTCGATTGAACAACCAGTCGGTTGAAACATCCGCAGCGCAGGCACTGTTGCAGCCAGTTGCGTCGCAGACGTCGGAAACGTCGAGGGAGAAGAGAGCAAACGCCATGCCAGTGCACTGGTGCGATGCACCATGTCGGGGCAGTGGGGCTTTGCTGTGATGGCAGTCGCTTGAGCGAGGTGCACTGTCACGGTTTTGGCACAGTTTGCACCGGGCGTGCTGTTACATCGGTGGTGCAGATGGTTGGATTTTGCCCACGTTCCAACGCACGTTAGGTAAGTCAGACCCCGCTTTTCCTTCAACCACCGACAACAACCGGTGGCGCTTGCGCGCGTACCGGCGTGGGACCTTACGCGGCATGGATGCCGCGTAAGAGCCTACACGGACGTACTTGCGGCGTGTCCCACGCCGGTACGCGTGCAAGCGCCCTCCATGAGCCGAAGCATTCGCACAAGACTGACAGACGTTGCATGCGTGGGTTGGTCTGTGCGCGGCGTCGGAATCCGCGCTTTCCGCCTGCTTGCAGACAGCGCGCTAACCTTTCCACCGCATCAGCAACTGCGTGCAATCCTGCAGACGCCAGTCGGCAAAGCCAGGCCAGGGGTCACCCGGCGTGTTGACCAGTACGGTGCAGGCGCCAACGGCACGACCGCAGGCCAGGTCGTTGTGGTGGTCGCCGACCATCACCAATGCCGCACCATCGACCGACCAGCGTCGTTCGAAATACTGCAGGCCATCGGGCGCGGGTTTGGGCGCGGCCTCATCACGGCCGACGATGGTGTCCCAGGCAAATGCATCGTGCAGGCCGATCGCCTGCAACGTCACCTGCGCCAGTTCGCGTGCGTTGCGGGTGAGCATGCCGAGTTGGCATCCGGCCGCCTGCAATGCACGCACCAATTCCACTGCACCGGGCGCGGCGCGTGCGGTCCGTGCGAGCTCACGCTCGTGCTCGAGTAGCCATGCGTGTTTGGCTGCAGCCTGGTCGGCAGGTAGCGATGCCAGGTGATGCAGGATGTCGGCCTCGGCCGGGATCTCCAGCGCGCGTCGAATCAACGCGAAATCGTGCACGGCTTCGGTCAGCGTGCCATCCATGTCGAACACCCAGTGGCGGTACCCGGACAACGCGGGAGATGTCTGTGTGATGGTCATGCAGTCCATACGTGCATACGTGCTAAGACGTGAGAGTGGTGAACGCAACACGGCAGGCCATCGTTAGGCGAATGCACACCTTGCGCAATCACCAGGATAGACGCGCGGCACGTGCCGATGCAGTGCACCGACCGCGCGTCTATGTGCCGCTCGGTCGGCAGTGGCGTCTATTTCCAGCCCGGCATCTGCGTGTTATCCAGCCCACCCACTTCGAACTCGGCGGTGCGCGTGCCGCCGGCTTTCACCGGGAACGCGATGCTGATGCGCTTGGCATTACGCACCAATTTCCACAGCGCCTTGTCGTCGTCGATGAACATCGCGATCGCTTCGTCGGTGTCGGGGCGATGCGCGGCCATCGGGCGCGCTGCACCGCCGTCGGCCGAGACCTGCACCTTGCAGCCGCTGTAGCAGTTGAAGTCGCCGGCCTTGAGCACCAGATAGCTGTGGCGCTTCCACTGCGGGTGATCGCGGAACACCAGGCTCACCGGCTTCGGGCCGCTGCCGTCCACATCCACGCGGTCCTTGGCATCGATCATCGCCGAGCGCTGCGTGCCGCCCTTGGCCGGCACCTGTGAGTATTGCCATAACGCCTGCATGCGGCGCAGTTCGCGCGCCTGCTCGCCCTTGGCCTTGATGTCGGCGTAACCGGGCTCGATGCGCGTGGCCGCAGCGGTGCCGGCGTAGCCTTCCAGCAACGCGGCGCCATGCGCGCGTGCCATATCCCAGTTTTCAGCCTTCACTGCCTCGTCGTATTGCTTGGCGAGCGCATCGGCTTGCTGTTCCTTGGCTTGTGCCTGCGCGGTCTCCTGCGCCTGACGTTGTGCCTCGCGGTCAGTACAGCCACTCAATGCAGCGACGCACAGGGCCGCGCTCAACAGATACTTCATCGTCGACTCCGGGGCGAATTCAATGGCAACGATACTAGCCTGCCCCGATGGAATTGATCGAGGGCCTACGCAGACAGCCTGCCCGCGATCAGACGGCCAGACACTGTAGGAGCGCACCTGGGCGCGATGGGGCTGCACCGGGAATGCCACATCGCGCCCGGGTGCGCTCCTACAACAGCGATGGAAGCGGCGGGAAGGCGTCTGCACCGCCCTCCCCTGCCATTACGGCTGCTTGGGCGGTGCCGCCTTGGCCTTGGCAATCATCTCGGCCACCGAGGCGGTGGTGATCGGGTGATAGCTGGGCTTGGCTTTTTCGAAGGCCTGTTCGGCGAAGGCGATGCCGTCCGGGGTCTTCAACAGTTCGGCGTAGATCGGCAGCACCAGCTTGCGGCGACCAACGCGTTCGATGAACTCGCCTGCAGCGGCCTGTGCGTCGGTGTAGCCGCTACGGATCGCCAGCGGGTACCAACGCATCGCGATTTCGCCGTTCGGGGTGCCGGTGAAGTGGTAGGCATCATCCAGCTGCTTGAGTTGCTCAGGCTTGAGCGTGGCGCCCATGCCGCTGAGGAAATGCACCCACTCCTGCGTGCCCCACTCGCCGGTGACCTGCTTGTTGGGTAGCGTGCCGCTGCCGCTCCAGGCGATGCGTGCGGTGTCCACGATCGAGAAGCTGCGCGAGCGGGCCTTGGTGGCGAAGGCCGGGATGCCCGGCTGCTTCAACCACGCATCCACTTCGGCCGCGCTTACGGTATTGGGATGCTTGTCCAGCAGGTTCTTGTTGAGGTAATCGACGAACTGGTCGGTGGTGGCGCTCTGAAACGCGTGATCGTCGAACCAGCCGCGCAGGAAAGGGTCGAACACTTCGCGGCCGAAACGCTGCTCCAGGAACTGCAGGAACCACGCGCCCTTGACGTAGGCCACCTGGCTCAAGGCTTCGTCGGGGTCACGCTCGGCCAGCGGCGGCAATGCCAATGCCTGGTCGGCCGGCGCCATGTCCTTTACTTCGGCCAGCAGATCGCCCTGGTCGATCTCGCGCTCCATCTCGGCCATCTCGGCGCCGTACAGCGCCTCGGTGATGCGCGCCTGCACGTAGGTGGTGAAACCTTCGTTGAGCCAGATGTCCTTCCAGCTGGCATTGGTCACCAGGTTGCCCGACCAGCTATGCGCCAGTTCGTGCGCGACCAGCGACACCAGCGACTTGTCGCCGACGATCACCGTGGGCGTGGCAAAGGTCAGGCGCGGATTCTCCATGCCGCCGAACGGGAACGACGGCGGCAGCACCAGCATGTCGTAACGGCCCCAGCGATACGGGCCATAGAGTTTTTCGGCGGCACCGATCATCTTTTCGGTGTCTTCGAATTCCTTGGCGGCCTTGTCGGCCATGGCCGGCTCGGCCCACACACCCGAGCGCGCGGAAATCGGCTTGAACACCACATCGCCTGCAGCAATCGCCAGCAGATAGGACGGAATCGGCTCGGGCATCTTGAAGCTGTAATCGCCATCGCGCGCGGCCTTGGGGTCGTTGTCGGCGCTCATCAGCACCATCACGTCCGGGCGCGAGGTCACATGCGCGCTATAGGTGAAGCGCACGCTCGGGGTGTCCTGCAACGGCACCCAGCTGCGCGCGTGGATCGCCTGCGACTGGCTGAACATGAAAGGCAGCTGCTTGCCTTCGGTCATCGACGGCTCCAGCCACTGCAGGCCCGAGGCGGTCGGTGCGGTGTGATACGTGATCACGATCTTGGACGGCTGAGTCGGCGTCTCGATGGTGAGCTTGCTGCCGAAGGTCTTGTCGGCCGGCGCCAGCGCGAACTGCAGCGGCGCCAGCGTGCCCTTGCCATCGTCGGCCTGCACCTGCGCGATGCTCAGCTCGCGCGTGTCCAGCACCAGCTGTTTGGCGGCCTTGTCCTTCCACTCCAGCGTGTAGGTGACGGTGCCGCCAATCTGCTTGGCGTCGAAATCCAGCTTCAGGTCCAGCGCCAGATCCTTGATGACCACCAGCTGCGGCTGGGCGTAGGAGCTTTCGTCGTGGTTGCGGGCGTCTGCTTTCACGGGGGCCTTGACGGTGGCGGCCGGTGCCGCGTTGGTCGCGGCTGGCGGTGTGGACTCGTTGGAACAGCCGGCCAGCGCAATGGAGACGGCCAGAGACAGCGACAGGAACGGGAAGCGCATCGACGGCACCGCAGCAAGGGGAATCGGGCATTTTAGCGCTCTGGGCCATTGCCTGCCCGTGCCATCGCTGGCGGCTCAGGTCACCGGATGACTGCGCGGGGTATCGTGCCCGTCGCGCACCAGGCGCCGGCCGCCGGAGAACTTGGCGCGGTACATCGCCGCATCGGCGCGTCGATACAACTCGGTGGCATCCAGACCCTGCTCGCAGACCGCGCTGCCGGCGCTGACATGCAGCGGCGCTTCGTCGGCATCGTCGCGTTCGAGCATCGACAGCCATTGATTGAGTTTGAGCGTGGCCTCGTCTTCGCCGGCATGCACGCCGATCAAAAATTCATCACCGCCCCAACGCCCGATCCAGTCCTGCGCACCGAGCCAGCCGTACGCCGATTCCACCAGCCGCACCAACACGCGGTCGCCGGCCAGATGGCCGAAACGGTCGTTGATCGTCTTGAGGTTGTCCATGTCCAGCACGAACAACACGAAAGGCCAGCCTTCGCGCTGCGCGGCGGTGACCGAGTCCAGCATCGCCTGCTCGCAGCCGCGCCGGTTCAACGCCTCGGTCAGCGAATCGAACAAGGCGTGCTTCTTGAGATCGCGCATGCCGGCATCGATACCGCGCAGGCTGCGATTGATGCCGCGCAGCAAACGCCCCAACTCGTCGTCGCCATGTTCGGGCAGCGTGGGCAGGCGTTGGTCGGCGTAGTACGCATCCAGCGCGTCGGCGGCGATGCGCAGTGGCGCGAGCAGGCGATACAGTGCAGACAGCGTCAGCGCGGTGCCCGCCAGCGTGGCCAGCAATGCCACGATCACCACCGACCACAGCGGGCGTCCACCCAACTCGCTTTGCGATGCCAGCCAGACGATCAGCAACAGCAGCGGCAAATGGATGCCGACAAACGTCACCGCCAGCAGCTTGGCGCTGAAGGAGCGAGGAAACACGCGCGACAGTCCTGCGTACAAGCGCATGCACGTCTCCAGCGAAAGGTGGCCTAGTGTCGCCGACCATTGGTGGAGCCAACGCGACGGGAGTCTCAAAAGTTTGTCGGCAAACGCAGGCGCGCAAGTCGTGATGGCGCGGCAAGCGAACACAAGCGCAGCGTCCTTGCGCGATATCCGGCGCGCGATGCACGCCGGACCAGACGCTCAGCCAACGCCGCGTCGGATCACTCTCAGATCTTGTAACCGGAGTGGATCGCCACGATGCCGCCGGTCAGATTCTTGAAGTGGCAACGCGCAAATCCGGCCTCGCCCATCATGCCCTTGAGCGATTCCTGCGGCGGATGCTTGCGGATGCTCTCGGCCAGGTACTGGTAGCTGTCGGCATCACGTGCGAACAGCTGGCCCAACTTCGGCAAAATCTTGAACGAGTGGAAGTCGTAGATCGGCTTGAACCACTCGGCGGTGACTTCGGAAAATTCCAGCACGCGCGCCTGCCCGCCCACCTTCAACACGCGGTACATCTCGCGCAGCGCGGCGTCCTTGTCGGTGACATTGCGCAAGCCGAAGGAAATGGTCACCAGATCGAAGCTCTGATCCGGGAACGGCAGCGCCTCGGCATTGCATTGTACGTAGTCGAAGCCAGCCACCAGGCCACGGTTGGTCAGCCGGTCGCGGCCCACCGAGAGCATGCCGGCGTTGATGTCGCCCAGCACCACCGCGCCCTCGTTGCCCACACGCTCCTTGAGCAGCACGGCGATATCGCCGGTACCGCCGGCCAGGTCCAGCACGCGGTCGCCCGGCTTCACCTGCGCGGTCGCCACGAAGTAGCGTTTCCATGCGCGGTGCACGCCCAGACTCATCAGATCGTTCATCAGGTCGTAGTTGCGCGCGACCGAGGTGAACACTTCGCCGACCAGCTTCTGCTTGTCCTTGGCAGCGACGTCGCGGAAGCCGAAATGGGTGGTGCCGGAGGTATAGGGAGATTCGCTCATGGGCGGATTATCGCACTGCTGACGCCGCCATGACCGCAACCGGACCACAATCGCCGTCTTCTTCAGCGACTGGCCCAGCGAGCATTCGGTGCGCGACAAGTACGTCCAGCGCGACTGGCAGCCCCATGAGAAGCCCACCCTGCCGGGGTCGGCCTCCACGCCCCTGCACCCCACCCGGCGGCGCATCCAGTACGGGCTGGTCGGCGTGGTGGTGGCGCTGACCGGTGGGCTGAGCAATGCGCTGGTCACCGCCAACCTGACCTATCTGCAAGGCACGCTGGGCGCCTACGCCACTGAAATGGCCTGGCTGCCGGCCGCGTATGTGATGACCAACATGTCGGCCAACCTGCTGCTGGTGAAATTTCGCCAGCAGTTCGGGCTGCGCCGGTTCACCGAGATCTTCCTGGCGCTGTATGCGGCCATCGCCTTCGCGCATCTGTTCGTGCACAGCCTGAGCTCGGCCATTACCGTGCGTGCTGCGCACGGGCTGGTGGGCGCGGCGCTCAGTTCGCTGGGGCTGTATTACGTGATCCAGGCGTTTCCAGCCAGGTACCGGCTCAAGGCGGTGGTGACCGGGCTGGGCGTCACCCAACTCGCATTGCCGTTGGCGCGGGTGTTTTCCACCGATTTGCTGGAATTTGGCGAGTGGCAGGGCCTGTATCTGTTCGAATTCGGTCTGGCGGTCTTCGCGCTGGCCTGCGTGCTGGCGCTCAAGCTGCCGCCGAGCGATCGCTATCGCGTGTTCGAGCCACTGGATTTCCTCACCTTCAGCCTGTTCGCCGCCGGTTCGGCCGGTCTGGCGGCGATGCTCTCGCTGGGACGGTTGCTGTGGTGGACCAGTACGCCGTGGCTGGGCGTGGTGCTTGCCGCCTCCATCGTGCTGCTGTGCACGGCAGCGTGGATCGAGCACAACCGCCGTAACCCGATGATCAACACGCGCTGGCTGGCTAGCGGCGACATGCTGCGGCTGGGCCTGGCGATTCTGCTGATCCGGCTGGTGCTGTCCGAACAAAGCACTGGCGCGATCGGCTTTTTCCAGACCCTGGGACTGGCGAACACACAATTGCAGACCCTGTTCGCGCTGATGCTGTTGGGCGCGGTGGCCGGGGTGGCCGCCAGCGCGTGGCTGATCAATCCGGCGCGGGTGGCCGAGCATCTGATCATTGCGGTTGCCGCGATCTGTATCGGTTGCTTCATGGATGCCGATGCCACCAGCCTGACCCGGCCTGAGCAGATGTACGTCAGCCAGTTTCTGCTCGCCTTCGGCAGCACCTTCTTCATCGGCCCGGCAATGGTCGCGGGGCTGGGCCGGGTGATTGCGCAACCCGGCAATCTGATCAGCTTCGTGGTGCTGTTCGGCATGGCGCAGAACATGGGCGGCCTGCTTGGCAGCGCCCTGCTCGGCACAGTGCAGGTGGTGCGGGAGAAATACCATTCCAGCCAGCTCGTCGAACATCTGGTATTGAGCGACCCGCAAGTGGCCGCGCGCGTGCAAGCCTATGCAAGCCTGTATGGCCGCAGCATCGGCGACCCGGCGCTGCGCCAGGCCCAAGGCGTGCGTGCATTGGGCAGCGTGGCCACGCGAGAAGCCAATGTACTCGCCTATAACGACGTGTTTCTGTTGATCGGCTGCATCGCCATCGCCACCGGGCTATGGATCCTGTCCGTGCTGGTGTGGCGGCGTTATGTGCGCCCACCCGTGTCGCCCCTCTCTCCTGTTTCCACTGCGCGCCCATGAATACACCTGCAGATTCAACTTCTCTCGCCGATCAGCAACGTCGCAGACGTCGCCGCATCGCTGGCGCACTCGGCTTCGGCGGGCTGGCGCTCATTGGCGTGTTGCTGGTGCTGTATGCATGGCGCCTGCCGCCGTTCGTCAGTGCCATCGAGCGCACCGAGAACGCGATGGTGCACGGGCAGATCACCGTGATCGCGCCACAGGTCAGCGGCTATGTCACGCAGGTGCCGGTGCAGGACTTTGCGCACGTCAAACACGGCCAGTTACTGGCAAAGATCGACGACCGCATCTATGCCCAGCAACTCGAGCAGGCCAGGGCGCAGGTGCAGACCGCGCAAGCCAACCTGTCCAACTGGGACCAGCAGCGGCATAGCGCCGATGCCACCATCGCCGAACAACGCGCGGCACTGAGCAGCAATCAGGCGCAACGTGACCGTACCCGCTCGGCCTACGCACGCACGCAGCAACTGGCCAGCCAGCAATTGGTCTCCGAGCAGGATCGCGACACCGCCTTCGCCGCACGCGCGCAGGCCGATGCCGGCGTGGCGCAGGCACGCGCCGCGGTGCAGGCCGCCGAAGAAAATGCACGCAGCGTCACCGTCAATCGCGCCGCGCTGCAAGCGGCGGTTGCCAATGCGCAAGCGGCCGTGAAACTGGCGCAGATCAATCTGGACAATACGCGCATTGTTGCCCCGCGCGATGGTCAGCTGGGTCAGCTCGGCGTGCGCCAGGGCGCCTACGTCACCAATGGCACGCAGCTGATGTCGCTGGTGCCGGACACGCTGTGGATCGTGGCCAATTTCAAGGAAACCCAGATGGCGAAGATCCGCATCGGCCAGCGCGCCAGCTTCACGGTGGATGCGCTCAACAATGCACGTCTGCAAGGACGCGTACAGGAAATTTCCCCGGCCGCCGGTTCGGAGTTCAGCGTGTTGCCGGCCGATAACGCCACCGGCAATTTCGTCAAGATCGCCCAGCGTATTCCGCTGCGCATCAGCATCGATCCCGGCCAGCCGATGGCAGCGCGCCTGCGCGCGGGCATGTCGGTAGTGGTGGCAATCGACACCGGCAGCGCAGTCGACTAAGAGCGGCTAACAAAACTACTTCACGCCAGTCCACTGCAGGCCGGCTGATCTGCTGTCTGGCTGCAGGTCCTTGCCCGCCCACCATCGCGGGACACGCTGCAAGTACGTCCTTGTAAGCTCTTACGCGGCATCCATGCCGCGTAAGGTCCCGCGACGGTGGGCGGGCAAGGACCAGTCGAGATGGTCGTTATGCATGGTTTTAAACAAAGCAACCAATCCACTCTCTGTGCGGTGCCCTCGCCGATTGCGGGACCGTGTGGCGGCATGGATGCCGCCACCGAGCCTACATGGACGTACTTGCGGCGTGTCCAGCGAGCGGTGAGGGCACCGCGCATTCGACCCACTCAGCGTTTGATCTGGACCTTTGACTGCATCCATCGAGATGCGGCCGACAAAACCGCTGCACTCACTGACAGGCGCTCGCTCGCTACGTTTTGTTAGCCACTCTAAGCCGACGCAGCCGCTATCATGCGGTGATGTCTTCTTCGTCCTCCCATTCGCTCTCGCTGCGCTGGCAATGTCTGCGCTTCGAGCAACTGAGCACCACGCAGCTGTATGCGCTGCTGCGGCTGCGCTCGGATGTGTTTGTGGTGGAGCAGCAGTGCGCGTATCCGGAGCTGGACGGCAAGGACGTGTTGCCGGGCGTGTTGCATCTGCTCGGCAGCACTGACGACGCTGCGTTGGCCGCTTATCTGCGCGTGTTGCCGCCCGGCGTGAGTTATTCCGAACCCAGTATCGGCCGGGTGGTCATTGCCGCCGCGCAGCGTGGTCACGGCTTTGCGCATGCGCTGCTACGCGAAGGCTTGCGCGTGATGCAGCAACACTGGCCGGCCAGCGCCGTGCAACTGGGTGCGCAATCGCACCTGCAAGCGTTCTACGCCGCACACGGTTTTACGCCATCTTCCGCCGTGTATCTGGAAGACGGCATTCCCCACATCGACATGCTGCGTCGCGCCGACGCCGCCACCCAGGAGCCTGCATGATCACCACCCCCGACTACCGCGCCCTGCTCGACACCGCCATCGCCGAAGCCCGCCAAGGCCTGGCCGAAGGCGGCATCCCGATCGGCGCTGCGCTGTATCACAACGACGGGCGTCTGCTCGGTTGCGGTCACAACCGCCGCGTACAGGAAAACGACCCGTCCGTGCACGGCGAGACCGATGCCTTCCGCAAGGCCGGCCGCCAGCGCCGCTACAAGGACACCATCATGGTCACCACGCTGGCGCCCTGCTGGTACTGCAGCGGGCTGGTACGCCAGTTCAATATCGGCACGGTGGTGGTTGGCGAGTCGGTCACGTTCCAGGGCGGTGTGTCCTGGCTGCGCGAGCACGGCGTCAACGTCATCGACCTGCAAAGCCAGGAATGCATCGACCTGCTGGGCGGCTATATTTCCGCCAACCCCGACGTGTGGAACGAAGACATCGGCGAGGACTGATGCCAGCTGAGCAGACTGGACAGCGCTTGCCGGCACGCAATGCCTGGCACGCTCATCCGAGTTGATATCAATCAAGGTCTTTTGACACGCCCGGCGCTAAGCTCGCGTTTTACCCGATGGATCATTGATGGCAGCGGCCAACGAACAGGTGTCCAACACGTCCACTGCGCACTCCCTGCAACTGGACATCGTCAGCCTGAGCGGTGCGTTGTGGAGCGGCGAAGTGCGCGAGGTCAGCCTTCCCGGAAGCGAGGGCCGCTTCGGCGTGATGGCACGGCACACGCCGCTGCTGACCATCCTGGCCGAAGGCATGCTGCATATCCACCCGGTCAGCGGCGAGCCGTTGCAGATCTATGTCTGCGGTGGCTACGTGGAAGTGCAGCCGGACAAGGTGTTCGTGCTCGCCGATCTGGCCGCACGCAGCGAAGATCTGGACCAGGCGCGCGCGGAAGCGGCGCGGGCTGCAGTCACCTCGCCACTGGCCACCAGCCTGACCGACACCGCCTACGCGCAGGTGCACATGGAGTTACTGCATCGCTACAGCGCCAATCTGCGCCATGGTGGTTCTCGCTAACGATGGCACGCAGTCGCCGCGCAGCCTTGTGCATGCGCGCTGTAAACAGGCACGTCACGCGTTGCTGATTTCGATGCGCGATGCACACAACGCAAAGGCCCGCCGAATCGGCGGGCCTTTGCGTTGCAACACACTGCATGCCTTAAAGGATGTAGCGGCTCAGATCCGGATCCTGCACCAGCTCACCCAACTGCGCATCGACATACGCCGCGTCTACGGCGACGCTCTGTCCATCGCGATCCGGGGCTTCGTAGCTGAGCGTATCCAGCAAGCGCTCCAACACCGTGTGCAGACGACGTGCACCGATATTCTCCTGGCGCTCGTTGACCTGCGCGGCGATCTCGGCCAGCCGGTCCACCGCATCGGCACCGAAGGTCAAGTTCACGCCCTCGGTTTGCAACAAGGCTTCGTACTGCTTGATCAACGCGGCCTTGGGCTCGGTAAGGATGCGCACGAAATCGGCCTTGGTCAGTGCGGTCAATTCCACCCGGATCGGAAAACGGCCCTGCAATTCGGGAATCAGATCGCTGGGCTTGGCCAGATGGAACGCGCCGGACGCGATGAAGAGAATATGGTCGGTCTTGACCGTGCCGTACTTGGTCGACACGTTGGAACCTTCCACCAATGGCAGCAGATCGCGCTGCACACCTTCGCGACTGACATCGCCACCGGTCGAACCGGCTTCGCCACGCTTGGCGACCTTGTCGATCTCATCGATGAACACGATGCCGTGCTGCTCGCAGGCTTCGATCGCTGCAGCACGCACGTCGTCTTCGTTGACCAGCTTGCCGGCCTCTTCTTCGATCAGCAGCGGGCGCGCGGCCTTGATGGTGAGTTTGCGCTTCTGCGACTTGCCGCTGCCCAGATTGGAAAACATCTGCCGCAACTGCTGGCCCATTTCTTCCATGCCCGGCGGGGTCATGATGTCCATGCTGGCATTGACCGCGACTTCCAGTTCGATCTCGCGCTCGTCCAGCTCACCATTGCGCAGCATGCGGCGAAACTTGATGCGGGTTTCGTTGTCTTGCGATGACGGCTCGTTACGCGCGGCTTCCGGATCGAAGCCAATCCCCGCTGCGCGGCGCGGCAGCAGCGCATCCAGGATGCGATCTTCGGCGCGCTCTTCGGCCTGGTTGCGCACGCGCACCTTGGCCTGCTCGCGATACAACTTGACCGAGGTGTCGGCCAGATCGCGAATGATCTGCTCCACGTCCTTGCCGACGTACCCCACTTCGGTAAAGCGCGTGGCTTCCACTTTGACGAACGGCGCATTGGCCAATGTGGCCAAACGTCGCGCGATCTCGGTCTTGCCGACGCCGGTGGGGCCGATCATCAGGATGTTCTTGGGCATCACTTCGTTGCGCAGTTCTTCCGGCAACTGCATCCGGCGCCAGCGATTACGCAGCGCAATGGCGACCGCGCGCTTGGCGTCGTGCTGGCCAACGATATGACGGTCGAGCTCCTGCACGATTTCGCGCGGAGTCATGGTTGAGGTATCGGGATTTGGCATTGGGGATTGGGGGTTCGTAAAAGCGGAGTAGGAACGATCGATGCGTGTCCGGGCGCAGGGAAAGGAGTGCTTTTGCAAATCCCCAATCCTAAATCCCGATTCACAGCTCTTCGACCACCACATTGCGATTGGTATAGATACAGATATCGCCAGCGATGTGGATCGCTTCGGTGGCGATGGTCTTGGCATCCAGTTCGGTGTGCGCCAGCAGCGCGCGGGCGGCCGACAAGGCGTACGAGCCGCCCGAGCCGATGGCGATGATGCCGTCTTCCGGCTCGATGACATCGCCGGTGCCGCTGATGATCAGCGAGGTCTCTTTATCGGCGACTGCAAGCAGGGCTTCGAGCTTGCCCAGGCGGCGCTCGGTGCGCCAATCCTTGGCCAATTCCACCGCTGCGCGAGTCAGCTGGCCGTGCTTGTCGAGCTTGGCTTCGAACAACTCGAACAAGGTGAACGCATCGGCGGCAGCGCCGGCAAAACCGGCCAACACCTGACCCTCGCGGCCAAGCCGGCGCACCTTGCGCGCATTGCCCTTCATGACGGTATGGCCAAGCGTGACCTGGCCATCGCCGGCAACGGCGACATGCCCACCACGCCGAACCGAAATGATGGTGGTGGCGTGAACGATGTTGGGATTCTGGCTGGGGTCCATGGGTCCTCCGGGGGTTTCCAATGAGGTGGGGACGCCCCTGCCGGGTTCAAGCGCGCTGCGCGCATGTGCTGCGGGCGGCTGATGCAGCGCGCTCAGAGGGCAGGAGTGCGAGCGCACTGCGCGGACATGTCAGTGTGCGCGCGCTTCGCCCGCACTCACTCATCTCGGCGTTGGCGCAGGAAATCCTCGATGACGTTGAGCGGCGCTGGCGCTCGTACCCTCACCCCAACCCCTCTCCCGCCGGGAGAGGGGCTTAACAGCGTCATGCGTGCGGTGGTCGCTCAGCGACGTGCATCAACTGCACGCGGCTGCACACAACTCAATCGGCGACCTCCTGCGCTGCACACCACTCAATCCGCGGCTTCCGGCACTACGCACTACTCACTCATCAGCTTTCTTGCGCTTGGCACGCGGATGCGCGGCGTCGTACACCTTGGCCAGATGCTGGAAATCCAGATGCGTGTAGATCTGCGTAGTGGCGATATCCGAGTGGCCGAGCAACTCCTGCACGCCGCGCAGATCGCCGGACGATTCAAGAATGTGGCTGGCAAAACTGTGCCGCAGCATATGCGGATGCACGTCCTTGAACATGCCCTGGCGCACCGCCAGTTGCTTGATGCGGATCTGTACCGCACGCTGCGAAATCGCACCGCCCGCACGGCCGGGGAACACATGCGTTTCGGCACGCCCGCCGCTATCGCGCAGCCACGCGCGCAGTGCGGTGATCGCATGCGAACCTACCGGCACCAGGCGCTGCTTTTCGCCCTTGCCCAGCACCATCACCAGGCCGCTCTCCAGATCCAGATCGCGCCAGCGCAGTGCGCACAGCTCGCTCAAGCGCAGTCCTGCCGAATAGAACAGTTCCAGCAAGGCTCGGTCACGCAAACCCAGCGGCGCATCGGTCGGCACTTCGACCAGGCGCACCGCTTCATCGGCATCCAATACCTGCGGCAATTTGCGCGGCGCCTTGGGCGCACGCATCGCTGCTGCCGGGCTGGCCGCAATGCGGCCATGCTTGAGCAGCCAGGCGTAATAGCTGCGGCATGCCGAGAGCCGGCGCTGCAGGCTCTTGGGCGACAGACCGCGTCGATGCTCGGCAGCGACGAACTGACGCAACTGCGCACTGGTGAGTTGCGCGCTGTCCAGCAGCGCAACATCCAACGGCGCGCCATCTTCACTCTTTTGCTCGGCCGCCCAGCTCACCAACGCGGCCAGATCGCGCCGATAGGCATCCAGCGTGTGCGCAGACACCTGCCGTTCGACCTGAAGATATGCAAGAAAGTCTTCGACCGAAGACATCTTTAAATTCCTCGCTGCCGCGCCATCGGAGCAACCATCCACTGCAGGTCGCTCGCATCGGCGCGCCCTGCGGTGCGCATCATGCGTCGAAGCGTTGCAGTGCGACGCTCAACGATTCGCCCATCATGCGCAGAAACAGCGTCCCCATGCCAGGATAGAAACGATTGGCATCGCTGCTGCCGACCGCGATCAGGCCGATGCCGGGCAACGGCAGCAGCGCGGTCGATTGCACCTCGGCGGCTTGCTCGGCATACAGCAGTGCATGTTTTTCGGTCTGCAGGCGGCCGCAGATCGGCTCGCCGTCGCTCAGACAATCGCGGAACGGCGCCAAGCGCGCGTCATCGGCGGCGATGACCTGCAGCCAGTCCGCGTCCAGTCCGGCGACCGGCGTCAGCAACACCAGCCGCACCAGTTCGCCATTGAAATCTTCTGCCAGCGAGGCCGCCATCGCCTTGAGCGTGTCGGCCGCGCTGGTCTGACGCATCAGCGCCAGCGTCAGTTGATGCGTGCGCACCGCCAGGCGTTCGTTGTCCTGGGCGTTGTGGCCAAGTTCGTGCAATCGCCGCGACAGCTCACGATTCTTGTCGCGCAACACTTCCAGCTGATAGGTGGCCAGCGAGGCGGTCGGGCCGTCGTCGCGTGGCACCAGCAAACTCACCGCAAGATCCGGGAACTGTTTGAGGAAGGTCGGGTGGCGTCGCAACCACGTGGCCACCTCGTGCGCGCTGAATTTATCCACGCTCTCGCTCATCAGTTCCACTCTCCATCGAAAACGAACACGGCCGGGCCGGACATCACCACTTCCTGCTGATCGCCGGCCCAGCGGATGCGCAGCTCGCCACCGGGCAAGGACACGCGCACATCGCGTTCCACACGGCCGCGCTGCATCAGCACCACGGCGGCTGCGCACGCGCCACTGCCGCAGGCCAGGGTTTCGCCGACGCCGCGCTCGAACACGCGCAGACGCACATGCGTGGGCTCGACAACCTGCACAAAGCCGACGTTGACCGAATCGGGAAACGCGGCATTCTGCTGCAACAATCCACCCACGCGCTCCACCGGCGCAGCATCCACGCGACCCACCTCGATCACGGCGTGGGGGTTGCCCATCGACACCGCGCCAAAGCGCACGGTCTCGCCGTGCACCGGCAGCGCGTATTCCTCGCGCGCATGTGCAAAGCCGGCCAACGGGATCTGCGTGGGCTCGAAGTGCGGCACGCCCATCGCCACCGCATAGGTGCCGGCGTCCAGACGCTGCACGCGGTGCGCGGTGAACGGGCTGTCGATGACGAAATCATCGCCCTGCGCCGTGCCATCGCGCACCAACCAGGCGGCGACACAGCGCGCACCGTTGCCGCATTGGCGCGCGGCCGAGCCGTCGGAATTCCAGATGCCGTAAGCGGCCACCGCCTCACTGCTGCGTGGCGCTTCGATGGTCAGGATCTGGTCGCAGCCCACGCCGAAGTGACGGTCGGCCAGACGTGCGGCCAGCGCGGCATCCGGCGGTGGCGTGCCGTCGCGCAGGTCCAGCACCACGAAATCGTTACCGGCGCCATGCATTTTGGTGAAACGCAGGCGCCCGCTGCGACCGTCAGCGCTCATTGCCGCGGCTAGCGGGCTGGTCGGTGGTGGGCGCGGGCTGGGTGTCGGTGTTCACCGGCGCAGGCGCCGGCGTCGACTCGTCCAGCGGTTGCGGCGCATCCGGCGGCTGCGGCACGGGCTGGGCTTCCACCGGCACCGGCTTCTGCGGCATCACCAGCGGGCCCTTGTTACCGCAAGCGGCAAGCAGGACAAAGGTCGCACCAACCAGTGCGAGGCGAACGGATGGTCGGGACAGAATACTCATGCACCGAAGTATAGCCAGAACACCCTGACTGCCGTGCGCTCAGGGCGCGGTGGGCAAGGTGCGCGGTGGCGGCTCGGGGCGCAGCCACAGCCAGATCGCCACCACCGCCATGCTGCCGATCGACAGGCATTTGACCCAGAACACCGGCACGCACCACAGCATGATGCCGGCGCAGACGGTCATGGTGAGCGTGGCCATCCATTTGGCCTTGCGGCTGACCGCGCGATAGGTCTGCCATTCGACAATGGCCGGGCCGAAGCGCGGATGCGAGAGCAGCCAGTTGTGCAGACGCTCGGAGCCATGCGAGGCGGCCCAGGCGGAAATAAGAATGAAGACGGTGGTCGGCAACCCGGGCACGAAGATACCGACGATGCCGGTGGCCAGGCTGGCGTAGGCCAGCAACCACCAGGCCCAGCGGAATCGAGTCGGTCGCGTCATGGGTAAATGATACGACCAGTGGGGGGTGAGGTGGTCAGCGCCCCCCTTCTCCCACCGGGAGAAGGTGCCCGAAGGGCGGATGAGGGTACGTCTGCACGCAGGAACTGGAGCCCTGCTCTTACCAATCCCAAATCCCGATTCCCAAATCCCCGCCCCTCAACCTACTTGACCCCAAGCTGATCCAGCACAAACGCATACGATTCGGCCGCCTCGCGGTAGCGACGGAAGCGGCCGGATTTGCCGCCGTGGCCGGCTTCCATGTTGGTGCGGAACACGATCGGCTGGGTGCCGGTGTTGTCGTCGCGCAGTTTGGCGACCCACTTCGCCGGCTCCCAATACTGCACCTGCGAATCCCACAGACCGGTGCCGACGAACAACGCCGGGTAGGCCTGTTTGCGCACGTTGTCGTACGGCGAGTACGACAGCATGTAGTCGTAATAGGCCTTGTTTTCCGGGTTGCCCCACTCGTCGTATTCGTTGGTGGTGAGCGGGATGCTGGCGTCGAGCATGGTGGTGACCACATCGACAAACGGCACCTGCGCGACCATCACGCGGTAGTCCTGCGGGGCCATGTTGGCCACCGCGCCCATCAGCAGGCCACCGGCGCTGCCACCGGATGCGGCGACGCGATCCTTGGCTGCATAGCCCTGCGCAACCAACCCGCGCGTGACATCGACGAAGTCGGTGAAGGTGTTCTTCTTGTGCAACAACTTGCCGTCGTCGTACCACTGCCGGCCCATTTCCTGCCCGCCGCGGATATGCGCGATGGCATACACCACGCCACGGTCCACCAGGCTGATCGCCGGCAGATTGAACGCCGGGTCCATCGACATGCCGTAGCTGCCATAGGCGTACTGGAACAGCGCGGCAGTGCCGTCCTTCTTGAAGCCCTGTTTGTAGACCAGTGACACCGGCACCTTGACGCCGTCGCGCGCAGTCACCCACACGCGCTCGGTGACGTACTTGCTGGAGTCGTAGCCAATCACCGGCTGCTGCTTGAGCAACTTGCGCTCGCCGGTCTGCGTATTGAGCTCGTACGTCGTTGCCGGTGTGGTCAGCGAGGTATAGCTGTAACGCAACCAGGCCGTGTCAGGCTCGGCGTTGATCGCCAGGCCCATCGAATACGCCGGCTCGTCCGCCTTGACGTACTCATGACTGCCATCGCGCTTGAGCAGGCGTACGCGTTCCAGCCCACCGGAGCGCTCTTCGATCGCCGTAAAGCCATCGAACAGCTCAAAATTTTCGATGTAGACGTTGTCGTCGTGCGCCACCCAATCGGTCCACTGCTTGCGCGTGGTCGCATCGGTGGGCGCAGTCACCAGCTTGAAGTTCTTGGCGCCATCGGCATTGGTGCGGATCACCCAGCGGCCATCGAAATGCTCGGGGTGATACTCGACATCGCGCTCGCGCTTGGCCAGCACGGTGAAGCGCTCGGGCTTGTCGGCCGGCGCGTAGCGCGATTCGGACGACACCGTGCTTTCCACGCCGATGACGATGTACTTGTCGTCGCGGGTACGGCTGATGCCCATGTAGAAGCTGTCGTCCTTCTCTTCATAGACCAGCACGTCGCTCTTGGAGGGCGTGCCCAGCACGTGCTTCTTCACCCGCACGGTGAGCAGTGTTTCCGGATCGTTTTCGATATAGAACAGGGTCTTGTTATCGTCGGCCCAGACCACGTTCGCAGCGACACCTTCCACGGTGTCCGGGTAGATCTCGCCGGTGTCCAGATTCTTGAAACGGATCGTGTACTGGCGACGGCCCACGGCATCGTCGGCCCAGGCCAGGATGCGATTGTCCTGGCTGACTTCCGCATCGCCGACACTGAAATAGCCCTTGCCTGCGGCCATCTGATTGACGTCCAGCAGGATCTCTTCCGGTGCCTCCATGCTGCCTTTACGGCGCGCCTGGATCGGGTAATCCTTGCCGGCTTCGAAACGGGTGTAATACCAGTAGCCACGTGCGCGATACGGCACGCTGGCGTCGTCCTGCTTGATGCGCCCGACGATCTCGGTATACAGCGTGTCTTCCAACGGCTTCAGCGGCGCCATCACCTTGTCGGTGTAGGCGTTCTCGGCGTTGAGGTAGGCCAGCATCGCCTTGTCTTCGCGCTTGTCGTCGCGCAACCAGTAGTAATCGTCGTTGCGGGTTGCACCGAACGGGGCCTTGACCACATGTGGGTGCTTGGCCACGTCCGGCGGCGACGGGAGAGCTGCAAAGGCGGAGGGAACAGATGTGGTCATCAGGCTGGCGATCAGAAGAGTCAGGACAGGCTTCATCAGATTGGGGTCCGTTGGATGAACGCAATGCCATCCCAGCGCCCGAGTGTAGAAGAGACCGGCGCGCAGCGTCATGTGCCAGGAGTCTGGTGCCGCGCGCGATAGCGAAGTTGCGACGTCCGGGATCAGGATGATCGTGTGTGGCCTGCGGCAGGCCGGGCAGCGACCGCTAGAATCCGATGGCCGTGCGTGTCTGCGCGTAAGGACTACGTTCGCATTCGGCGGGAACGCACCTGGTCCCGATGGTTATCCATGGTGACGCACACGCCCGGGCGCGCGGTGATCTTTGCCGCGCGGTAACAAAACCTGTGCAATGACTGGTCTACCATCCTGCCGATGGATACCACGCCTCCGCACTCCTCCGGTTATAGCCGTCGCAGTCAGGACATCGCGCCGTTCCATGTGATGTCGCTGCTGGCGCGCGCCAACGCGCTCGAACAGGCCGGCCACGATGTGATCCACCTGGAAATCGGCGAACCGGATTTCACCACCGCCGCACCGATCGTTGCCGCCGGACAGGCCGCATTGGCCGCCGGGCACACCCGCTACACCGCCGCACGCGGCCTTCCTGCACTGCGCGCAGCCATCGCTGGGTTTTATGCGCAGCGCTATGGCTGCGACATCGATCCGGAACGCATCCTGGTCACGCCCGGCGGTTCCGGCGCCTTGCTGCTTGCCAGCAGTCTGTTGGTCGACCCGAACAAACACTGGCTGCTCGCCGACCCCGGCTATCCGTGCAACCGTCACTTTCTGCGCCTGGTCGAAGGCGCCGCACAACTGGTGCCGGTCGGCGCGGACACCGATTACCAACTGACGCCCGGCCTGGTGGACGCCTGCTGGAATGCCGATAGCGTCGGCGCACTGGTCGCCTCGCCGGCAAACCCCACCGGCAGTGTGCTGTCGCGCGAACAACTGGCGGCGTTGTCGCAGGCCTTGCATGCGCGCGGCGGCCACTTGGTGGTGGACGAGATCTATCACGGCCTGACCTATGGCATGGATGCGCACAGCGTGCTGGAAGTAGACGACGGCGCCTACGTGTTGAACAGTTTCTCCAAGTATTTCGGCATGACCGGCTGGCGCCTGGGCTGGCTGATCGCCCCACCCAGGGCAGTGCCCGAGCTGGAGAAACTCGCGCAGAATCTCTACATCAGCGCCTCCACCATCGCCCAGCACGCCGCACTGGCCTGTTTTACGCCAGAAAGCATCGCCATCTTCGAAGCCCGCCGGGCCGAGTTTCAGCAACGTCGCGATTATTTACTGCCTGCCTTGCGCACATTGGGTTTCAAGATCGACGTCGAGCCACAAGGCGCGTTTTATCTGTACGCCGATATCAGCGCATTCTCCGGCGATGCCCAGGCCTTCTGCGCCCACTTCCTGGAAACTGAGCATGTCGCCTTCACCCCCGGCATCGACTTCGGCTTTCATCGCGCCAATCAACACGTCCGTATTGCGTATACCCAGAGCCTGCCGCGCCTTGAGCAGGCGGTAGAGCGGATTGCGCGTGGGTTGCGGCATCTTTGATTTAGCGATACGCGATTAGCACGGCTCATCGCCTCAGCTGCGTCTAGAGCGCCAGCAGCCCACTCATTGCAGTCGATATAGACAGCCAAAGCTGCTGTTTTTCTGCCTCTGAGCTTTTTTGTTCTTTTGCTTTTGCGCTTTTGCTTTTGCGCTTCTGTTTTTGCGCTTTTGCTTTCTGGCTGCTGGCTTGTGCCTCCCCTCGCCCTAGAGCGAGCCGAGCACCGCAGCCACGCGTGGCCGAAGAGGCGCCCTGTCTGAGCGTAGCGAGTTTGGGCGCCGTGCCGCGTGTGGCGAGGAGCGCAGGGCACCGGTGCGGATCCATCGCACCGGATCGCGTCGGGCGACATGGTTTTGGTTACTTTTGCCGAAACAAAAGTAACCCGCGCCGCAAGGCGCGGAAGCCTTGGCTTTGGCTTTGGCTTTGGCTTTGGCTTTGGCTTTGGCTTTGGCTTTGGCTTTGGCTTTGGCTTTGGCTTTGGCTTTGGCTTTGGCTTTGGCTTTGGCTTTGGCTTTGGCTTTGGCTTTGCCTCAAGCCTCTGCTCGAGACTCTACTTCCGCAGTTGCTTCATTGAACAAGCATCAACTATCGCGTGCAAACCGTACCCTCATCCGCCCTTCGGGCACCTTCTCCCGCAGGGAGAAGGAAGCACAAAAAAAGCCCTGAGCCAATCGACCCAGGGCTTTCTTCAGAGCAAGACACAACGAAAGCAACTCGACTTACAGAACCACTTCCGGCCGGCGCCTCAATCGGCCAACCGCTCCCACAGGAAGCTATACGCCAGCGCCGCCATATGCGCCGCCTGCGCATTGTTGGCCGCACCGCCGTGGCCGCCCTCGATGTTCTCGTAGTAGGTCACGTCCTTGCCGGCCTCGATCATCTTGGCTGCCATCTTGCGTGCGTGGCCTGGATGCACCCGGTCATCGCGCGTGGAAGTCAGGAAGATCACCGGCGGATAGGTCTTTTTCGGGTCGAACAGGTGATACGGCGAGAAGGTCTGGATGAACTTCCAGTCGTCGGTATCCGGGTTGCCGTATTCGGCCATCCACGACGCGCCTGCCAGCAGATGGCTATAGCGCTTCATGTCCAGCAATGGCACCTGCACCACCACCGCACCGAACAGTTCCGGATACTGGGTGAGCATGTTGCCGGTCATCAGGCCGCCGTTGCTGCCGCCCTGCACGCCCAGATGCTTGGTCGAGGTGATCTTGCGCGTGACCAGGTCCTTGGCCACCGCAGCCATGTCTTCGTAGGCCTTGTGGCGGTTCTGCTTAAGCGCGGCCTGGTGCCAGCGCGGACCGTATTCGCCACCGCCGCGGATGTTGGCCACCACGTAGACGCCGCCCTTTTCTAGCCAGGCGCGGCCCATTGAGCCGGAATAATTCGGCGTCATCGAGATTTCGAAACCGCCGTAGCCGTACAGCAGCGTCGGTGCACTGCCGTCGAGCTTCAGGTCCTTGGGACGCACCAGGAAATACGGCACGCGGGTGCCGTCCTTGCTGGTGGCAAAGTGCTGTTCGATGCTGTCCTTGCCGGCATCGAAGAACGCCGGCATGGTCTTGAGCGGTTGCGGCGCGCTGCCCACCTCCACCCACGACAACGTGGTCGGGGTCAGATAATCGGTGACGGTCAACCACAGCGCGTCGCTGTCGTCGCTGTCCACCGCGCTGACATCCACGGTACCGAACGCCGGCGCACCGACGAAGGCGCTCTTCTTCCAGCCATCCTGCGAGGGAGTGACCACGCTCAGGCGGTTCTTGACGTCTTCCAGCACGTTCAACACCAGGTGCGACTTGGTCCAGGCGATGCCCGCCAGCGAGGTGGTGTCGGTGGGCTCGAACAGCACATCGAAGTTGCGCTTGCCCGCCATGAAGTCGTCAAACCGCGTGACCAGCAACGAGCCGGCCTTGTAGGTCTTGCCGCCCACCGTCCACGGGTCGCGCAGTTCCAGCGTCAGCCATTCGCGCTTGACCGCCTTGCTGGCCGAGTTGGGCGCATCCACCTTGACCAGCTTGCCGTCGGCACCCTTGAAATACAGCTCTTCGTTGTAGAAGGCCAGCGTGCGGCTGACGAAATCGCGCTCGAATCCGGGCGTGTCGTCGTGCATCGCGGCGATATACATATCGGTCGGCTTGCCTTCGTACACCACCGTGGCTGCGCTCAGCGGAGTGCCGCGCTTCCACTGCTTGGCGATGCGCGGGTAGCCGGAGCTGGTCAGCGCGCCGGGGCCGAAATCGGTGTAGACGTAGACGGTGTCTTTATCGACCCAGCCCAGCCCACCCTTGGCTTCCGGGCGGAAGAAGCCGTCCTTGACCCACTGCTTGCCGGCCAGATCGAACTCGCGCGTGACATCGGCATCGGCACCGCCGCGCGACAACGCGATCAGGCAGCGCTGGTAGTCCGGGCGCAGGCAGTCGGCACCGTGCCAGACCCAGTTCTCGCCTTCGGCCTTGTTGAGCGCATCCAGATCCAGCACGGTTTCCCACTTGGGCGCCGGCTTGCGGTATTCGTCCAGCGTGGTGCGCCGCCACAGCCCGCGCTCGTGCTGCTTGTCCTTCCAGAAGTTGTAGTAGTACGGGCCGATCTTCTGGACGCCGGGAATCTTGGCGTCCGAATCCAGCACTTCGCGGATGCTGGTTTCCATCTGCGTGAACGCGGGCGTGGCGGCCAGCCGCGCTTCGGTCTTGGCGTTTTGCGCCTTCACCCACTCCAGCGGTTTGGCGCCGGTCACATCTTCCAGCCAGGCGTAGGGATCGTTGGACACGGCGGTTTCCTCTGCAGAGACGGCGCCAGCGGTGATCAGGCCGGCAACCAGGCAGATCGAGGCGAATTTGGACATGAATTTTCCGGGAGAACGAGCGGACGGCCGGACCGTAGCACAGCCCTCCGCCCGCTCGACCCTGCCGAAGGTCAGGCCGCGCGCACCTGTGGCGCGGTTCGCGAAGCGTTGCGTCGGCGCTGCGCCTGTGGCCCGCGCCGACGTGGCGCCGCGCGTCGCGTGCCGGGCCGCCGCAGGGTCGGCAACGCGAACCGGTGCAGGCTCCACCAGGCCAGCATCGGCATGCCGACCAGCCACAGCGGCAGCCAGCCGATCCACTCGCTATGGCCGCGCGCGGCCGGCCACACCAGCACCAGGGCCAGCCCGGCCAGGGCAATCTGCCGGACCGGGCGCAGCACGCGCGGGTCGGGACGTTCGGAACGAGCGGTAGGACGATGCGACATGGCGGCACTCCGTGGCAGGTAAGGATCACAACAGGCCGGCAGGATTGCCTGCGTCCATCTCACCGACTGCGACCTGGCCGCGGCGCGGCGGAGACGGATGCGATCGCCGCCACCAATCCAGGCGCCTGCGCCTACCGCTCAGGCGGGCAAAACGCAGCCACCGGCGCCAGACACGACCGTTGACGCGAACTTGCCCCCTGCATGAGGTAGTGTGCTGACCCAACCGCCCCTTTCGTGATGTTGCGATGCGCCTGACCGTTTCGATCGCCCTCGCTTTCCTGCTCGTCCTCGGCCTGCCCGTGGCGCATGCCAAGGACACACCAACCGACGAACCAGCGGTCGATCTGTCCAAGATCATGGGCACCTGGTATGTGATTGCGCGCATGCCCAACCCAGTGGAACGCGGTCATGTCACCAGCCGCGACGAGTACACCCTGGTCGAAGACGGCAAGGTGGCGGTGCGCTATCTGTATCGCGACGGTTTCGGCGAGCCGGAAAAAGAAGTCAGTGCACGCGCCTCGGTAGACGCGGAGAGCGGCAACCGCGACTGGCGGGTGTGGTTCTACAAGGTCATCCCGGCCAAGCAGCGCATCCTGGAAATCGCACCTGACGGTTCCTGGATGCTGATCTCCTACCCCGGCCGCGACCTGGCCTGGATCTTCGCGCGCAAGCCGGACATGAGCCGCGACCAGTACCGCAAGCTGGTCGACAAGATGCGCGACGATTATTCGATCTACACCGACAAGCTCAAACGCGTACCGCAGTTGCGCGAGCAGGTGGACCGTCTGGGCTTTGAAGTGCCGAACAAGCGCTGAGTTCACGCGTAGGGCGGCGGTTTCTGCACGCCGTCCGCAGCCGCTTGACGCGTGCGCGTTACGTCCTGCGCGCCACGCTCAGTCGTAATTGCTCAATGCCAGCGACAGCAGCGCCTTGGCCTGCTCGCGCAACGACACCGGCTCGACGATTTCCGCATCCGAGCCGTAATGCAGCACGTCCATCAGCAGTTCGCGTGAGTTGCTGTACGGCACTTTGAGCTCGTAACGGCCGTCGGGCAGAAAGCGCCCCTGCTGCTTGGAATGCCAGTGCTCGTCGGCGACCCAGCGCGCGGCCTTGGCACTGAAGGCGATCGTCGCCCAGCCTTTTGGCGCACCCGAAAAAATGCCGTAGCTGGCCGCCAACTGCTCGTCCAGCTCGCTGTCGGGCACATCGCGCGGCACGGTTTCGAGCAGACGCGCGTGATTGATGCGGTCCACCGCAAAACTGCGTACGCCGTCGCGGCCGTGATCCCAGGCGTCCAGATACCAGTTGTCGCGGTAATGGGTGATGCGCTGCGGGGAGACGATGCGCTTGGTCGATTCGTCGGTGGAGCGTGCGCGGTAGTCGAAGCTCAGCTGCTTGCGCTCCAGCACGCCCGAGGCCACGGTGCGGAAGCTCGCCTCGTCCAGCTTGCGCCCGCGGTGCGGAATCACCCGCACCCGATCCACCGGCCATTGCGAGACACCGGCCTGGGCAGCCAGCAGCCCTTCGATGCGTTGCTGCAGCGGCGCCAGCATCGAGGACAACACCCCACCACCGGTGCGCGCGAGCAACTGCTGGGACGCCAGCAACGCGTGCAGCTCTTCCGAGCTCAACCACAGCCCGGGCAACTCGAAGCGGTCGCTTTCGCCGGACAGATAGCGGAAGCCGGATTCGCCATCGCCCTCCACCGGCGCCATCAGCGCATCGCGCAGAAAGGCCAGATCGCGATACACGGTTGCGCGGGAACAGCTCAGCTCATCCTGCAGCCGCGCCACCGTCACCGGGTAGCGCGCCGACTTGAGCAAGCGATGCAGGGAGTTGATGCGTTCGTAGCGGTCCATGCGTGGATTATGTCCGAGTCTTTGCGCGGCAGGGTGAGCGCGGATGGGCAGAAGCGACAATAGCGGGCCGGCCGCATGCGCAGACCCGCGCAGGGCCGGGCTTGCTGCGGTGTTGCATGGCTCCTGCAAGTAACACTCGCGATAGTGGCACGCTCGATCGTCGTGCGCCTGATCGGGGTGCGCCAGCTCGGCCCGATCAGGCCAATCGGGTGCCATCGGCGACGACCGACCGAACCGCCAATGAAGCGCGGCGTTCACCTAGCCATGACGCAGCCGCCCAGTCCGTTATCATGAAATCGCTTCCACCCTCTTTACGCCCCTGCCTTCCAAAGCGAGCCGCCCATGCCCCGCCGTGCCCCGTTGTCTGCCCTGCTGCCGCTGTTGTTGATCACGCCTACCGTCTGGGCCCAGGCAGTTGCACCGGCGCCGGTGGACCCCGCTGCCGCTGTGATGCCGTCGCCGTGGAGCGGGAGTAGTGGCGAGCTCGGCTACGCCGCCGCCCATGGCAACAGCACCACCGACAGCCTCAATGGCCGGGTCCGCTTGCGCTATACCGACGGCGACTGGATCCACAGCCTGGATGCCACCGCGTTGCGTTCCAGCTCGGAATACACCAATACCAACGACGACGGCAGCACCGAACGCGAGCGCCAGACCACTGCCGAGCGCTACACCGGCAGCGTGGGCAGTGCGTTGCAGCTGGGCGAACACCGCCAGCTCACCGCCACCGGCCGTTACGAACACGACGACTTCGCCACCTACGATCGCCTGGCCACCTTCGGTATCGGCTACGGCACGCGGCTGATCAACGCCGACCGTTTCTATCTGGATGCACAGGTGGGCCCGGGTATCCGCCGCGCGCACAACAGCGACGAAGATCGCAACGAGACCGGACTGATCGGGCGCGGCCTGTTCGATCTCAAATACACCGTCACCGACAACACCGATCTGATCAACACGCTGCTGGTGGAATCGGGCGAGTACAACACCTATGCGCAGAACGATTTCGGCGTGCAGGTCAGCATGAATTCGCACTTCGCGCTCAAGGCCGCGTGGCAGATGCGCCACAACAGCGAGGTCAGCGAAGGCGACAAGAAGACCGACACGCTGACCACGGTCAACCTGGTCTACACGTTCAAGTAAGCGACCGCGAAGGTAGGAGCGGCCTTGGCCGCGAAGGTAGGAGCGGCCTTGGCCGCGAGGGTTTTACCGGTAAAGCCTCTCGCGGCCAAGGCCGCTCCTACGAAACGCGATTACCGCGCGTGTGCAGTATCGAGGAGGTGGGGTTGGGCGTTTGCGTATCGGCGCTGGCGCCCATGCCGGTTGCGTTACAGGTCAACGCTTGCGTTGCAGGTCGCCAGCCGCGTCACAGCTCCGCCAACAACTGCGCGGCACCCTTGTCGAACAGGCCCTGCGCGACCAGGCGGCCGAGTGCTTCGGTGTCCTCGGCACTGCCGTGCGCCTCGGCGTGGATCAGGCGTCCGTCGCTGGCGCTGCCGACCATGCCCTGCAGAAATAACCCGTCGCCGTCCCAGCGCGCGAACGCGGCCACCGGCACATGGCAGCTGCCATGCAACGCACGATTCATCGCCCGCTCGGCTTCCACGCAGGCGCGGGTGCGGCCGGCATCCAGCACTGCAAGCAGGCCGTGGATGTGCGCATCGTCGCCACGGCATTCCACCGCCACTGCGCCCTGGGCAGGTGCCGGCAGCCACTCCGGCACGTCCAGTCGCGCGGTGATGCGCGCATCGAACCCGAGCCGCTGCAAACCGGCGCAGGCCAGCACGATGGCGTCGTAACCGCCGTTATCGAGTTTGGCCAGGCGGGTGTTGACGTTGCCGCGCAGGTCGATCAGTTCCAGATCCGGGCGCGCGGCGCGCAACTGCGCCTGGCGACGCAGGGAAGAGGTGCCCACACGCGCGCCCAGCGGCAGCGCCTGCACGGTGGCGTAAAGGTTGGACACCAGCGCATCGGCCGCATCGCCACGCTCCATGATCGCCGGCAGCACGAACGGCGCGTCCAGTTCCATTGGTACGTCCTTGAGCGAATGCACCGCGCAATCGGCCTCGCCGCGCAGCATCGCCAGCTCCAGTTCTTTCAGGAACAAGCCCTTGCCGCCGATCGCGGCCAGCGAGCGGTCCAGCACTTCGTCGCCGCGGGTACTCATCGGCACCAGCACGACCTCCAGCCCGGGATGGTGCTGGCGCAGCGCGGTGGCGACGTGTTCGCTCTGCCAAAGGGCGAGCGGGCTCTTGCGGGTGGCGATGCGGAGCGTGGTCATCCCGCCATTATCCCGGAGCGGGCGCGTAACGCCTACCTGGAGCGCAAGTGGGCACCACGCGGCACCCGCGCCGCTGACGGCCAACGGAGCTCATCACAAGCGGCATGACGCGCCCTAACGCAATTGCTCGCGCAGGCTGGCCACGCAGCGGCGGCTCACTTCCAGGGGTTGTGGCACATTGCGCAGCACTGCGTGCACCTGGCCATCGCCGCTGCGGCGCAGTTCCACCAGCTCGGCGCGCGCGACCAGGCAATTGCGGTGGATGCGCACCAGGCGGTCGGCGAATTCGTCTTCCAGCGATTTGAGCGACTCTTCGATCAGGTCCTCGCCACGGGTGTGGTGGACGATGACGTACTTCTCTTCGGCCTGCAGATAGCGGATGTCGCCGATGGCGATCAGCCGCAGACTGCCGCGCAGACGGGCACACAAATGCGTGCGTAGCGGTGGCGGCGCAACGCTGGGCGCGCGCCCGGCCAGAAAGGTCGCCACCTTGTCCAGCGCGGCGGCCAGGCGCTCCGGGCGCACGGGTTTCATCAGGTAATCCAGTGCGGCGGCGTCGAAGGCCGACAGCGCGTGCTGGTCGTAGGCGGTGCAGAACACCACCGCCGGCGGTTGCTGGCCTTGGCGCAGCAGGCGCGCGGTTTCCAGGCCGTCGACCCCGGGCATGGCGATATCCAGCAGCACCAGGTCCGGATGCAGATGCTGGCATTGCTGCAGCACCTGCTGGCCGTTTTCGGCCTCGCCGATCACCTCGACGTGCGGATGTTCGCCCAGCAGCATGCGCAGGCGCTCGCGCGCCAGCGGCTCGTCATCGGCGATCAGCACCCGCACTTGCGTGGCCGTCATGGACTCCCCCCTCGCTGCCGTGACTTTCCCCTCACGGCAGCGGCAATGTGATCTCACAGGCATAGTAGCCCTCAGCCCAGCTGGCCGCCATCCGTGCCCCGGCCCCGAACTGAAACGCCAGCCGGTGCGAGATGCTGGCCTGGGCGTGCCCGGCGCCGGCAAGCAGCGGCAACTGGGTGCCCGGCTGCGGGGCCGGATTGACGATGCGGATCTGCAACTGGTTGCCGCGCTGGCGCAACGACAGGTACAGCGTGCCGCCCTCGGGCAGGCGCGAAATTCCGTGCAATACCGCATTTTCCACCAGCGGCTGCAGCACCAGGCGCGGCATCGGCAATTCCCACGGCAAGGGTTCCTGGCGATGCCAGCGCACTTGCAGGCGGTCGCCCAGGCGCAGCGATTCGATCGCCAGATAGCGCTCGGCCAGTTCGCATTCGGCGCGCAAGGTGGACAGGCCTTCGCCGGCACCGAGCGCGGCACGGAACAGATCCGACAGATCCAGCACCGCCTGCTCAGCCACCACCGGGTCGCGCCGCAACAGGCTGGCGATCAGATTCATGCTGTTGAACAGAAAATGCGGGCGGATGCGCGCCTGCAAGGCATCGGCCTGCGCGCGCGCATTGGCCTGCACCTGCGCTTCCCAGCGGTCGCTGACATAGAAATAGCGCAGCGCCAGCGCGGTGATCAGCACCACCGTGGCGGCACTACCGAGGGTGAACCGCCAGAAGCCGACCAACGGCCCCAACGGCGCCTGCCCGAGTACCGCATACAGGCCGTGCACGATACCGGCGCCGAGCATCGCCACGACGGCGGCGATCGATAACGCAGTCAAGCCGCCCAGCTTGGGCGGCAGCCGCGACAGGCTTGGCCGCAAGACGCATAGCAGCACGGTGACGGCCAGCGCCAACCACAACGCCAGACCGCTGGCCGACACAAAACGCGACAGCGTGATGCTGCGCGCCGCGCCGGCATCGGGCACCAGCGTCACCACCAGCACCACCAGTTCGGCCAGCCCCAGCATCGCGCCCAACCGTGGCAGCCGGCACAGGTCCGGCATCCAGGCGATCTGTGGCGCGCGCGGGGCCATGCACTCAGGCGGCGGTGAAGCGCGCCTGCATCCAGTTGCGCAGCGCCTCGATCTCTTCCAGGCAGACCTGATGGCCCATCGGGTAGGTGTGCCATTCCAGTTCAAAGCCAAGCGTGCGCAAGGTCTGTGCGCTCTGTTCGCCGGCACCGAACGGCACCACCGGGTCGGCGCTGCCATGCGCCATGAACACCGGTTGGCGAGTGGCAGCCGGCTGCACCTGGCTGGCGGCGGCAGTCGGGTCGGGCAGATAGGTCGACAGGGCGATCAGCCCGGCCAGCGCAACGCTGCGCTGCAGACCGACCGCCAGGGTGACTGCGCCGCCCTGCGAGAATCCGGCCAGCAGGATGCGCTCGGGGGCGATGCCGCGGGTCTGCTCATGGGCGATCAACGCCTCGATCTGGGCCACCGATTCGGCGATGCCGGCCTTGTCGGCACGATGTGCGAAATCCATGCCGACGATGTCGTACCAACCGCGCATGCGCACGCCGTTGTTGATGGTGATCGGGCGGATTGGCGCGTGCGGGAACACGAAGCGCAGCGCCGGCCAATGCGGGCGCACCAGTTCCGGCACCATCGGGGCGAAGTCGCTGCCATCGGCACCCAGGCCGTGCAGCCACAGCACGGTCCACTGCGGGTTCGGTCCGGTCTCGCGTTCGATCACTTCCAACATCGTCCAGCTCCGCTTGCGGGCTGGGCATTATGCCTTGCGCCATCGGCCGAGCCGATCACGTCTTGGCCGGGCCATGCGTGCCGATTGCCGTCTGCAGGCGTGGGCGTCCTGCTTGCTGCAGCTTGCTCAGCGCGACATGCGTGGCGCGACATGTGCCGATCGCCCGCGCAGCGTGCCTCGCTAGATCAGCGAGGGCTCCAGCGCGGCGGCGCGGCGCAGTTCGGCCGCACGCACCAGCACCTTGGGCGGGTCGAGTTCTTCGGGAATGCAGAAGATGCCGGCCCGCCGCAGACCCAGGCCGGTGCGGCGCAACGAGGTCAGTGCCACCACCGGAATGGACAAGGCCATACCGATGATCACCGGCGCCATCCAGGCCGCCAGCGACGGCGAGACCACGTAGGCCATCGAGCCCATGAACAGGCCGAAGATGGTCAGCCCGCCGTAGCTGCGCAGCAGCGCCGGCCACGCCAGCTTGCCGTCGTCGCGCACCTGTGCATCCCAACCCGAATCCTTGCCGGCCAGCACTTCGAACACGCCGCGCGACTGCAGATACATCACCACCGGCGCCATCAGGGCCGCCAACACGGTTTCCAGCAGGATGCTCAGCATGGCGCGAAACGCACCGCCACAGGCACGCAGTTCGCGCGGGTTGAGCAGCAGTGCGATATAGCCCAGCAGCTTGGGCGCAAGCAGCACGAACATGGTGCAGGCGAAGATCCAGATCGCGTTGCCTTCGCTGCTGCCGTGCCAATAGCGCGCAGGCGAGAACGGCAGGCCCTGGGCCAGGTCGATGCCGGCCCCGGCCAGCGGAATGCCGATGCCGATCAGCATCAACATGCCCCACATCGGCGCGGTGAAGTAATGGCCGATGCCGATCATCATGTGCATGCGGCTGATCCAGTGCAGACCCTTGGCGCCGACGACCTTGGCATGCTGCAGGTTGCCCTGGCACCAGCGACGGTCGCGGATCAGCAGGTCGGTCAGCGTGGGCGGGCCTTCTTCGTAGCTGCCCTGCAGGTACGGCACCATGTGCATGGCCCAGCCGCCGCGCCGCATCAGCGCCGCTTCGACAAAATCATGACTGAGCACATGCCCGCCGAAGGGCTTGCGCCCGCGCAGCGCCGGCAAGCCGGCGTGATCGGCAAAGGCCTGGGTGCGGATGATGGCGTTGTGGCCCCAGTAATTGCTCTCGGCGCCATGCCACCAGGCCACGCCAAACGCGATGATCGGCCCGTACACGCGCCCACCGAACTGCTGCATGCGGGCAAACAGGGTCTGCCCGTTGACCACCGCCGGCAGGGTCTGGATCAGCCCCACATCCGGGTTGTTTTCCATGCCGGCGACCAGCCGCACGATGGTGTCGCCGGTCATCACGCTGTCGGCGTCCAGGATCAGCATCTGCGGGTAGCTGCCGCCGAAACGACGCACCCAGTCGGCCACGTTACCGGCCTTGCGCGCGGCGTTGTCGGCGCGGCGCCGGTAGAAGATGCGCCCATGCCCGTCGACGCGATCGCACAGCTCGTTGTAGACCAGTTCTTCGGCAGCGCCGATGTGTTCGCGGGTGGTGTCGCTGAGTACGAAGAAGTCGAAATGTTCCAGCTGGCCGGTCTCGGCCACCGATTCGTAGATCGCCTGCAGGCCGGCCAGCAGCCGGCGCGGGTCTTCGTTGTAGGTGGGCATCAGCAACGCGGTGCGCGTGTGCAATGTCGGCAGCGGTGCATCCGGGTCGATGCCGAGCTTCCGTCCGGCGCGCGCTACCACGGTGACAAAGCCGGCCACCGCGCTGGCGAAGGACATCGCGATCCAGGCAAACAACAGTATGAACAGCCCGAGCAGGCAGCCTTCCAGCACGCTGATGCCGCCGGGCCACAGCACGCTGAGCATCACCCACACCGCCACGGCAGTGGTGGCAAAGGTGCCGCCGATCAGATAGAAACGCCGCACGCCGATACCGACCGGCGCAGTACGCTGATGCGGCACCTGCAGGCTGCCTTTGCGCAGGTCTTGTTCGGGCATCGCCAGCGGCGCTTCAGGCGGCAGCGTGGGCTGGCCGGCGTCGAGGGCGGAGATGGAGGGAAATTCGGTAGGTGCGGGAGAAGAAGTCACAATGCCGTCCATCAAGGCTGCCCGTCGCGCGAAGGCGACAGCGCGAGCTGAAACGGGAGATCCATCCCCGCTATGTAAAATGCTGTTGCCACACGCACCGTGTCGTGGGCGAGCCCGACGGTGTGCGACCACGTCGCGGGTTTGGCAGCTCTAAGACCACTCCGATGCACAAGCTCTCCTGGCTGCAACTTCACGTCGCGGCTCATCCTAAAGAATCGATCGTTAAGGAAGCGAAGGCCGCTTTCTGTCGTCTTCGCCCCACCCGACGAGGACAGCGCGGCAGACTACGCCGCAGCGACCGAACACAACCCCAACAGATTGCAGCCTGACGCGCGCGCTGTCACGGGCGACGAACCACGCTGTCATGTAAGACAACTGCAAGTGATGTGCCAGGAAGTGCAATCGGTTGCATCGCCGGCGTGCTGACGCTGGCGATCGCGTCGATGACGGTGACCGGAACTGAAGGCAGCGTGCGCGTCATGGTGTATCGGAATCAGCGATGTGGATCCTGCACCAACTTCAATGCAGGCCACGAACGGTGCGTTCCGCGCACACTTATCACTTCAAGACAACCGGGATTGCGAGTCGTTGCATCGTTTAGATGCGATCAAAAGCTTGGTTAGTCGAGGGCGCGGTGCCCTCACCGCTCGCGGGACACGCCGTGAATCCATCCCTGGAGGCTCGGTGGCGGCATCCATGCCGCCACACGGTCCCGCAATCGGTAAGGACACCGCACCAGACAGTTAATAGGTTGCCTTGTTCAAAAGCATGCACACCGACCATCTCGACTGGTCCTTGCCCGCCCACCGTCGCGGGACCTTACGCGGCATGGATGCCGCGTAAGAGCCTACACGGACGTACTTGCGGCGTGTCCCGCGATGGTGGGCGGGCAAGGGCCCTGCACCCAACCCCCAGATCAGCCGCTCTGTAACTGATCTATCCGCACTCTCCATGCGTTTCAAGACAACCGAGATTTCGAGTCTTAGGGTCGTTTAGATGCGATCAAAAGCTTGGTGAGTCGAGCGTGCGGTGCCCTCGCCGCTCGCGGGACACGCCGTGAATCCATCCGGGAGGCTCGGTGGCGGCATCCATGCCGCCACACGGTCCCGCAAGCGGCGAGGACACCGCACCAGAAGTCAGTCGGTTGCTTTGCTGAAAACCATGCACACCGACCATCTCGACTGGTCCTTGCTCGCCCACCGTCGCGGGACCTTACGCGGCATGGATGCCGCGTAAGAGCCTACACGGACGTACTTGCGGCGTGTCCCGCGATGGTGGGCGGGCAAGGACCCTGCAGCCAAGCCGAAGATCTGCCGCTCTACGACTGACAGAAACGCAGCTAGTCGAGGGCTCGGCACCCTCACCAGAACGTTAGTCGGTCACTGGCTGAAACGCTGTCCGTCGCACACCCTCTTACTTGCGTGCCGCCTCGCTGGCGTCGCGGGTGGCACGGAACTCAGAGTCGCTACTCCAGTTCGGCCACTGGCGCGAATCGGCCAGTTGTTGGCCCAGCGCGTACAGCACGCCCAGATCGCGCGCGGCACCGGCGAAGGTCCAGTCCGGCTTCCACTCGTCGCCCTGCTGGTGATAGCGCTTGGCGGTATAGTCGTCGGAGGCGGCCTTGCCTGCGGCCACGCCGCCCACTTCCCAGTCCTGCCCGGAGGCGTACGACAACGCCGGTACGCCGCGCTTGGCGAAGGAGAAATGGTCCGAGCGGAAGAAGTACCCCGCCTGCGGCTTGGGATCGGGCGTGTAGCGCAGCTTCCACTGGCCGGCCACGCTCTTGAGCTGGTCGAGCAATTCCAGCTTGGCGGTGCCGTAGATGCCGAAATCGCGCGCGGGCACGAACGGGTTCATGCCATCCATGTTGATCACCGCCACCGTGGTGTCCAGCGGGTATAGCGGCTTGGAGGCATAGAACTCCGAACCCAGCAAGCCCTTTTCTTCGGCGGTCACCGCCAGGAATACCACCGAGCGCTCCGGCTTGGGCCCGGCGGCAAAACCGCGTGCCAGTTCCAGCAACGCCGCAGTGCCGCTGGCGTTATCCAGCGCACCGTTGAAGATGGTGTCGCCGCGTGCGTCCGGCTTGCCCACGCCGATGTGGTCCCAATGCGCGCTGTAGATCAGCGTCTCGTCGGGGCGTTTGCTGCCTTCCAGGCGCGCGACCACGTTGTGCGAGGTGATTACATCGGACTTGACCTGGTAGCTGGCGCTCAGGCCCTGGCCCTTGAGCTCGACCGGCTTGAAGCCGCGCGTTTGCGCCTGCTTCTTCAAGGTGTCGAAATCCAGCCCGGCATGCTTGAACAACTCGCTGGCCAGATCGCGCTGGATCCAGCCTTCCAGGGTGGGATGGGCGCTGCGCGGGTTGTCGCGCACCACATCGAACATGGTGTTGGTGTTGGAGCTGGCCACCGTGTCCCAGCCGTAAGAGGCCGGCGCGGTTTCGTGCACGACCAGCACGCCGAGTGCGCCCTGACGCGCGCCTTCTTCGTACTTGTAGGTCCAGCGGCCGTAGTAGGTCATGCCGGCACCGTCGAAGGCGCCCTTGCCGGTTTCGAAATCCGGGTCGTTGATCAGCACCACCGCGATCTTGCCCTTCAGATCCACGCCCTTGAAGTCGTCCCAGTCGCGCTCCGGCGCCTTGACGCCGTAGCCGACGAACACCAGCGGTGCGTTGGCGATGTCGACGGTGGATGACCCATCCAGCGCAGCGCGGATGGCGATCTGCTTGCCCTGGGTCAGGGTTTGCGGCTTGCCGGCATTCTGCAAAGCGATGGTGGGTGTGCCGACGATATCGGCGCGGCGCAGCGGCACCGCCTGGGTCCACGCGCGCTTGCCGTTGGCGAGATCACCGCCCGGCTGCAGGCCGGCGGCAGCAAACTGTTTGCTCAGGTAGGCGATGGTCTTTTCTTCCCCGGCGGTGGCCGGACCGCGGCCTTCGTAGGCATCGGAGGCCAGTTCCTTGACGTCGCGCGAGATGCGCGCGCCATCGAAGGTGGGGGTCGCTGCCATGACTGCAGTCGAGACCGCCATGGCCAGCATTCCCATCGCAAGTCGCTCGATCACGGCTCGCTTCGTCACAACTTGCTTCATCACAGCTCGCTTCACTGCAGCACCCAGGTGTTGTCCAGACAGCCCTGGAGTGTAGCCACTGCGGCGTTTGACCGGGTGTGTGCATTGGCAGTGCGGCTGCATCACGCAGCGCGGTACTGCGTTGCCATCCATAGATGACACAGATCAGAACAGATCGACGCTGCCCACTTGCTGGGTGAGATGCTGCATCTGCCCGCTGGCGATCAACTCGGCGTAGACCTCGGCACGGTTGCGACCGTGCTGCTTGGCCCAGTACAGCGCCTTGTCGGCCTCGTCCATCATCTGGCTGATCAAGCGGCCATGGGTCAATTCGACGATGCCGGTGCTGAGCGTGACCTTGCCCACCTGCGGGAAGGCGTACTCGGCCACCGCCAGCCGGAAGCGCTCGAACAGGCTCACCGCCGTATCGCGATCCACCCCGCGCAGCACGATCACGAACTCCTCGCCGCCAAAGCGGAACAGCAGGTCGTCCTGGCGGAACGCGCGCTGCATCAGCTGGGCAACCAGCAGCAACACCTCGTCACCGTACAGATGGCCGAAGCTGTCGTTGACGCGCTTGAAGTGATCGATGTCCACGATCCCCAGCCACACGCTTTCGCCTGCCGACGCATCCGCCGCAGCGCCTGCGAACAAGCGCAGGATCACATCGTCGAAGGTCTTGCGGTTACGCAGCCCGGTCAACGCGTCGCGCTGGGCATCGTCGAGCAGGCTGCGGTAATTCTGGAAGAAGCGCGCAAAGCCCTGCAGCATCGCCTGCTCGGCAGTCCCGGGAATGCGCGAACCGCCCACGCGCAGGCACGTGCGGATGCCGCGCGCTTCCATCATCGGGTAGACCAGCAGCGCACGGCCGTCTTCCTCCATCTGCACCACATCGCCCGCCCCGCGTGCGTCGGCAAGCTGCGCACGCAGTTGCACGTCGCGGATCTCGGCCACCGTCAACGACAGCCGGCCGTCCTCGCGCAGCCGGGTTTCGGCCATGGTGCGGCCGTCCGGAGCGATGCGCAGCAGTGAGAGTTCTTCAGCTGCACAGACTTCGCGCACGGTGCGCAGCAGGCTCAGATCGAGCAGATCGGCGTCGCGAATGGCGGTCAGGTCCACCATCCGTTCCAGCAACGGTTCGTTGGTCATCGCCGCGCCATCCCGTGCACGGACGCAAGCCCGCAGCACCGCTGGCGGCACGCAGGCAGACATCTCGGGCTGGAACGCACTGGCATCACGACGATCACCGGCAATCTTTGATGTCGGTTCATCGGCGCTATTCAGGCGAACTTGAGGTCGCTGCCCGGCCACGCTCAGCGTGCGGCCAGCCAGCCCGGGAGCCGGTTGCATGTCGGCCGCCTGCGTGTCTGCTATGTGCGGCTAGGCCGAATGCGCCCACCCGCCCTGCTGCGCTCAGGGCAGCGAAGATTCCAGCGCGTCTTCGCCCAGCGCGTGCGCCTGCATCAGCCTCCGGCTGCTGGCGTTCAAGCCTGTGACCTGAACCTCCAGGCCATGGTGACGCAGCCGCTGCACCACCTTGTCCAGCGCCGCCACTGCGGTGATATCCCAGAAATGCGCGCGGCTCACATCGATCAGCACCGTGCGGCCCGGCACCTGGCGTGCGTCGAAAGCATCGATAAACACGTCAGCCGAGGCGAAGAACACCTGCCCGCGCACGCTGTAGGTGCGCACGCCATTGTCGTCGCTGTGCGAGATCTGCAGCAGCCCGGCCACCTTGAAGGTAAAGAACACCCCGCTCAGCACCACGCCCACTGCGACACCCGCGGCGAGGTTGTGGGTGAGCAGGGTCACCGCCACGGTGGCCAGCATCACCACGCTGGAAGTGCGCGGATGGGTCACCACGGTGCGTAACGAGCGCCAGTCGAAGGTCTCCGCCGAGACCATCACCATGATCGCCACCAACGCCACCACCGGCACCTGCGAGACCCACGGCTTGAGCGCCACCATCAGGATCAGCAGGAACACGCCGGCAAACAAGGTCGACAAGCGCCCACGCCCGCCGTATTTTACGTTGCCCACGGTCTGCCCGATCATGCCGCAGCCGGCAATGCCGCCGAACAGGCTGGCCGCGGCATTGGCGATGCCCAGCCCGGTGCATTCGCGGTTCTTGTCGCTCGGGGTGTCGGTGAGTTCGTCGACCACGCGCGCAGTCATCAGCGATTCGAGCAGGCCTACCATCGCGATGGCCAAGGCCGGCAAGGCGATGATGCGCAAGGTTTCCAGCGTCAACGGCACCGACGGCCATTGCAGGAACGGCAGCGCGTTCGGCAGCTTGCCCAGATCGGCCACGGTCTTCAGCGGCAGATGCAAGGCCGTGCTTGCAACCGTCAGCAGCAGGATGCACAGCAACGGCGAGGGAATCGCCGAGACACCCGGCAGGCGCAGCCGCGGCAGGCCGTAGATGATCGCCAGGCCCACGCCCAACATCGCCCAGGTGGTCAGGTTGGCACCGTGCAGATGCGGCAGCTGCGCGGCGAAGATCAGCACCGCCAACGCATTGACGAAACCGGTGCGCACCGAGCTGCTGACAAAGCGCATCAGCACGCCCAGCCGCAGCAAGCCGAACAGGATCTGCACCGCACCAGCCAGCAACCCGGCCGCCAGCAGATACGGCAACCCGTGCGTGGCCACCAGCGGTGCAGCTACCAACGCCACCGAGCCGGCCGCAGCAGAAATCATCGCCGGGCGTCCGCCACAAAACGCAATCACGATACCGATGACGAACGAGGCGAACAGGCCGACCTGCGGGTCCACGCCGGCCACGAACGCGAACGCGATCACTTCGGGAATCAGGGCAAATGTTGCGACCGCACCGGCCATGAGTTCGCGCGCGGGTGAGGCGCGCCATTGCGCCAGTTCGGCACGCAAGAAGGACATTGGAAGACACTCCGGGGACAGAAGGGACAGCCTGCGGACACTGCGCAGCGGCAATAGTGTGCGGGAAAGCGACCCCGCCCGCAGCCTGCGCGTGATCGGTGCGGCAATGCGCTTTTCTGTGGCTGGGGTCACGCCACATAAAACGGCCGCGGACCAAGATGCCCCCCTCACCGCACCCGGGTGTCGGGTCGGTTTCCCAGGGAGATCACCATGTCCATTTTCAGGACTGCAAGCACGCTCGCACTGGCTACGGCGTTGGCGCTGGCCGCCGCACCGGCCTTCAGCTATTCCATCAGCAACAACAAGGTTGTCGACGACAACGGCAAGGTGGTCCAGCTCAAGGGCGTCAACGTGTTCGGTTTCGAGACCGGCAACCATGTCATCCATGGTCTGTGGGCGCGCAACTGGAAGGACATGATCATCCAGATACAGGGCCTGGGCTTCAACGCCGTGCGCCTGCCGTTCTGCCCGGCCACGCTGCGTGCCACCACCATGCCCAGCAGCATCGACTATGGCCGTAACCCCGATCTGCAGGGTCTGACCTCGCTGCAGATCCTCGACAAGGTGATCAACGAATTCAACGCCCGCGGCATCTATGTGCTGCTGGATCATCACACGCCCGATTGCGGCGCCATTTCCGAGCTCTGGTACACCAGTTCGTATTCCGAAGCGGAATGGCTGGACGACCTGCGCTTTGTCGCCAACCGCTACAAGAACGTGCCGAGCGTGATCGGTGTGGATCTGAAGAACGAACCGCACGGCGCCGCCACCTGGGGCACCGGCAACGCGGCCACCGACTGGAACAAGGCCGCCGAGCGCGGGTCGGCCGCAGTGCTGGCCGTTGCGCCCAAGTGGATCATTGCGGTGGAAGGCATCACCGACAATCCGGTGTGCTCGACCAATGGCGGCATCTTCTGGGGTGGCAATCTGCAGCCGCTGGCCTGCACGCCGTTGAACATCCCGGCCAACCGCCTGCTGCTGGCACCGCATGTGTACGGGCCGGACGTGTTCGTGCAGTCGTACTTCAACGACAGCAACTTCCCCAACAATATGCCCGCGATCTGGGAGCGTCACTTCGGCCAGTTCGCCGGCACCCATGCGCTGCTGCTGGGCGAATTCGGCGGCAAGTACGGCGAAGGCGATGCGCGCGACAAGGTGTGGCAGGACGCACTGGTGAAGTACCTGCGCAGCAAGGGCATCAACGAAGGTTTCTACTGGTCGTGGAATCCCAATAGCGGCGACACCGGCGGCATCCTGCGCGACGACTGGACCAGCGTGCGCGAAGACAAGATGACCCTGTTGCGCACGCTGTGGGGCACGGTCAGCAGCACCACGCCGACGCCGACGCCGACGCCGACGCCGACGCCGACGCCTACCCCCACACCGACTCCCACGCCAACACCAACCCCGACGCCCACTCCGACACCGACCCCCACGGGCAGCTTCAGCACCAAGGTGATCGTGGACAGCAGCTGGAGCGGCGGCTCCTGCAATCGCGTGCAGGTCACCAACACCGGCACCGGTAGCGGCACCTGGGCGATCTCGCTGCCGGTCAGCGGCACCGTCAACAATGCCTGGAATGTCACCTGGTCGCAGAGCGGCAGCACGCTCAGGGCCAGCGGCGTGGACTTCAATCGCACCCTGGCAGCGGGTGCAACCGCTGAATTCGGTTTCTGCGCGGCCAGCTGAGTGCGGTGAGGCGGGCACGCCGCGCGTGTCCGCCGTTGCGCTACGCGCTGCGGGCTGCGGGCTGCGGGCTGCGGGCAGTTTGCAATGTAAGCATGCGGCGTCATGCATCGATCGATGGATCGATGCCCGCCATCTTCATGTAGGAGCGCCCTCGGGCACGATGAAGCGTTATCGATAACGCTTCATCGCGCCCGAGGGCGCTCCTACGTTGTATTGGCAGCTATCGCATTGCTGCATGACCTGCCCCGCTCAAGCAGACGCTGCCGCAATCAGCATTCAACCCGGATGTGAATCAGCCGATATCCATGCCATAGCGCCCTGCGCGCGTTTTGGATGTCGTTGCCATGCCTGTTGTGTCGCTATTGCGTCGTCACGTTGCCAATCTCCCGCTCACCCGCAAGTTCGTCCTGCTCTGCGCGCTACTGACCGTGGGTGTGATCCTGCTCGCGGTGGCTGCGGCGCGCCTGCAATATCTGGATCTGGTGGAGGCGCGCAAGCTCAGCGTCAAGACCGAGGTCGAGATGGGTCTCACCGTGATGCAGCACTATGCCGACAAGGTCAAAGCTGGCGAGTTGACGGTCGAACAGGCTAAGGCAGCGGCAAGTACAACGCTTGCCGACATGCGCACCAACGATGGCGTGGATTACTTCTTCATCGTCGATCCGCAGATGCGCATCCTGATGCATCCAAAGCGCGCCGTCGGCACCGACATGAGCGATTACAAGAGCGATGCCGGGCAGTACGTGTATCGCGACATCAAGATCGCGATCGAGCGTGGCGACGGCTTCAGCTATTACAACGCACCCAAGCCGGGTAAAAAAGAACAGCTGCCCAAGATCAGCTATGCCAAGACCTTTCCGGCCTGGAACTGGGTCTTGGTGATGGGTGTGTACGCCGAAGACATCCAGGTGCAGGCCTGGGGCTTCACGCGCACCTTGACGTTGATCGGCGGCGCGTTGGTGGCGATGGTGATCGGCCTGTGCTGGTTGATCGCCTCGGCCATGGCCGCGCCGCTGCGTGCCGCATCGCGCACCGCAGAGGCGATCGCCTCCGGCCGCTTCGACAACGATATCCGGGTCGAATCGCGCGATGAAACCGGCCAGCTGATGCACAGCATGCAGCAGATGCAGAACCAGCTGCAGCGCTTCAACGGCGAGATGCAGACCATGATCCGTTTGCAGCAGGGCGAGAACATCGCGCACCGCATCCCGGAAGATTTCCCCGGCGATTACGGCACGCTGGCGCACGGTGTGAACACGGTGGTGTTCGAACACCTGGATGCCATCAACGAAGCGATGGATGTGATGAGCGACTACGGCCGTGGCGATCTGCGCCGCGACATGCGCCGCCTGCCCGGCCAGCGCGCGGCGCTGCACGAAGCGTTGGACACGGTGAAGAGCAACCTGTCGGCAATCAACAGCGATATCGCGCGCCTGGCCGATGCCGCTGCGCGTGGCGATTTCTCTGCACGTGGCGAGCAGTCGCGCTACCAGTTCGCGTTTGCGGAAATGGTGCAGGCGTTGAACCGCCTGATGCAGCAGGCCGATGCCGGCCTGGACGATGTGGGCCGCATCATGGCCGCCATTGCCGATGGCGATCTGTCGCAGCGGGTGGAGTCGCATTACGAAGGCGCGTTCGGCCGGCTGGCCAATGCGGCCAACCGCACCGCGATCCAGCTGACCAGCATCGTGCAGGGCATCCAGCACTCGGCCGAGATGATCAACACGGCGGCCGGCGAAATCGCCAGCGGCAATGCCGACCTGTCCACGCGCACCGAGCATCAGGCGGCGAATCTGGAAGAAACCGCCGCATCGATGGAAGAACTGACCTCCACCGTGCGCCAGAATGCCGACAACGCGCGCCAGGCCAACCAGTTGGTCAAGGGCACCGGCGATGTCGCCGAAAGCGGCGGCCGCGTGGTGCAGGAAGTGGTCAGCACCATGCAGGCAATCACGCAATCGTCGGCGCGTATTTCCGACATCATCGGCGTCATCGACGGCATCGCGTTCCAGACCAATATCCTGGCCTTGAACGCGGCGGTGGAAGCGGCACGCGCCGGCGAACAAGGCCGCGGCTTTGCGGTGGTGGCCACCGAAGTGCGCGCCCTGGCGCAGCGCTCGGCCGGTGCGGCCAAGGAGATCAAACAGCTGATTTCCGACTCGGTGGAAAAAGTCGCGCAAGGCTCGAACCTGGTGCAACAAGCCGGCAGCACCATGACCGAGGTGGTCAGCTCGGTGAAGCGCGTGACCGACATCATGGCCGAGATCACCGCCGCCAGCACCGAGCAAAGCGCCGGCATCGAGCAGGTCAGCACCACGGTGATGCAGTTGGACGAGATGACCCAGCAAAACGCCGCGCTGGTGGAAGAAGCCACGGCGGCCGCACGCAGCATGGAAGATCAGGCCGCGGATCTGACGCGCGCGGTGGCGGTGTTCCGGTTGGTGCCTGAGCAAGCTGCACTGACGCAACGGCGTTCGGTCGTGCAGGCGGCTTGATTGATGGATGCATAGCCCCTCGCCCTGCGGGGCGAGAAGGCACGGCATGCGCGCCACTAATGCGCATGCCTGGGTCGGCGAGGACACCGCACCAGACAGTTGCCGGTTGTTTTGTTGAAAACCATGCACACCGACCAAATCGACTGGTCCTTGCAGCCAAGCGACGGATCAACAATCAAAGCTAGGTGAGTCGAGGGCGCGGTGCCCTCACCGCTCGCGCGACACGCCGTGAACCCATCCCTGGAGGCTCGGTGGCGGCATCCATGCCGCCACACGGTCCCGCAAGCGGTGAGGACACTGCACCAGATAGTTATAGGTTGCTTTGTTCAAAAGCATGCACACCGACCATCTCGACTGGTCCTTGCCCGCCCACCGTCGCGGGACCTTACGCGGCATGGATGCCGCGTAAGAGCCTACACGGACGTACTTGCGGCGTGTCCCGCGATGGTGGGCGGGCAAGGGCCCTGAAGCCAGGCCACAGATCGCCCGCTCTGCAATCGACGCATCCATACCCTTTATCACCTTTCAAGACGACCGAGGTGGTGAGCTTCATCGCGGGGAGTGAAGATTGATCGATGCGAATGCATCGCTACTCACAAAATCCAGAAGTGCAATGCGCACTTCTGATTGATCCAATTTTATGGGTAAGCCGTACCCTCATCCGCCCTTCGGGCACCTTCTCCCGGTGGGAGAAGGGAGTGTTCATGATTGACGCGGTTTTATGGGTAGGCCGTACCCTCATCCGCCCTGCGGGCACCTTCTCTCGGTGGGAGAAGGGAGCGGCGCGCGCTTGACTACCGCGCGGCATCGCGCCCGGCAGTAGGTGTGTTGTTGCCGCAGCGGGCACGTTTTGCGGCGTACATCGCTTCGTCAGCCGCGTGCATCAGGCTGGCCGCGTCGGCGTTTTGGCCGTGTTGCCAGGCGACGCCGATGCTGGAGTGGATCGGCAGGTGTTGCTCACCGAACACGGCGCCCGCTGCGGCAGCGGTGCGAATCCGTTCTGCCACTGCCGCGCATTCGGTCTGCGGGTCTTGCAGGTCGTCCAGCAACACCACGAATTCGTCGCCGGCCAGGCGTGCCACCAGATAACGGCTGCCGGCCGCTTGCTGCAGGCAGCGGCCGAAGGCCACCAGTACCGCGTCGCCGGCGCGGTGACCGTGCACGTCGTTGATGCGTTTGAAGCCGTCCAGGTCCAGGAACATCACGGCGACCGCGCGCTGTTGTTGCTGCGCCTGGGTCACCGCGAGCTGCAGCGCTTCGGACCAGGCGTGGCGATTCGGCAGGCCGGTCAAGGCATCGCGGGTGGCGCGTTCGTGCATCAGCCGATGCAATGACTTGTGCGCGGTGACATCGTGCGCCATCAGGAAGAACCCTTGCGCCTGCGTCGATGCGCTCTGCGTCGCGGGCACCAAGGTGATTTCCACATCGCGCGGTGTCGCGCCGCCACGTAGCACGTGTTCGAAGCTGGCCCGTTGCCCGGCGATCACCTGCGCCAGCGCAGCGCGCGCTGGGGCGCTGAGGTCGTCGCCCAGCACCTGGGTGAGGTGGCGGCCGACCAGGCTGGACGGCTCCACGCCGAGCCAGTGGCGATGCGCTTCATTGGCGAACAGGCAACGCTGCTCGGCATCGAACTGGCTGACCAGCGTCGGTGTGGCATCGCTGATCGCGCGCAGACGCGCCTCGCTTTCGGCCAGGCGTTCGGCGGCGACATGGCGTTCGGTGACGTCCTGGATCTGCGAGACGAAATGCACCGGTGCACCGCTGCTGTCGCGCACCAGCGACACCGACAACTGCGCCCAGATCACCGCGCCCTGCTGGCTGATGTAGCGCTTGGCCATGCTGTAACTGTCGCGTTTGCCGTCGATCAATTCCTGCACAAAGCACAGATCCATCTCCAGGTCATCGGGATGGGTGATGGTCTGGAAGGTGGTGCGCAGCAACTGCTCGCGCGGATACCCCAGGATGCTGCACAGCGACGGATTGACGTCGCGCCAGGCGCCGTCCAGCGAGACGATCGCCATGCCCTGCGGAGCGGTTTCGAACGCGCCCCTGAAGTGCTCGGCCGCCAGCTGCGCGGCCGCCTGCGCCTGCAGCTCGGCGGTGACGTCGATGGCCATCGCCAGGTAGCCGGCCAGTCCTTGCTGGGCGTCGTGGATGACGTTGAAGCACAGCCGTACCCGCCGCAGCCCGCCGTCTTTGCGCACCAGGGTCCAGATTTCTTCTTCGAGCACATCGCCTGCGGCAGCGGCGGCCAGCTTGATGTACGACGGCGGCGACAACGCAAGCGTGGCCATGTGCCGTTCGAGCTCGGCCGGCAGATGGAACTGCGCAGGGCAGCGACCCAGCACTTCGTCCGCTGCGTAACCCAGCAGGCGCTCGGCGCCGGGATTGAACAATTCGATGCGCCCGTTCGGGTCGAAGGCGATGATCGCCACGTCCTGCGAGGCATCCACCAGCGACTGCAAGCGCGCGCGCGCGCTCGCGCGCCAGCGCAGCCGAGGCATCGCGCAACTGGGTGATGTCGTGCATCACGCACACCGCACCCAACGCGGCGCCCTGATCGCTGACTACCGGGTCGGCATTGCACAACACGCTGCGCGCGCTCTGGCCGGTGGCACGGATCACCATCTCGGCATTGCGCACGTGCTCGCCGCGCCAGGCACGCACCAGGGGGATGGCTTCGGTAGGCAGCAAGGTACTGCCGTCGGCAGCGTAGAGATCGAAATGCTGCGCCCATTGCACCGGCGGCAACAGGCGCGGATCGGTGCCATGCCACTGCCGCGCGGCATGATTGAACTCGCGCAACAACCCCTCGCTATCGCAGGAAACCACGCCGTCGGGCATGGCTTCCAGCAAACGGCTCAGGGTCTGCCGCTGCGCCTGCGCGGCCAAACGGTCGCGGCGTGCCTCGAGTTGATTGGCGGCCTGGCGTGCCAGCCGGATCAGCGCCTGTTTCTGGTTTTCGTCGAGGACCCGCGATTTGGTGCTGAGCGTGCACAAGGTGCCGTATGCATAGCCTTCGCGGCCGATCAGCGGCACGCCCACATAGGAGCGAATGCCCGGCGCAGCGGTGACCAGCGGATTCAGTGCGAAGCGTGGATCGGCCTCGGCATCGGGCACCTCCAGCAGCTCGGTGCCCATCACCGCGTAAGAACAGAACGACACACTGCGCGGGGTGCCTTCCAGATCGGTGCCGCAGCGCGCCTTGAACCACTGACGGTCGGCATCCAGCAGCGACACCAGCGCCATCGGCGCGCCGCTGACGTGCGCGGCCAACCAGGCGATGTCGTCGAATTCGGCTTCGGGCTCGGTGTCCAGCACCCCCAACCGACGCACGGCCTCCACGCGCAAGGCGTCGTTGGCGGGCATCGGCACGGGCGGCAACAGGACGGTCATGGCGTGATCGGCGGGTAGCGTCTGGTCAAGGTAGGTCGCCCCAAGTAACGGCGAGGCGAGGATCAACTTGAGTCGAGCGCGGCCGGGTTCGCTTACACCGCATTTCAGATCTGCCGCCTGTCTTGCACTGAAACGGGCACGGCAGCCGCAGCGACACTGCCAAACAGCATTTGCGGCGCCGCCAACCAGCCACTACCCTCGGCCGATTGTCCTGTTCTGGAGTGTCACATGCTGCGTCCGCTGTCCCTGTTGATCGCCGGTGTGCTCGGCGCCGCCGCCGGTACCGTTGCTCCCGTCGTCGAAGCCGCCCCGGCCAGCCTGTCCAAGCCCGCGGCCAGCAGCGCCATTCCCGAGATCGGCTACACCCGCTTCACCCTGCCCAACGGCCTGACCGTGGTGGTGCACGAAGACCACAAGGCACCGGTGGTGGCGGTGAGCATCTGGTACCACATCGGTTCCGGCGACGAGCCGGCCGGCAAGACCGGCTTTGCGCACTTGTTCGAGCATCTGATGTTCTCCGGCTCGGAGAACAACAAGGGCAGCTATTTCGCCCCGTTCGAGAAGGTCGGCGCCACCGACATGAACGGCACCACCTGGTTCGACCGCACCAACTATTTCGAAACCGTGCCGACCACCGCGCTGGATACCGCGCTGTGGATGGAATCGGACCGCATGGGCCACCTGCTCGGGGCGATCGGCCAGGAAGAACTCGATACCCAGCGTGGCGTGGTGCAGAACGAAAAACGCCAGGGCGAGAACCGCCCATACGGCCGGGTGGACCAGAACATCCTGTCCAACCTGTTCCCGGCCAACCATCCGTATCAGCACGACGCCATCGGCTCGATGGAAGACCTGGACGCGGCCTCGCTGGCCGACGTCAAACAGTGGTTCAACGACAACTACGGCGCCGCCAACACCACCCTGGTGCTGGCTGGCGACATCACCGTGGCGCAGGCGCGTGCCAAGGCGCTGCAGTATTTCGGCGACATCCCGTCCGGCAAGCCGGTGGCGCGCCAGCAGCCGTGGGTGACCCCACTGGCCGCGCAAAAGCGTGGCGTGCAGCACGACCATGTCTCGCAACCGCGCATCTACCGCACCTGGGTCGCGCCGCAACTCGGTAGCGATGCGGCGATCCAGCTGGACCTGGCCACCACCGTGCTCGGCGGTGGCAAGACCTCGCGGCTGTATCAGCGTCTGGTCTATCAGGACAATCTGGTCGACGACGTGTCGGCGTCGATCCAGGCCTTCGCCTTGTCCAGCCAGGTACAGATCCAGGCCGATGTGAAAGACGGTGTGGACCCGGCCAAGGTCGAGGCGATCATCGACGAGGAACTCAAGAAATTCATCGCCCAGGGCCCCACCGCCGACGAACTGCAGCGCGCGCAGGTGGCCTACCGCGCCGGCTTCGTGCGCGGGCTGGAAAAGGTCGGCGGGTTCACCGGCAAGGCGGTGATCCTGGCCGAGGGCCAGGTCTATCGCGGCGACCCGGGCGCCTACAAGCAGGATCTGCAGCGCGGCCAGGCCGCCAGCGTGGACAGCGTCAAGCAGGCCGCTGCCAGCTGGTTCGGCAAGGGCGACTATCTGCTTACCGTGTTGCCGGCCGGCAAGGATTTCGACCCCGCCGCCGAAGACAAGGCGGTGGTCGCACGTGGCGACGAACCCGGCAAGCCGGCGCCCAAGCTGCCGGCCGCCGGCAAGTACACCATCACCGCCTCCACGCTGGACCGCAGCAAGGGCGTGCCGGAAACCAGCCAGTTCCCCGAACTGAGCTTCCCGCAGTTGCAGCGCGGCAAGTTGAAGAACGGCATCGAGGTGATCCTGGCCGAGCGCCACACCATCCCGGTGACCCAGGTGGAACTGCTGTTCGATGCCGGCTATGCGGCCGACCAGGGCAAGAAGCTGGGCACCGCCAGCTTCAGCGCCGCGCTGATGAACGAGAGCACCGCCGCGCTGGATTCGGTGGAAGTGGCGCAGCGCCGCCAGCGGCTGGGCGCGATTACCGCGGTCGGCTGCGATCTGGACAGCTGCAGCGCCTCGCTGGACGCGCTCAACGACCAGCTGCAGCCGTCGCTGCAGCTGTTCTCCGACATCGTGCGCAACCCGGCCTTCAAGTCCGCCGACATCGAGCGCATCCGCAGCCAGTGGCTGGCCGGCATCGCGCAGGAAAAGACCCAGCCCAACAGCCTGGCGCTGCGGGCACTGCCGCCGTTGTTGTTCGGCCAGAATCACCCCTACGGCATCCCGCTCACCGGCAGCGGCACCGAGGCGGCGATCAAGAGCCTCAACGCCCAGGACCTGCAGGCCTTCCATAGCCAGTGGCTGCGCCCGGACAACCTGCGCATCCTGGTGGCCGGCGATACCACGCTGGCGCAGATCATTCCGCAGCTCGATGCCGCCTTCGGCGACTGGAAGGCACCAAGCACGCCGTTGCCGAAGAAGAACCTGGCCAACGTCGCTGCGCAGCCCAAGCCGCGCGTGTATCTGATCAATCGCCCGGACGCGCCGCAGTCGGTGATCCTGGCAGGCCTGCTCGCACCGTCCACCAAGGCGCAGGACAACCTGGCCATCGGCGTGGCCAATGGCGCCTTCGGCGGCACCTTCACCTCGCGGTTGAACATGAACCTGCGCGAGAACAAGCGTTGGGCCTACGGTGCCGGCACCCGCATGCTGGATGCGCAGGGCCAGCGACCGTACCTGTTCTCCGCGCCGGTGCAGACCGACAAGACCGCCGAATCGGCCAACGAGATTCTCAAGGAAGCCACCGCGATCATCGGCGACAAGCCGCTGACCACCGAGGAGATCGAGAAGATCAAGAACCAGCGCATCCGCGCCCTGCCCGGCAGCTTCGAAACCACCGGCGCGGTGCTGGGTGCGATCGAAGGCATCGTGCAGTTCGACCGTCCGGATGATTACGTGCAGACGCTCAAGCCGCGCCTGGAAGCGATCGACCAGCCGGCCGCGCAGAAAGCCATCAAGGAAATCATCGCGCCCAAGGCGATGACCTGGGTGATCGTGGGCGATCTGAAGAAGATCGAAGCTCCGGTGCGTGCGCTCAAGCTGGGCGAGGTGCAGGTGCTCGACGTGGACGGCAAGCCGGTCAAGCGCTGAGGGCGATTGACCCACCGGCTGCGCTGCTGCCAAGCGGCGCGGTCGGGTTGTGCGGCGTTGGCGGGTTGTATGGCGGTGGGATGTCTCCAGACGCACGGACAGGACGCCTGCACGTGACTGCGTGCAGGCCGATCAGGAACTGCAAGGACGCAGCCCGCAGCTTCAGGTGACATCCGCGCCGCCATGCAAGCGTTGGCGTTTGGCGGCGGCAGGCAAACTTGCCGCATCCATGCCCGCTGGTGGCTCGCCGTGCGCGTAGTGGTTGCGCAGATCATCCACATCGGAGCTGTCGCCCAGGTGCAGATTGTTGAACAGATGCACCTGCCCATCGCGCAGCCGCGCGCAGCAACCGCGTTGCTGCGTCTTCCCATGCTCGGTGTCAGGTCACGCCGACGCACATGGCCAATATCCACGCCGCGTTATCGGCAACGCCGGTATCGTGGCACCTTCTCGCTCGCGCTTGTCTGGCTTATTCAATGAAAGAAATGCCCATGGCTGACGAAGCCTCTCGCCAACAGGTTCTGGATGGCTACCGCATCGTCGACAGCCTGCCCGAGGACACCTATCAAGACGTCGTGCAGGTGGCGGCTTCGTTATGCGGCACGCCGATCGCACTGATGTCGCTGGTCGATCGCGACCGCCAGTGGTTCAAGGCCCAACTGGGGCTGGGCATGCAGCAGACCGATCGCAGCCAGGCAGTGTGCGATCACGCCATCCGTAGCCCCGAGCACCTGATGGAAGTGCACGACCTGACCAAGGACACGCGCTTTGCCGATGTGTCGGTGGTCACCGGCGAAACCGGTGCGCGGTTCTACGCCGGCATGCCGCTGGTCACCTCCGACGGCGTGGCATTGGGCACGGTCTGCGTGCTCGACACCGAGCCGCGCACGCTCACCGAGATTCAACGCACCGGCCTGCAGGCCTTAGCGCGCGTCACCATGCGCCTGCTGGACGAGCGCAAGCGCGAATTGCAGCTCGAGCGCGAGGCGATTTTGCAGCCGGTGGCGCCGGTTGCCACCAGGACCAGCGCCGACACTGGTTATTACCTGGTCATCCTGGAAGTGCAGGAACTAGCCGCGCTGGCCGAAAAACAAAGCGAGCGGCTACTGGGCCGCGCCTTGCAACAGCTCGATCAGACCCTGGCCGCGCATGTACAAGCCAGCGGGGACAGCGTAGACCGGGTCACCGAAAGCGCGGAGTTCATCGCCGTGCTGCGCGGCCCCGAGGCCGAACAGAAGCTCCAGGGCCTGCGTGACATCGCCCAGCAACAACATGCGCTCGGGCTGACCGTGCTAATTGGCGAGGCACAGGCAACCCGTGGCGATGAACCGATCGGCCAGGTATTCCTGCGTGCGGAAGTGGCGTTGAGTATCGAAAAAGACCGTTATCGGCAGAGTCTGGCGTAGGGCTGACTCAGATAAGAGTATTGCTCAGTAAGAGTATGGCGTAGACAGACTCATAGCCTGCTGTAGCGCTCGGGTTGGCCGTGTGTAGGGATAGTGCTCGGATCGGCCTTATGTAGCGCTGGGATTGGCGCTATGTAGAGCTCGGATTGGGCTGTTGTGAGGCGGGCGTCGCCGTGATTCGACTCCTGACGGCCATACGCGGCTGGGCGGCTGGGCTGGGCAGTTGGGCGCATGCAGGCATAAGGGCAAGAGCGGCTGGTCCGCTTCTCCCACCGGGAGAAGGTGGCGCGCAGCGCCGGATGAGGGTGCGGTTGCCAAGCGATCGTGCGGCGCCTGGTGTGCAAGCTTCTACAAAACCCTGGCTGGCTCCAACCAAAACAAATCCCTCACTCGTCGATTTAGAGCGGCTGGAAAGTGATTGAACAGTGTGGATGCGTCGGTTTCTAGAGCGGATGATCTGCGGCTTGGCTGCAAGGCCCTTGCCCGCCCACCATCGCGGGACACGCCGCAAGTACGTCCGTGTAGGCTCTTACGCGGCATCCATGCCGCGTAAGGTCCCGCGACGGTGGGCGGGCAAGGACTAGTCGAGAGTGTCGGTGTGCCTGGTGCAAGCAATGCATGATGTGCGTTAGTCGGATAACGTTGCGTCCGAAAATCTTCTCATCGCAAGCCGAGCAACAGGCAGGTTTATATCCGGCAACCGACCAACTTCCTGGTGTGGTGTCCTCACCGATTGCGGGACCGTGTGGCGGCATGGATGCCGCCACCGAGCCTCCACGGACGGATTCACGGCGTGTCCGGCAAGCGGTGCGTGCACCGCACACTCGACCTGCTCATCCTCACGCATCAACGTTGCGCGTGTGGCCGACACGTTGCCGCTATTGATACAGCGTCAGAGAGGTTTTGTTAGTCGCTCTTGGTCAGCTGCACACTAACCAACCCGCTCACCCAGTCGCGCACTGCTTCAACTGGCGATCGGCATACCACAGCGCGCGGCGGGCCAGATCGTAGGCGCTGTCAGCCTGGCGCGGCAGCATTTGCGCGGCCATTACCGGGTCGGCGCCGTTGTTCAAGGCGTGCTCGGCGCGCTCAAGATCGCCCAGATGCGTGCGCACCGGCGACAACAGGGTTTTGCGTTTTGACGCGTCGCAACGCGCACTGCGTTGCTCCAGCGCCGCCAGCGCCTCGCGGATGCGGCGGCTGGCTTCGCCCTTGAGATCGGGCGGTGTCTTGTGCGCGATCGGTGCGGCCTTGTAGGCATCGCCGGTCGCTTCGCTGCCCATCTCGGCCTGATTGCCGGCCAACGCGGGATTGAAGCGCACATCCGGCGGCGGTCGCGCCTTGGCCACCTGCGTCTGCGGCCCGTTGAGCATGTCGTTGAATTTTTTCATGCCGCGATTCATTTCCTGCATCGCCACATCGCCCAGCGTGCCGTCGCTCTTCCAGTCCTTGGCAAAGCGCGTGTCCTGGTATTGCACCGGGTTGACCCGTTCCATCACATTGCGCGCCTTGGCCTGCGCGCGCTCATCGCTCATGCCCGGCGGCACGGCGGCACCGTTTTGCGCCATCGGATCTATTTGCGCCGTTTGCGGCATGCGCAAACGGCCTTCGCGGGTATAGAGCTGGGCCGCCATCGATTCGTTGGCCGGCGCGTTGGCGGCGGCCACCTGGCGCTGCGGTGGTGGGGTCCGTGTCGGCGGCGGCGCACTGCGGGCGGCCGATGTCGATGCGGCGGCAGGCGCAGCGCGTGGTGTGCGCTCGCGTGGTTGCGGCGGCTCCATCGGTGCCGGCAGCGTCAATTGCGGGCGCGGCACGAAATACACCTGCAAACTGTCGTCGTGTCGCAGGGTTTCGCGCGGCGGCGGCATATACAGCAACAGACAGGCAAGAAAGAACAGAATGGCGCCCGTGCATGCGACTGCGGCGACATGCGGGACAAGCGTTTCCTTCCTGCGGGTAGTCACAATGCGGGAGACCGATGAGATGAGAGATGCGCACGCCACACCGTGAACCCGGTGTAGGACGCGCAAATCTAGCGGGCGCTGCGCCTGCGCGCGTTTGAAATTCGTTGTCTGGCCAGAAAGAGCCAGCCGCCATTCACGTTGAGCGCATCGTCACACATCCTCGCCCGGGTAAAGCCGTTGGCAGACTTCGCAGAAAAAGGCACGCCGCCCGGCCTTGCCCAGGTGCTTGCGATACTGCAGCGGCGCGCCATCGCGCGGGCAGCTGGTTTTGGTATGCACCTGATAATGCTTCTTCAGCACGAAGGCCTTTTTCCAGGTGTAGAAATCGAAGCTGTACTCGCGCGCCTGCGTGACCAGTTCGCCAAGCTTGCGCGCTGGCAACGCGCCCACTGCGCTCTCCGGATGCACCCGGATGCGGTGCAGCACCTCGTTCTTGATGATGTTGCCGACGCCGGCAAAGATGCTCTGATCCAGCAATGCATCGGCGGCAAGCATGGATGGCGCGGCACGCAACTTGCGCCGCGCCTGTGCGCCATCCCAACGTGGATGCATGACATCCGCCGTCCAGTCGTACACCTCGTCCAAGGGGCGATCGATAAACTGCACCGAGCAGGCGTAGAAGTTCAGCCGCTGGCCCTTGGAAAATTCCAGACGTAAACGCGGCACTGCATTGGGCTTGTCTTCGTCGATGCGATAACTGCCGAACAACAGAAAATGGATGCGCACGCTGAACTGCGCGCACTCGATCAAAAAGTGCTTGCCCCAGCTGCGTAGTGCCAGCACTTTCTGCTGATCCAGGCGCGCGATGTCCTGCTTGCTGTTGCCGGAGACACGCAGGATCTTGCGACCGACAAACGCCTCGGTTTGTTCGCGCAGGATGACAAGGGACGGGCCTTCTGGCATACGCCCAGTATCGAAGTAGCGGGTGAGTCGGCCGTGATCGCACTGCACACGCAATGCTGACGCGCGCGCATGCATAGAGTGCTGCCCGATCGCATCGCTCCCCGTCATGTCGTTTCGTTCGTCCATCGCCGTGCCGCGTGTGCGCTGTGGCTGTGCAGGCTGGTCGATTCCGGCCGCCGACCGCGCGGCGTTTGGCGACGGCGCCAGCGTATTGCAGCGCTATGCCACGCGTTTTGATGCGGTGGAAATCAACTCCTCGTTCCATCGGCCGCACCGCGCCGGCACTTATGCGCGCTGGGCCGACAGCGTGCCGGAGGATTTCCGTTTTTCGGTCAAGCTGCCGCGCAGCATCAGCCACGACGCGCGCCTGCATGCGGCCGGTCCGTTGCTGGATGCGTTTCTGGCCCAGGCCGGCGCGCTGGGCACGCGACTGGGCTGCCTGCTGCTGCAGTTGCCGCCCAGCGCCGCCTTCGATGCGCGCGTGGCAGCCAGCTTTTTCGCGACGCTGCGGCGGCGCTGGGACGGCGGCGTGGTGTGCGAGCCGCGCCACGCCAGCTGGTTTCTGCCGCAGGCACAGGCGCTGCTGACGCGCCACCGCATCGCACGCTGCGCCGCCGACCCGGCGCCGGTTCCCGAAGCCGCCATACCAAGCCCTACCGCCGGGCCGTACTACTGGCGCTGGCATGGCGCACCGCGCATCTACTACAGCAGCTACGACGACAGCGCGCTGCAGGCATTGGCCGACGCGGTGCGTCATACCCCGCACGACGGCACGCATCCGCAGGCCGAACGCTGGGTGATCTTCGACAACACTGCCGCCGGGCTGGCGGTGCCCAACGCGCTGCAGCTGCAGCGTTTGCTGGGAACCGACCGCAAGCGCTAGCCCGCGTTGATGGAGCGTGTGAAACCACGTCCCATCTACGGGCGGCGGCGCGTCCAACAACACGCCCGGTCAACCGAATCAACGCAAGCGGTGGTCTGGATTGCCATCTACCCACGCATTCAGCGGTTTGGAGCGGCTATCAAAAGTACTACGCAGCCGCCAGACGGGTGCGGCCACCGCTTGCAATCGCAGCTCAGCCCGCTACGGCTGGTGCGCATCTTGCAGTGAACAGGCTGACTACGCCGAACCGCACCTGCTCAAGCTGCCTCAATCCGCGCCGATAGGCCTGAATTGGCGCAACAACCTGCGACACCGCGCCGGATCACCTTGCTGAATCTTGTCGTCTCCGTGCGAAGCCTGTCGGCCTGCCGACACCATCGTCCGGTCCCGCCCGCCACTTCGGTCGTTTACCATGCCCTACGCCACTGCCCGTTCTGGAGATGCCATGAGTTCTGCCGCGCCCCCGTGCTGCACGTCGCTGCTTGGCCTGTCGCTGAGCATGTTCGTTGCGCCGTGCACGCTGACTGCCGCGCCGATGGACACTCCGGTCGTCAATGCGCCGGCGGCCACACCGCCCACGCCCGACCTGGCCTACCCGGAACTGTTCCAGGCGGTGCAGCGCGGCGAGCTGTTCGACGACCAGAAGCATTTCGTCGACTTTCTGCCGCTGCGCGACCCGGCACTGATCAACGCCGACTATCTGGCGCAACACGATCACCCCGGTTTCGACCTGCGCAAGTTCGTGGACGCCAATTTCGAAGAGTCGCCGCCGGTGCAGACCGATGCGATCCGCCAGGACACCGCGCTGCGCGAACACATCGACGACCTGTGGCCCAAGCTGGTGCGCAGCCAGACCCACGTGCCGCCGTACAGCAGCCTGCTGGCGCTGCCGCATCCGTATGTGGTGCCGGGCGGGCGCTTCCGCGAGGTGTATTACTGGGATTCCTACTTCACCATGCTCGGCCTGGTGAAGAGCGGCGAGACCACGCTCAGCCGCCAGATGCTGGACAACTTCGCCTACCTGATCGACACCTACGGGCACATCCCTAACGGCAATCGCAGCTACTACCTCAGCCGCTCGCAGCCGCCGTTCTTCTCCTACATGGTGGAACTGCAGGCCGGCGTGGAAGGCGAAGCGGTGTATCAGCGCTACCTGCCGCAGTTGCAGAAGGAATACGCCTACTGGATGCAGGGCAGCGATGACCTACAGCCCGGCCAGGCCGCGCGCCACGTGGTGCGCCTGGCCGACGGCAGCCTGCTCAACCGCTATTGGGACGAGCGCGACACCCCGCGCCCGGAAGCCTGGCTGCACGACACCCGCACTGCCGCCGAAGCGAGCGACCGCCCCGCCGCCGAGGTCTACCGCGACCTGCGCGCCGGTGCCGAAAGCGGCTGGGACTACACCAGCCGCTGGCTGGCCGATGGCCAGAACCTGCGCACCATCCGCACCACCGCCATCATCCCGATCGATCTGAACAGCCTGCTCTATCACCTGGAGCGCACCCTGGCCCAGGCCTGCGCGCAGCCGGGTGCCGAGTGCACGCAGGACTACGCGGCGCTGGCACTGCAGCGCAAGCAGGCCATCGATGCGCATCTGTGGAACAAGGCCGGCTATTACGCCGACTACGACTGGCAGACGCGCAAGCTGAGCGACCAGGTCACCGCCGCTGCGCTGTATCCGCTGTTTGCCGGCCTGTCGTCGGACGACCATGCCAAGCGCACCGCCAGCAGCGTGCGTGCGCGTCTGCTGCGTCCCGGCGGCCTGGCCACCACCGCAGTGAAGACCGGCCAGCAATGGGACGAGCCCAATGGCTGGGCGCCGCTGCAATGGGTGGCGGTGGACGGCCTGCGCCGTTACGGCGAAGACGCGCTGGCGCGCACCATCGGCGAGCGCTTTCTCACCCAGGTCCAGGCGCTGTTCGCGCGCGAACACAAGCTGGTCGAAAAATACGGTCTGGAAGCCGATGCAGCCGGCGGCGGCGGTGGCGAATACGCACTGCAGGACGGCTTCGGCTGGACCAACGGTGTCACCTTGATGCTGTTGAATCTGTATCCGGACACAGCGACCAAGGCGGCGCCGGCCAAACGCGCGCGCAAGCCCGAAGCGGCGACACGCTGAGTGTGCAATCGTTGATGCCGGGCATTGCTCGGCATCGTTGGCGGCATCGCATTTCTGGTAGTCGGCATCGCTGGCAAATCACTGCAACAGGCATCGCCTGATCGTTGCGTCATTGCAGAGCCCACCGCGCGCTGCAGTGATCGCTGCTACTGCACCACCGGCCACGCACTACCGTCGTAACTGAGCCGATTGATGCCCAGGCGCGCATCGCCGCGATCGTCGTAGTAGTGGTAGACCAGAATGTCGCCATCGCCATCGCGAAACACCGATTGCCCGCCCGGCCCATGCATGCTGCCCAACCCGGACTGGATCACCATGCCGCCACCGTTGCGCATGTCCACACCGGCGCGATCCAGATACGGCCCGGTCACCGAGCGCGCACGCCCCACCGCGATCTTGTAGGTGCTGCTGGCGCCCTTGCAGCACGCATCGAACGACACGAACAGGTAGTACCAGCCATTGGCCTGCTGGATGAAAGGCGCCTCCACCGCACCCGGATACGGCCGGCTCGCCAGGCTGTAGCGTGCCGTGTTGCTGGACAGTTGCTTGCCGGTGCCGGGATCGAGCTGGATCAGCTTGATCCCCGACCAGAACGAACCGAACGCCAACCACCATTTGCCGCCGCCATCCACCACCAGATTGCCGTCGATGGCGTTGTAGTCGTCGCTGCTCTTTGACGTGTAGACAATGCCTTGATCCTTCCATGATCCAGGCTTGCCGGTGCTGCTGCTGGCAAAGCCAATCGCCGAGGTGTTGGTGGCGAATTTGGACGCGGTGTAATACATCAGGTACTTGCCGCCGTGGAAGGACACATCCGGCGCCCACACCTGATTGTCTGCGTTGTAGTTGCGCACCCAACTCGGTGTGGTGCTGAAGATCGCACCCGCATTGCTGAATCTGGTCCGGTCGGTACTGGTGACCACGCCCGTGGTGGCATAGACGTAGTAACGCCCATCGCCGAGCTTGAGCATCGAAGGATCGTGCACGATGGTGTCGCCGCTCACCACGCCCGGCCCCACTGCCGCTTGCGCAGGTGCGCCGTGCACGCCAATCACACTGGCGACGATGGCAAGCAGCGATGCGATCGCGCCATGGCGCAGCGACATTCCAGACCAGCCCCCTGCTACTCGATTGCCACGAACAACGCGCATCGGCCAACTCCTTGAACAACGTAAAGACGTTATCTGTAGGAGCAATCTAGCCCGGCAGCAGTGTCGTGAATCCGACGCTGATCTCAGAAGCATTGCGCAGGCCGAGCAGTTGTTTTATTTGCGACGCGCCTTCGTGCCGATCGGCGCGCCATCTCTGCAGACGCAAAGCGGCTCACACATCAGTACGCTTCGAAGACACCGGCCTGCCGCGTATCATGCGCACTCTTTCACGCACAGGGATGGACCCATGGCCGTACGCACGCTCAACGAATTTCTCGCCCATTCCAAGGAAAAGGACGTCAGCCCCGATCCGTTCGAACTGGAAAACCCGCACCTGCTGGAAGTGCGCCTCAACGGCATGGTGTGGTCCAAGGCCGGCGCCATGGTCGCGCGCACCGGCAACGTCAAGTTCACCCGCGAAGGACTGCTGGAACAGGGTCTGGGCAACCTGCTGAAAAAGGCCGTCAGCGGCGAAGGCATGCAGCTGATGAAGGCCGAAGGCCAGGGCCGGGTGTATCTGGCCGACCTCGGCAAGCTGGTGACGCTGCTGCGTTTGAATGGCGAGGCGATCTTCGTCAACGGCAACGACGTGCTGGCGTTCGAATCCGGTGTCGAGCACAAGATCACCATGATGCGCAAAGTGGCCGGCATGCTGTCCGGCGGCCTGTTCAACGTGCGCCTGAGCGGCCACGGCATCGTGGCGATCACCTCGCACTACGAGCCGCTGACCCTGCCGGTCACCGCCGCCAGCGGTCCAGTGTTCACCGACCCCAACGCCACCGTGGCCTGGTCGGGCACGCTGACCCCGGAGCTGGTCACCGACGTGTCGATCGGCACCCTGTTCGGCCGCGGCTCGGGCGAAAGCCTGCAAATGCGTTTTGCCGGCGAAGGCTGGGTGGTGGTGCAGCCGTATGAAGAAGCCAGCTTTCAGGCCAAGGGCTGATCCAGGCCGCCCGGCAGCAATCAACAACGCGCATCGCCTGGTTGCAAGCTACGCAGCTGGGCAGTTTTCCAGTCACGGCGCAGTGCGCAGTGACTGCTGCGCATCCCAGCCCACCCTGTAGGAGCGCCCCTGGGCGCGAGGGCCTTACCGGTAACCCGCATCGCGCCCTGGTGCGCTCCTACGATTTTTCAGCTCTGATGCATCACACCCAGCCACGTTTGCGGAACCACACCAGCGGCACCACCATGCTCAGCACGATCACGCCCAACGCCCAGAAATAGGCGTCGTGCCATTTGAGTTCGGGCATGTAGGCGAAATTCATGCCCCAGATGCCGACCAGCACCGTGGGCGGGATGCCGACCACCGAGGCCACTGCCATCACCTTCATCACGTTGTTCTGGTCCATGTTGATCATGCCCAGCACGCTGTCGAGCAGGAACTCGATGCGGTCGTCCATGTGCTGCTGAAATTCGCTCAAGGTGGTCAGGTCCTTGTGCAGCAATCCGATGCGTTTGGCCGCATCCTCGCCAAACCAGTCCGGTGCTTGGTCATCCAGATAGGTGACCAGGCGCAGCAGGCCTTGACCGGCATTGTGCAGCCCGCCCAGGCGCCGGCCCATGCCGCCCACCTGATGCAGCATGCGCTCCAGATCCTTGGTCTTGTGCGGCTCGTCGAACACCTGCCGGGTGGTGTCGGTGACCTCGGCTTCCAGCGATTCCAGCCGGTCTGCCAGGCGGCCCACCAACTGGTCGAACATGCGCAGCAACAAATCGTCGGCGCTGTGGCAGGGCTCGTGTTCAAGCCGCGCGGCCACCGCCTCCAGCGAGCCCAAGCGCTGCTCGCGCAAGGTGACCAACATGGTCGGCGACACCGCAAAGCCCAGCGGCGCGGTCGGGCCATCGTCGTCCTGAAAGCGCGGCACGTTGAGAAACAATACATCGCCCTGGCGCCGCACCCGGCTGCTGAATTCGATCTCGCCGATCGCCGCGCGATCCGGCAGCGCAAACCCCACCTTTTCTGCAGCCTGCGCCAGCTCCTGTGCGCTGGGTTGGCACAGGTCGACCCAGCAACCTTGCGTGTGCTGCGTTCCGGCAATCGGGTGTGTCGTGATCATGCGGCGGGCCGTGGCGATGGATGGCGGCGAGCATCCCGTTCCATCCGATCGGCGTCAACGTCGCGCGCAAAACGCGCTTAGCTGCCAGTGGCTTTTATCGCGGCGCCGTGCAGCCACAGACGCCAAAGCCCCGCAGTGCGGGGCCTTGGTGATGTCTTCGGTCGGTCTTGCGTGCGCTCAGCCTGTGCGCGTCTGCTTCCGCTTCACCGCATAGCCGATGGCCAGCAGCAGGAACCACACCGGGCTGGCCAGCAAAGCCTGGCGCGTGTCGGCCTGCAAGGTCAGCAGCACGATGACGAAGGCGAAAAACGCCAGGCACACGTAGCACATCAACACGCCACCGGGCATCTTGAACGCCGAGGCCGCGTGCTGCTCCGGGCGCTTGCGCCGATACGCGATATAGGCGCACAGGATCAGCGACCACACGAACATGAAGAGCACCGCCGACAACGTGGTGACCAGCGTGAACGCAGTAACCAGGTTGGGAATCAGATACACCAGCATCGCGCCCAGCAACAGACACACGCAGGAGAACAGCAACCCGCGCGCCGGCACCGCCGCACGCGACAGCTTGGCGAAGCCCTTCGGCGCATGCTGCTCTTCGGCCAGGCCGTAGAGCATGCGGCTGGTGGAGAAGATGCCGCTATTGGCCGAGGAGGTAGCAGAGGTCAGCACCACGAAGTTGATCAGGCTGGCCGCAGCAGGCACGCCGGCCAGCACGAACAACTCCACGAACGGGCTCTTGTCGGCCACCACCTGCCGCCAAGGCGTCACCGCCATGATCGCGATCAGCGCCAGCACGTAGAAAATCAGGATACGTACCGGGATCGAGTTGATCGCCTTGGGCAGATTGCGGCGCGGGTCTGCAGTTTCCGCCGCGGTGGTGCCGACCAGTTCGATACCCACGAAGGCAAATACCGCGATCTGAAAACCGGCGAAGAACCCGCCAATGCCCATCGGGAACATGCCGCCGTCGTTCCACAAGTTCGACAGCGAGGCCACATTGCCAGACGGCGACCGGAAGCCCCACGCCACCAGCCCGGCGCCGGTGATGATCAGCGCAGCGATGGCGATGATCTTGATCAGCGCGAACCAGAATTCCATCTCGCCGAACAGTTTGACCGTCACCAAGTTCAAGCTCAGCAACAACAACACGCACGCGATGGCCGGAATCCACGGCGCCAATCCCGGAAACCAGAACTGCGCATACGCCGCAATCGCGATGACATCGGCGATGGCGGTAATGATCCAGCAGAACCAGTACGTCCAGCCGCAGAAGAACCCAGCCCAGGGCCCGAGCAGATCGGTGGAGAAGTCGATGAACGACTTGTACTCCAGGTTGGACAGCAGCAGCTCGCCCATCGCACGCATCACGAAGAACAGCATCGCGCCGATGATCAGATAGACGAACAGGATCGACGGGCCAGCCAGACTGATGGTCTTGCCCGAGCCCATGAACAGCCCGGTGCCGATGGCGCCACCGATGGCGATCAGCTGCAGGTGGCGATTGGAGAGACTGCGTTGCAGATGATCGGGCGCGGACGGGTCAGACATGGGCACGGCACCGGCAAGTGAACAAGCCGTCAAAAATACGAGATCGCGGCAGCGCGCACCAGCGGTTTGAACAGCAACGCCGGGTGGGCCGGCAAATACGCCGGCGCATGCCGAGCGGACAGCGCCATGCTGCGGTGCGCACAGTGCGGGTTGCGCGCCGCGTGTTGCGCCATGCAGCTAGGGCTGCGCGTTGGGAGCGGCATGCACTGCCGCGACCAAGATGGCAAGCGTGCGGCATCTCGCACAAACAGCGATCCGCGTCCCAGCGCGCTCGTTGCGCTGGCTGCAGCACGCGCTCCTGCCCGCTTCCTTGACTGCGCGCACGGACCGCACGTGGCGATTGCTGGTCTCCTGCGCGGGCCCAACCCTCAGGACACTCCCATGTACTCACGCTCCCATCTATTGCTGGCCATGACGTTGCTGGCTCCGGTCTCTGCATTGGCCGTGCAGGTCGATGCACACGGGCAACTGATCGACGCGCGCGGTCAGGCGCTGCAACTGCGCGGCGTGACCTGGCCGGGCTTCGACCGCGCTTCGCTGGTTGCGGCGGGTCTGCGCAACAGCACGCTGCAACAGACGCTGGATCAGATGCAGGCAGCCGATATCAATGCGCTGCGTGTGCCGATCTGCACGGCAACGCTGCAAGCCAAGCCCGTCGCTGCGGCCGATATCGCAGGCGACCCCGCACTGCGCGACCTGACTTCGTTGCAGCTGCTCGATGCGGTCGTGCGCGCCAGCACCCAACGCGGCATGCAGGTCCTGCTGGCATTTGCCGATGGCGGGTGCGATGACTCCGCACCGCAGCTGGGCGCGCAGCAGCAAGCCTGGACGAACGGCTTGACCACGCTCGCCGCCCGCTACGGCACCACCACCGGTGTGATCGGCATTGATCTGGGCAGCAGCGGTTACCGCAATGCCAACTGGGCCGGAAATAGCGCAGACGCCGACTGGAATCGCATTGCCTCACGCACGGCGGGCACTGTCCTCAAACAGGCACCACGCTGGGTGGTGGGCGTGGAAGGCGTGGGCAACAATGCGCTCTGCAGCGACTCCGCGCGCAAGGCGCCCGGCAGCAATCTGCAGCCGCTTGCCTGCGTGCCGCTGCGCATCCCGGCCAAGCAACTGGTATTGATGCCCAAACTGGCGGGGCCGGATCGCGATGCGGCAGATACCTTCGCAGCCGCCGACTTTCCACGCGGTCTGCCAGCGAGCTGGCAACGCGACTTCGGCACGTTTGCCGCCGACCATGCGGTGCTGCCGGTCAGCATTGGCGGCGGCCTGGGCGATGGCGACCCGCGCGATCCCGCGTGGCAACAGGCATTGAGCGGCTATCTGACAAACACCGGCATGCACAGTGCCTTTCTGGGCAGCTGGGAAATAGGCAATGCCAACAATGGCGGCCTGCTCGCCAGCGATGGCAGCCCGCGCAGCGACAAGCTACAGATCCTGCATCAAGCATGGGGATTGGCGACAGCTACATCTGCCAGCGCATCTACAAAAAGCGCGCGCGCCGCCGATGCGAGCAAGGCGATCACCTGGAACAGCACCTTCAGCGGCACAGCGACCTACACCGGCTCCGGCTATTCCGGCGGTGCGGTCCTGCTGGATCCGATTCCCAGCAACGCGTTCATCACCGCACTCAACCCGACGCAGATGAACTTCGGTGGGGTCAAAGCCGCACTTGCCGGCGCGTATCTGGAAGTGACCGGCCCCAAGGGCAAGACCGTCGTCTATGTCACCGACCTGTATCCGGACGGCGCATCCGGCGGCCTGGATTTATCACCGAATGCCTTTTCTGCAATCGGCGACATGGTGCAGGGGCGCATCCCGATCAGCTGGAAGATCGTGCGCGCACCCATCACCGGCAACGTGCAATACCGCATCAAGGAAGGCAGCTCACGCTGGTGGGCGGCGATCCAGGTGCGTAACCACGCCTACCCGGTCGTCAAGTTCGAAGTGAAGCAAGGCAGCACCTGGAAGAGCTTGCAGAAGATGGACTACAACCACTTCCTGGGCGAACAACTGGGCAACCAGCCACTGTCCATCCGCATCACCGACATCCGCGGCAAGGCCATCCTCGATACCATTCCCGCGCTGCCCGAAGACGGCAACAAGCCGGTGTATTTCGAACCGGGCAACGTGCAGTTCCCCTGACGTGTTAATCAACTCGCAAAACGCTGCCCAGCAACCAACACTTACTAGCCCCCAGCAAGCCCACCGCCTACACGGCCCGGTAGTGCCTGATCGTCATCCTCTTCCAGATCGCCCACCTCCTCGCGCAAACCGCCTTGCTGCGGCGCCTGCTCTTCCAACGGAATTTCTTCCTCGTTGGTATCCGGATCGGGCGTGCCGTGCGCGGCCACGCCTGTGGTGAACGTGGTCATCGGGCGAGCAGTACGTGGATTGAGATGCATGGACGACTCCGTTGCGTTCAGTGGTGCGTCAACGCTAGGCCGCGCAACGCTAGTGCACCGTGAGCCTGAGCATCGCCGCGCTGACACGCTGTTGACGTGCGTTCGCTGAAAACGCGCCGAAGCCAGCCGTGCAGCCCATGGTTATCATGACGACTTATCTTCGAGGCAAAAACCATGCGTTATCGCGCTCTGCTCGCATTCCTGCTGACCTGCGGCAGTGCGCAGGCTGCCGAGCCTGCCTCACGTCTGGATGCAGTGCTGCGGGCCGGCGTGCTGCGCGTATGCACCACTGGCGACTATCGTCCTTATTCGTTGCTGCGCGCAGACGGGCAATTCGAAGGCAGCGACATCGCGCTGACACAGTCGCTTGGCGCCAGCCTGGATGCACGCGTGCAATTCGTACGCACCAGCTGGCCGCAATTGATGCCCGATCTACTCGCCGATCGTTGCGACATTGCAGTCGGCGGCATCTCGGTGACCTTGCAGCGGCAACGCCAGGCCAGCTTCAGCACGGTGCTGGACGTGGACGGCAAAATTCCGCTGGTGCGCTGCGCCGATCAGACGCGTTACCGCAGCATCGCGCAACTCAATCGACCCGACGTGCGCGTGATCGAGCCGCCCGGCGGCACCAACGAAGCCTTCGCGCGGCGCGAATTGCCGCGCGCGAACCTGCGCCTGTTCGCCGACAACACCACCATCTTTCAGGAGCTGGTGGACCAGCGTGCCGACGTGATGATCACCGATGCCTCCGAGGCGCTGTACCAGCAGGCACGCCTGCCCGCGCTATGCGCCATCGCGCCGGAGCAACCGCTGCAGTACGGCGAAAAAGCCTTCCTGCTGCCGCGCGACGACCACGCATGGAAGGCCTATGTCGACCAATGGCTGCACCTGAGCAAGGCCAGCGGCGAGTACGCGCGCATCGTCGAAACCTGGCGCGCACCGCGCCCGGAATCCACTACGTCTCCGTGATAAAAGCCGGGATTGGGGATTGGGGATTGGGGATTGGGGATTCGTAATAGCGACAAAGCGCGGCGCCATCAGTATCACGCGCTGCTGCTAATCCCCAATCCCCAATCCCGACTCCACCGCCTTCAAACAATCTTGGTCCGTCGCCACCAACGCGACACCTGTTCTTCGCGTACCAGCGTGAACAAACCGGCGCCCAGAATCAACGCGATGCCCACCGCCATCGGCCAATCCAGATGGTCGTGAAACAGCAGATAGCCGAACGCGATCGCCCACAACATCTGGCTGTATTGCGTGGGCGCCACCACGCTCACCGGCGCCATGCGCGTGGCGTACATCAGGCAAATCGCCGCCAGACCCGCGAGCAAGCCGTAGCCTGCCAGCAAGTACCACTGGTACAGCGTGGGCCAGACGAAGGTCGGCAACATCATGATCCCGCCCATCACCAACGGGCCGATCACGCCGGCGCCATAGAGCGTCAAACGCTTCTCGCTATGGCCGGCCATGCGCAAGGTGATCACCGAGATCGCACCCACCAGGCCACAGACGATCGCCGCCACATGCCCGTGGGTGAGATGCCGAAAGCCGGGACGCAACACGATCAACACGCCGATGAAGCCCACGATCACCGCCGACCAACGCCGCCAATGCACTTCTTCCTTGAGGAACACCACCGACAGCACGGTCACGAAAATCGGCATCAAGAAGATCAGCGCAAAGGCCTCGGCCATCGGCAAGGTGGTAAAGGCGATCACCGAGGTCAGATTGCCGATCGCGCCGGTAAGCGCGCGCAGCAGCCACAGACTGGGCTGCTTGGCCATCACCAGCTCGCGCAGACGGTCGTCGGGCTTCTTCAGGAACGGCACCGCCACCAGCATCAGCAACGCGCCGAGAAACAGCACTTCGTAGACCGGCAACGTGCCTTCGAGCAGCTTCACGAACGCATCGCTGATCGAATAGGCCGCGTAACAGGCGAACCCCAACAACACACCCTTCAGCATTGCCGACACTCCACGGTTGGCGCCGATCCGACGCGGTGTCGGTGCTGGCAGTACACAGTATGCGGTGCGCCATGCGTTGGAGGAATCGTTGCGCGCAGCCGCTGTTTGCGCACTCCCGGGTTACTTGCAGGCAACAGGATGCCGGCACGCTATGGGTCGGTTACGATGCCGATTCCTTCCTTGACACCGACGCGCGCGCTACGCGCCCGAATCCAGACCTGTCACCCGTGCCCCATTACTCCGGCCCACTACTCATTCTCTCTGACGCCCAAGCCCTGCTTGCCGCGCGCGGAAATGGTCTGACTCAATGGACCGGGTCGCTGGACCTGGGCCGCAGTACCGGCACTGCGCAGCTGGATGCGCAGACCTGGCAGTGGCGCGGCAGGGGCTACCCATATCCGGGCAAGCTCAAGGAGCGCACGCTGTACTTCTGGGATGGCGACGACTTTGCGCCGATCTCGCGTTTCAACGGTGCGTTGATCAAGCTGGTGCCGACCGAATGGGGCGCGCCCACCTTCGAGATCGACGGCATCAAGATGCTGCCGTCGGCACAACTGTCGCCGTTCGACGATGCGCGCCGCAAGGTGGCACTGGTGGATCCGCGCGGCAAGGTCGTGCTGGATACCTGTGGTGGCCTGGGCTATTTCGCCGCCTGCTGCCTGGAGGCTAACGTGGCGCAACTGCACTCGTTCGAAAAGAACGCCGACGTGCTGTGGCTGCGCACCCTCAATCCGTGGTCGCCGGATCCGGACGACGACGCCAGCGGTGGGCGTCTGCAGCTGACACACGCCGATATCTCGCAGCACGTCACCACGCTCGCAGACGGTTCGGTCGACGCCATCCTGCACGACCCGCCTCGCTTCGGCATTGCCGGCGAGCTGTATTCGCAGGTGTTCTACGACCAGCTGGCGCGCGTGCTGCGCCGCGGCGGGCGCATGTTCCATTACACCGGCGCGCCCAACAAATTCACCAGCGGGCGCGATGTTCCCAACGAAGTGAGCAAGCGTCTGAGCAAGGCTGGTTTCAGCACGCAACTCGCCTTGGATGGTGTGCTGGCGACGTTGCCTGCGCGGCGCTGAGTGTCGTCTGCGCGATCAGGTACAACCGCCCCCGCCATCACTGAGACACCTCGACGCGTGGGCCATGCAGACAGCGATAGCGGATGAATCTGCGATACTGCACCGCCCTCGACAAGGATGTTGCATGCGCCTCCATCTCACTGCTTTATGCTTGGCCCCACTCGTGCTGATGCTGTGCACGCCAGCAGGCGCACAGACGCAATCGCAGGCACAGACACCGCCCGCGCAGCCCATGTCTGAAGTCACGCTCTCCAACCCTGTCACCACCGCCACACTGGCCGGGCGCACGATTCGCTTGGGCGAGCACGCTGGAAAATGCGCCGTGCTGCGCGACGATGAAGTGTTTCCGCTGGGCATCGGTGCGCCGTGCTATTTCAGCATCGCGCGCGACCGCAGCGCACAGGTGCACCACTTCCAAGGCAGCGACATCGTACTGGTGCAGCATGCCCATCAAACGGCAAGCCCGGACTGGGACGTCAAACTCTACGGGGCGATCTGTGCCTTCGAATCGCAATCCGTGCGCGAGGTCGACGATGTGCTGGAGGCCGGCATCGTCGCCAGCTCCTGGCATTGCGACCCGACACGCGGTGCCGACCAGAAAGAGTTCGTCTACAGCTACGACACTTGGCCGAAGCGCAACGCAGCCAAACCTTCGCGCAAGCGTGGGACACCGTGAAGTCTGTTCAAGAACTGCCAGGCGTGCGCAGCCACTGATCTGCGGCCTGGCTGCATGGCCCTTGCCCGCCCACCATCGCGGGACACGCCGCAAGTACGTCCATGTAGGCTCTTACGCGGCATCCATGCCGCGTAAGGTCCCGCGATGGTGGGCGGGCAAGGACCCGTCGAGATGGTCGGTGGGCGTAGCCTGCCATCAGCGTCTGCCGCGCCGCATGGCCTCGGCACGATCGCGCCGGTAATCCTTCCATGCGAGATACGCAAACACACCCACCATCGCCAACAGGGCAGTGGTCAACAGGCCGTCCCAGCCGATCGAGATCCAGTAGCGCTGCGGGTCGGTCTCGGCATAGAACGTCCTGGCCGGCCGACCACGGACGACGCTGACATAGCGCCCGCTGATCACCGCCTGCAGCAACAACCATAGCCGCCCGCAACAGGCCACCGCGATCACGAGGACCACCAGGCGGACAAGCCAGTCGACGATGCGGGAATTGGCAGGTACCGGCGTCGGTGGTGGTGCTGATTTGGGACGCTTTTTCAAGCAGGCCTCTCTGCAATCGTGCGACGCAGTTTACCGCTGGCACTTTGCATCGGCGCCTGTCGGCGTGATCGCGCAGATAGGACGCGGCCTTCAACTGCAACACGACACTATGCACGTGCAGCCTGGTCGCAGCCGCTATAATCGCCGCGCAGCGCACTCGATCGAGTGACATGGAACGCTCCACGCTGCATTCGTCTCAAGGAAGATGGCCGGCAGCACTGCCACGCGGATTGTCTGGACGCTTCCTTGGATTTTTTGCTGTGACGCCATGCAACGGCGGCAACAGTCTTCCCTCAAGGATCTTTCGCTTTGAAGACGTTCACCACACTCCTGCTTGTCTCTCTCAGTCTGCTGCTTGCTGCCTGCGGCGGCGGCACCACTACCGGCGCTTCCAAGCTCTCCTCCAGCGAGTACCTGTTGCACAACATCTCGGTCTGGAATGGCGCGGTGACCATCATCGACCCGTGGGTGTCCGGCGATCGCGGGCAGAGCCTGGTGAACGATGCCATCGCGCACAAGCCGCTGGACAGCTACAAGACCGCGCTGGGCAGCCAACGCAAGGCGCTTGCCGCCAATGCGCAGGCCAATGCCGCCGTGGCCTCGGGCGTGCCGGATAACGCCAAGGACCTGGACGGCAAGTTGTCGGCCTACCTCAAGAGCGCCGACGCGATGATGGCCGCGCTGGAGCGCTTTGCTGCACTGCCCAACGGCTACACCAATACCGAGCTGGCACCGCTGGCCAAGGACCTGGAAACCGTGTCGGCCCAGCTCAATGTCGATATCGAAGCCCTGAATACCGCGCAGCGCGCGTATTCCAAGGAGCACAAGGTGCCGATGCAGGAAGTCAGCCAGTAAGCACGACGGTATCGTCGGTGGCGCCTTGCGGACCGCGACACGTGGTCCGCAAGGCGCGATCGAGTCTGCTCGCTTCACTGCACTGGTCACCTCACACGCAGATGCACAACGCACTGCGATGAAAAACGTCATGCGGTTTAGGGTGGCATCGTTGATCGATGCTGCAGCGCGACTGCAGACCCCAGCGATTTAAAAAGCGCGATTCGCAAATACGCGATCGACGCACGCACGCTCAGCACACCGCCCATTGATCGCGCCCTGCAGTCTTGGCTGCATACAACGCAAGATCGGCCTGGCTCAGCAGCACGTCCAGCCCGGTGGCGGCGGTGACACTGACCGCGCCCATGCAGAACCGCACCGGCTGGTCTGCCGGCAGGCCGGGAATCTGGATGGCGGCCACGGCGCTGCGCAGGCGCGCGAACACCGCAGGAATTTCTTCCGCGTTGCAGCCCGGCAATACCAGCAGGAATTCTTCGCCGCCCAGGCGGCCCAGGCGATCCTGCGTGCGCAAAGCCAGCTTCGAGGCGCTGGCGAGTGCCTTGAGCACCGCATCGCCGGTGGCGTGACCGTGCACATCGTTGATCAGCTTGAAGTGATCCAGATCGATCAACGCCAGCATGCACGGGATCTGCGAGCGCAACGCTTGCTCGATCTGCTGTTGCGCTTCAGAGCGAATGGCGCGGCGATTGGGCAGGCCGGTGAGTTCGTCGCGCATCGCCAGCCGCGACAGCTGACGGCGATGGCGCGCACCGAAGGCCAGCACAACCAAGGCGCCCAGCAACAGCAGGCAGGCCGCACATAGCGCGATCCATAGCGTGCGTTGGCCGGCTTCGCGCGCCTGCAAGGCCAGTTGCGCAGTCTCGCTGCGGCGGCGCAGCTCGGCGGTTTCGGCGCCACGGCGGGCATCTTCGTAGCGCGCCTGCAAGCGCAGCATCACGGTGTCGCGTTGGCGGTCCAGGCTTTGTGCGCGCAGCGTGTTGGCGCGCTGTAGTTCCTGGTACGCCTCGGCATGGCGGCCTTCCGCTGCCAGCGCCTGGGCAATGGCATCGAGCAGTTGTGCACGCCGGCTCAAGGTCAGGTTCGGGTCGTCCGCCGCCCTGGCCGCGATGATCTCGGCCCCCAGACTGTCTGCCTTCAACACCGTCAATGCCTGCAGCAACACCGCATGACACGCGGCGATACGACCAACATTGCCTTGTTTCTGCATCAGCGGCAGTGCCTCGCGCGCCATTGCCAGTGCCGCATTCGCATCGCCGGTTTCGCTCAGGGCTTCGCTGGCGCTGGTCAGTGCCGCGGCCACGCCGGCCTGATCGCCGAGCTCGCGGCTGAGCGCCAGCGCGCGCTTGAAGTGCAGCAAGGCGGCCTCGGGTTGCTGCGCGGCCAGCGAAGTGCCGTACTCGTATTCGATCAGGCTGCGCTGGAAGCGTGCCGGCTGGCCGTGCAGGCGCGTCAGGGCATGCTGCAGATAATCTTCGGCTTCGCTGTCCTCTGCCATGCGCCCACCGACACGGCTGGCCAGCGACCCCAGCTGGGTCAACGCGTCCAGCTCCAGGCTCAAGGTGTGCTCGCGTACCGCACACTGGTAGCTGGCCTGCGCCGCCTTCCATGCTTCATCGCTGCTGCTGGAGGCCAGCATGCTCCACATGTCGACCGCTTCCACTTCGCACAGCAGATCGTTGCGACCCAGTGCCCGCGCCCGCTGACGCAGGTCTTCCAGCCGCGTCACCATGCCGCGATTGGGATTCTCGCGCACATCGCTCAGTGCCTGCACGGTATCCAGCCACAGCTGCGCCTGCGCGGCGTTGCCATGCAATTGCTCCAACACGGTACGCGCCTGGCTGAGCACCAGCTGGCGATGATCGTTGTCTTCCAGCGAGATCAGGATGCGCGCCTGGGCCAGCAAGGCCCAGAATTGCGCGTCGGCGTCGCCATTGCTGCGCGCCTGCTGCAAAAAGGTCTGTGCGGTCTGCAACGCGGCCTTGGGGTCGTCGATTGCGGCCGATTCGATCGCCTTCCACGGCTGCGGCTGCGCCCACACCACCGCGCTGCTCAGCAGTAATGCGATCCCTGCGAAGACCCGTTGCCAGCGTGCCGCAAGAAGGCTCATCGGCGACTCATGACGGCGACAAGGCACAACGCGCCGGGACCGTGACCACGGCGACACCTCCGACCCGAACCGGGCTTGCTGGTTGCTGCGGCATTTCAGGCACTCCCATGGGTGGACAGCGGTGGAATTGGGCAAGGTCGGCGTCTGCTTGAACGCGACATCGATGCAGCAACCTCTGCAATGATGAGCGGCAGGCATGCCAGGCACCGTGATCGCGACGTTCCTGATCGAGCTCGTTATCGGCCTGATCGCACCTGGCTTGAATCGGAGCGACCGACGCAGCGAGCTGCCGGCATCCCGTGTGTGCCGGTGTATGCCGGTGTCTGCTGATCCCTGTCCGGCAGCGACGTAAACTGCCGCACGGCAGCCGCCGCCCGAGATCTGGAGACACCGTGACATCCTGCTTGCCCCGCCTGCTCACGTTGCTTGCCGTCGCCTTGCTGTCGGCCTGCGCCACCCAGGCCCCGCGTGCGCCGCAGCGCTCTCCGGATGCGGTCAAGGCCGATATCGCCCGGCGCCTGCCGGCCACCCTCACCGATCGCGCCGGCTGGGCCAACGATGTGTATGTGGCGCTGTCCTCGCAGTCGCTGGACACCAGCCCCGAGCACATCTGCGCGGTGCTGGCGGTGACCGAGCAGGAGTCAACCTATCAGGCCAACCCTGTCGTTCCCAACCTGGGCAAGATTTCGCGCGCGGAGATCGACCGCCGCGCCAGTGCGCACCACATTCCCGGCTTCATGGTCGACGCCGCCCTGCGCATCGACTCCCCCGATGGCCGCAGCTATGCCACGCGCATTGCGAGCGCGCGCACCGAGCAGGAGTTGAGCAAGATCTTCGAGGATTTCACCGGCAGCGTGCCGTTGGGCGCGCGCCTGTTCGACGGGCTCAATCCGGTGCACACCGCCGGGCCGATGCAGGTGAGCATCGCGTTTGCCGAGCAGCACGCCGAGCGCTATCCGTATCCACCGGGCGACTCGATGCGCCATGAAGTCTTCAGCCGTCGCGGCGGGCTGTGGTTCGGCACCAGACATCTGCTCGGGTATCCGGCCAGTTACGACGCACTGCTGTACCGCTTCGCCGACTTCAACGCCGGTTGGTACGCCAGCCGCAATGCCGCCTTCCAGGCCGCGCTGAGCAAGGCCAGCGGCATCGCGCTCGCGCTGGACGGCGACCTGCTCACACCCGGCGCCAGCCTGGAGGCACCCGGCGGCACCGAACGCGCCGCACGCGCCCTGGGCAGCCAGCTGGCGATGAGCGACCGGCAACTCCGCCGTGCGCTGGAAGCCGGCGATACGGCCGATTTCGAGGACACCGATCTGTATCGCCAGGTGTTCGCGCTGGCCGAGCGCAGCACCGGCAAACCGTTGCCGCGCGCCGTATTGCCGGGTATCACCCTGGAAAGCCCGAAGATCACCCGCACGCTCACCACCGCCTGGTTCGCGCAGCGGGTGAACGAGCGCTGGAAGCGCTGCATGGGCAAGTAGCCACACGCCCTGCCGCGCGGCACACCCCGGATGTCGGCGCACGTTGCGCCTGTCGCAACGGCTTGGTCTACGGCCATGGCACGACCTATGGCAGAGGCACACGCACCGCCGGCCCAGGTAGCATCAGGGGGCTGCGTCGACCGCATCGACGCGCGCCCCTTCCGACGAGGTCCACATGCTCACACCGTTGCCGATGCGCCACCTGCTCACCGCCCTGGCGATCGCCGCGCTGCCCGCGCTGGCCAGCGCACAGGTCCCCAGCGTGACCGGGGCCGACTACGCCCGCGCCGAGCGCCTCACCAGCTATCTGGCGCAACCGCTGGTCGATCACCAAGCCACGCGCATCGACTGGCTGGACGCCACCCATGTGGTCTATGTCGATCACGATGCCACCGGCAACCGGCTGCTGCAGCTGGATACCGCCACCGGCAAGACCGCGCCGCTGTTCAAGCAGTCCGCGCTGGTCGGCTCGCTCAATACGCTGCTGAAGACCGGCGACAAACCGCTCAAGGCCGACACGTTCGCACCGGTGGTCAAGCGCACCGCCGATGGCCGCTACCGCCTCAACGTCCGCGATACCGCCGTGGTCTGCGACACGCGTGCGCGCTGCGGCAAGCTCTATGCGAAGGACAAGGCAGAGCCGGGCGTGCCGTCGCCGGACAAGCGCAGCGAAGCCTTCATCCGCAACTGGAACCTGTGGGTACGCGATCTGGCCAGCGGCCAGGAAACCCAGCTCACCCGCGACGGCGTGGAGAATTTCGGCTACGCCACCGACAACGCCGGCTGGCAGCACAGCGACAACGCCATCGTTGCCTGGTCGCCGGACTCGCGCAAGATCGCCACCTTCCAGCAGGACCAGCGCAAGACCGGCGACATGTATCTGGTCAGCACCAAGCTCGGGCATCCGGAACTGCAATCGTGGAAATACCCGCTGGCCGGCGACAAGGACGTGACCATGATCGAGCGCGTGGTCATCGACGTGCCCACGCGCAGCGTGCTGCGGCTGAAACTGCCGCCGGATCAGCACCGCTCCACCCTGTGCGACGACGTGAGCTGCTCGCCGGGCCTGTGGGACGATGTGAAGTGGGCGCCGGACGGCAAGACGCTGGCCTTCGCCTCCACCTCGCGCTTCCACAAGCAGACCTGGTTGCGCATTGCCGATGTCGCCACTGGCGAGGTGCGCACCGCCTTCGACGAAACCGCCAAGACCTATTACGAAAGCGGCCAGGTCGCCGCCAATTGGGCGTACCTGCCCGGCAGCAACGAGGCGGTGTGGTTCTCCGAACGCAGCGATTGGGGCCAGCTGTATCTCTACGATCTGGGCACCGGTAAACCCAAGCGCGCGATCACCACCGGTGAGGGCAACGTCACCGAGTTGTTGCGCGTGGACCCGGTGACGCGCACGGCGTGGTTCGTCGGCGTGGGCCGCTCGCCGGGCGTGGACCCGTACTACCAGCAGCTGTGGAAGGTGAGCCTGGACGGCGGTGAGCCGGTGCTGCTCACACCCGAAGTGGCCGATCACCACATTGCGCTCTCGCCCGATGGCGCGCGCTTTGTCGATACCTATTCCACCTCAGTCACCCCGCCAATCACGCTGTTGCGCAATGCCGGCGACGGACGCAGCGTCAGCACGATCGCCACTGCCGACATCACCCGCCTCAAGGCGGCCGGTTGGGTGCCGCCGGAGCCGATCACGGTCAAGGCGCGCGACGGCAAGACCACGTTGTACGGGCTGATGTTCAAGCCCAGCAACTTCGACCCGGCGCGCAAATACCCGGTGATCGATTACATCTATCCCGGCCCGCAGACCGGATCGGTACGTGGCCGCAGTTTCCTTGCCGGCCACGGCGACAATCAATCGCTGGCCGAGCTGGGCTTCATCGTGATCGCCATCGACGGTATGGGCACGCCGTGGCGCAGCAAGACCTTCCACGACACCTGGTACGCCAACATGGGCGACAACACGCTGCCCGACCAAGTCGCCGCGATCAAAGAACTCGGCCAGCGCTATACCTGGTTCGATACCAGCCGCATCGGCATCTGGGGCCACTCCGGCGGCGGCAACGCCTCCACCGCCGCGATGCTGCGCTATCCCGATCTGTTCAAGGTGGCCTGGTCGGAAAGTGGCAACCACGACAACCGCGGCTACGAAGACGACTGGGCCGAGAAGTATCACGGCGAACACATCGTCAACAAGGATGGCACGTCCAACTACGACGACCAGGCCAACGCCGGCCGCGCCGGCAACCTCAAGGGCCGGCTGATGCTGGTGCACGGCACCCTGGACGACAACGTGCCGCCGTATCTCACCTTGCTAGTGGCCGATGCCTTGATCAAGGCCAACAAGAACTTCGACATGCTGATGCTGCCCAACGCCAAACATGGCTATGGCGATCTCACACCGTATGTCACACGCCGCCGATGGGATTATTTCGTGCAGTACCTGCTCGGCGCCACGCCGCCGGCGGAGTATCAGATGAAGCCGATGCCGAGGAACTGAGCGGCGCACAGGCAACACGGTCGCCGGCGCCGCACCAAGCGCCGGCGACCTGCGCACGCTGACGCAGGCACCCTGTCGCGTAGGAGCGGCCCTGGCCGCGATGCCTTACCGATAAATACGCAAGGCATATCAGGCGACATTGCCAACCAGGCACAGCCTTGTCCGGAGCCTGAACATCCCGCACCACCACTACGCTGCTCGGCCACACGTTGCATCCGGACAAAACCGGATGCAACCACCAAGCGCTTACTTCGCCGTGCGGCCGCCCAGCTGCTTGTTCAAGAACGCAAGCAAGCGCGTGTAGTACTCACGCCGATGCGCTTCGGTATAGAAGCCGTGGCCTTCGTTGGGAAAATACAGGGACTCCACCGGCACACCGGCCACTTTCAGTGCGCGCTCCATGCGTTCGGTATGCGTCACCGGCGCGCGCTCGTCCTTGCCGCCTGCAGCCAGAAATACCGGCACCTTGATCTGGCGCGCCAAGGTCACAGGCGAGCGTGCCGCCAAGGTCTCGCGTGCGCCCAGCCAATCACCGGTCCAGTTCTTGGCCCAGCGCGCGCGACTGGCGTTGTCGCGCGCCAGGATGTCCAGGTCGTACACGCCGACGTAGCCGGCAGCGCAGCGGTACAAGCCTGGCTCCCTGGCCACGCCCATCAACGCCGCATAGCCGCCATAGCTGGCGCCGTACATGCAGATGCGCGATGCATCGGCCACGCCCTGCGTGATCGCCCAGTGCGTGGCATCGGTGAGGTCGTCCTGCATGCGCCCGCCCCATTCCTTGGCACCGGCCTGCGTGAACGCACGCCCGTAGTTGGCCGAACCGCGATAGTTGACGCGCAGCACCGCATAGCCAGCCGCAGCCAGCAGCTGGGTGTCGTCATCGAACGCCCACTTGTCAAAGATACCGAATGGCCCACCGTGCGGCATCACGATCAGCGGCAACGGCTTGCCGGGCTCGGCATTCAACGGCTGGGTCAGATAGCCATGCAGCTGCAGACCATCGCGCGCCTTGAAACTCACCTGTTTGCTGGCCGGAACACCATCGGGCGGAAACCATTCGCGGCGGCTGAACACACGGTCCGCACGCTTGCTCACCGTATCGAACAGATAGTAGTCGCCGTTATTGCGATCACTCCACACATAGGCGAGCACGAAGCGGCCATCGCTGGTGGCCGAGGTGATGTACACCGCGTTGTCGTCAAAGGCTTTTTCCAGACTGCGATACAACCGCGCAGTCGGCGCTTTCTCATCGAAGAAGCGGTTGCGCACCCGATCGCTCATGTAGCTCACACCGATCGGCGTGGTGCCGTCCAGATCCTGCAGGATCCGATAGGGGTCGACGGTGTCGTCGTGCAACAGCGGCGTCGACTTGCCGGTAGCCGGGTCCCACGCCACCACCACATTGGTGCCGGTGGCCTGCTCCACTTCCAGATAGGCCTGCGTGCCATCGGCAGAAAAGCCAAGCGGAAATTTGCGATGGTGGCTGGTGGCCGAGTCGTTGATCAACTTCCACGGCGCTTGGTCGTTGTCGCGGTAATACAGCTTGCTGGCGTTTTCCACGTCCGCACCGTGCGCAAACCGGATGCGCCCCTGCCGGTCGGTGACAAAACTGGCGCGGCGCACCGGTGAAGTGGCTACCGTGCTGCGCCGGCGCGTGTAGATGTCCAGCTTGTCGATGCGGATGTTCGGGTCGCCGACGAACGGAATCGACGACACCAGGATGTTGCGTGGATCGCCCGGCAAGGTGTCCAGCATGAAGGTGCCCGGATCCAACTCCATCTTCAACTGCGCACCATTGATCTCATCGTTGGTGCCGTAGGGGCTGGCCAACAGCCGCCCGTTCTTGCCGTCGGCATCGATCGCATGCAATTGGCCGATGGCCATCGGCTCATCGCGCGAGCCCAGCCGCTGCGCCATCGACACCACAATGCGGTCGTCGTTGGCCCACCAGAAATCGTCCACCACGCTATTGGCGCCGCCGGTCACCTTGGCCGTGGCCACTTTGTCTTCGCGCCGCACCACACCCAACACGGTGCGATCTTCCAACGGCATCGTGATGGCGTAATACGCGCCCGAGGGCGAAATCTTGATGCGCTCGAACTGGTCGTTCCTGAGATACGGCGTCAGATCCAGCGGTTCCTGCGGGGTTTGCGCGTGCAACGGCACCGCCATCACGCCTGCCAGCACGGCAGTCGCCACCATCGTCCAATAACGCATTGCTGCACTCCGCTTCTTCCTTGGTATGCCTATGGTGGCAAAGGCCGTTTGCTGAGTCCATGGTCTGGCGTGACATCGGGGGCGTTGCGTAGCGACATGCCGCGTGCCATGCACGGCATTCTCCGCAGTGCCTAGTTTGCCTTGATGCGCTCAGACACCGCTGCGTGTGCGTTGACCCAACAAACCAATGCGCCGAAACCACATCTCCAACGGCACCGTCACCAACGGCGGCAACGCGGCCAACAAGCTCAGCGCCCAGGCCCACCAAGGCCAGCGCAAACGCAACGCGGCAAGTACGCTGACCGCCACATAGAACAGGAACGCGGCGCCATGCAGGCGCCCGAACAGCCACACCACACCCTCGGTGGTGTGTGTGCCGTACTTGAGCAACATGCCGAGCAGCAACCCGGCCCAGGTCAACCCCTCGAAAAACGCAGCCACGGCAAACAGCCGACCCATCGGCGACAACGCAGAAGAAGCACGCATGCAAGACTCCAGACGGACAAGGATTGCCGCGACGCGATGGCGGCGGCGACGCCCGCTGGCAGCTGCATTCTACAGAGCGCTTACCGCATCGGCAGCGCGCCGCCGTTCTTGGCGATAATGGTCGCCCCTTGCATCACCTGCCGGCCGCCCATGCGCACCCTCCTCTTGCTTGCCGTGCTTGCACTGGCACTGCTGCCCGCAACCTCCATCGCAGTGCAGCTACAGGACGGCGATCTGTTGTTCGTCACCGCAGCCCGCACCGGCCTGAGCGGCGCCATTGACGATGCCACCGCCAAGCAGGACGCACCCAGCTTCGACCATGTGGCGCTAGTCGCCCATCAAGGCGACACACAAGTGGTGCTGCACGCCGACGACAAAGGCTCGCGGCAGCAAGCACTGAGCGACTTCGTCGACGAAGCCAACGCCAAGCATCGGCAGATCAGCGTGTATCGGCTCACCGAGCCCTATCGCGCTGCGATCCCCGACGCCATCGCCCAGGCACGGCGCATGCTCGGCAAGCCATACAACGAAACCTACGTGCAGGACGACAACAGCTACTACTGCTCGGATTTCATCGAACGCGCGTTCCGTGCACATCATGTCTTCGCACTGCAGCCGATGAACTTCAAGAACCTGCAAACCGGCAAGATTTCACCGTATTGGACGGATTTCTATCGCAGCAAAGGCATGGCAGTTCCGCAGGGCCTGCCCGGCACCAATCCCAACGACATGGCAAGCGCGTCCGCGCTGACTTACGTTGGCCGCCTGCAAGACGGCCAAGTGCGGCCAGGAGACCACGTTGAGTAAGTTACTGCTGACAGGGCTGTTCGCCTTATTGTTCATTGGCTGCACCGATGCACCGCCAACGCCGCCGGCCAAGCGTGTGGAGCAGCGACCAAAACCGGCTCCCGCAGCAGCTGCAAAAGCCGCGATTCCAGCCAGGCAACGTGGTGAAGGCAAGCCGTATGAAATGGTCGACACTCAGGTCTGGGATGTCCCGGATCCGGCCTCCGGACGCAACTACCAAGTGTTCGTCGCGCTGCCACGCGGCTATGCGGACAACCCGGGTCGTCGCTATCCAGTGCTTTACGCCACCGACGGCGACTACGCGTTTCCGGTGGTGCGACAGATCGCACGCCGCTTGAATGGCGAAGGCCCGGCGATCGAAGATTTCATTCTGGTTGGGCTGTCGTACGCGGTGGGCGATGAGCCGATGCCCGGCCGCCGGCGCGATTACACGCCCACACCCGAGGATGGTGAAGGCGCTCCACCCGTTGCGACACATGGCAAAAGCGCCGCCTACATCGCCTACCTGCGTGATCACGTACTGCCATTCGTTGCCAAACGCTATCGCACCGACGAGCACAAGCGCCTGTACTACGGCCACTCCTACGGCGGCTTGCTGGGCACGCAGATCCTGCTCCAATCGCCCGAGATGTTTTCCGGCTACCTCCTCGGCAGCCCGTCCTATTGGTACGGCAAGCATGCGATGACGGCGCTGGAAGCCGCATCCGCAGCCAAGCGCAAGGATCTCCCCGCGCAGGTCTACCTGTATGTGGGCGAGTACGAACAACGGCGTTACCACCAGAACTACGACATGGTCACCGATGCCCAGGCCATGGTGCGGCGCTTGCGCGCACGCGGCTATGCATCCTTGCAGATCGAACTGGAGGTGCTCAACGACGAAGATCACCTGAGCGTTGCGCCGCGCGGCATCACGCATGGGCTGAAGCATCTGTTGCGTGACAGCGTCTCACCCACCTGAAACCGGGCGCCGCGGCAGCCGCCGCCCTGCCTCACCCACCCACTCTCTAGCAACCACACCACATGGAGTCGTACATGCACGCACCACTGCAACCGGTTGCCGGACGTTCCTTCATCGGGAACGGACCCACGACGCACCAGATCGAACTGGGTGATCGCAAGTTTCTGCACCCTGGGCGCCTGCGTTGGCTCCGCGCGATCGGCTGGGCGGTGGTGTTGCTTGTCGTGGTTGCCACATTGGCGCCCATGGCCGGCAGGTTTGTCGGCGGCCTGTTCCCCAAGGACTCCGGCCCCCTGCAACTGCTCGCCAGCCTTGTCGGTATCGCGGTCGGGCTGGGTGTCTATGTGCTTGCAGTGCGCCTGGCCGAAGGTCGGCGCGCCAGCGAGCTCGCCGTGCGACCGATGCTGCCCCAGGTGATCGTCGGCCTGCTGATCGGTGCGGCCATGTTCGCCACGGTCATGGGCATCATGGCGGTGTTCGGGCTGTACGACATCCAGGCACTGGGCATGGCACCGGCATGGACGGCAGTCCGCAAGGCCTTGCAGGCGGGCGTGATCGAAGAATTGATGTTCCGCGCGATTTTCCTGCGCCTGATCTGGCGCGCGTTCGGTCCCTGGATCGCCTTCGCCGCGTCTGCGGCGCTGTTCGGCTTCGGCCATATCGCCAATCCGCACGCCACGGTCTTTGCTGCGATCTGCATCGCGCTGGAAGCCGGCATCCTGCTGGGCGCGTTCTATGCCTTGACCGGCCGGGTCTGGATGTCGATCGGGGTGCATATCGCCTGGAATTTCACCCAGGGCTATGTCTTCGGTGCAGCCGTGTCAGGGACCGACATGGGTCCGGCGATTGCTCGTAGCACCGCTCGCCCTGGCATCGCCGAATGGCTCACCGGCGGCCCCTTTGGCCCAGAAGCATCGCTGCCGGGCGTGCTGGTGTGCTTGGCCGTAGGCGTCACGGTTCTGTGGATGGCGTGGCGTACGGGCAAGCTTGCAAAGCAACCGTAAGCGCATCGAATGCACCCACCACGCCACTTTGCTCACTGACTGGCGGTACCGGCCGCCATCAGTTTCGGTCAGCGCCAACAGGCTCAAGACCCGGGCGTGTCCCTATCGGTCTGATCGCGCAGTCTGAGCGTCCGCGGTAATCCCACACATCGCGTGACGCCAAGGCCGGCACTGCATGCCCTGCCCAGGTGCCTGCACATTGCGGGCACCACCTTGCCATCTCGCACACATGTGACGTCCTAGGCTTTGCGCTCCCACTCACGTCAGCGCTGGCTGCAGGATCCCAACCTGCATCGACTGAAGCGCATCACTGCAGAGGTCCACATGTCCCTGATTCATTCGATCCTGATGGCCGCGGTTGCAGGCATGCGCTCGATGACACCGCTGGCGGCGGTCGCCAATGCGGCCCGCACTGGCAACCTCCCCGCCAACAACGGCGCACCGAAGCTGCTTGCCAATCCGCTCGCATCGGCCGGCATGCTCGCGCTCGCCGGTGGTGAGCTGGCCGGCGACAAGATGAAGACCGCACCCGACCGCATCGTGCTGCCCGGCATGATCGCCCGCATCGCCACCGGTGTGATCGTCGGCACGGCACTGGCGCCACGCGAGCAACGCGGCATCGCTGCACTGCTCGGCGCTACCACTGCCGTCGCTGCGGCCTATCTCACCTTCAACGCACGCATGCGCGCAATCGAACGCTATGGCCAGACCAGCACCGGCGTAGTGGAAGACGCCATCTCGGTGGGTGCGGCAACGCTGATCATGCGTAGCGCTGCCAAACGCTGAGCATTTGGCAGTACATACGGTTGCCGCAATCGCGCTTCGGTCAACGCGGCAGCGTGCTTGAGCGCGGCGGCGCGCGGCTGGGAGATACATCAACCACCACGCCCATGCGGCGCATCCAGATCCAGCACCGGCCCCACCGGAACGATGCCGGTGGGATTGATCATGTCGTGGCTCTGGTAATAGTGATTCTTGATGTGCTGGAAGTCGACCGTCCCGGCGATTCCCGGCATCTGATAGAGCTCGCGCAGAAAGCCGGACAACTGCGAATAGTCGGCAATGCGCCGTAGATTGCATTTGAAGTGCCCCACATACACAGCATCGAAGCGCACCAGCGTGGTGAACAGGCGCCAGTCTGCTTCGGTAAGTTGCTCGCCGCACAGATAGCGTTGCTGGCTCAAACGCGTTTCAAGCCAATCCAATGTCTCGAACAACGGCACCACCGCCTCTTCGTACGCAGCTTGCGTGGTCGCAAAGCCCGCCTTGTACACGCCATTGTTGACGGTGTCGTACACGCGCGCATTGACCGCATCGATTTGCTCGCGCAACGGCTCTGGGTAGAAGTCGCCGTCTGCAGCGCCAATCTCGTCGAACGCGCTGTTGAACATGCGGATGATGTCGGCCGACTCGTTACTGACCACCGTATTGCGCTCGCGGTCCCACAACACCGGCACGGTCACGCGCCCTGAGTAGTGAGGATCGGCGCTGAGATAGACCTCGTACAGATGCTGCGCATGATGAATCGCATCGCCCACCACACCCGGGCCCTGCGCGAAGGTCCAGCCGTGCTTGCCCATCAGCCAATGCACAACGGAGACATCAATCATCGCCTCCAGGCCTTTCAGGCGACGAAAGATCAACGTGCGATGCGCCCAAGGGCAGGCCAGCGACACATACAGGTGATAACGCCTCGGAGCGGCCTGAAAGCCACCGTCACCGTGCGGCCCTGCACTGCCATCGCGTGTCACCCAGTTACGAAATCGCGACTGCGAGCGTTCGAAACGCCCCTCGCTCTTGTCTGTGTCGTACCAACCGTCTTGCCACTTGCCGTCGACCAACAGGCCCATGGTGTCTTCTCCCACAACAACAGTAAGAACCAACCCTAGCTCACCCGATTTGGAGAGTGCGTGAGCAGCCTTGGTGGCTTGGGCAAACGCACCAAGCCATGCGCTGTTGAATATCGAAGACACACAGCAAGGCAACAAGCGCGTTGGCTTGCCGTCTATCAATACCGCACGCTATTTAGCAATCACAGATGTGCCGGACGGCACCATGTAACACGCCTGCGCCTTTTTGCAGGCCTCTGCATTGAGCTCGGCGATCTGGCTGGCGAGGTACTGCTCAGGCGTCAGCTCCATGCGATTGCGGTAGGCGTTGTCGGCATCCGCCTTGGCGACCTGTTCCTGCTCGCGCTGCCGTTCTGCAGTCGTCGCCTCGACCAAGGTTTTGACTCGCTGCTGCTGCGCAGCGGTGAGATTCATCTGCTGCAACACATCCGGATTGGGACGCGCACGGCCAAGCGTGATGTTCTGGATCTGGATCGGCAGGCCTTGTTGCTTGACCAACGCACTCACGGTGTCCGGATCGCTCATCATCTTGGTCATGTCGTAGCGCTTGACCTGATCGCGCACGATGGAGGCGTACTGGCTGGCGACAACTGCAGTCTGGCCTGGCACCCCATTGGCGTCGACACCCCAGGATCGGCGAAAATAGCCGCCAGCCGGCTGTTCCGGCCTGCTGCAGCAGGGTCCCGGGCCGTCGCGGTCGCTGGTCCAGCTGTCCATCGCGGTCCGCCATCAGCTGCCCGCTGCGTTCGCTTCGCTTTCTGCCGCTCTTTTCGGATCCATCTTGAACACCAACGCCCCGCCCCTGCCCGCCGACGACCTGCCCCTCACCGACCGCCTGCGCGTGGCGCTGGACCTGCTGGAGGCCATCGAGGCCGACCGCAGCGTGCTCGACGCGCTGCCCGAAGCCGACCGCGTGCGCCTACACCAGGTGGTGGCCAAGGTCTATCACCCCGAGCCGAAGGCGCGGCGGCAGCTGCTCAAGCAACGCGAGCGCGAACGGCATCAGGAGAAGGTGCGCAAGGCCGAGGCGCTGCTCGAGCAACGCGGTATCCGTGCGCTGCGGCGCAAACCGGTGTTCAGCACGCCAAACGTCTTCCCGCCGCATGCCGCTGGTCTGCACGATGCGCATAACGGCGAGAACGCAACCGCCACGCCGGAGCCGATGCATTCGCCCGAGCTGCGTCACTGCTATGTGTGCAAGCAGAAGTTCACCCAGCTGCACCACTTCTACGACCAGATGTGCCCGGCTTGCGCAGAGCTCAACTTCTTCAAGCGCACCGAAACCGCCGACCTGCGCGGCCGCGTGGCATTGCTCACTGGTGGGCGGGTCAAGATCGGCTATCAGGCTGGCTTGAAGTTGTTACGCGCCGGGGCCGAGCTGATCGTCACCACACGCTTCCCGCGCGATTCGGCCGCGCGTTATGCGGAAGAGCCGGACTTTGCGCAGTGGGGCCATCGCCTGCAGGTATTCGGCCTGGACCTGCGCCACACCCCCAGCGTGGAAGCGTTCTGCAGCCAGCTGCTGGCCACCCGCGAAAGGCTGGATTTCATCATCAACAACGCCTGCCAGACCGTGCGCCGCCCGCCGCAGTTCTACGCGCACATGATGGCCAACGAAACCGCCGCGCTGGATGCGTTACCCGACACCGTACAAAAGCTCGTTGGTCACTACGAAGGCCTGCGCACGCCCGAGCTGTTGCGCGAAGCCTCGGCCACCGCGCTGCCGGCCGTGCACGGGCGCGGCCTCGCCGATGCCGATGGCCTCACCCGCGCCGCCGAGCTGTCGCAGGTCGCGTTGCTGGACGACGAGCTGGTGGCCCAGGAACATCTGTTTCCCGAAGGCCGTCTCGATCAGGATCTGCAGCAAGTCGACTTGCGCGGCCGCAATTCCTGGCGCCTGCTGATGGCCGAAGTGCCGTCGGTCGAGCTGCTGGAAACACAACTGGTCAACGCCATCGCGCCCTTCATCATCAACGCGCGCCTCAAGCCGCTGATGCTGCGCACACCCGAGCGCGACAAACACATCGTCAATGTCTCGGCGATGGAAGGGCAGTTCTACCGCAACTTCAAGACCACCCGGCACCCGCATACCAACATGGCCAAGGCCGCGTTGAACATGATGACGCGCACCTCGGCGGCCGATTATCAAAACGACGGCATCCACATGAACAGCGTCGACACCGGCTGGGTGACCGACGAGGATCCGGCCGACATCGCCGCGCTCAAGGTGCAGCAGGAACGCTTCCACCCGCCACTGGACATCGTCGACGGCGCCGCGCGCATCGTCGACCCGATCATCCACGGCGCCAACACCGGCGAGCATGTGTGGGGGCAGTTTCTGAAGGACTATGCGCCGACGGATTGGTGAACAAGCCGCAATTTAATCGCAGCTAGATTTGAACAATGGTGCAGGCGCGTTTGCATGGCATGGTGCAGTGATATTGCACCATGCCTGTAATGCTATATCTGCGATGGATTGAAAAAACGCACACGACCGCCCTCGTGCACCTCTGCATTCCATGTACGATCCAGCCATCGTACGCAGACAAGGAGTTCGGCGATGAGTGCGATTCATTCCAAGAGTGCGTTCGTCTATGAGCAGGTCAGACGTGCGCTGCAATCCGGGCGCTACCTGCCCGGTCAACGGATCGATCCAGGCAAGCTTGCTGGCGAATTCAACACCAGCGCTACCCCGGTGCGTTTTGCCTTGTATCGCCTGGTCGGCGAAGGGCTGGTTGCCGATCACGCACGCTATGGCCTGCAGGTGCCGTTGCTCACCGAAGTAGCGTTGCGCGATCTCTACGACTGGATGGAGCGCCTGTTGTCGATGGCCTGCGATATCGGCACGGCACCTGTGCCACGCATCATCATAGCGCCGGAATCGACCACCACGCAGGACGATGTGGTGAAGCAGACCTGGAAACTGTTCGACGCGATCGCGCGCGGCACCTCCCACTGGTCACTGCACCGTGCTGTCAAACAGGCCAACGACCGGCTGGCGCCAATACGCCGTGCCAAACAGGGCATGCTCGACGCGGTCGACGACGAGCTGGTGGCGCTAGAGCATCACTGGCAACGACGCGACTTCGTGGCGTTGCAGTCGGCCTTGCAGGCTTATCACGCACGACGCAAACAGGCTGTGCCACGCATTGTCGCTGCGTTGAACGAGCGTAGCCGCGACACGCGATAGTGCATTGGCTGCCTGTAGCAGCGCTAGGGATGGTCTGATCAACGGCATCGGAGGATGAGCCTAACCACATCGACCAGGCTGACGGCGCTCAGATCCTCGATTTTTTTGCCGTTTCCGGCGCGTTTGCAGGGTGTTGCCCGGGTTACAGGCGCACGTTCCCCATCGTCGGCAGTAACTGCTTTCGCTTCATCCACAGGTTCGATAGCGCAAACAAGGTCAGCACCTGCGCGGTGTTCTTGGCCAGGCCGCGATAGCGGACCTTGGTGTAGCCGAACTGGCGCTTGATCACCCGGAATGGATGCTCCACCTTCGCGCGCACGCTGGCCTTGAAGTGTTCCCAACGTCTTTCCCGAGCACGCTCGCGTTTGTTGCCGAGGGCTTGCATCGTCGAGGGCCTGGCGGCGATGAAGAATGCAGCCTTGCAGGCCTGCAGGTCTTCGCGTTTGTCCGCACCGGTGTAGCCGCTATCGCCGAACACGCTGTCTTCTTTGCCATGCAGCAACGTGTGCATCACCGTGACATCGGCGACGTTGGCGGCTGTGCAATGGACGTGGTGCACCAACCCGGAAAATTCATCCACGCCGATGTGCGCCTTCATCCCGAAATACCACTGATTGCCCTTCTTGGTCTGATGCATCTCAGGGTCGCGCGCGTTGTCGGCATTCTTGGTCGAACTGGGCGCCGCGATCAGCGTCGCATCGACGATCGTGCCCGACCGCAGGCTCTGGCCCTTGCGCGCCAGATGCGCGTTGACCGCTTCCAGCATCCGCGCGGCAAGGCCATGGGTCTCCAGCAGGCGCCGAAAGTTGAGAATCGTGGTCTCGTCCGGAACGTTGTCCAAGCCACCGAGCTGGGCAAACCGCCGCAAGGTCGGGATCTCGTGCAGTGCTTCTTCCATCGCCGGATCGCTCAGCGCATACCACTGCTGCAGCAGATGAATCCGCAACATCGTCGCCAGTGCGTACGGCTGCCGACCTGGCCGGCCCGATACCGGATAGTGCGGCGCGATCAGACCGAGCAGTTGCTGCCACGGAACCACCTGCTCCATCTCGGCCAGAAAGATCTCGCGCCGGGTCTGCTTGCGCTTGCCCAGGCCCTCAGCGTCACCGAACGTCAGTTGCATGGATCACTCCTCAACATCAGGCGGGTAGTGTCGCGTATCTGTGGTGCGTTGTTCAGAGGTTCCCTAGAAAAGTGCCGTCATTCCGGGCATCGATCACAGACCGGATTTAATTACCGGCGTGCAACGCAGTAATCATTTGAAAATCAGATTCCTCGCTTCTTACCTTGTGCATGTCATGGAGCCCCATGACATAACTAGGAGACAGCGATGAACAGCAACGACACCACCCACAGCGATGCATCCAGCGAGATCACGGTGCTTGGCGTTGCCAGCACCGACACCAAAGGCGGCCCGCTCGCTGGCGAAGAGATCGGCGGCTTCAATGTGCCCGGCATTTCCGAAGAGTGAACCCGAGGCGTGCCTATGCGCACGCCTCTCCCACCAGGAGTAGAGACCATGGATACCAGCAACAACGACGCTCGCGCCACGGCGTTGGATCAGGATCTCATCGTACTCGGGGTCGCAAGCCTGGACACACAGGGCGGGCCATTGGCAGGCGAAGAAATGGGTGGCATCACCACCCTGGGCATCAGCCAGGACTAGGCACTGCCAACGCGCGGCAGGCGCCACTCGGCTGCAGATGCCGATAGGCAACTTCACAGGCCACGGGGCGCACTCGAACGGTGCGCCCCTTCTCTCTCCAGGACAATGCCATGCACCGCTACACATTGCGCGACGACCTATCGTTCTGCCGCATTGGCGAGCGCCTGGTGTTCCTGGATGTCGGCAACGACCGCTACTTCCGTCTGCCCAGTGCACAAGAACACTCCCTGCTCGCCTACCTGGCGCAAGAGCCGGTATCGGAGCCGGAGATCGACGGCCTTGTCGAACGGGGGCTGCTTGTGGAAGGGTCGCAAGCGGCTGCCGGCCCGCAGCCTTCCGTCATGCCTGTTGCGCGTAGCGCGATGGAGACGCCCATACCAGCGCGACGACCACAGCTGTTTGAACTGTTTGAAGTGCTGGCGCTCGTGCTGTCCACGCGGCTGGCGTTGAAGCGCACTCCGCTCAGTAAGATACTCGGCAGCCTCTCCGCTGGAGCACAGCGCCGGGGACTGCAACAACGCTCGGTCGCCCGGCTCGAGCAACGGCTCATCGATGCGGCATCGGTCTTCAGGCACGCACGCGTGTGGGTGCCGGTCGAGATGCGCTGCCTGCTCGATTCGGTCGCGTTGGCCAGATTCCTGCATAGGCGCCAGCTCGATGCCCGGATTGTCTTCGGCGTCGCGCTCGATCCGTTTTCGGCGCATTGCTGGGTACAGGCGGGCGATCTGGTCTTGAACGACACGGTTGGAAACGTCCACGCGCATACGCCCATCCGGGTGGTGTGATGTACCGCTACATCGCCTTGCTCAATCATCCGCAGACGCACCGCGATGGCAACCGCGTCGCTGTCGATGAGGCGCTGCGACAGATCGGGTTACTTCCACGGCTACGCGCTGAATGCATCGATCTGTATGCATCAGACGACACGCCTGTACTCGACGTGCCCGGTGGCAGCGCACTGATCGGCCATGTCTTTTCGCGGCGCGACAACACCCCAGTGGTGGACGGCGCATCGCTGCAGGCGTTGTCGGCAGCACGGCGGACGCGGCACCTGATCGATACGCATTGGGGCGAGTACCTGCTGTTGCATGCACCGCACGAGGATCCGAGCGCCATCACCGTCATGCGCGAGCCTTCCGGCGGCGTGGCATGCGTCTACGCGCTACAGCATGGCTTCATTACCTCAGACATCTCGATCGCCACGCGTGCGGGTATGTACACGCGTGAGATCGATTGGGACGCCATCGCCCATCATCTGCACTATCCGCACCTCAAGACCAAGCGCACCGGGCTTGCCGGCGTGCGCGAATTGCTGCCGGGCAGCCAGCTGTGTCTCCAGCCCAACCGCAGCAGTGTCGAACAGATCTGGAACCCCTGGGATTTCGTCGCAGCACCGCAGCGCCGGCACGACCCGTTCGCCGCACAGGCGCAGGTACGTCAGGCGGTGGCCTCCAGCATCATGTGTTGGGCGCAGACCGATGCGTCTGTGCTGCTGGAACTCTCTGGCGGTCTGGACTCGTCCATCCTCGCCGCGTGTCTGAAAGACACCACAGCGCGCGTGGCATGTTGCAACCTGGTTACGCCGGTGCCTGGCGCCGACGAGCGCCACTATGCCCGGCAGATGAGTGACTTGTTGGGCACCGAGCTGATCGTGCGGACACTCGGATTCGACGCTGCGCCGGTCGATTTCGCACCGCCGGCACATGCGGTCGCGCCCAGCACCTGGTTTCTGCAGCATGCCTCCAATGCGCTGAAAGAGGCGATCAGCAGGCAGCTGACCATTACCAGTTTCTTTTCCGGCGGCGGTGGCGACACCGTGTTCTGCAACACCAGAACCGCCGCGCCCGCCGCAGATGCCTTCCGCGCAGGCGGCCTGCGCGCCGGCTTCAGCGCAATCCACGATCTCGCCGAGCTGCATCAATGCACGCTCTGGAAAGCAGGCAGGTTGACGATGAAGAAACTCCTCGCCAAGGCCGGCCCGCCGCGCAAGCCGGAGCGATCGTTTCTGCCAAGCACGCAGGCTGAGGTTCGGTTGCAATCGCATCCCTGGTTCGATGCCCCGCCCGGCAGCCTGCCCGGCGACCGCGAACGCATCTTCGATCTGGCCGGCACCCAGGTGTTCCGCGATGGACTGGCGCGCAGCGCGTCATGGCATCTGCGCATGCCGTTGCTGTCGCAACCGGTGGTGGAAGCCTGCCTGAACGTGCCGAGCTGGATGTGGATCGACGGCGGCCGCAATCGCGCGGTGGCGCGCGATGCGTTTGCCGAGGTGCTGCCTGCACAGATCCTGCACCGCCGCAGCAAAGGCACCTTCATGAACTATTCCGGCGCGGTCTATCGTCAGGGCAGGCAGCAGATCCGCGATTATCTGCTGCATGGTCGACTCGAAAGCCAGGGGTTGCTGGATGCCGATGCCCTGCGCCACCATTTCGACCACACGCTGGCCGACGGCGACCACAGCGTCATGCGCATCTTCGACCTGTGTGCGGTCGAGAACTGGGTCCGTCATCAAGGCTGATGTTGCCTGCGCTGCCTGGAAGCCTGCCATGTGCGTGGCAACGTGTGCCACGCGCAAACGGCATCACGCACGCTAATCGCCACGCGCCGGCAGTGCCGCCTTGATTGCACGCCAGCGCGCGTACTGCGCGGCCTTTTCCGGCGCAGCGTCCTGGTAGTCCTGCAGCCAGAAGCGGAACCAATCGACATTGCGCGCATACACCGCCAACTTGTGCTGCGGCTGAAACTTCTGGTGCGGCTCGTTCGGAAACACATACAGCTCGGCACGTTGCGCACGCAGCAGCGGAATAACGTAATCCAGTGCATACAGATACTCCTGCTCGGAATGCTGAAACAGGATGGGCGCGCGGATCCTGTCAAACTTGAACGCCGGCGACAACGCCTTCCAACGCTCAGGCGTCTGCTCCGGTGCGCCCAGGCCCCACATCTGGCGCAAGCCCTTAAGGAAGGGCTCACCCTTCATGCTGCCGAACAGGTAGTACGTCGGCGACACCACCGGGTTGGCGACCGAGGCGGCGGCCAGCAAGTTCGACTCGGTGGCCGTCCACAGGGTCACCGCACCGCCGAAGCTAAGCCCGCCCATGCCCACGCGCGTAGAATCGATGCCGGCCTGCGCTGACAACAACGCCACCGCACTTTCCACTGCCGCCAGCCCCTCGCCGTGCCGTTCCAGCGCATCCATGGTGTAGCCGGGCAACTGGTTGATGCACAACGCCGAAATCCCCACCTGCGCCAACGCGGCCAGCGGCCACTCGTCGCCCACGCCACCGCGCACGAAGCCCGGGCAGCTGTAGTAGGTGACGAACAACGGCAGCTTGCCCGCGCCATCACCGCGTGCCGCAAAGAACTGACCGCTGTACTGACGTCCACGCGCATCGCGCCACTGCAACAGCCGTGCGGGCGTCGCACGCGCCATGTCCGCCGCAAGCTCCGCGTTGGGATCGAACAGCACCTGCCGCGCGCCATCTTCGAGCGCGATACGTTCCAGACGCGGCGGGCGATCGGCCTCGGCTGTCACGCACACCAGCGCAGCGGCCGACGCACCGCAGTGTGTGGAGGAATCGCGTCCGCCATTGATCAAACCCCGCCCCTGCACCACCGCATGCACCTGCCCGGTGGCCGGATTCCAGCGCTGGATGGATTGCGCCAGGCCCAGCGCAGGATCGGTGATGGTGAACAGCACCTCCGCGCTGCCCGGCCGCCACTGCACTGCGGTGATCGCCTTGCCCACGCAGGCCGCCGCCGTGCAGCGTAGCGCCTTGCGTGTACGTGGGCCGGGCAACACCGACAGCGCCACCTGCGGCCGGTATAGCTGGCCGTTGCCATCACCCACACGCGACAGCACCGCCACCGCGTCGCCCTGCGGCGCACGCACGGATTGCCACGCATCACCGTCGATACCGCGCAGCGCACTGACGGGCGGTTCCTCCGCGGGCACCTGCGCAGCGGCGAGTGGCCGTGTGCTTGCCGTCGCCAGGTCCATCGCCACCCAGTGCTCCGGCACATCCGCCGACAACCCGGCGCGATCGAACCACACACCAGCAAAGCGCTGCGTGGCCAGCCGCCCTTCTACATTGCCCGAGCGGAACAGGCCCTGCCCGAGCGGCACCGTGTCATCGATCCGGATGCCCTGCGCATACTCGTCCTGCTCGGCCGCCAGAACCTGCGCGCGCGTGGCACCGACGCGGTAACACAGTACCCGCCCCTCCGCGTCCAACGCGAAGTCGCGCACGTCCGCCGCATCGCGCGTCACCACGTACGCGCCGGAGCCATCCGCCGCTGCGCGCCACACCGCAATCACGCCATCGAGCAACGCGCGGTAGTACAGCCAGCGGCCATCCGGCGACCACACCACCTTCGCAGGCAACGCGCCACCGGCCGAATCGCGCAGCGGCACACCGCCATCGGCCACACGTCTGGGCGCAGCATCCTGCAGGCCTTGCACATACCAGATGCTGTCGTAGGTATTGCGCTGCACCGATGCCTGCTCGGTACGAAAGGCCACGCTGCGGCCATCCGGCGACAGCGTGGGGCTGGCGATATCCACCATCTCCAGCAGTCGCTGCGGCGACACCGTTTGCGCGTGGCCCACGCACACACCTGCCGCCATCAGCACGCCTGCAAGCAGCAGGCGCCATAGCTTGTGATTGGTCACGCACGCACTCCTCTCAGCAACGCTCAAAAACGGTCGGCTGCACATCGGCTGCAGCAGGCAGCCGACGCATCACCAGTGCTTGGACACCGACACGCTCACGAAGCGACCAATCGCCGAATAGTTGGTGGAGTCGTACGCCGCCACGTACAGCGGCGAGGTCACCCGGTACAACGGCGGATCGCGATCGAAGGCGTTGTCCACCGACACGCCAAACTCCAGCCCGGCCCACGCATCGCGGCGGGCGCCGGTGGCGTAGCGCAACGCCATATCGACCGTGGTGAACGATGCCGATTCCACCCCATCGGCGCGGTTACGCACACCGCCGCGGTAGTTGCCGAACAGCGAGGCGGTGAGCCCGCCCTGTTTCCACACCGCGCCCACGCGGCTGCTCAGCGTGGGCGGGTTGAACAGCGTGCCGGCCAGATCGAACGCCGGTTGCGTGGGCAACGTCTGCTGCGTGCTGTCCAGCCAACTCGCCGAGCCGCGCAAGGTCAGCGTGCCACGCGCCAACGCCACCTGGTAGCTGCCGCTCAGGTCCACACCCTCGATGTCCTGCTGCGCCACGTTGGCGTACTGCGTGTAGATGATCGCCGCCACCCGGCTCGGGTCGTAGGCGACGCCGGCAAAGTTGGAGAACCGGCTGGCCAGCGCGATCACATCGGCCTGCGCCTGCGGCGTCGGCGAGCGGTCCACGAACGGCGCGTAGATCGGATTGCGCAAGGCCTGGCTGGCATTGGTGATCGGCTGCAGCACGCGGTTGCTGTAGTCCACCCCGAACCAGGTCAGCTCCGCCTCTAGGCCATCCAGTGCCTCGGGGTGCCAGGCCAGCGAGACCGAGCGGGTGATGGCGCGCTCCGGCTGCAGATCCTGGTTGCCGCCATCGGCCACCAGCACCGTGGTCCCGGCGGGAAAGCCCACCCCGCCGAAGGCGCCCGGCTGAAACAACCACGCCTCCTGCGCGTAGTTGCGCTCGAACAGCGTCGGCGCCTTGAACGACTTGCCCCACGACGCCTTCAAGGTCACATCGCTGCCAGGCCCGTACAGCACGCCGAACTTGGGCGTGGTCACTCCGCCGAAGCTGCTGTAGTCCTCCCCGCGCACCGCCGCCGTCAGCGTCAGTCGCTGCACACCGGGCACGCCTTGCGCCGGGCCCACCACTGGCAGATTCACCTCCGCATAGGCAAAGCGCGCGCTTTCGCTGCCATCGATCGTCTCCACGCCACTGACGTGGTTGACGTTGCGGAACGTGTTGCTGCGATACCCCACCCCGGCCGCCAGCCGCGCATCGCCTGCCGGCAGCGCGAACAGCGGCCCTTCGGCTCCCAGCTCGTAGCTGCGGCTGTCGTTGCAGTAGCACAGGTCGGTCACGCTCACCGCACCGCTGGCCAGCGCCGTTTCTTGGCGGTATTGATCGTGCTTGCTGTTGCCGTCGGTGGCGCCCAGCGTCAGCGTCCAGTCGCGGGGCAACCACACCACCAGGCTGGGCGAGAGCAGCAGGCTGGTGGTGGTCGGCGTGACCAGGCTGTTGCGGCCACTGACCGCGTAGAAATGCAGCTGGTCGCGTTCGCTGCGTAACGCGTCCAGCCGTAGCTCCGCGTTGTCGCCCAGCGCCTGGTACGCGCTGAGCAGGCCGCTGCGCAGATCGCTGCCGGGATACAACGTGGACGGGTCGGTGAGTTGCGCGGTGTAACTGCGCTGGCGGCTGTAGATCGGGTCTGCCGAGACGTCCTGATACGTGGCGATCAACCCGCCACTGCGCCAGGTGGTGCCGGCAGTGACGCTGTATTGCCGAGTGGTGAGCCCGCCTTGCGTGGCCCGCCCGAAGCGCGTGCCCACGCTCACCCCATCGTAGTCGCGCTTGAGGATCACATTGCCAACGCCACCTACCGCGTCCGACCCATAGATCGCCGACGCACCATCGGCCACGATCTCCAGCCGCTCCACCGCCTCCACCGGGATCGCACTGATGTCCACCGCCTGGGTGAACCCGCCATAGGCCAGCCGGCGCCCGTTGAGCAGCGTGAGCGTGGCATCGGCGCCCAGGCCACGCAGGTTCAGGCTCGCGCCACCGGTCATGTTCTGGTTCGCGTTGCCGGCTCCGGCCAGGTTGCCGCTCAGCACGCCCGGGTTCTGCCCACCGGAGAAGTTCTGCGGCACGCTGCGGATCACCTCGCCCAGATCGCCGAAGTCTTCTTCGCGGATGCGCGCCGCACTGATTGCGATCACCGGCGACGGCACCGCACCGCCCTTGATGCGTGTGCCAGTGACTTCGATGGTCTCCAACTCGGTTGCGGATGCTGGCGTCGGTGGAATCGCCGCAGGCGCCGGTTCGGGAGAGGTGGCAGCCGCCGGGTCGCTGGTGCTTGCCGACGCGGGCGCCGGAATGCCGGCCGCAGCTGCCTGATCTGTTGCCGCTGCCTGCGGTGCCGCGGCCTGTGCCGTCGCCGCACCTGCCGCCCCGCTGCTCACAGCGAACAGGGCGATAGAAATGGCGTCGCGTAACGTGCGTGTCTTCATGGAGCGTCCTTTGGCTTGCCTGGGTTGGCCCCGCCGACAGCGCACTCGGGTCGGCCCCGGAGCGCGCAGCCAGCTGAGCAAGATCGGTCCTGCACCTGACTGCCGAAACAAAGCACCGCTGCGACAGCGGGCCATGATCAGTATTGCTAACTGTTTGCCATACGATCAATCATCGCGCACGCAAAGCGCCTCGGTGCCCACCCGGGCCCGACACGCCATCACTGCGCAAGTTGTTGCACTTCCCCCACTGCCTACAGTGGTCCCGACGCTCAACTCATCGTTGGCGTCGCCACCGCAGGCACTGCCACAGCTACGTTTAACGTAGCCATCAAACCAAGACTACGTTTACCGTAGTATCGAAGTCAAGCCCGCTTTCGGAAGCTTCCGTGCATCGAAGTCCGGGACGCGCACACCCTTGGTTGAGAAACGACAGCTCCCCGTGTACAGCCGCCGGCTACGCGAGGCGCGCCAGGTCTACGGCCTGTCGCAGCGCAACCTGGGCATCAAGGCCGGCCTGGACGACTTTGTCGCCAGCACCCGCGTCAACCGCTACGAAACCGGCGTCCACCAGCCCGACCTGCAAACCATCCAGCGGCTGGCAAACGCCCTCGACGTGCCGGTGGCCTACTTCTATGCCGAAGAAGACGATCTGGCGCAGATGATTCTGGAGTACCAGCGGCGGGGCAAACCCGTACCCTGAGACGTGTGGATGAGCGGCCAGAAGATGGCAGCGGATGTGCCGGGCGCGGGATCTCTGGCAGATGCACGCCACGACGCTCTTCAATGGCGCGATGGCAGGCGGTCTCACACACGGAATCGCGCCATTTGAGGCCAGAATCACGCCAAATAACCCGGAATCGCGCCACAAATTGGCGTATCGCGCCAGAATGCGCTTAAATCGCGCCACTAAATGGCTGCTACGGAAGAACAATGGCCCGCCAGCCTTCCACCGACCCAACCGCCTTGCTCGATGCCATCGCTGCCGAGTCCGGCGGCGTGGGCATCGAAGCGCTGCAGGCGGTGTTCCCACAAGTGGCGCGCCGCACTTTACAGCGCCAGATAGCCGACCTTGCGAACCAGGGCCGCCTGATAGTCGAAGGGAACGCGCGCGCGCGAAAGTACCGAACCATCGCCCAACGTGGGCTGGAGCAATTGCCAACAGCACAAGCCGATACCGAGATTGCAATTACCGCGGAGGCCGCGCAGGTTCGCAATCTCATCCGACGCGCTTTGCCCCGTCGAACACCGGTCGGCTACCAGCGACAATTTCTCGAAAATTATCAACCCAATCAAACTGCCTATCTCTCTTCCTCGCTGCGTGCGCACCTGCACCAGCTCGGCCGCTCACCTGTGGAAGGCCGGCCTGCCGGCACATATGCGCGGCAAGTGCTAGACCGGCTGCTGATCGATCTCTCGTGGGCATCGAGCCGCTTGGAAGGCAATACCTATAGTCGCCTTGATACCCAGAATCTGATCCAGTTCGGATTGGCCGCGGCGGGCAAGGATCACCTGGAAGCGCAGATGATCCTCAACCATAAGGCTGCCATCGAGATGCTGGTGGAGCAGGCGCAGGAGATCGGCTTCAACCGTTACACGCTACAGAACCTGCATGCACTTTTATCGGACAACCTGTTGCCGGATCCTGACGCCGGCGGACGCCTGCGGAAAAACGAAGTGGCCATTTCCGGATCGGTCTATCTTCCACTTGCAATTCCTCAGCTGATCTCCGAGCACTTCGACACGTTACTCGCCAAAGCGACTGCAATCGTCGACCCTTTTGAGCAGGCGTTCTTTGCCATGGTGCAACTGCCTTATCTGCAGCCATTCGATGACGTCAACAAGCGCACCTCACGTCTGGCTGCAAACATTCCACTCGTTCGACAGAATCTGGCACCACTGTCATTCGTCGATGTACCCGAGGAGCTTTATGTGGAAGGAACGCTTGGCATCTACGAGCTCAATCGCATCGACCTGTTGCGCGATGTCTTTGCATGGGCATACGAACGCTCGTGCCAGCGTTACACCATCGTGCGCGAGTCACTGCCCGCGCCGGAACCGCTACGGCTGAAGCATCGCGAGTTACTACGTGTACTCGTAGCAGAGATCATCCAGACCGGCATCCGGCGCAACGACCTCGCCGGCATCCAACATCGGATTGCGGCTCTGACCGATCCGCAAGAGTTTGCAGACGTGTTAGCACTGACTGTAAACGAGTTGAACCAACTACACGAAGGCAACATCGCCCGCTATCGAATCAAGCCGTCACAGTTCCATGCCTGGCTGGCGTTGCAGCCGTTGGCGAAGTAGAAGCCCTCGCCTGCCGTGATGCATCGCTTGGCGAGCCCATCGCCACAGCCAATGGCGATGGGGTGTCAGCAGGCTCTAAACCTTTCCGGTCTCCAGACGTTCCAGTGACGTAGAAAGAATGCAGCGCTCTCACACCATCCGAGGCGGTGGAGTGATCGACTGGTCGCGTTGCTGCTCTTGTTGCTGGGATTGTTGCTGCCGCTGCGTCTCACCTAAAGACTGCAACTGCGCCAGAGACTGTTCAACCGGCTGTGCGATAGCGTCATTCGTCTTCATGTACGCCATCTTGTGTGCGGGATCGTTCAACGCCCCTTCGACTACAAAGACTTTCTCGCCTTGCCGGATAGATTTTGTTTCCTCACTCAACATAATGTGATCGATCCGCGACAATCCGTTCTCTTTTGCAAGATAGGCAGAACTGGCAGCCAGTCGGGCGCTATTGTCGTCATAGCCTCGACCCAAATCTTGTTCCAAACGGCGCACTGCGTCCTCCGCCTGGCGGTGAAGGGGGTCTTGTGATGGACCAAGTGAGCCATGGGTCGGCACTGCAGGCTGCGCCTCATGCCGCTCAGGTTGGACCGCCTCGCCTCGTACACGCAACGGGACTGCGCGCGGATCAACATGGAGAAGGCGTTCATGTGAGCCATCCGAGTTTGTACGATTGATATCGGTCGTTCCGTCCTGGTGCCGCTCACGGCTCAGACTTGCCCGCGATGCGTCAGACCACACACCACCAACAACCGCGTGGCCCTGACCATCACGATTCCACACGACAACATCTTTGCCGGAAGCGTAAAGACCTGCGGTAGGTCCACTCTTTCCCTCGGCTTGCGGGCGTCCCCAGGCATGATTTGCTCCTTGATCCACTGATTGAATAAAGGCTGGGGCTTCGGCGTTCTGGAGGAACAACGTTTTAACCACACCGTAGTGATGAGATACATCAGCAGCACCGCGGCCGTTGTGTGCATCAGTTGGATTGATGAGCGGATCGGCCACCACGCTTCCGTACGCGTTAGAGAGTGGGCTTGCCTGGTTTGCCCCACGCAATGCATTGAAGACTGCGGTGCCTTTAAGGGAACCTCTGAACAACGCACCACAGATACGCGACACTACCCGCCTCATGTTGAGGAGTGATCCATGCAACTGACGTTCGGTGACGCTGAGGGCCTGGGCAAGCGCAAGCAGACCCGGCGCGAGATCTTTCTGGCCGAGATGGAGCAGGTGGTTCCGTGGCAGCAACTGCTCGGTCTGATCGCGCCGCACTATCCGGTATCGGGCCGGCCAGGTCGGCAGCCGTACGCACTGGCGACGATGTTGCGGATTCATCTGCTGCAGCAGTGGTATGCGCTGAGCGATCCGGCGATGGAAGAAGCACTGCACGAGATCCCGACCTTGCGGCGGTTTGCCCAGCTCGGTGGCTTGGACAACGTTCCGGACGAGACCACGATTCTCAACTTTCGGCGCCTGCTGGAGACCCATGGCCTTGCCGCGCGGATGCTGGAAGCGGTCAACGCGCATCTGGCGCGCAAGGGCCAGAGCCTGCGGTCGGGCACGATCGTCGATGCGACGCTGATCGCGGCGCCCAGTTCGACCAAGAATGCCGACAACGCGCGCGACCCTGAGATGCATCAGACCAAGAAGGGCAATCAGTGGTATTTCGGGATGAAGGCGCACATCGGCGTGGATGAATTTTCCGGGTTGGTGCACCACGTCCATTGCACAGCCGCCAACGTCGCCGATGTCACGGTGATGCACACGTTGCTGCATGGCAAAGAAGACAGCGTGTTCGGCGATAGCGGCTACACCGGTGCGGACAAACGCGAAGAACTGCAGGCCTGCAAGGCTGCATTCTTCATCGCCGCCAGGCCCTCGACGATGCAAGCCCTCGGCAACAAACGCGAGCGTGCTCGGGAAAGACGTTGGGAACACTTCAAGGCCAGCGTGCGCGCGAAGGTGGAGCATCCATTCCGGGTGATCAAGCGCCAGTTCGGCTACACCAAGGTCCGCTATCGCGGCCTGGCCAAGAACACCGCGCAGGTGCTGACCTTGTTTGCGCTATCGAACCTGTGGATGAAGCGAAAGCAGTTACTGCCGACGATGGGGAACGTGCGCCTGTAACCCGGGCAACACCCTGCAAACGCGCCGGAAACGGCAAAAAAATCGAGGATCTGAGCGCCGTCAGCCTGGTCGATGTGGTTAGGCTCATCCTCCGATGCCGTTGATCAGACCATCCTAAGCGCATGCTCTACACCACTTTCGATGTAGTCTGCTTGCTCGTGACCCTTGACTATCTTGTTGGGAAGCATGCCATCGATTCGCGTCTTTACATCGTCGACACTCTGCAACGTTCCGTCATTGATACTCTGCAGTACGCCAGGATAGCGGCCGCGCCCAGCCTGATTTTCAAGCTTCATGATCATCGTTGCCAATTTTGCTTGATCATTCAAACTTGACTCTGCATACAGATCGGTCTGACGTAACTGCTGTACTGCGCTGCCCAGATCTTTTGCTCCATCGCCCGGTCGCATCAATCGCTCGACCTGTGTGCGGTCATGCTCATGTACAAATGCGACTCCCTCGTCAGAGGCGAGGAAGCGATCAATGTTTGATTTAACCGTTCCATCAAGAGCCCTTCCATTCTCCGCCTTGATGGCATGGCCATCCCGCTGCAGGTCATGGATGGTTTGCGTGCGCTGCTGCTCCGAAAGAGCAACAGCCGGTGTCTGCTGCCTGGCCCACCCTTGATAGGCATCAACCAGACCAGTGGCGACATCTGGATGTTGCCCGAGATCGGTTTGCAGCGTCCCGATTGAAAACCCGCTATTTCCGATGGGTTTCATCACGCCGTCATTGATGGAGCCCGCAAATGAAAGCCTGTAGGCAACGTTCTTGCCTGCCATGCTTCCCTCAGAAGCAACGCCGATCGCAAAATAAGCAAGCGTTTTGAGTTCGTTGTCACTCAGCTGCGGTGGCGCTGGTTGTCCTGTTTCGTGTGGCATGTCCTTCTCCTTGGCTAACGAATCAATCAATTAACGGCTGCAAAGCGCTATGTTCGTGCGTGCAGCGTGGATGACGGCCAAGTAGTCGTCAACGACCGCTGGCGCCATCCCATCGGAAATCTGGTCATCCGTGCGGGCAGTATCTTGCTTATATTTGGATAGAACCGACAGGCACTCCGACTTATCTTTCAACTTGTAGAGCGTTAGCGCGTAATCGTTTCGTAGTGCGCCCTCTTCGGCCAGGCCCATCGTCGTCACACAATTTTGGTAAATAGGCGCAAGCGCAGCCTTGGCCTCAGCGTATTTCTTCTGATCATAGAGAGGCTTGAAGTCATGACGCGCCTTCTCGATTGCATCCGCGGCACAGCTTGAAGACACGCGCTTGTAGCTTCCCTCGAAGCTGCCATTACTTCCGCAATAGACCTGACACTGTGCTTTGGTCGAGGTATTGACGGCCACGCCACCCGGCTCCGCCTTCAGCACAAGTGAGCATTGGCTTGGCGTCGCACCTTCGTAAACGACTCCACTGCCACTTTCATCCAACTGGCCAGAAAGCGTACACCCGCTATCGACATTCTCTGTGTCCAATGAAAACGTCGGAAATCCTTGGGATTTTGGTGCCTCAATGACCAGACGTCCCCAACCACCCTCGGTGACATAGGTTCCGATCCCAACCTGGGACGATTGCGGCGCGGCGACATCAGAACTTGGCGTTGGAGTAGGGGCTGCAGCAGTGGCCTCCGCTTGTTGGCTATCAGCTTCCGGCTGTGTTCTACCGCACCCAGGCAACAGAAGAACTCCTGCAAAAATTAGTGCCCAACACCTATTTCCAATACGCTTCATCGCCATGCACCCTCAACGTGTCCAGGCTGGACAAGTTACACCACCCGGCTGATCCGGTCCTGTTCCGGCCAGCACAGCGACCTCGGATTGCTGCGCTTTCCAGACCGATCTACGAAGACGATGGGGGTGACAAGCTCGCTTGGGCGGAGGTGCCCTCGCGCCCTCTGGCTGGACCAGCCCAAGCCGTTTCTGCCAGGCCTACCTTCGCGCCCTGCGCGGCTGCAGCGGCACCTCCACCGGCGCCAACACCTCTATCAACACCTGCCCCTCGCTGGCAGTAATCCGCAGCTTGGTGCCGATGGCAAAGCCCAACTGCTCTAGCCACAGGCCACTGAGGCGGACGTGGGGCACCTGTTGGTCGCCGGCGTGGTCGTGGGCGCCGGGGTAGAGGGTGTAGCTGACGGTGCATTGGCGCGGGCGGCGGGCGCGACGGGGTGCATGCAAACGGCCGGGGCCTTGCGGCGTTGTGTCCGGCTCGGGCGCGAGCATCGGTGGCGGTTTGGGTGCTGTGGGGAGCGGACTTGCGCAAAGGAAATTGAGAAAAACCTTCTATCTCGCGAATTGATCAATCCTTTGCAAGCATGTCCGCAAACGATCTCAACGCGTCATCGTTGGTCCAGGCGGAGGGACTTCCTGTTGCGATTGCTCAAGCGCTTGCTGCTGCTCCCGTGCCTGCGATTGGGCTTGATTAATCGATTGCACGCGCTCGAACGACTGGTTTTCAGGCGTTTGCACTGCCTGCACAGTGGCCATGTCGGCACGGTGGTGCGCTGGATCGCTCTGGGTGCCCTGCACCAGAAACACCTTTTCTCCGGCCGCGAGCTTGTCTGTCGGGTTGTTGAGCAGCACATGGTCTACCCGCGATAAGCCTTCTTCCTTTGCGAGCACAAGCAGGCTTGCCGTCATGCGCTCACTCGATGCATCCCACTCCCGGCCATGTTGCGCATCGAGCTTTTCTACGCCACCTTTGATCTGTTGGTACAGCGCATGATCCGCGTGGCCAGGCTGCGAGGGCGACAGCGCCGGTGATGATTGTGATTGCGGGTCGCGCTCACGCAACTCGTGCTCCAACTCCTGCACGGAGATTGGCGACACGTGCAAGTGGGTATTCTTGCTGTGCTGGAACAGGCCGGGCGTCGGTGGCTGCGTGCTGCTGTCGAGGTAAGGCATGGGGCGCGTATCGCTGCCCAGGTCGATGCCGTTGCGTTCCAGTACTTCTTCTTTTAATCCCAGACGCTGCATGTCCAGGATCATTGGCTGTTCTGGATCGCCGGGCCTGGGCTTGTTGTAGTGACGCTCGTAGATGGCAGCTGTTCCAACCACCCACGGGCCGTAGTGGTTGGCGTAGTCAGACTGCCCCGCGTGACCAATGCGAGTGCTCTTGGCAGCCTTGTCGAAGAAGTTGACGCCCATTGCCTCGACGTTGGCAGCGTTGGCGGGCATCGTCATATCTGCGTTCAAGGTGAGGTTGGGCTTGAGCGCGTAATTAAATTGCGGCATTCCGCCAGTCCGATCAATGAAGTCATGCATACGGCCTGGCGCTTCCCGATAAATATCTTCCAAGGAAGCATGCGGATTTGATTGCCTTACCCTGCTAACGGTTGCATTCCAGCCTGCGATTTCTGCACTCGCTTCATCCATACGGTTGCTTGAGAGCACTTTCTCGGCTGCGTCAGAATAGTCGTGCGTGGTCTTGGCTATCTGCACCGCAGCGGTTTCGAAATCTTTACGAGAGGCGGCTGCCGCTGGGCTGTATAGGCCATGTTGCAATTCATGGCCTAGTACAAACGTCATCTCACCGGAGTCGAGCGACTTCCCACCAGGTCCATTCGACAACCTGGCCAGAGGTAGCCGGATGGAATGATCATCCGGCGTGAACGTTCCGCCTGCATTCGGGTCGGTTAGGGGTTTTAGGCCGAGCACGCGCTGCTTGGCAACCGCCTCATTGAATTGGTCAAGCAAAACGGGCGATGCGGCGAGTACGCCCTGCAAATTGATGACATGTTCGGGGCTGACGCCTGGCTGGCGGCCGAAGTCATCAACAATCGCTTGCGCCTGTGGACTCAATGGCATGACCGTTCCTTGGATTAACGAATGTAGATCCATTCAACGCAGTGGTGCTCCACCCGCTCCTGCGGCGCATCGGCCTCACCTCGTGGAAACACCTCAACGCGCATGCCTGGGCGACTGAAGAAGTCACTCATCCATCGCCCGTCTTCCACCATGTTGCGTTGACGCACAAACCCGATGTTTTCCAGTTTCTTGGTAAACGTATCGAAATCGATCCTGCAGATCTCCGTCATGGGGGGGGAAGCACCCGCTTGCGCTGGAATAAAGGTGAACTCGAACCAACGCCCCGCAGTAGGCGTCTGGTCCATGCCAAAGCTGTAACCCCATTCACTGGTAAGCGGAGCACTGGCGCCGTAACGCTTGGGATCTGTTGCCGCATGCGTTACCGGAACCCCCATTTTGGACTGCAGGTAGTCAGGTGTCAGATCGTCAAGTCCGTGAATCGCTTGAATCAATGCAAGCATGCGGGTAAGCGCATCCTCTGCCGTTCGTATCGGCCCGCTAGATTCACTGCCAGCGGGAATGACTGCGGAATCGGGGGAGGAACGCATGGCAGGTGTCTCCGTGACGGTTGCCGGGGCTGGGGTGGCCGCCGTGTGGGCGCATGCGCCCAGAGCGAGGGTGGCGAGCAAGGTGTAGAGGGGCCGCGCGATCATGAAGCGTCCGTTGTGCGCTGGTGTGGCTGCGACGCTAGTGGCATCCGGCATCGAGGTCAATCGCAAGGCTTCTGGCGGCCGTAGCGTCACCGCCGCACACTGCGCGCCTTGGCCGGCACCTCCACCGGCGCCAACACCTCCATCACCAACTGCCCCTCGCTGGCGGTGATCCGCAGCTTGGTACCGATAGCGAAGCCCAACTGTTCCAGCCATAGACCGCTGAGGCGGACGTGGGGCACGTGCTGGTCGCCGGCGTGGTCGTGGGCTCCGGGGTAGAGGGTGTAGCTGACGGTGCATTGGCGCGGGCGGCGGGCGCGGCGGGGTGCATGCAAACGGCCGGGGCCTTGCGGCGTGGTGTCCGGCTCGGGCGGCAGCATCGGTGGCAGCTGGGTGCGATCGGGTTCGAAGATGACCCATTGCACCCGCTTGGGTGGCGCGGGGCGCGCACGTTGACGGGTGGGCCGTGCGGTGGCGGACGCGTTGGGTGGGCGGCGGCGTGTCATGGCGCCTCCGGGTGGCGGCTGGTGGTGATGGGTGCAGCAACGCACTGCTGCAACGCCACGTCGATGCGTGCGGACAGGCTGCGCAAGGCCTGCGACAACACACCGGGCTGGTTGAGCAATTGCTGCGCGGGATCGTCGCTGGCCTGCTCGAGGGCCGCGCGTGCGGCCAGCCGGCGCAGCACCTCGCCCACGTCCCACAGCAGGCCGTGAGCGAAGGCTGGCAACAGATAACCCGGCACCGATGCCGGCGTGGATGATGCGGTAGACATGGCAACGCCCTCCTGGAACAACCCAAGAACCGCCGCCAATGGCGACGGGATGTCGGGAGGTTCGAAACCGTACATAGTCGGCGGGCATATTCCCCTTGCGGGTGTTGTATTAGCCGCCCTCCCGACGCAGGCATCGCATCGGCTTGTACCTGCAGGATGCAGGCACAAAAAACCCACCGGTTTGACGGAGGTGGGTACCGCTATGTACGGAGTTTCGACGCTCCTTGGGCTTAGATTGCGAGTGCAAGGTGTGGCATGTCAATAGCAACCGAGGAAGAGACTTGACGCGTTTGAGCAACGCGCTGGCGCGCTGTCGGCAGCTGAGGAATACTGACCATCACAAACGTGGTGTGGACGCGCGATCGCGAAGGGAAGATCGATGGATTCATTGGATGAAGTAGCAACCGAACGCACCGCCGGCGTTGATGCAGACGCTATCGCGCTTGCAGACCCGAGCTTTCCATCGCTCTCCGTGGCAATCGCTCATTACGCACAAGTGACCGAACAGAGCCGTGCTGGTCCGGTGGAGCGCTGGAGCTTGGCGATTGGCCTGATCGGTGCGGGCGTCGGAATCCTGTCCGGCGTTCTGCTAGATGGTAAGACTGGTGACTATTTAGCCGTCGCCGGCCTTGCGGTTGAGTTGACAGGTTTCCTCGTCTATAGCGCGCTCTCGTTCAAGCGCGAGTGGCCGAGCTTCCGCCGCCCCTATGCCGACCACGCAGATCAAATAGAGCGAGAGTTTCACCAATATCAATCGATCGTTGCTTCGCTTCGAAGGTTTCCGCTAGAACAACGGCGGCGGCGCGAGGCCTTCATCCGCGACCGTCGCACCAACATGCACGATCGGCTCGGGCTGTTCACCGGAGGGATGGAGAAGCTTGGGTTCATGCCCGTCCTGCTCGCCCTCTATCTACAGCTGAAAGACTGGCGCTTCGGGGATTGGGCGGTGTTGAGCAAGATCACCCTGACACAGGGCGTGCTGGCTTTCATACTGTTGTTTGCCTTTGCGATGTCCTGGCATCTTGTTCGCCTACGTATACGCGTGCAGTCGTACGAGCAACTATTGGCTGAGGCGAACCGGCAGGATAGCGTTTCAAGCAGCTGATGGACGATCAAGTGCAGGCGCCCACTTATGCTGCGACTATAGCGATGCTCCGTCAGCACTACGTCATTCCCGGCTTACAATTGGCAGTGATGCATCACAAGAATCGCCGTCCGCTCAATCTCAAGAATGAGCCACATCAATCCATATCCAGGAAAAGAGGCGCTGTTATGTCAGAGACATTTGAATGGATAAATTTCCCAGAAGGTCGCGCGCGTTTCTCTGGAGGCATCCGCGGATTTGACGAGCTGGGCCACGATACCTTTGCAATCGAAGTTGATCAGGCTGAGGTATTTGGGGAGCTAGAACCAAGGTGGCTGGAGGACAAGGCCCACTTCAATATCCATATTCTCAACTTCGGATACCTAGATCGCGTAGAGGTCGGAATGCCGCTCCCATCATTTTCGACGAGGGCATTCACTCTTGATGAATTAGAGAGAGTCAAGCTTCTGGTCAACAAGTTGATTGCGGCAGGCCTGCAGTTCGAAGACAGGCCATCTGCGCTAATGGAGTCAAAGAAGTCGTTCTTCACCGGCCAAGTTGTCTTTGAGCAGGACTGGGCGCTAATCACGCAGGTTGCTCTGTAGGAGTTGCGCAGATGAATGACTACCAGAGCGAAATCGCATTAATCAGGCAGTCCAATAGCCTGGAAGACATAGCAAGCATCGCACGGCAGCATGCTGCCACAACAGAAAAAGAAGGTGGAATCCTCTATAGCAGGCCTATCGGAAAGGTCTCCTCGGAGGGGGCAGCAGTCAGCCTCTCGAAGGAGACTGGGCTGCCAATCATAAATGACACGCCCCGAGCAAATTTTCTTTCTGATGAAGATGTTCGCAGTTCAATCGAAAAGAAAGCTAGAGAAATCTTTGAAGATCTGGGCCATGACCCGACCACAGCGAGGAAGTCTGCAAACTCGTTCTTATACGGCGATCCGAACGTCCCGTCGCAGGACCCGACGTCCCTGTCGAGGTGCCTCTGGGGCGAAGCCTCTCAGGAGTTCGCAAGTTCCCTGCGCGGTGACATCAAAGTTGTTGCTTCTGCTGCCAACCTGGAGCGTGTCTTCGGTCAGGTGGAAGTGCCGGCCGTCCTGAATAACCCGAATGTCACGTCGTTAGGCGGGCAACCTGTCCCGAAGTTGCAGGCGCTGTATGCCCAAGGTGGCGCAAGTGCCGTGCTGCCGGAAGTGCAAACGCAATTTATTCAGGCAGCACCCAAAGGAATCTTTACAACGGCGGAAAGCATTGGAAACGAGGTCAAAGATGTCACGTTTTCACGTGAGTTTGCTGGAAGCTTTGATCTAAAGGAGACGCACTTCCGGTCATCCGCAGAACTCAGTGCCTCCGGTATGGTCCGCGCACCTACCGGGCTTGATGTGCCAGCCGCGAACCTTGCAGAAACAGCGCTTACCGCAGAAGCAGCAGCATCGCGCAGGCTCTCTCCCGGCACCGTCCGTGGGCTGGGCGTTGTGGGCGCGGCGGCGGCGGTATACGACCTGGGCGGTACGGTAAGGAACACCGAGCGGCTGGACGCGCAGGGCAACAGCACTGCGGCCGATGCAGAGGTCACTCGCTATGCCACACGAAATCTGGGCACATTTGGCGGGGCCATGCTTGGCAGTAGCGTAGGCGCAGCGCTCGGCGTGGAGTCTGGCCCGGGCTTGCTAGTCACAGGTGCGGTTGGCGGCATCGTTGGCGCGGTGGGCGGCGACAAGCTGGCCGATGTGATCAATGATCATCGCATTTCCCACCAACAAGATGCGCAAGGCAATACGTGGCGCCTTGAGAATCACCAAGCCGGAGAACGGTGGGCGCGGGACGTCAGCACTGGTGAGATCGATCCCGCTGCAGTCGCCTTCGGCGAAGCCGGTGTGCCGCTCTACAAGACGCGGACCGAACTTGCCACGCCGGAAGTCGCGGACTTACTGACCTTCAAAGCATCTCGTACGTCTATCGAGCTGGCACTGGGTTCGCCGCCGCAGAATAAAGATCCCTACACCCAACCCGCCAAAGAGCACGACACGCGCAGCCTGCGCGAGTCACCGTGGCTGCACAACGCGAATACGCAGCAGTGGACGCGCCAAGTAGCCGATGGCCTGATCGATCGCACGATGAGCACGCACACCGAAACGGCTAGCCCTCAGCGTGCGTCGCAACTCAATGAAGCTTCGCGGCAAATCATCAAGCAGAACGCGATGCACACGCCAGCAGCGATGGCCGCGCACTACAAGGAGACCTACGAGCAGAATGGCTGGGAGCGTCACGCCTACATGCCCGCCGCAGTCCATGACGCACTGAAGCATCCCGGCCGGATCGTCGGCTCAGACGGCGACCTCTACGAACGTGGCAAAGATGGTCAATGGACCCATGACGGTATGCTCTGGGACAGCCAGGCCAAGGGAAATTTAAAGCAAGAGCTTGATGAAACCTACGCAGCCCAGACCCTAGGCACACAGCGTACGGCTGCACAGCCGGTGGCACAGACTGCTGCCGAACCGATCAAAACGCTAGGGATGGTCTGATCAACGGCATCGGAGGATGAGCCTAACCACATCGACCAGGCTGACGGCGCTCAGATCCTCGATTTTTTTGCCGTTTCCGGCGCGTTTGCAGGGTGTTGCCCGGGTTACAGGCGCACGCTCCCCATCGTCGGCAGTAACTGCTTTCGCTTCATCCACAGGTTCGATAGCGCAAACAAGGTCAGCACCTGCGCGGTGTTCTTGGCCAGGCCGCGATAGCGGACCTTGGTGTAGCCGAACTGGCGCTTGATCACCCGGAATGGATGCTCCACCTTCGCGCGCACGCTGGCCTTGAAGTGTTCCCAACGTCTTTCCCGAGCACGCTCGCGTTTGTTGCCGAGGGCTTGCATCGTCGAGGGCCTGGCGGCGATGAAGAATGCAGCCTTGCAGGCCTGCAGTTCTTCGCGTTTGTCCGCACCGGTGTAGCCGCTATCGCCGAACACGCTGTCTTCTTTGCCATGCAGCAACGTGTGCATCACCGTGACATCGGCGACGTTGGCGGCTGTGCAATGGACGTGGTGCACCAACCCGGAAAATTCATCCACGCCGATGTGCGCCTTCATCCCGAAATACCACTGATTGCCCTTCTTGGTCTGATGCATCTCAGGGTCGCGCGCGTTGTCGGCATTCTTGGTCGAACTGGGCGCCGCGATCAGCGTCGCATCGACGATCGTGCCCGACCGCAGGCTCTGGCCCTTGCGCGCCAGATGCGCGTTGACCGCTTCCAGCATCCGCGCGGCAAGGCCATGGGTCTCCAGCAGGCGCCGAAAGTTGAGAATCGTGGTCTCGTCCGGAACGTTGTCCAAGCCACCGAGCTGGGCAAACCGCCGCAAGGTCGGGATCTCGTGCAGTGCTTCTTCCATCGCCGGATCGCTCAGCGCATACCACTGCTGCAGCAGATGAATCCGCAACATCGTCGCCAGTGCGTACGGCTGCCGACCTGGCCGGCCCGATACCGGATAGTGCGGCGCGATCAGACCGAGCAGTTGCTGCCACGGAACCACCTGCTCCATCTCGGCCAGAAAGATCTCGCGCCGGGTCTGCTTGCGCTTGCCCAGGCCCTCAGCGTCACCGAACGTCAGTTGCATGGATCACTCCTCAACATCAGGCGGGTAGTGTCGCGTATCTGTGGTGCGTTGTTCAGAGGTTCCCTAGAGACGATCCATGTCACTGCGCCGCGGATGCAAAACCACGACAACGCGGACACCTCTTCCAAGAAGACTCAGGAAGACACAGATGTACGCGGCCATAGCGCCCCCACACGACCGCAAGCATCGGGGCCGCAAGATCCGGATCATCCCGATCACCCCATGTTGAAGCAGATCCGCGAAGGCGTGGCCAAGATCGATGAGAGCGTTGGCAAGCCGTATGACGAAATGAGCGAGCGCGTCAGCCGCTGCCTGCTGGCTGCGTGCAAGGACAATCGCGAGCGCTATCCAGACGCCGGCAATACCTCGCTCGCCGCCAACGCGCTGCAACGCGTGGACCACGTACTGATGGGCAAGAACGGCAACCTCGTCGCGATCGAAGGGCACATCGACGACCCAACACACAAGCGCGCAGCTGTCTCTATCGACCAAGCAATTCATATGCCTTTGGAGCAGTCGGACGCAAAGCTACAAGCGGCCAACCAAGCCATCGCCCAAGAACAGACACAAACACGACAGCAGGAATTGGCACGAAGCAAGCAGCAGGATAGTCAGCAAGCGCCACGTATGAGTGTCTGACTGCTACTCTCGATTATTACCATTTTTGACACGATGAAACACAATCGCTATCGATTTTCTGCGTCATCACTACTTGTCGCTTCCGCCATACCCCACCTGCTTATGCTTCGCTTATTTCGGGGGCGACCAAGTGCCCACACTTATCATAACCCTCCCACCATCTGCCGTTGCAATTGAATAAACTCCATTTTCATGCAAAACAACTTTTGACCCGATATCAATACCCGGATATTTATCAACCATCTGATAGTCTCCCAGATAAGCCAACCATAAACTTGCCACCTCCACCTTCGGCAATACCACTGAACTAATACTTGCAAGAGACGATAAAGCTAAAAATAAAGATAAACTACCAAGAAAACGACCAAGCCAAAGCGCTTCATTAGCTTTATCGCGAACATGCATCTTCTTGGTAAATATTAATTTAAAAGGTTGTAGCAAAGCGACCATCCCTGCCTGCAATAGTATCCATACCTCCAGCACCAAAGAAGTTGCCCCTATGATGATCACAGCAATTAGCATCCACACAACTGGATACATCAAGAGCGATAAAAATCCCACAGCCAAGGGGAAATCCTGGCCCGGCAGGCCAGTAAACTTCGTCATCAAACCGCGTCCAATTGCGGCAGAAATCAGCAGCACACCGAGATGCACAAGCCATGCAGAATTCCGCATTACGGGTTTTTTCCAAGCTTCCGAAATCCACGGCATTGTCCAAGAGACAAATCCTAGAGCAGCCGAAACTATACCAAGCATCATCGTTTCCTCTACCCACACCTTCTGCCCCAGCAAATGTGCCGACATACCGGCCAACATAAAATAAATGGCTAGCGAATAAAGCCTAACCTCCAAATTAGATTGCGCGTATTCTTTAAAAGCAATTTCAGAAATTCGATTCCACCGGGTGGCGCTAAATAAAACTAAAAACTTTGAAATTTTCGCGGCGGCCGTAGCAATTTTTATAAAGGACCCAACAAATCCATGCATGATATTATTCAACTAATTTTCCTTTTTATAAATAGTTAATATACCAAAGCGTGCTAACTGGGCCAGGTTCATTTCCTACGCGAATTTCAGACCACAGCCCCAATCCTCGAGAGGTCTCGTCGATATCAGCACCAACGCCTTGCCGGAAGTATTGCGATGTGGCCAGAATTCCACTCATCGGTCTTTCAGCATCCTGCAGCATATCGTGGAGCGCGGGAAAACCACTTGCCGTGCTTTCTAGACGATAGCGATACGCTTGCTGCATGGGGCACTACACGCCACAGACTGCCAGTCTGTATACCTATTATGGGAAGGGCGCCACAAAACTTGCCTCGTGGACGGTGCTGACTAGCCTCTTCTCTGCCACCGCTACATCGAACTTTAACCGGTACATACTTGCCTGCTAGACGACCCGGCGGCGCATCGCTGGTCCAGTTGCCCAGCCAACCTGTGGGGCAACGCGGGCACTCGGCACTGACGCCACACCCCTGTTGGCTTGCGCTTGGCAACGATCCGATGGAGCGATGCAACGCCTACCGCGCCCTGCTCGATGAAGACCTGTCCGACGACCTGCTCACTAGCATCCGCCTCCATCTACAACAGCAGCGAGCTCTGGGCCACGACGCCTTCCGCGCGATGGTCGAAGCCAAGACCCGCCGCTTTGCGGGCATAAGGCCCGCTCATCGGTCACACAAACCGAGCATCGTCTATTGATAAGTGAACCTGACCCCGTTATTCCCGACCTCAGCTCGACGGCGAAGTTCTCACGCAGCGAGACTATGGAGGCCGATAATTCACCTCACGCCCGGCTTGCCAGACTTGACGTATACATCAATAATTGCCGCCCACGATTACGAGTCATCTTCTCCACGTGAACACCCTGCATCAACTTGGAATCCAGATCGCCGAGAGGCGTCGCCAGCTTGGCTTGAAGCAGATTGAAGTGGCCAAGCAAAGCGGCGTTACAGCTGAGTCGCTCTCCCGCTTTGAGAGGGGCCGGCTTACTGAGTTTGGTAGCAGGAAGCTGATCGCGGTCCTTGCAGCAGTGGGAATGGAGATTTCTTTGGTCGAGGCGAAGCCTGGGCTTAACAACAAGAGCGCACAGGAGTCTCCGCGATGAGGAGTGCAACCGCTCCTGCTCGTTCCAACAGAATTACTGGAGTACTGAAATGAGATCGGTAGAGCTGTTCGCCGGTGCTGGCGGGTTGGCCATGGGGTGCGAGATCGCTGGTTTCGAGCACCTGGCCGTTGTGGAGTGGGACAAGTGGGCCTGCGACACCGTCCGCGAAAACCAAAAGCGCGACTACCCCCTGGTACGTGGTTGGAACTTGCATGAGGGCGACGTTCGGTCATTTGATTGGTCGTCAATCCCTCAGGACATCGAGCTTCTTGCAGGCGGCCCCCCGTGCCAGCCTTTCTCCATCGGCGGGAAGCACAAGGCTCACGAGGACAACCGGGATATGTTCCCGGCTACTGTTGAGATCATCAGACAGCTCCGTCCGAAAGCGTTCATTGTGGAGAACGTCAAAGGTCTGACACGCGCAAAATTTGCTAATTACTTCCACTACATCCAGCTTCAGCTTGAGTTCCCGGATGTTCCACCCAGGAAGGACGAGGACTGGACAGATCATCTCGCACGGCTGCAAGTTGAACGAACTTCCGGCAAGCGTAAAGGCAAGGGACTCACCTACAACGTCATTCCAACGCTAGTAAACGCTGCGAATTACGGCGTTCCACAGAAGCGTGAGCGGGTATTCCTCATTGGATTCCGAGATGACCTGGGCGTTGAGTGGTCGTTCCCTCATGAGACGCATAGCTATGACGCCCTACTTCACGACCAGTGGGTAACAGGCGTCTACTGGAAGCGGCATGGGATTCGTCAGCCCAAGACACCTGCGAGGCTCGCTGCAAAAGTTGCGAAGCTTCAGCAATTTCGAACAACACCTCCGACATTGGCATGGCGAACCGTACGGGATGCGCTCCAAGGGTTACCCGACCCCGAGAGCCGCGAGGCGAAGAAAATTGCTAACCATGTGTTTCAGGCTGGCGCTCGCTCATATCCCGGGCATACAGGCAGTCCGCTCGACCTCCCTGCCAAGACTCTGAAGGCTGGCGGGCATGGAGTTCCAGGCGGCGAGAACATGCTTGTGAAGGACGGCGGCTTGGTTCGCTACTTCACCATTCGTGAGAGCGCTCGCATCCAAACCTTCCCTGATGGCTTCCAGTTTCACGGCAGCTGGTCGGAGACCATGCGTCAGCTTGGCAATGCGGTACCTGTCGTTCTTGGGCAAAGGGTAGCTTCTAGCGTGGCCGAGCAGCTTGCGATTGCAGGCTTGGCTAAGATCGCCAAGAATGATGCATCAATGAGAAGAAAGCGCGCATGACCGGCAAAGTAATCCCGTTTAATCCGCTGGACAAAAAGAATCTTGGAGCCAGTGTCGCAGAGGCGCTTCTCACTAAGGAAGTTCATCCGCTGGGCCAGCTGCCCCAGTTCGAGGGGGCTGGCATATATGCAATTTATTACACGGGTGAGTTTGAAGCCTACCAACAGGTTTCGAGGCTAAATGCCGATGGGAGCTTCATGCTCCCCATTTATGTCGGCAAGGCCATCCCTGCTGGCGCCCGTGTAGGCGGCAGCGTAGATGTACCTGCTGGCAGGGTGCTCTTCAAGCGCCTCAAAGAGCATGCGGACAGCATTCGCTCGGCTAGCAATCTTAGTATCGACGACTTCTTCTGTAGATTTCTTGTCGTCGATGACATATGGATCCCCCTAGGGGAGTCCCTGATCATCTCCCGCTTCACTCCGGTCTGGAACTCACTCATCGATGGATTTGGCAACCATAATCCTGGAAGGGGGAGACACGCGGGTATGCGGCCCCGTTGGGATGTTTTGCACCCTGGCCGAGAGTGGGCAGAGCGTTTAGCTGAAAGACCAGAGTCGCAGTTCAGAATCGCCGAAGATGCAGCCACTTACCTTCGAGTTCTGCCTGCCTGTCTATCTGACAAGTTCATTGAAGCTGAAGGCAATTAACGCACTACAATGATGTAGCATCTAACCAAGTAAACCTAATGGTGAAATTAATGAAGCAAACCCGAGCATTAGCCAGGGCAGGCTTTCTTAATATCCACGCACCTGCATCGTTCAGAGGCCCTTACAGCAACCCATGTCGCGTTTGCAATCGCTAACATTTAATCTTTGCAATATCACATACGACCAGTCACGCAGCGCTAAATGGCCGCTTAGGTGTACCAGAACTGCCAGTGCTCGCCACGCTTCAGCCTGATTTTTGGCGATTTCCGACTATCCATAGCCGCCGTCCTACTGCTGAGCATGCTGCCGCTGCAGAATTATTCCGTTCGCGACCGGGGAACCAGATGGATCTACGTCATCCGCTGCCGCAACTGAGCTAACAAATGCTTGTGCCGTGTTGGAACAGCTGTTTGCGGCACATTCAGTGCCGGCTGCGGTCACCTCGTTACTGCCGATATGCCTATTTGTAGGCTTGCTGCGATTTGAGCACGCTTAAAGCCTGTCAAATTAGACGGTCTGCAAACGATAGCTGGAAATCCATATTGGCATTTTTCCACTGGCGGGTTATATGCCAGAAGCACTTTGCGCGCTGTCAGCGGAGCATACCGCCATGGACGCGCTCAAGCTCAGCGTATAAGCGCATCTGTGCGCAGCCGATCCAGCCTTGTGCAGATGCGCTCAAGCGCCAGCAAGATTAATGAACACTACACGGCGAACTGCCAACAGCGACTCGCCTGCCAGCAGCAGCGGTGGCTAGCTAAACCCGTGCATGGGATAGAGCGCCGAATCCAGACGTCTTTGCAATGCTTAGCTCGCGCGCATGGTCAGCCATTCTTGCTAGTCTGATTACCGAAAGATCGCGCCACGTACACTTTACAAACTCAATCCGCTGCTAATTTTCGATTGATAAGATCTAAATTTAAGTAAACCTTACCTCACCTCCCTTCTTGTTCTCGAAGTCTTCTTTTCGCTCAGGAGTTCGCTCCAAATTTCCTGTGTCTCTTTATTTAATGAATCTAGTAGAGCCAGAGGATTTTTTATCCTAATCAATGGCGATGGCCTGCCATGCATCGGCTTCGCTCGACGCACTTCTAAACGTCCATGACGGGAAAGCACCTTACTTACAAAACTCCAGAGGGGATCATTGAGAAGCTCGGCTCCGTCGTTTTCGCCACCGGCGACTCTTAGATAAAACTGCTTTATTGATCTGCGCGCAACCTTCTCAAGTAGCTTTACCTCAGCCGTATTAGCAGCACCATCCATTCTAGTACGCAGACTAATCCAACTTGCAATTTCACTCTTTCCTCGAACTGGCTGGGTACCATCTCTACCAATGACTTCTAAAGTTTTGATATTAGGCATCGAGGAACCCATTAAGGTTCCTTCGTCCACCACCAATGTATCAACCTCAACTTGATAAAACGTCACCTCAGAAATATCAGCACCACAAGCATCGAGCCTATTAACCTTTGAGTTTGAAATAGTCCCCACCGGTGTCAGCCCGGCAAACGTCGCCTCAATTGTCTCTGCGTAATCAATTCTGTCGCAATATCCCAGCGAGAGCATTATAAAAAGTAATGCAGATAGATTAGTAGCTAAGGAGTCACCTGAAATCTCAGAAGAAAGCAATACTGAAGCCTTGTTAGATGCAGCATTATTTTCTTTCGACTTATTGGAAAAAACTTCTGCAAAAACTTCCAGTTCTTCGCAATTAAATACGTAACGACGAAGGAAAGCTGGCACCCCCCCTTGGGCAAGCGCTCTGCGGACTGCTTGACCTAAAAAGTAATGCCTAACCTCGCTGTGCGGAAAACGTCTTGCTCTTTTATCAGAAGTAAGCTCCAAAAGAGCAAGACTTCCAGACTTGTGCATAAGCTTTCTTATCGATTGAACATCCAGTACGCCCTCGAATATATATTCCGTCAAGAATGAGAGATGCTCGATTTCTACAGAATCAACTTCTCTACCAGCCATTTCAACAGCAACCTCTTCGAGGAGCTGAAGCAACACCTCAGCAACCACCTCAACCGTTACGCCCCCGATCTGTTGAGAAATCAGGCGCGCCTCTCTACCAACTAATCGGTTTACTATAAAAGTTCTCGGCCCCGTGTCGGCTACTTCACTCCAGCCCTTTGCAGTCCAGAGTTCCCGGAGAAAGAAAGGCCGTAGTACATAGCTTTCATCTCGCAATAAATCTTCGGAAATCTCGGAGTCGAGCTCACTAGGCTTCCAATTAGGGGATTTCTCCAGCCATTCTTTCGCCTCCATTGCGTTTGGAGTCAAGACTCTCCCTACAGTCAGTTCAACCTCATCGCGACTTTTCTCAATTCGCGTGAGAAGGTCCTGTTCCTCGATGAAGGTATCTCTCGCTGCTAACAGCATCGTGCCACCGCATCCAACTTCTTCGATGAATTGACGAAGCGCTAACCAAGAATCCTCATATCCATCGGCATCTACAAGCTCATCGAATCCATCTATCGCGACCGTCAGCAATCCTCGCCTCACAAGAATCGGGACATGTCGGGCGAAGAAACTAGCGTTAATATCCTGCGTTGCGGCGGCCAATGCATCTCTCAAATTTGAAAGGCGGCGCCCTTTGCTGGTCAAGTGCAGTATTGGTGCAATTGCTTCAGATCCACTAGCTTTCTTTGCAAAATACTCGACAAGAGCGTTAATTTGGAATGTTTTACCCACTCCAGCCGGCCCTTCCAAGAGAAAGAGCTTTAATTTTTTCTTGTCATTCTTGGAATTAAATTCATTAACAAAATCTTCAGTGGTTAGCGCCCTATTGGAAACTTCAATCGAAGACGGAATTATATTTCCCACCTTGATTAAAGCGGATGCTCGCAACTGAGTGCTGACAAACTGAGAAAGGTTGGCAAAACGCTCGGACGCCAGCAGCGAATTTACGCTCGGGTAACGTGCTTTACGCCCGACCAATTCTTCAACCACACCATCTTCTTTAAATTCGAGCGAAAGATCTCTTCCGCCACGAATCATGTTTAGCCTAATGCAACCTGCCGTCATCCTCTTCCGCTTAACACCGGTATATGGATCTGCGAAGGATTCAATATCTTCGATATCTCTGTCATCTATCATGATTTTATAATATTCACAATGAGTAAACGAGGCCATCAAGCTGGAGAAACTTACTTTCATTCGCGCGATTTATTCTCATCACCTTAACTGGCAGCCCCCACTGTTCGGCAGCAAACGTGCCGGGTAGAAGATCATCGTCATTCGCTATTACGATTGCCATTGCCTCTGGGGGTCTCCCACGCCGAAACCCGGCACTTTCGGCCCTACAGTAGGAAAGTAAATCGGCAACAAGTGCGGTGTCGACCATCTTTTGTTGGTCGAGCCCATCATCCCGTCTTCTAAGCGTATCAAAGAGCGGAGATCGTAATCCTCCGCAAATTAGCGAATCACCAAATCTTATGTCTGCCAAGAATGAGACATTCTTATTAGCAACTGGACGGAGCTTGCTTTTAGCCTCTTCCCAAGCGCGCCGATCATCTGTAGCCGTTCGGCCTCGGTGCCAACCGTGATAAATACGACTCATCACAATCTTAACTTTGCTTTTTGACTGCATCCCCGAAAGACAGTCAACTGTACGCTGCTGAATTTCTTGATAACACTCACTGACATAACGAACTCTATCCTTGAAATCGATATTTTCGCTTAATCCCCCAGGAGGACGGCGAATTCGTCGAGCAGTATCCCAATCAATAAATGCGTGAGCTGATATCACCGCCACTCTCCTTGAGGCATTTTTATCACATCCTATAATCTAACGAAAAAGGCGGCCATTAGGCCGCCTTTTTTGCTAATTCAAATCAAACCCCTACAGGATTCGCCTTCTCAGGATCAATCTTGTACTGCTTGATCGCCCGGGCCACGTCCTTGCCCGTCATCTTGCCGTCCTTCGCCAGCGCCGCAATCGCCGCATGCGCGATGTAGTAACGGTCGACCTCAAAGAAACGACGCAGGTTCGCACGCGTATCCGAGCGACCGAACCCATCCGTGCCGAGCACGCTGTAGGTCATTGGGACGAAGGCGCGGATCTGGTCGGCGAACAGGCGCACGTAGTCCGTTGCGGCAATCGCCGGGCCCTGGCGGCCTTCCAGCAGCTGGGTGACGTAGGGCTTGCGCTGTTCGGCCTCCGGGTGCAGGCGGTTCCAGCGTTCGGCGGCGAAGCCGTCGCGGCGCACTTCGTTGAAGCTGGGGCAGGACCAGATGTCGGCGGTGACGCCGAAATCCTTGTCCAGCAGCTCGGCTGCGGCAATGGCTTCGCGCAGGATGGTGCCGCTGCCCAGCAGCTGCACGCGCAGCTCGCCCTTCTTGGGCTTGCCGGCGTCCTTGAGCAGGTACATGCCCTTGATGATGCCCTCGGCTGCGCCGTCCGGCATGCCGGGGTGAGCGTAGTTCTCGTTCATCAGGGTGATGTAGTAGTACTCGTCGATCTGGTCTTCCATCATCGCCTTCATGCCGTGCTGCATGATGACGGTGACTTCGAAGCCGAAGGTCGGGTCGTAGCTACGCACGTTGGGGATGGAGCCGGCGATGACCTGGCTGAAGCCGTCTTCGTGCTGCAGGCCTTCGCCATTGAGCGTGGTGCGGCCGGCGGTGCCGCCGAGCAGAAAGCCACGCGTGCGCATGTCCGCTGCCTGCCAGGCGATGTCGCCCACGCGCTGGAAGCCGAACATGGAGTAGTAGATGTAGAACGGCAGCATCGGCACGTCGGAGACCGAGTAGCTGGTGCCGGCGGCCATCCACGAGGCGATGGCGCCCGGCTCGCTGATGCCTTGCTGCAGCACCTGACCGGTCTGGTCTTCGCGGTAGTACATCAGCTGGTCGGCATCGACCGGCTTGTACTTCTGGCCGAACGGGGCATAGATGCCGATCTGGCGGAACATGCCTTCCATGCCGAAGGTGCGCGCTTCATCGGCCACGATCGGCACGATGCGCGGGCCCAGTTCCTTGTCGCGCAGCGCGATGTTTAGGCTCTGCACGAACGACATGGTGGTGGAATAGCTGCGCTCGCCGCTGTCCTTGAGCAGGCGCTCGAACTTGTCGAGCGTGGGCGCGACGAACGACTTGCTGGCCTTGGGACGGCGCGAGGGCAGGAAACCGCCCAGCACGTTGCGGCGCTCTTTGAGGTACTGCACTTCCGGGGAATCTTCGCCGGGGTGGTAGAACGGCACCTGGCCGTCTTCCAGCTGGGCGTCGGTGACCGGGATGTTGAAGCGGTCGCGGAAGTGCTTGACCGCCGCGTCGTCCAGCTTTTTGGTCTGGTGAGTAGGGTTGAGCGCCTCACCGGCCGAGCCCATGCCGTAGCCCTTGACCGTCTTGGCCAGGATCACGGTGGGCATGCCCTTGGTGTTCACGGCCTGGTTGTAGGCGGCATACACCTTGTGCGGGTCGTGGCCGCCACGGTTGAGGCGCCAGATGTCGTCGTCAGACAGGCCGGCGACCATGGCCGCGGTCTCCGGGTACTTGCCGAAGAAGTTGGCGCGCGTGTAGGCGCCGCCGAAGGCCTTGCAGTTCTGGTATTCGCCGTCGACGGTTTCCATCATCAGCTTCTTGAGGACGCCGTCGGTGTCCTTGGCCAGCAGGGCGTCCCAGTAGCCGCCCCAGAGCAGCTTGATGACGTTCCAGCCGCCGCCACGGAACACGCCTTCCAGTTCCTGGATGATCTTGCCGTTGCCGCGTACCGGGCCGTCCAGGCGCTGCAGGTTGCAGTTGACCACGAAGATGAGGTTGTCCAGGCCTTCACGGCCGGCCAGCGCAATGGCGCCGAGGGTTTCCGGCTCGTCGCTCTCGCCGTCGCCGATGAAGCACCACACCTTACGGTCGGACTTCTCGATCAGGCCGCGGTTTTCCAGGTAGCGCATGAACTGCGCCTGGTAGATGGCGGCCAGCGGGCCCAGGCCCATCGAGACGGTGGGGGTCTGCCAGAACTCGGGCATCAGCCACGGGTGCGGGTAGGAGGAGATGCCCTGGCCGTCCACTTCCATGCGGAAGTTGTCCAGCTGGGCTTCGCTGATGCGGCCTTCGAGGAAGGCGCGGGCGTAGATGCCCGGGGCGCTGTGGCCCTGGATGAACAGCAGGTCGCCCGGGTGGTTGTCCGAGGGCGCGCGCCAGAAGTGGTTGAAGCCCACGTCGTACAGCGTGGCGCTGGAGGCGAACGAGGCGATGTGGCCGCCCAGGTCGCCCGGCTTGCGGTTGGCCCGCACGACGGTGGCCATGGCGTTCCAGCGGATGATCGAGCGGATCTTCCACTCCAGCGCGGAGTCGCCGGGGTTCTTGGCCTCGTTGGCCGGTGCGATGGTGTTGACGTACTCGGTGGTGGGCGAGAACGGCAGGTAAGCGCCGGCGCGGCGGGTCTGTTCGACCATGCCTTCCAGCAGCTGATGGGCGCGCTCAGGACCTTCTACATCGATGACGGCCTTGATCGATTCGAGCCACTCCTGCGTCTCAAGCGGGTTCGGATCGTTGTGCAGCACTTCGTTCAACCAGTTCATTAGCGCTCCCGGGGGGACACACCCCGCGGGTGTGTCGACATCGTGAATTCGTGAACCCCCAAGTGTACCGCACGCACCTGTTGGCATTCCTCGCTACGGGTGCGTATGGAATGGGATGGTGTTGTGCGCGGGTGGGTGTTGGCGGCGGGTGCCACGCATGCGGGCGCTGCTGGTGTACGACCAAAGGATGAGGGCCAACGGCGGGCGATTGCCGAGCGCCAGCGCCCGGCTCGGCGCGGAATGGGCCGATGTGCATGCACCGTAGGAGCGCACCTGGGCGCGAGGGGCGTTACCGGTAAAGCCCGTCGCGCCCGGGTGCGCTCCTACGGGGGTGGTCGATAGGTGCCCGGTTGCGTGGCGCGGCCGGTCAGAACGCCTGCAGCGCCTCGGTCAGTTGGCCGTTGTTGTTGACCGCGCCCATGGTGTAGCCCTGCCACCCGGGGTAGGCGTTGGGTTCCCAATAGAACACGCCGAGCACCCGCGAGCCGATGGCGTTGCTGCGGCTGAGCAGGTTGGTGAGCATGGCGCGGGTGGTGGCGGCCTGCTGCCAGTCCATGCCGACCTCGGCCACGATCACGTCGCTGCCATAGCGGGAGATCATGTCGCGCATGTTGGTGTCCAGGCGGTTGTTGTAGTCCTGCCAGCTGCCCACCGGCGGGTAATGCGACATGCCGATGACGTCCCACTTGCCGCCGGCCGAGCGCAGGTTGTCGAAGAACCAGCGGAAGTTGGCGTTGTCGTAGCCGTTGGCCAGATGCACGATGACCTTGGCGTTGGGGTACACCGCCTTGGTGGCGTTGTAGCCGCTATTGATGAACTGGCCCAGGTTGGCGAAGTTGGGCGTCTTGCCCTCGTTCCACAGCATGCCGCTGTTGATCTCGTTGCCCACCTGCACCCAGCTGACGGTGATGCCGTTGTCCCTGAGGTACTTGAGGATGCCCTGGGTGTGGCTGTAGACATCGGTATTGAGCTGGGCGACGGAGTGGCCCGCCCAGGCGGCCGGCTTGGTCTGCTTGCCGGGGTCGGCCCAGCTGTCGCTGTAGTGGAAGTCGATCATGATGCGCATGCCCTGCGCGGCGGCGCGCTTGGCCTTGTCGAGCGTGTCGCGGCCATCGTTCCAGCCGCCGGACGGGTTGACCCACACGCGCAGGCGCACTGCGTTGCCGCCCACATCCTTGAACAGCTTGATGAAGTCGGTGGTGTTGCCCGATGCATCGCGAAACACCTGCGGCGGGTTGGCAGCGGCCTGCTGGTTGAGCCAGCTGACATCGGCGCCCTTGGCGATGCCTTGCGCGCCTGCCCCGGCGCTGACGAAGCCCAGCAGCAGCACCAACAGCAAGCGGCTATAGCCCTTACGAAACATGCTCATGAAACCCTCTCCCTTGATCGATGGATGTCGCGCCACCTGGCGCCTTGCCTGATCCCCCTGAATCTCGAGGCGTGCTGTGCGGCGAAGCGGGCAATGCCGCGATGCCACGCACGCTGCGAAACGGTGGCGATTCAAACACGGCACTGCAACGCGGTTGCGCTCGCTATAGGTGCTGGGCGATTGCGGCATAGTTCGCGGCGGAAAAAACCTTGCGCCAGCGAACTGGCACTATTTTCGCCAGCGCGATGTTGTGCGGGTGCAACAGAAAAACGGCGCGGTACTGCGCGAGGCATCTGATCCTGGCGCTCTGTTGCCGCAACGACATGCATGGCCGACCGTCTGCGACCGCAATGACCCTGGGCCTGACGCGATACGGCAACGCGCTACAGGCCTGCCGGCAATTGGGCACGCTGGTGGAAGCGCAACTCCTGATGCCCTGCGTGTTCGGCGCACTCTTGTTCGGCGCACTCAACGAGCTCTCGCTGCAGGATCGGCAGCGATCAAACGAAAAAACGCCGGCAAGCCGGCGTTTTTGGTGCAACGTGCGATGGAAGCAGTGGCAGGTCGAAGCGGCACTGCGTCACGGAGGCTGGTTGGGCGAATGAACACCACCGGGCCGCAAACGCATGACCGCACTCAACTCATCGCGCGTGCGCCCTGCTGCTGTTGCTGGGTCTGCGACTGCTGCTGTTCCAATGCCACCGACTGGCGTGCGGCATTTTCTGCAACGCGCTGGCTGCTCTGTTCCAGCGGGGTATTGATGGCGGTCATCGTCTCGACGCTGACACGCAGCTGCGCGGGGTCGTCGGCACGGCCCTGCACGGCGAAGGTGCGCGCTGCATCGGGGCTTATTACCACCTCGTCGATGCGCTTGCCGCCGACGGCATGCATTTCCGATGCGAGCGAGCCGGACAACTGGGCACTGTGCTGGTCGGGTGTGCGCCCGGCGCGTGCGTCCTGCGCGTGCACGCCACGTTGCGCATCCTGAAACAGGCTATTGCCCACGTGCCCGGGCTGGTCGATGCGCAGCGAGGTGTGGTCGTTGCCGTGCTCGCGCGCGTCGCGCTTGGCGGGCTCGCCCGGTGCGAGCGGGCCGCGGATGGCGTCCACCGCGTCCTGGCCGAGGCCGCGCGCGCTACGCGTCAGGATGGTGGTGCCGGTGCGCAGCCCATCCACATCGTTGCGGTATTCGTCGATCATCCGCGCGTTCTTTTCGGCCAGCGGGCGCGCGTTGGGGTCGGTGAGCGCCGAGTGCTCGCCCAGGAAGTTGCCCAGCTTGTGCGCGCCCAGCGAGCTGCCGGCCGCCACCAGCGGGTAGTCCGGGATCAGGAAGTTGGCCTTGCTGTTGCTGTAGCCGGCGCCATTCAACGTGGTGATTTCATCAGGCTTGGCATAGATGCGCACCTGCCCGAAATGCGGCGAGGCGGCACTGACCGGATCGGATGCCATGACGTGGTTGATCACGCTGTTGCCGCCTTCCGGAATGCGGTAGCTCAGGCTGGCCGCGCCGTACGAGTTGAAGGTTTCGCCCTTGAGGTCGTAGTGGTGCGCGGAGACCTGTGCGAGCGCGCCGCCGAGGGAGTGGCCGGTGACGGTGACTTCGGGTGCGTGACCGGTTCGCTTACCGACATCCTTGGCAATGGTCATCGCGTTCTGAGTCAGCGCCAGCGCATCGGCTGCCTGCGGATTGGTCCGCGAGGTGACCATGGTCGCGTCGGTAAGAATGTCTTTGGCAGCGCCCTCGGTGCCCCGATGCGCAACCACGATTTCGCCACTGCCTTCGTTGCGGTAAATCGTGCCCTGGTAGCCAGTGGACTTGTTGTTGACGTGGTCGAGAACGGCGTAACGCTGTCCCTCGATGTCGACAATCTCTTCCTGACCCGGTGCGCGCCGGCCGACGGCGCGATCCTTGTAGGCATCTTCAGACAAGCCCGCATATTGCGGCGATGGAATGCTCATGGCGCAACTTCCTTGGCAGCCAACGTGATGGTGAAGAGATTGTCGCGGATCTCAGGCTTGAACTTTTCCGGGCTCAGCTCGCCAGTGTCCGGGAAACTCTTGGACTCCGAGCGCGGATAACCTTCCTTCCAGTAGTACTTCGTCTGCGGCTGCTGCGCCGTCACCGTCTTGCCTTCGATAAACGACAAAAAGCGCGTCTCTTCTTCGGCACCGGTGGCCTTGAGCAGCACGCTGGCGCCACTGAATTCCCAATGGCAGACGCCGCGACCGTAATAGTCCTCGTCCTGCATCAGGTCCAGATAGACGGTGCCGCGGTATTCGGTGTCGGAGATCTTCTTGAGCGCGAAGTCTTCCTGGCTGGTGATGCGCCCGGCGGTACCGGTGTCGGGCTGGATCTTGCCGCATTCGGCTTCGTTGCTGACGTCGTATTGCGCCGCACCCTGGACCAGGCCGAAGGTACCGGGCGCCTTGTCGAGGGTGAGCGTGACCTCGAAGGCCTTGCGTGGGCTGGGATTCAATTTGGCAAGGCCGCGACCGCCCGCCTCCACGTCGGCTTCTGCAGTGGCCTCGGTTGCGGGGGATGTGGTCTGGGTCATGCTGGTCTCCGGGGCGTTACAGGCCGTAAGCAAAAGGGCCAGCAGGCTCGGTGTGAGAATCAGGCGCAAGGCCGGCCTCCATGGCGATAAGGGGGCTCAATCTAGTCCGCTTGAGCCGGTGGGGTCAATTTACGGCAGCTGACGTGAGGCAGTTGTTGCCCGCCGGAAAGCTGCCATGATTCGACCTGTCCGCTAGGGGAGCGCGTTATCGCCACGGGGTTCACATCGCCAGCCGACAACGTGGCCGTCACCCCGCGCGTGCACTGGCGGCGCAGCCTGCGCATGCGCGTGTTGCTGGCCGCCACCGCAGTGCTGGTACTGCTGCTGGCAGTCCTGGGAACGGTGTTTTATCTGGGCGCCCGTGCCGAATTGGTGGAGGCCGCGCGCACCGAAGTGGATGGCTTGACCGAGCAGACCGCGCGCAGCCTGGCAGCGATGCTGGATTCGGTGCAGGTGAGCGGCCGCACATTGGCGGCCAGCAGCGGTGCGGTGGGGCTGCAGCCGTTCAATCTGCGTGCGTTGTTGCTGGCCACGCTCAGTGGCGACCCGGATATTGGCGCGGCGCGTTTGATCATCGAGCCGCGCACGCAAAAAGCCCGCGATACCGGGTTTGTCTGGTACGTGCATCGCGATGGCACCCGCGTGCTGGAAAAATCGGTGCAGGAGCTGGGCGACGACTACCGCGCAATGCCGTGGTACCTGCGCACCCAGCGCGAAGGGCGTGCATGGTGGTCCGAGCCGTATATCAACACCAATGGCGGCAGCGAGTTGTACACCAGTTACAACCTGCCGCTGCGCCGGCCGGGCGATGCGGTGGATGCGGCGCCGGTGGGCATGGTGAGCGTGGATCTGCCGCTGCAACATCTGCGCGCCATCATCGACCAGTTGCCGCACGACATCAGCATCCGGCCGATGCTGTTGTCGCCGGAGGGGATGGTGATGTTCAGCCCCGACCCCGCGCTCAATCTGCATGACACGCTCGCTACCTACGTGGCGCGTTCGCGCCCGGACCTGGCGCCGCTGCAGCGTGCAGTGGCGGCGGGTCAGCCGATCTCGTTCTCGCACACCGCTCCCGATGGCGAGCGCTTCCTGACCCATAGCGCGGCGGTGGGACGCAGCGGCTGGACCTTTGTGCTGTCCGCATCGGAAAACTACGTGCTGGCCGGCCTGAACTGGCTGGCCGCATGGGTGGCGTTGGCGGCGTTGCTGGGCGCGGCAGTGTGGTGGTGGTTGATGGGGCGGATCACGCGCACCTTGACGCGGCCGATCGAGGAATTGACCGATACCGCCGAGCATTTTCGCCGTGGCGAATTCGAGTACCCGCTGCGGCATATCGAGCGCGATGACGAAGTGGGCGTGATGGCGCGTGCGTTCGACAGCGCACGCGGTGCGATCCGCGACCATATCGCGCAGATCGGCGAGATGACCTCTGCGCGCGAACGCATGTACAGCGAGCTGCAGATTGCGCGCGAGATCCAGCAGGCGATGCTGCCGTCCGGGCGTACCTTCGATCGCGCAAACTCGCATCTGGAAACCTGCGCCTGGCTGGAACCGGCCAAGGCGGTGGGCGGCGATTTTTACCACTTCATCGAGACCGAGCCGGGGCTGTTGTGGTTTGTGATTGGCGATGTCTCCGACAAGGGCGTGCCGGCCGCCTTGTTCATGGCGCGCGCGGTGAGCGTGCTGGAAATCGCCGCGCGCCGGCACACGCGCCCGGACGCCATCCTGATCGCCGCCTCCACGCGGCTGGCCGAGAACAACGAGCCGTGCATGTTCGCCACCGTGCTGTGCGGGGTGATCAATGTGGTGAGCGGCGAATACTGGCTGGCCAGCGCCGGGCACGAGCCGCCGCTGTTGATCGACCTGGATGGCACGGTGCGGCCGTTGCCGTTGGAAACCGGTGCGCCGCTGGGCATCGAGCCGCAGCTGGCGTACCCGGTGCTGCAGGGCCGCATGCGCGCCGGGCAGACCCTGCTGGGTTATACCGATGGCGTGACCGAGGCGATGGACGAATACGGCGCCAGCTACGGGCTGGAGCGGCTGCTGGCCGCGCTGCATCCGCGCCGTAGCGCGGCGGCACAGTGCAAGGCGGTCATCGACGACATCGCCGGGTTCACCGGCCAGGCCGATGCGTACGACGACATCACGCTGCTGGCGATCCGGCTGCGCCAGGAGCATGCTGAGCCGGTGGCAGACGCTGGCCGGGACGGTCCCGGAAAGGCAACGACCGGATGAAGCTCGAACTGGCCATCGCGCCGTCGCTGGCCCAACTGGCCGGCGCCAACGACGCGCTGGAAGACTCGCTGATGCGCGAAGGCCTGCACGAAGCGCGCATCGGCCAGGTGCGGCTGATCGTGGAAGAACTCGGCTGCAACGCGCTCACCCACGGCCAATGCGCCGAACAGCCCTTACGCCTGCAGCTGCAGCTGGACGCGCAGGCGCTGGTACTGGAGCTGAGCGACCCGGGCAGCGCTTTCGACCCGCGTGCGCTGCCCGAGCTGGAGCTGGATGCCGCGCTCGACGATCGGCCGATCGGCGGATTGGGGTTGTTTTTGGTGCATCAGTTCGCCGATCACATCGACTACCGTCGCGATGGTGCATATAACGTCGTGCGTATCACCTTGCTGCATCCGTACGCCCCTGTCCCCGAGGCACTGCCATGACCACGCTCGCCATCCAGATCGACCCGCCGCAAGACACCCGTCAACGCGTGATCCTGACCGGGCGCCTGGACTCCCACACCTACCAGGACCTGGATGCGGCGCTGTCGCCACTGCTGGGCACCAGCATCGTCACCCTGGTGCTGGACCTGACCGCGCTGGAATACATTTCCAGCGCCGGCATCCGCAGCATCTTCAAGGTGCGCAAGGCGCTGGCGACCCATCAGGGCAAGCTGCTGGTGACCAACCCGCAGCCGCAGATCCGCAAGGTCTTCGACATGGTCAAGGCGGTGCCGCTGAGCGATGTGTTCGCCTCCACCGAAGAGCTGGATGCGTATCTGTCCGCGATGCAGCGCAAGGTCATCGAACAGCACGCCGACGGCGACAACCCGATCCTGCCGCACTTCGCCGAAGTGTAAGCGGCATCGCCTACGCGTACATGTAGTGACGTGTGTGCGTATGGCACGGCAGCGGCATTGGTTAGGCTAAGACGCCCTGATACTTGCGTTGCAATGCCCGCACTGATCATTTTCGATTTCGACGGCACCCTGGCCGACTCGTTCGGTTTCTTTTTGAGCACGCAGCGCGTGCTGGCCGAGCGGCACGGTTTCCGTGCGGCACAAGCGCACGAGGTGGAGGATGCTCGCCGGCTGAGTACGCGGGAGCTGTTGAAGGCCTCCGGGCTGCGTGCCTGGCGCGTGCCGCTGGTGGCCGCCGACTTTATCCGCCTGATGCGCGCCGCCCCGCCAATGGCGTTGTTCGACGGCATTGCTGAGGTGCTGGGGACGCTGCATGCGCAAGGCACGCGTCTGGCCGTGGTGTCGTCCAACTCGGTGGAGAATGTGCAACGTGCTTTGGGCGAGGACTTGAGCGCGAAGTTTGCCGTGATCGACGGTGGTGCGCATCTGCTGGGCAAGCAACGCGCCTTGCGTCGTGTACTGCGCGCCACCGGGTATGGCGCGACGCAGGCAGTGTATGTGGGCGACCAGGTTGCCGACTGGGAAGCGGCGCAAGTGGTGGGGTTGCCGTTTGCTGCGGTGGCGTGGGGCTATGCGCACCCGGAGGTGTTTGCCGGGTTGGCTGGGACGCAGTTGATTGAACGTGTGGACGGGTTGCTTGGGTTGGGTGTGCAGTAGCCCGGTTTTTCAATGGCTGGGATTTGGGATTTGGGATTTGGGATTTGGGATTTGGGATTTGGGATTCGGGAGTCGCAAGAGCAAGAGCTTCCCAGCGCTACGTGCGGACGTACCCTCATCCGCCCTTCGGGCACCTTCTCCCGGAGGGAGAAGGGTAGGAGCATCAGGCGCACCTGGGATCAAGCCAACTGCTTTAAGCGGCTCGCCACGGCGCCTCTACACCCCGCCGACCCGCGGCAAGGGTGCAGGCACGTTCAACATGCCGCCCGCTGCCACATACGCCGCCAAGGCCTGCCCCTGGCTCAACAGATGCCCGTGCATCGTGCGCTCTGCGCCCTCGGCATCGCCGCGCCGCACGCACTCCATCAATGCACGATGCTCGGCCAACGATTGCGCCATGCGTCCCGGCGTCAGCAGCTGACGGCCACGATGCATCTTGAGGATGCGGTGCAGATCGTGGGTGACCCGGATCAACCACGGATTGCCGGCGTACTGCTGCACGGTTTCATGAATCAGATAATTGTTGCGGTAGTACTCGGCCAGATCACCAACGTCGGCTGCGGCTTCCATCGCTGCGTGCAGGTCTTCCAGGCGTTGCACGCCGGCCGCATCGATACGCTTGACCGCATCGTGCGCGCAGCGGCCTTCGAGCATGGCCATCACCGGGAACAGCTGGTTGAGATCTTCCAGCGTCAACCGCGTGACCCGGCTGCCGCGGCCGGCGTCCAGTTGCACCAGGCCTTCGGCGGCGAGCAGCTTGAGGCTTTCGCGCAGCGGAGTGCGGCTGATGCCGAGTTCTTCGGCCAGGGCCGGCTCGTCGATCCACTCGCCCGGTGGCAACGCGTAGTCGTAGATCTTCTGGCGCAGGCGCTCGGCCACTTCCTCGTACAGCGGTACGCGCTTTTTGGCGGTGCGCGAATCAGGGGCGAGGGTCATGGCGGGCAGGTCGTTAGCGTCGGAGCAGGGCCGCCCATTCTACGGGGGCGCCCCACTCCGCCGCTGTGCGCATGCCGGCTCACAGCCAGCCCGGCACCACGAACAGCAGCCACGCGGTCAGTGGCCCCAACAACACCACCAGCCCGCTGTAGACCAGGAAGCGGCGGAACAGCGCGTCGCGCTCCTCTTTCGCGGCCGAAGCCACCACCAGCGCGCCGTTGGTGGAGAACGGGCTGACATCGACGATGGTGGAAGACACCGCGAGCGCGCAGATCACCCCGGCCGCACCCAGCTGACCCTGCATCAGGAACGGCACCGCCAGCGGAATGGTGGCGCCCAGCACGGCTGCGGACGATGCGAACGCGGACACGATGCCGCCGACATAACAGACCAGCAGCGCGCCCAACAACGGCATGCCGATATGCGAGACGCCGGTGCCGATGTAGTCCACCGCGCCGGCTTTTTCCAGCACTGCGACGTAGGTGACCACGCCGCTGATCAACAACACCGTGGACCAGCTGATGCCATCCACCGCACCCTTCTGCGCGCTGGGCGAGATCAATGCGAGGACGACAGCAACGGTGATCGACACCAGACCGACATTGAGGTTGTAGATCAGCGCCGCGACACCCAGACCCAGCAAGCCCACCAACGTAATCAAGCGATCGCGGGTGATGGCGACAGCCTCCAGCGCCAGCGGATTGGTCGACAGCGTGCCGCCGCCAGCGGCGACCAAGGAGCCATGCCCTTCGATCGCGAACGGCCGCTTGGAGGCTTGATCGTCGGCCACCGCCACGTATTGCGCATCCGCCAACGAGACCTCCTGCCGACGCATCAGCTTGAGCCCGCCGAACGCGCAGAAGCAGATGATCGCCATCATCAGGTTGAAACCAAGACTGGTGAGGAACACCGCCATCTCGGTGACGTCCAGCCCGGCCTTTTCGACCACCTTGTTGGTGATGCCGCCATACACGCTGATCGGCGAAAACCCGCCGCCCTGTGCGCCATGGATCACCAGCAGGCCCATCATCAACGGGTTGATGCGGTACTGCTTGGCAAAGCGCAATGCCACCGGGCCGATGATGGCCACTGCCGCCGGCCCAAGCGCACCGAATGCAGTCAGCAACCCGGTAATGACGAACATCACCCATGGAATCGCCACGATACGCCCGCGTACCGCGCGCACTGCCCAATGCACCAGCAGATCGATGGTGCCGTTCTTCTGCGCGATGGCGAACAGATAGGTGATGCCGACCAGGGTGAGGAACAGGTCGCCCGGAAAGCCGGCCAGTACCTCCTTGCCGTCCAGCCCCACCCACACGCCGCCGATGATGAACGCCAGCGCGAAGGCCACCGCACCCATGTTGATGGGCAATGCGGTGGCGACGATGAACATGATCACCAAGCCAAGAATCGTTGCAATTTGCGGGGTCATGCGCCCTCCCAGACACCTGATACGCGTACAGCACGGATGGCCACCCGCCACCCAAGGGTCACGCCCTGTCAGACACCAGGAGCGGCCAACAACACCGATGCGTAGCTGCCAGGCGGTTGCCTGCTCGCTACGCGTTGCTGGCCTCTCCTAGCGTTACCTCATGCCGCGCGCTCGCACGCGGCGTTGACCCACTCGACAACACCTTGGGTGCTGTTGAATTCGTCCACCGACCGCGCCTCGCAGTCCGGCAATACCTCCCGCGCCATGCGCGCCAATGCGCTGCCTGGCCCCAGTTCGAGAAACACGCGTGCGCCGCGTTCTGCGGCCTGCACCAGCACGTCGTACCAGCGCACGGTCTGCGCGATCTGTGCGGCCAGCGTGTCGATCACCGAGGCCTGCGTGGTGACTGCACGCGCATCGATACCGGCCAGCACGCGCAGCTTGGGCGCAGTGATCTCTGCGTTTTTCAATGCGATGGCGAATGCGTCGGCGGCCGCGCGCAACCACGGCGTATGCGCCGGCACGCTGACCGGCAGCAGCGTGATGCGTGCGCCCTGCGCCTGTGCAGCGTCGCCAAGCGCTTGCAGCGCAGCGTGCGGGCCACCGAGCACGGCGTGATCGTCACCGTTGATGATGGCCAGTGCCGCGCCATGGGTCTGGCATAGCGTTTCGAGCGCGCGCAGTGGCAGGCCGACCACCGCCATCAACCCGGCATTGTCCGGGCTGGCCGCGTCCATCAGGCGTGCGCGGGTGGCGGCCAGCTGCAGGCAGGTATCGATGTCCATGCTGCCGGCCACCGCATGCGCGGCGAGCTCGCCGACGCTGTAGCCGAGTACCAATAATGGCGTGGGCAGCTGCTCACGCATTACCTGCCATTGCGCCAGCGTGCCGGCGCACACCAGTGGTTGTGCAATGGCATTGGCGTAACGGCTTGGGTCTGCGGCAAGCGTTTGCACAGAGGTGCCGAGCAGCTCGGTCGCGGCAGCGAGCACGCTGGCCGCAGCGGGTGCGTCGGCGACACGCGCGAACATCCCGGCGTGTTGACCGCCTTGGCCTGGGCATAGCACGGCGAGCGTCATGCGCTTTCCTGCAGGTGCAGAAACCAGGCGCAGGCCAGCAGATCGGCGCTGCCGCCCGGGCTTAGACGACGGGCAACAAATTGCTTACCGATGGCGTTCAAACAATCGCGCCACTGCGGTTGCGCGATGCCGCCGTCGGTGAGGAAGGCACCTGCTTGCGCTTTTGCGTAGGCCAGCCCTTCCTGCCCACCACGATGCAGCAGATTCAGATCGTCCACTTCGCTGACCAACTGCATCAGCGTCTGCGCCAATGCCGCCTCGCGCGTGGCGCCGCTGTGCAATGCAGCGCGCAGGCACGGCAGCGCGACTTCGCGTAACAGCGGGTAGCCGGCTGCGGCCTGCTCGCGCACACCACTGACCTGATACTGCGCACGCATACGCTGACCATTGCTGTGCGGATTCAGCGGCACAGCCTGCAATGCATCACGCCACGCCTGCACCGCGTTGCAGACCGCTTCACCAGTGGGACGGCGCCCGTGCGCGACACGCAAGCGCGCCGCCTGCGCAGTGAGCAAGCCGAGGCTGAAAATCGCGCCGCGATGGGTATTGATGCCGCCGGTGGCGCGCAGCATCGCCGCTTCGGCAGCGATGCCGAGCTGACGCAGGCGTGCGAACGGGGCGTTGTCGATGCCGGCTTGCGCAATCGCGACAAAGTAGCCGCGCAACGCGAACAGGCTGCGCAGAAAGGTGGCCGCGTCCATATCGGTGTGGCTACCGGTATCGAACGGGGTGACCAGGCCAGGTTTTGGTGCGCAGGCCAGTTCTGCGTGCAAGGCAAGCACTGCAAGGCGGCCGAGTCGGTGCGCCAGTGCATTTGCCATGCCGCTGGTGAGACGCGATGTGCCCTGCAGCGATGCACGATCTTGAATATCGCCATGCGTACATGCGGTCTCGGCCTTGGCATCGGCAACATTTTTCGCCAGCGCACTCATGCCGCGCTCCACACAGGAAACAACGCGGTGCGCGACGCCAACAGGCAGCCCTGATTGGATTTCACCAACACCTGCTGCGCGCTGCCGGCATATTCGCGCCAGTTCACTGCGTTGTCGTCGGCCAGCAGTAATTCGCCATCGGCACGCAGGCCATGGCGTTGTTCCCAGCGCTGCAGCAATGTCACCACCGCATGCGCTTGTTCGGGTGTTTCGATCGACCACAACAGGTCCAGATCCGACTGCGCGTGCACATACGCAAGCCCGGTGAGTGCCTGCCATGCAACGCTGCCGAAAACGCGTGGCTGCAATGCATTGGCCCGGGTCTGCGCCAGCAAGGCCTGCAATGCCGGCCGCATGTCGCTGGGCGCGTGTGCGATCACTGCGTCCAATAGCAGCGGTGCGGTGCTGCGTGCGATATCGACACTGCTGGCGCTTAACGCAAGACGCTGCTTGCCTTCGCTCGGCGGCAGCGGCACGCCAAGCCGCAGTGTGCCGGGTGCTTCGCTGCCGTCGCCACGCGCCACCACCGCTGGCAGGCCGGCGGCGAACCACTGCTGCAGGCGCGGATGCGCACCCGGCGTCAACGCCTGCCAGCGCGCGTCGGGATGCAACCACACCAGTGCGTGGCGGCCGGGCATGCTCAGGCCTCGCCGGCTGCCACGGCGGCGGCAACATCGCGCGCCAACGTACGGCCGCCACGTTGTGCGCCAAGCGTACGACGTTGGTCGCCGTCGCTGGGCGTGGCCAATGCATCGAGCAACGCCTGCGCCAGATCGCCCTCCCACAACGACTCCACCGCGCCCATGCGCACGTAATTTTCCACACCCGGCGCGAACACCGGCGAGCTCTTGCTCAGCGCTTGCAAGGTGTCCACCGATTGCTTGGTCACACGTGCCATCGCACGCAGATCCATCACGCGGATCTGTGCATCGGGCAAGGCGTGGATATGGTCGGCCATCAAGCCGAACGAGAGGAAGCCGCCGCTGACCGATTCGCCATACACCAACGTGACCAGCCGCGCACCGCGCCTACGTGCAAGATCCAGCGACCGTGCCAGATGCGCGAAATAGCCGTTGATGCCGAGCAATTCGTCGCGGCGCGCGAGCCGTTGCCCGGCGGTGTCGGCCAGCATCACGATCGGCCGTTGCGGATGTGCACGTGTGCTCGCCAACACGGTGGCGGCCAATGTCAGTGCGTGGTCCACGCCGACTTCCAATTTATTGGTGGTGCCGATTACGGTGACCTCGCCCGCAGCGGTCATCGCACTGCCGGTGAGCACATCGTCGTTGCGTGCGATGGCGTGACCGAGCGGAAACAGCTGATCCAGCAGTTGGCTCAGTTCCATGGAATGCTCCGGTCGGCAGTGGCAGCTAGGAAGGCGTCGGTGTCCAGCAACGGCAGGCGCTGCGCATCGACGATGCCCTGGCGCTGCCAGATCTCCAAACCGTCGCGGCAATCGCCGTAGGCCTCAATGCGCTTGGACAATTGCTGCTGCGCAAGTTCCAGCGCCTGCAATGCGGCCTCGCCTTCCGGCTCGGCGAGTGTGTCCAGCGCATGGGCAGCCGCGTCGGCGAATGCGGCGATGCGGTCGGCCACCAAGGTCTGCGCTTCGCCGAGCAGATAGCGATGCTTGCCGCCGGTGACGCGCCACACCAGCGCGCGATCGCGCGCGTCGAACTCTTCCACGCCGCGCACGGTTTCGATCACGTCCGGGCCGGACAACGACAGGCGGCCTTCTTCGGACATGATCACCGCGCTGCAGCAGCGCGCCACGATGCCCATGCCGCCGAAGGCGCCGTTGCCGCTGCCGATCAAGGCCAGCACCGGCACGCCGGCAGCGCGTGCGCTTAGCGTGGCGCGCATGATTTCGGAAATCGCGATCAGGCCGGCGTTGGCTTCGTGCAGGCGTACGCCGCCGGTGTCGAGCAATAGCAGCACCGCTGCCGGCTGCGTTTTTGCGGCGCGTTCGAGCAGGCCGGTGAGCTTGGCGCCATGCACCTCGCCGACGCCGCCGCCCATGAAGGCACCTTGCTGCGCGGCGATCAGCACGTTGCGCCCACGCAGCGTGCCGTCACCGACGACGATGCCGTCATCGAAGGCGCCGGGCGTGTCCAACTGGGCCAGATGCGGGCTGATCAGGCGACGGCGCGGACCGACGAATTCGCGGAAACTGCCGGCATCCAGCACGCCATCGATGCGCTCGCGCGCATCGGCCTCGTAATAGCTGCGCTTGGCCATGGGAATGGTGGTGCTCATACGTATCTCCCGACGACAGGCGTAGGAGCGCACCTGGGCGCGACCGAAGCGTCACCGGGAACGCCCGTCGCGCCCGGGTGCGCTCCTACGGGGTGAAAGGGGCGGCTCATGCGTCGGCTCCCTGCAAGGCATCCATCGCCTGCTCCAGGCGCAGACGCACCACCGCCGGCGTGGCGCCGACATCGTTGATGCTGATGCGCACATCGCGCAGTGGATGGCGTGCGGCAAAATCGTCCAGCACCGCTTGCCAGATCGTGCCGAATCCGCGCGCAGCGGTGAGGATCTCGATCTCCATCGCGCCATTGAGCGGCACGCGCTCGACCAGCACTTCCAGATTGCCGGAGGCCACCACGCCGACCAGCGCATGTTCCAGCCCGGCGCGTGCGCCGTGCTGGCCATCGAAGCGATACCGCAGGGTTTCCATGCCGTGCCCCTACCAATTGCGAAAACGTTTCGGCGGGTCGTACAACCCACCGGACCAGCGCACCAGATCCTTGACCGTGCGCGCAGCGAGCAGGTCGCGCGTGGCATCGCGTGGACGAATCCCCAGGTCTTCCGGCCGCTTGATGACACCGCGATCGCGCAGGTTTTCGACCGCGCGCTTGTCGCGGCCCAGGCCGACGGCGGTGTAACCGGAGACGCCGCGAATCGCCTGCTCGCGCTCTTCCGGCGTGCGGCACAGCAGCAGGTTGGCGATACCTTCTTCGGTCAGCACATGGCTGACGTCGTCGCCGTAAATCATCACCGGCGGCAGCGGCATGTTGGCGCGCTCGGCCAGTTCCCAGGCATCGAGCTTGTCGACGAAGGCCGGCGCCATGTGCTCGCGGAAGGTTTCCACCATCTGCACCACCAGCTTGCGTCCGCGCGGCATCTCGCCCGATCGTGCGGCCTCGCGCCCGGCCTTGAGCCAGGCATCGCTGGCATGGCGGCGGCCACGCGCATCCGAGCCCATATTGGGCGCGCCGCCGAAACCGGCGATGCGGTCGCGCGTGGCGGTGGAACTATTGCCTTGCAGATCGATCTGCAAGGTGGAGCCGATGAACATGTCGCAGGCATACAAACCGGCGGTCTGCGACAGCGCGCGATTGGAGCGCATGCTGCCGTCGGCACCGGTAAAAAAGATGTCCGGGCGCGCGGCGATGTAGTGCTCCATGCCCAGTTCCGAGCCAAACGAATGCACCGACTGCACGAAGCCCGATTCAATCGCCGGAATCAGCGCCGGATGCGGATTGAGCGCCCAATGCCGGCAGATCTTGCCCTTCAGCCCGAGCGATTCGGCGTAGGTGGGCAACAGCAATTCGATCGCGGCGGTATCGAAGCCGATGCCATGGTTGAGCCGGTTGACACCGTATTCGGCGTAGATGCCCTTGATCGCCATCATCGCCATCAACACCTGGATCTCGGAGATCTGTGCCGGGTCGCGGGTGAACAGCGGTTCGATATGGTTGGGCTTGGGCGCCTGCGTGACGAAGTCCACCCAATCGGCGGGAATATCCACGCGCGGCAGCGTGTCGACGATCTCGTTGACCTGCGCAATCACGATGCCGCTCTTGAATGCAGTGGCCTCCACGATCACCGGGGTGTCTTCGGTATTCGGGCCGGTGTAGAGATTGCCTTGGCGGTCGGCGGCCTGCGCGGTGGCCAGCGCGATGCGCGGGGTCAGGTCGATGAAGTAGCGGCCGAACAATTCCAGATACGTGTGGATGGCACCGATCTCGATGCGGCCTTCGCCGACAAGCCCGGCCAGGCGCGCGGCCTGCGGGCCGGAGAACGAGAAATCCAGCCGCTTGGCGATGCCGCGCTCGAACACGTCCAGATGCGCGGGCAGCGACAACACCGATTGCACCATGTGCAGGTCGTGCACGCGTGCCGGGTCCACCTCGGTGAGGCAGCGCGCCAGGAAATCGGCCTGCTTCTGGTTGTTGCCTTCCAGGCAGACGCGGTCGCCCGGCTCGATCACCGCTTCCAGCAGCGCCACCACATCGCTGGCCGCCACCACACGCCCCTGCGGCGCAAGCGGGGCGGCGCGCTGCAAGCGCTGGCGCCGGCTCTCGGCCTGGGTGTCCCACTGTCGACTCATGCGGCTGCCTCATCGGGCCATGCCCGTAATGTCCGAGTAATTACATGGTAATTATGGGATTCGGCATTGTCTAGTCGCGGCGCAGCATAGTTCGGGGTTAGTCGGCCTTGGTGTCGATCGGCGTTGAGGTCGTTCGGCATCGGTGCTGGCCGGCTTTGGTGCAAGTCGACTTTGGTGTCGTTCGGCACCGGGCCGACTGGTCCTTGCTCTGCTTAGCGTGGGCACGGTGGTCGACGGCGTGGTACTGGACCGGCCGGGCGAGGCCCATCGGGACGAGAAGGCGCACGGCCCAGGCGTTCTCGCATGCGTCAGCGCTTGCGAGCAGCGCGAATTCGATATATCGTTTCGCCATGATTCGATATATCGAATGAACACGCGTCCTCCACCTGACGACATCTCCGCAGACGCCGATGCGGCCTCCGACCCAACGCCAGAGCGCGGCACAAGTGGACGCTCACGGCCGTTGGGGCATGGCGATCTGCGTTTGTTGTTGCTGGCGCTGATCGAGCAACAGCCGCGGCATGGGTACGAGCTGATGCGGCAGATCGCCGCGCTGTTCAAAGGGCTGTACACCCCGAGTGCCGGCGCGATCTACCCAGCGCTGGCCCAGCTTGAAACCGACGGCTGGGTGCAGACGGCTCAGGATGACGGCCGCAAGCGCTATCAGGTCACCGAAGCCGGCCGCACGCACGTGGCACAGCAGCGCGACGCACTCGACGCGGCGCTGGCACGCACGCATCGCCGCGCACGCGAGTTGATCAAGGCACAGACACCGGCGCCGATTCGCGAGGCGATCCACCGCATCAAGCACGGCCTGTTTGCGCGGCACGGGCAGTGGACCGAAGCAGAAACCGAACGCATCGCTGCGCTACTCAACGCCGCCGCTGACGGCATGGAGCGCGAAGACGGCTGAGTGCGTGTGCCACGTGTCATTGCAACTGCGCGAGGCTTCGCCCGTACCCTCATCCGCCCCTGCGGGGCACCTTCTCCCGATGGGAGAAGGGATTGCTAACAGCAGCTGCTCCTAGCTGGTTTATTTGCCTAGGGAACCTCTGAACAACGCACCACAGATACGCGACACTACCCGCCTGATGTTGAGGAGTGATCCATGCAACTGACGTTCGGTGACGCTGAGGGCCTGGGCAAGCGCAAGCAGACCCGGCGCGAGATCTTTCTGGCCGAGATGGAGCAGGTGGTTCCGTGGCAGCAACTGCTCGGTCTGATCGCGCCGCACTATCCGGTATCGGGCCGGCCAGGTCGGCAGCCGTACGCACTGGCGACGATGTTGCGGATTCATCTGCTGCAGCAGTGGTATGCGCTGAGCGATCCGGCGATGGAAGAAGCACTGCACGAGATCCCGACCTTGCGGCGGTTTGCCCAGCTCGGTGGCTTGGACAACGTTCCGGACGAGACCACGATTCTCAACTTTCGGCGCCTGCTGGAGACCCATGGCCTTGCCGCGCGGATGCTGGAAGCGGTCAACGCGCATCTGGCGCGCAAGGGCCAGAGCCTGCGGTCGGGCACGATCGTCGATGCGACGCTGATCGCGGCGCCCAGTTCGACCAAGAATGCCGACAACGCGCGCGACCCTGAGATGCATCAGACCAAGAAGGGCAATCAGTGGTATTTCGGGATGAAGGCGCACATCGGCGTGGATGAATTTTCCGGGTTGGTGCACCACGTCCATTGCACAGCCGCCAACGTCGCCGATGTCACGGTGATGCACACGTTGCTGCATGGCAAAGAAGACAGCGTGTTCGGCGATAGCGGCTACACCGGTGCGGACAAACGCGAAGAACTGCAGGCCTGCAAGGCTGCATTCTTCATCGCCGCCAGGCCCTCGACGATGCAAGCCCTCGGCAACAAACGCGAGCGTGCTCGGGAAAGACGTTGGGAACACTTCAAGGCCAGCGTGCGCGCGAAGGTGGAGCATCCATTCCGGGTGATCAAGCGCCAGTTCGGCTACACCAAGGTCCGCTATCGCGGCCTGGCCAAGAACACCGCGCAGGTGCTGACCTTGTTTGCGCTATCGAACCTGTGGATGAAGCGAAAGCAGTTACTGCCGACGATGGGGAACGTGCGCCTGTAACCCGGGCAACACCCTGCAAACGCGCCGGAAACGGCAAAAAAATCGAGGATCTGAGCGCCGTCAGCCTGGTCGATGTGGTTAGGCTCATCCTCCGATGCCGTTGATCAGACCATCCCTAGCTGGTTTATTTGATTGTTTATTGCGCCATCAGTTTTGCCAGTTACTCCCCACTTCTTCCCATCGCGCATACACCCGGCAATCCAGGAACAATTCCCCCATGGCAACCCACACCAACACCCAAATCCGCCGCGACTCGCGCCTGCGCTCCGTACAGGTGCTGCGCTGCGAATCGATCACCCCGCAGATGCGCCGCATCGTGTTTGGCGGCAACGAGCTGGCCGGCTTTCAAAGCGACGCACCGGACGATCACGTCAAGCTGTTCTTCCCCAATGCCGATGGCGCCTTCGTGCTGCCGACGATGACGCCGGAAGGCCCGCGCTATGACGAAGGCGCCCTGCCATCGCCGGGACGCGACTACACCCCGCGCGCATTCAACCCGCAGAGCGGCGAGCTGAGCATCGACTTCGTGCTGCACGGCGACGGCGTGGCCACCAGCTGGGCAGCGCACGCACAGCCCGGCGACACGCTGAAGATCGGCGGCCCGCGCGGCTCATTTCTGGTCGCCGACGACTACGACCACTACGTGCTGATCGGCGACGAAACCGCACTGCCGGCGATCGGCCGCTGGCTCGAAGCAATGCCTGCCGACATGCATGCAGAAGTCTTTATCGAAATCGCCGATGCCGCAGAACGCCAGGAGTTGCTCAGCGCCGCCGACGTGGACGTGTACTGGCTGGAACGCAACGGCTTCGATGCGGCCAGCAGCACATTGTTGGAAGACAGCCTGCGCGATTACGAGCCGCACGATGGCGATACCTTCTACTGGATCGGCGCCGAATCCATGCGTGCACGTGCGATGCGCAAGTTTCTTGAAGAACACCATGGCGTGGACAAGGAGTCGGTGCGCGCGAAGGGTTATTGGAAGGCTGAATCAGCTCCGCACTAACGGACAGCATGGCGGCCTCTGGGTGCTGAGTTTCCCCAGCAGACGGCTGTTGATCTGTGGATTTTCCGCAGGGCCCTTGCCTGCCTACCATCGCGGGACACGCCGCAAGTACGTCCGTGTAGGCTCTTACGCGGCATCCATGCCGCGTAAGGTCCCGCGACGGTAGGCAGGCAAGGACCAGTCGAGATGGTCGGTGCGCATGGTTGCAAGCAAGGCATGGTGTGTTATTTGGACAACGCTGCGGCCGATCAGCTTCGCAACGCAAAACGCAACGCGATCAACAGGTAGGCTTTCATCAAACGCCCGATCAACTCTCTGGTGCGGTGTCCTTGCCGCTTGCGGGACCGTGTGGCGGCATGGATGCCGCCACCGAGCCTACATGGACGTACTTGCGGCGTGTCCCGCGAGCGGCGAGGACACCGCACCCTCGACCGCAACGCCCAAAAAAACGGCGCTTCCAACCGAGATGGGGAAGCGCCGTTTTTTCTTTAGTGAACCGCATGATGCCAATCGAACGGCTCCTGCGTTCCACACATCGGTGCGATCACGCGCACCGATGCATCACCTTCGCGGCGAATTACTTCGCGGCAGCAGCGTCACCGGCCTTGGCCTGCAGCGCTTCGGTGGTGATGCGGATCTTCACTTCGTCGCTGACGTTCGGGGCGTACTGGCCCACGCCGAAGTCGGTGCGCTTGATGGTGGTGGTGGCGTCGAAACCAGCGGCCGGCACCTTCTTCATCGGGTGCTCGCCGGCACCGTTGAGGGTGACGTCCAGCACGACCGGCTTGGTCTGATCCTTGATGGTCAGATCGCCGGTGACGGTCAGCTTGTTGGGGCCGGCCGCTTCGACCTTGGTGCTCTTGAAGGTGGCGGTCGGGAACTTGGCCGCGTCGAAGAAGTCACCGCTCTTGAGGTGTTCGTCGAACTTGGCGGTGAAGCTGTTCAAGCCGGACAGCGGCAGGGTGACCTGCACGGTGGACTTGGTCACGTCGGCCGCGTCGTACACCAGGGTGCCGTCGACATTGCCGAAATGCGCGGTGGGGTTGGAGAAGCCGAAGTGGCTCCACTGCGCCAGCACGTCGGTGTGGCTCGGGTCCAGGGTGTAGGTGCCCGAGGCCACTGTCACGGCCGGCGCGGTCGAAGCGGTCGACTCGGCGGCAGCAGGTGCCGGGGCAGCAGCGGCATCGGCCGGTGCGGTGGCGGCCGGGGTTTCGGCGGCCGGTGCGGCGGCGTTGTCGGCCGGCTTGGAGCAGGCGGCAATGGCCAGGGTCAGGGCGAGCGGCAGCAGCAGTTTGTGGGTGGTCTTCATTGAAACTCCATGTGATGAGAGACGCGTTGAATCAACGCGGATGGGACAGAACGCAGACGGACGAGGACTGCAGGAAAGGGGGACGCGCGCTTATTCGATGCGTGCGGCTTCGTCAAAACTCAGGCGCGGCAGCCGCGGATACAACGCGGCCGGGTCACCGTAGCCGAGATTGATCAGGAAATTGGATTTGATCGGCGTGCCGGCAAAGAACGCCGCATCCACCTTGGCATTGTCGAAGCCGGACATCGGGCCGGCATCCAGACCCAGCGCACGTGCGGCCAGGATCAGATAGGCGCCCTGCAGCGAGCTGTTACGGAACGCACCGGACACGCGCATATCGCGCGAACCTTCGAACCAGCTCTTGGCATCGGCATGCGGGAACAGGTAGGGCAGCTTTTCGTGGAATTGCTCGTCATAACCGACGATCACCGTGACCGGCGCGCCCAGCGTCTTGGCGGCATTGGCCTCGGACAGCGCTGGCTTGAGCTTCTGCTTGCCTTCCGGGCTGGTCACGAACACGAAACGTGCCGGCGAGCCGTTGGCGGCCGTCGGGCCCCACTTCACCAACTCGTAGAGCTGGCGCAGCTGGTCTTCGCTGACAGGCGTGTCGAGAAAGGCGTTTTGCGTGCGGGCTGTGCGGAACAGCTGATCCAGCACGGCAGCGTCGAGCAGGTCGGACATGGAGACTCCGGAAGGCAAAGGAATGGGCGACAGTAGAGTGCGGCACCGGCCCAGGTGTGAAGACCCGCAGTGTAGAGTGACGCGATTGCTGCAACACACGCTCAATCTGAAACAAATCTATGTCGGATTCGAAACGATGGCGCTGACCTGGGCGGTCAGCGATGGCCGCGCCGGCAACGCACGCCAGGCTGAGGCGCTGGCGCGTGCGCTGCAGCCAGAGCCGGTCACCGCGCTGCATGTGCAGGCCCGCGCGCCCTGGCGCTGGGTTGCGCCGCGCCTGTTACCAGGCGCCCAGGCCGCATTCGGACCCGGATTTGCCCGGCAATTGCAGCAGCCACCGGCGCTGGCGATCGGCTGCGGACGCCAGGCCGCGCTTGCCACCCGGCTGTTGCGCGCGCGCGGTAGCCAGGTGGTGCAAGTCCTGGACCCGCGCCTGGACCGGCGCCATTGGGATCTGCTGATCGTGCCCGAGCACGATGCGCTGCGTGGCGCGAACGTGATCACCCTGCTCGGCAGCCTGCACCCGGTGGACGATGCCTGGCTCGCCGCTGGCCGCGCCGCGTTCCCCACGCTCGGCACCCTGCCCGGCCCGCGCGTGGCGCTGCTGATCGGCGGCCCCACCGCACATGTGCCGTGGACGACCCAGGCGTTGGCGGCGCTGTGCGCGCAGCTACGCGAGCAGCTGTACGCGGTCGGCGGCAGCCTGCTGGTGACCACGTCGCGACGCACTCCGCCGGAGGCAATGGCGACGCTGCGCAAGCTGTGCGCAGATCTGCCAGGCCTGCTGTGGTGCGATACGCGCGATGGGCCAAATCCATACGCCGGCCTGCTGGGCTGGGCCGATGCGATCGTGGCCAGCGCCGACTCGGTCAACCTGCTGTCCGAAGCCTGCGCCACGCGCGTACCGGTGGCCGCAGCATTTGCCGATCAGGCACAAGGGCGGGTTGAGACATATGTTCGGGCACTGCAAGCGCACGGCCGTCTATGCGAGGCAAGCGCTGTGTTCGCAGCGCAGCCGCACCTTGAGCCATTGCGTGAAACCCAGCGCATTGCCACCCTGGTGCGTGAGCGCGTGCACGTATGATGGCGCGGCCGTGAGTGACACGGGGCAGACACAAGGACGATGCACCCGCATGCAGATGGAAGACAAACAACGCACCTGGCCTGCAACAACACTGTTGCTCCTGTGCCTGAGTGCCGCACTGCCCGCCGTTGCCGCGCCGGTGTGCACCCCGCATTACCCCACACCGGCCACGCTGGCGGCGATGTTCGACATGGCCAAATCCACCCAACAGGCGCTGGATGCAGTGGATGGTGCGCAGGTAGTGCTGCTGGCACGCGGCGGCCAGGATCTGAGCCGCTACGGCTTGAAACACAGCCACCTGGCCTTCGCGCTGCGCGAGGACGACGGCACCTGGCGGGTGAAGCACCTGCTCAATCACTGCAAGTCGGACAGCTCCGAGCTGTATCGCGAAGGCCTGAGCAACTTCATCGGCGAAAGCGCACTCAATGCGGATCTGCGCGTCGGCGTGCTGGCGCCTGCATTGCAGCAGCAGCTACACACGCTGTTGCAGGATCCGGCCCCGCTGGCACACACGCTGCACGAAGCGCGCTACAGCATGATTGCCTATCCGTTTTCCACCGAGTATCAGAACTCCAATCAATGGGTGCTCGAAGTGCTGGCAGCAGCGCTGGCGGCGACCGATGCACCTTCTGCGACACCGGCGCCGGTGCAGGATCGGCGCAGCGCGCAAGCCTGGCTCAAGCGTAACGGCTACCAGCCCACGCGCCTGCATCTCGATCTGAGCAAGCGCATCGGCGCACGTTTTTTCGTCGCCAATGCCGCCGTCACCGACCATCCTGCCAGCGAGCGTATCTCCGGCAATTACTCGGTGATCACGGTCGAGTCGGTGTTCGATTTCCTGCAGCAACATCAGCTGCTGCAGCAGGATCATTCCATTCCACACAGCGTCACCACGCACGGAGCGCCTCCATGAACATCCCTCTTCGATCTGCCGGCCTTGGCCTGTTGCTGGCCATCGCGTTTGGTCAACCGATGCGGGCCCACGCAGGCTTGACCACGATCACGCGCGGCGATGCCTCGATGATGTCGGCGATTCTGGTGGTGTCTGCACCGGTATTCGTGTCGATCGCTGTCGGCCACAGTGTGGGCAGGGGCTCGGAAGCACTCGGCGATGCATCGAACAAGGCCTCCGCCGGGCCATTGCCGCCGATGCGAGTGAAGTCGGTGGAGAAAACCACCGATGGCGGCTGCGAAGTGCACTTGCAGGATCCAGCGCAAGCCGACAACACCGCCATGCTGCGCTGGCCGGCGCGCCAGGACGACCCCACTGCAGGCTTCCATGTCGGCGAGACAGTGCGCTTCCAGCCGAGCCCGGCCGGTGCAGGCTGGACCGTGCACTCGCCGCAAGGCCAGGCGTTGGCTTTTGTGCCGACCGCAGAAGCGGCCGCGCAGAACAGCAGCAAGACCTGGTGATGCTGCAAAGCTGCGTACAGCAGCTATCGGCTGCGATAAGGCGTCGCTGACGGCGCCTCACGTATCCAGACCACGTGTTACGCGCGGTGCGCGCGCGTGTATCGGCCACTGTCTGCCGAACAGCCGCGCCGTGCTGCTGGTGCAGGCACTGGCGGCCCCGCGCGCACTGGCCGGCATGCGCCAACGCGCGGATAATTCGCGCTGATCGCTCACTGCCGCACCGCCATGTCCACCACATCCCCCACGCTGTTCGCTCCGCTCACCGCACGTGCCTTGACGTGGGCGGTGCTGGCCATGGGCGCGGTGGTGCTGTTGTCCAATATTCTGGTGCAGTACCCGATCAACGATTGGCTGACCTGGGGCGCGTTCTCGTACCCCTTGGCATTTCTGGTGAGCAACCTGATCAATCGCCGCTTCGGCCCACGCGCAGCGCGCAAGGTCGCCTGGTGCGGGTTTGCGCTCGCGGTGGTGTTGTCGATCTGGCTGGCCACGCCGCGGATCGCGGTCGCGTCATGCAGCGCTTTTATCGCCGCGCAATTACTGGATATCAGCGTGTTCGATCGCCTGCGCAATGGCAACTGGTGGCGCGCACCGATCGTGGCCACCACCTGCAGCGCCACGCTGGATACGGCGATCTTCTGGAGCATCGCCTTTGCCGGCGTCGGCTTGCCGTGGATCAGCTGGGCGGCCGGCGATCTGGCGGTGAAGCTGGGCATGGGCGTATTTCTGCTCGGCCCGTTCCGCGCACTGCTGTGGCGGAGTGCTCCGCGCGCGAGCGGGTGACTGCAGCACACACCTGGATCGACATGATACGGGTACGCCTGTATCAAACGGCAGTGCATCGATCGCACACGCTCCTAATACGAGCCACAACGTGGCTGCTCGCTTATGACATCACATCTTCGCAGTCGAAATGAAAGCGTGCGCAGATCTGCGGCACAGTCGTCTCGTGAGTCAACTGGGAGCAAAAAAACGCTTGGTTTACGTGTCGACTAGGGTTGATGCGCCCACACTGTTGCACGCACATCGAGAACACCGGCATATCGCGTTTGGTCAGCGACGTCCTAGTACAGGCAAATCCAGGTGACTCCACCGCGGCAAGGCGTATTCATTATCACGTGGCGGAACGAGAGATTGCGTACACCGAATTGATTAGGCGGTCCGCATCTTTAATGGCAGAGCTGGACCGATGATGGATGAAACCACCAGACGGCACCCACAAACGTGTGCTACGCCCCTCAATTCTCTACCCGGCACGCTCTGTTCATTACGTTCGGTCATAGGCCCGCCCAGCATCGACTCAACCGGCATCGCTGATTTCCGTCCTGCACTCTAGGAGACCCCTCATGCGAACAAAAACCTCACTGCCGTTGGCCACCGTTCAGCGGCTACTGACCCCTGGCGCCTCCTCCGGGTTATCCACGCCCGCGTCTGCGTCGGCGTCAGCCACTCCCTGTGCAGAAACGACGGCAGGCTTACTGGGAGCGTTGCCTCGAAAGAACAAGCAAAAACAGCAAAGCCAACGTCCACCCAATACGCAGGACGGCACACCAAAGAATGGCAGAGACCATGGTGGACAGTGGGCAAAACGAGCTGCCAAGTACGCTCTTGGCATCGCTGGCGCAGGCTATGTGGCAGACAACTTCTTTCTTTCAACGACCTCGCTCCGCGACGGCAAGGCCGGATTTAGCAGCAATGATCGGCTTGACCAAGCATGCGTGAAAGCGGAGAGCTATCACGCGCGGTATCACAGCGCTACCGAAGAAGAACGCGCATCGCACAGCCGTCCCTTCGTACCGATCAAAACGTGCGGGTCCAACCAGTTCGCCACCATGAGCGACTACCGTGCGGCGACCAAGGTTCATATTGGACACCTCTTCGACAGCCAGCACGCAAGGCAATCGCTGCTCACCAACCTTGCCTGCCTCAAGGGCGAGCGCGTCAGGGACGAGTGCATTGCCCAGTACGCCCCTACGCATGTCCCGGCCAATCCGGACCTGAGTAGAAGCCCGCTCTACGAAACCAAGAACAAGTACTCTCTGACCGGCGTACCCAATGCTCAGACCGGTGCAAGCGGATATACCTCACGATCAATCACCCAGCCCTTCATCAATCGCGGCATGCAGCATTTCAAGCAGGATTCCCAGAGCGACAGAGCGTTGTCGCTCAAACAGTGCATGGAATTGCTTGAACGTGCACTGGAGGGCGACGACAAACTTGGCAAGCAGGCACAACACGCTGCCGGCCAAGCGATCCTGAATTTCCGTCAGGTGTATGCCGCCGAGGAGCATTGGGGCCACCCAGAAAAGGTCATCATGAAAACGCTGATCGCCAACGGGCTGCTATCGCAGGAGCAAACAGACAGGATCGATGCGACCCTGATGTTCGAAGATCCGTCCATCAGCGTATTGAAAAGAAACACCAGTGTCGCCGGGCCGTTATTGCAACAGTTGGAAACGAAGTTCCAGTCCAGGCGTCTGCAGGATCGACCCGAAGCTCTTGCAGACTTCATGGAGATGGCGAAGCAGAAGAATATGGAAGGCCTGCCGATCGTGCACTTCAAGCTCAACGCGCAAGGCAATGGCTTCGAAGACTGTTCCGGGTTGGGCGATTCGTTCACCAGCGCAAATGCCGTTGCATGCATCAACCACGCACGCTTGATGAGTGGTGAGCCCCGTCTTTCCAAACAGGATGTAGGGGTAGTGGTGGCATGCCTCAATGCTGTATACGACGATGCGAGCAGCGTCAGGCATACGTTGCATGAAATCGCGCGCGGATGCTTCGTCGGAGCCGGCTACACCACCGAGGATGCCGACGTGTTTTACGAGAATGTCTGTAAGGATGCAGCACAGGCGTTCTATGCAGGAAGGTCCATGACCAGAAACGCCTAGACCCGAGCGAGTGCTGATGCGTAGCGCACAAGGACTGCCGGGCGTGCCGCTCTGCAGAGAAACGGCTGGCTCCGCCGACGTCTTTAGGCGCCTTTTCCTGGCGGAAATCGCAACTGCTGCGCATCTGCAATCGCTGCAACAATTTGGCAAGCATCCCGAATCGGAGGCGTGGAGACCACCAAACGTGGCCGACGATCCAACGTGCAACTCAGGCCCGCCTCCACCAACGTGGCGTGGGCGTGATGCAGCGGCGCTGCACTCTCGGCCGGTAGCCACTGCACCTGCACCAGCGCGTCGATCAATGCGGGCGTAGCGCAGGCCAACAGCAACTCGGGATGCTGTGCTGCCTTGCCGAGGACACCGGCCTGCAGCACAAATTCCAGATCGACCAAGCCGCCAGCGCCCTGCTTGAGATCCAGTCGTCCGGCATCGCTGCGATCCAGTTCACTGCGCATGCGCGCACGCATCTTGCGTACGTCCTCGTGCAGCAGAGCGGGGTCGCGCACGCGTGTCAGCGTCTCGCGACGCACCTGCACGAACGCTTCGCAAAGCGCGGCATCGCCGGCCACCGCACGTGCGCGCACCAGCGCCTGATGCTCCCAGGTCCAGGCACGATCGCGTTGATAGTCGCGATAGCTGGCGAGCGAGGACACCAACGCGCCCTTGCCGCCGTCCGGGCGCAGCCGCACATCGATGTCGTAGAGACGGCCGGCGCCGGTTTCGGCGCCCAGCAATGTCATCACCTTCTGCGCAAGCCGCGCAAACCAGCGCCCGGCTTCCAGTGGTCGCTTGCCATCGGAGGCTTCCACCTCGCGTGGGTGGTCGTAGAGAAACACCAGATCCAGATCCGAGCCGAAGCCCAGCTCCAGGCCACCCAGACTGCCGTAGCCGATGATGGCGAATGCGCCGCCGTGCACCTGCCCATGCGCGGCGACCAATTCGCGGCGTGCCAGCTGCAACACCGTCTGCACCACGGCCTCGGCAAGCCAGGCCAGTTGCTGGGTACTGTCCACGGGTTGTTGGCGACCATCGAGCGTGGCCAGTGCAATGCGGAAGCTCAACGCGAGCCGGCGCTCGTTGAGTTCGCGTAAGGCCGCTTCGGTATCGTCGATCTGCAAGGTGTCGACGCATGCGGTATGCAATGCGGCGCGGTCGGGCAATGGACCGCTGATGCGGGTATCGAGCAGTTCGTCCAGCAACAACGGATGCGCCGCCAGGCGCTCGGCCAGCAAGGCGCTGCGCGAGAGCACATCGACCAGGCGGGCGAGCGCGCTAGGTTGTTCGTCCAGCAGCGCCAGATAGCTGGTGCGGCGCAAGGTGGCCTGCAACAGGCCGAGCATGCGGCGCACGGCGGCATCGGGCTGGCTGGCGCGGGTGGCCGCATGCAGCAGCGCCGGCATCACGCGGTCGAGCCGTGCGCGTGCAGTATCGGAGAGCGCACGCACGCCGGAGGACTGGGCAAAATCGGCCAGCACCTGATGCGCGCCGGCTGGATCGTGCAAGCCGATGCCTGCCAACGGCGCGGCATCGCCTTCGGGTAACGCGCGCCAATAATCGGCAAGCGCATCGGGCGCGGTGGCATGGACGCGTGGTGCCAGTAGCTCGGCAAATTCGGCGGCCACGCGCGCACGTTGCGGGGCCAGTGCCTGCAGCAATGCCGACCAATCCGCATAGCCCAGGCCCAACGCAATGCGTTCGCGATCCAACGCTGCCTGCGGCAAGGCATGCGTCTGTGCATCGCGCAGCATCTGCAGACGATTTTCGAGCCGGCGCAGGAAGCGATACGCCTCGATCAAGGCATCGCCATTGTCGGCATCCATCTGACCTGCAGCGACCAGCGCCCGCAATGCAGGCAGCAAGCGACGCTCGCGCAGGGTCGGTTCGCGCCCGCCGCGAATCAGCTGCAACGATTGCGCCAGAAACTCGATCTCGCGGATGCCGCCCGGCCCGCGCTTGATGTCGTCCAGTCGATCGTGCCGCGCCACTTCGGCGGTGATCGCCGCCTTCATGTCACGCAAGCCATCCAGTGCAGTGAAGTCCAGATAGCGCCGGTAAACGAAGGGCCGCAGCGTTTCCAGCCAGGCTTCGCCGGCAGCGATATCGCCGGCCACCGCACGCGCCTTGAGCCAGGCATAACGTTCCCAATCGCGGCCTTCGCGCTGAAAATAGTGGTCCATGCCGGTGAACGACAAGGCCACCCGCCCGGCCGTGCCGAACGGGCGCAAACGCAAATCCACGCGATGGCTGAAACCATCGGCAGTGGTTTCGTCGAGCAGCTTGGCCAGCTGCTGGCCCAGACGTGCAAAATATTCCTCGGCGGCCAGCGGGCGCGCGCCATCGGATTGGCCGCCCTGCGGATATGCGTAGACCAGGTCCACATCCGAGGAAAAATTCAGCTCGCCACCACCGAGCTTGCCGAGCCCGAACACCACCAGCCGCTGCACGCTGCCGTCTTCGGCAAGCACCTGGCCGTGGCGGTCGCGGAATTGCTGCTCCAATGCCTGCAGTCCGCATTGCAGGCAGGTTTCGGCCAGGCGGGTTGCGCCGGCCAGGGTGTCGTCCACGCTGTCCAGATCGAGCACATCGCGCCACACCAGCCGTGTGGATTCCGCGCTGCGGTAGCGCCGCAGCTGCGCCGGCCAGGCCTGGGGCTGTGCGGGATCGAGCAGCGGCAGTGGCAACGGTGGCGGATCGGGCTGCGCCAGGTGCTGCAGCAACGCCGGCTGGCGCGCCAGGGTATCGAGTGCAAACTCACTGGCGAGCGCGACTTTTTCGAGCCGCTGGTCGACGTCATCGCCCGGCCAGGACTGGTCGGCAGGCAGAGCATGACGGACGCGCGCTACGGCCCGCTCGATCAGAGCGGTGAGCGCAGGAGACACGGAGACGATGGGCGGCGACATGCATGGATTCTGGCATCCCTGCGTGATGGCGGCACGTGTCTGCGATTGATCCGGCTTTGTTTAGAGCAGCCAACACAACTGCAACACATGTGCTCTGTGGCTTCCGTGCAGGGCCCTTGCCCGCCCACCATCGCGGGACACGCCGCAAGTACGTCCATGTAGGCTCTTACGCGGCATCCATGCCGCGTAAGGTCCCGCGACGGTGGGCGGGCAAGGACCAGTCGAGTTGGTCGGCGTGCATGGTTGCAAGCAGTGCATGACGTGCGTTGTTTGGATAACGGCGCGTTCGGTCATGTTCCCCCGCACAGGCCGAGCAATGGCAAGCTTTTAAGAAAGCAGCCGACCAACTTTCTAGCGCGGTGTCCTCGCCGCTTGCGGGACCATGTGGCGGCATGGATGCCGCCACTGAGCCTCCACGGACGGATTCACGGCGTGTCCTGCAAGCGGCGAGGGCATCGCGCCCTCGACTTACTCGGTTGAGAACATCCAGACGACGCTGAAGCTCGAGCTCTCGGTCGTCTTGAGAGGCGTTTGAACGATGTGGATGCGTCAAGTGCAGAGCGGTTGATCTGCGGCTTGGCTGCAAGGCCCTTGCCCGCCCACCATCGCAGGACACGCCGCAAGTACGTCCATGTAGGCTCTTACGCGGCATCCATGCCGCGTAAGGTCCCGCGACGGTGGGCGGGCAAGGACCAGTCGAGAGTGTCGGCGCGTTTCGATCCGAGCAACGTCACTGCCATTGCCTACCTCACTTCACTGGTCAGCAAACGCCGCACCACCTACTGCGCGCGCCAGCCAATCACCACACATGCCACGCAGCCAAGCAGCAACGCCAGCCGCCCGCTCCAGCGCGGCGCGTACGCCAGGCCCAGCGCCACCCACAGCGCGCCCACGCTGAGAAACCCCAACCACAACATCGTTCCCACCGTGCCGCCCCAACCGACTACGCACAGCACAAGCACTGCAAACAACAGGCAGATACCGATCGAGCGCAGCAACCATCGCTGTGTGACTGGTGCAGTGCGGCGACCGGTCAGCTGCTCGTAATGGCGATGCATCGCCACGGCCAACGCCAGCATCCCGGCATGGCACAGCGCCGTGCCCAGCAGCGCAGTCATCAGCCCACCCATGGCGTGCTCCGCAGTAGCCAGTTTGTGCCAGCCAGCACTCCCAGGCATATGCCCAGCCACAACCACATGCGCAACGCATTGCGCGCGCGAAACATCCATAACACCACGACGGTGTAGATGACGAAGCTGAGTAACGTTGTGCTCAGTACCGCCACCGCAGGCAAGACGCCGGCAAACCGGGTCAGCAGCTGCGCCAGCACGCTGCAGCCGATGGAGGTCAGTGCATAGCCACCGACACTGGCGGCCAGCACGCGACCGGCGACCGACCAGCGATCGCGCGTTACCGATGCAGTGCTGGAAGCACGATTCACAACGCATCCCTCGCGGCTGTGACGCCCCGTTTGGCCCGCACCGGCGCAGGCCGCATGGCACTGCGATGCGCGCGATACGATGCGTACGCAAACGCCACAGCCAAAGCGAGCGAGACCAGCTCGACCCCGGCGCGCTGCAGATCGCCGGCAGCCAGATACACGCCAACGTGTTGCCCGGTCGTCAGCGCATTGAGCAGCGGCAAACCAAGACACAGCAGCGCGGTCATTGCCAATTGCTCCACCCATGCACGTGCAGGCGGGCGCAGCAGCGCATGCAGCAGCGTGGCCATCCACACCCATAGGAATGCATGGATTTCGATCTGCACGCGCTCAGCATTCGCAGACGGCACCAAGCGGTTGGCATAGAAATACGCAATGCTCGCCAATGCGGTTCCCGCAAGCGCGGCGACATTGAGCGCTTCCACCACCCGATAGATGCCGGCGGTGGCCGCACCGAACTCCTGCTCGCTGCGCCGACGCCGCTTGATCGAAAACAGCAGCGTGCCGGTCGCCATCATCAAGGTGCCGGCCAGGCCGCAGATGAAATACAGCCACTTGCTGGTCCAGCCGCCAAAACCGGCCACGTGCAAGGTCTTGATGACCTCTTCCACGTCCTGCGCGCGCACGTCGGTACGTGAGGCGTCTGCATGCTGCTCCAGCACCGCGCCGCTATTCGCATCGAACACCACGCTGCCGGGTGGATTGAGCAGACGCCGCGAGCTGCCGGTGTCGGCCACAGGCGCAATCACGCGCAGCTTGCTGCCGGGTTGATCCGGGCGCTCAATCACCAGCGTTTGCGCAGGCGCGCCGTTGAGTACCGCAGCGCGCTGCACCAACTCCGGCAGATAGGCAGGCACGCTGTTCAGCGCAGTGTCGTCTGCACCTGCAACAGGCGACGCCGGCGACAGATCATCGGCATACCGCGTGTACGCGTCCTCATCGCTGCCATATACCGCATGCAACGGCGCGGGCATGTAGCTGGTGTAGAAATATGCCAGCCCGGTGTAGACGATCATCAGCAGAAACGGCAGCGTCAGCACCGCGGTGGCGTTGTGCGCGTCCAGCCACGAGCGCTGGCCCTTGCCCGGACGGAAGGTGAAAAAATCCAGAAAGATCCGCTTGTGCACGATCACCCCGGACACCAAAGCGATCAGCCCGCACATCGACACCCAGCCCACCAGCCAATAGCCGGGAATGCCGCCGTGCAAGGTGTAGTGGAAGCTCATGAAATGCCGGCCGCCTTCGGTCTGCCGGCCCCACGGCGACGGCAAGACTTCGCCGCTACCGGGATCCAGTGAAGCCTGGCCCTGGCCATCCGGCGTACGCCAGAACAGCGTCAGCGCCTCACCTGGATGCGCAGGCAAGGTGATCCGCCACAGGCGTGCCTGCGGCGCCAGCTGACGCAGCTGTGCCAATGCACGCGGCACCAGTGCTTGTTCCGGTAACGCAGTGTGCGTGCTCGCACTCGGCAAGGCAGGTGCGGCCTGCATCCAGCGGGTGATCGGGTCGCGAAACACGCTGAGCGTGCCGGTCAAGAAGATCGCGCACAGCAACCAGCCGCAGGTGAGGCCGCACCAGGTATGCAGCCACGCCATGCTTTGGCGAAACCCCTCCTTCATGCGGCCATCGCCAAGCACCATCTCATTGCCGATGCCTGCATTACAGTGCGCCGCGCAGGGTCACCATCACATTGCGTGGTTCGCCGTAATAGCGGCCGTTAACGAAGCTGGACAGCGTGTTGTAGTACTGCTTGTCGAACACGTTGTTGAGGTTGACCGCCAGCGACCACTGCCGGTTGACCTGATAGCGCGCCAATGCATTCCACACCGCACGTCCTTCGATCGGTGCGATGGCGGTGCCGATCTGCCGATACGCCGCACTCTGTGCACTGACGCCGCCCCCAACGGTCACATCCTGCAACACACCCGGCAACCGATACGTCGTCCATACCCGCAGCAAATGCTTGGGCGTATAGCTGTTGAAGGCCTGCCCCTGGCTGGTGACATCCTGCAGATAGGTCGTACGGTTGAAGGTGTAACCGGCAAACACATTCCAGTCGCGCAGCACTTCACCGCTCACTTCGGCATCGAAGCCGCGGCTGCGCACCTTGCCGCTGTCGATGTAGCAGAAGTCGTTGTTGCGGCAGGTGGGGCTGGTGGTCAGGTCGGCCTGCGCGCGGTTCTTCTGCTCGATCTGGAACAGCGCAAAGGCGGTGTTGATGCGGCCATCCAGCCACTCGCCCTTGATGCCCAGCTCGTAGTTGGCACCGGTCATCGGCTTGAGCATGTCGCCGGCTTCGGTCTGCGCGTTCTGCGGCTGGAAGATGTCCGCATAACTGGCATAGGCCGACCAGGTCGGGCTCAACGCATACACCAGGCCAGCATACGGCGTGACCTGCCCGGTCTCGCGGGTGTGCTCGATCGATTGCGACGGCGACAGCCCGGTGGTGGTGGTGTTCCACTGGGTGTCGTGCCAACTCACACGGGTGCCGACGATGGCTTTGAGCGGGTCGCTCAACTGCCAGCGCAACGCGCCGGACAGGCCGAACTCGCGCGAGGTGCCATGCCGTGCCTCGCGCGCATTGGCGAAGATTTCTTCGTCGCTGATCGCCCGCACATTGCGCTGCAGATCGAACACGTTGAAGGTCTGGAAGTTGTTCTTGGTACCGTAGACGGTGTCGACCGTGTTCTCGGCGAAGTTACTGCCCAGTACCAGCTCATGCCGGCGGCCCAGCGCGTTGAAATGCCCGATCACATTTGCATCGAAGCCGAACGCATCCGTATCGGAGATGGTGCGCGCCGCCAACAAGGCGCCGGTGCCGTTGGCCGGATTGATCGCGCGGCTGGAGCTGGCGTATTTCAGATCGTGCAGCTCGCGCACCTGCACCGCACTGAGCTTGAACACCCAGTCGGCATTGAAGCGATGGTCGAGGTCCAGATACAGCCCGCGATTGGACGAGGACTGCCGGTTCCACTGCGCGCCCAGATTGGTCTCGCGCGGCAGGCCGATATCGCGGCCATCGGTAAAGCTGGGCAAGCCGCCGAAGAACGGCCGGCCTTCGACCTGTTCGTAGCTCACGCCCAGGCTGAGCTGGGTCTGCGGCGAGAACGCGTAATCGAGCGTGCCGTAGTAGGTAGGCGTGCGGCGCGTGACGCCATCCACAAACGAGCCCTGGTCCTGATAGTCGATCACCCCGCGCGCGCGCAACGCGCCATCGGCAGTGAGGTTGGCGCTGCCATCGATCAGAGCGCCGTAGCGATCCCACGTGCCGCCCTGCACCATCACGCTCACGCCCGGCACATCCAGCGGGCGCTTGCGCACCAGGTTCACCGCGCCACCGGGATTGCCCGCGCCCTGCAGCAGGCCAGCCGCACCGCGCAACACCTCGGCGCGATCGTAGATGCCCATGTTGGCGCTGTAGTTGCTCGCCCGGCCGTACATGCCGCGATTGAGCGGCACGCCGTCGTACTGCACCGTGGTGATGTCGAACCCGCGCGAATAGATGTACTTGCCGCCCTGCGGGCTCTGCACGATGGTGATGCCGGTGGTGCTGGCCAGCGCGTCGTAGACCGAGGTGATGTTCTGTTCGTCCATCAACTGGCGGGTGACCACGCTGATCGACTGCGGGATGTCCTTGAGCGATTGCTCGCCGCGGCCGATGCTCACCGCACGCGCGGTATAGCTGCCGGTGCCGCTGGTGGCCGCACTACGGTTGGCCTGCGCGGTCACCTTGACGGTCGGCAGCAGCCACGCATCCACTTCGCTCCTGGTCGCGCTCACCCGTGGCGCGGCGCGCAATACATAGCCGCCGGTCTCCAACGGCACCGCCTGCAAGCCGCTACCGGCCAACAACGCCGCCAACGCCGCCGGTGCGGTGTAGCTGCCATCCAGCCCGGCGGTGGTCTTGCCGTCGGTCTGCGCGGCGGTGAAGCTCAGCAACAGGTTGGCCGAACCGGCCAGATTGCGCAGCGCCGGTGCCAGCGGGCCGGCAGGAATGCGATAACTCTGCCGCGCATCCTGCGTGGCGGCTGCGTTTTGCGCCATTGCATCGGGCATGCCTGCACACAGCGCCAGACTGCACAGCGCAATCGCAACTGCTGTGCTGATGGGCCGCTGTGCTGCCCGTACAGAGGCGATACGCTGAAACGAAGAAGAAAAACGTTGGCCGCGGCGGGCAGTGATCGACATGCTGTTTCCACAAGATGTTGGTGTCGCACTGACACCGTCATTGTGGAGGTGCCGCAACTGCGGCGATCGGGCAGACCAGCAGCAAACTTTTTTCGTCGACGTGCCGCCTGGCAGCGCCTCAGCCCTGCCCGGCCGCTTGCACCGTCACCCAATACCGGCTGCGCCGGCTCACCCGCACCGGCAGCACGCTGGGCAGCATCGCCAGGATGCGCTCGGTGTCGTCCAGCGGAAAGACGCCGGAGACGCGCAGCGCGCCCACCTGCGGGTCGCAGCGCAGGAGGCCGGGGCGATACCGGCCCAGTTCGGCGATGAAGGCATCCAGCCGCAATTCGTCGGCGATCAACTGGCCGCGCACCCAGGCTGCCGCCTGCGCACCGACTGGAGCGATGGCGCCTAGCGCCTCGGTGGTGAAGCGACACTGCTCTCCCGCATGTACGCGCCCAGCAGCCTGCGCGACCGCAAGCGGGCGCACCTCCACCGCGCTTTCCAGCACGCTCACCTGCGTATCGCCCTCGTCCTGGCGCACGCAAAAGCGCGTGCCCAGCGCACGGATATCGCCTTGCGCAGTGCGCACCACGAAGGGTCGCGCATCGTGGCCGGCGCCCAGCGCATGCGCGGTCGTCACCATGATTTCGCCGGCCAGCACCTGCAGCAGCCGCTGTTGCGCATCGAAACGCACATTGATGGCGCTGCGCGTATTGAGCGTGATGCGGCTGCCGTCCTGCAGCTGCAAGTCGCGGCGCTGCCCCGTCGCGGCGGCGTAGTCGGCGGTGGCGCGTTGCCAGGGTTCGGTGCGCGAGACCAGCACGCCGGTGGCACCGGCAACCCCGCCCCACAGCAGCAGATTCAGCGCCTTGCGCCGCCCCGGCGATGCCTGGCCGTTGTTACCGGCATACGGCGACAGGCTGCGATACGCCGCCTGCGGCGTCAGCGTCTTCAGCCGCCCGGTCACCGATTCGATATGCGCCCACGCGCGCGCATGATCCGGATGCGCATCGCGCCACTGCTGCCATTGCTGCAGCTGCGCGTGGCTGGCGCTGCCGGACATCAGCAGCGTCAGCCACTCGGCTGCCGCATCGGCGACCTGCGCACTGATCGGTTGCCCGCCGGCCAGCAGTGGCCGCTGGGCGCCAAGGGACTGCGTGCTGCGGGACGCGGCATCACCCATCTGTGCGACTCACGCCGAGAGCGCGAACAGGCAATGCCGGTTGGCACGCGTGAGGTATTGCTTTACCGAGCTGCTGGACACGCCCAGCCGCTGGGCGATCTGCGCGTAGCTCAGCTCCTGCAGATGAGCCAGCAAAAAGGCCTCTTTCACCTTGGGCGGCAAGCCGTCCAGCGCCTGGTCCAGCTGCTGCACCGCTTCCAGCGCCAGCAGTTGCAGCTCCGGCGACGGCGCCACTTCTTGCGGCAGCGCCGCCAGCATTTCCAGGTAACTGGTTTCCAGCAGCTTGCGGCGCTGCCGGTGCGCCATCAGCCGGCGCGCGATGGTGGCCAGGAACGGCCGCGGCTCGCGGATCTCGGCGGCCGCACCGGCATTGATCACGCTGATGAAGGTGTCCTGCGCCAGGTCGGCGGCCACGAACGCATCGCCCAGCTTGCGCCGCAGCCAGCCCTGCAGCCAGCCATGGTGGTCGGTGTACAGGCGCTCCACCTGTTGATGAAGCGCGCCTTGCGTGACCGACACGATGACCTCCTGAACGGCTGAGCCCGGACCGCGAGGCGTCCGGCGATAAATGAGAATTGATCTCATTCTATCGGATGCCGGCGGCGCGTGCAGGCGCCCGCTCCGGGCCGGCCTATCTCACTGGCTTCCGGTTGCGGGTCGATGCTGCCCCATTACGAAGCCCATTGGGAGGCACGGCTGGCCTGGGCCAGCCGGCTGACTTCAGGCGTTTTTCCCGCTGAGCGCAGGTGGCGGTGACTTGACTCGCCAAACCTCAGGCAATAAAAAAGCCCGCTTGCAGCGAACTGCCAGCGGGCTTTGCTCCCTCCCCCACGTCGGGATGCAGGATCATAGTGCGCGCCCCGAACGCCACTTGCACGCTGCACTGCAAAACAATACTTGGCAGTACAGAACTGGCGCTTTTCCTTCACACCGTCTTGCCGCGCAGCGCCCTCAGCGCAGCAGATCGGGCTGGGCCTGGTACCACTGCGGCGCGCGCAGCAAATGCCATTCCGGCGTGTCGCCGCGCAGGCCAACCGCCGCGCTCAGCATCCCCCAGCGTGCAAGCAGGCTGCCGCTGCGCTGGGTGCCCTGCAGACGCAATCGTGCATCCACCTGAAAGCGTTCGTTGCGTGCCTGCAGCCGATCGACGATGACGGTCTCGTCCTGCCAATGCACGCGACCGGTCACTTGCGCCTGCCCCGCATCCACCAGCCGCAGCATCCAGTTCGGAATCGAGCGATCGCGCGCGTACAGCGACATCAGGAATGCCAGATCGCGCACCTGGATGCGCACGCGCCCATCCACACCGATCGGCTTGCGCCATTGCATGTGCGTGTCTTCCAGCACGATGCGCGCCCACCACCCATCACGACGTTGTCCATCCGGGCCGGTGAATCCGATATTGCGCAACTGGATGGTGCTGGCATCGAGGCGGAAATTTTCTGCACGCAGATCGCCGCGCTGCAAACGCAGATCCGCATCCACATCGCCACGCAGTGCGAGGCCGGCAAACTGCAGCCGCGCCGCACGCGCACCGATGCGCAGCCCGCCCTTGCCGATACGCCCACCGGGTTCGATCTGCAGATCGCCACTGAGCACACCGTTGCCGCCATCGAAACGCAGTTGTTGCTGCGGCAGATAGCGGTTGTAGGCACGCAGATCCGGCACGCGCGCATTGGCGAACACAAGATGCGCGCGTGTGGCATCACGCAACGTCGCCAGATTGCGTGCATCGGCACGCGTTTGCAGATCCAGACGCAGATCGCGGCCCTGCACGAATGGGCGCGTGGGCGCATCGCTGTGCGCAATCGAAAACTGCTGCATCTGCAATACAAGTGCAGGCAGCAACTGCCCGTTGGCATCGGCGTCCACACGCAGATCGGCACTGGCTTGCCCATCGATCGCATGCCCCATCACGCCGACATGCGCACGCACGTGCGGTACCTGCAGACGACTGCCGGCACCAAGCTGGCCGCGATCGATCCGCAGATCGGCATCCACCAGGCCGTCGCCCTCCAGCGTCAGCCAGTCCACATCCGGAAACAGCGCCGGAATCCAGCTCAGCGATGCCAGTTGCCAGTGCACCCGCGCATGCCCGGAGGTACGCGGCAACAGACTGCGCATGGATTGCAGCGGCAGCTGCCGGCCTTGTACGCGCAGATCCGCATCCAGCGTCAGCCCGGCATCGGCCGGCTCGGGCATGCGCACTTGCAAGCGCATGTCCTGATCGACTTGCAGTTGCGCTGTCAGTTCGCCAAGCAAGGCAGCCGGCGTGCGCGTGCTGTCGTGCAACGGCGCGCGCCATTGCAGTTGGCTGCCGGGTTGCAAGGCGCCCCGCGTCCAGCGCAACTCGCCATCTGCGCGGCCTTTGCCGGCGCGCGTGGCGACCGTGTGGCGGCCCTGCGCATTGCGTGTGACATCCAGTGCGGCAGTGTCGCCATGCACCGCCACCAGCGCGTCGGTGAGTTGCAGCAGCGCAAGCCCACGCGCTTGCTCGGGCGCATGCCGCGCGATGCTGGCTTCGATGCGCAGCTGGCCGTTGCGCAGCACTTCGCTGTTATCCCAGCGCATCCGTGCGTTGTCGAAGGTCGCACGCGAGGGAAACAGTTCCATCGGACCGCCGCGCAATTGTTTGAACACGCCCAGCTGCAGTTGGCCATCGCCTTCGATCTGCAGCTGGCGCAGCGTCAAGGCCTGCACTTGATCGGCGACGATGCGGTCGAATTGCAGGGTCCAGGCCGGAGCGGTCGGCAGGGTGCTGGCCGGGGGTTCAGCGACCTGGGCGACCTGGGCGGATTGCGGCGTGCTGGTGGGCGCGCCAGTCATCTGCATGGGCGGCTGCTTGCTGGCTGAGGCCTTTGCGTTGGTCGTTGATGCAGATGTCTTGTCTTGCGTTGGCGTTGGCGTTGGCGTTGGCGTAGTCGTGCCGACTGCGCCAGTCACCGGAGCAGCGGCAACCTGCGTGCTCGGCGCTGTCGCCGGCGCTTGCGTCGCTGCAGCACCGGGCGTCGGCGCAGCCGCCTGCATCCCGCCACGCACACCGTGCGCATGCAACTCCGGCACCAGCAACTGCCGATGCAACAACGGCAACAACCGCACCTGCCCGCTCATGCGCTGCGCGCTGACATTCCAGCTGTTACGCGTGGAGTGGCCTTGCAGGTCCACATTCCACAGCACCAGACGCCCCGGCCACCAGGTCACTGCAGGGCCCCAGTGCATGCTGAATTTGTCCGGCTTGCGGTTGAGCGCTGCCGGCCCAAGCGGTGTGTTGAGCAACAGATTGCCGAGCAGCAAATAGCTTGCATACAGCGCAACCAGCGCCAGCACAGGCCAGCGCACCGCGCGGGGCAACCCACGCCAGCGGGCGCGAACAGGCATCGTCATGACGGCAGGCTCCTGAAGACCGCGCACGCGGCGTGGCGCAGTGTGCCAAGCAGGCCGTGAGTGCGGCGCGCAGCGGCCGATCGTAGCTGGCACCAGCAGGCTGCCCGTGCGCATTCGATGTCCTACACGCGCGGCAGTGCGAGCACTGCCTCTGCGACGACGGCGAAGCTGGCCGCATGACGCAAGCCCTGAAACAACCAACCGCTTACTTCGCCTTCGACACCGCCGGCAATAACCCCGGTTGCGCGTCGTACCACTCGCGCGCGCCGGCCAGATGCCACTGGCGTTGCTTGCCATCGAGTTCGATCCCGGCACCCAGCACGCCCCAGCGCAGATACAGATCGCCGCGCCGCTGCTCCTCGTTCAAGGCCAAGCGCGCACGCAGCAACAGGCGCGCGTTCTCCGCATGCAGGTCGTCGATCAGCACCTGCTGCTTGCGCCAACGCACCCGGCCGGTGGCATCTAGCTCGCCCGAATCCAGCAAGCCCAAGACCCAACGCGGGTAATCGGCGCGTTGCGCAAATACCGACAGCAGCGGCGCAACATCGCGCATGCGAATCGCCGCATCGGCATCCACCTGGAACGGCGCACTGGCCTGGATGGTGCCGGCGCCGAGCTGCATTTCTCCCCACCAGTTGGCATCCGTGCTGTCGTCGCCTACGCGCATATTGCGCAAGCGCACGCGCGTGCCGCTGAGGTCGAAGAACTTGTTCTTGAAATCGGCGCGCTGCAGCTGCGCCTGCAACTCGGCATCGCCGCGCATCTGCACGCCGGCCAGTGCAAGGTGTGCGCCCTGCCCGCGCAGATGCGCGTGACCGCTGCCGACCTCGCCGGAGGCGTTGAGCGCCACATCACCGGTCAGGCTGCCGCTGCCGCCGAGCAGGCGCACGTTGTTGCCCGGCAGATAGCGGTTGTAGACGGTGAGATCGGGCACGCGCGCATCGCTGAAACGCAGCTGCGCCTTGAGCGTGTCGCGCAGGCGCGCCAGTTCGGCGTCGCCATGCATTGCCAGCTGCAGATCGCGGCCGTCCAGCAGGATCTGTTTGGGCGCATCGCGCGGCGCGGCCTTGAACGTGGGAATGCTCACCTCCAGATGCGCCTGCGGCGTGGCGGCATCGTCGATGCGTCCGTGTGCGGTGGCGACACCGGCCAGGCGTGTATCGAACACCTGCGCCACGGCTTCCACACGCGGAATCTCCAGGCTGCTGCCACTGGCGAGCCGTCCTTGCGCCAGCCGCAGATCGGCCTCGACCAGGCCACCGCCTTCGAGCTGGAACCACGGCTTGCGCACGAACAACTCGGCAATCCAGTTCAGGGATTCGAACTTCCAACGCCCACGTACCTGTCCGGACAATCGCGGCAACATCTGCGCCGGATTCTGGAAAGGAATGCTGCGGCCGGCGAGGCGCAGGTCGGCATGCAGCTCGCTGCCGGTCTTTTCATCGCGCGGCAGCCGCGCCTGCACGCGGATATCGCGCGCCACATCCAGTTGCAACGCCAGCATGCCGCGGTCGGTCGCGCCAACGCCCGCCAGCAACGGCAGCCGCCAGACCGCATGGCTGCCCGGCTGCAGGGCGCCGCGATCCAGCGTGATGTCTGCCTCCACCCGCGCCGCCGAGGGCCCGCTGCGGATGTCCACGTGCGGCGCGCCGGTGTCGATCTTCAACGCCACCGTGCTGGCCTTCAGCTGCAGGCGCGCGTGGGTGATGCCGAGCTTGCGCAGGCCCGGTGCCTCATCGCGGTAATGGCGTGGAAACTGGAATTGCGTGTCCAGCTGCGCGCCATTGAACACCTGCACCCCGTCGTAGCTGACCACCGCATCGGTAAAGCTCGCCTCGGAGGCAAACAGCTCCGACGGCCCGCCTTTGAGCTGCTTGAGAAAGCCGACGGTGGCGTGGCCTTGACCGGCAATCAGCAACTTGCCCAGACGCGCACTGCGGATGCTGTTGCTGGTGATCGCATCGAAGCGCAGCGTCCAGCCCTGATCGCCGCGTGGCGGTGGCGGAATGGGTTTATCGGAGGTTTCAACTTCCGCGCTCAGGCCGGTGGCATGCAACCACGGCAAGCGCACCTCGCGCCGGAACAGCGGCAGCAAGGCGACGCGCGCGTTGGCGCGATCGGCATGCAACACGTACACGGTGCGGTTGGCCTGCCCGCGCATGCGCACGTTCCAGGCCATCACCTGGCCCGGAAACACAGTGAGCGCGGGGCCGGTCTGCATGGTGAATTTATGCGGCTGCCGGTTGGTGACGGCATCGAACAGCGGCGTGTTGAGAAACAGGTTACCGGCCAGCAGATACAGCGCATACAGCGCCACCATCACGACCACTGCAATGCGCCACGGCCGGGGCCAGCGCTGGAAGCGATCGCGAAGTGTGGGCATGGGCGCAGGCAGTGATGAGTCTGCCGTCACTATCGCGGTTGCGCTGGCGGCGAGGCGTGAACATGCGCATGGCCGGTGTCGCGCTCGCTCGTTCCACCAAGGTCGCGCCCCGATCGAGGTGTACAGCGGCGATAATTGCGCTTCTCCCGTTTCCGCTGTGCTGCCCATGTCCGACGAACGCATCCTGCACGCGCCGCTGCGCGAACGCTTGGTTTCTGCCGAGGCCGCTGCCGCCTTGATCCAGCCCGGCGAGACCGTGGCGATGAGCGGCTTCACCGGCTCCGGCTACCCCAAGGCGGTGCCGATGGCGCTGGCGCAGCGCATCGAAGCGGCGCATCTGCAGGGCCAACCGTTCCAGATCAAGTTGATGACCGGCGCCTCCACCGCACCGGAACTCGATGGCGCGCTGGCCAAGGCAGAGGGCATCGCCATGCGCATGCCGTTCCAGTCCGACCCGGATGCGCGCCAACGCATCAACGCCGGCACCCTGGACTACATCGACATCCATCTCAGCCACGTCGCCCAGCACGTGTGGTTCGGTTTCTACGGGCAGATCGATACCGCGGTGGTGGAAGTCTCGGCGATCCGCGCCGATGGCAGCCTGGTGCCGTCGACCTCGATCGGCAATAACAAGACCTGGCTCGACCTGGCCAAGAAAGTGATCATCGAGGTCAACGATTGGCAGCCGGCCGGTCTGGACGGCATGCACGACGTCTACTACGGCACCGCCCTGCCGCCGCATCGCAAACCGATCCCGCTGTTGCATGGCGACGACCGCATCGGCGAGCCCAGTCTGCGCTGCGATCCGGACAAGATCGTGGCGGTGGTGCGCACGCATGGCCCGGACCGCAACAGCCCGTTTGCCGCTGCCGATGCAAGCAGCGAACGCATCGCCGAACACCTGATCGAGTTCCTTCGCCATGAAGTGAGCAAGGGCAGGCTGCCGGCCAGTTTGCTGCCGCTGCAATCGGGCGTGGGCAATATTCCCAATGCGGTGCTGGCGGGGCTGGCACGCAGCGGCTTTCGTGATCTGGAAGCGTTCACCGAAGTGATCCAGGACGGCATGCTCGCGCTGCTACGCGATGGCGTGCTGCGCTACGCCTCGTGCACCGGGTTTGCACTCAGCCCGGAAGGCAACGAGGAGTTCAAGCGCAATATCGATTTCTATCGGCAACGCATCGTCATGCGCACGCAGGAGATCTCCAACCATCCGGAACTGGTGCGCCGGCTTGGCTGCATCGGCATGAACGGCATGATCGAGGCCGACCTGTACGGCAACGTCAATTCCACCCATGTGATGGGCAGCCGCATCATGAACGGCATCGGTGGCTCCGGTGATTTTGCGCGCAATGGATTCCTGTCCATTTTTTTGAGCCCCAGCATCGCCAAGGCCGGCAGCATCTCGTCAATTGTGCCGATGGTCAGCCATGTCGATCACACCGAACACGACGTCTCGGTGATCGTCACCGAACAAGGCCTGGCCGATCTGCGCGGACTCACGCCCAAGCAACGCGCGCGCCAGTTGCTCGATCACTGCGTGCACCCGCGTTATCGCGATGCACTGGAAGATTATGTAGCGCGCGCCAATCGCGACAGCTACGGCAAGCACACTCCGCATCTGTTGACCGAAGCGCTGTCGTGGCATCAGCGTTGGTTGGAGACAGGCGACATGCTGGGGTGATCACGCGCGTTGCAGCTGCCCGATCATGCCGCGCTCTGTGCACCTGATCGTCGTGCCGGGCAGAGTGCACAGCATCTGTTGCCCTTGCGAGTGCGCCGCGTCGTTTGTAAGCATGCAATCTTAGATGGCTGTCTTCCGCCGTACCCTCACCCCAACCCCTCTCCCGAGGGGAGAGGGGCTCTCAACCAATCACGCAGCTTCAGCAACCCGCCTCGCACGACGTGCACGCACCGCCGTCGCCAAGCGCTCCAGCACCTGCACCGAGGCGTCCCAATCCAGGCAACCGTCGGTGATGCTCTGGCCGTAGGTGAGTGCGCAGCCCGGTACCAGTTCCTGACGTCCGCCAACCAGATGACTCTCCACCATGACGCCGACGACGCGCGTCTCGCCGCCTTCCAGCTGCCTGGCGATGTCGTCGATGACCTTGGGCTGGTTTTCGGGATTCTTGCCGCTGTTGGCGTGGCTGGCGTCGATCATCAGGCGCGCCGGCAAGCCGGATTTAGTGAGCACCTGGCTGGCCGCTTCCACATTGGCCGCGTCGAAGTTGGGCTGCTTGCCGCCGCGCAGGATCACGTGGCAATCCGGATTGCCCGCCGTCGCCGCCACCGCAGTGTGGCCATCCTTGGTCACGGCCAGAAAATGGTGCGGATGCGAGGCCGCTCCCACCGCGTCCACCGCAATCTTGACGTCGCCACCGGTGCCGTTCTTGAAGCCCACCGGGCACGACAAGCCGGAGGCCATTTCGCGATGCACCTGGCTTTCGGTGGTGCGCGCGCCGATCGCGCCCCAGGCCACCAGGTCGGCGATGTACTGCGGCGAGATGATGTCGAGAAATTCCACGCCGGCCGGCAAGCCGAGGTTGTTGATGTCGCGAAGCAGGCCGCGCGCCACCCGCAGGCCCTTGTTGATCTGGAAGCTGCCATCCAGATCCGGATCGTTGATCAGGCCCTTCCAGCCGATGGTGGTGCGCGGCTTTTCGAAGTACACCCGCATCACGATCTCCAACGCGTCGCCAAACTGCTCGCGCAGCGGGCGCAGGCGGTGCGCGTAGTCCATCGCCGCAACCGGGTCATGAATCGAGCAGGGCCCGATCACCACTGCCAGGCGGTCGTCGCGGCCATGCAGGATCTCGTGCAGGGCAGCGCGCGAATTGGTCACGGTCTCGGAGGCGCGGTCGTCGCAAGGCAGCAGCGACAGCAGCTGCGAAGGCGGGGCGAGGGCTTCGATCTTGCGGATACGCAGGTCATCGGTCACAGGCGGCATAACAGTGTCTCGGTGGGCGTGTTGCATCAGGGATGCCAGGCGAGGCGGCAACAAAAAAGCCGCCAGTGTGCGCTGGCGGCTTTTCGGGAATGCTGCTGAAGATTTCTTCAGGGTGAGCGCAATCCGTCCTCCGCCAGCGGCATCGGAAAACCGTAGTACCAAAAATAAAACTGGCTGCGGGGTGCGTTCATTGGGTGCATTGATACCACGCACATTTCGCCGTTGCCACTGTTTCATCGGCAACGGAACGTTGCAGCGATGTCATCGGGCAGGAGCATGCCGGCTGCTGTTAGACCCGCGCTGACCGTTTCCGCGCAAATGTATCGCCCCCAAAAGGCTTCATGGACCTGATGACATTGCCGCGATTTGCATAGTCCTGAGATGCATGCGATCGGGTTCGACTCGAACGCTCAGCATGCCGAACAAGCGGCTGATTCGGCTGCGTTCGATGCAGCTGGACACGCTTTTCGCAAGCCTCGACTTCGATCTCGACCGGGCCAATCTGATGTCGAAGCATCACTGTGGACAGAGACGTTTAAACCAGCCCGGCCCTTGTATTTCCGCAAGCGCTCTCTATGCCGTGCACCCTGCGAGTATCGTTTCATGACTCAGCGCTCAGGCGCCCTAAAAATCGCGTAAATTCCATATAAATCAGCTACATGAGGATCATCTCTGGGCAAAAAATCGTTTCATATATCGTTTCAGCAAGCATGTCTGCATGTATCGCACCCACCTCCACACTGCACCACACGCCACGGCGCTAATCCGTGACGTGCGATGCGGCCGCCACATTCAATCAGAACGTAAACACATATTCCGCCGCCACTTCACGGCCGATCGGGTTGAACAAGGTGGTGTTGTAGAAGCCGTAGCCGTAGAAGCGCTCCTTGTTCTCGTAACCCACTTCGTTGAACACGTTGTTGACGTAGAGGTTGACCTTGGCATGGTCGGTGATCTTGTAGCCGGTGCTCAGGTTCCAGTAGATCGCCGGGCCCACGCGGCCGAAGTAGCGCTTGCTGGTTTCGCCCAGATGCACGTTGGCGGTGTCGGTGACCACGCACTCATCGGCGGCACTGGGCTGGTAGCCATCGTCGAAGCGTGCGCAGGTGCCCCAGTTGACCGCACGCATGGAGCCGAGCCGGCGGAAGTACACCGTCCAGTCCCAGGCGCCGCCGTTGTCCCAGTGCACGCTGCCACGCACGCGGCTGCGCACGCGCTCGTCGCGGCGGTTTTCGTCGCTGTCGGTGCGGTAGATCTGTTCGCGATAGGCGATCAGCGTGTTGTAGTCCAGCGACAACTGGAAGTTGCCCCAACCCGCAGTGGCCAGGCGGTATTTCAGCGAGGCGTCGATGCCGGAGGTTTCCATTTGCGCCAGATTGATCGGGCCACGCTCGATGCTGGCGATGGTGCCGTCGGCATTGCGCACCACCCGCGAGCTGATGGTGTCGCAATAGCCGGCGCCGCCCGGGTTGTTCCAGGCACCACCGCTGATGGTGGTGCCGGTGCGGCAGCCGGCTTCGGCCGAGAGGATCTCGTCGCGGTCCAGATCCTTGATCATTTCCTCCAGCTGGATGCGGTAGTAATCCACGCTCAGCGACAGACCTTGCGCGATGTCCCACACCACCCCGCCGGTGAATGAGCGGCCGGTTTCCGAGCGCAGATCCGGGGTGCCGCGGCGATTTACATCCACGGTGTAGAAGATGTTGCTGTTCTCGTCATTGCAGCCGCCAGTGAGAGACGCGCCCGAGGAAATACAGCGGTATTGATCGATCACGGTCTGGTTGGTGGAGCTGGGTTCGCCAAGCACGTAATGCATGTCCGGCGCGCGGAAGCTGGTGGCCAGCGTGCTGCGCAACAACAGGCTCTCGACCGGGCGCCATTCCAGACCTGCACTCCAGGTGGTGTCGCTCTGCGTGCCGACATCGGTGGGGATGACGGCCGATGAGCGATAGTTGCCATAGCGGTCGTAGCGACCGGCCACATTCGCGCTCAACGTGGACAGCAACGGGATCTGGAATTCCAGGCCGGCCGAGCTGCGCATGCGCTCACCACCACCACTGTCGACCACATCGACCGGGTAGCACTCATTAGCGCACGGGTCCGGCGACAGTTGATAGCCCTGCTTGGCCACTTCGGCCACGGTGGCGAAGCGGATCGGCCCGGCCCAACCCTGCACCACGTCGCCGCTCAAGCTGAAACTGGCTTGATTCACCCACGAATAGGCGGAGTTATGCGATTTGGCGACCAGGTCGTCGTACTCGTTCGACGACAGTGGCGCATACAAACGCGCTTCGTTGATCGCATAAATCGATGAACCATCGGCGGCGGTGCCGGTTGGACTGCCGAGAAAATAATCGGTCGCGCGCGCGGTATCCACCGTGCGCACATATTCGTCCACCGTGTAACGCGAACGGCCCACGCTCAACTCCCAATCGAAGCGATCGGCCCATACACCGCGCAGGCCGGCGCTCAGGTCCCAGGACTGCTCCTTGTTGTAGTTGGCCAGCCGATCCCAACCACCGGCTTCGCGCCGGGTAAGCTGGCGGATCGCATACAGCGAGCGGCCGGTGGCCGCGTCCTGGAACGGGCCCAGATACGCGTATGGCGGGTCGTAGGTCCAGCGACCGATGCTGCGGTTGGCCGACAGCGTGGCCCAGGCTTCGGTGTGCTCGCCGAACTTCCAGGTGCCGTAGAGATAGGCCGAATAATCCTCGCTGCCGGTGACCAGCCCCCAATCGCCGTAATCGCGCGACACGCCGCAATAGTTGCCGGCATTGGTGAGCGCGCCGGTGTTCTGGTCGTAGCTCAGCCGCTGCGCATCGACGAACTCGCCGCCAAAGCGCGCGCAGGTGCCGGCGGGTGGCGCCAGACGCTCATTGGTATTGGCATCGACCAGGCTCAGGCCGGTGAATGGATTGAAGCCGTAGAGGCGATTCTGGCCGGTCCAGTTGGAATAGGACATGTCGTCGGAGTCGTCCATTTCGGGGCGATCGCGCCCGCTCAGCGGATCGCGCCGGGTGGCCTGCAGCGCGTAGGTCAGGCTCCAGTTTTCGCCGGTGCGCCCGCCCGCCCACGACACGTCGAAACTGTCGCGCCCACCTTCGGTGGCCGTGCCGCCGCGCAGCCGCACCTGGTCGCCCTGGTAGTCGCGCTTGAGTATCACGTTGACCACGCCGGCCACCGCGTCCGAGCCGTAGATCGCCGAGGCGCCGCCGGTCAATATCTCGATGCGCTCCACCGCGGCGGAGGGAATATTGCTGTAGTTGGAAAAGTTGCTCTCGCCGCCGTATGGCAGCGGGTAATCGGCCACGCGGTGCCCGTTGACCAGCAGCAAGGTGCGGCCCGGCCCCAGGTCGCGCAGATTGATCGGCGAAGCGTTGGGCGTGTGCGAGCCCCATTGCGTATCGGCTTCCACCGAGCCCTGCTGGTTCATGCTGTTGAGCACGTCGTAGACGGTGGCGAAGCCTTCCTGCTGGATCTGTTGCGCGGAGATGGTGACCACCGGCTGCGCGCCTTCGACCTGCGCGCGCTTGATGCGCGAGCCGGTGACGCTGACTGCGTCCAGGGTGGAAGTAGCGCGTGGTTGATCCGGCTCGGTCTGCTGGGCAGTGGCCGATTGCGCGGCGGTAGACAGGGCAAGCGACAAGGAAATCGACAAGGCAAGGCGATGACTGCGGCAGTTCATAAGATCCCCGGGAGAGGCCGGCATGGCCGGCGTGGCGTTCCACTGCAACGACGCCTGCGAGCGATGCACCGCATCGCCACCCCCTGTCCGATGGCCCCCCGACCGTTCGGCGCAAGCGCCTGCCCAGCGACGCTAGGGCTGTGATGACATCGGTGTCAACACCCTGTCATGCAAGTGTGATCCAGATCGCGATCCTTGCCACCGCGACACGGGCGTTACGCTTGCGCCCGCAAATCGAACGCGCCGATCGGCAGCGGCACTTACGCCAGATAACGCTTGAACCACGCGATGGTGCGATCCCAGGCCAGGGTTGCTGCCGCCTTGTCGTAACGCGGCGTGGAATCGTTATGGAAACCGTGGTTCGTCCCCGCATACACGTAGGCCTGATAGACCTTGTGCTGCGCCTTGAGCGCGGCCTCGTACGCCGGCCAGCCGGCATTGACGCGCTCGTCCTCTGCGGCGTAATGCAGCAGCAGCGGCGCACGGATGCGGGCGACCTCGGCGTCGGTGGGCTGACGGCCATAGAATGGCACCGCCGCGGCCAGCTCGGGATACGCCACCGCCGCCGCATTGGCCACACCGCCGCCATAGCAGAAGCCGGTGATGCCGACCTTGCCGGTGGTGCGCTCGCGGCTCATCAAAAACTCCACCGCGGCGAAGAAGTCGTTCATCAGCTTGGTCGGGTCGACCTGCGCCTGCAGCGCGCGGCCCTTTTCGTCGTTGCCGGGATACCCGCCGACCGAACTGAGGCCATCCGGTGCCAGCGCGACGAAACCGGCTTTGGCCACACGTCGCGCGACATCTTCGATATACGGGTTGAGACCGCGGTTTTCGTGCGCCACCACCACGCCCGCCACCGCGCCGGTGACCTTGGCCGGCCGCACCAGATAACCGCGTACCTGGCCATGGCCGTTGGGCGAGGGATAGGTGATGTACTCGGCCACGATGTCCGGGTCGGTGAACTCCACTTGCGTGGCGAGCGCGTAGTCGGGGCTCAGCGATTCCAGGATCGCTGCCGCACTCAACCCGGCCACCGCGAACGCAGCGGCGCGGTCGAGAAAATCGCGCCGACTGAGTTTGCCGTGCACGTACCCGTCGTACAGCGCGAGCAGATCGGGGTGGAAATCCTGAGCGGTCAGACGGCGCATCGGCGTTCTCCTGGAGATGGCTGGACTGCGACGCGGGTGCAACCACACGCAGCGCAGAGAGCGGCATCGCCTACGACACAACACCGCATCCAGCCGAGCATGCCGATGCGTCTGCAGCGGCGCAAGCAAGCCTCGTTCGTAATGCGGCAACAACCCGGAAGACCACCACGGCACGCCCAACGCGATCGGCTAGGCCTCACCAGCGCAAGCGGACTCCTACAACAGCGCGCGCAGCCCATGTCGTGATTTCAGCGACGCATCGACCTCCCCACCTGTCGACGCCCACAAAAAAACCCCGCCTTTCGGCGGGGTCCTTTTTTGATGCAACAACCGATGGGGCTGGATCAGAAATCCATACCGCCCATGCCGCCCATGCCGCCACCGCCGCCGGGCATTGCCGGCTCGTCCTTCTTCGGGGCATCGGCCACCATGGCTTCGGTGGTGATCATCAGGCCGGCGATCGAGGCTGCGTTCTGCAGCGCCGAGCGGGTGACCTTGGTCGGATCCAGGATGCCGAACTCGACCATGTCGCCGAACTCGCCGTTGGCCGCGTTGTAGCCGTAGTTGCCGGTGCCTTCCTTGACCTTGTTCAGGATCACGGACGGCTCTTCGCCGGCATTGGCCACGATCTCGCGCAGCGGGGCTTCCATCGCGCGCAGGGCGATCTGGATGCCGTGGGTCTGGTCTTCGTTGGCACCGGTCAGGTTACCGACGGCCACCAGCGCACGCACCAGGGCCACACCGCCGCCCGGGACCACGCCTTCTTCGACGGCTGCACGGGTGGCGTGCAGGGCGTCTTCGACGCGAGCCTTCTTTTCCTTCATTTCGATTTCGGTCGAAGCGCCGACCTTGATCACTGCAACGCCACCGGCCAGCTTGGCCACGCGTTCCTGCAGCTTCTCGCGGTCGTAATCGGACGAGGTGTCTTCGATCTGGGTCTTGATCTGGCCCACGCGGGCTTCGATCGTGGCCGAGTCGCCGGCGCCGTCGATGATGGTGGTGTTCTCCTTGGAGACCTGCACCTTCTTCGCACGGCCCAGGTCCTTGATCGTGGCCTTCTCCAGCGCCAGACCCACTTCCTCGGAAATCACGGTGCCGCCGGTCAGCACGGCCATGTCTTCCAGCATCGCCTTGCGACGGTCGCCGAAGCCCGGTGCCTTGACGGCCACGACCTTGACGATGCCACGGATGGTGTTGACCACCAGGGTCGCCAGCGCTTCGCCTTCGACTTCTTCAGCCACGATCAGCAGCGGCTTGCCGGCCTTGGCCACGCCTTCCAGCACGGGCAGCAGGTCGCGCACGTTGGAGATCTTCTTGTCGTGCAGCAGGATGAACGGGTCGTCCAGATCAGCCGACTGGCTCTGCTGGTTGTTGATGAAGTACGGGGAGAGGTAGCCGCGATCGAACTGCATGCCCTCGACCACGTCCAGCTCGTTTTCCAGGCCCGAGCCTTCTTCAACGGTGATCACGCCTTCCTTGCCGACCTTCTGCATCGCTTCGGCAATGATGTTGCCGATCGATTCGTCCGAGTTGGCCGAGATGGTGCCGACCTGGGCAATCGCCTTGTCGTCGGTGGTGGGCTTGGAGATGTTCTTCAGCTCGATGACGGCGGCCTTGACGGCCTGGTCGATACCGCGCTTGAGGTCCATCGGGTTCATGCCGGCGGCCACAGCCTTGGCGCCTTCGCGGATCAGGGCCTGGGCCAGCACGGTGGCGGTGGTGGTGCCGTCGCCAGCGTTGTCGTTGGTGCGCGACGCGACTTCCTTCACCATCTGCGCGCCCATGTTCTCGAACTTGTCAGCCAGTTCGATTTCCTTGGCGACGGAGACGCCGTCCTTGGTGATGGTCGGCGCGCCGAAGCTCTTTTCGAGCACGACGTTGCGGCCCTTCGGGCCCAGGGTTGCCTTGACGGCATTGGCGAGAACGTTGACGCCACGGACCATACGGGTACGTGCGTCTTCACCGAAACGAATGTCTTTAGCAGCCATTTGTTGTAACTCCGGAATTTGGGATTAGGGATTGGGGATTGGCTAGAGCGGGGTTCGGGGGAGATGCGGGATCAGCTGCGCCAAGCGCAGTGGCCAATCCCGAATCCCCACTCCCGAATCCCGCGGGCAACGGCTATCAGCCGATGACCGCCAGGATGTCGTCTTCGCGCAGCACCTTGTACTCGATGCCCTCGGCCTTGTAGCTGCTGCCGGCGTACTGGCCGTAGATGACCTTGTCGCCGACCTTGACCACCGGCGCGCGCAGGCTGCCGTTGTCCAGGGGCTTGCCGGCGCCAATGGCGACGACTTCACCCTTGGTGGACTTTTCCTTGGCCGAATCCGGAATCACGATCCCGCCGGCGGAAACTTCGTCGGCTTCGATCGGCTTGACTACAACGCGGTCGTGAAGCGGCTTGATGCTCATAGAGAAAGACCCTCTTAAGTGATTGATTGGTCTGGAAATTATCGGCGATGTTAGCACTCGTATGTGACGACTGCCAGCACAGCGCGCGGAAAAAACCCGACAGAGCGGGTGCGGGCCAGAGATTGTGCTGCGCGGGCGGCTTTCAAGGGCTAGGGGCAAAAAAGTTTCGACGCCCTGTCGAATACAGGGGCCGAATTGGAACCAGGTTCCACCGATTGTCATGCGCACGTTTTACAGTCGGCAACGCATTCCCCGATCACAAGGAGCTGTCGATGAGGTTGCCGTCCCGTGCTGTGTCCCTGAGCTGCATTCTTCCCCTGGCCTGTGCGTTCGCACTGGCCGTCCCCACCGCCCACGCCGCGGTGTTCATCAACGAACTGCACTACGACGACGCGGGCGCCTCCGGCGACAGCGGCGAAGCCGTGGAAGTGGTGGCCACCGCCGGCGAATCGCTGAGCGGCTACCGCATCTATCTGTACAACGGCAGCGCGCCGAGCGCGGCCACGGTCTACGCCAACACGGCGGTGCCGGCCGGCAGCCTGGTCAGCTGCGGCAGCCAGGTGCGCGTGGCTACGGTCAGCTACGCCAGCAATGGCGTACAGAACGGGCCCAACGACGGTGTGGCGCTGGTCGACCCGAACGGGCAACTGGTGCAGTTCCTCAGCTACGAAGGCGCCATCACCGGCAGCGGTGGCCCCGCCGCCGGCGTCACCAGCCAGAACCTGCCGGTCAGCGAGAGCAACAGCAGCGCGGTCGGCAGTTCGCTGCAACTCACCGGCACCGGCAGCAGCGCGGCCAACTTCAGCTGGGCCGGCTCGTCGGCGCAGACGTTTGGCGCGTGCAATCGCGGCCAGACCTTCAACGGCAGCGGCGGTGGCGGCGAAACCGGCGCTGCGCCTTCGATCACCAGCACCACCCCGACCCAGGGCGCCACCAACTTCCCGGCGGCCGGCGATCTGAGCGTGGGCTTCAGCGAGGCGGTGACGCTGAGCAGCGGCGCCTTCGCGCTGAGCTGCGCCAGCTCCGGCACCGTGCCGCTGAGCTACCCGACCAGCGGTACCCGCTTCAGCCTGTCCACCAACACTGCCCTGGTGGGCGGCGAGCGCTGCACCCTGGCGATCACCGCCAGCGCCATCCGCGACGCCAGCGGGCTGAGCCCGGCCGCCAACCAGTCCATCGCCTTCACCGTGGCCACGGCCAGCGGCGGCGGCACCGGCTACTACTCGCGGGTGAACACCGCCAATGCCGGCCAGTTGCGTTGCTCGCTGCACACCGTGATCAAGGGCCACACGGTCTATCCGTACAGCGGCTCGGGCACCAGCACCTGGACCATTCTGGAAATGGCCGACGAAGATCCCAACAACAGCGGCCGGATCCTGGACGCCTACCGCAACCGCAGCTACGCCAAGGGCAGCGACCGCGCAGGCACCGGTAGCGGGCTGACCTACAACCGCGAGCACACCTGGCCCAACTCGCTGGGCTTCGGCAGCGCCAGCGGCGACAAGGGGTTGCCGTATGCGCCCTACACCGACACCCACATGCTGTATCTGACCGACACCGGCTTCAACGCCGACCGCGGCAACAAGCCCTACGCCACCTGCACCAGCAGCTGCGGCGAGCGGGTGACCGAGGTCAACGACGGCAGTGGCGGCGGCAGCGGGCGCTATCCGGGTAATTCCAACTGGGTGCGTACGCCCGACGGCAACGGTGGCACCTTCGAAGTGTGGGGCAAGCGCAAGGGCGACATGGCGCGTGCGGTGATGTACATGGCGATCCGCTACGAGGGCGGCACGGACGCGGCCACCGGGCAGTCCGAGCCGGACCTGGAGCTCACCGACGACCGCAGCAAGATCGTGCAGACCTCGGCCTCCCCGGCCTATATGGGGCTGTTGTCCACGCTGCTGGCCTGGCACCAGGCCGATCCGCCGGACGATGCCGAGCGCGCGCGCAACCAGGTGGTTTTCAGCTTCCAGGGCAACCGCAACCCGTTCGTGGATCACCCCGAATGGGCGACATCGAGCCTGTTCACCTCGGCCAAGCCGGCCAGCTGCCAACTGGCCAATTGATCCAGCCCGGCCCGGCGCTTGAGGCGTCGGGCCGGAGCATATTGATTCATCCTGGCCCGGCGCCCAGTGCGTCGGACCGGTGATGTGGTTTACCGGTCAATCGGCTTTGGATGCCGCTCGAATGTCGGCCCAGTGATATTTCCTGGCCGACGTTCCATTCGCGCCCTGGACCACCGCAGCGGTGGCGCTCCCGCGCAGCCGGTCATCGCACCGAACCTTGCCGGTCATCAGCGCCCGACTGCCAAGACGCTGCCCGCATCGATTGCCGAAAGCTGTATTGCGCGAAGTCAACGCCGCATTCCGGAACGTGCGGTCGATCCCGCGTAAGCGGAGGATTACACTGAGCAGCTACGTGAGCGCCTCTTCCCTCCATGTGTTGTTCAGTACCTGCCCGGATGCCGACAGCGCCGATCGCATTGCGCACGCGCTGCTCAACGAGCGCCTGGCCGCCTGCGTCACGCAGGTGCCCGGCGCGCAGTCGCTGTACCGCTGGAATGGGGCGATCGAGCGCAGTCAGGAAGTGCAGCTGTTGATCAAGACCTGGGAAGACCGCCTGCCCGACGCCATTGCGCGGCTGCAGGCACTGCATCCGTATGAACTGCCGGAGGCGGTTGCGGTCCAAGCCAGCGCCGGGCTGCCGGCATATCTCGATTGGGTCCGGGCCGAAACCCGCAAGGAATCCTGACGTCCATGAAGTCTCTGTCCCGCTGGATCGCCCGCTGCGCATTGCTGGCCGTACCGTTGTTCGCAGCCCCACTGGCGCTGCTGGCGCCATTGCCCGCGCAGGCCGCCGTCACCGAGGCCGACCTGCTGCCGGTGGATCAGGCATTCACGCTGAGCGCCACGGCCGATAGCCGCGACAGCATCGCACTGAGCTGGAAGATCGCGCCGGGCTATTACCTGTATCGCCACCGCATCAGCGTCAAAGCCGGGCAAGGCTTTGCCGCCGGTGAACTGGCGCTGCCGGAAGGGCAGAGCAAGCACGACGAGTTCTTCGGCCAGGTGCAGACCTACCGCAAGCAGTTGCAGGCCAAGCTGGCCGGCAAGGCCGAGCCTGCGCTGCGCACCGCCGTGTTGCAGGTGCAGTACCAGGGCTGCGCCGATGCCGGCGTGTGCTACCCGCCGCAGCGTCGCGAACTGCGCGTGAGCCTGCCCGATGCTTCGGCAGCATCGGCCTCGCCCGCCGCCACTGCGCCTGCCGCACAGCGCGAAAACCTGGGGTCGCTGGTGCCGCGTGCACCGGCCGCCGCCCCGCGCCTGTTCGGCAGCCCCGGCCAGGCAGCCGGCGTGGACGCACTGCCACTGCCGGCCGAGCAGGCCTTCAGCTTCGAAGCCATCGTCGGCGACGGCAACAGCCTGTTGCTGCGCTTCACCCCGGCGCCCGGCTATTACATCTACCGCGACCGCACCTCGCTGGCACTGGAAGGCGCCGGCGGCGTGCGGACCGGGCTGCCGCGCTGGCCGCAGGGCAAAGCGCACCGCGACGAGCATTTCGGCGATGTGGTGGTGTATTTCGACCAGGCCGAAGTCACCCTGCCGCTGCTGCGCGACCACGCAGATCCGGCAAAGGTGACCTTGGTAGCGACCTTCCAGGGTTGCCAGACCGACGGCATCTGCTACCCGCCGATGACCCGCCGCGTCGCGCTGGAGTTGCCGCCCGGCACGGTGTCGCCGCAAAACCAGGCGCAGACCGCACCGCTGATGATTTCGCCGCTGGCCGCCGGACAGACGCCCAGCGAACCGGCGCCTGCCGCAAGGCCCGACACCAGCACAGCCCCGGCTGCCGACGCCTCGGCCGGCAACCCGCAACGCACCCAGCCGCCGCATACCGAAAAAGGCCTGCTGGCCATGCTGGTGCTGGCCCTGCTCGGCGGGTTGATCTTGAACCTGATGCCGTGCGTGCTGCCGATCCTGTCGCTGAAAGTGCTGGGGCTGGCGCACAGCGGCGAGAGCCGCAGCCATGCGCGCAGCCATGCCATCTGGTATTCGCTGGGCGTGCTGGTGTCGTTTGCGGCGATCGGCGGGCTGGTGATCGGCCTGCGTGCGGCCGGGCAAGCGGCCGGTTGGGGCTTCCAGCTGCAGCAGCCGTGGTTTGTCGCGGCGCTGGCGTATTTGATGTTTGCGGTGGGCCTGAGCCTGTCGGGCGTGTTTACGCTGGGCAGCAATCTGGGTGGCATCGGCCAGTCGCTGGCCTCGCGCAACGGCCCGCTGGGCGACTTCTTCACCGGAGTGCTGGCCTGCGTGGTGGCCAGCCCCTGCATCGCCCCGTTCATGGGCACCGCCCTGGCGTATGCGTTCACCGCGCCTGCGCTGCTGGCGATGCTGGTGTTCCTGGCCTTGGGCCTGGGCCTGGCGCTGCCGTTCCTGCTGATCGGCTTCATTCCCTCGCTGGCGCGGCGCCTGCCCACGCCCGGCGCGTGGATGGAAACGCTCAAGCAGGTGCTGGCGTTCCCGATGTATCTCACCGCGATATGGCTGCTGTGGGTGCTGGGCAAGCAGCGCGGCGTGGATGCGCTGGCACTGATGCTGGTCGGCGCCACCCTGCTTGCACTGGGCCTGTTCTGCTTCGAGCGCAGCCGCTGGAAGAGCCATCGCCTCGGCATGGGCCTGGCTGCGGTGATGCTGGTGCTGGCCATCGTGCCGGTGATTGCGGTCACCCGCCTCCGCTTGCCGGCCGCCACCGCCGCCGAAGGCGTGGTGACGTTCTCGCCGCAATTGCTCGACCGCCTGCGCGCAGACAACCGCGTGGTGTTCGTCAACATGACCGCCGACTGGTGCGTGACCTGCAAGGCCAACGAAAAGAACGTGCTGAGCAGCGCCGAGTTCCGCGATGCATTGCGCCGGGTCGATGCGGTCTACATGAAGGGCGACTGGACCAACGTCGACCCCAAGATCAGCGCCTTTCTCGATCAGCACCAGGCGGTCGGTGTGCCGTTGTACGTGGTCTATGGGCCCGGCACACCACCGGCGGTATTGCCGACCGTGCTGACCAATGCCATCACCGAGGATGCGTTGTTGCGCGCAGCGCGGTGAGCTATCGCCACGCGCTGTGTGAGCGCTGCGTTTGGTGTGGAGTGCTTGTGCGCGTTGGCGCATGAAGTGATGTGCGCAAGTCGATTAAGAGGCTGCGCAGGCGCACAGACAAACGCGTCTGGCACGCAGGTGTGCTGGATGCCTTCGCACTCACACACGCACGCTCTCTGCCAGCCTTGATCGCTGCGCGGCCGCACGCAATCTTCGGTCGCACAGCGATTGCGGTGCCGACTCAGCGGCCCGCGTAATACGCCGGTTGCGCGATATCGGCCAGTAACCCCAGACCGCTCGGTTGCCACCCCAACTGCTGCCGCGTTGCCTCGCTGGAGGCGGGCACATCTTCGCTGGCGAAGCCTGCAAACCAACCGAAATGCGCGGCATCGCGCGACTCTACCGGCAAGCCCAGCTTGTGCCCGATCGCTTCGGCGATCTCGCGAAATCGCACCCCGCTGTCGGCAACGGCATGGTAAGCGGCCTGACGCGTCGCACCTTCCAGCGCCAGCCGATACAGCCGGGCTGCGTCGGCAACATGCACCGCCGGCCAGCGATTGGCGCCTTCTCCGATGTAGGCCGACACGCCCTTCTCGCGCGCCAGGTCGATCAGCATCGGCACAAAGCCATGGGTTTCGCCAACGCCGTGGACCGAGGACGGCAACCGAATGGTGGCCGCACGCACGCCACGCTCACCGAGCAGGCGCGTGGCCTCATCCGAACGGCGCGGATAGGACGGATCCGATGCAGGCAGATCGGCCTCGCTGGCGACCCGACCGAACGCACGCAACGCCGACAAGGTGGAGGTCACCAACAGCGGCTTGTCGCTGCCCTGCAGCGCGTCGCCCAGCGTGTCGATCACCAGGCGATCCTGCGCGGCATTTTCGGTATAGCGGGAAAAATCGTGATTGAAGGCCAGATGGATCACGCCATCGGCAGCGCGGGCGGCCGCACGCAGGCTGTCCAGATCGTCCAGCGTTGCGTGCAACACGTCGGCGCCTTTCGCCTGCAACGTCTGCGCTTTTTCGGGCGACCGCGCCAGACCGAGCACGCGATGCCCGTGCTGCAGCAACTCATCGACCACCGCTGTGCCCACCCAACCGGTGGCACCTGTGACGAATACATGCATGTGGATCCACCAATTCATGAGGAACCGGAATGCTATCGACGCCAGAGATACCCTTACAGTCGTGAGATTATCCCGGTATAGCCAATAACAGGATCGGACCATGGCCGACGCCACTCTCAGTAGTTACCTGCGCGAGCGGCGCGAACGCCTGGACCCTGCCGCGCTGGGTTATCCCGGCGGCCGGCGGCGCACGCCCGGCCTGCGCCGGGAAGAAGTGGCGCAGCGCGCCAACATCAGCGCCACCTGGTACAGCTGGCTGGAACAAGGCCGCGGCGGTGCGCCCTCGGCGGGCGTGTTGAACCGCATCGCCAAGGCCTTGCTGCTCACCGATGCCGAACGCGAGCACCTGTTCCTGCTCGGGCTGGGGCGCCTGCCCGACGTGCGCTATCACCCGCCCGCCGGCGTCACCCCGCGGCTGCAACGCGTGCTCGATGCCATGGAAACCAGCCCGGCCTTCATCCGCACGGTGAGCTGGGACGTGGTCGCCTGGAACGCGGCGGCCGCGGCGGTGCTCACCGACTACGCAACGTTGCCGTCCAGCGAACGCAATGTGTTGCGGCTGATGTTCCTGAGCCCTGCATCGCGGGTGATGAATCTGGATTGGGAAGGCGTGGCCAGATCGCTGGTCACCGTGTTCCGCGCCGATGCAGCGCGCGCCGGCGCCAACACCGCCATCGCCCCGCTGGTGGAAGAGTTGCGCAGCCGCAGCGAAGATTTCGCCCGCTTGTGGGAAGCCGGCGAGGTCAACGACCCCAGCGATGGCATCAAGCACATCCGCCATCCCATCCTGGGCGAGATGGAGATGGAGTATTCCTCCTTCGCAGTGGAGGGCCGCACCGATCTGATCCTGCTGGTATGCAATCCGGTCCACCAGGCCGACGCCGGCAGCATCCGCGCGTTGACCGGCGGAGTTGAGTCGCGCGGCTGAGCATCGAGACAACATGCAGCGCATTTACGCAGACATAGTTCCGCTGATGACTTCCAACACCTGGGTGTTTCTCTGCGTCGCTCAGGCGCTGAGGTGAGCCATGCTCCGCGCACGCAACGTCGCTGATCTCCCTGCCCGCTGCTGCCAGTCCACACGGTGCGCGGCAAACTAAACGCGCCGACACAATTGAGCAAACGGCCGCACGGCACCAGTCGACGGGCAACGTTCAAGTGCCTACCGCGAAAATGCCACCACACAAGGCTCCGCGTGCTGGCTCCAGGGCAGATGACCCGGAAATTTCAATCATCCGTTTAAAACAAGCCTAACTTCGCCTATCTGGACAGCATCGGCCACATCGCGCAGACTTCCGACCTTTCCGCTCTCCCGGATGTCATGGCCCACTTGCTGCTGTTGCATGGCCCCAACCTCAACCTGCTCGGCACCCGCGAGCCGGAGGTCTACGGGCGCACCACACTGGCGCAGATCGATGCGGCCCTGGTGGACCGCGCGCAGGCGGCCGGGCACACGCTGGCCTGCCTGCAGTCCAATGCCGAGCACGTGCTGGTGGAGCGCATCCACGCCGCGCGCGAAGACAGCACCGCCTACATCCTGATCAACCCGGCTGCCTTCACCCACACCTCGGTGGCGCTACGCGATGCGCTGCTGGGCGTGGGCTTGCCGTTCGTGGAAATCCATCTGTCCAATCCGCATGCGCGCGAGCCATTCCGGCACCACAGCTATCTCAGCGACAAGGCCGACGGGGTGATCTGCGGCTTCGGCGCAGATAGCTACCGGCTGGCGCTGGAAGCGGCGATCGCGCGGCTGGAGCGCGACGCATGACACCCGCATTGCCGGCGCCGACGGCGGCGCCCGCGTCCGGGCCGACGTTCTGACCCCATTCCGCCGGCAACCGCCGGCACTCCCCACCGATTCACCTCATGAGGCCCGTATGGATCTCCGCAAAATCAAGAAACTGATCGACCTGCTCGAAGAATCCAATCTCGCCGAAATCGAGATCAAGGAAGGCGAAGAAAGCGTGCGTCTGGCGCGCGTGCCCAAGGGCACGACCGTGGTCAGCGCGCCGGTGCAGCAGTACGCACCCGCCCCGCTCGCGCAGGCCCCGGCCGCAGCCGCCATGCCGATGCAATCGCCCACCGAAGCCTCCACCGGCGGTGCCAAGCAGGGCCCCGCCTTGCCGGAAGGCCACGTGCTGCGCGCGCCGATGGTCGGCACGTTCTACATCTCGCCGGCCCCGGACAAGCCGGCCTTCGTCACCGTGGGCCAACAGGTCAAGGCCGGCGAAACGCTGGCGATCATCGAGGCGATGAAGATGTTCAACCCGATCGAAGCCGACGTCTCCGGCACCATCGTGGCCATCCTCGGCGAAACCGGCCAGCCAGTGGAATTCGATCAGCCGTTGTTTGTGATCGGCTGATTTGCCGGGACCGGGCTCCGGGGCCCGGGACCCGGAAGAGCGAGAGCAACGCTGACCACTGCGCGCCTTTGCTTTTCCGGGTCCCGGGTCACCGGTCCCCGGTCCCGAACACCATCCCGCGTTCGGAATCCCTCTCCATGCTCGATAAAATCGTCATCGCCAACCGAGGTGAAATCGCGCTGCGCATCCTGCGCGCGTGCCACACGCTCGGCATCCGCACGGTCGCGGTGCATTCCACGGTCGACCGCAACCTCAAGCACGTGGCCATGGCCGACGAGTCGGTGTGTATCGGCCCGGCGGCCTCCAGCGACAGTTACCTCAATATCCCGGCGTTGATCGCCGCGGCCGAGGTCACCGATGCGCAGGCCATCCATCCCGGCTACGGCTTCCTGTCGGAAAACGCCGACTTTGCCGAGCGCGTGGAAGAATCCGGCTTCATCTTCATCGGCCCCAGGGCCGACACCATTCGCCTGATGGGCGACAAGGTGGAAGCGATCCGCGCGATGAAGGCCGCCGGTGTGCCGTGCGTGCCCGGTTCGGGCGGCCCGCTGGGCGATGACATCGTGGCCAACACCAAGGTGGCGCGCGAAATCGGCTACCCGGTGATCATCAAGGCCGCCGGCGGCGGCGGCGGGCGCGGCATGCGCGTGGTGCATTCGGAGGCCGCGTTGAAGGCCGCCATCGAAACCACCAAGTCCGAAGCCAAGGCCGCTTTCAGCAACGATCAGGTCTACATGGAGAAGTTCCTGGAAAATCCGCGTCACGTGGAAATCCAGGTGCTTGCCGATGGCCAGGGCGGTGCGATCCATCTGGGCGAACGCGATTGCTCGATGCAGCGCCGCCACCAGAAAGTGGTGGAAGAAGCGCCGGCACCGGGCATCACCGAAGAACTGCGCAACGAGATCGGCAAGGTCTGCGTGGATGCCTGCATCCGCATCGGCTACCGCGGCGCCGGCACCTTCGAATTCCTGTTCGAAGACGGGCGTTTTTACTTCATCGAAATGAACACCCGCATCCAGGTGGAGCATCCGGTCACCGAGCGCATCACCGGCATCGATCTGGTCTGCGAGCAATTGCGCATTGCCGCCGGGCAGAAGCTCACCATCAAGCAGAGCGACATCGTGTTGCGCGGGCATGCGATCGAGTGCCGCATCAATGCCGAGGACCCGGAAACCTTCATGCCCAACCCGGGTCTGATCACCGCGTTCCATCCGCCCGGCGGCCCCGGTGTGCGCGTGGATACGCACATCTACGCCGGGTACAAGGTGCCGCCGAATTACGACTCGATGATCGGCAAGCTGATCGTGCACGGCCCGGATCGCGAAACCGCGATCGCGCGCATGCGCGTGGCGCTGAGCGAGATGGTGGTGGACGGCATCAAGACCAACATCCCGCTGCAGCAGCGCATCATGCGCGACAAGGGCTTCCAGGCCGGTGGGCAGAACATCCACTATCTGGAAAAGCGCCTGGCCGAGCGCAAGAACAAGTCGATCGCGCTGGTTTGATCGACGCACGCAGATAACGAAAAAGCCCGGGAAACCGGGCTTTTTCGTAGTTCACGCTGCTGACGCACAGACACCGCGCATCACTCGCGCCGCGGCGCAGCCGGCTGCTGGCTACCCGGCACCGGCACGATGCCGCTGGACGAGGACGGGTCGACCACGGTCATGGTTTCGGTGGACCCATCCGGCCACACCACCTGGAAGGTCGCCCCGGCCGGCAATGCCGAAAACGGCATCGCACTGCTGGCGCGATACACCGCTGCCACCTGGCTGGCGCCGTGCCGTCGCTGCTGTTCGTCGGCAGTGACCGTGGTCGACTTGACCGACAACGGCTGGTAACGGTGATCGGCGGTATCGATCATCACGATGCCAACGGCCGCTGCCGAATACGCCACGAACAACGCGACCCAGAACCAGAACTTGGCGCCATGCGCCAACCGACGGTAATTCATGACTGCGCTCCCGGCTCGGACACCAGTGTATCGACCATCTCATCCACCCTGTCTGCTCCCTGCCGCGGCACCGCGGCGTCGAATACGAATGACACAAAATCCTGTGCGCTATCGCGCGAGCAGATGCCCGCGTTGGCGCAATAACTGGTAACCAAGGTGCTTTCGGCGCTGCAATCCAGGCCCAGCCGGCACGCAGCGACCTGCCAGGCCAGTTCGGCGAACTGATCGCCGGCCACATAGCCCTGCAGACTGTCGTCGCCACTGGCACGTGCACCCATGGCCGGGGCAAGCGCCAGATAGGCTTCCGGATCGCGCGAGGCCAGCACGCGCTGCACCAGCGCGCGCTTGTAGGTCGGCGATGTCTGCAAGGGCTCGCCCAGCGCAAGCAATGCCGCCTCGGCAGCCAGGTTGCCGGCGCGCGCGGCGGCCTGACGTTGCTGCGCAACCAACTGCGGGCTCACGCCATCGCTGGGCGCAAAGCCTGCGCAACGCTGCGCCACGCGCTCGCGTGCCGCGTGCATCGCCACCACGCCGGGGGTGTGTTGCGCGGCAATCCATTCGCTGTCGGCAGCATAGCCGGCCGGGCTGGCCGCGTACGGCGCGCAGTAGTCGTAGACCCGGCTCAAGCGCCAACCGGCCTGCGCATCGCCGGCACGCACCTGCTGCTGCAATTGCTGCGCGTAGCGATACAGATCCGTTTGCGCATCCACGGTATCGCGATAGGGCAACTGCAAGGCGGTGCTGCGTTCGGCAGGCGCGTGTAGCGCTGGCGCAAACAAGCTTGCCTGCGTGCTGCTTGCCGGGGCCGCTATCGCTGCAGCGGGCGACTCGGTCGGTTGCGCACGCACATGCCACCACGCTGCCGCTGCCAGCGCAGCAGGAGCGAGCAACAACCAAAGATGGCGGGCACGAGCAAGCGGCATGAACAGCAGCGACCCTGGCGCGGGAAAGCCCGCAGCGACGGCGCGGAGTCTAGCACCCGCCTCTCGCCCGCCGCGGTGCGCAAGCGGGCGCTGCCTGCGCAAACTGCGGGAAGGGCAATGCATGGAGTGATGGTCTGCGCGCGAGTTTGAAGTGAGTGACGCGCTGTGGCGATTTGGTTGCCGAGACGCAAGCGTGCGGCACGCCCTGCAGCGGGACACGCTCCGCCGAATGCACTGAAACGCCGAGCACCGCACCACCGGCGCTCGATGCGCTGCCTCGTCGATGCCGGTGCCACCCTTCGACATCGATCTTCAACCTCCGCATCGTCATTGCGCACCGATTGCCCAGACCGCCCCTTCCGCAGCTTCGCGCAAGAGCCCGCCTGCACGAATGGTCTACGATGCACGCTTTCGAATTGCCCAACTGCCACGATGCCGTTTCTTGAACTGACCCTGCCCTGCTCCGATGCCACCCAGCCCCGTTACCAAAATGCGCTGGACGATATCGGCGCGCTGGCGGTGACGCTGCTCGACGCCAATGCCGATACCAGCAACGAGCGCGCCATTCTCGAACCCGGCGTTGGCGAAACGCCGATGTGGAACACGATAGTGCTGAACGCGCTGTTCGACGGCGACAGCGATGCGCTGGTGCTGCTCGCCGCACTGGAAGCGTTCGATCCCGGGCTGGACTGGAGCCAGGTCGGGTTCCGCACGGTCGAAGACACCGATTGGGAACGTGCCTGGATGGATCAGTTCAAGCCGATGCAGTTCGGCGCGCGCACCTTCATCGTGCCGTGGAATCACGATCTGCCCGAGGCCGCGCAAGCGCCCAACGCTGCGGTAGTGCGGCTGGATCCGGGCCTGGCCTTCGGCTCGGGCACGCACCAGACCACCGCGCTGTGTCTGCGCTGGCTGGACAGCCTGGCCGGCAGCGGCGAACTGCAGGGCCGCCGCGTGCTCGATTTCGGCTGCGGTTCGGGCATTCTCGCCGTCGCCGCGCTGAAGCTGGGTGCCGCTAGCGCGGTGGGCGTGGACTACGATCCGCAGGCGGTACTGGCCACCGCCGACAATGCCGCGCGCAATGCCGTGGAGGCGCAGCTGGCGGTGTATCTGCCGCAGGACGAGCCGGTGCAGACGTATCCGGTGGTGGTGGCCAATATCCTGGCCTCGGCGCTGGATACCCTGGCCGAGACCCTGGCCGCACGTGTGGCACCCGGCGGACGGATTGCGCTGTCGGGCATCCTGCACGGCCAGGAAGACGAGCTGCTGCAACGCTACGCGCCGTGGTTCGAGCAACTGCGCTGCGAACGCGACGAAGACTGGATGCGCATCGACGGCATACGCCGCGCCTGACGCATCCCGGGTTTACCGCAGGGGCCGGCCGGCGCGGATCTGCGCGGTGGTCAGCGCGTCGGCAACGCTGATCGCGCGCAACCGGGTCACCGTCTGCCAACCATCGCGCTGCAGCGCTTCGTTGCGCCAGCGCCCGGCGTGTCTGGCCACGCGCACGCGGAGCAATGCATCGGCCAGCAACACCACCGCCCAGGCAATGGACGATACCCACGCCTGTGCGCCGATCATGGCCAGGCCGCCAGCCAGGCCCACGAGTAACAGGCCCAGCGCCAGCAACCGCCATTGCCGATGACGCAGCGCCCACGCGCGCGGCGCCAGTCCGGCCGACCAATGCACGCCTTCGCGCACGGCCGTCCAGTCCGCACCGCGCTGCCAGATCTGGTAACACGGCGCGCCGCGAAAGTGCGCAACAGCGGGATCCAATGGCGAATGCGCAGGCCAGGGCGCCACCTCAGGTGGTGCCGACGGTGCTGAATCCCGTCGCGCTGGATCGAATTTGGGAGCGGCTGGCTCGACCATGAACACCTTCCTTGAGTTCGCTGTGATGTCGTCGTCATCGACACGTAGACAGTATCGCAAACATATGGCGATATGAAAGTTATACGAACTATCTCCCGGCGCTGCTAGAGCTATATCTCCCGGCCCTGTCTGCCATTCATCGGTGCCGTGTGAGCAAGCTGTACGAGCGAGTACGCGAAGCCCGCAGCTTCACCAAGCTGACCCAGGAAGCCCTGGCCGGCGAACTGGGGGTCACCCGCAGTGCCGTCGCTCAATGGGAAATGGCCGAAGGCACCGCGCCTTCGGTGGAGAATCTGATCGGCCTGGCCAAGCGCAGCGGCATGGCGTTCGAATACCTGGCCACCGGGCGCGGCGAGCGGACATTCGGCCCGCCGGTCTCGGCGATCGCCGAAGAACCCGCCCAATACCGTCGCCTGGACGACCAGCAGCGCGTGCTGCTGTCGCGCTTCGATACGCTGGCACCGCGTCAGCGCAGTGGCTTGCTCGATCTATTGCTGGCAGAGACCAAGACGCGTCGGCGGCGGTGATTCGGGATTCGGGATTCGGGATTCGGGATTCGGGAAGAGCTTGCTTGTCTGCGTTTGACCAGGCAAGCCACTCCGACAAGGACCGCTGAGTGTTGACGCTGCGATTCGAGATTCGCATTGGGAGCTCGCTCTGAGCCCGCCTGGTCTGTTGGCTGCCGCGCGTTGGCGCTTGTCCGCCGCAGCCAGAGGTGTTGCGAAAATGCAGTCAACGCCACTGCCGCGCGCGCTTCATGCAAGGCACACCTGCTGAAGCACCCGGGTTCGCCCATTGGCGTGCGCGTGGTTGAATAGGGGTCTTCCCGCTGCACGTCTGCCGATGTCCGAGACTCCGCCACCGCGCCGCCCCCTGGCCACGTTTCTGCGTGCGACGCCGGCTGCCCCATCGCTGATTCCCACGCCGGCGGTGCCACCTGCCGAGCCGCCCGAGCAGCCGCTGCCGGTACCGACGCGCCAGTTGCCGCCCGCGCCATTGGCAGAGCCGGCCGCCGCGCCGCCGGCCGCGGTCGTTCCGCCGCCGGTGGCGCCGCTGGTGACAGCGCCGCGCGCCGACACGGCACGCGCGGCCACCACCACCCCACGCAGCGATGATCGCCAAACTGCAGCAGGCGACGCCAATCCGGATCGATTGGAGTGGAACACCGCCAGCACGCGCGACGTACCCGGCGATACCGAGGAAGACACAACGCTCGGCGCTGATGACAACCGCGATCCGATCTCTAGTTACGCCGGCACGCATTCGACTGGCGCAGTTGTCGGCAGCATCGCGGACGCAGGCCAGGAGACCGATCTCGATGCCGATGCCGATGCCGAGCAACATCTCAATTTCGATGTCGATCGCGATCCCAGACCCGACACCGCCGCCGCCCCGGCATCCGAGACCACTCCGCAACCAGCCACCAAAGCAACCCTCAGCGATGCGGGCCACGCCGGCACCACCACCGCCGCACACTTTCAGCCACTCCCAGCCGCAGCCCAACCCGCGCCCGCCTTCGCACGCCGCGGCTTCACCCGGCCGCGTCTGCGCGCCAGCGGGCGGCAATGGGCGCTGTTGGTCGGCTTGATCGGTTTGTTAGCGCTGCAGATCGTCATCGCCGACCGCGCGCGCCTGGCCGCGGACGCGCGCTGGCGGCCGCTGGTCGGCGCGGCCTGCGAGGTGCTGCGGTGCACGCTACCGGCGTGGCGCGAACCGGCCGCGCTGACGCTGCTCAACCGCGATGTGCGGCCGCTGCCCGCCAACCCCGGCGTGCTGCAGATCCAGGCCAGCTTCCGCAACGACGCGCGCTGGGCGCAGGCCTGGCCGTGGCTGCAGCTGTCGCTGTCGGATGCCGACGGCCGGGTGATCGGCACGCGTGTGCTGGCACCGCAGGAGTATCTGGGCCAACGCCCGGGCGCGCAGGACACGCTCGCGCCCGGCCAGGCGGTGCAGGTGGCGTTTCGCGTGCGCGAACCGGCCGCCAGCACCGCCGCCTTCAGTTTCGATTTCCGTTGAACGGACGCGGCCGGCCACCGATGGCCACACGGGCGTGGCGAGCGATGAGGTCACGCGCTAGACTCACTCCCCCTCGCCGGCCACGCATCCCGGCTTCGTGACACTGGGAAACCTCCTTTGAACGCAGCCCCCTCTCGTCCTGACACCAGTCGTGGCGCCCCGAAGTCGCCGCTGCGCGAACACGTGGCCCAGTCCGTCCGCCGTTATCTGCGCGACCTGGACGGCAGCGACGCCGATGATGTGTATGAAATCGTGCTGCGCGAGATGGAGATCCCGTTGTTCGTCGAAGTGCTCAACCACTGCGAAGGCAACCAGAGCCGCGCCGCGGCGATGCTGGGCATCCATCGGGCGACGTTGCGCAAGAAGTTGAAAGAGTACGGGCTGACCTAACGCCGGGATTAGGGATTAGGGATTAGGGATTAGGGAAGCGTAAGCGCGGTGCTGCGTCGCTGGCTGTTCAGTGCGCTCCACTGCCGTGGTTGACGGAGCCAAGCCGCTCTGCGCGCTGATGCATGGAGCGTCGTCTGGATGCCTCGCTATGCCGATGCGGATCCAGGGCCGACATGCGCGTTTCACTCTTGGTGACCCGCTTCAGGGACTGGCAACGCTGGGCGGGCGGCAGTCATCGGGGTCACCGCAATGCGTGTTTGAGCAGATCAGGCCAACTGCCGCTCATCGGGCAGTTGGCCGCAGCCGTTGATCAACGCCACCGATCGCTTGCGTGCGTTGCTTGCTCAGTGGGGTGCATGCGCGTCAGGCGCGTGATCCGCTGCAGACGCCGGCCCGCCGCCATGCTCGAGCACGATGGTGTCGATCGTGTCGAAAGGATCGTCGAATTTTTCGACCACGTTCTTGTCGTCGTCGACCTGATAGGCGGTGTCGGCCTCGACGCCCTCCTCGCCGGTCTTGGCAATGATGTTGGTATAGCGCTTGCCGTCCCAGCATCGGAAGATCAGCACCGAATCTTCGCCACCGGTGAGGGTGGAGCCCAGGCTACCGATCAATCGGCTGTTGGCGCCCGCGGTCAGGATGCTGTTCTTGCCGGCGGTCAACTTGCTGCGGTCGCCTGCCATCAGCGTGCAATCGTCGCCTGCGGTGAGTTTGCTGCGGTCCCCGGCGGTGAGGAAGCTGTTGCTGCCGGCCAGCAACTTGCTGCGATCGCCGGCGATCTGGGTGCTGTCGGCGCCGGCGATCAGCTTGCTGCGGTCGCCTGCGGTCTGGATGCTGCCCCTGCCGGCGATCAGCGTGCTGCGCGAACCGGCCGTCTGCGAACTCAGCTTGCCGGCGATCAACATGCTGCGATGGCCGGCAATCTGGGTACTTTCGTGTCCTGCGATCAACGAGCTTCCGTAGCTTGCGATCTGGTTGCTGCCATAGCCGGCGGTCAGATAGCTGCGCACGCCACTGGTCAAGGTGCTGCCGTAACCGGCGATCAGCGAGCTGTCCTGGCCTGCGGTCTCGGTGCTGCCGTAGCCTGCCGTCAGCGTGCTGTTGTCCAGCGCCATCAGGGTGCTGCCGTAGCCGGCGGTCAGCGTGCTGTCGCCACCGGCGGTCTGGCTGCTGCCGTAGCCGGCGATCAGCGTGCTGGAAAACCCGGCGATTTCGGTACTGCCGTAGCCGGCGGTCAGCGAGCTGTTTTCCAGCGCGGTCAGGGTGCTGCCGTAACCGGCGGTCAGGGTGCTTTCGTAGCCGGCGGTCTGGGTGCTGCCATACCCCGCGATCAGGGTGCTTTCGTAACCGGCGGTGGAATTGCTGCCGTAACCGGCGGTCAGAATGCTGCCATGGCCGGCCGTTTGCGTGCTGCCGTAGCCGGTGGTGAGCCAACTGATTTCCTGCGCCGTCTGGGTGCTGCCGTAGCCGGCGGTCAAGGTACTTTCGTAGCCGGCCGTCTGTGTGCTGCCATAGCCGGCAATCAACGAACTCTGGAAGCTGGCGGTGGACGTACTGCCGTAGCCAGTGATCAGCCAGCTGCTGCTCTGCGCGGTCTGGGTACTGCCGTAACCGGCCGTCAGGAAGCTGTCGTAACCGGCGGTCTGGGTGCTGCCATAACCCGCGATCAGCGAGCTGTCCGGGCCGGCCATGGAGGAACTGCCGTAGCCGGCGATCAGCGAACTGCTTTCCTGCGCGGTCTGCGTGCTGCCATAGCCGGTGGTGAGAATGCTCTTGTAACCGGCGGTCTGGGTACTGCCATAGCCGGCAATCAGCGTACTGTCGTGGCCGGCGGTCGATGTGCTGCCGTAACCGGTGGTGAGCGTGCTGCGCTCCTGCGCGGTCTGGGTGCTGCCGTAGCCGGCGGTGAGGATGCTTTTGAAGCCCGCCGTCTGGGTGCTGCCGTAGCCGGCGATCAGCGAACTATCGGAGCCGGCAGTGGACGAACTGCCATAGCCGGCAGTGAGCATGCTGCCTTCTTGCGCGGTCTGGGTGCTGCCGTAACCGGTGGTCAGGATGCTCTTGAAGCCGGCGGTCTGGGTGCTGCCATAGCCGGCGATCAGCGAACTGTCCGAACCCGCGGTTGAGGTGCTGCCGTAACCGGCGGTGAGGTCACTGCCCTTACGTGCGGTTTGCGTACTGCCATAGCCGGCAGTGAGCGAGCTGTCGCCTCCGGAGGTCTGGGTGCTGCCATAGCCGGCGATCAGCGTGCTGTCGGCACCGGCGGTCGACGTGCTGCCATAGCCGGTGGTGAGGTCACTGCCCTTACGTGCGGTTTGCGTGCTGCCGTAGCCTGCAGTGAGCGAGCTGTCGCCCCCGGAGGTCTGGGTGCTGCCATAACCGGCGATCAGCGTGCTGTCGGCACCGGCGGTCGACGTGCTGCCATAGCCGGTGGTGAGGTCGCTGCCCTTGCGTGCGGTTTGCGTGCTGCCATAGCCTGCAGTGAGCGAACTTTCCCCGCCGGAGGTCTGGGTACTTCCGTACCCTGCAATCAAGGTGCTGTCGGCACCGGCCGTGGAGGTGCTGCCATAGCCGGTGGTCAGGTCGCTACCGCTGCGCGCCGTTTGCGTGCTGCCGTAGCCGGCGGTCAGCGAACTGTCGCCGCCCGATGTCTGGGTGCTGCCGTAACCGGCAATCAAGGTACTGTCGGCGCCGGCCGTGGAGGTACTGCCGTAGCCGGTGGTGAGATCGCTGCCTTTGCGCGCCGTCTGGGTGCTTCCATAACCAGCAGTCAGCGAGCTTTCGCCGCCGGAGGTCTGCGTGCTGCCATAACCGGCGATCAAGGTGCTGTCGGCACCCGCTGTGGAGGTGCTGCCGTAGCCGGTGGTGAGGTCGCTGCCCTTGCGTGCGGTTTGCGTGCTGCCATATCCGGCGGTGAGCGAACTGTCGCCACCAGCGGTTTGCGTGCTGCCGTAGCCTGCAACCAAGGTGCTGTCGGCGCCGGCCGTGGAGGTGCTGCCATAGCCGGTTGTCAGGTCGCTGCCGCTGCGTGCGGTCTGCGTGCTGCCGTAGCCGGCGGTCAGCGAACTGTCGCCACCAGAGGTTTGCGTGCTGCCGTAACCAGCGATCAAGGTGCTGTCACCACCGGCCGTGGAGGTGCTGCCGTAGCCGGTTGTCAGGTCGCTGCCGCTGCGCGCGGTCTGCGTGCTGCCGTAGCCGGCGGTCAGCGAACTGTCGCCACCAGAGGTTTGCGTGCTGCCGTAACCGGCGATCAAGGTGCTGTCACCACCGGCAGTCGAGGTACTGCCGTAGCCGGCGGTCAGATCGCTGCCTTTGCGGGCGGTCTGCGTGCTGCCGTAGCCGGCGGTGAGCGAACTTTCGCCACCGGAGGTCTGGGTGCTGCCATAACCGGCGATCAAGGTGCTATCTGCACCGGCGGTTGCGGTGCTGCCATAGCCGGCGGTCAGATCGCTGCCTTTGCGGGCGGTTTGCGTGCTGCCGTAGCCGGCGGTGAGCGAACTGTCCCCGCCGGAGGTCTGGGTGCTGCCATAGCCGGCGATCAACGTGCTGTCGGCACCGGCGGTGGAGGTGCTGCCGTAACCCGCAGTGAGGTCGCTGCCGGTGCGGGCGGTCTGGGTGCTGCCGTAGCCTGCCGTCAGCGAGCTGTCGTTGCCCGATGTCTGCGTACTGCCATAACCGGCGATCAGCGAGCTATCGGCACCTGCGGTGCCCGTGCTGCCGTAGCCGGCGGTGAGGTCACTGCCGTCCTGCGCTGTCTGCGTGCTGCCATAGCCGGCAGTGAGCGAGCTTTCTCCGCCCGAGGTCTGGGTGCTGCCGTAGCCGGCGATCAGCGAGCTATCGGTGCCCGCCGTGCTGGTGCTGCCGTAGCCTGCAGTGAGATCGCTGCCGTTCTGCGCGGTCTGGGTGCTGCCGTAGCCGGCAGTCAACGAGCTGTCGCCGCCGGAGGTTTGCGTGCTGCCATAGCCGGCGATCAGCGAGCTGTCTGCACCGGCGGTTTCGGTACTGCCGTAACCTGCCGTCAGCTCGCTGCCCTGGCGAGCGGTCTGGGTGCTGCCATAGCCGGCAGTGAGCGTGCTGCCCCCGCCTGCGGTCTGGGAGCTGCCATAGCCGGCCACGATGGTGCTGTCGGATCCGGCCACGCCGGTGCTGCCATAGCCGGCGATCAACTCACTGCCGTTACCCGCGGTCTCGGTACTTCCATAGCCTGCGATCAGCTGACTCTGATCGGCGCCGGTGAGCGTGCTGCCATAGGTGGCGATTTCGCGTGTGCGCAGGATCGCATGTGACGGCTGCGCGGCTTGTGGGTCGGTGCCGTTAGGCGGTGATGGAAGTGGCGCGGTGGAATGCGGACCGCTTTCAACAGCCGGCGCGGTGAACTGCGCGTGCGGTGCCTTGGGCGTGAATTCCGCAGCCATGACGGTGTCGACAGGCAAGTCGGGTTTGGGTGGCGCGTGTTGCTCGATGCCGGCGGCGATGCAGCTCATCGCGCCTGCACGGTTACCGGCGTAGACCACGTCGGCCTTGGGAAACTTGATCATTCCCTCTTCGCCCAACCAGATGATGTCGGCGGTCTCCACCATGCACACCACCCAGTGCGCATCGGCATGCATGTTCAGATGCGCATTGGTTCCCTGCCCCCACAACAAACCGGTCAAACCATTTTCCTGTTTGACGCTAGGCTGCCAATGCCTGCATTCAACCGGACCGCTTTTCGGCCAGATCAATCCGCAATGATCGGACATGTTGTTTGTGCATGTGCGTAATGCCAAAACTTTTTCACGATTCATAAGATAATCTCATCTGAATTTTCTAAAACAGCCGCGCAAGTCAGGTTCATGCCATCGCCGATAGAAAGATGGGAGCGTCGCCCATGCGGGCGAAACGCATCCTCCCGCTGGCAAGGACTGCGTCGGAACGGCAATGGTGGTCCTTCGGGAACGCCCTAGGGCGCGAAGTGCGCTGGGGTGTCTTGCTTGAATCGCAGGGTCATGGATCGCCGTGACGGCAAGACGCAGCTAGGGGTGAGGGCAAGGCTGGCTCCTGCGCGGCAGCCCTTGCAGCAAGTAGTGGTGGACGCCTCGCCGACAGCGTCATTGCCTTTGAACGTTAGGGAACTCAACAGATCAGCGAGTCCAGATCGTGATTCAGCAGCACGTGACAGATGTCGCCGCAGCAGAAAATATGTTTCCGATACCGAAGCGCGAAAAGCGCGTTGCGCCGAGATTTCCAACTTTTTTTCTAAATATGCGAACTGGTCTTGATTATGTCATTCAGCGAATCGCTCGCTTTCGAAAAGATCGGCAGCCCGCCGATTTTTTACAGCAAAATATTTTCGTGATTAACGCCTGATTTATTGGTGAATTGGCTCACTAAATCAATTTAAACACGATGGTCGAATGTCGCTTTTCGGATGTGCGCTCCGTCATTTGGCGTTTGTGACGCGGACTTTATCTGAATGCATCAGCGCTCTTCTTCTCTACCGGGTCGATCAAGTGCGGCGGCTGCCGCATTTACGGCAAGCCGTCAGCGCGCTGCCATGACTGACATCAGCTGCACGCCAGCACACGACACCACCGCAGGCGGCCGTTCGATTGCCGGTATCTCGTCGAGTGCCAGACAGCCTTGGGTGGAGCGATCGCTTCGCCGACGCCTGCGTGATCATGTCTGGCGACCGAACAACCCGACCGAGCGGCACGTGGTCGTCACCTGCTGTCGCCCGATGCCGTTGCGCTCTAGCGCCCACCAACCCTGCGTCCGTAGCAGCGCCTGGAAGCTTCCCGCCAGCACGCAGATCAAGGCCATCGCAAAGGTGTTGAGCCCATCGCGCGCTGTCGCGGCCTACAATATCGGCTGCCCCGCAATGACATCCCCCACCGATGGCCTCTGATTTCCTGCCCGTGCGCCGGGCCCTGCTCTCCGTTTCCGACAAGACCGGCCTGATCGATCTGGCCCGCGCGCTGGTGGCGCGTCACGTCGAGCTGCTGTCCACCGGCGGCACCGCCAAGGCGATCCGCGAGGCCGGTTTGCCGGTTACCGACGTCGCCGAGCTGACCGGTTTCCCGGAGATGATGGACGGCCGCGTCAAAACCCTGCACCCGCTGGTGCACGGCGGCCTGCTCGGCCGCGCCGGCATCGATGAGGCGGTGATGGCCGCACACGGCATCGTGCCGATCGACCTGCTGGTGCTGAACCTGTATCCGTTCGAGTCGGTGACCGCCAAGGCCGATTGCACACTGGCCGATGCGGTGGAAAACATCGACATCGGCGGCCCGGCGATGCTGCGCTCGGCGGCGAAGAACTTCGCCCGCGTGGCGGTGGCCACCGACCCGGCGCAGTACGCCGAGTTGCTGGCCGAACTCGATGCCAACGACGGTCAATTGTCGGCGGCCAAGCGCTTTGCGTTGTCGGTGGCTGCGTTCAACCGCGTGGCGCAGTACGACGCGGCGATCAGCAACTATCTCTCGGCAGTGGCCGATAGCGCCGAAAGTGTGCCCACGCGCAGCCCGTTCCCGGCGCAGATCAATTCCAATTTCATCAAGGTGATGGACCTGCGCTACGGCGAAAACCCGCACCAGTCCGGCGCGTTCTACCGCGACCTGTATCCGGTGCCGGGCACCTTGGCCACCTTCCAGCAGTTGCAGGGCAAGGAACTGAGCTACAACAACCTGGCCGACGCCGATGCGGCATGGGAATGCGTGCGCCAGTTCGATGCGCCGGCCTGCGTGATCGTCAAACACGCAAACCCCTGCGGTGTGGCGGTGGGCGCGGCCTGCGGCGATGCCTACGAGCTGGCCTATGCGACCGACCCGACCAGCGCCTTCGGCGGCATCCTGGCCTTCAACAAGACGCTGGATGCGGCCACTGCAAAAGCGATTCTGGACCGCCAGTTCGTCGAGGTGTTGATCGCGCCGGACTACGAGCCCGGCGCGCTCGAGTACGCGACCAAGAAAGCCAATGTGCGCGTGCTCAAGATTCCGCACGGCAACGGCCTCAACAACTACGACACCAAGCGCATCGGCTCGGGCCTGCTGATGCAGTCGTCCGACAACCGCGGCATGTCGCTGGGCGAACTGAGCGTGGTCACCCAGCGCGCGCCCAGCGAGGCCGAACTGGGCGATCTGCTGTTCGCCTGGCGCGTGGCCAAGTACGTCAAATCCAACGCGATTGTGTATGCCAAGGACAGCCGCACCATCGGTGTGGGCGCCGGGCAGATGAGCCGCGTGGTCAGCGCCAAGATCGCCGCGCTCAAGGCCGAAGAAGCCAAGCTCACGGTGGCCGGCTCGGTGATGGCATCGGATGCGTTCTTCCCGTTCCGCGACGGCATCGATGCCGCCGCTGCGGCCGGCATCAAGGCGGTGATCCAGCCCGGCGGCTCGATGCGCGACGGCGAAGTGATCGCCGCCGCCGACGAGCACGGCATCGCGATGGTATTCACCGGCGTGCGGCATTTCAGGCACTGACGTGCCGGGATTCGGGAGTGGGGATTCGGGAGTGGCAACATCGCTCTGGTCTCTCCTGTTTCCGGTCTCCGCCTTGCTTCAAGCAATCCCCAATCACGACTCCCCAATCTCGGCACTCACATGAAAATCCTTGTCATCGGCTCCGGCGGCCGTGAACACGCCCTGGCCTGGAAGATCGCGCAGTCCGCGCGCGTGAGCGAGGTTCTCGTGGCGCCGGGCAATGCCGGCACCGCCACCGAGGCCAAGTGCCGCAATGTGGCGATCAAGGTCGATGATCTCGATGGCTTGCTCGCCTTGGCGCAGCGCGAGGCCGTCGCGCTCACCGTGGTCGGCCCGGAAGTGCCGCTGGTGCTGGGCGTGGTCGACCGCTTCCATGCCGCTGGCCTGCGCATCTTCGGGCCCACCGCCAAGGCCGCGCAGTTGGAAGGCAGCAAGGCCTTCGCCAAGGATTTTCTCGCGCGTCATGGCATCCCGACTGCGTATTACGCGGTGCACACGGAAGTGGAAGCAGCACTTGCCTATGTGCGTGAGAAAGGCGCACCGATCGTGGTCAAAGCCGATGGTCTGGCCGCCGGCAAGGGCGTGATCGTGGCGATGACGCTGAGCGAGGCCGAAGACGCGGTGCGCGACATGCTCTCGGGCAATGCGTTCGGCGATGCCGGCGCGCGCGTGGTGATCGAGGAATTTCTCGATGGCGAAGAAGCCAGCTTCATCTCGATGGTCGACGGCAAATACGCCTTGCCGATGGCCACCAGCCAGGACCACAAGCGCGTCGGCGATGGCGACACCGGCCCCAATACCGGCGGCATGGGCGCGTATTCGCCAGCACCGGTGGTCACGCCCGAGGTGCACGCGCGGGTGATGCGCGAGGTGGTCGAGCCGACCGTGCAAGGCATGATCGCCGACGGCGTACCGTTCACCGGGTTTCTGTACGCCGGGCTGATGATCGATGCACATGGCGCACCGAAGGTGATCGAGTTCAACGTGCGCTTCGGCGACCCGGAAACCCAGCCGGTGATGCTGCGCCTGCAATCGGACCTGGTCGATCTGCTCGAAGCCGCCATTGACGGCAAGCTCGACACCGCGCAAGCGCAGTGGGACCCGCGCCCCTCGCTGGGCGTGGTGATCGCGGCCAAGCCCTATCCCGAATCCCCGGTCACCGGCGAGGTCATCAGCGGCCTGGACCAGGTGCCGACCAGCGCCAAGGTCTTCCATGCCGGCACCGCGTTGAATGCCGACGGGCAGGTGATCAGCGCCGGTGGCCGCGTGCTGTGCGTGGCCGCCCTGGGCGACAGCGTGCAGGACGCACAGCGCACCGCGTATGCCGGCCTGCAGCCGATCCACTGGCCCAACGCCTTCCAGCGCAGCGATATCGGCTGGCGTGCGATCGCCCGCGAGCGCGACGCACAGGGCTGAGCACTCGCAACCACACCTTGCAAGGTCGTCACGCGCGATACATGCCCGTGCAGTTGGCCGGACGCGCAGCTCACGCGGCTGCGCGCAGGCACGTGCAGCTGGGCTGTGGCGCAGGCACCGTCATCGCGCAATCGGCTCCAATCCGCACAAACGCCGCCCTACTGACAAAGAATTAGCCGCCCTCCACACCGATGGCGTGTGCCTGCGGCAATAATGCCCGGGCACCTTGCCTTGCAGAGACTGTGGCCACTTCTTCCTTCGAAACCCGCCTGAGCCGCTTGTGGGCCCATGAAAAGGCCAGCTATGGCCTGCGCGTGTTCATCGCGCTGGCAGTGGCGATGGGCGTGTGCTGGCACTGGCAGCAGCTCACCGCGGTACCTGCGCTGTTCCTGGGCGCGATCGCCAGCGCCATTGCCGAAACCGACGACAACTGGCTGGGCCGCATCAAATCGGTGTTGCTGTCGCTGCTGTGTTTTGCCGCCGCTGCGGCGTCGGTAGTGCTGCTGTTTCCGTATCCGCTGGCATTCGTGATCGGCATGGCGGTGGCGACGTTTTCGCTGACCCTGCTCGGCGCACTGGGCGAGCGCTATGCCTCGATCGCGCAGGCCACCGTGGCCTTGTCGATCTACGCCATGATCGGCATGGACCAGCACGGCAGCCACGATCCGCTGATCGCCTGGCACGGTGCGGCGCTGCTGCTGATCGGCGCCACCTGGTACGGCGTGCTGTCGATCCTGTGGACCCTGCTGTTCGCCAACCGCCCGGTACGCGAGCGGCTGTCGCGGCTGTTCTTCGAACTGGGCCGCTATCTCAAGCTCAAGGCCGATCTGTTCGAACCGGTGCGGCAAAGCGACCTGCATGCGCGCCGGCTGGCGCTGGCCGAGCAGAACGCCAAGGTGGTCGGCGCGCTCAACGCCGCCAAGACCGCGATCATGAGCCGCTTCGGCCGCTCGGGGCGGCCAGGCGTGCAATCGGGCCTGTATTTCCGGCTGTATTACATGGCGCAGGAATTCCACGAGCGCGCCAGTTCCTCGCACTATCCCTACGAAGCGCTGACCGATGCGTTCTTCCATAGCGATGTGCTGTATCGCTGCCAGCGCCTGCTCGCGTTGCAAGGCAAGGCCTGCGCGGCGTTGGGCGAGGCGATCCGGCTGCGCCACCCGTTCGATTATGGCGACAACAGCCGTCTGGCCACCGAAGACCTGCGCCAATCGCTGGACTACCTGCACGCGCGTGCCGACCCCGCATTGGCGCGCCTGCTCGGTGCGCTGGAACTGCTGGTCACCAACCTGCAGAGCATCGAACGCAAGCTGTCGGAGGCGGCGCAATCCGATTCCACCAGCGACAACCTCGACACCCGCCTGCGCGATTCATCGCCGCACACCTTGCGCGAAATGGCCGCACGCCTGGGCCAGCAACTCACGCCCGGCTCGGTGCTGTTCCGCCATGGCCTGCGCATGGCCATCGCGCTGGTGGTCGGCTACGCCATCATGCAATCCATCCATGCCGACAACGGCTACTGGATCCTGCTCACCACCGCCTTCGTGTGCCGGCCCAACTACGGCGCCACCCGCCTGCGGCTGGTGCAACGCATCGCCGGTACCTTGATCGGCCTGGTCGCCACCTGGGCGCTGATGCAGCTGTTTCCCGGCACCGAGGTGCAGTTGCTGCTGGCACTGGCCGCCGCGCTGATCTTCTTCATCACCCGCACCGATCGCTACATGCTGGCCACCGCCGGCATCACGGTGATGGCGCTGTTCTGCTTCAACCTGCTCGGCGATGGTTTCGTGCTGATCTGGCCGCGCCTGATCGACACGCTGATCGGTTGCGCGATTGCCGCGGCCGCCTCGTTCCTGATCCTGCCCGACTGGCAGGGCCGCCGCCTCAATCAGGTGATGGCCACGGTGCTGGCCAGCTGCGCGCGCTATCTCGCCCAGGTGCTGGAGCAATACGCCAGCGGCATGCGCGACGACCTGCCCTACCGCATCGCACGCCGCGACATGCACAACGCCGATGCCGCATTATCGGTGGCCTTGTCCAACATGCTGCGCGAACCGGGCCGCTATCGGCGCAACCTGGATGCCGGCTTCCGCTTCCTGGCGCTGTCCAACACCTTGCTTGGCTATCTGTCTGCACTGGGCGCGCACCGCGCCGTACTCGATGGCGAACACGACCCCAGCATCGCGCAGGCCGGCGACTACCTGCAGCGCGCGCTGGGCGAGATCGCCACCGCCTTGCGCGAACGCCAGCCGTTGCCGGTGCACGACGAGACCGAAGAAGTGGCCACCGCCGAAGCGCTGGAACAACATGCCGTGCAACTACCGCCCAAGCAGCGCCTGGTGCGCGACCAGTTGGCACTGACCTTACGTTTGTTGCCCAAGCTGCGTGCTGCGGCGATGGCGGTTACCACTGCACCGGCAGACAGCACCACCCGGTTGGCGATCAACAAAGCCTAACGCGTCCTTGTCTGTGGGCAAGGATGCCGCGCAACCAATGCAGCATCCCTGTGGACAGCCGGATAACGGGCGATGCGATGCAAGCACAGGCCACCTCCATCCGATAGCCGCGTCGTCGCTCTGTCAGCCGCACTTACTTCCACTGCTTGCGCGCCACGCTCAGCCACACCCACCCCAACGCCGCCACGGCCAGCACTGCGCCACCGATCACCACGCCGTTCCAGCCGGCCTGCGCATACGCCGCCGTGCCCAATGTCGAACCCACCGCGCCGCCGATGAAGTAGCAGGTGATGTAGGCCGAGGTGATGCGATTGCGCGCATTGGGATTGCGCTGATAGATCACGCTCTGGTTGGCGATATGCACGCCTTGCACCGCGATATCCAGCAGCAGCACGCCGACGATCAGCAAGCCGATCGATTGCGGCGCAAACGCCAGCAACCCCCACGACAGCAGCAACATCACCAGACCGCCCCAACTGACCCGATCGCCATGCCCGTGATCGGACCAATGCCCGGAGCGATTGGCCGCCAGCGCACCAGCCGCACCGATCAAACCGAACAGCCCGATCACCGCCGTGCCATAGCCATAACGTGGCCCGGACAGCAAAAACGCCAGCGTGGTCCAGAACATGCTGAAGCCGGCAAAGATCAGCCCGCCCAGCACCGCGCGCGAACGCAGCACCGCATCGTCGCGCAGCAGCGTCAGTACCGATCCCACCAACTGCGGATACGACAGCTGCGCATTGCCCGGATGCCGCGGCAGCCGGCGCCACAGCAGCCAGGCGGTGACCAGCAACAGGCCGGAGGCGATCCAGTACACCGTATGCCAGCCGCCAACGCCGGCCAGCACCCCGGCGGCCGTGCGCGCCAGCAAGATGCCCAGCAACAACCCGCTCATCACCGTGCCGATCACCCGCCCGCGCTCCTTGGGCGCGGCCAGCGTGGCCGCAAACGGCACCAGAATCTGCGCCGCCACCGAGCTGGCACCGGTCACGATGGTGCCCGCCAGCAACATGCCGAAGCTGTGCGAGGCCGCGCTCACCAGCAGGCCGAGCGCGCTGAGCACGAACAGCCCGACGATCAGCCCGCGCCGCTCCAGCCGGTCGCCCAGCGGCACCAGCAACAGCAGCCCCGCCGCATAGGCCAGCTGCGCAGCGGTTACCACCGCCCCGGCACTACGCACCTGGATCCCGAATGCCTGTGCCAACGTCTCCAGCAAGGGCTGCGCGTAGTAGTTGCTCGCCACCGCCAGCCCGGTGGCGGCGGCCATCAGCAGCACCACCCGGCGCGGCAATGGCGGGTGGGCAATCGGTTCGACGGTCATGGCAGGTGCCTACTGAAGGAATGGGCGCAGTGTGGGCAGCGACGCTGCATCTTTCCAATGTATTGTTTTCACCGTGTCCATCGCGTTTTGAGATCGCATGCTGACCCTGCGCCAACTGGAATTTGCCGTGGCCGTGGCCGAGGAAGGCGGCTTTACCGCTGCCGCACGCCGTTGCAACACCGTGCAATCGGCGCTCAGCCACCAGGTCGCCAAGATCGAGGAAACCCTCGGCGCGCGCCTGTTCGAACGCGGCACCCGCCAGGTGCGGCCCACCGCAGCCGGCGAGGTATTCCTGCATAACGCCCGCGAAACCTTGCGCGCGGCCGAGCGCCTGCACGAGGAAATGGCCCAGGCCCTGGGCACGGTGCGCGGCCGGCTCACGCTGGGGCAGATCTCCTCGCTCACCACCGTGCAGCTGCCGACGTTGCTGCGCGCGTTTCGCAGCGCGCATGCGCGGGTGGATGTGCACCTGCGCACCGCCATGAGCGAGGCCCTGCTGCACGACCTGAGTGAAGGCCGGCTGGATGTGGCCCTGGTCGGCGTCGGCCCGCAGGTCGCAGTGCCGGACCAGCGCCTGCTGCTGCATGAGGAAGCCCTGTCCTTGATCGTGGCGCCCACCCATCGCTTCGCCACGCGCAAGCGGGTCGCGCTGGCCGAGCTGGACGACGAACCGATGGCCGGGCTGATCGCCGGAGCCGGCGTGCGCGGCATCGTCGATGCGGCCTTCGCGCAGGCCGGTTTGCGGCAGCGTCAACAATACGAGGTCACGCATGCCGATCTGGTGCGCGAACTGGTTGCCGCCGACCTGGGCGTGGGCATCGTGCCGCAGACCATGGCTGCGGCCATGCGCGGGGTGGTGACGGTCGCGCTGAAGGAGCGCTTTGGCTTTTTGACCTATGCGGTGTGGCGGCCCGATCCCACCCCGGCCGCACGGGCCTTCATGGCGTTGCTGCGCGCCCAGGCCGCGCGACGTGCGCCATCGGCACGCGCGCCGCGCTGAGCGCATCGGCCATGCACCAGCCCGCCGTGGAAGCCTGCTAGGCTGCGCGCGTTCGCAAAGGAAACTGCATGTCCGGTCACAGTCAGTTCGCCCTGCTCAGGCAGCGCCGCTTCTTGCCGTTCTTCGCCGTGCAGGCGTTGGGCGCGTTCAACGACAATGTCTATCGGCAAGCCATCATCGGCTTGTTGTTCTACCTGGGCATCGATGCGGCGCAGCGCACGCTCTACACCAATCTGGCGCCGGCATTGTTCATCCTGCCGTACTTCCTGTTCTCCGCGCTGGCCGGCCAGATCGCCGAGAAGCTGGAGAAGCAGAAACTCATCGTGATCACCACCACGATGGAGATCGCGATCATGTCGCTGGCAGCGGTGGGCTTTCTCACCGAGAACATGGTGATATTGCTGATCGCGTTGTTCTGCACCGGCCTGCAGTCCACGCTGTTCGGGCCGGTGAAATATTCGATCCTGCCCTCGGTGCTCAAGCCTGAGGAACTCACCGGTGGCAACGGCCTGGTCGAGATGGGCACCTCGATCTCGATCCTGTGCGGCATGATCTTCGGCGGGCTGATCTTCCAGATCGCCGGCAGCCACGGCCCGGAGGCCGCGGCCACTGCGGTCATTGCGATTGCCGTGACCGGCAACCTGGTCGCGCGGCTGGTGCCCAAGGTCGATGCCGGCGCGCCCGAGCTGACCATCAACTGGAACCCCATTCCCGAATCGCGCGCCATCATGCGCCTGACCCGGCGCACGCCGGCAGTGCGCAACGCGGTGCTCGGGGTGTCGTGGTTCTGGTTCGTCGGCACCGTGCTGACCGCCCAGTTGCCGACTTACGCGCAGGTCAATCTAGGCGGCCAGCAGGATCTATACGTGTTCGCGCTGGCGCTGTTTTCGATCGGCACCGGCGTGGGTTCGTTGCTGTGCGAACGGCTGTCCGGGCGCACCGTGGAAATCGGGTTGGTGCCGCTGGGTGCGTTCGGCATCAGCGCGTTTTTGCTGGATCTTTATTTCGCGCGTCCCGGCGTTGCGCCTACCACCGATCTCTCGATCGGCCAGTTCGTGCAGCAGCCCGGCAGCGTGCGCCTGATCGTTGACCTGGTCGGCATCGGCCTGTTCACCGGTTTGTTCGTGGTGCCGTTGTTCGCGTTGATCCAGAGCCGCACGCCCAAGGCCGAACTCTCGCGCGTGATCGCCGGGCTCAACATCCAGAACTCGTTGTTCATAGTCACCGCCGCCATCATCGGCATCGCGCTGCAGTTGCCGCAGCTGGTGCTGTTCGGCGTGCGCATTCCGCTGCCGGGCCTGAGCATTCCGCAGGTGTTTCTGGCGTTGGCGCTGGCCAACACGCTGGTGGCGCTGTGGATCTTCACCCTGGTGCCCGAGTTCCTGATGCGCTTTCTCAGCTGGGTGCTGGTGAGCGTGCTGTATCGGCTGCGCGCGCGCGACATCGACCGCCACGTGCCCGATGAAGGCGCCGCGCTGCTGGTCTGCAACCACGTCAGCTACATGGACGCGCTGATCCTGTCGGCGGTGATCCCGCGCCCGGTACGCTTTGTCATGTACTACAAGATCTTCCGTATCCCGGTGATGCGCTGGATCTTCCGCACCGCCAAGGCGATTCCGATCGCCGGCGCGCGCGAAGACCCCGCGCTGATGCAGCAGGCCTTCGACCGCATCGATGCCGCGCTGGCCGACGGCGAGCTGGTGTGCATCTTCCCTGAGGGCGCGTTGACCAAGGATGGCGAGATTGCGTCGTTCAAATCAGGCGTGGAAAAGATCCTCGAGCGCCGCCAGGTGACGGTGATTCCGATGGCGCTGCGCGGCATGTGGTCGAGCATGTGGAGCCGCCGCGACACCCGTCTGGGCCGCATGCGCGTACCACGCAGGATGCGCGCGCATATCGAAGTGGCCGCCGCGGCAGCGGTTCCCGGCAACGAGGCGACCGCCGCGCTGCTCGAACAGCAGGTGCGGGCGCTGCGTCAGGATCAGCCATAAGTGCGGCGAGCGCGGGCTTTGCGTCCGTCGCGCGCCGCGAGTAGCCTGTGCGCCATCACACGTTTTGCCGCCGCGCTCGCCTGGCGAACGCGACAGGTCGTCTTGGGGGAAGTCGTCGTGCTCAACATCATCGCGCCTGAGGCATCTGCCGCGATCGGCTGCTGCTGCTCATTGCAGCGGCCGGCGATCGCGCCGGTAGCCATGTGCGGCCGTTGTGTACCCGTGCCTACGACCGTCGCCAGTGCTGCGGCACCCACCCGATAACCCTCCCCACTCACTTATCAGTTCGCAGTCGTTTACCACCCAAGGAGCTTCACCATGAGTGCCATCCCACCGCCGATCCACCCCTCGTCCAGCGCCGCACCCGGCCCGGTCCCCAACCACCTGATCTGGGCGATCGTCTCCACCGTGCTCGGCTTCTGCCTGTGCTGCCCGGCCCTGATCAGCGGCATCGTGGCGATCGTGTTCTCCAGCAAGGTCAACGGCCTGCTCAACCAGGGCGACATCGACGGCGCACGTCGCGCCTCCAACACCGCCAAGACCTGGTGCATCGTGACCAGCGTGCTGGCCGTCATCGGCCTGCTGATCAACATCGGCATGGTCGCCACCGGCGGCATGCAGGGCTACATGGACTACATGCAGCAGTTGCAGCACATGCAGTAATGGAGCTGCGTCCACGCCATTGGCTTGGACTCGGGGCGGCCACCAGCGTGGCCGCCTTTGGCGTGAGCTTGCTGTATCGCTTCGATCCGAACGCGAGCAACAGCCCGTTCCCGCCCTGCGTGTTCCGTGCCGTGACCGGCTGCTATTGCCCCGGTTGCGGCATGACCCGCGCGCTGTACGCGCTGGTGCATTTCGATCTGCCCGGCGCCTTCGCCATGAACCCCGCCGCCGTGCTCGGCCTGTTCACCCTGCCCGGCCTGATCGCCTGGAAAGCCGGCTGGCGCGCGCGCTGGTTCGCACCCGTCGTGGCAGTGATGTCCGAGCCGAAGTTCTGGTTATGGGCGTTGCCGACGTATTGGGTTGCCAGGAATTTGCCGTGGTACCCGTTTACGCTTCTGGCGCCGGCTTAGACCGTTAAGGATCAACTCTGTGAACTTAGAGCAAGAATCCGAGCGCGCCACTGAGCTACTAGTCGGAAAGATTGTTAAGTCTGTTAGACGTCACCGACCTGGCGAAGTCGCCATCCAGTTCGAAGATGGAAGCCGGCTCTTCATGGACGTCAATGGCGATGCTCTTGAGCTTTCTATCACCGATTGCACGGGTGATTAACTGCCTCTAAGCGGTGTTACCGCACCCACCCAGCAATCACCAGCAACGCCAGCACCACCATCCATAGCAGCAGCACGCGCCAGACCAGGCTCATCGCATCGCGCACTTCCGGCAGGCGGCGCCACACCGGCACCAATCCGGAATCGGTGTAGTCATGCGCTTCTTCGCGTAGCTCGGCGCTGACGCTGGCACGCGCCACCGCACCGAGAAAATGCGGCTCCAACGACCACCGATTGCCGTGCGCTTGCCGCCAGGCGCGGAACACCGTGTCGAAATTGCCCACCAGCGCCATCGAGACGGTGATCAACTGCGCCACCGGCCACTCCAGCGCGGCCAGCAGCCAGCGCGCGCCGGCCAGATTGCGTGGCGGCAGCAGCACCGACAGCGGGCTTTCCACCGCCAATGCCGTGAGCCGATACAGCACAGCCCCGAACGGCCCCAGCAGCAAAAACCACCACAACACCGCGAACCAGCGCCGCAGGCCGTTGACCACCACCGCTTCCACCAACGACGGCGCATCTTCGTGCACGCTGCCGCCGGCTGCCTGCAACTGCGCAATCGCATCGCGCCGCGCGCCGGGCTCGTCGGCATCGATCACCGCTTCCACATCGCGATCCAGGTCGCGCGGCCCCCAGGTCCAGGCCAGCACCGCCACACCGAACAGCAAGGCCAAAAACCCGCGCCACACGTCGTCCAGTAGCCATTGCAGCAGCAGGACAACCAGCAAGGCCGGCAACAGCGCCAGCAGCACGCCATAGCGCCCCTGCCACGCACCGCGCCCGGCCGCATGACTGTCCAGCCGGCGCAACCAGTGGGCGAACCATTCAAAACGCCGCAGCCGCACCACGTGAGCAGGCACCAAGTGCCCCAGTGCGAGTGCGACGACGACAGCAACCAGGGTGGTGAACATGGGTGGGCCTCCTCAGCCGAGTCTAGCCGAGCCGACGACAGCGCACCTGATCTGCCCGCGTTGCAGTGATCGGCCAGGCTCAACCATGCGTGCGGTGCCAGTGCTCGATCAGCGCGCGCGCGATGGAAATACGTGGCGGCAAGCCGATGCTGCCCTCGCCCGCCAATGCAGCGGTGACCTCGGCATGCGTGACCCAACGCGCGTCTTCCAGCTCACCGGTCACCTGCGGCACCTCGGTGGCTGCAGCACGCGCGGTAAAGCCCAGCATCAACGCACCCGGGAAAGGCCACGGTTGCGCGCCCAGATAGCGGCAGTCCTGCACCACCACGCGGGTTTCTTCGAAGACTTCACGCGCCACCGTCTGCTCCAGCGACTCACCCGGTTCGACGAAGCCGGCAATCACCGAATACCGCCCCGGCGCCCAACTTGCCTGCCGCCCCAACAACACGCGCGCGCCATCGCTGACCGCCACGATGATGGCCGGATCCACGCGCGGGTAATGCTCGGTCTGACACTGCGTGCAATGCGCGATGAAGCCGGCACGCCGGAAGGCGATCGCCCCGCCACACACGCCGCAAAACTGCGTGCGCGACTGCCAATGCAACATCGCACGCGCATAGGCGAACGCTGTGGCGATGTCGGCCGGCCAATCGGCAGCGGCCTGCCGCAGATCGATGCTTTGCGGCGCCTGCACGCCGCTCTGATCGGCCGGCAAGCAAAACCAGCCGACGTCATCGCGCAGGCCCAGAAAAATCGCCGCCTCCGGCCCGTCGCCGAGCACGGCGCCATCGATCAGCAAGGGCTGGCCCTGCGCGTCGGCGAGCGCAGCGCCCTTGGCATCGAACAACAAGACGCGGCCCTGCGGCCACAGACGCGCCAAGGCATCGGGATCGTCACGCAACAGATCGCCACGATCGAGCGGCGCGTGGGTGAAGGCACATTCGGAGGTTGAAAAGAGAGGCTCGGACATCGGCGCAAGCCTGCCGATAATCGGCATCGCCTGCAACCGTCGCACACGCTCTGACGGCCTCGCTACCGGCGCGTGTTCAGACGTGGAGCCAGCAGCGCCAGCAGGTTGATTGCCGCATGGTGACAGCAAGGCGCGCGCTGCCCGGATCGCGAGGCAGCGCGCAGTTGTCACAGCACTCAGGCAACGATGTCCGACTCCGCCGTCATCCTCCGCCTCGCCGCTCGCATCTGCGCGACGGCGTCACTGGGCAGGCTTTCGACAGATCCCTGACCTGCAGATCATCCGCATCCGGCAGATCGAATCGAATCGAGCCGATGACCGTCGCGTCAGCGCTGCTTGTCCAGCAACTGATGCCGCACCGCGACGATGCACGGTTCATTGGTCGTCAGATGGACGAATGCCGAGTTGTCGTTGGGGTCGCCACTGCCGATGTCGACCAGCGCGACCTGGGTGCTGCCACGACGTTTGAAGCCGGCGATCGCGGTCACCGCGTTCTTGAGCGGGATGGTCGCGTCGTTGGACGAACCGCACAGCAGCGTTGGCGTCTGCGGTTTCCAGTCCAGCAGATCGTTGCGCGCCAGATCCTTGCGGAACGGGCTGTTGGGGTTGCTGGCAACATCACGGTAGAACCCGGGCTGGAAATACGCCTTGAGCTGATCGATCCCAGGCAGCGTATCGCCAAGGACCAGATCGGTCAGGCCCAGCTTGCCGGGGAACAGCGCCTCGACCCGGGCCGCCCACGGGTCCTGAAACACCTGCCCCGCGGCCAGATAGATATTGCGATAGGTGTGCTGCATCGCGACGATGGCGTAGCTGCCCAAAATGATGCCGAAGCTGCTTTCGCCTACCGCGTTGCTTCCGCTCCAGCTGTCCACAAAGGTCTGCTCCAGCGCATAGGGCCCGGAAATCGGCGCGCTGGCAACCAACTGAAATTCCTTGGACAGATGCGCCTCGATCTCTCGCTGGGTGGCCAGTGCGGCATGGCCGCCTTGCGAATACCCCGACAGCATGACCTTGCCGGACAGCGGCGTGTTCAACCGCTGCAGAACGCTGCGCGCCGCGCGTAGTGCATCGACCGTCGCACTCGCCTCGGACGCACTATGCAAATAAGGATGGAAGCCGTAGTTGGATTTCCCCAGCCCCAGATAATCACTGCTGACTACCACATAGCCTTGGCTGGCCAGACGCGTGACCAGCGGGTCGTCACCCTTGGCGTCACGGATGTCCTTGGCCTGCTCCTCATTGCGAATGGTCGCGGTCGACCGGCCCCAGCCCAGCAGCGGATAGGGCCCGCTGCAGCGCTCCCCACCCGGAATCAGCACCACGCCCGATGCGGTGGCCGGTTCGCCATTGACGCCGATCGTTGCATAGGTGAACTCGGCCACGCGCACATTGCATTTGGGCTGTTCGGCCGCTGGCTCTGAGGCAAGCGATACGGCAATCGCATCCCGGGTGTAGCTGGTCAGAAAATTGCTGTTGAGCAAGGTGCCACGTGCAGGCGATGCCTGGGCGCTGGGCGCAAACACCGCGCCGGCGATGCCAAGCATGGTCAACAGGCCGAACGCCGATCGGGATGTGAGTTGCAACATGATGAGGCGTTCTCTGGTGAAGGAACGGAACGGGCAACAGCGATCTACCGCACGCAGGATCGGCATCTAGCTGTCCGATCAACACGCGGGAGCTGGCAATGTGGTCGCGACGCCATGGCGTGGGATGGGTGCTGTGTGCGGCACGCTCGCTCGGCGCAATGGCGAGTACCGCCAGCGCGCGTCAGGTCGAGACACGATGCAGGGATAAGGCGGGCATGTCGTAGCACCGGCATTGAGCATGCGGGCAGTATGGCCGCCGCCACGCGCGCGCCACCTCGCGCGCACGAAGCTTGCGCGCGCCCGGCGAAACCCGCAGCACGGAAATGTTTGCAACGCGTTAGACATGCGCGCTGGTGGCGCATCGCGCACCACCGACACCTCGGCGATCATCCGCGCAGTGCGTGGATCCCATCACTCGGCGCTTAAAAAAATCGACCACCGCATCAACGACACGCGCAGGCTGAAGCAACCGCGCCTGGTTTAGACGCTGAAGCTGCTACCGCACCCGCAGGTGGTCTTGGCATTGGGATTGCGGATCACGAACTGCGCACCGGTCAGGCTTTCGGTGTAGTCCACTTCGGCACCCATCAGGTATTGCAGGCTCAGCGGGTCGACCAACAGCGTCACCCCATCGGTGGCCACGGACAGGTCGTCTTCGGCACGGTTCTCATCGAACTCGAAGCCGTACTGGAAGCCGGAACAGCCGCCACCCTGGATGTACACACGCAATGCCAGCTCGGCATTGCCTTCTTCCTGGATCAGCTCGCGCACCTTGGCGGCGGCGGCCACGGAAAAGTTCAGTGGCCGGTCGATGGACTGATAGTCCGGTGCCGGGGCGGCGGTTGGAAGCGAAACGAGCGTGCTCATGGCGTCAGCATGGGGGCCAGGCGGCCCCACTTCAAGCGGTGGCTGCCGAACCCGATGCCGCGCTTCAGCCGCGCACAAGGCATTCAGGCGTCGGCGGTTTCGGCTTGCAGGGCCTTGACCGGCTCGGCGCGGCTGGCGTCCGGCGCCGGCAACGCAGCGGTTGCGCCTGCACTGGCGGCGTGGATCAACCGTCCGGTGAGCTGCGCACCGGCGCTCATCTCCACCACCTGGTAATGCACATTGCCCTCCACGCGCGCGTTGGCGGCCAGTTCGACACGCTCGGCGGCATGCACATCGCCGGTCAGCTGGCCGTTGATGATCACCACCGGCGCGCGCACTTCACCCTCGATGCTGCCCTGCTCGGCCACCGTCAGGATGGCGCTGGCGCCGTCTTCGGCAATGACCTTGCCCAGGATGCGGCCTTCCACATACAGCCCGCCGCTGAACATCAGGTCGCCCCGAATGATCACTTGCGGCCCGATCAAGGTGTCGACCACGGTCTGCGCACCACGGTTGGACTTGTTTCCGAACATAGAGCTACTCCCCCGCGCCATTGCCGGCGACTTTCCAGTCGAATGTCTGATTGACCGGCGCCCCATCGCCGCTCAGGGAGATTTTGACACGTTGCGGAGTGAAATCCTTCGGCAGGATCACGCTGCCGTCCAATTGCTGGAAATAGCGGAACGAGTACGGCTGCCCGGCGGCGTCGGGTTTCTGGTGCAGCTCGTTCCAGCTCACCGTCACCAGCTTGCCGGCGCGCACGCCTTCCACCGCAAAGCGCAGCTGGCCCTGGCTGATCGCGCCGCGGTTGAGGTTCTGGGTCAGCACCACGCTGTAATTCCAGGTGCCGCCGGCCTCGGCGGTGAACTGCACCGAATGCGCGTTGAGCCCCTTGCGCTGCGCGGTGGAGCCCACCAGCCGCTCGTAGAACGCCACATCGGCGCGTAGTGCGGCGATCTGTTCGTCGCGCTCTGCCAGCGAGGCCTGCACCTCGGTATTGGCGGCGCGGCTGATCTTGTCGGACATCGCCAGATTGACCTGGCGCTGCTGTAGTTGCTCGATCAGCCGTCGTTGCTGGGCCTGACTACGCTGCGCCTGCTGCAACGCCGCCTCGGCCTCGACCAGACGCGGCGCGGCTGTGCGGCTGGCCATCCACCACACCCCGCCCAGCGATGCCAGCCACACCAGGACGATCACCAACCACAGCCAGCGGCCGCTGGAACGGCCACCACCCGAGTCACGTTGGACGATCTGAACGCGTGCGGCTGGTCGCATGGGCATCGGGTCCGGACAGGCCGGCGCAGTCATGGGCGGCGTAGTGTGCCAGAGCGCCACCGACCGTCGTGCTGGCGCTGGACCGGCGGTTAGCCCAAAGTTCTGCCAAAATTCTGCGATAGTTCTGCAATTGTTTGCAGAGACTGACGACGCCATGAGCGAAGCCCACCTGTTCGTGATCGGCATCCTGCTGGCCTGGCTGGCCGGCATCCGTGTCTATCTCACCGTGTTCGGCGTCGGCCTGGCCGGCCTGCTCGGCTGGATCGAACTGCCGCCCGCCCTGCACCCGGCACAGTCCTGGTGGGTGCTCGGCACCTCGGGCGCACTGGCCGTGGCCGAATTCTTCGCCGACAAGATCCCCGGCGTGGATTCGGGCTGGGACCTGCTGCAGACGCTGGCCCGCGTGCCGGCCGGTGCGTTTCTGGCTGCAGCCACGCTCTCGCCCGATGGCGATCTGGGCACGGGCGCACTGGCGGCCGGCGCAGGCGTGGCGCTGACCAGCCACACGCTCAAGGCCGGCACCCGCGCCTTGCTCAACACCTCGCCAGAGCCGGCCAGCAACTGGATCGCATCGCTCACCGAAGACGCCGTCGCCACCACCGCACTGGCGCTGGCACTGGCGCATCCGTGGCTGGCACTGAGTGTTGCAGTGGGCTCCAGCGTGCTCGCCGCGCTGGTGGTGTGGTGGGTATGGCGCCTGCTGTGGCGGGGCATGCGTCGACTGGTCGCACCCACGCGCCCGGCCACCACGCCGGCTGCACGCAGGTCCCCACTATCGTGAAGTTCATCGCATAATCATCGCGACTGCAGGGAGTATCGATGGCCGCCCGAGATCCGGTTCCTTCCACCCGTGACGACACCGCCACGCGCAATCGTCTGCTGCGCGCAGAAACGCCGCCGGCCGAATATTGGCGCCGTTGGGTCGACGAGACGGCTGCTTCCGACAGCGCTGCGCCGGTGAGTGCGGCAATCATTCCCGCACCTGCGGGCGTGGCGGCGCCGGTAGTTCAAGCGCAAACGGTGACCTCGATCAGCGCTGCGCGCGCCACGCCGGCAGCACCGCCATCCGCAACGCAGGCGGCAACCCGCGAAGGCGACGGCAGCGTGGCGGCAGATGCGCCATATCGCGTGCTGATCGTCGAAGACGACCGCTCGCAAGCCTTGTTCGCACAAAGCGTGTTGCACGGTGCCGGCATGCATGCGCAGGTGGAAATGACCGCCGCCAGCGTGCCGCAGGCGATCCAGGACTACCACCCGGATCTGATCCTGATGGATCTGCACATGCCCGAGCTGGACGGCATCCGCCTGACCACCTTGATCCGCCAACAACCCGGCCAGCAGTTGCTGCCGATCGTGTTCCTGACCGGCGACCCGGATCCGGAGCGCCAGTTCGAAGTGCTCGACAGCGGCGCCGACGATTTCCTGACCAAGCCGATCCGCCCGCGCCACTTGATCGCCGCAGTGTCCAACCGCATTCGCCGCGCGCGCCAACAGGCGCTGCAACAGACCGGCGAACAGGTCAGCGTGCGCAGCAATCCGGAAACCGGCTTGCCGACGCGCAACCATGTGATGGGACTGCTCGCCGAGGCGCTGGCGCGCAAGCAGTCCGGCGGCTTGTTCTTCATCGAAATCGCCAGCGCGCTCGGCCTGCGTGAGCGCTACGGTTATGCCGCCTACGAGCGCCTGATGACCCAGGCCGGCCATCGCCTGGCCAGCGCTGCGCACCCGTATCCACTGGCGCGTTTGAACGACAACAGCTTCCTGCTGCTGGGCGTGGACATGCCCGAAAACAGCCTGGAACAGCACGCGCTGGAGATCCGCCAGCGGCTGTCCGCCAATGCCTTCTCGGTGCGCGAAGAAGAATCCGTGCACGTGCGCTGCGCCATTGGCGTCGCACCGCTGGGACTTGGCTTCGACGACACCGGCAGCGCGCTGGAAGCGGTCGAACGCACTGCCTTGCAGGCACGCCTGCGCAGCGACGGCGTGCAGGTCTATCTGGCCCCCAGCCAGGCCGAGCAACAGGAGCAACTGCGCCTGGTCGAAGGCCAGCTCGAACTGGCCTACCAGCCGATCGTGGCGGTGGCCGGCGGCGACACCGCGCAGTACCAGGTGCTGCTGCGGCTGCGCCAGGCCGATGGCACGCTGCTGTCGGCCGGCCAGGTGATTCCCGCCGCCGAAGCCGCCGGGCGCATCGCCGATCTGGACCAGCAGGTCATGGACCACGCGCTCGGCCTGCTGCATCTGTACCAGCATGCCCATCCGCCGCTGCGCCTGTTCGTCTCGCAATCCCCGCGCACACTGGCGCGCGATGCCTTCGCCGACTGGTTGCTCACGGCGCTGGTCGAACGCGGCGTGGCCGGGCAATCGCTGATCGTGGATCTGCGCCTGGACGATGCCTTGATCCACGCGGTCACAGTGCAGCAGTTCTGCGCCAAGCTGATGCCGGCTGGCGTGCAGTTCTGCCTCAGCCAGTTCGAGCCCGGCGACGAAGCCAACGCGCTGTTGAGCCAATTGCCGCTGAGTTTCGTGCGCATGGCCAACCGCTTTGCCGACGCCCACGGCAATGCCACAGTGCGCGATCAACTGCGCAGCGTGATCGATATCGCCCATCAGCGCGGTTTGCTGATCATCGGCCAGCGCATCGAAGATCCGCAGGCGGCCGCAGCGATGTGGATGAGCGGCGTGGACTTCATCCAGGGCAACCTGGTGCAGACGGTCGGCAAGGAACTGGACTTCGACTTCACGAACGCGGTGCTGTGAAGTGACAGCGCGGGCAGGAGGCCTTCGCGCCTGGAGCAGCCTGGCCACGCTGGCCGCCCTTGCCGCAGCGCTGGGGGCAGGCCTGCAGTGGTCTGCCATCGATGGTCCCTGGCTGGCGTTGACCGCAACATCTGCAGCGCTCGCGGTGGTATTGGGCGTGTGCGCTGCCATCGCCGCGTATCGCAGTGCACACGCGCAGCATGCGTTGGCACAACGCCTCGAAGAAGCCGAGGTCGCACGCGAGCGCCTGCAGCAGGAGCTGCAACGCCAGGGCGAACTCGAGCAGGAACTGCTGCGCGCCAAACAGGCCGCCGAGGCCGCCACGCTGGCCAAGGGCGAATTCCTGGCCACCATGAGCCATGAGATCCGCACCCCGCTCAACGGCATCATTCCGATGCTGGAACTGATCTCCAGCGGCCAGCTCAGCCTGGACCAGCGCGACATGCTGCAGACCGCCACCGGCAGTTCGCTGCAGCTGCTGCGCATCGTCGACGACATCCTCGACTACTCCAAACTCGAAGCCAACAAGCTCGAACTGGAGATCACCACCTTCAACCTGCGCGAACTGCTCGACGGCGTCGTGCAGCTGCTGCAGCGCACCGCCGAAGGCCGCCAGTTGCGCATCGGTCTGGAGATCGAGCCATCGGTGCGCCTGCTGGTGCGCGGTGACCCGATCCGCCTGCGCCAGGTGCTGGGCAACCTGATCGGCAATGCAATCAAGTTCACCGAACGTGGCAGCGTGGATATCCAGCTGCGTCGTCTTGGCGAAACCCGCGCTCAGCATCTGCTGCGCTTCCAGATCCGCGACACCGGGATCGGCATTGCGCAGGACCAGCAGGCGCGTCTGTTCCGCTCATTCGCCCAGGCTGACGCCTCCACCACCCGCTTGTACGGCGGCACCGGGCTGGGGCTGGCGATCTGCAAGCGCATCATCGACCTGATGGGCGGCCGCATCGGGGTGGAATCCGAGCCCGGGCGCGGCGCCACCTTCTGGTTCGAGATCCCGCTGCTCAAGGTCATCGGCGACCTGCAACAGAACACCGGCGCCGACGCCGCACGCGTCATGGTGATCAGTTCCGACACGCGCCTGTCGCAGCGCCTCAAGCGCCTGCTCGACAGCTGGGGCGTGTCGAATGTGCTGATGGAAACCACCCAGGAAGCGCTGGAGCGCGTGCGTCGCCACAGCGACACCGAAGGCTTCCGCTGCGTCATCGCCGACCACGACACGCTGCGCTACAGCGCCCGCGCCGTGCATCGCGCATTGGCCCAGCCCGCAGACCTCGGCGGCTCGCGCCTGATCTGGCTCTACGGCGACGAACCGGTGCCGTCCGAACTGCAGGACCACGCCACCCTGGTGCCGCGCCAGAGTCCGGACGAGACGCTGCGCTCGCTGGTGCTGCCGCCCGATCCGAAGCCGGCCCAATCGCTCACGCTGGCCTCGGCGATGATCCCCGAGCCGTTGGCGCCACCGCTGACCAACGCACGCGAGGTGCGCATCCTGCTGGTGGAAGACAACCCGGTGAACCTGCTGGTCGCGCAAAAGCTGCTGGCGGTACTCGGCTTCGACGCCGACACCGCCACCGATGGCGAAGCCGCGCTGAGCAGCATGGAATCCACCCGCTACGACATGGTCTTCATGGATTGCCAGATGCCGGTACTGGACGGCTATGCCGCCACCCGGCGCTGGCGCGCGATGGAAACCGAAAGTGGCGGCCGCCCGATCCCGATCGTGGCGATGACTGCCAACGCCATGGCCGGCGATCGCGAACGCTGCCTGGCCGCCGGCATGGATGACTACCTGTCCAAGCCGGTCGCACGCGAGCAACTGGATGCCTGCCTGCAGCGCTGGCTGCCACGCCAGCCGGCGCTGCCCGGCCCGACCAGTGGTGCAGCCAGCGTGGAGTCCGAAAGCGCCAGCAACGCCGCTCAGGCGCGTGCGCTGCCGATCCTGGACAACAGCGTCATTGACGAGTTGTACGAGGTGGCGGGCGCAGACACCATCACCATCCTGCAGCTGTTCCTGGAAGATGCGCCGGGCATCATTGAACGACTGGAAACCGCAGCAGCCAATCGCGACAGCATGCAGCTGCGCGATCTGGCCCACACGCTCAAGTCGTCCAGCGCCAACGTCGGCGCCCAGGCGGTCTCCAACGCAGCACGCCGCATCGAACTGGCCGCACGCACCGGCACCGTCGAACGCCCCTCGGTCATGGTGGCGCTGGTCATCGCCGAATACGCGCGCGCCCGCCTGGCACTGTTAGGCCAGGTCGCCCGCCTGCAAGCCAAGACCCACGCCGCCAGCTGAGCGATCAGGAGCCTGTGCCGAGTCATACCAGGTAGCCAGCAAAACGCGCCGCCCAAGAACAACCCGACAGCTCTCTCAGCAGACCTCAATCGTCCAGCTTGGTCAGCAAATAATTCGGCTCACCAATCCGCGCCACCAGATCCAGCTGCGTTTCCAGCCAGTCGATGTGCTCTTCTTCCGACTCCAGGATGTCCACCAGCAGCTGACGGCTCACGTAGTCGTTGACGGTCTCCGCATACGCCACCGCCTCGCGTAGCACAGCCACCGCTTCGCGCTCCAGCGCCAGATCGCAACGGAACATCTCGGTCGGATTCTCACCGATACGCAGCTTGCCTAGCGCCTGAAAATTGGGAAGCCCTTCGAGAAACAGGATGCGGTCGGACAGCTTGTCCGCATGCTTCATTTCGTCGATGGATTCCTTGTACTCATGCTCGGCCAGTTCTTTCAGGCCCCAATTCTTCAGCATCTTGGCGTGCAAGAAGTACTGGTTGATCGCAGTGAGTTCGTTGTAGAGCACCTTGTTGAGGTACTCGATGACTTTGGTATCGCCCTTCATGCGATGTCTCCGAGACAGTGAGCCGGCCGCACTCTAACGCGTTGGCGCGACGCATGAAGGAACGCGAATCGTGATCAATTGCGGGACGCGTGGGTCGACCGCTGTGTGGAGCGCCGTACCGGCCTTAGCCTGGGACGACCTCGCGCTCGATCTCGAAGGAAAACCGTGGACGGCGCAATCCTGGAGAGATGTTCGAGAGACGCTGGTCGGAGCTACCGGCCGTCACAGCGCGCGACGTCGCACGCCTCAGGCTGCGCTCGCCAGCCCCAGCATGGGCAACGGCAGCGCGCGGGTCGCATGCGCCTGGCTCAGCAGGTCGCCGGCCATCTCCAGGCACGAACCGCAGTTGGAACCGCAGCCGGTGCGCATGGTCAGCTCGGCCAGGCTGGCGCAGCCACTCTGGGCCGCTTCGCGGATCTGGTGGTCAGTGACCCCATTACAGATGCAGACGTACACGGTATCGGTCGGGTGCTGGCGATCCGGAGAGGACCGGGACTGATTGCACCGCAAACGAGAATAGGTGTCAATTCCAAACGTTAATCATTATTAATCCGCACCGTGCGAGCCCCGCTGCGCTTACGCGGACGCTTGCGTGGGCTGTCATGTCCCGCAGCGCTGCTGCCTGGCAACCACGCCTCCAGCGCACGCTCGGGCATCACACCAACAGCGGCCGGCCCCGCCAGGTTCTGCGCCAGTGGCGCCAGATGGCGCAGCGCACGCGCGTAGACGCCGCGCTTGAACATCACCACATGCTCGACCGGATACCAGAAATCCACCCAGCGCCAGTGGTCGAACTCCGGGGTATCGGTATGGTCGAGCTTGAGGTGGGATTCTTCGCCAGTGAATTGCAGCAGGAACCAGACCTGCTTCTGGCCGATACACACCTGGCGTTCGTTGCGGCGCACCGCCCGGCTGGGCAGGCGATAGCGTAGCCATCCAGGGGTGGCGCCGAGCACGGACACATGCTCGGGCAACAACCCGGTTTCTTCGCGCAACTCGCGGTACATGGCTTCGACGGGTGTCTCGTCGGTATTCATGCCACCTTGCGGGAACTGCCAGCCGTCCCTGCGCACACGTCGTGCCCAGAACACCTGACCGTCTTGCCGCATCAGCACGATGCCAACGTTTGGCCGGAAGCCGTCCGGATCGATCACGATGCGGACTCCTGAAAATCTACTGTCACCGACTCTGCCACGGCGACGGCCAGCTCACAAGCTGAAAACGAAATGCTTGACAACACACGGACGCTTGGTAAGAATTGCCGGCTCCCTAGGCTATGTAGCTCAGCCGGTTAGAGCACAGCACTCATAATGCTGGGGTCGGTGGTTCGAGTCCACCCATAGCCACCAAGGTATTCATGCGCACACTGGCATGCGATAATCTTGGCCCAACACGTTTTATTGCCCCGTCGCCAAGCGGTAAGGCACCTGACTCTGACTCAGGCATCGGTGGTTCGAATCCATCCGGGGCAGCCAAACACGAAAGGTCCGATCGAAAGATCGGGCCTTTTTTGTTGCCTGATGGTTTTGAGCCAAGCGCAGTTCCACATCCCAGAAACGACAAAAGCCCGGCATAACCGGGCTTTTGAAGCAGGCGCCCCGGCGAGCCGGGACGCAACAAACGCGATGGATCAGCGCTTGGAGAACTGGGTAGCGCGACGGGCCTTGTGCAGACCGACCTTCTTACGCTCGACTTCGCGGGCGTCACGGGTCATGAAGCCAGCCTTGCGCAGCTCGGACTTCAGGGTTTCGTCGTATTCGACCAGCGCACGGGCGATGCCCAGACGGATCGCACCGGCCTGACCGGTGGTGCCGCCGCCGGAGGCGGTGACCAGGATGTCGAAGCTTTCGGTGTTCTTGGTCAGCTCAAGCGGCTGACGCACGATCATGCGCGCAGTTTCGCGACCGAAGAACTTATCCAACGGCAGGCCGTTGACCGAGATGTTGCCGGTACCCTTGCGCAGGAACACGCGAGCGGTGGAGGACTTGCGGCGACCGGTGCCGTAGTTTTGCGTGATAGCCATGATTAGATATCCAGAACTTGCGGCTGCTGAGCGGCGTGCGGATGCTCGGCACCCGAATAGACCTTGAGCTTGCGGTACATGGTGCGGCCCAGGGGACCCTTCGGCAGCATGCCCTTGACGGCGATTTCGATCACGCGCTCCGGGTGGCGCTGCAGCGCCTGCTCCAGGCTCTCGGTCTTCAAGTTACCGATGTAGCCGGTGAAGCGGTGATACTTCTTGTCTTTCAGCTTGTTGCCCGTGACCACGATCTTTTCGGCATTGATCACCACGAGGTAATCGCCAGTATCGACGTGAGGGGTATAGATCGGCTTGTGCTTACCGCGCAGGCGGCTAGCCAGTTCGGTGCAGAGACGGCCAAGCGTCTTGCCGGCGGCGTCAACGAGATACCAGTCGCGCTGGACGGTCTCGGACTTGGCGGTGAACGTAGTCATGAGGAAGCTCTTGAGTAGTCGGGCGGATTGCAGCGGCGATGACCGCTGGAACTTTGCCACGCGTTGTGAAGGCGAAACATAAGAGGCGGGATTGTACGGGACGCCCCGCGGCGGCGCAAGTCGCCCCACCGGCCGGCGATGGGCGGTTGGCAGCGCGCCGGCCGGGGGCCAGAATCGCCGGATGACCCAGACCTCTTCATTCCGACTGCATAGCCCGCTCGACCGGCTCCTGGTCGAAGCCCAACGCGCGCTGGACACGGTATTCGGCAATCCGCCCGCCAAGCGACCCAATCCAGCCGCCGACACGCCCGACATCGCGCTTGAACCAGACCAACGCCGGCATGCCGCCGGACTGATGCGCATCAACCATGTCGGCGAGGTCTGCGCGCAAGGCCTGTATTTTGGCCAGGCGGCGGTCGCCCGCGATGCCCACACCCAGCAACACTTGCTGGAAGCGGCGCAGGAAGAAACCGACCACCTGGCCTGGTGCGCCGACCGTCTGCACGAACTGGACAGCCGCCCCAGCCTGTTCAACCCGCTCTGGTACGCCGGCAGCTACGCCCTCGGCGCACTGGCCGGATTGCGCGGCGACGACTGGAGCCTGGGCTTCGTGGTCGAGACCGAGCGCCAGGTCGAAGCCCATCTGGACGAGCACCTGGAGACCCTGCCCGCGATCGACCAGCGCAGTCGCGCCATCCTGCGCGTGATGAAGATCGACGAAGCACGCCACGCCGATCAGGCCGAACAGGCCGGCGCCCGCATCCTGCCGCCGCCGATTCCCAGCGCCATGGCCCTGGCCTCCAAGCTCATGAAGACCATCACCTACCGCTTTTAGGCGGTTCGTTTTAGGCGAGCTTCAAGCTAATCACACCGGCAACGATCAGGCCGATGCACGCCAGGCGCGGCCACGACGCGCTATCGCCGAACAACGCGATGCCAGCGATGGTGACGCCGACTGCGCCAATGCCGGTCCAGATCGCGTAACCGGTTCCCACCGGAATGGTCTTCAGTGCCTGCGTCAACAACCACAGACTGATGGCTGCCAGGCAAATCGTCAGCACGGTCGGCCATAGGCGCGTAAAACCGTCGCTGTACTTCAGGCCCATGGCAAAGCCGATTTCGAACAGGCCGGCCAACAACAGATAGATCCAGGGCATCGCATCACTCCTCACTAGAAAACGGGCAAAAAAAAGCGACCCAGTGTTTGCACACTGGGCCGCCGTCGGCTGTGGAACGCGAGGTCATCGCGTGGCGGGCCGTCCCGCCTTGCATCTTGCGCGCGCTTGCAAACAAGCACGCAACAGGTCGAATCCTGCGCTTATTCGCTCAGATTACGCCCGTGGAACAGCTCTTCGATTTCACGCTTCAACAACGTTTCGATCTTCATGCGCTCCTTGAACGAGAGGTTCTTGGCGCGCTCTTCGAACAGGTACTGATCGAGATCGAAATCCTTCAGGTGCATCTTCGTGTGGAAGATATTTTCCTGATAGACATTGACGTCGAACATCTCGTAACGCGACTTCACGTTCTTGGCCATGAAGTGCTGGATCGAGTTGATCTTGTGGTCGATGTAGTGCTTCTTGCCCTTCACATCGCGGGTAAAGCCACGGACACGGTAGTCCATGATCACGATGTCCGATTCCAGACTCTCGATCAGGTAGTTCAGCGCCTTCAACGGCGAGATCACACCGCACGTGGCGACGTCGATATCGGCGCGGAATGTCGCGATACCTTCCTGCGGATGCGTCTCGGGATATGTATGGACAGTGATATGACTCTTGTCCATATGAGCAACCACGGCTTCAGGAATCAACTCCTTGCCGGCCTGCTTCTTGTCGATGACGGGCTCTTCCGAGATGAGGATCGTCACCGACGCGCCCTGCGGATCGTAGTCCTGACGTGCGATATTGAGGATGTTGGCGCCAATGATCTCGGCCACGTCGGTCAGGATCTGCGTCAGACGGTCCGCGTCATATTGCTCATCGATGTACTCGATGTAACGCTGACGCTCCTCTTCGGTACGCGCGTAACAGACGTCGTAGATGTTGAAGCTCAACGCCTTGGTGAGGTTGTTGAACCCCTGTAGCCTCAGGCGAGGCAACGGCTTGACCACGTCGGTCTGTCCTTATGGAAGGCGGGAAAGGAGTCAATTATGAGCCAAAGATCCCAGCAACGAAATGCCGACGTTGAGAATGGTTTACCTTGCATGACTCATGCCGTTAAGCTTCAGGAATTACAAGCGGAACTACCATGAACCCAGGAAACACGACGGTTGTCACCACGACGGTACGTAACGCTACCCCTTATCTGGCACTGGACGCTGGCACGATTGAGCGTTTTCTGGCGCACAGCCACCGCAGGCGCTATCCGACCCGGACCGATGTGTTCCGGCCAGGAGACCCGGCCGGCACCCTCTACTACGTTGTCAGCGGCTCGGTCAGCATCATCGCCGAGGAAGATGACGATCGTGAGTTGGTGCTGGGCTACTTCGGCAGTGGCGAGTTCGTCGGCGAGATGGGGTTGTTCATCGAATCCGATACGCGCGAGGTGATCTTGCGCACCCGCACCCAATGCGAACTGGCGGAAATCAGCTACGAGCGGCTGCAACAACTGTTCCAGACCAGTCTGTCACCGGATGCGCCCCGCATCCTGTACGCGATTGGCGTTCAGCTCTCAAAGCGATTGCTCGATACCACAAGGAAAGCCAGCCGCCTGGCATTCCTGGACGTGACCGATCGCATCGTACGTACGCTGCACGATCTGTCCAAGGAGCCTGAAGCGATGAGCCATCCGCAGGGCACCCAGCTGCGCGTTTCGCGGCAGGAATTGGCACGCCTGGTGGGTTGCTCGCGCGAAATGGCCGGCCGCGTGCTCAAAAAGCTACAGGCCGATGGTCTGTTGCATGCACGCGGCAAGACCGTCGTGCTGTACGGCACGCGCTAAGCAGTAGCGGTCGCGGTTGGTGCGGCTTCGCACCGACCGCAGCTTGAACCGCATGTCGCAAGGCATGCGGACCGATGTAGTCGGGCGCGTTCCGCCATCGATTGCCGGGCGTGTCAGGCGCTACAGCGCCTTGCCACCGCGGTCGCGACAGCCCCAGTTGAGGATCGGCGTGCCTGCAGGCAGCACCTGACGGAACAGTGCTTCGCGATTGGCTTTGGGGTTGACCACCACCGGTGCGCGTGCGGCCTTCAACAACGGCAGATCGGCCGTGCTGTCCGAATAGGCGATGGCGATGTCGGCATAGCCGCGCTCGCGCAGCATGCGCATCTTTTCTTCGTTGTGGCAGTGGCGCCGCGCGGTGACCGCACCCAGGCGTGGGCCGACCAGACTACCGATCACCGGCACATCCTGATGCGCGACGAAGCCGAGAATCGCACGCGCCAGTTCTGGCGGTGCGCCGGTGGCGACCACGACCCGATCGCCGGCGGCGCGATGATCGGTAAACACCTTCAACGCATGCGGCAGCAAGCGCTGCCGGATCTGCGCTTCATGCTTGAGCACGTACGCGTCGATGAAACGATTGAATTCGCGCGTGCGATGCAGGCCGAAGGTGGCGATCCACACATAGCCGGAGACACCGCGCCTGCGGGTCGGCAGCATCGCCACCATCGGTCCGAGGATTGGCGAAGCCAACAACGCCACCAGCAGACGCAACGGATTGCGTTTGATCAGCCAGGCAAACAGATGGCTGCCGGAATCGCCGTCGTACAGTGTGTGGTCGAAATCGAAGACCACCAGCGGGGCGTCGTCGCGCGGTGCGGGATACGACTCAGTCATGCGCAAAGAATAGCTGACGCAGCGACTCGCCGGGTTCGGGCGCGCGCATGAAGGTCTCGCCGACCAGAAACGCGTTCACATCGTGGCTGCGCATCAACTGCACATCGGCCGGAGTGACGATGCCGCTCTCGGTGACCAGGATGCGATCGCGCGGCACCGCGGCGCGCATGTCCAGCGTGGTCTGCAGCGAGACCTCGAAGGTGCGCAGGTTGCGATTGTTGATGCCCACCAGCGGCACCGGCACCTGCACGGCGCGCTCGAGCTCGTCGATGTCGTGCACTTCCACCAATACATCCAGACCGAGTTGCATGGCCAGGCCCGACAGATCGGCCAGCTGCGCGTCTTCCAGCGCCGAAACGATCAGCAGGATGCAGTCGGCACCGAGCACGCGCGCTTCGTAGACCTGATAGGGGTCGACAGTGAAATCCTTGCGCAGCACCGGCAGCGTGCAGGCCTCGCGCGCTTGCTGAAGATACGCATCGGCGCCCTGGAAGAAATCCACGTCGGTGAGTACCGACAGGCAACTGGCCCCACCGAACTCGTAACTGACGGCGATGTCGGCCGGATGAAAGTCGGGCCGGATCACGCCTTTGGACGGGCTGGCCTTCTTCACTTCGGCGATGACGGCCGGGTCGCCGGCGGCGATGCTGGCCTGCATGGCGGCAGCAAAGCCGCGTGTGAGCGGCAGGTCGGCGCAGCGCGCGACCAGCTCGGCCAGCGGCACGCGTGCACTGCGCTCGGCGATTTCTTCGGCCTTGCGGGCAAGGATGGTGTTGAGGATATCGCTCATCGTATCGGGTCCTGGCGGGCGGGCATTATCGGTCAACACGGCCGCAACTGAGGTGGCCGCACGCCAGTGCACAGCATGCCAGCGGCACCGTGACGATGCCGGCCAGCGGTTGCCGCTTTCTCGGGGCAGGCCACACCGGCGTGGTGACATCGCAGATGTGGAGGGTGCGGACAATGCATGGATCAGGACTGCGCAGCAGCCTGACGGGTGAAGGCGACATAGGCATCCAGTTTGGCGCGCGCCGAGCCATCGGCCAGCACCGCACGCGCACGCACCACGCCGGCGGCGATGCTGTCGGTCACGCCGGCCACATACAGGGCCGCGCCGGCGTTGAGCGCCACGATGTCCAGCGCCGGGCCGGGCACGTTGTCCAGCACCTGCAACAGCATCGTGCGCGATTGCGCGGCATCGGCCACCTTGAGGTTGCGGCTGGCCGACATGGCGATGCCGAAATCCTCCGGATGCACTTCGTATTCGCGCACCTGGCCATCGCGCAGCTCGCCGACCAAGGTGCCGGCACCGAGCGAGAGTTCGTCCATGCCATCGCGGCCCCACACCACCAGCGCGCGCTCGGCGCCGAGCTCCTGCAGCACGCGCGCCTGGATGCCGACCAGATCCGGATGGAACACGCCCATCAGGATGTTCGGCGAGCCCGCCGGGTTGGTGAGCGGGCCGAGGATATTGAAAATGGTGCGCACGCCCATTTCGCGACGTACCGGCGCCACCATCTTCATGGCCGGGTGATGCACCGGTGCGTACATAAAGCCGATGCCGGTCTGCGCCAGCGAGGCGGCGACCTGTTCGGGCTGCAGTTCGATCACTGCGCCCAACGCTTCCAGCGCGTCGGCACTGCCGGACTTGGACGAGACGCTGCGGTTGCCGTGCTTGGCAACCTTGGCACCACCGGCCGCGGCCACGAACATCGCGCAGGTGGAGATGTTGAAGGTGTGCGAGCCATCGCCGCCGGTGCCGACGATATCCACCATGTGCTGGCGGTCGCTCACTTCCACGCGGCGCGAGAACTCGCGCATCACCGTGGCCGCACCGGCGATTTCGCCGATGGTCTCCTTCTTGACCCGCAGCCCGGTGAGGATGGCCGCGACCATCATGTCGGAGACCTCGCCGCGCATGATCTGCCGCATCAACTCGACCATTTCGTCGTGAAAGATTTCGCGGTGTTCGATGGTGCGTTGCAGGGCTTCTTGCGGCGTGATGGGCATGGGCGAGAGGACCGTGGAAAAACGTGGGAGAAGTGCGAGAGGACTGTGGATCGATCAGGCGTGGAGAGACATGCCAGCGTCGGTGCAATGCCATGCAGCGGCGTTGCACCGACGCTCATTGACCGGGACGCCGCATGCGGAAACGCGCCTGGGCCTGCACTTCGAAATAATCGGCGGCACCGCCGGCGCGCAGGATCGTCTGCACGGCAGCGGGATCGTAAATGCCGTCCTGCAGCGCCGCGTGCGCCAGATGCACACCCACCACTTCACCCAGGACCAGCCAGGTTTCGATGGCCTGCCCGCTTGCACTCTGCAGCGGCAGCAACTGGCTGAGCCGACATTCGAAACTCACCGGGCTTGCCGCCACACGCGGCGCATCAATCAGGCGCGAAGCTGCCATCTGCAAGCCGGCCAGTGCGAACTCGTCCACCTCCGAGGGCACTATCGCCGCGCTGGCATTCATGGCCTCGGCCAACGGGCGCGTGGCCAGATTCCAGGTGAATTCGCCGGTGGCTTCGATGTTGCGCAGGCTGTCCTTGCGACCGATGCTGGCAAAGCCGACGATCGGCGGCACGTAGTTGAAGGCGTTGAAGAAGCTGTAAGGCGCCAGATTGGCGATGCCCTCGGCGCTGCGCGACCCGATCCAGCCGATCGGCCGCGGGCCGACGATGGCGTTGAACGGATCGTGCGGCAGCCCGTGGCCCTGGCTTGGTTCGTAGAAGTGGACGTTGTCGCCAGTGGTGCTCATCGTGATCCGGATGCAGGCGTTGAATAAACGAAACGGCCAACCATCTCTGCCATGCAGGACAGATGATTGCGGGCATCGCATGCATGGGCAGCTGGTGCATCGACGTTGCTGAAGCCTGCATCGACAACTGCTGTATAGACGCGGGCGACGTGCGCGGTGCGCATTTCGGTCAGCGCTCCAGGAAGTTTTTCAGCAAGGTATGACCGTGCTGGGTCAGGATCGATTCGGGATGGAACTGCACGCCTTCGACCGGAAACTGGCGATGGCGCAGGCCCATGATCTCTTCCACCGAGCCATCCGGATTCTCGGTCCAGGCGGTGACTTCCAGCGCTTCGGGCAAGGTGGTCTTGTCCACCACCAGCGAGTGGTAGCGCGTGGCTTCGTAGCTGTCCGGCAGGCCGGCGAACACGCCCTTGCCCTCGTGGCGGATCGGCGAGGTCTTGCCGTGCATGATGTTGCCGGCGCGGATCACATCGCCGCCATAGACCTGACCGATGCTCTGGTGGCCCAGACAGACGCCCAGGATCGGCGTGGTCTGGCCCAGCTGCTCGATCAGCTGCAGCGAGACACCGGCCTCGTTGGGCGTGCGCGGACCGGGCGAGATCACGATGCGCTCCGGCTTGAGCGCGGCGATCTGATCGACGCTCATCGCATCGTTGCGCACCACCGTGACCTCCGCGCCCAAGGCCTGCAGGTACTGCACGAGGTTGTAGGTGAAGCTGTCATAGTTATCGAGCATCAGCAGCATTTCTGACGTATCCGTTTGTTTTTTAAGGATCCGCAATCCGGAAAACCTAGACGACACCCCTCCGATACCCGCTAACTTAATTGATACCCAAGTCGCTTCGGGGCGAGTCATGCAATGGCATATCTTCGCATGGGCCAGCTCCAGCTTTGTGCCGCAAGCGGTCTTTTCCTGCGCATAAAACTTTGCAGAAATAGCGCGATTCAGTTCAGCGTCGACATAGGACAGCAGCTCAGCCGCCAAGAGCGTTCTTGGCGGCAGGCCACTGCTACAGGGCTATCCAGGACTCAGCAACGCGTGAAAACACTCATGACGCAGGCCGAGGGCTGCGTGCGAATGCGCTATCTGCCCGTCTCTCAGGCTAGCTATGCGGTCTTCGACTCGGGCGTCCGTCATATCCTGCGCAACTGAAGGATCTGCCAGTGCCCGCTTGGCGCCGGCGATCTCTAGTGCGTCGATGACCCATGGGCGCGCTGACACGCCACCAGCTTCATCACATCGTCCCACGCCCGCTGCTTGATCTGGGCTCCCGGGCCAAACCACGCCGCGTCCCGGCTGTGGTCGTCGCTGCGGGGCACGGCGTTGGTGGTCGACGTACTCGTGACGCTGTTGAGCGCTCCCCAACACCGTCCTCAGGCTGAATGCCATGAGCACCCTGCGGCCACCGCGATCCATACAGGGAGCGGACATTCACTCACCGCGCTTGCGGGAGACTTCTGCACCCTGGCGGATGCGGCGTTATGATCAGGACGCGATGCAGGCGATTGCGCATCGGCTGCGCGTGGGGCACCGCCGCGCCGGCGATTACAGCCGGTTCCACTCCAAGCCTTGGCTGCGCCGGTAATACACCGTCACGCTCATTGGCGCAGTGCATCCCGGCGCTTTTCCATCGCCTTCGGGTCGCGCGCGCGTGCACACGCGCGACTTCGTTTCTGCGTGACCGCCTCACCCAACCCTGTCATCGGCCAACGACACGCCTGACCTCGTATGCGCATACAAGGACGATTCGGGTACGGCGACATCGGTTCTGCTGTTCAGCAAGGAAGCTGCCTGGGGAGTGATTCACTCCAACCGCAATGCGGTCGCGCTTGGATCTTTCTTCTCGCCAACGGCTGCGTCGCGCGCTTGACCTCGAGTTTTCTTCGAACCATGACCACCGCACCGCTCGTCGACATCGCCCTAACTCCGGAATACGTGGCGATCGCACTTTCGGCACCAGCGATTGATCGGTGCCGCCACTTCATGCAGGGCCAGGAGATATCCGATGAAGCCTTCCGTATCCGCCGCTCCACTCAACCGCAGTGCATCAACCTCAAGCCCGAATAGCCACGAGATTGAACAAGAAGCCATACCGGACGCCTCGCGCAGACATTCCGACGCTCAGCCCGATGGCGCATTGATTATGCTGTCGCGCCGCCCGGGCAAGCGCGGCAAGGGGACCACAGACGCCACTGCGCAGGCATCTCATACGGCTAGCCACCTGGGCTCGGTTGGTCTGCAGATTCCGCAGCCTGTAATGCCGTCGCATCATGGCGGAGCGTCGCTGGTGCGACTCAAAGAGAAACTGGCTGCCGACAACCGGCGCCCGGTCCAGCCGCAGCTGGCCGCCGAACTCATCAACAAGATCAGGCCGATGAAATTGCCGGACACCACCGGCGTGCAAGAACGCGCAGCGACACACGCGGATCTGTTGAGCCGCATCCACGAAACGGATGCGATGGATTGGTACAAGGCGCAGGGATTGAGCGAGGTCGAGGTTTCCGACTTGCGACGCACCGCGTTGCTGTCCGGCATGCCCAATCCCACCGGTAGTTTCCTAAACAATGCGATGCAGTACATCGTCTCGCCCTGGATCAACTACGCAACCCGTCAGCCCTGGGCAGGCGCAGGATTCGGCTTTGCCACAGCGGCCGTCGCCGCACCGATGAATGCGGCCCAGCAGTCGGCAGTGGTCAGCCTGTGCGAATCCATCCGCGAGCATGGCGGTCACGTCATCGTGCCGGACAAGAATCAGATCAACGACAAGCATTTGCTACCGGACCTTGCGAAGGCGCTGGAAAGGCATATTGTCGAATTCAGCGGGTGCTTAGAAAATTTCAGACAACTCAACCGTGCCGCAGTCGCACAGCCAACTGACGCCCTCATCGCCGCTGCCCACCAATTGCGGGAAGCCTACAAGCGCCTGCATCAGGCGCAGCAAGACTTTGTCATGACCCAGGGCGCGCACGACCGGCAATGGATGGGCAATCGCTGGCAGGCCGTCCCGCGCATCCTGCGTTCGCCCTTGGCGGGTACGCTGGGCCTGCTCAGCAAGACCGGCGCAATACGGGCACTGTCGCCGACCGCGCAGACTGTCTGTGCCCTGCTGATGACAGCTGCGCAACATGTGGCCGCTGGATTCGACGAACAGGCAAAACAGGATTACAACAACAAGCTCAATCTGCTGTACGCCGATGTACTGACCGAAGCGGGCAAGTCGAAACTTGCATGTGGCGAGCCGGTTGCGGCAGAGGAGATCGATCAGGGCAAGCTGCGCAAACTGATTCAGTCGCCCACGCAGGCTCTGGTGAAACGCGTCATCAACGGACTGGCGTCGATGGAAGACGCGCTCAAGGCGGAGGCGGAGGTGCAGGCATCGCCCTCGCCGCACGTGACGGCAGACGCCGACGACCTGGATCTGGAATCGGGCCACGGCGCCGGCCCGGCGAAGGCGCTGGAATTGCTGAGCCGGGATCTGCAAGCCTTGCGCGAAGGCAAGTTGGACGAACTCGATCCAGACGGTGTCGCTGCAGCGGTGCTGCTCGGCGCCGAGAAGTCGGTGGTGTCGGAGCAACTGATCAGCGATATCGCCAAGAAGTACACCTCGCGCGAGTTCTCCGCACAGACCGCCCAACGCATTGGCCAGATGTTCCATCTCGGCGTGCTGGGCAGCGCGGCATCCTCGGTGATCGGCAAGGCCAGCTCTGCAGCGCAGGGTGGAACGCGCAACGTGCCGACCGCACAGACCCTGGCGATCTCTGCCCTGTCGGGAGGCATGGCTGCGGTCGGCGCGCTGAATCAGCACATCGCCATCACCGTCAAGAACAATCGCCGCGAGGGCGACACCGACATCGGATTGAAGCAGCAAGTCTTACGTGGCGTGATGGGGGGGGCCAACGAAGCGCTGTCCCAGCGTCGGGCGACCAAGGCGAGCCAAGCGATCAACGCGCTACTGCAAGGCAACGATGTGGAACAGCTGTTGGGTGAGGCCAAGGCGCTCACCCAACCGCACGGTGCCACGTCCTCCGCAGCGCAGGCCGCGCCGTCGCTGACCCTGCCGCAGGCAGTGGAGCGGCTGCGGCAGGGAACAGCGCCCACATCGCAGTCGCACGAAGTGATCGTGCAGATCGAGGACGATCAGGCGCCGCAACCGGCATGATGCGGCGCCGACCGCGGCGATGCATCAAAAGCGACGCAACAAAAACGGGATGGCCGGCAAGGCCATCTCGTCTCGACCATATTAGGCCTGATGATCACCACCGAAGCCATGGTGGACGATGCACCGAAGAAGGACGAGCCGGCAATACCAGCCGGAGATGGCATGGGCGTCATGGATTTCTGATATCCAGTTCCATCGGTTCTCTGGTTGATCAAACCCCGCCGAACGGCGTGGCTTTTTGTTCCGACCGAGCCGCATCAAGCAACGCCGAATACGCCGCCATACACGCGATCAATGAAGCGGCGATGGAGCATGTGTGATGGCTTCATCGCCGCTCGAAACTGCGTTTGTACCGTCGGTCGTCCTCGGAGAGGTCCACTCCACGGCGTGCTCGCTCTCCTCTTCGATCTCGGTGATGGTGACGCTGCTGCTGGGCCCGGCCTGCGCCGCGTCGCCGGCTTCCTGGATCGCTTGCAGCACGGATTCCCCCGCCATCTGCCCGTACTGATCCAACTGTTCCGGTGTCAGGCGCATCAGATACGCCAACGTGGTCCGCGACCTCTCCTGCAGTTCTTCAACAGATGAGGGAACGCTGGTTGCCAGCGGGGTGCCATCCGGTCCGGTGAACATGCAACCAAGCTGGCGTCCACCCCAGTTCATCGCCAGTTCCGCGCCACGTGCCATGGGGCCAGGCATCGTCATCGACATCAGCGACATGATCGCGCCAGCGTAGTAGGGCGACGCCGACGATGCTTCGATCAGACTCTTGTCTGCGAATGTCTTGGACAGCTTCTCCACACCCAGCGCCAGCGCCATGACCATGCTGCCGGAGCACATGGCCTTGAAGCGCTCCATCGCGTCCTGACGGGCCGCGTGCCGGTTGAATGCCGATTGCATCATCACGGTCGTCACCACGGCCGTGTCGGCCAGCAGATCCACCGTGCCGATCCGATCAGGCTGGATCAGGTAGACGGTCAGTCCAGTCACCCCAGCCCCCAATAATGCCAACGACAATTTGGCGGAAAAATCGTGATTGGCCACCTGGTGCGGGATGCTGGCGGGCTGGTCCTGGTCGACTTGCAATGTAGCGCTAAGGCGCTTGCTGCATTGATCGAGCGTCTCCAGCAGATGTGTGCACTGGGCATTTAGCGTGCGGGTGAGTTCGTGTCCTGTGCCGGGTTCGGTGAAGTTTTGGCGCGCTTGTTGAAAAGCATGGCGCCCGTTCTCCAGAGCGGCGCAGATTTCGTTGAGTTGTGTGCGCAGTTGCGCGCTGATCTGGCCGGGGGTCAGGCGCGCGCGCAGCCGCTGAGCCTGCGTCTGAAAGCCGACAAAGTCCGCGACACCTGCGCCCAGGTGGGAGACACAATTCTGTAGTCGATTGCCCAGTACATTGAGGCTGTTCCAGAGGAAAGGCGTTAGCACCATCGCCGCGCATGCAGTCGATGCCGCTGCGGCAAATCCCAGGTTGTTTTCCACCGCTTCGGCCTGCTGTCGCATAGATGGGTTGCCGAATTTCTTGGGAAGTTCGGTGGTGAGAAACACTCCGTTGAGCAGGATGGCGTAGAAATGCATTTCATTGGCTTCGCGTCCGAGCTGCCCGCCCATGAGCGGGAACGGAAGTCCGTCTGCAGTGGGGCGCAACGCCGATGCCGATAGACTCATCACGCCCTTGGTTGCTGTGGCAATGGAATAAGCGAAAGTCTTGGCCTGGTTGGCGAGCAGCGGACTTGGCACCACCAGGGGCCAGAGATTGACCAGATTGGCCAGCGACTTCAGCGCCCGCCCTGCCGCAGGCGTCCCCTGCTCCAGCGGCTGCAGCGCGTCTTCCACGGCTTTGATGTCGCCGAGCAATTGCTTGCGGAAGCGTGCTTCCAGACCGGTTGCCGTTTCGATGGCGCCGCGCAGCTGCGTGATCTGCTGGCGGCACGCGGCCAGAGAGTGTGGCTGGCTCTGTTCCGGGTCGGCGTGGCGCACCATCTGCAAAAATGCCGGATCGTCTGCGTGCATCTGCAGCATGGTGCGTAGATCCGTCAGTGACCAGAGATTGGAAGCGGCGTTTCTTAGCGTCCCGGAGAGTTGCAGTGCCCCCTCGGTCAAGCCGGAGGCTGCTCTGCGAAACAGAGCATTGGGCGCATGCGCTGCAGGAGACCTGCTCCGCAGCGTGGTGTCTTGGCGCCGTGCAGCATCACTATCGGCGCTGGATATGTCTGCTTCGGCGATCTCGATGTCGGAGCGAGCGGCTGGCGAAGAGGGCCTGCTTCCGCGCTGGGGGAGCTCGCTCAATCTTGGATCACCATGAAGTTGGGATACTGCATCGTGGGAACTAGGCTGCGATCTCGCCGGTGCCGTTTCCTGCGGAATTTGCTCGCGTAGCCGGCTGTCAGACGCCGCTGCCACTGGGTTTTTTTGCTTGATGTGCATGGAGGATTCCTTGGTGTTATTGCGGGCGATGCAGATCGGTCCGGTCAGCGCAGGAACATCTTCGTCAACCAATGCACGAAGCAGAGCCTTCGGAGTGGTGCGTTCCGATCCGCAGCGGTCGAGTCCTGATGTGACCGACGTACATGCCATTGCAGCATCGGCGGTCTGTAGGCTTAAGCACGGTTGCTGCGACGTCACGCCTGTGCGGAGGCGCTCAATCAGATCGCGGCTTGTCAGCGTCCTTCGGAACCTGCTCGAGCGAGGCAGGTTGGCTGTCTTCGATCTCGGTGATGGTGACGCTGCTGCTGGGCCCGGCCTGCGCCGCGTGGCCGGCTTGCTGGATCTCTTGAAGTATGGATTCCCCCGCGATCTGCTCGTACTGCTCCAACTCTTCCGGTGTCAGGCGCATCAGATAGGCCAACGTGGTCCGCGTCCTCTCCTGCAGTTCTTCGGCAGAGGAGGGAACACTGGTTGCCAGCGGGGTGCCATCCGGTCCGGTGAACATGCGACCAAGCTGGCGTCCGCTCCAGTTCATCGCCAACTCCGCACCGCGTGCGATCGGGCCCGGCATCGTTACCGCCATCAGTGACATGATGGCACCGGCATAGAACTGCGCGTTGGGCGATGACTCGATCAGGCTCTTGTCGGTGAGCATCTTGGAAAATTTCTCCGCCCCAAGCGCAAGGGCGATGACCATGCTGCCGCCGCACATGGCCTTGAAACGGTCCATTGCATCCTGCCGCGTGGCCTGCTTGTTCCATGCCGACTGCGCCATCACCGCCGTCACGATGCAGGTGTCGCTTAGCAGATTGATCGTGCCCAACCGATCCGGTTGGACGAGGAAGACAGTGGAGCCGGTCACCGCAGTGGCCAGTATCATCAGTGCCACCTTGGAGGAGACATCCTGGTTGCGTAATTCGCGCGGCAGACTTGGCGTCTGGCTGCCATCCAGATGCAGTACGCTGGCGAGCCGTTTGCTGCACATGTCCAAGGTCTCCAGCAGGTGCGTGCATTGTGCATTCACCGTCCTGGTGAGTTCCCGCCCTCCATCCTGATTGACGAAGCTGCTGCGCGCCTGCTGAAAGGCGTCGCAGGAGGCGTCCAGTTGTTCGCGGAGTTCCTGTAGCTGCAAGCGCACCTCTTGATTGACCCGGGCAGGCGTCAGGCGGGCACGCAGTTGCTGCGCCTGGTTGGTCAGACCCGCTGCCTGTGCTGCCGCCGCGCCCAGGCCTGCCGTGGTGTCCAGCATCGCGCTGCCGAGCTTGCTGAGGCTGTTCCACAGGAATGGCGTCAACATAATCGCCGTGAAGCCCACGGAAATGCCTGCGGCATATCCCACACTTTGGCTGACCGCCTCGGCGTTTCTGCGCAACGCCTGATCGCCGAATTTCTTTGGAAGTTCGGTGGTGAGGAACAGCGTGTTGATCAGCACGTTGTAGAGATGCATTTCGTTCGCGTCGCGCCCCAGCTGGCCTCCAGCGAATGGAAACGGCAAGCCGTCGGCGCTGGGGCGCAACGCCGAGGCTGACATCGCAAGCACGCCCTTAGTGGCCGTGGACATCGTGAAGGCGAAGGTTTTTGCCTGCTTGGCCATCAGCGGGCTGGGAACCGCGACCGGCCAGAAATTGATGAGATTGCCGATCGACTTCAATACACGTGAGGCGGCCGGTGTGGCGTGGTCGAGCGGCTGCAGGGCGTTCATTACTGCCTTGATGTCGCCCAGCAACTGCTTGCGCTGATGTGTCCCCAGCCCTTCTGTATTTTTGATGAGCTCGCCGAGCTCATCCATTTGTTGTCTACAGGACGCCAAGGTGTGTTGCGTGGCCTGTTCCGGATCGCTGCCGCGCAGGATCGCCAGAAATGCGGGATCGTTTGCGTGCATCTGCAGCATCGTGCGCAGATCGGAGAGCGACCACAGATCGGACGCGGCTCGCGATACAGCGGTGGATGCGTGGCGGACGCCGTTTGCCAATGCGGACTTCACGTGCGCGGTGATAGTCGCCGTAGCCGATGTGGCAGATGAGCTGCCCGATCGGCTGCGCGGGTCAAGTTCGGATAGCACCGGGTTGACCGGGGAGTGTGTCGGCGATGCGGCAGGTTGCAGTTCCACGATACCTTCATCGCGCTCGCGTGCGTCCTGCAACTCGGCTGGCGAGGACGGGCCTGCCGACTGCGCTTTCTTGATCTCCATCGGATATCTCCGTTCGGTGGGGGCACCAAATCGCGGTGTTTAGTGTTCTTTCATGATCCGCGCGCAAGCTTCCAACTCAACCGGATATGCGAACTGGCGTGCTGCCACCGGAAGTGCTCGACCACGCGGTGACAGCGATAGAAGCTCCGACGTGTTGATTCCGATGCCGCCAGCTGCGCATGGATGGGCACGCTGTGATCCTAGGCAGATCGCCGATAGCGGCATTTCTGCTCACGCGAGCACCATCTCAAGCAATCGTTAGAAGGAAAATCGGGACCGATTCGTCCTTGCGATATGAGTTCCGGGCATTACCGCGTGGACCGCTTTATCAGGGAACAACATGTATTTGAAGAAGGTGTGCGCTGCGCCACTGCTCTCCCTCGCCTTAGCGGCTGGAGCTGCCGAGACCGCAGAAATCTGGCATTTCGATGTGCCCGTAGAAAAGGCCGCCAATGGGATATCTGCCTTCTCGCGTCAGGCCACACCCGTGCAGAGTCTAGTCTCCAAGGATGCGGTGGTCTCACGTCATACCAACAAGCACCCTCGCCGGACCCTGCGCTGTCGGGCCTGGGGCGCAGAGCTTCCGACGACGCAACAGTTCAGAAAGGCAACGGATCTGGCAGCGCTGCCGACAGAAACCTGCACACTGGTGAGAGCCCGCTGCTGCATGCCTCGGGCGCCTCGATCCTGCACGACGAAGAAAGCACGAGCGAGCACTTCCACAACACCAGAAACTTCCTGGAACCGGTTGATACACCTCCAACAAGGGCAAGCGTCAGGACTACGAGCGCGTCATGGAGCAGTCGATCACGCGCACTGCTGCAATCAGCTCCAATATCGCACTCGGCACCGCCATCAATATGGTTGGTGCGTGGCTTGGATTGACCCCCGCACGAAGCGCGTTGCTCTCCAATACGGCGTCAGGGTTAGTCGCCGGCTTGCAATACAAGACCATCGTGGCCACATCGCAGGCCGAGGCGGCCGTTCGCGAAGCCGAAGCACTTTGCTCACAGGCTGAGCAAGAGTAGTTAAAAAATATAGCTGGCGATCGTCACGTGGGTTCAGGCGGCAATCTTAGAAACGGAGTGTCCGAGTGGCACATGCCACTGGGACAGGCCATGTGGGAACGCCAAAGCCGGTTGCGCAGCCGCTGGATTACTGCAGACGCGCTTGCGGCAACCACCTCCGACTGCTTGCGAGGTTATACGCCACTTCAAGCACCGCATGTGCGGCGACCGATGATCACGCACCGGTCGCCGCGGTTATTACGCATCTTGCCGGCCGCTTTAGCGAGACTACAACAAGCCTGCTGACATATTCCGCATGCCATGCCCTGCATCACACTCCCCGCCAAGGCAGCAACAGTTTTATTCTGCAACCACGCCGCGCTTGGTCAGAATCGCGTGGATGGCATGTGCATATTTGTCACGCTCGGCGGGCGTTTCGGAATGATAAGCGCCAACAGCGGCCCAGGTGTTTCCGTATTTATTGGTCATCTCGCGCAGCCGCCATGCGGCGACATACACGCTGACGCACGGCTGCATCAACGCATCCCTGGAAATGCCGTAACTGGAAAGACGCCGCAGATGGATCGAATTGATCTGCATCTTTCCATAATCGATCGTGCCGTTGTTGTTGCGATGGATCGCGTCGGCACGGCCGCGTGATTCCTGCCATGCAATGGCACGCAGCACCCATGGATTGACATGTTGATAGCCGGCGGCTTCTTCAAAACAGTCTGCGCGTGCGAGCGGCGCGGCGCACAGCAACGCCGCCGCAATCAACACGCGTCGCCGAGGAGCGGCAGCATGCCTGGGCTGGAGGGCGCACCATCGCGCGCCTACGCGCATGTTTCTCGAAAGCGTGGCACAACACGGTTGACGGCAGACATCCGTGCCGTGCACAGACGCACACGTGGTCGGCGTATCGGTCTCTTTCATGTCTGTCACCTGATCGTCGTTCATTCCAGCAACGTAGCGGAGTGGACGCACACTCCCGGCTGGTCCGACGCTCCGCTCGATCGCGACACCATAACGGTGCTGTGCATCCGCATGCACACGCTGCACGAAGCGTCTATGACGTAAACGAAATCACAACACGCAGCGTTGCAACACAGCTGTTTTCCAGGGTTTTTTCTGCGTTTTCCGCAGTCACGTTCGCAAGCAAAAGCGCACCTTCGCGTCCTGGCAGATGCACCGCCGTTGCCTCTTCTACTTTGCGCAAGGGGCAGCGCAGCGTCCCCTTGCGATCTTGCCGTTGCAGCTCTCCGGCAATCCGCGATGTATCCAGTTCAACCACATGAGACGGGAATCACCATGGACTCTATAGGTTACAACTTTTCGAATATCAGCAATCTGCAGACGATGGGGATCGGGGCTCAGCAACAGGATGACTCCAGTCAGCAGTCGCCTTCGGCTGGCTCCGAGCAGCAGCTGGATCAGTTGCTCGCCATGTTCATCATGATGATGCTGCAACAGAGCCAGGGCAGCGATGCCAATCAGGAGTGTGGCAACGAAAAACCGCAGAACGGTCAACAGGAAGGCCTGAGTCCGTTGACGCAGATGCTGATGCAGATCGTGATGCAGCTGATGCAGAACCAGGGCGGCGCCGGCATGGGCGGTGGCGGTTCGGTCAACAGCTGCCTCCTGGGCGGCAACAGTGTGGGTGGCGGTTTCAACGCCAACCTGTCGAGCATCACCGGCCAAGCCTGATTGACAATGCGTGCAGGCTGCCGCGCCACGCGGCAGCCTGCACGTTCTCACAGCATCGGCTACACCCCGAAGCGTTGCTCAGGGCGAGACGATATGCGGGGTCAGCAAGAACAACCGCTGCAGCCGCGAGCCACTCTTTTGGCGATGCTTGAACAGGGTGCCGCAGAGTGGGGTCCTGGGACGCCAGCGAACTTTGTTGGAATCGCTCTCACTGATGCGACACTGGCTGGGCTGTTTCCCCGCTACTTATCGATATCTCGCAACACAAGATCATGCAGCCATTATTAAAGAACGATAGCGCAATGTGAAGTGGCGCTGGAGATTACCGGCCAGCGGGTTTGCGCATTGGATGGCATGGAACTACAGACCGTGCACAGTATTGTCTGCATGTCTTGACGACACAGTTACCTGATCATTTGGAACACTTCCACTCCGCAAGTGCGCCCTCGCGCATTTCACTGCATCAAGGATTCCTTCACTATGACGATACGTCCAGCAAATAGTCGGTCTAATCATGCCAACGGCCCAGAGTCGAACGCCCCAGACTCCCGCCTTCCCTACCCGAACTCAAGCGCCGACGCCCTCAATGTTGCGAGGCAACAGGGCGATGCTTTTGTCAGTACTCTCTTCGGATTGGCCAGCCGTCAGCGGCCCGGGCATGCCACAACCAGACAGGCGCGTGGCGGGCGAACGGTCAGCACGCAACCTAATTTCCTCTACGAACCCACTCTTGCAAGTACAAGTAACAACCCCGTCGCTGACGCGCAGAACCAGAACGTCGAATTTCTTGAAAGTTTATACCAAGTATACCAAGATCAAACACGCATGAACAACATGACCAGCTGGCTGACGCCGACCCGCGCGCCCACTCCTCACACTAATTATCCGGTCAACTTCGAACAGCAAATGGGCACCGGAGGGCGTACGGGCGGCACGCAATCCAGTCGCCCATCCGAACATACTTTCGTAAATTCAGGTGACAACCCAGTCGCCCCCGGGCGGAACCAGCAGTTGGAATTTCTCAACAGTCTCTCCCAATCGACCCTTGATCAAACACCTCGGAACAACGCGGCCAACCATAGCAATCATTCGCCCGACCCTACAGGGCAAATGGACCCCGAACGGCGCCCTTAACCCGATAGTTACCTGGTCGCTTTGACTTGGTAACACCGCAGTGCCAAGCGCGCCATCGCGCATCTCTTTGCCTCAAGGAGCCTTCCTATGCAAATACGTCCAGATAATGTTTTGTCTCATCGTGGCTACGGCCCAGATTCGAGTGACTACGGTCTTCCCTACCAGAACTCAGGCAACGACGCCGTCTCTGGTGCGCAGCAACAGATGAATGGATTTCTCTATGACCTCTACGTGTCTGGCGAAGATCAGAAGCACATGAATAATGCGGGCATCGGGCCCCAGCAAAACGAGAACTCCAGGCAGCCATCGCCTTCGGCTGGCTCCGAGCAGCAGCTGGATCAGTTGCTCGCCATGTTCATCATGATGATGCTGCAACAGAGCCAGGGCAGCGATGCCAATCAGGAGTGTGGCAACGACCAACCGCAGAACGGTCAACAGGAAGGCCTGAGTCCGTTGACGCAGATGCTGATGCAGATCGTGATGCAGCTGATGCAGAACCAGGGCGGCGCCGGCATGGGCGGTGGCGGTTCGGTCAACAGCTGCCTCCTGGGCGGCAACAGTGTGGGTGGCGGTTTCAACGCCAACCTGTCGAGCATCACCGGCCAAGCCTGATTGACAATGCGTGCAGGCTGCCGCGCCACGCGGCAGCCTGCACGTTCTCACAGCATCGGCTACTCCCCGAAGCGTTGTTCAGGGCGAGACGATATGCGGGGTCAGCAAGAACAACCGCTGCAGCCGCGAGCCGCTCTTTTGGCGATGCTTGAACAGGTTGCCGACCAGGGGAATCTTGGACAACCCAGGGACCTTGTTCAGATCGGTCTGATCGGTATCCTGGGCATACCCGGCGATCAGCAGGCTCTGGCCCTCGTTGACGAATGCCTGCGTGGTGATCTCGCTGGAGGTGATGACGGGAATGCCATCGACGGTATTGGTGCCCAACTGCCCGTCTTCGATACGCACATCCAGGCGCATCTGTCCGTTTGGCGAGCCCGGCACCACACTCGGCAATACGCGTAGCGACACACCTGCGGACAGGTTGTAGAGGTCTGCGGCTGCGTAACCGCTGACACGCACGAATGCCTGTTGCTTGTGATCCATCACCGCTTCCACGTTGTCCAGCGTCGCCACCTGCGGGGTGGACACGATCTTGGCCTTGTCGGTCTGCTCGAGCGCCGAGACGCGCGTCATCAGGTAACGCCCTGCATCGCCAAGGACAGCGGTCAACGTCCCGCCCAACGGCGCGGTTGCACCCGCTGCTGCTGCACCGCTCAAGCTGCCATCGTAGCCAAGCTGGCCACCACGGCCGTCGCCGGTCTGCACATCCACCCGCCGGCTGTGGAACCGCCAGTCCACGCCGAGATCCTGCATGGCACCGTCGCGGATCTCGATGATGGTGGCATCGATCTGCAGCAGCTTGGGGCGGTTGTCGAGCTGCTGGATCAACGTGCCATAGGCGGCCATGCGCTCGGGACGGTCGCGGATGAGAATGGCATTGGTGCGCGGGTCGGCTTCGATCACCGGCGCGTCGGAAGCCTGCTCGCCGCCGCTGCCGGCGTCCACCGCCAGCGGCGCATCGCGACGGGCCTGGCTCATCTCCGGCCACACGCTGGCCGGCGCATTGGCGCCACTGCCCGGCAACGGCGGGCTGACCGGCACGCGATCGGACGGCGAGGCACCGCCGAACCACGACGCAGGCAATCCGAGAATGCCGGTGTTGCCGCCACCGCCATTCTGACCCTGACCGTTGTTGCCGAAGGTGTTGGACGAACCGCCGCCGATCGGTTGCACCCGCCCGAAATTTGCGCCCGGCCCGGGCAGCGCCGCCGTGGGCGCGCCACGCACGCCGTACATGCTGCGCAACAGGCTGGCCATCCCCGGCACCTGGACATCCTGCCCACCGATGCGGGTGCTGTGATCGGCCGCCTGCGCGTAATGCAGCTGAAATACCTGCACTTCGGTGGCGTCGCGTTGGCGTGCGCCCTGCTCGACCTGCTTGGCGATTGCGGTGACGGTATCCACATAACCCGGCGGGCCGGACACCACCGCCACGTGCGCCGCCTCGTCGTAACGGACCGGAAAACGCGGATCGTCCAGCCGCATGCGCGCAAGCGCATCGCGCAGCGCACTGGTCGACGCGGCGCCCAGATTCAAGGTTGCATTCTTGGTTTCGTTGGCGCCCCAGATCCTGAGCACGGCACCGTCGTAATACCAGACGAAGCCGAATGTCGCAGACAGATCGTCGAGGAATTTCTGCGGGCTGGCCTCGAACTTGCCACTGAGCGTGCCGGTCACTTCCGGTGAAATCCAGGTGGTGATGGATTGGCTGGCGGACAGGTCACGCAGCACTTCCTTGAGATCCTTGTGATCGGCGACGTATTTGAAGCTGCGCGAATGCCACTGCACCTGCGCAGCATCGGCATGCGGCGGCAGCAGCGGCAGCAGGCTCAATAGCAACGCGGCGGCCAATGGCGCACGCCGATGGCGGTGAACTGGAGGACAGGCGTATGCCATGGCGTTCCCTCTGCGAGGCAAGTGAAAGAAGTCGATAGGGCGACGCCTGACAGGCAGGCGTCGGCCGGGGATTGCGTGCCGGATGCAGCGCCGTGCTGCGTACTGCAGCGTCGAGCAGCACATTGAGGGCGCATGCGGTTCAGTGTAGGCAGCGCACGGCAGGCGATGTCTCAACAATGATCAATTCGCTGCGCCCCCCTTGCCGCCAACGTTCGCGGCATCGTGCAACTGCTGCTGGAAATGGAGGAAGCCGAGAGCGTCACCGGATTGCGCGATGAACACGCTGGTCAGCAATGCCAGCAGCAGCAGCGCCAGTACCCCACGGATCGGTTGACTCAGATTCGAAGGTTCCAGCTTGTCGGCGGCGCGCGCCACAAAGCCGATGGACAGATCCACCAGCACCAGCACCAGCATCAACGGTGCGGCCAGCTTGACGATTGCGGCCATCATGCCGTCGGTCTGCTGGATGACGAAGGACTCGGCGACCGCGCCCATATCCGGCGTGAGCTGGCTCAGCGGCCACCAGCGAAACGATTCGAACAGCGCACCGAGCAGCATCAGCATGCCGCCCAGCGCGTAGAAGGACACGATCGCCAACTGCATCAACACCGTGGAGACCGGCGTGCTCTGCTCACCGCTCAGCGGGTTGGTCATCTGCACGTTGTTGTAGCCGGACACATCGTCGATGAGCAGGCCCACACTCTCGGCAACCCAGAACACCGTGGATGCGGCAAACCCGATCAGCAGGCCGAGGAAGGCTTCCTTGAATACCAGCCCGACCAGGCCGGTCGCTTCGATTCTGGCCAGCGCATCGGCCGGTTGTCCGTAGGCGATGAACGAACTGAGCACATACACCACACCGTTGCGCGCCATTCCGGGAAGGCTGTCCTGCGCCGTTGCCGGCAGCACGAAGAACATCACGAATACGCGCACCCCGCACAGCGCCAGCAAGGTCAGCAGCGACACGCCCTGGGATGACAGCGCCAGCAGTGCGGTGGCGGTGTCGTTCATTGCCCCACTCCGCGCGCGGCACGATGCAACCGCAGCCCGAGCAAGGCGTCGATCGCGTCTTCCTCTTCGGCCGCTTCGCGCTGGGCTTGCCAGGCACGCTGCGCGCGGGCTGCGTTTTCCGCATACACCTGCGCCTGCGCCTGCAACTTGCTCACTGTCTGTTGCACCGTTGCGGCCTCATCGCGTGCGCTCTGCAACGCCTGCGTCGCTGCGGCCAGCGCCTGCTCTGCGGCGCGGCAGCGCTCTTCCAGCACGGCGCGGAAACGCTGGTGCTGCAGGATCGCCTCGATGCCGATCGGCTCACCCGCGCCGGCCTTGTCGGCCAGCGTGGTATCGAATGCGTCCAGGCGCGTGGTGCAGGCGGTGGCCTCCTGACTGCAACTGGCGCGCTCGCGGTCGCACTGCTCCAGCGCCCGTTTGCAGTCGCTCAGGTGCTCCTGCATCCGCTCATGACGGCGCGTCTTCAGTTGCTGCAATGTCGCCCAGGTGCCGGCACGCTCACGCATCGTCGATCACGCCGGCAAGCTGCTCCAGGGTGGCGTCATAGTCGCTGAGCTGATCGGTGGACTGGCTGAGGAAGTCGCGAATCGCATCGATCCTGGCGATCGCCTCGTCGGCGACCGCATCGCTGCCCTGGCGGTACTCGCCGACCTGCAGCAAGGTCTCCACCTCGTTGTACTTGGCCAGCAGGCGCCGCAGCTGGCCGGCGTACTGGCGTTGCTCGGCAGACACGATCTGGCTCATCACCCGGCTCAGGCTCCCCAGCACATCGATGGCCGGATACTGGTTCTTGGCGGCGATCTCACGCGACAGGATCAGATGGCCATCCAGGATGCCGCGCACCTCTTCGGCGATCGGATCGCTGCCGGTGTCGTCTTCGGCCAGCACGGTGTAAAACGCGGTGATCGAGCCGGTCTCGCCCATGCCGGCACGTTCGAGCAGGCGTGGCAACTCGGCGAACACCGACGGTGGAAAGCCGCGCCGTGTGGGGGGCTCGCCGGCGGCCAGGCCGATCTCGCGTTGCGCGCGGGCAAAGCGCGTCAGCGAGTCCATCATCAGCAGAACGCGCATGCCCTGATCGCGAAAATACTCGGCGATGGCGGTGCCGACATAGGCGGCCTTGGCGCGCTCGATGGAGGAGCGATCGGAGGTGGCGCACACCACCACGCTGCGCGCCAGACCGTCTGGGCCAAGAATCATCTCGATGAATTCACGCACTTCGCGCCCGCGCTCGCCGATCAGCACGATCACGTTGACGTCGCACTGCGTGCCGCGCGCGAACATCCCCATCAAGGTGCTCTTGCCGACGCCGGCGGCGGCGAAAATGCCCATGCGCTGTCCTTCGCCCAGCGTCATCAGGCCATCGACGATGCGCACACCGGTCGGTAGCGGCTGTTCGATCAGGCGCCGGCGCATCGGATCCGGCGCCTGTGCCTGGATCTGCACCCAGCCGTCGCCGGCGACCGGCCCCTGGCCGTCCGCCGGCTCACCCAGGCCATCGAGTACGCGCCCCAGCAGCGCCTCCCCGACCGGCACCGCCAAGGGGCGCCCCAATCCGATCACGCGCGTCTCGCGCGACAAGCCCACCAGCTCGCCAAACGGCGCCAGCAAGGCGAGATGGCGGCTGAAGCCCACCACCTCGGCACGTTGCAACAGCGTGCCGTCGCGCTGGCGCAACTCGCATACCTCGCCCAGGCTGACCTGCACACCGGCGACCTTGAGCATGGTGCCGATCACCTCGACCACCTTGCCGTAGCGACGACCGAAGGCCAACGCAGCCAGTTCGCGCTCGAGCGTTGCCTCCAGCACCGCCATCTCAGCAGACATCCGGCACCGCCTGTGGCGCGGCCAGGACGCGGCGGATGACCCGCTGGAGGCTGCGCAGCTGATCGCGCAGATCGGTCTCGAACACGCCGGTATCCCATTCGCACACGCAGGCACCCAAGGCCAGCGTCGCATCGCCGCACAGTTCCACCGGCATGGCCCAGCCTGCGGCCGCGGCGGCCGCATCGAAGGCGCGCCGTGCGTCGTCCAGCGCATCGGGATGCACGCTCACCCGCAGCGCTTTCGCCTCGTCCAGGGCGCCGTCCAGCGCCTGTGCGGCGCGCGCGTACAGCGCAGCGGGGTCGTGCCCGTGGAGGACCTGTTCGCAAGCGTGCGCGACGATCTCGGCCAGACGCGCGCGGGCGCGCTGCGCGGCGTCCTCGGCCGCGAAGGCATGCCGCACGCCGCGCTCGTTCCACGCGTCGAGCTGACGGCGCAGCCCGGCGGCATAGCCCAGGCGTGCACTGCGCTCGGCCTTGTCCTGGGCATCCTGGAGGATCGCCTCGGCCTGCTGTTGGGCGTCGTCGATCAGCGCCTGCGCCCGCGTCTGGGCGTCCGCCAGCGTCTGCGCGCACCGCGCGTGCACCTGTGCAGTCGCTGCGTCCAGTTCCAGCACACAGGCCAAGGCCTCGCGTGGGATGACCTCGCAGTCCAGGCCGACTGCCTCCGGTGTGGACCTCAGCCAAAGACGCATGGCAGCTCCGGCAACAAGGTAGGCAGCGTCTGCAGAAACGCATCGCTCGCGCCATCTGCCGCGATGGGCGCCACACGGGCAGCGCCCAACGGCAAGGACAGCGCCAGCACCTTGGCGATGCAGGGGTCTGGCCAGGCACCATCGGCCTCCATTCGACGCCAGCCATCGCCGATCCATGCCGCGTGCTCGGCATCGCGCGGCAACAGCGGCACTGTCATGCCGGTGACTGCGCGATGGCGCACATGCTCAAGCACCACCGGCCCGACACGCTGCTCGAACCAGGTCAGGCGCTCGCGTTCGATACAGCGGCGCAGCGCCAGTGCGCGCGAAAACACTGCGCGGCTCATCAACACCTTGGCGAGCAGATCCGGCGCGAGCACGACCAACCGATTGGCCAGCGGATACAGCGCCGAAACCGGCATGCGCGAGCATCCCGACCAGGCCTGGATCACGCGCACACGGCGCTGCGCCGGTGCCCGTTCCCAACCCAACGCAGCGACCGGACCAAGCCAGTGCGCCACCCGCTCTGCCTCCAGCGATTGCGCCAGTACGGACACGGCCGCCGTCCATCGCTGAAGCCACAGTGCCGCGTTGTCGATGCGTTCCTTGTCCATCCCCCGGCCTCACCCAGCATGTTTTCTGGACAACGCGCGCAGGCGCTGCCAGCCGCCCCAGCGGCGTGCATCGGCGCTCGGCCACCAATACAGCGCTGCCGCAGCAATCGCCACACACAGCGCCAGCGCGCATCCGGCCAGCCACGGCCACGGCCATGCGCGCGGAGGCGCGGATACAGAAAGCTGCGCATCGCTCTCCGCCCCGCCCGGCACCAGCGTGACGCTGACGTTTTCGTAGGTCAGTCCTTCCACGCTGTGCATCACCAGGGTCTTGATGCTGGGCACCAGGCTGGTCAGATCGCTGCCGACGCGAAACTTGATGAACACCGCAGCGCTGGAGGGTTTGACCGAGGTGGACAGCGGGTCGTTGTTGGGAAGCACGATCTGCACATCGGCCGCGATCACGCCATCGATATTCGACAAGGTCTGCGACAGCTGCTGCGACACGCCGTAGATGAAGCGCACGCGTTCTTCGGTGGGTGTGGAGATCAGGCCGTCTTTCTTGAACATCTCGCCGAGATTGGCGTGCCGCTCACGCGGCATGCCATGCGTGCGCAGCACGTTCAACGCGTACGCCACCTGATCGTGCGGCGCGTTGACCGCCCAGGTCTTGCCGTCGTCGGGCGTGAGCTTTTCTGCATCCACACCGGCCGTCAGCAGCACGGCCAGCATGTCGTTAGCGTCATTCTCGGCCAGCCCGGAATAGAGCTGCTGGTCGCAGCCAGACAGCAGCAGTGCCAGCAGCAACACCAGCAGGTATCTGAGCTTTCGCATGCTATTGGTTCTTGAACAGCGTCTGCACGGCGTTCTTGCCCGACTGTGCCACGCCGACGCTGACATTGAGGTTGAAGCCGACCATCGTCAGCTCGTGCATCAACTTCATTTGTTGCGAAGCCATTTCCTGCAGACCCATGGTCGGCGCCTGCATGCTGAAGGCATCGATATGCTCGGTGATGGTCCTCACGCCATCGTTCTGCACGTCGACCATGCGGCTCATCATGCTCGGCTCGCCCACACGCTGCATGGCTGGCGGCAACGGGCTGGAGGACTGCATCAGCGCCTGGAAGCGGTTGACGAGCGCCTGGTTCGGCGCCGCCGTCGGCGACACCGCTGGCGTGGACAGGCCGGTACTGGCTGTGATTGCTGGGACAGGAGGAATGAGCGTCATGACATGTTCCGCAGGCTGGGGGGGGAGTCCGGCTCAGGCGCGCAGATACTGGGCGTTGGGAACTTCCATCGGCGCGGCAGATTCGGCCGCCGCTTCCAGCGGCGCGGGTGCCGGGGTATAGCGTCCTGACAGCGCCTTGACCAGGCCAACGGCGTCGGCATCGGCGTCCTCTTCAATCAGACCGTCTGCAATGCCATGCCACGACGGGTCGCCCACCGCAAACAAGCAACACGCGTACAGCGCCTTGCACAACGGCTTGGAGCCCGCATCGGCCTCAAGATCACGCAGCAGGCGCGCGCCCTCCAGATAACTGCCGCGCTTGATCGCAATCCAGGCATCGAAGGTATCCAGCGCCTTCAGCTCTGGCCGCAGTACCCTCACGGCGGCCAGCACCAATGCGGCCTCTTCGAGTTTTTCGTGGGTCAGCCCGACCGTGATCAGTTCGATCAGCCCGCTCACGGCCGAACCGGGACACTCAATGTTTTCCATACAGCACCTCGTCATTCAATGGCTGTGGACAGCATGCGTGCATAACGCTACGCGTCCGCGCCAAGGAAGACTTTTTAGAAGCGAACATCGGAATGCCATCGCGAACAAACAGATACTGCTTCGCGCCCCCATGCACACGTTCGCCTTGGAAGCGGACCGTCTGGCGGCTGCACGCCCATTATGGGCGTGCAGCAACAGCGGCCGGAGATCGCCATGTCGGATGAGAAGACCGAGAAGCCGACCGAAAAGAAACTGCAGGATGCGCGCAGGGATGGGGAAGTCCCGATCAGCCCGGATGTCACTGCCGCCGCGGTGCTGCTGGCAGCACTGTTGGTGCTGAAACTGGCAGGCGGCTATTTTGTCGAACACCTGCGTGCATTGATGTCGATCGGTTTCGATTTCACCGCCAATACGCGCGATGCCACCGCCTTGCACCGTGCGCTCGGTCGCATCGGCATCCAGGGCGTGTTGCTGACGCTGCCCTTCGTGGCGGCCTGCCTGGCCGCGGGATTGATCGGCACCTTTGTGCAGACCGGGCTCAATGCCTCGCTCAAACCGGTCACGCCCAAATTCGATTCGCTCAACCCTGTCAACGGCGTCAAAAAACTCTTTTCGTTACGCAGTCTCATCAACCTGCTGAAGCTGGGCATCAAGGCGGCCGTGATCGGCGTGGTGCTGTGGTATGGCCTTCGTGCACTCATGCCGACCATCATCGGGCTCGCCTACCAGCCAACGCCCGACATCGCCCAGATCGGCTGGCGCGCACTGGGCATTCTGTGCGCCCTGGCGGTGCTGGTGTTCGTGCTGGTCGGCGCGGCGGATTGGAGCGTGCAGCATTGGCTGTTCATTCGCGACAAGCGCATGAGCAAGGACGAGCAGAAGCGCGAACACAAGGAGAGCGAAGGCGACCCGGAAGTAAAGGGAAAACGCAAGGAATTCGCCAAGGAACTGGTCTTTGGCGACCCGCGCGAGCGTGTTGCCAAGGCCAAGGTCATGGTGGTCAACCCGACCCATTACGCCGTCGCGCTCGCCTACGAACCGGACGGCTTCGGTCTGCCGCAGGTGGTTGCCAAGGGCGTGGACGACGGTGCGCTGGAACTGCGTGCATATGCGCAAAACCAGGGCATTCCGATCGTCGCGAACCCACCGCTGGCACGTGCTCTGCATGAGGTCGATCTAGGTGACGCAGTTCCTGAGTCGCTGTTCGAAACAGTTGCGGTCGTACTGCGCTGGGTCGAAGACCTGGGCCGCGACAACGATGAACGCAGCGGCCCGCTGCCCTGCTAGGAGATGGCATGCGCCTGACACGGTATTTCTCATACACCGGTGAAGTGGCGATCGCCGCCTTGGTGGTGGCGGTCATCGGCTTGATGATCCTGCCGCTGCCCACCCCGCTCATCGATACGCTGCTGGGCATCAACATCACCTTGAGCGTGGTGTTGCTGATGGTCACGATGTATGTGCCCGACTCGATCTCGCTGTCGTCATTTCCTTCATTGCTGCTGTTCACCACGCTGCTGCGGCTGTCATTGAACATCGCATCGACAAAATCGATCCTGCTGCATGCCGAGGCTGGCCACATCATCGAAAGCTTCGGCGAGCTGGTGGTCGGCGGCAACCTGGTGGTGGGCCTGGTGGTGTTTCTGATCATCACCACGGTGCAGTTCATCGTGATCGCCAAGGGCTCCGAGCGCGTGGCGGAAGTCGGTGCGCGCTTCACCCTCGATGCGATGCCCGGCAAGCAGATGAGCATCGATGCCGATCTGCGCGGCGGCAACCTGACCGCGGACGAAGCACGACGCAAACGCGCGCGGCTGGCCATCGAGAGTCAACTGCACGGTGGCATGGATGGCGCCATGAAATTCGTCAAGGGCGACGCCATCGCCGGCCTGGTGATCACCATGGTGAATATCCTGGCCGGCATCGTGGTGGGCGTGACCTACCACGGCATGAGCGCAGGCGAGGCGGCCAACCGCTTTGCGATCCTGTCGGTCGGCGATGCGATGGTGTCGCAGATCGCCTCGCTGCTGATCTCGGTGGCGGCCGGCGTTATGATCACCCGCGTGGCCAACGAGAACGAGGCCAAGATCAGCTCGCTCGGGCTCGACATCGGCCGCCAGCTCACCAGCAATGCCCGCGCCTTGCTGGCAGCCAGCGTCCTGCTTGCCTGCTTTGCGTTCGTTCCGGGATTTCCCGCACCGCTGTTCCTGTTGCTGGCGGCGGCCGTGGGCGCTGGCGGCTATACGATCTGGCGCAAGCAGCGCGATGTCAGCGTTACCGATCAGCCCACGCTGCCATCGACCAGCCGCAAGGGCGCCAAGGGCGATGCGCCGCATATCCGCAAGAGCGCGCCGGATTTCGCCTCGCCCCTGTCGATGCGGCTGTCGCCGCAACTGGCTGCGCGGCTCGACCCGACACTGCTGGATCAGGCGATCGAAAGCGAGCGCCGGCAATTGGTGGAGCTATTGGGTCTGCCGTTTCCGGGCATTGCAATCTGGCAGAGCGAATCCCTGCAGGACATGCAATACGAAGTGTTGATCCACGATGTGCCGGAAACCCGCAGCGCGTTGAGCGATACGGCGGACATGCCGAAAGCGCTGGCCCAGCAGGCCATCGCGCCGCTGCATGCACGCGCGCATCTGTTCGTCGGCATCCAGGAGACGCAGTGGATGCTGGAACAGGTGGGCGCGGATTATCCCGGGCTGGTTGCAGAGGTCAACAAGGCAATGCCCGCCCAGCGCATCGCCGATGTGTTGCGGCGGCTGCTGGAAGAACGCATCCCGGTGCGCAACATCAAGAGCATCCTGGAGAGCCTGGTGGTGTGGGGACCGAAGGAAAAGGATCTGCTGATGCTCACCGAGTATGTGCGCTGCGATCTCGGCCGCTATCTTGCGCACACTGCGACCGCAGGCACGGGTCAGCTGCCTGCGGTGATGCTCGACCACGCGGTGGAACAGTTGATCCGGCAGTCGATTCGCGCCACGCCGGCCGGCAATTTCCTGGCCCTACCACCGGAGCAGGCCAATCAGCTGGTCGAGCAGGTGGAACGCATCGTCGAAGATCAGGCACGGCATCCACTGGCAGTGGTCGCCTCGATGGACGTGCGACGTTATGTGCGCCGCATGATCGAGGCGCGCCTGAACTGGCTGGAGGTGTATTCGTTCCAGGAACTGGGCGCAGAGGTGCAGCTGCAGCCGATCGGCAGAGTGGTGGCCTGATGAGCAAGCCACCGGTCCGCCACGTGCGCATCCTGCCGATTGCCGGCGCACCGCTGCAGCCGCACGCAGCGGCAGCACCGGTGCGTGCCACGCAACGTGTCAGCTTCATGCAACTGCGACGACGCCTGAGCAGCGTGCTGGCCGGATTGCCGGACACGGTGTTGCCGGAGGACGGCGACGACGACGATCCGACGCTGCCGGAAGTGGTGGATGCTGCCAGCGACGATCACGGACCCGCAGCGCTGCCAAGCGCAACGCCCTGCGTAGATGAGGGCAATTGTCGACAGATCGCTCGAGGCGACGACGGCGACGCATTGGGTCGGCAGATCGCCACCGAGTGGATCCGCACCCAACGCGCGCAGCTGGCCATCAACCACATCGCGCTGCGGGTGGCCGAGTTTTGCAACGCCACGCCGGTACGCGGCGCAGGTACCTGGGAAGCGTGGCTGGAGATCAACCACGACATCCTGCCGCAGACCACGCTGTTCTTGCGGCTTTCGCCAGACCAGCTATCGCTTCGCTTCGACAGCGACTCGCCGGAGACGCGCGAGGTACTTTTGAATGGAAGAAAACGTTTGGATACCGCATTGAAGGCTGCACTCAGCGACACGCTTCAGATCAGCATCGAGGTCGTCTAGCGCTGCATCTGCAGCAAACCAGCCATAGCGAGGGACGCCGTGTTGTCAACAGAGCCGAGCCTGACGTCGCCGGCACGCGACTTGTCGCAGGCGCTGACCCACGTGCCCGCCGTGCGTGCGCAGCTCGGCAGAGTGCTGTGCGATCCGCATGCCGCACAGCGTTGCGGCTACACCGCGCAACGCCGCGGCATCCGGGCTGCGGACGCCGCGCGCCTGCAGCTGCAGTTCGACAGCGGCAGCCTGGAGTTGCGGATCGCGGCACGCGACAGCCTGGCGCTGCTGTTGAACGACGCCGATGACGCCCTGCGCGTGGCGATCGCCGGAGTGCTGTTGAGCGATGATCTGCGCGCCCTGGAACCACTGGGACTAGGCGCTGCCGAGGTCGTCGCCTTCGAGCGCTGTGCGGATGCAGTCGATCGCCTCGATATCGGCATCACGCTGGGCGGCATCGACGCGATCGCAGAGACCGCCAGCCCGCTGCTGCTTGCCGCGCTGCAAACGGCTAGCGCTGCGCTGGCCCAGCCATCGCCACTGCCGGCCTGGCTGAGCGCACTGCGGGTGACCACGCGCCTGCGTATCGGCCAGCGCACGGCAGCGGCGGCGTTGCTGCAATCGCTGCGCCCGGGCGATGTCCTGCTGCACGCGCTTGCCACGGCTCCCGTGCGCAGCGGCGAGCTGCTCTGGGGCGTCCCTGGAGGTGCGGTGTTGCGCGCTCCGGTACGCCTGACCCTGCAACAGATGATTCTGGAGACTGCCCCCACCATGCAGCACGATATGCCCGCGTCCGACTCCTCATCGTCCGCCACCGATGTGGCGGCACTGGAACTGCCCGTACAGCTGGAAGTGGACCAGCTTGCGCTGTCTCTGTCGGTGCTGTCGGGCCTGCAGCCCGGCCAGATCCTCGAGCTGTCGGTGCCGGTGGATCAGGCCGACATCCGCCTGGTCGTCTACGGCCAGACCATCGGCATCGGCAGGTTGCTGGCGGTGGGCGAACATCTCGGCGTGCAGATCCTCAGCATGTCGGAGACTGCGCATGCAGATGCCTGATGTCGGCTCGCTGCTGCTGGTGGTCATCATGCTGGGGCTGCTGCCCTTCGCAGCGATGGTGGTCACCTCCTACACCAAGATCGTGGTCGTGCTCGGCTTGCTGCGCAATGCCATCGGCGTACAGCAGGTGCCGCCGAACATGGTGCTCAACGGCGTCGCGTTGCTGGTGTCGTGCTTTGTGATGGCGCCGGTGGGCATGGAGGCGTTCAAGGCCGCGCAGAATTACAGTCCCGGTGCCGACAACAGCCGTGTGGTGGTATTACTCGATGCCTGCCGCGAACCGTTTCGGCAGTTCCTGCTCAAGCACACCCGCGAGCGCGAGAAAGCCTTTTTCATTCGCTCGGCGCAGCAGATCTGGCCCAAGGACAAGGCCGATACGCTCAAGCCCGACGATCTGCTGGTGCTGGCACCGGCATTCACGCTGAGCGAGCTGACCGAAGCGTTCCGCATCGGATTCCTGCTGTATCTGGTCTTCATCGTGATCGATCTGGTGGTGGCCAATGGGTTGATGGCGATGGGCCTTTCGCAGGTGACGCCGACCAACGTGGCCATTCCGTTCAAACTGCTGTTGTTCGTGGCGCTGGATGGCTGGTCCATGCTGATCCACGGCCTGGTCCTGAGTTATCGGTGACGCCATGGACCACGACGATCTGGTGCGATTCACTTCCGAAGCCTTGTTGCTGTGCCTCAAGGTGTCGTTGCCGGTGGTCGGCGTGGCCGCAGTGGCCGGGCTGCTGATCGCCTTCATCCAGGCAGTGATGTCGCTGCAGGATGCCTCGATTTCGTTCGCTCTCAAGCTGGTGGTGGTGGTGGCTGCCATTGCAGTCACTGCGCCCTGGGGCGCCTCGGCGATCATGCAGTTCGGTCAGGCGCTGATGCAGGCGGCCTTTCCATGATCCGGCGCATTTCGCCAGGCGCGGTGCCGCCGTCGCTGCCGAGCGCGCCCGGCGCATCGCACCACCACGCCGATGCCGCGCATGCTGGCGTGCAGCCGCCGGCGGACACTGCACATCATGCCCCCCGTCTGCGCCCCGCCCCACCGCGCAAGCGGCGACGCGGCATGCGCTCGCTGGATGGCATGGACGACGAACGCGACGCCACCGAACTGGAAGAAGCCGAAGCGGCACGCGTCTCGGCGCTGCGCGGCCGGGTCAGCATTGCGGTCGCTCAGCCACAGGGCCAGGGGCAACGCCAGGATGATCAGCACGGCGAGGGCGGCAACGCGCAGGCCGGCGATCCGCAGGCGGGGAGAGGGCAAAGCGCTTCGCCGGTGCACTTGGACAACGGTTTGCGTGCGCGTGTCGACGACGTTCTCGACCGCTACGCGACCACACGCGCGGCCGACCCGACGGTCAGGCGACGCGCGCTTGCCGTTGCGCTTGTCGAACTGCGCGCGATCGGCATTGCCCATCCTGCCGCAGCACAGTTGACGACCATGGTCTGGCGGTTGATGCGCGAGCATCTGCGCTCCGGCACCGCGAGCACCGCTGCGGAAAACCTGCAGGCGTTACGGAAGCTTCTGGTGGAGCTGGTGGCGGCGCAACCGGAGCCATCGCCAGCGCTGCGCAATTTCCATCTACTGCTTCCGTTGGTGCTGCTCAACGCGGAAAAACCACGTAAACGCCTAGATCGTACCGGCGCCATCACACGTTTGAACACATTGCTGATTGAGCACCAGGAGCGGACCGCTCAGGAGATTCGCGCATGACCATGCAACTTCGCGTGCTGACGGGAATCCATGCCGGCGCACGATTAGATTTGCAGCCAGGCAGCTATACGTTGGGCGCCGATCCCCAAGCCGAAATCCGGATCGAAGATTGGCCTGATTGTTCGCTCATCATCGAGGTGGATGCAGATGGTCAAGTGCGTTATCGCAGCGACGCGTTGCCGACGACAGCGTTTGTTGCGCTGCATCCGGTGCGCTTTGGTCCGTTGGTGCTTTGCATCGGCGAGGCTGCGGCCGATTGGCCGGACGATGTTGCGCTGCTGGAGCGGCTGCTGTCCCCAGCCGCGACGCCGGCACCCCCCCCGCCACGAAGGTCCAGGCGCACTGCGATGCGTGCAGTGGTGGGCGCCATGCTAGCGCTGGTAGCCGCAGCGCTGCTGCCCTCTCTGCTACCGGTATCTCACTTACATGCTGCTGCCTCCAAAAGCCAGAACCACCAGCTCAACCAAGTCGCGTCCACGCTGAAACAGCTGGGCTTGCGCGAAGCGCGCGTGGAGCAGGTCGGGTCGCGCGTGCGGGTCGAGGGCCTGGTGACAAGCAGTGCGGATGCGGCACGCCTGCGCGCACAATTGCATTGGTATCAACATGCGGTCACCGTCGATGTGGTGGTGGTGGATGAGGTATTAGCAACCCTGCGCGATACCTTGGCCGACCGCGACCTGAGCGTGCGTTACGACGGCCAGGGCGTTTTCTCCATTGCCGGCAGCAGCGACAACGCAGAGCGCGCGATCCGGCGGATCGCCGACCTGCGCAGCGATCTGGGCCCGGAAATCCGCAAGCTGCACGTGGATATCGCGCAGCAGGACCCGTCCGTGAAACCTCCCGTCAACTACGACGCCGCCCTGTTGGTCGAAGGTCTGAACTATGTGGAGACCCCGGACGGCACCAAGCACCTGACTTCCCTGCCGCAGCAAGCGGCGCCATGAGAACCGCACCATGTTCGATGCCATGACCGACACGGTCACCCAGGATATGATCAAGATCTTGCAGACCAAGTCGCTGGATGTCTCCGGCGAGCGACTGCGCAACGTCGAGGCAGCGCTGCATACGACAGCGCAACAGATCCGTGTGCACTGGTCTGCAGCGAGCGATCAGGCCGCGCGCAACGATTTCACTGTCTTGCACGACGGCATCAACGCCGCGCGCGACATCGTCGCGCATGTTGCCGGCATGCCTTGACCATCGATTTCCTTGGTCGCCTCGACCAGGTAAAACGCGCCGGCAGGCGCCCCCCGTTTTAATTAACTGCTAAGGAGTCTTCGTATGGCTTTACTTCCCGAAATGAGTTCATTGCACTCGCGCGTCGGCCAGGGCATGGACGGCTTTACCGGAGGCATTTCAAATGGAATGTCCGGTGCCGCCGCAACGCATGGGGCGAGCGGGCAGATTGACTCGCTGCTCGGCGACCTCACCGCCTCGGACGAGGATCAAAAGCGCATGAACAACAAGATCACCATGCTCAAGAACGATCTCGACTTCAACGTGGCGCTCAACAAGTTCATCGGCAAGGCCGGCGACAATGCAAAAAGCCTGGTCGGTCAGTAACGGCTTTTGACATGACGCGGGGCCGGTATGCGGTCCTGCGTCAGGTTGCAAGACGGATGAGCAGCGCTCGATTCGAAGCGATCGTTGAGCAGATGTGCGAAGCACTGGACCTGCCGGATGTGCAGGGGGTGCTCAGCAGTCGTTTGCTCTGGGTAGACGGGTTTGAAGTCTATCTGCACATGCCTGCAGCCCAGACCGACGATGACGCACAGCAAGCGCCGGAAGAAGAAGCGCTTTACCTACGCATCTCCTACGGCCTTGCTCCTGCGGGACGGACCCTGACGGTCTTCCGGCTGCTGCTGGAAGCCAACCTGTCGGTATATGCACAGGACCAGGCGCAACTCGGATTGAACGATGCCGGCGTGATCGTGCTGGTCGTGCGCGTTCCGCTGGACGACGACGTCGACGGCGCCTGGATCTGCGATCTGCTCGCCCACTATGCCGAGCATGGCCGTTACTGGAACAACAACATCTTCATTGCACACGACGAAATGTTCGAAGGAATCGCAACGGGAAACTATCTGTGGCTACGCGCGTGAGGTGCTCGGCGTTGCCTGCATGCCGATGGTGTTAGCCAGACATGCACGACTGCGCAGCACGCTGCCGGGGCTTTGCGCATCCGCTGCGCTGTATAGCATCGCTACGCTGTCGCGCGGTTATTTCCCCACCGCAGGATTTCTTCCGCCATCCATCTCTTGCAAGGACACTCGCCAATGAATCTCGCCATTCCCTCACATACCACTGCGAGCTTACAGCCGTCCTCATTCTCCCCTTCGGAGCAGCAAGCCCTCACTGCGGTGATCATGAGCATGCTGGCGTACTGCATGCAACGCCTGCTCAGCGACATGATGCAGCCACAAGATCAGCCATCCAGTGACGGTCAGCAACCGACCAACTTCAATCCGACACCATCGATGCCGCCATCGAACCCGCCGTGTTCCACCAACCCCGGCGGGCAACACGGCAGCGGTGCCGGCAATGGCAATGGCAATGGCAACAACGGTGGCAACGGTGGCAACGGCAGCAACACCTCCGGAACGGGAGCCGGCAACGGCGCATCGCACACCAACCCGGGTCACTCGGCGACTCCAACACCCACGCCCACCGACGGTGCTCACGGCACGCCAGGCCCGACCGGCACGCAGGCGCCACTGCCTCCCGGCAAGGTCGTCACCGCGCCACCCGGCATCCAGAACAAGCCCATCGTGGTGCACAAGGGCGAGGTGTTCGACGGCAAGGGCCAGCTTTACACCGGTGGCCCAGGCCTGGGCGATGGCTCCCAGAACGAGCACCAGCAGCCACTTTTCGTCGTCGAGGACGGTGGCAGCCTCTGCAACGTCCGCATGGGTGGCACCGGCGACGGTGTGCATTTCATGGCCAGCGGCAAGATGGTCAACTGCGTCAACGAAGATGTCAGCGAGGATGCAGTCACCATCGATGGGCAGGGCAACCGTGAGCACGATGCGGGGATTGCCGGTTGCAGCCCCGAGGTCAGCGGCCGGCCGAAGGTCGAAATCATCAATTGCACGTTCAAGAACGCCGCAGACAAGGTCGTGCAGGACAACGGCGCTGCCGACGTGGTGATGTCGGGCGACACCGTCAACGGCGCCAGCAAGGTCTTCCGCACCAACGGTGGGCATGCCGATATCGACTCGCACCTTCAGGTCGAGAATTGCGAGTTCAACCAGGTCAAGGAAGCGGTGTTCCGGACCGACGCGCGCGGCGCGACGGTGACGCTGGCAAACCTGAAGACCGATGCGCCCGACGAGGTGATTGCCCCCGACGCTTCCCAGGCGATAGGTGCGACACGTATCGGCCACAAGGCCTACAGCGGCTGATCGCGCGCGCTGCGCCGTCGCCGCGCGTCGATCGCGCCCGGCAGATGCATGGTTGCCGCATCTGCCGGGCGTCAGTGCCCGCCGTCGTAGGCGATGACCGCAGACCGACCATCATCGTAGCGACGCCTGCGCGGCACGCACTGCGTCGCGGCAAGCAAACACTGCTGCCATGTGCAAACGGGCCGCTCGCCCTGTTCGGCTTTACAGCAGCGGCGTGCACAGTCGGACGCGAACCTCCACACGCGAGAGATCGACCTTGACCCGTATCCGCCCTTCCACCGTGACAGTCGGGCTGCCTGGCAACAGCCACAGCACCGCGCATGCAGGTACGCCCTCGCCGCACAAGCAGGCGCATCACCGACTGCATCAACTGGATGGGCCCGCGGCCGAGTCCGAAGCACGCGCGGCACAAATGGATGTGGCCGCACGGGTACATCGCTACACCGCAGCTGCTGCCGACACCGGACAGGGCACGCCTGCGTCGCGCGAGACAGGCAGGCTGCGCGGCATGCGCAAGTCGTTGAAGAAGCTCGCCCGGCTCGCCGGCACGGCAGTGGGCATCGCCCGGCAGGCCACTCCCGACCATACGCGCCTGCTGCGCTACCAGGGCACGTCTGCGCAGCCTGCACCGCCCGCTCGATCGGAGCCGGGCGACTGGCACTCACTGGCTCCCTTGCAGACAGCGAAATTCGCCGCCTCGCAACGGCTGAGCGATGCCCGGATCGCCGCGCGCAAGGCCGCAGCGCTTCAGCGCCTGGTGCATCTGCATCTCGATCGCCTGGAGCAGGACACCGGTTTGCATGCCAGACGCGCACCGCGCCTGGCCGACCGTGCCAACGAGACCCGCAAACGCCAACAGGTGCTGGCCACCTGGAACGCGCTACTACGCAAACACATCGCCGATTGCAGCGAGCGCCTGGCGCACACCGAGCAACAGCTGCAGCAGCAGTTGGACCAACTGACGGCCATGCCCGCGCCTGCGGCAAGCGATCGTCGACCGCGCCTGCGCGACATGCTCAAGCACGAAGCCGAGCTGGATCGGATCCGCAAGCTGCACGAGCACGCGCGCCATCTGTCCGCCCTGCGCGAGAAACAGCAGGCCTCGCTGCAGCGCCTGCAAGTGCGCGCCGCCAGCCTCGACACCACCCTGGGGCAGGCGCTGCAGTCTGCGCACATCGTGGCTGGCGACCTGTTCGAGACCGCTGCGCACGCCGACAAGCTGCGTGCACTGCTGCCGGCGCTGGCGGGTCTGACGCACTCGCTCGCGCAGGAGGTCGACACCGCAGCGGCCGACGATCTGCGCGCCAGCCAGGCGCTAAGTGCCGCGTCGGACGCGCTGATTGCCGCGCAGATCGCGCAGACCGCATCCAGCGCAACCGATGCCGCTGTGGCCACTGCATTGCGCAAGCGCTTGTCGACATGGGCGAGCGGGCTCTCCACCACGCGTTTCGGAGACCAGGCGGTGCCTGCAGCGGGCATCGTGGCCATCGCGCTTGGCGCGCTGCGCTCGGCAGTGGCCGGTGTGCTCGGCGACAACCGCGCTGACGCGGCGGCGCTGCTGCTTGCCACCTTCGACCATGTCCACAACAGCACCTGGAGCGCGCTGATCCCTGCCGATCCGCAACAGCACGATGCCGGACAGGGCGCGATGGGCGAGCACACCGGGATTCCTCGCGCAGCGATCGAGGCGGCGACGACGCGCTGGCTGGCGACTCTGGCGCGCGTGCCGCGCGGCCGCCAGGTGCTCGGCCAGTTGATCCAGGCACGCCACGAACGTGCCGACGAACCGGGCCGCCAGGACATCGCGCGCATCGCATTACGGGCCGATGCGCTGCTGCGCGCCACGCCCCTGGACGATACCGCCACGCGGTGCTGGCTGAGCGATGCACGGCGCGCGGCCGTCAGTGCCCTGCACGCGGCCGACCCGGCGCAGGCGCTGCAGACCTGCAGCAGCGACCAACGCGCGGCATACCATGCGCTGCGCAACGGCTACGAGTCGTGTGCTCCCGACTCGGCGTATGCGCGCGCAAACGCCCACTTGCAGGCATTCGGCGAGGCGGTGCGCACGGCCACCTCGCCCCATCCTGGGGACGCACACGCGAGCGCTCCCAATCCGCTGCATGCCTTGTCGGAGGGGCTGGAGGTCGCATCGGCCACCGCACTGCCGACACCGCGTCGACGCGCCAACCTGACCCTGGAACACGCCTGCGCTGCCTTGATCGGCTACCTGGGCGCATTGCACGCCGCCCGGCCGCAGGGCTATGTGCCATCGCAGGCCGAGTTGCACTGGCAAGCGGCTGCCGAGTTGCTGCAATGGGTCGATGAGGACGTGGACCGCAGCGGCATGGTCTTCGATGCCGCCACCCTGGCGCGCATCGCCGAACGTGCGGCGGTGCTGCACGACCACCATCAGGCACAGGCATCCAGCACCCCGGGCGGTGCAGTGGTACAGGCAGCGCCACCTGAAGGATTGCGGCGTGCCTGGGAGCAGGTGCGAAGCGGCCGCTGCACCGCGCCAGCCGCGTTCGATCTGTTGCGTACCTGCCTGTCTACCGTGCACGCGGAGCAAGCGGCCGAGCTGCAAGCAAGCGATGCCTGGCCACAGACCACAGTGTGGCTCACTCATGCGGATGACTGCCTGGCGCATTTCGACACCGCCGTCGACAAGACCTTGCAGTTGGCGAAGCAGACCGGTGCCGACGCCCTGACCCACCCCGAGACGTTGCTGGACTTGCTGCGCGACATGCTCTCGCACCTGGAATGGCGCGACCGCTGGCGGATGACCTGCCAACGGACCTGGGGCGCCAATCTCGCACCGCTTTCGGCGGCAGCTGCCGTTGCAGGATCTGCGTTCGGCCTGGGCGCGCGACTGATCGCCAGCATGCAGTGCAATCGCGATGCCTCGCTGGAGTTCTACATGGGACGTACCGGTCTGTACCTGCAGATCAGTCGCCAATCCACGACACAGCGCCAGCTCGGTGCGGGCCTGACTGCCGGCTATGGCATCGCTGTGGACAGTGCCTACGCGGCAGCCGGCGTGTCGGCCGCCGTGGACTGGCGCTATCGGCGCGAGGTCGGCGTGGAAGATGGCCTGCAGATCCGTATCCCCCGGCTGGGGAAGGGCCGCGAACCGGCGCTGTCGCAGGCGTTTTTGCGCATGCTGGAGCATCTGGTGCGCCGCGCAGCACCCGATCATCCAGAGCAGCCACACGGCGCGGACTGGATGCATGCGTTGCTGGCCGAGCATCCGGAGGCCAGCGTCGGGCTGATCGACCAGGCCGCACGCGTCAGCCAGGGAACCGAATGCAGCGCCAGCGTCAGCGCCGGCCTGCGCGCAGGCGATACGCACGGCCGCCGTGCGGGCGGCTCGCTCGGGCTCGGCGTCAAATCGCGCCAGGACCTCGGCTGGACGTCGACGACCGTGGCCGGCTACATGACTACGCAGTATTGCGACGCCACCGCCGCACGCCGGGTGGAAGCGGGCGCACGCCTGACGGCCGGCGTACAACTGGCACTTGCCCAGCATCGACGCGGAGGCGCATCGGCGACGCCTGCAGCCAGCACCACGGTCTCGGCAATCGAAGCCGGCTATGCGGCCGAAGCGAGCGCGGACGTGGCCACCGCGTTCTGCACGCTGTTCCAGTTCGGCGGCGAAATCGATCCGGTTCGCAGCGACCGCGCGACCGACTTCGCGCAATTCGCCGCGTTCGAACGCCTGGTCCGCAGCCGGTGGGAGCGCTGGGCCGACTACGGCCTGGTCAAGCTGGGCAACGACGTCGACCAGACCTTGCAGCCGGTGCTGGCAGAGCTGCAACTGGAGCATTTCATGCAGCAGGCCAGGCGCTTTGCCGATGGCAACGCGCTGGCCGCCCTGTTTGCCGACGAGGCGTTGCGCAGCGCCGCTGCGCCGCTGCTGGACGTGCACCGTGCACTTGCACTGGTGGCGCAGGACACGGGTGACCACGCGCGTGCACTCGCCGAGCGTACGGCCTTCGACGCGTTGCTGCAGCAGCCCGCCGTGTGGGAGCCGACCTTGCTGCTGGTCCGCGAGAAGGCGAAACTGACCGAAGAACGTGGCGTGGACTTCATCGTCAAGCGCCAGCGCAACCGCATCGCCGAGGCCATGCGCACGGTCGGTCAATGGCCGGCGTACGAAGCGGTCCCGCGCGCCGCAGCGTCCCGTTCCACTCCCACTGCTCGCAGGTAAGCCGCGCGCCAGGCCGGCACCGGGAGCACCAGCAAGCGACAGACGCAACGGCGGCTGCGTCTGTCCTTGCAGCGTGCAATCCGCGAGCGGATCACCCGCGCGATCGATCGCTCACGGTCGGCCGCTTTCCCACTGGCGCAGTTTCTCGCTCTCGTGCAACGCCTCCCTGAGCGTCGTTAACTCGGTATCCAGTGTCGCGGTGAGGTCGTTGCATGGCACTCCGCTGAACATCGCCTTCTGCCGGGCGTGCAGCGCATCGCGCACCGTGTCGATGGTCGCAATCGAGGGGGACTGCGTGCCGATTTCCGCGCGCAATGTTTCCAGGGCTTCGCGCAACCTCCCCACCTGTGGTCCCGGCGCAGGCGCAAGCCGCTCCCCCTCTTCCAGGGCGCGCGCAATCTGCGCCGGTGTCGGCGCCGAAAACAGCGCGATCGCCTCGTCGATGGGCTCGGCCAGCGCCTGAAGCGTGCGTGCGATGGTGCGTTGATGATTGGCTGCGGTGACGGCACGTTCCTGATCCAGTCGCGTCGCCTGGGTGGTGTTGGCGCCGTTCTTGGCCTTCAGCGCATTCCAGACCGTATCGTTGAACAGGGTCTGCACCGCCTGCTGCACGACCGAAGCGGTGGAGTTGCCGGCTTCGCCCGCAACGGCTCCGCTTGCGTTACCGCCACGCAACGGCGCAGCAATCAAGCGACCGGCGCCGAGCGAAGCGAAACTGGCCAACACATTGCCGAGCACGTGGCGGCCCAACACATCCCGCACCGCAGTTGTCATTGCATTGGTCGTCTTGAAGGCCTGCCTGGCCAAAGCCAGTGCTTCCTCACCGGTCTCCAGCAAATAGGTCGGGGGGAATCGCACGGCATCGGACCACTGCGCAGGTCGACGCGCCTTGTCCGGCAACGCCAGCGAAAACAGATTCAACCTCTGTTGTCCGCCCAGCAGATCGGGAACGCTCATCTGGCCGGTGCGCGCAACTGCCTTGCCGGTTTCAAGCAAGGCTTTCTGCACGACCCCTGCCCCGCCGATGGCGAGTGCGCTCAACCCCAGCTGGCCCGCTGGCGTGAGCGTATCCGGATCGTCGGAGGTTCGCCGCGCCACATTGAATCCTGCATTGATTGTCGGCTTGAGCAACAAGGTGTCCAGGGACTTGTCGTCCAATGTCGATTGCCAGTGGGCGATGCCTGCGCGCAGATCGTAGGCCTGCGCCTTGAGCTCCGCGAGCGTCGGTGCGTTGCCCTCGCCGGGGCGCGTGAATCGCTTGCATTGGCCGGTGATCTCCAATAAAACCGGCGGCGAATCGGGCAACAGGATTTTGGGGTCGATGGCCTTGAACCGCGGCAAGTTGGCGACACGCGCGCGCCGATCCATCGCCGGGATCAACATGGTCTGGCAGGTATACGAGGCCAATCCCGACACCGCACCGAAAAGCGCCGCCGTGCTCACGGCCTCCGATCCGCGCGGGCGCGTTCTTTCGTAGGCGGCGCTCGCTGCTATACCGAACGGGTTCCGCATCGCCGTGATGAGGAAGGCGTTGAGGCACTCGTAGGCGATCGGCCACGCTGCCTTTGCGCCCGCCGTCTTCATATCGCCGACGACCTGGTATCCGGCATCCGGCCCGAACGCAGTGATGCGCTCATCCACGCGCGCGTCCGCCCATTCCAGATACGCGGCCTGCAGCGCCTGCTGCTCCTCCGACGGCGCTGCAAATGGCAGTCTGTCCAGGCGTGCGCGTATCTGCCCCTTCAAGTCAGCGGCTGTCGACGCACTGCGCTGCGCATAGGTCGCTGCAACGGCAGGCGCGGCAGGCGCGTCCGACACATCGCTGACCGAGGACCAGGGGCTTAGCGGCGGAGTGTAAAACGCGGCATCCGTCAGCTCCGAAGAATGCGACGACTGCGAGGACTGCGAGCGATGGGATGCGCCATGCGAGCACTCGGCATGACTTGCGTCGGTCGTCGCGCGACGTGGAAACGCTGCGCGACTACCACGCAACATCGGGCCCGGAGAGCGTAAGCCCGCAAGCGGCCCGGTTGGAGGCCGCGTCTGCGGTGCTGCAGCGGCCTCCTCGGCCTGCGTTGGGTGTGTGGGGGCAGGCGAGGTTGCGCGGCTGCTGAAAGAGGCCCCAATGTCGCTGGTGAGCTTCATGAGGCCACCTCCGCCGGGCTGCCGGCCTGAGTCACCAGCGCGTCCAGCACCACACGGGCGACCACTTGCCCGCGCTCCAGCGCGGTGGCCACGGCATCGGGCGTGCGCCCGAGCAACAGCGGGCAGACACACAGCAGCCCAAGATCCGAGAGCGTGAGCCGCCATCCGTAGTGCGTCAGTAATTGTTCCTGCAGCGCCAGCAGCGTCACCACCTCATCGCCGCCGAGCTCGCGTGCGGCCAACGGCAGGATCACTTCCGGAAAGGCCGTCATTTCGCCCTGCTGCATCTGCGTGTGGACACGGCACCGCATGCCCGCAGGCCCAAGGATGGTTTCACCTTCGCCAAGTCGCTGCGCAAGCTCGTCGGGCAACCCAAGACGGACCGCCAGGTTGGTGAAAAATGCGTCGTTCGCGGTGTGGAGTTTTCCCAATTCCGACATTTTCCGAAATCCTCGAGAAAGTAGGCGATGAGTACCGATACACCATTCCGGTAGGACAAAGTCTCCGGTGCGGGACGCATACCCAGGTAAACCCCTGCGAAAGACTCTTGCCGTGCGCGAAGATGTCCTGCCGAAAAACATGCAACCGAGACCTGGATCAAGTGCACCGCACTCCGAGGCAATGCGAGATCACGTTGCACACCACGGGTCCGGGATTCAGTCGCTTACACCCCGGACATTCACATCGATATGCTCGACTTCGCGATGCAGGTCGCAAAAATGGGTCAGCGTGCTGCATTGTTTCCGCCCATAGCGGCCACCCGAAACATCAGACGTGGATTCGCTATCGATCGTTTCGCTTCACCCTATTTCATCAATACAAGCGAGTGGTATTCATGAAGGTTTCTTCCGCACCCCCAGACAGCACGTTCCTAAAATAACCATGTAGTGAATTGGTAATCCCCCCTCAGATCAGCAGGAGCCAGAAGTGGAATTTTCTCGTAACCTTTCCTGAGGAGATTTCCATGAAGACATCACGATTCACCGACAGTCAGATCATCGCGGTACTCAAGCAGGCCGAGGCCGGCACGCCTGTGCCAGAGCTATGCCGTGAGCACGGCATCAGCTCGGCAACCTTCTACAAGTGGCGTAGCAAGTTCGGCGGTATGGACGCATCGATGGTGTCCCAGCTCAAGGAGCTGCAGGAGGAGAACCGGCGCCTGAAGAAGATGTATGCCGAGTCGCAGATGACATCCGAGGTGCTTCGGGAGGCCATGGCAAAAAAATGGTGAGGCCATCTCAACGCCGAGAGATGGCCCGATGGGCGGTGAACAACAAGGCGATGAGTATCCGGTCAGCCTGCATGGCGTTTACGGTCAGTCAGACCTGCTACCGCTACCAGGCCAAGGCATCGGATGAGAACGCGCTGATCGCCGACTGGTTGATCCGATTGACCACCGCTTACCGCGACTGGGGCTTCGGCTTGTGCTTCCTGCACCTGCGCAACGTCAATGGCTTTGGCTGGAACCACAAGCGCGTGTATCGCATCTACCGGGAGCTGGAGTTGAACCTGCGGATCAAGCCAAGGAAGCGGCTTGTGCGAGAACGCCCAGAGCCGCTGGCTGTGCCCGAGTCGATCAACCAGGTCTGGTCGATGGACTTCATGCACGACCAGCTCAGTGATGGGCGCAGCTTCCGATTGTTCAACGTGATTGACGACTTCAACCGCCAAGGGCTGGGGATCGAGGTCGACCTGTCCTTGCCCTCGGCTCGTGTGATTCGGGCACTGGAACAGATCATCCAGTGGCGCGGCAAGCCGCGCGTGATTCGCTGCGACAATGGGCCTGAATACATCAGTGGTGCGCTACTGGGCTGGGCTGAACAACGCGGCATCCGGATCGAGCACATCCAGCCTGGCAAGCCGCAGCAGAACGCCTACGTTGAACGCTACAACCGGACGGTACGCTATGGATGGTTGGCCCGAACCATGTTCGACTCAATCGAGCAGGTGCAAGACAAAGCCACACGATGGCTATGGACCTACAACCACGAGCGTCCCAACATGGCGCTCGGCGGCATCACCCCCATGCAAAAGTTGGCACTTGCTGCATAGCTCCACTTTGGGCGACTGCTACAAATGGGGGGATTACCAATTCACCGAGCGACGAAAGGCAAAGCAGGCCAACCACAAAAACCGACCTGATTAGCCCTGACACTCAGCCATGAAAATTGCTCGCTGCACGTAAAACCGGCTCTGGGCATGGTGTGGATTGCATCATGGCCGTGGCAAGTCGCGGCAGCATCTCGCGCAAGCGGAATCGACGATTAAAACGATAGGCCGCCTCTCCCAGGTAACGCCTTGCGTATTTGCCTTGCGCGATGGCGTGATACACGCCACTGATGGCGCGTTTGAGATTGCCCAGCACCACGTTGACCCAACGTGCACCGGCCGTTTCGGTCGCGGCACGACCACCGCCAGTGTCCAGCGTGGTGTGCGCGTGGCCGGCGTCTTCCAGCCGGCGGAAGCAGGCCAGCCCATCGGTGTAGACCTCGCACCCGGGCGCCAGGCGACGGGCAATCCAGCCCTGCAGCGAGGTGTTATCGAAGCTGCGCACCGGCTCGATCACCACAAAGCGCGGCGCGGTGAAGGTGGCATCGGTCTGCACCGCAATCAGGAACGCTTGTTTGTTCTCCGATCCGCGTCCGGCCTTGCCACCGTTACGCTCGCCGCCCAGATAGGCATCGTCGATCTGCACGAAACCCGCCAGTTTCCGCCTGGATTCGCGCTCGGCCATAACCTGCATGATCTTGTGTTTCATCCGCCAGGCCGTCTTGTAGTTGACGCCCAGATGCCGCATCAACTCCAGCGCGGCCATGTTGGTTTTGGTCGAGGTCAGCAGGTGCAACGCCAGCATCCAGGTGCGCAGCGGCAGTTTGGTGCCTTCGAACATCGTGCCAGCGATCAGGCTGGTCTGATGCCGGCACGCGCTGCATTGGGAGTAGATCGCAGCACCCCGCTTGAAACGCGAGCGCACGCGCCCGGCACAGTGGGGACAGCGAAATCCCTGCGGCCACCGCCATTTGTATAGCGCGCGGTAGCACTTGGCCTCGGTGCCGTAGGACGCGAAGAACTCGGACATCGACAATCCAGCCTGGAACTGCACGGCATTGATGCTCATCACGCTGCCTCGTTGGCTTCAGGTGACAGCAGCATCCACAAAGCCCGGCGCAGATCCTGCGACTAGCGGCTGAAGGTCAGGGCTAATCAGGTAAACTCTTGTATGCAAGCGCAGCGGCAATTTGATTATCGATCGATAATCGCCACTGGCATAGCTTGCCCGAAGGGAATTATGCCTGCCTGATAGAGGTGAACGGCCGGATCAATGCAGGGCTGAGCGCTTGGGCTGCAGCCCTGCAGCAGGGTGTGGCAGAGGATTTTTACCAGTTGCCTGCGAATAGCTACGGACTACTGGGGATCACTGACGCGACCACGTTTGAACACTTGACACATTATTGCTATTGAAATAATTCAATAACTCCTCTCTCGTTCGCACTTCTGTTACATGGCTGACCTGGCGATCCCAGATGACCAGCTTTTCACCTTGGCGCATCGCAGCAACTAGGTGTCCGATGCCTGAATGACGCTCCATGCCGATCGCAATCTTTTCTTAGTCTGGAAGCTGATGCAGTGCACTGGCAAGGTCTTCCGGCGATCCGCGCTGGTGTTTGACACTGCCATTTTCGAATTTGCTGATTGCCCAGGTAAATTGGTCGGGCGTCATGCCATGTTGGCTAATGTATTGAATATTGTCTGGTGTCAGGCCCAGCCCGTTGACCACATGCGCCTCAGGAAGCCCGGTCAGTGCCGCAATCGTATGAAGACCGCAATCGTTGCAGGTGCCTGCGTGGAATGGCGGCATGCCAAGTGGCCGCATTTGCTGAGCCTGTGCGGACGATTGAGCAGGCTTGGGAGCGGTGCGATATCTCTTCGGAGCGGAACGTCCCTGGAGTTGTGCAAGCGGCCCATCGGTTTTCCTGATTAGCCCTGACCTTCAGCCGCTAGTCGCAGGATCTGCGCCGGGCTTTGTGGATGCTGCTGTCACCTGAAGCTAACGAGGCAGCGTGATGAGCATCAATGCCGTGCAGTTCCAGGCTGGATTGTCGATGTCCGAGTTCTTCGCGTCCTACGGCACCGAGGCCAAGTGCTACCGCGCGCTATACAAATGGCGGTGGCCGCAGGGATTTCGCTGTCCCCACTGTGCCGGGCGCGTGCGCTCGCGTTTCAAGCGGGGTGCTGCGATCTACTCCCAATGCAGCGCGTGCCGGCATCAGACCAGCCTGATCGCTGGCACGATGTTCGAAGGCACCAAACTGCCGCTGCGCACCTGGATGCTGGCGTTGCACCTGCTGACCTCGACCAAAACCAACATGGCCGCGCTGGAGTTGATGCGGCATCTGGGCGTCAACTACAAGACGGCCTGGCGGATGAAACACAAGATCATGCAGGTTATGGCCGAGCGCGAATCCAGGCGGAAACTGGCGGGTTTCGTGCAGATCGACGATGCCTATCTGGGCGGCGAGCGTAACGGTGGCAAGGCCGGACGCGGATCGGAGAACAAACAAGCGTTCCTGATTGCGGTGCAGACCGATGCCACCTTCACCGCGCCGCGCTTTGTGGTGATCGAGCCGGTGCGCAGCTTCGATAACACCTCGCTGCAGGGCTGGATTGCCCGTCGCCTGGCGCCCGGGTGCGAGGTCTACACCGATGGGCTGGCCTGCTTCCGCCGGCTGGAAGACGCCGGCCACGCGCACACCACGCTGGACACTGGCGGTGGTCGTGCCGCGACCGAAACGGCCGGTGCACGTTGGGTCAACGTGGTGCTGGGCAATCTCAAACGCGCCATCAGTGGCGTGTATCACGCCATCGCGCAAGGCAAATACGCAAGGCGTTACCTGGGAGAGGCGGCCTATCGTTTTAATCGTCGATTCCGCTTGCGCGAGATGCTGCCGCGACTTGCCACGGCCATGATGCAATCCACACCATGCCCAGAGCCGGTTTTACGTGCAGCGAGCAATTTTCATGGCTGAGTGTCAGGGCTAATCAGGAGAGTTTATGCTTGACCAGGAGACAGTGGTTTCGCACGCTGAGCCGTCCCTGGCCTCCGGTGCTCGCATCATGCAGCGTACCGAATGCCACCAACTGGACAAAGAGGTCTGGCATGACGACTCGTCCTCTCATGACCATCAGGCGGGATGATCCGCAGTCCGCTTTCCGCTTTTCGGATAACCCAAGCGGAGAGAGCCGCCCGGCGAGCTAACCCAGCGAGCTAGCCTCTCACGTTTCGGTGCAGTGTCATTGCGGCGCTCGCCACTTCTAGAACTCTCGCGAGCACTCCCAGCCCGGGGCCGCTGCATTAATGCTTGCCGGTCGCAAGCAGCAGCCGGCAAGGCGCATTGGCGTTCAAAGTAGCAGGATCGCATCAGTCGATCATGGTGATCGCCTGCGCTCCTCTCACAGCGAACGCCGAACAAAGGCGATCATTACCTGCGCCGCCCACCCCGCAAATTCCGGAGGTTTTCCTTCGTGTCCGCCTCGAAGTTGTCCGCAACGTCCTTCGGGATAATCTGCTTCCCCAACGGCACTCCGCCCGCGTCCTCCAGCTTCTGGCGGATTTCGCCGTTTTTCTTCTCTTTATCCAACCGCACCTCTTCATAATGCAAGCCCGCCAACACAGGCGCCTTGAGCATGTCCGTCGATCGATTAATGTCGTTGCCTACTAAATATCCTTTAACCCCATCAATGCGCTTTTGCCGCTTGGTTGCCCCCTTGCCTTCTCCTTTGACTGCGCCCTCGCCTGCGCCCTTAGCCGCGCCCTCGCCTGCACCCTTGGCCGCGCCCTCGCCTGCGCCCTTGGTCACCCCCTTGGCTGCGCCCTCGGCCACCCCTTTGGCGACCCCCTTGGCTGCGAGTCTGGCCGTGGGTCCACCGGCGGCACCCACCAGCGCCCCAGCCATGTTGATGCCGGCGAGTTCCCACGCCAGTTTCATGTCGCCGCCTTGCAGTGCAGTGTCGAGCACCTGTGCTGCCTGCGCTTCGCTCTCCAATGCCAGCGCTCCTACATCCGCAATCTCGCCGATGATGGGGATGCCGTTCAGTGCACTGAGTCCCACGGAGGCCCAGTCCAAGATCTTGCTGTCCCACTTGAGGAACTCATGCAGTCCCTTGCCGAAGGTGCCGATGTCCTTTTTCTTCTGCTTGATCTCGGGTTGATCGGCTTTGCCCATCAACATGTCCGCGACCGCCTTCTTCTGGTCGGGCGATGTGGCCGCGTGCGTGGGCGATTTCTCCACGGCCTTGTTGGCCGCCGTCATATGATCGTAGAACTGCCGAAAATCCTTGTTGCTGATCTTGCCTGAGTCGACGACATGGCCACCGCCGAAGAAGCTGTGGGGCTTCTTGTAGCCAGTGATCGAATTGTTCAACAAGCCGAACAGCAGCGGGTCGCCCAACAACTGTTTGGCGGCGTCACGCACGGCGGGGTCGGCTTTATCGTCCTTGACGATCGTGTCGAGCTTGTCGCGGGTCACCTCTTTGCCGTCGCCGAAGAACGCATCCTGGTGCGTGTTAATGGTGTCGAGCGTTTTCAGTTCGGGGGCGGTCAGGTGCATCTGCGATGCGGATTTCTGCAGAAAATCCGGCGTACTCAGCGAACCCGCGTCTCCCGCCAGCGCCTTCCACTGGTCGGGGTGCTCACGAAAGTACTGCGCGGCGGCGATGACCTGCGGAGGGCACTTCTTGGTCTTGCTGTCGCCTTCGACCAAGTGCTTGAAGGCGTCCTGGTTCAGATCCTTCGGCAGATAGTCCGAGTAGCGATAGAGTTCGCGCATCGCGTCGCTTTCGGTCATGACCGTTGGCTGGGTCTTGTCCGGGCTGTCCGACGCCACATAGTTTTGCGTGTAGCCCTTGGCTTGCTTGTTGGAGTATTCCGCGACCTGCGCGTGGCCGGCCGAGAACTTGCTGAGATCGCCGGCGGTAATCTTGCCGCCACACTTGCCATCGCCCTGCGAGCCAATGGCAAAGAACAGCCGCGGATCTTTCTGCAGTTCGGTCAATGCCTTCTTCAGATCCGGCGGCGTCGCCGGATCGTTGATCTTCGCGTCGAGATCGGCCCAGGCGACCGGCAATTGGTCCTTGTGGCGATCGAGCGTGGTGACGATTTCCAATTCGTTCTGGGTGAGCGTCCCGTCTTTCCAGGTGACCGACGAGCCGTCCACCGCAGGTGGCAGGTCGCGCCCCTTCATTTTTTCGGGATTATAGGTCGCGTTCTTTCCGCCCAGCTCACTCACCTGCGGATGGCGGTCGGCAAAGTCGTAGAGGTTGGCTGCAATGAGCGTGCCGTTGCATTTACCCTGGTCGTCGTGGTGGTGCTTGCCGTGCCCCTGCGATGCCATCGCGAAAAACAGGCCAGGGTCCTGTTGCAGGCCTTGCAGCGCCTTTTTCAGGTCGGGTGGAGTGGATGGATCGTTGATCTTTTCGTCGAGCTTGCCGAACTCGATCGGCATCATGTCGCGATGCTGATTGAGCGTGGAGACAATCTCAAGCTGGGACTGCGTGAGCGTGCCACCGTCCCATGTCACCGATGAACCTTCTGCCGCCGGCGGCGGAGTCGATCCCTTCAACTTTTCGGGGTTGTAGGTCGCGTTCTTTCCGCCCAGCTCACTCACCTGCGGATGGCGGTCGGCAAAGTCGTAGAGGTTGTCTGCAATGAGTTTGCCGTTGCACTTGCCCTGGTCGTCGCCGTGGTGCTTGCCGTGGCCCTGCGATGCCATGGCGAAGAACAGCCCAGGATCCTGTTGCAGACCTTGCAGCGCTTTTTTCAGGTCCGGCGGAGTGGATGGATCGTTGATCTTTTCGTCGAGCTTGGCGAACTCGATCGGCATCTTGTCGCGATGCTGATTGAGCGTAGAGACGATCTGAAGCTGCGACTGCGTGAGCGTGCCACCGTCCCAGGTCACCGATGACCCCGGCATGGCGGGTGGCGCGGTGGCGCCCTTGATGTCCTTGGGGTCGAACGGCGTCGGCAGCGTCTGCCAGGACGTGCGTTTCTCGATCGGCTGGTTGGCTTGAATGTCGTCGGCTGAAGGCGTTGCCAACCCCGGAATGCCACTGCCAGGCCCATTGATTGGCGTGTTGCCGTAGGTGGCGGCAATCAAGCTGTAAATCTGCTGCAAGAACAGGTTGTCCATCGCCAGCAACAGATCGGAGTCATTCATGGCCGAATCGGATCCGGGCGCCTCCGGCGACGACGCGTCATCCGTGAGAGGTAGAAACAGACCGGCGGCACTCCCGGTCGAAAGCGTGTTGAGCGACATGTGCGGCCTCGCAATGGCAGAGCAGTGACAGAGCGGCTGCATATGAGTACATGCTCATACGGTCACACGGGCATGTCTCATGCGGCGAACACGAATGTTCGCCATTCTCGCCAAGGGATGCATGCGCCGATGAACTATTTTGGCGAAAAAAGCGCAAGAAAGTGCGCGCGGGCGGCGAGCCTGCAAACCGAGGTAGGGGTAAGACATGCTGATCCATGGACGCGGGCACGAGACAATTGGCCGGATCGTTACCATTGGCTGCGCGGTGAATAGTCTGCAGACACGCCTATGAAGCCCGCGGATTGCCTGGCCGCAGCTCGCTCATTCCGCTGGAAGCGGAAGCTGCGCCAGCAGTTTGTCCAAGGTGATTGGATACTCGCGGACACGAATGCCGGTGGCGTTGTAGATGGCGTTTGCGATGGCCGGCGCTACACCTGTCAGCCCCAATTCGCCGACGCCTTTCGCCTTGAGCGGCGACATGGTGGGATCGACCTCGTCGATGAAATGCGCCTCCAGATGCGGAATATCGGCATGCACGGGCACTTCATAACCAGCCAGATCGTGATTGACGAAAAAGCCCAAGCGGCGATCGACAGCCATCTCTTCCATCAACGCGGCACCGACGCCCATCACCATGCCGCCGATGATCTGGCTTCTGGCAGTCTTCGGGTTGAGAATGCGTCCGGCCGCACAGACCGCCAGCAGGCGTCGCACGCGGATCTCGCCGGTGTAGCCGTTGACGGCCACTTGCGCAAAATGCGCACCGAAGGTCTGCTGGGCATAGCGCTCCTTCAAGCCAGCGAATTCCATCGCATCCTCGACCACGATGTCGTGCTGCGCTGCCGCGTGGCGCAAAGGCACGCGGCGCGTGCCGGCCGTCACCATGTCATCGGCAAACTGCGCCGCGTCCGCCTGCATGCCAAGCCGCTGGGCGATCGCGTGACGGAGGGCGACGCACGCTGCATACACGCCTGCGGTAACCGAGGCCGCGCCCTGCTGACCGCCCGACCCTGGCGTCTCCGGAAAGCTGGAATCGCCCAGGCGGACGACGACCTGCTGCAATGGCACGCCCAGCATCTCGGCAGCGGTCTGCGCCACGATGGTGTAGCTGCCTGTGCCGATGTCGGTCATGTCGGTTTCGATGGTCACCGTGCCGGTGCGATCCAGACGCGCACGCGCACCTGCCTTGGAAATCGGTGCACCGCGCACGGCGGCGGCCATGCCCATGCCGATCAGCCACTGCCCATCGCGCACGCTTGCCGGCCGCGCCAGCCGTTGGCTCCAACCGAAGCGTTCGGCACCGACCCGCAGGCACTCGACGAACGCGCGCGTGGAAAACGGCTTGCCCGCGTTCTCCGGATCCACCTGGGTGTCGTTGAGGATGCGCAGCGCAACCGGATCCAGCGCGAGCTGTTCGGCCAGCTCGTCCATGGCGATTTCCAGCGCCATCATGCCGGGCGCCTCGCCAGGCGCGCGCATCGCATTGCCTTCGGCAAGGTCGAGCACGGCAAGGCGCACCTGCGTCATCCTGTTCGCACCTGCGTACAGCACGCGGGTCGAAAGCGTCGTGGGCTCGGTACGCCCCCCGGGCAGATTGCCGGACCAGCTTTCGTGGCCGATGGCGGTGAGGTGCCCATCGCGTGTGGCGCCCAGCCTGACGCGCTGGATCGTCGCTGGCCGATGGATGGTGCTGTTGAACATCAGCGGCCGTTGCAGCGTCACCTTGACGGGTCTACCGACCGCTTTGGCGGCGAGTGCGGCCATGACCAGATCCGACTGGACCGTGCCCTTGCCCCCGAAGCCACCGCCGATATACGGCGAGAGCAAACGGATGTGCTGCTTGGGAATGCCGAGGATCTTGCCCAGATCGCGCCGGCCCCAGTTCATTTGCTGGATCGAGGTGCGGCAGGTGAGCTGATCGCCCTGCCAACTGGCGATGCTGGCACGCGGCTCCATCATCGCGTGCGCCTGGTCCGGCGTGGTGTAGCTGGCATCGACCTTGACCGGTGCGGCCGCGAAGGCCGCAGCGAAGTCGCCCACCGAGGTTTGCGGTGGACCACCAAATGGCGCCTGCTGTGCGATCGGCGCACTGTCCAGCTGCTGCGCCAGGTCATAGCGGCCGGCTTCACGCACATACTCCACGCGCACCAGCGCAGCCGCCGCACGCGCTTGCTCGAAGGTGTCGGCCACCACCACCGCAACGGGCTGGTGATAATGCTCGACCTCGGGCGCGGCCAGGAAGCGCTGCACGTAGAACTCGCCGGTTCGCAGTGCCTGGGCGTTCTTGTAGGTGAGCACATGCAACACGCCGGCAGCATTCGCAGCGTCGGTCGTGTCGATGTGCGCAATACGCCCCTTGGCGATCGCGGCGCCGACGATGTAGCCGTACGCCAGATCCTGCACGTTGTCATGCCACTCGTAGGCGTAAGGCGCGGTGCCCGTCACCTTGAGCGGGCCTTCGATACGGTCCACGGGCTTGCCGACCACCCTGAGCTGGTCGATGGGAGTGATGCCTGCCGGCGTGTCGAACTTCATTGAGCGTATCTCCAGCGCAGCATGCGAAAGCTGCGTATCGGGCAGTGCGATCGCGTGCTGTAGTTTCCTGCCCAACAGACGGCTCAGTTGCCAACAGGGCTGGGGGGCGCACACGAGCACATGGCCAGCTGTTGTACCAGACCCCAGGAGCATCGACGCTGGTCGGGCCGGGATGCGCTCATGAGAATTTTTCAGCAATCACTTCATCGCGTTTGGGCACCAGGATCAGGTCAGAGGCAACCATCGCAAGGCGCCTGTCCCGGAGCCTGCCGGAGCAGTCCTCAGCGTCTGCTGAACATGTGGTGGCGCTCCTCATCACTGAGGGGCTGCCCGGCATTCGGGTTGACCTGGTCTTTGCGCGCATAGGCACGCTGCACTGCCGGGCGTGCAGCAATGTCACCCTGCCAGCGCTGCAGATGCGGGAACGCGTCGTAATCGGGCTTCAGCTCGCCATAGACCTCGAACCAGGGATAGCTGGCCATGTCGGCGATGCCGTACTCGGCGCCAGCGACGAAGGCGTGCTCGGCCAGGCGCTGGTCGAGCACGCGATGCAATCGACGCACCTCGGCAGTGTAGCGATCGATGGCATAGGCAATGTTCTCCTGCGCATAGACGCTGAAGTGAGCCATCTGGCCGCTCATCGGACCAAGGCCACCCACTTGCCAGAACAACCACTCCAGAGCAACAAGGCGGCCGCGTGCGTCAACAGGCAGGAACCGGCCGGTCTTCTCGGCAAGATACAGAAGGATCGCGCCGGACTCGAAAACGCTCAGCGGTGCACCACCATCGGCCGGAGCATGATCGACAATGACCGGCATCTTGTTGTTTGGCGAAATCCGCAGGAAGTCAGGTGTGAACTGGTCGCCCTTGCCGATGTTGACCGGCTTGAGCGTGTAGTCCAGACCAGCCTCTTCCAAAAACAAGGTGACCTTGTGGCCGTTGGGGGTGGGCCAATAGTAGAGATCTATCATCGTCACTCAAGCTCAGTCAAAAGTCACAACGAGCCGTCCGGTGACATGACCCTGGGCACTCAGGTCATGCGCCGTTGCAAGATCCTGCAGTTGGAATGTCTGCGCTACCGGCAACGTAAAGGATCCCGCGACACTGAGTATTGCAACGTGCTCCAACACCTTAACCGCGCTTTGCTTATCCATCGGCTCAAAGGAGGTCGTCACCCCGTACTGCGGTGCAGTGAGATCGGCGATCGACACCACTTTCGACGGGCTACCGGTGATTGCCACCAACTCCGGAATCATTCCAGAGTCGACCACATCGAGCGCGGCCTGTACCCCTTCGGGTGCGAGTTCGGCAACACGGTGGGAAAGACCCGGTCCGTAGGTGGTCGGGATCGCTCCCAACGAACGTAGATAGTCATGCTTTGGCTCGCTTGCCGTGCCGATTGTGCGGATACCAGCAACACGCGCGAGTTGAAGTGCGGCAGAACCCACGCCGCCAGCAGCACCGCTAATCAATAGCGTCTCCCCGGGCTTGACTCCCACCTGATCGATGATGCGTGCAGCCGTTTCGGCAGCGACCGAAAGGCCAGCCGCTTCCTCGAATGTCAGTGCGTCAGGCTTGGCAACCCACTCATCCAGGATGGCGTATTCGGCCATCGTATCGTTGCCCTTGCCAAACACGCTGGTGCCCAGCAGATCGGCCGGGACGCCTTCACCAACGGCATCGACAACGCCTGAAGCCTCGCATCCGCTTCCTGCGGGAAACGCAAGCGGCATCATTGCATGCATGTATCCGGCACGCAGTTTCCAGTCGATCGGATTGACTGCTGTCGCCTTGACCCGGATGCGAACTTGCCCCGGACCCGGCACTGGCTTATCGATCTGTTCGATCTTGAGGACCTCAGAGCCTCCATAGGCGTGGAAACGTACTGCTTTCATGCGAGCATTCCTTGAAGACGTGAGTGAATGAAATGACAACCCGAATCACATCACAGGCTGAGCGCACCTGTGAACTCCGGGATCCTGTCGACGCCGCCATTGTTCGCCCGCACAAACCAAGCGCATAGTCTCGAATACCTGGACATGATGTCTTGCAAATGGAACATCCCTTGGATATCGCAGCCCTCGCAGACTTCAACCTTGTCGTCATCCACGGGGGCTTCGGAAGCGCAAGCCGTGCCAGCGGGCAACCAAAGGCCACCTTGTCTCGTCGAGTACGTTCGCTTGAAGAGAGCCTTGGCATACGGCTTGTCGAGCGGGGCGGCCACACGCTACGGCTCACACCGGAGGGCGAAGTTCTCCACGCGAGAACGTCCGACCCCTTCGGCGAAATCGCCCAGGTGGTTGAAGAGCTGAAATCAGGCATCGGTCGGCCACGCGGCGTGCTGCGCATCAGTGCGCCGCTGCTGTTCTCACACATTGCCATGGGGCGCATCGGCGCAGCCTTCCTGCGCGCGCATCCAGATGTGCAACTGGAGGTGACTGCTGAAGACCGCCTTGTCGACCTGGTGGAAGACGGATACGACATCGTGATTCGCTTCAACCCTCCAACGGACGACAAGCTGGTCGGCCGGCGCTTTCTCAACGACCAATTGGTGCTGGTTGCTCCACCGGGCCTGAATCGTCCTCAAGCCAGAGAAGCGACTCCCTCCGGTGTAGAACTCCAGGTCATCACACGCATCGGCCGCAAGGTCATTCCTCCGTGGAAGGTCGTCGATAAAGATGGGCACATGTACACCTATCTCCCCAGGCCGGTGCTCTGGTACTCGACGCCGCTCCTGATCAGAAACGCAGTACTGGCTGGTGCCGGCGCAGCAGTGGTGCCGCGGTCCGCCGTGGTAGAGGACATCGCCGGCGGGAGGGTTGCCGAATGGGGCGTCGTACAGGCACCGCCGCTCGAAGGCTGGGTGTTGCATGCGTCACGCCGCCTGGTAAGCCCCAAGGTGACCGCGTTCGTCGAGTTTCTATGCGGACATTTTTCCAAGAACACGCCTTAGCGGTTTCTGGTGTTGACGCATCCACGCTCAAAGACCAAACAGACGCTCTGCATTTCCTTTGGCAATCAGCGCCTTTCCAGATACTCACCTTGGATTTTTTTGAATGTCGCAAGAGGAGAGCAGTTGTAGCGAAAGGGGCGCCATGGTAGAAAGCGGCTGTCGAAAGAGTGCTGACCGGATGGTAGCCCGGTCGCTATTCAAGTGAATGGCAACTCCTCCCGCCTCAGGGTATCCGCGACACCTCCCGCCCCGGCATGCCGGTAGCGAAGGTGTGGCCGCTGATGCCTGGTTCATCGTCGACATACCTTCTCCATTTCTTAGCGAAGGATCCAAGACGATGAAACTCACACATAACACCATCCTCATCACCGGCGGCGCAACGGGGATTGGTCTTGCCTTGGCAAGGCGCTTCTCCGCCGACGGCAACCAGGTCATCATCTGCGGCCGCAATGCATCCTCTCTTGCGCAAGCAAAGGCCGAAATCCCCGCCTTGATCACGCGCATCTGCGATGTGGCAGATCCAGATAGCCGCAACGCATTGACACAGTGGCTGCAGGACGAGCACCCCACCCTCAACGCCATCGTCAACAATGCGGGGATTCAGGTGCATCGCGACTTCATGGCCGACCCCGCGATGGACACCCTCGACCAAGAAGTGGCTATCAATTTCACTGCTCCCATTCACTTGATAAGCCATCTATTGCCGTTACTGCAGCGGCAGACCAACGCTTATATCGTCAATGTCAGCTCTGGCCTGGCCTTTTCGCCAATGGCCGATGTCCCGGTTTACTGCGCCACGAAGGCTGCAATCCACTCGTTCACGCTCAGTCTGCGGCATCAGTTGAGGGACACCAATATCCGTGTGATCGAGATCGCTCCCCCTATCGTTGATACGGGTTTGGGCGGCAACACGCGCAGCGAAGGTGTCTCCAACAACATGATGGTCAGTGCAGAAGATTTCGTCGACGAGGCATTCGCGCAGCTTGAACAGGGTAAGGACGAGGTGCTTGTCGGCATCTCCGCAAGAACGCGCGAGTTGGGAGAAGCAATGTTCGATCGCATGAACAACCGCGCATAGTTCAATCTTGCAATTTAATCCGTGATCGCCTTTGATTGCGCTGAGCGAGTGGCGGTGATCTGGAGACGCGTCCGGGCTGATCGTCAGAGAACCCGGCTATTTCCTGATGGCACACAGGAATCACCTTGTAATGGGTGAAGAGCGTGGCCTTGCACATGCGAGGCCACGCTCTGTGTACTTGATGCTCAGAGGATCGGTTTGACCGCGTGAGACGTCCCTTCGATTCCCTCAATTCTTGAGTGAGTCCTGCCAATGACAAAACAGCAACAGTCAGTGACCGCCCGCCGCAAACAGAACTTCCCAGTTAACAAAGGGCCCAAACGGGATCACGTCCCAATCGATCAGGCCGGCCTTGGCCAGAGGGAACTCAGCGAGCGCAGACTTTGCAGCTGCTACCGAATCCGCCTCTGCGATGATCACGACACCGGGACGATCCTGTCGGAAGTAGATGTCACGAATAACGCCGTCCTTGTAGTGCTGCCAACTATGCTGGACTTCTTCCAGCATATACGGCTTGTACTTTTCCAGGGTTACACCCGGTTGCGGGATGTCGAGGCAAAGCAATCTCATGGTCAATGTCCTTGGTTGGGTGTCAGACGATTCAAGTGCTGCAAAAGCGGCGGGTCGTCTCGGCAACACGGCGACCTAGGGAACCTCTGAACAACGCACCACAGATACGCGACACTACCCGCCTGATGTTGAGGAGTGATCCATGCAACTGACGTTCGGTGACGCTGAGGGCCTGGGCAAGCGCAAGCAGACCCGGCGCGAGATCTTTCTGGCCGAGATGGAGCAGGTGGTTCCGTGGCAGCAACTGCTCGGTCTGATCGCGCCGCACTATCCGGTATCGGGCCGGCCAGGTCGGCAGCCGTACGCACTGGCGACGATGTTGCGGATTCATCTGCTGCAGCAGTGGTATGCGCTGAGCGATCCGGCGATGGAAGAAGCACTGCACGAGATCCCGACCTTGCGGCGGTTTGCCCAGCTCGGTGGCTTGGACAACGTTCCGGACGAGACCACGATTCTCAACTTTCGGCGCCTGCTGGAGACCCATGGCCTTGCCGCGCGGATGCTGGAAGCGGTCAACGCGCATCTGGCGCGCAAGGGCCAGAGCCTGCGGTCGGGCACGATCGTCGATGCGACGCTGATCGCGGCGCCCAGTTCGACCAAGAATGCCGACAACGCGCGCGACCCTGAGATGCATCAGACCAAGAAGGGCAATCAGTGGTATTTCGGGATGAAGGCGCACATCGGCGTGGATGAATTTTCCGGGTTGGTGCACCACGTCCATTGCACAGCCGCCAACGTCGCCGATGTCACGGTGATGCACACGTTGCTGCATGGCAAAGAAGACAGCGTGTTCGGCGATAGCGGCTACACCGGTGCGGACAAACGCGAAGAACTGCAGGCCTGCAAGGCTGCATTCTTCATCGCCGCCAGGCCCTCGACGATGCAAGCCCTCGGCAACAAACGCGAGCGTGCTCGGGAAAGACGTTGGGAACACTTCAAGGCCAGCGTGCGCGCGAAGGTGGAGCATCCATTCCGGGTGATCAAGCGCCAGTTCGGCTACACCAAGGTCCGCTATCGCGGCCTGGCCAAGAACACCGCGCAGGTGCTGACCTTGTTTGCGCTATCGAACCTGTGGATGAAGCGAAAGCAGTTACTGCCGACGATGGGGAGCGTGCGCCTGTAACCCGGGCAACACCCTGCAAACGCGCCGGAAACGGCAAAAAAATCGAGGATCTGAGCGCCGTCAGCCTGGTCGATGTGGTTAGGCTCATCCTCCGATGCCGTTGATCAGACCATCCCTAGGTACTCTGCCGTTCTGAGATCACTGGCAGGAGGAGCAAGCTCTGGAGCTTGGTCGTTGTTCGACTGCGTCATCACGCCAAGCCAACTCCCGAGGCGATTGAGATCGTCGACGCCTCCACTGCTGCTACTGTTCCCGGGCATCAGATCCAGACCCACCCAGATCATCCCGTGCTGGGCGGCAAACAACGCCATCGATATCAAGGAATTGAGCTTGTCTCCATGCTGCGCGCCAGAGTTGGTGAAGCCTGCCGCGACCTTGTCGCGCCACTTCATGCGCGTCCATGCCGCCTTGGTCGAATCTTCAAAGAACTTCTTCAACCTCGCGCTGATCATTCCGTTGTAAGTAGGCGATCCAAAAACGATCGCATCACTTGCTTCAAGCACCATCCAGTCGATCATGTCATCGGCCACTGCAATCAGCCTGACATCGACCTCGTCAACCTCTCTGGCGCCCTTCGCCACTTCGCCACGGCCTCAGCGACTCGGGCCGTATGGCCAAAACCGCTGTCATATACGATAGAAATCAGCATCTGCCTACCTGTCAATTTTGGTGCTGTGGTGCCTCCTCGCGCGGAGTCGACCGAGTCAGGCGCGTATTACTCACCTGTCGCCGGTGCATTCGATACGCACCTGCGGGACTATAAAGTAGAAGCCGAGCCAGCATTGGCGGCCATTTTTCCGGAGGATGCATCCGCATTTTCTACAATGGCAGCGACAAGGAGCTCGCGTAAGATCTATCCAGGATTCTACGAAGCAACAGCGATACGATGAGAGCAATGCACTCACGAAGTAGGCCACCAGCAAATCCACCAGGCAACCCAATGAAGAACGATTTAGTGCGACAACGCTTTTTCCCGCTATTAAGTGTGGAGCAGCCAGGATCTGCCACGGTCGTCATTTCTACTTCAGCCCCTTTTCTCCACAATCAGAGAACGCAAGGACCATCACGTGCGAAACAGATTTGATGGTTTGCAGTTGTTCCTCGAGGTCGTTGAGGCCGGAGGCTTCGCAAAAGCAGGCCAGCGACTCTCGCTCACGCGTTCAGCGGTGGGCAAAGCCATAGCGCGTTTGGAAGATCGGCTCGGTGTTCAGCTTTTTCAGCGGACTACCAGATCACAATGCCTGACCGAAGATGGTCAGCAGTACTACGAGCGCTGCCTTCGCGCGATAGAAGAGTTGCGGGTCGGAGAGGTCATGTTGGAGAACGGCCAACGCGAAGTGGCCGGCAAGCTGCGCGTCACCCTCCCCGTCCTGTTCGGCCGGCATTGCGTGGCGCCCATATTGCGCGCGTATGCACGGCAGCATCCCAAGCTGGAACTTGAGCTGCACCTGAGTGATCGCAGTGTGGATTTAATTGCAGAGGGCTTTGATCTGGCAGTGCGTAATGGAGGAGTAGCAAGTGGATCGTCATTGCGTTCTCACCGCCTGATAAGTCAACGCAAGGTTCTGTGTGTCTCTCAGAACTACCTGGCGACACATGGTGAGCCGCGCACGCTTGAGGATCTGGCAGACCATGCATTGCTTCCGTACTGGCGTAATGGACAAGGTCTTGTCTGGCGTCTTCCAAATGCCCAGGGTGAGCTAGTCGACGTTGCGGTCAGCTCACGCATGCGCCTCAACGATCTTGAGGTGATTGCAGATGCAGCAACAGAAGGGATGGGGCTGGCGTGGCTACCCTACTGGCTGGTTCGGGAACGGATGCAGCGTGGAGCGCTTGTAGAAATCTGGGGAAATCGGCCAAGCACGGTCATGGAATGCAGCGCGGTGTGGCCAGCCATGCATTACTTACCGCTCCGATCGCGCCTGGCAATCGACCTGCTCGCCGTGGAACTTGAGAAGTGGAAAGAGGAATAAACCGTAGCGCGACTGCAGAGATACGCGAGTCCATGAAAGTCGAACATTGCGTATGGCCCATATACGTGGTTGCGATCAAATAACAGCCGCGAGGCGGGGTCTTGTTTGACGAAGCTCACTCACACGAGCAGCCATGAATCTGGCGCCCGAATCATCTCCAGCACTACAAAGCAGAATAACGATGGAAGCAGATGAATCTTAATCGCGCAGACTTGGCCGACTTTGTCTATTTCCTGACAATTGCGCGGCATATGAGCTTTAGCCGTGCTGCCACAGAGCTTGGGGTGAGTTCTTCAGCGCTGAGCCACGCCATCAAGGGACTGGAAACACGCCTGGCAGTCAGGCTTCTTCATCGCACCAGCCGCAGCGTCACGCTGACAGCTGCCGGCGAACAGCTGCTGCAGGCGATATCTGGGCCGTTTGGAGCCATTGGCGAGGCCATAGAGCTACTGAACCAGCACAGGAATTCACCCGCCGGACGTATCCGGCTCAACGTCATCAATGATGCGGTGCCGCTCCTGCTCGGTCCGGTGCTACCGATCTTTGCGGAACGCTATCCCAAGGTGGAAGTCGATATTGTTTCGACCAATCGAATGATCGACATCATTGAGGGGGGCTTCGATGCAGGGATTCGCTACGGTGGAACCGTGCCGGAAGACATGATTGCCCAACGGCTATCGCCAGACATCAGATGGGTGGTCGCCGGGGCGCCCACATACCTCGCACGCCATGGCATACCGCAGCATCCGCTCGACCTTCACCATCATCGGTGCGTGCGCATCCGGCTGGGCAATGATCGTATCTATCGCTGGGAGCTCGAAAAAGGCAGCGAACTCCTGACTGTCGATGTGCCCGGAACCATGACAATTGACGACACCAGGCTGGCCCTGGCCCTACTCACAGGTGGAGCAGGATTGGTCTATGCGCCCGAGCCAGTGCTGGCTCCGTTGCTTGCTGCAGGCACTGCCCGGCTCGTGCTGGAGAACTGGGCCAGCCCTGGACCCGGCTTTCATCTTTACTATTCGAGCCGACGGCAACTGCCTACTGGCTTGCGCCTATTGCTCGATCTGGTCCGCGAGCTGGCTCCGCTTGGCATCTAAATACCTTGCGTTGTTACCAGCCCGAACGTTACTTCGCTCGGCGCGCGCGATATGCGGTTCGCGTGCCCTGGTGGGCAGGTGCTCGGCAATGACATAGACACCTTCCTTGCTGACGATCCGGACGGCAGGGACTCATTGCGCGATCAGGAAGACCGCATAGATGTTTTCGGTGTAGGTGATGGTGCCGGTTAGGAGGCTTTCGCCGACGCCCTGGACCCCAGCGCTTGGCGCAGGCGGCGGCGGTGGGGCCGGCGGCGAAGGCGGAGACACCACCGAGCCTGGCTTTGGCGCTGCGGGGGCAGACCAGGTGCCTGCTTCGACACCATAGGCAAAATTCGGGGCGACATCGGAGATGCTGTAGATCCCACCAAGCCGGACGCCGTAAGCAGCGGCGAGCCCTTGGGCTGATTCGCGCGACTGTGTGGCGGCTTCGCGCTTGAGTTCTGCACGTAATGCAGCGGCATCGCCGTAGGCGGTCTGCATCGAGAGCACCTGGACATTTTCATTGGCGTCCAACCCACCGAGAAAGGCACGCACATCCTTCAAGGACGTAAATGTGCCGCGGATCTTGCGCTCTACCCGGGTTCCTTCGAAGACGGATTTGCCTGCCTCGTAACGCGATTGCGGTGCAATCGACAACGCAGAGGCGTACAGCGAGTCCTTGAGCACGCGGTTGCGCTGCAATCCATCCAGGACCACACGGGCGCGCTCCTCGACGAATTTACGCGCCAGGTCAGGCTGCAGCTCGGTCTTGCTGACCTTGAGGTCGACGATAAAACGGTCTGGATCGACGGTGCGAAACGCCTGGCCTTTAACCAGCAAGTGCGGCTGCGACGGCAAGGTGTTGATCTGAGCTACTCCCACGGCGGGCAGCATCAGGACAGTGGCGAGCACCCAACCTACGAATTTGTTCATCGTCGTCTTCCTTGATGTCTAGTCGTGGCCCTGCACGGCAGGGTTCTGCAAAAGGGCCGCCAAGTCCGCACACAGACGATCGACAGCGGCTGCCGTGGTCGCCCACGAAGTCACGAAGCGGATCACATGACTGCCATCGGCGCGGACTTCCCAGCGCTCGAAGTCATAGCGCAGCGCCAGTTGCGCGGCCTGCTGCGCGCTGACGGCGATGAACTGCTGATTGGTCGGCGAGTCGCTGGTGAACTGCGCGCCAGCGGCCAGCAATCCTGAGCGCAAACGCTGCGCCATGGCATTGGCATGCGCAGCCAGCTCGAAGAACAATCCATCTTCGAACAAGGTGGCGAACTGCGTGCCCAGCACCATGCCCTTGGCCAGCAGCGCGCCGCGCTGCTTGATCAGATAACGGAAGTCGGCCTGCAAGGCAGGAGTGACGATGACCAAGGCTTCGCCGAGCAAGGCGCCGTTCTTGGTGCCGCCGATGTAGAACGCATCGGTCAGCGCGGCGATCGCCGGTAGATCCAGATCGTTGCCATCCGCTGTCAGCGCTGCGCCCAGGCGCGCGCCATCCAGATACAGCAGCAAGTCGTGCGCGCGGCAGAAACGCGACAACGCATCGAGTTCGGCACGCGTGTAGATGGTGCCGCTCTCGGTGCTGTTGGAGATGTAGACCAGGCGCGGTTGCACCATGTGTTCGTTGCCGTGCACGTCCAGCGCCGGCTGGATCAGCGCCGGGGTGAGCTTGTCGTGCAGCGCGGGCACGGTGAGCACCTTGTGGCCGGTCGCTTCGATCGCACCGGTTTCGTGCGTGGCGATATGGCCGGCTTCGACTGCGATCACGGCCTGATGCGGGCGCAGAAACGCGGCAATCGCGGTCAGATTGGTCTGCGTGCCGCCGACCAACAGATGCACGTCGGCCTGCGGTTGCGCGACCGCCTGCCGAATCAACGCAATCGCACGTTCGCTGTGACGATCGGTGCCGTAGCCGGCGTTATGCTCGGCACTGGCCTGCACCAGTGCCTGCAGCAGACGCGGGTGCGCGCCTTCGCTGTAGTCGTTGCGAAAACTGATACGCGCAGCGCTGCCCTGCCCGTCCATCACAGCCCCTTGGCCGCCTGCGCAACCGCACGAAACAGCGCGCGGCCCTTATTCATCGTCTCCTGCCATTCCAGGTCGGGATCGGAGTCGTAGACCACGCCGCCGCCGGCCTGCACGTACAGGTAGCCGTCCTGGATGACCGCCGTGCGGATCGCGATTGCGGTGTCGGCATCGCCGTGCCAGCCGATATAGCCGACTGCGCCGGAATACACGTTGCGTTTGACCGGCTCCAGCTCGCGGATGATTTCCAGCGCGCGGATTTTCGGTGCGCCGCTGACGGTGCCGGCCGGGAACGTGGCGCGCAGCACATCGCTGTAATTCAGGCCGGCCTTGAGCGTACCGGTCACTTCGCTGACGATGTGCATGACATGGCTGTAGCGTTCGATCACGAACTGCTCGCCGACTTTCACCGAGCCAGGTTCGGCAACGCGGCCGACATCGTTACGCCCCAGATCGATCAGCATCACGTGCTCGGCACGCTCTTTCGGGTCGGCCAGCAGTTCGGCTTCCAGCGCCTTGTCCAGCTCGGGCGTGGCACCACGCGGGCGGGTGCCGGCGATCGGCCGCACGGTGACCACGCCATCGCGCAGGCGCGCCAGGATTTCCGGCGAGGAACCGACCACCTGCGTGCCGCCGACATCGAGAAAATACATGTACGGCGATGGATTGAGCGCGCGCAAGGCGCGATACACATCCACCGGGCGCGCACGGAACGGCACACGCAAACGCTGCGACGGCACCACCTGAAAAATATCGCCGGCGCGCACGTATTCCTGCGCCTTGCGCACCACCGCGTGATATTCCTCGCGGGTAAACGAGGAACGGAAATCCGACTCGTCGATCGCATCGGAAATCTGCGCCTGCGGATACCCCGCACCGCCCTGACGCAGGCGATGCGCCAGCTCGTCCAGGCGCCGATTGGCGCGCACATAGGCCTGCGGCTGGCGCGGGTCGGCATGCACGATCAGGTACAGGCGGCCCTTGAGATTGTCGAACACCGCCAGCTCTTCGGAGAGCATCAGCAGGATGTCGGGCGTGCCGAGTTCGTCGGGTTTGTCGCCGCCGCCGAGGTGCGGCTCGATGTACTGGATGCACTCGAAGCCGAACCAGCCGACCAGCCCGCCGGTGAAGCCGGGCAGGCCGTCGAGCTGCGGCACCGAATGCTCGGCGCGTAGTGCATCGACTTCGGCGAGTGGGTCGGCAACCTCGCGGGTTTCCAGCACTTCGCCGTGCTCGCTGATTTCCAGCGTATGCCCGCGGAAGCTGTACACGCGCCGCGCGGGCAGGCCGATGATGGAATAGCGCCCGAAGCGTTCGCCACCTTCGACCGATTCAAACAGATAGGTATAGGCGCCGTCGGCGAGCTTCAGATAGACCGACAGCGGCGTGTCCAGATCGGACAGCACTTCGCGGACAACGGGAATACGGGTGTGACCTTCAGCGGCCTGGCGCTGGAACTGCTCTGCGGTGATCAAGACGACTTTCCTTCCGGGACTCTGTGGCGGGGCGGACGACGGCAACGGGCCACCATCGCCACCAGCGGCGAGCGGAAGAGAAGGAGCGTGAAGTCGTCAGGCGGGACACGTGGGTACTGTAGCGCAACTGCTGGTTTAGGGCAGCAGGTGCGGTGCCGAAGATGTGCGAATTGCGAAGGTGGGTTGGGTCGTGTGTTGTTGGGTGTGGCTTTTCAAACTGAGCGACATCCGGGCCGGATGGCGCGTGTTTGTCGTTGATAGGTGTATTGGGCTGTGGGCTGTCTGCGACGACTTGCTGTTGGTCAATGTCAGGGCGAGATGCCTGGTAGCGGCATGTGTGTCGGCACAGGGACCCTCACCCCAACCCCTCTCCCGGAGGGAGAGGGGCTTCAATCCCCATTCCCCATTCCCAGCTTCAAGCGCTGCGCAACGGGCACTCCACCGGCAAATGCATGCGCAAGCGCGCCGGCACGCATTCGATGCGGAAATGCTGCGAGGTCTCAGGTTCGCCGTCCAGATTCAAGGTCAGGGGTTGGTGCGAGACCATCTCCAGCCAGGGCAGCCGGGCACGCACGGCGACGCGTTCCAGCGCGGCCTGTTTGCCGCCGGTGACCAGGGTGCCGAGGGTGGCGGCCACTTCGCCGTTGAGCGCGGGCACGATGGTGACGTCGAGCAGGCCGTCGTCGATCAAGGCTTCCGGGCACAGCGCCTGGCCGCCGCCGGCTTGGCGCCCGTTGCCCAGGCCGAGTGCGATGAACTCGCCCTCCCAGCTGAAATCCGGGCCGCTGAAGCGGGCGCTGATCGGGTCGATCCGCCCCAACCGCGACATGCCGGTGATCAAATAGGCCAGGCCGCCGAGCATCTTCTTCAAACCCTCGTCGGTTTCCACGGTGACCTGGGTACCGAAGCCGCCACTGGCGACATTGGCGCACCAATGCGGGCCGTGCTCGGCGTCGATGCGCAGCAGGTCGATCGGTTGCGCCGGGCGTTCGGCGATCAGCGTCAGCGCGTCGAGCGGCTCGAGCGGGATGTTGGCGGCGGTGGCGAAGTCGTTGGCGGTGCCCAGCGGCACCAGACCCAGCGAAGGCAGCGTAGCGGCATCGGTGTCGTGATGGGCGAGTGCGGCGGCCACTTCGCTCAGGGTGCCGTCGCCTCCGGCGGCGACCACGGTGTGCACGCCATCGGCGACGGCTTCGCCGACATAACGCTCGGCGTCGCCCTCTTCCCAGGTGACCCGGACATCGAGCTGGATGCCGCGCTTGCGCAGCGTTCCCACCGCCTCACGCAGGTCCAGATTGTCGGTGGACTTGCCGTTGAGGATCAGACGCCAGTGGGACGGGGCCATGCGCGCTGCCAATGCTGTGGGAGTGATGCGCGCAGGCTAGCAGCGGGCCGCTGCGTGCATCGTGAATACGCACTGCCACCGGGCTGTCATTGGCATGTCATCGATGACCCGGAGGATGGAAGTCCATAGCAGGGACGACGGGCGGGGGCAGGATCAGCCTCCAATTTTCTTGAAGGCCGCTCCAATGGGAGCGGCCTTCTTTTTATGTACCACTGGTGCGCGCCGCGCTTGGCTCAAGCGCCAGCGGCAAACGCGGCCAGGCGCTCGCCGTCGAGCCGGTACACCGTCCAGCCCTCCATCGGGCGCGCACCGACGGCCTGGTAGAACGCGATGGCCGGCGCGTTCCAGTCCAGCACCGACCACTCGAACCGCCCGCAGCCACGCTGCACGGCCAACTGGGCCAGATGCCGCAGCAGCGCCAGGCCAGCGCCCTGCCCGCGCGCTTGCGGACGCACAAACAGGTCTTCCAGATACAGTCCGTTGCGGCCGAGCCAGGTCGAGTAATTGAAGAAATACACCGCAAATCCCAGCGCCTGCCCGTCCTGCTCGCAAATCAACGCGTGCGCGGTGGCGCCGTCGCCGAACAGGCTGGCGCGCAGGTCGTCCGGGCTGGCCTTGACCGCGTCGGGCTCGCGTTCGTAGACCGCCAGTGCGGTGACCAGTTCGTGCAACAGCGCGGCGTCATCGGGCGTGGCGCTGCGGATCTGCAGCGGGGCCTGGCTCATCGCACCGCGTCCACCGCCGCGCGCATCTGCGCGATCACCTGCGCATAGTCGGGGGCATTGAAGATCGCCGAGCCGGCCACGAAGGTATCGGCACCGGCGGCGGCGATCGCACCGATGTTGTCGGCCTTGACCCCGCCATCGATCTCCAGCCGGATCGGCTTGCCGAGCGCATCGATCTTGCTGCGGATCGCGCGCAGCTTGTCCAACGCCGAGGGAATGAAGGCCTGCCCGCCGAAGCCGGGATTGACCGACATCACCAGCACCAGATCCAGCTCCGGCAGCACCCAATCGAGAATATCCACCGGCGTGGCCGGATTGAGCACCAGCCCGGCCTGGCAGCCGTGCGATTTGATCAGCTGGATCGTGCGGTGCACGTGGCGGCTGGCCTCGGGATGAAAGCTGATGGTGGTGGCGCCGGCATCGGCGAAGTCCGGCACGATGCGGTCCACCGGCTCGACCATCAGATGCACGTCGATCGGCGCGGTGATGCCGTGCTTGCGCAGCGCCTGGCACACCATCGGGCCGATGGTGAGGTTGGGCACATAGTGGTTGTCCATCACATCGAAGTGCACCCAGTCGGCGCCGGCCTTCAGGACGTTGTTCACCTCTTCGCCAAGACGGGCGAAATCGGCGGACAGGATGGACGGGGCGATCGCCGTCGGTTGCATGGGCAGCTCGGAAGGTAACGGAGCGCACATTCTCGCAACCGGGATCACAGGATGAAAGCGTCAGGATGAAAGCGTTCTGCATCCGTGCGCCGCCATCGTGCGTACACACAGAACTGGCGCGCTGCGCCCGATTAAGGAGAACGCATGAAAACCACCCCGCTCGCTTCTGCCGCCATCGTTCTGTTGGCCCTCGCCCCGTCCGCCTGGGCACAAACCGGCCCGGCCGACTGGTCCGGCTTCTCCATTGGCGCCAATGTCGGCGGCGCCGACGTCAGTGGCGTCTCCGGCGGCCGCTTCGGCTTCGACACCAATCTGGACGGCCGCGATGGCGACCAGGTCAGCACCGCCACCGGTGCCGATGCGTTCTCGCCCGGCTTCTGCGGTGGCGCCGCAGCCGGCCGCACCCCGGCCAGTGGCTGCAGCAAGGACAAGGGCGGTGCCGAATATGGCGCGCGTCTCGGTTATGACTGGCAGGCCGGCAACTGGGTCTACGGCGTGGTCGCCGAGTACACCCGCAACGACCTACGCGACAGCGTCAGCGCCTTCAGCACCACCCCGGCGTTCTACACCTTCACCCGCCAGCTCAACCGCACCGCCGCCCTGCGTGGCCGGATCGGGTATGCCTTCGGCGAGCAGGGCGATTTTCTGGCCTATTTCACCGCCGGCGTGGCCCGCGGCGAGTTCGACCACAGCTTCTCCAGCAGCAACACCGCCAACAGCTTCACCAGCAGCGGTGGCGACAGCGCCGACGGCTATCAGGCCGGTGTTGGCCTGCAGCGCCGCTTGAGCGACAACGTCTCGGTGGGCGTGGAATACCTGTTCACCCGCCTGGAGGACGAAGACACCCGCGTGCGCGTCGGGCCGGGCACAGCACCGGCGACCAATCCGTTCCTGCGCGTCAATCCGGCCGGTACCGATCTGCGCCGTACAGACACCGATTTCTCGGCCAATGCAGTGCGGCTGACGGCGACGTATCGTTTCTGAGTCTTGATGTTTGAGTGACAATGACGCCTGGCCTTTAACTGGTCAGGCGTTTTTTATTGCGTGGTTTTCGGCTTCGATCCCGAAGCGGTTAGCTGCACGGTCAGGCACTGCAACCAGGGACCAGGCGCCAGGCCTTCGATCAGCGTTTGCGCAGCCGCTGGATGCGATCGTAGGCGGCGTTGATCTGGCTGGCCTTCTTTTCGGCCTGACTGCGTGCCTCCGGACCGGCATTGGCCACCTTGTCGGGGTGGTAGCGCGACATCAGCCGGCGATAGGCCAGGTCGATCTCGGCAGTGGTGGCGTCCGGCTCCAGCCCGAGCGCTTCATACGGATTTTCCGCACGACGCTTGAACCAACCGGCGTCCACTGCGTGGCCGATCGCCAGGCCGATCATCAGCCCCACCACCGGTGCCCCGCGAAACAGCAAGGCGCCGGCCAGTGCACCGAGCAGTTTTCCGTACCAGGACATGGGCGATCGGGGGCGGGGAGGCGGGTTGGCGATAGTACCCGAACGCCCACCCGGCCTGGCTGACACGGCCTGCACGCGGCCGCACGGTTGCCTCCAATAAATCCAGCGGCGCGCACCGAAGCGCCGTACACTACGCGGCCCGCTGCCCACCCGCGGGCCCGCCGGGTCCCGGGGACAGCGTCATTGCGACGTCCTTAGGAGTGCCTGTGTCGACCACGCTGTTGCAATCCGATCTGCCCGGCCTGCCGTTGCGTCACCGTGGCAAGGTCCGCGATGTCTTCGACATTCCCCGCGAGCGCCTGCCCGCCGATGCGCCCCCGGGCGACTATCTGCTGATGGTGGCCACCGACCGCCTGTCCGCGTTCGACGTGGTGCTGCCCGACCCGATCCCCGGCAAAGGCGAGATGCTGTGCCAGGTCTCCAACTTCTGGTTCCACAAGACCGACCATCTGATGCCCAACCATCTGGTCGACATCCGCGTGGAGCAGGTGCTGCCCGACGGCGTGGACCCGGCGCTGTATGCCAAGCGCGCAGTGGTCACGCGCAAGCTCAAGCCGGTGCCGGTGGAAGCGATCGCACGCGGCTACCTGATCGGCAGCGGCTGGAAGGATTACCAGCGCACCGGCAAGATCAGCGGCATCGAACTGCCCGACGGCCTGCGCCAGGCCGAGAAACTGCCCGAACCGATCTTTACCCCATCCACCAAGGCCGCCGTGGGCGACCATGACGAAAACATCGACTTCGATGCGATGGTCAAGACGGTGGGCGCAGAGCTTGCCGAGCGCGTGCGCGATGCCACGCTGCGCATTTACCGCTTCGCCGCCGACTTTGCCGCCGAACGCGGCATTCTGCTGGCCGACACCAAGTTCGAATTCGGCACCGACGCCGATGGCCGCCTGTACATCATGGACGAGATGCTGACCCCGGACTCCTCGCGCTACTGGCCGGCCGACCAATACGAACTGGGCACCAGCCCGCCCAGCTACGACAAGCAGTTCGTACGCGATTATCTGGAAACTCTGGACTGGGGTAAGACCGCGCCCGGCCCCAGCCTGCCGGCAGAGGTGATCGAGCGTACGCGTGCGAAATATGCCGAAGCACTGCAGCGGTTGGCAGGTATTTCGGTTGATTGATGTTTGAAGCCCCGATTGCGGGGCTTTGAAGTTGCACCATTGCAGCGATGACCTGAGCGCCAAGCGACTTACTTGGCGCACGCGGTTTGAATTCTGAAAGCGACAGCTGGCAATTCGGCCATCACGCGCCAAGTGTGTAATGGTCAGCGATGCAGAGGCAGATAGCCGATTGCCAACAGGCACACTGCAATGGTGCACTTTATTGTTCAACGAGGTCGCGATGGCTCCGTCAAGTGTCTCTCTACGCAGTTTTCCCATGTTCCGCAGCGCGTTGCTGCCGGGGCTGCTGCTTGCATTAAGCGCATGCACTGCGGGCGAGTCCGTGCCCCCCGCCGCGACGACGACCACATCGACAGCACCGACGGCATCGCCAGCCTCTGCACAGACTCCTGTCGGTGACCAACTCGCAGCATTGATACAGGCAAGTGGCGTGAAGTGCACCGACGCAACGACCGCAAAAGGCTGCACGGCTGGCAATGTGGAGACAGGCGACCTTTACGACGTGGAGCTTTCGCCTGTGTGTGGCGACGACGGATTTTTTGCCGGTGTAGCGCAGGCACAGGGTGTGGACGCACTCAGTGCCGTGCCGACTACCGGCAGCAATGCGTCCGCCAACGCCAATCTGGCGCAGGGCCAACTCGTCTGCGTACAAGGCATCGGCCGCGCAGGGCAGAATCCTCTTTACTATTATGTCGTCGCAATCCCCGCAAGCAGTGTCGCAAAATGCAAGGACAATGCGTTGTGCGAGCAGTATGGCGACAGGCCGATCAAACGCTTGGCGCCTACCGCCGGTGATGCCTGCCATGCAGCCGCACCAGGCCAGTATGTCGGCGATTGCGTACAGGGGTGGGTGAGTGCAAATGCACTCGACGTGTTTTCAAACGGAATCTAGTTGCTGGCAATCAAACCCGGCAAACTCACGACTTTAATTACTGCCGCTTAGTCATTATCGACGGCCCTTTTGAAACACGCTTGCGTCCGAGGGCAACAGGACGAACAGCGAAATGACCAAGCGCACTTCTTCAAGGGCTTCGGGACGACGGTCAGGCGAGCAGATAGCCAGGCCGATTGATCTGCCTGGTGCCCGCCAGCTCGTGCAAACGGTGAAGCCGCAAGCCTTCACATATCTGCAAGCAGCACACGGATAAAATCGCGCCCGCGCTCTAGCTGCCCCCGATACGATCAGGAGGATCCGTTGGCCCTTTTCCGAATTTCCCTGCATGCCCTGGCACTGAGCCTGGCGCTTGCTGCCTGCACTCAACAAGCGGGTCCAGCTACCGTTGCGACGCCTGCCGCACCTGCAGCCTCAACGCCCGCCGCCGCGCCGACGACGCCCGCCCCGGCGACAAGCTGTCCCGATGCCGACTTCCCCGCCTTTCTGAAACGTTTCAGTGCAGACATTGCAGTGCAGGAAAAGGCTACGGCCGATCCGCTGACGATGATCCAGCTCGATCCGGGCGCGCAGCCCGAGCCTGCGCCGGTGACGCGTACGGTTCCGCTGGCCAAGGTCGAGTGGCCGGTGATCCCCAACCTGGAGGCGGCCCGCAACGGCGGCCGCGAGGTCACGATCTCCGAGGAGGCTGAAGGCCGCCAGGTGCTGGTCCGCACACCGGACACCGGCGACCAGCAGGTCTACCACTTCGCCCAGCAGCCCTGCTGGACGCTGGTGAAGGTGGACGACCAGTCACTTTGACTCTAATGCGGCAGCTATCTTGCGCCGCACGCAACCCCACTGCTTCAGGAGACGACCTTGCATCCACTTAGATTGATCGGCCCTGTGTTGGCGATCACGCTGGCAGCCTGTAACGGCCCTCAGGCTGCCAGCGCGCCTGACAAGCCTGCAGTCGAGAGCGGCGCTCCTGCTGCGCAGCCGCCGGCACCGGACACCTCATCCACCGCCTCACCTACACAAGGGACTGTCCCCATGGGCACGATTGACTCCTTCGTTCCAGCAGGATCGAAGGCTTTGGAAACCATCCGCGGCGATCTGACTGGATCAGGCCACTCCGATGCGCTGGTCGTCGTGTCCCCGCCGGCCACCGGCAGCGAGAAGCTGGGCGAAGGGCAACCGCGCACGGTCCTGCTGTTGACGCAGATTGCCGAGGGAGCGCTGCAAAAAGCAGCAGAAAATCGCAAGATCGTGCCGTGTGCACGCTGCGGCGGTTTAGCTGGAGACCCATATGCGTTTTCACGCATTCAAAAGGGTCAGTTCACGATTTCCATTTCTGGTGGGTCGCGCGAGCGCTGGGCAGACGACTTCACGTTCAAATATTCCGCCGATCAACAGACCTGGATGCTGGACAAGGTCGTCCGTGACCTCACGGATACCGAAACAGAACAGCACAACACACTGGAACTGACATCGAAGGATTTCGGTACGGTCACCTTCCAGGATTTCGACCCTGCGACGCTAAAGAAAGTCGCAGCGCTGGATGAAGCAGGGAACGAGAAAACGAATTAAAGGGAAGTAGTGGTTTGCACGGACAAGGATGGAGTCCGTTATTTAACGTTGCTGAGAAATGAGGAGTTACACCAATGGCAACTGATCGCGAAACAGGGCTGCTGCAATCGGCCTATGCATCAGGCATTACCCAACCGAAAGAACTGGCGAATTTCATGGCTCAGGTCGGTCATGAGTCGATGGGTCTCAATCGCCTGGAAGAAGGTTTCCGCTATACGCACGGATCCTCGCAGGTGAGTTCGAAAGTGCGCTCCGCACTGCGTGAGGGCCCCGAGGCGTTGGAAGAAGCGCGTCTGGAGGCCTTGCGCGGGCAGCCGGAAAAACTGGCCGAGTTGATGTATGGCGGGCGCATGGGCAACAACGAGCCCGGCGACGGCTATCTGTATCGCGGCCGCGGCTACATGCAACTCACCGGCAAGGATCAATATCGCGCGGCAGGCGAAGCCTTGGACCTGGATTTGGTGGCACATCCGGATCTGGCCGCGCAGCCTGAAAATGCATCTCGTATCGCCACTTGGTATTGGCAGAACAATGTTCCGCAAGCAGCCAGACAGGATGCACACGCCGCAGGCGTTGCAATCAATGGCGGTGACCCGCCGAATGGATTGGCCGACCGCGAAAACCGATTCGCTCGCTGGCAGCGCGATATCACGCCCGAGTTGATGAACAACCTTGCACACGGCCAGCTAGGACAGCCAGTGCAGCCCGCACAGCATGTTGCGCCAGCACCTGCGCAGACCCCGCATGCGGCATCCAGCTCGTTTCAGACCACCATGGAGCGGATGCTACCTCCCCAGAATGGGACGGCGCCGCATATCACGGGTCATTACGGCGAGCATCGCAGCGCGCGCGACCACGGCGGCACCGACTTCAACTATCAAGGCGGCCAGGCAGGTCGCAATCTGCAGCATCCGACCGTGCATTCGCCGGTCTCGGGAACCGTCACGTTCGCCGGTGGCAACTACGGCACCGTCAAGATTCGCGATGCGCAGGGCAACTCGCACGAGATCCTGCATCTGGAAGGGCTGAAGGTCAAAGAAGGCCAGGCGCTGTCCGCGGGCGATGCCATCGGCACGATGGGCGGACGTGGCCCGAACGGTGTCAACCAGTACGCACAGCATGTGCATTACCAACTGCGCGATGCCAACGGCAAGCTGACCAGTCCGGAGACGTTCTGGAATCAAGGACATCATCAGGAATCAGGCGCTCGTCAGGCTCAAGCATCGACACACGCTGGCAACGGCACGCTGCGTCAGGGCGACCACAATCCCGATGTCGGCAAGATGCAGCAGGACCTCAACCGACTTGGCGTGCGCGATGCGCAGGGGAACCGGCTTGCCGAGGATGGCCGCTTCGGCGACAACACGCGTGAGGCGGTGATCGCATTCCAGAAGCAGCATGGGCTGCAGCCCGATGGCGTGGTGGGCCGCAATACACAGGCCGCCTTGTCCGCGTTGCCGGCGCAGACCCAGATGCAGGCAGGCCAGACGCAGCAGGCCGCGCCGAAGGGTCCATCGTTGAACGATGCCTCGCATCCGGACCATGCGCTGCACACCGCGATCCGCAGCAGGCTGCCAAGCATGATCTCCAACGAAACGGCGGCCCACGTCACCTTGCAGGCCAAGCAGAACGGCATCGATTCTGCCGACAAGCTGCAGGACGTCACGGTGCAGAACGGTAAGGCGTTCGTCATGGGAACGACGCCAGGCTTCCGTGCGGCAGTGGATCTGAATCAGCCCGCTCCCACGCTGGAGCAGACCAGTGCGCAGTTGCTGGCTGGCCAGACGCAGCAGCAACAGACGCAGGACGAGCAGCACAAGGTCGCCATCGGCGGCCGCTAAGGGTGCAGTAGTGCATCAACAAAGCCGGCCAGTTTTCTGGCCGGCTTTTTTTGTGCGCGCCCTAACATCACCATCGTCGCTCGCGACTGAAAGCGATGCCGCAATCGAACACCACTGCATGCTCCCTGGCGCACCGCGTGTCACTGGGCGCCGACACATTCTTGTAGAAACAACGATCTTGTAGAACAGCGCTGCGATACGCGTCTGTAGCGCGATGAGCGGCGATCATGCAGCACATCTTGCATCTGTCTGCGATGCGCTCCACAACGCAAAGTGGCGCGGCGCACAGAACGCAACACAACTGTAATTTTTACTACTGCGCTATCACAGACTGTGCAAGGTTGGCTGCCGGCACCCTGCTGCCATTCGCGATCGGCTGATGCTCGTCGCCGCCGATCTTTGCATTGCACGTTTCCTGGGAGAGAGTCGTCATGCAATTCCATGTATTGGGCGCAGCGATCTGCTGTGCGCTATCGTTGTCTGCTGTCGCCAGTGCCGCGGATCTTTCCGCCGATGCCGCGGTAGCGCGCGCGCAATCGTTGTTGGGCAACAACGCTGCGGCGTTGGCCAATCGTGCAACCGCCGATGCGTTTGTCGCGCGCGACAGCATTGTCGATGCCGATGGCACCGAGCATGTGCGCTTCGATCGCACCTATCAGGGCTTGCCGGTCATCGGCGGCGATGTGGTGGTGCATTCGCGGCGCGGGGTAATGCGTCAATTGAGCCAGACCATGGACACCAACGTGCGCCCGGCCATCGTGCCGGGCATCGATGCCGACACTGCGGTGCGTGCGGCCGGTGCGCAGTTCGATGTGGCACCCGACGCCGCGCCACGCGCAAGTCTGGCGCTGTATGCGCGCCAAGGCGCACCGCGGCTGGTCTACGAAGTGATCTACAGCGGCATCAAGCCCGACCAGACGCCCACCGAGATGCATTACATCGTCGATGCGGTCAATCAACGCATTCTCGAATCCTGGGATACGGTGCACACCGTGTGCAGTGGCGGCACCAGCGCAACCGGTACCGGGCGTTCGCTGTATGCAGGCAACGTTGGATTATCGACAACGCGTTGCAGCAGCGGTTACGAGTTGACCGATCTGAGCCGCGGTAGCGGTGCCACTTACAACATGCGCAACAGCACCTCCGGCAACGGCACGCTGGTCATCGATGCCGACAACGCCTGGGGCAGCGGCGCCAACAGCGATACGGTGACGGCAGCGGTGGATGCGCATTACGGCGTGGCGTTGACCTGGGACTATTTCCGCACCACGCATGCGCGCAGCGGCATCGCCAACGATGGCGCGGGTGCGCGCAGCCGTGTGCATTACGGTAGCCGTTACAACAACGCGTTCTGGCAGGACAGCTGCTTCTGCATGACCTTCGGCGATGGCGACGGCAGCACATTCACGCCGCTGGTCTCGGTGGATGTGGCCGGCCACGAGATGACCCATGGCGTGACCAGTCGCACCGCACGGTTGGTGTACTCGGGCGAGTCCGGCGGTTTGAACGAAGCCACTTCCGACATCATGGGCGCGATGGTGGAGTACTCCGCCAACAACAGCGCGCAGCCGGGCAATTATCTGATCGGCGAAAAGATCGTCCCCGGCAACAGCAGCGGCACGCTGGCGTTGCGCTACATGTTCAAGCCGAGCCTGGATGGCGACTCGCCCGATTGCTACAGCAGCAGCCTGGGCTCGCTCAACGTGCACTACAGCTCGGGGGTGGCCAACCATTTCTACTATCTGCTGGCCGAGGGCGCGGTGGTGCCGAGCGGCTTTGGTGCGGGCACCAGCTGGAACGTGACGCCGGCCGGGCTGGTGTGCAACGGCAATACCGCGCTGACGTCGATCGGCCGTGCCGCAGCCAGCCGCATCTGGTACCGCGCGTTGACGGTCTACATGACCTCTTCGACCAACTACGCGGCCGCACGCAGGGCCACGTTGAGCGCGGCCACCGATCTGTATGGCGGCACCTCCACGCAATACCGCGCGGTTGCCGCAGCGTGGAGCGCGGTGTCGGTCAACTGATGCATGCCGGCCCTTGCCACGCGACCGGCGCGTGGCAAGGTGCCCGGCTGCCACAGCGCCATCCGCGCGCGTATGCTTGGGTCATTCCTGGGAGGGAACATGACCGAACGCACCACGACCGCGCGGCCGATCGACCGCTATTTCGCCAGCTATTCCGACGATCATCAAAACGCCACCAACCAGCAGATCCATGTGCTGGCAGTGCCGGCGATCCTGTGGTCGGTGGTGGCCTTGCTGTGGTGCATCCCGGTGGGCGGCACCTGGTTCAGTAGCGGCGTGTGGGCGGCGCTGTCGATGTTTGCGGTGTGGTCGTACTACAACCGGCTGTCGCGCCCGCTGGGGTTGGGCATGCTGGGCATCTTCTTCTTCTTCGGCTGTCTGTGCCGCTTGATCGAGAGCAAGCTTGGCCTGGGCGGCGTGTTCAAGTTAGGCGTGGCGGTATTCGTGCTGGCCTGGATCGCGCAGTTCGTGGGCCACAAGATCGAAGGCCGCAAGCCGAGCTTTCTGACCGATCTGACCTATCTGCTGATCGGGCCGATCTGGGTGCTGGCCAAGTTGTATCGCCAGCTGGGTTGGCGCTACTAGGCTCGAGGCACCAACCTCACTAACCTCACTCGCGAACGCCGAGTTCTTCCGGCAATGGACGAAACGCACGCGGCGCGTAACCGAAATCGCGGCGCGCCGGTTCCAGATCGAACACTAGGTCATCGCGCATGCGCTGCAACGCCGCCGCATTCATGCCACGCAGGCGGCCCAGGCGTTGTGCAGCGCTCAGCGCCAACCCGAACAGCGTCGGCGGCACCTGATACAACCGCGCCGGTCGTGGCAAAGCAGCCAGCACGCGCTCCACCATCTGCATGTAGGCCAACACTTCGCCCCCGCCCACCGCATAACTGCGCTGCTGCGTGGCCGGCTGGGTGACTACCGCCAGCGCGGCGCTGGCCAGATCGTCCACATGCACCGGCTGACGTAAACCGGTGGCGTTGGCCGGCAACACGAACGCGCCGGTGCGCTGCGCCAGGTTGGCGATCTGGGTGAGCGTGCGGTCGCGCCCGGCACCGTAGACCAGCGTCGGGCGCAGCACCGTTGCGGTTGCGCCGCGTGCCTGCGCTGCAGAAAACAGCGCCTGTTCGGCGTTCGCCAGGCGCTGGGCGACATCGCGCTCGGCCGCATCGATCGAGTGTTCCTTGACCTCCAGGCTGGTCGAACCGAACGCCACAATGCGCGGGGCGAGCACCGGATTTTCAGCGTACCAACGTGCGAAATGATCCAGCGGGCCGCAACTGAAGATCACCTCGAACGCTTCGCCTGCCGCTGCCGGCACAGCCAGATCGCCTTGCCGCCAGATCAACCCGGTACGTGCCGCACGCGGCTGCCGCGACCACGCGGTGACCTGCCAGCCACGGCTCAATAGCCGCGTCAGCAGACGTTCGCCGATCTGCCCGCTGCCGCCGAACACCAGGGCGCGTGGCGCAGAGACAGCGGTGGACGGGGCGGGATTGGCAGCGGTCACAGGGCTCGGATGCAGTCTTGGTGAGCCCAGCATAGCGAGTGCAACGCAGCGATGCGGCGACGGTCCAGCGGCGATTTCCGCATGCGCCCGGCGATGACGTTGACGCGGCCGTTAGTCAACGTTTTGTTAAGCTCTCTGGCCTGCTCGCGAATCTTGTGTTCCCTGCATGCCTTTTTCGTTGGAAATCCTGCTCGCGCTGCCCTTCGTGATGGCGGCCGCCACCGCGCTGTTCTGGCGCACCTCCCGTTCGATCACTGCGTGGTTGGCTGCGGCCGCGCCGTTGGGCGGGCTGCTGATCCTGGCGATGCTGACACCGGCGGTACTGCGCGGTGAAGTGATCCACAGCGAACATGCGTGGTTGCCGCAAATCGGTTTGCTGTTCTCGCTGCGGCTCGATGGCCTGGCATGGATGTTCGCATTACTGGTGCTGGGCATCGGCGCGCTGGTGGTGATGTATGCGCATTACTACCTGAGCGCACGCGACAGCGCCTCGCGCTTTTTCGCCTATCTCATGCTGTTCATGGGCGCAATGCTCGGCATGGTGTTGTCGGGCAACCTGCTGTTGCTGATGGTGTTCTGGGAACTCACCAGCATCAGCTCGTTCCTGTTGATCGGCTTCTGGTCGCACCGCAAGGACGCGCGCGAGGGCGCGCGCATGGCCTTCGTGTTGACCGCTGGTGGCGGCCTGGCGCTGCTGGGCGGCATCTTGATGATCGGCCGCATTGTCGGCAGTTTTCAGCTGGATGCGGTGTTGGCAGCCGGCGATCTCATTCGCGCCAGCCCACTGTATCCGTATGCGTTGTGCCTGGTGCTGCTGGGGATTTTCACCAAGAGCGCGCAGTTTCCGTTCCACTTCTGGCTGCCACATGCGATGGCCGCGCCGACGCCGGTCTCGGCCTACCTGCACTCGGCCACGATGGTAAAGGCCGGTGTGTTTTTGCTGGCGCGTCTGCACCCGGCACTGGCCGGCACCGATCTGTTTTTCTATACGGTCACCAGCATCGGCGCGATCACGCTGTTGCTGGGTGCCTGGCATGCGATCTTTCAGCACGATCTCAAAGGCGTGCTGGCGTATTCGACCATTTCGCATCTGGGCTTGATCACGATGCTGTTCGGCTTGTCAACACCGATGGCGGTGGTGGCCGGCGTGTTCCACATCCTCAACCACGCGGTGTTCAAGGCCTCGTTGTTCATGGCCGCCGGCATCATCGACCACGAGACCGGCACGCGCGACATGCGCAAGCTGGGCAATCTGCGCCGCCTGATGCCATTCACCAGCGCGCTGGCGATCATCGCCTCGTTGGCGATGGCCGGCGTTCCGCTGCTCAACGGCTTCTTGTCGAAGGAAATGTTCTTTGCCGTCGCACTGGAAACCGAAGCGCCGCAGGCGATGCGTGTGTTGGCCAGCATCGCTGCGCTGCTGGCCGGTCTGCTTGGCGTGGCTTACAGCCTGCGCTTTGTGCACGACACTTTTTTCGGCGAAGGTCCGCGCGATCTGGACACCACCCCGCACGAGCCGCCGCGCTGGATGAAGATTCCGGTGGAGGTACTGGTGCTGATCTGCGTGGCGGTGGGCATCGTGCCGGCATGGACCATCGCGCCAGTGCTACGCGCCGGTGCAAGTGCGATCCTTGGCGACAGGTTGCCCGACTACAGCCTGGCCCTGTGGCATGGCTGGAACTGGCCATTGGCGATGAGCATCGCCGGTATGGTGGGTGGCACGCTGTTGTACATGGCGCTGCGCCGCACGCTGGACCTGTATGCGATCCAGAACCGCTCGCCAGGCAAAGCGCTGTTCAACTGGAATCTTCGCGCACTGTATGCCGCCACCGCGCGCATGACCGATGCGGTCACCAACGGCAATCTGCAACGCATGCTGATGTTGCTGGTGTTGAGTGCGGTGGTGGTGGCGCTGGTCCCGTTCCTGCAAGGCGGCACGCTGCCGGCCTGGCCTGCCCCCACGCCGATGCCGCTGCTGGGCTGGACGGTGTGGCTGCTGATGATCGCCTGCGCGCTGGGTAGTCTGTTCCTGTACAAGCAGCGCCTGCTGGCGGTGCTGGTGCTCGGCGGCACCGGCCTGGCGGTCAGCCTGACCTTCGTGTTCCTGTCGGCACCGGACCTTGCGTTGACGCAGTTGCTGGTGGAGATGGTGACGCTGGTGCTGATGCTGCTGGCGATGAATTACCTGCCCGAGCGCTCGTTGCCCGAGCCTGCGCGCTTGCGCAAGATCCGCGATGCCGCCATTGCCATCGTCGGTGGCGCCGGCCTGGCTGCCCTGGCCTACACCTTGATGACACAGCCCAGCCACACCGTGGCAGGGGAAATGCTGCATCGTGCGCTGCCGGAAGCGTACGGCCACAACGTGGTCAACGTGATCCTGGTGGATTTCCGCGGGTTCGATACCTTCGGCGAGATCACCGTGTTCGCCATTGCCGGGCTGGTGGTGCATGCACTGCTGCGGCGCTCGCGCATGGCGCCGGAGCGCAGCATGCCGGGGCCGCCGATCAAGTTGCCGGTGCCGGCCGATCTGGCGCAGATCATGTTCCCGCTCACGCTGACGGTGTCGTTGTTTCTGTTCCTGCGCGGCCATAACGCGCCCGGTGGCGGCTTCATCGCCGGCCTGGTGCTGGCGGTGCCGTTGCTGATGCAGTACGTGATCCAGGGCACCGCCTCGGTGGAATCGCGCTTCGGTTTCGACTACATCCGCCTGATCGGCATCGGGCTGTTGTTCGCACTGGTCAGCGGTGCAGGGTCGCTGCTGTTCGGCATGCCGTTCTTGAGCAGCGGGCATGTGGAGATTCCGTTGCCGCTATTGGGTGAGCTGGAACTGGCCAGCGCGCTGGGTTTCGATATCGGCGTGTATCTGGTGGTGTTCGGCGCGGCGATGTTGATGCTGTCGATGATGGGCACGATCAAACCTTCGCGCACGCGCAGTTCGCAGCGCGGCGAGATCGACCCCACCCAACGTTCGACACGCACCGCGGAGCAGCATTGATGGAACTGGCACTGGCAAGCGCGATCGGCGTCCTCACTGCATTGGCGATCTACCTGTTGCTGCGCGCGCGCAGCTTCGATGTGATCCTGGGGATGACCTTCCTGTCGTATGCGACCAACCTGCTGATCTTCGCCGGCGGGCGCGTGCGTAGCGGTCAGGCGCCGGTGTTGCGCGACGACGTGCCCGCCGATCTGATGCACTACACCGATCCGTTGCCGCAGGCGCTGGTGTTGACTGCGATCGTGATCGCCTTTGCGATGACTGCAGTGAGCCTGGTGCTGGCGATCCGTAGCCGCAGCGATAACGGCAGCGATCATGTGGATGCGCACGAAGATGCCACTACCGGGTTGGACACGCGCGAGGCGCGGCGATGAATCATCTGCTGATCCTGCCGATCCTGATCCCGATGCTGGGTGCGTCTGCGTCGCTGTTTGTCGAGCATCGTCGCTATGGGCCACGCGTGCAGCGCACGGTGGCGTGGGTGAGCATGGCCTTGCTGGCTGCGGCAGTGATCGCGCTGTTCGCGCGCGCCGCCGAAGGCGAGGTCCTGGTGTATCTGCTGGGCGATTGGCCGGCACGCATCGGCATCGTGTTGATGGGCGACCGCTTGTCGGCGTGGATGTTGTTGACCACTTTAATGTTGGGCTCGGCCTGCCTGCTGCATGCGTGTGCCGGCTGGGACCGCCGCGCGCCACATTTCCATGCCTTGTTCCAGTTCCAGTTGATGGGTTTGAACGGTGCGTTCCTGACCGGCGACATCTTCAACCTGTTCGTGTTCTTCGAAGTGATGCTGATCGCTTCCTACGGGTTATTGCTCAGCGGCGGGCGCGGCTTGCAGATGCGCGTGGGCCTGCATTACGTGGTGTTCAACGTGTGTGCGTCGACCTTGTTCCTGGTCGCGCTGGGTTTGTTGTTCGGTGTGTTCGGCACGCTCAACATGGCCGAGCTGTCGCAACGCATCGCCGAGCTGCCGGCGCAGGATGTGCCGCTGGCCAAAGCTGCATTGGGATTGTTGCTGCTGGTGTTCTGCAGCAAGGCCGCGTTGCTGCCGTTGTATCTGTGGCTGCCGGAAACTTACTCGCGTGCGCCGGCCGCGGTGGCCGCGTTGTTCGCGATCATGACCAAGGTCGGGCTGTACGCCACGCTGAGGGTGTCGTCGCTGTGGTTCGGCGCCGGTGCCGGCGCACTGCAGGGCTTCGGTCGGCACGCGCTGCTGTGGTTGGGTATCGCCACGCTGGTGATGGCCGCCATCGGGGTGATGGCGGCATCGCGGCTGCGGGTGATGGTGTCGTATCTGGTGGTGTTTTCGGCGGCGACCTTGTTCATCGCGTTCTCGCTGGACGATGCCGGCGCCTTGGGTGCGGGGCTGTATTACCTGCCGCATAGCAGTTTCGTGGCGGCTGCGTTGTTCATGGTGTCGGATCTGATCCGCCGGCGGCGCGGCAGTGCCAGCGATCGCAAGGAAGTGGTCGCGCCACTGCCACGGCGTGGGATGCCCGGCACGATGTTCATGATCGCCGCAGTGGCGGTGGCCGGCTTGCCGCCGTTGTCCGGCTTTCTGGCCAAAGCGGCGTTGCTGCAGCATGTGCCCGATGGTCTGGTCGCGCCGGTCTGGGCCGCGATCCTCGGCAGCAGCTTGTTGGTGGTGATCGGACTGACGCGTGCCGGCGTGCGCCTGTTCTGGCGCGTACCCGAAGCCGTGGAAGATGTGCCGGAGCTGCAACCGCAACGGCGTGGCCGCATGCGCCCGGTGGAAACCGCCGCCACCGTGTTGCTGCTCAGTGGCCTGGTGGCGATGACGGTGGGCGCCGGTCCGTTGATGCGTTACACCGATGCGGCCGGCGCGCAGCTGCGCGACCCCGGTGCGTATGTGGAACAGGTGCGTGCCACCACACCGCAACGGAGGCAACCATGAGCGCGCGTGTGCCGCTGCGGCGGCGGATGTTTCCATCGGCACCATTGAGCGTGATGGTGTTCGTGTTCTGGTTGCTGCTCAGCGACAGCTTCGGGCCGCAGCAGTGGGTGCTCGGCTTATTGCTGGGCTGGGTGGTGCCGATCTTCGCGGCACGACTGGACCGCGAGTTTGCGCAGATCGGTTCACTACGTTCGGTGCCGCGCATGCTGCTGGTGGCCGCAGGCGATATCGTGCGCTCCAACATCAAGGTGGCCGGCCAGGTGCTCGGCCCGGAGTCGCGCATCCATCCCGGTTTCATCTGGGTGCCGCTGGATATCGCCAACATCCATGGCATCGCCGCGCTGACCAGCATGATCACGCTCACCCCCGGCACGGTGTCGGCGGCGCTCTCGGACGACCGTAAATATCTGCTGGTGCACGTGCTGCATCTGGACGATCCGGACGCGTTGATCGCCGAGATCAAGACCCGCTACGAGAAGCCCCTGATGGAGATCTTTCCATGACCGGCCACATGTTCATCGAATCGACCATCGTCATCTGCATGCACGCGGTGGGTCTGGCCATGCTGATGGCGCTATGGCGATTGCTGCGGGGCCCCTCCGTGCCCGATCGCATTCTTGCGTTGGACACGCTCTCCATCACCGCCATCGCCGAGCTGATGCTGCTGGGCATGTACCTGGATTCGCCGATCTACTTCGAAGCCGCGCTGGTGATCGCAATGCTTGGCTTCGGCAGCACCGTGGTGCTCAGTAAATATGTCTTGCGCCGGGACATCGTCGAATGATCGCCCTGACCGAATACCTGCTGAGCGCTTTGTTGCTGGTCGGCACGTTCTTCATCCTGATCGGCGCGCTCGGGCTGGTGAAGCTGTCTGACTTTTTCAAGCGCCTGCATGCGCCGACCAAGGCCAGCACCTTGGGGGTGGGCTGCGTGCTGCTGGCATCGGTGGGCTATCACCTGTTTTTAGGCGTGGACCCGCAACCGCGCGAGTTGCTGATCACCGTCTTTTTGTTCATCACCGCACCGATCAGCGCGCACATGATGGCCAAGGCGGCGCTGTCGCTGATGATGGAAAACCGCCCGGAAGTGCCGAACAAGAGCGAGATGCGCGAGGAAGGATTACCGCAGGTGCAGGGCGATGTCGGCGAGAACGAAGAAACCGAGAAACAGCATCTGGGGCCAGAGTCGGAGCAGCACTAGGCGTTGAACTGAGGCCTCGAAAGGCGGGTGATCGACTGAGCTGCACCAGGCGTTCGAACGCGATCCGGCAAGCGCTTCAGCCACAGCCTTCGACATAATCCACCTGCGGCAGCTGCCCTACCCGCCAGTTGGTCACCCTGCCCTGGGCATCGGTTTCGAACACCAGCGCCGACTGTGCCGCCGCATCGGCAAAGCGCAGGCTGAGCGCCCCGGGGACGTATTTGTGCGGCTGCTCGGTCAGGCCATCGGGATACAGCGCGCGCAACTGCGTCAGCGTCATGCCGACCTTGCCGCCACCGGGTGCGAGTTCCTTGGGCTCGCTGGTCTGATAGCGCACAAAGTGGTCGCCCTCGAACATGAAACCGAAACGGCGCGCGTCGTCGGCCCACTGCGGCCGTAGCAGATAGCAACCGCCATCGCTTGCCGCTTCGCCGCGCAAGTCGCCGCCCCAGGCAGCATGCGCCTGCGCCGCGTCCATGCCCAGGCGCAGATCGCCGTAGCCGTCCAGACGCGCGAGTGCGGCAGGGTCCTGACGCAGTTGCGGCGGAAACGTGCCGGCGGGCGCGGTGGCGGGTGGCACCTCGCCAGGCGGCTGGTCGTTGGGGGCTGCGGGGACAGGCACTTGCTCCGCGTTAGCTGCCTCAACCGTGATTCTGGAGTCGTCGGCGCGATTGCAGCCGGCCAGTAACAGCAGTGCGCCCATCAAACCAAGCAGTCTGGATGTCATGCGTGCGTTCCTTATGGCTCCGCGACAGCCTACACAGCGCGCAGCGCGGTGATGTGCAGAACGCTGTGACCATTGCCGGCGTGACCATATTGCCGGTGTGACCATTGCGTCTTGCCGATGTCATCGGCGCTTCATTGGCTGCGGTCACGCTGACGGCTTCGCAGGACTGCCACCATGACCCCACGCAAGACCGAACTCGCTGTCACCGCGCTGCAGTCGCACCGCAGCCCCCTCACGTTGTTGCAGCGGCGCACCCTGATCCTGGCCGATGGCCAGCGCGACCTGGCGACGCTGGCGCAGTTGCTGGGCGGCAATGCCGCCACGCTGGTGCAGACCTTGTGTGCGATGGGATATCTGCAGCTGGGTGAAGCGGATGCAGGTGCGGGTAGCGCGGATAGTGCGTCCGGCACGTCCGCTGCGACAGAGCCGACGCCCGCTGCGCCCGTGCAACTGCCGGATGCGCAGCAGACCGAAGAAGACTTGCAGCGTCAGCGGCGGCGCGCGGCCACCAATGCACGGCTGTATCTGCTCGACATCCTGCAACTGCAACGCAACCCCGCCGCTGCCGCGTTGCACCGTCAGCTGCAGGCCGCCCGCGCGGAAGACGCCATCGGTGCCGCCATTGCCGAGGCGCTACGCGAACTGCCGCAGATCACCTCGGCAACCTACGCCGAACGCGTGCGTGCACGCATCGGCGAGTTGCTGCCGGATACGTTGCAGGCGGCATGATCCAGCAGCGGTATCCAGCCGCAATGGGTAGCGCGAGCGGTGCGCCCTGATATCACCCTGGGCTAGCTGCGGGCTTGAAGCGATCCATATCACCACTGCTGCTCACCGCCAGCCGGCACGGTCATTGCTCAATGCGGCATCGTCCCTTCGTGCGCACCGTTTTGCCCAGCAAGGCGAACGATGCCACGCCACTGGCCGTATCGGAACGCGGTTCAGCGCGCTGCAACTGCAACTGCGCGAACGGGATGGCGAAAGTCATGCGTGCTGCCCGCAACCGCCTGCCGAGCGCCCGCGACTTCTTATCAGACGCTCTGACATCGCATCATTCCGAGGTCGGCAGCTGAAACGCCGCACGCAAGCCCGACCAGCACTGCTGATAATCGCCCTGTCGATGCGCCGCCTGCAGCGCTTGCCCGGTAGGACGCAATACCGCACGCGTCTCGAACATGAAAGCCATGGTCTCGGTGATCACATCCGGGCGGGTCAGATCCGCATGCGAGGCCTTGTCGAAGGTTGCCGCGTCCGGGCCGTGCCCGCTCATGCAGTTGTGCAGCGATGCCCCGCCCGGCGCGAAGCCGTCGGCCTTGGCATCGTAGACACCGTGCACCAGGCCCATGAACTCGCTGGCCACGTTGCGATGGAACCACGGTGGGCGAAAGGTATGCTGCGCCACCAGCCAGCGCGGCGGGAAGATCGCAAAATCCATGTTCGCCGTGCCATGCGTGTCGCTGGGCGAGGTCAGCACGGTGAAGATGCTGGGGTCCGGATGATCGAAGCTGATCGAGCCGATGGCGTTGAAGCGGCGCAGATCGTAGCGGTACGGCGCGTAGTTGCCATGCCAGGCCACCACGTCCAGCGGCGAGTGATCGATGTCTGCGCGCCACAGATGGCCCTGGAATTTGGCCACCAGCTCGAACGCACCTTCGCGCTGTTCGTAGGCGGCATGCGGTGTTTCGAAATCACGCCCGTTGGCCAGCCCGTTCGAGCCGATCGGGCCCAGGTCGGGTAGGCGCAGCAGGCCGCCGAAGTTCTCGCAGACATAGCCGCGCGCGTTGCCGTCCGGCAGCTCGACGCGAAACCGCATACCGCGCGGTATCACCCCGATCTGCTGCGGCTCCAGCTCCAGCACGCCCAGCTCGGTGTGGATACGCAGGCGGCCGAGCTGCGGCACCAGCAGCAACTCGCCATCGGCATCGTAGAAAAAGCGATCGCGCATGGAGGCGTTGGCCGCATACAGATGCACGGCAACACCGGACATGGTCTCCGGCCCGCCGTTGCCCGCCATCGTGTACAGACCATCGATGAAATCGGTCGGCGTGGACGGCAATGGCAATGGACTCCAACGCAGCTGGTCCGGTGGCACCGGGCCGCTGCCGAAGTCGTTGTGGAAGGCGGATTGCTCGATCAACGAGAACGCGCCATGCACCGCCGCCGGACGGATGCGATACAGCCAACTGCGCCGATTTTCGCCACGCGGCGCAGTAAACGCCGTGCCGGACAACTGTTCGGCGTACAACCCGTGCGCCACCCGCTGCGGCGAGTTCTGGCCGACCGGCAAGGTGTCGGCTACTGCCTCGCTGGCGAATTCATTGCCGAAGCCGGTCATGTAACGCTGGTCGTTGTGCATGGGTGCGTCCGGACTGGCCCCCACAGGGGCTGGAATTAAGCCCCTCTCCCACCGGGAGAGGGGTTGGGGTGAGGGTACGGCGTAGCGACCATCTTGCAGATCGTCTCAACCACCGCATCCAGCGAAAACAACACATCGTTGTTCCAGAAGCGCAGCACTGTCCATCCCTTCGATTGCAGCCACCGCGTCCTTGCCTGATCGCTGGATGCTTGGTGCTGCGATCCATCCAGCTCAACAACCAACGCCGCATCGATACAACAAAAATCTGCGATGTACGGCGGAATCGGATGCTGACGTCTGAACTTGAAACCTTGTAGCTGATTGCTGCGTAGACAGCGCCAAAGTGCGCGCTCTGCGTCTGTCATCTCCGTGCGTAACGCACGCGCGTTGGTGAGTGCGACGGTGGGTAATGGTGGTTTGATTTTCATCGTTCCACCGTACCCTCACCCCAACCCCTCTCCCGTGGGGAGAGGGGCTTCAGCAACGTACGTTTTCATCACTCTGTGTTGTCAGACACATGCGTTGCTTGGCGCGCGCGCAATTGGCTGCTACATGCGACTTGTCTGCGTAATTCGCCTGATCCATACCAAAGCTGCGCCTGACTTAACAAGCTGCGGCGTTCGGCATCACAACGAGTGCCACTCAAACCCGCACCGACGCAGTTAATGGCACCAACCATAAATCCCGAATAGCGAATCACCAATCCCAGACTTACAGCACCCCACGCTTCATCTGATCGCGCTCGATACTCTCGAACAATGCCTGGAAATTACCCTCGCCAAAGCCCTCATTGCCCTTGCGCTGGATGATTTCGAAGAAGATCGGGCCGATGCAGTTGGTGGTGAAGATCTGCAGCAACTTGCGCTGCTTGGTGTCCACATCCGCATCGATCAGGATCTTGTTGCGGCGCAGGCGTGCGACGTCTTCACCGTGCTCGGGAATGCGCAGGTCCACCACTTCGAAATAGGTGTCCGGCGTGTCGAGAAAACTCACGCCCGCCTCGCGCATCTTTTCCACGCTGGTGTAGATGTCGTCGGTGAAGCAGGCGATGTGCTGGATGCCTTCGCCCTGGTAGGCGTCCAGATACTCGTTGATCTGGCTCTTGGGGTCGGAGGATTCGTTGAGCGGAATGCGCACGATGCCGTCCGGCGCGGTCATCGCCTTGGACACCAGGCCGGTCTTGGCGCCCTTGATGTCGAAATAGCGGATCTCGCGGAAGTTGAACAGGCGCTCGTAATAGTCCGACCAGCGCTGCATGTTGCCGAAGTACAGGTTGTGGGTCAGGTGGTCGATGAAGGTCAGCCCGAAGCCGGCCGGGTGCTGGTCGGCGCCTTCGATTGGCTCGTAGTCGGCGTCGTAGATGCTGCCCGCCTCGCCGTAGCGGTCCACCAGATACAGCATGCAGTCGCCGATGCCCTTGACCACCGGCGCCGGCACTGCGCGCGTTTCTGCCTTGTCCTGCACCGCTTCGCCGCCATTGCCCAGCACGGTCTGCAGCACGGTCTCGGCCGGGGTGCGGAAGCGGATCGCAAAGCCGCAGGCGCTCGGGCCATGCGCAGCGGCGAAATCGGCGGCAAACGAATCGGGATCTTCGTTGAGCAGGAAATTGACCCCACCCTGGCGATAGACGGTAATGGCGCGGCTGCGATGGCGCAGCACCGGGCTGAAGCCCATCTTGCGAAAGTAGTCGTGCAGCTGCGCCACCTGGCCGGCGGGTGCGGCAAATTCGACGAATTCGAACCCGTCGATCCCCATCGGATTGTCGAAGGTGGTGACCTGCATGCCGGGATCGGGGCGGCTGATGGGGGTGTTCGGTTGTGCACTCATCGTCGTTTCTCCACGCTGGGCCATCCGCAGGGCTATGCGGGGTGGCAGAAGACCCGCGAGAATGTGCAGGCCACCCACGGTTTGTAGTTGCAAATGAAACCAAAATCAAGACACAGTGCAACATGAGCGATCTCGACGCCCCCACTCCGCCGCAACATCCTGTGCTGCTCAACCTCGAGCAGTTCCTGCCGTATCGCCTCAGCGTGCTGTCCAACCGCATCAGCAGCAACATCGCCAAGGTCTACGGTGATCGTTACGGGATGGCCATTCCCGAGTGGCGGGTGATCACCATCCTGGCGCTGTATCCGGGTTCCTCGGCCAGTGAAGTCTCCGACCGCACGGCGATGGATAAAGTTGCAGTGAGCCGCGCCGTGGCGCGCCTGCTGGAGCGCGGCTTCATCCGCCGCGAAACCCATGGCGACGACCGCCGCCGCTCGATGCTGGCGCTGTCGCCGGCCGGACGCCAGGTGTACGAGACCGTCGCCCCGCTGGTCAACGAGATGGAGCAGCGGCTGATGTCGGTGTTCAGCGCCGAGGAGCAGCAGATCCTGGAAAAGCTGATCGACCGGCTGGCCAAGGACGGGCTGCCGCGCATGGCCGGCAAGGAGTGAGGCTGTCGCACCGTTGAGAGGCGGTGCGGGTGATCGGCGTTTCGGCGCAGACCACTCACAATCCATGCAGCACGGCCATGCGGTTCGGTCAACAAAAACGGCGCTTCCCTTTTGCGGGGAAGCGCCGTTTTTTTATTGCGCTGGGACACTGCACCGAGTCGCCAAGACTCGATCAGACGCCTGAGTGAACAGCGCTACCCGCAGCGCGGGGGTTTGCATGACGCTGCAGCGAGCATCACGCCTGCGGCGGCGCCCACTGCTTGAGGAAGTCGAACAGCTTCTTGCGATCGAACCCCTCGCCCTTGCGCAGCTCCGGGCCGGACTGCAGGGTCAGCGGCTTGCCGTCGTTATCCAGCACCAGCAGCGACGGGTAGTCGTTGAGTTGCGCGAACTGCGACAGGAACGCGGCGTTCTCGTTGGCCGCATCGCGGTTGACCTTGACCACCACAAAGTGCGCATCGCGGAAGCTGCGCAGCTCGGCATCGCCGCCCATCAGCTCGTCCAGCGCCTTGCACGGCTCGCAGGCCGCATTGCCGACGTTGAGCACGATGCGCTTGCCACCGCGCTTGGCCTCGACCTTGGCGGTCTCAAGATCTGCGGCCGGATCGCGTGAGGGGTCATATTGCGCGTTGAGCGCTGCCGCCGCGGCGATATCCGCAGCGGTCGGCGTGTTGCCGGAAGACACCGGCTGGCTGGGATCGGCGCTGGGCGGCTTCTGCATCGAGGTGTCCAGCGGCCGTGGCGCCTCCTGTTGCTCGCTGGGCTGCCCGCAGGCACTCAACAAGCTTGTGAGCAACATGCCCGCCAGCAGCGGGCCACAGACAGTGGATTTCATCGGCATTGCGGTTCTCCTCACTTCACACCATGCATCAGTTTGTTGACCAAGGGGGCAATTAACAGAAGCAGCACACCCGCAGCGATCAGCGACCAGAAGCCAAAAGTGTAGCCCTTCAGTGCAGAGGCCACGGTCATACCGGTCTCGCCACTGACCGCGGAAGCGAAGATGCCGGACAGGTTATTACCAATTGCTGTGGACAAGAACCAGCCACCCATTGCCAGGCCAACGACTTTGGCCGGAGCCAGCTTTGTCGTCATCGACAAGCCAATAGGAGACAAGCACAGCTCACCGACTGTCTGGATCACATAGACCATGAACAAAGTCCAGAAAGGAATCTTCCCGGCATCGTCCACAAGTGCGGACAGCGCATACATCAGCAACGCAAAGGCCAGGCCGTTGAAGATCAAACCCAGACCGAACTTGCGCGGAATCGACGGATTGGCAGACTTCAGAGCGACCCACAGCCAGACGAACACAGGCCCAAGCACGAGAATTGCCAGCGTGTTGACCGATTGAAACCAACCCACCGGGAACATCCAGCCGCCGAGGTCACGTTCAACGATGTTCTGCGCTAGGAAATTAAACGAACTGCCCGCCTGTTCGAAGAACATGAAAAACATCACGTTGAATACGAAGACGATCAGCATGGCAATGGCGCGGTCGCGCTGTACCTTACCTTCCCGGATGCCTTCGAACAGAATCAATCCGCACAGCGCAAGGAACAAGATGGTCAGGATCCAGCCAAGGATGCTGGCATCGATCAACAACAAGCCGTAGGCGATTGGAATGGCGAACAGCGTGCCTACCAACACTGCCACGGTGCGCCCCATCCCTTCTCCGCCAACCGGCGGCGAACCGACCGGCCCAAGCTGGCGACGTCCCAGCCAGAACCACACAAGGCTGATCAACATGCCGACACCAGAGGCAATGAACACGTACTTGTAGGCAGGCATCGCCTCGGTGCCGAAAAATTTGTCGGCGAGCAAGCCAGTCAGAATCGGCGCTAAAAAACCGCCTGCATTGATGCCCATGTAGAAGATCGTGAATCCCGAATCCCGACGCGGGTCGTTCAGCGGATACAGCTTGCCGACCATGGTCGAGACGTTCGGCTTGAACAGGCCGTTGCCGGCGATGATCGTCGCCAAGCCAATTTTGAACACTTGTTCGTTTGGCACTGCGATCAGGAATAGACCGACCGACATGACGACTGCACCGATCAGCAGCGAGCGCTGGTAGCCGATGAGTCGGTCGGCGACGAACCCACCGAACAGCGCCGAGGCATATACCAGTGCCAGATATGCACCGTAGAGGCGGTTAGCCGGTGCCTCGCCGGCGCCGGAGCCCTCGTAAAACTGGGCCACGATATAGAGCGTCAGCGCCCAACGAATCCCGTAGAACGCAAAGCGTTCCCAGAATTCGGTCATGAACAGCATCCACAGCGGCCGGGGGTGGCCGAGCAGTGTCGGGAACTCGGGAGGCGCAGGCGGCTGCGGCGGAGTGGTAGCGGAAGTCGGCGCAGTAGCGTCAACGCTCATGAGGTGTCCCTTGCGTATTCAGTGATGGCTGGGTGCACCAGGGCGAGCCCTGGGCGACGCGCGAGGATCACTTAGACGTCATGTTCACGTCAAATTCGCCGGACTCGGGAGCGCGATGCCAGCGGGTTTGATTGGGGGCTTGGTGGTGGAGATGGCACAGGATGACGCTCATACGCTCACCCCACCCCTCGCCTTGCGTGCGACCGGACTCTGCTCTAGCGGACCAACTTCCGCTCTGCCAGCTTCAGCTTCTTTCCTCAACCCTTCGCAGCCTCACCACCACTCGGCGCGCGGTTTTCCACACCTACCGACGTACGCACGTCGAACAGCTCCGGGAAAAACGTCAGCGCCAGCGCCTGCTGCAGAAACCCCACACCGCTCGACCCACCGGTGCCGCGCTTGAAGCCGATCACCCGCATCACCGTGCGCATATGGCGGAAGCGCCAGAGCTGGAACTGGGTTTCCACATCCACCAGGTCCTCGCACAGCGAATACTCGCGCCAGTAGCGGTCGGTGTTTTCGTAGATGCGCTCAAATACTGGACGCAATGCATCGTCGGCCACATGCGCGGCGGTCCAGTCGCGCGCCTGGTACTGCTGCGGAATCGCATGCCCGAAACGCGCCAGATAGCGCAGGAATTCCTCGTAGAGGCTGGGCGCTTCCAGCACCTCGCGCAGCCGCGCCTGGCCCTGCGGGTCGTAAGCGAACACCTGCAGCATCTGCGGGTTCTTGTTGCCGAGCAGGAACTCGATATAGCGGTACTGCAGCGACTGAAAGCCGGAAGAAGGGCCCAGCACATCGCGAAACCCCATGTACTCGCTCGGGGTGAGCGTTTCCAGCACCGACCATTGCTCGGTGAGCTGGCGTAGCACCTGTTTGCTGCGCGCCAGCACCTTGCGGCACTGCCAGACCTGATCGTTCTGCAGATGCACCATCGCCGCGCGCAGCTCGTGCGCCAGCAGCTTCAGCCACAGCTCGGAGGTCTGGTGCTGGATGATGAACAGCATCTCGTCGTGGTGCGCCGGCTCGGACAAGGGCTGCTGCGCGGACAGCAACTGGTCCAGCCGCAGATAACCGCTGTAGGTCAGCCGCCCCTCCAGATCGGTGTGGATGCCGGGTTCCAGGTCACGCAGGTTCTTGTCGACGGGCATGGCGTAGCGCTGACGATGGGCAGGCAAGGGTAGCGCAGCGCTGGCCCGGCTGACGCAGAGCCAGCGCTGCGGGATTGGGGATTGGGGATTCAGCGCTGCTGCCGACACCTGCGACTGGGTTGCGGCGCTGCTGCCGCGTTCGGCTTGCGCGGTGCGGTGTTGTGGCGTGCACCGTCGGGTCCTTCACAGCTGAAAAACGCGAGCGGGCGCGACCGCCCGGTCGCAGCCACTGCGCCGGTGTAACCATATGGTCAACCTAAGCCTGCAAATTCATGCAGAATCAAACGGCGCTGCCGGCCAGGGACGTGGCCGGACCAGGGGAGCGTTTCACGTCTCAAGGACCAGGGGACTCTCATCTCATGCATGTGTTGCAGCGTCGTGCAGCCTTACTTTTCTGTGCGCTGGCGGTTGCCGGCCACGCCAATGCCCAGGTTGTCATCAGCCAGGTCTACGGCGGTGGCGGCAACAGCGGTGCCACCTTCCGCAGCGATTTCATCGAGCTGCACAACACCGGCAGCAGCACGGTCAGCCTGGACGGCTGGTCGGTGCAATACGCCTCGGCCGCCGGCAGCAGCTGGCAGGTCACGCCATTGGCGGGCAACGTGCCGGCCGGCGGCTATTACCTAGTCAAGCAGGCCGATGGCAGCGGCGGCAGTGTCGCGCTGCCCACGCCCGATGCCACCGGCACCACCGCCATGAGCGGTACCGCCGGCAAGGTGGCACTGAGCAGCACGGCTGCCGCGTTGAGCGGCGCCTGCCCCACCGGCAATGCCGACCTGGTCGGCTACGGCAGCAATGCCAGCTGCGCCGAAGGCAATGCACCCACGCCGGCCCCCAGCAATACGCTGGCGGTGCTGCGCGGCGGCGAAGGCTGCACCGATACCGACAACAACGCTGCCGATTTCGCCACCGGCGCGCCGGCCCCGCGCAATAGCGCCAGCGGCGCACGCCTGTGCAGCGGCGGCGGCCAGCCGATCGCCACGCTGGCCGATGTCAGCCAGGCCGAAGGCAATAGCGGCAGCCGCAGCTTCGTGTTCACGCTGAGCCTGAGCCAGCCGGCCGGTGCGGGCGGGGTGCGCTTCACCGCCGCCACCGCCAATGGCACCGCCGTGGCTGGCAGCGACTATGTGGCCTTGCCCGCAACCAGCGTGCAGATTGCCGCCGGCGAGCGCAGCGCCACCATCGCGGTGGACGTGCTGGGCGACACCACGCCCGAGCCCGATGAGACCTTTGCGCTGCAGATCAGCGGCCTCACCGGCGCGTTGCCGGCTACGTTGAGCGCCACCGGCACCATCCTCAACGACGACTTCAGCCTGCTGCCGATCCACGCCATCCAGGGCAAGGGTGCGCGTTCGCCGCTGGAAGGCCAGGTGGCCGCCACCTCGGGCATCGTGACTGCTCGCCGCAGCGCCGGCTTCTTCCTGCAGGCAGCGGATGCCGAAACCGATGGCGACCCGACCACGTCCGAAGGCGTCTACGTCTACACAGGCAGCGCCCCGCCGGACACCGCTGCCATCGGCAACCGCGTGCGCGTGCAAGGCACGGTGATCGAATACGTGCCCACTGCCGACCCGACCCAGCCGCCATTGACCGAGATCGGTGGCAGCTTGACCGTGTTGCTGGATTCCACCGGCAACCCGTTGCCGATGCCGGTGGCGTTGAGCGCGAACTTCCCCAACCCGAACGGCGCCTACGACCAGCTCGAAGCACTCGAGGGCATGCGCGTCACCGCCGCCAGCCTCACCGTCAATGCGCCCACCGGCGGCAACGTCAACGAGACCAACGCCACTGCCACCAGCAATGGCGTGTTCCATGCCGTGGTCACCGGTGTGCCCCGTGCCTTTCGCGAGCCGGGCGTGCAACTGCCCGACCCGCTGCCGGCCGGCTCGCCTGCTGGGGTGCCGCGCTGGAACACCAACCCGGAAGTGATCGCGGTCGGCAGTGCCGGCGTGGGCGCCGAGCGGCTGGATCTGGCGTCCGGTTGCGTCGTGCTGGATGTCACCGGCCCGCTGGATTACAGCTTCCGCCGCTACACGCTGTACCCGGAACGCACCCCGCAAGTGAACTGCAACGGTGCCGACCAACCGCGCCCGGCGCCGCTGCCGCAGGCCGACGACGTGGCCGTGGCCACCTACAACATGGAGCGCTTCTTCGACGACCAGAACGACCCGGCGATCGGCGAACCGGTGCTCACCCCGGCTGCGTTCCAGGCCCGCCTCAACAAGGCCTCGCTGGCGATCCGCAACTACCTGCACACGCCCGACATCCTGGGCACGGTGGAAGTGGAAAACATCAGCGTGCTGCAGACGCTGGCTGCACGCATCAACACCGATGCGGTGGCAGCCGGCCAGCCGGATCCGCAATACGTGGCCTATCTGCAGGAAGGCAACGACGTCGGCGGCATCGACGTCGGTTTCCTGGTCAAAACCGGTACGGTGTCGGCCGGCGTGCCGCGCGTGGAAGTGGTGTCCATCGCCCAGGAAGGCAAGACCACCACCTGGACCGAACCGGCAGGCGGCGTGAGCCTGCTCAACGATCGCCCGCCGCTGGTGCTCACCGCCAAGGTGCATCAGGCCGATGGCCGCGTGCTGCCGCTGACCGCCATTGTGGTGCATCAACGCTCGCTCAACGGCGCCGAGACCGACGACGCAGCCGGCACCCGCATCCGCGCCAAGCGCCAGGCCCAGGCCGAGTATCTGGCGCGTCTGCTGCAGACGCGTCAGCAGCTCGACCCGGCCGAACAGGTGCTGGTGATGGGTGACTTCAACGCCTTCGAGTTCAACGACGGCTATGTGGATACGATGGGCACCGTCACCGGCAGGCCGGCGCCGGATGCGCAGACCGTGGTGAACGGCGATGGCGTGGATCTGGTCAACCCGGACTACACCGACCTGACCTGGTTCAACACGCCCGATCAGAGCTACTCGTACGCCTTCGACGGCAACGTGCAGTCGCTGGATCACATCATCGCCAACGAGGCGCTGATGCGTGCACCCAACATCGCCTCGCTGTCGGTGGGCCACGCGCGCATCAATGCGGACTTCCCCGGCACCGCGCGCAACGACGCCAACACGCCTACGCGTTTGTCCGATCACGATCCCACCATCGTGCTGTTGCGCATGACGCCAGCGTTGCGCGCCGACCTGGGCGTGATGGTGAACGCCGCACGCGCGCAAGTCACCGAAGGCGAGCGCATCGACTTCAGCGTGGATGTGGAAAACAGTGGGCCTGACAGCGCAGCGTTTGCAGCGGTGGCACTGGCCTTCGATGCCGCGGTGAGCCCACGCGTCACCGCCGCACCGGGCTGGAGCTGCCAACCGCCGGAAACCGGCACCCAGACGGTGGTCACCTGCACCATCGCCTCGCTGGCATCCGGCAATGCACAGCGCTTCGCAGTGCAGGTTGAAGCTGGCGCGGAACTGGCCGGACGCACCCTCACCCTGGCCGCTTCGGTCGCCTCTCAGACGCCCGACCCGCAGCCGGACAACAACACCGACACCGCCGCAGTGGCAGTGCAGCCACGCCTGCGCAGCGATCTGGCAGTGCGTCTGGAAGGCCCCGCCACGCTGCCAACCACCGCCTTCAACGCCACTTACCGGGTATTGCTGGACAACCGCGGCAACGCACCGGCCACCGGCGTCAATGTGCGCATCGAGGGCAATACGGTGTCGGCGTTGTCGCTGCTGGTGCCGCCCAGCGGCTGGCGTTGCACCAAGCAACTGCAGTCGTTGCGCAGCGCGATCTTCATGTGCAGCACCGCCGCGGCACTGCAGCCGGGCGCGCAGGCCGCGTTCCAGCTGACCGTGGCGGCCAAGCCGATCCCGGTTGAAGGCGCGGTGCGGGTGCAGGCAAGTGCCAGTTCGATCTCGCCCGATGCCAACCCGGCCGACAATGCTGCGCTGATCGTCACTCCGATCGGTGGAGGCGCCGGGCGCCGCTGATCGCAGTGCAACACGTCGCAGTTTGAACTGCGACAAAGGGCGCGGCCTGGTCCGCGCCCTTTTTTTTGTGCAACCCAGCATCATTGTGTGCTGCGGTGCAGGACAGCCTTTTGCTGCGTGGTCCTTAACATCGCAACTCATATCATTTGAAACTTCTTGGTGAAGGTGTCGCCGCAATGAGCGTAGCCGCGCAGTTCGAGATCGAATATCTGCAATACATGGACGCGGACGGCCAATGGGTCCGCGACGACCTGCCGGCCGATGCCGCCAATCCGCAACAGTTGCTCGCCCTGTTCAAGCGCATGCTGTTCGTGCGCACCTTCGACAGCAAATCGGTCGCCTTGCAGCGCACCGGCAAGCTGGGCACCTACGCCGCCTCGCTGGGCCACGAAGCCACGCATGTGGGCATCGGTGCGTCGATGCGCCGCGGCGATGTGTTCGCGCCCAGCTACCGCGAGTACGGCACCATGTTCGAACGCGGCGTACGCCCGCGCGATGTATTGCTGTACTGGGGCGGCGACGAGCGCGGCAGCGACTATCCGCGCGATGCAGATGCGGCGATCGACTTCCCGATCTGCGTACCGATTTCCACTCAGTGCCTGCATGCAGCAGGCTCCGCACTGTCGTTCAAGCTACAGGGCAAGCCGCAGGTCGCCGTGGCCTGCTGCGGCGATGGCGGCAGTTCCAAGACCGACTTCTACGCAGCGCTCAATTCGGCCGGCGCCTACAAGCTGCCGCTGATCCTGTGCGTGATCAACAACGGCTGGGCAATCTCGGTACCGCGCTCGGCGCAGACCGGTGCGCAGACGCTGGCGCAGAAAGGCCTGGCCGGCGGCCTGCATTGCCTGCAGGTGGATGGCAACGATCTGGTTGCCGTGCTCGAAGCGATGCGCCAGGCACGCGTGCGTGCACTGGCCGGCGACGGCGGCACGGTGATCGAATTCCTGACCTATCGCCTGTCCGATCACACCACCGCCGACGATGCGCGACGCTACCGCGGCGAAGAAGAGGTCAAGCAGGGCTGGGCGCGAGAACCGCTGCTGCGCCTGCGCCGCTATCTCACCGCGCAAGGCCTGTGGGACGAAGCACAGGAAGCCGCCTGGAAAACCGAGTGCGGCGCGCGAGTGGACGAAGAGGTCAACGCCTATCTCAACACCCCGGTGCAGCCGGTCGAAGCGATGTTCGATTATCTCTACGGCGACCCGCCGGCCGAGTTGCTGGCCCAGCGCGCCGAAGTGATGGCGCTGGAGGCCCGTCATGGATGAGCACACCCATTCGCACATCGCCGCCACTCAGCAGGCCAGTGCGCCTTACAACGCCGCAGCCACGCGCGGAGAGACTGCCATGAGTTCGCCCATCACCCTGATCGAAGCCATCACCCAGGCGCTGGCCTGGGAGCTGGAACACGACCCTGCGGTGCTGGTGCTGGGCGAGGATGTGGGCGTCAACGGCGGCGTATTCCGCGCCACCGCCGGCCTGCAGCAGCGCTTCGGCAGTGCGCGCGTGCTGGACACGCCATTGGATGAAACCACCATCGCCGGGCTGAGCGTTGGCCTGGCCGCGCAAGGCATGAAGCCGGTGGCCGAAGCGCAGTTCGACGGCTTCGTGTATCCCATGGTCGATCACCTGATCTGCCACGCCGCACGCCTGCGCAACCGCACCCGCGGGCGCTTGCATTGCCCGATGGTGCTGCGCGTGCCGTGGGGCGGCGGCATCCGCGCGCCGGAACACCACAGCGAAGCCAACGAAGCCATCTTCACCAACGTGCCCGGTTTGCGCGTGGTGTTGCCGTCTTCGCCGCAGCGCGCGTATGGCCTGTTGCTGGCTGCGATCCGCGACCCGGATCCGGTGATCTACATGGAGCCCAAGCGCATCTATCGCCAGTACAAGGAAGTGGTCGCCAACGATGGCGAAGCGCTGCCGCTGGACGTGTGCTTCGTGCTGCGCGACGGTACCGACGTCACCCTGGTCACCTGGGGCGCGCAGGTGAAAGAAGCGCTGGAAGCGGCCGACAAACTCGCCGGCGAAGGCATCAGTGCCGAAGTGATCGACGTGGCCACGTTGCGCCCGCTGGACTTCGACACCATCGCCGAGTCGGTGGCCAAAACCGGCCGCTGCGTGATCGTGCAGGAAGCCCCGCGCACCGCCGGCTTCGGTGCGGAGATCGCTGCGCAGCTGGCGGAAAAGTCCATGTACGACCTGCTCGCGCCGGTCGAACGCGTCACCGGTTACGACACGCATATCCCGCTGTTCCGGCTGGAGATGAAGTATCTGCCGAGCGTGGAGCGCATCGTCACCGCCGCCCGCCGCACGGTGGCCGCCGGCTGACATGCGCGCCCGCCTGCTCTGCGACCACCACGCCAGAGTCGCCAACCCGATTCGCTTCCACGCCGGCCAGCAAGTGGCGATCGGCGTGCGCGATGAAGAATGGCCGGCCTTTGCCTGGGTCAACACCGGGCAAGGTCATGCCGGCTGGGCGCCGGTGGCGTGGCTGCGCCCCTTGGGCGACGGCCTGGCCGAAGCCCTGCGCGATTACGACGCACGCGAACTCGTTGCCATGCAGGGCGAGGACGTGTTGCTGCATCACGAACATGGCGGTTGGTGGTGGTCCGAGCGTGCCGATGGCACGCAGGGCTGGCTGCCGGCCGCCGACCTCGAACTCCTCGACGACACCACGCCGCCGCTGCCTGCGGCGCAAGAGAATCTGCCATGAGCCAAGCCAAGAATTTCCACCTGCCCGATCTGGGCGAAGGCCTGCCCGACGCCACCATCGTGGAATGGTTCGTCAAGGAAGGCGACAGCGTGCGCCTGGACGACCCGCTGGTGTCGATGGAGACCGCCAAGGCGGTGGTCGAGGTGCCCTCGCCGTTCTCCGGCACCGTGACCAAACTCGCCGGTGCGGCCGGCGACATCGTCGTCACCGGCGCGGTGCTGGCGCAGTTTGCGCTGGACGCTTCCCAGCCGCAGCGCGCCGATGGTCAGGACACCGGTCACTCACACGGCCCTGCACCGACGCACACGCCCAGCACCGGCGACAGCGCCGCAGGCAACACGGCGCGCGTGGTCGCTTTCGATAACGGCGGCGAGATCGCCGATGCCGACTCCACTAGCAACGGCGAGAGCGACCGCGATGACGCCGGCACCGTGGTCGGCGCGATGCAAAGTTCCAATGCCGTGCAGAGCGAGCAGGCCATTGCAGTCGGCGGCGTGCGCGCCATGCCGGCCGTGCGCGCACTCGCCCGCAAGCTGCGCGTGGATCTGGCGCAGGTACGCGCCACCGGTCCGGATGGCACCGTGACCATGGCCGATGTGAAGCAGGCCGCCGCTGCCGGCAGTGCACCGGTGTCTGCGACGCGTGCGACTGCGTCGGTCACGCCGATCAATGGCAATAACGCGAATGCAGGCGCGCACCATGCCGCTGCAAACACGCAGACCGCAAACACTGCAGCGAGCGATGCGCAACAACGTTCAGCGCTGTCTGCCAGCGGCAAACCCATGCGCACGCAATCACCCAGCGTGGTCGCCAAAGGCCAGCCGGAGCAGCTCAAGGGCGTGCGCCGCAACATGGCGCGCGTGATGGCCGATGCGCACAGCAAGGTGGTGCCCACCACGCTCAACGACGATGCCGACATCCACGCATGGCAAACCGGCAACGACGTCACCGTGCGGCTGGTGCGCGGCATCGTGCGTGCCTGTCAGGCGGTGCCCGCGCTCAACGCCTGGTTCGACGGCGAGGCACTCAGCCGCACCCTGCATACGCAGGTGGATATCGGCATCGCGGTGGATACCGAAGAAGGCCTGTTCGTGCCCGCGCTGCGCAATGCCGACATGCTGGACGCGCACGGCATTCGCGAGAGCGTCAACCGGCTGCGCCAGCAGGTGGAAAACCGCAGCATCGCCGCCTCCGAGCTCAGCGGCTACACCATCTCGCTGTCCAACTTCGGCATGTTCGCCGGCCGCTACGCGACCCCGGTGGTGGTGCCGCCGTGCGTGGCCATCGTCGCCGCCGGCCGCGCGCGCTACCAGCTCACCCCGGTCATGGGCGGGGTGGAAACCCACAAGGTGATGCCGCTGTCGCTGACCTTCGACCACCGCGCCGCCACCGGCGGCGAAGCCGCACGTTTCCTGCGTGCGCTGCTGGACGATCTGGCGTTGGCCAACTAAGCGCGGCTCACAAAACCACTCGCTCATCGCCATGTGGGCGCAGCCGGCTTTGTGATTCCCATCAGCACACGGCCACGTTGGCTGGTGCGATGTCCTCACCGATCGTGGGACCGTGTGGAGGCGTGAATGCCGCCACCGAGCCTCAAGGGACGGATTCACGGCGTGTCCTCAAGCGATGAGGGCACCGCGCGCTCGACTATCCAAGCTTTTTGACGACATCTAAATGGCGCTACGACTCGACATTTCGATTGTCTTCTCTTGTCTTGGAGTGGTTGGACAGTGCTCATAGATCAGTCTTAGAGCGGCTGATCTGCGGCTTGGCTGCAGGGTCCTTGCCCGCCCACCATCGCGGGACACGCTGCAAGTACGTCCTTGTAAGCTCTTACGCGGCATCCATGCCGCGTAAGGTCCCGCGACGGTGGGCGGGCAAGGACCAGTCGAGATGGTCGGTGTTTATGGTTTTCAACAACGCAACCGACTAACTCTCTGGTGCGGTGTCCTCACCGATTGCGGGACCGTGTGGCGGCATGGATGCCGCCACCGAGCCTACATGGACGTACTTGCGGCGTGTCCCGCAAGCGGTGAGGGCACCGCGCCCTCGACGAGATCGGCGCTTAGCATGAAGCGCTACCGACCATTGCAATGCGAATGCCTGGATAATCGGCGCATGTCATTTTCCCATCTCTCGCTGTCGCCGCAGCTGCAACCGTTCTTCGACACCGCGCTGACCCGCGCCGGTCACCACACGCCCACGCCGATCCAGCAGCAGGCCATTCCGCCCATGCTGCAGGGACGCGATCTGATCGCGATGGCGCAGACCGGCTCGGGCAAGACGCTGGCCTATGCGCTGCCGCTGCTGCAGCAACGCGGTCTTGCCCCGGAGACCGCCCCGCGCGTGCTCGGCGCGCTGGTGCTGGTGCCCACGCGCGAACTCGCCGCGCAGGTGGAAGACACGCTGCATCAGCTGGTGGCGCATCTGCCGCGTCGGCTCAAGATCGTTACGGCGACCGGGGGCAGTTCGATCAATCCGCAGCTGCTTGCCCTGCGCGGTGGTGCCGACATCGTGGTGGCCACGCCCGGCCGGCTGCTGGATCTGGTCGATCACAACGCGCTGCGCCTGAGCGAGGTCGCCACACTGGTGCTGGACGAAGCCGACCGCCTGCTGGAGCTGGGCTTTGGCGCCGAGCTCGATCGCATCCTGGCGCTATTGCCGGCGCAGCGCCAAAGCGTGCTGTTTTCGGCAACCTTTCCGCCCGGCATCGCCTCGCTGGCCAAGCGTCGCCTGCGCGACCCGCTGCGCATCACCATTGTCGCCACGCCAGACGCTGCACCTGCGATCAAGCAACGCGCCATCGCTGTCGACGCCGGCCAACGCACGCAGCTGCTGCGCCATCTGCTGCAAGAGCATGGCTGGTCGCATGTGCTGGTGTTCGTCGCCAGCCGGCACACCGCCGACAAGGTCGCCGAAAAACTGACCAAGACCGGCATCAACGCGCAGCCGTTGCATGGCGAGTTGAGCCAGGGCCGTCGCGAGCGCACCTTGTACGCCTTCAAGCAACGCGAGGTGCAGGTGCTGGTGGCCACCGATCTGGCCGGGCGTGGCATCGATATCGACGCGCTGCCGGCCGTGGTCAATTACGACCTGCCGCGTTCGACCGTGGACTACACCCACCGTATCGGCCGCACCGCGCGTGCCAGCGCCAGCGGGGTGGCGATCAGCTTCGTCACTGCGGAGAGCCAGCCGCAATGGCGCCTGATCGAAAAACGCCAGGGGCTGCGCGTGCCGACCAGTGTGGTTGCCGGCTTTGAACCGACCCTGGCGACAGATGCGCCTGCGACAGAAACGCCGAGCACCGACACGCGCGCACCGGACGACAACGGCGGCATCAAGGGCAAACGGCCAAGCAAAAAGGACAAGCTGCGCGCAGCGGCAGCACGCGCAGGCAAACCGGACTGAGAGCGGGGAGTTACGTGTAACGCGCCGTCGTCACGCGGACAAGGCGCGGGAACCGCGCTTAGACACGCAGCACATGCGCAGGCCGGGCAGCGTCCAGCACGCGTCAATACCCGTTTTGTGCACTCTTGGCGCGTTGCGACTTCGCACTGAGCCGACAGTTGCTGCCGAACACGTGCCTCTTGTAGACCACGCGATCTGTCTTTAGATCCGCTGAGGCAACACGCGGTGACGGCCACCCGCGTTGCTGATCACGCCCAAGCAAAATCTTGCCCTTGCCAACGCAGCAGCAATCCACCGCTACGTCTATGCGGCGAAGACTCAGTCCTGCTCGAAATCCAGCTCGCCGCCCATGCCGCTATCGCCTTCCACGCGCGGGATGCGCTTGCCGGGCTTGCGCAGGATTTCCACAAAGAACTGCTCGCCACCTTCGCTGGTGAGCGCATTGATCGAGCGGATCAGCTCGGCCGGCGGCAGCGGCGCGGCGCTGGCCTCGTCCACCCCGAAGCGCATGTCGAAGTCCCAATAATCCGCACCTTCCGGCAAGTCCTTGCGGCGCTCGCGGCGGATGTACTTGCGGATATCGCTCTTGCTGGACTCCAGCAGACGATCGCGGTTCTTGCCTTCGAGGTTGAGCTGGTAGGTCTTGCGCATGGCGACATCGGTTGGGAACTGGCCGCCTATTGTGAGGCCACACGGCCGTTCTGGGTGAATCGGCGGCTGTCCGGGCGGGATTCGGGCCTGCACTGCGACCGAAGCCGGGAACCTCCCCGACGCGTGCCGGCCCTGGCCTTCGGGCGGAAGCTCGGTCAAGCCGCTGAGACGCCGCGCCGCTGCAAGGCTGCAATGGCAGTGGAGTGGCAATCGCGCGAGCGACACTGCCACGCGATCTCTGCGACGGGGGCTTTCGCCACCGTCGCAGACCCAACTCATGCGTACTTGGCAGGCGTCGGTGCGCCGCTGTTCTCCGGCCGGATCTTGAACCAGATCGAATACATCGCCGGCAGAAACACCAGGGTCAAAATCGTGCCGGCCAGCGTGCCGCCGATCAGCGTGTAGGCCAGCGTGCCCCAGAACACCGAGTGCGTGAGCGGGATGAACGCCAGGATCGCGGCCAGCGCGGTCAGGATCACCGGCCTGGCACGCTGCACGGTGGCTTCCACCAGGGCGTGGAACGGGTCCAGCCCTTCGGCCTCGTTGTGATGGATCTGCCCGATCAGGATCAGCGTGTTGCGCATCAGGATGCCCGAGAGCGCAATCAAGCCCACCAGCGCATTGATGCCGAACGGCTGCTGGAACAGGATCAAGGTCGGCACCACGCCGATCAGGCCCAGCGGGCTGGTCAGGAACACCATCACCATCGCCGACATCGAGCGCACCTGCAGGATGATGATGATCAAGGTGACTGCCAGCATGATCGGGAACAACGGCAGCATCGCGGCAGTCGCCTTGCCGGACTCCTCGATGGAACCGGCCTCCTTGATCTGATATCCGCTGGGCAGTTTGTCGATGATCGGCTGCAACTGCTTGGTGATCGCAGCCGAGACATCCGGCGGCTGCAGTTGGTCGTCGACATCGCCGCCCACCGTGATCGTCGGCACACGATCGCGGCGGCGCAGGATCGGCTCTTCCATCCGCACATCCACGCTACCTACCTGCGACAGCGGCACGCGTTGGCCATTGGCACCGGCCAGGGTGAAATCGGCGATGCGTGCCGGATCAAAACGTGTCTCGCCGGCCGAACGCGCCACCACCTGCACGCTGCGAATATCTTCGCGCACCAGCGTGATCGGCACACCACTGAGCAGGAACTGCAACTGCTGAGCGACTGCGGTCGAGGTCAGCCCCACTGCCTGCAGACGATCCTGCTCCAGAGTGAAATGCAGCGTTGGTGTGCGGGTGCCCCAGTCGGTGTTGACGGTGCGCAGCATCGGGCTGTCCTGCAGGACCTGCTTCACCTGCGCGGCGATACCGCGCAACACCTGCGGGTCGGCACCACTGACACGGTACGCCACCGGAAATTGCGAGTACGGGCCGAAGGTCAGTTGCGTCACACGCACGCGCGCCTCCGGTGCCAGGCCTTCGGAGACGGCCTTGCGCATGCGCAGCTTCAATGCATCGCGTTCGTGCGGGTTGTCGGTGCGCACCACGATCTTGGCAAAGGAGGGATCCGGCAACTCCGGGCCCATTGCCAGGAAGAAGCGCGGCGCGCCCTGCCCGATATACGCGGTGACAATCTTCGCTTCGTCCTGCTTGGCAAGCCAGGCTTCCAGCTTGGCGGTGGCGGCGCTGGTCTGAGTGATGGAGGTGCCGTATGGCAGTTGCACTTCCACCAAGACTTCGGGGCGATCGGAGATCGGAAAGAACTGCTTCTTGACGATGCCCATGCCAAGGATGGCCAGGACAAACAACCCGATCACCGAGCCGGCGACCAGCCACTTGCGCGCGATGACGCGTGCTAGCGCATTGCGGAAGCGGTTGTAGCGCGGCGTGTCGTACATCGCGGCGTGGCCGCCTTCGATCTTCTTCAGGTCGGGCAGCATCTTGACGCCCAGATAGGGCGTGAACACCACCGCCACCACCCACGACACGATCAACGCGATTCCCACGATCCAGAACATGTTGCTGGTGTATTCGCCGGCGGTGGAAGCGGCAAACCCGTTCGGCATGAAGCCAACCGCCGTCACCAACGTACCGGACAACATCGGCGCGGCGGTGTGGCTCCACGCATAGGCCGACGCGGCGACACGGCTGTAGCCTTCTTCCATCTTCACTACCATCATCTCGATCGCGATGATGGCGTCGTCGACCAACAGCCCCAGCGCCAGGATCAACGAGCCCAGCGTGATGCGGTCGAAATTCTTGCCGGTGGCCAGCATCACCACAAAGACCGCCGCCAGTGTCAGCGGCACCGCGGCCGCCACCACGATGCCCACGCGCCAGCCCATGCTGACGAAGCACACCAGCATCACCACCAGCAGCGCGACGAAGAACTTGGTCATGAACTCGCCCACCGACGCGTCGATGTTGACCGCCTGGTCGGTGACCTTGCTCAGGCGCATGCCCAGCGGCAGCTCGGCATTGATCGCGCCCACTTCGCTATCCAGCGATTTGCCCAACTCCAGGCCGTTCCAGCCATCGCGCATGATGATGCCGAGCAGCAATGCCGGCTCGCCGCCACTGCGGATCATGAAGGTGGACGGATCCTCGTAGCCACGTTTGACCGTGGCGATGTCCGACAGTTTCAGGGTGCGGCCCTGCACCACCAGCGGGGTATCGCGGATCTTCTGCAGGCTGTCGAGCGCGCCGTCCAGGCGAATGAACACCTGCGGCCCGCGCGTTTCCACCGACCCTGCCGCATTCAAGGCGTTTTGCGCATTGAGCGCGGCAAACACCTCCTGCGGACTGACGCCCAGCGTAGCCAGACGTTCGTGCGAGAACTCGACAAAGATGCGTTCGGGCTGCTCGCCGATGATGTTGACCTTCTTGACGCCCGGCACGTGCAACATGCGCTGGCGCAGGCTTTCCGCATCGCGCGCGAGCAAGCGTTGCGGCTCGCCCTTGGCCTTCAGCGCGAACAGCGCAAAGGTGACGTCGGCATATTCGTCGTTGACCATCGGCCCGATCACGCCGGCCGGCAGGTTGCCGACTTCATCGCCCACTTTCTTGCGCGCCTGATAGAACTGCTCCTGCACCTGGCTGGGCGGTGTGCTGTCCAGCAACGTCAACGTCGTAAACGCAAGACCGGGGCGCGTATAGGTTTCGCTGCGGTCGTACCAGCGCAGTTCCTGCAGGCGCTTTTCGAGTTTTTCGGCGACCTGGTCCTGCATTTCCTGCGGCGTTGCGCCCGGCCAGGCAGTGATGATGGTCATCACCTTGACAGTGAATGCCGGGTCCTCCGCACGGCCAAGTTTGAGGAACGCGACCAGGCCGGCCAACGAAATCAGAAAGATCAGGAACAGCGTGATGGAGCGCTCGCGCACCGCGAGCGCCGAGAGATTGAAGCGGCCCTCGCTCACGGCTGCGCTCCTGCCGCGCTCGCGGTCTTGGTAGCACTGGTCGCGCCACTGGCGGGCGCAATCGTATTGGCAATCCGCACCTGCTCACCTTCGCGCAACAGATGCGCACCCAGCGCCACGATGCGCTCGCCACGCGCCAGCTTGCCGGCAACGTTGGCATGGTCATCGTCCAGGCCCAGCACCGTCACCGGCCGCCAGCTCACCTTGGCCGGATTGCCGGCAATGACCCACACCCCCGTCCCCTTGCCCGCATCGAACAGCGCGGCCAGCGGCACCTGCAGCCCGGTCTGCGTGCTGGCGGCCGTGCCGTCGGCAATGCGGATGCTGACGGTAGTGCCCAGCGGGGCATCAGCCAATGCGCCGTCGAGCACGTAACGCGCCTCGAAGGTGCGGGTCAGCCGGTCTGCGCTGTCGGACAGCTGACGCAGCGTGGCCGGCACAGTGACGCCTGCATTGCCGAACAGCGTGGCCTGCGCGGCCGAGCCAACCGGCGGGCGCAATGTTTCCGGCAGCTGGACAATCGCCTCGCGGCGCCCGGCATGTGCCAGCCGCACCACCGGCTGCCCGGCGGCCACGATCTGCCCTGGTTCAACCAGTGTTTCCATCACCACGCCGTCGGCGTCGGCCAACAGATCGCTGTAGCGCTTGGAATTGCGGGCCACCTCGGCCTGCGCCTGGGCCGCACTCAGCTGCGCCTTGGCGGCATCCGCTGCGGCCTTGATCTGGTCGTAGGCGGAGGCGGAGATGGCGCCGGTGCCACGCAGATCGCGGTAGCGCGCCTCATCGTCGGCAGTCTGCTGCGCGCGCGCCTGCGCGGCTGCCACCGCGTCCTGCTGCGCGCGTGCGGCGAGCTGGAGATCGACCGGGTCGATCCGCAGCAACGGCTGCCCGCGCGTGACCCGCTGGCCGGTATCGACCAGCCGCTCCAGCACCTTGCCGGAGACCCGGAAGCCCAGATCGCTCTGCACCCGCGCGGCGACCGTGCCGGAGAAGCTGCGTGCTGCCGTACCGGCCTCTTCGACGGTGGCCACGCGCACCAGCGGGGTCGCAGTGCGGGGGTCGGGCGGCGGCGCCTCGCCGCAGGCGATCAATGCCAGCGGCAGCGCACACAGGAAAGTGGAGGTAACGAGGCGGCGGCGAAGCATGGAAATCCCAGTGCGTGCTGTTGAAGGCTCGCATCTTGAGACTTGTGACTATATCAGTCAATAGTCACTATCGACTTTCAGGGCGAAAGGCTCCGCAACACCAGACCCGACAGCAGCAGCGGCACCTCGTCGGCATGCTCCAGGCTGTGCTGCAGCAACAGCGGATTCATGTACGGGCGCATCACCACATAGATCGCCTGGGTGGCCTCGTCCAGTGGCGTCTTGCGCTCGAAATCGCCACTTTGCCGGCCTTGCTGCAGCACGTCCTGCAGCACTTTCTGGATGCGCACCTCGTAAGCGATCACCGACTGCCAGCGCTCGGTCGCCGCCGAGGTCACAATCTCATACAGCTTGCGATCCTGGAAAAACAAGCGAAGGCTGGCCTCGATAATTACCTTGAACAGCCGCCGCAGCTTCTCGGGCGGCTGCTCGGCCTCGTCCACCGCCGCGCGCACCTCGGTCTCGATCTCGCGCAGGCAGTTGGTGCAGATCATCTCGCCGATGGCCTGCTTGGATTCGAAGAACTTGTAGATGTAGGCCTTGGAGAACCCGATCGCCTTGGCCAGATCGGACACGGCCGTCTTCTCGTAGCCGTAGCGGCTGAAGTGCTCGGTTGCCGCTGCCACGATCTGGTCGCGCACATCGTGGTCGGCCGGACCACGGCCTGAAACGGGATAGCTGGATGCTTTGCTCATGCGAACAGCTTAGCGCTCAAACACAATCCGCACAAAAGTGACCATTTCGTATTATAGTCACAGCCCGCCATTGCCTTCGTCGGTACCGTCATGTCGTCACTTCGCACCCTTGCCGCGCTCATCGCCGCCAGTCTTGCCGCAGGCTGCGCCGTTGGCCCCGAGTACACCCGCCCCTCTGCGCCCCTGCCGGATCGCTATCTCGGCCAGGCAGCGGCCGAGCAGCGCCAGGCCGCCACCCAGGCCGATCTATCGACCTGGTGGACCGGTTTCGACGACCCGGACCTGAGCCGCTACGTCACCCAGGCGCTGGCGCAGAACCTGGACCTGGCCCAGGCCAGCGCACGTGTCACCCAGGCCCGCGCCGGGCTGACCGCCGCCACGGCCGCACTGCTGCCTTCGGGCAACATCAGCGGCAACGCGACCCGCGCCTATCAGTCGCTGGAAACGCCGCTCGGCCAGGTGCTCAACAGCACGCCCAACTTCGACCGCTATGCCAGCACCTACGAAGCCAACCTGGGCGCGAGCTGGGAGCTGGATCTGTTCGGCGGCCTGCGTCGCGGGCGCCAGGCCGCACTCGCCGACTACCAGGCCAGCGAAGCCGGTGCAGCCGCCACCCGTCTGGCGGTGGCCGCGCAGACCGCCGACATCTACATCAGCATCCGCGGCCTGCAGGCACGGCTGGAGGTGGCGCAGCGCCAGGTCGCCACCCAGCAAGGCCTGCTCTCCATGGTGACGCTGCTGCATGGCAAAGGACTCGCACCCGAGCTGCAGCTGCACCAGGCACAAGGCGCGCTTGCACAGGCGCAGGCATCGGTGCCGGGTATCGAAAGCGGCCTGGTCGCGGCGATGAATGCACTGGACGTGATGTTGGGTGTTGCGCCAGGGACGCATCGTGCAGAGCTGGCCACCAGCAAACCCATTCCGCTTGCACCGCGCATTGCCGAAACGGGCACGCCCGGCGACCTGCTGCGGCGCCGCCCGGACCTGATCGTCGCCGAGCGCCGGCTGGCAGCCTCGAACGCGCGCATCGGCGTGGCGATGGCCGAGTACTACCCGAAATTTTCGCTAAGCGGATTACTCGGCAGCGCCACCGCCATCTCCGGCGCCAACCTGTTCACCAGCGATGCCAGCCAATCTGCCGGCGTGCTGGGTTTGCGCTGGCGGCTGTTCGATTTCGGCCGCATCAACGCGCAGATCGCACAGGCCAAGGGACAGGAAGCCGAGCAGTTGGCGGCGTATCGCCTGGCCGTGTTGCGCGCCACGGAAGACGTGGAGAATGCGTTGACCGCACTGGTCAAACGCGAGCAGCAGGCAGCGGTGCTATCGCAAGGTGTGGATGCACTGGGCAAGGCGCGTGGTGCATCGGCGCTGGCCTATGAGAAAGGCGTGGTCAGCCTGATCGAAGTCTTGAATGCCGACGACAGCTTGCTGCGTGCCTCCGATGCGCAGGTGCAGGCACGCACCGATGCGGCACGCAGTGCAGTGGCCACCTTCAAGGCGTTGGGCGGCGGTTGGCAATCCGGTGCCACCGATGCGGTTGCGGTGCAGTAGTCGTCACCAGGTTGTATGTCGATGCTGTAGCGCCATCGACGCGATGCCACTCGCTCAAGTGGCATCGCGCAACGCATTGGGTTTTCAACGCGCGTGGAAGCGAATGCCCTGATTGATCGTGCATTGATACGCCAGCAGTGCCCCGCGTTGCTGCAGACTCGGCAGGTCGTACATGTAGGTGGTCAGCCGCACACTGTTGTCGGCAAGCACCTGGTAGCGCTGGAACTGCTGGAACGGCCTGCCATCGCTGCTGGCAGCGATGAACTGGGTGTCGGAAAACGCCAAGGTGCCGTCGGCGGTAAGACGGTAGGCGCCGATGCGCACACCACCGCGGCTGCGACTGGATGCAGTGCCCGCTTCGGCCGTGCAGCGCGACAGATCGACCGACACCGCCACATTGCGGCCGGTCTCCAACGCATCGATCAGGCTCGCTTGCGTGTTCAACGATTGCGTGGCGAATGCGGGAATTGCACTGGCTGACAGCACTGCAATGGCAAGTGAAAAATACAGACGTGAGGACATGTGCTTTCTCGGTAATGAGGGGGCAAACGCACTCAATCGGCGTGGAAGCGGATGCCCTGGTTGATCGTGCATTGATAGGCCAGCACCGGGCCACGTTGTTGCAAACCCGGCAGGTCGTACATGTAGGTGGTGAAACGCACGCTGCCATCCGGGCGCAGCTGATAACGCATGAACTGCTGGATCGGCTTGCCGTCGTTGGCCACGGTGAAATGCGAGCCGGAGAATGCGGCGGTGCCGTCCTCGGTGATGCGATAGGCATCGATATGGCGGCCGCCGCGGGTCTGAGTCACCGGGGTGCCTTCTTCGGGCGTGCAGCGAGCGAGATCGGTGGTCAGGCTGACGTCATAGCCGGCCTCCAGGGCCGCGAGCACTTCAGCACGGGTGTTGAGCGATTCGCTGGCCCAGGCGGGCAGCGCGCAAGCGCACAGCGTGGCGAGCAAGGCAGTGGCAGCAAGACGGGGCATGGCGGACTCCAGGCGGACGAGGGGATGAAGCGACCTGGACTGTAATCAGCCCAGGCCGATCAACATGACCTAATCCTGTCTGCACCGGTGCAGTGCGCTACGCATCACGCTGCATGATTGCGCTGTTTGGCGAAGTCCGCGCGAGATGGCGAGATGAGGGCTATACCTGCGCGCGCAGATCAAGATTCCGCTGGAAGGAGCGATAAGCCCCTCTCCCATCGGGAGAGGGGTTGGGGTGAGGGTACGGAGCGAAGCTACTCGCATAGTCCAACCGCACGAGGCTGCGCTCGTACCCTCATCCGCCCCTGCGGGGCACCTTCTCCCGACGGGAGAAGGGTTAAAGCCCCTCTCCCGTCGGGAGAGGGGTTGGGGTGAGGGTACGGAGCGAAGCTGCTCGCATCGTCCAACTTCACGAGGCTGCGCTCGTACCCTCATCCGCCCCTTCGGGGCACCTTCTCCCGACGGGAGAAGGGTTTAAAGCCCCTCTCCCGTCGGGAGAGGGGTTGGGGTGAGGGTACGGCCACCTACAAACGCGCATTGACTTCGCGCGGCATATGTTCCGGCTCCGGCTGTAACGCCGGCATCGCGCCCAACAACAGACGCTCGGCCAATGCGCGTGTAGCAACGCGCAACTCCGGCACGGCGGTGATTTCCCAATAGCGCCCACGCAACAGCGGACCAACGCAATACAGCCCCGGCACGATTTGCCCGGCGCCATCGCGCACCCGCAATTGCGCGTCGGTGTCCACACCCAACCCCAACGGATCGGCACGTAACAGGCCGGCTTCGCGCATGCCCGCGATCAGCGGATCGCTGGTGCGGTCGATGTCGGTATCCAAGCCGGTGGCGCGGATCACCGCGTCGTAGTGGCCGGTCTGCGCATCGGCAGCACCACGCGGGCGGATCACCGCCTCCACGCCATCGGGCACCCAACGCGCACGCAGCAAGCGTGCTGCGGTCACCTGCAATTGGCCCGAGGCCTGCAGCTGCGCCAGTTGCTCCGCCGCGCCCGGCGCAACCCGATGCCGCGCCACTTCCCAATACGGCCGCAAGTGACGCAGAAAGCGCGCCCGCTGGGTCAGGTCAAGACGCTGCCACAGCGGCTGCAGATGCGGGCGCAGAGCATCCACCACCCGCCGCCAATCGTCGACCACCGCACTCAGTTGACGCACGCCGCGCAGCAGGCCACGCAGGTCGGCGTCCTTGAGCGCGCGCTGGAGATGCGGCGGCAATTCCAGCGCCGCGCCTGGCTGACGAAGATGCGCCTGTGGTGCCAGCCCCCGCCGCGAGATCGCCACCAGCCGGCCACGATGCCCGCGCGTATGCAGGGTCAAGGCCACATCCACCATGGTCAGCCCGGTGCCGACGATCAGCACGTCGTCGTCGGGCGACAACTGCGCCAAGGCATCGCCTTGCCACGGCCACCCGATGTAGCGCGGATGCACGCTCAAGCGCGGGCCGATGCAGGCAAGCGCCTGCGGCTGCAGCGCACCGACCGCCAACACCACGCGGTCGCTATGGAAGGCATCGCCATTGGCCAGAAACACGCGAAACCCCTTGCGCACGCGCTCCACTGCCACCGCCTCTTGCGATAGCCGCATGATCGAGGCCTGCGCGCCGCTGACCGCGGTATCCAGCTCGCTGCGCAGATAATCGCCATAGGCAAGGCGCGGCAGGAATTCCAATCGCCCGCTATCGCCAAGATGCAGGGTATCTGCGAATGCACCGGGTGCTTGCGCATCGATCCCCAGGTCTTTGGCACGCACGTTGAGCAAATGTTCCGTCCGCGCCGCACCATAGGCAATGCCGCTGCCGAAGGTCTCGGCCACGCCGACCAAAGTGATGCGGACCTGCGCGTCGGCCGTCTGCGCCAGCGCACGAACCAGCGCGGTACCGCAAAAGCCGGCACCGATGACGGTGATATGGGTTTCCATGTGCAACTCCCACTGAATGACCCGCACGTTGTGCCCGCAGCGCGGCGCGAACGTGTAAACAAATGGTTAGCGGCGAGCAAGCGAAAACGCATGAGCTGATCATGGTTGGTGATGAGGCTTGCGTCGCAGGCCACGCGCGCGCCGCACTGCATGTAGATGACAGCGCACGCGACCACAGACAGATGCCGGCGCATGGCTCCCACGTGGCTCGCAGCGCTGCGCTGCGCACCGCGATTGAGAGTGGCTAGCAAAATGTAGCGAGCAGTTGCCGGGGGCATGCGGACAGCGCGCTCAGAACTCGAGTGTACGAGTGGCACATGCCGATTCTGAGCACCGACCGCGCGCGTCTGGCGGTGAACGCAGTAATTTTGTTAGCCGCTTTTGGATTTTGGGTGCAGCTGCGATGGTACGTCCAACACCGCAATGGCGCCGAACACTGCGTCATGACCAAGCTGCTCGATAATGCCGGTTTCCGATCGAGTGCCCGCCATGCCCATTCCTGAAGCACGCCCGCAACTCGCGCCGCGCGACCAACGTGTCCTGATCGCCGGCGGTAGCCGTGGCATCGGCCTGGCCATTGCCGACGCGTTCGTGCGCAACGGCGCGCACGTCTCGCTGTGCGCACGCAATGCCGATGGCCTCGCACAGGCCGCAGACGTGTTGGCGCCGCATGGCGCACCGGTACACACCTTCGCCTGCGACCTGTCGGATGCTGTGCAAATCGAGGCCTATGTGGACGCTGCAGCGCAGGCATTGAATGGCCTGGACGTGGTGATCAACAACGCCTCCGGCTATGGGCATGGCAACGACGATGCAAGTTGGCAAGCCGGCCTGGACGTGGATCTGATGGCCGCAGTGCGCTGCAATCGCGCCGCGCTGCCACACTTACGCAACAGCGCTGAGGCGGTGATCCTCAACATCAGCTCGATCAACGCGCAGCGCCCTACGCCGCGCGCGATCGCCTACTCCACCGCCAAGGCGGCGCTGAATTACTACACCACCACGCTGGCCGCCGAACTGGCGCGCGAGCGCATCCGCGTCAACGCGATTGCGCCAGGCTCGATCGAGTTTCCCGATGGGCTATGGGCGCGGCGTCGCGACCAAGAACCGGAACTGTATGCACGCATCCGCGACAGCATTCCATTCGGCGGGTTCGGGCAGGTGCAACACATCGCCGATGCGGCGTTGTTTCTGGCATCGCCGCAAGCGCGCTGGATCACCGGGCAAGTGCTGGCGGTGGATGGCGGGCAGTCGTTGGGGGTTTGAGCGCATTGCATGCGCTGGCGGAGCATGTCTCTCAGCCGCACGTACATCCGTAGGAGCGCGCTTGCGCGCGATGAGGCGTTATCGATAACGCTTCATCGCGCGCAAGCGCGCTCCTACGAGGAAACGGACAACCATCGGCTATCGCGTGACGAGGCGGCGACACCTCGTCAGCCCACCAATTCTGCCGCCTCAACACTATGCTCGCCGCGTGCAGGAGCCAGCGCTGCGCTCACCATGGCCGCAGCGATGCGTTCGGCCGGATTGATGCGAAAGCGGCGTGGCAGCAACGGGCCGAGCGCGCCCAGCATGAGACTGCCGATATGTTCGCCGGTACGCCGCTCTTCGCGCTCGCCGCCAATCAAACCGGGCCGTACGAAGGTCAGCGAGGGGAAGCCGACTGCGCGCAGGTCGCGTTCCAGTTCGCCCTTGACGCGGTTGTAGAAAATCCGCGACTGCGCATTGGCACCGGCGGCCGAATTCAGTACGAACACCGAGGTGCCCTGCGCGCAGGCGGCGCGTGCCAGTGCCATCGGGTAACCGTGATCGATGCGATAGAACGCTTCGCGCGAGCCGGCCTGTTTCATGGTGCTGCCCAAGGCGCAGATGGCCGCTTCCATGCGCGGAGCGGTCCAGCTGTCCAGGCGATCGAAGTCGATCACCTGGTTGCGCAGTTTGGGGTGGATCTGCGTCAACGGCCGGCGCGTGATCGCAACCACGCCCGTGCAGCGCGTGTCAGTGAGTAACTGCTGCAAGACGTGTTTGCCGACCAGACCGGTCGCCCCTGCCAACAACACGTCCATCAGTGCGCTCCTGCCATCAGCGTGCGCCCTCGGACACGATGCGCGCACTGCTGGCGATGCGATCGCGCTCCACCGCCAACAAGGTCAACGAGTGCGCTGGCGCCTTCCATTCGCTGCCACCGGCCACCACGCGGCCGCCGTGGCGTGCGGTGTCGACCAGCACGCGCCAATGTTCGTCGTGCATCGCCGGCAGCGTGAATGTCACGCTGGTGGAGGCGGCATTGATCAACATCAGCAAGCTCACGTTGGCGGCGATCTCGCGCAGGCCGGTGGTCGGCGAACGGCCATCCAGGCGCAGCATCAGCGCGCGCGCTTCAGGGTCGTGCCAACCGGCTTCGTCCATCTCGTTGCCGTTGGGTGCCAGCCAGGTGAGATCGCGCAGGCCCAGCGCTTCATCGAACTTGCCATCGAAGAAGCGTGCGCGATGCAGCAGCGGATAACGCTGGCGAATGCGGATCAGCCGGCGCACGAACGCGGCCTGATCGGCGGCGGCGGCCTTGCTGGCGGCAGTCCAGTCGATCCAGGTCAGTTCGTTGTCCTGGCAATACGCGTTGTTGTTGCCGTTCTGGCTGTGGCCGAATTCATCGCCGGCCAGCAGCATGGGCGTGCCTTGCGAGAGCAACAAGGTGGCGAGCAGATTGCGCATCTGCTGCCGGCGCAGCTGCTTGATCGCCGGGTCGTTGGTGTCGCCTTCGACGCCGTAATTGGCCGAGATATTGTGGTCGCTCCCGTCCCTGCCCTCTTCGCCGTTGGCAAAGTTGTGCTTGCCCTCGTAGCTGACCAGATCGCGCAGGGTGAAGCCGTCGTGCGCGGTGACGAAATTGACCGATGCGGTGGGGCGGCGACCGCTGTGGTTGAACAGATCGGCCGAGCCGGTGAGGCGTGTGGCCAACTCGGCCAGTTGCCCACCGTCGCCGCGCCAGAACGCGCGCACGTTGTCGCGGAACTTGTCGTTCCATTCCACCCAGCCCGGCGGGAAATTGCCGACCTGATAACCACCCGGGCCGATATCCCACGGCTCGGCGATCAACTTGGTCTGGCTCAGCACCGGATCCTGGCGCACCGCATCGAGAAAGCTGCCCGAGGGATCGAAGCCATAGCGCTCACGGCCGAGGATGCTGGCCAGATCGAAACGGAATCCATCGACATGCATTTCCTGCACCCAGTAACGCAGCGAATCCATCACCATGCGCAATGCGCCGACGTTGGTCAGATCGAACGTATTCCCGGTACCGGTGTCGTTGATGTAGAAGCGGCGATCGTCGGCCAGGCGGTAGTAGCTGGCGTTGTCGATGCCCTTGAACGACAGCGTAGGCCCAAGTTCGTTGCCTTCGGCGGTGTGGTTGTAGACCACGTCCAGCAGCACTTCCAGCCCGGCGTGATGCAGGCGCGCCACCATCTGCTTGAACTCGGCCACGGTCCGCGTGGACATGTAGCGCGCCTGCGGCGCGAAAAAGCCCAGCGTGTTGTAGCCCCAGTAATTGCGCAGGCCTTTTTCCAGCAGGTATTGATCGTCGACGAAGGCGTGCACGGGGAGCAGTTCCACCGCGGTGACGCCGAGCGAGCTGATGTGGTCGATCAACTCGTCGGTCTTCAGGGCCGAGAACGTGCCGCGATCTTCCGGCGGCACTGCCGGGTGCAGCATGCTCAGCCCGCGCACATGCGCTTCGTAGATCACCGTGCGATTCCACGGCGTCTGCGGCGGGCGATCCTGGCCCCAGGTGAAGGCCGGGTCGATCACGGCGGATTTGGGCATGAACGCGGCGCTGTCGCGACGGTCGAAACTCAGATCCTTGTCGCGATGGCCAATGGTGTAGCCGAACAGATGCGGCGCCCATTTGAGCTCGCCGACGATCTGCTTGGCATACGGGTCCAGCAGCAATTTGTTGTGGTTGAAACGATGACCGGCATCGGGCGCGTAAGGCCCGTGCACACGGTAGCCGTACAACTGGCCGGGGCGTGCGTCGGGCAGATAGCCGTGCCAGACCTCATCGGTGTATTCGGGCAGCGCCAGGCGCTCCTGCTCGCGGCCACGCTCGTCGAACAGACACAGTTCCACGCGGGTGGCGTTGCGCGAGTACAACGCGAAGTTGACGCCCAACCCGTCCCAGGTGGCGCCGAGCGGATTGGGACGGCCTTCGCGGATGCGCGAGCGTTGCGTGAACTTGCGAGTGGCCATCGGTAACTCCTGAAAACGGTGAACTCAAAACCAGTGAGCGAATACGAATGCGTGCGGCTGCACGTTCAACCCTGCATGGCGCGGCCAGCAGGGTGCACCATGCAAGATGACAGAGGCACCGTTACTGACGTGCAGTGATGGGCGGGTTGGCCTGTTCGGCGGCGCGTTCTTCGGCGTCCACCAGGCGCTCGGCCATGGCCCAATGACGGGCCGCATGCCCGTCCGGGCGGCCTTCGGCCTCCCAGATCTCCTGTGCCAACTGGCGAAGTCGCGCCTGCCGTTCCGTATCGTTCATTGCGTACGTTCTCTTAGGGGGTCGTCAACACTGCCACCGGCGCGCGTGCAAACAGCGTGGATAGCGCCAGGCGGCCTTGCTGCGGCTGCAACGTGCTGCCATCGAGCACATTACGGTATGTGCCTTGCGGCAATGCCAACGCCGCCTGACCCCAACGTGCCGGCGGCACCAGCAACGGCAGATCGCCCTCGGTCTGGTCACCGGCACCCAGTCGCGTGACCGCCACCACCAGCGACTGGCCACGGTACTGACGACGGAACGCCAGCACCTGCGCATCGCCACTGACCGCCACGTTGAGCGGCTGATAGTCACCCTGCGCGAACAACGCCGGATGTTCGGCACGTAGCTGCAACAGCAGCGCAGTGAGACGCGCCTTGACCGCGCCATCGCGCCAGCTGCGCAGCAGCGTGTTCCAGTCGCGCGCCTGCGCCAGCCATTGCTGGCGCTGCGCGTAATCGACCGGGCGGCGGTTGTCCGGATCCACCAGCGACAGATCCCAGCCTTCGGTGCCCTGATACAGATCGGGCACGCCCGGCACGGTCAGGCGCAACGTGGTTTGCACCAGCGCATTGCGCGCGCCGGCGGCGGCGATGTGGTTGCTGGCGCGCAGCAGCGCACGCCGCAGCGGCAGCCCGGCGCGGCTGCACAACACCTGCTCCACGGTGGCTTGCACGGCCTGTTCGTAAGCGGGCGAGCCATCGGTCCAGCTGGTGTGCAGCTTGGCCTCGCGCACTGCCTTGAGCAGCCATTGCGCGATGCGCTCGGCGTACGCAGCCAGCGGCTCGGTCTGGTCGGCGCCCAGGCCGATCGGCCAGGCGGCGACCAGGGTCTGCCACAGCATCTGCTGGTCGCCACCGGCCAATGCCGGCGATTCCAGTGTCTCGGTCAAGGTATCGAACTGCGTGCTCTGCTCGATCCACCAACGCGGCTGCTCTGAGAGCACCGCCAGCCGCATGCGCAGGTCTTCGCCGCGCTTGTGGTCGTGCGTGGCGGTGGCCAGCAGCGCACGCGGGAAATGTTTGGCGCGCTCTTGATTCTGCACATGGAACTCGGCCGCTTCATTGGCGAAGTGGGTCGGATGGCTGCCGACCTCGTTGCGCGACAGCAGCACGCCGTGCCGATAGAACGCGGTGTCTTCCACCGACTTGGCATTGAGCGGTGCGGACAACTGCTCCACGCGACGACGCAGGATGCGCCGCAAGGCGATCTGCGCGCGATCGGCGCCGGCATCGTCGAGCAACCAGCGCTCGATCGCATCGACGGCCGCAACGATCGACTCCGGCATGCCCTCGCGCGCGCGCGCGGCGGTGGCGCGCAAACGCTCGGCCTCGCTGCCGGTCACGCCCTTGGCACCGGCGTAGGTGCGGTACACCGGGAACCAGCGCAGCAACACGCACAGGCCGCGCGCCAGCATCTGCGGGCTGAACTCGCGCGTTGGCGGGTCCAGCCGTGCCAATGCCGACAGTGCACCCACGGCGCGATTGAACTCGGTCTGCAGCGGGCCACGCAGGATCTCGTCGCGTGCGGCGCGTTCTTCCTGGGCGAAATCGCCACTACGTCCGCTCACCTTCTGCCAGGCACGCGCCAATGGCTTGAAACCGGCCGCGTCATGCAGCACGCCGCCCACCTGGTCCATGAAGTCGTAACCGGTGGTGCCATCGCAGGGCCAGTCGGCCGGCAAGGCTTCGCCGGGCGCGAGGATCTTTTCCAGATACAGCGCCAACGTGCCGGGCTTGAGTCCGCGCTGGCGGCCAGCCGCATCCAGCCGGCTGCGCAGCTTGCGCACATAACCGGTGGGGTCGGTGAGGCCGTCCACGTGATCGATACGCAAGCCATCCAGATGGCCCTCGGCCACCAGCCGCAGCGGCAACGCATGCACCGCGTCGAACACCGCCGGCAGCTCCACACGCAATGCGACCAACGAGGTGATATCGAAGAAGCGGCGGTAGTTGAGCATGTCGTTGCCCACGCGCCACCAGTTCAAGCGATATGGCTGGCGTTCGATCAGCTTGTGCAGGCGGCCATCGCCGCGTTTGGCGCCGTCGTTGTAGTCGCGCAACCACTGCGCACGTGCCGCTTTTTCCGGCACGTCCAGCGTCTGCGGACGGATCGGGTAACGCTGGTCGTAATGCGCCAGCGCCGCGCTGCCGTCGTCCTCGACCACCAGCGTGATCAGCCCTTCGGCCAGCGCGGTGGCATACGGGCGATCCAGTACAGCCAGCCACAACTTGCCGTCGCGGCCCGGGGCGCGCCAATCGATGTCGAACCAGTCGGCATGTTTGGCGCTGCGGCCGTTACGCAAGACATCCCACCACCACGCGTTGTCCACGTGCGTGGCCATGTGGTTGGGCACGATATCGGCAATCAAGCCCATGCCGTGTTCGCGCGCGGCCTGCGACAAGGCGATCAACGCGGCTTCGCCGCCGAGTTCGGGATTGACCACGGTCGGGTCGATATTGTCGTAACCGTGCGTGGAGCCGGGTACCGCAGTGCCGATCGGTGACAGGTACAGATGGCTGATGCCGAGCCCGGCGTAGTACGGCACCTGCGCAAGTGCATCGTGCAGGGTGAAGCCGGCATGCAGCTGCAGGCGGGCGGTGGCGCGAAGATCGATCATGGATGCGGTTCCGAAACGGCCGCGACGCGACGCGCCTCGGCAAAGCCCTGCAGCGCCGTACTCAGGCGCGCATGCGGCAAGGGATCGGGCAAGCGTCGGCGCCAATTGGGATGGACCTCGACGGTGCCCGGCAGATTGGGTTGTTCTTCCAGCGCCAGCGCGTCTTCCACCGGCAACAAGGCCAATGGCGAGACGCTGGTGGCGGTGAAGCGCAGCGCGCCCAGCAGCGGGTCGTCCGCGGCGCTCAGGCCGGCGTGTTCGACCGCCGCATCCAGACGTGCAAGATCCTTGCTGCGCGCGACGGCATCGTCGCTCGCCTGCGCGGGCTTGATCAGTTCCAGCTTGCGTCGCCAATCGATATCGCGGCCTTCGCGCCAGCCGGTCAAGGTGGGCAGATCGTGGGTGGTGGTGGTGGCCACCGCATCCGGCCGCCACAACGCCGGCGACACAAAGGCGCCGTTGTCGTCGCGGGTGAACATCAACACATCGATGCCCATCACGCCACGCCGCGACAGTTCTTCGCGGATGCCGGGCGGCACCACACCCAGGTCTTCGCCGATCACGATGGCGCGATGCCGCCACGATTCCAGCGCGAGCAGATTGAGCAGATCGTGCAGCGGATAGGCCAGATACGCGCCTTCATTGGAGCTGGCACCTTCGGGCACCACCCACAGCCGCAACAGCCCCAGAATATGGTCGATACGGATGCCGCCACGGTCGCGCAATACCGCGCGCAGCAGCGCGATATACGGCGCGTAGCTGCTGCGTCGCAATGCGGTGGGCGAATACGCGCCGATGCCCCAATGCTGGCCATCGGCATTGAAGGCATCCGGCGGTGCGCCCAACACCAGGCCACGCAACACGGTGTCTGCGGCAGCCGCCGCTTCGGCGCCATTCGGGTCGAAGCCCACGGCCAGATCGGCGATCAGACCGATCTTCATGCCACGCTCGTGCGCTTCGCGCTGTGCATCCGACCAACTGCGTGCTGCCAGCCATTGCGTGAATACATGCAGCTGCGGATCGCCATCGCCGAAATCCTGCGCGGCAAACCTTGCGAAGCCTTCCAGCGCAGCGCCGCCCTCGTTGCGGAAGGCGAGCAGATCGGGATGGTCGGTTGCGACGCGTGTGTACAGATGGCGCAGCAATTGCCACTTGGCCTGCGCAGACGCCGGCCAGTCGATCAATGCAGTGTTGTGCAGCGTATCGAAACGCTCGCGCAGCCCAGGCACTTCGTTGATTGCATCCAGTGCCAGTTCGCCCAGCACGCGCACCGGCGCGGCATGCAACGGATCCAGAAAGCGCCGGTCGCTGGGCGAATACGGGCTGTAGCCGCTGGTGACCGGGCGCGAGGCATGCACCGGGCTCAATGCCAATGCATCGGCACCAGCCAGCGCGGCATGCCGCACCCACTCCACCGTGCCGGACGCGTCACCAATACCACCGTCGTCGATGCTGCGCGCCGAATACACCTGCAGCGCCATGCCCCAGGCACGCGGTGCCGGCAATCCGCAGGCATCGGCCACGCTGAAGCAGCGTTGCGGCGCCACTGCGACCTGCAGGGTCAGCTCACCGATCTGCAGCGTCCAGTAACCGAAACGCTGCGGTGCGCGCACCTGTCCTTGCGCATCCGCACGCGCTTGCTCGCTGGCGCCGCTGTCGTCCACCCAACGGCCGCTGGCATCAGGGGTAACCGACACGGGCAATAGCGCGGCCACCTGTACGGTCAACAGCGGTGCAGGCTCGATTGCCTGCGCCTTGCAGCGGCGCAGACTGTCTTCGCGTTGCGCTGCGGTGGCGGCAGGCAGTTCCAGCGCAGTGAGCACCGCGTGCAGCGACTGTTCGGACACCTGCCGCGGCTGGTCGCTGGCATCCACCCAATCCACCATCACCCCGGCCGCTGCGGCCAGCGTGTGCAGATCCGCCCTGCTCAGATCGCGCGTACTCATGCGCGCTCCTCATGCCAGGCGATGAAGCCATCGACCGGCAACTGCTGCGCATCGGCAGCGACGTTTTCAGCATGCGCCACACGTCCGCGCAGTGGCGGCATCGGCACTGCAGAGGTGCCGAGGTTGAAGGCGATATGCCATACCCCACCCGGCAACTCCCAGCTGGCAGTCACCGCGCCTTCGGCCAGCACACTGGCGCCCACGGCGCGCGCTTGCGCAAGACCTGGCACCAACCATTGGCGGCGCACGCCCAGCAGGGCGGTGAACCATGCTGTCCACTGCGCGCCCTCGCCTTGCACAGCGTCTTCGATCGGCGACCGCGATGCGGCGAAGGTGGCGTGGCTATTCGGGTCGGGAATGGTGGCGCGCTGCGCTTCGTCGGCGAACGCGGCGAAGTGGGCAAACTCGCGACGACGGCCTTCGCGCACCGCATCGTCCAGCGGCGGGCCAAAATCGGTGAAGAACAGGAACGGCTGCGTGGCACCCCACGGTTCGCCCATGAAAAACAGCGGAATCATCGGCGTCAGTGCGGTCAACGCCAGTGCGGCGCGCAGGCGTTGTTGCGACACCAGCACGCTCAACCGCTCGCCCCGCGCACGGTTACCGATCTGGTCGTGGTTCTGCGCAAAGATCACAAACTTGTGTGGCGGCAGGCCACCGCTGGGCTCGCCGCGCACATGCCCACGCGGATCCGGCTGGCCCTGATAGGCGAAGCCTTCGCCCAGCACGCGCGCCAGATGCTGGGTCGGTTGATCGGCGAACGCGGCGTAATAGCCTTCCTCCTCACCGGTCAGCAACACATGCAAGGCGTTGTGGAAGTCGTCGTCCCACTGCGCGGTGTAGCCGCGTTGCAGCTGCGAGGCCTGGTTGAATTCGTTCTCCAGCACCAGATGCACGTGGCGACCGGCCGGCAGACTGGCCTGCACGGTCTCGCGCAAGGTATCCAGGAAGGCGTTCGGGGTGATCGCGTGCACCGCATCCAGACGCAGGCCGTCGAAGCCGTATTCGTGCAACCACATCAGCGCGTTGTCGAGAAAGTAACGCTGCACCTGCGGCTTGCGGAAATCGATCGCCGCGCCCCACGGGGTGGGCTTGTCTTCGTTGAAAAACGGGCCGGCGTAGCTGTGCAGATAATTGCCGTCCGGGCCGAAGTGGTTGTAGACCACATCCAGCAACACCATCAGGCCATGCCCGTGCGCGGCATCGATCAATGCCTTCAGTTCGTCCGGCGTGCCATAGGCTTCCACCGGTGCGTACGGCAGCACGCCGTCGTAGCCCCAGTTATGCGCACCCGGAAACGCGCTCAACGGCATCAGCTCGATCGCGGTGATGCCCATTGCCGCCAGCTGCGGCAATTGCGCCTGCACACCGGCATAGCCGCCGCAGGTGCCGACGTGCAGTTCGTAGATCACCGCCTCGTCCCACGGCCGTCCCTGCCACTGGATGTTCTGCCAGGCGTAGCCATCGCTGGGCTGCACGGCGCTGGGGCCGTGTACGCCCTCGGGCTGCCAGCGCGAGGCCGGGTCCGGCACCGGCTCGCCGCCATCGATGCTGTAGCGATAGCGCGCATCTGCGGCGCAGCGGATCAACGCGTTGAAAAACCCGTCCTGCCCCGCCTGCAGCGCAGCCCGCGTGCCGTCGTCGAAGACCACATCCACGCCCTTGGCATCCGGTGCCCAGAGCGCAAAGCGCACCTGTCCCTCACCCGCTGGCCATGCGCCCCATGCCGGCAGGGTGTCGTTGCGCTCGTTCATCGTTATTTCTCCGCTTGCAGATAGATCGTGGCCAGCGGCGGTAAGGTCAGGCGCAGGCGTTGTGCGTGCCCGTGCATGCCCATCGGCTCGGTCGCAAGGCGACCGCTGTTGCCGAGATTGCTGCCGCCGTAATGGGCACTGTCGGTGTTGAGGATTTCGCGCCAGCCGCCGGCACGCGGCACGCCGACGCGATAGTCGTGGTGCGGTTGCGGGGTGAGGTTGCTCACCGCCAGCAAGGGCACGCCGCCATCGGGATCGTGGCGGATGAAGGCCAGCACGCTGTTGCGCGCATCGTCGGCCACGCTCCAGTCGAAGCCGTCGGCGCGATGGGTGCCGCGATACAAAGCCGGCACACGACGCAAGGCCGCGTTGAGATCGCCCACCAGTTGCTGCACGCCGCGATGCGGCGCGCCATCGAGCAGATGCCAGTCCAGCGATTGGTCGTGATTCCAGTCGCGCCATTGGCCGAATTCGGCACCCATGAACAGCAGTTTGTCGCCCGGATGCGCCCACATCAGCGCCAGATAGGCGCGCAGATTGGCGAAGCGCCGCCAGTCGTCGCCGGGCATCTGACCGAGCAGACCACCGGTGCCATGCACCACTTCGTCATGCGAGAGCGGCAGCACGAAGCGTTCGGAGAACGCGTACACCAGTCCGAAGGTCAGCTGGCTGTGGTGCTGCGCGCGCTCGGCCGGATCGCGCTGCATATAGCTCAGCGTGTCGTGCATCCAGCCCATGTTCCATTTGTGCGTAAAGCCCAGGCCGCCCTCACTGATCGGCGCGGTCACGCCCGGCCAGGCGGTGGATTCTTCGGCGATGGTCAGCACACCGGGAAAGCGCGTGGCGATCTCGCTGTTGAGCTGGCGCAGGAAAGCGACGGCTTCCAGATTCTCGCGCCCGCCATGCGCGTTGGGCACCCACTCGCCTTCGGCGCGGCCATAGTCGCGGTACAGCATCGAGGCCACCGCATCCACGCGCAGACCGTCGAGGTGGTAGTGGTCGATCCACTCCAGCGCGCTGCCCAGCAAGTAGGCGGTCACTTCCGGCCGGCCGTAGTTGTAGATCAGCGTATTCCAGTCGCGATGCATGCCTTCGCGCGGGTCGGCATGTTCGTACAGGGCGGCGCCATCGAACTGCGCCAGGCCGTGCGCATCATCGGGGAAGTGCGCGCTGACCCAATCCAGGATCACGCCGATGCCGGCGCGATGGCAGGCGTCGACGAATTGGGCAAACCCGTCCGGACTGCCATGCCGCGCGGTCGGCGCGTACAGGCCCAGCGGTTGATAGCCCCAGGAGCCACCGAACGGATGCTCAGTGATCGGCAGCAGCTCGATATGGGTGAAGCCGAGCTGCTGCACATACGGAATCAGTTGTGCGGCAAGTGCCGGCCAATCCAGCGGCTGGTCATGCCCATCGCGGCGCCAGGAGGCGGCGTGCACTTCGTAGATCGACAGTGGCGCCGGCGCCGCACTCGCATCGCGCGAAGCGATCCAGGCAGCATCGGTCCACGCAAACGCCGCAGCGCCCGGTACCACCGAGGCCGTGGCAGGCGGCAATTCGCTTTGGCGCGCCACCGGGTCGGCCTTGAGCAGCACGCGGCCGTCGGCGGCAGTGATGGCGTACTTGTAGCGGGTACCGGCTTCCACGCGCGGCAGGAACAGCTCCCAGAAACCACCAATCCGCTGGCGCATCGGATGCCGCCGCAGGTCCCAACCGTTGAAGTCGCCGACCACTGCCACGCGTTGCGCGTGCGGCGCCCACACGGCAAAACGCACGCCCGGCACATCGTTGCAGTGCAGATGCTGCGCGCCCAGGGCGCTGCGCAGCGCCTGGCCATCGCCTGCGGCAATCTGCAGCAGCACGGACTCATCCAGCGTGGCGGCAAACGCGTACGGGTCTTCGATCTCCTGCACCACATCCGGCCAGACGATGCGCAGCCGGTAAGGGCCCTCCACCGCCAGCATGCCTTCGAACACACCCTCGATCGCGCCGGGCTGCATGCGTGCCAACAACTTGCCGCGCGGATCGATCAGCCCCATCGCCTCGGCCCCGGGTGCCAGCACGCGCACCAGGCGGCGGCCGTCGGCCTGCGTGTGCGGGCCCAGTACCGCGAAGGCATCGGCGGGCAATCCATCGGCCAGCGCCTGCACGCACCGCATGACTTCGGACGCCTCTTCCATGCTCACCGCCGCTGCTTCCGTCTCCTGCCCCTGCACGCCCAACCGTTCGCTCATGACACCGTCGCAAGCGCGGGCGCAGTGGCGGCGGTGCGTTCGTAGAGGGAGAGGTATTTCTTGCCGGCCACATCCCAACCGCTGGGGCGCAGCATCGCGGCACGGCGCATCGCCGACAGCAGGCTGGGCAGGCGGAAGGTGCGGAAGGCGCGCTCCAGGCAGCGGCGCAAGGCTTCCACGCTGGCCTGCTGGAACAGGAAGCCGGTGACACCGTCATCCACCGTGTCGATCAGGCCACCGGTGGCGTGCGCGATCGGCAGGCAGCCGAAGCGCTGCGCATACATCTGGCTCAGCCCGCAGGGCTCGAAGCGCGAGGGCATCAGCAGGAAGTCGGCACCGGCGAACATGCGCCGCGCCAGGCCCTCTTCGAAACCGATGAAGGCACCGACCTGGCCGGGATAACGCCGGGTCAGCTCGGCAACCTGTTGTTCGATCTCCGGCTCGCCGCCGCCGATCACTGCAATCTGGCCGCCGGCCGCCACGATCTGCGGGGCGACCTCGCAGATCAGGTCCAGGCCTTTCTGATGCACCAGCCGCGAGACCACCGCAAACAACGGGCCGGTGCTTTCGCGCAGCCCGAACGCCTTGCGCACCTGCGCGGCGTTGGCCTGACGGCCCTGCCAATGATTGACGCTGAAATGCGCATCCAGATGTGCGTCGGTACGCGGATCCCAGCTGGCGTCGATGCCGTTGACGATACCGGTGAGCGCGCCCTTGGCCGCACGACCGGCCAGCAGGCGATCCAGCCCGCAGCCCTGTGCCGGGCCAGTGATCTGCTGGGCATAGCTGACGCTGACGGTGTTGACGTGGTCGGCGTGCACGATGCCGCCGCGCAGGAACGACATCTGCCCGTAGAACTCCAGCTCGGCCACCCGCTCGGCAGGGATGCCCAGCGCAGCGGCCATCGAATACGGCACCAGACCCTGATAGGCCAGGTTATGGATGGTCAGCAGGCACGGCGTGGTGCCGCCGGACCAACGCACATAGGCTGCCGCCAACGCGCACGGCCAGTCGTTCAAGTGCAGCAGGCGCGGCTTCCAACCCAATCCCGCATGGCCGGCGGCAATCTGCGCGGCGGCATGCGACAAGGTAGCGAAGCGGATAGCGTTGTCTTCGAACTCCGAACCACTGGTGCTCACATACGGTGAGCCGTCGCGTTCGAACAGTTCCTTGGACAACAGGATGTAGATCGGCAGGCCATCGGACTGCACGATGCGGCCGATGTCGCAGGCCGGCAGCGCAGCATGCGCCAACACCCGGCCGACGATCTCCACCTTGCCGGCGCGCGCCAGCACCGCACGGTAGCCGGGGATCAACACCCGCACGTCGTAACGGTGGCGCAGCGCGCGTGGCAGCGCCGCGGCCACATCGCCCAGACCGCCGGCCTTGATGAAGTCCGCCATCTCCGACACCACGAACAGCGCACCACGCGTGTCGGCCAACGAGACCGGCAGGCGCTCGTGGTGCCGGATGAAACGCCCGCGTGCATCGCGCGGTCGCCCGCTCTTCTTCAGAGTAGGGATCATCGTGCTTCGCTCTAAGCGTGCGGTAGTAGCGTGCAGCGGCATCATGGCAACCATCTAAACGTCCGTCGTAAAGTGGGTGGAGACGGAAAAACAGCGAAGCGGAAACCATCGTCTGCCACTACGGCCAGGCGACCTGCTGCGAATGAGGAGCGGGGATGACGCGCGTACTCCACGTTGTCCTTGGAGATGAATCTACACCCCGACCAAATAAAAAATGCGTGAATACGTGCTGACTTTTCTGCGACAACCGACATTCCGTTGCGCATGGTTGCGCATGCATGCAGGCATAAGCCGCACATTGCAGGGCAATGACGTGCCCCTATCGGTGCACCAGCACTGCAATGCACCGCAGGCGCGATCTTTCGGCGGCGCCCGCCGTCACTTGTATGACTTGTTCATGCGCACGCGCGCAGCACTGGTCGCGCCCCTGCCTGGCCGATGCGCGCATGCTGGTCATACGGACTCTTGTCTGGCCCGCTTAAGCCACCCGCCTGCGCGCCGATAACGAGCGATAGCACTACGACTTTTGAGACCCATGGCGCATGGCAGACCAGCCTGAACTCCCGAGCCGCCCACGTGGCGGGCTGCGTCGCCTGTTGCCCTGGGGCGGGGCGGACAGCGCGCGCCCGGCTGCGGCCCTGCCGGCAGTGCTGAACAGCGAGCGCAGGGGGCACGGCCTGGCGGCGCATCAATTGGTGCCGGCCAAGACCAAATCCGGCGCGCACGATCCTGCCGCCGCCACTGCCTTGCTGATGCGCCTGTTCTCGCATGCGTCGCATCCGGAGGCCTTGTTGCTGTCGTTTGCCGAAGGCATCGCCAGCCTGCACGGCGAACTCGGCGACATGGGCGTGCGCCTGAGCGCGGCTTACGCGGCCGGCGACTGGCCTGGCTACGGCCGCGGCCTGCGCCAGTTGATCGACAAGTACATCCGCACCGTCGACACCGGCGATTCGCTGGCCGAAGGCCGCACCGAGGCCGAGCAGCTGCGCGATCTGCTGCGGCATGCATTGGGCAACGCGCTGGCCACGCTGCTGCAACGCAGCCCGGAGCTGGCCGAAGAGGCGCAGACACTGGCCTCGGCGCTGCGCCACTGGCGCCCGGGGCATGAGCTGATCACGCTGGAACAGCGGCTGCGCGAGCTGAGCCACCAGATCGGCCTGCGCGCCGAAGATGCCAGCGAGCAACAGAACCTGTTGCTCGGCCTGTTCGACCTGTTGCTGGAGAACGTGGGCGAACTGCTCGACGACCGCAGCTGGCTGCAGGGCCAGATCTCGGTGGTGCGGCAACTGATTTCCGGCCCGCTGGACGTCGGCTCGATCGAACAGGCACGCGGCACCTTGCGCGAGGTCATCTACAAGCAAGGCCTGCTCAAGCAAGGCATCGCCGACTCCAAGACCGCCATGCGCGAGATGATGGTGTCCTTCGTCGACCGGCTGGACGGCATGGCCACCAGCACCGGCGAATACCATGATCGCGTTGCCGGTTATTCGCAGGCGATCGGCGACGCACGCGGCATTCCGGATCTCAATCGCCTGTTGCAGGACCTGCTGCAGGACACCGCCGGGGTGCAGGCGCAGGCACTGGCCGCACGCGACGAACTGCTCTCGGCTCGCCGCCAGGTCGAAGATTCCGAACAGCGCATCGCCTCGCTCGAACAGGAACTCAAGGACGTGGCCGGCCTGGTGCGCGAAGACCAGCTCACCGGCGCGCTCAACCGGCGCGGTTTCGAAGAACTGTTCCAGCGCGAAGCCGCACGCACCCAGCGCAGCGGGCAGCCGCTATGCGTGGCGATGCTGGACCTGGACGACTTCCGCCGCCTCAACGAGACCCACGGCCATGCCGGCGGCGACGCCGCGCTGCGCCACACCGTGGACGTTGCCAAGGCCGTGCTGCGCACCACCGATGCCATCGCCCGCTTCGGCGGCGAAGAATTCGTGCTGCTGTTGCCGGACTCCACCATCTTCGAAGCCAGCGCAGCGGTGATCCGCCTGCAGCGCGCGCTGGCACAACGCTCGTTGCTGCACGACGACGTGCGCGTGTTCATCAGCTTCAGCGGCGGCGTGGCACTGCGCCATCTCGACGAATCCCAGGACGATGTGATCCGCCGCGCCGACCGCGCCATGTACGACGCCAAGTCGGCCGGCAAGAACCGGGTGATCAGCGCGGATTAGCGGTACGTGCCGACAGGTGCGTCCCCGCACCGGACCCGACGCCTGCGTGGGGCAAGCAGAGTCAGCGCCCTCCGTCGCCTCATTGGCTGGACAGGCGTCTCGCCAATCGCTTCAAGGGCTCTGCCAACGCAGCCTGAGATAGTCCACCACCTGCTGCGTCTGGGCCGCAGCGAGAAATCCGTGGCGAAACAACATGCAGCCGCCAACCTCAGGCAGCGATGCATTCACGTCCAGCTGGCGGGCGATCTCGGGCACACCGCCGTCCACTGTCCAATCCGGCTCCAGTGCGTTGGCAGTGCCGACTTTGTACAGCGCCATGCCGATATAGAGTTGCACGCGCCGACCGCGCACGGCGTCCGCCCACCAGCGTGCGATGGTGTCGTAGCGCACTGCCTGGCGTGCCAGCGGCCAGTAGATCTGCGGCACGATGTAGTCCACGAGTTCTTCGCGAACCCAACGGCGGGTATCGGCATAAGCGGTATCGAATGCGGGCGCACCGGCCTGTGTGTCCGAGCCCAACGGATCATCCTGACGATTGCGCCACACTCCGGCCGGGCTGACCCCAAATGCCACCCCTGGCCTGATCGCCCGAATGGTCCTGGCCACCTCCCGCATCAATCGATAGGTGTTGTCGCGGCGCCAATCCCCTTTGTCGGCAAATCCGGCCCCGTGGGCGGCATAGGTCTGTGCATCGTCGAGGGGAGACTGCGCCGATTCGGTGTAGAAGTAGTCATCGAATTGCACCCCATCCACGTGGTAGAACGCCACCAGCTCGGCGACCACACCACAGATCCAGCGACGCACGGCCGGAATGCCGGGATCGAGCACCAGCCGATTGGCCGCCACGCCTACCCAGTCGGGGTGGCGCAGATACACGCTCTGCGGCGAATCGTTCGACGCAGTGGCAAACGCATCCAGCGTGGCCTGGTCCAGGCCGGTCGAAACACGATAGGGATTGAGCCAGGCATGCACCTGGATGCCCCGCGCATGCGCATGCCGCAGCAAGAATGCCAGCGGGTCGAAACCCGGGTCTTTGCCTAGAACGCCGGTCATGACCGGCGACCATGGCAGGATGCGCGAGCGGTACAGCGCATCGGCACAGGGCTTGACCTGAAAGACCAGGGTATTCAAATGCAGCGCCTGGGCCTGATCGACGATTGCCAGCAATTCCCGCTGCTGCACCGCGATGCGTTCGGCAGGGTCGACGATCCGTGCGGACGCAGCACTTGGCCAGTCGAGATTGAACACACTGGTGATCCAGGTCGCGCGCATCTGAGCGCTCGCGGGCGTGGCTGCGCTGGCTGGAACCCCCACGATGGCCGCGGCCATTGCTGCCGAGCCCAAACCGAGAAAGCGCCGCCGACCAATGCCGAGAGAGCCGCCGACCGGTACCGCATCCCGATCCGCTGCAGGCATTCCCTGGGGCGCTTGATCCGTCCGCTGCACGGCAAGCCGCGCCGCATGCGTGTTGTCTTGTTCCTCAGCCGTTTTCTTCACGCATCCCTCCTGCATCGCGCTGCGGCAGTCGTGGACCGGTCTCTACGTCAGGCTGCCGTCATGCAGCACAGTCCGATACCACCCACGAAGCACACCCTAGCAATGGCGACCGCCGGAAGATGCGCGCAACATCGGAATCACGAACCTCGCTTCGTCAGGTACGCAGCCGCCGTGACGCAATGCCCGAAACGGCGGCGCCATCGTGCAGATGGGCACTCGCAAACGGCCGGCAGTCACTGGCGGATCGTTGGCAGCCGCCGTCATCGCCCTTGCCATTGCCATTGCGCTCGACCGACGCCAGCTAACGACGCCACACCGGCGCCGAGTTGCCTCCCAAACCGGCGGCCGTGACGCGGCGTCAATGCGCCGGTTTTTTCCCGCGCAGCTTCTGGAACAGCATCACCGCGCCCAGCACGATCGCGCCAGCGACCACGCCAACCAGCATGTTGCCCAGTGCATCGACCAACCAACCCATGCCGCCAGCCGACTTGGTCAGGTCCTGCACGACGTGGTGCAGCGCCGGGATGTTGTGCACCAGGATGCCGCCGCCAACCAGGAACATCGCCAGCGTGCCGGCCACCGACAGGAACTTCATCAGCCACGGTGCGGCCACCAGAATGCCGCGACCCAGTGCCGCCAACGCCGCGCCCTTCTTGCTCAGGTACAGGCCCAGGTCGTCCAGCTTGACGATGGCCGCGACCAGGCCGTACACACCGATCGTCATCGCCAGCGCGATCGCCACCAGTACCGCGACCTGCTGGCCGAACGACACCCCGGCCACCACGCCCAGCGACAGCACGATGATCTCTGCCGAGAGGATGAAGTCGGTGCGGATCGCACCCTTGACCTTGTCCTTCTCCAGCGCCACCACGTCCACGCTCTCGTCGGCCAGCGCGCGGGTGCGTTCGGCATGCCGCTGCGCTTCTTCTTCCTCGTTATGCAGGAACTTGTGTGCCAGCTTCTCCACACCCTCGAAACACAGGTAGGCGCCGCCGATCATCATCAGTGGCATCACCAGCGGCACGTTGTAGCCGCGCCCGCGCAGCCAGGCTTCCAGCGCGCTGATCGCCAGCGCTGCCGGCACCAGGATCACCTTGTTGACCAGCGAGCCCTTGGCCACCGCCCACACCACCGGCAATTCGCGGTCGGCGGTCACGCCGGTCACCTGCTGCGCGTTGAGCGCCAGATCGTCGCCGAGCACGCCGGCGGTCTTCTTGGCCGCGACCTTGGTCAGGATGGAAACGTCGTCCAGCAGGGTGGCGATGTCGTCGAGCAGGGTGAACAGGCTGGCACCGGCCATGCGGGAGTCCTTCGTGGGTGGCGCTGGATTCTCGCCGATCCAGCGCCCGCATGGGGTGATGGGGTGCGTCGGATTCACCACGTCACCACCCAGCGCTGGCCACACTCAGCGATTGCACGAGTGCCGGAGATGGCCTTGAGTCCGAACGATCCTTCCCGCACGCCGGCCCAGGCCGCGATCCCGGCCGATAACGCCGTGGTGGGCGGCATGAGCCGGCGTACCCAGATCCTGCGCCTGTTGCTGCGCTATCGCGGCTCGGGCGTGTTTGCCGGCATGAACCTGGACCCGGCGGCGATCAACGAGTACGAAGTGCCTGCCGAAGGCACCCCGGACCAATTCGTCTCCGATCTGGAGGCACTCGGCCCCACCTTCGTCAAACTGGGCCAGATGCTGTCCACGCGCCCGGACATCGTGCCGCCGGAATTTGCCACCGCGCTGGAGCGCATGCAGGAAAACACCAATTCGGTGCCGGTGGAGCGCATCCGCCAGATCATCGAAGAAGAACTCGGCGTCTCGGTCAACAAGGCCTTCTCGTTTTTCGATCCGGTGCCGCTGGGCTGCGCCTCGCTGGCGCAGGTACATCGCGCCGCCTTGCGCGACGGCACCCCGGTGGCGATCAAGGTGCAAAAGCCCGAAGTGGCCGCGCAGGTGCGCTCGGACCTGGATGTGCTCAAGAGCTTTGCCACCGCTGCCGACCGGCTGACCGGCATCGGCCGGCGCGTGCGCTTTGCCGACTGGCTGGGCGAATTCGGCAAGACCCTGCGCGCCGAACTCAATTACGAGGACGAAGCCGAAACGCTGGTGCGCTTCGGCAAGCACCTCAAGCCGTTTCCGATGCTGTGGATCCCGCAACCGATCTGGGACCTGAGCAGCCGCAAGGTGCTCACCATGCAGCTGGCCGAAGGCGTGCGCGTGGACAAGATCTCCGGCCTGCGTCGCACCGAACAGCCGATGGACACCCTGGCCGCGGAGCTGGTCAAGGGTTATCTGGACCAGATGTTCGTGCATGGCGAAATCCATGCCGACCCGCATCCGGGCAACCTGCGCGTGCTGCAGGACGGGCGCTTGGCGATCTTCGACCTGGGCATGGTCGCGCACGTGCCGCCGCGCCTGCGCGAGCGCTTGCTCAAGCTGCTGTTCGCCGCCGTCGATGGCCGCGGCGAAGAGGTCGCCGAAGAGACCATCGCGCTGAGCACCCGGCTGGAGGATTACGACGAAGACCGCTACCAGCGCGAAACCGGGCAGATGATCGCCCGCTACGCCGCCCACGACACCACCTCCGAAGGCCGCGTGGTGCTGGATCTGGTGCGCATCGCCACCGCCAACGGCCTGCGCACGCCGCCGGAGTTGAGCCTGCTCGGCAAGACGCTATTGAATCTGGAAGGCGTGTGCCGCGCGTTGTCGCCCACCCTGGATACGCGCCGCATCGTCGAGCGCCATCTGCAGCACGTGATGCGTGCGCGCCTGAAAAAATCCCTGTCCGCCGCCAACCTGGCCAGCGAGGCGATGGAACTGCAGCATCTGGTGCGCGAAGGGCCGCGCCGCATGTCCGAGATTCTCTCGCTGGCTGCAGAGAACCGCCTGCAGATGCGCGTCACCGGGCTGGAAGAATCGCATCTGATGGAAAGCCTGCAGAAGATCGCCAACCGGGTGGCGGCCGGCATCGTGACGGCGGCGCTGATCATGGCCTCGGCGCAGATGATGCGCATCGAAACCGGCTTGAAACTGTGGGGCTATCCGGCGATTGCAATGATGCTGTTTCTGCTCGGGGTCTTCCTGGGTCTGGGTATCGTGCTCAGTGCATTGTTCTTCGACCGCCGCGTGCGTGCACGCGAGGAACGCGGGCACCGATAGCGCCACACACAACCCCCCCCCGCGTAGGAGCGCACCCGGGCGCGACATGGCTCCACCGGGCGTCGCTTGCCAAGACCGCTGCGTCCAGCGGTCGGGCGATGTGGCGCTATCGAGACGTCGCCCATGTGCGAGAAGCACGCCAGGTGCGGAATGCAGAGACCGCGAATCTCCAGCGAGCGCCACCGCGACCAGCTGATCGTCAGCGCGCGCGCTGCGCCGCGTTGCGGCAGGCGCTCGGCTCCAGCAAACATTTCAGTCAGCTTCAGCGCGGCATAGTCCGTCATCCGGGTGTCACATTGCAGGTGGCGCACAGGACAGGCGAGCAAGGCGTCCGGTACGCGCTCGCATCATTCCCCCACGGACGCTGCCGCATGCATTGGATGTTGTTGTTCTCGTTGTTGCTGTTGCTTTGGTTGTTGGTCGCCTCGCCGCGTCTGGCGTGGTTGAAGGCTGGCCTGCTGTCGTTGCTGTTGCTGCTGCTTAGCGCCTGGGGCCTAGTCGACCGGCTCAGCGGCGATGGCATCAACGCCGCAACGCCGTACCACTTGCGCGCCGACATGGACGGCGCCGGGGTCAGCGATTTTTCCGGCTACATCGCCGTGTTCATCGGCATGGTGCTGCTGTCGCTCAGCCCGCTGGTGCTGCTCAAGGTGCGGCGTTTCCGTCGCCCCCGCGGTGGTGGTGCGGTGTTCGCTGCGTTCGTGACGATGTTGCTGGTCAGCATCGCGGTCAGCCCGCTGTATCGCGATGGCAAGCGCCTGTACTACCAGTTGCGCCCGGTGGATTACGCCACCGTGGTGCCGGAATATCTGGTACCGCAGCAGCCGTTGCAGAAGCGCAAGAACATCGTGTGGATCTACGGCGAAAGTCTGGAACGCACCTACTTCGACGAAGACGTGTTTCCCGGCCTGATGCCGAACCTGCGCGCGCTGGCCACCGAAGCAGTGGACGTGCGCAACCTCACCTCCACCGAAGGCAGCGGCTGGACCATTGCCGGCATGGTCGCCTCGATGTGCGGCGTGCCGCTGACCACCGCGCCCGGCGATGAAAACAGCATGGGCCGCATGGGCCTGTTCCTGCCGGAGGCGCGCTGCCTGGGCGACTATCTCAAGGATCAGGGCTACCGCAATCACTACGTTGGTGGTGCCGATGCCAGCTTTGCCGGCAAGGGCAGTTTTCTGTCCAGCCATGGGTTCGATGTGATGCACGACGTCAGCTACTTCCGCGACAAGGGCGTGGCGCCGAAACATTTTTCCGCCTGGGGCGTGCACGACGATGTGCTGCTGGACGATGCCTGGGACAGCTTCCAGACGCTGTCGCGCGCCGGCCAGCCGTTCATGCTCACCACGCTGACCATGGACACCCACCATCCTGCCGGCCACTTGCCACTGGCATGCAAAGGCCAGCACTACGACAGCGCGCTGGGCGACATCGGTTTGTTGCATGCGATCAAGTGCAGCGATCGGTTGATCGGCGAGCTGGTCGCGCGCATTCGCAACAGCCGCTACGGCAAGAACACCATCATCGTGATCGCCTCCGATCACCTGGCGATGCCCAACGATCTCAGCGATGTACTCGCCAAGCAGAAGCGCGAAAACCTGCTGCTGTTCCTGGGCAAGGACATCGCGCCGCAGCAAGTGGTCACGCGCGCCGGCAGCACACTGGATTCGGGCGCAACGCTGCTGCAGTTGCTGGAACCGGGTATGCGCACGCTGGGCTTCGGCCGTTCGCTGCTGGCCAGCGATGCGCCACCCAGCGCCAGCGTGGCGGCCAGTCGCGACAGCGGCAAGGACTACCCGCGCTATCTCGCCTACGCACGCACGCTATGGACCGGGCGCAGCACACGCATGCTGCGCATCAACGGCAATGGCGATGTGGTGGTGGGCGTGCAGCAGGTACGCCCGCCGGTGCTGCTGGAATACGACGAGGACACCAATCTGAAAACGGTGTATCTGGAAAACACTTCGCGCCAGTTCGATCGCACACACACCGAGGGCACGCTGGCGTATGTGGATCGCTGCACGGCATTCGAAGACGGCTCGGCCGACGGCGACTGGTGCGCACTGGTGGTCGACCGCCAGCAGAGCATGAAGCTGTATCGCGATCCGGACCTGACCCGCGGCATCGCCGTCGATGCGCCATTGGATACCAGCCAACAAGGCCCGCGCCCACGCGTGCGTCAGCCGATCATGCTCACCCAGACTGCGCGCAAGACCGAGGCCGGCCGCTACATGCTGGAGCTGTATGCAAAACGCCGGCCCACGCGTGCGTTCTGGGTGGAAGCAGTGTCGTCCGAGCGCAAGGTGGTGCTGGCCCAGCAATGGGTAGTGCCCGATGCGGCGGGACGCATCCGCATGCCGGTAGGCCTGGAACATGCGGTGGAGGACCTGGAAATCCGTGCCTGGCTGGATTACACCGAAGACGTCAGCGTGGACGATCTGGCACTGGTCAAGGAAACACCTGTCGCAGACCGCTCCTGAGTTGCAGCGCTGTGCGGCCATCAAGCGTGCGCCGCTGTTGCTCGATGCGGATGCTCAGCGCTGGTTGCTCGATGCGGCATGTACCACGCGTACATGCCGGTTCTGAGCGTACCGTCCATAACCGTGTTGCCAATTGCGCGCGACGTTTTGTCGGTCACTTCAAGACCGTGAGATCTCGGTCGTCTTGAAACGATTGGAGGATGTGATTGGACGATGCTCATAGATCAGCTGTAAAGCCGCTGATCTGCTTGTTGGCTGCAGGGCCCTTGCCCGCCTACCATCGCGAGACACGCCGCAAGTACGTCCATGTAGGCTCTTACGCGGCATCCATGCCGCGTAAGGTCCCGCGACGGTGGGCGGGCAAGGACCAGTCGAGGGTGTCGTTTTGCACGGTTGCAAGCAATGCGCGACATTCACTGTTCGGGTAAGGGCGTGTCCTATCAGCTTTCTAACGCAAGCCGAGCAACCAACAAGCTTTTAAGAAAGCAGCCGACCAACTTTCTGGTGCGGTGCCCTCACCGATTGCGGGACCGTGTGGCGGCATGGATGCCGCCACCGAGCCTACATGGACGTACTTGCGGCGTGTCCCGCGAGCGGTGAGGGCACCGCACCCTCGACTCGACTCGAATAACCAAACTTTTGACTTAATCGTTTGACTGTACCCAAACAACGCGAAGAATCGACATCCCGGTTATTTTGGAGCAGTTGGACAGTGCGGATAGATCAGTCGTACAGCAGCTGATCTACGGCGTGGCTATGGGGCCCATCCCCGCACACTGCGTGCACTCGCAGGCTCAGTCTTCCGATGCAGGCGTGCCATCGCCTGCATCGCGCGCCACCGCCGCGCCCGCACGGCTGAAACGAATCTCCTGCGGCGATTGCAGCGCAATGCCCACGGTTTCCATCCGCTGCAGCAGCGCAAAGAACAACTCGCTGCGTACGCCATATGCATCGCGCGGGCTGCGGACATAGGCGAACGAATTGAAGTTGACGTGGCCGCCGGCCAGCGAATCGATGAACACCGCCGGCGACGGCTCGGCCAGCACCTTGGTGTGTTCGGCGAACAGTTCCAGCAACATGTCGCGCACCTTGGCCACCTCGGCTTCCAGCGGCACCGAGAACTGCAGCTGCACCCGGCCCATCGGGTTGGACAGCGTCATGTTACGCACGCTTTTGGTGATCAATTCCGAATTGGGCACGATCAGGGTGGAGCGGTCGCCTACTTGAATTTCGGTGGCACGCACGCTGATCTTGCGCACATCGCCCTCCTGGTCACCAATGCGCACCCAATCGCCGATCTTCACCGGCCGCTCGGCCAGCAGAATCAAGCCAGACACGAAGTTCTGCGTGATCGCCTGCAGACCGAAACCGATACCGACTGACAATGCGCTCAACACCAGCGCCAGCCGCTTCAGATCCAGCCCCAGCGCGGTCAGGCCCCAGATCGCCACGATCAGCCAACCCAGATAGCGCGCCACCGTACTGATGGAGTTGCGCGCACCGTCATCGAGCTCGGTCTTGGGCAGATAGGTGTTGAGCAGCCACTGCTGCACCACGTGCACCAGCCCCATGCCGAGCAAGAACACGCACAGCGCCCTGAACACATCGCTGGGGGTGATCACCAGTTCCTTGCCAATGGGGATGCCGTGGGTAATGTTCTCCGCCCAGCCGGTCACCACATTGATATTGGCTCCATAAGGCGTCAGTAGCACTGCGATGCCCAACAGCACCAGCAGCACCCGCGTTGCTGCGGACATCAACAGCCCCAGCTGGACCAGGCGTCCGCTCCCGATGCTCAGCGCATGCGACAGCGCGCGGCTGAAACGGCCGTCGGGATTGAACATCCAGCTCATCAGATCGTCGGCAAACACCACCAGCAAACCGAGCAGGCTGCAGATCAGGGTGATCCAGATGATCTGCCGCTCCACGAACAAGGCCAGATTGAGGTAGCCGAACAAGGCCGATATCAGGGCGAAGATCACCGCCAGATGGCCCAGCAGCCGAATCAGCACGATGAAGCCGCCGCCCCGCGACACCACCGGCGTTGGCGCATCGCTGTCGGGATCGACCGCGCCCGCAGTCGCCGCCTGCGCCCGCAACGACAGGCTCAGGCCGGCCAGCGCCGACAGGATCAACCCCGCATACAACAACGCGGCGACCGCATCGGTGGCGGTCGTCAGCGCAGGGCTGCTGCCTGCGGCTTCACTGATCTTTGCGGCCATGCCGCTGAGCCAGATCACCGCGGCAGTAGCCAGGCAATGCACGCGCAGGCGGTCGACGGTGGCATCGTCCAGCGGAAACAAGCGCCAGCTGGGTTGGTGCTTCATCAACAGGCTTGCACTGAGCGAACCGACGAAGGCGGCCACCAGACTGACGGCGACAAACCCAGTCAGCAGTTGATCCAGATCGTCCGGCAGCTCGCCGAGCGCGCGGATGCCTTCAACCAGCACGAACGCCGCAATCCCGAGGCTCAGCGTACCGACCAGCAAGAACCACAGTGCCAGCCCGGAGCGTCGCAGGCGTCCGCCGGGCGCACGCGAGGCTGCGTAACGGCGCCCCAGGTGGCGCAGGAAGATCCGCATCGGGAGTGCCAGCAGCAACGCGATCACGGCGGCGGTGATCAGCCCGCCCACGCCGTTGGCTGCAGTTCCCGCCTGCACCATCTGCACCGTCTTGGCGGAAAGCGCCTGCAGACGGTCACGATCGTCAGGCCATTGCTGTGCGATCTGGTTCCACAATGTCGGCGACAGCGGCGAGGCCACACGCGTGGAGAGCTGCACGCTGAAGCGTTGCACCCGTTCGCGTTCAAGCCGATCGGCCAGGTCCTTGGCATTGGAGACCAGCAGTGTGGCGCGCTTGAACTCGGCATCCAGCCGATCGCGCTGCTTGGTCAGCGACTGGCGCTGCTCGCGCAAGTCGGTCGGCTCGTTCTTTTGAGCGACGCCCAGCCCCTCCAGCCGCACGTTGAGTTCCTTCAGCGGCGGCTCCAGCGTGCGTACCAGATCCTGCGCCTGCCGCTGCGCACCGGTGACGTCGTCGGTCAGCTTGCCGAGCTGGTCCTTATCGGCCTTGTCCATGCCGGTGTCGGCCTGGCTCAGCACCTTCTGCATGCTGTCCAGCTGGGTCTGCGCGTTCTCCAGCAGCGTGTCGTCGTCCTGCGCCACTGCGGCGCCCACGCACACCATCCATAACGCAGCCAGCAACAGCACACGCCGCAACACGCCGCGATGGGCACCCAGAGCAAATCGGAATTCAGACACAGGCAGGCATTGGACAAGCGCGGACTACCGCAGTGACGGCATCTTAATCCACTGCTTCGGGTACAGCCGATCGCTGCTGCCGTGAGGATTCAGTCTGGCAGAGCTCGCCAGTGTGGACTGGCACTCCGCGATTGGCGGTTCGTGCGCGACAGCCGCGGCACAGCTGGCAGCCGCAAGAGGATGGACGCCCCACCCATCCCGACCTGCGCATGAACGCGGTGCAGCTTGTCACCTCGCGGCAACGGTGCGCTGTCGCAGAATCGAGTCACCGCTACGGCAGACGCAGCGGATGACCGCGAAGGAGACACTCTATGCAGATTCAGATCCAGACCGACAAGCACGTGCCGCATGACCCCTCTGTCGTGCAGCATGTCGAGAAGACCTGCTCCGCCCAGCTGGCGCATTTCGCCAACGACATCACCCGCGTCGAAGTGCATTTACGCGATGAAAACGGTCAACGCGGCGGCGCGGCGGATCGAACCTGCAGCATCGAGGCACACGTCGCCGGCCTGCCGCCGATCGCGGCCACCAATAGCGCCGAAACCACCGCTTCCGCCGTCACCGGCGCCGCGCGCAAGCTGCGTACCGCCATCGAACATGCGCGCGGCAAGCAGCACGCCAAGGCGACCGCGCCGCCGCCGGACATGCTCTGATCTGAGCATCTGAGCTACGGCAGGGCCGCATTACGCCCTGCCGTGCCAAACCGAAAAAAACATCGGCCCGCTGCGGCGACACTGCAGCGGGCCGCTTTGCTAAGCGAGGCGGAGGCACCAGCCACTGCAGCGAGCTGGCGCTTGGACGCCGTCGTTTGCGGCACTACTTGCTGCAACCATGCGTGATGACCTGCGCTTGCGCAACAACGTGGAATCAACGTTTTGCCGGCTGCCATCCGGCCTCCAAGGCTTCTCTGGAACTGCAGAACATCCGCTCGCCGCGGGCGGTCGCAATGGAGGTGCGTTCGTAGTCGCGCTGACCGGGCATGTGGAAAATCTTTTTCCCCTTGCCAGAGATATTCCCTTTGATCTTGCAACCCGCGATGACAACAGTCGCTGCGTGGGATGACGCCTTCACCGAAGACGCGCGTTTGGCGCGTCGGAAGTCCGATGGCATCTGAAAGGACCCGCTCCAGATGTTGCGCTCCTGCTGCTGGGCAATGCGTTCGTCTGCGACGAAGGAGGTGGCGTATTGACGATACGCCACTGCCCAACCCGAGCGGACCATCCAGCCGTTGAGGGACTGTCCCTGGACGAAGCACTCCGCAACGATCCTTCCATAGCGATCCATGTCGTGCGGTTCACAGCGCACGGTTTTGTCCAGCAGATGGCTATCCAGCGCTGCGGCTGAGCGTCGGCCACACGGCCAGGCGCGCCCGTCCTTGGCTGTGCACTGCTGTGCGCTTTCCGGGGCATCGATGCCCCAAAGACGGATGCGCTTTTGAGCGACGGTGATGGTGTCTCCGTCGGTCACCGTCGCGCGGCCGCTGAGCTCTTGTGCGAAAACGGATGAAGCAATCAACGCAAGCGAAAAAAACAACGAACATCTGAACAACATCAACAGCAACTTCCTTCAAGAAATCGGCACGCGCGGTCCTTTCTGCTCGCCTTGTTGGCAACGTTTCAGCCGGTTGGCTGTGTCAGGTCGGCTCCGTCGGCCTGATCGCTGGGCAAGCAATGGATGCGTGCCAAAACGGCCCGCACTGTAGCGGGAAGCGGCTGCGAAAGGGAGCGCGATCCCCATTCCTTGCCGCCAGGCTGACGTTCTTGCGGCCGCCGATGACTACGTAGTCAAGGGCCGGATGTCGAGCAGGCTCAGTGATTGCTGTAGACGCTCGATGAACTAGCCGTGGGCTTCGCTCGGCTTAGGGTTGACCGAAGGGTGGGCCGAGTCATCCCCTTCTGGCGCATGCGCTTCCCACCAACGATGCGTTCGGCGTGACCGCAGTTCGCATCTTCCGCTCTGGGCAACATCAAAAAAGGCAACACTTCAGAAAATTACAGGCGTGGAAGTGTTTTTAGACAAACGCGTTCAGCCAACCTCAGTCAGGCAAAGGCTTCCCATGGCACTGTCGTTTCGTTCGCCGTCCCCCACGCTAATCGCACTTTCCGCTTTGCTGGCAGCGCTCACGGCCTGCGAAAGATCGACGCCGTCGGCGGTCTCCGCGCCGCCCGCAGCAGCGACGCGGCCCGCAGCGGCGCCCGCCATAAGCTGGCATGAGGGGAATGTTGAGAAAGCCCTGGAAGAAGCCAAGAAAACCGGCAAACCACTCCTGTTGTATTGGGGCGCTATCTGGTGCCCACCGTGCAATCGGCTCAAGGCCACCACATTCAAGGATCCGGGATTCATCGCGCAGGCGCAGCAATTCGTGGCGGTGCATCTGGACGCAGACCTGGAAGAAGCGCAGACCTGGGGCGAACGCTTCGGCGTAAAGGGGTATCCCACGGTCATCTTGCTACGCCCGGATCGCAGCGAAATCACGCGGCTAGTTGGCGACAGTAGTACTGCCGAGCTTGTCGGTAGTCTGCGTGTGGCAGCGCAATCCAGCACAAGTACAAAACAGATCCTGGAACGGGCGCTCAAAGCTCCACACACTCTCAAGCCCGAGGAGTGGACCCTTCTCGGCAACTACAGCTGGTTACAGGACGACCAGCTGATAGATGCAAAGACTGCGCCCGGCGTGCTTGCTGCATTGGCAAAGGCGGCACCGCAGCCGGCCTTGCAGCGTCGCTTCGAGCTGCTGGCAGTGGTCGTCACAAAACAGAAGCCCGTCGCAAGCCAGGCAACATACACATTGCTGCAAACGGTGCTTTCCGACCCGTCGGAAGTCCGGAACAATCTCAAGGTACTGGTTCGTGGTGCCGCCACGCTGATTGCTGCGGCGACCGACGATGTGGGCAAACGTGCGGAATTGTCCAGGGAGTTCAATCAGGCGTTGGCGCAGGCCTATGCCGATCCCTCGCTACCGATTGTTGACCGTCTGCGGACTGCGTATGCCGAGATCGACCTTGCACGCCTGGCGCAAGGCCAGCCGGCCAGACCTGAAAGAAATACACCGCCACCTCCGCTGCCCGCAGCAGTCGTCAAGACCGTGCACCAGCGCGTTCAATGGGCGGTGACGGAAGCGAAGACTGATGAAGAGCGTCAATCCACGATTGCAAGTGCTGCCGGCTTGTTGGCTCTGGTGGGCGATAACAAAGGATCTGCTCAATTGATGCAGGCCGAGTTGGCGCGTAGCAAGACACCGTCTTACTACATGCCCTACCTGGGCATACTGGCCGAGCAGCGCGGTGACTCAAAGACTGCGCTGTCATGGTTCAAAAAGGCCTACGATTCGACCGGTAGCCAGGGAACCATCGTGGAGCGGGGCATGACCTATCTGGATGCGCTGATCCGCCTCAGCCCCGATGACGGTACCGGTATCGAGACGCTTGCAACCCGAGTGATCGGGGATTTGACGCGGCAATCCGATGGCTATCTGCAAGAAAACCGCGAGCACTTTGAGGAAGTCGGAGCATCGTTGAAGACGTGGAGCAAGCAGAGCCCGGCTGGCGGTGCAGTCCTGACGCGCCTGCGCCAGAAGGCCCAGACAAGTTGCGCGGACCAGAACAAGCCAGCCGCCTGTGCCGGCTGGCTGGGGTGACGCGCGCGGCGTAGATGCGCGGTGCACCTACGCAGGTGGATCCACATAACAGCTGCTTCACCAGCAGAAACGCAGACAACGTCGCCCCGTCGATCACCGCGTCGTACCCATGATCGCCCACAGCTCATCCGGCGGACCGTGGATGCGCCGTACGCCTAGGCCTGCAAACGAAAGCAGTCCCGCCCATCCGCCGCTGAGCCGCTGGTGAGGCGGGCAGGCCGGTCATCGCGCACGGACCTACAGGCAACAAAAAACCCCATTTCTCGGGGAGTTCTGGATTTTCTTGGATGTCCCTGGAGGGTCCATCTGGTGCGTCCGATCTACCCATGGGAGTTGTGTGCGCTGCGAGCTCACATGCTCCTCCCAGGCCTCAACTGCGGTAAACCAGCTGATGCGTCAAAGGCCCGGAAATCCGGGCCTTTGCTATTCATTATGCTGCTGAGCATTACGAGACAACCGCACAACAACCTTTGTTATCTAGACACGGCCTGTGTCATTCGTGCCTGATCCGGCAGCTAGGAGTGACAGCGACCACTTACCAGATCACCACGCGTTCTTTTTCGTCGCGCACCATTGGATCGCCAGCCTTGCACGAGAATGCGGCAGCGAACTGAGGCATATTCGAGGGAGCTGCAAACGCTCTCACCTTGGCAGGGGCATGTGGGTCGGCAGCCAATTGAACCAGCTGCCTTTCCTCACGGGTCAGCCAGCGCCAGTTGCGTGCGAAAGCAAGGAAGAAGCGCTGGTCCTGGGTGTAGCCATCCACCTTCACCGCACGCTCCGGATGCTTACGCAAGTTGGCCTGCAATGCATCGTAGGCCACGTTAAGCCCACCAAGGTCTGCGATGTTCTCGCCCAAGGTCAGCTTTCCATTGACGTGCAGCTTGGGATGGTTTGGCAAGGGCACATACCCATCGAATTGCTTGACCAACCCTTCAGCACGCTGCTCGAACGCAGCACGGTCGGCTGGCGCCCACCAATTGGTACCATTGCCCGCGGCATCGAACTGACTTCCCTGGTCATCGAAGCCATGCGTGGCTTCATGGCCCATGAGCGAGCCGACCGAACCATAATTCAGCGCATCATCGGCATTAGGGTCGAAGAACGGAGGCTGGAGGACGGCCGCGGGAAAATTAATAGAGTTGTCACCCGGCGAATAGAAGGCATTGACTGTCTGTGGCGTCGTGACCCAGCGCTTGCGATCGGTGGGTTTTCCAACCTGCATGATGTTGTAGCGGTAGTTGAATTTGGCTGCTGCTTGCACGTTCTGGTAGTAAGCCCCCGGAGTGATCTCAAGCCCTGACCAGTCACGCCACGTGTCCGGGTAGCCGATGCGCGGCAGCATTGACTCCCATTTCTCCAGGGCTTTCGCCTTGGTCTTCCCAGTCATCCATTCGACATGCTCGATACGCACCTTGAGCGCGGCACGGATGTTGTCGACCAAGTCAGCTGCGCGCTGTTTCGCTTCCGGCGTAAACACCTTCGCGACGTAGAGCTGGCCAAGCCCCTCCCCCATCGAGTCGTTGACGACGCTCAAGACGCTTTTCCAGCGGGGCTGCTGCTGCGGCTGCCCGGACAGCGCTTTTCCATAGAACGCGAAGTTGTTATCGACAAACGCCTTGCTGAGCTGCATGGATGCAGCATCAATGGCATGGAAGCTCAGATATGCGCGCCACTGGGCTATAGGTGCAGTGGCCAGTTCACGGTCAAATGCTGCGAAAAATCGCGGCTGGGACAATGAGAAGCCCTTCCCCACCTCCACGTCTTGGGTTGCCAAAAACTTCGTCCAGGAAAAGTGGGGAGTTGCCTTGTCCGCCTCGGCAACGCTGACGAAGTGATACATGTTTTTCGGATTGCGCTGATCAACCGGAGCCAGCGACGCTGATGCCAAGCGCGTTTCCAGCGCCAGAACGTCCTTTGCCTGGGTCTTGGCCTCATCTGCGGAGCTACCCGCGAGCTCAAGAGATTTTGCAATGTAGGCGAGATAGGCGGTGCGCACGGCAGCATAGTCGGGAGCGCTGTAGTAGTCCTTGCTTGGAAGCGCCAAGCCCCCCTCATCCGCAAAGGCAATTTGCATGCTTGCATCATGGAGGTCGGACTGCGCGCTGAACTTGAATACCTGTGCGTCCCCCTCGGCGTGACGCTGCATGATGTAGGAGGCAACATCCTCAGCAGAAGAGAGCGCCGCGATGGCTGCCAACTGGGGACGAATCGGCCGGGTACCAGCTGCCTCGATGGCCGCCTCGTCCATCCCCGAGGCATAAAGCAGCCCGAGCTTCCGAGCGACTGGGTCCGCACGATCACCTGCCTGCTTCGCTGCCTGTTCGACGATTTCACGCTGAGTGGTAAGGCTTTGCTCCATCAACGCAGGAACCGTGCCCCAGTTGCTTCGGTCTGGTGGAATTGGATTCGCCTTTTCCCATTGCCCATTAACGAACCCATAAAAATTCTTGCACGCTTCAGCCGGGGCACCGAGTTCGCTGACGTCAAACGTCGGTTTTGATTCTGCCGGAACCTTCTGGGATTCTGTCCCTGTGACTGGTGCCTGGCTGGATATGCTTTCGTCAGATGACCGTTTGCATCCTGGCAAGGCTGCAAGCAGAGCGAATGCGACTACCGAAGTCTTGGCCAACATCATTATGTCCATCGAGTTGTATAAAAATATATTCTAGGCCGACGCGGCAGGGCGTGCCCTCAAGCTGAGCTTTGTTGAGGATCTAGTTAAGTTATCTCCATGCGCCAAGACCGTGGAACTAATACCCACACGCACGCGCAGAAGCGTTCTCCTTCGCGTAGCATCGCTCTTGGACATCCTGCATCAACGGGCAGAGCGCCTACTTGAGAAGGAAAAGTCGGGAGGGATAGACGAACACTCGGAAGGCTTGAGATCGACGAGATAGCCAAAGAACCAATGCTTGTTGTGGTAATTGTTCCGACCAAAAAAATAAAGGCTTAAAAGAGCCATTACTTATTACATGTGAACATCGAGGCGGTAGCACCGGGACCGCCTGTATCGTCTGTTTCTATTAGCACCTATGAATGGGGCGGCCCATGTCCACCCCATTGCTGCCGGGCTGACGTTCTTCTTCCGCCTATCAAAGCCCCCACCAACTTAATATTTTGCCTACCCCTTGGACTTATCTAACACTGTTTTTTGGAGAGTCGGCATAAAGCTTTGGCAGGGCTGAATACCTGGTGTCAGTTCCAGTGATTTTGCCTACATCTGTGTCCGTAAGCCTTCCAGATAGTCTGCCCACGTCTGCATCATCTTCGGCGCTAGGGAACCTCTGAACAACGCACCACAGATACGCGACACTACCCGCCTGATGTTGAGGAGTGATCCATGCAACTGACGTTCGGTGACGCTGAGGGCCTGGGCAAGCGCAAGCAGACCCGGCGCGAGATCTTTCTGGCCGAGATGGAGCAGGTGGTTCCGTGGCAGCAACTGCTCGGTCTGATCGCGCCGCACTATCCGGTATCGGGCCGGCCAGGTCGGCAGCCGTACGCACTGGCGACGATGTTGCGGATTCATCTGCTGCAGCAGTGGTATGCGCTGAGCGATCCGGCGATGGAAGAAGCACTGCACGAGATCCCGACCTTGCGGCGGTTTGCCCAGCTCGGTGGCTTGGACAACGTTCCGGACGAGACCACGATTCTCAACTTTCGGCGCCTGCTGGAGACCCATGGCCTTGCCGCGCGGATGCTGGAAGCGGTCAACGCGCATCTGGCGCGCAAGGGCCAGAGCCTGCGGTCGGGCACGATCGTCGATGCGACGCTGATCGCGGCGCCCAGTTCGACCAAGAATGCCGACAACGCGCGCGACCCTGAGATGCATCAGACCAAGAAGGGCAATCAGTGGTATTTCGGGATGAAGGCGCACATCGGCGTGGATGAATTTTCCGGGTTGGTGCACCACGTCCATTGCACAGCCGCCAACGTCGCCGATGTCACGGTGATGCACACGTTGCTGCATGGCAAAGAAGACAGCGTGTTCGGCGATAGCGGCTACACCGGTGCGGACAAACGCGAAGAACTGCAGGCCTGCAAGGCTGCATTCTTCATCGCCGCCAGGCCCTCGACGATGCAAGCCCTCGGCAACAAACGCGAGCGTGCTCGGGAAAGACGTTGGGAACACTTCAAGGCCAGTGTGCGCGCGAAGGTGGAGCATCCATTCCGGGTGATCAAGCGCCAGTTCGGCTACACCAAGGTCCGCTATCGCGGCCTGGCCAAGAACACCGCGCAGGTGCTGACCTTGTTTGCGCTATCGAACCTGTGGATGAAGCGAAAGCAGTTACTGCCGACGATGGGGAACGTGCGCCTGTAACCCGGGCAACACCCTGCAAACGCGCCGGAAACGGCAAAAAAATCGAGGATCTGAGCGCCGTCAGCCTGGTCGATGTGGTTAGGCTCATCCTCCGATGCCGTTGATCAGACCATCCCTAGGTAAGATGAGCTGTGCGGCTGTATGCCCTGCTGTTTGGGTCACGCACGGCATGCGCCAGCTGGTGTTCGATGTAGTCGGGGCCGAAACCAAGCACCTCATCCAGGATTGTACGAGCCATCGCACGAAACCCGTGACCTGCCATCGTTTTGGAGTCAAAACCCATCCGCCTCAAGGCAGCATTGATGGTGTTATCGCTCATCGGCCTACCTTTTCCATGAAGGCTGGGAAATACGCATCAGGGCCCGCAGCAAAGACGCTACGGCAGTCGGCTCGGTCAAGCTGGCGAAGTTCTGCACCTTTGGAGTCTCTAGCGCCCCAAAAGATCGGAGGCCGGGTCGCGCTCAGCCTTGCCCACTGTGATGGCGTATCGAAACACCTACTGGCAATACCCCGCGCTCGATGTGCTGTCTCGATGGCACCACGCGTTTCTATCTTGCGCAGGACGGCCAGGAGTTCCGGTGCAGATATCTCAGCGATAGGCCTATGACCAGATAGGGGTTTAGGTCCTTTTCAACGATCCGGCCATTGCGCTTCATCGTCAGGGCGGAATTCTTTTTGGCATGCAGCTCCAGGAGCTCCGCAGTGATAACCGCAAAGCTGAGCTGGGACCGGTCAACGCCAACCAGCCTGTCGAGTCTTCTCTTCTCCCCTGGGTCGATGCCTGACCGAAGGACTTTGCATGCATCCAGATGCTGCGCTCGCGCTTCTGCCAGGCTGACCCCTGGGTAGATCCCTAGTGCCAAGCGTTTTCCTTGCCGCCGAATCGATACTTCCATCGCCAGAGCCTGGCGCCTTTCGGGGAGATCGACGTACAGGCCGCCGCCATCGAACAGCCTCACCGGCTTGGTAGCGGGCTTTGCACTACGTACTGCAGCGTCACTTAGGGGCATGGGGGCATCCGTATACGTGCTGGGGCCTGCTGCCCCCATCTATGCCCCCGATCAGCCTGGATTTCAGTGGAACCGGGTGGACCTAGCAGGACCTGCAGGCACCAAAAAACCCCCGATTTCTCGGGGGTTTTGGACTTTCTTGGATGTCCCTGGAGGGACCATCTGGTGCGCCCGGAGGGATTCGAACCCCCGACCAATGGCTTCGGAAGCCACTACTCTATCCGGCTGAGCTACGAGCGCCTGGCCGCGCATTATGCCAGAACAGGCGCCCAGGTGACGGCCCTGGCGGGGTCCAGCCTGTGGGGAACGCCCGGAGCACGCGGTGCTTGCCCGGCCAGCGGCGAGGCCATGCCGGCCCATCTTCGCCCAGACCATTGGCTCATAGCCGCGCCACGCCCGGCGCGCATCCGTCGAAGTGGCTCGACCACCAGCCAGCGCATGACCGCATCCAAGCCGCACTGCTACCCTTTGCGGCATGAGCAAGCATGCTGTCGAACACGTACCCATTGCGGCCGCGCTGACCTGGCCGCAGCGACTGGGCCAGTACTGGAAGTTGATCCGCGGCGATCGCCCGATCGGCAGCCTGTTGCTGCTCTGGCCCACCTGGTGGGCGCTGTGGCTGGCTGCCGATGGCCTGCCGCCGCTGTGGACGCTGTTCGTTTTCACCGCCGGGGTGTGGCTGACCCGCTCGGCCGGCTGCGTGATCAACGACTACGCCGACCGTTGGCTGGACCCGCATGTGGAGCGCACCAAGTCGCGTCCGCTGGCCACCGGTGCGGTATCCGGGCGCGAGGCGCTGTGGGTGTTCGTGGTGCTGATGCTGGTGGCGTTCGCGCTGGTGCTCACCCTCAACTGGCTGACCGTGGCGCTGAGCGTGCCGGGCGTGTTTCTGGCCGCCAGCTATCCCTATCTCAAGCGCCACACCCACCTGCCCCAGGTCTATCTGGGCATGGCGTTCGGCTGGGGCATCCCGATGGCCTTCGCGGCAGTGCAAGGCAGCGTGCCACTGCTGGCCTGGCTGCTGTACGCGGCCAACATCCTCTGGGCCACCGCATACGACACCTGGTACGCCATGGTCGACCGCGAAGACGACATCCGCATGGGCAGCAAGTCGACCGCCATCCTGTTCGGCAAGTTCGATCTGGTTGCACAAGGCGTGCTGTATGCATTGATGTTCGCGGCCCTGGTGCTGGTGGGCCTACGTGCCGATCTTGCCATCGCTTACTGGGCCGGGCTGGGCATCGCCGCGCTGCTGGTGGCCTACGAATTCCGCCTCGCCCGCCACCGCGAACGCGGCCCCTGCTTCCGCGCCTTCCTGCACAACAACTGGGTGGGCCTGGCGATCTTCGTCGGCATCGCCGCGGCGCTGGCGTTGCGCTGACGGGCAGATGCGGCAATCGCGTCGCGAGTTAAGCCCGGGACGAGAAGGCACTGTTTGCGCGCCACTGGCGCGCGCGCCTTGGAGCGCCCACGTCGCAGACGCGGGCTGGGGCGCGGAGCGGGGTTTGGGGGTACGGCATGGTTCCACTTGTCAGGTGCCGGCTTCGGTGGGATGCGACAGCGCGACCGGGAATCGGCTCCTCGGCTCGGTCAGACATCCTGTCTGACTCGCCGCCGCGACACATCCCTGTGCCGCTCTCCGCCAATCCCCGGTCACGCCGTCGCTTCGGCACGTCATTTTCATGACTTAGGTGGGCTCGCGACTTGATGACCAGTCGCATCAAACAGTGCGGGCGAAGCCTCACGGTGCAGGCTACAACGCGTCAGCCAAGCCTCACGGCACCCGCGCGCATACCCACGCATCCACCCGCTGCACACCCGCGCGCCGCAAGGCCTGCGCGGCCGCATGCAGCGTGGCACCGGTCGTCATCACGTCGTCCACCAAGGCCACATGCGCTGGCAACACGCCGCGCGCCACGAACGCATCCCGCACATTGCGTTGGCGTTCGTCCGCATCCAGCTCCGATTGCGGTGCGGTCGCCCGCACGCGGCGCAATAACGGCAGGCAGGGCAACCGCAGCGCGCGGCCAATCGGTTTGGCCAGCTCCAACGCCTGGTCGTAGCCGCGCTGGCGCAGGCGCTGCCGATGCAGGCTCACCGGCACCAGCGCCTGTGGGCGCGGCAAGTCTGCACAGCGTTTGACCATCAATTCGCTGAGCAAGCGACCGGCCGGTAGATCCTGATGAAACTTGAAACGCCGCAGCAAGCCATCCACCGGCCAGCGATAGGTGAAGCACGCATGCACGCGCTGCAGCGGCGGCGGGTGCTGCAGGCAGTGTCCGCATCGCAGCGCTCCATCGGAAACATATAACTGCGTCGCGCAACACAGGCAGGCGTGGCCGTGATCCGGCAGGGCGGCGCGGCATGCCGGGCACAGATCGCAATCGGCAGTGCCGGCCTCTGCACAGACCAGGCACACGCTCGGCAACAGCAGCCGCAACACCCGTTGCGGCCACCTGTAAACCGAGCGCACCCCATCGAAGTTGACAGCCTCTTGCATGCTCACCAGACTGCCTGCCTTCCAAGCCGCTGACTGTCAGGAAACCCCGATGTCTGTTGTCGTACGCCATGACTGGGATCGCAAAGAGCTGCAGGCGCTGTTCGATCTGCCGTTTCCGGAGCTGCTGCACCGCGCCGCCAGCGTGCACCGCGCCCATTTCGATCCGGCCGAAGTGCAGGTCTCCACGCTGTTGTCGGTCAAGACCGGCGGCTGCCCGGAAGACTGTGCGTACTGCCCGCAGGCACAGCGCTACGACACCGGCGTGACCGCGCAGAAGCTGATGGAGACCGAAGAAGTCGTCGCCAAGGCGCGGCAGGCCAAGGCCGCCGGCGCCTCGCGCTTCTGCATGGGCGCGGCCTGGCGCTCGCCCAAGGAGCGCGATATCCCCAAGGTTGCCGCGATGATCCGCGAGGTCAAGGCGATGGGCCTGGAGACCTGCGCCACCCTCGGCATGCTCGACGCCGGCCAGGCGCGCGCGCTCAAGGACGCCGGGCTGGACTACTACAACCACAATCTGGACACCGCGCCGGATTACTACGACTCGATCATCCACACCCGCCAGTACCAGGACCGCCTCAACACCCTGGAGCACGTGCGCGATGTGGGCCTGAAGACCTGCTGCGGCGGCATCGTCGGCATGGGCGAAACCCGCGAGCACCGTGTCGGCCTGCTGTTGGCGCTGGCCACGCTGCCGTCGCATCCGGATTCGGTGCCGATCAATCAATTGGTGCAGGTCGCCGGCACGCCGTTGCATGGCACCCAGCAGCTGGACCCGTTCGAGTTCGTGCGCATGATTGCCGTTGCCCGCATCGCCATGCCCAAGTCGATGGTGCGCCTGTCTGCAGGCCGCGAAGCGATGAGCGACGAACTGCAGGCGCTGTGTTTCCTGGCCGGTGCCAATTCGATCTTCTACGGCGAAAAACTGCTGACCACCGGCAACCCGGACACCGAACGCGACCAGGCCCTGTTCCAGCGTCTGGGCCTGCGCCCTATGCAGATCACCGTGGACGCCGCCGACCACGACCACCCTGGCACCGTGCATGCCGACATCACCCGCGACGCGGCCTGCGAACACGCCGCGTAACCGCAGCTCCACCCAGCCGGCACCGGTCGTCGGTGCCGGCTGGGCGCGTTGAGCCGGGCACGCTACGCTAGCGGCCCTTCCCGCCGTTGAACGACTCCATGGCTCGCCCCGATCTGCACGAACGGATTTCGTCGCTGCGCAAGTTGCGTGTGGCCCAGGAACGGGTCCGGGTGCGGCGCCAGGTGGGCCGCCGCGATGGCGTGCGGCTGGAAATCGATGGCCGCTGGCTGACCGGTTTTTGCTCCAACGACTATCTGGGCCTGTCGCAGCAGTTCGAAGTGGTCGCCGCGTTGCAGGACGCCGCCGCGCGCGATGGTGCCGGCGCCACCGCCTCGCATCTGATCTGCGGCCACCACACCGCGCATGAAACGCTCGAACGCGAGATCGCCGACTGGCTCGGCTATCCCTCGGCGCTGTTGTTCGGCAGCGGCTTCATCGCCAATCTGGCCGTGCAGCAGGCCTTGCTCAGCGAAGAAGACGATGTCTGCGTGCAGGACCGGCTCAATCACGCCAGCCTGCTCGATGCCACACGGCTGGCCGGCTGCCGGCTGCGGCGGTATCCGCATCTGGATGTGGAAGGTGCGATGCGTCAGCTCAAGGGTGCGCCCGAGGGCGCGGCGATGCTGGCCAGCGATGGCGTCTTCAGCATGGATGGCGATGTTGCGCCGCTGCGTGCATTGAGTCTGGTCGCGCGCATGCAGGAAGCGCTGTTCTACGTCGACGATGCGCATGGCGTGGGCGTGCTCGGCCCGCAAGGGCGCGGTTGCGTTGCCGATGCGGTGCTCGGCGTGGCCGAAGTGCCGCTGCAATTGGTGACCCTGGGCAAGGCGCTCGGTGGCTATGGCGCGGTCGTCGTTGGCGACGAAGCGCTGGTGCGCCATCTGGCCGAAACCGCGCGCCCGTACATCTACACCACCGCGCTGCCGCCGGCACAGGTCGCCGCGACCCTGGCGGCCGTGCGCCTGGCGCGGCGCGACGACTGGCGGCGTGCGCGGCTGACCGAATTGATCGGCAGTTTTCGCGATGGCGCGCGCCGGTATGGGTTCGAACTGATGGCCTCCGATACACCGATCCAGCCCTTGCTGTGCGGCGAAGAATCCACGGTGATGGCGATGTCCGCTGCGCTGGAACAGGCCGGCTTTCTGATCGGTGCGATCCGCCCGCCCACCGTGCCCGAAGGCAAGGCGCGTCTGCGCATCACCCTGTCTGCGTTGCACACGCCGCAACAGGTGCAGGCGTTGATCGAAGCCCTGGTGCAGGCCCGCGATGTGGTGAGCCGGCAACCGCTGCGCGCCTCCGCCTGAGGGCGGCGATCCAAACGACTGCGCAACCGCCGGGCAGCGCAGCCGGTGCACGGGGTGGCATGGACCACCCGGCCACTGCAGTGCCGAGCGCGCAGTCCACGCCCAGCTGACACTTGCTGGATCAGTGGTGCTGGCGCGGTCATGGTCATGGTCATGCGAGCACGCAACGGAACTGGCTCGAATCCCAGGGTCAACGCGCCACGCGCAAGCGCCATGCACTGACTCAAGACTCACCGCCCCTCCTGCGCGGATCTGTGCACGCCGATCCGTGCCGATCGGCGACAATGCGCGCATGCATATCGACGTCATTGGCCACGGGCCTGCGCTGGTTCTTCTGCACGGTTGGGCGCTGCACGGCGGCGTGTTTGCGCCACTGGTGGAGCGACTGGCGCCGCACTATCAACTGCATCTGGTGGACCTGCCCGGGCACGGTTTCAGCCGCGACGACAGCACGCCATTGGCGCTGCCGTACGTGGTCGCCGCAATCGCTGCGGCCACACCGCCGGCAGTGTGGATCGGCTGGTCGTTGGGCGGCTTGTTCGCGCTGCATGCCGCGGCCACCCAACCGCAGGTACGCGGGCTGGCGATGATCGCGGCCACGCCGCGGTTCGTGCGTGGCAACGATTGGCCGGAGGCGGTTGAACGCGAGGTCTTCGTGCAATTCGGCCAGGACTTGTCGCGCGATTATCGCGGCACCCTCGAGCGCTTTCTGGCGCTGGACACGCTGGGCTCGGCGCATGCCCGCGCCGAGCTGCGCAGCCTGCGCGAGACGCTGGTTGCGCGCGGCGAGCCAGCCGCCGACGCCTTGCAACAAGGCCTGAGCCTGCTGGAACGCACCGACCTGCGCCGCGCGCTGCCACAGTTGAGCAAACCCAGCCTGTGGATTGCTGGCCAACGCGATCGCCTGGTCCCTGCAGCCGGCATGCACGCCGCCGCGGCGTTGGCCCCGCACGCGCAAGCACTCACCATCGCCGGCGGCGGTCACGCACCGTTTCTCGGCCACGCCGATCAAGTGAGTGAGGCGCTGCAACGCTTCGTTGCGTCCGTACCGTGAGCGGATCGCCGATCATGCCAACTCACTGATCGAGGGAGCAGCGCATGGACTTGGGCATCGCCGGACGTTGGGCATTGGTATGCGCCGCCAGCAAAGGTCTCGGACTGGGCTGCGCACGCGCACTGGCCAGCGAAGGCGTCAACGTGGTGATCGTCGCGCGCGGGCGCGATGCCTTGGAGCAGTCCGCCGATGCGCTGCGCGCGCTGCCAGGTGCCGGCGAGGTGCGCAGCGTGGTGGCCGATATCGCCACCCCGCAGGGACGCACCGATGCACTTGCCGCCTGCCCGCAGGTCGACATCCTGATCAACAACGCCGGCGGCCCGCCGCCCGGCGATTTTCGGCAGTGGGAACGCGACGACTGGCTGCGCGCACTGGACGCCAACATGCTGGCGCCGATCGAACTGATCCGCGCCAGCGTCGATGCGATGCGCGCGCGTCGCTTCGGCCGCATCATCAACATCACCTCCAGCGCAGTGAAGGCGCCGATCGACATCCTGGGCCTGTCCAACGGCGCGCGTGCCGGCCTCACCGGCTTCGTCGCCGGGCTGGCGCGCAGCACGGTCGCCGATAACGTCACCATCAACAATCTGCTGCCCGGCCAGTTCGCCACCGACCGGCTGCGCGGCAACTTCGCCGCGATCGCGCAACAGCAAGGCGGCACCGCCGAGGACGTCGCCGAGCGCAAGCGCGCGGGCATTCCGGCCGGGCGCTTCGGCGAGCCGGACGAATTCGGCGCTGCCTGCGCATTCCTGTGCAGCGCGCAGGCCGGCTACATCACCGGGCAGAACCTGCTGATCGACGGCGGCAGCTATCCCGGCACGTTCTAGAGCGCGTCGGCCACGCGGAGGTTGTGGCGACCGCAGCGGAGGTCGCGGTTGTTTTCGGCCACGACTCGGCTTGTCGAAACGCAGTGCCGGTCCATCGCGGTCGCCACGCAGTCGCTGGCAGAGCGACCGCTTGCAGAGCTCTCCAGGCCGATTGCCACGCCACACCACACCACACATCGATTCCCTCCGCCGCGCGCAGCGGCGACAATAGCGCCGCAATGAACAGCACTTTCGACCCCCGCCACGTCCGGCGCGCCTTTGCGCGTGCCGCCAGCAGCTATGCCGCCGCCGCCGCACTGCAGCGCGAAGCGGAAACGCGCCTGCTCGAATCGCTCGACTACTTTGACGACCAGCTGCCCAAGGTGGTGCTGGATGTCGGCGCCGGCCCCGGCCATGCCAGCGGCGCGATCAAGAAACGCTGGCCCAAGGCGCAGGTGATCGCCCTCGATCAGGCCATGCCGATGCTGCGCCAGGCGCGCAAGGCCGCGGGCTGGTGGAAACCGTTCGCACAGGTCTGCGCCGATGCGCGCGCCTTGCCTGTGGCCGATGGCAGCGTGGATGTGATCTTCAGCAATCTGTGCCTGCAGTGGGTGGAAGACCTGCCGGCGGTGTTCGCCGGCTTCCGCCGCGCGCTGCGCCCGGGCGGGCTGTTGCTGTGCTCCACCTTCGGCCCGGAAACACTGATCGAACTGCGCGAAGCCTTCGCCCAGGCCGACCCGGCCCCGCACGTGAGCAGGTTTCCGCCGATCGCGCAGTTCGGCGATGCCTTGCTGATGTCCGGCTTCCGCGACCCGGTGCTGGACCGCGACCTGTTCACGCTGACCTACAGCGACCTGCCCGCCTTGATGCGCGAACTGCGGGCGATGGGCGCCACCAACGCGCTCAGCGATCGCCGCGCCACCCTGACCGGACGCGGTCGCTTCGCCGCCGCCAGCGCCGCGTACGAGCCGTTACGGCGGCCCGACGGCACCTTGCCCAGCTCCTGGGAAGTGATCTACGCGCACGCCTGGGCACCGGCACCGGGCGCGCCCATCCGCGAACAAGGGCACGACATCGCCAGCGTACCGTTGGCCTCGATCCCGATCCGCCGCCGCATCGACTGAGCGGCGGTACAGATCGCTGGCCGCAATGCACCTGCTGCCGGTGAGACACACAATCTTGGGCCGATGCCAATGCCGACCTGTCAGGCTCGGCGGCGACACCCGGTAGAATTCAGTCGTTAACGGCCGCATGTTCCTGTGACGGCTCACCTTGTTCAACGCCTCAACCAGAGTGGCTGGCAAAACGTGGCAAGCAGTCGTCGGGTGCGTGCAGACGGCGCGGAGGAACCGGTGTGTACGTGTGCAGTACATGCAGGTTCCGAGCACCGGCAGCGCCCGGCTGCTGCATCGTCGTTTTGATCCCGCTCTTGCGTTTGCGGCCCCCGCTCCCTAATTGGCCTTCTCCATGTTGAAGTGGCTCATCATCGCGCTGTTCATCGCATCGGCGCTGTACATCCATTACCGCGGTCGCGTGCGGCACCGGCTCAGCCGGCAGCTGCTGGACCATTCCACCTTCATGGCACCGATCAACACGCTGATGTATCTGTGTTCGCGGGTGCCGACCACGCCCTTCATCGATCCCGGCAAGGAATTCCCGGAGCTGGCACCGTTGCGCGCCAACTGGTCGCTGATCCGCGACGAAGCGGTGGCCCTGCAGCAGATGCAGAAGATCCGCGCGGCCGACGGCTACACCGACATCGGCTTCAACTCGTTTTTTCGCCGTGGCTGGAAGCGCTTCTATCTGAAGTGGTACGGCACCGCGCACCCGTCGGCGTCCGAACTGTGCCCGCAGACCACCGCCTTGCTGAAGTCCATCCCCACGGTGAAAGCGGCGATGTTCGCCGAGTTGCCGCCGGGCAGCGAACTGCGCCCGCACCGCGACCCGTTCGCCGGGTCCATGCGCCTGCATCTGGGCCTGGCCACGCCCAACGACGATCGCTGCTTCATCGACGTCGACGGCCAGCGTCACAGCTGGCGCGATGGCGAGTGGACCATGTTCGACGAAACCTACATCCACTACGCGCGCAACGACACCGACCAGGACCGCATCATCCTGTTCTGCGATATCGAGCGGCCGATGCGCTGGCGCTGGGCGGCGGCGGTGAACCGCTTCGTCGGCCGCAGCCTGCTCTCTGCCGGCGCCTCGCCCAATCAGGAAGGCGACAAGACCGGCGGCATCAACCGCGTGTTCCGCTATTTCTACGCTGGCCGCCTGAAGGCCAAGGCGCTGAAGGAACGCAATAACCCGCTGTACCAGATCCTCAAGTGGGGCATCTTCGTGGTGGTAGTGGTCGGCATCGTGTTGCTGTAACCCCGGACCACCCGCGTAGGAGCGCGCTTGCGCGCGATGAAGCGTTACCGAGAAAGCCTCATCGCGCGCAAGCGCGCTCCTACATAGGGATAGGTCCGGCCGCAATACCGCACCAACCACGTAGGAGCGCACCCGGGCGCGACCAGGCATTCCCGGTAGCGCCTCATCGCGCCCAGGTGCGCTCCTACGCAGGTCTAGCCCGTGCCGGTCGATGCAATCAGCGCGAGACCTGCGCGATCCATTCCTGCAGGTTGTAGTAGTTGGTGACGCGGGTGAGCTTGCCGTCGCGCACATCGAAGAACGCACCACCCGGCAACACGTAGGTCTGCCCGTTGGCCTCCGGCAGGCCTTCGTCGGTGGTGTGGTAGACCCCGTGCACCACGTACTCGGCGCCGACCCGGGTGCCGTCGTCGTTGGCGGTGATCACGATGTTGCGCAACTGCTCGCGGTAACTGTCGTTCATGCGTTGCAGAAAGGCGGCGAATTCCGCACGGCCGGTCTCGCGCGGCCCCTGATTGAGGTCATGCGCCACATCGTCGGCCAGAAACGCCAACATGGCGTCCCACTCGCCGCGGTTGAATGCTTCGTAATAGGCCTGGACCAGGCCGGTGGCGCGTTGCCGATTGCTCTCGCTCATGCTCGAACCTGCCGCTGGGAAAGCCGCATCATAGAGCGCGTCTTGCACTGCAACGTCATCGCACACTGCAGACCCGGCATCAGGCGCCCTGCACCACCAGGTCGCGGTGGAAGTAATAGACCTCCTGCAGCAGAAAGCGCCAGCTGGTGTGGAAGCTGCGAAAGCGCGTGCTGGGGGTGGACGAGGCCAGCGCATCCACGCCCAGCTCCTGGCTCAGCCGCAGCGCGCGCGCCATGTGCAGCGGGTCGCTGACGATGATGGCCCGGTGCATGCCGTGACGCTCCATCAGCGCGCGCGCCTGCTGCAGGTTCTGCCGGGTGGTGCGTGATTCGGTTTCGATCACGATCGCTTCCGGCGGGATGCCGTGACGCAGCGCATAGCGCCGCGCGACCTGCGACTCGGCAAAGCGTGCGCCATTGCCGAAGCCGCCGGTGAACAACAGCCGCGGCGCATAGCCCTGCGCGTATAGATCCAGCGCATGCCGGATGCGCTCTTCGAACACCGGCGAAGGCCGCGCGTCGTAGGCGGCCGCGCCCAGCACGATGATCACATCGGCCGGCGCGGCCTGGTCGCGGTCGCCGATCCAGACGATCCAGCCCGCCACGCCCACCAGCCAGATCGCCGCCAGCATGCACAACCGCCAGCCCCAGCCCCACAGGCCGAGCCCGCGCGAACGCCTGCTCACGCCGCGGCCCATGGCAGCGCGTCCAGATCGACATTGCCGCCAGACAGGATCAGCCCGACCCGGCGCCCGGCAAAGCGCGCCGGGTCGGCCAGCACCGCCGCCAGCGCAATCGCCGAGGACGGCTCCACGACTTGTTTGAGCACCTGCCAGATCAGCCGCATCGCCTGCACCACCGCGGCATCGTCCACAGTGATCACCTGCGCGCCGGCCGCCTGCAACAGCGCGAAATTCGGCGCACCCAGGGTGCCGCGCAAGCCGTCGCAAATGGTGTCTGGGACAAAATCGACCAGGCGCTCGCCTGCCGCCAGCGAGCGCGCGGTGTCGGCCGCGCCGCTGGGCTCGGCCAGCACCAGTGCGCAACCCGGCGCGGCCTGCAGCGCCAAGGCCGCACCGGCAGCCAGCCCACCGCCGCCGACCGGCGCCACCAGCACGTCCAGGCCGCCGCTCTGGTGCAACAGCTCCAGCGTGGCGGTGCCCTGCCCGGCGATCACGGCCGGGTCGGTGTAGGGATGGACCAGCGTCGCGCCGCTGCTGGCCTGCACCTCCGCGCACAGCTGCTCGCGCGCGGCGATGGTCGGCGCGCAGCGCCACAGCGTGGCGCCGTGCCGGGAAATATTGGCCAACTTGGCGGCCACCGCACCCTCCGGCACCACTACATGGCAACCGATGCCACGGGTGCGCGTGGCCAGCGCCAAGGCGGCGCCGTGGTTGCCGGACGAATGCGTGACCACGCCGCGCGCGGCCAGTTCCTCGGGCAACGACCACACCGCATTGCAGGCGCCACGGAACTTGAACGCACCGCTGCGCTGCAGGTGTTCGGCCTTGAAGAACAGCTGCGCGCCGCAGAGCGCATCCAGGCTGTGCGAGGTCAGCAACGGTGTCGGCGCACACTGCGGCGCGATGCGCGCAGCGGCTTGCAGGACGTCGGAATGGGCAAGAGAAACCGTCTCGATCATGCCTGCAAGATTAACGTATCCCCCACTCTTCACGGTTGCGCGCACAATTCCCGCGCATGCTGGATCGATGAAAAAGCGCCACATAGCGACACAGTTAAGGACCGATTCAATGCATCGGTTCGAAAGTGGCACCATGGTTGCAGGAGGGCACCATCCATGAAATTCCGTCTGATCTTCGCCGCCGGGCTACTGGCTCTGAGCGGCTGCGCGACTTACGACTACACCGGCGGTGGGTCGGGCGGCTATTACCGTGGCGCGCCCGCCGTGCAGTATCGCTACCCGCCGGGTTACTCGCCGTATTTCTACGGCAATCCGTACGGCAACCCTTATGGGGCCGGTTCGATCGGGTTGTACGACTACCCGGTGTATCCGGTCTACCGCGGTGGTGGCGGCTACTACTACCGGCAGAACGATCGGCGCCCACAATACCGGCCGCCGCGCCCGAACGGCTCGTACCACAATGGCCCGCGTCCGAACGGTCCCCGCCCCAATAGCCCGCGTCCGCAGCAGCCCAATCGTCCACCGGCAACCGGCGCTCCGCCGTCGCGGCCGCCGGCACGCATCGGTGCGCCGCCTGGGGTGATCCGGCAGATTCAACGGCAGACAGCACCCCGCAATACCCGTGAGCAGATCCCCTGAGTTGCTGACTGCGACGCGGCCCACAAATGGATAGATTGGGGGCTTGCGTTCAGCCGGCACTTGGTTGCAAGCTAGATGCTCTGTGTGACCCGCCACGTCATTTTTTGACCTGACGCGCTCCACTGACTGACTTATGTCGATGTCCGACAGGGAAATCTGGATCCCCCCTGTTCCGGCCCTGTCGGATATCGGCGCCTTCAACGCATAAAGCCCCGGCATGCCGGGGCTTTATGCGTTTGTCCTTTGCTTAACCTGGCAATCCCTGACCGCATCAGCTTGGCAGAGGGCAGCGGCAGCGGTGCCAACCGCAGAAAAAATAAGGGTCGGCAGTCCCCCGACTACCGACCCTTACGCTACCCCATCGCACGCGCGGCTGGCCCCTGTTCCAATTCCAGCCTTGCGCCCATGTCGCAATGCCACGACGGGTGCAGTAGGGATATCCGCACGGAACATGCCAACTTGAGTACCACTGTTCGAAAATGTGATTAACATCACATTTTTATCTATTGAGTGACCTCAATCGCCCTTCAGCCGATAATTCCGCGGCCGCTTGTCTTCCTTCCGCTTCCTAGTCCACGCCCATGTCCGATTCTTTTTATCGCTACGACGTCATCGTGATCGGCGGCGGCCATGCCGGCACCGAGGCCGCGCTGGCCTCCGCGCGCGCCGGTGCCCGCACCTTGCTGCTGACCCACAACATCGAGACCGTGGGCGCGATGAGCTGCAACCCGGCCATCGGCGGGATCGGCAAGGGTCATCTGGTCAAGGAGATCGACGCGCTGGGCGGGGCGATGGCGCGCGCGGCGGATCTGGCCGGTATCCAGTGGCGCACCCTCAATGCCTCCAAGGGGCCGGCGGTGCGCGCCACCCGCTGCCAGGCCGATCGCACTCTGTACCGCAATGCGATCCGCAGCATCGTCGAGGCGCAGCCCAACCTGACCGTGTTCCAGGCGGCGGTGGACGATCTACTCATCCACAACGGCGCAACCGAAGGCGACAGCGTGCGCGGGGTCATCACCCAGACCGGGCTGCGCTTCGAAGCGACCTCGGTGGTGCTCACGGCCGGTACCTTCCTTGCCGGCAAGATCCATGTTGGCGAGACCCAGCACGCGGCCGGGCGGATGGGCGACCCGCCGGCCACCACGCTGGCCGCGCGCCTGCGCGAGCGGCCGTTTTCGATCGACCGGCTCAAAACCGGCACCCCGCCGCGTATCGACGGGCGCACGCTCGACTACAGCGTGATGGCCGAACAGCCGGGCGACGATCCGTTGCCGGTGATGTCGTTCATGGGCCAGCGCAGCGATCACCCGCGCCAGGTCAGCTGCTGGATCACCCACACCACCGAACAGACCCACGACATCATCCGCAGCGCGCTGCATCGCTCGCCGCTGTATTCGGGGCAGATCGAAGGCATCGGCCCGCGTTACTGCCCGTCGATCGAAGACAAGGTGGTGCGCTTCGCCGAGAAGACCAGCCACCAGATCTTCGTCGAGCCCGAAGGCCTGGAGGTCACCGAGATCTATCCCAACGGCATCTCCACCTCGCTGCCGTTCGATGTGCAACTGGCGCTTGTGCGCTCGATCCACGGGTTTGCGCAGGCGCATATCACCCGCCCCGGCTATGCGATCGAATACGACTTCTTCGACCCACGCGGGCTCAAGGCCTCGCTGGAAACCAAGGCAGTGGGCGGGCTGTTCTTCGCCGGGCAGATCAACGGCACCACCGGTTACGAAGAAGCCGCCGCGCAAGGGTTGCTGGCCGGCCTCAATGCCGCGCATCATGTCCAGGCCTTGCCGGCGTGGTCGCCGCGTCGCGATGAAGCCTACCTGGGCGTGCTGGTGGACGATCTGATCACCCACGGCACCACCGAGCCGTATCGCATGTTCACCAGCCGCGCCGAATACCGGCTGCAATTGCGCGAAGACAATGCCGACGCGCGCCTGACCGGCGTGGGCCGCGCGATGGGCCTGGTCGACGATGCGCGCTGGGCGCGGTTTTCGGCCAAGCAGGAGGCGGTGCAGCGCGAAAGCGCGCGCCTGCAGGCACTGTGGGCAACCCCGGGCAATGCGCTGGGCCGCGAAGTGGCCCAGACCCTGGGCGTGGCGGTGAGCCGCGAGACCAACGTACTGGATCTGATCAAGCGCCCGGAGCTCAACTACGCCGCGCTGATGCGCGTGCCGACGCTGGGGCCGGGCGTGGACGATACGCAGGTGGCCGAGCAGGTGGAGATCAGCGTCAAATACGCAGGCTATCTGGACCGCCAACGCGACGACATCGCGCGTCAGCAACGCCACGAAACCACGCCGATTCCAGAAGGGTTCGATTATGCCGGCGTGCGTGGCCTGTCGATCGAAGTGCAGCAGAAACTCGAACGCGTGCGCCCGCAAAGTATCGGCCAGGCGCAGCGTATTGCCGGCATGACGCCGGCGGCGATCTCGCTGCTGCTGGTGCATCTGGAACGCGCGCGGCGCAGCCAGGTGGCGTAAGGGGCTTGTGGTTAGTTAATCGATTACGTCGCTGCTCGGCAAGCACGTCGTCCGACGGATTCCACGATGACGTCGGTCATCCATCGCGCTGCCACTCGGTCGCCAGCGAAGGTCTCGCGTACAGCTAGATCAATCAACCAGCCGTCGCTTGTCCCACAGTCACCGACACCAGTCGGTGGTGCTTGCGCGCGTGCCGGCGTGGGACCTTATGCGGCATGGATGCCGCATAAGCGCCTACAGGGACGTACTTGCGGCGAGCCCCACGCCGGTGCGCGTGCAAGCGCCCTCAGTGGACCGACGCGCGAAACGTTGCCAACAGATGTCAGCATGCGATGTCATGTCGCCATAGACGAAGCCACCGGCACGCGTAGGCTTGCCGCTCGTCCGGCGGCCTCTAGCGGCACGGGGGAAGTTGCTATGCTCGATCAACTATGACGACTTTCTAATCCATGAACAGATCGAGTGCGATGTTGAAGGCAACTCTGCGCAGTGCCTGCCCGCTTTTATTATTGATGCTGGCGAACATCGCGCCGACGATGGCCAATACGGAAGAAGATGGCCGTTACTGGTTAAGTGTGTATGCCCAGGGCAAGTTGCCGGTCGAAAATCTGTACTGGAGCATGGATATCCATCCGCGCTGGCGCGAGGAAGGCGAGCAGTTCGACCAACTGATTCTGCGCCCCGCCGTGTTTTACCGGCTCAATCCCAAAGCCAGTGTCTGGATGGGCTACGACACCATTATCAGCCACCCGGCCGGGCAATCCTCCAATCGCGAAAATCGCTGGTGGGGGCAGTTTCAATATCAGTTCGATCCGATTGCCAATATCACCATTACCAGTCGCACGCGTCTGGAGCAACGCCACCGCGAAGGTTTCAGCGACGAAGGTTACCGGGTACGCCAGATGATCCGGGCCGTGCGCCCCAGTGCGTTGTCGCCGCAATTGTCGTGGGTGGCGTTCAACGAACTGTTCGTCAATCTCGATCAGACCGAGTGGGGCGCGCGACGCGGTCTCGACCAGAACCGCGTATTCGTCGGTATCAACTGGAAGTTCAACGCCATCTCCAATGTCGATGTCGGGTATCTGAATCAGTTCGTCAACACCCCTGCAGTGGACCGCGAAAACCACGTGCTGATGACCACCTTCCGCTTCAATTTCTAGTCACTCGCCCACCGCCCGATGGCGGGCAGCAAACGCTGGCGCAGCACCAGTGCCGCCAGCGCCAACGTCTCATCGGCGGCGCGCAGTACGCCGCCCATGTTGATGAAACCGTGGATCATGCCGGGGAAGCTGTGCAAGGTGACTTCCACGCCGGCAGCACGCAGCCGCTCGGCATAGGCGCGTCCTTCGTCGCAGAGCATGTCGCGATCGCCCACCACGACCAGTGCGGGCGCAACGCCGGCCACATCGGGCACCAGCATCGGCGAGACGCGCCAGTCCTGTGCAATGGCGGGGTCGGGCAACAGATGTCGATTGAAAAAGCGCACCGCCTCTGCGGTAAGCGGCGGCAGTCCGGCATTGTGCGATCGCGACGGGTACACCCCCGTGTCTTCGCGTGCATCGGTGAGCGGATACACCAACACCTGGCAGCGCAACGCGATCCCGGCGTCGCGCGCGGCCAGCGCTGCAACTGCGGCCATGGCGCCGCCGATGCTGTCGCCAGCAACGGCCAGCCGCTGCACGTCGGCACCAACCGTATCGGGCTGGGCCACCAGCCACTGCAGGGTGGCAATCACGTCTTCCACGCCGGCCGGTGCAGGGTGTTCCGGCGCCAGACGATAGTCGACCGCCAACAGCTGACAGCCGGCACGCGCAGCCAGTTGCCGGCAGACGTCGTCATGGGAGTCCAGATCGCCCACCACACCGCCGCCGCCGTGCACGAACAGGCAGGTCGGGGCGGGGCCGGGGGTAAGATCGGATGGGCGATACAACCGCAACGGCACCGGGCCGGCAGCGGTGTCGGCATGCAGATCGCGTACCTGCGCCATCTCCACGCGCGGGAAGCCGAGCTGCGCGCCGAGCGCGCGCATCATCGCGCGCGCACCTTCGATCGGCAGGGTGTCCATGGCCGGTTGACCGGATTGTTGAAGCTGGGCAAACAGGCGCACGACATCAGGATCAAACGACATGACAGACCCTCCAGGAGACGAGGAGCGAGTCTGCCAGATACTTATGATCAATCACCATTAAATTGCATAAATAATTTCAATGGCATTGCCTGATGCACACCGCAGCGCTGCAAAACCCTTGACTGGCCTTGCATGCGGCGGCAAGGGCGGAACCCGGCGGGCTTGTGCGACAGTCACGCAATCAGCGTCAGTTGGTTTTTTTGCTGCGCCGCATCGCATCTGCACGCGCTGGCATCGGCGCGCTCAGCGCGCACCGACACGTTGCCCATGAACAGTGCACGCTGGCAGCGCGCCGTGTGTGCCGTTGCCAGTGTCGCGCCGCATAGGGCCGCGACAGCCGCTGGCTAATCTTCGTCTTCCGCAGCTGCCTCACGGCCTTGCTGGCGAATGAGATTTTCCTGGCGTGCGTCTTCGATCGAGGCACGGATGGCGCGTACGTCGGCGCGGTGGGTGTCGAACTTGAAGCGTCCGGTCAGCACGCTGTCCGGGCGCAGCTCGCCCTTTTCGAACAGCGCCCACATCTCTTCGCCGTAGTAGGTTTCCAGCAACTCCGGCGCGAAGCGGCCCAGACAATCGCGCAGGTTGTGCACGTCGCGCAGCAGCATGTCGCGCGCGGCATTGTTGCCGGCGGCGCTGACCACCTGGGGGAAGTCGATCAACACCGGCCCCTCGGGCGAGACCAGCACGTTGTATTCGGACAGATCGCCGTGCACCAGACCCAGCGACAGCATCTTGACCACATCGCCGATCAGGCTGGTATGGAACACGCGCGCCTGCTCCGGTTCCAGCTCTACCTCGCCCAGCCGCGGTGCGCTGTGGCCGGCTTCGTCGGTGACCAGATCCATCAGCAGCACGCCGTGGAAATAGCCGCGCGGCTTGGGCACATGCACGCTGGCATCCATCAGCTGGTAGAGCACCTCGGCTTCGGTGTTCTTCCACGCGGTCTCGGCTTCGCGGCGGCCGAACTTGGTGGCCTTGCTCATCGCGCGTGCCTGGCGGCTGCCGCGCACCTTGCGGCCTTCCTGGTATTGCACGCGCGCCTGGAAGCTGCGCTGCGCCATGTCTTTGTAGACCTTCGCGCACAGGATGTCGGCGCCTGTGCTGACCACATAGACGGATGCTTCCTTGCCGCTCTTCAGTGGTCGCAACACTTCGTCGATGATGCCGTCGTCGATCAGCGGTTGCAGGCCCTTGGGGGTTTTCATGGACTAAGAGGACCGATCCGGAACAAATCAGCGACGATTATGCGGCAAGCAGGGTGAAGCGATTACATGTCCAGGCACAAGCTGCGACCGGGGGCATGCATCGGCGTGAGCGCTTACCATGCGGGAACCTGTCCAACCTGCGACCCAATGCCCGAGCCCGCCGCCAGCCGCCGCAAACGCCCCACCGCCGTGCCCGCAGTCGGGAGCGAACGCGGCCTGCCGCATGAGTTGATGCAGCAGATCGCCGCTGCCCAGGGCGACCCGGACTTCATGACCTCGCTGGGACGCGGGCTGGTGGTACTCAGCGTGTTCGCCCAGCACGCGCGCGAGGTGACGATGTCGCAGATCAGCCTGGAAACCGGCATCTCGCGCGCAGCGGTGCGGCGGGTGCTGCACACCTTGGCCAAGCTGGGCTATGTCGGCGAGCAGGGCCGCGGCTATGTGCTGCTGCCGCGCGTGCTGGGGATCGGCGGTGCGTATGCGGCCTCTTCGTCGATGACCGCGGCAGCGCAGCCGGTGCTGGATGGCTTGCGTGACCAGCTGCACGAATCCTGCTCGCTGGGCGTGCTGGACGGCGACGACCTGTTGTACGTGGCGCGCGCCGAGACGGTGCGCATCATGTCGATCGGGCTGCGCCCGGGCACGCGCCTGCCGGCCTACTGCACCTCGATGGGCCGGGTGCTGCTGGCCGCCCTGCCCGGCGACACCTTGCAGGCGTATCTGGAGCGCACCACGTTGCGCCCGCGCACCGACCGCACGGTGACCCAGGCATCGGCGCTGCTGGAGCTGCTGTCACGCGCGCGCCGCGAAGGCATGTGCCTGACCGACCAGGAGCTGGAGATCGGCCTGCGCTCAATCGCGGTACCGGTGCGCAACCTGCGTGGCGAGGTGATCGCCGCGCTCAACATCGGTGCCCAGGCCGGGCGCGTGAGCCTGCAGACGATGCAGACGCAGCTGCTGGAACCGCTGAAGCAGGCGGCGCAGCGGCTGGGGGCGTTGTTGAGTTAGGGTTTGTCGAACACGCTCAGCGCGGCCGGCGCAGAAAGCCGACCACCGCATCCACCCAGGCGGCATGCGTGTCTTCGACATGCGCCACATGGTCGGCGTGCGGCAGCGTGACCCAACTGCGATCTTCGCTGCGCAGGCGTGCGTACAGGTGGGCGTTGTCCGGCTGGGTCGCGATGGGATCGTCGACGCCCCGCAGCAGCAGCACCGGCAGCGTTGCCACCTGCTCGGGCTGGAAGGCGAACTGCTCCATCGCACGCCAGTCGGTGCGCACCGGGTCGGCCGACACCGCCTGCGCAGCGTAGGCCGCACGCACTCCGGAGGGCGCGGCATTGGCGGTGATGAAATCCTCGCCGGCTGCTTCGACCGTGGTGCGTGCGCGCAATGGCTGGGCTGGCGTTGGTGTGGCATCGGGAGCTGCATCGACATCGTCCGGAAAGCCGTACAGCACCAGCGCAGACAGCGCCTGCGGGTGTTGCTGGCCGATCAGCAGCGCCACCCGCGCGCCGTTGGAATAACCGAGCAGCGCCGGCGGCGGCAAGTGCGCGTGCTTGCGGGCGATCCAGGCCAGCACCTCGGCGACATCGGCCACTGCGCGCGCCGGCGTGTTCCAGCCGCTGCCATCGCGCGCACTTCCGCCATAGCCGCGCAGGTCCACCGCGTAGGCGGCATACCCGGCCTGCGCCAAGGCCGCCAGCACCGAGCGCGAATCGCGCACTTCGCCGGGAACCTGCAGGTCGAAATTGGGCAGCGCACTCCAGGTGCGCCCATGTACCAGCAGGATCGTGCCACGCGGTTGTGCCGGTACGCGCGACCACACCGCCAGCGTCTGGCCATCGTCGGTACGAACCTGCGACAACTGCGTGCCCGGTCCGGGATGCGGCTGCGCCTGCAGTGCACAGGTGGCGATCAGCAGCATCAGCAGGCAGGCAGGCAAAGCGCAACGTCATGAGTCATCTCCCTGGGACGTGATGTCCGATAGCGGCCATCTTGCCTGCGATGCTTGGCGGTGTACGAGTGGCACATGCCGATTCCGGGCACCGACGTGCCCACCTGGCGGCTGCTTAATCGTTTTTTGGCCGCTCTTGCTGCTCGCGCCTCGAGCACAACACGCGTGGTTGCGCTGCCGGCATGCGCAGCGTGTTCCGGTTCGGCTTCGCTCGCTCGCTTTGTCGCTCGTCAGAGTGTCTGACGCGATGCTAGCGGCTCAGCCTTCGGCGGCCTGTTCTTCGAGAATCGGTTTGGCCAGCGCGAATGCGTGATTGGCCGCCGGCACGCCGCAATAGACCGCCGCCTGCAACAACACCTCCTTGATCTGATCGGGCGTGACGCCGTTGTTGCGCGCGGCGCGCACGTGCAGCTTGAATTCTTCGTCGTGGCCCAGCGCCACCATCATCGCCAGCGTCAGCAGCGAGCGGGTATGCGCGGGCAGGCCGTCGCGGGTCCAGATGGTGCCCCAGGCGTAGCGGGTGATCAGTTCCTGAAACTCTTCGGTGAACTCGGTGCGTGCGGCCAGCGAGCGGTCGACATGCGCATCGCCGAGAACGCGCCGGCGCTCGTGCAGGCCGGCCTGGTAACGCTCGTCTTCGTGCATTGGATCTCTCTTGCGTGGGGAATGGTTGGAGCGGCCGTGCAGCGCTGGCGTGCTGACAGCAGATTTAGTCAGCCTGAAGAAAGCGCAATACGGTGGCGTTGAATGCGGCCGGCGACTCCAGATTGCAGATATGCCGGCCGGGCACCTGCGCGTAATGGCCGTGCGGAGCGGCAGAGGCGATCTCGCGCAGATCATTGGGCGGGCAGACCGGGTCATCTTCGCCAGCGACTGCGAGCAATGGCAGCGCCAGCGTGTCGAGCGCGCCACGGAAGTCCGCATTGGCCACGGCCTGGCAGCAGGCGATGTAGCCGTCCGGCGAGGTCGCCACGAACGCGGCCACGATCATTCCCAGCCGGTGCGCGTGGCTGATGGCAAACGGCGGGGTGAACCAGCGCTGCAAGGTGGCATCGACCAGCACGGCCAGGCCTTCGCTGCGCACCTGCGCGATGCGCGCGTTCCAGCTCTCGCTGCTGCCGATCTTCTGCGCAGTGGCGCAGACCACCAGCCGCCGCAGCCGTTGCGGTACGTGCAGGCCCAGCCACTGCCCCGTGAGGCCGCCGATCGACACGCCGCAGAAGTCGCTCTGCGCGATCTGCAACGCATCCCACAGCGCCAGCACGTCCTGGCCCAGGTCGCCAACGCTGTAGGGGCCGGGCGGCGTGTCCGAATCGCCATGGCCGCGGCGGTCGTAACGCAGGATGCGGTAGTGCGGCGCAAAGGCGGCGATCTGCGAGTCCCACATCTGCAGGTCGGTGCCGAGCGAGTTGCAGAAGGTCAGCCAGGGGCGACCTTCGGTGCCGTCCAGCCGATAGTGCAGGCGGTGCGTGGGCAACTGCAGATAGGCCATCGAAGTACCTTCAGCTAAGAAGAAGAAGCGGCAAGCACGCGATCGATCCAGACCGAGGACATGCCGCGCCAGCTGTCCACATCGAACAGCGCCCGCAGTTGCGCATGCGTGAGCACTGCACTGACCAGTGCATCCTCGGCGAGCACCTCGCGCAAATGCCGCTGCTGCGCCTGCGCGCGTGCCACCGCCTGCTCCACCACCGCATGCGCCTGCGCCTTGCCGAGCTGCGCTGCGAGCGCGAACACCACCGCTTCGGCATACAACACGCCGCCATGGCTATCCAGATGCGCGCGCATGCGCTCGCGGTCCAGTTCCAGATCGGCCAGGCACAACTGCATCTGCGCAAGACTTCCGGCAGTGAGGCACACGATCTGCGGCAAGGTCTCCCATTCGGCGTGCCATTGCCCGGCGGCGCGCTCATGCGGCTGCGCCATCGCACTGAACAAGGTCGCCACCAGGCCGGGTACACGCGTGGCGGCCGCAATCGCGGCGACACTGGAGACCGGATTGCGTTTGTGCGGCATCGCCGAGGAGCCGCCCTTGCCGGCAGCGGCAGGCTCGAACACTTCGCCGACCTCCGATTGCATCAGCAGCACCACATCGCCGCCGATCTTGCCCAAGGTGCCGGCCAACAGGCCGAAGGCGCAGCCGACCTCGACGAGGCGGTCGCGCGCGGTGTGCCACGGCAATACGGGCAACGGCAGCGCCAGCGTCGTGGCCAGTGCCTGGGCGACATCGAGGCCGCGCTCCTGCAACGACGCCAACGTACCGGCGGCGCCACCGAACTGCAGTACCAAGGCATCGCGCTGCAAGGCCTGCAGGCGGTGGCGCGCGCGCTGCAACGCATCCAGCCAGCCGGCGACCTTGAGCCCGAAGGTGACCGGCACCGCCTGCTGCAACAAGGTGCGACCAGGCAGGCCGGTGTTGCGCTCGCGTTCGGCCAGTGCGGCCAGATCGGCGCACAGGTGTTGCAGACGCGGTAGCAACAGGTCGAGCGCAGCGCGCAGCTGCAGCACTGTGCCGGTATCGATGACGTCCTGACTGGTGGCGCCCCAGTGCACCCAGCGCGCGGCTTGCGAATCGTGTTCGGCCACGCGCGCAGTCAGCGCCTTGACCAATGGAATGGCGGGGTTGCCGGCCAGTGCGGTGGCCTGCGCCAGCGCGGCCAGATCGTAGTGCTGCACGTCGCAGGCACTGGCAATGGCCTGCGCGGCCTCGGCCGGGATCACACCGCATTGCGCCTGTGCGCGGGCGAGCGCGGATTCGAACGCCAGCATCGCCTGCACACGCGCCGCGTCGTCGAACAACGCATCGCACGCGGGCTCGCCAAACAAGGATCCCAACAGGGAAGACGTCGCAGTCATGCATGGCCTCTCTTGACGTGCGGGCAGCATGGCACCGATGCGCAGGAGTGCCAACTGGCATGCGCGGTGCGCACGCGCGCGCATCGCAGCATGGGCAAACGCGCAATGATGCTGCGATCAATAATGGAAGAACACCGTTTCCGCATCGCCCTGCATATGGATGTCCCACACGTAGTTGCCACTACCGCGCGATTGCGCCAGCAGCGTGGCGCGACGCTCGGCCGGCACCAGGGCAAGGATCGGATCGCTGCGCAGTTGCCGGTCGTCGGCGAAGTACAGCCGTGTCGACACGCCGCGCAGCAGCCCGCGCATGAACACCAGCACGGTCAGATGCGCGGCCTGCAGCTTGCCGTCGGGCCCGGCGACCTGGCCTGGCTTGATGGTGCTGAAGGAAAATCGCCCCTGCGCATCGGTCGGCACACGGCCCCAGCCATCGAAGCTGGGGTCATGCGTTTCAAAGCGGGTGTCGGCGGCATGCGCATAGATGCCGGCCGCATCGGCTTGCCAGAGTTCCAGCACCGCGTCGGCCACCGGAGTGCCGGCGCCATCGAAGACGCAACCACTGATCTGCACCTGCGTGCCTGTGGCCTGCGCAGGAGCGAGTTGGTCGCGATACAGCGGCTCCAGCCCAAGCCGGTAATACGGGCCGACGGTTTGCGACGGGGTGGTGTGCAGGCTCATCGATTCACTCCCAGACCGTTTGCTTGCGACCGCGCAACACGATGTCGAAGCGGTAGGCCAGCGCGTATTCGCTCACCGCGTTTTCCCAGTCGAAACTGGACACCATGCGTTCGCGCGCCAGCGCATCGTCCACGCAGTTGTAGATCGGGTCGTGCGCCAGCAGCGGGTCGCCGGGGAAGTACATCTGCGTGATCAAGCGCTGCCCGATGCCATCGCCATGCAGCGAAAAATGGATATGCGCCGGCCGCCAGGCGTTGTAGTGATTGCGCCACGGATACGCACCCGGCTTGATGGTCTTGAACGCATAGCGGCCGTGGTCGTCGGTGAGCACCTGGCCGGTGCCGCGAAAATTGGGATCCAGCGGCGCATCGTGCCGATCGCCCGCATGTTGATAGCGGCCGGCCGCGTTGCATTGCCACACTTCCACCACGCTGTTGCGCACCGGCTTGCCGTTTTCGTCGAGCACGCGGCCGGAGACGATGATGCGCTCGCCCAACGGCTCGCCGGCAAAGCCGGCAGTGAGATCGGCGGCATGCTCGCCCAGCGTGAGCCGATCCAGTCGCGGGCCGGTGACTTCCGACAGCGTGACCGGGATGTCGATCGGCGCGCGCGTGGGGCCGCGCAACGCGGTGGATGCATAGGGAAGATGCAAATACGCCGGCTGCGTGCCGATCCGGGTGCGGCGATAGCCGAGCAGCGGATCGACTGGCGTGTCAGAGCTGGGGTCGCGCATGCGGGATCTCCATCGGTTGCGCTGCGGCGCGGTCGAGAATGCTAGCGTCAACGCTGCAAGCGTCGAGAGCGCTATGGGTGGCGGTAACGGCAGCGGCGGTTGCAACGGGCGCACTACACGCGCTCGATCGCCAGCGCCACGCCCTGCCCCACGCCGATACACATGCTGGCCAGGCCAAGCCGTCCGTTGCTGGCTTCCAGTTGCCGCAGCAAGGTCAACGCCAGCCGCGCGCCGCTCATCCCCAATGGGTGGCCGAGTGCGATGGCGCCGCCGTTGGCGTTGACGTGCGGCGCATCGTCGGCCAGCCCGAACGCGCGCGTGCAGGCGAGTGCCTGCGCGGCGAAGGCTTCGTTGAGTTCGATCGCATCGAACTGCTCGATGGTCAGGCCCAACCGCGCCAGCAAGCGCTGCGTGGCGGGCACCGGGCCGATCCCCATGAAGGCCGGCTCCACACCCGCCGAGGCGAAGCCGAGCACGCGTGCGCGCGGGGTCAGCCCATGCGTCTGCACCGCCTGCGCGGAGGCCAGCAACAAGGCAGCAGCGCCATCGTTGAGGCCCGAGGCATTGCCGGCAGTCACCGTGCCGGGCTGGCGGAAGACCGGCTTGAGCTTGGTCAGCATCTCGGCGGTGGTAGTCGGGCGCGGGGGCTCGTCGCGATCGACAGCGGTTGCCTCGCCACCTTTGCGTGGGGCCACGGTCACCGGCGTGATTTCTCCATCGAAGAACCCGGCCGCCTGTGCAGCGGCAACGCGTTGCTGACTGCGCAATGCAAAGGCATCCTGGTCTTCGCGCGCGATGGCATGGCGCTGCGCCACGTTCTCTGCAGTTTCGCCCATCAACTCCACGCCATAGGCGCCCTGCAGTCGCGGATTGACGAAACGCCAGCCCATCGTGGTGTCTTCCAGCTTTTGGGTGCGGGCGAATGCGCTCTCGGCCTTGCCCATCACCCACGGCGCGCGCGTCATCGATTCGACGCCGCCGGCGATCGCCAGCCCCAGTTCGCCGGCGCGGATGCCGCGCGCCACCGTGCCGATCGCATCCAGCCCGGACCCGCACAGGCGATTGAGCGTGCTACCCGGCACCGAAGACGGCAACCCCGCCAGCAACAGACTCATGCGCGCGACATTGCGATTGTCTTCGCCGGCCTGATTTGCGCAGCCCAGATACACGTCTTCGATCAGCGCCGGTTCCAGTTGCGGATGACGCGCCATCAACGCAGCGATCGGTACCGCGCCTAGGTCGTCGGCACGCACGCTGGCCAGGGCGCCGCCGTAACGGCCGATCGGCGTGCGGATGCCATCGATCAGATAGACCTCGCTCATGCCTCGGCTCCCGCAGCCTGCTTGCCATGCGCTGCATCGGTGCGCGCCTGCAGCGCGCGCAGCGCCTGCAATTCCGCAGCGCTCGGTGGCGTGGTCTGCGCCAGATCGGCGGCGAAGCGGATCGACCAGCCGGTGGCCGCACTCACCTGTTCGCGGGTGCTGCCGGGGTGCAAGGCGGTGACGGTGAGTTCACGGGTCACGGGGTCGGGCTCCATCACGCACAGGTCGGTAACCACCACGGTCGGGCCGGCACCAGGCAGGCCGGCTCGCTGACGCGCATCGCCACCGTCCAGATGCCCGACCGTGGTGATGAAGTCCAGCACCGGCACGAAGCTGCGTGTGGATTGGCGAATGATGATGAACACCTGCTTGGCGCTGGCCGCAATCTCCGGCGCGCCACCGGCGCCGGGCAGCCGCGTTTTCGGCGCATCGTACGGGCCGATCACCGTGGTGTTGAGGTTGGCATGGCGATCGATCTGGGCCGCGCCCAGAAAGCCCACATCCACGCGACCGCCCTGCAACCAGTACCGAAAGATCTCCGGCGTGGAGACCACGGTGTCGGCGGTGTCGGCCAGTTCGCCATCGCCGATCGACAGCGGCAGCACGTCCGGGCGCGCGCCGATCGGGCCGGATTCGTAGATCAAGGTGACGTCCGGCGCATGCGTCAGCCGCGCCAGATTGGCGGCAGTGGATGGCAGACCGATGCCGACGAAGCACACCGCGTTATCGGGCAGGCGCCGCGCCGCCGCCACGGTCATCATTTCATTGGTGCTGTAGTCGCTCATGCGGCCACCTGTAGCTGCGATTGCGCGTGCACGCGCTGGAAGGCAGCGAAATCCTCGGTGTCGAGAATATGCGTCTGGATCCACGCCTGAAAGCGCGCACGGTCGCGTGCGATCGCATCCCAGGCCAGATAGAAGCGGTTGTCGCGGGCGTAGTAGCCATGCGCATACGACGGTGCGGCGCCGCCGGGCACATGGCAGACCGCATCCACCACCCAGCGCGGCAGGATGCAGGCGTTGGGCGGCGCGTCCAGCGTGTCGACGATCTCTTCCACCGTCACGATCACCTTACGCGCCGCCAGCGCCGCTTCTTTCTGCACGCCCAGGATGCCCCACAGCAACACATTGCCGCGGCGGTCGGCCTGTTGCGCATGGATCACGGTGACATCGGGATTGACTGCCGGCGTGGTGGCCAGCGTTTCGCCGGTATACGGGCATTGCAGGAACTTGATGCTGTCGTTGACGCGCGGCAGGTCCGAGCCGACATAGCCGCGCAGCACCGCGAACGGCAGGCCCGAGGCACCGGCCACGTAGGCGTTGGCCATATCGGCATGGCTGTGTTCGCGGATCTGCAGCGGCTGCGGCCAGGCATGTTCGACCGCATCGCGCAGCCGGTGCAGCGAGCCGACGCCGGGATTGCCGCCCCAGGAAAACCGCAATGCCGCCGCGCACCCGGCGCCGATCAGCTGGTCGTAGATCAGATCCGGCGTCATGCGCACCAGGCGCAGGTCGCGCTTGCGCTGGCGGATCACCTCATGACCGGCGGCGTGCGGAATCAGATGGGTGAAACCTTCCATCGCCACGCAATCGCCGTCAGCGATCAGTTGGGACACCGCTTCTGAAAGGGAGACGATTTGGGCCATTGCAAGAGTCCTGCGCAGCGAGCGTGCGGTCACGGTAGGCGCAGCGGCACAGCCCGGTCAATCCGATTATCGGCGTGCATATTCGATAATCGCACAATTTCGTTTGGCGACTGACGCTCCAACATTGTCTCCGGTGTATACATAACTTCGCTTGCAAGCAGACGCCAGCGCTGGCAAGCGCGTCAACTGGTTGCCAGCCGGCGTACCACTGCCGATCCGCACCCCAGGTTGTATACAAACCCCAGGAGTCACGGTCATGTCCCAGTCCAAGCAGCTGTTTCCCCTCAACGCGTGGTATGCCGTCGCCTGGGACCACGAGATCAAGCACGCGCTGGCCCCGCGCAAGGTCTGCAACCTGGATGTGGTGCTGTATCGCAGCACCGCCGGGGCCGTGATCGCACTCGAAGACGCGTGCTGGCATCGCCTGGTGCCGCTGTCGATGGGCAAGCTGCGCGGCGACGATGTGGTCTGCGGTTATCACGGGCTGGTCTACAACACGCAAGGCCGCTGCGTGCACATGCCTTCGCAGGAAACCATCAACCCGTCCGCATGCGTGCGCAGTTTTCCGGTGGCCGAGAAGCATCGCTATGTGTGGATCTGGCCCGGCGACCCGGCGCAGGCCGACACCAGCCTGATTCCCGATCTGCATTGGGCGCACGACCCGGCCTGGGCCGGCGACGGCCGCACCATCTACGCCAAGTGCGACTACCGGCTGGTGCTGGACAACCTGATGGACCTGACCCACGAGACCTTCGTGCATGGCTCCAGCATCGGCCAGGACGAGATCGCCGAAGCGCCGTTCGAGGTGATGCACGGCGACCGCTCGGTGGTGGTGTCGCGCTGGATGCGCAATATCGACGCGCCACCGTTCTGGGCCAGCCAGATTGCGCGTCATCTGGATTACCACGGCAAGGTCGATCGCTGGCAGATCATCCGCTTCGAAGCGCCCGGCACCATCGCCATCGATGTCGGTGTGGCCATCGCCGGCACCGGTGCGCCGGAAGGCGACCGCAGCCAGGGCGTCAACGGCTACGTGCTCAATACCATCACGCCCGAAACCGACACCACCTGCCACTACTTCTGGGCGTTCATGCGCAACTACGCGCTGCACGACCAATCCCTGACCACGCTCACCCGGGCCGGCGTCACCGGCGTGTTCGGCGAAGACGAGGCGGTGCTGGAAGCGCAACAGCGCGCCATCGATGCGCATCCGGATCACACCTTCTACAACCTCAACGTCGATGCCGGCGGCATGTGGGCGCGCCGCGTGATCGATCGGCTGATCGCACAGGAACAGCGCGCGCAGGAATTGTCGCTGCGCATGGTGGGCTAAAGCACCGCGACGGAGGTTCGCATGTCACCGACCACCCCGTTTCGCAGCAGTGCCGCGCAAACCACGCGCGCACTGCTGTCGCTACGCGAACTGATTCTCGACGGCACCCTGCCGGCCGGCGCGCGGCTGTCCGAGCTGGCGGTGGTGCAGCGGCTGGGCATGTCACGCACGCCGGTGCGCGCCGCGTTGCAGCGTCTCTGCGAAGAAGGCCTGGCCAGCGCACTGCCGGGCGGCGGCTACGCGGTGCAGGCCTTCAGCGAACGCGATGTGCACGATGCGATCGAACTGCGCGGCACGCTCGAAGGCCTGGCCGCGCGCATGGCCGCCGAACGCGGGGCATCCGCCGCATCGCTGGCTCAGGCTCGCCAGTTGCTGGACACGCTCGACGGCATCGTCGGCTCGCCGCTGCACGCCATCGACTTCACCGCCTATGTGCAGGCCAACGCGCAGTTCCACGCGTTGCTGGTGGCCATGGCCGGCAGCGATGTGCTGGGCCGCGAACTCACCCGTGTGCTGCAGTTACCGTTCGCCTCGCCCAATAGCCTGGTCATGGCGCAGACCACCAGCGCCGAGGCGCAACTGATTCTGACACTGGCGCAAGACCAGCATCGCGAAGTCATCGCTGCCATCGAATACCGCCAGGGCGCGCGTGCCGAAGCGCTGATGCGCGAGCACGCACGGCTTGCGCATCGCAATCTGCGCCACGTCCTGCAAACCCCGGCGGCGATCACCCAGGTGCGCGGTGGCGCCTTGATCGGCCGCGCCCATCCGTCCAACGCTGGCAGCAGCCAGCACCCCCTTCTGCCCGGAGTTCCCCATGCGTAAAGACACCCAGTGGCACCGCGCCCACGTCGTCAGCATTGCCGATGCCTGCGAGGGCGTGCGCGAGATCGTGCTCGATCCCGGCACTGCGGCGCGCCCGTTCGAGGTGGGCAGTCATCTGGATTTTCGCGTGCAGTTGCATGGCCGGCCCGATGTGCGTTCGTACTCGCTGGTGGGCGAACCGCGCTCCGATGGCTATTACCAGATCGCGGTACGGCAGATGCCCGACAGCCGCGGCGGCTCGCGGCATATGTGGACCTTGCAGCCCGGCGACGTGGTGGAGATCTCGCCGCCCAGCAACAACTTTGCGCTGGATGAGAGCGGCGAGGAAATCCTGTTGATCGCAGGCGGGATCGGCATCACGCCGATCATCGGCATGGCGCAGCGGCTGTCACGTCGCCACCGGTCTTTTCGCCTGCTGTACGTTGGCCGCTCACGTGCTGCGATGGCGTATGCGGACGAGTTGGAAACCTTGCTCGGCGAGCGCCTGCAGCTGCATTGCGACGACACCGCTGGGCAGCCGGATCTTGCCGCCGAATTGGCGCGCCTGTCGCCCAATGCCGAGGTGTATGTGTGCGGGCCACTGGGCATGCTCGAAGCGGTGCGCCAGCACTGGCACGCCGCCGGGCGTTCGCGTGCGCGGCTGCATTTCGAAACCTTCGGCAATAGCGGGCGGGTGCCGGCGCAGGCCTTCGTGGTCAAGTTGCCCGGGCTCGGCCTGGAAGTGCCGGTGGCGGAAAACGAATCGATGCTGGATGCCCTGGCCGATGCCGGGGTGGAGCTGATCGCCGAATGCCGTCGTGGCGAATGCGGGCTGTGCGCGGTGGAGGTGCTGGACAGCGCGGCCGATATCGACCACCGCGATGTGTTCTTCAGCGACGAACAACGCCGCGAGAACCGCAAACTGTGCGCCTGCGTTTCGCGCGCGGTGGGTGGCAGCATCAGTATCGATACGGGATATCGCGGCGAGCTGGGCTGAGAGCGCAGCAAAAACTGCTGCGCCAACCATCAGCCAGGCGCGGCAGGCACTCGCTGCGGCGTGTGCCACGCGCACACTGCGGTTTCTGCGCGCGCCGTCCACGCCCACCCGACGACTGCTCGCTACGGCTTGCACGCAGCCGTGTTTGCATCCTCACGCACATGCGCGATCATCTGCGCATGGAGTCGACTCACTACAGGACGGTCCCGGCGCCGGCACTCAACCCGCGCCAGGAGCAATTGGTGGCATTGGTGCGGCAGCAGGGCTTTGCCGAGGTGGAGGGGCTGGCGACGCGCTTCGACGTCACCCCGCAGACCATTCGCCGCGACCTCACGTTGCTCTGCGATGCCGGCGTGCTGCGCCGCTATCACGGCGGCGTCAGCATGCCCTCGAGCGTGGAAAACCTGGCCTACACCGCGCGCAAGGCGTTGCAGGCGCGCGAAAAGCAGCACATCGCCGCACAGGTCGCCCGCTTCATTCCCGACGATGCCTCGCTGTTCATCAACCTGGGTACCACCAACGAAGAGGTCGCGCGCGCATTGCTGCAGCACCGCGGCCTGCGTGTGATCACCAACAACCTCAACGTGGCGGTGATGCTCAGCGCCAACCCCAGCTTCGAGGTCATCGTGGCCGGCGGCGTGGTACGCGGGCGCGACCAGGGCGTGACCGGCGAGGCGACGGTGGAGCTGATCCGGCAGTTCAAGGTGGACTTCGGGGTGATCGGCATTTCCGGCATCGATCTGGACGGTACCTTGCTGGATTTCGACTACCAAGAGGTGCGCGTGGCCCAGGCCATCATCGAGCACTCGCGGCAGGTGCTGCTGGCTGCCGACCACAGCAAGTTCGGCCGCAACGCCATGGTGCGGCTGGGTGCGATCGCCCAGGTGCACGACTGGTTCACCGACCGACCACCGCCGCAGGAACTGGCCGCGGTGCTGGCCGACGCCGGCACCCGGGTGCATCTGGCAAACCCTGGCGACGCCAGCTGAGCCGATTGTTCGTTTTTGTGCGTTTGCGATAAGCGCACATTCCTAGACCGTCATTTCTGATCCAGAATAGCGATCAGAATCCCACTTCCACTAGGTCCTCCAACGGAAACCTATCCTAAAAAAAGGGTTTGACGTCCCTTCACGTCCCGACAAGGTTTGATGTTCGAATATGTTCGAACATGACAACTTGGGTTCGCTCTTGTGGCGCGCCCGGACGGAGACACCGATGGGCGAGATATACGATCTTCTGGTGATAGGCGGCGGTATCAATGGGGTCGGCATCGCCCGCGATGCGGCCGGGCGCGGCTTGTCGGTGTGCCTGTGCGAGCAGGACGATCTGGCTGCGCATACCAGCAGCGCCAGCACCAAGCTCATTCACGGCGGCCTGCGCTACCTGGAGCAGTACGAGTTCGCGCTGGTCGGCAAGGCACTGGCCGAGCGCGAGGTGCTGCTGCGGCTGGCCCCGCACATCATCTGGCCGCTGCGTTTCCTGCTGCCGCATCAACCGCATCTGCGTCCGGCATGGATGATTCGTGCCGGCCTGTTTCTGTACGACCATCTCGGCGGCAGCAAGCGCAGCCTGCCGCGCTCGCGCCGGCTGTCGCTGCGCACGCACCCGGTGGGCCAGCCATTGCAGGAGTCGCTGCGCACCGGCTTCGTGTACTCCGATGCCTGGGTGCAGGACGCGCGGCTGGTGGTGCTCAATGCGATGGACGCTGCCAAGCGTGGCGCGCAGATCCATACGCGCACTCGCTGTGTCGGTGCCTGGCGCGATGCCGGGTTCTGGTATGCCGAACTCGAAGGTCGCGACGGCCGCCGCCGCACCGTGCAGGCGCGTGCGCTGGCCAATGCGGCCGGTCCGTGGGCGGTGTCGTTCCTGGACAAGGTGGCCGCGGTGCCGCACAAGCATGCGCTGCGCCTGGTCAAGGGCAGCCACATCGTAGTGCCCAAACTGTTCGACCACGACCATGCGTACATCTTCCAGCAACCGGACCGGCGCATCGTGTTCGCCATTCCGTACGAGCACGACTTCACCTTGATCGGCACCACCGATGTCGACCACGAAGACGACCCCGCCACGCCCAAGATCGACGCGGCCGAGGTGCAGTATCTGTGCGAAGCGGTGAACCTGTATTTCCAGCAGCAGATCAGCCCCGCCGATGTGGTGTGGAGCTATAGCGGCGTGCGCCCGCTGCTCGACGATGCCGAGGACAACGCCGCCGAAGTCACCCGCGATTACCAACTGGAAGTGCTCACCGACGGCGCGCCGTTGCTCAATGTGTTCGGCGGCAAGCTGACCACGTACCGCAAGCTCGCCGAAGAGGCGGTCGACCGGCTGACGCATGCGCTAGGCGCACGCAAGCCGGCGTGGACGGCGCGCGGCGACGCGCTGCCGGGCGGCGAACAGCGCGATATCGCCAGCCTGCTCGAACGCGTCAGCAGCGCACGGCCGTGGCTGCCGGCACCTACCGCACAGCGGCTGGTTCGCAATTACGGCACCTGCGCGGAGCAGCTGCTGGGCGAGGCGCAGGACATCGCGGCCTTGGGTACGCACTTCGGCGCCGATCTGTACCAGGCCGAGGTGGATTACCTGCGTGCACACGAGTGGGCCGTGACCGCCGACGACATCCTGTGGCGCCGCAGCAAACTCGGTCTGCGCATCGATGCGGCCGGGCGCCAGCGCCTGGAAGACTATCTGCAGACGCAATCGGTCCAGCAGGCGGACGTGGTACCGGCCTGATCGAACAGCGTTGCCGGCGAGGACGGGTCGTTCGGCAACGTATCCTGGCGCATTCGCCAGCATCATCCTGAGTCACGTGGAGGGCAACCCAGATGAGCACCAACCAACACCCCTGCGCGCCAACATGCGCGCCGCACCACCCTGCCTGCGTCATTGAGACCAGCATCGACACTGTCACAACCATGAGCACGCGCGCATGAGCCGCCAACTCGTAGGTGAGTTGATCTCCGAAGCGGTGGCGATGTTCATCATCATCGCGCTCGGCGATTCGGTCGCAGCGATGTACATCCTCTACGACCCGAGCCCGTATCAGAACGCCTACTGGGGCGTGTGTATCGCCTGGGGCCTGTCAGTGACGCTGGCGATCTATGTCACCGGCTCGGTATCCGGCACGCATGCCAATCCGGCGGTGACGCTGGCGCTGGCATTGTTCCGCGATTTCTCCTGGAAGAAAGTGCTGCCGTACTGGGGCGCGCAAGTAATCGGTGCATTTCTGGGCGCGGCCATCGTTTACCAGATGTACGGGCCGGTGATCGATCACTACAACCAGGTGCAACAGCTCACCCGCGAAGCCGGTGGCGCAGCCGGGGTGTTCTTCACTGCACCCGGTCTGGCGGTTACGCCGATGCATGCGCTGGTGGACCAGATCATCATCACTGCGTTCCTGATCTTCGGCATCTTCGCCATCACCGAACAGTTCAACGAAGCCGCGCCGACCGCCAACTCCGGCGCGCTGATGATCGGTCTGCTGGTGGCCACGCTGGGCGCGTCGATGGGCTATCTGGAAGCCTGGGCGATGAACCCGGCGCGCGACTTCGGCCCGCGCTTGTTCGCCTACTTTGCCGGTTGGGGCGAGGCCGCGTTGCCGGCCAAGGACAATTACTGGTGGATCCCGATCGTCGGTCCGTTGATCGGCGGCCCCATCGGCGCGCTCGCCTACCAGTGGCTGATCCTGCCGTTTCTGCCGGCACGCGTGCGACATCTGCAGGGCGGCAAACCGCCGCTCGACCCGCAGTAATCGCACTGCTGCACGACTGACAGCACAGCGCCGCTGTTGAGCAGGTCTTGAGTTGTTACCGGCCTCTCATACAACGGCGTGCACCACCCACTTTCTCGCCGTGCGCCAGCGCCGGCATTGTTTGAGGAATCTCCGATGGAAAAGCAATACGTCCTTGCGATCGATCAAGGCACCACCAGCTCACGCGCGATGTTGTTCGACCGCCAGGGCAAGGTGGCCGGTGTGGCGCAGCGCGAGTTCGGCCAGATCTTTCCGCAGCCGGGCTGGGTGGAACACAACCCGCGCGAGATCATGACCAGCGTCTACACCACCATCACTGAGCTGCTCAACAACGCGCAGATCGATGCGCGTTCGATTGCCGGTATCGGCATCACCAACCAGCGCGAAACCGCAGTGGTGTGGGACAAGGCCACCGGCCAGCCGATCTACAACGCCATCGTGTGGCAATCGCGGCAGACCAAGGACATCTGTACGCAGCTCAAGGAAGCCGGGCACGAGCAGATGGTGCGCGACAAGACCGGCTTGCTGATCGACGCGTATTTCTCCGGCACCAAGGTCAAGTGGATTCTCGACCATGTGGAAGGCGCACGTGAGCGGGCGCAGAAAGGCGAACTGGCCTTCGGCACCATCGACAGCTGGCTGATCTGGAATCTCACCGGCGGCAAGGTGCACGTGACCGACTACACCAATGCCTCGCGCACGCTGATGTACAACATCCACACGCTGGAGTGGGACGCCGAGCTGCTGGCGATGCTCGACGTGCCGGCGGCAATGCTGCCGGAGGTGCGCTCGTCCAGCGAAATCTACGGCATGACCCAGACCCAGTATTTCTACGGCGAGCAGGTGCCCATCGCGGGCATCGCCGGCGACCAGCAGGCCGCATTGTTCGGCCAGGCCTGCTTCGAGCCGGGCATGGCCAAGAACACCTATGGCACCGGCTGCTTTGCATTGATGAATACCGGCGACAAGGCGGTCGCCTCCAAGGCCGGGTTGCTGACCACGATTGCCTGGGGCATCGACGGCAAGGTCGAATATGCGCTGGAAGGCTCGATCTTCGTTGCCGGCTCGGTGGTGCAATGGCTGCGCGACGGCCTGCGCATGCTGGGCAAGGCCAGCGACTCGCAGGCCTACGCCGAGCGTGCAGGCGACAACGACGGGGTGTATCTGGTGCCGGCCTTCGTCGGCCTGGGCGCGCCGTATTGGCGCAGCGATATCCGTGGCGCGGTGTTCGGGCTGACCCGCGGCACCACCAAGGAACACTTCGTGCGTGCGGCGGTGGAATCGATGGCGTATCAGACCCGCGACGTACTCACTGCAATGCAGGCCGATTCGGGCATCGAACTGAAAGAGCTGCGTGCCGACGGCGGCGCGATCGCCAACGACTTCATGGCCCAGTTCCAGAGCGACATTCTCAACGTACCGGTGCTGCGCCCGGAAGTATCCGAAACCACCGCGCTCGGCGCGGCCTATCTGGCAGGGCTGGCGACCGGCTTCTGGAGCAGCCGCGAAGAGATCGCCAAGCAGTGGGCAGTGGATCGCCGGTTCGATCCGAACATGGCCGACGACAAGCGCGAACAACTGTATGCCGGCTGGCAGCAAGCGGTGGAAGCCACGATGGGCTTCCGCATCAGCTAAACGCTGCCATGGAAACGACTGCGCCCACCAATAGGTGGGCGCAACGTTAGGTTGGCAACTCGCGTGAGTTACGCATTGGATGGCTGCACGCTGCAGCCTTGCAATGCCGCAGCACTTACTGGCCGCCGGTATTGGCGCGGCCGGCAATCGTGTCCGGATCCCAATGCTCCGTGATCAGGCCATTTTCGATGCGGAACATGTCGAACCAGGTGGTGGTGTAGGTCTTGCTCGGATCGCGCGGATCCGGCAGCGTGCGCACCGACACCAGCGTGACCAGGTCGCGATCTGCGGTGATGGCCACCAGCGGCAACTGCACGCGTTCCTGCACCGGCGTCGGCGGCACGAAGGCGGTCAGAAATGCGATGAAGGCGTCGCGCCCGTTTGCCACATTCGGGTTGTGCTGAATGTAGTTCTTGTCCATGTACATCGGCGCGTACTGCACCTGACCGGCTTCGAACACGATGCGCCAGAAGTCGTAGACCAGACGCTTGTTGGCGGTTTCGAACCAGGTGGAACCGACCAGCATCTTCTGGTGGTTGGGATTGGCGGTCACTGCGGTCTGCGCGAACGCAGCCACGGGCGCCACCAGCATGACCAGTAACAGGGCACGGGAGAACAGGGTTTTCATGGAGCACTCCTGGGTGGAGACGGGCACTGCGCTCGCTGCAGGCAGCAGCACGATGCTCCGCTGATTGGGGGAATGACGCGCCCTTGCACACAGCGATGTCTACGCGTCGCCGCCAGCCTACCGGCCGCGTCCGCTCGCCCGCTAGCCGCCTAAAAGTGCACCAGGGCACCTCTGAAATGGATGGTGAGAAAAACATCACCTCTTAACGTGATGCGTGTCGTGTTACCAAGCATGGCGAATGCATGCCGGGAGCGCCCCGATGTGTGAGCTCGAGTGGCGCGCAAACCGCACAACGCACGAATCCGTGCCCATTCCGAGCAGCAAGAATACTTGCCTGACGGCCGCGCAGCGGTGAGTCGACTGCCCTGGTCAGATCACTCGCCAGCCAACTCCACCAACGGCAAACCGGCATAATTTTCTGCCACCGTGGCGCGGCCGGCCTCGCTGCCCAGCAGATAATCCAGCTCGGCAGCGCGAATGCGCGCAGTAAATGCATCTTCGTCGTCGAAGGTGTGCAGCAAGGTGGTCATCCACCATGAAAACCGCTCGGCCTTCCAGACCCGTTGCAGCGCGAGCGCCGAATACTGCTGCAGCACACTGGCATCGCCGGATGTGTTCCAGCGTTCGAACAACTGTGCGAGCAAGCCGACGTCGGCCAGCGCCAGGTTCAAGCCCTTCGCGCCAGTCGGTGGCACGATATGCGCCGCGTCGCCGGCCAGAAACAGGCGACCGTACTGCATCGGTTCGGCGACAAAACTGCGCAACGGCGCAATGCTCTTTTCGATCGATGGGCCGGTGATAAGTTGCGCAGCCAAGGTGTCTGGCAGCCGCGCGCGCAATTCATTCCAGAATGCCTGGTCGCTCCAGGCCTCCACACGCGCATCGGCAGGCACCTGCACGTAATAGCGCGTGCGTGTGGGCGAGCGCATCGAACACAACGCAAACCCGTGTGGGTGACGCGCGTAGATCAGCTCATCGTGCACTGGCGGTGTGTCGGCAAGCACACCCAGCCATCCGAACGGATACACGCGCTCGAACAGGCGCAGTCGCTCGGGCGGAATGCTGGCGCGGCTGATGCCATGGAAGCCGTCGCAGCCAACGATATAGTCGCAGGCGATACGCTGGCGTTGGCCATCATGGGTGAATTCCACTGCGGGCGCATTGCTTTGTACCTCGCACAGGGTGACGTCCTGGACGTTGTAATAGGTCGGCGCAGCGCTACGCGCACGTGCCTGCATCAGATCGGCGGTGACCTCGGTCTGGCCGTAGACGGTGACGCCACGCCCGCAGCCGCGCAGCAGGTCGATGCGCTCACGCTGGCCATCCAGCGACAGTTCGAAGCCATGATGCAACAAGCCTTCGCGCTGCAGGCGCTCGCCGACGCCTGCGCGCTGCAGCAGCTCCACACTGCCCTGCTCCAGCACGCCGGCGCGAATGCGGCCGAGCACGTGCTCGGGCGTCTGCCGCTCGATAATGACGGTATCGATACCGGCGCGCAGCAACAGCTCGCCAAGCAACAGGCCGGAGGGGCCTGCGCCGATGATCGCAACCTGGGTTCGCATGCAATGCTCCTGCCTCAGCGGGCTGATGCAGGCCAGTGTCGGTAGCCAAGCGTGCGCTTTGAAGGGATGATTGCGTGCAGTGCTTGGACTTTTCGACGATGCCGACACGCGCGCCCGATATTGCTGCAGCCACCCCTGTTCCCGCCTTCGGTCTGTACGGCGAGCACCATGCCGACGCGCCGGAGTTATTGCACTGGGAGTCGATCGCCGCACGTAGCCGGTTGCACGATTGGCATATCGTGCCGCACCGCCACGAAGACCTGGCGCAGCTGCTCTACGTGCAGCGCGGGCCGGCAACGCTGCAGCTGGATGGCCGCAGCCAACGCGTGCGCGGCGCAACCGTGGTGTGGTTGCCACCGTTATGCGTGCACGGCTTCGGATTCGATCCACAGGTGCGCGGGCACATCATCACCTTGTGCATGCCGTTGGTACGCAGTGCACTCAGTGCCACACCACTGCTGCAGCGCGCATTAGCGGCGCCTTTGGTGCTGCAGGTCAATCAAGCACGCGGATTGCTCGACGTGTTGTTCGCCACCATTGCCGACGATCACGCGCGCCAGCGCATCGGTCACGAGGCCGCGTTGCAGGCGGCTGCGGCGCAGCTGTTGATCTGGACCGCGCGCACGGCACTGGAACGCGCACAAGATGCAGCTGCGGTAAGCCCGCAGGCCGATCCGGCATTGCGCCATCTACGCGGCTACCAGGCCCTGATCGACCAGCACTATCGCGCGCATTGGCCGATCTCCCGCTACGCCGATCAATTGGGACTGACCCCGGGCCATCTCAACGCGCTATGCCAGCGACTGGCAGGGGCCTCGGCATTACACCTGCTGCAGCGGCGGATCATGCTGGAAGCACGCCGCAGTCTGCGCTACACCAGCCTGAGCGTGCAACAGATCGCAGCCAGCCTTGGATTTTTCGACGCTGCGTATTTCAGCCGCTACTTCGCCCGCCACACCGGCTGCTCGCCGACGCGCTTCCGTGCTGGCGATTAAGAGCGGCTGATCTGCGGGTTGGCTGCAGGGCCCTTGCCCGCCCACCATCGCAGGACACGCCGCAAGTACGTCCATGTAGGCTCTTACGCGGCATCCATGCCGCGTAAGGTCCCGCGACGGTGGGCGGGCAAGGACCAGTCGAGAGTGTCGGTGTGCAGGGTTGCAAGCAATGCATGACATGCTTCTGATTTGCTAGCTATCGTGTGGTTCCGCGACCCGCACCAGCAAGGACACGCTACTTGTGAGGCGCTCAGCTTTTTACCCAGCGACCGACCAACAGTCTGGTGCGGTGTCCTCACCGATTGCGGGACCGTGTGGCGGCATGGATGCCGCCACCGAGCCTACATGGACGTACTTGCGGCGTGTCCCGCGAGCGGTGAGGGCACCGCGCCCTCGACTAGCCATGCTTTCGGCTGCATCGAAAACGACGCCAGGGATACATCCAAAAAAACGAAGTCGGGTGCAACCAACACGCTGCAGCCATCAATGCAGCGTTAGAGAGGTTTTCTCAGCAACTCCAAGTCGGTTGCGCCACTCCGCTCAGAACGGGTACTGCGGCACCGTGTTCTTGATCGTCAGCCACTGCCAATGCGTGTACTGCTCCCAATCGGCCGGGCCGCCGACACTGGTGCCATTGCCCGACGCACCGGTGCCGCCGAACGGATTGATGACTTCGTCCACCACCGTCTGGTCGTTGATATGCAGCGAGCCGATGTACAGTTGCTCGCCCAGGTTCATCGCACGCGACACCGATGCCGACATGATGCCTGCGGCCAACCCATACTCGCCGTAGTTGGCCAGTTCCGCCGCTTCGTCGTCGGTATCGAATACGGTGATGTTGATCACCGGGCCGAACACCTCTTCGTCGAATGCGCGCATGCCCGGACGCACGTTGGACAACACGGTCGGCGCATAGAACAGACCTTCGTTTGTCGCGCCGGCTTCGACCACCGCACCGGCAGCAACACTGTCGCGCACGATGTCGATCACACGTTGCAGCTGGCGTTGGTCGATGATCGGGCCCAGCGCCACGGTGACGCTGACCGGATCGCCAACGGGAAGATGACGGGCTTTTTCGGCCAGACGCTGCGTCAATGCCTCGGCCACACTGCGTTGTACCAGCACCCGGCCGGTGGCCATGCAGATCTGACCTTGATGCATGTAGGCGCCAAACGCGATTGCCGATGCGGCCTTGTCCAGATCGGCGTCGTCGAGCACGATCACTGCGTTGTTGCCGCCCAGTTCCAGCGCAACCTTCTTCAAGTGCCGCCCCGCAATCTCGCCGATGCGTCGGCCGGCAGCGGTGGAACCGGTGAAGGCGATCATCGGCACATCCGGCGATTCGACCAGCGCCTGACCGATCTGCGCATCGCCATGCAGCACATGCAGCAAGCCCTTTGGCAGACCGGCTTCTTCCAGCACCTGCGCGATGATCACGCCGCCGGTATACGGCGTGCGCGGATCGGGCTTGAGCACCACCGCATTGCCCATCGCCAGCGCCGGTGCGACCGAACGCAGCGACAGGATCAACGGGAAGTTGAACGGCGAAATCACCGCAATCACGCCCAATGGCAGATGCCGCGCCAGGCTGAGCTGACCGGCACCGGTCGGTAGTACCTGGCCCACGGCCTGCAGCGGAAGCGCCGCAGCCTGCTGATAGAACACCACCGATTCGTTCACTTCGCGCTGTGCCTTGGGCAGGATGCCGCCGGTTTCGCGCGCAATCAGCAGCGCGGCTTCTGCACTGCGCGCTTCCATCAGCTGCGCGGCACGGTGAAATATCGCAGCGCGCTCACGCGGCGCGGTGGCGGCCCACGCACGCTGCGCATGTTTGGCTTGCGCCACCGCAGCTGCGACATCGGACAGATCGGCCTTGCTCACTTCATGCAACAGGTTGCCAGTGGCAGGCTCGTAGATCTGCAAGGTACCGCCGTTACCGGGCACCCAGTCGCCATTGAAAATGCAGCCGTGCCACGCCGGGGTGGTGGGCGCGGATACTGCAACGTTGGGGAGAGCATTCATGGTCTAGCCTCCTGCTGTGGGGTGGAGTTACAGAGTGGTCGACGCCAGCCCGCCATCAACCGGCAGCGTGATGCCGTTGATCCAGCGCGCAGCATCGGACGCAAGAAACACGATGGCCTCGGCCACTTCATCGGCATACGCCGGGCGGGTCATGCGCTTGGCATCTTCCTTGACGCGTTCCTCGCCAAGCATGGCGGCAAAGTCGCCCAGGATCGGCGTGAACACCGGCCCTGGCGAGACGTTGTTGACGCGCACGCCACGCTCGGCAAACCAGGGCCGCGATTGCAGCAACGTCCACACGATCAGCGCTTCCTTGAAGTACTGGTAGCAGGTGTCGTGTGCCACCGGATGTTCCACCAACCACGCGCTGCCGGCAGCAAAGCTGTCGGTGGCGGCCAGTTGCTTATGCAGGTCCAGCCGCTGCGGCCATTCGGCGCCCAGAATCGACGCCACGTTGATGATGCTGCCGCCCGGCACGATACGCGGCAGCAAGGCCTGGCTGAGATGACGCAGGCCCAGATAGTTGACGCGTGCCACCAGCTCGAGCGGTGCGGTGCCGGGGACGCCGGCCACGTTGGCCAGCGCGTCGATGCGCTCCGGCAAGGCATTCACCAGCGCATCGATAGAGGCCGGGTCGCCGAGGTCGGCCTGGTGAAACCCATGCAGCGTCATCTGCACCGGTGTGCGGTCGATGCCGATCACGGTGGCACCATGAAACCGCGCCAGCCGCGCGACTTCTGCACCGATACCCGAGGCCACACCGGTGACCACGATCGTCTTGTTCTGCAAATTCATTGCCACTCTCCGAAGAGGCCGGCCACGCCGGCACTAGAACACATGGACGTACTGCAGGTTGACGTTGTTGCCGGAGGCGGCGTTCTTCACTTCCACCGGCAGATAGAGATTGGCGAACACGATGTTGCTGGCATCCAGCCGCCATGAGCCGCCTGGTCCGGCGTAGAACACGCTTTGACGCGTGTCTGCAACGCGCTGCCCATTGGTGCGGTTATCGCGGAACTGGGTGAGGTAATACGCATTCACGCCCAGATGGATATCCGGTGCCACTTCCCAGGAGGTGGCGAAGTTGATCCAGCCCGCATCGCCTGCCTGCCCATTGCGGAATTCGAAGCCGGGCGGCAGATTCGGACGACGCTCGCTGCGAAAGTTGTAGATGTAATTCAGGCGCGCACTGATTTCCCAGCTCGGCGTCGGCAGCCAGGTCAATGCGTAGTTCGGCACCACCGACCAATAGCCTGCACTTTGGTTGAGGTCGCGGTCGCGATCGAACTTGCCGATCGGTGCGATGGCATCGATCTCGAAACGCTGCGAAAACACCGGCCTGCCATCGCGTATCACCGGCAGCATCTGCAGATATGGCCCGAACGTCAGATCGCCCACGCCTGCACCGTTATCGCGCAGTGTGGCGACGCTGTTGCGGCCGAACGAGGCATCCAGGTTGATCAGCGGAACCAGCGTATTGATGCCCAGTGCGCCGCCAAAGAGCTTGTAGGGCGTGACATAGGCGATCTGGGTCAGCAACAGCGTGGAATCGATGCGCGGATTATCGAACACCGGCACATCGTTGCCGCGCGCGTCCTTGATCGCATCCAGCGAACTCTGACGCAGATAGGTGATCACCGCCCAACCCGGCGTGGTGCGCGTGAACCCGTCGAAGAAGCTGGTGCCGCCGGTGTTGATGCCATTGGTCAGCGTTGCACTCTGCGGCACGCCCTGCGCAAACGCAGGCCCGGCTGCCAGCAGCGACATCACCCCGAGCAGGACACTGCACTGCAGTAACCCACGCCAACCCACGTGGCGCACAACCGATAGATAACTCACTGCGAACATCTCCAACGTTGAGAGGAAACAGCGGTAGATAGGACGTGGCAACGGTCAGGCAGGCGCGATCGCCGCGCCGCTCACGGCACGTGCAATGGTCAGATTGGTGGGACGGTACTGCCGAGCGCAGGCTCGGCAGCGGCGGATCACTGCGTGTCGAGACGATCCAGCCGGTCGAGTGCGCGCAGCAACGGCGCTTCGCTGCTGCCAAGCACCGCGCTGAGTTGCTGTTCCATGCGCAGCACCTCTGCTTCGGCATCGGTCAGCAAGGCCACGCCGGCAGCGGTCAGCGACAGATGCTGCATGCGGCGGTCCTGGCGTCCACGCACCTGCCGCAGCAGGCGGCGCTTGACCAGCCGCGCCACCACGATCGCCAGATTGGGCGGCGACACGTGCAGCACATCGCCGATCTGGCGCTGGTTGATGCCCGGGTTGCCGTCCACCAGCATCAGCAGCGAAAAATCGACCGGCTTGAGATCGAACGCCGCCACGCAGTCCTGAAACATCCGCCGCACCAGCAGTTCGGTGCGGGTGATGCGGTAGCCCAGCAACCGCAGCAGGCGCGCCTGGTCCACCGTGGTGACGGCATCGGGCAGCAGTGCGGCATTGGCAGTGACGGACATGACGGTTCTCGCAACGATGGCAGCGGGCGGACCGGTGCGCGCAGCACTCCCCGCCCGCAACGCCGATCCGCGGCGTGAGCTGCATTGTAGACGTGGCCGGGGGTACCGATGCGGGCGTGTGCGTTGCCGATGCTGCCCATTGCTGCCTGCAGACCCGCGCAGCCGGCCAGCTGCCGGCCGGCGCCGGCGCATGGCAGCCGCGTGCGGCAGCTGCAACACGTAGGGAACGGCGGTGATCCAGGCACGGCATGGGCATGAAATCCGGGTCGGCATTGATTGCGTTCCGGAATAGTTATGGATCATAACTACATTGCCAAGCTGCAGCGCAGCATGGTCGCGCTCGCCAGCGTGTTCACGCGGCGCTACCGCTTACGGCAACCAGAGTTTCTCGAGATCGCGAAAGCCCCAATCGGTGGGGCTTTCCATCTGCGCGATGCGGTCCTGGCAGTCCGGCCGCGACAGATTGATGTCCTGCACCAGCACATGGCTGCGCAGCTTGGCCGAATAAAACACGCGCACCTTGGGCTTGAGCAGCGCATCGACCGTCTGCTCGATCACCACCGCCAGTTTCTGCGACTCCAGCCGCACCAGCGAACCGACCGGATAAATACCCAGCCGCCGCACGAACGCCTGGAATACTGCGGGGTCGAAATGCCCCTGCCACGATGCCATGCGCTTGAGCGATTCGGCCGGATCCCAGGCCCGTTTATACGGGCGATCCGAGCTGATGGCGTCGTACACATCGCACACCGCACCCATCCGCGACATCAACGAGATGTTCTCGCCCGCCAGCTGATTCGGATAACCGGTGCCGTCCATTTTTTCGTGATGATGCAGCGCGATCTCCAACACCACCGCGTTCTGCACACCGCCAGCTACCAGCAGGCGATGACCATCCATCGGGTGCTGGCGCATGATGTCCATCTCTTCGTCGGTGAGCTTGCCGGGCTTGTTGAGAATGTCCAGCGGCGTCACCGCCTTGCCCATGTCGTGCAGCAGGCCGCCCATCGCCGCCTCCACCACCTGGGCCTCGGGCAACCCCAGCTGACGCGCCAGCCCGCTCATCAGCCCGGCCACGGCCATCGAATGCAGGTAGGTGTAGTCGTCGGCAGTCTTGAGCCGCGCCACGCTGATCAAGGCCTGTGGATGCCGCAGCACCGAATCGTTGATGGCCTGCACCAGCGGCATCGCCGCCTCGGTGTCGACGGTACGGCCAAGCCGCACGTCGCGAAACATCGCCTCGACCATGTCGCGGCCGTCTTCGAAGATCTTGCGGGCACGCACCACTTCGGACTCGATGCCGACCTGTGCGGTGACGCTGTTGGTGCGCGCGGTGCGGGAGGTGCATGCAGGCTTGGGCGGCTCCGATGGCTCCGGCAGTTCCGGTTCGGGCGGTGCATCCGCTGCTGCGTGCGCTGCGGCCGGCGCTTCCAGATCCAATCCACGCGCGGTATCGATCACCAACTGCTCGATACGGCTGCCATGGATCTTGTCCACATCGTCGGAGTCGACCAGAAACGAGGTCTTCCAGAACGGGTGGTGCACCCACGCGCCCAGCAGCTTGTAGACATACATGCCGGGGCGGAGTTGATCTGAGTCGATGGTTCTGAGCATGCCGGCGCTGGTCTGCTTGAAATCCGCGGAAGAGCCCGCCACAGGGATGGGGGGTCTGACGAGTTATCGGCAGTGCAGTGGATTTCTTTGGCGCGGTCGACTCCGCTAGCGGCACCTGGCTGACGCAGCGTGAGCGGTTCAGCGAGGGGGCAGACGCATGCTCAGCACGGCCGCCGCAGCCAGCAGCAGAGGCAGGCTGCAGGCCAGGTAGAGCGTGGCCGGCGACCACCCTGCATCCACCAGCATGCCCACGCACAGCGGCGAGGCAATCGCGCCGAAGCGGCCCACGCCGATCGCCCAGCCCATCCCGGTGGAGCGCACCGCCGCCGCGAAGACCACCGGCGCCACCGCATACAGGCCGGCAATGGCGGCAAACATGGCCGCACCGGTCAACAGCGCGATCACGAACGCCCAGCTCAACACCGTGCTGTAGAGCCCGAACGCAAGCATGGCCAGCGCCGACAACAGCAGCGCCCCGGCCGTCAGCCGCGACAACCGCGCACGCGCCGCCAGCCAGCTGAACATCCCGCCGCCAGCAATGCCGCCCAGATTCAACAGCACCCCGCCGGTCACGCCCTGCTCCGCCGACAGCCCGGCCACAACCAGCAGCTTCGGCGTCCAGCTGAGCACGAAGTAGAACGCGAACATCAGCAGGAAGAACGCCAGCGCGATCAGCAGCGACTGGCGCCGCAAGCCAGGCACGAACAGGGCCGCATAGCCCTGCGCGTCATCGGCAACCTGTGGCGGCGGCAATGGCAGTTCGGCAAGCGGCGGCATGCCCATGCGGGCCAGCACCGCGTTGAAGCGTGCAGACGCACCGGGCGGGCGACGCGCGATCAGAAATTCCAGCGATTCGGGCAGCCAGGCCAGCACCAATGGCACGCACAGCAGCGACCCGGCCGCACCAAGCAGGAACACCGCGTGCCACGACCACTGCTGCAGCAACAACGCTGCGATCGCACCGCCCAGGGTCGCGCCGATCGGATAACCGGTGGCCTGCAGCGCCAATGCGGTGCTGCGCCAGTGTGCGGTGGAGTATTCGGCGGCGATCACCGCAACGCAGGCCAGCATGCCGCCGATCCCGATACCGGTGAACGCACGCAGCGCACCAAGTTGCCACGCGCTGCTGGCCAAGGCCGAGGCGCCCATGCCGACGGTCAAGATCGCCAGGCACACCAGGATCATCGCCCGACGCCCGATGCGGTCGGCCAACGGCGCCAGCAACAACGACCCCAGCGCCATGCCGACCAGGCCGGCACTGAACAACACGCCGAGCAACTTGCCCGACAACTGCCACTGCGCCGACACATGCGGCGCAGTGAAGGCCATCGCCATCACATCGAAGCCGTCGAGCATGGTGAGCAGCACGCAGACCGCCACCGCTCTCCACTGGAAGGGCGTCATCCGCGGCAGCACGAAGCTTGCGGGTGTTGCTGCGCTATGCGGCATGCGTGAATCCTGTGATGGAGAAGGGTGCTTGCTGCAGTGCGCCGACCTGCATGCAGGTCGCCCGAGGGCGCCGCACAGTTGCGGCGCAGATCGAGCCCATGGATGCAGCCGACGCGGTTACACGAATCAGTAGTTTCGACGACATCTAGCGTTGCGATGCAGTGGCAAACCAACGCCGCTGCAACAGTGCGTGGCCACGCTAGGCCGATCGCAGGCAGCGTTCAAGACGAGTGCCTGCACTGGTGTGCGCTTATCGGACAGGCCGGCACGCCGCTTCGTTTCGAAGCTCACGCGTTCGTTGCTGGTGACTGCAATCAAACACCTGCGTCGTGTGCATCGCATGCACTACAAAGGGAAGGCGTAACCACTCTGTCTTTGCAGCCTTGATGGCCTCGATGCGCAGCCACGCGGTACATCCACCACGCATTGCCCGTTCCGCACACCCACAGACGGCCAGTTATCATGCAAGCAGTGCATGCATTGGGCGGCACACTGATTTGCCGGAGAGTGCCGTGACCCCGATTCGTTCGTTCCTGGACCACACCCCGCAGCTGGGCGCACGCGTCTATATCGACCCCGCCTGCACCATCATCGGCAAGGTGAGCCTGGGCGATGACGTCTCGGTGTGGCCGGGCACGGTGATTCGCGGCGACGTCAATCATGTGCAGATCGGCGCACGCACCAACGTGCAGGACGGCACCATCATCCACGTCAGTCACCATAGCCCGTTCAACAAGGCCGGCTATCCCACCGTGATTGGCGCAGACGTCACCGTCGGCCACGGCACCATCCTGCATGCCTGCACCATCGAAGACCTGTGCCTGATCGGCATGGGCGCCTGCGTGCTCGACGGCGCCACCGTCAAACGCTACGGATTCGTTGGCGCCGGTGCGGTGGTCGGCCCGGGCAAGGTCGTTGGCGAAGGCGAACTGTGGCTGGGCAATCCGGCACGGCTGGCGCGCACGCTCAGCGACAAGGAAATCGAGAGCCTGCATTATTCGGCGCAACATTATGTGCGGCTCAAGGGTCAGTATCTGGGTGTGCCGACTGGCGATTGATTGAGGGTCTGCGAGGCGGGCTCGCGCCTGGCGTTGACGTACCGGTTCAAGGCTGCGTCGCACGCTCCAAGGTCGTCAGCATCGTCAACGCCTGCTCGCGCGAAGCGCCGCACATCTCCAGCGATGGCCGCAGGCTAGCGCACACCGCCGGGCGCTGCGGCGAGCCGAACAAGCGGCAGCCCAGCTGCGCGTCCAGCTGCACGCACGCCACCCCGGCCGGCTTGCCATCGGGCATGCCGGGAATCGGCGAGCTGATCGAGGGCGCGATGCAGCAGGCAGCGCAGCCCAGGCGGCAGGAAAGCGTGGAAGACATCGGCACAGTTTAGCGGCGCGACGCAAGTGCAGCGCTGGCAGAAAACCACATTTGCCGAGCAACCTAACCGGAACGCCGCCAGCCGGGCGCGCTGCCAACGCACTCCACGTCCGTTGGAACCAGCCCACTGCAGCCTGATCGCCCGGCAGCGTGCACGCTGCAATGACGGCCGCGCCGAACAGCTGCGTGCTAACGTGCCGGATCACCAGAACGCGCCGCGACGGTTGCAGCAGCAACAGTTGCGACGCGCTCTAATTGCCAGCCACCGCTCGCCAATCAGCCGTCGAATTCGCCATGCCCGAGTATCGCTCCAAGACCTCCACCCACGGCCGCAACATGGCCGGCGCCCGCGCACTGTGGCGCGCCACCGGCATGCGCGATGGCGACTTCCACAAGCCCATCATCGCCATCGCCAACTCGTTCACCCAGTTCGTGCCCGGGCATGTGCACCTGAAGGATCTCGGCCAGCTGGTCGCACGCGAGATCGAGCGCGTCGGCGGCGTGGCCAAGGAGTTCGACACCATCGCCGTGGACGACGGCATCGCCATGGGCCACGACGGCATGCTGTATTCGCTGCCCAGCCGCGAGATCATCGCCGACTCGGTCGAGTACATGGTCAATGCGCATTGCGCCGACGCGCTGGTGTGCATTTCCAATTGCGACAAGATCACCCCCGGCATGTTGATGGCCGCGCTGCGGCTCAATATCCCCACCGTGTTCGTCTCCGGCGGCCCGATGGAGGCCGGCAAGACCAAGTTGTCCGAACATAAACTCGATTTGATCGACGCGATGGTCATCGCCGCCGACGACAGCGCCTCCGACGAAAAGGTGGCGGAGTTCGAGCGTAGCGCCTGCCCCACCTGCGGCTCGTGCTCGGGCATGTTCACCGCCAACTCGATGAACTGCCTGACCGAAGCGCTGGGCCTGTCGTTGCCCGGCAACGGCACCGTGGTGGCCACGCACGCCGACCGCGAGCAGCTGTTCCTGCGCGCCGGACGCGTGGCGGTGGAACTGTGCCACCGCTGGTATGGCGGCGAAGATCCCACCGCACTACCGCGCGGCATTGCCACCTTCGAAGCCTTCGAAAATGCGATGACGCTGGATATCGCGATGGGTGGCTCGACCAACACCATCCTGCATCTGCTCGCTGCCGCGCAGGAAGGCGAAGTGCCGTTCGGCATGCAGGATATCGACCGCCTGTCCAAGCGCGTGCCGCAGCTGTGCAAGGTCGCGCCGAACACGCCGAAGTACCACATCGAAGACGTGCATCGCGCCGGCGGCATCATGGCCATCCTCGGCGAACTGGCACGTGGCGGCCTGCTGCACACCAACGCGGCCACGGTGCACGCACGCACGCTGGCCGACGCCATCGCGCAGTGGGATGTCACCCAGACCGACGCGGAAATGGTGCACACGTTCTACAAGGCCGGCCCGGCCGGCATCCCCACCCAGATTGCCTTCAGCCAAGCCACGCGTTGGGACACCCTGGACACCGATCGCAGCGAAGGCTGCATCCGCGATGTCGCCCATGCGTTCTCGCAGGAAGGCGGCCTGGCCGTGCTGTACGGCAATATCGCCCGCGACGGCTGCGTGGTGAAGACCGCGGGTGTGGACGAATCCATCCACGTGTTCGAAGGCAATGTCCGCGTCTACGAAAGCCAGGATTCGGCGGTCAAAGGCATCCTCGCTGACGAAGTGAAGGCCGGCGATATCGTGGTGATCCGCTACGAAGGCCCCAAGGGCGGCCCCGGCATGCAGGAAATGCTCTACCCCACCAGCTATCTCAAATCCAAGGGCCTGGGCAAGCAATGCGCCCTGCTCACCGACGGCCGCTTCTCCGGCGGCACCTCGGGCCTGTCGATCGGCCACGCCTCGCCGGAAGCCGCCGCAGGCGGAGCGATCGGCCTGGTACGCGATGGCGACAAGATCTTGATCGACATTCCCAATCGCTCGATCAACCTGCTGGTGTCCGACGAAGAACTCGCCAGTCGCCGCGCCGAGCAGGATGCCAAGGGCTGGAAGCCGGTGGAGGTGCGCCCGCGCAAGGTCACCACGGCGTTGAAGGCGTACGCGTTGCTGGCGACCAGTGCGGATAAGGGTGCGGTGCGGGATAAGGCGTTGTTGGATGGTGTCGACTCACCGCAATTCAGTGCCAGCCACAAATAGAGGTCTGCGGTGATGTGGATCACGGAACTCGGCGCTGTTAGTCCGCTCAAGCTGCTGTGCGGTATCTGTTGGTTCTAGCCGGCCAGCCATTGCTCGGTCTGTTCGCGGACCTCGCTCAGCTTGCGTAAGATGTACATATCCAAGACGCCGCGGCGGTAGCTGCCGTTGAAGCGTTCGATGAAGTCTAAGGTGATGCCCTTGCACTCAGCCCATTCGGCCAAGGCCAGCGCGACAAAGTAAACGGAGCTTGTCCGGATAGCCGGGGCTGCGATGCGTTCCAACGTGCGGATGACGCGGGCGGCCGGTGATAACAAACGCTAGCTTGCTAGGGAAGAACGTTGGGAACACTTCAAAGCCAGAGTGCGCGCGAAGGTGGAGCATCCGTTTCGTGTGATAAAGCGCCAGTTCGATTACATCAAGGTCCGCTATCGCGGCCTGGCCAAGGACTCCTCGCAGGTGCTCATGTTGTTTGCGCTCTCCAATTTGTGGATGGTGAGCCCCCAGCTGCTGCCGCACAACAGATAATGCTACCTGACGACTGGATAAGCCGCCAGAAGATTAATGGCTTAAAACGCAAATGCCAACATTGCGCGACATCCCGGCAGTGCTAATTAAACTGCGAGATGCTGGTTAGTTAATCATATCTCCCCTAAAATGGGATTATTTGACGGTGGAGGAGGAAAATACAGATATGGGAAAGAAGTTCCTATCGATGAAGCTGTAGATTTAATTCTTTCCCACCTTCAGCAGTTAAACGCATCCTTGCTTGCAAATTTTCTCAAAATGAGTGCAACTCCAGTGGAGTCGAGTGGGTAGGCAATCACCGAATTGGCAGGATTTGATATTTACAATCAAATTTTTAACTGAGCTTAAGGCAGCTTCATCTCCAATAATTCCAAAATCGTCTGCCTCAAGGCGGACTCCTCCTCTTCGATATCGAAAGCATCCAGCTTCATGAAATACTGAAAAAACTCGATTCCCGCGATAACTCCCAGGCAAGTAAGCCCTGAAGGACAATGCTCATTGGCAGGGAGAACAAGAACACCATGTTTAGAACCGTAGGACAATGCGTAAGAAATTATCTGATTAAGATCAGATCGATCCGCCAAATTTTTAATGGATTTGTACTTTACATCGATGACCAGGCTTGTGGCGTTTTCCATCCCGCTCTTGATCAATATATCCGGTGTTGCAACGACCGGTCTGTTGATGTAAATTCCTCGTGGAGAAGGGGAGAAAAGAGGCTTCTTCCCGCCAAATTTTCCGTCTTTATTTCCATCCAATACCCGATGACCGCGGCTTTCTAGATCGAAATGGTCCAACACAGCCAATACATAACCTTCAAAAGCTTTCTCTAAGTTTAATATCAAGGCGCTAGCGCCAATGTTTCCAGAACTTGAAAAACTAAATCCTTTCCCTTGAAGGATTATCTTCCCAAGTGAGATTGCGTCTAAATAGCTCTCCTTGGTAGAGGGAATCTGCTGTTCGTGATCTGCAATCATCTGGTCGGCAAGCAAATCCTCTTCTCGCGCCGTCGATATCATGGTGAAGTGATCCAGTAGCTCTACAACCTCCCGTTTGCGTTTTTTGCTACTCATCAATTCTTTGCTGTCCAGTATCCTTAGCAATACATGCTTTAGGAACCGGTTTGCAGAGTTGTCCACTGTCCTTTCATGCCAGGTCGAGACCATGCGGGAGTCTTGGAACTTTGCTCTTGCACGGACGGTCTGTGTCATACCAATCCTGCCCTTGGGCGAGAAGCCAGAAGAAGAACGCGGCTGATAAAGTTTCAGCAAGCCTGTCATGCAAACTTCTTCCGTTGCTCTAAGAAAGAAGTCGCTGAGGAATTCGCTCAGCGCCTTTGATGAATAGTGATGAGGGCTGTATCTTCTCTTGAACTTCCTGAGAATGACAGGTTCATAATTTGCAAAGAATACAATCCTCTCTAGGTTGGCGATCGGAACCTTTGGTATTATCTCCAGAGAAAACTTGGCGTTCACTGGGATTGTACCAATGTATCCTCCGGCTTGAAAAATTGGCTTTCCCTTCTTGAAGCGGACAGAGAAGTAGTCCCTCTGCAATATTTCCGGAAACGCGGATAGTTCGCCGCTAGCAGTAAGAAAATCCGAAGGAATCTCGATCTCGTCGTACTCTTTGACCTTAATAGTCCTCATGTCGGTTGGGGCTGCTCTTGGAAAATACGTTTCCATGCAGAGTGAATGATACCAAGCTGCTCTTCATCATTTTTCAGGATTTTTTCGAAATGAAATACCAATTGATGATCCCAAAGACGTTGCAGGCTTTCGTCGGTCTTCGCCTTCATGAAATAGGCATGGCCAAGTCGACAAAGCTTGTTCGGATGATTAGCCAACCTGCTGAAGAACTGTTCCAAGAGCTGGCGGCGTTCTTCGCTCAATGAGGATTTCTGCAATTCGATTCGCAGGCGTTCCAGATCCGGGTCGAAACGGATCTTCGCGAAACGTCGCTCGAACGCAAGATCCAACTCATCGACGCCCCGGTCCCACGGGTTCATGGTGCAGAGGATTATTAGATTCTGCGGAATGCTACAGATACGGCCAGAGGGCAGCCGAAACTCCAAATCTCGTTTGTCCCGTTCGATATAGGTCAAGGCTTCACCGAAAACCCTAACAACATCAGTTCGACTCAACTCGTCGATGACTACGACGATGCTATCATCCGGTTGTTCGCGTGCTGCGTCGCAAGCTTTAAGGAAAATCTTGTCCACCAGTGCAAATCCACCGACTTCTGTTGGTACGTAAGATTCAATGAAATCTTCATACTGGTACCCCGGATGAAATTGGATGAAAAACAAGTTCGCCGTTTTTCCATCGACAATCTTAAGTGCGACTTGACGGGCGTACCAGCTCTTGCTTGTGCCTGGTGCGCCAGTGAAGATCACTCCCGCATAGTCATCATCAAGCAATGATTTGACATCCAAAATTATTGGATCTTCATCGGTCAGTAACGATGGAACAATGGGATTTTCAACCAATTCTTCATGAGTGCCTATATCTTCTTCGTATGCTGCAACAGGCATTTCCAGCTCCACATCCTCCACTTTCAACTGAGGGAATGCGCTCATATAGAAGTTTGCGAGTTTGCTTTCTTTTTTGGGATTTCGAAGGAGGAGTTTGGGGACGAGTTCTCCGGCTGCACCGCCAGCATAGGCGAAGAATACCGTTCGCAAAGCAGGATAAAACAAGGATTTGCAGTGACGAACCAGCGGATCGAACGCATCATCATTTGTTACGAAGAAGATGACATTTATCACATCGCGCTGACTTAATTGTTCCTTGGCGCGATTTCCAGCTTGTTTTGCTTTATTAACTATACTGACCCGTGCACTTTCCCCAAAGTTAGTCGATACCCACTGCTTTAGTTGGTCACCCTTTTTGTTGTTACGTGCATCAGCGGACTGAAGTACCAAGATGGCATCTTTGAATCCACTCAGAAGTGCTTGATTAGTTTGCGACATTTTATATAGCCGTTAGAGAGAACTTGTTAAGGGCTTCCAAAAAACCAGGTGGGAAATTTAAGTTACCCTTGTAAGCTCTATTCAAGAAACCTGTGACCGCGCGAAGAGACAGAGGCTTAGCATCATGTTCAAGAAATTCTCCGATGCCAACGAACCGCGTTGCCACAGGCCAATCCGAAGCGGATGCCTCAAACCGCTTTCCGTTAACCGACCACGCTGCGGATGGCCACTTGCCCTTTAGCGGGAGGTCGTTATTGGCATCGTAGGGCTCTGGATTCTGTAGCTTGGTAGCCAGCCATTCCGAAACAGGCACGGTCACAGAATTGCCTAATAATCGCCATCGAGCCGAAGCCTTTACCACCTCCTCTGCAGGCTTGGTCCAATCGGCTTCGAAACCTTGAAGGCGTTCCGCGTCTCGGATCTCGGGAGTTCCTACTAGCCCGTCCGGAAAAAAAATGGCGGGAGGGGACGGAATACCAATTGTTGAGCCCGCTTTCAGCGGCGGAATGGCGTTGCGGGACAGGCCCATTGCGTATGTTCCTTCCGTCCAATAAAAGCCGATGTGATCGGAGACCGACATCTCGAGATTTCTCTCTTGTCGTTCTTTGCTATCGCCAGAAAGGAGCACTGAACGAGGATCGCCGTGTTTGGATGCTACAAAGTAGACTCGGTGCCGTCGTTGCGGCAGACCAAATGCCTGCGAGTTGATTACACGGTATGCCCAGTTGTAACCGAGTTTCTCGAATCCATCAGCGATGCGCGCCATTGCCTCGCCTCCATTGAGGTGAAGCATGAATCGAACATTTTCTAAGACGACCCATTCGGCTTCGCTGGTAGTAAGTATCCGGAATACTTCATCGACCAAAGAAGATCGATGACCATTGATGCCGATCTTCTGTCCAGAAGAACTCAGGTCTTGACAAGGGAATCCAGCACATAGGACATCGCAATTGCCCAAAGTGTCTATAGCTCGAACATCGTCTATGAGATCCACACCAGGAAATTGGACTCGCAGAACCTGTTGGGCACCGGGGTCAATCTCGCACAAAACTTCTGTTCTATAGCCGGACCTGGAGAATCCGAGTTCTAGTCCACCTATGCCTGCAAATAAACCTACTACTCTTTTTATCGAATTTTTCTTCTTTGACTTGCTGGCCATTTCAATACCCGAACAGAGAGTGGGCGAAAACATAAGACAATTTTGGAGGAACAGCGTTCCCAATCAGTTTCGCTATTGCCGTCCTGGATCCAGCCGTCTCAAACGAGAAGTAATCAGGAAAGAATTGCAGTCTTGCAGCCTCCCGAGCGGTGAGTGTACGTCGTTGCGAGGGATGGACATAGCGCCCCATGCACATGCTGTAAAACCCACTTGTGATCGTCTGTGAGGGCTCGTTCCAACTCAGCTTGCCATAAACACTTTTGTACGAGTGGTTGCCGTGCTGGTGGCAAGGGGGGCGGAGCGAATCAGGTAAGTCCTCGACTTCGTTGTCGAACAGATGATCAATACGCTTTTTGTTGTCTTTGGATGGCGTTGATGGGGTATTTGCCAGGGAGTCGGCCACTGCACATTCGAGATCCTTAATTGCCCACGCAGTGCCTCTTGAGGGTAAGGCATATTTCTGAAGTACTTTTTTGATATCGGGTTGATTAGAGCCGAGGCTTGCCAGGATCACCAAGCGGCGTCGACGTTGGGCCACCCCGATTTCGATGAGATCGACCGCACCCATGTCGATGGCATAGCCAAGCGCTGCGAGTGCCTTGATTGTTTTATCGACCACTCCACCCTTGTCATGTTTGGCACCAAGAACGTTTTCTATGAAAATGACACTTGGCTTGAGAATTTTTGCTGCTCTTGCCATGACGAAATAAAGATCGTTCTTAGGATCATTTCGGCGTGAATAATTATTCAGGTCGGAATGGCCCTGGCAAGGCGGGCCACCTACCAAAATATCCACCTTTCCAATTCTTTTGGCCAGTTCTCTCTCGATGGTCGATATTTCGCTGGCTTCCAGGTCGTCATTGAACATGTTGCGCACATCCGCAACGATGGCATTCGCGGCTGGAAAGTTGGCCTTGTAAACTGCATGTGCAGTTTTCTCGAAATCTACTGCAAGTGGAATTCTTATAGTCTTGCCAAGCGATCTGCAAGCCTCCACAATTCCGAGAGTTATTCCCCCCGCTCCACAGAACAAATCGACAAGAGAGATATCCGCGTCGTCAATGGTAATCATCGGTGGAACTTGATCGCGGAGAAAAGCATGATCGTCTCCTCGAATCTCCAGCTTTCTACAAGCTAGCGTATTGACCGATCGGAGATTATCCCCAGCCTGATTATCATCAATATATGACTCACCTTGTCGGTATTTCGCGAAATTTTCGTCCATTATCCTGCCTTTCTTTTTACTAGGCCTAGTTGAGCCTAGTTCACCAGCTATCGGATTGGTCGAACTAGGCAGAAGCTCAAGCTCCATATCCAACACAGCGAGGACCGCGAGGAGTTTGCGAGACCCGAGTTCGGGAGTACGTCCTCGTTCAAATCTCGACAGACATTCCTGCGTAATTCCTGCCTTCTCCGCGACGACGCCTTGCTTAATTTTTAGATCCTGCCGCCGGCGAGCAACCGCCACTCCAATTTCTTTGATTGTTCGCATCGCTATACACTTTGAACTTCTATTTTGACAATAGTATCAAAAAATTATGTGATTAGCCCTGACTTTCAGCGATGAAAATTGCTCGCCGCACGCAAAACCGGCTCTGGACATGGGTTGGATTGCATCATGGCCGTGGCAAGTCGCGGCAGCATGTCGCGCAAGCAGAATCGACGATTAAAACGATAGGCCGCTTCTCCCAGGTAACGCCTTGCGTATTTGCCTTGCGCGATGGCGTGATATACGCCACTGATGGCGCGTTTGAGATTGCCCAGCACCACGTTGAGCCAACGCGCACCGGCCGCTTCGGTCGCGGCACGACCACCGCCAGTGTCCAGCGTGGTGTGCGCGTGGCCTGCGTCTTCCAGGCGACGGAAGCAGGCCAGCCCATCGGTGTAGACCTCGGATTCGGGCGCCAGACGACGGGGCAATCCAGTCCTGCAGCGAGGTGTTGTCGAAGCTGCGCACCGGCTCGATCACCACAAAGCGCGGCGCGGTGAAGGTGGCATCGGTCTGCACCGCAATCAGGAACGCTTGTTTGTTCTCTGATCCGCGTCCGGCCTTGCCACTGTTACGCTCGCCGCCGAGATAGGTATCGTCGATCTGCACAAAACCCGCCAATTTCCGCGTGGCTTCGCGCTCGGCCATGACCTGCATGATCTTGTGCTTCATCCGCCAGGCGCTCTTGTAGTTCACCTCCAGATGATGCATCAGCTCCAGTGCGGCTATGTTGGTTTTGGTCGAGGTCAGCAGGTGCAACGCCAGCATCCAGGTGCGCAGCGGCAGCTTGGCGCCTTCGAACATCGTGTCTGCAATCAGGCTGGTCTGATGCCGGCACGCGCTGCATTGGGAGTAGATCGCAGCACTCCGCTTGAAACGCGAGCGCACGCGCCCGGCACAAACAGGGCAACGAAAGCCTTGCGGCCAACGCCACTTGTAGAGCGCGCGATAGCACTTGGCCTCGGTGCCGTAGGACGCGAAGAACTCGGACATCGACAATCCCGCTTGAAACTGCACGGCATTGATGCTCATCACGCTACCTCGTTGGCTTCAGGTGACAGCAGCATCCACAAAGCGCGGCGCAGATCCTGCGACTGATGGCTGAGGGTCAGGGCTAATCAGGACAATTCATTCAAGCCGACGCCGCTTCGCGGCTCGGCTTAGTTCAGGCGTTAGCCCCAGAAGAGCATTGGTCTATATTTCCCACTATGCGCCAGCCCAGACCGGACTTCCTCAAGCTCTCCGCGGCCGAGCATATCCAGCTTGTGGAAGACATTTGGGACAGTATTGCTGCTGAGAGTCCAGAGTCTGCGGCGTTGACACCCGCCCAGCTCCAGGCAGTGCAAGCTCGGTTGCAAGAGCACGACTTAGACCCGGCGACTGCGGTGCCCTGGGATCAGGTCCGCGCTGAGCTATTCCAGCGCAATCACTAATGCGTGCCCTCTTTCGGCCTCAAGCCAGGGCTGAGGCTCTTGAGGCGCAGGCCTGGTAAGAGTCTCGCGCTGCCGGACTTGGCCTTGAGTTTGCTTGGGCCTTGGATGCTACCGTAACCGCAGCGGTATGCAGCCCAGAAACGTTCGCTGCTGTTGCGGGTAACTGCCGGTGCGTCTTGCTTCGCAGGTTCCCGTTCTCAATGGTTTATCGCGTTCACGGTGATGAGTTTCTTGTCATTGCGGTGTTCCATCATCGACAAGATCCATCAACACTGGTCCGTCGCGCTGGGGGCTAACAATTCGTTCAAGCCGAACTCGCTTCGTTACGCCAACAAACATAGCAGGTAGAGCTTGCCATGTTGTTGGCTACGCGGCTCGGCCTAACTCTGGTGTTAAGCCTGCGCATCACAGCGACGGAGTGGGCCCAAGCGGCTGCTGTTCCTGTGAACGCTGCTGTTCTAACGATTGTTCCCGCGCGCGGTCTTGTTCAAGGCGTTGGTTGACGGATTCCAGTTGCGAAAAGCTTTCCTGTACCGGGCGTTGGGCTGCTTCGACGGTGGGCATATGCGCACGCAATTTCGCGGGGTCATCCGGTCTGCCCTGCACCAAGAACACCGTTTGTGCAGCAGGAAGATCCTCGGTCTTTTCGCTGAGCAGTACGTGGTCCACCCGGGTTAGCCCATTGTCTTTGGCTAGCGTCAGCAGACTGGCTGTCATTCGTTCACTGGTGGCGTCAAACGTGCGGCCATTCTCGGCGTCCAACTGCTCCACCTTGCTTCGGATCTGCTGATGCATGGCATGGTCCGGGTGGCCCGCCTCTGCAGGCGTCAATGCGCGGCCGGGCTCAATCGGTGGCGCAAGGTTAGGAGAGCTGATGCCGCGTGCGCCAGTGTCGTTGAGCTGGACCATGCCATAGCCGTCCTTGCCCAGGTCAACGATGTTGAACGTCTTCGCAGACCCCAGCTCCAGCCCGTTGCGCTCCAGCTGCCTTGGGTCCAGCCCCAACGACTTTAGATCAATGCGGATTTCTGGAGGCTGCCGATCATGCGCCAGATGCGCGTAGTTCTGTGCGATGTGGCTGATCGGATTGACGCCATAGTAATTCCGGTAATCGGAGTCGCCATATGGGCCTAGCGTGCCGCTGCTGTCATAAAAGCATTGTTCAACAGAGTTGGTCAGCGCATCGTTGCGGGTAAAGGGGTGCTTAGTGAGTGCATCGTAGGTCAGTCCATCTGCGAATTGCGGGGCGCCGTTTGGTTGCCGCACCACGCAGCGGTTGCTAGGGAACCTCTGAACAACGCACCACAGATACGCGACACTACCCGCCTGATGTTGAGGAGTGATCCATGCAACTGACGTTCGGTGACGCTGAGGGCCTGGGCAAGCGCAAGCAGACCCGGCGCGAGATCTTTCTGGCCGAGATGGAGCAGGTGGTTCCGTGGCAGCAACTGCTCGGTCTGATCGCGCCGCACTATCCGGTATCGGGCCGGCCAGGTCGGCAGCCGTACGCACTGGCGACGATGTTGCGGATTCATCTGCTGCAGCAGTGGTATGCGCTGAGCGATCCGGCGATGGAAGAAGCACTGCACGAGATCCCGACCTTGCGGCGGTTTGCCCAGCTCGGTGGCTTGGACAACGTTCCGGACGAGACCACGATTCTCAACTTTCGGCGCCTGCTGGAGACCCATGGCCTTGCCGCGCGGATGCTGGAAGCGGTCAACGCGCATCTGGCGCGCAAGGGCCAGAGCCTGCGGTCGGGCACGATCGTCGATGCGACGCTGATCGCGGCGCCCAGTTCGACCAAGAATGCCGACAACGCGCGCGACCCTGAGATGCATCAGACCAAGAAGGGCAATCAGTGGTATTTCGGGATGAAGGCGCACATCGGCGTGGATGAATTTTCCGGGTTGGTGCACCACGTCCATTGCACAGCCGCCAACGTCGCCGATGTCACGGTGATGCACACGTTGCTGCATGGCAAAGAAGACAGCGTGTTCGGCGATAGCGGCTACACCGGTGCGGACAAACGCGAAGAACTGCAGGCCTGCAAGGCTGCATTCTTCATCGCCGCCAGGCCCTCGACGATGCAAGCCCTCGGCAACAAACGCGAGCGTGCTCGGGAAAGACGTTGGGAACACTTCAAGGCCAGTGTGCGCGCGAAGGTGGAGCATCCATTCCGGGTGATCAAGCGCCAGTTCGGCTACACCAAGGTCCGCTATCGCGGCCTGGCCAAGAACACCGCGCAGGTGCTGACCTTGTTTGCGCTATCGAACCTGTGGATGAAGCGAAAGCAGTTACTGCCGACGATGGGGAACGTGCGCCTGTAACCCGGGCAACACCCTGCAAACGCGCCGGAAACGGCAAAAAAATCGAGGATCTGAGCGCCGTCAGCCTGGTCGATGTGGTTAGGCTCATCCTCCGATGCCGTTGATCAGACCATCCCTAGGGAACCTCTGAACAACGCACCACAGATACGCGACACTACCCGCCTGATGTTGAGGAGTGATCCATGCAACTGACGTTCGGTGACGCTGAGGGCCTGGGCAAGCGCAAGCAGACCCGGCGCGAGATCTTTCTGGCCGAGATGGAGCAGGTGGTTCCGTGGCAGCAACTGCTCGGTCTGATCGCGCCGCACTATCCGGTATCGGGCCGGCCAGGTCGGCAGCCGTACGCACTGGCGACGATGTTGCGGATTCATCTGCTGCAGCAGTGGTATGCGCTGAGCGATCCGGCGATGGAAGAAGCACTGCACGAGATCCCGACCTTGCGGCGGTTTGCCCAGCTCGGTGGCTTGGACAACGTTCCGGACGAGACCACGATTCTCAACTTTCGGCGCCTGCTGGAGACCCATGGCCTTGCCGCGCGGATGCTGGAAGCGGTCAACGCGCATCTGGCGCGCAAGGGCCAGAGCCTGCGGTCGGGCACGATCGTCGATGCGACGCTGATCGCGGCGCCCAGTTCGACCAAGAATGCCGACAACGCGCGCGACCCTGAGATGCATCAGACCAAGAAGGGCAATCAGTGGTATTTCGGGATGAAGGCGCACATCGGCGTGGATGAATTTTCCGGGTTGGTGCACCACGTCCATTGCACAGCCGCCAACGTCGCCGATGTCACGGTGATGCACACGTTGCTGCATGGCAAAGAAGACAGCGTGTTCGGCGATAGCGGCTACACCGGTGCGGACAAACGCGAAGAACTGCAGGCCTGCAAGGCTGCATTCTTCATCGCCGCCAGGCCCTCGACGATGCAAGCCCTCGGCAACAAACGCGAGCGTGCTCGGGAAAGACGTTGGGAACACTTCAAGGCCAGCGTGCGCGCGAAGGTGGAGCATCCATTCCGGGTGATCAAGCGCCAGTTCGGCTACACCAAGGTCCGCTATCGCGGCCTGGCCAAGAACACCGCGCAGGTGCTGACCTTGTTTGCGCTATCGAACCTGTGGATGAAGCGAAAGCAGTTACTGCCGACGATGGGGAACGTGCGCCTGTAACCCGGGCAACACCCTGCAAACGCGCCGGAAACGGCAAAAAAATCGAGGATCTGAGCGCCGTCAGCCTGGTCGATGTGGTTAGGCTCATCCTCCGATGCCGTTGATCAGACCATCCCTAGACCTGTCTAGCAATTCCCGCTCAACCACGTCGTCGGGCATCTGAGGGTTCAGATGTTTGATTCGATCGTGCAGGGCACGCATCCCTGAGATTTCCGACAGCGCTTCGTCTGCGCGCGTCGAATCCAGGTAACTACGCGTAGGGCCCGTCAGGTCGACCTGATGCTCCCGATTTTCATAGGCCTCCTGCATTCGATTGCCCATACTTTTTCCGAACTCGGCAAGGGCGTCGGCACGATGCTGGGCCAACACACCATGCATCGTTTCATGGCCCATGACCTCGGTCAGATAGTCGATACGCTCTGATCCTGCGAAGTCTTTAAACGCCGCTTCACTGATATTGAGCGTGCCTGCCTTGCCGTGCTTACCATCCTGGAAGTGACCCCCGTTGTTCTGTCCGTGCGAGACAGCAATAGCGCCAATTCGGCCTTTCTCAATTGCATCACCTAACAGGTTCGACAGATAGGGTGATTCGGCAATTGTCTGCCGGATGCTCGCCTCGGCACCAGCAGGAAGCGCAGGGTCCTTTGCCATCTGGGCGAGCAAAGGCTCGATACGCGTGTCAACTCGAATCATGGCTTGCCTCCATCGATTTTCACGCTGTAAACGCATTCTTTTTGACTGCTTTGTTCATTGGTTCGATAGAGAAGCAATGAGACTGAGAAAATCTGACTCCCGCCATTGATCGCGCGCCAATGCTGGCGTAGCCAGCCACCCTGGAACGGCCGCTGGCCGCCGCGCGTGTATCCCATCGCTTCAAGCGCTTTGGACAGTGCTTCTGCTTCCCAGATGCAGGTCGACGTAGGCAGGCGCGTGGGATCACTATGGTCAGGCAGAGTCACTGCAATCTCTATTCGCGAGAATCCATCTTTCGTTGGACGATGTGTCGCGTAGAGTGCATAGCCATCGGCTAGGGATGGTCTGATCAACGGCATCGGAGGATGAGCCTAACCACATCGACCAGGCTGACGGCGCTCAGATCCTCGATTTTTTTGCCGTTTCCGGCGCGTTTGCAGGGTGTTGCCCGGGTTACAGGCGCACGCTCCCCATCGTCGGCAGTAACTGCTTTCGCTTCATCCACAGGTTCGATAGCGCAAACAAGGTCAGCACCTGCGCGGTGTTCTTGGCCAGGCCGCGATAGCGGACCTTGGTGTAGCCGAACTGGCGCTTGATCACCCGGAATGGATGCTCCACCTTCGCGCGCACGCTGGCCTTGAAGTGTTCCCAACGTCTTTCCCGAGCACGCTCGCGTTTGTTGCCGAGGGCTTGCATCGTCGAGGGCCTGGCGGCGATGAAGAATGCAGCCTTGCAGGCCTGCAGTTCTTCGCGTTTGTCCGCACCGGTGTAGCCGCTATCGCCGAACACGCTGTCTTCTTTGCCATGCAGCAACGTGTGCATCACCGTGACATCGGCGACGTTGGCGGCTGTGCAATGGACGTGGTGCACCAACCCGGAAAATTCATCCACGCCGATGTGCGCCTTCATCCCGAAATACCACTGATTGCCCTTCTTGGTCTGATGCATCTCAGGGTCGCGCGCGTTGTCGGCATTCTTGGTCGAACTGGGCGCCGCGATCAGCGTCGCATCGACGATCGTGCCCGACCGCAGGCTCTGGCCCTTACGCGCCAGATGCGCGTTGACCGCTTCCAGCATCCGCGCGGCAAGGCCATGGGTCTCCAGCAGGCGGCGAAAGTTGAGAATCGTGGTCTCGTCCGGAACGTTGTCCAAGCCACCGAGCTGGGCAAAGCGCCGCAAGGTCGGAATCTCGTGCAGCGCTTCTTCCATCGCCGGATCGCTCAGCGCATACCACTGCTGCAGCAGATGAATCCGCAACATCGTCGCCAGTGCGTACGGCTGCCGACCTGGCCGCCCCGACACGGGATAGTGCGGCGCGATCAGCCCGAGCAGTTGCTGCCACGGAACCACCTGCTCCATCTCGGCCAGAAAGATCTCCCGCCGGGTCTGCTTGCGCTTGCCCAGGCCCTCAGCGTCACCGAACGTCAGTTGCATGGATCACTCCTCAACATGAGGCGGGTAGTGTCGCGTATCTGTGGTGCGTTGTTCAGAGGTTCCCTAGAGCTGCATCTTTCAGTTCACGCCACGGGTATGCCGGATCAGACGGGGGTCCGAGCTTGATCCCAAGTGCTGACTCCATTTGTGGGTAATCCAGATCCGCTGGCACTGTCAGTCTATCGATGAAGCGCAGCAGCCGGCGCTCCAGTTCTTGAAGAGTGGTATTGGCAGAGACAACCTCCGCCCCATTGTTGGTACTTTTGCCCTTTTTCTGAGGGGGCGGCGGCACTGTGGCAGCAGATGACGTACCTGCATCCCGTCTTGCTTCACTAGGCGTGCGAGTGCATGCACTCGGCAGCGCTATCGCAATCATCAGCAAAGGAAGCAGGCTTCGGGAGAAATTGCTGTTCATTGGGTTCCTGTTGACCGGCGTGACATTGCAATACTGGCTCATAGTCACGCGTGCAATTGGTACATCTGCGCTACCGAGCCCGAAACTGATGGGCGCAACATTGATGGATAGAGCGTGAGGAGCATTTGTCGGAGTGTAGCGAATGTGCATTGACTAACCCGCTCTTGACCAATGCCCAGCTCTGACTTTGCCGAGTGAAGCGCTAACGCACAGATCTTCTATCAACGCTATACAGAGCGCCAGCATCAACCGGTTGACATGTCACGCAGCGCGTAGCAGTCTCCTCGGCAAGGAGCGTAGAAACTCCCCTAAGGATGGTCTGATCAACGGCATCGGAGGATGAGCCTAACCACATCGACCAGGCTGACGGCGCTCAGATCCTCGATTTTTTTGCCGTTTCCGGCGCGTTTGCAGGGTGTTGCCCGGGTTACAGGCGCACGTTCCCCATCGTCGGCAGTAACTGCTTTCGCTTCATCCACAGGTTCGATAGCGCAAACAAGGTCAGCACCTGCGCGGTGTTCTTGGCCAGGCCGCGATAGCGGACCTTGGTGTAGCCGAACTGGCGCTTGATCACCCGGAATGGATGCTCCACCTTCGCGCGCACACTGGCCTTGAAGTGTTCCCAACGTCTTTCCCGAGCACGCTCGCGTTTGTTGCCGAGGGCTTGCATCGTCGAGGGCCTGGCGGCGATGAAGAATGCAGCCTTGCAGGCCTGCAGTTCTTCGCGTTTGTCCGCACCGGTGTAGCCGCTATCGCCGAACACGCTGTCTTCTTTGCCATGCAGCAACGTGTGCATCACCGTGACATCGGCGACGTTGGCGGCTGTGCAATGGACGTGGTGCACCAACCCGGAAAATTCATCCACGCCGATGTGCGCCTTCATCCCGAAATACCACTGATTGCCCTTCTTGGTCTGATGCATCTCAGGGTCGCGCGCGTTGTCGGCATTCTTGGTCGAACTGGGCGCCGCGATCAGCGTCGCATCGACGATCGTGCCCGACCGCAGGCTCTGGCCCTTGCGCGCCAGATGCGCGTTGACCGCTTCCAGCATCCGCGCGGCAAGGCCATGGGTCTCCAGCAGGCGCCGAAAGTTGAGAATCGTGGTCTCGTCCGGAACGTTGTCCAAGCCACCGAGCTGGGCAAACCGCCGCAAGGTCGGGATCTCGTGCAGTGCTTCTTCCATCGCCGGATCGCTCAGCGCATACCACTGCTGCAGCAGATGAATCCGCAACATCGTCGCCAGTGCGTACGGCTGCCGACCTGGCCGGCCCGATACCGGATAGTGCGGCGCGATCAGACCGAGCAGTTGCTGCCACGGAACCACCTGCTCCATCTCGGCCAGAAAGATCTCGCGCCGGGTCTGCTTGCGCTTGCCCAGGCCCTCAGCGTCACCGAACGTCAGTTGCATGGATCACTCCTCAACATCAGGCGGGTAGTGTCGCGTATCTGTGGTGCGTTGTTCAGAGGTTCCCTAACAGCGGTACCCACCTCCGTCAAACCGGTGGGTTTTTTGTGCCTGCAGTTTCTTGTGGGTGCAACCGACGCGATGCCTGCGTCGGGAGGGCGGCTAATACAACACCCCTCGGGGAAATACGCCCGCCGACTGTTAGCGGTTTCTAACCTCCCGACATCCCGTCGCCATCCGGCGACGGGGCCTGTTCGTCAAGGAGGGCTTTGCCATGCGTCGACCCACGTCCCGTCCCACATCAGCACGCAAGCGCGCCACGGTGCCGCCGCCCCGCGAGATCGGCTGGCACTCGCTCGACCCCTCGATCAAGCCACGGCCCTACGTCGAGCGCACCCCCATCCCCCAACCCCGCACCGAAGCCCGCCCACCGCGTCCCGGCCACCCGCGTGCCCCGCAACACTGCACCGTCGGCTACGGCTATTACCCCGCCAGCGACCAACGCGTGCCCACGCTGCGCCTGCGCGGCCGCTGGCTGGAACAACTGGGCTTTGCCATCGGCAGTAAGCTCCACATCCGCCTACGCGATGGCGAGTTGGTCGTCAGCCTGGCACCCGCCGACTGAGCCGGTGTGCCGCACACGCGCAGCATGCACGTGCGCGCCCGCATCGAGTGCAACGCGCATGTCGCACACCGTGCGCGCTCACAGCTCCCCGCGCCGAGGAGGACACAGATGGACCACCCCGCCGTCGTCTTGCATCTCACGCTGGACCAACGCGACCAGCTCGACCGCCTGCTACGCATCCTCATCGCCCACGGCGACGTGATCGCCATGAGCAAACCGGAGTGCCTGGAGGTGCAGACGCTGCCAACGTTGGGACAAGCCATCTTCGATGCCGCCCATGCCGTGCGCGAGATGCTTGAGCAGCGGGTGGAGCAAAGGCCGGGCAGGTCGTATCTGCACGCCGAAGATGGCGGCTAGGTTGGCTTGGACCTACTGTTGGCTCACTTGTTGTCGCATGACGGCATCTTGAAATCTCAGCGACTTGCCTCGTTACGTCGCACGTCGTCGAACGTAACGCGATGTCCCTGCAAAGATGCGGCATGGCACCTGGTAATGGGCAGCCGCACTGCTGCGAAGGCCGTGCGATTCACAGGCTTGCAGCGATTGACGGCCGTCAACGCCTCGGCGAGGATCGTGTTACACCGCGCTCAAGCGGCCCAATGATAGCCAGGCGGCTTGGAGGTTTCGATGGAGTGGATGCTTCTATTGGGTGCGGTGCTTGCTCTTGGCAATATCATTGCGTCGGTAGCAGTACTTCGCGTTTCGGTGCTCTCGCCATCACAACGCGTACTACAACTTGCCCTCATCTGGCTTGTTCCAGTCATTGGCGCGGTCGTTTGTGGCGCGTTTGCTGCTTCTCAGGCACTTGGCCCCACATCGTCCAGTACAATTGACCCGCTTTATCCATCATCCGATGGTAGCGCATCGGAGGTTCAAGACCTTGGGTTCTCTGGCTGCGATGCCGGGGACTCTAGCTGCGCCGGGAGCAGTGACTAATGGCGACGCCTGGCAATCCATTCAAGCCGAACCCGCTTCGCCGCGCGGTTTAATTAAAGCGTTAGGCGGCACAGGAGATTTTCATGGCAAAAAATAAGGACTATTGGTTTCCTGCCAAGACTTATGGATGGGGCTGGGGTCTTCCCACTGCTTGGCAAGGATGGCTTGCCTATGGCCTTGCAGCCGCCTTCATTGCTGGCGGCGCCTTCATCTTTTCACCAGTCGGTCGCCCGCTCGCTTTCCAAATCTACACGTGGACCGTCGCTCTGCTCCTTGTGGCCGTATGTTGGATCAAGGGTGAGCCACCGAGCTGGCGTTGGGGCAAGTAGGGGTGCCGCCTAACAATTCATTCAAGCCGAACCTGCCTCGCGAATCGGCTTAATTCAAGTATTAGGCCGCTTTGCACATGCGCACCTATCCGAAATCATCAAAGACATCAGTGGCGGATCGCGCTCTTCGGCTATTCGCTGTACTACTCGTCTTCTTCGGTGTTTCAGGCACCCTTACTTGGTGGCATCACACCAGAACGCTCTCGCCCTGCGCCACTTCTGGCTCCATCGCAAGAGATCCGGTCGCGTGTCATTCTGACCTTTGGCTGTTTGGCACATCCTGGGCCGGGCTTGCCACTTTTTTGTTTACGCTCTTTGGCGTCTGCTTGCTCTTTTCATGGGGATGGTCCTTGACTCGCCGCAAGCAAAGCTGAAGCCTTAAAATGTATCCAATCGCTCAGCGCTCCAATCTGCCACTCACGCATTACCACCGCCAAGGAAAGCATGTTCTCCATCTTCAAGAAGAAAGCCGCTCCGTTACTGATCGTTCGAGCCGATGGGCAAGAGTTGTGTCGCGTTACCCAGAGCGATGTCCCGTGTGAGATCAAACCTTCCGCATGGTTGAAGGCCAATAGCGTCCTGGAATTTGTCGACTCGGCGGGAGCGGTGCATCGGCATGAACTTGGTGCTGCGACGGGGTGGTTCCACTTTTCCGTTCGCGTGCATCCCAACCTCGGGTGCCAGGCAGACTGTGTCATTTCGCAGACCGAGCAGCTCGATCCAGACGCGTTTGCGAATGGCCAAGCATCCGGGATCAGGTTTCAGCCGTTCTTCCTGCCGGGCGCCAGCGTCAGCAGTTCCGCACTTGCAGGCAAGGGACTTTTTGCCAGGGGCCTGCACTTCAGCGGATTAGTCACCGGTGGCAACGTGCTGCTTTCTTGTGAATGTGATCACTGCAAACGTTCGTTCCTGATCCGCTCCTATCACGCAGGCTTTAGCAACGCGGGATACTTCTACTCGGGGTCTGGCAGTTACACCATCACGGTCGATAGCCATCTGCCGGGCAGCCCTGCAGCGCTGTCCGAGCCCGACGCCGAAGCGCTTGCTGCGCTGGAAGACGCACTGCCATTGGCACCGGATGGGTCCCGCTACGCCTACCTCAATCCCTTTCGCTGCCCGCATTGTTCCGAGCCTTACATCGATTTTGAGGCAAATCCAGGTTTGCGGAAGGGCGAGTATTACGGGAATTACTTTGAGGGTTCGACGCTGTTGCGCTACGTCCCTGAGCCTGTTTAGCGTCAGTGGACCGAGCTTTGAAAGGAAGGTCGGCCACTGTCACTTCGACCGATCAGCGTGCCTGCTGAGATGGTGACCTGTTGCGCTAAGATTCGGCTGATGAACGCTAAATTTTTTCTGATTGCACTCCTGCTGAGCGCCTCTGCATCGGCGCAAGGTGTTTCGCCGGCCACGACGCGTGAGGTTGGTCAGCTTTTCAAAGTCCTTGCGCAATCCAACTGCGAATTTTCGCGCAATGGGTCGTGGTACGCGGCGCCGAAAGCCAGCGAACACCTGCAGCGCAAGTACGAGTACCTGCAGAAGAAGGGGCTGGTGACGTCTACCGAGTCCTTCATTGAGCTTGCCGCCACCAAGAGCAGCATGTCGGGCACGCCGTATCAGGTGCGTTGCGGCAACGCTGCGCCGGTATCGAGCCAATCCTGGTTCACTGGCAAGCTGCGGGAGCTGCGTAACTAATACGCAAGCGTCGATCAGGCAACCCGCAGCCTCTGCACTACATCAGCGCTGCCATCGCGCGTCTCCGCCACAAACGCACTCACTGCATCTTCCAGCTGCGCGGCATGGTCGCCCATGGCGCGTGCGGCGGCGCTGGCGTCTTGCATACGGGTGACGCCGTCGCGCATGTCGGTGTCCACGCCGGCGAGGGTGTGATGCACCTGCGCAATGCTGCCGGCCTCTTGTTGCGAGGCGACGGCGATCTTGCTGAGCGTGCTGCTGACTTGGCCGATGGTGCTGACGATGTGCTGCATGCCTTCGCCTGCGTGGCGGACCTGTTGCACGCCGGCTTGCATATGCATGACCGATTCGCCGATCAGCGTCTTGATCTGGCTGGCGGCGGTGGACGAGCGTAGCGCCAGCGCGCGCACTTCGCTGGCGACCACGGCAAAGCCGCGACCTTCGTGGCCAGCGCGTGCGGCTTCGACGGCGGCGTTCAAGGCAAGGATATTGGTCTGGAAGGCGAGGCCGTCGATGACCGAGACGATGTCCTGGATACGCCGCGAGGCCTGCTCCATCTGCTGCATGGTGCCCATCGCCTGATGCATGGTGTCGCCGCCAGTGCGTGCGGCCTCGGATGCGGCGGCGGTGAGTTTGTCCGCATCCGCTGCCTGCGCGGTGTGCTGCTGCATGGTGCCGAGCACTGCCTGCATCTGGGTGGCAGTGCGGCCCAGGGTGGCCGATTGGCGCTGCACCTGCTGCTCCAACGCATCGTTGCGGGTGAGGATCTGGCCGGCGGCGTGATTGATGGCGGTGCTGGAGCTGCGGATCTGCGTGATGATGCGCGCCAGCTCGTCGGCGGTGGCGTTGGCATCGCGCTTCATCTGCTCGAACACGCCTTCGCAATGACGATCGATGCGTTGCGACAGGTCGCCACGCGACATCGCCGCCAGCATGCGGCGCATGTCCTGCAGGCTGTCGTCGGTGATGGCGAGGAATTGATTGATGCCATCGGCCAGCTGGCCGAGCGTGCCGCCCTTGGCGTGCCCTTGCAGCCGTGCGCCAAGCTCGCCACGCGTGGCATGGGCAATGACCGTGGCCAGTTGTGCTTCCAGCGCCAGTTCCTGGGTGCGGTCTTGCCACTCCACCACCACGCCTAGCGAGGCGCCGTCGTGATCGCGAACTGGGGTGATGTTTTCCTGTAGCTGCAGCGCAGCGAGCGCACGCGTTCTGCTGGTGCCGGCCTCATGCCCCAACTGCACGGCATCGGCAAGCGCGGTGTGCAGCACGTGGGTGTCGACCTGGGTGCTCAGTTGCTGGAACGACTGATTGCGGTAGATGGCAGCGCCCTGCCCGTCGACGATGGCCACCGCCATCGCCGATGCATCCAGCGCCAGGCGGATGCGCCGATTTTCCAGCAGTAATTGCTGTTGTTGGGCGATGCGCTCTTCCACCTGCACGCTCATGCGCACCAGCGCCTGCGCCAGCGATCCGCTGCGGAAGCTCTGCTGCAGGATGGCAGGCGGCAAGGTGGCGCCGGTTGCCAGGGTGTCGGCCAGTTCCACCAGCGATTCGGCCTCGTGGTCGAGCGCATCGACCTGGCGACGTAGTTGAATCGCCATGACGCAGACAAAGGCGGTTTCGACGATCACATAACCGGCATGCAGCAGCACGATGCCGAAGCCGCTGCCGACAGTGAACGCCTGCACCGGCATGCCACGCGATTGCAGCCAATAGAACGCCAGGTGATGCACGGCGATGGCACCGGCGGCGACCACCACTGGCAGCCAGTCGCGGTAGTAGAGCAGCAGCGCCAGGATCACGAAGACGCCGAAGTGCATCTCTACCAGTCCGTGCGCTTGCTGGATGGTGGCAGCGACCAGGGCCATCAGCACCAAGGCGTTGGTGATACGGGTCAGGCGCGTGCCGGGGTTGGCATGCACCTGCCAGGCCATCAGCAGCAGGCTGGGCAGCGTGACGGCGAGAAAGGTGGTCCACTGGCCTTGGTACCAAGCCAGGCCCAGCGAGCCACTGCTCTGCAGCACGGCCAGCCACAGAAACAGCCGATCGGCCTTGATCGCCAGGCGGGTGGCGTAGGTGGAGGTCGGCGATGCCGATGCGGACAGTTCCATCATGACAGCGACTCCACGGCACAAGGACAAGGGAAAGCCACCGCAGCACTCGCAGTGCGCGCCAGCACGTTGGGAAGCCAGCGCGACCAATCGGCTGCGCCTGCCGTGCCGCACACGGCACCGCCGTCGGCCGGACCGGCATAGCGCGGTTGGCCGTCAGCGCCGAGCAACCACACCGAATAGCCGCTGCCACGCAGCGTTGGCATGTCGAGCATGCGCACCTGGCCGCCACGCGCACGCACCGCGCTGCTGAGCACGGCCCAGGCGCGATTGGATGCAAGGTCGGTACAGGCGCAAGCGCCTGCGACGCCGATCAACATCGGCGCCTGCTGCGTGGCCGGCAGGCTGGCCTGCACCTGCGCCCAGGCACTGGCCACGTCGTTGCTCGGCATGCGTGGCGTGGACCAGGCCACGGCGATCCAGCCGCACCACAGCGCGAGCAGGGCAACGCCCAGGGTGCGTCGCGTTGAGGCGGACAAGGTGCCGAAGACAGGCATGGCGTAGCGGGTTCGCGAGATAAGGTGAGCCCTTATCGGGTGCGAGCGCTTACGCTTGAGCCGGCTTTCGATTGAAGTTTGCGATGACAGCGATAGGCCGCGGCATAGGGCTTACGCCGTAAGGGTTTGCGCGCCGCAGCCGGCATGATTGCGCTACCAGGCGTTTATCCCGCGCGGGATTTTGTGAGCATGCGCTCACATCGTTGCACTGGGTCCATTGCGGAGACGCAAGCCGCTGGCGAGTGCCAGGCGGCAACAGTCGATCCATGTTTGGCACGCGCGCAAGCCAACGATCAACCGACGCAGCGACGCAGCGACGCGCCAACCTAATCAAGGCCAGCGCCGTCAGTTCCCTTGTCAGCACTGCAATGCAGCGCTTACGCCATCGCTTCGTCGGCATCCAGCGCGACCGCCGGCTGCTGGGCATGATCGAAGCGTTCGCGTGCGGAGCGAATGGCTGCATGGTTTTCGCCTGCCCAGTTGAGCAACTGCGAGATCGGGCCGAGCAGCGCCACGCCAAGCTTGGACAATGCATATTCCACGCTGGGCGGCTTGGTGGCGTAGACCTTGCGGGTGATCATGCCGTTGCGCTCGAGGTTGCGCAGGGTCTGGGTCAGCATCCGCTTGGAGATGTCCGGCACGGCGCGCTGGATGGCGCTGAAGCGGGAGGGGCCTGGGATCAACGTCAGCAGGATCAGCATGGTCCATTTGTCGCCGATCTGATCGAGCACATCGCGCACCGGGCACTTGGTGGCGTCGAAGGGCATGCCTTGCAGGGACGGCGGTGGCGGAAACAGAGCAATCGCGTTCACGGGGGTATCTCACGGTAACCAGGGGGAAGAAAACTGCCTCCTTGTGGAGGATCGAACGGCCCTGATAAAGAGTGCGCGGACCTAGAGTCTAGATAGTAGACCACACCTCTTATCAATACCAACTGGAGTTCACCATGGCACACACTTCCCCCCTGATCCTCGTCACCGGCGCCAGCGGGCAGTTGGGCGCGTTGGTCGTCGAAGCCTTGCTAGAGCGTGTGCCAGCGGCACGCATCGTAGCAACGGCCCGCGATACTGCGTCACTCGCAAAGTTCGCAAAACGCGACATCAGCGTGCGTCGCGCCGACTATGCAGACCCGCAGAGCCTGGATGAGGCCTTCGCCGGGGTGGGCCGCGTGCTGCTGGTGTCGTCCAATGCGGTGGGCGAACGCGTGCCGCAGCACCGCAACGTGATCGAGGCGGCCAAACGTGCCGGCGTGGAATTGCTGGCCTATACGAGCGTGCTGCACGCCGACAGCAGCACGCTATCGCTGGCCGACGAGCATGTCGCCACCGAAGCGCTGCTGCGCGAGAGCGGCGTGCCGCATGTGCTGCTACGCAATGGCTGGTACACCGAGAACTGCACCGGCTCGATCGCGGCCGAAGTGGCGCATGGCGCGGTGATCGGCAGCGCCGGCGAGGGCAGGATCAGTGCGGCCACGCGCGCCGACTATGCCGCCGCCGCAGCAGCGGTGCTGGCCGCCGACACACCGCAGGCCGGGAAGGTCTACGAGCTGGCCGGCGATACCGCCTTCACCATGGCCGACTATGCCGCCGAGCTGGCGCAGCAGTCCGGCAAGCCGGTGGCCTATCACGATCTGCCCGAAGCCGACTATGCGGCGGCGCTGGTGCAGATCGGCTTGCCGGCTCCGTTCGCCCAGATGCTGGCGCAGTGCTCGGCGTCTTCGCGCGACGGCAGCCTGTTCGACGACAGCCACACCTTGAGCGAGCTGATCGGCCGCCCGACCACCTCGCTGCACGATGCGGTGGCTGCGGCATTGGCGGCTGCGCCTTCGGCAGGCTGACCGGTGTGATCGACCGAAGCCGGGCACAGGCCCGCTTCGGTCGGTGTTGCGCCGTGCAAGCGGCGCGTGGACCTTGCGTGCGGTGATCGGCGCAGATGCGGTCAGTGCGCAGGCACTGCGGCGGCCGTGTGCTCCAAGCCCAATCCAGTTCCAGGCACACCCGAGCACCGAACGCGCTGGGCAGGCTGCGTGGTCGCCTCTCGGGTCGTGCTTCTGTCATGCCTTCACTTCATTGCCGCGTGGAAAGCAGCAGTACCGGCGCCGTGCAAGACGCGCGCCCCCAGTCGCAAGGCATCCAAGATGCGAACTGATGCCCGATCCGCACGCGATCCCGACAGCGGTAAGCCAGCACCTGCACGGACCGGCTCGCCTCGCATTCGTCGCATAACTGCCATCGGACGGACACGCTACTGACACAGGCTTGCGTACACACGCGCCGTCGATGTCACCAAACTGACATCAAATCTAAATATAACTGCTGCCATTGCCGCTACGTCAGGACGACCTGGGCGCCTGGCAGGCGCTCAGACGCCATGTTCGCCGCCCCGGTTGGGGGGCAGCTGCAGGCCTGACGCTGCCGCCGACCCGTTTCCCTTGCACGAGCCGGACCCATGAAAAAACGCAATCTCGCCACCGTTCTGTGCGCCCTCAGCGCGACCGCCAGCGGCAGTACGCTGGCCGCCGAGCTGGAGCTGTACGTCGACCGCAAGACCAAGCAGATCTTCGCCGAGCCGGCACCGGGGCGCGACAAGCTGGGCAAGTTCGTGCAGGTGGACGAGAACGGCAAGCTGCCGGCCTCGGCACTGCCGGCTGCACCGGCATTGCCGCCACCGCCTGCCGCGCCAGTGGCCGCCGACACCGCCATCGCCCAGACCGCACCTGCACCCGTGCCGGCAGCAGCGCCGGCCAAGCCCGGCGAAGCTGGCAAGAAGTGGTACGACAAGCTGAGCCTGCGCGGCTACACCCAGATCCGCTACAACCAGGGCATCGGTGGCGACGCGCAGGATCTGCGTGCGCCCGGCGACCGCTTTATCGGCAACGACCAGAGCCTGGGCATTCGGCGTGCGCGTCTGGTGCTGAGCGGCGATCTCAACGAGCACGTGTCGCTGTACTTCCAGCCGGACTTTGCGAGCACGCCCACCGGTTCGACCACCTCCAACTTCGCGCAGCTGCGCGATGCGTATGCCGATATCTACTTCGACAAGAAGCGCGAATACCGCGTGCGTGTGGGCCAGTCGAAGATGCCGTACGGCTGGGAAAACCTGCAGTCCAGCCAGAACCGTCTCACGCTGGATCGTGCCGACGCGCTCAACTCCGGCCTGCGTGACGAACGCGATATCGGTGCGGTGTTCTATTACAGCCCAACCGTGGCCAAGGGCCGCTTTCAGGATCTGGTCAAGTCGGGCCTGAAGGGCTCGGGTGATTACGGCGTGATCGGCGCCGGCGTCTACAACGGCCAGGGCGCCAACCGCGCAGAACGCAACGACGGCATGCATGCGGTGGTGCACGCCACCTACCCGTTCAAGTTCGCCAACGGCCAGTATCTTGAAGTGGGCGCCGATGCCTACAGCGGCCGTTTCGTGCCGACGGCTGCAGCGGTGAATATCGGTGGCCGCAGCTTCACCCCGGCGATCACTGACCCGAACGGCTATACCGACCAACGCGTGGCCGCCCACATCATCTACTACCCGCAGCCGTTCGGCCTGCAGGCCGAGTGGACGGTGGGCCGCGGCCCGGAGCTGGATGTCGCACAGCGCCGCATCCGCACCCGTTCGCTGAGCGGCGGTTATGTGCAGGCGATGTTCAAGCACGACTTCAATTACGGCACCCTGCTGCCGTACCTGAAGTGGCAGACCTACCGCGGCGGTTCCAAGTTCGACACCAATGCGCCGCGCATGCGCCTGGACGAAGTGGAAGCCGGTGTCGAGTGGCAACCGATGGATGCGCTGGAACTGGTATTCGCGTATTCGAAGATGAAGCGCACCGACGTCACCACGGCGCCGTATCCGGTGGTGGAAGGCGACTTGCTGCGGCTGCAGTTGCAGGTCAATTATTGATCGCTGCAACCAGATGGAAGACAAACAAGCCCCCGCATGCGGGGGCTTGTTTGTTAGTGCGGCGCCGGTCTCGGTCGCCCGTTGCAGCGGTCGGATAGCGTTCGCGTCGGCCCGCATTCCTTCGGCCGATGAGCTACGCAAGCATCAGCGCGCTACCGCGCCGACAGTTCTGCACGAATGATGTCTGCGCCTGCACTGAGGGCAGTGAGCTTGCCTCGTGCAACGTGGCGGGCGAGCGGCGCCATCCCGCAGTTGGTGGACGGGTAGAGCTTGTCGGCATCGACAAACCGGAGCGCCTTGCGCAGCGTATCGGCCACCTCCTGCGGTGTTTCGATCGTATTGCTTGCCACGTCGATGGCGCCGACCATCACCTTCTTGCCGCGAACGAGTTCGATCAGATCGATCGGCACATGCGAGTTGTGGCACTCCAGCGAGATGATGTCGATATTGGATGTCTGCAGCTTGGGGAACGATTCTTCGTACTGACGCCACTCCGACCCCAGCGTCTGCTTCCAGTCGGTATTGGCCTTGATGCCGTAGCCATAGCAGATATGGACGGCGGTCTCGCACTTTAGGCCTTCGATGGCCCGTTCAAGGGTGGCAACACCCCAATCGTTGACCTCGTCGAAGAAGACATTGAAGGCCGGCTCATCGAACTGGATGATGTCCACGCCGGCCGCTTCGAGCTCCCTGGCTTCCTGATTGAGAATCTTCGCAAACTCCCATGCCAGCTTTTCACGGCTTTTGTAGTGCGCATCAAAGAGGGTATCGATCATCGTCATGGGGCCGGGCAGCGCCCATTTGATCGGCTGCCGGGTTTGCTGGCGCAGGAACCTGGCATCGTCGACGAAGACGGACTTCGGGCGGCTCACCGCGCCAACAACGGTGGGGACGCTGGCGTCATAGCGATCGCGAATCCTGACCGTCTCGCGCTTTTCGAAATCCACACCGCTGAGATGTTCGATGAAGGTGGTGACGAAATGCTGGCGGGTCTGCTCGCCGTCGCTCACGATATCGATGCCTGCGTGCTGCTGTTCCTGCAGCGACAAGCGCAATGCGTCCTGCTTGCCTTCGATCAGTTCCTCGTCCTGCAGCTTCCAGGGAGACCAGAGTTTCTCCGGTTGCGCGAGCCAGGACGGCTTGGGCAGGCTACCGGCGGTTGAGGTGGGGAGCAGCTTATTCATGATGAGTGATGTCTTGCGTTCGTGTTGATTAGACAGCGTGGCTGGAGGCCCACTGCTCGAGAATGTTCCCGTAGGGCTTGATGAAGTGCTCCTGCGTGAATTTGCCCTGCGTCACCGCGAGCTGGCTGCGCTCTTCGCGGTCGTAGACGATCTGGGTAGACGAGTAATCCTGATGCTTCAGGCTCGGCTGGTAGATGGCCCCCGCCGCAGAATTGGCGTTGTAGATCTCTGGCCGGTAAATCTTCTGGAACGTCTCCATGGTGCTGATGGTGCCGATCAGCTCAAGATTGGTGTAGTCGTTCAGCAGGTCGCCGAGAAAGTAAAACGCCAACGGGGCGACGCTGTTGGGCGGCATGAAATAGCGCACCTGCAGGCCCATCTTCTCGAAATACCGATCCGTCAATGAACCTTCGTCCTGCCGGTATTCGATGCCCAGGATGGGGTGCTGGTTTCCGGTGCGGTGATAGACCTTGCTGCTGGAGACGCTGATGCAGATGACCGGCGGCTTGGTGAACCGCGCCTTGTAGGCGTCCGAGTGCACGAAGTGCTTGAACAGCTTGCCATGCAGGCTGCCGAAATCATTCGGCAGGCTGAAGTTGGACGCGTCCTGATTGTGCGCTGGCAGCAGCACGCTGAAATCGTAGTCGCGCACATAGGAGGAAAAATTATTCCCTGCAATGCCGTCGATGCGCGCGCCGGTCGTTTTATCGAGGATGCTGGGTTTCAATATCTCGATCAACGGAAATGCATCGCCTGCTTCGCTCCCACCGATCTTCATCTCGACAGAGATGATTTCGAGTTCGACCGCGTAGCGGTCAAGCGTGGGATTATCCCAATGCGCCAGGTCGTTGAAACGGTTGTTAATCATCGCCAGCGTGTTACGCAGATTTTCCTGACGACGCTGCCCCCTGGCCAGGTTGGCAAAGTTGGTCGTGTTGCGCGTATTGGCCGCGGGACGGTAGTCCTCATCGAACCAAAGGCTTTTGATGCTGAAGGTCAATTCCTGAGTCATTGCAAGCTGACGCCTTGTTTCGAGATTAAATACGAGCGCACTTTTCAGCGAAGCTATTGATGCCTGCTGGATGGAAGCCGGAACTCTGGATCGGCGGGCCATCGCCAACGGATCCGGTGGCCGAAGACGGCGTGGTGGCCCGCCAGGCAACCGTGGGCGGGATGGCCCTCAAGCCGCTGCGACTTTTTCTGCGGCGATGGAACTTGGCTGCCGCGTCAATGCGATCAGCGGCAATGCCCGCTGCACCGCTAGCCTGGCGCGCTCTGCCAGGGCCTCGTTGTGCACGCGGTAGTCCAGAAAATCCCGGTCGGTGGCGTAGACGCCCAGCGGCAACGTGCGTGCCTGGAAGAAACTGAAAAGCGGCCGCAGCTGGTGGTCAATCACCAACGCATGGCGGTCGCTGCCGCCGGTTGCAGCCAACAGGACAGGCGTGTCGATCAAGGCGTCCTGATGGATGAAGTCGAAGAAATGCTTGAACAGCCCGGTGAAGGACCCGCGATAGACCGGCGTTGTCACCACCAGCACGTCGGCCTGCTCCACGGCGATCAGTTCCTGCTCCACCGTTGCGGGCAACTGCGAGCGCCAGACCGCCCCAGCGAACTGCGGTGCCAACGCCCCGAGTTCGACCAGATGTTGCTCGCACGGCACTGCATCGGCGATCAGCGCCAGCAGATGCTCGGCCAGGGCGACGGCCTTGGAGGGGCGTTGCATCCCGCCGGAGACCGCAACGACGCGGAGGGGGTGTGGCACGTTGACAGTCATGCAGGTGGACCTAGAACGACGAACCCCGATGCTAGGGCTCGCATTCAATGAAGTAAAATGGTGTTATTTCAACAATCCATGAATTCGGATCATCTGAATGCTTGAGCGCATCCACCTCACCATCGTCCAGCAGGTCGAGCAGCAAGGCTCACTGACGGCCGCCGCCGGCGTGTTGAACCTGACCCAGTCGGCGCTGAGCCACAGCATGAAAAAGCTGGAGCAGCAGCTGGGCACCGACGTCTGGCTGCGCGAGGGGCGCAGCCTGCGGCTGACCCAGGCCGGCCAGTATCTGCTGGCGGTGGCCAACCGGGTGCTGCCGCAACTGGACCTTGCCGAAGAGCGCCTGGGGCAGTTCGCGCAGGGCGAACGCGGTGCGTTGCGCATCGGTATGGAATGCCATCCCTGCTACCAGTGGCTGCTCAAGCTGGTGGCGCCTTATCTGGCCACCTGGCCGGATGTGGATGTGGACGTCAAGCAGAAGTTCCAGTTCGGCGGCATTGGCGCGCTGTTCGGCTATGAGATCGATCTACTGGTCACACCCGACCCGCTGTACAAGCCCGGGCTGCGGTTCGAGCCGGTGTTCGACTACGAGCAGGTGCTGGTCGTGGCCAGCGGCCATGCGCTGGCGTCGGCTGCCTACGTCAAGCCGCAGCAGCTGACACGCGAGGTGCTCATCAGCTATCCCGTGGACCTCGAGCGGCTGGACATCTACAGCCAGTTCTTGCTGCCGGCCGGCGTCACGCCCAGGCGCCACAAGGCCATCGAAACCACCGACATCATGATGCAGATGGTGGCCAGCGGCCGCGGCGTGGCCGCCATGCCGCGCTGGTTGGTGGAGGAATATGCCTCCAGGATGGACGTGGTGCCGGTGCGGCTGGGTGCGCGCGGCATCCCCAAGCAGATCTTCCTGGGGGCACGCGAGGCGGATATCGCCATCGACTACCTGCGCGCCTTCATCGAACTGGCGCGCGCGCCTGGCAATGGCAGCGCCACTCCACCGGGAGCCCACTGATGGACAGCATCGCCAGGCGCGTGTGTTGCACGGGCCGCCTTCCCGCTCGATCAGCGCTGACGTGCGGGAGCCACCCAATCGCCACCAGAGGACGGCAACCCCTTTGATGTCTCCGGATCCGCCCAGCCTCGCCAGCACCCTCGCCGACGCCTATTCGTTGGAGGTCGGCGCAAACGACATGCCCGCGCTGACCGCAGCGGCGCCGCGGATCTTGCGTGGCTCAACCATCTTCATCCCCTACCTGCCCAGCCAGAACGACGACGCGCGACTGGCTGCAGCACAGAGGGTGCGCACCCTCGGCTTCGCGCCCATGCCCCACCTTTCCGCGCGCCGCATCGCCTCGCTCGACGCGTTGCACGCCTTCGTCGGGCGTGCCGTCAATGAAGCCGGCGTTGAGCGCTGCCTGGTGATCGCGGGTGATGCGCCTTCTGCGATCGGGCCGTTTTCGGACAGCGTGTCGCTGATCGATACAGGTGTTTTCGAGCGCTCGGGCATCACCACCCTCGGCGTGGCGGGGCATCCGGAAGGACATCCGAGCATGCCTGCAACCGATCAATGGGATGTGCTGGAACGCAAGTGTCGCAGCATCGCCGAGCGCGGCATGGCGCCGCTGATCGTCACCCAATTCGTGTTCGATGCCGACATCGTGCTGACGTGGCTGGAAGCGCTGCGCGCGCGTGGCATTGCACATCCCGTGCGTGTGGGCGTTCCCGGTCCTGCCGGCGTCGCGGTGCTCGCGCGCTATGCCGCACGCTGCGGTGTGGGCGCATGCGCATCGATGCTGTCCAAGTACGGCATCTCGATCGGCAAGCTGTTCGGTAGCGCGGGACCGGATCGTTTTGTGGATCGCCTGGCCACCGGCCTCACTGACGCGCATGGAGACGTCAGCCTGCACTTCTTTCCCTTCGGCGGCATTGCGCAGTCTGTTGCGTGGGTAGAGCAGTATCGCTCCCGCAGCGCGGCCCACATCTTGTCGACCTCGGCATCGCGAAGGCCACAATAGCTTTCGCATGATCGTCTGGGTGGACGAATGCCCGCCGAGTACGACGCTCAACATCAACCACCAACCGTGCGTGTGATCCGGCACTGCGGTGCGTGGAATCGACATGTCCACGACCTGGATCACAGTCCGTACTATTCATTTCTGTGGATTTGTTGGCTGCGCGTGAGGTGCTGCAGCGCACAGCAGACCTGTCACAAGCGCGCGGTATAACCATCGGCGAATCGCGGCGAGGGGGCGCTGCATCCGGTGTCGTTGCCATGCGCAGCGGCATCGCTTCGCAACGTTCAAGGAGAGATGTCGCCATGCCGAAGCCGTCGCTATTGTCGTTACTGTGCAGCCTGTCGCTCGTGTCCCTGCCGCTTGCGGCGGCGGAGCTGCAGCCCAAACAACTGGCTGGCCCACCGGAGGAGTTCGCGCAGATGCGCGCACCCGATCCGGCAGAGTCGGCCATCCTGTCCAAGAGCGCCTTGCTGCCAGTGGAGTTGATGCCTGCGGGTAACTCCGCGCGTTGGCAAGGCACCTTGCCGGTGGAAAACGGCCACATGCGTTTCATGGTGTTGGCCGGCGACCAGCCGTGGGATGCGGCAGTGACTGCACCACGCGTTGCCGGCGCGCGTGCCGCTGCCGTTGCACCGCAACTGCAGGCGCAACGCACACTGCTGGGCAGCGCAGAGAGTGGCACCAGCGGCATGCGCTACGCAGTGGAATCCGCGCAGAACGGTGCATGGTCGCTGACCCTGCAATCGGCATCGCCGGTGGCGCAACGCGGCTATGTCTTGATGGAAGGCGATGCACGCACGCAGTTGGCTTCGTACCCGCGCAATCGTCGTCAGCAGGTGGGTCAATCGTTGACGCTCAACGCATTGCTCAGCGGCAACGATGCGCGCGGGGCGACCTTGCTTGCCGCGCAGGCTGGGCAGATCGAGACAGCCAGCCTGCGTGTGATCGATCCGCAAGGCGGCATCCGCACGCTGCCGATGGCCGATGACGGGCAACACGACGATGGTGCTGCCGGCGATGGCGTGTATGGCGGTACGTTCCAACCGAGTAGCGAGGGCACCTGGATCGCGCAGGTGATCGTGCGTGGTCACGACCAGGCCGGGCAGCCGTTCGTGCGCACCAGCGAGCATGTGTTGCCGGTGCTGGACACCTCGTTGCGTCTGCTCGGCAATGCACTGAGCGCACGTGCTGCCGATGGCACGCGGCTCAGCATTGCGTTGCCTATCGCCGCGCGCGGCAGGGCGCCGTCGCACTACCGTGTGTTCGGCCAGGTCTGGGGCACCGATGCCAAAGGCAAGGAGGTGCCGGTAGCATGGATCGGCGGCATGCTGACGCCGCAACAAGGCCAGTTGCCGCTGAGCCTGGACGAGCGCTGGATTGCGCGTGCCGGTGCACGTGCGCCGTTTAGCGTGCGTGGGCTGCGTATCGAAGATCCGGACCATTACATCCCGCTGGTGCAGGCCGACATGCTGCCGTTGCAGCTGCCCGCGTTACGGCGTGCCAGCATCGCGCGGTCTGCCGGTGCGATCGACGAAAGCATGCGTATGGGGCCGCGCCCGACTGCGTTGGCCAGTGCCAGTGCAATGGCGCAGCCGCAGGCCGCCGGCTCGCAACTGGTGCTGGTGCACGGCTATTGCTCCAACGGCGTGTGGCCGCAGGCGCAATTCACCAATGCTTCGTCGTTTATCGATGCCAAACAGAACCGCAGCAACGACCAGTTCGCGCAAAGGTTGGCGCAGTTCGCCAGCCAGTGGTCTTCGTTCGCCACGGTGGCGCACAGCCAGGGCGGCATGGCCGCGCTGCATCTGTATACCTACTACTGGAGCGGGCTGGATAACGCGAGCGGTGGGCGGGTGATGCAGTCGGTGGGCACGCCGTATCAGGGCACCAACCTGTCGGGCATTCTGGCGGCGGTGGGTTCGTGGTTCGGGGTGGGCTGCGGCACCAATACCGACATGACCTACGACGGTGCAAAGGCGTGGCTGGCCGGCATTCCGACCGATGCGCGGGCCAAGGTCAACTACTACACGACCTCGTTCGCCAAGACCAACTGGTACACCAACGACTACTGCAACGCGGCCTCGGATCTGGTGTTGAATGATCCGGAAGACGGCACCGTGGAGCAGGTCAATGCGCAGCTGCCGGGCGGGGTGAATCGCGGCCACACCACGGGGCAATGCCATACCACCGGCATGCGTGATCCGGCGCAGTATCTGGATGCCAGCCGCAATGCGGTGATGAACGCCAACGCTGCGAAGTGATGCGTTTTTAGCGACGTGCAATGCGATGGCCGGCGTTTGCGTCGGCCATCGCAGTACGCGTGGGAACACTTAGAGCGATTAACAAAACGTAGCGAGTAGTCGTCAGGTAGGTGCGCAGTAGTTTTGATAGCCGCTCTTTGCGTGTTGCATGCAGTTAGTTCTTGCTCGCCTAAGCGCGGCCAACACAACTTATACGTTCACGGATCTTGGTTGGCTTGAGAGTTGATTGAACGGTGTGGGTGCGTCGGCTTTTAGAGCGGTTGATCTGCGGGTTTGCTGCAGGGCCCTTGCCCGCCCACCGGCGCGGGACACGCCGCAAGTACGTCCATGTAGGCTCTTACGCGGCATCCATGCCGCGTAAGGTCCCGCGACGGTGGGCGGGCAAGGACTAGTCAAGATGGTCGGTGTGCGTAGCTCTTCTCAAAGCAACCGATTCACTCTCTGGTGCGGTGTCCTCACCGATTGCGGGACCGTGTGGCGGCATGGATGCCGCCACCGAGCCTACATGGACGTACTTGCGGCGTGTCCCGCAAGCGGTGAGGGCACCGCGCCCTCGACTCACCGACGCTCGCGCATTCATGCATGGCTACTGTTGCGCCAACGATTGCGACTGCGCATCGGCGCCGCCACCGAGTACCTTGTACAGGCTCACCCGATTGCTCGCCTCGGTCAGTCGCAAGCTGATCAAGGTCTGCTGCGCGCTATAGAGCGTGCGTTGTGCGTCCAGCGCCACCAGATAACTGTCCACGCCATTGCGGTAGCGCGCATCCGAGAGGGTGAAGCCGCGTTGTGCGGCATCGACCAGGGCGTGCTGCGCGGCCATGCGCTCGTCCAGCTGTGTGCGTTCAGCTAGTGCATCGGCCACTTCGCTGAAGGCAGTCTGGATCGCCAGTTCGTACTGCGCGATGGTGATGTCTTTCTGCAGCTTGGCCACGTCCAGTTCGGCCTTCAAGGCGCCGGCACGGAAGATCGGCACGCTGACGCTGGGCGAGAACGACCAGGTGTGGTCGCCCTCGAACAGGCTGGACAAGGCATCGCTGCCGCGCCCGACGTTGCCAGTGAGCGAGATGGTGGGGAAGAACGCGGCACGCGCGGCGCCGATGTCGGCATTGGCGGCCTTCAAGGTGTGCTCGGCCGACAACACGTCCGGGCGCTGCAGCAGCACGCGCGATTCCAGCTGGGCCGGTAGCGGTGCCAATGCCACACCGGTATCGATCGCATCGGCAGCCGGGAGCAACGCCGCTGGCACCTGTGTGCCGGCGACCAGATTCAGGGCATTGCGTGACTGCGCCAGCTGGGTGGTGAAACTGGCCACATCGGCACGCGCACTTTCCACACTGGTCTGGATCTGGGCCAGATCCAACCCGGAGACGATGCCGTTATCGTGTTGCAACTCGGTCAGGCGTAGCGTCTTGCGTTGGCTCTCCAGCGTTTGCTGCGCAAGCGCCAGCCGCTGCTGATCGGCAGCCACGGTAAGCCAGCCGCTGGCCACTTCGGCCACCAGGCTCAGGCGCGTGCTGCGTTGGGTCTGCTCGCTGGCGAGATAGGTTTCCAGCGCCTCGTTCTTGAGGCTGCGGATGCGCCCGAACAGATCCAGCTCCCAACTGGTGATGCCCACTTGCCCGGTGGCGCTGCGGATGATCTGCGGCGCACCGGTGAAACTGGTCGCTGCCGCAGCACGTTGCGCACTGTGCGAGACGGTGATATCCACCGCCGGGAACAGGTCCGCACGTTGAATGCGGTACTGCGCACGCGCCTGTTCGATGTTGAGCACCGCCACGCGCAGATCGCGATTGTTGTCCAGCGCCAGTGCGACCACTTGCTGCAGGCGTGGGTCGACCAGCACTTGCCGCCAATCCAGCGCAGCTGCATTGGACGTAGTGCTATCCGCGCTACCGGTGTCGCCGACAACGCTTGGCACCGGCGCATCCGGGCGTGCATAACGCGGCGCCATGCTGACGCAGCCACTCAATGCGATGGCACAGGCCACCGCCAGACTTACGGACAGGTTGCGCTTCACGGGGTCACCTCGGACGTACGGACGACGGTGGAGTGATCGGCGGCTTTACCCGGAAACAGGCTGCGCACCATCACGTAGAACAGCGGCACGAAGAAGATGCCCAGCAACGTGGAGGCCAGGGTGCCGCCGAGCACGCCGGTGCCCAGCGAATGACGCCCACCGGAGCCTGCGCCGCTGCTGATCACCATCGGCAGCACGCCGAGCATGAAGGCCAGCGAGGTCATCAGGATCGGGCGCAAACGCATGCGGGCGGCATGCAAGGTGGCTTCGATCAACGGCTGGCCTTTTTCTTCCAGTTCTTTTGCAAATTCCACGATCAGGATGCCGTTCTTGGCGGCCAGCCCCATCGTCGCCAGCAGGCCCACCTGGAAGTAGATGTCGTTGGACAGATCGCGCATCCAGGTCGCCAGCAACGCGCCGACAATGCCTACCGGCACCGCCAGCATCACCGAGATCGGAATCGACCAGCTCTCGTACAGCGCCGCCAGACACAGGAACACGAACACCAGCGACACCGCATACAACATCCAGGTCTGGGTGCCGGCGGCCTGTTCCTGATACGACATGCCCGACCAGGCGTAACCCACGCCCTTGCCCATGCCATCGACTTCGCCGGCCACCGCGGTCATCGCATCGCCCGAGCTGATGCCCGGTGCGGCGCTGCCGGTGATTTCCATCGATTCGCTGCCGTTGAAGCGCGTCAGCACCTGCGGTGCGTAGGCCCACGCACTGCTGGCGAAGGCCGAGAACGGCACCATCGCGGCATCGCTGTTGCGCACGTACCAGCGGTCGATATCGCTGGGCAACATGCGTGCGGCTGCTTCGCCCTGCACGTACACACGCTTGACCCGGTTGTTGTTGAGGAAGTCGTTGACGTAACGCCCGCCCATCACCGTGGACAAGGTGGTGTTGATGTCGGCGGCGGCCACGCCCAACGCACCGGCCTTGGCATCGTCGATCTGCACGCGGTAGGTAGGCGCATCGTCCAGCCCGTTGAAGCGCACCGCACTCAGGCTCTGATTGCCGTTGGCCAGCTGCAGCAATTGCTTGCGTGCTTCCACCAAGGCCTCGTGGCCGTTGCCGGCGGCATCCTGCAGCTGCAGAGTGAAACCGGAGCTGGTGCCCAAGCCGTTGATGGCCGGTGGCGTCAACGCAAACACCTGCGCGTCGGGCAGCGTCATCATCATCGCGCCGGTGATGCGTTGCGCCACTTCCTGCACCGAGCCGTCGCGGTCGGCCCAGTCCTTCAGACGGATAAAGCCCATGCCCGAGTTCTGGCTGCTACCGGCCAGACTGAAGCCGGAGATGGTCATGATGCCCTGCACTTCCGGTTGCTTGAGGATGAACTGGGTGGCCTGGTCGATCGACTGCTGGGTGCGTTGCTGCGTGGCGCCGGCCGGTGCGCTGAACATCACCATCAGCATGCCCTGGTCTTCTTCGGGCAGGAACGCGCTGGGCAAACGCCAGAACAATACGCCCAGCACCACCAGCAGCACCACATAGATCAGCGAGCCGAGCTTGCGATGGCTGACGATGCGCTCCACACCGCGCCCGTAACTCTCGGTGCCGCGATCGAAGCGTGTGTTGAACCAGGTGAAGAACCTGCCCAGCACGCCCTTGCGCGAGACATGGCCGCCCTTGTCGATGGGCTTGAGCAAGGTGGCGCATAGCGCAGGGCTCAAGGTCAGTGCGACCACCAGCGACAGGATCATCGCTGCGGCAATCGTCACCGAGAACTGCCGATAGATCTCGCCAGTGGCACCGCCGAAGAAGGCCATCGGCAGGAAGACCGCGGTGAGCACCAGCGCGATGCCGACCAGCGCGCCGGTGATCTGGCCCATCGAGGTATGCGTGGCCTCGCGCGGCGACATGCCTTGTTCGGCCATCAACCGCTCGACGTTTTCCACCACCACGATGGCATCGTCGACCAACAAGCCGATCGCCAGCACCATCGCGAACATGGTCAGCGTGTTGATCGAAAAACCCAGCAGCGACAACACGCCAAAGGTGCCCATCAACACCACCGGCACCGCGATCACCGGCACCAGCGTGGCACGCCAGTTCTGCAGGAACAGATACATCACCACGACCACCAGCACGATCGCTTCGATCAGGGTCTTGACCACTTCCTCGATGGAGATACGCACGAACGGTGTGGTGTCGTAGGCGACCTCGTATTTCAGCCCGGCCGGGAAGTACGGCTTGAGCGCGTCGAGCTTGGCCTCCACCAGTTTAGCGGCGTCCAGCGCATTGGCGCCGGTCGCCAGCTGCAGGCCCATGCCCGAGGCGGCCTTGCCGTTGAATTTGGAACTGGAACCGTAGGATTCCGAACCCAGCTCCACCCGCGCGACATCGCGCAGGTACACGGTGGCGCCGCTGGCATCGGACTTGAGCACGATGTTCTCGAACTGCGCCGGCGTGCGCAGCTTGCTGCGCGAGGTCACCGTGGCATTCAACTGCTGGCCCTGCAGTGCCGGCAATGCGCCCAAGGCGCCGGAGGACACATCGGCGTTCTGCGCGGCGATCGCTGTACTGACATCGGAGGGCATCAACGCGTAGGTGTGCAGTTTTTCCGGATCCAGCCATACGCGCATCGCGTATTCGGCGCCGAACACGTTGACGCTGCCGATGCCATTGAGGCGGCTGATCGGGTCCTGCAACGTGGACACCATGTAGTCGCCGATGTCGGTGCTGTCCATGCTGCCGTCTTCGGAGGTGAAGGCCAGCACCATGAACATGCTGCCGCTGGCCGATTTGGTCACGGTGATGCCGTTGGTCTTGACCTCGTCAGGCAGCAACGCCTCGCCTTGCGATACCTTGTTCTGCACCTGCACCTGCGCGGTATCCGGGTCGGTGCCGGAGTCGAAGGTGAGCGTGAGTTGCGCGGTGCCGGCCGAGCTGCTGCTGGAGGACATGTAGAGCAGATTGTCCAGGCCGGTCATCTGCTGCTCGAGGATCTGCGTGACGGAGTTCTGCACGGTCTCTGCAGAAGCGCCGGTATAGGTGGCGCTGACCGTCACCGAGGGCGGTGCGATGTCCGGGTATTGCTCCAGCGGCAGCGAGAAGATCGAGATGGCGCCGGCCAGCGTGATGACGATGGCGATGACCCACGCGAAGATGGGGCGGTCGATAAAGAAACGAGCCATAAGAGTTCCTCAGTCGGCCTTGGGCGTGGCGCTGGCCGGCGCTGCGGGCGTTGGCTTGGCATCGGGCGTAGCTGCGGCGGGTGCACTCGGCGTCACTGCTGTGGGTGCAACCGGCGCCGCTGCAACTGGCCTGGCCGCAGCGGCCTTTACTTCGCGCGTCTTCACCGGCATGCCGACCTGGATTTTCTGCAGGCCCTGCACGATCACGCTCTCGCCCGCAGACAATCCTTCGCTGACCACCCAGCGATCGCCCACTGCATCGCCTGTCTTGAGCACGCGCTGCGCCACCTTGCCGTCGGCACCGACCACCATCGCCACCGCCTCGCCCTTGCTGTTGCGGGTGACGGCCTGCTGTGGCACCAGGATCGCCTGCTCGTTGACGGCCATCGACAGCACCGCCTTGACGTACATGCCGGGCAACAGCAGATGGTCCGGATTCGGAATCACCGCACGCAGTTTCACCGTGCCGGTGGTGGCATCCACCGCGGTGTCCACCACTTCCAGCGTGCCGGTACGCGCGTAAGCGCTGCCGTCTTCCAGCAGCAGCTTGACCTCCGCCTTGCCGTCCACCGCCTTGACCTGGCCGGCGTCGAGCTTGCGGCGCAACTGCAGCAGCTGCGCGCTGGATTGGCTGACATCCACATAGATCGGGTCGAGCTGGTTGATGGTGGTCAGCACATCGGTCTGGTCGGCAGTGACCAGTGCGCCCGGGGTAAAGCTCGAGGTGCCGATACGGCCGCTGATCGGCGCGGTGATGCGGGTGAAATCCAGATTGAGTTTTGCGGTCTGTAACGCGGCCTTTGCGGCGGTCACCGCGGCCTCGTTCTGACGCAACGTGGCGATGGCGTCATCGCCATCCTGCTGGCTCACAGCATCCAGCTTGACCAGCGTCTGATACCGCTGCGCCTTGGGCTTGGCCGAGAGCACTGCCGCTTGCGCCTGCGCCAGCTCGCCCTGCGCGGAGGCATACGCGGCCTGGAACGTGGCCGGCTCGATCTGGTACAGCACCTGGCCGGCCTGCACCTGCTCGCCTTCGGTAAACAGCCGCTTGCGCAGGATGCCGCCCACCTGCGGGCGCACCTGCGCGCTTTGATAGGCCACGGTGCGACCGGGCAGCGTCTGGTCCAGCGCCAGGCGCTGCACGTCCACGCGTTGCACGCCCACTTCCATTTGCCGCTGCTGCGGCGCTCGTGCAGGCGAACAGGCCGCCAGCGCGACGGTGATCATGGCGGCCAGCAGCCATTGGCGCGGCACCATGGCAGAACGGGAAGAAGCGACGGAACGCATGCGGCGCACTCGGGAATGATCGGAGGATGCGCACGCTACGCTGCGAATATGGAGCAAATTTGAAGATTTGCGTTGACAGACAGCAGGCGCTTGCTTTCGGGGTTTAATGAAGTCCCAATACGGGTGTGCAAGACAGGCGGCGCACGTGGCGTCTGCAGTCGACGCCGCTGCAGTCGCCATTCAATGCAGGCAGTCATGACAGCAAGCGCACGTGCGTGACCTCATTCGCAACAAGGTTTTCCCAACGTCGATGAAACTCGGAATCACCGCCAAACTCTTTCTCGCCATCCTGAGCGCGTGCATCGCAGTGCTGCTGATCAATGGTCTGGCCGGGCAGCTGTTGCTCAGAAAGCAATTTCTCGACTATCTCAGCGAGCAAGGCATCGAGCGGATGATGGAAGTGTTGCCGCGCGTGCAGGCCGATTACGCCAAGCATGGCGACTGGAACTTCATCCGCGACAATCCCGATGCCTGGTTCGTGCTGATGCGCCCGGAGCTGGCGCAAAATCTGCCACCGCGCGCACCGCCGATCTCCGACCAGACCGGCGCGGTGTTTCGCTTCGCGCTGCTGGATCGCGATTACCGCGTGATCATCGGCAACCCCGATGTCAGCCGCACCGACACGCTGCGCCCGGTCGTGGTGCGCGGGCAGACGGTGGGCTGGATGGGCATGCTGCCGTTCGAGAGGGTGCTGACCGCCAACGACGCACGCTTCTTTCAAGCCCAGCAACGTGTGTGGTGGACAGTGGGCGCGGCATCGATCGGTGTCGCTGCGCTGTTTGGCTGGTTGTTGTCGCGCACCTTGCTGCGCCGCCTGCGTGGCTTGACAGTGGCAACCCATCGCCTGGCCGCCGGCGACTACGGCACGCGATTGCACGCGGGCATGCGCGATGAACTCGACCAGCTCGCGCGCGACTTCAACCAACTGGCACAGGCACTGGACAACAACGAACGCGCACGCCGCGATTTCATGGCCGATGTCTCGCACGAACTGCGCACGCCACTGGCGGTACTGCGCGCCGAACTGGAAGCGCTGCAGGACGGTATCCGGCCGATGACGCGTGAGTCGCTGACCTCGCTGCATCAGGAGGTCGGCCAACTCGGCAAGCTGATCGAAGATCTCTACGACCTGTCGCTGACAGATGTGGGGGCGTTGGCGTATCGGCGCGCGCCGATCGATCTGAGTGTGGTGTTGCAGTCCACACTGGCCGGCATGCAGATGCGCATCGCTGCAGCCGGGCTCACGCTACGCGCCGACGGCATCGATGCGCCGCTGCATGTCAACGGCGATGAGCGCCGCCTGCAGCAGTTGCTCTCCAATCTGCTGGAAAATTCGTTGCGCTATACCGATGCCGGCGGCCAACTCGTTGTGCACTGCGCACGACGCGGGCATGCAGTGGAAATCGTGGTGGAAGACAGCGCGCCCGGTGTGCCGGCAAACAAGCTGGATCGCCTGTTCGAGCGCTTTTATCGCGTGGAAGGCTCGCGCAATCGCGCCAGCGGTGGCAGCGGGCTGGGCCTGGCGATCTGCCGCAATATCGTCGGCGCGCACGAGGGCGAGATCCACGCGACCGCTTCGCCGTTGGGCGGCCTGCGCGTGACGCTGCGGCTGCCGGCATTGGAGGCGTAATGGACACCCAGACCGCACCGGCCGCACATGTGCTCATCGTCGAAGACGAACCGCGACTGGCCGCCGTGCTGGGCGAGTATCTGCACGCGGCCGGCTATTCGCATCATTGGGTGGCCGATGGCGCGCAGGCGATCGCAGCATTTCGCGCGCAGGCGCCGGATCTGCTGTTGCTCGATCTGATGCTGCCAAATCGCGATGGTCTGGACATCTGCCGCGAACTGCGCAGCCTCAGCGCGGTACCGGTGATCATGGTGACTGCGCGCGCCGAAGAGATCGACCGCCTGCTCGGCTTGGAGATCGGCGCCGACGATTACATCTGCAAACCCTTCAGCCCGCGCGAGGTGATCGCGCGCGTACGCGCGGTGCTGCGCCGGCACCGGCATGATCCCAACAGCGAGCCGACGCACGGCCTGGTCATCGATGACGCCGCCTGCCGCGCCAGCGTGGCCGGACGCGATCTGGATCTCACCCAGGTCGAATTCCGCCTGCTGCGTACGCTCTCCGCATCGCCGGGCCGTGTGTATTCGCGCGAACAGCTGATGGACCGCGTGTATGTGGACCACCGCATCGTCACCGACCGCACCGTGGACAGCCACATCAAGAATCTGCGCCGCAAACTGGCCGATGTGGGCGGCGAAGAGTGGGTGCGCTCGGTGTACGGCGTGGGCTATCGCTTCGAATATTTACCCACCGAGGCGTAGTCCCTGCCCCGCTCTTGGTAGGAGCGCGCCCGCGCGCGACGCTTTACCGATCACCCATCAACGATAGGCGGGTGACACCCACCACTCACACCTTCAACCACCGCGTGGAAATCGCCACGCCCACCATCAACACCGCAACGCCGATCAAGGCACCGACCAGGCCGATGCCGTGGGCGGCGAACCCGATCAATGCCGGCCCGGCCAGAATGCCGGCGTAACCCAATGTCGTGACTGCAGTGATGGCGATGCTCTCCGGCATGCGCGTCTGGTTGCCGGCCAGCGAGAACAACGCCGGCACGATATTGGCGCACCCCAGCCCCACCAACACGTAACCGGCCAACGAGGCCTGCCACGGGCTCACCAGCGTGAGCACCAGAAAACCCGCGCTGGCCAGCAGCGCGCCAAGCACGATCGAGCGGATGCGCCCCAGCCGCTCCACCACCGAGTCGCCCAACAGACGGGTCACCGTCATGGTCAACGCAAACGCCACATAGCCCAGCCCGGCGGTGCTCGGGTTGACCTGGTGCACATCGGCCAGGAACACCGAGCTCCAGTCCAGAATGGTGCCCTCGGCCAGAAACACCACAAACGCCAGAATGCCGATAAACAGCACGATGCCCTTGGGCAGCGCGAGCAACGGCCCCTGCTGTGAAATGCGCTCGGCACGCCAATGCCGAACGGACAGTGCACCGACAAGCAGCATGGCAATCACACCGGCGATCGCAGCGCTCAGCGGACCAATGTGCGCCGACAACAGCAGCGTCATCGCACCGGCACCGACAAAGCCGCCGATGCTGAAAAACGCATGGAATCCGGACATCATCGCGCGCTTGGCGTCGCGTTCGACCACCACCGCCTGCATGTTCATCGCGCAATCCATCGCGCCCACGCCGGCGCCGAACACGAACAGCACCGCACCCAGCATCCACGGGTTGGCGACAACGGCCAGAAACGGCAGGCTGATGCAGATCAATGCAGTCGTCACCGCCATCACCGTGCGAAAGCCGAAGCGCGCCGACAGGGCGCCGGCCAGCGGCATCGCCAGAAACGAGCCTGCGCCCAGGCACAGCAGGATCAACCCGAGCGCACCATCGTCCACGCCGGTCCTGGCCTTGGCGAACGGCACCAGCACCGCCCAGATGGCCGCAGCAAAGCCGGGAATGAAGAACGCTGCGCGCGTGGCGTGTTGTTGCGCGCGAGCGCTGGAGGCAGGTGCAAGCGACATGCAAACAATTCCAATAGGAGCGGCGAACAGAAACGGCAACGGGGTCGCCAAGCCGGCGCTCGCTGGTTGGGACGTGGCATGACCACTGCTCCACCACGCTTGCTGCAACCGTCCCTGGCCGATGGGATGAGATGCGTCAACCGCTAGCGAAACACCACCGTGCGATGGCCATTGAGCACCACGCGATGTTCGACATGGCGGCGCACCGCACGCGCCAGCACCAGCGATTCGGTATCGCTGCCCAGCCGCACCAGATCGCGCGGCGTCATCGCGTGGTCCACGCGGGCGACGTCCTGTTCGATGATCGGGCCTTCGTCCAGGTCTTCGGTGACGTAATGCGCGGTGGCGCCGATGATCTTGACCCCGCGTGCGTGCGCCTGGTGGTACGGCTGCGCACCCTTGAAGCTGGGCAGAAAACTGTGATGGATATTGATCGCGCGCCCGGCCAATGCGCGGCATAGTTCCGGCGAAAGAATCTGCATGTAGCGCGCCAACACCACCAGATCGATCTGCAAGGTCTCGACCAGTGCGAGCAGCTGCGCTTCCTGTGCAGCGCGCGTGTCTGCACTCACCGGCAGATGATGGAAGGCAATGCCGTAGGAGGCCGCCAGCGGCGCGAAGTCGGCGTGGTTGGAGACCACCGCGGCGATGTCCACCGGCAGTTGCCGGCTATGCATGCGGAACAGCAGATCGTTGAGGCAATGCCCCTGCTTGCTCACCAGCACCAGCAAGCGCGCACGACGGCGCGCGTCGTGCAATTGCCACTGCATCTGGAATTCGTCGGCCAGCAGCGCAAAGCGCCGCTCCAGACCGGCGATCTCGGTGGCCTGCGGCTTGTTGAAGTGCACGCGCAGAAAGAAGCGGCCGCTTTCGTCGTCGCCGAACTGCTGTGCGTCGAGAATATTGCAGGCCAGATCGAACAGCAGCCCGGTCACGCGATAGACGATGCCGGTACGGTCGGGACAGGACAGGGTAAGGATGTAGTCGGAGCGCATCTGCACAATGATAGCCAATGCGCGCAGCTGCGGGCGCGGTGCTTGCGCCCGTAACTTTTCCATCCGACTCAGCGCGGCGGCAGACGCAGCATCAGCCGCCGATTGATCTCGTCCAGTTGCGCCATCGATGCCTCCACCGAGGTTTCCATCGCTTCGTGCGTGGTGATGTGCGCGCGCAGATGCGCGGGGTCGGAGAGCTCGCCACGCACCAGGAACACGTTCTCGCCCACTTCGCCCACATGCCGGCTGAGCACCACGTAGTCCACCTGATCGAAGCCGTGCTGTTTGGCCAGCGGCAACAGACGCGCGGCCATGCGCACGCTGGCCTCGTCGGTGGGTTTGTTCAACTCGGCATCGAGCACCGCCACCGCTTCGCGGATCTGCGCGAACAGATAATGGTCCGGATGCTCGGGATGGTCCGGGCCTACCGGGCCCTGGTCGACGACCGGTGCGGCGGTCATCGTGTGGCACCGGCGCAGGCAAGTGCGCGCGGTGTGCGCTCGGTCGAACCGAGCGTGATATGCAGGTGTCGCATCGCATCCTCCCTGGAGCGGCGGCTATAACGAGCCGGCATTTTAGAAGGTCTGCTGCATGTTGGGGTGAGCAAGATGCATCGCGCATCGCCTTCAAGCGAAGCGCGATGCGCGCAACCCACTTGCGCCCCGGCGCTGCGATCAGGCCACCTGCCCTGCCCGGCGCGCCGACACCTCTGCCAGTACCGCCCAATCGGCGTTGCCGTCGCCATGGGCGATCGCCTCGTCCAGGCCGGCGCGCAGCAACTCGCCCAGCGGCATCGGCACCTGCTTGTCGGCGCCGGCCTGGATCGCCAGATCCACATCCTTGCAGCCCAGCGTGGCGGTGAAGCCGGCCGGCAGATACTCGCGCTGCATGATCAAGCGGCCGTAGCCCTGATACGCCGGCGCGGCGAACAAGGTGCTGGTGAGCATGCCCAGGAACTGGGTGGCCTCCACGCCGTGGCCGCGTGCCAGCGCGCTGGCTTCGGCCATGGCGCCGATCGCACTGGCCAGGCAGAAGTTGGCCGCCAGCTTGACCGCATTGGCCTGCTCGGGGGTGCGGCCGATCTCCCAGGTGCGTTGGCCAAGCACATCGAACATCGGCTGCACGCGCGCCAATGCCGCCTCGTCGCCGGCCGCCAGAATGTTGAGCTTGCCGGCTTCGGCCACATCGACGCGGCCGAGTACCGGTGCGGCCACGTAGGCCACGCCACGTTCGGCATGCAGGGCGGTCAACTCGTGCGCCAATGCCACCGAGATGGTGGCCATGTTGACGTGCACGCTGCCGGCCGGCAGCGCGTCCAGCACACCGCGTTCCAGTAGGGTTTCACGCACCGCGCTGTCGTCGGCCAGCATCGAGAACAACAGCGGGCCGTGCGCGGCGTCGCGTGGTGCGTCCACCACCGTTGCACCGGCCTGCCGCAGCGACTGCGCGCGCTCGGGCGAGCGATTCCACACACTCAGCTCGAACCCGCCGCGCAGCAGGTTGTGTGCCATCGGCAGGCCCATCGTGCCCAAGCCCAGAAATCCTATCGGCATCTGTTTTCCTTATGCGATCTTGCGTCAAGAGCGGCGATCAAACACCGGCCCGCTCTGCTTCTTTACCACCACCAGCGTAAATCAGCTGGCGAACACGCCGCGCGCCTCACGTGGCTCGCAGCGCAGATATTGCGGCGCGGGCGTAACCGAGGCACCGAGTGCAGCGGCCGCATGCCACGGCCAGCGCGGGTCGTACAGAATGCCGCGTGCCAATGCGATGGCATCGGCCTGGCCGTCTTGCACAATCGCCTCGGCCTGCGCCGGCTCGGTGATCAGGCCCACGCCGATCACCGGCGTGCTGACCTGCGCCTTGATCTGCTGCGCAAACGGAATCTGATAGCCCGCCTGCACCGGAATCTGCTGGCGCGGATCCAGCCCGCCGCTGGAGACATGGATGTAATGCGCACCGCGTGCATCCAGCGCTTTGGACAAGGCGATGCTCTGCGCAAGATCCCAACCGCCTTCCACCCAATCGGTGGCAGAAATCCGCACGCCGATGGCGATCTTGTCCGACACCGCCGCACGCACCGCATCGAAGATGCGCAAGGTCAGCCGCATGCGGTTCTCCAACGAACCGCCATACGCATCGCTGCGCTGATTGCTCAACGGCGACAGGAACTGATGCATCAGATAGCCATGCGCGGCATGCAGCTCGATCAACTCCAGGCCCAGACGTTCGGCGCGCTGTGCCGAGGCGACAAATGCATCGACCACTGCATCGATGCCGGCCTCGTCCAGCGCCTGCGGCAACGGCTGACCCTCGCGAAACGACACGGCCGACGCAGACACGGTCTGCCAGCCATGCGCGTGATCCGGTGCGATCGCCTCGCCGCCTTTCCACGGCAGATCGGTGGAGGCCTTGCGCCCGGCATGTGCCAATTGAATGCCGATCGGTATCGGCGACCAGCGCCGTACCGATTGCAGCACCTCATCCAATGCCTGCTCGGTGGCGTCGTCGTACAAGCCCAGGTCGGCGTAGGAGATGCGGCCCTGCGGCTGCACTGCGGCCGCTTCCAGAATCAGCAGGCCGGCACCGGATTGCGACAAGGTGCCCAGATGGATGCGGTGCCAGTCGCTGGCGCGGCCATCCTGTGCGGAGTACTGGCACATCGGGGCGATGACGATCCGGTTGGCAAGCGCAAGCGGACCGAAGCGGATGGGGGAGAACAGCTGGCTCAAGAGGACATCCACACATGACACGGGGATGCCCATTGCACTGCGCCGCGCGCGTGCGCACAACCGCTGCGATGGATCACTGCGTCATGCCGAGCGCGCACTGACGTCATTGACGCCGCGCGTACGCGGCGGGTCGACCGGCGCATGCAGGAACGCCAACGCCTGCGCGCACGACTGCTCCACCTTCAAACTGAGCAGTTCGTCGGCACGGGTGCGCCCGAAGTTGAGCGCGGCGATCGGCAAGCCATTGCGCGCGGCGGTCTGCACGAAACGAAATCCCGAATACACCATCAGCGACGAGCCCACCACCAGCACCGCATCGGCCGCCTGCAGATGCGCAAACGCGCGCTCCACCCGCTCGCGCGGCACGTTCTCGCCGAAGAACACCACATCCGGCTTGAGCACGCCGCCGCACACCGGGCACGGCGGCACCACAAAACGGTCGAAGGCCACATCGTCCAGATCGGCATCGCCATCGGGCGCCTGCGCGGCCTCCAGCTCGGCCCAACCGGGGTTGGCCTGTTCGAGCAACACCTGAAACTCGGTGCGTGGCATGCGCCGCTCGCAGCCCATGCAGCGCACCACATCCAGCCGGCCGTGCAGATCGATCACCGCCTGGCTGCCGGCGGCCTGATGCAGGCGATCCACATTTTGCGTCAGCAGCAGCTCCAGCTGGCCACGCGCTTCCAGCGCGGCAAGTGCGTGATGGGTGGCGTTGGGTTGCGCCAGGCCGAAGCGCGGCCAGCCGACCAGACTGCGCGCCCAATACCGCTGCCGCGTGGACAGCTCACCCATGAAGGCCTGGAAGGTCACCGGTTGCGGACGCTTCCAGCCGCCTTGCAGATCGCGGTAATCGGGGATGCCCGAATCGGTGCTGCAACCGGCGCCCGTGAGCACGAACAAGCGCCGATGGCGCTCGATGAAGTCTTGCAGCACGTAGCTGTCCTGAACGAGTGCCGCAGTCATCGTGCAACTCCGGTGGCAATGAGATAACTGTGCAGCAACAGCACCAGTTGCGCCTGTAGCGGTGCAACACGCGCGGCTGGCGCACCATCTTCCAGCAGGCTTCTCAGCGGCCCGGTGATGGCGGCCATACCGATCTCGGCTACTGCCTCGCAGTCGTCGAAGCGCACATCCGAGGCGGTGGCGAGCGCAGCCGCAAACGCGTGCTGCGAGCGCTTGCGCGCCTGCGATCCCAATGCGGCGCCACCATGCAGTTCGGAGATCGCATACAAGGCGCGTGAGACATCCACGTGCTGCAATTTGGCCTGTACGAAGGCATGCACCAGCGCCTCGCATTGCTGCGCGAGCGTGTGCCCATGGTGTTGCGCGCAAGCCTGCTCCACCGCATGGATCACCGCCTGCAGATGCCAGTCCAGCAAGGCGGTCAACATGGCCTGACGGTTCGGGTAGTACTGGTACACGCTGCCCACCGACACACCGGCGCGCTCGGCCACCCGCGTGGTGGTGCAACCCTGCAGTCCGTCGGCCACCAAAACCTGAATGCTGGCCTGGCGGATGACATCCACGGTGGCGCGCGAACGCGCTTGCTGCGGGGATTTACGCGTTTTTTGCAGCGGCAAGGAGGTGCTCACGAATGCGAATGTACACACTGTCGGATGACACCTAGTCTGGGGGGCCTTCTTGGTGATTCCAAGGAAGCGTCTTCTGTCCAGCTCCGCGCCTGTTGCGCTGCGCGACGGTGCCGACCGCGCCTGATGCCTTCACCGTGCTGCTGGCAAGAGAGCTGCGTGGCGCAGCTTGCGATGTCCGAGCTTGGCACCGACGCGATGACACTGGAGCGGACGACTGGCTTGGTGATGCGCACCGAACGACGCACAGCCGGAAACCTGCTGCGCACGGTTGAAACCGCTTGAAAAAAGGCACCACGTCACAGATCGGCATGCGGGTCCGCCAAGCTAGCGTGATCCGGTGCACACGCAACGCTGCGGAAACATGTCGCCGCGACAGTGGGCAACTCCCCCGCTGCCCCACTCCTTGCCATGCCCTATACCCACATCCGGACACGCTCCGGAGTGCGTCGTGCCGTGTCGCGTCGTCCGCTCGTCGTCATCCTCGCACTGACCCTGGCCACACCCGCATTCGCGCAGGAAACCGGCGCGCCCTCCACGCCTGCCACACGCAAGAGCGAGGACGGCATCTTCTCGCTGGACCGGATGATCGTCACCGGCGCCGGCCAGGCCCAGAATCAATTCGACGCCTCGTATGCGATCACCGCGCTGACCGCCGAACAGATCGACAAACTGGCACCGCTCAACCTGGCCAGCCTGATCGGCTCGATGCCCGGCATCTACGCCGAGTCCACCGGCGGTGAAGTGCAGAACGTCTACCGCATCCGCGGCATTCCCGACGAAGGCTCGTTTGCGGTGATCCAGGAAGACGGCATCAGCCCCTACCCGGACAACAACGGCTACTTCTACAAGACCGAAGGCCTGGTGCGCCCGGATTTGATGGTCGAATCGGTGGAAACCGTGCGCGGCGGGCCCTCGCCGATCTTCGCCTCCAATGCCGCGGCCATCGTCAATTTCGTCACCCGCCAGGGCGGCGACACGCCCGAAGGCGCGGTGCGCACCACCGTTGGCGACACCGGGTTGTATCGGCTCGATGGTTATTGGTCGGGCAAGCTGGCGCAGGATTGGTATCTGGCTGCCGGCGGTTTCGTGCGGCGCAACGACGGCTACCGCGATGTGGGCTTTCCGGCCGACGAGGGCGGACAGTTCCGCATGAACCTCACGCACACGCTGGACAACGGCAAGATCACCTTCACCGCCAAGCATCTGGACGACAAGAACGCGTTCTACATGCCGATCCCGCTGTACGACCCGCGCGACACCACGCGCTCGCTGGACCCATTGATCGACCGCTTCACCGGCACCTTGAGCACCGCGCAACTCGAACGCGCCACGATTATTTCCAGCGATGCCAACGGCGCGCCGCAGCGCGAGTTGCGCGATCTCTCCGATGGCCGCCACATGAAGTTCAACCATTTGGGCGCCAACCTGGACCTGGCCTTCGACAATGGCTGGAGCCTGTCCAACAAGGCCATCGTCAATCGCCTGGACATGACCTTCGACGCGCTGTATTCCAGCAATGCGCCGCAGGACGCCGCCGCGTATGCCAACAGCCGCCGCGCCGCCGCCAGCGCTGCGTTTCCCGGCCTGAGCTCACTGGGCTACGTCTACACCGACGATGGCAGCCGCTTCGACCCGGCCAGCACCGACGGCCTGGTGATCCAGGGCCAGTACCGCGCCATGAACGTGCGTGCCGATTCGTTTGCCGATGATCTGCGCCTGCATCGCAGCTTCGATTGGGGCGGCGACACCCATGACATCACGTTGGGCCTCTACGGCGCCTATTACGCCCGCTCCTACAACTCGCGCTACCAGAGCTATCTGTTCGAGATGCGGCAGAACCCGCGCACGATCGACCTGCTCGGCTACGACGCGGCCGGCAACGTGGTCGGTGGCGTGACCAAGGACGGCGTGGTGATCTACGGCGCAGACCGCACCCAGGGCAAGGCCTACACCAGCATGCTGGCGCCCTACATCGCAGACACCTGGCAGGTGACCGACAAGCTGCGTCTGGAAGGCGGCGTGCGTTACGAGCGCTACCGCTATCGCGCCTGGAGCATGCTGCGCAGCACCGGCAACCTGGGCATGGCCGACACCCTGGCCGACGATGCCGCACGCCTGTTCACCGGTGCCCGCGCGCATACCGCGCTGGACGTGGGCGTGACCAACTGGACGGCGGGTTTCAACTACGACATCAACCCGATGGTCGGCATCTACGGCCGCGCCTCGCGTGCGCACCGCGCGCCCAGCGAAGGCGCCAACGAAGGCAACGTCAACATCCCCACCGCCGATCAGTTCGAGCTCGGCACCAAGCTCAACTTCGACACGCTGGACGTGTTCGCCACCGCCTTCTACACCAAGTACGACCCGTACAACATCGGCACCAGTGCGGTGAACCCGCAGACCGGCGCAGCCGAATCCAAGGACTACCGCGGCAGCGTCACCAACCCGGGTATCGAATTGGCTGCGGTGTGGACGCCGGAGCAGTGGCTGCGTTTCGATGCGAATCTGACCTACAACGACACCAAGGTGTCCGATCTGACCGAAGTGGTGGCCAATGGCGCGGTGGCCGTGGTCGATGTGGACGGCAACATGCCCAACCGCCAGCCAAAGGTGTACGGCAACGCGGGGCCAACGGTGTTCTTCACCACCGGCAAGTTCGATTGGGAAACCTCGTTGCGCTACGCCTATGTGGGCAAGCGCTACGCCGATCTGGAAAACACCACCGAGCTGGCCGCCTACGACACATTGGCAGCCAATATCCTGGTACGCAGCGGGCCGTGGGATGTGCAGCTGTCGGTGGACAATCTGACCAACACGTTTGCGCTCACCGAAGGCAACCCACGCACCGACACCATCTCCGGCCAGGGCACGCGCGAGCCGATCTACGGCCGGCCGATCTACGAACGCAATTCGCGGCTGGTGGTGACTTACCACTTCTGAGCGCGCTGACGTTGAGTGCCGCATCGCTCGATGTCAGCGCCTCACGCTCCCGATGCATCGCCTGCAGCGTGGCATACGCGCTGCAGGCCACAAAGGACTTTCATGACGCCTTCCCGTCTTGCCTATGCGCTGCTGTTTGCAGCAGCCACGTGTTCCGGCAATGCCGCCGCCTGGGGCCACCGCGCGCATGCCGCCATCAACAGCGCCGCGGTGCAGGCCCTGCCCGACGATGGCCCGGCCTTTCTCAAACAGTACGCGCAGGTGATTGCCGACGGCGCCACCCTGCCGGATGGCTGGCGCAGCGAAAGCGAGCCGTTTCTCAAGATCGAAGAAGACCCCAACCACGGCTGGTTCCGCGAGCAATTTTCCTTCATGCAACACCCGCCGCGTTCGCGTTACGCCTTCGTGCTGGCGCTCTACGACGAGCAGCGCCGCATCGCCAAGCGCAACCCGCAACTGGCGCAGCGCATGAATGTGCGCTGGGCCGGTACCCTGCCGTACGCGGCTACCGAGGGTTACGAGCGCATCGTCGCCACCATGCGTCAGATCCGCACGCTGCGCGCCAAGGGCCAGGACACGCGCGAGCTCGAACGCACCTGCGCGTTCTTCGTCAGCTGGTTTGCGCACTACATCGGCGATGGCGCGCAGCCGCAACACGACAGCATCCATCACGATGGCTGGCAAGGGCCAAACCCGAACGGCTACAGCATCGACCCGAAGGTGCACGGCAAGTTCGAGAGCGACTACGTCGACAAGATTGCGCTGACCCCGCAGGACCTGCTGAGCCGCATGCCGGCCCTGGCGCATCAGCAGGGCGATGTGTTCGAACAGATCCTGGGCTTTCTCGACACCGGTACCGGCCGTGTCGAGCAGGTGTATCGCCTGGAAAAAGCCGGCGCCTTCGACGATGCCGCCCGCAACGACGGCCGCGCGATGGTCTATCTCACTGCCGGCGATGGCGCGGCGATGCTGCGCGATCTGCTGGTGCGCGCCTGGCACGAAAGCGCGCTGCAGCCGGGCACATCCACGCTGCCGCGCAGCATGGACCCGAGCCATCCGCAGTACGACCCGGCCACCGGATCCGCGCCTGCAGGCACCTCGCCCACCTTGTAACCACCATTGGCGGCATGTGCCGCCAGCGGCGTGCCGAGGTGCGCGTCGGCCAATGGTCGCTGCGCGCCTGTCGGCAGCGCAGCGGGCAATCCAGATCGGGCATGCCGTCACGCGGCGTCAGTGGGCCGCGTCGGCCTGTTCGACAAAACGCAGCAGATCCTGATTGAAGTGCACGCTGTCTTCCACAAATGGCGCATGCCCGGCATCGGGATAAACGCGCGTCTGCGCACGCGGCTGCAATTGCCGCGCACGCGCCAGCGTCGGCTCGGTGGTCACCAGCGCATCGCGTGCACCGTACATCAGCAGCACCGGCAGGCGCGTGCGCTGCAGGCCGGCGACATCGATCGACATGCCCTGCACGGCATGCTGCATGTCCCATGAGGCCAGCGATGCGTTGGCCAGCAAGGTGTCGAACACCGGTGCAGGCGGTTGAGTGGCAAAGCACAGCCGCAGGAAGTCCTGCACCGCCTGCAGATGCGTGCGCAAGTCATCGGAGACCAGATCGCGATAGATCGCCGGATGCGCGCCCAGCTGTTCCGCACGCAGTTCGATCACGCCATCGACATACACCACACCCGCAAGCCCCGCATCGCCGTGGCGCGTGAGGTAGTTGGTGATCACCGCGCCGCCCAGCGACCAGCCCACCAGCACGACGTCGCGCGCGTTTGCGGCTTTTAACACGGCAGCAAGATCGTCAGCCCAGCGCATGCCATCCCGATAGGCCGACGCTGCAGTCGGCTTGCCGGACAAGCCATGCCCACGCAGGTCGTAGGTGATCAGGCGATAGCCTTGCAGGCGTGCATCGGCCAGCTGCGCATCCCAATTGATGCGGCTACCGAGCAGGCCGTGCACGAACACGATCGCCGGACCATCGGTGGCGCCATGTTCCTGCACGGCCAGGGTGACGCCATCGGGCGCGGTCACGGTGTAGCTGCGGGCAGCAGGGGTGACCGCCGGGCTCGCCGCAGCCAACGTTGAAGAGAACAGCAGCAGGCAAGCCAGCGCGTAGCGCATCGGCAGCATGCCGATGACAGGGAGGAAGCGAACAGACATCGGAGTGAGTTCCGGACAATGGGAGCCGCCATCCTGGAGCCTCACACCAATGTGAGGGTCAAGCGTTGCGTGCAACGTATGCTTGGCGCATGACGAGATCGTCCGACCCATCGCTGAGCATTGGCGCACTGGCGCTGCAGACCGGCGCCAGCGTGCGCTCGATTCGCCACTACGACGCGCATGGCCTGCTGACGTCCTCGCGCAGCGCCAATGGCTACCGGGTGTTTCCCGCCGCCTGCGTTGCACAGGTGCGGCAGATCCAGCGGTTGATCGCCACCGGCTTCAGCCTGGACGACATTCTCGGCTTCCCCGATTGCATGCGCCTGGTGGAAGGCGCGCAGATGTGCCCGGAAACCGCGCAGGCGCATCGCGCGCGCCTGCAGCTGATCGAGCGCCAGCTGGCCGACCTGGAGCGGCGACGTGCGCGTTTGCTGGAAACCCTGGCGCAGGGTGCGGCGGATACAGCGACCACGCGATCGCCTGCAGCGCAGATCAAACGCAGCAAGCCGGCGCCCTAGAGCGGCTGACAAACGCCGTGCAGTCGTGTTGTCAGTCGCGCTTAGATGCGTTGGTGGATCTGCATCACTCGCCCCGCGCAGGGTGCGGTGCAAACCGGCCGTAAGGCCGCGTGTCGTCGGCGCGTTGGCGCAGCACGTAGGCCGCTGCAAAGGCGAGCGCCAGCAACGTCAGGCACATGCCCACCAACGCGCCCCAGCCACCGTGTTGCCAGAACCAGCCACCGAGCGCACCGATCACGCTGGAGCCTGCGTAATACGCCAGCAGATACAGCGACGCGGCATGACTGCGATGCGCACCGCCGAGCCGGCTCACCCAGGCGCTAGCGGCCGAATGCGCGATGAAAAAGCCGATCGTCAACAACACGATGCCGGCCACCACCAGCGCCAGGACATGCGCCAGGGTCAATGCCACGCCGAGCACGCACAACACGATGCCGGTGGTGACCACCGGGCCGCGACCGAAACGATCCGACGCCGCACCGGCCACCGACGAACTGACGATGCCGAACACATAGGCGCTGAAGATCATGCCGATCTGGCTCTGGCTCAAGCCGAACTCCGGCCCGCCCAACCGAAAGCCGGCGTAGTTGTAGAGGCATACGAACACGCCCATCAACAAAAACGGCAACGCAAACAGGAACGGCAGATTGCGATCACGCAGATGCCCGGCCCAGGCGCGCAGATGGAAGCGCAGGTTGATACCGTGCCGGCGCACGAAGTTGCGCGACGGCGGCAGCAGCCAGAAGAACGCCAGCGCGCACAGCAGGTCGAACACGCTCAACACCGCCAGCGCGGTGCGCCAGTCGTAGTGATCGGTCAGCACGCTCATCACAATGCGCCCGCTCATGCCGCCGAAGGCGTTGCCGGCTACATACAACCCGGTGGCCGCACCCATCTTGTTGGCCGGCAGCTCTTCGCCCAGGTAGACCATCGCCACCGCCGGCACCCCGCCCAGCGCGATGCCGGACAGGGTACGCACCAGCACCAGCGCGCCCCAATGCGGCAGGAACGCAGCGACCAGGTTGAGCACTGCGGCCAGTGCGATCGACACGAACATCAGCCCGCGCCGGCCGAGATTTTCCGACACCGCGCCGGCGCAGAAGATCGCCAGCGCCAGCGCACCGGTGGCCAGCGACAACGGCAGCGAGGCGGTGGCCGCGTCCACGCCGAAGGCGCGCGCAAATTCGGGCAGCACCGGCTGCACGCTGTACAGCAGCGAGAAGGTGGCAAAGCCGGCCAGAAACAATGCCAACCGGATGCGGCCGCTGGCGGGCGCGTCGATGGCAGGCGCCTGGGTTGCACGGCTGGCGGCGGTATCCGGTGAGGTGCCGGAAGGGCGATCAGAACAGGACACGGGGGCGATGATGAGACATGGGACGACGAGTATTCGCCTGCCACTACCCCCTGTCCAATATATGATGCTGGCAGTTGCCATATGCAGAACAGATAGCATGGAGCTTCGTCACTTCCGCTATTTCCTGGCCGTTGCCGAAGAAGGCAACTTCACTCGGGCAGCAGCGCGGGTCGGTATCGGCCAGCCACCGCTGAGTCAGCAGATCCAGGCGCTGGAACGCGATCTGGGCACGCCGCTGTTCCGGCGCACTCACAGCGGCGCCGAGCTGACCCCCGCCGGCGAGGCATTCCTGGTCGAGGTGCGCCGCGTGCTTGCCGATGTGGAGCGCGCTGCCGAAACGGCGCGCCGGGTGGCGCGTGGCGAATCCGGCCGGCTGCGGCTGGGCTTCACCGCCTCGGCGGCGTTCAACCCGGTGGTGCCGCATCTGATCCGCGACTTTCGCCGGCAATGGCCGCAGGTCGAGTTGCTGCTGGAAGAAACCAACACCGCCGGATTGCTGGTGGCACTGGCAGATGGCCGCCTGGACGCAGCGTTTGTGCGTTACGGCCTGAGCACGCCGCCCGATCTGCAGCTGCTGCGCTTTGCCGACGAGCCGATGAAGATCGCCGTACCCGCCGCGCATCGCCTCGCTGCACGCAGCAGCGCGCCGTTGGCGGCACTGGCGGGCGAGCCGTTCATCCTGTTTCCGCGCAGTTTCGGTTCGAGCCTGTACGACGAGATTCTCGCCGCCTGCCGCGCATCCGGCGTGACCTTGCGCATCACCCAGGACGCGCCGCAGATGTCGTCCATCGTCAATCTGGTCGCCGCCGAATTGGGCGTCTCGGTGGTGCCCGCCTCCACTGCGCAACTGCAACTGCCCGGCGTGCGCTATCTGGACATCGAAGGACAAATGCCGCTGGCAAGGCTTGCGTTGGCGGTCTCGCCCGGCGCATTGGAGACCGCGCCATTGGTGCATCACTTGTGGACGTTGGCGGAGTTGCTGTGAGCGTGCCCCAAAGCTGCGTATGTCACCTGGCCAATGTTTGTGTCGGGAAGCACGTCTGCTGTCACGCTCAACTCACTCCTGCAAACAGCATGCCTCATGGCCGATGAAGCACAGGAGCCTTGAGGCCTTTCAGCTGGGCAAGCGGCGGCGCGCGCATATTGGTAAACACGTTGACGTCCCGGTTCTTGAGCATGCGCTCGAGCATCGCCACGATACCCTCAATGTTGGAGAGCAGTTTGCCTATCGCGTCAACATCTCTGTCATCGGCAATGGCGTTCGCACTGCTCATGTCTTCCAACACCTGTTTGATGTTTTCAAGCACGAGCTGTTTGTCAACCAAGGCATCTTTCAGATCCATCTCGCCCCTTGTCTCCAGCGAAGGGATCAGGGAATTCCAGCGCTCACAGAGCTGCGTGGCGCGCCGGAGCTCCGGTTGCAGTGGCTCGCTGGCCCTTGCCTGGCTTGTACGCGAGGGAGATCTGGCAGGCGCCCGACCCAGTGGCGACAGGTGCGTTTGTGCGTGCATGGTGTGGCTGCTGGTGGATGCTTCGGCGGCAGGGTGTGCTTGCAATTCAGGCGCCAGAGCTGGCTGTGCCGAAGAGACTCCGATGATGCAATTTCCCATTTGAGGTCTCCGAGTTTGTATGAGGAGCATAGGCAGTACTTGTGCAAACACGCTCGTGCCGATGGAAGACCCGCTTGCGTATGCGAAGTTTCTCCAGCGGTCATCAGGCAGCGTTACGGACGCAAGCCAATCAGCGCACAAGGTGGATGCACGTAAACGGCAACATCGACCAGCGACGATGCATGAGCTCTGAAGCATGCATCTCAATGCCCTGCACGTTGTTGCGCGTTCTTCGGCCATGATGCGCTGCTGCACTCTCCTAACCAATGCGCATTGCCTGGATACTGCACATTGCAAGCTGATGCCTATCCGGATAGGCGCTTGACCTCAACTTGGATTGAGGTTTTTCAATGCACGCCTCTTCCATCGAACTCAGTGCCATGCATCTCCGCCATCTACTGCTGCCCTGCCTGGACCCCGACCTGACCCGGCGTTTCTATCGCGATGCACTGCAGCTACCGCTACACGGCAACACACTGCGCATCGGCTGTACCACGCTGGACTGCGTGCAGGCGCAGCACCCGGTAGGCATCTGGCCTTCAACGTCGCCCCTTCGCGCTTGGAGGCCACCGCGCAATGGATCGCTGCGCGCAGCACGCTGCTTGCCGACCCGGAGGGCCTCCAACGTTTTACGCTGGCCAGGGTGTGGCAATCGCGGTCGGTGTATTTCGCCGGCCCCGATGGCGCTGTGCTGGAGCTGATCACCCGCGATGGCTGCGGCTACGCGACGCGCAAGGGTGGGAATTGCTGGCGGCGTGACCGCCCACGCCGCTCGCTTCACGCCACGACCGCAGGCGCGGGCAAACGGAAAAACGCACGCGCTGCTGCCGTGCTGTTGGCCGCGGTCAGCGCCACGTCCTCACCACGATCGCGTGCGAGTTCTTCCACGATATGCGACAGAAACATAGGCTCGTTGCGGCGGTCCTTGGGCATCGGCTTGAGCGTGCGCGGCAGCAGGTAAGGCGCGTCGGTTTCGATCATCAACCGGTTGGCCGGGATCGAGCGCACCAGCTCGCGCAGATGCGCACCACGGCGCTCGTCGCAGAGCCAGCCGGTGATGCCGATGTAGTAATCGCGATCCAGATACGCGAACAGTTCTTCGCGCGTGCCGGTGAAACAATGCACCACCGCCGGACCCAGACGGCCGTCGAAGCTGCGCATGATCGAGAGGAAGTCGTCGTGCGCATCGCGCTGATGCAGGAACAACGGTTTGCCGTTGTCGGCAGCCAACTGCAGTTGCCGTTCGAAGGCCTTGTGCTGCGCCGGACGCGGGGCGAAATCGCGGAAGTAATCCAGCCCGCATTCGCCTACCGCCACCACTTGCGGGTGCGCCTGCAGCGTGCGCATTTCGGCCTCGCATTCGGCGGTGAATTCCACCGCGTGGTGCGGGTGCACGCCGGCGGTGGCGTAGAGAAATCCCGGGTGCTGTTGTGCCAGTTGCAGGGCGAGTGGTGAGTGCTCACGGCTGGCGCCGGTGATCACCAGTTGCGTAACACCGGCCTCGCGTGCGCGCTGCAGCACCGCATCGCGATCGCGGTCGAAAGAGTCATGGGTGAGATTGGCGCCGATATCGATCAACTGCATGGTGCGGGTGTCGTGTGGAAAGAGCTGGGCAAGTGTAACGAGTGGGGGTTGTATGCGCTTCGCCACGCGCCTTCAGAAGTGCTGCACCGACTGCTGCGCCGCCGTACCCTCACCCCAACCCCTCTCCCGCAGGAGAGGGGCTTTGCTCCCTTCTTCCAAGAGGGAGAGGGGTTCAACCAACCACCGGCACCGCCATCGCCTCGATGCGCGCCGCCAGCGCCTGGATCGCCAGTTGCGCCGAGCGTGAAAGCTGCCGCTGCGGAGCCACACACAGTGCCAGCGTCATCGGCTTGGTCAAATGACGGCGGAACGGCACGAACGCCAGCCGCCCATCCGCCACATCCGGGGCGGCATCCAGCCACGACATCAAACCCACACCCGCGCCGGCGCGCACCAGCCCACGCAGGGTGCGCACATCGTTGCAGTGGGTCAGCCGCTTCACGTCGATATGCTGGCGTTGGTACAGCACCTTGGCGTGCTCGCCGACGATCAGCGGGGCGGCCGGCAGCAGCAGCCGGTGCTCCAGCGTCTCGCTCAGCTGCAGCTCGGTGCGCGTGCTGAGCGGATGGCCCACCGGCATCGCAATCCCCAGCGGGATGTCGGCGAATGCGCGCACCTCCAGGTCCACGCTGCTCACCGGGTCCAGCAGCAGGCCGATGTCCACATCGGCCGAGGTCACCATCTCCATCACCCGCTGGTTGCGCGCGGTGGAGAGGTTGAAGGTGATGCCGGGGTACTCCTGCACCAACGCGGCGACCGCCGCCGGCACCACGCCCTCGCTGAGCGCGTCGATCATGGCGATCTCCACATGCCCGCGGCGCAGCCCCTTGAGCTCGTCGAAGCGCTCCAGCGTGCGCGCGTAGGCCTTCTCCCAGCCGCGCACGTCCACCAGCAGCAGCTCGCCAGCGGCGGTCAGGCGCAGCCGGCCGGGCAGGCGCTCGAACAGCTGCGCGCCCAGTTCTTCCTCGGCCTTGAGGATCTGCCGGTCGATCGCCGAGGCCGACACGTGCAGCACGTCGGAGGCCTTGCGGATGCTGCCGCAGCGGGCCACTTCGATGAAGTAACGGGTGAAGCGGGAAAAGGTCAGCATGCGGTGGGGCTCGGTTGGCGTTGCATTTTTTGCAATGGCTTGGCTGAAAATCGATGTTTGATAACACACCCCCGGCTTCCTAGAGTCAATCCGGCACCGCTCCCGCCCTACGCCAGAGACTGGACCCATGGATGTCGCCGTCCCCGCCTTGCCGCTGCACTGCACCTTCGAGGCCGCCGACTGGCGGCGCCTGGCCCAGCACTGGCACGCGGTGGCGCTGAGCAGCGAAGTGAGCGAGGCGCCGTTCAAGGCCACCCTGCTGGACGAGCCCCTGGTGCTGTACCGGCTGGGCAGCGAGCTGGTGGCCGCGCGCGATGTCTGCCCGCACCGCGGCGTGCCGCTGAGCATGGGCACCGCCGATGGCGGCGGCGTGGTCTGCGCCTACCACGGGCTGCGCTTCGGCGCGGGCGGGCGTTGCAATCACATCCCCGCCAGTCCCAACCAGAACATCCCCGCCAAGATGCGGCTGCATACCTACGCGGTGGCCGAGCGCTACGGGCTGATCTGGGTGTGTCTGTCCAAACCGGCCGGGGTGAGCGAGGCCGAGGTGCAGATTCCGCCGATGCCCGGCTGGGACGAGGACGGCTTTCAACAGATCGTCTGCCCGGCTTTCGATATCGGCGGCAGCGCCGCACGCCAGCTGGAAGGCTTCATCGACGTGGCGCATTTCGCCTTCGTGCACACCGCGACCTTCGCCCAGCCGGACAAGCGCGAGGTACCGGCCTACACCACCACCGAAACGCCCACCGGCTTCAATGCCGATTACCTGAGCTCGGTGGCCAATTATTCGGTGGACATGCCGCTGCCGGACGTGGCGCCGGACTTCCAGTGGCTGCGCCATTTCGAGGTGCATCTGCCGTTCACCGCCACCCTCACCATCCACTTCCCGGTGCCGGGCAAGCGGCTGGTGATCATGAATGCCGCCAGCCCGGTGTCCAAGCACAAGACCCGCCTGCTGGTGCCGATCGCGCGCAACTTCGACACCCATCTGCCAGTGGAAGACGTGCACGCCTTCAACCTGCGCGTGTTCGAGGAAGACCGCGCCATGGTGGAGGCGCAGCGCCCCGAATACCTGCCGCTGGATCCGCTGCTGGAAGTGCATATCCCGGCCGATCGCAGTTCGATCGCCTACCGCCGTGGCCTGCGCAGCCAGGGCTATAGCGACTTCTTTCTGCGTTGACGGCCGAGGAGCACGCCATGCAACTGCACGAGGTCCGCGTCGCCGACGTCTTCGACCAGGGCCATCGCCAACGCGCGATCCGGCTGGAGCCGGTGGGCGCGGAATTGCCGGCATTCGAAGCCGGTGCGCATGTGGATCTGCATCTGCCCGACGGCTTGATCCGCCAATACTCGATCGCCAGTGCGCCGCATGTGCGTGATCACTATCTGCTGTGCGTGAAGTTGGCCGATGCGTCGCGCGGCGGCTCGCGGCATCTGTGCGAACAGCTGAGTACCGGCGACCGCCTGCGTATCTCCACACCGCGCAATCTGTTTCCCTTGCATCCGGGCGAGCGCCACGTGCTGCTGGCCGCCGGCATCGGCATCACCCCGCTGCTGTCGATGGCCGAGGCGCTGGAAGCGCGCGGTGAGACCTTCGTGCTGCATTACTACGCGCGCCGGCATGCCGATGTGGCGTTCGGGCAGCGGCTGCAACAAGGCTTCACCCATGGGCAGGTGCACGTGCATCTGAGCGACGACGGCGAAAGCCCGCGCGTGCATGTGCCCGAGGAACTGAGCCAGGCGCGTGCGCGCGATCAGCTGTATCTGTGCGGGCCTGCCGCGTTCATGGACCACTTTACGGTGCTTGCCAGGACGCACGGCTGGGCGCCGGAGCAACTGCATCGCGAACACTTCGCCGCCATCGATGCCGGCCTTGCGCACGATGCCGATAGCGCTTTCGAAGTGGAGCTGGCCGCCAGTGGCCGCGTGGTGCAGGTGCCGGCCGATTGCAGCATCGCCAGCGCCTTGCTCGATGCCGGCATCGAGGTGCCGCTGTCGTGCGAGCAAGGCATGTGCGGCGCCTGCCTCACCGGCGTGCTGGCCGGGACGCCGGATCACCGCGACAGCGTGCTCAGCGACAGCGCGCACGCCGCCAATACCCAGATCACGCTGTGTTGCTCGCGCAGCCGTTCGCCACGCCTGGTGCTGGATCTTTGAGCGCTCCGTATGTCGTGCGCCTGCGCAGACAGGACGACGGCGGGCGCGCAGGTGGCTGACGCCGGTCACGCTGCAGCGCGAAGCGGCCGCCAACGTCGCACGACACCTGTGGACGGACGTGAGCCTCCGCATCTTCCTTCACGGTTTGATCGATGGGCGCACAAGGCGCCACCGGCGCAGATACAGACAAAGCGTGCGGTCATGCCATTACGCCGCGCAACACGCATTGCACTTGCAGCGCAATCGGTGCCCAAGGTCCGTGGCAACCGCCGTCGCACAGTGCAAGATATTCGGCCCGCGCGCGTCCACCGCAATCGCGCGTGCCCCTCTGTGCCGATGAGATGCCTGCCGATGGTTGTTTGTGCGATCGCCTTCGCCCGCCCGTGCCGGGGCGCACGCTGATGCGCTGGCCCGGATTTGCGCTGTCCGCCAATGGCAGCAGCGTGCGTACCGAGGTCCTGGCCGGTGCCACCACCTTCCTGACGATGGCCTACATCGTCTTCGTCAACCCCGACATCCTGGCCACCACCGGCATGGACCACGGCGCGGTGTTCGTGGCGACCTGTCTGGCCGCCGCGCTTGGCTCGCTGCTGATGGGCGTGCTGGCCAACTATCCCATCGGCATGGCACCGGGCATGGGCTTGAATGCGTTTTTCGCTTTCTCCGTGGTGGGCACGCTGGGTTACAGCTGGCAGCAGACGCTGGGGCTGGTGTTCGTGTCCGGCTGCGTGTTCCTGCTGCTCAGCGTCACCGGCGCGCGACGCTGGCTGGTGGATGGCATCCCACCCACCTTGCGCAGTGCGATTGCAGCGGGCATCGGCCTGTTCCTGGCGTTGATCGGCTTGCAAAAAGCCGGGCTGGTGGTGGCGCACCCGCAGACGCTGGTGAGCCTGGGCGACTTGCATCGGCCCGAGCCATTGCTTGCGTTGGCTGGGCTGCTGCTGATCGGCGTACTGGAAGTGCGCCGCGTGCGCGGGGCGATGTTGCTGGGCATCCTGGCGGTCACCGTCGCTGCGCTGGCGCTGGGTCTGGTGCACTACCAGGGCGTGCTGTCGCTGCCGCCGAGCCTGGCGCCGACGCTGCTGCAGCTGGATATTGCCGGCGCCTTGCAAGGCCATGGTGGCAGCGGCGCACTGACCGCCGTCCTGCACGTGGTGCTGGTGTTCGTGCTGGTGGAAATGTTCGATGCCACCGGCACCTTGATGGGCGTGGCCCAGCGCGCCGGCCTATTGCACACACAGGCGCACCGTCGCCAGTTCGACCGCGCCCTGCTCGCCGACAGCACCGCCATCCTGGCCGGCTCGCTGCTTGGCACTTCCAGCACCACCGCCTACGTGGAAAGCGCTGCCGGTGTACAGGTGGGTGGGCGTACCGGGCTCACCGCGCTGGTGGTGGCAGCGCTGTTTCTGCTGGCGCTGCTGTTCTCGCCATTGGCGGCGATGGTGCCGGCGTATGCCACCGCACCGGCGCTGATCTACCTGGCATCGGTGATGCTGCGCGAGTGCACGCAGATCCAGTGGGACGATGGCGGCGACGCGCTACCGGCCGCGATCTGCATGCTGGCCATGCCGCTCACCTATTCCATCGCCACCGGCCTGGCCTTCGGCTTCATCACCTATGCGGCACTCAAGCTGGGCAGCGGCCGCTGGCGCGCCGTGCATCCGGCCACCTGGGCGATTGCCGGCCTGTTCGTGCTGCGCTATGCCTTGGAGTGAGCGTATCGCCGTAGCTATTTCAGCTCCTGCCCCCTGGTCACCCACCGCGTCGCGCGGCAAGCTGCACCGCAACCGGCAGCGCCACGACGGTACTGTCTCATTCCCAGAGCTCACCACATGCCACATCGTTATCGCTGTCTGATCCTCAGCTTGTGCACCTTGTTACCGGGCATGACGCTCGCACGCCCGGCGCAGGCGCCTGTGCAACAGCGCGAGCAGCAGGTGGCGCAGCTGTTTCACGACGCGGCCGCGCAACCTGCGCAATTGCGCGCGTGGCTGCAAGCCATGCCCAAGGGCGGCGACCTGCATAACCATCTCTCCGGTTCGGTCTATGCCGAGAACTATCTGCAATGGGCCAGCGACGACGGCGCCTGCGTGCAGCTGGACGACCTGAGCCTGCGCGCGCCGCCGTGCGGTAAAGGCCAGGAGCCTGCACGCGACCTGGCAACGCGCAATGCCGCGCTGTATGGCCGGGTGGTGGATAGCTTGTCGATGCGCAAGTTCCTGCCCAGCTCATCGCAACCCACCGGACACGATCAGTTCTTCAGCACCTTCGGCAAGTTCGACGCGGTGGTGCGTGCGCGCGTCGCCGACACCGTGGCCGCGGTGCTAGAGCAGGCCGCACGCGACCGCGTGCCCTATGTGGAAATCATCGCCAACCCGCCGCAGATGGATCAGGCCGCAAAACAGATGCAGGCTCTGCCATGGAAGGCCGATGACGACGCAGCCAATCTGCGCGCCCTGAAGGATGCCTTGCCGCCGCTGGTGCAGGCTGCGCAACGCGACCTTGCCGACACCGATGCCCAGGTGCGCCGCGTGCTGCAGTGCGACCAGCCCGATGCGCGTCCCGGCTGCCGGGTCGCGTATCGCTACGTGCCTTACGTGTTGCGCGTGTTGCCGCAACCGATGGTGTTCGGGCAGATGGCGCTTGCGCACGCGCTGATCGCTGCCGGCGGCAGCCGCGCGGTGGCGTTGAACATCGTTGCGCCCGAAGACAACCCGGTGGCGCTGGCCGATTACGCGCGCCACATGGCGATGTTCCGTTTCTTCGCAACGCGCTATCCCAACGTGCCGCTGTCCCTGCATGCCGGCGAGCTGACATTGGGTCTGGTGCCGCCCGCGCAACTGCGCTCGCACATCCGCCAGGCAGTGGACGTGGGTGCACGCCGCATCGGTCACGGTGTGGATCTGCCTTACGAAGACGACGTGGATGGGTTGCTGCAACGCATGCGCCGCGACCAGATCGCGGTGGAGATCAACCTCACCAGCAACGATGTGATTCTGGGCGTCAAAGGTGGCGCGCATCCGCTGGCGATGTATCTGCGCGCCGGTGTGCCGGTGGTACTGTCCACCGACGATGCCGGCGTCTCGCGCGCGGACATGACCCACGAGTATCAACGCGCGATGCAGGAGCAAGGCATCGATTACCCCACGCTCAAACAGCTCGCTCGCAACGGGCTGACTCACAGCTTCCTGCCGGGCACCAGCGTGTGGAGCGCCGACGGTACAGCCGCGCAGGCCTGCGCCACTGCATTGCAGCGCGAAACCGATGATGCTGCGTGCCAAGCATTCCGCCAGAGCAGCGAGAAGGCACGGCTGCAATGGCAGCTTGAAACCGATCTGGCGCAATACGAGCGCATGCTGCTGGAGCAACGCAAAGTGCAGACAACACCAGCTGACGCATAACCCGTAGGAGCGCGCTTGCGCGCGAAGAGGCATCACCGATAACGCCTCATCGCGCGCAAGCACGCTCCTACAAACACAACCTCCATCAACGCAGCCTCCATTCCATCTTCGCCGCGATGCATTCCACCCCCATGACCAAAGCGCAATGACCCACTCACACGCCGCTCCATCAAAACGCCGCGTCATTCTCGAAGACGATATCGACGGCTTCACGCCCGCGCAGTTGCTGCTGTTGCAATCGCCCGAGGTCGAGGTGCTGGGCATCAGCGCGGTCAGCGGCAACATCTGGCGCGACGAAGTGCTGGGGCATAGCTGCCGTCTGCTGGAACTAGCCGGCCAGCCGCAGATCCCGGTGCTACCCGGCCCGGTGCATCCGCTGCTCAACAGCGAGCTCGCCACCGAGCGTTGGGAAGCGCTGTACGGCAAGCTGGTCTGGAAAGGTGCATGGACCAAACACTGGGTGGATGGCGACACCGTGCAGAGCGCGCCGCGTTATCACGCACACGACGTGGTGCCCGACCTGGCGTTGGGCAATCCCAGCGTGGTGCGCGCATCCGACGAACCGGCTGCGTTGTTCATGCTGCGCATGGTGCGCCTGTATCCAGGCGAGGTGAGCATCATTGCGACGGGGCCGCTGACCAATCTGGCGCTTGCACAATCGCTGGATCCGGCCTTCGCCACACTGGCGCGCGAGCTGGTCTATATGGGCGGCAGCCTCAACCCACGGCAGCAACGCAATAGCATCAGCGCGCAGCAATTCGCGCGCGAATTCGTCAACTCGCCACGCCGCGAATTCAACATCCGCTGGGATCCGGAAGCGGCCAGCATCGTCATGCGCGCGCCCTGGCGCAAGATCACCATGGTGCCGGTGGACCCATCGACTGCCACCGAACTCACGCCAGTGTTGCTGGCGCGCATGAGCGCTGCCGATACCAGCATCGGCCACGCATTGCGCCGTCGCGAACCCGGCTTTCCGATGTGGGATGAGCTGGCCACTGCAGTGTGGCTGCGCCCCGAATTGGCAACGCACACCGAGACGCTCTACGTCGATACCAATACCGCCTTCGATGCAGGGTATGGCGACATTCTGTCGTGGGCACCAGGCTATCAGCCTGGACTGGGCGAACAAGCTCAGACGGTGGTGCATGCGGTGGATGTGGAAGCGTTCGAGCAATTACTGGTCGATCACCTCACTGCGCCGCAGCCGCCGGCAGTGGGATTGCCGTTACCCCTTCTCCCGTCGGGAGAAGAGGCCCGAAGGGCGGATGAGGGTGCGGCAACTGAGAAAAATGCTGCGCCAGTTGAGTAGGGTGCAAGCAAGGTAAATGTGTACCTGATATATCCCCACCTAGCGGAGCACCCTCACCCCAACCCCTCTCCCGGCGGGAGAGGGGCTTGAGCGACACCCACACCCGCCACTCCCAGCAACCCAAGGTGACCCCATGCAACTCCCAGCGCAGTGGCAGGCCGGCATCGATCGCAATACCGAGGTCCTGCGCGTCCACGCGCAGCTGTTAGCCAACTTCCACATCCCGCGCCCCGCATCACCGGACACAACCACGCCGCGCGGCCAGATCGCCTCCATCGTCAGCACCACGCGCAGCCAGCCCACGCTGGCCGCACGCCATGCCACCCAGACGCTCGCGCGCATCCACCAGGCCAACGACGGCCTGCGCGCGATCACCCGTCTGCTGCCCGCACGCGCCGCAGCCGATGCCGCGCGCGTGCAGGCCGCGCTGGCCGGTGGCAGCGATGGCGGTGCGTTGGCCGGTGTGCCGTTTGTGGTCAAGGATCTGTTCGATGTCGCCGGCCAGGTCACCACTGCTGGCGCCGTTGTGCGTGCGCAGTGCGCACCTGCCACCCGCGATGCAGCGGTGGTGCAACGGCTGAGCGATGCCGGCGCGGTGCTGGTGGGCACCGCCAACATGGACGAGTTTGCCTACGGGTTTGCCACCGTCAACGCGCACTACGGCACCACCGCCAACCCGCATGATCACTGCCATCTGGCTGGTGGCTCGTCGGGCGGCTCGGCTGCCGCAGTCGCTGCCGGGCTGGTGCCGTTTGCGCTGGGCTCGGACACCAACGGCTCCATCCGCGTGCCGGCTGCATTGTGCGGCGTGTACGGCCTGCGTCCCACGCACGGCACGTTGCCGCTGGAGGGCGTGTTCGGCTTCGTCGATGCGCTGGATGTGGTCGGCCCGTTCGCCACCTCCATCGCCGATCTACGCCGCGTCTATGAAGTGATGCTTGGTCACGCCGTTGCCTCCTGCAATGCCGGCAGCTTGCGCATCGCACGCCTTGGCGGCTGGTTCCAACGCAATCTCGACCCCGACCTGGATGCCGGCCTCAGCGCATTGCTCACCGCCTGCAACAGCACCACCCTCCTCGAATTACCCGAAGCAGAACGCGCCCGCGCCGCCGCCTTCGTGCTCACCGCTGCCGAAGGCGGCCATCGTCATCGCGCCGGTTTGAGCACGCATGCCGAACAGTTCGACCCGGCCACCCGCGACCGCCTGCTCGCCGGCCTACAATTGCCTGCCAGCGCGGTGGCCGATGCACACCGCTTCGCGCACTGGTTCAGCGCCGCCATGCAACGGCTGTGGGACGAGGTGGATGTGCTGATCGCGCCAACCACACCGTGCGTGGCACCACGCATCGATCAAGACACCATCCAGATCGACGGCCTGCCGGTGTCTGCGCGCGCCAACTTAGGCATCTTCACCCAACCGCTCGGGCTTGCCGCCTGCCCGGTATTGGCCGCACCGTTGCCGCGCCCCGGCCGCCTGCCGCTGGGCGTGCAATTGATTGCTGCGCCCGGCCGCGAAGATCGCTTGTTCGCACTCGCCGCGCAACTCGAACGCGACGGCCTGCTCGCCTTCAGCCCACCGGCGGAGACGCACTGATGCTGCACACCTTGCGCGCGCGTCGCGGCATGGTCGTGGCCCCGCATCATCTGGCCGCACAGGCCGGGCGCGATGTCCTGCGCGACGGCGGCAACGCCATCGAAGCCGCCGTCGCCACCGCCGCCTGCCTGGCCGTGGTGTACCCGCACATGACCGGTATCGGTGGCGACGGCTTCTGGCTGATCCACGAACCCGACGGCCGCGTACACGCCATCGATGCCTGCGGCCGCGCTGCACAGGCGGCAACCTTGGACTTCTATCGCGGCCACAGCAGCATTCCGTGGCGCGGCCCCGGTGCGGCCAATACCGTGGCCGGCACCGTCTCCGGCTGGGCACTCGCGCTGCAGCACGCAGGCGGCAGCTTATCGCTGCACCGCTTATTGCAGGACGCCATTCACCATGCCAGCGATGGCGTACCGGTCACGTTAGGCGGCGCACACATCGCCGCCAGCAAGAGCGCCGAACTGCGCGTGCAACCCGGCGCCTACGCCAGCATCTTCGAGCCACACGGCGCGCCCCTGCACGAAGGCGCGCTGCTGCAACAAGCGCACCTCGCACGCACCTTGCAACGGCTCGCCGACAATGGGTTGGAGAGCTTCTATCGCGGCGCACTGGCCGACGACATCGCCGCCGACCTGCAAGCCCTCGGCAGCCCGCTCAACGCACACGACCTCGCAAGCCATCATGCCGACGCCAGCGTATCGCTCTCGGTCGCCATCCACGGCGCGCGCCTCTACAACCACGCACCGCCCACGCAAGGATTGGCATCGCTGTTGATCCTCGCGTTGTTCGATCGCCTGCACGCCGAACACCCCGACAGCTACGCACACCTGCACGGCCTGATCGAAGCCACCAAACAGGCCTTCCTGATCCGCGACGCACACATCGGCGACCCCGCCTGGATGACGCTCGACGCACAGACCCTGCTCGACGACAAGGCCGCACTCGACGCGCTGGCCGCACGCATCGATATGCGCACCGCTCTGCCTTGGCCGCAGCCCTCGCAGGCCGGCGACACCGTCTGGTTCGGCGCCATCGATGCGCACGGCCGCGCGGTCAGCTGCATCCAGTCAACGTATTTCGAATTCGGCTCCGGCCTGGTGCTGCCGCGCACCGGCATCACCTGGCAAAACCGCGGCTGCAGCTTCCGCCTCGCCGCCGACGGCTGGAACGCCCTCGCCCCTGGGCGCAAACCCTTCCACACCCTCAACCCGGCGCTGGCTACTTTCGACGACGGCCGCGTCATGGCCTACGGCACCATGGGCGGCGAAGGCCAACCACAAACCCAGGCCGCCCTCTTCTCCCGCTACGCGCGCTTCGGCGTACCGCTACAGCAAGCGATCACGGCACCACGTTGGTTGCTCGGCCGCACATGGGGCGAAGACAGCACTTCACTGAAGTTGGAAGACCGCTTTGATCCAGCAGTCGTGCAAGCACTGCGCGATGCCGGACATGCGGTGGAACTGTTGCCCGCATATACCTCGATCATGGGACACGCGGGCGCATTGGTCCGCGAGGTGGATGGCGTGATCAGTGGAGCAAGCGATCCGCGCTCCGATGGTGCGGTGGCTGGGTGGTGATGGTTCGGGCCTAGATCCGTCAATGCTGTGACTGATAATTTCAGCGAAAAACTTAACTGATGATTCATGTTAGGAAAAATAACTTCCCCTGATCATTTGCACGGAACGAGTCAATGAGATTTTCAAGAACCGTCCTGCTTTCGATACTCGCGCTATGCGGAACGACACTCTGTGCTTGCGCACACACCTCGGCCGATGCAATACAGCCACCCGCGAAGGAACATGCCACCATGACCTCGACTGACAGTACATCGGCTAGCACCTCTGAACTCAGCGCCGACGAGATCGGCAAGCGGTTCTTGAAACTGATCGGTGCTCTGAAATCCTCCAGCGATCTCAGCCCTGAGCGTGTGAATGAAGTGGTCGGAGTTCGCCTTGAACACTTCAACGCGATTCCGGGGCAGCGAGTCGAATCGTTCGCCTATAGCCAGCTATTAGGAGGCGATTGGTCGTACGAAATTCAGTACCTGCCAGCAGCTGCTATGCGTAGTCCTGGCGTGTCGCTGGACTTCGTGCACAAGTCCGATAGATATGCAGCCATGACGGATATTTGTCAGCTCAGTTTCGAGGATTACCACAATGCCATGAAGGCAATGGGCTTTGGCGATGCGCCTAACTACGGCGAACTTGGCCAGCTCATTGATTGGCACTATCACAAAGACGGCATGACGGTCTCTATTGCTTCCAGGCCTGAAGTAACAGCGCTTGATGGCAAGAAATATCGCGCCTGCGTAACGTCGATTTCCACCGTGAATGAGTAGGAGCACCTACCGACATGGCTAGTCCAAATGCTCAACTTGAAGCGGCTTTGAAGCAGTTCGCAAGTCAATCAGGTGTTACGCCTGAGCAAGTTGCGCAACTTCGCTCAGCCGTAGTTGCTGACTCACAACAGCTTGAGCTTCTCAATCAAGATGCCCAGAATGGGCACTTGAAAGCATTTGCACTGCAAGGTTCTACAGGACAACAAAATCTTGCTGGGAGTTACGATATTCAGTCCGGGACCGTCACTCTACCGGCAGCTGATTTTCAATCCTCTGGCGCTAGGGATGGTCTGATCAACGGCATCGGAGGATGAGCCTAACCACATCGACCAGGCTGACGGCGCTCAGATCCTCGATTTTTTTGCCGTTTCCGGCGCGTTTGCAGGGTGTTGCCCGGGTTACAGGCGCACGTTCCCCATCGTCGGCAGTAACTGCTTTCGCTTCATCCACAGGTTCGATAGCGCAAACAAGGTCAGCACCTGCGCGGTGTTCTTGGCCAGGCCGCGATAGCGGACCTTGGTGTAGCCGAACTGGCGCTTGATCACCCGGAATGGATGCTCCACCTTCGCGCGCACACTGGCCTTGAAGTGTTCCCAACGTCTTTCCCGAGCACGCTCGCGTTTGTTGCCGAGGGCTTGCATCGTCGAGGGCCTGGCGGCGATGAAGAATGCAGCCTTGCAGGCCTGCAGTTCTTCGCGTTTGTCCGCACCGGTGTAGCCGCTATCGCCGAACACGCTGTCTTCTTTGCCATGCAGCAACGTGTGCATCACCGTGACATCGGCGACGTTGGCGGCTGTGCAATGGACGTGGTGCACCAACCCGGAAAATTCATCCACGCCGATGTGCGCCTTCATCCCGAAATACCACTGATTGCCCTTCTTGGTCTGATGCATCTCAGGGTCGCGCGCGTTGTCGGCATTCTTGGTCGAACTGGGCGCCGCGATCAGCGTCGCATCGACGATCGTGCCCGACCGCAGGCTCTGGCCCTTGCGCGCCAGATGCGCGTTGACCGCTTCCAGCATCCGCGCGGCAAGGCCATGGGTCTCCAGCAGGCGCCGAAAGTTGAGAATCGTGGTCTCGTCCGGAACGTTGTCCAAGCCACCGAGCTGGGCAAACCGCCGCAAGGTCGGGATCTCGTGCAGTGCTTCTTCCATCGCCGGATCGCTCAGCGCATACCACTGCTGCAGCAGATGAATCCGCAACATCGTCGCCAGTGCGTACGGCTGCCGACCTGGCCGGCCCGATACCGGATAGTGCGGCGCGATCAGACCGAGCAGTTGCTGCCACGGAACCACCTGCTCCATCTCGGCCAGAAAGATCTCGCGCCGGGTCTGCTTGCGCTTGCCCAGGCCCTCAGCGTCACCGAACGTCAGTTGCATGGATCACTCCTCAACATCAGGCGGGTAGTGTCGCGTATCTGTGGTGCGTTGTTCAGAGGTTCCCTAGACACAACCCGGATCTACAAGCAACTCTCAGGCTGCAGCATATGTCGATCGAATTTTCCCAGAAGACATATCTGGATGCATCGAGGGCGACTCATCCAGTGACGCAAGATATGGTCAACAACCTCCAATCGACCATCAATGGCTCGCCAGTGCTTGCAGATGAGATTAAACGAGCGGTAATGACGACCGACAAGAGTGATCCGCCGCATAAGCATTTAGAACACTTCGACTTTATACCTCCAGGATTCACTGCTGGTGGCACCTACAGCGCTAGCAGTCACTCCATGAACATGCCTGCTGCCAGATTACAGGGAAGGTCTGCGGCAAATCCTAACGGGTACGATCCCAATGACATGACGTTTGTCCTCGGACACGAGATTCAACACGGTTTCAATGCCCCCGAAAGAAGGCTAGCGAACGCGGCGTTCCACAACGATGCCGTTTCCATAGCTAAAAGTACAAATCCTGTTCACGATTACACGCGCGTCTTCGCCACTTCCATTCAAGCAAGCAGAGACGACGAAGCGAAAGCAGAAATTGCAGGTTGGAACGCGTTACTGAGTAGACAAAAGCAGGGCAATCCAGCTGCAGGCTTACCAGAAATGAATGCTCTAGGGAACCTCTGAACAACGCACCACAGATACGCGACACTACCCGCCTGATGTTGAGGAGTGATCCATGCAACTGACGTTCGGTGACGCTGAGGGCCTGGGCAAGCGCAAGCAGACCCGGCGCGAGATCTTTCTGGCCGAGATGGAGCAGGTGGTTCCGTGGCAGCAACTGCTCGGTCTGATCGCGCCGCACTATCCGGTATCGGGCCGGCCAGGTCGGCAGCCGTACGCACTGGCGACGATGTTGCGGATTCATCTGCTGCAGCAGTGGTATGCGCTGAGCGATCCGGCGATGGAAGAAGCACTGCACGAGATCCCGACCTTGCGGCGGTTTGCCCAGCTCGGTGGCTTGGACAACGTTCCGGACGAGACCACGATTCTCAACTTTCGGCGCCTGCTGGAGACCCATGGCCTTGCCGCGCGGATGCTGGAAGCGGTCAACGCGCATCTGGCGCGCAAGGGCCAGAGCCTGCGGTCGGGCACGATCGTCGATGCGACGCTGATCGCGGCGCCCAGTTCGACCAAGAATGCCGACAACGCGCGCGACCCTGAGATGCATCAGACCAAGAAGGGCAATCAGTGGTATTTCGGGATGAAGGCGCACATCGGCGTGGATGAATTTTCCGGGTTGGTGCACCACGTCCATTGCACAGCCGCCAACGTCGCCGATGTCACGGTGATGCACACGTTGCTGCATGGCAAAGAAGACAGCGTGTTCGGCGATAGCGGCTACACCGGTGCGGACAAACGCGAAGAACTGCAGGCCTGCAAGGCTGCATTCTTCATCGCCGCCAGGCCCTCGACGATGCAAGCCCTCGGCAACAAACGCGAGCGTGCTCGGGAAAGACGTTGGGAACACTTCAAGGCCAGCGTGCGCGCGAAGGTGGAGCATCCATTCCGGGTGATCAAGCGCCAGTTCGGCTACACCAAGGTCCGCTATCGCGGCCTGGCCAAGAACACCGCGCAGGTGCTGACCTTGTTTGCGCTATCGAACCTGTGGATGAAGCGAAAGCAGTTACTGCCGACGATGGGGAACGTGCGCCTGTAACCCGGGCAACACCCTGCAAACGCGCCGGAAACGGCAAAAAAATCGAGGATCTGAGCGCCGTCAGCCTGGTCGATGTGGTTAGGCTCATCCTCCGATGCCGTTGATCAGACCATCCCTAGGAAACCGCAGGATTGAAGATTTTATCGTCAAGCCACAGGGTGCCGGCGCAACTATTCAGCCACGGCCAGGACTAAAATTCGACCCGGATGGTCAGCTACAAATGTCGCCGACAAATGTTGCGGCAATGGGACAACATTACTTCAATAGACCAGATCCGACACACCCTATCCCAGGTCGAAACCCAATTGGAATCGGGGATAGAGGTACATCAGACTATCCAAACTATTACGCGACTTCAGGGGTAGAGCATATAGTTGAGTACGAAAGGAAGTATGCAAGGCCCATACAGGGTGTGATGCCTGCTGTAACCGTCAATATGGCCTCTGTCGGAATGAAAGAGCCGATCATTGAAGGTGAGGGTTTGGACTTTGGTAAGAACAAGGCTCCCTTTGCTTACTACGACAGCAGCACAACACCACCAGTCCTTCATCACTTCGATCACACCCAGGATGGAAGCGTAAATCCGGCACATGACCATAAATATGTACCAGTCTCGCCCACATCCAGTTCGACTCCAGCCCAGCACGGTCCAGACGACCCAGATCATCCCGACCACGCCATGCTTGAGCAGATCCGCGATGGCATGCGTAAGATCGACGAAAGTGTTGGCAAGCCTTATGACGAAATGAGTGAGCGGGCCAGCCGATGCTTACTGGCCGCATGTAAAGACAACCGCGAGAGTTACCCAGAAGCGGCAGATCGCTCCATGGCCAGCAACGCGTTGACCCGCGTAGATCACGTGGTGATGAGCAAGACCGGCAACCTGTTTGCGGTGGAAGGGCGGCTAGGGAACCTCTGAACAACGCACCACAGATACGCGACACTACCCGCCTCATGTTGAGGAGTGATCCATGCAACTGACGTTCGGTGACGCTGAGGGCCTGGGCAAGCGCAAGCAGACCCGGCGGGAGATCTTTCTGGCCGAGATGGAGCAGGTGGTTCCGTGGCAGCAACTGCTCGGTCTGATCGCGCCGCACTATCCGGTATCGGGCCGGCCAGGTCGGCAGCCGTACGCACTGGCGACGATGTTGCGGATTCATCTGCTGCAGCAGTGGTATGCGCTGAGCGATCCGGCGATGGAAGAAGCACTGCACGAGATCCCGACCTTGCGGCGGTTTGCCCAGCTCGGTGGCTTGGACAACGTTCCGGACGAGACCACGATTCTCAACTTTCGGCGCCTGCTGGAGACCCATGGCCTTGCCGCGCGGATGCTGGAAGCGGTCAACGCGCATCTGGCGCGCAAGGGCCAGAGCCTGCGGTCGGGCACGATCGTCGATGCGACGCTGATCGCGGCGCCCAGTTCGACCAAGAATGCCGACGACGTCCCCCCGATTTTGAGTAGCGCCTCAGTTTGGAGTCCAATTCCCTACCCCGAGGAGATTGGACGTGAAGAAACGTTTTACTGACGAGCAGGTCATCGGCTTTCTGCGCGAAGCCGAAAGCGGCGTGGCGATCAAGGACCTGTGCCGGCGCCATGGCTTCAGCGAGGCCTCGTACTACCTGTGGCGCAGCAAATTCGGCGGGATGAGCGTGCCTGATGCCAAGCGGCTCAAGGACCTCGAGTCCGAGAACGCGCGGCTGAAGAAGTTGCTGGCCGAGCAATTGTTCGAGAACGACCTGATCAAGGATGCGCTGCGAAAAAAGTGGTAAGCGCACCGGCGCGTCGTACGCTGGTGCGCGAGTGGATCGGGCGTGGCGCCAGCGAGCGTCGCGCCTTGGCAGCGATCGGCATGAGCGCCAGTGCGCTGCGCTATTGCCCACGCGAAGACCGCAATGGCGAACTGCGCGAGCGCATCGTTGCGTTGGCGCATCGCCATCGCCGCTATGGCGTGGGAATGATCTATCTCAAACTGCGACAGGAAGGGCGCATCGTGAACTACAAACGGGTGGAGCGGTTGTACCGCGAGCAGCAGCTACAGGTCCGACGGCGCAAACGCAAAAAGGTGCCAATAAGCGAGCGTCAGCCGCTGCTGCGGCCAGCGCAGGCCAATCAGGTGTGGTCGATGGACTTCGTGTTCGACCGCACTGCCGACGGTCGGGTGGTCAAGTGTCTGGTGATCGTGGACGATGCAACCCACGAAGCGGTCGCCATCGACGTGGAGCGCGCGATCTCGGGACATGGCGTTGCGCGCGTGCTGGATCGGTTGGCACACAGTCGCGGTTTGCCGAAGGTGATCCGCACTGACAACGGCAAGGAGTTTTGCGGCAGGGCGATGGTCGCCTGGGCACATGCCCGTGGTGTGCAGTTGCGGCTGATCCAACCCGGCAAACCGAACCAGAACGCCTACGTCGAATCGTTCAACGGCCGACTACGCGACGAATGCCTCAACGAGCACTGGTTCCCGACACTGCTGCACGCGCGCACCGAAATCGAACGCTGGCGACGCGCGTACAACGAAGAGCGACCCAAGAATGCAATCGGCGGCATGACCCCGGCTGCTTATGCCCAACATCTGGCAAACACCGATATCATTACCCCCGGACTCTAAACCAAGCCGCTACTCAGGGCGGGGGGACGTCGCCGACAACGCGCGCGACCCTGAGATGCATCAGACCAAGAAGGGCAATCAGTGGTATTTCGGGATGAAGGCGCACATCGGCGTGGATGAATTTTCCGGGTTGGTGCACCACGTCCATTGCACAGCCGCCAACGTCGCCGATGTCACGGTGATGCACACGTTGCTGCATGGCAAAGAAGACAGCGTGTTCGGCGATAGCGGCTACACCGGTGCGGACAAACGCGAAGAACTGCAGGCCTGCAAGGCTGCATTCTTCATCGCCGCCAGGCCCTCGACGATGCAAGCCCTCGGCAACAAACGCGAGCGTGCTCGGGAAAGACGTTGGGAACACTTCAAGGCCAGCGTGCGCGCGAAGGTGGAGCATCCATTCCGGGTGATCAAGCGCCAGTTCGGCTACACCAAGGTCCGCTATCGCGGCCTGGCCAAGAACACCGCGCAGGTGCTGACCTTGTTTGCGCTATCGAACCTGTGGATGAAGCGAAAGCAGTTACTGCCGACGATGGGGAACGTGCGCCTGTAACCCGGGCAACACCCTGCAAACGCGCCGGAAACGGCAAAAAAATCGAGGATCTGAGCGCCGTCAGCCTGGTCGATGTGGTTAGGCTCATCCTCCGATGCCGTTGATCAGACCATCCCTAGACGACCCGGCGAGCAAACGCGTGCATGTGCAAATTGACCAGGCGATCAACATTCCGCTTGAGCAATCAGACCAGACGTTGCTGGCAGCTAATCAGGCGATTGCGCAGGAAAGGCAGCTCACGCAACAACAGGAACTCGCGCGTGGGGTGAATGACGCTAATCCAAGCGGACCGACACGATGAGGTATGCCACGACCAAGCTGTTTTCCACATAGGTCTGCACATACGTATCCGACCATACCCTCATTGAGTTGAGGTCAGCCTGATATACGACTTTCACCTCTGAAAGGAAAAAACTTCAATTTAAGGTCGCTCGGCACCCTCTCCGCCCACCTCAATGAGGTAGCAAATCATTGATAAGGCAGTCTGTACAATCATTTCAGCCTCGGCTCTCGTAGGAGCTACTCCATCGATGTGTCCATGACGAACGAACGGAGAGTCATTCGAATAGGCATATAGCTTTTCTATGATGTCCAAACTCCAGCGGTTGAAATCACCTCTCTTTCGAAGCTCTTTTACTCCGGCACCAAGAGTAGCTACCTTAGGAGCGATGACCTTGATGACGCTTTCCAATGCGCTGATGATCTCTCGAACACTGTTTGCCTCGTCGACCGGATGAGTTAGCAGGTAGCTCAATGAACGCTTGTAGTGCTCGCGAGCGCTTTTAAACCGGCTATCGAGCGCAGCATTGGCTGAAGAGATTGATCGATTCATTGCACGGATCTTGCGCTTCAGTTCCCCATGCGCATCCATTTGCCAGCCGATGTTCTCCTCATCCAGGAGATCGTTCAGACGAATCCTATAAACTTCAAACTTAGCAGGGCTATCAAACGAAAAGTGATCATCCTTCTCAATAAGCAGTTCGGCGAGCAACTCGACAAAGTCAAAAAACTGAGGCCAACAACTACCTTTGAGGTGTGTCGTCAGTGCTTCCCAAGAACTACACTCGCCCCATTCGTGCGGATCTCCGTCTATACGGCATCGAGCCAAAAACAGCTCATGCACCTCATCGATTCCTAAGGGCTCTCGCCTGGCTATTCGCGTGGAACGGCTTTCACCAACATAAGTTGGTAGCAACAGCTTTATATATCCAACGCGCAGAGATAACGGTGCGTCGTCAAAAATCAGTGGGCCTCGCTTTTCGAGCCTAGCAGAGAAGCGACGACGCTTAGTTTGAACAACCATCTGACCAGCCAGGTTTGTGAGTTGGGCTGAGTGTACGAGGGGCAGGCCTCGGCAGCCATGCACAACTCTGTGGATAAGTCCTCTCTGGGATTCAAGAGAAATCTTGGGTACGGCCAAAACCCAATTCGGGCTTAGATATCTTAGGGTGCACCTTATATATGGTAGAACCACCCAGCAGCCTGGCGATCCTTATCAGTGCGCCTGAGGATCGAAGTACGCCTGCCAGGACTGAAGCGATGACTTGAATGCCTTTGACTTGTTGAAGAATGTCATGGCATCACTGCTTCTAGAGTTAAGCAATGCAACACCAAGATTGAAGAAGGTATTTCTGTCCTGTGACCCGTGCGCTATCGCGTAGCGCAACTGCACTGCGGCGGCTTTGTGTTGACCTTGATCACAAAGGACTGCACCCAGGCAGGTGAGCAAGAGCGGGTTGTTTGGATCGTCCAACAGCGCTTCCGAAAGCAGTCGCTCGGCTAGTGCAAGATTTACCTCCCACTTCTCTGGAGATAGAAACCCCTCTCGAACCAGCAATTTGCAGTCTTCTACGGTCTTCATTGGTAGCGAGCTTCTCTCTACACGATATGGGTAAATCTTGATCGAGACCGAGCCAAGTCATTGCAATGGCATCCCTTTCTTAGCTCGCTAAACATCTTGGCAAATGGCTATATATCTTCGGGGGTTCGCTGGGCAACGCGCAACCAATGTGTTCTTTGGGCGACCATCGCCTATCACAGCCACTACGATTGGCCTTCTCTTCGACGCGGTTTGATTTTATCGGTGCCCCTCTAATGAAGAGACGGGCGTGAGTGGCGAGCGATCAAGGCTAACAAGTGTCAGAAAAACCATATCTAGTCGCGAAATTTCATCAGAAAATTTCATCCCTTGAGGCCTATACCGGGCCGTGACGGACTGCTAAGGACATCGCCAAGCTGCGCCGCTACTCCCCGATGGCTCGGAACGAACGTTGACTGACAGCCCCAATCGAGCACCCGCGCGAGCAAGGAGCTTGTGCAACAGCACAAGCTAGCGCTGAGGATCAAGACTCCAACCAGGGCAGGCCAACAAGGCAAACATGTCATAGACTCTGGGGCATGCTCTCCAAGGCGACGATAGCGGACCCAACCGCGCCGATCACTGGACAGGACGCACCTGCTTTCTTGGGCATGCGGGGCGATGCGTAGGCACGTCGCTGCGCTTACTTCAACATACGCGTTACACCTTCCACCAAGGAGAGCCACATGACAGATCAAGACGACAATCAACCGAACCTGGAAGACATCAAGCTGGCGTTCGACGGCCAGAGCCTGGATTGGTATCTGCAGAAGCTGGTCGCCACCGTCAATAGTTCGAACGTGCAGTTCGGCATTACGCTGTTTGTCGAAGGCATCATCGTTTCTGGCCAGCTGGTCAGCGGCAAGCAGTATTTCGAGGCGTTCGCGCAGGAATTTTCTGCGGCCTATCCCGGCAGCGTCGAAGAAAAAGAAGATATCCGTCGCGCGTTTGCCAGCCATGCCAGCATCTACGACACGGAAGAGGACGCTCAGCAGAGCAGCACGCCTCCGCAGTTCCTTCACCTGATCGAGTCGCGTTGCTTCTCGCCCGGCGGCCAGCCATTGCCCAGCAACCGTGGTGTGCTGTGGCGCGGCAAAGTGAATGCCGTCTCCGGCTTTACCCTGGGGTCGCTCTCGGCAGATTAGGGCTGGCAGGCTCGGTCTTCGGGTGATGTGCCCGTCATCTCACACCGGACTATCTGAAAGATCGACAAGAGCGCCCTCCGCTGCGCGACGCGATCTGTGCGCAACGCCACGTGGCGATTGGATCCGCAGACGCTAGGCTTCTGACGGCGCTTTGAAAGGGCCAAACGCCACACAGGGAGAACACCATGGCGACATTCAACGTGGCAATCGATCCACTGGGCGCAGCCCCAAGCGAGACCTCGTCGGACGCGGTCGGCATCTGTCTCTCCGGCGGCGGCAGTCGTGCGCTGTCGTGTGCGCTGGGTCAACTGCGCGGGCTGCGCTCCCTGGGGCTTCTGGACAAGGTGGCGGCGATCTCTTCGGTGTCCGGCGGGACATGGGCCAATGTGTTGTTCACCTATCTGCCGACGTCGATCAGCGATGACGACTTCCTCGGGCCGGTGGTGCTGGATCCAGCGCAACTCACCTTGGACGAGCTGGGGAAGATGGGCAGCAACAATCTCGGCCAGGTGCCGTATCGTCTTGGCACGTTGCCGATCGTCGCTGAACTCGCCGAGTACCGGCTGAGCAAACGCTACGCGCCGGCGGATATGTGGCAGGCGGTGATCGGCAAGCTGGTATTGAAGGATTTCGGCTTGTGGAATCCGGATGCCACAGGCGTCGATCCGCGTTATTTCACCGGCACGACGCAGTATCTGGCGGAAGGCCCGCTGCTGCGCAATCCGCAGTTGAGCAGCGACAACTTCTACACCATCCGCGACGGGCGGCCGTTACCGATCTTCAATACGTCTGTCTTCATCAACGACAGCGTGACCTCGGATCTGGTGCCGTTCGAAGCCAACTGGTTGCTTGGCGTGCGTGGCGTTTTCAACCAGCCTGAGCAACTCGGTGTCATGGGTGGAGGTCTGATCGAGTCGTTCGCGATGGGCAGCGATTACATCGCCGACGCTGGTGCCGACGGAGTCACTACCAGCGTGCCGCTGCGCGTCTTCAGTCTCAATGACATCGCCGGTTGCAGCAGCATGGCGCCGGCGCAGGACTTCGAAGAGAAGTTTCCCGAGATCAATGGCCTGGTGCCGCGTTATCCGTACTGGCCGGTCGATGGTCGTGAGAGCCAACCGACGCTAAGTTACCGCTTCGCCGACGGCGGCAACCTGGAGAACCTGGGCATCATGCCGCTGCTGGCACGCGGTATTGCGCGTCTGCTGGTGTTCGTCAATTCCGATCAAGGGGTGAACATCGACCCGGAATCAGGCGAAACCGTGGTTGCCGACGACCTGCCGCCGCTGTTCGGGCTACAGCCGTTCTGCGAGAAAACGCGCAGCTATCCGGCATACGCCAACGAGCAATTGTGCGAAGACGCCAACGGCATGTTCCGGCACAACCAGGTGTTCGACACCGCCGCATTCGATGCCTTGAAACAGGGGCTGCTGGCAGCCAAAAAATCCGGTGGCGCGTTACTGGTGCGGCAGACCTTGCGCGTGCTGGCAAATAGCTGGTTCAACGTGCCGGCGCAGCAGTCGGTCGAGGTGCTGTGGGTGTACAACGATCTGGTGCGTGCATGGTGGAAGCAATTGCCGGATGAAACGCAGATTGAGCTGGATCTGCAAAGCGTGGACGATTTTCCGCTCTATGGCACGGTCACCCAGCTGCATCTGTCCTATCCGTTGGTCAACGCGCTGGCGCATCTGAGTTGCTGGAACCTTGCTTCCGACAGCACGGTGGGCAACCCCAACGGGCAAAGCAATGCCGATGTGGTGCGTGGCATGTTTGCGTGATACGTGCACAGCGCTGTGGCCGCCAATGCAGCCACTCACCAAACGGGGCCGGAGCGCGCTTTACCAGACAGCATCTGCCTGCAAAGAACACTCCAACCCCGCGCTGATGCCAATGCCAGCTTTGAATAACACGCTGCATTGGCACGCCACTTACTGCTTTGGCTTGCCAGCCGCCTGCTTTGGCTTGCTAGCCGCGTCGCGCGGCGGGGCGTTTTTCACGTAACGGTCGAACCAGTCCAGCATCTCGGCGACCACGTCTTCGGTGGATTCGCGTGCGGTGTACCAATGCGGTTCGAACGGCAGCAACACCAGCCGCGCAGTGCCGCCGTTGCCACGGATCGCCTGGAACAACCTCGGTGCCTGAGTGGTTTCGGTCCCGGGGTTGGCGTCGTCCATGCCGTGCACGATCAACAACGGTTCGTTGATCTTGTCGGCGTGGAAGAACGCAGACGCCTGTGCGTAGACTTCCGGCGCGGCCCAGAACGAACGGCGCTCGTTCTGGAAACCGAATGGCGTCAGCGTCTTGTTGTAGCTGCCGCTGGTAGCGGCGCCGGCGCGGAACAGGTCGGTCTGTGCCAACAGGTTGGCCGTCATCAGCGCGCCGTGGCTATGCCCGGTGACGCCGATCCGTTGGCGATCGACCACGCCCAGTTCCACTGCCTTGTCCACCGCAGCGGTGGCGTCGTCCACCAGTTGCTGCAGGTAGGTGTCGTACGCGGTCTTGGGGTCGCCGACGATGGGGAACGCGGCATCGTCGATGATCGCGTAACCGGCCAGCAGCAGCACCTGGTAGTAGCTCAGCCGGGTGAAGTCGCGTTCGCTGGCGCCGCTGACCTGGCCTGCCTTGGAGGGGTCGGCATAATCGAGCGGGTAGGCGTACAGGATCGCCGGCACGCGCGTGCCTTCCTGATAGCCGGGCGGCGTGTACAGGGTGAACGACAGCTCCACGCCGTCCTTGCGCTTGTAGGTCACCAGCCGCTTCTTGATCTGCCGCACCAGCGGGGTCGGATCCGGAAAGTGGGTGACCGGCGAGGCGGTCGAAGCAAGGACCGCCTCGCCCGTGGCCGCCGTCGGCAGCGGCTGGCCCAGCGTGCGCAGATACACATTGGGCGGGTCGGTCAGCGACTGGTGCCAAGTCAACAGGCGCGACACATCGTCGCCGGCAAAACCGAAGAACAGCTCGTCCACATTGGCATCGCTGCGGAATAGCCGCTGGGTCTTGCCACTGGCCACCTCATAGCGATCCAGAAACGGCCGGTCGCCCGCCGGCGAGGCGCCCTGCCCGCTCAGGAACAACGCACCACGCTCTTCGCGCAGCACGGCCTGGCCGTTGGCCAGCACACGCATCTCCGTCAGGCCAGGATCGGCGTACAGGTCGTCGGTGGACAGGTCGAACAGCACACGTCCGGCAGTGCCGGGGCGGTCGGCATCCAGCAAGGTGGTACGCCGCCAGTGGCGGTTTTCGTCGTATTCGTCCAGCAGCGCTTGCCCACCTTCGGCAAACCACGACACGCCGGAATAACGCTGCTGCACGCGGGTGACTTCACGCGGTTTGGCGGTGAACGGTGCAGCCAGCGTCATCAATTTGTCGCGCGCGGGCACATTGGTTTTCCAATCGCCACCATCCAGCGCTTCGGCCCAGACCAGCGTGGCCGGCTGGTTGGCGCGCCAGGAATACGCACGCGGGCCAATCGACACACCTTGCACCGGCACCCGGTCGGCAACCGGCAGATCGGCCAACACGCGCTCGCTGCCATTGGCCAGATCCAACACCGCCACAGCGTGAGCGAAACGTGCGTAGGTAGTGACGTAGGAGTACGGCTGCTTCAACCGTTGCACCAGCACGTGGCGGCCATCGGGCGCGCCATCCACGTTGCTGTAGACCGCAGGCGTACCGAGCTTGCGCTGGCTGCCGTTGGCCACATCCACCGTGAGCAGCTGGGAGGTGGCGTAGTAGGTAAACAAGGCCTCGTCTTCGGGGCTGGCGAGCGTATCGCGCGCTTCATAGGTGCTGCTTTCGCCCTTGCCCTGGATGGTTTCCTTGACCTCCGGGCCTGGCGGCACCGCGGCCTTGCGCGGGGCGGCGCCCAGGTCTTGCGGTACCGTCTTCAGCAGCAGGGTGTCGCTGCCGCCCAGCCACTGGATCTCGCCGCCCAGCACCGGGTTGAGTTGCACACCGTCGATCCTGCGCACGTTGCCAGTGGCCACTTCGCCCACCCACAGCTCGACGCGATCGGCCGCAGTGTTGTTGAAGGCGAAGCGGCGCCCGTCCGGCGACCATACCGGCGCTGCCGGACAGGCACCGGCCGGCAGGTTCACGGCGGTCTGCTTGCCGCTTGCAACATCCACCAGGCTGAAGCCCTGCAGGCAGGAACGAATGCCGTAACCGTTGGACATGTCGTGGCGGCTATGCGTGCGCGGCTCCACACGCACGCCGGCCAGCTTCAGATACGGCTCGGCCACGCGCGCGATCGGCGGGTACTGGGTGCGCTGCACCAGCAACAAGGTCTTGCCGGTGGGGTCCAACCGCGGCGACGGATTGAGCGGTGCGCGCAACACGCTCAACAATGGCTCCGGTGGCTGCCGGTAACCGCCATCGGGCGTGCCGGCAACCGCAGACACCGGCAAAAGGCTGGCAAGCACCAGTAACCCGCTCCATCGGTACGCGGTGAGCATCTCGGTAGTTCTCCGGGGAATGATCACAGCAACCTAGCACGCCGACACAACGGCTCATATGCGCCCGAACGCAGCCCTGTCGCTGCGTCCGCAGGACGCGTGCAAACGACGCAGTTACGCCGATGCCTTGAACGTGCGCGACAGGAACTCGCCGATGTAGCGCGCAATCTCCGGCGCATGCGTTTCCAGCGCGAAGTGGCCCGCATCCAGCAGATGCACTTCGGCCTTCGGCAGATCCTTGCGATACGCCTGCGCGCCCGGCGGAATGAAGGCTGGATCGTGCTTGCCCCACACCGCCAGCAACGGTGGCTGATGCTTGCGGAAATACGCGTGGAATCGCGGATAGGCGGCCACATTACTGCGGTAGTCCAGGATCAGATCGAGCTGGATCTCTTCGGCACCCGGGCGCGCCATGTACGCGATATCCAACGTGTAGCCATCGGGCGACAGCTTGCTCGGGTCGGCACCGGTGCCGTACTGCCAGTCACGGATGGTTTGCGGCGACAGCGACCCGCGGCAAGCCTGGCGATTGGCCGCAGTTGGCTCGCGCCAATACGTCTGCCAAGGCCCCCATTGGTCGCTGAAACCTTCCAGATACGCATTGCCATTTTGGCTGATGATGGCGCTCACCTTGTGCGGATTTGCCGCAGCCAATCGAAAACCGACCGGCGCACCGTAATCGAACACATACATGCTGTAGCTGGCGAGTCCCAACGCCTCGGTGAAGCCTTCGATCACTTTGTAAAGGTTCTCAAACGTGTAATCGAACTGCCCGCGCGGCGGTGCCTTGGTATTGCCGAAACCGGGTAAATCCGGCGCGATCAGGCGGTATCGATCTGCCAGCAGCGGCATCAGATCGCGAAACATATGGCTGGCACTGGGGAACCCGTGCAGCAGCAGCAACACCGGCGCATCTTTACGCCCGGCCTCGCGGTAGAACACCTCTACATCACCGACCTGTTGGGTGTGGAAAGTGACGCGGGATGTGTCGTCGATCGGCATAGTGGTCCCTTTGGTTGCAATTGCAGTATTGGAAAGTTCGGCAGCGCCGAGCGCGCCGGCGCCAAGTGCGTACGCGGTGCCTATGCACGATGCCAGCAGCAGGGTGCGGCGGCTGATCCCTGTTGTGGCGTTGTCGGTAGTGGCTGCGATGAGCGCATCGGTATGCGCCATGGAAATTCCCAGATCGATGACGTGGCGGCCATGCTAGGTACACAGGCAGCTGTCGAGAACCGCCAAGGGTGTCAATTCACCATTGCCGTTGCTGCAATGCTGCGCGCAGGTGCGCAGTGCGTGCGATCGCCAGTCATTGCGTGGGTCGCGTAGCGCGCATCGGCAGGCTGCTACCCTGCCGCCACCTCCGACCTTGGGACGCACGTGGACCGCATCCAGGAAATGACACTGTTTGCCGCGCTTGCAGAGCAAACAAGCTTTGCCGGCGTTGCGCGGCGTCTTGGCATTTCCACCGCAACGGTCACCCGCACCATCGCGCAACTGGAAAGCCGCCTGGGCGTGCTGCTGGTCGTGCGCACCACACGCAACATGCGGCTCACCGAAGCCGGGCAGCAGTACGCCATCGATTGCCGGCGCCTGCTTGCCGATTTGGACGACATCGAAAATAGAGCGGCCGGGTTGCATGCACTTCCCAGCGGCTTGCTGACAGTAACCGCGCCGCAAATGTTCGGCGCATTGCATGTCACACCGCTATTGACGCGCTTTCTGAGTCAATACCCATCGATGACTGCGCGCACCATGCTGGTCGACCGCGTACTGCCGCTACTGGACGAAGGCATCGATGTGGCGGTACGCATCGGCGTACTGCCCGACTCGTCGCTGACTGCCATCCCGGTCGGCAGCGTGCGTCGCATGGTCTGCGCCTCGCCCGGCTATCTGGCAGGGCACGGCACTGCGCAGCGGCCGGACGATTTATTGCAGCACGCCACCATCTCCACCGCATCTTCCGAGCGTCCTCCCAAATGGCCGTTCCGCATCGATGGCCGTGAGCATCTGGTAGAGGTCGCCTCACGCCTCAATGTGACCTCGTTCAACGCCGCCATCATCGCCGCAGTGCAGGGCTGGGGACTGACGCAGGTGCCGTCTTACCAGATCCGCGAACACCTGCAGAGCGGCAAGCTCACGTGCATCCTCGACGCGTTCGAGATCGCACCAGAGCCGGTGCACGTGGTCTACGTGGAAGGACGCCGGGGCTCATCCAAGGTACGCACGTTTGTCGATTATTGCGTGGATGCCCTGCGGCAGGATCTGGGTTTTTACGCTGGCGTTTGAGCTGATGACTTGATCGAACCCTTGCTCTGGCGGCATAGCGTGGCGCGAGCTGCCTTCCATGCGATGAGCGCTGCATCGTGCAATCACCAGCACTCAGGGCTGCAAACGATCGCCCCGCCCTGCCACCAAGGACGATGCCAGCAGCAACACGCTTGCACCCACGAACGTGGCACCAATGGAGACATGATCCAGCAGGACACCGCCTGACGCGCCGCCCAGCATGATGGAGAGCTGGATCGCGGCAACCATCAAGCCGCCACCACTTTCCGGTGCATCCTTGATGCAGCGGCTCAGCCAGGTGGACCACGCCACCGGCATCGCCGCATTGAGCGTGCCCCAGGCGATCATCGCAATTGCCACAGCCCACACAACATGGCCGGCGAGCAGCATGCACATGGTCGCCACGCCCAGCGCGACCGGCAGCACCGTGAGCAGGGTGAACAAGCGCTTGGGCACCAGCGCGGTGGCGGCATAGGTCCCGACGAACCCGGCCAAACCCAAGCCAAGCAGCAACAACGACAGTTGCGACACATCGACCCGCGCAATGGTTTCCAGAAACGGGCGAAAGTAAGTGAATGCAGAGAACGCGCCGGCAAACCCGAGCATCACCGCCAGCATGGCGCGCGCAACATAGCGACGCTTCAACAAGGTGACGATACCGCTCAGCGAAGTGGCACTTTGCGCTGGCATCGACGGCAGGCTGCGCCACTGCCAGACGATGGTGAGCGCAACCAGCGGCAGCATGCCCCAAAACACACCGCGCCAGCCGATGGTCGCGCCCAGATAGCTGCCCAACGGCGCGGCGAATGCGGCAGCGACCGCGTTACCGATAAATATGATGCCCAAGGCCTTTGGCACTGCGGGCTCGGGCATGATGCGCATCACCGTGGCGGTGGACAACGCCCAGAACCCACCGATGACGACACCGAGCAGCGCACGCGCGGCCATCAACATGCCGAAGCTGTGCGCGTTGGCGATCAACAACAGCGACACCAACATCGCCGTGGTCAGCGTGAGCAGCACATGACGCCGATTGAAGCGCGACGACAGCGGTGCGATCAGCAAGCTGGCGACCACGGCGAACAGGCCGGAGATCGAAATCGCCTGCCCGGCCATGCCAGCGCTTGCGTGCAGATCCGCAGCGATCGGCGTGAGCAGGCTCACCGGCATGAATTCGGAGGCGATCAACAACGCAACGCACAGCGACATCGAGCCGACTGCGCTCCAGGTCTGGCGTGTTGCTGCGGGTGCGGCACGGGATGGTGTGTCTGTGGCGAGCGAACTGGCTGGCATGTGGGGGCCTTGCGCGAAGAGTGGATGCGGTAAGAACGCCACGCCGCAAGCGCGCGATGTAGCGCCGCTCGAGAGCGAACCTGGCGTTCGAGAGGGATGCGCTGCAGACAGCGATGCGACGCATCGACATACCACTGCAGCGACGCACGACGGGCGCAATGCAGCAACGGATGCTGCGGCTCGGGCGTGCGCGTGTCTGGAGGTGCTGCAGCTTACGCAGGTAGCGGGCGGCGATAAAGATGTCTGATCCGCACGGGCTTATGAAGCCCGCTCATCAACGGCGTGCTTGCATCGAACGCCTATCCAAGCCGCGCATCCATCAGCCTTTGTAGCGCAACGCATCGACCACCAGGTTGAACGCCGGCGAGGAATGCCGGCGACTGGGATAGAACGCGTGCAAGCCCGGCCAGGTGGGCGACCAATCCTTCATCACCCAGCGCAGGCGCCCGGCCTTGAGATGCGGACGCGCCAGATCTTCCTGCACGAACGCGATGCCGAAGCCGTCCACCGCTGCATCCAATGCTTCGTAGGTGCCGTTGAAGGTCAGCTGGCCCTCCACGCGCACGATGACCTCGCGGCCGTCCTTTTCCAGTTCCCAGGCGTAGATGCCGCCGGCGGTTTTCATGCGCAGATTGATGCAGCTGTGCGCGGTGAGATCCTGCGGTGTCTTGGGGATGGGTCGGCGTGCGAGATAGGACGGTGCCGCGACGATCGCCATGCGCATGTCCGGCGCGATGCGCGCGGCAATCATGTCTTTTTCGACTTGGTCGCCCAGGCGCACGCCCAGGTCGTAGCGGTCGGCCACGATGTCGGTCAACCCGTTGTCGACCACGATCTCGACCTTGATGTCTGGGTACTGACGCAGCAGCTTGGACAACTTGGGCCACAGGATCGCGCGCGCGGCGTAGTCGGTGGCGGTGATGCGCACCGTGCCTGCGGGCGTGTCGCGCATTTCGCTGAGTGCAGACAGCGCCTCTTCGATTTCTGCAAAGCGCGGCGCCACCGTCTGGATCAGGCGCTCGCCGGCTTCGGTCGGCGCCACGCTGCGCGTGGTGCGGGTCAGTAACCGCAGCCCGAGGCTGGCTTCCAGCCCACGAATGGTGTGACTCAGCGCCGATTGCGAGACACCCAACTTGGCTGCAGCACGCGTGAAGCTGCCCTCGCGAACGATGGCGATCAGCGCCAGCAGGTCCTTGAAACTGTCGCGGGCCATTGGTGAATCCGATTCATGGAATGTAGGCGACTGTAGCAGCCGTTCGGATGCGAGGCGGCGGCGCTTCTGCCCCTCTCCTTTTTTCGGCAGAAGGGTTGGGGTACGGGTACGGGTGCGGGTACTCAGTAGTCTCGATGCGGCCGTACCCTCATCCGCCCTTCGGCACCTTCTCGCGATGGGAGAAGGATCCTGCGGGGCGCCAAGGCACGGCTTGCGCGCCACTGGCGTGCGTGCATGTTGCGCCCGCGCCGCCAGCGCAGGCCTGGGCGCGGAACGAAGCAGTCGGTGATTCACTTCTGAAGGCGGGTGGCGACGCGTTTGTCATTGCAAGGCCTGACAGCTCTCTGCGGCGCACCCTCGTCCGCCCTGCGGTGCCTTCTTCCGTCAGGAGAGGTGATACCAAAGCCCCTCTCCTGCGGGAGAGGGCTTGGGGTGAGGGTACGGCCGCCCAGCATTCTCGACGCTGCCGTACCCTCATCCGCCCCTTCGGGGCACCTTCTCCCGATGGGAGAAGGAAAAACCGCAGCCGCCACCGCCCGTCGCATTTTTTGCAACGCCTGACCCTAAAAAAACCGCTTTGGGGTGACGGGGGTGGTTCGTATAGTCGATTGGACGGCTGCCGACTGCCGTGCACGCTCCTGTCGCCATTGCTGCAAGGGCGACCAACTGTCGGCGCGCCCCCTTTCCACGCCGCCTGCGGAGGTTCCATGCGTCAGCATCTTTCGCCTTGCGGTCCGCGCAGCGCCTGTGAAACAAAGTACCTGCACGGCGCCGCATGCTGAGCGCTCCAATCACCGCAGCAACCGACCATTGCTCCGGCGCACGCGCGGTGGCGCGCTGCGATGCACTGGGCGTCGCACCGTACAGCGACACACCCGGCGGCCTGTTCCGCGCCTGGCTCAGCCCGGCGCATCGCGCGGCCACCGCGCAGGTGAGCGAGTGGATGCGCCAGGCCGGCATGCAGGTGCGACTGGACGCAGCGGCCAATCTGATCGGCCGCTACGACGGCGCACATGCAGATGCGCCGGCACTGCTGATCGGCAGCCATCTGGACAGCGTGCGCGATGCCGGGCGCTACGACGGCCCGCTCGGCATCCTGCTTGGCATCGAATGCGTGGCCGCGCTGCATGCACAGGGTCGGCGCCTACCGTTTGCGATCGAAGTCATCGCCTTCGGCGACGAAGAAGGTTCGCGTTTCCCGGCATCGATGTTCTGCAGCCGCGCGGTGGCCGGCACATTGAATCCGGCCACACTGGCCGTGGTCGATGCCGACGGCGTCGAGGTGGCGGCGGCACTCACCAACTGGGGCCTGGATATCGCAGCGATCGGCCACGCCGCACGCGCCCCGGGCAGCGTGCTGGCCTATCTGGAAACGCATATCGAACAAGGCCCGGTGCTGGAAGCCGAAGGCCTGCCGGTCGGCATCGTCACCGCCATCGCCGCGCAACGCCGCTTCGCCCTGCGCTTCGACGGCCGCGCCGGCCATGCCGGCACCACCACGATGGGCTTGCGCCGCGACGCGTTGAGCGCAGCGGCCAACGCACTCCTGGCGATCGAGCGCATCGCCCGCGCCGGCAGCGACGATCTGGTCGCCACCGTCGGCAAACTGCAGGTCGCGCCCGGCGCCACCAACGTGGTGCCGGGCCGGGTGGACTGCACGCTGGACGTGCGCGCAGGCGACGATGCCAGCCGCGATGCGGCCGTGCTACAGATCGAACACGCACTCGCACAGATCAGCAAAGAACGCGGCATCGCCATCGCCATCGACCCGTTGCAAACCCTCGCCGCCAGCCCCTGTGCACCGGCGTTGATCGCACGGCTCGAACACGCAGTCGCCGCGCAAGCCATCGCGCCGCGCCAACTGGTCTCCGGTGCTGGCCACGATGCGATGGTGATGGCCGCGCTGTGCCCCACCGCGATGCTGTTCGTGCGCTGCGCCGGCGGCATCAGCCATCATCCGGACGAACACGTCGCCCCGGCCGATGCCGAGGTTGCCTTGGCGGTCATGCGCCACTTCATCGAACACCTGGGAGATCCCCTTGTCACCTGATCTGCGTCACCTGCACACCTTCGGCGAACTCGATCCCCCGCAGCGGCTGTTGATGGGCCCGGGCCCGGTCAACGCACATCCGCGCGTGCTGCGCGCGATGGCGGCCGATCTGCTCGGCCAGTTCGATCCGGAAATGACCACCTACATGAACGAGGTGATGGCGCTGTACCGGCCGCTGTTCGGCACCGAGAATCGCTGGACGTTTCTGGTCGATGGCACTGCGCGCGCCGGTATCGAAGCGGCCTTGGTCTCGCTGGTCACCCCGGGTGACCGCGTGCTGGTCATCAACTTCGGGCGCTTCGGCCTGCTGCTCACCGAAATCCTGGGCCGGCTCGGCGCCGAGGTGCATACGGTGGATGCGCCTTGGGGCGAGGTGGTGCCGCTGAGCGCGATTGCCGAAGCGATCGAGCGCGTGGCACCCAAGCTGGTGGCCACCGTGCACGGCGACACTTCCACCACGATGGCGCAGCCGCTCGACGGCCTCGGCACGCTGTGCCGCGCGGCCGGCGCGCTGAGTTACGTGGATGCCACCGCCACCATCGGCGGGATGGAGATCGCCAGCGATCGCTGGGATGTGGACGTGGTGACCGGCGGCTTACAGAAATGCCTGGGCGGGCCATCCGGCTCGGCACCGATCACCGTGTCCGAACGTGCGGCCGAGGCGATCTTCGCGCGCCGCCATGTCGAACGCGGCATCGTGCGCGACGACATCGTCAACGGCAGCGGGCCACGCATCGCCTCGAATTATTTCGATCTGGCGATGATCATGGATTACTGGTCCGACAAACGCCTCAACCACCACACCGAAGCCACCACCATGCTCTACGGCGCCCGCGAATGCGCGCGTGTGGCCCTGCAGGAAGGGTTGGATGCACGCTTCGCCCGCCATGCTGCGGCCGGGCGCGCGGTGAGTGCCGGCATCCGTGCATTGGGGCTGGAGGTGTTCGGCGACGATGCGTACCGCATGACCAATGTTACCGGCGTGGTGATTCCGCCAGGCATCGACAGCGATGCGGTGCGTCGACGCATGCGCGAGGATTTCGAGATCGAGATCGGCACCGCGTTCGGGCCGTTGCAAGGCGGGATCTGGCGCATCGGCGCGATGGGCTACAACGCGATGAAGCACAAGGTGTTGATCACCCTGGCCGCGCTGGAAGCCGTGTTGCGCGCCGAAGGCTATGCGTGCACACCAGGGCTGGCGGTGGAAGCCGCACTGGCGGCCTGGCATGCGGAGCCGCATGCATGAGCACAGCGCGCGACCTGATCGGCTATGGCGCCACCCCGCCTGCGGCGCAGTGGCCCGGTGGCGCGCGCATCGCGGTGCAGTTCGTCATCAACTACGAAGAAGGCGCAGAGAACTGCGTGCTCAACGGCGATGCCGGCTCGGAAGCGTTTCTATCGGAAATGGTCGGCACGCAATCGCAGCATGGTACGCGCGCCATGGCGATGGAAAGCCTGTACGAATACGGCAGCCGCGCCGGCTTCTGGCGGCTGCATCGGCTGTTCACCGCGCGCAACGTGCCGGTGACCGTGTTCGGCGTGGCGCAGGCATTGGCCTCCAATCCCGAGGCAGTGGCCGCGATGCAGGCAGCAGACTGGGAAATCGCCAGCCACGGCCTGCGCTGGATCGACTATCAACACGTGGATGAAGCCACCGAACGGGCGCATATCGCCGAGGCTATCGCCGTGCATACCCGCGTCACCGGCAGTCGCCCGCTGGGCTGGTATCAGGGCCGCACCAGCCCCAACACTGCGCGCCTGGTCGCCGAAGAAGGCGGCTTTGTCTACGACGCCGACAGCTACGCCGACGATGTGCCGTACTACGCCCATCAACATGGCCGTGCGCAGTTGATCGTGCCGTACACGCTGGATGCCAACGACATGAAGTTCGTCGCCTACAACGGCTTTGCCGATGGCGAGCCGTTCTTCCGCTATCTGCGCGACAGCTTCGAGCAACTACGCAGCGAAGGCGGGCGCATGCTGTCGATCGGCCTGCACGCGCGCATCGTCGGCAAGCCCGCACGCGCGGCCGCACTGGCGCGCTTTGTCGATCACGTGCTGGCCAGCGGCGATGCGTGGGTGGCGCGCCGCATCGACATCGCACGCCACTGGCTGCAGGTAAACCCGGCATGAGCATCCACGCCTCCGACGTCGATCTGCCCGAGGTGATCGCGCAAGTGACTGCCGCCTTCCATGCCTACGAGGATGCCTTGATGGGCGATGACATCGCCGCGATGGATGCGCTGTTTCACGCCGCGCCAAGCACGGTGCGCTATGGCGTAGGCGAAGTGCTGTACGGCATCGAGGCGATCCGCGCGTTTCGCATCGGCCGCGGCGGTTCGCCGCAGCGCCGGCTCGCGCATGTGCAAGTGCACGGCTTCGGCCGCGATTTCGCCACCACGCATGCGGAATTCGTTCGCGACGGCAGCAGCGCGCGCGGCCGCCAGAGCCAGAGCTGGGTGCGCTTTGCCGATGGCTGGAAAGTGGTGGCCGCGCATGTCTCCCTGCAAGGCACGCACGCATGAGCGTGGTCGATGCCAACGCGCTGGACAATGCCGCCTTCGTGGCGCGCTACCGCGAGTTGTTCGAGCACTCGCCGTGGGTGGTCGAACGCGCCGCACAGCGGCGCCCGTTCGACGATGTACATCGCGGGCTGATGCAGGTGGTGCTGGAAGCCTCGCAGGTGGATCAGATCGCCTTGATCCGCGCGCACCCGGAGCTGGCCGGCAAGGCCGCGATCGATCGCACACTCACGGCAGCATCGGCCGCCGAACAGGCCTCGGCCGGGCTGGATCGGCTCAGCGAAGCCGAGTTCAAGCGCTTCCATGCACTCAATCAGGCGTATCGCCATCGTTTCGGATTTCCATTCGTGATCTGCGTGCGGCTGCACGACAAGGCCGGCATTTTTGCCGCGCTGGAACGGCGGCTGGACGCATCGCGCAGCGAAGAAATTTCCACCGCCCTCGCCGAGATCGGCAAGATCGTTCACCTGCGCCTGGAGGCACTGCCATGAGCCTGGCCCAACTCGAACGCGAGCTCCACCACGATCTGCAACGCCTGGCCCACGGCGGCGACGCATGGACGCAGCCGCACGTGCATCCGGCCGGGCATGTGTATGACGTGGTGATTGTCGGCGCCGGCCAGAGCGGCCTGGGCGCGGCGTTCGCGCTGCAACGCGAGCGCGTGCACAACGTGCTGGTCATCGATGAAAACGCGGCCGGACAGGAAGGTCCGTGGGTGACCTACGCGCGCATGCAGACCTTGCGCACGCCCAAGCAGATCACCTCAATCGACCTGGGCGTGCCATCGCTGACCTTCCGCGCCTGGTGGGAGGCGCAACACGGCGTCGCCGGCTGGGACGCACTCGACAAGATTCCACGCGGCAGCTGGATGGATTATCTGCGCTGGTACCGCGCCGTGCTGCGCCTGCCGGTGCGTAACGCCACGCAACTGGCGCGGGTGGAACCGGACGTGGCGCCTGGCATCCATCGCCTGCATCTGGCGATGGGCGCACCGCTGTTGACGCGCAAACTGATCCTGGCCACCGGCATCCAGGGCGGCGGGCAATGGATGGTGCCGGAGTGGATCAGCCGCGCCCTGCCCGCGCAGCGCTATGCGCATACCTCCGGCCATATCGATTTCGCTGCACTGGCCGGCAAGCGGGTGGGCATTCTGGGCGGCGGCGCCTCCGCATTCGACAACGCCTGTTTCGCGCTGGATCAAGGCGTTGCCACTGCCGAAGTGTTCGTGCGCCGCAGCGAATTGCCGCGCATCAATCCGTTCCGCCACATGGAGCAGGCCGGCATCATTCCGCGCTTTCTGACGCTGCCCGATGCGGACAAGTACCGCATGATGGCCAGCTTCTTCGCGCACAACCAGCCGCCGACCAACGACACCTTCCAGCGCGCCTGCGCGCATGCCGGCTTTGCGCTGCATCTGGGCGCGCCATGGCTGGAGGTGGCCGAGCGCGAAGGCGAGGTGGTGGTGCGCACACCGCAGGGCGAACATCGCTTCGATTTTCTGGCGGTGGCCACCGGCTTGGTCACCGACCCGCAGCTGCGCCCGGAACTGGCCGCGCTGTCCGGGCGCATCGCCTGCTGGGCCGACCGCTACCAGCCGCCGCCGGGCCAGGCCAATCCGGTACTGGATGCGCATCCCTACCTTGGGCCTGGCTTCGAACTGCTGCCGCGCACGCCCGAGGATGCGGCGTTGCTGCACGGGCTTTTCGCCTTCAACTATTCGGCGCTGATCAACCACGGCCCTTCGGCGGCGGCATTGTCCGGGCTCAAGGTCGCGCTACCGCGGCTGGCACGCGCGGTGGCCGATCAGCTGTTCCTGGACGATCGCCAGGCCATCGTCGACAGCTACCTGGCCTACGACCAGCCCGAATTCATCGGCCAATGGCCGCAACCGACCCAGGCGGTGGCATGAGCACGCTCTCTACGCATGTGCTGGATACCGCCAGCGGCCGCCCCGCCGCAGGTATCGCGTTGCGCCTGTTCGCTGGCGAGACGCTGCGCTTCGAGGGTGTCACCAATGCCGATGGGCGCTGCCCGGAACTGGCCGCGCTCACGCTGCAACCGGGCCGGTATCGGCTGGAATTCGAGGTAGCCGGGTATTGGCGCACAACCGGCGTAGCGTTGACCGACCCGCCGTTTCTGGAGCAGGTGCCGATCGCCTTCGGCATCGCCGACGAGGGCCACTACCACGTGCCGCTGCTGCTTTCGCCGTACGGGTATTCCACTTATCGCGGCAGCTGAGCGACTTCAGGTCCGCAACGGACAGGGTCGGCATATGCCGCGTTGCGCATCGGCCCCGTAGAATGACGCCTTTCCGGCGACAGGCCGGGGCCCCGGAATTGTCATGATCCACAACGATGTACTGCGCAGCATCCGTTACATGCTCGACCTCAGCGACGACAAGGTGGTGGAAATCACCCACCTGGCCGACCCGGAGTTCGCGCTCGACAAGGCGCAGTTGCAGGCCTGGCTGAAGAAGGAAGACGAGCCCGGCTTCGAACCCTGCCCCGACGCGATGATGGCGCGCTTTCTCGATGGTCTGGTGCTGCGCTTCCGCGGCCGCGACGAGAGTCAGCCGGTGCGCCCGCTGGAGACCCGCGTCGGCAACAACCTGGTGTTGAAGAAGCTGCGGGTGGCCTTCGAGCTGAAGGACGTGGACATGCACGCCATCTTCGCCAGCGCCGGCTTCCCGTTGTCCAAGCCGGAGTTGTCTGCGCTGTTCCGCCAGCCCGGCCACAAGAATTTCCGCCCTTGCCTGGACCAGTTGCTGCGTGCCTTCCTCAAAGGCCTGACCGCCCGGATGCGCGAAGCGGGTTGATGCCTGGGTGGTGAGATTGGCCTGGCCTGGCCGTCTGCCGCGTGTCACGAGCAACGGGTTGCCGGTTGCCGGTTGCCGGTTGCCGGTTGCCGGTGCAGCTTGGAACTTTTCAACGCGGTGCGGCTAGGTCAGTAGCAGAGCAGCTGATCTGCTGCTTGGCTGCAGGGCCCTTGCCCGCCCACCATCGCGGGACACGCCGCAAGTACGTCCATGTAGGCTCTTACGCGACGGTGGGCGGACAAGGACTCGTCGAAATGGTCGGTCTGCGTAGCTTTCAACAAAGCAACCGACTAATTCTCTGGTGCGGTGAGGGCACCGTGCACTCGACCGACAAGGCTTTTTACCTGAGCTTCTGATTGCATCTAAACGGCGCTACGACTCAGTTCTAGTGTGTCGAAGTGATTGCTTAGCACGGATAGATCAGTTGCAGAGCGGATGATCTGCTGCTTGGCTGCAGGGCCCTTGCCCGCCCACCATCGCGGGACACGCCGCAAGTACGTCCGTGTAGGCTCTTCTGCGGCATCCATGCCGCATAAGGTCCCGCGACGGTGGGCGGGCAAGGACCAGGCGAGAGTGTCGGTATGCATAGTGCAAGCAATGCAGGACGTTCTTCTGATTGGCTAGCTATCGTGTCGTTCTGCGACCCGTACCAGCAAGCCCACGCACTTCCGAGACGCTCAGCTTTTTACCCGGCGACCGACCAACATTCTGGTGCGGTGTCCTCGCCGATTGCGGGACCGTGTGGCGGCATGGATGCCGCCACCGAGCCTCCACGGACGGATTCACGGCGTGTCCCGCGAGCGGTGAGGGCACCGCGCCCTCGACGAACTCAGCTCTTGATTGCATCTAGACGGATATCGACTGCGCGCCGCGCTGTCCCAAACGTTGTGCTGCACCACTCTTGCACTCAACGTGAGTGCAAGAGTGGTGCGTCAGTGCTTCGGCAAGCAGTGACACGGCGATCTGGAGCCTTACGCCGCAGCCGCCAACCGCGGCCGGCGTGCATCCAGGCGGAACACCGACACCGCCTCGCTCAGTTCCACCGCCTGCTCTTCCATCGCACGTGCTGCCGCTGAGGCTTCTTCCACCAGCGCGGCATTGCGCTGAGTGGTTTCGTCCATGTCGTTGACCGTGCGGGCGACCTGCTCGATGCCGGATGACTGCTCGCGCGACGCCGAAGAAATTTCCGCGATCAACGTGGTCACCTGCTGCACCGATTGCACGATCTGCTGCATCGTCTGCCCGGCCTGATCCACGCGTGCGCTGCCGCGCTCCACGCTGGCCACCGAGGCCTCGATCAACTGCTTGACCTCCTTGGCGGCGCCAGCCGAGCGCTGCGCCAGCGCGCGCACTTCCGAAGCGACCACGGCGAAACCACGGCCCTGTTCGCCCGCACGTGCGGCTTCCACCGCTGCGTTCAACGCCAGGATATTGGTCTGGAACGCGATGCCGTCGATGACACTGATGATCTCGGCGATTTTCTTGGACGAAACTTCGATCTCGCCCATGGTGTCGACCACGCTGGCCACCATCTCGCCACCGCGGCCGGCGATCTCGGCGGCGGCTTGCGCACCGCGGCTGGCCTGCTGCGCGGTGTCCGAATTCTGCCGCACGGTGGAGGTGAGTTCTTCCATCGAAGCGGCGGTTTCTTCCAGATTGGCGGCCTGCTGTTCAGTGCGCTGCGCCAGATCGTTGTTGCCGGCGGCGATCTCTGCCGAGGCGGTGCGAATGGTCTGTGCGGCCACGGTGATATCGCCGACGATATCGGTCAGGCGCTGCACGGTGGCATTGGCATCGTCGCGCATGCGCGCGAACACGCCCTGCTGGTTGCCGTGCATGCGTGCGGTCAGGTCGCCCTCGGCAATCGCCTTGAGCAGCTGCGACAACTCGGCCAGATTCTGGTCCACGTTCTGCATCAAGCCATTGAGGCCGGTGACCATGCCGCGGAATTCGAACTGGTAGGCCTCGGCATTGCCGCGCGTGGCGAAGTCGCCCGCCGCAGCGGCTTCGACCAGGCCACGGATTTCGCCATTGATCGCTGCCAGATTGCGCTTGGTGGCGTCCATCGCTTCGGTGATCTGCGCTTTTTCGCCCGGCAAACGCGGCATATCCACCGACATGTCGCCCACCGCGTAACGCTGCATCACCTGCAGCATGCTGCCGATCAATTCCACCTGCGCGCCGATCAAACCATTGGTGTCGTCGACCATGCGGCCGTAAGCACCCTGAAAGGCGTGCGCGTCCATGCGGTAACTCATCTGCCCGGCTTCGTGGCGCTGCGCCATGTCGGCCTGTGCGGTGGAGACGTCGGTCAGCGTGGTGACCACCTGCCCCATGGCCTGACCGAGCAAGCCGATTTCATCGCGATTGCTGACCACCGCGCGTGCCGACAGATCGCCGGCGGCCACCGAGCGTGCCGCACGTGCAACGGTTTCGATCGGGCGCACGATCGAGCGGCGGATCCACCAACCCAACACGACCACCAGACACAGCGCCGCAAACATCGTGGCCACCGCCGACAGCACCAGCTTGTGCTGCGCCGCCTGCGAACTGGCGAGCACGGCGGCATCGGCCAGGGTCTTGCTGCGCGTTACCAGCGCTTCCAGCGTCTGGCTGGGCGCACGGTCCATGCCCTTGACCAGTCGGTCGCCAACCTGGGTGTCGTAGCCGGCCTGCGCGAACTTGCCCAGCGCCGCTTCGTAATTGCTCTGCAAGGCCAGATGCGCCTTGGCGAAGTCCTGCGCCAGCGCGCGTGCCTGCGGGTCTTGGGTTGCCTTGATCAGCGCTTCGGTGCCTGCCTGTACCTTGGTGCCGTCCTTGCGGAAGGCGCTCAGGTGTTTGTCCAGCTGCGCCGGATCGCGGCCGCGGATCAGCACGTTCTTCCACTCCTGTACCTGCAAGCGGAAATCACGGCTGATCTCCTCGCTGCTGGAGGCCTGCGCCACTTCTGGCGGCACCTTGCCCGAGAGGCTCAGCCACGCCGTCCCCAAGCCGCCGAGCGCACACAGCAAGATGACCGCCAGGCCAAGCGCAAGGGCGCCGAGCAGTTTGCTTTGCAGGCTGACGAACTTCGGGGTGGCAGCAGACATGGTGAATCCAGAGAGGGGATTACACCGGTTATCGACACCCCTGCCCGGGTCTGAAGCAAGCCCGGCCTTCAAAATAGTCAGGTATGCCTTGGCAGAGACTTCGCCAATCGGCATTCCCTGACAGCCTTCACCCAGCAACCCGACCATCGCGCCGATTCGGGCCGCCCCGTATCCTTCCCGCGCATGACCGACCCCGCGTTTCCGATCTCCCCGTTATTGCCGCAAATCCGCAACAGCCTGGCGGCCCATCCGCGTCTGGTGCTGGAAGCCCCGCCCGGCGCCGGCAAGACCACCCAAGTGCCGCTGGCCTTGCTGGACGCGCCGTGGCTGGCCGGTCGCAAGATCGTGATGCTCGAACCGCGCCGCGTCGCCGCCCGTAGCGCGGCGATGTTCATGGCGCGCCAGCTCGGCGAGCCGGTCGGCGAGACCGTGGGCTACCGCATCCGCTTCGAGAACAAGACCTCACCGCGCACCCGCATCGAGGTGGTCACCGAGGGCATCCTGACCCGGTTGATCCAGGACGACCCGATGCTGGAACACATCGGCGCACTGCTGTTCGACGAATTCCACGAACGCCATCTGGCCGGCGACCTCGGTCTGGCGCTGGCGCTGGATGTGCAGGCACAGGTACGCGAGGACCTGCGCATCGTGGCGATGTCGGCCACGCTCGATGGCGAGCGCCTGGCCGGCTTTCTCGACGCACCGCGCCTGAGCAGCGCCGGGCGCAGTTTCCCGGTGGAGATCGCGCACTTTCCCGCGCGGCACGACGAAGCGCTGGAGCCGCAGACGCGGCGCGCGGTGGAACAGGCCTTGGCCACCCATCCTGGCGATGTGCTGGTGTTCCTGCCCGGCCAGCGCGAGATCGCGCGCGTGCACAGCGCGTTGCAAGAGGTGCTGGACCCGGCGGTGCAGGTGTTGCCGCTGCATGGCGAACTGCCGGTCGAGGCGCAAAGCCAGGTACTGCAGCCCGACCCATCAGGGCGCCGGCGCGTGGTGCTGGCCACCAACGTGGCCGAGTCCTCGGTGACCCTGCCCGGCGTGCGCGTGGTGATCGACAGCGGGCTGGCGCGCGAGCCGCATTACGACCCCAACAGCGGCTTCTCGCGGCTGGACATCACCACTATTGCGCAAGCCTCGGCCGACCAACGTGCCGGCCGCGCCGGGCGTGTGGCCAGCGGTTGGGCATTCCGGCTGTGGCCGCAATCGCAACGGCTGGAACCGCAGCGGCGTGCCGAGATCACCCAGGTGGAACTGGCCGGCCTGGCACTGGAACTGGCCGCCTGGGGCAGCGCCGCGCTGCGTTTTGTCGATGCACCGCCCGCCGGCGCGCTCGCCGCCGCACACGAATTGCTGCAACGGCTGGGCGCACTCACCGACAGCGGCGGCATCACCACCGTGGGCCGGCGCATGCTCGCGCTGGGCACGCATCCACGTCTGGCCGCGATGCTGGCGCAGGCCGGCGATGCCCCGCGCGTAGCGCTGGCCTGCGACCTGGCCGCCTTGCTGGAAGCGCGCGACCCGCTGCGTCAGGGCGGCGATGGGCTGGCTGCCCGCTGGCGTGCGCTGGCCGCATTCCGCCAGGGCCGCAGTGGGCACGACGCGAACCGCGGCGCCCTGGCCGCGATCGACAGCGCCGCCAAACAATGGCGACGCCGGCTGCGTTGCGACAGCGCACCGCCCGCCAGCGTGGAGGCGCATGCACTCGGCGATCTGCTCTCGCACGCCTTCCCCGACCGCATCGCTGCGCGCCATCCTGCCGACCCGCTGCGTTACCTGCTCGCCAACGGCCGCAGCGCGCGCCTGTTCGACCACAGCGACCTGCGCGGCGAACCCTGGCTGGTCGCCAGCGAATTGCGTTACGAAGCCAAGGACGCGCTGCTGCTGCGCGCCGCGCCGGTGGACGAAGGCTATCTGCGCCGCAGCGTGCCCGAGCGCTTCGTGCAGCAGGATCTGGTGCAGTGGGATGCGGACAAGCGCGCGTTGGTCGCGCGCCGGCAATCCAGCTTCGACCGCATCGTGCTCGATAGCCGCCCGGCCGGCCGCGTCGATCCCGCCCAAGCCGCCAGCGCACTCACCGAGGCGGTGCGCCAACTGGGTCTGGATGCCCTGCCCTGGACCGACGGCCTGCGCCAATGGCGCGCACGCGTGCAGTCGCTGTGCGCCTGGATGCCGGAGCTTGCGTTGCCCGATCTCTCCGATGCAGCCCTGATGGCCACGCTGGAGACCTGGCTGCGCCCGGCGTTCGTCGGCAAGACCCGGCTCGACGCACTCGACGAAAGCAGCCTGGGCGAAGCGCTCAAGGCCGCCTTGCCATGGGACCGCCGCCAGGCCATCGACCGCCACGCGCCCACCCGGATCAGCGTGCCCTCGGGCATGGAGCGGCAGATCAGCTACGCCGTCGATCACGCCGGGCAACCGTTGCCGCCGGTGCTGGCGGTCAAGCTGCAGGAACTGTTCGGCCTGGCCGAAACCCCGCGCATCGCCGACGGCCGCGTCCCATTGACCTTGCACCTGCTCTCACCAGGTGGGCGACCGTTGCAGGTCACACAGGATCTGAAAAGCTTCTGGGTGACGACGTATCCGGAGGTCAGGAAGGAGATGAAGGGGCGCTATCCCAGACACCCATGGCCCGACGATCCGTGGACCGCCACCGCAACGCACAGAGCAAAACCGCGCGGCACGTAATAGCCCCTCTCCCGTCGGGAGAGGGGTTGGGGTGAGGGTACGGGCGAAGCACTCGCGTTGCTCAACTGCACGCGGCTTCGCACGTACCCTCATCCGCCCCTTCGGGGCACCTTCTCCCGATGGGAGAAGGGAAGTGCCGCACATGCCCATCAGATCTGTTTTTATCGCTACCTCAAACTCCCATGCACCGACACCCCGCAGCATTACTTAACCGCAACCCAAACAAGCTCCACCACCGCTAACACGGTCTATACGCACCAGCCCACACACTGCGGCCCACGTACTCAGAAAGGAAACGCCTCCAATGAGCAAGCTGACTGTGATCACCGAACGCGCCCTGGAGCGTGCCCTGGAACTGGCTGGCACTGCCGGCGACCACCTGCGTCACGCTGCGTCCGATGCGGGCGACAAGGCACGCAACGCGGGCAGCAGCCTGCGTCATTTCAGCCCGGGTGCCAGCGAATGGCTCAAGACCGGCGCCGCGCTGGGTGCCGTGCGTACCGGCGGCAAGGTCGTCAGCAAGGCGGTCAAGCGCAACCCCGCCATCACCGTGGCAGCGGCCGTCGCCGGCCTCGGCCTGATCGGCTATGCGGTGTATCGCAAGCGCCAGCGTGATCAGCAGGTGCTAGGCGGCAACGTGCATCGTTTCGATCGCGAAAACGCCGGCAACGCCAGCGCACGTCGCGCGGCCTACCAGCGTCGCGGTGCAGTGACCCCGAGCGACGGCATCGAATAAGCCATCTCTTCAGGTAAATCAGACAATGCCACGGCCCTGCGCCGTGGCGTTGTCGTTTGTGGATCTGGATTCAACCGCATCCGCGACGATTTAGCGCCGCGTTCTGCTTGGCCGCGCGTGATGGGTTTCATCCGCGCGCCACTGCCCAGGCGCCAGAGTGTCCAACGTCCAGTCACCAATCGCCACGCGGATCAGACGCAAGGTGGGTAGGCCAACCGACGCGGTCATGCGCCGCACCTGACGGTTACGGCCTTCGGTGATCTGCAGTTCCAGCCATGCGTCGGGCACGGTCTTGCGCACGCGTACCGGCGGATCGCGCGGCCACACCTGCGGTGACGGATCGATGCTGCGTACCTTGGCCGGACGAGTGGGGCCGTCGTTGAGCACCACGCCATCGCGCAAGGCCTGCAACTGCGAAGGCGCAGGCGTACCTTCCACCTGCACCCAGTAGGTCTTGGGTTGTTTGTGGCGCGGGTCGGTCAAGCTATGCGCCAATGCGCCATCGTCGGTCAGGAGCAGCAAGCCTTCGCTGTCGTGATCCAGACGGCCTGCCGCATACACGTCGGCCGGCAAGCCGAATTCGGCCAGCGTGCGTTTGGGCGGCTGCGAGCGGTCGCTGAATTGCGACAGCACGCCATAAGGTTTATTCAACAACACCAACATGCCAATCCTGTTGCGTCAGAGCGATGCACAACGCCGGCAAGACGCAATGTGCGTACGTGGCGTCATGCGTTGGTTGGCGGTGTGCAAACAGCTGCATGCCGAACGCGCACTGCGCGCCGGCATGCAGGCACTGCCTCACTGCTTGACGAACTTCAAGGTCATGCGGTCGCTCTCGCCGATCGCCTTGTACTTGGCATCGTCGGCCTTGTCGTGGCTGTTGCTCGGCGGCAACGTCCACACGCCACCGGCATAGTCCTTGGTGTCGCGCGGGTTGGCATTGACCTCGCTCTTGCCGGCCAGTTTGAAACCTGCCGCTTCGGCCATCGCAATCAACTGCGCCTGGCCCACGTAACCGCTCTTGTCGTCCGCCGGTACGTCGGTCTTGGCACGATGCTCCACCACGCCGAGTACGCCGCCGGGCTTGAGCACCTTGTAGAAGCCACTGAACATCGCCTCGGCATTACCGGCCATGCGCCAGTTGTGCACGTTGCGGAAGGTCAGCACCAGGTCGGTCGAATTGTCCACGCCGAACGAGGGCGTCTTCGGCACGTACGACACGAACGCGGGCTTGCCATACACCTGCGGCTTGGCCTGGAACTTCTTTTCCAACTCGTCGCGCCCGCGCTGCGCGGAGTCGCGGCCACGGCCTTCCGGGACCGCCGCCGGGTCGACCACTGCTGCCACGTACTTGCCCTTCTCGCGCAGATACGGCGCCAGAATTTCCGAGTACCAGCCGCCGCCCGGTGTGATCTCGATAACGGTCTGGGTCGGCTTGATGCCGAAGAACGCCAGCGTCTGACCCGGATGGCGATACACGTCGCGCTGCACATACACACGGTCGCGCCAGTTGCCGTCGATGGCCGCCTGCAGCGCCGCATCGGGCGCCGGCAGGGTTGCGCTATCGGCCGGTTTGATTGCCATTGCCAGCGGCGCGCTCATCGCCACTGCCATCCCCACCACACATGCACACACCAGCTTGTTGCGGATCATCACAGCGCCCTTTACGGGAAAAAGTAGCGCGAGCCTAGCATGCGATTTGGAGCCTGCCATGTGCAGGACTTCGCATGCTGCACTGCGCGCGACGCACCACATGTTCAAATTCTGTGAGGCATTGCGGCAGCTGGGCGGAACGCTGAATCCACGTTGGTGTCACACGCAACGCCGGCGCGCATGACTATCCTGTTGGGCAGTTTGGAATCAGGAGCTTTCACCATGACTCACTCCCGCGCGCTGGGCCGCTCCGGCCTGCAGATTCAACCGATCGTCTTCGGCGGCAATGTATTCGGCTGGAGCGCCGATGAAGCAACCTCGTTTGCGCTGCTCGATGCCTTCGTCGACGCCGGTTTCAATCTGATCGATACCGCCGATGCCTACTCCGGCTGGGTGCCTGGCAACCATGGCGGCGAATCGGAAACCATCATCGGGCGCTGGCTCGCGCGCAGTGGCAAGCGCGACAAAGTGTTGATCGCCACCAAGGTGGGCAAGTGGAGCGAGCATCCGGGCTTGTCGCCGGAAAACATCGTCGCAGCTGTGGAGGATTCGCTCACGCGTCTGCAGACCGATGTGATCGATCTATATCAGGCCCACGCAGACGACGAATCGGTTCCGCTGGAAGCCACGCTGGCCGCATTTGGCCGCTTGATCGAACAAGGCAAGGTGCGCGCGATTGGCGCCTCCAACTACAGCGCCGCACGCCTGCGCGATGCACTGGATATTTCCGAGCAGTACACGTTGCCGCGCTACGAAAGCCTGCAGCCGGAATACAATCTCTACGACCGCGTCGGTTACGAAGCCGAGCTGGAACCGCTGGTACGCGAGCGCGAGGTGGGTGTGATCAGTTATTACTCGCTGGCCAGCGGCTTTCTCACCGGCAAGTACCGCAGTGCAGACGATGCCAGCAAGAGCAGCGCGCGCGGTGCGTCGGTGGTCAAGCAGTACGTCAATCCGCGTGGCTTGCGCATCCTGCAGGCGCTGGACGATCTGGCCGCCACGCACACCGCCACGCCCGCGCAGATCGCATTGGCCTGGTTGATCGCGCGGCCGGGCCTGAGCGCACCGATCGTCAGTGCCACCAGCGTGACCCAGCTACACGACGTACTGGCGGCAGCGCGCGTGTCGCTGAGCGCCGATCAGATTGCGCAGCTGGATAGCGCAAGCGCGCCGGATCCTTCCGAAGCTGCTTGACGCTTCGCCTCTACAGCGCATGTAACCCATCGCACGCACTCCCTCGCGCAGCCGCCGTGCGGCTGTGCTCCCTCGACCGCGCACGCGTGGTCCTTTCCGCGAGGAATTCCGCATGACATCGATCACCAACCGCCGCATCGTGCTGGCCTCACGCCCGCACGGCGAGCCAAGCGCCGACAACTTCCGCCTGGAAGAGGTCGCCTTGCCGCCCACCGGGCACGAACAGATTCTGGTGCGCAATCGCTTTCTCTCGCTGGATCCGTACATGCGTGGACGCATGGACGAAGGCCCGTCCTACGCCGCACCGGTGGAGATCGACGCGGTGATGGAAGGCGGCACCGTGGGCGAAGTGCTCGAATCGCATCATCCCGACTATCAACCCGGCGATCTGCTGGTGCTGCCGGGCGGATGGCAGACGCATAGCCTGTTCACCCCTGACGCGCCATTACGCAAGTTGCCCAAGGACGATGCCTTGCCGCTGAGCACCGCCCTCGGCGTATACGGCATGCCCGGCTTCACCGCCTACGCCGGTCTGCATGAAATCGGCAAGCCGCAGGCGGGCGAAACCCTGGTGGTTGCGGCGGCCAGCGGCCCGGTCGGCGCCACCGTGGCGCAGCTGGCACGCCTGCAAGGGTTGCGCGTGGTGGCCATTGCCGGCGGCGAAGAAAAGGTGCGTTACCTGCGCGAGACGTTGCGCGTGGATGTGGCACTGGACCACCGCGCCGACGACTTTGCCGAGCAGTTGCGCACCGCCACGCCGGACGGCATCGACATCTATTTCGAAAACGTCGGCGGCAAGGTGTTCGACGCGGTATTGCCGCAATTGAACGCGTTCGCACGCATCCCGGTGTGCGGCGTGATCGCCACCTACAACAGCCGTGGCCAGGCGCTGCCGGGGCCGGACCGTCTGCCGGAGTTCATGGGTCAGGTGCTGCGCAAACGACTGACCGTGCGCGGCTTCATCCAGCACGATTTCATTCGCCTGATGCCTGCCTTCCTGCGCGAAATGGGCCAGTGGCTGCGCGAAGACCAGATTCAGTATCGCGAACACCTGCTGCACGGCCTGGACAGCGCACCGCAAGGCCTGATCAGCCTGCTACGTGGCGAAAACTTCGGCAAGGCCGTCGTCGCGCTCGACTAAATAACTCACAGCGCCTCGCATACCCCCGCTTTTACGATTCCCCATTCCCTATTCCCGATTAACAAAGGAACACCATGACAGTCCCCGCATTCGGCCTCGGCACCTTTCGTCTCAAGGACCAGATCGTCATCGACTCGGTGCGCAATGCACTGGAGTTGGGCTACCGCGCCGTCGATACAGCACAGATCTACGACAACGAAGAACAGGTCGGCCAGGCCATTGCCGCCTCCAACGTGCCGCGCGATCAGCTGTATCTGACCACCAAGATCTGGGTCGACAAGTTCGGCCGCGATGCCTTGCTGCCGAGCCTGCAGGAAAGCCTGCGCAAGCTCGGCACCGAGCATGTCGATCTCACCCTGATTCACTGGCCCTCGCCGAAAGATCAGGTGCCGATGCGCGAGTATCTGGAAGCGCTGGCGCAGGCAAAGCAGCAGGGCCTGACCCGCGCAATCGGTGTATCCAACTTCACCATCGCACTGATCAAGCAGGCCATCGAGATCCTGGGCGCCGACGCCATCGCCACCAACCAGATCGAAGTGCATCCCTACCTGCAGAATCGCACCCTGATCGCGTTCCTGCGCGAGCAAGGCATCCATGTCACCTCGTATATGACGCTGGCGGTCGGCGAGGTGTTGAAGGATCCGGTGATTCAGGCGATTGCCGCGCGCCACGACGCCACTGCGGCACAGGTGACCTTGGCCTGGGCGTTGCAGCAGGGGTATTCGGTGATTCCGTCCTCGACCAAGCGCGAAAATCTTGCAAGCAATCTCAAGGCGCAGTCGTTGCAGCTGAGCGAGCAGGACATGCGCGAGATTGCCGCACTCGACCGCGGTCAGCGCCTGGCCAATCCGAAGGCGATTGCACCCGACTGGGATTGAGTTCTCGGTTTTTTCTCGTATCGGCATCGCCCGGTACGGGGCATAACCGCCGCGACGACCGCTCGTCGTCGCGTGCTGGTTGCACGTGACAGGCGCTGCTACGGTGCCAGCCACAGGGGGGTAAGTCTCGACAACGGAGTCCTACCCATGCACACCGCATCCGTCTTGACCCGCCGCGTCGTCAACCTCGACGCAGAGATCGCCTATTGGCGCGATGTCCACGCCGAAGGCCATCTGGGCGGCTACGATTTTGCCGACTATGCCCGGCTGCTTAAGCTCGGCTACGACATTTATCTGGCTTACCCGCGCGCTACCGAGGCGCAGCTCTACCGCGTGTTGCAGGACGGCTTTTACCACTATCAACCGATGCTGTCGGTGCCCTGGGATGAGGCGCGCTGGATCGTGCGGCATGCCTGGCGGCATATGGAAGAGGCGGCCGTTCGGCACTGAAGCGGCGGCTCGAACAATTGCGCAGCCGCTCAGCCACGCAGTGCCGCAATAAACGCTTAGTTCAACTGCCCCATCGCCATCGCCTGGCGATCGATGCGATGTTTTTCGGCCAATGCCTGCATGCCTTGCAGGGTGGCAGCGATCAGGCTGGCATACCGCAGCCGCCATAAGTTGGCGCGGTCGTTGTCGTCGTGGGTGCTGCCCAGGCCGTCCAGCACCTGCGGCAGACGCCGATCGGCCAACGCCGAGGCAGCCAGATAGGGCTTTGCCGGAGCGATCACATCCACCGGTTCGCGCCAGTCGTTGGCCACCTGCCGGGCGATGCCGGCCAGATGCGAGAGCTGGTGCATGCCGATCAGCGTCTCGTGCAACATCTCGCGGCAAGCCCATTGCCACAGCGCCACCTTTTCCGATGGATTCTGGGCGATCTCGGTCAGCGCCAGATCAACCTTTTCGATGCGTGAGTCGAGCATTGCGGAGCTCCGATGCTGCTGTGCAACATAATTCACACCATACGCCGTGAGAGTCAAGTGAGCCAGCCGCTAAAAAGATGTCAGCGTGCAGGTGCTCGACCCGTTTCACGCTTTTGCAGTTGCCGTTTGTTCGGATAAAGGGGTGCGGCACCCTGACTTCCTGCCCATGGCGGTGCGCATCGCCACGCGTAATGCTGGGGTCCTCCGATTCCCAGGCCGCCGCCATGCGCCCCACTGCCTTTCTCGCGCCGCTGTTACTGCTGGCGGCCTGTAGCGCGCAGGCCGAAACCGCCAAACCGCAGGTGTCTTCGCAGCAGTGCGAGGTCCGTACGTCCTACGACGTGCTGGCCGACAGCGGCGGCATCTGGCTACGGCGCAAACAGGGCGTGCCGCGCGAGATCTTTTTCCACGGTGGCGAGCTCAACGTGGATCGCCAACCGCAACCGGTCAGCGCTGCAGACGCGCAACGTCTGCGCGACATCGAGTACGGCGCCCGCACGCTGATGCCGGCAGTGACCGACATCGCCCGGTCGGTGGTCGACATCACCTTCGATGCGCTGGCCGGCGTGGTGCAGATGCTCACCGGCAGCACGCGCCAGGAGCGCAAGGTGGAGCGGCTGCGCGTCACCGCACTTGCGCAGGTCGATACCACCCTGGGGCGCGGGCGCTGGGAGCAGGAGCCGTTCGACGAACACTTCGAAGCCAATGTCGAACAGGCCGCAGAAGAGTTGGCCGGCGGCCTAACCCACAGCGTGATGTGGACGGTGATGACCGGACGCACCGCGCAGCTGGAGCGCCGCGGGGAGCAATTGGACGCGCGGATGGAACAACAGATGCAGGCACGCAGCGAAGCGCTGGAGGCGCAAGCGCACACCTTATGCACACAGGTAGAAGCGTTGTACGCGGTGCAACAGGCACTGGACTATCGCTTTCAAGGCGAGCGCTTGCAGATGCTGGAGCTCAAGACGCATCAGCAAAACGAGCAAGACGATGCGCCGGCTTCCAACAGCGTGGTGGTGACGGCTGCGCACTGAGAGCGCGTATCAGGCCAGCAGCCATTCCCGCAGCGCATCCGATACCGCCTGCGGCTGCTCCAATGGCGAAAGATGGCCACACGCAGGCACTTGCACCAACTGCGCCTGCACGGCGAGCGCAGCCATTTCCTCGTGCAACGCAGGCGGGGTGATCGCATCGTCCTGGCCGCACAGCACCAGCAGCGGACCGGTGTAAGCGCGTAGCAACGCGCGACCATCTTCCCGCTCCAGCCGGTTCTGGCGCACGAAGACCTCCACCCCGAGGCGCTGGGTCATGCCGCGCACGTGTTCCAGCAAGGCCTCGTCCTGCCAGCGCGATGGATGCACGTAGTGCCGCATCAGCCGTTCGCCGAATCCAAGAAACGTTTTTCCGCCACGCACGCTCGCTTCCTGCGCGCGCCGTTGCGCAACACGCTCGGGCGAATCGGCACGTGCGGAGGTATCAAGCAAGGCCAGGCGCTCCACACGCTCGGGCGCGATGCGCAGGATGTCCTGCGCCACATAGCCGCCCAACGAGAAACCGGCCAATGCAAACCGCGGCGGCATCTGCGCCAGCACCTGCGTCGCCAGCGCGCGCATGTTCTCGCCCTGGGTGATGTCGCCGACCACGCACTCGGCAACGTCGGCCAATGCCACGCGCTGCGCCTGCCACAGCTGCGCATCGTTGAGCAGGCCCGGCAGCAGCAACAAGGTGGGACGCGGCGCGCTCATGCGCAGAAGATTCCGGTCGGCGCCGGCGAAACAAGCACTGTCATCGCCGTAGTGTGCCGCGCGACTGCGGGCATCGCCAGCACGTCCAAACGAGCGCGGCCCGACGCATGCGCCGGGCCGCTTCTGACACTGCTACGCGATGTGCGCGGCAGCACTGGCGTGGATCAATCAGGCCAGGGTCAGGGTGACGTCGATGTTGCCGCGCGTGGCATTGGAGTAGGGGCAGACCTGGTGGGCCTTGTCGACCAGCGCCTGCAGTTCGGCCTTGTCCATGCCCGGCACCGCGATGCGCAGCTCCACCGCAATACCGAAGCCACCCGGAATCTGGCCGATGCCGACGCTGCTGTCGATGCTCACTTCGCCCGGCAGCTTGAGCTTGTCCTGACCTGCAACGGCCTTCATCGCGCCGATGAAGCAGGCCGCATAACCGGCAGCGAACAGCTGCTCCGGGTTGGTGCCGTCGCCGCCAGCGCCGCCCAGCTCGCGCGGGGTGGACAGCTTGGCGTCCAGCGCCTTGTCCGAGGATACGGCGCGGCCTTCGCGGCCGCCGGTTGCGGTGGCGTGGGCGGTGTAGAGGATCTTTTCAGGTGAGGCCATGGTGGTTCTCCAGAGTGAGCGCTCGCGGCGCAGGATGTAGTTGAATCGTTGACGATTGAATCGCGTGCGACATGTAAATCAAGAACGTAGGCACGGGTGGATCGACTCACGCCGCTCCGAGGCTGGAGCGTAGCTTTTCCAGTTCCTGCTTGAGTTGACGCAGTTCGTCCAACGAACACGCCGACGCACAGAACACCTGCTCCGGCACCGCGCCCGCCTTGCTGCGCAAGGCGCGACCGGCGTCGGTCAGCCCGATGATCACCTGACGCTCGTCGCTGACGGCGCGCGTGCGCGTCACCAGGCCAGCGGCCTGCAAGCGCTTGAGCAGCGGCGTCAGCGTGGCCGAGTCCAGGTACAGGCGCTCGCCGATCTCCGACACGCTGCGCCCGTCGGTCTCCCACAGCACCAGCATCACCAGGTACTGCGGATAGGTCAGGTCCAGCGCCTTCAGCAGTCCGCGGTAGAGCTTGTGCATCGCCAGGTTGGCCGAATACAGCGCAAAGCACAGCTGGTTGTCGAGCTGCAGCAGCGCGTTGGTCCGGGCGGTAGTGGCTGTGGCGGTGTCCATGGCTGCAATTTACATAGTGCACTATTTAATTGCAAGCTATATTTTGAACGGAGCTAGCTCTCCAAGGGAAGTGGCTGCAATACGCTCGCATGCAACCGCACTGCGCAGCGACTCAGGTGAACTGGATAAAGAAATGCCCCGCCGCATCGCCTTCGCCCAGTTTCCTGGCACGCTGGTCTGCAAACAGATAGCCGGTGCCATCACCGAAGATGCCGTCATAGTCGGGATCTATCCGGCGCAGCTCCGACTCGACGAACTGGGCAAGGAAGTAATAGCGTTGATTCGTATGGATTGGGTCCTGCAACCAGCACGGTCGGCCGAGTTGTTTGCTCATCCCTGCGCCGTTGTCCTCATCTTCCAGCTCTTCGGCCGTGTCGACGTCATCGAACGGCTGCAGACCAACGCAGTGACGCCCGAGCAACAGCGCACTGTCACCGACGCACACCTCCTGTGTCGCATGTCGATGCAGCAGCACCTTGCTATGCCCCAGCGCAGTCTTGTCGCATTCGCTTTGCTGATTGACGGCGAGCCTGCGTAGCGACGAGCGGTTGTATCCATCTCCCGACCGTTCAACAGATGCAAAGACAGTCATCGCCATGTCGTCGGGCAGATAGGGAGTCGGCAAAAACAACGCGGTGAGCATGACGATGGGCAGCATCGGCTGACCAGTCGATGGGTCCGTTGGCCATAGCGCTACATCGTCCAGCCATGCACCGCCGCCAAACTGGCCCAGGCCGCAGTCCGAATCGCTGACAACAATCCTGTGGAATCCGGGGCCAGGACGCGTCTGCATGTTATGCCCGATGCGCAGTGGCCAGATATTCGGCGCTCTGCATCTCGATCAAACGCGAGGCGGTGCGCTCGAAGGCGCCGGCCAGGCGCTGGCCGCTGTACAACGCCGGCGGGGCGTCCTGCGCGGTGCAAACCAGATTGACGTGGCGGTCGTACAGCTCGTCGATCAGATTGACGAAACGGCGCGCCGCGTCCTCGTTCATGCGGTCGAAATGCGGAATGCCACCCAGCAGCACCGTGGTGAATTCGCGCGCGATCTCGATGTAGTCGCCCGGGCCGCGCGGGCCTTCGCACAGCGCAGCAAAGTCGAACCAGGCGATGCTTTTGCCGCGTGCGCGCACCGCGATCTTGCGCGCTTCGATTTCGATATTGCCGCCACGTGCCTCGGCATTTCCGCTCAATTCGCTCCAGCGCTGGCTGAGCCACTCATCGGCCTTCGCATCCAGCGGCGCGCGGTACACCGGCGAACGCGTCAATGCGCGCATGCGGTAATCCTCGGTGCCTTCGGCATACAGCTCGACGCAGAACTTCTGCAGCAAGCCGATCGCCGGCATGAAGCTGTCGCGCTGCAAGCCATTGGCGTAGAGGTTTTCCGGCGCGGTATTGGAGGTGGTCACCAGGGTCACACCTTCGGCGAACAAACGTTCCAGCAAGCGCGCCAGCAACATCGCATCGCCGATGTCGGTGACGAAGAATTCGTCCAGCACCAGCACGCGCAGATTCTCGCGCCACTGCTGGGCGATCTTGGCCAACGGGTCGCTTTGCCCGGCATGCTCGCGCAATTGCTCGTGCACGCCGCGCATGAACCTATGGAAATGCGTGCGATATTTCTGCTTGATCGGTAGGCCGTCGTAGAACAGGTCGACCAGGAAGGTCTTGCCGCGCCCCACCCCACCCCAGAAATACAAGCCGCGCACCGGCTCGGGCTTTTTCCAGAAGGCCGACAGCCGGTCCAGCCAGCCATCCTGCGCGCTGTCCACCAAGGCCTCGTGGATACGGTCCAGCTCCGCCAACGCCGCCTGCTGCGCTGGATCGGCGCGCCAGTCGCCGCGTTGTACGCCGGCGGCGTAGCGCTGCGACGGGGTCATCTCAGTCATCGTGTTCTCCGCGGGCCGGCTGCTGCCAAGCCCGCTTAACGGCGCATCGCAGAGCGATACGCCTATGCGTGGGCCATGCCGCGGTCAGACTGCGGCCGGCAACCAGCGCCGGACACCATGCTGGATCGCACCGCGCAGGTCGATCAATTTGCGGTGGAAGAAGTGGCTGGTGTCGGGCATGCGCACCAGCTCGGGTTGCTGCTCCAACGTGTCCAGCCAGTCGTAGACCGCCTGCGGGTCGACGATTTCATCGGCATCGCCCTGAATCACCAACCAGTGCGCAGGCGGCTGCATGTCGCTGAAATCCCAGCGCCCGGCCGGCGGCGCGATCGAGATCAACACCTGCGGTTCGAGCGAGCCCGCAGCGCGCAACGACACGTAGGCGCCAAAGCTGAAACCGGCCAGCCACAGCGTGTCGCCCGGGCGTTGACTGCGCACCCACGCGGCAACCGCGCGCAGATCGTCCTGCTCGCCGTCGCCATGATCGAAGCTGCCGGCCGAGCTGCCGACACTGCGGAAATTGAAGCGCACCACGGTGATGCCCAGCTCGCGCAACGCGCGCGCGGCCATGGTGACGACCTTGTTGTGCATGCTGCCGCCCTCGGTGGAGAGCGGATGGCAGACGATGGCGGTGACCGGTTGCACAGCGACGTCCGGCTCGGGCAGATCGACCGCGATATCGAGCGGGCCGACCGGCCCCTCCAACGTCAACGCAGCCGATTCGGTGGGGAATGGGAGATTGGACATGCCCTCATAATAGCCGTCCCGCCGGCCGCGTTCATCGCCCTGCCTGCACACTTCGTTGCGTTGCCTATGTATTTCCTGCTGTTTGCCGTTGTCTGCAGTGTCCTGGTGTCGGTGCTTCTCAAGTTGGTGCCGCGCTATCGCCTGGATGCTGCCCAGACCATCACCTGGAACTACGCCACCGCTGCCGTCCTGGCGTGGCTGTTGCTGGATCCTGCGTTGGACACGCTGCATGCGCCGTCCACACCGTGGGCAGCATTGCTGGCGCTTTCGGTTGCGCTGCCGTCGATCTTCATGGTGCTGGCGCGCGCCGTGACCACCGCCGGCATCGTGCGTACCGAGATGGCACAACGTTTGTCGTTGCTGCTGTCGTTGGCGGCGGCTTTCACCCTGTTCGGCGAGCCGTTCAACGGATGGAAGCTGACTGGACTGGGCATGGGCCTGCTGGCCATCGTATGCATCGTGCAACGCGCAGATCCGCGCGACCGCGCTGCGCCAGCTCCCTCGGCTGCGTGGCTGTGGCTACTGGGTGTGTGGATGGGCTTTGCACTGATCGATCTGTTGCTCAAGACCATCGCGCAGGCCGGTACGTCGTCGCTGACCTCGCTGACGCTGTGCTTCGCCATCGCCTTCGTCCTGATGTCGCTGCTGCAGGGGCTGCGCTGGACACGCGGTGTGCGGATGGACGGCCGCAACGTCGTGGCCGGCGTGCTGCTGGGCATGCTCAATTTCGGCAACATCTTTTGCTATGTGCGCGCCCATCAAGCATTGCCGCACAGCCCCGCTACGGTCTTTGCGAGCATGAACATCGGCGTGGTCGTCCTTGGCGTGCTGGTGGGCGCGCTCGGGTTCAAGGAGCCTCTCGGTACACGCGTACGCGTGGGTCTGCTGCTGGCGGTCCCGGCGATCGCCGCCATCGCATGGGGCATGTACACCGCTTGAAAACATCAGCCGTTCGGTTAGTGGGCCGTTTGTTCGCAGCGTACCGGGTTCGGTAAAACAAGCTCGATACCGTAGCGACCACACACAGGGCTTGTCGTCCGGTTGGAGTGGGTCATGCGGCTGAATCCCTGGTTGAAAGAACGGCAGGCAACGAGCGCTGCCGCAGATGCAACCGGTGCCTCCGGCTCAGGCACGTCACGGCTGTTTGCCCAACCGCGCAGGCTGCCTGCGTCAGCTGGCGGCGTAAATTTGCGGCATGCGGCTGCCGCACGACAGGAGCAAGCACCTGCCTGCGCGCTTCAACGGACGCAGCAACAGGCAGCGCAGGCCTGGTTTCCATCATCGCCGTGCTTGGCTGGTGTTGCGTCCCACGCATCACCGCCAGGCGATGCACGATTGCCGCGCGCTGGAATGCGGTCGCTGTTGCAAGGCATGAACCGCCGTCTGATACAACTCAACACGCAATACCACGCCATTACCACGCGCTTGTTTCTTGAGGAGCGCCAGGCAATGCCGCAGGAACAACGCGTGCTCGATCAACGCAATCGTCTATTGGCACGGCGCAATCAGGTACGCGACAGTCAATTGGAGTTTCTGCTGCAGGCACTTGCACCGTTGGAGCAAGTGGATGCCCCGACCACGACAGCCGACCAGCTGACGAATACGCATAACGATGCGATACAGCGCGCTCACGTGCGATCGCTGGCACTGCACGCGATGGCTCACTCAACCTGCCTGGCCGAGGTCTTCAGGCATGCCGAAGTGCAGCTGGATGGCTTGCAGGAAAGCGCTGCGCCGTGCGAGCGGATCCTGAAACTGCAACGGCTCATGCAGCGCTACCGCACCCTGGCGGCTACGACTGTCGGCTCCGATAAATGACCTGAAGGAAGTCTGCCAACAGCGGAAGCAAGGCGACGGACATGCATGACCACGTTGTTGGATAGCTTGATGCCGAGCGGAGGGCGGCACCTGCAAGCACGGCGATCGCCTGCGGCGTGCACATCGATTTAGAGTGACATTTCGGCTTGCGCGACGCCGGTTCGCAGCCCGCATCACGCCATCGGAGGCGGTCGCTACTGTGGGCACATACGACCGACAGGAGTTCGTCATGCGCCTGAAACTGTTTTCGAGCAGCCGCAGTCAGATCGCTCCAGAACCGCTCAGCCCCGCCTCGACCACTACTACAAAGAACCTTGAGACGACCACGCAGCATCTGCTGTCTCAAGGGCACAAGCGCAGCAAACCGCAGGGCACGGCGAAAACGTCTACCCAAGCCCTTCTTGCGTCCGCGCGCAAATCATTCGAGTCCTTGCGCAAGCAGCTGCCGTCAATGCACATGAATTCCTCAGCGCTACGGCCAACGCGCACCTCAGCTGCGCCCAGGCCTTACGTGACGCAGGTGGCCACGCCAGCTCGCCCACCGCAAAGGCATGGCGCGCAGCCCGTTGTCGATGCACACCGGCAGCAGCCTGCTCCACAGGCCACCGGGCCGGCGCGCGTCAAAGGGCCCGAACCACAGCGGACTGCCCCGATACCGCGGCCAGCTCCGATCAGGCAGGCACCTATCCCGATAGTTTCTCCGCCACTGGCGACATCGCCGGTCATGCCCGGACCCGGGCATGTGCAGCAGGCACAGCAGCGGCAACCTCGCACCGAACACGGATTGCAAGGACCCATTTCCAACGCAAGGCATCGCGAAACCCCGCAGCAGCCGAAGCCGCGACACAACGCGGGGAGTGCGCGATCTGTGCCGCCTGCAGTAGAGCCAGCGTCGTCGACAGTGGCCTCTCCGCGCGCGCACATGGAACGGCAACCCTCGCTACGCCGCTTGACTCAGGATTTTGCGGAGATCAACAAACGCTACAACGAGATCAGCAAACAGCTGTTTGTTGAGGATCGCGATGCAACGCCAGCAGAAGAGCAGGTGATAGAGCAGCGTTATGCGCTGCTCGCCAAGCGCAATGAAGTCCGCGACAGCGAGCTCAATGCACTGTTGGCCGCACTCGCACCGATGCAAGACATCTCTGCACCACACGCCACGACCGGCGCGATACCGCAGTTTGCCAGGGAACATAATCAGCGCGAGTTGAAATCGCTTGAGAAAGAACTCCAGTTTGTTGACCAAGAGGTGCTGAAAAAATATTACACGCGCGCAGCGCGGCGCCTAGACAGTCTGGAGGAAAGCGGCGCACCGCCTGCTAAGATGCGCCAACTGAAGCGCATGATGCAGGGTTACCAGAACATGCTTGCCCTGAAGGAAGCGGGGAAAGTGCAACTGGCATCTTCCAACAACGTGCGCCCTGATAAGAGGCAGCATCCGCAGCATACCGTGCCAACACCACAGCTCGTACCGGTCGCACCCACACTATCGCAAGGCCGCGTTCCTCAGCTCGAAACATTATTGGCCGCGCTCGCACCAGTTGAAGACATTCCTGCACCGAAACCCATCACTCTTCCCTTCAACAGCGCCAATTCATGGGTCAAAGACAACGCAGTCGCGGTGAACTTCAACAGCGCCAAGTTATGGGAGTTCATCAATAAAAACATCGATGGAGATATGTTAAAGAAGAATTATGCGCTCGCCGAGCGGTACCTGGAGTCCCTTGAAGAAGGCGCCATGCCCTCCCCCGGGATAGCGCGTCTTCGACGCATGATGCAGGGCTACAAGAATCTGGTTTCTCTGAAGAATATCACCGAGCAAACAGACAACCATCTGCATAAAATTGGAGCGCCGCGACAGATGTCATTGATGCCAACCACAGCGCAAGAGCGTAAGCGGTCCTACGACATAGAACGTAACGATCATCAAGAGGCAATCGACAATGGTTATTTGTGAGAGTCGAAACTCGGCACGCCCCTGCAGCCACGCGGTCAGCGCAGATGCCGCCAGCAATAGGCGCCCATGTGGTTTGCATCCTGCACGCCACGAAAGGTTTTGCACAGCGTGTAGCCGATGACATACGGTCTGCCGGCGGGCTGACTTTGGCAGTATGACCAAGTCGCTTCAACGCTCCCAATGCGGAAACGGATCATCCAGCAGCTGCCATTGCGCCGGGCCCTGGCGCAGTTCGTGATCGCTGAGCAGGCACGCGTCCAGCGCAGCGCGCGTGCCCGGCGCATCCATGTCCACGCCGATCACCGCCAGCTCCTGGCGGCGGTCGCCCCATAGCGGATGCCATAGCCGCTGCATCGCGGCGTATTCGCGGGCATCGCCTACTTCGTGCAATTGCGGCAAGGGCGCAGTCCAGCAGTCGGCCTGCTGACGTTGCCAGCCGATGTCGGTGTACGGCAGCGGAGTGATGCTGGTCTGCAGCGGCTCGCCGATCGCGTGTGCATCCACGCGATGGCGTGCGGCAAACCAGAAGCCAGCGGCGTTGGTTTGGGTGGCACCGCCCACGCTGGACAACTCGCCCACCCAATCCATCCGGCTGGCCAGCCAGAAAAAGCCCTTGCTGCGAATCACCTGCGGCAGACCGCTTTGCACCATGCGCGCGAAGCGCTGCGGATGGAAAGGCCGGCGCGCGCGGTACACGAAACTGCTGATGCCGTATTCCTCGGTCTCCGGCGTGTGCTGGCCGCGCAGTTCCTGCATCCAGCCCGGCGCCAGTTGCGCGCGGGTGAAATCGAAGCGCCCGGTGTCGAGCAAGGTACGCAGCGGCACCTCGCCATGCGTGGCGTCCACAATCGCCGCCTCGCGATTGAGCGCACGCAATACCGCGCGCAGCCGCATCAGTTGCTGCGCATCGATACGGTCGCATTTGCTGATCACCAGCACATCGGCGAACTCCACCTGTTCGCCCAGCAACTGCACCAGCCCGCGCGTATCGTCCGGGCCGGCTTGCTGGCCAAGTTCGGCCAGCGTGGCGGCCGAGCCGAAATCCTGCAGAAAGCGGCTGCCGTCCACCACCGTCACCATGGTGTCGAGCCGCGCGATATCCGACAGGCTGAAGCCATCGGCATCGCGCACCGCGAAGGTGGCCGCCACCGGCATCGGCTCGGCGATGCCGGTCGATTCGATCAACAGATAGTCGTAGCGCTTCTGCTCGGCCAGCCGCCGCACTTCCTGCAACAGGTCGTCGCGCAGCGTGCAGCAGATGCAGCCATTGCTGAATTCCACCAGCGTCTCTTCGGTGCGTCGCAAGGCCGCGCCGCCGTCGCGCACCAGCTGCGCGTCGATGTTGACCTCGCTCATGTCGTTGACGATCACCGCCACGCGCAGGCCGTCGCGGTTATGCAGGATGCGGTTGAGCAAGGTGGTCTTGCCGGCACCGAGGAAGCCGGACAGCACGGTGACGGGAAGACGTGAATCGCGCTTGGGGGACAGGGACATCCTGAGAGCCTGGCTGGAGTGAAGTGTTACTATATAACACTTACTCGACAGGACATGCTCCATGCGCGTTACCGCTTCTGTGCTGGATCGCTCGGCCATCGCGCTGTCCAGCCTGTGTCTGCTGCACTGTCTGGCCCTGCCGCTGCTGGCCGCCGCACTCCCGCTGCTAGGCGCCTGGAGCCGGGCCGAATGGGTGCATGTGGTGTTCGCCACCGCCGCCGTGCCGCTCAGCGGCTACGCGCTGTGGAGCAGCCATCGCCGACACGCACTGCCCGCGCCGGTGTGGGCATTGGCAGCATTCGGACTGGCCGGCCTGGTGCTCGGCGCAAGCGGGGTGGCCGGCGGCACGCTGGAAACCCCGATCACGGTGACCGGCAGCATGCTGCTGGCCAGCACGCATCTGGTCAATCTGCGGCTACGTCGCCGCGCGGGGCATTGCGCGAGCTAGGTGCAAGCCCCGCGCGCGCTCGCGGCCTGCTTTTTTCCATGGCAGCGCAGCAGCGCGCGAAAACACGTTGCAGACAGCACGTATCGCGCACGCGCCTGCATCGGGATTCGAACGCCAGCTTGCGCTACAGCGAAAAGCCCAGCAGCACCGGGTCGTGGTCGGAACTGCGCCACGGACCGGCCAGGTTGCGCTTGGCGTAGCCGGCATCGTCCATGACATCGGCGTTGATATGCCATTCCACCGCGCCGCGCAGCTGCTTGGCCATCGCCGGGCTTAGCAAGGCGTGGTCCAGCCGGCCGCTCATACCATCGTAGACGTAGCTGTAAGGCTGCTTCACTCCGGCCACCGCGAACGCATCCTGCCAGCCGCTGGCGCGCAGGCTGCGCATCGGGCTCTCCATGGCGTAGGCGTTGAAGTCGCCCAGCAGCACGGCAAGTTTGGTCTGCGCGCCGGTGGGGTCGGTCTGCAGCCACTGGTGCAGGCGCTTGGCCGACTCGGTGCGGGTGGCGTTCCAGCAAGCCTGGCCGTCGCGCTGGTCGACATCGGCGCCGCTGGCGGTGCCGCACCCCTTGGACTTGAAGTGGTTGGCAACCACCACGAAGGTCGCGCCGCGGGTGCTGCGAAACGCCTGCGCCAACGGCACACGGCTGTGGCTGTCGAACGGCCCGCCGGTCAAAGTGGCCGGCTTGCCGACCGGGGTGACCTGGGTGCTGCGATAGACGATGCCAACCCGGATCGCGTCATCACCCGGGCCGCTGCCGGTGTCGACGAACTGCCAGTCCTTGTCATTGCCGGCAGCGTTGAGCGCAGCCACCAGTTGCGCCACTGCGGCATCGGCGCCGTTGCCGTCGTTTTCCAGCTCCATCAACGCGGCTACGTCGGCGCGCAACGGCACGATGGTGGACACCAGCTTGGCCAGCTGCGCCTGGAACTGCTCATGCGTGCGCGCACCGCGCTTGGTCGGAAACCCGCCGCCTCGGCCATTGCCGTTGAAGAAGTTCTCTAGGTTGAACGAGGCAATGCGCAGATCGCCGCCGACCTGCGGCGCTACCGCAGTCGGCATCGCCGGCAGCGTCAGCGGATTCAGCACCTGGATGCGGTAGTTGCCGTCGTAGCGCTGGTCGACGATGCCATCCACCGACTTGAGCAGGCTGCCGGTGCGCAACACCGCATCTGCCGGCAGATAGGCCACCGTCTTGGGGCTGCGGCCATTGCGTGCATCGTCCAGCAGCACCCGGCGGCGTGTGTTCTCCGCCTCCAGCTGCGTGAAAGCCGCAGTGCCGGTCGCGGCCACTTCGCTCGGCTGCCACAAGCGCCCACCGAAGGCGGCGACCAGCTCGCCATAAGTCTCCAGGCGATCGCTGCCGTTGAGCGTCAACGCAGCAATGCGCACATGCTCGCCTTCGAGCGCTTCCCAGTTGGCCGGCGGCCCGCTGAGCATACGCACCGGTACCGGCTGGCCGCTGGCGAGCCGCTCGATGCTGCTGGCATCCACCGTGGTCAGGCTCGCCTCGCCGCCTGCCGACACTTCGCGCACCGTGCCGATGACGCGCACGCGATCACCCACTGCCACCTCGGCATCGCCGGTGCCGGTGACGAACAGGCCGTGCGAGCGCCGCGGCTCAAACCCGGGCTGCTGCACGAACAGGCCGGCAAGGCCGATGCGGGTATCGGCAGTGACGATACCTTCGACCTCCACCACGCGGCCGTCGTAAGGGCTACGCGTGTCTTCGCCCTGCACATCGGCAATCGACAGACGTTGCGGCGCGCCATCGGCGGCACTGCCCAGCAGCGGAGCCAGCAGACCGATCACACCGAGCACAACAAGCGAGCAACGCGACATCGACACACTCCAAAAAGACGTAGACCAAAATGCAAGCGCCGCCCGGAAGGCGGCGCATGAGCGGCTGAGCGTTGCAACAGGCTAACAAACCGCTGCGAACTGCGACCAGATGGTGCGTGGAGGCGCTTGTTTGAGGCGCCTACTTTAGATTGCCCAGCATCCAATCGACCGTGGCACGGACCTGTTCTTCGGTCAGCGCCGGGTTGCCGCCTTTGGCCGGCATGATGCCGCCGTCCGGGCCGGTGTAGCCCTCGATCGCGTGCTTGTACAAGGTGTCCTTGCCCTGGGCGATGCGCGCGTCCCAATGCGAGTGATCCAGCGTCGGCGCCTTGCCTACGCCGGTGGTATGGCAGGCGGTGCACAGATTGTCGAAGATGGTCTTGCCGTCGGTGCTGCCGCCATAGGCGGACTGCGAGGAGGCCTTGGCCAGTGCTGCTGCCTGAGCCGCCGCTTGTGCGGACGCGCCGGTGGTGCCGGCATACACCGCACCGGCCGGGGCGATGCGTTGCTGCACGCGTTTGGCCGCAGTGGGCGAGACTTCGTCGGGAATGGCGCGTTGCAAATAGGCTGCCAGGGCGATCAGGCCCAGGGTGATCACTACCAGTAGTCCGATCACCATCGAGAATTTTTTCAGGAACTCGAGGTCGTAATTCCGCACGCGCTCACCCCTGGCTGTTGGTCGAAGACCTCTGCTAGCGCCGGAGTATAGAGCACAGTTCGCGCCAGTCTGGCCACTGTGCATGACAGTTATCGCCGCGATGCGTCCTGCAGCTTGGCGGGCTGTACGTCTTGTGCGCAGGCACCTGGCGTGCCGCCGGCAAATTGCCGCGATGCCGCATGACGGGGCCGCTTGGCACTACCCCCTCCGCGGCCGAACCCGCTTGCCCGCGTGATGACCAGGCGCTGGTCGAACCCCGCAGGTGCCGGATGGCGCGTTGGTCTCGTTTCGTGGAATTGCGTATCATTCCCATCAACCCACGGTGACGCGGTTCTCGCCTCGCCTGGTCCCGCTTACGAGGAGTCGCCGCGATGAAGTCCTTTCTGCTGTCCTGCCTGGCCTTGGCCAGCATCAGTCTGTCTGCCCAGGCCCATGAAATCTGGATCGAGCGCGACGGCAGCGGCCCGGTGCGGATCTTCTTCGGCGAGCCGGCGCAGGAAACACTCGACCACGGCGAAGACGAGATCAAGCGCGTGGTCAAGCCGACCGTGTTCGGCACGGCCGGCAAGGCCGGTGCGTTGCAGCGCGGCAGCGAGTTCCTCAGCGCGCCGCTGTCCGGCACCGGCGATGCCTGGCTGAGCGACGACAGCGTATTCGAGCCGTGGAAGGGCGAAGCCGGCGGTTTCGAGACGGTGAGCTACTACGCCCGCGCCGGCCGCGCCACGCCCTCGGCCAAGCTCGATTTCGAACTGGTGCCCACTGCCGCCAACAGCAACACGCTGACCGTGCTCTATCGCAACAAGCCGCTGCCCAAGGTCGAGGTGACGGTGATCGACCCGCAGAAGTGGCAGAAGACGCTGACCTCCGATGCCAAGGGCCAGGTGACCTTGCCCAAGCTGCGCGCCGGCCGCCACATCCTGGTCGCCACCAACAAGGAGCCGGTGAAGCGCGAGATCGCCGGCAAGCAGGTGGCGATGATCCACCACATCAGCACGTTGACCTTCCTGGCCGAGTAAGTCGGCCGCACATGCAGCACAGCTGATGTCTACCGCACCGCCCCTGTCGCTTCCCTGGTTCAGGCGCCCCTGGCTGGGCGTGCTTGCGCGCACGCTGGCCGCGATCTTTGGCGGCTATGCATTGGCCAGCGCCACCAATCTGTTGCTGGCGCTGGTGTTGCCGATGCCGCCCAGCGAAGCGGTGCTGACCAGCATGCTGGTCGGCATCGTGGTGTGCGCGTGCGCGCCGCTATGGGCCTTTGCCACTGCCAGCGTGTGGCGGGCGTGGGCCGGCATCGCGGTGCCGGCGGCGCTGATGTTCGCGCTGGCCGCATGGCTGCAACGGAGCGTGGCATGAAGCAGGGATTCCGCCAGTCGATGGCGTGGCTGCACACCTGGACCGGCCTGCTGGTCGGCTGGGTGTTGCTGCTGATCTTCATGGGCGGCACGGCGAGTTATTACCGCGACGAAATCAGCCGCTGGATGCGCCCGGAACTGCCCACCACCACGGTGAGCAACGCGACCGCGCTGCGCAGCGCCGAACAGTATCTGCAAGCGCATGCGGCCGATGCGCAGAGCTGGAACATCACCTTGCCTGACACGCGCAATCCGGTGGTGAGCATGTACTGGCAAAATCCTGCGCCAGCCGATGGCAAACCCGCCAGCCGCCGCGAGATGTATGGCAACGCCATCATCGACCCGGCCACCAGCAAGGAGATCGCCGCACGCGACACGCTGGGCGGCGACTTCTTCTATCGGCTGCATTTCGATCTGCATTATCTGCCGGTGCTGTGGTCGCGCTATATCGTGGGTTTCTGCGCGATGTTCATGCTGGTGGCGATCATCAGCGGGGTGATCACGCACAAGAAGATCTTCAAGGATTTCTTCACCTTTCGCCCGGGTAAGGGCCTGCGCTCGTGGCTGGATTTCCACAATGTCAGCGCGGTGACCGCGTTGCCGTACCACGCGATGATCACCTACACCGGCATCGTGACCTTGATGTTCATGTACCTGCCGTGGGGCATCAAGGCGCAGTACCCCGACAACGAAATGCGTTTCTACGAAGAATCCGCCAACCGGGTTGCCGATACGCGCAAAGCATCGGGCACACCGGCGCGCATGCTGCCGCTGGAACAGTTCGTGGCGCGTGCGCGCAGCGACTGGCGCGGTGGCGAGATCGGCAACGTGGCGGTGTCGCTTCCCAACGATGCGCATGCCGCGGTCGGCGTGACTCAGGTGGCCGGCAGTCTCTCGACCGATGCGCCGTCCATTCTGTTCGATGCGATCAACGGCCAGAGCCTGCAGCGTAGCGGCGCGCCAGGCGGTGCCAGCCAGACGCGCGGCACGATGGTGGGCCTGCATATCGCCCACTTTGCCGGGCCATGGATGCGCGCACTGTTCTTTGGCTCTGGGTTGCTCGGTTGTTTGATGGTGGCCAGCGGTGTGGTGATGTGGGCGGTGAAAGAACGCCCCAAACATCTCAAAGCCGGGCGCATCGGCTTCGGGCTGCGTCTGGTGGATGCGCTCAACATCGGCACGGTCGCCGGCTTGCCGATCGCCTTTGCCAGTTTCTTCTGGGCCAACCGATTGCTACCGGTGACGCTGGAAGCGCGCGCAGCGATGGAGGCCAATCTGTTTTTCGCCGCCTGGGCCACCGCATTGCTGGCCGCGTTCGTCTGGCCACGGCGCGCGATGTGGAGTTGGCAGTTGTATCTGGGCGCGGCGTTGTTTGCGCTGGTGCCGGTGGTCAACGCGATCACCACCGATGTGCATCTGGGCGTGACGTTACCGGCCGGGCAATGGGGGCTGGCCGGTGTCGATCTGGTGTGCCTGTTCCTTGGCATGTGTCTGGGGATCGCAGGTTGGCGTTTGCAGCATTGGAAGGCCCCGCAATCGGCATCTGCGCGACGCGCGCGCGCCACTGCGCCTGCGCCTGCTCAGAACAGCGTGCCGATGCAGGAAAGCGCATGAATGTATTGCTCTTGCTGGCACTGAATTTTTCGGGATTCGCTGCGTTATGCCTGGCGATGGACAAGCATCAGCAGGACGTGCGTGGCCGCATGCTGGGCGCTGCGCGCTCGCGGCAATTGCGGGCGCTGGGTTGGCTGCTGTTGCTGCTCACCTTTGGCCTGGCGGTGCACGCGCAGGGCTGGGGCATCGGTTCGGTGTTGTGGATTGGTACCTTGACCGGTGCTGCGGCGTTGCTGTCGCTGTGGTTGCTGCCGTATCGGCGTGGATTGATTCTGCCGACGGCAGTGGCCGCGCCGGTGCTGGCCGGTGTGGTGCAGCTGTTGGTTGGTTGAAAATTCGAGCGTGGCGTCATGCATCGCGCGCGCAAGCCGTTACACCACAACCGACGGATCGCCCCAACTCCGCCCGTCGCGCGGCAGGCGGCCGTCGTCGAGCACATGTAGCACTTGCTCAGGCTGCAATATGTCCAGGAACAGCACCACATTGATGCCCTCCGGCAGCGCCATGCTGGGAAAGATCACGCCCGGAATCCCTGCCTCGCGCAGCATGTCGCCGAGCACCCAGCTCACCGGTTCGATCTTGTTGACCAAGGCCTTGCGCCAGTCCTCGATCCAATCGGCCCAGAGCGGATCCCAGCTTGCATCGAGCAAGCGCAGATCGGCCAGCGCGGGCAGATCGGCGGCGTAACTGACCAACGTAAACGGCGGTAGAAACGGCGCGGCCTGCGCGTATTCGGCGGCAGCGGTTTCCAGTTGCTGCGAGAGATACAAGGCGGGTTGACCGAAACGATTGAAGCGCCCACCCGAGCGCGCGGCACCGGCGCCGCTCAGCGGTTCGGCGGCCCAGCGCGGGGTGAAGGCGCGATACAGCGTGCAGTGCGCCGGGGCGCTCAGCTTCAACCGGCAGCCCCGGCTTCAACGGTGCGCAGATAGGTCAATGCATCGTCGGTGCGGCCCTGTTTGACCACCTCCAGCAAGGTGGCGAATTCGAATGCGGGGATCGGGGTGTTCTTGAGGTGGAACACCACCTGACGTTCGTCCGGCTGGACTTGCGCCATCGCCACCAGCAAGCGCGACAGGTTGCGCAGCAGGTCCTGCACGCGCGGGCTTTCCGGGTGCACGCGCAGGCTGTTGCGATGCACGCCGGCCAGTTCGGCCAGCTCCTGTTGCGACAGATCCAGCAAACCGGCCATCGCAGAGGGCGACAGGATGGTGCGATCCGGCACGCGCAGGCGTTCGGTCAGGGCCAGGGGATTGAGGACGGCGACCATCGCGCGACTCCAGCAAGGGATTTGCACAGTATACGCACAGTCAGGTGCATCAATGAAGCACAGCTGGTGTGTGGTCAGTGCACTGTCAGCTGGCCGGCTGCCGCGCACCCACCGCGCGCAAGCAGAAGCCGCAGATCGCTTCGACCAGTTGCTCGCCCTGTTGCGGGTCGCCGCGGCTGGGGGCAACCGGGCCCACCAAGGCCTCGGTAAAGGCGCCGACGATGCAGGCCGCCGCTGCGTCCAGCGATTGCTGCGGGAACTCGCCTGCGGCCACGCCTTCGGCGAGCAACTGGCGGAACACCTCGCCAAACAGGCGCCGGCCGCGGATGCGCTCGGCATCCACTTCGCTTTCCACCGGCTCGGCGATGAACGCGTAGGCCAACGCAGGGCCGGCCAGCGCACGCCGCACAAAGGTGGCAATGGCGTTACGCAGGCGCTCGGCGGCACTGGCCTGGGTGGTGGCGATGGTACGCAGGATGGTCATCTCGCGCTGCACGGCTTCGTTGAGAACTTCCACGAAAAGCTCGGCTTTCGAAGGGAAATGTCGGTAAATCTGCCCGGTCGAGACGCTGGCTGCGGCGGCGACGGCGGTCACCGGCGCATTGCGGTAGCCGCCTTCGGCGATCAGGGCGCGGGCTGCGTGCAGGATGCGTTCGCGGTTGCCGGCCAGGCGTTCTTCCATCAGGGCGGAGCGTCGATAAGCCATGGTGTGATTCTGGGTTCAATAGTTGAATTTTAGTTCACTTTTTCACTGCGGACCGCTAGGCTGCGCACAAACGCCGTGCGGCCTGCCCGCTCCCACCCGGCACACCCCGATCCTTGCGGAGTCGCTCCATGCACGTGCCGTCCTTGAACTTCGCGCTTGGCGAAGAAATCGATCTGCTGCGCGAAAGCGTGGCGGCCTTTGCCAGCCACCATATTGCCCCGCTCGCGGCCGCTGCCGATCAGGACAATGTTTTCCCCGCGCAGCTGTGGCGTCTGTTCGGCGAGCAGGGCCTGCTCGGGTTGACCGTGGAAGAAGACTACGGCGGCAGCGGCATGGGCTATCTGGCGCATGTAGTGGCGATGGAAGAAATTTCGCGGGCCGGCGGCGCGATCGGGCTGTCCTACGGCGCGCACTCCAACCTGTGCCTCAACCAGCTGCGCAAGAACGCCACGCCCGAGCAGAAGCAGCGCTACCTGCCCAAGCTGTGCACCGGCGAGCACGTCGGCGCGCTGGCGATGAGCGAGGCCGGCTCCGGCTCGGACGTGGTGTCGATGAAGCTGCGTGCCGACGCGCGCGGCGACCGCTTCGTGCTCAACGGCAACAAGATGTGGATCACCAACGGCCCGGACGCCGATGTGCTGGTGGTGTACGCCAAGACCGATCCGGCCGCCGGTGCACGCGGCATCACCGCCTTCATCGTCGAAAAGGGCATGCCTGGCTTTTCGACCGCGCAAAAACTCGACAAGCTCGGCATGCGCGGCTCCAACACCTGCGAATTGGTGTTCACAGATTGCGAAGTGCCGGCCGAGAACGTGCTGGGCACCCTCAACGGCGGCGTGCGCGTGCTGATGTCCGGATTGGATTTCGAACGTGTGGTGTTGGCCGGTGGCCCGTTGGGATTGATGGCCGCTGCGATGGACGTGGTGCTGCCCTACGTGCACGAGCGCAAGCAGTTCGGCGAGCCGATCGGTACCTTCCAGTTGATGCAGGCCAAGCTGGCCGATATGTACGTCGGGCTCAACGCCTGCCGCGCGTACGTGTATGCAGTGGCGCGCGCCTGCGATGCCGGGCAGACCACGCGCCAGGACGCGGCCGGCGCGATTCTCTACGCGGCTGAAAAAGCGACCTGGCTCACCGGCCAGGCGATCCAGGTATTGGGCGGCAACGGCTACATCAACGACTATCCCACCGGGCGCCTGTGGCGCGATGCCAAGCTGTATGAAATCGGTGCAGGCACTTCGGAGATCCGACGCATGTTGATCGGCCGCGAGTTGTTCGAACGCACCGCCTGACGGAGCCATCATGAGCGTGATCACCAGCCAGCTGCAGATCAGTAGCGAGAGCTTCCAACACAACGCTGCCGCACTGCGCGCAGTGATCGAGGATCTGCGCAGCACGCTGGCGCAGACTGCGCTAGGCGGCAGCGAAGCCGCGCGCGCCAAGCACACCGCCCGCGGCAAATTGCTGGTGCGCGAGCGCATCGATGCTTTGCTGGATCCGGGCAGCGCCTTGCTGGAAATCGCGCCGCTGGCCGCGCACGGCATGTACGACGATCAAGTGCCCTGCGCTGGCGTGGTGGCCGGCATCGGGCGTGTGTCCGGGGTGGAATGCGTGATCGTGGCCAACGATGCCACCGTCAAGGGCGGCACCTACTACCCGATGACGGTGAAGAAGCATCTGCGTGCGCAGGAAATCGCGCAGCAGAACCGCTTGCCGTGCATCTATCTGGTCGACTCCGGCGGTGCATTTTTGCCGCTGCAGGACGAAGTGTTTCCCGACCGCGATCACTTCGGGCGCATCTTCTACAACCAGGCCAATCTGTCGGCCAACGGCATCCCGCAGATCGCCTGCGTGATGGGCTCCTGCACTGCCGGCGGTGCCTACGTGCCGGCGATGAGCGATGAGACGGTGATCGTGCGCGAGCAAGGCACGATCTTTCTCGGCGGCCCACCGCTGGTCAAGGCGGCCACCGGCGAAGAGGTCAGTGCCGAAGAACTTGGCGGTGCGGACGTGCATACGCGCATCTCCGGTGTGGCCGATCACTTTGCCGACAACGATCTGCAGGCCCTGGCGCGCGTGCGCGCCATCATCGCGCAACTCAATTGGCGCAAGCCGGCAGCAACATTGGCACTGCGTGCGCCGCCGCCGCCGCGCTACGCCGCCGACGAACTGTACGGCGTGATTCCCGCCGATACGCGCAAGCCCTTCGATGTGCGCGAGGTGATCGCCCGTATCGTCGACGACTCGCAGCTGGACGAATTCAAGCCACGTTACGGCAGCACCCTGGTCACCGGCTTTGCGCATCTGCATGGTTACCCGGTCGGCATCATCGCCAACAACGGCATCCTGTTTTCCGAGTCGGCGCTCAAGGGCGCGCACTTCATCGAGTTGTGCACGCAGCGCGGCATTCCGCTGGTGTTTTTGCAGAACATCACCGGCTTTATGGTCGGGCGCAAATACGAGCACGGCGGCATTGCCAAAGACGGCGCAAAGCTGGTGATGGCGGTGGCCTGCGCCAAGGTGCCCAAGTTCACCGTGGTGATCGGCGGCTCGTTCGGTGCCGGCAATTACGGCATGTGCGGCCGGGCGTACTCGCCAAACTTCCTGTGGATGTGGCCGAATGCACGTATTGGCGTGATGGGCGGCGAGCAGGCCGCCAGCGTGCTGGCCACGGTCCGCCGCGACGGGATCGAGGCCAAGGGTGGGGCCTGGTCGGGTGAAGAAGAAGAGACGTTCAAGGCGCCGATCCGGGCACAGTTCGAGCAGCAGGGACATCCGTATTACGCCAGTGCGCGGTTGTGGGACGACGGCATCATCGACCCGGCCGATACCCGTCGTGTGCTTGGGCTGGGCTTGTCGGCTGCGTTGAATGCACCGATCGAAACGACACGCTTCGGCGTGTTCCGGATGTGAGGCGGTAAACAAATCGTTTTTTCATCGCAGTCCCCGCCGCCATGGCGACGTGCAGAGAACTTCGTCATGAACCAGCGCGAATCCAACGCCGCAGCAACACAGCCCTACTTCGACAAGATCCTGATCGCCAATCGCGGCGAGATCGCGTGCCGGGTCATCGACACCTGTCGCAAGCTCGGCATCGCGACGGTGGCGGTGTATTCGGATGCCGATCGCGATGCGCGGCATGTACGCCTGGCCGATGAAGCGATCCATATCGGTCCGGCACCGGCGCAGCAGAGTTATTTGCGCGGCGAGGTCATTCTTGATGCCGCACGCGCAAGCGGCGCGCAGGCGATCCATCCGGGTTATGGCTTTCTTTCGGAAAATGCGGCGTTTGCCGATGCCTGCGCGCAGGCCGGCATCGTGTTTATCGGCCCACCCGCAGCAGCGATTCGCGCGATGGGCGACAAGAGTGCGGCCAAGGCGCTGATGCAACGCGCCGGCGTGCCGTTGACGCCGGGCTACCACGGCGACGAACAGGCGCCGGCCTTCCTGCGCGCGCAGGCCGATGCGATCGGCTATCCCGTCTTGATCAAGGCTAGTGCCGGCGGCGGTGGCAAGGGCATGCGCCGCGTGGATGCCAGCGCTGCCTTCGAAGAGGCCTTGGCCAGCTGCCAGCGCGAGGCGCAATCGGCGTTCGGCAATGCGCAGGTGCTGGTGGAAAAGTATGTTGAACGACCACGGCATATCGAGATCCAGGTGTTCGGCGATACGCAGGGCGAGGTGGTGTATCTGTTCGAACGCGACTGCTCGGTGCAGCGCCGCCATCAAAAGGTGCTGGAAGAAGCGCCCGCCCCCGGCATGAGCGAACACCGCCGCGCAGCGATGGGCAAGGCCGCCGTGGACGCCGCACGCGCAGTGGGCTACGTCGGTGCAGGTACGGTGGAGTTCATTGCAGGCCCGGATGGCGATTTCTATTTCATGGAAATGAACACCCGGCTGCAGGTCGAGCACCCGGTGACCGAGTTGATCACCGGTACCGATCTGGTCGAGTGGCAGCTGCGTGTGGCTGCCGGCGAGCCGTTGCCGCAGCGTCAGCACGAATTGCGCATCCACGGACATGCGCTGGAAGCGCGCCTGTATGCAGAGGATGCCGAGCGCGGCTTTCTGCCCTCGACCGGCACGCTGCGGCAGCTGCAGCTGCCTGCGCCCAGTGCGCATGTGCGCATCGACGCGGGCGTGGAGCAAGGCGACACCATCAGCCCGTATTACGACCCGATGATCGCCAAGCTGATCGTGTGGGATGTCGATCGCCCTGCCGCGCTTGCACGCATGCGTCAAGCGCTTGCGCAGTGCCACGCGGTCGGTGTCACCACCAATAGTGCATTTCTGTCGCGCCTGATCGGTACCAAGGCGTTTACCTCGGCCGATCTGGACACCGCATTGATCGAACGCGAGCATGCGGCCCTGTTTCCGCAAGCGCATGCGCCAGACAGTGCGTGGTGGTGCCTGGCTGCCGTGTTGATGGCCGAGGCGGTGCCGAACGCCACGCCCGATCCCGCCGACCCGTTCTCGCCGTGGGGAAACACCGATGGATGGCGTATCGGCGCGCATGCGGCCCAGGCCATCACGCTGGAGGCCGCAGGCGAGCGGCGCCAGCTAGGCGTGCGTCGGCTGGCCGATGGTTGGCAGGTTACTTCCCTGGGCAACACGCACGCCCTGCGCTACCAAACGCAGGACACCGCGCTACGCGTGGAGATGGATGGACGGCAATGGCGCGCACAGGTGCTGCGCGACGGCAGCACGCTGACCCTGATCGGCGCTGAAGACCGTGCGGTCTTCCGCCACCACGACGCATTGGTCGAGGCAGATCAACCCGCGCATGAAACCGGCGGCCTGACCGCACCGATGCCGGGCCGCATCGTGTCGCTGGTCGCCGCGGTCGGCCAGCCAGTCACACGTGGGCAAGCCCTGATGGTGCTCGAAGCGATGAAGATGGAGCACACCCTGCACGCGCCCGGCGATGGCACCGTGCAGGCGTATCTGGTCGCAGAAGGCGATCTGGTCGCCGATGGTGTTGCGCTAGTGGAATTCGTGTCCGCGTCTGCGTAGCGCCGCACCAAAGGGTGACCAACGGCACGCTCGTGCGCGCGGGCATTGCGCCTAGCGTTGTGGAAAGCGGCCGGCGTGGCCGTCACTCTCACCGGAGGCTTTCATGCAACGCCTGCTTCTTGTTTCCAGCATCGTGCTGGCGCTGGCTGCCTGCAGCGACAAAACTGCGTCCACGAGCGATCAGGCCGCACCGCCCGCAGCAACCGCGACAGCGCCGGCAGCACCCCCGGAACTGATCACCCGCGATGCGCTGTTCGGCAATCCCGAGCGCGCCAACGTGACCATCAGCCCGGACGGCAAGTACCTCAGCTGGGTGGCACCGCTGGAGGGCGTGCTCAATGTCTGGGTCGCGCCGGTGGATGCGCCGGATCAGGCGCGTGCGATCACCAAGGACACCGCCCGCGGCATCCGCAATTATTTCTGGACGTATCAACCCAATACGCTGCTGTATCTGCGCGATGACGGCGGCGATGAAGACTTCCATCTGTTCTCGGTCAATCTGACCGATGGCAGCAGCAAGGACCTCACACCGTTCAAGAAGACCACGGCCGAGATGTACCGCGTCAGCGCGCAGCATCCCGAATCGATCATGGTGGGCATGAACGACCGCGACGCCAAGTGGCACGATCTGTACCGGGTCGACCTGGCCTCGGGCAAGCGCACGCTGGTGCAGAAGAACACCGACAGTCTGGAAAGCTATCTGCTCGACGGCGACTACCGACTGCGCTACGCCACCCGCGCCACCGACGATGCCGGCAGAGAACTGCTGGTGCCCGACGGCAAGGCATGGAAGAGCGTGGACCGTATCCCGTTCGAAGATGTCACCAACACCGCGCCCGAGGGGCTTACCGACGACGGCAAGACGCTGTACATGCAGGATTCGCGCAACCGCGACACCTCGGCGCTGTATGCGATCGACACCGCCAGCAATGCACGCACGCTGCTGTTCGAAAACCCGCGCGCCGATGTCGGCGCCACCTTGAACGACCCCAGAACCGGCGTGGTGCAGGCGGTGTCCACCGACTACCTGCGCGAAGAGTGGAAGGCCTTGGATACCGGCATCGCCGCCGATCTGCAGAAACTCAAATCACTTGGCGCAGGCGATGCCAGCATCGCATCACGCACGCTCGATGACCGCACCTGGATCGTGGCGTATTCGGCAGCAGAAACACCGCTTACCTACTACCGCTACGATCGCGCCGATGGCGGCAAGCTGACCAAGCTGTTCTCCGCCCGGCCTGCGCTGGATGGCAAGCCGCTGGTGCCGATGTGGCCACAGGAACTGACCTCGCGCGACGGCCTCAAGCTGGTCAGCTATCTCACCCTGCCCGCCGAGGCCGACGCCAACCACGACGGCAAGGCGGATAAACCGGTGCCGCTGGTGCTGTTCGTGCATGGCGGCCCGTGGGCGCGCGATAGCTACGGCTACGGGCCTTACGAGCAATGGTTGGCCAATCGCGGCTATGCGGTGCTGGCGGTCAATTTCCGCGGCTCCACCGGCTTCGGCAAGGCGTTCACCAACGCCGGCAACGGCGAGTGGGGCGGCAAGATGCACGACGACCTGCTCGACGCGGTGCAGTGGGCAGTCAAACAGGGCGTGACCACCCCCAACGAGGTCGCCATCATGGGCGGCAGCTACGGCGGCTATGCCACGCTGGCCGGCATGACTTTCACCCCGGACGCGTTCAAGTGCGGCGTGGACATCGTCGGCCCGGCCAACCTCAACACCTTGCTCGCCACCATCCCGCCGTACTGGGCCAGCTTCTACAAGCAGGCGACCAAGCGCATGGGCGACCCGGCCACCGCCGCCGGCAGGCAATGGCTGACCGATCGCTCACCGCTCACGCATGTCGACAAGATCAGCAAGCCGCTGCTGATCGGCCAGGGCGCCAACGACCCGCGCGTCAAGCAGGCCGAGAGCGACCAGATCGTCAACGCGATGAAGGCCAAGAACATTCCGGTCACCTACGTGCTGTTCCCGGACGAAGGCCACGGCTTCCGGCGCCCGGAAAACAGCAAGGCCTTCAACGCGGTGACCGAGGGTTTCCTGGGCCAATGCCTGGGCGGCCGCGTGCAACCCATCGGCGAAGATCTGACCGGCTCCAGCATCACCGTCCCGGAAGGCGCCGACAAGGTGCAAGGCTTGAGCGATGCGTTGAAGACGCATACGCAGGCGATTCGGCGGTAATCGGCCAAAGGGGTCGATCGCTTCCCAGTGATGGCACCTGCTATTGCGCTCGCCTGCAAAGGCGAGCGCTGACGCGTGCACCTCCGGCGTTCGAAGCACGCAGCACGCAGCACGCAGCACGCATAAAATCGCCTCAACGCACGATAGATGTGTCGAGGCCCGATGCTTGCTCGCTACTGTTGCCCGATCTCTCTGGAAGCCTCTCGATCAAGACCGATCGACCACACTGCGCCGCCACGATCCAGCTCGGTATTTTTCATTTCCTCGGCACGCCAACCGAAGCCGCAGATGGCCAACGGGCCATCCTGCAGGCCATCCAGGCCTAGCGCGTGTTCGATATCCACCTCGTTGATTGCCGAGGTGACAAACGCCCCTAGCCCCAAATCGGTCGCGCTCAGATAGAGGGTCTGTGCAATATGGCCCACGTCCAGAATCATTGCGCGGTAAGCCTTGGCATGGTTCCGATATTTCCAGAAGCTGCGTAAAAACCGCGGCGCCAGAATCAACAGCACCGGCGCATCGGCAAACCAGTGCTGCCCCGACACTGCCTTGCGTGCGAATTCCGCGAGCGGCTGTGCAGGCGATGGCAAGGGGTGCAATGCATGGTCGAGCGGGCGGTAGTGATACAGGCCACTTGCCATGCCCTCGACCCGCTGTACCAGCAGATAGGTTTCGGTGGGATGCAGGCTGCCTCCCGATGGCACTGGCTTCTTCAAGAATGCGGTATCGTGCCCCACCTCGATCCGCGCGCTCGCCATGACGCTGCGTTCGAGCATCTGGGCCAATAATTCGCTTGATAGCGGGCGCTGCGTATCGAAATTGCGGCAGGTCACGCGCCGCGCCAGCAGTTGATCGAACGTACCCGGCGTTGCGCGCGGCAACGCTATTCGGGCTTCGGCGCCTTCCTCGCCACGGCTAACAACCTCTGCCGGCGGCGCACCCAGGCGCTCCACCATGCCTTCTGCAGTCGTCAGACCTTGCGCCTCCATCGTCGCCACGCTGTCCTCGCCTTTCCAACGCGCGAAGCGGTGCCACAACGCAGCCAATGGCCACCAGCGCTGCTGCTGCACCCGCTCGTCATTGTGGCGATGCGCTGCATGCTCCGGTTGATCGCTGATCACAAGCCCCTGCTCGATCAATCCATCGAGCCAGGCCGGTGGTGGCTGCATCTGATCGATTGACCGCCAGCGCGTTGGGCTCAACTCACCCAACCACTCGCGCTCGGCTGTGCCGACCTCCACTTCTGCATCGAGATGCGGCGCCAGTGCCAGCCATCGTGCGCGACGACGCAGCCCATCGCCGCCGGCAAGCAAGTGAGCAAGATCGAACACCGCATCGTTGCGAAGTTCGAAGAACAGCGTGGCACAGCGACGGATCTGCATAGGAACATCTCAAGGACGCATGAGCATGGTCGATATTGTGTCAGCTCTCCTGTCACACCACGCACCACACACCCTCATTCCGCAGGCAAGACCATGACCGACTCAGCCGATAACGCACATCCTCCGCTGGATGCATCCATTGCCGACAAGCTGCTGGAGCTGCTGTCCAGCGACGACGACTTCCGCGAATGCTTTCAATCTAATCCGGCTCAAGCGCTTGCCCGGATTGGCGCGGCCGGTGCGAACGCCGACGACCGCGTGCCCAGCATGGGAGAGCCATACTTCTGCATGACCACCAATCAGCTCGCCTCGAAGGAAGAGATCGCGCTGGCCCGCACCGAGTTGCATAGCTACCTGACCCAGAACGCCAATCACACCGTGATCTTTGCCTTCGAATCGGAGAGCATCCGTTCTACCCTGGTGCGCAGATAAGCGGGCAGACGCGACACAGGCCACGCACGTACAAATGCCTGCGCCTGTTCGCGTGCCTCGTGGGTGCGGCCGAGTGCATGCAACGACTCGGCCATCCAGAGCTGTGCCAGCCGCGCATCGGCCACATTGAGCGGCTGCAGCGTTTGTGACGCGTTCGCCTCGATGTAAGCGCGACCTCGGCGCAGGGATAGCCAACGTGCTTGTTGCAGCGCTTCGGCATGTCGTCCGCTGTCACTCAGCAGCGCATACAGCGCAACGCGGGTCTGGAAGAGCGTGTCGTCACCGACTGGCAGGTGCGCAATAGCCGCCGCGCGGTCGCCCGTCAGCGCAAGATGTTGGGCTTCGACAATCGCGCGAAGGTCGGCAAGTACCGGCGTTTCATGTACCAGTGCCGGCTTGATCGCCTCAAGCGCGCGCGCAGTCAGACTATCGTCGCCGCTACGTTGTGCGTGGCTGGCCACGATCAAGACCATCGCTGCATTGTCCTGCTGGTTCGCCATCGCCAACCTGTCGTCGGTTACTGCTGATGTCAACCGATCGAACGTCGGCTTCAGCTTGGTTGGGGTGGCCGGATCGGTTAGGGCGTCCGTCGTCAACGCAATGACCAGGAACTGCCGATAAAGGAAATCGTCGGCCTGCTTGCTACGCGTCAGAGCTTGCGCAATGGAAGCGCGCGCAGCCATCCAGTCGGCCTGATCGATCGCAATACTGGTGCGGTCGATCAACGGCACCACATCGTCGTTGACATAGCCGCTCCTCACGATCGTATCGAGCGCTTGCTGTGCTTCGGCGTAGCGATTCAGTGACGCCAACGCGCTGGCCCGCCGCCGTAGCGGACCGGCGCGATCAACGTCATCAGGGACAAAATACTTTAATGCGGCCTCGGCTTTTCCCTGAGCCAGCAAAATGCGTCCAACCCGATCCGTGGCGATCGCACGTAGCGGATCCTGCGGAACATCGGCTGCCTGCGCATAGGGAAGCGCCTCGGCAAAACGATTGGCAACGAATAGATGCCAGGAGGCATTGGCGGTTCCAGCGAAGTTGTCCGGATACAGCGATGCGAGGGTTCGCCACAGCGGCAACGCTTTCTCGGGCGCACGCAACTCGGCCGCCCAGGCATCCAGATAGAGCTGGTCACGCTCCGGCAAACGCTGGCGGAAACGGATCGCTTGATCCAGATACGGCAGCGCGCCATCGCGGTTGGAGATGGCGACCTTGATGCGTGCTGCGCCCAGATAGGCCAAGGCAAATTCCGGGTCGATGCCAACCGCGCGCTCGAAGAGTTCCATGCCTTGGCTCCACTGGCCTTTCACCGTGGCGTCGACACCGAGGGCATAGGCACGCAATGCATCCAGGCTTGAGGTTGTGACGGCGGGCAATGGCACCGAATGCTTGTCGATCGAAGCGACAACTTCGCCAAGTCCCTGCCTCAACTTACGGGTGACCTGATCTACGGACGACAGCGCGGACGGTAAGCCATCGCCTTGCACAAACTCCGAGTACACCGTGGTCTGCGTGCGTGGATCCACCAACTCCACACTGAAGCGGAGCTTGCCCCCAATCTCGGCCACAGTCGGCAGAATGACTGCACTGGCGCCATCGCGCATGGCCACTTCCGAGGCGATGGCACGATCGACGACAACGCTGTCCGGATCGCGTTTCATCCGGGTCATTGTGTCGCGCACTTTCATATCGCTCAGGACATTGACGTAGCGCGACTGCTCCAGGCTGATACGTAGCGCCTGCTCCAGCGAACTGTCGAGCAGCGTATTGCCCGTCAGATTGCGCAAGTCGCCCACCACCACCCAGCCGCGTTCGGCGAAAGCGATCGCGGGCTCGGCGCGAGTGAAAAACCACACCGACACACAGACAGTGACGACCAACAACGTTTCTGCCAACAGCGCTGCCGGCCGGCGCCATAACGGAATATCCCGCCATGCCTTGGGCGAATGCCTGGGCGCGCGCAGCGGCGTGACATCGATCTCGCCGACCTCGTAAATCTCCATTGGCGTAGGCACGCCCTTGAAGCGCCAGCGACCGTGGGATTTCCACAACAGTCGCTCAGCATGCGTGCCCAGTTCGCGCGCAGCACGATGCGTCAGCGACTCGGCCACCGCCGAGATCAGGATCTGCCCGGGCCGTGCCATCGACATCAGGCGGGCGGCGGTGGGCTTGGCCAGGCCTTCCACTTCCAGCGGTTTGGCGCCGATGCTCACCGCTTCGTCGCTGTTGCGCCAAGTCAGCACTTCGCCCACGTGCAGACCCTGGCGCGCGCATAGCGTCAGCGCGCGGGCATCGCCCATCGCCTTGAGTCCACGTGCGTAATCCAGTGCGAAGCCCAGGCCATCGATGGGGCGATCGAACAGCAGCAACAGCCCGTCCGAGCGGTCGATCAGACGGCCGCGCCATTGCTGCTGCAGTTTGACCACCAGACGGTCATGCTCGCGGAACAATGCGGCGGCGGCGTTGTCACCGATACGTTCGACCAGTGCGGTGGAATCGCATAGATCGGTCAACAGCAAGGTGCGCAGACGCGGCGCCTGGATCGCTTCCGACGACGCATCCTTGCGTGCGTGGGTGCGCGTGCTCATTGCTCAGTGATTGCCAGAGGCGAGCGTGTTACCCGATACCAGCGTACTGCCCGGCGCAGGTGCTTCGTGCATGCACAACACGTTACCGCCCTGGCGCTTGGCCTGGTACAACGCGCTATCGGCCAGCGTGTACCAGTCGTTCCATGCCGCATCCGCATCGATCATGCACAGGCCAAGACTGACCGAGCAGCCTTGCTCGCTCTGGTTGTTTCCCAGGCGTGCTTCTACTGCGCGCACGATGCATTCGCCGATGTGGTGCATCAGTTCCCGCGTGCCTTGCGCGACCAGCACGCAGAATTCGTCGCCGCCCAGCCGGCAGGCCAGATCGCCATCGGCGATCACCGAGCGCAGTGCATGGGCAACGTTCTGCAGCACACGGTCACCGGCCAGATGACCGAATTCGTCATTGATGCGCTTGAAACGGTCGCAATCGATCAGGATCAGGCCTACACCGGGCACCGCGCCGGAACGCCGACATTCCTGCAGATGCAGCGCCAGACCGCGGCGGTTGTGCAGGCCGGTGAGCTCGTCGGTGCGACTCAACTCTTCGGTGTGGTTGAGTTTGTGCGAGGTGACATAGAGATTGTCCAGCGCCGCTTCCAGATCGTGGTTGCGACGGCGCAGCTGACGGATCAGCAACTGCTCGTTGTTGACCACACGCACGATGGAGCGGCGCAGAAAATGCGCCACCATCGACGGGTCGTGATCGACCAGGCGCTGAAAATCGTCGTGGGCCAGTTCGATCAAACGGCTGTCGGTGGAGGCACTGGCGCCGGCACTGCGTGCGTGGTCGCCGATCAGCAAGCCAAGTTCGCCGAAGAATTCGCCCGGGCCCAGATGCTTGAGCATCAGGTCCTCGCCAAAATCCAGATCGATCTGGCCGCTGACAACGATGAACATCTGCGTGCCCACGGCACCACGCTCGAACAGCGCCTGGCCCGCCGCCAACTCGCGCGCACGGCCGAAGCGGGCGAAAAACGCCAGCTCTTCGGCAGTCATCAGCGCATGCAGCCCGTCGGACAACGTTTTGGCAACGCCTCCAGTCGGTTCGACCGCGCCTGCGGTGTTGTGGCAAGTCATCCAGATTCCCTTAGGCTGGCCTACAACGTTAGCCCATGGACAAATCCTACAGGACCCCTTTGTTCAGCACCAGGTCACACTATTTCTCACAGATGAAGAGACGGAATGACGGGTGTGAGGTGAAAAAAAGGGGCCCGGTTTCCCGAGCCCTCTTCCTCCCGAGCTGCACCTGGCAGCTTGCTGCATGCTAAGAGCGGCTAACAAAAACTACTGCGCGGCCGCCAGGCAAGCGCTCGCCACGTTTTGTTAGCCGCTCTAAGCCGCTCTCTCACTATGAAACTGCTCTTCCTCGGTCGACCCACGCAGCGCGGTGGTGGACGACTGCCCCTGCTGAATCGCCTGCGTCACCGCGTCGAAGTACCCGGTGCCCACCTCGCGCTGATGCTTGACTGCGGTAAAGCCCATGTCCGCCGCTGCGAACTCGGCCTGCTGCAGCTCGACGAAGGCGCTCATCTGGCGGCGTGCGTAACCATGGGCCAGGTTGAACATGCCGTAGTTCAAGGCGTGGAAGCCGGCCAGGGTGATGAACTGGAATTTATAGCCGTAGCTCGCCAGCTCGGTCTGGAATCTGGCGATGGTGGCGTCGTCCAGTTGCTTCTTCCAGTTGAAGCTCGGCGAGCAGTTGTAGGCCAGTAATTTGCCGGGGAACTTGGCATGGATGGCTTGGGCGAAGGCGCGCGCGAATTCCAGATCCGGCTTGCCGGTCTCGCACCAGATCAGATCCGCATACGGTGCATAGGCCAGCCCACGGCTGATCGCCTGATCCAGCCCGTTGCGGGTCTTGAAGAAGCCTTCGACCGTGCGCTGCCCGGTGGTGAACGGCTGATCGTTGGCATCCACATCGCTGGTGATCAGATCGGCCGCTTCGGCATCGGTGCGTGCGATCAATAGGGTGGGCACGCCCAGCACATCGGCCGCCAGACGCGCGGCATTCAACTTTTCGATCGCCTCACGCGTAGGCACCAGCACCTTGCCGCCCATGTGGCCGCACTTTTTCACCGACGCCAGTTGATCCTCGAAATGTACGCCGGCGGCGCCGGCTTCGATCATCGCCTTCATCAGCTCGAAGGCGTTGAGCACGCCGCCGAAGCCGGCTTCGGCATCGGCCACGATGGGCTGCAGGAAGTCGATGTCATCGTTGCCTTCGGCGTGGTGCAATTGATCCGCACGCAGCAGCGTGTTGTTGATGCGCTTGACCACCGCCGGTACCGAATCGGCCGGATACAGCGATTGGTCCGGGTACATCTGCCCGGCCAGGTTGGCATCGGCGGCGACCTGCCAACCTGACAGGTAAATCGCCTTCAAACCGGCCTTGACCTGCTGCATCGCCTGATTGCCGGTCAACGCGCCCAGCGCATTGACGAACGGCGTGACGTGCAATGAATTCCACAACTTATCCGCGCCCAATCGTGCCAGCGAATGCTCGACATGCACGGTGCCGCGCAGGCGCACCACATCGGCTGCGGTGTAGTTGCGGGTGATGCCGGTCCAGCGCGGGTTGATGGCCCAGTCCTGCTGGATCTGTTCGGCGGTCTGCAGTGTGTTGCTCATGGTGCGTTCTCCTGACAGGGATACGGCGGATGCAACGAGGAAGGAATGGCGAGGTGTGCTGTGCGCGGGGCATGGCATGGCCGTCGTTGCGCATGGGCGCAATCGGGCGGTGTGCGGTGTTGACGTAGTGCGTTGCGTTGATGGGTTGCAGCGACAGCACGCGTGCTGTGGCCTGTCGCTGCAGTGGATAGATCAATCGATCAATCGGTAGGCCGGCACGGTGAGGAAGTCGGCCAGTTCATCGGCGCGGCTGAGTGTTTCCAGTAAGGCAATGGCGTCGTCGATGCGCGCAGCGCCAGGCAGTGCGTTGGTCGCGCCCAGGCGTGCCGGCAGCGCCCGCAACGCGGTCTGCAATAACTGCTGATCGATGGCAGTGCCGTCGTCCAGATGCTGGCCGTGATGCAGCCACTGCCATAGCTGCGCGCGGCTGATTTCTGCAGTGGCGGCGTCTTCCATCAGGTTGTGGATCGGCACGCAGCCATTGCCGTCCAGCCAGGCGGCCAGGTAACGCACGCACACTTCCACATTGCCTTCGAACCCTGCGCGAGTGACGTTGCCCGGCGAGGGGGCGATCAACATGTCGCGCGTCACCTGCACATCGTTGCGCAAGACGTGATGCTGATGCGCGGTGGGCATGTGCTCGTCGAACAATTTCATCGCCACCGGAATCAAGGCCGGGTGCGCCACCCAGGTGCCATCGTGGCCTGCGGTGACTTCGCGCAGCTTGTCGGCGCGCACGCGGGCCATCGCCTGCTCGTTGGCGGCTTCGTCGTGATTGATCGGAATCTGCGCGGCCATGCCGCCCATCGCATGCGCGCCGCGGCGATGGCAGGTCTTGATCAACAGTTCCGAATACGCCTTCAAAAACGGCTGGGTCATGGTGACCTGACCACGCTCGGGCAGTACGCGGTCGCGATGCGCACGGAAGGTTTTCAGATACGAAAAGATGTAATCCCAGCGCCCGCAATTGAGCCCGACGATGCGATCGCGCAGCGCGTGCAGAATCTCGTCCATCTCGAACACCGCCGGCAGCGTTTCGATCAGCACGGTCACCTTGATCTGCCCATGCGGCAGGCCGAGCATCGCTTCGATATGCGCCAGCGCGGTTTCCCACAGTGCAGCTTCTTCCATGCTTTGCAGCTTGGGCAGATACAGATACGGGCCGCGGTCTTTGGCCAGCAGCGCGCGGCCGTTGTGGTAGGCGAACAGGGCGGCATCGAACAGGCCGCCAGCCAGCGGCTGGCCATCGATGAGCACGTGCTTCTCGTCCAGATGCCAGCCGCGCGGGCGCACGATCAACACCGCACGTTCGGCTTCCGGCCGCAATGCGTAATGCTTGCCGTTGGGCGCATCGAAGCTGAGGTCGCCGCGCACCGCAGCGGCCAGCGTGCGTTGCCCGGACAGCAGGTTGCGCCAGGTCGGCGCGGTGGAATCCTCGAAGTCGGCCATGAACACCTTGGCGCCGGAGTTCAGCGCGTTGATGACCATCTTCGGATCGGTGGGGCCGGTGATCTCGACGCGGCGGTCCTGCAGCGCCGCTGGCAGTGCGGCCACGCGCCAGTCGCCGGCGCGGATCGCGCGGGTGTCGGGGCGGAAGTCCGGCAACTGGCCGGCATCGAACTCGGCCTGGCGCACCCGCCGCTGGGCGAGGCGCTGCTGGCGGCCGGGTTCGATCGCGCGGTGCAGCGACACCAGCAACGCCAACGCGGCGGCTGGCAGGAGTTCTGCCTGGCCAGCCACCTGCGTGGTCAGCGACAGACCGGGAGTGGCGCGTTCGGTGGAGCGTGAAGCGAAAGCGGTGGCAGACATGGCGTAAGTCCTTTGCATCCGGACTTGCACCGTGCGCCGCCAGCAACTATTTGACAAAGCAGTTTTATCAATGCTTTAAATAAGCTGATCTTATACTTGATTGTCGTACGCACTCAAATGGCGCCAACCCCTCGATTTTCCTACAAATCCGACCGGCTCAAGCCGCTGCGTGCGTTCTGCCAGACGATTAGATTAGGCTCGGTCTCACGGGCGGCTGAGGCGCTCTACGTCAGCCAGCCGGCGGTGACGCTGCAATTGCAGGCGCTGGAACGCGACCTGGGCGTGGCCTTGTTCGAGCGCTCCGGGCGCCGGATGACACCCAGCCGCGAGGGCCAGCTGCTCTACAACATGGCACTGCCGCTGGTGGAAAGCCTGGACGGCCTGGAGGCGAGCTTTCGCGAAAAGGTGCGCGGGCTGGATGCCGGCGAGCTCAATATCGCCGCCAACAGCTCCACCATCCTGTACCTGCTGCCGCGCATCGTGGCGAACTTTCGCGCGCGCCATCCGGACGTGCGGCTGACCCTGCACAACGCCATCAGCGCCGACGGCACCGACCTGCTGCGCGAGGATGCGGTGGACCTGGCCGTCGGCTCGATGCTGGACGTGCCGGCCGACCTCAACTACGCGCCGGTGTATCGTTTCGAACAGTTGTTGATCACCCCGCCCGATCACCCGCTGGCCGGCAAGCCCACCGTCACGTTGCAGGATCTGTCGCCGTATCCGCTGATCCTGCCGCCGCGCCGGCAGGTGACCTATCGATTGGTCGATCTGATCTTCCAACAGGCACGCGTGCCCTACACCGTGGCCTTGGAAGTGGGTGGTTGGGAGGTGATCAAGCAATACGTGGCGATGGGCATGGGCATTTCCATCGTCACCGCGATCTGCGTCACCGACGCCGACCGCGACAAACTCGCCACACGCTCGCTTAAGGACTATTTCCCTACCCGCAGCTATGGCGTGGTGGTGCGCAAAGGCAAATATCTCTCGCCGCAGGCGCGCGCGTTTATCGAGCTGATCCAGCCGGATCTTTTCACGCCGCGCGGGTATGACGAAAGTGGCGATTCGGAGCGGTGAGCGTCTTCTGCCTGCTGCATGCGTATAAGTTCGACTCGTCGGACGTTGCGACAAGCACTGCGCATGAGTTCGGCATGCGCCCTACGTGGGCGATGTCTTGCACGGCAGGCACGTCGCCGCTTCAAAGCGCAGCGTGATCAAGGCCTGCAAGCGCCACAAGGCGGCGTAGGCGAGCGGCTAACGTAGGCAGCAAGAACCACTCCGCATCACGCAGAATTCCTGTCGGCTCGACGCCATTGCACTGCGGTTATCGTCATAGACTGGGCCGATGCTGTGGGTACCACCACATGTCATCAACAGCTGCTCGGTCCGGGGGAACGACTGAGCTTACGCACAGCACACCCGCACTGCGGGGCGAGCCGACTCAACCGATGCAAAGGCTGACGCAATGAATCCGACCACGTTGTTGCTGGTGCAGTTGGCGGTGATCCTGGGCGCGGCGCGTGCGTGCGGCGCGCTGTTGCAACGCGTCGGGCAGCCGCCGGTGATCGGCGAAATGGCGGCTGGGCTGTTGCTGGGGCCGATCGCATTCGGCGCGTGGTTGCCGGAACTGCACAGCGTGTTGTTCGCCTCCAACAGTTTGCCGCCGTTGTCCGGCTTGGCCAACATCGGCGTGGTGCTTTTCATGTTCATCGTGGGCGTGGAGCTGCGCGCGCCGGAAGGCACCAAAGCGCAGGTGCGTGCATCGATCCTGGTGGGCTTGTCGGGCATCGTGCTGCCGTTGTTGCTCGGCCTGGCCGCGGCACCGTGGTTGTTTGCGCACTTTGCACCGCAGGGCATCGGCTTCTGGCCGTTCGCGTTGTTCATCGCCGCAGCGATGTCGGTCACCGCGTTTCCGGTGTTGGCGCGCATCCTCAAGGACCGCAATCTGACCCGCACGCCTGCGGGCCGGTTGGCGCTGGGCGCGGCGGTGATCGACGATGCTACGGTGTGGATCTTCCTGGCGATCGTGCTCACGCTGACCGGCGGCAACACGCATGGCGGTGTCGGCTTCACCGCCGCCGGTGCGCTGGGGTTGATTGCAGTGGTTTTCGGCCTGTTGAAGCCCGCTTACGCGCGCCTGCTGCGGCCGCGTGTGAGCGATGGGCGCTATGCGCCAACGGCGTTGGTGTGGGTGTTGATCGGTTTGCTGGCCTGCGCCGCAGTGGCTGAATGGATCGGCCTGCATGCGATCTTCGGCGCGTTCCTGTTCGGCATTTGCGTGCCGCGCGAAGACCGCTTGCTGGAACACCTGGCTGGGCGCATAGAGCCATTGGCGATCACCTTGCTGATGCCGGTGCTGTTTGCGGTCGCCGGCCAGGCCACCAGCCCGGGCGTCTTCGTGGGCGCCGGCATCGCCGGCTTTGCGCTGGTGGTCGGCGTGGCGGTGACCGGCAAGCTGGTCGGCTGCACCTTGGGCGCGCGCCTGAGCGGCCAGGATTGGCGCGACAGCCTGACCGTGGGCTCGCTGATGAACGCGCGCGGCCTGATGGAGCTGGTGGTAATCAAGATCGGCCTGGACAGCGGCATGATCGGGCCGGACCTCTTTACGCTGCTATTCGGCATGACCCTGGTGACCACGGTGATGACCTCGCCGATGGTGGCCTGGTTGCAACGTGGCCGGCGCGCGGCCGATGCCAATGGGTTGGGTGCGGGTAACTCAACGCATTGACGCTGCAGCGCTGGCAGACTGCGTGTGGCGCCGGTCGCCGCGTTGCGTACTTCCGTATTGGCATTGCGTGTCGAATGCATGCGATTGGCAATGTGCATTCTCAACGCTGCAGTAGCTGAGCAGCACCGCATCCACTTCTTTACATGGCGCAGTGATGTCCGACCCCTCTGAGTCCTGTTATGCCGAAAGCGCAGCGCCTCCTGCGTTGCGTGCGCAACTGCAGTGCAGCTGGCGATTTCGCCAGAGCACGATTTCGATGGAACCCGTACTGATATTGCCCGATGGCAGCGTCGATCTGATCTGGGATGGCACCACGGTTTTCGTTGCCGGGCCGGATCGCACAGCCGCTATGGCATCGCCCGCGTCGGGAAGTGTGCTGAGCGGAGTGCGTCTGGCTGCGGGTACAGCGGCCGGCCTGTTGAAGCTCCCGTTGCACGCCATCGCTGACCAACGCGTTGCCTTGGAATCGCTATGGGGCGTGCAGGGCCGCACCTGGCAACATCGCCTGGAAGATGGCGCCGATCCACTGCATACCTTGCACACGCTCTGCCAACAGCACACCACATCGCAAGATCAACAGATGGCATGGCTGTTCGATCAGTTGGCTGTCGGCAGGCCGATGCGGCTTGCCGAGCTGACCCAATCGCTGGGCATCAGCGAGCGCTCATTGCGCCGCCGCTGCCAGGACGCATTCGGCTACGGCAGCAAGACCTTGGAACGGATTCTTCGGTTGCAGCGTTTTCTGCGTATCGCCCGCCAGCACCGCACGTTGACCGACGCTGCGCTGGACGCAGGCTATGGCGATGCGCCACATCTAGTGCGCGATGCACGCCAGCTCAGCGGCCTGAGCCCGCGCGTGTTGGTACGGCAGCACGCGCGCTGAGCTGGCCGTTTTCGCCAAGCCACGTGCATGCACCGATTGCATGCTGTGCCTCCATTCCAGGAGCACGCCATGACCGACAACGCACCACAGCACCGCATTGATTACCTCGAATTTGCCGTCGACTCGATCGCCATCGCCAAGACCTTTTACGCGCAAGCATTTGACTGGACGTTTCAGGATTACGGCCCGGACTATTGCGAATTCCGCGACGGGCGCCTGACCGGCGGCTTCTTCCACGGCCCTGCGCAGCCCGGCGGCGCGTTGGTGGTGCTTGCCTCCGATGACCTTGCCCATAGCCAGGCCCGCATCGAAGCGGCTGGCGGAAAGATCACCAAACCGCTATTCGCGTTTCCGGGCGGGCGACGCTTTCATTTTGCCGATCCGCACGGCTATGCATTGGCGGTGTGGTCGAAGGACTAAAGGCGCATCACGAGCGCACTCACTCGCGCCCGTACAACCCCAAAAACATCGCCACTGCCGATTCGGCAACCTGGGTCTGTTGTTCCGGCGACAGCGGTGGCTGACCCATGGTGAGCTGCGGCCAGAACGCGAAGCCTTTGACCAGTGCCTGCAACTGCTGTGAGGCGAAGTCCGCCTCCACGCCGGCCAGGCGGCCGTCGGCCAGTGCGGCGCGCAGCCAGGTGGTGGTGCCTTCTTCCTTGCTGCCCAGCTGCGATATCAGTTCGCGGGCACGCGCCGGCGAGTGGATGCCCTCGGCGAGGGCCACGCGGGACAGATCGATAAACGCCGGGTCGTCGAGCAGGCGCAGCTTTTGCTGCAGCAACGTTATCAACTGCGCGCGCAGTGGCTGGTCGGGCCGGTAAGCCAGGTTCACCGCATCGGCGCTGCGCTGCCACAGCCCGCGCAGGATCTCGCCAAACAACGCGTCCTTGCTGGGGAAGTGGTTGTAGACGGTGCGTTTGGAAACGCCGGCGGTGGCCGCCACGCGATCCATGCTGGTGGCCTCGAAACCGTGCTGACGAAACTCGGCAATGGCCGCCTCCACGATGGCGTGGCGCTTGCGGTCGGTCAGCCGCTGCGGCGCAGCTGGAGGGGAAAAGGCAGTCGACATTTGCCGATTTTACACCCGGCAGTTTACTTTCACCGAAATAAAACTACACTGTGTAGTGTAACCTTGGCAGCCAGCAGCGTGACACGCGAGTGTCACGCGGGCGCAGCCGGCGCGTAGGAACCGCAGCGTACGAACGGTCTCTGCAGATCCTCAGCGCCGAGCACAGCCCATCTGGCGGTCGCGCAGTCGTGTTTGGGTCGCTCGCATTCCTTATCGCTATTCCCACGTCTCGGTCGGACTCTCCTATGGCTTCTCCTCGCCCTTCCCCCTATGCCGACTCGCCGCAGTTCCGCGGTGGCCGGTTTCGCAATGTGCTGCCGCTGCCGACTGTCACGCTGAGCCTGCGCGAGCAGATCGGCCTGCTGTGGAGGGTCTTCTTCGCCAAGCCCAGCACCACGGTGCCGTCTGCACCGCTGCCGGTGCAGCCGTTGACGCGCGCGCAGTTGCTTGCCGCACCCGATCGCAGTTTGTATCGCCTGGGCCATTCCACCGTGCTGATGAAGCTGGCCGGCGGGTGGTGGCTGACCGACCCGGTGTTCTCCAAGCGCGCCTCGCCGGTGCCGTTCGCCGGGCCCAAGCGTTTCCACGCGCCACCGATCGCGCTGGCCGATGTGCCGCCGCTGGCCGGGGTGATCCTGTCGCACAACCATTACGACCATCTCGACCGCGCCAGCATCAGCGCGCTGGCCGACCGCGTGGGCGTGTTTGTCGCACCGCTCGGTGTGGGCGATCTGCTGGTGCGCTGGGGCGTGGACCCGGCCAAGGTGCGTCAGCTGGATTGGTGGGACTCCATCACCGTCGGTGGCGTGCAACTCACCGCTACTCCATCGCAGCATTTTTCCGGGCGCGGGTTGTTCGATAGCGGGCGGTCGCTGTGGTGTTCCTGGGCGATCCAGGACCGCGACCTGCGCGTGTTCTTCAGCGGCGACGGCGGCTATGGCCCGCACTTCAAGACCATCGGCGAGCAGCTCGGCCCGTTCGACGTGGCGCTGATCGAAAACGGCGCCTACGACCAGCAGTGGCCGCATGTGCACATGCAACCGGAGCAGAGCCTGCAGGCGTATCTGGACGTGGGCGGGCAGACGCTGCTGCCGATCCACAACGGCACCTTCGATCTGGCCATGCACGCGTGGCAGGAGCCGCTGGACCGGATCGTGGCGTTGGCCGATAGCGCTGGCGTTGCGCTGGTCACGCCGTGCATGGGCGAGCGGGTGGATCTGCAGGCGCCAGCCAATCGCGTGCGTTGGTGGCGGCAGGATGCGGCATCACAGGCGTCGGATGGGTTGGTGGCGACACGGTAACTGGCCTGAGGCATGCCGATGCGTGCCATCACGCTTTGATGGCGCACCTCGCACGCGGATGCGGGCGTCACCCGTCGCCGCGTGACGCCTTCACCAACCCTGCCATGGGAAGCAGCGCACCCGACCTCGGCGCCCACACCTCCGGGGGATTCGGGTGCAGCGACGTCGGTTCTGCTATCCGGCAAAGATGTCTCCTGTAGAGTGGTTCAATCCCTGAGCAATGCGATCCGCAGTTTGGATCTTTCATCTCGGCAACGGTTTCGTCGCGTGCTTGAACTCGATGCTCTTTTCAAGCCATGGCGACCACGACCCCCGTCGACAATGCGCCCAGCTCCGGGCTGCGCGGCGATCGCATTCCTCGGCACCGGCAACTGATCGATGCCGCCACTGCATCAAGCGCCAGGAGAAATCTGATGAAAACGGCTGCATCCGCCAATCCGCTCAGTCGCACTGGGTCAGCGTCGAGTGCGCACAGCAATAAGATTCGAGAAGAAGGGTCCCCGGATGCCTCACCCAGCCATTTGGATTCCCCGCCCGGTGGCCCATTGACCGAGCTATCCGGCCGCCCGGGCAAGCGCGGCAAGGGGACCACAGACGCCACTGCGCAGGCATCTCATACGGCTAGCCACCTGGGCTCGGTTGGTCTGCAGATTCCGCAGCCTGTAATGCCGTCGCATCATGGCGGAGCGTCGCTGGTGCGACTCAAAGAGAAACTGGCTGCCGACAACCTGCGCCCGGTCGAGCCGCAGCTGGCCGCCGAACTCATCAACAAGATCAGGCCGATGAAATTGCCGGACACCACCGGCGTGCAAGAACGCGCAGCGACACACGCGGATCTGTTGAGCCGCATCCACGAAACGGATGCGATGGATTGGTACAAGGCGCAGGGATTGAGCGAGGTCGAGGTTTCCGACTTGCGACGCACCGCGTTGCTGTCCGGCATGCCCAATCCCACCGGTAGTTTCCTAAACAATGCGATGCAGTACATCGTCTCGCCCTGGATCAACTACGCAACCCGTCAGCCCTGGGCAGGCGCAGGATTCGGCTTTGCCACAGCGGCCGTCGCCGCACCGATGAATGCGGCCCAGCAGTCGGCAGTGGTCAGCCTGTGCGAATCCATCCGCGAGCATGGCGGTCACGTCATCGTGCCGGACAAGAATCAGATCAACGACAAGCATTTGCTACCGGACCTTGCGAAGGCGCTGGAAAGGCATATTGTCGAATTCAGCGGGTGCTTAGAAAATTTCAGACAACTCAACCGTGCCGCAGTCGCACAGCCAACTGACGCCCTCATCGCCGCTGCCCACCAATTGCGGGAAGCCTACAAGCGCCTGCATCAGGCGCAGCAAGACTTTGTCATGACCCAGGGCGCGCACGACCGGCAATGGATGGGCAATCGCTGGCAGGCCGTCCCGCGCATCCTGCGTTCGCCCTTGGCGGGTACGCTGGGCCTGCTCAGCAAGACCGGCGCAATACGGGCACTGTCGCCGACCGCGCAGACTGTCTGTGCCCTGCTGATGACAGCTGCGCAACATGTGGCCGCTGGATTCGACGAACAGGCAAAACAGGATTACAACAACAAGCTCAATCTGCTGTACGCCGATGTACTGACCGAAGCGGGCAAGTCGAAACTTGCATGTGGCGAGCCGGTTGCGGCAGAGGAGATCGATCAGGGCAAGCTGCGCAAACTGATTCAGTCGCCCACGCAGGCTCTGGTGAAACGCGTCATCAACGGACTGGCGTCGATGGAAGACGCGCTCAAGGCGGAGGTGCAGGCATCGCCCTCGCCGCACGTGACGGCAGACGCCGACGACCTGGATCTGGAATCGGGCCACGGCGCCGGCCCGGCGAAGGCGCTGGAATTGCTGAGCCGGGATCTGCAAGCCTTGCGCGAAGGCAAGTTGGACGAACTCGATCCAGACGGTGTCGCTGCAGCGGTGCTGCTCGGCGCCGAGAAGTCGGTGGTGTCGGAGCAACTGATCAGCGATATCGCCAAGAAGTACACCTCGCGCGAGTTCTCCGCACAGACCGCCCAACGCATTGGCCAGATGTTCCATCTCGGCGTGCTGGGCAGCGCGGCATCCTCGGTGATCGGCAAGGCCAGCTCTGCAGCGCAGGGTGGAACGCGCAACGTGCCGACCGCACAGACCCTGGCGATCTCTGCCCTGTCGGGAGGCATGGCTGCGGTCGGCGCGCTGAATCAGCACATCGCCATCACCGTCAAGAACAATCGCCGCGAGGGCGACACCGACATCGGATTGAAGCAGCAAGTCTTACGTGGCGTGATGGGGGGGGCCAACGAAGCGCTGTCCCAGCGTCGGGCGACCAAGGCGAGCCAAGCGATCAACGCGCTACTGCAAGGCAACGATGTGGAACAGCTGTTGGGTGAGGCCAAGGCGCTCACCCAACCGCACGGTGCCACGTCCTCCGCAGCGCAGGCCGCGCCGTCGCTGACCCTGCCGCAGGCAGTGGAGTGGCTGCGGCAGGGAACAGCGCCCACATCGCAGTCGCACGAAGTGATCGTGCAGATCGAGGACGATCAGGCGCCGCAACCGGCATGATGCGGCGCCGTCCCCGGCGCATCAAAAGCGACGCAACAAAAACGGGATGGCCTTGCGGCCATCCCGTTTCGATTGCTAACCGCATGCACTATACGCGCATACGTCAACGACCCACGCGCATCACTTACTCCGTCAAACCACGGTTTTCCAGCAGCGCCTTGACGCTGGGATCCTTGCCGCGGAAGTCGCGGTACAGCGTGGCAAGGTCCACGGTGTTGCCGCGCGAGAGGATCTTGGCGCGGAAGATGTCGCCGTTCTTGCGATCCAGACCGCCGTTTTCCTTGAACCATTCGAATGCGTCGTCGTCGAGCACTTCCGACCAGAAGTAGGCGTAGTAACCGGCCGAATAACCGCCGCCCCAGATGTGGTCGAAATAGCTGCTGCGATAACGCGGCGGCACTTCGGCCAGATCGACCTTGAAGCGCTTCAACGCGTCGGCTTCGAACTTGCTCACGTCCTGCAACGATGCGTCGGCCGGTTGGGTGTGCCAAGCCAGATCGAGCAACGCGGCCGAGAGGTATTCGGTAGTCGCGTAGCCGCTGTTGAAGGTCTTGGCCTTCTTGATCTTCTCCACCAGCTCGGCCGGCATCGCCGCGCCGGTCTGGTAGTGCTTGGCGTAGTTGGCGAAGACCTTGGGGTCGGAGGCCCAGTGCTCGTTGAACTGCGAGGGGAACTCGACAAAATCGCGCGAGGTGCTGGTGCCGGCGATCGAGGGGTACTTCACCTTGGAGAACATGCCGTGCAGCGCGTGGCCGAACTCATGGAACAAGGTGGTGACGTCGTCGAAACTCAGCAACGCCGGCTGGCCGGCAGCCGGCTTGGTGAAGTTGCAGACGTTGTAGACCACCGGCTTGGCGCCGGTGAGGCCGTCCTGCTCGACGAACACGTCCATCCAGGCGCCACCGGACTTGCTGTCGCGCTTGAAGTAGTCGGTATAGAACAGCGCCATCGAGGTGCCATCCGCGTCGAACACTTCATACACCTTCATGTCCGCGTGATAGGTCGGGATATCGGTGCGCTGCTTGAAGGTGATGCCGTACAGCTGCGTGGCCGCGTAGAAAACGCCGTTCTGCAGCACGTTGTCCAGTTCGAAATACGGCTTGATCTGCGACTCGTCCATGTCGTACTTGGCTTTGCGCACCTGCTCGGCGTAGAAGTCCCAATCGGACGCGGCGAGTTTGAAACCGCCGGTCTTTGAATCAGCACGCTGGGCGTCGATCACCTTCTGCATCTCGGCCACTTCGCGGCGCGCCTTGGCAGTGGCGGCCGGCACGGTGTCGGTCAGCAGCTTGAGCGCGGCGGCCGGGGTCTTGGCCATCTGGTCGCCCAGGCTGTAGGCGGCGTAGCTGTCGAAGCCGAGCAGCTTGGCCTTTTGCGCGCGCAGTTGCGCCAGGCGCTGGATGGTCTGGCGGGTGTCGTTGGCATCGCCTTTTTCTGCGCGCGTTTCCGAGGCCTTGAGCACCTCGGCGCGCAGCTGGCGGTCCTTCAGCGAGGCCAGCACCGGTTGCTGGGTGGTGTTCTGCAAGGTGAGCAGGTACTTTCCGTCGAGCTTGCGCGCCTTGGCCGCATCGGCGGCGGCGGCGATGTCGCCCTCGCTCAGGCCATCGAGCCTGGCCTTATCGTCCACCACCACCGCACCGGCAGCCGAGGCGGCGACCAGACGGGTATGGAACTGGGTGGAGAGCGTGGTCTCTTCGATATTGAGCTTGCGCAGGCTGTCCTTGTCGGCATCGGACAGCTGCGCACCGGCGCGCATGAGTTCTTCGTAATCGCGCTTGAGCAGACGCTTCTGCTCCGGGTCCAAGCTCAGCGTGTCGCGCTGGTCGTAGAGTGTTTTGACGCGTGCGAAGAGCTTGGGATCGAGATTGATTTCGTCCTGGTGCGCAGCCAGCTTGGGCGCGATCTCTTCCTGGATCTTCTGGCGTGCGTCGCTGGTATCGGCCTGCACCAGCCCGAAGAAAATGCGCGACACGCGCGAGAGCGTTTCGCCACCACGCTCCATCGCTTCGATGGTGTTGTCGAAGGTGGGCGGTTCGGGGTTGTCGGCAATTTTGCGGATCTCGGCCAACTGCAGGCGCATGCCTTCTTCGAAGGCCGGCAGGTAATCGCTGTCCTTGATCTTGTCGAACGGCGGCGCCTGGAACGGCAGCGTGCTGGGGGTGAGCAGCGGGTTCGGCGCGGCATCGGCGGCCGGGGTGGCGGCGGTCTTCTCGGGCACGGTGGTGGACTCCTTACCGGACGAATCTTTTCCAGAACAAGCAGCCAGTGCCAGGGTGATGGCAGCGGCCAGAACGACGGTACGCGACATGGCGTGTAATTCCTGATTGGGTAGAGCAGCCGGTCACGCTAGCGGGTTTGCGGGCCGCTGGCATGTGCCGTTGGATTGGATGGACGGGTTCGGTTGAGGATGTGCGCTACAACGTCTCGTCCTTGAAGATCGCCACGTGCGGCGTGCCATCGGCGCCGATCCAGCCGCGATACATGCCCTCGGTGTTGAACGGGAACGCGGCATTGCCCTGCGCGTCCAGCGCGATGGCGCCACCGTCACCACCGGCCTTGGGAATCTCCTGGTCGATCACTGCGTCGGCCGCCTGTTGCAACGACTGGCCGGCGTATTTCATGCGGGCGCAGATGTCGTAGGCGGCCACCGCGCGGATGTAGAACTCGCCCCAGCCGGTACCGGACACCGCGCACTGGCTGTTGGCGTAGGTGCCGGCGCCGATGATCGGCGCATCGCCGACGCGGCCGTAGCGTTTGTTGGTCATGCCGCCGGTGGAGGTGCCGGCGGCCAGATGTCCTTCGCGATCCAGCGCCAGCGCACCGACAGTGCCGAAGTGCTTGGCGGTTTCCAGATCGAGTTCGGCCTGGGCCTGGCGGTCGCCGGCCTCGGCCTTGAGCGCTTTCTGCAGTTGCTGCCAACGCTTGTCGGTGCGGAAATAGCTCGGGTCGACCAGGGTGACGCCTTGCTCGCGCGCGAACTGTTCGGCGCCAGCGCCGGCCAGCATCACGTGCTTGGAATGATCCATGACGCTGCGCGCCAGCTGGATCGGGTTCTTGACCGTGTGCACGCCGGCAATCGCGCCGGCCTTGCCGGTGGCGCCGTCCATGATCGCCGCATCCAGTTCGTTCTTGCCGTCATGGGTGAACACCGCACCGCGCCCGGCATTGAACTGCGGCGCGTCCTCCAGCACGGTGATGGTGGCAGCCACCGCATCCACTGCGCTGCCACCGCGTTGCAGCACCGCGTGACCGGCACGCAGCGCGCGCTGCATCGCCTCGCGCGCCTGCGCCTGTTCGTCTTTGGAAAGGCCGGCTTTTTCGACACCTGCGCCGCCATGGATCACCAGCATCGGCGTGGCGGCCAGCACCGGGCCGGCACAGAGCAGCAACGACAGGAATAAGGCGCGAGCGGACAGAGCGATCATGGTGCTTCCTCACTGCAAGTTTGTTGAGTGACCCGGCGGTGTGAGACACGGGGCGAGCCATCCTGCAGGGGCGAGGACGGCAGGTTCGTCGCAGGCAATGCACAACGTCGGCTACGTCCACGCCATTGGGTCGCCATGCCGAGCAATGATCCAATGCCCGCATCAGCCAAGCGTCGGCCAACATCCGGCGTGATGGTGTCAGGCATCATCGCGCGTTGCTTCGGCCAGACGACGCTGGAAGTCTGTTCCGAGCATCTCGTCCACCACCCCAAGTCTGGCGACAACGCTCCCAGGATCGAAAGCGCCGCCGTGGAGCACTGTCTCGGCCTCGTTGTGCATCGCATACGCCAAGTGCGCAGCGGCACGGACGGAAAGATCCGACTCGCGCTGGCTTCCGAGGTGCCCGGCCAACAAGTACCGAATCTCGTAGAGCGCAAAGGCGAACAGCTGCTCCTGTGTCGCGGTCATTCGGGCACTCCCCTCCATGACGTCTGGTCTGATCCAACCGATGCAAACCGTGGCATGCTTCAAACAGCGCCGCGCATCGGTGGGCTCACAGGCCTGCTCAAGGCGCTCGGGCCACCACCTACAGCGTATCGCGATGCTTGCCGCGCCACGGCCGGTACCAGGTGCGGATGGCGGCGATATCGGCGGCCATGTCGGTCCCGGTCCAGAACGGCTCGCCGATGCCCACGGTCTTGCTGGGATAGTCGAAATACACCGGCAGGATCGGCACCTTGGAGTCGGAGGCGATCTTCCAGAAGCCCGCCTTCCAGTTTTCCACACGCTTGCGGGTGCCTTCGGGGGTGATCACGTACCACATCTGCTCGGAGTTGCGGATCAGCCGCACCGCCTGGCCGATGGTGCCCTGCGGCGAGCTGCGGTCCAGCGGGATGGCGCCCAGTTTGCGCAGCAGCGGGCCCAGCGGCCACCAGAACAACTGCGCCTTGCCCAGCACGCGCACATCGAAGCCCAGCGCGAACTTGGCCGCAAAGCCGACAAAGCCGTCCCAGTTGGACGAATGCGGGGCCACGATCATCACCAGCTTGGGTTCGTCGGGCAACCGCCCGAGCAGGCGCCAGCCGGTCAGGCGCAAGGCGGTACGGCCCAGCCAGCGGCCGAAACGACCGTGCGCACGCGGCATTCTGGGTGGGGTTGGCTGCAGCAGGATGTTGGCCTGTGTTACCGGTGGCAACGACGGGTCGGTGTGACTCACGCTTACTCCCAGTGGGACGCAGAGCGTCCACGCTTGATATGGCTGCGCTCACGCTTGGCATCCAGCCGCCGCAGCTTGGCACCATGACTCGGTTTGGTGGCGACCCGGCGCTTGGGCACCGACAGGCACGCATTGATGATTTCGACCAGCCGCTCGCGCGCATCCTCGCGGTTGCGGTCCTGGGTGCGGAAGCGCTGCGCGTCGATCACCAGCACGCCCTCGGCGGTCATGCGGCGGTCGCGCCGCGACAGCAGCCGCGCGCGCAGCGGTTCGGGCAGCGACGGCGATCCGGCCACGTCGAAACGCAGCTCCACCGCGGTGGAGACCTTGTTGACGTTCTGCCCACCCGCGCCGCTGGCGCGCACGAAGCGTTCGACGAGTTCGCTGGGCGGGATCGTCAGGCTGGGAGTGATCTGGATCGGGTCGCTGGCCATTGTCCGGCGATTGTATCGGCACCGGCATGGACGCGCGCGCGAACGCCGGCTCCCGTATGCTGCGGCCGGTCCCCAGTTTGCAGGATGCTCCGATGACACCACCTCGTTCCGTTGCCACCGTCCGCGCCTTCGCGCGCCGTCTGATCGTGCTGGCCGCACTGGCACTCGCCACGCCCGCTGCGTTTGCGCAGGCGCCCAGCGATGCCGACGTCAACCGATTGCTCGCGGCCTCACGCGCGCAGACCATGCTGGACACGATGCTGCCGCAGATCGAAGCGATGCAGCAGCAGCAATTCGCCCAGCTCACCGCGCAGCGCCAGCTCGATGCCGGCCAACAGGCGCAGTTGCAGCGCATCCAGGATCGCACCCGCCAGACCGTGCGCAAGGCGCTGTCGTGGTCGGAGCTGCGCCCGATGTATGTGGACATCTACAAGCGCTCGTTCTCGCGCGAGGACGTGCTGGCCATGGCCGAGTTCTATGAGAGTTCGGCCGGCCAGAGCCTGCTCGACAAGACCCCGGCACTGACCCAGAACCTGATGGGCGCGATCCAGCAGAAGATGCTGCCGCTGTTTGCCGATCTGCAGAAGGATCTGGAGAAGATCGTCAATGAGCCGGCGGCGGCGCAGAAGCCCTGAAGGGCTGGGATTGGGGAATTGGGATTGGGGAATCGGGATTGGGGATTCGTAACAGCGTGGTTCCTGCAACGGATGCGGATGCTAGGTCGATTGCGTTGACGATTCCGGCGGTGCCCCAGCTTTCCTCCAGGGGGAGAAGCCTGCTCCAGCCCCTCTCCGACAGGAGAGGGAGTTGGGGTGAAGGCGGTAAGCGGCGAAGCCGCGCGTGCATCCAAACTCCACCAGGCTTCGCTCGCACCCTCATCCGCCCCTACGGGGCACCTTCTCCCGAGGGGAGAAGGAACAGTCAAGCCCCTCTCCCGTCGGGAGAGGGGTTGGGGTGAGGGTACGACTGCCTACAAACGTTGCCGCTCGACGTTGGTGCACTGACAGATCGACGTTGATGCACTGACACATCCATGACCACGCCGCATCACTGCACGTGTGTCGTGCCTTGCAATCCCGCCACGTCCCACCCGAACAATGCACACGCTTTCGCAAACTCCACATCCAGCGGCGCCACCACGCTGATGCGCCTGCCATCGGCCGGATGCGGGAAACCCAGGCGTTCGGCGTGCAACAACATGCGGTGGATGCTGAGCATGCGGAAGCTGCGGTTGTGGCGGCCATCGCCATGGCTGGTGTCGCCGATCATGTGGTGCGACAGGTGCTTAAGATGCCGGCGGATCTGGCGAAAGCGCCCGGTCTGCGGCTGGCAACGCAGCAAGGCATAGCGCGAGGTGGCAAAGCCGGTGGACGGGATGTCGAGCTCGCCGGTGGCCAGACGCTGGAAGTGGGTCACCGCCGGCTTCTTGATCGGTTTGCCCGGGCCGCCGTCCAGGTCGTGATCGACGATGAAGCGCGGCTCGGCCGGCCAGCCGCGGCACACCGTCAGATAGTCCTTCTCCAATTCGCCGGCCATCAAGGCCTTGCCCAGCGCGCTGGCGGTGTCGCGATCGAAGGCCAGCAACAGGCAGCCGCTGGTGGCGCGGTCGAGCCGGTGCACCAAAAAGATCGGGCGGCCCAGCTGCACGCGCAGACGGTCCGCAAGAAAATCGTCCTCCCCGCGCGCCAGCTTGCTGTCGTGGACCATCAGGCCCGCGGGTTTGTCGACAACGGCCAGGACGGCGTCCTGGTAGAGAGTCTGCAATGGATCAGGGGATGTGCTCACCGGCGGATTATCCGCATCGCTGAGACCGCGTGCCACTGCGTCAACGCGCCACTCAACCCGTTGACCTGGCCAGAGTGGTGGACGAGCATGCGGAAGCGCACCATTGCGGCGTGCTTCCCATGCGCATGTTCCTGCTGCTTGCCTGATGGCGGTTGCTCCGCTGGCCCAGGTGCTGGACCAACCGTATGACGACCATGCCGACCACTTCTTTGAGCGCGTCTCGCATACGCACAACGCGCTAGTCTGACCTGGGCGACAGGCTGGAACTTTAGCGGCGTGATGCCACCGCCTGTGCCTTCATTTTCTTCAGGCCGGTCTCGATGTGATTCAGCTGATCGACGGCCGTGATCCGCGTCCCAGGATCCAAGTGGCTCTGGCGATTGATCTCAGCGCTGACCGTGTTGGCGACGTCCAGATTCTTCTTTCTGTACGCGGCAAGCTTTCGCTTGTCGATTTTCTTTTTATGCTCCAGCGCGGTGATCTGGCTCTCGATGCGTTCGGTACGCTCTCCGAAGTACCGCCCTTGTTCGTCATCGACCACGAAGACCAACGTTGCAACGTTTCCCGCAGAATAATCGTTGGTCGGCGTGGCTTCCAGATGTGCCCCTGCAAGCAGGCTGTAGATGGATTCCTGCGTGTTGAGCGTGCCCTGCACCGGCTGCGACCGTCCGGGATTGGTGATCTTCGGGTCCAAACGCACGACGCAGCCGGTCTGCCGCGACCACTCCTTCAATGCCGAGCCGATCATTTGCGCCGGGATATCCACGCGCACGGGTTTGTCGAGGCCGCACTCATTGGCAGCTGCAGGTCCTGCCGCACCGATCAACAAGAGTGATAAAAGCAAATGGCCGCGGTTCTTATACATCATAAAGTTCTCCGAAAAAAAGAGTTGCAGAGTTGCATCGACCAGCCGGACGGCGACAACACGCATGCCCGGCGCACAGCAATCAACATCAAAAGCATGTCTTTCGCGCTGCGGATCGTGAGCAAGCCTAACTTCCCCATCGAAACCGCGCAGGTTTTCTGAGCAGGAAGCAGACTGGTTCAATACCGGCAGATGATCGGATGGATAGTTACAGACTTTCCGCCGTCATCCCACGCGCGGGGCTTCGGCCCAGTGCTAACGTCTTCGTTTGGACGGCCGATCCGGCGCGCGCGCTCAGCGCGCAGACATGTAGCGCGCGTCGGCAGATCCGGCGCCCTATTTCATTCCGCCAACCGATGCTCATGGATTGCATACGACCATCCGCGCAGTGATCACCAGCTTCCAGGGCCACAACGAGGTTTCCGCCCATGGCGCATGTAATCACGCTCTCTGGCGCCAGCCGACCAATGCGTCTTGACGCCTCAACGGCAAGCGCTGTGGCACACCGCTGCGCCACAGCGTTTCGCATCAGCGGCGCAGCCAGGCGATCAGCAAGGCCACCGAGCCGGCTGTGCCACTGACCCAGCTCCACACCGGCACCGTGCCCAGGTACCAGCCATTCGGATGCAGGCCATACAGCACGGCGGCGACCACCAGCAGGCCGCTGCCGGTGATGGCAGTGACCACGCGCGTCTGCAACTTGCGCAGGCTCACATCCAGCGCGCGCAACTCGGCCGAGCGGATATCGAGCTGATGGCGGCCCTCCACCTGCTGCTTCAACCAGCTGTGCACCAGGCGCGGCATGTCCGGCGCATGTGTCATGATTTCAGGCAACCGCTTGCGCAATTCGCCCAGCACCCGACGCGGGCTGTAACGCTCGCGCAGGATGCGTTCGAGCACCGGCCGCGCCACCGCCCAGATATCCAGCTTGGGATCGAGCTGGCGGCCGACGCCTTCGATGTTGAGCAAGGTCTTCTGCAAAAGGATCAGCTGCGGCTGCAGCGTCAATTCGTAACGCTGCGCGACGCGGAACAATTTGATCAGCACTTCGGCCAGCGAAATCTCCGACAACGGCCGGGTGAAGTACGGCTCGCACACCGAGCGCGCGGCCGCTTCCAGTTCGTCGATGCGCACGTTGTCCGGCATCCAACCTGCTTCCACGTGCAACTCGGCCATGCGGCGATAATCCTTGTGGAAGATCGCCATGAAGTTCTCGGCCAGGTAGTACTGATCTTCCTGCGAGAGCTGGCCCATGATGCCGAAATCCAGCGCGATGAAGCGCGGATTGAGCCGGCGCTCGGGATCGCTGTCGACCCAGATATTGCCGGCGTGCGCATCGGCATGGAAGAAATTGTCGCGGAACACCTGCGTGTAGAACACGCGCACGCCCTTGGCCGCCAGCGCCTTGCGGTCGATACCGGCCGCATCGAGCTTGGCGATGTCGTCGGACGGAATGCCGTACACGCGCTCCAGGGTGAGTGCACGCTCGGCGGTGTGCGACCAGATCACCTCGGGCACGTACAGATCGTCCGAGCCTTCCCAGAAGCGGCGCAGCACGCTGGCGTTGGCGCCTTCGCGTTGCAGATCGAGTTCGGCCGACAAGGTGGCTTCGATCTCGGCCACCACTTCGCGCGGGCGGATCTTGTCCGCACGCGGGTGGGTGCGCTCGACAAGGGTGGCCAACGAATGCAGCAAGGCGATATCGGCATCGATCTGGCGCTCGATGTCCGGGCGCAGCACCTTGACCACCACTTCGCGGCGCACGCCGTTGGCATCCGGCGGTAGCGTGGCCGCATGCACCTGCGCGATCGAGGCCGAGGCCAACGGTACGGTGTCGAATGCGGCGAATGCCACGCTCACCGGCAGGCCCAGCGCGCGCTCCACGATCAGCCGCGCAACGTCGCCGTCGAACGGTTTGACCCGGTCCTGCAGCAGGGTCAATTCGTCAGCGACGTCGGCCGGAATCAGGTCGCGCCGGGTCGACAGGATCTGCCCGAACTTGACGAAGATCGGCCCCAGTTCCTGCAGCGCCAGGCGCAGGCGCGCACCGCGCGATTGCGCGGCGATCTCGGCGCTGGCACGCGGCACGAATGGCTTGGCCAGGCGCAGCCAGCGCTCGGCCGGCGTGCCTTGCAGCAAGACGTCCAGCCGATAGCGCAGGATCACCCGGCCGATGCGGCTGGCACGCAGCAGCGCCTTCATGCCGCACCTCCGGCAGCACGCAGGCGGGTGACGCGTGCGGCCAGCCGTTCGACGTCGTCGCGCAGTTCGTCGACATCGTCGTGGAATGCTTCCAGTTCGGCGCGTGGCACCACATCGCGCGATTCTTCGGTGACGAATTCAGCCGCGCTGTGCGCCAGATCCACTGCACTGCGGCGCGCCTGCTGCAGCGCTGCACGCACCGCGCCGGCGATCTGCACGCCCAGGATGTCGCCAAACACTGCCACGAACGGCAGTTGCCAATCCGGATCGAACCGCCCTGCCAGTTGTTGCAGCTGGCGCGCCAGTTCGGCATCGCCGGAGACCTTGAGCCGGCCCGCCGGCGCACCACTGCGGCGCGCATTGGCCAGAAACGGCAGCTGGCCGAGCAGGCCGGCCAGGGTGCTGCGCACGGCGAGGTCTGGCTCCTGCGTTTGGTCCACCGAGCCGACCAGCAGCCGGCGCTCGTGCACACGGATCTGCAAGGCCAGTGCGGGGGCCTCCAGGGTCAGCGCGATGCGCTGGCCTTCCAGCGGCAACAGGGCGTCGCGGGTATCCGGGTCCAGCGCCAGCGCGCGATTGAGCGCGGCTTGCAGGGCCTGGCCGGCGAGCGGCTTGAGTGAGTTGAGCAGTGATCCGGGCATGGGCCCATTCTACCGTCCCCGCATGTCGCAACTGCTTGATGGTGAGCTGGCGAGTGCACGCCGGAGGCGGACGCGGCGGCCACGGCAGCTCGCCTTGGTGGCAAGGCCGCTTGCGTCGGTCGTGGAGGACTTCCTTCAGCGCGCCGGCCGCAGGCATGCTGGCGACCTCATTGAACAGGTGGCAGGAGCAGGCGATGCGCAAGATCCGGGTCGGTCTCATCTTCGGCGGCAAATCGGCCGAGCACGAGGTCTCGCTGCAATCGGCGAGAAATATTCTGGATGCGCTCGATCCGCAGCGCTTCGAGCCGGTGCTGATCGGCATCGACAAGCAAGGCCAGTGGCACGTCAACGACCCCGACAGTTTCCTGCTCAATGCCGACGACCCGGCGCGCATCGCCTTGCATCGCAGCGGTCGCGGCGTGGCGCTGCTGCCGGGCGCGCACCAGCAGCAATTGCGCCCGACCCAGCCGGAGCAGGCGCTGGCGCAAATCGATGTGGTGTTTCCGATCGTGCACGGCACGCTGGGCGAGGACGGCTCGCTGCAAGGGTTGTTGCGCATGGCCAATCTGCCCTTCGTCGGCTCCGGCGTGCTCGGCTCAGCAGTGGCGATGGACAAAGACATGGCCAAGCGCGTGCTGCGCGATGCCGGGCTGGAGGTGGCGCCGTTCGTGTGTTTCAACCGCCACACCGCCGCACACGCCGACGTGCATGCGTTGGTTGCGCAGTTCGGTTTGCCGTTGTTCGTCAAACCGGCCAATCAAGGCTCATCGGTCGGCGTCAGCCAGGTGCGCACTGCGGAGGAGTTTGCCGCCGCACTCGCGTTGGCGCTGGCGTATGACCACAAGGTGCTGGTGGAAGCAGCGGTGACCGGGCGCGAGATCGAATGCGCCGTGCTGGGCAATGCCACGCCGCAGGCCAGCGTATGCGGTGAAGTGGTGGTGCACGACGCGTTTTATTCTTACGAGACCAAGTACATCAGCGAACACGGCGCCGAGATCGTGATTCCGGCCGACATCGATGTGCAGACACAGCAGCACATCCAGCAGATCGCCGTGCAGGCTTATCAGGCGCTGGACTGCGCCGGCATGGCGCGTGTGGACGTGTTTCTCTGCGCAGATGGCCGCATCGTGATCAACGAGGTCAACACGCTGCCGGGTTTCACCCGGATCAGCATGTATCCCAAGCTATGGCAGGCAAGCGGGCTGGACTATCGGAGTTTGATCACGCAGTTGATCGAGCTGGCATTGCAGCGGCACGCTGATGATCAACTGCTGCGTAGTGCGGTGGAACCGCGCTGATGAGTCCATCGCAGGTGCGCGAGGTGCAGTTGCACGATCATCCGGCACTGCTTGCACTCAACAACGCGCATGCCACCGAATTGTCGTTCAGCAGGCACGTGCAATATCTCGAAAAACTGCTTTAAAACAGCCACAACACAGCTGTAGATCCCTCATAACGCAGATGACCCGCCTCCTTGCGGAAGCGGGCCATCTGAGCATCAATCGGCAGCGCCGCTGCCGTGACGTATCGCAGCTAAGTGGTTAAACCTTGCCGCGACGGAACATCGAGATCACTGCCAGGATCAGGAACACCACAAACAGGATCCAGGCGATGTTGGTCGCCGCACCGGCGATACCACTGAAGCCCAGCACAGCGGCGATGATGGCGATGACGAAGAAAATGATGGCGTAATGCAGCATGGCAAGGATTCCAGAAGTTGTCGTGCCGAATCGGCGCAGACGTATCCTGAAGATATGGCGGTCTTTACCGGGTGATGGCGATGTCGTTGGAAGATGAGGATCGCAGCCGCTGTAGGCCTTCTTCGATGCTGATACTAGGTATATAACCAAAGTCGCGACGCGCCGGTTCCATGCTGTACCAATGCGGCGTGCACAATTGTTCCACCAGAAAACGCGTCAACGGCACTTCGCCTGGCAGACGCAACAGTGGCCACATGGTCTCGCACACCGCACCGATTCTGTAGGCGGTCTTGAACGACAGCGAACGCGTCACTGCCGGTGCATCCACCGCAGCCAGCAAGCGATTGAGCAACTCGCGCATCGGCAAAGGTTCGCCATTGGAAATGAAGTACGCCTTGCCTGCGCAGGCAGCCCCGTGCGCGAGGTGCTCGAACGCATCGAAGTGCGCTTGTGCGGCGTTGTCGATGTAGGTGCTGTCCACCAGGTTGCTGCCGTCGCCGACCATGCGCAGGCGACCGGCACGCGCACGCGCTGCCAGGCGCGGCAGCAGGTGATTGTCGCCCGGCCCCCAGATCAGACGCGGACGCAAGGCCACCGTCGCCAGCTGCGCATCGTTGGCCGCCAGCACCGCGCGCTCGGCGATCGCCTTGGTGGCCGCATACGCTGCGCGCAGGTCTTCGCCGTAGGGCACTTCGTCGGCCCCCAGACCTTCCACCGGATTGGTGGCGCGATGGGTGACGCTAGGTGTGGAGGTGTAGATCAGGCGCGGCACGCCATTGGCACGACACGCGTCGATCACGTTCTGCGTACCGACCACATTGGCCTGGTGATAGCTGTCGTAGCTGCCCCACGCACCGGCTTTGGCGGCGTTGTGGAAGACCGCATCGATACCGGCGAAGGCGTGTCGCACCGCTTGCGGGTCGGCCAGGTCGCCACGGATCTGGCCCACGCCCAAGGTCTGCAGAATCGGGTAATCGCCGCGCTGGAAACTCACCACCTCATGCCCGCGCGCGCGCAGGCCGCGGCACAACGCCTGGCCGAGAAAGCCACCACCACCGGTCACCAGCACCTTCATTGCGCCACATCCATTGTTCCTGCAGGGCGCACACAATAGCCGGACCGGACTGTGATCGCGACGCCGCGCGCGCGGCCGGCCGCCTGTGGCTTACGCAAGCCATTGATCGCAAAGAGCTTCATAAATCTTCATCGAGACATCAGGCAGTTCATTCGCGCTGCTGGCGTCATGGCCGGACCCTGGATCGCTGGAGTCATCATGACCCGCCTATCGCTGCTGTTGTCCGCCCTGCTCGTCATCTTCCCGCTGCATGCCGCCCCGCCTATTGCTTCTCCAAGAACCGCCTCTGCAAAGGCCGCCACTCCAGGAATTGCCACACCCGGTCCATCGGCTGCCGCGTCACCGGCTGTGCCTCCAGCGGCCACCATGCCACCCGCCCTGGATGACGGCTGGCCGGTCGCCAGCACTGCCGCTGGCGGCTGGAACCTGCCCGTGCTGGCGCAGATGGAACAGGCACTGGCTGCCGATCTGGCGCCATCCACCACCAGCGTGCTGATCGTGCGCGATGGCGTACTGGTCTACGAACACTACCTGGGCGATGCCGATCGCCAGACCTTGCACGACACCCGCTCGTTGACCAAGAGCGTCACCGGGCTGCTGGTCGGTGCAGCCATCGAGCGCAAGTTGATCCCCAACGCGCAAGCCAAGGTCTACGACTACTTCGGCGATCGCCAATGGCAGCATCCCGATCCACGCAAGCGCGACATCACCATCGAAGACCTGCTCACGATGAGCTCGCAGCTGGAATGCAACGACGACAACGCCTTCTCCGCCGGCAACGAAGAACGCATGTACGTGAGTGCGGACTGGACGCAGTTCGCCCTGGATCTACCGATCCGTGGCTACGCGCCATGGATGCAGCGGCCCGCGCAAAGCCCGCACGGCCGCGCGTTTTCGTATTGCACCGCAGGCTCCTTCCTGCTCGGTGCGGTGCTGGAAAAAGCCAGCGGACAGCGGCTGCAGGCGTTCTCCGCACAGGTGCTCGAAAAGCCGCTCGGGATCGATCAGGTGCAGTGGAATGTGTCGTCCGAAGGGGTAGGAATGGGCGGTGGCGGCACCCGTTATCGCAGCCGCGACCTGGCCAAACTCGGCCAGTTGCTGCTTGCACAGGGACGTTGGCAAGGCCGCCAAGTGATTGCCGCCGACTGGATACGCACGATGACCAGCGTGCATGCGCAGGCACGCGAGGATGCCGATTATGGCTACCAACTCTGGCACTTCCTGTTTCCGGTGCACGGCGTGCAACGCGACACCTGGGCGATGTCCGGCAATGGCGGCAACTACGTCTTCGTCGTACCCGCAGAACGGTTGGTGGTAGTGCTCACGCGCAGCGCCTACAACACCCGGCAGATGCACCAGCAATCACATCGGTTGCTGACCGACTATGTGCTCAAGGCGCTGCCTGAGGGCAACCAAGCGCGCTAACGAAACCTCTCCAAAACTGCATCGATAGCGCCAACCCGCTGGCTGCACTCGCCTTCGTTGACGAGTGGAGTGATGTCAGGAATGGCAGTGACATTGCAGATCGAAAGGAGCCGATCAGACCCCACCGCATCTGAACGCCGCGCTGCATGCAATGCTCGCAACACTGCTTGTAACCACGCACACCGACCCTCTCGACTGGTCCTTGCCCGGCCACCGTCGCGGGACCTTACGCGGCATGGATGCCGCGTAAGAGCTTACAAGGACGTACTTGCAGCGTGTCCCGCGATGGTGGCCGGGCAAGGGCCCTGCAGAAAAACCGCAGACCAAGCGCTCTACACCCGAGGCATCCGCGCCGCTCGATCAGCTTTCAAGGCAACCGAGAGCTTGAGCTTCGGCGCAGTTGGATGCTCCCAAGCCGAGCGGGTCGAGGGCGCGATGCCCTCACCGTTTGCGGGACACGCCGTGAACCCATCCCTGGGGGCTCGGTGGCGGCATCCATGCCGCCACACGGTCCCGCAAGCGGTGAGGACATCGCACCTGTCTACGTGGTCGTGTGCTGATGAAAACTACAAACCCGGCCGCGCCCGGCTAGCAGTGTGTGTAGTAATTTTCCGAAGTGGCTTACCGCACGACTACGCAATGAGCAGCGAGCGCAGTTGCTCTATGCGGCATACAGCGCATGTACTGCGATTTGAGCGTGAAGCGCATCCAAACGAATCGATGCAGTGTCTTAGCCCCGCTCGGACACGGCATCTGCCGGCAACAGATTGCGGCGACGCAGTTGCGCACGCTGGGCAGCAAGATCGGCATCGATACGTGTCAGCAACGCAGCAAACTCCGGCAAAGCGCGCAGCGGCTGCAGCAACGGCGACTGACGCAGATAGCCGGCGTTGCGGTAGCCGGCGGCTTCGGCATGCTGCAGGGCGCGCATCGCCGCGTCCGGCGCATCCGCACACAGCAGCAGCATTGCCGCATCGATTGCATCGAACGGGTCGCCGCCGCGCTCCACGCTGACCAACAAATCCTGCGCGCGCACATGCAGCGTCGCGGCTGCCGGTGGCGGCTGCGCCTGCAGTGTCCAGGCTACGGTCTGCGCGAAGCTGCCCTGCGGTCGGAGCTGCACTGCACGCAGCGCCGCTGCGCGCGCAAGCGCTTTGTCGCCACGCAGCCACGCAAGCTCGGCCTGCAGCAACGATAGCCCGGCATATTCGGTGCCGCGGCTCTGCGCCTCGCTCAACGCCGTCTGCGCTTCGGCCGCGCGGCCATGTTCGAACAGGAACGTGGGCCAGGCCAGATTGGAGAAAGGATCGTCCGGGTACAGCTGAAAATTTTTTCGGTAGCGCGCCTCGGCTGCACTCGCATAACCGAGCAGACTCAGATTGCTGGCGATCTGGATCGGCAAAAATCGCACGCGCGTCGGGTCGTGCACCGCCAGATTGGCCGACAGCGCCTGCACCAATTTCCCCTGGCGCTCGTACAGATACGCAGCCGAGCCGCGCACCGCATCGGCACTGGGATCCAGCTGCAGTGCCTGTTCGTAGGCTGCCAAGGCATCGCCATTGCGGCCCTGACAATCCAGCGCATAACCACGCGCGGCGTACGCTGCCGCAAGGCCCGGTTGCACGGCCACAACAGCATCGGCCAGTCGCAAGGCTTGCAGCGCAAACGCTGCATCACTGTCGTATTGGCACACGCGCGCACTGTAGGCGCGGCTGAGGCCGAGTTGCGCCTGTCGATCGTCCGGTGCTTCCTGCAGGCGTTGGCGATACAAGCCGATAGCGCGTTCGTTGTCGTCGCGCTGGCCGATGCCGGCGTAGTAATCGGCACGCTGCAACAATGCGGCTTGCGCTGGTGGCGCATCACGCGTTTGCAGCCACCAGGTCGCGCCAACACCAACGCAGAGCAGCAGCGCACCTACCGCAACGATCCAGGCACCACGGCGCGGCACCGCACCCGCAGGCGGTGCTTCGTCCAACTGCACCGGCACGCACAGCTGATAGCCCTGCCCGCGCACCGAGCGCAGGTAACGCGGTTGCCGCGAGTCGTCGTCCAAGGCTTGCCGCAACAGGCGCACACGCTGGGTGACGGTTTCTTCGTTGACCAGCGCCGGTGCCCACACGTTCTGGATCAACTCGTCGAAATCGACTACCCGCTGCCCCTGCTGCAGCAAATAGTGCAGCAGGCGGAAGCTCAGCCCGCCAACCTCGAGCGCGACACCGCCGCGCTCCACGCGCTGACGCGCCACATCGATGCGCAGGTCATCCAGACGATAACGTGCGCGCATCGTTGGGGCTCAGTGCGACTGCTGCGACGCCCAGACCGCCAGCTTTTCGCGACCGATCTTGGCGTTGTGGCGGATGTCCACCGGAAACCCGGAATGGCGCAGAAACCGCGCGATTCCTGCAGTGTGCGGGTGCGCAGCGCCCAACGCACGCAATGCGGTTTCCACTTGCGCAAACGCCGATGCCGAAACACCCGGCTGCAATTCCACGCACAGCACGGGTTGTTGTTGTCCGGCTGCGCCCACACCGACCAACGCGGTGCGCCGCACCTGCGCATGCACGTTGAACACCGGCTCCACCTGCTCGGTGTAGAGCGGGCCCGTTGCAGTTTCCACGCGATGGGTCTTGCGCCCGCAGAACCACAAGCGCCCTTCCGCATCGAAATACCCCACATCGCCCATGCGATGCACGATGCGCTCGCTGCCATCACTGCTGCGCTCACGGATCTTGGCGATCCGCGTGGCCGCGTCGCGGTTGAAGTAGGTATCGGTGGTGGTGGGACCGGCAACGGTGATCTCGCCGACCTCGCCCACCGCCAGCACGCGCGCGCCGCTCCACTCGGGAATGGCCGCATCGTCGATGGCGATGATGCGCACTTCATTGGGCGCGACCACGTGACCCACGCAGGTACCGGCGCCTGCCTCGGTGGCTGCACGGGTGGCATCCAGCGTGCGGCCTTCGATCGCTGCCACCGGCAGACACTCGGTGGCGCCGTACGGCGTCCAGAATTGCGCCTCTGCCGGCAGCAGCGCGCGGATCTTGGCCACCACATCCGGCGGCACCGGCGCACCGGCCGAGGTGGCCAGGCGCACGTTGGGCAGTGGCTGGCCATAGTCTGCCAACACGCGCATCAATGCCGGCGAGCCGAACAACTGCGTCACACCGAAGCGGTTGATCGCATCATGCAATTTGCGCGGATCGGCGGTGGCCGGGCGGGTCGGATCCATATCCGGAATCACCGAGGTCAGCCCCAATGCCGGATCGAACAAGGCAAACGGCGGAAAAGTCGGCAGATCCACACCACCGGGCTGCATGTCGAAGGCATTACGCAGCAACTCGATCTGCCCGACAAAATGCCGATGCCGATACACCACACCCTTCGGCACGCCGGTGGAGCCGCTGGTGAACAGAATGGCGGCCACATCGTCCGGCGCAGTGGCGGCCAATTGACTGCCGGCGTTGGCGCCATCGCGCTCCACGCGCGCCAGCGTCACTCCGCCCCAGCCGTAGCGGCCACCGACGGTGACGATCTGCTTGGCAGAGCGCGCCCAACGCAACAGACGACGCGCCAGCTGCGCCAGCGGAATACCGATAAACGCCTGCGGCTGCGCTTCGTCCAGGCATTGCTTGAGCGCGCGCTTGTCGATACCCGGATCTACCAGCACCGGCACCGCACCTGCCTTGAACAACGCAAACATCAACAGGAAGAACTCCGGCGACGGACGCACCATCACCACCGCGCGCGCGCCACGTCCGATGCCATGCAGTGCCAGCCCGGCGGCGATCGCATCGCTGCGTGCGTCCAGCTCGGCATAGCTCAAGGTCACATCGTAGGCAGCAAATCCATTGGCGGCGCGACGGCCCGGGCAGCGGATGGCGATCTGCTCGGGGCGCTCGCGCGCGAGTTCCGGCAGGGTGGCGGCGATATTGCAGAGAAGAGTTGTCATTGCCGCATTATCACCCATGCGCCGACGATGCCGCCCCGCTTGCATCATTTCAAACGTCATACGCCCGATGGAGCGCGCCGGCATCGCCTATCCCGAGTTGCCCTGATGACGCGCCATGCGGCCATAGCGATGCGGTGCAGGGTTCGCACTAAATTTCCTGCCCAATGTGCGACTCGCCCCCATCGTGTACATGCGCTTGCCCAACTTGCGCAGATGAACCGCTAACAGGCGCGCGTCCGTGCCACTTGTATCGTGGCGTGGTTCGGTCAGAATGCCGCGCTCTCCACGTTGTTTCGCCGCGCAAGGCCCGGCATGCCATGGCACATCCCTGCCTCACCTGCGGCGCTTGCTGCGCCTACTTCCGCGTCAGTTTCCACTGGAGCGAAGCCGACCCCGCATTGGGCGGCAGGGTGCCGATCGAGCTGACAGAGTCATTGCGCACGCACGAGCGCGTCATGCGCGGCACCTCGCAATCGCAGCCGCGCTGCATCGCACTGGACGCGGACATCGGTCGCTACAGCCGCTGCAGCATCCACGACCGGCGCCCCTCCTCCTGCGCCGCCGTGCCGGCCTCGCTGGAGTTTGGTGAGCGCAGTGCGCAATGCGACAAGTCGCGATTGGCGCACGGCCTGCACGCGCTCACCGAGGCCGATTGGCTCGGCGTGGACGACGCGCAGCGCAATCCGCTGCCGCCGCTGTAACGGCGCTGCGAGTGCGGCATCCACTCGCAACGACCCACAGAACGACTGCGTGGCCGATTCTCTCCACTTGTCCATCCGCTTTTGTGCGCAGCTGGCACAGCGCCTGCTGTGCGCCTGCATGAGTAAACCAGCGGCGCTTACAGTGGATTGTGCTCCAAAAACGCACGGATCGCCGGCACCAGCACTTCGTGCTTGTCTTCCAGCACGTAGTGATTGGCATCGTCGAACGCGGTGACTTCGGCATTCGGCAATGCCTTACGGAAGCCGGCCAGGAAGTGCTTGTCGAAGCAGATATCGCGCAGCCCCCACGCGATGAAAGCCGGGCGGTCGGCAAACGAGGGCAATGCCTGCGCCGAGCGTTCCAGCAGCGACCACGCCTGGTCGGCGGGCGACAGCGGAATGTCCTGCATGAAGCGAATGGTGGAGATGCGGTTGCGCCAGTTGTTGTACGGCGCTACATACGCGCGACGCACGGCGGCCGGCATCCGCCGCGATACGCCAAACCACGAAGCACCGGAGGAAAACGCATTGAACGTGCGGATAAACCACTCGCCCGGCCGCCAATGCCGGCCCATCGCAATCTGCCACGGCATCGGTTTCTCCGGCGGCAACGGGAATGCAGCGGTGTTGGTGATCACCAGCCGCCTGACCTGCGCGTGATGCGACAACGCCCAGCCAAAGCCGATCATGCCGCCCCAATCGTGCACCGCCAGCGTGATCGGCTCGCTGATACCCAGATGCCGCAACAGCGTGTCCAGATCGTCCACGCGCGACTGCAAGGTGTAGTCGTAACGCGGCTGTGCGTCGGGCGCATCGTCCGGCTTGTCGGACAGCCCCATGCCGATATGGTCGGGCACGATGCAGCGGTAACGATCCGACAGGCCACTCACCAGGTTCCGCCACAGATAACTCCACGACGGATTGCCGTGCAGCATCACGACCACCTCGCCATCGCGCGGACCTTCGTCCAGATACGACATCGCAATGCCGGGACGCACCTCAAGGCGCTTGGGAGTGAAGGGATAGCCGGGGTAGGTCATGGCAAAGGTATCCAATTCGTTTCAAGAGAAGCTGCGTGATGCAGATGTTGACGTGGCACGTACAGACGAGGAGCACCACGGTGATCGCCGTATTGCGACATCTCCAACGCGTGGCAGATGTAGGAGTACACAGCCAGCGTCATTCCGCTTCCCGCAAATGCATCCGATAAGTCGGCAGTTGGTGCCCATCACTGGATAGCAGGTGCAGAAACGCCGGATGCAGGAACAATTTTTCTTTACCCAGGCGCTGCTCTTGCAGCATGCCGATATCTACCAGTTCCTTGAGATGGCGTGCAGCGGTCTGCCGGGTGACGCCCATCACGTCCACCACATTCTGGATGCGGCAGTACGGCTGATTGAAGATCACTTCAACGAGTTCGCGGCTGTAGGCCTTGGGAGCGTGTTCTCGCACGTGGTCACGCGCCTGCGTCTCCAATCCGCGGATTGCCTGGATCTTTGCCGTCGTCCATGCAGCGGTCTCGGCAACAGCTGCGAGCATGTACTGAATCCATTCGGCCCAGCGACCATGCCGTGTGACATCTAGTAGCAAGCGGTAGTAGTCGCTGCGATGGCGGATGATGTAGCGCGACAGGTACAGCACGGGAACATCGAGCAACCCTTGCTCGATCAGCATCAGCAGATTCAAGACACGTCCGGTGCGCCCATTGCCATCGGTGAACGGGTGGATCGCTTCGAACTGGTAGTGCGCCACCGCCATCCGAATCAGCGGATCGATGTCGGTGTGCTCGTGAATAAAGCGCTCCCAGTTCGCCAGCTTGTCGCGCAGCAATGCCTCGCCAACGGGCGGGGTATAGATGATCTGATGGATCTGCTCATTGGCCAGCGCAGTCCCGGGCACGCGACGGATCTGCATCTGCACGGCCTTGATGCGGCTGCACACCACCACGGCAGTGTCGGTACATAGCGGTCGTCGCCGCAGCGACTGGAACCCTTCGTAAAGCGCGCTGCGGTAACGCAGGGCTTCTTTGGTTGCCGGGTTCTGGGCGCGTTCCTGATCGTCTGCATAACGGAACAAGTCGTCCGTTGTGGTGACGATATTTTCGATCTCCGAACTGGCCTGTGCTTCCAGGATCGGGATCGTGTTGATGAGCACTGCCGGATTGGGCAACAGCGCGGTGGCCTGCTTCAGCTCGGCCAGCGCGGTGCGTGCAACGATGCAGGCCTTGAGCAGGCTGCGCGTTTCGATGTCTCCCGCCGGAGGAAGCGGCGGGAGCGCGTTGTACGGCTGCTCGGGGTTGAACACCAGCGTGTCGTCCATGCCTACACCGGTCATGTTGCAAGAGCGAACATGATGCAATGACGTGTACTAAAAATCCATTTTTTTTAACACGTCACTAGGTGCAACTCACCAAACCACTTCCGCCATCGAGCAATTCAGCCCCGACCCGATACCCATCAGCGCGATCCGGTCGCCCTTCTTCAGGCGGCCCAGCTCCTTGAGCTTGCTGAGCACGATCGGCACCGACGCCGGGCCGATATTGCCGTGCTCGCCGAAGATGGTCATGACCTTGGCCGGGTCGATGCCGAACGACTTCACGAACGAGGCGGTATGCGGGCGGCTGACCTGATGGATGACGAACTGGTCCAGCTCGTCCACCGCCCAGCCCATCGCCTGCTTGGCGGCCAGGAAGGTCTTCTGCGCCAGCTTGATGCCTTCGATCAGCAGCAGCCGGGTGTCGGTGACCATGCGGTCCAGGTTGCCCCGGCACAGCTTGTTCCACTCGGTGGCCGAGCGGGTCACGCCGCCCTTGTAGCGCGGCGCGTCGGGCACCAGCTCGGTGCGCGCCATCACCATGGCCGCAGCGCCGCAGCCTAACGTCAGCGCGGCGAGTTCGTTGCGGAACTCTTCCTCGGTGACGTCCGGCGAGGTCATGCGCTCCAGCGTTTTTTCGTAGACCAGGTTGGCGGTCTCGCCATCCACGACCAGCGCGTAGTCGATCTCGCCACGCTCCAGCATGCGGGCGGCGATGTCCATGCCGTTGATGAAGGCAAGGCAGGCATTGGCCACGTCGAAGGTCACGCAATGGTCGCCGACCCCGAGGTTGCCGGACACGATGGAGGCCGTGGACGGCTCCAGGTAGTCGCGGCTCACCGAGGTGTTGACCAGCAGGCCGATCTTTTCGATGCCGATGCCGGCGTCGATCAGGGCCTTGCGTGCGGCCAGCGTGGCGGCGTCCGATGCCTGGACATCCTGGTCCCACAGGCGCCGTGCATGGATACCGGCAACGTCGCCCAACACGTCGGTCTTGATCCCGAGACGGTCGTAGGTCGGTTGCAGGCGCTCGTTGATTTCCTTGGAAGTCAGCGTGTGCGGCGCATCAATATGCGCCAGTCCCGCGATGGAGACATTCTGGAAGAGCATCGAAATAGCGCCATGGCGTCAGGCGAGGGGGCGTCAGTCTAGCTGCTGGCCGCTTTTACCGCATCTTTACAATTGAACCGGCCTCGCTCTAGCCCAACGGTTCAGCGCGGCGGGCAGCGGAACGCGTTGAAACGCTGGCTGCCATCGGCCGGCTGGCCCTGCGCCTGGACCGTGTTGGCATTGGCGCCGGGGGCCTCGTTGCGTGCCAGCGTCTCCAGCTCTTCCTGCACCCGCAACGGGTTGCGGTTATAGAAGCCGACCTTGCTCTTGACCGACACCACGACCTCGCCCTGCTGCTGACAGCCAGCTGGCACAGGGCCTGCGGGCAGGACCTGCACGCCCTTGCCGCTTTGTTCGATCGGCACCCAGGTGCAGGCCGCGGTGGTAGCGGCAACCAGAACAGACAGCATGAGCACGCGCATAAGTCTTAGACACCTGTGGGTAAAGCCGGATTGTGCCGCAGTTGTCTGCCGGCAATCAGCGCGTGCCGTGTGCCCGCCATCGAGTCATTCAGCGCGCCGAATATCACCTCCATCGCCTTGACGACCTCCCCGCTGCGCTGTCCGCAGGCGCCGCGCGCGTCCGGGTGTCCGGACGCGGACACTGCCGCGAACAAAAAATCCCTTTTAAATCAATGTACTGATGCTGGTACGCCATTTGCTCTAGTTCACCGGCAAGCAGCCCAGCCGTGTCGTGTATCCACCTGAATCTGACTCCCAGCTGAATAAATAAAAAAGCACCAAGAAAATCCTTGCGCACACAGAAACGGTGTACTACATTACTACCACACCACTGCCCACCCACACCAAGAGACCTCGCCATGAAGACCCAGACCCTGCGCATCGCCCTCTCCGCCGCCCTGCTCGCCGGCACCGGCCTGGCCGGTTTCGCCCAGGCCGCCAGCCTGACCACGCTGGACACCGTGCAGGTTCGCCCGGCCGCCGACCAGATCGCCCAGCAGACACTGGAGCGCAGCAGCGACATCCGCACTCTGAGCGCCGTGCAGGTGCGTCCGTCGGCCGAGCAACTGGCCGCACTCGCTGCCGAACAGGCCGGCTCACGCATCGTCACCCTGGCGACCGTCCAGGTCCGCCCCTCGGCCGAACAGCGCGCCGACCTGGTGGTTCGCAGCACCGCCGCCAGTGCACAGACCGCTTCCGGCCAGGCCGCTGCTGCCATCGGCGCGCTGATGGGCCAGGTCATCGTCAACCTGCCGGTGCCGCAGCTGCAGCCGGCGCCGGTCGAGCTGGAAGCGCTGGTCAACGCCACCCTCGGCCTTTAAGCACGCGCGCAGCTACACTTGCGCGCATGTCAGCACCCGTCCTCGATGTCATCCTGTTTCAACCCGAAATTCCGCCCAACACGGGCAATGTGATTCGCTTGTGCGCCAACACCGGCGCGCGCCTGCACCTGATCGAGCCGCTCGGCTTCGACCTCAGCGACAAGCAGCTCAAACGCGCCGGCCTGGACTATCACGAGTACGCAACCCTGCAGGTGCATGCCGACCTGACCACCGCACTGGCCGCAATTGCGCCCAAGCGCGTGTTTGCACTGAGTACGCGTAGCAGCATGCGTTACGACACACCGCAGTTCGCAGATGGCGATGCCTTTTTGTTTGGCCCGGAAACCCGCGGCCTGCCGGCCGATGTACTGGAATCCATCCCGCCACAGCACCGGCTGCGTGTGCCGATGCGACCGGACAACCGCAGCCTCAATCTGTCCAACACCGTCGCGGTCATGGTGTTCGAAGCCTGGCGGCAGTGGGACTTCAGCGGCGGTCAGTAAGTCGCAATGGTCGATACGACTGCACAACTGACGGGCGGCTGATCGCTGCCGGAAAGCGGCGTATCGCGCGCGCCGGTGATGGTTCTGCGCGCAATCCGCACCACTCGATCGTTGCTTGCGATGTTGTGCCTGGGCGCCGCGCTCATGCCACCGCTTCACTGCACCGCTTGCACATCGATCGCTGCCCGCAACATGTCGCGGCAGCCTGCCCACAGCGCCACTGCCAACAACGCGATCGCGCCCAGCGCCAGAAACGCAATGCGATAACCGAAGGCGTGCGCCAGCCAGCCACCGAATGCCGGGCTCAGCGCCGCGCCTACACCTTGCACCGTCATCACTGCGCCCTGACCGACATTGACGCGCCCGGTGCCCTGCAGCAAACGCGCCACCAGCGCCGGCACCACCACGGCCTGCAGGCCGGCACCGAGTCCATCGAGCATCTGCACCGGAAACACGCCCCAGCCCTGGATCAGCGATGCGGCGACCAGCGCGCGCAATGGCAACGCCATGAACGCCACCAGCAACACCCACCAATGTCCGTGCACGCGGATCCAGCGCATCGCCAACAACGCCACCACCACCATCGTGGCCTGCGCCACCACAATCGTGGTGGCCGTCAGCGCACTCGGGTCGCCCGCATGCGCGGCCACGATCGCCATGCCGTAGAGCGGCAACATCGCCGCATTGCCCAGATGGAACAGCCCCAGGGTGACGGCCAGCAACGCCAGCGGTCGGCAGGTCAACAAGACGCGCCAACCACTGAGAGTGTCCGTGCCGTCGGTGTTGCCCAGACCGCGCGCGGCGCGATGATCGATGGCCGCCGACGGAATCAGCCACACCGCCACGATCGCCAGCACGCCGAAGGCTGCGGTGAGCACAAAGATCGCCGCAAACCCGTACCGCCATCCCAGCCAGCCGGCCAACAGTGCGGCCAGCATGTTGCCGGCATGGTTGGCGACCTGATTGCGCGCCAGCTGATGATCGAACCCACGCGCATGCACCAGCCCCAAGGTGATGCCGGTGAGCGCCGGGCCGATACCGGCTGCCGCCAACGCCGAGACGATCTGTGCAGCGACCACACCGGAGGAGCTCGGCCGCAGCCAGATCAGTGCAGTGGCCAGCAGAATCGCCAGACAGCCGACCACCACCACGGCGCGCTTGCGCCGGGTGGTATCGACCAGGGCACCAGCCGGCGTGGTGGCAAGCATCCCGGCGATGCCGCCCACACTCATCACCGTACCAATCGCCGCCACCGACCAGCCCTTGGATTGCAAAAAAACGCTGAGAAACGGCCCCAGCCCGTCCTGCACATCGGCCACGCTGAAATGCAGCGCCTCCAGTGCGCGGCTGCCTCGTGGGCGCGGTGTGCTCATGCGCATCGGCGTTCTCCGTTACACGATGGAAAGCGACTGCGCACGCTGGCGTGCATGGCCGACCCGATTGCGATCGCATCGCGCCAACGCGGCAGCCGCATCGCGGGCACCTAGTGCTTGGGCTTGGGCTTATGTGCACCCGGGCCATGCGGATGCTCGATCTGCTTCAGCGACGCGGCCTTGGCGCCCAACGCATGCGCGTGGATCAGCACGCCGTGCGGCGTCGCCCGGGTATCGCCTTCTGCCACCAGCGCCTTGCCGACGATCAGCTGCTTGGAAAAGTCGGCGCCAGCATGCGGTGGAAACCGCACCGTGACCCCGTCATCCAGCAACACGCCGTGCACTTGCCCGTGCGGGCCGTGCAGCAACCGCGCAATGGTGCCGCTGTGCTGGGTATGTTGCGGCTTGGGTGGCTTGCCGGCAGGCGGTTTGGGCTTGGGTTTGACGTGCGGCCCATGCGGGCCTTCATCGAGAATGCGCTTGCCGCCTTCCGGATCGATCGCCAGTGCAACCAGCATGTCCACATCGCGCGGCTTGAGGCCACGCACGGTCAACGCGCTGCCGGGCTTGAGCGCCGTAAGCAAGGCGGCAGACAGATGCGGCGGCGTTTGCACTTCGGTGCCGTCGGTCAGCAGCAGGCCATCGATATCGGCCTTGGGATTGAGCAGAAAGCGCGCCAGCGTGCCGCGGGTTTCGGGAAGGAAATCAGGATCGACCCAATGCATGAAAGAACTCCAACGAAAGTAGAACCGGCCAATGCCGGCAAGCCGCGCCCGTCGCCACGCATGACACGTGGCAGGAAAGGCGCATAGAGAGGAACGGTGTGAACGCCGCCGCGTGTGCGACGGCGCTGTGGATCAACGCGGCGCCGGAGCCGGCGGTGGCGGTGCGGCCGGCGGGACAGGCGGCGTCGGTGGTGCAGGCGGCACCGGACCATCCGGGCGCGGAGGACTGAACAAGGCGCGCTGCGAGGCACGATCGCGACCCAACTGCGTGGCTTCGATGGCGCGGCCGGCCTTCGTGGCAACACCGAAGCCGCTTACGCTCAGCGGCGCACCGGTGCGCAACAAATCGCCGAACTGCAGCGCCAGATGCGGCGGCATCCGCACCAGCGTGCCATCGCTCAGCAATGCGCCATTGGTCTCGCCACCGGGGCCATAGACCAACCGCTCGATGCGTCCCTCGGCCTGCAACGGCGTCAATGCGGCGGGCGCCGGAGGCGCGGGCGGCATGGCGGCGGTCGTCGGCGGGCGGTCGACCACCTCGCGCCCACCACGCGTGGAACGGATGCTGCTGGCACGTAGCACCGGCAGGCTGCCCAGACGATAACCCTGCACGGTGACCGCATCGCCACGGCGCACGGCTGCCTGCAGTTCGCCGGACAGATGCGGCGCAAACGCCACCTGGGTGCCATCGCGCAACCACAGGCCATCGACCTCGCCATTGGGATTGAGCATGAAGCGCTCGACGGTGCCGGTCACACTCACCGGGGTAGCGGCGACCGGTGCAGGTGGCGCGGGCGGCATCGGCGGCGCCGGTGGTGGCGTGCCAACCGGCGGACGCGGGGAAACCGGTGCGGCCGGCGCTGCAGGAACCTGCGCGGCGGCAGTCGCCACGCTGCAGGCCAGTGCGAAAGCGAGTGCGGTCTGACGAATCATGTGATGTCTCCAGGGCGGCAGGAGCGCCGCTTGCCCTGAAGACAAAGCAGCAATCGTGCCAACGTCGAATGCGTTGTTTTTCAAGGGTTTTGCACATGCAGTTGGACGAATGAGCGTCTGCGTTTCATACACCACTGTCCGCTTTGCAGACACTTTGCAGCCTCGTCATGCATGACTGTGCGAAAGCAAGCACTTTCCCGGCGCAAGGTCTGCTGTGAACATCAGTGGCCAAGCACTGCGTGTGGCAACGGCGGCATGCAATCACCCACATGTGCGCGTGTTGCTGTGCGCGTACTGCATCGCAGCCAAAGCACCGACTACGCCAGTCTGTAAACATCGCATTCGGGCTTTATCGCTGCGACTACTGCAACCCATACTCATCGAGCTTGCGATACAGCAGCTGGCGATGAATGCCGAGCCGGCGCGCGGCTTCGGCGCGGTTACCGCCACTGTGCGCCAATGCGTCCTGGATCATCTGCTTTTCCAGTCGCGCTACTGCCTCGGGCAAGGTGCCTTCCAGCGGCGCCGTCGTCATGGGTTGCTCGGCACTGTGACCAAGCGCCTCGTCCAGATCCTCGGCGGTGATGCTGTGCCCGCGCACCAGCAGTTGACTGCGTTGCATGACATTCCGTAGCTCACGCACGTTGCCGGGCCACGGATAGGCTAGCAGCCGCGCTTGCGCGCCCGGTGACAACGCACGCGCTGCGCCTTCGCCGGTGCGCAGAAAATACTGCGCAAGCAGCACGATGTCCTGCCCGCGTTCGCGCAGCGGCGGCAGCTCGATCGGCACCACATTCAGGCGATAACGCAGGTCGCTGCGAAACTGCCCGGCCGCCACCCACGCGGCCAGATCGCGATGCGTGGCCGCCAGCACGCGCACATCCACCTTCTGCGCGCCGCGGCCACCCAGGGGCGTCACTTCACCTTCCTGCAGAAAGCGCAGCAACTTGGCCTGCATCGGCAGCGGCATGTCGCCGATCTCGTCCAGGAACAAGGTACCGCCATCGGCCTCGCGAATCAGGCCAATGCGGTCGCCGGTCGCCCCGGAAAAGGCGCCCTTGCGATGGCCGAACAATTCGCTTTCCATCAACTCCAACGGGATCGCCGCGCAATTGACCGCCACGAACGCCGCATTCGCGCGTGCGCTGGCACGATGCAAGGCGCGCGCAGCCAGCTCCTTGCCGGTGCCGGTCTCGCCTGTGATCAACACCGGCAAATCGGAGGCTGCCGCCAGCCCGATGCGTTTGTGCACGTTACGCATCGCCGGGCTGTGGCCGACCAGGGCATCGTCGTCTTCAGGCAGCTCGGTCGCCGCGGTATCGGCGTCGGTGTCAGCACGACTTGCCAATGCACGCTCCACCACCTCGACGATATCGGCACGCCCCACCGGTTTGACCAGGTGATCGAACGCACCCAGCGTCATCGCTTCGATGGTGTTGCCGCTGGACGCGTACGCGGTGAGCATCACCAACGGCACCTGACGCGCACGTGCATCGTCCGCACGTGCGCGCAGCACCTGGATCCCGTCCATCCCGGGCATGCGGAAGTCCACGAACGCCAGCTCGATATCGCCCTCGCTCAAGCGCGCCAATCCATCGGCGCCGTTATCGACCGCGATCACCGTATGGCCGAGCGAGCGCAGCGTTGCCTGCAAGGTGGCAAGAAACGCCGCGTCGTCATCGATGATCAGGATGCGCGCCATGGCAGCTCCACAATGAAATGGGTCATGCCGTCGGCATGTACGTAACGCACCTGCCCGCCATGTGCGCGCGCGATCTCGCGCACCAGCGCAAGGCCGAGGCCATTGCCATCGCTGCGACCGCTGACGAACGGCTCGAACAACTGCGCTGCAATGGTGTCGGCAATGGCCGCACCATGATTGGAAACCTGCAGGTGCAACAGGCTGTCGCTGGCGCTGGCTTCCAATGTCACCGTGCTGCCTGCATCGGCGTGCTGCAGCGCGTTACGCAGCAGGTTGTGTACGGCGCGTCCGAGCTGCTGCGGATCGAGCGCCCATTGCAACGGAGTAGCAGGCACGCGCAGCTGTGGCGCAGGCGTGCCTGGCGGTAGCAAGGCCGGATCCAGCAAGGTCGCCAACCAGTCCTGCACCACCACCGTTTCCAACTGCAGACGGATCGGCTGCACCATGCCGAGCAGGCTTTCGACCACCCCATCCAGGCGGCGGATCTGGCCCAGCATCAACTCGCCATGCGTGGCATCGTCCGGGGTGCTCTGCCGGCTGGCGATGTCGTTTTCCACCGCCAAACGCATGGTAGCGATGGGGTTGCGAATCTCATGCGCCACCGTCGCTGTCAGGCGGCCCAGCGCGGCCAGACGTTCGTGCCGGGATAGCTCGTCGGCCAACCGTCGTGTCTGCGCCAGCGCTTGCGCATTACGCTGTGCGTAGTCGCTCACCGCAGCGCCCAACCGATCCAGCTCGGGTGCGCCGGTGACCGGAATCTGCGGGAGCTCGGTATCGGCGGCGAGCGCCTGCTGGATCCGCTGCAGGCGCTGACTCCAACGCCGTACCACCACGCCTAACGCAATCGCCGACACCGCCACCATGGCGAAGATCAGCAGCATGCCGATCACCAACGGCCGCCAGGCATCGGAGGTACTCGCCGGCACTCGCGACATGGTCCATGCGGCGGTGCCCGAGGCCAGCGGGCAGGCGCTAATCAACACCACTTCGCGGCTGCTATCGCGACGAAATTCCACCGCCTTGTTGCCCACCGCACTTTGCCGCGCGGTACTGACAATCGTGGTCCACTCGGCGGCGGGGATATCGGTCTTGTGATCGCTGCCGTCGTAAGTGGGATAGGCATACGCAATGAATCCCTTGTCGAGATTCCACACCCCACCTTCCACGCCGGGCGCATCGGCCAGCACCAACTGCACCACCACCGCCGCCAGCCCGGCGCCGTTGTCGCCACTGCGCGCGGCCTCGCTTGCACCGGCGTAGCGCTGCACGATGCGCGTGCACTGCGTGGTCAATTGCTGGCGCGCTTCATCCAGTCGTACGCCTTCTGTCTGTCGGTACAGGCCATACAACATCGTGGCCACGCCCACGCAGGCGGCAAGGATCACCACCCAGATCAACAGCAATTGGCGCAACAACGAACGAGGCATGCGAAAGGATCCGATGAAGACGTGCAGTGGCGAACGCGGCGATGGCGTTAACGCATATTGGTCTTGACCAGATCGATCACCTCATCGCCGCGCCCGCTCATCACCGCCTTGAGCAGATACAGGCCCATGCCCTTGGCCTGTTCCAACTTGATCGCCGGCGGCACTGCCAGTTCCTGCGTGGCGATGCGCACATCCACCAACGCCGGGCCGGAATGCGCGAAGGCCTGCCGCAATGCACGTTCCAGCTGCGACGACTCATCGACACGGATGCCCAAGATGCCCATCGCATTGCTCATCGCAGCGAAGTCCGGATTGCGCAACTCGGTACCGGTATCCAGATAGCCGGCAGCCTTCATCTCCATCGCCACAAATCCCAGCGAGGCATTGTTGAACACCACGATCTTCACCGGCAGACGCAGCTGCGCCAGCGAGATGAAATCGCCCATCAACATCGCAAAGCCGCCATCGCCAGACAGCGAAATCACCTGGCGGCCCGGAAACGCCGCTTGCGCACCCAGCGCCTGCGGCATCGCATTGGCCATCGAACCGTGATTGAACGAGCCGAGCAAACGGCGTTGTCCGTTCATGCGCAGATAGCGCGCGGCCCACACCGTCGGCGTGCCGACATCGCAGGTAAACACTGCATCCTGGTCGGCAATCTGGCTGATCATCCGCGCCACGAATTGCGGATGCAGCGGCTCGCCCGGGTCTGCCGGCACTGCCAGATCGTCCAGCCCCTCGCGCGCCTTGCGGTAATGCGCAAGCGATTTCTCCAGGAAGTCGCGCTTCTCGCGCCGCTGCAAGTGCGGCAGCAAGGCGGCAATGGTTTCGCCCACATCCGCTGCGATACCCAGTTGCAAGGGCGTGCGCCGCCCCAGCGCGCTCGGGTCGCGATCCACCTGCACGATGGTCGCGTCCTTCGGGTAGAACTGCCGATACGGAAAATCCGTGCCCAGCATGATCAAGGTGTCGCAGTTGAGCATCGCGTGGTAGCCGGAGCTAAAACCGATCAAACCGGTCATGCCGACATCGAACGGGTTCTCCCACTCCACATATTCTTTCCCGCGCAACGCGTGCACGATCGGCGCGCCCAGGGTGTCGGCCAATGCCACCACCGCATCGTGCGCACCCGCGCAGCCGCTGCCGCACAACAGCGTGATCGCCTCGCTTTGCTGCAACAGCTCGGCCAACTGCGCCACGTCTTCGGCAGCCGGCAGCACGCGCGGCTGGCGCAGTTGCGGCCAGGCGCTCGACACGTGCTTGTCCATTTCCAGCAGCGCGATATCGCCGGGAATCACCACCACCGCCACACCTTGCTGCAGGATGGCGGTGCGCATCGCCCGATGCAGCACTTCCGGCAGCTGCGCCGGGTTGGTCACCAACTCCACGAAGTGACTGCACTCGCGGAACAACTCCTGCGGATGGGTCTCCTGAAAATAACTCAGCCCGATCTCGGACGAGGGAATATGCGCGGCGATCGCCAGCACCGGCTGACGGCTGCGATGGCAATCGAACAGCCCGTTGATCAAGTGCAGATTGCCCGGCCCGCAGCTGCCCGCACACACGGCCAGCTGGCCGGTCACCGCCGCCTCGGCGCCAGCGGCGAATGCGGCGACTTCTTCGTGGCGCACATGCATCCACTCGATCGTCTGCATCTCACGCAAGGCATCGGTCAAGCCGTTGAGGCTGTCGCCGGTCACACCCCAGATCCGCTCCACACCTGCGCTCTGCAGCGTCTCGGCCAGAAACCGCGCCAACGTCTTTTTCTTCGCCACGATGCAGCTCCAGAGATGTTCAACAAGCCTGCATGGTCCCAGCCGCAGCGTCAGTACAATGTCCTCGCCTCAATGCAGATAGCAAAAAATCGCTGCAAAACAGGTGCTTCTACACGCGCATCTCACATTGGCGCGAGGTAACTCACACCCCATCACGCTTTGCGTGTGCGCTACACGCGTTGCAGCTTGATGACAAAAACCGGAACTGAACCGGGCGCGATGATTCATGCACCAGTCAGTTCAAAATTCATGTCGCGTTCCATCGAATAACGGAGAATTTACATCTCGGCAGCGAACGGCATCCGCCTCAGCGCCGGCCCAAATCAATAAGTACAGGTATCTCGATCATGAAGACTTCTTTGCTGGCCCTCGGCCTTCTCGCAGCTCTGCCGTTTGCGGCCTCCGCTGCTGAAAACATCTCCTACAACTTCGTCGAAGGCGACTATGTGCGCACTCCGACCGAAGGTCGCGACGCTGATGGTTGGGGCGTGAAGGGCTCCTACGCCATCACCCCGAACATCCACGTGTTCGGTGACTACAGCAAGCAGAACGCTGACGACAACAACAACGTGTTCGAAAGCTCCAACACCGACTTCCAGCAATGGGGCGTGGGCGTGGGCTACAACTACGAAGTGGCCACCAGCACCGACCTGCTGGCGCGCGTTGCCTATCGCAAGCTGGACCTGGACACCCCGAACATCAACTTCGATGGTTTCAGCGTCGAAGCTGGCCTGCGTAACTCGTTCGGCGAGCATTTCGAAGTCTACGCTCTGGCTGGCTACGAAGATTTCTCCAAGAAGCGTGGCATCGATCTGGACGACACCTTCTACGGCCGCCTTGGCGCCCAGGTGAAGTTGAACCAGAACTGGGGCATCAACGGCGACATCCGTATGGATGGCGACGGCAACAAGGAATGGTCGGTCGGCCCGCGTTTCAGCTGGTAAGCCGCACGTTTAACGCAACGCGACTCTCTCTCCCGCGTTGCATTGGAAGCCCGGTCCCACGACCGGGCTTCTTTCTTTTGTGCGATTGGATGATTGCGATGCAGCGCACTCGATCGCTAGATCCCGTGTGTACGGGCTGTTGCGCTGGAACGTAGTGCGCAGCACGTTTACGTGGCTGCGACGCGACAAGCTTTTGCCTTGATGCACGCAACGACAAGTGCGCAAACACTAAAAAGCCCGGCATTGCCGGGCTTTTTAGTGTCTTCACTCCACCACGCGACGCGCGAGGCGCGTTACCAACCAATCAGGTAAACAACGCCTGCGGATACTCGGGCTTGCGCTCACGCGCCAACAGTTCCTTCAATGCGGCTTCCGGTGTGATCTCGCCATGCAATACGGCACGCACCGCGTTGGAGATCGGCAGTTCGATGCCGTGATGCTCGGCCTGGCGCATGACCTCGTCGGCGGTTTGCACCGACTCGACCACCTGGCCGATCTCGCGGATCGCATCGTTCAAGCTCTGCCCGCGCCCCAACGCCAATCCAAGCCGCCGGTTGCGCGACAGATCGCCGGTGCAGGTCAGCACCAGATCGCCCAATCCGGCCAGGCCCATCAAGGTCTCCGGACGCGCACCGATCACCGCCGCCAGGCGCAGCATCTCGTTCAAGCCACGCGTGATCAGCCCGGCGCGTGCATTGAGGCCCAGCTGCATGCCATCGGCCACACCGGTGGCCACGGCCAGCACGTTCTTCATCGCGCCACCGAGTTCGGCGCCCACCATGTCATCGCCGGTATAGGCGCGGAAGGTGGGGCCATGCATGGCATCGGCCACGACCTGCGCGAACGCCGCATCGTCGCCGTGCACGGTGATGGCGGTCGGCAAACCAAGCGTGACTTCCTTGGCGAAGGACGGCCCGGTCACCACGGCCAGTGGCACGCTGGGGCCGAGGATGGCGCGCGCCACTTCGTGCAGGAACCGCCCGGAACCGGGTTCGAATCCCTTGGTCGCCCACGCAACGCCGGCACCGGACGGACGCAACGGTGCAATCAACTGGATCGTTTCGGTGAACGCATGCGAGGGCACCACGACCAGGATCCAGCTTGCATCGGCAACGGCCAGCTGCAGGTCGGTGGTCGCGCGCAGGCTGTCGGGCAATGGAATACCCGGCAGATACCGCACGTTTTCGTGATTGCGGTCGATGGCGTCCACCATCGCCGCATCGCGCCCCCAGAGCACGGTCGGGTGACCGTGTCTGGCGAGCAGCGCGGCCAGGGCCGTGCCCCAGGAACCGGCGCCGAGGACGGCGATCTTGTGCTTCGAATCGCTCATCGGCGCACGCAACGCTTAGGCGTTGCCAGCCGGCTCGGAATCGGCCAGCGAGGTGCCTTCGCCCTGCGAGCGCTGGCGCAGGGTTTCTGCGTACAGGGCTTCGAAGTTGATCGGCTGCAGGTAGAACGGCGGGAAGCCACCGGCCTGGATCAGGTCACTGACCAGGGTGCGCACATACGGGAACAGGATGTTCGGGCACTGGGTGCCGAGCAGCACGTCGATCGCCTGCGGCTCCAGACCGACCAGGCCGAACACGCCGGCCTGCTGCACTTCGGCCACGTAGGCGGTCTTGCCACCGGCGGTGCAGGTCAGGGTCACGGCCAGCACGACTTCGAAGGCATTGTCGTTGAGGCGCTGCACCTTCTGATTGAGGTTCAGCTGCAGCTCGGGCTGGTTGGCGTCATTGAAGACGGCCGGCGCGTTCGGCGATTCGAAAGAAACGTCCTTGACGTAAATCTTCTCGATGGTGAAAGCGGGGCCAGCAGCGGCGTCGGCCGGCGCAACGGCGCCGTTGATGATTTCGTCGGACATTCCTAACTCCAAAAAACGGTTCGGTGGATGCAGCGTTGAATGATGCAGGCGTGAAAGCGCGAGTCTCTCACGCAAGCAATGGGGACTTGCCTGCCGCCGTACAAGGTGAGATCAGGCGCGACCCTTGACCAGCGGCAGCTCGGCGATCTGCCAGGCAGCCACACCGCCATCGAGCCAGTACACCTTCTCGAAGCCGGCCTTCTTGAGCGTCTTGGCCGCCCCTGCCGAGGCGTTGCCGTTACGGCAGACCACCACCACGGGGGAGGCCTTGGCGTTGGCAAGCAATTTGCCGGCCGGGTCGAACTTGGCCAGCGCCACATTGCGGCTGCCGGCGATATGGCCTTTTTCGAAATCGGCGGTGGGCGACAGGTCGATCACCAGCGCATTCTCGCTGTTGATCAAACGGGTCAGCTCGGCCGGCGTGAGTGCGCGATACCCACGGAACAGGCGCGCGACCTCGGTGACGATCAGGGCGATGGTCAGGCCCACCAGGGCCAGCGACAACATGGGGTTGCGGCCGACAAAGGCCTGCAGCTCTTCGAAATTCACGGGGTCAGGGTCGTTCAAGCGGGCGGGAATTGTCGCACAGCTGGCGCACGCGACGGCCAGGGCGCAGCGGTGCGGGCTATTGGCCCTGCCACAGATCGGGCAGGCCGCTGGCCAGCCACCAGCGTTTGCGCTCGGCGTCCCAGCGCCACAGCTCGATGCTGCGCACCAGCCGCTCGGCCTGGGTATTGCGGTTGATCACGCGCAACTCGACCTCGCGGCGCAGGTCGCCGGCGGCATCTTCGCCCACCCGCACCTCGCGGTAGCCGGAGATCTGCACTTGTTCGTAGCGGGAGCGCTCCAGATCGCTGAGCGGATGCGCCAAGGCATACGTGGGTTCGACAAAGCCCTGCGCGGCGTCGAAGTCGCTCCAGCGCACGGCGGCCGTGTAGGCGGCCTGGGTGGTCTCCAGCGCGCGTGCCTGGGCACGGCTGCCGGCACACACCACACCGCTCACCATCGCCAGCCCGAGCAACAGCATTGCCCCCATCACTGCACGCATGCGCATTCCCCTGAAATCCAGCCCGCATCCTACCGTTTTGGAAACGCCACGAAGCGCCCGCTCAGCGTCGCCGCTGCCGCGCCCGACCCCAGCGCAATCTGCGCACGCATGCCGATACGCGCCTTGCCGCGTTGGCGGAAGGTGGCCAGAAACGCATCCCAACTGCCCATCTCGGATGGCTCGGCATTGGCGACCAGGTCTTCGTACACCGGTGCGACGTAGCGCAGCTGGCTGTCGGCCACGTACACATCGGCGCTGTGTCCGGCCAATTGCAGTTGCAGGGTCAGCCAGCCCCAACTGGCCAGCGTCATCAGCGAGGCTAGGCTGCCGCCGAACGCGTTGGCCTTGTCGTTGACGTTGGCCTGCAGCGGCGCACGCAAGCGCAGCGCGCCGTCATGCAAGCCATCGACGGCGATGCCCATCGACAGCACCGGCGGCATGGCAATGAATTGCTGCTGCAGCGACTGCAGGGCGGATGCGAGCGTGCACGAAGGAGTCATCGGCGAAGGCTGAAAGACGGCGAAGGGCGGCATCATGCCGCAATGTTCTGCGAGCGTCTTGTGCACTGAAATACATGCGGTACCGCATGGTAAAACACGTTCAGCGCCGTCTCGTTGCAGGCCTTCGCTATCGCGCCGCTCAGGGCGCGAACACCACCTTGCGATAGCCCTGCGCCACACGCAACAACGCGGTCGCTTTTGCCTTCCAATGCGCACTGCGCTGCTTCTGCGCCTGCGTCAGCGGCGCATCAATGGTGCTGGTGAATACGATCTGCTCCGGGGCGTTGTGGAAGAACTTGTCCTGGATGCAGGCCGCCGGCGAGAGCTGATAGGTGGACAACTGCTGTGCGACCGGCGATTCGTTCCAGCCGAACAGAAAAATATCGGCCATGGTGTGCCAGCGCGCTTCGGCGGCCAGCAACAAGCGTGCCGCATCGCGGCTGATGATCAGCGCGCCGGCGCACACCGGCCAGCAGTGCTGATAGGTGGATGGACGCACCAGGCGCAGCTGACGCCCGCCGATGTCGGCGACCTTGCTATCGAGCTTGATGCGGTTGTAGGACGGCTCCAGCCGCACGATGCTGTTGCCCGCCGGTAGCCACTCGGTGCTGCGCAACAGCGCCGGCAGCGCGTCGGACAGATGCATGTCGTCTTCGAAGATGGCGGTGTAGGCGTCATCGGAGTCCGCCGCGATGCGCCACGCGGCCTGATGGCTCAGAAAGCAGCCGATGTTGGAAGCGGTCCACTTGCGCGGGCCGGTGCTGAAGCCATCCCCGGAACCTTCCAGCGGGCGTTCGCGCACGAAATCGGCAATCTGCTCGGGCGTCAGCGTGGCGCCGTCGAAGGCGGGAATGCGCTCGAACGGCATGCCCAGGGCCTGGAACCGCGCCGACATGGCCTGCAAACGGTCGCTACTGCGTTGCATGTTGATGAGGTAGGACTTGATCACGGCACTACTCCGGCGTGGCTGTCGAGGCGGATCGTGGCCGGATCCACGAGATTTACAAGAGGTTACGAAATGAGACGCCCATCTCATTCATGAACGCCGGCAATATCGCCTGCACACGCTGCTGCGAGTGACGGCATTCCGGTCCGATGAGATCGCCACCGGCGACATCGGCGCGGTGCCATCTTGCCCTGACGCCGCAACGTTCTCGCATAATCGTGAGATGACCCGGCCCACTTCCTCGACCGACACCTGGACCCTGATCTCGCTGCGGCCCAGCGGTGAGCACGCGCCACTGCGGCGGGCCGCCGCCCGGCATGGCGGACGGCTGCTCGCGCTGTCGCCGTGGCGGCTGCAGACCAACGACACCGCACAGGCACGGTCCGCACTGGAGCAAGCGCTGCAGGCACCGATCGCGGTATTCACCAGCCCGGCAGCGGTGCACGCCGCGCAGCGTCTTTCACCGCTGCAGCGGCCAGCGCAGGCGCAATGGGTGAGCGTGGGAGAGGGTACCGCGCGCGCATTGCAGGCCTATGGGATCGATGCAGTGGTGCGCCCTGCGCGCATGGATAGCGAAGGGCTGCTGGCAATGCCACTGTTCGAGCCCCCATTGCAGACAGTCGCACTGATCACTGCGCCAGGCGGGCGCGGCATGCTGGCACCGGCATTGGAGCAGCGTGGCGCCCATGTCCTGCGCGCCGATGTCTATCAACGCGTCGCGCTGCGATTGCGCGCATCGGCCGTGCGCGCCCTGGCCAGGGCACTGCCACGCAGCGTGCTGGCATTGAGCAGCGCCGAAGCGCTATCGCTGGTGTTAGAGCAATTGCCCGCAGCGTTGGTCGATGCCTGGCGACTCCATCCGGTGGCGGCCTCCAGCGAGCGCATGCGCGCATCCGCACATGCCGCCGGCTTCACGCATGTGGTGCGCGCCGCAGGTCCACTGCCCGAGCAATTGGCCGCCGCCGCTGCAGCGATCGTGACACCATCACGACCTTGCTGAACTCCGAATCCATCCAGCGCTTGCGGGCGTCTGCTGCGGCACGCCATGCTGTACCAGATGACTGCGGCGCATGCGCCAGTCGTGACCGCCCGAGGATGTCCCAATGACTGAAATGCCCGCTTCCACGCGACGCTTCCCCGTGGCCTGGCTGCTGCTTGCGGTTGCCGTGGCGGCAGTGGGCGTGGCGCTGTTTCTGGGCTGGCGCGCATGGCAGACCTATCAAAGCGGGCAGCTGCAGGCGGCCCAAGCGCAGCAGCAACGCTGGGATGGCACGCAGCAGATGCTGGAAACCTTGCGCCGCGATCAGCGCCTGGCCAACGAGCGCCTGCAGGATGCCGCAGCGACCAATCGTGTCTTACGCGATGAAATGCTCGGGCTGAGCCAGCGCAGCGCGTTGCTCGAAGAAACCGTACAAAAACTGGCCGATCCCAATCGACATGGCGCGCAGGCGCTGCGTCTGGATGAAGTGGAACTGCTGCTGCGGCTCGGCCAGCAACGCCTGAGTATCGCCGGCGACGCCGACGGCGCACGCCGTGCCTATGCGCTGGCCAATGCCGCACTCAACGGCGTGGACGACCCGGGCTATCTCAATCTGCGCCAGGCGCTGGTGCAGGAACGCGACGCACTGGACCGCCTCGGCGCTGGCCCGCAAGCGCAAGCCGGTCAACTGCTGGACACACTCGCCGCCGATCTGCAGCGCCTGCCGGAACACACCGCGCAAGAGAACGAAGCCGCGCAGCCGTGGTGGCAGAAAGTGCTCGCACCGCTGGTGGACATTCGCCCCAGCCGTGGCGATGCACTGCTCGTCGGCGGCGACCGCAACGCCGCGCGCGATGCCTTGCAGATCGAAGTCAGCCTGGCCCGCGCTGCCGCCGAACGCGGCGATGTCGACGGCTTCGTCCAATCGCTGCGGCGCGTGGACACCTGGACCACCCGGCTGTGGCCGGATTCGCCACAACGTCGCCAGGCCCGTACGCGCCTGCACACCTTGCAACAAGCGCCACTGCGTCCGCGCCTGCCGGAACTGGGCACCACCCTGCTGCAACTGCAGGCCATGCGTGAAGGGAGATCCACCCAATGAAAGTGTTGCGTACCGTCTTGATCCTGTTGGTTGCCGTGGCGCTGGGCGTGCTCGGTGCGCAATGGTTGTCGCATCAAAACAGTTACGACCTGGGCAATGTGGTGGTCAGCGTCGGCGGCAACGACTACCGCGCGGCCATGCCGCAGGCGCTGCTGATCCTGGTCATCGCGCTGCTGGTGCTGTGGCTGGTGTGGACGCTGATCAGCCTGCCGTTCCGGGTCTGGGGCAAGTACCGCCGCAAGAAGGGCCGCGCCCGCCTGATCGAAGGCCTGCGCGCGGCCGATCATGGCCAGTGGCAGCGTGCCGAGCGCCTGCTCGTCACTGCCAGCGAGGACGACGACGTCAGCGGTATCGCACTGGCAACTGCAGTCCGTGTGGCCGATGCGCGCGGCGATGACGCCTCGGCCACTGCGCTGGCCCAGCAACTGGCCGAGCGCGACCCCACCGCACACGCGCTGCTGCAAGGCGAACGACATCTGGCGCGGCAACGCCCGGTCGAGGCGATCAATGCGCTCGATAGTGCCAACGCGCAACCGCTGCCGGCACGCGGGCTGTTGCTGCGCACGCAGGCCCTGGCGCAGATCGGCCGTGCCGACGAAGCCTACGGTCAACTCGGCGCATTGCGTCAGCAAGCGGTGCTGGCACCCGATGCCTACAACGCGCTGGAGGCCACGCTGGCCGAACAGACGCTGTTGCAGGCCGGCGATGCCAATGCCCTGGCAGAACGCTGGGAAGCGCTGCCCAAGCCGCTGCGCACCTATCCGGCCGTGGTCGGCGCCTACGCACAGCGCGCGGCGATTCTGCATTGGGACGATGCGGCCGTACACAGCCTGGAACAGGCGCTGGATACGCAATGGGACGAATCGCTGGTGCGTCTGTACGGCGTGCTGCCGCTGGAAAAATACGACTCGCGCCGCGCCAGTGCGCAGCGCTGGCTCACCCAGTATCCGGACAGCCCGGGCCTGTTGTTGACGATGGCGCGCCTGGCGCGTCACCAACAGCAGTGGTCGCAGGCCGAAGAATTTCTGCATCGCGCCGTGGCCAATGGCGCCGGCAGCGAGGCCTGGGAAGAACTCGGGCATGGCTTCGCGGCGGCAGGCGATCTGCTGTCGGCGCAGCACTGCTATGCCAATGCCCTGCGCGCCGCACGCGGCGAACCGGTGCATGAGGGTTTGCCGCAGCAATCGCTGCGTGGACCGATCGTCTCGGCGTATGCAACACCGCCGGCCGACCCGCTCGCACCGGATGATCGCGTGCTGTAATCGATCACGCTGTCATCGATCACGGCTGATCGATTCTGCGGCGATGTGTGGATTAACTGAAAGGCCCCGGCATGTCCGGGGCTTTTTTTGTTTTGTGGGTCTGAGCGGGAGTGCCACTCCAAACGCTCCCCGGCCTGCGAAGGTCTGCGAAGATCGCGACCCAAGGCCTCGGGATAGGTAATGTCCTGATTCGCAAGATTAAGAGCTTTGCTCTTACGAATCCCCAATCCCAAATGCCTAATCCCGCTGCGCAGCAGCTTAGCGCTCCACGATGGCGACCACGCCCATGCCGCCGGCCGTACAGATCGAAATCAACGCACGGCCGCCGCCGCGTTCTTCCAGCTGCTTGGCGGCGGTGGCCACCACGCGCGCGCCGGTGGCGGCGAACGGGTGGCCGGTGGCCAGCGACGAGCCCAGCGGGTTGATCTTGTCCGGGTCGATGCGGCCCAGCGGCGCATCCAGACCAAGGCGATTGCGACAGTAGTCTTCGCTTTCCCACGCACGCAGCGTGCACAACACTTGGGCGGCAAACGCCTCGTGGATCTCGTAGATGTCGAAGTCCTGCAAGGTCAGGCCCTGGCGCGCCAGCATCTGCGGCACTGCAATGGTCGGCGCCATCAGCAGACCTTCGCCATGCACGAAATCCACCGCCGCCACCTGGGCATCGCGCAGATAGGCCATCGGGGTGTGCCCGTGCGCCAGCGCCCAGGCTTCGCTGGACAACAGCACCGCAGCAGCGCCATCGGTGAGCGGGGTGGAATTGGCCGCGGTCAGCGTGCCGCGGCCGGAAGTCTTGTCGAAGGCCGGGCGCAGCGTGGCGAGTTTTTCCAGCGAGGTGTCCGCACGCAAAATATTGTCGCGCGAGACACCGCGGAACGGGGCGATCAACGAATCGAAGAAGCCGCGCTCATACGCTGCTGCCAGCTTGTGATGCGAGGCCACCGCCCACGCGTCCTGCGAATCGCGCGCGATGTTCCATTCCTTGGCCATGTCCTCGCAGTGGTCGCCCATGCTCTTGCCGGTGCGCGGCTCGGCCACGCCGGGGAACTCGGGCTTGAGCTCGCCGAACTTGAAGCCACGCAGCAGCGCCTTGAGCTTGTCGCCGGTGGCTTTGGCCCGGTTGGCGGCCAGCAACCGCGCGCGCAGCTTCTTGCCGTAGACGATCGGCACTTCGGACGTCGTGTCCGAACCGCCGCCGATGCCCGAATCGATTTGCCCCAGCGCAATCTTGTTGGCGATGGTGATCACCGAATCCAGGCTGGTGCCGCAGGCGCGCTGCAGGGTGATGCCCGGCGTCAGCGGCGACAGGCCGGACGACAGCGCCGCCTCGCGGGCCAGATTCCAGTCCGAGGAGTGCTTGATCACCGCCCCCATCGCCACTTCGCCCAGTTGCTGCCCATGCAGCCCGAAGCGCTCGACCAGCGCGCCCAGCGTGCGCACCGACATGCCCAGGTTGCCCACGTCCGCGTACGCGGTGTTCTGACGACAGAACGGGATACGAACGCCGCCCAAGATGGCGACGGGACGGGCTGCTGGCATCGGTTGACCTGGCATGGAGGACTCGGGGACATGGCCTGCACAGGGCCGGCAGGCATAATGGCCGCAGTGTAGCTTCGACCCCGTGATGGGCCAACCGCGAATCATGAGCAAGACCGAACACGGCGTGACCGCCATGGGTGTGATGGCGCTGGAATTGACGGGCGGCAGCGCCCCCGAGCGCGGCGCCTTGGCGCCCGAGCAGGCCGGCATGCTGGCCGAACGTATCGGCCGCGACCTGGCACAGTGGATCCCGGAGATCCGCGCGCTGGAGCTGAGCGTGGCGATGGCGCATTTCGACCCCGCCGAAGTGCTGCGGCCAGGCTGGCCGCTGCATCGCCGGCTGGAAGAGCTGCAGGCGCGCGCACCAGGACGCGATCAGGGCCCGCGCGTGCTGGCCTTCGGTGCCGATGCGCAGGGCGAGATTCCGTTGCCGTTCCAGGCCGATGCACAACTCACCGGCGGCGGCCTGCGCGTGCTGCCGTTCCTGTTGTCCGGCGATCCGGAAATCGTCGCCACCGTGGCCGATGCGATGGAGGAAGTGCTGCTGGCCCAGGGCATGGCGCAAGCCGACACCGCCTTGCTGGCGCAGGAAAGCTTCGGCGCACGCATCGAACACGCGCGCTATCTCACCGCGAACGATCTGGCGGCGATGATTTCGATGCAGTACGACAATCAAGGGTTGGCGCCGCTATGGCCGCTGATCGAAGCCGCCCTGCTCGCGCCGCACACCGAAGAGTGGCTACAACAGCCGCCCGAACCGGTGCTGCGTTATGTCGACGGCGAAGTGCGTATCGCGCTGTTCGACCCGGCCGGCTGGTGCGATTACTACACCCACGACCGCGAAAACTGCGAGCGTCTGCGCGGCGTCTACGAGCAATACCTCTCACGCCAGCGGCAGATGGCCGCCGTGCTGGAAGCGCATGGGCTGCCAGTGCTGTATGTGCATGTGGAACCGGGGCAGGATCCGCGTCAGGCGTTGGCTGCGTAAGCAACGCATCGGTTACTTTGGACGTTGAACTGTTGGCGCGTACTGGAAAACCGGCGTTTTCAGTGACGGACGTGGCACGCCCCTACGCGCCTTACATCCATGTGCTGAACTGGTCCGTGCACTGAAACCAGCATCAATGCTTGGCAGGTGTGTACCAAACAAATAACGCCGCAGTGATCGATCACTGCGGCGTTTGTTTGTCTGCCCGTTTCTTTTGCTTACTTGGTCGCAGCCGGCGCGTTGTCGGTGGTGATCACACCGCAGGCCAGACGGCCGCCGGCGTTGCCGGTGGGCTGCGTTTTGTAGTCATCGGCATCGGCATGCACGATCACGGCGTGGCCGGCGATATCGAACTGGTCGGCCTTGCCGAGATTGACGTTGCTCGAGACCGGGCCATCGATGCTGGCATTGCCCTGCGCGTCGGCCTTGATGTTGGGCATGTCGCCACCGTGATGCGGGTCGGCGCTGACGGTGCCGTGATCGGATTGGGCCGGGTTGAAATGGCCGCCGGCACTGCTGCCGTCCGGTGCGCTGCAATCGCCCTTTTCGTGGATGTGGAAGCCGTGCTCGCTGTTGGGCTTGAGGCCGCTCAGCTGGCCGGTGACGCGCAGCGCGCCGTCGACGGTCTTGAAGCTCACCGTGCCCTTCACCTCATTGCCCTTGGTCGGCTTGAGCTCGGCGGTTGCGGTGGTAGTGGCTGCCGCTTCGGTGACCATGGAGGCGGCATGCTCGCCACCATGCGCCGCTTCGGCTGGCGTGCCGGCCTGCGGTGCGGGTGCGGGATCGGCCGGTGCCGGTTCGTCGCGCTTGCACGCGGTCAGCACCAACGCGGTGGCCAGGAACAACGTCGTGGGAAGAATGCGCATGAAAAAACTCCTGTAGAGAGGCCGTAGTTGCGGCCATGGATGCCCCAACTCAGGGCTGCGAAGGGGGTGTGCGCCATTGGGTGACGCGAATGACGCCGCAGGCCAGACGTGCGCCGGCATTGCCACTGGGCTGGCTGCGATAGTCGTCTGGATCGGCATGCACGATCAGCGCCTTGCCGATCACATCGGTGGGCGCGGCATCGCCCAGGGTGATGCCGGCAATGATCATGTCCAGATGCGCGACGCCTTCGGCATCTGCGCGAAGATTGTCCATGTCGCCCAAGTGATGCGCGCCGCTACCGCCGCGCCCGTGCGGTGCACCGGTCGGATTGAAATGCGCACCGGCGCTGCTGGCATCGGCGGCGCTGCAATCGCCGCGCTCGTGCACATGGAAGCCGGCAACACCGCCCGGGCGCAGGCCACCGACGGTGCCGGTGATACGAATGCCCTGCAACGCAGGCACCAACACCACCCGACCGCTGACCAGACTGCCCGACGCCGAGGCCAGCGCCGCTTCGGCCTGTTGCACCGGACGGGTGGGCACGACACGCGCCACGGGCGGTGGCGGTGTCTTCGGCGGTGGTGGCGTGCTGCTGCAGGCGGCCAGCGCCAGAGCGGTGAGGGCGACGATCGTGGACGACCGGTAACGCATCGAGCTGTTCTCCTGATCAGGCTGGAAACCTATGCGGGCACATGTTCACGTGTCATGAAATGCGCTTGCCGGCTGATCGGGAGTTTACGGGGTTGGTGTGGGTGGTCGGGTTGTTTTGAGGTGCGGGTCGACGGATGCGCGGTAGCAACGATGTGCGATTGCGATAAGCCTGGATCGCGCGTTGTTTCCTTCTCCCGCCGGGAGAAGGTGGCGCGTAGCGCCGGATGAGGGTACGGGCGAAGCGCTAGTGACGTTTGGGTGCGTGTAGGCTTCGCCCCGCACCCTCACCCCAACCCCTCTCCCGGCGGGAGAGGGGCTCAACTCCGCGTGCGGTCTGATGCACGATTGCGGTAAGCCTGTATCGCCTACGCGCCGTTCCTTCTTCCAGCGGAGCGGGCTTTAGCCGGGGTCAGGGGATACATCAGCGGCGTTTGCGCCCCGGGCCGAGTTTGCGGGTGACGGTGTTGCGGCCTAAGCCCAAGCGTGCGGCGGCCTCGGCGCGGCGGCCCTGGGTGAGTTGTAGGGCGGCTTCGAGCAGGGTCTTGTCGAGGCGTTCGCGGGCCTCGGCGTGCAGGCCCTGGGCGCCTTCGCTCAGGCGTTGCGCGGCCCAGCTGGAGAGCATCTCGTCCCATTGCCCGTCGCTGCGGCCGGCGCGTTGGCGACGGCCGCCACGCGCCAATGCGGCTTCCACATCGACCACGTCGATGATGTCGGCGGTGGCCAAGGCGGCCAGGCGCCAGCACACGTTTTCCAGTTCGCGCACGTTGCCGGGCCAGTCGTAGTGGCGCAGGCCTTCCAAGGCGGCCGACGACAGCCGTTTGGGCAGCATGTCGAGCTTGCGCCCGGCCATGGCCAGGAAGTTTTCGGCCAGTTGCGCGATGTCGCCGCGGCGTTCGCGCAGCGGCGGTAATTGCAGCCGCACCACGTCCAGGCGATGCAGCAAGTCGGCACGGAAGCGGCCTTGTTCAACCAGCGCTTCCAGGTCCTGGTGGGTGGCAGCGATCACGCGCACGTCGACACGGATGAGTTCGCGCCCACCGACACGGAAGAATTCGTTCTCTGCCAGCACGCGCAGCAAACGGGTCTGCAGCGGCAGCGGCATATCGCCGATTTCGTCCAGAAACAGCGTGCCGCCATCGGCCTGTTCGAAACGGCCGATGTGCCGTTTGGTGGCACCGGTGAAAGCGCCGGTTTCGTGGCCGAACAATTCGCTTTCCAGCAGCTCTGCAGGAATGGCGGCGGTGTTGAGGGCAACGAAGGATTTACGCGCGCGCGGCGATTCGTTGTGCAGCGCGCGTGCGACCAGTTCCTTGCCGGTGCCGGTTTCGCCGTTGATCAGCACCGACAGCGGTGCCTGCGCGAGCCGGCCGATGGCGCGGAACAAGGCCTGCATCGCCGGGGTGTCGCCGATCAGTGCGGCCGAGCCTTGCGCCACCGGCACACCGACCAGCGCGTCGACGCCGGCATCGGCATCCGGCAGCGCGCGTGCGGCCAGGGCCACCGCGTCGTCCAGGTCGAACGGCTTGGAGAGGAACTCGTGCGCGCCGCCGCGAAACGCGCCGGCAGTGCTGGCCACATCGGTGTAGGCCGACATGACGATCACCGGCAATTGCGGGTGCTTGGACTTGAGTTTGTCGAGCAGGGTTAGGCCGTCTTCGCCGGGCATGCGCACATCGGTGAACAGCAAATCGGGCGTGGGCCGCATGGCCAGTGCCTGCAGCGCAGCGGCGGCACTCTCGAAGCCATCCACGGCGTAGCCAGCATCGCGCAAAGCGGTGGACAGCACGAAGCGGACCGAACGGTCGTCGTCGACCACCCAGATATGGTGGGATGCGGCGGCGGCCTCAGCCATGCAGATGCTCCTTGTCGTGATCGCCGGCCAGCTCGGGCAACAGCAGGGTGAAAACGGTATGGCCGGCGCGCGAGCGGTAGGTCAGGGTGCCGTGGTGTTCACGCGAGACCTGCTGGGCCAGCGCCAGGCCCAGGCCACTGCCTTCGGCGCGCCCGCTGACCAGCGGCAGGAACAGGTGCTCGGCCAGTTCTTCGGGCACACCGCCGCCGTCGTCGATGATTTCCAGCCGCAGCGACATCGCATGCACGCGGTCGCGGATGCGCTGGCCATGTTCGACGCGGGTGCGCAACGTCACCCGGGTGGCACCGGCCTGGAACGCGTTGCGCACCAGATTCCAGACCGCCTGGGTGAGGCGATCGCCATCGCCAAGGATGTCGGGAATGCTGGGGTCGTAATCGCGTTGCACCTGCACCGACCAGCCACCCTCGGCTTCGGCCAGGCGCAGCACGCGCTCCAGCACGACGTGGATATTGAGGCGGTCGTGCGGGCGCGCCGGTGTGGGCGAGAGCAGGCGTTCGAGCAAGGTATTGAGGCGCTCGATCTCGGTACCGATCAATTCGATCAGCTCGCGCTCGTCCTCGTCGCGCCCGGCCGAACGGCGTGCCAGCAGCTGCGCGGCGCCCTTGAGCCCGGCCAGCGGATTGCGCAGCTCGTGCGCCAGGCCCTTGAGCGCAGCGCTGAGGGCATTGGGCAGTGCATGGGTGGGATCCAGCGCAGGGAATTCGTCGACCGGGTGGGTTTCCAGCAGCCAGCCGCCGTCGTCCAGCCGCGACAGCCAGCCCTCGGCAAAGCGCGGTGCGTCGTTGGGCAGGCCCAGGGCCAGCCGATGCAGACGCAGCACATCGCGCTCGTCGTTGAGCAGGAAGCGGGCGAGCGCATCGCCCTGTACTTCCAGCGCGGCCAGCGGTTGATCGACCAGGCGCCGTGCGCTGACGCCAAGCCAGCGCGCGAAGGCTGGATTGACGCCCAGCACACGGCCCTCGCGGTCGGCCCAGGCCACCGGGGTGCCCAGGCTGTCCAGCGAAGGCATCGAAGAAGAAATCACCATTGCACCAATTTAGTGCAAGCAGCATCGACGTGCGCGGATGTCGCGCCAGACGAAGCGTGCAGAGAAGAATTCGGGGCCGACGAGCGGTGGCGTACACCGATCCAGCGCACATCCGCGCCGACAGGGACAGGCGTGGGGCTGGTCATGCAGGCACCTCGGCAGTTGACCCGCGCCAACCAGCGCCGCGGGGAAAAACGGACCCGGCGGGCAGTCCCGGCCGGGTCGTCGTGCCACCCGCAGCGGCATGGCTGCGGGTGTTCATGCTCAAGACTCGTATGCGGCTTCGCCGTGCGAGGTGATGTCCAACCCCTCACGCTCGGCTTCTTCGGTGACGCGCAGGCCGAACACCAGCTTGGCGACCAGGAAACCCACCACCGAGACCACACCGATCCACACCAGGGTGATGCCCACGCCCAATGCCTGGATGCCGACCTGATGCACGATGTCGTAATCGCCACCCTTCTGGCCGCCCAGCGAGGCCGCCGAAAACACGCCAGTCAGGATCGCGCCGATGATGCCGCCCAGGCCATGCACGCCGAACACGTCCAGGCTGTCGTCGGCACCGAGCAGGCGCTTGAGACCGGTGACACCCCACACGCACAGCACGCCAGCGGCCAGGCCGATGACGATCGCGCCGAACGGCCCCACCGTGCCGCAGGCCGGGGTGATGCCGACCAGGCCGGCGACCATGCCCGAGGCCACACCCAGGGCGGAGGACTTGCCCTTGATGATCTTCTCGGTCAACGACCAGCCCAGCACCGCCGCGGCAGTGGCCAGCAAGGTGTTGAGGAAGGCCAGCGCCGCACCGGCATTGGCTTCCAGGTTGGAGCCGGCGTTGAAGCCGAACCAGCCCACCCACAGCAGCGACGCACCGACGAAGGTCAGGGTCACGTTGTGCGGCTTGATCGCCTCACGCCCCAACCCGGCACGCTTGCCGACGAAGTAGGCGCCCACCAGCCCGGCGATACCGGCGTTGATGTGCACCACCGTGCCACCGGCAAAATCCAGCGCGCCCAGCCCGAACAGATAACCACCGGTGGCCCAGACCATGTGCGCCAGCGGCAGATAGCCGAAGGTGAACCAGATCACCGAGAACAACAGCACCGCGGCGAACTTGGCACGTTCGGCAAAGGCACCGACGATCAGCGCGCCGGTGATGCCGGCAAAGGTCGCCTGGAACGCCACGAACACGTATTCCGGCAGGCTGACACCCTTGGTGAAGGTGGCCGACAGGGTTTCGATGGTCACGCCCTTGAGCAGTGCCTTGTCCAGATTGCCGATCCACGGACCTTCGCCGGAGAACGCCAGGCTATAGCCGTAGAGCACCCACAGGATGGTCAGCAGCGAAAACACCACAGCGACCTGGATCAGCACCGACAGCACGTTCTTGGCGCGTACCATGCCGCCATAGAACAGCGCCAGACCCGGCACCACCATCAGCAATACCAACAACGTGGAGGTCAGCATCCAGGCGACATCGCCCTTCTCGACCACGGGTGCAGCCTCGGCGGCCGCCACCGGGGCGGCTTCCGGCTGCGCGGACGGCAGCGGTTCGGTGGTGACCGGCTCGGTCGGCAACGGGGTGACCTGCGGTGTGGATTGCGCATGCGCGCTACCCATGCCGCCCACCACCAGCGCACTGAACAGCATCAGCATGCAGACGCTGTAGAACCGGGCTTTCCACCCGGCGAAAAGACCTGTCTTCATAAGGACTCCTGGGGTGGGGGATTCAGAGCGCATCGGCGCCGATCTCGCCGGTACGGATGCGCACGACTTGCTCAATCGCGGTCACGAAGATCTTGCCGTCGCCGATCTTGCCGGTGCCGGCGGCGTTCTGGATCGCCTCGACCACTGCGTCCAGCCGGTCGTCGGTCACCACCGTCTCGATCTTGATCTTGGGCAGGAAGTCGACGACGTACTCGGCGCCGCGGTACAGCTCGGTGTGGCCTTTCTGGCGTCCGAAACCCTTGACCTCGGTCACGGTGATGCCCGACACGCCCGCTGCGGACAAGGCCTCACGGACCTCGTCGAGCTTGAACGGCCGGATGATGGCGGTGATCAATTTCATGCGCATACCCCGAATGGTGGAAAAAACCGGCCGGCATTGCGCCGCCCGGCGGTGTCATTCCCCTGGATGCCAACCCCGGCATCCGCTCGTTCGCGAGCACGCAGACCCCAGCGGATGCCAGTGCATCCGCCTCGTGGGAGAGGTCAGGCCCGCGCGTCGCGATCCAGTGCTCTCTCGATACCCTTATCAAGACCCCTGCAAGTCCACGGCATCGACCATGGACCTATCGAACATGGGCGGCGATGGCGGAGGTGGGAGGGGGGGCCTCCGCCATCACCGCGGTGGAACTCAGTTGCCGTAGTACAGCTGGTACTCCAACGGGTGGGTCGCAGCACGGAACTTGGTGACTTCCTGCATCTTCAGCGCGATGTAGCCGTCGATGAAGTCGTCGCTCATGACGCCGCCGGCCTTGAGGAACTCGCGGTCCTTGTCCAGCGCTTCCAGCGCCTGATCCAGGCTGGAGCAGACCTGCGGGATCAGCTTCTCTTCTTCCGGCGGCAGGTCGTACAGATCCTTGTCGCTGGGCGCGCCCGGGTCGATCTGGTTCTTGATGCCGTCCAGGCCGGCCATCATCAGCGCGGTGAAGGTCAGGTAGCCGGACTGCAACGGATCGGGGAAGCGCATTTCGATGCGGCGCGCCTTCGGGTTGGTGACCCACGGAATGCGGCACGAGGCCGAACGGTTGCGGGCCGAGTAGGCCAGCATCACCGGCGCTTCGTAACCCGGGACCAGACGCTTGTAACTGTTGGTGCCGGAGTTGGAGAAGGCGTTGATCGCACGGGCGTGCTTGAAGATGCCGCCGATGTACCACAGCGCCATCTGCGACAGGCCGCCGTAGCCGTCGCCGGAGAACAGGTTGACGCCGCCCTTGGTCAACGACTGGTGCACGTGCATGCCCGAGCCGTTGTCGCCCACGATGGGCTTGGGCATGAAGGTCGCGGTCTTGCCGTTGCGATAGGCGACGTTCTTGATGATGTACTTCATCGTCAGCAGTTCGTCGGCCTTTTGCACCAGCGAGCTGAACTTGGTGCCGATCTCGCACTGGCCGGCGGTGGCCACTTCGTGGTGGTGCACTTCGGTCTCGATGCCGACCTGTTCCAGCGTCTTGATCATTTCCGCACGCAGGTCGTGCAGGGTGTCGGTCGGCGGAACCGGGAAGTAGCCGCCCTTCACGCCCGGGCGATAGCCGCTGTTGCCGCCGTCGTACTTGGCGCCGGTGTTCCAGGCAGCCTCTTCCGAACCGACCTGGAAGAAGGTGTGGCCCATGTCGTTGGCGAAGCGCACCGAATCGAAGATGAAGAATTCCGGCTCCGGGCCGAAGAACGCCTGGTCGGCGGTGCCGGAGGACTTCAGATAGGCCTCGGCGCGCTTGGCGATGCCGCGCGGGTCGCGCTCATAGCTCTGCATGGTGGCCGGATCGAGGATGTCGCAGGTCAGCACGATGGTCGGATCGGCGAAGAACGGATCCAGATAAGCGGTGCCTGCGTCCGGGAGCAGGACCATGTCCGACTCGTTGATGCCCTTCCAACCCGCGATGGAGCTGCCATCGAACATCTTGCCTTCTTCGAACAACGCCGGCTCGATGATATTGGCCGGAAAGGTGATGTGCTGCTGTACACCACGCATATCGACGAAGCGCAGGTCGACGAACTCGACCTTGTTGTCCTTGATCAGCTTTTCAACATTTTCCACGGACATCGGAAGAAACCTCAGGGGAAGTTAAGTGGCTCGTGGGCGGTACTACAGCAGGGACCGTGCCAAGCGTCATACTTTCACAAGTCGTTGATTTTGCTTGTATCGCTAGAGGCCGCTCAGGCCTCACTAGCACCTTGGTGGTGCTAATTGATCGCAATGAGCACCGATATGGTGCATGCCGCAATGCACTATCCTGACGCTTCCCCCATCCCTCCCCCAGTCCGATGTCCGATCTGATCTCCGCCCTGCTGTTGGGCATTCTCGAAGGCTTGACCGAATTCCTGCCGATCTCCAGCACCGGCCACCTGCTGATCGCCGAACAATGGCTCGGACGCCGTTCTGACTTCTTCAATATCGTCATCCAGGCCGGCGCGATCCTGGCGATCTGCCTGGCGCTGCGGCAGAAGCTGTGGACCCTGGCCACCGGCCTGGGGCAACGCGACAATCGCGACTACGTGCTCAAGATCGGCGTGGCCTTCCTGGTCACTGCAGTGGTCGGGCTGATCGTGCGCAAGGCCGGCTGGCAGCTGCCGGAAACCGTGCATCCGGTGGCCTGGGCGCTGCTGATCGGCGGGCTGTGGATGCTGGTGGCCGAGCACTTTGCCGGCAAATTGCCCGAGCGCGACGTGGTGACCTGGAAGGTGGCCATCGCAGTCGGCCTGGCGCAGGTGGTAGCGGGCGTATTTCCCGGTACCTCGCGCTCGGCCTCGGCGATCTTCCTGGCCATGCTGCTGGGCCTGAGCAAGCGCTCGGCGGCGGCGGATTTCGTGTTCATGGTGGGCATCCCGACCATGTTCGCGGCCAGTGGGTATGCGCTGCTGGAGATGTACAAGGAAGGCGGCTTCGGCAGCGAGAACTGGGCCGATGTGGCGGTGGCCTTCGTGGCGGCGACCATCACCGGTTTTGTGGTGGTGAAGTGGCTGCTGGGCTACATCAAGAAGCATCGCTTCACGGTGTTTGCGGTCTACCGCATCGTGCTTGGCGCAGCCTTGCTGTTGTGGCTGCCGGCTGCGGCCTGACGCCTCAACTGTCGCCGCGCGGCATGCCTGTTCGAGCGAGCGCGACATGCGTGGCACGCTCCCAGGCAGTGACGCCCGTCATTGCCCTGGCCGCGCGGTGGCGGTATCACTGAGGCATCGATCACCGGGAGCCGCCCATGCGTGCCGTGTTCTTCGCCCCTGCACTGCTGGCGGCGGGCGTGACGGCCTGCGGGTCGGGCGCTTCGCCGGACGCACCCGGCTCCTCCCCCAGCGCTGCCGCGCAAGCCGATGCGGTAGCCGCACCGGCCGCCGACAATGCCTCGCTGCGGGCCGCCCTGCGCGCACAGCACTGGCAGTTGCAGCAGGCCAGCGATGCGCACGGCACCGCATTGCGCAGCCTGTTCGTCGAGGGCACTGCGCCACTGCAACTGGATTTCAGCGATGAACGCATCCAGGTCAGCCAGACCTGCAATGCGCTGGGCGCCAACTACAGCGTGGCCGAGGCGCAGTTGCAGATCGGCCGGGTGGTGTCGAGCAAGCGCCTGTGTGCCGAATCACGGCGGATGGCGCAGGAACGCGCCGCCAGCGAGCTGCTGTCCGGCCGCTTCGCGGTGGCGTTGAACAGCGTGCAGACCGCGCCACGGCTGACCCTGACCCGCAGCGATGGGACCCGCCTGGTTTTCGGTGGCATCGCCACCGCAGACACGCGCTATGGCGGCCACGGCCAGACGGTGTTGATCGAAGTAGCCGCCGAGACGGTGGCGTGCGCCTCCGACCCGTTGCGCCAATGCCTGCAGCTGCGCGAACAGGATGCAACCGGACAGCCCGTCACCCAGCGCTGGCAAACCTTCGAGGGCAAGATCGAAGGCTTCGAGCACGAAACCGGTATCCGCACCTTGCTGCGGGTGACGCGCTACCCCGCCGCTGCGGGCGCGGACGGCGTACCGGTGTATGTGCTCGATCAGATGATCGAAGCCAGCGGTTAGCAGTCGAGTTTTGACTGCGTGGCGTAATCAGCGTGATCGCCGATGCAATCAACGCGCGCAGATGCGACGTGCAGATGCAGGCTACTGACAGCAACTACCAACAGATAGCGAGCGGTCGTCAGGTCGGACGCAGACGGCATGCAGGAGTGAAGTGATCGATTGATACATGCCACGACCGAGCCGCCGGGCAACGTGTGAACCGGCAGCTCTCCTCGGCAGCGACGGCGCCCGCATGACGGCGGCACAGGCGTTGTTAGGCGCTCTTAACGCAGCGACGGGTTCAACGTGTAGGTGCCATGCAACGCCGCTTCGGCCAGCACATGGCCCTGGATCGCCGACAGCAGATCGGCCGCGGTGAAGGTCTCGGGCAAGCTGAGTTGCGCCACATCCAGCGCGAACACGCGGAAGAAATAGCGGTGCATGCGCAGGTCGTTGAACGGCGGGTACGGGCCGTCGTAGCCCAGGTAGTTGCCGGCCATGTCGGCATTGCCGGCAAACCATTCGGTGTACGAATTCAGACCCTGACGCGCACCGGCCGGGCCGGCCGGCTGCGACTTGCCCTTGGGCACGAAGCCGTCGCTGCAACTGGCTGCGGCGATCTCGTGCACTTCAGCGAGGATATCGGCCATGGCCCAATGCACAAAATCGGTGCGTGGCTGGTCGACCGGAATCTGCACATCGTCGCGGCCCACGGTTTCCGGCACGGTCGGTACATCCGGGTCCAGGCACAGCAGCGCGAACGAGCGCGTGCCTTCGGGTACCTCGCTCCAGGCCAGATGCGGGTTGCGGTTGGGCGCAAAGCCCTCCGGCGTGCCGGCCGCAAATTCTACCGCGATGGGCTTGCCGTTTTCGATGCTGTTGCTGGTCAGGCGCATGCAGGGTCTCCGTGAGGGATGATGCTGATCAGGGTGCCTGGGTCTGCGCAGCAGTGGAAGCCATCGCAATGGAACCCTCTGATGCGCTCGGTTGGGTGTATCGCTGCCGGTTCATCACGCCAGCGAACAATGCCGCGCCCACCCGACAGTGAGCGCAGCCATTTCGGTCGCCGCTCAGTCTTGCGGATAACCGAAGCGCACTGCGATCAACGTGAGCAGATCGAATTGCGCGCCCAGCACGTTGCGGTAGTTGCGCCAGCGGCCCGATGCCAGGCGTGCGGGGCCGCGCGGCTCGATCAGCGGGAAGCTCAGCCCGAAGGCCTGTTCCAGTGCGGTGGAAATGCCCTGCGGGTCGCTCTCGATGCCGTCCAGGCGGATGATCCGGTGCGGATACAGATCGCGTTCGTGCAGCACGGCGAGCTGCTCCAGGGCCGCCAGCAACCAGTCGGTGGCCTGCTGCGGCGATTGCACGGCCAACGGCGCAGGCGCACCGGCCGACAACCAGTCCAGCAGCATGTCGCGCGGGTCACGCAATGCGATTGCCAGCCGGCCTTCGGGCAGGTGCGGGCGCAGTGCAGTGAGCAAGGTGTTGTCCCACCACAGCAGCCAGTCGATGACGTTGCCGTCGTCGATACCGCGCCGCGGCAACTGCGCCTTCCAGCCTTCCACCAGCGCCAGCGGCGCCAGTTCGCCGGAGGCCAGCTGTTCGACGCTGCGATAGCTCTGCAGCGCGTCGGACGGCGGGGTGGTGCCGTAACGGTCGTCGCGCACCAGCGGGGTGGCCGCGCCCATCACTGCGATCAGGCGTTCGACATGCGAGCCGGGCACGCCCCAGACGAACAGCGGGCGCGCGGTCACCGCGTCGGGGATGGTGCCCAACGCCGGCCACTGCATCGGCTGCTTCGCGGCCTGCGGCGGCAACGGCAGACGGTGCTGGGCCTGCTCGCGCTGGAACTGCATCCAGGTGGCCAGCGCCGCATCGGGCTGGCCGGCGCGGTCCTGCACATTGCCCAGCCACGGCCGCAGCACGGTCTGCTGATTCTCCGGCAGCGAGTCGATCAAGGATTGGACGCAGGCGATCGCTGCCGGCGGGTCGCGCTCCAGCAAGGCTTCGACGATGCGCTGCTCGCCGCTGATGCGGCCCGGTTCCACCGCCACGATCTGCCGCGCCACCATTTCGGCTTCTTCGGCATGGCCTTGCATGTCGTGCACGCGCATCAGCGCTTCCAGTGCCGGCAGATGCTCGGGCATGCCCAGCAGCCAACGCTCGATCACCGCCTGCGCCTGTGGCCCGCCGACCGGCTCCACCGCCAGCCGCGCCAGCCATAGATCATGCGCACTGACCGAGGTGGCCAACGCCGCGTCCAGAGTGTCGCGTGCGTCGTCGACCGCACCCAATCGCTCCCAGGCGGTCAGTAGCGCGTGCAGCGTGCGCCGGTCGGCCGGCCAGTGGGCAAGCGCCAGGCGCAAGTGCGCCACGGCCCGGTCGGGACGACCGGCCTGCAATTCCATTTCGCCCGCGAGCCGGCGCATGGCCGGGATGTCGCCGCCGGGCTGGGCGAACACGCCCTGCATCGCGGCCAGCGCGTCGTCCAGGCGACCCTGGCGCTGGGCGAGCTGGGCGATGAAGGCGCGCAGCGCGGTGCCCGGCGGATTGAGCTCGACCACGCGCTCGAAGGCGCGCTCGGCGAACGCGAAGTGTTCTTTCTGCAGGTACGCAAAGCCCAGCGCGAACAGCACGCGCGGGTCGTCCGGCAACTGCTCGGCGGCGCGGGTGAGCAGCGACAGCGCGTGGTCGCTCTGGCCGCGGCGCAGCTCCACCACGCCATCGACGGCCAGCAGCTGCGGATGCTCCGGCGCCAGCCGCGCCGCGGTGCGGCTCAGCCGTTGCGCATCATCCAGATCGCCGCGCGCCACCGCCAGATGTGCCTGCATCACGTAGGCGTTGAACTGGTTCGGGTCGAGTGCGGTGGTGCGCGACAACGCGGCATCGGCCGCAGACAGATCGCGCGTGGCCAGTAGCAAGCCGGCGCGCAGCAGATGCAGGTCGGCATCTTCCGGCGTCAGCGTCAGCGCGGTTTCGATACTGGCCAGCGCCAGCGCTGGCTGACCCTGCTGCTGCAGGGCCAGACCGAGCCAGCGATGGGTGGCGGCATTATCCGGCGCGCTGATGACCCACTCGCGGGCCAGCGCCACCGCATCGTCGGCCGCATTGCGGCGCAGGGCTTGGAGAATGGCGTCTTGCATGGCGGCGGCGTGTCCAGGACAAACGCCTATTGTAACGATGCGCGGTGGGACGCCGACTCGCAGCGACCATCGAACTGCTGCACAGCCGGCCCGGCGCGCGCGGCCGATGCTCGTTGGCAGATACCACTCGTACACTGCAGTTCGGAGCGCGCCATCCGCGCCCACCTGGCGACTGCTCGCGACGGTTGTCGCCGCTCTCAGGCCTGCGCGGTCAGCCGCTCGGCCACCCAACGTTCGGCGAAGCCATCGCCACGGGCATTTTCCAGAAAGCCGCAGTGGCCGCCCCAGCGCGCGATTTCCAGCTGCGCGTGCGCGGGCAGATGCCAGCCAGCGAAATCGGCGAACGGAATCACCGGGTCGTCTTCGGCCATCAGGATATGGACCGGCACCTGCAAGCCGGCCAGGCGTTCGCCGGCAATCGAATAACTGTCGAAATACGCCTGCAGCGAGCCGTGCCCGGTGTGCTGCTCGGCCAACCAGGCCATCAGGCCGCGCATGTCCAGCGCCAGGGTGGCATCGTCGTAGCCGTGCTGATCGGGAAACAGCTTGCGTTTGCGCAGCAGCGATTCGCGCCAACGCCGGCGGAAATACCAGTCGTAGAACTGCGGGCCTTTTTCCAGCTGCAGCATGGTGGCGGCCGGATCCAGCAGCGGGCACACCGCTGCGACCCGCGCCACCGGCAGACCGGCCGCCGGCGCGCGCAAGGCGAGCCGCAGTGCGAAATTGCCGCCCAGCGAGTAACCGGCCACCAGTAACTGCGGCGCGGGAAAACGCCGCCACAGATCGCCTGCAGCGTTGACCACTTCATCGATGCGATCGGAGTGAAACAGATCCACATTGAGGTGATGGGTGCCGCCGTGGTCGCGGAAATTCAGCCGGAACACCTGATAGCCCAGGCCCAGCAGGCGCGCAGCGGTGAGCCGCATGTAATTGGAATCGGCGCTGCCTTCCCAGCCGTGCAGCAACAGCACGGTGGCGCGCACCGGTGCATCGCCGGGCGGGATGCTCATCCAGCCCTGCAGGCGTACGCCGTCGCCGCCGTCGAGAATATGTTCGCTGGTCACCGCGCCGCTGGCGGCCAGCAACTGGCGGCTACGGATCCGGCGCAACGCGCTGCTGCCCAGCAGCGATTGCACATGCGGATTGCGCAACCAGCGGGGCGGCGAATAGTCGGAGACGTTCATGCGCTCATCGGGCCAGGCACTGTCGCGTCGGCCGCAGGAGTGATGAGCATACGCATCGCGGGCTAGGACTCCATGGCCGCAATGATGCGTTGACGCGAGGTGTCGGCCAGGCGGCGACGTCCGTCGATATCCAGCGCGCGGATCGGCTCGAGAAAATGCACTTCGGCCAGCCGCGCCGGCTCGCCGAGCAGGCGCACGATGTTGTCGAAGAAGCTCTCGCGCTCACCGAACGCCACTACCGCCTGCGCATTGCCGCGCTCGCCGTAACGCAACGCCACCGGTTGCACCGGCACGCCGGCCTCGACCGCGGCCTGGAAGATGCGCGCATGGAACGGGCCGACCTCGGTGCCGCCGCGGGTGCGCCCTTCCGGAAACACGCCCACCGGCTTGCCGCTTTGCAGCCGCGCCAGCATTTCCTGCAGCACGCCGCCCAGCGATTCGGTATTGCCGCGCTGATGGAAGATGGTCTGGCCCTTGGCCGCCAGCCAGCCCACCAGCGGCCAGCCGGCGATCTCGCGCTTGGCCACAAAGCCCATCACGCGTTGGCTATGCAGCATCGAGATGTCGATCCAGCTGACGTGATTGGCAACGAACAACGCAGCGCCCGGCAGCGGAGTGCCGAAATGACGCAAACGAAATCCGAAGATGCGCATCAGATTGCCCTGCCACCAGCGGATCATCCACTCGTCCAGGGTGTCGTCGTGGCCGGTACGGATGCGCGCCAGCGGCGGCGCCACCACGCACAGCATGGTGATCGGCAGACAGATGCTCAGGTGCACCAGCAGTAGCGGTACCCGATACAGGTACCGGAACCAACGCACGCCGCCAGCATCGCGCGTGGCGTCCAGGGATGACTCGCTCATTGCAGGAACGGGACCGGTACCAGGGGAAGGAAGCGCGACTATTGTGACAGCAGCTTGGCACGCGCGCAGTGCCGGCAGCGGGTGGCGCTGTTCCACCCATGTGCTTGCACGGCGGGCTCAGCCATTGCTGCGCGGGACCACGGCCAAGGTGAGCCGCGAAACGCACACGCGCTTGCCGGCCGGGTTTTCGATGGTGATGTCCCACACCTGCGTGCTGCGCCCGATATGCACGGCGCGCGCGGTGCCAGTGACCACGTCCTGATACGCCGCACGCAGATGGTTGGCGTTGATCTCCAACCCCACGCACATCTGGGTGGTCATATCCACGCACAGATTGCCAGCGCTACTGCCCAGGGTTTCGGCCAGCACCACCGACGCACCGCCGTGCAGCAAGCCGTACGGCTGCTTGGTGCGCGAATCCACCGGCATGGTGGCGCGCAGCCAATCCTCGCCGGCATCGGTGAACACGATGCCCAGATGTTCGATCAAGGTGTCGCGGCTGGAGGCGTTGAGGGCAGCAAGATCGACGGGGTCGCGGAAGGTCATAGGCTGGGGATTGGGGATTGGGGATTGGGGATTGGGGATTGGGGATTGGGGATTGGGAATCGGGAATCGGGAATCGGGAATCGGGAATCGGGAATCGGGAATCGCAACAGCATCTGCGCCCGGAGGATCTGGTTCAACTGTCGCTGACTGCCCTGATTGATCCAGGCGCAGTTCCGTCTCCGCGCCAGAGACATATCGTCACGATAGCGGCCAGTGAGCGGCGCGCCTATGCGATCACAGAATCGGCACAAGCCCGGCACCGAAGGCAGTCAGCATCCGCACCAGCAACCACTTAGGGCCGACGTTGACCTCGGGGAAGTCGCCCACCGCCACATAGCACCGCCGGAACTGCGGGTCCTGGCGCTTGAGTGGAAACGGGCAGCCGGGGCCAGGCTGGAATTCGTAATTGGTGGCATAGCGCCAGGGCCAGAAATCCAGCACCGGCAACGATTCGGACACCTTGCCCACGCTGTAGTTCAGTCCGCTCAGCACCGGCGGCTTTTCGCGCGAGGCCACGGTCCAGGCATTTTCCGGGGCGATGTCGCGCTCGATGCTGGCGGCCAGCGCCTGCGCAAAGCGCGCATCGTCGATCACCACCGCCGCCTCGGTGTTGTAGTTCTCGCTGCGCGGGTCGAAGTTGTGCGTGCCGATCACGCCGATGCGCCGGTCCACCACCAACGACTTGGCATGCAGGCCCATGCGCGCGCCGGCGCGGGTGACCGGCAGCGGCTTATTAACCGCGCGCGTGCCCAGGAACGAGGGCCGCGTTTCGGTACGCAGCACACGCCGGTCGACCTCGCTGCCGCCGGGCGCACGTCCCGCGCCACCACCGCTGCCGCGAATGGCACTCCCCGGTGTTCCGCCGCCACTGTTGCTATTGCTGCCACCGCTGCCACGCACCGCGTTGCCGGCCGCGCTGCCGCTGATCACGCGATTGACGCTACTGTCGTCCTCGACCGGTTCGGCGGCCTGCGGATTGAGCGGGTCGGGCACCAGATTGGCGTAGTCCACCGGTGCATTCAGCGGAAATGGCTTGAATTCGTAGATGTTGAAGCCCAGCTCGCGCAGGTTGCGGCGTTTGAACTTGTACGACAGCGCATACACGATCGGGTTGTCGGTGGCCGCCAGGCTATTGCTCGAGACCACGATGCGTGGCGGCTGCGGGCGCGTGCGCAGTGTGCGGAAGATCGCCTGTGCCTCATCGGACAACACCAGATACGGCGTCTGCAGCAGCACTTCCTGCTGCGCACCGGCGATCAGGCCGTCCAGCTCCGGCGCGGTGGACACCGCCTTGGCGGCATGTTCCTTGCGGTGTTTTTGCGGCAGGTCGGCCACATACAGCACGCGCTGCACCGGCATGGCCGGGGTCACGAACGCATCGCGGATGAATTGCGCATCGCGCGCCTCACGGTCGACGCGCGCCACCCGCTCCGGTCGGCGGATGTCGGCCGGCGGCATTTTCGGCGCGCCCTGCTCCAGCAGCAGGCGGCCGACATCGTTCAGGCGCTCGGCCGGCACGCTGCGCTGCGCGCGCCAGAACGCGTCGAAATTGGCCGCCATCGCACGCACTTCCGGGCCGGCCAGAATCACGTCGCGGTCGCGGAAGTTGTATTCGCTGTCCCAGTCGAAATAGTCGTCCTGGTAGTTGCGGCCGCCGACCACGCCGAGCACATCGTCCACCACCAGCAACTTGTTGTGCATGCGCTGGTTGAAGCGACGGAAACAGCACACCACGCTGCCGGCATAGTCGAAGTAATTGAGTTTGACCTTGCCGAAGGTGGGGTTGTAGATGCGCAGCTGCAGATTTTCATGGGTGCTGGACAGCGCGCCGAGAATCTGCAGATCGGCGATCGCCGACAGCTGGTCGATCAGGATGCGCACCTTGACCCCGCGCTGCGCCGCGTCGATCAGTGCATCCAGCACCATGCGCGCGCTGTCGTCCTTGTCGAAGATATAGGTCTGCAGATCGATGCTGCGGGTGGCGCTGCGGATCAGATTCAGCCGCGCGACCAACGATTCTTCACCGCGATCGACGATGGTGGCGTAGTGCCGCGGCGCAGCCGCAGTGGAGCTGCTGATCGCCTCGCCACCCAGCGCGCGCAGCGGCGAGGACAGCGCACAGCGATTGGCCTGGGTGCAGCTCACCAGCGTGCTGCGCGCGGCAGAAGCCACGCCTGCCGCACGGTTGCGTTCGATTTGCGACAGGCCGGCGCATCCGGTGCCGAGCAACAGCGTTGCCAGCACAAGCACCCTCAACAGGAAACTCACGGGCGCCGCGCCTCCTGCAACCGCCCACGCAGAACGAACGTTACCCTGTCGCCCAGGGCCATCTGCCACGCATTCATTCCGTAACGTCCACGCAGCACCGTCCCACGACTGATCACGTCGCAATCATAGCCCGGCCGCGCGCATTCAGCTGGCGCCACATGCAGGGTCTCGATGTGCGTGATTCCGCGAATGGTCAGGTTGCCGGTGATGTCGCCCCCCTGCTTCACGACCGCTTCGGTGTAGGGAAGCGACTCGAATTCCACCACCGGGTACTGGGCGACATCGAAGAAATCCTCGCCGCGCATCCACGCGGTGTAGCGGTCCTTGCCGGGGATTTCCACCTGGGTGGCGTCCAGCCGGAAGCGCACCTGTTGGCGTTTGTCGGGCAACTCCACCAGCTCACCGCGAAAACGCGGGAAGAACCCCTCGATCTTCATGCCGAAGCGCGTTCTGATCTCGAACCCGAAGCGCGATTGCACCGGGTCGATGGAATGCACCTTCTGCTGCGCCATACAGGGCAGAGCGACCCAGAGCGCGAGCCAGGCGTACCAGCGCAGCGACGATGACACGGATCAAGGCCACCAGAAGGCGGTCAGGCGGGCGATCCCCGGTTCGATGGCGGCCTCCAGCGGCAGCGCCAGCAGGGCGATCGCGGCGGTGGGCATGCCACGGTAGTCGCCGGTCTGGCCGCTGTGCATCAGCGCTGCCAACCGCTCCAGCCCGGGGTTGTGGCCCACCAGCAGCAAACGCTCGGCGTCGCGGTGTTCGTCCACCAGGCTGGCCAGGGTGCCGGGCGTCGCTTCGTAGATGCGCTCGTCCAGGCGTTGTTCGATATAGCCGGTGAGCTCCAGTACCGCTTCCAGCGTCTCGCGGGCGCGCCGGGCCGGCGAGCACAGCACGCGGTCGGGCACCAGGCGCTGCTCGCGCAGCCAGCGGCCAGCCGATTCCGCCTCGGCAATGCCATGCGGGGACAGCGGGCGGTCCAGATCGGCCTGGCCGGTATCGGCCGGCTCGGCGTGGGCGTGTCGCAACAAGATCAATTCGCGCATAGAAACTATCCGGTTTAGGCCTTCTTGAGCCACTTGAACAGCGGCTCCCAGTCCTGTTGATGGTCGCGCACCTGCGCCGAGCGGTAATCGAACAAGCTGCGCCCCAGCCCGGCCATGACCACGTAGGCCTGGGTGTCGCGTAGTTGGGTCACCAGCGGATACGGCCAGGTGCCGATCATCTCGGCGGCCTGCTGCGAGGTCTGGGTCCACGGGCGGGCGCGATTGAGCACCAGGCCCACCGGCAATTTGCGCTGGTGCACGCGCGGCACCTTGGCCAGCGTGTTGAGAAAGCCCACCACCGCTTCGATATCCAGTGCCGAGGACAGCACCGGCACCACGATGGCATCGACGTGGTCCAGAAATCCGCTCAGATCCTCGGCCATCGCCCCGGCCGGGGCATCGATGATCAGCTGATCGGTGCCATCGGGCACTGCGGCCTGCCAGTTGCGACGGCGGGTGGCGTCGATCGGCAGCACCGCACTTTCCAGACTGGCGCGACGCTGCGCCCAGCGCGTGGACGAGCCCTGCGGATCGGCATCTGCCAGCACGGTGCGCTGGCCCTGCAAGGCCGCATGTGCGGCCAGATTGGTGGCGATCGTGGTTTTGCCGACGCCGCCTTTGGAGCCGGCCACCAGGACTGTCTTCATGCACGCCTCGCTTCCGGGAGCAAGCCGGCAGCGTACACCGCGGCACGGTGAGGAAGTAGTCGAAAGACGTTAAACCGCTCGACTGCCAGCCGGGCGATCTTCCAACAGCCGTGATCCATGCTCGGAAAATCCCTGTGCAGCGCGCGTGCGCAGCAGCTTCTGCGCGACCTGCGCGCCTGCGTCATGACCTCGCGCGCTGTGATGTCGATTGGCGGCTCTGCATGCAGCGCATTGTCATCGCACTGCAGCATTGCGGATGCAAGCGACGACACCGCAGGTGCGCGTTGAACCTGCGATGCGGCAGTACCGAGGTGGCAGCGCGAGTTCGCGCCGGGCATCACGCCACCAGACGTGCCAGCAACCAGGCCCAGGCAGGCAATGTCAGCAGCGACAGCAGGATGCTGTAGCCGACCATCGCTGCGGCCAGGCGCGGTGCCAGCCGATGCGAGATGGCCAATGCGGCGGCGGTGATCATGGTGGGCATGGCCGATTCGAGGACGTTGGTCTGCAACATCGCCCCATGCAGGCCAAGCGCCCAGGACAACGGCAGCGCCAGGATCGGCATCAACGCAAGTTTGAAGACCAGCCCCACTGCCAGCGGTTTTAACTCGTCCGCAGGCAAGCGCAACTGCAGCGAAAAGCCGACCGCCAGCATCACCAGCGGCAGCATCGCATCGGCCAGGCTCTTCAATCCCGAACCGATCCAGGTCGGCGGCTGCTCCGGCATCAACGTCAGTGCGAACAGCAGCGCCCACAGCGGCGGAAACCGCAGCACCCGCAGCAGGATCATCCGCGCGGTAGGCGGGGTATCGCCGCTGTAGCGCGCCAGCACATATAACCCAAACGTGGACAGCAGCACGAAAGTACCGAACTGGTCGTAGACCACCGCATACGGCAGCGCGTGATCGCCGATCAACGCGCGCACCATCGGAAAGCCGATGAAGCTGGAGTTGGTGAACACCACGCACATCAGCAGCGCAGCGTATTCCTCGCGCTTGAACCGAAACAGGCGGCTACAGCCCCACAGCAGCGGCACGATGATCGCGGTCAACACCCACGGCGTGGCGATCACCCCACCCAGCGAAGCATCCAGATGCAGGCGCGGCACATAGGTCAGCACCGAGGCCGGCAGGCAGATATACAACACGATGCGATTGAGCACGTCGGCGCTGTTGTCCGGCAGCACCCGCAAGCGGGCGAACAGCAGACCCAGCCCCAACATCGCCAGAATCAACGCAAATGCATCCACCGCCATGGCGTGATCGTGTCCGTTGGAAAGCGATGCACAGGATCGCATAGCGCGCAGCACAGGCATCGGCGGAGGGCTGGCTTGGCATCGCGCTAACCCGAAGCAGCGAGACTTCCATCGTTTGCCTATCCGAAACCAGTGTGTCGAGTGCGCGGTGTCCTCGCCGCTCGCGGGACACGCCATGAACCCGTCCCTGGGGGCTCGGTGGCGGTATCCATGCCGCCACACGGTCCCGCAAGCAGCGAGGACACCGCACCAGAAAGTTTGCCGGCTGTTTTATTGAAAACCATGCACACCAGCCCACTCGACTGGTCCTTGCCCGCTCACCGTCGCGGGACCTTACGCGGCATGGATGCCGCGTAAGAGCTTACAAGGACGTACTTGCAGCGTGTCCCGCGATGGTGAGCGGGCAAGGGCCCTGCAACCAAGCCACAGATCCGCCGCTCTGCAACTGCTCTCTCCACCTTCGACTCATGTCACCGGGTCTGCGTTTCAAATCCTGGCGGTTTCGCTCGGTCGTCCGAAAAACCGGTACGTCGAATATGCGGCGCCCTCGCCTCATCAAGGCGTTGGTCGGTGGCTGGATGAAAAAGCCCGCCTATCGCGCAGATTCGGCTAATGCAGGGCATCGCGCTGCGGCGGTTAACTGCAGCGCGATGCCAAGACTTACGGAAACGCCGGCGGGTTCGCCTGCCAGGCGGCGAAGACCTCGGCCAAGCTGGCACGCTCTGCTTCGCGCCAGTCCGGCAGCAGGCTGGCGTAGTTGGCGGTGCTGCTCCAGCGCTCAGGCCAGGTGCGCACGGCAGCGGCATACCACTCGACCGCTTCCTGCTTGCGCCCGGCACGCCACAGCGCCAGCGCCGCGGTCGTGGGCAGCCATTGCGGCGTGGCCGGACGGCCGTTGGCCAGGTTGGCCCACAGCTGCAAGGCCTTGTCGGCCTTGTCGGCACGCAACAGATCCCAGCCGTAGTTCCAGGTGATAGCGCGATATTGCTGGCTACCACTGGAAACCAGGCCCAACGCCCCCTGGTAAAGCTCGTCGCCTAACTGGGTGCGCCCACCGGCATAGGCCAGCGAGGCAAGTTGCGCGCGCGGCTCGGCGGCACGTGCGTCACGCTGCACCATCGCGGCCAGGCGGTCGACCACCGCATCGCCCTGCCCCTGCACGGCGACCACGGCTTTCGTGGTGCCGCGGTCTTCGTCGAAATAGAACTCCTTGGGCTTGGGCAGGCTCTGCGCTTGCGCCAACGACCACACGCTCCCGAGCAGGGCCAACGCAATGGCCCATGCGAACTTCGTTCTCACTGGTTTTTCCCCTTGCGACACACGACAAACCCCAACCCTGTCCCATCCTAACCTCAGTGTCGCTGCGATGCACACCTGGTGTCCCAGGCATGTGAATAGCGGCTGTTACAATTGTTAGGCCGTTTTGGAGCCCTGGGTTCCAGCCACCCTTTCCGGGCAAGCCATGACCAGTACTGCTGCACTCTCTTCCCCCGACTCTGCCAACACGCCGGAGCTCGGCCAGGTGGATGCGGATTACACGCTGGAGCACAAGTACACGCGCGCCGATGGCCGCATCTACTTGTCAGGCGTGCAGGCGCTGGTGCGGCTGCCGTTGATGCAACGCCTGCGCGATGACGCCGCCGGCGTTGCGACTGCCGGCTTCATCAGCGGCTATCGCGGCAGCCCGCTAGGCGGTTTCGATCTGGAGCTGTGGCGCGCGCGCAAGCATCTGGACGCGGCCAAGGTGACCTTCACCCCCGGCCTCAATGAAGACCTGGCCGCCACCATGGTCTGGGGCACCCAGCAGACCAATCTGTTCCCCGGTGCCAAGGTGCAGGGCGTGTACGGCATGTGGTACGGCAAAGGCCCGGGCGTAGACCGCAGCGGCGACGTGTTCAAGCACGGCAACGCCGCCGGAACTTCGCCATATGGCGGCGTGCTGGCGCTGGCCGCCGACGACCATGCCTGCCGCAGCTCGACTCTGCCGCACGGTTCGGAAGAAGAATTCGTCAGCGCGATGATGCCGATCCTCAACCCGGCCGGGGTGCAGGACATCCTGGACATGGGCCTGCTCGGCTGGGCGATGAGCCGCTATACCGGGCGCTGGATCGGCTTCAAGACCATTGCCGAGACGGTGGAGTCTTCCGCGTCGGTGGATGTGGATCCGTTCGCACGCACGATCGTGCTGCCAGAGGACTTCGCGTTGCCGCCAGGGGGTTTGAGCATCCGCTGGCCGGACCCGCCGGTGGATCAGGAAATGCGTCTGCACCGCTACGCGATCGCCGCCGCGCAGGCATTCGCACGCGCCAATCACATCGACCGCGTCGTGCTGGATTCGCCGCACGCACGCTTGGGTATCGTCACGACCGGCAAGAGCTATCTGGACGTGCTGCAGGCGCTGGAATACCTGGGCCTGGATGCGCAGGCCTGCGCGCAGATCGGCATCCGCGTCTACAAGGTCGGCATGACCTGGCCGCTGGAGCCGGTGGGCATCAGCGCGTTTGCGCAGGGGCTCGAAGACATTCTGGTGGTGGAGGAGAAGAAAGCCTTCATCGAGCGCCAGATGAAGGAGCTGTTCTACAACTGGCCGGCCAGCGCCGGTGCGCGGCCGAGCATCGTCGGCAAATACGACGAGCACGGCGCGTGGATCCTGCCCTCCACCGGCGAGCTGACGCCGGCCACGATTGCCGCGGTGATCGGCAAGCGTATCCAGCGATTTGCGCTTCCATCCAGCGCGATGACCGACTCGATCGAACAGCGGCTGCGCTGGATGGACAGCAAGGAAGCCGAAATGGCCTTGCCGCGCGCGCTGTTTCCGCGCGTGCCGCATTACTGCTCCGGCTGCCCGCACAACACCTCCACGGCGGTGCCGGAAGGCTCGCGTGCGCTGGGCGGCATCGGTTGCCATTACATGGTGACCTGGATGAACCGCTCTACCGACACCTTTACCCACATGGGCGGCGAAGGCGTGACCTGGTCGGGGCAGGCACCGTTCACCGAGACGCCGCACGTGTTCCAGAACCTGGGCGACGGCACCTATTTTCATAGCGGCTCATTGGCGATCCGCCAGTCGGTCGCCACCGGCGTCAACATCACCTACAAGATCCTCTACAACGATGCGGTGGCGATGACCGGCGGCCAGCCGGTGGACGGCACGCTTACCGTGCCCGACATCGCGCATCAACTGCGCGCCGAAGGCATCCACGCCATTGCGGTGGTCAGCGACGACATCAGCAAGTGGACGCGGCGCCGCGATCTGTTTCCTGCCGATGTCGCCTTTCATGACCGTGGCGAGCTGGATGCGGTGCAGCAGCAGTTGCGCACGGTCAAGGGTGTATCGATCCTGATCTTCGATCAGACCTGCGCCACCGAAAAACGCCGACGGCGCAAGCGCGGCAAGCTGGTGGACCCACCCAAGCGCGTCATGATCAATTCGCTGGTCTGCGAAGGTTGCGGCGATTGCGGCGAAAAGAGCTTCTGCGTGTCGGTGCTGCCCAAGGAAACCGAATTCGGACGCAAGCGGCAGATCGATCAATCCAATTGCAACAAGGATTATTCCTGCGTCTCTGGCTTTTGCCCGAGCTTTGTCACCGTGCATGGCGGCAAGCCGCGCAAAGGCAAACAACGCGATGCCACCGCGCTGTTCGACACGTTGCCCGCGCCGCCACAACGCACCACGCTGGAACAACCCTGGAACATTCTGATCACCGGCGTCGGCGGCACCGGCGTGGTGACCATCGGTGCGTTGCTTGGCATGGCCGGGCATCTGGAAGGCAAGGGCGCCACAGTGCTGGATCAGACCGGCCTGGCGCAGAAGGGCGGCGCGGTGACAACACATATCCGCATCGCACGCCGACCGGCCGATATCCACGCGGTGCGCATCGCTGCCGGCGAAGCGGATCTGGTGCTGGGCTGCGACATGGTGGTGGTCAACGATTACTGGGCCCTGTCCAAGGTGCGCGATGGCCGCACCCAGGTGGTGCTCAACACTTATGAGGCAATGCCGGGCAACTTCACCACCCAGCCGGACCTGCAGTTCCCCGCTGCCGAAATCATTGCCGGCGTGCGCACCGCATTGGGCGGCCAGGAGCCGTTACTGCTGGATGCCACGCAGCTGGCCACCGCACTGTTGGGCGATGCGATCGCCAGCAATCTGTTCGTGCTCGGCTATGCCTGGCAGCACGGCCTGGTGCCGTTGTCGCATGCGGCGCTGATGCGCGCGATCGAGCTCAACGGTGCGGCGGTGGCGATGAATCAGCAGGCGTTCGCGTGGGGGCGATTGGCCGCGGTCGATCTGCCGGCGGTGCGGCGTGCTGCGGGTTTGCCGAGCGTGGGCGACTCGGCCATTACGCCTGGCGATGCGCCGCAAGCGCGTGCGCCCGGCAGTTGGGAAGACCACGATCTCAGCGGTCAGAGCGCGCCACGTGCGTTGGCGCAAAGCACGGGCAATACGCTGCATGGCGATGGCGATGCGCCGACGCATCCGCTTGACGACGAGCAGCTGGCGCAGTCGCTGGATGAAGCCATCGCGCGCCGCGTCGGCTTTCTGACCGATTATCAGGATGCCGCCTACGCGCAGCGCTATCGCGCCCTGGTCGAACGCGTACGCACGCACGAGGCGCAACGTGCGCCCGGCAGCAGCGCATTGAGCGAAGCGGTCGCGCGTTATGCCTTCAAGCTGATGGCCTACAAGGACGAATACGAAGTGGCGCGGCTGTACACGCGCGGCGACTTCCAGCGCCGGCTGCAACAACAATTCGAAGGCGACTACACGCTGCGCTTCCACCTGGCGCCGCCGTTGCTGGCAAAGAAGGATGCGCACGGCAACCTGATCAAGCGCGACTATGGGCCGTGGATGTTCACCGCGTTCAAGTTGCTGGCGCGGTTGAAGTTCCTGCGTGGCGGCACGCTCGATGTGTTCGGCTATAGCGCCGAGCGGCGTGGCGAACGCCAACTGATCACTGATTACGTTGCAACGGTGGAAACGCTGCTGGAGCGCCTGGATGCCGACAACGTCGGCCTGGCCGCACAGATCGCCAGCATCCCCGAACATATCCGCGGCTACGGGCATATCAAGCACGCGCACCTGCACGAGGCCAAGGCACGCGAGGCCGCGCTGCTGGCGCAGTGGCGCAATCCCAAGGCGCTGCATGTGGTGCAGGCGGCTTGATGTCGCCGAACGGTTACATCGCAAATATGTAACCGAACGAACTCATTCGCCAGCACAGCGCGGTCCAGGGCCTAATGTGTCGCAAATCCCAAGCCGAATGTAAGCGAACGGCGACATTGAATCCATGTCGCCGATCGCTTACATTCAGACCATGGACACTGTGCGTACCCCTGCCGACATCGGCAATATTATCCGCGCCACTCGCAAGAGCCGGGGCTGGGATCAGGCACGTTTGGCCAATGAAATCGGCGCGAGTCGGCAGTGGATCGTCGATATCGAGAAAGGCAAGCCACGCGCCGAGCTGCAACTGATCCTGCGCGCGCTGCAGGTGCTGGGCCTTGAGCTGATGCTTGCCCCAGGTGGCGCCGATGCTCGACATCGTCTTCCACCCGATCGCGCAGCCATGCCATCGATCAACCTGGATGACATCGTCGAACGCAATCGCACCCAGCGTCCGCTCAGTTCGCTTTACGCGTTGAAGAACGTGGGCAAGCCGAGTGCATTCCATGTCCTGGAACCTTCGCAAAGCGCCGGCCTGGTAACTCGTTCTGCCGCGCACGCCGCGCAGCTGGAAGTGCATCCAGCGCGCGATGCCGTGTCGCGCAAATCGCAGCAGCCGTCTGCAGAGGCAGCAGAGACTGATGCGGCGAGTTCACAAAACGCTCGTGTACCAGACATCGGTAGCAAGACCACACCTGCCACACCAAAAGCGCGATCAATCAGCAAGAAGAAGACCAAGTGAAGCTGATTGCACTGATGGGCAGCCAAGTGGTCGGCCAGTTGGATGCCGACGCTACTGGCCGTGCGCGATTTGCTTACGACCCTGCCTGGCGAGCATCGGCGAATGCGATACCGCTTTCGTTGAACATTCCGCTCAGCCGGGAGCATCACCCAACCGATGCGGTCAACGCGGTGGTCTGGGGCTTGCTACCCGACAATGAAACCACCTTGCAACGCTGGGCATCCAGATTTCAGGTCTCGCCGCGCAACCCGTTGGCGCTGTTGTCGCATGTTGGCGAGGACTGTGCCGGTGCGGTGCAATTCGTCACTCCAGCCCGGCTTGAGGACGTCATGTCCGGCGCCAACGACAGCATCGAGCCTCTCACCGAGAGCGCATTGGAAATGCGCCTGCGCAGGCTGCGCCAGGATGTCGGTGCAGCACGCCAGATCGACGACGTCGGTCAATTCAGTCTAGCCGGCGCGCAGGCCAAGATTGCCTTGCTGCACGACGGACAGCAGTGGGCCATCCCGGCCGGACGCATTCCAACCACGCATATTCTCAAACCACCCAGCGGCGAATACGACGGCTTCGTCGAGAACGAACTGTTTTGCCTGCGCCTTGCGCGCAAGATCGGCCTGTCGACTGCAGCGGGCCAGGCGCTGAGGTTTGGCGATGAGACGGCCATCTGTGTCGAGCGCTATGACCGCATCGCAACCCAGGGCACGCTGCTACGCATCCATCAGGAAGACTTCTGCCAGGCATTGGGAGTGATGCCGCAGATCAAGTATCAACACCAGGATGGCCCGGGACCAACCGAGATCGCGCAGCTGCTGTGGATGCATTCCTCGCACGCGCGGCAAGACGTTGAAAGCCTGTTTCAGGCCTTGGTGTTCAATTACCTGATCGGCGGCACCGATGCGCATGCGAAGAACTATTCGTTGTTACTTGGCCAGGCGGGACAAGTGCGACTGGCGCCGCTGTACGACATCTCCAGCGCCCTGCCTTATCCGCATCTGCAACAGCGCAAGATCAAGCTGGCGATGAAGATCAGCGGCCACTATCGCTGGTGGGATGTCCGTTCAAGCGATTGGCAACAGCTTGCGCTGCAGATGCGCCTGGAGGCATCGGCTTGCCTCGCGTGGATGCGCCTGGCTGCCAATCAGCTGCCGGACCACGCGCAGGATCTTGCTGTCGAACTTCGAAACGAAGGCGTCGAGCATCCAATCGTGGACGCGCTGGTGGATGCAATCCACGCCGCATGTCAGCGGGCGCTCAAACTGCTGCAATCAGTTTGAGGCACCGACACGGCCACCACGTCGCCAAGCGCCGATAACATTCTAAAAAGCAGCCGGTTACAGCGGACGCAACAAGCGAAGCCCGAACCAGTCCTTCGCATCGTTCCAACCATGCGTAACTTTCAATCCGGCCGCCGCAGCAAGTTCAGCGAAGCGGGCGTCGGTGTATTTGTAGCTGTATTCGACCTGCATCGCTTCGCCTTCGGCGAAGTCGAAGTGTTTGCCGCCAACGTGTACGCGCTGTGTGCGTTGGCTGATCAGGAAGGTTTCAATGCGGCCACGTTCACGCGCATAGACCGCGTGGTGGTGGAAGCCATCCAGATCGAAATCGCTACTGATCTCGCGATTTAACCGCGCCAGCAGGTTCAAGGTGAATTCGGCAGTGACACCGGCTGCATCGTTATAGGCAGCCTCGATCAAGGCAGCATCCTTGTCTAGGTCGATACCAATCAACGCGCAACCATCGCTACCCATGGTCTGGCGCATCGCATCCATCAACTCGATGGCAGCGGCGTCGGTGAAATTGCCCAGCGTGGAACCGGGGAAGAACACCAGATGCCGACGCGCCGGACGTTGCGCATCGGGCAACCGCAATGGCTTGGTGAAGTCGGTGCACACCGGCAGCATCTGGATCTGCGGAAATTGCTGGGCCAGCCGCGCGGTGCTGTCGAGCAAGGCGCTGCGCGAGATTTCCAGCGGGGTATAGGCCACCACATCGCGCAGGCCCTGCAGCAGCAACTCGGTCTTGCGGCCACTGCCGCTGCCGTATTCGACCACATGCACCTCGGGGCCGATCGCCTGCGCGATCGCCGGCATGCTGGCTTCCAGCAGACGCAATTCGGTGCTGGTGAGGTAATACTCCGGCTGCTGGGTGATGGCTTCGAACAACTGCGAACCGCGCGCGTCGTAAAAATACTTGGACGGCAGCGTCTTGGGCGTCTGCGCCAAACCCGCCAGCGCATCGGCGGTGATGTCGTCCGGTTGCGGTTGCAGATCGGTCAGCGCGGCGTGGGCGCGTTGGGTGGCGTGGGCGGCGGCGTTCAAGGCAGATCCTTGGCAAGGCGCACGCCGGCAAACTGCCAACGCGCATCGGATGGGAAAAAGTTGCGGTAACTGGCGCGGATATGGCTGGCCGGTGTGGCACAACTGCCACCGCGCAGCACCCATTGCGCATTCATGAATTTGCCGTTGTATTCGCCCAGCGATCCGGGCCACGGCGCGAAACCCGGATACGGCAGATACGCACTGCCGGTCCACTCCCAGACATCGCCGAACAACTGCTGCAGGCCGGTATCCACCGCTTCGGCGCCGCGTGGATGCAGCGCGTCGGTATCGACGAAATTGCCTTGCACCGGCACACCGGTGGCGGCTTGCTCCCACTCGGTTTCGGTGGGCAAACGCGCGCCGGCCCAACGTGCGAAGGCATCGGCTTCGAAGAGACTCAGATGACACACCGGTGCATGTGCATCGCGCGCGCGCCAGCCATCAAGCGTGAACTCGCGTCCATCTGCATCCCAGTACAACGGACGCTGCCAGCCCTGCGCCTGCACCATCGCCCAGCCATCGCTGAGCCAGGCGCCGGCACTGCGGTAACCACCGGCGTCGATGAATTCCTGGAATTCAGCATTGGTGACCACGCGATGCGCCAGCGCATGCGCGCCGACCAGAACACGGTGACGCGGCGATTCGTTGTCGTAGGCAAACGCTTCGGATTGCGGCCACGCGGCTGCACCGATCTCCACGATCTGCTCGTCGCGCGCATGCCAGCGCAGCGTGCTGGCAATGGCGGCGGGCGGTGCGGGCGCATCGCGATAGGCCGGCTGCAACGGATTGCTCCACAGCGCATGCTTGATGTCGGTGAGCAGCAACTCCTGATGCTGCTGCTCATGCTGGATCCCGAGTTGCACGATGGTGCAGGCCTGGGCGTCTAATTGCCCATCGCGCAAGCGCTGCTGCATCTGTGCATCGACCGCAGCGCGGTAATCGCGCACCTGCTGCAACGAGGGCCGCGACAGCACACCGCGGCGTGCGCGCGCATGCATCGGGCCGACGCTTTGGTAGTAGCTGTTGAACAAGAAATCCCAGGCCGGATCGAACACGCGGTACGCAGGATCTGTCTGCAACACGAAGCGTTCGAAGAACCAGGTGGTATGCGCCAGATGCCATTTGCTGGGGCTGGCGTCGGGCATGCTCTGCACCATCGCGTCTTCGGCGCTGAGCGGTGCGGCGAGGCGATCGCTCAACGCGCGGGTCTGCGCGAAGCGTTCCAGCAGGGTCAGCTGCTGTTGCTGGTGGTCGACCAGCACGGGGGAGAGTGCAGACATGTGCATATGCTTGAGGAGCGGCCGTGAACGCGCCGTGTCGGCAGCGTGGCAGCCAGCGGTAAGCTGTAGTCATGTCCACGTCTTCCCTGTCCAGCCTGCTCCCCGCCCCCATCGATTGGGCACATCGGCAGCAGGCATTCGCGTTGCCTATCGACATCACGTATCTGGATGCCGCCTCGCGCGGACCGCTGTTGCGCGCCGTGCAAACGGTGGCACATCAGGCCCTCGACGCGATGGCCACACCCTGGCAGCTGCCGTTCGATGCGTGGCTGCATGACATCGAATGTTTGCGCGCGCTTGCCGCTGGCTTGTTCGACCACGACACCGACGGCGTGGCGATGCTGCCCTCGGCCGCGCATGGGCTGGCCACTGCCGCACGCAACCTGCCGCTGCAACGCGGCGAGGCGGTGTTGCTGCTGGAGGGACAATTCCCGTCCAACTTGCTGATCTGGCAACGGCGCTGTGTGGAAGTCGGTGCGCATATCGTGGCGGTGCCGACGACCAGCGGCGACGCACTCACCGATGCGGTATTGCAGGCGATTGCCGACACCCCTGCGTTACGCATCGTGACGCTGCCGCACGCGTACTGGCTGGATGGGCGGCAACTGGACCTGGACCGGATCAGCACAGCGGTGCACGCGCGCGGCGCGGCATTGGTGCTGGATCTGAGCCAGAGTCTGGGCGTGCTGCCGACCGATCTACCGCGCTGGCAACCGGATTTTGTGGTCAGTGTCGGCCACAAATGGCTGCTCGGGCCGATGGGATTGGCCTGGCTGTGGGTGGCACCGCACTGGCGTGCGCACGGCGTGCCGATCGAAGAACACTGGATCGGCCGCGATGCGGGCAGCAGTTGGGACTTTCCGGTCGCGAAAGCGCCACCGTACCGCAGCGGTGCACGACGGTTCGATGCCGGCGGCGTTGCCGATCCCTTGCGGATCGCAATGGCGACGGTGGCATTGCAGCAAGTCACCGCATGGCAGCCTGCACGCATTGGGCAGGCGCTTGGTGCGCTCACTGCGCAGTGGGATGCGGCCTTGCACGTACGTGGTCTGGGCGGCTGGCGCACGCCTGGGCATGCACCGCATCTCACGGCCTTGCAGCCTCCAGCAGATCAGCTGGATGCAGTGGCGGCAACGTTCAGCAAACTTGGTGCGATCTGCACGCGGCGACACGGACGTTTACGTATCGCACCGCACATGAGCGTCACCGAGGATGCGCTTTCACGCTTGATTGCGGCGCTGCCAGACGGATGAGGCGGTAAGCCAGCGCTTGTAGGAGCGGACCTGGCCGCGAAGGGGCGTTACCGGGGTAATGCCTCATCGCGGCCAGGTCCGCTCCTACGCGCTCAACCGCGCTGGCTGAGCCGCAACCCACGCGGCGTGACCCAGCGCTCCAGGCCTTCGAACGCCGCCTGCACCAGCAGTGCAAGCACCGCCGCGGGAATCGCGCCTTCCAGAATCAAGCCGATGTCGTCCAGACGAATGCCGGTGAGGATCGGCTGGCCGTAACCGCCAGCACCGATCAATGCGCCCAGCGTGGCGGTGCCGACGTTGATCACCGCTGCGGTCTGGATGCCGGCCACGATCGTGCGACGCGCCAGCGGCAACTCCACGCGCCATAAACGCGTCCACGCCGGCAGCCCGATCGCCTGAGCGGTCTGGCGCAGCTCGCGCGGGATCGAGGTCAGCCCGGCGTGGGTGTTGCGCACGATCGGCAGCAGGCTGTAGAGAAACAACGCGGCAATCGCCGGTTTAGCGCCGATGCCGAACAGCGGAATCATGAAGACGAACACCGCCAGCGATGGCAGCGTCTGCAACACGCCGGTCAACGACAACACCACCTGACCGAGCCGCTGCCGCCGCGCCGCAAGCACGCCCAGCGGCAACGCAATCACCAACGCAAAGCCCAACGAGATGCCGACCAGGGCCAGATGTTCGCGCGTGTGCCGCAGCAGGCGGGTGATACGCGAATCGGCTTCGGATGCAGGCTTGACGCCCAGCCATTGCGCCGCCACCGCCGCCTCGGACTGACGCTCCAGCTTCACCTGCGCGTTGAGCCGTTGCATGGTCGCTTCGTCGATGCGTCCCTGCAGCCCCTGCAATGTCTTCAACATCGCCGGTGCGCGTTGCGCCAGGTCCTTGCGATACAGAAACACGGCCTGGTACTCGGGGAAATACCGGCGGTCGTCGCGCAGCACCTGCAACTGGTAATACGGAATTTCCGCATCGGTGCTGTAGAGATCGGTGACTTCGATCGCCCCACTCTGCAGCGCGCGATAGGCCAGATCGTGATCCAGCCCGGTCGCGGTCTGCGGCAGCGCGTACGCGGCGCGTATGCCAGGCCAGCCATCGGCGCGTTGCATGAATTCGTTGCTCAGGCCGATGGTGAGCGTTGGATGCCGGGCCAGATCCGACATCGTCGCGATACCGAGCGCCTGCGCGCGTTCGGCACGCATGCCGAAGGCATAGGTGTTCTGGAAGCCGAGCGAGTCGGTCATCGCCAGTCCGCGTGCATCGAGTGCGGCACGCAGTTCGGCCTGACTGGCTTTGGGTAGTTGCAGCAGTTCCTGCGCCAGCGTGCCGGTGTATTCGGCGTAAGCATCGATCTGCCCGGTCTCCAGCGCGCGCCACAGGATGCGCGTGCCACCGAGCTGCGCGCGGTGCTGCACCTCCACACCATCTCTCTGGCCGGCGGCAGTGGCGATCTCGCCCAGCAGGACCGCCTCGGTGAAGTTCTTCGAGCCGATCGTCACCTGCGCGGCATGCGCGCCGGCACTGCAGATCAGCACACATAGTGCGAGCAACGCGCGCGCGATCATGCGGCCTCGCCGATGCTGCGTTGCGCAGTGAGAAAGCGTTGCACGAACGGATCGGCCGGATGTTCGAGCAAGCTGCGTGCACTGCCCTGCTGCACCACGCGGCCGGCGCGCATCAGCACCAGGGTGTCGGCCAGATAAGCCGCTTCGGCCACGTCATGCGTCACCAGCACCACGGTCTTGCCGAGCTGGGCGAACAGTTCGCGCATCTGCGCTTGCAGGTCGTAGCGCACGATGGGGTCGAGTGCGCCGAGCGGCTCGTCCAGCAGCAAGGCCGGTGGATCCAGCATCAAGGCGCGGATCAAGCCCACGCGCTGGCGCTGTCCGCCCGATAACTCGGCCGGGTAGCGCTTCAATAAGCCCGGCGGCAACTGGCACAGCGTGCACAAGATCTCCAGGCGCTCATCGATGCGTTGCCGCGTCCAGCCCAGCGTCTGCGCCAGCAACACCACATTGCTGCGCGCATCCAGATGCGGAAACAGCCCGCCTTCCTGGATCACATAACCGATGCGTTGCCGCTGCGCCTGCAGGCTGGCGCGTTGCAGCGGCGTGCCGTCGAAGGCGACCGTGCCGCTGTCGGGCCATTCCAGCCCCACCAGCATGCGCAGCACGGTGGACTTGCCGGCGCCACTGGGGCCGATCAAGGCGGTGGTGATCCCGCTGGCGAATGTCAGCGTGACTGCATCGAGGGCAATGGCCTGGCCGTAGCGGCGGCTGACCTGGTCGAGAGTGAACATGTGCGCGAGCTTGCCGGGCCTGGCGTCAGGCGAGCGCGAAGGCAAGCGTGCCGGCGCGCATCACCGCGGCGGCGCCAGCAACTCGCGCGCGCTCAGAGAGCCATCGCCGTTGGCATCCTGCCGCGCGAAGCGCTCGATCAGCGTGGCGCGATGGGCCGCGCGGGTGATCGGCTTGCCGCGACGACCCGGCAGTTCATCGCCCTGCAGCACGCCGTCGTGATCCAGGTCGCGCTGATCGAAGGCGTAGCTCATCCAGGCCAGATATTCATCGCGGCTAACACGTCCATCGCCGTCGGTATCCATGCGCTGCAGATATTGCTGGCTGTCCTGCACCTGGGCCTGCGCGACAACCGCCGGAATGCACACACCACACGCCATCAGCATGCTGCGCACGATCAAGCCATGCGATCCACGCGCGCGCGCACCGGCACGCGTGCCACTACGCTTAAGACCCACTCAGCGCATAACCCTTGAGCCGCGCCGCATACGCCTGCAAGGCGGCATTGCCGCTGGCTTCGGCCTCGTGACACCACTGCTGCAGGTGCTTGAGCCGTTCGGAGGCATCATGGCTGCGCGCTTCCAGCACGGCGGTCAAGCGCGCGCGGTACTCGACCAGCGTGCGCATGCGCGGGCGCTCGGCCACCCAGCGCTGCAACTGTTCGCGCGCGTCGGGCTTGAGCCAACGCCCATCATCGACCAGGCCCTTGCGCAAGCGCCGCGGCAGCAACTGCCGCAACTTGGCGCCGGTGGCGGCAGCTTCTTCGCGCAATGCCGGCTTGAGCACGTTGCGCTGGTAGTCGGTCATGGCCTGAAAGCGATGCGACAGCAATGCCTTGAGTGTGTCGGCATCGGGCACGGCGATATTGGGGCGGATATCCAGCGACGGCGCCACGCGCAGCACCTTGGCCAGGCCCAAGGCCTGCAAACCGCGAATCGCGACCCAGCCGATATCCAGCTCCCAGCGCCGCATCGAAAACCGCGCCGAGCTCGGGAACGCATGATGGTTGTTGTGCAGTTCTTCGCCACCGATCCACAACGCCCACGGCGTGAGGTTGGTGGAGGTGTCGGCCGATTCGAAATTGCGATAGCCCCACCAGTGGCCAAGACCATTGACCACGCCAGCGGCCCAGAACGGGATCCACGCCATCTGGATCGCCCACAACGCAATGCCCGGCAGACCGAACAACACCGAGTTGATGACCAGCAACGCGATCGGGCCGGCATTGGCATGCGGGGTGTACAGGTGACGCTCGATCCAGTCGGTGGGTGCGCCCTTGCCGTACTGCTCGATATCGGCACGCTGCGCGCGCGCTTCGCGGTACAGCTCCACGCCGCGCCAGAACACTTGGCGGATGCCCTTGGTCTGCGGGCTGTGCGGGTCTTCTTCGGTCTCCACCTTGGCGTGATGCTTGCGATGGATCGCCACCCATTCACGGGTGATCATCGAGGTGGTGAGCCAGGTCCAGAAACGGAAGACGTGCGCAACGAGCGGATGAAAATCCACACCCCGGTGCGCCTGGCTGCGATGCAGGTACAAGGTCACCGCAAAGATGGTGAGCTGGGTGAACACCAGCAGCACCGCCAGCATGCCCCACACGCCCAACCCGGCCACGCCGGAGGTCAGGAAGTCGATGATCGGATCGGACAACATCGGCAGTTCCACAGCGGCGCCATCTCTTTGGTCGATGCAGACATGATGGGGGCGATGGCGGCAAACTTCACCCTTCGGATGCGTAGGGTGCGCCCTGCATTCCTAAAGCGGTTCACACGTCTCCTTTCCTCACTTGGTTGATGTCATCCGTATGACTGTTGCTGCCGATTCTGCTGTCGAAAATGCCGTCCCGTTGATCGAACTCGACCATGCCAGCGTGATGCGTGGCCAGGTACGCGTGCTGCACGCCTTGAGCCTGCGCATTGCGCTGGGGCAACACACCGCCATCCTGGGACCCAATGGCTGCGGCAAATCCTCTTTCATCAAACTGATCACGCGCGAGCTGTATCCGCTGGTGCGTGCCGACGGCCAACCGGCGGTGAAAGTGCTGGGCCAGACGCGCTGGCAGGTGGATCGCTTGCGCTCGCAGCTGGGCATCGTCACCGGCGATCTGAGCGTCAACCTGGCCGACATGCCGGGGCTGGATGTGGAAAGCGCGGTGCTGTCCGGCTTCTTCGCCAGCTACGTGGTGCCGCCGCATCGCGACGTCAGCGACGACATGCGTGCGCGGGCACGTGAGGCGCTTGCATTGGCGCGCGCACTGCCGCTGCTGGATCGGCAATTTGCCGAGTTGTCGGCCGGCGAAACCCGCCGCGTGCTGATCGCGCGTGCGTTGGTGAACCGGCCGCAGGCGCTGCTGCTGGACGAGCCGTCCACCGGTCTGGATCTGGTCGCGCGGCAACACCTGCTCGACAGCATGCGTCACCTCGCCCAGCAAGGCATCACGCTGGTACTGGTGACCCACCACATCGAAGAGATCGTGCCGGAGATCGCGCGGGTGATCCTGCTACGCGGCGGCAGCGTGGTGGCCGATGGCACGCGCGATGCGCTGCTCACCGACGCCAGCCTGTCGGCAGCGTTCGACGGCCCGGTGCGGGTGCAGCGCGATGGCGAGCGTTATTGGGCGACGGTTGGGGAAGGCTGAGTTGCTTGCGGGCGACGGGGCGCGGAGCGGGGGGCTGGGGTAAGGGTACGGGGTGAAGCCACACGTGGAATCAGATGACACCAGGCTTCGCTCGTACCCTCATCCGCCCCTGTGGGGCACCTTCTCCCGTGGGGAGAAGGAACAGCGGTTGATCGCGCGACGCGTGTATTCTCCCTCGCCATCCATCCAACATCCCGTCGCCATGACCGCGCTCCGCCGCCCACGCTTTCTCGCCCTGATGTCGTTGCTCGGCCTGCTTTCGGCCTGCGGCGGTGAACCGCGCCCTGCCATGCCGGCACCCGTCGTGCAGGCGCCCTCTGCCAGCACTGCAAAGCCGGTGAAAATCGGCGTGGCGCTCGGTGGCGGTGCGGCCAAGGGATTTGCGCATATCGGTGTGATCAAGATGCTCGAAGCCAACGGCTTTGCGCCGGTGGTGGTGTCGGGCACCAGCGCCGGCAGCGTGGTCGGCGCGTTGTATGCCAGCGGCATGGACGCATTCCAGATGCAGGAAAAAGCCGTTGCGCTCGACCAGACCAGCATCCGCGATGTGCGGATCTTCTCCGGCGGGCTGGTGCAGGGCCAGAAGCTGCAGGACTACGTCAACGAGCAGCTCGGCGGCAAACCGATCGACAAATTGCGCAAGCCCTTCGCCGCAGTCGCCACGCGCCTGGAAGACGGCGAACGCACCGTGTTCGTGCGCGGTAATGCCGGCCAGGCGGTGCGCGCGTCCAGCAGTATTCCCGGCGTGTTCGAGCCGGTGACCATCGGTCAGTACCACTATGTGGACGGCGGTGTGGTCAGCCCGGTGCCGGTGGATGCAGCGCGTCAGCTCGGCGCGGAATTCGTGGTGGCGGTGGATATTTCCAGCAAGGCCAGCGGCAAGAATCCTGGCGATCTGCTCGGCACCGTCAACCAATCGATCTCGATCATGGGCCAGCGCCTGGGCGAGGCCGAACTCAAACGTGCCGATGTGGTGATCCGCCCCAAGGTCAGCGACATCGGCTCGGCCGATTTCAACCAGCGTGGCGCGGCCATCCTGGAAGGCGAGCGCGCCGCGATGGCGGCGATGCCGCAGATCCGCGCCAAGATCGCGCAGTTGCAAGCGCAGCGCAGCAGCGCTACCCGGACGGCTGCCGATCAGGCTGCCGCAGCCAAGGTAGAAGCGTATCGGCGCTGTCTGGAAGAGCGCTCGCGCTGGGAGAAATTGCGCGGCAAGGACGAGGCCTGCGTGGCGCCGTGATGTGGACAAGACCGCTCTTGTAGGAGCGGCCTTGGCCGCGATGCGTTACCTGTACCGCATCAGCATCACCGGCGACACCTCAATACCGCCAACGCAAAGACACGCTGACAAACCGCGGCTCGCCGTAGTTCTGGTAATCCAGGTTGGCCCAATAGGTCTTGTCGAAGGCGTTGCGCACCGCCAGCGTGGCGGTCCATTGCTCGCTGATGCGGTAGTTGGCGTTGAAGTGCACCAAAGCGTACGCGTTCTGCACCACGGTCACCGGTGTGGTGGCGCCGCTGCCGTCGCCGGTGGGGCGCTCGATATTGAAACCGCGTACCGCGCTCTGCCAGCTGACGCCGCCACCGATGCTCAGGCGCTCCCAGGCGCCGGGTAGGCGCAGCTGCGTGGACAGCTGCAGATAATCCTCGGGCAGGTTGGCGTAGATCGCATCGGTGGGCGGGCGCGTCACCTTGACGTGGGTAAAGCCGGCATTGACGGTCCAGCCGGGCAGGATCTCGCCGTTGATATCCATTTCCCAGCCACGGCTCTTGGTGCCGTTGATGCCGATGTAGGCCGAATTGCCGTCCGGCAGCGAGGATTCCGGCTGGGTCATGTCGCGCACGGCGAAGTTGTCCTGCTTGGCCTCGAACACGGCGGCGGTGGCCATCGCATGGCCGTCGAGCAATTGCGCCTTGATGCCGGCTTCCAGGTTGGAGCCTTCCACCGGCGCGAGCAGGTTGTTGTCCTTGTCGCGGTAGTTCTGCGGATTGAAGATTTCGGTGTAGCTGGCGTAGAGCGAGACGTCCGGCACGATGTCGTAGACCAGGCCGACGTACGGGGTGACTTCGTCGCTCACTTCATAGCGGCCGCTGGTGCCGGTGTAGGTGCCGCTGGTGTCGAAGGCCTGGGTGCGGGTTTCCCAGGAACTCAGGCGTGCGCCAGCGATCAACGACAGCGGGTCGGCCAGACGAAACCGTGTGGAGGCATACACGCCGCGCTGGGTGGTGCGCGCTTCGCTGCGTCGGCCGGTGCGCGCATAGGTCACTTCGGACGCATTGCCATCCCAGTTGCGGATATTGGGTATGAAATAGCAGCGCTCGGGCGGGCCAAAGTCGTTGGGGCAGGTCGCCCAGTCGTCGGGATAGGTCTGCGCCAAGCCATACGAGGTCGATTGCAGATCCTGCCAGCTGCCGCCGACCACCACATCGTGCTGGCGGCCGAACAGCGAGAAACCACCGGACAGATACACATCCACGCTGTCGCGGGTGTCTTCGGTCTCGCCAGCGCCGGTTCGCAGAAACAGGCCGCTGCCATCGGCGGCCGGATAGCCGGTGCCATACACGCGCAGGCTCTGCACATTGCCCTTGGTGTGCGCGGTGTTGACGCGCAACAGCCAGTCCTCGCCGAAGCGTTGTTCCAGGTTGGCGAACGCAGTGCTGGTTTCGCGCTGCCAGCGGGTCCACTCCGGCGCCAGGTTGGTGGAGCGCGACAGGTTGGCCAGCGAGCCATCGGCGGCGAAGAACGGCACCGTGCCCCAGGTCGAGCCGACCGGGCTGTTGTCCTGGCGCTGATACCCGACGGTGAGCGTGGTGCTGTCGGTCAGATCGCCTTCCAGCACCGCCATGCCCGACATCTTGTTGTCGTGGTAACGGTCGTAGTAGTAATCGCGGTCCTGCCAGGCCGCCACCACGCGGCTGCGCCAGCGCCCGTCTTCGGTCAGCGGTGCGTTGACGTCGGCCTGCATGCGGCGGAAATCCCAGGTGCCCGCGCTCACCGCGAACGAGGCATCGAACTCCTTGCCGGGCCGCTTGCGCAGCAGATTGACCGTGGCCGAGGGAATGCCCGCGCCGGTGAGCAGGCCATTGGCGCCGCGGATCACTTCGATGCGGTCGTAAAAGACCGTGTCGTATTCCTGGTTGGTGGAACCGCTGTAGGTGGGCAAGCCGTCGACCTGGAAGTCGGTGATCTGGAAGCCGCGCGCGAAATACAACGGCCGCTGGGTGTCGTAGAACGACACGTTGACGCCGGTGACATTGCGCATCACATCGTCGATGCTGAAAAGCGACTCGTCTTCCAGCCGCTGCAGCCCGATCACGCTCACCGACTGCGGCGTTTCCTGCAAGGTCAGCGGCAGCCGCGTGGTGGTGGCCGGCTGCGCGCGGCTCACCGCACCGTTGACGTTGACCTGGTCCAGCGTCTTGGCGCTGGTGGCATCGGCAGCGTGGGCAGTGGACGTCGTCATCGCCAGCGCGCACAGCAAGGCGGCGGACAGCGTGGCCAGAGGGGCGGAAATCGCGGGCATTGGAGGGGTTCTCATCGATCGGTGCGGACGCTGGGCGTCAGGAAGCTGCAGGCAGGCGTGCGCGTCCCACTCGGGCGACGAGCTGGCTGGCCCTGCGGGGCTGGCGGATCGACGGGGAACGACATGACCGGACGCGGCCAGAAGTTATGCAAATGTAAATCGTTAGCGTTTGAGAGGCAAGTCACAATGTGCCACCCCGCCCTCATGCAGCGCTGCGGGGGTCAGGCCAGATGCGCCAACGGCAGGCCTTCCGGTGCCTTGACGGTGCGCAGCACGAAGCTGGAATTGACGTCGGAGACGCCGGTGGCGTTGAGCAGGCGGTCGAGCAGAAACCGCGAAAAATGCTCCAGATCGCGCACCTGCACCTGCAGCAGGTAATCCATGTCGCCGGTGAGCGCCCAGCAGGCCACCACCTCGTCCCAGCCACGCACGCCCTCGGCGAAATGCTCGATATCGGCCTGGCCGTGCTGTTCCAACTGCACGCGCACGAACGCCTGCAATCCAAGCCCCAGTGCCTTGGCATCCAGGCGCGCGCCGTAGCCAGCGATGATGCCGGCTGCCTCCAACCGTTGGGTGCGGCGCAGGCAGGCCGATGCCGACAGATTGACCTGCACCGCCAACTCCGCATTGCTGCTGCGCCCCTGCGTCTGCAGCAGGGCGAGCAGGCGCAGATCGGTGCGGTCCAGGGCGATAGGCTGATCCATATATTGCACAGCAGCAGAAGATGACGCACGAATCTTGCGCCATCTGGCGTTGACCGCGCAAGATTCGCAATCCCGTTGCGCGACCATCGGGCTAAGGTGAGCGCTGATCATCGGGAACTGCCGCCGCATGAACATCGCACCGCAACGCGTCGAGAATCAGCTCACCGACAAGGGCTATGTGCCGGTCTACACCACCGCCGTGGTCGAGCAGCCGTGGGACGGCTACAGCGCCGACGACCATGCCACCTGGGGCAGCTTGTATCGGCGCCAGCGCGAGCTGCTGGTCGGGCGCGCCTGCGACGAATTCCTGCAGGCGCAGGATGCGATGGGCATGGGCGACACCCACATCCCGCGGTTCGATGCGCTCAACGCCGTGCTGCAGTCGGCTACCGGCTGGACCCTGGTCGGCGTGCAAGGGCTGCTGCCGGAACTGGATTTCTTCGAGCATCTGGCCAACAAGCGCTTCCCGGTGACGTGGTGGATCCGCCGCCCCGAGCAGATCGATTACATCGCCGAGCCGGATTTGTTCCATGACCTGTTCGGGCACGTGCCGCTACTGATGAACCCGCTGTTTGCCGACTTCATGCAGGCCTACGGCCGTGGCGGAGTCAAGGCGCATGGCATCGGCGCGGACGCGCTGCAGAACCTTACACGGTTGTATTGGTACACGGTGGAATTCGGCCTGATCGCAACGCCACAAGGGTTGCGTATCTTTGGGGCCGGCGTCGTGTCGTCGAAGGGCGAATCGCTGCATTCGCTTGAATCGCCGGCGCCCAACCGGATCGGCTTCGACCTGCAACGCATCATGCGCACGCGCTACCGCATCGACAGCTTTCAAAAGACCTATTTCGTCATCGACAGCTTCGCGCAATTGATGGACGCCACCGCGCCGGATTTCACCCCGATCTATGCCGATCTTGCGCAGCAGGCGCAGGTGCCGGCCGGGGATGTGCTGGTCACAGATCGGGTGCTCCAGCGCGGTACCGGCGAAGGTTGGAGTTGCGAGGGCGATGTGTGAGCGGTGCCGGGGTGGCGCGAGATCGCTACACCGACTCGACAGCACTGCCCACGCGGACTAAGGTCAAACCTCCCCACACCGCCTTCGCTCAATGGACCTGACGCAGCTACGCATCCGGCGCTTGGAGCTGGACGACACCCGCCTGCTGTTCACCCTGGCCAATGGCATCCGTATCGATGAGCCCATCAAGGCGCATCGGCTGTTGTTTAAGGCGGCGGCGCCGCAGCGCGCGCAGTGGCAGATTACCGAAGACGGTTTTGGGGTGAACTGGCCCGCCGTCGCGCCGCCCACCCCGGAGGGCCTGCTCAACATGCCCGAGCTGTTGTGGCGCCGCCGCAGTGCGCGCGCGCAGACCAAACTGTCCACGCTGCGTGGCCACCTGGATGCGCTGACCCCCGGCGAGCGCGAGCTGGTTGCACTGGCACGGCTGGACGCGGACATGGTCGAAAGCGGCTACGCGCGCTATTTCGACCGCTGGGACGCGAGCACGCGCACTTACGCGCTGCAGGCGCTGGCGGCGATGGGTGCGGCGCAGACACGCCAGGCGATCGAAGGCTTGGGCGCCGTGTTCGAACGCCTGGAAGAAGACCCGAATCTGCTCAGCATCGAAGACATCCTCGACGCCATGAACGAGACCGACCGCCAGCGCGTGGATGGCTGGGAAGAGGTCTATTACCGCCGCTCCGGCGAACTGGCGCGACTGGGGCTGACGCATTACGGGGTGGATAAGGCCTGAGCCGCCATCACTGCATTGCCGGTGCCGGATGCGTCTTGCCTCAGCCCGGACTCACAGCCGGCACTGCGCATCGTCCACACCGGGCACGCGCTCCCATTGCCAGGTGTCTACCTGCTCGCCGCGTGGCAGATAGTCCACGTCGAACTCCTTGCCATCGCGACGCAGGCGCAGGTGCAGGCGCTCGGTCTGGTTGCCCTGGATGCCGTCCTGCGGCACCGGCCGCACGATTTCATCGCCATTGCGCACGCCGGCGCGCGCGGCCGCCGAATCTGCCATCAGGCCGCGCACGATGCGTGTGGGTTCGGCCAGCACCGCCGGCTCGAACCCCAGCACATAGCGCCGCAGCGGTTTGCTGGTTCTGCGAAAGCACGGCCCGAACGCGTCCGATGCGGGCAACGGCGGGGTGCCCGCCAGAAACGCGTGGAACTCCTGCACCGCCGTATCGCCCAGCTCTGCCTTCAGCACGACCTCCCAGTCAGCTTGGGTCGCATTGCGCTCTTGGGTGATCAGCAACAGTGCACGCAGCAAGTCATCCAGAGAGCGTTGACCGTGCGAGCGCTTGCGCAGCGCATCGTCCACCGTGGCCAGATACAACATGCCACGGTCATACGCGAGCGTCCGGATACGGGTGTCCTTCCAGAACCCCTCTTCTATGCGTGCATTGGGTAGAGCGCCCAGCGCATTGGTGTAGTAACGCGCTGCGGTAAGGTTGAGAACAGTCAGATACTGCTGCGGGGTGAACAAACCGAAACGCAGCGGCAAGCGGGCTTCGTAAAACACCGCCGAGCCCTCGCTGAACCAGGTCGTGGACTCGCCACCGTTGCGCGACAGGCGTGGCTGATAGGTGTGGAACATTTCATGCGACAAGGTGACCTTGATCTCGTCCAGGTCGGTCTCTGCCGGCGTGCCGTAGGTCGTGATGAAGGACCGGTACAAGGCCGTTCCGCCGCCGGCGTTGACCGGGTTGTAGCGCAGGAAAATCGTATAGGGCCTGGATTCCGGCTGCGGAAACAGTGTTTCGAACTGTTCGTGCAGCTCGCCCACCCAGGCGGACAACGCGCTTGCATCGAAGGGCGGTTGCCCCTGCCAGGCAACCGAAAACCCGTCCGCTCGCGGCACGCTCGGCCAGCGCCCGACGTCCCCTGCCATGAAGAACAAGCCGGGCAGGCTGCCGGTATCGATGTCCCCGACCTGCACGTTGCCCTCCCCGAACGAGCTCACGCCCCTGGCGCCGGCCGGCAGGTGGCTCAGATCCCAGCCGATGTTCAACGCGTAGATCTGCTCCTCGGGCGGCAGCACCAGAAACATCGCCGAGGTTGCAGAAAACGCATGCGCATCGTTGCGGAACGAAATCGGCGGGGCCGGGCCGCGCGGCGGCCGCGTTGCGTTGGCCGGTACGCGGTAGCGCAGGGTCAGCGGGCCGCTGAGCGCACGCGGTGCGGTCCAGACACGCAACTGGCTCTGATCGCCGTTTTCCTGCGCGGTGGCCGCACGTCCAGACAACTGCAACTGGCCGCGCGCATCGGTCGCCTCGATCGAGGCGATGTGCTCGGCGAAGGTGTCCACGTTGTTCACCTGCATCGGCAGCTGCGCCACGATGCCGCCACGCGGGACGGCAAGGTCACCAATGCGCAGGCGCACCTCCAACGCGGTCACCTCCCCCTTGTCTGCGTAGGGCGCAAGTTGCAGCTCCAGGGCAACCGGCGCGGGCGCCGCCGGCGCCGGGCTTGCCACTGCGCCAGTTGCCACAGTGGTGAGTACGAACAGGAGGAACCAGGGAGTTTTCATACATGCCGGACGCTGGGGATGGCCGATCATGCCGCCGCTCGAGGCCGCCCACCAGTGTGCCGAAGGTCACGGCGTGCAAGGCAGTGCAATGGCTGCCGTGTCTTGGAATGGGTGATGCGGATGTCTGACGTTTGCAGCGACCGCGCCATCGCAGTGCCGGGCGGTTGCACTGCGTTTGTATGGGCCGGTCAGACAGTGATCTTGCGACTGAAACTTGAACTCACATCGCTCGAATACAAAATTAAGTTGCTTTTACGAGACTAAAGAGTAATTTAATTTGGTATGGCTAAGCGTATTCCTCCTACTATGCCGCGTGCGCAGCGCCAGATCGAGGCGCTGGGAGAACGCTTGCGCGCCGCACGACTGCGTCGCGAGATGACCCAGCGCGAGCTGGCCACCCGCGTCGGCGTCAGCGTGCCAACCCTAGCCAAGCTGGAAAACGGCGATCCATCGACCAGTCTGGCGACCGTTCTCCGTGTACTGACCGTGCTTGGTGTGGACAAGGACATCGATCTGCTGGCGCAGGCCGATCCACTGGGGAGGCAGCTGCAGGACAGCCGGCTACGGCGCCCGAGGCCCTCCTCCATCAGGAGCGAGCCATGAGTTCGGCTCCCTTGGCGCATGACATCAACAAGGTCGAGGTGTGGCTAGAGGATCAATCATTGGGCGGCAGCTCCCTGGTTGGGTATTTGACACGCCAATACAGCCGCCGCGGCGAGACACTGCAGTTCGAATATGCCGCCGGATGGTTGGCCGACGAGACACCCGTTCGCGCGTTCGCGCTCGACCCGCAACTGCCGCTTTATGCGGGCGCATCGATTGCACGCGCTGGAGCGTCCGAGTTGACCAGTGCCTTTCTGGATTGTTCGCCCGATCGCTGGGGCAAACTGCTGATGAAGCGCAGAGAAGTGATCATGGCGCGCGAACAAGGCCGAAAAGTTCGTACACTGCGGCCCTGGGATTATCTGATCGGCGTCAACGATGCGTCCCGCATGGGCGCGCTGAAGTTGCGCGACAGCACGACCGGCCGATACCTCGACGACCATGCATTGAGCGCACCGCCCATGACGCAATTGCGCGAGTTGGAAGCGATTGCTCGGCGCCTTGAGCGCGATGACATGGATGACAGCGACATGGATCTCACGTGGGTCAAGCAACTGATCGCACCCGGCGCTTCGCTTGGTGGCGCCAGGCCCAAGGCCAGTGTCAGAGAGACGGATGGCTCTCTCTGGCTGGCGAAATTCCCTTCCGCTGACGACCTCTACGACGTGGGGCGATGGGAATACATCACCTACCGTCTGTCACTGGCTGCGGGCATCAGCATGCCTGCCGCCAAACCACTGGAACTGTCCAATCACGGCACCACGTTCGCGGTGCAGCGCTTTGATCGCACTGCGCATAGCCGCCGTGCATATGCCTCGGCATTTACGCTGCTAGATGTGGAACACAGCGAAGCGTCGTCTTACGTCGATATTGCGCATGCCATCGAAGTCGTTGGCGCAACACACGCAATTCAACATGATCTGCACCAGTTATTCCGCCGCGTCGCCTTCAACATACTGGTCGGCAATCGCGACGATCACTTACGCAATCATGGATTCCTGCGTGAGCACGACGGCTGGCGTTTGGCACCTGCGTTCGACGTCAATCCAAACCAGGACAAAGACGTGCACGTGCTGGCCATCAGTCTTGACGACACCACACCCGATACGGCGCTATTGATGGAAACGCACGAGTATTATCGGCTGACCAGAGCGCAGGCATTGGCCATCATCGAAGAAGTACGCGCGGCGGTTGCGCGGTGGCAACAGGAAGCTGTGCGATGCAACGCCAGCCGCGCCGAGATAGTGGCGATGGAGTCGGTGATTGATCCGATGCGATAGGCTTGATTTCAAGGCGTATCGTGAGCATCGCAACCGGGAGATCGATGATACATATCAGTGACGTGTGGCTTATATCTTCGGCGCCACCGTGTACGCCAGCAATACAACCAACGGTTCTTCTCCGGTTTGCTGTAACGCGTGCGTACTTCCCGGCCGCGTCAGTAGCGCATCGCCTGCGTTGACTTCGTATTGCTTTCCATCCAGCGCATACAGCCCGCGGCCGCTGACGATGTAATAGATCTCGTCCTTGTCGTGCAAGTGCAGGCCGATGCCCGCGCCCTTGTGCAGCACGCGTTTGCGCAGCACGAATTTCAGCTCCGGTGCGTCGGCGAAGAAGGGGTACGCCGTGGTGGGCCCGGCGCCACCGTGCGGGCCGGGTTGCGCGCGGGCGAGGTCGCGTTCGTGCACCACCAGCGAGGGATGCGCCTGCGCGGCGCGTTGTGCGGCGGTGTTGTGGGCTGCGCCGCAATCGGCGTCGCGACGGAGTTGCGGTTTCAGCGCTGGCTGCAGTTGCACCCAGCCATGCACAACCAGGCAGGCGATTGCGGTGGCACCGGCGCGGCTGAAGTGGGTGCCATCGGCTTTGCCTTGTTCGGGCACGAACAGGAAATACGGTTTGGCTGCCTGTTCGCCGAGTGCGCGGATCCAGTCGCTGGAACTGGCGTTGAGATCGATGAGGGCAACGTGTTCTTGCGCTGCGAGTTGCTGCATGGCCAGCGTATAGCGGCCGTGGGTATCGAGCAGCGCGCCGAAGTCGTAGAGCAAACGAGCGGCGGGCGTGATCAGGATCGGCGTGGCGCCCTTGTCGCGCGCGACGGCGATATAGCGGCGCAGGAACTGCTGATAGTCGCTGTGCGCGTCGGTGTAGCGGGTCGGGTCTTCGTGTTTGGCGTCGTTGTGGCCGAACTGGATCAGCAGGATGTCGCCGCGTTGCAGTTGGTTGGCGATGGCGTCCAGGCGTCCTTCTGCGATGAAACTGCGCGTGCTGCGGCCGCCCTTGGCGTAGTTGCGGACCTGCCATTGCGCAGGGTCGAACCAGTCTTGCAGCAGTTGGCCCCAGCCGGCTTGCGGGGCGCGCTCCGGGCCGTACTCGGCGGCGGTGGAGTCGCCGGCGATGAAGATGCGATGTGGTTCGGCGCGGGCGAGGTTTGCGGAGAGCAGCAGCAACGATGCGAAGAGAAGCAGACGCATGGTGCCTCCGGGGAAGAGTGTTTAGGACAGCGCGGTGTCCCTTCTCCCATCGGGAGAAGGTGCCCGAAGGGCGGATGAGGGTGCGGCGGCATTGGAAATGTTGGACTGTCATAGCCGCCCCAAGCGATCTTCGTTCAGGAAAGCTGTCTTCCGCCGTACCCTCACCCCAACCCCTCTCCCGGCGGGAGAGGGGCTTTAGGGATGGTCTGATCAACGGCATCGGAGGATGAGCCTAACCACATCGACCAGGCTGACGGCGCTCAGATCCTCGATTTTTTTGCCGTTTCCGGCGCGTTTGCAGGGTGTTGCCCGGGTTACAGGCGCACGTTCCCCATCGTCGGCAGTAACTGCTTTCGCTTCATCCACAGGTTCGATAGCGCAAACAAGGTCAGCACCTGCGCGGTGTTCTTGGCCAGGCCGCGATAGCGGACCTTGGTGTAGCCGAACTGGCGCTTGATCACCCGGAATGGATGCTCCACCTTCGCGCGCACACTGGCCTTGAAGTGTTCCCAACGTCTTTCCCGAGCACGCTCGCGTTTGTTGCCGAGGGCTTGCATCGTCGAGGGCCTGGCGGCGATGAAGAATGCAGCCTTGCAGGCCTGCAGTTCTTCGCGTTTGTCCGCACCGGTGTAGCCGCTATCGCCGAACACGCTGTCTTCTTTGCCATGCAGCAACGTGTGCATCACCGTGACATCGGCGACGTTGGCGGCTGTGCAATGGACGTGGTGCACCAACCCGGAAAATTCATCCACGCCGATGTGCGCCTTCATCCCGAAATACCACTGATTGCCCTTCTTGGTCTGATGCATCTCAGGGTCGCGCGCGTTGTCGGCATTCTTGGTCGAACTGGGCGCCGCGATCAGCGTCGCATCGACGATCGTGCCCGACCGCAGGCTCTGGCCCTTGCGCGCCAGATGCGCGTTGACCGCTTCCAGCATCCGCGCGGCAAGGCCATGGGTCTCCAGCAGGCGCCGAAAGTTGAGAATCGTGGTCTCGTCCGGAACGTTGTCCAAGCCACCGAGCTGGGCAAACCGCCGCAAGGTCGGGATCTCGTGCAGTGCTTCTTCCATCGCCGGATCGCTCAGCGCATACCACTGCTGCAGCAGATGAATCCGCAACATCGTCGCCAGTGCGTACGGCTGCCGACCTGGCCGGCCCGATACCGGATAGTGCGGCGCGATCAGACCGAGCAGTTGCTGCCACGGAACCACCTGCTCCATCTCGGCCAGAAAGATCTCGCGCCGGGTCTGCTTGCGCTTGCCCAGGCCCTCAGCGTCACCGAACGTCAGTTGCATGGATCACTCCTCAACATCAGGCGGGTAGTGTCGCGTATCTGTGGTGCGTTGTTCAGAGGTTCCCTAGCGCTTCGGGGGCCGGTTAAGCTGCCGCTGCTGCAGCGGCTTCCGGCTTGCCCAGTACGCCGGCGACGAAGGCGCGGATCTCGGCGTCCTGTGCGTTGTCGAAGAAGCACTGCTGGAAGCGCTCGCCGCCGATCGCCTGCTTGATCAGTTCCGGGTCGATGGCGCGCAGGCCGTCGATGTACGACTTGGCGGTGGCCTGCTTGAGCTGGGTCAGGATGCCGGCGTTGGCCGCCTGCGATTCGCGACGCTCGGCCGGGTAGCCCAGGCCGCGCTCACCGCTGAAGGCTTTTTCGAAGATGTAGCGCACGTTGATTTCCGCGCCCCAGCCGTAGCCCTTGGCGAATGCCAGCGACAGCGCGTTGCCGTTGTTGACCTGGGCGAACAGGTAGGCGTCGGTCGGCTCGATGCAGTAGCCGCAGAACACGCCCGGGTGTGCGTTGAGCGACATCATCGCGCCCTGACCGGTGCCGCAGCCGGCGACGACGAAGTCCACGGCCTTGGAGTTCAGCAGCAGGCTGGCGACGATGCCCAGGTGGATGTAGGTCAGGCGGTGGTCGTTGTCACCATCCATGCCGACGTTGAACACGCTGTGGCCCTGCTCGCTGGCGACGTCGTTGAGCTGCTGCAGGATCACCGGGTTCTTGCCGGCCTGACTGAACTCATTCATGAGTGCGATTTTCATGGGATGCTCCGATTGGGTTGGGGAAGTGGTTTGTATGTGGAATGTGTGCGCTTTGGTGCTGTGTCTTGATCCGCTCTTCCTGTGCCTTGTCCGTGCAGGATTAAGGCTCTGATCGAGAACGGAAGAGGTATGCCGGCATGCAGCGCGCGTCTGGTTGATTTACGTGCATACCGACCCTCATCCGCCCTTCGGGCACCTTCTCCCGGAGGGAGAAGGGAACGACGCGGTTTTCTCAGCGTGCCAGCCAGCCGCCGTCGACCGGGATGATGGCGCCGTTGACGTAATCCGAGGCGCTGCTTGCCAGGAACACTGCGGTGCCGCCGAGGTCGGCCGGTACGCCCCAGCGCGCGGCCGGGATGCGGTCAAGGATGGACTTGTTGCGCGCTTCGTCAGCACGCAGCTGGGCGGTGTTGTCGGTGGCCATGTAGCCAGGTGCAATGGCGTTGGTGGTCACGCCCTTGCTGCCCCACTCGTTGGCCAGCAAGCGGGTGATGCCGGCGATGCCGGACTTGCTGGCGGTGTAGGACGGCACGCGGATGCCGCCCTGGAACGACAGCATCGAGGCGATGTTGATGATCTTGCCGCTGCCCTGGGCGATGAAATGGCGGCCGGCGGCCTGGGCCATGAAGAAGGCCGATTTCAGATTGACGTTCATTACGTCGTCCCAATCCTGCTCGCTGAAATCCACCGCGTCGGTGCGGCGGATCAGGCCGGCGTTGTTGACCAGGATGTCCAGGCGGCCCAGGCCGTCCAAGGTTTCCTTGAGGATGCGCTCGACTGGCTCGAGGCTGATCAGGTTGGCCTGGATGGCGATGAAGCGGCGGCCCAGGCCCTTGACCAGTTCTTCGGTCTCGGTCGGCGCCTGGATGCCGGCGGCGGCGATGTCGGCGCCCGCCTGTGCCAGTGCCAGCGCGATGCCCTGGCCCAGGCCAGTGTTGGCACCGGTGACCAGTGCGACCTTGCCTTCGAGACTGAACGGATTGCTCATTACCTTATCGCTCCTGCTGGGTGATGCCACGTTGGATGAGTGTGTTGCGTCCGCGCGCTGCGCGGCCACGCATTGATGGAGTTATTGCATTAACTTGGCTGATGAATCGCATTAACCGAGTTATTGCGCTGATTAAGTATTGCCTTGCAAGCGCCAGCGTCATTTGAGCTGGCAGATGTCCAGCACGTGCATGTCGGTGTAATCCAGGTTTTCGCCGCCCATCGCCCAGATGAAGGCGTAATTGCTGGTGCCGGCGCCCATGTGGATCGACCACGGCGGCGACACCACCGCTTCGTTGTTCTGGATCACGATGTGGCGCTGCGCGTCCGGCTCGCCCATGAAGTGATAGACGCGGTCGTTGGCGCCAAGATCGAAGTAGAAATACACCTCGCTGCGGCGGTCGTGCAGATGCGGCGGCATGGTGTTCCAGACGCTGCCCGGCTTGAGCACGGTCAGGCCCAGCAGCAACTGCGAGGACTGGCAGGTGGCCGGCACGATGTACTGGTAGATGGTGCGCTCGTTGCTGGTTTCCAGCGCGCCACGCTCCAGTGCCACCGCATCCTTGATCGAGAGTTGTTTGGTCTCGAAGCGCGCGTGCGCCGGCGTGGAGGCCAGGTAGAACTTGGCCGGGTTGCTGGCGTCTGACGAAGCGAACGTGACCTCGGTACTGCCCATCGCCACGTACAGGCCGTCTTTCGGCCCGAGCGTGTAGGCGGTGCCGTCCACGGTCACGGTGCCGGTCCCGGCGCCGACGTTGAGGATGCCCAGCTCACGGCGCTCCAGGAACGGATGGCCGGCAGCGGAAGCAGGTTCGGTCTGCTTGGGCAGCTCCAGCGTTTTGCTGAGCGGAGCGGCGCCGCCGAGCACAAAGCGCTCGTAGTGGGTGTACTTGAGGGTCACCGCATCGTCCACGAACAGGCCGTCGAGCAGATAAAGCTCGCGCAGGTCGTCGTTGCTGGCGCCCTTGATGGCGTCGGGATGGGTGGCGTAGTGGGTCTTGCAGTACAGGGACATGCGCGATCTCCGGTAGCAAGCAAGGGGGATATTGGCTTGCACCGGGACATTCTACCGGCTCTGGTTAACCGGTGTCATTGCGCAGTGCACGATAGGGTGGGGAATCCCTTCTCCCTGCGGGAGAAGAGGGCGCGTAAGCGCCGGATGAAGGTACGAGGCTGCGCGCGGTGCTAGAGGCGCGATCGGGTTGGTTGAGTAGAGGCCTGTGCGCCCATCTCACTTCAGCGCATGTCCGAGCTTTCTTAGATGGCTGTCTGCCGCCGTACCCTCACCCCAACCCCTCTCCCGGAGGGAGAGGGGCTCACTCCCTTCTCCCGTCGGGAGAAGGTGGCGCGTAGCGCCGGATGAGGGTGCGAGGCTGCGCGCACTCCCGCAGGGAGAGAGGCTTTACCTGCTCAATCCTCCGGCGGTTGGCAGGAGTCGCGCACGATCAGGTGCGGGCGCACGCTGGCGGTGGGGAGTTGCGGGGCGTTGTCGGGCTGGATCAGCATCGCGGCGGCGGTGCGGCCGGTGTCGCGGGTGTGGCGGCGCACCGAGGTCAGCGGCGGCCATAGCCGCGAGGCCAGCGAGCTGTCGTCGTAGCCGATCACCGAAAGCTGGCGCGGGATGTTGATACCGGCGCGCAGTGCGACCTTGTAGATACCGGCAGCCATTTCGTCGTTACCGGTGAAGATGGCGGTGGGGCGCTTCTTGCCCAGCAGCAGCTTTTCGGCCGCAGCCACGCCGGACTCGAAGGTGTAGCCGGCTTCCACAATCCGCTCGGGCGGCAGTTCGATGCCGCGCCGGGTCAGCGCGTCGGCAAAGCCCGAGGTGCGCTCGACCGAGGAGCGGTAGGCGCTGGGGCCGGTGACCAGGGCGATGTCGCGGTGGCCGAGCGAGAGCAGGTAGTCGGCGGCCTCGGCGGCGCCGTCGCGGTCGTGGGTGATCACCGTCTGCGAAGTGGCATCCAGCGCGACCGAGGCGATACGGGTGTAGCGGCAGCCGATCTCGGCCAGCATGTCGGCCAGCGCCTGGTCCTCGGAGGCGCGTGGCACCAGGATCACCCCGTGCAGCTTCTGCGCCTGGGCGAAGCGGCGCACGCCTTCGATGTAGCCGGGGCTGCGGCTGTCGCAGGGGTGCACCACCAGCTCGAAACTGGAGCCGCGCAGCGCGTCCAGTGCGCCGTACTGCATGTCCACGATGTACTGCGCGGTGGGGTTGTCGTAGACCATGCCGATCAGGAACGAACGCCGGAACGCCAGCCCGCGCGCGAGCGGGTCGGGCGAATAGCCGACCTCGCGCATCAGCGCTTCGACCTTCTCGCGGGTGTCCTGGCGGACCAGCGGCGAATTGTTGATGATCCGCGAGACGGTCTTCTTGGACACCCCGGACATCCGGGCGATGTCGTTGATCGTGGCTACCTTGCCCTTCGGCAGGCCGGGCATTCCCTCTTCAGGCATCTTGCGGGCGGGCATAGCGGTCAACCATTGAAGTTGATTGGATTCTACCGGCCAGCGGGCCGGCAAGCCTTCGCAGGCTTGCCGATGTCCCGAATCCGCCATGACCAGGGCGCCGTGGCGTGATGCGCCACAGCATGCCCGGCAGTGCAGAACGGTCAGTCCAGGGCGCGGTAGCGGAAGTTGCGGAACTCCACCTGGCCTTGGCCGGACGCGTAGAGCGCCGGTTTCAGTGCCAGGAACTTGCCGGCCACGTTGTGGTGGTAGCCGGACACTTCCATCTGCACCGGGTACTTGGTCCAGGTGGTGCCGTCGGTGCTGCTGTGGATGGTGACGATGTGGCGGTTGTTGGTGACGCGCAGCCATAGCGCGCCGCCCTTGCAGCTGGGCGCCAGCTTCGCCGGGCGTTCTTCGCCGTAGCGGTGCATGACGAAGTTCTCGCCGTTGCTCCCCACCCCGGCGTAGAGCTTGTCGCTGTAGAACAGCAGCGCCCCGCCCTGCCCGGCCGGTGCCACGGTCATCTGCACCTCGAACTGATAGGCCTGGTCGGGCGCGATCAGGGTCAGCGGCGAGGCATCGCGCGGGGCACTGCCCTTGCCCTGCAGGCGCAACACGCCATCGCCTACTTGCAGACGCTTGGCTTCGTCGGCGGCCGGGTTGAAGAACGACCACTGCGGGCCGAGCGTGTTGGCGCGGAAGTCGTCCGACAACCTCAGGCCATGCGGCAAGGCCTGCCCGCTGGGCTTTTTCAACGGCGTGCCCAGGTCGCCGCCCTTGGCGACGAACCAGCCATCCGGCGTCCACTCGATCGGGTCGAGCAAGGCCTGCCGGCCCAGCGTCCAGTAGCCGTGTTCGTAGCCGTGGTAGAGCATCCACCAGCGCTGGTCGGTGCCTTCCACCAGGGTGGCGTGGCCACGCGACCACCACGGCTCGTCGGCGCTCTTGGTGCGGGTGATCGGGTTGTTGGGCGCGTTCTGCCAGGGGCCGTGGATCGAGCGCGAGCGCGCGGTGATCACCATATGCCCGGTCGGCGGGCCGGCGGTGCCGCCGACTGCGGTGGTCATGTAGTACCAGCCGTTGTGGCGGGTAATCTTGGGGCCTTCCTGGGCGTAGCCTTCCACGTCCCAGCTTTCCGGGTACTTCCAGCCGTCGTAGACGTGCTTGGGCGTGCCCACCACCTTGAAGCCGTCGTCGGAGAGTTGCACGTAATCGCCGCCGCTCAGGAACAGATAGCGCTTGCCGTCTTCGCCCACTGCATGGCCGGGGTCGATGTACTTGCCCAGGCCGATGTCGATCGGCGCGCTCCACGGGCCCTTGATGTCGTCGGCCCAGACCACGAAGTTGCTGCGCTCGCCCTGGTCGCCGCGGCGCGCGGGAAAGTAGATGTAATAGCGCTTGCCGTGCTTGATCAGATCCGGCGCCCAGATCGCGCCGACGTTCTGGCTGATGGCATGGCCCAGCGGTTGCCAGTTGACCAGATCGCGCGAATGCCAGATCGGCAGGCCCGGATACGCATCGAACGAAGACAGCGTGAGGTAATAGTCGTCACCGTCCTTGAGCACCGACGGGTCGGGGTGATCGCCGGCCAGCACCGGGTTGAGGAAGGTGCCGTTGCCCTGGTCGGCAATGCGCTGCTGTTCGATGCCGCGCTTCCAGTCGGCCGCAGCGCTTAGCCCGGCACACAGCAGCAGGCCGCCGGCCAGCAGCCAACGCAAACGGGGTGAAGTGATACGTACACGCATGCTCTCTCCTTGACCCCCAACCTGCGGGGCGATGCGGCGGCCGACGCCTTAGATCGTCGGCCGCGGGGATGACGGCGGAAACTCCCGCCAGCAGCGGCGCTGAGCACAGCTCATGCAGCGTCGCCAAGCGACTGTCGGATGGGGTGGCCGGGGCGGTGGAATCGCACGTGGTAGATGCCGATTCGTTCGCCCCGACCGCGCCCTGCCGACGGATACGCAGTGGATAGAGTGGCGCCCTTACGCGCGCAGTGCCCGCGGCAACCACAACGACAGTTCGGGGAAAAACGCCACGATCAGCAGCACGCATAACGCGGCCAACCAGAATGGCCAGATGGTGCGCATGCTCTGGGCGATGGTGATCTGCCCGATCGAGGTACCGATAAACAACACCGAGCCGATCGGCGGGGTGATCAAGCCGATGCCGCCAGCCAGCACCATCACCAGACCGAAGTGGATCGGGTCGATGCCGTAGGCCTTGACCACCGGCAGGAAGATCGGCGTGCAGATCAGGATCTTCGGTGCCAGGTCCATGAACATGCCCAGCAGCAACAGCATCACCACGATCATCAGCAGCACGGTGTTCTTGCTGTCGGCGATGGCCTGCAGGAACTTCACTGCGGCCGCCGGCACCTGCAAGTACGCAAGCAACCAACCGAACACTGCAGCCGTGGCGATCACGAACAGGATCACGCCAGTGGTGCGCGCGGCATGCGTGACCGCCGCGAAGAACTCGGCCCAACGCAGCTGGCGATACAGCAGCGCGGTGACGATCAATGCGTAGACCACCGCAATCGCGGCGCTTTCCACTGCGGTGAAGATGCCGGCGCGAATACCGATGAAGATCAGCGCCACCAACCCCAGGCCCGGCAGTGCGCCGAACAGGCGCAGCGCCACCGCGCGCCAGCCGGGGAACGGCTCGGTACCGTAGCCGCGATGGCGCGCGACCGCATAGCCGGTGACCATCATCGCTGCGGTCATCAGCAGCGCGGGGAAGATGCCGGCGGCGAACAGATCGGCGATCGAGATACCGCCGCCCGCCGCTGCGGAGAACAGGATCAGGTTATGCGAGGGCGGCACCAGCAGCGCCACCAGCGCGGCGGTCATGCTCACATTCACCGCGTAATCGCGGTCGTAACCGCGCTTGATCATCTGCGGAATCATGGTGCCGCCAACTGCCGAGACATCGGCAATCGCCGAGCCGGACACGCCGCCGAAGAACAGCGACGACAACACGCTGACCTGGCCCAGGCCGCCACGCACACGCCCCACCAGCGACGAGGCCAAGGCGATCAAGCGTTCGGAAATACCACCGCGCAGCATCAACTCGCCAGCGAAGATAAACAGCGGAATGGCGATCAACGAGGCCGAGCCGCTACCGGCGGAAATCTGCTGCACCAGCACCACCGTGGGCAGGTCCAGATACAGCAGCGTGGCCAGTGCGGCCGCGCCCAGCGCATAGGCCACCGGCACGCCGATCAGCAGCAGCACCACGAAGGTTCCCAACAACATGGCGATGCCCATCAGCGCACTCCTCCGGTGTGGATCGGGCGCAGCACACGCCACAGCTTGTACAAGGCGAACACCACCATCAGCGCACCGCCGATCGACAGCGGCAGGTAGTTGATGCTCTGCGGCATCTGCGCGCCGGCCATCTTGATGTCCAGCCCATCCAGCAGCAGCGCCGCGCTCCAGCGCGCCAGCACCGCGCCGATGGCGATGATCATCAGCGGGCGGATCAGGTCGAACACCTTGCGCACCAGCGGCGGCACGTGTTCGCCCAGCAGATAGAAGCCGAAGTGGCGGTTGGTGTGCACACCGGCGGCAGCGCCCAGGCTCAGCGCGGTGCTGAGCAGCAGCAGCGTCACCGGCTCGGTCCAGCTGGGCGAGTCGTTGAGCACGTAGCGGGTGAACACCTGCCAGCCCTGCACGACCACCAGGCCCAGCAAGGCCAGCGATGCCACGCCAACGGCAGTGTCGGAAACGCGGTCCAGCGCGCGCTGCAACGGCGCGACCGGGACGGCGAGAGTCTCGGGTTCGGTCATTGGATTACCTCTATGCGAAATCGCGGATGCGGCGGTACAACGCTTCGATCTCCGGCTGCCTGCGGTATTCGGCCAGCAGCGGGGCGGAGGCGGCGCGGAACGCCGGCATGTCGACCTGATTGAGCTTGACGCCGTAGTCGATCACCTGTTTGCGCGCGATCACCTCCGAGGCATCCCACAGGTTGCGCATCACCGGCACCGAGGCGCGTGCCAGTTCCACCACCAGGCCGCGGTCGGCCGGGCTCAGCGATTCGAAACTCTTGCGCGACATCACCAGGATGTCCGGCGCGTAGGAATGCTCGCTCTGCGACCAGTAGTGCGCCGCCTCGAAATGACGGCTGGACTGGAAGCTGCGCATGTTGTTTTCCGCACCGTCGATCATGTGCGTTTCCATCGCCGAGAACGTCTCGCCCAGCGACATCGGGGTGGGATTGGCGCCCAGCATGCGCATCAGCTTGAGGAAGATGTCCGACGAGGCCACACGCAACTTCAGGCCCTTGAGATCTTCCGGGCGATGCAGCGGGTGCTTGGTGTTGTAGAAGCAACGCGCACCCGAATCGTAGATCGCCAGGCCGACCAGATCGCGCTGCTCGAAGCTGCGCAGCACGCTGTCGCCGACATGCCCGTCGATGGCGCGGCGCAGATGCGGCACCGAGTCGAACACGTACGGCAGGCACAGCGCTTGTGTGAGCGGAAAGGTGTTGTTCAGCGCGCCCGAATACACCCGGGTGATGTCGATGGCACCGAAGCGCGCCATGTCGATCGCCTCCGACTCGCGGCCCAGCTGGCCGGAGTGGTACTGGCGCAGCTTGAGCCGGCCATTGGTGCGTGCTTCGAGCTGCTTGCCGAACCACAGCACCGCTTCCACGGTGGGGTAGTCGCCGATATGCACATCGGTGGCGGTCAACAACTGCCCGCCGGGGATCGGCGTGGTGGCACCGGCGCCCAACCAGGGGCCGGCCGCGGCGGCACCGAGCCCGGCACCGAGGAAATGTCTGCGTGTGATCATTGGCGCCCTCCCAAGCGTCTGGTCACTGGGTCCGAATCAGGTAGCGGACACAGCCGTGCAGGAAATGTCGCCGATGCCGGCGAAGCGAATCAGGGCACGCTGTCCCACTTCGATGTCATGGATACCGGTGGCATTGCCCGTGGCAATGAGATCACCGCGCTTGAGCGGACGCCCGCGCTGGGCCGAACGACTGAGCGCAAACGCGTAGGCGGCGCGCAATCCACCCGGCAACGTGGTGGCTCCACCGGTACCGACCACCTGGTCATCGATCAGCGTTTCGGCAGTCAGCGCAGACTCGTCGCGCGCCAGCCAATCGGTCACTTCCGGGCCTAAAATCAGGCCGTTATTGTTGCCGAAGTCGGAAATCACCACGCGCGGGCCCAGCTTGTTGATGGTCGCCAACGGGCTACTGGCGATCTCCACGCCGATGAACAACGTGGCCGGCAGCTGCGCGGCCTGCTCCGGGGTGAAGTGGGTCTGCTCGGCGGGAGCGTCCGCTTCCAGGCGCAGTACGTATTCGGCCTCTACCGCACCGAAGCCGCCCTGGTAGATCGGGAACTGCGTTGTTCCACCGGTAGCATTCCAGAGCTTGTGCGAGAAGATCGGCCCCAGCAGGCGGTCGTCGCCGGAGGCGTCGCGGCGCTCGGCGGCGATATAACCCACCTTCCAGCCGACCACCTGGTCGTCCCACTGGCTGATGGCGATGTCCTGCACCTGATAGGCAGTGACCAGATCCTCAGGGATTTGCCCGGGAAAGTCGGGCAGCGATGCCCCTGCACGGCGTGCCTCCACAAACTGCTGGGCGATCTGCGACAGCATGGATGTGGACGATGGCGGGGTGGCGGCGTCGTTGCTCAAGGGTGTCTCCCTGCTAGTGTTTTTGTTGCACTGCCAATCGACAGTGGCACGGTGTGCTGTATATGGTAAACCGGTGTCATTGGCAATGTGCAGTGCGGCAAAGTTAGCCTTCAAAGCGAAGTAACCCTGGGAGGGGTGGATGGAACAGACAAGCCAAACGCGTGGTTTTGCGGCGTTTTCGAGTGTTGCGCGGCGGTGCCTGCCGCTGGTGTTGCTGGCGACCTCACTATTGATCGGGCCGGTGGTTGCGGCCGAGGTGCCCAGTGCCGATACCACGGCCGAGCAGGCCAGCCGGATCGCGCTGTGGCCCAGCGGGATGGCACCAGGAGACAACGCGCTGAAGCAGCCGCAGCGCATCATCGAGCGCAGCAGCGACCCTGCCCTGCCCGATCGCTACATCCAGCAGATCAGCACGCCTTACCTGGTGGTCTACCGGCCCAAGCAGCCAAATGGCACTGCCCTGCTGGTCACCCCCGGCGGCGGCTACCAGCGCATCGTGCTGGACAACGAAGGCAGCGCGCTGGTGCCCAGCTTCGTCGACCAGGCCGGGATCACGCTGTTCGTGCTGCGCTATCGGCTGCCCGGCGAAGGCCATCCGAACGGAGCCGACGTGCCGCTGGCCGACGCGCAGCGCGCGTTGCGGCTGATCCGCGCCAACGCCGCCCGCTACGGCATCGACACGCAGCGCGTTGGGGTGATGGGGTTCTCGGCTGGCGGTCACGTCGCCGCCAGCCTGGGCACCCGCTATGCCGCGCAGGTGTACCCGAAGCTGGATGCGGCCGATGCGCTGAGCGCGCGGCCGGATTTCGAACTGCTGATCTACCCGGTGATCGACATGGACAGCGCCAACGCACACGCGGGCTCGCGCGAACGCCTGCTCGGCAGCACTCCGAGCGATGCGCAGGTGCGCGCGTACTCGCCGCACCTGCATGTGGATGCACGCACGCCGCCGACCTTTCTGCTGCATGCGCAGGACGACACGGTGGTGTCGGTGCGCAACAGCCTGTTGATGCATGACGCGTTGCTGCGTGCCGGCGTGCCCAGCGAGCTGCATGTGTTTCCGCAGGGTGGCCATGGTTTTGGTACCGCCAGCGGCACCGGGCTGACCGTGGCCGCGTGGCCACAGCTGGCGCAGGCCTGGATCGCGCATGTCAGCAAGGCGCAAACGCCCTCGACTGCGACGACTGCGAATGCCTCTGTCGCTGCACCTGCATCCACATCTGTACCGGCGCAGGACGCCGCGCAATGACGTCACCATCCACGCCCGACGCGCGGCGGCGAACGCTGCTGCGTGGTGGCTTGTTAGCCACGGCTGCAGCCGCGCTGCCGGGTTTCGTCGGCGCGGCCGCAACAGCGCCTGCGCGCGACGACAGTACGCCGCTGGCACACGTGCGTGGCGGCGCACTGCGCGGTTATCGCGATCAAGGTATCTGCGTGTTCAAGGGCATTCCGTACGGCGGCGACACCGCAGCGCGGCGCTTTCAGGCGCCGGTGCCGGAAACGCCCTGGCAGGGCGTGCGCGATGCCAGCGCCTTCGGTGCCGCTGCACCGCAACCCAAAGCCAGCGAACCCACCAGCGAGGAGTGCCTGTTCCTCAACGTGTGGACGCCGGGCCTGCGCGACGGCGGCAAGCGGCCGATCCTGTTCTACATCCACGGCGGCGGCTACACCACCGGCTCAGGCAGCGATCCGCTCTACGACGGCGTGCGCCTGTGCAAGCGCGGCGATGTGGTGGTGATCACCGTCAACCACCGGCTCAACCTGTTCGGCTATCTGTCGCTGGCGCAGCTGGGCGATACGAGCTTTGCCGACTCCGGCAATGCCGGGCAGCTGGACCTGATCCAGGCACTGCAGTGGGTGCGCCAGCACGCGGCCGAATTCGGCGGCGATGCCGGCAATGTCACCGTGTTCGGCCAGTCCGGTGGCGGCGCCAAGATCGCCACCTTGATGGCGATGCCCGCCGCACGCGGCCTGTTCCATCGCGCGTGGACCATGAGCGGGCAGCAGGTCACCGTGGCCGGCCCGCGTGCGGCCACCCAGCGCGCGCAACTGCTGCTGGATGCATTGAAACTTGCGCCCGGCGCGCTTGCGCGCATTCGCACGCTACCACTTGCGCAGCTGCTGGCTGCCGCGCAAGTGCGCGATCCCTCGCGGGTGGAAAACAGCGCGTTATATTTCGGCCCGGTGCTGGATGCGCGCAATGTGCCGGTGCATCCGTTCTGGCCGACCGCCCCGCTGCAATCGGCGAAAATTCCGCTGGTGATCGGCAATACCCGCGACGAAACGCGCGCGTTTCTCGGCAACGATGCGAAGAACTTCGCGCTGAGCTGGGACGAGCTGCCGGCCAGGCTGGAAACCCAGCAATACGTGGATCTGCTGCCGCAGGTGGTGATTGCCGAATACCGCCGGCTGTATCCGCAGTATTCGCCATCGGAGGTGTTCTTCGCGGCCACCACCGCAGGGCGCTCATGGCGCGGCGCGGTCGAAGAAGCCGAGGCACGCGCACGTCAAGGCGCACCCACCTGGGTCTATCAACTGGATTGGGGCTCGCCACTGGATGGCGGCAAGTTCGGTGCCTTCCACACGCTGGATATTCCGCTGGTCTTCGACACCATTGCGCAACCGGGTTCGCGCACCGGCGATGGCGCCGATGCGCAGCGCATGGCCGAGCAGATGAGCGAGGCGTTGATTGCATTCGCGCACAGCGGCGACCCGAATCATCGTGGTCTGCCGCGTTGGCGACAGTATTCGTTGCAGCAGCGCGAGACGTTGCTGTTCGATACACCCAGCCGGCTCGACCACGATCCGCGCAGTGGCGAGCGCAAGCTGTATCAGCAAGCGCCTTTCATTCAACGCGGTACGTTTTGACTGACTTTCGTGGTCAAGGTCGAGGTCGAGCGTGGTCTGATCGCACTCCGCAGCGGCACGGCGTGGCGTGCGTGTAGGCGCCCATCAGCGCGCGGCTCGGGTCATCGTGCTTGCGCTCTTCTGCCTGCCTGCGGTCTTCTGATCACCTTTCGCCTTCTGACTACCTTTCGTCTTCTGATCGCTTTCCTCATTGGTGATTCATGCGTTTTTCGTCTCTTGTACCGTTGGTTTTGCTTGCAGCAATCGCTGCACCTGTTGCGTACGCTGCAGATGCGTCACCGGTTGATGTGTCAACTGCAAGCGTGCCAGCGTTTAACGTGGCCGCTAGCGGCAAGCACTTTGCCGCCAGCAAGATCGTGCTGGTCGGCGACTCCACCACCGCCGTGCAAGGTGGCTGGGGGCCGAGCTTTTGCGCGCAGCATGTGACCTCGTTCCTGAGCTGCCTCAATCTGGCGCGCGGTGGCCGCAGCACCTCCAACTATCGCGCCGAAGGCTCGTGGGAGATCGCACTGAAGGAGCTACGCAGCGGCGGCTATCGACAGGTGTATGTGTTGATCCAGTTCGGGCACAACGATCAACCCGGCAAACCTGGGCGTTCCACCGAGTTGGCGACCGAATTCCCGGCGAATCTTCGCCGTTATGTCGCCGACGCACGTGCCGCCGGTGCGATCCCCGTGTTGGTCACGCCATTGACGCGGCGGCAATTCGAACGCGGCCAATTAATCGACGACTTGGCGCCGTGGGCGGAGACAACACGCGCAATTGCACGCGAGTTACAGGTGCCGTTGATCGACCTGCATGCGCGCAGCCGTGCGCTGGTGCAGGGCATGGGCCCGGTATTGGCGATGCGGCTGGCGCAGCGCCCTGCCGATCCGGAACAAGTGATTGCCGCGCAATCGGGCACCACGATTGGCAAGACACCGGGGCAGGCATTGCATGCGCCGGTGTCGGCGTCGTCAAAAATCGCGGCAGCGGGCAGCGTCCCCGCCACTGCACAGGACAATGCCAGCGCCGAGCCGATGGGCCAGGCCAAACTCGCATTCGACTACACGCATCTTGGTGCGGACGGCGCGGATCTGTTCGCGGCGATTGTCGCCGACGAGTTGGCAAAGCAGGTGCCTGCGTTGCGGCCGCTGTTGATTCCTTGATGCGTCACTCTATTTGATCAACTAGAGCGGCTAACAAAACTACTTCACGTCAGGCTACTGCAGGCCGGCTGATCTGCGGCTTGGCTGCAGGGCCCTTGCCCGCCCACCATCGCAGGACACGCCGCAAGTACGTCCATGTAGGCTCTTACGCGGCATCCATGCCGCGTAAGGTCCCGCGACGGTGGGCGGGCAAGGACCAGTGGAGATGATCGGTGTGCATGGTGCAAGCAATGCATTACGTGGGTTGCTTAGATAACGGCACGCCTGATTCATCTTCTCAATGCAAGCCGAGCCATGGACAAGCTTTAAGAAAGCAACCGACAAACTCTCTGGTGCGGTGTCCTCACCGATTTGCGGGACCGTGTGGCGGCATGGATGCCGCCACCGAGCCTACATGGACGTACTTGCGGCGTGTCCCGCAAGCGGTGAGGGCACCGCGCATTCAACCACCTCAGTGTCTGATCTGGACCTCTGACTGCATCCACCAAGATGCGGCCGACAAAACCACTGCACTCTCTGACAGGCGCTCGCTCGCTAGGGAACCTCTGAACAACGCACCACAGATACGCGACACTACCCGCCTGATGTTGAGGAGTGATCCATGCAACTGACGTTCGGTGACGCTGAGGGCCTGGGCAAGCGCAAGCAGACCCGGCGCGAGATCTTTCTGGCCGAGATGGAGCAGGTGGTTCCGTGGCAGCAACTGCTCGGTCTGATCGCGCCGCACTATCCGGTATCGGGCCGGCCAGGTCGGCAGCCGTACGCACTGGCGACGATGTTGCGGATTCATCTGCTGCAGCAGTGGTATGCGCTGAGCGATCCGGCGATGGAAGAAGCACTGCACGAGATCCCGACCTTGCGGCGGTTTGCCCAGCTCGGTGGCTTGGACAACGTTCCGGACGAGACCACGATTCTCAACTTTCGGCGCCTGCTGGAGACCCATGGCCTTGCCGCGCGGATGCTGGAAGCGGTCAACGCGCATCTGGCGCGCAAGGGCCAGAGCCTGCGGTCGGGCACGATCGTCGATGCGACGCTGATCGCGGCGCCCAGTTCGACCAAGAATGCCGACAACGCGCGCGACCCTGAGATGCATCAGACCAAGAAGGGCAATCAGTGGTATTTCGGGATGAAGGCGCACATCGGCGTGGATGAATTTTCCGGGTTGGTGCACCACGTCCATTGCACAGCCGCCAACGTCGCCGATGTCACGGTGATGCACACGTTGCTGCATGGCAAAGAAGACAGCGTGTTCGGCGATAGCGGCTACACCGGTGCGGACAAACGCGAAGAACTGCAGGCCTGCAAGGCTGCATTCTTCATCGCCGCCAGGCCCTCGACGATGCAAGCCCTCGGCAACAAACGCGAGCGTGCTCGGGAAAGACGTTGGGAACACTTCAAGGCCAACGTGCGCGCGAAGGTGGAGCATCCATTCCGGGTGATCAAGCGCCAGTTCGGCTACACCAAGGTCCGCTATCGCGGCCTGGCCAAGAACACCGCGCAGGTGCTGACCTTGTTTGCGCTATCGAACCTGTGGATGAAGCGAAAGCAGTTACTGCCGACGATGGGGAACGTGCGCCTGTAACCCGGGCAACACCCTGCAAACGCGCCGGAAACGGCAAAAAAATCGAGGATCTGAGCGCCGTCAGCCTGGTCGATGTGGTTAGGCTCATCCTCCGATGCCGTTGATCAGACCATCCCTAGGTTTTGTTAGCCGCTCTTAGCTGCATCAGCTCACAACAGGCACCGGCGCATCCGCTTCGATCACTTGCTCGCGCTTGAGTTCATCCCACACAGCTGCTGGAATCGCCACGCGCATCGACGCCGCATTCGCATGCGCCTGCTCGGCCGTACGCGCGCCCGGAATTACCGCCGAGACCACTTGCGGTGCAGCGGCAAACTGCAGCGAGACGGTGCGTAGATCCACGCCGTGGCGGTCGCAGATGGCCAGCGCTTTCTGTCGCATGGCCGGCGCCCATTCCGGCACGCTGCCGTCGTAGAGATAACGCTCGCGCCCGGCCAGATAACCCGCCAACAGCGGCGCGCCAACGACGACCGAGGCGCCATGCTTGGCGATCTTCGGGAAGGTGTCGTGCAGTGCACGCGCGTGATCGAGCAGCGAGTACTGGCAGGCCAGCAGGAAGATGTCGGGGTCGGCTTCCTCGATCGCACGCAAGGCAGGTTCCGGACGATTGACGCCAAAACCCCAGGCCTTGATCAGGCCTTCCTTGCGCATCTTGCTCAGCTCGGGCATGGCGCCTTTCACCGCTTCGGCAAAGCGCTGTTCCCATGGCATGCCGAGATCTTTTTCGTTCTCCGGCGACAGATCGTGGATGTAGGCGATATCGATCTGCGACACACCCAGGCGCTGCAGGCTGTCTTCGATCGAGCGGCGCACGCCGGAGGCGCTGTAGTCGTAGCGATAGTCGAAGGGCGAGGGCTGCTGCCACATCGTCTTGGGCGGTTTGTCGGTCGCGGTGAGCAGGCGCCCGACCTTGGTCGACAGCACGTATTCGTCTGCGGCGTGATTGTGCAGATGATGACCGGTGCGACGCTCCGACAACCCCAACCCGTACCACGGCGAGGTATCGAAATAACGCACGCCCGACTCCCACACCGCCGCCAGGGTCGCTTCGCTCTGCGCATCGCTGGTGGCTGCGAATCCATTGCCGATCGCCACGCCACCAAAGCCTAGACGGCTCGCAGGGCGATACCGCGCACCCTTGGTCGCTGCGTTGGCAGGCAGCTTCGATACGGTGGTTTTGCCGCGCGTCGGCATCACGCTGCCGGGCGCGGAGGACTGTGCCAACAATGGCGCAGCGGCCAACGCAGCGGTGCCGGCAGCGGCGGCGGAGAGGAATTGGCGACGTGTATTCATGAGGACTCCTTGCGACGACTTGAGGCACTAGGGTGGCCCCGCATGCGTGCAGACAGGGTCATGGGTTTCAAACGTGCACAAGCGTTCAACAGATAGCCCGGGTGCGTGCCTATATGCCGCGTGAGGTCGGCGAACTCATGCGTTGCCAACAGCTTGCGTTCGTACTGTCAGTGCATGCTGGATCGAGCGTATCGAAGTCAGATGCACGCCATCGCACCGCGTCACCTGGATCGTGGCTCACCGCCTGTTGCAGGCATCTGTCCTGGATCAACGCAGCTGTAGCACTTGCAGTTCCGCACGCGGCGGGCCATCGCCCAACCACAAGGTGCCCACACTGATCGGCAAGCTGAAGCGACGTGGGCCGGCGCTACCCGGATTGACGTACAGCACGCCGTCGCGCATATGCACCGATGGCTGGTGCGAATGACCGCTGACGATCACATCTGCCGCCACATTGGGCGCCAGCGTTTTCAGATCGTGCAACACATGGAGACGCGCGCCTGCGATCCGCAGATCCAGCGTCTCGGGTAGCTCGGCTGCCCATGGCGTGTTGTCGATGTTTCCGGCGATCACGTGCAACGGCGCCAGCGCCTGCAGCGCGGTGAGGATCTCCGGCTTGCCCACATCGCCGGCATGGATGATGGCCGCGCAGCCCTGCAACGCGGCGACCGCCTCCGGCCGCAGCAAGCCGTGCGTGTCGGAGATCAGGCCAATGCGCAGTGGTGTGGACATTTCAACGCACCCAAACAAACGTCAGCAGCGACAAGAAGCCAAGAATCGTACGTGACATACATGTCATCACACGTGGGTTGAGCTCAACCGGGCCCAGGTCTTCGGTCCGCAACACGCGCGTTGTGCATTGCAGCACTGCAATGCACTACAGCGCGCAGGCACAGCGACCGCTCACGGAGCGGCGCGATCTCCCCACGCCCAGACGCTGTTCGGATCGCCCTGCACTCCGCGCCGTTTGCTCGCGCGTGCCAGCTGCCAGTACGTCCATGCCAAGGCAAGCGCGATCAGGTCAACGCCGAGCACCGTTGCGTCCTGCCACGGCAGCACCACACCGCGCGCGGAAAAACAGCTGGCTACCGGAATCAACGCCGTCAGTACGGCGCACGCCAGCAACACCTCGTAGGCGCCGCGTGCAGTGGGACGCAGCAAGGCCCACATCACCATGAGCGCGAAGACCGCGTAGTAGACATAACGCTCCTGTCCCTGCGGCAGAAACCGCGCCGCGATGAACAAGGCCGAGATGCCGGCGACGCTGCCCAGGCAGATGCCGACGGTGAGCCGCGCCATGGCGTGCGTGCGGCGCGGTTGATCGACCAGGCGACGTTTGCGGCGTGCCTCGATCCACAACAGGTTGCCGCTGTAGAACAGGAACGCACCGCCCAGCCCCAGCAGGAAGTACAGCCACTGCACCGGCACATGCCCGAAATTGCCGAAATGCAGCGCCTGCAGCCCACGCAGTGCAGCGGTGCCGGCCGACATCGTCTTGGGCTCGAGCACCCGCAAGACATTGCCGGTTGCCGCTTCCAGTGCCACGCCGCCGAGCGTGTTGAGCTGGCGCTGATCGTGGTGGCCATAGACTTCCGCACGCGCATTGGCATCGCCGGCATCGTGAAACCCGATGCTTTCCGGCACAAACCCCGGGCTGGCTGCACGCGCCTTGTCCAGCAACACCGCGACCGGTAGTAACGGGGCGGCACGCTTGGCCGGTGCCACATGCGGGGTGAGCTCGAACTCCGGCTCCAGGATCTGCATCAACTTGCCGTCGAACACTAGGGATGGTCTGATCAACGGCATCGGAGGATGAGCCTAACCACATCGACCAGGCTGACGGCGCTCAGATCCTCGATTTTTTTGCCGTTTCCGGCGCGTTTGCAGGGTGTTGCCCGGGTTACAGGCGCACGTTCCCCATCGTCGGCAGTAACTGCTTTCGCTTCATCCACAGGTTCGATAGCGCAAACAAGGTCAGCACCTGCGCGGTGTTCTTGGCCAGGCCGCGATAGCGGACCTTGGTGTAGCCGAACTGGCGCTTGATCACCCGGAATGGATGCTCCACCTTCGCGCGCACGCTGGCCTTGAAGTGTTCCCAACGTCTTTCCCGAGCACGCTCGCGTTTGTTGCCGAGGGCTTGCATCGTCGAGGGCCTGGCGGCGATGAAGAATGCAGCCTTGCAGGCCTGCAGTTCTTCGCGTTTGTCCGCACCGGTGTAGCCGCTATCGCCGAACACGCTGTCTTCTTTGCCATGCAGCAACGTGTGCATCACCGTGACATCGGCGACGTTGGCGGCTGTGCAATGGACGTGGTGCACCAACCCGGAAAATTCATCCACGCCGATGTGCGCCTTCATCCCGAAATACCACTGATTGCCCTTCTTGGTCTGATGCATCTCAGGGTCGCGCGCGTTGTCGGCATTCTTGGTCGAACTGGGCGCCGCGATCAGCGTCGCATCGACGATCGTGCCCGACCGCAGGCTCTGGCCCTTGCGCGCCAGATGCGCGTTGACCGCTTCCAGCATCCGCGCGGCAAGGCCATGGGTCTCCAGCAGGCGCCGAAAGTTGAGAATCGTGGTCTCGTCCGGAACGTTGTCCAAGCCACCGAGCTGGGCAAACCGCCGCAAGGTCGGGATCTCGTGCAGTGCTTCTTCCATCGCCGGATCGCTCAGCGCATACCACTGCTGCAGCAGATGAATCCGCAACATCGTCGCCAGTGCGTACGGCTGCCGACCTGGCCGGCCCGATACCGGATAGTGCGGCGCGATCAGACCGAGCAGTTGCTGCCACGGAACCACCTGCTCCATCTCGGCCAGAAAGATCTCGCGCCGGGTCTGCTTGCGCTTGCCCAGGCCCTCAGCGTCACCGAACGTCAGTTGCATGGATCACTCCTCAACATCAGGCGGGTAGTGTCGCGTATCTGTGGTGCGTTGTTCAGAGGTTCCCTAGAAACTGAAACGGTGCCAGCAGCAACACGCCCAGGCACAACACCGCACCGGACCAGGCGAAGATCACATGGAACGGCAGCGACAACATGCCGACCACGTTGTGCGCGTCCTGCCACAGGCGCTTGAGGTTGTGGCCCAGCCGCAGCGCGAACAGATCCTTGAAGAACACCGGCGCATACAACACTACCCCGCTGACCAGGGCCAGCCCGTACAGCACGCTGATCACGCCGAACAGATAGGTGCCGAACACCCGCGGCAGTCCGGCGGTGAAATGCAGGTCGTAAAGGAAATCGGCAAAACCCACGCGCTGCGGCAACTCCTGCAGCGTGCCATCGGCGGCGTGTTGGTATTGGCGCATGCCGCCACTGGCATCGGCCTGCGCGCCATACCAATACAGCCGTGGAATCGGCCCGTGTTCACCGGGCAGCAGCACCAGAAACGATTCGGCCACCTGCGGATGCTCGGCGATCACCGCGTCCAGCAAGGCCTGCGCTGCGGCGACCGGATCGGCTGGCGTCTTTTGCGTGACCTGTGGCGTGGCCTGCCAGTCGCTCAACGCATGCGTAAACACGGTGATGGCACCGGCATAGAAGGCGATAAACAACGCCATGCCGGCGAGCAAACCCATCCAGCTATGCACGGAGAGAAACGCGCGCAAGGTCGATGCTTTCATGCGCTCAACTCCGTCCAGCCAAGTACCTTGATGCCCGCGAGTACGATGTAGCACAGCAACGTCAGCCCACCGAGGACCATCCAGGCGCGTCCTGCGCTACGAAACACGAACGGCAGTGCCATTGCACCGATCCACACCGGAAACATCAGCAGCAGCCACGCCAGCGTGTAGCTTTGCTGCGGCCCGGGCAGCAACAACGCGCACAAGCCGACCACACCGACCGCAAGCGGCAGGCCCAGCACCACGGCAGCCAACCATCTAGCCCACATGACGCACCTGCCTGCGTTGCGCACGCGCCTGTTGCCAGACATCCAGATACGGCAGCGCCACCGCCACCAGCATCAGCGCGGTCACAGCGGCGAAGACGCCCGCCCACACACCCAGCGCACGGATGGCGCAGGCCAGCGACAACACCAGCAACACGCTGCCACCGCTGCGCAACAGGCGCGCAGACAATCGGCGCCGCAGTACGAGACGTTGATGCGTGGTTGCCAGATAAAACGCAAAAGCCGAGGCGGCAGCGGCGAGCAGATACAAAAACGTCATCAGGCTGCTCATGCGCAAGCCTGCGTCGAGGTGGGCTCAGGCAGCGCACCAAGCCGGGCAGGACATCGGTAGCCACATCGCGCGGTCGCACGCAGTGGCTGTGCCGTGCACACCGCTGCATGCGCGCAGCCACTGTTGCGCGCAGCGCAGAAAGCGGACTCAACAGGCAAACCAACACTCACAGCAATCAAAACGCCCACGCACAACGCTCCCGCAAAGACGGTCGACGGAAGGCATGGCGGCGGCTGTGCCCGGCAGCCCTCCCAGGGCTGCCTAAGAAGCGGATGACAAAACTGCCGCGCGCCAATGAAGGCGTTCGCGGTGTTTCGTTCACCACTCTACGGCGCGCAATCTAACAGGTGCCACACCGCCGGACCAGCAGTCCGGCGGTGTATGCGATGCATCAGCCGTGCGGGGTCAGCACGATGACGCCCAGCGGCGGCAACAGCAGCGGCAGCGATTGTGCCTGGCCATGCATGGATTGCTGCTCTGCAGTGACCACACCGCCATTGCCCAGATTGGCACCGCCGTAGATACCGGCGTCGCTATTGAACACTTCGCGCCATTGACCGCTCTGCGGCACGCCAATGCGATAACCGTGCTGCACCAGCGGGGTGAAGTTGATCACCACCAACACCGGCGCATCGCCGCGCTTGCCCTTGCGCAGGAACGCAACCACGCTGTTGGCGGCATCATCGCCCACCACCCACGCAAATCCGGACGGATCGTCGTCGTAGGCGTGCAGCGCGGGGTATTCGACATACAGTCGATTCAGATCGCGTACCAGCGTCTGCACACCGCGGTGGCGCGGGTCGTCGAGTAGATGCCACGGGATGCCGCCGTCATGATTCCATTCGGTCGGTTGGCCGAACTCGCAGCCCATGAACAGCAACTTGCGCCCGGGGTGGGTGAACATGAAACCCAGATACGCACGCAGATTGGCGAAGCGCTGCCAATCGTCGCCCGGCATACGGCCCAGCAGCGAGCCCTTGCCGTGCACCACTTCGTCGTGCGAGATCGGCAGCACGAAGCGCTCCGAATACGCATAGACCATGCTGAAGGTCAGCTCGCCGTGGTGATAACGGCGGTAGATCGGATCCAGCGCGGCGTAGTGCAAGGTGTCGTGCATCCAGCCCATGTTCCACTTGTAGTGGAAGCCCAGCCCGCCATGCGCCACATCGGCGGTCACACCGGGGAACGCGGTGGATTCCTCCGCGATCATCACCGCACCAGGCGCATGCTCGCGCACCACCTCGTTGAGCCGGCGCAGGAACGCGATGGTTTCGTAATTCTCGCGCCCGCCGTGGATGTTGGGCACCCACTCGCCGGCATTGCGGCTGTAATCGCGGTACAGCATCGAGGCCACCGCATCCACGCGCAGGCCGTCGACGTGGAAGCGCTGCAGAAATTCCAATGCGCTGGCGATCAGGAACCCGGAGACCTCGCGGCGCCCGTGGTTGTAGATCAGCGTATTCCAGTCGCGATGGAAGCCTTCGCGCGGGTCGGCATGCTCGTACAGCGCCGTGCCGTCGAAATGCGCCAGGCCGTGTGCGTCGGTGGGGAAATGCGCCGGCACCCAATCGACGATCACACCGATCCCGTCGCGATGGCAGCGCTCGACGAAGCGGGCGAAGCCATCCGGCGAGCCGAAGCGCGCGGTGGGCGCAAACAGCCCCAACGGTTGATAGCCCCACGAGCCGCCGAACGGATGTTCGGTCACCGGCATCAGCTCAACGTGCGTGAAGCCCATATCGGCCACGTACGGAATCAGGCGATCGGCAAGCCCGTCCCAATCCAGGTCCACGCCTTCTTCGCGCAGCCAGGAGCCGGCGTGGATCTCGTAGATGCTCATCGGTGCGTCGTGCGCCTGACGGCGTGCGCGTGTGGCCATCCAGCCGTCGTCGTTCCACTGATGCGGCGTGGGGTCAGCCACGATCGAAGCGGTGCCCGGAGCAAGCTCCGCACGCCGCGCCACCGGGTCGGCCTTGGCAGGCAACTCATTTCCATGCGGGCCGCGCAGCTGGTACTTGTAATGCGCCCCAGGGCCGACATCGGGCACGAACAACTCCCACACGCCGGACTGATGCCGCAGCCGCATCGGATGCCGGCGCGCGTCCCAGCTATTGAAATCGCCCACCACCGCCACGCGTGTGGCATTCGGTGCCCATACCGCAAAGCGCGTGCCGCGCACGCCATCGACCTCGATCGCATTGGCGCCGAGTGCATCGGCCAGTTGCAGATGATGGCCTTCGCTGATCAGGTGCAGATCGAAGTCGCTGAGTTGCGGCCCGAACGCAAACGGGTCGGCGGTGTCCTGCTCGCCACCGGGCCAGCCGATGCGCAGGCGATAAGCGCCTTGCGCCGGCAACTCGCCAGCGAACAGGCCCGGCTCCGGGCCTGCCTCCAGCGCGATGACCTGCCCTTCGTCGAGCACTGCATTGACGTAGTTGGCGCCCGGTTGGTAGGTGCGCAGCACCCGTCCGCTGTCGGTCGGGTGCGCGCCCAGGATGGCGAATGCATCGCCATGGCGTGCCTCGGCCAGGGCGCGGGTCGCGCCGGGGTCCCATCGATTGGTCACTGCTGTCATCACTCCACTCATCATGTGTCTCCTGCATCAGCGCGCGCGCGTTGCAGGATGCGTCGCAAGCCTTCCACCGGCACCATCAACCAGCCGGGCCGGTTGGCGGCTTCGTAGCGCACTTCGTAGCAGGCCTTTTCCACCAGGAACAACAGCGTGGCCGCATTGAACGCTGCCGGTGCGATCCACGGATGCGTGCTGGCATCGAGCACGGCATGGTACGCGTCCAGAAATGCCTGCGTGGAGCGGCGACGGAACTGCACCAGGAATTCATCCAGATGCGTATCCACCCCCACGCCCGCACGTGCGGCAGTGCCTTCTTCGCCGCGTGCCGAGACTTCGCTGGCGTAATCGAGCGAGCGCAGGAAACCGGCGACATCGCGTAGCGGGCTGGCCTTGGCGCGCCGTTCGGACAAGGGCTTTGCCGGCTCGCCTTCGAAGTCGATCAGGATCACATCGTCGAACGCCACCAGGATCTGGCCCAGGTGGAAGTCGCCGTGTACGCGGGTCAACAACGACTCGGCGAGCACGCTCGGTGCCTTGGCCAGCAAGGCCTCCAGCTGCGAGCGTTCGGCCAGCACCGCTTCCAGTGCGTCGCGTTCGATCGCATCGTCGCTGCTGGCCAGGCGTGCGTTGACTGTGTCCCACATCTGTTCGACCTGGCGCGCAACGCCGGCCACCACATCGTTGGCGGCGGGCAGGTCGATGCGCTGCGGCACGAAGTCCGCATCGTCGGTATCGCACGACAAGGCTTCGTGCAGCTCGGCAAGACGCTTGCCGACCACGGCAGCGAACGCGTCGTAACCGGCCACGGCTTCGGCGCGCGATTCGTCGGTCTGCGCGGTGGCGTACTCGTCGAAACTGCGTGCCAGATGGTCCAGCGTCCAACGCCAGGCATCGCCCTGATTGCGGATGAAGCCCTGCAGCAACGCAATGGTGGTGATGGTGCCCTGCGCGTCGATGCGGCTGACGCTTCCCAGCAAGGGCGCGGCGTTGGCATAGCCCATTTCGGTCAGACGACGGCCGATCTCGATCTCCGGATTGGCGCCATTGGCCACATGCCGCAGCAGCTTGAACACCGCCTTGTCGGCGACCACAAGCGAGCTGTTGCTCTGTTCGGCCGACAACCAACGGATGTCCGGATCCTGCGGAATATCCAGCTTGGCCAACGCCGGCGTCGCTTCGAAGCGCACCTGTCCCTGCTGCGAGGCATCGTCGCCATCGCGGAACTCCAGCGTGGAATTCTCGCGCAGCGCATCGATCACTCCACGCACCATCGGCTTGAGTGCGAACGCATCGGTGAGGTAACCCACCTCGCGGCCCTGACGCACACGCGCCAGTGCCAACTGCTCGGCCAGGGTGCTGGGGTGGTCGCGCTCCCACACGATGCCGATCGGCAGCATGTAGCTCTCGTGGCGGCCATCTTCCAGCTCTACTTCCAGCTCCAGCAGGCTCATCGGCTCATCGCCGGGCAACGGCGTGCGACGCGAGATACGCACGTGTTTCAGCACCTGATCCTTGGCCGAGAACCAGCGCCGCGCCGACAACCAGGCCGGCAGGATTTCGCTTTCCAATGTGGACAGATGCGGCAGCAGCGCGTTGCCTTCGTCGGTATCGCTACGCAACACCAGCGTGCGGTAATCCGGCAGCGGCACCGGGGTGGGCACATGCCAATCCGGCAAGGTCCCTTCGCTGACCAGCTGGAAGGCGTAGAAGCCGAACGGCGGCACAGTGAGCAGATAGGTCAGGCGGCCGACCGGCGGGAAGCTGCCGCCACCGATGATGTCCACCGGCACGCGGCCTTCGAACTCGGACAGATCCAGTTCCACCGCCTGCAGCGTATGCGACAGATTGGCCACGCACAGCACCGTCTCGTCCTGATAGCAACGCAGGTAGGCCAGCATGCGGCGATTGCCCGGGTACAAAAAGCGCAAGGTGCCGCGGCCGAAGGCCTGGTAGCGCTTGCGCACGCTGAGCACGCGGCGGGTCCAGGTCAGCAGCGAATGCTGGTCGCGGATCTGCGCTTCCACATTCACCGCCTGGAAGCCGTACAGCGGGTCCATCACCGGCGGCAACACCAGCTGTGCCGGGTCGGCACGCGAGAAACCGCCATTGCGGTCGATCGACCACTGCATCGGCGTACGCACACCGTCGCGGTCGCCCAGATGGATGTTGTCGCCCATGCCGATCTCATCGCCGTAATACAGCACCGGCGTGCCGGGCATGGTCAGCAACAAGGAGGTCATCAATTCGATACGGCGGCGGTCGCGCTCCAGCAGCGGCGCCAGGCGGCGACGGATGCCTAAGTTGATACGCGCGCGCCGATCGGAGGCGTAGGTCTGCCACAGATAATCGCGTTCCGAATCGGTGACCATTTCCAGCGTCAACTCGTCGTGGTTACGCAGGAAGATCGCCCACTGGCAGCTCTCCGGAATCTCCGGGGTCTGGCGCATGATGTCGGTGATGGGGAAGCGGTCTTCGCGCGCGATCGCCATGTACATGCGCGGCATCAGCGGGAAGTGGAACGCCATATGGCATTCGTCGGCGTTCTGGCCGAAGTATTGCTGGGTGTCTTCCGGCCACATGTTGGCCTCGGCCAACAGCATGCGGTCCGGGTATTCGGCATCCAGGGTGGCGCGGATCTTGCGCAGGATCGCGTGGGTTTCCGGCAGATTTTCGTTGGAGGTGCCGGAGCGCTCGATCAGGTACGGCACCGCATCCAGACGCAAGCCGTCCACGCCGCGATCCAGCCAGAAGCGCATCACTTCCAGCACCGCTTCCAGTACGGCGGGGTTGTCGAAGTTGAGGTCCGGCTGATGCGAATAGAAGCGGTGCCAGAAGTACTGCCCGGCCACCGGATCCCAGGTCCAGTTGGACTTTTCGGTATCGCAGAAGATGATCCGTGTGCCTTCGTATTCCTGGTCGGTGTCCGACCACACATAGAAGTCGCGCTCCGGCGAGCCAGCCGGCGCATTGCGTGCACGCTGGAACCAGGAATGCTGATCGGAGGTGTGGTTGATCACCAGCTCGGTCACGACGCGGATGCCGCGTGCATGCGCCTGCGCCACCAACTGCTCGAAGTCGGCAATGGTGCCGTAGTCCGGGTGCACCGCCATGTATTCAGCGATGTCGTAGCCGTCGTCGCGGCGCGGGCTGGGGTAGAACGGCAGCAACCAGATGGTGTCCACGCCGAGTTCGGCGATGTAATCCAGTTTGGAAATCAGGCCGGGAAAATCGCCGATGCCATCGTCGTTGGAGTCGAAGAACGACTTGACGTGCACTTGATAAATGATCGCGTCTTTGTACCAAAGCTGATCTGCAACCACCGCAGACTGTTCTGCGTCGGCTTGTAACGATGGGACTGCATTCATGCGACCTCTCCTGCGCGGATGCGCCATAACGCGAACGGCCGCGTCGCCTCTAACCGGATGTGTTGTTGCTTGCCTTGCCATGTGAAGCGATGGCCGTCCCACAGATCGTCCACTGCCACGCTGGCGTGATCGGGCAGGCCCAACTCCCACAATGGAATTTCGATATCGGCGTCCTGCGCGGCATTAGGGTCCAGATTGATTGCCACCAACACCATGCTGCGGCTGCGCGAGAGGTAACCGGCATCCAGGAACTTGCCGAAGTACAGCACCTGATCGTTGTGCGCCTGATAGAACCGCGTGCCCAGGTGCGATTGCAGCTCGGGATGCATGCGACGCAGCTGGTTGAAGCGGGTGATCTCATCGACGATGTCGCCGGGCGCACGTTCGGGCCAGGCGCGCAGCTGGAATTTCTCCGAGTCCAGATACTCTTCCTTGCCCGGCGCCAGCGGCGTGGCTTCGCACAACTCGAAGCCCTGATACATCCCCCACAGCCCCGACAAGGTCGTGGCCAACGCAGTGCGGATCAAATGCCCGTTGCGCCCGCTGGTCTGCAGGAACTGCGGATTGATGTCGGGCGTGTTGACGAAGAAATGCGGGCGGAAGCATTCGCGCGGCACGCCTTCGTTCAACTCTTCCACATACTCCTGCAGCTCGTGCTTGTGATTGCGCCAGGTGAAGTAGGTGTAGGACTGCGAGAAGCCGCACTTGGCCAGGCGATACATCATCTTCGGCCGGGTGAAGGCCTCCGACAGGAACACCACATCCGGGCGGCGCCCACGCACATCGGCAATCAACCACTCCCAGAACGGGAACGGCTTGGTATGCGGGTTGTCCACGCGGAACAGCGTCACGCCCTCGTTGACCCAGAACAGCACCGCATCGCGCAGCGTATTCCACAGATCGGGCACCGCACCGCTGGCGTAGAAATCGACGTTGACGATGTCCTGGTATTTCTTCGGCGGGTTCTCCGCATACGGAATCGAGCCATCCGCACGCCAGGTGAACCAGTCCTTGTGATCCTTCAACCATGGGTGATCCGGCGCGCACTGGATGGCGAAATCCAGCGCCACTTCCAGCCCATGCGCACGTGCGGCCTGGATCAGGCGGCGGAAGCCATCGAGCCCGCCGAGTTCGGCGTGCACTTCGGTATGCCCGCCATCGGCCGCGCCGATCGCATACGGGCTGCCCGGCTCGCCTTCGACGGCAGTGACCGTGTTGTTGCGTCCCTTGCGGTTCTTCGCACCGATGGGATGGATCGGCGGCATGTACAACACGTCGAAGTTCATTGCGCGGATATGCGCCAGCCGTTCGATCACATCGTCGAAGGTGCCATGGCGCTGCGCATCGCCGCTCTGCGAGCGCGGGAACAATTCGTACCAACTGGCAAAGTGCGCCGCGCGGCGCTCCGACTCCACCCGGAAGGTCACTGGCGTCTCGGAGCGGAACGGCTTGTCGTCAGCCAACGCCATCGCCTGTGCGGTGTCCGGCTCCAGCACGATGGCCAGCTGCTGCAACGGCTCGCTCTGCGCACCGATGCGGGTGAGGACGGCCTGCAAGCGCTCGGCCAATGCACCTTTGCTGCGTGCATGCGCGGCCTGCACCACCGCCACCGCCTCCTGCACATCCACCGGCAGCACCGTGTTGGCGGCGCGCTTCTTTTCCAGATCCGCATGCAAGGTGGCGAACACATCGCGCCAGCCTTCCACACGGAACTCGTAGGTACCGATGCGCTCCAGCGGAAACTCCGCACGCCAACGGTCGTTGCCCAAGGCGCGCATCGGCGCACTGGCCCAGGTCTTTGCATCGGCCGGGCGCCACAGCACAGCGACTGCAATGCGGTCGTGCCCATCGCAGAACGCATCGGCCTCTACACAGATACGATCGCCCACCGTCCGCTTGACCGGGAAGCGACCGTTATCGACCGAAGGCGTCACCGATTCGATGCACACGCGCGGCCACGCGGCCGCGGTCTGCGCACGCGGGCGCATGCGCGGCACCGCCAACACATGCCGCGCAGGCACACTGCGATACACGCGCACCTCGCCCGGCTCCAGCGCCTCCAGCGTCGCACCAGACAAGGTGCTGCCGTCTTCGCCCACCAACGCTTCGGCATCGCCTAACAGACGCAGCAGATCCGGTGCCGGCACCGGCACTACATGTGCGGCATCGCCATTGATCAACAGCAACGAGGGCAAGCCACCGAGCGGCTCCACCGCTACGGCCGTCAGCCCGGTGGCTTCGCGCAATAGCGGGCGCAGCCGCAGGCCGGCATTGCTTGCCGGCACGCTGTCAGTGGCACGGATGGAAGAGGGCACTGCATCCAGCTGCGCAGCGTTCAACAACCACGCCCCGCCCAGTGCCTGCGCCAGCTGCCAGTGCTGCGCAGGCGTCGCCGCACGCTTGCCATCGGGCGCATCCAGCACCGCAACCACCTGGGCGGCGAGTGCGCGCAATGCGGTGTCTTCATCGAAGAACCAACTGCTGCGCCCATCCCACCACGCGAGCGAGGAGAACGCCGCATCGAACCCGGCACCGGCCAATTGCTGCAAGGCTTCAGTGCCCAGGCCTGGCGTCCACGCTGCAAACACCACTTCCGGCGCCTGCGCATGCACGCGTGCGATCAACTCGCGCCAGCGCTGCGCCGGCACCTGTTGCGGCTGCAGCAGGCGGAAGCCGGCCACACCTTGCGCCGCCCAGTCCAGCAGGCGCGCGCTCCACCACTCCATCAGCGCCGCGCCTTCCTGCGCATAGGCAAAACGTGCCTCTGCCACTTCCGGCGTAGTACGCGGCTGACGCGGGTCCGGCACCGCCGTGCTGCGTGCACGGAACCACTGCGGGTTCTCGCGCACCACCGCACTGGCGCCGCCGACTTCGTCCAGGCGCACATCGAGCAGCAGCTTCACGCCAGCGCGGTGCGCGGCCTGCACCACCTCGCGCAGACGCTGCGCGTCTTCCTCGCCGGTGGTGGCGACCTCGCTCAGCCGGCCTTCGGCGTCGCGTGCAAATGGCGGCGCGAGCACCACATGGTCAAAGCCGGCCTCACGCGCCGACCTGCAGCGCTGCTCCAGCCCGGCCTGCTCGCCGGTTGCCTCATTGAGAACACAGATCCGCATGGCGCCCCCCCTCAGCAGACCACGGCGCGCGCACGCGCCGTGAGGAAGGAAACGACACGGGCCGACCCACCCCGCAGATCCACCGGCGCTCGGTCACGACGCACCAGTCCAACTCCCGTCCGGATCGACCCCTGCCTACTCAAGGCCTGGTCGACCCTTTCTACCGTGACTGCACTCATGCGCAACTCCGCAACGATTCTTGACCGATGCAGTCAAGCACCCCGGCTGCGAATTTCATGTGTCGGTGGAATTGACGAAAATCAAACAAGCGCGGCAGTGGTGAGGGATCAGACAGCATTGGCCAATTCCCAGGCGTTGTAGGCTAGGGCTTCAACCTGCAGGGAGAGCAAGGATGCGGAGCTACATCATGGCGGCGCTGCTGGCCACCGCCACAGTTGCAACGGCAAAGGATCAGAGGCTGAGCCCGAGTCGTGCCGGAGAGATCGTAGGGCTTTGGCAAGACGTCAGCGTCAACGACGACATCGTCAAGGACGACTACGCCGGCTTCGTGCAGGTCGTCGACCTGGACAAGGATGGAGTCGATGAGATCGTCTATCTGAGTTCTTCGTACTGCTCGGGTTCCACTTCCGACTGCCCCAACAGCATCGATGTATTGCGCAAGCACCCACCCAGGAAGGCACCCAACGTCAGCGCTCCGATCGACGAATGGGAAACCAGGGCACGCAAGACCGGTTACACGCCAGACGCCAGCGAGCAGATTCCTGGCGAAGTGATGACTCTTGCAGTCCAGGGCAACCGCATCGAGGTCGTGTTCGTCGTGCAGGAGAACTCGCCGATCTGCAAACGGGAACAACCCAATCCGGACGGGTCGCAGCGCTGTCCCGCCCCCGGCCGCTACAGCTGGACGTACACCTGGAAGCCAGGCGCGTTGACGCGCATTACCGGCGCTGGCAGCTATGAACCACACGTCCCCAAGGCCCATTTTCCCGAGCAACTGCGAGGCGCCTGGGTCACCGCAGGGATCGCCTGCCATGACGCCGAGACAGCGGACCCCAAGCACCTCATCCAGTTCGGCTGGGATCACATGACCGGCAAGGGCGAAGACCTCTGGCCCAACGCGGTCACGCTGCTGGCACGCACACCCTGGACATGGCGCATTATCACCGCGTCTGCCAACGCGCCGAACAAGAACGTTCCTGCGGTCTTCATCCTCAGCCAGATGGAAGATCGCCTGATCATTGCGGAGCAAACGCGCGTCAGAACCTTCGGTCGGTGCCGCTGAGCAGAAGGTCGGTTGCCATCACGTTTGCGGCAACGCGACGTGGGCTCGAACGCTTCGCCAGAGAACGTTTGATCGACGTCCGTGCAGGTCCCTAAAGCTCAAGATGGCGACGTCGCGCTCACTCGCCGCTTGCAGACCAGGCGTGGCAGACCGGCGATCTGCCACGCCCATGCTCACATCGCCTTCTTGATGGCTTCCGCCTTCGCCAGGTGCTGCTCGACGTGCGTCTTGGTCTCGGTCAGATGCTGCTTGACCGGCTCGGTCGACGCCACCGTCATCATCTGTGTTTCGATCAGCTGCAGCGCGTCCTTGTGCCCGGCGATCATTGCATCGATGTAGGCCGCCGCGTAGTCCTTGCCGGACTTCTGCCCTAGCGTGGACAGGTCCTGCTCGCCCTTGCTCTCCAGCTTCTTGACGTCCGGGGTTTCGGCCAGCGTCCCCAGCGCCTTGGTCTTTTCCAGGTTCTCGGTGTGCTCTTTTTCCATCATCTTCGCGTACTCCAGCACCGCGCCGGTGACTTTCTTGTCCTGCGCCTGCTTGGCTGCGGCGATCTCGTGGTTATTCACCGCCCCGAGCAGGCCCAGGGCGATGTCGTCTCCGGAACTCGCGCGCGCCGCGCCTTCCGGCGCCGGGCTGGCTTCGCCGACAGGCGGTGTGGTCGGGGTCGCCGCGCCACCGGTCGGCGTCGGCTCGGTGGACGCGGCAGGCGCTGCGGCCTCCTTGTCGGCATCCGGCTTGCAGCCAGCGAGCGCCAGCGCCGCGACGATGGACAGGACCAACAGTGATTGTTTCATGCTCCACTCCCTCTCGATTGGAGACAGCAGCATCGCCCTCGCCAGGTGAAGAGAGCTCATACACTTCCACTGAGTTAATCAGACACAAGCATGGGCTGCGGGGCGAAGACACAACGCCGCACCATGCACGCACCGCACGCGGCGGCGCGCGCTTGCGGGCGGGCGGGCGTGGAACTGGACGTGGGTCAGCGCGGCTGTGGTACGCATGGCGTGTGGTGACATTTTCCTGCTGAAAGACGGCCCGGTTTACCGCACACTACCGCGCCACATTTGGAGTGATTGCCATGCATAAGGCCTGGATGCTTGCCCTGTTGGGCGTTTCGCCGTTGGTCCACGCCGCGCCTGCCACCGACGATGCCACCTGCCGCAATGGATTGTTCACCAGCGCGCCGGTGGCGTTCTCCCTCGGCAAGGTCATCCCGCCGCGCCTGCATCTGCTCAAGGACACCGATGGTTGCCCGGACAAGGGCGGGGCCGCATGCCAGGGACGCGCCTACGTGGTCAAGAACGATATCGTCCTGACGGCGCAGCGCCGCAATGCGTATGTCTGCGTGCTCTATCCCAACAAGGGAGGCGGCACCGCCGGTTGGGTTGCACAGTCCAGCCTGCAGATGCAACCAAGCGCTGCCACGCCCACACCACAGGCGTGGAACGGCCACTGGCACTACGGCGACAACATGCTGCAATTGACCCCCAACGCAGACGGCAGCATCACCGTCAACGGCGATGCGTACTGGCCCAGCGCCTATCCTGACCCGGAACAGACGCCGGGCGGTCCGCACACCGGCTCGGTCACCGCGCGCGGCTATCCAGAAGGCAACCGCATCGAGGTCAACGAGAACACGTGCAAGGTGCGCCTGCAATTGCTGGGCGACATGCTGCTGGTCGACGACAACCTGGAATGCGGCGGAATGAACGTTTCCTTCGGCGGGGTATACCGAAAGAAGTAATCGCAAGCCTAGCCACCCCGGTGCGCCGCACTCCTGCAGGGGCAAACGCAACGGAGGCAGGCACGCCATCAACCACCGCGCGGCATGAAAGCCGATGCAAAGCGGCGCAGTGCGGTTTCCGGTGACCTGGCCATGGGTGACGCACCACGTGGACCGGCGTCATTTATCATGGCCGATTGCTGTTTTGAAGGAATTGCGTTGAGACGTTCCGCCCCACGCCCGATGCGCGCACTACTGTGGTTTTCCGTGGCGTTGCTTGCTGCTTGCAGCACCACCAACACCACTCACAAGCCGCTGCCGCCATCGGCGGACACTACTGGCAACACAAGTTACTGCATCGGGCGGCTTGCCGTGACGTCCAACATGCCCCTGCATTTCCTGGGAAGTTCCGCGCAGTTTTATTGGGGCGACGTCGATACCTACCGCGAAGACGCGGCCAGCTATGCGCAGCGCCTGCTGGCCGCGCAAGCATCGGCCAGTGATGGCCGGGTACGCCAACTGATCAAGCCCGTAGAAACGCTGGCGCAGGATGATGGCAGAGTGATCGTCGCACGCGAGGAAGAAGCATTGCCGCTCGATCCAGATGTGGTACAGGTCACCGGTTTCGTCCATCGCGATGGCACGACCTTTCGCTTCCAGAAGAGTGCCATCAGCCGCCTGCAGGACATCACCGAGCGGCGCACCAAGGAAATCCTGGCCTCCATCACCAGCAGCGCATCGCCCTTCCCGCCAGCGGCGCAGTCCCAGCAGGGGTTCTGCGTCATGCACGGCACTGTCAATTTGGCACCCGGACACGACTGGCACGAAGCATCCAGGGTCGAGGGAGAATTCACCCTGCAGGAAAAGCGCTACCGTTTCAGTCTGCGTTCGCGCTATCTGCGCTCGCTGTCGTTGAACGCGCAGGAGGTGACAAACCAGCGCGACCTACTGCTGGCACTGGCGGGTGCCATACCGGATTCCCGCCTGGTGCCGATCAGTGAACTTCCGGTGGCCGCCAGCAACCCATCGCACGGCAGTGCCAGCCTGCTCGAGATGACGACAGCCGATGGCAAGCAGCAGGTCTATGAGTGGCACATGCCAGCTGCCAGTACAGCGCCCGGTACGCCGGCAACTTTTCTGTATATCTGGCCAGCGTCCGGGCAAGCGTCAGCCCAGGACCAAGCCAATTTCATGCGCTGGATTGTTGCCTATCCGCAGCAGGCGACACCGCTATTGCAGATAAAGCACATGGCCAGCGGCGGCGGACAGCAACAGGCAACGCCTGCAGCGGAAGAGAGCAGGCTCGTCTACCGTATGCAGCTGCATTACCCGGGCAACCAGTCTGCCGGCGGGCGACATTATGTGATCTACAAGGATGGCCAGAAAGTCGATGAGGGGTTCAGCGATGCCCATGGATTTACCAAGGCGCACAATGCCGATTACGACCAGATCTGGGGAACCACGGTGCTCAACAAATGAACACCGGCCCCAAACCGGCGCACCTAGTTTTTTACAGGATTCAGGCTGGAGAGGTTCGGTAAGCATCCAGGCAATCTGTCTTCCTGAGGCCGTTGCTTAGGTAAGCGCCCAGCCAAGATGCACGACCTCAACACGTTCACACGAGACAGGCAATGAAGTTAATCGCTGCTCAAATCGCTTCTATACCTGGCGAGATCGAAAAAAACATCAGTAAGCACCTCGATGTCATCCGCCTGGCTGCAAGCAAGGGTGCCGATGTGCTGGTCTTTCCCGAGCTGTCCCTCACTGGTTATGAACCAGGTCTGGCGGAGGCTCTGGCGATGCACCCGACTGATCGGCGCTTTGATGAGTTTCAGGCATTAAGCGACCGGCATGGCATGCTCATCGCCGTTGGCGCGCCGACGAAGGGGACGAAAGGCACCGAAATCAGCATGATTTGCTTCCAACCGGGGCTGGCGCGCAGTACCTATTCCAAGCAGCATCTACACGTCGACGAATACCCTTTCTTCACCCCCGGCACTGAACAGCTCGTGCTTAGACACGCAGATCATGTCCTGGCACCCGCCATCTGCTACGAGTCGCTGCAGGCAAGCCATGCAGAACACGCTGCAAAGTTAGGCTCTCATGTGTATCTTGCAAGCGTGGCCAAATCCGAGAGAGGCGTCGCATCGGCCTACAGTCATTATCCGATGATGGCAAAAACCCATTCCATGACCGTAATGATGGCGAACTGTATCGGCGCCGCCGATAATTTTATAGGAGCAGGTCTGTCCGCTATCTGGAGCAGTGCCGGTGAACTTGTTTGCAGCGCTGACCCTTTTCAAGAGGCATTAGTGGTGTACGACATACGGACTGGAGAAGCGGGCGTTCTCTGATTCTCTACAACCTGGCTTCTCCATAGGCTGATAACACGGAATCGCGGAGTTCTGGTTCGAGCCTTTCATAGTCAGCAGCACGGTCGACCAGCTTGCTGCCTAGATCTGTTGAAGTGTCGAAGCCCGAGCGAACTGCGGCGATGACCAGCAGAGTACACGCGACAAATGCACGTTCATGCCCAGGTACGAGACGATGCGCGGTTAGCTCGATAACCTCGTAAGGATGCCAATGCTGCCCCTCCTCAAGCAGCCCACCATTTGCCATAACAGCGACAAGAGCATCCAAGTGTGCGTGAGTATCCTCGCCGTAGTCTCGCTGCGCGATGAAGAGAAGCTCATCCGGCTTAAGAGACTGCAATAAACCAGCAAGTTCCATATCGGCTTTATCCATTGATTTAGCAGCGTAGCGCTGCCCTGGCTGCATGTAATTAGTACATCACTGCACAGCAGCCCGGCAAGCAGCCAGCGCACGGCTGATGTGCTTTTCCAGCATCTTGATCGAGATGCCCATGGCTGCGGCCACTTGCGGGTAGGTGAGATCGTCGATGCGTTGGAGGGTGAAGGCCTGGCGGCACCTGGACTGGAGGGTGGCGAGGGTGTGGGTCTGCAGGTGCTGCACGATGCGGCGGGTGTCGGCGATCTGGTCGACGTGTGCGCCGTCTGCGGCCAGCGGCGTGATCAGGTCCAGTGCGACGTGGGTGTTGGCGTGGCGGCGGTGGCACGTGCGCCAATGCTCCAGCACCATGTTGTGAGCGATGCGGTACATCAGCAGTGCGCAGTCGCCAATGTTAGGCGCGTCGCGGTAGGCCAGCAGGCGGAGCAGCGTTTCCTCGGCGAGGTCGGCGGCGGTGTCCGGGTGACGAAGGCGCCGGCGCATGTAGGCGAGCAAGTCGGCATGCAACAGGCCGATGGCCTAGTCGAAGCGCGCCCTGCCCGATGCCGGTTCCTCGCGCACGCGCCAGCGCGTGGTGGGGCGTACGTGCGTGTAGTCGCGTACGAGTGTGATGCGCGGTGGCGTGTCGCACGCCATACGTTAGGCGGAGGTATTACCTGGGTCGCTGCGTCGATGCAAGGCGGGCCAGCTCGCCGTTGCGCAGGCGGATGTGGAGGTAGCGACGGGATGCAGGAGGTTAGAAACCGCACAGAATGAGTGGTCGTATTTCCCGACGGGTGTTGTCAGCCGGGCTCCGGGCGCAGGCATCGCGTCGATTACAACCACCAGAAACTACGGACACAAAAACACACTGGGTTGACGCCGGTGGATACAGCTCTTAGAAGATTTTCTATGATCTTGAAATAAAGCTTGCTAGCGATCTGATGCGATACCAGCCCACTGGGACAAAAACATCGCAAATCGCGCTGACACCTTTGTTGCACTATCTGATCAATTTCATACCGTTCGATGCGGCTGCACTGGTGCTTGATCACGTTGCTGCTCTTGCTGCTGCTGTGGTTGCGGTTGTTGCTGCCGCTGCGCCTCGCTCAGTGTTTGCAGCTGAGCCAATGATTGCTCCACCGGCTGCGCAATGGCATCCATGGTCTTCATGTGCGCCATCTTGTGTGCAGGATCATTCAACGCCCCCTCAACAACAAAGACGTTCTCACCTTGGCGTACAGAGTCGGCCTGCTGACTCAATGCGATGTGATTTATCCTTGATAACCCATTCTCCTTTGCGAGATAGGCGCTACTCGCGGCGAGGCGAGCGCTATTTTCGTCGTAGTCGCGACCAAGCCCTTTCTCTAGGGAACCTCTGAACAACGCACCACAGATACGCGACACTACCCGCCTGATGTTGAGGAGTGATCCATGCAACTGACGTTCGGTGACGCTGAGGGCCTGGGCAAGCGCAAGCAGACCCGGCGCGAGATCTTTCTGGCCGAGATGGAGCAGGTTGTTCCGTGGCAGCAACTGCTCGGTCTGATCGCGCCGCACTATCCGGTATCGGGCCGGCCAGGTCGGCAGCCGTACGCACTGGCGACGATGTTGCGGATTCATCTGCTGCAGCAGTGGTATGCGCTGAGCGATCCGGCGATGGAAGAAGCACTGCACGAGATCCCGACCTTGCGGCGGTTTGCCCAGCTCGGTGGCTTGGACAACGTTCCGGACGAGACCACGATTCTCAACTTTCGGCGCCTGCTGGAGACCCATGGCCTTGCCGCGCGGATGCTGGAAGCGGTCAACGCGCATCTGGCGCGCAAGGGCCAGAGCCTGCGGTCGGGCACGATCGTCGATGCGACGCTGATCGCGGCGCCCAGTTCGACCAAGAATGCCGACAACGCGCGCGACCCTGAGATGCATCAGACCAAGAAGGGCAATCAGTGGTATTTCGGGATGAAGGCGCACATCGGCGTGGATGAATTTTCCGGGTTGGTGCACCACGTCCATTGCACAGCCGCCAACGTCGCCGATGTCACGGTGATGCACACGTTGCTGCACGGCAAAGAAGACAGCGTGTTCGGCGATAGCGGCTACACCGGTGCGGACAAACGCGAAGAACTGCAGGCCTGCAAGGCTGCATTCTTCATCGCCGCCAGGCCCTCGACGATGCAAGCCCTCGGCAACAAACGCGAGCGTGCTCGGGAAAGACGTTGGGAACACTTCAAGGCCAGCGTGCGCGCGAAGGTGGAGCATCCATTCCGGGTGATCAAGCGCCAGTTCGGCTACACCAAGGTCCGCTATCGCGGCCTGGCCAAGAACACCGCGCAGGTGCTGACCTTGTTTGCGCTATCGAACCTGTGGATGAAGCGAAAGCAGTTACTGCCGACGATGGGGAACGTGCGCCTGTAACCCGGGCAACACCCTGCAAACGCGCCGGAAACGGCAAAAAAATCGAGGATCTGAGCGCCGTCAGCCTGGTCGATGTGGTTAGGCTCATCCTCCGATGCCGTTGATCAGACCATCCCTAGATCGCGAACCGCAGCTTCCGCTTGGGACAAGAGAGGGTCCATTTTGCTTGCGTCACTTGCTGGCATCTGATGTCTTTCAAATGGCGCAGCTAGACCCGGTAGACTACGATCGTCCGGATGCCGCTGCTCCGAAATAAGACGCTGCTCGAAGGTCTGTTTCGGCATTGCATGCTGCGACTCACTATTCAACTTGCTATCAGGGAATGGGGCCTTAATGCTCTTGATGTCTTCGACGTTAGAGAGCGGCTTCAGCTGCCCTTCGAAATCCTTGTCCGTCATGACAAATACGTTCCGCCGATGCAAGCCAGCCTGGTTCAATGCACTCCAGGTAAAATCAATGCAACTATTTTCCTTCCACTCATACTGCATGTTAAAGCCGTGGCCGGCAGCATCTCTGCCGAAGGCCTGAAGCTTTTCATACTGGTCCTTGCTGATCTCCAGCGTCCTGGAGTAGTAGGGATCCTTGTAATCTGCGACATCGGTTGTTGATACGCCGCCAAGCCCACTTGACTCGCCATGCGCTAACGGAGCGAACCCGTAGCTATTGTTATTTTGCCCATCAGAGATGGAGTAGTAGACGTGTCCCGCTGCAGATGTACCGCCACCTGCTAATGGCGTGCCGGGTGCGGCGACATAGACCGTGACGGTGTAGTGCGTTTCTGATGAATTCGTTGCCATGCTCCTCTCACTTCTTCTTTGCGCGATACGCAATCAAGAGCTTCGCCTTGGCGTCGATCAACAACTGACGCTCATTGCCCAGCGCAAGGCCAAGGATATAGTGGCCTGACGGCAACGCATCTGCGCTTGCAAAAGATAGTTCAGTGTAAGCAACCCCTTGAGCGATCAAGCCTGCTTCCAACAAGGACTCTCGGTCTGCATCGGCGGCTTCCAGGCCGGGGACGGCACCGTCCGCAGGGATAGTGAGCCACTCCACCTCATTACGACTCACCCAGTGGCTGCGCTTGAGTTCAACCTCCGCAGTACGGCCTTGCTCGATTTGATAGAGCTGAACCTTTGCAGAAATCTTTGCTTTTCTAAGCGCATCGGCAGCCTCAGCCACGGATGTTGAATCGCGTCCCTCGAGACGAACCCCAATGAAGACAGAGCGAGGTGACTCACCATTTGTGGCCGGCACGTCAAAATCAAGTCGGATTTCGCCATCGTGGATGGCTTCCAACGAGCGTGCCAACGGTACAGCCGTTTGGCTGTCACTGTTCCGGTCCGGCTGTGGCGCACTGGTCTGTTGTGGCTGCCGATGACAGCCCGCTGCCATATACGCTGTTACTAATAACAGCAATACGCGTACAACTTGGTGCGGTCTTGACATGCATTGCGCCTGAAGAGATTGCTTCGATCACAGCATAGGCTATCTGACGCGTGCGTTATGGGGCCATGACGCCAGGTTGTTTTATAGGCACGGCTTTATCTTCGCGGAGGTGCACCATGCACATGAAGACGGGTGAGATGCGATCGCACAACAGGTCGAGCAGTCACTGAGCCGGTTGCAGGCGCTTGGCGAAACCAGCTCAGCAGCAAGAACACGTCGATCGCTCCGTGTCATCGCATTGTGTGAGGTTGCACCTCCAGTTCACCAGTGGCGCACTCCACCAGAATGCAATCCGTGTCGTGTCATCGCTATTCAAAGTCACCATAAACGTGATTGAGCGCGGTCTCAGGGGTTTCGCTAAGAAGCGCCACACCCTTGCTCCACCCGCTGCTCAAGCATCTCGCGCACGGCGTTGGCCGCATCAAAGATGGCTTGCCCGAGCGTGGGCAGGGTCTGCGCCTCCAGGCACTCCGGTTTGCTCATGGCGATCACGTCGCCATGAGCGATGAGGGTGCGTAGCAGGCGGTCGAGCTGGTCGCGTTGGTCCAGCGTGAGATGCAAGACGACGGCGGGGTGGTCCATCTGTGTCCTCCTCTGCGCGGTGAGCGGGGAGCGCGCACGGTGGTGGCGATTGGCGCGTTGCGCTCGGCGCGGGGCGTGCGGGTGCGTGCTGCGCGTGCGCTGCGCACCTGGTTAGTCCGTAGGTGCCACGCTGACGACCAGCTCGCCATCGCGCAGGCGGATGTGGAGTTTGCTGCCGATGGTGAAGCCCAGTTGTTCCAGCCAGCGGCCGCGTAGGCGTAGCGTGGGGATGCGTTGGTTGCTGGCGGGGTAGTAGCCGTAGCCGACGGTGCAGTGGTGCGGGGCACGCGGGTGGCCGGGGCGTGGGGGGCGGGCTTCGGTGCGGGGTTGGGGGATGGGGGTGCGCTCGACGTAGGGCCGCGGCTTGATCGAGGGGTCGAGCGAGTGCCAGCCGATCTCGGTGGGCGGCGGCTCCGTGGCGCGCTTGCGTGCGGATGTGGGACGGGACGTGGGTCGACGCATGGCAAAGCCCTCCTTGACGAACAGGCCCCGCCGCCGGGTGGCGACGGGATGTCGGGAGGTTAGAAACCGAAGACAGACGGCGGGCGTATTTCCCGAAGGGTGTTGTATTAGCCGCCCTCCCGACGCAGGCAACGCGTCGGCTGCGCCAGCAGGAAGCTGCAGGCACAAAAAACCCACCGGGATTTCGGAGGTGGGTACCGCTGTCTTAGGAGTTTCTACGCTCCTTGTGGTAGAGATTGCTGCGGATTTGTTGGAATGTCAAATGCTGCGAGCTACAAATTGACGGTGATTTTTGAGTGCGGCCACCACGAAGAAAATGTAGATCGCTCCTCTATTTTTGTTCGCGTCGCACCATGCAGCGGACTACCGCTTGGCCGAAGCATTGAGATTGTCCATATCCGAGAAGATCAACCAAGGCTTGCCGGGTGCTCGATGCAGCGTGAGGGTGAACTTTCCTATGTCGCCGGGTGCATCTCCGTAGCCGTACGCACCTATGATGTAGGCGACATTACCTTCGGCGGAAAAACCGAGTGAGCGCAGGCGTAGCGGGCCTCCGCTGCTACCTTCATAGGCCGCTTGAATCGCTGTCCTGCCCCGGATTGGAGGACGATCGCTCTGCAGCAAAAAGCCATCTTCCGCAAATAACGCAGCAAGCCCGCTCGCGTCGCCCTTACGCCATGCGCGCTCATAGTCGCGGAGTACTCGATCAAGTTCGGGCGGTAACGCAACGCTGGCAACTGCTGTTGGGTTGGCCTTTTCTGTGATGTTCTGACCATGCAATGGCCCCGTGGCAAGCACGAGACTGAAGACAAAAAAGTCAATTATCGATCGGCTCATATGTCTTACTCCCTCTAGAGTCTCGTTAGTTGACTACAAAGTCATTCCGCGCTTCGCAACTGCGGCGATCAGGCTGGCTTTTTAAGTTAATCTGACCCCGTTACGAAGCTCTTAAGTGAATCCAACCCCGTTACTTAGTAGACAAATTTTAGTTTATTGACAAGGAAACCCGCGCGAGATAGATGCAAATAGGTTAGGTATGGGGCCCTCAATAAGCGACGCTGACAACGCTAACCAAAGCCCAGTAAAAGCGAGGCCGGCATAAATTGGCATCTTACTCACTGAGAATCGACGGACAAGGAAGTGAGCGCGATCAGGCTTTCGGGAACATCTTCTTCTCAGGCGAAGTACGCTCTTTGTCTGCTCGGGATCTCGCGCGAAAAGCTCGTAAAACCTTCTTCCGGGATCCGATATATGCATAATTCGCTTCAATCGACGTTCTGATAAATCAAGATGATGTTCCCAGGCATCCTGCCAGAACTTAGCTCCAGACGCCATCATTGTCTGGAGCACGGAAACCACAAGGCCACATAAGCAAACGCAGAGCAACACCATAGGAGGCCCTTTGTCACTAGACTGCAGAAGTCCAGCGATTAGAACGCCCTGGAAGATCATGAAGAAGTTGTTTCTCGCAACGAGGTTCGAAATCTCAAAGTTACGAATTTCAATGCATTGGAGATATAAATCTAGGCGAGCTTTATGCTCGCGGTCTAAGGAACCTCTGAACAACGCACCACAGATACGCGACACTACCCGCCTGATGTTGAGGAGTGATCCATGCAACTGACGTTCGGTGACGCTGAGGGCCTGGGCAAGCGCAAGCAGACCCGGCGCGAGATCTTTCTGGCCGAGATGGAGCAGGTGGTTCCGTGGCAGCAACTGCTCGGTCTGATCGCGCCGCACTATCCGGTATCGGGCCGGCCAGGTCGGCAGCCGTACGCACTGGCGACGATGTTGCGGATTCATCTGCTGCAGCAGTGGTATGCGCTGAGCGATCCGGCGATGGAAGAAGCACTGCACGAGATCCCGACCTTGCGGCGGTTTGCCCAGCTCGGTGGCTTGGACAACGTTCCGGACGAGACCACGATTCTCAACTTTCGGCGCCTGCTGGAGACCCATGGCCTTGCCGCGCGGATGCTGGAAGCGGTCAACGCGCATCTGGCGCGCAAGGGCCAGAGCCTGCGGTCGGGCACGATCGTCGATGCGACGCTGATCGCGGCGCCCAGTTCGACCAAGAATGCCGACAACGCGCGCGACCCTGAGATGCATCAGACCAAGAAGGGCAATCAGTGGTATTTCGGGATGAAGGCGCACATCGGCGTGGATGAATTTTCCGGGTTGGTGCACCACGTCCATTGCACAGCCGCCAACGTCGCCGATGTCACGGTGATGCACACGTTGCTGCATGGCAAAGAAGACAGCGTGTTCGGCGATAGCGGCTACACCGGTGCGGACAAACGCGAAGAACTGCAGGCCTGCAAGGCTGCATTCTTCATCGCCGCCAGGCCCTCGACGATGCAAGCCCTCGGCAACAAACGCGAGCGTGCTCGGGAAAGACGTTGGGAACACTTCAAGGCCAGCGTGCGCGCGAAGGTGGAGCATCCATTCCGGGTGATCAAGCGCCAGTTCGGCTACACCAAGGTCCGCTATCGCGGCCTGGCCAAGAACACCGCGCAGGTGCTGACCTTGTTTGCGCTATCGAACCTGTGGATGAAGCGAAAGCAGTTACTGCCGACGATGGGGAGCGTGCGCCTGTAACCCGGGCAACACCCTGCAAACGCGCCGGAAACGGCAAAAAAATCGAGGATCTGAGCGCCGTCAGCCTGGTCGATGTGGTTAGGCTCATCCTCCGATGCCGTTGATCAGACCATCCCTAAGTCGCCCTGTGTGAATAGAATTGTTTTTCCTTTAATTCCAATCATTTTTTTCCTTGGCTATCGATTGATTAACACAGGCCGCAAAGCGGCTTTGGCTCTATTAACTTTAGGCCTCGGCACGCCCGCTCGATGCCTTTAATACTGCAGGAGATTTTTCCGCAGATTTGAGTTTTGCTTGTCTCTCATATTGCTCAAGCAAATCGTCCAGTATCAATTCAATGGCCAGACGGACTGCAGGGAAGGCGTTTAGACATTCTGCCTCTGATAGCTCATGTACTCCCACACTCAAAATGCTGTACAAGCCACGATTTTGAACAAGGAACTGTGGCAATTTGTCTTTGAGCAGCCCAATTTTCTCATCCATACGAGACCGAGCATACGCGCCCTCGTCCCAATCGGCACTGGTTGAAGCTGCGTCATGAGCATCGTTAATTAGTGACTCAAAGATGCGGCGGAGATAAACGAATGCGCCTACCCCAACCCCATGTGTGGCCAAACCAATTGCTCGAGTGAGCTCTTTGAATCTGTCATTCCCCAGCACTTTGCGGTACTTACGCAAATCCGGTAAAGCGAGCTCGGCGAGCGATGGAATTTGCCCTATTTTATCCCAAATTCCTCTATGTGCCCTGAAGATAAATAATGCTTGGTGAGAAGCACTCCGCGAGCAGATAAATAGCAGAGAGAAAACGTAGTTTATGTAATGCGAGTTTGAGCTGTAGTTTTTTTTACGCACTTTAAAAACACTGTGCTGCCCGCATTCTTGGCAATGGAAATCCAATGTTCCCGCGAACTGTTCTAGTGCATAGAATCCGTTTTGCTTTTCGTCGTCGTACTGAAAATCCTCGTACAGAGGAACAGTGAGGCAGAAGTCTCTTGCTGGAGGAAACTTCGGCAACTCAGAGATCATTGGATTTTCCTTGGACATGCGTTTGTGTCACCTATAGCTCTGATGCATTAACTGAGCTGACTTTTCGTAGCAAGTTCAGCTTGAATGGATTGTTAGCGCTTACTTGGCTGAGTCCTTAGGGATGGTCTGATCAACGGCATCGGAGGATGAGCCTAACCACATCGACCAGGCTGACGGCGCTCAGATCCTCGATTTTTTTGCCGTTTCCGGCGCGTTTGCAGGGTGTTGCCCGGGTTACAGGCGCACGTTCCCCATCGTCGGCAGTAACTGCTTTCGCTTCATCCACAGGTTCGATAGCGCAAACAAGGTCAGCACCTGCGCGGTGTTCTTGGCCAGGCCGCGATAGCGGACCTTGGTGTAGCCGAACTGGCGCTTGATCACCCGGAATGGATGCTCCACCTTCGCGCGCACGCTGGCCTTGAAGTGTTCCCAACGTCTTTCCCGAGCACGCTCGCGTTTGTTGCCGAGGGCTTGCATCGTCGAGGGCCTGGCGGCGATGAAGAATGCAGCCTTGCAGGCCTGCAGTTCTTCGCGTTTGTCCGCACCGGTGTAGCCGCTATCGCCGAACACGCTGTCTTCTTTGCCATGCAGCAACGTGTGCATCACCGTGACATCGGCGACGTTGGCGGCTGTGCAATGGACGTGGTGCACCAACCCGGAAAATTCATCCACGCCGATGTGCGCCTTCATCCCGAAATACCACTGATTGCCCTTCTTGGTCTGATGCATCTCAGGGTCGCGCGCGTTGTCGGCATTCTTGGTCGAACTGGGCGCCGCGATCAGCGTCGCATCGACGATCGTGCCCGACCGCAGGCTCTGGCCCTTGCGCGCCAGATGCGCGTTGACCGCTTCCAGCATCCGCGCGGCAAGGCCATGGGTCTCCAGCAGGCGCCGAAAGTTGAGAATCGTGGTCTCGTCCGGAACGTTGTCCAAGCCACCGAGCTGGGCAAACCGCCGCAAGGTCGGGATCTCGTGCAGTGCTTCTTCCATCGCCGGATCGCTCAGCGCATACCACTGCTGCAGCAGATGAATCCGCAACATCGTCGCCAGTGCGTACGGCTGCCGACCTGGCCGGCCCGATACCGGATAGTGCGGCGCGATCAGACCGAGCAGTTGCTGCCACGGAACCACCTGCTCCATCTCGGCCAGAAAGATCTCGCGCCGGGTCTGCTTGCGCTTGCCCAGGCCCTCAGCGTCACCGAACGTCAGTTGCATGGATCACTCCTCAACATCAGGCGGGTAGTGTCGCGTATCTGTGGTGCGTTGTTCAGAGGTTCCTTAGCGGCTTTAAGAGCGGCTTTTAACGCTCCTTTCTTCTAAGGAACGGGGTCGAGTTGACTTCCTAAGTGAACCTGAGCATGTTTCGTCGGATTCGTCTTGAATCAATTTTGGCGATCATAAATTGATAAAATTCCCAGCCTCAGCATCGTAGAATCGTAGAATCGTGCACCAAGCAAACTGCACAACCTATGCAAAATTGCAGACTCTCTTTGACCCCAGACCCCTGAAATGGATATGGCCCGCGGCTCCTCGCTATCATCAGATTGCTCGACTCGGAAGTTAAGTGCCAAGCTGGCGTCGTCAGCTGGCACGCAGCTTCCGATTGCAGCCAGGACATCTGCCCTTGAACCAAGCGGCTCTGGAGTCCAGTCCTCATACAACTCATCCAGCTCTTCATTTGCTCGCAAGATAATTCCGATGATTGCCATGGTTTCCAACGCATAAATCAAGCCAACTCGCTAGGAAACGCGGTCGTTTGGTTTCTAAAGTGAACCTGGCCCCGTTCTTTTTGGAGACGACTTTATTTCGATGATCTCGCCACCAATATCAAAACGCCAGCTCTCGAGGCCAAATTCATCTTGCATCGGGCGCCTAAGGATGGTCTGATCAACGGCATCGGAGGATGAGCCTAACCACATCGACCAGGCTGACGGCGCTCAGATCCTCGATTTTTTTGCCGTTTCCGGCGCGTTTGCAGGGTGTTGCCCGGGTTACAGGCGCACGTTCCCCATCGTCGGCAGTAACTGCTTTCGCTTCATCCACAGGTTCGATAGCGCAAACAAGGTCAGCACCTGCGCGGTGTTCTTGGCCAGGCCGCGATAGCGGACCTTGGTGTAGCCGAACTGGCGCTTGATCACCCGGAATGGATGCTCCACCTTCGCGCGCACGCTGGCCTTGAAGTGTTCCCAACGTCTTTCCCGAGCACGCTCGCGTTTGTTGCCGAGGGCTTGCATCGTCGAGGGCCTGGCGGCGATGAAGAATGCAGCCTTGCAGGCCTGCAGTTCTTCGCGTTTGTCCGCACCGGTGTAGCCGCTATCGCCGAACACGCTGTCTTCTTTGCCATGCAGCAACGTGTGCATCACCGTGACATCGGCGACGTTGGCGGCTGTGCAATGGACGTGGTGCACCAACCCGGAAAATTCATCCACGCCGATGTGCGCCTTCATCCCGAAATACCACTGATTGCCCTTCTTGGTCTGATGCATCTCAGGGTCGCGCGCGTTGTCGGCATTCTTGGTCGAACTGGGCGCCGCGATCAGCGTCGCATCGACGATCGTGCCCGACCGCAGGCTCTGGCCCTTGCGCGCCAGATGCGCGTTGACCGCTTCCAGCATCCGCGCGGCAAGGCCATGGGTCTCCAGCAGGCGCCGAAAGTTGAGAATCGTGGTCTCGTCCGGAACGTTGTCCAAGCCACCGAGCTGGGCAAACCGCCGCAAGGTCGGGATCTCGTGCAGTGCTTCTTCCATCGCCGGATCGCTCAGCGCATACCACTGCTGCAGCAGATGAATCCGCAACATCGTCGCCAGTGCGTACGGCTGCCGACCTGGCCGGCCCGATACCGGATAGTGCGGCGCGATCAGACCGAGCAGTTGCTGCCACGGAACCACCTGCTCCATCTCGGCCAGAAAGATCTCGCGCCGGGTCTGCTTGCGCTTGCCCAGGCCCTCAGCGTCACCGAACGTCAGTTGCATGGATCACTCCTCAACATCAGGCGGGTAGTGTCGCGTATCTGTGGTGCGTTGTTCAGAGGTTCCCTAACGCTTGAATTGAGCCGATCCGCGAAGCCGGTTCGGCTTGAATAAATAGTTAGATGACACCTACTTTCTCTTGGGGTCTACATGCTCTTTCACGTCTCGGCTTGGCGGCATAGTTGGCCGGACAGGTTCGGGTTGGCGCGCTGGCTGCGCGGGAGGGTGTGAGGGCTTACTGTTCTGGGTCACAGCCAACTCCTTGAGATTAGTTATTTCGATCTTGGACGGCTTTGGCGGAATTACTTTGGATTGCCAAAGAAATATCAGGCCACACAAGGCAACAGATGCTATCGCCGCAATGATGTACAGATTGGCTCGAAAAATTTTGGAAGACTTACTGTCGTTATTATCGCCGTTGATCTCACAGTTTTCTGCGTACACTCGATCAAGTTCTGTCCAGAACTCCTGTTCTGCCGATTTGCGCGAATCAGAGTCATTCTTGCCGCAGGCGCTGTGGTAAGCAACAAGCCCCTCCTTATAGTCCAGTAGTTTTGCCGAAAGCGGCATGTGCTTGTAGGTGTAGCCCCAATAGGCTTGAACTAAATAGTAGACGCCTACGGCTAGTAGGATCGCAGTCATTCCAAGAAGTATCAATAGTAGGGCGTTCCATCCCGTCGGATCGAGTGAGACGCTCTGCGACATGGCGTAAGTTGCGCCAAAAAGCAGCGTAACCACGCCAACTGGGAACGCAAGGCTTGTGTTGAGACTGTCCCTGCGCTGGAGTTCCCAGAAATAGTGCTCTTTGAATGTCGAGTCTCTGTCCACGCGGTCTAACACCTTGGTTAATCACACCGCGAAGCGGTGTCGGCTTGGGCGAATTATTAAGGCTCAGCCAGCCAAATTTAGCCAAGCTCATCCAAACTGGGGATGCGCATATACTCAACACTTTGCCTTTCCATGCCCTCCTCGATCAGCTCCAAAAGTGCATCTAGAAAGACACTAGTTGTATCGTAGTCAGTTTGCTCGAATTGGGTAAAATTCGGAGTTGGAGCAATTTCGAAGAACTCCCTTCGCTTGTTGATCCGATGATCGTCAAGCACTGCATGGGCGATCTGCTCTGCGATACGCATGTTGCTGACTCGCCAAATGCAGTAGGGCGCCAGCGGAGCGGGAGTTGCTGTGGTGTAAAGCTGTCTTAGGCGAGCGACAGGATCTGTGCTATAGCCGACCTTAATTCGGTTGTTGTCCAGCCTGTCACGAAACACATAAACAAACCCTTGCGTTATGACAGCCATAATCTCCCCTCTGAGCCCTAACGCTTGAGTTAAGCCGCGCCGCGAAATGGCGTCAGCTTGAATGAATTATTAGCTGATCAGCTGCGCCCCTTGTCAGCCAGCCATTTTTCGATCTGCTGCGGCATAGTCCCAACAACGTCCGTTGTGTCGAACTGCTTGTAGAGCTTTCCGGCTAAATCTGTGTGCAGGTTGCGAAGCGTGCGGTCTTTAAGCAGCAATACATCTTTCCCCATCCCCATCATGTATCCAACCTCAAGCGATACATTGGGATTAAATTCGTCCTCCGTGATGCGGTCAAACAAAGCGACACCGAAGTCGCAGGCATGCATATATGTCTTGATGTTTGCAAAGAGATCATCCATATACTCCTTGTCATCTGCGCGAAGCGCAAAAATCCCGTGCGCCTTTAGAGAGCTCCTGATGCAGTCGACTACCGCAGCGTGCGGCTTCGTTGCCCCGAACTGCATGATGATGAAGGCAGTCTTGGTGCCGATGGGATAATCGGCTCTAAACTTTTCTAACCCGCTCGCAATCTCTGGTAGAGCGAGAGCTTCGTCAGAAATTTTGGGGCTGGCTTTAGTCTGTGCTTGAAGCGTGCTGTTCACGTATTCGTTGGCTATGGTTTGCAAATACGCCTCTAGGTCTGGCCTTGCCAGATTGGTGCTTATTGAGAAGGCCCAGACAACTTCGCCCACCTCTATGCGCGCCGAGTGTACGAGGCTTTGCAGCTCAATCCGGCCGTGGCTTGCCAGGTTGCGATAGCTGATCTGATTGCCGCCGGGCGCGTCCACAAACACAAAGTGATAGCTCTGCGTATCTTTCGCGACAAACAGAAAAGTGCACCGCTGCACTGACAGCACGGACGCTGGGACCTGCAGCGTTAGGGCATAGCGCCGCACCTTCTCTCCGAAGAGTGTCACCACTTCGCTGGCGATCTGCTGATCTTGCTCAGGAAGGTCGCCGCCGATGCTCGCCATACCACCAGTCATAAAATACTGAATTACAGACAATTCGATCTCCCCTGAACAGCTAACTTTTTGGGCCACCTAAACACGGCATAACATGATCCTGGCCGGCCTCTTGACGGCTGTCAATCGCTGCGACTCCTTCGAACACGCGATAATTCACTGGCGCTCCTGTTTTGGGCATCAAATGTTAATCCGCATTTTTGCAGGTGCTTCCTTTTATTCTCCAGTCTGTCGCTATAACGCTGCAAGCTCTAAACGTCTATGCAGAAACTACCGCTAAGCGTTGGCTGTCACGGGATCGCCAGCGTGTTGTTACGTTGAGTGATCTCGGCAACCTGGCCTTCCACTACCAGACGCAACCGCACGCCCTTGCCAGCGCCCCCACCCTGCAGCGGCAAACGCACAACCACGCTCCTAGGCACCAAATCCCGCGGAGCCGCCAACGCCGAAAAGCCCGCTCTTGCCAGCTCTTTCTCCCGCGCATCCTCCAACACCACAAACCCGGCCGGTGCATCCGCATGGCCGAGGCTGTGCACGGTCACCTCGATGGCATCGGCAGTCACGCGTACGTCGCCGTGGCCGATGCCAAGGTCCGGGCGTAGTTCGACGGGACTTGCTTCGGCAATGCGTTCGAGTTGCAGGACGGTGGTGCGGCCTGCGGGGAAGTCGATGTCGATGGCCGCGCTTTTTTCGAAAGCGACCTCTTGCGTTTTGGCTGTGCTGTCGAGCTTGCCGTCATTGCCTTTGCTCACGCCTTGGGTGATGCGCCATTGGCCTGGGGCGATGTTCCAGCCGGTCATGCTGGCGCGCTGAGGTTTACTGGAGGTGTTGTAGGCGATGACGGTGAAGCGGTCTTGCTGGGGTGCAGGGATGGCGATGGCCACTTGGGTGGCGGCCTCCGGATCGGCGAAGTGCCAGCTCACGGTGTGGCCGGGGTAGGTCTGGTTGCGCTTGAGCGCCACGCCGCCTAGGCGTGCGCGCTGCAGGTTGACCGTGGGGGATTCCACGCGATCGCTCCACCAGTGGCCTTCGGTGTTCATGTAGAAGTTCTGCAGTTTCTCGCGCGCCTCGCTGCGGTAAATGGCGGCGAGATACTCAAGGTTGCCGGTCTGCTCCCAGGCCACATGGTGCGGGAAGTCCGGGGCGCTGCCGTCGTCTTTATTTGCGGCATCGATGAGCTTGCCGCTCCAGTCGTTGCGCTTGCCCATGACGTCGAGGAAGTTTTCGTTGAGCAGGGAGAGGCCGTTGGGGCCGCTGTTGGCGACGCGGTAGTCGATTGGCTTGAGATAGCGCTGCTCGCCAGTGAAGCGGTAGGCGGCCCAGAAGGTGTGCAAGGTGTCGGCGCCGCCGCTGCCTTCGAACAGTTCGCCGCCGCGGGTTTTGCCGGTTTGCCAGTTGATCTCGTTGGGCAGGGCCCAGTTGCCCTTGGCGTTGGTGTAGGCGTGGGCGAGATAACCATCTGCCAGGCCGGTGACGATGCGGCGGCTGTTGGGGTCGGCGTTATAGCCGCCCAGCAGGATGGCCGGGTGCACGATGGGGAAGGAGTACGGTTTTTGCCATTGCCAGTTGGGCTCGCGGTAGACGGTGCGGCCGCCGAACCAGTTGCTGGCGAACAGCAGATGGCCTTGCGGGTTGACCTGGATGACATTATCGAAGGCCTTGACGGTTTCCATCAGGCGCTCGACGGTGCGCGGGTCGCCCCAGTTGAGATACAGCAGGGCGCTGTTGAGGTTGATGCCCTCTTCGTAGGAATGCAGCTCGTCGGTTTCGATGGTGGACAGTCCGTTGGTGAACATGCCGTTGCGGTAGTTGGCCTCGGACAGCGCCAGCATGGAGGCGTTGAGCATGTCCGGGTCCACGCCCATCAGGGCGACGCCGGGCCATTGCTGCACCAGGTCCGAGTCGTCGGAGATGCCGCCGCCGAAATCGCCGTAGGCCACCTGGCGCTGCTCGATCCACCAGCGGATGTAGCGGCGGGTGGCGCTGAGGTCCTGCAGCTGCCAGAACGCCCAGGCGGGCACGCCCTTGGGCACGCTGGGCAGTTCGACAGGCAACGCGCCCTGGTTGGCGTAGCTGATGTCGTTCCAGTACTGGCGGCCGAGGGCGTGGTCCGGGTCGACGCGCAGCAGGTCGGTGATGTCGGCATCCAGGCGCTTGTAGAGCAGCTGGCGCTTGGAGGTGGTGTGTTCTTCGACCAAAAAGCCCCAGTTGTCCTTGACCTGGTTGAAGCGGTCGGCGACGTGCTCTTTGAGGGCTTCGGCGCGCGGTTTGAACACCAGCTGCAGCTGGGTGCCTTCGAGCGCGTTGGCGTTGAAGCCGGGCGCGGCGGCGGCGATGCTGAGCATCAGGCTGTCGTTGCTGAGGATTCTGTCGCGCAGGTCCAGCCACAGGGTGCGGGCCTGGCCGGGGGCGACCGCCACCGAGACATCGATCATGTCGCGCGCGGGCCAGATGGGGTCCTTGATGCGGATGTTGAGCGGGATGCTGCCGTTGTGGGTGGCCGGCAGGTTGAGCGCCGGCACGGTGATGGCGATGCCGTCCAGGCCGTCGTGCATGTTCTCCCAGCCGTAGGACCAGCTGCGCATCAGCGCCTGGTCCGGTGGCGGGTTGCCCAGGCTGGAGGGCACCAGGATGTGCACGATGGGCTGCTGCGCGCTTGCTGCGGCCTTGTCGCTGGGGCGCTTGCGCGCGGGCGCCTTGGTGGGCAGCGCGATCACGGTCTGCCGCTCGCCTGGCGGGTAGCGGCCGGCGATGACATCGCGCAAGGGTGCGAGGTTGTCGTAGTCGGGCTGGATGTCGCTGCGCACGGTGTAGCTGAGTTGCGCGCTGCCTTTGGGTACCTCGCCCGGTTGCACGTTGTAGGCCCAGATTTCCTGGATGGGGGTTTCCTGCGCGGTGTTGGCAAAGCGCAGCGTGCCGCCGCGGCGCTCGGGGAACTGGTCCACGCTGCGCACCACGCCTTGCTTGCGGTCGAACAGTGGCTGCGCCTGCGCGGTGCTTGCACCGGCGGCAGCGGGCGCGGTGTAGCTGGCCTGCCCAAAGGCGGCGCCGCGCAGTTCGATGCGGTTGACCGGCTCGTCCGGCAGGGTGAGGTCCAGCGCCTTGCCGCCTTCGACGTAGGTGTTCCAGTCCGGCAGCTGGAAGTAGTCGTCGCGCCCCGGCAGGCGCGAGCGGTTGTAGACGCCGGGCCAAGTGGTTTCGGCGATGCCGTCGGTGGCCTTCCACATCCATTGCTTGAGGTCGCGCGCGTCGGTGAACTCCACCTTGCGGATGCGGGTGATGGGTGCGCTCAGCAGCGGCGGTGCGTGGCCGTTGTCCCAGCCAAAGCGGTGCAGGAAGGCGGCGTGTTGCGCGTCGCTTGTGGCGGGCTCGGCGGTGGTGGGCTCCTGCAGGCGTGCCAGTGCGGCAGCGCCGCTGGTATCGAGCATGCGGTCGTAGATGCGGATCTCGTCGAAATCGCTGCCGCGCAGGAAGTTGTAACGGCTCTGCACCTGGTGCGGCGACATCACACGGCCGGCCAGGCCGAACTGGTCCAGCGCGGCGTCGAAGTCGAGCGCGCCGCCGCTGGCGCATGGTTGGCCGCAGTCCACGCGCGCGGCTTCCTTGCCATCCACGTACAGGCGTACGCCGCGGGTTTCGTCCCAGGCAAACGCGATGTGGATCCAGTCGCTGGCGGCCGGGTTCTTGTCGAGCTTGAAAGAAACGCGGGTGCGCGCAAGGTTGGCGTCGGTAACGAAGGCATCGAAGCCGTGGCCGTTCCAGTCGATGCGCAGCCAGGCCATGTCCCAACTGGTGTGGTCGGCGTAGCCGACGCGGAAGATCACGAATGGCGCTTCGCCCACCGGGTAGCGCGAACGCCAGAAGAAGCTCAGCGTGCCGCGTTGGGTGTAGAGATTACCGGGCGCATTCCACGACAACACGCCGTCATCGGCCCATTCGATGGCGTTGCCGCGTTTGCCGGTGGGCACCAGGGCGATCTTGTCGCGGAAGTTGGGCACGCCGTCGCCGCGGGCGACATCGGCCTCAAAGCTGCGATTGGCCGAGACCCGGAACAACAACTCCGGGGCCGTGGGGGTGGCCGCACTCACCGGCAGCGCGATCAGACACAACAAACCCATCCAAACCTTCAGCACACGCACCTCGTCTGTTTCAAAACCACTGCCGCACCGCATGGGCGACAGACACTGCAACGTGCCACCGCAACGCGGCACGCGGTGCACGATGGGCAGCGAACAAGCGGGCCGGCACGTATGAGAGTACATGCCGTGCCTGCGTGCTGCGCGCACCACTATGCGCCGCGTGCACAGTTGCGATGGCTGCGCTCACTACAGCCCGTTTGCGGCCTTCCACTTGGGAATCTCATCCTTCAATAACTTGTCCGGCCAGGTGCCATGCCAGGCATAGCCCACGCGGCGTTCGTTGGGCACCTGCATGTAGTCGGTCAAGGCCTTGCCGTCGCGGTTGGCATACAAGGGGCGTTGATTCTGCAGGTCGTAGAAGCGTGCCCATAGCGATGCACCGGGTTGCGCAACCAGGATCACGTCCTTGCCGGTTTCCTGGGTGGGGTCGTCGATTTTCTTGGTGGCCAGATCGCGCATGCGATGGGTGTCGAACCAGACACCGGCCGCTTGCACCGCGGTCTTGATCTTGGCCGAGGGGTTGGGCTGGCGCATCAGAAACCGCACGATGCTCACCGACTCGCTGGACGACAACGAGGCCAGTTCATACGCGCGCGCCTTGGCCGGCTTGAGCGTGACCTCGTCGTATTGCGCGCCCCATACGGTGAGCGTGCCGCCGATCTTGACCTGGGTGGCGAGCACGCATTCCAGACCCTTGGCCACTGCCTGCACGGCGCGTGCGCCGTGGCTGCTGCGCAGTTGCGCGCCGGTGTCGCCCTTGCCCTCGCCGATGTCCTGCAGCAGGTTGAGCACGCGCACCATCGCATCGTCGTTGTAGGTGATTTGATGGTGATAGGACGACAGGTCCGGGTAGAACTGCGGCCAGCCGCCATTGGCGTATTGCGCCTTGAGCAGGTAATCCACACCACGGCGTGCGGCGGCGATGTACTTGGCGTTCTTTTCGTTCTTGAAGGCGGTGGACAGGTACGTGATTTCGTACGTGGTCGCCTTGTTGTCGATGGTGGCGTCGTCCTTGCGCCCGGGCTGTTGCAGCTCGGCGATTTCGGCAGCGGTAAAGGTGCGGTTGTAGTCGACGGCGACGCCCTTGTATTGCTTGGACCAACCGCCGGAGGCGGTCTGCAGCAGCAACATGTTGTCGGCGATCTTGTCGGCCATGGCCGACAGCGGTGCCAGCAGCAACGCGGCGGTGAATGCGATTGTCGATAAGCGGATCATCAGAACGGCCTCCAGCTGCCCAGGATGGTGTTGCGGTCCAGCGCGGCGGCCTGCGCAGCGGTGAGCTGGCGCGACCACTTCACGCGGCGCGAAGGGTTGGCGCCGTTGCCGCTGCTCTGGTATTCGCTGTAGCGGGCAGTGGCCTCGTTGGCGGTGTTGCCCCAGTTGTTCCAGCCCTCGGGCAGGATGTGTGCGCCCAGTTGGCTGCTGATGAAGCTGACGCTGGCATACGGCCGCCACGGGCGCCCCAGGTGCACGCGCGAGACACCGCTGGCAGCGGTGACGCGGGCATTGCGAAACACGAAGCCGCGCGCACTTTCCTGCGGGGTGGAGGCGGCGGTGAGATAGCCATCGCCCAGCGAGTGCAGTTGCACGTTTTCGAACAGCGCGGTGCCGGCGCCGAACACGAAGTCCACCGTGCCTTCGACATAGCAGTCGAGGAAATACGACAGCTTGGCGCCGCGCAGGTACAGCGTGTCTTGATAACCGAGAAAGCGCACATTGCGGAACGCGGCGCGGTCGCCATCCACACGCACCGCCACCGCCTGCCCCACCGGGCCTGCGTGATTGCCGAAGGCGAGTTTTTCCGCAGTGAAGTCGTTGCCGGCGATGATGACACTGGACGAGCCGGAGGTGCCGTACTCGGTGCCGGTGGCCGGATTGATGCGTGAGGCGTAGTTGTCGTAGGTGATGATGGTCTGGGTGGGGCCGGCGCCGGTGAGCTTGAGCGCCGGTGCGTTGGACGGCACCACGATCAGCTCCTGGTAGGTGCCGGCGCCGATGTTGATCTGCGCGCGTTTGCCGCCCTGCACGGCGGCGTCGATGGCGGCCTGTACGGTGCGGTAGCCGGCGCTGCCCTGCTTGGCCACGGTGTAGACCGGATCTGCGGCAATGGCTGCGGTGCTGCCGAGCGACAGCCCCGCCAGCAATGCGGTGGCGACGAGGGTGCGTAACACGATCCTGCGATGCGGTTGCATGCGTTGCTCCTGTCAGAACTTGTAGCGCGCGCCGATGTAGTACTGGCGCCCGGTGACGGTGTATTTGTCGGGCAGTTCCAGCGTGGAATCGACGTAGCGGCGGTCGGGGGTATCGAGCAGGTTGATAGCCTCAAACGTCAGCGACAGGTGGTCGTTGAGCTTGTAGGACATGTTGAAATCCACGTTTTCCACGCTGTATTTGCCGGTCACGTCGGCCGTGACCAGGCGCCTGCCGTCCAGGTCGTAGACGTCCTCCTGGGCGAGGATGTTGTTGATATAGCCATCGCGATAACTGGTGGACACGCGCGCACTGAAGCGGCCGTCGTCGTAATAGACGGTGGCGTTGTAGGACTGCGGCGAGAGGTTGAGCAGATCGCGCTCGGTGGCGGTGGTGGTGATGCTGGTGTTGCTGCTGCCTGCGGTACTGAACAGGTAATTGATCTTGGAATCGACCTGGGTGTAGTTGAGCTGGATGCCGAAGTTGCGCCAGAAGCCGGGCAAAAAGTCGAAGGCCTGCTGGTAGGTCAGCTCGAAGCCCTTGAGCGGGCCGCCGGGCGTGTTGAAGTAGCTCTGCACATTGAAGATGGTGTCTGGGGTAAAGCCGGCGGGCAGCAGATCCAGCGAGTAGCCCATCGCCTCCCAGGTGCTGAGCACGCGGGTGCGTTGCACGTAGCTGTCGATGTCCTTGTAGAACACCGCCGCCGACAACAGCGAGCCTTCGCGGAAATACCATTCGGCGCTGAGGTCGTAGTTGGTGGAGCGGAACGGGTCGAGCTTGGGGTTGCCCAGATTGATCGAGAAAAACCGCCCGTCGTCGAAGAACTGGGTGGGCCCGCCGCTGACGCTGGGCGACAGATACGCCAGCGTGGGGCGCGCCATGGTCTTGGCCGCACCGAAGCGCAGCACCACCTCATCGCTGACATCCCAGGACAGATTCAACGAGGGCAGGATGTCGCGGTAATTGTGGTTGACAGTGGTGGGCACCAGCAGGCGCTCGCCGGCCGCAGCGGTAGCGCTGGCCACACCGAAGAACGATTCGCACGCAGGCGAAATCGCGCCGGCCGCGGTGGCCGTGCACGGTGCATAACCGCTGGCGGCGATCTGCGTCTGCACATAGCGCACGCCGAGGTTGCCGCGCAGCGCGCGGCCCCACAGGTCGGTGTTGAAATCGAGCTGCAGGTAGGTGCCCAGGCTCTTTTCGTTGACGGCGAAATTGTTGTTGGACGAGCCGAAGTGGCCGACATCGGCCAACCTGTAATCGCCACCGGGCACGCCGGTGTCGCAGTTGCAATTGATGTTGAGCAGGTCGGCGACTTTCTGGAAATCCGGAATCACCCAGGTGGTGGGGAAGCTGCCGTTCAAGCTGCGGCCGAAGCCATCCAGGTTGGTGCTGAGCTCATTGACGCCCACACCGGCCGGCAATGCCTGCGCCAGTCGCCCATAGGAGATGTTGCGCGACTCCGACGTGTCCATGTCGTAGTTCTTGTAGGCCAGCCCGGTGCGAAAGGTGAAGGTGGGGCTGATGTTGAATTCCAGATCCACCTTGGCGGTGTCGAAGGTGTTGTTCACCGACTGCGGGTTGAGCCGCACCTCGCTGATATTGGTGCCGCGCGCGGTGCCGTTGCTGTTGACCGGCACCGCGCCGTAGCCCAGCCACTGCCAGTTGTTGGGGTTACCCGCATCGAACGGGAAACTCATGCTGGGGTAGTCGCCACCGTTGCGCCGATCGAGCACAAAACCATCGAGATTGGTGTTGTCGAAACTCACCATCGAAAACTCGGGGCGCTCGTAGTCCGAGGTCGAGTGGCCGACCAACGCGTTGAGGCGCACCTGGTCGTTGAAGCGGTGCTGCAGGTCCAGACTGAATTGCTTGAACTCGGTGGACTCTTCGATGTTGCTGGATTCGGTGCGGAAATCGACGTTGTCGAATACGCCGTAGGTGAGGCGGTTCTGGTCGTCCACCTGCGCTTCGCGCACGGCGATCTGGGTCTTGCCGCCGAAGTTGGCGGTGCGGTGCAGGTTGGCGCCGACCGAGTCTTCGCGCTGGTCCTTGTCCAACTTGGAATACAGCATGTCGAAGTTCAGCAGGGTGTCGTCGCTGACCTTGAATTGCAGCGCGCCGGTGACGCCGAGACGTTTGATCTCGTGGTCGGTACGGATGTAGCGCGGGTAGCGCGGAATCCACGCATCGGTGGCGGTTTCGTAGGCCTGGATGTTCTCCGGCGTGTTGGCCGGGCGTGCGATGCCGGTGCCGCAATTGGCGGCGCTGATGCCATAGCTGCCCCAGCCGTTGTTGCGGTCCTGGTTGGCCTGCGAGCCGACGCCGGCCGGGGTTTCGTTGGCGAGCGGGTTGCGCGGGGTCTGCGGGTTGTAGCCCACCGGCGAACAGAAGCCGTAAGTGCCGTTGTTGGTGGCGGTGCTCTGGTTGGAGTTGCGGTAGTTGCCGTGCTCCCAGCGCACCGGGTTGTAGCCTTCTTCGCGCAAGTGGCGCTCGCTGTAGGACACCGACATCAAGGCGCCAACGCGGCCATCGGCCCAGATGTTGCTGATCAGGCCGGAAAAACGCGGGTCTTTTTCGCGCGAGAGGTCGTTGTAGCCGTATTGCGTGGAGGCGGCTGCTTCGAAGCCGTCGAAGTCGAACGGGCGCGAGCCTCGCAGATCGACCGTTGCACCCAATGAGCCTTCGTCCATCTGCGCCGACTGGGTCTTGCTGATGGTGACGCGGCTGAAGAGTTCAGAGGCAAAGGTGTTGAAGTCGAAGCCGCGGCTGCGGTTGACGCCATCGCTGCCGCTGCCGGCGGTGGCCAATGCTTCCAGCCCGTTGATGCGTACGCGGGTGAAGTCCGAGCCCAGGCCGCGCACGGAGATCTGCTTGCCCTCGCCGCCCTCGCGGTCGATGGAGACGCCGGCGATGCGCTGCATCGATTCGGCCAGGTTCAGATCGGGAAACTTGCCGATGTCTTCGGCATAGATCGCATCCACCTGCTCCACGCTGTAGCGCTTGGCATCGAGCGATTGCTGCAGGCTTTCGCGGTAGGTGGCCTTGACCTGCACGCGGTCCAGGTCCACCGCATCGGTAGGTGTGGTCGGCGGGCCGACGGTTTGCGCGGCAGCGCCGGCACCGTGCAAGGCCAGGACGATGGCCACCGACAGACGCGCGGCGGACAGGCGGGCGCCTGCCGCATGGGCAGGACGACACGAACGGGCTTGCATGAGGCGGCTCTCTCCCTGGCACTGGCTGCAATGACGCGCTCAGCCCCCCAAGGCCATGGCGTCGCAATGAGCGACCAACACGCCTGCTGCGCAACCGCGCACTACAGAGTTGCTGGAGGCTTTCAAACATCACGCCCACCGCGTTGCATGCGTGCACCAGTGCACCGCATACAAGGCGATCAAGCGTTGGAATAGGGCCCGCTGCGCGCGTGCGCAGCGGGTAGACAGCGGTTAGAACTTGTAGCGCACGCCCAGCAGGAACTGCCGGCCGGTTTCGCTGTATTGCAGCGGCAACTGCGCGGCCGCACCGACCCATTCGTCGGCCACTTCGTTGGTCAGATTGATGCCTTCCAGGCTCAGCTCGATCTTGTCGTCGAACTTGTAGCGCAGCGAGGCGTCGATCATCGTGGTGGCCTTCATCCCGTGCACGTCGAAGCCGGTTTCGGTTGCCGGCACCTGGGTCAGATAATCGTCGCGATGCGTGGCCGACACGCGTCCGGCGAATTTTTCGCCTTCGTAGAACAGCGTGGCGTTGTACGCATTCTTCGACAGACCGGTGAGGTCGGTTTCCAGCGATGCCGCGCCGCTGGTGGTCAGATACTGGATCTGCGAATCGACGTAGGTGTAGTTGAGCTGGATACCCAGATTGCTCCAGACGCCCGGCAACCAGCTGAAAGGCTGGGTGTAATTGGCTTCCAGACCCTTGAGATCGCCACCGGGCGTATTGAGCGGCACGCTGAAGACGAAGTCGTCGTTGACGCCGGCGCCGGTACCGTCGAGCAGGCTCACCGGCAGGCCGCTGGAGGAATACGGACGCACCTCGCGTGCGGTCTGCACGAAGCTTTCGATGTCCTTGTAGAACAGCCCAAGGCCCAGCAGTGCGCCTTCCTGGAAATACCACTCGAAGCCAAGGTCGTAGGTGTCGGCCAGAATCGGGTCCAGATTCGGGTTGCCGCCACTCACGGTGCGCGCACCGCCGCTGACGTTGACCGTGACACCCGGCGTCAGGCTACCCAGACCCGGACGCGACATCACCTTGGCCGCACCGAAGCGCACCAGAAAATCCGGGCTGACTTCGGCCACCAGGTTCATCGAGGGCAGCGTGTTGTTGTACTCGCGCTCTGCGGTGGTCTGCACAAGTGCGGAGCCGACAGTGGCAAAGCCGGTGGACTCCTGCTTGGTGCGCACATAGCGCACGCCCAGGTTGCCGGAGAACGGGATCGCGCCGATATCGAAGGAAAAATCGCCCTGCAGATACGCACCGCGATCCTGCTCGGTGACGCTGCGGGTGTTCACCGCACGCTCGGCCAGCGCAAAGGTGCCAGTGCCGCTATAGATGCCCAGCGCATCGGCCACCGCATCCAGATTCGGCACCACCCAGGTGTTGGGCGAGCCCTTGATGGCGCTCAATCCGGTTTGCTCGGTCAGGTCGGCCGGCACGATGCGGGTGCCATCGGCGAAGGTGGGCACCGCCACTTCGGAAGCGCGGCGGAATTCCTTGGTGGAGAAGGTGTAGTTCTTGGCCAGCACGCCACCCTTCAGACGGAACCCGGGGCTCACGCTCCAGTCGAAATCCAGGCTGCCGGTGTCGAAGTCGTTTTGCACCTGTTGCGGACGCAGGCGCAGTTCGGCCAGGGTCCAGCCATTGGGGTCGGTGGGGTTGATGCCGTAATTGAACACCGGCTTGCGGCTGTTGCCGCGGTAGTCGTAGGAATACCCATCGACATTGAGCTTGTCCATGATCACCGTGGTCTGGATCGGGTTCTCGTGCTTGGAGCTCGAGGTGCCGACCATGCCGCTGATCTTGAACACGTCGCTGAAGCGATGCTCGCCGGTCAACGAGAGCTGCTTGAAGACGGTGTTCCATTCGTCGTAACGGTTTTCCGAGCGCACGTCGACGTTGTCGAAGTTGCCGTACAACATCGCACCGGTAGCCGGATCGATAAAGCCATCATTGACGATGGTCTGCGGCTTGCCGCCCTGTGCGGCGCCACGGCTGAAGGAGATCGCTTCGATATAGTTCTCGCTGCGCTTGGCGTCGATCTTGGAATACAGACCGTCCAGCGAGAACTCGGTGGAATCGCTCGGCGCCCATTGCAGCGAGCTGGTCACGCCGATGCGCTCCTGCTTGTGCTCCATCAAGGTGTAGCGCGGGAAGCGCGGATGGAACACGTTGGCATCGCGCGCCTGCGGGAACGCCGGGCTGGCGGCAAAGTTGCCGTTGCTCGGGCCATTGGCCCAGCGACCGCTGTTGCTGCCTTCTTCCAGCAGCTCGCGCTCGGTGTAAGCCACCGACACCAGCGCGCCGAAGGTGTTGTCGGCCCAGGTATTGGAGATCAGGCCGGCCACGCGCGGGTTGGCCTTCTCGGACATCGCGTTGTAGGCGGCCTGGCCGCTGGCGGCGATGGTGAGGCCTTCGTAGTCGAACGGGCGCGCGGTACGCAGGTCGACCGTGGCGCCCAGCGAGCCTTCTTCCACATCGGCCTGCGCGGTCTTGCGCACGATCAACTGGGTGAACAGGTCCGAGGCGAACACGTTGAAGTCGAAGCCGCGGCCACGATTGGAGCCACCGGACTGGTCCGAGCCGCCCACCGTGGTGAGCGCTTCCATGCCGTTGACGCGCACGCGGGTGAAGTCCGGCCCTAAGCCGCGCACCGAGATGTTGCGGCCTTCGCCGGCATCGCGGGTGATCACCACGCCGGGGATGCGCTGCAGCGATTCGGCCAGGTTGAGGTCGGGGAACTTGCCAATGTCCTCAGCGACAATGGCATCGACCACGCCGGCTTCGCCGCGCTTGATGTCCAGGGCCTTTTCCACCGAGGCGCGATAGCCGGTGACGGTGACGGCGTCGAGGTCGACCGTTGGCTCGGTGGGTGCCTGGGCGGCGTCCTGTGCAGCCGCATGGCCGCTCAGCGCAAGGCCGATCGACAGTGCAAGCAAGGTAACCGGTGTCTTCCGGTTGGTGGTCCGAAATTGCATGTCCTCCCCTCCCAAGGGTCCATGAACAACGTGAAATAGCGGGGGTGTGGGCGGTAATGACACCGCTGGTCAAAACGACGTTACCAGCTGAATCGCCGTTCAACATCTTGCAGCGCAGCAGAAAACCTCACCTAATTTGCACAAAAGGGGTGCAACCAGCCCCTACACGTCGCATTATTCTTGGGATTGGCCGTCCATCACGACGGCTAGAATGACACCGATGGTCATCCTGACGCGTCCCGGTCTCCCCACCCCGTGACGCACCACACAGACGAGGTAATTGCCGCATGAGTCGTGCCCGCATCTTGTGCTTTGGAGAGTTGTTGTTGCGCCTGGGGGCGCCTGGTCACGCGTTGCTGCTACAGCAGCCTCGGCTGGATGTGCATTGCGGTGGGGCGGAGGCCAACGTTGGCGTGTCGCTGGCGCATTTCGGCCACGAGGTGGCCATGGTCAGCACGGTGGCGGACAACCCGCTGGGTGCGGCAGTGCTGGGCGAACTACGGCGGCACGACGTGGACACGCGCCATGTGCGGCAGGTGGATGGACGCATGGGTCTGTACTTTTTGACCACCGGTGCGATCCATCGGCCCAGTGAGGTGGTCTATGACCGCGCCGATTCGGCGTTTGCACTGGCGCCGGCCGATGCCTACGACTGGCCGCGCCTGCTTGAGGGCGTGCAGTGGCTGCATTTGTCCGGGGTCAGCCCGGCGCTGGGCGCCGATGTGGCGCAGGCCACGCTGGCGGCCGCACGCGCCGCGCGTGCGACCGGGGTCAAGGTCTCATTCGACGGTAACTACCGGCCCAAGCTATGGCAGCGCTGGCAGGGCGATGCGCGCGGCATCCTGCACCAGCTGTTCGACTGTGCGGATGTGGTGTTTGCCGATTACCGCGACATCGGTGTGGTGCTCGGTGGCGAGTTCCCGCAGGGCACGCTGGAAGCGCGCGTGGAAGCGGCCGCGCAGCAGGCCTTCGCTGCGTTCCCGCAACTGCAATTGATGGCTTGCACGCAGCGCGTGGCGCACAACGTGGACCACCACAGCCTGGGCGCGATGCTGGTGCCGCGCAGTGGTGAAGTGGCACGTGCGCCGAGCGAAGAGCTGACCCCAATCATCGACCGCATCGGCGGTGGCGATGCGTTTGCGGCCGGCGTGCTGCACGGCCTGATCGCAGGCTGGTCGCTGGAGGACACGGTGCGCTTCGGCCTGGCTGCCGGTTGTTTGAAGCACTCGATTCCCGGCGATTTCAATCCACTCTCGGTGGCCGATGTGCAGGCCTGTGTGGGCGATGCGCGGTTCGATGTGAGGCGGTGACGCGCCGGGAATCGGGAATCGGGATTGGGGAATCGTAAAAGCTAGGAGCGCTGGCTTTCGGCGCTCTGTCCAGGTTTGTTGCCAACGGAGCGCGGTGCGCAGACTGACGCGTTGTTGCGGCCGCAGGGCGGTGGGCAGCTGCTTGCTACGTGTTGTTCGCTGCGCTCACGCGCTCAGGCCGGCACACGGACGCGGCGTTTCTGGATGATCCAGTTGAGGGTTGCGCTCAGCAGCACCACGCACAGCGAGGCCGGTACGCTGAAGAACAGCGTGATCATCAGGGCGAACTGAAAGTCTGGCGCCGAGCCGTCCTGCATGACCACGGCACAGACGACGGCGGTGGTGATCACCACATTGACGATTGCTTTCAGCGCGCCGTGCAGCTTGACGAAGCGCAGCAGCACGGCACAGGTCACGCTGACCAGGACGGCCAACACCAGGATAGCGATCAGTTTGTCCATGACGTCGTGCGCTCTATGCAGTGTGGATGTGGTTCACCAATCAAGCCACGTCCCTGCCGATCCAGTGATCGCCATGAAAGCCTGCGATTCATAGCGACGTCTCGACCTTTAGCGCCGGGATTTGGCATTGGGATGGAGTCGGGAGTCGGAAACAGTCAAAGCACTGCGTACTGCACAACCAGTGTGCCAAGCCGCCACGGCTTTTCCGATTCCCCACTCCCGATTCCCGATTCTCAGCCCAACTCGATGCAATCGAACCTGACGTCCGTCTCCACCTCGGCGTCGTAATCCACATCGCTGCGCTCGAAGCCGAACAGCTTGAGGAACTCGTGCTTGTAGCCGGCGTAATCGGTGAGTGCGAACAGGTTCTCGGTGGTGACCTGCGGCCATAGCGCCTTGCAGGCGTCCTGCACGTCGTCGCGCAGTTCCCAGTCGTCCAGGCGCAAGCGATTTTCGTCGTCCACCTCGGCAGGCTGGCCGTCTTCGCGATACAGGCGCTCGCGGAACAGGCGGTCCAGCTGGTCGATGGTGCCTTCGTGCAGGCCCTTTTCCTTCATGATCTTGTAGACCATGGAGATGTACAGCGGCATCACCGGAATCGCCGCACTGGCCTGGGTCACCACCGACTTGAGCACCGCCACGTTGGCAGTGCCGCCGTGCTTGCCCAGGCGCGCATTCAAGCGCTGCGCGGTGTGGTCCAGATCCACCTTGGCCTTGCCCAGCGCGCCGTGCCAGTAGATCGGCCAGGTGATCTCGGTGCCGATATAGCTGAAGGCCACGCTGCGCGCGCCATCGGCGAGCACACCGGCGCCTTCCAGCGCGTCGATCCACAGTTCCCAATCCTGCCCGCCCATCACGGTGATGGTGTCTTCGATCTCCTGCTCTGTCGCCGGCTCGATCGAGGCCTGGATGATGGCGTCCTTGTTGGTGTCGATGGCGGTGGCGGTGTAGGTCTGGCCAATCGGCTTGAGCGCCGAGCGCTTCACTTCGCCGCTGCCCGGCAGCTTGCGCACCGGCGAGGCCAGCGAATACACCACCAGGTCGACCTGGCCGCCCATCTCGCTTTTGATCAGCTCGATCACCTGCGCACGCGCGGCATCGGAAAACGCATCGCCATTGATCGACTTGCTGTACAGACCCGCGGCCTTGGCATGCTTGTCGAAGGCGGCCGAGTTGTACCAGCCGGCGGTACCGGCCTTGGTGGCGCTGCCGGGTTTTTCGAAGAACACGCCCAGCGTGTCGGCGCCGAATCCGAAAGCGGAGGTGATGCGCGAAGCCAGGCCGTAGCCGCTGGACGCGCCGATCACCAGCACCTTCTTCGGGCCGTCGCTACGCACGCCGTGCGCGCGCGTGGCGGCGATCTGCTCGAGCACATTGCGCTCGCAGCCAAGCGGATGCGTGGTGGTGCAGATGAAGCCGCGCACTTTGGGATGGATGATCAACGTGTACTCCTCGTCAGCAAGATGCTGGCGGCATCTTAATCGGTGGGCTGCGCGCGAAACAGCCTGATACGCAACACACGCTGCTGTATGGATGCGCGTGAAGAGGCCGGTATCGCCACGCGGTGTGGCGTGCAACGCATGCATCTTCAGCGCACGGGCGCGAACGAACAGCGATCACCATCGATTTCCTGCCGGGCCGCCTGTGCTATTTTTTGCGCCTGCCGTGCCGTGCCTGGCTGCGCCTGTTGGCGATCGTCGAGGTCCCTTCCAGCTGTGCGACCGGTATCCGAGCGATGTCTCTACGAAGCGAGCGCGTCACGCAGCTGAGCTCCGTCCCACGGTTTCGGCTTGGGCCATTCCTGGTCGAACCGGAACGGCTTGCGCTGATCGACGACGGCCAGACCATCACGCTGGAACCGCGCATGATGGAAGTGCTGATCGCGCTGGCCGAGCGCGCTGGCGAGGTCATCAGCGCCGAGCAGTTGCTGATCGAGGTCTGGCACGGCAGCTTTTACGGCGACAACCCGGTGCACAAGACCATCGCCCAGCTGCGCCGCAAACTCGGCGACGACAGCCGCCAACCGCGCTACATCGAAACCATCCGCAAGCGCGGTTACCGGCTGCTGCCGAAGGTGATCTTTCCCGAGGATTACCGCGGTGCGGTGATCGGCACGCAGGTGTGGGGACACGGCAACCCGTATGTGGGGCTGCAGGCGTTCGACCCCGCGCACGCCGCGGTGTTTTTCGGCCGTAGCCATGCGATTGCACAGGTGCTGGGCGCGCTGCGCGCGCAATTGCACAGCCAACGCGGGCTGGTGCTGGTGAGCGGTGCCAGCGGCTGCGGCAAGACCTCGTTGTTGCGGGCGGGCGTGGTGCCATTGCTGTCGCAGCCCGGCGGCCTGGATGGTCTGGAAGCGGTGGCGGTGGCGTATTGCAACCTGGCGCAATGCCGCGGCGGCGATGTGCTCGACACACTGGCACGCGCACTCGGCGACTGGGCGCCGGGCGAGCGCGCGGTGTTTTCGCCAGCGCAGACGGCGCTGTTGCCCGACTGGTTGCAACGCCCTGCACCACTGCATGCAGCCATTAGCGAGGCGATGCGCCAGAGCGCCCCGGCGCGCGACAGCCTGCAGACCCAACGCCATCTGCTGTTGGTGATCGACCATGCCGAAGCGATGGTGGCCACCCCCGGTATCACCGATGCCGACCGCGCCGCATTGGCGGCCGCCTTGCAGGCGCTGTGCAGCAGCGCGCACGTAGCGGTGTTGATGCTCACACGCAGCGACTTTTATCCGCGCCTGATCGACGCATTGCCGCAGATCGTGGAGCTCAAACGCGGCGACGGGCATGTGGATCTGCTGCCGCCACGCGATGGCGAGATCGGCCAGATCATTCGGGTGCCTGCGGCGATGGCCGGGCTGCGCTTCGAAGAAGACCGCGACAGCGCCAGCCGCCTGGACGATGTACTGCGCGACGCCACCGCGCGCCAGCCCGATGCCTTGCCGTTGCTGCAGCACTTGTTGCATGCACTGCACGCGCAACGCAGCGACGATGGCCTGCTGACCTTTGCGGCCTATCGCGCATTGGGCGGGCTGGAAGGCGCGTTGGCGCACCATGCCGACCAGACCTTTCGTGCGTTGCCGGCCGCCGCGCAGGCCGCGCTGGGCGAGGTACTGACGTTGCTGAGCGTGATCCATCCCGACAGCGATGCGGTGACCGCGCGGCGTGCGTTGTGGTCGGCATTGCCCCAGAACAGCGCCGCACGCGTGCTGGTGGATGCCTTCGTGCATGCGCGGTTGTTCGTCAGCGAACTGGTCGCAGGCGAGCCGGGGTTTGCGGTTGCGCACGAAGCCTTGCTGCGGCAATGGCCGCGCGCGGCCGAGTGGATCCATGAAAACCGCCGCCTGCTGCAGGCCCACAAACGCCTGCAACTGGCCGCACAGCGCTGGGCCGCCGAAGGCCGGCGCACCGATCATCTGCTCAACAGCGGGCGCCCGTTGAGCGAAGCGCGCGAGGCGGCGCGGCGCATGCCGCGGGAGTTGGGCGCGGTGGATCACGCGTTCCTGCATGCCTGCGAGCGCTCGCAGCGGCAACGGCGCGGGATGTATGCGGTGGCGGCGACGTTGCTGGTGGTGCTGGCAAGCGCCTCGATGCTGCTGGGCTGGCAAGCGCGGCAAGCGCAGCAAGTGGCCGAACAACGCCGCGACCAGGCCCAGCAACTGGTGAGCTACATGCTGGGCGATCTGGCCGAGCAATTGCGCACCGTGGGCAACCTCAAACTGCTCGACAGCGTAGGCAGCCGCGCGCTGCATTATCTGGAGGGCCTGCCCAACGCCAGCATGCAGCCGGGCGATTTGATCAACCACGCACGTGCCCTGCGCACCACCGGCGAAGTGCTGATGAATCAGGGCAAATTGGACGAGGCGCATGCGGCATTTACGCGTGCCGCTGCCACGGCCAAACAGGCGCGTGTGCGTGCGCCCGCCTCGCTGGAGGCGCACGCCGAAACCGGGCAAACCGCGTATTGGCTGGGGGACCTTGCCTACAAAGGCAAGCAGTTGCCGCTGGCGCACCGGTATTGGTCGCAGTATCTGGCGGCCTGCGAATGGCTGGTGCGCACCGCGCCGCAGGATCCGCGCTGGCAACTGGAGCTGTCCTACGCACTCAACAACCTTGGCACGCTGGCCAAGGAGCAAGGCCAGACCAACGCCGCGATCGGTTTCTTCGCGCGCTCGATCGCACTCAAACGCCAGTTGCTGGCACGCACGCCGGACAACGCATCGCTGCGCTACGAACTGGTCGACAGCTTGTCCTGGCTCAGTCTGACCCAGGAAATGCAGGGTTTGCTGGCACCTGCCGAGCAGGGCTATCGCGAGCAGATCGCCATGCTGGACGTATTGGTCGAACAAGATCCCGACGCGCATGCCTGGCGGCGGCGTCTGGCCGGATCGCTGATCCGCACCTCCAACCTGGCACTGGCGCGCGGCCATCTGGTGCAGGCGCAGGCCGATGCGCAGGACAGCGTGCGCATGCTGCAGGCACTGGTGGCGTTGCAACCGGACAATGTCGCCTGGCGCCGCGATCTGGCGCACGCCGACGCACAGGTCGGCTGGATGGCCGCACTGGACGGGCATCCCGATCTGGCCGAGCGCCACCTCGACCGGGCCCGCCAGACCATGGCCGATGTGCTGAAACAGGCGCAACCGTTGCCGGAATGGCAATGGCTGGACGCCATCATCGCGCTGCGCTTGCAGCGAGTGCACACCGCCCGCTCGGACACGAATGCCGACAGCCTTGCACCGATCGTTGCGCAGCTGGATGCGTTGCATCGCGCCAGGCCCGACGATCTGCTCGGCCTGTCGGCCCTGGCCCAGGCGCTGGTCTGGCACGGCGAACAGCAGGCCGCTGCCGGCAACGGCGCCGGTGCGCGCGCGGCGTGGCAACGCGCGGTGGCGGTGCTGGGCAAGGACATCGCCAACAGCCGCGACAAGAACCTGCTCGACCCCTGGATTCGCGCGCAGGTGTACCTGGGCCAACGCAGCGCCGTTACGCAACAGCTCGGATGGCTGTATCACGCGGGCTACCGCCACCCGGGATTCGTCTCCCTCTATGCCCCGCTATTCAAGGAACAGGACAAGTCATGACGGAATCGAATGAGAACGCGAGCATCATCATCACTCTCACCGTGGCGCGTGTGGATTTTGGCGGCAACACTGGGAAAGGCGAGTATTTCTACAGCTTCTCGCCGGACCTGCTGCTGGTAGGCAAGGGGCAACAAGATGTGACCTTGGTCTACCGTTTCGATGTGGATGTGCCCTATCAGTTTCGCATTCGCAGTCTGCTGAGTTCGGACGCGCACGACCAGCTTGAGGAGCCGGAGATCGCCGACGATGGGCGCAGCGTGTCGGTCCTCAATCGCAATAACAAGGCGACGCTGATTTTCTTGACCGTGATCATCGAAGACGAGAAGCGCAAACTCTTGTTCAGCTGCGACCCGCAGGTCGGCAACGATCCGCAAATCTCACCGCAATAATCCCACGCCGGCATCTGTCTGGCGGTTCGCCGCCAGGCAGTCAGCGTGCTGGACCAGGCAGTTGGGCCTTGCCCCACGACGACGCCGGCCGCCAGGTCGCAAGCGGACTGGATAACGGCAGGCACTCAGCCCAGACAGTCACGCCGCCGAGGTTGGGCGCTTGCCGGTGCGTCTGTCAGTGCGGTGCCGCATTCCGACTGTCGCATTCGACTTCGGCGGCTGCGCGCCGTCATCCCCGATCAGACAGGTTGCTGAAAGCCACGTTGATCTGGCTGCGTATTGCCAGCACGCTGGGCATGCGGTCGCGGTCGCGATCGTTACGGCCAGCTCCACGCCCTGCCCCTTGCCGACACGTCAGGCCCTGTGCGCAACCGCGCTGATCGGCGTGGGCGGCCGCCCTATCGCATGCCCCGGCCGCGGGTCCCTGCAATGCCAGATCACAGCGACCCACGGCCACTCGCAGGTCACGCTCGGCCATGGCGGGTTGGGTCAACAGCGCGGCACGGGTCCAGCTGCCCGGCAATTCGGGCTGGGTAGGTGCCGTCCAGGCACTGGTGGACAACACGACGATCAACACGAACAGATATCGGACCAAGCGCATGACGAACTCCGCGGCAGACCGGAGCGCGGCGCGTCCCCGAGCGGCGTTGGTGGCCGCCAGACGACCTTCACGCCTGGCCGCTCGTGCGACCTGACGGCAACCTTACGGTTGGCGCCAAATTCTGCCGAAGCTGGCAAATCCTTTGGAAAACAACGTCATGCACACTTGCGAGATATCGTCATGTAAATGAGGTGGCGATGTCTCTAGGCGCCGAGCTGGCTCTTGCGTGTGGTGGTAGCAGCTCGGTAGAGCTTCGCCCTTCGGCCGAGATGAATGGGCCAGTGCCACCGTCGGAGAGCGAACCTCGGGGGACTGTGACTGTGACTGTGACTGGGACTGGGACTGGGACTGGGAATGGGACTAGGGGCAGGCGGCGGGCGCCAAGCCCGCTGACCAAGGGCTGTTCCTTCTCCCCTCGGGAGAAGGTGCCCCGCAGGGGCGGATGAGGGTACGGGCGAAGCCTCGTTGTCACTCAGCACATGTGTGGCTTCGCCCCGTACCCTCACCCCAACCCCTCTCCCGGAGGGAGAGGGGCTTTCGGCTTCCTTACTTCCGAGAGCAGGTTTGACGCTCCTGATCTTTCAACAACGACTCTTTAGCAGCTTCCGGCTTCCGATTTTCGGTTCGACTTCGACTCCAGTCCCCCCTTCCAGCGCCCGCTCCCGTCCCCGCTCTTACGAATCCCCAATCCCCATTCCCCATTCCCAATCCTCAAATCACCCGCAAGGTGATCGCCTTCAACACCGCGCGCGTGCGGTCGCGGGTGCCGAGCTTTTCCAGGATGGTGGAGACGTAGTTCTTCACCGTGCCCTCGGCCAGGAACAGGGTGCGGGCGATCTCCTTGTTGGAGTAACCGCCGGCGAGCAGGCGCAGGATCGCCACCTCGCGCTCGCTGAAGGTCTCGCGCGGGGGCTGCTGGTCGCGGAACTGGTAGCGCGCGCGCACCGGGTCGGTGCTGACCGGCTGCAGCAGGGTCTCGCCGTTGGCCACCCGCTCGATCGCCTCGCGCAGGTCTTCCGGGGCGGCGTCCTTGAGCAGGAAGCCCTGCGCGCCGGCCTCGGTCGCGCGTAGCAGCAGGTCGCTGTCGTCGAAGGTGGTGAGCAGCAGCACCGGGGTGCGGTCGTCCCGGTCGCGCAATTGCTGCAGCGCCTGGATACCGTCCAGGCCGGGCATGCGGATGTCGCTGAGCACCACGTCCACCGTGTTGATGACAAGCGCGTCCAGCAGGCTCTGGCCGTCGTCGGCCTCGCAGACCACCTCCACGCCCTGTTGCTGCAACAGCGCGCGCAATCCGGCGCGGACCAGCACCTGGTCGTCGGCCAATGCGATGCGGCGCGCGCTCATGCCGGCAACCTCGCGGTCAACTGCATGCCGCCGTGCGCGGCGCGGCCGAGTTGCAACTGGCCATGCAAGGCCGCCAGCCGCTCGCGCATGCCGGCGATGCCGTTGCCCTCGCGGATCTGCTCGGCGCAGTGGCCGTCGTCCTGGATGTCGATGTGCAGCTGGCCGTCATGGGTGTGCAGCGACACCTGCACGGTGTCGGCTTCGCCATGGCGCGCGGCATTGGTCAGCGCTTCCTGTACCAGCCGCAGCAGGGCTTCGGCGATTTGCGGGTCGCTCACGCGTACGGCCGGGTCGATCTGCAGCTGCAGCACCGGTTTGGGAAACGGCGCGGCCAGGGCATGCAGCGCGGTGTGCAGATCCAGCCCGGCATCGTCGCGCAACGACTGCACCACGCTGCGGATGTCGCCCAGCAACTCACGCGCAAGGCCTTCCAGCATCGCCAGCTCCTGGCGCGGCGCCAGCATGGGGTCGGCACGCAGCAAGCGCAGATGGATGCTCATCGCGGTGAGTTTGTGCCCGGCCACGTCGTGCAACTCGCGCGCCAGGCGCAGGCGCTCGGCATCGCGCGCGCTGTCGGCCAGCAGCGCGCGCGTTGCCAGCAGATCGGCATTGACGTAGGCCAGCGCATCGCGGGCACGCTCGGCACTGCGCGCGTAATGCGCGGTGAGCGCGGCGAAGGCCTGGAAGCCGGCGTAGATGCTGACGATCGACAGCGCGCGATCGATACCGGCCTGCACCAACACCGCGTACATGCCTGCGTTCAACGCCAGCGCCAACAACAGCACGCGCAATGGCGGCCAGGCCATCCCTGCCTGCGCCACCAGCAACACCAGCAGCACCGGCGCAGTGCCGGCATGCGGCTCCATCCACACCAGCAGCAGCGCCATGACCGCTTGTAACAGCAGCGCGCCGTTGCGCAACGCAGGCAGCGGCCGCAACAGGGAGTGCAGCAGAAACAACGCGGTGAAGCCGGCCAGCACACCCCAGCGCCAGGCGCCGTGCGCTGACGCATCGGGCATAAACGACAACGCCACCGCCGCAATGGTGAACGCGCCGGCCAGGCGCAGGGGATGCAAAAGATGCGGCAGGGAAGAGTTCATGCGGCGATGCTGACGGCCGCGCGGCCACTCGGCAATGGTGCGCATGCAGAAAGTGACTTCCGGCAGGTGGGATCGATGACCTGCGGCCCCTGCCGTCGTGGCGGTGCGTGCGCACACTGGCATGACCAACCACCCACCCCATCGCCACGGAGTCACGCCATGTCTGCTTCCAGTCTGTTTCTTGCGCTCAATCTGATCTGGGGCGGCTACGAACTGCTGCTCAGCCGTCGCCGCCGCGCCAGCGATGGGGGGGCGCACGATCAAGGCACGCTGCAACACCTGTGGCGGGTGCTGTCTGCAGCGGTGGCCGTCGCGGTGCTGCTGGCCTATAGCGGCCTGGCCCATTGGCCGCAGGGCTGGGCCGCGCCGCTGCAGTGGGCCGGCTGCGCCTTGATCGGCAGTGGGCTGGCGTTGCGCGTGTGGGCCATCCAGGTGCTGGCACGCTGGTTCACGGTGGATGTGACCATCCAGCCCGATCATCAGCTGGTGCGCAGCGGCCCGTATCGCTGGCTACGCCATCCCTCCTACACCGGCGCGCTGCTGGCCTTTTACGGGCTGGCGCTGGGCATGGGCAATGCATTGTCGGTGGCGGCGATCGTGGTGCCGGTGACCTGGGTCTTCCTGCACCGCATCCGTATCGAAGAAGCCGCATTGCAGCGCGCGTTTCCGGTGGCCTACCCGGCGTATGCGAAGCAGAGCCATCGGTTGCTGCCGTTGGTGTGGTGAGGGTTGCGAAGGTAGCGGGGTGGCGCCAGCGATGAGGAGCGCTTCGCCTGCTTGCACACGGGTTCGGCCCACGTGGCGTGTAGGCAGACGTGTTGCCGCACTGTGGTCAGCCACGCGTGGGGCGATCTGCGGCGGCCACCGCCGCCGCCGGGTCGAGGCGCTGCGTACCATCGCCCCCAACGTGTCGCATCCCCCACCCGTGTCAGGAGACTTGCATGCTTGCCCGCACCTACGTCGTTGTCGCACTCGCCGGCCTGCTCGGCAGCGCCGGCATCCAGGCCGCCGATCTGGACGTGGGCGTCAGTGGCCTGCGTTCGCAACAAGGCAAGTTGCGCATTGCGGTGATCGCCTCGGCTGCGCAGCTGGAGAGCGCACAGCCGCCGGTGCAGGCGCAAACGGTGCCGATCACCAGTACCGCACCGCACATCCAGTTCAAGAACCTTGCCCCTGGCCGCTACGCAGTGATGATCAATCACGACGAAAACAGCAATGGCAAGCTGGACACCAATTTGATCGGCATGCCGGTGGAAGGCTACGGCTTCAGCAACAACCCTACCGGCATGCGCAAGCCCAGCTTTGACGAGATCGTGTTCGATCTGCCCGCTTCCGGCAAACGTATCAGCGTGCAGATGCGCTGACCTATCCACGTTTCCTCAAGGAGCCGTGCATGCATCGCCGTCGTTTCCTGCAGTCCTTGCTGACAGCCACCGGCAGTGCTGCGCTTGGCGGTTGGGCGCTGCGCAGCTTGCCGGCGCAGGCCGCCGAAGCGGCGCTGTTTCATGAGCAGCTGCAACGCACGCCGTGGCTGCTGGGCTGGCGCAGCGTCACCCGCCCAAACTTCGGCCCCACCACGGCAGTACTGCAAGGCACGCTGCCCGAGGGGCTGGCCGGCAGTTTGTATCGCAACGGCCCGGCGTGGACCGAGCGTGCAGGCTTTCGCTACGAACACTGGTTCGACGGCGACGGTATGGTGCACCGCTGGCGCCTGGGCGGAGCGCAGGTGCAGCACCAGGCGCGCATGGTGGGCACGCACAAGTTCACCCAGGAGCAGCAGGCCGGTCGCTTTCTCTATCGCGCTGCCGGTACCGCGGTGCCGGACCAGCAGCCGGCGCGCAACAACGACGACGTCAACACTGCCAATACCTCGGTGGCGATGCTCAACGGGCGCCTGTTCGCGTTGTGGGAGGCCGGCTCGGCGATCGAACTGGATCCGGATGCGCTGGGCACGCTCGGCCCGGTGACCTGGCGCGACGACCTGGCGGCGATGCCGTTCTCGGCGCACCCACTGATCGACCGTGACGGCAGTGCCTGGAACTTCGGCTCGATCGGCGTGATCGGCGCCACCGGCGTGCTGATCTGGCACATCGGCGCCGATGCGGTGCTGCGCAGTGCGCAACTGCTGCAGACCGACACACCGGGCTATCTGCACAGCTTTGCGATGACGCAGCGGCATCTGATCTTCGTGCTGGCGCCCTACCGCCGGCTGGATGGCGAGGGCCCGTTCTTCGAGCAGATGCGCTTCACCCCCGACGCCGCGTGCCGGATTGCGGTGGTGCCCAAGGATGCGCTGGATCAACCGCGCTGGTTCGAGGCCGACTTCGCGGTGGCCTATCACTTCGCCGATGCCTACGAACACCGCAACCGTATCGTGGTGCGGGCGCTGGTCCACACCAATCCGGAGGAGGCGCGCTCGCCATTGCGGGCGGCAATGCACGGCGACCCGGCGGCCACGCCCTCACCGGTGCAGCTGCGCAGCCTGCACCTGGATCTACGCAGCGGCCGCGCGCACTGGCAGGCGCATGCGGTGGACAATCTGGAACTGCCGACCTTCGATGCGCGTACGCCCGGCACGCGCGGCGCACGGCTGTACGCGCCGTGCATCGATGGGCCGACCGCATCGCCGTTTCTCAACGCGGTGGCCAGCTACGACCTGGATCGCGACCGCCGCCAGGTGCACCGCTACGGGCCGGACATGCTGGCCGAAGAACACGTGTTTGTGCCGCGCCCCGGCAGCGACCGCCCAGACGACGGCTGGCTGGTCGGCACCGTGCTGGACACCACCCGTGCGCGCACCGGCCTGATGGTGCTGGATTCACGCCACGTGGATGCCGGGCCGATCGCACAGGTCTGGTTGCCGTATGCGGTGCCGCTGGGATTTCACGGGCACTTTGCTGCTGCCGGGTGAGCCGGTGCGCCACCTCCCGTGATGGGGCAAGCTGAGCTGGCGCCTGTTATCGCTTTGGCCGCAGCCGCAATGCGTGCGCCGCTGGCGCAGTACGCCGAACTTGCCGAGCGTGTCGCATTCGTCCATCTCGCCAGTCACCCGGCATCGGCCTGCTGCTACGCCAGGCACGCTGTAGCGCGGTCCACCCGCCACACCGATGGTCTTACACTCAGCGGCTACCCCGCAGCTGCCGTGCGTCTTCGATGATCATTTCTGCCGCTTCCGATTACCGTGCCGCCGCGCAGGCGCGCCTGCCGCCGTTCCTGTTTCACTACATCGATGGCGGTGCGTACGCCGAGCACACCTTGCGGCGCAATGTCGCCGATCTGGCCGATATCGCGCTGCGCCAACGGGTGCTGCGCAATATGTCGGACCTGAGCTTGAGCACCGAGCTGTTCGGCGAGACGCTGGCGATGCCGGTGGCGTTGGCGCCGGTGGGGCTGACCGGCATGTACGCGCGCCGTGGCGAGGTGCAGGCGGCGCGTGCGGCGGCGGCGCGGGGGATTCCGTTTACGTTGTCCACGGTGTCGGTGTGCCCGATCGAAGAAGTGGCGCCGGCGATCGAGCGGCCGATGTGGTTCCAGCTCTACGTGCTCAAGGACCGCGGCTTCATGCGCAATGCGCTGGAGCGCGCCAAGGCGGCCGGGGTGACCACGCTGGTGTTCACCGTGGACATGCCCACGCCGGGCGCGCGCTACCGCGATGCGCACTCGGGTATGAGCGGGCCCAACGCAGCGCTGCGGCGCATGCTGCAGGCGGTGACGCATCCGCGCTGGGCCTGGGACGTGGGCTTGCTCGGCAAGCCGCACGATCTGGGCAATATCTCGGCGTATCGCGGCAGCCCGACGGGGTTGCAGGATTACATCGGCTGGCTGGGCGCGAACTTCGACCCGTCGATTTCGTGGAAGGATCTGGAATGGATCCGCGAATTCTGGACCGGGCCGATGGTGATCAAGGGCATCCTGGACCCGGACGATGCGCGCGATGCGGTGCGCTTCGGGGCCGACGGCATCGTGGTGTCCAACCATGGTGGGCGCCAGCTCGACGGCGTGCTGTCCAGCGCGCGGGCGTTGCCGGCGATTGCCGATGCGGTGAAAGGTGAGCTGAAAATCCTGGCCGACTCGGGCATCCGCAGCGGGCTGGATGTGGTGCGCATGCTGGCGCTGGGCGCCGACGCGGTACTGCTTGGGCGTGCGTTCGTGTACGCGCTGGCAGCCGGTGGCCAGGCCGGTGTGGAGAATCTGCTGACCTTGATCGAACGCGAGATGCGCGTGGCGATGACCTTGACCGGCACGCGGTCGATTGCCGAGATCAGTGGCGATGCGTTGAGCCGGGTGACGCGGGAGACTTCCGTTTCGCCTTGATGAGATTCGAATCAGGAGTTAGGACTGTGAGATCTCAGTTGTGTTGCGGGGATTAAGCGATGCGGATCTGTCGTTTGTAGAGCGGATGATCTGCGGTTTGGCTGCGGCGTCCTTGCCCGCCCACCATCGCAGGACACGCCGCAAGTACGTCCGTGTAGGCTCTTACGCGGCATCCATGCCGCGTAAGAGCCTGCGACGGTGGGCGGGCAAGGACCAGTCGAGATGGTCGGTGCGCATAGTTTCAATAAACAGCCAGCAAACTGTCGGGTGCGGTGTCCTCGCTGCGACCTCGACGCTGTGAGTTTGCTGCAGGGCCCTTGCCCGCCCACCATCGCGGGACACGCTGCAAGTACGTCCTTGTAAGCTCTTACGCGGCATCCATGCCGCGTAAGGTCCCGCGACGGTGGGCGGGCAAGGACCCGTCGAGATGGTCGGTGCGCACGGTCAAGAGCAGTGCGGGATGTGCATTTTGGATAATGGCGTATCAACCCAATGCCGATGCACCTGGAGCGAAAGCAGCTTTTCACGCGACCACCGACCAACTTCCTGGTGCGGTGTCCTCACCGATTGCGGGACCGTGTGGCGGCATGGATGCCGCCACCGAGCCTACATGGACGTACTTGCGGCGTGTCCCGCGAGCGGTGAGGGCACCGCGCGCTCGACCAACCAGGCTTTTGACCTGAGCCTCCGGCTCAGAGCGGCTAACAAAACGTAGCGAGCGTTCGTCAGGTGGGGTGCGGACGGCGCGCTCAGAACCGGAGTGTACGAGTGGTAATGCCGATTCCGAACACAGGCCGCGCCCGCGTGGGGGCTGTGCAGTAGGTTTGTTAGCCGCTCTTAGTTCTTATCGTCGCCTGTGGGCAAGTATTGCCGCAACGCCAACACCGATGCCCATGGGTCTGCGCGTTGGCGCTTGGCACGTTGCAATGCCTTGTCCATTGGAAACGCATCCGGGCCGCTGATCTTGCCGAGTTCTTCCCAGCGCAGCGGCACGGCGACGGTGGCTTCTTCGCGGGCGCGTAGCGACCACGAACACACACTGGTGTTACCGCGCCCGTTGCGTAGCCAGTCGACGAAGATCACGCCGTGGCGCTTGGCCTTGCTCATGGTCGCCACGTAGCGGTCCGGGGTGTGCGTTGCCAGTGCCTGTGCGAACGCTTCGCAGAAATCGCGCGCCTGCTCCCAACCTGCCTCCGGCACGATCGGCACCACCACGTGCAGGCCCTTGCCGCCGGACAGGCGCACCGCGCTCTCCAACCCCGCGCTGCGCAGCTTGGCGCGGATGTCGCGCGCGGCGGCGACCACATCGGGCCAGGACACGTCGTCGCCGGGGTCCAGGTCGAACACCAAGCGATCCGGATGCTCCGGGTCGTCGATTTGCGCGCCCCAGGGATGTAACTCCAGCGTGTTCATCTGCACCAGCTCGAGCAGGCCGGCGGCATCTTCGACATAGATGTAGTCCTCGGTGCCGCTTTTTTGCTTTAGCGGAATCGCCTTGATATGCGCGCCCAGCTGGCGACCTTCGTGCTTCTGGAAGAAGCACTCGCCGCCGGCGCCGTCGGGGCAACGCAACAGCGACAACGGACGGCGGGCGATCTCCGCCAGCACCAGCGGCGCCACTGCGCGGTAGTAGTCAGCCACATCGCCCTTGGTGATGCCCGTTGCGGGAAACACCACGCGCTCGGGATGAGTGATGGTGATGCCGTCTGTGGGCGTGGATGTGGACTCAGTGGACTTGGACGCTGCGGATTTCGACGCCCTGGATCCGGGCACTGCAGTTTTCGATATGGCGGTCGTCTTCGATGCCGTCGAACGCACGCGTTTGCTGGTTGTCTTGGTGGATGCTTCCACTGTCGTTTTGGTTGCTCTTTTCGTCGCCGTCTTGCGCGCAGGCGCAATGGCCGTCGCCGTACTGCCACTTTTGCTCGCAGCACGCGGCTTGCCCGGCGCGGCGCGATCGCCGCCCAACTCGCTCATAGGTTTGTCCTCACGCAAACGCTTGAACGCGGCTTGCCGCAGCAGCCCTTCCTTGGCCCAACCGCGAAAGGCCACCTCGGCGATCAACACCGGTCGCACCCAATGCACATCGCGTGGCCGCCCCGGAATATGCGTGGGCAATTCCAGCGTGGCGGTGTCGCTATGCAGCGCCTGCAACAGCGTGGTGATCTTGCCGAGCAAGGCATCGTCGAAACCGGTGCCTACACGCCCGACATAGCGCAGCGTCTTGCCGTCGCGTTGCGCCATCAGCAAGGCGCCAAAACCACTACGTGCGCCCTTGGGGTCGGTGTAGCCCACCACCACGAACTCGTCACTGTTTGCGTGCTTGGTCTTGACCCAATCGGCGCTGCGTCCTTCGCGATAAGGCGCGTCAGCCAGCTTGCTGACGATGCCTTCCCAGCCGGTGCCGGCGCTGGCCGCGAACACTTCCGGGCCGTGACCGATCACATGGTCGCTATAGGCCAGCGTACCCGGTTGATCGCCCAGCAACTCGCGCAGCAATTGCTTGCGCTGCAGTAACGGGGTGCCGCGCAGATCCACCCCAGCGACGCCGAGCAGGTCGAACACGATGTAGCGCAGCGGTTGTGTGACGCTGCCATCGAGCGCGCGTTGCAGCGCCGAGAAATCGCTGCGCCCTTGCGCGTCCAGCACCACCAGCTCGCCATCCAGGCGCGCATCGCGCACTGGCAACGCCTGCAACGCGCGCACCACATCCGGAAAGCGCTGCGTCCAGGCCTGGTCGTTGCGTGAGCGCAACTGCACGTTGCCATCGACCAGATCGGCCAGCAGGCGATAGCCATCCCACTTGATCTCGTGCAGCCAGCGCTCACCCTCCGGGGCGTGCTCGCGCAGCAAGGTCAGTTGCGCACGCAGCTCGGTTGGGCATGGCGCATCTCGTGCGCCGTCCAGCGCCAGGGCGCGGGTACGCCACTGTTTGGATTCTGCACGCCCTGAGCGCACACGTTTGCTTGTCACTGTCGATGTCTCGGCGATTGCTTCTGGCGGCACACGTTGCGCACGGCTAGCCTTGCCGCGCGTTGTCACCGACGCTGTCTTGGTACGCGTTGCCGAAGTTGCCACACCCGACGCACCGGCGGCCTGCTGCGCCACCAGTGCATCGGCATCCAGATCGGCCGCGTAGGCATCGGTGCGCTTGAACAGCAGCCACTGCGGTTTGCCGCCACGCATCTGCGTGCGCACCAACGCAAAGCCACCGCGCAGCAACGTGCCCTGCAACTCGAATTCCAGCTTGCCCGCCTCCAGCGCCGCCAATGCGTCGCCCTCGCAGTGCCAGTGGCCGTGGTCGAAGACGTCCACATGCCCGGCACCGTAATGCCCTTGCGGGATATCGCCTTCGAAACTGGCGTACGACAACGGATGATCTTCCACCTGCACCGCAAGGCGTTTTTCGCCAACGCGCAACGAAGGACCCTTCGGCACGGCCCAACTCTTGAGCACGCCATCGGCTTCCAGACGGAAGTCGTAATGGCGCGAGCTGGCGTGGTGCAGCTGCACCACGAAGATCGGCTGCTTGCTGGCGCGCGCAGGCGTCTCGCCGGCCGGTTCCGGTGTCTGGTCGAAGCGGCGCTTGGCGTTGTAGTCGTGCAGTGACATGGGCTGGGCCTATCCGGCCTTGCGGCGCGGCGGTGCTTTCGCAGCCGCTGTTTTGGTCGGCTTGCTCGCGGTCTTTTTGGTGGCCTTCTTGGCCGCCTTCTTGGTTGCGGTTTTCTTGGCAGGCGCTGCTGCCGGCGCACTGCTTTTCTTGGCCGGCGTGCGTGTATTGGCTTGCAGGCTCTTCTGCAGCAGCGACATGAAATCGACCACGTTGGTGGTGGCGTCTTCGTGCTGCGGCGGCTCGATGTCCACCTTGGTGGTACCGCCCTTTTCCTGGATGCGCTTGCGCAGCAGCTGCTCCAGCTTGCCGCGGAATTCGTCGTGGTAATCCTCCGGCTGCCAGGTGCCGGACATCGACTCGATCAACTGCCTGGCCATCTCCTGTTCCTTGGGCGTGATGCGGTATTCGCCCACCGCGCCGGTCGGCAGCTTGAAGTCCTGCGGGTCCACCACTTCCTGCTGGTAGCGCAGCAGGAGCAGGATCAGCGCATCGCCCTGCGGCATCACCGCCGCCAGGTATTCGCGGGTACGGATGACCACTTTGGCGATGCCCACCTTGCCGGTGTCGCGTAGCGTTTCGCGCAGCAACACATAGCCTTTTTCGGCTTTCTTGCCGGGCACCAGGATGTAGGGCTTTTCGAAATAGCGCGGGTCGATGTCGGCGGCGTCGACAAAGGTCTCCACCTCTACCGTTTCATGGCTTTCCGGCGAGGCGGAGCGGATGTCCTGCTCCTCCACAATCACATAGCTGCCTTTGTCGTACTCGAACGCCTTGACGATCTCCTTCCACGGCACCTCGTCGCCGGTGTCGGCATTGACGCGCTCGAAGCGGATCGGCTTCTTGTCGCGCGAATCGAGCATGCGGAAATGCAGGTCCACCTTGCGCTCGCCCGACATCAGCGACACCGGCACATTGAGCAAGCCGAACGAGAGGGTTCCGGTCCAGATCGGTCGTGCCATCGGCGTGTGACTCCGGGTGCTGTTGGGGTAGCACATAGCTGTAACGCTGGCGCCGTGAGCCATGCGTGAGCCGTGTGTGGGCAGCTGCCACTGCGCCCCCTTCACCCGACGCGCGGTCAACTGCGCAACCATCTCGACTCTCAGGAGAATCGTATGTCCCGTGACCCACTGCGCGACCAACCGAGCCAACCGGGCGAACAACACGGCAAGCGCGATGCCGAACACTACGAAGACCGCGGTGCCGGCGATGCGCCCGACAAGCTGATTCCTGCCGATAGCGACACGCCGGCCAAGAAGCCGGGCACTGCACTGTCGACATTGACAGACCGCTGAAAACAGCCGGCTGAAATACCCGCCCGGCGGCACCAGCCAGGCGGGTATGCGTTACGCCCGACCTGCTGCCTGCAGTCGGGCAAATTCTTCATCGGCAAACAAGCGCGAGCGCACCAGAAAGCGCACACCTTCGCCGTTCTCCAGCGAAAACATGCCGCCGCGCCCCGGCACCACATCGATGATCAACTGGGTGTGCTTCCAGTACTCGAACTGCGAGGCGCTGATGTAGAACGGCGCACCGCCGATCTCGCCCAGCAGCACGTCACGGTCGCCGACGATGAAATCGCCCACCGGAAAGCACATCGGCGAAGACCCATCGCAGCAGCCGCCGGATTGATGGAACAGCAACTCGCCATGCCGTGCGCGCAGCGTTTCGATCAACTGCAACGCCGCCAAGGTAGCCATGACCTGCGGCGGCATCTCCGATTGCGTGGTGGATTGCGTGGTGTGCTGCATCGTCCGCCTCCTGCAGCCGCATCAGGCCGCCCTGTCAGGCACGATACGCCTCTCACGCTGCTGCGCGCATACGTTCTCCGCGGAGTGTCACGCGACCGTGCTGCAAGGTGCAGCCCGACCTACGCAGCTGCGCCGATTGGACAACCGTCGTGGCGGGGAGCTGCCTGCTGTCCGATGCGGCACGCTGCGGCGCTGCTTGAAGCGCCGCCTCATCAGAGGTTGCGGGCTTAGATCTTGATGAAGTTGTGCGTGGACAAGGCACCGAACGGCAACGAGGCAAGCCGGCCGCCAACCTCCAGCGAGCCCAGATCCGCCGCGAAGAAGCCGGCAGCCTCGATGATCTTGCGAACCTCGGCCTTGGCGTCTGCGTCATCGCCCGAATAGAACAGCACACGCTTGCCGCCGGCAACCTCTGGCTCTGGCAGCACGTTGACGTCGAGATGGTTGAATGCCTTGACCACGCGTGCACCCGGAACGAACTGGCTCAGCACTTCGCTGGAATGCTTGTCACCCAGATCGACCGCCTTGATGCCGTAGGCGGCAAGCGGATTGCTGGGGTCCTTCGCATCTTCCGAATTCGGGTCCAGGAATTCGACCGGATTGGTGCCGTCGACCACGATGCGGCCGTTCCATGCCGGCAGGCTACCCAGGACGCTCTCGATATCGCTCCAGCGGATCGCCGCGAAGACGATATCGGCACTCGCCGCTTCCGCCGTGGTACCCGCCGTGATCGACGGGCCCAGCTCCTGCACCAGCGTTGCCAGCGAGTCGGGGCCGCGGCGATTGGAAATGGTGGCCGAAATTCCGTGCTTGGCGAGCGCACGTGCAATGTTGGAGCCGAGGGCGCCGGAACCGATGATACCGATACTCATGATGTTCTCCTGATAAGACGTTGGGGTTGAAAGCAAACGGCCGCCGGCGCCACATGGGCCGATCGGGTGTTGAGACATCGAACGTACAAACAGCTCATTAATATATTTGTGTCACTTACTCTATTACATTTATTGAGAAAACTTCACCACACCAGCGGGATCGAAAACTTTCCAAGCCGCGCCACCTCTGCTGCGACCGACGCAATACTGGTTTTTGCCAGCTCCGCTTCAAGTGCTTTGCGTGCCCGCGCCAGCGGCGGGCCAAGCGCTTCGAGGATATTTCCGCCGACTGCGCAGTTCTCGCAAGGTGGCGTTCGATGCGTAGGGAACAACTCGGTATCCTCGACGGCCTGATAGACGTCCAGCAGCCGTATCGTCTTCGCCTGCCTGGCAAGCAGGGCGCCGCCGCCCGCCCCGAGCTGCGAACGGGTCAGGCCGGCCTCGGCCAGACGCGACAACAACGCGCGCACCACGACCGGCCCGGTATTGGCCGAGTACGCCAGATCTTCGGAGCGCAGCGGTTTGCCATCGCTGACGGCCAGTGACGTCAGGATGTGGACCGCAACGACGAAGCGGGTGCTGGTGGGCATGTCGGCCTGCTTGTGAATGTGTGTAACCAACATTACAGCACACTTATTAGACTGTCAACACGTTGGTGCGCCGCGTGCTCGCGCACTGCTTGAGCCGATCGATCATCAGCGGCCCGCAGGCCCCGGGGGCGCGGCATTGCGGTAGATCGCCACATTGGCAACTGCGCTCCACCAAGCGGCAGGCCCTTCACTGCAAGTTCGACCAGGCGCCTCGGCGAGGTCCTTGTCCACCGTATGTAGCGGCATCTCTCCCCAACCCAGCCCGCTGACCAGCAGCGCGTGCTTGGTGGACAGGTCTGCCAGGTCCCAGGTCAATGGCGAGCTGGCGGACGGCCGTTGTGCCGACAGTTGCGAGCGATCGGTGAGGACCAACTGCACAAGGAGTGGCGGCACGATCGTCAATACCGCATCGCTGAGCGATTGGCGGATGAGCAGTTGCAGGACACGGAATGGGCCGACTACATGCTGGGCAAGACCCTGCTCGGCCGGCTCGGCAAGCCGGAGGAAGTTGCGAACGTTGCGTTGTTTCTCGCCTCCAACGAGAGCGCGTGGACGGCGGCATGGCGGGCTGGTGAGTTGATGTTGCGGCAAGCGCAACCTGGGTCACGCTTGCCGTGACAACACTCAGAAAAACCCAAGCGCCTTCGGCGAATAGCTCACCAGCAGGTTCTTGGTCTGCTGATAATGGTCGAGCATCATCTTGTGATTCTCACGACCAATCCCCGACTGCTTGTAACCGCCAAACGCAGCATGCGCCGGATAGGCGTGGTAGCAGTTGGTCCACACGCGCCCGGCCTGGATCGCGCGGCCCATGCGATACAGCCGCGCCGCATCGCGACTCCACACGCCAGCGCCCAGGCCGTAGAGCGTGTCGTTGGCGATCGCCAGCGCCTCGGCTTCGTCCTTGAAGGTGGTCACCGACACCACCGGGCCGAAGATCTCTTCCTGGAACACGCGCATCTTGTTGTGGCCCTTGAACACGGTCGGCTTGACGTAGAAGCCCCCGGCCAGCTCGCCATCGAGCGTGTTGCGCTCGCCACCGATCAACACTTCGGCGCCTTCCTGTCTGCCGATATCGATGTAGGCCAGGATCTTTTCCAACTGCTCGCTGGAGGCCTGCGCGCCGACCATGGTGTTGGGATCGAGCGGGTTGCCTTGCTTGATCGCCGCCACCCTTGCCAGCGCTTTTTCCATGAATTTGTCGTAGATCGATTCCTGGATCAGCGCGCGCGACGGGCAAGTGCACACTTCGCCCTGGTTGAAGGCGAACAGCACGAAGCCTTCCACCGCCTTGTCGAGAAAATCGTCGTCTTCGGCCATCACATCGGCGAAGAAGATGTTGGGCGATTTGCCGCCCAGCTCCAGCGTCACCGGAATCAGGTTCTGGCTGGCGTACTGCATGATCAGCCGGCCGGTAGTGGTTTCGCCGGTGAAGGCGATCTTGGCGATGCGCGGGTTGCTGGCCAGCGGCTTGCCCGCCTCCAGGCCGAAGCCGTTGACCACGTTGAGCACGCCGGGCGGCAACAGATCGCCGATGACATCCATCAACACAAGGATCGATGCCGGGGTCTGCTCGGCCGGCTTCATCACCACGCAGTTGCCGGCGGCCAGTGCCGGTGCCAGTTTCCAGCAGGCCATCAGCAACGGAAAATTCCACGGAATGATCTGCCCGACCACGCCCAACGGTTCGTGGAAGTGATAGGCGATGGTGTCGCTGTCGATCTCGGAGATGCCGCCTTCCTGTGCACGAATGGCACCGGCGAAATAGCGGAAGTGATCCACGCATAGCGGCACATCGGCATTGAGCGTTTCGCGTACCGGTTTGCCGTTGTCCCAGGTTTCGGCATACGCGAGCAGTTCAAGATTCTGTTCGATGCGGTCGGCGATCTTGAGCAGCACATTGGAGCGATCGGTAGTGGAGGTCTTGCCCCATGCCTCCTTGGCCGCATGCGCCGCATCCAGCGCCGCTTCGATGTCCTGCGTGTTGGAGCGCGCGATCGAGGTGAACACCTTGCCGCTGATCGGCGTGGTGTTGTCGAAGTACTGGCCGCTTGCCGGCGCCACCCACGCACCGCCGATAAAGTTGTCGTAGCGCGGTTTGAAAATCGAGGTCGGGTCGGTATTCAACGGCTTGGTGGAGGGAAGCGCATTCATCATGGTCTCCTGCTGCGATGGTCCGATGCGAACGTGTATACCCGCGCAAGTGCTAGCGCAATGTCATGTCATGCGCTGTTGCGCTGCGTCATTGCGGCGCAGCCGTTTTTTCGTACGCAGCTGTGGAAAGTGCGCTGCAGCGCATCATTGCGTGCACGGAGATAACTAGGGAAGGTCTGAACAATGAGGCCTGAGAGTGCGGGATGTCGCATCGTTCCGGAGAGTCGCGTTTGGATCTTCGGATTTTTCGCAATTTCTGGAGCTTTCCTTGGGAATTCCCCGGGTTACAGGCGCACGCTCCCCATCGTCGGCAGTAACTGCTTTCGCTTCATCCACAGGTTCGATAGCGCAAACAAGGTCAGCACCTGCGCGGTGTTCTTGGCCAGGCCGCGATAGCGGACCTTGGTGTAGCCGAACTGGCGCTTGATCACCCGGAATGGATGCTCCACCTTCGCGCGCACGCTGGCCTTGAAGTGTTCCCAACGTCTTTCCCGAGCACGCTCGCGTTTGTTGCCGAGGGCTTGCATCGTCGAGGGCCTGGCGGCGATGAAGAATGCAGCCTTGCAGGCCTGCAGTTCTTCGCGTTTGTCCGCACCGGTGTAGCCGCTATCGCCGAACACGCTGTCTTCTTTGCCATGCAGCAACGTGTGCATCACCGTGACATCGGCGACGTTGGCGGCTGTGCAATGGACGTGGTGCACCAACCCGGAAAATTCATCCACGCCGATGTGCGCCTTCATCCCGAAATACCACTGATTGCCCTTCTTGGTCTGATGCATCTCAGGGTCGCGCGCGTTGTCGGCATTCTTGGTCGAACTGGGCGCCGCGATCAGCGTCGCATCGACGATCGTGCCCGACCGCAGGCTCTGGCCCTTGCGCGCCAGATGCGCGTTGACCGCTTCCAGCATCCGCGCGGCAAGGCCATGGGTCTCCAGCAGGCGCCGAAAGTTGAGAATCGTGGTCTCGTCCGGAACGTTGTCCAAGCCACCGAGCTGGGCAAACCGCCGCAAGGTCGGGATCTCGTGCAGTGCTTCTTCCATCGCCGGATCGCTCAGCGCATACCACTGCTGCAGCAGATGAATCCGCAACATCGTCGCCAGTGCGTACGGCTGCCGACCTGGCCGGCCCGATACCGGATAGTGCGGCGCGATCAGACCGAGCAGTTGCTGCCACGGAACCACCTGCTCCATCTCGGCCAGAAAGATCTCGCGCCGGGTCTGCTTGCGCTTGCCCAGGCCCTCAGCGTCACCGAACGTCAGTTGCATGGATCACTCCTCAACATCAGGCGGGTAGTGTCGCGTATCTGTGGTGCGTTGTTCAGAGGTTCCCTAGTGCCAGTTTGCTGCGTGTAGCACCCGCAACGTGCGACACCATGGGCCGCAAGCAGCTGCGCACGCCCATCTCAGCTGCGCGGTGCCGCCGGCTTGACGAACCCGGGATCCGCCATGGCAGCAGTGCAGTCTTGCACCTGCTTGAATTGGTAAGCCAGCAACCGCCAACCGGCATTTGCCGACGACGACATCCATCGGTACTTCCATTGATAGCGAATGCCGGCGCCACACGCATCGATACCGACCTCATCGCCGCCATGGCCACGCACAGGGAAGGCAACCTCTGTGCTGGTCAGATCCGTGCGCCGATCCGCTCCTGGCGCGTGCGTGAAGTAGCTGGTCCGCACCTGGCCTAATTCGGCAGCGCTTGCCGGAAGCTTTAGCCTGGACGGCTGCTCCAGCAACCAGCGATACACTTGCGCCACCGCCGGACTGTTTGTCGGATAGGTGCGCGTCACACGCAAATCGCCCTGTTCCGCAGGCGTAGCGGCACTGGCCCACAGGCTGTTCGTGCCAAACACCGCAATCGACATTGCTGCCAAGAACTTCATCACGTGCTCCATGCATTGTGTGCGAGAAGTCGAGCCTAGCACGCACCTCACAGCTGACTATCCGCAGGCGCTGCAGCGATATCGTGTATGACAAAGGTGCGCAATAGGCAACTCGGTAGTTGCAACAACACATGTCACGCGGAGCTGGTTGCGTGCCACGCAACTGACTGGCACGCACTGCTCACAACCATGCACACCGACCATCTCCACTGGCCCTTGCCCGCCCACCCTCGCGGGACCTTACGCGGCATGGATGCCGCGTAAGAGCCTACACGGACGTACTTGCGGCGTGTCCCGCGAGGGTGGGCGGGCAAGGACCCTGCAACCAAGCCGCAGATCATGCGCTCTGCAGCCGCTCTGCACCCGCACGCACCGCAAAACAATCAAATCCAGACGTCGTTGTCAGCCGTGTACGCACCACCCGCATCGCCGGTGTTGACCACGCCGCGCGGCTCCACCAGCAACACGCTGCATTCCTGCTCTGCCACCGGCCGGTGTTCGACACCCTTGGGCACCACGTGCATCTGCCCGGCCGACAGCGCCACCACACCATCGCGAAACTCGATCGACATGTTGCCGTCCAGCACGATAAACACCTCGTCCGTGTCCGCATGCTGATGCCACACGAAGGCGCCTTGCAGCTTGACCAACTTGAACTGGTAGTCGTTCATTTCCGCCACCACACGTGGCGACCAATGCTGCGACAGCATCGCGAGCTTGTCGCTGAAATCGATCGGGGCGTAGCGCGTGTTCAACGGAAACATCCTTGTGCGGGGAATGCGCTTGCAAGCTTAGTGCATCGCATTGCCGGCAGTCACCGCCGCGTCAATGCGGCGCCTTGCAGCGACGCCCAGCGAACAGCGCGAGCGGTTTGCCGGGCACGATGCGCGCTCATGCGCGCGTGGTGCCGGTGTCTGCCGCGCGCCACGCCTGCACGGCCGCGGTGACCTGCGCACCGTGACTGGCGCTGACATCACGCGCGGCAAAGTCGTGCGGCCGCCGTTGCACCTGCGCGGCCAGCCGTGCGCAGGCGGCATGCCCGTCTGCCAGCACATCGGCCTGCTCGGTTGCGTTCAATGCCAGCAGGAGCGAGAAGCCGGTGGCCGAGATCGTGCAGTTGATGTCCAGCCAGTAGCGGTTGTCCTCGTGCAGGAGAAACCAGTCTGCGGGGGCGTGATCGATGACGATCATGGTGGGGCCTGGTGTGGTATTGGAGATGCAATTGCGCTGCTGTGGCCGTTGCGTGGCGACGCGCGTGTTATCGGGAAGGCTTCGTCGCGCCCGGGTGCGCTCCTACGGGCGGCGTGCGTGTTGTTGAACGCGCGCCGCCTTCGGGTAGCTCAGCCGCCGAAATCCCACTGCAGCCCCACCGTATAGGTGCGGTCCGGGCCGGGCTCGTAATAGCGCCCGTTGCCGTCGTTGACGATCACCGAGCCCACGTATTGCCGATCCAACGCGTTGTCGATGCGGACGAAGGTGCGCAGCCCGCCAAGACCCGTGGTCCAGCGCCTGGAGGCTTCCAGATTGACCAGCGCATAGCCGGGTGCGCGTTCGGTAGCCAGGTCGTTGACCACGGTGGCGTCGGAGACCACCGTTTCGGCGGCGAACTGCCAGTGCATCGGCTGCCACTGCCAGCGTGCGAACAATTGTTGACGCGGCACGCCCGGTAGGCGCGCGCCGCTGGCCACTGGCGCGGTGGGTGTGGCGCAGCCGCTGCTGGCGCAGGTGAGATACCCATCGCGCACGGTGGCATCGACGAAGGTGTAGGCCAGCTGTACTTGCTGGGTGTCGCCCACCGGTTGATTCCAGCTCAGCTCAGCGCCCTGGCGCCGGGTGGCGCCGATGTTGCGATAGGTGCTGCGGCCATTGGTGTTGCTGGCCACCGCCAGTTCGTCGTCGGTGTCGGCGCGGAACAGTGCGAACTCCACCGCTGCACCGCTTTGCGCGCGCCACTTGCTGCCGACTTCATAGTTGCGGCTTATCGCCGCGCCCAGATCCAGCGCCAGGCCGGCGCCGCCATCGCTGCGATAGCCCAACTCGTTGAAGGTGGGCGTTTCGAAGCCGCGTCCCACCGAGGCGTAGAAACGCAGATCGTCGGCGGCGCGAAACACGATGCCGGCCACCGGCGTGGTCGCCGAATAATCGCGCTGTCCGCTGTCGTCGGGATTGCGGCCGACGATGTAATGGTCGTCCGAGTCGAAGCGCACCTCGCTATGGCGCACGCCCAGCAAGGCGGACCAGCGCTCGCTCCATTGCCACCACAGCTGTGCGAACTGGTCCACGTTCTCGACCTGATCGCGCTGATTGCGGCGCAGCGCACCTTTGACGCCCAGCGTGTCGCCGACGAAGTTTTCGTAACCGGTGCGGTGCTGACGCTGGCGATCGACATTGGCGCCCACGGTCAGCTGCAGCGGCCGGCCCAACGCGTCGCCTTGCCAGGCCCAACGTGCATCGGCGCCTTCGTAATTGCTGTCCAGATCGATCACCCCGCCCGAATGCAGCGGGTTGCGCTGCACCGCGACCGGGATCGCCAGATACTGCTCCACGCTGCGCTGCCCGCCGTAGGCCATCAGCCGCAGCGTCTGGCTATCGAACTGCTGGGTGAAGATGGCGCCGGCCTGCGACTGGCGTACCGATTTGCGGGTGTTGAACTGGGTCGCCACCGCCGTGGCCTGGGCCGGGTCGGCATTGAACTGCGCACGCGTCAGGCCGAGCGGGTCCTGCGCATCTGGTGCATCGAGGTAATTGAGCACCAGGTCCAGCCGGCGGCCCTCGGCCAGATCGAAACCGAGCTTGGCATTGACCGAATCGCGTTTGGCGCGGCTATGGTCGCGGAAGCCGTCGGTTTCGAAGTGATTGGCGGCCAGGTTGTAGTGCACCGCGCCCTGCTGGCCGAGCAATTGCGCGCCCACGTTGGCAGTGGCATTGCTGCCATAGGTGGCACGCAGCCGCCACGGGTCGCCCGGCTTGCCGTCGGCGCTCCACAGCTGCAACACGCCGCCGGAGGAATTGCCGTACAGCGCCGAGAACGGCCCGCGCAGCACTTCCACCCGCTCGGCGCCCAGCACGTTGAAGTGCGAGAGCTGGCCCTGGCCATCGGGCATGCTGGCCGGGATGCCGTCCACCAGCAGCCGCACGCCGCGCACGCCGAAGGTGGAGCGCGCGCCGAAGCCGCGGATCGACAGCTGGGTGTCCTGCGCATAGTTCTGGCGGTCGCGCGCCACCAGGCCGGGGATGCCATCGAGCAGCTCGGACACCTGCGCGCCGCGGCGGTTGTCGTCGTCGGCCGCCACCACGGTGAACGAGGCCGGCAGGTCGAAGTCGTCCACCCCGTGCACGCGCGCGGCGTCCACCTGCACGGTGGGCAAGCGCTGGATCGGTGTAGACGACGGCGCCGTGTCGGCGGCCAGGGCGAGCGGCGCGGCGCTCGTGGCGAACAGGCCGCACGCGGCGGCCAACAAGGTGAGTCTGGGCATGGGCGTAGTGTCCCTCATCCGTACTGCGGGCGCATTGTTGCGTACGGAACGAAGCATGCTACGCCCGCCATGGGCTGCTACGATGAAGTGGTTTGGCCCAGCCGCGGTCAAGCACCCGGAAGTCCCTCACTCTTTCGTCCTTCAGCGAGTCATGCCGTGTCCTTCTTTGCAAACGTGGAACAGGTTCCAGGCGACCCCATCCTGGGCCTGACCGAGGCCTATAACGCCGATAGCCGCCCCAACAAGGTCAACCTGGGCGTTGGCATCTATTACGACGAAAACGGGCGCATCCCGCTGTTGCGCGCCGTGCACAAGATCGAGCAGCAGCTCGCGCTGGAGGCCAAACCGCGCGGCTATCTGCCCATCGACGGCCTGGCCGCTTACGACAAGGCCACCCAGGAGCTGCTGTTCGGCGCCGAGTCGGCGCTGGTGGCCTCCGGCCGCGTGTCGACCTCGCAGACCGTCGGCGGCAGCGGCGCATTGCGCGTGGGCGCGGACCTGCTCAAGAAGCTGTTGCCCACCTCCACCATCGCCATCAGCAACCCGAGCTGGGAAAATCATCGCGCGGTGTTCGGCGCGGCCGGCTTCGAGGTTGTCGACTACACCTATTTCGACGCCGTCAGCCATGGCCTGAACTTCGACGGCATGCTGGCCGATCTGGCCAAGCTCGAGCCGGGCACGGTGGTGCTGCTGCACGCCTGCTGCCACAACCCGACCGGTGCCGACCTGACCAAGGAGCAGTGGAAGCAGGTCGCCGGCGTGTTGAAGGAGCGCAACCTGTTCCCGTTCGTCGACATCGCCTACCAGGGCTTCGACAAGGGCATTGAGGCCGATGCGTATGCGGTGCGCCTGCTGGCCGCCGAAGGCATCGACAGCTACGTGGTCGCCAGCTCCTACTCCAAGTCGTTCTCGCTGTATGGCGAGCGCGTGGGCGCGTTGTCGGTGGTCTCGGCTACCGCGGCCGAAGCCAAGGCCGTGCAGTCGCAGGTCAAGCGCATCATCCGCACGATCTACTCCAGCCCGTCCACGCACGGCGCCGCCCTGGTGGCCGGCGTGCTGACCAGCCCGGAGCTGCGCGATCTGTGGGAGCAGGAACTCACCGAAATGCGCGAGCGCATCCACGCCCTGCGCGCGGGCCTGGTCGCCAAGCTCGCCACGCTGGGCGCGCCGGAGTTCGACTTCATCCAGCGCCAGGCCGGCATGTTCTCGTACTCCGGCCTGACCAGGACCCAGGTGGACCGCCTGCGCGACGAGTTCGCGATCTACGCCGTCGGCACCGGCCGCATCTGCGTGGCCGCATTGAGCCAGCGCAACCTGGAATACGTGGCACAAGCGGTGGCCACCGTCAGCCGCATGTGACTGCAGCGGCTGGTTGAAATGCCTAAACCGGGAGCGCGCGAGCCTCCCGGTTTTTTTGTGGTTGTTCGCCGCCCTTGCCGCCGCGCATAGGCGCTCAAACTGCGAGTGGTACCTGCCGGTAGCCCATGTCGTCGGCAACACATTCGCGCACGTTCGATCAGGTTTGCTGCAAAACGCGCATCAAGTGATCGAAATCTAACGGCGCAATAGCGACAATGGCGGACCACTTCCTACACAGGCTGCCCGTTCCCATGTCGCGTCCCTCGCTGACCCGCTTCCTGATCGAAGAGCAACACGCCGGCCGTATCGATGCGGAATTGCGCCAGCTGATCACCATCGTCTCGCGCGCCTGCAAGCGCATTTCCATCGCCGTGAGCAAGGGCGCGCTGGGCGGCGTGCTTGGCGATGCCGGCACCGGCAACGTGCAGGGCGAGGCACAGAAGAAGCTCGACGTGCTGAGCAACGACATCCTGCTCGAAGCCAACGCCTGGGGCGGCCACCTGGCCGCGTGCGCGTCCGAAGAGATGGACCACAGCCAGCCGGTGCCCGACCAGTACCCCAGCGGCGACTTCCTGCTGCTGTTCGACCCGCTCGATGGCAGCTCCAATATCGACGTCAATGTCTCGGTAGGCACCATCTTCTCGGTGCTGCGCGCCCCCGAGGGCACCGACAAGCCCGGCGACGAACACTTCCTGCAGCCGGGCACCAAGCAGGTGGCCGCCGGCTACTGCATCTACGGCCCCAGCACCATGCTGGTGCTCACGCTCGGCCACGGCACTCACGCCTTCACCCTGGAGCGCGAGGAAGGCAGCTTCCTGCTGACCCAGGCCAACATGCGCGTGCCCGACGACACCGCCGAATACGCCATCAACATGTCCAACCAGCGCCACTGGGAACCGGCCATGCAGGCCTACGTGGGCGACCTGCTCGCCGGCAAGGACGGCACGCGCGGCAAGGACTTCAACATGCGCTGGATCGCCAGCATGGTGGCCGACGTGCACCGCATCCTGACCCGCGGCGGCATCTTCATCTACCCCTGGGACAAGAAGGACGCATCCAAGCCCGGCAAGCTGCGTCTGATGTACGAAGCCAACCCGATGAGCATGCTGGTGGAACAGGCCGGCGGCGCGGCCACCACGGGGCGCGAGCGCATTCTGGATATCCAGCCGACGCAATTGCATCAGCGCGTGCCGGTGTTCTTGGGTTCGAAGAATGAGGTGGCTGAGGCGACGCGGTATCACGTGGATGCGGATAAGGCGCAGGGCTGAGGTTTCGGCTCACGCGACAAGCAACGTTGATTGATGCAAGACACCCGCCCAGTGCGGGTGTCTTTTTATGTAACCCATGCTGATTGCGCCGCTGGCGATGCGCTGGGGACGCGAGACCTGCGCCAACGGCGACCTTGTGCCCTGAGTTGACTCACCAGCGCTCGGCGGTGAGTATCGCCCTCGGGCCGGAGTGGGACGGTCTACGGGAAGTCGATCTCTACGCGCAATGCCTTGCAAGCAGTCGCCTGACTGCCCGCAGGGATCACATATCGATAAGGGAATTCTCATGAAGACCGCATGCGTTGCACTGGTAGCTGCCGTCATGTTGCAAGCCACACCCGCCTTCTCCGCATCAACCGCCCCATCGCCACTGGTCGGAACCTGGCTACTGGATACCAGCAGCCTGCCGATGCCAGCAGCAGTACGACCCAAACGTGTCGTCCTGAACTTCAAACAGGTTCCAGGCAACAAGTGGGCAACCAGCGCCGAGATCATCGAACACGACAACAAGACGCTGCAGGCACAATCCACGCTGCTGCTGGACGGCACGCCGGGTAAGGCATCCGGCACCTACCTAGTCGATCGTGCCGCCGTCAAAATGCCCGAGCCAGGCGTGCTAGTCATGCAGTTGATGTATCAAGGCGTCCCGGCATCCACACGCACCTACACGGTCAGCGCCGACGGCAAGGTCATGACCGAGATTGAAGCGTACTTCAAGGACGGCAACCCGGTAATGCGCACCGCGTATTTCAAACGCGCGGCAAGTCAGTCCAAGTGAACACTGGCGAGCGAGCACCTGTCAGCGAGTGCAGTGGTTTTGTCGGCCGTCTCTTGGTGGATGCAGTCAGAAGTCCAGATCAAACACTGAGTGAGTCGAATGCGCGGTGCCCTCACCGCTCGCGGGACACGCCGTGAACCCGTCCCTGGGGGCTCGGTGGCAGCATCCATGCCGCCACACGGTCCCGCAATCGGTGAGGACACCGCACCACACAGTTTTAGGTTACTTGTTCAAAAGCATGCACACCGACCATCTCGACTGGTCCTTGCCCGCCCACCGTCGCGGGACCTTACGCGGCATGGATGCCGCGTAAGAGCCTACACGGACGTACTTGCAGCGTGTCCTGCGATGGTGGGCGGGCAAGGGCCCTGCAGCGCATCGGCTCCCACACATAGCCCTCAATGTCCTTACCCTCACTACTCCAGCGCCGCTCCTCGCGCTGCAGGCAGGGGCCGAACGCATTGGAAGGCGGCACGATCAGCTGCGTGCCGTCGATGACGACCTGGCGAAAAGTGGTGACCTCGGCCTCGCCGAGTTCGCGGCGCAGCAAGGCTTCGATGTCGCTGCGTTCGAAGCGTTTGCCTGCATGTCGCGCGATGTAGAGCGGGCGCATGGCATCCAGCAGGCCGTGCTTGCCGGCAGAGCGCTTGCGCAAGGCGGCGTCGACGCTGGCGAAGTACAGCATGCCGCGTGCATAGGGAATGCGGCGGACGGCTTCCTGTTCGAAACCGGCGGCATCGATCTGCTGCAGCGACCAGTGCCGCGCCGGGCTGGTGTAGTAGTACTGCGCCCAGTGGTTGATGGTCTTTGCGCAGGCCGCGATCGGGTGCAAGCCCGAGGCGCAGGGCAAGGTCGCTTGTACGAACACGTTCATGCCTTCCGCATACCACGGTTCGACGCCGTTGCTGAGTTGGCCAACCCATTGATGCCCCAACTCATGAAAGATCGTGCTCTGCACGCTTTGCACATCCTGCGATGGCGAGAACACGCTGCCCACCGTCATCAGGCTGCCGCCGCCGGCCAGACGAGCGGTGCCGGTTTCGTACGAGGCAACCGGCAGGGCGCGGATCAACAATTCGTAATGCGGCGCCTGCATGTAGCCGAACGCGCTTGTCAGTACCTCGTAGGCGCGTCGCGACCAGGCCATGGTGGCTGCCGCATCGAACGGTGGTTGACCGATGGTGTAGGCATTGAACACGGCATCGGTTTGCGTCTGGCCGGCGAGTGCAGGGCCGGCCAGCAACCACAGATCGTCCATGACCATGGGCGAGCCGGGGACACGCAGCGTTCCGGCCCCGCCAGTGGCTACGCCGATCGAACCGGGCACAAGCTCGGACAGATCCCACATCAGCACGCTGGTATCGCTGCTCAGAGCTTCGGGCAGCAACACGAAACTCTTGGTACTGCCTGCAACGCCCTGCCCGGCCGCCTTCATGCCATACGGTGGGCCGCCGGTCTGCGCGGGCTGCAGCGCGGCGCGATAGCGCACTGTCACCTGCGGACCGACTGCCCGGACGGTGGTCCAGCGTCGCAAGGCAAAACCTTGCGACGGCCCGCCGTCATTGATCGACAGTGCAACCTCGCCGCGCGCGTCGGTGACGCGCAATTCGCTCACTGCCTCGGCATTACGCGGCACTGCGGGCAATGCCAAAGGCAACACCAAGGTCAACGGCGCGCGCGCGTCCGGTAGAACGATCAGCTCGGTGACAGCCAGGCCATTGACCGTGCCGTCCTGCGCGGCCAGGGGTTTGATGGTGACGCTGAAATTCACGCGCTCCGGCACGTCTGCAGCACGCGCGGCGTGTGACGGCAACAGCGTGACCATCAGCGCCAGCACTGCACCGCTGCACCAACCGAGCGCCTTCGGCGTTGCCTCGATGCCAGCGGCAGCAGCATAAGAAAGCGCTGCGCGTCGCCTGCGCGCAGCATCGTGCAAACATCCGCTGGACACATTTCTGGCGCGCATTGTGATCCTCACACAAACAACTGCACTGCATAGGCCAGCGTCGCCCACAGGCCGAAGTGATAGGCGAGCGTGCGCAGTCCGGGAATGCCGAAAAGATAGCAAACCGCATGCACCACGCGCGCACTTAAAAATACCAACGACGCGATCACCGTGATGCTATTGGACACCTGCAGCGTCATGGCAGCGAGCACGACTGCGGCAAACGGCAACAGATTTTCCAGCAGGTTGCGGTGCGCACGTTGTGCACGCCCTGCGGCACCGCTCGGTTCGGGCAACCCCTCGCGATTGCCGATCAACGCCTTGGCGCCGACCTGGCGTGCGTACAGCGCAGAGGACAGCAAAGGAATGCACAGGCACAGCAGCGCGGTTGCCACCAACGCGATCAATTCGATGGGCATGCTCATTGCGCAGCCTGCTCGATGGCGGCGACCAGCGCGCCAGGCGCGGTGAGAAATGGCGAATGGCCGGTGTCCAGATCGATGGTCATCCGCATGGGAGCGGCAGCGATTGTCCTGGACTGGAACGCCGGGCTCAGCGCCTTGTCCTGCAGCGTGCGGATATACACCCGATCCACGCCACTCGAGCGCGCGGTCAGATGCACCGGCGTCATCATCGGTTGCAGTGGCTCGTCCACGATCATGTGTTGCATGCGGGCCTGCTGTGCGGCAGTTGCATCGTTGGCGAACAGCTCGCCGCGTGCAGATGCCTCCACCGACATTGCCTTCTTGTGCGTGTTCACTGTCAGGTAGGGCGGCATCTTGCTTGCCGTGTCCGCTTGCGCGAGCGCCAGCAGCGTGCGTCCGTCTTGTGGAACGAACGCAGCCAGATACACCAGGGTCTTGATCTTCTCCGGTGCGGCCTCGGCCACGTTGGTGACGGTGACACCGCCAAAGCTATGCCCGACCAGCACCACCGGTGCGCGCTCGCCAGCGATCGCGGCCAGCACCGTGTCGCGATATGCATCGAGGCTGATCGCCTCGGGCGCTTGCGCTGCACCGGGGCGGCCCGGCAGATTCACTGCGATGACGCGATAACCATGCGCACGCAATTGGCCGGCGACCGGCCGCCAGATGGCGGAGGTTTCCCAGGCGCCGTGCACCAGCACGATGGTGGGATGCGTGGCGGGCTTTGCGGTGACGGCGCCGGAACACAGCGCGCACAACAGCAGCGTGGTCATGGTCATGCAGGTCTTGTTTTTCATCGGTGCATCTCGGGTCTGTGTGGATGCACTAAGGTTCCCCCTGCGCGCCGCACGACTCCATGACCCGGACACCGTCTTCCATGACCGATCCTCTACCGCTGCATGCAACGCACGTTGCGCAGCCCGCACGCGCCGACATCCTGTCGCAATTGCTCACGTTGATCCGCCTGCATGGCGAGGGCGTCTATACCGCAGAGGTCGCTAATCACTTCCATGCGCATCTGCCGGCGGGGCCATCGCATCTGCACTTTGTCGAAGCAGGCGCGTTGTGGATCACGCCCGATGGCGATAAGCCGTTGTTGCTGCAGACCGGCGATCTGGTGGTGCTACCACATGGGCGTGGGCATCGCTTGTCGCATTGCGCACAGGTGAAAGGCACTGCCGATGATTTCTTCGCAGCAGGGCAGTTCGACGCTGCAACGCTGAAGATCCGGCATGGCGACGGCGCACCGCTGGCCACTGTCATCGGCGGCATTTTTCGCTACGAACGGTTACCGCTGCCGCCGATCATGCGCGCGCTGCCAACCCTGATCCATATCCCTGGCGATGGCGGGCGCGTGCCGGAGTGGCTGCGCCTGCTCTCGCATTTTTTGATGGCCGAAGCGCACGAGGTGCGCCCCGGTGCGCGCTTGATGGTCTCGCGCATCATCGACCTGCTGGTGATCCGCGCCTTGCGCAGCTGGGCCGAACTGCATCCGCAGCAATCGCGCTGGCTTGCCAGCCCGACCGGCGAGCGGATCGGGCTGGCCCTGCATGCGATCCATGCCGACCCGTACCGCAGCTGGAAGGTGGAGCAACTGGCACGCCATGCCGGGTTGTCGCGCTCGCTGTTTGCGCAGCAGTTTGCGCAGATCACCGGCGAGTCACCGATGCGCTACATCGCGCTGTGGCGCCTGAGCGTGGCAGACGCTCTGATCCGCTCAGGCAACGTCAGCGTGGGCGATGCCGCGCGCCGGGTGGGTTATCACTCCGAAGCCGGCTTCAGCCGCGCGTTCAAGGCGTATTTCGGGCATGCACCCAAGCAGGTCAAGCCATAGCGCGATCGACACAGCGACAGCGCGCTGGTCTGTCCAGGCACATCCAACCCTTCACATGAGCGGTGTAGATCCATGCGGCCCGCACGATTGCATGCGGGCCACGCCAACCGCCATGCACATCGTCACTTGACCACTTTCAGGCCTCTACGCCACCCTCGGGGTTTGGCACGTGCGCAGCGTGCGCTTCAGTGGAGAACGCCACGTGGACCGTCGTACCTTCCTCACCTTGTCCGGCATCGGTGCAGCCGGGTTGCTGCTGCCGCATACGCGCCTGATCGCGGCCGAGCAATTGCTTACCCCGGTGGATGCGGCGCGCAACCGGCGCCTGTCCGATACCGCATTGACCACCGCCAAGGCGGCCGGTGCCAGCTACTGCGATGTGCGCGTGGGCCGCTATTTGCGCCAGTTTGTGATCACCCGCGAGGCGCAGGTGGAGAACGTGGTCAACGCCGAATCCAGCGGTGTGGGCGTGCGCGTGCTGGCCGATGGTGCGTGGGGTTTTGCGGCCACCAATACGCTCACCAGCGATGGCGTGGCCACTGCCACGCATCAAGCAGTGGCGATCGCCAAGGCCAACGCGCGGCTGGGCGGTGCGCCGGTGCAGTTGGCACCGGTGACTCCGGCCGGGCAGGTGAGCTGGAAGACCCCGATCAAGAAGAACGCGATGGAAGTGCCGCTTCAGGACAAGGTAGCGCTGCTGATGGACGTCAACGCGGCCGCGCTCACTGCCGGTGCCACCTTCGTGGCCTCGCGCATGTTTGCGATCAACGAGCAGAAGTATTTCGCAAGCAGCGACGGCTCCTACATCGATCAGGACGTGCACCGGTTGTGGTTGCCGTTTACCGTCACCGCAGTGGACAAGGCCAGCGGCAAGTTCCGCACCCGCGACGGGCTGTCTTCGCCAATGGGCATGGGCTACGAATATCTCGATGGCGATGCCGGCCAGAAACACCAGTTGCCTGGCGGACTCATCGGCTACGGCCATAGTTACGATGCGCGCGAAGATGCGATTGCTGCCGCCAAACAGGCGCGCGCCAAACTCACCGCACCCTCGGTGAAGGCCGGCAAGTACGATCTGGTAATCGACCCGAGCAATCTGTTTCTCACCATCCACGAGTCGGTGGGCCATCCGCTCGAGCTCGACCGCGTGCTCGGCTACGAGGCCAACTACGCCGGCACCAGCTTCGCCACGCTGGACAAGCGCGATGCAGGCTTTCGTTGGGGCAGCGATGCGGTGACCTTCGTTGCCGACCGCACCCAGCCCGGCAGCCTGGGCGCGGTGGGCTATGACGATGAGGGCGTCAAGAGCAAGCAGTGGGAGTTGGTGAAAGACGGCATCCTGGTCGATTACCAATGCACGCGCGATCAGGCGCATCTGCTCGGCAAGACCGCCTCCGATGGCTGCAGCTATGCAGATTCCTGGTCCAGCGTGCAGTTCCAGCGCATGCCCAATGTGTCGCTGGCCGCAGGCAAAAGCCCACTTGGCGTTGCCGAGATGATCAAGAACGTCGAGCGCGGGTTGTACATCCACGGGCGCGGTTCGTATTCGATCGACCAGCAGCGCTACAACGCGCAGTTCGGCGGGCAGTTGTTCTACGAGATCGAGAACGGCCAGGTCACGCGGTTGGTGGAAGACGGCGCCTATCAAATCCGCACGCCGGAATTCTGGAATGCCTGCAGCGCAGTCTGCGATCAACGCGACTTCCGTTTGGGCGGTTCGTTCTTCGATGGCAAGGGACAACCCAGCCAGGTCTCGGCCGTGTCGCATGGATCATCCACCGCGCGCTTCGATGGCATCAACGTGATCAATACCGCGCGTTCGTTGGGCTGAGAGTGGCTAATAATGATGTCGATTCTTAGCGTTGTTAGATGCGATCAAAAGCTTGATTAGTCGAGTGCGCGGTGCCCTCACCGCTCGCGGGACACGCCGCAAGTACGTCCATGTAGGCTCGGTGGCGGCATCCATGCCGCCACACGGTCCCGCAATCGGCGAGGACACCGCACCAGAGAGTGAGTCGGTAGCTTTTTTTAAGCCTGCAGGTTGATCGCCTTGCGTTGCGAAGATGATCCGACGCGGCGTTATTCAAACAGCAACCGTCATGCCTCGCTTGCAACCATGCATACCGACCATCTCCACTGGTCCTTGCCCGCCCACCGTCGCGGGACCTTACGCGGCATGGATGCCGCGTAAGAGCCTACACGGACGTACTTGCGGCGTGTCCTGCGATGGTGGGCGGGCAAGGACCCTGCAGCGGAGTTGCAGCCCTATCGGTCTGCCGCTGAAGCCCTTACCTCGTTCAATCAGCTCACAACAACAAAGATATCGAGTGATGTTGTTTAGATGCATCAAAAATGCTGTAAGTCAAAAGCATGGTCAGTCGAGCGCGCGGTGCCCTCGCCGCTCGCGGGACACGCCGCAAGTACCTCCATGTAGGCTCGGTGGCGGCATCCATGCCGCCACACGGTCCCGCAAGCGGCCAGGACACCGCACCAGAAAGTGAGCCGGTAGCTTTTTTAAGCCTGCAGGTTGATCGCCTTGCGTTGAGAAGCTGATCGGACACGGCGTTATTCAAACAGCACCCGTCATGCCTCGCTTGCAACCATGCACGCCGAACATCTCGACTGGTCCTTGCCCGCCCACCGTCGCGGGACCTTACGCGGCATGGATGCCGCGTAAGAGCCTACATGGACGTACTTGCGGCGTGTCCCGCGAGGGTGGGCGGGCAAGGGCCCCGCAGCCAGCGCGCAGATCATCTCCTTAGTTTGTCAGCCGCTCTGAACCTGTGAAGCAAATACTGCGCATAATCGCGTGATGTGTGCTGATAGCGCATCGCATGATCGTCGATAAGGCAAGCATGCATGGCATCCGCTACGTGCTCCCGCGCAAATGCATCCATCGCACGCTGTCGGCCGCGCTCGCCACACCTGCATGCATGTTGTGCCACTCACTCTATGCGGGCACAGCATTTACCCACACCCATGCCGAAAGTCATTTGACGCAGCGTTCGTTGCCCGGCAAGAATCGGCGATACCGTGCAGATACCCATCTGTGCGTCACCAGACTACCTGCGCGCCGCGCGGGACTATTGGGGAGTTGCCCGTGCAACGACGTGATTTCCTGGCCCTGACCGGGCTGACCATGGGCGGACTGATCGTGCCCGCCTACTTCGGCAAGGCCATTGCCGCCGAGCAGTTGTTGACGCAATTGGATGTCGGCAGCAAGAAGCGCCTGGCCGATGCCGGCCTCAACGCCGCACGTCAGGCCGGTGCGAGCTACTGCGATGTGCGCATCGGCCGCTATCTGCGCCAGTTCGTGATCACCCGCGAGGACAAGGTGCAGAACGTGGTCAACACCGAATCCATCGGTGCGGGCATCCGCGTGCTCGTAGCTGGCGCCTGGGGCTTTGCTGCCACCAACGATCTCACCGAACAGGGCGTGGCCAAGGCCGCATCGCAGGCTGCCGCGATCGCCAAGGCCAATGCCAAGGTGCAGGGCACCCCCGTGCAACTGGCGCCAACGCCTGGCGTGGGCGAGGTGAGCTGGAAGACGCCGATCAAGAAGAACGCGATGGAAGTGCCGATCAAGGACAAGGTGGACCTGCTGCTCGGCGTCAATGCCGCCGCCACTGCGGCCGGCGCCAACTTCGTCAACTCGATGCTGTTCGTGGTCAACGAGCAGAAGTACTTCGCCAGCACCGATGGTTCCTACATCGATCAGGACGTGCACCGCATCTGGGCACCGATGAGCGTGACTGCCATCGACAAGGCCAGCGGCAAGTTCCGCACCCGCGACGGACTCTCCGCACCGATGGGCCTGGGCTACGAATATCTGGATGGCGCGGCCTCGGGCAAGTTCGTCTCGCCCAACGGCGTGGTCAATTACGGACTGTCCTACGACATGAAGGAAGACGCCATTGCGGCTGCCAAGCAGGCACAGGAAAAGCTCAAGGCGCCGTCTGTGAAACCGGGCAAGTACGACCTGGTGCTGGATCCCTCGCACACCTGGCTCACCATCCACGAATCGGTCGGCCACCCGCTGGAACTGGACCGCGTGCTCGGCTACGAAGCCAATTTCGCCGGCACCAGCTTCGCCACGCTCGACAAGCTCAAGGCCGGCTTCCAGTACGGCAGCGACAAGGTGCATATCCTGGCCGACAAGACCCAGCCCGGTAGCCTGGGTGCGGTGGGCTACGACGATGAAGGCGTCAAGACCAAGCAGTGGGATCTGATCCGCGACGGCAAGCTGGTGGACTACCAGGCCATCCGCGATCAGGCGCATATCCTCGGCAAGACCGCCTCCGATGGCTGCTGCTACGCCGACTCGTGGTCGAGCGTGCAGTTCCAGCGCATGGCCAATGTCTCGCTGGCGGCCGGCAAGACGCCGTTGAGCGTGAGCGACCTGATCAAGAACGTGGAAAACGGCATCTACATCATCGGCGATGGCTCGTTTTCCATCGACCAGCAGCGCTACAACGCGCAGTTCGGCGGCCAGCTCTTTTACGAAATCAAGAACGGCGCGATCACCCGCATGCTTGAGGACGTGGCCTACCAGATCCGCACCCCGGAATTCTGGAACGCCTGCAGCGCCGTGGCCGATCAACGCGATTACCGCATGGGTGGCTCGTTCTTCGACGGCAAGGGCCAGCCGAGCCAGTCCTCGGCGGTCTCGCACGGCTCGTCCACCGCCCGTTTCGACGGCATCAACGTCATCAACACCGCCCGCTCGCTCGGCTGATCAGGAGAAACCCATATGAGCATCCTTACCGAAGCGCAGGCCAAGGCCATTCTGGACAAGGTCATCAAACTGTCCAAGGCCGATGAGTGCACCGCCACGCTCACCGGCGCGATCGACGGCAACATCCGTTTTGCGCTCAACAACGTGTCCACCAGCGGCATCGTCGACAACACCGACCTGCAGGTGCAGGTGGCGTTCGGCAAGCGCGTAGGCATCGCCACCATCAACGAGTTCGATGACGCCGCGCTGGAGCGCGTGGTGCGGCGTGCCGAAGATCTGGCCCGGCTGGCGCCGGAAAATCCGGAATTCATGCCGGCGGTCGAGAAGCAAACCTATACCGCCAGCCCGACCTTCAGCGACTCCACCGCGGCCATCGACCCGGCGTTTCGCGCGCAGGTCGCCGCCGATTCGATCGCCCCGTGCAAGGGCAAAGGGCTGATCGCTGCCGGCTTTCTTGAGGATGGCCAGAGCTTCACCGCATTCGCCAACAGCAAGGGCAATTTCGGCTATCAACGTGGCGCACGTTTCGACTACACCTGCACCGTGCGTACCGAAGACGGCCGCGGCTCGGGGTGGGTGGGGCGCAATCTGAAAGATGCGGCCGACTTCAAGGCCGAGCAGGACATCCGCATCGCCATGCGCAAGGCCAGCGATTCGGCCGAGGCCAAGGCGCTGGAACCGGGCAAGTACACGGTGATTCTAGAGCCGGCCGCCGCTGCGGGGCTGATCTCGTTCATGATGAATTTCTTCGACGCGCGCCGCGCCGATGAAGGCCGCAGCTTCCTGTCCAAGAAGGGCGGCGGCAACAAGCTCGGCGAGCAGGTCTACGACCCGCGCGTAAACATCACCGCTGACCCGTGGGATGCGCGTGCCGCAGTGTTGCCGTGGGACGAAGAGGGCCTGCCGCGCGAGAAGATGTCCATCGTGGAAAACGGCAAGATCGCCAACCTGCAGTATTCGCGCTATTGGGCGCAGAAGAACGGCAAGCGCGCGATCGGCGAGCCGGGCAACCTGCTGATGGCCGGCGGCGACAAGAACATCGCCGAGCTGGTGCGCGGCACCGAGAAGGGCATCCTGGTCACGCGCACCTGGTACATCCGCATGGTCGACCCGCAGACCGTGCTGCTCACCGGCCTGACCCGCGACGGCACCTTCTACATCGAGAACGGGCAGATCAAATATCCGGTGAAGAATTTCCGCTTCAACGAGTCGCCGGTGATCATGCTCAACAACATCGACGAGTTGGGCAAGCCGGTGCGTGTGGCCGGCGACGAATCCAACTTCGTGATGATGATCCCGCCGATGCGCCTGCGCGACTTTACGTTTACCTCGTTGTCGGATGCGGTGTGAGTCGGAGCCGGGATTCGGGAGTGGGGATTCGGGAATCGGAGAGCAGAAGCTGCTCTTTGCAGACTGATACCTTGCAGGCGCTTGCGGCTCCCGTTCCCGGTCTCCCGGCTCCCACTTCGCGGCGCCACTTCCTCGGCCTGTTGCTCGGTAGCGCCGTCACCCTGGCGCTACCGCTGCGTGCACGCGCGGCCGGCAACTACGATTTCTGGTTCACCCGGCTGCGTTACGACTCCGGCGATTGGGATGTGGATGCGCGCATGCCGTCCAACCTGATCACCTCGCTGATCGACTACACCCAGCTGCGTGTGGACCCGCAAGAACACGTGCTGGATCTGGCCGATCCGCGCATGTTGCAGGCCCCGTTCTGCTATCTGGCCGGGCACAAGCTGGTGGAATTCAATCCCGCCGAGCGGCGCAACTTCGAGCGTTATGTGCGCAATGGCGGCTTCGTGTTTGTGGACGATTGCAATCACGATATCGATGGCTTGTTTGCGACGTCGTTCGAGGCGCAGATGGCATCGATCTTCGGCAAGACCGCGCTGCAGAAGTTGCCCAAGACGCACCGTCTCTACAACGCGTTCTTCAAGTTCCCCGATGGCCCGCCCGCCACCAGCTTCGAGCTCAACGGTTGGGGCGACGATCTGGTGCACGATTATCTCAAGGGCATCAGCATCGATGGCCGGCTCGGCGTGTTGTACAGCAACAAGGACTACGGCTGCGAATGGGATTACGACTGGCGCAACAAGCGATTTCTGGCCGAAGACAACACCAGGTTCGGCGTCAACATCGTGATGTATGCGTTGACCAATTGACCGCCGTGTAGGAGCGCGCTGGCGCGCGATGAAGATTTCCCGGTGAAGCGTCGCGCGCAAGCGCGCTCCTACGCCAGCAGTCACATAACGAGACTTCCCCATGACTTCCCCCAACGACGACATTCTCGCCAACCAGCTCTCCCAACTCGGCGCGCTGCGTGCGGCCCTGGCCCAGGCGGTGGTGGGCCAGGGCGCGGTGGTGGAGCAACTGCTGATCGGCCTGCTGGCCGGCGGCCACTGCCTGCTGGAAGGCGCGCCCGGCCTGGGCAAGACGCTGCTGGTGCGCTCGCTCGGGCAAGCGCTGGAGCTGCAGTTCCGCCGCGTGCAGTTCACTCCCGATCTGATGCCCAGCGATATTCTCGGCACCGAGCTGCTGGAAGAAGATCACGGCACCGGGCATCGGCATTTCCGTTTTCAGCAGGGGCCGATCTTCACCAACCTGCTGCTGGCCGACGAACTCAATCGCACCCCGCCCAAGACCCAGGCCGCGTTGCTGGAAGCGATGAGCGAGCGCACCGTCAGTTATGCCGGCACCACCTATGCGCTGCCGGCGCCGTTCTTCGTGCTGGCCACGCAGAACCCGATCGAACAGGCCGGCACCTATCCGCTGCCGGAAGCGCAGCTGGACCGCTTCCTGCTGCATGTGCGAGTGGACTACCCCAGCGAGCAGGAAGAGCACGACATCCTCACCCAGACCACCGGCACCGCAACTGCACAGGTGCCGGTGGTGATGGGCGCGGACAGCGTGTTGGCGCTGCAGCAACAGGTGCGGCAGGTGCACGTGGGCGCGGATCTGCTGACCTGGATCAATCGCCTGGTGCGCGCCAGCCGGCCCGGCCCGCAGGCCAGCGACGAGGTGCGTCAATGGATCCGATGGGGCGCCGGCCCGCGCGCCGGGCAATCGCTGGTGCTCGCGTCCAAGGCACGCGCATTACTGCACGGCCGCTTTGCCGCCACCCGCGACGATGTCATTGCGCTCGCAGCGCCAGTGATGCGCCACCGCCTGCTGCTGTCGTTTGCGGCCGAGGCCGAACAACGCAGCGCCGACGATGTGGTCGCAGCGCTGTTGCGCGCCGTGCCGTTCCCGGCGTGAGGCACGCAGTAGCGTGAGCGTGGACCTGCCGGCGTTGATTCCTGCCGAGCTGCGCAGCCGCCTGCGTGGTTTGCAGCTGCGCGCGCGCCACGCGCAGGGCGCGCACGGCATCGGCCAGCACGCCAGCCGCAACCGTGGTGCCGGGCTGGAATTTTCGCAATACCGCGCTTACGAACCTGGCGATGCCTTGCGCCAGATCGACTGGAAACTCTACGCACGTTCAGACCGTTTTTTCGTGCGCGAAGCAGAGCGCGAAAGCCCGCTCACGCTGTGGTTGTTGCTCGATGCCACCGCCTCCGCTGGCCAAGCCGATCAGGCGCGCCCTGCCTACACGCGCTTGCAGGCGATGGCGACCTTGGCCGCATGCGCTGCCGAAGTAGCGCTGCGCCAGGGCGATCAGGTCGGTTTGTTCGCCGTGCACGGCGATGGCCTGGCGGCGGTGCCGGCAGGCGGCGGTCCACGCCAACGTGACCGGCTCTGGCTGGCCTTGCAGCGTCTGCGCGCCGGTGGACGCTGGCCCGGCATGGATGCGCTACGCCCGCTGTGGGAACGCATCGCCGCACATGCGCTGGTGCTGTCGATCGGCGATGGCTTCGACGAAGAACTGGTCGGCGCGTTGGAAAAACTCGCCGCCGCACGCCGCGAAGTGATCCAGCTGCAAGTGCTGACCTGCGACGAACGCGATTTCACTTTCAGCGGCGGGCACCGCTTCCGCGATCCGGAAACCGGCGAAGAATTGCTCGGCGATGGCGCCGCGATGCGCGATGCGTATCTGCAACGCTTCGGCGATGCACAGCGCGCGCGGCAGGCCCGCTGGCAGGCCGCCGGCATTGCGCATGCGCTGCATTATCTGGATGCACCACCCGACGCGGCGTTGCGCGCGTTGTTCGGGCAGGGTACGCGGCGATGAGCCAATACACCTGCCTCAGCGAGGTACCGTCATTGCACCTCATCGCGCACGCCGCTGAGGTGGCGCGGCCGTGAACCTGCTCCTGCTCTTCCCCGCCGGCCTGGCCGCGTTGGCCGCACTGCTGCTGCCGCTGCTGATCCACCTGGCACGCCGCAGCGAACACCGGCCCACCGACTTCGCCGCGCTGCGCTGGCTGCGTGCCCTGCCGCGCCCACGGCATCGTGTGCGCTTCGACGAATGGCCGCTGCTGCTGGTGCGCTTGCTGTTGCTCGCGGCATTGGCGCTGCTGCTGGCCGAGCCGGCATTGCGCAACCATCAGGATATGCGCCCGCGCGTTGCGGTGAGTCCTGGCGTGGATGTGGCCGCGGCGCGCGCGCTCAGCCACGCAGCGAACGCGCAGTGGGTGTGGCTGGCGCCGGGCTTCCCGCCGATCGATGCCGATGCGACCAACACACACCCCGCGACCGCCGGCACCACGCAACCGGTCGGCAGCCTGCTGCGCGAACTCGATGCCAGCCTGCCGCCGGGCACCGCACTCAGCGTCATCGTGCCGAGCCAATGGGGGCCGCTGGATGCACAGCGCCTGCAGCTGTCGCGCAGCGTGCAATGGCAGGTGCTGCCCGGCCAATCGCCGCTCGCCCCTGCCGCAGCTGTCGCACCGCTGCGGCTGCAGGCGATCGCCGACGCCCCTGCCGACCCGGCGCTGCGCTATCTGCGCGCCGTACACGCTGCCTGGGCAGTGCCCGGCCCGTTGCCAGTCAGCGCACCCGACGCCGCAGTGCCAGCGCGCTGGGCACCCGGCACGGTGGTGGTCTGGCTGTCGCACAGCGCACCGCCTGCGCCGGTCATCGCCTGGGTCGCAGCCGGCGGGCAACTGCTGCTCGACACCCAGACGCCGGCCCCGCCCGCACTCGCCGGCCCGCGGCAGGCAGTGCTGCAAGACGCACGTGGCACGTCGCTGATCGATGCCATCGCGTTAGGGCGCGGACGCATCTTTCGCTGGGCCGCGCCGCTGCAACCGCAGCACCTGCCCGCGCTGCTGGATGCCGATTTCCCCACCCGCCTGCACGACGCCTTGCAATCGACGCCCGCACCACAGCGCGCGCTGGCACAGACCCAACAACCACAGCGCGGCCCTGCGGCCATCCGCCTGACCGCCGCACCGTGGCCGCTGGCGCCATGGCTGATCGGTCTGGTGCTGCTGCTGTTCGCCGCCGAACGCTGGCTGGCCACATCGCCACGCCGGAGCAACGCGGCATGAGCACGCCGGCACTGCACCACGCCTGGCAGGCCGCGCGGCGGCGGCAGGCCGCAGGCGTGCTGCTGTTCGGGCTACCGCTGGCCGTCCTCCCGGCGGTACTGGCCTGGCGCACCGGCGCGCATGTGGTGATCGTGCCGTCGCTCATTGCCGGTGTGTTGGCACTGGCCGGTGTGGCGGTGCTGGCGGCACGCCGGCTGGACCAGACCTGGCTGATCCGCCGGCTGGATCGCGAAGCGGACCTGGAAGACAGCAGCGACCTGCTATTCGCCTCGACCGCCCAGCTCGGCCCCTTGCAGGCCCTGCAACGGCATCGCCTGGAACAGCGCCTGCGCAGCACCCCGCGCGATCTACGCCCGGCCTGGCCGTGGCGGCGTGCCTGGCCATGGAGCCTGCTCGGCCTGCTGGCCTGCGTCGCACTGCTGCTGTGGCCACACCGCGCCACCCAGCCCGCGCCGAGCAACGACCGCGTCGCCGCTGCCCGTGCCGGCAACGGCGCTCCCACGCTGCGTCAGGCACAGCTACACAGCACTCCGCCCGCTTACACCGGCCTGCCATCCGCACGCCTGCCCGGCCTGGATGCGCGCGTGCCAACCGGCACCCGGCTGGACTGGCAGCTGCAGGTCAGCCCCGCCCCGCGCAGCGTGGCGCTGCGGCTCACCGACGGCCGCCTCATCGCGCTGGCCCGGCAAGGCAGCAGCGATCAGTGGCAAGGCCAGTGGATCGCCGAGCGCGCCAGCCTGTATCGCATCCTCATCGACGGTGCGCCGGCAGACCGCCAGCTGCATCGGCTCGACGTGCTGCCGGATCGCCCGCCGCAGGTGCGCGTGCTCGCGCCCGAACAAAGCCTGGTGTTGTGGACGCCCACCAATGCCGGCTGGACGCTGCGCTTCGAAGCCAGTGACGACTACGCGGTGGCCGCCACCGCCGAGTTGCGCCTGACCCTGGCCCAGGGCAGCGGCGAGAACATCACCTTCAAGACCCAGCGCCGCACCCTCACCGGCAGCGGCCCGGCCAGGCAACGCAGCTTCTCCACCACGCTACAGCCGCAGGCCCTGGGCATGGCGGCCGGCGACGACCTGATCGCCCAATTGATCGTCCACGACACCCGCCAACCCGGTCCGCAGGAAGGCCGCAGCGCCAGCGTGATCCTGCGCTGGCCGCCGCCCGAACAGACCATGGCCGCCGGCCTGGAAGCCAGCGTCAAACAGACCTTGCCGGCTTACTTCCGCAGCCAGCGCCAGATCATCATCGACGCCGAGGCGCTGCTGAAGGAAAAGCCGCGCCTGGATGCGGCCACCTACCTCAAGCGCGCCGACGCCATCGGCGTGGACCAGCGCCTGCTGCGGCTGCGCTATGGCCAGTTTCTCGGCGAAGAGAGCGAAGGCGCACCCAAGGGCCCACCCACTGCCGACGCCCCGCCCACCAGCGACGCCCCGGCCGACGATCTGCCCACCGCCGACATGCCCACTGCGGATGCACCGGCAACGCCTGCGACAGCTGCGCAGGCGCCCGCCCAGGACGAACACGGGCACGACGAGCACGAACACGACGCCGCATCCGAACCCGGCGCCGCCGCGCTGGATGACCACGACCATGACCACGGCAACAACAACGGCCGGCCCGAGCGCAGCAGCTTCGGCCAGGCGCAGGATGTGCTCTCCGAATTCGGGCATACCCACGACCACGCCGAAGCCGCCACCTTGCTCGACCCGCAGACGCGTGCGCTGCTACGCGCCGCGCTGGACCGGATGTGGCAGTCCGAGGGCGAACTGCGCCAGGGCCACCCCGAGCGCGCATTGCCCTACGCCAACAAGGCGCTGGGCTTCATCAAGCAGGTGCAGCAGGCCGAACGCATCTACCTGGCGCGGGTCGGCACGCAACTGCCGCCGATCGACCCCAGCCGGCGCCTGAGCGGCGACCGCGCCGGCCTGGGCGACCGTGCCGCCGGGCTGGACATCCGCCCGGATCCCGACCCGTCCGCGCTGCAGTTATGGGACGCGCTGGGCGAACCCGCACCCGTGCCGGACCCCACCCTGGCCCGCTACGCGCAGTGGCTGCAGCGCCAGCAAGACCGCCTGCACGACCCGCTGAGCCTGGCTGCCGCGGTGGAAACCCTGCGTGCCGAACCGGACTGCGCCAGTTGCCGCGCCCAGCTGCGCGCCCAAGTCTGGCGCACCCTCATCGCCCCGCCCGCGCCCGTCCACCGACGCGCCACACCGGACGCACGCGGCCAACGCTATCTGGATGCACTGCGCCGGGAGCCGCAGCCATGACGCTGTCACTGCCCTGGCTGGTTGGTTCGGCACTCTTTCTGGTGGTCGTCGTCGGCTGGTTCCGGCTGTTACGCGCACACGCTCGGCAACCACATTCGCGCGCCAGGCTGTGGCTGTTGCTTGCCGCCCAACCGCTACTCGCCGGCCTGCTCTACCCGGTGCTGCTGCCGCCCCCGCGCGCTGGCAGCACGAGCGAGCTGCACGTCGCCACCGCGGGCACCACGGCAGCTCAGGTCGGCCCGAACGCCGCGCAGTGGGTCGCCTTGCCCGAAGCGCCTGCGCCGGCAGGCGTGGCACGCGTGCCGGATCTGGCCACCGCCCTGCGCCGCGCACCCGGCACCACCGCATTGGTCGTGCATGGCACCGGCCTGCCGGCACGCGACCGCAACGCACTTGGCTTACCGCTGCGACTGGCGCTTGGCCCGGCACCGCAGGGTCTGGTCGCCGTCTCGCCACCGCCCCCGGTCGCCCCCGGCGAAACCTTCGCCATCAGCGCCCGCGTCCAGGGCCTGCCGGCAGCACGGGTGGAGCTACTCGACACCGCCGGCCAGGTGGTCGACACCGCCGTAGCCAACGCAACCGGCCAGGTGCATCTGCGTGGCCTGGCGCGCGCAGCAGGGCAGGTGGTGTTCGCGCTGCGCCTGCGCGATGCCGCAGGCGCCGAACGCAGCCGCGTGCAGGTGCCGGTGCTGATCACCGCAGTGCCGCCCGCGCGTGTGCTGTTGCTGGCCGGCGCGCCGCAGCCGGAACTGAAATACCTGCGCCGCTGGGCCAGCGATGCCGGGCTGGACGTGCGCAGCCAGATCGCGGTCGGGCCCGGCGTGCAGTTGGGCGAAGGCGCTGCGCTGGACGCCGCCAGCCTGGACAAGCTCGACCTGCTGGTCATCGACCAACGCCGCCTGGTCACGCTGGGCAACGCGCAACGCCAAACCGTGCGCGCCGCGATCGACCGCGGCCTGGGCGTGCTGGTACGCACCGACGGGCCACTGGATGCCGGCACCCGCGCAGCGCTCAACGCACTCGGCTTCGCGGCAACCGGTGGCAGCACCAGTACTGCGATCGCCGCCCCGCGGTCGCTGTCTTCGGCCGCACCGTCCATCGATCCAGCTGCAGCCCCTGCCGACACTGCCGCACTTCCACCGCTGCAACGCCGCGATCTGCAACCGCAAGATGCCGAGGCAGTGATTGCAGCACGCGCAGACGACGGCAGCACGCTGGGCTGGTGGCACGCACAAGGCCGCGGCCGCATCGGCATCGCCCTGATCGAAGACAGCTTCGCGTTGGTATTGGCCGGTCGCAGCGACCTGCATGCCGCGCTGTGGGCGCAGCTGTTCGGCGCCGTCGCCCGCGCGGGCGGCACCGCACCCGCCCCGGTGCAAGAAGGCTGGTCGCAACAACGCATGTCACTGTGCGGTCTCGCTGCAGACGCACATGTCACCGGCCCAACCGGTCCAGCCCAACCGTTGCTGATCGACCCCACCAGCAGCGCCCAAACCTGCGCCGCCTACTGGCCCACAAGCGCAGGCTGGCATCGCCTGCAAACCGGCAAAGACCAACGCTGGCTTTACGTCCGCGCGCCCGCCGACGCCCCCACCGTGCATACCCAACAAACCCGCGACGCCACCCTTGCGATGGCCGCCGCCACCCACACAAACGCGACCCTCGGCACGCCAATAACCCAACCCGGCACCCGCTGGCCGTGGCTACTGGCCTGGCTCACGCTAGCCACGGCGTTTTGGTGGCTGGAACGACGCAGGCGCTGAGTTGCCGCCGCGCCAACCCGGGTCAGCGCATGGGTGCGATGCCGCTTTCACGGCTCGAAATTTTGAGTGTCCTGTCGTGGCTGTAGGATCAGGTGGAGAGCGGCTGATCTGTGGTTTGGCTGCAGGGTCCTTGCCCGCCCACCCTCGCGGGACACGCTGCAAGTACGTCCTTGTAAGCTCTTACGCGGCATCCATGCCGCGTAAGGTCCCGCGAGGGTGGGCGGGCAAGGACCAATCAAGATGGTCGGTGTGCGTGCTTTTCAAAAAGCAACCGACTTACGCTCGCCGCCACACCCGACATACATTATTTGCCGGCAACGCCACATCTTCCACCAACCGCAACCCCACCTGCGCCGCCAATGCATCCACCGCCTCTGCATCGCGAATCCCCGAGGCCGCATCGCGCTCGCGCAACATCGCATCGAATGCGCAATTGCTGTCGCTGGTGAATTGTCCATCGCGGTTGAACGGTCCATACACCACCAGCAGCGCATCCGGCGTCATCACTGCAGGCAATCCCGCGAACAACGCCTGCACTTGCGGCCAGCCCATGATGTGCAAGGTATTGGCGCTATATACAGCGTCATAGCCGGCAGGCTCGCCTGCCTGCACCGGCGGCAATGGCGGGGCGGGCGCCAAACCAGGCGTCGGCGTCAGCACCGCCTGCAACGGAATCGGTGGCGGCATATTTGGCAATGCCGCCTCGTCCAGCCACTGCGTCATGCCCGGCAGATGATCGGGATGATCGCTCGCCTGCCAACGCAGCCACGGCATCGCCGCCGCAAAATGCACCGCGTGCTGCCCGGTGCCTGCACCGATCTCCAATACATGGCGGCGGTCGGCAAAGTAACGCTGCAATACCGCAAGGATCGGGTCACGGTTGCGCGCGGAAGCCGGCGAAAAAGGTTTGCTCATGGACGAGGTCCGACATAGGCGAAAGTGATTGTGACGTGTCGCAGTGGCATCGTGCATCCAAAGCTCTGCTGGCAAGTGATCAACGCGCAGATCAGCGGGAATGACCGACGGAGCAACGCAAGACTTGGAGGTCAGTGAACTACTACGTCCAACAAGTAAGTGAGCGCAGTCGGCCTTGTAGTTCCCATCAGCACACAGCCAAATGAGCAGGTGCGATGCGCTCACCGATTGCGGGACCGTGTGGCGGCATGGATGCCGCCACCGAGCCTACATGGATGTACTTGCGGCGTGTCCCGCAAGCGGTGAGCGCATCGCGCCCTCGACCAACGCCGACCAACGCGGCTTTGAAACATCCAAACGACGCTGAAGCTCGAGCTCTCGGTCGCCTTGAGAGGTAAATCGAACGGTGTGGATGCGTCGGTTGCAGAGCGGCTGATCTGCGGCCTGGTTGCAGGGCCCTTGCCCGCCCACCATCGCGGGACACGCCGCAAGTACGTCCGTGTAGGCTCTTACGCGGCATCCATGCCGCGTAAGGTCCCGCGACGGTGGGCGGGCAAGGACCAGTGGAGATGGTCGGTGTGCGTGGTTGCGAGCAATGCGTGGTGTGCGGCCGGCCGACGAGGTGCGGTCTGGATCTCAACGCGGTGCAGGCAATGCGTCATACGCGCGCCGCACGGCCTCTTCCCCAAAGCGCCGCTCCAACCGGCGCACGATGAAATGCCCGCGTGCCATCGCCTGGAAGTGGCGCATGAACACGGTATTGAGCGTTGCGCCACTCACGGCACCTACCAGCGGCACCGCCTGCACGGCGAGTTTTTCGCCCACGTTGACTGAGAACTTGGCCGCAACGCGCGACACCAACGACACCAGCGCGGGTGCGCCTTTGCTTGCGAAACCATGTGCGGCCACGTAATGCGCGGCGGCGCTGAGTTGCTGCGCCATGGCCGCGCGTACGGCGAAATAGCCGGATTCGGCGCCATCGTCGCTGACGCTGCGTCCGCCATGCGCCAGCACTTCCAGACAGGCCAGCGCCGTTTCCGGATCGTGCAGCGATTCGCCTTCCGAGCGTGCGATATCGGCAATGGAGCGCAGCATCACCGTGGTGGTCACCGGCAGCTCCACCAGGAGACCAGGTAATCCGAAAAATCCGCCTGCACCGCCCGCGACAGCCACCACCATGGTGTGCCGCGCGGTGGAGGCGGGCTGCTGCGTGTCGGCCTGGCCGCGCAAGCTGAGCAATGCCGATTTCATTGCCACCTGCAATGCGCGGCGGGTGACCCCATCGATGCTGCGGGTCAGCATTTTCGGTAGCCGCTTGGTGATCAGACTCTCGATCGGCGCGCCCAGCGCATTGGCAAGTTGCGCTGCCACACCGGGGTTTTCCAACAGCGCGTGCGCCGTGGCCAGATCGCGTTGCGCGGCAACGTCCATCACTGGTATCGGAAGCGTCGTCATGCCTGTTCTTCGTCGTTAGGGGTCCGCCCCGATGGTACCCAGCGCCATGTGAGCGTTAGACGAGCGAACTGTGCAGTGCCAGGACAATCCTGCAATTGGCCTGCAAAATGCGCGATCATCGGGATCTACGCTGCTAATGCCCACCAGATGAATCGTGAGATCCGCCACAGCATCGTCATTGCCGCCGCGCCGGAAGTGGTTTCCGCTGCGCTGTCCGAGCCAAGGCAGCTGGCCCGCTGGTGGACGCGCGAGGTGAGCCTGGGCAACGGCAGGGTGCGGCTGGACTGGAGCCGTCAGGGCTGGCGGGTGGAGTTGAGCATCGACGAGGGCGCCGATCATCGCCTGGTGTGCTGGCGCTGCCACGACTCCAACATGCTCGATTCGGATGCCTGGAAAGGCACCGTGATGCGCTTCGAGCTGCACTCCACCAGCCAGGGCACGCAGGTGGAGTTCGTCCAGTCCGGTTATCGCGAATCGCCATGCAAGGAGGCCTGCGCGCGCGGCTGGCGTTTCTTCCTGGGCAGCAGCCTCAAACGCTATGTGGAAACCGGCGAAGGCATGCCCTCGGCCGACATGCTTGCGCCCAACCTGCATTGAGCCCGGTGCGCATCACGCGCATGCACGCTGCGCCGAGCCCGCTTACGCCGTGCGCGGCTGGCCCATGGAGGGCGCGGAGCGCAGTGGCAGCTGCGCATCCACCGTCACCGGGCTATCGGCCTGCAACAGCGCGCGTGCTTCGGCATCGGTGGCCACGGCCGGCGGTGAGCCACGCAACGGCAAGCCGGCGGTTTCGCGCACGAACAGCATGGTCACCAACCCGATCGCGGCTGCGCCCATCAGGTAGTACGCCGGCACCAGCGGGTCACCGGTGCGCTCCACCAGCCAGGCAGTGACCAACGGCGTGGTACCGCCAAACAACGACACCGAGACGTTGAAGCCGATCGACAGCGCGCTGTAGCGCACCGGTGTGTAGAACAGCGCCGGCAACGTGGAGGGCATCGAGCTGGTGAAGCACACCAGCGCCAGGCCGAGCAGCATCAGCCCGGCGAAGATCAGCCCGTCGTGGCCGCTGCCGATCAGCATCAGGCACGGGATCGCCAACACGAACAGGGCAATGCAGGCACCGATGATCATCGGGCGGCGGCCCAGCTTGTCGCTGAACAGGCCGCCGACGATGTTGAGCGGCATCATCACCAGCATCACCAGAATGATCAGCAACAGGCCCTTGCTCTCGGCATAGCCCATGGTGACGCTGAGGTAGCTGGGCATGTAGGTCAGCAACATGTAGTCGGTAACGTTGAACACCAGCACCAGCCCAACGCACTTGAGCAACTGCGGCCAATGCAGGCGCAGCAGCGTGAGCAGGCCTTGCCCTGCGGTTTGCCGTTCGCGTTGTTCCGATTGCGCGGTATAGGCGCGAAACGCCGGGGTTTCTTCCAGTTTCATGCGCATGTACAGGCCCAGCAACCCCAACGGGCCGGCGACCAGAAACGGGATGCGCCAGCCCCACTCGAGCATCTGCGTCTGGCTCAAGGCCATGTGCAATGCCGTCACCGTGGCCGCACCGGCGATGTAACCGCCCAGCGTGCCGAATTCCAGCCAGCTGCCCATCAGGCCGCGATTGCGGTCGGTGGCGTATTCGGCGATGAAGGTCGCTGCGCCGCCGTATTCGCCGCCGGTGGAAAAGCCTTGCAGTAGACGCGCCAACAGCAACAACACCGGCGCCCACACGCCGATGGTTGCATGGGACGGGATCAAGCCGATGCTGAAGGTGCCCAACGCCATCAGGATCATGGTGGCCGCCAGCACTTTCTGCCGCCCGTAGCGGTCGCCGAGCGGTCCGAACACCATCCCGCCGATCGGCCGCACCAAAAACGCGACGGTGAACGTGGCAAAGGTTGCAATCAACTGCGCGGTGGGATTGCTCGCGGGGAAGAACACCTGCCCCAGCGTCACCGCCAGATAGCCGTACACGCCGAAGTCGAACCACTCCATCGCATTGCCCAGTGCGGCCGCACCCACGGCCTTGCGCAGCATCGGGCGGTCGACCACGGTGACTTCGTCCAGTTGCAGTTGGCGGCGGCGCTTGAACCAACCGAAGTGCGAGGCAATCGCGCGCGTGTCGTGCATATGTTTGGTCTCCATGTGCGGCCATCGCTGCCCACTCGCCCTGGCAACGCACAGGACACAGCACATCGCGCGCGCATGGCAAACGCACATGCAGGGGATGACACCGGAGGCATTCCCGGACGGCCGCGAACACTCAGCGACGCTGCGGGACAGACGACCAAGGGGTGGGCAAGTGCCCAGGGGCTTGATCAGCCGCACATGTTACTACAGCGTGCAGATCGCTGCAGGCGCGAGGGCGCAGTTTTACGGAAACACCTTGTTTTCAAGGTATTTCAACGCATACAGCAACGGCCGCGCCCACCTTGCGGTGAGCGCAATAGTTTTGTCAGCCGCTCTAAATCGCAGGCTCACCCAGCACTGCCAACAACGGCAGCAGATCCTCGCGCGTCTGCGGGCGCACGGCGCGCGCGACTTCTTCGCCATCGCGCAGCAGGATGATGGTTGGCCATAACTTCACGCGAAAAGAGCGGCCAAGCGGCCGCCCTTTTCCATCTTCGACCTTGCGGTAATCCACCGCCTCGAAACCACCCAGCAGTTTTTGCAACAGCGGCTGGGCGGCCATGCAGTGACCGCACCAATCGGTGCCGAACTCCAGCACCTGCAGCCCGGCCTGTGCACCCACCTCGCTGCGCTCAGGTGCCTGCGTGGCGTACTCGCGAACAAACCCCATCGCGCGCGTGCTCCGCTATCAGGACAGCGCGCGCTGGATGTCTTCCAGCGGCAGATTGGTGAGGTCCTTGGCCAGATCACCCACCAGGCGCTGCTGTGTTTCCTTGTGCAGCAAGGGGCGTACGCGGCCCAGCGTGGTCGGGTCGGCCACCAACACCAGATGCGTGTATTCGTGCTTCAGCGCGCCATCGTTCAAGGCGTGCGACAACTGCTTGGCGAAGGTCATTTCGTCCAGATCCGCATTGCTCAGATCCTGCGGCGCCTTGCCGGCCGGGCCGTCGTCATCGACGTTCTGCACATCGGTGCGCGCGTGCTGACGCAGCACCACCTTGGCTTCGTTGCCGGTATTGGTGAACCAACGTGCTTCGCCGCCATCGGCCACAACCACCAGTGCACCCTGAGGAATTTGCAGACTCATCCGACTCTCCTGATCAATGTCGGCACTGCAAGTGCAGCACCGGTCCGTCTCAACCTAGGCGAGAAGATGTAAGCGCGGTGCCTAGTCGATGTCAGCGTGGCGTTAGTGTGGCGCGGCCAATGCCGGTGGTGGCAGGCCCAGATGCTTGCTGAAGAAGCGTGCAGTGACCCGCAACGCCTGCTGGCTTTCCGGCAGTGTCTCGGTGAGGTGGAAACCATGGCCCAGCCCGTCCCAGACGTGCAAGTCCGATTCGCGACCCAGATCCACCAGGCGCGCATGTGTATAGGCCGTGGCGCTCAACTCGGCCGCACGCGTTGCGGTGAGAAACAAGGTCGGCGGAAACTGGCGCAGCACCGCATCGGAGAACACCGGCGACACCAGCGGGTCATGGAAGTCCACGCTCTCGCCGTAATACAGGTCTTCCATGATCGGCAGCGCCCCGGCCTTGTCCGGCAGCAAGGCATCGTTCACCGCAGCGACCACCACACGCGAATCGCCGCGATAGCGCGCATCGCCAGCGGCGCAGAACATGCCTGCCGCCGCCGGCATCGGCAGGCGCTCCTTGGCAAACCAGGCCAGCGACTCGCCGGTGAGCACACCGCCGGCCGAGCAGCCGAAGATGCCGATACGCTCCGGTGCGTAGGTCTTGAGCGCGGCGCGATACACCGCCGCCACATCTTCGCTGGCTGCCGGGAAGCGATGCTCCGGACCCATCCGGTAGTCCACCGCAACCACGCTCATGCCGGTCATCGCTGCGATCGGGATGGCTTCCATCAGGCCGAACGAGGCAGCGCTACCCATCACGAATCCGCCGCCATGCAGCTCGATCAGCAAACGCTTTGCCTGTTCCGGTGTGCGCGTGCGTGGCTCCACCCGCAACACCGGCACGCCGTTCCAGGTCTCGGGCGTGATCTCCACCGCGTAGCGTGCGCGCAGCTGCGCGATCACGCCTTCGGCCCAACGTTCGGTGTCGGCGCGGATGCTGGGCAATTGCTTCAGTAGCGTGGCGTTGTCGGCCTTGGCCAACGGATCGACGCGCGCGACTTCTGCAGCTACATGCGCGCGTGCCGCCGGGCTCAGATACTCAGAGACCGGCAGCGCGAATGCACTCACATGCCGGATGCCGTTCTGTGCGGTTGCAGCAGCGGGTTGTGCCGTCTCTGCCGCTGCAGCGTATGCAGTGCCTACGCTGCCGATCAGCAGCAAAACAACCGTTCGTATCCACCAATGGTGTGCCATGCGTTGCCCTCCCAGGCAGTCAGCCGGCGAGGATAGCGCCAGACGATGACGTGCCGCGCTTAGTCTGTAGAGGCCGGCAGGCCTTGCGCGTGCAGATGCTGCAATGCCTGCACCGTGGAGGTGGTTAGCGGCGATGGCAGTGCGTCCAGCGCGAACCAGCCGATAGCGAGGATTGCCTCGGGCTCGCGCCGCACGGCGTGTTCGCTGCCTTGGATGGCGGCCAGATACACCGGCGCGACCCAATGCTCCGGTGGCGTCAGATCCGGCTCGAAGTAGCTGACGATGCACAGCACGCGTTGCAGGTGCACATGCAGGCCGGTTTCTTCGAGCACTTCGCGCACCACGGCGTTTTCGACGGTTTCCATCCAGTCCACTTTGCCACCGGGCAAGCCCCAATGGCCTTGCTCGGGCGCACGCCCGCGTTGCACCAGCAGCAAGTGGCCATCGGCACGGCGGATGAAGGCGCCACATCCAACGCGTGGACGCAAATCAGGGGAGGTGGTCATCGGCATTTCGCACACACAGGGGCCGCATAGTGTCCCAGATGCGATCGATGCGGTCATTGCGCCATGCGCGTTTTGAGCCGGTGTATTGGCTGCTGCCGATGTCTCGCACATAGCGGGCGACGTGGGTTCGATGCAATGAAGACAAACACTGAGAATAAGAAGCTGATCGCCGCTGCGATAACACCGCCTTAGCACCGCATTGGCGAGGATGGTGGCATTCCGCGCCCTTGCGGCGCGCAGTGCTGGAGTGGTGGATGTCTCGTATCGTGTTGATTGGCGGCCATGGCAAGGTCGCGCGTTTGCTCACTCCGCTATTGGTGCGCGGTGGGCATCAGGTGACTGCGTTGTTCCGCAATCCCGAGCACACCGACGATGTGGTTGCCGATGGCGCCACACCGTTGCTGTTCGACATCGAACACGCCGATACCGATGCGATTGCCGCTGCGTTCTCCGCCCACGATGCGGTGGTGTGGTCGGCCGGCGCCGGCGGTGGCGATGCAGCGCGCACCTATGCGGTGGATCGCGATGCGGCAATCCGTTCGATGCATGCCGCCGAACAGGCGCGCGTGCGCCGTTACGTGATGGTGTCCTATCTCGGTGCCGGGCTGGAACACGGCATCGGGCCGGACGATGGCTTCTTCGCCTACGCGCAGGCCAAGGCCGCCGCCGACGCACATCTGCGCAATACCACGCTGGACTGGACCGTACTGGGGCCGGGTCGGCTGACCCAGGATGCACCAACGGGCCGCATCACCCGCGACCCGGGCGGCGATGCCGACGGTGGCGTCTCGCGCGGCAACGTGGCGCAGGTGATCGCGGCGGCATTGGCAACGCCGGCCACCATCGGCAAGACCGTCGGCTTCATCGATGGGCAGACGCCGATCCAGCAGGCATTGGCGCAGCTGGAATGAACGCCAGACCTATCGCAACACGCCACAGGCGAGTGATCCGGGCCGGCCTAACGTTTTCCTAAACCAGGCCTGGGCATAGTCGCGAGCGCATCTCACTGTGGAGACCGCTTATGTCTGCGTCCGTCGCCCCGCGCCGTGCCGGCATTTTGCCGCCGTATTTGCTGGACCATGTGGCGCAGGCGGCGCCCGAGCATGCACGCCATTGCGCGCAGCTGTCCCGCCACATCACCGCGTTCCTGCGGCAGCAGCGTGCGCAGGGCCTGCTCGCACGCGCAGAGGCGCTCGCTGCAGATGCCGCACCGGCCACGCACGCGGTGCGGCGGCGTATTTACGATGCGCAACAAGGCACCGCATTACCCGGCACCCTGGTGCGCGACGAAGGCGCTGCAGCCACCGACGATGTGGCAGTGACCGAGGCGTACAACTATCTCGGTGCCACGCATGATTTCTTCCAGACGGTGTACGGGCGCAACTCGATCGATGGCGCGGGCATGCCGTTGATCGGCAGCGTGCATTACGAGCGCGGCTACGACAACGCCTTCTGGGATGGCGAACAGATGGTGTTCGGCGATGGCGACGGCGAGGTCTTCAACCGCTTCACCATCGCCATCGATGTGGTCGGCCATGAGCTCACGCATGGCGTCACCGAGCGCAGCGCCAATCTGATTTATCAGGGGCAATCCGGTGCATTGAACGAATCGGTCTCGGATGTGTTCGGGGTGCTGATCAAGCAGTACACATTGCGCCAGAGCGCAAGCGAGGCCGACTGGATCATTGGCGCAGGTTTGTTGATGCCCGGCATCAACGGTGTGGGCCTGCGCTCGATGCAGGCGCCCGGCACCGCGTACGATGACCCTGCACTGGGCAAAGATCCGCAACCGGCCACCATGGCCGGCTACGTCAACACGCAAGAGGACGATGGCGGCGTGCATTACAACTCCGGCATTCCCAATCACGCGTTCTATCGCGCTGCGGTGGCGATCGGCGGCGCGGCGTGGGAAACAACCGGCCGCATCTGGTACCGCACGCTCACCGGTGGCGAACTGGCTGCGGGTGCGGACTTCGCCACCTTTGCCGCACGCACTGTCAGCGTCGCCAGCGCCGATTACGGCGCCAACAGTGTGGAGACACTCGCCGTGCAACAGGCTTGGCGCGACGTGGGCGTGCTGGCATGAGCCCACAGTTGCCGCCGGTGGATCTGGGCGTAACCTTGCGTCTTGCACGCGAGGGCGGCGTGGCCGCGTTCCCGGCCATGCGCCGCGAGCGGCAACTGGTGATGGATGAACTGGACGATGCGCAGCGCCTGCACCTGCGCACGTTGCTGGACCAATGCCTGGTGCATGCACTGCCGCGCCCGCAGGCCGGTGGCGGCGACCGACGCTATTTCAGCATCGCCTGGGACGGTGCCAGCGAGCCGCTACGCATTCCCGAAGAACATGCGCCGGCCGAAATCGTGCGGCTGTGGAAACAGGGCACGCTGTAGCGCGGCTATGCCGCGGTGACGGTGCCCGCTAACCAGCGCGCGTGTCCATCACCACACACAAACGAAGACACCGCGCACTGCGCGGTGTCTGTCGTAAAAGATGGTCCAACTGCGGATGCCTGCACCCTTTAAGCTGCCTAGATGCTCTAGGGCTGCACAGCTGGTGACGCATAGTGGTCCCCGCTGCGTTAGCGTGACGTGCAGCGCAGCGGTCAATCTGAAGACACGCCACGCACTGCTGCACTGCGGCAGCTCCTCGCGCCCACATTGCCGCCGCGACCGGCTTCGCGGATAGTCGCAGCACTGCCCAGACAAATTCCCATGACGCCCGTGATTGTGTTGCTGCTTGCTGCCGGACTCCTTGCCGGCTTGGTACTCGCCGGTGTCATCGCCTGGCTGCTGCTGCGCCATCGTGCCCAAACGATCAGCGCAGCTGCCGCGCCTGCCGCGGCTATCGCACCCACTCCGCACGCCGCGCCAGCGGTCACGCCGGAACTGGCGCCTGTGCACGAGCAGGCGCAAGCGCACACGCAGGCGCACACCGCCCCTGCACCGCAGCCATTGCCGTCCGGGCCGCCACCGATGCGCCCGTTGCTGCGGCGCATGTATGCCGCGGTGATGTCCACCCCGTCGCTGGCCGATGGCAGCCTGCCGGTCGATCCCGCACAGGCCGATGTGCTGGCGGCGGTGGCCAGCGCGCTCGAACACGTGGACCTGCGGCCGCAGCTATTGCCGCGCCGCCCGCAGCTGTTGCCGCAGCTGATGCGTGCGGTCAACGACCCGGATGCCTCCGGCCGCGGCATCGCCGCGATCATCGCGCAGGACCCGGCGCTGGCCGCCAACCTGTTGCGCATCGCCAACAGCGCGCTGTATCGCCCGCAAGGCGGCCCGCTGGAAAGCCTGGAACGGGCGGTGGTGCATATCGGGACCGAGGGTGTGCGCCAGATCGTCGCCGCAGCGGTCATGCAGCCGGTGCTGAGCCTGGATGGCGGCCTGTACTCGCGCCTGCCGGCGGCGGTGTGGGATTACGCCCTGCGCACCGCCACCGCCGCGGCCGCCTACATGCGCGAGCGCGGCGGCGACACCTTGTCGGCGCAGCTGGCCGGCCTGCTGCAGGGCCTGGGCGCGGTGGTGATCCTGCGTGTGTTGCGCGACACCTACGCCGAGCGCCCGGCACTGCCCTACAGCCTGGAAGTGGCCGCCGCCCTGGTCGAACGCCACACCGCCACGGTGGCCAAGACCATTGCCACCGCCTGGGAGCTGCCTGCTTCGCTGAGCACCGCGCTGGACGAGCAGCGCCCCGAACACGACACCACCCTGCTGACCACCTCGCTCGGCATGGCGCTGCGTTACGGCCGGCTGGCCGCCGCGCTGGCCATGCTCGCCCGCCACGGCGCCGAGCATCAAGACCACGCGCTGAGCGTGCTGGCCACGTTGGAACCGGACAACGAGGCCAACGCCGCGCTGTGGCAGCGGCTGGTAGCGTCCAGCGTGGAGTGATAGCCAGCCGGGTGACGCAACACGTCTGAAACACGCGTACCGCGTAGCGATCGATGCACACTCCTGCGCAGGTATCGCGAAGTGACTATCAGCGTGCATGCGGATCCATCTCATCCATGCAAGCGCCCTCGGTGAACGAAGCAGTCGCGTAAAACTGGCAGGCGTCATGTGCGGGCTCGGCTTGTGCGCGGTGCCGCATCCAGTGTCGGGACACGCCGTGAATCCGTCCGTTGAGGCTCAGTGGCGGCATCCATGCCGCCACATGGTCCCGACACCGGATACGACACCACGCTCCCACCTTTCGTGGCTGCTGATCGGCAAGCAATGCCGTCGCTCTTTCTGCAGCTACCGACAACGTCCGAAGGTGCTTGCACGCGTACCGGCGTGGGACCTTACGCGGCATGGATGCCGCGTTAGAGCCTACACGGACGTACTTGCGGCGTGTCCCACGCCGGTACGCGTGCAAGCGCCCGCAGCAGACCGAAGCACTCGCACAAAGCCGGCAGACCTAGTGTCAACGCAAGTCGCAAAAAACGTATACAGAAAGGCGAGTAATCAACCCACTTCCAAACCCCGAACACACAGCGGCAAACACGCAATATCTCCACGCAAAAAACACCGGACCATCCCTAGATGGCCCGGTGGAGAGCGAGTCTTGGCATCCTTCGCCGAGAAGGGGTTACCCCGGTTCCTTGCTCAGTGTCACTCCTATACTCGGCGCACCTTGGGACCAAGGACGCCTTGCAGCAGGCGACGGTTCCCCAACCGTCAACCTGACACCTCGGCAAGCGGTCTCACACCCCCACAACCGGGTCGATCACAACGGGATCGGTACGGCGACCGGCACGCCCGGCGGCGAACGCAATGCCCGCGCCCAGGATCAACAACACCAAGGTGCTCCAGGCCGCGCGCGAGATGCCGCGTGCCGCAACATCGCCGGCCTCGCGCGCCTTCTGCTCGGCGGTGCGCTTGAGCGCTTCGTATTGGGCCACGGCCTTCTGGTAGCTCTGCGCGTAGTTGTCGGCAATCTGCTCGGCCTCCGCGCGCGATTTACCCGTGCGCGCCACGATCAGGTTGATCAATGCATCGCGGTCGGCCGCATCGATGGCCGGCTTGGCCTGCGCCCGCACACGGTCGAACCACGCGGCCAGTTCGTCCGAGGCGGCCTGCGGGGTCTGCGCCGCATCGGTGGCGGTGGCCTTGCCGTCTTCGCCCACGGTCTCGGCCTGATTTTTCAGACGCTCAGGATCGAGTTCGGCCTTGCCGGTCTGGCGCAGTACCGTGTCCAGTTGGCCGCGCAGGTCGCCCCAATTCAGCTCGATGCCCTGCTTCTTCAATTCATCCTGCACCCCATTGCCCAACGCTGGCGCCGCAGCGGCGATGCCCTGCCCGGTCAGCGACAAGCCCTTGCCGACCACGCCCGACACCGCGCCTACCGCGTTGCTGGCCAGCGCCGCCACCAACCAGGTGGTGATCAACGAAGTGACCGCCCAGCTCAACAGACCGTGCAGCCCGCCGCGTACCGTGGCCAGGCGGCCGGCGACAAACGCGCCTACGCCGATCGAGATCAACGTGCTCAACGCCAGCCAGATCCCGGCACCGGTGCCCAGCCCACTGACCGGGTTGGCTTCACGCAGCGGGTCGATGGTGGAGGCACCGATTGCGGTACCCAACACGCTCAGCGTCAGATAGGTCACCAGCGCGAAGGTGCAGCCGGCGAGCACGGCGCCCCACGACATCCTGGGGGCGAGAGTGGACTGGCGAACGACCTGTGCCATGGGAGTGCCTCACAAGGGTAGAAATGGGCGCTCAGTGTGTAAGGCGTGCCGCGCCCATGCCTGAGCCGAATGCACCAGTGCGGCTAGTGCATTCGCGTCAGGCAGCGGCTACCGTGTGCCGCCACCCTTGGTTTCCATTGCCTGCTTTCCATTGCGTTGTTACCCGAGGTCACCCCATGTCGTCAGCGAGTGAAACCGCGCCGCCCAGCAGCCCGCCGCAGTCCACCAACCGCCGCCAGCTGCAGCAGATCATCACCGGGCTGAGCGAGGGCGTGATTCTGGTCGAGCCGGATCAGTCCATTACCTGGGCCAACGAGGCCGCGCTGGCCATGCATGGCGCACGCGTGCTAGAAGACCTGGGCGCCACGGTGAGCGAATACCGCGAGCGCTTTCAGCTGCGCTATCGCAACAACCATCGCCTGACCGCCGGCAATTACCCCATCGACCGCGTCATCGCCGGCGAAGTCTTCAACGATGTGGTGGTGGAAGTGGTGCGCGCCGGCACTGAGGAGCAATGGGTGCACCGCGTGCGCAGCCTGGTGCTGACCGACGCACAAGGCGCGCCGGATTGCCTGGTGCTGATCGTCGCCGATGCCAGCGACTGGGCCAGCGCCGAGCAGCGCTTCGAACGCACCTTCAACGCCAACCCGGCGCCTGCGGTGATCTGCCGGCTCGCCGATCAGCGCTATATCAAGGTCAATCAGGGCTTTGTGGAAATGACCGGCTACACGCGCGAAGCGGTGGTGGGCAAGAGCGTGTTCGAGGTGGACGTGCTGGAACTGGCCGACCGCCGCGACCTTGCGCTGGAACGCCTCAACGAAGGCGCCACCATCCCGCAGATGCAGGCCGAACTCAGCCTGCCCGATGGCACCACCAAGATGGTGGTGGTGGCCGGCCAGCCGATCGAAATCGGCGAAGAAGCCTGCATGCTGTTCACCTTCATGGACCTGGAGCCGCGGCGTCGCGCCGAGGTGGCCTTGCGGCAAAGCGAGGAACGCTTCGCCAAGGCCTTCCGCATTACCCCGGTGCCCACGCTGATCTGCAATGCCGACACCTTGCAGATAGTGGAAATCAACGACGCGGTAGCGCAGACCACCCAGTACGCCAGCGAAGACATCATCGGCAAACCCATCGAAGAGATCGGCCTGTTTCCCACTCGCCAGGCGTATCAGCAGTTCTGCCACGCGCTGCAGCAAAGCGGCAGCATGCTCAATGTGGAATACCCCATCGCGCGCAAGGATGGCGAGCAGCTCGATTGCCTGATCTCCGCCGAAACGGTGAGCATCCACGGCGTGCCGTGTTACCTGCTGTCGCTGATGGACATCACCGACCGCAAACGTACCGAGATGGAATTGGTTGCCGCCATCGAAGAAGTGATGCAGGACGCCTCCTGGTTCAGCCAGACCTTGCTGGAAAAGCTGGCCAACGTGCGCCGCGCCAATCGCCCCAGCCAGGCGCAAAGCTGCGGCATCGCCGAACTCACCGGACGCGAGCGTGACGTGTTGGGCCTGCTTGCCGAAGGCCTGGCCGACAAGGAAATCGCACAGCAACTCAGCGTTGCGCCCAATACCGTGCGCAACCACGTGGCCGCGCTGTATTCCAAGATCGACGTGCACAGCCGCGGCGAAGCCATCGTGTGGGCACGCGAGCGCGGCTTTGCCGGCCGCAGCACCAAAAAGCCCGCGCGCAAGGCCTGACAGGCTGTAGCTGGGCCGGATGCACTAGCCGCCCTGGTGCATCCGCATGTGGGCAGGCACCGCGCGAGCCGACACCATGCTCACACCGGCCCGCACAGACTAAGCCGGTTCCCCAACTACGAGAAACGTCCCATGGATAAGAACCGTATCGAAGGTACCGCCAAGCAGGTCAAGGGCTCGGTCAAGGAAGCCATCGGCCGCGTCACCGGCGACAAGAGCACCGAACTGGAAGGCGCCGCCGAAAAGAATATCGGCAAGGTGCAGAGCAAGGCCGGCGAAGTGGCCGACAAAGTGCGTGACGCGTCCAAGTCGACCAAGTAACTCCATTGGCCGAGTCGTATTGGCTGAGTAAAGTGCGATTGCGTTGTTGGCAGGCATTTTTGCCTGCTGCGCTGAAGCTGCGATTTAGTAGTCGGACGTAATGCGTTATTGGTGACTGCGATGACGGAACAACGCACTTCGGCGAGAAATCGCACCAACGCCCCGACTTGATCGGGGCGTTGGCGTTTGTGGGTGTGTATGAATTCCAGCGACTGGGGTGGCGCCGAAACGTTTGATGTAATCGGCACACGTCTTCAGGGGGTACGAACAGCAGCTGAGATCATCACAGAAGATAGGGAAGCAATCGTCAGCGCGTTTGCGTGGCTGATGCCCGGCATCGCAATTGCGGACCAAGCGCGCACTTATCGCGCGCGGCTACATCGCCTTGAACAAATGCACAAATGCGCGGCTGACCGGCAACTCGCCAGCATGCCCCCGCATGCGCAGGAACAAGCGGCTGGCATCGTTGCGGCGCGTGCCTTCCAACCACGCCAGGTTGATCACGGTGGAGCGATGCACCTGCCAGAACTGGGCCGGATCGAGCTGGGCCACCAGCTCTGCGAGCGGGGTACGGATCAAACAGTCCCCATGCACACTGGCAACCACGGTGTACTTGGTTTCGGCCCGAAAAAAGCGCACATCGGCAACATCCAGATGGCGGGTAGTGCTGCCCTGTGAGGCATGGATGTAACGCAGGCGCTCGCGCGCAGGTGCTGCGCTCAGCTGCTGCAACGCCTGCGCCATGGCCGGGTCGCCAGGTTGCAGCGCGGGCAAGGCGCGCAAGCGTGCCACGGTACGCGCCAGCCGCTCGGTGCTGACCGGCTTGAGCACGTAATCGAGCGCCGCATGTTCGAATGCCTGCAGCGCGAATGCGTCGAATGCAGTGACGAATACCACCCGCGTGTTGCCCTCGATGCCCTGCGCCACTTCCAGACCGGTCAGGCCCGGCATCTGGATATCCAGAAATGCCAGGTCCGGCTCCAGCTCGGCGATGCGCGCGGCCGCATCGATGCCATTGCGTGCCAGATGGATGACCTGCAGCTCCGGCCACAGCGCCAGCAACTGGTCGCGCAGGTACTGCGCCAGATGCGGCTCGTCGTCGGCGATCAGTGCTGTGGTCATGCCGTTGCCTGCGCTACGGCAACCGCCACACTAGCGGGCACATACGGCAACACCAGCACCGCTTCGGTACCGGTGTCGCGCGCATGCAGCAGCAAGCTGGCATCGGCCCCGAACTGGGCCTGCAAGCGCGCGCGCAGATTGGCCAGCGCCATGCCGGCACCAGGGCGCGGTGCCGTGCCGGTTGGCGCCAGACCAACGCCGTCATCGACAACACGCACTTCAAGATGCCCCGCACGTACGACGGCATGCATCACGATGCTGCCGCCTTCCAGCTTGGGGTCCAGCCCGTGCTGCACCGCGTTTTCCACCAGCGGCTGCAACAGCAATGGCGGCATGCGTGCCAGGCGCGCCTGCGCACTGGCTTCGATGCGGTACTGCAGGCGCTCTTCCATGCGCATCTGCAACAGCGCCAGGTACTGGCCTGCCATCTCCAGCTCCGCTTCCAGCGTGCTTTCTGTGTGGCGTAGTTGCGAAAGGCTGGCACGCAGGTACTGCGAAAACGTGGCGATCATCTGTTGCGCGCGCGGCGGGTCATATGCCATCAGGCTCTGGATGTTGGCCAGGGTGTTGAACAACAGGTGCGGCTCGATCTGGCCTTGCAGCAGGCGCAGGCGCGCCTCGGTGGCGTCGCTCTGCAGCTGCTGCGCACGCAGGCGCGCGTGCCACCAGGCCCAATGCACCGCCATGACAAACAGCAAAAACACCGCCACCTTGGTCAGCGGCGGCGGCAAGGTGATGAACATCCCCCACGGATGCGCGCTGACCAACCACGGCACGATCGTAAACCCGAGCGTCATGCCGCCGATGATGCCGGCCAACGCCAGCGCACCGAGCGCCAGCCCCGCACGCAGATCGCGCGCGGTGGCCATCCGTTCCACCAGCGACGCCGGCAGCCAACGCGCGGCCAGCCGCAGCACCCCGAACAAGCTGTGCACGATGCACAGGCAGATGCCGATGTTGGGCAGCAGCGAGGCCCACCACCCATGCGGCCGCTCCACCCGGTCGAAGATCGCGGCAGTGGTCATCAGCCCCAACGCCAGTGCCACCGCCAGCAACGACGCCACCAGCAACCGCGCAGCCGTGGGCCCCTGCCGAGGTGGGCGCAACTCCCACAACGCGTGCCATCCCTGCTGCAAAAAGGCGATTGCATTCATGGATGACGTGGACCGGTCCGTGTGTTCACTGGCATGCATTCCATTGGTGAGCGGTGCGATGTGGGCGATGCGAAGGGTAACGCGCATTGGTGCGGCCAAGGCCCTACCGCATCGCCGCTATTTTCCATGCCAATCGGCTGCGGCGGCGTGTCGTTCGTCGGCGCAGCTGTCGATTCGTCGCAAGCCGCTGCGATTGCACCGCCAGCGCTGCCACTGTCTGCCCACGCAACGGCGGCAACCGCTGTTCGCATCGCATCCACAACCAAGGGGCACCATGAAGCACTTCCTCGCATTCGCGCTGATCGCAGCAGCGGCCATCGATGGCGCACACGCCGCACCTGCAGTGATCGTACCGCCCATGGTCAGCATTCCTGCCGGCGAGTTCCTGATGGGCAGCACCGAGCCGCGCATCGGCGACGGCAGCCACAACCCGGCCGAAGGTCCGCCACATCGCGTGCAGGTGCAGGCATTCCGCATGGCCGCCTATGAAACGACGGTGGCGCAGTTCCGGCAGTTCATCGCCGCAACTCACCACAAGACCCAGAACAGCTGCTGGGAGTTCGACAAGCAAGATGGCATCAAACTCAACGCGGCTACCTGGAAGACGCCTAAGCACGCGCCAACGGACTATCACCCGGTCGTCTGCGTCAGCTGGGACGATGCCACCGCCTATGTGCAATGGCTCGCGCAACACACTGGCCGGCGCTTCCGCTTACCGAGCGAGGCCGAATGGGAATACGCCGCGCGTGCCGGCACCACCACCAAGTACGCATACGGCGATGCGGCCGATGCGCTGTGTGCCTTCGCCAACATGAAAGATCAACGCTTCAAGACCGCCGCACAGCGCGATTACGCGCTGGACATGCGAGTCACCGACTGCGACGACGGCGCCGCGTACACCACCGTGGTGGGCATGTACCCAGCCAACGCGTTCGGCCTGCACGACATGATGGGCAACGTGGCCGAATGGGTGGCCGATTGCCAACACCCCGATTACCAAGGCGCCCCTAACGACGGCAGCGCCTGGCGCAACAACTGCGAGGTGGAAGGCGACTACTTCATCACCCGTGGCGGCAGCTTCGCTTCCTCGCGCCAGGTGCTGCGCAGCGCCGCGCGGGGCCATGGTGGGCGGACCAATGCAAGCAGCCTGGGCGAAGGGTTCCGGATTGCCGAAGATATCGGTGCCTGCACGGCAAGCGCGTGCGTTGATGCCGATGCCGGGTTTGTTGAGGCGCTGGAGTCAGCGCAGCGGCGCGAGCGCGAGATGCGTGCGAAAACTGCAACGCAGTGAGAGTTGTAGGCTGGGCTACTGCAGATCACACGGATGTTAGAGCCCAAGCAGTACATCTAGAACAGCCTGCTTGTTGACAGCAGGCGTTAGCATAACTAACTTCTTTGGACTAGCCACGGGTCAATCAACGATGGGCATTGGAAAGACAGCCAGGTGGTCAGTAGCCATGTTTTGCGGTCTGTCGCTGTGCGCTTGTGCGCACACTCCGGCCGCCTCCCTGAACTTGCTCCCAAAGCAACCTGCTGCTGCAACCATGTCCAAGGTCAATATCGCCAACAAGCTCACGCTTGGCGCCGATGAGATCGGCAGACGCTTCTTGAAGTTGATCGCTGGCTTAGACTCGCGTGACGATATAACTCCAACCCGCATTCAAGAAATTATGGGTTTCCCAGTGCAAGTTGCGCCTGGTGAGCTGGGAGCAGTGGTCTGGAGCGCGGATCTAGGTGGTGGCTGGCGCTATTCTTTCGACTACATTCCGGAGTCCTCTTCTTTATTGAGAGGCGTTGGTTTGTCGTTCGAACATGACATCGATCGATTTTCTGATATGAAGCCGGTCTGCGGCCTCGATTTCGAGCACTATGACAGCGCTTTAAGAAACATGGGATTTGTTGCGTCTCCCACATACGGACCAATCGGGCAACTGGAAAATTGGCGCTATGCGAAGTTCGCCAAAGATGGCATAGGCGGAGATATCATCATTTCTCTCGTCCCACAAAACATGGTCGCCGGTTCGGCGGGTAGAGTCTGCGCCAAGTCAATCAGCACATTGAATGGTCGATGATGCGACATGCAGATGATGCCTTATGAAGCACATGCCACTGGTTGGCAGTTATGCCCCCTACGCCACTCATTTCCAAATGAAGAAAGTGCTTTCGCTGATGTAAGTCTCTGTGCGCTTACCTGACGGTAGCGACCCTACTCGCAAGCCCACCGCAGTCTGCATCTGGGACGCTGCAACACTTTCCAAGAAATTGAAGGACATGGGTTACAAGGGAAAAGAAAAGATGCCGTTCCAAGGTGGCTGCATACGCCAACACTGGCGCTCTATCAACGAAAGGAACCAAGGCTTTTCAGTCGCGTTATTGCCTTATCAAACTGATACTGAGAGTGGCTCGCGCGAGTGCGCGCTTGGTGTCCAAATTAATGGAGGTGATGCATGACGCCAGATTTATATGGAATAGTGCCAGTTAGGGATGGTCTGATCAACGGCATCGGAGGATGAGCCTAACCACATCGACCAGGCTGACGGCGCTCAGATCCTCGATTTTTTTGCCGTTTCCGGCGCGTTTGCAGGGTGTTGCCCGGGTTACAGGCGCACGTTCCCCATCGTCGGCAGTAACTGCTTTCGCTTCATCCACAGGTTCGATAGCGCAAACAAGGTCAGCACCTGCGCGGTGTTCTTGGCCAGGCCGCGATAGCGGACCTTGGTGTAGCCGAACTGGCGCTTGATCACCCGGAATGGATGCTCCACCTTCGCGCGCACGCTGGCCTTGAAGTGTTCCCAACGTCTTTCCCGAGCACGCTCGCGTTTGTTGCCGAGGGCTTGCATCGTCGAGGGCCTGGCGGCGATGAAGAATGCAGCCTTGCAGGCCTGCAGTTCTTCGCGTTTGTCCGCACCGGTGTAGCCGCTATCGCCGAACACGCTGTCTTCTTTGCCATGCAGCAACGTGTGCATCACCGTGACATCGGCGACGTTGGCGGCTGTGCAATGGACGTGGTGCACCAACCCGGAAAATTCATCCACGCCGATGTGCGCCTTCATCCCGAAATACCACTGATTGCCCTTCTTGGTCTGATGCATCTCAGGGTCGCGCGCGTTGTCGGCATTCTTGGTCGAACTGGGCGCCGCGATCAGCGTCGCATCGACGATCGTGCCCGACCGCAGGCTCTGGCCCTTGCGCGCCAGATGCGCGTTGACCGCTTCCAGCATCCGCGCGGCAAGGCCATGGGTCTCCAGCAGGCGCCGAAAGTTGAGAATCGTGGTCTCGTCCGGAACGTTGTCCAAGCCACCGAGCTGGGCAAACCGCCGCAAGGTCGGGATCTCGTGCAGTGCTTCTTCCATCGCCGGATCGCTCAGCGCATACCACTGCTGCAGCAGATGAATCCGCAACATCGTCGCCAGTGCGTACGGCTGCCGACCTGGCCCGACGTCCCCCCGCCCTGAGTAGCGGCTTGGTTTAGAGTCCGGGGGTAATGATATCGGTGTTTGCCAGATGTTGGGCATAAGCAGCCGGGGTCATGCCGCCGATTGCATTCTTGGGTCGCTCTTCGTTGTACGCGCGTCGCCAGCGTTCGATTTCGGTGCGCGCGTGCAGCAGTGTCGGGAACCAGTGCTCGTTGAGGCATTCGTCGCGTAGTCGGCCGTTGAACGATTCGACGTAGGCGTTCTGGTTCGGTTTGCCGGGTTGGATCAGCCGCAACTGCACACCACGGGCATGTGCCCAGGCGACCATCGCCCTGCCGCAAAACTCCTTGCCGTTGTCAGTGCGGATCACCTTCGGCAAACCGCGACTGTGTGCCAACCGATCCAGCACGCGCGCAACGCCATGTCCCGAGATCGCGCGCTCCACGTCGATGGCGACCGCTTCGTGGGTTGCATCGTCCACGATCACCAGACACTTGACCACCCGACCGTCGGCAGTGCGGTCGAACACGAAGTCCATCGACCACACCTGATTGGCCTGCGCTGGCCGCAGCAGCGGCTGACGCTCGCTTATTGGCACCTTTTTGCGTTTGCGCCGTCGGACCTGTAGCTGCTGCTCGCGGTACAACCGCTCCACCCGTTTGTAGTTCACGATGCGCCCTTCCTGTCGCAGTTTGAGATAGATCATTCCCACGCCATAGCGGCGATGGCGATGCGCCAACGCAACGATGCGCTCGCGCAGTTCGCCATTGCGGTCTTCGCGTGGGCAATAGCGCAGCGCACTGGCGCTCATGCCGATCGCTGCCAAGGCGCGACGCTCGCTGGCGCCACGCCCGATCCACTCGCGCACCAGCGTACGACGCGCCGGTGCGCTTACCACTTTTTTCGCAGCGCATCCTTGATCAGGTCGTTCTCGAACAATTGCTCGGCCAGCAACTTCTTCAGCCGCGCGTTCTCGGACTCGAGGTCCTTGAGCCGCTTGGCATCAGGCACGCTCATCCCGCCGAATTTGCTGCGCCACAGGTAGTACGAGGCCTCGCTGAAGCCATGGCGCCGGCACAGGTCCTTGATCGCCACGCCGCTTTCGGCTTCGCGCAGAAAGCCGATGACCTGCTCGTCAGTAAAACGTTTCTTCACGTCCAATCTCCTCGGGGTAGGGAATTGGACTCCAAACTGAGGCGCTACTCAAAATCGGGGGGACGTCGGGCCGGCCCGATACCGGATAGTGCGGCGCGATCAGACCGAGCAGTTGCTGCCACGGAACCACCTGCTCCATCTCGGCCAGAAAGATCTCGCGCCGGGTCTGCTTGCGCTTGCCCAGGCCCTCAGCGTCACCGAACGTCAGTTGCATGGATCACTCCTCAACATCAGGCGGGTAGTGTCGCGTATCTGTGGTGCGTTGTTCAGAGGTTCCTTAGGTCAGTATCCACAGGTATGGCCGATGATTTGCTAGATTACGACGGCCCCACTTCAGTGTATGGATCATGTCAATGAGGCCTACCAAAGCCGCAATGCTCTTGCTTACCTCGCTATGCGGAACTACGCTCTGTGCTTGCGCGCACACGACGGTCGAACCCACAGAGCCAATTTCGAAGGAATACGGCGCAATGACTACATCTGAGACCGACATGGTCAATCCCACGCTCGGCGCTGATGAAATCGGCAAGAGGTTCTTGAAGTTGCTGGAAGGCTTGGAATCTAGGAAGGATTTAACCGTTGATAGAGTGCGCGAAGTCACCGGTATCTCCCTCAAAAGAGTTACCTTCCCCTCCGAGAATCTTGAGTCCTATATCCATGGTCAAGCACTGAGCAATGGATGGAATTATTCTTTGGAGCTGACTCCCGAGTCTCGCTCTCTCAAACAGGGCATCAGCCTATCCTTCATTAATAACAATGATGAATTTTCAAGCTTGGAAGGCAATTGCGTTGATTTCGAGAAGTACAAGAGTTCACTAGGCCAGATGGGATTTGTCGACTCGCCGGTGTACGGGGAAATTGGTCAATTGCAAAGTTGGCGGTTTGCCAAGTACGCAAAAGACGGCAGCGGTAAAGATATCGTGATCTCAATCGTTCCTCAGAATGAAGCACCTGGTTCATCTGGCCGGCTCTGCGTCAAATCGATTGGAACTTTGAACTAACCAAGGATGAAAGCTGATGGCCACCCCCAGCCCACAACTCGAAGCAGCGTTAGCTCGATTTGCTGCGTCTGGAGGCAACCAAGATCAGGTTGCGCAGCTTCGCGGTGCGCTGATAGCTGACGCTAAGCTACTGCAGCAATTCGATCAGGAAGCACAAGCAGGTCATCTTCGAGGCTTTGCGCTGCAAGCAGCGAACAGTTCGGCGCCGAATCTCGCTGGAACTTACAACATACAAAGTGGTCTCATTACGCTCCCTTCAACAAGCATCCAGCCGACGGGGACATTAGCAAGTAGCGACCTAAAAGCCACTTTGCAAGTCCAACAGATGTCGGTAGCGTTTGCACACAGCACTTATCAAGACTCTGCAAGAAATAGTCATCCTGTTACACAAGATATGGTCGACAACCTGCAGTCAACCATCAATGGCTCACCGTTTTTAGCCGACGAGATCAAGAAGTCCGCGACTACGGTCGATCCTTCGGACAGGCAGCGCCCCCTGAGAGCACACCTCGAAGGTTTTGGCTTTTTGGGACCAGGCATGGCGGCTGGTGGTACGTACGACGGTAGCAACAAGATAATGAATTTGCCGCCGCTCGGCCTCCAGACAGGCTCGGCTGCTAACCCTCACGGGACCTTTAACGATAGAGACATGACATTTGTGCTCGGACACGAGATCCAGCACAGTTTTAACCATGCATCTAAAAATCAGGCTACAAATAAATTTCTAGTGGATGTTGAAACCCAATCGAAGGCCCGAGGGCCTGTACATGACTACACGGACGAGCTTCGCAACTACATACAGGCTGGACGTGAGGACGAAGCTAAAGCGGAGATTGCCGGCTGGAATGCATTGCTCAGTAAGCGACAGCAGCTCAATCCCAGTGCAGGCCTGAAGGAAATGCACGGAACGCAAATTGACAGGGTCAAGGATTTTGTCGAAAAGGATCCTTTCACAGGCCTTATCACCGGCAAGCCAGGTTTGACGTTCAACCAAGACGGTAGCCTCTCTCAGACGTCCGGAAATATTACGGCTATGGGGCACCATTATTTTGATAGACCATCGCCGCTCTATTCGCAGCCTGGCCAACGCCCAGTTGGCATCGGCGAGCACCGCAATTCGGCGGGCGTGCTCCAACCGACGGCCGACTATCCCAATTACTACGGCACTTGGGGGGTAGAACAGATCCTTCAGGCAGAAGATCGCGCAAACGTGCTGCATCAGGGCGTCCTTCCACAGGTGACGATTGATATGGCCGCGTTGGGCCTGAAAGAACATCTGATCGAGAACGAAGGTCTGGACCGAGGGCCGAACAAGGCACCGTTTCCATATCACGACAGCAGCACCGCCCCACCCTCGCTGCACCATTTCGACCACACCCAGGATGGCAGCGTGAATCGGGCGCACGACCATACCTACGTGCCGGTGGTACCCAGCGCTCCTGCAGCAGCGGGACCACGCGGCCCGGACGATCCTGCACACCCAGACAACGCCATGCTCGAGCAAATTCGTGGTGGCGTGCGCAAGATCGATGAGAGTGTGGGCAAGCCCTATGACGACATGAGCGAACGGGTGAGCCGCAGCCTGCTGGCCGCGTGCAAGGACAACCGCGAGGCACATCCGCATGTCACGGGCTACGCACTGGCCAGCAACGCGCTCAGCCGTGTGGATCATGTCGTGATGAGCAAGACTGGCAACGTGTTCGCAGTGGAGGGCCGGATGGACGATCCTGCGCACAAGCGCGCGCATGTGGAGATCGATCAGGCGATCCATATCCCCGTCGAACAGTCGGACCAGAAGTTGCTGGCGGCCAATCAAGCGATCGCGCAAGAAAGAGCGCTAGTGCAGCAGCAAGAACTGGCGCGCGGTATGAACGAGCCTGGCTCGAACGTGCCGACCAGATAGTTCGCGGACTGCCAGAGCGTATGCATAGCCGTCAAAACCAAGCGGACTGAGCCACCTATGCCTGCAACGCATGCGCTAGGATCTTGCGTACAGGGGGAACACCATGGACAGGATCACCATCGCGCGCCGTGTCGCGCTGACACTGACAGCGCTATGCATACTTGCATGCGGACAAAGCGTGCCGGCACAGAGCATGCGCTCTGCCACGGGTAAATCCGCCAGCAAATACATACCGCCCACGCAGCAGCCATACAACTCCATGGCGCACGACACCACGCCGTTCAATTGCGAGCAATACCGCGCGCACCCGCATCCGGGCATGACGCGTTACTGCCAAGGCATCGAGAACATGACGTTGCGTAACGAAGCGCATCGGCAAGGGCGACCTGCTCCGTCGGATTCCATCATCGCGCTGCCGGGCTTGGGCACGGCGGAGGCAAAGCAGCTGGGCTACGCGTGCGTGGGCGGGCAGGCGATGAAGCGGCTGCGCAATGGATGGGAGCAGGTGTCGGCTGCTGCGGGTGGATGGCAGCGGTGTCAGGGTGGGTAAGTGACCCTATTCTCCGCTAGCTCTAAACGAAGCGAACAGACGCCAATAGATGGCGGCCCTGATCAACACTGAAATCCCCACCGCTAGCACCGGAGCGAAGCGGAGTGGCGTACGGCTAAAACCCGTCCACTAGATGCCCACTTGGCCAGGAGGCACGGACATCCCCGCACAAAGGCGAAGTGCACTACGGGTTTCGGTCCGTTGAAGACCAGCTCAAGGCAAACCTTGAGCACGTAGGCGGCAAGGCGCTGACCTGATCCCGATGTAGCTAGACCGCGCTGACGCCGACCAAAACTCGTGTCAGTAGCACATAGCCGATCATCGCCAGCGTTGCAAAAACAAGACCATTGGCTATGAGGTGAGAGCGGTTGCCGCGGCTGTCAGCTGCGGCACGTTGTACTGCCTGTGCCCGGTTAACGCGGTAAAGCAAGAATGCCGAGCCAGCCATGATCACTGCACTACAGCCGAAAGCGGCAGGATGATTGGAGATAAGATAGCCCTGCAAGAATTTCCCGTGACTCGGAACTGCAGCCTCCCAACCGGCTGGTAGGGATTTACCTTGAAGATCGAGAGCAGCGATGGGCTTGGCTGAGAGGAACGTGGACGTAGCATAAAAGGAGACAATTAGCGGCAGCCATAGTAGCAGCTCAACTACGTACAGGAGTGGGAACTTCATATTTTTCAGCATATTTTTCGGATATCTCGACCTAGTAATCAGCTTTTTAATAATCGAGCTTTCGCTCTCAATCGCGCCTCAAACGGATGTTCCTACAACATCTCGCCAAGCTGTTGGTGATCCGAAGAGCCGCGCTACAAGCCTTGCTAACTTAACCGAATACGTAAGTGCAATGAATCCTGCCAGTTCCCAGCTGGTCGTGATGCACCGCCAAGGGGCGTACGGCATCGCCCTGCCATTACTCACCCACCGCCACGCGGCGGGCGTCCACAAGCTGGTCCACCGCGCGGCTGGCTTAGAGTGGCTAGCAAGACTACTGCGCGGCCGTCAGGCGGGCGACCGCTCGCTACCTTTTGTTAGCCGCTCTTAATCCGGTTTCTTCCAGTTTGGATTGTTCCCCAATGTCGGGTATCGCCTGACCAGCGTGTGCAGTGCGTCGGCCAAGGCAACGGGGTCTTCGCGTCTCTCCCTGACAGTGCCTAAGACCCCTCGTGGCAGAGGCGCCATTTCCGTAAGATTTTTAAGAAGATTCAGTATGCGTCTCCCATGTTCTTCGCTCGGCGCATCGTATGTCTCCTCGATCCCGGACACTATGTTCGCAACCTGCGCTGCCACGTCTTGCTTGAGGATCAGGCCCTCCTCTAGCTGCAAGAACTTTGCATCGCCGCCTGCCTTGGCCACCTGGATTTCGAGGTCGACATCCGCCGCGAGTTGCCGCATCTGTTTGAACATGGGGTGGCCTGCGTATTGCTCGATGCCCTCGACAGGCGGCGCAGCCGCCTCCGGGTTCGCATAATGTCTAGCGATCCGGTTCTGGATCCGGTTCATTTTTGCAGCAATATCGTCGCTACCGCCAACGGCCCTATTTCCGAGTGCACATTCACTCATGTGCGTGAGCAACTCGAGTGCTGAATTGTGCACGGCATCGAGTGCTTTATTATTGAGAATGGGGCCAATGGTATTGAGCAATGTGTGCGCCATCCCCTGCATCTTCAACAGCATGCGAGTTTCCAAGCCCGATCGCTGTGGCCGCGTTGGCTGTGACGTCGTTGGCCGCGATGGGGTTGGCCGTGACGTTGGCCGTGATGGGGTTGACGGGCGCGGCGGACGACGCTGCAGTCCCTGCAATGGCGACTGATTCGGCAAGGGTGTCGATGGGGCCGGCCGCTGCGGCGTCCCCTGGGGCGTGGGTTCGTGCTGCGTGTAGGTCACGTGCGCGTGGGTGCCACTGACATTGTTTGAAAGACAGTTTCCCATCGATTTTTCCCACTACTTCAATCATGGGCGGCGAGTACATCAGAGCCAATCCCGGCACTGCCCAAGCAAACGCGAATGGGCGGTTGTAGATCCGAAGCTACGCCCTGCTGGTCGGCGAGGCAGAAGAGCCCCTTCCTCGCAAAGCACGCGGCCAGCTGCCGTAGGCGGGCAGGCGATGCAGCGGCTGCGTAACGGGTGGGAGCAGGTGTCTGCGACTGCGGGTGGATGGCAGCGGTATCAGCGTGGCTAGGTGGCTCAGGTTTGCAGGCGTGAGGGCTTGGTGCATCTGCCCGGCTGCTCGTGATGTGCCGCTAAGGCGCACAAGCCGTGTGCTCCAACCGTTGCTCAAGAATCGCGCGCACCGCGTTGGCGGCGTCAAAGATGGCCTGGCCCAGGGTTGGCAGCGTCTGTGCGTGCAGGCACTGTGGGGCGCTCATGGCGATCACGTCGCCGTGGGCGGCGATGGTGCGCATCAGGCGGTCGAGTTGGTCGATCTGGTCCAGCGTGAGACAAAAGACGGCGGCATGCGGGTGCATTGCGTGATCCTCTGCGAGGCGTGGCGAGGCACGTGCGCACTTCGCGCGGCATGCGCGCAGCGCGCCTGAAGGGTGACCGTGCACCTGCGTGGCGGCACGCGCACGGTGGGGCAGGTCAGTCTGCGGGCGCCACGCTCACCACCAGTTCGCCATCGCGCAGGCGGATGTGCAGCTTGCTGCCGATGGCAAAGCCCAGTTGTTCCAGCCAGCGGCCGCGCAGGCGCAGCGTGGGCACGCGTAGGTTGCTGGCGGGGTAATAACCGTAGCCGACGGTGCAGTGTGTTGGGGCACGCGGGTGGCCGGGGCGTGGGGGGCGGGCTTCGGTGCGGGGTTGGGGGATGGGGGTGCGCTCGACGTAGGGCCGCGGCTTGATCGAGGGGTCGAGCGAGTGCCAGCCGATCTCGGTGGGCGGCGGCTCCGTGGCGCGCTTGCGTGCGGATGTGGGACGGGACGTGGGTCGACGCATGGCAAAGCCCTCCTTGACGAACAGGCCCCGTTGCACAACGCAACGGGATGTCGGGAGGCTAGAAACCGCACGTAGCCGGCGGGCGTATTCCTCCCGAAGGAGTGTTGTATTAGCCGCCCTCCCGACGCAGGCATCGCGTCGGTTGCACCTGCAAAGATGCAGGCACAAAAAACCCACCGGTTTGACGGAGGTGGGTACCGCTACGTGAGGAGTTTCTAGGCTCCTTGTGTCCGAGATTGCTACGTGTTTGGTGATGTGTCAACTGGCAACAATGAGTCATTGCCGCCGCGCGTCGATTCAAGAAAATTCGTGCAGGCAGTGCATCTACACACCAGCCATCGCTTCGTCTTGCCCCCATCGCCACCCGCACACTTCCGCTCGGAGCCTAGAAACTCCTAACAGACATCGGTGCCCGCCTCCGAGAATTTGGTGGGTTCTTGTGCTCTGCCATCCGGCTTGGCACTGCTCGGCGTTCCTACGCCGGAAGGGCGGCGAATACAACACCCTCAAGGGGAACAAGCCCGCTGGCTGTCTGGGGTTTTTAGCCTCCCGGCATCCCGCTTATGCAGCGCAAGCTGCCTCACGGCAAGGAGAGCGGCACGACGAAACCGGTTACTGAATGTCCGAAGGCACGCAATACCGCCTGCTGCGCATACGCGACCAACTGCGCTTGATGGCAACCCTGGCTGCACCACGTACGCGACGAAGGCTCTCTGGGTACGCCAACCATTCCACTGCAGCAATGGGCGCATTGCCTGCAGCACTTGGCCGAGCATGTGAACGACGTATTGGAGGATTTGGATAGTGCGTGGTATGGGCAAGAATCGATGCATGCACAAAAACGTCGCACACATCGGCGCTTCGATATGGAGCGCGCGGGTGGCAGCGGTGTAGGAATAGTTAAAAGATTTAGATCCCATCATCGCACCGACAACAATCGAATTTAACTCGTTTATTCTACTACTTCAATTGTCCAAATACCTCTTTGATCTTATTCAGTAATTTTATCTACATCAGCTGACGCCCAGGAAAAATTTAGTTTTATAAATTAATATTTAAGCCTGTGCTACGAACCTTTCTGACACTCGGCTGAAGAGGTCACTTATCAACGGCCCCGGCCTTGCTGCAACGGTTTCTAGCAGCGACTTTGTATGATGGCGGACACCGCGCCCTCTGTAACTTGCGTGCTTTACAAGCAATGTTAAAAGTGACTTTCCCCGTAGCAACCTCCCGTAATCCTGGGATATCTTCAATCTCAAATTTTCAGGATAGTCCTCTCCACTTTGCAAATTACTTAGGGATGGTCTGATCAACGGCATCGGAGGATGAGCCTAACCACATCGACCAGGCTGACGGCGCTCAGATCCTCGATTTTTTTGCCGTTTCCGGCGCGTTTGCAGGGTGTTGCCCGGGTTACAGGCGCACGTTCCCCATCGTCGGCAGTAACTGCTTTCGCTTCATCCACAGGTTCGATAGCGCAAACAAGGTCAGCACCTGCGCGGTGTTCTTGGCCAGGCCGCGATAGCGGACCTTGGTGTAGCCGAACTGGCGCTTGATCACCCGGAATGGATGCTCCACCTTCGCGCGCACACTGGCCTTGAAGTGTTCCCAACGTCTTTCCCGAGCACGCTCGCGTTTGTTGCCGAGGGCTTGCATCGTCGAGGGCCTGGCGGCGATGAAGAATGCAGCCTTGCAGGCCTGCAGTTCTTCGCGTTTGTCCGCACCGGTGTAGCCGCTATCGCCGAACACGCTGTCTTCTTTGCCATGCAGCAACGTGTGCATCACCGTGACATCGGCGACGTTGGCGGCTGTGCAATGGACGTGGTGCACCAACCCGGAAAATTCATCCACGCCGATGTGCGCCTTCATCCCGAAATACCACTGATTGCCCTTCTTGGTCTGATGCATCTCAGGGTCGCGCGCGTTGTCGGCATTCTTGGTCGAACTGGGCGCCGCGATCAGCGTCGCATCGACGATCGTGCCCGACCGCAGGCTCTGGCCCTTGCGCGCCAGATGCGCGTTGACCGCTTCCAGCATCCGCGCGGCAAGGCCATGGGTCTCCAGCAGGCGCCGAAAGTTGAGAATCGTGGTCTCGTCCGGAACGTTGTCCAAGCCACCGAGCTGGGCAAACCGCCGCAAGGTCGGGATCTCGTGCAGTGCTTCTTCCATCGCCGGATCGCTCAGCGCATACCACTGCTGCAGCAGATGAATCCGCAACATCGTCGCCAGTGCGTACGGCTGCCGACCTGGCCGGCCCGATACCGGATAGTGCGGCGCGATCAGACCGAGCAGTTGCTGCCACGGAACCACCTGCTCCATCTCGGCCAGAAAGATCTCGCGCCGGGTCTGCTTGCGCTTGCCCAGGCCCTCAGCGTCACCGAACGTCAGTTGCATGGATCACTCCTCAACATCAGGCGGGTAGTGTCGCGTATCTGTGGTGCGTTGTTCAGAGGTTCCTTAGCTCATCGTAGAGTTCGAATACGTTGTCTGGATGAAGACTCAAATTTGAGTTCTGACCTTCAATAAATCTTGACATGGCAAGCGCATACCATCGAATGAACTTCTCCAAATCTCGATTGTACTTTGCAGCTTCCTCCTCAGTAAGAATAGCAGGAAGATCACCATCACGATAAACATCGTTCTCTATGGAATACCCATCTGTAAAAAACAACAGCTCATGCTCCAGGTCTGGCGGAACGCCTTCATGTACGAAACAATCCTTGTCCGCAATAAATGTTATTTTTACTGCATTTAATTCATTGCGTCGATTGAAAATCTCAATCACTCTACTTCTACCTCCTACTGGAAGGATCGAAACCCCCTTGTCTGAGAGTCTTTCTTCAAGCTTCCTGTAAATAATGACGTCATCACTACCTTCTATAACTATGGTAGGGAGCGATGTCTTTTTTAGAAGCGCAATTATCTCGTCCATTGACATTTCGAGAGGCGTACTCATTCAGACGCCCCTTGATCCCCACGATCAATATCAATCTGCAATTCTTTGTCTGGGTATTTCCCGTATATAAATGGCGAGTGAGTTGCGATAACAAATTGGTTGCTTGTTTTCTGTGACATCAAGGTCGGGAAAAGTTGTCGTTGCCAATCGACATGGAGGCTAAGTTCTGGCTCGTCTATTATAAAAACAGCATCTTGATAAAAAGCATTATAGGCAATAAAACTCAGCATCTGTTTCTCGCCTGCCGACAACATATCTGAATTGACTGCTCCAGCCGCTTCGCCGAAACTGATCTTGCCCAACTGGATTCCGCTATGTTTAAAGAGCTTCATTACAAGTTCACGGACGGCCTCAATCGGACGCATGATTGTTTCCCGGGAACCTTCCACGCTTTCTATTTGCTGACGAACCTCGTCTAGAACGCGATAGGCTTCGTCTAACTGCAGAGCTCCAGACTGCTCCCCCTTGTCAGACTTGAAATCTCTTATCCGCTTGATGACCTCTTGAGATGTCTTTTGTTGCAAAGAATTATATTGCTCTGATAGTTCAGTATATTTCTTAAAGAGGAGATCTACGATATCTACCGTGCTGAGCGAAGCAACAAACACATGCTTACGGTTAGATAATCTTCCAGAAAGCGTAACAAGTGAATCTTCAACCTCAGATCGTCCTCTAGGGATGGTCTGATCAACGGCATCGGAGGATGAGCCTAACCACATCGACCAGGCTGACGGCGCTCAGATCCTCGATTTTTTTGCCGTTTCCGGCGCGTTTGCAGGGTGTTGCCCGGGTTACAGGCGCACGTTCCCCATCGTCGGCAGTAACTGCTTTCGCTTCATCCACAGGTTCGATAGCGCAAACAAGGTCAGCACCTGCGCGGTGTTCTTGGCCAGGCCGCGATAGCGGACCTTGGTGTAGCCGAACTGGCGCTTGATCACCCGGAATGGATGCTCCACCTTCGCGCGCACGCTGGCCTTGAAGTGTTCCCAACGTCTTTCCCGAGCACGCTCGCGTTTGTTGCCGAGGGCTTGCATCGTCGAGGGCCTGGCGGCGATGAAGAATGCAGCCTTGCAGGCCTGCAGTTCTTCGCGTTTGTCCGCACCGGTGTAGCCGCTATCGCCGAACACGCTGTCTTCTTTGCCATGCAGCAACGTGTGCATCACCGTGACATCGGCGACGTTGGCGGCTGTGCAATGGACGTGGTGCACCAACCCGGAAAATTCATCCACGCCGATGTGCGCCTTCATCCCGAAATACCACTGATTGCCCTTCTTGGTCTGATGCATCTCAGGGTCGCGCGCGTTGTCGGCATTCTTGGTCGAACTGGGCGCCGCGATCAGCGTCGCATCGACGATCGTGCCCGACCGCAGGCTCTGGCCCTTGCGCGCCAGATGCGCGTTGACCGCTTCCAGCATCCGCGCGGCAAGGCCATGGGTCTCCAGCAGGCGCCGAAAGTTGAGAATCGTGGTCTCGTCCGGAACGTTGTCCAAGCCACCGAGCTGGGCAAACCGCCGCAAGGTCGGGATCTCGTGCAGTGCTTCTTCCATCGCCGGATCGCTCAGCGCATACCACTGCTGCAGCAGATGAATCCGCAACATCGTCGCCAGTGCGTACGGCTGCCGACCTGGCCGGCCCGATACCGGATAGTGCGGCGCGATCAGACCGAGCAGTTGCTGCCACGGAACCACCTGCTCCATCTCGGCCAGAAAGATCTCCCGCCGGGTCTGCTTGCGCTTGCCCAGGCCCTCAGCGTCACCGAACGTCAGTTGCATGGATCACTCCTCAACATGAGGCGGGTAGTGTCGCGTATCTGTGGTGCGTTGTTCAGAGGTTCCCTAGGGATGGTCTGATCAACGGCATCGGAGGATGAGCCTAACCACATCGACCAGGCTGACGGCGCTCAGATCCTCGATTTTTTTGCCGTTTCCGGCGCGTTTGCAGGGTGTTGCCCGGGTTACAGGCGCACGTTCCCCATCGTCGGCAGTAACTGCTTTCGCTTCATCCACAGGTTCGATAGCGCAAACAAGGTCAGCACCTGCGCGGTGTTCTTGGCCAGGCCGCGATAGCGGACCTTGGTGTAGCCGAACTGGCGCTTGATCACCCGGAATGGATGCTCCACCTTCGCGCGCACGCTGGCCTTGAAGTGTTCCCAACGTCTTTCCCGAGCACGCTCGCGTTTGTTGCCGAGGGCTTGCATCGTCGAGGGCCTGGCGGCGATGAAGAATGCAGCCTTGCAGGCCTGCAGTTCTTCGCGTTTGTCCGCACCGGTGTAGCCGCTATCGCCGAACACGCTGTCTTCTTTGCCATGCAGCAACGTGTGCATCACCGTGACATCGGCGACGTTGGCGGCTGTGCAATGGACGTGGTGCACCAACCCGGAAAATTCATCCACGCCGATGTGCGCCTTCATCCCGAAATACCACTGATTGCCCTTCTTGGTCTGATGCATCTCAGGGTCGCGCGCGTTGTCGGCATTCTTGGTCGAACTGGGCGCCGCGATCAGCGTCGCATCGACGATCGTGCCCGACCGCAGGCTCTGGCCCTTGCGCGCCAGATGCGCGTTGACCGCTTCCAGCATCCGCGCGGCAAGGCCATGGGTCTCCAGCAGGCGCCGAAAGTTGAGAATCGTGGTCTCGTCCGGAACGTTGTCCAAGCCACCGAGCTGGGCAAACCGCCGCAAGGTCGGGATCTCGTGCAGTGCTTCTTCCATCGCCGGATCGCTCAGCGCATACCACTGCTGCAGCAGATGAATCCGCAACATCGTCGCCAGTGCGTACGGCTGCCGACCTGGCCGGCCCGATACCGGATAGTGCGGCGCGATCAGACCGAGCAGTTGCTGCCACGGAACCACCTGCTCCATCTCGGCCAGAAAGATCTCGCGCCGGGTCTGCTTGCGCTTGCCCAGGCCCTCAGCGTCACCGAACGTCAGTTGCATGGATCACTCCTCAACATCAGGCGGGTAGTGTCGCGTATCTGTGGTGCGTTGTTCAGAGGTTCCCTAGCATTGCGAGCAAACGGCGGTTGGTCACGATCAGACATGGTGAATCCACCCTCAATTCTTCTGAAAGTGGGCAAGAAGACTGAAGATCCTAATGATTGAAGGTGCTTATTTGCTTCATCTTCGGCATTGAAGAATACGTCACCATCATCGTCTTCAACATCTGTGAATTCTCGTAACTTCCCGTCCTGCAACCAGTCAATTTTGCAGGTATTCTTGGATAGCCGGTGGACGGTACAATCGTAAAGATCCGTTACAAGCCTGATTTTCTTAAAATCGACTTCTTTAAGAGCAAGCAGAATATTGCCGCTCATAACATACCACAGCAGTTTCAAGACACTGGTTTTTCCAGAGCCATTTCTACCTGTAATGATATTTATGTCTTCATTAAACTTTAATCGCACCGATTCGTCACGGCCAAATAGCCCAGTGACATCAAACATAATTATTTTCACTATTATCCCCGACTCTCAGTCTATCTAATCAATCGTTGCGCGGTTCAGATCGACGCCGCTATCTGCTCCAGCTAAGTAATTTCCACCATGAAGGGATCTCGGAGGCGAAAATGAGTTACCCATCGGAAATTTGAAAAACGGAGAGCGCGCGACCAACCCATACAGCGCGCCATGTTTTTGAGTCCTTGCCGGGTGCTGCCGCTATAGGCCTTGCTCGTGATCTTTTTCATTTTCGGACAGGTCTTCCATTAGTTGCCATATCTACGACCTTCTCGCCACGTCAGTGGTGGCTACGCAAAGCCAAACCGATTATCTTAGGTCTATTCAGAATCTTCAGGACCAGACTGGACTACATCACTGAAATCGGGCTCATGGAAGGTGGTACAGTTTTCGTGCCGCGCAATTGTGCTACCTAGGCAGCCAGCTGGATATTCAGTGAACTCCCATCTGACAGTAAAGCCATCGCCCTCGTAAGTCGCAGAATACATAAGCTCAGCGCCCATCTCACGTTCATCTCCGCCGTCCTGCTCGATGTGCAATTCAGACTCGTCAAGCTCGATTTTCTTCCCGGTCGATGTCACTTCAACTTTGAATTTCATTTTTCCCTTAGAATTTTTATTCTACAATTCGAATTGGAATTAAATTTTCCGCAACTTCATCCATTTTCATAAAGTAAAGAACACGATCTTTATAAAATCTCCTAAGGTTTTTTGACCTTTAGCGTGTATGACAATCTTTTGAGCACCAAAAGCAGCCATCTACTTTGCTGTAATAGCTTCTGGCTGCGACGACTGCTTCTTTACAGTTAAAAAATTCACCCAAATACGTACGCTCAGTAGGAAGATAAGCGCATCCATCTTTGTGCACCTCATGTTCTCCAGTAAGCTGCGGCCTGTTGTTTACGTAGTAAGAACTCATTTATTTTCTCCAGTTTTTACATTTAGTGATGGTTGGGTTTGTAATCGATGATTTTTTCTAATGATTTCTCCAGGTGTTGCAGCCCAGCTATCTAGCTTCGTTCGGGTGTCCAGCAGTTTGCAGTTTTGGTAGCTGCCGACAAACAAAGCGAACGCGGCCAGGGAACACATGGCGGGTGCTGCGCTGATGCCTTGATTCAAGCCTTGTGCAATTAGGTCGCGTTGCTGCGACAGCAACCACGGCATGCTGTTTAGGATGGCAAAAAAAGAGCCAACTCCCACAGCGAGCCCAAGCGGCCACGGTAATGGCCGCCCAGCAGTAAATTCGGCACTTCCCCCTCTGCTTCCCATGCATGAAACCCCCGTTCCAGTCTGCACACTACCGTTATGTAGTGGTTTTGTCAGCGGGGTACCCGACATTTTGTGCCAACGGTGTTATCCGATGTGATTGCACGCATTAAATTGCACGGTGAGAGGCGCTCGTCTTTGTACGAGCGCCTCTCCCATTTACTGCAGCGTTCGCTTATTTCTTCTTGCCGCTTTTATCCGCCGTTTGACTTAAAGCGGACCCGGCAGCTGTCTTTGAATCCTTGCCGGTGCTGCTGCTACGCAAGACCTTGCTTGCGGCCTTGGCCGCTTTGGGTCCGGTTTTCTCGTTGGTCGCCATGCGTGTGACCTCCTCGCCACCCCAGTGGTGGCGTGGCGAAACTAGGCCGATTATCTTGGCTGCACAAGTCTGGTTACAGCGCGCGAGACGGCAGAGATACTGCAAGACCGCCGGTGCGTTATCTGGGCCAGTTATCTGGCGAGATGTGCGGTGCTGTGTGCCTTATCTTTTAGTGTCGGCGTGCCACAGCTGTGTGCGGAGCCATCACTGCGGCGACGGTTCGGGCAACAGTTGCCGCGCCTGGCCCCAGGTGAGCATTGCATCCAGTGCGGGGCACAGGGCCTGGCCCCATGGCGTGAGGCGGTAGTCCACCTGCGGCGGTACCTGCGCGTAGACGGTGCGCAGCACCAGGCCGTCGCGTTCAAGCTGGCGCAGCTGTTGGGCCAGCATCTTTTGCGAGATGGCGGGAATCAGCCGCTCCAGGTCCGAGTAGCGCTGCACCTTGCCGTCGAACAGGTGGAACAGCAGCAGCAGTTTCCAGCGGCCTTCGATGAGGTTGAGCAGGGCTTCGACATCGCACGCGGCGGTGTCCGGGGTGTGCGGCTTTCCCATGGGTGCGTGACTTACCTTTGCGTGCGTTCTTGCGGCAGGTGATGCCGCTGCCGATCATGGCATACACGTTTCGCACCGGAGATCGCTGCCATGTCGCTTGCCCTGCCCCACGCCATTGCCTGCTTCTTTGCCGCCAGCAACGCCGGCGATGCCGCCGTGCTGCTGCCGCACCTTGCCGACGATGCGGTGGTGCACGACGAGCGCCAGCATCACCGTGGCGCTGCTGCAATCGCGGCGTGGCTGGCACAGACGCAGGCCACCACGCCGTATCGTGCGGTGCCGGTTGGCGTGCACACCCAGGGCAAGCAGGTGCGCGTCACCGCGCAGGTGTCAGGCGAGTTCCCGCAGAGCCCGCTGCAGCTGGAGCATGTGTTCCAGCTGGTGGGCGGCAAGATTGCGGCGTTGGAGATTCATTGACGCAGCGTGCTGGCGCCATGCTTCATCCACCAAGGCGGTGATCCTGGAAACATCCGCCTGACACGATCGCCGAGGAAGGTGCCGGGCAGGCAACTACGCAGATGCGCTGTTACCGGTGGCGATGCTGTGAGCGGCATCGGCATCGAAGTGATCGCGCCAGGCGACGGTGCATCCGCTGTTCTTACCAGTGCTTTCCAGACACGCTCACCCGTTGAGCGTGCGGCCGCCATCGACGATGATTTCCGAGCCCACTGTCCAGCGGGATTCGTCCGAGGCCAGGTACAGCACGGCCTTGGCCACTTCGTCCGGGGTGCCGAACCGGCCGAGCGGGATGGTGGCGGCAATGTCCTTGTTGACCTGGTCGCGGTACGCGTCGGGGATGCCGAGCTTGTCGTAGAGCGGGGTTTCCACCGGGCCGGGGCTCACCGCGTTGAGGCGGATGCCGCGTGCCAGCAGTTCGCTCGAGAGTGTCTTGGTCATGCTCAGGAAGGCCGCCTTGGTCGCGGCATATACCGACGAGCGGGCCGCGCCCACATGCGCATTGATGGAGGTGTTGAGCACCACCGAGGCGGGGTTGGCGAACACCGGCAGCAGCGACTGGAGGAGGAAGTACGGGCCTTTGACGTTGATGGCGAAGGAGGCCTCGAAGGCCTGCTCGCTCCACTCTTCGATCGGCGCCCATACCGAGACACCGGCATTGAGGAAGGCGATATCGAGCTGGCCGTAATGCGCCTGCACCGCCTGCGCGAGTTGCTGCTGCGCGGTGACGCTGGCCGAATCGGCGCGCAGCACCAGCACCTCGCTACCCAACGCGGCCTTGGCGTTGGCGATGGACTCGGGATTGTTGCCGGTGACGATGACGCGGGCGCCTTCGGCGAGAAACTGCCTGGCGGTTTCCAGGCCAATACCGCTGGTGCCGCCGGTGATGAGGGTGCGTTTGCCTGCTAAACGGGACATGGGGTGCTCCTGAGCGAGGCCCGCCGCGCGTGGCCGGCCTTCGAGGTGTGCAGCGTGCGCCCATGCCGAATTTGCTAGAAGACCTTGGCACCACATACCATTCATGCGATCTGCGCATGAATTGAAGGGCTGGCAATGGACCGGTTTCTGCTGATGACCTGCTTTGCCCGTGCGGTGGAAACCGGGAGTTTTTCTGCGGCCGGGCGGGATCTGGGCTTGGGCCAGCCCAATGTCAGCCGCCACGTGGCAGCGCTGGAAGAGCACCTGCACACGCGGCTGCTCAACCGCTCCACCCGCAAGCTGGTGCTGACACCGGAGGGAGAGCGCTATTACGCAGAGGTACGCCGCATCCTGGATGCGGTGGGCGAATCGGAAATGTCGCTGCGCGATAACGTGCAACCTTCCGGGTTATTGCGGGTGGCCTGCCCCACGGCGTTGTCGCATCAGTATGTGATGCCGCTGGTGCCGGAGTTTTTGCGGCGCTTTCCGGGCCTGGAGCTGGATCTGCAGATCAACGACCGCTTCGTCAATCTGCTCGATGAGGGTGCGGAGCTTGCCATCCGCATCGGCCACCTGGAAAACAGTGCGCTGCGTGCCAGGCGGATTGGGTCGTTCAAGCGCGTGTGCGTGGCAAGCAACGACTATCTTGCCGAGCGCGGCATCCCCACCGTGCCCGACGACCTGCGCCAACACGATTGTGTGCTGTACACCTTGTTGGCCTCCGGGGCGAGCTGGCGTTTCAAGGAGGTGGACGTGCCGGTCACCGGCAGGATCCGGGTCAATTCGCCAGAGGCGGCACGCGAGGCGGTGAGCGCGGGCCTGGGCATCGGGCAGGGGCCGGAATGGTTATTCGAACAAGGGCTCAACGCCGGGCATCTGCAGATCGTGCTCAGTGCGTTCTCTGGCCCTGCGGTGCCCATGCACATCATGTATGCCGCCAACCGCCTGGTGGCCAGGCGGGCGATTGTGTTTATGGATTTTATTGCCGAGGCGTTTGCGAAGATTCCGCAACTCAACGCCCCCTCCTCCTCGCAGCGATAGACGTTTATTCCAGCGGTCTTGGCGACGGGCGCTGGTATTTGGAAAACGTCTTGTGGAGTGAGGCGGCGCGCTCATCGGCAACGACGTTTTCCACACTGCTCAACCCACGCGATGCGATGACGGCCGAGGCTTTTGCATCGCCCAATAGGTAAGCCAAGCGCAGATACGCCCATCCGTTGCAGGCTGCAGTGGTCAAGCGTGATGTTGCTTGATGTTGGCCTGCGATGCGAATGCGTCCTTTGATTGCAGGCCTCTGATTGCAGGCCTGCGCTGGCAGTCAACACACACACTGCCTCCTCCGTACCCTCACCCCCGGCCCCTCTCCCGATGGGAGAGGGGAGTGTTTGCCACGTCTGTGGGGCAAAGCAGACCGACTCCGCCGCCTTGGCCTGCACTGCTCGCAGCCCGCACTTGGCGGGCTGCAGAGACGGCGGTTGAGGCCGCACAACGCAGGTGGCGCGTGGCCGGATGCGGCGTGTCGCTCCCTCCCCGGTTGCACGTTTTGCCGTGCGGTTGGGGCCGCAGGTCGTACCCGCCCAGCTGTCCTGGCTGCTGGCGCAAGAGGGGGCAAAACAGGCCACACGGTGCACCCCGCGCCGCGGGCCGCCATCTACCGCCGAAGGCCAGATCGCTTGCTGCGTAAGGCTTTCGAGCGAGTGACGCGATCTGATTTGCATGAAATTGGAGCGCCTGAGACGAAATGCATCCCTGGTCTGAATTTTCCGTATATCGTGCGTTACGTCACATTTAAATGTGACCAACGTCGCAATTAACCGGCGAGAAGGATCTGGGCATGACCGACAACACGATAGGGCTGCACCCGCAGCCATTGGGCGGGCGTGGTGTGACAGGACAAGGATGGGCGGTCATGCCGCCGTCGTTGACGTCGTCGTCTGGTCATCGCCGCATGGCCGCGTTGCCACGCGTGCCGACACCGACACCGTCGTCAGCGCCAACTCCAGCGATAGCGCCAGCGCCAGGGACACCCAGTCTCAAGCGGCTGCTGCGCAAAGGCGCGCGCAGCCTGCTGAAAACACTGCCCTGGCGGCACCAGGACCGGCTCCACTTCCTGCATACGTTCGGGCGGCTGCCGGATCTGTATGCGCCGAAGTGCTTCAACGAAAAAATCCTGTACCGCAAATGCGTGCACGGCGATTACCCGCTGTACACGCGTCTGGCCGACAAGTTTGCGGTGCGTGCGCATGTGGCGGCCAAGATCGGCGAGGCGCACCTGATCCCGCTGCTGCTGGACAGCACCGACCCGCAGGACTTGTTGCGCCTGCCCCGCTGGCGGGACACCGTGATCAAGGCCAACCACGGCGCGGCCATGGTGGAGATCGTGCGCGACGAGCCGGATGCGGTGCAGAAGCGTCGCATCATCGAGCGCTGTGGCCAATGGCTGCAGACCGACTTCTCCGACATGGTGCGCGAGATCCATTACCGCGATATTCCACCGCGGATTCTGGTGGAGCAGTACATCGGCGAGGCGCAGCAGGTGCCGGTGGATTACAAGTTCCACATGTTCCGGCAGGCGGACGGCAATTTTCGGTACGTGCTGCAAGTGATTTACGGCCGCTTCGATACGCCGAAGCTGGCGATGACCTTCTTTGTCGACAACCTGCATACGGCCTTCCACCGCATCCGCGACGACGGGCGCACACCGCCCTGCGCGCCGGCGCTGCTGGAGCAGGCGCTGGAATTGAGCAAGGTGCTGGCAAGCGATTTCGATTACGTGCGGGTGGACTGGTATATCCAGCGCGGGCAGATCTATTTCGGCGAACTGACCTTCACCCCGGGCGCGGGGCTGGTCACCGGCCTGGAGCGCGGGCTGGACCGGATGATGGGCGACATGTGGCTGCAGCGGCGTGCGCCGGTAGAACCTTGGTTCTCCGAAGAAGGCATCCGTGTGCGCGTGCCGGCGAGGTGAGCGCGGCGATCGAAGCGTCCACTTCAGGCGACATTGCAGGCGCTGAAGTGGTTAGGATCACCGTCGATTCTTTCCACGCACTACAAGGACGTCACCGTTGTCGAACGTTTCCCTGCGCACCTTCTTGCCGCTCGCCATCATGGCTGCGTTGTCTGCCTGCAACGGCAGCGGCTCTGCAACCACCAGCGCGCCGCGCCCGGAGGCCGAGCACTTCACCCTTGCCGATCTGCAGCAGCTGGGTTGCACCGTCACCGCCACGCCCAAGCGCAACGTGAGCAAGATCCCGTTGATGGGCGAGGTGGATGGCTATGGCGTGACCAGCACCACCGCATGCGCAACCCAGTTGGTCAGCCTGCTGCAGCCGATCAACTACGAAGACGCGGTGTGGGAAGGCGCGCGGACGGCAGCCGGCAACTTCGCCAAGAAGCAAGGCTTCGAACGCGAGAGTTTTGAAGGCCAGCTCGGCGAGTACAGCGAGATCGAGGTCTTCAGCCGCAGCGGCAAGCCGGTGGGCTTCGAGTACAGCGTGCAGGCCAAGGGCCAGCTGCATTCGGTGATCGTGGTCTCCGACAGCATCGCGCCGGATGCGGCGTTCGAGGCGGTGTTGAAGAAGAAGCTGTGAGGCAGGCTGCTGCTGTTTTGGGTTGAATGCGGTGGCACTGCGTCGAGGCTGGTCCGGTGCAGATCCTGTGCGCATCTACGTGCCGTTGTTGCCAGCCAGGCATCCCACGTAGGGGGGCAGATGGTTACCCTGCCCGGCCACTGCGCAGCTGCGGCAGAGTGGAACGGACAACCATTAGCCGGTAAACCGATTAATGGTAAAGTGAAGCCACTCACTTGTTAGCCGGAGAGCACGATGACGAATCTGGTCAAGCTGGCGACCGCTCGCGCCCTGGTCGATGCCAGTGCGGTCAGACAGGCTTCGGTCGTCGGGGAGGCCGGTGCCTGGACCGTGCAGCTGCAGACCCATAACCAGACCCGTGTGCTGGCCACCAAGGCCAATGCGCCGCGCCGGTTTGGTAGCTTCGAGAGTGCGTTGAAGGTATTGCGCGAGATGGGCATGCCATTGGACGTGCTTCACGTAGATGCTGCGCAGTGGGACGCCGAGGGCGGCACTGCGAAACGCCGGCCGGATCGCTCCGAAGCGATGAAAGTCAAGGAGATGGACGCGCGCTATGCGGTCTCGCTACGCACTCAGACCGAGCACGCCCTGGCCGACCCCCGCCCTGCGCTCTCCAGCGTGCAGGCGAAGCAGCAGATGGAGACACTCAAGGCGCAGCAGCGTGCAGTGCTTGATGCAGCACTGCGTGCGAAGGGCACGCGTGCGTGAGCGTGGCCTGGAAGCAGACCGCGCTGGATGCGCGCACCGCGTTGCTCGCTGCAGCATTGGCACGCGCGATCGAGATCCCCGACCCGCAGATGTATTTCGCAGCGTGTGAACAGGACGACCGGATCGAAGCCGAAGGCGACGCGCTGGATGGTGCCGCCATCTATCTCCCCGGGCCCACGCCGGGAACGCGTTTATACACGTGCCAGGACGGCAAGTATCTGTTGATCTACACACGCGACGGCGACGATGTGCTGATCCTTGCACTCGTCCCTGCGCGCTCCGATTGGAAACCGACGTAGTAAAAGCTCCATGACGTGTTGATGCTACCGCGCGAGTAGGCGCGACCGGTCGACGCCATCGACAGCGCGCTACACCCCACCCAACGGCTGCAGGCACAACCAGATCGCGCACCAGTGCGACAGCGCGCCGCCCAGCACGTGGGCGTGCCAGATGGCGCGGTTGTAGACCAGCGATTTGCGCACGTAGAAGGTGACGCCCACGGTGTAGAACGCGCCGCCGGCGGCGATCAGCCACAGCACGGTGCTGTCCAGGCCGGCGACGAACGGCTTGATCACTACGATGCCGGCCCACCCCAGCAACAGATAGATCGCCACCCAGAAGCCCTTGGCGATACCGGGCAGGCACAGTTTGGCGAACACGCCGAACAAGGCCACGGACCACACCGCCACGATCATTGCCCAACGCCAGGTGCCGTCGAGGGCGACCAGCAGGAAGGGGGTGTAGGAGCCGGCGATCATGACGAAGATGCCGGCGTGGTCGAACTTGCGCAGCATCGGTTGGCGCTGCGGCGGGGCAAAGTTGTAGGCCGCCGAACAGCCGAACATCACCAGCAGGCCCAGCGCGTACACGCAGGTGGCCAGCAGCATGGTCTGGCTGGCATGCGCGCGCCAGACCATCCAGGCGCCGCCGACGATGGCCAGAAACAGGCCCGCGGCATGCACCGCGACATCGGCGCGGCGGGCGGAAGCGGTCTTGTAATGCGGAGCAATGGCGCTGGGGGGCACGGGCACGGCGGTTCTTCGATGTGGGGGAGCCCACAGCGTGCAGAACAACGGTGACGCGGCGGGGGCAACAGGATACCCGGCTTGCTGAATCCGCTCAGTGACGCAGGGTCGCCGGTTGGGGCCGGGTCTCATACCCTGAGACATCCTTTTTGTTTGATCTCCCTCTTTGGGAGCCTTGTGATATGCCTCCGTTCGCCCTCGCTCCCCGCACCGAAACCGCCGAACGCGCGCTGGCCACCACCGATGGCCGGCCCAGCCGCGATGGCGCGCTGCTGACCGAACGCCTGGAACGGCGTTACCACGACCGCATCACCGGCAGCTTCACCCTGCCCGGGCGAGAGGGCCGGTATGCGCCGATCCCGGACGATGTGCCCAGCGCGCTGCGTGATGCCTTGCATGCGCGCGGCATCACGCAGCTCTATAGCCATCAGGCCGACGCCTGGGCGGCAAGCCAGCGCGGCGAGCATGTGGCGATCGTGACGCCCACGGCCTCGGGCAAATCGCTGTGCTACACGCTGCCGGTGGTGAGCGCGGCGATGACCTCCGGGGCCAAGGCGCTGTACCTGTTCCCCACCAAGGCACTGGCGCAGGACCAGGTGGCCGAGCTGCTGGAATTGAACCGCGCCGGCGAGCTGGGGGTGAAGGCCTTCACCTTCGACGGCGATACGCCCGGCGATGCGCGCCAGGCGATCCGCCTGCATGGCGACATCGTGGTGAGCAACCCGGACATGCTGCATCAGGCGATCCTGCCGCATCACACCAAGTGGGCGCAGTTCTTCGAGAACTTGCGCTATGTGGTGATCGACGAGATCCACACCTATCGCGGGGTGTTCGGCAGCCACGTCACCAACGTGCTGCGCCGGCTCAAGCGCATCTGCGCGTTCTATGGCGCCAATCCGCAGTTCATCCTGTGCTCGGCCACCATCGGCAACCCGCATGCGCACGCGCAGGCCCTGATCGAAGAACAGGTGCATGCCATCACCGAATCCGGCGCGCCCACCGGCGACAAGCACGTGCTGCTGTGGAACCCGCCGGTGGTCAATGCAGACCTGGGGCTGCGCGCATCGGCACGCTCGCAGAGCAACCGCATTGCACGCATCGCGATCAAGAGCGGGCTCAAAACGCTGGTGTTTGCGCAGACGCGCTTGATGGTGGAAGTGCTGACCAAATACCTGAAAGACATCTTCGACCACGACCCGCGCAAGCCGCCACGCATCCGTGCGTACCGCGGTGGGTATCTGCCCACCGAGCGGCGCGAGGTGGAGCGTGCGATGCGGGCCGGCAACATCGACGGCATCGTCTCCACCTCGGCGCTGGAGCTGGGCGTGGATATCGGCGCGCTGGATGTGGTGATCCTCAATGGCTACCCCGGCAGCGTGGCGGCCACCTGGCAGCGCTTCGGCCGTGCTGGGCGGCGCCAGCAACCGGCGCTGGGCGTGCTGGTGGCCAGCTCGCAACCGTTGGACCAATACGTGGTGCGGCATCCGGATTTCTTCGCCGATGCCTCGCCCGAGCATGCGCGCATCGCGCCGGACCAGCCGCTGATTCTGTTCGATCACATTCGTTGCGCCGCATTCGAATTGCCGTTCATTGCCAGCGAACCGTTCGGGCCGATCGACCCGCTGGTGTTTCTGGAAGCGCTGGCCGAGAGCGAAGTGATCCACCAGGAAGGCGACCGCTGGGAATGGATCGCCGACAGCTACCCGGCCAATGCAGTGAGCCTGCGCTCGGTGGCCGATGGCAACTTCGTGGTGGTGGACAAGACCGACGGCAAGCAGCAGATCATCGCCGAGGTGGATTATTCGGCCGCTGCGCTCACGCTTTACGAAGGTGCCATCCACATGGTGCAGAGCACGCCGTACCAGGTGGAGCGGCTGGACTGGGAAGGCCGCAAGGCCTATGTCACGCGCACCCACGTGGACTACTACACCGACAGCATCGACTACACCAAGTTGAAGGTGCTGGACCGCTTCGATGGCGGCGTGGCTGGGCGTGGCGACTCGCATCACGGCGAGGTGCATGTGGTGCGGCGCGTCTCCGGCTACAAGAAGATCCGCTATTACACGCATGAAAACATCGGCTACGGCCCGGTCAATTTGCCCGACCAGGAGTTGCACACCACGGCGGTGTGGTGGCAGTTGCCGCAGGCCACCTTGGGCAAGGCGTTTGCGTCCAAACAGGATGCGCTGGACGGATTTCTGGGTGCGGCCTACGCGCTGCACGTGGTGGCCACGGTGGCAGTGATGGCCGATGCACGCGACCTGCAAAAAGCCGTGGGCAACGGCGATGGCGCGTGGTTTGCGGTGGCCGACCAGACCGGGCGCGGGCAACTGCGCGGTGTGGAAGAAGGCGAAGAAGGCGCGGTGGAATTGCAGCAGGCGTTCGTGCCCACGGTGTATCTGTACGACAACTTCCCCGGTGGCGTTGGCCTGAGCGAGCCGCTGTGGCTGCGCCAGGCCGAGTTGCTGCAGCGCGCGGACGAGTTGGTACGGCGTTGCGATTGTAGCGCCGGCTGCCCGGCCTGCGTGGGCCCGGTGCTGGCCGCGCACGAAGAAGGCAAGGGCGAGTCGCCCAAATCGCTGGCATTGACAGTGCTGGCGCTGTTGTTCGATGCGGATGCGCCGTTGCGCCACGCCACCCAGGTGGACGACGACCTGGCGCTGGACGTGCTTGCATGACAGTGAGTGCGGACCGGCTGCGGCTGTTGCGCCGGCAGGCGGGGCATGCGGATGTGCGTGCGCCGGTTGTGGTTGCGCATGGCGATGCCGCGCATGATGCGGAGATGTTGCCTGCGGTTGTCGTGAATCCTGCTGCTGCCAACGTGGCCGCGCGTGCGGCTGCGCCGCACGCAACGGCGCAGCCGACGCGTGACCCGGCAACGCCGGTGGCTGGCAGCGGCCCTGGTGTCAGCGCAGAACGTCTGCGCTTGCTGCGCCGTCAGGTCGGCGGGCTGACACCTGCAGCGCGCAGGGACGATGCGGTGATGCCCACGCGCGCGCAGCGTCAGCCTGCGCCCGGTGCCACCTCGCAGGGGTGGCGCGCTGCGCCGCGCGATGCTGCTGCGCCAAGCGCGCAGGCAGGCAACGTGGACGCTGGCAGTGACCGGCGTGCCCAGGCACAGACACCGGCAATGACGCGCCGCGCCTTGCAGGCACCGGGTGCTGCAACGCCAGCGCGCGATGCCTCCGTGTTTGCCTGGGTGGAGCACGACGTGCGCCACCGGCCGGCATCTCCGTCGCCGTCGCCGTCGCAATCGACTGCGCATGCCGATGCCGATACAAATGTCGCTGCCGCTGCTGCGAAGCGTCTACCTGCATCGCATGAAGCGTCCATCGCACCGGCGTCCCCTTCGCAGCGACGCACCGATATCGCCGGATTGCGCAAGATGATCGGCTTGCGCGAACGTGCGGTATCAACGCACATGCCGGCGCGTGCAGCGTCCACCGACCGCCATCTGCCCGGCAACGAGATCGCGCCCGGCCTGCATCTGATCGAAGACTTTCTGCCGCAGCCGATCCCGCACGAGGCATTGTCGCTGGCCTTCGCCAAACGCGAAGACGCGGTAGACCCGATGGACCTGCTGTTCTTCGATACCGAAACTACCGGCCTTGCCGGCGGTACCGGCACGCGCGCCTTCATGATCGGCGTGGCCGATTGGCACATGGACGACGCGCACGGCAGCGGGCTGCGCGTGCGTCAGTTGATGATGTCCACGATGGCGGCCGAGAGCGCGATGCTGGATCTGTTCCGCAGCTGGCTGTCGCCGCAGACGGTGCTGTCCAGCTACAACGGCCGCTGCTACGACGCGCCGTTGTTGAAGACGCGCTATCGGCTGGCACGCCGCGGCGACCCGATCTCCGCGCTGGATCATGTGGACCTGCTCTTTCCTACGCGCCGCCGGTATCGCGGCACCTGGGAGAACTGCAAGCTGGCCACCATCGAACGACAGCTGCTGCGCGTGGTGCGCGAGGACGACCTGCCCGGCTCCGAAGCCCCGGCCGCCTGGTTGAGTTACCTGCGCGGCGGCAGCGCGCGCAATCTGCGCCGCGTGGCCGAGCACAATCATCAGGACGTGGTGACCTTGTCGCTGTTGCTGCAACGCCTGGTGGCGGTGGAAGCGCAGGACCGCGAGGTGATTCCGATGCTGGAGATGCCGTAACGCTGGACCAGGCGCTGCGCTGGCACGGCGTGGCCCGCATGCCGCCGGGCCACGCTATGCCAGCGCAGGATCACTGCACCGGTGTCACTGCTCCGGCTCGATCTGTTTGGCTTGCTCGTTGAGGTAATGGCTCACCGGTGCGCCGCGGTACTGATCGGTCAATCGCCCCAGCGATTCGGCGCGTGCATCCGCCGCCTGCCTTGCTGCGGCGTCGTGCGGACCTTGTGCCGCACGATCCAGACGGCGGCCTTCGCGCACTGCCGCTACATGGGCCGGGTCGGCTGGCCTGGACGCGGCGCGGAACTCGTTGGTGCGCTGCTCCACGATCGCCGCATCGCGTGCGGTGTCGATGGGGGTTTCTGGCGGCAGGTCCAGTTCCATGCCGGTATGGCCACGCGCCAGCGTGCGGTTTTCCAGCAGCGCGAGCAGTTCTTCCTCGGGCTGGTCGGTCAACAGGCTTTCGCCGGCATCGCGAAGGGCACCGGCGGTGGTGCGCTGAATCCCAAAGGCTTCGCCGCTAGCCTTTTGCATCTCGCCGAAGTTGCGCCAGACGTAATAGTCCTTGTCGTGGTTGGCGCGCGGCAGGGAGAAATCCTCATACCGGTAGCCGGACGAAAATGCCGCCTGCGCGTAAGCCGAGTCCGGCTGACGCAAGCGTGTGCGTGTCAGTTCCATGGCCTTGCCCGCAGCGCTTTGCTGATCGGTGGCAAACGCCTCCACGATGACCGGGCGCATCTTGTTCCAGCTTTCCAGCCACTGCACTGCGGTCTCGGCCAGCCCCTCGGGGCCATCGTCCTTGCCCGGGAAGAACTCGCGCAGCTGCGGGTCGGCCAGCATGCCCTGGCTGAAGATGAAGACCGGCACCACATTGATCTTGGACAGCAGGCGATCGAGCGCGGCACGGCGGGGCGCATCCTGCGAATGCATCGGATTGATCTGGTAGTGCTTGTACAGATTGGACACGAATTGATCGAAGCCGCCCGTGTAGTACTTGGCATACAGCTTGATCGCGGCCCCCTGGCGCAGATCCGGCCGGCGCATCAGCAGCATCGCCACCGCCTCGGCGGTGTCTTCCTTGCAATCCAGCGCCACCGACATCGCCTCCGGCTTTTGCAACGCGTGCTCCAGCGCCTGCTCCACGGCAGCAATGGTCTGATCGGTCTTGATGAAGTTGCCATCGACCGGGTTGCGGATCACCAGCGGCATGTCGCGCAACTGGGCGAACGGCACCTGCGAGACCAGCTTGTTCTGCGGGTCGTCGGTCATGCGGCCAATGCTGAAGTCGTGCATCAAGACCGGCACGCCATCGGCACTGACTTCGACATCCAGCTCCAGGTTGCGATACCCCTGTGCGTAGGCGCGATCGATGGCGGCAAGCGAGTTTTCCGGAATGCCGGCGTGGTTGTCGAACAAGCCCCGGTGCACCATCACGTCCTTGCCCAGCGCGCGCGTGCTGGGTGCCTGGAAATACGTGTCGTGAACCAGCTCCTTGCGGTGCTTGCGCAGCAGCGCGTCCTTGCCGGCCACCAGATGATGGTCGTTGGCCTTGAAGAACGCTGCACCGCCGTCGCGCGCCGGCACCTCGTGGCCGTGGTAGCGCGCGGCTTGCTGCAACTTGCGGCGCGGCTGCGTGGAGGCGGCGGGCTTGAGCCAGCTCGGTGTTTTCAGCCCATGGCCGGGGAGATCCAGCGCCTTGCGCAATGCGGTGTGGGCTGCGTCGCTGAAGGTGTCGCCAGGCGCAAACGCGCGCTGCAGATCGAAGATGATGCGGCCTTGCTGCGCATCGACCAGCACCGGGCCTCCCGCTGCACTGGCGCAATCGGGTAGCGCCTTGGCCATGGCTTTGAACGCGGCTCTATCCAGATACACCGGCTGCAGCGCTCCAGCTGCAAGCTTTGCTGCAATGCTGTCCTTCTCGGGCGCGATGCCGGCCTGCGCGAGGTGGGTGGCCAGCTTGCTTTGCAGCGCTTGCACCGTGATCTGCCTTGCCTGCACTTCAGCCAGCCGCTGCTCCGAAAACTCGCTGTCCAGCGCCACCAACGCCTGCTTGCCGGTCATGGCGCTGTCGTTCAATGGCACCAGCGGTGGTTGCATGAGGGCCTGGCGACGAGGCCGTGCACGCAAGGGCAGATTGCCGCCTGGCGCGTGCGGCACCTCCATCGGGGTGATGGCACTGGTGTGCGTGGGTGTTGCCAGCGCGGTGGTGTGCGTGGCGGCTGGTTGCAAAGGACCAATACGCATGACGACCTCAAGAGCACTGCGGGCGGCCAGTAAAGCGCGTGGCATATGACAATTCGCAACCGAGGCGAAGTCTGCCGCCGCAATGCGAAACGATGCCCCCGGCGCACCGCACCACGCGGTCCATCGCCTGCTTTAGAACAGCGTTTCCTTGAACGGCAGCATGGCCGCGCCCAGCACCGTGGCGTGTGCCTGCACCTGCCCGACCAGCAATGCCGGATACGGCGATGCAACGCCGCGCCGTGGTGCGGATTCGAAGGCGATACGGGCGATCAGCCGCTGCGCAAGATCTGCTGGCAGGCGCGCGCCGAAGACGATGACGCGCGGGTCGATCAACGCGATGATCGCCGCCACCGCCAGCGTCACGGTGGGTTGCACCGCATCCAGCCAGGCCTCGATCTGCGGCCATGCCGGATCGTAGTGCTGCAGCATGGTGTGCAGGTCCGGCAGCGCATGGCCATCGGCGACCAGCGCCTGGCGCAGGCTTTCCAGCGTTGGCCGCGCCATGCCGGTGATGGCCGAGATGCGCCCCAGCTCGCCCACGTTGCCGTGCGCGCCGCGGTGCACCTTACCGGCGGCGATCACGCCCGCGGCGAAGCCGTCGGCGATCGTCAGATAGACCAGATCCGGCGATTGGCGGCCGACCCCGTACAAGGCCTCGGCCAGGGCGGCGCAATGGGCGTCGTTGTCCATCCAGACCGGCAACTGCAGGCGCTCGGCGATGAACCGGTCCAGCTCCACCTGCATCCATTCGGCCGCCAGCGAGAGCGGCGGATTGACCCGGGTGCCGTCGCCGATGCGCGGGCCGGTCATGCTGACGCCCACCCCGAACAGCTGCTGCCGGTCCACCCCGGCCGCCTGCAACAACTGCTCCAGCAATTCCGGCAAGCGCGCCGCGAGCAGATCCAGCGTCAGCGGGAAGGCCGTGAGCTGGCGCATGCCGCGGACCTGCCCGGCGAAGTCGATCAGCACCACCGCGATGCCATCGACCATCACCGAGACCCCCACGCTGAACGCGTAGCCGGGCACCAGACTCAGCTGCACGCTGGGTTGGCCGCGACCACGCCGCAGCGACGGGCCGAGCTGGAGCAGGCCCTGTGCGACCAGCGGGTCGATGATGCCCTTGGTGCCGGGAACGCTGAGCCCGCTGGCACGCGGCAGATCGGCACGTGCCAGCTGGCCGGCACTGCGGATCAGATCCAGCAACGCGCGCTCGCTGGAACCGGCGGCCTGCCCGTCGCTACGACGGCGGTAATGCGAACGAATGGCCGCGTGGGCGAAGAAGGAAGACATAGGGAGCAAAAGGGCAGTGGTTGTCACATAAGCTTAAATTAAGAAGATTAATTTAATCCGCCTGCGGCACCGCGTTGGGGCCGCCCGACATCGCGGATCGTGCCATGCGTCTGTTTCATCCCTCTTCCTCTGGCCCTGTGTGTCTGCCCGGTCCGGCCTGCGGCCCGCAGCGTCGCATATTGTCGCTCGCGCTGGGCATGGCCGTGGTGGGCTGGATGCACGCACCGGCGCAGGCCGCCGAGGCGCCCGCCGATGCCTCGGCGCTGACCCTGGATGCCGTGCAGGTGCGCACCTCGTTCCAGTCGCAGAACACGCGCGCCATCGCCACCAAACAGGCCGCGCCCACCATCGTGGACTCGGTCGCCGCCGACAGCATCGGGCAACTGGCGGACTTCAACGTGGGCGATGCGCTGCGCCGGGTCACCGGCGTCAGCACCGTGGAGTACCAGGGCGAGCCGCGCTACGTGACGGTGCGCGGCCTCAACGGCAACTACAACAGCATGCTGATCGACGGCTTTGCGTTCGCCAGCAACGACATCGGCAGCCGCCAGGCAATGATGGATGTGCTGCCGGCCAATTTTGTCGACCGCATCGATGTGGTGAAGTCGTTCCTGCCGGAAAACGACGGCGGCGCGATCGGCGGCGTCACCAACCTGGTCACCGCCACCGGCTTCGGCCGCCCGGACGGCCTGCTCACCTTCTCGGCCAAGGGCGGCGCCAACCTGATGGGCGGCCGCTATGGCGGTAAGACGCCGGTTGGCGAGGGCGACCTGAAGTGGGGCAAGCGCTTCGGTCGCGACGGGCAGTTCGCCTTTTTGGGCGCTGCCAGCCAATGGCGGCGCGAGATCTCGGTGCCGCAGCAGGAAAACGGCGGCGGCTTGAACTGGTACGCCGCCAATGGCACGCGCGATCCGGTGGCCTATGGCGGCACCGGCGATGCGGTGCCCAGCGAGCGGCGCTGGTACAACTACGACAACACCCGCGAACGGCGCAGCCTCACCGCGCGCGTGGACTGGCAGCCGGAGGGCCCGCTCAGCGGCCATGTGTCCGGTTACAGCTTCCGCCAGCGCGAGGCCTCGGACCGCTATACCCAGAACGCCCAGGTGCAGAACAGCGCGCGCCTGAGCCGCACCGGCCCGCAGAGCGGCACGCTCGACAATCTCAATCAGTACGTGGAATTGGGGCAGTTGCGCTGGAAGCGCGCGCTGTCGGGCATCAACGGCGAACTGCTGGCCGAGTTGCCGGCGCAGTGGCGCGCCGCGCTGCGCGCCAGCACTTCGCGCGCCACGGTGGACAACCCGCAGACCTGGGACCGCTTCCAGCAAAATCGCCTGGCCTACGGCTTCGACTGGAGCGGCACGCTCCCCGCCTTCACGCCCCTGGCCCCGGCCCTGGCCGACGACCCGGGGCGCTACGCAAACCTCTATCACCAGCAGGAACGCACCGGCTACGCCGAACGGGTCGGCGACCTGCAGCTGGAGCTACGTCGCAACATGGACGAGGACAGCCGTGGGCTGGGGCTGGCGGTTGGCGCGCGGCAGGTGCGCACGCACATGCGCACCGACGTGCAGCGCACCACCTGGAACGGTTTGCCTGACACCTTGGCCGACGTGCTGGGCAGCCCCACCTGCGCGCTGGGCTGCAACAGGCAGATGATGACCATCGACCCGGCATTGGCCGACGCGCGCTGGGATGCGCTCGCCGGCCAGGCACGCGGGGTGGTGGACACCACCGCGCAGAACAGCGGCAGCTACAGCGTCGACGAGCAGGTGCGCGCCGGCTTTGCCCAGGCGCAATGGCGCGGCGAGCGCTGGCTGCTGGCCGGCGGCATCCGTCTGGAACAGACCCGCTTTGCCAGCGCCGGCCAGCAGCTGAGCGGAACCACCTGGACGCCGGTCAGCGCGGTGCATACCTACCGCAACTGGTTGCCATCGCTCAGCGGGCAACTGCAGACCAGCGCCAACGGCACGCTGCGCTTTGGTGCCTCGCGCTCGATCGGCCGCCCGCGCCTGGACCAGATGGCATTGAACGGCGGCGTGCTGCAGCTGGGTAGCACACCGCCCACGCTCAACCAGGGCAACCCGGACCTGCAGCCGCGCCGCTCGCAGAACCTGGACCTTGGCCACGACTGGAGCTTCGACGACGGCGGCAGCCTGCTGTCGATCGCGCTGTTCCACAAGACCATCGACGACGAAATCTTCCGCTACGGTCAGATGGACACCATCGACGGCGAGCAGGTGCTGGTCACCCAGCCACGCAATGTGGACCGGCCGGTGCGCCTGCGTGGCGCCGAGCTGGGGGCCATCAAGGAGCTGCGGCCGTTGCTGCCTGCGCTGGACGGCTTGTCGGTGTCGGCCAATGTCACGTTCCTGGACGTGGAGTACCCGGTGGTGCTCGGCGATGGCACCCGCACCACCCTGGACGTACTGCCGCAGCAGCCCAGGCAGTTGTGGAATCTGACCCTGAATTACGCCCGTGGGCCGCTGCGCACCACGCTGGCCTGGAGCCGCACCGGCGAGCTGTGGGATGACCGCTTTCCCAATTACAGCAGCCTGCCCGAGTTCTATCGCAACCGTTACCAGCAACCGCTGGACCGCATCGATCTGAAACTGGGCTGGGATGTGTCGCCGGCGGTATCGCTGAGCCTGGACGTGCTCAATCTGGCCGGCCAGGGCTACCAGTACCGCATCGGCCGCGATCAGGAATATGTGCAATCGGCCTGGAAGATGGCCCCCACCGTGATGGTCGGCGTCAATGTCAAACTTTGAGGAGCTGTGTATGTCGCCATGTCTGGATACCACCTTCAGCCGCCGCCGGCTGCTGGCCGCCGCTGCCGGCGCCTCGCTGCTGTCCACCGCGTTGCCGGTGCTCGCCGATCTCGCCGATAAAGCGCCGCCGCCGGATGTGGGCCGCAAGTTCCTGCGCTCCAGACGGCCGATGCCGTTTGCCGGCAATACGTTTGTGGGCCATCTCGAACAGCAGGGCGATGGCTACGACAGTTTCGACCGGGTGCTGGAGATCTACCGCGAATTGCCCGAGCAGCGCTTCGCCAACAAGCTGGCCGTGTTGCCGCCGAGCAGCTATCACGTGACCTTGCTGGGTGGGGTCAATGAAACCGACCGCGCGCACGGGCCATGGCCGAGCGATCTGGCGCGCGATGTGGCGTTGGCCGACATCAACGCCAGCTTCCTGTCGCGGTTGCAGCAGCGCGATGCTGCACCGCTGGGCGCGTGCCGGTTTCTGGTCGACCCCACGGCGGCCAGGACCGGCAGCCACGACAATCTGCTGATTCCGTTGCTGCCTGCCGATGCAGCCACCGCGCAGCGGTTGGAGACGGCGCGTCAGGCATTGATGACGTTGACCAAACTGCAGCGCCCGGATTACACCAATTTCCGTTTCCACATCTCGTTGGCTTACCTGTGCGAGACGCTCGATGCGGCCGAGCAGGTGGCCTATCGCCTTGCGGTGGGCGATTGGTTGAAGCGGCTTGCGGCGGCAGGCCCGATCACGGTGCCGCGTTTCCACTTTTGTACCTTCAAGGACATGGACGCGTTTCGTGAGGTGTATGAGGTTTGAAGTTGGGCGTATATGGCGAATGCAGAAGCCCCTCTCCCTCCGGGGCGATAAGGCACGGCTTGCGTACCACTGGCGCGCATGCCTTGGAGCGCCCGCGCCGCAAGCGCGGGCCGGGGAGCAGGGGTTGGGGTGAGGGTACGCAATCTCGCCAACTCACAATCGCCGGCGTATTTGCCCTATCGAAAGACCGAATATTTCGTTTAAGCAGGCGTTTGCAGCACGTTGAATTTTGTGTGTGATGGCGACACCTGTGTGCGTGGTTGATGCCTGTTGCACAGTATCGGCGAGCAGACAGGCACCAGCGCATCCAGCTTGCCCGCGCACGATGGCGACACGATGCGACTAACCGGAGACCCGTGTCACCAGGCCACGGTCCAACGCCTCGCGCAGCACCTTCAGCGCTTCGCGCGTGGCGAGCTTGGAGGCACCGGCCTGCTTGGTCGCCAACGCGGCCTGCCTGTCGGCCAATGCACGTTGCTCCCTGGCCAATGCCTGCAGCGCCTCGGGCATCGCGCCCTGTTGTGAGGATGCGGATGCAGCGGCTGACGGCGTGCGTGTCGAGGCCTGGAGCGCACGCGGCTCGGTCTGTGCAGAGAGCTGTGCGGCCAGTGCGGCTTGGCGCTCGCTCACTGCATGCTGACGTGCCGCCAGGATGGCCTGGGCGTCGGCCAGTTGCCGGCTGCGGACATGCGCCGCGCCCAGCCGATGCATCAGCGTCGGATCACGCACCAGGTATTGCACGCCATCGGCGCGGAACCACAACACGCGCTGGCCATTGCCCGCATACGCGCGTGCGGTCTGCAGATCGCTGCGCGAGCCATGCATCACCTGATGGTCGCCGTGCACCAATACATAGGCATCGCCTTCGTCCTGGGTGATTACGGTGGCTTTGCCGCACGGTGCGTTTGCTCTGGCTCGCGGTGCGACCGGGGCTGCTGCTGCACTTGATGCACTGGGTGCGACGGGTGCCAAAGGCGCTGTTGGCGCAATCGCCGTTGGCGCGACAGGAGAAACCGCAGGTGCGGGCAGCGCCGGTATGGCAGGCGATGCGAGCACCGCAGCCAACGCAAGCGTATGCGATGCAGATGTAGTTGCAGACGCGGTTGCGATCAGCGAGGGACCAGCGAGTGCGGCGGTAGCCAGCAGCAACGCGGTGCGTAGGCACAGCAGTGGGGAAGCGGTCTGGATCATGAGAGATCTCCACGAAGGTCACAGCTCGGTAGGTGCCGCCTGCGCAGGACACGCAGACGGGTTGGAACACAGCGATCACGCGGCCACGGCGTTGCCGACGCTGCGCAGCGTCGTCACGCAGGAAGTGCCGGGCTGTGGCGAGCCCGTGTCGATGCAGGTGCTGCCTGGCGCGATGCGATCGCACGATGCCGGCAGGTGCTTGGTGTCATTACCGCTGCCACGGATCTGCCGGCCGTGCACGGCCAGGAGCGGATCGGTGACTGCACGCCACACGCTGCCGAGGCGTGGCCGCTTAGAGACGGTTGCTGACGCGACGTGCGGTCTGCAGCGAGCCCGCGAGTGCTGGCTCGCTGTGTTCGGCGATCTGGGGTCGCCAGCATGACGGAGCGAGCGGCCGTCAGCTGGGTGCGGATGGTGCGCTCAGAACCAGTGCGTGCGCGTGGTCAATGGCGACTCCGCGCAGCGGCCGTGCTCACGTGGCGGTGAGCGCAGTGGTGGCGTTGCTGGCTCCTAGTTGTTTTGTGCGTCTTCGGCGTCTGCCTGCGCTTGCGCCGCTTGCTGCTGCGCGCGCGCCGCCTCGATGCGGGCCTGACGTGCGGCCTGCTTGTCCATTTCGACCTGATGCCGGGTCAGCTCGGCCGCTTGGCGCACCGCCGCGGCATAGGCGTATTGCGCCTGGCGATGCTGCTGCGCCACCTCGCGAATCTGTTGCTCGGCTTCGCGCGCCTGCTGTTGCGCGTCCTGTTTGGCCTGCGCCAGTTCCGGGCCTAATGACGCCAGCTGTTCGCGCGCTTCCTGCAGCGCGTCCTGCGCGTCCTGCATCTGTTCCTGTCGACGTTCAAGCTCAGGGTTGTCGGCACCCAGCACATCCTGCATGGCGCTCTGCGCATCACGCATGGCGGTGGCGGCGGCCTCGCGGCTGACGCGGTCCAGCTCCACATCCCAGCGGCTTTGCGTTGCATCCCCATCTGCACCAGGCAATGGCTCGGCGCCCAGCACATCGGCGATGACACCGTGCGACGCCGGGGCAGCTGGTGCCGCAGGCAGTGCGGGCAGCGCCGGTGCAGGCAGTGCGCTCATCGGCGCTGCGGCATCCACCAACGACACACCGCCGGGCGTACCAGGCGTGCGTTGCGCTGCCGGGGCGGTCACCACGATGGGCCGCATGCTGGTGGACGTTGCCGGCACCGGCATTGCGACCAGGCGCAGCGGCAGCACGCCGGCGACGGCCACCGTCGCCAGGATCACCGCCGCGGCCAGCCGCGGAAAGGCACTGGTGTCCTGCAACATCACAAGCCTGCGCTTCAAGCTGAGGAACGACGGCGAGGCACTTGCCACGCCACCGAGCGGACGTGGCGATACCCCGAACTGCAGCAGCAGGCGTCCATAGTCATGACGGCAATGGCGATGCCCGGCGACCACGGCCGCATCGCAGGCGGCTTCGCGGGCGATGGCGTATTCACGGGCGGCCAGGTGCACCAGCGGATGGAAGAAGAACAGATGCTGGGCCAGCGACGGCAGCAGCCCCCACCACAGGTCGCGGCGGCGCAGGTGGATCAACTCGTGGGTCAACGCCATATCCAGGTCGTCGTCGGCCATCTGCGCCAGGCGCCTGGCCGGGAGCAGCAACACCGGCTGCCACGGGCCGATCAACTGCGGCGAATCGATCTGCGAGGACAGCCGCAACGCGGGTGGGTGCGACAAGCCGTGCGCCTCGGCCGCCATCTGCAGTGCCTGCACCAACGCCTTGTCGGTGCACGGCTGGGCGGCGCGCACCAACGCACGGCTGCGCCAATACGCGCGGACCGTGCCGGCCGAGATCACCAGCACGCCAGCCGCCCACACCGCAAACAACCACACAGCCCACGACGACCAGACCGTCACATCCATGGCGTGCGCCGTCGCGCTAGCAGCGGCGGCTGTCGATGCCGCTGCGGCGGCTGTGGCGACCGGCACCAAGGTGTCGGCGCTGCCAAGCGCAGATGCAAACGTGTGCGCCGGCAACACCGGCAACTGCAGCGGCGCGTTCCACAGCAGGCCAACCACGGCCTGCACGCCTACCAACCACCACAGCCAGGTTTGCGTGGCGGCCGGCAAGCGCTTCACCCCGCGACACAGCGCCCACACCGCAAGTGTCAGCACCGCAGTCTGCACACTGGTGGCGCAGAGTTTCCATAACAGCGATTCGATCAGGGGCGACATGGCTCAATCCTCCTTGCGCTGCGATTGCAGCTTGGCGACCAGGGCTTCGAGTTCGGCCAGCTCGGTATCGCTGACTTCGGCGCGCTGCGACATCCAGGCCACGAACGGCGACACCGAGCCCTGCAAGGTCTTTTCCACGAACTGCCCCACAGCCGAGCGCACCACATCGTCCTGGCCGGTGGTGGCGCTGTAGCGGTACATGCCGTCCATCTGCTTGCGGCGTAAAAAGCCCTTGGCGCGCAGCCGCTCCATCATGGTCAGCACGGTGGAGCGCGCCAGCCCGCGTGGCTCACCGAACGCGGCCGCCACTTCGCCGACACTGGCGTGCCGCTGTTCTTCGATGTGTTGCAGCAGGGCCAGCTCCTGGTCCCCGATGGTCTTGCCGCGCATGCCGCTCTCCATGACTACAGTTGTCGCTACCGTAAGCCTGGCGACAGGTGTAGTCAATAGGTCGGATGGCAGGGGCAAAGAATGTATTGCCGCTTCTGGTGTGGGGTCTGGAAAAAAGGTGAGAATCCATGAGAGTGACCTGTTGGCAGAACGTGACTCACTACTTGCAAAAAATAAATCCTTGGCACCAAGGTGACTAAAGAAACCCTGAGTAGAAAATAGCCGCACTATTTTATGCTTTATAAGTACCAAACCAAAAACCTCAACGCTCTTTTTTGCGCAATGCAAGCCAAGGTTGAACTCAAGGCAATCTCGCCGCAATTCTGGAAAGCGTATATATTAGCCTGGGTTAGCACCATGGTCCTCTGACCATCGTATAAAGCGCATACGGCGGCGGCGCACTGGACCATAATATATCTGATGGATTTATCAGATGTGGAAGCGGCCATGATTGCGCTGATGGTCACTGCAAGATGCTGGCTGGTTGTTCAGAGCTTCCCAAGTACGCTCATCCGCACCGTTAATAGCCATTTGATTTATTCCATTATTTATTGATATATTTTTAATACAATCCGCGCGTCTGCGCGAGCCAGGTAATTCCCTACATTTTCAGTTCAACCCGCCATCTTAATTTTATTAAACAGCATTCTAACTGGCGAAGCAGATATTGCGAATCTCCGCTTAATTTTTCCACAGCGCTCAATATTATTAATACTAGGCGCGATGGCGTCAGCTTTTTTTTAATACAATTTATTAAAAAGTTAATCGAAACGATGTTGTGTGGATCTGCTGATAAGATATCTCATGCTAAGCAAACTCTAGCGGTAGCCTAAAGTAAGCCGCTGCCGACGAGTAGGCATCTTAGGCGCCTGATGAACCAGCTATTAGTTAGCATTTGTATAGCCAGTCGATCAATTTATTGTCACAATCGACGATTACCAGGTGTGTGCTGGCTAAATCAGCTGACGACAGGGGGAAATAGATGTCTACAATTGACGCAAAAACGCACCAAAGCCTTAACGAGTTGCGTGGCCATGCAAAAGCATGGCAGCTGGTAAAAGCCGAAGAGCTCTTTAGGATCCTCGTTTTAGGCTCCGACCACGCCACCCTCACTCTTGTCTCCCATGATTTACTGGAAATACTCGAAGAATTTCAGAAACGTCGTAAGCGCGACCTTAGCTTACTTCTTCAGCAAACGTTAGAGAGGGGTCCTCGCCACGCCATTGCACCAACTGACGCATCAGGGATAGAAAAGGTTTCCTCGGTATTCAATGGCTATCAAAGCCGAATGGCTGTGCTTGCTGACAAGCACATTTTCCAGTGGGCTACCTATTACCGAGACAACTGTACGTTCATCCTCAAAGACGTAGTTAGTCAGCTGCCAAGCATGCACGATTACACCGAGGCAGAAGATCGAATCCAAGCGATCTTCGCTGATCATTCCCGTGAAATTTTTTCTAAAGGCTACGAAAAAGTTCAAGAACGTGGGCTACCTCATGAAATCGGCCTTGCAAAATCCATTCGAGGCCTTCAGCAGTTCTTAAATGTAATTGTGGGTGTGCTCAGAGACCAACGTGAAGGTGCACCATCCAAACCTCACGCAGCGATGCAATGGGATATCGCGTCAGCGATGATCTCCGGCATTCTTTTAGGCTACCGTAGCGTTGCTAGTGGAGACCTAAATGGTCGAGAACTGCTAAGCGATTATCTAAATACATGGCTACCAACGTTGGGCTTCTGTCGTGGCCGACATGCAATCCTCCTTACTGAGCCAGGGCATTCTGTTTTCAATGGAAGTGAAGCATCAGTTTGCTCCCTGCTGATGGGAGTGGACCGTTGGGCCTCTCAGGCATCCACACCCGCAGTGTTACCGAAATACAGTCGCGTGACCATAGGGCTAAGTAGGCTGGATATCACCTATAGCATGGGGGTGGATCGAGTTAGCCAAGATGTCGCAGCCGCAGTTTTCTTTGGATCGCCGTTGTACTTCAAAGACGATCTTGCTGATGCTGCCGCTTTAGCGGACGTAGTGGTAGCGGAATTGACTAAGGATGGTCTGATCAACGGCATCGGAGGATGAGCCTAACCACATCGACCAGGCTGACGGCGCTCAGATCCTCGATTTTTTTGCCGTTTCCGGCGCGTTTGCAGGGTGTTGCCCGGGTTACAGGCGCACGCTCCCCATCGTCGGCAGTAACTGCTTTCGCTTCATCCACAGGTTCGATAGCGCAAACAAGGTCAGCACCTGCGCGGTGTTCTTGGCCAGGCCGCGATAGCGGACCTTGGTGTAGCCGAACTGGCGCTTGATCACCCGGAATGGATGCTCCACCTTCGCGCGCACGCTGGCCTTGAAGTGTTCCCAACGTCTTTCCCGAGCACGCTCGCGTTTGTTGCCGAGGGCTTGCATCGTCGAGGGCCTGGCGGCGATGAAGAATGCAGCCTTGCAGGCCTGCAGTTCTTCGCGTTTGTCCGCACCGGTGTAGCCGCTATCGCCGAACACGCTGTCTTCTTTGCCATGCAGCAACGTGTGCATCACCGTGACATCGGCGACGTTGGCGGCTGTGCAATGGACGTGGTGCACCAACCCGGAAAATTCATCCACGCCGATGTGCGCCTTCATCCCGAAATACCACTGATTGCCCTTCTTGGTCTGATGCATCTCAGGGTCGCGCGCGTTGTCGGCATTCTTGGTCGAACTGGGCGCCGCGATCAGCGTCGCATCGACGATCGTGCCCGACCGCAGGCTCTGGCCCTTGCGCGCCAGATGCGCGTTGACCGCTTCCAGCATCCGCGCGGCAAGGCCATGGGTCTCCAGCAGGCGCCGAAAGTTGAGAATCGTGGTCTCGTCCGGAACGTTGTCCAAGCCACCGAGCTGGGCAAACCGCCGCAAGGTCGGGATCTCGTGCAGTGCTTCTTCCATCGCCGGATCGCTCAGCGCATACCACTGCTGCAGCAGATGAATCCGCAACATCGTCGCCAGTGTACGAAAAGCCAACCAACTGGACACTCATCGGCGACGGAACTGGACACCGCCGCCAAATGAATTGGATGCGAGCGCCAGAAGCGCTGGACAGCGCCGCCAATCTTCACTTCCCGGACTTGGCCACCTTCGTCTTTCGCATGGATTCACCCTTGAGCGCTAGTTTGTGGCTGCTGTGAATCAGTCGATCCATGATGGCATCAGCCAAAGCAGGGTCATGGATAAACGCATGCCAGTCCTGCACTGGCATCTGGCCAGCCACAATCGTGGCGCCAGAGCCGACACGGTCATCGAGTAATTCCAGTAGATCTGCACGTCCGCGGCTGCTCAGCGGCGTCAGGCCGAAATCATCCAAGATTAGTAGTCCGGTCCTGGCGAGTTGATTGCGAAGCTTGGCCAGTGAGCCGTCCGCATGCCCGACCTCCATGTCTTCCAACAGGCGGCCTACGCGCCGGTAGCCTACGGTGATCCCTTGGCGTGCGGCTTGTACGGCCAGGGCACATGCCAACCAGGTCTTTCCAGTACCTGTTTGTCCAGTGACCAAAACGTTTTGGCGGTGCTCAATCCAGCCACAGGTCAGCAAATCCGCGATCACCGATCGATCCAACCCGCGCCCAACACGATAGTCAATAGCCTCCGGTTCGGCGTAGACCTTGAGCTTGGCATTGCGAATCAGGCGCGTGAAGCGCTTGCTGTCGCGCTGACTCACCTCGGCGTCAACCAGATGGCCAAGGCGCTGATCGAAGCCGAGTGCTCCGTAGCTGGATTGGGCGAGTTGATGTTCGACGCCAGCCACCATGCCGGTCAATTTGAGCGTTCGTAGCTGATCAATCGTATGTTCCAAAGACATAATGTTCTCCCTGAATTATGAGTAGTAGTTAGCACCGCGCACGTTTTCGTGCGCCTGTGGAGCGTCATCGTTGCTTGCACTGTCATCGCAAGATGCGCTGCGATCCAGATGGCGCACCAGGATCGACTTCACCGAGCTGACACTGTTTGCTTGGATGCGCACTGCCCGGTCACAGGCCGCCTGCAGCCTTTCGATCCCGTGTTCACGCGCAAGGCGTCGCAGCCCTCGACAGGCTTGCAGGGTCAGTGCCGGTCGGCGATGGGTCGCGCTATGTCGTTGCACGAACTTATGCAGGGCGCCTCCTTGCTGACGCGCCCATGTCATCAGTACGTCCGGCGTGTCTTGTGCGTAAGCGCGATGAGCCGGTGGCTGGTGCTCCGGTGACGTGCTACATCCACCCACTTCGCCGCTGCGCGGATGCATGGCCACCCGCTTGTCGCGGTGGAAGACTGCCACGGCCTCCCGGGTGACCTTCAAGTTCACCTTTGCGCCAACCAATGTGTGAGGAACCGAGTAAAAGTGGCCCTGCCAAGGGACGTGGTAATCCTGTCCCACAGGGACCTTAAGCTTCCACTCTGCGTACTCGTAGGGCATCTGCGGACAGGGACGCAGCGCGGGGCCGTCCAGTTCCTCGAACAGTTGCTGACGGCTTTTTCCGCCGGACCCACGCATCGGACGAAGGTTCATGCGGTCCACCAGCTCGGCAATGGCGCGATTCAGTTCCTCCAGCGAGAAGAACACCCGATTGCGCAGCCGCGCCAGGATCCAACGCTGGGCCAGTTGCACCCCAATCTCCACCGGCGCCTTGTCCGTAGGTTTGCGCGGACGTGCCGGCAGCACCATGGTGTCGTAGTGTGCAGCGAACTCGGCGTAGGTCATGTTCAGCAGTGCCCCGTCCTGCCCGGAAACGGAGGTCACCGCCGCCTTGAGGTTATCCGGCACCAGATAGGTGGGCACGCCCGCAAAGAACTCCAGCGCCTTTGCATTGCAAGCGATCCAGTCAACCGATTTCTGGCTTGCGACGGCATAGACGAAGGTCTTGCGGCTGGCACCCATGACCGCCACGAAGAGCTCCACCGGGGTTGTTGCGCCGGTCATCTGATCAGTGATCGAAGGGCGCACTCCGGAGAAGTCCAGAAACAGCTGTTGTCCCGGTACACGCACCTGACGCATGACCAGTCCTCGCTTACGCGCATAGCGGCGGTAGCGGCGTCGGAACTCGGTCTCTGACATCGCCCCGGCTTCCAAGCCAAGGGCATATTCCTCATGCAATAGCGCGATCGTCATGCCGCGCCGCTGCAGCTCGGCGTGCACATACGACCAATCCGGTTCAACGAGCAACTTCTTCGCACTACTTTTGCCCGGATTCAATCGGCGCGCCAGCGCGACTTCGTCCATGCTCTCGATGTCATCCCACGATTGTGAGAGGGCTCGCAGGCGTTTGCGATAGCGGCCGACCGTGGTCGGCGAGCGATTCAACTTTTGACCAACCTGCCGATCGGTCAGGTCAGTGCGCAGCAGGCACCGGCACAGGTCTTTCAACGGATTCATGGCACTCCTTGCACCGCCTTCGTTCCAGGCACCAGCATCCGGGCCAGAACAGCGGCAACAGTCCCCCGCGCCAGCGCGTAAGAGCTGGCAAACAGGGATTGACGAAGGGAGGGCGGATGCCGAGAATGCAGCGAATAGGTTCTAGCTACACCCTCAAAGCCCCCAAGCGTTGACGCGCTTGGGGGCTTTTGCATTTCCCACGTGTGGAATGGCGGTGGGAGTCGTCAGGTCATGCTGACCCCCTGTCTTCCATGTTCGCAGTCATGGCGTGTTTCCGTTTGGGTGCGATGCCCGGATGGCTTGGTCGCGCAAGCCTGCCAGCCAGTGCGCAATGTCTTTGGCAAGCGCGTATTTGCCGCGGCGATTAGGGATGGGGAACACCGGCACCGGCAGCGAGTCACGGGACAGAGCCTGCCGGAACGCATCCAGCGAGGTGTAGCCCAGTGCTTGGCGCAGATCATCCTGGCCGATCACCGGGCCGTAGTGGTGCAACAGATCCTGCTCCAGGACTTTGGCCAACGCGCCGATGTGTTCGTCACGCTCTGTCATGCCGCTAGCGTAACGATTGCACCGATAGTCGCCCAGAAGGAAACTGAGGGCTTCCGCGTTACTCTAAATTGCACCGCAATGAGTCGATAAGCCATTGATACAGATCAAGGACTACAAACTTGGCCGGGTAAAAGCGGTAGTTCGCTTAGCCGAATCGAACGCAAACCGTTCCGCTGAGAAGGCCTTGAACGTGCTGAAGGTTGGCTTATGGTTCGAGGGGCTGCGGGCGCGTATGGGCCGTCCGACGGCCTATCGCCTGGGTCAGGTTTTGCAGCCCGGCACCTACCTCAAGGGCGAGCACCATCACAATTTGTGGGCCAAGTACGCCCTGGGTAAGCACGTCCCCGGCGCCGAAACTCTCCGCACCACAGAAGCAGCCATGGCAGGCTCCAGTGAAATCCTCATGGCAGCAGCTTGGGACGCGCTGGACATCTCCCGCCCTGTTGGGGTAAGTGCCGACACGCTGCTAAAGCGGTTGGGACCCGGGATCCAGATGGCGATCTTCGATCAGCAGGCGTTGGAGCGCGGACGCTATGTGCGGCGTAAAGCAACGCGCCAAGTGACTCGACGCCTGGAGGGACAAGCGGGCCTGGATAGCCTAGCCGCGCTCGTCGTATTGCTTCGAGAAGCGCATGAAGCAGGAAATCAAGGGCGGGCTTTTGAACTCGGGCGTTCGCTGCACGCCAGCCTGTTCCTGGCCACGATTGAGGGTCCGCTGTGGGAGATCGCAGAGGAGCTGTTCGCCTACTTCATCTGCTTCATTTTTCCGTTGGCAGAAGACAAGGAGCTTGCGTTTGATCTGCATCCAAGGATCATGCAAAGGCAGGCTTTCTGCTTCTCCCGCGTCGTACTGCAGCTAGAGGACGCTGGATGGGATGGCTATCTCCCGGGCGGGCATACCCGGCAGCTGCGTCGGTTGCTGACGATTGATTTTGGTTTCGATCTGTTCTTTGGGCTCGGACCACGCTTTCGGCTGACTCAGCCGGTCGAACAATCCAGCGAGAACGCCAGGCGATGGGTCGCAGAGCAAGACATTGCATGGGAGTGGGGACTGAGGACGCTTCAAGCCGGCAGGCGCGAGCGCCTGATGCCGGATGAGGTGAGAGATCGAATTGCCGCTTCGGGCGCCTGAACTTCCTTCGCTTTGACATGAACCCTCCTCACGGCCTCAATCGGCCTTCTCGTAAGCGCCCGTGGAATCGGATGTTGAACCCCTCTGCTCCAAGACTTCGCACCGAAGTGTTCGATTACATCGATATGTAATACAAGCCGATCGAGGGTCGGGGGGGGGATTCGTAAAAAAAGCAAAAAGTGATCTAACCTGCTGTCAGAAAAGGATTTTTTCAAGAATCCCTGCCAAGCCTCTATAGAGGCTCGAGAATCCCGCGCGTCAATGCTTCGTCGTCCCAGCTATGACTTCGGTGAGCCAGCGCGAATCGGAGAGCTTCTCGCCAAACTTGCTCCGACAGTCACTGTAGGAGATCAACATGGGTCTATGCGTTTCAAAGCCGAGCGTGGCGGGCTCACTTGAGGATTATGCAGCCCACGCCGCAGAGCAGACCACGCCCTCTACGCCGTCATCTCCCGAGGCGCCCATGTCACCTAGCCTGTATGGCTTGGGGTCACTCGGGGCTCGTAGGGCAAGGCGGGCTGGCGCCGGCCATTTGCCGCACAAAGTTCAGCAGCACGGGGAAAACGTAGCGCTGGCAGCTATCGACATGGCGCTGTCCACGACGTCCCCCCGCCCTGAGTAGCGGCTTGGTTTAGAGTCCGGGGGTAATGATATCGGTGTTTGCCAGATGTTGGGCATAAGCAGCCGGGGTCATGCCGCCGATTGCATTCTTGGGTCGCTCTTCGTTGTACGCGCGTCGCCAGCGTTCGATTTCGGTGCGCGCGTGCAGCAGTGTCGGGAACCAGTGCTCGTTGAGGCATTCGTCGCGTAGTCGGCCGTTGAACGATTCGACGTAGGCGTTCTGGTTCGGTTTGCCGGGTTGGATCAGCCGCAACTGCACACCACGGGCATGTGCCCAGGCGACCATCGCCCTGCCGCAAAACTCCTTGCCGTTGTCAGTGCGGATCACCTTCGGCAAACCGCGACTGTGTGCCAACCGATCCAGCACGCGCGCAACGCCATGTCCCGAGATCGCGCGCTCCACGTCGATGGCGACCGCTTCGTGGGTTGCATCGTCCACGATCACCAGACACTTGACCACCCGACCGTCGGCAGTGCGGTCGAACACGAAGTCCATCGACCACACCTGATTGGCCTGCGCTGGCCGCAGCAGCGGCTGACGCTCGCTTATTGGCACCTTTTTGCGTTTGCGCCGTCGGACCTGTAGCTGCTGCTCGCGGTACAACCGCTCCACCCGTTTGTAGTTCACGATGCGCCCTTCCTGTCGCAGTTTGAGATAGATCATTCCCACGCCATAGCGGCGATGGCGATGCGCCAACGCAACGATGCGCTCGCGCAGTTCGCCATTGCGGTCTTCGCGTGGGCAATAGCGCAGCGCACTGGCGCTCATGCCGATCGCTGCCAAGGCGCGACGCTCGCTGGCGCCACGCCCGATCCACTCGCGCACCAGCGTACGACGCGCCGGTGCGCTTACCACTTTTTTCGCAGCGCATCCTTGATCAGGTCGTTCTCGAACAATTGCTCGGCCAGCAACTTCTTCAGCCGCGCGTTCTCGGACTCGAGGTCCTTGAGCCGCTTGGCATCAGGCACGCTCATCCCGCCGAATTTGCTGCGCCACAGGTAGTACGAGGCCTCGCTGAAGCCATGGCGCCGGCACAGGTCCTTGATCGCCACGCCGCTTTCGGCTTCGCGCAGAAAGCCGATGACCTGCTCGTCAGTAAAACGTTTCTTCACGTCCAATCTCCTCGGGGTAGGGAATTGGACTCCAAACTGAGGCGCTACTCAAAATCGGGGGACGTCGTCCAGACCGTGGGAGAAAGTGACCGTGGAACTGAAACATCGCCGCCCCCACCAGGCGCTGGCTCCAGAGGAACGAATCAGTTCTGATGTGCAGCTGCAAGTGCTTTACACCGAGGAACAAGGCGAACATACGCTCCACATTGAAAGCAGTCGCTTCCATGAGCCGAGACATCAATCCCTCACGGAGTGGTCCCAGACGTTGTTGAGGGAGGCTGCCTTCGCGGCTCTGGCGCCCGGCATGCAGGGGCTGAACCATAGTATCACCTCGGTATCGCCGCCTATCCGCAGGTCACTGCCAGGACCTGCTACCGAGTGCAGTCTGTCGCCCGCACAGGTCGCGCTGACGGGCGTGGCACGATGGCCAGATCCGCGCGTCAACCAAGAGTCAACCCCAGAGAATCAAGAGTATGGCCGCCGATTTTATGCCACTGCGCGGGAAGGTGGCGAACGTATTGCAAGCGGGCAGATCCAGACCTTCCGGCAGTTGTGGGATTTCTCAGGCGCAGCACGTCATAGCTGGGCTACACAACAAAATCCGCAGGCAGAGGGCCCCGGTCAAACGAAAGGAAATGCACAGCCATTTGCGGCGGGCTACCCACGGCAAAAGAACGTCTCCACGCCTCTTACAAAACACTATGCATATCTGCGACCAAGGGTGCGCCAGCTTCCGCTGATCCGGCAAGCGAACGACCTTGTTGCAAAAAGTGAGCAGGCGCTGCCCAAAACATTCATGGCGCATGATGTTTTCGAAATGGTAGGTGTACTGAATGGGGCAATGATACCGCTCACCCAATTAAAGCTGGCTGTGAATCCTGACGACTTCTACCATTCGCTCGCCCAGCAAGGGCGGAAAGGAAACGGTCTGCAGGTTGAAGGCTCAGCTTTTCCATTTGTCATTGAGCACACACCATTCGGAATGGTGCAGCCGATCATGAATCATGTCGAAACCTTGTTTAGCAACTTAATCGCACAACGCCACGATCCCGCCAGCCTGATGCCGACGCTGGGTAGTCTCCACTGGTGGATGGCGCATGCCATGCCTGACAGTAGAGGAAGCGCTGCGAAGACCGAATTGGCCGTCCGAGCATTGGCGCATGCGCATGGTATCGAATTACCACCTTTCGCGCATGGAATTGCAGCAGATCTGGAGGCATTCGTCACAGACCGCGAGAGCTTCAGTTCCCGCTACGCGGACTTCTTCGAACTGCCGGAGCAGGCGTGATCGGCCCGCGCCTGCTCTAGCTCTGCCGGCGTTTAGGCTCCGTGAGAATCCCTCGCTAGCAGTACGTGGCCGCGCAGTCCTCCCGCAGGCGGCGCTGGGCGCTCTATAAGCGCTGCCTCTGACCAGCAGCAGGCCAGCCGAGTTGCATCCTCCTTGCCTGGCTGCGCTGACTTTGCAAGTCACAACCGTCCAGCCTAAATGACGTCGCCGTCCAGTTTGGCTGATAGCTTCGTCCAGTTTATTTAGTGTCAGCGTCCACTTGCTTGGCTGTATGTACCAGTGCGTACGGCTGCCGACCTGGCCGGCCCGATACCGGATAGTGCGGCGCGATCAGACCGAGCAGTTGCTGCCACGGAACCACCTGCTCCATCTCGGCCAGAAAGATCTCGCGCCGGGTCTGCTTGCGCTTGCCCAGGCCCTCAGCGTCACCGAACGTCAGTTGCATGGATCACTCCTCAACATCAGGCGGGTAGTGTCGCGTATCTGTGGTGCGTTGTTCAGAGGTTCCCTAACACTACACGCGAATGGGTCGATAGCAGTGGTGCTAATGATGTGGTTGATTCCTCCGATGTTCAGGGTCAATTAGCAGGCTTTTCTGCTTTGGCAGAGACCGTTGCAGCAATCCTAACTGGCCGTTCAGCACCAGCTTCTGCGAAGCATTTGTCTGGTCGCTTGCTGAGAAACTATGCGAAAGACTTCCCTCTTGATGATCCTCTTTTCCGCGAGGGCCATTTTGAAGTCGAGCGCCACAGCGTCAATCGAATCATTCAAGGGCTTCAACGAGGCGTTGGCGCATATGTTTGGTGTAGCGTCAGACGCTCAGGAAAGACAACCTCTGCTGAAGCCATCGCAGGCCCTTCCGGGGAGAGGATGGTCATTTTCCAAAGCATGGACCATCGTCCAAATTCACCGGAACTAAATCTTCTGAGCTCTCGGATCCGATCTGCACTAGAAGCCGGAAATGCAATCCAGGAAACATTTTTTACTGAACTCGTCGCAGATTGCGTAGTAGCTACCACTCAAGCAAACGCTCCTAAGGAACCTCTGAACAACGCACCACAGATACGCGACACTACCCGCCTGATGTTGAGGAGTGATCCATGCAACTGACGTTCGGTGACGCTGAGGGCCTGGGCAAGCGCAAGCAGACCCGGCGCGAGATCTTTCTGGCCGAGATGGAGCAGGTGGTTCCGTGGCAGCAACTGCTCGGTCTGATCGCGCCGCACTATCCGGTATCGGGCCGGCCAGGTCGGCAGCCGTACGCACTGGCGACGATGTTGCGGATTCATCTGCTGCAGCAGTGGTATGCGCTGAGCGATCCGGCGATGGAAGAAGCACTGCACGAGATCCCGACCTTGCGGCGGTTTGCCCAGCTCGGTGGCTTGGACAACGTTCCGGACGAGACCACGATTCTCAACTTTCGGCGCCTGCTGGAGACCCATGGCCTTGCCGCGCGGATGCTGGAAGCGGTCAACGCGCATCTGGCGCGCAAGGGCCAGAGCCTGCGGTCGGGCACGATCGTCGATGCGACGCTGATCGCGGCGCCCAGTTCGACCAAGAATGCCGACAACGCGCGCGACCCTGAGATGCATCAGACCAAGAAGGGCAATCAGTGGTATTTCGGGATGAAGGCGCACATCGGCGTGGATGAATTTTCCGGGTTGGTGCACCACGTCCATTGCACAGCCGCCAACGTCGCCGATGTCACGGTGATGCACACGTTGCTGCATGGCAAAGAAGACAGCGTGTTCGGCGATAGCGGCTACACCGGTGCGGACAAACGCGAAGAACTGCAGGCCTGCAAGGCTGCATTCTTCATCGCCGCCAGGCCCTCGACGATGCAAGCCCTCGGCAACAAACGCGAGCGTGCTCGGGAAAGACGTTGGGAACACTTCAAGGCCAGTGTGCGCGCGAAGGTGGAGCATCCATTCCGGGTGATCAAGCGCCAGTTCGGCTACACCAAGGTCCGCTATCGCGGCCTGGCCAAGAACACCGCGCAGGTGCTGACCTTGTTTGCGCTATCGAACCTGTGGATGAAGCGAAAGCAGTTACTGCCGACGATGGGGAACGTGCGCCTGTAACCCGGGCAACACCCTGCAAACGCGCCGGAAACGGCAAAAAAATCGAGGATCTGAGCGCCGTCAGCCTGGTCGATGTGGTTAGGCTCATCCTCCGATGCCGTTGATCAGACCATCCCTAAGCGAAATTTGGTACTGATTATAGATGAGTACGAAATGCTTTTTGAAATAATAGATACTTACACTGAGAGGTCGCCTGGATTAAAAGCGCTAGTTTCCCTCCCGCTAATCAGCCAGATGCTTGGATTTTCTATTAAGAATACGCTTCTCTTCATGGGACAGCGCCCTGACGCACACATGATCTTGCTTAGTCAGAACCAACTTAGTCCTAATGTCAGACAATATGCGTTCCCTCTTTTTGAACATCAACCTGGCACGTCTTCAGAGTTCGCAATTTTGGTATCCCGTATCCTCGGCGAAAACCTGCGCATCACGGATCCGTTTGTCGAGGCTGTATATCAAGAGACGAAGGGACATCCTTACCTGACCGTGAATGTCTTGGTTGACTTTTGTGAGTGGCTAATGGCGTCAACTGATTTTGAGCTCGGCACAGAACTTGGAGGTCACTATTTTGCTGAATTCTCTCGAGAGAGGCTTGAGTTTGTCGTACTTAGGAATAGCCCACACTACCGCCTCTTTCACAAAATGCTAGCGGAGTTTAGCTCAGAAAGAAGTCGCGCGCAGGAACCGTGGCTTTACTCAGTAACTAGTATTCTGCGTGAGATCGTAAGACGTCATCCAAAACGAATGAACTGTTCCTTGGCGGCATTTGATCAAATCGCCAAACCATTTGAAGAGCTGGCAAGGAACCCCTCTCGCCAACTACTGGCTAGCGCCGCGATGGCAAATTTCTTCAATGAATCCAAAGGCACTGTCTCCGTCGGTATACCTTTGATGGCACGCCTAGCCGCCACCTCTACGTCTAGGAGCTTGTCATGAGCATCGTGACGGCCCAAAGAGCTAATGAGCTTATTTCTCAGGCTCCGTGGTCAGAGAACGAGGTGCTGCGTGTATTCTGGCTGCAGGTAGATGGATCCAGAGAAGAGATGGCAGCTGCTCTCCGGACAACCAAGGGAAAGGAGGAGATATTTGCCGTCATCGTCCGTGATGATTCTTTCAAAATTGCAAATCGTGTTCTCACAGACATGAGCCTTTTACTGGAATCCTGTAGAGCGCAACTAGGGATGGTCTGATCAACGGCATCGGAGGATGAGCCTAACCACATCGACCAGGCTGACGGCGCTCAGATCCTCGATTTTTTTGCCGTTTCCGGCGCGTTTGCAGGGTGTTGCCCGGGTTACAGGCGCACGTTCCCCATCGTCGGCAGTAACTGCTTTCGCTTCATCCACAGGTTCGATAGCGCAAACAAGGTCAGCACCTGCGCGGTGTTCTTGGCCAGGCCGCGATAGCGGACCTTGGTGTAGCCGAACTGGCGCTTGATCACCCGGAATGGATGCTCCACCTTCGCGCGCACACTGGCCTTGAAGTGTTCCCAACGTCTTTCCCGAGCACGCTCGCGTTTGTTGCCGAGGGCTTGCATCGTCGAGGGCCTGGCGGCGATGAAGAATGCAGCCTTGCAGGCCTGCAGTTCTTCGCGTTTGTCCGCACCGGTGTAGCCGCTATCGCCGAACACGCTGTCTTCTTTGCCATGCAGCAACGTGTGCATCACCGTGACATCGGCGACGTTGGCGGCTGTGCAATGGACGTGGTGCACCAACCCGGAAAATTCATCCACGCCGATGTGCGCCTTCATCCCGAAATACCACTGATTGCCCTTCTTGGTCTGATGCATCTCAGGGTCGCGCGCGTTGTCGGCATTCTTGGTCGAACTGGGCGCCGCGATCAGCGTCGCATCGACGATCGTGCCCGACCGCAGGCTCTGGCCCTTGCGCGCCAGATGCGCGTTGACCGCTTCCAGCATCCGCGCGGCAAGGCCATGGGTCTCCAGCAGGCGCCGAAAGTTGAGAATCGTGGTCTCGTCCGGAACGTTGTCCAAGCCACCGAGCTGGGCAAACCGCCGCAAGGTCGGGATCTCGTGCAGTGCTTCTTCCATCGCCGGATCGCTCAGCGCATACCACTGCTGCAGCAGATGAATCCGCAACATCGTCGCCAGTGCGTACGGCTGCCGACCTGGCCGGCCCGATACCGGATAGTGCGGCGCGATCAGACCGAGCAGTTGCTGCCACGGAACCACCTGCTCCATCTCGGCCAGAAAGATCTCGCGCCGGGTCTGCTTGCGCTTGCCCAGGCCCTCAGCGTCACCGAACGTCAGTTGCATGGATCACTCCTCAACATCAGGCGGGTAGTGTCGCGTATCTGTGGTGCGTTGTTCAGAGGTTCCCTAGGGATGGTCTGATCAACGGCATCGGAGGATGAGCCTAACCACATCGACCAGGCTGACGGCGCTCAGATCCTCGATTTTTTTGCCGTTTCCGGCGCGTTTGCAGGGTGTTGCCCGGGTTACAGGCGCACGTTCCCCATCGTCGGCAGTAACTGCTTTCGCTTCATCCACAGGTTCGATAGCGCAAACAAGGTCAGCACCTGCGCGGTGTTCTTGGCCAGGCCGCGATAGCGGACCTTGGTGTAGCCGAACTGGCGCTTGATCACCCGGAATGGATGCTCCACCTTCGCGCGCACGCTGGCCTTGAAGTGTTCCCAACGTCTTTCCCGAGCACGCTCGCGTTTGTTGCCGAGGGCTTGCATCGTCGAGGGCCTGGCGGCGATGAAGAATGCAGCCTTGCAGGCCTGCAGTTCTTCGCGTTTGTCCGCACCGGTGTAGCCGCTATCGCCGAACACGCTGTCTTCTTTGCCATGCAGCAACGTGTGCATCACCGTGACATCGGCGACGTTGGCGGCTGTGCAATGGACGTGGTGCACCAACCCGGAAAATTCATCCACGCCGATGTGCGCCTTCATCCCGAAATACCACTGATTGCCCTTCTTGGTCTGATGCATCTCAGGGTCGCGCGCGTTGTCGGCATTCTTGGTCGAACTGGGCGCCGCGATCAGCGTCGCATCGACGATCGTGCCCGACCGCAGGCTCTGGCCCTTGCGCGCCAGATGCGCGTTGACCGCTTCCAGCATCCGCGCGGCAAGGCCATGGGTCTCCAGCAGGCGCCGAAAGTTGAGAATCGTGGTCTCGTCCGGAACGTTGTCCAAGCCACCGAGCTGGGCAAACCGCCGCAAGGTCGGGATCTCGTGCAGTGCTTCTTCCATCGCCGGATCGCTCAGCGCATACCACTGCTGCAGCAGATGAATCCGCAACATCGTCGCCAGTGCGTACGGCTGCCGACCTGGCCGGCCCGATACCGGATAGTGCGGCGCGATCAGACCGAGCAGTTGCTGCCACGGAACCACCTGCTCCATCTCGGCCAGAAAGATCTCGCGCCGGGTCTGCTTGCGCTTGCCCAGGCCCTCAGCGTCACCGAACGTCAGTTGCATGGATCACTCCTCAACATGAGGCGGGTAGTGTCGCGTATCTGTGGTGCGTTGTTCAGAGGTTCCCTAGAGGATTTTAAGAAGAACAGACCCGAAAAAATTACTGTCGTCGTCCTCATGAAAGAGAGCTTTAGCAAGGCCCAGATTGGCTCTCCTATCACGCTGCCTACATGGTTTCCCATTCGACCAGGTCTACATACTCACTTCTATCTCACAGACTTGGTTGGCTTGGCCTCAGGGACACTCCTAAGCGGCCCTGAGGCGCAGATAGACCATGTCGCAGAGTTAATTTTAACTTGGAGCAAGCCTTAGTCAATTCGCTGCAGGCGCTGCAAGCAGACCGAGCAATGCAGGCACATGCATTTATCTGCATTCTCCTTGATAAAGAAAGTGTGGACATGTCTAGGGTCACTGCCGATTACCAAGCCCACTTAAGTACTATCATTATGCCCCGAGGATACCGACCTAATGCGTCTAAAAATACAAAATCAATAGTCACTGACATGCTACGAATATTTTTGTCAAAGAATATTGATAATCTAGCGAAGGCAGCAAAAAATCTTGGCCTTCATATGCCAATAGGCGAGAGGCTGCTTAAGCCATCTTACCTTGCAGTGACCCTCCGGCCACGAGGCGATTACACAACTAGTGAGCGAAATTGGTTCTCTATACTTGTGGGAATTTATCAGTCATATCAAATCATGAATGCTGCTGCACATTCTGGTGACTACGGCATGTATCCGCCTGCGTTGGTTCACTACAACAGTTGCGACCTTCAGCTCTTCTTGGAAGATGCACATGCCCTCTTTGCTTACGGTTAGCCGCGCTGATCTTTAATAGCGCTCGATGTAGATGATTATTTAGATAACTCAGCCCGCGATAGCAGAAGTGAGCCTTTAGGGGGAATATCTTTTTGAACAAACCACTGCCGTGGATTGGAAACGTGCATGAAGAGAAGAGGATTGGCATGCAGACGCGGTTAAGCACAAAGATTCGCTTTCACCTTCTCTCGATATATCCGTTTGTGTGATTCGGCAGAAGACGAAAGTGCTTGAGGCCACGCTGCCGGCAGCATCTGACAGTGAGGTACCGGGCGCTCTATTGTTCCAGGGATTTTTTTAATAACTACGGCGAAAGCTCCTCCTGTATGCCGCATTTTCAGCACTCAGCCATGCTGACGAAGACTGGCTCCCATTGACCGAGCATTGGCTGGGGAGGCTGTTGTCGCCACCCAATCCCGCTGTTCGCCCTGGTCACCAGCGCGACAGTTCCAGTCAGTTCGATGGCATCAATGCAATTTTCAACCGATATGCTCTTCTGCTTTAGGGAACCTCTGAACAACGCACCACAGATACGCGACACTACCCGCCTGATGTTGAGGAGTGATCCATGCAACTGACGTTCGGTGACGCTGAGGGCCTGGGCAAGCGCAAGCAGACCCGGCGCGAGATCTTTCTGGCCGAGATGGAGCAGGTGGTTCCGTGGCAGCAACTGCTCGGTCTGATCGCGCCGCACTATCCGGTATCGGGCCGGCCAGGTCGGCAGCCGTACGCACTGGCGACGATGTTGCGGATTCATCTGCTGCAGCAGTGGTATGCGCTGAGCGATCCGGCGATGGAAGAAGCACTGCACGAGATCCCGACCTTGCGGCGGTTTGCCCAGCTCGGTGGCTTGGACAACGTTCCGGACGAGACCACGATTCTCAACTTTCGGCGCCTGCTGGAGACCCATGGCCTTGCCGCGCGGATGCTGGAAGCGGTCAACGCGCATCTGGCGCGCAAGGGCCAGAGCCTGCGGTCGGGCACGATCGTCGATGCGACGCTGATCGCGGCGCCCAGTTCGACCAAGAATGCCGACAACGCGCGCGACCCTGAGATGCATCAGACCAAGAAGGGCAATCAGTGGTATTTCGGGATGAAGGCGCACATCGGCGTGGATGAATTTTCCGGGTTGGTGCACCACGTCCATTGCACAGCCGCCAACGTCGCCGATGTCACGGTGATGCACACGTTGCTGCATGGCAAAGAAGACAGCGTGTTCGGCGATAGCGGCTACACCGGTGCGGACAAACGCGAAGAACTGCAGGCCTGCAAGGCTGCATTCTTCATCGCCGCCAGGCCCTCGACGATGCAAGCCCTCGGCAACAAACGCGAGCGTGCTCGGGAAAGACGTTGGGAACACTTCAAGGCCAGCGTGCGCGCGAAGGTGGAGCATCCATTCCGGGTGATCAAGCGCCAGTTCGGCTACACCAAGGTCCGCTATCGCGGCCTGGCCAAGAACACCGCGCAGGTGCTGACCTTGTTTGCGCTATCGAACCTGTGGATGAAGCGAAAGCAGTTACTGCCGACGATGGGGAGCGTGCGCCTGTAACCCGGGCAACACCCTGCAAACGCGCCGGAAACGGCAAAAAAATCGAGGATCTGAGCGCCGTCAGCCTGGTCGATGTGGTTAGGCTCATCCTCCGATGCCGTTGATCAGACCATCCTTAGGCCGCTGCATCGAAGCACAACGACGCGCACGAGCGGCGTTGCGTATAGATCTACGCTTGCAAGGTCTCAGATCGGCTTCGACGATTTGCATCGTGTTAGCACCCGCCACAAAGCGTTGGGGCAGCTCGTCCGAGTCAGAGGAATGTTGGCACTTGACTCGCGCGATCAATCTTAAAGAGTGACAATTAAGTGACATGTAGTGCGCGGTACGTAAGACTTCAGACTGATGACACGCTCTGAGTTTAATCACACCATCCTCGGCCCGCTCTTGCTCGGATCATCAGGACCGCGATCACGCGCTTGCGCGAGCTCTTGCAATCGTGTCTGTTCCTGCGCATCACGTGTTTGATTGGCGACGAGGTATTGTTGTTCCGACGATGTGGTGATTGCTTCTTGTGTCGGCATATTTGCGCGGTTGGCGAAAGGATCCGGAGAGGCTCCAGGGCCGGTACGCATCACGAACATCGTGACTCCCCCTGGGAGCTTATCGGTGGGCACGTTCAACGCAACGTCCACGTTGTCGCCGGGTTTGAATCCCGCTTCTACCGCCAGCTTGTAAGCGCTCGCGACCATGCGATCGCTTCGCTCGTCCCAAGCCTTGTTGGCGCTTTCATCGAGCTTGGCGATGGACAAACGTATCTGCTCCACCAACGCGGCGTCTTGCGGTTTGGGACCAACAGCGCTCTGACGGTCTACGGATGGCTGATCGTCAATCGGCGGATCCTGCGATGCAGTGGCGCGCGCGCTCAGTTGCATTGCCGGGGCAGCACCCTGCCCTGCAATCGTGCTCGTAGAGGCTCCACGCTCTTGTGTCTGGCCGTCGTCCAGAGAGGACGACCGTCCTGGCACGGTTGGTGACGAAGGCGCACTAGGTAAAGGTGCTTCCAACGACGGCGTTGCAGGTTGTTGTGTCTGAGGCGCTTGCGTAGGAGCACTGGGTTGGGGAGTTTCCACAGGCCTGGCTTGCTGCGTTTGCGCTTGCGATATCTCGGCTGCTGTCGTGGTCGCCCTGATCTCCATGCGGTCGTCATTTTGGCCAACCACCGTGGCGATCGAACCGTCTTTCTGTAGCTGCAGGAAGAACGGCATCTTTGGACCAGTATCACGCGCGTGGTCTTGTGCGACCGCCGAGGTCGCCGCGTCGATCTGCTCGTCGGTGCGTGTAATGCCGGCACGGGCGTAGACACCGGCTACCTGGCTGCGCAAGTCGCTTTGCGTCGGCGTGGGATGGGTGCGTGCTACTTCCGCCATCGACGCCATGTCTTGAAGCCCGGCCTGCTGACTCTGCAACGTGCGGTTCAATTCCTCGCGCGTGTTGCCGGTTGCCTGGTTCGTTCCGTAAAACGTTCCTGGCGTGCTCCATTCGCCACTGGCATCACGGGTGTAAGCGTTGCCGTCGGAGGCCTGCAGTGACTGTGGTTGTGCGCGGGCATTGGCAATGACAGGTGGCACCGGTTCGCGGGAGGTGAACTCGTTCCAGCCAAACTGGTTGTAGGCAATCTGATAGCGCGCTGCGGTCGCCTCCGGTGTGTTGGCCGCGTTCTGCGCGATCACGGTTTGCGATTGCCGATCCAACTCGGTCGCACGCTCAGGGCTGACCGGTGCGTTACGCGTCACAGGTATCTTGCCGTCGATGTTCTCCCGGATTTCAACTTGCCACTGCCCTGTCTGGGCATCGCGTACGTAGTCGCGCCCCGTTTCGAACGGTTCGCGCGGTGGCCGGGTTTCGGCGCTGGCATCAAGGCGGTATGGGTCTTGCGGCTTCGGCGAGCTCCCCAAGCCGAGCGAGTACGAGTCGTTGGCAGCACGGTAGTTCAGCTCGTCGACCAAGCGGCCGGCGGCAAGCAAGCGCGTCTCTTGATAGCCGCCGTTTGGCGTTGGAGCACGCACCGTGCGTGTCCACGCGCCTTGGGCGTCTTCCGGATTGCGTGTCCACTCGTTGCCGCTGCCGTCTGGTTGCGTGTAGATCCGCTTGATGTCCTGCTGCTCGGCCCAGCGTTCGCCAAGATAGGCGCCGGCCACGCCGCCAACCAAACCGGTGGCCAACGCTCCCGGCCCCGTCCATGAGCCGGTGGCGGCGCCGTAACCAGCACCAAGCAGGAAGCCACCAGCGATACCACCGGCATTGCGGCCAACGAAGTGGGTGGCCGCCGATTGGGCCGCCGTCTCGTTGCCCGCCGTCTGCAGTTGGACCACACGATGGCCAGTCACGGCGAAGTCGTAAGCCATGAGCGCCACGCCCGCAGCACCGGCAACACGGGCGCCGGGTCCTCGCAATCCAGCTGCTTCTGCTGCGGCGGCTTCGCCCGCAACAATGCCGCCTTCGCCTGGGACACCCGGCATTCGGGGAACAACTGGCGGCCGCGCAATGATCGGTGGCATCTCATGGGGAAAGGCAACGCGCAACCGCGCTGCAAGCGGGTCTGAAAGGGGCAAGTGACCCGCCTGGTTTGCCTCCGCGATCGCCGTGCCAAGAGACGGCCGCCCGCCCCATCTCTCACTAAGCGTAGAGGCGCCCGGCTGATCGGCGGCATCCAGCGCAAGTTTGATGTTGCCCTCCGATTGGGTGACCCCCGCCCAGCGCGCTTCTGCTGCTGACATCTTTCCCATTTCGGCGATTTGGGGAGCATGGCTGCGCTGGTAGCCGTCGACATCACCGAAGAACGTTCTGATCTTTGCGTTCGCCTGTTCCGGCGTCATGCCTTGAGGCGTATTGGTCACAAGATCGCCGTTGACCAGCCCGACCTTGAGGGTATCGGTCAGACCATTGACTCGAGCCGCTATGCGTTGCGCTGCTGCTTGGTCGCCTCGCAAGGTCGCACGGCCATCAGGCGACACCTCCAAGTCCCTAAGCGCAGTTCTAAGTTCGTCTGTGTAGGCTCCGAGCGGACCCCCTGGGTGGGGCGACAATCCCATCTTGGCAGCCAGCGCCTGATCGGCAGGCAAGTTGAGCATGTTGCTGGGGCCATGGAGATCGAACAAGCCGCTTTTGGAAAGCGACTGAAGTAGTCGACTTTGTTTAAAAGCCCCTTGTTCGACGACATGGTGTCCTTGAAAAGCCGGTGTGTCAGCCATTGGCGAAACTCCCGCGCGAATATCCGTTTTAAGGATTGATGAGTTATAGGTCTGCGGCGTCGCGCAGACGTACGCCGCTCAGACTCGCGGCGGTCAATGCATCAAACAAGACACGGTCACAGATAGGTTCGGCTCCAATGTGCGTCTGCCGGAAAATGTGCGCATCTGCTATGACTTCTTCCTTGAAAACGAGACTGGCGCCACCGGCCACACTGTAGAACTTGATGTCTTCACCGGTGTCATGATCCCGCTCGTACTTGATCTTCACACGCGAAGCTTGCTCGTCCAGTGCATCGAGCGAACGCACCACGTCGCACAAGAAGTATTGGGGGCCAGGCGAGCCATCAGCGAGCGTAAAATCGCAGGTCGCGAAAGCAAAACCCGCAGGATCGACAGATTCGAACACGCGCTTCAAGGCTTCCGAAACGATCCAGATGCCTGCAAGCTCCTCGAAATCCCTCGGCATCCCACCTAGCTCGGGCACATGAATCAGGTGTGGTCTTTCTGGATACTGGCCGACTTCGCCGTTAGGGGGATCCATCGTATTCATGCCTGGGGGAAGAAGCTTCTCTTCGTTGGCGATCTCCAGGCCTGGGCCCTGACCGTTACTCCAGAAACTAGGTTCGATGACAAAGAATTTCCCTTTGTAGGAAACGCTGGAAATCGTAACGGGAATTGCAGTCTGGTCGTTCATGGCGGCTTCCATCGTGGATGCGGTTGCGTTGTGCATCTCGGCTTATCACTTTGTTAAGCGATTCTAGAGCAACGAGCGGACTATCAGTGGATTACTCGAAAAACCTCCTTGAGGGGCCGAACTGGCGTATGAAAATCTTGGCTAACGCCGGCATCAAATTAACTTCTATAACAAAAGCCTGCTTTCATTAAGGCTCGCCCGGCCTTTGCTCCACCCGCTGCTCAAGCATCTCGCGCACGGCATAGGCTGCATCGAAGACGGCTTGTCCCAACGTTGGCAGGGTCTGTGCCTCCAGGCACTCCGGTTTGCTCATGGCGATGACGTCGCCATGAGCGATGAGGGTGCGTAGCAGGCGGTCGAGCTGGTCGCGTTGGTCCAGCGTGAGATGCAAGACGATGGCGGGGTGCTCCATCTGTGTCCCTCCTCTGCGCGGGGAGCGGGGAGCGCGCACGGTGTGGCGATTGGTGCGTTGCGCTCGGCGCGGGGCGTGCGGGTGCGTGCTGCGCGTGCGCGGCGCACCTGGTTAGTCCGTAGGTGCGACGCTGACGACCAGCTCGCCATTGCGCAGGCGGATGTGGAGCTTGCTGCCGATGGTGAAGCCCAGTTGTTCCAGCCAGCGGCCGCGTAGGCGCAGTGTGGGGATGCGTTGGTCGCTGGCGGGGTAGTAGCCGTAGCCGACGGTGCAGCGGTGCGGGGCACGCGGGTGGCCGGGGCGTGGGGGCCGGGCTTCGGTGCGGGGTTGGGGGATGGGGGTGCGCTCGACGTAGGGCCGTGGCTTGATCGAGGGGTCGAGCGAGTGCCAGCCGATCTCGGTGGGCGGCAGCTCCGTGGCGCGCTTGCGTGGGGATGTGGGACGGGACGTGGATCGACGCATGGCAAAGCCCTCCTTGACGAACAGGCCCCGCCGCCGGGTGGCGACGGGATGTCGGGAGGTTAGAAACCGCTAAGAGTCGGCGGGCGTATTTCCCCGAAGGGTGTTGTATTAGCCGCCCTCCCGACGCAGGCATCGCGCCGGTTGCGCCCACAAGACACTGCAGGCACAAAAAACCCACCGGTTTGACGGAGGTGGGTACCGCTCTTAGAGGAGTTTCTACGCTCCTTAGAGTGGAGATTGCTGCCGGTTCGCTTGGATGTCAACCGGTTCAGATGCGTGGCGTTGATCAACATCTCGTGACGCTGCCACTCACATTGATGAGGTGTTTGGAAAATAGCTCTGATCCCATATTTACTCAGGCAATTACCAAACTCGCCAACGCCTTGGGGGGTGAACGTGACAGAGCTTCCGTAGACAAGCCGAGAACTCCGAGCCAGTCTGCCAGATCAAGAGGGCATTATTTTTCCATATCGAACGAACGCTTTCTGCCGTGCTGCCAGAGATGGAGATCTGGACGCTCTCAGTTGGGATGACCGCCTTGCGTCGAACCTGGCGCTTGCGCCGGCACCAGATCCACGACCTGCTCGGTCGCCGCATCAACCGCCGCACGCGTGTACACCAACGGGAAATAGCTACCCTGCAACCACATCGGTGCGAGGTCGCGGTAGTGCGGGCTGGCCGGGTCGCCGGATTGGCCGGGGTAGTTCATGGCGCGCGAGTTATCCCAGTTGCCCAGGTCGATGATCAGCCGTGCAGACGGGCCGATGGTCTGGCGGAAAGTGGTGGGGTCGTAGCTGGATTGATTGGGCGTATACGGGCTGCCGCCCTTGGCGAATGGGCCCACGTCCAGCAGCGCATGATCGGTGCCGACCGCCGCGCTCATGGCGTGCGTGACCTTGTTGGTATGCAGCTTGCCCCACGGCCATTGCGCAGGATCCGGCCCGTGCAGGTCGACCAGCGATTGATAGGCGCTGCGTAGCGACTCCAGCAGCAGTTGATCGCGGCGTGCGGCCGGTGCGGGGCCGAACGCGGCGCCGGGGTGTTCCAGTGCCTCCATCAACACCGCTGCATCCGGCATGTCGAAGGTGGCCGCCTCGGAGGGGCGCAGCACCAGCGCCTTGTAGGCATCGCCGAGATAGCGGCTGAACCACACCTCTTCCAACGCGGCGGCAGCGGAGGTGGCGCTCACCGTGCCATCCCAGGGTTTGAGCAACTCAAGCGCCGCCGTGGTGGCGGCATCTTGCGCGTGCAGCGGCTTGATCAACGCGACCAGCCGCTGCGCCAGCAACGACACCTGATCGTTCTGCAGTTTTTCCGAATCCTGCACGCTCACCGTTGGCAGCTGCGACAGCACCTGGGTGATGCGCGCATGCCGCGCGTCGTTGGCCCATTCGAAACCGATCTTGCGCTGCGCATACGGGTAGCCGGCAGGCAGGTTCATTTCGTTGGAGGTAGTGATGAAGCCTGCTGCGGGATTCTTCGATGACGGCAGCACATCGGCGTCCCAGAAACCGTTCCACTCGTCGCGGCCGTCGCCAGGCACCGGCAGCAAGCCGTCGGACTGCACGCGGCGCGGCGTCATGCCGGCAGTGGCCCAACCGATGTTGCCCTTGACGTCTGCGTAGACCTGATTCACCGACGGCGCGCCCCAATGTGCGAGTGCGTCCTTGAATTGTTCGAACGAGTCCGCTCTGAGATAACGCAAGGACCCCAGGTAGGGGGCCGTGCCCGGTTGGCTCCACACCGAACGGATCGCATAGGCGATGTGCTTGTCTGCATCGACGTAGATCACCGGCCCGTGGCGGGTGAATTGCAGCTGCTCGGTGACCGCCGCGGTATCGCGCACCGCGATGGAGGCGGGTTCGGTGTGCAGCGGCTCCCACTTGCCGTTGTACCAATACGATGCGTTGTCGGCCGGATTCAGACGGTAGACGTACAGGTCCTCCTGATCGATGTTGAAGATGGTCAGCCCGAACGCACTGCGCTGGTTGTGGCCGATCGCGATACCGGGTGCAGTCGGCTCGCCGGCACCGATGACGTCCAGCCCCGGGCTGTTGAGATGCACGAAATAGCGCAGGCTGGGAACGCTGTAGGCGCGATGCGGGTCGTCGGCCAGCACCGCGTGGCCGGTGGCCGATTTTTGCGGTGCGATGACCCAGTTGTTGCTGCCTTCGGCGAAGGCGTCCTCGCCTGGACGCAGTGGCGTTGTCGGCGCGTCGGCCACGTGCGTGTCGGCGCTGAGCCTGGGGCTTTGCGTGGCCAGTTCGTAGACCTTCAAGACGTCATCCGGAAGGCAAGGATCCAGCCCCTCGGGCACGCGGGTGGTCCAGGCCGGTTGCAACTTCTGGCGCACTGCATCGACGGCAAGCGAGGCCTTGCACGCAACCTTTGCACGCGCCACTTCGCTTTTGACGTTACGGCTCAAGCCGGTGGTGCGGATGCGCAGCACATCGTCCGGCGCCCATTTTTCCGGGCGATACACGAACGTGCGGAATTCATACGGCAGCGCGTGCGGATGGGCGCCCAACCAATCGATGTAGGCATTGATGCCGGCAACGAAGCGCGTCACATCGCGCTGCGCGTCGGGCCCGTAACTGTTCCACTCCTCGGACATGCTGCCGCGATACAGAAACAGCCGCGCGGCGCGATCCTGCTGCACATAGGCAGGCCCGAACGCCGCCGACAAGTGACCAAGCCCTTTGCGACGCAGCAGGTCCAGTTGAAACAGGCGGTCGCGTGCCACGTTGAAGCCCTGCACGAAAAACGCATCGTTGTCCGTTTTGGCATAGATGTGCGCCACGCCCCAGCGATCCACGCGGATCTGCGCGGGCTGTTCCAACCCCGCAACGGTCAGCGTGGCGTGCGTCGGTTGGGCCGCCGCTGCGCTGTCGAGCATCAGCTGGCACACCACCAGGCACCACAGCACTGTTGTGCTTATCGAGATCGTGCCTATCGAGATCCTGCGTGTCGACATCATGCGTGGCACACCTTGCGGGTGAAAAGGGCGGTGTTCAGCGGCATGTTCGTTATCCCATCGGCAGCCGCGCAGGCTGCGGCATTGTGGCGTGTTGCGTGCGGTTGCCGCAGAACCACCGGCGCGAAAAACGAATCGCAGCTGCAGCACTGGCCGCATCTTCAACCGGCGATCATCGCCGCCAGTACCAGGCTTTTTGCACCGTTTGGCTGGGCGCGGGCGTGCAGTCTTCCATCACCCATCTCGGCGCGCAGCGCGCGTGAAGCGTGCGTCGATCAGCCAACGACTGCAACGCGTCCGCATTGCTGCCTTCACATGCCACACAGGGCAAGCGCGCATGATCGTCGCCTCTAGCGGCTCTTATGCTGCACAGGTTATGTCTCCATGCCGCCACAGCGGAAGGCTTCTGCGTTCTCTCTCTGGTGGCAGTCGATTACCCAACCAGCAGCAACCCTGCAGCATCCGTCGGTGCGGGATGCAGTGCCTGAAGGCGCCGCCTTGTTTGGCGACGAGCAGATGGAGGCACTGGGGCACAGCCTGGCGCAGGCGCATGTGCTCTACACCGGGCCAACCCGCGAACTGCTGTTGTCGCAACTCAAGTTCAACGAACGCGCACTCGGCACGGCCGCAGCGCGATTGACCGAAATGTCGGCCGATGGCTTGCGCCTGCATCCGGCCGGCGAGTGGTTGCTGGACAACTATTATCTGGTCGAAGAACAGATGCGCCTGGCGCGTCAGCATCTTCCACCCGGTTACAGCCGGCAATTGCCGCGTCTGCGCACGCCCACCTCGGTTGGCCTGCCGCGCGTCTACGAGCTGGGCCTGGAAGTAGTGGCGCATGGCGACGGGCGCGTGGATACGATCACGCTGAGCCGTTTCATTGCAGCCTATCAACAGGTGGCGCCACTCAAACTCGGCGAGCTGTGGGCGATTCCGATCATGTTGCGGCTGGCGCTGATCGACAACCTGCGCCGCATTGCCGAAGACATCATGCGCGATGGCCGCGACACCCGGCTGGCCGCACACTGGGCCGCGTTGCTCAACGCCACGGCGGCGGCGCAACCCAAGGACGTGGTGGTGGTGGTGGCCGATATGGCGCGCTCGCAGCCGCCGGCCACCGGCGCGTTCGTGGCCGAGTTGACGCGCGGCATCCAGGGCCGCGGGCCGGTGTTGTCGATGGCCAGCGCCTGGGTGGAGCAGTGGCTGGCAAGCGAAGGCCACAGTGTGGAAGGCCTGGTGCATGCCGAGAGCCAACGCCAGGCGGCCGAACAGGTGGCGATCAGCAACAGCATCGGCAGCCTGCGGTTTCTGGACCAGATGGATTGGCGCGACTTCGTCGAGGCCATGAGCGTGGTCGAGCAGATCCTGCGCAAAGATCCGGCCGATGTCTACGCACGCATGGATTTCCACACCCGCGATAGCTACCGGCATGTGGTGGAGCATCTGGCGCAGCGCCTGGACCGCGACGAGCCGGCGGTGGCCGAGTGCGTCCTGCGCCTGGCCGCGCAGCCGGGCTCCGATGCACCGGTGGCCAGCCACGTGGGCTATTACCTGGTGGATACGGGATTGCCGCTGCTGCGTAGCGCGCTGCGCGACCCAGCAGCACCCGGCACACCGAAACCACCGCGCCCACGCGCGCGACGCGTTGCGCTGCCGGTGTACCTGCTGCCGATCGCCGTGATCGCCGTGGTGTGGAGCGGTGTATTGCTGCAGGGCGTGAGCGCATTGCCGCCGGCGCTGTGGTGGATCACCGCCGGCATCGCGCTGCTGGCCGCCAGCGAGTTGGGCATCGCCCTGGTCAACTGGGTGGCAACGCTGTGGGTGCGCCCGCATCCGTTGCCACGCATGGACCTGAGCCTGGGCATTCCACCCGATTGCCGCACGCTGGTGGTGATGCCGAGCATGCTGGCCAGCCCCGAGGCCATCGACGAGCTGGTCGACGCGTTAGAGGTGCATTACCTGGCCAACCGCGACGAACAGCTGTACTTCGCGCTGCTCACCGATTTTCTCGATGCCGCGCAAGCGCTGTTGCCTGGCGACATGGCATTGGTGGCGCATGCGGCGCAACACATCGACCGGCTCAACACGGCCTATGCCGATGCGCACGGCGATCGCTTCTTCCTGCTGCATCGCGCACGCCAGTGGAACGCGGGCGAAGGCTGCTGGATGGGCGCAGAGCGCAAGCGCGGCAAGCTGGAAGCGCTCAACCGGCTGTTGTGCGCGGGCGATGCGCCGCTGCAGGCAGCCCACGAATTCCTGCAGGTGCAAGGCGATGTCGCCGCGCTGGTGCAGGTGCGCTATGTGATCACGCTCGATAGCGACACCCACCTGCCGCGCGATGCGGCACGCGCGCTGGTCGGGGCGATGTCGCATCCGTTGAATGTGCCGCGCATGGATGCGGCCGGGCAGATCGTCGAGGCCGGTTACGGCATCCTGCAGCCCGGCCTGGGCACCGGCATGAGCGAGGGCGGCGAATCGCGCTTTGCGCGCATGTTCGGCATCGAGCCGGGCATCGACCCGTACACCCGCGTGGTGTCGGACGTGTACCAGGATCTGTTCGGCGAAGGCTCCTTCATCGGCAAGGGCATCTATGCGGTGGCCACCTTCGAGCAGGTGCTGGCCGGCCGCTTCCCCGATAACCGCGTGCTCAGCCATGACCTGCTGGAAGGCTGTTATGTGCGCGCCGGGTTGCTCAGCGACGTGCGTCTGTACGAGCGCCATCCGCAGCGCTACGCCACCGATGCCAAGCGCCGCGCGCGCTGGGTGCGTGGCGACTGGCAGTTGCTGCCATGGCTGCTGCCGTGGGTACCCGACCGCGGTGGCCGGCGCGCGCGCAATCCGTTGTCGTGGTTGTCGCGCGGCAAGCTGCTGGACAACCTGCGCCGCAGCCTGGTGGCACCGGCGGCGTTTGCATTGTTGCTGATCGGCTGGCTGTGCTCGCCCACCCCATTGCGCTGGACGCTATGGATGCTGGTGTTGTGGCTGCTGCCGGGTCTGTGTTCGGCGGTGTATGCGCTGGCGCACCCGCCCGAGGGTTTGGGGTTGCGTCATCACGCGCGCCAGGTTGGGATGGGGCTGCGTCAGCACCTGCTGCGCACCGGCGTGGTGCTGGCCTGCCTGCCGTTCGAGGCGGGGCTGCAGCTGGCGGCCATCGCGCGCACGCTGGTGCGGATGTCGATCACCCAGCGCCACCTGCTGCAGTGGGCACCGTCCAGCGAAGTGGAGCGCAGCGCGCGCAGCGGCAATGCCGAACAACAGCTGATGGCCGGCGCCGCCTGCAGTGCGGCGCTGGTAATCGCCGCAGTGGCATGGTGGTCGCCGTTGGCGTTGTGGACGGCGCTGCCGCTGGGGCTGGCATGGATGGGCGCGCCGTGGCTGATGGCCTGGCTGGGCGGGCAGCCCGCCGCGCCGGTGGCGCAGCTGTCGCAGGAACAACGCGATTTCCTCGGCGGATTGTCGCGGCGCACCTGGGCGTTTTTCGAAAGCCATTGCACCGCGCAGCACCACTGGCTGCCGCCGGACAACGTGCAGGAATACCCGGTCACGGTGGTGGCCAACCGCACCTCGCCGACCAATATCGGGCTGGGCCTGCTAGCCAATCTGGCCGCCTACGATCTGGGCTACCTGACGGTGGCCGGCGTGATGGGCCGCGTGGCCAATACGCTGACCACGCTGGAAGCGCTGCCGCGTTATCGCGGCCATTTCTACAACTGGTACGACACCGAAACGCTGGTGCCACTGGTGCCGCGTTACGTCTCCACCGTCGACAGCGGCAACCTGGTCGGGCATCTGTTGACGCTGCGGCAAGGGCTGCTGGCGCTGGTGGATGCGCCGGCGGTGTCGATGGCGGTGTTCGATGGGCTGGCCGACACCCTGAGCGTGCTCACCCTGCAGGCGCAGCCGCGCAGCGACGCCGCCACCGCCGCACTGAGCGCCATGACGCACAGCGTGCAGGCGATCCGCAACCAACCCACGCCAACCCTGCACCAGGCCGATGAAGCGCTGCGCCTGCTGCTGGCGCAGAGCCACACCATCCTGGCCTCGATGCCGAGCGGTGGCGAGGACGAGGAACCGTGGCCGCAACGCCTGGTGAGCAGTTGCGAGGCGGCGTTGGCCGAGGTGGGCCATTGCGCACCGGCGCTTGCCAGTACCGATCCGCACGCGGCGCAAACCCCTGGCGCTGCAGTCGCCACGCTGCGCCAGCTCGCCAACGGCAGCCACGCACCGAGCGTGCAGACCTGGGCCGCCAAGCGCGTGCTGGAGCTGCAACGGCTTGCGCATATCGCCGGGCAACTGGCGCAGATGGACTACGACTTCCTCTATAGCCCCGCCCAGCAGTTGCTCTCGATCGGCTACAACGTCGACGACCATCGTCTGGATAGCGGCCGTTACGATCTGCTCGCTTCCGAAGCACGCTTAGGCATCTTCGTGGCGATCGCCCAGGGCAAGTTGCCGCAGGAGAGCTGGTTCGCGCTCGGGCGCACGCTCACCGATACCGGTGCCGAGCCAACGCTGCTGTCGTGGAGCGGCTCGATGTTCGAATACCTGATGCCCGATCTGGTGATGCCCAGCTACCCGCAGACGCTGCTGAGCCGCTCGATGCGCGGCGCGGTGCAGGCGCAGATCCGCTATGGCGCGGCGCGCGCGGTGCCGTGGGGCGTCTCCGAATCGGGCTACAACACGGTCGATACGCGGCGCAATTATCAGTACCGCGCCTTCGGTGTGCCCGGGCTCGGGCTCAAGCGCGGGCTGGGCCAAGACCTGGTGATCGCCCCGTATGCCAGCGCGATGGCGCTGATGGTCGAACCGGATGCGGCCTGCCGCAATCTGCAGCAGCTGCAGGCGCTGGGATTCGACGGGCGTTTCGGCTTGTACGAAGCGATCGACTACACGCCCTCGCGCGTGCCGCGTGGCGAACAACACGCGCTGGTGCGCTCGTTCATGTCGCATCACCAGGGCATGGCGCTGCTGGCGCTGGACCACGTATTGCGCGATGCGCCGATGCAAAAACGCTTTGTCGCCGACCCGCAATTCCAGGCCACGTTATTGCTGTTGCAGGAGCGCGCACCGCGTGCCGGCGTCTACGTCAAAGGCCTGGTCGAAGCAGCCGAACGCCCGGTGGCCACCGAGGCGGGTATGGCGTTGCGCATCCATCGCGACCCCAACCTGCCGCAGCCGGCGTTGCAACTGCTCTCCAACGGGCGTTACCACGGCATGCTGACCTCGGCCGGTGGCGGCTACAGCCGCGCGCGCGACCTGGCGGTGACGCGTTGGCGCGAAGACGGCACCCGCGACCACTGGGGCACGTTCTGCTATCTGCGCGATGTGGACAGCGGCGCGGTGTGGTCGGCCGCGCATCAACCGACCTGCGTGCCGGTGGAGCGTTACGAAGCGATCTTTTCCGACGCCAAGGCCGAGTTCAAGGGCAGCCACCAGCGCTACGACAGCCATCTGGAAATCGCCATTTCCGCCGAGGACGATGTGGAGCTGCGCCGGCTGCGCATCCGCAACCGTTCGCGGCAGACGCGCGTGATCGAAATCACCACTTATGCCGAAGTGGTGCTGGCACCTGCGCAGGCCGACGAGGCGCATCCGGCTTTCAGCAATCTGTTCGTGCAGACCGAAATCCTGGCCGACAAGCAGGCGCTGTTGTGCACGCGCCGCCCGCGTGGGCACGACGAAGCGCAGCCGTGGATGCTGCATCTGGTGGCGGTGCACGATGCCGATGTGGCGACGATCTCCTATGAGACCGACCGCGCTGCGTTCGTCGGGCGCGGGCGCAGCACCCGCAATCCGCTGGCCTTGCGCGAGCACGCCAGCTTGTCCGGCACCGCCGGCTCGGTGCTGGACCCGATCGTGGCGATCCGCTGCCGCATCTCGCTGGCGCCGGATCAACAGGCGCAGGTGGACATGGTCTACGGCGTGGGCACCCAACGTGCCGCCTGCACCGCCTTGATCGACAAATACCGCGACCGCCGTCTGGCCGATCGGGTGTTCGATCTGGCGCTGACCCAGAGCCAGGTCACCCGCCGGCAGATCAACGCCTCGCTGGAAGACGCCATGCTCTACGAGCGGCTGGCCGCACGCGTGCTGTTCGTCGACCCGCAACTGCGCGCCGACAACGAGGTGTTGCTGCACAACCATCGTGGTCAGTCGGCACTGTGGAGTCATGCCATCTCCGGCGACCTGCCGATCGTGCTGTTGCGCATCACCGACCCGGACAATCTGGACCTGGTGCGCCAGCTGGTGCAGGCGCACGCGTACTGGCGCCTGAAAGGCCTGCGTGCGGATCTGGTGATCTGGAACGAAAGCCAGGCCGGCTATCGCCAGCAATTGCAGGACGCCATCCTGGGCCTGATCGCCGCCGATCCCGAGGCCAATGTGCTCGACCGCCCCGGCGGTATCTTCGTGCGCGCCATCGAGCACATCTCGCAGGAAGACCGCGTGCTGCTGCAGACCGTGGCACGGGCGATTCTGAGCGATGCCAACGGCACGCTGGATGCGCAACTGCAGCGCCACCCCAGCGCGCGTGCGCACCCGCCGTTGCTGGAGCCGATCCGGCAACCGGACAGCGCCGATGAATTGGCCAGCACGCATGCCGCCTACCTGGACAAGACTCTGCAGGCCGCCGCCGAGGAGCCGATGCTGTTCGACAACGGCCTGGGCGCCTTCGCCGCCGACGGCCGCGAATACCGCATCACCCTGGACGAAGGCGTCGCAACACCAGCGCCGTGGTGCAACGTGATGGCCAATGCGCAGTTCGGCAGCGTGGTCAGCGACAGCAGCCCCGGCTATAGTTGGGCCGAAAACGCGCACGAATTCCGGCTCACGCCCTGGCATAACGATCCGGTCGGCGATGCCTCCAGCGAGGCGTTCTACCTGCGCGACGAAGACACCGGGCAGGTGTGGTCGCCGATGGCGCTGCCATGCCGCGGCAGTGGCCGCTACACGGTGCGCCACGGCTTCGGCTACAGCGTCTACAGCCATATCGAACACGGCATCGGCAGCGAGCTGTGGGTGTTCGTGGATGTGGAGCGGCCGATCAAGTTCAGCCATCTGCGGCTGAAGAATCTCTCGGGCCGTCCACGCCGGCTCAGCGTCACCGGCTACGTGGAATGGGTGCTGGGCGATATCCGCACGCGCTCGCAACTGCATGTGGTCAGCGAAGTCGACTTGGGCAGCAGCGTGCTCACCGCGCGCAACCCGTACAACACCGAGTTCGACGGGCGCGTGGCGTTCTTCGATGCCGATGCACCCAACCGCAGCATCACCGCCGACCGCAATGAGTTCCTCGGGCGCAATGGCAGCCTGGCCGCACCTGCCGCGCTCACGCGGCAGCGTTTGTCCGGGCGCGTGGGTGCCGGCCTGGACCCGTGCGCGGCGATCCAGATCCCTGTGACGCTGGCAGCCGAACAAAGCTTCGAAACGGTCTTCCGCCTGGGCGCAGCCGTTGACCGCGAGAGTGCACTGACACTGGCACGCCAGAGTCGTGGCGTTGCCGCAGCACACACCGCACTGCTGGCAGTGCGCGCGCACTGGCAGCAGATTCTGGGCACCGTGCAGGTGACCACGCCCGACCCGGCGGTGGACCTGTTGGCCAATGGCTGGCTGCTCTACCAGACCATCGCCTGCCGCTTCCTGGCGCGCAGCGGCTATTACCAGTCCGGTGGCGCGTATGGCTTCCGCGACCAGCTGCAGGACAGCATGGCGATGGTGCACGCGCAGCCGGCGCTCACCCGCGCCCACCTGCTGCGCTGCGCCGCGCATCAGTTCGTGCAGGGCGATGTGCAGCATTGGTGGCACCCGCCGCAAGACCGCGGTGTGCGCACGCAGTGCTCGGACGATTTTCTGTGGTTGCCGCAGGCGCTGTGCCGCTATCTGGACGTCACCAACGACGCCAGCGTGCTCGACGAGCGCGTCAGCTTTATCGACGGGCGCGCACTCAAGCCCGAGGAAGAATCGTATTACGACCTGCCGCACATCACCGGCAACGTGCAGTCGCTGTACGCGCACGGCGTGCTCGCCCTGCAACGTGGCATGGCCCGCCTGGGCGAACGCGGCCTGCCACTGATCGGCAGCGGCGACTGGAACGACGGGATGAACCGGGTCGGCAAGGACGGCAAGGGCGAGAGCGTGTGGCTGGGCTTTTTCCTTTACGACACACTGCTGCGGTTCGCAGACGTGGCGGTGCAGCGCGACGATGGCGCATTCGCAGCGACCTGCCGTGCGCATGCACACGCCTTGCGCACTGCGCTGGAACAGCATGCCTGGGATGGACGCTGGTACCGGCGTGCCTGGTTCGACGACGGCACACCGCTGGGCTCGAGCGATTCGGACGAATGCCGCATCGATTCGCTATCGCAGAGTTGGGCAGTGTTGTCCGGCGCGATGGACCCGGCGCGCAGCGCACAGGCGATGGAGGCGATGCGCCAGCAACTGGTGGATGCCGAGACCGGCATCGTCAAGCTGCTGGTGCCGCCGTTCGATCACACCGAACACGATCCCGGCTATATCCGTGGTTATGTGCCCGGCGTGCGTGAGAACGGCGGCCAGTACACGCATGCCGCGGTGTGGGCGACGATGGCCTTCGCGCATCTGGGCGACAGCGCGCGGGCCTGGCAACTGGCCAGCATGATCAACCCGATCCACCACGCCCGCGACGCGGCGGGCGTGCAGCGCTACAAGGCCGAACCCTATGTGCTGGCGGCCGATGTCTATGCGGTGGCGCCGCACGCCGGCCGCGGTGGCTGGAGCTGGTACACCGGCGCGGCCGGCTGGATGTATCGGCTGCTGACCGAATCGCTGCTCGGCCTGCAACGCCATGGCGAGCGCATGCACATCGTGCCGTGCATCCCGGCCAGCTGGCCGGAGTACCAGCTGCGCTATCGCTTCGGCAGCAGTACCTACGTCATCGACGTCACCCAGCGCCCCGGTGTCGAAGCCCGGCTGGAGATCGATGGGGTGATGCAAGCCGAGCTTGCTTTCACTCTGATTGACGACGGTGCGGTCCACGCTGTCGCCCTGGACTGGCCGGGAGACGCGACATGAGCATGCGCACACGCACCCACACCAATCACCAGCTCTCCGACCTGGGCAAGATGTTGTCGGTGTGGCCGCAGCGGGTACGCGACCCCAGCCAGTTCTGGCCGCAATTCGATGCCTTGGCCAAAGACATTCTCGATGAGGCGGCCGACGCCGATCTGCAGCGCGTGCAGCGTCGCCTGCGGCAGCTGCTGCATCGCCACGGGCTGACGCGCACGCAATAAGCGCGCGGACACCGCACCAGAGAGTTTGTAGGTTGCTTTGTTGAAAGCATGCCCACCGACCATCTCAACTGGTCCTTGCCCGCTCACCGTCGCGGGACCTTATGCGGCATGGATGCCGCAGAAGAGCTTACATGGACGTACTTGCAGCGTGTCCCGCGATGGTGAGCGGGCAAGGACCCTGCAACCAAGCTGCAGCTGAGTTAGTCGAGGGCGCGGCGTCCTCGCCGCTCGCGGGACACGCCGCAAGTACATCCGTGTAGGCTCGGTGGCGGCATCCATGCCGCCACACGGTCCCGCAATCGGCGAGGACACCGCACCAGGGAGTTGGTCGGTGGTTGGATGAAAGCCTCCCTGTAGTCGCGTTGCGTTTTGCGTTGCGAAGCTGATCGGCTGCGGCGTTATCCGAACACCGCACGTCATGCATCGCTTGCACCACGCACACCGACCATCTCCACTGGTCCTTGCCCGCCCACCGTCGCGGGACCTTACGCGGCATGGATGCCGCGTAAGAGCCTACACGGACGTACTTGCGGCGTGTCCCGCGAGGGTGGGCGGGCAAGGGCCCCGCAGCAAACCAGCAGCACCAATGCTCTACGACTGACCCACTCCACCGTTTCACCACTTCCGAGCAGGCAAGATTTTGCAACTTGGCTTCGTTAGACGCAGCGTAAAAAGCTAAGTCAACCGAGCGCGGGGCAGCAACGCATGAGGCGCTTTACTGCCGGTGCACCTAAGTTACCGCAGACAGCACCCGACACCGCCATGATCGACGACGCGCAGTCGCCACGCTTAGACTCCGCGTTTACACGCGCCAAGGCGGCCGGTGATCGATCTCAATGACATCGCGTTGTATGTGCAGGTCGTGCGTAGCGGCAGCTTTGCCGAAGCCGCGCGCAGGCTGGGCACTGCACCCAACAGCGTGAGCCGGCGTGTGCAGCAGCTGGAAGCGCAACTGGACACGCGCCTGATGCAGCGCTCCACCCGCAAGCTCACCCTCACCGACGCCGGGCAAGCGTTCTTTGAACGTTGCGCCGATGCGGTAGACGGGCTGACCTCGGCCGGGCAGAGCCTGGTGGCCGGTGGCGATGAAGCAGCCGGTTTGGTGCGCGTGGCGGCGCCAGCGGATTTTCTGGATTTTTTCCGCGTCGAATGGGTCGGCGAATTTCTCGCCGCGCATCCGCGCGTGCGCCTGGAATTCGTGCTCAGCGATGGCAAGGCCGACCTGATCGCCGAGCGCATCGATGTGGCCTTCCGTGGCGGTGTGATGACGGACCTGGGTTATGTCGGCCGCCAGATCCTGGCCGACACCAACGATGTACTGGTGGCCAGCCCCGCCTACCTGCAGGCGCGCGGCAGGCCGTTGCGGCTGGACGACTTGCCGCAGCACGACTGCATCAGTTTTCCGCATCCAAGCGGCTATGCCACCTGGACGCTGGTCGGCCCATCCGGGCTTGCCGAAGACGTCCAGGTGCAGGCGCGCATGGCCGCCACTACCGCCCGCGCGCTGCGACTTGCGGCAGTGGCCGGGCTCGGAATCGCCTTGTTGCCGCAGGCACTCACCTGGCCGGATATCGACGAAGGCCGCCTGACCGTGGTGCTGCCGGATTTTCAACGCAAGGGCCAGAGCCTGTACGCGCTCTACCCGAGCCGACACCATCAGCCACGTGCGGTCTCGGCGTTTATCCGGGCCGTGACGACGCGATTGAATGGGCCTGAATGCAAAGAGGTGGCTGGCTTGGCAAACAGCGCCGCGATACCCGGCGTGCGGTGATTGTCATGCTGCGGAGGAAGGCGGTTGCAACGCCCGCATCGAAGCACCATCAGCGCTGAGCACGCGCACGCGGCGTGGCGCCGACATCCCTTGAAGCACTGTTGGCGCCCTGCCACGCGGGCAACGCAGTGCATCAAGCGGCACGCTGTCCGCTCGATGCAGTCTCGGCACGTTTGAAAGATCAGCACCGGGCGAACCGGTGGCATGCTCGCCAGCACAGGTGATGCCGCTGGACACACCTCAGCCGCGACGCCACTCAGGCAGCAAGCGCATCGATCTGCTGCTGGGCGCTGGCGATACCCGCCTGGCGGGCGTCTGCGCCAGTGGCCAGGCCTTCGGCCACGATCACTTCCGGCGCGTGCACGCCGACAAAGCCCAGCGCAGTGCGCATGTAGGTTTCGGCATGCTCCAGCGACGCCATCGGCGAGCCTGCGCCATAGAAGCCGCCACGTGCCACCAGCAGAATCACCCGCTTGTTGCCGGCCAGCCCCTCGGGCACGCCTTGCGCGTTGTAGCGGAAGGTCTTGCCGGCCACCAGCACGCGATCGATCCACGCCTTGAGCTGGGTCGGGATGGTGAAGTTGTACAGCGCCACACCGATCACCACGGTGTCGGCGTCCAGAAATTCCTGCAGCACCGTTGCACTGGTGGCCAGTTCGGCCGCCAGTGCCGGGCTCTGGTCGCCGGTGGGATTCTGCTGGGCCGCCAGATGCGCGCCGGACAGATGCGCCAGCGGCTCGGCGGCCAGATCGCGGTAAGTCACTGCGACATCGCTGTTGCCGGACTGCAACTTGGCGACCGTGGCCGCCGAAAGCTGACGGCTGGCCGAATAACCACCGAGGATGCTGGAATCGAGATGGAGCAGTTTCATGATGAAGCCTCTGATTGTGTGGGGGTGCGTGGTACTGCCACGATGTTGGAGATGCGACCGAGCACGCACACGTGTGCGTGTCGGCGGGTGAAATACAGGCTGATGGGTGTGTGCTGCCGGTTGCCCTGCTACCGGTCTGCGCGTGTGCGTTGCGCTTGTCGGTGCTGTAGTGCTTCTCGGTACTGCATCGCGCAGGCAGGCAGACAAGGCGTAGGCGAAAAACACTGGGCGGGCGTGTGCAGCGCCCGCCGCAGACTCAGGCCAGACGGCCCTGAGCGCGCAACTGCTCGCCGATGCGGCGGATCTCCGCCTCGCCTTGCGCCAGTGCGGCCTTGCTGGTGTGCACCGAGTAGTAGCCCATCACCAGCTCATGCGGATGCTTGACCGCCGAGCCCAGCACGAAGGAGCTCGCACCCACCGACACCACCTCGATCGCCTGCTCGGCATCCTTGAACACCGCCATCTGGCCACTGTCGATGGTCTCGGCCGCTTCCAGCTGGCCGCCATGCACCGCGATCCAGGCCACGGTGTGTCCGGCCGGCGGCACATAGCGCCAGCGCTCGCCATCTTGCAGCTGCACGCTCAGGTAGGTCATGTCGGCCGGTGCCGGGATCCTGCTTTCCAGCGCGCCGTAGCGGCCCAGCAGCACCCGCACCGGGCCGGCCACCGGCACATCGTCGGGCGACAGATACAGGCTCTGCGCCGGGGCGTTTTCTTCGGCCGCCGGCAGCGCAACCCACAGCTGGAAGCCCTTGGCCGAGGACTGGCCCACCGGCACACCGTCGTGCCAGACGCCATTGCCGGCGCGCATCCATTCCACACCGCCGGTGGGCAGGGTGCCCTGCTTGCCGGTGCTGTCTTCGTAGCCGACTTCGCCTTCCATCAGATAGGTCAGCGTGGCGATGCCCGAATGCGGGTGCATGCCCATCGGCGCGCCGCCGATCGACGGCTTGACGGTGAACAGGTCCAGGAACACAAACGGCTTGACCAACTGGCCCAGGTCGCCCGGGCTCATCAACCGGGTGATCGGACCGCGGGTGGTGCCGCGGGTGCGGAACACTACCGGACGCGGCGGGCTAATGGCCTGCACGCCGGGCTCGCGCTGCGGCTGCTGGTCGGCGTAGACGGTGGCCAGTTGTGCGTTCATGACGGATCCCTTTGTGGTGGTGGAGCAAGCTGCCCCGGTGATGCAAAGAGTAGAGACGCGCCCATTGATCGACTAGCCGGAAGATTTGTAGTGGAGTCGTCCAGATTTAGAAGTAATCGCAAGCTACTGAACCATCGGCGTCACGCGAGAAGGCCTCAGCCCTGCGTCCCGGACCGCGGCAGGGCATGCCACGCCTGGCATCGCGATGCGTGCGGCCGGCAGTCTTCATGCCACGCCAACAACGCTTTCTTCACGCTTGCGGCATTCTTCCGCTGGAGCTCCTCGATGATCCGCACCCTCGCCCCGCTCGCTGCCGTGTTGCTGCTCTCGGCCTGTGCCTCCAATCAGCTCGTGCAGGTGCAGCCCATCGACGGGGTCATTTCCGGCCAGTGCCATATCGACAAGGTGCGTGGCGCGGTGGGCCTGGCCGCGGCGGCACAGACCATCGAACGTGCGCGCGTGGACAGCGACAGCCTGCAGGTCAGCGTGCGTCGTGGCGAACGCGCCACCGGCGGCACCACCGCCAGCGGCCTGGCCGATCCGGCCCAGGGCGCCAGCGACAGCGGTGGCGATCACCTCACCGTCGAGACCGGCCCGAACAACAACATCACCGCGATTTATTGCGGCTGAGCGTTGCCGTTGCCTTAGGCGCATCCGCATTGCCGTGCATATGACAGCGACCGGAACGGGCACATGTAGGGTTGCTTGCATGTGCAGCGTCCAGTGCTAGAACACTTAGAGCGGCTAACAAAACTACTGCGCACCGGCCAGGCGCGCGTGGCCGGTGCTCGGATTCGGCATGTACCACCTTTACGTTCCGGCTCCTCCGAGCCGTCCACGCACACCTGACAACTGCCCGCTACGTTTTGCTAGCCGCTCTTAGTCAGCGCCAGCGTCTTGCTCAACCCATCCCGCCAAGATCTGCGCTCACCGTGACATCGCTGTCGATGGTGGCGGCTTATTTCGCTCGGGCCGCTTTCCAGCGCCCACACCGCAATGCTCGATAACGGCACCAGACCATCGCGCAATTGCATGTGCACACGAATAATCATTACCGGTTGTCCAGAGTGCGCTAGACAGGTTGCGGTTCGGTATCGCCGCTGCTGGCGGTGCGCAATGTCTCGCCGATTTCCAAGTTGCTCACCTCCATGGCGCGGTCTGGCGGTCATTCGGAAACCATGATGTCCGGCCCCTCAAAGCTTACGATGCGCACGCCAGACAACCCCGCTGCACGCAGCTCGTCTGCGCATGCGGTGACGGCCGTGTTGGACGCGTGTCTTGGCAATCGCTGGTCAGGATCATTCGACACGCATTCGCCCGATCAACACCTGCCGCACTGCGCACCGATTGCAAACATGGCCTGATGCGTCGGCTGCCACGCAGGCTGGCGGCACTGTCTGTCGATCATCTGTGCGATGCAGGCATTTATGCAACCGCCGCGCGTTATATGCGGTCATCACCTGCACCGACGATCACGCATCTTTTTTTATCCGATGACAGCGCATTGCAGCGAAGCATTCGAATCGCCAGTGCACCGATGCTGATAAAAACCTGAACTATCGCCACCGATCTGCAGCCAAAACAGGTTCCGGACAGACTCTTGCTTTAGCCTTGTTTTTGCACCATCGCGCATCCTGCAGTGGTGCGTGCAGATGCAGCTTGGCCGAACTCTTTCAACGTTGTGAGGATAGATGGCACGTTCGTATATGACGTCGTTTTTTCGCGAATGGATCACCGCACCCTGCTCCGTTGCAGCGATACTCCCCTCCGGACGCGCCCTCGCCTCCATCATCACATCCGAGCTGTCGGCGCGTACCGGTCGGGTTCTCGAACTCGGGCCGGGGACCGGTGTGTTTACCCAGGCGATGATCGACAAAGGCGTGCAGGAGAAGAACCTCGTTCTGCTCGAGTACAACGCCACCTTTTCTGCGTTGCTCACGCAGCGCTTCCCGCGCGCAAGCTTGCTGCAGATGGATGTCTGCGATCTTGAATCGCTGCCTCGCATCGATGGCGCGTACGTCGATGCCGTGGTCTGCGGCCTCGGCCTGTTGAACATGCCGGCACACCAGGTGGCTGCGATTCTGCGCGGCGCCTTCCTGCAGCTGAAGCCTGGCGGGCGGCTGTATCTGTTTACCTATGGATTCAAATGCTCGGTGCCGGCGCATATTCTCGATGCGCTCGATCTGGAGGCCGTCAGGATCGGGCGCACATATCGGAACGTTCCGCCTGCAACGACCTATCGCATCCAGCGTCGCACCTACACAAGGTAAAACACGATGCAGGCCAACGATCTGCTCGCGCTTGTCGTGAGCTGTGGCATTGCGGGCGTGCTGGACGCTGCAGATAAAAATCTACAAGCAGACAGACATAGGCGTGACGCAGACCGGGCTACCGATCACCTCACCAGCGATATCTCGCCGAACAACAGCATCACGCAGATTTTTTGCTGCGGCTGAGCTTCGTCTTGGTGGCCTTAGTGGCCTTGGTGGCTTTGGTCGTCTTGGCCGCCTTGCCTTGCTTGCTGCGCGAGTCGGTCAAAAAGCGCAGCGTGGCCGCTTCCCATTGGCGCTCGCCGCGCACGCCGGTGGCCATGGCCTGCAGTTCGCCGGCGCGCCAGCCTTCGAACACGCAGGGGTCGATATAGGCCTTGCGGCACACCGAGGGCGTGTTGCCCAGCGCATCGGCCACTTCGCGGATGACATCGTTCTGCACCTGGGTCAGCGCGCGTTCGCTCATGCGCTCAGGTAACGGCAACCGTGCCAGACGTTGCAGTGCGGCCAGCGTACCGCCCCAGGTGCGGAAATCCTTGGCGGTGAAATCCTCGCCCATCGCCTCGCGCAGATAGTCGTTGACCTCACCCGAATCCACCGGCTGCAGCTGGCCGTCGTCGTCGCGGTACTGAAACAGCGATTGGCCAGGCAATTGCTGGCATTCCCGGATCAGTTTGACCAGCTGCTTGTCGTCCACTTCGATCTCGTGATCCTGGCCGCTCTTGCCGCGGAACTTCAGCCGCGCACGTCCGCCGCGTAGAAATTCCATATGCCGGTTGCGCAAGGTGGTGAGGCCATAGGAACGATTGCTGCGTGCATATTCGGCGTTGCCCACACGCACCAGGGTGTCGGCCAACAACGCCACCACGATTGCCAGCACCTTCTCGCGCGGAAATCCCGGCAGTACCAGATCGCGGCGCAGCCGGCGGCGTAATTTGGGCAAGGCCTGGCCGAAGGCGATCACCCGTTCGAACTTGCCTTCGCCACGCACCTGCGCCCACTCGGCGTGATAGCGGTATTGCTTGCGCCGGCGCGCATCGCGGCCGGTCGCCTGCAGATGGCCGTTGGGCTTGGCGCAGATCCACACCTCGGTATACGCCGGCGGAATGGCCAGTGCGCGGATGCGCTGCAAGGTATCGGCATCGGCCACGCGCTGCCCGTCGGCACTGCGGTAACTGAAGCTCTTGCCGGCCTTGCGGCGGCTGATGCCGGGCTGTTGATCGTTGACATAGGTGAGCCCGGCAGCGGTCGCGGTGGCCTTGGCCTGCGCGACCGCTGCCACGCTCGCCGCCGCGGCCGTGGCGGCCACCGCAGTGGCGGCACTGGCGGCCACGGTGGCCAGCTTGCCGGCAGCACTGGCGGTGGCTGCGGCATTGCGAAGAACACGTTTGGCTTTCATTGCGCACGGATCGAAGGACAGGCGCCGATTGTTGAGCCGGGCAGGACTAGGCAGCGTCAACGCTGCGACAACGCCATGTGCGCAAGCGATGCCCGTCAGCAGATTTTCTGCTTATGCTTGGGCCTCCCCCACTGTGCTGGAGTCATCGATGCGCTCTGTCCTGCCTACCGCCCGCCTGGCCTGTTCCTTGGTCGTGCTGGCGGCCTTGAGTGCCTGCGGCTCGCCGCAACCGGACGAGCAGGAAGCCGTCACCGCCAAGGCGCAGCAAGCGGCCGAACAAGCCGCAGCCCCCGCACCGGCCGCCGCTCCCGAGGCCCCGCCTATTGGCAGCTGCGATGCCACCCAGGTGCAGTCGCTGGTCGGCCAGGCCTTGACCGATGCAGTGAGCGAACAGGCCCGCAGCGATGCCGGCGCCAAGTCGGTGCGCGTGCTCAAACCCGGGCAGATGGTCACCATGGAGTTCAACGGCGAACGGCTCAATCTCGAAGTGGATGCCAAGAACCTGATTGCCTCGGTGCGCTGCGGCTGAGCACCGCCTGGCGCCTGTTGGCGAACGGGCGCCAAGCCAGCTGGCACAGGGCCTTGCAGCCGCCCTCGTTGCAGCTGTAACGGTGTATTGCGGCACCGCATCAACTGTGGTCTAGTCGATCATCCGGTGACCTCTTCGAAACGCTCCACGGATCGAGCGCTGCAACGTCGTCGCCGCTCTCCCAGATCGCAAAGAGGCAGACATGGCCCCCCGCACTCGCCAAGGGCTCAACGACTACGGTCTCTACAACAGCGCGCGCGACGAACGCGACGCCTGTGGTTTTGGCATGGTCGCCCAGTTGGACGACCAACCTTCCCGCTCGCTGGTAGACACCGCGATTGCGGCGCTCTCGCGCATGACCCACCGTGGCGGCGTGGCCGCCGACGGGCTCACCGGCGATGGCTGCGGCTTGCTGATCCGCAAACCCGATGCGTTCCTGCGCGGGCTGGCGCGCGACGCCGGCATTACGCTGGGCACGCGTTACGCGGCCGGTGTGGTGTTCCTGCCGCTGGACGAGGCCGATGCCGCGCGATGTCGTGCCGAACTGGAAACCCAGTTGCATACCGCCGGCGTGCACTTCCGCGGTTGGCGCGTGGTGCCCACCGACGACAGCGTGTGCGGGCAGCTGGCGCGCGACACCTTGCCGCGTATCGAGCAGTTATTCGTCGATGCAGGCGCGGAGCAGACCGAAGACGGCTTCACCCTGGCGCTGTTCCTGGCGCGCCGGCGCACCGAGCAGGCGTTGCGCGAGGTAGACAATTTCTACGTCACCACCTTGTCGCCCAATGGCATCAGCTACAAGGGCATGGTGCTGCCGGACAAGCTGAGTACGTTCTATCCGGACCTGCAGCGCAGCGATCTGTCCTCCAGCGCAATTGTCTTTCACCAGCGTTTTTCCACCAACACGCTGCCGCGCTGGCCGCTGGCGCATCCGTTCCGGCTGCTCGCGCATAACGGCGAAATCAACACCATCGAAGGCAACCGCCGCTGGGCGCAGGCGCGCAGCAAGGTGTGGCAGACCCCGCGCTTCGATATCGCCGAGTTCGACCCGGTGATCTCCATGCATGGCTCCGATTCGCAGAGCCTGGACAACATGCTCGAGCTGCTGGTCGCCGGTGGTATGGACCTGCTGCAGGCACTGCGCATCCTGGTGCCGCCGGCGACCCAATCGCTGGAGTTCAAGGACGCCGATCTGGCCGCGTTCTACGAGTTCTACGGTTTGAACACCGAACCGTGGGACGGCCCGGCCGGCATCGTGGCCTGCGACAGCCGTTATGCGGCGTGCATGCTCGATCGCAACGGGCTACGCCCGGCCCGCTGGATGCTGACCTCCGACCGTCATTTCCTTGTGGCCTCCGAGGCCGGCGTGTGGGAATTGCCGGCCGAGCGCATCACCCGCAAGGGCAAGCTGGGCCCGGGCGAGATGATGGCGATCGATCTCAAGCGCGGCGACCTGCTGGACTCGGATGCCATCGACCGCATCAACCGTGCGCGCGCGCCGTACAAGCAGTGGCTGCAGCAGGGCGTGACCTATCTGCAGACCGAGCTGATCGACCCCTCGCTGGTGGAAGAACCCTTCAGCGAGCAGACCCTGCGCAGCTACCACAAGCTGTTCCAGCTCAGCACCGAGGAAGTGGAGCAGATCCTGCGCCCGCTGGCCGAGACCGAGCAGGAAGCCACCGGCTCGATGGGCGACGACACCCCGATGGCGGTGCTCAGCCGCCAGACCCGGCCGCTGTACGACTACTTCCGCCAGGCCTTCGCGCAGGTCACCAACCCGCCGATCGACCCGCTGCGCGAAGGCATCGCGATGTCTCTCACCACCCAGCTCGGCAAGGAGACCAACATCTTCCATGCCGGCGCGGAGACGGTGAACCACGTCATCCTCAACTCGCCGGTGCTCAGCCAACGCAAGCTGCGCCAGTTGTTGAAGATGGAGCAGTACGTCGAGCGCAATCGTCTGATCGACCTGTCCTATAGCGTGGAAGAAGGCCTCAAGGCGGGGCTGGAACGCATCTGCCAGGAAGCCGAGGCCGCCGCGCGCGCCGGTGCGGTGATGCTGCTGCTGTCCGACCGCTACCCGGTGCCGGACCGGCCGATGGCGCATGCGCTGCTGGCCACCGGCGCGGTGCATCACCACCTGTGCAAGGTGGGCCTGCGCTGCGACGCCAACCTGATCATCGAAACCGGCACCGCGCGCGACCCGCACCACATGGCCTGCCTGCTCGGCTTCGGCGCCACTGCGGTGTATCCGTATCTGGCCTACCAGACGCTGTTCGACCTGGGCCGGCGCGGCATCCTGCAGCTGAGCAAGGGCGGCGAGCAGTCGCAGATCGGCCGCCGCTATCGCAAGGGCATCTACAAGGGCCTGTCGAAGATCATTTCGAAGATGGGCATCTGCACCATCGCCAGTTATCGCGGCGCGCAGTTGTTCGAGATCGTGGGGCTGGACCCGGACGTGGTGGAGCTGTGCTTTGCCGAGACGCCCGCACGCATCGGCGGCGTCAATCTGGCGCGGCTGGACACCGAGGCGCGCGAGCTCACCGCGCGCGCCTGGAACGACCAGCTCAAGCCGGAAGTGGGCGGCCTGCTCAAGTACGTGCACGGCGGCGAGTACCACATGTACAACCCCGACGTGGTCATGACGCTGCAGCGCGCCACCCGCACCGGCGATGCCGGCGACTGGCAGAAGTACGTGGATGCGGTGCATTCGCGCCCGGCCTCCACGCTGCGCGACCTGGTCCAGCTCAAGCGTGCCGAGACCCCGACCCCGCTGGACGAGGTTGCCCCGGCGGCCGATGTGCTGCGTCGCTTCGACACCGCCGCGATCAGCCTGGGCGCGTTGTCGCCCGAGGCGCACGAAGCACTGGCCATTGCGATGAACCGCCTGGGCGGGCGCAGCAACTCCGGCGAAGGCGGCGAAGACCCGGCCCGCTACGGCACCGAGAAGCGCTCCAAGATCAAGCAGGTGGCCTCCGGCCGCTTCGGCGTGACCCCGGAATACCTGGTCAATGCCGAGGTGCTGCAGATCAAGGTCGCCCAGGGCGCCAAGCCCGGCGAAGGCGGTCAGCTGCCCGGCCACAAGGTCAACGAACTGATCGCCCGGCTGCGTTACGCCAAGCCCGGCATCGGCCTGATCTCGCCGCCGCCGCATCACGATATCTATTCGATCGAAGACTTGGCTCAGCTGATCTACGACCTCAAGCAGGTCAACCCGACCGCGCTGGTGTCGGTGAAGCTGGTCGCGCATGCCGGCGTCGGCACCATTGCCGCCGGCGTGGTCAAGGCCGGCGCCGATCTGATCACCGTGTCCGGCCACGACGGCGGTACCGGCGCCAGCCCGATCAGCTCAATCCGTTACGCCGGCGTGCCGTGGGAACTGGGCGTGGCCGAGTCGCACCAGGCGCTGGTGGCCAACGACCTGCGCGACCGCACCATCCTGCAGACCGATGGCGGCCTGAAGACCGGCCTGGACGTGGTCAAGGCCGCGTTGCTGGGCGCCGACAGTTTCGGCTTCGGTACTGCGCCGATGATCGTGCTGGGCTGCAAGTACCTGCGCATCTGCCACCTCAACAACTGCGCCACCGGCGTGGCCACCCAGGACGAGCGCCTGCGTGCGAACTACTTCACCGGCTTGCCGGAGCGCGTGGAGCATTTCTTCCGCCTGCTGGCCGAAGAAGTGCGCCAGTGGCTGTCGTACCTGGGCGTGCGCTCGCTGGACGAGATCGTCGGCCGCACCGACCTGCTCGAACAGCTGGAGGTCTCGCCACGCGCCGGGGTCAAGGTCGATCTCTCGCGCCTGCTCACGCATGCGCAGTACGACGGCAGCCATTGCGCGGCCCAGCGCCTGTACGAGTCGCCGGACAGCCTGGCCACGCAGATGGACGGCCTGCTGGTCAATGCGATCGCCAACAAGACCGGCGGCGACCATCGCTTCCTGATCCACAACACCGACCGCTCGATCGGTGCACGCCTGTCCGGCGCCATCGCGCGCGCGCACGGCAACCACGGCATGAGCGATGCGCCGTTGAACCTGCGCTTCCGCGGCACTGCCGGGCAGAGCTTCGGCGCGTTCAACGCCGGTGGCCTGCAGCTGGAATTGGAGGGCGAAGCCAACGACTACGTCGGCAAGGGCATGGCCGGCGGCCGGCTGGTGGTGCGTCCGCCACGCGGCGCGCGCTTCGAAGCCCGCAGCACGCCGATCGTGGGCAACACCTGCCTGTACGGCGCCACCGGCGGCGAACTGTTCGCGGCCGGCCGCGCGGGCGAGCGCTTTGCGGTGCGCAACTCCGGCGCACTGGCGGTGGTGGAAGGCGCAGGCGACCACTGCTGCGAATACATGACCGATGGCGTGGTGCTGGTGCTGGGCAAAGTGGGCCTGAACTTCGGCGCCGGCTTCACCGGCGGCCTGGCCTACGTGCTGGATATCGAACGCGACTTCGTGGATCGCTACAACCACGAGCTGATCGACATCCACCGCGTCTCCGCCGAAGGCTTCGAGAACCATCGCCAGCATCTGCATACCCTGATCAGCCGCCACCGCGAGCTGACCGGCAGCATCTGGGCGCAGCAGATCCTGGACGAGTTCCGCGACTACATCGGCAAGTTCTGGCTGGTCAAACCCAAGGCCGCCAGTATCGAGTCGCTGACCGAGTCGCTGCGGCGCGCCGCCTGAGTGCTTCCCTCTCCCTGCAACGGGAGAGGGTTTGGGGATGCGGGCGCTGACGCTCCGTACCCTCATCCGCCCCTTCGGGGCACCTTCTCCCGGTGGGAGAAGGGAATCAGCCACGGATTTTCTTATGAGCCGCAAGCAAGCCTTCCAATTCCTCGACCTGCCCCGGACCATGCCCACGCGCATTCCGGTGGAGCTGCGTACGTCCGGTGACTGGGGCGAGCTGTACGGCAAGTTCGACAAGGCCGACGCGCAGTATCAGTCCGGCCGCTGCCTGGACTGCGGCAATCCGTATTGCAGCTGGAAGTGCCCGGTGCACAACGCGATCCCGCAGTGGCTGCAGCTGGTGCAGGAAAACCGCATCGAAGAAGCCGCCGCGCTGTGCCATTCCACCAACCCGCTGCCGGAAGTGTGCGGGCGGGTGTGTCCGCAGGACCGCTTGTGCGAAGGCAGCTGCACGCTGGAGGAGTTCGGCGCGGTCACTATCGGTGCAGTGGAAAAATACATCGTCGATACCGCCTTCAAGATGGGCTGGCGCCCGGACCTGGGCAACGTGCAGCCAACCGGCTGGCGGGTGGCGGTGATCGGCGCCGGCCCGGCCGGCCTGTCGTGTGCGGACCGGCTGGTGCGCGCCGGCATCGAAGCGGTGGTCTACGACCGCTACGAGCAGATCGGCGGCCTGCTGCAGTTCGGCATTCCCAGCTTCAAGCTGGACAAGTCGGTGATCGGCAAGCGCCGCGAAATCCTCGAAGGCATGGGCGTGCAGTTCCGCCTGGGCGTGGAAGTCGGCCGCGACGTCAGCATCGAGCAGCTGCTGGGCGAATTCGACGCGGTCTTCCTGGGCACCGGTGCCTACCGCTACACCGATGGCGGGCTGCCCGGCCAGGATCTGAAGAACGTGCTGCCGGCGCTGCCGTTCCTGGTGCAGAACAGCCGCATCGTCAGCGGCAACGACCCGCACGGCCGGCCGATCGCCGGCTGGGAAGACCAGATGGCACTGCCCGATCTCAACGGCAAGCGCGTGGTGGTGCTGGGCGGCGGTGACACCGGCATGGACTGCGTGCGCAGCGCCATCCGCCTGGGTGCGGCCAAGGTCACCTGCGCGTACCGGCGCGACGAGGCCAGCATGCCGGGCTCGGCACGCGAAGTGGCCAACGCGCGCGAGGAAGGCGTGCGCTTCCTGTTCAACCGTCAGCCGCTGTCGATCGAATCCGGCGCCGACGACGAAGCCATTGGCGTCACCGTGGTGGAGACCAAGCTCGGTGAGCCCGATGCCAGCGGCCGTCGCAATGCAGTACCGGTGGAAGGCAGCGAATCGCTGCTGGAAGCGGACGTGGTGATCATCGCCTTCGGCTTCTCGCCGACCGTACCGGACTGGCTGGCCTCGCAAGGCGTGGAAGCCGGCAGCAACGGCCGTATCGTCGCCCCTGCCGACGACAACGGCCGCCTGCCCTACCAGACCAGCAACCCACGCCTGTTCGCCGGTGGCGACTGCGTGCGCGGTGCCGACCTGGTGGTGACGGCTGTGGCCGAAGGCCGCGATGCGGCGGGTAGCATCGTGCAGCTGCTCGGCGTCAAGGCGCAGGTCAAGGAACCCGCTGCGGCCTGAGTAATTGCCAGCGGTGGGCGATGCGCCCACCATTGGTGCGGGCTCGCGTGCAGGCTCGCGTGCGGGCAACCCGCACGCCTGCGTGAGCGGCTACGCCCGCGTGACGCACCGCAATGCAATGCATCCACGGCGACATGCAACGGGCATCGCATTCCGCAAGGTCGCGCCTCGCCCGACCCGGAACGCTCCACGACCAATCCCCCTGTCTTTCGCGATCGGCACTTCGCTCAAGCGATCGTGCAGCGTTTGCTGCTGCGTGCGGTGATTTGTCCTGCCGCCGATCAGGCTGACGCTGGCAGCGCGCGTAGACCACAACGCAACACCGCAACGCCGCCTATCGCTGAGCACGCGCTTCACCGCATCCCGGCAACTGCAAACTCAAGCGGCCATCGATCGTGCAAGGCGCCCGCACCCACGCATGACCTTGCCATCAGCGCACACACAGGTCTGCATCTATCTGCAGCCTCGACGATTGCACCCGCCAAACAAGTGTGATCTAAGTCACATATAAGCCGTCCCCGCATCACGCAGCCCAGCCACCCTCACTGACACGCGGAACGCTCTGCGCTTACCCGGATGTCCTCGGCAACGACGGTATCCGCCTCCTCCCACGCGTGGACAACACCGCCGTGGAATCCAGACCTGATTCGTGTCGTCGCACACCGCGGCGGCAAAGCCGTGGGCCCCACCAAAGGAGCAACCTCATGACGTACCAAACCATTACCGGCAACCATAAACGCGATGATTGGGTGGACTGGCTGCGCGGTGCCAGCGTACTGATGGTGATCGTCCTGCACGCCTATGGCTTCGCTTTCGACGCCTATCCCGAGCTACGCAGCGGGGCAGCCGGAGAAAGCAGCACGCTGATGCTGTCGATCGAGCGTATCAACCGCTCGCTGGCCCCATTGCGCATGCAGCTGATGTTCCTGCTCTCGGGCTTGTTCGTGGCGCGTGGGCTGGACAAGGGGATCGCGACCTACTTCAGCGGCAAGCTGCGGCACGTGTTGTATCCCTATCTGATCTGGTCGCTGCTGATCTTCGGGTTGCGCGAGGCAGGCTCGGTGCTGGCCAAGGCCGAACCCATTGCCTGGCTGGACCTGGGCAGGATCGCGGTCGGCAACGTGGCACTGACCTGGTTTCTGTTCTACCTGTTCGTGTTTCTTGCAGTGATCCCATTGCTGCGTCGGCTGCCGGCCCCGTTGGTGCTGGCAGCGACCCTGCTGGGCTCGGTGTGCCTGGGCCCATTGCTGCGCCAGGGGGCCGACCCGTTCTATTACTTCGCGTTCTTCTACATCGGCACGCTGCTGGCCGGTCGCGTGCCGGCACTACTGCAGCAGGCACCGCGCTGGATCTGGCCACTGTCGTGCCTGAGCCTGTGCGCGATCGTGCTGATCGCCAATCTCACCGCGCTGCACGGTATCTGGATCGGCTACCTGCCGCTGGTGGTGATCGCGCTGCCGCTGGTGATCGCTGCTGCAATCTGGGCAAACCAGCAACCGGCCGCGCAGGCGATCCGCTATGTGGGCCGCAACTCGGTGGTGTTCTATCTGACCCACTTCCCGCCGTTCATCGTGCTGGCCTATCTGCTGCCGCGCTGGATCCACGATGGGTCGCTGCTGTTCTTCGCCTTGTTGGGCACCGGCGTACTGGCGCCGACCCTGCTGTGCCTGCTGCGCACGCCGGGCCGCCTGCCCGCGCTGAACCTGCTGTTCTCCGCACCCATGCTGGCGCGCCCCGCGACGCCGCTGGTGTCGCCCTATCCGGCGCAGGACGGCAGAGTGGCCGCCGCGCAGGGCGCCTGACCTGGTTAATCGAATCGCAGTCCGGCGATACCTGCAGCCGGTGGCCGGTGTCATCCGGCAGCAGCGTGGACGCGGTCACTGCCGGGTCCACGCTGCAGTCGTTGGTGCAGGCACCTGATGTGCAGCCCTGTTGCAGGGCTGCATCGATTGCCGGGCGCGCTGAGCGATCAGGCCGCCTTGTCCAGCGTGGCCATATCGATCACGAAGCGATACTTCACGTCGCTCTTGAGCATGCGCTCGTAGGCCTCGTTGATCTGGTCGGCGCGAATCGTTTCGATGTCCGAGACGATGTTGTGCTTGGCGCAGAAATCCAGCATTTCCTGGGTCTGGCGGATGCCGCCGATCAACGAACCGGCCAGCGTGCGGCGCTTCATGATCAGATTGAACACGCTCGGCGAAGGGTGCGAATGCTCGGGCACACCCACCAGCACCATCGCCCCGTCGCGCTTGAGCGCAGCCAGGAACGGGTCCAGGTTGTGCGGCGCGGCCACGGTGTTGAGGATGAAGTCCAGTGTGTTGGCTTGCGCGGCCATCTGCGCCTCGTCCTTGGAGATCACCACTTCGCTGGCACCCAGACGCAACGCATCGGCGCGCTTGCTCTCGGAGGTGGTGAACAACACCACAGTGGCGCCCATCGCCTTGGCGATCTTCACTGCCATGTGGCCCAGGCCACCCAGGCCCACCACACCCACCTTCTGGCCGGGACCGACCTTCCAATGCGCCAGCGGCGAATAAGTGGTGATGCCGGCGCACAGCAGCGGCGCCACGGCGGCCAGGTTGTCGCTGTGCGAGATGCGCAGCACGTATTTCTGATCGACCACGATGTGGTCCGAGTAACCGCCGTAAGTGTTCTCGCCGCCAAACATCGGCCCGTTATAGGTGCCGGTAAAGCCCTGCTCGCAATACTGTTCTTCGCCTTCCTGGCAGGACGCGCAGCTGCGACAGCTGTCGACCATGCAGCCGACACCGGCCAGGTCGCCGACCTTGAAGCCAGTGACCGCATCGCCCACCGCCGTCACACGGCCGACGATCTCGTGGCCGGGCACCGACGGGTACAGCGTGTTGTGCCATTCGTTGCGTGCGGTATGCAGATCCGAGTGACACACACCGCAATAGGCGATGTCGATCTGTACATCGTCGGGGCCTGGTGCGCGCCGTTCGAACACGAACGGTGCAAGTGGTTGATCGGCGGTCTGGGCGGCGTAAGCGTGAGCTTTGCTCATGAGGGGGCTCCGGGCGTCACGTCCCCCGCGATGGTGCAGGAGACAAAAGTAAGCAGCCTCTAGCTTAAAACAGGCGCCTGTCGCACTCCTGCGACAGTGCGTCTTGCCTGTCGGGTTGCGAACGCCACCGCAGCGGCGAAGTGCGCCTTGCAGGCGTTTGCACGATCAAATCGCTGCAGTAGGCGTGAATGGCGCACTAACGCCAAAGCTTCTACGCTGACCAACCACCATCCTGCCCTGCACCATCCCTGCTGGCCGTGCCCTCCCCCTGCGGCCACTCACGTCGATGCCGAAGGAGGCTTCATGTTTCGCTCTCCCGCACATTTCCCCTCGTTACGCAGTGCCGCACTCGCACTGACCTTGCTCGCCGCAATGCCGTTGGCGCAGGCAAAAGAGCCCGCCGCTGCGAAAAAAGAATCTGCCAGCCTGAAATATGTCGGTGTCAATCTCTCCGGCGCCGAGTTCAACTCGCGCAAGAAGCCGGGCACCTTGTACAAGGACTACACCTATCCGGCCGCGTCGGATTTCAGTTATTTCGCCGGCAAAGGCATGAATACGATCCGCTTGCCGTTCCTGTGGGAACGCCTGCAACCACAGCTCAGCGGCGATCTGGATCCGGCGCAATTGGCGCTACTGAAGAAATCGGTGGCGGCGGCCAAGGCCAACAAGCAATACCTGATCCTGGATGTGCACAACTACGCCAAGTACAACGGCAAGCGCATCGGCACCAGCGATGTGCCCGCCGCCGCAGTGGCGGATCTGTGGCGCCGGCTGGCGCTGGAATTCAAGGACGACTCGTCGGTGATCTTCGGGCTGATGAATGAGCCCAACGGGATTTCCGCAACCGACTGGGCTGCAGCGGCGCAAGGCGCAATCAACGCGATCCGCAAGACCGGCGCCAAGAACCTGATCCTGGTGCCGGGCACCGCCTACAGCGGCGCGCACAGCTGGCGCAGCGCCAACTATGGCGGTTCCAATGCCAAGGCGCTGGAGATCGTCAAGGACCCGGGCAACAACCTGGCCTTCGAAGCGCATCAATATCTGGACAGCGACTACAGCGGCACCAAGCCGGTCTGCACCAGCGCCACGGTTGGCGAAGAGAAATTACGCGGCTTCACCGCATGGCTGCGCGAGAACAAGCAGAAAGGCTTTCTGGGCGAATTCGGCACTGCCAACAATCCGGTCTGCGACCAGGCGCTGGAAGGCATGCTGACCTACATGGAAAAGAACAGCGACGTGTGGCTGGGCTGGACCTGGTGGGCCGCCGGTGCATGGTGGAAGCCGGAGTACTTCTTCACCGTGCAGCCGGGCAAGGATGGCAGCGACAAGCCGCAGATCTCCATCCTGAGCAAGTACGCACGCCGCGCCACCAAGTAACACACGCTGGTCTGTTCGAATGCGGTGGTCGCAGCAAGATGCTGCGGCCACCGTTTTTTTTGTCATGCATATATGACATGCGCTATGCCGAAGCATCGGGTGTGCGGGCGCTGGCAGCACAGCGCTACGCGCGATTGCGGTGGCCCCGCAATCGCGCGACGCGTCTTGCAGGATCCGCAGTGATGGAGTGTTGCCGCAATCACGACGCAGCACACAAACCTCACGTGCAATACATCGCAAGTGCCGACGTCCCGTTCGCGCACCAGGTGAGTTTTATACGTGCAATTGCGATCTGCGTTGATGCAAGGCACGCCACTGCATCGATGTGCAGTGTTGTAACCGCAAGACAACCTGCAACGTCACTCCATCTCGAATGCGCAGCAGTCGATGCAGTGCTGCCGCGCAGAGTGCGACCTGTGTGCGGCGATGACGATCGCGCGACGCCGCTTTACCACATCAAAGCACGTGTATGTTTAGCAATAAGTGCCAAGTCGCTCACAGCTCCAATTAAGTGATATCTCGCATTCGTAGTTTGAATGTACGGATGCGCCTAGGGTGTAGGCGTTGCATTGTCGTCATGCACGTGGCAGGTCCACGCCAGTGCGATGCATCTCCCCCCGCGAATGCTTCAGGAGTCACCCATGTTGCCCTCTCCCCCCCGGACACGCCGGCTGCTTAGCTGCGCGTTCTCATTGCTGCTGCTTGTCATCATGCCGCTTGCACATGCACAGAGCGGCAATCGCCTGAAGTATGCCGGCGTCAATCTCTCTGGCGCAGAAATCAAATCCTCGCAAAAACCCGGCGTGCTCAACGTCGACTACCTGTATCCGGCCGCCAGCGATTACCGCTACTTCGCCGGCAAACACATGAACACCATTCGATTACCCATCCTGTGGGAGCGCCTGCAACCCAAGGCTGGCGGTGAACTGGATGCGGCGCAATTGGCACTGATCCGCCAGGCAGTCGCCAATGCAAAGGCCGCCAAGGTCTATCTGATTCTGGATGTGCACAACTACGCCAAGTACTACGGCAACAAGATCGGCAGCAGCCGCGTGCCGATCAGCACCTTTACCGATTTGTGGCGCCGTCTGGCGATCGCCTTCAAGAACGACAACGCGGTGATCTTCGGGCTGATGAATGAGCCTTATGACATCAATCCGCAATCCTGGGCCACCGCGGCACAAGCCTCGATCGACACCATCCGCAAAACCGGCGCCAACAATCTGATTCTGGTTCCCGGTGCGTTGTGGAGCGGCGCGCACAGTTGGTATTCCACCGTTGCCGGGCAATCCAATGCCGTGGCACTGGCATCCATTCGCGACCCGCTCAATCGCTACGCCATCGAAGTGCATCAATATCTGGATACCGACTCCAGCGGTACCAGCGCCGGTTGCGTCAGCAGCACCGTCGGTGCCGAACGCCTGCGCAGTTTTACCCAGTGGCTACGCCTGAATCACAAACGTGGATTTCTGGGCGAATTTGGCACTGGCAACAACGCGACCTGCAACAGCGCACTCAACAACATGTTGGTGTACATGGAAACCAACAGCGATGTGTGGATCGGCTGGACCTGGTGGGCGGCCGGGGCATGGTGGAACCGGACCTATCCATTCAACGTGCAGCCCGATGCGCAGGGACGCGACAAGCCACAGATGACGATCCTGAGCGCCCGCGCGCAGCGTATCGCCCGCTAACAGCGACACCTCGCATTCGTCTGCAAACCACGCCTCGCATGCGCTGAGCATGCAGGCGCAACCGTGACGGCGCCAATGAATCGGCGTCATGCAGTTGGCAGCAGACGCATCCATACGACGTTCTTTCGACAGCACACCGTCCGCGCTGACCGTGTGCCGAAGCGTGCGCGGCCGCTTTTTTCTGCCGCGCGTTACAGCGTGCTGGTGCGGAATGTGACCCCAGCGAATTGTGACTGGGAGTGAGCTCGCACATTTACTTAACGCTCAGTGTGCTGCGCGATCGGGCACAGCCAATGCATTAAGTCCTACCGATGCAGCGCACTTGGCGCAAATCGCACGCAACCGGCTGCGACGCATCGTCCCCGTCGTTCAAGGAGTTGCTTTATGTCTTCTGTTTCCTGCTCGCTGCGCAGCGTTGTTTGCTGTGCACTGCTTCTCGTCCTGCTTGGCGTCTTGCCGCAGGTTCATGCGCAGACACGCGCACTCACCTACGCCGGAGTCAATCTTTCCGGTGCCGAGTTTGCATCGTCGAAAAAGCCGGGAGTCCTCAACAAAGACTATATGTACGCACCTGCCAGCGATTACACCTATTTCGCCGGCGTTGGCATGAATACGATCCGCCTGCCCATTTTGTGGGAGCGCCTGCAACCCAGCGCACGTGGCGAACTGGATCCGGCGCAATTGGCATTGGTGCAGCAGGCCGTGGCTCGCGCCAAGGCATCGGGCATGTATCTGGTGCTGGATATCCACAACTATGCCAAATACTACGGTTATAAAATAGGCACTCCTGAAGTGCCGATTGCGACCTTCAGCGATTTGTGGCGCCGTCTTGCGCTGGTGTTCAAGAACGATGACGCGGTGATTTTCGGGCTGATGAACGAGCCCAATGGGGTATCGGCAGGTGGCTGGGCTGCCGCTGCACAGGCAGGCATCGACAGCATTCGGGCCACCGGTGCAAACAATTTGATTCTGGTCCCCGGCGTGTTATGGACCGGCGCGCATAGTTGGTACTCGCCCACCAGCGATGGGTATTCCAACGCCACCGCGCTGACCTCCATCTACGACCCACTCAACCACTACGCGTTCGAAGTGCATCAGTACCTGGATGCCGATTCCAGCGGCACCAGCAATGTCTGCGTCAGTGCCACCGTCGGCGCCGATCGGCTACGCAGTTTCACCGAGTGGTTGCGCCTTAATCAAAAACGCGGTTTCCTGGGCGAATTCGGCACCGGCAACAACGCAGGTTGCAATGCAGCGCTGCAGGGCATGCTCGGGTATATGGAAACCAATGCAGATGTCTGGCTGGGCTGGACCTGGTGGGCTGCCGGTTCATGGTGGAACATCAGTTACGAATACAACGTGCATCCCAACAAGGATGGAACCGATAAGCCGCAGATGTCGATCCTGTCGCCACAGGCGACCCATGCGACACGCTTCAGCCCTTGATGTGATGTGATGTGATCTCGCCATGATCCGATCGAGCCGCCGCAAGGCGGCTCTTTTGTGTGCGTCATCGCAACGTGCGGTCACACAGCTTGGACTCGATATCCATGTGCAACACCCTCATTGCAGTTGAAAAGCCATCACCACCTGACTGACGCCGGGGACGGCGGTGTTTCAGTTGGTGCGTGATCCTCTAATGCTACGGCGCTGGTTGCCCCAGCAGCTTGCTGCCAAGCTCGCGTGCATGCATCCGGATGGTCCTGCCCGGCGCATCAGCCACACAACCGTGGAAAGCGCATCGCTTAGTTAATAAACGCCTGCGATAAACATAGACGACGACGGCAAACGCTTATGCGTTCGCTGCACGTGCTACTGCATTGTTACGTCAGTGATCCGACGCCGGACCGTTGACAGCGAGCGCGTCCATACGATGGTATTTCGACACAGCGATGCATCTGTCGCGGCTTGAAAAGCCTGCTTTTCCGCATATTCCATGCCCACGTTATAACGCGCTGATTCGAAAAGTGACCTGTGCGATATGTGACTGCGCTCCATTCGACACATTTACTTCGCAGTTAATGCAACCGGAAATTCGGTACGGCAGATGCATTAAAGACGACGGATGCGGCGTATTTTCGCGCAGATCGCAAGCACAAAGGGTGCTGTGACGCATCTTCCCCGTCGTCTAAGGAGTTGCTTTATGTCCGCCGTTTCTCACTCGCTTCGCAACCTTGTTCGTTGCGCCCTGCTGTTCCTCCTGATCGGCACGTTGCCGCTCGCCCACGCAAGAACGCGGGTACTGAAATACGCCGGCGTCAATCTCTCAGGCGCAGAATTCGCGTCTTCCAAAAAGCCGGGAATCCTCAACAAGGACTATATGTATCCGGCAACCAGCGATTACACCTATTTCGCAGGTGTAGGCATGAATACCATCCGTCTTCCCATCCTGTGGGAGCGCCTGCAACCGAGTGCGCGCGGCGAATTGGATCCGGCGCAACTGGCATTGGTGCAACAGGCGGTGGCACGCGCCAAGGCATCGGGCATGTATCTGGTGTTGGACATCCACAACTACGCCAAATACAACGGCTACAAGATCGGTAGCAGCGAGGTGCAAAACGCCACGTTCGCCGATTTATGGCGGCGTCTTGCGCTGGTGTTCCGCAACGACAATGCCGTGATCTTCGGCCTGATGAACGAGCCCAATGGCGTATCTGCCAGCGGATGGGCCGGTAGCGCGCAGGCGGCGATCGACGCCATCCGCGCCACCGGTGCAAACAATTTGATCCTGGTCCCAGGCGTTCTCTGGACCGGTGCGCACAGTTGGTCCTCGCTCACAAGCGATGGCTATTCCAATGCCACCGCGCTGGCGTCCATCTACGATCCCCTCAACAACTACGCGTTCGAGGTGCATCAGTATCTGGACGCAGATTCCAGCGGCACGACCAACGTGTGCGTCAATTCCAGCATCGGTGCCGATCGTTTGCGCAGCTTCACCGAGTGGCTACGCGCCAATCACAAGCGCGGTTTCCTTGGCGAATTCGGCAGTGCCAGCAATAAGACCTGTAATAGTGCGCTGTATGGCATGCTCAAGTATATGCAGAGAAACGACGATGTCTGGTTGGGCTGGACGTGGTGGGCCGCAGGCGCTTGGTGGGGCTCCTACGCGTATACCTTACAGCCGAACAAGGACGGCACCGACCGGCCACAGATGTCGATCCTGTCTCCGTGGGCAGCGGGCATCACACGCGTCACACCTTGATGTAATCGGGTCGAGCCGCCGCAAGGCGGCTCGATTTTTATGCGTCCGTCCGGGCTGTGCATCGTTCTGGCTCCTGTGCGAATCGCAGCGCAACCATCCCGATCGCGTTATCGACGACCTTGCACGTGATGTTTACCTCCCGCGGAAGGTAAACATCACGTGCAAGGCGAATTAAGGATGGTCTGATCAACGGCATCGGAGGATGAGCCTAACCACATCGACCAGGCTGACGGCGCTCAGATCCTCGATTTTTTTGCCGTTTCCGGCGCGTTTGCAGGGTGTTGCCCGGGTTACAGGCGCACGTTCCCCATCGTCGGCAGTAACTGCTTTCGCTTCATCCACAGGTTCGATAGCGCAAACAAGGTCAGCACCTGCGCGGTGTTCTTGGCCAGGCCGCGATAGCGGACCTTGGTGTAGCCGAACTGGCGCTTGATCACCCGGAATGGATGCTCCACCTTCGCGCGCACGCTGGCCTTGAAGTGTTCCCAACGTCTTTCCCGAGCACGCTCGCGTTTGTTGCCGAGGGCTTGCATCGTCGAGGGCCTGGCGGCGATGAAGAATGCAGCCTTGCAGGCCTGCAGTTCTTCGCGTTTGTCCGCACCGGTGTAGCCGCTATCGCCGAACACGCTGTCTTCTTTGCCATGCAGCAACGTGTGCATCACCGTGACATCGGCGACGTTGGCGGCTGTGCAATGGACGTGGTGCACCAACCCGGAAAATTCATCCACGCCGATGTGCGCCTTCATCCCGAAATACCACTGATTGCCCTTCTTGGTCTGATGCATCTCAGGGTCGCGCGCGTTGTCGGCATTCTTGGTCGAACTGGGCGCCGCGATCAGCGTCGCATCGACGATCGTGCCCGACCGCAGGCTCTGGCCCTTGCGCGCCAGATGCGCGTTGACCGCTTCCAGCATCCGCGCGGCAAGGCCATGGGTCTCCAGCAGGCGCCGAAAGTTGAGAATCGTGGTCTCGTCCGGAACGTTGTCCAAGCCACCGAGCTGGGCAAACCGCCGCAAGGTCGGGATCTCGTGCAGTGCTTCTTCCATCGCCGGATCGCTCAGCGCATACCACTGCTGCAGCAGATGAATCCGCAACATCGTCGCCAGTGCGTACGGCTGCCGACCTGGCCGGCCCGATACCGGATAGTGCGGCGCGATCAGACCGAGCAGTTGCTGCCACGGAACCACCTGCTCCATCTCGGCCAGAAAGATCTCGCGCCGGGTCTGCTTGCGCTTGCCCAGGCCCTCAGCGTCACCGAACGTCAGTTGCATGGATCACTCCTCAACATCAGGCGGGTAGTGTCGCGTATCTGTGGTGCGTTGTTCAGAGGTTCCTTAAGACCGGTGCGAGCATTTCAGCTGCCTGAACTCGTACCACCTCGACGTCGGTTTTTTCACCCGATGGCGATGACAGCGCGTCCAGCATGGGCACACTTCACTGCAGGAGCAGTCTCATGGCACATCGATTGATGAAGACCGCGCTGATCGGCGCACTCGCGCTGGCATCGCATGGCGCATTTGCGCAGGCCGCTGCCGATAAGCCGGCCAAGGCGCTGACGTCCGCCGAAATCACCAGCATGCTCACCAGCAAGGGTTACACCAAGGTGCACGACGTCAAGTTCGAGCACGGAGTGTGGACCGCCGATGCGCGCAGCGGCGATGGCAAGGATGTGGATGTGCGTATCGACCCGGTGACCGGGCGCGTGTACGGCGACCAGACCACCTCCAAGTTGAGCGAGGCCGATATCCGCGCGGCGTTGTCGACCAACGGCTATTCCAACGTGCACGACCTCAAGTTCAAGGACGGCCTGTGGAAGGCAGACGCCGAGCAACGTGGCGGGCAGAAGGTCGACCTGCACATCGATCCGGAAGATGGGCACGTGGTCAGCGCGGACAACGACTGATCCATCACCGACGCAATCGCGTGGTGGTGTTTGAGCATGTTTGCCGGGCAGCACTGCAGCACTGAACAGGGCCTCCAACTGGAGGCCCTGTTTATTGACACCGCAAGCTGCGCGCAGGCCTTGTTGTCACCCGCAGTGCCGCAACTCGATCGATCGCAACACGACTCCACACATGCGTGCTTGAGGCAATGCGCGCACTCGGTGTACTCAACGCGCCGGCGCTACCTGCTTGCCATCGGCCTGTTTGCCATCAGCCGCAGAGGCAGGTGCCTGCGGATCCGCTACTGCACTCACACCCGGCTTGCCGACCATCATGCGGTCGCGCGCGGCTTTGAATGGATTGCCGGCATACCAGTTGGGCCAACGCTCGCCAGCGGCGACTTCCTTGCCCACGCCATACACGGCCTGCAGATCTTCGAGGGTGCCATCGAGTTTCCAGGTGGCCGCATCGTACTGATCGCCAGGGGCATGGTAGCGATTGCGCCCATAGTCTTCGGCGGCTGCACGTCCGGCAGCGGTGCCGCCCTCGCGCAGGTCTTCGCCGCCATCGGCGTACAGCGCCGGCACCCCGGCCTTGGCGAAGTTGAAATGATCCGAGCGGAAATACGAGCCGCTCTGCGGCGTCGCCTCGGCGTGCAGCGTGCGGCCCTGCATCGCGGCGATCGGCTTGAGAATGTCTTCCAGCTCCGAGCTGCCCATGCCCACCACGGTGACATCGCGCGCGCGCCCGGCCACCGACATCGCATCCAGGTTGATCACCGCGGCGATCTTGTCCAGCGGGAAACTCGGGTTGGCCACGTAATACTTGGACCCGAGCAAACCGGATTCTTCCAGCGTCACCGCCACAAACACCACCGAGCGCGCCGGCTTGGGATCCTGATGCGCGAAGGCATCGGCGATTTCCAGAATGCCGGCCACGCCGGTCGCGTTGTCCACCGCGCCGTTGTAGATGTTGTCGCCGCTCTCGCCCGGATGCTTGCCCAGGTGATCCCAATGCGCCATGTACAGCACCGCCTCATCGGCGTGGCTGCTGCCCGGCAGCACGCCGACCACATTGCGTGAGGTCTTTTCGGCGATGGTGCTCTTCAGGTCCACCGACCAGCTGGCTTTCAACGGCACCGGCTTGAAGCCGCGCTTGCTGGCGTCCTTGTAGGCCTGCGCCAGGTCCAGCCCGGCGTTGGCGAACAACTGCTTGGCGGTCTCGGCGCTGATCCAGCCCTGCACCGGCAGGCGCGGGTCGGTGTCGTCCTTAGCCGGCAGGTCGTATTGCGGGCCGGCCCAGGAATTCTTCACCACATCCCAGCCGTAGCTGGCGCCGGGCGTGTCGTGCACGATCAACGCGGCAGCCGCACCCTTGCGCGCGGCTTCTTCGAACTTGTAGGTCCAACGCCCGTAGTACGTCATGCGCTTGCCGTCGAACAACTTGGCATCATTGGTATGGAAGCCGGGGTCGTTGACGAACATCACCACCGTCTTGCCTTTCCAGTCCTGGCCGGCGTAATCGTTCCACTGTTGCTCGGGCGCATCCACGCCGTAGCCGACGAACACCAGCTCGCTGTTGTCCAGCTTGACCTCGGCCTGGCCGGTGCGCGTGCCCACCACGATGTCGGTGCCGAAGGCCAGTGCGCGGGTCTGATCGCCGCTGCGCAGACTGGGTGCGGTGGCTGCATCGGCGGTGGTTTCCACCATCGGCACGTCCTGGAACCAGCTATCGCCATTGCCCGGCTGCAGCCCGATGCGCTGCATCTGGTCGCGGATATAGGTAACGGTCTTCTCTTCGCCCGCGGTGCCCGGGCCGCGCCCTTCGAAATCGTCCGAGGCCAGTGTCTTGACCAGCTCGGCGAAGTCGCCGGTCGTCATCTCCGGTGAGAACGCGTGCCGGCTGACCGGTGCGCTGGGTGCGGTATCGGCCGGGGTCTGCGCGCTGGGCGCGGCAGGTGCGTCGGCGGGCTCACGTTTGCAGCCGGCCAGGGCCAGCGTCGCGGCCAGGCACAACAGGATCTTGCGGGGCATCGGGACTCCTCGTGCGGCGAAGGTCCCCCGATTCTAGGCGCTGACTGTGGTGAGCGCGTCAGTCCTTGGGCGCCACGTCGCTGTCGAAACTGCGCGCAGTGGCGCCTGTGACTGCGCCGATCCTGGCGGTGCGATGCACATACAGGCTGACCTCGCGCTCGAACTGCAGCTGCCCATCCACCACCGCATTGGGGCCGATCACCACCCGCGGCTTACGCGACGGCTTGAACGAAAGACTGAAATTGGGCTTGGTGACCTCGATCCCGCCATGCACATGCGAGCCCACCCCCACGGTGATATCGCCATTGACGGTCTCGATGCCCTTGCCGAGCTCGGTTTCCACCAGACCGATGCTGCCGTTGACGGTTTCCACGCCGCCGCTGATCTGGCTGCCGCGCTCCACCAGAATGCTGCCGTTGACCGTTTCCAGCCCGCCGGACACCACCACTTTCTGGCCTAGCGTGATCGCGCCATTGACGGTGGAGACGCCACCGGTGCGCGCGCGCTCGCCGATCTGGATGCTGCCGTTGACGGTTTCCACGCTCTTGGTTTGCGCACCGGCACCGATTTCGATGGAGCCGTTGACGGTGTCCAGGGCGCCATAGGATTGGCCGGCCTCGGCGCTGATGCGACCATTGACCTTGCTGATGTCCTCGTTGGCCCAGGCGCTCGTGCAGACAAGGGACACCATCAGGAGAAGATGCTGGGACTTCATGCTGAACCTCGCGCGGCGGCGGCTATCTGGGGCGTGGCGGCGATCACACCATGCTTGGATACAATCGCGCACCTGCCTGAAGTCACTGGACCGTTCGTTGCCCCCTTCGCCCGCACCGCGCTCGCGCCTGCCGCTTGCCCCCGCCACCGGCCGCTCACGCGCGTGGCTGGCGGCGGCCATGCTGGCTTGCACAGTGCTCGGCAGCGCCGGTGCAAGCGCGCAAAGCCAGCGCGAGGCCGAGCGCAAACTGCAGCAGCTGCGCGATGAATTGAAGACCATCACTGCCGACCGGCGCGAACTGGAAGGCAAGCGCGGCACCGCCGCCCAGCAACTGCGCCAGGCCGATGAAAAGGTAGCCAAGACCGCACGTGCATTGAGCGAAACCGAATCGGCGATGCGCGAGCAGGAGCAGCACCTGAGCAAACTGCAGCAGGATCGCGCGCAGTTGCAGCGTGGCCTGCAGACCCAGCGCGCGCAGCTGGCCGGGTTATTGCGCGCCGCCGATCAGCTCGGCCGCAACGCGCCGTTGAAGGTGCTGTTGTCGCAAGACACGGTGGGCGATGCCACGCGCCGGCTGGCCGACCATCGCTACGTGCAGAACGCGCGCGCGCAGCGCATCCAGGCGCTGACCACGCAGCTGGAGGCCTTGGCGAAGGTAGAACAGGACATCGCCAGCCGGCGCCAGGCACTGGATAGCGCGCGTGCGCAGCAAAAAGCGCAGGCCTCTTCGCTGCAGAAGGATCGCTCGCAGCAGGCGGTCACCGTTGCGCAGCTGGACGACCGCTACAAACAGCGCGCCGAACGCGAAAAAGCCCTGGGCCAGGACGCCAAATCGCTGGAACAACTGCTCGCCAATCTGCGCGCAGCCGCCGCCAAGGCCGAAGCCGAACGACGCGCGGCTGCCAAGCGCGCCGCAGCCGAAGCCGCCGCGCAGGCAAAGCGCGCTAAAACCGATCGTCCCGATCGCCCCGACCGGCCGGGCAAGACGCCGCCCAAGGTCATCGCCAGCGCGCCGGCCCCCAAGGTCGGTGGGCTGAGCTGGCCGGTGTCGGGCAACCTGCTGGCCCGCTTCAACGCCACCTTGCCGGACGGCCACACCAGCAAGGGCGTGCTGATCGGCGCGCCCAAGGGCAGCACCGTCAGCGCAGTGGCCGATGGCACGGTGGTGTTCTCCGACTGGATGACTGGCTACGGCATGATCCTGATCGTGGACCACGGCAACGGCTACATGAGCCTGTACGCGCACAACGACACGCTGTTGCGCGATGCCGGCGCCTCGATCAAGCGCGGCGAGGCGGTGGCCAAGGTCGGCAGCTCGGGCGGGCAGGGCGTGCCGGCGTTGTACTTCGAACTGCGTCGCAATGGGCAGCCGGTGGATCCGTCGAGCTGGTTGCAGCGGCGCTGAGTGCAGGTGCGGTGAGTCGCGCGCTGCCGCGTCCCAGTGACCAGACGTGCAGCGCGTTGAAGCCACCATTGAGGCGACCACTCAGGGAACCGGGACAAGCTGCTTGCGCAGCCATCGGGCGGGCGCTCCCGGTGCAGTGTGCCAATGCCCGGCAGCGCGTCTGGCCGCGTCATCGCCAGCACGATGCGCACCGCACAGCGACGCCACCGCGCATGCATCTGCGCAGTTGCAGCAGGCAACGGCAATTCAACGCGGATTTATCGCTGCTTCGCGCATAATCCAGGCGGCGCCACGTTGTGGGGCGTCTTCTCTCTTCCGGAGTGCTTCATGCGCGTAGCTGTCCTGTCCGTTGCCCTGTCGCTGGCCTTGTTCGCGTCGCCCGGTTGGGCACAGAAGGCCGGCACCGCCGCCGCCCAGGCCACTGCGGACGATCCGGAAGCCAATGAAGCCGCCGTGTCCAAGGTGCCGCTGGAAGAGATCCGTCGTTTCGTGGCGGTCTACAACGCGGTCAAGCAGGCGTATGTGGATCCAGTCGAAGACAAGAAGCTGATGCATGCCGCCGTACGTGGCCTGCTCTCGGATCTGGACCCGCACAGCACCTATTTCGACAAGGAAGACGCCGAGGCCTTCGATGAGCAGGCCACTGGCGCCTACGACGGCATCGGCGTGGAATTGCTGCAGCAACAGGACAACACGCTCAAGGTGATCGCGCCGATCGACGACACTCCGGCGGCGCGCGCCGGCATCCGCGCCGGCGATGTGATCGTGGCCATCGACGGCAAGCCGATCGACGCCAGCAAGGCGATGGAGCCGCTGCGCGGCGAATCCGGCAGCAAGGTCGTGCTGACCATCGTGCGCGACAAGACACCCAAGCCGTTCGACGTCACCCTGCAGCGCGAGACCATCCGCGTGGCCAGCGTGCGCAGCAAGCTGCTGGAACCGGGCTATGGCTATATCCGCATCAGCACCTTCCAGGCCGACACCGGTGCCGACTTCCAGAAGAACCTCAAGCAACTGCAGGCCGGCGGCAAGTTGCGCGGCCTGGTGCTGGATCTGCGCAGCAATCCGGGCGGCCTGCTGACGGCCGCGGTACAGGTCGCCGACGATCTGCTCGACAAGGGCAACATCGTCAGCACCCGTGGACGTATTTCGATCAGCGATGCCAAGTTCGACGCCACCCCGGGCGACCTGCTCGGCGGGGTGCCGGTCATCGTGCTGGTGGACGCCGGCTCGGCCAGCGCCTCGGAAGTGCTGGCCGGCGCGCTGCGCGACAACCAGCGCGCGCGCATCATCGGCAGCCGCACCTTCGGCAAGGGCTCGGTGCAGACCGTGCTGCCGCTGGACAACGGCGACTCGGTCAAGCTCACCACCGCGCGCTATTACACGCCCAGCGGCAAGTCGATCCAGGCCAGCGGCATCGTGCCGGAAGTGCTGCTCACCCCGGAACAGCAACCGGGCGATGCCGACCTGCCGGCCAGCCTGACCGACTACAGCGAAGCCACCTTGCCCGGCCATCTGCGCGGCGATGCCGAGGGCGAAGAGGGCTATAGCGCTGGCGACGTACTGCCGGGCGATGGCCCGATCGCCGCCGCATTGGCCGAACTCAAGCAGCCCGGCTCGGCCGCCAAGGCCCAAGCAGCGCTCAAAGCCAAGGCACAGGCAGCGCAGAAGGCCAAGGCCGTCAAGACAGCAGCCGAACCCAAGCCGGCAGCAGCGCGTCCGGCGACCGGCGACAAGCCCAAGGCCACCGACAAGCCCACCGAACCGGCTGAAAAAGCCAAGCCAGCGGCGCCAGCCGAACCGACCGCGCCTGCGGAAAAACCCAAACCGGCCGAACCGGTCAAGTAATCCGGACACGGCGCAGCGGGTGAGCTACACCCGCTGCGCACTCGGCGCGATCAATGTGCGCTGGCACTGCAACGTCATCTACCTACCCGCACACCTCGATCACCCGTCAACCGTAGCGCTGACCGGATGTAACGTCACGCAACAAGCCGTGCCGCAGCGCGAATGCTTTTGTAGGAGCGACCTTGGTCGCGAGAAGCCTTCCCGAACGCGATCACCACTCAAACAACCGCTATCGCGCAATCGCCAACGCCTCGGGATTGACCAGATTGCGCGGCGTGCCTGCAGCAAACGCCAGCACATTGTCGAATGCCGCTTCGAAGTACAGCGCGTAGCTGTCGCGTTCCACATAGCCCAGATGCGGCGTCGCCAACACGCGCGGGTGCTGCAGCAACGCATCGCGCGCATCCAGCACCGGCTCACGTTCGAACATATCCACCGCCGCCTGCGCCGGACGGCCGGCGTCCAACGCGGCCAAGAGCGCACCTGGCGCAATCAATTCGGCGCGGCTGGTGTTGACCAGCAAGGCATCGCGGCGCATGCGCGCCAGATCGTCCACGGTCACCTGATGGCGTGTCTGCGCGCTCAGGCGCCGATGCAGCGACAGCACATCGTTGCGTTCGAACAAGGCCTGGCGGCTGTCGGCGATCTCGAACCCATCGCGCGCGGCCTGCGCGCAAGAGGCTTCGCCGCCCCACACCAGCACCTGCATGCCGAACGCACGCCCGAAGCCGGCCACGCGCTGGCCGATCCGCCCATAACTCCAGATGCCCAAGGTGCGCCCGTGCAGCACGCGTCCCAACCCGGGATCACCCAGCGCCTGCCAGCGGCCCTGATGCAGCGCGCGCTGGTACTCGGTCAGCCGCCGGCTGGCCGACAGGATCAAGGCCCAGGTCAGCTCGGCCGGCGCCACCGGCGAGCCGACGCCTTCGGCCACTGCCACCCCGAACTCGGTACACGCGGCCACATCCACATGCGCGCCCACCCGCCCGGTCTGGCTGATCAACTTGAGCCGCGGCAAACGCCGCAGCAGCGTGGCGTCCACGCGGGTACGCTCGCGAATCAGCACCAGCGCATCGGCTTCCACCAGTCGCTCGGCCCATTCGTTGGGATCGGTGGCCAGCGCACCCAGCACCTGCACATCGTGCCCTTGCAACCGCTGCAAACAGGGCAGCTGGCGGACGGCGCCCTGGTAATCGTCGGGCACCAGGATCCGCATCAGCGCGGTTTGGTCGGTAGCGGGAACGGCGTGACCACCTTGTCGCCGGTGGTGGCATCGCGGATCACCGACTGGCCTTTCTTCTCGACCTCTTCGATGCGCACGATGCTCTGCATCGGCAGGTGCAGCGTCTTGGTATTGCCGAACTCTTCGCGCAACCGTTCTTCGGTGGGATCCACCACCAACCCGTCGTGCACGTCGAACACCAGCTCGCCGATCTGGTTGAAGCCCCACAGATGGCTGCTGGTGACCTCACGCGCGTAAAGCTCGTACACCTTGCCATGATTGAGGAAGGTGACTTTGTACAAAGGCTTGACCATGCCGGCGATTATAGGCGCGCCAGCATGGCCGAGGCAGCGCAACCGGTCACTGCCAGAACGCAACGCCTGCATCAGCGTCGTCGGGCCATCCACCACGCGTCGCTCGCCGCGTTAGAACCCGTGGCGCTTGCGCAGCCGCCGCGCGATCGCCGCGCGCACGTACAGGCCATAGACGATGCCGAACACGAAACCGGCGATATGCGCCGACCACGCCACCATGCCGAACGCCGGGCCGATGTAGGCGAACACCACCTGCAGCATCGCCCACACCCCGATCAGCAACGGCGCCGGCACCCGGATGAATTCCAGAAACACCCCCAGCGGCAGCACCACGCCCAGCTTGGCGCCGGGAAACAGCGCCAGATAGGTGCCGATCAATGCCGACACCGCGCCCGAGGCACCGATGATCACCCGGTCCGGCGTGCCGATCGCAAAGATCGCCGCCAGGTTGGAGGCCGCGCCGCCGACCAGAAACAGCAGCAACAACCGCCACGGCCCCAGAATGCGCTCGGCCGGCAGCCCGAAGATCAGCAGGAACACCAGGTTGCCGAGCAGGTGCGACCAGTCCGCGTGCAGGAACAAGGCCGTGAACAGCCGCAGCACGCTGCCGTCGCGCAGGGTCGCCCACCAGTCGCCCAGGTTGGAGACGCCGCTGGACAGCGCGCCCCAGTCCAGCCATAGCGTGTTGCGCGCCTCGCCCGGCCGGCTGATCGACCACAGGTAGGCCAGCCAGACGGTTGCGAACAGCAACGGCACCGCCCAGCGGGGGGTAGGTTTCTTGCGGGAGGGGAGAGAGACGAACATCGGAGTGGCACTCTAGCGGGTTCACGCTCCTGAACCCATCCCCAACCTGTCCAGCCAGCCAAAACGAACTTCGTTATTGTTCGGTTAATCGTCGTGGTTATACTGCGTACGGCGTCGTATGTCGGGGGGGGGTCTCCGGCGCGCTCCAGCTGCTGTTTGGCGCTGGGCGCGGGCGCTGTACCGACCACTGCAGTCTTTATCCGGAGAGCAACAACTTATGTCTACCGCTTCCACTCTCAGCCGCGCCACCCTGTTGGCCGTTGGTATCGCCGGTGTGCTGGCCGTTGGCCAGGCCCACGGCGCCGCGTTCCAGCTGAAGGAAAACAGCGCCAAGGGTCTTGGCCGCGCCTTCGCCGGTTCCGGCAGCGCCCCCGATGACGCCTCGATCATCGCCAACAACCCGGCCGGCATGCGTCAGCTCGACGGTCGCCTGTTCCAGGCCGACGTCAGCGCCATCAGCTTCTCGGCCAAGTTCCAGCCTGAAAGCGGCAACTATGCCAACGGCGCCCCGGTCTCCGGCGGCAATGGCGGCGACGCCGGCATGATCGCGCCGGTCCCGGCGATGTACTTCCATGTGCCGTTCGGCGAGAACGACAACATGCACCTGGGTACCTCGCTGACCGTACCGTTCGGTTTCAAGACCGAATACGACCGCGACTGGGTCGGCCGTTACCACGGCACCAAGACCGAGTTGCAGGCGATCGACTTCAACGTCGCCTTCTCCTACGACGTGAACCCCTACGTGTCCTTCGGCGCCTCGGTGTTTGCGGAGCGTCTGGATATCGACCTGGCCAACGCGGTGGATTTCGGCAGCGTGCTGGCTGCGCGTCGCGTGCCGGGTTTCGCCCCGGGTAGCGCCGACGGTTACTCGCGCATCAAGGGCGACAGCACCGAAGTGGGCTTCACCCTCGGCGGCTTGTTCAGCATCGACGAAAACACCCACATCGGCTTCAGCTACCGCTCGGAAGTGGAGCACAAGATCACCGACGGCGACGCCGACTTCACCACCCCGCCTAACGCCGCTGCCGTGCTGGGCGTTGCCGCACCGGGCACCTTCGTCGACACCAAGGGCCGCGCCACCGTCAAGCTGCCGGCCAGCGCCACCGCCAGCTTCACCCACAACGTGAACGAGCAGTGGTCGATCATGGCCGACGTCACCCGCACCGCCTGGAGCAAGTTCGACCAGGTGACGGTGGACTTCGCGTCCAATCAGCCCGACAGCGTGCTGGACTTCTCCTACCGCGACACCACCTTCGCCTCGATCGGTGCCGACTACCGCATGAGCGAAACGCTGACCCTGCGTGGCGGCCTGGCCTACGACCAGACCCCGACCACCGCCGAGCACCGTGACGTGCGCGTGCCCGATGCGAGCCGCAAGTGGGTGTCGCTGGGTCTGAGCTGGCGTCCGTCGCAGCAGGCCGAATACAACTTCGGTTATACCCACCTGTTCACCAGCGACCCGACCAGCGATACCCGCAGCGCCACCGGCGACCGTCTGGTTGGTAGCTACAAGGTGAAGGGCGACGTGCTGGCCGCTTCGATCAACTACAAGTTCTGATCGACGCTTCCTGGTACGAGTGATGAAAAACCCCGCTTCGGCGGGGTTTTTCTTTTGCGGTCGTGCATGCACTGCAGCCGCATACAGCGCCTTGTCGGAGCGCAGCATCGTCATTCGTCATCGACAGGGATAGGGAGAGCGACGGGGGAATAGCGCCGTGCGGAGTTTCCACGCTTGGCCTTGGTATCCACTCATCCTGCTGATCAACGAAACACGCAAGGCTAACGACTTGCTTCGACCATTGCATCGAACCCAAGCTCTTGAATCTGCGATATGGCGCAGCGAAACGATCCAGGTGGGGTGCAATCGAGGCACCGACTGTGCAGGCCGATGTCGAGGTTGCTATCGTCATGGCATGGACCAACCCGACTTCATCCAGATCACCGACCACGCGGTGTCGCGGCAGGATTGCGCCGCCATCGTGCAACGCATGCGCGACAGCCAGCAGCTGCAACCCGGGCGCGTCGGCAGCGGCGTGTTTCCCGAACTCAAACACAGCCGCGATCTGCGCATCAGCGGTGTGGCCGAGTGGGCGGAGGTGGAAAACCGCCTGCAACAAGCCGTTTTCCAAGGCCTGCTCGGCTATCTGCGGCGTTACCCGCAGGCGTTGATTTCACCACTGATGTTGCAGGTCACCACCGAGGACGGCAGCCCGCATCGCCTGGTTGCCGAAGACATCGTGCAGATGAGCGATCAGGCGTTGGGCGATCTGGCGCGCACCTGCCTGCGCCCGGCAGCGATCAATCTGCAGTGGTACGCCGCCGACCAGGGCGGTTATCCGTACTGGCATTGCGAGCTGTATCCGCGCGATGCCAACGCCGAAACGCTGCACCGCCATCTGCTGTGGACGCTCTACCTCAACGAGGAGTTCGAGCAAGGCGAAACCGAATTCCTGTTCCAGCAGCGCAAGGCCCGCCCACGCACCGGCAGCCTGCTGATCGCTCCCACTGCGTTCACCCACACCCACCGCGGCAACCGCCCGGTCGGCGGCGACAAGTTCATTGCGACGAGCTGGATTTTGTTTCAGTCGGCGCAGGCGCTGTACGGCGGGGAATAGGGAATAGGGAATAGGGAATCGGGAATGGAGAATCGCAACGGCAGAAGAGCTGCGCTGTTGCGATTCCCGATTCCCCAATCCCGATTCCCGCCCCTAGAACAACTGCCCCTGCGGCGACTCCTTGACCGGCTTGGCCGGCGGAGCAGGGCGCCGAAACTTCCCTGTGTCCAACGGCGGCATCTGGCGTGCATCGAAACCGGCGCGGCGGTGGGCCAGCGCGAAGCGTCTCGCCAGCAGATCCGCATACACGCCTTGTCCGCGCATGCGGGTGCCGAAGGCGCTGTCGTAATCCTTGCCGCCGCGTAGCTGCTGGATCGTGCTCATCACATGCTCGGCGCGTTGTGGATGATGGGTCTGCAACCAGTCGCGGAACAGCGGCGCCACTTCATGCGGTAGCCGCAGCAATACGTAGCCGGCACTGTCGGCGCCAGCATCGGCGGCGGCCTGCAGGATCGCTTCCAGTTCGTGATCGTTGATCCACGGAATCACCGGCGCGGCCATCACCCCGACCGGCACGCCGGCCTCGTGCAATGCACGCATCGCGCGCAGGCGCGCATGCGGCGCGGACGCGCGCGGTTCGAGCTTGGCTGAAACGTGCGGGTCGAGCGTGGTCACCAAAAAATACACGTTCACCAGCCCCTCGCGCGCCAGCGGCGCAAGCAGATCCAGATCGCGCGTCACCAACGCGTTCTTGGTGATCAGCGTGAACGGATGCCGCGTCTCCCACAGCACTTCGATCAATTGCCGCGTCAGCGCGTGCTTACGTTCGATCGGCTGATACGCATCGGTGTTGATGCCCAATGCGATCGGGCTGGGTACATAGCTGGGCCGCGACAACTCGCGCCGCAACACCTCCGGCGCATTGGTCTTGGCGAACAACTTTGTCTCGAAATCCAGACCGGGCGAGAGATTGAGATACGCATGCGAGGGCCGCGCAAAGCAGTAGCTGCACCCATGCTCGCAGCCTCGATACGGATTCACCGATTGCGAGAACCCGATATCCGGCGATTGATTGCGGCTGATGATGCTGCGCGCGGTTTCCTCGGTGACCTGCGTACGCAATGCCGGCGCGGCAAACTCCTCGCTGTCGTCCGCGTACCAGCCATCGTCCACCGCCTGCTGGGTGGTGGTTTCGAAGCGTCCGGGCAGATGGCCGGTCGCACCCCGGCCCTTGATTGCAGTTGCCATCGCGCCATCGTACGGCCGGCAGATCTCACACGCCGCGACCGCGCACCGACACGATGCAGCGTTCAGACCCGTGCTCCGCCATTGCGTTGGCCGCCTGGTCATCGCAGTAAGGCGTGCGGCCCGTAGAATCCGCGCATGCTCGCATCTGCACAGGGCGCGTGGGACTGGCTGGCCACCATTCCCCACCTCGAAGCGCTTCTCCTCGCCGCCTACGTGCTGTACCTGCTGTGGATCGCCAGCTGGATCGTGCTGCAGAAGCGCGAGCCGGTGGCCACGCTCAGCTGGGTGCTGTCGTTGGCCGCGCTGCCGTATCTGGGCCTGCTGATCTATTACTGGCTCGGCCCGCAGAAGGTCAAACGCCAGCGCCTGCGTCGCGGCCGTTCGCGCTCGGGCATGGAAAGCTACGACAGCGTCTGCCCACCCGATGCCGACTGCACCGAGCTGGCCAAGATCGCCCAGTCCACCACCGGCCTGGCGCCCAGCAGCGCCACCGAAGTGCATTGGCTGGTCGACGGCGCGGCCACCTACGCCGCCATCATCGAGGCGATCGGTCACGCGCGCGACCACATCCATCTGGAGTACTACATCTTCCAGCCGGACCGCAGCGGCACCGCGATCTGCGAGGCTTTGATGGAACGCGCGCGCGCCGGCGTCAAGGTGCGCTTGTTGCTGGATGCGGTGGGTTCTTCGGCGATGACGCGGCGCAGCCTGCGCACGCTGCGCGAGGCCGGGGTGGAGACCGCCTGGTTCCATCCCTCGCAGTTACTCAAGCCGTTCAAGCGGCCGTGGTTGAACCTGCGCACCCACCGCAAGGTGATCGTCATCGATGGGCGGATCGGTTTCACCGGCGGCATCAACGTCACCGACGACGAGAACGAGCAAGTGCGCAGCGACGCCTACCGCGATCTGCACGTGCGTCTGCAAGGCCACGTGGTGCGCAGCCTGCAGCTGGTGTTCCTGGAAGACTGGCTCTACGCCACCCGGCAGGGCCGCCCGGCCTTCCACGGTCAACAGCTGTGGCCGGAGGATGTGCCAACCCGCGCGCAAGGCGATGTCGATGCGCAGGTGCTGGTGTCGGGGCCGGACTCCTCATGGGAGGCGATCCATCGGCTGATGGTCGCTGCGATCCACGAAGCCAGGCACAGGGTCTGGCTGGTCACGCCGTACTTCGTCCCAGGCGAGGCCGCGCGCATGGCGCTGACCTCGGCCGCATTGGGCGGCCTGGACGTGCGCCTGCTGGTGCCGCGCGTCAGCGATTCGCGCCTGGTCACCTACGCGGCACGCTCGTATTTCGACGAACTGCTCGAAGCCGGCGTGCGCATCTACGAATACGGTCCGCGCATGCTGCACACCAAGGCGCTACTGGTCGACGATGAGATCAGTATCGTCGGCAGCGCCAATTTCGATAGCCGCAGCTTCCGGCTGAATTTCGAGTTGTCGATGCTGTTCCGCGACCAGGCGGTGGCGGCAGAACTGGCGGGGCTGATCGGCAGCGACCTGGAAAACGCCCAGGAAGTGCGCTTCGTGCGACGCCGCCCCCTGTGGCGCTCGCGCCTTCCCGAAGCCTTCGCACGGCTGCTGTCGCCGCTGCTCTGAACCTTGCCCACCGCGCCCACGTGGAACCGCACCGGGCGCGGCGCTACACTGCCGCCACTGATTGGGGAGGTCGTCATGCACTGGCTGTTTCTGCTTATGGCACTGGGTGCGCTGGTGCTGGCTTTCAGCACGCCGCACGTATGGTTGCTGGTGGTCTCGCTGCTGGTGGCATTGCTGCTGCTGCTGCTGTGGACGCGCGGCTGGTTCGCATCGCGCATGGACGATACCCAGCGCGATACCAGCAGCATGATCGACCCGGCAGAACTGCGCCGCCTGCGCGAGATCGCCGAGGCCCGCAAGGCCGCCGCACTGGCAGCCACGCGCGACGGCGAGCCGCAGGCCTGAGAGCGACGTTGTGACCACCCAGCTCAGCGTCAACGTCAACAAGATCGCGGTGCTGCGCAATTCGCGCGGCGGGCACGACCCCGATGTGGTGCAGGCCGCACGCACCTGCATCGCGGCCGGCGCGCACGGCATCACCGTGCACCCGCGCCCGGACCAGCGGCATATCCGCGCCGACGACGTGCTGGCGCTGAGCGCGCTGACGCGCGAGCACGCGGTCGAATTCAATATCGAAGGCAATCCGTTCGCGCCACCACGCGATGGTTATCCGGGGCTGCTAGAGCTGTGTCGCCTCACGCGTCCCGAGCAGGTCACCCTGGTGCCCGATGGCGACGGGCAACTGACCTCCGACCACGGTTTCGACTTTTCACAGGACACCGCACAGCTCGCCGCACTGATTGCCTCGTTCAAGGCGATTGGTGCGCGCGTCAGTGTGTTCGTCGATGCCGGTAATGCCGAGATCGCGCAGGCGGCGGTGCTCGGTGCAGACCGCATCGAGTTGTACACCGGCCCGTATGCGCAGGCGCATCTGAGCGGGCAGCCAGACGCTGCATTCGCGCTGTTTGCCGGCGCCGCACAACGTGCCAGCGCCGCAGGGCTGGGCATCAATGCCGGGCATGATCTGTCGCAGGACAACCTTGGCGATTTTCTCAAGGCTGTCCCGGGCGTGCTCGAAGTCTCGATCGGCCATGCGCTGATCGGCGAAGCCTTGTATCAAGGTCTGGATGCGACCGTGCGTGCGTATCTGGAGATACTGCGCAGCGCGTCGGCTAGCGTTTGAGAGATTCAATCGTCTAGGCGCGTCTATCGAAACGACGGCACTTACCGAAACACGGAACTCGGCGATCTTGAGGTCGCAGATAACACCGAATTCTCGCATGCGGTCCAGACGCCTGATGGCCGGCCGCTGCGTTTTGTCGTTTTTCTCGGTTGCTTTAAGGCAGCTGCACGTTATGCATCCCATTCCTCGCAACGGAGCAGAGTTTTTCTGCCCCCGTTGCGCTATTTACTTCAGTAGTAACTGCATTATCTACTGTACAAAACTGATGCGAGCGGCCTGCGCGTTCTTTGCCGCAACCAATACCTTGGCCATCACTGCATATTCCGCATTTGCACTGGCCGCAGCGCAAAAACAATGCTCGAATACCGAGCCGAAGCGTCGCGCTGCGAATCGATCACGCATAAAAAAACGCCACCGTTTCCGGTGGCGTTTGCAGTCGCGTCATGACTGTTGTGTTGCGGTCTTGCGATGTCTTACTGCATGAAGCCGATTTTCTTCATCTGCGAGTTCTTTGCCGCAGCCAGGACTTTGGCCATCACCTCGTACTCCGCGTCCTGGTTCGCATCGATGCGCAGTTCCGGCTGGTTGGTCGGATCGCTGGCGATCACTTCTTCCATCTTCTGCTGCAACTGAGCCACCGGCACTGGACTGTTGTTCCAGAACACCTGGTTGCTGGCGTCGATCCGCAACTCGATCGGCGGCGGCGGTTCGGTCGTCTGCGGTGGCGGGTTGAGCACCCGCTGCGGCAGATCCACGGCGATCGGATAGGTCATGATCGGCGCGGTCACGATGAAGATGATCAGCAGCACCAACATCACGTCCACCAGGGGCGTGACGTTGATATCGGCCATCGGGCCACGGTTTCCACCGGTACTGAATGCCATGGCTTACTGCCCCTTCTCTTTGGTCGCGACGAAGCCGATGTCCAACATGCCCTGACCCTGCGCGATCTTGGTGATCTCGTTGATCGTACGCATCTTGGTCGTGCGGTCGCCACGCAGGTTGAGCGGCGGTTGCGGTGTCTGCTGTGCGGCGGTGGACAGGCGCGACTCCAAGGCTTCCTTGGAGACCGGCTCGTCGTTCCAGTACAGCGACCCGTCTTCCTTGACGGCCAGGGTGATCGGCGCGGCACGTTTCTCCGGCTCTTCCTTCTGGACCAGGTTGGCCTCGGGCAGCTCCACCTTGACCTTATGGGACATCAGCGGTGCCGTAATGATGAAGATGATCAGCAGCACCAACATCACGTCCACGAGGGGCGTCACATTGATGTCGGCCATCGGGCCACCGCTGTTTCCACTACTGAAGGCCATAACGGGCTCCGTCTAAATCGTTGCGAAGTCGTTCTTTACTACGGATTAGCGAACGCGCGAACCAGTGGCGAAGAAGTCGTGCAGGTCGTGAGCGAAGGTGTCGAACTTGGCGATCACCGAGCTGTTGACCTTGGAGAAGAAGTTGAACGCGAACACCGCCGGGATGGCGACGAACAGACCGATCGCGGTCATGATCAGCGCTTCACCCACCGGGCCGGCAACGGCGTCGATGGAAGCCGAACCGGTTGCACCGATCTTGATCAGCGCGCCGTAGATGCCCCACACGGTACCGAGCAGACCGACGAACGGTGCGGTCGCACCGACGGTGGCGAGCAGGGTCATGCCGGACTGCAGACGGGTGCTTTCGCGGGTCACGGCCTGACGCAGGGCGCGATCGACGAACTCGGAACGGCTCAGGCTCTCGCCCAGACCGCCGGCGCTGGTGCCTTCGGCACGCTGGTGGTGAGCGGCAGCCTGGGCTGCGTCCAGCGCGATCTTGGAGAACGGCTCGGAAGCCGGCTGCTCTTCCATGGCGCGGATGGCGTCCTGTGCATTCGGGGCATCCCAGAACGCGGTGGTGACGCGGTCAGCCGCGCTCTTCAGACGGGTGGCGCGGAAAATGTTGATGACGGTCCAGTACCAGGAGGCAGCGGACATGGCGATCAGGGTGATCAGAACGACCCAGGACACGGCGAAGTCGCCGGGCTGAGAGGTCATTTCGGTGATCAGATGCTCGAAGCCCATCTGCGAAAGAGCGGCCGACGGATTGGAGCCCCCTGCAGCGGCGGCGATAAAGAATTCCTGCAGCATGACGCTTACCTTTGTTGTGTGTGGTGATGAAGGGTGGAGCGAAAGGAAGACAGGATCCTGGGCCGGCCGTAGCCGGCCCGTGGATCAGTTCAGAGCAAAGTTGACCGGGACGCGGACACGTCCGGCGGCTTTCTGCCCGTTGACAGTGGAAGCATTGAACTTCCACTTGCGTGCTGCGTCCATCGCGGCACGGTCAAGGTCGCGGTTGCGGCTGGACTTTTCGACCGACACATTGGTCACGTTGCCGCTTGCATCCACATCCACGATCAGGATGACCTCACCTTGTACACCGGCACGGAATGCAGCCGGCGGATACTTCGGCGGGTTCATGTTCTTGGACGAGATATCGACACTGGCGCCGATGTCATTCGGCGGTTGCGGCGGAGACGGTGGGCTCGGCGGCGTGACGATATCGCTAGGACGGGGTTCGGGAACGTCGACTACCGGAGCTTCCGGCGGCGGCGGAACCGGTGACGGCTTCGGCGGCGACAGATTCTTGACCGGCGGCGGCGGCTTGTCTTCCGGCGGCGGCGGCGGCGGCGGCGGCGGGGGAGGAGGCGGTGCATCCACCAAGGTGACCATGGTGGTGCGCTCCTTCTCAGCCGGAGCCTTCGGCGCCACTGCAGGGATCAGCAACATCATCAGTGCAGTGAGGTGCAAAGCAATTACAAACGCGATGCCGATAATGCGGGCCCAGCTCAGACCCTGGTTCCCGGCATCATAGTCATGCCTGTGGATAACGAGTTGTTCCGTCATGCGCCAATGGCTCTTTCAGTGGGGGCCCCGGATCACGGTGATGATCCCCAGGTTTTCGGACGGCTTTGACACCGCAGGAACTCCCAAGCTTATACCAATCCCGAGTCCTGTAACCACTAAAAACACAGGGATTTCGGGGGTTTATTTTCTTTTTTACTTCAGGTTGATGATCTTCTTTGCGTCTTCAGGTTTTTTGACGCCTTTGGCGATCGCCTGCTGGGCAGCCTGCTTGGCTTCGGGGATACGCCCTTCCGAATGCAGCACCTTGGCCAGATTCAGATAGGTCTCGCCGTCCTTGGAAAGTGGTGCGGCTTTCTGCCAATTCTCGACTGCCTTGGGCACGTCCTCGCTGTAGTAATACGACTGCGCCAACGCGAGGTATGTCTGATAATCAGGCTTGAGGATGCCTTTTTGCATACCTTCGTTGATGACAGCGATGACGTCCTTTTCCTTGTTCTCGGTGTTGGCGTAGATCGAGTACAGCTGCTTGTACTCCTTCTCCTCGGTCAACTGCCCGGCAGCGCGCAGCTTGTCCATGACGGCTGCGGCCTTGTCCATCTGGTCGGCCTGCATATACATGCTGGCCAGATTGAGCTGGGCCTTTTTGTCGTTCGGCGTCTTGGCGGCGATCGCCTCGGCGGTCGCGACGGCCTCACCGGTCTGGCCGGCCTCGGCGTAGGCAGCCATCAACAACTGGTTCCACGTGTCCTTCGGTTCGGGCGAGGCGGCGATGGCCTGCTTCAGCACCGGAATCGCCTCCTTGTACCGCTCGGCCTGATACAGCGCCTGGCCCTTGAGGATCAGATCTTCCGGGCGCTGCGACTTGCTTTCGTCCAGGTACTTATCCAGCGTGGCCAGGCCCTCGGCCTGCTGGTCGTCCTGCATCTGCAATTGCGCCAGCATCAGCATCGACTGGAACTGGCCGTTGTTGTCCAGCGCATTCAGACCGATCGCCTGCTGCAGGTATTTCTTGGCAGCGGCGGTGTCGTCGGTGTTGTACGCGGCCTGTGCAGCAAGCTGCGCGGCCAGCGCCTTGTCGGCTTCATTGGCGGCGGAATTGGCCAGGATTTCATCGGCCTGGGTGCGCACGCCAGGGTAGTCCTCGCCCTTGTTGAAGGTTTCGATCAGCTTCTGCAGCTTGCTGCCCAGCTTGGACGAGGGCTTGATCGTCGGCGCGGCGCGGGTGGACTGCGGGTACAGCTCTTCGGCCTTGCCGCTGCTCTTGGACTTGCGGCTGGCACGCTCGGACGAGCGGTCCGACTGCGCGACCGCATCGGCGACGACAGCCCCGCCCAGCGACGCGGCGATGAACAGGGACAACAGGGCTTGCTTGCGCTTGAGCAGTTTCATGATTCACCTCGGACGAGCCGCCGTCGGGCGGTACGAAAAGCGGAATGGAAGCTGTACGAAAAATCTGAGCCGGCAAACTTAGCAGAAAGTCTCAGTTCCCGAAAACGGTTTCCATGCTGTGTTGCGATATTCGGTACGTATCAGGGGCGGTTTCAGCCACAGCGTGGCGCCCGGCCGTCTTGTCGCGCCTGCTTGTAAACCGGCTCGAGCTGATTGACGTCGGCCTGCAGTTCGCGAATGCGATTGGCCGGATCGGGGTGAGTGGACAGCCATTGCGGCTGGCGGTTGCCACTGGCGGCCATCATGTTCTGCCACAACGTCACCGCCTGGGCAGGGTCGAAGCCGGCCTGCGCCATCAGGCGTTGTCCGACCACGTCGGCCTCGCTCTCCTGAGTGCGCGAGCCGGGCAGCAGGAACACCGTCTGCGCGGTCATGCCGCCGACTTGGTTCACCGCACTGGCCGCGCCATCGCCGTAGGCCGCGCCAGCCAGCGCGCCGATGATGCCCAGGCCGGTCTGCGCGCCGAGCTGGCGGGTGATGCGCTCTTCGTGGTGGCGCGAGATCACATGCCCGATTTCATGACCGAGCACGGCGGCCAGCTGATCCTGGGTCTTGGCGACGGTGAAGATACCGGTGTTCACGCCAACCTTGCCGCCGGGCAGCGCGAACGCATTGGCTTCGTCGTCGACGAACAGCGCGGTTTCCCAGCGGGTTTCGCGCCATTGCGGCGGCAATTGCGCCACCAGCGCATTGACCACGCACTGCACGTAGGCGTTTTGCTTGCCGTCGGTGCTGACCTTTTCCTTGGCCTTGGTCTGCGCAAACGACTCCGCGCCAAGCTTGTCGAGTTGGTCTTGCGTGACGCCTCCCACCACCTGTCGGCGGCCGGTCGGCGAAGTTGTGGTGGCACATGCCGTCAGCGTAAGGACGGCAACAACGATCAACAGCCTGGCTTTCATTCAATCCCCCTGGAACCCTGGGGGCATTTTGGCAGGCTCGTCTTAACTTTTCGTCAAACGGGTCAGCCGACCCCAAAAAAGTACAGCGCAGCCAGGGCCGTGGCGTTGTTGATGCCGTGCGCGGCGATGGGTGCCCACAGGGTGCCGGTGCGCCAATACAGCCATGCAAATGCCGCACCCATGCTGCCGTAGATCAGCCACAACTGGGCGATGGCGGCCGGGCCGTTGCCGCTGATGCCGGGCACTTCATGCACCAGCGCGAAGATCGCGCTGCTCAGCGCGATGCCCAGCCACGGGCGCCCGGCGGCAAGCAGGCGGCCGAACAGCACGCGCCGGAACAGCAATTCCTCATACGCCGGGGCGATGACCACCGCGAACAGCACCAAGGGCAGCGGCCATTGCTTGATCGCTTCTTCCATCAGCGGCAGGTTGGTCGGCACCGGTTTGATGCCCAGCGCCGATGCCGCGACGCTGACCAAATTGCTCAGCACGAACACGGAGACGGCGACCAGGCCAGTCCAGCCCCAGGTCGAGGCACGCCGCGTGGCGGCACGCGAGGCGGCCTGTTCGCCAGCGGTGGCCCGGCGACGCCAGTAGTACAGCAGCACCGCCGGCGCGGCGGTGCTGACCAGTGCAGTGAGCAACTGCACCAGCACCCCGGGTTGACCGATCGCGGCCATGATCTGCGCAGAGGAGGGCGTCAGGCCCTGCGCTTTGGCCGCCTGCACATGGCTGAAGCCGCGTACCGCCCCCCACAGCGCAAAGCCGGCCACGCTGAGCGTCAGCAGCAGGCCGGTGGCGATCAGCACGTCGATCCAGAAGCCGAGCAGTGCGGGAAACAACCGGGACTTGCCGGCAGCGGAGGCCGGAGCCGGGGTCGTTGGAGAATCTGCGCTCATCGTCGTCCTGCGAAAAACCGCGCCCGCGCGCGCATCGCCAAGGCGACGCGCGCGCGTACGACGGAAGGCTCAGATATCCAGGTTGGACACCTTCAGCGCGTTGTCCTCGATGAAATCGCGGCGCGGTTCGACCACATCGCCCATCAAGGTGCTGAAGATCTGATCGGCGGCCACCGCGTCTTCGATGCGTACCTGCAGCAAGCGACGCGTATCCGGGTTGACCGTGGTTTCCCACAGCTGCTCGGCGTTCATTTCGCCCAGGCCCTTGAAGCGCTGCACTTGGCGGCCCTTCTTGGCCTCTTCCAGCAACCAGGCATGCGCCTGCGCGAAGCTGGTGATCGGGTGGGTCTTGTTGCCGCGCACGATCTGCGCGCCTTCGCGCACCAGACCATCCAGCGCCAACGCCACCTCGCGCAACGGACGCAGTTCGCCGCTTTCGAACGCGCCCATCGGCAGCACCTGGGTGAATTCCTCGCCCATGTGCTTGCGCACCGCCACCAGCGTGGCGGAGGTGCTGTCGGTGGCCGGGTCGAAGCGCAGCTGGTAGCGCGCCGTGCCCAGGGTGCCGCGGTTGAGCACCGCCTGCAGCTTGTCCAGGGTAGGGTGCTGGTCGCCTTCGGCCTGCAGCTTTGCCACGTCCAGCGGCGGCAGGTCGATCAAGGCGGTCATCAGCGCCGGGTCGTAGCGGTGCGCATTGCGCGCGATCGCTTCGTTGGCACCGGTGAACAGCATCAGCAGCTTCTCCAGCGCCTCGCCGGTGATCGGCGGCTCGTCGCTGGCCGGGATCAGCGCCGCGCCCTCGACCGCGTTGCTGGCCAGATAGGCGTTGAGCGCCGCGTCGTCCTTGAGATACAGCTCGCTCTTGCCCTGCTTGAGCTTGTACAGCGGTGGCAGGCCGATGTAGATGTAGCCGCGTTCGATCAGCTCCGGCATCTGCCGGTAGAAGAACGTGAGCAGCAGGGTACGGATGTGCGAGCCGTCGACGTCTGCGTCGGTCATCAGGATGATGCGGTGGTAGCGCAGCTTGTCCGGGTTGTACTCGTCGCGGCCGATACCGGTGCCGAGCGCGGTGATCAGCGTGCCGACCTGGTCGGAGGCCAGCATGCGATCGAAACGCGCGCGTTCGACGTTGAGGATCTTGCCGCGCAGCGGCAGCACCGCCTGGTTCTTGCGGTTGCGGCCCTGCTTGGCCGAGCCACCTGCCGAGTCACCCTCGACGATGAACAATTCCGACAGCGCCGGGTCCTTTTCCTGGCAGTCGGCCAGCTTGCCCGGCAGGCCGGCAATGTCCAGCGCACCCTTGCGGCGGGTCAGGTCGCGCGCCTTGCGCGCGGCTTCGCGCGCGCGCGCGGCGTCGACGATCTTGCCGGTGATGGCCTTGGCTTCGTTCGGGTTTTCCTGCAGGAATTCCTGCAGGCGCGCACCGAATGCGTTTTCCACCGCCGGGCGTACGTCCGAGCTGACCAGCTTTTCCTTGGTTTGCGAGGAGAAGCTGGGGTCGGGCACCTTCACCGACAGCACCGCGATCATGCCTTCGCGCATGTCGTCGCCGGTCAGGGCGACCTTGGCCTGCTTGGCGATGCCGTTCTGCTCGATGTAGTTGCTGAGCACGCGCGTCAGCGCCGCGCGGAAACCGGCCAGATGGGTACCGCCATCCTTCTGCGGGATGTTGTTGGTGAAGCAGTACATGGTTTCCTGGTAGGCGTCGGTCCATTGCAGGGCCACGTCCACCACGATGCCGTTGTGCTCACCGGTCACCGAGATCACGTTGGGGTGCAGCGGCGACTTCAGCTGCGCCAGATGCTCAACGAAGCTGCGGATGCCGCCTTCGTAATGGAAATCGTCGCGGCGGCCTTCGCCACGTTCGTCGATCAGCGCGATCTTGACGCCGGAATTGAGGAACGACAGCTCACGCAGGCGCCGCGCCAGGATGTCGTAATGGAACTCGACGTCACTGAAGATGGCCACGGCCGGCTTGAAGCGCAGCGTGGTGCCGCGCTTGGTCGAGGCTTCCAACTGCTTGAGCGGGTACTGCGGCTCACCCAGCGCGTATTCCTGCTGGTAGTGGAAGCCGTCGCGCCAGATGTCCAGCCACAGGTGCTCGGACAGCGCATTGACCACCGACACGCCCACGCCGTGCAGGCCGCCGGAAACCTTGTAGCTGTTGTCGTCGAACTTGCCGCCGGCATGCAGCACGGTGAGGATGACCTCGGCCGCCGACACGCCTTCTTCCTTGTGGATGTCGACCGGCACACCGCGGCCGTTGTCCGACACGGCGACCGAGCCATCGACCAGGATCTTGACCACGATGTCGTCGGCATGGCCGGCCAGGGCCTCGTCGACCGAGTTGTCGACCACCTCGAACACCATGTGATGCAGGCCGGTGCCGTCATGGACATCGCCGATGTACATGCCGGGGCGCTTGCGGACGGCTTCCAGGCCACGCAGCACGGTGATCTTGCTGGAATCGTAGGTGCTGTTGGGTGTGGTCGGGGTGTTTTGATCTTCGGTCATGCGCGTGCCGTTAGCTCCACAACACGGGCGAGGGCGGCAGGAGCCGCATCGCGCCGTGGGAAAAGGGGGATAGCGCACAAATTATACCAGTCGGCCCACGTGTGCCGTGGTTGCTTACTCCGACGCGGCTTGAACGGCGATTTGACCGTGTTCCACGTGGAACCGATGCAGCAGTTCGCCTGCGTCTGCAAGCCCCGGCGGCACTTCGGTCGCGGTGATGAGTACCTGCGCAGGCGCAGAGGCGAGCCGCTGCAAGACGCGCGCCTGGTGGTGTCGATCCAGCTCAGAACCCAGATCGTCCAATGCAATCACCGGCCATTCGCCCCGTTCGTGGGCGAAATCTTCCGCCTGCGCCAGCAGACAGGCGAGGGCAGTCAGCTTGGCTTGGCCGCGCGAAAGCGCGTCCTTTCCCGGCAGCGCGTCGAATGCAGGCGTCCAGTCGGCGCGGTGCGGTCCCTGCGAGGTATAGCGATTCTGGCGGTCGCGTTCCCGTGCCAACAGCAACGCGTCGGCGAGCGAGACCTCATGGCGCTTCCACCCCGGCGCGAACGTCAGCGCAGACAGCCCTAGCGAGGGGGCGATTGCGCTTGCAACGGGAATCAGACGTTCCTGCAGGCGATCCAGGTAGCGAAGGCGCCGCGACGTCAGGGTTTCACCGGATTCGGCGAGCTCGTGATCCCAGGCATCGAGCATTCGCGGCTGTGCGCCCTGCTTGAGTAGGGCGTTGCGCTGCTTGAGCGCACGTGCATAACGCCGCCATAGCGCCAGGAAGTCAGGTTCCACGTGGAACAAGCCCCAGTCCAGGAAGCGTCGGCGTGGTTCGCCACCGCCGCTGATCAAGACATGGCTGCCCGGCTCGAACGTCACCACCGCCAGAGCGGCACATAACGAGCCCAACTGCGCGACATCTTCCCCATCCAGCCGGCCGGTCCATTCCTGGCCGCTATGGCGCAGACCTGCGCGACGCGAGCGTTCGCTGGTCTCGCCGCTGCGCTCGCGCCATTCCACGAACACTTCCAGATCGTCGGCGCCTTGCTGGATCAGCCCATCGCGCACCCGCCCACGGAAACTGCGGCCATAGGCCATCAAATGCAGCGCCTCGAGCACACTTGTTTTGCCGGCGCCGTTATCGCCGGTAAACAAGTTCAAGGAACTGGCGGGATGAAGCTCGACGGTCTGGAAACGACGAAGTCGATGAATGGACAACCGCACAACGTGCATCGATCAGTTTGCTCTGAGCTAATCCGGCGTCCCGGTCGGGGCGCAGGATACGTGATCGCTGCCGATTCCGTGCAAACGCCTGTGAAAGCAGGGCAAGGAGAGGCAGGGGATAACGTGTGGGTAAGTTCGATGCTCAGGAGTGCCCTTTAGCTTATCCACAGGTTACAGACCGGTAAATAGGGCTGAAAACACAGGGTTTCGAGACCTAAAAATCTCATTGAAACAATAGCTTAAGGTAGTTTTCGGCGAAATCTGGCCCTACCATCACCACCAAGCTCTTAAGTTATTTCTAGATTTAAAAGCAAAGCCAGATGTGCATAAGTCAAAAACGTACTTGAAATGCCCACAAGATCGGACGATGGAAGACACCGGTTCGCCTCAGCCGCCGATGTTCCTGACTGCTCGAAAGTGAACCTGTTCAGACTTGAGCTACGGATCTCATCTTGTTCTTACCGCGATTGGCCGAAGGCGCGCTGTTACAGGCCCAGCACTAACTCCTTAAGCACGACCTAACCCTCACCGTTGGCAGCCTCGCTTCAGAATGCGGTGCACCACCGACATCGGACAGGCACCCAACTGCGACGCGGCAATGAAACGAGAGTCGCTGCAGACCAGGATCCCTTTGTTTTCGATAGTCCGATACAGCACCGGCTTCAGGCGTGCTGTCCTCAAAACAAAAAAGCCCGGCAATGCCGGGCCCTTCGTGTTCCACGTGGAACGCAACGTCAAAGACGCAGCGGCATCACCACATGACGCGACTTCTCGCTGCTGGCTTCCCGCACCAACGCAGACGAGTTCGCATCGCGCAGCTGGATCACCACATGCTCGTCACGCAACGCGGAGAGGGCGTCGAGCAGGTAGTTGACGTTGAAGCCAATCGCCAGGTCGTCGACCTTGGTATCGGCCTCGATCTCTTCCTGCGCTTCTTCCTGCTCCGGGTTGTGCGCGCTGATCTTGAGCTGACCGGGAGAGACTTCCACCCGCACGCCGCGGTACTTCTCGTTCGACAGAATTGCAGCACGCTGCAGCGAGGCACGCAACGCTTCACGGTCAACCTTGACCTCACGGTCGGCCCCAATCGGGATCACTGCCTCGTAATCCGGAAAGCGGCCATCGATCAGCTTGGAGGTGAAGGTCACATCGCCGCGCTTGACCCGGATATGGCTGCGACCGACTTCCAGCTCGACTTCACGATCCGCCGCCTCCAGCAAGCGCAGCAATTCGGTGACGCCCTTGCGCGGCACGATGATCTGGCGCTTGGCGCCGCCGGCCTTCTCCAGCTCCATTTCGCACAGCGCCAGACGGTGGCCGTCGGTGGCCACGCAACGCAGCAGGCCGTCGCGCAGATCGAACAGCAGGCCGTTGAGGTAATAGCGCACGTCCTGCTGGGCCATGGCGAACGCGGTGCGCTCGATCAGCTCCTTCAACCCAGCTTCCGGCACCACCACACGCTCGGTGGCCTCGACTTCGTCCACCGAAGGAAAGTCGTTGGCAGGCAGCGTAGCGAGCGTGAAGCGGCTACGCCCAGCCTGCACGGTGACCTTGTCGCCAGTCTGCGAGATGGTGACGCGGCTGCCGTCGGGCAGGGCACGCAGGATGTCGAACAACTTGCGGGCCGGGATGGTGGTTTCGCCGTCCTGCGCGTCTTCCACCATCGTACGCGAGATCATTTCCACTTCCAGGTCCGTGCCGGTCAACGAGACCTGTCCGTCCTTGACCTGCACCAGCAGGTTGGCCAGAACAGGCAGGGTTTGACGGCGTTCGACCACATTGACCACTTGGGCCAACGGTTTGAGGAAGGCTTCGCGCTGCAGTGTAAAACGCATGTGGTTCCGTGCCCCTATGCTTTAAAAGATAATGGAATAAATCAAAAGCTTGGTGGTGATGGTAGGGCCGTTTTCAGCGGATAACCACCATAACTATTTGTTTCCAAAGACATTTCAGCGTCTGAAAGTCGTTGGACTAGTGCCCCTGGTCTAGCGGTAAAACCTGTGGATAGTTTTTCGCTCGAACCGCGACGCAACGTTATCCACAGATTCTCCCGCATTTGACCCCAACGTTTCCACGCTTTTCTCCAAGCGGGCCGTCAAGGGACGCAACGGCTCACTCGCTGAGCTTGCGAATCAGCTTTTCCCAGTCCTCGCGCAGCTTGCCGTCGGCTTCCATCAGCGTGCGGATCTGCCGGCAGGCATGCAACACGGTGGTGTGGTCGCGGCCGGCAAAGGCGTCGCCGATTTCCGGCAGGCTGTGTTCGGTGAGCTCCTTGGCCAGCGCCATCGCCACCTGGCGCGGACGCGCCAGCGAGCGGGTGCGCCGCTTGGAGAGCAGATCCTTCATCTGCAGGCCGTAGTAGTCCGCCACGGTCTTCTGGATGTTGGGGATGCCGATCGCCTGCTGCTGGGCACGCAACAGGTCGCGCAGCGTCTCCTGGGCGAATTCCACGGTGATCGAGCGCCCGGTGAAATTGGCGCGGGCCACTAGCGTGTTGAGCGCGCCTTCCAGGTCGCGCACGTTGGAGCGCATCTTCTTGGCGATCAAAAACGCCACGTCATCCGGAATGTCGGCGCCGCGCTCGCGCGCCTTGGCCAGCACGATGGCTGCGCGGGTCTCGAAATCGGGCGGATCGATCGCCACCGACAGGCCCCAGGCCAGGCGCGACTTCAGACGCGGCTCCAGGCCCTCGACTTCGCGCGGATAGCGATCGCAGGTGAGGATGATCTGCTGGCGACCATCGAACAGCGCGTTGAAGGTGTGGAAAAACTCCTCCTGCGTGCGGTCCTTGCCGGCGAAGAACTGGATGTCGTCGATCAACAGCGCATCGATCTGCTGGAACTGGCGCTTGAACTGGTCCATCGCCTTGTCCTGCAGCGCCCGGATCATCGCACTGAAGAACTGTTCCGAGCGCAGATACATCACCTTGGCGGCCGGATTGGCCTGGCGCAGCGCATTGCCGGCGGCGAACATCAGGTGGGTCTTGCCCAGGCCGGTGCTGCCGTACAGCAGCAGCGGGTTGTGCGCACGATCGCCCGGCTTCTGCGCGGCCTGGATGGCCGCGGCCAGCCCCAGCTGGTTGCTGCGGCCTTCGACGAAATTGGCGAAGGTGTAGTGCGAATCCAGGTTGCCGGCAAATGGCACGATCGGTGCGGCAGCCGGTGCACTGGGCGCGGCCATCGGCGCCGGCAACGGGTCTGGCGCACGGGGACGCGAGCCGACCGCCAGCGCCACTTCGCCATTGCCGACGAAGTACGCCACCAGTTCGCGGATGCGCGGCAGATAGCGCTCACGGACCTGGTCGACGATGAAGGCATTCGGCGCGTACAGCACGATGCTGTCGCCGCGGTCTTCGGCTTGCAGGGGTTTCAACCAGGTGTGGACGTCTTCGGGCGGGAATTCAGCTTCGAGACGTTCCAGACAGCGGGGCCAAGCATCCATCAAAGTATGATCATCTGTTGCTGGCTGCGGCGCGCAGAAAAGCGCCGTGCTCGCAGCCCGGTAGTGAAAAGAGGATGGGCCAGACTAGCACCGAGGGCAGGGTTTTCCCAGACTTATTCACAGGTCCATCCACAGGCTGCTGCCATCCTCACCTGCGGTAAAGCGTTTGGGGAGTTGACCGGCGCTGTAGAGGTCCTATAGAATTTCCGGTTCTATTCGTCTCCATCCATGCAGAGGGCCCCATGGCCACCAAGCGTACTTTCCAACCCAGCAACCTCAAGCGAGCACGCGACCATGGCTTCCGCGCACGTATGGCAACTGCCGACGGCCGCAAGATCCTGGCTCGCCGCCGCGCCAAGGGCCGCAAGCGCCTGAGCGCTTGATTGCCGCGCCGCTCCCCGCGGCCGAGGCAGTCCCTACCGTGAACGCATCGAACCCGTGCAGGCGATTTCCTCGCTCTGCGCGGGTTCGTACGCGTGCGCAATATACGGTCGTTTTCGATACTGCACGTCGCACCTCGGACCCGTTGCTCAGCCTGCACTGGCGGACCGGCGATACGCCGCCGCGCCTGGGCATGGCGGTGTCGCGCAAGGTCGATACGCGTGCGGTTGGACGTAACCGCATCAAACGCGTGTTGCGCGATGCCATGCGGCACCTGTTGCCCGAGCTGGCCGGTGGTGATTACGTCATCGTGGCGCGCTCGGCCGCCGCAAAAGCGACCAATCCACAGATTCGCGACGCCTTCCTGCGTCTGCTGCGCCGTGCCGGCGCATTGCCCCTGCCTGCTGCGCCCGGCACAATGCCGCCCGCCAGGACGATGCACCCATCCTCCCTTTCCCCGACAGAGCCGGAACCCAGTTCCGACTGAGCGAGTTGCTGCCCGATGAACCAGACCCGTGTTTTCCTGATTTTTGCCTGGCTGATGGTCGCGGCGTTGCTGTGGATGGAGTGGGGCAAGGACAAGACGGCTGCCAATGCGCCGGCTGTGGCAACGACCCAGTCGGTGCCGGCTGCGCGAGATCTGGATGCAGCTGCGACCGCGGCCAATGTGCCGGCGGCCCAGGCGATCCCGCAGGCGGGCGTGCCAGGCACGGTGTCAGCCACCAGCACTACTGCGGCAACTCCGGCCGCTGCCGGGGCTGCGCCGGTGGTCACCCTAACCTCGGACGTGCTGCGCCTGAAGCTGGATGGCCGCAGCGTGCTGGATGCCGAACTGCTGCAGTTTCCGCAGACCAAGGACGGCACCGCGCCGGTCAGCCTGCTGACCGAAGACGCCGCGCACCCATACAACGCAACCAGCGGCTGGGCCAGCGAGCATTCGCCGGTACCGGGCGTGGGCGGCTTCCGCGCCGAACAGCCGGGCACCGCGTTCGAACTGGCCAAGGGCCAGAACACCTTGGTGGTGCCGTTCGTGTGGACGGGCCCCAACGGCGTGTCGATCCGCCGCACCTTCACCCTGGAACGTGGCCGCTACGCGATCTCGATCAAGGATGAAGTCATCAACAAGAGCGGTGCACCGTGGAACGGCTACGTTTTCCGCAAGTTGAGCCGGGTGCCGACCATCCTCAGCCGCGGCATGACCAACCCGGATTCCTTCAGCTTCAACGGGGCGACCTGGTATAGCCCGCAGGAAGGCTACGAGCGTCGCGCGTTCAAGGACTACATGGACGATGGCGGCCTCAATCGCCAGATCACCGGTGGCTGGGTGGCGCTGCTGCAGCACCACTTCTTTACCGCATGGATTCCGCAGAAGGACCAGGCCTCGTTGTATGTGCTGAACCAGGACGGCCCGCGTGACGTGGCCGAGCTGCGTGGCCCCGCCTTCACCGTGGCGCCGGGACAGACCGCCAGCACCGAGGCGCGCCTGTGGGTGGGCCCGAAGCTGGTCAGCCTGATCGCCAAGGAAGACGTGAAGGGCCTGGACCGTGTGGTCGATTACAGCCGCTTCTCGATCATGGCCATCATCGGCCAGGGCCTGTTCTGGGTGCTGAGCCATCTGCACAGCTTCCTGCACAACTGGGGCTGGGCCATCATCGGCCTAGTGGTACTGCTGCGCCTGGCGCTGTATCCGTTGTCGGCCGCGCAGTACAAGTCCGGTGCCAAGATGCGCCGCTTCCAGCCGCGCCTGGCGCAGTTGAAGGAGCGTTATGGCGACGATCGCGTCAAGTACCAGCAGGCGACGATGGAGCTGTTCAAGAAGGAAAAGATCAACCCGATGGGCGGCTGCCTGCCGCTGCTGATCCAGATGCCGATCTTCTTCGCGCTGTACTGGGTGCTGGTGGAATCGGTGGAACTGCGTCAGGCGCCGTGGCTGGGCTGGATCCAGGACCTGACCGCGCGCGATCCGTACTTCATCCTGCCGGTGCTCAACATCGCCATCATGTGGGCCACGCAGAAGCTGACCCCGACCCCGGGCATGGACCCGATGCAGGCCAAGATGATGCAGTTCATGCCGCTGGTGTTCGGCGTCATGATGGCCTTCATGCCGGCCGGCCTGGTGCTGTACTGGGTGGTCAACGGTGGCCTGGGTCTGCTGATCCAGTGGTGGATGATCCGCCAGCACGGCGAGAAGCCGAGCAAGATCATCCAGGCCAACGCCAAGTGATCTGAAGAAGGCCCGCCGCAAGGCGGGCTTTCTGCATGCGCGCCTGCAAGCTACGTTTCTGACCACACGCCGTACCAACAGCCTATGTCTTCTTCGCCATCGACCATTGTTGCCATTGCCAGCGCCGCCGGAACCGGAGGCATCGGCATCGTGCGGCTGTCCGGCCCGCAGGCTGCGCAGATCGCCGCCGCGCTGGGCATTGCCACTTTGCAGCCACGGCACGCGCGCTATGCACGCTTTCGCGATGCGCAGGGCGAGGTGATCGACGACGGTATCGCGCTGTGGTTTCCGGCGCCGCACAGTTTTACCGGCGAAGACGTGGTGGAGTTGCAAGGCCATGGCAGCCCGGTGTTGCTGCGGCAGGTGGTGGCGCGCTGTATCGCACTGGGCGCACGGCAGGCACGCGCGGGCGAATTCAGCGAGCGTGCGTTTCTCAACGGCAAACTCGATCTTGCGCAGGCAGAGGCCATCGCCGACCTGATTGCCGCCGGCGATCTGCGCGCGGCGCGTGCCGCGCGGCGCTCGCTGGATGGCGTGTTCTCGCGCCGCGTCGATGCAGTCAGCGACAGCCTCACGCGGCTGCGCATCCACGTGGAGGCGGCGATCGATTTTGCCGATGAGCCGCTGGATACGCTGGGCGGCACGCAGGTGCGCGATGGACTGACGCACGCAGGCAGCTTGCTCGCGCAGCTACTGCGCGATGCCGAACGTGGACGCAAACTGCGCGACGGCCTGCATGCGGTGTTGATCGGTCCGCCCAATGCAGGCAAGAGTTCCTTGCTCAATGCACTGGCCGGCAGCGAGCGCGCCATCGTCACCGACGTCGCCGGCACCACCCGCGATACCTTGCAGGAAACCATCCAGCTCGATGGCTTCGAACTGACCTTGGTCGACACCGCTGGCTTGCGCGACGGCGGCGATGCGATCGAACGCGAAGGCATGCGCCGCGCACGCGCGGAACTGCAGCGCGCCGACCTGGCGCTGGTCGTGCTGGATGCACGCGACCCGCAAACCGCACGCGATGCGATCGGCGATGCCATCGATGCGGTGCCGCGGCAGCTGTGGATTCACAACAAGTGCGATCTGCTGGCCGAGCCTGCACAACTGGATAGCGACGCGATCGCGGTATCGGCAGTGACCGGGCTGGGACTGGAGCAGTTGCACGTGCGTCTGCGCGAACTGGCGCTGGGCGATGGCATGGAAACTGTGGAGGGTGAATTCTCCGCACGCACGCGGCATGTCGAGGCATTGCGTCGCGCCCAACAGCATGCAGACGCGGCAGATCTGGAACTGGGCTTCGAACAGCTCGAACTGGCCGCAGAAGAACTGCGTCTGGCGCACGAAGCACTCGGCGACATCACCGGCAAGCTGAGTGCCGACGAATTGCTGGGCAAGATCTTTTCGAGTTTTTGTATTGGTAAGTAGAACGGTTGCTCGGCGCGACAGATGTTCAGGCGATGTCATCGCTCGCTGCATAACCAATCGGTTTCGGGAACAAACATTGAGCCCCGCATTACGCGGCCACACGCTCCGTTGTCGACATCGATAATCGGCGAACGCTTGCAGCAACGCTGCAAGCCGACTTACATCACACCCGGCAACACCGTCTGTAGCGCGGCGTTTTCCGCATCGCACGTTGGCGATAAGGCCGTAGTTGCGGGTTTTTTTGCGCTTGCCTGCGCGATCTCGCGGCGTGCGCCAGCCAGGTCTTTCTGGAACTCAGGGTTGTCGTGCAACGCGGCGACGGTGGCCGCGCCCATCATGCGGCCCTGCAGGACATCGCTCTGCCAATGCACGTTGCAGACCAGGCGGCTGTCGCCGAAGGCGCGGCCGCGGGCGAGCAGGGCATCGCGTTGTGCGGGGGCGAGTTCGGCCAGAATCAGGCCCCAGCTCCAGCCGATGGCGGTGTGACCGGAGGGGTAGGAACCGTTCTTGCGCAGCGCCGCATCGTCGGCGGGCGTGCACATCGGTTGGTCGTTGCGCATGAACGGTCGCGGGCGTTGGTAGCGTGCCTTGGCCGCGCTGGTGCTGCTGCTGGCGTCGCGCATGCTGCGTTCGAGCAGGCGCAGCAGGTGTGGGGTGCTGGTCTGGTCGATCTGCACGCCAAGCGCGCAGCTGAAGTGACTGGCGGCTGCGGGGAAAGTCAGTGCGGCGTCCTGGGTGGCCAGGTTCCAACGCGGTGTGCCGCGCAACGCGAGCATGGCCTTGGCGATGGCTTCGTCGTTGGCCAGCGCGGCGCTGCCGTCCTGCGGCGGTGGCGGCACCAGGCGCAGGCTGTCGGGCAACTGTTCTTTTTCAAGATATCCACGCGCATCGGTGGCGATCACCGAGCCTGTCGATGCTGGTTTTTCCCGCGCGCTCAGCATGCCGCTGCCGACGACCAGCGCGGCGATGGCGATGCCGGTCAGCGTCCGAGGATAAGAGCGAGCACTGCGATGCGACATGGACCAACCCTCAACAACGCGCATGGAAGAGCTCGCAGATTACGACGCGCAGATGACATGTGCATGCCAGCGCAACGAAGCACTGGCGCGGGATGCGCAGCGACTGTCGCAGCACTGTCATGTCCCGGTCGCATCGGCGCAAGACAGCTGTCGCACGCTTGCCGTCATCTTTTGACTCGTCCCCATGCCGCTCATGCCCAAGACCCATCTGTTAAGTGCCGCCGTTCTTACCGCGCTCGTGTTGTCGCCGGCTGCCCATGCCGCCGATCCCGAGGTGACTGCCGATACCGGCACGACCGTGCAGCAGCTCGATGCGGTCTCGGTGATCGGCCAGGGCGAAACGCGTCAGGTGCAGCGCATCACCCAGCAGGACATTCCGGTGTTGCCGCCGGGCACCAGCATCCAGAAGCTGCTCAACCGCATGCCGGGCGTCAACGTGCAATCCAACGATGCCTTCGGTGCCAACGAAGAGTCGCAGACGATCAGCCTGCGCGGCTTCAACGGCACGCGCCTGGGCTATACGCTCGACGGCCTGCCGCTGGGCGACAACGCCTACGGCAACTACAACGGCCTCAACATCAGCCGCGCGCTGATCGCCGAGAACTTCGGCGGCGTGGAGCTGGCCTCGGGTATCGGTGCGCTGGGCACCGCCTCCACCAGCAACCTCGGCGGCACTATCCAGTACTACTCGGCCGATCCGTCCAGCGTGTTCGGCGGGCAGGTGTCGCAGACGGTGGGGTCGGATGCCAACCGCCGTACCTTCCTGCGTGTGGATACCGGCGACTACAACGGCTTTTCGGCATATGTGTCGGGCATCAACGCCGAGGCCGATATGTGGGCGCGTCCGGACTCGCCGACCACTACGCGGCAGTTCAATGCCAAGGGCGTGTACCAGTTCGACGGCGGCAAGTTGACCGCGTTCGCCGATACCTCGCGCACCTCGCAGGCGGATTATTCGTATCTATCCAAGAGCGGCATGGCGCGTGGCCTGGGCTGGGACTGGAATCTTTACGCACCGGACTGGAATCGCGCATTGGCTGCGGCGTATTGCGCACCGGCCACGCGGAATGCGGCACGCTGTGGTTTCAGTGGCGGCGTGGACAACGTCGACGATGCCTATTACCAGAGCCGTGCGTTGCGCGACGACGATCTGTTCTACGTGGCCGGCGACTTCCAGCCCAACGATGCGATCAGCCTGCACACCCAGGTCTATCACCACGAAAACAAGGGTCAGGGCCACTGGTGGTCGCCGGGTCAGGCGTCCAACCCGGGCACGCCGCAGGCATTGCCGATTTCGATTCGTAGCACCAATTACTGGATCAACCGCACCGGCGGCATCGCCTCGCTCGGTTGGAACCTGGGCCCGCATCATCTCGAAGCCGGGCTGTGGTACGAGCGCAACCACCACGATGTGGAGCGCAATTTCTACTGGATCGATGGGCCGGTCAGCGACGACAAGTTCCTGCAGGATCCGGATCGCCGGTTGTTCTCGCAGAACTACGTCATCACCACCCGGCAGTTCTACGTGCAGGGCAATTTCAAGTTCTTCGATGAGCGCCTGAGCGTGGACCTGGGCATCAAGAGCCCGAGTACCGAAATGACCGCACGCGAGACACCGGGCATCGCAGTGGAAGCGCCGGTGGCGACCGGCTCGATCAAGGCCAGCGAGTCGGTGCTGCCGCAGATCGGTCTGGGTTATCGCCTGGCCGAAGGGCAGGAAGTGTTCGCCTCGTACGCGGAAAACATCGCCGCCTTCCAGGGCGGCGGCGCCGGCGGTCCGTTGCTGGTGACGCAGGCCTCGTTCGATGCCAGCGTTGGTGCGCTGGAGCCGGAAAAGTCGCGCACCATGGAAGCCGGTTATCGCTTCGTGCGCGACCACTTCGAAGCCTCGCTGGTCGGTTATGACGTCACCTTCGATAACCGTCTGCTCTCGCTCAATCCCTGCGCCAGCATCCAGCAGGGCACCACGCCGGCGTGCACCACGCGGTTCTTCAACGTGGGCTCGGTGAGCAGCCGCGGCGGCGAACTGACCGTGATCTGGAAGCCCACCAGCTACCTGCAGTGGTACAACTCGGCCTCGATCAACCGTTCGACCTACGACGACAACTACGTGCAGAACGGTGTGACCATTGCCACTGCCGGCAAGACCACGGTGGATACGCCCAAGCGCATGTTCGCCAGCGAAATCGCCTTCAACTACGCCAACTGGAACGTCAATCTGCGCGGCAAGTACACCGGGCAGCGCTATTACACCTACACCAACGACCAGGGCTTTGGTGGTTACACCTCGTTCGACGCGGGCGCCGGGTACGACTTCGGCCAGGCCGGCGTGCTGCAGGGCCTCAAGCTCTCGCTCAACGTCACCAACCTCACCGACAAGCGTTACGCATCCAACCTCACCGCGTTCGCCAACAGCGATCCGAATGGGCGTCAGCTGGCGTTCCATGCCAGTGCGCCGCGGCAGGTGTTTTTGACGTTGGATGCGAAGTTCTGAGTCAGGGATTGGGGAATCGGGATTGGGGATTCGTAACGGCGGGTCTTGCTGCTGCTTACGGATTCCCGATGTTGATCGACATAGATAGTTTTAAAGTGGCTGACAAGACTTAGGGATGGTCTGATCAACGGCATCGGAGGATGAGCCTAACCACATCGACCAGGCTGACGGCGCTCAGATCCTCGATTTTTTTGCCGTTTCCGGCGCGTTTGCAGGGTGTTGCCCGGGTTACAGGCGCACGTTCCCCATCGTCGGCAGTAACTGCTTTCGCTTCATCCACAGGTTCGATAGCGCAAACAAGGTCAGCACCTGCGCGGTGTTCTTGGCCAGGCCGCGATAGCGGACCTTGGTGTAGCCGAACTGGCGCTTGATCACCCGGAATGGATGCTCCACCTTCGCGCGCACGCTGGCCTTGAAGTGTTCCCAACGTCTTTCCCGAGCACGCTCGCGTTTGTTGCCGAGGGCTTGCATCGTCGAGGGCCTGGCGGCGATGAAGAATGCAGCCTTGCAGGCCTGCAGTTCTTCGCGTTTGTCCGCACCGGTGTAGCCGCTATCGCCGAACACGCTGTCTTCTTTGCCATGCAGCAACGTGTGCATCACCGTGACATCGGCGACGTTGGCGGCTGTGCAATGGACGTGGTGCACCAACCCGGAAAATTCATCCACGCCGATGTGCGCCTTCATCCCGAAATACCACTGATTGCCCTTCTTGGTCTGATGCATCTCAGGGTCGCGCGCGTTGTCGGCATTCTTGGTCGAACTGGGCGCCGCGATCAGCGTCGCATCGACGATCGTGCCCGACCGCAGGCTCTGGCCCTTGCGCGCCAGATGCGCGTTGACCGCTTCCAGCATCCGCGCGGCAAGGCCATGGGTCTCCAGCAGGCGCCGAAAGTTGAGAATCGTGGTCTCGTCCGGAACGTTGTCCAAGCCACCGAGCTGGGCAAACCGCCGCAAGGTCGGGATCTCGTGCAGTGCTTCTTCCATCGCCGGATCGCTCAGCGCATACCACTGCTGCAGCAGATGAATCCGCAACATCGTCGCCAGTGCGTACGGCTGCCGACCTGGCCGGCCCGATACCGGATAGTGCGGCGCGATCAGACCGAGCAGTTGCTGCCACGGAACCACCTGCTCCATCTCGGCCAGAAAGATCTCGCGCCGGGTCTGCTTGCGCTTGCCCAGGCCCTCAGCGTCACCGAACGTCAGTTGCATGGATCACTCCTCAACATCAGGCGGGTAGTGTCGCGTATCTGTGGTGCGTTGTTCAGAGGTTCCTTAGCGCGTGGTTGTCAGGCGGGTGCGGACGATGCGGAGAAAGCGGGATGTACGCGTCGCATATCCCGCACCGCCAATCGGCCGCGTTCGTCTGGCGATCACGCCTTGGTTTTGATGGCTGCTTTTTCGTTGGAGAAATGCATGATGCAGTTCCACCGTGTTCTAGTGTTGGGAGCGATGATGGTCGGCATGAGCGGCCCCGCAGTGGCAGAAGCGCCGTTGGCGAAAACGGTGCAGATCTTTGCGCACCGTGGTGCCAGCGCGTTGCGCCCGGAACACACGTTGGCCTCCTACGCCAAGGCCATTATCGATGGCGCCGATTTCGTCGAGCCGGATCTGGTGTCGACCAAGGACGGTGTGCTGGTGGCGCGGCATGAGAACGAGATCGGCGGCACCACCGATGTGGCCAGCCATCCGGAGTTCGCCGCGCGCAAGACGCGCAAGACCATCGATGGCCAGCCGATGGAAGGCTGGTTCACCGAAGACTTCAGTCTTGCCGAATTGAAGACGTTGCGCGCGCGCGAGCGGCTGCCGCAACTGCGTGGCACGCGTTGGGATGGGCAGTTTCAGATCGTCACCTTCGACGAGATCATCGATTTTGTCGCAGCCGAATCGGCAGCGACCGGGCGCACCATCGGGCTGATTCCGGAGATCAAGCACCCGAGCTATTTCAGTGCGCTGAAGTTGCCGATGGAAGACAAGGTGCTGGCGAGCTTGCGTGCGCATGCCTACACGCAGACCGCGCCGGTGGTGATCCAGTCGTTCGAGACCGGCAATTTGCGTGACCTGCGCGGCAAGATCGGGCGCACCAGCAACATTCGTCTGCTGCAGTTGCTGGGTGGCGCGCAGATGGCGCTGCCCGATGCCGGTGTTGGCAGTGCGCCGCGCACCTATGGGCAGATGGTGACGCCCGAAGGGCTGAAGCAGATCGCCAGCTATGCCGATGCGATCGGCCCGGACATCCGCAGCATCATTCCGTTGGATGCGCAGCAACGCCTGGGTACGCCGACCAGCCTGGTGCACGACGCGCATGCGGCCGGATTGCAGGTGCAGCCATATACGTTCCGTCCGGAGAATTATTTTCTGGCGATCAACAATCGCAGTGCTGGCGCGGTGACCGAGCGTAACGAGGCGGGCGCTTTGGCCGAGCTGAAGGCGTATCTGGATGCCGGTATCGATGCGTTCTTTGCCGACGATCCGGGACTGGCGCGGCGTGCGTTGAACGAGCGTCAGTAACGGCGCGTCCTCGCAATCAGCCGTTGTAGGAGCGTGCCTGCGCGCGATGAGGCGTTACCGATAACGCCCCATCGCGCGCAAGCGCGCTCCTACGCTCCCGGCGGTCGTTCGCGCGGGGGGAAATGCAGCACCACGTTGTGCGAGCCGTCTTCCTGGCGTTGCCATAGCACCGGCACCTGGCGCGGCGGCGGCGGTTCCAGCACGTCGCGCTCGGCGGTGCTGACTTCCCAGGCGGCGTCTTCGTCCTCGTCGTCCCAGCTGTAGCGCGGCTTGGCCTGTTGCGGGTCGCGCAGGCGCAGCAGCAGCGCGGCGATCAGGCCGGCCACGGCGCCGCCCAGGTGCGACTGCCAGGACACGCCGGCTTCGTGCGGCAGGATGGTCAGCAGCATGCCGCCGTAGAACAGGAAGGCGATCATGCTGGTGGCGATCGCCGGGCGGTCGCGGCGCAGCAGGCCGAGCACGAACACCAGAAACATCAGCCCGTGGGTGACACCGCTGGCGCCCAGGTGGCGGCTGCCGGGTTCGCCCAGCAGCCAGGCGCCCAGGCCCGAGCCCAGCCACAACAACGGTAGCGCCATGGCGGTGGCGCGCGGATACACGCTGCCGGCTAACGTGCCCAGGATCAGCAAGGCGGCCGCATTGGCGCCCAGATGCGCGAGCGAGCCATGCAGCAGCGGTGCGGTGAGAATGCCGAGCAGGCCGTCGGCCTGTAGCGGTGCCACCGCCCAGGCGCGCCAGTCGAACATGCCCTGGGCGGTGAATACCGCCACCAGCAGCAGCACGGCGGCCAGGCTGAAGTTGAAGGCACGCAAGACCCGGGAACGGTCCAGACGGTCTTGGGCGGTGGCGTCGGCGGCGGCAACAGGATGCTGTGTCATGCCTTCACGGATGGCGTCGCGCGGGTTTTTTTACAAGCCTATCCGGCTCGGGATAAGCAGGCCCGGCGACGGGATAATCCAATCCCGGCGCCGGTCGTTGGCGGATCGGCCTGCGCCTTATCACGGACGATCTGCGGCTTGGCTGCAGGGCCCTTGCCCGCCCACCATCGCGGGACACGCCGCAAGTACGTCCGTGTAGGCTCTTACGCGGCATCCATGCCGCGTAAGGTCCCGCGACGGTGGGCGGGCAATGACCAGTCGAGCTGGTCGGTGTGCATGTTTTCAACAAAGCCACCTACAAACCGTCTGGTGCGGTGTCCTCGCCGATTGCGGGACCGTGTGGCGGCATGGATGCCGCCACCGAGCCTCCACGGACGGATTCACGGCGTGTCCCGCGAGCGGTGAGGGCACCGCGCCCTCGACTCACCTAGCTTTTGATTGTTGATCTGCGCCTTGGCTGCAGGGTCCTTGCCCGCCCACCATCGCGGGACACGCCGCAAGTACGTCCGTGTAGGCTCTTACGCGGCATCCATGCCGCGTAAGGTCCCGCGACGGTGGGCGGGCAAGGACCAGTGGAGACGGTCGGTGCGCTAGATGCGAGCAGCGCACGCGGCGCTGCCATTCACGAATCCCCAATCCCGGCCCGTCAGTGCCGCGCCGGCTTGGGCGGACGCAGCAGGCTCAGCACGATGGTGAAGATCAGGATCAGCACTACCGCCGCCAGCGACACCAGCACCGGGATCTTGTACAGATCGATGATCATCATCTTGGTGCCGATGAACACCAGGATCACCGCCAGGCCATACGGCAACAAATGGAAGCGATCAGCCATGCCGGCCAGCAGGAAGAACATCGCGCGCAGGCCCAGCACTGCGAACACGTTGGAGGTCAGCACGATGAACGGGTCGGTGGTGATGGCGAAGATCGCCGGAATGCTGTCCACCGCGAAGATCACATCGATCACCGCAATCAGGATCAGCACCACGAACAACGGGGTGAACCAGCGCTTGCCGTCCTTGATCACGCTCAGCGCGTTGCCGTCGTACTGCGGGCTGAGCCGCAGATGGCCGCGCATCCAGCGCAGCACCGGGTTGGCTTCCAGATCCGGCTCCTTGCCGGCGGAGAACCACATCTTGATGCCGGTCAGCAGCAGGAACGCGCCGAACACGTACAGCAGCCAATGGAACTTGGTCAGTAGCACCGAGCCTGCAAAGATCATGATCGCGCGCAGCACGATGGCCCCCAGCACGCCGATGATCAGTACGCGCTGGCGCTGTTCTTCGGGCACGCCGAAGTAGGTCATGACCATCAGGAACACGAAGATGTTGTCGACTGCGAGTGACTTCTCCACCAGATAGCCGGTCAGGAACTCCAGCCCGATCCGGTCGGCCGCCGCGTCGCCCATGCTGCCCTGCAGGTACCACCACAGCCCGGCGTTGAAGGCCAGCGCCAGCAGCACCCAGCCGATGCTCCACCAGGTGGCTTCCTTGAAGGTCACCTTGTGCGCGCCGCCATGGCGCATCAGCACCAGATCGACCATCAGCGCCACGATCACCACGATCGCGAAGCCACCCCATAACCACACATTGCCAATGGTTTGCATAAAAGAATCCCGAAAAGTGAAACGACCTGGACAGCCGGTGGGCTGAGGCCTTGTGACACGGAAATCGTGGATTCCGGGTGACGGACCTTCGCCTGCGCGGCGAAGGTCTCGCTCGCAACCGGTGTGGCCGGTTGCCGTTGCACCGGAGCGCCTGATGACAGGGCTCGTAATGACGGCGACAACGCTGGAGCGACTTCCCGAACGATGGCATGACCGCTGCCACGTTCTGTTGGCCGTTCCTGGGAGCTACTCCCCTTCTGAGCCCGATTCTGCGTTGCGGGCTCAGGCACGTCAATCCAGCCGGATACAATGGGCGGATGAATACTCCTGTCCCCGTCGTCCGACTCAAGAATGCGTGGCGCTCCAGCCACCCGTGGATCTTCCAGAAGCTGGTGGAAAAGCCCGCCGCCAAGCCCAAACCCGGCACCATCGTCGATGTGGTCGGCGTGGATGGGGAATGGATCGGCCGCGGCTTCTACAACGGCCACTCGCGCATTGCCGTGCGCATCCTGGAAACCGATCAATCGGTGCCGGTGGATGCGGGCTGGTTCTCGCGCAAGATCGCTGCAGCGGTGAGCCTGCGCCGCGACTGGCTCAAGCTCGATGGCGTGTCCGATGCCTGGCGCGTGGTGCACAGCGAAGGCGACGGCCTGTCCGGCCTGGTGGTGGACCGCTACGGCGATCTGGTGGTGGTGGAGTTCTTCGCCGCCGGCATGTTCCGCCATCGCGAATGGATCTACGAGGCGCTGCGCGAGCAGTTCCCGGGCTGCCGCTTCCACAGTTTTGCCGACGAACATGTGCAAAAGCAGGAAAGCTTCGATTTCCACGGCAACACCACCACCGAAGCGGCGGTGATCACCGAATACGGCATCAAGTTCCGCGCCGATCCGGCGGGGGCGCACAAGACCGGGTTTTTTGCCGATCAGCGCGAAAACCGTCAGTGGCTGAGCGAGCAGGTTGAAGGCAAGAGCGTGCTGGACCTGTGCTGCAACACCGGCGGCTTTGCGGTGTATGCGGCCGCGCGTGGCGCCTCGGAGGTGCTGGGCGTGGACATCGACGAGGATGTGATCGCCTTGGCCAAGGGCAATGCGAAGCTCAACAACGTGCGCCCCAAGTTCGTGCAGGCCGACATCTTTCCGTGGCTGCGCGATGCGTCCAATCGCGGCGACCAGTTCGATGTGGTGATCCTGGACCCGGCCAAGATGACCCGCGACCGCGAGCAGGTGATTCCCGCGTTGAAGAAATACCTGGACATGAACAAATTGGCGTTGGGCGTGGTCAAGCCCGGTGGCCTGTTCGCCACCTTCTCGTGCACCGGGCTGGTGGCCGAGCAGGAGTTTCTGGACATGCTGCGCCGCGCCTCGTATTTCTCCGGGCGCACCATCCAGATCCTGAAAGTCGCCGGTGCCGGTCCGGACCATCCTTTCATGGCGCACGTGCAGGAATCGCGCTATCTGAAGGCAGTATTCTGCCGCGTGATCTAGCGCGGCGATCAAGAGCGACTAACAAAACTACTGCGCGGCCGCCAGACGGGCGCGGCCAGTGCTCGGAATCGGCATGTACCACCCGTACACTCCGGTTCTGAGCGCGCCGTCCACGCCCACCTGACGACCGCTCGCTACGTTTTGTTAGCCGCTCTAAAAAACACAGTCAACCCATGGAGCGGCCAGTCGATGACACCGGACGAAGACGAACGCAAGGCGCTGACCCGGTTGCTGCGTGAGATCGAGCGCCCTAACGCGAGTCTGCTGGCCAGCAACTGGCCGGTGTTCGGCGTGTGGCTGCTGTTTTCCGGGGCCTTCATGTATCTGTTCCAGACCGGCAACGGCTCGCCGTTGCATCCGTTGCTGCTGGCGCTGGGCTCGACCTGTCTGGGCGTGTTCGGTGCGTGGATCGTGTTCCGCTTGGTGTGGGCGAGGCAGTGGCCGCATGTGCGCGAGCACATCGATGTGGAAAGCGTGCGCGCGCGTTTGGCCGAGCTGGGCGACTGAAACCGCGTGTCGCAGGCCATTCCCGGCCTGCGCGTATCGGTCACATCAGGCGATGACCTGCGGTTGGTTGCAGCTGCAGCGGTAACCGATCACCAACCCGCCGGCCGCGCGGTGATTTCCGACACCGCCTGGTGCAGATCGGCCCCGAATTCGGAATTTGTCATGGTCTCCGGATCGACATAGCCGTAGAACACGCCCGGCCCACAAACACCGTACTCGCTTGCGCATTGGTTCCGATCGTCGCGCCCGGATGCCACACGGTCAGACCGCCAAGTACCGCATTGCCGTGCACGGCGGCGCCCATCACCGTGGCGTGGGCAGTCGCGTGGCAGCGCGCTCTGGTGCATGGCGCGCCTGCATAACCCAAAGCAGTGAGGTCATTGCCAACGGCCATTTCGTTGGCCGCATCCGACCGGACATTGTCGATTTCTGGCGCGATCTGCGCGGGTAGTGCCATCGCAGCGAACCACCCGTCGGAGGGCATGGCGGAGGTGCGTCGCTGACGCATCGTGACTTCAAGAGCAGGTCATTCGCTCGAATCCCCCGGAGAACGCAATGACTTCCTCACTTCGACGTGCGGGCACGTCAGCGGCCGCGTCCTAGATGCCGGCCATCACTTCCGAGCGCGCCGCCTGGCTGGCGACGCAGATCCTGCCGCATGAGCCGGCGCTGCGGCGCTGGCTGCGCAAGCACGCCCCCGGCAACGTCGATTGCGACGATGTCATCCAGGAGACCTACGCCATCCTGGCCGGGCTGGGCGAGGTGGGCCATATCGCCAACCCGCGCGCCTATCTGTTCACCGCCGCGCAGTCGGTGCTGTTGCAGCAGGTGCGGCGCGCCAGGATCGTTTCGATCGAAAGCGTGGCGGAAATCGAGCGCCTGGACATCACACAGGACGAGCGCTCACCCGAGCGCCACGCCATTGCCGGTCAGGAGCTGCGCCGCATCGGCGAAGCGCTGTCGGCACTGCCGGACAAATGCCGCCAGGTATTTCTGCTGCGCAAGGTCGATGGACTGTCGCAGCGCGAGATCGCCGCGCGGCTCGGAATCAGCGAGAACACCGTGGAAAAACACATCGTGAAGGGATTGCGTTTGCTGATGGCCCGCATGGGCCGCACCCGCGTCTCCGCACCGGCCGCCGTCCACGACGCGCAGGCCACACGCCTGGCCGACCCGCAGCGTGGCACCTGAGCATGCGCACCATCGACGACATTGCCGCCGCCTGGGTGGGGCGCGAAGACGGCGACCGGCTCACGCCGGCCGAGTGCATGCAGCGCGACCGCTGGCTGGCCGAAGACGTGCGCCATCGCGGGGCATATGCGCGTGCGCACGCAGTGCATCTGCATTTCGATCGTGCGCGTGCGTTGGGGCAGGGCTTCGCAGTACAGACCCAGGCCAGGCGCGTGCGTGCGCGCCGACGCGGTGCCTGGTTGGCCGCGCTTGCGGCCAGTGTGGTCGCCGCAGCCAGCGGCATGCTGGCGCTGCAGCAACCCATGCGCATGAATCGCATGCCCAGTGAGGCCGTGGCGGGCAGCGGCACGCCCGGCAGCGGCCATCACCTCACCCGCATTGGCGAGGTGCTGCGCCTGCCATTGGCAGACGGCTCGGCAGTGACGCTCAACTCCGGCTCGGAAGTGGTGGTGGAGTATCGCGCCGACCGGCGTCAGATCCAGCTGCTGCGTGGCGAGGCCTTGTTCGATGTGGCCAAGGATCGCCACCGCCCGTTCGTGGTGATGGCGGCCGGCTCGGAAGTGCGTGCGGTCGGCACCAGCTTCAGCGTGCGCCGCCGGCAGGACGATGCAGTCAAGGTCGTGGTGCGCGAAGGCACCGTCGACGTGGATGCCGACCAGCGCGCACCGCAACGCGTGACAGCGAACATGTTGGCCATGGTCAGCCCGACGCGGGCAGTGCAGCTGCAGCCGCTGGATGCGCAACGCGTGCAGCAGTTGCTGGTCTGGCGCGACGGCATGATCGCCTTCGATGGCGACACGCTGGCGCAGGCCGCTGCCGAATTCGCCCGCTACAACGACATGCGCATCCTGATCGACGACCCCGCCGTGGCGCGACGCACCGTGGTCGGCCTGTACTCGGCCAACGATCCGGAAGGGTTCGCGCGCTCTGTCGCACTGAGCATGGGCCTGCAGATCGAACACACCCGTGGCGGCATCCATCTGCGCGGGGCATTCGCGCAGTGATGTGCATGGCCGTGCGTCACCTGATGCGATGTCCATGGCGGAAAAGCGGCGGCGACGCATCGAACACACAGGGGAGCCAGGCAGCAACGGTGACAGCGATCAAACAGCGGCGCACGCGCGCCCGCGGAGAACAGTGATGCAGGCAGCAACAAGGCGTTTGAGCAAGGCCATCGGCACGGCCGTGGCGATGATGGCAGCGGGCCATGCGTTGGCCGCCTCACCGCAGGGGCGCACGTTCTCGCTGCCGGAGAGCAATGCCGTGGTGGCGTTGCCGGAGTTCGCACGGCAGGCCGGCGTGCAGATCGTGGCGCCGGGCGAGTATCTGCAGCAGGTGCGCACGCCGGCAGTGCAGGGCACGCTGGAATCGCGCGTGGCACTACGGCAATTACTGACCGGCACCGGATTGAGCGTGGTCGAAGACGACGGCGAACGCATCACGCTGGCCTCGGCGCAGCCGATGACGGCCGCCTTGCACGGCCATCCCGGCGTGGGCTATGCACAAGTGGACGCACCCTCCGCCGCGCCGCCCGCAGACGCCGCAGTCGGCAATCTGGATGCGGTGGTGGTCACCGGCGCGCGCGGCGTGCAGCGCACCGTCACCGAAAGTCCCACCCCGATCGATGTGATCGGCGCGGCGGAACTGGAAAAGACCGGGCGCCCGGGCCTGCTCTCGGCGCTCAACGACCTGGTACCTTCGTTCAATGCGCCGGCCAAATCCGGCAACGGCACCTCGTATGTGATCGCCACCGGCGGGCTGCGCGGGCTCAATCCGGATCACACCCTGGTGCTGGTCAACGGCAAGCGCCGCCATCGCACCGCCAGCATCAACATCGCCGGTATCGTCGGCCGTGGTTCGGTGCCGGTGGACATGAGCCTGATCCCGGTCTCGGCGGTGGACCATATCGAAGTGCTGCGCGACGGCGCCGCCGCGCAATACGGCTCGGATGCGATCGCCGGTGTCATCAACATCCTTCTCAAATCCGATGCCGACGGCGGCAAGGCCGACCTCCTGTGGGGCCAGAACATCGACCGCGCCGATGGCGACAGCAGCAGCGCCAGCATCGGCAAGGGCCTGGCGCTGGGCAGCGACGGCTTCGTCTATCTGGCCGCCGACGCCCGCTATCAACAGACCTCCAACCGCGCGGTGCCGGTGGCCGACAACTACCGGCTGTACTACCCGGTCAACGGCCAGCCAGACCCGCGCGAGGCCACCGCCGACCGGTTGATCACGCGCAACTTCGGCCAGCCCTGGCAGAAGGGCGCCAACCTGTCCTACAACGCCGAACTCGGCCTGGGCGGCGACCTGCGCGGTTATTCCTACGCCACCTACAGCCGCCGCCTGAGCGATCTGGAATGGTCGTTCCGCAATCCCAACGCCAACAACACGCTGCAGGAAATTTACCCGGACGGGTACAGCCCGCGCCTGCGCATCGACGAGACCGATTACGAGTTCACCGCCGGCATCAAGGGGCTGTGGGGCGAGTGGGATTGGGACCTGGCCACCAGCTACGGCAGCAACGCCTCCGAACGCGACGGGCTGCACACGCTCAATGCCAGTCTGGGGCCAACCAGCCCCACCGAGTTCTATCTCGGCCAGCTGACCTCCACCGACTGGACCACCAGCCTGGACATCACCCGCGGCCTGCAGCTGGCCGAGCGTCCATTGCAGGTGTCGCTAGGCGTGCAGCACCGCTACGAAAAATACGAAATCCAGGCCGGCGAGCAGGCGGCGTATGCGGCTGGCGACTACGTGTTTCCGGCCGGCCATCCGCGTGCCGGGCAGGCGCCGCCGCCCGGCGCGCAGGGTGCGATCACCTTCCAGCCCGATGAAGCCGGCAGCCTGCATCGCAACAGCGGCGCGGCCTATGTCGACCTGACCTGGGACGTGGCCGACAGCGTGTCGCTGGGCCTGGCCGGCCGCTACGAGCGCTTCGACGATTCGGCCGGCGATACCGCGGTGGGCAAGTTCACTGCGCGCTGGGCCATCACCCCTACCTTCGCATTGCGAGGCGCGGCCAGCACCGGCTTCCGCGCGCCGGCCTTGGCGCAGGCCTTGTACGCGGCCACCAACAGCAGCTGGCGCACGCTGGACAACGGCGATCGCGAGTTGTTCCTGGCCAAGACGCTGCCGGTGGATTCTCCCGCCGCGCTCGCACTCGGCGCCGAACCGCTGAAGCCGGAAGAATCCACCAACGCCAGCATCGGCTTCACCTACAACCCCAGCCGCGCGCTCAGCCTCACCGTGGATGCCTACCGCATCGATCTGGACGATCGCATCGGCATGACCGGCTACATCACCGGTGCGGCGATCACCGACCTGCTCACCCGCGCCGGCGTGTCCGGGGTCGACAGCGCGCAGTACTTCACCAACGCCATCGACACCCGCACCGAAGGCGTGGACGTGGTGGCGACCTGGCGCATGGAGGCCGGCGACTGGGGCCGGGTCAACTGGAACCTGGGCTACAACTACAACAAAACCGAGATCACCCGCATCGCCGACAACCCGGCCGCGCTGGACTCGCTGGGCACCGGCTACGAACTGTTCGACCGCGCCTCGCGCGGCTATCTGTCGCGCACCCCGCGCAGCAAGTTGCTGCTGGGCGGAAATTGGGTGATCGGCGACTTCGCGCTCAACGTGCGCGTCAACCGCTTCGGCAGTTTCGACGTGCTGGAAAACAACCCGGCCAACGACGAGCACGTGCCGGCCAAATGGATCACCGATCTGGAGGCGTCCTACGCACTGTCCGATCGCATCACCTGGACGCTCGGCGCCAACAACCTGTTCAACCAATATCCGAAAAACATCGGCGTGGTCGCCAGCACCGGCAGTGGTTTCTACGTCACCAGCGTGCCGTATGGCTTCACCGGCGGGTCCTACTACACCAAGTTGACGTACACCTTTTGAGGAGTGATCCAGTGCCGCAATTGTCTTTGATGCGGGCGCGTTCGCGCAGCGCTTTCACCTACGCAGGGTTGCTGTTGATCGCGCTGGCATGCGCGCCGATGGCGGTGCTCGCCAGCAGCGGTAAAGATACCGGCGAGATCCTGTGGGATCGCTACGGCGTGCCGCATGTCTACGCCAAGACCGAGGCAGGCACCTTTTACGGCTTCGGTTGGGCGCAAACGCACAGCCACGGCAATCTGCTGCTGCATCTCTATGGCGAAGCGCGCGGCCGTGCCGCCGAATACTGGGGCGACACCTACATCGAACAGGATCGCTGGCTGGCCAGCAACGATGTCTACGCGCGCGCGCAGCAGTGGTATCGGCAGCAGGATCCGGGCTTTCGCGCCGATCTGGATGCATTCGCGCAAGGCATCAACGATTACGCCGCCGCACACCCGGAGGCGCTGGATGCCGAGGTCAAAGTGGTGCTGCCGATCACCGGCGTGGACGTGGTGGCGCATGCACACCGGTTGATGAATTACGTCTACATCGCCTCGCCTGCGAAAGTGCTGGGCGAGCCGCCCAAGGACGGTCAGGCGCGCGACGGCTCCAACGCCTGGGCGGTGATGCCCAAGAAGACCCGCGACGGCCACGCCATGCTGCTGGCCAACCCGCATCTGCCGTGGGGCAGCGGCTTTTTCACCTATTACGAAGCGCATCTCAACGGGCCCGGCGTGGATCTGTACGGCGCTACCCAGGTGGGCCTGCCGATCCTGCGTTTCGGTTTCAACAAGCAACTGGGTTTCACCAATACGGTGAACACGCTGCTGGGCCAGACCACCTACAAACTCACACTGTCGGGCGAGGGCTATCTGCTGGACGGCAAGGTGCTGCCGTTCAAGCGTGAGACCAGGACCTTGAAGATCCGTCAGGCCGATGGCGCGCTGAAGGAAGAGGCGCTGCAAGTTCGCCAGAGCGTGCACGGCCCGGTTTTTCAGCGTTACGACGGCAGCACCGTGGCGCTGCGCGTGGCAGGGCTGGATCGCCCCGACATGCTCAAGCAGTACTGGGACATGGGCAAGGCGCAGGATTTTGCGCAGTTCCAGCGCGCGCTGAAACAGCTGCAGGTGCCGATGTTCAACATCGTCTACGCCGACAAGGCCGGCAACGTGCTGTTTCTGGACAACGGCATCCTGCCCAAACACGCGCAGGGCGATCTGAAGTACTGGAGCGGGCTGGTGCCGGGCGATACCGCGTCCACATTGTGGCGTGAGGTGCACGGCTACGACGAGCTGCCCAAGGTGATCAACCCGGCCGGCGGTTTCGTGCAGAACACCAACGACCCGCCGTGGCTGGCGAGCTGGCCGCGCGTGCTGGAACCGAGCGCATTTCCCGCGTATGTCGCACCGGTCGGGCCGATGTCGTTGCGCGCACAGACCTCGGTAAAGATGCTGGCCGAACACGACAACATCGACTTCGACCAGTTCGTCGCGCTCAAGCGCACCGCGCAGGCGTTGGCGGCCGATCGCACATTGCCGCAGCTGTATGCCGCGGCCGCAGACAGCACCGATCCGGACATCCTCGCTGCGATCGCCGTGCTCAAGGCCTGGGACCGCCATTTCGAAACCGACAGCCGCGGCGCGTTGTTGTTCGAGGAATGGGCGCGCTTGTTCACCGGCGATGCGCGTTACCTTTCGCAAGCCGGCTACGCCACGCCGTGGTCATTGGCCGCACCATTGACCACACCTAGCGGCTTGAAGGATCCGGCGCTGGCGCTGCGTCAGCTCAAGCAGGCCGTGACCAGCACCAAGAAGACCTATGGCGCGATTGATCGGCCCTACGGTGAGGTGTCGCGCTTCCATCTGGGCGAGGTCGATGTGCCTGGCCGCGGCGGTTTCGGCAATCTCGGCGCGTTCGATGTGATCACCTGGAACCCGCCCAATGCCGATGGCCAACGCCTGCCGCAACACGGCGAAACCTGGGTGTCGCTGGTGGAGTTTTCCACGCCCATCAAGGCCAAAGGCTTGATGAGTTACGGCAATGCCAGCCAGCCCGGCTCGGCACACATCAGCGACCAGCTACAGCTGCTATCTAAGGGGGAGTTCCGCACCTTGTGGACCACCCGCGAACAGGTCGAACAACACCTGGAATCGCGCACCGACTTCTGATCATCGCCTTCCGACGATGGCCACACCTGAAGCCGCCACCCGGCATCACCGCCTGACATCCCAGCATCCAAGGACACTGCCCATGCGCACCTTTCTGACCACCGCCTTGTTCGCCATCGCAACGCTGACCGCCACCTCCACCGCATTCGCGGCCGATCCGCACGATGGCGCCTGGACGTTGGTGGAATCCAAATCCAACTGGAGCGACGGCAAGTTTCCCAAGGGCATGCGCCTGACCATCAACGTGCAGTTCTCCGACAACCGCATCGAGTACCACTCCATCAACACCACCCGTCCGGCCACCCCGTACAAGGTCGATTACATCACCACGCTCGATGGCAAACCCAGCCCACTCAACGAGCAGGCGCGCTTCAACCAGATCTCGGTGAGCAAGACCGGTGCCGATACCTACCAGATCCTCAAGATGAAGGACGACGACGTGATTGTCGGCGAGTTCTGGACGTTTTCTGCCGACGGCAAGACGCTGATCCGCAATGGCGTGGGCAAGTCACCGGAAGGCAAATCCAAGGCCTATCACGAGTTCTTCGAGCGCAAGTGACGCGTTGGTGCGTGGTCGCAGGCGCTGATGTCTGCGACTGCGCATCGCGGCGCGCCGCGCCGCGCCCCGCGTTCTGCGCAGAGATCGGCCGATCCCTGCGCGGCTATGATCGATTCCCCCCACCTTCTGCGAGCCGCCATGACCCTGCACCGCCTGTGCACCGCCATCTTCCTGAGTCTGGCCGTGGCTGCACCCAGCCACGCGTTGGAGTTTTCCAAGGCCGAGCTGGCGCGTGCCACCGCGTTGCAACAGCGGCTGGTCACGCTGGATTCGCATCTGGATACGCCGGCCAATCTGGAGCGCCCGGACTTCGACGTGTTGCAGGCGCACGCCGGCAACCGGCTGTCGCAGGTGGACTACCCGCGCATGCTCGCAGGCGCGCTGGATGGCGGATTCTGGGCGGTCTACACCGGGCAAGGCGATCGCAGTGCGGCGGCGCATTTGCGCGACCGCGATGCCGGCCTGCAGCGGCTGTTGAAGATCCACACGCTGCTGGCCGCGCAACCGCAGCGCTTTGCCTTCGCCACCACGCCAGCTGACGCAGTGCGCATCAAGGCCGATGGCAAGCGCGTGGTGTACATCAGCATGGAAAACGCCAGCCCGCTGGTGGCCGACCCCACGTTGCTGAGCTTCTATTACGCGCAAGGCCTGCGCCTGATGAGCACCGTGCATTTTCTCAACAACGAGTTCGCCGACTCGGCCACTGACCCCAAGGGGCCGGAGTGGAAGGGCTTGAGCCCGGCCGGCAAGCAACTGGTGCAGCAGGCGCAGGCGCTGGGCATCGTGATCGATCAATCGCACGCCTCCGATGCGGTGTTCGATCAGTTGATTGCGCTATCGCCGGTGCCGATCGTGCTCTCGCACAGCGGCGCGCGTGCGGTCTTCAACCATCCGCGCAATATCGACGACGCACGCTTGAAGGTGTTGGCCGCGCATGGCGGCGTGATCCAGGTGAATTCCTATGGCGGCTATCTGGTCGACAGCGGCGCCAGCCCCGAGCGCAAGGCCGCCGAAAAGGCGTTGACCGACCAGTACGGCGGTTGGGAACACGTCAAGATCGCCGACGGCACCGCCCTGAGCGCCGCACTCAAGGAGCTGGATGCGCGCTACCCGATCAAGCGGGCGACCGAAGAGGATTTCTTCGCCCATCTGGAGCATGTGCTCACGCTGGTCGGGCCCGAGCACGTGGGCATCGGCATGGACTGGGACGGCGGCGGTGGCGTGGTCGGCCTGGAAGACGTCTCCAAGCTCCCGCGCATCACCGCCTGGCTGCTGCGCAAGGGCTACACCGAACAGCAGATCGCCGGCATCTGGGGCGGCAACCTGTTGCGGGTGATGGGCCAGGCGCAGGCGTATGCGGCGGGGAATCGGGAGTGGGGAATCGGTAGGGCACCTGGTGCCGGGATTCGGCAGGCGGGATTCGGGATTTCGCAGAGGCAAGGCGGTCCATCGTGCAGAGGGCTGGGTGCTTCGTCGGGCCTGGCGGTGGGGCGCGGGTTTGGTCGTGGGCATCGGGCTGGGGAGAGGCGCGGTGCCGCTGCGGGCTTCTTCGCCGGATTGGTTGATCGTGGCGCGCGGCGTGCGTCAGCGCTAGTTGTCAGCTAGGCGGTTGGGTGGCCGGGTGGCCGTCGCCGCATCGGGCGGCCAGCTCTGCACCAGCAGCATGGTCGCCGTGGCGCTCCGAGCCCGGCACATGCCGAGATGCTTGATGCGGATTTGGGCATTTGCACAAAAATCAGCGCCCAGCTGCCCATAAACAGGCAGCATCCTGACGATGCTTCCGGGAAAAAGCTCCAACTAGAATGCGCCGACCCCTGTGTGGTGCCGGTGCCAACGCACTGCGCATCGGTTGGCCCACCGACTGCTGGAGCGTGCGATGACCCAAGCCACCCGGCCCCTGCCGCCACCCGACGGTATGGGCCCGACCTACCGCAAGATCCTGTGGCGGCTGATCCCGTTCCTGTTCGTCTGCTACCTGTTCAATTACCTGGACCGGGTCAACGTCGGCTTCGCCAAATTGCAGATGCTGGGCGATCTGGGCATGAGCGAAACGGTCTATGGGTTGGGCGCAGGCATCTTCTTCATCGGCTACCTGGCCTGCGGGGTGCCGAGCAATCTGATCCTGCAGCGCATCGGCGCGCGCCGCTGGGTGGCGATCATGATGGTCAGCTGGGGCCTGCTCTCCACCTGCCTGATGTTCGTGCGCACCCCGGCCGGCTTCTACACCCTGCGTCTGCTCACCGGCGCGGCCGAAGCCGGTTTCTTCCCCGGCATCGTGCTGTATCTGACGCGCTGGTTTCCGCGCGCCCAGCATGGCCGGGTCATGACCGTCTTCATGTCGGCCATCCCGATCTCCGGGGTGCTGGGCGGGCCGTTGTCGGGCTGGATCCTCAGCCACTTTTCGGCCGGGCAGGGCGGTTTGGCCGGTTGGCAATGGATGTTTCTGCTGCAAGGCATGCCCACGGTGCTGCTGGGCATCGGGGTGTGGTTCCTGCTCAGCGATGGCGTGCAGCAGGCGACCTGGCTGGATGCGCAGGAGAAACAGGCACTGACCCGCGCGCTGGCAGACGACGAAGCACGCAAACCGGCCGGCGCCTCCACCTCGCTGGGCGCAGTGCTGCGCAACCCGGCGGTGTGGATGCTGGGTACGGTGTACTTCTGCATCCAGAGCGGGGTGTATGCGATCAACTTCTGGTTGCCCTCGATCATCCAGGGCAGCGGCGTCACCGACCCGACCCGGATCGGCCTGATGAGCGCCATCCCGTATCTGGCCGCAGCGGTGTTCATGGTGTTGATGGGCCGCTCGGCCGACCGCCGCGGCGAGCGCCGCTGGCATCTGGTGATCCCGTTGCTGATGGGCGCAGCCGGGCTGTGCATCGCCGCCAGCGTCACCGACAACCTGGCGCTGGCCCTGTTCGGCATGACCCTGGCCACGATGGGCGCGGTCAGCGGCTTGCCGCTGTTCTGGCCGCTGACCAATGGCTTTCTCACTGCCGCCGCTGCGGCCGGCGGGCTGGCGCTGATCAATTCCACCGGCCAGGTTGCCGGCTTCGTCAGCCCGTATCTGGTGGGCTGGATCAAGGACACCACCCACAGCACCGAGCTGGCGCTGTACGTGCTGGCCGGGGCCATGCTGCTGGGCGCCGCGCTGGTGTTGCGGGTGCCGGCGCGCGCGGTGAACCAGTGATGCGCCCATTCAAGCGAGTGTCCCAATGAAGATCGTCATCGCCCCCGATTCGTACAAGGAAAGCCTGTCCGCGCTGGAGGTGGCCACCCAGATCGAGGCCGGCTTCCGCGAGGTGTTTCCCGACTGGCAGTACCGCAAGGTGCCGGTCGCCGATGGCGGCGAAGGCACGGTCGACGCGCTGGTGGCGGCCACCGGCGGGCGGGTGATCGCCTGCACGGTCAGCGGCCCGCTCGGCAGCCCGGTGCCGGCGTTCTTCGGCCTGACCGGCGACGGCCGCACCGCCGTGATCGAAATGGCCGCCGCCAGCGGTCTGGCGCTGCTGCCGCCGGCCGAGCGCGCGCCGCTGCGCACCAGCACGGCGGGCGTGGGCGAATTGATCCTGGCCGCGCTGGATGCCGGCGCGCGGCGCTTCATCATCGGCATCGGCGGCAGCGCCACCAACGACGGCGGCGCCGGCCTGGCGCAGGCGCTGGGCGTGCGGCTGCTGGATGCGCAAGGCGCGCCGATCGGCCCGGGCGGCGGCGCGCTAGCCGCCCTGGCGCGCATCGAGACCGAAGGCCTGGACGTGCGCCTGCAGGACTGCCAGTTCGAAGTGGCCTGCGATGTGGACAACCCGCTGATCGGCCCGACCGGCGCCTCGGCGGTGTTCGGCCCGCAGAAGGGCGCCACGCCCAGCATGGTGCGTCAGCTCGATAGCAACCTGCAGCATTACGCCAACCTCCTGCAACGCGACCTGGGCGTGCAGTTGCACGACCTGCCCGGCGGCGGTGCGGCCGGCGGCCTGGGCGCGGCGTTGGTGGCGTATCTGGGCGCACAGTTGCGGCCCGGCGTGGAGATCGTCGCGCAGGCGCTGGGGCTGGATGCGCTGGTCGCCGATGCCGATCTGGTCATCACCGGCGAAGGCCGTCTGGACAGCCAGAGCCTGCACGGCAAGACCCCGGTGGGCGTGGCGCGGGTGGCGCAGCGGCATGGCAAGCCGGTGATCGCCATTGCCGGCTGCCTGGGCAACGGCGCCGCGCTGCTGCATGGCCACGGCATCGATGCGATGTTCGCAGTGGTGCATCGCGCCTGCACGGTAGAACAGGCGCTGGCCGAAGCCGCCAGCAACGTACGCATTGCCGCGCGCAATGTGGCGGCGGCGTTGCAGGTGGGCAGCGCGTTGGCGCAGGTGCCTGCAGTCGAAGAAGGCCGCTGACGGCAGCGCACGGATGCCTCACGCCGGCCCTCCTCGTGCCACCTGTCCCACTGCAGCCCATCGGCGCGCGCGACATGCCTGTCGCCTGCAGGGTGACGGCGCGACGCGTTGCCGGCGTGACTGCCACCGATTCCGGGACATCGGCTGCTCACTCACGACGGGTGCGCAGCGCGCCGGCCGCAGGCGTCGCAGCGCGCCGCATCTTCGCTTGACGCATCCGAATCGAACCCCGTGCGGCAGGCTGTCGGCAACGGCGGTAGAAGCACCCGTCGTCGCCGCCGCCGCACCATGCACAGTCACACCCGTGTCGAACATGCACGCGCCGACCATGGCACCGTGACCTCCCTCGACCGCGTCAACAGACCCCAGCCCATGCTTACGCTCGACCGCACCCTGGCGCAGTCCATCGTCGACCGCGCGATGAACATCATCGACGGCAACGTCAATGTGATGGACCACACCGGCGTCATCATCGCCAGCGGCGAGCCGGCGCGCATCGGCCAGTTGCACGAGGGCGCGCTGCTGGTGCTGTCCCGACAGGGTCGGGTGGAGATCGATGCGGCGCTGGCGCAGCAACTGGATGCAGTGCGGCCGGGCGTGAATCTGCCGCTGATCGTGGATGGCCGCATCGTTGGCTGCGTCGGGCTCAGCGGCGACCCGCAGCGGATCGGGCAACAGGCCGAACTGGTGCGCATGGCCGCCGAAGCCATGCTGGAACAGGCCGGCCTGTTGCGTCTGCTGGCCCGCGACGCGCGCCTGCGCGAAGAAGTCACGCTTGGCCTGATCCGCGCCGACGGCCCGACCCCGGCACTGGCTGGCTGGGCCGAGCGGCTCGGCATCGCGCTCGACCTGCCGCGCGTGGCCGCCGTGATCGAAGTGGAAAGCGACACCCTGGATCTGGATGCCATGCTGGTGGAGCTGCAGCGCCTGCACACGCTGCTGTCCACGCCCGAACGCGGCAACCTGATCGCGGCCACCGCGCTCAACGAACTGGTGGTGCTCAAACCGGCGCTGGACCGCCGCGGACACTGGGACGTGGGCGAACAACGTCGTCGCGCGCACACCTTGCTCGAGCGCATGCGCGCCAGCAGCCCGCTGCGGATCCGTCTCGCCCTGGGCCAGTATTTTGCGCAGCCCAACGGGCTGGCGTTGTCGCACCAGGTCGCGCGCACCACCATGCGCATCGGCAAGGCGCGCGCACCGCAGGCCGATGCGTTTTTCTACGACGACTATCGCCTGCCGGTGCTGGTGGACGACCTGCGTCAGGCCTGGCAGGCCGATGAACTGCGCAAGCCGCTGCAGGCCCTGCTGGCACAGGAACGTCGCAGCCAGTTGTTGAAGACCCTGTCGGCCTGGTTCGGCGCCGGCATGCGCATGGCGCCCACCGCCAAGGTGCTGGGCATCCATCGCAACACACTGGATTACCGCATGCAGCGCATCCAGCAACTGTGCGCGGTGGACCTGAGCAATACCGACGATTGCATGCGCCTGTATCTGGCCTTGCAGATGCGCGACGACCGCGCCGCCACCCAGGCGAACACGGACGCCAGCGGCACCGACTGAGGTGGCGCAACGGCCGCAGCGTCGGCGCGCACGCGCGTACCTGTGCGATAGCGCACGGAACCCCGCATCGCCAGTCCCTGACAGGTATGCCCACTCCGCTAGACTCAACGCATTGCCCGGGGCACGAGCGAGCTCTCCGTTGAATCAGTGCGACACCGCCGTGTCATCCACCGCCAGCGAGGCCGAGCGCCTTGCGCGTCTGGCGTTGTTGCAGGTGGTCGACACCGACGCCGAACCGTTCTTCGATGCACTGGCCGCCGCCGCGCAGGCGATCGCCGGCACTCCGATCGCACTGGTGTCGCTGGTGGACGAGCGCCGGCAATGGTGGAAGGCCAACATCGGCCTGCCCGGCGTCTCCGAAACCCCACGAGAACTGGCGTTCTGCGCCTACACCATCCAGGGCGATGCGGTGATGGAAGTGCGCGATGCGCCGGCCGATCCGCGCTTCTGCGACAACGCCCTGGTCACCGAATCGCCCGCCATCCGCTACTACGCCGGCGCGCCGATCGTGCTGCCCGACGGCTTGCGCATGGGCACCGTGTGCGTGATCGACCAGCGCCCGCGCGCGCTGGAGCCGGCGCAGCTGCAGGCCTTGCAGCAGTTGGCCAGGGTCGCCGCCGAAGGCCTGGAGCAGCGCCGCGTGATGCTGGAACGCCAGGCCGCCAACGAACAACTGCAACAGCGTGTGCGCGAGAGCGAGGCGTTTCTGGAACGTACCGGCCGGGTCGCCGGGGTGGGTGGCTGGGAAGTGGATGTGGCCAGCGGCACCCTGACCTGGTCGGATCAGACCTGCCGCCTGCACGATCTGCCTCCGGGCTACAAACCGACCTTGAACGAGGGGATCGGCTTCTACCCGCTGGAGGCACGCGCGGTAATCACCGAGGCGGTCGACGCCTGCGTGCGCGACGGCACGCCCTGGGATCTGGAGCTGCCGCTGATCAGCGCCACCGGCCGGCGCCTGTGGGTGCACAGCACCGGCTCGGTGGAGCATGTGGACGGACGCACCCGCCTGATCGGCGCAGTGCAGGACGTGACCGACCGCCATCGCGCAGTGGATGCGCTGGCCGCCAGCGAACGCAAGTTCCGTAACATGTTCCAGTACAGCCTGGGCCTGATCTGCACCCACGACATGGACGGCCGCCTGATCAGCATCAACCCGGCCGCGGCGCGCTCGCTCGGTCGCCAGGTGGAGGGCATGGAAGGCCGCGCGTTGCAGGAGTTCGTGCGCCCCGAGCGGCATGCCGCCTTGCAGGGCTATCTGTCGCGCATGGTGCTCGACGGCCAGGATGCCGGGGTGATCGAGCTGGTGGCCAGCGATGGCAGCCTGCGCCACTGGCAGTACCGCAATGTGCTGGATATCGACTCCGAGGCCACCATCGTGCTGGCGCATGCCCAGGACATCACCAACCAGTACCAGCAGGAAAAACAGCTGCTGGAATGGTCGTTCACCGACCCGCTCACCAACTGCTACAACCGCCGCTTCCTGGACGAACTGGACAAGCGCGACCCCAGCGTGCGCTGGGGCTGCATCGTGGTGGATCTGGACAAGTTCAAACTGGTCAACGACACCCATGGCCACCAGCGCGGCGACGAGGTGCTGGTGCAGATGGCGTGGTTCCTCAATCAGCCGCTACGCACCCAGGACCGTCTGGTCCGGCTGGGCGGCGATGAATTCCTGGTGCTGCTGCACCAGCCCACCCAGCCGCAACTGGACGCCCTGGCGCGCGACTACGTCGGGGCCAGCGCCGACGCACCGATCCAGTTCACCCTGGGCACCGCCTTGCGGCATGACGGCGAAGCGCTGGCGGCGGTGGTCGATCGCGCCGACCGCTCGCTGTATGCGCTGCGCCGGTCACGCCGTGGCAGCGGCCTGAGCGACCAGCGCTAGCGCCGCCCACCCGCCGCCCCGGCAAGCTGACTGATCCGCCAGCGGAGCACGGCAGACAGCGCCAAAATGCGTGCCGATGAATACGCGATCGCCTATCATGTAACCGTTTTCAACTACATGGTTTGGAATGGACACCTTCGATCGCACCCAGCTCAGTCCCAAGTGGCAGTTCCGTTTCGATTTCTTCGACCGTCACGGCGGCCCCAAGGAGCCGGCCTACAAGGAGGCGCTGAAGACCCTGCCGTTTGGCGAAAAGGTCAAGGTCGGCATGAACTTCTATGCCTTCTTCTTCGGCGTCATCTATTTCTTCATCATCGGCCTGTGGCGCAAGGCGTTGAGCCTGATCGGCATCAGCCTCGTGCTGAGCATCGTGGCCTCGTTCCTGCCGGCCGCGTTTCAGAATGTGCTGTGGCTGCCGCTGTCGTTGTTGACCGGCATGATCGCCAACTACGCCTATTACCTGGACAAGGTCAAAGGCAGCACCAGCTGGAACCCGTTCGAAGGCATGCGCTGGATCTGAGCAACTGCGTCACCGGCGCGTCGGCCCCTCCCGCCGCCACGCCAGCGTCGCCAAGCCCGGTCACTGACCGGGCTTTTTTATGGGCAAGCTGGAGCGCACGCGGCTACGCCGTGCGCTCACCCAGAAACCGAGCCGCTCCCAGAGACATTAGCCCTCCCAGCGACCAAGCCCCCAGGCACCAAGCCTCCTCAGGAACCGAACTCCTGCAGGAACCAAGCCCCTCTCCCCCCGGGAGAGGGGTTGGGGTGAGGGTCCGGCCCCCGACGCGCAACACGCCCAGGGAACGCCTCAACCACACGTTCACAGCGCAGCCAAATCGCCCCCCCAAGCCGGGCTTACCCTTCAGCACAGCTGGCACGCCTCAGAACGGCAGCCCCCGAGCGCGCGCAACAGACCGCTTCAACACGTCTGAAGCACCCGCAAAACTGCAAGAGCCCGCACACGTTGCTGCGCCGCGGTGTGCGGCAGATGGTTGAGAATGCTTAATCTTTGCCAACACATGGCGGTGACCGCATCGAATTTAGATCGATCCAAGTAAGCCAGTCGGGCGCGAGATCGCGATTACGCTGAAGGTCGTTGCTCGAACGCAGTCGTTGTGTCTCGATCGCTGGGTGATGCAGCGGTCGACATGGATCCTCCACCTGCGGCTCCGGTCGCCCTCTCCCCCGAGGTGTCTTGCATGCTCTCCGCAGTCCCGTCCAATCGTTCCGTCTCGCAGGGTGCTCCGGCGCCATTCTGGCGCCGCGCCGCCGCCGGCCTATGTCTGCTCGGCATGGTGGTGTCCACACCGCTGGCCGCGCAGGACCCGGCGCAGGTCAACACCTTCATCGGCAGCAAGGACGACGGCAACACTTTCCCGGGCGCCTCGGCCCCGTTCGGCCTGGTCCAGGTCAGCCCGATCGGCGCGCACTACGCCGGCTGGCGCTACGACGACCCCAGCATCCGCGGCTTCGGCCATTCGTTCCTGTCCGGGGCCGGTTGCTGGGAGCAGGGCGGCCAGGTCTCGCTGCTGCCGGTCACCGGCCGTATAGGCCCGGGTGGCGACTTCGATACCGGCGATGCCAAGGCCTTCGACCAGACGCGCTACGCCGCCCGCTACACGCATGATGGCGAGATCGGCCAGGCCGGCTACTACAAGGTGCGCCTGACCGACTACGGCGGCATCGACGCCGAAGCCACCGCGCTCACCCGCGCCGCCGCCGAGCGCTACACCTTCGCCCCCGGCGCCGACATCGGCCATGTGCTGGTCAACCTGGGCCAGGCCAACGACCGCCATGTGGTGATCGGCAGCCAGGTGCAAGTGATCGGCGACCGCGTGGTCGAAGGCAAACTGACCACGCAAAGCTTCTGCGGCGGCCACGAATACACCACCTGGTTCCGGCTGGAATTCGACCGCCCGTTTACCGCCCACGGGGTCTGGGGCGAAGACGGCGGCGTGCCCGATGCGCGCCACAGCATGGGCGGCGAACTCAAGCCCAACGGCGCCTGGCTCAGCTTCCCGCTGGGCAAGGGCAAGGACGCACGTGCGGTGACCGTGGTCAGCGCCATCTCGCACGTGGACGCCGAAGGTGCACGCAACAACCTGCGCGCCGACGGCAGGCAGGGCGGCAAGCTGCTGGGCCTGGAGCAGATGCGCCAACGCGCGCAACAGGCCTGGCGCAAGCAACTGGCCAGCCTGCAGCTGGACGGCGCCAGCGCCGACGACCGCACCGTGGCCTACACCGCGCTGTATCACACCCTGCTGCAGCCGCTGACCGGCAGCGACGCCGATGGCCGTTATCGTGGTTATGACGATGCGATCCACCGCGCCGATGGCTGGACCTACTACGAATATTTCTCGCTGTGGGACACCTACCGCTCGCAGAACCAGCTGCTGGCCCTGCTGCAACCGGCGCGCGCACGCGATATCGGCCGCTCGCTGCTGGGCATCCACCAGCAAGGCGGCTGGTTACCGCGCTGGGGCTACGCCAATTACGACACCAACATCATGACCGGCGACCCGGTCACCCCGTTCCTGGTCGACCTGTGGCGCTTCGGCGCGCTGCAGGGCAACGAGGCCGAGGCCTACGCAGCGCTGCGCCAGAACGCCTTCGAACAACCGCCGACCAACTCGCGCCACTCCGGCCGTTCCGGCAATGCCAGTTACCTGGCCAACGGCTTCGTGCAGTACGACCGCGCCTTCCCCTCCAAGGGCATGGACGTGGACCCGCACCACGGCGGCTCGGCCACGCTGGAATACGCACTGGCCGACTGCGCGCTGGCGCAGATGGCACAAGCGCTCGGCCACGGCGACGACAGCGCGCAACTACGCCAACGCGGTGGCAACTGGCACCGCGTCTGGGACGCCAGCGTGCGCGATGCCGACACCGGCTTCAGCGGGTTTCCGCGCCCCCGTCTGGAAGACGGCAACTGGTACGCGCCCTCGGACGATCACTACAGCCCGCGCTCGCAGCACGGCTTCCACGAAGGCACCGCCTGGCAATACCAGTGGCTGTTGCAGCAGGACATCCCCGGCATGCTGCAGGCCATGCACGGCAGCGAACAGGCCGGCAAGCGGCTGGATGCCTTCTTCGCCTACGACGACTTGCTCAAAGACCCACTCACTGCTGCGCGCACGCACTGGGTGGTCGGCCCCTACAGCTACTACAACCAGTACCGCTACAACCCCAACAACGAACCCGACCTGCACGCCCCGTGGATGTACACGTTGATCGGCCAGCCGTGGAAGACCGCCACCGTGGTGCGTGCCGCGCAGCAGTTGTTCACCAACGCCCCCAACGGCGTCACCGGCAACGACGATCTGGGCACCATGTCGGCCTGGTATCTGTTCAGCGCCCTGGGCCTGTATCCGGCGGTGCCGGGCAGCGGCGAGTTCCTGCTGCACGCCCCGCGCTTCAAGCGCGCGACGCTGGACCTGGGTAACGGCAAGCGCCTGCGCATCGACGCCCCCGGTGCTGATGGCCGCGCGCTGCAATATGTGGAGGGCGTGCGTTTCAACGGCACACCGCAGCGCCAGGTGTTCCTGGACTGGGCTCAGTTGCAGCAAGGCGGCACGCTGTCGTTTGCGCTGACCAAGCAGGCGCCGACCCAAGGCTGGGGCACGCAAGCGGACGCATTACCAATCTCGTTCTGTGCCACGCCTGCAGCCGCGCAGTAACCGCAAGCCTGGACGCCGCAAGCACCGACCAGCAGCGTGCAGCTTGAAGCCCCTCTCCCCCGGGAGAGGGGTTGGGGTGAGGGTACGGGGCAAAGCCACTTACCAAGGTGGATGGCACGAGGCTTCGCCCGTACCCTCATCCGGCCCTGCGGGCCACCTTCTCCCGATGGGAGAAGGGAGTGGTCAATGCATGTCCGCAAGCAGCCGCGCAGCACGGCACTGCTAGCACCAACACCTTCCCATCGATGATTCACTCTTGAAGGCGCGTGGCGACGCGTTTGTCATGGTTGGCAATTGAAAGATGTATGAGGCGCCCCTCATCCGCCCTACGGGCACCTTCTCCCGGTGGGAGAAGGGACTAACCCGCCTTGCCCAAGCGACTATTCCGCCGCCCATACGCCACATACACCACCACACCCAGCACGTTCCAGACCAGGAACCACAGCTGCGTCGTACTCGGCAGACTCCAGAACAGATACAGACACCCCAAAATCGCCACCGGCCCCACCACCCACGCCAACGGGGTGCGGAACGCACGCGCACGGGTCGGCTCACGCACACGCAACACCAGCAGACACGCCGCCACCGCGGTAAACGCCGCCAAGGTCCCTGCATTGGCCAGCGCGGCAATTTCATCCAGCCGCGCCACGCCCGCCAACGCCGCCACCAGCACCGCGGTGAACAACGTCGTCGCCACCGGCGTACCGGTGCGCGCGCTGACCTTGGACAAGCCACGCGGCAGCAGGCCATCGCGCGACATCACAAAGAAGATGCGGCTCTGCCCGTACAAAAACGCCAGCAACACCGTCGGCAGCGCGATGATCGCCACCGCACCGATCACCAACGCCGCCTTGCCATGGCCGAGCTCACGCAGGATCAGCGCCAACGGCTCCGGGCTCTTGCCGAACACGGTAAAGCTCATCGCACCCACCGCCGACAACGCCACCAGCACGTAGATCAGCGTGCAGCCGATCATCGAACCGACGATGCCGATCGACAGATCGCGCCCCGGATTCTTGGTCTCTTCGGCCGCCGTGGAAATCGCATCGAAGCCATAGAACGCAAAGAAGATGATCGCCGCCGCCGCCATCACCCCGCGCTCCACGCCATCGGGCCCCATCGCCTTGGAGAAGCCGTACGGCATGAACGGCTGCAGGTTGGCGCTATTGAAGGCCGGCAGCGCGATCGCCACGAACACGCCCAGCGCGATGATCTTCAACACCACCAGCACTGCGTTGAGCGTGGCGCTTTCCTTGGTGCCGGCCATCAGCATGCCGGCCACCAGGAAGGTGATCACCACCGCCGGCAGGTTGACGATGCCGCCGGCGTGTGGCCCGGCCACCAACGCGTGCGGCAGCTCCACCCCCAACCATTGCAGGAAGCCGACAAAGTAGCCGGACCAGCCCACCGCCACCGTGCTCACCACCAGCGAGTATTCCAGCACCAGGCTCCAGCCTACCACCCAGGCGATGCTCTCGCCGAGCGCGGTGTAGCTGTAGGTGTAGGCGCTGCCGGCGGCCGGCATCATCGTGGCCATTTCCGCATACGCCAGCGCCGCGCAGGCGCACACGATGCCGGCGGCCACGAACGACAACAGCACCGCCGGGCCGGCCTTGTCCGCTCCCACGCCGATCAACGTATAGATGCCGGTGCCCACGATCGCGCCGATGCCGAGTGCGATCAGATGCGGCCAACTCAGGCTGCGGACCAGTTGCCGGCCAGCCTCGTGCACGGTGACCTGATCGATGGATTTGCGCCTGAGCCAAGACGACATGCGGACCTCGAAGGAACCAAAAGAATGCGCGAGTGTCGCCCAACGCGCCGCAGCAATGCTATCGGTAGTGATGTTGTTTGGAGTGGCGCGGAGCGGTTGCTACTTTTATGGACGGGGTTTGACGGCCTCTGAAAGGATTCCGTGAAGCCGTACCCTCACCCCACCCCCTCTCCCGATGGGAGAGGGGCGTTTGATTCCTTCTCCCATCGGGAGAAGGTGGCGCGCAGCGCCGGATGAGGGTACGGACAGGCAATGCAGCGTCAGCTCGATCGCTGCCTGATCGATGCGTATTCCCCACCCACAACATGATGCGATCCGGCCAGGTCCAGCACCCCTAAGCCACCCCATTACACCCATGCCGCTGAAACCCGGCGCGCATCCCGAGCTGCGCGTAATACGCCTCCACCGCAGGCAACACCGGCCGATCGATCGGGCTGGCAAACCAGCGCTGCGTCGATAAGCCCAACACAATATCGGCCACGGTGAAGTCTGCGCCAAGCACAAACGGACCGCCGCGCTGCAGCTGTGCGTCGAGGATGGCCATGTGCCCATTCCACTCGCGCACGCTGGCTGCAATCGCCTGCACATCGGTATGCGCCGCACTGCCACGCACCGTCGCCATGAACGCGTAACGCCAGGCGTTGTTGAGCTCGGTGGCCTGCCAATCCATCCATTGCTCGACCAGTGCACGTGCAGCGGGCGCACTCGGCAGCAGATCGTCGCGATGGCTGCGCGCGGCCAGATACCGGCAGATGGTGTTCGACTCCCACAGCACCACAGTGCCATCGCGTATCACCGGCACCAGCGCGTTGGGATTGAGTGCACGAAACGCCGGCGTGTCCACCGAGGCAAACCCGCTGCCATACGCGTGCAGCGTGTAGTCCAGCGCCAATTCCTCGCACAGCCACAGCACCTTGCGCACGTTGATGGAGGTCGGCTTTCCGTAGAGTTCGAGCATGTGATCCTCAATAACCAATGGCGACATAGGGCGATGACGGCGGGCAATGCGCGCACCGTGTGGAAGCAGACGCTGCAATTCTGCATCCATGCCTGCCAACGTACATGCCACCACGCCCGAGTGGTCGCCCCTGCCGTAGCGTTGCCTCTACGGGGAGCTGCGTGGTGCCCTGCATGCAGGTTGGAACTACGTCGGTGATAGGCGCTTCAACGCACTCTGCGCTGGCATGCCAAGCAACACAGGCAGTGAATCAAGATGAGAACTGCGCCACGGCGCAACCCGACACGCCCGTCATCCTGTGCACGGCGTCCACTCCCGACGCAGCCCCTGCGACCAGCCCCGTTACACTGCGCGCATGTCATCCGAATCCCTGATCCTTCTCGGACTGCTCGTCGTAGTCCTCGTGTTGCAGCTTCTCGCGCTGCTGCGGCGTCCCTCCACCAGCGGCCTGGAGCTGGCGCTGCGCGCCGAGCAACGCGACGGGCGCGGCGAGTTGCGCGAGCAACTCGAAGGCTTGGCAAGGCAGCAGGACGGCCGCCTGGAAACCTTCGCGCGCAATCTCACCGAGCTCTCCACGCGTACCGACCAGCGCCTGGACCTGTTGCGTGATGCACTCGGCGAAGACGCACGCAAGGCGCGCGAAGAAAGCGGCCTTGCGCAGCAACGCACCGGAGAACTGCTCACCCTGCGCCTGACCGAACTGCGCACCCAGCTGGAAGGCTTCGGCCAGCAGCAGGAAACCCGCATCCAGGTGTTCGGCCAGCAACTCACCGAATTGATCGCACGCACCGACACGCACATGGCCACCTTGCGCGAGGCGCTGGCCGAAGACGCCCGCAAGGGCAGGCAAGAAGCCGGCGAGTCGCAGCAGCGCTTCACCGAGGCCTTGAGCCAGCGCTTGAACGAGCTCACCCAACGCAACGAGCTGCGCATCGGCGAGATGCGCGCCACGCTGGAACAGCAGCTGGCCAATCTGCAGAACGACAACGCCAGCAAGCTCGAACAGATGCGCGCCACCGTCGACGAAAAACTGCAGACCACGCTCAACACGCGCCTGGATGCCTCCTTCAAGATCGTCTCCGAACGGCTGGAACAAGTGCAGCGCGGCCTGGGCGAAATGCAGCAGCTGGCCACCGGCGTGGGCGATCTCAAGCGCGTGCTCACCAACGTCAAGAACCGCGGCGGCTGGGGCGAAGTGCAGCTGGACAACATCCTCGAACAGACGCTTACCGCCGAGCAGTATGCGCGCAGCGTGCGCGTGCGCCCGGACACCAGCGAGGCGGTGGACTTTGCCGTGCGCCTGCCCGGTCGTGGGCACGAAGACACCCCGGTGTGGCTGCCGATCGATTCCAAATTCCCGCGCGAAGATTACGAACGCCTGCTCGACGCGCAGGAAGCCGGCGACATCGAGCAGATCCGCCTGCTCGGCAATCAGCTGGAACGCGCGATCCGCATCCAGGCCAAATCGATCAGCGACAAATACATCTGCCCGCCGCACACCACCGATTTCGCCGTGATGTTCCTGCCCACCGAAGGCCTGTACGCCGAAACCATCCGCCGCCCCGGCCTGGTCGATGTGCTGCAGCGCGAGCACCGCGTGGTGATCGCCGGCCCCACCACGTTCACCGCGTTGCTCAACAGTCTGCAGATGGGCTTTCGCACCCTGGCCATCGAAAAGCGCTCCAGCGAAGTGTGGGGCCTGCTCGGCGCGGTCAAGAGCGAGTTCGGCAAGTTCGCCGGCATCCTGGAAAAGGCCGAACGCCAGATCAACACCGTCGGCAAGACCCTGGGCGATGCAGGCCGCAAGACCCGCACCATCGAACGCCGCCTGCGCGGTGTGGAAACGCTGTCCAACGAGCACTCGCAGGCGCTGCTGGACGATGCCGGTAGCGACGACGCCGGAAGCAGCAGCGAAGAAGACGCAGGCGACGAACAGGAGTGATCCGGCCGCATGCCGCGACACGGCGCTGCCATTCCGGCAGGCCAGCGGCACCACAGGAGAGGACAACGTAGGAGCGCACCCGGGCGCGACGAGGCCTTACCGACAACGCCTCATCGCGGCCAGGGCCGCTCCTACAAGGGCAGGCCTGCAACGTGGCATTCCTGCGCCCAACGCCAAGCACACCACGCAGACATCGCCACCGCGATCCTTGCACGCACCTTGTCCAAGAAGAGAGTGCCATGTCGCGTCGATGGATCTATGCAGTGGTCTGCGCCCTGCTGCTGACCGCATGCAGCAATACTCCGGCTGCCAAACCGGGCGCTGCAGCGAGCGCCCAACCACCACCGCGCGCAGTCTCTGCTGATGCTGCCGAATGCACCGCAAAAGGTGGGCAACTACGCCCGGTCGGTCGCATGCAGACGGTGCGCTGCGTGGTGCCGTACGCCGATGCCGGCAAGACCTGCACTGACAACTCCGACTGCAGTGGCGATTGCCTGGCCACCAGCATCGTGCCCGCCGGCACCGCCACCTCCGGTACCTGCCAGCGCGACAGCGACCGCTTCGGTTGCCGCCAGGAAGTGGTCGGCGGCATGGGCCAGGCCGCGTTGTGTATCGATTGATGGCATTGCATGTGCGTAAGCGTTGGCACTGGCGGATCAGCTGATCCGCCAGTGCACGCAGTGGTCGCCAGCTGTCGCAATAGCCGGCCGCAGCAAAGCCAACTGCAGCAACAGAAAGTTGTAAGCAACAGCCAACCGCAAGCACCGTCAGACACCCGCATCGCTCGCTCGGCTTCAGCGGTTTATGCTCTCGGCTCTCCCTGCCCAGGACGTACCGATGAGCCAGACGCTTTACGACATTCCCGTGGCCCGTATCGACGGTGAGCCCGCCACGCTGGCCGACTATCGCGGCAAGGTGCTGCTGGTGGTCAACGTCGCCTCCAAGTGCGGGCTGACCCCGCAGTACGAAGGCCTGGAAGCGCTGTATCGCGATAAGCAGGCAGCGGGCCTGGAAGTGCTGGGCTTTCCGGCCAACGACTTCAAGGGCCAGGAGCCCGGCAGCGAGGCGGAGATCGCCCAGTTCTGCCAGCTCACCTACGACGTGACCTTTCCGATGTTTTCCAAGATCGCCGTCACCGGCACCGACACCCATCCGCTGTATCAGCAGCTGACCAGCGCACGTCCACACGCCACCGGCGACGGCCCGATGCGCGAAAAACTGGCCGGCTACGGCATCCAGCCCAACCCGGCACCGGGTGTGCTATGGAACTTCGAAAAATTCCTGATCGCCCGCGATGGCCAGGTCATCGCCCGCTTCGCCCCCGACGTCCCGGCAGACGACGCACGCCTGCGCCAGGCAGTCGATGCAGCATTAGCGACTGCTTGAGCCCCTCTCCCCCCGGGAGAGGGGTTGGGGTGAGGGTACGGCGGAACATATATGTAGCAAGCAAGCCCAATCATCGCGCAAGAACAGACTCCAATGGCTTATGTCGATGCGTTACATCCTTGTCATCCTGACGCTCCTCGGCTGCCCGGCATTGCAGGCAGCACCCCGATGCTTCAACCCAGCCACAACAGCGGAAAGCAACGCATGCTGGAATGACGAAGTCGGCCTATCGCAGGATCGTCTGACTGACTATCTGACCGCCGCACGCGAAAGGGCGATGACTGTCTTGAATGTTCCAGCCGACGCGTTCGACAACGCACAAGCGGCTTGGACGAGGTACAAAGATCTTCAATGCGGCAACGTACGCAAACAGTGGGGCAATGCGACGGTTGGGCCGGCAAAGGCAGCAAGCTGCATCGTCGACCTCAACGATCAGCGGTCGCACGATCTATGGAAACACTATCTCACCTATGTCGACCGCACGCCGTCGATCAGGCCCGAACCTGCGTTGCGTTCTGGCAAATGACATTGCGGCTACGCGATGGCGCATCTGCCACGCTGATCGACTGGTCACGCAGCTGCACGCTCAAAAGAACGGCGACCTAACAGATCGCCGTTCTTGCTCAAGTGATCAAAGCGTTGCACACACGGCGCGATGCGTCGGTCAACAGGTCAACAGCCTGCCCAGGCGTTCGCCGATGATCACGCACGGCGCCATGGTATTGCCGGTCGTCACTCGCGGCATGATCGATGCATCCGCGATCCGCAACCCGTCGATGCCATAGACCCGCAGTTGCGCGTCCACCACCGACATTGCATCGCGGCCCATCTTCGCGGTGCACGACTGATGCCACACGGTGGAGGCGGTATTGCGCACGAAGTTTTCGAGCCCCTTCCCGTGCAAGGCACCCGGCATGACCTCACGCTTCACGAAGGGACGCATGGATGCGCTGTTGCCGATGTCGCGACAGATCTCCACACCGCGAACCAGCGCCTGCACGTCTTCCGGTGCCGACAATGCGCCGGTATCGATCTTCAGCGGGTCCATCGGGTCGGATCCGCTCAAAGTGATCGAGCCACGGCTCTTGGGGCGCACCAGCCCCGGCAGCAGCGACCAGGCAGCGGCAGGCGGGTTGAACATCGCCTGCGCCTCGGCACTGGCGATCGGGATTTCCGCAAGAAATGTCTGCAGATCCGGCGAGTCCATGTCTGGATGACTCTTGCAGAAAAAGGTCGATTCGCCTGCATTGTTGCGCGGCGCATACGCTTGCTCATATTCCCAGATGCACCCCGACACCATCATGTGGTCCTGATAATTCTGCCCGACGCCCGGCAGGTCCTGCACCACCTCGATCCCGTGTTCGAGCAAATGACCGGCCTCGCCAATACCCGAATGCATCAGGATCTTCGGAGTGTGGAGCGCACCAGCCGAAAGCACGACTTCCTGCCGGGCTTTGATGCGACCAACCTTTCCTGCATGAAGCACTTCAACACCGACGGCCCGCTTGCCTTCCAGCACCACACGCAAGACGTGGGCATGGGTCAGCACCGTCAAGTTCGGCTGTGCCATGAGTGGATAGACGTAGCGTCTGAAGATCGAGCGGCGGTGCCCGTTTTCGATGCAAAGATTGGCGATGGCGGCACCACTGCCGGCTTCCATCAAGGCACCGTTCTGATCGTCGAATGTCGGTATCCCCAGTTGCGCTGCGGCAGACAACATGGCCGGCGCCACCGGATTCGGGTCGGGCGCCGGTTGCACCAGCACCAAACCGCCGGTACCCCGGCGCTCGGCATCCGGCTCGCCGCGCCAGTCTTCGATACGCCGGTAGGTCGCCAGCGTCGCCTCATAATTCCAGGCCGCATCACCCGACTCGCTGGCAAAGTAATCCCAATCACTGCGGTGCCCGCGTGCCCAGACCATGACGTTGATCGACGAACCGCCGCCGAGCACCTTGCCCATGGAGAGCGGGATCGCACGGTCATTCAAATGCGGATTGGGTTGCGCCTGAAACTGCCAGTCACGCTCGCTACCCAAATTGGTAAACCAGACCGAAGCGTCGCTGACGCTGGCCACATCGTCGCTGCCGCCCGCCTCCAGCAGCAATACGGTGATGTCAGGGTTTTGCGCCAGGCGGCGTGCGACAACCGAGCCCGACGTGCCCGAGCCACAGATAATGTAATCGTACTCGGCGGCCAGATTGTTTCTTAGGTGACGTTGATTATCGTCGACCCGCCGAGCAAACTCGGCGGTATAGAGTTCAGTGCGGTGCGCTTGCATGCAGAAATCCTTGAAACGTGTGCGGGCAGCATCGCCAAGCGCCAGGCGCGACGATACTTGCCGATAAGTCGGCGATGAAAAGAGTAAGGAATGGGCGCAATCCGATTGCGCGCTCCGGGCATGGATCAGTTGTTCAACAACGGATCGATTCTATGCCGCGTACCGTCGGATTCTTTTATCTGCAAGGCGCGTGGTACATGTCCGCAAGGCGCGTTTCTGAAACGAGGCAAACGCGTCTGTTTAAAGCATGCCTGCTCAACGTAGGCGCTGTACCTGCGCATTCGAAGGAGACATGGCGTAGCAGGCCCGAAACGCACGGCTGAAATGTGCGGCAGTGGCAAACCCGCAACGCCAGGCGATTTCCTGGACGCTCGCCGCCTGCCCATTACTCTCGCTCAACAGGCGGTGCGCGTGCTGCAGGCGCACCTGCCAGACATACCGCATCACACCGCTGTCTTCGGCCCGGAACAGGCGCTGCAAATGTTTGACCGATACGTGCGCCGCTGCGGCAACTGCGGCGCTATCGAGCTGCTGATCGCCCAGATGCTGATGAATGTAGCGCTTTGCACGAAACACCACCGCCGCGCTACTGCGCTGCTTCACCGTCTCGGTGGGGGTGGCAAGTATCGCGTCCACCAGATTGAGCAACTGCTGCTCCATCAGATACCGCATGTGCGTGCTTGGCGAAACGTGCTGCGCGGCGATGCAATGAATCAGATCACGCGTGGCACGCATGTCCGCCGACTCCATATCCGGCACCAGCAAACCATTCAACGCGTGGCGCAGGCCACGATCGCGTAAACCCGACTTTGGAATCCGCAACACCGTCATTTGGCTGCGTAAGGCAAATGACTCGCTGAACGCACCACTCGGATCGAGCATGAACATGCTGCCGGCCGCAAAGCGCTGCTGCACGCCGGCCATTTCAATATCGACTTCACCGCCGGTCATGAGTTTCAGATACAGCCATTCCCCCTGCCACGCGGCCTGCTTTTCGCCGGCCGGTGCCAGGGCCATGGCGCTCAGGTCTGCCATGGTCAACACCACATTCCCAAGATTCCAGTGTTGCGCCGTGGAATGTAGCGACTTCGATGCGTCGAACGCACAATACAAACCATGCCGCTCAAGCATGACCTCGGACCAGGCCGCTCGCGCATCGGCACTCGGTTCGAAGCGGATGAGTTGTTGGTCCAAAGCGGTGACGGCCATGAAGACGTATCTCGGTGACGGCCTCGACATGCCGAGATACCGGAGGTGAGCCGACCAGGCGAGGCCACAAGGTTCCTGCGCTCAAGCCGCGTCACCCTACGCTGTTTCCCGATCAATTACCGACTGCGTGCTACGGCCCTGGTAATGGCCCAGGTTGGGGTCGGTATCGAATGCGGTAGAGGGCGCTTTTGAAATGCTCGGTAGTTTCGCCAGAGCTGTCGCACTCAGAGCCGCTCCAAAAACAAAAAGCCCGGGATCGCTCCCGGGCTTTCGTAGTGACTTCAAACCGCAGACTCAACCGATCAGCGAATCCATTGCGGAATCGGCATCGCGTCCACCGGCACAGTGCTGTCCTTGTCTTCGCGCAGATAGTCGGGCAGCTCGGTGTTCTTTTCGCGATGGCTGCGCAGATCGCGCACGATCTGGTAGTTGCGGCGTTGCATCCAGGCATCGCGGGTCAGGGCGTACTCGTCCGGTGCCTGGTCGCGCAGCGAATCCAGCGACATCAGCTGCGAACGCGTATCCACCAGCTGCAAGCCCTGCAGGGCAAAGCGCGCACCGCCATCGTCGACCTGGCGCACCCACGACAGTGGAATATCGCCACCCAGGCCAACGGTGTCGCGCACGGTGCGTGGCCCAAACAGCGGCAGCTCGAAGTAACGCGAGTTACGCCAGCCCCAGGCACCCAGGGTCTGACCGAAGTCTTCGCTGCGGCGCGGAATGCCGGCTGCGGAGGCCGGGTCGAACAGACCGGCCACGCCCAACGTGGAGTTCATCACGAAGCGGCCCAGCGACTGCACCGCATACACCGGGTGGCCCTGCAGCAGCTGGTTGACCATGGTCAGCGGCGTGCCGAGGTTGTCGAAAAAGTTGGTGACGCCAAGGCGCGCCGGACTCGGCACCACCTTGGTGTAGGCGGTCGCCAGCGGACGCGCCACACCGCGGTCCACCGCCATGTTGAAGCGGTGCATGCCGCGGTTGTAGCGCTCCCACGGGTCGTAGGCCTGCGCGCCAGGCTGTGCCGGGGCACCGTTGCCGCCGGCTTGCGGCGTGGTGGGGCCATACAGCGCGTCGAAGTCGTCTTCAGCGGCGGTCGGCGCCCCTGAGCTGCTGCCGCTGGCATCGGCGCTGGCCTGGTCGGTAGGCGCAGCGGCAGTGACCGGCAACGCGTCCGGTGCAGCGATTCCGGCAGCGGCCGGTTGCGCGGTCACTCCGGCATCGTCGCGCACCGGTGTTTCAGCGCTTGGCGCGATGCTGGTCGCAGTTGCGGGCGGGGCGGACTTCGGCGTCTGGCTGGCGCATGCACCAAGCAGCAGGCAGGCGGCCAACAAAGAGAGGGGGCGTAACTGGGTCATGGGGTGGCGCTCACGCCTGAAAATCGAAAGTAGGGGACAAGCGATAAGCGGCGCGCAATTCGTCCAGACCGGACGCCTCACCCACCACCGTAACGGTACCAGTGCTGCGCACGCGTGCAGACAGTTCGGCCAGCATCGCCACGCCGGCACTGTCCAGGCGTTGTACACCGGACAGGTCGAGCGTGCGAATGCCGTCCAGCTGCGCGATCGCCTGCGGCCAGGCCGCAGTGACCGCCGCCCGGTCGAGCACGCCGGTGAGTGCCAGCGTGTCGCCGTTGCGTTGCACGGAGCTGTTACTTGCCATTGGCCGGTGCCGCACCGACCTGCAGGTTGCCGCTGCGCAACTCTGCAGCGACCTTGGCGATGCCCTTCTCGCGCAACGGGCCGTCGAACTGGGTCTTGAAGGTCTGCACATAGGAGATGCCTTCGATCATCACGTCGAAGATTTTCCACTGGCCGCCGACGTTACGCATCATGTAATCGACCGGGGTCGGGTCGTTGCCGGCGCGCAGCAGGTCGGTGGAGACCTTGACGCCGCGGTTGCCCGGCAGCGCGCTCTCGGACTTGGCGCGGAAGGTCGGCTTGCCTTCGAAGTTCAGCAACGCGGTGCCGTAACGCTGCATCAGGTTGTCGGCCAGCGCATCGGCAAACAGCTTGACGTCCGCATCGGAGGCGCCACGGCCGTTCACGCCCAGCACCAGACGTGCGGAGTAGTCGCGGTCGAAGGCCTTGTTCAATTCGCCATCGATGTACTGACGCAGCGCGGCCGGGTTGCCACGGAACTCGGCGCGGCGCTGGTCCAGCGTGCTCAGGATGCGCGTGCTGCTGTCGATGACGGTCTTGGTGGCCGCGCCCTGCGCGGGCGCACTGGCGGCAGCCGGCTGGGCCAGCACGGTGGCCGGTGCGCACACCAGCAGGGTCGAGGCCAGGAGGGCGGAGAGCAGGGTGGTTTTCATTGGTGGTGAGGTTCCGTAGAGGGAGAAGCGGGCGGGGCAGGCGGCGGGGCCTGGCCATCGGTGGCGGCCGGGGCATTGCTGCCACCACTACCGCCACCACTGAACATGTACTTGCCGACCAGCTGCAGCAGATCCACCGCCGGCTGGGTGAAGCCGATTTCTTCGCCCGGCTTGAGCGTTTCCGGGTCGCCGCCCGGCTGCAGCCCGATGTAGCTCTCGCCGAGCAGGCCGCTGGTGAAAATGCCGGCCGAGGTGTCGGCGGGCAGATCCTTGTATTTGTTGTCCAGCGACAAGGTCACCACCGAATCGAACTTGGTCGGATCCAGGCTGATGTCGGAGACCTTGCCGATGGTCACGCCGCCGATCTTTACCGGCGCCTGCGCACGCAGCTGGCCAATCTGGCTGAAGCGCGCGGTCAGCGTGTATTGGCTGGACCCGAAGCCCCAGCGCTGGTTGGTCGAGGCCACCGCCAGCACCAGCAGCGAGGCCAGGGTCAGCAGCAAAAAGGCGCCGACGGCGAATTCGAGTCGTGGTCCACGCATGGCCATAGTTATTCCACTCACCTAAACAACATTGCAGAAAGGACGAAGTTGAACATCAGCACCAGCAGCGAGGCGTTCACCACCGCACGGGTGGTGGCGATCGAGGTGCCTTCGATGGTCGGCTCGGCGTGGAAGCCCACGTAGGCGGCAACCAGTGCGGCGGTGCCGCCGAAGATCGCCGATTTGAGCATTGCCACGCCAAAGTCGTCCCAGAAGTCCACGCTGTTGCTCAACCCCGACCAGAATGTGCCGTTGTCGATGCCCAACACGTGTACGGCCTCGAAGTAGCCGCCGGTGATCGCCAGCGAGCAGAACACGCCGGTCAGCAACGGCACCGTCAGCACCGCCGCCCAGAAGCGCGGCGCCACGGCCTTGGCGATCGGGTCGATGGCCATCAGCTCCAGCGCCTTGATCTGGTCGGTAGCGCGCATCAGGCCGAGCTCGGCGGCAATCGAACTGCCGGCGCGGCCAATGAACAGCAGCGCGGTCAGCACCGGCGCCAGCTCGCGGTACAGCGACAGGCCGAGCAGGGTGGACAGCGCATCGGAGGCACCGTAGGTGGTCAGCGTGCGATAGCCCTGCAGCGTCAGCACCAGGCCGACGAAGGCACCGCCGACGGCGATGATCGGCAGCGAGCGCGCGCCGACCTTGTAGATCTCGCGCACCAGCTCGGCGATGAAGTCGCGCGTAGGTACCGAGCCGCGCAGCACGGTCAGCGAGAACAGCCCGGCGCGGCCGAAGGCGCGGATCGATTCGACCATGGCCATCAGGCAGCACTCCGGTCGCGCCGCGGCGCCGCATCGAAGGCGATCGGGCCGTCCGGCTGGCCATGCAGGAACTGCTGCACCAGCGGATCGGTGCTGTCCTGCAATTGCGCGGGCGTGCCTGCGAACACAATGCCGCCATTGGCGATAACGACTGCCTGGTCGCTGATCGGCAAGGTTTCGTGCACGTGGTGGCTGACGATGATGCTGGTCAGGCCCAGGCTGTCGTTGAGGCGCTGGATCAAGCTCATGATCACGCCCGAGGCGATCGGGTCCAGGCCGGTCAGCGGTTCGTCGTAGATCATCAGCGGCGGGTCCAGTGCCAGCGCACGCGCCAGCGCCACCCGCCGCGCCATGCCGCCGGACAACTCGCGCGGCCAGGCATCGGCAGCGGCGAGCAGGCCCACTGCATGCAGCTTCATCTGCACCAGGCGTTGCAGCACCGGTGCCGGCAGGCGGGTATGCGTGCGTAACGGCAGCGCGACGTTGTCGGCCACGCTCAGGTCGGTCAGCAAACCATTGCCCTGCAGCAGCACGCCGACATTGCGGCGCATCTCCAGCAGCGCACGGTTGCCGCGCGGGATCTCTTCACCAAACAGGGTGACGGTGCCGGCGACCGGACGCAGCTCGCCGGTCAGCGCGGCCAACAAGGTGGACTTGCCGCTACCGGATGGACCGAGCACGGCAGTGATGCTGCCGCGTGGCACGTCGAGCGAGACGTCGCGCAGGATCGTGCGACCGCCGCGATCGATGCGGACACCGGACAACTGCACGACAGGAGATGCGGACGCCGTCATCGAAGCCTTTAACAGAATTCCAACGCGATAGAGTAACCGTCACACGGCTGAACATAACCGAACCGGCGCGTGCAGTATTGTCGCATGACGCCTGTACCGCAGCAGACGGATTGCGGCCGATGCGAATGCAACAAGCCGTCTCATGCATGACCCACTGCAGCGTTCGAGCGCATAGCTGTTGTGGCAGGTATGCCCGATGTGGATGATCGAACTCTCTGCCGACCATGAGCACAAAATGGACTTACTGACCCTGGAGCACTTCGCAGGCAGCGTCAACGAAACGTTCTCTGCCGCATTGAACGAAGGCGAGGTTCCATTCGTGCTGGTCGAGGCACGGCCGTTGCCCACCAAGCAGGCAGTTCATCGCGCGCCATTCTCGCTGCTGTTCCGCAACAGCTCGGCATTCCTGTTTCCGCAGCAGATCTATCAGTTGCGCCACACGCGGCTGGGCGAGGTCGGGGTGTTTCTGGTGCCGGTGGCACGCGAGCGCGATGGCTTTCTGTATCAGGCGATCTTCAACTGAGCGGCGTGGCCGCCATCTCGGTGGGCTGCCAGTGCATCGCAAGGTGGGTACTGCTGGCGTCGCCCGCGAGAAAGCCCAGTCGCGCATAAAGCCGGCGCGCCGCAGGGTTGGCATGCAAGACGTGCAACGCCACGCCACAGCTCGCGGCCTGCGCCAGGATTTGCGCATGCACGATCAATGCGGTGCCCACGCCCTTGCCGCGCCAACCCCGTAACAGACTGATATCGACCAGCACGTGCTGCAGCGTTGCGCGCTGAAGATACAGCCGGCCGATGCGTTCGTCCGGCGTCTGTACGATCAGAAAGTCGGCGTCCGGATAGTGCTGCCGATAATGCGTGCGCTGCAGGGTGAACTGCTGATCCACAAACGCGCGCTTGGTCGTCTCCGGCCAGGGCACGTGCGCCAGTTCGTCGCTGCGTGTGTCGGCATAGAGATCCCGCAGCCAGGGCAGGTCGTCGTCATGCTCAGGTCGCAACGAGATGCCGCGTGCGATCAGCGCACGCGTACGCACGACGCCGGGCTGCTCGCTCGCCAGCGCAACGTAGACATCGTGTTGCATGGCGTCAATCGAACTGTGGATAGGTGCCGGACAACGCAATGCAGAAATTCACCGCCAGATACGGTTGCTGGTTCTCGTGCGCCAAGCCGTTGCCGGTCGGCAGCAGCGCCGTGGGCGAGAACTGGGTGTCGGGTTGCGCCACTGTCACGAACGGTCGTGCCGTGCTGCTGCCTAGCGCTGAAAGCGCTGCGCCGTTGGCGGGCGTGCCGCTTTTCTTGGTCGAATCCGGTTGCGTGAACGCGTTGATGCCGTGCTGGTGCGGCGGGATCTGCGTGGGCAACAGGCTCACTGTGGCCGAGCCGAAGCTATTGCCCAACTGCCGGCTGGTCAATCCCGGGCCCGGCCCCTGCTCGCAGCCTGCGCGTCCGCAGAAGTTCGGCAGTTGAAACGTGGTCGAGCCGTTACCGCCGTAGGCGATGCCGAGCAGCGAGTAAAGCGTGGTGTTCTGCTGCAGCGGCAGCGTGGCGCCGTTGCACAGCGCCCAGCCGACGGGATTGAAATCGAAGCCGAACAGCTGGATTTCGCCGATATAGGGTTCGGTCATGAACGCGGTCCTTCTGTAGAACGTGCAGGCACCGCGCCGAGCGCGGCGCGGTGAATGGGCTCAGCTCTGCTGCGGGAAAATACCGGCAGTGGAGATGCAGTACTGCACCGTCAAGGTCGGCATGGTGTTCTCGTGCGGCTGGCCACCGCCGGTGATCGTGGTGGACTCGGTGGCCATCGGCGTCGCCGTGGCGCCGGTGGTGTCGGTCGCGTAGAACACGTCGCCGACGACTGTGCCAGGCAACAGTCCGGATGGCGCGGTGGCCGTCGCGGTGGCGGTTGTAGCGACCAGCGTGTGCGTGTGCGCCGGCAACTGCAGCCCAGTCAGGGTAACCGTCTCGGCGCCAGCCTTCTGGGCGATCACGTAGTTGCTCAGGCCCGGGCCCTGGCCCTGATGCAGCGGTACGCGCCCGCGCAGATCCGGTACCGCGAAGGTGCTCTGCCCATCGCCGCCGTAGGTGGTGCCGATCAGCATGAACAGCACTTCGTATTCGGAGATCGATAACAGGCTGCCGTCGCAGGCCTGCCAGCCTTGCGGAGTACGGCCGAAGCCGAACATGCGGATCTCACCGATGAATGGAGTGGCCATGGTGTCCTTATCTGGTCGATGGGTGCGCTGCGCGCCGCCGGTGGCACGCTGCTTATGAGGTGCAGGCGCCGCCTTAGCTGCGCGAAGGAAAGATGCCGGACAGCGCGATGCAGAAATTGAGCGTGGTGTACGGCTGCAGATTCGGATGCGGCTGGCTGCCACCGGCCTGAGCCACGGTGGCCGGATTCATCGCCACCAGTGTCCCCGGCGCCGCATACAGCGCGGTGGCCGGACCGCTCGTGCTGGCATTGGTGCCGAAAGAGCGGCCGCTGGGACCCCGGTTGTTGCCGGCAGTGCTGGAACACTCCAGCAAATGATTGTGCGCCGGGAGGTTGCTGGGCAGCAGCGACACGTTCTCCGCGCCGGAGCTTTGGCCGATCGGCAGCGGTGCGGGCTGCCAGTTTGCATCGGCCGAAGGCGAAAAGCCGAGCGGCGTGCGCCCGCGCATCTCCGGCAACGCGAAAGTGGTACTGCCATTGCCGCCGAAACGTGTACCAAGCAGGCTGAAGAGTGCCTGATTCTGATTGATCGGCAGCAGTTGGCCATTGCACTGCGCAAAATACCTGGGCGCAAACGCAAAGCCGGTCATCATGATCTGACCCAAGAAGAACTCACTCATGCGGACTTCCTTCCCGTAAGTGCAACGCCGACTGCGTGTCGGACTAATTTGCACAGATACATGTCATTTTTGAATAGAGCAAGTCTCAACTATTCAGAATTGGAATGAAGTATTAAGTTTTTGTTCTTTATTCGTTAGTCAGTTCCTGTTCAAATACCCTCGCAATGTCGAAGGGAGCAATCCCACTAGGGCGACGTTGTCTTCAGGCACGAGGATCGTTGCCGGCGCCGGGGATGGCGCGCTCCAGGGGTGTGGACAGTGAATAAGCAACGTAGGTTTCTAGCGGACGCCACCGGCGGCCGCGCACGTCTGGCCGTGATGTTTGTCCTGTTCGCGATGATGCTCCTGGCGCCAGGTTGGGCGATGGCGCAAGCCTCGACCTACTGCCCGACGCTGAACGCCACCGTGGTGCAGGGCGGTTCGGTACAGATCGACGTGACGACCTGCGATGGCACGGGAGCAGACGATATCGGCGTTGGCTGGAACGGTGTGCAACCCGCGCACGGCACGATCGTGGTGCCCAATCCGAGTGGCGCGCAGGGGACGCAAATCGTCACCTACACCCACAACGGTGACGGCGCCACCAGCGACACGTTCCCCCTGGAAGATGGCCGGGGCGACACCATCACCGTCAACATCACCATCACCCCGTCGCTGTCGGCCAGCATCGCGGTGAGCCCGGCCAGCCGCAACGAAGACAGCGGCGCCGCCTTCACCTACACGGTGACGCTGAGCCAGAGCAGCAGTTCGGCGACCACGGTGAACCTCAGCCGCAGCGGCACCGCCACCAGCGGCACCGACTACACGGGTGCGCCGAACAGCGTGGTGGTGCCCGCCAACGCCACCACGGCCACCTTCTCCGTCACCCCGGTCGCCGACACCACGGTGGAGGCCAACGAGACGGTGGTGATCAGCGTGGTCAGCGGCAGCGGCTATGCCATCGGCAGCCCGTCCGGCGCCACCGCCACCATCGTCAACGACGACTTTCCGACCGCATCGATCACGGTGTCTCCGGCCAGCGTGCCCGAGGACGGCGCGGCCAACCTGATCTATACCGTCACGCTCGACCAGGCCGCGCAGAGCGCGGTGTCGGTCGCCTTCAATGTCGGCGGCAGCGCGACCTCGGGCAGCGACTACGCGGCCGTGAGTTCGCCGCTGACGATCGCCGCCGGCCAGATCAGCGGCACCATCACCATCAATCCCACCGCCGATGCCACCATCGAACCGGACGAGACCGTGGTGATCAGTCTCGCTGCGGGCAGCGGCTACAGCGTGGGCTCGCCCAACAGCGCCATCGGCACCATTGCCAACGACGACCAGCCAACGCTGTCGATCAACGACGTCTCCGTGAATGAAGGCAATGCCGGTACCAGCAATGCCACCTTCACCGTCTCGCTGAGCCAGCCGGCCGGCGCCGGCGGCGTCAGCTTCGATATCGCCACCGCCGATGGCACCGCCACCGCGGGCGTGGACTACGTCGCCTCCAGCCTGACCGGGCAGACCATCCCCGCCGGCAGCAGCAGCGCCACCTTCACCGTGCTGGTCAACGGCGACACCCTCAGCGAACCCAACGAGACCTTCTTCGTCAACGTCAGCAACATCAGCGGCGCCAGCGCCGGCGACGTTCAGGGCCAGGGCACGATCGTCAACGACGATGCGCAGCCGGCGTTGTCGATCGACGACGTCAGCGTCAACGAAGGCAACAGCGGCACCACCACGGCGACCTTCACTGTGAGCCTGAGCGCGGCCAGCGGCCAGACCGTGTCGGTCAATTACGCCACTGCCGACGGCACTGCCACCGCAGGTAGCGACTATGTCGCGCGTTCGGGCACGCTGACGTTCGCGCCGGGCACCACCGCGCAGGGCGTGGCGATCACCGTCAATGGCGACACCGCGGTCGAACCCAACGAGACCTTCAGCGTCGGCCTGTCCGGTGCCAGCAACGCCAGCATCGCGCGCGCCACCGGCGCCGGCACCATCCTCAACGACGACGTGGTGGTGACGGTCGGGCCGGCATCGCTGCCGGCGGCGACCGCGGGCAGCGCCTACAGCCAGAACCTGAGCGCCAGCGGCGGCACCGCGCCGTACAGCTTCGCCGTCACTGCCGGTGTGTTGCCGGCCGGGCTGACCCTGAGCGCTGCCGGTGTGCTGTCCGGCACGCCCACCGCCACCGGCAGCTTCAACTTCACCGCCACCGCTACCGATAGCGGCGGCAGCCCCACCAGCGGCAATCGTGCCTATACCCTGACCGTGGCCGGCGCGACGGTGACCTTGCCGGCGACCAGCTTGCCGGCCGGCACTGCAGGCCAGGCCTATTCGAGCGCGCTCAATCCGGCGACGGGCGGCATTGCGCCGTATACCTACGCCGTCACCGCCGGCGCCCTGCCGGCGGGCATCACGCTCAATGGCAGCAGCGGCGCCCTGACCGGCACCCCCGGCAGCGTGGGCAGCTTTGCCTTCAGCGTGACCGCCACCGACAGCACCAGCGGAACGCCCTCGCAGGGCACACGCGGTTACACCTTGAACATCGCCGCGCCGCCGATCGTCGTTGCGCCGTCCACGCTGCCGGCCGCCACGCGTGGCACTGCCTACAGCCAGACGCTGAGCGCCAGTGGCGGCACCGCGCCGTACACCTACACGCTAGCAAGCGGCACGTTGCCGGCGGGCCTCACCCTGGCCAGCAACGGCACGCTGTCCGGTAACCCGACGGTGGAAGGCAGCTTCAACTTCACCGTGACGGCGACCGATGCGGGGAGCTTCACCGGCAATCAGGCCTACAGCCTAACCGTGGCCGGCCCGAATCTGGTCCTGCCGGCAAGCACCTTGCCCGCAGGCACAGCCGGGCAGGCGTACTCCGCGGCAATCACGCCCGCCACCGGCGGCACCGCACCCTACAGCTATGCACTGACTGCAGGTGCGTTGCCGACGGGTGTGGTCGTCGACGTGGCGACCGGTGGACTCAGCGGCACGCCGACCGTGGCGGGCACGTTCAACTTCACCCTGACAGTGTCCGACAGCACGCCCAGCCCGGCGGCGCAGGCCAGCCGCAGCTACACGCTGACCATCGCAGCACCTGTCATCGTGGTCGCACCCACCGCGCTACCAGCTGCGACTCGCGGCACGGCCTACAGCCAGGTGCTGACCGCCAGCGGCGGCACCGCGCCGTACACCTATGCGGTGAGCGCGGGCAGTGTGCCGGCCGGCCTGACCCTGGCCAGTAACGGCACGCTGTCCGGCAACCCGACGGCGGAAGGCAGCTTCAACTTCACCGTGACGGCGACAGATGCGAACACCTTCACCGCTGCGCAGGCCTATGCGCTGACGGTGGCGAGCCCGAACCTGGCGTTGCCGGCAAGCACCTTGCCGGCAGGCACGGCCGGGCAGGCGTATGCGGCGACGATTGCTCCGGCCACCGGCGGCACTGCGCCCTACAGCTATGCACTGACCGCAGGCGCGTTGCCGACGGGTGTGGTCGTCGACGTGGCGACCGGTGCACTGAGCGGCACGCCGACCGTGGCGGGCACGTTCAACTTCACCCTGACAGTGTCCGACAGCACGCCCAGCCCGGCGGCGCAGGCCAGCCGCAGCTACACGCTGACCATCGCGGCACCTGTGGTAGTGATCGCGCCCACCGCGTTGCCGGCCGCCATGCGTGGCACGGCCTACAGCCAGGCCTTGAGCGCCAGCGGCGGCACCGCGCCATACACGTATGCAGTCAGCGCGGGCAACGTGCCGGCCGGCCTCACCCTGGCCGGCAACGGCACGCTGTCCGGTAACCCGACGGTGGAAGGCAGCTTCAACTTCACCGTGACGGCGACTGACGCGAACAATTTCACCGCTGCGCAGGCCTATGCGCTGACGGTGGCCGGACCGAACCTGGCGTTGCCGGCAAGCACCTTGCCGGCAGGCACGGCCGGGCAGGCGTATGCGGCGACGATTGCTCCGGCCACCGGCGGCACTGCGCCCTACAGCTATGCACTGAGCGCTGGTGCATTGCCGACGGGGGTTGTCCTGGATGCGGCAACCGGCGGGCTCAGTGGCACGCCGACTTTGTCGGGCACCTTCAACTTCACCCTGACCGCCACCGACAGCACGCCCAGCCCGGCCGCCCAGGCCAGCCGCAGCTATTCGGTCACCATTGCAGCGGCGACGCTGGTGCCGGCGCAGCCCACCCTGCCACCGGCGGTGCGCGGCAGCGCGTACAACCAGGTGCTGACTGCCAGCGGTGGCGTTGCGCCGTATCGCTACAGCATCGCCAGCGGCACCTTGCCGGCTGGCCTGACGCTGGCCAGCGACGGCACGCTGTCGGGCACGCCAACCACGCAGGGCACCTCGTCCTTCACCATCGCGGTGGCCGATGCCGGCAATGCCAGCGCCACGCAGGCCTACAGCTTCACGGTGAGCGATGCGGCGCCAGTGGCCGTGGCCGATGTGGCGGCCACCATGTCCGACACCGCGGTGACGGTGGCGGTGACCGCCAACGACACCGGCAACATCGCATCGATCGCCATTGCCACTGCGCCGACCAACGGCACCGCCGTGGTCAACGGGCTGGAGCTGGTCTATACGCCGGCCGCCGGTTTCGTCGGCACCGATGTGGTGAGCTACACGGTCACCGGTAGCGGCGGCACCTCGGCCCCGGTCACGTTGACCATTACGGTCAACGCGCGGCCGGTGGCGGTGTCGGTGACTGCCGCGGCAGTGCCGGGCGAGGCGCAGCAGGTCGATCTGACCCGCAATGCCACCGGCGGGCCGTTCGTGGCTGCGGCCGTGGTCGCGGTGCTGCCGGCCTCGGCCGGTACCGCCACCATCACCCGGACTGGCGGTACCGCCACTGCGGCGGCGGCGCGTGCCTCCGGCCCATCGCCGGCGGCGGCTGCGATGGCCGAGACGCCCACGTTCATGCTGACCTTCACCCCGAACCCGGCGTTCGTCGGCCAGGCCACGGTGCAGTTCACCTTGTCCAATGCGTTCGCTACTTCGGTGCCGGCCAGCGTGGTGTTCACCATCGCGCCGCGCCGCGACCCGAGCGTGGATGCGGAAGTGCGCGGCTTGATCGATGCGCAGTCCGAGTCCACGCGGCGTTTTGCGCGGGCGCAGATCGACAACTTCCAGCGCCGTCTGGAAGCCACCCATCGCGGCGGCAGCACCTTCAGCAACGCGGTGAGCTTCCAGCCGACCTCGCATTGCCGCCAGGCCGATCGCGGCATCAGTGCGCAGCCGTGCAGCCCGGACACGCAGGAGGCCGACAACGACTTCCGCGATGCGCCGGCAGTGGCGAGCAGCGGCAACAGCACTGCGCAGGGTCAGGGCGACCTGGGTCTGTGGGTAGGCGGTGCGATCCGCTCGGGTAGCCTGGACAAGCAGTCCAACAGCACCGGGGTGGACTTCCAGACCGACGGCCTGAGCGTGGGCGCCGATTACCGGGTGGCGCAGTCGCTGGCGATCGGTGCGGGCCTGGGTTGGGGCCGCGACGACAGCGATGTGGGCAGGAACGGCAGCCACTCCAAGGCCACCGCCTACACCATGGCGTTGTATGCCAGCTTCCATCCGGGCAAGGCGTTCTTCTTCGACACCTTGGTGGGCTACCAGCTGCTGTCCTACGACCTGCGTCGCTTCGTCACCGACGATAGCTCGATGGCCGAGGGCAACCGCGACGGCAAGCAGTGGATCGCGTCGGTGTCCACCGGTGCGGACCTGCAGCGTGGCGAGTTGCAGATCACACCGTATGCGCGCGTGGATGTGGCACGTGCCACGCTGGATGGCTATGTCGAAGACGGCGTGGCGCCGTTCGCACTGCGCTATGACGACATGGACGTGGCCACCACCACCGGCAACCTGGGCCTGCGGCTGGAATGGCGCCGCGACGTCGCCTGGGGCCGGCTGACCCCGCAGTTGCGCGTGGAATATCAGCGCGACTTCCAGGGCCGTGGCGATGCCACGCTGAGCTACGCCGATCTGAACGGCGGGCCGTTCTATCGCGCCGGTCAAAGCGCGTTCGATCGCAACCGTTTGATGGTGGGCATCGGTGCGGCGTTGTTGACCGAGCAGGGCCTGTCGACGCGGCTGGAATACCGCGGCATTACCGACGGCGACAACAACGACGATCAGACCTGGATGATTAATCTGGAAAAGAAATACTGATCGCGGCGAGCGTCGTGCAATGAGGCAATGCGATGGGCCGGGCGGAAACGCTCGGCCCATCGCGTTTGTCTGCCGCGCCGATCGCCATCGTGCGGTCGCCGAGCGCATGCGCAAACAACGCAGTGCGCCTGCATCCGGCACAATGCACGTACGCATGCACGCCACTTCCGCGCCAGATTTTCGCCTCTATCCGTCAAACGCGCTGGATACGCTGGCCGCCTTGCTCGCACAGGAGCTGCGCCGGCCGGTGCCCGAACAACCGCTGCTGCAGCCGGAGGTGGTGCTGATTCCGCAGGTGGCGATGCGGCGCTGGTTGCAGTCCACGTTGGCGGCCGAGCACGGTGTTGCAGCGAATCTGGAATTCCTCACCCCCGGCGAATTCGTCGCGCGCGCGCTGGAGTGCAATCTCGGCCCGGCCGACGACGATCTGGATATGGCGACCACGCAGTGGCGCTTGTACGCCGCATTGCAAGCCGATCTGGGCAGCGATGCGGCGCTGGCGCCGTTGGCCGGTTATTTGTCCGATGGCGATGCGCTCAAGCCCTGGGCGCTGGCCGGCGAGCTGGGCAACGTGTTCGAGAAGTACCAGGCCTGGCGACGCGACTGGTTGCTGCGCTGGGAAGGCGGCGCCGACCCCGATGATCCGCAGGCGCGCTTGTGGCGCAGCATCGCGTCCGGCCGCCAATACCGCGCGCGCCGCATCGGCCAGTATCTGGATCGCTACGCACGCCCGGACGGTCCGCTGCCGCAGGGCTTGCCCAGGCGCCTGTTTGCCTTCGCCATCCTCAACATCTCGCCCGACGTGCTGCGCGTGCTGGCCACGCAAGCGCGCGTAGGCACGCTGCATTTCTATCTGCCCACGCCTACGCAAGGTTACTGGGGCGATCTGCAAACCTTGTGGCAACGCCGGCGCGAAGAAGGCGCGGTGCAGCTGTTCGCCGAGCAGGTGCAGGAAAACCCGCTGCTGCAGGCCTGGGGGGCAGCCGGGCGCGACTTCATGGCGTTGGTCGGCGACTACGAGGTGGTGCATCCGCTGGCCGAGATCGCCGCCTACGCCGATCCGCTGGAGTCCGGCCGCCGCGCACTGGCCGATGGCGGCCTGGGCGACAGCCTGCTGCGGCGCATGCAGAGCGACCTGTTCCATCGCCGCGCACCCGTGGTGCCTGCGCTGTTGCCGGCGGTGAATCTGCACGACCCCAGCCTGCAGGTGCACGCCTGCCATACGCGGCTGCGTGAGTTGCAGGTGCTGCATGACCAACTGCGCGCCCTGCTCGACGACCCGCGCTTCGACCCGCCGCTGCAGCCACGCGAGATCGCGGTGCTGTCGCCAGATATCGACCCGTACGTGCCGTATCTGGACGCGGTGTTCGGCAGCCACGGCAATGACGACGCGCTGCCGTACGCGCTGGCCGATGCCAGCCCGTTGGCGAGCGAGCCGCTGGCCGAAGTGTTCCTCACCTTGCTCGGCCTGCCGATCGCACGCTTCGGCCTGCATGAGATTCTCGACCTGCTGGCCAGCGCGCCGATCGCCGAGGCCGCCGGGCTGGACGAAGCCGGGCTGGAGCGCCTGCGCGGCTGGCTGCATGCGGCCGGCGCGCGCTGGGGGCTGGACGCAGCGCATCGGCGTCAGCACCAGGCACCGAGCGACGACGCCTACACCTGGCGTTTCGCGCTGGACCGGCTGCTGCTCGGCCATGCCAGCGGCGCCGACGACGATATCGACGGCGTGGCGCCATGGCCGCAGCTGGAAGGCAGCGCGTTGGCTGCGCTCGACACGCTGTTGCGATTGTTGCGCGTGCTCGAACGCCACCAATCCGTGTTGGCCGAAGCAATGACGCCGGTCGAATGGCGCGAGCGTCTGCTCGGCTTGCTGGAGGCGCTGATTCCAAAAGCACCCTCGGCACCGCGCGCGCAGCGTGCGCTGGATCGGTTGCGCACGTTGATCGACCAATTCGCCCGCGACGCAGTGCGCGCCGAATACGCCGGCACCGTGCCCGCCGAGGTGGTGCGTGCGCACTTCGCCGCAGTGCTGGGCGAGTCGGACACGCGCGCGCCGCTGCTCACCGGCGGCATCAGCTTTGGTCGCATGGTGCCGATGCGCTTGCTGCCGTTCCGCGTGATCTGCCTGCTTGGTATGAACGATGGCGACTTCCCGCGTCGTGACCCCGCTGCCGGCCTCAATCGCCTCACTGCCGAGTTGGGTACCGAGCGTCGTCGCCACGGCGATCGTTCAACCCGCGAGGACGACCGGTTCCTGTTTCTGCAGTTGTTCGCCTCCGCGCAGGAAGTGTTTTATCTGAGTTACCTCGGCGCCGATGCGCGCGATGGCAGCGCGCGCGAACCGTCGGTGCTGGTCAGCGAGTTGCTGGCCAGCGCTGCGCAATATCACCTTGACCCTAAGGCGATCGACACGCTGGTGGTGCGCCACCCGTTGCAGCCATTCGCCGCCGCCGCCTTCGGCGCGCTGGGCGAAGACGGCGCCGACCCGCGTCGCTTCAGTTATCGCCGCCAATGGCGGCCCGCGGTAGATAGCCTGGTTGGTCAGCGCCAGCCGCTCGCGCCGTGGGTGGCCGGTGCGTTGCCGGCCGATGACATCGCAGTGCCGACCAGCGTCTCGATCGACGACTTGCGCCGCCTGTTCGCCGACCCGGCCGGACAGTTTCTGCGCCATCGTTTGGGCATGCGTCTGCCCGATCCGGCCGGCGAAGACAGCGACCTCGAACCGTTGCTCGCCCCCACGCGCGGCTTGGACCAATACGGCCTGCAGCAGCATGTCTTCGACGCCGCGCTGGCCGGCGACACCGACCGGCTTTACGAGCGTCTGCGTGCACGTGCGTTGCTGCCGTCCGGCCCGTTGGGCCGACGCCAACTCGATGAGCGGGTGGCGCAACTGCGCCCGTATGCCGAAGCATTCCGGCAGTGGCGTGGCGAGGCGCCGGCCGAGTCGCGTCGCTTGCAGGTGCAGATCGGCGATGTCGAGGTGCACGGCCGGGTGCCGGGTTGGTATGCGAGCGGCGTAGGGCGGGTGCAGGTCGGCGCGCTCAGCGGCCGCAGCGCGATCCGTCACGGCCTGGAATGGCTGCTGCTGCGCGCCGCCGGCGAGCACGCGCCGTATGTGCGCTTCTTCGAACACGACGACGGCCTGGGCCCGCATCCCATCGACGCCGAACCGCTGTCGCAAACGCAGGCGCACACCGCGTTGGCCGCACTGCTGCAGGTGTATCGGCAGGGCTTGCAGACGCCGCTGGCGTTCGCACCGTACAGCAGCTGGAAATATCACCAGGCCGCGCGCAGCGACGATCTGGACAAGGCAATCAAGGATGCCGCCGGGCAGTGGCAGTCCAGCTTCGGCTGGAGCGAATCGCACAGCCCGGAGCTGCGCCTGGTCAACCGCGGGCGCGACCCGTTCGCCGATGCGCAACGCTTCGCCGAGTTCGCCATCACCAGCCATCGCGTGTACGACTTGCTCGAACGCGGCGACATCGACACCGCGCTGGATCCGGAGCGTCTGATCGAGAGCTGGCGCCACTGGCACGGCGCGCAGGAAGAGGCCGAATGAGCGCCAGCCCCGTCACCGACCCGTACCTGGAATTGCCGTCGCACGGCGTACGCCTGATCGAGGCCAGTGCCGGCACCGGCAAGACCTTCACCCTGGCCACGCTGTTCACCCGGCTAGTGGTCGAGCGCGGGCTGCGTATCGGCCAGATCCTCGCAGTGACCTTCACCGAAGCCGCCACCCAGGAACTGCGCCGCCGCATCCGCGAGCGCCTGGTCCTGGCCGCGTCGTTGGTGCCTGATGGTTCGCCAACCGTCGTAGGAGCGCCCGCGCCCGAACCGCGGGCAGCGCAGGCACCCGACGCCCTATCGGCTTCTGTAGGAGCGGCCCCGGCCGCGACCGAACCACCCGCAACGCAGGCACCCGCCGCTCCCTCGGTTTTTGTAGGAGCGGCCCCGGCCGCGACTGACCTCGCCGAAGACCCGTCGCGGCCAGGGCCGCTCCTACAGGACGCGCCCGACGTCCTGCTCACCCGCGCCATCCTCACCACCCACCTGGCCACCGGCACCGAAACACCCGCCGCCTTACGCCGCCGCCTGCAGCAGGCGGTCGAAGAAATCGACCTGGCCGCCGTCTTCACCATCCACGGCTTCTGCGCGCGCGTGCTGCGCGAACATGCGCTGGAAAGCGGCCAGGCCTTCGCCGCGCCGGAACTGCTCGCCAACGACCGCGAACTGCTCGGCGAAGTCGCCGCCGATCTGTGGCGCCAGCGCGCCGCCGATGCGGCGATGGCCGAAGACCTGATCGCGCTGTGGTCGGGCGGCCCCGATGCATTAGCCAGCGATCTGCGCGCGCTGGTGCGCCACCCAACGTTGCTGCCGGCCGTCGCAACGACCACCGACGATGCGGCGGCATTGGTGCAGGCCGTGCAGGACGCCAGCACCGCCTTGGCCGCCGCATTCCAGTCCCACGGCACCGCGTTTTTCGAAACCATCATGTCCGCCATCGACGGCGGCATCCTGAGCAAGGTCAGTTACAAGCCCGAGTGGCTAACAGCGTTGTGGCATTGGTTCGACAGCTTCGCCGCCGCGCCATCGATGCACACCGCGCCGCACGCCAAGCTGATCAAACTCACCGCCGCGGAACTGGCCGCCGGTACCAACAAGAAGTTCGTCGAGCGCACGCCGGCCTCGCCGCTGAGCCACGAAATCGATGGCTATCTCACCGCGCTGGCCCGTGTCGAAGAATGGCGCACCCGTCGCCGCATCCGCCTGCTGCACGCATTGCGCGAGGACGCCATCGCACGGCTGGCATTGCTCAAGCGCCAGCGCCGCGTGCAGACCTACGACGACCTGGTCGATGGCGTCGCGCATGCGCTGGAAGGCGCGCAGGCCGAGGCGCTGGTCACCCGGCTGCGCACGCAATACGCCATCGCGCTGGTGGACGAATTCCAGGACACCGACGACCGCCAATGGGCGATCTTCTCCAACGTGTTCGGCGAAGGCCCGCTGGCACGTGCGGCGGGTCTGGAGCCGGCGCTGTTTTTGATCGGCGACCCCAAGCAGGCCATCTACGGCTTCCGTGGCGGCGACGTGCGCACCTATCTGGCCGCCGCAGTTACCGCCGAACTTGCCCCCCCGCTGAGCCACAACTTCCGCTCGCGCCCCGGCGTGCTGGCGGCCATCGATGCGCTGTACGCGCAGGCCGGCTATACCGAGGCCTTCCTCACCGACGGCATCGCCTTCCACCCGGTGCAGCCCGGCACCAAGCGGGTGGATGCCGACTTGCAACGTGATGGCAACGCCGCCCCGGCCCTGACGCTGTGGCGCGCGCCGGAACCGCCGCCGCCAATCAAAGGCAAACCCAAACCCTGGAGCGCCGGCCGCGCGCGCGAGCTGGCCACCGCCGCCTGCGTGGCGGCGATTCGCGGCTGGCTGGCCGGTGGCCGCGACGGCACCGCCACCGTCAATGGCCGCCCGGTGCAGGCCGGCGATATCGCCGTGCTGGTGCGCAGCCACAGCGAGGCCACGCGCATGCAACAGGCGCTGGGCGCGGTGGGCATCCCCGCCGTGGCCGCCGGCAAGCAAAGCCTGTTCGCCACCGACGAAGCGCTGGAACTGCTGGCCCTGCTGCAGGCCTTGCTCGACCCAGGCGACGACAGCCGCCTGCGCGCCGCGCTGGCCACCGTGCTGATCGGCGCGGACGCCGCCGCCATCGCCGCGCTCGCGCACGATGGCGAGCGTCACCGCCGCTGGCAGCAGCAGGCGCTGGACTGGCGCGAGCGCTGGCAACGCGGCGGCCCGCTCGCCTTGATCGGCGACCTGGGCGCCGCGCACGGGCAACGCCTGCTCGCCCTGGTCGATGGCGAGCGCCGCCTCACCAACTATCTGCAACTGGCCGAACTGCTGCAGGAGGCCGACGCCCGCGCACTCGGCCCGCACGGCCTGGTCGACTGGCTGTCGCGGCGCATCGCCAATGCCGACGACAACGACGAAGCCCAGCAGCTGCGGCTGGAATCGGACGCGCGCCGCGTGCAGATCGTCACCCTGCACAAGAGCAAGGGCCTGGAATATCCGCTGGTGTTCCTGCCGTACATCGGCATCGGCCGCAGCGACAAGGGCGCCGGCCGCCATTGCGTGGTGCATGCGCCGGAGCTCGGCCGCCAGCTGCACTGGAAGACAGACAAGGAAGACCCCACCTGGAGCGCCGCCGAAGCCGCCTGGAAGCAGGAACAACGCGCCGAAGACGCCCGCCTGCTCTACGTCGGCCTGACCCGCGCCGAGCACGCGCTGTGGATCGCCAGCGGCCCGTTCCATCAGCACGAGCGCACGGCTTTGTCCGGCATGCTGCGCGCGCTCGATACGCTGCAGGGCGCGGCCGGCGAGGGCGCAGTGGTGGTCGACACGTCCACGCCGCCGGCCACCCTGCCGCGCCTGCCGCCACCGATCGAGGCACAGGTGCCGCCGGCGCGCACCCCGCAGCGGCATATCGCACCCGAGTGGTGGGTCTACAGCTTCACCCAGCTGGCCAATGCCGATGCCGGCGCCGCCACCGACCCGATGGCCAGCGCCACGGTGGTCGGCAGCGGCGGCAGCGACGAGCCGTCCGGCAGCGAGGCGATCGCGGTGGCCGCCGAGGTCGACGCCTTCGACCCGCGCTTTGCCGGCAACCGCTTCGGCGTGGTGATGCACGACGTATTCGAGCGCTGCGACTTCGCCGCCTGGCAGGCCTGGCGCCCCGGCCTGCCCGCACCCGAGGGCCAGGCCCCCGCCATCCTCGAGGCGCTGCAACGCGGCGGCTACGCCCAGGACGAACTGGACGACGGCCTGGCCATGCTCACCGCCCTGATCGGCCACACCCTTACCGTCGCCCTGCCCGAAGGCACCACCCTGGCCGCCGTGCCCGAGCCGCAGCGCCGCAACGAGATGGAATTCCACTTCGCCATGCGGCCCACTCGCGTGGAGGCATTGCTCGCATTGCTGCATCGCTTCGGCGTGGTGAGCGACCGCCAGGCCTTCGGTGCGCGCCAGCGCCTGGAAGGCCTGATGACCGGCCTGATCGACCTCACCTACACCGTGGACGGCCGCTGGTACGTGCTCGACTACAAGTCCAACCGCCTGCCCAGCTACGACGCCGACGCCCTGGCCCGCGCCATGGCGCACAGCGAGTACGAATTGCAGGCGCTGATCTACACCGTCGCGCTGCACCGCTGGCTGCGTTTCCGCCTGGGCGACGCCTACGACTACACCCGCGACTTCGGCGGCGTGCGCTACCTGTTCTGCCGCGGCCTGGATGCGGACCGCAACCCCGCAGCCGAACGCGGCTCCATCTCCGGTTCCGGTTTCAACTCCGTCAACGGCGCCAGCTCCATCTCCGGTTCGGGTTTCGACTCCGACTCCGACTCCGTCAACGGCGCCAGCTCCGTCTCCGGTTCCGACCCCGCCAGCGACGCCATGTCCGATACGCCTGCACCCAATACGCCTGTGCCTGGCATTTACGCCTGGCGCTTCGCCCCAGCCCTGGTGGAAGCCCTGGACGCCCTGTTCGCCGGCAACCCCACAGAGCCTATTTCCAGTGACGCCTTAAAGCCCCTCTCCCCTCGGGAGAGGGGTTGGGGTGAGGGTACGTCCACCATGGGAACGCCCACCCCATGAACCACCCAAACCTCCTAACCGCCCTCACCCAGGCCGGTGCCCTACGCACGCTGGATCTCGCCTTCGCCCAAAGCCTGCAACGCCTGGCCCCGGACACCGACCCCCAGGTGCTGGCCGGCGCCGCACTCGCCTCTCTGGCCGTCACCAGCGGCCACGCAGGGCTGGACCCCACCCGCGCCGCCATGCTGCTGGACGCGCGCGACGGCCCATCGCCCGCGCTCCCGGACCCCACCGACTGGCAACGCACCCTGGCCGCCTCGCGCTGGGTCGACCAACCGCATCCTGAAGACCCCGCCGCCGCCGATTGCCCGCTAGTCCTCGAACACGGCCTGCTCTACCTGCGCCGCTACCGCGAGTACGAACGCCGCCTGGCGTTAGGCCTGCAACGCATCGCCGCCCAGTCGCCGCCGCCCTTCGACGCCGCCACGCTGGCACCGCTGTTCGCCCAGTTATTCCCGAACGCGACCCCAACCCTTCACCCCGTGGACCCAACCCCTCTCCCCCCGGGAGAGGGTGCCCGAAGGGCGGGTGAGGGTACGGGCCTGCCCGAGCCATCCATCGACCGCCAAGCCCAAGCCGCAGCCCTCGCCCTGCGCCGCACCCTGCTGCTGGTCACCGGCGGCCCCGGCACCGGCAAAACCACCACCATCGCCCGCCTGCTACTGCTGCGCATCGCGCAAGCCCAGGCAGCCAACACCCCGGCCCCGCGCATCGCCCTGGCCGCGCCCACCGGTCGTGCCGCCGAGCGCATGGCCGAAAGCCTGCGCCTTGCGGTCACGCGCGCCATCGCCGACGGCATCGCCCCGGCCCTGGCCGACGCCCTGCCCACCGGCGCCAGCACCCTGCATCGCCTGCTCGGCGTCATCCCGGATTCCCCGCACTTTCGCCATAACGCCGATAACCCGCTGCCGTTCGACCTGATCGTGGTCGACGAAGCCTCCATGGTCGACCTGCCGCTGATGTGCAAGCTGGTCGAAGCCGTCGCCGACGGCACCCAGCTGATCCTGCTCGGCGACGCCGACCAGCTGCCCTCTGTGGAAGCCGGCGACGTGCTCGCCGCCATCCTGCAGGCCGCCGGCCCCGGCGACTCCCTGCAGCCGCACGACGCCGAGGCGCTGCAACCGCTGCTCGGCAGCGCGCCCACTAGCAGCACGCCTGCCAGCACCCAGACCGGCGGCCACACCAACACCGGCGGTTTGTCCGGCCACCGCGTGCACCTGCTACGCGGCTACCGCCAAGCAGACAACTTTGCACTCACCCCGTTGGCCGACGCCATCCGCACCGGCGACGCCGACACCGCCCTCGCCCTGCTGCGCAGCGGCGAGCTGGCCGGCGTGCACTTCCACGAAGACGGCGAAGACCCGCTCACCCTAGGCCGCGACGCACTGCTCGCGCACTGGCGCGCGCTGGCCGCCGCGCACGACCCCGCCGCCGCCCTGCGCGACGCCGCGCGCCTTCGCCTGCTCACCTCCGTACGTGCCGGCCCGCAAGGCGCGCGCGGCCTCAACGCCCGTATCGAACAACTGCTGGCCGACACCGGCTCCGGCGCGCGCCGCCTCGGCGCCGCCTCGCCATGGTTCCAGGGCCGCCTGCTGCTGATCACCGAAAACAGCTACCGCCACGGCCTGTTCAACGGCGACGTCGGCATCTGCCTGCGAAGCGATGCGAGTCCCTTTTCGGGGCGCAGCGACGAAACCCCGTCTTCAGGGCCAGGCCAGTCCGGCGGCACCGCCAACCGCCACGTCCCAAGCACAGACAGCCGTGCCCAAGCCCCGCTGGTCGCCTGGTTCGAAGGCGACGGCGACGGCCAGGTGCGCGGCTTCCACCCCGCCGCACTGCCCGCGCACGAAAGCGCCTTCGCCATGACCGTGCACAAGGCCCAGGGCAGCGAATTCGACACCGTCTGGCTGCAACTGCCCACCCGCGACGCCCGCGTGCTCAGCCGCGAGCTGCTTTACACCGGCATCACCCGCGCCCGCCGCGCCCTGCACCTGGCCGGCAGCGAAGCGGTCATCCGCAGCGCGCTCGCCCGGCACGCCGCACGCATCTCAGGTTTGGCGTGGCGGTTGGGTGCGCAGCAGCAGGCGGCACCCGCCAAGCCAGCAACAGAACCACCCACTGCGTTGCCCGTGCAGGGGTCGTTGTTCTGATGGACGCAAGCCGGCGCAATGGCAACATCACTTACGGCAGAACGGCACGTTCGCCTATCACCGTCATCGGGCGTGCCCGGATAACCTCTTGGCCGAAGAACGCCTGGTTGTGCGGTATCGCCAGCATGGGAGGCATCGATGGCGAAAAAGCATGAAATTTCTCTCGTCCGCTCGTCGGCGGCCGAATACCTGACATTCGTGGCCGCCGCAGGCGAGGGCGGCGTGCAGGCGGCGTATGCCGACGAAAACGTCTGGCTGACGCAGAAGATGCTGGCCCAGCTCTACGATGTCGAAACCCACACCATCAACTACCACCTGAAAAAGGTGTTCGCTGACAACGAGTTACAGCCAGATGCAGTTATTCGAAATTTTCGAATAACTGCCGCCGACGGCAAGAGCTACGACACCAAGCACTACAACCTCGCGGCCATCATTGCCGTGGGCTACAAGGTCAATTCCGAGCGCGCGGTGCAGTTCCGCAAGTGGGCCACCACCATCATCGAGTCCTTCACGATCAAGGGCTTCGCGATGGACGATGAGCGCCTGAAGAATGACGGCACGGTGCTCGGCAAGCGCTACTTCGAAGAGCAGCTGCAGCGCATCCGCGAGATCCGTCTCTCCGAGCGCAAGTTCTACCAGAAGATCACCGACATCTACTCCACCGCCCTGGACTACGATGCCAACGCGCAGGCCACTCAGCGGTTCTTCGCCACGGTGCAGAACAAATTGCACTGGGCCATCCACGGGCAAACCGCAGCAGAAGTTTTCTACCACCGCGCCGATGCCGGCAAGCAGCACATGGGCCTGACCACCTGGGCCGATGCACCGCGCGGGAAGATCCAGAAGTTCGATGTGGCGGTTGCCAAGAACTACCTGACCACCGGCGAGATGGCGCAGTTGCAACGCCTTGTATCGGCCTATCTGGACCTGGCCGAGGACATGGCGCTGCGGCAGATCCCGATGACCATGCAGGATTGGGAAACGCGTCTGAATCGTTTCATCGAAGCCACCGACCGGCAGGTGTTGCAGGACGCAGGGCGCGTCACCGCCGAGATCGCCAAAGCGCATGCGGAAAGCGAGTTCGAAAAGTACCGTATCGTGCAGGACCAGCTGTTCGTGAGCGATTTCGATCGCGTGTTGCAGCAGCTTGATGCAGGAGAGCGGGTGGACGGTGCCGACGAGGAGTTGCGCTAGACGGTGATTTGGGAAGCGCCAAAGCGTCAGGTCCCCAACCGCGCGCGATAGTGCACGTTGGATTGAAAGATCGCTCCGAGGATGAATCGCGACTAGCGTCTGCCCAGGAGTCGCCCGCCACGGTGGTTCCGCCCATCCAGGGCTCTTACCCCAAGCCGGAGAGATGGCATGAGAACTGGCGACAAAGAAGCGTTTGCGCGTAAGAGGTGAATGATGAAGGCGATATGGGTTCTTGGGATTCTCGCGCTGTCAGCCTGCTCCAGCGCGACTGCGGCTGGGAGGCTGGAGATCAGACTCCAAAACAGACAGGCAGCGCATACAGCGACAGCTGGAGCATCCGTCTCAGTCACGATGGCCAACGCAGGTGACCAGCCCATCGAGCTAGCTGCGTCGTATGTTCCAGACGTAGATAAAAGCGGGAGATTGCAGACCAATCTGTTCAAGGTCCTGCAAGAGGACGGCAGCCCCGTCGGCTATCGCGGCATCTATGTGCATAACGTCCGAGGTTCCACGCCATCTCTTGTCTTGAAGCCGGGGCAGTCAATCGTCAGGACGATCAATCTGTCATTGAGTTACCAGATCATGCCTGGGCGCAATTACTCGGTCGGGGTACACCCATTTATACGTTATCGGGAGCAGCAAGAATCAAAGACTAAAACCACCTCAGCCGATATGACGTCGCTGAAGACTGCTACATCCAACATCATCGAGATCACGCCTCGATAGGTCTGCGATGTACCGGCGAACCTGCGCCTGGCCGCAGCGTGCCGAGGTGTAGCGGATGATCCCGCGCAGATCGGCTTCGGCTGCATCGGTGAGAACGTAGCCGTGCATCAGCCGCGACGGCTCTCGGCCAACTCTTCATCCAGGATAGCGCTGACGCTCTTTGTGGAAACCTTGCCGGCAAGGCCTTCCTCGACGCGTCCCCCAAGCAGGTTTTTCAACTGTTGCCATGCCTGATCGGGGTTCTCGTCGTCGTCAGGGAAGAGGCGTTCAAGCGCGTATTGCTTGATGGTCTTGCCCTGCAGAGGGGCCAGCGCCTTCAGGCTCTGCTGCTGCTGATCGTTCAGATCGATGGTCAAGCGGCTCATGACGAACTCCGAAATCCATGCAAACCCACGTTAACGCATCTGCTTCAGCTGGTTGGCTGGTTGGCTGGTTGCAGAGCTTCGAAGCGCTACTGCGAGTTACGTCGTGCGTTGTTTTGATGGGGACTAAGCCGCGTAAGGGGTTCAGCCGACATACGTGTAAAAATCACTCACAGAATCCAATTTCTCTTGTAAAAACATGACTTTGCCAGATAAAACGGATTCCCGGCTTTTAGGCGATCAACGGCGAGGTGAAATCTCGCCGCGATCTTCCAACCAGGTGCGGACCATTTCGCCGGCGAGCTTGCTCAACGCGTACACCGCAACCAGGCCAACCAGCCACGGTGCAGCCATGTCGGCCATCTGCTCGGTGTACGCGCTCGCGTGCGGATCGTTCAGCACGAACAGCAGCATGGCGAACAGAAAGTACAGCGTAAACACAACGCCGAAGCCGACCAGGCCAGCGCGTGACAAGCCACGCAAAAGCGGCAGCAGCTGGGCGTGCAGAAACGTATTCATGGCGGAACTCCATCGAAGGACGGACAAACTCTAGCACTGCTGTCGCAGCTACTTTGGCCAGCCTCGCTGTAATGGAGCGCGAGTTGATCGTCAAGCGCACCCGTGCCGGACTGGAAATGGCCCGCCAGCTCGGCCGCAGCGTCGGCCGCAAGCACCTACACCAAGGACCAATGGGTGACTGCGTGGAATTGGCCGTTATGTGCGCTGGCGGCCTCGCCGCGAGAGTGCTTGCAGCGCAGCCTTGAATGATCGAACATCAAACATCACTGTTTGATAGATCGATCATGACATCACCCATGTCCATCACCACCTTGGCCGCACTCGCCAGTGCCGGCGTGCTGCGCACCGTGCAGCTGGTCGGCCAGGTCGGCGGCTACACCGTGATGGTGCGGGTGGGCCAAACCGAAAAGCAACTCACCGGCCAGCGCGGAGAGCCGCGCGTGTTTGCTTCCCTCGACACCGCCGCCACCCAGCTGCTGGCGCTGGGCGTGACGGTGTTTGAGGTCCTACCGGCCAACTATGTGCGCGCGCCCAAGGTCTACCGCCGCGGTCGCCCGGCCGCGTTGAAAGAGTTGGCCAAGATCCAGCGCGAAGGCAAACCGAGGGTCGGCAGGGATTCGTGTAAAAAACAGCCAAAAGTGAGCTAACTCGCGGTCATCAAAGAAGTTTTTCACAACCGCCTGCCGGCCCTCCATACGGGTCCGGGATCGCCGCCACGTCTGCGCCTCAACCCCGGTCGTCGAGGGTTGCCAGGATCACCCGAAGTTGTGTGCTGCCATGCGGATTCGGAAGAAGTGTAGGGACCAGAGACCTTTAGTCTTGAGGCGACCATGTTTTCTGTAAAGAGGTATGCCTGATGGATCCCATTCGTTCGCGCACGCCAATTCCTGCCCGCGAACTTCTGCCCGGACCCCAACCGGATAGGGTTCAGCCGACTGCAGATCGGGGGGTGTCTCCGCCTGCTGGCGGCCCCCTGGATGGCTTGCCGGCTCGGCGGACGATGTCTCAGACCCGGCTGCCGCCCCCCCCTGCACCCATGCCTGCATTCTCAGCGGGCAGCTTCAGCGATCTGCTACGTCAGTTCGATCCGTCGCTTCTTGATTCGGTGTCTGCCTTCGGCGCTCCTCATACAGAGGCTGCCCCAGGAGAGTTGGATGAGGTGCAATCGGTTCTGCGTGCAGCCGATGACCCGCAACCCACCGTGCACGTCGCTGTCACTGCCGCGCGGCCGCCGCGCGCCAAGCCGGCGCCGCGACGGCGTGCTGCGCAACCCTCCGACGCTTCGCCGGCCGCGCAGGTGGATCTACGCACGCTCGGCTACAGTCAGCAGCAGCAAGAAAAGATCAAATCGGAGGCTCGTTCGACAGTAGAGCAGCACCACAAGGCACTGGTCGGCCATGGGTTTACACACGCGCACATCGTTGAGCTCAGCAAACACCCGGCAGCCTTAGGGACCGTCGCTGTCAAGTATCAGGCCATGATCGCGGCGTTGCCAGAGGCGACACACAAAGACGTCGTTGGCGTCGGCAAACAGTGGTCCGGCGCACGCGCTCTGGAGGCATTGCTCACGGTGGCGGGAGAGTTGAGAAGTCCACCATTACAGTTGGACACAGGCCAACTTTTCAAGATTGCAAAACGTGGCGGCGTGACCGCGGTGGAGGCAGTGCATGCATGGCGCAATGCACTGACTGGTGCCCCCCTGAACCTGACCCCGAAGCAGGTGGTGGCCATCGCCAGCAATGGCGGCAAGCAGGCGCTGGAGACGGTGCAGCGGCTGTTGCCGGTGCTGTGCCAGGCCCCCCATGACCTGACCCCGAAGCAGGTGGTGGCCATCGCCAGCAATGGCGGCGGCAAGCAGGCGCTGGAGACGGTGCAGCGGCTGTTGCCGGTGCTGCGCCAGGCCCCCCATGACCTGCCCCCGAAGCAGGTGGTGGCCATCGCCAGCCACGATGGCGGCAAGCAGGCGCTGGAGACGGTGCAGCGGCTGTTGCCGGTGCTGCGCCAGGCCCCCCATGGCCTGACCCGGGCGCAGGTGGTGGCCATCGCCAGCAATGGCGGCGGCAAGCAGGCGCTGGAGACGGTGCAGCGGCTGTTGCCGGTGCTGTGCCAGGCCCATGGCCTGCCCCGGGAGCAGGTGGTGGCCATCGCCAGCCACGATGGCGGCAAGCAGGCGCTGGAGACGGTGCAGGCGCTGTTGCCGGTGCTGTGCCAGGCCCCCCATGACCTGACCCCGGAGCAGGTGGTGGCCATCGCCAGCAATGGCGGCGGCAAGCAGGCGCTGGAGACGGTGCAGCGGCTGTTGCCGGTGCTGCGCCAGGCCCCCCATGACCTGACCCCGGCGCAGGTGGTGGCCATCGCCAGCAATGGCGGCAAGCAGGCGCTGGAGACGGTGCAGGCGCTGTTGCCGGTGCTGTGCCAGGCCCCCCATGACCTGACCCCGGAGCAGGTGGTGGCCATCGCCAGCCACGATGGCGGCAAGCAGGCGCTGGAGACGGTGCAGCGGCTGTTGCCGGTGCTGCGCCAGGCCCCCCATGGCCTGACCCGGGAGCAGGTGGTGGCCATCGCCAGCAATATTGGCGGCAAGCAGGCGCTGGAGACGGTGCAGCGGCTGTTGCCGGTGCTGCGCCAGGCCCCCCATGACCTGACCCCGGAGCAGGTGGTGGCCATCGCCAGCCACGATGGCGGCAAGCAGGCGCTGGAGACGGTGCAGCGGCTGTTGCCGGTGCTGCGCCAGGCCCCCCATGACCTGACCCGGGAGCAGGTGGTGGCCATCGCCAGCAATGGCGGCGGCAAGCAGGCGCTGGAGACGGTGCAGCGGCTGTTGCCGGTGCTGCGCCAGGCCCCCCATGACCTGACCCCGGAGCAGGTGGTGGCCATCGCCAGCAATATTGGCGGCAAGCAGGCGCTGGAGACGGTGCAGCGGCTGTTGCCGGTGCTGCGCCAGGCCCATGGCCTGCCCCGGGAGCAGGTGGTGGCCATCGCCAGCCACGATGGCGGCAAGCAGGCGCTGGAGACGGTGCAGCGGCTGTTGCCGGTGCTGCGCCAGGCCCCCATGACCTGACCCGGGAGCAGGTGGTGGCCATCGCCAGCAATGGCGGCGGCAAGCAGGCGCTGGAGACGGTGCAGCGGCTGTTGCCGGTGCTGCGCCAGGCCCCCCATGACCTGACCCCGGAGCAGGTGGTGGCCATCGCCAGCAATGGCGGCGGCAAGCAGGCGCTGGAGACGGTGCAGGCGCTGTTGCCGGTGCTGTGCCAGGCCCCCCATGACCTGACCCGGGAGCAGGTGGTGGCCATCGCCAGCAATATTGGCGGCAAGCAGGCGCTGGAGACGGTGCAGGCGCTGTTGCCGGTGCTGCGCCAGGCCCCCCATGACCTGACCCCGGAGCAGGTGGTGGCCATCGCCAGCCACGATGGCGGCAAGCAGGCGCTGGAGACGGTGCAGGCGCTGTTGCCGGTGCTGTGCCAGGCCCCCCATGACCTGACCCGGGAGCAGGTGGTGGCCATCGCCAGCAATGGTGGCGGCAAGCAGGCGCTGGAGACGGTGCAGGCGCTGTTGCCGGTGCTGCGCCAGGCCCCCCATGGCCTGACCCGGGAGCAGGTGGTGGCCATCGCCAGCCACGATGGCGGCAAGCAGGCGCTGGAGACGGTGCAGCGGCTGTTGCCGGTGCTGTGCCAGGCCCCCCATGGCCTGACCCGGGAGCAGGTGGTGGCCATCGCCAGCAATGGCGGCGGCAAGCAGGCGCTGAAGAGCATTTTTGCACAGTTATCTCGCCCTGATCCGGCGTTGGCCGCGTTGACCAACGACCGCCTCGTCGCCTTGGCCTGCATCGGCGGACGCTCTGCGCTGAATGCAGTGAAAGACGGATTGCCGAATGCGCTGACATTGATCAGAAGAGCCAAAAGCCGTATTCCCGAACGCACATCGCATCTCGTTGCCGACCAAACGCAAGTTGTTCGCGTGCTGGGTTTTTTCCAGTGCCACTCCCATCCAGCGCAAGCATTTGATGAAGCCATGACGCAGTTCGGGATGAGCAGGCACGGGTTGTTACAGCTATTTCGCAGGGTGGGCGTCACCGAACTCGAAGCCCGCAGTGGAACGCTCCCTCCAGCCTCGCAGCGTTGGGGTCGTATTCTCCAAGCATTAGGGATGAAAAGGGCGAAACCGTCCTCTGCTTCGGCTCAAACGCCGGACCAGGAGTCTTTGCATGCATTCGCCGATTCGCTGGAGCGTGAGCTGGATGCGCCCAGCCCAATGGACCAGGCAGGCCAGGCGCTGGCAAGCAGCCGCCGCAAACGGTCCCGATCGGATCGTTCTGTCACCGGCTCCTCCGCACAGCAAGCTGTCGAGGTGCTCGTTCCCGAACAGCGCGATGCGTTGTCCCTCCTCAGCTGGGGTGTAAAACGCCCGCGTACCAGGATCGGCGGCCTGCCGGATCCTGGCACGCCCATGGATGCCGACCTGGTAGCGTCCAGCACCGTGGTTTGGGAACAAGATGCGGACCCCTTCGCAGGGACAGCGGATGATTTCCCGGCATTCAACGAAGAGGAGCTCGCATGGTTGATGGAGCTATTGCCTCATTGAGGCTCAGTCGGGGACTACCTGAACGGACCCGAATACATCAGCGGAGCACTGCTGGGGTGGGCGCAACGCAACGGCATCCGCATCGAACACATCCAGCCGGGCAAGCCACAACAGAACGCCTACGTTGAACGTTACAACCGCACGGTCCGCTACGCCTTTCTGGCCCGCACCCTGTTCGACACCATCGAGCAGGTGCAGGACAAAGCCACGCGCTGGCTATGGACTTACAACCATGAGCGCCCGAACATGGCGCTAGGCGGCATCACGCCAGCGATGAAACTGGCGATGGCTGCATAACTCCACTTCTGGAGTCCGCTACAAATGGGGGGATTACCCCGCCGCACACGGGCGGAAGGGCGGGCGAAAGCCGGTTGTCACCGCCGACAAGTTGCAGCGAGCGCGGGAGCACATCGCCAACGGGCTTAATGCCCGAGAGGCCGCTACACGGCTCAAGGTGAGCAAGACGGCTCTATACGCCGCGCTGCAATCCACCAGTGCAGCCGACTCCTGACATTCCGTGCAGTCGTCTTCTGAGAATGACACCGGGCGCGGTGGGCTACGACGAGAACGGCCAGCTCGTGCGCGTGCGCCTGGACGGCACGCACGACGTAATCCCCGAGCAAGGCGGCAGTTCGCCAATCCGTGCCGATGAGATTGCCGGCATGGACTGGTGGAATACCGCGCCAGAAGCCGAGCGCCGGGAGTGGATGCGACGCGCTGACGAGACGGGCCGCGCGGCCGACGCATGGGCCGAGTACAAGCGCTGCACGCTCCAGCGCCCACTACACCCCGCCGAGCTACGCGAGCGCCGCGACGCCATCACCTACGCGCAGGCGAGCATCGAGCTGGAAGGCTTCAAGCTACCGCCGGAATACGCGGCTGCGGCCGAACGCTTCGCAGCCGGGGAAATCACGTTCGGCGAGCTGGGGGAAGTTGCGGGTGAACTGGCAACGCAGATCAAGGCGCGGCAGTCGTGACCAAGGCCAGCCCCGATGCCGTGGACCTGGCGACCAGCCGCATGCTGCTGGGCTATGCCCGCGTCAGCACCGACGACCAAGACCTGACCAATCAGCGGGCCGAGCTGCACGCAGCCGGCTGCACCAAGATTTTCGCGGAGAAGATCACCGGCACGCAGCGCGATCGCCCCGAGTTGGCGCGCATGCTCGACCACATACGATCAAGTGACGTGGTGATGGTGACGCGGCTCGATCGCCTGGCGCGCAGCACGCGCGACCTGCTGGATATTGCCGAGCGCATCCGAGAGGCCGGCGCGGGCCTGCGCTCGCTGGCCGAGCCGTGGGCCGATACGACGACGGCGGCTGGCCGCATGGTGTTGACGGTGTTGAGGGTCGGCAGGGATTCGTGTAAAAAACAGCCAAAAGTGAGCTAACTCGCGGTCATCAAAGAAGTTTTTCACAACCGCCTGCCGGCCCTCCATACGGGTCCGGGATCGCCGCCACGTCTGCGCCTCAACCCCGGTCGTCGAAGGTTGCCAGGATCACCCGAAGTTGTGTGCTGCCATGCGGATTCGGAAGAAGTGTAGGGACCAGAGACCTTTAGTCTTGAGGCGACCATGTTTTCTGTAAAGAGGTATGCCTGATGGATCCCATTCGTTCGCGCACGCCAATTCCTGCCCGCGAACTTCTGCCCGGACCCCAACCGGATAGGGTTCAGCCGACTGCAGATCGGGGGGTGTCTCCGCCTGCTGGCGGCCCCCTGGATGGCTTGCCGGCTCGGCGGACGATGTCTCAGACCCGGCTGCCGTCCCCCCCTGCGCCCATGCCTGCATTCTCAGCGGGCAGCTTCAGCGATCTGCTACGTCAGTTCGATCCGTCGCTTCTTGATTCGGTGTCTGCCTTCGGCGCTCCTCATACAGAGGCTGCCCCAGGAGAGTTGGATGAGGTGCAATCGGTTCTGCGTGCAGCCGATGACCCGCAACCCACCGTGCACGTCGCTGTCACTGCCGCGCGGCCGCCGCGCGCCAAGCCGGCGCCGCGACGGCGTGCTGCGCAACCCTCCGACGCTTCGCCGGCCGCGCAGGTGGATCTACGCACGCTCGGCTACAGTCAGCAGCAGCAAGAAAAGATCAAATCGGAGGCTCGTTCGACAGTAGCGCAGCACCACGAGGCACTGGTCGGCCATGGGTTTACACACGCGCACATCGTTGAGCTCAGCAAACACCCGGCAGCGTTAGGGACCGTCGCTGTCAAGTATCAGGCCATGATCGCGGCGTTGCCAGAGGCGACACACGAAGACGTCGTTGGCGTCGGCAAACAGGGGTCCGGCGCACGCGCTCTGGAGGCATTGCTCACGTTGGCGGGAGAGTTGAGAGGTCTACCGTTACAGTTGGACACAGGCCAACTTTTCAAGATTGCAAAACGTGGCGGCGTGACCGCGGTGGAGGCAGTGCATGCATGGCGCAATGCACTGACTGGTGCCCCCCTGAACCTGACCCCGAAGCAGGTGGTGGCCATCGCCAGCAATGGCGGCAAGCAGGCGCTGGAGACGGTGCAGCGGCTGTTGCCGGTGCTGTGCCAGGCCCCCCATGACCTGACCCCGAAGCAGGTGGTGGCCATCGCCAGCAATATTGGCGGCAAGCGGGCGCTGGAGACGGTGCAGCGGCTGTTGCCGGTGCTGTGCCAGGCCCCCCATGGCCTGACCCGGGCGCAGGTGGTGGCCATCGCCAGCAATGGCGGCGGCAAGCAGGCGCTGGAGACGGTGCAGCGGCTGTTGCCGGTGCTGTGCCAGGCCCCCCATGGCCTGACCCAGGCGCAGGTGGTGGCCATCGCCAGCAATAACGGCGGCAAGCAGGCGCTGGAGACGGTGCAGCGGCTGTTGCCGGTGCTGCGCCAGGCCCATGGCCTGCCCCGGGAGCAGGTGGTGGCCATCGCCAGCCACGATGGCGGCAAGCAGGCGCTGGAGACGGTGCAGGCGCTGTTGCCGGTGCTGTGCCAGGCCCCCCATGACCTGACCCCGGAGCAGGTGGTGGCCATCGCCAGCAATGGCGGCGGCAAGCAGGCGCTGGAGACGGTGCAGGCGCTGTTGCCGGTGCTGTGCCAGGCCCCCCATGACCTGACCCCGGAGCAGGTGGTGGCCATCGCCAGCAATAACGGCGGCAAGCAGGCGCTGGAGACGGTGCAGCGGCTGTTGCCGGTGCTGTGCCAGGCCCCCCATGACCTGACCCCGAAGCAGGTGGTGGCCATCGCCAGCAATAACGGCGGCAAGCAGGCGCTGGAGACGGTGCAGGCGCTGTTGCCGGTGCTGCGCCAGGCCCATGGCCTGACCCCGGCGCAGGTGGTGGCCATCGCCAGCAATATTGGCGGCAAGCAGGCGCTGGAGACGGTGCAGCGGCTGTTGCCGGTGCTGCGCCAGGCCCATGGCCTGACCCCGGCGCAGGTGGTGGCCATCGCCAGCAATGGCGGCGGCAAGCAGGCGCTGGAGACGGTGCAGCGGCTGTTGCCGGTGCTGCGACAGGCCCCCCATGGCCTGACCCGGGAGCAGGTGGTGGCCATCGCCAGCAATGGCGGCGGCAAGCAGGCGCTGGAGACGGTGCAGGCGCTGTTGCCGGTGCTGCGACAGGCCCCCCATGACCTGACCCCGAAGCAGGTGGTGGCCATCGCCAGCAATAACGGCGGCAAGCAGGCGCTGGAGACGGTGCAGGCGCTGTTGCCGGTGCTGCGACAGGCCCCCCATGGCCTGACCCGGGAGCAGGTGGTGGCCATCGCCAGCAATATTGGCGGCAAGCAGGCGCTGGAGACGGTGCAGGCGCTGTTGCCGGTGCTGCGACAGGCCCCCCATGGCCTGACCCGGGAGCAGGTGGTGGCCATCGCCAGCAATATTGGCGGCAAGCAGGCGCTGGAGACGGTGCAGGCGCTGTTGCCGGTGCTGCGCCAGGCCCCCCATGGCCTGACCCGGGAGCAGGTGGTGGCCATCGCCAGCAATATTGGCGGCAAGCAGGCGCTGGAGACGGTGCAGGCGCTGTTGCCAGTGCTGCGCCAGGCCCCCCATGGCCTGACCCGGGAGCAGGTGGTGGCCATCGCCAGCAATATTGGCGGCAAGCAGGCGCTGGAGACGGTGCAGGCGCTGTTGCCGGTGCTGCGACAGGCCCCCCATGGCCTGACCCGGGAGCAGGTGGTGGCCATCGCCAGCCACGATGGCGGCAAGCAGGCGCTGGAGACGGTGCAGGCGCTGTTGCCGGTGCTGTGCCAGGCCCCCCATGGCCTGACCCGGGAGCAGGTGGTGGCCATCGCCAGCAATGGCGGCGGCAAGCAGGCGCTGAAGAGCATTTTTGCACAGTTATCTCGCCCTGATCCGGCGTTGGCCGCGTTGACCAACGACCGCCTCGTCGCCTTGGCCTGCATCGGCGGACGCTCTGCGCTGAATGCAGTGAAAGACGGATTGCCGAATGCGCTGACATTGATCAGAAGAGCCAAAAGCCGTATTCCCGAACGCACATCGCATCTCGTTGCCGACCAAACGCAAGTTGTTCGCGTGCTGGGTTTTTTCCAGTGCCACTCCCATCCAGCGCAAGCATTTGATGAAGCCATGACGCAGTTCGGGATGAGCAGGCACGGGTTGTTACAGCTATTTCGCAGGGTGGGCGTCACCGAACTCGAAGCCCGCAGTGGAACGCTCCCTCCAGCCTCGCAGCGTTGGGGTCGTATTCTCCAAGCATTAGGGATGAAAAGGGCGAAACCGTCCTCTGCTTCGGCTCAAACGCCGGACCAGGAGTCTTTGCATGCATTCGCCGATTCGCTGGAGCGTGAGCTGGATGCGCCCAGCCCAATGGACCAGGCAGGCCAGGCGCTGGCAAGCAGCCGCCGCAAACGGTCCCGATCGGATCGTTCTGTCACCGGCTCCTCCGCACAGCAAGCTGTCGAGGTGCTCGTTCCCGAACAGCGCGATGCGTTGTCCCTCCTCAGCTGGGGTGTAAAACGCCCGCGTACCAGGATCGGCGGCCTGCCGGATCCTGGCACGCCCATGGATGCCGACCTGGTAGCGTCCAGCACCGTGGTTTGGGAACAAGATGCGGACCCCTTCGCAGGGACAGCGGATGATTTCCCGGCATTCAACGAAGAGGAGCTCGCATGGTTGATGGAGCTATTGCCTCATTGAGGCTCAGTCGGGGACTACCTGAACGGACCCGAATACATCAGCGGAGCACTGCTGGGGTGGGCGCAACGCAACGGCATCCGCATCGAACACATCCAGCCGGGCAAGCCACAACAGAACGCCTACGTTGAACGTTACAACCGCACGGTCCGCTACGCCTTTCTGGCCCGCACCCTGTTCGACACCATCGAGCAGGTGCAGGACAAAGCCACGCGCTGGCTATGGACTTACAACCATGAGCGCCCGAACATGGCGCTAGGCGGCATCACGCCAGCGATGAAACTGGCGATGGCTGCATAACTCCACTTCTGGAGTCCGCTAAAAGCGGACGGATTACCAAAAACTGGTTCCATCACGCCTTCTCCGAAAAACAACGAGGACTCAAGAATGCGACCTCTTTCGCCCTATTCAGCCATCATCGCCAATGACCTGATCGACAACAGCCTCGCCGATCCTCACTCGCCCGATCAGGAAATCGCCGACACCGTCAATTGGCGCCGCACCCAACACGGCCAGGACGCGTTGGCGCAATTGGCTGAGATGGCACCTCCGTGGAGACGGCGTGTTCTTCCCGCCGATCCCACCCCGTATCGGATCCAGGAGATACGGCAACACCGCCTCAACCGCGCCTCTACCTCCATACAGTCCGCGCCACCTGCGCCACCGCCGGCAGTGTCGTTGTCCGGAGAGCTTGCGTTTGACCCGATGCCATCCTCCGCCTCAAGCGCCCCTGCATTACAGGAGGTTGCCAACCGGTCGGAGCTGTCGGTGCCTGCGGGAGAGTCTGTTGATTGCCCTGCAATCGCGCTCCCCCCTACATCGAGCTATTCCCAGGGCGTTGGACACTGTCCCGCCCCTTCCGCTTCATTGTTAGCCAGTTCGTCGACGCACGCGACAGTCATGCCGACTCCCGCCAGCACGGGCAAGGGACCGATCGTCCCCGGTCTTCCCTCACAGGCTCCCGGCTCGAGCACGCCTGGGCCAATTCCCAAATCCACGCTGTACGGGCGCCAGAAGGTGGTCGACCCGGAAACGGGGGAAACCGTGTCAAAAGCCGCGCAGTACCGGCATCAGAAGGTGTTCGACCCGAAAACGGGGAAACTCGTGTCAAAAGCCGCGCTGTACGGGCGTGAGAAGGTGTTCGACCCGAAAACGGGGGAATTCGTGTCAAGAAACACGCTGTCCAGTCGTCAGAAGGTGGTCGACCCGAAAACGGGGGAATTCGTGTCAAAAACCGCGCTGGCCAAGCGTCAGAAAAAGCGGTTGAAGAGCTCTGGGATTTGAGAGTCGGGGGGTAATCCCCCTCAGATCAGCAGGAGCCAGAAGTGGAATTTTCTCGTAACCTTTCCTGAGGAGATTTCCATGAAGACATCACGATTCACCGACAGTCAGATCATCGCGGTACTCAAGCAGGCCGAGGCCGGCACGCCTGTGCCAGAGCTATGCCGTGAGCACGGCATCAGCTCGGCAACCTTCTACAAGTGGCGTAGCAAGTTCGGCGGTATGGACGCATCGATGGTGTCCCAGCTCAAGGAGCTGCAGGAGGAGAACCGGCGCCTGAAGAAGATGTATGCCGAGTCGCAGATGACATCCGAGGTGCTTCGGGAGGCCATGGCAAAAAAATGGTGAGGCCATCTCAACGCCGAGAGATGGCCCGATGGGCGGTGAACAACAAGGCGATGAGTATCCGGTCAGCCTGCATGGCGTTTACGGTCAGTCAGACCTGCTACCGCTACCAGGCCAAGGCATCGGATGAGAACGCGCTGATCGCCGACTGGTTGATCCGATTGACCACCGCTTACCGCGACTGGGGCTTCGGCTTGTGCTTCCTGCACCTGCGCAACGTCAAGGGCTTTGGCTGGAACCACAAGCGCGTGTATCGCATCTACCGGGAGCTGGAGTTGAACCTGCGGATCAAGCCAAGGAAGCGGCTTGTGCGAGAACGCCCAGAGCCGCTGGCTGTGCCCGAGTCGATCAACCAGGTCTGGTCGATGGACTTCATGCACGACCAGCTCAGTGATGGGCGCAGCTTCCGATTGTTCAACGTGATTGACGACTTCAACCGCCAAGGGCTGGGGATCGAGGTCGACCTGTCCTTGCCCTCGGCTCGTGTGATTCGGGCACTGGAACAGATCATCCAGTGGCGCGGCAAGCCGCGCGTGATTCGCTGCGACAATGGGCCTGAATACATCAGTGGTGCGCTACTGGGCTGGGCTGAACAACGCGGCATCCGGATCGAGCACATCCAGCCTGGCAAGCCGCAGCAGAACGCCTACGTTGAACGCTACAACCGGACGGTACGCTATGGATGGTTGGCCCGAACCATGTTCGACTCAATCGAGCAGGTGCAAGACAAAGCCACACGATGGCTATGGACCTACAACCACGAGCGTCCCAACATGGCGCTCGGCGGCATCACCCCCCATGCAAAAGTTGGCACTTGCTGCATAGCTCCACTTTGGGCGACTGCTACAAATGGGGGGATTACCCTGCCAGCCAAGAAATTTTTTACGGATTCCTGCCGACCGTCTTCCGGCTTACAACCCTGTTAGGGAAGGTCTGAATAACGCGGCCTGAGAGCGCGGAATGTCGCGTCGTTGCGGAGAGTCGCGTTTGGATCTTCGGAGTTTGGCCATTTCTGGCGCTTTCCGTGGGAATTCCCCGGGTTACAGGCGCACGCTCCCCATAGCAGGAAGTAACTGCTTTCGCTTCATCCACAGGTTTGACAGCGCAAACAACGTCAGCACCTGCGCGGTGTTCTTGGCCAGGCCGCGATAGCGGACCTTGGTGTAACCGAATTGGCGCTTGATCACCCGGAATGGATGCTCCACCTTCGCGCGCACGCTGGCCTTGAAGTGTTCCCAACGCTGTTCCCGAGCACGCTCGCGGTTGTTGCCGATGGCTTGCGTCGTCGAGGGCCTGGCGGCGATGAAGAATGCTGCCTTGCAGGTCTGCAGTTCGTCGCGTTTGTCCGCGCCGGTGTAGCCGCTGTCGCCGAACACGCTGTCTTCGTTGCCATGCAGCAACGTGTGCGTCACCGTGACGTCGGCGACATTAGCCGCTGTGCAATGGACGTGGTGCACCAACCCGGAAAACTCATCCACGCCGATGTGCGCCTTCATCCCGAAATACCACTGATTGCCCTTCCTGGTCTGATGCATTTCAGGGTCGCGCGCGTGATCGGCATTCTTGGTCGAACTGGGCGCAGCGATCAGTGTCGCATCGACGATCGTGCCCGACCGCAGGCTCTGACCCTTGCGCGCCAGATGCGCATTGACCGCGTCCAGCATCCGCGCGGCAAGGCCATGGGTCTCCAGCAGGCGCCGAAAGTTCAAAATCGTGGTCTCGTCCGGAACGTTGTCCAAGCCACCGAGCTGGGCAAACCTCCGCAAGATCGGGATCTCGTGCAACGCTTCTTCCATCGCCGGATCGCTCAACGCATACCACTGCTGCAGCAAATGAATCCGCAACATCGTCGCCAGTGCGTATGGCTGTCGACCAGGGCGCCCCGACACCGGATAGTGCGGTTCGATCAGACCGAGCAAGTGCTGCCACGGAACGACCTGCTCCATCTCGGCCAGGAAGATCTCCCGGCGGGTCTGCTTACGCTTGCCCAGGCCTTCAGCGTCACCGAACGTCAGTTGCATGGATCACTCCTCAACATGAGGCGGGTAGTGTCGCGTATCTATGGTGCGTTGTTCAGAGGTTCCCTAGTGGATTGCAGCGCGGCGTATAGAGCCGTCTTGCTCACCTTGAGCCGTGTAGCGGCCTCTCGGGCATTAAGCCCGTTGGCGATGTGCTCCCGCGCTCGCTGCAACTTGTCGGCGGTGACAACCGGCTTTCGCCCGCCCTTCCGCCCGCGTGCGGCGGCAGCGGTCAGCCCGGCCTTGGTGCGCTCGCGGATCAAATCGCGCTCGAACTGGCCCAGTGCGCCGAAGACGTGGAAGATGAGCCGTCCGCCCGGCGTGGTGGTGTCGATGCTTTCGGTCAGCGACCGGAAGCCGACGCCACGCGCTTCCAGCGCGGCGATTGTCTCAATGAGGTGTGGCATCGAGCGCCCGAGCCGATCCAGACGCCAGACGGCCAGCACGTCGCCGGCGCGCAGGTAGGCCAGCGCATCAGCCAAGCCGGGCCTGTCGGCCTTGGCCCCAGAAGCCGTGTCCTCAAAAACGCGCGCGCAGCCTGCCTTGCGTAGCGCATCCGTCTGCAAAGCGGTGTCCTGTTCCGCCGTCGATACCCGCGCATAGCCGATCAGTACCATTACCGCCCCTTTTGTCCGTCTTTCCGTCCGTTTATCATACTGTCCGACAACCCATTAAACAAGCGCATTGCCGGACATTGTCCGGCATGACCGCCTAATGATCGTTTGACGGACATCGAAAGTAAGGCATTTTTGCATTACAATGCAAAGCATCAACCTTGGATTGCGAGGCAAACCACCATGACCACATTGACCGTTACCGCACGGGGACAAGTGACGTTTCGGAAGGACGTACTGCAACACCTCGGCATTAGGCCAGGCGACAAGATCGAGCTGAACTTGCTGCCAGATGGTCGGGGCGTGCTCAAGGCGGCCCGGCCCGCAGGGACGATAGCCAGCTTTGTCGGCCTGCTCGCGGGCAGGACGCAGAAGGTTGCCACCATCGAAGAAATCAACGAGGCGGCGGCGCAAGGCTGGGCAGGTAAGCAATGAAGGTCGCAGTCGATACCAACGTCCTTGTGCGTGCGGTTGTGCGTGACGATCCCGCACAAGCGGACGTTGCCGCCGCAGTCTTGACCGACGCCGAGTTGATCGCGGTCGCGTTGCCGTGCCTATGCGAATTTGTTTGGGTGCTGCTGCGTGTCTACGGCTTCCAGCAAGCCGACGCGGCCAGCGCGATCCGGGCACTACTGGCCGCCGCGAATGTGGAAGTGAACCGGCCTGCCGTGGAGGCTGGCTTGCTGGTGCTCGACGCGGGCGGAGACTTTGCCGATGGCGTCATTGCCTACGAAGGCAACTGGCTTGGCGGGGAAACCTTCGTTTCCTTCGATAAGAAGGCGGTGGTACTTCTCACAGCGCAAGGGCAATCAACGCGCCTTTTGTGACGGACATGAGCATGAACGAATTCCGTCGACTGGCCGCGAAGATAAGGGGCGGCAGGGATTCGTGTAAAAAACAGCCAAAAGTGAGCTAATCGCTGTTGGTAGTGGAGTTTTGTTACCCAGAAATATCCGCTAACTCACTGATGCAATGGGTGAAATCCGAGCTTGTGAGTCATTTTTACACGTATGTCGGCTGAACCCCGGAACGCCATATCGGCGGTCGGAATACGGTCGTAACTGTCGGACTTGCTGCCGAAAAGAACGCGCTCGCGCTCGACGGTATGCACTTTGAATACCTCGGCACGCTCCACGATGCGCCCTGCCGAGTCGAGGCTGTCGGCGTAGTACCCTTGGCGTTCGCGGCTGACCAACTCCATGCGTGGTTGCGCGGCTGCCGGTGTCCAGTTTTCGGCGACCGATGGCCAGCGCTGGGAAAACCCGCCAAGGCTGGGTGACATGCCATACCACAGCACCATTGCCTCGGTGATGGCGTCCAGCTCGTCATCGAGGACGACATACTGCACCTGATGATTGACGACGCGATCACCGCCGACAGCCCAACGCGTCAGCGTGGTGAACTCGCCCACGCGCCCGGCCGTCTCGATCAAGATGCCCTGCATGGCTTTCTGGCCGACCTTGCGGCACGCCACCCGATAGCACTTGTTGGGGTACGGTTTTCTGGCGACCAGCTCGATGGGTAATCCCCCCATTTGTAGCGGACTCCAGAAGTGGAGTTATGCAGCCATCGCCAGTTTCATCGCTGGCGTGATGCCGCCTAGCGCCATGTTCGGGCGCTCATGGTTGTAAGTCCATAGCCAGCGCGTGGCTTTGTCCTGCACCTGCTCGATGGTGTCGAACAGGGTGCGGGCCAGAAAGGCGTAGCGGACCGTGCGGTTGTAACGTTCAACGTAGGCGTTCTGTTGTGGCTTGCCCGGCTGGATGTGTTCGATGCGGATGCCGTTGCGTTGCGCCCACCCCAGCAGTGCTCCGCTGATGTATTCGGGTCCGTTCAGGTAGTCCCCGACTGAGCCTCAATGAGGCAATAGCTCCATCAACCATGCGAGCTCCTCTTCGTTGAATGCCGGGAAATCATCCGCTGTCCCTGCGAAGGGGTCCGCATCTTGTTCCCAAACCACGGTGCTGGACGCTACCAGGTCGGCATCCATGGGCGTGCCAGGATCCGGCAGGCCGCCGATCCTGGTACGCGGGCGTTTTACACCCCAGCTGAGGAGGGACAACGCATCGCGCTGTTCGGGAACGAGCACCTCGACAGCTTGCTGTGCGGAGGAGCCGGTGACAGAACGATCCGATCGGGACCGTTTGCGGCGGCTGCTTGCCAGCGCCTGGCCTGCCTGGTCCATTGGGCTGGGCGCATCCAGCTCACGCTCCAGCGAATCGGCGAATGCATGCAAAGACTCCTGGTCCGGCGTTTGAGCCGAAGCAGAGGACGGTTTCGCCCTTTTCATCCCTAATGCTTGGAGAATACGACCCCAACGCTGCGAGGCTGGAGGGAGCGTTCCACTGCGGGCTTCGAGTTCGGTGACGCCCACCCTGCGAAATAGCTGTAACAACCCGTGCCTGCTCATCCCGAACTGCGTCATGGCTTCATCAAATGCTTGCGCTGGATGGGAGTGGCACTGGAAAAAACCCAGCACGCGAACAACTTGCGTTTGGTCGGCAACGAGATGCGATGTGCGTTCGGGAATACGGCTTTTGGCTCTTCTGATCAATGTCAGCGCATTCGGCAATCCGTCTTTCACTGCATTCAGCGCAGAGCGTCCGCCGATGCAGGCCAAGGCGACGAGGCGGTCGTTGGTCAACGCGGCCAACGCCGGATCAGGGCGAGATAACTGTGCAAAAATGCTCTTCAGCGCCTGCTTGCCGCCGCCATTGCTGGCGATGGCCACCACCTGCTCCCGGGTCAGGCCATGGGGGGCCTGGCACAGCACCGGCAACAGCGCCTGCACCGTCTCCAGCGCCTGCTTGCCGCCATCGTGGCTGGCGATGGCCACCACCTGCTCCCGGGTCAGGTCATGGGGGGCCTGGCACAGCACCGGCAACAGCGCCTGCACCGTCTCCAGCGCCTGCTTGCCGCCGCCATTGCTGGCGATGGCCACCACCTGCTTCGGGGTCAGGCCATGGGCCTGGCACAGCACCGGCAACAGCGCCTGCACCGTCTCCAGCGCCTGCTTGCCGCCATCGTGGCTGGCGATGGCCACCACCTGCTTCGGGGTCAGGCCATGGGCCTGGCGCAGCACCGGCAACAGCGCCTGCACCGTCTCCAGCGCCTGCTTGCCGCCGTTATTGCTGGCGATGGCCACCACCTGCGCCGGGGTCAGGCCATGGGGGGCCTGGCACAGCACCGGCAACAGCGCCTGCACCGTCTCCAGCGCCTGCTTGCCGCCATCGTGGCTGGCGATGGCCACCACCTGCTCCCGGGTCAGGCCATGGGGGGCCTGGCGCAGCACTGGCAACAGCGCCTGCACCGTCTCCAGCGCCTGCTTGCCGCCGCCATTGCTGGCGATGGCCACCACCTGCTTCGGGGTCAGGTCATGGGGGGCCTGGCACAGCACCGGCAACAGCGCCTGCACCGTCTCCAGCGCCTGCTTGCCGCCGCCATTGCTGGCGATGGCCACCACCTGCTTCGGGGTCAGGTCATGGGGGGCCTGGCACAGCACCGGCAACAGCGCCTGCACCGTCTCCAGCGCCTGCTTGCCGCCGCCATTGCTGGCGATGGCCACCACCTGCTTCGGGGTCAGGTCATGGGGGGCCTGGCACAGCACCGGCAACAGCGCCTGCACCGTCTCCAGCGCCTGCTTGCCGCCGTTATTGCTGGCGATGGCCACCACCTGCGCCGGGGTCAGGTCATGGGGGGCCTGGCACAGCACCGGCAACAGCCGCTGCACCGTCTCCAGCGCCTGCTTGCCGCCAATATTGCTGGCGATGGCCACCACCTGCGCCGGGGTCAGGCCATGGGCCTGGCGCAGCACCGGCAACAGCGCCTGCACCGTCTCCAGCGCCTGCTTGCCGCCGCCATTGCTGGCGATGGCCACCACCTGCTTCGGGGTCAGGTCATGGGGGGCCTGGCACAGCACCGGCAACAGCCGCTGCACCGTCTCCAGCGCCTGCTTGCCGCCGCCATTGCTGGCGATGGCCACCACCTGCTCCGGGGGCAGGTCATGGGGGGCCTGGCACAGCACCGGCAACAGCGCCTGCACCGTCTCCAGCGCCTGCTTGCCGCCGCCATTGCTGGCGATGGCCACCACCTGCTTCGGGGTCAGGTCATGGGGGGCCTGGCACAGCACCGGCAACAGCGCCTGCACCGTCTCCAGCGCCTGCTTGCCGCCGTTATTGCTGGCGATGGCCACCACCTGCGCCGGGGTCAGGTCATGGGGGGCCTGGCACAGCACCGGCAACAGCCGCTGCACCGTCTCCAGCGCCTGCTTGCCGCCAATATTGCTGGCGATGGCCACCACCTGCGCCGGGGTCAGGCCATGGGCCTGGCGCAGCACCGGCAACAGCGCCTGCACCGTCTCCAGCGCCTGCTTGCCGCCATCGTGGCTGGCGATGGCCACCACCTGCTCCCGGGTCAGGTCATGGGGGGCCTGGCACAGCACCGGCAACAGCCGCTGCACCGTCTCCAGCGCCTGCTTGCCGCCATCGTGGCTGGCGATGGCCACCACCTGCGCCCGGGTCAGGTCATGGGGGGCCTGGCGCAGCACCGGCAACAGCCGCTGCACCGTCTCCAGCGCCTGCTTGCCGCCGCCATTGCTGGCGATGGCCACCACCTGCTCCCGGGTCAGGTCATGGGGGGCCTGGCACAGCACCGGCAACAGCCGCTGCACCGTCTCCAGCGCCTGCTTGCCGCCATCGTGGCTGGCGATGGCCACCACCTGCTTCGGGGTCAGGTTCAGGGGGGCACCAGTCAGTGCATTGCGCCATGCATGCACTGCCTTCACCGCGGTCACGCCGCCACGTTTTGCAATCTTGAAAAGTTGGCCTGTGTCCAACTGTAATGGTGGACTTCTCAACTCTCCCGCCACCGTGAGCAATGCCTCCAGAGCGCGTGCGCCGGACCACTGTTTGCCGACGCCAACGACGTCTTCGTGTGTCGCCTCTGGCAACGCCGCGATCATGGCCTGATACTTGACAGCGACGGTCCCTAACGCTGCCGGGTGTTTGCTGAGCTCAACGATGTGCGCGTGTGTAAACCCATGGCCGACCAGTGCCTTGTGGTGCTGCTCTACTGTCGAACGAGCCTCCGATTTGATCTTTTCTTGCTGCTGCTGACTGTAGCCGAGCGTGCGTAGATCCACCTGCGCGGCCGACGAAGCGTCGGAGGGTTGCGGGTCATCGGCTGCACGCAGAACCGATTGCACCTCATCCAACTCTCCTGGGGCAGCCTCTGTATGAGGAGCGCCGAAGGCAGACACCGAATCAAGAAGCGACGGATCGAACTGACGTAGCAGATCGCTGAAGCTGCCCGCTGAGAATGCAGGCATGGGCGCAGGGGGGGGCGGCAGCCGGGTCTGAGACATCGTCCGCCGAGCCGGCAAGCCATCCAGGGGGCCGCCAGCAGGCGGAGACACCCCCCGATCTGCAGTCGGCTGAACCCTATCCGGTTGGGGTCCGGGCAGAAGTTCGCGGGCAGGAATTGGCGTGCGCGAACGAATGGGATCCATCAGGCATACCTCTTTACAGAAAACATGGTCGCCTCAAGACTAAAGGTCTCTGGTCCCTACACTTCTTCCGAATCCGCATGGCAGCACACAACTTCGGGTGATCCTGGCAACCCTCGACGACCGGGGTTGAGGCGCAGACGTGGCGGCGATCCCGGACCCGTATGGAGGGCCGGCAGGCGGTTGTGAAAAACTTCTTTGATGACCGCGAGTTAGCTCACTTAAGGTCTGAATAACGCGGCCTGAGAGTGCGGGATGTCGCGTCGGTCCGGAGAGTCGCGTTTGGATCTTCGGATCTTCCGCTATTTCTGGCACTTTCCTTGGGAATTCCCCGGGTTACAGGCGCACGCTCCCCATAGCAGGCAGTAACTGCTTTCGCTTCATCCACAGGTTTGACAGCGCAAACAACGTCAGCACCTGCGCGGTGTTCTTGGCCAGGCCGCGATAGCGGACCTTGGTGTAACCGAATTGGCGCTTGATCACCCGGAATGGATGCTCCACCTTCGCGCGCACGCTGGCCTTGAAGTGTTCCCAACGCTGTTCCCGAGCACGCTCGCGGTTGTTGCCGATGGCTTGCGTCGTCGAGGGCCTGGCGGCGATGAAGAATGCTGCCTTGCAGGTCTGCAGTTCGTCGCGTTTGTCCGCGCCGGTGTAGCCGCTGTCGCCGAACACGCTGTCTTCGTTGCCATGCAGCAACGTGTGCGTCACCGTGACGTCGGCGACATTAGCCGCTGTGCAATGGACGTGGTGCACCAACCCGGAAAACTCATCCACGCCGATGTGCGCCTTCATCCCGAAATACCACTGATTGCCCTTCCTGGTCTGATGCATTTCAGGGTCGCGCGCGTGATCGGCATTCTTGGTCGAACTGGGCGCAGCGATCAGTGTCGCATCGACGATCGTGCCCGACCGCAGGCTCTGACCCTTGCGCGCCAGATGCGCATTGACCGCGTCCAGCATCCGCGCGGCAAGGCCATGGGTCTCCAGCAGGCGCCGAAAGTTCAAAATCGTGGTCTCGTCCGGAACGTTGTCCAAGCCACCGAGCTGGGCAAACCTCCGCAAGATCGGGATCTCGTGCAACGCTTCTTCCATCGCCGGATCGCTCAACGCATACCACTGCTGCAGCAAATGAATCCGCAACATCGTCGCCAGTGCGTATGGCTGTCGACCAGGGCGCCCCGACACCGGATAGTGCGGTTCGATCAGACCGAGCAAGTGCTGCCACGGAACGACCTGCTCCATCTCGGCCAGGAAGATCTCCCGGCGGGTCTGCTTACGCTTGCCCAGGCCTTCAGCGTCACCGAACGTCAGTTGCATGGATCACTCCTCAACATGAGGCGGGTAGTGTCGCGTATCTGTGGTGCGTTGTTCAGAGGTTCCTTAGAGAATTTTTAAAGGAGACGAACAGTTGCCTTCGGGAAAGACGCGAGTCTCCGGATGTCCCTTCTGACACCTCCACGGGAGAGAAGATGCGCTGCAACTTGGCCTGCTCGATCTTGGACAGGAAATAAGGGCCCCACACCGTCAATTCGTGGTTGTCCGCCAGATTGATCCTGCTCGCCGGCTGGTCTGTAATGGTGACGAATTGCGCGAAGCGATCGCCGCTGGCGCTGCCGGCGCGCTCGCCAGTGGCTGCCCTGTCTTGATTCCAGTGCGGGTGATGCATGAAAAAGGGCATGGACTGGATCGGATCCAGCGTGCGAGTGAACTGGCGCAGCGTGAAGTGCAATGCGCTGCGCTCCGATGTCAGGTTGTCCCTGTAGCGCCTCACGATGCCCGCTTGCCCCAGCCGTGGCGGGTTGAAGGCATACACGCTGACCTTGCCACTGGCCCCGGCCGCACGCAGAAAGTGCGCGATATCGAAGCCGGCGACCATGGCCCCTGACGCGCCCAAGCTATGTCCCGTCAATGACATCAATAATGCCTTGCCGCTGTCCCGCGCCAGGTTCGAGTAGCGTATCAGCACGTCCTTCATGATGGCTCCTTCGGCGCGCGGCAGCTGAGCTTCGGAGTGCCACCATTCCTGCCAGCCTGCGCCCACCTTGCCCAACGTGGGAAGGCGTTCGTCCAATATGTTGACGTGCGGCTGGGCGATCTGGCTTCTCATGTCGCACAGCAGATCGTTGGTCGCATCCAAGCGAGTGCCGGAGAAACCCAGCACCACCACAATCGCGTCGTCCGTCGCACCCTCCCACAATTTCAACCGCGGCGTGGACATCGGCGCATCAAGATGGAGCCCGCCGATGTCGGCCACTGTCGCCAGATCGGCCGTGTAGGATTCGCCCGCGCATGCGCGCATGCATTCGAGGACAACACGGCAGTGCATCTCCCATTGCTCATCCTGCCTGGACGACTGTGCCGATGCACCATCCACCTGTGCAATCGCACTGGCGAGATCGGAGGTTTGGGCATCTATCTGCAGCAGAGGCACGTGACATGATCGCTCTGCCTTTGCCACGATCGATTGCAGCGTCTTGCGTATGCGTTTGACCGGCGCAGCATTGATGCCGGCGAACGTCCCCGCGCTGTCGCGCACCTGACAGGGGGAAGCGGTAACGGACACAGGCGCACCGACGTCGGCGACGACAGTCTTCGCGTGCGGAAGACTTAGCAAAGACATTGAAGCAGTGCGCATCTCGTCAGATTCCAAATGAGTCCGCAGGGATTAGACCTCGCAAAGGCGATCAACTGAAACGTCTGCGGCGGATCTGCTCGCGTTCCTCTGCGGTCAGATCATCAATGTGGATGTAGTGGACGCCTAGACCGCGCGGTGCGCTCAGAAGCTGCGATTCGCTCTCGTTCTGGCTATGGTCGGGCGAAGAGATCAGCCCAACGATCGTTCCATGCGGGGCCACCCGCCATAGGGCCACGCGCTGGAAGACACGTGGCTCATCGGCCTCGGCAGCTTGTGAATAGGTGGCGTACCAACCATCGGCAGGTAGGTAGCGATAAGAACCGTAGTCGTTCATAGCGTCTCTGGGCGATGCGGGATGACGCTCTGATTGTCGATATGCGCCGGTAGGCGGGATGCGGGAGTTTCTGATTTGGCGCTGCAGCTACGCACCGGGTCATCTGGGCTTCGCTGCTGCGGGAAGGGTTTCGCGCACTACGCGCAGTGCACCGGATGGGCTGCGAGAGCTAACAGCTACCTGTGGCGGGGCGTTGGGACGGCCAAGCCGCACCTGAGCGGTCGGCGCTGGCACCCTGCTCGCAATGCCATTGCTAGCGTGCTACACCCAGTTCAAAGGGAACGTCTGCAGCACATCAACCCGTAAGGCTGATTCGACGTCGCCATGAATACCAGAGGGTCGGCAGGGATTCGTGCAAAAAACAGCCAAAAGTGGGATAACTTGCTGTTAGTAAAGAATTTTTTCACAGATTCCTGCCGGCCCTCAATCCCGGCTGCGTGTACTCCCGAATAGTTCTTGCGTGCTCTGCTGTGAAGCCGGCGGCATCCGTCTATGACCCACCCTGCGACCGACCGGTCTCGCACAGTCGCCGCAAGACAGTTGCAGCGTGTCGAACCTCGAAAGGGACGAGGTAGTGGATGAGCCGATGGAAGCGCCGTTTTATCTGGCAACTTCATGTTTTCACAAAAGAAATCGGATTCTGCGAGTCATTTTTACACGTATGTCGGCTGAACCCCCGTAAGGCTTCAGCAGCCCGGCGCGGGGGCGATCTCGCAGCTATGACGGCTTGCGTCATATAACGGATCGCGTTATGGTCGGCACATGATCAGGAGCTTTGTCGACAAGGAAGCCGAAAAGATCTGGCAGGGCGAGCGCTCCCGCCGGTTGCCGGCCGACATCCAGCCGGTCGCGCGCCGCAAGTTGCGCATGCTCAACGCTGCCGCGCACCTCGACGATCTACGCATTCCGCCTGCCAACCGGCTGGAAGCGTTGAAGGGCGAGCGGCGCGGGCAGTACAGCATCCGGATCAACGACCAATGGCGCATCTGCTTCCGATGGATGGAGGGCGATGTCGCCGAGGTCGAAATCGTCGATTACCACTGAGCAAGAGGCATCTGTCCATGACAGTCCTACCCAACATCCACCCCGGCGAAATTCTGCTCGAAGAGTTTCTCGAGCCGATGGGCATCAGCCAGAACGCACTGGCGCGGGCTACTGATGTACCGCCGCGCCGCATCAATGAGATCGTGCTGGGCAAGCGCGGCATCACCGCCGACACCGCCGTGCGCCTGGCTGCCGCATTGGGCACGACCGAGCGCTTCTGGTTGGGCCTGCAGGCCGATTACGAGCTGGAACAAGCCCATCGCGCGCTGGGCGATCTGCCGTCACGGATCAAGCGGCTGGCTGCTTGAGAGGAAGGGTTTCTCGCACGTCACACTGACAACAGAGCCCGCTGTAAGGCCTGTCGATCGCCGAGCAGCGCAGCGTGAGCGTGCACAGGCAGGAACGCGCACGCTGATGCTTGGTGTGATCTTAAAAACCCGAGGTCAGGCGATCCGCCTGACCCCGTTCGCCGTCTGGCAGGCCGGGCGGCTTACTTGGCCTTCTTTTCCTGCTTGGCCGCGCGCTTTTCCTTCAGCGTCTTGGCCGGCTCTTTCTTCTGGCTCTTTTTCTGGTCCATCCCCTTGCTCATGACACCCTCGTAGTTGCTGGATTGATCGGTCGGGCAGCGCCATGACCCTGGCGTGCCTGCGCACTGTAAGGCTTGCGCGCGCTGGATGGCAGGGGAGAGCGGGCGGAGCGACGGGTGGTGCCTCAGGCTTGGCGTTCTTTGGAGGCAGGCGCCGGCCGATCGGCGCCGCCGGCAGAGCCACAAACGCAAAACGCCCGCGTGCGACGGTGAAGGTCGGCACGCGGGCGCTGGCGGCAGCGGCGGCCTTACTTGGCCGGCACGCGCTGGTACTGCTCGCCGCCGGTGTTGAGGTGGCCGTTAGCCTCGTCGATGGCGAAGTTCACCGTCTCGCCATCGTTGGTGACCTGCAGCGCCCCGTCCTTGTAGACCGCCGGGTAGCTCTCGGTCTTGGGCTTGCGGCTGAAGAACTTCGGCGTGGTGCTGCGGACCATGAAGGTCTCGCCATTGCGCTCGATGTCCATCGTCTCTTCCTGCGTCTGCACGTTGACCCAGTGGCCGACGAACTTCTCGCCCTCCACCTTGGCGCAACCGCTCACCAGCAGTGCCGCGGCCAGCGCGGTGCCCATCCACTTCATCATCGTGTGTTCTCCAGTTGAGTCTGCGGCGAGGATGGCGGGTGGGGGCTGTAGAAAGGGTTAAGGCGTATCGGTGACGGATCAAAAGTGAGCTGATCCGGCACGAATGCTCAGCCTGATCCGGCGCATCCCACCCCATGAAGCCGAGTGCAAGCGCCATCGACGGCCGGTAACGCGATTCGCGCAAGCGAGGATCATTTCGCCGTTGGGCGTTGGAGCTGCCGATACAAACGATACCGTGCAACGTCTGCAGACCATAAAAAGTTCGGGCCTCCCGACATGCTGTCGCCGTTGGCGGCAGCGCTTTGGTTATTCCAGGTGGATATTGCCGTGCTAGATTTCCACGACAGTTCTAGCGCGGGATAAAGAAATGGCCCTTCGCATTCGGGGATCACATGGTCTGCCATTTGGCTGGGGACATGCCGCCTTCCCGCGAGCAATCTTGTTGCCGCTTGGGCTACTGGCGTGCACCCTCCATTCGGGATGTGTTTCTAGCACTCCACGCAGTCACTCAGCTGTAGCAGCTACCAAGCCCCCCATTGAAACCAGGAGCAAAGACGTGACGGAACGCCTCAAGCAAGATGTGGATCGTTTGATCGGCACCGATTTCCAAGATGTCGCAGCACTCAGTGCCCAGCTTCAAACACAATTTGGCCCTCGTCAATCGCAAGAAGCGATGGTGGTGCGGGTCGGTGAGGGTGGTGTGCTGGCCGGTGCGGCCTTGCAGCGTATCGAGCTCCGTAGCACGCAGGACGCCCCTTCGCATGCGACGCTGGTGCTCGACTTTTCTGCGCCTGGCCCGGCGCTTGAGGATGTGCCTTGGCCAGATGCGCTGCTCTACCCGCCGCGGCCAGACGCAGCGGGTTCGAGCGCCTATTGGTCGCTTCAGAGGGGACAGGTCACCGTCATCCTTGGGCTGACTAAAGATCAGGCCAACCTAAGCTTTATTACAATCAGCAAGCAGTAAGTTGCTTAGCTGGACCCCTGCAAAGGAGTGCATGATGGAAAACACCGACGAGTCGAAATATCCCCAGCCACAGCAATCCACGCCATCGGCCGCGGCCGTGAAGCCGCCCTCGCCCCTATCAGATCCCGCGGTGATACCTTTCCTGCAACAGTCGCCGACACTTCAAGCAGGTATTGCGCAGCTCAATCGGGATAATGTCGGTGTTGTTTGGGGAGCCGCTGGTGCCGGAACTTATCTGGTTCCCCGCACGCAAGTGGTTATTGACGAAAATGCAATCGGGCAAGGTGCGCGCATCGCCCGTTCGCTCTCCCATGAAATTGGACACCATCGGTTTACCGAGCAGCCTGATCATTCCTCCAAACATGCGTATGTCACCAACATGCTGCGCGGCGAAGCTGCCGCAACACTCAGTAATGCGTTGGTCCGGCGTGAGATTCTGAATCATCAAGGCCCCGATATCGGTATCGCTGGTAGCGGTACGAGACCAAAGCAGTATGAAGCAATTGCTGATCAGCAGATGGCAGGCCAAATCACGCGTGATGCAGCGTTGAATCAGATTGCCCAGGTATTCAAGACTGAGCAGCCTTCCGTTGGGCCGAGTAAGACGTACGAGCAGTATTACGGCGACTATTACGACAAGCACGTTGCACCACTGCAGCGCAAAAACGGTAGGCCGGAGCCAGGGTCTGGTACGGATAGCCTCGTCAACGATGTGAAACAGGACTTGCCGAGCCGTGATTCACAAGCGCCATTGTCGGCAAGGCCATCTCTGCCAACGCAGCAGGATCACGCAGATCACGCGCTATACCAACAAATCAAAGGTGGCGTGGAAAAGCTCGATTCGCAGCATGGCCGGGAGTGGGATGCATCAAGTCAGCGCATGACGGCCAGCCTGCTCGTGCTAGCAAAGGAAGAAGGCCTGACGCGTGTGGACCATGTGCTGCTCAATAGCCCAACAGACAAGCTTGCGGCCGGAGAAAAGGTGTTTCTGGTGCAGGGTATTCAGAGCGACCCAGCGCACCTTCGTGCCGACATGGCCACGATGCAGGCGGTGCAAACACCTGAAAACCAATCGTTTGAGCGCGTGCAATCGATCAATCAAGCTCAATCGCAGGTGAGAGAGCAGCAGCAAGCGCTTGAGCAATCGCAACAGACAGTCACTCCGCTTGGGCCAACGATGACGCGTTGAGAGTGTTCGCGGACGTGCTTGCAAAGATATTGACAAACCGGCAGAGCCACAAACGCAAAACGCCCGCGTGCGACGGTGAAGGTCGGCACGCGGGCGCTGGCGACAGCGGTGGCCTTACTTGGCCGGCACGCGCTGGTACTGCTCGCCACCGGTGTTGAGGTGGCCGTTGGCCTCGTCGATGGCGAAGTTCACCGTCTCGCCATCGTTGCTGACCTGCAGCGCCCCGTCCTTGTAGATCGCCGGGTAGCTCTCGGTCTTGGGCTTGCGGCTGAAGAACTTCGGCGTGGTGCTGCGGACCATGAAGGTCTCGCCATTGCGCTCGATGTCCATCGTCTCTTCCTGCGTCTGCACGTTGACCCAGTGGCCGACGAACTTCTCGCCCTCCACCTTGGCGCAACCGCTCACCAGCAGTGCCGCGGCCAGCGCGGTGCCCATCCACTTCATCATTGTGTGTTCTCCAGTTGAGGCTGCGGCGAGGATGGCGGGTGGGGGATGTATGGAAGGTCAAGATCTCAAGAAATAGATCGAACGGCGCAAGTGTTCGGGAGCTATGCACTAACTTAATTTATATGCCTATTTTGATGCGGAAGATAAAGCCTTGCGACTATTAGTGGGTATCGATGAAGCTCCAGCTACAACGCTCAAACTAGCATTTAAAGTGTCGGCTTCCTCTCGCGATCGAATGATGGAATCAACCAACCGCCCGCCCGTTCCAACGAGCTTCGATAAAGCGCGTAGCTGTTCTCTACAAGCAATACTCTGTACGGGTCGTGGGTAATTCATAGAGTGGTCTACTTCACCCCAAATTTCTTCAAAAAGGGTTCGAACTTGGATCTCGCAACAAAGATCCGATTCTGCGCTGGGGCGAACTAGATAGTGGACTGATGTGTAAAAGGTAGGTCTAATTTCCGGATCGAAACCCAATCCTCGAAAAAATTCGTCGGCCTCTGGATCCCAGCTGAAAACCTTTGGGTCTTCTCCTAATACCCAATCGCCCGACTTGACCTGCGTCATAATCGCATCATGGATCGGCTTAAATTGGGCTGCGTGGATATGAAAAACACGTACTCCAGCAAGGTCCGTAATAAGCTCAAATATGTTTTCCCCAGAGACTGTAACCCCTAAATCCTTCTTCCTTTTTAATTTTCCGAGAAGGTTGTCTCTACCCTTAACTCTCAACTTGACTGAATGAACGTCCGTCGATAAAGTCGGATGGGAGACGAAAAACTGAAGAACAGTGTTGGCGAATAGTTTAATTCGATGTTCTTGATCGCTAAGGATGGTCTGATCAACGGCATCGGAGGATGAGCCTAACCACATCGACCAGGCTGACGGCGCTCAGATCCTCGATTTTTTTGCCGTTTCCGGCGCGTTTGCAGGGTGTTGCCCGGGTTACAGGCGCACGTTCCCCATCGTCGGCAGTAACTGCTTTCGCTTCATCCACAGGTTCGATAGCGCAAACAAGGTCAGCACCTGCGCGGTGTTCTTGGCCAGGCCGCGATAGCGGACCTTGGTGTAGCCGAACTGGCGCTTGATCACCCGGAATGGATGCTCCACCTTCGCGCGCACACTGGCCTTGAAGTGTTCCCAACGTCTTTCCCGAGCACGCTCGCGTTTGTTGCCGAGGGCTTGCATCGTCGAGGGCCTGGCGGCGATGAAGAATGCAGCCTTGCAGGCCTGCAGTTCTTCGCGTTTGTCCGCACCGGTGTAGCCGCTATCGCCGAACACGCTGTCTTCTTTGCCATGCAGCAACGTGTGCATCACCGTGACATCGGCGACGTTGGCGGCTGTGCAATGGACGTGGTGCACCAACCCGGAAAATTCATCCACGCCGATGTGCGCCTTCATCCCGAAATACCACTGATTGCCCTTCTTGGTCTGATGCATCTCAGGGTCGCGCGCGTTGTCGGCATTCTTGGTCGAACTGGGCGCCGCGATCAGCGTCGCATCGACGATCGTGCCCGACCGCAGGCTCTGGCCCTTGCGCGCCAGATGCGCGTTGACCGCTTCCAGCATCCGCGCGGCAAGGCCATGGGTCTCCAGCAGGCGCCGAAAGTTGAGAATCGTGGTCTCGTCCGGAACGTTGTCCAAGCCACCGAGCTGGGCAAACCGCCGCAAGGTCGGGATCTCGTGCAGTGCTTCTTCCATCGCCGGATCGCTCAGCGCATACCACTGCTGCAGCAGATGAATCCGCAACATCGTCGCCAGTGCGTACGGCTGCCGACCTGGCCGGCCCGATACCGGATAGTGCGGCGCGATCAGACCGAGCAGTTGCTGCCACGGAACCACCTGCTCCATCTCGGCCAGAAAGATCTCGCGCCGGGTCTGCTTGCGCTTGCCCAGGCCCTCAGCGTCACCGAACGTCAGTTGCATGGATCACTCCTCAACATCAGGCGGGTAGTGTCGCGTATCTGTGGTGCGTTGTTCAGAGGTTCCCTAAATGCTTTTAATGCCGATTTGTGTGCTTTTGAAATCATTTTTTCCCTCCCGTTCGAGTCATGACTTCATGGGCTATTTTGTCGAAGACTTGGCCAGCCTTTACAATCTGAGAATTATGCCCTGGATTGACCTTTCCTTTTAATTCGCTAAAAGGAAGCTTTAATTTTTGTGCATCAGCGGCAAGAGACTGAAAGTGTTTTATTTCGCCAAATTTATAAGGAGGGTTGATGTGGAAATCCTCACCTAAAGTGGCCAGAACATCTACGACCCGTTGCTTTACACGAGGACCAATTTTTGATTCCCAATGTTCATGGGGCTTTGCACTTTTCCCTCCTGTTTTTACTTTGTAAGCGGAGGCCACATAGCCCAAGAACTTCGGTCGTCCTTGCAATAAGGTTGCTTTAGATGAGTCGGACGCGAGCGACTTAACGGTATTCCAATCTGAAATCCACCTGTGAAGTGACTTTCCAACTGCGCCTAGTGCTCGAAGTGAGAAAAGATCAGATCCCACCGGGGCTAGAAAATAATCGGAATCAAGAAGTATCGCCCTATTTAATGGGCCCACGTTTGGGCCCACATCAAAGAGGACGTAATCAGCGCCATAATCAGTAGCAACTTTGTTGACCAGCCTGGATAGTGCCCCCATTACATCGTACCCGCGACTCTTTCGTGCAAAAGAATCCGTCCACGCAGCCGGAAGCTCTTCCTCATATTGCGATATCAAAACATCTCCGGCGAGGAGTAAGACATTTTTATATATTTCCAGCACGTCTATGTCTGCGATATCACCTCGGCCAAGCACAATAGGCTTGATTCCATCCCAAATTGTGGTTGATCCTTTGTCTTCTTCACTTTTGCGGAGATAACTATCGAGCTCGCTTTCTTCTAGGCAGAAGGCCGAGAGATTGCACTGTGGATCAGCATCAACCATAAGGACCTTCGCGCCTGCCTTTGCGATAGCAGTGGCGAGATTAATCGTTATTGTTGTTTTTCCAACGCCGCCCTTGTTGTTAAAAAGAGCGATTTTTTTAAATGACATGATTCGCGTCGCCTATTTTTATGTCAGTGATCATTTTAAGAAGAAGCAAGGTCAGGTTCACTTACGCAGTCCCTCTGCACTTAGGGAATTGGCTGCAGCCTAGGAATTCTTGGCTAGTGCCCCGATTTCTTCTCCGCACAAGCGCACTGCCGCAACGCGGGCAGCTTGGGGTGGTGATGTTTGCAGAGGCTGTGGACTCAGCCGAAGCAAAAACAGGTTCGACGCGCGCTGCTGGTTGTGTCGATTGTGTAGTCGCCTGTTGTTGCATCGCTCGTATCATTTCCAAGAGCTGTTCACCGCCGATCAGTTCAATCGGCTTGCCTTGGGCGAAGCGCTCTGCGTCCTTCGTGTAGGTGCCGATGCAGGCGATCTTGACCGCGTGAGCCTGGTGATGGGCGAGCAGACCGAACATTTCACGCACGACGCTGACGCCAACTTGCTGGCGTTTCCACTGTTTGCATTGCACCAGCGTGCGGCGGCCGTCCTTGCGCAGGATCAGGTCGATGCCGCCGTCGGCGCCGCCCAGGCCTGTTTCTTCGACGCTGTAGCCCTGGCGGCGAAAGGCTTCGCCCACCAACAGTTCGAACTGGCGCCAGCCGCCGGCGGCCAGGCTCTCCAGGCTTGTGCGTGTTTCCAGAAAGCGCCGCCGGCTGCGTGTGCCCAGATAGGAGAGCAGCGCAGCAAGCCAGCAGACGCCGAGCAGCGTCCACGCCAATGGCGCGAACATTCCACTCGATTGCTGTGCGAAGCCTTGCGACAGCATTCCGCCCTGGTGAGAGAACCACCAGCCGATGCCGTAGCGCACCAGCAGATACGCAGCGATTCCCATAACGAAACCGACCGGCCACGGCAATGCGGCCAACGCTTCGAATCCACCCTGTTTCTTTCTGCGTCCCATGCCAGAACCCCGTTCCCAGTTTGAACATAGCCGTTGAAAAGGGTTTTGTCAGCAGACCATGCGCGCCGTTGCGATCAATGCCTCATCAACACTCGGCACGACGCGTGCGCATGCAAAGAGGTGTGATCTTCGTGCCGACGCTTGAGTTCGCTTGCGCGTCCTTTAGTGCAGCTGCTTGCCAATCAACGCGATGAAGCGGGCTGCGGTAGTGTTCGCTGTGTACGCTTCCCAGTTATGCATGCAATGCGTAGCGCTCGAAAGTCTCTTTCTCGGAGTGAAGTGCCGATACATCACTGCGGAGAGAATCGACGCGACAAGGTACGATCCCAGCCAATCTGCTTGAGTACGCTTTCTGCTGTCGCCATGTCTGCTCCTCGCCCGACCCTCGATGGCACTCCTGCCAGCCAGTTCCAGCTCCCGTCCGGCCCGTGGCGCACGGTGTTGGAGGCGCTATGCGCGTGTTTTCCTGGGGTGGATGCTGCCACTTGGCATGGCCGCTTCGCGCGTGGGCGCGTACTGGATGCGCAGCAGCAGGCATTGGATATCGCCGCACCGTATCGGCTTGGTGCGGAGATCTATTACTTCCGCGAAGTAGCGGATGAGCCGATCATCACGGCAACGGAAACGGTGTTGCATGCAGACGCGCATATTGTCGTGGCCTGCAAGCCGCATTTCCTACCCGTGGTCCCAGCCGGTGCGTACGTGCACCAGACGCTGTTGGCCCGTTTGGTGCGCCGCTTCGATAATCCCGCGTTGGTGCCGCTGCACCGCATTGATCGCGATACTGCGGGGCTGGTTTTGTTTTCTGCTAACGCTGCAACACGCGGGATCTACCAAGCGTTATTCCGCGAGCGACGCATCCGCAAACACTATCTGGCGGCCGCACCGCCGCTGCCGGGACTGACGTTTCCGTATGTGCATCGCAGCCGGCTGGAGCCGGGCGAGCCGTTCTTCCGCATGCGCGAGGGCGTGGGTGAGCCGAACAGCGAGACGGTGATCGATGTGGTGGCGCGCGGCGCAGACATGTGGACCTATCGGCTGGAGCCGGTCACCGGCCGCAAGCACCAGTTGCGTGTGCATATGACCGCACTAGGGATGGTCTGATCAACGGCATCGGAGGATGAGCCTAACCACATCGACCAGGCTGACGGCGCTCAGATCCTCGATTTTTTTGCCGTTTCCGGCGCGTTTGCAGGGTGTTGCCCGGGTTACAGGCGCACGTTCCCCATCGTCGGCAGTAACTGCTTTCGCTTCATCCACAGGTTCGATAGCGCAAACAAGGTCAGCACCTGCGCGGTGTTCTTGGCCAGGCCGCGATAGCGGACCTTGGTGTAGCCGAACTGGCGCTTGATCACCCGGAATGGATGCTCCACCTTCGCGCGCACGCTGGCCTTGAAGTGTTCCCAACGTCTTTCCCGAGCACGCTCGCGTTTGTTGCCGAGGGCTTGCATCGTCGAGGGCCTGGCGGCGATGAAGAATGCAGCCTTGCAGGCCTGCAGTTCTTCGCGTTTGTCCGCACCGGTGTAGCCGCTATCGCCGAACACGCTGTCTTCTTTGCCATGCAGCAACGTGTGCATCACCGTGACATCGGCGACGTTGGCGGCTGTGCAATGGACGTGGTGCACCAACCCGGAAAATTCATCCACGCCGATGTGCGCCTTCATCCCGAAATACCACTGATTGCCCTTCTTGGTCTGATGCATCTCAGGGTCGCGCGCGTTGTCGGCATTCTTGGTCGAACTGGGCGCCGCGATCAGCGTCGCATCGACGATCGTGCCCGACCGCAGGCTCTGGCCCTTGCGCGCCAGATGCGCGTTGACCGCTTCCAGCATCCGCGCGGCAAGGCCATGGGTCTCCAGCAGGCGCCGAAAGTTGAGAATCGTGGTCTCGTCCGGAACGTTGTCCAAGCCACCGAGCTGGGCAAACCGCCGCAAGGTCGGGATCTCGTGCAGTGCTTCTTCCATCGCCGGATCGCTCAGCGCATACCACTGCTGCAGCAGATGAATCCGCAACATCGTCGCCAGTGCGTACGGCTGCCGACCTGGCCGGCCCGATACCGGATAGTGCGGCGCGATCAGACCGAGCAGTTGCTGCCACGGAACCACCTGCTCCATCTCGGCCAGAAAGATCTCGCGCCGGGTCTGCTTGCGCTTGCCCAGGCCCTCAGCGTCACCGAACGTCAGTTGCATGGATCACTCCTCAACATCAGGCGGGTAGTGTCGCGTATCTGTGGTGCGTTGTTCAGAGGTTCCCTAGGGGCGCCGATCCTGTATGACCGCTTTTATCCAGAGCTGGAAGAGCAGCGGCCTGATGATCCGGAACGGCCGCTGCAGTTATTCGCGCATACGCTGGCGTTTGATGACCCGATCACTGGTGAGCCTCGGCGCTTTACCGCGACGGTCGAACCGACAAAATCGACTTGAGGCGCTAACCTCTACTTCGCTAAAAAATCGGGTGAAATATCTGGTTTTCAGATATCCGAAAGAGAGCATTACGCTGGCTTTGCGGACATCCCGTCCGCTTACGTCGAGGACGGACGCCATGACTGCTTCGAAAGCCTTTTCGACTACCGCTCGGCGACGCGCCACGCCAGCGACCAAGCTGCAAACGCACGAAGAGCCCTTCACCTTCGGCGTCACCCTGCAGCAGATCGACCAGTTCCATACGCTGCTGCGCACGATCACTGCGCAGAGCGACATGGTGGCGGTGTGCAGCGGCAAGCCGCTGGACGCCACCAGCCTGTCGGTTCTGGGCGAGAGCATCTTCAACGCCGCCCGCGCGGTACGCGGCGTGGTCGACGAGATCTACGAGCAGCGGCTCGGTAGCGACGGTGTTGATCCGGTGTCGCACGCAATGCAGCGCCAGGCGTAAGTCTTCCCCCCGCGCCGCACCTACGATCGCGCCCACGCTCCTGCTGCATGTCCATGCTAGCGTTCCGCTGCCGAGAGCAGGCTGGCCGAAGGAGCGGGGCATGCGGGTCGATCCGATGCGCGAAGGTGTCGAGGTAGCGGGTAGCAGGCCGTTTGCCCGAGTGGCGTGGGGGCTGCTGTGGCTTGCGCTGGCCGCGTTCGCGGCCGAGTTCGTGCGCCACGTGTACCTGAAGTACGCCGCGCTGGAGTCGCCGGCATACGCCATGTTCCTGACCCGGCGCGGCTGGATGTGGTGCCACCTGGGTGGCGGTGCCGCTGGCATCGCCCTGGGCACGTTGCAGTTCGCCACGCAACGCTGGCGCAAGCAGGCATGGGTGCACCGTCGGGTTGGGCATGCCTAGGTGTTCAGTCCCGGCATTAGATGGATCGGATCCACCTTGAACCGCACGGGTTCGGATGTCCACTGCTTGCAGATGAATTCGTACGGTGTCAGACCCTTCAGGGCTTTGAGCCTGCGACCGTAGTTGTAGGCGTCGATGAAGTTGGCCAAATGCTCTTGCAGTTGTGCGTGATCGTCGTAATGGAAGCGTTGACAGTGGCTTCCTTGATCGTCCGATTCATCCGCTCAACCTGCCCGGTGGTCCACGCGGGATGCTCGGCTGCAGTGCGTAGAGACAGTCGTCCAGCGGCAGCAACGTGTGCTTGCGGAAAGCGACAATCGCTGCCTCATCCGCAACGGACAACACGGTCGTGGTGGCGCTCCCATGCAGAACCTGGCCCATCGTGCTTCCTTCCATTCGAGGGAAAATAATGCACCATCAAAACCTGGGATCAAACAGAGGTGATAGTGTCGCGTATCTGTGGTGCGTTGTTCAGAGCTTCCCTAAACACCTGTCGTGCGTGCCGGGACTTCGCCATACCGATGAAGTCTTCGCGCTACGCCTGTGATGCAATGCGCCCTGGCTCGATAATGGTGCGTGTCATCACTGCATCTAATCAGGACTGGCATGCCTCGGATCACAAGCTTTTTCACGCGACAAACGCCAGTGGACAATCCGCAACGTGCCCAATCGCCTGTCGGCGCAGTCAGGAACGAGCGGACACCGCCGGCAGACCAAACGCAGCGCGCGCCTGGCCCGCTCAGCGGCCTGTCTCGACGCCAGCCTAACGCGGGGGCACGAAGCGAGACATCCAGGCCGCGACTCGCTGCGGATGTGCTTGAATTTGATGAGCTTGGTGCATCGTTGGAGTCGTCCGAAATACCGCAGCTGGATCCCAGCGAACGCAGGCGGTTCAATGTTGATACGAGCGCGTCTGCGCAGCTTGTGTCAGCGGGCGGCCGGGTCCTGCAACGCACTACGCGGCTTCGCTCTTACGAAAGTGTGCTCTTGGAGTGGCGCGACCAATGCGCGGCAAACGCCGACCAATGGCGCGAGGCCTGGATTTCCGCCAACGAACGCGTGACCGGCGCGGAGTTAAATCTTGAATCCGCACTGGAAATAAGCGCGGCACATCTAGCGAGTGCAGCGTCGCACAACGTTGCATCGTTGAATCTCTTATGCCTTCCACTGCCACGATTCCCGGAGCAGACTTTCCGCTTTGGGCATCTTCAAAACATGAGCATCGCCGGCGCGGGCTTGTTGGAACTTCCCGAATCCATCAGTGACCTGGCGAACTTGCGGACCTTGACGTTGAGTCAAAATCCGATTGGCGCGTTGCCTGCGTCCATTTCCAGGCTGGGGGAATTGCAAAAGCTCACCATCTTCAGCTGCCCCAACCTGACCGAACTCCCCGAACATCTTGCAATTCGCAACACTGCTGGCCAGCGCGAAGGATTGGTCAAGCTGCGGAAGCTGAAGCTGTCGCGCACAGGAATCCGCTCTCTCCCGTCATCGCTCAGATACCTGAAAGACCTGACCCACCTAAAAATCAACTACTCGCCACTTGCCGTACTCAACATGGACATTCATAGCCTACCCCTGCTGGAAGAGGTTGATCTGCGCGGCTGCACGGAGTTACGCCATTACCCTCCGATTTCGCGACAGCAGTGGTCGCTTAAGAAACTCAGCCTGCAGGACTGCAGCTCTCTGCAAACGCTGCCGTCGAATATTAACGAACTGACGAATCTGCAAGAGCTCGACCTGCGCGGCTGCAACAACCTGCGCGAACTGCCGCCCAGCATTTCCCGGCTGCCTGCCTATTGCACGATCCGTGCGCCAGCACATTTGCAAGCTTCACTTGACCAACTCCGACTTGACCAACTCCGACTTGACCAACTCCGACGGCGCGCGGGCCCTTCCACTCCCCAGGTTGCCGGCGCCTTGTCCTCCGCGGCCAGGCCCAGACACGACGATCCGGCAATCATGCAAGCGCGTCAGGCGATCGAAGATACCGTTTACGCTCTGTTCGCAGCGATCGACGAAGACAGGAATCCTTTCGTCGAGAACGCTCCGTATTTCATTCCAGAAAAGCTTGAGGAGGGAACTCCCATCGTCCTTGGCGCAGTGGATGGGATCCAACAAATGCTCAAAGAAAGCAGCGACAAGGTGTTTAAGGACAAGCTCATCGATTTAGCAAATAGTCTGCAAAAAAGTTCCATTCCGAATCCTTGGAAGGCGTCTGACCGGCTTCACGCGGGCGAACGTAAAGCATTTGTTAATTCGCATCTTGGCACCTTCAACAAGGATTCTCCGATCAACGGAGTCAGTCTCTACAAAGCGGCTCAGATGTGGAAGACCCGCGAACTGCTCGTCCACAACGATCCAACAAACCGCGATTTCCTCCCGTCTATTCCAGTGTATCCCCCCAAGGAACAAGCGACTGACGCTTCTGAGAGTTAGGAAGGTCTGAACAACAGATCAGACCTCCCAAATTCCAGTTTCACGCATGTCAGAGGCGCGCAAAATGCTGCGTACGATGCGATTGCTGCAACGTTCTGGCGGCTTTGGCTGCCGCCAGGCAGTATTCCCCCCCTGGCAGGCAGCAATTGCCAGCGCACCATCCACAGGTTAGACAGCGCAAACAACGTCAGCACCTGCGCCGCGTTCTTGGCCAGGCCGTGATAGCGGACCTTGGTGTAACCAAACTGCCGCTTGATCACCCGGAACGGATGTTCCACCTTGGCGCGTACGCTGGCTTTGAAGTGTTCCCAACGCGCTTCTCGAGCACGCTCACGTTTGTTGCCAATGGCTTGCATCGTCGAGCGTTTAGGGAAGGTCTGAACAAAGCAGTCTGATCTGCGACAATCGATCAACGAACCGAGCGGACGATTTCGATGCAGCTGACCTTCGGCGACGCGGAGTACCACGGCAAGCGCAAGCAGACGCGGCGCGAGGTGTTTCTGGCCGAGATGGATCAGGTGGTGCCGTGGAAGGACCTGCTGGCGCTGATCGAACCGCATTATCCCAAGTCGGGGCAGCCGGGGCGACAGCCGTATCGGCTGGAGATGATGCTGCGCATCCACTTTCTGCAGCAGTGGTACGCATTGAGCGATCCATCGGCGGAAGAAGCCCTGTACGACACGGTGTCGATGCGCCGTTTCGCGAAGATCGGCGGCCTGGATGAGGTGCCGGACGAGACCACGATTCTCACTTCCGCCAGTTGCTGGAGCAACACGATTTGGCGCGCAAGCTGTTTAACCGGGTCAACACGCACCTGTCGCGCAAAGGGCAGAGCCTGCGCGGCGGGAAGATCGTAGACGCCACGATCATTTCAGCGCCCGGTTCGACCAAGAACCAGGACGGCAAGCGCGACCGGGAGATGCACCAGACCAAGAAGGGCAATCGGTATACTTCGGGATGAAAGCGCATATCGGTGTGGACGATGTGTCCGGGTTGGTGCACCACGTGGGATGCACGGCGGCCAACGTCGCCGATATCACGCAGGCGCACAAGCTGCTGCATGGCAAGGAAGACACGCTCAGCGGAGATAGCGGTTACACGGGTCTGGAGAAGCGTGCGGAGATGGCGCGAAAGCGCAAGTCGCGCTACCTGATTGCAGAGAAGCCGTCCAAGCTCAAGCAGATCAAGAACGCGCCCCAGTTGCAGTGGACCAAGCGCTGGGAGCACACCAAGGCCAGCCTGCGGGCGAAGGTAGAACATCCATTTCGGGTGATCAAGCCTTGTGGGCGAGGTAGTTCCAATACAACTCGCGATTCTCCTGCCGCGCATAGGCAGAAAGAATCCGAAGATCGTCTTGTGTCAGTTCTGGCATGCATCACCTCCTTGTCGCTGGCAAGCGGTCAGGTGCCGGCGGGCGCCGGCATGAAGTCTTTCAATACACTCCGCGCGCGGTCCTGGATCTTCTTCCAGTCCTTCAATGCAACGCGCACATAGTTGATTTCCACTGCGACCTTCATCTCCGGAATGACGAACACGTGCGCGCAGGTGGGAAGTTCCCGCTCTTTGCTGCGCACAAGCGTGCCCTCGCGGAACTCCACGCCCGACGGTTCGACCTCGCGGGACGTGCACTTGATGATGGTGTCGATGTTCCCTTTTGCGTCGCGGCTGACATACCAGTCCTTGTAGTAGCTTGCCTCCATGATGGAATTGGACGGTTTCAGCCCTTGCGCCAGATAGTGCTCGCGGTACGCAGCGACGTTGGCGTAGTACGGCGTGAGCCCGTCTTTTTCTTCTCCCTTGATGCGCGTGTTGATATCCGCTTCTGGGGTGTCCTGTGTTGCGCCGTCCGGCGTGTACTGCCGCCGAAGAAATGCATCGGAGTCCACGCGGTCGAGGTAGCGATAGCCGATATTGACGGTGCGGGTGGCCACATCCAGCTTCAGGTGGGCACGCTCGCCAGGAGCGAATGCGTTCAACTCCGGGTATTCCAGATACAGCCCGAAGCTGCCATCGAAGTTCGGCCCCATCTGGTCGTCGAAATAGTTGGCGGGAATCTCCAACTTGTACGGACCCAGGCACGCCTCCATGACCGGTGGCGGGCTGGTGCCGGGGTCTTGCGGGCCGCCACGTTGCCGGACGCATCCTTGTTCGTTGGTCATGGTGTTGGCGCCTGTTTGCGTTGCGCTGCAGCCCGGAACGGAGAAGCCCAGTGCCATGCATGCAAGCCCGGCCAAGGCCAGTGGGTGTCTCATGCATCCTCCTGCGCAGCATGCTGGAGTTGAGTATAGGCAGAGCCCGGACTGCAAGCGACGCAACTACATTGCGTGCAGCCGGGCGAATCGGTACCGCTATCGCGCGTCAGCCTCAACGCACCTTGTACAACACCGCCGCACCCGGCCTGGGCTCGAACATCGGCACGGTCTGCTGCTTGAGCGCGGTGCCCTTGGCGTCCCACACCAGGGTCTCGACAGGATAGTCCTCGTTGCGGGTCATGTTGCCGATCTGCTGGACGATCACCGCCGAGCTGGCGGCCACCTCCGGGTTCCAGGCGAACACGCCCAGGCGGCCGTAGAACACTGCCGGCGCGGCGGCATCGAGGCGGCGGTCGGGGCACATGACCAGGCCGCGTTCCAGCATCACCCGCAGCGCGCCAACGGGCACGGCCTTGACGGTGGGCGAGGTGCGGTCGGTGCTGTGGCCGGGGCAGACATTGGCCGAGCGGGTGAGCATGTCTTCGACCACCTGGCGGTCGGGTTGGGCCAGGGCCGGCAGGGCGGCGGTGGACAGGGCAAGCACGGTGAGAGCGGATTTCCAGGGCATCTGACAACTCCTCATGAGGTGACACTCCAATACTGCAGCCCTGCGGGCGGGCTGCTGCCAGTGACGCGCCCGGATGCTAGCAATCCGGGCGTTAAACACTGCGAACAGTGGCGCCGCCCTTCGGCAGGCGCACCCCACCAGCAACCGGCTGTCGAAGCCGTCGCCAGGTCAGCAACGCCGCACATCCGGCCGGTGCGGAATGTAACGGCTGCTGACGCTCACATCGGCTGTCAGGAGACTCCTGATTGAGCGGCGAGGGCGGGGCAGATAGCGTGCGCGCTATCACATCGTTGGACTGCTTTATGGAACGTGCCGACCTCATTGCATCACTGCTCACCGGCATGCGGCGTGCCGAAGATTTCCGTGCGCAGGCGTCGATCTACAGCACCGCGCACAGCCAGCAGATGGAGGTGGATCACGGCAAGGCCGCCGACGCCGAGCTGGTGCTGTCGCTGTTCGCCTTCACGCCTGAGCACCTCAGGCTACTGGGCAGCGCCGGCATCGAGGCCCTGGGCGAGATCGTCTGCCACGCCTGGGCCTTGAACGGTGGCAATGACGAGGCGCTGATCGGCTGGTTCCGCAAGCCCATGAACGCGCTGGACGGGCAGACGCCCGCCGCCCTGGTGCGCGGCGGCCGCCTGCAGGTGCTGCTGCTGGTGCTCAGGCAGCAGCTGGAGTGGGAGTTGCCCAAGCGCTCGGCCTGAGTAGCGGCACTGCCGGCCGCCGCGCTCTGGCGTGTGCATGGCCGGCCCGCCGATCGACGGCGCCGTCCGTGCGTGGGCGCGCTTACCGCTTCGGTCGCGCCACGGCGTACATCTCCCAGGCGATCTTCTTCATCAGGGCGTTGCTGTCCTCGCCCTCCTTGTACAGATCGAAGTGGGTGCGGCCTTCCAGGTAGCGGAAGTCGCTCCTGGCGCCCAGGCCGTCCAGCACCGCCTGGAATTTATGCGCGGCCCCATCCAGGTAGAACGTGTCGGCGGTGCCGACGATCAGGTGGATCTTGCCGTCCAGATCCGGCTTGAGCGTGGGCCACTGCGCGGCCACCCGTGCGGAAATGTCGTAGTGCGTGCGCCAGTAGGCCACTACGGCCGGGTCGACCTTGCCGGTGTCGCGGTCGAACATCGGCACCGGGCGGCCGTCGGGCCCGCGCGGGGAGAACACCCAGTCGAACGAGGTCATCTGGCCGCCATAAGGACCCAGCACGCGCTCGAGCTTGGCGAAGGTTTCCAGATCGGCCACCACCTTGCCCTGGTCGCGGATCAACGGGAACTGGCTGCCGTCCGTGCGCCGGTACACATTGGCATTGGGCGCGTACAGATCCGGCCCGGTGAAGTCGCGGAAGTCGCTCGAGTCGGGCGAGGTGGACCAGGTGCCGCCGAACAGCTTGGGGTAGCGCGTCTGCAGCCACAGCGTGGCCCAGCCGCCGGAGGAATGCCCGTTCAAGAACCGGCCGCTGGCCTTGCCGTCCATCTTGTATTGCCGTTCCAGCGCGGGGATCAGCTCTTCAGTTAGCGCGGTGCCCCAGGGGCCGTTGTTGACCGAGTCGGCGAACTCGTGGGTGCCGGTGGGCGTGGCCTGGTCCAGGAACACCCAGATCATCGGCGGCATCTGCTTGGCCGCCATCGCGCTCCAGGTGGCGGCCAAGCTGCCGGCAAAGCGGTTGTAGTTGCCGCCGAAGCCATGGGTGACATACACGGTGGGATAGCGGGTGGCGGCCTTGGCGTCGTAGCCGGGCGGGGTGAGCACGCGGGCGCGCAGCGACACCGGCCGGCCCCAGAAGGCGCTCAGCGACGGGCTCACCATCGAGGCATCCGCGCTATGCAGCTTGGCCTCCGGGACAGCGTCGCGGATTGCCTGCGGTGCACGCGGCGACACCTGCCAGGGGTCGTCCGACACCGGCACCTGCTTGCTGAGCCTCAGCGTGGGCAACGGCTTGCCCTTGCCCGGCGTCACCGCGGTGACGGCGCTCAACAGATCGCCGCCATCGCGGCCGCCATAGCTGTAACTGTGGTCCGTATCCAGCACGGCCTGGAACAGATACTCGCCGGCCGGCAGCGCGGAAAACGCACTGGGGAAGGCGATGTTGTCCAGGTCGATCTCGACACTGGCACCGGGCGCGAGCGCGGTGACCTCCTGCGCCGCCACGGCCACCGCCGTTGGGCGGAACGGGCTGACGTCCACCTCTTCCACCTTGCCGGCTTTGCCGTCCTTTCCGTCCTGGGCCGCGGCCTGGGCGTCCTTGGCCAGGGTGGCGAAGACCAGCAGGCGCCCGGACACGGGCTGATCGCTCGCCCCGTCCAGCGTGACACGCAGCAGACGATGTGCGGCTGCCGGTGCGGCGGCGTGTGCGGCGCAGACGCACAGCAGGCCAACGGCCAGACCCAGGCGGGGGGCAAGACGATGCAGAGACATTCAGATCCTTTGGAGCGCAGGTGGATGAGGCGGGCGCATGGCCCTGCGCAGACTGTAGCCAGTTCCGATTGGTCGCGTGCTGCAATCGCGAGGTCTGGTCACCGTATCCGATCTGCCTGCCGTGGGATCTCCGGCGGGCGGTGCGAGCAGCGCAAGTGATCAACGTGCAGTCGAGGCAGTTCAAGGCATCTCGCGTCGTGTGGCAATTCAACTGAGCAGGTCGCGGGCTGCTTTTCCGCCCTGCACGACAGCAAATGCTTGATAGTCGAAAACTAAAGTCAGCTTTAGTTTCGGCCTGGCGTATACCTGGGAAATAGCCAATCTAATGTCTGCTTCGGCGCCTATGTCCGCGTAGTCCGCAATGCTTGCGGCGGGGCGACCTGGCCACCCTGGCCGGCACCAGCCATGTGGTGCTGGGCAATGTCGAGCGCGGCAAGGACACCGTGCAACTGGGCCGGGTGTTCGAGCTGCTGCGGCAATTGGGCATCCCGGTCCAGCTAGACCTGCCGCTGGAGCTGCCTGCCCCGGTGGACAAGCGACTCAAATAACCAGCGCCGGCACGTCACGTAACCTGAAACTGTGGCTGGAACAGCGTCGTGTCAGCGAGCTGCGGGAGCAAGGCGATACGACTGTATTCCCAATTGCTGTTCACCGCATTCCAAGCGCACCATGACTTGGTTGGTCCACTGCGCGTGATGCCTCCTGCGTAGACGCCTGCACGGTCTGTTGATTGGCAACTTCGAGTTTCTGCAGGTTCTCGGCCAAGGGCTGCTTGACGGCCTCGGCCTTATCCACGTGCGTGCGCAACACATCCATGTCATTTCCTGGATTCTTGTACGTCGCGAAAATATTGCCGTTTGTGTGATTGGGAATAACGTCCTGGATCTCAGGCAGCGGCGGGCGATTGAGTTTGGCCTGGACCGCCAGGGCACCGGCAATGCGTTCCTTGTCTTGCTGGTTGGTGTAGACGCCTGCATCCGGGCCTAGCTTGTCCAGCCCGGCCAAGGCTTGCTTGAACAATGGGTCGTCGCGCAGCCGCGCTTCGTGATGCGGATCGAGGGGGGCTCCACCTGCACTGAAGGTACGTCCCGAGTTACCTAATCCTGGCACCGAGGGCTGGATCGATTCGTCGAGCTGTCGTCCCGATGCAGGCGCCCAGTGGCCGAAAACGCCATCGTTCTTTGGTTCCGGAAGGCGTACATCCCGCAGAACGCTATCGGCCAGTGTGTTGGAGTTTTGCAACTGGGGATCGTAGGGATACTTGTCATCCTTACTCTTGGCATTGGCGACCATGCGTGCCCAGGTTCCCGACAAGTCCGCACCGTGTGTGATCTCTTCGCGATATTGCTTTTGTCCAACCGCATTCGGATTGTCGCGATGATCGGGGTTGGCCCGGTTGTAGGGCAGGTTAGTCTCAACGTGCATCCGGCCATACGGCAATCCAGGTTGCTCATCGCCGGTCCAGCCGCTGATGGTGTGCTGGTTGCCCTCTTTATCTGTGTAGAGAAGGAATTTGTGATGATATTCCTTGCCCAGCGCAGCCCCAATATTGCGATATCCAACCTCAATCTTCTCGTCCATGACATTCTCCGTTGGCTTACTGATTCTTGATGTGGACGGCGTCGACATGTGTCACCTTGCCGTCGGCATCCAAAGAAAAAGTCATCACGACGGAACGTGCATCTGGATCAAGCATTGCCTGCCCCTTATTGTCCCTGACGACCACCTTGCCTGTGGTGTCTTCAACAATCTTTGACGTTGGCGATTTGCTGAATGTCTCCAGCACGGCCACCTTCGGCGTACCCAAAGGAACGTATTTAGAAACGATGCTGCTCACATCGATCTGTTCGAATCGAACAGGTTTTTTGGACGCATAGATCTCGTCAAGCATGGGGCTGGCTCCTGAAGTCATGGGGTCTTCCTGCGTCGAAGCGGTGCGCGCGGTATCTGCATTAGCACAGGACGAAAGCGGGAGCACGGCAAGCCCGGTAAGTACGAGCGTTGCAGCCCAACCGTTTAGCACGATGCGTGGCATGGCGATCTCCTGATACAACCAATCACTTGAATAGAATGTCCGCGAGGTCTTGAGCTTTCCCAGGCAGACTAGGACATCAACACTCTTTCCATGCGGACGATGCCAGCGTACTACAAGCTCTTGATGGTTGATGAATAGGTGAGCTGGATCATCAGTGCTGCCATGGCAATAACCATTTTACGCCACGTCCAAAAATGTGTGCATTGGGATATTCCTGCAATTCAAGTAGGCGACCAAACTTCGGTGGCATTACTGGAAATTGCAAGCCCCCAAGCACTTCGTATAGTCGCTGACTCGACCGATGTTTGATGTGAGCGGTGGACATCGCCGTGTTTGCTTCAGAAATTCAAACTGCATCACGCAACGAAGTCATTGAGACGATTTGCCGGGTTTGCAAGGCGTTGGTCTTCAACGATGAACACACCAGCGGCGTGGCCAGCTGGGTGGCGTAGGTGTGGTGCTTCTACACAGACGCATGTCGTCATCGAACGCAATTGATCATCTGCCGCGTGGCGTTATGCACAGGTGCCGTTGCGACTATCCATTCAAGGCGCAAGCCGCCGCCGCGCGAACAGCCGCTGCCGAAACCTTGCATCACCCACCAAGGAATGATCGAAATGAAACGTAAAACCAGCTATCGCGGTGCGCTTGCGGCGTGCGGCCTCTCACTCATGATCGGCGCGTTCTGCATGGAAGTGGCCGTTGCCGCGCCCGTCGCCAAAACGGAAAGAGTCACGCTGACGCAGGTCTTTGCCACGCTGCAGAACGGTCAGCAGGATCAGAACCCCGAAGACATCGCGGCGTGTCGCAAGCAGGTGTCGGCACCGAGTTCCAAGTATCTGGGAGTGGTGGTCACCTCCAAGTATTCCATCGACGTGCAGTCCAAGATCATGTCTGCTTCCTCGTCGCTGCCCTCTCCTGTGGCCACACAGCCGCTGATGCTCACGGTGCCGCTGGCGCCGTTGGGCTTGTCTGGGGAGTATGGCTTCGGTGCATTTCGCCCGAGCGCGCTGCCCAACACTTATGTGCTGTTCTCGGTCGGGCTGGATTTCAAGGGGCCGCAGTCGTCCGTGCTGGTTCTCAACAGCGACAAAAACTACAACTGTCTGGTGACCAGCAATCCGGCGCCGTTCAAAGGAGCACTGAGCACGAAGCTGGGACAAGACCAAGGCGGCTGATGTCTGCGACCGCCGCGTAGTCGCCGAACGAGCTGAAGATATCTTCGGCTCGTTCGGCTGCTGCTTGCAAAACAGCGCTTTAGAGATCGGCGCCGAGATGGCGGTTTATCACCGCACGCTCCAGATCAACTCCACGGGTTAATGACGTCCAACGCCATCGCCTCGAAGGGTGCCGTGTCGCGAGTGGCAACGGCCAAGCCTTGCGCGGCTGCCGTTGCAGCGATGTAGGCATCGGCGCGCCCGAGTGTGAGTCCTGCGGTTCTGGCTTTCGATGCAAGTGTGGCAAATGCGTGCGATGCGTCCAGGTCGAATGCGAGCAGGCGCCCGTCGAACAGTGGCAATACCTCGCCTTCCAACCGAGCATGCAACGTGGATCGCTTGCGGCCCTCGGGCATCACGGCAATGCCGAAACGCAATTCAGCCACCGTCACGACCGACAGGAACAGTGTTTCAACCGCCTGCGCATCGATCCAGGCGACGACCTGCGGGTTGGGCCGAGGCCGCCAAAGCTCGGAGATGACATTGGTATCGAGCAGGATCACGTCAGATCGATTGGCTTGATCGCGGCCTTGTCGCGCAGCTTGTCGAAGGCGTCGGCCTGTTTTGCTGTCAGGCCGGCGTCGCGGCCGATGTCCACCAGCAGGGAGCCGAGTTTGACCCGGTCTGCGGGTTTGGCCGCCGACTCAAGGATTGCGCGGATCTCCGCTTCGGTGCTGCGGCCGTGGCGTGCAGCCCGCGCGCGGATCGCGCGATGCACGTCGTCTGGGATATTGCGGACGGTGAAAGAAGGCATATGGCCCTCCCGGTGACATCAGGTTGCTTGCACTTTAGAGAAGTGCAAGCACTCAGGCAACGTCACCACGCACGGTATCGAATGCAGTCATTTCCGCATTAGCAGGTAAGTAGAATCCGGGCCCGACCTAGCCCACCACTCACCGATACGGCCCAGGCCCGCGCCATACCGGCTCGCCCTGCTTGTAGACCTCCATCATGTTGATGACCTCGCGGGCATCGCCGATGTCTTTCAGCTCGGGGGAGTCCGGCGGTAGCAGGCGGCATTTGCTCGAGCCGCGTTTGAGCGCGACCTCCAGCGGGCAGACCATGCGGTACTGGGTGCCGGGCAGGATGATGGCCACTTCCTTCATGCCCTGGTCGCGCCAGTTGCGCAGCTGGGTTTCGCTGCGCACTTCGTAATACACCTGGTAGCCACCCACATCCATGCTGGGTTGGGCGTTGTTGCGGTCGCGGCGGCGGCCTTCGCTGATGGTGGGCGTGTTGGACATGCCGTCTTCGGCGGCATCGGCTTCTTCTTCGAGCATGCCCGGTGGGCGGCCGGTCCAGGTCTGGGGGCGGCGCTGCGGCGACGATGACGGTTCTGCCGGCGGTTGCGGCGGGGTGGGGCGCTGCACCGGTTGTGCCTGGCGTTGCTCGACCAGGCCACCGCGGCGGGTGTTGCCTGCGGGCGGGATCGGATTCTTGGCGGTCTTGACCAGGGTGGACTGCACCGGCGAGGCGGCCGGCGGTGGCTGCACGGGCGCCGGCGTTGGCGACGGCGGGGTGGGCGTCGGGGACGGAACCGGCTGGTCGGGCGTGGAGGTGTCGCCGACGAAATCCACCTTGGTGCGGCCGCCGCTGGCCGAGCCCTGCGGCGGGGTCATGGTGGGGGTGGAGGCCGACAGCAGGATCAGCAGCATCAGCACGTGCAGCAGGGCGCTGACCAGCGAGGCGATCCACGGGTCCAGGCGTTCGCCTTTCGGCTCGGTGCGTGGCAGCCAGTCTTTGGCGTCGACTTGAACGTGCAGCAGCTGCAGCGCGTCGTCGCGCACGCGGTAGACCAGCACGTAGGGCGTTTGCTTGACCACCCATTCGCGGGTGCCGGCGACCCGGCCGGCGCGGCCACGGCCCGGTTGCTCGGCTAGGGTTCGGGTGGCTTCCAGCACCTGCCGCGCCATCGCGGCGGCGGCGGTCGGGTTGAGCGCGTGGTAGTGATCCTGGGCGTATGCAAGTTGCTTGGCGGCCGGGACGGTCCAGTCACGCCGCAACATCAACGCCCCATTTGGCGAACAGTGCCGTGACCTGTGCCGGCGCAGTAAAGGCGCCCCGATCTGCTGCGGCAATGCCGTCCAGCACCGCGGCCTCGAAGCTGGCGGTGTCCACGACGCGGACCACGTCGTCCCATCCTGCCGTCTCGGGCAGCGTGTCGATCAGCGTGTGGGCTTCTTGCTTGATGGCGGACATGGCACTGCGGTGGGGGAGCTCTGCCGGCAAGTCTACCCGTGCGGCTCTGGTTCGCGTGTGGCAATGGCTGGCGCGCGGCTGGGGCGTTCACCGGCGGTGGCAGGCAGGCCGGTCCTGCGCGAAGGTCGGTTGTCTGTCGCCATTGCCGTGCGCGGCGGTGGCCGCCCGGGCAACCCGCCTGTGCGCGCAGAAAGTGACACTTGGCACCTTGTTCGCGTTGGCAGCTGGTTTCATTCTGCGGCGGTCACCTCACCTGCATCTCACCTGGAAAGGAATCGCCATGCCCGCTGCTGCCATCGCACCGCTGACCCCGTATCTCTCGATGGCGGCCATCGCCTTTCTCTACTACCGGCGCATCCGGCGCAGCTTCGGCCGCCAGCAATGGAAGCCGGTGAGCACGGCGGTGCGGACCGTGGTGCTGGTCATTGCGACGGCGGCGCTGGCGTACGCGGTCTATGGCTTGCCGCAGGTGCGGCCAGGGATCGCCGTGGGAACGCTGGTGGGCATCGGGCTGGGCGCGCTGTCGCTGCGTTATACGCATGCCGAATGGGTAGAGGGCCGTGGCTGGTACACGCCCAATCCGTGGATCGGCGGCGGGCTCACGCTGGTGCTGCTCGGGCGGCTGGCCTGGCGCTGGGCCGATGGCGCCTTCAGCGCGGGCGCGGCGGCGGCCGGCTCGCAGGCCAGCCCGTTGACGTTGGGGATTGCCGCGGCGCTGGTGCTGTATTCGCTGGTCCACGTTGGCGGGCTGTGGTGGCGGCTGCAGCAGCTTCGCTTGCAGGCGTGACCGCCTGCGCGAGTGTGCGGCGCTGAGCGCGGGTGCGCTCAGTACCAGGCGGGAGGCGGCAGTTGCCTACACCTGCGAGCGAAACGGGATGACCAGCTTCTCGCCCAGCTTCTGCCGCAGCGGCCGCTTGCGCCAGCGCTCCAGCGTGTACAGCTCGGCCCGTTGCAGGTCGCGCTCGAACACCTCGGTCATCTGCGCGGCCAGGTCACGGTCGTAGACATTCAGGCTGGCCTCGTCGTTGAGGCGGAACGAGCGGATGTCGAAGTTGGTCGAGCCCACCGAGACCAGCAGGCTGTCGATGATCAGCAGCTTGGTATGCAGCATGGTGGGCAGGAATTCGTGGATGGCGATGCCGGCCTGCAGCAGCGGCTCCCAACTGGCCTTGGATGCCAGCCGCACGGACACGGCATCGATATGTTTGCCGGGCAGCAGCACGCGGATGCGCACGCCGCGCGCGCGCGCTTCCAGCAGCGAGCGGGTGATCAGCGCATCCGGCACGAAATACGCCGCGGCCAGATCGATCGACGTACGCGCCGCAGCGATGGCGATCAGATACATCAGATGCATGCTCTCGCTGCCGCCCGCCGGCGAGGCCACGAACAACTGCGCGTCGCTGTCGCCGGCCGGCGCCAATTCGGGGTAGTACTCGGCGCCGTTGAGCACGCGGCCGGTGGTCTTGATCCAGTTGTCGTTGAAGGCGGCCTGCACCTGCGCCACCACCGGGCCTTCGATGCGGTAATGCGAATCGCGCCAGTGCTCCGGGTCCTGCGCATCGCCCATCCACTGGTCGGCCACGCCCACGCCACCGGTGAAGCCGATACGGCCATCGATCACCAGCAGCTTGCGATGGGTGCGGTTATTGACGCGGTGCAGGTTGTACCAGGTGAGCGGGCGGTAGCGATGCACCTCCACCCCAGCGTCGGTCATGTCATCGACCAGCGCGGCATCCATCTTCAGGCTGCCGCCCCAGTCGATGGTGACGCGCACCTTGACCCCGGCGCGGGCGCGCTCGGCCAGCGCCTGGCTGAACTCGCGGCCGATCTCGCCCGACCAGTAGATATAGGTTTCGAAGGTGATGGTGCACTGCGCGCTGCGGATGGTTGCCAGCATCGCCGGGAAGATCTCGCTCCCGTTGTGCAGCACCTGGATCTTGTTGCCGGGCAGGATCGCCGGGCCCAGCAACACCGACATCTCGCGCTTGAACTGCGGGTCGGACACGTCGTAGCAATGGCTCGGAATGTGCTCGAGCTTCTTCTCAGGCGTGGCGAAGTTGAGCAACAGCAGCCCCACCAGCAAGGTGGTGACGACTGCGGCCACGATGATCCATGTCATGCATCCAACTCCCGTTCCCCTGCCGTCGCGGCCTCAAGCGGCCAGCATTCTGGCAAGGCTGGCGTCATGCAGGTTGTGAAGGGGAATTATGAAGAGGCATGAGTAACCCGCCGCGACGTGGGCTGTCGACTCCCCGTAATTCAATGCCAGCTAAAATTAGAGGTCTGCGGTTGATGTTGATCACGGAACTCGGCGGGCGTTAGCCCGCCCAGGCTGTCGTGCGGGATCTGCTGGTTGTAGTCGGCCAGCCAGTGTTCGGTCTGTTCGCGAACCTCGCTCAGCGTGCGGAAGATGTGCATGTCCAGCACGCCGCGCCGGTAGCTGCCGTTGAAGCGTTCGATAAAACCGTTTTGCATCGGCCGTCCCGGCTCAATGAAATCCAATGCGATGCCTTTGCGCTCGGCCCACTCGGCCAAGGCTAATGCGACAAACTCCGGGCCATTGTCCAAGCGAAGCTTGACGGGATAGCCGCGCCAGGCTGCGATGCGTTCCAAGGTGCGGATGACGCGGGCGGCCGGAAGATTCAAGTCCACTTCGATCGCCAAGGCTTCACGGCTGAAGTCGTCGATGACATTGAACGTGCGGAAGCGTCGACCATCCCACAGCGCATCGGACATAAAGTCGATCGACCATCCAGCATTGGGGCGTGCTCCGCATGTCAGCGGTTGTGGATGACGCGTCGGGACCCGGCGCCTGCTGCGACGACGCTGATTAAGCTTCATCAGGCAATACACGCGCCAGACCCTCTTGTGATTCCACACATGTCCGCGACGGCGGATGATCTGAAAGAGCTTTCCAAAACCACGCTCGGGAAAACGCTCGGCCAATTCGGACAACAGCGCAATGACCTCCTCGTCGCGATCGGGACGACGCCGATAGCGCGCTGTCGAGCGAGCAACGCCAACGACCGCACAGGCCCGGCGCTCGCTCCAGCCATGCTGCTCGACGAGCCAGGCAAGAAGCGGGCGCTTGTGCGCCGGGTCTACAGCTTTTTTGCGATGACATCCTTGAGTGCATGGTTTTCCATCGCGAGCTCGGCATACATGCGTTTGAGCTTGCTGTGCTCGGTCTCCAGGTCGCGAAGGCGCTGCACATCGGCTGCCTCCATGCCACCGTACTTAGACTTCCAGACGTAGTACGTCGCGTCGGAAATAACCAGCTCACGGCACACATCCTTGACCTGGCGGCCGCCCTCAACCTGCTTCAGCGTGGCGACGATCTGGCTCTCGGTGAATTTGCTCTTGCGTATCGTTGGTCTCCTTGGGGGCTAGTGTGCCCGGAGACCTCTAGTTATGGATGGATCAATTTTACGGGGAATCGACAGGGCATCCTGCATGCCAAGCGGTTTATTGCCATGACTTGTCCATCGGATATCGCCTTTGCCCTCAGCGTCGTTCTGCGCTGGGGCAGGCGCATTGTCCGGTCATCATCTCAATGCGTTTGACGCGACCCCATGCAGTGGGTCTGGACAGCGCGGAAAAACCGCAGTGTACGAATGGCACATGCCGATTCCAAACACCGGCCGCGCCCGCCTGGCGGTAAGCGCAGTCCTTTTAATAGCCGCTCCAAACCAATCGTAAAGTTAGTGTTAACTCCTTGGCATGTGGCGCTGGATTGTTCGCCCAAAGCTCTAGTATTTCGTCTTCTATCGTGAACTGGAGGTGCGGTCATGGGACGTTGGAGCAACGATAGATTTGTCAGAACAATTTGCAGGAGCCATGACGCGTTCGCGCGCAGACCTGAGCAATAGATTCAGTCACGACATCTGCCCCGATGACTGCCCGCAACGTTGGTCAATGCACAGGCACCTACAGTGCGGGCCGCTTATATCGGATGAGGTCCTCCCTTGAGATTGCTGTCCATACCAAAATTTCATAAACAGCAGCCGCAATCTGCTGCCCAAGGTCCGAGCGACACAAGAGTGGACGCGCACCAGCCGCCGGGCAATCGAGCTCCTGACCCCGGCAGTCCGCTTGCGCGCAGGCCGCCCAGTCGGAAGACATCGCAGAAACCCAGCGTCAATTCCGAGAAAAATTTACTTCAGACATTGTGTTTCACTTCTGGGGCAAGCACATCACGCAAAAACAGCCTCACGCCTGGTGGCAGGCTATCGCCTGACGCCAGTCCCACCGCTGGCGTCAGTGCATCCCGACCGACGAGTGAAATGCCTGCGGAAGCGCCAGCTACGCAGGCAACGCTTGGCCAAGCCCCGGTCAGAGCCGCGCACGTGCCCAGAAGAGGCAAAACGCTGGCACAACTTTTCAAAGAAACTAAAGAGATGCACGAAGCTGAGGCGCCACTTGGTGTTTTTAGCGATGCCATGAACAAGCCCGCTTCATCCGTTCAAGCGCATCTCCTAAACGTCGGCGGCACCAGCACGCACAGCGAAATCGAAGAGCTCGAAGAGCCGAGAAAAAACGCGGCTGCGCCAGAAGGACGTGTGGCCATCGAGGAAAAAATCAACGAAGGATTGAGCGAGGCAGAACAAGACGACATCGTCAAGCCAGACAATGAGCTTTCGATACCCTGGGCGCATGACGCCAACCCAAAAAACCTTTTCTGGCAGAAAATCGATGAATCCCACAAACAGGATATCTTCAATTTATTTTCCGATAACAACGACATGGAAGGCATCGTACTTTATGAAAAGATCCAGGGCATGGAGCATGATGAAAATTCAGGCGCTAGCGAAACGGTCAGTCAAGATCCTGAAAAGCACAACGTCGATGTCAGCCCAGAAAGAAGAGACTTTCTGAAGAAAATAGAATTCTTGGAAGAGATGGAGCGTCACTTGTTGCAGCGTTATCAGGCTCACGATCTGCGCAAGCTTCGCAAGGCGCCGGAACCGTCTGCGTCGTTGAAGGCGCTCATGTCCCGGTTTCAAGAAGCGTCAAGGCTTGCTGCGTCAGGTTCGGAGTCGCCTGAGGGCTTGCCGATATCAGCTCCGCCAACACCGGATTATTTTCGGGACGCGTCAACTCGGGCGTCACCAGATCTCGAGCATTTTGAGTTCGCCAACGGGTCAACATCGGCAACGTCGGATCGTTTTCAGGAGAACACCCGGGCGCGATACGAAGAGGCAGTAGAGATCGAGGTGAACAAGCAACGAGTCGCGCGACAAGCAAAGCGCCTCGATAAGCCATCGCCCAAAGGGTTCTTGCATTGGCTCCGCGGCTAACATCAGTGCGAATGACCCGGTGGGCCGCTGCCTGCGCAACAGGCTGAGCTGTCCAGCTGCCGTCAGCGCTCGTCATGTGGAAACCTGTGATGGGCAGGGCTGAGGCATGCTCTAGCGAACCGGTGCCAATGATCCGGTGGTAACTCGCTGACGGGGTCGGCCTTGAATCAGTCGACTGCTTCCGGATAGTCGGTGGAAAACGCGATGTCGCGCTGGTTTTCGAGCGCGGCCAGCCGCGTGGTCAACGCATCGCGGATGGCGTGGTACGCGCTGCCGCCCATGACCAGGCGAAACGGCGGTGGCGATTGCTCGGTGCAGGCGATCATCGCCGCGACCATGCGCTCCGGGTCGCCGACGATGACCCAGCTGCCGTCGTCCAGTGCGCGGCTGAGTGCCTCGACCGGTGTGCCGGCGTAGTCGGACGGGATGTCGGTTCTGACCAGCGAAGCGCCGAAGTTGGTGCGTGCCGGGCCGGGTTCGGCCAGGGTGAAGTGGATCCCGAAGCCGGCCACTTCCTGCGCGACGGCTTCGACAAAGCCTTCGATGCCCCATTTGCTGGCGTGATACAGGCTGAAACCGGGATAGGCGATCTGGCCGCCTTCGGAGGACACCTGCACCACGTGCCCGCCACCTTGACGACGCAGGTGCGGTAGCGCGGCCTGGATCAGCGTGATGGAGCCGATGAGGTTGGTGTCGATGACCGCGCGCACCTGCGCATCGGTGGCGGCCTCGGCCGCACCGAGCGTGCCGTAGCCGGCGTTGCTGATCATCACGTCGATCCTGCCCAGGATCTGAAAGGCCTGGGCCACGACGTTGCGCACTGCTGCGCTGTCGCGCAGATCGAGCTGAAACACGTGCAATGCCTCGCCGTGCAGTGTCTGCAGATCGGCCAGCGCATCCGCGCGCCGCACCGTGGCCGCGACGCGCTCGCCGCGTGCCAGCAGTGTTTCGACCAAGCCGCGGCCGAAGCCGGAAGATGCGCCTGTGATAAGCCAGGTCCTGGACATGGGCATTGCCTTTGCGTGGGGAAGGAACACCACCCTAGGCGCGGGGAACTGATGGGTCTATGCCATAGAATTCGAATGCGTTGATGCGTTTTGACCACTAATGCCCAAGCCCACCTTCAATGACCTGGCCGCGTTCACCAGTGTGGCCGTGCACCGCAGCTTCCGGCGTGCAGCCACCGAGCTGGGGCTGGCGCCGTCCTCGCTCAGCCACCTGATCAGCGCGTTGGAACGCAACCTTGGCGTGCGCCTGCTGCATCGGACCACGCGCAGCGTCTCGCTGACCGAAGCGGGCGAGCGCCTGTACGCAAAGCTGGTGCCGGCGCTGCAGGATGTGGAGCAGGCGTTGAGCGAACTGGACGCCTTCCGTAGCGGGCCCACCGGCACGGTGCGCATCAACGCGCCCGAAGTGGTGGTGCGGCTGTTGCTGCAGCAGGTGGTGCCGGAGGTGCTGGCGCGGTATCCGGCGCTGTCGGTGGACCTGGTGAGCGAAGGCCGCCTGGTGGATATCGTGGCGGCCGGGTTCGACGCTGGCATTCGCCTGAGCGAGTCGGTGCCGCAGGACATGATTGCGGTTCCGTTCGGCGGGCAGACGCGTTTCATCGCGGTGGCTGCGCCTGCGTATCTGCAGCGCGCCGGTAGCCCGGACACGCCGGACGATCTGCATCGTCATGCGTGCATTCGTCATCGCATGCCCAGCGGCAGGCTGTATCGCTGGGAGTTCGAGCGGCGCGGTCAGGAGGTGGCGATCGATGTGCCGGGACGGCTGACGCTGGACCAGATTCTGATGATGGGCGAGGCGGCCGAGGCCGGCCTTGGCATCGCCTATGTGCCCGAGCATGCGGCGATGCCTGCACTGGCGCGCGGCACGCTGGTGCGCGTGCTGGAGCAGTGGTGCCCGGCCATTCCGGGACTGGTGCTGTATTACCCGGGACATCGCCAGATTCCACCGGGCCTGCGTGCGTTTATCGATACGCTCAAGCAGGTGTTGCCCTAGTCATCGATCGGTATCCAAGCGGCAAATCGCTTGCTGCGCCGACGCCGAAAGCGGGCTGAAGCGCTATAAGCGCAACTAGTGGACGTCGTTATGGAACGACACAAGCGCACGCTCCGCGTTGGCTGCCGCCCGCTCGCAAACCGGACGCACTAGCCGCTTGCGTGGCGCCTGCCTATGCGCCGAAATGCTTACATGCGTCACACAAGCGCGCACCTATACTGCCGGGTGTCCCACCCACAAGGTTCTGACTGCATGAGCGCACCCCCAACGTCCCCGATTGCCGCCGGTTCTGGCGCAGCTCCCGGTAGCCTTCGCCGTTCGGTGTCCAACACGCTCAAGGGCTCGGCCGGCAATCTGGTCGAGTGGTACGACGTTTACGTCTATTCGGTGTTTGCGGTCTATTTCGAATCGCAGTTCTTCTCCAAGGAAGACAAGAACGCCACGATGTTCGTGTGGGCGATCTTTGCGATGACCTTCCTGATGCGCCCGATCGGCGCGTGGTACTTCGGCCGCTTTGCCGACCGTTACGGCCGGCGCCTGGCGTTGACGATTTCGGTGTCGATGATGGCGCTGTGCTCGTTCGTCATCGCGATCACCCCGACGGTGTCCACGATCGGCATCGCCGCGCCGATCATCCTGCTACTGGCGCGTCTGCTGCAGGGCTTTGCCACCGGTGGCGAGTACGGCACCAGCGCGACCTATATGTCCGAGGCGGCGATTCCGGGCCGGCGCGGGTTTCTGTCGTCGTTCCATTACGTGACGCTGGTTGGCGGCCACGTGTTGGCGCAGACCACGTTGCTGGTGATGCTGCATTTCTTCGATGTGCCGCAGGTGTCCGAGTGGGGCTGGCGCGTGGCGTTCGGCCTGGGTGGCATCGGTGCGTTGGTGGTGTTCTGGCTGCGCCAGAGCATGGACGAGTCGCTGAGCTCCGAATCCATCGCCGATTCGCGCACCGGCAAGGCCAAGGCCTCCGGTTCGATGCGCGAGCTGTTCGTCAATCAGTGGCGTCCGCTGCTGCTGTGCTTCCTGATCACTGCCGGCGGCACGATCGCGTTCTACACCTACTCGGTGACCGGGCCGAAGATGATCCAGACCGCGTTTGCCGGTGGCGACGTGATGGCCGGCACCATCATCAACCTGGTCGCGCTGACGGTGTTGATGCTGATGCAGCCCATTGGCGGTTGGTTGTCCGACATCGTCGGGCGCAAGAGCCTGCTGGTGTTCTTCGGCATCGGTGGGGTGCTCTACACCTGGTTCCTGGTGATGGAGCTGCCCAAGCAGACCGACTGGTTGACCGCGTTCGCCATCCTCACCGTGGGCTTTGTGATCCTGACCGGCTACACCTCGATCAATGCGGTGGTGAAGGCGGAATTGTTCCCGACCCACGTGCGCGCGCTGGGCGTCGGCCTGGGCTATGCGCTGGCGAACTCTGCGTTTGGCGGCACTGCGCCGTTGCTGTATCAGGCCTCGTTGAAGACGGGCCACGTGAGCGAGTTCGTGATTTATGCAACCGCGGTGATCGCAGTGTCGTTGGTGGTGTACATGTTCTTCCTGACCAACAAGGGCAGCAACTGGCTGGACGACGAAGCGGCGATGCATCAGCGCAAGCGCTGATGTGTTGATGCAACCGCAAGCTTGATAGCTAGCTCCCTTCTCCCGTCGGGAGAAGGTGCCCGAAGGGCGGATGAGGGTACGTGCGAAGCCTCGTGTGATCTATTGCCAGTGACTTCGCCCCGTACCCTCACCCCAACCCCCGCTCCGCGCCCCGGCCCGCGCTTGCGGCGCGGGCGCTCCAAGGCACGCGCGCCAGTGGCGCGCAAGCAGTGCCTTATCGCCCCGAGGGGAGAGGGGCTAAAGCAGGCCGTTTTTGTGTGATCTCTTTGGGCTGCTGTACTGTCTTTGCAAACACGCTGTAACGCAGCCCAATCAAACCCAGCAGCGCTTCATCGCGATGCGTACCCACCGGTACTTTGCCGACGCGCGCCAGCGACGCATCCAGGCGATCGCGTAGCGCATCCGGCCCAGGCAATGGCTGCTTGTGTGCAACCTGCTGCCGGTAGTGCGCCGCAACCTCGGCCAGGATCGCGTCCACAGCATCAATGCTCGGCTGCGGCAAACCATGCCGCGCGCTGCGCAGCTGCAGGATGTTCAAGCCCACACGCACTTCGTTGAGCATATCCACCGAGGCCAGATCGCTGCCTTCCGGCGTCAGTGCCAAGCGTGGTGCGAGCAAGCCAAGCAAGTCCAGCATGCGGGAGGCGAACTGTTGCCGGTCTTGTGCACCGTGGCCTTCCGCAGCCTCGGCCAGCGTGCGCCAGCCCTGGCGCACCAGGCGGCGCGCGCTCCATTCCGCACCCACCGAGCGAAACAACCGCGTCAGCACCACGGCAAATCCAATGCCCAACACCATCGCCACCGCCGCGTTGACGAAGCTCTGGATGTTGGCGTTATAGGTGTTCTGCAAACTCAGCAACGCGGTGAGATTCACCACCAGCGGCAGTGCGATCAACATGCTCTTGGGGCGATGCAGCAACGCGCCGATCGGCAGGAACACCGCCGCCAGCACCAGCACCAGCATGGGGAAATCGTGGATGGCTGGGAAGATGCCGAACAGATAGATGCCGGCGACCACGCTGGCCACTACCGCCCAGGTCAGGAACGACAGCATGCTCGGCGCAGGGTCGTCCTGTGCGGCGAAGAACGCGGCTGTGACCGCGGCCATCATCGCGCCGTTGCCGCCGCCTTCCCACCCGATGCCGATCCATAGCACGCAGTACGCCATCAATGCGAAGCCCGCGCTCAATGCGGAGAATGCGGCCATGCCGAAATCGATATGGCGTGCGGTGCTGGCAGGTGCCGGTGCATCGGCTGTGTCGCGCGGTGACCCGGTAAGTCGCTGCACTAGTGAGGAGCGCTGACGTAGCTGCCCAGTGTGCCCGAGCAATGCAGCCTCAGCCTGCTCTGGAGGAACTGCGGTTGCAGCATTGCGCCGTGACCAGCCCAGGCGCTGTAGCAACGAAGACTGCATGCGCGAACGCGCGGCGGTTTCGCTTTGCGCAGCCTGAGCCCGTTCGGTTGATTCAGTCGTTACAGCATGGCGTCGCGACCAGCCCAGAATCTGCAGCAACGAAGGCCGCGTGCGAGAACGCACAGGGGGATCGCTTTGCGCAGTGTCAGCCCGGTTGGATGATTCCGCCGTTGCAGGGTGTCTCGCCGCACTGGGCGTTGCACGCAGCACAGGAGTCGCAGTGCCTTGTAAGAGTGAATGCTCCAGCGCGCGGCAGTCCTGCCACAGGTCTAGCAGTTCTTCCAGCCGCAGCAGCAAGCTCGCCAGCAGTAAATGTTCGATGTCCTGATCCACCACCGGGTGGTGCGCGGCGATACGTGCGCGTAATGCGGCAACATCATCTTCGTTGCGCGCTCGGTCACCCTGATCCACCCAGGCAGCGACGTCGTCCAGTAGCGCAGCGATATCGGGCGACAACGCAGACCCGTCGCGCTGCACCGCATCCAGGCGGTCGGCGATCGACGACAGCACCGGCAGCAACAACAGCATGCGTGCGCGCAGGTGTTCCAGCGTGGGCGCGGCACCGGCATGGCGCGGGTCGTCGTGGCGCACGAAGGCGATCAAGGCCTCGAACTGCACCAGGTCTGCAGCCAGGCGATTGCGCGGCGCCTGCGATGGGCCGCGCTGCAGCACCTGCCGGCACCATTGCGCGGCGTCCTGCATCCAGTTGCCGATGCGCGCGGTGAGCATCGGTCGCACCGAGGCGGGAAACACCAGCGACGCGAACAGCACCGCCATCACCGTGCCCAGGATGATCTCCTCGCTGCGTGCCACCACGGTGTCGAAGATGCCTTCCGGCGATGTCACCGCAGGGAAGCCGATGAACGCGGTGGTATAGCCGGCCAGCAGGAACGCATAACCGCGCGGGCCGCGATTGAGCAGCGCCAAGAACAAGCAGGCCGACAGCCACAACGCCATCGCCGCGCTGAGCAGCAATGGCGTCTCCACCAGGTTCGGCAACATCACCAGGGTCGCCGCGCCGGCCAGCAAGGTACCGAGCACGCGGTACACGCCCTTGGCGCGGGTGGGGCCGAGCAGCGGTTGGGAGACGATGTAGACCGTGGCCATTGCCCAGTACGGCCGCGACAGATTGCCGGCCAGCCCCACATACAACGCCGCGATCGAGGCGGCGAAGGTCTTGGCCGAAAACAGCCAGGCCTGGCGATCGCGCAGCAGCGCCTTCATCGTGCGGCCGTCGTATCGGTGTGGCCGGCGGTGGTTTCCCAACCGCCGCCCAGCGCCAGGAACAGCTGCAGTTGATCCTGCGAGACTTGCGCCTGCGCATTGGCCAGCGTCATGTCGGCGGTGGCCAGCGTGCGCTCGGCATCCAGGCTGGACAGATACGGCGTGCGCCCGCCCTGATACAAGCGCCGGTTCTGCGACGAGGCCAGTTCGGCCTGTTGCTGCGCCTGTTCGAGCAGATGCAGGCGGTCAAGATCCTGCGCGTAGCGCGACAGCGTGGTCTGCACCTCGCGCAGCGCCTGCAGCACGGTGTTGTCGAACTGCGCCAGCGCCGCGTCCGCGCCGGCTTCGGTGGCGCGGATGCGGGCTCGCGCACCGCTGGACGGCAGCGTCCAGGAAATCAGCGGGCCAAACGACCAGGCATGTGTGGCCGGCTCACCGAAGTCGGCCAGCAGGCCGGTGGCGCCGATCGAGCCACCCAGGCGGATATCCGGATACAGCTCGGCAGTGGCCACGCCGATGCGCGCAGTGGCCGCCGCCAGCCGGCGCTCGGCCTGGCGCACGTCCGGGCGACGCGCCAGCAGCGCGCGGCCATCGCCAATCGGAATGGGTTGCTGCAAAGCCGGCGCATCCGCGCAGCGGTCCACACCGGCAGGCACTTCGCCAGGCGTCTTGCCGAGCAGCGCGGCCAGTTGGTAACCGGCCGCCTGGCGGCGCGCGCGCAGCGGCGGCAGCGCCGCTTCCAGCATCGCCACCTGCGCGGTGGCGCGGGCCAGATCGGGCGGTGTGCCACGGCCGGCATCGATCAGGCGTTGGGTAATGTCGCGGCTGCGCTGTTGCAATTGCAGCGAATGCTCGGCCACGTGCAGCTCGTGATTGGCGTGGCAGATCTCCACATAACTGCCGGCGACCTGCGCGGCCACGTTGACGCGCGCCAGATCGATCGCGGCCTGGGCGACTTGCGTATCGGCCTGCGCGGCCTCGGCACCGCGTTGCAGCTTGCCGAACAGATCGAACTGGTACGACACCCCGAACTTGCCGTCGGCCAGGTTGAACACCGGCAGCTTTTCCTGCTGCAGGAAGGCTTCGGCCGAGACCTGCGCGCGGCTGACGCCGGCTTCCACTTCGTAATCGAAGCCGCCCGCGTCCAGCGCCTGTTCGTAGACCGCAGCGGCGCGGCGCAGGTTGGCACCTGCGACCTTCAACTCGACGTTGTCGCGCAGCGCCTGTTCGATCATTTCGTCCAGCATCGGGTCCTGATACAGCGCCCACCAGCGTGCCGGCAGCGGTGCCCCGGGGTGCACCTGGTCGTTGCCGGTGTCGAGAAACGCGGCATTGGCGGCCGGGCGCTGGTAGGCCGAATCGTCCGGCACGGCGTAGTTCGGGCCGACCGTGGTGCATGCGCTCAATGCGGCCAGCAGCGTGGCCAGTCCCAGGGGACGCAATACGGCGCGGTTCATGGCGCGGCCTCGGCCTGCACGCGGGCGGGCGCGGTGGCGGCGGCGTCGCGCATGGCATCCGGCAGGATGGTCACGGTGGCGGTGCGCCCGGCAATCAGCTGCACGTGCTTGGGCACCTGATCCAGCACGATACGTACCGGGATGCGCTGCGCCAGCCGCACCCAGTCGAACGCCGGGGTGACGTTGGGCAACGCGCCGGCGCTGCCGCTGCGGTAACGGTCTTCGATACCGGCAGCGATGCTCTGCACATGCCCATGCAAGGTCACCGGCTCGCCCATCAGGCGCACGTCTACGCGCTGGCCGGCATGCACGCCGTGCAGGCGGGTTTCTTCGAAATAGCCATCGACACGGAACGAGCCGGTATCCAGCACCGCCACCACCGGGCGCCCGGCGCTGACGTAATCGCCCACACGCACGGTGCGGTCGCTGACATGGCCATCGGCGGGGCTGCGCACCTGCGTGCGGTCCAGATTGAGCTGGGCCAGGTCCACCGCCGATTGCGCGGTGGCCACGGCGGCCTGCGCCTTGAGCACATTGGAGCGGCGCACCTCGGCATCCTCGGCGGCGACCAGGTCCTGCAGGCTGCGGTCGCGCGCAATTTCGCGGCGCAGCTGGCTCAACGTGGCCTGGCGCTCGGCCAGCGCGGCGCGCGCCTGTTCCAGCGCGATCGCATAGCGCGCGCGGTCCACCACAAACAGCAGCTGGCCGCGCTTGACCGCCTGGTTGTCGGCCACCGCCACCGATTCCACCAGCCCGGACACATCCGGCGCCACCTGCACCACATCGGCGCCCACGTGCGCATCGCGCGTCCACGGCGCCTCCATGTAGTAACGCCACAGGTGCTGCAGCATCAACGCGGCCACCACCACCATCGCCAGGGTCAGCAGCGCCGGCCCCGCACTTTTGATCAGCTTGTTCACGATTGCATCCAACGGGTAAGGAAAAACAGGCCGCCCAGCAGCGCGATGTACAGCGCCAGGTTGAACAGCGCCGGGTGCCAGACATGCCGGTACGCACCGGCGCGGGTCAGCAGCGCGCCGATGGCGCTGTTGAGCAGGTAGGCCAGCGTCATCAACGCCAGCAGGGTGGGTACGAACACACCGTAGAGACTGAATTCGCCGTACATCGCTTACTTCCTGAAGAGAAAAAGACGCCCCGCGGCATGGCGCGCGCCGGCCATCTGCACTGTCATCGCGCGCCGCATGGGCCGCGCATGGGGCTTAGTCGGGCTGGCCCAGCCGCGCATGCGCCTGAGCGATCTGCTCCCACAAGGTCAGCACTACCTGCACCTGCGCCTCGCTGAGCGTGCCGAACACCTCGGCGCGCAGCGCATCCAGGCGGAGTTCGATGCGACCGACCAGCGCCTGGCCTGCGTCGGTGAGCCACAACTGATTGGCGCGACGGTCGCTGCTGTCGGCCTCGCGGCGCACCAGCGTCTGCGCGCACAGCTTGTCCAGCAGCCGTACCAGGGAGGGGCCTTCCATGCCCAGTTGCTGAGCCAGCGTCACCTGGCGGATACCGCCGCCGGAGCGGCCGATCATCAGCAACGGCCCGGTGCAGGCGCTGGACAGGCCAAATTCGCCAAGTGCCTGGTCGGCCAGCCGCTGCCATTGACGGGCGGCGACCAGCAGCCCGGAACTGAGCTGCGCACGGGAGGACAGAGGGGGATTCGTCATAATAGATAGGATGCTATCAATTCAATAATGAATCAATAGCTGCTGAACCCGTCCAAGCCGGCGCAACCGCCACTGGGGCGGCTGGCCTGTCCTCGGGTACCATGCTCGCCCCCTTTGGGTGCACCTGCGCATGAGCCAGTCCGACCAGCCCGATTCCTCCGTCACCCAGGCCCAGGCCGAAGAAGCCGTGCGCACCCTGCTGCGCTGGGCCGGCGAAGACCCGGCCCGCGAGGGCCTGCTCGACACCCCGCGCCGGGTCGCCGAGGCCTATGGCGACTGGTTCAGCGGCTACCGCGAAGAACCGCGCGCGTACCTGGAGCGCACCTTCGAAGAGGTGGCCGGCTACGACGAGCTGATCGTGCTGCGCGACATCTCCTACGAAAGCCATTGCGAGCACCACATGGCGCCGATCATCGGCAAGGTGCACGTGGGCTATCTGCCGCGCGGCAAGGTGGTCGGCATCAGCAAGCTCGCCCGCGTGGTGGAAAGCTACGCGCGCCGCTTCCAGGTGCAGGAAAAGATGACCGCGCAGATCGCCCAGTGCATCCAGGACGTGCTGCAACCGCGCGGCGTGGGCGTGGTGGTGGAAGGCTCGCACGAGTGCATGACCACCCGCGGCATCCACAAGCGCGGCGTCAGCATGGTGACCTCCAAGATGCTCGGCAGCTTCCGCGAAGACGCCCGCACCCGCGCCGAATTCCTGCAGTTCATCGAAGTGGGCGGCAAGCGTTGAGGCAGCCGTTGCCGTCGCCATGAAGCACCAGGCACGCATCGCCGGCTATCGCCAATTGCGCGAGCAGCCGGTGTGGAAACTGCTCGCCGCCGACCACGCGCCGGAGCTGATCGGCCTGCTGCAGACGGTATTGATGGATGGCGAACGCCGCCTGCCCTCGGCCGTGCTGCATGAGCGTCTGCAGCGCCAGCTCGATGTGCTGCGCGCCGACGAACTCTCGCGCGAGTTGCCGCGCACTGCGCAGGCCTATCTGGCGCATTGGCTGGCGCAGGGCTGGCTGGAACGCCGCCTGCCCGAAGGCGCGGCCGAAGAAGAGTACGAACTGTCGCGTGCGGCCACCCAGGCCATCCGTTTCATCGTCGGCCTGCGCGAGAGCAGCAGCAGCGCCACCGAAAGCCGGCTGTCGCTGGTGATCCAGCAGCTGGTGCAATTGGCTGGCCAGACCGAAGCCGACCCGGAGCTGCGTCTGGCCGCCCTGCGCGAAGAACGCGCGCGCATCGATGCCGAGATCGAGCGCGTGGCCTCCGGGCGCGTGGCCGCGCTGGATGGCAAGCGCGCACTGGAGCGCGCCCGAGACCTGATCCATCTCTCCGACGAGCTGGCCGAGGATTTCCATCGCGTGCGCGATGATTTCGAACAGCTCAACCGCCAGTTCCGCGAGCGCATCATCGACGACGAAGGCGCGCGCGGCGATGTGCTGGAGCAGCTGTTCAACGGCGTGGACGTGATCGCCGACAGCGAGGCCGGGCGCACCTTCGAGGCGTTCTGGAGCCTGCTCAACGACACCCAGCAGAGCAGCCAGCTCGATCAGGCACTGGATGCGCTGCTGGCACGCGGCTTCGCCCGCAAGCTCGATCGTCGCGAACGCGCCTTCCTGCGCGGGTTGACCGGCACGCTGCTGGAGCGCGGCGGCGAGGTGCACACGGTGATGCAGCACTTCGCGCGCAGCCTGCGCGGTTTCGTGCAGAGCCGCGGCTATCTGGAACAGCGCCGGCTCAATCAATTGCTCAAGCAGGCGCAGGGCGAAGCCTTGCAGCTGCGCGACAGCCTGCACGCCACCACCGCCACCGGTTACACCCAGGCGTTGAGCGCTGCCCGCCTGCGTTCGCTGTCGCAATGGCGCCTGCACGACCCGCGCCTGACCCAGGTCGATGGCCGCGTGCAGGCCGCCGATGCGGCAGACATCTCGCTCGACAGCGTGGGCGATCTGGTCGCGCAATCGGAGATCGACGTGCGCAGCCTGCGCCGCGATCTGCACGAGCTGCTCGGCCAGCGCCCGCGCCTGACCATCGGCGATGCGCTGCAGCAGCGCCCGGCCGCGCAGGGCCTGGGCAGCGTGATCGGTTACCTGTCGCTGGGCACGCGCCACGGCGTGGTGATCGATGGACAGATGGAAACGGTGCAATGGGAAGGCGGCGACGGCGCCCTGCGGCGCGCACGCATTCCGCTGGTGTGGTTCACCCGGGAGAAACGCAATGAACTGGTCTGAGGACACCCGCCTGGATGCGGATGAGGACACCGGCGCGTCGGCCGATGCCGGCCGCATGCCGCTGACGGAGACATCGCCTGCACAACCGCGTGGCGAACTGTTTCTGGGCGACACCGGCACGCTGCCATTCGACGCGCGGCGTGCGCTGTGCCAGCTGCTGGCCGGCCCCAGCATCGACGCGCAACGCCACGGTGCGTTGTGGCCTGCGCTGTTGCGCAACGAAGCGGCGATCCGCCAGGTGTTGTGCGAGCTGTTCCTGGAGCTGGTGCTGGACCGCGAGGGCGGGGTGGCCTTCACTCGTCAGGCCGATACCGCCGAGCTGGAATCGCCAACCCTGCTGCGCAGCGCGCCACTGACATTTATCGAGTCGGTGTTGCTGCTGTTCCTGCGTCAGCAACTGGCCGAAGCCGATACGCGCGGCGAGCGTGCGGTGGTGGACGAGGCGCAGTTGGTGGAGGCCTTGTCGGTCTACGAGAAGAACGTGTCCACCGACCGCGCGGGATTCGCGCGACGGGTGATGACGGCGATCGGCAAGATGCGCGAGAACCAGTTGCTGTCGCGGTTGCGCGGCAGCGAGGAGCGGTATGAGGTCTCGCCGGTGCTGAAGTTGTTGTTCTCGGCAGAGGACATGCAGGCCTTGGTGGTGGCGTATCGCGGCTTGCGCGAGGGAGACGTTGCGCTCGACTGAGTGCCTTCTCCCATCGGAAGAAGGTGCCCGAAGGGCGGATGAGGGGACGGCCGATCGCAACACGCCCCCCTGCTTCAAACATGCGTGATGTGATTCGTCTTCAGCGTTACCTGTCATCCCGTTTTGGTGAGTGAGCCATGAATTCCCAGTCCAACCTGTCGCCGGCGCAGCCGGGCGCGTCCCTGTTCACTGATTCGCTTGCCGAGCAGCGCGCGCAGCAGTTCCGCATGCGGCGGTTGCAGGTGCACAACTGGGGCACGTTCAACGGCTTGACCGAGGTGCCGATCGCGGAGAAAGGCTTCCTGTTCGTCGGCCGCTCCGGGTCCGGCAAGTCGACCTTGCTGGATGCGATGTCGGCACTGCTGACCCCGCCCAGCATCGTCGACTTCAATGCCGCCGCACGCGAGGCCGAGCGCAGTGGGCGCGATCGCAGCCTGGTGTCGTATGTGCGTGGGGCCTGGGCCGATCAGCAGGACAGCGCCTCGGGCGAAATCGCCACCCAATACCTGCGCAAGGGTGCCACCTGGTCTGCGCTGGTGCTGGAATACCGCAACGCGCATGGCGAGACGGTCAGTCTGATTCGCCTGTTCTGGATCGCCGGCAGCGGCAATGCCGCGGCCGATGTGCGCCGCCATTACATGGTCGCGCCGCGCAGCTTCGATGTGGCCAGCGAGCTGGATGGCTTCGATCTGGATCTGCGCAAGCTCAAGGCGCGTCTCGGCGAGGAGGTCGCGCATTTCGATGGCTTTGCCGGCTACGCAGAGCGCTTCCGGCATGTGCTGGGCATCGGCAACGAGATGGCGTTGCGGTTGTTGCACAAGACCCAGTCGGCCAAGAATCTGGGCGATCTCAATGTGTTCCTGCGCGGCTTCATGCTGGACGAGCCGCGCACGTTCGAAGCGGCCGACCGGCTGGTGGAAGACTTCGCCGAACTCGACGGCGCCCATCATGCGGTGGTCACCGCACGCCGCCAGGTGGAAACGCTGAGCCCGGCACGTGAACACCATGCGGCGCTGATGGCTCTGCGCCACAGCGTCGGCGAGTTGCGCGAGCTGCAGCTGGGCGTGGACAGCTATCGCGAACAGCAGCGTCTGGCCTTGCTGGAGACGCGCCTGCACGAGCTCGACAGCCAGGACCGCGGGCTGGCCGGCGAAGAAGGCCAGCGGCGTGAGTCGCTGGACAATCAGGAACAGAAACTCGCCGGGCTGGAACGCGAACAACGCGCCGCCGGTGGCGAACAGATCGAGGAGCTCGAACGCGAGCGCGCCCGGGTCGAGCGCGAGCGCGACGAGCGTCTGCGGCGTCGCGTGCAGATCGAACAGGCCTGCCGCCAGCTCGGCACCGCCCTGGCCGCAGGCGCCAGCGGCTTTGCCGAGCAGATCGCGCATGCCCAGACCGTGCTGGAGAACGGCAAGCACGACGCCAGCGCGCTGGATGAGGCGATCGCCGAGCGCATGGGTGCGCGCCGCGACGATGAGCGGCGCTTTGCCGAGATCCGCGCCGAACTGGATGCGTTGAAGCGCGCCCCGTCGAGCATGCCGGCACCGATGCAGGCCTTGCGTGCGCGCCTGTGCGAGGACACCGGTATTGCCGAAGCCGCGCTGCCGTTCGTTGGCGAACTGGTGCAGGTGCGCGAGGATCAGGCGGCCTGGCGCGGCGCGATCGAGCGCGTGCTGAGCGGTTTTGCGCAGTCGCTGCTGGTGGACGAGCGGCATTACGCGCAGGTCAGCGAATGGGTCAACCGCACCCACATCGGCACGCGGCTGGTGTATTTCCGGGTACGCCGCAACGACGCGCTGCATGCGCGCACGCCGGATGCGCGCGCATTGCCGGGCAAGCTGCAACTGCGCGAGCATGCCTTCACCGAGTGGCTGCGCAACGAGTTGATGCGTCGCTTCGATTACGAATGCGTCGACAACGCCGCCGCGCTGCGCAATGCCGACCGCGCCATCACTCGCGAGGGGCAGGTCAAGCATCCCGGCGATCGCTACGAAAAGGACGACCGCCATGCGGTCAACGACCGCAAACGCTGGTTGCTGGGTCACGACAACCGCGACAAGCTCAAGGTGTTCGAGCGCGAGGCGCAGACGCTGGCCCAGCGCATCGCCGGCTGCGATGCCGACGTGGCCGCGCTGCGCAAGCAGCGCGAGCAGGACCAGGAACGGCAGCTGGCCGCGCACACCCTGGTGGAGCGCGACTGGGACGAGATCGATGTCGGCCCCAAGCTGCAGCGCCTGAGCGATATCGACGAACAGCTGCAGCAGCTGCGCGAAGGCAACAGCGGCCTGCGCGCGCTCGGCCAGGCGATCGAGACCGCGCGCACCTTGCGCGACCAGGCCAAGCGCACCTACGAGGAAGTGCGGCTGGAGCGCGCGCAGCTGGCGCGCGAGCGTGTCCGGCTCGAACAGCAGCACGCCGCCTGCGCCAGCCGTGCCGGCACCGCCGCGCTCACGCCCACCCAGCTGCAGGGCCTGCGCGAACGCCTGGCGGCGTTGGCACCGCTGTCGCTGGACAACCTGGAAGCGCATTTCCGTGTGGTCGAGCGCGGCCTGGCCGAGCAACTGGCCGAGAGCCAGGGCCGCGACAGCCGGCTCAGCGCGCAGCTGCTCGATTGCTTCCGCAAGTACTGCCAGCAATGGCCGGAAGACAGCGGCGATTTCACCGTAAGCCTGGCCAGTGCCGACGATTTCCTCGCGCGGCTGGATCGCCTGGAAAGCGATGGCCTGCCGCGCCACGAGCACCGCTTCTTCGACCTGCTGCAGACCCAGAGCAAGAACAATCTGCTCGCCCTGCAGCGCCACACCGCCGAGGCCCACAAGGGCATCAAGCAACGCATGGACGAGGTCAACGCCAGTCTGGAGCAGGTGCCGTTCAATCGCGGCACGCTGCTGACCATCGAGGTCAGCGACCGTCGCCTGAGCGAAGTGCAGGAATTCCAGCAACAATTGCGTGCGGTGCTGTCGCATCAACAGACCGAAGACCGCGCACTGGCCGAGGCGCAGTTTTCCACCTTGCGCGAGCTGGTGGCGCGCCTGGGCGCGCAGGAACCGGAGGCACGCCGCTGGCGCGAGCAGGTGCTGGACGTGCGCCTGCATGTGGAATTCATCGGCGTTGAACTGGACGCACAGACCCGCGCGCAGGTGGAGATCTACCGCAGCGGCGCCGGCAAATCCGGCGGTCAACGCCAGAAGCTGGCAACCACCTGCCTGGCCGCTGCGTTGCGCTACCAGCTCGGCGGCGAAGACGGCGAGTTGCCGCGTTACTGCGCGGTGGTGCTGGACGAAGCCTTCGACAAGGCCGACAACGAATTCACCGCGCTGGCGATGAACATCTTCGAGAACTTCGGTTTCCAGATGGTGGTGGCCACACCACTGAAATCGGTGATGACGCTGGAGCCGTTCATCGGCGGCGCCTGCTTTGTGGAAATCAGCGGCCGGCACAACTCCGGCGTGCTGCTGATCGAATACGACGAGCAGGCGCAGCGACTCAAGTTGCCCGAGCGCTCGCGTGCAGACGAGGCTGGTCCTGCAATTGCGGAGCAGTCTGCGAGTGTTACGCAGCGCGAGGATGCAGCCCGTTCGACGCGGGGTGAAACGCGTATGGACAGCACCGGTCCTGTCTCTGGCGCTGAGGGTGCGGCGCTTCAGGACGTCCCTGCGCAGGACGACTTGGCAGCCAAGGCGAGCAAGCGCGCCAGCAAGGTCACGCCGGCATTGGCGCCAGCTGTTCAAGCCGCGCCGAAGACCTCGAAAACCGCCGCTTCCAGCGCACGTGCGGGATCAGGCAAGTCGGCATCGGCGAAGACCGCAGCGGGCAAGGCCGCGTCCGCCAAGACTGCACCAGCCAAACCTGCATCAGCCAGGCGTGCATCGCCTGCAGCGGGCACAGCGCGCAAGCCGGCAACGCCGACCAAACCCTCCAAGACGCAGGCAGATACCGGGAAGGCATCCAGGCGTACGACCGCGTCCGCCAAGCCGACTGCCAAGCCGACCAAAGCCACGGCAGTGCCGAAGACACCTGCTGCCAAGTCGGCAGTGGCGACCAGACGCGGTAACACATCGCTGGGTGGCGCAACCAAAGCAACCAAAGCAACCGCGGCGCGCAGCACTGCCAGGCCCGCGCCAGCCAAAGCCACAGTGGCCAAGGAACGTCCTGCGTCCACGCGCGGATCTGCAAGCAAGCCGCGCGGAAAACGCTGAGCGCAACGCCTGGATGCCTGCGTCACCGCGCTGCGGTCGCATGCGGCGCAGGTCAGGGACACAGCAAGCCGGCACGCCTAGATAAGAATCGTTATCATTAGCGGCCCAGATGTGCCCGCCAGTGCGCGCATCGCCCGCTGAAGATCCCGATGACCCCACTGCCTGCGCCTCGCCACCTGTTGTTCGTGTCCCTGTTTGCCGCCATGCCGGCCGCCGCCCAGGAGGCCAGCCTGCTCGACGCCATCGTGGTCAGCGAAAAGCGCGCCCTGTATCGGCCGGAAAAAGCCGCCGGCGCCACCCGCACGCAGACGCCGGTGGAGCGCATTCCGCAGGCGATCCAGGTGGTGCCGCGCTCGGTGATCGACGAACAGCAACTCACCCGGCTGGTGGATGTGGTGGCCAACGTCTCCAACGTGCAGCCCGGCGGCACCCAGGGCAATCGCTCGGAAACCTTCGTCATTCGCGGCTTCGAGGCGTCCTCGTATGCGGTGGACGGCATCCTGCTCAACCCGGCGCAGAACTTCACCGAGACCGTGCGCGATCTGGCTAATGTCGCCCAGGTGGAAGTGCTCAAGGGCCCGGCGGCGGTGTTGTACGGGCGCGGCGAGCCTGGCGGGGTGATCAATCTGGTCACGCTGCGGCCGGATGCGGTGTTCGGCGGCAATGCCTCGGTGCAGGTGGCCGAACACGGCCTGCGCCGCGTGCAGTCCAGCGTCACCGGCCCGTTGAGCCCGACGGTATCGGCACGGCTCAGCGCCGCCGCGCAGCAGACCGGTAGCTTTCGCGCTGCGCAGGCCGATGGCGACCGCGTGTTCGTCTCGCCCTCGCTGGCATGGCGGCCGAACGATCAACTGCGGGCCGATCTGGATCTGGAATACACCCGCCAGAACAGCCCGGGCGATCGCGGGTTGGTCGCCATCGACGGCGTGGTGCGTGGCCCGGCCGAGCGCAGTTTTGGCGAGCCGTGGTCGCGCAATCACGGCACCTCGCGCACCGCACGCGGGCGCATCGAAGTCGACGCCAATGACTGGCTGACGCTGCGCCAGATCCTCAATCACCAGGACGGCGACAGCGGCCGCGACGTGGCCGACTTCACCGGTTTCAGCGCCGATCGCGCGTTTCTGCAACGCCGCGCGGTGCGCCAGGACCAGCAGGTGCGCGCCACCACCTCGCAGACCGAAGTGCTGGCGCGTTTCGCTACCGGCCCACTGCGCCATCACGTGCTGGCCGGCGCCGAATACGTGGATGCGCATCGCCAGACAGATGAAGCCCGCGCGCCGCTGGCCCGCATCAGCGTGACCAGTCCGGTGCAGGGCGCCTTGCCGGGCACGTATGTGCCGGCGCGCGCCATCGAGGTCGATGCGCGTTACGCCGCGTTGTACGTGCAGGACCAGATCAGCATCGGCGAGCGCTGGGATGTGCTGGCCGGCGTGCGCTGGGATGATGTGCAACAGACCACCATCGACAACGGCGCCCGCACCCGCGAAGACGGCCGGCGTGCATCGCCACGCATTGGCGTGGTGTGGAAGGCGGCGCCGCAGCTGTCGCTGTACGCCAACACCTCCACCGCGTTTCGACCGCGCAGCGCCACCCTGTTTGCTGGCGGCAGCGCACCACCGGAGACCGGCCGCCAGTACGAAATCGGACTGAAAAGTGCGCTATTCGACAACCGCGTGCTCGCCACCGCTGCCGCGTTCCAGATCACCAAGGACAACGTCGCTACCAGCGATCCGGACAACGATGGCTTTGTGCTGGTCACCGGCCAGCAGCGCGTGCGCGGGCTGGAAATGGACATCACCGGCGAGCTCACCCAGAACTGGCGGCTGATTCTGGGCGCCGGCTATCTGGACGCACAGGTCACCCGCGATACCGTCATTCCGCAGGGCAATCGCCTGCGCGGCGTGCCGCGCGTCAGCGCCAGTCTGTGGAGCACCTACCATGTCGCCAGCGGACCGCTGTATGGCCTGACCTTGGGCGCAGGCGCGGTGCATGTGGGCGAGCGCGAAGGCGATCTCGCCAACAGCTATCGCATTGCCGGCTACACGCGCTTCGATGCCTCGGCGGCATACCGCTTCGGCGGCCGTTATCAACTGGCGCTGATGCTGCGCAATATCGCCAATCGTTTCTACATCGAGCAACCGGTGACGCAGACCACCAACTACCCGGGCGCACCGCGCACCTTGTCGGCAACGTTGAGTATGGATTTCTAAGCGACTAAGAGTCGCCAACAAAACTGTACGCAGCCGGCTGATCTGTAGCTTGGCCGCAGGGCGCTTGCCCGCCCACCGACGCGGGACACGCTGCAAGTACGTCCTTGTAAGCTCTTACGCGGCATCCATGCCGCGTAAGGTCCCGCGCTGGTGGGCGGGCAAGGGCCAGTCGAGAGGGTCGGTGTGCATGGTTGCGGGAAGTGCGCGCCGCGTGGCCGTTCGATGCGGTGCGGTCTGGTTCGCGGTCGTCAACGCAGCAGATCCCAGCCCATCTTGCCGATCAGCACGATGACCAACACAAGAAACAACTTGCGGATCAGCGGCGTGCCACCGCGCAACGCCATTCGTGTACCGGCCACTGCACCGGCCACGTTGGCCACCGCCATCGGAATGCCGATCGCCAGCATCACCTGGCCGCTGGGCAAAAAGAACGACAGCGCCGCCAGGTTAGTGGCCAGGTTCACCACCTTGGCCGCGGCCGAGGCGCGCAGAAAATCCAGCCCGAAAAAGCGGATGAACAAGAAGATCAGAAAACTGCCGGTGCCAGGACCGAAGAACCCATCGTAGAACCCGATTGCCGCGCCCATCGCCAACGCAGTGATCAACTCACGCCGGCCGATCTCGCGCGGACGATGCAGCGCACCGAAATCCTTCTTGATCAGCGTGTAGATCAACATCGCGACCAGCAGCACCAGAATCAGCGGCCGCACCGCCTGCTTGGGCAGCAGGCTGACCGCCGTCGCGCCCAGAAACGAAAACGTGAACGCCGCCGCAGTGGCATACAGCACCGGCCGCCACGGAAAGCGCACATTGCGCGCATACCGCCACGCCGAGGCCCCGGTGCCGAACATCGCGCTGAACTTGTTGGTGCCCAGAATCAGCGACGGCGCCTGCTGCGGCAGCGTGGCGAACAGCCCCGGCAACTGGATCAACCCACCCCCACCAACCGCCGCATCCACCAATCCGGCAACGAAGGCAATGCACAGCAGCCACGGCAATTCGGTGGGAATCAGTTCCAGCAAGACGGCGCTCCGCACAACGGGGACGACAGCATAAACACGTAGAAACCCGCCTCCCAATCCCCAATCCCCAATCCCATCCCGCACAATCGCCCGATGCCGACCTCCATACCCACCGATCCCTGTCCCTGTGGCCGCGCCGCCACCTACGCGCAGTGCTGCGGGCAATACCATGCCGGTGCCGCCGCGCCCGATGCCGAAACCCTTATGCGTGCGCGCTACAGCGCCTATGTACGCCGCGATGTGGCGTACCTGCTCGCCAGCTGGCATCCGTCCACGCGCCCATCCGAACTGTCGCTGGACCAAGGCGGCCGCACCACCTGGCTCGGCCTGACCGTACAACGCGCCATCGTCACCGGCGCCGACACTGCCGAAGTGGTGTTTCTGGCCCGCTATCGCATTGGCGGCGGCAGCGCGGTGCGCATGACCGAGCACAGCCGCTTCGTGCGCGAAGACGGCCACTGGTATTACCTCGACGCGCGCTGAGCAGGGTCCAGGCTTGAAGTGATGCCGCAACAGGCCGCAGACATGAAGCCATTCAGCCCGACGAACGGCATGGGCCGGCGCGGTTTGTCGACGCCACGTTCGCAGCCGATCCCGGAAGCTTGCCGCCTCGGCGGAGCTCGCCGCGGGGCGGACACGATCATGGCAACCTTCAATCTCTGGCAGTGGGTGCTGGTGGCCATCGCGGTGTTCGCGATCGTGCTGCCGGCATGTCTGGCCACTGCGATGGTCTGGTTCGGTCCCCGCCACGATGCTCCACGCAGGGCCCGCGCCCGTCGCGTATCCGACGCCAGCCCCTCCGCACCGGCGCTGTCGCTGCTGACCGGCATCACCGGCGACGGCAGCTAAGCCCGGCGATCAATGCCGCCGAGCTGTGGCTGCGTCTCTGCCAGGCGGACCGGTTCAAGACCTCGGCATCGGCGCGCACTATCCCCAGCTGACACACGTCATAGAGCGTCAGTACTGTCCTTACCGGTCTCAAAAGCGCGCTTACTACGCCTTCATTCCCGCGTAGCGTCACCCACTCCCGCAGCTCACGATGCTGCAGCGGCAGCGCCACCTGCACGCCTCGAACCACTCAGGTTGGCTATCCTCGGTGGCTCGACTTGCCGCAGGAGCGCTCCACCGCATGACGTCCGTCTCTACGCCGGTCACCACGCCATGATGCCGATCCGGTGTGTCCTGCCCACGCTGCTGGCACTGCTGCCATTAGTCGCCTGTGCCGATCCGGCCTTCGACCGCTGCCTGGCGGGCCTGCAGACCCAGGCCGCCGCCAAGGGCGTGGAGGCCGCCAACTTCCAGCGTTTCACCGCCGGCCTGGCGCGCGATTCCAGCGTCTTGCCGCTGCTCGATGCCCAACCCGAATTCACCACCCCTATTTGGGATTACCTCGCCAGCCTGGTCGACAGCCAGCGTGTCACCGACGGGCAGGCCATGTTGGTCACCTACCGCGCGTTGCTGACCCGCCTGTCCGAACAGACCGGCGTGGATCCGGCCACCATCGTGGCGGTGTGGGGCGTGGAGAGCGACTACGGCCGCGTCACCGGCAAGCGCCCGTTGCTGGTCTCATTGGCCACGCTGTCGTGCGCGGGCCGCCGTCAACCGTTCTTTCGCGGCGAATTCCTCGCCTTGCTCAGCCTGCTGCAGCAAGGCGACTTATCTCCGGACGGGTTGACCGGCTCCTGGGCCGGTGCCTTCGGGCAGACCCAGTTCATGCCCTCGACCTACGCCCGCATCGCGGTGGATGGCGACGGCGACGGCCGCCGCGATCTGGTCGCCAGCATTCCCGACGCGCTGGCCTCCACCGCCAACTATCTGGTCAAGGCCGGCTGGCAGCGCGCCCGCCCCTGGGGGATGGAAGTGCGCCTGCCTGCCGGCTTCGATGCCAGCAAGGCCGGCCGCACCCGGCGCCAACCGCTGCAGGCCTGGCAGACCGCCGGCTTGCTTGGCACCGATGGCAAGGCGTTGGCGCCGACCGGTGTGCCCGCCGATACCCCGGCGGCGCTGCTGCTACCGGCTGGCCCGACCGGGCCGGCGTTTCTGGTCTTCCGTAACTACGACGCGATCTACGCCTACAACGCCGCCGAAAGCTACGCACTGTCGATTGCGTTGCTTGCCGACCGCCTGCGCGGCGGCACCGGCCTGGTCGCCGCCTGGCCCACCGACGACCCCGGTCTGGGCCGCCCCGAGCGGCGCGAACTGCAGCAGTTGCTGCTGGCCCGCGGCCACCTGATCGGCGAGGCCGACGGCATGGTCGGCAGCGCCACCCGCCGCGCCATCCAGGTCGAGCAGACCCGCCTGGGCCTGCAACCGGCCGACGGCCGCCCCGGTCAACGCATCCTTACCGCCCTGCGTGCCGCCCCGCCGGTCACCGGCGCCGCCGCCATCCGCGCCACCGCGTTCAAGCTGCCGGCCGCCTATCCCGCATTCGCCCAATCCCCCATCGTCCAGAAGGCACCCCCCATGTCCGACCTCACCGGCCTGCGCACAGGCGATTTCCACGGTTTCCCCTCGCTGTTGATCGACACCCCGTTCTCCACCGCGGCCATCAGCCTGTTCGGCGGCCAGCTGCTGTCGTTCGTGCCCAAGGGCGGCCAGGACGTGATGTGGCTGTCGCCCACCGCCAAGCAACCGCCCACTCCGATCCGAGGCGGCGCGCCGGTGTGCTGGCCGTACTTCGGCCGCCAGGACCAGACCGGCGAAGTGCCCTCGCACGGCTTCGTGCGCACCGTGCCGTGGCAGCTGACCGACAGCCGCCGCGAAGACGACGGCACCCTGATGCTCACGCTGACTCCGCCCAGCTTCGACGACCTGGCGCTGCGTCTGCGCATGACCCTGCGTATCGGCCGCACGCTCGAACAAAGCCTGATCACCGAAAACACCAGCCCGGCCCCGGTGCGGTTCACCCAGGCGCTGCACAATTACTTCCGCGTCGGCGACGCGCTCAAGGTCAGCGTGCAGGGCCTGGACGGGCTGGACTACCTCGACAAGTACGAAAACTACGCCACCGCCCATCGCCAACAAGGCGACTGGAGCCTGCGCGATCCACGCGATCCCGGCCGCAGTGACCGCATCTACACCAACGCCGGTGGCCGCTACACCCTGACCGACCCGGTGCTCGGCCGCCGCATCGTCATCGCCACCCAAGGCAGCCGCTCGCTGGTGGCCTGGAACCCGGGCGAAGAAGCGGCCGCCAAGATGGCCGACGTGGGCGCCGGCTGGCGCGACTACGTCTGCCTGGAAGCGGCCAACGCCGGCCCGGACGTGATCGAACTCGCCCCCGGCGCCAGCCACACGCTGACCCAGACCATCAGCGTCGAATAACCGCAAGATTCGCCAAGGCACGCGCAGAGCCCGCGCAGCTTTCCAAGACAGTAAAGAGGCAGAGATGACTCCCTTCTCCCACCGGGAGAAGGTGCCCCGAAGGGGCGGATGAGGGTACGCGCGAAGCCTGGTGGAGTTTGAGTGCACGTGTGGCTTCGCCCCATACCCTCACCCCAACCCCTCTCCCGCAGGAGAGGGGCTCTAACTCCATCACGCTGACCTTGCGCCAGACACAGGCCAGGCGCTTCCCTTCTCCCATCGGGAGGAGGTGCCCCGAAGGGGCGGATGAAGGTACGCGCGAAGCCTGGTGAAGTTTGAGTGCGCGTGTGGCTTCGCCCCGTACCCTCACCCCAACCCCTCTCCCGGCGGGAGAGGGGCTTGAACGACATCGCAATGATCTTGCGCTGGACGCATAGACCAGAGTCTTCTGACGCACAGGCCAAGCGCTTCCCTTCTCCCCTCGGGAGAAGGTGCCCGAAGGGCGGATGAGGGTACGTAAGCCCATCCCCACCGCTCAATCCACCGCTACACTCGCCGCTTCGCCCCTGCGTGCCGCGCGATGTCCATCTTTCCCGATTCCGCATCCGCTCCTGCACCGGGCCGGCGCCGCGCCGCGCTGATCTTCATCTTCATCACCGTGCTGATCGACGTGCTGTCCTTCGGCGTGATCATTCCGGTGTTGCCGGATCTGGTGCGTCAATTCACCGGTGGCGACTACGCCGTGGCGGCCGGCTGGATCGGCTGGTTCGGCTTCCTGTTTGCCGCCATCCAGTTCGTCTGCTCGCCGCTGCAGGGCGCCTTGTCCGACCGCTACGGCCGCCGCCCGGTGATCCTGCTCTCGTGTTTGGGCCTGGGCCTGGACTTCATCCTGATGGCGGCCGCGCATTCCCTGCCGATGCTGCTGCTGGCGCGGGTGATCTCCGGCGTATGCTCGGCCAGCTTTTCCACTGCCAATGCCTATATCGCCGACGTCACCCCGGCCGACAAACGCGCCGGCGCGTTCGGCATGCTCGGCGCCGCATTCGGCATTGGTTTTGTCGCCGGCCCGCTGATCGGCGGCTGGCTGGGCAGCATCGGTCTGCGCTGGCCGTTTTGGTTTGCCGCCGGGCTGGCCTTGTTGAACGTGTTGTACGGCTGGTTCGTGCTGCCCGAATCGCTGCCCGCCGAACGCCGCACCGCGCGGCTGGATTGGTCACATGCCAACCCGCTTGGCGCGCTCAAGCTGCTGCGTCGCTACCCGCAGGTCTTCGGCCTGGCCTCGGTGGTGTTCCTGGCCAACCTGGCGCATTACGTCTACCCCAGCATCTTCGTCCTGTTCGCCAGCTACCAGTATCACTGGGGCCCGCGCGAAGTGAGCTGGGTGCTGGCCGGCGTGGGTGTGTGCAGCATCATCGTCAACGCGTTGCTGGTCGGCCGGCTGGTGCGCTGGCTGGGCGAACGTCGCGCGCTGCTGCTGGGTCTGGGCTGTGGGGTCATCGGTTTCGTCATCTACGGGCTGGCCGACAGCGGCACCGCGTTCCTGATCGGCGTGCCGATCAGCGCGTTCTGGGCGATCGCCGCACCGTCCGCGCAGGCCTTGATCACCCGCGAGGTCGGCGCCGATGCGCAAGGCCGCGTGCAGGGCGCGTTGACCAGCCTGATCAGTCTGGCCGGCATCGCCGGTCCGTTGTTGTTCGCCAACGTGTTTGCCTGGTTTATCGGCAGCGGCGCCCCGTTGCATCTGCCCGGCGCGCCCTGGTTGCTGGCCGGTCTCCTGCTTGCCGCAGGCTGGGTCATGGCCTGGAAGCGGGCAGGGCGTGGGCCCGGCATCGCGCACGCAACGCCGCAATAATGCCAACCTATTCACGTTGCACTCGCGCCCGCTTTATCTGATTTGCGCAGGCGCTGCTAGGCTGGTGTCCTTCGTGCCGCGGCACCGCCTCGAGTCCCTATGTCTTCCGACGCCTTGGCAGTTCCGCCCTCGGCCGCGTTCGTGCTGCGCGATGCCACCCAGGGCGTCCATTGCCTGGTCGAAGCGATCCCGCTGATGCAGGCATTGGGGCAGGGACGCGTCGATCGCGACGCCTATGCGCTGATCCTGCGCCGGCACCATGCACTGCTGGCCGGCTTCGAAGCGCAGCTGCGCAATTGGCTCAGTACCCTGGCTGGAACCGGCTGGCAGTATCGCCGCCGCGTGCCGGCCTTGCGCGAAGACCTGCGCGTGCTCGGCCAGCAACCAGGCACTGCCATCGCAGCGCCCGCCGCCGGCAACGATGCCGCGCGCTGGGGCATGCTCTACGTCATCGAAGGCTCGCAACTGGGCGGCCGGATGATCGCGCGCAGCCTGCGCAAACAGCAGCCCGGTCTGGCCGATGCCTTGCGCTATTTCGAACTGGCCGACGACGATCCGGCCGGCTGGCGCCATTTCCAGACCGTGCTCAACCAACGTCTCGACACGCCTTGCGCACGCGCCGCCGCCATCGACGGTGCGCAGGCCATGTTTGCCCACTTCCACACCTGCCTCGCAGCGGAGCCGCGCCCGTGAACCAGCCAACCGAACCCCTGAATATGGATGTCTGCGCTCGCGAGCCGATCCACATTCCCGGCCTGATCCAGCCCTACGGCGTGCTGCTGGTGATCGAGCCGGCCGATGGACGCATTGTGCAGGCCAGCACCACCGCCGTCGAGTTGCTCGGCGTGCCGCTGGCCGAACTGTTGGGCATGCCCTACACGCAAGTGCTGGAACTGCCCGGCGAGCAGCCGTTCGTGGTCGACGACCAGGCGCAACACCTATTACATGCCGAGGTGCGTTTCCCCAGGCGCGCAGCGCCCACCGATCACCCCTGGGTGGCCGCCTGGCATCTGTATCCGGAGCAATGGCTGGTCGAAATCGAACCGCGCGACGCCCGCCTGATGGACGTCACCCTGCGCGAGGCGCTGCCGCTGTTGCGCAGCATCGAGCGCGATCCCGGCATCGACGAAGCGGCGGTGCGTGCGGTCAAGGGCCTGCGCAACATGATTGGTTTTGATCGAGTCATGATTTACCGCTTCGACGAAGAGTGGAACGGCGAAGTCATTGCCGAGGCGCGCAACCCCGAATTGGTGGCCTATCTCGGCCAGCGTTACCCGTCCACCGACATCCCGGCGCAGGCGCGCGCGCTGTACCTGCGCAACCGCATCCGCCAGATCGCCGATGTCGGCTACCAGTCCGCCGCAATCGAGCCCACCTTGCATCCGCGCCTGGGCACGCCGGTGGATCTGAGCGATGTCAGCCTGCGGAGCGTCTCGCCGGTGCATCTGGAATATCTGGCCAACATGGGCGTGAGTGCCACCCTGGTCTCCTCGCTCGTGGTCAACGACGTGCTGTGGGGGCTGATCGCCTGCCACCACTACAGCCCGCACTTCACCAGCCACGCCATGCGCGATGCCACCGATGCGGTCACGCGCGCGCTGGCTGGTCGCATTGGCGCCTTGCAGGCGGTCGAGCGTGCGCGCATGGAATCGGTGTTGCTCACCGTGCGCGAAAAGCTGATCACCGACTTCAACGACGCCGCCCAGATGACGGTGGAGATGCTCGCCGATATGGCGCCTGACCTGATGGACGTGGTCGATGCCGACGGCGTGGCGATCTTCCATGGCAAGGAGATCAGCCGCCATGGCACCACGCCCGATGCCGCCGCGCTGCGGCGCATCCGCGACCACATCGAATCCGCACACCACGCCGCCCTGCGCGAGGATGCCGTCGGCGCCCTGCATGTGGAGGCGATCGGCGAGGTATTTCCCGAGCTGGCCGATCTGGCACCGCTGGCCGCCGGTTTCATTTTCGTGCCGCTGATGCCGCAGTCGCGCAGCGCCTTGCTGTGGACCCGCCGCGAACAGGTGCAGACGGTCAACTGGGCCGGCAATCCGCAGCTGGCCAAGCTGGCGGACATCCCCAACTCGCGCCTTTCGCCACGCAAGAGCTTCGATCTCTGGCAGGAAACCGTGCGTGGCCGCGCGCGTCGCTGGTCGCCGCTGCACCTGGAGTCGGCCCGCAGCCTGCGTGTGTTGATCGAACTGATGGAGCGCAAGCGCTTCCAGCAGGATTTCACCCTGCTCGAAGCCTCGCTGTCGCGTCTGCGCGACGGCGTAGCCATCATCGAACGTGGCGCAACCACGGCCGCGCACCGGTTGATGTTCGTCAATCCGGCGTTCGCAGAGCTTATCCAGACCGAAGTGGCCGATCTGATCGGTTGCGACATCCTGGCCCTGCTGGCCAGCGATGCCGCCCGGTCCAAGGTGGAACTGCTCGAAGAGGCGCTGCGCCAAGGCCGCGCCGCGTACGTCACCTTGCCGCTGCGCGCGCCTGGCGGCTCACCGGTCTACCGCCAATTCCATCTCGAACCGCTGCCCAGCCCCAGCGGCGTCACCGCGCACTGGCTGTTGCAGCTACGCGATCCCGAATAAGCGAGCCGGTGCCGCGCCAGGTGCAAGCTCGCTGCGGTCCAGTTGCCTGCATCGCTTGGCGCGGTCGGGGGCAGTCCTTCCGATAAGACGCCCATCCACTGGATGGCGTGCCGCGGCTAGGCCCGCGGCCGCAACACCAACAAGGTGATCGTTCCGGCCACCAGGCCCCAGAATGAGGCACCGACCCCGCCCAACGTCAGCCCGGACGCCGTCACCAAGAAGGTGATCAGCGCCGCCTCGCGCTCGCTGTCTTCGCGCAGGGCCGCCGCCAGGCTGTTGCCGATCGTGCCCAACAACGCGATCCCGGCAATCGCCATCACCAGCTCGCGCGGAAAGGCGGCAAACACCGCCGCCACGGTCGCGCCGAACAGGCCGATCACCACATAGAACACGCCCGCACTGACCGCAGCCACATAACGCCGCGCCGGATCCTCATGCGCCTCGCGTCCCATGCAGATCGCAGCGGTGATCGCCGCCAGGTTCAAGGCAAAGCCGCCGAATGGCGCCAGCACCGTATTGACCGCACCGATCCAGCCGATCGTCGGCGAGATCGGTACCGTATAGCCGGAGGCCCGGATCACCGCCACACCCGGCACGTTCTGCGAAGCCATGGTGACCACGAACAAGGGAATCGCCAACCCGAACAACGCCGCCCACGACAGCGACGGCACCACCAGCACCGGATGCGCCAATTCCATCTGCACCGCTGTCCAGTGCAATAGCCCGCCACTGGCCGCAATCGCGATGCCGACCAGCAACGTCGCAATCACCGCATAACGCGCAAACCAGCGCCGCCCGACCAGATAGGTCACCAGCATCGCCAGCGCCAGCAGCACCTGACTCTGCATCGCCACGAACAGATCCAGCCCAAAGCGCAACAACACCCCGGCCAACATGCCCGAGGCCAGCGAGATCGGAATGCGCCGGATCGCCCGCTCGAACAACCCCGAGAAACCAGCCACCATTCCAAGCACTGCAGCCACCACAAACGCACCGACCGCCTCAGGCAACGGCACACCGGCCGCACTGCCGATCAGCATCGCCGCACCCGGCGTGGACCATGCCGTCACCACTGGCACGCGATAGCGCAGCGACAATCCAATGCAGGTCACCCCCATGCCGATCCCGAGCGCCCACATCCACGAGGCGATCTGCGCCTGATCCGCCCCCAGATGGCGTGCCGCCTCGAACACGATCACCGCCGAGCTGGCAAAACCCACCAGCACCGTGACAAAGCCTGCAGCAATCGCAGGCAGGGACAGATCGCGGAGCAGGCTGAGGGAGGGAAGCATCGAGAGCTCTCTATCTAGTGCATGCATTCTTACCGAGCATGCCGATGATCGATACCCAAGCACTTTCCTATAGCTAGCCCTTTGTTCTACATGGAGTGGGCAGCGCCGCTTCAGGGTGAGTGGTCCGTCGAATCAGGCCTCGCGCATTGGCGCAATGACGGCCGTGTCATGTCAGTGTCAAAAAGTGCTTGCACTTCCGCCCAGTCTCGATAAACTGCGCGACCTCGCTCAGGACGGCGGCGCTTCTCGAAGCACCGCAACAACGAACGGGTTCGAAAACCCCCAGAAAATTGGGTGTTGACGAGGCAGGAAAGTCGGCTATGATGGGCGGCTCGCTACACGGAAAGACGCTACGGCGGATTGAGGTGCAGCGGCGGCAACTTCCTCTTCACGAGGGGTTGACGAAGATGAAAAGCCTGCTAATATGGCCGGCTCGCTTCGCAGAAAACCTTCGGGTCGAAACGAAGCAGCGTCAACCACCTCGGAAACAAGGTGTTGACGGCAAGAAAAAGTCCGCTATACTAGGCGGCTCGCTTCGACGGAAACGACGAAGCTGACGGGAACGGCGCTGAGGCCACTTCCCAATGTTCTTTGACAGTGTGCGCAGGTAATTTGTGCGGACGCCTGCAGGAAGGATGATTGTCCATCTTGCAGACGTTTAATCAAAAAGCAACATATTAATTGCTTTGCAAGCGATAAGTTGTCAGTGGTTGAACTTCTGCAGCTAAAGTAATTTGTCTTCGGACATGTAATTTTAAGTGAAGAGTTTGATCCTGGCTCAGAGTGAACGCTGGCGGCAGGCCTAACACATGCAAGTCGAACGGCAGCACAGTAAGAGCTTGCTCTTATGGGTGGCGAGTGGCGGACGGGTGAGGAATACATCGGAATCTACTCTTTCGTGGGGGATAACGTAGGGAAACTTACGCTAATACCGCATACGACCTACGGGTGAAAGCGGAGGACCTTCGGGCTTCGCGCGATTGAATGAGCCGATGTCGGATTAGCTAGTTGGCGGGGTAAAGGCCCACCAAGGCGACGATCCGTAGCTGGTCTGAGAGGATGATCAGCCACACTGGAACTGAGACACGGTCCAGACTCCTACGGGAGGCAGCAGTGGGGAATATTGGACAATGGGCGCAAGCCTGATCCAGCCATGCCGCGTGGGTGAAGAAGGCCTTCGGGTTGTAAAGCCCTTTTGTTGGGAAAGAAAAGCAGTCGGTTAATACCCGATTGTTCTGACGGTACCCAAAGAATAAGCACCGGCTAACTTCGTGCCAGCAGCCGCGGTAATACGAAGGGTGCAAGCGTTACTCGGAATTACTGGGCGTAAAGCGTGCGTAGGTGGTGGTTTAAGTCTGTTGTGAAAGCCCTGGGCTCAACCTGGGAATTGCAGTGGATACTGGGTCACTAGAGTGTGGTAGAGGGTAGCGGAATTCCCGGTGTAGCAGTGAAATGCGTAGAGATCGGGAGGAACATCCGTGGCGAAGGCGGCTACCTGGACCAACACTGACACTGAGGCACGAAAGCGTGGGGAGCAAACAGGATTAGATACCCTGGTAGTCCACGCCCTAAACGATGCGAACTGGATGTTGGGTGCAATTTGGCACGCAGTATCGAAGCTAACGCGTTAAGTTCGCCGCCTGGGGAGTACGGTCGCAAGACTGAAACTCAAAGGAATTGACGGGGGCCCGCACAAGCGGTGGAGTATGTGGTTTAATTCGATGCAACGCGAAGAACCTTACCTGGTCTTGACATCCACGGAACTTTCCAGAGATGGATTGGTGCCTTCGGGAACCGTGAGACAGGTGCTGCATGGCTGTCGTCAGCTCGTGTCGTGAGATGTTGGGTTAAGTCCCGCAACGAGCGCAACCCTTGTCCTTAGTTGCCAGCACGTAATGGTGGGAACTCTAAGGAGACCGCCGGTGACAAACCGGAGGAAGGTGGGGATGACGTCAAGTCATCATGGCCCTTACGACCAGGGCTACACACGTACTACAATGGTAGGGACAGAGGGCTGCAAACCCGCGAGGGTAAGCCAATCCCAGAAACCCTATCTCAGTCCGGATTGGAGTCTGCAACTCGACTCCATGAAGTCGGAATCGCTAGTAATCGCAGATCAGCATTGCTGCGGTGAATACGTTCCCGGGCCTTGTACACACCGCCCGTCACACCATGGGAGTTTGTTGCACCAGAAGCAGGTAGCTTAACCTTCGGGAGGGCGCTTGCCACGGTGTGGCCGATGACTGGGGTGAAGTCGTAACAAGGTAGCCGTATCGGAAGGTGCGGCTGGATCACCTCCTTTTGAGCATGACGTCATTCGTCCTGTCGGGCGTCCTCACAAATTACCTGCATTCAGAGATTCATACCGGCACAGGTCGGTATGCGAAGTCCCTTTTGGGGCCTTAGCTCAGCTGGGAGAGCACCTGCTTTGCAAGCAGGGGGTCGTCGGTTCGATCCCGACAGGCTCCACCATATTGAGTGAAAAGACTTCGGGTCTGTAGCTCAGGTGGTTAGAGCGCACCCCTGATAAGGGTGAGGTCGGTAGTTCGAGTCTACCCAGACCCACCACTCTGAATGTAGTGCACACTTAAGAATTTATATGGATCAGCGTTGAGGCTGAGACATGTTCTTTTATAACTTGTGACGTAGCGAGCGTTTGAGATATCTATCTAAACGTGTCGTTGAGGCTAAGGCGGGGACTTCGAGTCCCTAAATAATTGAGTCGTATGTTCGCGTTGGTGGCTTTGTACCCCACACAACACGTACATGTAGCTCCGAGGCAACTTGGGGTTATATGGTCAAGCGAATAAGCGCACACGGTGGATGCCTAGGCGGTCAGAGGCGATGAAGGACGTGGTAGCCTGCGAAAAGTGTCGGGGAGCTGGCAACAAGCTTTGATCCGGCAATATCCGAATGGGGAAACCCACTGCTTCGGCAGTATCCTGCAGTGAATTCATAGCTGCTGGAAGCGAACCCGGTGAACTGAAATATCTAAGTAACCGGAGGAAAAGAAATCAACCGAGATTCCCTAAGTAGTGACGAGCGAACGGGGAACAGCCCTTAAGCTGGAATGGCTTTAGAAAAACAATCTGGAAAGATTGGCCATAGAAGGTGATAGCCCTGTATTTAAAAGGGCCACTCCAGTGAAGACGAGTAGGGCGGGGCACGTGAAACCCTGTCTGAATATGGGGGGACCATCCTCCAAGGCTAAATACTCCTGACCGACCGATAGTGAACCAGTACCGTGAGGGAAAGGCGAAAAGAACCCCGGAGAGGGGAGTGAAATAGATCCTGAAACCGTGTGCGTACAAGCAGTAGGAGCTCGCAAGAGTGACTGCGTACCTTTTGTATAATGGGTCAGCGACTTACTGTTCGTGGCAAGCTTAACCGTATAGGGGAGGCGAAGGGAAACCGAGTCTGATAAGGGCGCATAGTCGCGGGCAGTAGACCCGAAACCGGGTGATCTAGTCATGGCCAGGGTGAAGGTGCCGTAACAGGTACTGGAGGCCCGAACCCACGTCTGTTGCAAAAGACGGGGATGAGCTGTGATTAGGAGTGAAAAGCTAATCGAACCCGGAGATAGCTGGTTCTCCTCGAAAGCTATTTAGGTAGCGCCTCGGACGAATACTACTGGGGGTAGAGCACTGTTATGGCTAGGGGGTCATCGCGACTTACCAAACCATTGCAAACTCCGAATACCAGTACGTACTATCCGGGAGACACACGGCGGGTGCTAACGTCCGTCGTGAAAAGGGAAACAACCCAGACCCACAGCTAAGGTCCCAAATTCACTGCTAAGTGGAAAACGATGTGGAAAGGCATAGACAGCCAGGAGGTTGGCTTAGAAGCAGCCACCCTTTAAAGAAAGCGTAATAGCTCACTGGTCGAGTCGGTCTGCGCGGAAGATTTAACGGGGCTAAGCAGTGAACCGAAGCTTGGGGTGCGTAAAACTTTTGGTTTTATGCGCGGTAGAGGAGCGTTCCGTAAGCCTGCGAAGGTGGATTGAGAAGTCCGCTGGAGGTATCGGAAGTGCGAATGCTGACATGAGTAACGATAATGCGGGTGAAAAGCCCGCACGCCGAAAGCCCAAGGTTTCCTTGCGCAACGTTAATCGACGCAGGGTTAGTCGGTCCCTAAGGCGAGGGCGAAAGCCGTAGTCGATGGGAAGCAGGTTAATATTCCTGCACCTCGCGTGAGTGCGATGGAGGGACGGAGAAGGTTAGGTGTACCGGGCGTTGGTTGTCCCGGGGAAAGGCGGTAGGTTTGGATCTTTGGCAAATCCGGGATCCTTTAAGACCGAGCACCGAGACGAGCCTTTATGGCAAAGTCACTGATACCACGCTTCCAGGAAAAGCTCCTAAGCTTCAGCTCACGAAGACCGTACCGTAAACCGACACAGGTGGGTAGGATGAGAATTCTCAGGCGCTTGAGAGAACTCGGGTGAAGGAACTAGGCAACATGGCACCGTAACTTCGGGAGAAGGTGCACCCTTTTTGGTGGCTCATGCGAGCTATAGCTGAAGAGGGTCGCAGAAACCAGGCCGCTGCGACTGTTTATCAAAAACACAGCACTCTGCAAACACGAAAGTGGACGTATAGGGTGTGACGCCTGCCCGGTGCTGGAAGGTTAATTGATGGGGTCAGCCGCAAGGCGAAGCTCTTGATCGAAGCCCCAGTAAACGGCGGCCGTAACTATAACGGTCCTAAGGTAGCGAAATTCCTTGTCGGGTAAGTTCCGACCTGCACGAATGGCGTAACGACAGCGGCGCTGTCTCCACCCGAGACTCAGTGAAATTGAAATCGCTGTGAAGATGCAGCGTTCCCGTGGCAAGACGGAAAGACCCCGTGAACCTTTACTATAGCTTTACACTGAACGTTGAGTTCGTCTGTGTAGGATAGGTGGGAGGCTATGAAACTGTGGCGCTAGCTGCAGTGGAGCCATCCTTGAAATACCACCCTGTCGTGCTTGACGTTCTAACCTAGATCCGTTATCCGGATCAGGGACCGTGTATGGTGGGTAGTTTGACTGGGGCGGTCTCCTCCTAAAGAGTAACGGAGGAGCACGAAGGTACGCTCAGCGCGGTCGGACATCGCGCACTGTGTGCAAAGGCATAAGCGTGCTTGACTGCAAGATCGACGGATCAAGCAGGTACGAAAGTAGGTCTTAGTGATCCGGTGGTTCTGTATGGAAGGGCCATCGCTCAACGGATAAAAGGTACTCCGGGGATAACAGGCTGATACCGCCCAAGAGTTCATATCGACGGCGGTGTTTGGCACCTCGATGTCGGCTCATCACATCCTGGGGCTGTAGTCGGTCCCAAGGGTATGGCTGTTCGCCATTTAAAGTGGTACGCGAGCTGGGTTCAGAACGTCGTGAGACAGTTCGGTCCCTATCTGCCATGGGCGTTGGAAGTTTGAGAGGGGCTGCTCCTAGTACGAGAGGACCGGAGTGGACGAACCTCTGGTGTTCCGGTTGTCACGCCAGTGGCATTGCCGGGTAGCTATGTTCGGAAGCGATAACCGCTGAAAGCATCTAAGCGGGAAGCGCGCCTCAAGATGAGACTTCCCGGGGCACAAGCCCCCTAAAGGAACCATATAGACTATGTGGTTGATAGGTCAGGTGTGTAAGTACAGCAATGTATTGAGCTAACTGATACTAATGATCCGTGCGGCTTGACCATATAACCTCAAGTTGCCTTGGTCCCAACGAACGTTGGTAGATCCGCAAACGCAAGCTACGTCACAAGTTAACTATGCGAGACGAGCGCCGTAGGTGCTTCCACACGCAAACGCCTGCACATCCTTGTGCACACGTTTGAGGAAGCTCCGACTGGCGACACTCCAACCGTCTCCCTGGTGAAATTAGCGCTGTGGAACCACCCGATCCCATCCCGAACTCGGAAGTGAAACGCAGCTGCGCCGATGGTAGTGTGGCTCAAGCCATGCGAGAGTAGGTCATCGCCAGGGGCTTTACCCGAAACCCTCAGTCCAACAGGACTGGGGGTTTCTTCTTGCGCGGAATTCGGCGCGATACTCCGAGGCCGAGGCCGGGAACCGAAAATTGACAAGAAGGCGCTGGGAAAATCTGCAAATGTCGCTCTGATCCCAGCTGCGTTTGAACACCCGCGAAGCGGGTCTGGACGAAAACCGCGTCAAGCACACTGACGTCCAAGCGTGGATCTGGCTAACACGAGATTTGGGTTTATCTAGCTCCGCCACCATATCCATCACGTCGGCAACATCGCCGGCCTCGCCTATTGGATATCTGCATGCCTGAGCTTCCCGAAGTCGAAACCACCTTGCGCGGCCTGGCCCCGCATCTGGTTGACCAACGGATTCACGGCGTCATCCTGCGACGACCGGATCTGCGCTGGCCCATTCCCGAGCAGATCGAGCAGCTGCTTCCTGGCGCCACCATTACCAACGTACGACGTCGCGCCAAGTATCTGTTGATCGATACCGATGCTGGCGGCAGTGCGCTGCTGCATCTTGGAATGTCCGGAAGTCTGCGCGTGTTGCCTGGCGATACATTGCCGCGTGCGCACGATCATGTGGATATCAGTTTGGAAAATGGACGCGTTCTGCGCTTCAACGATCCGCGCCGATTCGGCTGCCTGCTGTGGCAATCCGATACGCAGGTGCACGAATTGCTTGCTGCACTTGGTCCCGAACCATTATCGGATGCATTTACTGGCGATTATCTGCATGCACTGGCGCGTGGCCGTCGGGCCGCGGTGAAAACCTTTCTGATGGATCAAGCAGTCGTCGTCGGCGTGGGGAATATTTACGCTGCCGAAAGCCTGCATCGCGCGGGAATCAGCCCCTTGCGAGAGGCTGGAAAAGTATCTTTGGACCGCTACCGGCGCTTGGCTACAGCAGTCAAAGACATTCTGGGATATGCGATCCAGCGGGGAGGTACGACGTTGCGTGATTTCATTAGCCCGGACGGTGCGCCTGGTTACTTCGAGCAGGAACTCACGGTGTATGGGCGTGAGGGTGAGGCCTGCAAGCAATGTGGACGTGTGTTGAAACACGCCACCATCGGACAACGCGCGACGGTGTGGTGCGGGAGTTGCCAACGTTGATAGCTGGCTAGGTCACACGCGCTGATCGAAACAACAGTATCCAGTTCTGGATCAGCGACGGCATCTGGCGAGCAGCCCTGAGGTAAATGCGACGGGCGCGCTCAGAACCGCAGTCACCGATGGCTCGCTGGTGCGTCGCTATGCATCGCGCCACAATCGTTGCGTCCTGCGATTGGAGTTGTTCATGCCTGCCTTATTGCGTCGCTTCGTGCCGCTCATTGCTGTTGGTGCATTTATGTTGCAGCCTGCAGCAAGTGTGTGTGCCGAGGAGCTTGCGTCCAGCCCCAAGGCCGCAATCGAGCGCATCCAGTTGCAAAACGAGGTTATCGAGCTCAGTGCCACGCCTGCGCTCGGTGGGCGAGTGCTGTCCTTCAATTTGCGTGGACACCCCAACGTGTTGAAGACGGGCATCGCCGTAGACCAGCAACCTACGCCGGAGGTCTCTGCCATTGCAGGCGATATCCCATATCTGGGCCACGATGTCTGGGTAGGGCCGCAGAGTCAGTGGTGGCTGCATCAACAGGTCAACCCCGCACGTAAAGCCGCAGCTGCAGTGTGGCCGCCGGATCCGTATCTGTCGTTGGCAACCACACGCACGGTTACACGCAGTGGCGATCAACTGATCCTGGAAGGCGTACCCAGTCCGGTCACCGGTGTGCAACTACGCAAGCGTGTTGCGCTCTCATCCACACGTGCCGATACCGTGGAGATGGAGGCCACTGCACGCAATATCCGCAAACAGCCTATCGCTTGGGATCTGTGGTTCAACACGCGGGTTGCAGCCAGTACGCGTGTCTTCGTTCCGGTAGCCAACGGGGCTGATATCCGCGTTCAACCGCCGACGGAGGCTGGCACGACTGCGCCGACGTATCGCCATCACGAGGGCATTTTCGTGCTGAGTGCCGATACACGGCAGGACGGGCTGAACCAGCGCGGCAAGCTGTTGCTGCAGCCTTCGGCTGGCTGGATGGCGGGTTTTGCAGGTGGTCAGGTGCTGTTGATCCGCTTCCCGCATCAGCCACTGGCGGCGATTCACCCTGAACAAGGGCAGGTGGAGTTGTATCTGGATGCGCCACCACAGCATCCCGAGCAAGGACTGCTGGAAATGGAGGTGCATGCGCCGTATCGGCAGCTTGCACCCGGTGCTCAGATGCAGGCGCAGGAGCAGTGGACCTTGCTGCGTTATAGCGGCCCTGACGAACAGCAGGCACAGCGACAGTTCCTGTGCAGCAAGGCGAAAGAGCTGGGGCTGAGAAATGCGTGCGCGTCTTCGTCAGCGGCGCCCTGAGCGTCGCATTCACGTGCACGCCGGGCTGTGGCTATGATGTCGCCATTCCCTGATCAGATCGATGCGCATGCAACGACGCCACTTCCTGAAAAATGCCGCTGCCGCTTTGGCCGCGCTCGGTTTGCCGGCGTTGCCGCAATGGGCGTTGGCGGCCAAGGCGGTAGGACTGCGTCGGTTGGGGCAGCCGCAGCCGTTCGACTATGCCTGGCTGAAGGGTCAGGCGCGTGCGCTGGCCAAGGCGGCGTACAAGAGCCACAAGCAGGTGTTGCCGGGACCGTTGGAGGCGCTGAACTGGGATCAGTACCAGTCGATCCGCTACCGTCAGGACCACGCGTTGTGGGCCGATGGCAATGGCAAGTTTCAGGCGAAGTTCTTCCACCTGGGGCTGTACTTCCATACCCCGGTGCACATCTACGACATCGTCGATGGCAAGGCGCAGCAGCTGGCCTATGACCCGGCTGCGTTCGATTACGGCAGCAGCGGGCTGGGCGGCAAGCAGTTGCCTAAAGACCTGGGGTTTGCAGGATTTCGTCTGAACACGCGCAAGGACACCGACCGCGATTTTTCGGCGTTCCTGGGGGCGAGTTATTTCCGTGCGGTCGGCAAGGAAGGCCAGTACGGACAGTCGGCGCGCGGGCTGGCGATCGATACCGGAACGGGCGGGCCGGAAGAGTTTCCGGACTTCATCGCCTATTACCTGGAGCAGCCGGCTGATGATTCGGACACTGTGGTGGTGTACGGGTTGTTGGACTCGCCTAGCGTTGCCGGTGCGTATCGGTTTGCCATCACCAATGGCGAGGTGCTGGTGATGGACATCGACAGCGCGCTGTATCCGCGCAAGGCCATCGAGCGGCTCGGCATCGGCCCGTGCACCAGCATGTACCAGGTGGGCGAAAACGACAGCCGGATGGATTGGGACTGGCGCCCGGAGATCCACGACACCGACGGGTTGGCGATGTGGACCGGCGGCGGGGAATGGATCTGGCGGCCGTTGTGCAACCCGCCGCAGCTGCGCTTCAACATGTTTGTGGACGAGAACCCGCGCGGGTTCGGGCTGCTGCAGCGCGATCGCAATTTCGACCATTACCAGGACGACGGCGTGTTCTACGAGAAGCGCCCGTGTCTGTGGGTCGAGCCAAAGAGCGGTTGGGGCAAGGGCTCGGTGCAACTGGTCGAGATTCCGACCGTGGACGAGACCTTCGACAACATCGTGGCGTTCTGGAATCCGCAGGCCAAGCCTCAGCCGGGGCAGGAACTGCTGATGGGATATCGCCTGTATTGGGGCGCGCACCCGCCGGCCAGCTCGCCGCTGGCGCATTGCGTGGCCACGCGCACCGGCCTGGGCGGCATCGTTGGGCAGAAGCGCAGCCATTTTTCCTGGCGGTTTGCGGTGGACTTCGCGGGGGGCGAGCTGGCTGCGCTGGTCAAGGATTCCAAGACCAAGGTCGAGGCGATCATCCAGGTGTCGCGCGGAACCACCGAGATCGTATCGGCGCGTCCGCTGCATGAACTCAAAGGCTATCGAGCGATGTTCGATCTGGTGCCGCCAGATGACAGCACCCAGCAGATCGATATCCGTCTGTTCCTGCGCGCCAACGGCAAGCCGCTGACCGAAACCTGGCTGTACCAATGGACGCCGCCGCCGGCGAGCGAGCGCAAGATTTACTAGGGCGCAGGCACGTCGCGCAGCCATGCTGCGCGACCGATAAGTGGCACCATGGTCAGTGACTTACGAACAGCGTGATGCCAGACCGCCGAATTGGAATATCGACCGCGGCCGCGTGACAGCCGCGCAGTTATTGATGCACCGCCGACGCGCCCGGCTCAGGCCGACGTCGCGCTGTTGACCAGTTGCATGCGTGCACGCGGGCGCACGCAAGCCAGCTCTACACGGAAACAGGTGCCATCCTTGCCGCTGGTGATGCGCAGTTCGCCTTGATGGGCCTGGGCGATCTGGGCGGCCATATGCAGACCCAGATCGACTTCCGGCAATGCCCGTCCGGGGGTGTGTACATGGGTGGAGGCTTGCAGCACATCGAGCCGGCGCGGATCGATGCCGTCCAGATTGCAGACTTCGATGCGCAGGCGACCGTTCTCGGTCACTGCAACCGCCTTGATCAGCGAACTTTGCTGACCCTGCACCACCGCGTTGATCATCAGGCTGCCGAACATCTGCGCCAGGCGCACGGCATCGCCATGTACCGGTTCGTCGATGGCCACATGCGTGGACAGCACCTGGTTGGGGTACGCGGCGCGGGTTTCGTCGACCACTTGCGAGAGCGCGTCGAGCATGTCGCTGCCGTTGCCGTAGTCCAGCTGCAGCCAGTCGCGTTCGATACCACGCGCGAAATCGCTGGCGAAGTCGATCAGCTCTTCCATGCGCCGCAGGCTGCGCTGCATCGAGCGTAGCGAGGCGCCCTGACGCTGGTTGAGCGGGTCGATGAATAGCGCGTCTACCACGGCGTGCATCGATTGCAGCGGGTTGCGCAGGTCGTGCCCAAGGATGCCGATGAACTCTTCGCGCAGGCGCGCCGATGCGCCGATGCGCCCCAGTTCGCTGCGTGCCCGCAGTGATTCCTGTGCGCTCTCTTCGGCACGCTGCTCGGCCTGGATCTGCGCGGCCAGCAGTTGCGCCAGCAGCTCGACCTTTTCCACCAACGGCGCATCCATGACACGCGGCAGCGGGTCCAGCGCGCACAAGGTGCCGAACACGCTGCCGTCGTCGAACTTGATCGGCACCGACACATAGCTTTCGAAGCCATAGAGCCGCGGCGTGGGGTGGTCGCGGAAGACCGGGTGCTCGGAGGCATGGCCGAACCACAACGCGTTGCCCTGGGTGCGCACGCTGTCGCAGAAGGTGGTGACCAGGGGCAGCTCGTCACCAGGCGTCAGACCGAAGGACAGGTCGTCGCGCACCTGGCAGGTCACCCAGCGCGTATCGGTCACGCGCGCGACGGCGGCGAACCCCATGCCGGTCAGACGAGTAAGGATGGTCAGTACATCGGGGACCGACGATAGCCGGCCAACACGCGCGATATCTGCACGTAATTCGGGAGGAAGCGGACCCATATATTGCCTCCCGACAAATGGATGGTCGCAAGCTTACAGGACTGTGGTTGAGCTTGGTTGCATGTAGATCGCTGCAACGCTGGGCAAACGATACGCTGGTTGATGGGGCGCAGATATACAGCGGCGATTGAATGCCTGCCTGGGTTTAGCGTCGCATCACAAGCGCATAGCGAGCCAGATGATTAACGGCGGTTCGGCTGAATTCTTCAGTGAGTCATCACTGCGCGTTGCCCGCTGACAGCGGGGAAATATTGGGGCGTAGTGACACCGGCTCATCACTCATGGAGGCTACCGTCGAAGCGTTGGCCAATGGTCAGTCGGTAGACGATGGCTCCGGTGTTGCAATGCCACCGTCGTCGTCCGATTTGTCGATGACAGCCCACAGAGGATCGGCATCGCCCGCTGTAGGAGCGGTATGCCAGCACCGCGCTGCGCCGCTGGCAGCATGATGCGGTGGAGCGTTACGCCCCCGCAGGCGGCAACGGCAGTGCAATCTGCAGCGGGTCGATGCGGCCTTCGCCACGCATGATCTTCTTGAACTCGGCACGGCTGACTGACACGTAGCGCTCGTTGCCGCCGATCTCCACCTGCGGGCCGTCCTGCACCGCATGCCCTTGCGCGTCCACGCGCACGGTCATGGTGGCCTTGCTGCCGCTGTGGCAGATGGTCTTGATCTCGTCCAGCTCGTCGGCCCAGGCCAGCAGGAACTGGCTTCCCTCGAACAACTCGCCGCGGAAGTCGGTGCGCAGGCCGTAACAGAGCACCGGCACGCGCAGGCGGTCGACCACCTCGCTCAACTGCCAGACCTGCGCACGGTTGAGAAACTGCGCTTCATCGACCAGGACGCAATGCAGCGCACCCTCGGCCTGGATGTCGCGCTCGATGAGCTGCTGCAACTCGGTATCGCGATCGAAGGTGCGCCCGTCGGCGCGCAGGCCGATCCGCGAGGCCACCACGCCGCTGCCGGCGCGGTGATCGAGCTTGGGCGTGAGGATCAACGTGCGCATGCCGCGTTCGCGGTAGTTGTGCGCGGACTGCAGCAAGGTGGTGGTCTTGCCGGCATTCATTGCCGAATAGTAGAAATAGAGCTTGGCCATCGGTGGATTTTACCGGGCCGCGCGGCATGCGGTAACGGCTGGGCAGCATGAACCGGCACCGCCGGCTCGCCCGACGCGGCGCCGGTACAATGGCCCGCTCTGTTGGAAGCCTCTATGCACGGTCTCAATCCCCCGCAAAGCGCCGCAGTGCTGCACTGCGAAGGTCCCTTGTTGGTGCTGGCCGGTGCCGGCAGCGGCAAGACGCGCGTGATCGTGGAAAAGATCGCGCATCTGATCGCCATTGGCCGCTATCCGGCCAAGCGCATCGCCGCGATCACCTTCACCAACAAATCCGCCAAGGAAATGCGCGAGCGTGTGGCCAAGCGTATCCGCGGCGATGGCGCCGAGGGGCTGACCATCTGTACCTTCCACGCGCTGGGGCTGAAGTTTCTGCAGATCGAACATGCCGCTGCCGGTTTGAAGCGCGGCTTTTCGATCTTCGATTCCGACGATGCCGCCGCGCAGATCAAGGACCTGATGCATGGAGCCAAGCCCGATGCGATCGAGGACGCCAAGAATCTGATCTCGCGGGCCAAGAACGCCGGCATGTCGCCCGAACAGGCGATGGCCGCGGCGCGCAGCAACCGCGAGAAAGAAGCGGCCAGCCTGTACGAGCGCTACCAGGCGCGGCTGACCACCTTCAACGCGGTGGACTTCGACGATCTGATCCGCCTGCCGGTGCAGATTCTGGAGGGCAACGAAGAGATCGTGATGGGCTGGCGCGAGCGCATCGGCTATCTGTTGGTGGACGAGTGCCAGGACACCAACGATGCGCAATACCGGCTGCTGAAAATGCTGGCCGGGCCGCGCGGCAACTTCACCTGCGTGGGCGACGACGACCAGAGCATCTACGCCTGGCGCGGCGCTAATCCGGAAAACCTGCAGCAGATGGGGCGCGATTATCCGGCCCTGGAAATCATCAAGCTGGAACAGAACTACCGCTGCTCCAACCGCGTGCTGCGGGCGGCCAACGCCTTGATCGCGCACAACCCGCACGAGCATTTGAAGACGCTGTGGAGCGACCAGGCCGACGGCGAGCGCATCCGCGTGTGGGAATGCCGCGACAGCGAACACGAGGCCGAAAAGGTCGCCGCCGAGATCTCGTTCCTGGGCACCGCCAAGCAGGTGCCGTGGAGCGATTTCTGCATCCTGTTCCGCGGCAATTTTCAATCGCGGCCGCTGGAAAAAGCGCTGCAGTTGCTGCGCGTGCCGTATCACCTGACCGGTGGCACCGCGTTTTTGGAGCGGCAGGAAGTCAAGGACGTGTTGTCGTGGTTGCGGCTGATCGTCAATCCCGAAGACGACGCGGCGTTCTTGCGTGCGGTGCAGTCGCCCAAGCGCGAAGTGGGGGCGACCTCGCTGGCGCGGTTGGCCGAGCTTGCCAGTGCGAAGTCGGTGCCGATGTCGCGCGCGGCCGAATCGATGGGCGCGCTGCAGCACTTGCCGCCGCGTGCGGCCAACGGCCTGAGCGCGTTTACCGACATCCTGCGCGATATGCGCGAGCATTCGGCCTCAATGCCGGCCGGCGAATTGGTGCGCACCCTGGCCGAAAAATCCGGCCTGCTCAACGACCTGCGCAACCAGTCCAAGGACGAAACCGGCTTCCAGCGCCGCAAGCGCAATCTGGACGAATTGGCCGAGTGGTTCGAAGGCGGCCCACGTGGCGCAAGCGCCAGCGATCTGGCCGCGCAGCTGGCGTTGTTGTCGCGCAACGACAAGGACGATGGCGGCAACCAGGTGCGCATGATGACCATGCATGCGTCCAAGGGCCTGGAATTCCGCTATGTCTTCATCGTCGGCTGCGAAGACGGCGTGTTGCCGCACGAAGTGAGCCTGGAAGAAGGCAATCTGCAGGAAGAGCGTCGTCTGCTGTACGTGGGCATCACCCGCGCCAAGGAGCAGCTGTGGATGAGCCACAGCAAATTGACGCGCAAGTTCGGCGAGCATGTGCGGCTCAAGCCGAGCCGGTTCTTCGATGAGATCCCGGCCGAAGAACTGCAGCGCGACGGCGCCGACCCGGTGGCCGATGCCGAGCGCAAGAAAGAGCGCGCCAGTGCGGGCCTGGCGGCGATCCAGGCGTTGTTCGACTAGCGGTTGTTGCGCATGCGCAGGCTTGCCAGCGACAGGCCTGCACGGCAGTCTGGTTTTTCCCGATGCCGGAGTGCGCCGTGACTGTTGTGATCGAAACCGCTCGTTTGCGCCTGCGCACGCTCGATCCCGAGCGCGATGCCGATGCGATATTGGTATTGGTCAACGACCCCGGCTTTATCGCCGGCATCAACGATCGCGGCGTGCGCACGCGCGAGCAGGCGCGCGATCATCTGCGTGAGTGGGCGCAAGCGCATCAGGAGACACACGGCTTCGCACACTGGGCGGTGGAGACGCGCGAGGGCGCGTTTGCAGGCACCTTGGGTCTGCTGTGCCGCGATACCTTGCCGGTGCCGCATATCGGCTTTGCGCTGCTGCCTGCCTACCGAGGCAAGGGTTATGTGACCGAGGCAGGACGGGCGGTGCTGGACTATGCACGCGATGTGCTGGCGTTGTCGCAGTTGTGCGCGATCGTGTCGCCGGGCAATGCCGATTCGATCCGCGCGCTGGAAAACCTCGGATTGCATCGGCAAGGCCTGCGGGTGCTGAGCCAGGAGGCCGATCCGGTGCTGTATTACACGATCGATCTTGCGCCCGCCGGCATGGACAGCTGAGCGTGCCTCCGGCACCCTGCCGGCTTATCGCACGGCCCAAAGTGGCTAACAAAACCTGGCGAGTGTTCGTCAGCTCGGCGCCGACAGCGCCGAGCAACCGCAGTGTACGAGGGGTACATAAGGGACCGAACACCGATGACATCTGTCTGATGGTGAGCGCGGTAGTTTTGTTCGTCACCCCAACAAGGACACCCGCATGCCATTGCTGGTCAACGCCTATTCCACCCTGCGCGACCCGGTGTGGCCGGATTTTCTGCCGCGTACCGCCGTGCAGCACCGCGACCACGCCGATCCGGAACTGGCGACGCATCTGCATGGTTTTGTCGGCTACGTGAATCAGGCCGGCGACGGCCAGATGACCCAGGCGCGCTATCACCTGATGCGGCATGTGCAGCGGGTGCGTCAGCACTTCACCTTCGAGGTCGACGACGCGGCTTTCGGGGAATTGGCGCAGTGGGCCGAGCAGGCCAACGCGGTATGTTTTCTGGCCGACGGCAGCGTGCGCGACCCGCACGGGCGGGTGCTGATCAGCCAGGGCGAGCCGGCGATCGACGATGAGGCGCAGGTGCCGTATCCGCCGGATGCGTTGGAGCGGCGTGCGCAGCAACTGGCCCGGCTGACCGCGCAAGGCATCCGCGTGCCGCCCAGCTTGCCGCCGGTGCCCGGCGAGGCCGAAGCGCGGGTGCGCGATAGCGCAGCGGTGACACAACGGATGCTGGCGTTGTTTGCGGTGGCCTTGCGTGCGGAGATTCTGGCCTCTGGCGATGCACCACCATCGTTGGACGAAGTTGAAACCCGTCTGCCGGGCCTGGCGGCCGCGCTGTCGCCGCAGGAACGTACCTTCTTTTCCCAAAGCGCGCCGGAGCCGCAGCAGCTCGCCAACTTCGGCTGGCGCTACGAGAGCCTGGCCGTGCTGCAGTGGGCCCTGGGGCTGGCCGACGCGCTGCGGGAGCCAACCGACCTGTGCGATGTGCCCTTGGCTGCCCAGTGCGCGCTGGAGCATGCCGAAGCCGCGACGCGGCCGTCGCTGACGCTACGGCCGGTGCCCGAACTGCTGGATGCGCTGGACCGGCACTTGCGCCTGCACTGGGCGGTGCGCCAGGCCGGCCAGACCCAGCAACCGCCACCGGCCGGCATCGTGCCCGGCGTAGTCTACGAGCGTCACTACACCCTCAACTGGTTGCTGCACTTCGAAGACGCCGACTGGGACGAGGTGGATACGCCGACGTGAGCGGGTGCGGGGCGCAACCTGCTCCATTACCGCTCGGCAAGGGTGTCGTCTGGCGATATGGCCGGTCGTTGCGTGATTTGCGCTCCGCGCGGGCGGCGAAGTGAAGTGGACATCTCCGACAGGAGAACAGCGCCCTCAGGCGCCAGCCGCCTCCAGGCGTGCCTGCACCGCAGCCAGCGCATCCTGCAGATCGGCGACGGTGGCTTCCAGGCTGTGCACGCGCGCTTCCAGCTCGCTGCTGTCGGCGCTGCTGCGCGAACTCGGTGCGGCACGCGCAGCCGCAGCCTGCAGGGCTTCCACGTCCAGCTCGCCACTGAGCAGATGCGCATAGCGCTCCTCGCGCTGGCCACTGGCACGCGGCAGTTGCACCGCCAGGTTGCGCTGGATCAACCGGTCCAGATGGTGGCGCACGTCGTCGGCATCGTTGAAACGCACCAGCCGCTCGCTGCGTGCATACAACTCGCCCAGCGTCTGCGGGCCGCGCAACAGCAGCAGGCCGATCACGGCCACTTGTTGCCGGGTCAGATCCAGCACGCTGCCCAGCCGATGTTCGTAGCGCTCGGCGCGCGAGGAAAACTGCTGGCGTACCAGGCCCAGGGTTTCCAGCTGGCGCAAGGCGTGATGCACCACGCCGGTCTGCAGATTCAGCACCGGCTCGCGCGCGGTCTTCTGGTTGGCGGCCACCTGCGCGGCGTTGACCGTGAGCGGATACGCATCCGGCGTGGTCGCCTCTTTTTCGATCAGGCAGCCGAGCACGCGGGCCTGGGCGGTATCGAGGACGGGCGGGGTAGGTGCGTCTGTCATGGGTGACTCCGGGGGCGATCAGCCCGCAAGCATACCGATCCTGCTCGCGGGTGCTGCCAGCAGTGCGATGGAAGCGTCGGGGCACGAACCCGCTAAAATCGCGGTCTTCATTGCCGCTCCTGTTCTGGTGGATGCCATGCGCCCCTCGTTTTACGCACCGTTGTCCCTGCTCGCCTGCACCGTGCTGGCCTTGAGCGCCTGCAAGCCCGGCGACAAGGAGCTGGCCCAGCGCGCGCAGGATGCCGCCGTGTCCGCCAATGCGGCCGCCAGCGCCGCTGCCACCAAGACCGCCACGCACCCCGCAGCCACCGCCGCACCGGCCGGCGACGACAATCTCAACGCGGTGTTGTGGATGCAGCGTTCGGAGGAGTACCGCGCCGTGGCCGAGCAGACCTACCGCGCCGCTGCCGACAAGCTGGACGCCGCACTCAAGCAACCCAACTGGGACGCGCTGGTGCCCGAAGAACGCGGCAATGCCGCCACCGGGCTGAAGCCGGCAGTGGTGCTGGACGTGGACGAGACGGTGCTGGACAACTCGCCCTACCAGGCGCGTCTGCTGCGCGACGGCAAGGAATACGACGAGCTGAGCTGGGACCAGTGGGTGGCCGAGAAGAAGGCCACCGCAATTCCGGGCGTGGTGGATTTCGCCAAGGCCGCCAACGCCCGCGGCATCACCCTGATCTATATCTCCAACCGCGCCGTGCACCTCAAGGACGCCACGCTGGCCAACCTGCGCAGCGCCGGGCTGCCGGTGGCCGACGACAGCGTGTTTCTGGGCCTGGGCACGGTGGTCCAGGGCTGCGAGCAGAACGGCAGCGAGAAAAACTGCCGCCGCCAGCTGGCCGGGCAAAAGTACCGCGTGCTGATGCAGTTCGGCGACCAGCTGGGCGACTTTGTGCAAGTCACCGCCAACACCAGTCAGGCGCGTGGCGCGTTGCTGCAGCAATATCACGACTGGTTCGGCGAGCGCTGGTGGATGCTGCCCAACCCCAGCTACGGCGGCTGGGAGCCGGCGCAGTTCAACAACGACTTCAGCCAGCCCTGGCAGCAGCGCCACGACGCCAAGCGCGCCGCGCTGGAGGTGGCCCGATGAGCCGCGCACCATTGCCGCTGGCCGCGCACGAGCGGCTGATCTTCGCGCTGGATGTGCCCAGCCATGACGAGGCGATCGCCTGGGTGGACCGGCTGGGCGACTCGGTAGCGTTCTACAAGATCGGCATGGAGCTGCTGGCCTCCGGCGAGTACTTCCACGTGCTCGACGCCCTGGCCAAGCGCGAAAAACGCGTGTTCGTCGACCTGAAGTTCTTCGACATCCCCGCCACCGTGGCCGGCACCATCCGCCGCCTGGCGCAGTGGCCGGTGAGCTATTGCACCGTGCACGGCTGGCACGCGGGCATGCTGCAGGCCGCCGCCGAGGCCAACCACGGCGACATGCGCTTGCTGGCGGTGACCGTGCTGACCTCGATGGGCCGGCCGGATCTGGCGGCGATGGGTATCGACCGCGAACCGGTGGAGGTGGTGGTGGAGCGCGCGCTGGCCGCCCAGGCCGCCGGCATCGATGGAGTGATCGCCTCCGGCCAGGAAGCCGGCCCGATCCGCCGCGCCACCGGCCCGGCCTTTTCGATCGTCTGCCCCGGCATCCGCCCCGGCGGCCCGGTCGGCGACGACCAGCAGCGCACCGTGGGCGTAGCGCAGGCGTTCAACGATGGCGCCGATGCCATCGTGGTCGGCCGCCCGATTCGCCTGGCTGCCGATCCGGCGGCGGCGGCGGATGCGATCCAGGCTGAGATTCGTATGGCATTGGGGCAGCGCCAGGCGTAGTGGGGAGGCGCTTGATGGCATCCGCTGGCTAATAAAATCAATAAGTTAATTCGGTAGAATTAAAGTGTTGCTTTAACGTTAAGGGCTGCGTACGATGCCCTCGTCCGATGTCAGTCGGAAGCTGTGCCACTCATTGTCCACCGGGCTTGTCCCGGTTTTCGAAGGGATCGGGCCTTGTGCCCGATCCTTTTTTTTGCCTGCAGATCGGCGCGTGCGGCGACTGCGGCGTCGAGTCATTGCTCAACGCGGCGCCGCCGCCTTGCAGTAGCGATCGATGAACTGCTGGTGGGTCGGCATGACGTCCACGCAGTGGCCGATGGTCTGCGCGATGCTGGCCAGGAAGCGTTCGGCGTCATGGTCGGGCACCTGATCCACCAGCGGGTGATAGCCCTGCGGCAGCACGCCCTGGCCGACCATCACCTGCACCCAGCTGATCTCGGCGAACATTTCCTCGGCATTGCGGTAGAAGCGCCCGCTGTCGCGGAACAGGTCCAGGGTGAATTGCAGTTCCGGGGTGATCGGCATGGTGCGGCAGTGGCGCCAGAACGCGCTGTCGTCGCGTTCGGTGGCGTGGTAATGCAGCACCAGGAAATCGCGGATGCGGTCGAACTCGAACGCCAGCCGGTCGTTGTAGCGCTGCACCAACACCGGGCTGATGCCCTCGCGCGGAAACAATTCCAGCAGCCGAGAAATGCCGGCCTGGATCAGATGGATGCTGGTCGATTCCAGTGGCTCCAGAAAGCCGCTCGCCAGGCCCAGCGCCACCACATTGCGGTTCCAGAACTGCTTGCGCCGCCCGGTGGTGAAGCGCAGCGGGCGCGGGTCGGCCAGCGCTTTGCCATCCAGGTTGGCGAGCAGCGTGGCGGCCGCTTCGTCGTCGCTGATGTGTGCGCTGGAATACACGTAGCCGTTGCCGGTGCGGTGCTGCAGCGGAATGCGCCACTGCCAGCCGGCCGCGCGCGCGGTGGAGCGCGTGTACGGGGTGGGCGGGCCGACGTTTTCGCACGGCACCGCCAGTGCGCGATCGCAGGGTAGCCAGTGGGTGAAGTCGTGATAGCCGGTGTGCAGCGCTTCTTCGATCAACAGCCCACGGAAGCCCGAGCAGTCGATGAACAAGTCGCCGCTGACTACTTGTCCAGAGGCCAGCTGCAGCGATTGCACGTGGCCGGTGTCCGGATGCAGCTGCACCTGCTCGACCAGGCCTTCGATGCGGATGACGCCGCGTTGCTCGGCATAGCCACGTAAAAAGCGTGCGTACTGCGTGGCATCGAAGTGGTACGCGTAGGCGATGTTGGCCAGCGGCGAATTGGCCGGCACATCGCCGGCCGAAGTCATGAACTTGCCGCGCACGGCGGCCACGGTGTTGAGCGTGTACGCACCCAGCGGCTGCGCCTTGCCGCGCAAGTGTTGCTTGATCCAGTACTGATGGAACGGCAGCAGCCCAAGCGGATGCCCGATCTGGGTGCCGAAGCCGTGGATGTACGAGGTGCCGGGGCGCTGCCAGTCGACGAACTCGATACCGAGCTTGAAGCTGCCCTGGGTCTGTCGCACGAACTCGGCTTCGTCGATGCCGAGCAGATTGTTGAAGGCCTTGATGTGCGGCACGGTGGCCTCGCCGACGCCAACGGTGCCGAGCTGTTCGGATTCGATCAGCTGCACGTTGAAGCCGGGGCCAAGCACGCGCGCGAAGGCGGCGGCCGCCATCCAGCCGGCGGTGCCACCGCCGACGATGACGATGTTGCGAAGCGGAGCGGGGATCATGGAGGTCCGGTCCTCAAAAGAAATAAAGCCACTGACAAAACGTCTGCGCCCACTGCCTGACGGTTGCAGCCGGTGCGACATGCAGCACCATTTGCATGCGTTGACGCATCCACCTGACGACTGCTCATTACGTTTTGTCAGTCGCTCCAGAAGCTGATAGGCGAACGGGGCCAATCGGCCCCGTTCGAATCACGCGCATCCAAGCGTATGCGCGTGCAGGTTACGTTGGATCAGAACTTTGCGCCCACCTCGAAGATCACGCTGCGTGGCACGTAGCTGATCTCGCCGTTGTTGACAACGGTGATATCCGGGTCAAGCCGTCCGTTGCTGCCAAAGCTGTTGTATTCGTACTGGGTGAAGTTCTTGAAGTCGAACGCGTTGAGCACGTTTACCCGTGCGGTCAGCTTGAAGTCGCCGGCCACGGTGAAGTCCTTGGTGGCCTGCAGATCGACGGTGCGATAGCCCCAGATCTTGCCGCCCAGCAGGAACTTGCCGTTGCCCGGCGGGACGACGCCGACCTGCTGGCAGGTACCGCCATCGGGATCGGTGAAGCCGTAGCAGGCAATCGTGTTGATCGGCTCCGGCGTGGCCAACACCAGCTTGGCGCCGAAGGTGACGCCCCACGGACCATCCAGCGAGCCGGAAGCCACGAAGCGATGCGCAGAGGCCGCATCGGACTTCACGAACGGGTAGTCGCGGATGGTGGCCTTGTCGAACGCAAATGGCTCGTCGATGTTGCGGTTCTGGCGCGCGCTGGTGTGGGTATAGGCCAGGTTCAAGCCCCAACCCGATTCCTTGGTGTAGGGCTTTTCGGCCGACAGCAAGACCTGGCTGCTGCGCTGCTCCAGACCGTTGTCGCCGATGATGGTATTGCGGTAGCCGGGCACCGGCTCGCCCCACGGCACGCCACCGTTGGCATCGAAATACGCGCCGTTCGGATAGCGGTTGACCAGGCTCATCACCAGGCCGTCGTAAGACAGGATGCGCTGGAAGGTGACATCGGTCAGCCAGTCGCCGACCTGGTTGCTGATGCCGATGCTGTACTGGTCGCTGTACGGAGTCTTGAGCTTGTTCTTGAACATGAAAAGTTCGGAGCTGTCGTTGGTGCCATCGATCGTATTGAGCTGATCGATACCGTTGAGAAACGCCGGATTCCATGGGGCGCAGACACGGTCGTCGCGGAAGCAGCCCTGGCCGCTGGCGGCATCGCTGAAGTACACCACCACCGGCGACAATGCGGCCTTGACCGATTCCAGCGCCAGCTGCTCGAACAGATTGCGGTCGTAGGAACGGCCGGCACCGCCGTGGATCACCGCCGCCTCATCGCCGAACAGGTCGTACGAGAAACCCAGACGCGGCGCCCAGGCGTCCTTGAAGTTCTTGCGGTTGTTGCCGGTGCTGATGTAATCGGCCACGTTGACGCCGCTGGGCAGCAGGCGGTTGGCCCACGGCTGACCGGGGTTGGCCGGGTCGTCGGAATACAGCGCATCCACGAACGGCTGCGAGGTCACGAAGTCCGTATAGGCCGGGGTGTCTTCGTAGTCGTAGCGCACGCCGATGTTGATCATCAGCTTGTCGGTGGCAGCCCAGTCGTCCTGCAGATAGATGCCGTACTGCTTGGACGGCGATTCGACCACCGGCAGCTGGCCGGGATTGTCGAACGCGCGGATATAGCGCACCTGGAACGGCACCGGCGCCACGCCGTTCTGGCCGACTTCATAACTGAACTGCGGATTGAGCGAGCTGGATTCGCGCGAGGTCAGCTTGATGTCGCGGTAGGTCACGCCAGTCTTGATGGTGTGCTCGCCGTGCCACTCCAGCGCATTGAAGGTCAGGTCGTTCTGGAACGACCAGCCCTTCTGGCTGCGCAGTTTGAAGTCTTCGCCGCTGGCGGCGCCGGTATTGAGAAACACCCACTGGCGCGGGTCGGCCTGGGTGCGATCGATGTAGGTGTAGATCGAACCATTGCCCACGCCGCGCGGCGTCGGCAGATTGCGCGAATCCTCGGTGGTGAGGATGGCTTCGTTGAACCAGCCATCGGCACTGTGCTGCCAACGCAAGCTGGTGCGCTTGTCCTTGTTGACCTTGTCCACGGCGCGGTCGGGTGCGTTCTGGCCGCCCACGTTGCTGACCTGGGTTTCGTCGCGGTACTGCGTGGCCAATTCGATACGATCGTTGTCGGTCGGTTCGAAGTCGATCTTGCCGAAGTACAGGTCCTCGCTAAACGGCATGTTCGACGCGCCGTATTGATCGCGCAGGTTCGACGGCAACAGCCCGATGAAGGGCGTCGCTTCGGCACTGGGCTGCACGCTCTTGGGCGCGACGTTGTCCTTGCCTTCGTAGGCGAAGAAGAAATGCATGCGGTCCTGGATCAGCGGTCCGCCGATCGCAAACCCGTATTCCTTGGTCTGCGAATCGACCTTGCCGTCGGCTTCGTCCGGGCGCTCTTTACGCAGGTCCTGATTGGTGAAGCGGTAGAACGCCTCGCCGTGGAACTCGTTGGTGCCGGACTTGGTTGCCGCAGTGATGGCCGCGCCGCTGATCTGGCCGTACTCGGCCTTGTAGTTGGAGGTAATGACCTTGTATTCGCCGATCGCCAACTGCGGGAACGGATTGCCCTGGGTCTCGTCCTGGCCGGCAATGCCGCCGCCGGAGACGTAGCTCTTCTGGCTCACGCCATCGATGTACAGATTGCTGGAGCTGGCGTTGGACGCACCGCCGCGCAACTTGGTGTTGCCGTCCTGGTCGATGGTGAACACCATGCCCGGCACGGTGTCGGCAAATTCCAGGAAGTTGCGCGTGGCCTGCGGCAGCTGCTGGATCTGGCGCAGCGACACGGTGTTGCCCACTTCCGAAGTTTTCACGTCGCGAATCATCGGCGCGCTGACCGTCACTGTGTCCAGCGTGGTCGCATCGCCGGCCGGCGATGCCGCCGCCTCCGTGCCGAGATCGACGGTGGCGCTGGAGGCCACCGACAGGGTCACCGTGCGGCTGGCGCCGTTGGATTCAACCTTGTAGGTGCCCGGCTGCAAACCGACGATGGTGTAGTTGCCGTTCGCATTGACCGGCGCGCGTCGCACCGAGCCGGTGGCGAGGTTGGTGACGACGACCTCGCTGCCGCTTTGCGCGGACGCGACCTGGCCGCGCAACGTGGCGTTGCTGGACTGGGCCATGGCCGGGGTGGTGGCGAACAACGAGGCAGCCAGGGCGCAGCACAACAGGCTACGTGCGGGCAGGGTGGAGACGGTGCGGTGATTCTTCATGACTTTCCCCCTCCCAGGGGTAAAGCGCGAACCAGTGAAGTGACTGGCGCGTCAGGTTAGTGCTTGGTGTGGACGGAACGGGTACAGCGGCAACAGACAGCAGAGACTGCAAACACAACAAAAAACGATCGCGAAGGAAGCGTGTTGCCTGCAGCATCGCTCGCATCAAGCAACGCGCTGCGTGGACACACTGCCGATAAGCAAACTGCATGAAACCTGCAGGCGGCCCCTCCCCAGTGCAATGGGGCCGTGCAGTGATCGACGACTGGTTTGGCAACCAACGGCATCCGGCGCCGAGGCACCGGGCGTCGCCCAGCCAGCCGTTACCAGATGATGCGGGCGCTCATGAACAAGGTGCGGGGCGGGGTGGACATCGCCCCGTACTGGTTGATGCTCACGCGCGGGTCGTAAATGCCGGCACTGCCCCAGTCGATGCTGTACTGATCGTAGTTGCGGAAGTTCAGCGCATTGATCAAATCGCCGCGCACCTGCACGGTCACTGCATCGGTGATGTGCATGTCCTTGGACAACGACAGATCCAGCTGACGGGTGCCGAAGATGTCGCCGCCGGCGATGAACTTGCCACCGGGCGCATCCACCGAGACCACGCGGATATTGTCCGAATTCGGGCCGCCGTACTGATCGAACGAGATCGCCTCGTTACGCGGCGGCACCGTGGCCAGGGTCAGCTTGGCCGAGCCGCTGATGCCCCAGAACAGGTCGTAGATGCCGGTGAGCACCAGGCGGTGACGCGGCACCGCATTGAGGTCCAGGAACGGGTAGTCGGCGATGGTGGCCGCATCGAAGCCGTAGCGATCGTCGTTGCCGCGATTGCCGCGTGCGCGCGAGAAGGTATACGCCGCGGTCAGGCCCCAGCCGCTTTCCTGCGTATAGGCCTTGTCCGCCGACAGCAGCAGTTGGCCGGTCTTGGTCTCCACGCCGTTGTTGCCGATGATCAGATTGCCGAAGCCCTGCGGCCGCTGCTCGAACGCCTGAGCGCCGTTCTGGAAGAAATCGCCGTTGGCATAGCGGTTGCCCAGGGTAAAGATGAAACCGTCCTTGCTGTGGATATACGACACCGTCGCCGAGGTGTTCCAGTCGCCCAGCTGGGTACGCAGGCCCAGCGAATACTGGTCCGCATACGGCGTTTTCAGATCGTTATTGAGCAGATTGATCTCGCCGTTGCGCACGCGCGCGTCGACCAGGTTGCCCAGGCTGTCCGGATTGCTCACAAACGCCGGATCGAAGGCGGTGCATGTACCCGGCGCCGGGACGCAGTTGGTGGGCCCGGCAAAGCGGATCGTGTACTGCGCCAGCGCGGATTTGATCTGCTCCAGGCCCATCACGTCGAACAGGTTGCGGTCGTAGCTGCGGCCGGCACCGCCGAACAGCACCAGCGACTCGTCGCCACGGAAATCGTAGGAAAAGCCCAGGCGCGGCGCGAAGTTGTTGTTGTCCTGTTTGCGATTGCGGCCGTTGCTGATGTAGTCGTTGATGTTCACCCCGCCCTTGGCGAGCTGCTCGGCGTAGGTGGCACTCACCGCTGGATCGGTGCCGGGGCCGTTCAAGGCCGCCACCACTTCCGGCGGGGTCACGTTGTCCAGGTACGAGGGAATCTTTTCGCCATCCCAGCGCACGCCGAGGTTCAACTGCAGCTTGTCGTTGACGTCCCAATCGTCCTGGATGTACAGGCCCAGCTGCTTGCTGGTGGTGGTCACCGACGGCGCGGCACCGGCGAACGGCAGATTGAAGCGCACCTGATAGGGCGTGGCCGCAGTGCCGACGCCATCGCCCACTGCGTAATAGAACGACGGGTTGGCCGCAGAGTTTTCGCTCTGGGTCAGCTCCACTTCCTTGTACTTCACGCCCATCTTGATGACGTGGTTGCCGTGCCATTCGAGGTTGTTGAAAGTCAGATCGTTCTGGAAGCTGGGGCCTTTCTGGCCCTTGCGCTGGATCGCCAGGCCGCTGGTGGCGCCGTCGTTGAGCAGCACGTCGTCTTCGGCGATGCCGCGCGTGTACACGGTCTGGCTGCCCAGGGTGTAGGCGGTGGGATTGAACAACACGTCTTCATAGGACACGCGTGCTTCGTTGACGTAGCGCTCGCCGTAATGCTGCCAGCGCAGGTCGAAGCGTTTTTCGGTATTGAGATTGATCTTGGAGGCGATCGCGGTGGTCTGGTCGCCGACGCTGTCGCGGCTTTCTTCGTCGCGGTACTTGCCGGTGAGCTCCAAACGATCGTTCTCGCCGATGTCCCAGTCCACCTTGCCGAAGTACAGGTCTTCGTTGAATGGACGGGTCACCGAGCCGAGCCGGCTCTGCACGCCGGCCGGCAGGTCATCGGCGAAGGTGCTGAAACGATCCGGCACGGCCACCGGGTTGGCCGAGACCTCGAAGCCCTTGCCTTCGTAGCTGAAGAAGAAATGCGCCTTGTCCTGCACGATCGGCCCGCTCAGCGCAAAACCGTATTCGTCCTGGTGGGTTTTGCGCTTGTTGCCGTCGGCATTGGGTGCGCCGGCGCGCTCATCGGCCTGGCGCGCACGGAAATCGGTATTGCTGGTGCGCCCGAAGATCTCGCCATGGAATTCATTGCCGCCTGACTTGGTGGAGGCCACGATCGCCGCCGAACCCACCTGGTCGAACTCGGCCTTGTAGTTGGAGGTGATGACCTTGTACTCGCCGATCGCCAGCTGCGGGAACGGATTGCCCGCGCTCTGCTCCTGGCCGGACACGCCGCCGAACAGGTAGCTCTTCTGGCCAACGCCGTCGATGTAGACGTTCACCGCCGAGCTGCCCTGCGCGCCGCCGCGGATCTGGCTGTTGCCGTTGGAGTTGGTCTCGAACTGCATGCCCGGCACGGTGTCGGCGAACTCCAGGAAGTTGCGCGTCAGCTGCGGCACGGTGCTGATCTGCTTCAGCGACACGTTGGTGCCCACTTCAGAGGTCTTGACCTCCTGCAGCGTGGTGGCGGTGACCTGCACCGCGTCCAGCGTCGTCGCATCGCCGGCAGGTGCGGCTGCCGCCGCGCCGCCCAGGTTCAAGGTGACCGACGAGGCCACCGACAAGGTCACGGTCTGCTCGCTGCCGGGGCCGGCGTCCACCTTGTAGGTGCCCGGAGGCAGGCCGACCAGCGCGTAGCTACCGTCGGCGCCGGTGGGCACGCGTCGGACGGCGCCGTTGGCGACATTGGTCGCGGTCACGGTTGTGCCGGCCTGTGCCGCGGCGACCTGACCGCGCAACGTCGCGTTGCTGGACTGGGCCATGGCTGGCGTGCTGGCCAGCAACGAGGCGGCCAAGGCGCAGCACAACAGGCTGCGCGCCGGCAGGGTGGAGACAGTGCGGTAATGCTTCATGACTTTCCCCCTCCCAGGGGTAAAGCGCGAACCAGCGGAGTGGCTGGCGCGTCGGTATTACGTAAAGCGGGACAGCGGGCAACAACTGTGGGACTGCAAGCAACACAAGCTCAGCAAAGCGCGATGGCGCGTCTCAGGTAGGAGGCGCAGCACGCGGCGCGCTGGAAGCGCGCACGATCAATTCGGGAACCATCTCGGAGAACGCCGGCGGTGCGGCATCGGTGGGCGGTGCAGGCGCATCGACCAGCTGCTGACCCAGCAACAGTTGCAATGCACGCGCGCCCAGCCCGGCGATATCCACCCGCATGGTGGTCAGCGCCGGCAGCACGTAGCGCGCCATCGGCACGTCGTCGAAGCCGGCCAGCGCGATGTCCTGCGGCACCTTCAGCCCGGCATGGCCGAGCGCGAACAGGCAGCCCAGCGCCATCATGTCGTTGGCCGCGAACACCGCATCCGGGCGTGTGTCCTGCGCCAGCGTCTGGCCGGCGCGGTAGCCGGATTCTTCATCGAAGTTGCCCGGCAGCACCCACGGCTGCGCATCGGCATCCAGCGCCAGTTCGTCGCGATAGCCGCGCAGACGTTCATGCGCGTCGAAGTTGTCGGCCGGCCCGGCGATGAAGGCGATGCGACGATGGCCGCTGTCGCGCAGATGCCGCGTCATCAACCGCGCGCCGCCGTAGTTGTCCACGTTGAGCACCGGGCGCTGGCTGGCCGTGCCGGCGCAGTTGAGCAGCACTGCAGGCAGGCCGCCGGGCAGCGCGTCTTCGTGCACGCCGGAGTCGCCCAGCGAGGGCGACATCACTACCACCCCGTCCACGCGCCCGGGCAGGCGTTCCAGCGCCTTGCGCTGCGCCTGCGGGTCGCCGTGCGAGCTGGACACCAGCAGGTGATAGCCCTGCTCGCGCGCTACCTGGTCGATGCCGCGGATCAATTCGGAAAAGAATTCGCCATGCAGGTCCGGCAACACCACGCCGATGGTGTGGGTGCGCCGGCTGCTCAAGCTGCGCGCGGCGTGATGCGGGATGTAGTGAAGCGCACGGGCGACCTGCAACACGCGTTCGCGCACTGACTCGGCCACGTGCTGATGCCCGTTCATGGTGCGCGAGACCGTGGCCACCGACACCTGCGCTTCGCGCGCGACATCCTTGATGGTGACGCTACCGCCTTCGGACCTTGGTCGACTCATGCTCTCGCACTCCCCAAAACAACGCGCCTGGCGCCGCGCGCCGGGTCAGGGCGCATGGTCCGCTGGCGCAGAACATTCGTGCCACACATGCACATGGATGACATCGGCCCCGACCGATGGCGATCTCAGAACGAGATGGCGCGCACGCTAGCAGGAACTGCAAGCGCTTACATGATGCGCTGCAGCATTGCAGCAAACGCAGGCGGCACAAGGGCTCGGAGCAGATGCCTGGACAAGTTTGTCCGGAGAAGACAACAGCGGTCAATGTCGGACACTGGACGACAACATGCCTGGAACTACGAAAATCTAACGTTTTCCACCGTACCCGAGCGCACGGTTGTCGCGCGCCTTGCCGCCAACGCATTCAGACAGCAAGATGCGCCGATCGATCAGGGGAACATCGTGCGCATGTCGCTATCCACCGTCCGCGCCGGCCGGTTCCAGTCCATCGCGTGGGTGCTGCTGGCGGCGCTATGCGCCAGTAGCTGCCAGCGCAGCGACACCGCCGCTGCCTTGCCCGGCGCCACCGCCGAGCCGGCAGCGGCGATGCAGTCGATGACCATGCCATTGCGGCGCAACGATCTGGTTGCCTATGCGCGGATCCGGGTCACGCCTGCGCAGTACACCCAGCTGGAAGCGGCCTGGCGCAGCGGTGCCAGCCGCTGGCCGTTGACTGAGCTGCCGCTGCCCAACGAGGTCGGCAACCTGCTCGGCGCGCTGTCGGCGCCCGGTGCCGAACGCCAGCTGCAACAGGCCTTCGATGCGCAACTGGCCGGGCAGGCGCAGGGCATCCGCCAGGCCGCGCAGTCGCTGGGCCAGTTCGGCGTGCAATACCTGCGCAGCCGCAACGACTACCAGCCCGAGCAGCGCGCGCATTACGTGCAACTGGTCGACGCCTTGAGCGCCTGGGCCGCGACCGCGCCGCTGGCCGATCGCGCCCGCGCCAAGGCCAGCATCACCGACCTGGTGACTGCCGCCCGCGCCACCGGTATCGGCTCGGATGCCGATCTGCAGCGCTTGGGGATGGAAGAGAGCCTGCGCCGGCTCGGGCCGTTCTGGGCAGCGGCCAAGCAGGTGCTGGAGCGCTACGGCCTGTCGCTGGACACCAGCCTGGATGCGCTGCGCACCGGCTTGATCAAACAGGAGGGCGAGCGCGCCCAGGTGCGGCTGCGCTATCCCCTTGCAGCGCATGACATCGACCTCACCATCGCCCTGCTCAAGCGCGAAGGCCACTGGTACCCGCAGCAGACCCAGGACGAGGTGCAGGCGCTGCTCAGCGCCGCGCCGGCTGCGCCCTTACCCGGCGCCGCTGCAGCGCCCGACACCCCGCCGGCCGCACCCGCCCCGCCGGCCGACACCGGGCAACGCCCGGCTGGGCGATAATGACCGCGATGCCAGAACAAAATCCCCTGCCGTTCCCGGACGGCCAGCCCGCCCCGCCCAGCGCTGCCGCCGCCGATCTCGGTGCCACAGCCGCGGCATTGCCGACGGCCGTACCGGTTCCGCCGGACGCCGTGCCGTCGATTGCGCCGGCCGTCGCCGCCGCCCGTAACGCCAAACGCCCGTGGTGGGCGCGCCTGCTCGGCCGGCTGGCCGACCCGTGGCTGAGCCTGACCATCGAACCGGATCAACCGAGCCGCTACGACGACGGCACGCCGGTGGTTTACGTGCTGGAGGACTACGGCCTGTCCAGCGCCCTGATCCTGGACAAGGCCTGCCGCGAGGCCGGGCTGCCCTCGCCACTGGTGCCGCTGCCGGGCGACCCGCTGCAGCGCAAGCGCGCCTATCTGGCGCTGTCGCGGCGCAGCAGCAGCAATTCGTTGATCCCCGAGCAGCGCGGCGGCAAGACCCATTCGGATTCGCTGGCCAAGCTGCTGCAGGCGCACCGCGTGCGCGACGACCTGGACGTGCATCTGGTGCCGGTGTCGATCTTCGTCGGCCGCGCGCCGGACAAGCAGAGCGGCTGGTTCGCGGTGCTGTTCTCGGAAAACTGGGCGCTGGTGGGCCGCTTCCGGCGCCTGCTGGCGGTGCTGCTCAACGGCCGCACCACCATCGTGCGCTTCGCCCCGCCGATCTCGCTGCGCCAGACCATGGCCGAGGGCCTGCCGCCCGAGCGCACCCTGCGCAAATTGCAGCGCGTGCTGCGCACCCATTTCCGGCGTATCCGCGAGGCGGTGATCGGGCCGGATCTGTCCACCCGCCGCCTGCTGGTGGACCAGGTGCTGGCCGCCGACTCGGTGCGCGAGGCCATCGCCACCCAGGCCAGGCGCGACAACTCCAAGCCGGTGGATGCCTGGCGCAAGGCGCATGCCTACGCCTGGGAAATCGCCGCCGACTATTCCAGCCCGGTGGTGCGCTCGGCCAGCTTCCTGCTCACCCACGTGTGGAACCGCATCTACGCCGGTGTGCTGGTGCATCACCTGGACAAGCTCAAACAGGCCGCGCCCGGGCACGAAGTGGTCTACGTGCCCAGCCACCGCAGCCATATGGATTACCTGCTGCTGAGCTACCTGCTGTACGAACGCGGCATCGTGCCGCCGCACATCGTGGCCGGCATCAATCTCAATCTGCCGGTGGTCGGCACGCTGCTGCGCAAGGGCGGTGCGTTCTTCATCCGCCGCAGCATCCGCGGCAACGCGCTGTATTCGGCGGTGCTCAGCGAATACGTCGCCCAATTGGTGGCCGGCGGCTACTCGATCGAATACTTCGTCGAAGGCGGGCGCTCGCGCACCGGCCGTCTGCTGCAGCCCAAGGGCGGCATGATCGCGATGACGCTGCGCGCCTACCTGCGCCAGCCGCGCAAGCCGGTGCTGTTCCAGCCGGTCTACATCGGCTACGAAAAGTTGATGGAAGGCAACAGCTATCTGGACGAGCTCACCGGCCGGCCCAAGGAAAAGGAATCCATCTGGGGCCTGCTGTGGTCGATCCCGAAGGTGCTCAAGCAGAACTACGGCCAGGTGGTGGTGAACTTCGGTGAGCCGATCGCGCTCAACGACGTGCTGGCCAAGCACGCCCCGGAGTGGGATGGCCAACCCCTGCCCGACGATGAAAAACCCAGCTGGCTCGCGCCGGCGGTGGACACGCTGTCCACCCAGATCCAGACCCGCATCAACTGCGCCGCCGACGTCAACCCGATCAACCTGCTGGCGCTGGCGCTGCTGTCCACGCCCAAGCATGCGATGGGCGAGGCCGACCTGATCGCGCAGATCGAGTTGTGCAAGAAGCTGCTGGCGGAGATGCCGTATTCGGACCGCGTCACCGTCACCCCGCACACCCCGGCGCGCATCATCACCCACGCCGAAGAGATCAACGTGCTCACGCGTGTGTCGCATCCGCTGGGCGATGTGCTCAGCGTCAGCGGCGACACCGCGGTGTTGCTGAGCTACTTCCGCAACAACGTGCTGCATTTGTTTACCGCATCGTCGTGGGTGGCGTGCTGCTTCCAGAACAATCGCCGCATGAGCCGTGCCGGCCTGCTGCGGCTGGGCCGCACCGTGTACCCGTTCCTGCAGGCGGAGTTGTTTCTGCCGTGGAGCGAAGACCGTTTTGCCGAACGCATCGAACAGACCATCGACATGTTTGTGCGCGAAGGCCTGTTGCTCAACGTCGCCGACGATGATGGCGGCGTGCTGACCCGCAACACCGGGCAGACCGATGAAGTGTTTCGCCTGCGTGCGATCGGGCATTCGCTACAGCAGGCGTTCGAGCGCTATTACATCGCCATCTCGGTGCTGGTGAAGAACGGCCCCGGTGTGCTCGGCGCCGGCGAACTGGAAAGCCTGTGCCAACAGGCCGCGCAACGCCTGAGCCTGTTGTACGCCCCGGCCGCCCCGGAGTTCTTCGACAAGACCCTGTTCCGCAGCTTCATCCAGAAACTGCGCGAACTGCGCCTGGTGTGGCCGGACGAAAACAGCAAGCTGGTATTCGACGAGCGCCTGGATGCGTGGGCCAAGGATGCCAAGTTCATCCTGGGCCGCGAGCTGCGGCACACGATCGAGCGGGTCAGCCCGGAAGCGGCAAAGCCGGATGTGGTGTCGCCGCCGGCTGAGTAAGGCGGCGGTGCAAACGCCATCGTCTCCCTGCAGTACGTGAGGGTGAGCCAATGGCAGGGCACGTAGGTAGGCGCAGACGCGCAAGACGCTTCCCTTCTCCCTCCGGGAGAAGGCGCCCGAAGGGCGGATGAGGGTCGGCCAGCACGCAAATCCTCCAGCGCTGCAGCAGAGCATCGTCACTACTCGCGCACGCCAACAACTTCACACAGCAGTTCCGTTCGTTTCATCCCTCCCTTGCAGCCCTGCCGATAGCATCGCGCCACCTTTCACAACGATCGGGCGCGTCGCAGCAAGAGCGTGCCCGGCAGGAGACCTCCATGCGCGCAGCCGTCCACACCCAATTCGGTGACCCCGCCCAGGTGCTCGAACTCGGCGAGCGGCTCACGCCGCAGCCGGGCAAGGGCCAGATCCGCATCGCCATGCGCCGCTCGCCCATCCACAACCACGACCTGTGGACTGTGCGCGGCAACTACGGCTACAAGCCCGAACTCCCGGCCATCGGCGGCAGCGAAGCGGCGGGCGTGATCGACGCCCTCGGCGAAGGTGTCGAAGGCCTGCAAGTGGGCCAGCGCGTCGTTGCAGCCGGCGTGCACGAAAGCTGGGCCGAATACTTCCTTGCTGACGCCTCCGGCGTCGTCCCGCTGCCCGACGCACTCGACGATGACCGCGGCTGCCAGTTGATCGCCATGCCGCTGAGCGCCCTCATGCTGATCGAATCCTTGCACGTCAAAAAAGGCGACTGGATCGTGCAGAACACCGCCAATGGCGCGGTCGGCAAGACCGTGGCCATGCTCGCCGCCGCACGCGGCATCAACGTGATCAACCTGGTGCGCCGCGACGCCGGCGTGGACGAGCTGAAAGCGCTGGGCATCGGCAACGCAATCTCCACCGCGCAAGCAGGCTGGCAGGACAAGGCGCGCGCGCTGGCCGGCGACGCACCGATCGTGCGTGCCATCGACTCGGTCGCCGGCAGCGCGGCCGGCGAGTTGATGGCGCTGCTGGCCGAAGGCGGCGAGCTGATCTCGTTCGGATCGATGACCGGCGAGCCGCTGCAGATTTCCAGCGGCGATGTGATCTTCAAGCAGGCCAGCGTGCGCGGCTTCTGGGGCAGCAAGGTCACGGCCGCCACCAAGCCCGAGGACAAGCGCCGCATGATCGGCGAACTGCTCAAGGCCGCTGTCGATGGCAGCTTGGCTCTGCCCGTTGAAGCCGTGTTCGATCTGGAAGATGCCGCCAAAGCCGCCGCAGCAAGTGCCGAACCGGGACGCAGTGGCAAGGTCCTGCTACGCGCGGGCTAGGGCAAGGGCGCGACTCGCTAGCAGGCCGCATTTAGCCACAAAAACAAGGAGACAAAGCCCCTCTCCCCCCGGGAGAGGGGTTGGGGTGAGGGTACGGCCCAAGCGACCAACGCGACGAGCCTCAGCTAAAGCCCGCGGTGGCCATCAGACAAACGCTGCCTGCATCACTCAGTGACCCAACTGCCTATCCCCCGCGCTGCCGATACCAACAACCGCAAAGCAAACCCAAGCGGCCGCACGCACCAACCTCACGCCGGCTCGTCAGGCACCAGCTCCATTTCCAACCGCGTAATGCAGTCCTTGAGATGCAGCTTGCGCTTCTTCAAGCGCTTCATCTGCAGCTCGTCGTCCATGTTCGCGGGCACGCGCTGAATCTCCTCGTCCAACGCGCGGTGGGCGCGCCGCAACTCGGCGATCTGCTCGGCAATCTCGGCGGGTGAGAGGGTTTCCACGGCTCCGAGCATACACAAACCGATGCCGGCCGCGTCACCCGCCGCGCTTGCCAAGCTGCCCGAGGCTGCGACAATGCCTGCGCGCCGTTGGGGAAACGGCGGCGCGCCTCATCTCATCATTGCCGCGCGGCCACGGCCGTCGAGAAAGGAGTCTTTACGATGCGTTTGCGTTCTTCCCTGCTGGCCCTGAGCCTGCTCACCGCCTCCGCCCTGGCCACCGCGGCCGACGTCGCCAAGTACGACGGTTTTCTGTGCTGCAACCTGCGCACCGACGGCAGCTGGATCAGTGACAGCAACTACGCCGAAGACGGCAAGCGCGTGCTCCCCGTCGGCACCCCGGTCAGCGTCACCGGTTTCGGCCGCAACCGCGTCAACCTCAAGATCGCCGGCGAAAAGCAATCCATCGGCAACGACTACAGCCGCGACCTAGACAACACCGCCTTCGCCGCCCGCTACATCGTCACCGCCGACCCCAAGCTCAAGCTCGCCACCTTCCCGCCGAAGATTCGCCAGGCCATCAACGATGGCAAGCTCACCGGCGGCATGACCCGCGAACAGGTCCTGATGGCGGTCGGCTACCCGATCAGCAGCGAGAACCCCAACCTGGAAGCTTCGCTGTGGCGCTACTGGCGCGACAGTTTTTCCGAGTATCAGGTGCAGTTCGGCCCCAGCGGCAAGCTGGTCAAGGTCACTGCCGATCCGCAGTTGATGAATTTGATTTGGGTGCCTTAAGGTTCCTTGAAGTGGCTTCGGTCAGTACGGCCACTTTGACGTACAAGGCAAGATGTCATCGAGTAGCACTAATTAATTCAAAGAATTGAGCGAGTGCTCTCGATGACGCAGATCTAATGCCAATTTCAGCACTTCCCCTGCAATTGCGCTGCCATAGAATGGGGAGCCAACTAGCGAGCTGAATAATGATCGCGAAATTTAAAAACGGAGAGCGTGTAGGCGGTGATGTCCTGCGGAATGTACTTGATGATCAAATTTCACTTTTCACAGAAGACCTCGTGGGCTGGCTCGGTGATCTTGACGGGCCGGACTGCCTTAAAAGGTGGCATTCTTTTATTAGAGAGTCTGATGAGCTGATCAATATTGAGAGCTCGCTAGCAAGTGAGGGGGCTTGGGACGAACTGCTTGTGTCACCGCTCGATTTTCCGGCATTGCGTACTAATCCAACTAGCACTTGGTGGTTTCAGTGCTTGAATGCACGCTTCCGTCCCGCAGTTTGCCAGAGGGCTATGACCATGACGATGCGAGCTTCCTGGCTTAGAGGGCTGATTCTGGTCAATAAAAGTGATCGCGAAGGACTATTCAATGGAATCGAATCTATCGCTGACCTTGCGCGTTATCATAAGGCGCGGCGCTATCACTTCATGACAATGTTGTACGCAATCTCGAAGCATTGCAAAGGACGGAAACGGCTCGGTACTGATGATGCTGTCAATAGCATTTTAATATCCGTCGAGAAATCACTCATACCATTGACCAGCATCTACGAAAAGCGTGCGAACTTCGACCTTGATCCGAAGTTCGCATGCCTAGCTATTGAGAACGGCCTACTTGACCAGAGTCAGACCGGATACCTCGATGTTAACTTCCTCGAAGCAGAGCGTCTCTCAATCACTGACATCCATGAGCACTACGCTCCCACCCATGTGGTCGATCCATCGGTTCCGATATCGTTCGGCGAATTACGAGCAATGCTGGATCAGGTGCTGAGTGCATACAAAGAGTTCAACCTTGCCGGAATTGGCTTCAGTGATCTGATCACCTTCGTTGAATCACTAGAGCCATACCTCAAAGACCAGTACTTTGTGACCGTGCCCATACCGAAATTTCGAGATCTCGTTGCACCCTTCAAACAGGCGTCATGGTATAGCGCCTTGGTTTATAAAGAAGTCCAGGGCCAGCCATTTGCAGGATCATTCAGCGCATTTGTAGCGTCTGGACCGGTGATGGTAGCGAACCTTTTTATGCTTCTACGGTTTTGCTATCAGATCAAGAATGTTAATCTAAATAAAATTCGGCGCTTCCAGATCAGGACTGGGTTCATTTTCGAGAAGGTCATCAGTCAAGAGTTTGAAGAGCTGGGTTTCGTCAAGTTGCCAGTAAAACGGCTTGAGCGCAGGGAGTTCGATGTTGTCATGAGTAAAGATGGAACGATCTACAACTTCCAGTGCAAGAACGCTTATCTAGACTACCATCAGATCCAGACCAATCGAGGCGCTTTCGTCAAGAACAACCGAAGACTTGTTCGCTATTTTGAACGAGCACTAATAAAGGAAGCAGAGAGAGAGCACCTGCTCAAAGCGAAGTTTGGCACCGGTAGCATCAGGCATTTCGTCCTTTGCAATTTCCCGGTTTACACGGACAATCCTCACATCATTTCCCGGAAAGACATCCGTCGCGTATTCGGTTGAGCTGCTGCAGGTTTCGATTGATCAATGGCAAGGTTATTTGTACTAGCTAAACATTTCTTAGTGTGACCTTCCGATGTTTGCACAGTAACTAACCTTGAGCTGGGCTAGAGATTAGAAAATATGGAAGGAGCATATGGAACTTATTAAATGTAAAGCATGTGGTTCGCAAATCTCACGCAAGGCTGCATCGTGCCAAAAATGCGGTCATCCAAATAAGGAAGCTAACTATCTATCCGGCGGGCAAGTTTTCGGCGGCTTACTATTCGCAGGTGTAGCCATCTGGTGGTTTGCGGGTGACCACTTTGGTAGTCAGGTCACCTCAAATGTCGAAAAGATTGAAGATCATGTGGCTAAGGACTCTGTTAAGCAATACAACATTGCGAAGCGTCAGGGGGACGCTTCGCAAATCTGCGTACAGGCGGGTCTTGTGAGCGCGGCTTATCTTCAGGCCAAAGATGAGGCCAACTACCGAATTGCAAAGCGGACTGAGGCTCAAGAGTGTGAGCAAGCAGGAATTCAGAAATAATTTGGCAGCTATTTACTTGATAGATTCCATTTCAAAGTGTGGCATCTAGCTACCGATGGGTTTTCACATCGACCGAGCTTGTGTTGATTGTGTCTGCACATTCTCTTGTTGTTGAGCCTGTATGGCTTCCTGCGCCTTTGTTTGCTGGATTACTTCCACTTGTGCCATACGCTGATCGGCAGGAACAGAAAGCGCTTCCTGTGTTGGCATGTGCGCTCGATGCGCAGCCGGATCGGGGGACTGGTGGCCTTCTCGCCACATGTGCAGGACTTCACCACCCGCCATCTTATCGGTCGGTGAGTTGAACGCAAACTTCAAATCGTCTTTTGCTGTAAAGCCCTTTTCTGCTGCCATGAGCATCAAACTTGCGCTTAGTCGATCGCTATTCTCATCCCAAGATTTCCCCGCTTGCTGGTCAAGGCCGCGAACGCCACCGCGAATTTTATCCAGCAGCTCATTGTCTGGTTGCACTGTCTTGCCGGGTACGTTGAGTGCTGGCTGTTGAGGATCGATGTCGGGAGTCGGGCTGATGTGCTGGTGCGATCCTTTTGTGTGTTGCAACAGCCCGCGGGTTGGCGGATTGCTGCCGGTGTCCCAATAGACCTGCGGTGTGGCGGTGGTGCCTGGGGGCAGCGTGATTCCGTTATGTTCTAAAAGCTCTTCTTTGAAGCGCAGGCGTTGCATATCAAGCTGCATTTGCGGGGCGACCCCACCCACCGGATGCGCATAGGCCCTGTCAAATGCAATCGCTCGACTGACAGCGCCGGCCCCATAGTAGTTGGGGTAGTCCGAGTCACCGTGGAATCCAATGCCTGTTGTCTGATTTTGCGGAAGTCCTGGCGTGCCTCTGGGCTGTTTGTCGAAGTAGAAAGTCGCTTGTGCAGATACATTCTGAGGCGTCATGGGCAGTGAGCCGTCCTGATTGAACGTAATCCCTGGCCGCGCTTGTGTCTGCGCCCTGTTGCTCGGATTGGCCTCAACAAAGTCATCCAAACGGCCGTTTCCGAGACGTCTCATTGCATTCAAATCGACGGCTGGATTGATTTGCCGCTCCCGATCAATCAATGCGTTCCAACCTGAAATCTGAGCTTTGGCCTCATCGTCGCGCGCACTTTTAACTAGATTCTCCACGGGGAGTGTGTAATCGTTGACCGGATTATTATTTGCTGCAATCGCTTTCACTGCGGAATCAAATTGTTTGTATGAGTTGGCCATGCTTACTTGATTGAAGGCATGCTGCGTCTCATGACCAAGAACAAATGTTAGATCAGTAGCGTTGAATTTATTGAATTGACTCTGGGTTTGCCCGACCGTAGCTGGTGGAATGCTCATGGTTTTACTGGTTGGGTTGAACGTCCCACCTGCAATCGTGCCGCTGAGAGGAGCGAAATTTTCCAGCAGCATGCGTTTTTGGGGGTCGCTACTGTCAATGGTCGTAACAGCTCGCTTCATCTCGTTCGCCAGCGTCGGCGAACTGTTGATTGTCGCCTGCAGGTTGGTGACCATATCTTGCGTTACAGGCTGGCTTTTTTGGTTTGCATCCATATACGAACTATTTGCGAAACGCATACCCATCTCTTGCAGCCGGAGCGAACCGCGCAAGCTCGCCGTCGGTGTGGATCCTGGATCAAGCGCCGGGAGGGTGACGATTCCGGATGCCTTGTCGTAGGAGCCCGTCAGCGGTTCGGAGCCGCCAACGCCTGGCAAGAATCCTTTTAGATGGCCGCTGGCTGCTTCTTGATTGAGTCTCTGTGTAAGGTCCGGATCGGACGCAATCGTCGCGCGTAACTGCGCTTCTTGATCGGGGGTGACATCTGACCGACCCGCGAACTGCGCCAAGATGGACTGCAATTGAGTGTTGGCGTTTGCCATTATCGTTACTCCTCAAACTTGTGCAGACTTATCGACTTGACACAGTTTTCTCTTGATTTTCTTTGGGGGTCTACGGAGACAGGGTGCCATGGATTGATCTGGGCACGTATATTCTTACGTAAGTATTGAAAGGACAGGACCCACCCAAACTCATTATAAGACCAGTATCCTATTTCAGTTTTGAATCCAGCGTCTTTCAAGGCCTTGTCGTATTTCTCAAAGACTAGCTCGCAAGGAGGAAGGGTTGAAGGAGGAATACTGCTCGGCGGTAAAAGTTCCAGAGTGACATTCGAATACTCCGAAAATTTCTCGTCGAAGTTGTAAGTGGTGGCATATTTTGAATAAGGAGAGGATTGATCGAGCACATAGAACCCAGAGTTTTCACCTGCATTCCTGGTGAAGGGAACTTCTAGATACCTTTCAAGAATTAATGGCGACAGCTCGTCGAAATTTTCGACATCTCTTATCAAGGATAAGAAGCGATCCATCAGGACTTGGGGTGTCAGCTCAGTGTGTGTTGTCATCTTTGTTCCTCGAGGTTCTTCAGCCGTCGGTTTGGCAGTTGCACAAGAAGTTGCCAAGCAGATGAGCACTACGACTACCACTAGATTTGCTTTGAATTTCATTTCGCATGCTCCCTTCATTTGCCAAGTGCATCGCTGAAAAATTCTGTTGCCTGACGATGTTCAGTGGCTTGGTGCTTTTCTCTGTCAAATTGCTTATAGCTTGTAAAAGCAGCAACAGGTAGCCGAGATCGGGACTACAGCGATTGCCCATGTTGATTCAAGTCATGTGCATGCTATGACGAAGCACGTCGCTCTGTCATGTCGTCAGGCACCTTGGTCTGCATCAGCACATCATCCAATTGCTCAGCTAACAGATCGAAGCAAAAAGCCAAAGCATCGATCGGTACGAGAGGCTCATTGATGCCTGAGGTGTTCGACATGCAACAGGGACGTGCCAATGCGGCCAGAAAGCGTAAATGATCGCGCGTTTGCAGCAACCGAAGCTGCGCGTTTTCAGGTAGCAGGTAATACCCGAACAGAGAATGCTCCATGCTCAACTCTCCGGACAGGCTCCCGCCGCACGATGCGGCGGGATGCCGGGAGGTTAGCAACCGCAAACAGACGGCGGGCTTATTTCCCTTGCGGGTCTTGTATTCGCCGCCCTCCCGGCGTGGAGACGCCGAGCATGTGCCCGAACATCAGGCACAAAAAACCACCGCTTGACGGGGGTGGTACCGCTGTTTGCGGAGTTGCTACGCTCCGTGAAGAAGTGTGCTACCGATGCATGGAGGAGTCAAGGTGCAGGCCTGGAGTCTTCGCGCCCTTTCGGTTATCAATGCCGTGTCGCAGAGATGTAGGTATTAACATGCAGAAATTTCAGCTCAGGGGATACTTAGGCGACGCGAATGCGCCTGCTGATGAAGCGGGAAATGGTGTGATCGCCAGAAATATAGTGAGCGCGAAGGGCATTTTGACACCATTTGATTTCAGGCACGCAGTTAATGACAGGCCCCACACAAGCCAGGCGCTAGGATTCCTCCTCGGTAAATTGGTCAAAAAAATGAAGCTTCCCATGCAACGAAATCCGGATCTGTACCCTAACGACGATAATGGCGACACCCTTTGGCATATTGCGCAACAGGGGGTGGATCTTTCGACGTCGCGAGAGATTGCGTTCTCCGTGGTCTTCCCCACGAAGGAGTCGGCATTGGCGTTTTCGGTGACGCTGCTGCGCTTCGAGCAAAAGGTGCGTTGTTGCCATTACCCGGAAAATACGGCGTTTCCAATGGACGTGACGGTGTATCCGACGATGGTCCCGTCGCACAAGGCGATTTCGGCGTTCGAGGAGGAGTTGGCCGTGGAGGCCAAGCCGTTGGGAGGCTTGAATGACGGCTGGGAATTTTCTGTAGATGACAAGGACGTCTGACGCAGTCGGTGTACGAGAGCAGGCGATGCAGTCACTGTATCGCTGAGCTCGTTGCACTTTTTACCGCGTCACTGCTTTACCGCATCAACGCTGCGACTGCGGTACGCGGCGCAGCTGTGACACGTCGTAGCCCATTGCGGCGATACGTTGAACGGCCTGCTGATAGTCGGCATCGGAGACCTGCGGGGTACGCGCCATGTACCACACGTAGTCGCGCTTGCTGCGTGCCACGATGGTCTGCGCGTAATCTGCATCCCGCCAGGCGATCACGTACTCGGCCTTGAACGGCCAGAAGAATTGCATGCTCCACAGCGCGCCATTGCCCTCCTTTGCGACCTCGCCGATCGGATGCATGGACTTGAGCGGCGCCTCGAAACTTCCCTTGCGGAATGTAAACGTGGTCTGGATGCGGCCATCCGGTCGCAGCGCATAGCGCTCCACGGCATCGTAGGCCTTGCGCTCGGGCCGGGTAGGAATATGCGCGATGACGTACCAGTCGCCCATGAAGCGTGGCACGTCAACGGTGTCTGCGCGAGGCAGGGCAGCGCGTGAGTCGCTTGCGCTAGCACTCCCGTAGACCGCAAGCGTCAGTAACAAAAGTATCGAACGATGTCGCATGGCAACCTCCATTAAAAGAGCACGTACATGGCCTACGTAGCTGCAATGCGCTTGGATGCAGCCCCATGCGATGCAGTTCCAGCCCGGGCGTAAGTGGCCCTCTGTGCCAGTGACATAACGGTACCGTGCGAGAAGTCGTGGCAGCGTGTCGTCATCGTCTCGCCAGTTCTGGCGAACAGAGGCCGATCTTGTGCCTGCCTACGTACCGGTGTGATAGCGTCCCGCCCCTCTATGAACACAGGTGATTGTCCATGCAGCAGTCGGTGACGCTGGCGAACTATCTGCAAACGCACTTCGTCGACAAGCCAACGTTCGCATCGCTTGCCGGCATTACGGTCGATCGGCTCGATGCGCTTCTGGAAGCGGATGCCATACCAAAACCGACGTATATGTGCGACGGACATTCCATCCGTTCGGCGGCGTTTGGACTCACACACATCGACGAGCGTCTTGTGGGCGAGTACTTCCGTCCCGAGTGTAGGAAATGGGGGGATATCGCCGACCGAGCCGCAAAGGGGGACGCGCGTAATGCCGTGCTTGCGGCATTGGGTCGGGAATTGGAAACAGGATTGCGCGCGCACATCGAGGACACGGATGCCATCGAAAAAAAGATCCAGGGGTTCATCCCCTATTTTCTTGATGGGACCTTTGGCCTGTGCGTGGCAGACCCGTCCCTCGGCATGGAGATCGCCAGGAAGGAAATGCTCCAGGAACGGCTGACATCGCTGACCGAGGCCGGCAGTAATCCCGCGCCGGAGGAGATTGGCAGGGACGCACTCTTGCAACTCATCGATGCCTACGCAGACTCGGCAATGCCGTTCTCCCCGGTCGAGTACGCGCGTAGCAGCAGAAAGCGCCTTGTGGACGATCTGCGTCCCTTGGTGGCCATGCGCGAGGCGTGAGGCGTGCGGGATGGAGACAAGGCCTGAGTGGCTGGCTGCACAAAGCATGCAATGCAGTATCGACGCGCCACAGGACGCTCCCCGGAGGATCGCCCGTCAGCGGCAACGAGCGGGCTATGGCTCACTTGCCTTGGCGCCAGCCAATGACTAGCGTCTGCAACTGACCGCACAGCGGCGACCATTCACCAAGGCGATACCGCGTCTTCCCCATATGGATAAATCGTCGCGATCCTTCCATCCGCATCGTGCTCCAGCGACGCCATCTTGATGCTGCGTAGATGCGTCTGCCCGCCTGATAAAACAGCGTCGTGATAGAACAGATACCACTGGCCTTCGAAGCCGCAGATGGAGTGGTGTGTGGTCCAGCCGATCACCGGGGCGAGCAGCACGCCTTGATAAGTGAACGGGCCGTACGGCGTGTCGCTGGTGGCGTAGCAGATCAGGTGGGTGTCGCCGGTGGAATACGACAGGTAGTAGCGGCCGGCGTGGTGATGCACCCAGGGGCCTTCGAAGAAGCGGCGGGCATGGTCGCCGGCGCGTAGCGGGGTGCCGTGTTCGTCGAGGATCACGATCTCGCGGGTGGGTTCTGCCAGCTGGGTCATGTCCTCGCGCAGGCGCGCGACGCGTGGGCCGAGTGCGGGTGCGTCGTCTGCGGGTTCCTGGTTGGTTTGGTCGTAGACGTTGTCGCGGTAGTGCTGCAGCTGGCCGCCCCAGATCCCGCCGAAGTACAGGTAGTGCGCGCCGTCGTGGTCGGCGAACACGGCCGGGTCGATCGAGTAGGTGCCTGCGATGGGCTCGGGTTCGGCAACGAACGGGCCTTCGGGACGATCGCCTACCGCCACGCCGATCTGGAAGATGCCGTCGGCGCGTTTTGCGGGGAAATATAGGTACGTACGGCCATCGCGCTGCGCGGCATCCGGCGCCCACATCTGCCGCTTTGCCCAGGGGACGTCGCGGACGTGCAGCACTTGCCCGAGGTCTTCTACCGACGCGTTGGGATGCGCCATCCGGAATACGTGGTAGTCGGCCATGTCGAAATGCGAGCCGTCATCGCTGAAGGCAACGCCGGCATCGATGTCGTGCGAGGGATACAGGTACAGCGCGCCGTCGAACACGTGTGCGGAAGGGTCGGCGGTGTAAAGGTGGGTGACCAGCGGTGCGGAAATGGCGGTGCGCGCCAGCGCCTGCAGTGCATCGGAGTGCAGTTCATCGGACATGCGCGTACCTGTGCATGAAGTGGGAGGGAGGGCGTCAGCTGGTGGCGAGCGGTGCGCTGCGTCGGCGTACGCCCAGGTCGTGTTCGATGCGGGTTTCCAGCGCCTTGTCGATCTCGTACAGCACCAGCAACGCGGTGCCGAGCAGGAACGGGATGGAGGCATACACGCTGATGGCCAGGCGAATGCCGCTCGTCACTGCATCGCTTTGCAGCGGCAGGGCGGCGTTGTAGCCATAGAACGCCAGGATCCCGGCGACAAGTGCGCCGCCGACGCTCAGGCCGATCTTCAGCCCGCACAACATCGCCGAGAAGATGATGGCGGTGGCGCGGCGGTGGTTCTTCCACTCGGAGTAGTCGGCCACGTCGGCGATCATCGCCCACAGCAGCGGGATGGTGATGCCGTAGAAGAAGCCGTGCAGCACGTAGGAGGCGAACACCCAGCCGATCGCATCCGGCGGGTACACGTAGAACGCCAGCAAAAACACGGTGGAGATCAGCAGCGCGCCACCGAAGACGTTGCGCTTGCCGTAGCGGTCTGCCAAGCGCTTGGAAAAACCGATACCCACGATCATCGCCAGAATGCCGCCGGCACTGAACACGCTAAATGCGGATGTCGGCGCATCCTGCGGCCACTGCAGTGCGCTCATGCCGGCACCGGTCAACACACTGTTGATGCCGCCGATAAAGCGATTGAAGCCTGCGTGATCCAGAAACAGCGTCAATGCGTTCGCATCGAGGTAGTACTTGAAGTAGTAGATATACATCCCGCCCTTCATGGCGAGATTGATGAAGACCAGGATGGTCAGCGACAGCATCACCAGCCAGGGTTTGTTGCGGACCAGATCGGTGAGGTCCTGGCGCACGCTGGTGCGTTGTTCGCTGATCGGCAGCACGCGCTCGCGCGTGGTGAAGAAGGTGATCAGAAAGCACAGCGTGCCGACGGCGGCGAACAGCGCCATGGTGTTGCGAAAGCCCTGCGCCTTGTCGCCGTTGCCCAGGATCAGCACCAGCGGCAGCAGCAGCACCTGGATCACGAACTGCGCCAGGGTCACCGCCAGAAAGCGATACGCCGACAGACTGTTGCGCTGCTCCATGCTGCCGGTCAACACGCCGCTCAATGCCGAATACGGCAGGTTGTTGGCCACATACACCAGCATCAACAAGGTGTAGGTAGCGAAGGCGTATGCGATCTTGCCCTGCTCGCCAAGTGCGGGCGTGTTGAATGCGGCCAGCGACAACGCACCGAACGGCACTGCCGTCCACAGGATCCACGGGCGGAACTTGCCCCAGCGCGTGCGCGTGCGATCGGCCAGGATGCCGATGATGGGGGTGAATACGAAGGCGCCGAGCATGCCCACCACGAAGATCAACGTGGCGGCCACACTCGCCGGAATGCGGAACACATCGGTGTAGAAGAACGCCAGAAAAGTGACCAGCGTCTGGAAGATCAGATTGGCCGCCAGGTCGCCCAGGCTGTAGCCGATCTTTTCGCGCAAGGAGAGCTGCTGTGAGCGATCGTTCATGAGGTGGGGCGGGGCTCAAGGAGTGCTGCGGAAAACGCCGCGGTGCGCGCCATGCCGCCGACCGCAATCGGTCCGGATCGCGGCAGCAGGCATGGCGCCTGAAGTGTCCGGCAAAACCGCGCGCGCCAGGGGAGCGGCAGCGGCATGCGGTGCGCGGGCCATGCGGCAAGGCCATGCGCTCCCCACGGGTCGGCCACACCCGCCTGGCGCCTGCGCGGTCGTGTCGATGACCACGCTCAGAACGTGCCGCGAATGCCGAGCATGACCGTGCGCCCGGGCTCGTACAGATCGTAGGTGGCGTTGGGCCAGGCGTAGGTGGTGCGCAGCGGTTCGTCGGTGAGGTTGGTGACGTTGAGGGTGATCTGCGGCTTGGACGGCAACGATTCCAGCGTGTAGCTGGCCGACAGATCCAGTTGGCCGCGCGCGTCGGCGTTGAGGCGTGCGTAGGGGATGCCGTTCTGGTTGGCGCCGGAGATCACCATGTCGTCGTTCCAGGTGTAGGACAGGCGCACCGAGGCGGCGTCCTTTTCCCAGTACACGGTGCCGTTCCACAAGTTCGGCGCAACACCGACTGCCACTGCCGGAATGCCTTCGCCTTCCGAGGATTGGGTAACGTGCGTGTAGTTCACGCTGAAGCCCATGCCGTCGACCAGCTGGTCCAGCGGCTGCACCCAGATCGCCTCGGTGCCGCGGATGTTGAGCACGCCGTCGGCGTTGACCTGGGTCTGCACGTCCACCGTGGCGGCATTGGGGCCACCGCGCTGGTCCAGGCCGGCTTGCTGGATCGGCAGCAGGCTCTCGTACGGCACGCCCAGGTCGTTGAACGGAATGCGCCGCACGCCGTTGACGGTGAAGCCGCTGATGCGCTTGTTGAACAATGTGAGGCCCACATAGCCCTCGCCGCCGGTGTACCACTCGCCGCCGAAGTCGACGTTGGTGGATAGATACGGCGCCAGGTTTGGATTGCCCTGGGTTGCGGTCTGCGCGGAGGGGTCGCTGAAGTTGGTGTTGGGCAACATCGCGCTGGGGTCGGGCCGGGTGAGCGTGCGCGAGCTGGACAGGCGCAGCACCACGTTGTCGGCCACATCCCAGGCGGCATTGAACGAGGGCAGGGTTTCCTTGTAGTCCGAATCCAGCACCTGGATGCGGCGGATGCCGTTGATGGTGACCGGGCCGGTGATGGTCTGATCGGTGGTGACATAGCGCACGCCGGCATTGAAGCGCAGCGTGCGGTTCCAGACTTCGGTTTCTGCATTGGTTTCGATATAGAAACCCCAGTTCTTTTCGCGGATGCCGCCGGCCGAGGCGCCGGTGTTGGCGGAGTTGGTTTCCGGTGCAGAATCGCGTAGCGCGTAATAGTTGGTGTCGCCGAGAAAGCGGTTGAAATCGGCGGTGATAAAGCCGTCCGGACCGGGCCGCAAATAGCCGGCCAGGGCCGCATTCGGCACCGCCGAGCCGGGGCCGCCGTTGCACACATTGCCGCCACCGCCGCGGCAGACCACCTGCTCCCAGGCGATGCTGTTATCGAAGCCGCGGATGGTGCGCTCGGCCTGGTCGTAGGCGGCGCCGATCTTGATGTTGCGCTTGTCTTCGCCGAACTGCAGGTCGGCGCGGCCGCCACGGGTTTCGGTCACGCGTTTTTCGTTCTGGATATTGACCCGGCCGCCGTTCCAGCCCCAGCCCAGATTGGGGTCGTTGAGATCGAGCGGGCTGGTGATCGAGGGGCGGTCGCCGCCTTCATTGCGGTAGTCGACGGTGGTGAACGGCGAGGTCACCAGGATGCTGGGCGACTCACGATCCAGCCAGCTGCGCGTGGCATTGGCCTGCACGTTGAGCTTGATGTCCTGCTCGGCGCCGAACAACAGTTCCGCGCCCGGGTTGACGCTCCAGAACTTGACCTCTTCGCGATACGGGCGCGCTTCCAGAAAGTACTGCGCGTTGGCAAACGTTGCGCTGGTGACCACGTTGTTCTGGTCCAGCTGCATGCCGAGCGGGATCATGTTGCCGTTGCGGCCGATCAGATTCATGCTGATCCGCTCGGTGGTGCGCTTGGCCTCGGAATACAGCGTGTCCAGATAGAAATGCATGCTGTCGGACGGGCGCCATTCCAGCGACATCACCGAGGCATCGCGGTCGCGATCGCCATTCATGTAGACGCTGCGGCCCAGCCGCGGAATCAACGCGTCGCTGATCTGGTCGATGCTCAAGCCCGGGTTGCGTGCCGGCAACCACGCCGCATCGATGGTCTCGCCGGTGGTGAGGCCACTGCCGGCGGTGGCCGGGACGCGATCGGGAATGCGCCAGTTGCCGCCGCCGTTGACGTTGCAGGCGGCCGGTTGATTGGTGGCCGGCGTGCCCGCAGGCGGGGTGAGACCGCATTGGGTGTAGGTGAGGCCGGGGTTGGTCCAGCCCACGCTCTCGAAGCCGCGCACGCCGAGTTTGCCGCGCACCGATGCAACGCCCAGCAATGCGCCGAAGGTGCCTTCCTCGTTGGTCCAGCTACCCATGAAGGCGCCGCGCGGGGTGGTCTTTTCGCTGGTGCTGTTCCAGTCGGCTTGTGCCTGATAGGTGAAGTGCACGCCGGGGCGATCGAACGGGCGTGCGCTGCGCATGTCCACCACGCCGGAGACGCCACCTTCGAGCATGCTGGCGGTGGGCGTCTTGCTCACGGTGAGCTGGGTGAAGAACTCGGTGGGGAACAGGTTCAGATCGACTTCGCGGTTCTGGTTCTGCGCGTTCAAGCCAATGGATGCGGTCGCAATGCTGGCGCCGTTGAGCGTGGTCTTGGTGAAGCTGGTGCCCAGGCCGCGGATGGCGATGTTGAGACCTTCGCCATTGACGTCGCGCGAGAGCTGCACGCCGGGGATGCGGTTGAGCGACTCGGCGATATTCATGTCCGGGAACTTGCCGATGTCCTCGGCAAACACGGTGTCGGCAAAGCCCACCGAATCGCGCTTGGCATCGGTGGAAAACTGGATGCTGCGTCGGTAGCCGGAGACGGTGACGGTATCGAGCTGGGTCACCGCATCGCCGCTGGCGGTTGCGGCCGGTGGAATTTGTGCGGTTGTTGCGTCGGCGGCGTCGGTGGACTGGGCCAAGGCGGACGTGCTGGCCATGCCCAGCAGGATGGACCCCAACGCGCAGGACAACGCGGTTTGTGCGTAGCTGTTCTTCACCGTAATCCCTTCCCTAACAGGTGAGCGGATGTCCCACGCATCGCCCCTGCGCAGGGAGTGCCGCTGCCGATGCGCGGCGCGACGATGATGCGATGGGGGAGACGGGCGATCAGTGGTGGCGGATGTTAGCGCTACCAAATTCAGAACATCACACTGCAGGGCAGCATAGATGTCGGGGCATAGCGGTGAATCTGGCAGTAGCGCTTATCGATACGGTATTGAACGTCGGCGCCCAGCTGGCGTGCTGCACTGCGCGATGGATTTTGCGGCACGCCGTGATAATGGTAGCGCTATCACCCGTGGCGCAAGGCCACCTTTGTGCAGGTGCAGTGGTCGATGAATCGAATCGAAGAATACGGCAGCAATGCGCCGAACTGTCCCGGACATGCGGCAGCGCATTGCAGTGGGGGTTGTGCGATTGCCCATCGCACGCTGCGCTTAGCTGCGTTGCGGCGCTCAGGCGCATGAGCGAGTTGCCGCAGGCGGTTGCACCTGCCGGCACGCTGGCACGCCTGGGCCGCGTGCGCTGGCGTGTGTGCGCATTGCTGCTCGCCGCCACCACCATTAACTATGTCGACCGCCAGGTGCTTGGCGTGCTGGCGCCGTTTCTGCAGACGCAGATCGGCTGGAACGAAATCCAGTACGGCTACATCGTCACCGCATTCCAGGCCGCCTACGCGCTGGGATTGCTGTGCAGCGGTGCGGTGATCGACCGCTTCGGCACGCGCATCGGCTATGCGCTGGCGATCGGCATCTGGAGCCTGGCGGCGATGGGGCATGCGCTGGCCACCACAGTGGTGGGATTTGCGATTGCGCGGTTTTTTCTGGGGCTGGGCGAGTCCGGCAACTTCCCCGCCGCGCTCAAGACGGTGGCCGAGTGGTTCCCGCGTCGCGAGCGCGCCCTGGCCACCGGCATCTTCAATTCCGGCTCCAATATCGGCGCCATCGTCGCGCCGTTGCTGGTGCCGGTAATCGCCACCGCCTGGGGTTGGCAGGCGGCATTCCTGTTCACCGGCGTGCTCAGCGCCACCTGGCTGCTGGTGTGGTGGCTGAGCTATCACCCGCCCGAGCAACAGCCGGGATTGTCGGCTGCCGAGTTGGCGCATATCCGCAGCGATGCGCATGAGCCGGTGCAACGGCGGCTATCGTGGTTGCAGGTGTTGCGGCATCGGCAGGCCTGGGCGTTTGTGCTGGGCAAGTTCATCACCGACCCGATCTGGTGGTTCTTCCTGTTCTGGCTGCCCAAGTTCCTGCATGCCGAATATGGCTTGAGTCTGTTGCAACTGGGCGCGCCATTGATCGTGATCTTTGTGCTTGCCGATATCGGCAGCATCGCCGGGGGCTGGGTCGCCGGGCGCTTCATCGCGCGCGGGTGGAGCGTCAACCGTGCGCGCAAGACCGCGATGCTGATCTGCGCCATCTCGGTAGTGCCGATCGTGTTCGCCGCACGTGCAGACAACCTGTGGGTGGCGGTCGGTTTGATCGGCTTGGCCACCGCCGCGCATCAGGGCTGGTCGGCCAACCTGTTTACGCTGCCGTCGGACATGTTTCCGCGCCATGCGGTCGCCACGGTGGTCGGTATCGGTGGCTTTGCCGGCGCGGTGGGCGGCATGCTGATCGCTACTTTCATCGGTTTTCTGTTGCAGGCCACCGGCAGCTACGTGCCGGTGTTCCTGATGGCGGGCTCGGCCTACCTGCTGGCGTTGACGGTCGTGCACACGCTGGCGCCACGCCTGGATCCAGCGCAGCTACCGGCCGATGCTGCCGTTGCGTCCTCCCCTTCGTCCTGAGGTGATCGCCATGCGTATGCGCGTTGTTTTCTCCAGTCTGCTGCTTGCAGCCAGCCTCGCAACATCTGCATCTGCTGCGCCATTGGCATCCGGTGCGTCCAAATTCCTGGGCAGCGCCTACAGCCCGCAACAGGCGGCAGGATTCACCCAGTACTGGAACAAGCTCACACCGGAGAACAGCGGCAAGTGGGGCAGTGTGGAAGCGGTGCGCGACCAGATGGACTGGAGCGGGCTGGATACCGCCTACAGGCTGGCCAAGGCCAACGGCATGCCGTTCCAGATGCATGTGATGGTGTGGGGCAATCAGCAGCCGGAGTGGATCAAGACCTTGCCGCCGGCCGAGCAACGCCGCGAGATCGAGCAGTGGTTTGCCGCGGTGGCGCAGCGTTATCCGGACATCGATCTGCTGGAAGTGGTCAACGAACCACTCAACGACCCGCCCAGCAAAAACGACACCGGCGGCGGCAATTACCTGCAGGCGCTGGGTGGCAACGGCGCCAGCGGCTGGGAGTGGGTGCTGCAATCGTTTCGGCTCGCCCGCCAGCACTTTCCGCGTGCGCGGCTGATGATCAACGACTACAGCATCACCAACAACCCGCAGGCCACGCAGAAGTATCTGCAGATCGTGCAGCTGCTGCAGCGCGAGCAGCTGGTCGATGCCATCGGCATTCAGGAGCACGCCTTCGAAACCACTCCGAATGTGGCGATGTCGGTGCATCGCGCCAATCTCGATGCACTGGCCGCGACCGGCTTGCCGATCTACATCACCGAGTTCGATCTGGACGGGCCCACCGATGCGCAGCAGCTGGCCGACTACCAACGCGTGTTCCCGGTGTTCTGGGAACACCCAGCGGTGCGCGGCATCACGCTGTGGGGCTTTCGCCCCGGGCTGTGGCGCGACAAGGAAGCGGCCTACCTGATTCGCGCCGATGGCAGCGAACGGCCGGCGCTGACCTGGCTGCGTAGTTACGTGGCCGCACATCGCAACGCCACGCCGTGAGCGTTGCGCCACTCACCTTTCGCTTGTTTGTTGACTGACTTATGCCCACACCCATACCACTGACCCTGCGCGACGACCGCCTGTTTCCGGCCGACCCCGGCACACGTGCGATTGCGCGCCGCCTGTATGCGCAGATCGCCGCGCTGCCGATCATTAGCCCGCACGGCCATACCGACCCGGCGTGGTTCGCCACCGATGTGCCCTTTGCCAATGCCACCGAGTTGTTGCTGGTGCCGGACCACTATGTGTTCCGTATGCTCTACAGCCAGGGCATCGCGTTGGATGCCTTGGGCATCCCGCGTGCGGATGGATCGCGTGCAGCGGTAGATCCACGCGCGGCGTGGCGCGTGTTCGCGGAGCACTACACGCTGTTGCGCGGCACGCCATCTGCGTTGTGGCTCAATCATGTATTCCACGATGTGTTCGATCTGCGTGTCCGGCTGGATGCCGGCACTGCCGATCATTACTACGACTACATCACCGCAGCCTTGCAGACGCCGGCATTTCGCCCGCGCGCCTTGTTCGAGCGTTTCAATATCGAGGTGATTGCCACCACCGAATCGCCGTTGGATACGCTGCAACATCACGCCACCATTCGAGACAGCGGTTGGAAGGGACGCGTGCTCACCGCATACCGGCCAGACCCGGTGGTCGACCCCGAACACGAGCAGTTTGCCGGCGCGCTACAGCAGTTCGGCACGCTCACCGGCGAAGATGTGCTGACCTGGCAGGGCTATTTGCGTGCGCATCGGCAACGCCGCGCGTTCTTCGCCGCGCACGGCGCAACCTCGACCGATCGTGGCCACCCCAGCGCCGCCACCGCAGATCTGTCGCCGGACGAAGCACAACGCTTGTTCGACACCGTGGCGCGTGGCGCGGCGACACCCGCGCAGGCCGAGCTGTTCCGCGCGCAGGTGCTGACCGAGATGGCGGCGATGAGCCTGGACGACGGCCTGGTGATGCAGCTGCATCCGGGCTGTTTTCGCAATCACAACCGGCAGCTGTTTCAGACCTTCGGGCGCGACAAGGGCGCCGATATTCCGATGCGCACCGACTACGTGCACGCACTCAAACCGCTGCTGGATCGCTTCGGCAACGACCCGCGTCTGCGGCTGATCGTGTTCACGCTGGACGAAACCAGTTACAGCCGCGAACTTGCGCCGTTGGCCGGGCATTATCCCTCGCTGCTGCTCGGGCCGGCGTGGTGGTTCCATGACGCACCGGAGGGCATGTGGCGTTTCCGCGAGCAGACCCTGGCCAGCGCCGGCTTCTACAACACCGTGGGCTTCAACGACGACACCCGCGCGTTCCTGTCGATTCCTGCACGGCACGATGTGGCGCGGCGTGTGGACAGCGCGTTTCTCGCCAAGCTCGTTGCCGAGCATCGGCTGGACGAGGATGAAGCGGCCGAGGTCGCGATCGATCTGGCGTATCGCTTGCCGAAGCAGGCCTACAAGTTGTGAGGGTGAATGGCGCGCAGTGTGGCGATGCCTTCCCGCATGCGTGTGGAGTCTTTACACCGAGCGCATGCGTCTGGTCGGATGGAGTAGCGACATGACGCGCATAGAGATGTGGTGCGCGCTGAAGCGCCGTGTTGCCGAACGCAGCGTGCGTCTTGCACAGCTCGTGTTCGTCTGCCTCTGCGCCACGCTTCCTGTGTTGCCCGCACTGGCGGCACCACCGGCGCCAACCGAGATGCCACGCGAGCGTGTCTCGCTCAACGCGCAATGGCGCTTCCATCGCGGCGATCCCCCTGGCAATCGCGAAACCCTCGACTACGATGTGCGTCCGCAAGTGGTGCGTAGCGAAGACGGCAAGGTGGCCGATGCGCAACCCGAGCAGGCGCAGCACATCGATGCCGCCGCAACACGCGTGCTCAAGCCGTGGATCCTGCCTACTGCCAATGGCTTGATTGCAGATCCCGCAAAGCAGCACACGCGCCCGCCCGGCAATCCCGGCGGCACCGTCACCTTCGTGCAGCCGCAGTTCGACGACAGCGGTTGGGAGCCGGTGGACCTGCCGCACGATTGGGCGATTGCCGGGCCGTTTCTGGCCGATGGCCCTTACGGCGGCATGGGGCGCTTGCCGAGCTGGGGCATCGGTTGGTATCGCAAGAATCTGGACATTCCTGTCAGCGATCGCGGCCGCTCGTTGTTTCTCGATCTCGATGGCGCGATGGCGTATGCCACGATCTGGCTCAACGGCAAGCTGGTCGGCGGTTGGCCGTATGGCTACAGCTCCTGGCGCGTGGACCTGACCCCGTATGTGGTGCCCGGTGGACGCAACCAGCTGGCGATTCGTCTGGACAACCCGCCCGACTCGGCGCGCTGGTATCCGGGCGGCGGGCTGTATCGCAATGTGTGGTTGACCAAAGCTGCTCCGCTGCATATCGCGCAATGGGGCACGCAGCTGACCACGCCGCAGGTGTCTGCCGAGACTGCGCAGGTGCAGCTGGCGGTCACGCTGGACAACGCAGCGCGCGGTGCGGTGCAAGCGCAAGTCAGTACCGCGATCTATGTGCTCGATGATGTGCGTGGCACGCGCAATGGTGAGCCTGTTGCACGCATTGCGCCTGTGCAGGTTGACGTAGCTGGCGGCGGCACGGCACGCGTGCAGGGCAGCACGCAGATCGACCACCCACGTCTGTGGGGCCCGCCACCGACACAGCGTCCGCATCGCTATGTCGCAGTGACCGAAGTCAGCCAGAACGGGCGCGTGGTAGATCGCTACGAAACACCGTTCGGCATCCGCAGCATCGTGTTCAATGCAGACAAGGGGCTGTTGGTCAACGGCGAACATGTGCCGATTCGCGGCGTGAACAATCATCACGATCTCGGTGCGCTGGGTGCGGCGTTCAACGTGCGCGCCGCCGAGCGGCAACTGCAGTTGCTGCAGCAGATGGGCGCCAACGCCATCCGCATGAGCCATAACCCGCCCGCGCCCGAGCTATTGGAGTTGACCGACCGCATGGGCCTGCTGGTGGTGGACGAGGTGTTCGACAGTTGGGAGATGAAGAAGACCCCGCTGGATTTCCACCTGGTGTTCCCGCAGTGGCACGAGCCTGACTTGCGCGCGATGCTGCGGCGCGACCGCAATCATCCCTCGGTGATGCTGTGGAGCGTGGGCAACGAAGTTGGCGAGCAATACACCGGCGAGCAGGGCGCCGCGATCGCACGCACGCTGCATGCCATCGTGCACGACGAAGACCCCACTCGCCCGGCTACTGTGGCGATGAACTACGCCTCGCCCGAGATGCCGTTGCCCGCTGCGCTGGATGTCATCAGCCTCAACTATCAGGGCGAAGGCATTCGCGACATGCCGGAGTTCGCAGGCACCGAGCGCATCCGCAAACAACCGCAGTATCCCGCGTTTCATAGCAAGTTTCCGCACAAAGCGATTCTCAGTAGCGAGACCGCATCGGCCTTGAGCAGCCGTGGCGTGTATCTGTTTCCAGTGACGCCGGATAACAGCGCACCGGTGCGCGATGGGCGCGGCGGCGATTCGGTTGCCCATCAGGTCAGCGCCTACGAACTGCATGCAGTGGATTTCGGCTCCAGCGCCGACAAGGTGTTCGCTGCACAGGACCGGCATCCATATGTGGCCGGCGAATTCGTCTGGACCGGCTTCGACTACCTGGGCGAACCCACGCCGTACTACAGCTCGCGCAGTTCCTACTCCGGCATCTTCGATCTGGCCGGTTTTCCCAAGGATCGTTACTGGCTGTATCAATCGCGCTGGCGCTCTGACCTGCCGATGGCGCATCTGCTGCCGCACTGGACCTGGCCCGGTCGCGAGGGGCAGATCACGCCGGTGCATGTGTTCACCTCGGGCGATGAGGCCGAGCTGTTCGTCAATGGCGTGTCGCAGGGGCGCAAGCGCAAGGCGCCGCTACAGTATCGGTTGCGCTGGGATGAGGTGGTCTACCAACCAGGTGAGCTGCGGGTACAGGCCTACAAGAATGGCAAGCCCTGGGCGAGCGATCGTGTGCAGACCGCCGGCATCGCCGCGCGCATGCAGATTACGACCGACCGCAGCCGCATTGATGGCGACGGCCGGGATCTAAGCTTCGTCACCGTGCGTCTGCTGGATCGCGACGGCCGTCCTGCGCCCACTGCCGGCGACCGTCTGCGTTTTCGCATCGAAGGACCGGGTGAGTTGGTTGCCACCGACAACGGCGACCCCACCAACCTGGAGCCCTTCGTTTCGCAGCAACGCAATGCCTTCAACGGGCTATGTCTAGCCATCGTGCGCGCCAAGGCCGGTGCGCGTGGGACGATCACGGTCCATGTCGAGTCCGACACCTTGCAAGCGGGCAGTGCGCAGGTGGTGGTGGAGTGATGGGGCTATCGATGACGCAGTGCATGCAGTACCTCAACAGGAACCCAGCGATGCAGTACAACCCCAAGGGTCCAGCAACGCGCTTGCGTTTCGGTTTGGCCCTCATCGGCGCCGTCATGGCGCTGCCCGCACTTGCTGCATGCGACACCCGCAGCAATTCGCTCAAGCACGCCTACGCCGACGGCTTCCTGATCGGCACTGCCGTCAATGCAGACATCGTCTCCGGCAAGGACGCCGCTTCTGCCGCGCTCGTGGCGTGTCACTTCAAGGCCATCACCGCCGAGAACGTGATGAAGGCCGAGGTGGTTGCTCCACGTCCGGGCGTGTTCGACTTCAGTGCTGCTGATGCTTTCGTTGCCTACGGACGCAGCCGTGACATGTTCGTGATCGGCCACACCCTGGTGTGGCACAACCAGACCCCGGACTGGTTCTTCGTCGATGCGCAGGGCAACCCCAACACCGCAGACGCGCAGCTGGAACGCATGCGCGCGCATATCGAACGCGTGGCAGGGCGCTACGCGGGCAAAGTGCAGGCCTGGGATGTGGTCAACGAGATCATCGACGAGGACGGCAGTTACCGCGCTACCAACTGGGTGCAGCGCGTCGGCGATGGCGACACCGTAGTGCGCAATGCCCTCACTTTCGCGCAGCGTTATGCACCCGATGCGCAGCTGTATTACAACGACTTCAATGCCTGGCGTCCTGCCAAGCGCGACGGCATCGTGCGCATGGTCAAGATGCTGCGGCAATCCGGTATCCGCATCGATGGCGTCGGCATGCAAGGACACTGGGGGCTCGACTATCCCAGCCTGCGCGATATCGAAGACGCCATCGACGCTTACGCCGCGCTCGGCATCAAAGTCATGATCACCGAGCTGGATGTCGACGTGCTGCCGCTCACCAAGGAAGGCCAGGTTATCGGCACCGGGCTTGCGCACAAGCAGTTCCAGCTGCCGGAATTCAAGCGCTTTCTCGACCCGTATCGCGATGGCTTGCCATCCGAAGTGCAGGCGCAACTACGCGATCGCTATGCCGAACTGTTCGCGCTGTTCTGGCGCAAGCGCGACAAGCTCGCCCGCGTCAGTGTCTGGGGCGTTACCGACGGGATGTCATGGAAGAACGATTACCCCGTGCCAGGCCGTACCAACTACCCGTTGCTGTTCGATCGCAAGCATCGGCCCAAACCCGCATTGGATGCGGTGTTGGCGGTGCCTGCGGACTCAAGCGCGCGATAGGCGAGTTGCTAGCGCTCTGGAAAACCTGCACAGCCATGATGGCATCATGGCCCGACTTCGATACCGGACTTCCCGATGCGCTTGCCGCCCTATCTGTTGTTGGCCGTTCCGTTGCTGGTGGTCCTTGCTGCCTGCACCAGGAAAGACGCACCGCCGCCGCGCTTTCCTGTCATCGGGCAGTTGAAAACCTTCGATCGCAGTTTTAGTGATGTGATCGCAAGCGACGCGCGCATCGAAAAGCTTACCGAAGGCTTCACCTGGTCCGAGGGTCTCGCATGGGTGCGCAACGGCGGCTATCTGTTGTTCACCGATGTGCCGGAAAACAAGCTCTATCGTTGGTCCGAAGATGCAGGGCTATCGGTCTTTCTGTCGCCTTCCGGTTACAGCGGCCCGGAGCAGGCCACGCTGCGCGAGGCAGGCGCCAACGGCCTGTATGCCGAACCGGGCGGCACTGTGTTGTTGGCGGACTCCGGCACGCGCATCGTCGCCAGGCTCGACCCGGCCACGCGCAAGAAGACACCGCTGGCGACGCAGTTCGAAGGCCACCGCTTCAACAGTCCCAACGATCTGGTCCGCCGCAGCGACGGCGTGGTGTTCTTCACCGACCCGCCGTACGGTCTCAAAGGCATGAACGACTCGCCGGTCAAGGAGCTGCGCTTCAACGGCGTCTATCGCCTGGACACCGACGGCAGCGTGCATCTGCTCGATGACAGCCTCAGCCTTCCCAATGGCATCGCGCTCTCGCCCGACGAGCGCACCTTGTATGTGGCCAACTCCGATCCGCAGCGCCCGATCTGGATGGCCTATGCGCTCGACGCAACCGGTGCGGTGACCGGCAAGCGCGTGTTCGCCGATGCCTCCGATCTGGTTGCAAAGGACGCCCCCGGCCTGCCCGACGGCATGGCGGTTTCCGCCGACGGCCACCTGTTCGCCACTGGCCCCGGCGGCGTCATCGTCTTCTCCCCCGACGGCCGCCGGCTGGGCCGCATCGAAACCGGCGAGCCGATCTCCAACTGCGCCTTCGGCAACGACGGCCACACGCTCTACATGACCTCGCACGCGATGCTGACGCGCGTGCGGGTGAAGGCGCTTGGCTTGCAGTTTGCCCGCTAAAAAGTGGTTTTTGGCGGGCATTGCGCGCGTCGCTCAAGTGTTGGAGCGGCCCGCAATGCCAGTCGTTTCCATCGATGTTGGATTGAACTCGTGCTGCAGCCTCGCGCTTACATTCTGCGATACGTGATTTGAACTTAAGGCATGCAAGGCGCGTAACACCTCTCGACCTTAAACACTCGAACCGCCATTGCGATCAGGTTTCTTGAGAGCGACGAACGTTCCGGAAAGAAAGAAAAGGCAGATAACCAGAAGGAAGACGACACGGAGCCAATAATCCACCGGGTCGGCAGCGATATCGTAAGTCACACCACCACATCGCCTGCCGAGGCATTTGACTTCACCCGTCGAAAGCGCCTCCAACAGAAAAACTGCCGGAAAACTTGCAAGTAGCCCGGCCATGAGGCCGCCGAACGCGGCCTTCACACGACTCCTGGGGCGCGCGTGCCGGCCCCAGAAGTAACGCCAGCAGATCCAGCCGATGATCAATGCCGTCACGCCAAGGAGAAGCAGCGCGTAAGGAGGTACAGGTGTCATTGGTCCATATGCTTCGACAGATTCGTAGTGGCGAAGTCACTATAAGCAACTACTAATCCGCGCTGTGTTTACTATCCAGTACCAGTAGATCATCCAATTCCGGCCCGCCACCACGATTGGCGCTCCCCGCAACCAGATAGAGATCGCCGTCGATGGTTGCGGCCTGTGTGCCATGACGCCCTTGCGGCAACGCAGCCAGCGTCTTCCAGGTGGCGGTGGCCGGGTCGTAGGCCTCGACTTCGTCGTGTGCTTTGACCTGGCGCGTACTCTCGCCGCCCATCACCAGCAGCTGGCCATCGCGTGCGATGGCGGCGGTACCTGCGCGTGGGGTCGGTAACGCAGCCGGGGCGACAGTCCAGGTGCCGCGTTCGATGTTGTAGATATCGACCTCGCCGATTGTCTGCGCCAGGGTGTTGCCACTTTCATGCGCCGAGCGTCGTCCACCGGCCGCATACAACTTGCCATCGATCACCACCGCGTGGAAATGGTCGCGCGCACGTGGTGCATCGGCCAGTTGCGTCCATTGCTGCGTTTTCGTATCGAACGCATCCAGCCATGGCACATAGCCGCTCATGTGGCCGCGCGTATTGCCGCCAACCAGGTACAGCACGCCATCGTGTTCTACCGTTCCGGCAGCGCCGCGGCGGCGATCCTTCGGGATCTCCGCGCCCACCTGCCAGCGATCGGTGGCAGGGTCGTAGATCAACAGGTGGGTCAGCGCGGCTTCTTCCGGATAGTCGCCGGTCAGGCCGCCGACGAAGTAGAGTTTTCCCGAAGACACCACCGCCTGTGCGTGGCTCACTGCCAGCGGCGGCGGGCTGCCTTTGGACCAGCGGCGCGTCTTGGTATCGAAGATGTCCAAGGGCCGATCATCGCGCCCACCGATCAGGTAAAGACGGTCACCGATGGCGACCAGGCTGTTCTCGTGACGCGCATGCGGCTTGCCTTCGCCAGAAACATTCTTCCACTGCGCAGCAGCTTGCGCCGCCGGCACTCCAGGCGCATGCACCGTAGTCTGGGCAAACGCAGGTACGCATGCGCATGCAAGCAACAGAACAGCCACACGGAATGCGTTCGCTGACGGTGTCATGGAAGGTCGCTCTCTGAGTGCGAAGTGCAGTGAGTGTATCGGTATCGCGATGAGGCAGCCTGCGAGGCCGTGCAGGACTTCTCAAGCAAAAAAATGCTGGGCGCATGCCATGGCGGACTCAACAAATACGCGTGCTTGATCGCTCGGCGACGGCAGAGCACGGCGTGCGCTTGAAGCAACCCACGCGTCGCGCTGAAAAGGAGCGTGCCGGTGCATTCGAAAAATCAATGCAGCCAGCACGCAGCGACTGCTTTCACTGCAACACCATCGACAACAGCCACGTACAAAGGCACACATACGCAAGCAGCCCAAGACTTGCGGCCAAGGTGGTGCGCATGATCGCCGACTCCTGCCCCACCAACTTGACCGCAGCCGCGGCAATGGCGATCGATTGCGGCGAGACCAGTTTCGCCATCACGCCGCCTGCGGTGTTGGCGGCCACTAGCAACGCGGCAGGCACGCCGATCTGCGCTGCCGTTACCGCCTGCAGGTGCGCAAACAAGGTATTGCTGTTGACCACCGAGCCGGTGATGAACACGCCCATCCAGCCGATGACCGGCGACAACAACGGAAACACGCCTCCCGCCTGCGCCAAAGCGAGCCCAATGGAAGAAGACGCGCCCGAATAATTGGTGACATAAGCCACCGCCATCACCAGCGACACGGTGGCCAGCGGCTTCCACATCTCTCTCGCAGACTGGGCGAGCTCACCTGAGGCCGAACGCAGGTTCAAGCGCGGCGAGAGCAGCACAGTGAGCACCGCCGCGATCAGGATTGCGGTACCGGAAGCGTTGAGCCAACCAACGTTCCACACCGCAGGCAGCGTGCGCACGCTGGCGACCAGTGGCGGAACTTCCTGCACGCGTTGATCGAGCAGGCCGATGGGCAGATGCAACACCGTGGCCGCAAGCGCGCCATCTGCGGCAAACAGCGCCTTGAAGGCCGGCAAACTCCACACCAGGATTGCGCCGGTGAGGATGTAGAACGGCGACCATGCCAGCAGCACCTGCTTGAGCGTCCAGCGTTGCGTGGAGCAGGGCGGAGCCTGCGCTTCGCGGTAGATGCGCTTGGGGCGCCAGAACCGCATGAAGAGTGCCAGCCCGCCCATGCCGGCCAGCGGGCCGAGAATGTCCACCAGTTCCGGCCCCAGCAGGTACAAGGTCAACGTCTGCACGCCACTGAACACTACGCCGACAAACAGCAGCACCGGCCAGGTCTCGCGCACGCCACGCCACCCATCGAGCATCGCCACCAGCCCCGCAGGCACGAACACTGCACAGACCTGCACCAATGCCATCAGCATCAGCGACATCTCGTCCAGGCGCACGCCGCCCTGCTGCGCGCCGACCAGTACCGGGATGCCGATCGCACCGTAGGCGCCCGCTGCGCCGTTGGCCAGCAGGCACAACATCGCTGCCTTGAGCGGACGGAAGCCCAGCTCCACCAGCAGTGCCGCGCAGATGGCAATCGGCACGCCGAAGCCTGCAGCGCCTTCCAGAAATCCGCCGAAGCAGAACGCGATGAGCAACACCTGGATGCGTTGGTCTTCGGACACCGTGGCGATGCTGCCGCGGATCACCTCGAACTTGCCACTGCGGATCGCCAGCTTGTACAGCCACACCGCCATCAGCACGATGAAACCGATCGGGAAGATGCCGTTCGCAATCCCAAGCAGCGCGGCGCCCACGATGCTGGCCATGGGCATGCCGAACACCAGCGACGACACCGCCACCGAGACCAGCACCGCCAGGGACGCAGCGGTCAGCCCCTTGAGCCGCAGTACCGTCAGCGCCAGCAAAAAGAACACCACCGGCAAGGCAGCCAGCAAGGCCGAGAGGTTGGCGTTACCGAGCGGGTCGTAGAGTTGTTGCCACATGGTCGGGCCTGCGCGGGTGGTGAACGGAAAAGGTGACGCTAAGGTGCCGGAACAATATTCGCGCACGTACTGCCTGCAGCGAAATCAGCGAGGTTGCGCAGGGTGATGTCGGAGATCTCCTGCAATGCTTCGGCAGTGAAAAATCCCTGATGCCCGGTCACCAGCACATTGGGGAAGGTCATCAAACGTTGAAACACATCGTCGTCGATGATCTCGCCGGAGCGGTCCTGAAAGAACAAGGCGCTTTCCTGCTCGTAGACATCGATGGCCAGATGACCGAGCTGACGTGACTTCAATGCGCGGATCACCGCATCGGTATCCACCAGCCCGCCACGCGAGGTGTTGATCAGCATCGCGCCGGGCTTCATCGCGGTCAGCGCTGCGTCATCGATCAGGTGTTGCGTTGCCGGCGTCAGCGGGCAGTGCAGCGAGACGATATCCGCGCGTGCGAGCAGCGTCTCCAGTTCGACCCGCTGCCCGAGCGTCTCGAAGCCAGGTGTGGGATAGGGATCGTAGCCCAGCACATCGCAGCCCATCCCCTGAAAAATACGCGCAGTCGCCAGCCCGATCTTGCCCAGCCCGATCAGGCCCACGGTCTTGCCGTGTAAGGTGCGTCCGAGCAGGCCATTGAGCATGAAGTTGCCCTCGCGCACGCGGTTGTAGGCACGATGCGTCTGGCGGTTGAGCGTCATGATCAGTGCCAGGGTGTGCTCGGCCACCGCTTCGGGCGAGTAGGCCGGCACGCGTGCGACGAACAAATCCAGCGCCTTGGCGGTGACCAGGTCGATGTTGTTGAAGCCGGCGCAGCGCAGCAGTACTGCGCGCACGCCCATCGCGTGCAGCGCCTGCAGCACGGACGCATCGAGCTGGTCGTTGACGAACACGCAGACTGCTTCGCAGCCCTGCGCCAGCGTTACGGTCTGCAGATCGAGCGATGCTTCGAAGTAAACGGACTCGGCTGTGGAGTCCTCTCTCAAGCGCAGTTTCGCTTCTTCGAGAAATCGCTTGTCGTAAGGGCGCGTGCTGAAGATAGCCATTTTCATGCAGAGAACTCCATAGGTGCGAGAACACGGTAGCTCACCAGCCGCCACGCGTCTTGCACCGTGTTTCGCCAACCAGTGCAAACACGGTTAGCTCAAGCGACCGCATGAAGTCAGCCTGGCACTGAGCTTCGCCTCTGCATATCGAGTTCCAACACTAGGCGAATACACATCTGCGAACCGGCCTGGTAGCTGTGCCGCGCGGGCTGTTGATCGGCGATCAACACGCCGCGCTGGTCACAGAGCCGGACGCGTCCGCTTGCTCTCGCCACGGCAACGGTCGGAACAATACTTCACCTCGTCCCACACGCGCTCCCACTTCTTGCGCCAACGAAACGGCCGCCCGCAGTGCATGCAGGGTTTTTCCGGCAACTCGTGTTTCTTGCGCATGGCCATGCGGGTTTCAGACCTGACGGAACATGGATGGGAGCAAAGGTGAGCCAAGCATGTCATGTTGAGCGACGTGGCGTAGCTGTCTTCTTAGCTGCGTAGGTTTCAAGCCGCTCAAACATAACGCAGGTACCTTTCTGCCATTCGCGCCGGACCAGGCAGTTCCCCCTCTCCCTTGCACGGGAGAAGGGGCGCAAAGCGCCGGATGAGCGCGCGCTCAAAGCGTGTCACCTTCGGCGTGGTCTTGCCGCAGGAATAGCGGGCGCCACGCGGCTGATCAACAACACGCCACGCCCCACTGTAACCCGCAGCGCATCGCCGACAGCAAAACCGCATTGCTCCAACCAACGCCCGGACAGCCGCAGCTTGGGCACCGCGCAGCCAACCACATCTTCGGCACGCCGCACGTTGTAGTGCTGGCGGCTCATGGTGACCTGGTCCGGGATGCGGAAGTACGGTTTGCGTAACGGCGGCGTAGGCGCAAGCGATGGATCGATCAATGTCTCATCAGTAGTACTGGTAAAGACCGGACTCTGCTTTGCCGTCTTGCGTACAACGGAGGTGCGTTTGGCGGGCGATGCAGAGCTTGCACGGGCTGTTGCTTTGGGACGTGTCATATCGAACTCCTTGTGCGATAGGAAGTCCGCCGCATCGCTGTCAATCGAGGTGGCGGACGGCATGCGGTTGACAGACCGGCCACAAGGTACCGGCAGACCTTTCGGTCTCCGCACACCGCCCGCCATAGAGCGGGCACGCTCCCCAACGCAGACATCGGGCAAAGAAAAAGCGCCGACATCGTGCAATGGGCGCTGGTGCGCCTTGTGGTTTCGGACTGTCAAATCCGGCTGCGGAATGTGCCGCAGCACCCTCATCTTGCTACCTGCCGATGAAGTGAGTCAACAGATATCGACCCGACCCCGAAAGGCCTACGGTTCGAAAGACAGTTGGTATATTGAGGTACGTCAAATCCACCTCGCTAGTCAGCCAAACTCAGGCGTTGATCGAAACCAAATATCATGGACGCACCCAAGTCACTTGCTTCTCCTGCGGTTAGGCAAGCGCGCTTCGGCATGCTGCAGCAACTACATGTGCTGGCGCTAACAAGGTACGTCGAGTCGTTGAGACTTGAGATGGGTAGCGAGTACGGTATTCCGTACTTCGATCCGCTCGATGGCGGCACGGACGCTGAGTGTTTGTTCCTTCTCGAAGCTCCAGGACCCAAAGCCATCGCTACTGGCTTTGTGTCTCGAAATAATCCAGATGAAACGGCAAAGAATTTTTTTCAATTGAATAGGGATGCTGGACTTGAGCGGAAGCGTACCGTTGTCTGGAACATCGTGCCGTGGTACATCGGGTCTGGAACAAAGATCCGTCCAGCGACGACGCGAGATCTAGGTCAAGCTGCACCTGCATTAGCAAACCTGCTTACGCTCCTGCCAGCAGTCCACACGATAGTGTTAGTTGGTAAGAAGGCAATGCTGGCGCGGGCAGCAGTCACTAATCTTGCGCCATCCGCTGGGATTCATTCGATGCTGCATCCGAGCCCGATGTTTGTGAACCGGGCTCGCGGAAATCGGAAACTTCTTCTGAATCAACTTGCAGTGGTCGTCGCTGGAATCCACGCCAAGAGCTAAGGATGGTCTGATCAACGGCATCGGAGGATGAGCCTAACCACATCGACCAGGCTGACGGCGCTCAGATCCTCGATTTTTTTGCCGTTTCCGGCGCGTTTGCAGGGTGTTGCCCGGGTTACAGGCGCACGTTCCCCATCGTCGGCAGTAACTGCTTTCGCTTCATCCACAGGTTCGATAGCGCAAACAAGGTCAGCACCTGCGCGGTGTTCTTGGCCAGGCCGCGATAGCGGACCTTGGTGTAGCCGAACTGGCGCTTGATCACCCGGAATGGATGCTCCACCTTCGCGCGCACGCTGGCCTTGAAGTGTTCCCAACGTCTTTCCCGAGCACGCTCGCGTTTGTTGCCGAGGGCTTGCATCGTCGAGGGCCTGGCGGCGATGAAGAATGCAGCCTTGCAGGCCTGCAGTTCTTCGCGTTTGTCCGCACCGGTGTAGCCGCTATCGCCGAACACGCTGTCTTCTTTGCCATGCAGCAACGTGTGCATCACCGTGACATCGGCGACGTTGGCGGCTGTGCAATGGACGTGGTGCACCAACCCGGAAAATTCATCCACGCCGATGTGCGCCTTCATCCCGAAATACCACTGATTGCCCTTCTTGGTCTGATGCATCTCAGGGTCGCGCGCGTTGTCGGCATTCTTGGTCGAACTGGGCGCCGCGATCAGCGTCGCATCGACGATCGTGCCCGACCGCAGGCTCTGGCCCTTGCGCGCCAGATGCGCGTTGACCGCTTCCAGCATCCGCGCGGCAAGGCCATGGGTCTCCAGCAGGCGCCGAAAGTTGAGAATCGTGGTCTCGTCCGGAACGTTGTCCAAGCCACCGAGCTGGGCAAACCGCCGCAAGGTCGGGATCTCGTGCAGTGCTTCTTCCATCGCCGGATCGCTCAGCGCATACCACTGCTGCAGCAGATGAATCCGCAACATCGTCGCCAGTGCGTACGGCTGCCGACCTGGCCGGCCCGATACCGGATAGTGCGGCGCGATCAGACCGAGCAGTTGCTGCCACGGAACCACCTGCTCCATCTCGGCCAGAAAGATCTCGCGCCGGGTCTGCTTGCGCTTGCCCAGGCCCTCAGCGTCACCGAACGTCAGTTGCATGGATCACTCCTCAACATCAGGCGGGTAGTGTCGCGTATCTGTGGTGCGTTGTTCAGAGGTTCCCTAGGGCCAATTGCCGCTCATTGATAAAACTCGCCGATAGCTTGCATATCGAACCTGCGTCGAGACTATCCTACAACCCAATTCGAGGTGGTAATGACTTCCAGTGCCGAAACGCCAAACCGCACTATTCCACTGCTGCCTAGCCGGTCGATTGCGCACACAGTCGCCTTTTATCGGCGTCTTGGGTTCGTTGGCGATGCGCATCCACATGATGCGGGGTACGCGATCCTGACGCGTGGCGATGTCGAACTGCTTTTTTTGCACACCCGGATCTTGAACCGGCTGCCTGCTATGCGGGTTGCTATCTCCGGGTTGGCAATGTCGACGAGCTCCACGCGGAGATGTGTGTTGCAGAGCTGCCCGCGCGTGGCATCCCACGGCTGGATCCTGTCGGTGACAAGCCTTGGGGAATGCGTGAGTTTGCGATTGTGGATGAGAACGGCAATCTGATTAGGATTGGGCAGGTGGTCGGCGGGTAGGCGTCCAACAATCGCACAAATTACGCATCGGACTCTGTTGACATGCGATGGCGCCAAAGATGCATTTGCTGCGCATCACCTCGAATCGATCATCCGGTTTATCTCTGCTGGTGTTGCTCTGCCCAGAGCACCGTAGGCAGCTTGCAGTGCTTCAACAAAGCGCGCATCGCCAGAGAGCGGAGCAAATACGGCATCGAGAGTGAGAAACGCTGCCACGTCGTGGATGGCATCGCCGGTTGCGTCGCGCCCGATCTTACTCAGCGCCTCGCCCAATGGATCGATCAAGGTCACGCCTTTACGTGCCTGCCTGCGCACGAAGTGCAACCACGCTGCGACCGGCAGACATAGCCGGTCGATCCGTCGTCCGGCATCCAATGCGTCGCCGATAGTGGTGAGCAAGCGTACTGGGATCTTCTGCGAGCCGTCCCAGGCGATCTGGGCGAGCAGGTGGCGGATGGCGGGGTTGCGGAAGCGGGCCAGGATGGCGCCGCAGTAGTGCTGCGGGTCGAAGCCTTGCATCGGTTGCAGGGTGGGGGCGATGTCCTCGCGCATCAGGGTTTCGACAAACGCTGCCAGTTGTGGATGATGCATGGCGTCTGTGACGGTCTCCAACTCCAGCAGGCTGCCGAGATAGGCGATTGCGGAGTGCGGGCCGTTGAGCAGGCGCAGTTTGGCGCGTGCGTAGCCGGCGATGTCGTCGCTGAGGGTGACGCCTGCGCGCTCGAAGGCGGGGCGTCCGTTGCAGAAGCGGTCTTCGATCACCCACTGCGTGTAACGCTCGCGTTGAATCGGCCAGGCGTCGTGCAGACCGGTTTGCGCGTGTACCTGCGTACGCAGCGCGTCGTCGGTGGCGGGGGTGATGCTGTCGACCATCGAGCGCGGGAAGCTGACGTGCCGGTCGATCCAATCTGCAAGCGCGGGATCGTTCTGCTGTGCGAGCAGCAGCACCGCGCGGCGTAGCAGGTTGCCGTTGTCTTGCAGGTTGTCGCAGCTGAGGACGGTGAACGGTGCGATGCCTTGCTGCCTGCGCTGCCGCAGGCCGGCGACGAGATAGCCGATGGCGCTACGCGGCGTCGCGGGATGTGCGATGTCGTGCGCGATATCGGGGTGGGTGAGGTCGAGGGTGTCGCCTGCGAGGCAATAGCCCTTCTCGGTGATGGTGAGAGTGACCAGGCGCACGGCTGGGTCGGCGAGGCGTGCGAGCACGGCGGCTTGTTCGTCGGCGGCGCACAGCACTTCGCGAATGGCGGCGATGATGCGCAGTTGCGGGTGTTCGTCGAGCAGGGCGAGGGTGTAGAGGCCGTCTTGTGGGCGTAGGGCGTCGCGCACGTGTGGGCTGTGTAGCGAGACGGCGCTGATGGCCCAGGTGGGGTCGTCGGCGAGTAGGTCGTCGATGTAGACGGCCTGGTGGGCGCGGTGGAAGGCGCCTGCGCCTAGGTGGACGATGCCGATGGTGGTTGTTGCTGGGTCGTAGTTGGGTTTTAGGATTGTTTTGGGTAGGTGCGGAAGGGTGGCTAGGGAGAGTTGTGGGATTGGCATGATTTGTTTGGAATAGTGGGTGCTGCACGTTCGCGTGGTGGCCGTACCCTCATCCCAACCCCTCTCCCGACGGGAGAGGGGCTTTGATTCCGCTGCTTGCGGTGGGATCAGTTTGCGGTGACGGTGAAGCGTTGTTTGCTGCGGATGCCTGCGCTGGAGGCGCCGATTTGCACTTCGTAGGCGCCTGGGTCCACCGCGTAGGCTTTGCGTTGCTCGTCGTAGATGCGCAGGGCGTCTTGCGCTTTGATGGTAAAGCGCAGCTGCCGTTGTTCGCCGGGTTGCAGGGTGATGCGTTGGAAGCCGTGCAGTTCCTTGAGGGCGCGTTCGCGTTGTGGCTTCAGCGGATGCAGATAGAGCTGCACCACTTCATCGCCCGCGCGTTGGCCGGTGTTCTTCAGCGTGACCGTGGCGGTAAGCATGCCATCGGCTGCCACGGTGGTGCGATCGAGGCGTAGATCCGAGTACGCAAATTGCGTGTACGACAGGCCGTGGCCGAACGGGTACAGCGGTTTACCTTGGAAATAGCGATAGGTACGGCCGCGCATGGCGTAATCGTCGAAGGCGGGCAGGCGCTCGGCTTCCTTGTAGAAGGTGATCGGCAAGCGGCCGCCGGGACTGGCCTGGCCGAACAGCACATCGCCCACTGCGCTGCCGCCGCGTTGGCCGGGGTACCAGGCCAGCAGGATGGCGGGCACGTGTTGTTGCGCCCAGTCGATCGCCAGTGCCGAGCCGGTGGTGAGGACCGCAACCACTGGCGTGCCGGTGGCCTGCAGTGCCTGCAACAACTCGCGCTGCGGTTTGGGCAGGCGGGTGTCGGTGCGGTCGCCACCGGCAAAGCCGGGATAGTTGACGTCCATCTCCTCGCCTTCGACATCGCCGGTGAGGCCGCCGACGAATACCACCACCTCCGCATCGCGGGCGGCATCCACGGCTTCTTGCAGCGGTGGTTTGGCGCCGGGCATGCGCCAGGCCAGCCGCACGCCGGCATCGCGGGTGGCTTCGAAATATTCCACCCGCAAGTCGTAGGCCTTGCCGCCTTCCAATGCGACGCTGGCATTGCCGCCGCGCATGCGCGGAGCCTCGCTCCATTGATCGATGAGCAGCTTGCCGTCCAGAGACAGGCGCACGCCATCGTCGGCGGCGATCTGCAACTCGTAGTTGCCCGAGACCGGTGGCAGCAGCTGGCCATGCCAGCGCACGCTGAAGTCGTCCTTGTCGAGCGCGCGGTCGGCATGCAGTTCGCCACGGCCCACCGCATCGTCGGTGGGTGCGTTGCGATCCCAACGGAAGGCGATGCGCGGGTCGATGCGGGTCAGTACCGGCGTGCCGGCCAATGCGCGGCCTTTGAAGTATTCGCCGGTTAACCCGTTCTGGGTGGCGCCAGCGGCCGGGCGCAGATAGCGCGTGTCGATCGGTGCGGCGGCGTTGGGGTCTTCGCGCCCTTCCACCAGATCGCTACCGCGCGCGTAGATCACCTGCGCCTGCGGTGCGGCGTCGCGGATGCCTTGCAGGATGGTGACCGGCGCGGCCGGCGTGCCGTAGTAGTTGCCCAGCAACGACATCGGGTCGTCGGCGGTGGGGCCGATCACGGCGATGCGCTTGAGTGTGGGTTTGAGCGGCAACACGCCGTCGTTTTTCAGCAGCACCAGCGATTCGCGCGCGGTGCGGCGTGCCAGTGCATCGTGCTGCGGCGATTGATTGGCTGATGCGGGAATCTGCGCCCACGGCACCTTGGCCGGCGGGTCGAACATGCCCAGCCGCATGCGCGTGGTCATCAGGCGCTTGAGCGCGATGTCGATGGTGGCCTCGTCGATCAAACCGGCACGCACTGCGGCCGGCAATGCGGCGTAGGTGTCGCCACAATCCAGATCGGTGCCGTGCTTGACGCCGAGTGCGGCGGCGGCTTCGGGCGTGGGGACGATCTTGTGGTTCTGCCAGATGTCGCGGATCGCCGCGCAGTCGCTGACGATATAGCCATCAAAGCCCCACTCGCGGCGCAGGATGCCTTCCAGCCGCGTGCTGGCCGAGGCGGATTCGCCGTTGACGCGGTTGTAGGCGCCCATCACCGCGGCGACCTTGCCTTCCTGCACCAATGCTTGAAATGCAGGCAGATAGGTTTCGTGCAGATCGCGCTCGCTGGGATGCACATCGAAGTGATGACGGTCGGCCTCCGGGCCGCTGTGCACGGCGAAGTGTTTGGCGGTGGCATCGAGCTTGCGATACGGGCCTTGCTGCGCCTGCAGGCCCTGCACGAAGGTCACGCCCATGCGCGCGGTGAGGAACGGATCTTCGCCATAGGTTTCCTGCCCACGGCCCCAGCGCGGATCGCGAAAGATGTTGATATTGGGCGACCAGAAGGTGAGCCCCTGATAGCGCTTGTGTTCGCCGCGTGCCAGGAACGCGTGGTGCTTGGCGCGCGCTTCGTCGCTGATGGCAGTGGCCACCTCGGCCATCAACGGCGTGTCGAAGGTGGCCGCCAGGCCAATCGCCTGCGGAAATACAGTGGCGCCGCCGGCACGCGCCACGCCGTGCAGCGCTTCGTTCCACCAATCGTATTCGGGCACCTGCAGGCGCGGGATCGCCGGGGCGGCGTTCTGCATCTGCGCGGCCTTTTCTTCCAGCGTCATGCGCGACACCAGATCGGCAGCACGCGCGTCGAAGGGGCGTTGCGTGTCCAGATACGGCGGCGGTGTTGCAGCCTGCGCAGTGGTTGCGGCAAGTGCAATCGTCAGCAGCACGGCGCGTGCGCGTGCACGGGGTGTGCGAGCAACCGATGGTGCGAAGTGCGAATGCATGGTCAGTCCTCCTTGGTGCGGTCCGGTTCCAGCTGGGCAAAAGGCCCGATCATGCTGCCGACGAAGCCGCCGACCTGTGCGGTGCTGAGCATGCCCGCATCGTCGTTGCGGCGTAGCGATTGCCAGCCGCGACCATCGGCGTCGAAGGCGAAGCTGTAGGCGCCGCCGTCGCCGCTGATCTGCAGGCGCAACTGTGTGGTTGCTGGTACACGTGTGCGTGCGAGCGTGGTGGTTTTGTCGCCATCGCGCTTGTCGAGAAATACTTCCAGCGCGTCGCCATTGCGTCGCACGCCCAACGCATACCACGCATTGGAATTTTGAAAAGCGGCAAGCCCGGCACTGACGCCAGCCTGGGTGGGCGCAGTCAATGCAGTGCTTGCAGTGAAGCGCGTGTGTTGCTGGCGCCGCGCGAGGAAGGCCGGTGTGGCGGTGCTGTCCAGGCCGTGTGCGCTGGCATGCAGCGTCAACCAACCGGTACGTGCGCGTAGATCGGCCACATCCTGTTTGGGCACACGCAAATAGAGCCACTCGCGCTGTAGCGAGGTGCTGGCAAAGTCATCGCGCCAAGTGAAGTTGCCCGACAACGGCGCTTGATCGGCCGGTGTCTTCCCGCCGCGCGGGCTCTGTGCGTGATACGGAATCGGCTCGCCTGCCGGCAGGATCGACGGCCAGCCATCGTGCCATTGCACCGGCAGCAAAAAGGTTTCGCGCCCGGTGTGGTAGCGCTCGCCCGCATACGGGCGGCTGGCCAGAAACACCGCCCACCATTGCCCGTCCGGCGTGTCCACCAGATCCACATGGCCGGCGTTGCTGATCGGGTGCGTGCGTTCGGCCGGCAGGTCGCGTTGGGTCAGGATCGGATTGTGCGGCGAGGGCTCAAACGGCCCCCACACAGTGCGGCTGCGCAGCACCACCTGCGAATGCTGCGGCCCGGTGCCGCCTTCGGCACACGAGAGGTAATACCAACCGTCGTGTTGATACAGATGCGGGCCTTCGATCCAGATCGGCTTGCTGGCCAGATCCACCCCACCGTTGAGCAACACCTTGCGCGGGCCGACCGGTTGATTGTTGGCGAGGTCGAAGCGCTGCATCCAGATCGCGCGATGGCCTTCGTACAACGGCGTGCCTTCCGGCGGGCCGTTGTTGAGCAGGTAGGCGCTGCCGTCGGTATCGAAGAACAACGACGGGTCGATGCCGTTGATGCCCGGCAACCACGTCAGTGCCGACCATGGGCCGGCGGGATCGCGGGCGCTGGCGATGAAGTTGCCACCGCTGTCGACCGAGGTGCCCACCACATAGAAACGCCCGGCATGATGACGAATGCTGGCGGCGAACATGCCCCGCGAGACGCCCAGGCCATCGTAATTCAACTGCTCACGGCGCTCGACCACGTTGCCGATCTGCGTCCAGTGCACAAGATCGGTGCTCTCGAACACCGGGATCGCCGGGAAATACGCAAAGGTGGAATTGACCAGGTAGTAGCGCTCGCCCACGCGCGTCACGCTGGGGTCCGGGTAGAACCCGGCCAGCACCGGGTTGCGGTAATGGCCGGCCGGCAATGGCGTGGCGAACACCGCATCCTCGCCACGATACTCGAACCAATCGAAGGCGACATCGGCTTGCGCTTGCGCCTGCACAGTCGCAGGCGTGGCCACGGCAATCAGCAGTGTCGCAAGCACGGCCGGCAGCAGGCGCATCACCAATTCCACATCGCGCCGTCTTCCAGGCGCGCAACCGGCAACTGCTTGGGCACGTAGGGATACTTCGCCGCCAGGGCTTCGTCGATCTCCACGCCATGCCCGGGTGTTTCGCCGCAATGCAATCGACCATCGCGGAACACGTAATCGTGCGGAAAGACCGCATTGGCTTCGTCGGAATGGAACATGTACTCCTGGATGCCAAAGTTGGGCACCCACGTGTCGAAGTGCAACGCCGCGCCCATGCACACCGGCGACAGATCGGTGGCGCCGTGGAAGCCGGTACGCACCTGATGCAGCGCGGCGAAATCCGCCAGCCGCCGCACATGGGTGATGCCACCGGCGTGGACAATGGTGGTGCGGATGTAGTCGATCAACTGCTGCTCGATCAGATGCTTGCAATCCCAGAGCGAATTGAACACCTCGCCCACCGCCAGCGGTGTGACTGTGTGCTGGCGGATCACCTCGAACGCACGCTGGTTCTCGGCAGGCGTGGCGTCTTCCAGCCAGAACAGCCGGTACGGCTCCAGATCGCGGCCCAGGCGGGCGGCCTCGATCGGGGTGAGCCGGTGATGCGCGTCGTGCAGCAATTCGATTTCATCGCCGTGGTCGCTGCGCAGCTGCTCGAACAGCTTGGGTACCACGCCGAGATAGCGCGGGGTGGACCACACCGTTTCGGTCGGCAGTTCGCTTTCGGCAGGTTCGTAGGGTTTGCCGCCGCTGGAGATGCCGTAGGTCTTCTTGACGCCGGGCACGCCGCACTGCGCGCGAATCGCGATAAAGCCGAGCTCGCGAAAACGGCCGACTTCCTCGCTGGTTTCGGCGATATCGCGGCCATTGGCATGGCCGTACACCAGCGCGCCTTCGCGCGAGCGCCCGCCGAGCAACTGATACAACGGCATGCCAGCCATCTTGCCCAGGATGTCCCACAGCGCCACATCCACTGCGGCGATCGCGCTCATCGTCACCGGGCCGCGCCGCCAATACGCGCCGCGGTAGAAGAACTGCCAGATGTCTTCGATACGGCCCGCATCGCGGCCGATCAGGTTCGGCACCAGGTGTTCCTGCAGATACGCCGCCACCGCCAGTTCGCGGCCATTGAGCGTGGCATCTCCCAAGCCGGTGATGCCTGAGCGCGTGCGGATCTTCAAGGTGACGAAGTTGCGGCCCGGGCACGTGACGATGACGCGCGCCTCGACGATCTCGCGATCGCGGGCCGAGCCTTGCAGCGGAGCAGGGGAGTCGGGAGTCTGTGACATCGGGGTCTCGCTCATGGGGAAGAAGCGGCAGTGACGGGGAGTTCGAACGGGCCGGCGGGCAGGCCTCTGCGGTCATACAGCGTGCAGACCGGGCTGTCGGCCCAGCAGTAGCGCACGCGTGTGGCATCCAGGCCGGCAGGGATGCGCACGCCGATGGCGCGCTCGCGCAAGGTGGCGGCGGCATAGCGGCAACTGCCGGGTGCAGCACCACACACTTCGAAGCCGATCGGTGCACCGGCGCTGTAGCTCAGCAATGCGGTGTCGACGTCGTCGAAGTCGATGCGCAGTGCGTCGCCGTCACGCCGCACGCTGCGTGGTACCGGTCCGGAGGGCGCAATCGCATCGCCATACACCACATGTCGCGCCGCACGCGCCAGGCGCCGGCCCAGTTCCTGCTTGTTGGCCGGATGGATGTCGTAGCGGTCGCCGATATCGATGGCCACCGCCAGGCCTGCATGCGCATCGTTGGCAACGAAGCGGCGCTGTGCCTCGCGCAGTTGCGCCCAACCGCTTTCGACCGGCTGCGTGGGCGGCGCGCCATAGTTGGCCAGTTGCACGATCAGCAGCGGCAATTGCGCACCAAAGCGTTGCCGCCAATCGCGTTGCCATGCCGTGAGCAAGGCCGGGTAATGTGCTGCATCGCCAGCATTGGATTCGCCCTGGTACCACAGCACGCCACGCAGGCCGAGCTGGCCGAGCGGAGCGATCATGCCGTTGTACAAGGTGGTCAGCCCGGCCGCCGACGACCACGGTGCGCGCGGTGGCGAGCCCAGTTGCGGCGGCACGATGCGGTACTGCCAGGGCGCGGCCAGCGCTAGCGTGCTGCCATCGGCAAACTGCAGCGCACGCGATTGCGCATCGCCCAGCAGCCCACCGCGCCGATAGGTATTGAGCACATTGAGCACGACGCTGTTGCGCCCGGCATGCAGGCGCCCGCGCGGCAAGCTGTAGAGACGCGGCTGATCGGCGCCGTAACTGCTGCCCACGCCGCGCCCGTTGACCCAGGTCTGGTCCAGCTCGTCCACCGGCCCGAGCAACAAGGTGGCGTCCTGTGCGGCCTGCGCCTCGGTCACCTCGATGCTGGTGCGATACCAGACCATGCCGTTGAAACCGACCAACTGCGGCACGCCCCAGTCGTCCCATGCACCCAGCGCGGCCGGTGCTGTTTGCCACGTGCCCGGCGCATCCGGTTGCCAGGGCTCGCCTTCACCGTGCGCATGCCACCACGTCTCCCACAGCGCAGCCCACTGCGGCGCGGCATCCACCGGGTCGCGTGCGTAACGGGCCAGCACATCCAGTGCCGCGCCATCGTCCCCTGCAGCACGCAGTGCTTTTTCGCCGATCCAGGCCTGTAGTTGCGAGCCGCCCCACGAGGCGTTGATCAAGCCCATCGGCACATCGACGGTCTTCTGCAACTCACGCGCGAAGTAGTAGCAGGCCGCAGAGAAGTCCTTCACTGTCTCCGGCGTGGTGAGCTGCCACGCCGCATTGCTACCGAAGCTGCGCTGCGGCGTCGGGCTGGATTGCGCCGGCACCTTGAACAAGCGAATGCGCGGGTTGTCGGCATCGGCGATCTCGCTGCGCGAATCCAATGTGCGATGCACCTGCAATTCCATATTAGATTGGCCCGAGCACAGCCACACATCGCCGATCAGCACGTCGTTGACCCGCTGTGCCACGCCCTTATTCATGCGCGCGCTCAAGGTATACGGGCCGCCAGCGGCGTGCGCAGGCAGGCGCGCTTGCCAATGGCCTTGCCGGTCTGCACGCGCCTGCACTTGCTGCGCGTCCAGTTGCACGCTCACGCGCGCGCCTGGGGCCGCATCACCCCACACCCGGATCGGCGCATCGCGCTGCAGTACCACATGCTCCTGAAACAGCGCATGCAGCAGCGGTGCATCGGCTGCATGCGCGATGCGTGGTAGCAGCGATGCCGATAGCGTGGCGATGACCACGGCAAAACCACGCAGGCTCATTTCGGATTCCCCGGCGCATACGGAAATTTCAATGCCTGGTAATACGTCAACGGATGCGCCGGTGGCGCCGTGCCGGCAGGCAACGGCCGACCGGACACGCTCTGGAAGTAGGCGATACTGGCATCACGCCACCACTGCGCCTCGTCCTGCTGGATCGCCAGGAAGTTCGCCACCTGCTGATACCGCGGCGCATCGATCTTGCCGGCCAGCCCCTGCCAGGTGGCTCGCATGGCACGCACCTCGTCCACGCCGTGGTCGTAATGCCAGACCAACTCGTCCCACAACGGCCGCCCGGAGGCCATGCGGTGGTCCCAGGGCACATGGTGGAACCACAGCAGATCGCGCTCGGGCACGCGCTGTACATCGCCGAACATGCGCGCCACCGGCTTCGTGTATTGCGCCACCGCATTGCTGCCGCTGGCACTGCGGTCGAAGCCAATCCCGTTGCGGTCGGCGCGGTGGTAATACACCGGGTCCCAATCCGGGCGCTCGCTGCCCGCATCCCACGGTGCCGGGCCGTAGTGATGGCCACGTCCCATCAGATGATGCAGGCCGAGCGGGGTCATGTAGTCCACCACCGCTTCGCGCGAGCGCAGCATCATGTCGACCACGGGCGTGACCACGGCAGCATCGTTGGAGAACGTCATGCGCACCCATTCCTGCGCGATCGTCTGCGGCGACAGGTCCGGGTTCCAGGCCAGCCGCCCGTACGCATACCAGTTGGCCTGATCGAAGATCGAGCCGCTCCAGTTGCGGTCCGCGCCGATGTTGGCCACGCCGGCAATACCGGTCAACCGCGTGCGACCGGCATCCTTGAACAAACTGCCATCCACGGTCTTGGCCACGGTCGAGCCCTTGCCGCGCGCATAGGTATCGGCCTGCAGGGTTTCGGCAAACAGCGTGCCCAGGTAGGCCAGATGCGTCGAAAAGCCCAGATACTCCTTGGTGATCTGAAACTCCGGCATCAACGGCGTCTTGCGCATTGCGCCGAACAGCGGATGGAACGGCTCGCGCGGCTGGAAGTCGATCGCGCCGTTCTTGACCTGCACGATCACGTTGTCGCGAAATTTTCCATCCAGCGGCACGAACTCGCTATACGCCTGCTTGGCGCGATCGTCCGGCTGCTCATGCGAATAGACGAACGCGCGCCACATCACCACACCGCCATGCGGCGCCAGCGCGTCGGCCAAAAGATTCGCGCCATCGGCATGGCTGCGCCCGTAATCCTGCGGGCCGGGCTGGCCTTCGGAATTGGCCTTGACCAAAAATCCGCCAAAATCCGGAATGCGTGCGTAGATCTCGTTTGCTTTGTCGCGCCACCATTGCTGCACCTGCGGATCCAGCGGGTCGGCGGTCTTCAGGCCGCCGATCTCGATCGGCGCACTGAAGCGCGCGCTGAGAAACACACGAATGCCGTACGGCCGAAACACCTTGGCCAGCGCCGCGGCCTTGTCCAGGTACTGCGGCGTCAGGCTCCATGCCTTGGCATTGACGTTATTGAGCACAGTGCCATTGATGCCCAGCGAGGCATTGGCGCGCGCGTAGTCGGTGTAACGCGGGTCCAGATAGCCGGGCAGGGTCTGCCAGTTCCATAACGAGGCACCGGCATAGCCACGCTCGACCACGCCATCCAGGTTGTCCCAATGATTGAGCATGCGCAGCTGCAGACGCGGCCACTCGCGCACATCCAGCGCGGCGAGCGATTGGTCGGTCTGCAGCAATCGCAGGAAGTGGAACGCGCCGTACAACGCGCCGATGTCGCTGCCGCCGACGATGGCGGTGATGCGATGCCCGCCCACGCTGACGCTGCGAATCAGATACCCCTCGCGGTCCAGGTGCGCGGTGTCCAGCTTCAATGCAGCGATCTGCGGCGCTGTGGCGGCACCCAACACAATCGCACCATCGCGGGTCACGGCATCGGCCGGATGCGGCGCGCTGCCAAGCAGGCCCGACAGTCCGCGCTGCAACTCGTCTCGCGCTGCGTGCAGGCTCGACGAGTCGCCAGCGACGATCAATTCGCTCGCGCTATCACGCAGCTGCGCTGCATTGGCCAGCGGTTGGTAGCGCAACCATAAATCATAGCCATCGTCGGCTTGCGCACTGGTACTGGCCAGCGCCAAACCGCACAGCAGCAACATGGCCAGCAACCACTGCCATGAGAACGCGCGGCAATCCGCGACGCGGCGACCAGTCAAACATCTGCTCATGCGGCATGCTCCATCGTCGCGAACGCACGCAGCCGTGTATCGCCGCTGTGCCTGCTTCCCGGTACCATGCCTCGCATCGTCACGCACGCATGCGGCGCTTGCGTTCTCCCCGCAGCATGTGTGCATCGTGCAGGTTCGCCACCCACTTGAAGAGGCCACGCTTGGAGAAGGTCAGGAAATCGGTCCGCCGCACCAGCCGCGCGATCACCATCAATGAGGTGGCGGCGCTGGCGAAGGTCTCGCCGATGACGGTCTCGCGCGTGGTCAACAACAACGGCAGCGTGCGCGATGCCACCCGTGCGCGCGTGCTGCGCGCGGTGGACAAGCTCGGCTATACGCCCAACCTGGCCGCCAGTGCACTCGCCGCCGCGCAAAGCCTGCGTATCGCGTTGATCTACAGCGACCCCAGCGGCGCGTATTTGCGCGAATTGTTGCTGGGTGTGTTGCGGGTGGCCTCGCGCACCTCGATCCAGTTGGTCATCGACTGCTGGGACGACCTGGATGCCGATGCCGAACGCAAGGCCGCACGCAAGCTCGCCAAGGGCGTGGCTGGGGTGATCCTGCCGCCGCCGCTGTGCGAATCCAGAGCTGCGGTCCTGGAACTGGTGCGCGCCAAGGTGCCGGTCGTGGCGATCGCCTCCAACCATTTCAGCCCGGATGTGGCCTGCGTGCGCATCGACGAATTCGCCGCTGCCAAGGAGATCACCGAGCATCTGATCGCGCAGGGGCATACCCGCATCGGCTACATCGCCGGGCATCCCAATCTGTCCGCCAGCGCACGCCGTTTCGAAGGCTTTCAAGCAGCGCTGTCCGATGCCGGCTTGCGCCTGGATCGGCATCTGGTGCAGCCGGGCGACTACACCTACAAATCGGGTCTGGTCGCTGCGGAAAAACTGCTGGCGCGCAAACGCCGCCCCAGCGCCATCTTCGCCAGCAACGACGATATGGCCGCCGCTGCCATCTCGGTTGCGCATCGGCGCGGGCTGGATGTGCCGCGCGATCTGTCGGTGGTCGGTTTCGACGATACTTCTGCCGCCACCGCAGTGTGGCCCGAGCTCACCACCGTGCAGCAGCCCATCGCCGCCATGGCCGACGCCGCACTGGATATCCTGTTGAAGACGATTCGTGCCAAGGAGCGTACGGCGAAGATGGTCGATCATGTGGTCGCGCACCTGCTGGTCAAGCGGGATTCGGTAGCCGCACCGGCGGCGCCGGATGCAGCAGAACAACCGTAACGCTGCGCGCTTTTAAGCGCGCAGGCAGTAGGTGATCGCCTGCGTGTGCAGACGATCATCCGCACAGCATCAACGCGTCAGATACTGATTGATCAGGTTCTCGTAGGCTTCCTGGCGGCCGCTGAGTTGCTTTGGCTCATTGCCGGCCGCATGTTGGGCCACGTCCACCAATGTGCTGGTGCCATCGGCAAATGCCGCACCGGCGCCGCTGTCGAAGCTGGCGTAACGCTCTGCGCGCCATTGCTCCAACGGCGAGGACGTCAGCAACGCATTGGCCACTTCCAGCCCGCGTGCGAACGCGTCCATGCCGCCGATGTGGGCCAGGAACAGATCCTGCGGATCGGACGATTCGCGGCGCACCTTGGCATCGAAATTCAGCCCGCCCGGTGCCAGCCCGCCCTGACGCAGCACCACCAGCATCGCGCCGACGGTGTCGTAGAGATCAGTCGGGAACTGGTCGGTGTCCCAGCCGTTTTGCGGATTGCCGCGGTTGGCATCGATGCTGCCGAGCAGGCCGGCATCGCTGGCAACCTGCAGGTCGTGCTCGAAGCTGTGGCCCGAGAGCGTGGCGTGGTTGGCTTCGATATTGAGCTTGAAATCCTGGTCCAGGCCGTGCTGGCGCAGGAAGCCGATCACCGTGGCGCTGTCGAAGTCGTACTGGTGCTTCATCGGCTCCATCGGCTTGGGCTCGATCAGGAAATTGCCTTTGAAGCCGATCGCACGCCCGTAGTCGCGTGCCAGGGTGAGGAAGCGCGCCATGTTGTCCTGCTCGCGCTTCATCTGGGTGTTGTGCAGGCACGCATAGCCTTCGCGGCCGCCCCAGAACACGTAGTTTTCGCCGCCCAACTCGACGGTGGCATCGATCGCCGCCTTGACCTGCACCGCTGCACGCGCCACCACGTTGAAGTCCGGGTTGGTCGATGCACCATTCATGTAGCGCGGGTGCGAGAACAGATTCGCGGTGCCCCACAACAGCTTGACGCCGGTGTCGGCCTGGCGCTGCTTGGCGATGCCGACCATGTGCTTGAGATTGCGCTCGTACTCACCGATGTCGTCGGCATCCGGCGACAGATCGATATCGTGGAAGCAGTAGTACGGCACGCCGAGCTTGGTGAAGAATTCGAACGCGGCATCGGCCTTGGCTTCGGCACGATTGAGCGCGGTAGCGCCCACATCCCACGGATACGCACGCGTGCCCGGGCCGAACGGATCGGCGCCATTGCCGCAGAAGCTGTGCCAGTAGGCCACCGCAAAGCGCAGATGCTCGGCCATGGTCTTATCGCCGATCTGCTTGTTGGCGTCGTAGACCTTGAAGGCCAGCGGGTTATCAGAGTCGCGGCCTTCGAAGCCGATCTTGCCGATGCCGGGGAAATATTCTTTCGCGCCGATGTAGACGGTGTTGCTCATACGGTCGAACTCCTGCAAATGTTAGCGCTACCAAAATCGCGACTGAAAAAAGCCGCGCCATGCAGCGAAGCTGAAGATGCCATGCCGATCCCGAGTGAAGCGGTCTGCAGGACTTTACCCAGCCCGGCGCAGAAAGGCTTGCTGCGCTGCGAGATGTCCGCCGTGCAACCGGCCTCCCGGCGCACCGCGCAGCCGTGATGGGCTCGCTAACCATGCGGCACGGCGAACGACCGCAGCACGCCCCACCTACAAGCAGCTGACCGCTCATTCAGCCGCACGCGCCGTGCTCCGGCCCGCCGCGCGCGGGGCAGCTACAATGGCCGGCTTATGACCGCTGTCCTGCCGCTGCCGCAACCCCTGGCCGACCCTGCGCCGCGCGACCCGCGCCAGCGGTTGCAGCGTGAGCAGCTGCGCCTGGGTAAACGCCTGCAGCGCCAGGTGGGTCAGGCGATTGCCGATTTCGGCATGATCACCGCCGGCGACAAGATCATGGTGTGCCTGTCCGGCGGCAAGGACAGCTACACCTTGCTGGACATGCTGCTGCACCTGCAGCGCAAGGCGCCGGTGCCGTTCACCCTGGTGGCGGTGAATCTGGACCAGAAGCAGCCGGACTTTCCCGCGCACGTGCTGCCGGGCTACCTCCGCGATCTCGGCGTGCCATTCGACATCGTCGAGCAGGACACCTATTCGGTGGTCAGCCGGGTGATTCCGGCCGGCAAGACCATGTGTTCGTTGTGCTCGCGGCTGCGGCGCGGCGCGCTGTATGCCTACGCGCAGGCGCATGGCGTGACCAAGATCGCGCTCGGCCATCATCGCGACGACATCGTGGCCACGTTCTTCATGAACCTGTTTCACCACGCCCGGCTCGCGGCGATGGCACCCAAGCTGCGCAGCGACGATGGCCAGCATGTGGTGATCCGCCCGCTGGCCTATGTGCGTGAAACCGACATCGCCGCCTACGCGCAGGCGCGCCAGTTCCCGATCGTTCCGTGCAACCTGTGCGGCAGCCAGGAAAATTTGCAGCGCCAGCAGGTCGGCCGCATGTTGCAGCAGTGGGATCGCGAGCAGCCCGGACGGGTCGAACAGATTGCCCGCGCGCTGGGGGATGTGCGGCCCGAGCAACTGGCCGACCGCACGCTGTTCGATTTCCTGTCGCTGGGCCGCCGCAATGAGGCAGCACCGCCCGATCCCGACTCCAACGCCTGGCTCGCCGCAAGCGATATCACACACGACAGCGACTGACGCGGCCCGTCCGGCCGCCGTCGGTCTTCCACCCTCCACGTTTCCTCCTCTTCGGTCTTACGCATGTTCTTTCGCAATCTCACCTTGTTTCGCTTTCCGACCACGCTGGATTTTTCCGAAATCGACACGCTGCTGCCGCAAGTGCAGCTCAAGCCGGTCGGCCCGCTGGAAATGAGCTCGCGCGGTTTCATCTCCCCGTTCGGTCGCGATGAGCAGGAAGTGCTCTCGCATCGTCTGGAAGATTTCCTCTGGCTCACCGTCGGTGGCGAGGACAAGATCCTGCCCGGCGCGGTGATCAACGATCTGCTCGAGCGCAAGGTCGCCGAGATCGAAGAGAAGGAAGGCCGTCGCCCCGGCGGCAAGGCCCGCAAGCGTCTCAAGGACGATCTGATCCATGAGCTGTTGCCGCGCGCCTTCGTCAAGAGCTCGCGCACCGATGCCATCCTGGACCTGCAGCACGGCTACATCGCGGTCAACAGCTCCAGCCGCAAGAGCGGCGAGAACGTGATGAGCGAGATCCGCGGCGCGCTCGGCAGCTTCCCGGCGCTGCCGTTGAATGCCGAAGTCGCACCGCGCGCCATCCTCACCGGCTGGATCGCCGGCGAGCCCTTGCCCGAAGGCCTGAGCCTGGGCGAAGAATGCGAGATGAAGGATCCGATCGAAGGCGGCGCGGTGGTCAAGTGCCAGCACCAGGAACTGCGCGGTGAGGAGATCGACAAGCATCTGGAATCCGGCAAGCAGGTCACCAAGCTGGCGCTGGTGCTGGACGACAACCTGTCGTTCGTGCTCGGCGACGATCTGGTGATCCGCAAGCTCAAGTTCCTCGACGGCGCACTGGACCAGCTCGAACACAGCGAAGACGACGGCGCACGCGCCGAACTCGACGCCCGCTTCGCGCTGATGAGCGCCGAAGTGCGCCGCCTGTTCCTGCTGCTGGAAACTGCGTTGAAATTGAGCAAGGCCGAGTAACAGAAACTTCGAACAGCGGCGTCGTAGAAGTGGGATCCGACGTTTAAATCAAACGCCTGGGTGGTCGAGGGCGCGGTGCCCTCACCACTTGCGGGACACGCCGTGAATCCGTCCGTGGAGGCTCAGTGGCGGCATCCATGCCGCCACATGGTCCCGCAAGCGGTGAGGACACCGCACCAGGGGATTAGTCGGCTGTTTTCTTAAAAGCTTGCCCCTTGCTCGGCTTGTTTTGGGAAGTTGAGCGGACGCGCCGTTATTTAAACAACGCAGGTCATGCTCTGCTTGCACCCTACACACCGACTATCTCGACTGGTCCTTGCCCGCCCACCGTCGCGGGACCTTACGCGGCATGGATGCCGCGTAAGAGCCTACATGGACGTACTTGCGGCGTGTCCCGCGATGGTGGGCGGGTAAGGGCCCTGCAGCCAAGCCGCAGATCATCCGCTCCACAACCACCCCATCCACACCGTTCAATCACCTCTCAAAGTGACCGAGAGCTACAGGACGTACTTGCGGCGTGTCCCGCGTCGGTGGGCGGGCAAGCACCCTGCAGCCAAGCCCCAGATCATCCGCTCTAAAAACCGCCCCATCCACACCGTTTAACCACGGCTCAAGACAACCGAGAGCTCAAGCTTCAGCATCGTCTGGATGTTCCCAAGCCGAGCTGGTTGAAGGTGCGTTGAGCTGCGCGTTGCGCATTGCGCCGGGTATGGCGTGATGGATGCAGTGCCACCACAGATCACGCGCGCGCCGTCATCGAATGCATCAATCGCTCCATCTCACCACCTGACACATCGCAGCGCTATCCTGTGCCCATGTTCACGCCCGTCCGCCGCCTCATCGCGCCCACACCGCAGCTTGTCGAACGCGACTGCGTGCGTCTTGAACTGGAGGGGCGGCAGATCGAGGTGTTGCGCGTGCGCGACCCACGTGCGCGGCGCATCAAGCTCAGCGTGGACGAACGCGGCGCCCGGCTGACGCTGCCGATCCGCGCCAGCCTGGTGTCCGGCGAACGGTTTTTGCTGGCGCACCTGGAGTGGCTGAGCACGCAGCTGTCGCGCTATCAGCAGGTCGATGCCTTTCCCGCGCTGGAGCGTGGCGTGCCGGGGCTGCTGCCATTACGCGGTGCCTTGTTGCCGCTGAGCTGGCACGACGGGCGCTATGCACGTATCGACATCACCGATGACGGCGCGCAATTCCATGTGCCCACACGACTGGGCGATGCAGGTCTGCGCCGCACGTTGAAGGAATTTTACGAAGCCCAGGCACGTGCCGATGTCGGCCGTTGGCTACCGAGCTATCTGCCGGGCTTGCCGCGCGCACCGGCACGGGTGCGGCTGAAGGTAATGTCCTCGCAGTGGGGCTCGCTCGCACCGGATGGCTCGATGGCGCTGGATCTGGCGCTGGTGCTAGGCCGTCCGTCCGCGTTCGAATACGTGCTGGTGCACGAGCTCTGCCACCTGGTGCAGGCCAATCACTCGCCCGCGTTCTGGGCCGAAGTGGAGCAGCGCTTTCCTGCCTGGCGCGACGAACGCAGCTATTTCCACGAACACGGCCGCCAACTCAAGGCGCAGTTGCGGCGGTTGTTGCAGGCCGAGTGATGGGCGGTGTGTCGCACCGCCCGTCACAAACCTGATGACACCCATGCTGCGATGGCAATGCGTGTTTGCTTGCAGGCACAACCCGCACCCACTATCACTCGCGCGGCGGCAACTCGGCCAAAAACCCATTGATCACGGCCGCCACTGCTTCCGGTGTTTCCATATGCACGTGGTGCGTGCCCGGCAGAAGATGCAGGCGCGCATCGCGCATCAGCGCCACGCGGTGATCGCGTAACGCATCCGGGAAATACACCTGCGCGGGCGTGGCGAAGATGGCCTGGGTCGGGCAGGCGATGGAGGCCAGCAGCACGTCGATCTGCGCCTCGGTCATGCGGATCGCTGTCGGCAAGGTCAGGCGCGGGTCGCTGCACCAGCTATAGCCGCCTTCCACCGCGCGCACGCCGCGCTCCACCAGCAGGCGTGCGGCCGGTTCGGTGAGCTGGTTGGCCATCATGCGTGCGCGTACCGGCATCTCCATCGATGGAAACACCCGCAGCGGCCGCTGCGCCAGCGTGCGTGCCGAGGCCACTGCATCGCGCAGGCGCGTGGCGGTGCTTTCCACCGGCTCGGCCAGTGCGCCCAATGCTTCGATCGCGATCAAGGCTTCCACGCGTTCCGGCGCCGCGGCCGCGAGCAGGCTGGCAACGCCGCCGCCCAGCGAGTGGCCGAGCACGCTGAAGCGCTCCCAGCCCAGCGCATCGGCCACCTGCAACAGAATCCCGATCGCACTGCTGAGCGTGTATTCGGCACCGGTCGGCAACCACGCGCTATGGCCGTGACCAGGTAGATCGAGCAGCACCAGATCCAGATCCTGCGCGTGCAGGTGCGCGCTCAGCGGTACAAAGCTGGCCGCGTTGTCGAGCCAGCCATGCAGTGCCAGCATCCGGCGCGGGCCGCGCGCGTGATTGCGCAACCCTGTGATCTGACCAATCGGCAGCTCGCACGCAAACGGCTCCAACCTCATACGCGACGTGCCAACGCGGCCAGTGCCTGCGCATGTGCCGGGCTGGCGTTGAGACAGGGGATATAGCTCAGTGTGGCGTTACGCTCGGCCAGCGTTTCGGCAAAGCCCAAGGCCACTTCTTCCAACGTTTCCAGGCAGTCGGTGGCAAAGCCCGGGCAGACCAGATCGAAGCTGCGCACGCCACCTTCGGCCAGTTTCCACAGCGTGGGTTCGGCGTAGGGCTGCAGCCAGCGCTCCGCGCCGAAGCGCGACTGGTACCCCATCTCCCAGTCGTCCGCGCCCAGGCCAAGCGCGGCGACAATCGCCTGCGCGCTGCGCTCGCATTGCTGCGGGTACGGGTCGCCGGCATTGGCCACGCGTTGCGGCAGGCCGTGGAAGGAGAACATCAGCTTCTCGCTGCGCCCGTGCGCCTGCCAGTGCGCACGGATGGAATCGGCGATCGCTGCGACCCAGCCGGCGTCTTCGCAATAGTCCTGTATCACCTCCACCGCGATCTCCGGTGCGCTCGGGCGCCAGGCATCGATCACGTCCTGGATCGAGGCGGTGGTGGTGGTCGAATACTGCGGATACAGCGGCAGCACCACGATGCGCTTGATGCCGCGCGCACGCAGGCCGTCCAGCGTCTTGCGCAGCGCGGGCTGGCCGTAACGCATGGCCCATTCCACATGCCAGTCCGGCATCACCTCTTTCAGACCCTCGGCCAGGCGACGCGTGTACACCGCCAGCGGCGAGCCGTCCGGCAGCCACACCTTGGCGTATTTCTCCGCCGACTTGGGCCCGCGGATCGGCAGGATCACCCCGTACAGCAGCGGCTTCCAGAACAGCGGCGGGATCGCGACCACACGGCGGTCGCTGAGGAACTCGGCCAGGTAGCGGCGCACGGCCGGGGCGGTGGGCGACTCGGGCGTGCCGAGATTGACGACCAGCAGGGCGGTATCGGAGGTGGTATTCATGCCGAGCATTCTGGCAGAGCGCAGCAGCGCTGCCGAGGACAGCGCATCGATCGCCCCCATTGACCGCCTCTTGATCGCCCGGTTGCGCTCACCACCGATTCATTGCGCCACCACTAACGTCGCGCCATTGCTATCTTTGACGGATCGTCCTTTGGAGCTTGTCATGCCCCGTTTGTCGCGCCTGGCCCTGTTGTTGTCGTTGACCTTCGCCGCCGGCCATGCCGTTGCCGGCCCGGAAGAGGACCAGCGCGCGCGTAACGCGGTTCGCGTGCTCAACGAGATCATGAAGATCCCCGAGCAGTCCATCCCGGACAAGCTGCTCGACGAGGCACGCGCCATCGTGGTCATCCCCGACACGCTCAAGGCCGGTCTGGTGATCGGCGGCCGTCGCGGCCACGGCTTGATGTCGATGAAGAACGCCGACGGCAGCTGGTCGCAGCCGGTGTTCGTCAAGCTCACCGGCGGCAGCATCGGCTTCCAGGCCGGCGTGCAGTCCTCCGACGTGGTGCTGGTGTTCCGCAACGACCGCAGCCTGGACAACATCGTCAACGGCAAATTCACCCTCGGCGCCGATGCCGGCGTGGCCGCCGGCCCGGTCGGCCGCAATGCCGCCGCCGCCACCGACGGCCAGCTCAAGGCCGAAATCTGGTCGTGGTCGCGCGCCCGTGGCCTGTTCGCCGGCGTCGCACTGGATGGCGCGATCCTGCAGATCGACGATGCCGCCGATCTGAATGCCTACGGTGGCGGCGCCACCCCGCGCATGATCTTCGAAGGCCGCACCAACGAGCGCGCGTCCACCGACGTGATCGCTTTCCGCGATCGCCTGGAAGAGGCCACTTACACCGCGCGCGCCAATCGCGGCACCGACGGCGCGGCCGAGGGCACCGCACCTGCACCGCGTCCGCAGACCGCGCCACCGGCACAGGCCGCGAGCACCCCGCCGCCGCCGGCCAACGAGGCCAGTACCGTGCCGATGCAGCCCAGCGCCACGCCGCCGCCGCAACAGGGATTTCAGCCGGTCTCCGATGGCGAAATTCGCACCGAATCGCTGGACGGCAACCGCTAAACCGCTGTCATCCCCCTGCGCGGTGCGCTGGGGTATCCTGCGTCTTCCTTCTTTTCAGCAAGCGAGCAGATCATGGGCGGTTTCAGCATTTGGCACTGGCTGATCGTGCTGGTGATCGTGTTGCTGGTGTTCGGTACCAAGCGGCTCACCAGCGGTGCCAAGGATCTCGGCAGCGCGGTCAAGGAATTCAAGAAAGGCATGCACGACGACGACAAGCCGGCCGGAAAGCTTGGCGACGACGCGCGCACGGCCGAGCAGGCGCGTGAGGCGCAGGCCGAGCGCGACCGCGACGCGCGTTGATCCGGAGCGGCGTCGGTGTTTGACATAGGTGTTGGCGAACTGACGCTGATCGCAATCGTCGCCCTGGTGGTGCTCGGTCCCGAGCGTTTGCCCAAGGCGGCCCGGTTTGCCGGATTGTGGGTGCGCCGCGCGCGCATGCAGTGGGATTCGGTCAAGCAGGAACTGGAGCGCGAGCTGGAGGCCGAAGAGCTCAAGCGCAGCCTGCAGGACGTGCAGACCTCGCTGCGCGAGGCCGAAGACCAGTTGCGCAACAAGCAGCAGCACCTGGAGCAGGGCGCCCGCGCGCTGCATGACGAGGTGGGCCGCGATATCGATATCCGCAGCACTGCGACACCGGTGGCGACGCCGCTGGAGCTGGCGCATGCGGATCTGTCGGCCGGGGCCAATGCCGAGCGGGCCGTAGGGACGTCGGCGGCAGGAATGCCGGCAGTGGCCGCCGTCGCTGCACCAGCGGCTGCGGCACCGGTGATTGCACAGGCACAGCCAATCGCCCCGGCGCCCCATCAAACGTTGGTACCGGCCCCACATGACCCCGTGGTGCCAGCGCCGCATGCCGCACATCTCACCAGCGCGCATGCCCCGGTGACTGCCGCACCTATCGATGCGAGCACGTCGCTCGAGCCGAGCACCGCGACAGAGCCGACCGCGCCAACCAAGATCCAGGAGAAGCAGCCGTGAGCCTGTTCGACGACGCACAGGCCGAAAGCAGTCTGATCGAGCATCTGGTCGAGTTACGCGCGCGGCTGGTGCGCGCGCTGATCGGCCTGGGCGTGGTGTTGCTGGCGCTGTTGCCGTTCTCCCGCGCGATCTATTCCTGGCTGGCGGCGCCGCTGATTTCGCAGCTGCCACTGGGGCAGACGATGATCGCGATGAATCCGGCCGGCGCGTTCTTCGCCCCGCTCAAGCTGACCTTCTTCGTGGCGGTGTTCTTCAGCGTGCCGTGGCTGCTGTATCAGGCCTGGGCGTTCGTGGCGCCGGGCCTGTATCAGCGCGAAAAGAAGTTGGCGTTTCCGCTGTTGGCCTCGGCGGTGGCGTTGTTCTATATCGGCTGCGCCTTCGCGTATTTCCTGGTGTTGCCGGCGGTGTTCCACTTCCTGACCACGTTCAAGCCGGACGTGATCGCCATTACCCCGGATGCCAATTCCTATCTCGACTTCGTGCTGGCGATCTTCTTCGCCTTCGGTGCGAGCTTCGAGTTGCCGGTGGCGCTGGTGATCCTGGTGCTGCTGGGCTGGGTCACGCCCAAGCAACTGAGCGAAGGCCGTGGCTACGCCATCGTCGGCATCTTCATCCTGGCCGCGGTGCTCACCCCGCCGGACGTGGTCTCGCAGCTGATGCTCGCGATCCCGATGTGCCTGCTCTACGAGCTCGGCATCGTCGCCTCACGCGCGGTCGGGCCGAAAGCCGCCTAGCGCGCCGCGCGTCAGGCACCGACAGTGCCAGGCCTCTCCTTGTAGGAGCGCACTTGTGCGCGATGAAGCTTTCGCGGGAAAGCTTCATCGCGCGCAAGCGCGCTCCTACGATGCCCGAGTGATCCGGTCGCAAGCACGCACACACGCGTTTGATAGCCAAAGCAGTGCTTGACGTGTCAGAACGAGGGCTGGGAGTGCGAGATGGACGCTTGTTTGCACAAGGCGCCAGGCCAACGCAGGTGCTAGCTGGCACCGAAGGTGCCGCTCGTGTAGGAGCGCACCCGGGCGCGATAGAGGCTTTCCCGAGAAAGCTTCATCGCGCCCAGGTGCGCTCCTACAGATCACGCACCTCAGGCGGCAAACACGTCCGGGCGCGACGGCGGGGCCGGCTGTGCAACGGCGCCTTCGTGCGTGAACATCTGCTTCCAGGCGGCGTAGACCGAGCCGGCGAAGACCGGCATCAGCACGGCCATCAGAAGCAGCTGGGCCAGCCACATCGCCACGGTCTGCCCGGCCACCAGGCCGACGATCAGCGCCACGATCATCACTGCGAAATAGATCGCGAAGATGCTGATGAAGGCCAGCACGAAAAACACCAGCATCGCCGGCAGGTTGTGCAGGCTGGCGCGCAGGCTCTCGCGCAGCGCGTGGCCGCCGGTGCTGCGGTCGAACATCACCTGCGGCGGCATCACGAATAGCGCCAGCGTCATCGCCGCGAAGGTGGCGATGGTCAGCAGCAGCCACAGCAGGATACGGCCGGCCGGCAGGCTGGCGGCAAGTTGCTCGATCTGCACCGGGTCCGGCTGCGCGCCGGACTGGCTGATCTGGTTGATCTTGACCATCACCTCGGACAATTGCTGCAGCCCGTTGGCGCCGATCATCACCAGCAGCAGCACGCCCAGCAGCAGGCCGGCGATCAGCTGTGGCAGCAGCGACACCAGCAGATGGGGCGCGCGACCGTCCTGCAGACCGTGCAGCAAGTGCGATGGCTTGGCGGTGCGGCCTTCGTCCACTTCGCGGATGGCCCACAGCAGGCCGCCCATGAACAGCGGGCCGGCCAGGACCAGCAGGAACTGCAGGGCCGGGCCCAGCAGTGGCACCAGTACCGACAGCGACACCACCAGCGAGGCGGCCACGCTCCAGATCACCCCCAGCGAGCCAAGCGCCAGCGGCGCCCGCTTCAACAGCGAGAAACCGGTCAACAGCCACTCTGCGCCGGCAGATGCCGGCACCTTACGAATTTCGCTCATTCCCATTCCGGATCGACACGCACCGGACCATCCGGCGTGCCGCGATTATCGCTGCTTTTACGTGTGTGCGGCGGGATGAGCGATCACTGTTTGCAGGCCGCATGCGTGATGCACGAAGCGGCGCAGCAGCTTGCGGGCGATCGGAGCGGCGGTGACCTCGCGGGCGACCGTGCGGGCGCAGTGGCCATGCCGGGCAATGCACTCGGCGCGCGCCTGCACATAACCGCGCATGTGGTGGGTGGCGAACTCCGGATGGAACTGCACTCCCCAGGTGGCGCGGCCCCAGCGGAACGCATGGCAGCGGTCCTGCCGCGAGTGCGCCAGCACGACGGCGCCATCGGGGGCGCGGACGACCGTCTGCAGATGGGTGGCATGTGCCGGGAACTGCGGCGGAAGGCCTGCAAATAGAGGGTCTTGCTCGGCTGGCGGATGCAGTTCCAGCGCGATGGTGCCGGATTCGCGCCCGGCCGGGTTGTAGTCGACCTCGCCGCCAAGCGCGTGCGCCAGCAGCTGATGCCCGTAGCAGATGCCCAGCAACGGCATGCCCTGATGAGCGGCATGGCGCAGCCATTCGGCACTGCGTTCGCTCCAGTCGGCGCGGTCGGTCACGAAGGCAGCCGAACCGCTGACGATGATGCCGGCAAAGTCGGCCGGGTCCGGTAGCGCCTCGCCATTGGCGACGTCGATGGCCACGGTTTCCTGCTCGGCCAGCCCAGCCGCCACGCGGATCCAGTGCTGAAAACGGCCGTATCGCTTCATCTCCGGCACGGGGTGCCCGGTTTCGATGATCAGGAACGGCAACACAGACATGCGCGAAGACCCGGACACGACAGATCCCCCGATTGTAGGCGGCAGTGGCGGGTTTTTTTCAAGCGATGCCCCGATACGGGCGCTGCGGGTCATTGCCGAATGACATGTCTTGATTCCCTCTCAGCTGGATGGAGGTGGTGGTGACGGGGGCGCCGGCTGTGGCACGCCTTGTATATCGGCAGAGAAACGCACGACTGGACTGACCGGGCCTTCGCGCCTTCGCGGTGGTTAGGTCGACGAGAGGTTCGGCAGGATTCGTATAAGAAAACGGCGAATCGTGCCTAACCATCCGAACACCGTGCCCCACGGCTGCGGGGCACGTCGCCGTGCCGGCGTGCTGCATCCCAGGCGTTCAATCCATGCGAGGTATTTGGGCCTTTAGCCTAACTCGCAGCGGCGTCGCACACGTCATCGGCGCTTCGTATTGAAGAAGCCGCTCGCGGGCAGATTGTTTAAATTTCCCGGCATGAAAACCCATGCCACCAATCCACATTCGTTACGCACAAACTTGCCTCACGCTCATGAGGAGAAGCCCAGGCCAGCCGAGCATCAGGCAGCAGCCAGCACCAGGGACGATCGTCACCCCCTTGGACGGCCGCCCAGCAAACGGCGGCGGGTAGAGTCGGATGACCCTGGGGCGTCGACGCGCTATGGACAGCCCTCTACGGCAAGCGCCGCAAAAAAAGAGCAAACCGACGCCAGCGAAGGCGCATCGGACAGGCGCTTTCGGAACGGGCAGCCCTCTGCCGTAAAAAACGAGCGCGCTGAAACCGAGCGGCGCCCGGGCAAATTGCCCGCTGATGTAAGCGTCGCCTCGTCGCATCGTCGACCACAACGACCAATGCATGATGGTTTGGAGGCGAGGGCAAATCTTCGATCGACCGAACGGCAGTCCGACCGGACCGCAGGAAAACGACCGCGCGAAGAGCAAGAATCCTATCGGCAGTCAAAGCGCCCACTCCATGGTGTGAGGTTGACGACGGCGGAGCTTCGCATGGCCGAAGATCAGCTGGACCCGGCGGCAGAAAAACGGCTGCAGGCGCAGCGAAAGCAGCAACAGCGACAGTTGAGCGAGCCCCACGGAATCGCTGCGAACCATAACGCCGGCCTGTGCGTGTCCATGGCATATGACAACGAGTTGGCGCATTGCGTGCGTGGCCGGATGGCGTTGCCTTTCCTGGAAGAGAGTTTGCATGCGCAAGTCAACGCGAGTCGGCTCGACAAGTACCTTCAGCTGGTTGCCAATGCACAGCGCACCAGGGCGGCAACGCCCCGCGAGCTCGATCATTGCATCGAGCTTGCAGCGCACTATCTCTCCGAAACCGGGTGGTTCGAAGGTGCATCGCTGAAGCAGCTGGCGCATGTGGCCAACAAGTTGAGCAAGCACCCGAACCAGCCCGCGTGCATGGAGGCGATCGCGTGGATCGCCGGGCAGCTCAATCAGGCCGACGATCTCGCGGGACTGGGTGGCTACCCGTCGGTGCTTCTCCTGAACGCCTTCTCGAAGAACATCGACAGCGGCGGGTGTGGACGCGCCGTGGCGCGTTTGGCGCGTCATTTGCTGCGTGACGAGCGTGCCCGGCAGTCTCTGAGCGCGCAGAACATCAGCTTGGCACTCAACACTTTCAGCAAGTGGCTTGATCAGCCCGATTGCCAGGCCATCGCGCAAGGGCTCGCCGCGCGTATCGCCAGCGACAAACGCCTGCGTGATGCAATGGATGCGCAGAGCGTGGCGAACGCGCTCAACGCCCTGAGCAAATGGCCCGACATACCGGTCTGTGGAGAGGCTGTCGGCGCGCTGGCGCTGCGGCTGGCCGACGAGCCCAGGTTGCGCCGCGCCCTCAATCCGCAAGAAGTGGCCAATGCGTTCAACGCCCTGAGCAAATGGCCCGATTCGCCGGTCTGTGGAGAGGCTGTCAGCGCGCTGGCCGAGCGGCTGGCCGACGATCCCGGGTGTTACGAGGGCCTCGATCTTGTCAATGTGACCCAGGCGCTCAACGCCCTGAGCAAATGGCACGGCACGCCGGTGTGTGCGGCCGCAGCCAGTGTGCTGGCCACGCGGCTGGCCGATGAACCCGGCTTATGCAAGGCGCTGACCCCGATCGGCGTGCCCAATGTGCTCAACGCCCTGAGCAAATGGCCCGGCACGCAGGTCTGTACAGAGGCCGTCTGTGCGCTGGCCGCGCGGTTGGCCGACGATCCCGGATTGCGCGAGGCGCTGCACCCGCAAGGCGTGACCAATGTGCTCAACGCCCTGAGCAAATGGCCCAGCACGCAGATCTGTGCCGAGGCCGCCAGTGTGCTGGCCGCACGGCTGGCCGACGATCCCACCTTGCGCAAGTCCCTGGACCCCCAAGGTTTGGCCAACGCGCTCAACGCCCTCAGCAAATGGCCCGACATGGCGGTGTGTGCGGAAGCTGTCAACGCACTGGCCGTACGCCTGGCCGAAGATACCGGCTTGCGCAAGGCCCTCGACCCGATCAACGTGACCCAAGCGCTCGACGCCCTGAGCAAATGGCCAGACACGCAGGTCTGCGAGGCCGTCGCCAGCATGCTTGCCCTGCGGCTGGTCGACGAGCGCAGGTTGCGCAATGCCCTCAAGCCGCACGAAGTGGTTACCACGCTCCATGCCTTGAGCAAATGGCCCAGATCGCAGGTCTGTGGAGAAGTTGTCGGGGCACTGGCCGTGCGGCTGGCCGACGATCCCGCCTTGCGCAAGGGCCTGGAACCACAAGGCGTGGTGGTCGCGCTCAACGCCCTGAGCAAATGGCCCGACACGTCGATTTGTGCGGCGGCCGTCAGCGCGCTGGCGGAGCGACTGGCCGACGACGATCCGGTGTTGCGCACGGCCCTCAATCCAATGGACGTGACCAACGCGTTGAATGCCCTGAGCAAATGGCCTGAAGCACCGCTGTGCACTGCCGCGGTCAACGCAATGGCTGCGTGGCTGGCCGGCGATGCGGGGTTGCGTAATGCCTTCAACTCAATGGACGTGGCCAACACGTTGAATGCCCTGAGCAAAAGGCCTGATGCACCGCTGTGCACAGCCGCGGTCGAGGCGCTTGCTTCGCGGCTGGTCGACGATCCGGTATTGCGCAAGGCCCTTAATCCAATAGACATTGCCACCGCGCTCAACGCACTGAGCAAATGGCCCGGCACGCAGCTCTGTGCAGAGGCCGTCGGTGCGCTGGCCGCACGGCTGACCGACGATTCCCGGTTGCGCAAGGCCCTGGACCCGCAAAGCGTGGCCAACGCGCTCAACGCGCTGAGCAAATGGCCCGACACGGCCGTGTGTGCGCAGGCCGCCAGCGCGCTCGCCGCACGGCTGGCCGACGAGCGTAGTTTGCACGAGGGCCTCGGATCGCAAGAAATGGCAAACGTGCTCAACGCCCTGAGCAAATGGCCCGATACGGCGGTGTGTGCGGAGGCTGCCAGTGTGCTCGCTGCACGCCTGGCCGACGGTCGCGGCCTGTCCAAGGTCATGGACCGGCAGGGCATGGTCACCGCGCTCAACGCGCTGAGCAAATGGCCCGGCACGCAGGCCTGCGTGGCCGCCGCGAGCACGCTGGCCTTGCGGCTGGCATGCGAGAGCGATTTGCATAACGCCCTCAAGCCGCCACAAGTGGGCGTTGCGCTCAACGCGCTGAGCAAATGGCCCGGCTCGCCGGTCTGTACGGAAGCGGTCAGTACGCTGGCCTCGCGGCTGGTTGACGATCCCGGATTGCGCAAAGCATTGAACCCGCAAGGCGTGGCCAATGTGCTCAACGCGCTGAGCAAATGGCCGGGCACGCCGGTCTGTACGGAGGCCGTCAGCGCGCTGGCCGGCCGGCTCGCCGACGATCCCGGGTTGTGCAAGGCGCTCAACACACTCGACGTGACCAATACCTTGAATGCCCTGAGCAAATGGCCCGGCACCCAGGCCTGTGCACAGGCCGCCAGTGCGCTCGCCGCGCGGCTGGCCGACGAACCCCGGTTGCGCAAGGGCCTCGAACCGCACCAGGTGGCCATCGTACTCAACGCGCTGAGCAAATGGCCCGGCTCGCCGGTCTGTACGGAAGCGGTCAGTACGCTGGCCTCGCGGCTGGTTGACGATCCCGGATTGCGCAAAGCATTGAACCCGCAAGGCGTGGCCAACGCGCTCAACGCGCTGAGCAAATGGCCGGGCACGCCGGTCTGTACGGAGGCCGTCAGCGCGCTGGCCGGCCGGCTCGCCGACGATCCCGGGTTGTGCAAGGCGCTCAACACACTCGACGTGACCAATACCTTGAATGCCCTGAGCAAATGGCCCGGCACCCAGGCCTGTGCACAGGCCGCCAGTGCATTGGCCGCACGGCTGGCCGACGATTCCGCCTTGCGCGAGGCACTGACCCCGCAAGATGTGGCCACCGCGCTCAATGCCCTGAGCAAATGGCCCGGCACGCCGGCCTGCGAGGCGGCCTTGGACCTATTGGCTGCGAAGCTGGCTGAGGACCACGATCTGCGACACCTCATGGACGCGCATGACGTGGTCCTGGCGCTCAACGCGATGAGCAGATCTTTCGGAAGGCCGGCGTGTCAATCGGCAGGGATCCTGCTCACCGAGCGTGCAGGCTCGGCCGAGCTGCCCTGGCATCAGTTCGAAATGCGCGGCATCTCCATGCTGGCGAACGCGATGTCTCGCCTGCTGCAACTGGACGAGGAGCAGTTCCAGGCCTTGGGCGTCGCCAAACTGCAGGCCATGGCCGGGCACCTGGACCTGCACCGCGAGCGTTTTGCATCCGCCTCGGCCAAGGATATCGGGGGGATCTTCAAGGCCCTTGCCTCGGCGCGGCTTCAACGCCAGATGCGCCCGCTGGGACAGCCAGCGCTGGAGCGGGTGTCGGTCCTGATCGGGGACGATGGATTACGCCAGACCAGCCTTGAGTGGATCGGCAACCTCTGCATGGGACTGTTGCCGCTGATCAGCAGCCCGGAGTTGAGCCCCCGCCATCGGGGCCAGGCATTGCGCGTGTTCGACACCTTGCAGCCCATCGTCGCGCGCAAGATCGACCTGTACCTTCCCGGCGACGGCGCGCGCGCGTCGGCCGACATCGAACAGCATGCAACGCGCTGCCCGGCGCTGACCTTCTACCAGGTGCTCAAGGCCTACGCGGTGGTGATCCGGCAATGGAAAGCGCGCCATCTTGACGGGCCGCGGAAGCAAGTGCGCCAGCGCCGCGACGAACTGGTGAAGTGGGTGGACCTGACGCTGGTGCGCACGCGCGAGGCGATCGAGGCGGACCTGGGCGAGATGAGCTGGAACCTGATCGCGCAGATCGAGGCCGGCGAGCAGGTGTTCGACGCCCTGGACCTGCGCATGGCCAAGGACGCGCCGGCGATTACACAGGCCCATCCACCGACCCGCTTTGACCTGGACAGTGGGCGCTTGAGTATGTCCTCGGTTCCCGGTCGGCCGGTGCCGCCGGCGCCCGGCCGCGGCAGTACGACCCATGTGGTGGTCGATCTGGTGGGCAAGGAGCTGTCGACCAATCGGTCCGAATCGGACAAGCCGTACTCGCTGTTTGCGCGCCTGACCGGGCTGCCGCTGGTGGAGGTGCAATTGCCTGGTGACCTATCGACCTTCATGCTCGCGCGGACGTTCAACTACAACGGCGAGCCCTGGCGCTTCGACCTGTTCGGCGGCAGCCGCGCCGCGCGCAGCAAATCCGGCAGCAGCAGTCTGGTGATGTCCCAACGCAAGGAGTCGGCGTCGCTGTTGCCTGCATTCCGCTATGCCGACACCGCCCCGGGCAGCAGCCTGATGCAGTTGGCCGCCAAGCTCGCTCCGCAACGCGAGGACTGGTCGCGCATGCAGCGCTCGCTGCTGGAGATGGTGCCCAGTGACCATGTCGTGGAGGGCACGCTGCGCCTGGGCGTGTTCGATGACGTCGAGGGCCCTGCGCATCCGTTCAAGCCGTTGGCGGCGGATGGCACTGCCCTGGCGCTGTGCCCCAACGATGGCTGCGGTTTCCTGAAACTGGAGGTGGCCTTGTCCATTCCGGCCTTCCGCAAGCATTACGAGGCCTGGCACGCAGTGCAGGCGAACCAGGCCACCGAGGAGCAGCGCGACCTGGTGGCCAAGGACAAGGGCCCTTCGCTGATGCCACCGCAGGCGCTGCACCATTACCCGCGCGATGCGGCGGCACTGGAAGAGGCGCATGCGGCGATGCAGGACCGGTTGCAGACACTGGAGCCGACGGGCGATGACCCGTTGCGGGTGTACAGGCCGCTGATCAGCGGCGGCTACCAGGGCCAGCGGGTGCGGGCGGTGCCGTCGGCAGACGACAAGGTGCATCTGCCGCAGCAGCGCAGCCACGCCTTCGACCTGGCCGGCGGCCCGTTGCTGCTCGGCAAGCCCCCCTACGACAAGGAGAATCTGCTGCCGGTGCCCGAGCAACGCATCGCCACCGTGGCCAAGGGCGACGCCACCGCCGCGTTCCTTTCCCAGTGCTTCGGCATCCAGTACAGCTACACCGGTTTCGACGATCGCTCCGGCGTCGATCCGCAGATGCTGCACAGCAAGGGCATGCTGGTTGTCGTGCCCGGGAAGCAATGGCCGGCCGCGTTTGCCGACACCGACCTGGCCTGCTCCAAGGAAGATCTGAAGACGCTGTCGTGCTGGACCAACGGCCGCGACCGCGGTGCCTTGCCGCGCGACATGCTCAGCACCGGCAGCCTGCGGCTCAAGGAGATCGTGGAGCCTGGGTGCCTGGGCGCACTGCCGATCGACGAGTTGCGCAAACGCGACATGGACACCGACGGCGACGACGCCTTCATCTACGCCGGCTACCCCAAGCTGGCGGCGCTGATTTCGCGGGTGATGGATCGCAAGACCAAGCTCGGGCTCGGTCGGCAGAAGTCCTTCAAGCCGCCGAAGACGGCCACGCCGGCCATCGACCCGGCCACCGGCCACTACCAGCCCGGGCGGCTGTCGGAGATCATGGCGCTCAAGCGCGGTCAGCGCATCACCTCGGCGGCGGCCACGCTGGCCGCGCGTTTCATGGCGCAACCGGACGCGCTGCGCGCAGCGATGGCGCGCGAGATGATGTTCGGCACCTACGATGGCATCGAGCGCGAGTTGCGCAACGGTTTGCGCGAGCTGCTCGAAGAGCAGGTCCGCGATCCGGTGGTGTTGGCCACGCTGCGCGTGCAGGCGCGCGAGGGGATCGAACGCGCTCACCTGCCCGAGGCGCGTGAAGCGGCCGCGTTGCTGCACGCGCAGCTGCTTGCGCTGGAGACGGACCCGGCCGCCGACAGCGCCGCGCCGGCGTTGCCCGAGGCCGTGGCCGAGGCGTTTCCCGGCCTGGCCAAGGCCTACGCGGCCGCCTCTGGCGTCGAGGCGCGCATCCACGCCATCCTGGACAACTACCCGGTGCGCCGGCTATCGCATGCGCAGTTCCCGGACGGGCAACCTGGGCTCATCCCCGGCGAGCCGGAACTGACCCTGCGCAACCTGTTCACCATCGCGGTCAAGGTCGGCACCGATGCGCTGAAGTCCGACACCGGCACGGCGTTGTTCGCCAAGATCGTGGAGGCCTGCGAACGGTCCGAGCGCAGCTTCGCCGAGCGGGTCCGCGTCCCGCCATACAGCAGGGCGACCGCCCGGGCCATGCAGGACGGGCGCTTCGATCCCGAACAGACCAAGCTGCTGCTGCAGCGCATGCCGTCGATGGCCGCCGGCGTCATGGAAGACGCGCTCGAGGCGCTGCAGCAGGCCGGCTGGATCGACCGGTCGCAGCCGCCGACCGAGCGTCTGCGCGACGTGCAGCCGCAGGACATTGCGGTTCAGGCACAGGCCTTGCTCGGGCGCGCTCGGCAGATGGAGCCGCAGGTCACCGACATGCTGCAGCGCATTGCCGCCCGCCATGGTGGGCAACTGGCCGGCACGCAGCATCAACTAAAGTCCTACGGCTCGTTGCAGGAAAAGCTCAAGCAGCGGGTGGCACTGAAAAAGCAGACGCTGGAAGAAGCGGCGGCGGGCGTCAACGATGCGCTGCGCTACAGCGTGGTGCTGGAACCGCAGGACTTCACCGCCGGTCTGCGCGCCACGCTGGCTGCACTGGACGACCAGGGCCATGCACGGGTCAAGCTGACCAATCAATTCACCGATTACCCGCCAGTCTTCAAGGCCATCAATGTCACGCTGCGCAGCCCTGACGGTGCGCTGTGGGAGATCCAGTTCCACACGCCGGAGACCTTCGCGCTCAAGGAGCGCTTCCACGATCTGTACAAGCGCGCCCATGCGCTGGCGGTTGGCGGTGCGTCGCGGGCCGAGCAACGCACCCTGCAGGCGCCTGCACTGGAGGCCTTCAAGCGCGTGGCCTCGCCGCCAGGATGCGAGGAGATCGACAACTGGCAGGAAGAGACGGTGCCGGCGTTGCCAAGCGCCACGCCCACGCCCACGCCCGGCGCCGAGCAGACTGCCGGCACTGCAGACCCATCGTCGGCATCCGGTGTGTTCGACACCGCCGCAGGCAAGCAAGCGGCGCTGACCCCGGTGCTCGACACGCTGGCCGAAGGCTTGGGCGCGCGGCTCTGGGGCAACGTGCGCTACGACGCCAAGCAGGGCCGGATCGAGCAGGCGCAACAGGCCCCGTTCCAGAAATCGGTCGCCTCGATCAAGGACAAGATCCGGCGCCATCTGCGCGCTGGCATGACTGCCGAACAGGCCGCGCAGCGCGTGGGCGATGCGCTGCGCTATGCGCTTGAGCTGCAGTCCGAGGGTTTCGTGATCAAGGTGCTGGCGGCACAGGACGCACTGCGTCGGCAAGGAATCACGTGCGTGAAGCTGAAAAATTACTTCACCTCGGGAGGTGGCACCTACCGGGGCATCAATGCCAGCTTCACCGACGCCGAGGGCTACGCGTTTGAAGTGCAGTTCCACACGGCCGAGAGCTTCAACGCCAAGGCGCAAACGCACCTGCCGTACAAGCGGATGCAGTTGGCGCAGACACGACTGGACAGGGAGCGGCAAAAACCTCAGCCCGATCCGGTCAGGCAGGCAAAACTGACGCAGGAGATCGCAGCGCACCAAAAGGCCATGCACGAGATGACCGCCAAGGTGCGCAAACCCGCCGGGGTCGAGCGTCTGGGAGTGCGCGCATGAGGGCCAATCTATCTTCCGGAACGTGGACAAGTGCGACAGTTGGAAAGATTGAGCTGCGGGCCAGATGGCGTCTCCACCATGACGGCATGAGCGCCGACTTGCACTGGTGCGGCAACATCGAGCGCGTGCGGCGCGCACTCGCGGCCGGGTGCGTCGGTCGCCGTCATGGCGATCGAGCGCTTGGCGTACGAAAACGACGTGGAAACCGGGCGTGTCTTTGCATGCGTGCCCGCCGACAACGTGCCTGAGCGAACGGGCGATCGGCAGGGATCGGTCCCACCGTGCGCAAAAAATTTTCTACTCAATCCCCGACCCTCGATGCCTTGCGGCCTCGAGAATCCCCCCGATCATGCACGCGCGTGCCGGCTGCCAACCACGCCCAAGCGACGTGCTCGCCAGGACGGAGGATCCGCTCACTCCCGCGGCGGCAACACCGACAGCACTTCCTCGATGGTGGTCAGCCCGGCGGCGACCTTCTCCAGGCCGGTGCGGCGCAGCGTGCGCAGGCCTTCGCCGCGGGCGGCCTGGCTGAAGCTCGCCAGCTCGGTGTCCGGGCGGATGAGGGTACGCAGGCGTGGGGTGACCGGCAGCAGTTCGTACAGGCCCACCCGGCCCAGGTAACCGGTGCGGCGGCATTCCAGGCAACCCACCGGCGCGTGCACGTTGAGCGGTTCCGGCAGGGCTTCGCCGGGTTCGCGGATGGCCGCCCAGTCGGCGTCGCTGAGCGTGTGCGGGCGTTTGCAGTGCACGCACAGCGTGCGCACCAGGCGTTGCGCCAGCACGCCGTTGAGCGTGGAAGCCACCAGGTAATGCGGCACGCCCAGATCCAGCAAACGGGTGATCGCCGAGGCGGCGTCGTTGGTGTGCAGCGTGGACAGCACCAGGTGCCCGGTGAGCGAGGCCTGCACCGCCATCTGCGCGGTTTCCAGGTCGCGGATTTCGCCGATCATGATGATGTCCGGGTCCTGCCGCAGCAGCGTGCGCACGCCGCTGGCGAAATCCAGGTCGATGTTCTGCTGCACCTGCATCTGGTTGAATTCCGGCGCGATCATTTCGATCGGGTCTTCCACGCTGCACACGTTCACATCCGGCGTGGCCAGGCGCTTGAGCGTGGAGTACAGCGTGGTGGTCTTGCCCGAGCCGGTGGGGCCGGTGACCAGCACGATGCCGTGCGGGCGCTCGACCAGCGCGCTCCAGCCGGCGGCCTCTTCGGGGCTGAAACCGAGCTGCTCGATGCTCTTGAACGCCGAATCCGGGTCGAAGATGCGCATCACGCATTTTTCGCCGAAGGCGGTGGGCATCGTGGACAGGCGCATTTCCACCTCGCGCCCGCCCGGCGAACGGGTCTTGATGCGGCCATCCTGCGGGCGGCGGCGTTCGGCCAGGTCCATGCGGCCGAGCACCTTGATACGGCTGACCACCGCGGTCATCACCGAGGGCGGCACTTCCAGCACCTTGTGCAGCACGCCATCGATGCGAAAGCGCATGCGCCCGGCTTCGCGGCGCGGCTCCAGATGGATGTCGCTTGCCCGCTGTTCGTAGGCGTATTGCAGCAGCCAGTCGACGATATGCACGATGTGGTGGTCGTCGGCATTGACGTCGCCGGCGCGGCCCAGTTCCACCAGTTGCTCGAAGCTGGGCAGGCCCGCGCCCGGCTCGGCGCTGCGCACATCGCCACGCGCGCCGCGCACCGACTGGGTGACGCCGAAGAACTCCATCGTGTAGCGATGCAGGTCCAGCGGGTTGATCAGCGCCAGCTCGATGCGACGCCGGCTCAGATGCTGCACGTCGGCCAGCCATTCCAGCGCCAATGGCTCGCTGGTGGCGATCAGTACGCGCTCGGCATCCAGCGCCAGCGGCAGGATGCGGTGGCGGCGTGCATAGGCATGCGACACCACACCGGTGACCGCGGCGACATCGATGCGGGTGGGGTCGATACGCAGATAACGCAGCCCGGTGCGGGTGGCCATCCATTCGGTCAGCCGTTCCAGGCCGAGTTCGCCGGCCGGCGGTTGCGCGGCATGCAGCTTGAGGTTGGCCAGCAGCACCAGCGGATGCACTTCGCTGGCGTTGCGTACGCCGGCGGCAGAGAACTGCACGCGCTCGTGTTCGTGCGGCACCACCATGCCATCGGCAAGCAGCGCGGCAGCGACCGGGTCGAACATCAGCCGGCCGCGTGGCAGCAGTGCCACTGCGCTGTCCGGATCGGCCGTACGCCGCTGTTCCATGCTCGATGTTCCCCTGCCGCGGTACTCCGCGGCAAAGCGCTGCGGGTCGGCCGGTATACTAGCGCACCCCTTCCGCACGGCCTTTGCTGCATGTCCGATTCCCGGCGCCTTCCAATCACTTTTCAGGGCCTGATCCAGACCCTCAACCAGTACTGGGCCGAGCAAGGCTGCGTGCTGATCCAGCCGCTGGACTTGGAAGTGGGCGCGGGCACGTTCCATCCGGCCACCTTCCTGCGCGCGCTGGGGCCGGAGCCGTGGAATGCCGCCTACGTGCAGCCCTCGCGTCGCCCCACCGACGGCCGCTACGGCGAAAATCCCAACCGCCTGCAGCGCTATTACCAGTACCAGGTGGCGATGAAGCCCAACCCGGACAACATCCAGGACCTGTATCTGGGCTCGTTGCAGGCGCTGGGCATCGACCCGCTGGTGCACGATCTGCGCTTTGTCGAAGACAACTGGGAATCGCCGACGCTCGGCGCCTGGGGCCTGGGCTGGGAAGTCTGGCTCAACGGCATGGAAGTGACCCAGTTCACCTACTTCCAGCAGGCTGGCGGACTGGAGTGCAAACCGGTGTTGGGCGAGATCACCTATGGGCTGGAACGGCTATGCATGTATCTGCAGAGCTGCGACAACGTCTACGACCTGGTGTGGACCTACGGCCCGGACGGCACCCCGGTGAGCTACGGCGATGTGTACCACCAGAACGAAGTGGAGCAGAGCGCCTACAACTTCGAGCATGCCAATGTGGAAGAGCTGTTCCATCGCTTCGATGCCTGCGAAGCCGAGGCCAAGCACTTGATCGAGGTCGGCTTGCCGCTGCCCGCATACGAGCAGGTCACCAAGGCCAGCCACGCCTTCAATCTGCTGGACGCGCGCCGCGCGATCAGCGTGACCGAACGCCAGCGCTACATCCTGCGCGTGCGCACGTTGTCGCAAGGCGTGGCGCAGGCGTATTACGCACAACGCGAGAATCTGGGCTTTCCCGGGGTAAAGAAGTAACTCAAAGCCCCTCTCCCGCCGGGAGAGGGGTTGGGGTGAGGGTCCGAGGCGTAGCCCTCATGCACCCAGACTCCACAGAGCTTCGCCCGTACCCTCATCCGCCCCTTTCGGGGCACCTTCTCCCGACGGGAGAAGGACCAGCAAGCCCCTCTCCCACCGGGAGAGGGGTTGGGGTGAGGGTACGGAGGCGTAGCCCTCGCGCACCCAAACTCCATAGAGTTTCACCCGTACCCTCATCCGCCTCTTCGAGGCACCTTCTCCCGACGGGAGAAGGGAACACGTAAAGGTCCACGTCTTATGAGCGAACAACTTCCCCTGCTGATCGAACTGGGCACCGAAGAGCTGCCGGTCAAGGCGCTGCCGGGCCTGGCGCAGGCCTTCTTCGATGGCGTGCTGCACGGTCTGGAAAAGCGCGGCGTCGCGGTCACGCGCGGCGATGCCAAGCCGCTGTCCACACCGCGCCGTCTGGCGGTGCTGCTGCCGGGCGTGGCCACCGAGCAGCCCGAACAGCGTTCCGAAGTGCTGGGCCCGTATCTCAACATCGCGCTGGATGCCGAGGGCAAGCCGACCAAGGCGCTGGCCGGTTTCGCCGCCAAGGCCGGGATCGACTGGACCGCGTTGGAGCGCACCAGCGATGCCAAGGGCGAGCGTTTCGTGCACCGCGCGGTGACGCCGGGCGCGCGTACCGCCGATTTGTTGCCGGAGATCCTGCGCGAAGCCATTGCCGCCATGCCGATCCCCAAGCCGATGCGCTGGGGCGCGCACGAATACGCGTTCGCGCGGCCGGTGCAGTGGTTGGTGCTGTTGTTCGGCGATGCGGTGATTCCGACCGAGTTGCTGGGCGTGCGTGGCGATCGCATCACCTGCGGGCACCGCTTCATGCATCAGGGCGAGATAGCGCTTGCAGCACCGGGCGATTACGTCGAAGCGCTGCGCGCCGCGCACGTGCTGGTGGATGCGGACGCACGCCGTGCGCGCATCGTGGAAGAAGTCGAAGCGGCCGCAAAGCAGGCCGGCGGCAGTGCGCGCATCAGCGAGGACAATCTGCAGCAGGTGGTCAACCTGGTCGAGTGGCCGTCGGCGGTGCTGTGCAGCTTCGAGCGCGATTTTCTGGCGGTGCCACAGGAAGCGTTGATCGAAACCATGGAAATCAACCAGAAGTTCTTCCCGGTGCTGGATGCCGGCGGCAAGTTGACCGAGCAGTTCATCGGCATCGCTAACATCGTCTCCAAGGATGTGGCCGAAGTCGCCAAGGGCTACGAGCGGGTAATCCGTCCGCGTTTTGCCGATGCCAAGTTCTTCTTCGACGAAGACCTCAAGCAGGGGCTGGAGGCGATGGGTGCGGGCCTGGCCAGCGTCACGTATCAGGCCAAGCTGGGCACGGTGGCCGACAAGGTGGCGCGTGTGGCTGCGCTGGCCGAAATTATTGCTCCGCAGGTGGGTGCCGATCCGGTGCAGGCGCGTCGCGCCGCGGAATTGGCCAAGAACGATCTGCAATCGCGCATGGTCAACGAATTCCCCGAATTGCAGGGCATTGCCGGCCGGCATTACGCCAAGGCTGCTGGCGAGCCTGGCGAGATTTCGCTGGCGATCGATGAAGCGTACCAACCCCGTTTTGCCGGCGACGATATTGCGTTGTCGCCGTTGGGCAAGGTGTTGGCGATTGCCGAGCGTCTGGATACGTTGGCCGGTGGCTTTTCGGCCGGGTTGAAGCCGACCGGCAACAAGGATCCGTTTGCGCTACGGCGCAATGCGTTGGGGTTGGCGCGGACGGTGATTGAGTCGGGTTTTGATCTTAATCTTGAGCAGCTGATTATTCAGGCCTATCTGCACGCTGATCGTTGCGTGCGAGTTAATGCGTGGAAGAAAAAGCTTCTACAACTCGACAAAGAATCTGCAGAGTTCACCTTTGAGCATCACGGCTATAACTCTGATCCAATAAATGCGCGCGGTCCTGATAGCATGGTAGACGCGGACCTCGAGGCAAGAATGCCTAGCCCAGGGCAAGTCCACGAGATTTTCGACTTCATCCTAGACCGCCTACGCGGCTACTACGCAGACAAAGGCGTGCCTGCTACGCACTTCAACGCGGTCGCTGTCTTGTTCTCGGTCGCGCCCGAGGGCGCTCCTACAACGCTTGGCGTAGGAGCGCACCTGGGCGCGACCCACGGATCCCTCTACGATTTCGACCGCCGCATCGATGCGATCGGCATCTTCGCCACGCTGCCCGAGGCCGAAGCATTGGCTGCGGCCAACAAGCGCATCCGCAATATCCTGCGCAAGGTCGAGGGCGAGATTCCCGGCGATATCGACACCAGCCTGCTCCGTGAGCCGGCCGAAGAAGCCTTGGCCGAAGCGGTGGAAGCGGCCATCGGCGATACCGGCGATGCGCTGCACCGCCACGACTATGTTGCGGTGCTCGCGCGCCTGGCGCGCCTGCGCCCGCAGGTCGATGCGTTCTTCGATGGAGTAATGGTCAATGCCGAAGACGCGCAGCTGCGTGCCAATCGGCTCGCCTTGTTGAAGAAGCTCGGCGACCGCCTCGGCAGCGTCGCCGCCATCGAGCATCTGTCCAGCTGATGGCAGCGTCCGCCGGCGCGGTGCACTGGCAGACCGCCCAGGCGGCGTTGGCACGTCGCGACCTGGGTGTGGCGGCGTCTGCATTGCAGGCGCTGCTGGCAGTGGACCCCACCCACGTGTCCGCACGCGTGCTATTGGCCGGCACCGTGTTGGCCAACGGCAAGATGCGCGAGGCGGTGGCGCAGTTACGGCTGGCCGCCAGAGACCTCGGCGACGACGTGGCGATGCGTTGCCGCGTGGCGCAAGCCTTGTTGCGCGTTGGCGAGCATCGCGAACTGCATGCGTTGCTGCGGCATCCGTCGGTGATGCAGTGCCAGGACGGCGCCACGCTGGCGCTGCTCGCGCATGTGCATCAATCGCTCGGCGAACATGTCGAAGCACTGGCGATGATGCAGCGCGCGCAGGCCTGTGGTTTCGATGGTGCTGACTTCCGCTTCTTTCTTGCGGTGCAACTGCAATTCAATAATCGCCTAGACGATGCAGCGCAGGCATTGGATCGCGCGTTGGCGCTGTCGCCAGGCTACGGCCGTGCAGCGCTGACGCGTGCGCGGCTACGCCGTCAGACTGCAAGCAGCAATCATCTCGATCAGTTACGTCAGCAGCTGCGGCTCGCCAAGCCCGACAGCGAAGATCGCGCCGGGCTGGCGTTCGCGCTGTACAAGGAGCTGGAAGATCTCGGCCAGACCGATGCCGCCTGGGAGGCCCTGCAGCATGGCAATGCGGTGATGCATGCGCGCTTGCACCACGATGCCGACGCAGAAGTAGCGTTGTACACGCAGTTGGGCGCATTGGCCGAACAAGGCGTGTTCGCCGCGCAGGAATCTACCAATGCACAAGGCCCGCAACCGATCTTCGTGCTCGGTTTGCCGCGCTCGGGCACCACGGTGCTGGAGCGGATGCTGGGCAATCATGCGCAGATCATGTCGGCCGGCGAATTGAACGACTTCGGCCATCAGTTGCGCTGGGGCGCCGACCAGGCCGGCCGCAGCCTGCTGGATGCGCGCCTGCTGCAGGCGCTTCCCACGCTGGATTATGCGCAGATCGGCGCGCGCTACCTGGAACAGACGCAGTGGCGTGCTGGATCGGCGCGCTGGTACATCGACAAATTGCCAACCAATGCGGTGGCGATCGGCGCGATCGCGCGTGCCTTGCCAGGTGCGTTGATCGTGCATCTGGTGCGCGAGCCGATGGCGGTGTGTTTCTCCAATTACCGCGCGCTGTTCGGCGACTCCTATGCCTACAGCTACGACCTGCACACGCTGGCGCTTCACTATCAGGCGTATCACGCGTTGATGGCGCAATGGCGCGCGGCGTTGCCGGGCCGGGTGATCGATGTGGACTACACACAGATGGTGCGTGATCCGTCTACGGTGCTGGAGCAGTTGATGCTGCGCTGTGGGTTGGAGATCGAGCCTGGGCAGATCGATATCACCCGCAATGCGGCCGCCTCGGCAACGCTCAGCAGCGTGCAGGTACGCGAGGGTGTGCATGGGCGCAACGTGGAGGAATGGCGGCGCTATGCTACACAGCTGGAGCCGCTGCGGCAGACGCTGTTGCAGGCAGGCCTGATTGACGTGGGCTTGCGTTAGCGGGGGCGAACAGATCTGAGGCGCCACGCCTGAAGACCTGCGCGCGCCTTCAATCTGCCTGCACGTCCGACGCACCCTGCCCCAGGTGTGTAGCAGGCAATCCGGCTGCGACGACGCGTGCGACGCCTTGGACGCTTTGCCTTGGGAGCGGATAGACAACTGACTGATGCGTCCTGCCTGCTCCGAACGTGCCTGCCCCAAACGTGCCCGGGCCAAAGACGCCAGCGGCAGCCTTGTGGCTGCCGCTGGACGACTGCAACGCGGTGACTCAGTGCGCGCCGAAGCGCCAGTTCAATTCCAGCATGTAGGAACGGCCGTAACCGGTGTAGTTGAAGATGTTGTAGTACGGGTAGCTGGTGTAGGTGCGGTCGCGCGGCGGCCGGGTGTCGGCCAGGTTGTTGACCGTCGCCGTCAGCGAGATGTCGTCGTTGACCGCATAGTCCAGCGTTGCATTGAGCGTTGTCCACGCGCCGACCTTGCGTGCGCCTTCTACCGCATACCCATCGGTGCTTTGTTGCGCGACGAAGTTGGGCGTGCGGCCATTGCGCTGGCCGAACAGCGTGGTGGTCCATGCATCTTTCTGCCACGTCACCGAGGCATTGACGATGCTGCGGAACTCGGAGGAGAAGAAGGGTTCGCTGAGCAGGTCGCGCACCGGATCTTGCGGGAACTGCTGGCTTTCGTGCTTGAGCGTCAAGTTGTATTGCGCGTCGAAGACAAACAGGCCCCAGGATTCGGTGGCCAGGTTGTACGTCGCCTTGCTGAGCACGCCGGAGATTTCCTCGTTGGAGATATTGACCGGGTTGATGCGGATATTGCTCACGCGGTTCGGGACCGGGGCATTGGCTGCGGTGCGATCGATGCGCGACAACGCATCCACGCAGGTGGGCGAGCCGATATCCAGGCTTCCCAGGCGGCAGGCCGATTCGGTCTGCAACAGATTGTCGGTGCTCAGGTCGCTGACTTTCTGGTCGATCTTGATGTTGTAGTAGTCGGCATTGACGCTGAAGCGCGCGCTGGGCGACCACACCACGCCATAGCCGAAGGACTTGGCGGTGATCGATTGCAGCTCGGGATTGCCGGCACGGCGCCCCTGGATGCTGGTGCCGGCGTAAGTGCAGTCGGCGATCGGCACGCCGGGTTCTTCGAGCGCGCAACGGTAGTAGTCGTTGACACCCTGGAAGAAGCCGCTATCGCCGGCAAAGGTGAACGCCATGTCCGGTGCCTTGAACGCGGTGGCGTAGTTGCCACGGAACAACAGCGAATCGGTCGGGCGGAATTCCAGCGCGGCCTTATAGGTGAACTTGGAATCGCTACCACCGCCCTGATTCTTGTAGTCGTCGAAGCGGCCAGACAGGTTGGCGGTGAGCGTGCTCAGGATCGGCACGCGCGTTTCGAACGCCGCCGCCCAGTTCTCGCGCTTGCCGCTGCCCTGGGTGCCGGTCAGCTGGTAGAAATCGCCAGCGATGACGCGTTGATCGGTCGGGTTTTCCCAGTACTGATTGCCGGCCTGCAGCACGCCGGCCACACCCACGGCGCCGGCCGGCAGACTGAACAACTCGGTGTTGGTGAGCTGCAGGTTGACGTTCTGGGTCCAGGTCCTGGACTTGGTGCGGATCTCGTCGTTGAAGCTGCGGTACTGCGCCGGCGTCAACGCGCGATAGAAGTTGGCATCGTTGGGCGAATAGATCGGGTAGCCGGAGAAGTCGCCCTGCGGCGCGCCCAGGAACTGTTCGCGGAAGAAATCTTCGATGCGGTCGGCCAATGGCCATTGCTGGCGGCTGTCGATGCGGTATTCGGCACGCGCGTAGTACGCATCGTAGGTCCAGTTGCTGGCGCCCAGCCCGCCCTTGATGCCAGCTGCGATGTTGTAGGAATCGGCGGTCTGGCGGTCGTTGTTGAAGGTCGGGCTACCGGCTTCTTCGGGCGCGAAGATGCGCTGGTAGCCTTCCAGTTGCTGGCTGTCCTGGTTGTAGAACAAGCCACCGGTGTCGGACGAGGTCTGCCAGAAGCGCGAGCCGCCGTTGACCTCCACCTTGGTGCGATTGAGCAGTAGCGTTGCGTAGCCTTCGGTGTTGTCGTTGAAGGCGTAGGTCAGGTTGGCATAGCCGCTGGCGCTGCGTTCCTTGTTGAGGATGCTGGCGTAGCCGGGCTCGGTGCGGCTGCTGCAGAAGTTGCCGCGATTGGCGCGGTTGTCGTATTGCACCGAGCCGTTGAACAGCGGGCCCAGTGCATCGCAGTTTGCGGCGCCCGGGTCAATGTAAGTGGTTGGCGTGTTGTGCAGTGCGATGCGCGAGCCATAGCGCAGGGTCGGGTCCGGATTGTCGGAGGTGGAATCGAAATCGCGCCGCTGGTAGCCGTAGATCGGGTCCTGATTGTTGAGCTGCAGGCCCCAGACGATATCTGCCTTGCCGAGGGTGCTGCCGCCGGTGAGCTGGAAGCGCTGATTGTTGCCGCGACCACCGTCGTAGGTGCCCATGCGGTAATTCATCTGCACGCCGTCGACGTGCTTCTTCAGGATGATATTGACCACACCGGCAATGGCGCTGGAGCCGTAGATCGAGGACTGGTTGCCGGGCGCCACATCGATGCGTTCGACCATGCCCACCGGCACGCTGGCCAGATCGACGAAGTTGCTCTGGCCGTTGTAGAGCAGCGGGTAATCGGCCATCGGCCGGCCGTCGATCAGCACCAGGGTGAAGCCGGGGTCCAGCCCGAGCAGGCTCAGCGATTTGGCGCCGGCGGTGAAGCCGCCACTGAACTGGCCGTCCTGCACCGAGCCGGTGGCCATCGGCTGCGAGCGCAGCACGTCATAGACATCCTTGAAGCCGCGGCGTTGGATGTCCTGGGCAGTGATGGAGAACACCGGGCTGGCCGTTTCGACCTGCGACCGGGGAATCAACGAGCCTGTCACGGTGACCTTGTTCAATTCGGTCACGTCGTCCTTGTTCTGTGCGATCGCAAGCGACGGCAGGGCAAGCGACGGGAATGCAAGGGCGGCGCAGACGGCATTGACCAATAGATGACGCTTCATGAAAACCTCTCTCTCCAAAGGTGTGGAACAGGGCGCGCGGCAATCCGGGGGAGGGCCGCTTGGCATGCTGTCAACGAAACGTTAACAACACCCCGACTCTAACCAGCGCATGCGCGTCCGTATAGTCGAGATTGCTTAGATTTTTTGTCCCTTCACGCCAAGGCTGGGTATCCTTTGCCGATGCTTAAAGTCGTGTTTGCTCTCTCCCTGGTGTGCACCCTGCTCGTTCCGCTGCAAGCGGCTGCCCGCGGAACCATCGACAAGATCGAAATCAAAGGCTTGGACGGCGACGACGACGCCGAGATGATCGAGAACATCGAGGTCTCCCTGTCTCTTTATGAGGCTGTCGGCAAGGAGCAGGGCGAGTCGCGCATCGAGTATTTGCTGGCGCAGGCCGAGCGGCAGACGCGTGAGGCGTTGGAGCCGTTCGGCTACTACTCGCCGACCATCGAACTGGCCGCACCGCGCGAAGGCGACAAGGTCACGGTGGTGATCACGGTAGAGCGTGGCGAGCCGGTGCGGGTGCGGCAGTCGCATATCTCCATCACCGGCTGGGCCGAGCAGGACCGCTACCTGGGCCAGGACCTCAAGCAGTTCGAGCCGCACGAGGGTCAGGTCTTCAGCCACCCGCAGTACGAAGCCAGCAAGGTGCGCATCACCCGTCGTCTGGCCGAGCGTGGCTATTTCGATGCCGACTTCACTCAACGCCGCGTTGCCGTCACCCGTGCCGAGCATGCCGCCGATATCGATTTGAACTGGGACAGCGGCCGCCGCTACGACATGGGCAAGGTGCACTTCGATTACGACTACTTCCGCGAAGGCCTGTTCGACCCGTTGGTGTACTGGGACGAAGGCAGCTACTACCACGAAGGCAAGCTGGATCGCCTGCGTGAGTCGCTGACCAAACTCGATTACTTCAGCACCATCGACATCCAGCCCAAGCCCGAAGACGCCGACGACCAGGGCCGCGTGCCGGTCGAGGTCAAGCTCACTCGCGCTAAGCGCACCGTCTACACCTCCGGCTTGAGCTACGGCGGCGAGAGCGGCGCCGGTGTGCGTGGCGGCGTGGAGCGGCGCTACGTGAATTCGCGCGGCCACAAGATGGACACGCAGCTGGACTACGCGCAGAACCGCAAGAGCCTGACCACCAGCTATCGCGTGCCGGCGTTCCGCTGGCTGGATGGCTGGTACACCGCCTCGGCGCGGCTATACGACGAACAGACCGAGTACATCGACCTGCGCAACGTCAAACTCACCGGCAGCCGCAGCGGCCAGATCAACGAGCGCTGGAGCGCGATCGCCTCGATCAACGCCTTGCGCGAGCGCTGGCGTTTCAGCAGTGGCGACGATTTCGAAGGTGCGGTGTACGAGACTTCCACGCTGGTCTATCCGCAGTTGCAGGTGAACTACGTCAACGTCGACGACCGCCTGTTTCCGCGCAGTGGTGTGTCCGGGCAGGCGTTCATCCGCGGCGGTGCCGAAGGCGCCGGCTCGGACACCAACTTCGGCCAGGTCTACGGCCAGCTGCGCTGGTTTCTGGGCGCCGGCGACAACGGCCGGGTAATCCTGCGCGGCGAAGGCGGCACCACCTGGACCAGCGATCTGGTGGCGATGCCGCCGAGCCTGCGCTTCTTTGCCGGTGGCGCCAACAGCATCCGCGGTTATGCGTTCCGCGAAGTCGGCCCACGCACGCCCAGGCCGGACGAATTCGCGCTCGGTGCCAAGAACGTGGTCACCGCCAGCGCCGAGTACGAGCATTACCTCAAGGGCGGCCCGTGGGGCGGGGCGGTGTTTGTCGATAGCGGCAGCGCCTTCGACGACACGCCCGACTGGCATACCGGTATCGGCTTCGGTCTGCGCTGGCGCTCGCCGGTGGGACCGGTACGCGTGGACATCGCGCATGGCCTGAACGACCCCGACTCGCAGTTTCAGCTCTATATCGATATCGGGGCCAACCTGTGAGCACGCCGACGCGTACGCCGCCGCCCGCACCGCGCCGCGCGCGTTTCTATCGCCGGCGCCGGTTCTGGGTGGGCTCCGGGCTGACCGTGCTGGGATTGGTGCTGCTGGCCCTGATCGCGGTGTACTGGTTGCTGCAGACCGTGGCCGGGCGCGATGTGCTGCTGGCGCAGGTGGTGGCGCGCTTGCCGGTCGGCGCCACGTTTACCTACGGCAAGGTCGAAGGCCCTGTCGCCGGCCCGCTCACCTTGCGCGACGTCGATTTTCGTTATCAGGACATCCACTTCACCGCCGAGCGCGTGTATCTGGAACCGGATCTGCGCCCGCTGCTCGGCCGCAAGCTGCAACTGGATGCGGTGCAGGTCAGCAATGCCACCTTGAATCTGGGCAAGAGCGACGAACCGTTCACGCTACCGAGCTGGCCCGAATCGTTGCCGCAGATCAACGTGCCGCTGGCGATCCAGGCCGACAAGATCGCGGTGGACAACCTGCGCATCACCCAGCTGCAGCAGCCGATGATCGTCCTGCACAAAGTGCAGGGCGGGCTGGAAGTGGCGACCGGCGAGTTGCGCACGCGCAATCTGGTGGTCGATACCGACATGGGCGATTTTCGCCTGCACGGCGACTACGTGCCCAGCGACGATTACCGCGCCGACCTCACCGCCACCGCCGTGTTGCCGGCCGCACGCGGGCGCACGCCGGCCAGCCTGGGGCTGGTTGCACGCGGCGATCTGGACAAGATGGAAGTGGCCATCGCCGGCCGCGCGCCGGCACCGCTGCAGGCCAGCCTGGTGTTTACCGGGCGCGACAATCCCACCTGGACGTTCAAGGCGCTCACCGACGCGCTGGATACCTCGCTGCTGATGCCGGCCAGCAACGGGCAGTACGCGGCCCCGGCCACGCCGATCGCACTGAACCTGCAAGCCTCCGGCAAGGGCGGCAGCGCCGATCTGCAAGGCAGCGTCAAGCAGGGCGAGTTGAGCGCCACGCTGCAGCCCTCGCATATCAGCCTGCTGGACCAGGTCATCACGGTCGAGCCGCTGGTGATCGACACGTTCGAAGGCCGTACGCAGTTGCGTGGTACTGCGGATTTCCGCGACACCCAGAATCCGAGTTTCCGTTTCGCGGTCAACGCCAGCGGCTTGCGCTTCACCCCGACGCCGGACCCGGCCACCCCCGATGCGCCCGCTGTGCCGGTAGAACTGGTCGATGCGCGCCTGGGCGTGGCCGGTACCTTGAAGGCGTGGGCGGCGATCGGCCGCGCCACGCTGGAACGCGACGGGCAACAGGCCGCGCTGGTGTTCGACAGCCGCGGCAACGATCAACGCGCGCAGCTCAAGCAGGTGCAGGCCAAAACCCCGGGCGGCTCGCTGGATCTCACCGGCGAAGTGGGCTGGACGCCGGAGCTGCAATGGGATGTCACCGCGCAACTGGCCAAGTTCGATCCGGGTTACTTCGCGCCGGGTTGGAACGGCAATCTCTCTGGCAAGGTCGCCTCCAAGGGTCGCCAGTTGCCAGCACCGGCCGGCGGCGTATCGCCGGGCTTCGAAGCCACTGCGGATATTCCGGCCCTGACCGGCCAGCTGCGGCAACGCGCGCTGTCGGCCAATGGCAAGTTCGCCCTGCGTGGCGAACAGGGCGAGGGCGAATTGCAGCTGTCGCTGGGCAATAGCCGCATCAACGCCAAGGGCAAGGTCGGCGACCAGCTCGACATCGCCGCGCAACTGCAGCCGCTGCAGCTGGACGATGTGTTGCCCGGCGCCGCTGGCACGGTGCGCGGGCAATTGCAGGTCAGCGGCCGTCGCGACGCGCCCGACATCACTGCCGACATCGTCGGCAATGGCTTGCGTTGGAACGACTACAGCGCGCAGAGCATCAGCTTGCGTGGACGGTTGCCGTGGCGCGGCAGCGATGGACAACTGGCATTGCAGGGCACCGCCATCGAAGCCGGCGTGGTGTTGGACAGTGTGCGCGTGCAGGCACGTGGCGCGGTGGAAGCCTTGCGCCTGGATGCCGACATCGCCAACAGCATGGCCAGCGTCGCCTTGCAGGGCGATGTGCGCCGTAACGGCGAGCGTTGGCAGGGGCAGGTTGGCACGTTGCGGATCGCACCGGCCAAGGGCGCTGCGTGGGCGCTGCGGCAGCCGGCGCAGTTCAGCACCGACGGCGCGGCATTTACCTTGTCCGATACCTGCCTGGGCGCTGCCACCGGCGGCGCGCTGTGCGCCAGTGCCAACTGGCCGCGCGAAGGCATGGTGGTGCACGGCGATGCATTGCCGTTGTCGCTGGTGCAACCGTGGTTGCCCAAGCAGCAAGGCCGACAGATCTATCTGCGCGGCGAACTCGCGCTCGATGGCAGCTTCAAGCCGCGCGGCAATGCGTGGGAAGGCTCGTTCCGCATCGCCTCGCCCGAGGGCGGTATTCGTCTGGGCGAAACCCGTTATGCGGCCGTGGCCGGCAACCCCAATCGCGGTGAGTTGCTGCGCTACGACCAATTCAGCATGCAGGCCGATTTCAATCCGCAGCAGATCCAGGCCAAGCTCGGTATCGGTTTCCAGGGCGCCGGCTTTGTCGATGCCAAATTCAACACCGGTTGGGATGCCTACGCACCGCTCAACGGCGAGCTATATCTCAATATGTCGCGGCTGTACTGGCTGGAGCTGGTGGTGGCCGATGTGGTGCAGCCCAAGGGCCTGGTCGAAGGCCATGTGAGCCTGCGCGGCACCCGCGACAAACCGCTGCTGGGCGGCGATGCCACCTTGAGTAACTTCACTGCCGAATATCCCTCGATGGGTTTGACCCTGAGCGAGGGCAAGGGCCGCTTCGACGCCTTGCCGGATGGCTCGGCCAAGATCACCGCATCGGCCAAGTCGGGCGAGGGCACGCTCAACATCGACGGGGGCCTGTCGTGGTTCGGTACCACCACGCCGTTGCTGCTGAATATCCGCGGCGAGAATGTGCTGGCCTACAACACCAGCGAGTTGCGCATCATCGCCAACCCGGACATGCAGTTCGGCATCACCGACAACACCATGCAGCTGCGCGGCAAGGTCACCGTGCCGGAGGCCGATATCGACCTGGAACGCCTGGATCGCGGCACCTCGGTGTCCGAGGACGTGGTGGTGCTGGACCCGGTGGATCCGGAAGCCGCACCGGCTTCGCCCTTGGATATGGATCTGGCCATCGTGCTCGGCGACAAGGTCAACATGAGCGGCTTCGGCCTGAAGGGTGGGCTGAGCGGGCAGATGCAGATCCGCGCGCGCCCGGGCCGCGAAATGACCGCCAACGGTGGGCTGGATGTACGTGGCCGTTACAAGGCCTATGGCCAGGATCTGACCATCAGCCGCGGCCAGCTGACCTGGAACAACAACATCGTCTCCGACCCGCGCGTGAGCCTGCGCGCCGAACGCAAGATCGGCGATGTCACCGCCGGCATCGACGTCAGTGGACGCGCCGAATCGCCACGTGCGGATGTGTGGTCGGACCCGGCGATGTCGCAATCCGAAGCGCTGTCGTACCTGGTGCTAGGCCGCGGCCTGTCCACCGCCAGCAGCGACGAAACCCAGCAGGTCAGCGCCGCCTCGGCGGCCCTGTCGGCCGGCAGCAGCCTGATCGCCTCGCAGATCGGCGCCAAGCTCGGCCTGGACGAAGCTGGGGTGAGCGAATCCAGCACCGTCGGCTCGGTGGTGGGCTTCGGCAAATACCTCTCGCCGAAACTCTACGTCGGCTACGGCGTTTCGATGGTCGGCAGCGGCTCGGTCCTGACGCTGAAATATCTGCTCAGCCGCGGCTTCGACGTGGAAGCCGAATCGAGCACGGTGGAGACCAAGGGATCGGTGAATTGGCGGCGGGAGAAGTAGCGCGCCTCCGCTTTGCCATTATGAAGTGCACCGGCGTGCTTGTAGAGACGGTTGGAGTCAGCAACTGCTGACCTCGTGAAGCCGGCTAAAGGCGGTATGCCAGGTGTTGGTTTGCACGGTTCGGGTGTCGCTAGGAAGTGATGCCCGACAGTTCATGTGTGAGCGGGTCTGCCTCGAGTTATTACGCGTTACCGTTCTTGGGCATGGCATTACGCACTCTTTATGCCGGGACACCAAGGCGCGGATAGTGCCTTTATGCCCGGCAGATCTACCTTGGCACTCCCGCACAGTGGTGCGTTGAGTCGAACACGATGTGTATCCTGATTTTGCGTGGTCCGCAGGCCGATCCGGCGCAATTGGCGCCGCTGCAGCTGCCCGAGTGTGCCGGCCGTGCGTTGCGTACGCTGGCATGTGCCGATGTAGATAGTTTGATCGCTGGGTTGCATGCGGCTGGTGGCGATGCCGAGGTGGAGCTGGTGTTGCTGGATTCGGGCGATCTGCCGCCATCCGAGCGTGCGCAGGTGCATGCAAAGGCATTGCGCGCGGCATTGGATGCGCTGCCCACGCCCTATATCGAACTGCATACCGATGCCGATCAGGAACTGGAGCCGTGGCTGCATCCGCAGCACGCACCGTTGGCGGTGGTGATCACGCCGCACGATGCATCGCGTGCGTATGCGATGTCGCTGGGGATTGCCGCGCGTTGTCTGCCTCCTTTGTGCGCGCCGTTGCGCGCTGCTGCCTGAGGAGGCTGACATGTCGATCATGATCGTGCGTGGGCCCGAGGCATCGTTGCCGCTGGTGCGTGGTCCGCAGCGGTTGCCGCGTGCCGTGATCCGGCAATTGGTGGCGTACGCGGGGGATGCGGGCAAGACGGTGGCACTGCGTGCTTGCGGGTCGGAGCAGGAGCTGCTGGATGCCTTGCGTGTGGCCGGGCAGGCGCGGATGGAAATCGCGTTGATCGATCCGGGCAGTTGCGTGGACAGCGCGCGCTTGCATCGCGTGCTCAGCGCGTTGTCGTACCCGTTCGTGGAGGCCCACGACGATAGCGTGGACCGACCGGAGCGATGCCTGCCGGAAGGATTCGGGCAACGCATTGCGACGGTACGCGGCTACTGCGCGCAGAGCTATCTGCTGGGGTTGGAAATCGCGCTCGAACATCTGGGCTGCACGGAGATCCAGGGCGATGTCCACGTCGGTACCTGAGCTGCGCCAGCTGCATTACTTCGCCGACTACGAAGGCTATTGCGACGGTCGGCCGGTGCTGTGGGGGCAACTTGCCCACAGCGTGGAGGTGCCTGCCGATGGCGTGCTGGATGCCGCCGGGTTGGTCTGCGCCTTGCGCCGTCGTGCAGCCGAGGCGCACGGGCTGGAAGCGGGGCAGATCCGCTTATGTCAGGTCACGCGGCTGTAGCGGCGTGTTCCCGCCACACACAACGACGCCACCCGAAGGTGGCGCCGTTGTTCTGCCGTGACTAGGCGTCATTCAACGCAATTCACGTGTGTTGACGCTTACTTGGCCGCGCTGCTGTCCGGCACGAACTTGATCAGCTGGTTGCTGGTTGCAGCCGTGCCGAAGTTGAAGCGGCCGTAGCCGGCGCCCCAGTACAGCGCGCCGTTCGCAATCGCGGGTGAGCTGATCACCGAGCCTGCAGCGTCGTAGTTCCACAGCGTGGCGCCTGTGTCGGTGTCGAGCGCGACCATGTTGCCGGCCATCGACCCGGCATAGAGCAGGTTCGGCGAGACGGTCAGCGAGCCCTGGCCGCCGGCCGGCACGGTCGGATTCACGCGGTTGATGCCGGGCACCTTGACCTGCCACTTGATCTTGCCGGTCGCGGCATCCAGCGCCGCCCAAGAACCGCCATTGTGACGTTCGGTATTGGCCGGCCCCAGCGTGTAGCTTGCATTGGAGCTGTTGTTGATGGCCACATAGACCTGCGACTTGTACGGGTCGAACGCGGTGCCCCATTCGACGCCGCCGGTGGTGCCGCCCGGGCCGACCTGGGTGGACCACACCTTGGCACCGGTCTTGGCGTCGAAGGCCCAGTAGATGCCGCTCTTCTGCCCGGCGCCGATCAACTGCTGCGGCTTGCCGTCGCGCCACACGGTGAACAGCTGCACGCCGGCACCGCCGAAGTCGTAATCGGGACCGGTGAGGTTGGTTGCCTGGGTGTTCGGGCACAGGCCATTGGTGGGCGCGACGATGCAGGACAGATTCCATGCGTCGTAGCCCTGCGCGCGATTGGCCCAGACCAGCTTGCCGGTGTCCAGGTTCAGCGAGATCACCGAGTCGACGTAGTTGTCCGGCGCCATGCAATCGAGCTCGTCCTGCACGGTGAGTTCGCTGCCGCGGTAGGAGCGCGCGTTGGACACGCAATTACCCACGCTGGCGGGAATGTTGTAGTTGTTGCCGGTGCCGAAATACAGGCGGCGGCTGATCGGATCGATCGCCACCTGGCCCCACACCGATGCGCCGGTATAGCCCTCGGGCACGTTGTAGAACTGCCACAGCTTCTTGCCGGTGTTCAGATCCAGAGCCACCACGCTGCCGCGGAAGCTGAAGGTGTGGGTCGCGTCGAGATTGCCCCAGTCGCCGGAGGACACGGGCACGTAAATGCGGTTGCCGTAGATGACCGGCGACGAGGTGATGCGCGCCTGCGGGTTGGCTTCGACGGTGCTCGACCACAACAGCTTGCCGGTCTTCTTGTCGATCGCCAGCACGGTGCCGGCAGCCTGGTCGCCGACGATGATGCTCTTGGCGCTGATGGCCGGTGTATTGCGGGTTACCGAATTCGCATTGCCGGTGTAGTCGGACAGTTTGGCCTGCCAGTTCGGCTTGCCGGTCTGGGTGTCGACGCTATACAGCGTGCCGCCCCAGTCGGGGACGTAGAGCGTTCCACCTTCCACGCTCGGCGTGGCCGAGATGTCGCCGGTGGTGGTCAAGGTCCATGCGGGCTTGAGTGTCTTGGCGGTGGTGCGATTGATCTTCCACTCGCCCGGTGCGAAGCGCGAGTTGAAGTAGCCGCCACCAGCGCTGTGCCAGCTGCTGGGGCTTGCGAACGGAAGGTCGTTGCCGAAGCTGCGCCAGACCTGGCCGGAGCGCGCGAACGCCTGGGCATCCAGGGACGACACCGACTGTTGTGCGGTTGCGGGGCTGGACTGGGCGAAAGCCACTGCGCTGGCAAGCAGGCAGGGAACGAGCGTCAAACTGCGAAATCGCAAGCGGCGAATAGAGTTGGTCATCACGGCATGTCCATAGATGGAAGGAAGCGCTGGATCCCCCCGGATCTGCCGACTGAAGATGGCCGATTGTGGTGACCGTGCAACACAGGCGCGCCGCCGCATTCACGCAACGGTCGGGTCTGTTTGCATCTGGTGTCACCAGCTCGAAAAAATTGCGTTCACCGTGTTCGGTATTCGCACAAATGGTGATGATTCATCACTATTTGCGTGTGCTGCGATAGGGAAAATGATTCGTCGAGGCGATTGGGATTTCCATACAGAACAGCGGTCTGCAAAAAGTAACCAGGAAATTTTGCGCCACCTTGTGAGGTGGATCACTGTGCTGAACTAAGCCCCTCTCCTCGGGGCGAGAAGGCACGGTTTGCGCGCCACTGGCGCGCGTGCCTTGGAGCGCCCGCGTCGCCAACGCGGGCCGGGGCGCGGAGCGGGGGTTGGGGTGAGGGTACGGTGGCGAAGGCACACAGGAGTTAGAGTGCGTGGCTTCGCACGTACCCTCATCCGCCCCTTCGGGGCACCTTCTCCCGGAGGGAGAAGAAAACACTGTCATAGCGCGTCACGCACTTTGAGGTGAGTGTGCCGCTGCGTGCACTGCCGCGGGAGCGATCAGCGCCAGCTGCGCGATCGCATCGTGCACCACCTCCGGTACCGTTGCGTCCACATCCACCGACACCACGTCCGCTTCGTCCAGTGGCAATTCCAAGGTCTGCAATTGACTCTCCAGCAGACTGGGCGGCATGAAGTGGCCGGCGCGTGCGCTCAGGCGCGCAGCGATGACGTGCGGGGCCGCATGCAGGAACACAAAGCGCATCGGCACGCCGCTGCGGCGCAGCAATTGACGGTGGGTACCGCGCAAACCCGAGAACGCCAACACCACCGATTCGCCGGCATGCACACAGTCGCGCAAGGTGGCCGACAGCAACTCTACCCACGGCAAACGCATCGCATCGGTGAGCGGTTGGCCGGTGGCCATCTGCGCGCGTGCGGCCACGCTGTGATAGTCGTCGGCATCCAGAAAACGGTAGCCGTAGTGCGCTGCCAGGGCCTGCGCAATGGTGGTCTTGCCGCTGCCCGAAACACCCATCACGACGATGGCCAGGGGCGAAGCGGACGCGGGTGTGGGGGTTGCGGCGGCGTCCATCACGTTAGGTTATATCTCCGGATCGATTCGGCATGTTGCCGGATTTCACGTTGGCGGCAGCCGATGCGTGGTGTAGCGTCGGCGCTCCTCGCCAGGTGAGCGGGCCGCCCAGCGTAACGGCGCGCTCGGCCGGGTTCAACGCACTCCAAGGCCAGCCGATGACGTCATCACCTGCAACGTCTCCTGCATCGGCGCGCCTGCGCTGGCGCGAAAAACTGGGCTACGGCGGCGGCGATCTGGGCCTGAATCTTTACTGGGCCAACATCTCCGCGTTCTTGCTGATTTTCTATACAGACACAATGCATCTGCCGGCGGCGGCAGTGGGCACCATGATTTTGCTGACCAAGATTGCCGATGCGATTGCCGATCCGGCGATGGGCGCATTGGCCGACCGCACGCGCAGCCGCTGGGGCAAATTCCGCCCGTATCTGTTGTGGGGCGCAGTGCCGATGGCGGTGACCGGCGTGCTCGCCTACACCACGCCTGCGCTGGATCAGAACGGGCGCATGTGGTGGGCCATGATCAGCTTTCTGGTGATGATGCTGGCCTATACGGTGGTGAGCATTCCGTACTCGGCATTGTCGGGCGTGATCACCGCCGACAGCAGCCAGCGCACCAGTCTGATCAGCCTGCGCTTCATCGCCGCGTTCGCCGGCACCACCTTGGTCAATTACTGCACGCTGGATCTGGTGGCCTGGTTCGGTGCCGGCAACGATGCGCTGGGATGGCAACGCACGATGATGCTGTACGGCGCGGTGGCGGTGGCCTTGTTCGTCACCGTGGCCTTGACCACGCGCGAGCGCGTGCAACCGCCGCCGCAACAACGCACGCCGGTGCGCCAGGACATTGCCGATTTGCTGCAGAACAAGCCGTGGTGCGTGCTGTTCGTGCTGTCGCTGATCATCATGATCACCATTGTCATGCGTGGTGGTGCCGGCGTGTATTACCTCAAGTACTACGTGCAGCGGCCGGAGTTGACCGGGCTGTTTCTGGGCGGGTATTCGGTGGCGTTGGCGGTGGGTGCGGGCATCACCCCGTTGCTGACCCGGCACTGGGACAAACGCCGGCTGATGACCACGCTGATGGCGGTCGTTGGCGTGTTGAGTTGCCTGATGTTTTTCATTCCCGCCGATGCGGTGTGGGCGATCTTTGCGCTGAACATGTTGATCGGTCTGGCGCTGGGGCCCAAATCGCCGCTGGCGTTTTCGATGTATGCCGACAGCGCCGATTACACCGAATGGCGCACCGGCCGCCGTGCGACCGCGATGACATTCGCGGCAGCTACGTTTTCGCAGAAGCTCGGCGGGGCGCTGGCATCTGCCGGCATCGCCTGGGTGCTGGCCGGCATGGGCTATGTGGCCAACAGCGCGCAGTCTGCCGGCTCCTTGACTGGCATCGTGCTGCTGCTGACGGTGATCCCTGGCGCGGTCGCGTTGCTGGCGGCCTGGACCATGCGTTTCTATCCGCTCGATGATGGCTTGTTGAGTCGCATCCAGCACGAACTGGCCGCGCGCAAGCGCCAAGAACAGGAGCATCGCTGACCGTGTCTGCAACGTCCATGGCCGATTCCGAAACAACCTCTAACGCCGACGATCTTTCCACGTTGATGGCGCCCAGCGCCGACGGCGCGCGTTATGCGCTCTACAGCCCCACCGCGATGCCGAACGCGGGTGGATTTTTGTGGAACCGCCGCATGATGTTGCAGCTGACCTGCCGTGGTTACGCCACCGGGCAGTTCATGCAACCGGAGCCGGCCAAATATGCGCATGCGCCGCTGCTGGAAGCGCGCAATTTCATGATGCCCGAGCAACCGTACTACGCGCATCACCCCGGGCGCTTCTTCTACCTCAAGGACGAAGAGACCGGCGCGCTGTATTCGGTGCCGCACGAACCGGTGCGCGCATCGCCGGAGCAGTTCGAGTTTTCTGCCGGCAAGCACGATGTGCGTTGGCGCGTGCGCCACGATGGCATCGTGGTAGAGCTGTGCGTGGCGTTGCCCACCGACGATGCGGTGGAGTTGTGGGAATGCCGCGTGCACAACCTGTCCGGGCGCACGCGCAGGCTAAGCCTGTATCCGTATTTCCCCATCGGTTACATGTCGTGGATGCATCAGAGCGGCACTTATGAGCCGGCACTGGGCGGCATCGTCTGCCGCAGCGTGGCGCCGTATCAGAAGGTGGACGACTATTTTCGCCAACGCGATTTCAAGGACTGCACCTTCCTGCTGCACGAGCAGCCCCCGGTGGCATGGGATGCGCAGCAGATGGCATTCGAAGGCGAGGGCGGTCTGCATGCGCCCTCGGCAATCCAGGCCGAGCAACTGGGCAATAGCGACGCGCACTACGAGAACCCGGCAGCCGCGTTGCAATATCGCCTCACGCTGGAAGCCGATCAAGCGAGCGTGTATCGCTTCGCATTCGGGCCGGCCAAGGACGATGCGGAAATCACCACGCTGCGTGCGCGTTATCTATCCGAGGCAGGCTTTGCTGCAGCCGCGCGCGAGTACGCGCAGTATCTGCAAGGCGGGCGCGGATGCGCGCAGATCGTCACGCCCGATCCTGCGTTGGACAACCTGGTCAATCATTGGCTGCCGCGGCAGGTGTTCTATCACGGCGACGTCAACCGCCTGACCACCGATCCGCAGACGCGCAACTATCTGCAGGACCACATGGGCATGGCGTATCTGCAGCCGGCCACCGCGCGTGCGGCGTTGTTGCACGCCCTCTCGCAGCAGGAGCCCAGTGGCGCGATGCCGGACGGCATCCTGCTGGTGGAAGGTGCCGAGCTGAAATACATCAACCAGGTGCCGCATACCGATCACTGCGTGTGGTTGCCGATTTTCCTGAGCGCGTATCTGGCCGAAACTGGCGATGCCAGCGTGCTTGATGAAGTGGTGCGCACGCACGACGGACACTCGCTCAGCGTGGCCGAGCGCCTGGATGCGGCGATGCAGTGGTTGCTGGATGCCCGCGATGGGCGGGGTTTGAGTTTCATCGCGCAGGGCGATTGGTGCGACCCGATGAACATGGTCGGCTGGCGCGGCAAGGGTGTGTCCGGCTGGCTCACGGTGGCCACCGCGTATGCGTTGCGGTTGTGGTCGGGCATCTGCGCCGCGCAAGGCCGCACTGCGCAGGCGGAGACATTTTCGCAGGCAGTGCAGACGGTCAACGCCGATGCCAATCGCGAATTATGGGACGGCAACTGGTACGCACGCGGCATCACCGACGATGGTGTGCGCTTCGGTATCGCCGAGGATGTAGAGGGGCGCATCTATCTCAATCCGCAAAGCTTTGCGCTGCTGGCCGGCACTGCCGATACGGCGCAGCGCGAGGCGCTGTTGGACGCGGTGCGCGAACAACTGCACACGCCATACGGGCCGATGATGCTGGCGCCTGCCTATACGCATATGCGCGACGACGTGGGCCGGTTGACACAGAAGTGGCCGGGAGCCGCGGAAAACGGCGCGGTCTACAACCACGCAGTGGCGTTCTATCTCTACAGCCTGTACCAGATCGGCGAGGCCGATCGCGCCTGGGAGATTCTGCGCGCGATGTTGCCCGGTCCTACACGCGAGGACGCGCTGCAGCGCGGCCACCTGCCGGTGTCGCTGCCCAACTATTACCGCGGCGCCTGGCACCAGTACCCGCGTACAGCCGGACGTTCGAGCCAGTTGTTCAATACCGGCACGGTGGCCTGGGTGTATCGCTGCGTGCTGGAAGGTTTGTTTGGCCTGGTCGGCGAGGGTGACGCACTGGCAATCCGCCCGCAGCTGCCTTCGCATTGGCCGCACGCGCAGGTGACGCGCCAGTTCCGTGGCGCGCAGTTCGAGGTGGCGCTGACGCGTGAGCCGGGGCGCACGCAGGTAGAAGTGGCGGTAGATGGCGCCCCCTGCCCGGATCAGCGCGTGCACGGCATCGTCGCCGGGCGTACGTATCAGGTGCAGGTGCGCCTGCCCGGTTAGGAGCGGCTAGCAAAACGTAGCGAACGCTCGTTTGGGGATGAGCGCAGTGGTTTTAATAGCCGCATCTTGTTGGATACAGTCAAACGGCTGGGGAGTCGAGGGCGCGGTGTCCTCACCGCTCGCGGGACACGCCGCAAGTACGTCCATGTAGGCTCGGTGGCGGCATCCATGCCGCCACACGGTCCCGCAATCGGTGAGGACACCGCACCAGAAAGGTTGCAGGTTGCTTCTTTGAAAACCGCTTGTTGATCGCGCTGCGTTGCAAAGCTGATCGGACGCACCTCAATCCAAACAACGCACGTCACGTACTGCTTGCACCCATGCACACCGACCATCTCGACTGGTCCTTGCCCGCCTACCGTCGCGGGACCTTACGCGGCATGGATGCCGCGTAAGAGCCTACATGGACGTACTTGCGGCGTGTCCCGCGATGGTGGGCGGGCAAGGGCCCTACAGCCAAGCCGCAGATCAGCCGCCCTGCAGCGAAACCCCCAATCCCCAATCCCCACTGCGTAAACTCCCAGGCTCGCACCGCACCGCCTAGGAACGCCCCTTGGTATCAAGCTGGATCCTGCTGCTGGTCTCCGTCGGCTATGCCGCGCTGCTGTTTGGCGTGGCGTGGTGGGGCGACCGCCGTCCGCTGTACCCGGAGCGGCCGTGGCTGCGTCCCGCGGTCTACAGCCTGGCGCTGGCGGTGTACTGCTCGTCGTGGACCTTCTACGGTGCGGTGGGTTCGGCGGTGCGCAACGGCATCGGTTACCTGCCGATCTACCTGGGTCCGCTGCTGTTGCTGCTGTTCGGCTGGCGCATCATTGAGCGGCTAGCGCTGATCGCCCGCGCTGAAAATACCGTCTCCATCGCCGATTTCATTTCCTCGCGCTACGGCCGCTCGCGGCGGCTGGCCGCGTTGGTGGCAGTGATCGCGCTGGTTGGCATCGTTCCGTATCTGGCGCTGCAGTACAAAGCGGTGGCGATGAGCCTGGAAGTGCTGACCGGGCATAGCAGTGCCGGGCGCGGCATCTTCGCCGACCCGGCCTTGTACGTGGCGCTGTTGATGGCGTTGTTTGCGACCTTGTTCGGCACCCGCCAGGTCGATGCCACCGAGCACCATCGCGGCATGATGCTGGCGATCGCGCTGGAGTCGGTGATCAAGTTGATCGCCATCGTCGCAGTGGGGTTGTTCGCCTGGGTGTGGCTGAGCGACCACCAGGTGCCCATCGCCGATTCGGCGCGTACCTTGTTCGAACACACGCCGTCGGTGGGGTTCATTTCGCAAACCTTGCTCAGCTTTCTGGCGGTGATCTGCCTGCCGCGCCAGTTCCATGTGGCGGTGGTGGAATGCAGCGATGTGGGCGACATCCGTCGCGCACGCTGGTTGTTCGGCGCCTATCTGGTGATCATCTCGGCGATGGTGGTGCCGATCGCCTCGGCCGGCGTGGCCTTGTTCGGCAAGGGCAGCGCGGTGGCCGACGATGCGATGGTGCTGGCATTGCCGCTGAGCCAGGGCAATACCGTGCTGGCGTTGGTGGCGTACGTGGGCGGGTTTTCGGCGGCTACCGGCATGGTGATCGTGGCCAGTATCGCGCTGGCCACCATGGTCAGCAACGACCTGGTGATGCCGGTGCTGCTGCGCCGCCGTGGCAGCGCCGATGCGCGCGCGGCGGTTGCCTCGCGGGTGCTGTGGATCCGTCGCGTCGCCATCCTGCTGTTGGCGCTGGTTGCCTATGGCTATCACCGCAGCGTGGCCAACGACACCACCTTGGCGGCCTACGGCTTGATGGCCTTCGCGGCGGTGGCGCAGTTCGCGCCGGGCGTAATCGGCGGGCTGTACTGGCGCGGCGCCAGCCGCAAGGGCGTGGAGACCGGCATGGTGCTGGGCTTTGCGACCTGGATCTACACACTGCTGCTGCCGGCCGCCACGCGTGCGGGCTGGCTGCAGCCGGAGTGGCTGGTGGACGGCCCGTTCGGCATCGCCTGGCTGCAGCCGCAGCAACTGTTCGGCATGCGTGGCTGGGACCCGCTGGCGCATGGCACGTTCTGGTCGCTGCTGATCAACGTCGGCGCGATGATGCTGGTGTCGGCGCGCTGGCGTCCGGGTGTGGACGAACGCTTGCGCGCGGCGCCGTTCCTGGACCCGTATGCGCAGCGTCCGGCGGTGGCCGGCGATTGGCCAGGCCATGTACGCGTTGCCGACCTGCAGGCGCTGGCCGAGCGTGTGGTGGGCGAGCGGCATGCGCACCGCGCCTTCGTCGACCAGGCGGTGCTGCTGGAACGCGAGCTGCAACCCACCGTGGTGGCCGATCGCGCCTGGGTGCAATTTACCGAGCGCCTGCTCGCCGCCTCGATCGGCGCCGCCTCCGCGCGCCTGGTGCTGACCAGTCTGTTGCGCGGCTCGGGCATGGAGCTGGGCGAGGTGGTGGCGGTGCTGGACGAAGCCGGGCAGGAGCTGCGTTTCAATCGCGAAATCCTCTCCACCACGCTGGAAAACATCAGTGCCGCGGTCAGCGTGGTCGACCCCGAAATGCGCCTGACCGCGTGGAATCGGCGCTACCAGCAGCTGTTCGGTTACCCGGACGGCATGTTGTACGTCGGCCGCCCGGTGGCCGATCTGATCCGCTACAACGCCGAGCGAGGTGAGTTGGGCGAGGGCGATACCGAAGACCAGATCGATCGCCGCATCCGCCATATGCGCGCCGGCTCCCCGCATGTGTTCGAGCGTACTCGCAGCGACGGCAAGGTGATCGAAATGCGCGGCCAGGCGCTGCCGGGTGGCGGCTATGTCACCAGCTACAACGACATCACCGACTACAAACGCGCCGAGCGCGCGCTGCTGGACGCCAACGAAAACCTGGAACAACGCGTGGCCGATCGTTCGCGCGAGGCTGAGCTGGCGCAGCAATCCAAGACGCGCTTTCTGGCCGCGATCAGCCACGACGTGTTGCAGCCGCTCAATGCCGCGCGCCTGTTCGCCTCGGCCTTGCGCGAGAGCCATCAGAACAACGAAGAACAACGCCATCTGGCCGAGCGTGTGGATGCCTCGCTGCGCGCGGCCGAGGAACTGCTCGATGGCCTGCTCGACGTCTCGCGGCTGGATGCCGGCGGCTTGCGGCCCACCGTCGAGGACTTTGATGCCAGTGCGCTGATGCACGAGCTGGCCGCGCAGTACGCACCGGTGGCGTCCAGCCGCGGCCTGCAGTTGCAGGTGCATAGCCGCGCATTGTGGGTGCGCAGCGACCGCCGCCTGCTGCGCCGGGTGATGCAGAACTTCCTTGCCAACGCGCTGCGTTACACACGCCAGGGCCGCATCGTGCTGGGCATGCGCGGGCGCGGCGAGCAGGTGGAACTGCAGGTGTGGGACACCGGCCCGGGCATCCCTGAGCACCATATGCGGCAGATCTTCGAAGAGTTCCGCCGCTATCAGCAGCCGTTCGACTGGGGCGAGCAGGGCTTGGGCTTGGGTCTGTCGATCTGCCAACGCATCTCGCGTTTGCTCGATCACGATCTGAGTGCGCGCAGCCAGGTCGGCCGCGGCAGCATGTTTTCGATCCTGTTGCCGCGCGTGGCCGCGGTGCCGCTGCCGCCCGTGGTGCCGGTGATTGCGGTGCGGCCGTTGCCTAGCGGCGATTCGCTGGCGGGTCTGCGCGTGCTGTGCGTGGACAACGACCGCGAAATTCTCGACGGCATGTGCGCACTGCTCGGCCGCTGGCAGGTGGAAGTGATCACCGCCAGCACCGTGGATCAGGCGCTGGAGCGCGCGCGCGAACAACCGGACCTGATGCTGGTGGATTACCACCTGCACGACCGGCTCGATGGCCTGGATACGCTGGACGCGGTGCAGGCCGCCGCAACCGCGCCGATCGCCGGCGCACTGCTTACTGCCGACGGCCGCGACGAACTCAAGCAACTCGCGCGTGCGCGTGGCTATCGGTTGCTGACCAAGCCGGTGAAGCCGGCATCGTTGCGTGCGTTCTTGAGCGCGCATCACGATGCGAAAAAGCGCTGAGCCAGCGCATCGCGTGCATCGTCGTGAGATGCAGGGATACACGCGGCATTGTAAAAATGCGGCATGCCTCTCGGGCGGATAGCAAGGCCATGCAGCGTAGGAGCGCGCTGGCGCGCGATGAAGCATGATCGATAACGCCCCATCGCGCGCCAGCGCGCTCCTACGGAGAACAGCCTTGCGCTTACGCCGCGCCGCTCAGGTGTTCGTACAGGATGACACTGCCGACAATCACCAGAATCAAACCACCGAGAATCTCGGCGCGTTTGCCGATCAGGTTGCCGAGCACGCGGCCGAGCATGACGCCTGCGGTGACCATACTGAAGGTGCACAGCCCGACCACCACCGCCACCACGCCGATATGCACGTCGAGAAACGCCAGGCTTACACCGACCGCCATCGCATCGATGCTGGTGGCAAAACCGGTGGTGGCCAAGGCCAGCAATCCATGCCGTTTCGGCGTATCGGAAGACGCCTTGTCCACATCGTCCGGTTCCTGGCGCAGCCCGGCCACGATCATGTGCGTGCCCAATGCGCCGAGCAGCACGAAGGCGATCCAGTGATCGTAGGCAGACACATAGCTGGAGGCGGCACGCCCCAGCAGCCAACCGATCACCGGGGTGATCGCCTCGATGCAACCGAAGATCAACCCGGCGCGTAGCGCATCGCGCCACTGCGGCTTGCGCATCGCCGCGCCTTTGCCGATCGCTGCGGCAAACGCATCGGTCGACATTGCGAAACCGATCAACACAATGGAAAAAGGGGACATCGACATTCTCGGGTTGGGCACGATCGCAACGACATGCGCCCGCGCCAACCGTTGTTGTGCACGCATGCCGCTGGTCTCGCCAAACCGAAATTGGTTGCCTGCACCACGGCGCGAGGGCCGAGTATGTTGATGCAGGCGCTTCCGACGATGCAGAAGCAGGCTACTCCCCAAGGGGCGCGCAGTGTACCAACGCATGGCCGCGTTCGGTGCGCCTGCACTGCACGCGAAGGTCGGTCTGATCTTTATAGCCGTGGCTATGCGAGAGCTCTGCGCTGTACCTGCGGCTGCGCTTAAGGCGTGCGCAGCAAGGTGCTGACGGCGTCCATTTCCACATCCCTGCCGTGTTGCAGATCTTGCGCGGTGATGGTTACCGGCACGTCGGGCAACACGCCGCGATCCGGTTGTGCGCTGGTTGGAAACTGTCCGACCAGCGGTAGGTCCACTTCGATTTGCGAGTTGGGCAAGTGCAGGAAAAAGAACGCGCTGCCATTGGTGCCGCGCAGATTTCCGCCGGTGGGCTGGCCGACCAGGGTGGCCAACCCACTGCGCTGCACTCGCTGCGCGAACGCGAATGTGGCCGAGCTGTTTCCCGGGCCGATCAGCACAAACACCTTGCCGTCGAAGGGCGGCGCATGCGGTGTCGTGCGGGCTTGCGCATCTGCATCGGATGCAGGGTTGAGCGTGTAAAAACGCGCGTCGTAGGCAACCGCACGCGTGCCCCAGTCGCGAAAGGACGTGTCCCAGGTGGTGACGTACGCCGCCAGCGCGTCGGGCAGGCGCCGGTAGCGCACCAGCGTGCGCATTTGCGGCGCCGCTATCTCACGTGCGGACAGATACCCAAGCAAGACGCTGCCCACATCCATCCCGCCCTCGTTGTCGCGCAGATCGATCACCAACGCCGGAATCTCGCGCTCGGCCAATGTGGTGAAACTGCGCGCCAGAAATGCCTGCCAGTCCCACTCACTGTCGTACACCGCCCAGGTCGGCATCTGCAGCACCGCCACGCCGGGTGTTGCCAGGTCCAGACGCCATGGCGGCGCTGCACTGTTGTCGCTGCGCGTGGGGATCATCGCGCGGCGTTGCGCCGCGCTGATGCCGTGGACGCGCAGCTCGCGTTCTTTTACCGCACCTGGCCCGCGCACACGCAGCAACGGGTCAGCCGAAAGTTGCGGAAACAGCAGCGGCAGGTAAACGTCGAAGGCTTCGATGCGTGCGAATCCTTGCACCTCCATCTGCGCGATACGTTTGCCGTCGTTGCTGCCGTCGGCGCGCGCCACGCTCATCAGCGCGGCCAGGATCTGCGCCGAGGCAATGCCATCGATCGCCAGCACTTCCGTGCCGGGTACCAGTGTGGGCTGATCGGAGCCGTTGCGACTGATGACCATCCGGCCCTGCAGCCAGCGGAAGTGGAAGGGCAACTGCCTGTCGTTGTCGAACAAGGCGTGCCGGACCGGTTCGGGTTGATTGAGGAAATTGGGAAAGCTATGGCCGCAGCGCACGCTGGCGGTCAGGCGAGAGATGGCCAGGTAGGTCTGCGCAAGCGTTGCGCCGTTTTCGAGTTCGGCACGCAAGGCATCGAAGCGCTGCGTGATTTCCTGTTCGGTGGAGTAGCGGTACAGACCCGGATGCAGCGCCACATAGGCGCTTTGCAATACATCGATATCGGCGAGCAGCGCCGGGCCTGCGAGCGGGCTGTCGCTGCGCAGCGTTGATGGCGGCGTTGCGGCCCCGCCGGCGCACGGTAACCAGATCGACAGCAGGATCAGCGACATAACGAGATGGCGCAGGCGCGGTGACATGGCGACTCCTTGTGTGAGAAGCCGCCAGCATGGTCAGGGGTGCCTTGGCAGACGACTCAAACACGCAATCGCTGAGCGATTTTCAAGCGATGCGACGTTGCGTGCGCCGGTAGTCGCTGGGTGTGCAGCCGGCACAGGCGCGAAACACCCTGTTGAAGCTGGCCTTGGAGCCGAAGCCGACTGCCAGTGCGATGTCGAGGATATCCTGATCGCCGCCCAGCAGGCGCTGCGCTTCGGCGATGCGCAGCGTGTTGAGGAACGTGCTGAAGGTCTGTCCCAGCCCCTCGTTGAGCGCGCGCGACAGATAATTGCTGTTGGTGCCCATGCGCCGCGCCAGCTCGGGCAGGCTGAGGTCCGGCTCGCGCCACCAGCCGTGCGCGGTGACTTGCGCTGCGACCTGTTGCCCCAGCGCGTGCCAGTCCTTGTCCTGGACGGGAGCGGGCGCTGGTTCGCCTGCTCGGTCTGCTGGCGCATCGTGTGGCAGCACCGCATCGCGCGCCGGGTAGTGCACCCTTGCGTGGCGCCAGCCTTCCAGACCCAGGTAGTAGATCAGCGCGGCGGTGGCCAGATAGTGCGGAAACTCATCGACGTAGGACAGCCGATGCCACAGCCGGTCGCTGGCGGTGAAGCCCAGCCGTAACAGCACCAGCAACGCGGCGGCCAGCAGAAAGCCACGCAGCCACGGCAGCCGCAGTTCCTCGCGCGCGCCGCTGTGATGTTCCAGCCAGCGTTGATAGGCCAGGTATTCGCGCCAGGCCAGCAGCAGATAGAACGCCAGCGAGGTCAGCACCAGCGCGTCCTGCAGCGGCGCGATCCAGGGCACGTGGACGGCAGCGTTCCAGGCCCATTTGCGTTGCAGCGGCCAGGTGAACAGCCACGTGTAGTAACCGCCCTGCAGCAGCGCCGGCAGCAGATGCAGCGCCCAACGAGGCGGCAAGTGCTGACGCGCCAGTTGGCGGACGTAGAGCCATAGCAGCGGCCCGATGGCCAGCTCCCAAAACAATGGCGCGTAGGTCAGATCCGGGTAGGCATCGTAGGCGCCGGCATAGCCGAGCGTGTAGGGCGTGATCAGGGCGACCACCACCAGCAGCAGTGCGGCCAGGCAGCGGTTGGCAATGCGGTTGACCGGGGCCAGCAGCAACAGGCTCGCGCCGAGCACGCCATGCGCGCTGCCGAGCAGCAGGATGGTGCTCCACATCCCGAACTTGATGCTGGACATGCGATCCCGCTTGGTCGATCGCGCCGAGTATAGGGGCGATCGGCGGCGGCCCGGGCGCAGGTGCGTTACGCGCGGCGCTCCGCGCCTGCGCGACTAGTGCAGCCCGCTGGAAATCTCGGCCGTGGCCGCACACAAGGCCTGCAATGCCGCTTGCGGGCCAACCAGCTCAGGGCGCCGTTCGATGAAGGGCACCGTGAGCGTGTAGGTGGCGCTGCCGCGTTGCAGGATCGGCGCGGTCAGATCGACCACGCCCACCACCGCTTCGCTGGGCTGCATGGCGTAGCCATCGCTGCGCGCCTGCGCGGCGGCAGCCAGGAACTGCGCGCGCTCGAACGGCACCTCGCTGGCATCGAGCATCTCCAGCCAGCGCGCCTGCACCTCGGGCTGCTGGAAGGCGTACAGCACCAGCCCGGAGCTGGAATGCGTCAACGGACGACGATGCCCCGGGCGCACCACCAGGCCCAGATCGCTGGGCACGTCCATCTGCGCGATCACCACGATCTGGTCGCCAGACGGCGCCACCAGGTGGCAAGGCTGATAGATCGCATCGGCCAGCCGGCGCATCACCGGCAACGCCGCTTCGCTGATGCTCTGCACCTGCGGCTGCTGCATGCCGAGCATGAAGAGCCGGTTGGTCAACACATAGTCGCCTTCGCCGTCGCGGGTGAGATAGCCGCGCTCCTCCAGCACCTGCAGCATGCGGAAGATCTCCCCGCGCGAGCGGCCGATGCCCTGCGAGATCGCGCCCATGCTCATCGGCTGCGCCTGGCGGGCGAGCAGCTCCAGGATGTCCAGCCCCTTGTCCAGGGCGGGCGCGCGGTACTTGGCGGGTTCGGTGCTCATCCGTTTGCGGCTCCAGGCAAGGCTGCGGCGCGCCAGGGTACAGGCATCGCAGGCAGGGGTGAGGTATGGCGCGTGCGTGCAAATATAAACAAAGATTTTATATTTGCATGGCGCTGGCGTGCGCAGTACGCTCGCCGCACAGCAACGCAAGCGCCACAGCCTTGGGAGGGGATCGGTCGCATGCATCACAGTGACATTGCCGCGTCACCGCGCGGCAACCTGGCGCGTACCGCCATGGTTCCCCTGTTGTTGATCGTCAGCCTGTTCTTCTTGTGGGGCATGGCCAACAACCTCAACGACATCCTGATCAAGCAGTTCAAGAAGGCCTTCGAGCTGACCGACCTGCAGGCCGGGCTGGTCCAGAGCGCGTTCTATCTGGGCTACTTCGTGTTCGCCATGCCGGCGGCGATGTTCATGCGGCGCTACAGCTACAAGGCCGCGGTGGTGCTGGGCCTACTGCTGTATGCGTGCGGGGCGTTCCTGTTCTACCCGGCCGCGCAGGTGCATACCTACTGGCTGTTCCTGCTGGCCTTGTTCGTGATCGCCAGCGGCCTGGCGTTTCTGGAAACCACCGCCAACCCGCTGGTGACCGTGCTCGGCCCGGCAGAGGGCGCGGCGCGGCGCCTGAATCTTGCCCAGGCGTTCAATCCATTGGGCTCGATCACCGGCGTGCTGGTGGGCCAGCACTTCATCTTCTCCGGCGTGGAGCACACCCCGGCCGAGCTGGCGGCGATGGCGCCGGCCGCGCGCGCGGCGTTCTTCGCCACCGAATCGTCTGCGGTGCAGACGCCGTATCTGGTGATAGGCGTGGTGGTGGTGCTGTGGGCGATCCTGATCGCGCTGGTGCGCTTTCCCACCGGCGATGCGGGTGTGGGCGAGGCGGCGCCCAAGCGCGCGCGCTTCGGCGAGTTGCTGCGTAACCGGCTGTTCGTGTTTTCGGTAGTGGCGCAGTTCTTCTACGTGGGCGCGCAGGTCGGCATCTGGAGCTATCTGATCCGCTATCTGCAGGACGGTGTGCCGGGCACGCCGGAAAAAACCGCAGCCACGTATCTGACCATCTCGCTGGTGCTGTTCATGGCTGGCCGCTTCATCGGCACCGCGCTGTTGCGCTATCTGGCGCCAGCGAAGTTGCTGGCGAGTTTTGCCACGATCAATCTGGTCTTGTGTGCGGTGGCGATTGCGCTGCCCGGTTGGACCGGCCTGTACGCCTTGGTCGCGGCCAGCGTGTTCATGTCGGTGATGTTCCCGACCATCTTTGCGCTGGGTCTGGATGGCATGCACGACGATGCACGCAAGCTGGGTTCGTCGCTGTTGGTGATGTCGATCATCGGCGGCGCGCTGCTCACTGCGGTGATGGGCGCGGTGTCTGACATGGCCGGTATCCATTGGGCGATGGTGGTGCCGGGCGGCTGCTTTGCGGTGATCCTGTTGTTCGCGTTGCGCGCGCGTCGCGCTGCGCCGGCGATTGCTGGGGCAGGCGCATGAGTGTGCGGCGTCTGTGCTACGTGCTGGATCTGCACGACGATCCGCAACTGATCGCCGAGTACGAGCGCTGGCATCAACCGACCCAGGTGTGGCCGGAAGTGGTGGCGTCGTTGCAACAGGCCGGCATCCTGGAGCTGGAGATCTTTCGCAGCGGCGATCGCTTGGTGATGCTGATGGAAGTTGGCGACGATTACGATCCGGCGGCCAAGGCGGCGCGGGATGCGGCTGATCCGCGGATTCACGCCTGGGAAGAGCTGATGTGGCGGTTTCAAAAGCCGTTGTCTTGCAGTGCGCCGGGGGAGAAGTGGCGTGAGGCCGGGCGGATTTTTGCGTTGAGTGAGGCGGTTGGTGTGGGGCGGGGTTAGGTTTCGCCCAGTCTGTTTCTGCGGATGTGTTGACTCCGCAATAGGGCGTTGGTCTTGCGTCTCTTTGCCGCTGCTGTGCTGGCGCGGCGCATCGAAACAGGGTGTTTTCTTGCAGGCGCATCGTGCGTTGTGCCTGCTACGCAGCGAAAGCGTGACAGCAGCCAGCAACGAAGAATGCCCCGCCACTGCCTGTTGCGCACGCGTGGTCCGCGCAGTTGCGCTGCGTGATGCATTGACGCTGGTGCCGCGCGGCTGGCAGGTGCTACGCACGTGTATCGCCAACGCTCCAATTAAGAGCGGCTAACAAAACCTAGCGAGCGCTCGGCTGGCAGTGAGTGCAGTGGTTTTGTCGGCCGTCTTTTGATAGATGCCGTCAGAAGCCCAGGTCAAACGCTGAGTGGTCGAGGGCGCGGTGTCCTCACCGCTCGCGGGACACGCCGTAAACCCATCCATGGGGGCTCGGTGGCGGCATCCACGCCGCCACACGGTCCCGCAAGCGGCGAGGACACCGCACCAGAGAGTTTGCAGGTTGCTTTGTTTAGAGCCTGCTCGTTGCTCGGCCTTCGTTGGGAATCGGTGCGCGGTTATCAGAACAACGCACCTCATGCCCGCTTGCAACCATGCGCACCGACCGTCTCGACTGGTCCTTGCCCGCCCACCGTCGCGGGACCTTACGCGGCATGGATGCCGCGTAAGAGCTTACAGGGACGTACTTGCAGCGTGTCCCGCGATGGTGGGCGGGTAAGGGCCCTGCAGCCAGGCAGCAGATCAGCCGTCCGCACGCCCCTGGCGGCTGCTCGCGACGTGTTGTCAGCCACTCTAAAAAACGGCTTCAGTCGCGATCAGGTACTCGAGAAAGCCCATCGCGGCTGAAGCCGCTCCTACGCATCGTGCGACCAAGTTACGCGGCGCATTGGATCACGCCTTCGCCGCGGCCAGGTCTTCGACCCAGAAACGGCCATCGGGGTAGCGGAATTCTGCGATGGAGGCGGGGTGCATTTCTGCCGAGAAGCCGGCGGCCTGCGGGGCCAGATAGCGGCCGTGCTGGATGCGCACCGGGTCGAGGAAATGCTGGTGCAGGTGGTCGACGAATTCGATGGCGCGGTCTTCCATCTTGCCGGTGATGGCGACGAAGTCGGCCATCGCCAGGTGTTGCACCAATTCGCACAGGCCGACGCCGCCGGCGTGCGGGAACACTCGGATGTTGAACTTGGCGGCCAGCAGCAGGATGGCGAGGTTTTCGTTGACGCCGCCCACGCGCGCGGCGTCGATCTGGATCAGGTCCACCGCCCCGGCCTGCAGCAGCTGCTTGAACACCACCCGGTTCTGGGTGTGTTCGCCGGTGGAGACCGGCACCGGGGTGATGCCCTGGCGGATCGCGGCGTGGCCGAGGACGTCGTCCGGGCTGGTGGGTTCTTCGATCCAGGCGATGTCGAATTCGGCCAGCTGGCGCATCCAGTCGATCGCCGGGCCCACGTCCCAACGCTGATTGGCGTCTACCGCCATTGCGATGTCCGGGCCGATCGCCTCACGCGCCAGGCGGCAGCGGCGGATATCGTCCTGCACGTTGGCGCCGACCTTGAGCTTGATGGTGCGGAAGCCGTCGGCCACCGCTTCCTTGGCCAGCCGCACCAGCTTTTCGTCCGAGTAGCCGAGCCAGCCGGGCGAGGTGGTGTAGGCGGGATAGCCCTGTTCGATCAGCGTGGCGATGCGTTGCGCGCGCTGCGGTTGTGCCTCGCGCAGGATCGCCAGCGCTTCGTCGCGAGTGAGCGCATCGGTGAGGTAACGGAAGTCGATGGTGTCGACCAACTGCTCCGGGCTGAGCTCGGCGATGTAACGCCACAGCGGCTTTTTCGCCGCGCGTGCGGCCAGATCCCAGGCGGCGTTGATCACCGCGCCGATCGCCATATGCATCACGCCCTTTTCCGGGCCCAGCCAGCGCAGCTGCGAATCGTTGGTAAGCAGGCGGGCGAACGCGCCCAGATCGGCGATGACGTCTTCCACGCGCAGGCCGACCACATGCTCGGCCAGTGCAGCCACGGCGGCGGTCTGCACATCGTTGCCGCGGCCGATGGTGAACACCAGACCGTAGCCGGCCAGGTCGTCCGGTGCATCGGTGCGCAGCACGACATACGCGGCCGAGTAATCCGGATCCGGATTCATCGCATCCGACCCATCGAGCTCGCGCGAGGTGGGAAAACGGACGTCGTGGGTATCGAGGGCGATGATGGTGCTCATGGAGGTCCTGGGCGATGGAAACGGGGAATAGGAAAATGGGTTGAAAAAATGTAAGCGAAGCGGTGCGCTTGAGCCCCTCTCCCCTCGGGAGAGGGGTTGGGGTGAGGGTACGGACGCAAAGCGCCGGAGATATTGAAGCGCTGCAATGACTCATGCGCTTGCAACGCAAATCAGTAAATCAACTTCCTGACTCACTGCGCGTCGGTATCGACGCGCTGCGACGCTTGGAAGTTCAACGCCCTCGCACGCCGCTTAAGAAAATTTGCGCATGACACATCAACACACGTGCCGACATGTCACGCCTAACGACAAAGGCACATCGCGACGAACTGCTTGGATACGTCGCTACGTACCCTCACCCCAACCCCTCTCCCGAGGGGAGAGGGGCTTTAGGTTGCGTCGTGCGGAGGCATTACCACGTACGTTGAGCGCAACTTGGCACGCAATGCGACCAAAATCCTGAAAAGTGAGAGGGGCTTTAGGCCGCATCACGCGGATGCGCCACCACCGGCTGGCGCTGACGACCCAGGCCTTCGATCTCCAGCTCCATCAGGTCGCCCGGCTTCAGATACACCGGTGGTTTCTGGCCCAGCCCCACGCCCGGCGGGGTGCCGGTGCTGATCACATCGCCCGGCATCAGCGTCATGTAGCGGCTGATGTGGCTGACCAGTTCGGCCACGCCGAACACCATCGTGCGGGTGCTGCCGTTCTGGTAGCGGTGGCCGTTGACCTCCAGCCACATCGACAGGTTCTGCGGGTCGGCGATTTCATCGCGGGTGACCAGCCACGGGCCGATCGGGCCGAAGGTATCGGCGCTCTTGCCCTTGACCCACTGGCCGCCGTGTTCGAGCTGGAATTCGCGCTCGGACAGATCGTTGATCACCGCGTAGCCGGCGACGTGATTCAGCGCTTCGTCCACCGAGACATCGCGCGCCACATCGCCGATCACCACGCCCAGCTCCACTTCCCAGTCGCTCTTGACCGAGCCGCGCGGGATGATCACGGTGTCGTTGGGTCCGCTCACCGCGGTGGTGGCCTTCATGAACAGGATCGGCATCTTGGGCACGTCCATGCCCGATTCGGCAGCATGGTCGGCGTAATTCAAACCGATGCAGATGAACTTGCCGATTTGCCCGACTGCAGCGCCGTAGCGCACGTCGCCTTCGACCAGCGGCAGCGTGGACACATCCAGCGCGCGCAGTTTGTCCAGGCCGGCATTGCTGATGTGCTCGCCGGCTACATCATCGATCACACCGCTCAAATCGCGGATGCGGCCTTCGTTATCGATCAAGCCGGGACGTTCCTGGCCGGGGGCGCCAACGCGTACGAGTTTCATGCAGTCTTCCTTTGCAGGTGAGGAATGGAGCGGCTAGCAAACCTAGCGCGCGTGCATCGGGTGGGTAAGGACGGCGTGCTCAAATCAAAGCGGACGAGCGATACAGATCGCATCTGGCACTGGCCGCGCCCACATTGCGGTGGGTGGCACCGTGATGCGTTGTCGCGCTCAGTTGGACCAACCGCCATCGATGATGTGGGTCTGGCCGGTGGTGAACGACGATTCGTCCGAAGCCAGATACACCAACAGCTGCGCGATCTCGCGCGGGTCGCCCAGGCGGCCCATCGGCTGGCGGTCGGTGAAGCTCTTCCACACCGCCTGTTCGTCGCCGCCCAGCGCTTGCACGCGCTGGCCCAGCGACGGCGTCTTGATGGTGCCCGGGCAGATCGCGTTGCAACGCACGCCCTGCGCCACATAATCGGCGGCAATCGCCTTGCTCAGGCCGATCACGGCGGCCTTGGTCACGCCGTAGACGAAGCGGTTCGGCACGCCCTTGATGCTGGAGGCGACCGAGGACATGTTGATGATGCTGCCGCGGCCGCGTTCGAGCATGCCCGGCAGTACCGCCTTGCAGGTGTAGTACATCGCATCGACGTTGATCGAAAACGAGCGGCGCCAGGCCGGCTCGTCGCAATCGAGAATGCTGCCCTGGTGCACGAAGCCGGCGCAGTTGAACAACACATCGAACGGGCCGTGGGCCGCGACCAATGCGGCGATTGCCGAGGCATCGGTGACATCCAGCAGCTGGGTGGTGATGGCCTCCGATTCGGCCGCCAGCGCCTGCAAGGCCGCGGCATCGATATCGGTGGCGATCACCTGCGCACCGGCGCGCGCGCAGGCCAGCGCGCTTTCGCGGCCGATGCCGGCGCCGGCGGCGGTGATCAGGCAGCGCTTGCCATGCAGGCGGTCGTTGGGAGTTGTAGAGATCGAGACAGTCATACCGAAGAGATTCCGTGGGTGGGGGCCGCCGGCCGTGGCAGACGATAGAACGTGCGTGCGTTGTCGCCGAACACCGCTGCGGCGTGGCCGTCGGCGTGTTTAGTGACCAGGTGCTGTGCGATGTCGAACCACTGCGTGTAATCGGCGCGTTGGGTCAGCACCGGCCAGTCGCTGCCCCATAGCAGGCGTTGCGCGCCGAAGCGTGCGAACAGATGGCCGACATACGGCTCCAGCGCCTCCACGCCGGCGCCGCGCGCCGCTTCGGTGAGCAGCCCGGAGAGCTTGCAGTGCACAGTGGGATGCTGCGCCAACGCGGCCATGCCGGCCGCCCAGGCAACGAATTCGCCCGCAGCGATCTGCGGCTTGCCGCCGTGATCGACGACCACGCGCAGGTCCGGATGGCGCTTCAGGCGCGTCTGCAATGCCGGCACATGCACGCTGCGGATCAGCGCGTCGAAGGCCAGATCGTGCGCGATCAGTGCGTCGAAGGCGGCATCCAGTTCGGGCTGGGCCAGCCATTGCACGTCGGCGATGTCCTGCACCATCGGGCGCAGGCCCTTGAGCACACCGCCGCCGTCGCGCACCAGCGCCTCGATGCGTGCGGCGGCATCGGGCGCTGCGAAATCGACCCAGCCCACCACGCCGGCAATGCGCGCATCGGCGCGCGCCAGCTCGAACAGGTAACGGGTTTCGGCCTCGGTCGCGGCGGCCTGTACCACCACCACGCTCTCAATATCGGCAGCGTCCAGCGCCTGGCCGATATCGGCTGGGCCGAAGTCGCGATACAGCGGCGCCAGTTCGGGCGTGAGCCAGTGGTAATCGCCACGGGCCAGCTGCCAGAAATGCAGGTGCGCGTCGACGCGGCTCATGGCGTGGGCATGTCCGCAGCGAGCAGGCCGTCATCGCGCAGACGTTGCCACAGCGCTGGCGGAATCGGTGCATGCAGGCGTGCGGCGGCCGATTGCACCTCGGCCACGGTGCGCATGCCGGCCACCACGGTGGTGACTGCCGGATGCGCCAGCGGGAACTGCAGCGCCACCGCACCGGTATCCACATCGAACGCCGCGCAGGCCCCGTATAGACGTTGCGCGTGCTGCAAGGTGGCGGTGTCGACCGGGGCGTAGTTGTAGGTCGCACCGGGGCCGCGCGCGTCGCTGAGCAGGCCCGAGCTGTATGGGCCTGCCGACAGGATCGCCACGTTGCGTTGCTGCGCCTGGTCGAGCAGCGCGCGCGCGCCATGCTGTTCCAGCAGCGTGTAGCGGCCGGCCAGCATCACGCAGTCGAGCGGGAAGCGTGGCAACACCTCCAGTGCCACCTCCTGCTCGTTGACGCCCAGCCCGATCGCCCCGCAAGCACCGGCCGCCTTCAGCGCCGCCATCGCCGGCAAGGCCTCCTCCAAGGCCTGGCGCAGCACGTTGGCGTGGTTGTCGCCGTGGGTCAGCGCACCGATGTCGTGCAGCAGCAGCACGTCGATGTAATCGGTGCCCAGGCGCTCCAGGCTGGAGGCGAACGCGCGCCGCACGCCGTCGCCGCTGTAGTCGAACGCGGCACGGCAGCCGGCCACCGCAAAGCCGTCGCGGCCGGCAGCGGCCTGCGCATCGTCGTAGAGGCAGCGCCCGACCTTGGTCGACAGCGTGTAGGCAGCGCGCGGCACACCGGCCAGGCCGCGGCCCAGCCGCGTCTCGCTTAGCCCATAGCCGTAATAAGGCGCGCTGTCGAAATGGCGGATACCTGCCTCGAACGCGCCCGCCACTGCAGCCAGTGCCTCGCCCTCGTCGACTTCGGTGTACAGATTGCCGATCGGCGCGGCGCCAAAGCCCAGCGCCGAGAGCTGCACGTCGGTGCTGCCTAACCGCTTCCGCACAACGCTCACGCGAAACGCTCCGCAGGGTTTGCGATGGTCAGGCAAGCGCATACGGAATCTGGAAAGCAGCAGCTGGGCATCGCAACGTCCACCAGCCGGCCGGTGCCGGGCTGTTCGCATATGAATATCGCAATCATAAGTGAACAGATCACGCTGCAGTGCAGCATAACGGCGGGCGTTGGTTCAGCGCGTCGGTCCTACCCCAAGGCCCAAGTTGGCCTGGCACAACCGCGGTTTGCAGCACGCAGTGATGCTGGCAAGCAAACGGCGGGGCCCGGGGGGCCCCGCCGTGAACCTAGTGGCTAATAAACGTAGCGAGCACCTGCCGCGACCGCCTGGCCGCTACTCAGTGGTCTTGATCGCCGCTCTTAACCGCAGCAGTAGCAGACGTTGCCTTGTCCCAAATCGCCGCCAAACTCCGGACACTCCGCCTTGCAGGCCCATGCACTACACGATTCGGTTTTCGGCTGTGCGTTATCGACTGCCATCACCTGGAACGCACCGAAACCGGTGCTGGCCAGAAACGTCGCCGCCATCAACGCACTCCGCAAAGTTACCCAACGCTTCTTCATGCATTACTCCTTCACCGTTGCAAAAGCCGCTGGCGCGTCCGTGCGGCGCAATGCGGCAACCAGGTCCTGCACCCGCTCCGTGGTATCGAAGACGCCCAGATGGGAATGGCGCACGCGCCCCTGCCCATCGATGGCCATCAGTAGCGGCACGTTGCGCGCACGAAACAACATCAGCGCGCGACGATCGGTCAACGTGACCACCGGAAAATCGAAGCCATGCACATGCGCATAGCGCGCGGCCTGCGCCGCATCGCACTGGCACACGCCGAGCAACTGCGGCCGGCCCGGCAAATTGGCCTGTAATTGCCGCGCCGTACGCAGCACAGTGGGTGCCGAACGCTGGCAGTACGGACACGTGGTAGTAAAAAAGAACAGCACCTGCGCCTGGCCCTGCGGCGCGCCAAGCAGATGACGTTGGCCCTGCGTATCGGTCACTTCGATGCGCGGCACGTACATGCCGTCATACGGTGTGCTGATGCGGGTCTGCAGGAACTGCTGTTGCGCACGCAGCTGTTTGTTCTGCCATGCCAATGCTGCAATCAGTGCACACGCTAGCAGCAAGCCGATCCAGAGCCAGGGAACACGTCGTGTCATGCCATCTCCGCAAAGCGTCCTGGGAGTCCGAGACTTGCCCGGGCATCAGCTGATGGTCAATGGTGATATCGACAACTGAGATGGCGCGCGGTACACGGGTGTGGATGCGATCACGCCAGGGCGCTTGGGCTTGCTAGAAATGCGGCTGAGTGTGTGCAGCGTTTGCGCAGCGTGGGTATAGAGTGTCGATCGTTATTGCGCTCTGCGGATGGATGTATGCGTTGTCGATGTGCGAGTCGGCACGCACGTGCGTCACTCGGGACGACGCACGAACAGCAGGTTGAGATCGCGCATCGGCACGAAGTTGGTTTGCTTGAACTGGAAGGTCAGCGGGTCGATCTTTTTCAGCGCGCCGTCGAAGCACAGGCTGAGCATGTCGCTCGCCGCCTGCTTGCGGATGGTCAGCTGAAAATCCTTGATCGGGCCGTTCCAGTTCTTGCCGGTGGTCAGCACATAGCGCAAGTTGGCCCAGCCCAGGCCGTGCTCACCTTCACGGCGTTGCATGCTGGTCCTGGTCGCGGGATCAATACAGGTGTCTTTCGCATACGACTCCAGCAGGAACGCGCTGCTCTGCGGCACGCCGGTGGACACGCTGGGCGCGTATGCATGCCGGATCTGCACGCTGCGCCGCGCGGGAAACAGTTGCTGCCAGACGAAATACTCGCTGAGCGTGAAGCGTGGTTGCTGGTCGGGATCGATCCAGCGCGCCGGCAAGAGCTTGCGTCCTTTTGGCACGGTGCCCGATTCGGTGAAGGTTGCAACATCGTCCGCACTCCAGCCGCTCGCCGCGAACGCCTTGGAGATGTCGCTGCCATCGTCCAGCAGTACGACGAGTTTGCGCGTGGTGGCGATCGGTTTGCCGTCCACCCACAGTTTGAAATCGGTCAGCTCGCTGTGGTCGGCCATGCCGAAGTACATCGGCGGCATCGGGAAGGCGATCGGCACAGTCAACGCACGCTCGCTGTTGTTGGTGAACACATAGTCCACCTGCACGCGCTCCTCGCTGAGCAGCAAGGCTTCCTTGTCCATGCTGATATCGGGCTGATGCAACAGGCGGATGGTGCCGTTGTCGTCGCCGAAGCTGCTGTCGTTGGCCTGTGCACTGCCGCAGCCGAGCACAGCCAGCACGAGTGCCAGCACAAGCGGGCTGCGCGATAAAGAAAACGTGTGCATGGATCCCCTGGAGACCGGCACGCACCGACGCGCCGCGGGCGTACAGCATGCCATGCGCCTGAAAGTGCTGGCAGAGTGAGCGTATGCGCAGCATCAGGTGCTGGCGTCTACCAGGGCGAGGCCTGGCACCGGACCAGTCGCGGTGTGCCGCACGCATCGCACGCTGCGATGCGTGCGCACTGCGTGGCAAACGCAATGCAGTGCACGCATCGGCCGGAACGGGCGCCGAGGTCATAAGGTAGATTGCTCCTCCCCATGCCGAACCCGCAAGCGCAATGCCTCCCCATATTTTCCTGCTGGCTGCGGCTGCATGCCTGTTGCTGTCATGTCCAACCGCGTTCGCTGCTGCGCCGGGTCACCCTGAAGGTGCAGGCCTCGTCCCTAGTTGCACAGGCGATGCCTACAGCTGCCCGCCCTGGATGCCGTCGCAGCGTGAGATGCACACGGTCATCGCCGATTATTTCTGCGATGCCGCAGACCGCGGCCTGATCAGGCCAAAAGTGAGCCGCGTCGTGCGTGCGGAGACCTCGCAGGTGACCTGCGCTGCACTTGGTCAGCAACCGGGGTCCAATTTCGTGTGCGGAGGCGAGATGCAGTTCATCGGCCCGGACGGCCGTGTCGATTTCATCACCTTCAGCCCGACCATGCATCGCCAGGACGATGGGCGCTACGCCCTCTACGAAGGCAGCGACGAACACGACAACGAGGTGTGGCACGTGCCCGCGCCGCAACGCACGTCAAAGGTCTGCACCGGCCGATCTTTGCGCTGATTGCGGTGTGAGGATGCACCGAAACGTGGTGACTGATGGCCGCAGCAGTGTGTCGGCCGCGCTCAGTCTTCCTCGGGCGGCGGCAGCACGATGCCGTCGGCATCGATGGCAAGCTTGCCGGCCATCAGCACCGCCTGGGTGCGGTTGGTGACGCCGAGCTTGCGCAGGATCGCGGTGACATGCGCTTTGATGGTGGCTTCGGACACGCCAAAGTCGTAGGCGATCTGCTTGTTGAGGCGCCCGGCGCCGAGCATCTGCAGCACGCGGAATTGTTGCGGGGTGAGATCGCGCAGGCGCTGGCCCACTTCACGTTCTTCGCTGCAGGTGGGCGGCAGGTTCTGCGCCTCGGCCGGGATCCAGCGCTCGCCATCGAGCACCGTGGCCAACGCGCGCCCGATGGTGTCCGAGTCGGCGGATTTGGGAATGAAACCGAACGCGCCATGGTCGATCGCACGACGCATCACGGTGGGCTCCTCGCGTGCGGACACCACCACCACCGGCAACTGCGGATGCAGCGAACGCATATGCACCAACGCACTGAACCCCTGCGCGCCCGGCATGTTGAGATCCATCAACAACAGATCGGCATCCGGTTGCGCATCGGCCAGGGTGTACAACGCATCCACCGTGTCGGCCTCGAACAACAGCACCCCCGGCATCACACGTTGCACCGCCCCGCGCAAGGCCTCACGGAACAGGGGATGGTCGTCGGCGATCAGCAGGGTGGTCATTGAGGGGGCCGTGAATCGGGAGTGGGGAATCGCAAAGGCAACAGCGAAGAGCAGCAAGGCAAGCAACGACAACAGCGGTGTGGTGACTTTGAAGATGAGAATTGGCAGCGATAGGGAATCGCTCTGCCGATTCCCCATTCCCAACTCCCCATTCCCAACGCGCGTCAGCGCGTCAGCCGTTCGCTCACCAACGAATCCACCACCGATGGATCGGCCAGGGTCGAGGTGTCGCCGAGTTGGTCGGGTGCGTTCTCGGCGATCTTGCGCAGGATGCGGCGCATGATCTTGCCCGAGCGGGTCTTCGGCAGGCCCGGTGCCCATTGCAGGTGATCCGGCGAGGCGATCGGGCCGATCTCCTTGCGCACCCAAGTGATCAACTCCTTGTGCAGTTCTTCGCTCGGGGTCTCGCCCGCGATCAAGGTGACATAGGCATAGATGCCCTGGCCCTTGACGTCGTGCGGGAAGCCGACCACGGCCGCCTCGGCGACCTTGGGGTGCGAGACCAGTGCGCTTTCCACTTCGGCGGTGCCGATGCGGTGGCCGGACACGTTGATCACATCGTCCACGCGGCCGGTGATCCAGTAATAGCCATCGGCATCGCGGCGGCAGCCGTCGCCGGTGAAGTAGCTGCCCGGATAGGTGCGGAAGTAGGTGTCGATGAAACGCTGATGATCGCCATAGACCGAGCGCATCTGGCCCGGCCACGAATCCAGCAGCACCAGATTGCCTTCGGTGGCGCCTTCCAGAATCTTGCCTTCGGCATCGACCAGGGCCGGCTGCACGCCAAAGAACGGCAGGGTCGCCGAGCCCGGCTTGAGATCGACCACGCCGGCCAGCGGCGAGATCAGGATGCCGCCGGTTTCGGTCTGCCACCAGGTGTCCACGATCGGGCAACGGCTGTCGCCGACCACTTCGTAGTACCAGCGCCAGGCTTCCGGGTTGATCGGCTCGCCGACGCTGCCGAGCAGACGCAGGCTCTTGCGCGAGGTCTTCTTGACCGGCTCCTCGCCATCGCGCATCAGTGCGCGGATCGCGGTGGGCGCGGTGTAGAAGATGCTGACCTTGTGCTTGTCGATCACATCCCAGAAGCGCGAGACGTTCGGGTAATTCGGCACGCCTTCGAACATCACCGCAGTCGCGCCGTTGGCGAGCGGGCCGTAGACGATGTAGCTGTGGCCGGTGACCCAGCCCACATCGGCGGTACACCAGTAGATGTCGTCCTCGCGCAGGTCGAACACCACTTCGTGCGTGTAGCTGGCAAACAGCAGATAGCCGGCGGTGGTGTGCAGCACGCCCTTGGGCTTGCCGGTGGAACCGGAGGTGTAGAGGATGAACAACGGATCTTCCGCGTTCATGCGCTCGGGTTCGCATTCGGCCGGCTGGCCATCGACCACATCATGGAACCAGCGATCGCGCGGCGCCTGCATCTCGACCGCACCACCGGTGTGACGCACCACCAGCACCGTTTCCACGGTGTTGGTGCCGGGCAGTTTCAGTGCCGCATCGACATTGGCCTTGAGCGGAATCTTCTTGCCGCCGCGCAGGCCTTCATCGGCGGTGATGATCAGCTTGCTCTGGCAATCGATCACACGGTCGGCGATCGAGTTGGCGGCAAACCCGCCGAACACCACCGAGTGCACCGCACCGATGCGTGCGCAGGCGAGCATGGCCACGGCCGCATCGGGAATCATCGGCATGTAGATGGTGACGCGGTCGCCCTTGTTGACGCCGAGATTGCGCAGCGCATTGCCGAGCTTGCACACGCGCTCGTACAACTGGCGGTAGGTGACCGGATAGGATTCGGCGTCCGGGCTGTCGGGTTCGAACAACAGCGCGGTCTTGTCGCCGCGCGTGGCCAGCTGGCGATCCAGGCAGTTGACGCTGGCATTGAGCTCGCCATCGCCGAACCAGCGAATATGGAAGTCGTCCAGCGCGTAGCTGACGTCCTTTACCTGGGTGGGTTGCTTGAACCACTCCAGCCGCTGCGCGGCCTTGCCCCAGAACTGCTCGGGGTGTTCGATCGATTCGCGGTACAGCGTTGCGTACTGCTCGCGCGTAATGCGCGCATCAGCGGCGAACGCGGGATCGACGGGATAAACATCAGCCATGGCACCCTCACTTGCGATGAACTTGTCGGAAGAGAGCGCGACAGCCGCCCTCGGTAGACAATCAGTGTGCCGTATCCATTCTGTCCCGGCGTTCAACCGGGCCTTAGACCTTGGTCTTAACCGCCAGAGCGCGTTATCCCAAATCCGTTCCCGGTTCTAGTGCGACGATCGGTCACCTTGTGGAATGCTGCGTTGCAGCTACGACCAAAGGCGAATAGGCTCGCAAGTGCGGACTGCCTCACGCTCCGCACAGCATCGCCATCAAGCGCGAGGCCTTCATTGGGGAGAGGGGTCTATGAAACACCGTACTGCACCATTGGTGCGCCATCCGTTGGCGGCTGCGTTGTTTGTGGCGAGCATTTTGCCGGGCGTTGCCTTCGCGCAAACGGCCAAGGAAAAGGCATTGGAAACGCGCATTGCCGAGCTCGAGCGTCAGGTACAACTGCTGGTCTCTGCACAGCAGCAACAGCAGGGCCAGATTGCCCAGACGCAGACGCAGGTGACCGAGGTACGCACCTTGCAGGCGCAGACGCCGGCCGCACCTGTAGTGCCTGCCGGCAAGAAGCCGATCCAGTTGAGCAGCATCACGCCGAACGCGTTGCCGGGGACAACGTTTCGTTTTGGCGGTTTCATCAAGGCCGACTTCATGACCACCCGCACCAGCGACGGCGCATTGCCCGAAGGCGCAGTGGGGCGGTACCTGTACATCCCGACGCAGACCCCGGTCGGCGGCCAGGCCTCCAGCACCGACACCGACTTTCATGCCAAGTTCTCGCGCTTCAATCTGGGCGTGGACACCGTCACCGATAATGGCGACAAGCTCACCGGCTTCATCGAACTGGATTTCTTCGGCAACGCGCTGGCCAACCAGGTCAACAATCTGTACGGCGGCACCTTGCGGCACGCCTACATGAGCTGGAACAACTGGCTGGCCGGCCAGACATGGTCCAATTTCATCGATGCCACGATCCTGCCCGAGGCCGCCGACATCGTCGGGCCGACCGACGGTGCGCTGTTCAGCCGTCAGACCCAGATTCGCTATACCCGCGGTGCCTTCAGTGTGTCGGCAGAAAATCCCGAGACGCTGACCACGCCCTACCAGGGTGGCAACACCATCCTGGCCTCGGACCATGGCGCGATGCCGGACCTGACCGCGCGCTACAACTGGAAGGGCACCTGGGGCACGTTCGGGCTGTCGGCGATCGCGCGCCAGTACCGCACGCGCAGCGCGCTGACCAACGACACCGACTTCGGCGGCGCCATCGCCGGCGGTGGCCGCTGGATCATCAACTCCAACAACGACCTGCGCTATCAGCTCAGCTACGGCGAAGGCCTGGGGCGCTATCTGGGTCTGGGCAACGGCTCGGACGTGGAAATCGATATGGACGGCAACATCCAGACCGTCAGCACCGTGGCTGGTTGGGTGGCGTGGCGCCACGACTACAACGCCAAGCTGCGCAGCACCATCATGTATTCGCGCGTGGATTACGACCACGACATCGCCAATACCGGCGGGCTGGCGAGCAAGTCGCAGCAGAGCATCCGCGCCAACGTCTTCTATTCGCCGCTGCCCAAGGTCGATGTGGGTGCAGAGCTGATGTACGGCCGCCGCGAAGCTGAAAACGGCGATTCCGGCGACATCTCGCGCCTGCAGTTCACCACCAAGTACAGCTTCTAAGATTCACCCCGCCGGTGGCCCGCCACGCATGTGGGCGGGCCGTGCCGCCCGCACTCCAGGAGACAGACCATGACCGTCTCGAATGAAGCACTGATCGCCAAGATCGATGCCAATCCGAAGTACCACGCGCTCAAACGCCAACGCAACACGCTGGGCTGGACGCTGACCGTGCTGATGTTGCTCGCCTATTACGGCTACATCGGCCTGATCGCCTTCGACAAGGAATTCCTCGCCAAACCGATCGGCGCCGGGGTGACCTCGATCGGCATTCCGATCGCGATCGGAGTGATGGTGTTCACCATCATCATCACCGCCATCTACGTGCGTCGTGCCAACAACACCTACGACCAGCTGACCGCGCAGATCCTGGAGGAAGCCCGCAAATGAGCAAGACTTCGCGCCTTCTCCTGATTCTGGCCGGCCTGCTGCCGGCAGGCCTCGCACTGGCCGCCGGCGGCGACATGGGCCAGGTCGACAAGCAACCCACCAACTGGGTGGCGATCGGCATGTTCGGCTTCTTTGTGCTGGGCACCTTGTGGATCACCAAATGGGCGGCGGCCAAGACCAAATCGGCCTCTGACTTCTACACCGCCGGCGGTGGCATCACCGGCTTCCAGAACGGCCTGGCGATCGCGGGCGACTTCATGTCGGCGGCCTCGTTCCTGGGCATTACCGCGGCGGTGATGGCCAACGGCTACGACGGCCTGATCTACGCGATCGGCTTTCTGGTCGGCTGGCCGATCCTGACCTTCCTGATGGCCGAACGGCTGCGCAACCTCGGCAAGTACACCTTTGCCGACGTGGCCGGCTATCGCTTCGCACCGACCGCGATCCGCAGCTTTGCCGCATCGGGCACGCTGGTGGTGGTGTTGTTCTATCTGATCGCACAGATGGTCGGCGCCGGTGCGTTGATCAAGTTGCTGTTCGGCCTGGACTACTGGGTGGCGGTGACGCTGGTCGGCGTGCTGATGATGGTCTACGTGCTGTTCGGCGGCATGACCGCAACGACCTGGGTGCAGATCATCAAGGCGGTGTTGCTGCTGACCGGCGTGACCTTCATGGCCGTGGCGATCATGTGGCACTTCAACTTCAGCTTCGAGGCGCTGTTTGCCGAGGGCGTGCGGGTCAAGACCGCGATTGCGGCCAACGGTGGTGCATCGCCGGAGGACGCAGCCAAAGCAGGCCTGTCGATCATGGGGCCGGGCGGCTTCGTCAAGGACCCGATCTCGGCGATCTCGTTCGGTATGGCGCTGATGTTCGGCACCGCCGGCCTGCCGCACATCCTGATGCGCTTCTTCACCGTTCCCGATGCCAAGCAGGCGCGCAAGTCGGTGCTGTGGGCGACCACCTGGATCGGCTACTTCTACATCCTGATCTTCATCATCGGCTTCGGTGCGATCGCGCTGGTGCTGACCAACCCGCAGTTTGCCGATGTTGCCACCGGCACCATCCACGGCGGCAAGGGCGCGGCCAACATGGCGGCGGTGCTGGTCGGCAATGCCGTGGGCGGCAATGTGTTCATGGGCTTCATCTCGGCGGTGGCCTTCGCCACCATCCTGGCGGTGGTCGCAGGTTTGACCCTGTCCGGCGCCTCGGCGGTGTCGCACGACCTGTACGCCACGGTGATCAAGAAGGGCAATCCGGCGCCGGGTTCGGAGCTGAAGGTCTCGCGCGTCACCACCCTGGTGCTGGGCGTGATCGCGGTGCTGCTGGGCATCGTGTTCGAGAAGCAGAACGTGGCCTTCATGGTGTCGCTGGCGTTCGCCATCGCCGCTTCGGCCAACTTCCCGGTGCTGATCCTGTCCTTGTTGTGGAAGAACTGCACCACCCGCGGCGCGGTGGTCGGCGGCTTCCTGGGCCTGATCTCCTCGCTGGTGCTGACGGTGCTGTCGCCGTCGGTGTGGGTGGATACGCTGGGCAATGCAACTGGCTCGGCGCCGTTCCCGTACACCTCGCCGGCGCTGTTCTCGATGACGATTGGCTTTGTCGGCATCTGGCTGTTCTCGATCCTGGATCGCAGCCCGCAGGCGACCAACGAACGTTCCGCGTTCAAGGCGCAGCAGATCCGTGCTGAAACCGGTTTGGGTGCCACTGGTCCGTCGGGTCACTGACGTATCGGCCCATCGCTGGATGTATCGCAGAACGCCGGCCTTGTGCCGGCGTTTTGCGTTTTGGGTGACGCGCGCCGCGAGGTCCCACCAGCGCTGTTGCCTGGGCATGCGGGTTTATATCAGTCAGTGGATCCGACAGGTGCCGACCACGTTGGTGGCTTCTCGCCTCACGCATCGTGATGCGCGCCTGCCAGTTCAAGCATCGCTTCGCATCGCCGCGCCTCACTGCGCATGCGCGACAGATCGCCATGCCGCAGAAATAATTAATTCATGGTAAGTGACTAAATTGGCGAACAAGCCGAACGCTGATCACGCACGGCTTGGCCTCACTCCCGGTATCGACCGGCTGGCGAGTGCGCTGCAAGCGAGTTCGCCGATTGCGTCGACCCGTCGGCTCTCGTCCATCCCTTGCCCTTCATGCACCTACGAACCGGGACACAGAGACCATGCCTACCACCCTCGCTCCACATCCCTTGGCCCGTGCCTGCCGCCTGCTCGGCGCGCTGGCCGTGCTGGCCGCCATGCCGCAACTTGCTGCTGCATCGTGCGGCAATACCGCCAACAAGATGGCGGAGATCCTCAACGACAAGTTCACCGCCGATACCCTGGTGCTGGCCCACCGCGGCCTGTGGGGCAAATACTCGGGCGATCCATCGATTCCGGAAAACTCCAGCCGCGCCGTGCTCAATGCCGACGTGCAGTGCATGGATGGCGTGGAGCTGGACGTCAAGGTGACCCAGGACGGCATGCCGGTGCTGAGCCACGACTTCAATCTTGGGCGCACCACCGACGTGTACACCGTCGTAGGGGGCGGCAAGTACAACCCGAGCACCAACCTGGGCGCCAATCCGCTCGTCAGCAGCCTGTCGTTGGCCAACATCAAGCGACTGCACCTGCTCACGCCGAACCGTGGCACCGTCACCGGGTGGGAGATGTACAGCCTGGACGAGCTGTTTGCGTATTGGAAGCGCAACAACATGCAGCTGCCGCTGATCTTCGACGTTAAGACCGCCGATGGCGTGCGCGCGGTACACACCGCTGCCTTGAAGGCATTTCCCAATCATCCCGAGCAGGTCGTGGCGATGAAGGTCAACGCCACGTTGTTCCCGCACCCGGCCGCGTTTGCCGGTAACGCGAAGTATGTGCATGCCATTCCGGTCTACACCACCAACATGCTGGCGAAGATCGATGTGCCGGCCAGTCGTGTCGAATGGCAACGCTATGCCCACACGCTGGAAATCAACGTCAAGCAGGATGATGGCCTGTTGCAAGGCCAGAAGAACGCAGCGCGTGCCGAGGGCAAGCGTATCGCCATCTTCCAGGCCATTCCCGATGGCCCGGGTGCCGGCGAGTTCATCAGCAACAACGGTTCGTGTTGCTACCGATTGTCGCAACTGTATTCCTCGTATCAGGGGAAATCCGATACCGCAGACCATCGCGGCGATATCGGCTTCCTGATGTCGCAGCGGTTCGGGCTGATTACCACCGACGATCCGAAGTCGACCATGCGTACGCTGAAGATCAACGGGCGGCGCATTTCGCATTACGCACCGTAACGCCTTGACGGCATCCGGTGCGGCCGAGGTTGTCGCACCGGATGACCGGAAATAGTCAATCGCCGCTGTTTCTGAGGGAGATCTCATGTCCAAGTTGTTCAACGTTGCTGTTGGTCCTGCACGCGCGACACGCTACGTGTTGCTGCTGCTCGGTGCCTACATGACCACGCAGGCCGCCATTGCATCGCCGACAGACGCAGATGGGAGGGAAGAGGCTGTGCCAGCAGAACATGCACGCCGCGAAAATGCGGACAGCGCCGCTGCTTCCATCGAACGCGCGATCCTGGCCGAACGCGCAAGGAGCCAAGGCCTTGCCGATGATCCGCAAACGGCTGCCCTGCTGCGCGAGGCTGCCGACACTGTGCTCGCGCAGGCCGAGCGCGATCACCTGCTGCAGAGCGTGACGGTGTCGCAGGCCGATATCGCAAAGCGCTTTGCCGAGCGGCCGGGCGACTTCGACGAATTCCGACTCAGCCATGTCTTCATCGCTGAACAACCCGAGTCGGCGCCGCGGCGCAGTCATCCGTTGAGCCAGGCGCAGGCCCTGGAGCGTGCGCAGATGCTGCGCCGTCGCATCGAGCGTGGAGGCGATTTCGCCCGACTGGCCGCCGAGGAATCCGACGATGGCGCCACTGCCGCCGACGGGGGCCAGCTGTCGTCGATGTTCGGCCTTTACCTGGACACGCCGTTCGAGGTGCCGGTGCGTGCGCTGGCGGTGGGCGACGTGTCTGGCCCCGTGCGCGGCCCTGGCGGATATCACCTGATCCGTCTGGAGGAAAAGCACACCGCCACGCTCGACACTGTGGGCGGGATGATCGAAGCGCAGCTGCGCGAAGAAATGCGCGATCGCGCCATCGCCCAGCTGGTGCAGGAACGCTCTGCGCAAGCGGCGGGTCTGGCGTCCTCTGACCAGAGCCAGCGCAGCGCCGATGCTGATGCGCAGCGGATCCGGCAGTGAGAGGGAACGGCGCGCTGTCCCGATGGCTGATCCTCGTGCCGCACGCGCTCGCCTTGTCAGCCTGTGGCACTGGATCGCCGCAGGCCTTTCAGACCGAAGCGAAGACGCAAGCCGGTGGTGCAGAGACGACGCACAGCACTGCCGCTGCCGCGTCGGGCGAGCGTGCCGCGGTGTCTTATGCGCGCGCGCAGACCTATAGCCGCTGCGCCATGCTTGCCGAGGCGGCGCGGTCCGCGACGTCCGTTGGCGATGCGGACCTGGCGGAGCCTGGTGCGCGCGCCGTGGTGTCGCAAAGCACGCGCGACCATGCTGCCCAGCTGGCGGCTTGCCGGCACATTGGCGAAGGCGAGTACGCGCAGGTGGAACAACTGCTGCGTCAGGCCGCCGCCGGCGGCAATACCGACGCGCAGCTCGAATTGCTGGGTCGACGCGCACGCCTGCTGTTGGAGCGCCAACCCGCCGTCGCCGCAGACGGCAGGCCGCAACCGCTCTCCCCTTCCGATCGCGCCGACGCCGAGCAAGTGCTGGCCGACCTTGAGGCGATGGCGATGCAGGGCAACCGGGCGGCGATGCCGGTGCTGGATCAGTTCGTGTCCTCGCCGCTGCTGGCGACCGCCGAGCCGCTGTACGGCGACGCCTGGCGACTGGTGTCCCAGCAGCCGTTCGGACATCCGTTGCCGGCTGCAGCGCCGTTGCGCGGTGAGGAGATGTTTGAGGAGATGGATGTCGCCACAGAGCAGCAGGTGGTGATGCTTGCACGGGAGCTGCATGCAAGCTGCTGCGCTCGCTGACGCGCCGGGCAGGCTGCCGTCACGCCAGCGGCAAGGCGACTGACGCACGGCGTGCACGGCAGGCGACGTCGCTGCCGGCGGGCACTAACGGAAGTAGCGCGCCTTCAACGGCAGCGTCGCCGCGCCGATCGCACAGGCATCGGCCGGTGCTTCGGCCGGCAGCAGCAGCGGCATCGGGCGGCCCTGGCCGCGGCGGGGCTGGTTGTCGATCTGCACGGCGGCGATCAGCCGCTGCGCCAGATCCGCGGGTAGGCGGCCGCCAAACACGATGGCTTCCGGGTCGCACACCGCGGTGATCGCCGAGACGATCAGCGACACGCCCGGCGCGCTGCGCGCGATCCAGCGCTCGATCGCCGGCCATGCCGGGTCGTAGGCGGCCAGCAGGCTGCGCACGTCGGCAAACACCACGCCGTCGTCGGCCAGCAGTTCGCGCAGCAACTCCAGCGTGGCGCGTTCGAGTTTCTGCGCCGGCAACATGCCGGCGAATTCACCGGCATTGCCACGCGCGCCGCGCATGACCTGGCCGTCGATGACCAGGCCGCCGCCGAACCCGTAGCTGAGATAGAGATAGGCGAAGTCGCGGTGGCGACGGCCCACGCCCAGCATCGCTTCGCCGGCCGCTGCCACGCTACCGTCGTTATCCATCCACACCGGCTGCGCAAAGGCATCGGCCAGCCACGGACACAGCGCGACCTGGCCCAACGCGCGCAGCGGCTCGGGCGGATTGATGAAGCTGTCCACGCCGGTGAAGAACCCGCTCATCGCCACGCCGATGCCCAGCCGTGGGCCTGCATGGTCCACGCTCGCCAGCACGGCGGCATCGGCGGCCTGCAGCTGGGTCAGCACGCCGTACAAGGTGGTGTCGGTCAGCGCGACCTCGGTGACGGCCAGCACCGTCCCGGAAAAATCCATCAGTGCCAGGGTCAGCGCATCGGTGGCGATGGAGATACCCAAGGTGTGGCCATGCCCTGGGTTCAACGACACCGCCACGCCCGGTTTGCCGCGCCCAGCGCGGGCCACGCCGCTGCCCATGTGCACCATGCCGCGCGCCTGCAGGCCTTCGATCAGGCGCACCGCGGTCTGCACGGTCAGCCCGGTGCCGCGGCTGAGGTCGGCGCGGGTGAGCACGCCGGCCAGGCGCAAGCGCTCCAGCATGTCGCGCTCGTTGAGGCTCAGGCCTGGGAAGGGCGGCGAGTGCAGCGGCAAGGCAGAAGTGGCAATGGACGACATGGCGAGCGGTGTCACGGGGGAAGCTAGCTTAACCGCTGTGGCTGAAATAATTAATTCACAGTAAGTTATTAAATTGGCGAGCTCTGCCATCGTCGGTCATCCCATGTCACGTTTCCGCACCCGTCCGTGTCCCCGTTTTTGCCTGTTGGCGCTTTGTGTGGGCGCCAGCCTGAGTGCTTACGCCGCCGAGACCGTTCCTGCCGCGCCCGCGGGCGACACTGCCAGCGACACCGCCCCGGTGCAGCTGGATGCGGTGCAGGTTTCCGGCCAGCACCTGTCGATCCGCCAGGCGATCGGCGCCAAGCGCGAGGCGGCGGTGGTCTCCGACGGCGTGGCCGCCGACGATATCGGCTCGATCCCGGACTTCGGCCTGGGCGAGGCGCTGCAGCGCGTGCCGGGCGTGTCGATGGTGGTCAACAACGGCCGCGGCGAAGCGCAATTCATGAGCCTGCGCGGCTTCAACCCCGACTACAACAATGTGTTGATCGATGGCGTGGCGCTGCCCTCCACCGAGACCAGCCGGCGCGTGCAATCGCTGGATGTGATTCCCGCCTCGCTGGCGCAGCAGGTGGACATCTACAAGACCTTCAACGCGGACATGGACAGCAATGCCATCGGCGGCATCGCCGCGCTGCGCACGCGCAGTGCCTTCGATCACGACGGCCGCTTCGCCACCGTGCGCGCCAACGTAGCCGATTGGGAAAACCGCCGGCATCTGCAGGGCAGCACGCCCTCCGGCCAGGTGCAGGGTAGTTTCAGCGACACCTTCGGGCCGGACAACCGCTTCGGCGTGGTGCTCTCGGCCGATTACTTTCGCCGCGATTCGTCCTCGTTGAATACTGCCATCGACAGCTACAGCTATTACGCCAACGGTCTACGCCAAAACCTCACCCCCGGCCTGGACCCGGACGGGCTGGCGATCGCGCCGGATCGTTTCCGTCCGCTCAGTTACGACAACGTGCGCCAGCGCCGCAGCGTGTTCGGCAAGCTCGAATACGACGACGGCGAAGACGTGAAACTTGCCTTCAGCGCCGGCGCTTTCGAGCACAGCAACGACGAGCAACGGCGCTCGCAATGGATCAACCGTGTCGGCAACGCAACCATCAGCGACACCAACACTGGCCGCTATGCGCAAGGCAGCGCACAGGTGGATGCCAACCGTTTCGATCAGACCCGCACATTGCGTTACGCGCAGCTCGGCGGCAGCTTCCGGCTCAACCCGGAAGGCCATGTGGATGTACTGCTCAACCGCGCCACCGGCAAATACCAGCAGGACACCCGCGAGGACGTGTTCAGCGCAGCCGCTTCCTCGCGCCTGGGCTTCGGGTATGCGCTCAGCGACGATACGCGCCCAAGTATCGTCTTGAACGACCCGGGCTATTACGGCAATGCAGTCAACTACACGCAGCAGTATTTTTTGACCCGCGTGGAAAAAAGCAGCACCGACACGACAACGTTCAAAGTGGACTACAGCCAGAACGCCGATGCCGACGCGCGCGGTTGGGGCGTTCGTACCGGCCTGCAGTACCGCGATCTGCAGCAGCGCTACAACCTGGATGAAGTGCGCCGCAATCCATCCGGCCGCGTGACTCTGGCAACGACTGGCACCGCCGATGCTCGCATCTGCCCATACGCCGATTTCAGCTGCCTGTTGCTGATCGACCCGGCCAAGGTCGCCACCTTCGCCGCTGCTTCGCCAGGCGCCTATGTGCTGGCCAACACCAATGCGCGCAACAGCGCGATCAGTGATTTCCGCATCGACGAGCGCAATGGCGCCGCCTATCTCATGGGCACCTGGCATGGCGAGCGCACGCTGGCGACGTTCGGCCTGCGCAACGAATACCTGCAGCGCGAGGTGCTCAGCGTGGTGCCGCAGCCGCTAAGCAGCACCACAAACTACGTGCAGCAATCGGCAGACAGCGATCGTCGCTTCCTGCTGCCCTCGGCGAACCTCGCCTGGGACATCACCCCGGCGTTGAAACTGCGCATGGCCGGCAGCCGCACCATTGGCTTGCCCACCTATGCCGACATCGGCCAGAACAGCAGCCCGGTGGTGGATGTCACCGGCTTGACCATCAATCGCAGCATCGCCAATCCGCTGTTGCGTCCGCGTCGCGCGGACAATCTGGATGTGTCGCTGGAATGGTATCCGGACAGCGATTCGCAGCTGTCGGTGGCGCTGTTCCACAAGCGTATCGGCGATGAAATCGTGCGCCTGACCAGCACCGACACCCAGCGCGATCCCGGCGGGTTGGTCGGCACCTATCAGGTCACCACCACCCAGGCGATCAATACCGGCGATGCGCAGGTGCAGGGCATCGAATTCACCGCCATCGATACGCGCTTCGACTTCCTGCCCGGTGCGTGGTCGAACCTGGGCGCGATGTTCAACGCAACCCTGCTCGACCCGCGCACGGCCGATGTGCAGATGGCCGACGGCCGCTGCCGCGCCTTGCCCGGCCTGATGGAATCGCCCAAGCGCAGCGCCAACGCCTCGCTGCTGTACGACATCGGCCCGTTCAGTGCGCGCGTCAGTGCCAACTACACCGGCCAACAGCTGCTGTCCGCCGCCACCGACAACCGCGTCAACGACCGCTATTACGCTGCGATCACCAGTTACGACGCGCAGCTGGCCTGGAGTTTCAGCAAGCAACTGCGCCTGACCGTGCAGGGCCGCAATCTCAGCAATGCGCGGCTGACGCGGGTGATCGGCGCCGACCAACAATTGATGCGCGAGCAGCTCGACAACGGCCGTGCGTATTACCTTGGAGTGGACTATGCGTTCTGATCGATACGGCGCATCGGCGCTGTTGATGGCATTGCTGGCAACGCTGGCCGGCAGCGCCAGTGCTGACGATGCCGCAATGCCGCCGGCAGGCGCGCAGTTTGTGGCCATGGAGACCATCGTCAGCGGCGACTGCTGGGGACAATGGCCGGACGATGTGCTCGCGGCGGTGAGCCGCTGCAAACCGGCCGAGCGCAATCGCATCGCCTTGCAGGTGCCCGACGATGCCGATGGCCCGGCACGCGTCGGCATCGATGGCAAGGCATGCGGCGGCGCGCGCTGCGCCGGTCTGGTGCAGGTGTTGCAACTCGCGCCCACACAACGGCTGCTGCTGCGCACGCCGCCGGCACGTATCGACGCGGTGCTGGCTGCGTTGGACCAGGCCCACGCCCGCGATCGCATCAGTATCGAACCGCTGGTGCAGCCGGTGCCCGCACCCGGGGTGCCGATCACGCTGGCGCCGGGTGTGCGCTACTGGCGGCAAGCCGTGAGCGCACCGCAACCGGTGATGCTGCACATCGCCGAAATCGATCTCGCCACCCCCGGGCTGCAGCTGGTCGGCACGCGCGGCGAGCGCGGCGGCGGTGGCGAATTTCTCGCCAATCCCACTACCGCGTTCGTGCGCGATGGTGAGCTGGCGTTGGCGATCAACGCCGATTACTTCCTGCCGTTCGATGGCGGGCACCTGTTCGACAAGGCATTCGTGCCGGCCACGGGGGAGGGCGTTACTGCCGAAGGTCTGTCGATCAATGAAGGCCACCTCGATTCGGCCGCCACCACCACCGATGCACGCGTCAACGCAGCGCTGTGCGTGAGCGCGCGCAATGCGGTGCGCATCGTGCGCGGCAGTTGCCCCTCCGGCACGCGGATGGGTGTCGGTGCCGGCCCGCTGCTGCTGCTCGACGGCAAGCGCCAGCCACGCGAAGCCAGCCGCGCCGAGTATTACGACGGCCCCGAACCACGCAGCGCACTGGGCCTGGATCGCGCACGCAAGACGCTGTGGATGGTGGTCGCCGACGGCCGCCAGCCCGGCTACAGCGCCGGCATGACCCTGGATGCGCTCACCGCGGTGTTGCAGCAGCTCGGCGCCAGCTCCGCCATCAATCTGGATGGCGGCGGCTCCAGCACCCTGGCTGCGCGCGTGGAGGGGCGCGTGCGTACGCTCAACCGCCCCATCCACACCGGCATCCCGGGGCGCGAACGCCCGGTTGCCAACCAGCTCGGGGTGCGCATCGCCCCGCAGCCTTAAGCGACAAGCGAGCGGCGCGGTACCATTGGTGGTTTGAACCACGGTCTGCGCCATGAAGATTGCCTCCTGGAACGTCAACTCGCTCAACGTGCGCCTGCCGCACCTGCAACAGTGGTTGGACACGTTTGCGCCCGACGTGGTCGGCATCCAGGAAACCAAGCTGGAAGACCACAAGTTTCCAGACGCGGCGCTCGCTGCGCTTGGTTATCGCAGCGTGTTCTGCGGGCAGAAAACCTACAACGGCGTGGCGATCCTGTCGCGCTCGCCGGCGCTGGATGTGCAGATGGGCATCCCCGGCTTCGACGACGTGCAGCAGCGCGTCATCGCCGCCACCGTCGATGGCGTGCGCATCGTCAACCTGTATGTGGTCAACGGCCAGGACGTGGACACCGACAAGTACGCCTACAAGCTGCGCTGGCTCGCCGCGGTGCACGACTGGCTGGCGCAGGAATTGCAGAAGTACCCGCAGCTGGTGGTGCTGGGGGACTTCAATATCGCCCCGGATGCGCGCGACGTGCACGACCCGTCGGTGTGGAACGAGCACCACATCCTCACCTCCACCGCCGAGCGTGCGGCGCTGGAAAAACTACTCGCGCTGGGCCTGCACGATGCGTTCCGTCTGCATCACGACGATGCCGAGCAGTTCAGCTGGTGGGATTACCGCCAGGCCGGCTTCCGTCGCAATCTTGGCCTGCGCATCGATCTGACCCTAGTGTCGGATGCGCTACGCGCACGCGCGGTGGAATCGGGTATCGACCGCGAACCGCGCACCTGGGAGCGCCCCAGCGATCACGCACCGGCGTGGGTGCGGCTGGCAGAGGCCAGCGCATGAGCGAGCGCACGCTGCGGCGCAGCACCTACAAGGTGGGCGAGGTCACGCTCGGGCCGGTGCATCGATTGAGTTGCCATTGCGGCGCGGTGCAGATCGATCTGGATCTACCGCATGGCCTGCTCGATCCACGCCGCTGCGATTGCTCGATGTGCCGCCGCCGCGGCGCCATCGTCGCCTCGGTCACGCTCGATGGGTTGCATGTGCTGCAGGGCAAAGACGTGCTGCGGCTGTATCAGTTCAACACGCACGCGGCTGCGCATTATTTCTGCAGTGTGTGCGGCATCTATACGCACCATCGGCGGCGTTCCAATCCCAACGAATACGGCTACAACGTCGGTTGCCTGGAAGGCGTCAATCCCTATGCGTTGAACATCGCCGTGCCGGTGGAAGATGGGATTCACCATCCGTCCGATCGCACGCCGGCAAGCGGTTGATGTCACCGGCGGCTGAAACGACAACGCCCGGGCAAGCCCGGGCGTTGTTTCAATCACACTACGCTTCAATCAGCGCACACGACCACGCGTAAACAGATTGACGATCGCCAGCAGGATCACCGCACCCAGCAGCGACCAGACGAAGGTCCACAACGTGATGGCTTGATTGATGCCGCCACCGAACAGGAAACCTGCGATCAACGCACCGACGATGCCGACCACAATGTTGAGGATGATGCCCTGCTGTGCGTCGCGACGCATGATGATGCTGGCCAGCCAACCCACGATGCCGCCGACGATCAACCAGATGATGATGCCCATGTTGCCGATCTCCTTGTACGCGTGCACCGGAAGTGGTGCATGCACCGGAAGTGGTGCATGGCCGCCATTCAACGCAGCCGGGCGTGAAGTACCTGTCGAGCGCGATACATCGCGCTGCCGAGTGTTCGGTTTGGTGGACGCAGCGTGACAGCGCACGCGAGCTGGCGGCATGGCCCGGTGCAGCTGTGGCTGCGCCCGCATCGGCACGGCGAACGCGGCGAACCGCAGGCGCGGCAGTTGCTGGGCCTGGCACTGGGCATCGACCCTGAAAACGTGCCTTTGCAGCGCGATGCACGCGGGCGTCCATCGCTGCAGCCGGCCTTGCCTAACCGGGATACCGGCTGGAGCCATAGCGGCGAGTACCTGCTGGTCGGCCTGGGCGAAGGCGTGCGGCTGGGCGTGGATCTGGAGCGCATTCGCGCACGCCCACGCCTGCTGGACATCGCGCAACGCTTCTTCCATCCCGACGAAATCGCACTGTTGACTGCGCAGGAGCCGGACGCGCAACACGCGCTGTTCTTCCGCCTGTGGTGCGCCAAGGAAGCGCTACTCAAGGCCTATGGGCATGGCCTGTCGTTCGGTCTGCATCGGCTGGCCTATGCACTGGCCCCGGACGGCTCATTGCACTTGCAGTGGTGCGACCCGGAACTCGGCCGGGCCGCGCACTGGCAACTGCACGAATGGTGGGCCGCCCCGGACTGCCGCGCGGCGCTGGCGTTCTATCCGTTGGCCACCGACTGAAAGCGGCGATTGACCTCGCGGCTGTGTCGCCAGCAGCAGGCATCGGCACAACCTGAGAGATGCTGCAGCGTTTCTGCGACCTCGCATGCCGCACCAGCGCGCTCCGCTGGCAAGCGTGGGCAATGCGTTTGCCTACGTCGCACCATGCCCATGCGGCAAGATTGGTTGGCGGAACTGCGCCACGCCGTCCAGATCGCGCAGCGTCACCGTCAGCACGCCGGTGTGTGCGTCGATCTCCACTTCGCCAAAGAACTGAAATCCGGCCAGCGGCGACATGTTCGGCGCAGGTGGTGCTTTTTGAAAGATCACCGTGGGGCCGAAGGTGGCATCCAGCGCATTCGGCCCGAAACTGCCGGCATTGAGCGGGCCGGCGACGAATTCCCAGAACGGCTCGAACTGCTTAAACGCCGCTTTATCGGGATGGTAGTAATGGGCCGCGCAGTAGTGCACATCGGCGGTCAGCCACACCGTGTTGCGGATGCGCGCTGCGCTGATGAAACGCAGCAGCGCGGCGATTTCCTGTTCGCGGCCACGCGGCACGCCCGGGTCGCCATTGGCGATCGCTTCCCAACGCGCGCGCCCTGCGGCGTCTTGCCCATCGGGCACCTGCAGGCCGATCGGCATGTCGGCGGCAATCACCTTCCATTGCGCGCGTGAGCCGGCCAGTTCGCGCTGCAGCCACGCCAGTTGTTGCGTGCCGAGAAATGCAGCGTCCGCGCCGGGTTGCGGCTGCAGGTTGTCGCTGTTGGCGCCGCGGTAGCTGCGCATGTCCAGCACGAACACATCCAGCAGCGGGCCATAACCGATCTTGCGATAGATGCGCCCGTCGCCATCGGCACGCACGCCGCGCATCGGTGCATATTCCAGAAATGCCTGACGTGCACGGCCGGCCAGCACATCGATATCGCGCACCTGATAGCGCTCGTCCAACTGCTTGCCAGGCGACCAGTTGTTGGTGGTCTCGTGATCGTCCCATTGCCAGACCTGCGCGACCTCGGCATTGAAGCGACGGACGTTTTCATCGAGCAGGTTGTAACGGTAATTGCCGCGAAATTCGTCCAGCGTTTCGGCCACCTTGCTCTTGGCCGTGGTGGTGAGATTGCGCCAGCGCTTGCCCTCTTCGACGATCAGTTCGGCCGGGATCGGGCCGTCGGCATAGATGGTGTCGCCGCTATGCAGGAAAAAGTCCGGATTGCGTTCGCGCATCGCGCTGTAGATGCGCATGCCGCCGATGTCCGGATTGATGCCGAAACCCTGGCCCACGGTGTCGCCGCTCCACACAAAGCGCACATCGCCCCGCGCGTGCGGCGCACTGCGCAGATGACCGTGCACCGGCGCGCTCAACACACCGCTGTCGGCGTCTTCAAAGCGCACCCGGTAGAAGATGTCCTGATCGCGCGGCAATGCACCCAGGTCCACCCGCGCAGTGAAATCGTGTGCCGGCAACGCCACTGGCCCATCCACGCGACGCGCCTGCCGCAGGCTTGGGCGCGTATCCCATTCCACCCGCAGCCGCGCGGGCCGATCGCAGCGACTCCACAGCATCGCGCGGCCGTCCAGCACATCGCCGCTCTGCACCCCATCGGTGATCATCGGCCGCCCGGAGGGCGCGGCCAGACTGCGCGTGGACCAAGCAGCAGTGGCCGGCAACAACAGGCCGGCACCCAAACCTTGCAACACGCGGCGGCGGGCGGGATCGGAGGCGGTCATGGGATGTCCTTGACGAGTTAGGTCCGGCATCCAGATCTAGCGCATGAGTCTTACCGGCGCGTGTCTGGCGCGACGATAGCTAGGGAACCTCTGAACAACGCACCACAGATACGCGACACTACCCGCCTGATGTTGAGGAGTGATCCATGCAACTGACGTTCGGTGACGCTGAGGGCCTGGGCAAGCGCAAGCAGACCCGGCGCGAGATCTTTCTGGCCGAGATGGAGCAGGTGGTTCCGTGGCAGCAACTGCTCGGTCTGATCGCGCCGCACTATCCGGTATCGGGCCGGCCAGGTCGGCAGCCGTACGCACTGGCGACGATGTTGCGGATTCATCTGCTGCAGCAGTGGTATGCGCTGAGCGATCCGGCGATGGAAGAAGCACTGCACGAGATCCCGACCTTGCGGCGGTTTGCCCAGCTCGGTGGCTTGGACAACGTTCCGGACGAGACCACGATTCTCAACTTTCGGCGCCTGCTGGAGACCCATGGCCTTGCCGCGCGGATGCTGGAAGCGGTCAACGCGCATCTGGCGCGCAAGGGCCAGAGCCTGCGGTCGGGCACGATCGTCGATGCGACGCTGATCGCGGCGCCCAGTTCGACCAAGAATGCCGACAACGCGCGCGACCCTGAGATGCATCAGACCAAGAAGGGCAATCAGTGGTATTTCGGGATGAAGGCGCACATCGGCGTGGATGAATTTTCCGGGTTGGTGCACCACGTCCATTGCACAGCCGCCAACGTCGCCGATGTCACGGTGATGCACACGTTGCTGCATGGCAAAGAAGACAGCGTGTTCGGCGATAGCGGCTACACCGGTGCGGACAAACGCGAAGAACTGCAGGCCTGCAAGGCTGCATTCTTCATCGCCGCCAGGCCCTCGACGATGCAAGCCCTCGGCAACAAACGCGAGCGTGCTCGGGAAAGACGTTGGGAACACTTCAAGGCCAGCGTGCGCGCGAAGGTGGAGCATCCATTCCGGGTGATCAAGCGCCAGTTCGGCTACACCAAGGTCCGCTATCGCGGCCTGGCCAAGAACACCGCGCAGGTGCTGACCTTGTTTGCGCTATCGAACCTGTGGATGAAGCGAAAGCAGTTACTGCCGACGATGGGGAACGTGCGCCTGTAACCCGGGCAACACCCTGCAAACGCGCCGGAAACGGCAAAAAAATCGAGGATCTGAGCGCCGTCAGCCTGGTCGATGTGGTTAGGCTCATCCTCCGATGCCGTTGATCAGACCATCCCTAGGCGAATCTTTCAGGCATAGCAGCGCGATTGGAGCATTTCGAATTCACCCCTCAGCGCTGCGTTGCTGGCAATGAAGTGGTGAGCGCTTGAGGTGCCGCTACATGGGCGTCTTTCGCTTTTTCAATGTGCATTGGGTTTTGAATTTTCTTGACGGTGTTCCCGTTGCGGAACAGACTCGTCTGAGGCACCAAGGACAGGTCATCGCGCGAAGCGCCAGCTGGTTCACTGGCTGGGATGGCGGTCATGAGTGGATATTCACTACAGCGCAGAGGTCAGGGATGAGCAGGAAGCCGGGCGTGTCTGATGATAAGTGCGGCCAATTTTGGAGAATTCTTTGGACTTGCGGTGCTGCACGCCTGTTTGCGGGGAATTTCGCAAGAGCCGGGGTGACGATTTTCTCGCTCGCGTGCTGTCCTTCGATACTGCATGCAGAGATTCCAAGTTGGCATGAGGAATATGGCAACCGGCTGAAATATGCGGAACTAGTCGAGCCGCTCAAGGGCGATATCTTTGGCGAATCGGTCAATCTTTATGACGGGTCGGTGTCCTTCTCTGCCACCGAGCTGTCGTTGACGGGAAATAACGGCTTACCGGTGTCCATCGGACGCAGGCTTGACCCGAGCAATCCCAAAAACAATCTCGCGTTTGGCGACTGGGAGCTGGATATCCCTTCGCTTTCAGGCGTTTTTGGAGACGATGCGGCCACGGCAGGTGCCGGCAGTTGGGCGCCTGCGCAGCGCTGTGACAGTGTGAGCGGACCACCGATTGTCACGGTCCGAAATGTTCGCGGAACCCTCGATATTGATTTTGCCGATTTCGAGTATTGGGACGGCAACCGGCTGTCGTTGCCCGGAGGTGGAGGCGGCGAACTGCTTGGTGCATCAGGAGACGCGCGCGAGGTCAGGCCGACGTTTACCGAGGCTGTGCGCTGGAATACCAAGGACGGCTGGTTCTTCTCGTGCCTGGGTGCCTTGAAGAGCGGACAGGCAGGGCAGGGCTTCGTGGGGCATGCGCCCGACGGTAGCAAGTATTACTTCGACTGGATGGTGGTACGCGACCATAACGACCAGGCACATAAGCAAACCCTTGGGGCAGATACGCATGCGGTGCTTCGCCGCAACAAGGTATTTCTGTATCCGAGCCAGGTCGTCGACCGCTTCGGCAACTGGGTTCGCTATGAATGGAGTAGCGCGCAGCTGCAGCGTATCCATGCCAACGATGGACGTAGCATTGTGCTCGGCTACGACAACGCGGGGCGTGTCGCCAGTATGACCAGCGGTACGCGCCAGTGGAGCTACCAGTACGACAGCACTACCTCCCGGCTGATCTCGGTCACTTTGCCGGATGGAACAGCGTGGGGCTATGCGATCGCGCCACCGGCATTGCTATACAAGCAGCAGCAAACTCAGGACGAGCCGGAGTCCAATTATCGGGTACGCATGGATCTGTGCGCCAAAATGGGGATCCTCCTCGACAACGAAGCGATCTATACCGTCAAACACCCTTCTGGAGCAGTCGCAACGTTTAGCCTGCGCCCGATCCGACATGGTCGGATGGGTGTGCGTTTCGATTGTCAGGAAAACGGGGAAAGCGCCACGCTGGAGGATGGATGGAACCAGACGCCGCTGTATCGCGACGCCTACACTCTCAAATCCAAGACCATCAGCGGCCCTGCGCTGCCGACTGCTCAATGGCAGTACGACTATCTCAATTTAGGTGGGCGCTACGATCGTGACGTCACGGTGGATAGCTGGCCGCTGTATCCGGCAGGCAGCGCAGAACACAAATTCACAGTGGAAACCGGACCCGACGGCACGGTCAAGCGTTACGAGTTCGGCAAGGAAGTCCGCTACAACGATGGTCGGTTGCTGGGCGTAGTGACCACGCGCAACGATGTCAATGTCAAGGTGGAGACCACCAGTTACGTTGCAGAGTCGCAGCTTGCAGACGCACCGTTTCCGGCATTGGCTGGTACCAGTTATGTTTATGGCAGTGACGAGATCATGTCGCATGGCAACCGGCCCGTGCAGAGCACCAGCACAACCCAGGATGGTGTGCAGTTTGTCCGTCAGATTACAGCTTTCGATGCTTTTGCCCGCGAGAGATCTGCAGTGGAGTCGAACTCTGCCGGCCAGAGCAGAACTACCTCCAAGGCCTACTACGACGACGCTGGATTGTGGTTGTTGGGACAGGACCAGCAAGAGACCGTCGGCGATATCCAGCGCAGCCGCGCCGAGTTTGATACTGCAAGTGGGTTGCCCGTGCGTTTCTATGCGTTTGGGCGGCTTGCCCAGAGTGTGGGCTACGCCGCTGATGGAACGGTCGCCAGCGTCAGCGATGGGCGTGGCAATACAACCCTGCTTAGTGGTTGGAAGTTCGGTGTACCGCAGCAAATCAAGTTTCCCGGCACTGCTGAAGCGCCCAATGGCGCGACGCGAGCGGTGGTGATCGACGACAACGGATGGATTACCGCACTTACCGATGAGAACGGGTTCACTACCAACTATACCTATGACGGTATGGGGAGATTGGCGTCGATCCAATATCCGCAAGGCGACAGCACGGCATGGAATGCAGTGAGCTTTGCGCTGCAACGCATGGAGGCAGCCAATCTCGGCCTGCCTGCCGGGCATTGGCTGCACAGCCGCACGCAGGGCGGGCACACAACCCAGACCTATCTGGATGCGTTATTTCGCCCCGTAATGGCTGCGGAGGTGGCACAAGGGCAGACCGATAGCGCCGTGGTCACTCGCTATGACGTCACTGGCCAGAAGGCGTTTACCTCGTATCCGTCGCGTGCAGTGAACGACGTCAACCAGGCACTCTCAGGCACTTCCTATACATACGATGCGCTTGGGCGTCCGATCAGCATGACGCAGGCATCGGAACTCTGGCCGCTCGTTACCACGACCGAGTACATCGGCGATCTCAGCGTCCGCGTGACCAATCCGCGAGGTCTTTCCACCACGACCCGGCATCTTGCCTATACCGGGCCGGAGTACGAGATGCCGCTGACGATTTCCCAACCCGAAGACGTGATTACCGAGATCCAGCGCGATGCGCTCGGAACTCCACTCTCGATGAACCGACGTAACGGGGATGGCAGCCAGCAGCTGGCCCGTCGCTATGTCTACGATGGGTATCGCCAGCTGTGCAAGACCATCGAGCCGGAATCCGGCGCCACCGTGCAGGACTACGATGCAGCCGGCAATCTTGCCTGGTCTGCATCGGGCACCGCCCTGACCAGCGCGACCCAGTGCGATACCGAAGCGGCGCAAGCGAGTGGGCGTGTCGTGGTGCGCAACTACGATGCGCGCAATCGCTTGTTTCAACTGCGCTTTCCTGATGGTCGGGGAGATCAGGATTGGTCCTACACCCCAGACGGCCTGCCTGCCTCCATCAGCACGTCCAATACCAGCGACGCGTTGCCGGTGATCAACAGCTACCAGTACAACCGCCGACGCCTGCTGGTTCAGGAGTCTCAGCAGCACGCCGAACTTGGGCTCAGGAGCATGAGCTATGCCTACGATGCGAATGGCGCGCTGTCGGGCCATACCTACCCGAGTGGGCGTGTTGTGGACTATGCGCCGGATGCATTGGGCCGCCCGACCCGTGCCGGCAACTTTGCCAGCGAGGTGACCTACTACGCCAACGGCGGCATGTCGCGGTTCGTCTACGGCAATGGCGTGGTGCATACATTGGGACAGAACGTGCGTGGTCTCCCCGATCGCAGTACCGATCTGGCTGGTGGCACTGCGGTGCTCGACGATGGCTATGACTATGATGCGGTGGGTAATGTGATGGCCATCAGCGATGGCGTAACGGGCGGCAACACCAGCCGCGACATGACCTACGACGGCCTGGATCGGTTGAAGACCGTAACCTCGGCTGCTTTTGGTGACGCCAGCTACAACTACGACGCCTTGGACAACCTGCAGGCGGCCAAAGTGGGAACGCGTGATCGCATGCATGTTTACGATGGCAACAATCGCCTGACCAACGTGGTCGATGCCGTCGGCGGAGCGACGCTGGTCGGATTGAGCTACGACGTGCAGGGCAATTTGAACAATCGCAACGGCGTGACCTACGATTTCGACTACGGTAACCGCCTGCGTCAGGTCGGTGCAGTGGAGGCCTATCAATACGATGCGCAGGGAAGACGTATCCGCGCTCAGGCCTCCGCCAGCGGCGCGATCTACTCGTTCTACGACAATGCCGGTGTCCTGCGGCAGCAGCGCAATGAACGCACCGGCAAGGACGTGGATTACATCCAGCTCAATGGCAGTCTGGTGGCGCAGGTGTCGGGCAGCGTGACCCCGAATGTTCCGGCATTGAGCGGCCCGGGTTACGTCAATCAGGGCGACTACGCGTTGACCTGGAACGCAGTGGGCGCGGCAACCCGTTACGAACTGGAGGAAGCGGCCAGCGGCGGAAGCTGGACAGGCATCTACAACGCAAGCGCGCTGACTTTTACCGTTACCGGGAAATCGACTGGTAGCTTCCAGTATCGCGTCCGTGCATGCCGCGACAGCTGTGGAGGCTGGAGCAACATCGCCACAGTGGCAATCGAGCTGCCACCGTCGACCGTGCCCGACCTGTCGGTGCCTCAGTTTGGCGACAATGGCAACTACAGCATCGCCTGGTCCGCCGCTTCGGGTGCAACCGGGTATGAACTGGAAGAGAGCGTTGCCGATAGTGCCTGGAGCCAAAGCTACACCGGTGCAGAGTTGTCCAAGGCTTTTGCAGCACGCGCGGCGGGGATATACGGCTATCGGGTACGCGCCTGCAATCCCATCGGCTGTACGTCCTATTCCGCCAGCGCCAGTGTCAATGTGGTGTACCCGCCCGACAGTGCGCCCGCGACGAGTGCTCCTGCCCGTGCCACCCAGAGCGGCTTTGCCGTCAGCTGGTCGGCTGTAGGCGCGGCCTCTCACTATGTGCTGCAGGAAAGTGCCAATGGTGGAGCGTGGTCCACGCTGCAGGAGGGCCCCCAACAGGCCTTCGAGACCGGTGCCCGCACTGCAGGCGATTACGGCTACCGGGTGGCGGCCTGCAATCGTGCCGGGTGCGGCAACTGGTCCGGCGCTGTCGCGGTGCAGGTTGTCGCCCCGCCCACCCTGGAGCCCGCACTGTCGGCCCCCTCGCTGGTGCCGGGTAACGCGTACACGGTGAGTTGGAGCACTCCATCCGGCAGCGAGAGCTTCCAGCTGGAAGAGGACAGCAATGGCGCAGGATGGGTGCAGGTGTATGCGGGCGCTGCCACCAGCTTTGACACCAGCAAAGGCAAGGGCAACTACGGCTACCGCGCCAGGGCCTGCAACATTGCCGGCTGTGGACCGACCTCGGGCATTGTCACGGTGACGGTCTCTCCGCCACCGGCGACGCCGGCCATGCAGACAGCGAACTGGCTGAGTACGCGCACCGCGCCGGTGCAGGTCTGGTGCGAAGCCGGTTGGTCTGCGGTCGCCGATGCAGTGGAGTACCAATTGCAGAGCAGTGGCGGCAATGCGCTTTACACCGGCCCCAGCACCTATGTCAGTGCCAACGGCAATGCCTACTGCGCCTACGAGTACACGGTGCGCGCCTGCAACGCCGGTGGATGTTCGGCATGGTCGAGCCCACCATTCCCGGTGACCCAGGGCGAGATGGAATGAGGATGCCAGGATGCTGAAGAGAATCATGCGTCGTGCGGCGCTGCTGTTGGCATTGGCCTGGCCGGCTGCAGGTCTTGCCGAAACGGTGGAGTACATCCACACCGATGCCTTGGGCTCACCGGTGGCGATCACCGATGCCGCAGGCAATGTGATCGAGCGAACGGTGTATGAGCCGTATGGCGGCATGGTCAATAAGGCCGCGGTGGACGGACCTGGGTTTACCGGGCATGTAGCGGACTCGGCGACCGGGCTGAGCTATATGCAGCAGCGGTATTACGATCCACAGATTGGAAGACTTCTTTCAGTTGATCCCGTGATGGCTTATGGCAATCCCTCAGGACCATTCAATCGCTATTGGTATGCTAACGACAATCCGTATCGGTTCACTGATCCGGATGGAAGGCAGACAATTCCAGCGGAAAACAAACTTGGCTCCAGCGACCCAGCCGTTATCAATGACTTCCACCGAGCACAGGGTGAGCATGCCGCTGTTACACTTAATGTTGCGCTGGACCTGTTCCTATCGCAGTTTGGTGATGGTCCTGGTGGAGCAGCTGCAGGCGTAGGCGGGGTTGTTGCGAAGTCTGCTGAAGCAGTAAGCGCCCTCACCAGGGCAAGGGAAATCCAGGGCGCACTAAAACCTATAACTCAGTCCAAAGTCACGACTGCTGTAACAGAGACGGCGGAAGGTGTTCGCGTTGTCACTTCAAGCGAAGGGAGGTTGCGTCCAGCACAGCGTGCAGCCCTACAAGTTGGCGAGGTGGCTGGAAAAGGCGCCGCACGCACGCACGCGGAGGTGAACGGAGTCAATGCCGCTAGAGATATGGGATTGACGCCAACAAGCGTCTCGCCGAGTCGAACGGCATGCTCAGGATGTCAGGAAGCCATGAGAAAATTAGAAATTCCCATTAAAGATAAATGAAGGCTGGAAGTGGAAATTTTCAACGAAACAAAAATTTTGCTGTGGATAAATGGCATGCCGGACTGGAAGCGTATAGCTTTTATGACCTATTGTTGTGAAAGGATGTTTCCTAATTACATTGATTTCAGCAAAGAGACTGGGTTTGGTGATGCGTCGGTATTAAGGAATTCCTTGGACTATATCTGGAAATGGATTGAATTCGGTAACTTAAATGAGGATGCGGCTACCCTAGTAAAAGCTTGCGAGAAGCTGGCGCCTGATACAGAAGATTTTACTTCGCTATACACATCCGCCGCACTTGACGCTGCTGCAGCAACAGCGATGACTATAAATGCGACAACAAGCTCGACAGCAATGCAGCTCATTGATGTGGCATCTTTATCCAGAGATACCGTTGATTTATTTGTTCAATTTCAAGAAGATATTGATCCAAATGATCCTCGCCTAGAGGACATGGTTTGTGAAAGTCAGCTCATGCAAAATGAATTGCGTATACAAAGGGAAAGTCTTGAGTACCTAGTTAATTTAGAGGGTGGCCGTGAAACGGTGACTAAGGTGCTGCGTGCGCAATGGTCAAATCTTGATAATGGAAGTCTGAAATTAGCTCAGCTAGAATAAGATAATTTAAAAATTTTTAATTTGTAATTTCATATCATTAATGTGAACCATATTGCCTCAAAAATGATTGCGGGAATCGTGTAAAGCGTGTCTGGCTGACAGAAGGCGCATGGTTCGATAGAGCGGGGCGGGTACTAGGCCTCGGACTATAGCTCAGCTTTCGGAGCTGGCTACTGGTACTGTCTCAGGGTTTGTAGGGCATCATGTCAATAGCGTTCAAGCATTTCCAGAACTTGCTGGTGTGCCGGATAATGTCGCATTTTTTCCCGGGAACTAGCATATTGGAGAGCATGGCGGGAATTATAGAAACCAAACTCAAGGGCCAATGCTGCAAAGATCTGCATCCTCAAGGTCTATATCCGGGAGGATCGGTAGGGTCGTGGAAACCGGGACTATAATAATAAAGCGAGGAAAATGATTATGCGCATGAATCGGGATGAACTTGTTGGCATCCTAGAAAATAGGCTTGCAAGTAAGCGGGTCATTGATGAAGGCGGGAATATACTAATAAATCATCTTCCATCGGTAGGTAGTCGAGCTTATCTGCACGTCATTTTTGAGAAGGCTAATTCGAACGAGGTTCTAAAAAGTGTGAAAGAAGCAGGGGTTCAATTGCCTAAGAGTTTCTTGGAGTTACTTGCTCAGTGTAATGGTTTCGTTCTTTTCCAAGGTGCGCTATCTATTTTCGGAGTGCGATCACAGTTGTCTAGGTCTGCTGGAAAAAGGCACCCGTTCGATTTGCTTGAGGCAAATACGATAGCTAGGCCTGGCAATCTAAACAAAAATGAAATTTATATTGGGAGCTATAATTGGGATGGCTCAATTTTGTTTATTAATCAGTGCGACTCAATCATTCGGCATAGGTCTCCTGACTCAACGGATGTTTTAAATGAATGGGGTGATTTTGATCAATTTATCAGATGTGAAGTAGACCGTCTGTCATTATTATTTAATGAGGGTGGCGCAGAGGTTGATCCTCTAGTAGCAACATCTCCATCTCGGTTACTTGATTGGCGTTAATTTGCAGAACGTCGAGTGCGTGGAAATCGATATTAAAGATGCTATCCATGTGGGTCTCTACCGTTTTATTCTCACATCAGTACAGCCAAACCTCGCCATTAGCTATGTGCGCTGTCGAGCCGTAGTAGTAGTGCAAGCTACTGGGCGACGTGTACTCAGCGATGGGCTGGCTTTATTATTGATGTGAACATTATCAAATATGGAAAGCTAGGCGGCGGGAAGTGAAGAATAGACTGGGTACTTACATTGACCTCATTCTGCTCATGAATTGGAAGATGGAAGCAAAGGATTGCCTCATTATCATACCGAAGGGAAGCGAGGTCATACATTCTGGGGCAAGTTAAGTATCGCCACGATTTCAGCAGGTGCGCTAGATCAAGTTGCTGAAGCTGCGGAATACTTGCCTGATCCTGCCCCAAGACCTGTCGAGCAATCAGATCTCTCGCGTTGGAACAATGCTATGGGTGCTATAAGTGAGGCGACTGGAGTGCCAATGCCCGGGGTCAAGATGGGCCAAGACGGTGGGTTCCAGGGCTACTTCCGAGTGGAGGGGCGGATCGACTCAAAGCGGCTATCTGAAGAGTTGGACAAGAAAAGATAAGTATGAACACATATCAGGTCATGATCGAAGGGGTCTTTGTGAGATCCCCGGAACTGGGTCGGCTCACAGGGGGGTTCCACACGACTTTTTTTGTTATGGCGATCAATGCAGCTAATGCCTCGCATAAAGTGAACAAGCTGCTTGCAAAGAGGATGGCTGCGCACTCCGTAGTTAGCGATAATGCAGGATGGTTTATGGCTTATTACTGGGTTCACGACATATGGGAAGTCACTGTAGAAAAGTATTCGGAGAACGAGGGGCACGACTCTGGCTTCACATTTTTCATCATCGGTCGCATGGAAAAGCTTTTTTTGGCTGTTCGTCGGCTGTTCTTCAATAAGTATCGTCAGTGGCTTCTGGTCCAACCGGAACTAGGGATGGTCTGATCAACGGCATCGGAGGATGAGCCTAACCACATCGACCAGGCTGACGGCGCTCAGATCCTCGATTTTTTTGCCGTTTCCGGCGCGTTTGCAGGGTGTTGCCCGGGTTACAGGCGCACGTTCCCCATCGTCGGCAGTAACTGCTTTCGCTTCATCCACAGGTTCGATAGCGCAAACAAGGTCAGCACCTGCGCGGTGTTCTTGGCCAGGCCGCGATAGCGGACCTTGGTGTAGCCGAACTGGCGCTTGATCACCCGGAATGGATGCTCCACCTTCGCGCGCACGCTGGCCTTGAAGTGTTCCCAACGTCTTTCCCGAGCACGCTCGCGTTTGTTGCCGAGGGCTTGCATCGTCGAGGGCCTGGCGGCGATGAAGAATGCAGCCTTGCAGGCCTGCAGTTCTTCGCGTTTGTCCGCACCGGTGTAGCCGCTATCGCCGAACACGCTGTCTTCTTTGCCATGCAGCAACGTGTGCATCACCGTGACATCGGCGACGTTGGCGGCTGTGCAATGGACGTGGTGCACCAACCCGGAAAATTCATCCACGCCGATGTGCGCCTTCATCCCGAAATACCACTGATTGCCCTTCTTGGTCTGATGCATCTCAGGGTCGCGCGCGTTGTCGGCATTCTTGGTCGAACTGGGCGCCGCGATCAGCGTCGCATCGACGATCGTGCCCGACCGCAGGCTCTGGCCCTTGCGCGCCAGATGCGCGTTGACCGCTTCCAGCATCCGCGCGGCAAGGCCATGGGTCTCCAGCAGGCGCCGAAAGTTGAGAATCGTGGTCTCGTCCGGAACGTTGTCCAAGCCACCGAGCTGGGCAAACCGCCGCAAGGTCGGGATCTCGTGCAGTGCTTCTTCCATCGCCGGATCGCTCAGCGCATACCACTGCTGCAGCAGATGAATCCGCAACATCGTCGCCAGTGCGTACGGCTGCCGACCTGGCCGGCCCGATACCGGATAGTGCGGCGCGATCAGACCGAGCAGTTGCTGCCACGGAACCACCTGCTCCATCTCGGCCAGAAAGATCTCGCGCCGGGTCTGCTTGCGCTTGCCCAGGCCCTCAGCGTCACCGAACGTCAGTTGCATGGATCACTCCTCAACATCAGGCGGGTAGTGTCGCGTATCTGTGGTGCGTTGTTCAGAGGTTCCCTAGCGGGGTCGGAACCTGAGTAGGTGTCGGGGTAAGCACCTTGCGGCATAACAATATGTCCGCATTTGCGGGTCTATTGTTGGCGGGTTCGCGATCGTTGCTACTGATGCGCGGCGAGCACCGTTTAGGGTACTTACACAATGGCGCGCTGCCAGGTCTTGGCCAAGTGCTGGGTGCGCTCAAGCTGTGTCGACTCCCCGTAATTCAGTGCCTAGAGGTCTGCGGTTGATGTTGATCACGAAACTCGGCGGGCGTTAGCCCGCCCAGGCTGTCGTGCGAGATCTGCTGGTTGTAGTCGGCCGGGCTGAGTTAACGGACACCACCGTGCAGCAGCCGCAATCAAAGCCGGTGTAAAGGAGGTTCCTGTGCAAACTGTACCGACCACATCGCAGCAAGGGGCACAGCTTCTACAAGAGTCCGCAGAGGCAATGCAGCAGAGGGGCCGCTAAGGATGGTCTGATCAACGGCATCGGAGGATGAGCCTAACCACATCGACCAGGCTGACGGCGCTCAGATCCTCGATTTTTTTGCCGTTTCCGGCGCGTTTGCAGGGTGTTGCCCGGGTTACAGGCGCACGCTCCCCATAGCAGGCAGTAACTGCTTTCGCTTCATCCACAGGTTTGACAGCGCAAACAACGTCAGCACCTGCGCGGTGTTCTTGGCCAGGCCGCGATAGCGGACCTTGGTGTAACCGAACTGGCGCTTGATCACCCGGAATGGATGCTCCACCTTCGCGCGCACGCTGGCCTTGAAGTGTTCCCAACGCTGTTCCCGAGCACGCTCGCGTTTGTTGCCGATGGCTTGCGTCGTCGAGGGCCTGGCGGCGATGAAGAATGCTGCCTTGCAGGTCTGCAGTTCGTCGCGTTTGTCCGCGCCGGTGTAGCCGCTGTCGCCGAACACGCTGTCTTCGTTGCCATGCAGCAACGTGTGCGTCACCGTGACGTCGGCGACATTAGCCGCTGTGCAATGGACGTGGTGCACCAACCCGGAAAACTCATCCACGCCGATGTGCGCCTTCATCCCGAAATACCACTGATTGCCCTTCCTGGTCTGATGCATTTCAGGGTCGCGCGCGTTGTCGGCATTCTTGGTCGAACTGGGTGCAGCGATCAGCGTCGCATCGACGATCGTGCCCGACCGCAGGCTCTGACCCTTGCGCGCCAGATGCGCATTGACCGCGTCCAGCATCCGCGCGGCAAGGCCATGGGTCTCCAGCAGGCGCCGAAAGTTCAAAATCGTGGTCTCGTCCGGAACGTTGTCCAAGCCACCGAGCTGGGCAAAGCGCCGCAAGGTCGGGATCTCGTGCAGCGCTTCTTCCATCGCCGGATCGCTCAGCGCATACCACTGCTGCAGCAGATGAATCCGCAACATCGTCGCCAGTGCGTATGGCTGCCGACCTGGGCGCCCCGACACCGGATAGTGCGGCGCGATCAGACCGAGCAAGTGCTGCCACGGAACCACCTGCTCCATCTCGGCCAGGAAGATCTCCCTGCGGGTCTGCTTGCGCTTACCCAGGCCTTCAGCGTCACCGAACGTCAGTTGCATGGATCACTCCTCAACATCAGGCGGGTAGTGTCGCGTATCTGTGGTGCGTTGTTCAGAGGTTCCCTAAGTGACATTGATTGCAAGAGAGTTGCTCTCCCAATTTCTGAGCTTCAATTCGCGCTGATTTCAGAATTCTTTGAAATTTTTCCAAGTGCGGGCCAAGATTTCATGCGTGATGTCCCGAAAAATGGTGAAATAAGTGTCAAAGGTGAAATGTGGCAATTCCGAAAGCATGGCCAAGGAGTAAGGTTCTACCACCCTGAATCAGGGCGAATCGTGGATTCGCATCGTTTTTATGGAGATATTTTCGACGTAATTGACGCATGGCGAATTATGCAGTTTACGGAGAGTGTTGGCATGTCTGCACTCACTGAACAAGCAATTGAAGACTCGTTGATGTTGTCAGTGCGATCTGGAATTCTGCGCCAAATTGGTCATGCCCGTGCGTACCGCTTAATTTCGCCGATCAAGCCACTTAGGGCGCAATAAAAAATTTGAGAGAGGATGCCAGAATGCTTGTAAGATCTCGCGTAGTGGGATATTTTCGCTGGAGATGACATCACGCTGAAAGTGCGGCTTTGAGGATTGGTTAAATGCAGCTGCAAGATCTAGGGCAAGGCTCCGTGAGGTTGCCGCCGTCATCTCGTTTGATTTAAATTAAAGTTACTTGAGTATTGGGTTTAATATGCGGCCTCTTCATGCGTTTGAGCGCTCTTTAATTCAAAAAGTTGCGGATCTTATACCTGGTCCCCCTGGTGCAGTGCTGCGTTATGATGTTGACAACGCTTCTGCTGTGGATTGCTCTTCTGACTATTCGAAGGTGCTTTTTATTATCGATGGATATGAAATTCCTCCATATCATGGGCAGTGTCATTTCCCTGTAGAGATCAGGGCTCTGGATTCCGATGAAGGCGAATTGACGGTAATTATTTACAGTGACAGTAATGGAAGGCTATTTGAATTGGAAGTTATTCGCTGGGACGGAAAGGCTGTTATTGACCCAAGATGGGATACGTTGGATTTTTACTGAAGGTGCTGTTCTTTCCCAGGGGCGAGCTCGAAGGCATCGATCAGTCCTGGCCCATAATCTTGTCGATGCAGATATTTATAGTTGATCACGCCTCAACCGCCCCGGCCTTGCCGTCTTCGACCACGAAGCGTTTCAACGTCGAGACCGTGGCCTGGCGATTGCGGCGGTCGGAGATGCCTTGAAGGCGCGTTTCCATCCGCCCCGGCGTCAGCGTCACCGAGACATAGCCGCGCGTCTCGCCTTCGGCGTAGTGCACATGCGGATTGAGCGCCATGGTGGCTTGCAGCTCGGTGTTGCTCTGGCCGTCGGAGGTGATCGAGGTGCCGACGAATTCGGTGGCCAGCGTCGGCGAGTCGGGATTGGCCGGATCGGCCTTCAGATCGGTGACCCAGTACGAATGGATGTCGCCGCCCCAGAACACCGGGTTGCGTAGCCGGGTCTTGGCGATTGCGTCGAGCATGCGGGTGCGCGTGGCCGGGTAGCCGTCCCAGCCGTCGGTCCACTGCCCGAATACGCCGTCGCGACCGTGTTGGTTCATCGGTGCGACCAACAGGTCCTGCGCGATCACGTTCCAGCGCGCGGGCGATTGTGCGAAGGCGCCATGCAGCCAGCGCTCCTGTTCCCAGCCGAGCATGGTGCGGCGTGGGTCGGTGCGTTCGCGGCAGCTGTCGTCCACCACATGGCCGCCGCGCCAGCCGTTGGCCTGCGGGCAGGGTTGTTCGCTGCGGTACTGGCGGCCATCGAGCACGTAGAAGCGTGCCAGCTGGCCGTAGTCCAACGATCGGTAGATGCGCATGTCGGCGCCATGTGGGCGATTGCGCGCGCGCAGCGGGAAGTGCTCGTAAAAGGCGCGGTAGGCGGCCGCGCGTCGGGCCAGGAAGGTGTCGACCGGAATCGATGGATCCTGCGACCAGCGATTGGCGTAATCGTTCTGCACCTCGTGGTCGTCCCAGGTCGCCACGCAGGCGCTGCCGGCGTGCAGCGCCTGCAGGTCGGGATCGGTGCGGTACAGCGCATAGCGGTTGCGGTAGCCGGCCAGATCCAGGCATTCGCCGCTGCCGTGCGGGCGCACGATCTTGTTCGCCGCCTCGCCGTGGTTGCTGTATTCGTAGATGTAATCGCCGAGGAAGAACACCAGGTCCGGCTGCTCGGCAGCCAGATGGCGGTAGGCGCTGAAATAGCCCAGCTCCCAGTGCGAGCAGGACACAAAGCCCAGCCGCGCCGCATCCCGTAATTGATGCGGCGCTGGCAAGGTGCGCGCGCTGCCGATGGCGCTACGCGCGCCCAGCGCCTGGAAGCAGTACCAGTACGGACGATCGGCGGCCAGGCCGGCGACCTCCACATGCACCGCATGGCCCCAGGCCGGGCTGGCGACGGCCTCGCCCTGGCGCACGATACTGCGCATGCCCGGATCGCTGGCCACTTGCCAGCGCACCTGCACCGGGGCGTTCAGTCCGCCACGTCCATCGGGGTCCAGCGGGCGCGGCGCCAGTCGGGTCCAGATGACAAAGCCGTCAGCCAGCGGGTCGCCCGCAGCCACGCCTAGGGTGAATGGGTCCGGGCTGCCGCTTGCGCGCGCGAACGGGCTGAGCAGCCCGGCAGTCGCCAGCCCGGCGCCGCCGATGAGAATGCGCCGGCGGCTGTGATCCACCGTGGGTGTCGTGTTGTCGGAACCGGGCAGGGGCAATACGGAAGACGGGTCGATCAAGGACATGGGCACAAACGCGAGCTAGCGGACGCGACCATAGTGCGACGGGCGGATGTCCGTTCAATGGCAGCGGCAGTGCTGTCGCTGCTGGCGCAGGCTTACGCGCGTCATCGACTGCGGATGGCGGATACGAGGCGTGCCACCGCGGCGGATGATTCCGCCCACAGCGATGCGCATGAGCCGGTGCAGCGGCGGCTGTCGTGGTGGTTACAGGTGTTGCGGTATCGCCAAGCCTGGACGTTCCGTGCCGGGCAAGTTCAAGTACGACGGCTTCCTGCCCGCGCGCCCACGTGCCGCGCATCGCCACCAAGCGCGGCACCCACGCACCTGCACGGCACCCAGCTGCGATAATCGCGCCATGAACGATGCCGCACTTCCCCCCGATGTAGCCGCCGCGCTGGCCAATGGCCTGCAGGCCCAATCCCTGGATGCGGCGTTTGCCGCGCCGCTGTTGCGTTACCTGACGCTGCTGGTGCGCTGGAACAAGACCTACAACCTCACCGCCGTGCGCGACCCGCGCGAGATGGTCACCCGCCATCTGCTCGATTCGCTGGCCATGCAGCCCTACATCGCCAGCGGCACCCTGGCCGATCTGGGCACTGGCCCCGGCCTGCCCGGCATCCCGCTGGCGATCACCCGCCCGCAGTTGCAGGTGACCCTGGTGGAAAGCAACGGCAAAAAAGCGCGCTTCATGCGCGAGGCCTTGCGTCACCTGGCGCTGGGCAATGCGCGCGTGGCCGAGTCGCGCGCCGAGGCGCTGGACGAGCCGGCCGCCTACGACCACCTCACCGCACGGGCGCTGGATACGCTGGCCGGCATCATCGCCGTCGGCGGCCACCTGTTGCGCCCGGGCGGCAGCCTGCTGGCGATGAAGGGCATCTACCCGCATGAGGAGATCGCCGCACTGCCCACAGGCTGGACGGTGGGCGAGGTGCACCCGCTGCAGGTGCCCGGCCTGGATGGCGAGCGGCATCTGGTGGTGGTGCGCAAGGCGTAGCGAAACCGGTGCATCAACCGCGCGCCGACACGCAGGCGCCTTCGGTGCGTTGGGTCGGCGCGTGGCAGCTTGGGCAGCGTATGTCAGGGTTGATTTACACCCGTCGTTGGGCGGTAGGTCGGCAGCTGGTTGTCCTCGCATTGTCTGAGCTATCGCAAGCGCCCGACTGCAAACGTTCAAACCTGCGGTTGCGGCAAACCGAACTGGACCAGTAGTCAGTCTCACGCTGGGACTTCCGGCCCATGGCAGCCGCCGCCCGGGCTGCCATGATCGAGCGTTCGATCCGAACGCAGGCCGCCCGCACGTGACATCTCCTCTCGCCGCCGCACTCTCGCTCGCCCTGCTGGGCGCAAGCTTCGCCGCCACCTCGGCGCAGGCCGCCGCACCGGCACCGGTGGCACCGCCTGCCACGCTGACCGCCGAGCGCCCCACCGATGCGCGCTTTCGCGCGATCTACGAAAAGGAATGGAGCTGGCGCCAGGCCGAGACCGGCCAGGCGGACGAAGACAGCGACACCACTGGCGACAACACCCATCTGCCCGATGTCGGCCCGGCCGCGCAGCAGGCGCGCCTGGCGATGTGGGACGGCGTGTTCAAGCAGCTCGATGGCATCGACCCGAAGCAGCTATCGCCCGCCAACCAGGTCAATTACGCCATCTATCGCCCGCAGGTGGAAAACCTCGCCGCCGAGGTACGCCTGCGCCTGTACGAGATGCCGTTCAATTCGGATAGCTCGTTCTGGTCCAACCTGGGCTTCATGGCGCAGCGGCCGATGAAAACCGCTGCCGAGTACCGCGCCTATATCGCGCGCCTCAACGATGTGCCGCGCTACTTCGACCAGCAGACCGCCAACATGCGCGCCGGCCTGGCACGCGGTTTCAGCGTGCCGCGCGCGGTGCTCGATGGCCGCGATGTCTCCATCGCCACCGTCGCCGAGGTCAAGGACCCCACCGAGTCGACGTTCTACGCACCGTTCAAGCAGCTGCCGGCGCAGATCCCGGCCGCCGAACAGGCGCAATTGCGCGAACAGGCCAAAACCGCGCTGAGCACCGCGGTGCTGCCGGCCTACGCCAAGCTGCTGAGCTTCTTCCGCAACGACTACATGCCCAAGGCGCGCACCACGCTGGCGGCCGAAGCGCTGCCCGACGGCAAGGCGTTCTATCGCCAGCAGATCCGCGAATACACCACGCTGGAACTGACCCCGGAGCAGATCCACAAGATTGGCCTGGACGAGGTGGCACGCATCCAGGCGCAGATGGACGCGATCATCAAGCAGGTCGGCTTCAAGGGCAGCTTCGCGCAGTTCCTGGCCTTCCTGCGTACCGATCCGCAGTTCTACGCCAAGACCCCGCAGGAGTTGCTCGATCGCGCCGCGTGGATCTCCAAGCGCGTGGACGGGCAGGTCGGCAAGTTCATTGGAACGCTGCCGCGCGGGCGCTTCACCATCAAGCCGGTGCCGGACGATATCGCGCCGTTCTGGACTGCCGGGCGCGGTGGCGCCACCACGTACTGGGTCAATACCTACAACCTGCCATCGCGGCCGCTGTACAACCTGCCGGCGCTGACCCTGCACGAGTCCTCGCCCGGGCATTCGCTGCAGGGCTCGTTGGCGCTGGAGCAGGGCGACCAGCCGGCGTTCCGCCGCGAAAACTACATCTCCGCCTATGGCGAGGGCTGGGCGCTGTACACCGAAAAGCTCGGCCAGGAGATGGGCATCTACGAGACCCCGTATGAAGAATTCGGCCGGCTCACCTATGAAATGTGGCGCGCCTGCCGGCTGGTGATCGACACCGGCGTGCATCACGACGGCTGGAGCCGCGACCAGGCGCTGGCCTACCTGCGCGACCGCACCGCACTGAGCGAGCACGAGGTCACCACCGAGGTGGACCGCTACATCTCCTGGCCCGGCCAGGCGCTGAGCTACAAGCTGGGCGAGATCAGCATCGTCAAGCTGCGTGCCGAGGCCGAAAAGGAGTTGGGCGAGCGTTTCGACATCAAGGCCTTCCACGACGCGGTGTTGAAGCAGGGCTCGGTGACCTTGCCGGTGTTGGAGCAGCAGGTGCGGGCGTTTATCGCCGAGAGCAAGGCGCGCCCGGTCGACGCCAAGCCGGCCCGCAACGCGGCGCTGTGATGCCCTGGGGCATTTGGAGCGGCTGACAGCACCACCTTTAGAGCGGCTGGTTTTTGATTTGGCTGCAGGGCCCTCGCCCGCCCACCATCGCGGGACACGCTGCAAGTACGTCCTTGTAAGCTCTTACGCGGCATCCATGCCGCGTAAGGTCCCGCGACGGTGGGCGGGCAAGGACCAGTCGAGTTGGTCTGTGTGCATGGCTTTAAAAAAGCCGCCGACTAACTCTCTGGTGCGGTGTCCTCGCCGATTGCGGGACCGTTGGCTGCAAAGATGCCGCCATTGAGCCCCTAGTGACAGGTTCACGGCGTGTCCCGCAAGCGGCGAGGGCACCGCGCCCTCGACTAACTAAGCTTTTGACCTGAGCTTCCTATTAAGCCGTGCATGCGATTGTGTAACTACCCCGGCCCCGATACGCTGCGCCCATGTTGCTTCGCCGCGCCCGCCTGTTGCACCCGTTGCTGCGCCTGATGGCGCTGGCGGTGCTGGTCATGGGCGTGCTGGTGGCACCGGTGGCTTGCGCGCTGGGCGATGTGCATGCGCTGGCCCACGACCAGATGCATCTGGAAGACACCGCACCGCACGGCCATGATGGTGCCGACGAAGGCGATGCCGGCGAGCGCGATGGTGCCGGCCTGATGCACGCCCTGATGCACAGCGGCTACTGCCACGGCCAGAATCCGGCGGTGTTGCCGGCGCTGGCCTGGCTGCCGCTGTCCACGCATACGCAGGCCCAGCCTGTGGCCGTCTTCGCGCACTACCGCTCGCAACTGAGCGAGACCGGATTGCGTCCTCCGATCGCGGCCTGATGCATCGCCGGCAGCTGCCGGCCTGTCCATCGATCCCGATTCCGGAGACACCCTCATGTGGTTGCGACTGACGGCACTTGCCGTCTTCGCGGTCGTGCCGTGCGCCATGGCGCAGGACGTACCGCCCAAACCCGTGCTGACCCTGGACGACGCCATTGCGCGCGTCGCCTGGCAGCACCCCGATCTGCGCCTGGCCGATGGTCAGCGCGCGGTCCTCACCGCCGAAGCCGAGCGCGACGCATTGCGCCCGCCATTGCGTATCGGCGCCGAACTGGAAAACGTGTTCGGCACCGGCCCGACCCGCGCGCTGGACCAGGCCGAACTCACCGTCACCCTGGCCGGCGTGCTGGAACGCGGCGGCAAGCTCGACGCGCGCCGCACGCTGGCCCAGGCACGCATCGACGCGCTGGCGCCGCAGCGGGCGCTGGCGCGGCTGGACGTGCTGGCCGAAGTGGCCCGGCGCTATCTGGCCATCGGCATGGCCGCGCAGCGGCATGCGGTCGCTCTGGAAACGCTTGCCCAGCGCCAGCGCACCGTCAGTGCCGCGCGTCAGCGGCTGCAGGCCGGCGCCTCGCCTGAATCGGTCGTGCTGACCGCGCAGGCCTTGCAGGCGCGCGCGGAGCTGGAGCGCGACCGCGCGCAGCAGGAACTGCTGGCGGCACGTCGCCAGCTGGCGGTGTTGTGGGGGCAGCGCACGCCGGACTTCGGCGATGTCACCGGCGACCCGCTGCAGTTGCCGGCCATTCCCGAGTTCGAGGTGTTGGCGCAGCTGCTCGATGCCACGCCCGAGCTGGCGCGCTTGAACGGCGAGCAGCGCGTGCGCGAGGCGCGGGTGCGCCTGGCACGCAGCCAGGCGCGCCCGGATCTGGATTGGCAGGTGGGCGTGCGCCGGCTCGAGGGCAACGACGCCACTGCGCTGCTCGGCAGCGTCTCGCTGGCCCTGGGCAGCGCCGCGCGCGCGCAACCGGAGATCCGCGCCGCCGAGGCGGAGCTGTCGCTGCTGGACATTGAGCGGCAATCGCAGGCCTTGGTGCTGTACACCACGCTGGCCGATGCGCATGGCCGCTATCGCGCTGCGCAGCTGGAAGTGACGCGCATGCGCAGCGACGTGCTGCCCGCACTTGCGCGCGCCGATGCCGCTGCCGAGCGCGCGTATCGCGCCGGTGCCACCAGCTATCTGGACTGGGCGCAACTGCAGGCGCAGCGCAGTGATGCACGCCAGCAGCAATTGGCCGCGGCACTGGAAGCGCAGACCGCGTTGATCGAGATTCAGCGCTTGACCGGGCAGCCGTTTGTGGTCGACAGCGCTGCGCAGGTGGGGCCATGAGCGCTACGTCCGTTGCGTATTTTCGCCCTGACTGCATGCCTCGGCCTGGATCTGCTGCGCCGGTATCGGTATCGGTATCGGTATCGGTATCGGCATTCGCAGCCGCATTCGCAACCGCATCGGCATCCAGCAGTCGCCAAGCGATGCTCGCGCCTACCGCGCCGACTGCGGATCCAGCACAGACCATCTTCGTTCGTTCGCCCGACGCACTGCGCCGGCGCCAACCAGGACCAATTTCGATGAAACGTTTTTTGATTGCGCCGCTTGTGCTGGCGCTGCTGCTGAGCGGCTGCGGCGGCAACAGCGGCAACAGCGGCAACAGCGAAGAAGCCCATGACCACGCAACGCCCGGTGCCGAGGGTGAAGCCGACGCCCATGGCGAAGAAGCCGAGAAAGGCGCACACGGCGGGCGCCTGCTCGAACAGGACGGCGACAGCGTGGAGCTGGCCATTGCCGAAGACGGCACGCCACCCACGTACCAAGCCTGGCTGTATCGCGACGGCAAACCATTACCGCCCAGCGCCGGCAGTGTGGAGGTGCGTTTGACCCGGCTCGGCGGCATCAATGAAGTGCATCGTTTGCGTGCACGTGACGATGGCAGCCTGTTGGCCGACAGCACGGTGGGCGAGCCGCATTCGTTCGATGTGGAGGTGCGCGCCACCGTGCAGGGCAAGTCGCATCGCTGGGCCTATCCCAGCTATGAAGGCCGTACCACCATCGCGGGGAAGATCGCGCAGGATGCCGGCATTCGTGTCGCAGCCGTTGGCCCCGGCAGCATCGCCGACCAGCACGAAGTGCAAGGCCTGCTGACGCCGGCAGAAGGTGCGCAGGCGCAGGCTACCGCACGCTTCCCCGGGCCGGTGCGCAGCTTGCGCGTCAATGTCGGCGACCAGGTGCGCGCCGGTCAGGTGCTGGCCACGGTGGAGAGCAATCTGAGTCTGACTACCTATTCGGTCAGCGCGCCGATTAGCGGCACCGTGCTGGCCCGCAACGCCAGCCTGGGCAGCAATGCGGGCGAAGGCCAGGTGTTGTTCGAGATCGCGGACCTGTCGAGCTTGTGGGTGGATCTGCACATCTTCGGTGCCGATGCGGGGCACATCACCGCCGGCGCACCGGTGACGGTGACGCGCATCAGTGATGGCGTGGTGGCGCAGACCACGTTGGAGCGCGTGTTGCCGGGTACGGCCACGGCGAGTCAGAGCACGGTGGCGCGCGCGGTGCTGCGCAACAGCGATGGCTTATGGCGGCCGGGCTCTGCAGTGAAGGCGCGGGTGACGGTGGCGCAGCAGCCAGCGGCGATGGTGGTGCCGGTGGGGGCGTTGCAGCAGTTCCGCGACTGGGAGGTGGTGTTCGTGCGGGTGGGCGATGTCTACGAGGTGCGGCCGGTGAAACTGGGCGCGCGCGATGCGCAGCAGGTGGAGGTGGTGTCGGGTTTGGCGGCGGGTGATGCGGTGGTGGTGGAGCAGAGTTATCTGGTCAAAGCGGATATCGAGAAGTCGGGGGCGTCGCATGATCATTGATCAGCGTGTTTCCGGTTTGATTCGACGTCGACCGCACGTGCGTGCTTGCGAGTGGCTCTTCTCTGCGCTTTTAAGCGACGCTCCTGGTAAGCGCGGGTGCGGCGATCTCCTCGGTCATCGTGCGTGGAGGTGGGCGTCATGCTGACCAACATCATTCGGTTCGCGATCGCGCAGCGGTGGTTGATGCTGGCGTTGACGGGGGTGTTGATTGCGATCGGGGCATGGAGTTTTTCGCGGTTGCCGATCGATGCCACGCCGGATATCACCAATGTGCAGGTACAGGTCAATACCGCCGCGCCGGGGTATTCGCCGTTGGAATCGGAGCAGCGGGTGACGTTTCCGCTGGAGACGGTGCTGGCAGGATTACCGGGCCTGGAGTCCACGCGCTCGTTGTCGCGCTATGGCTTGTCGCAGGTCACCGCCGTGTTCGCCGATGGCACGGATCTGTATTTTGCGCGGCAGCAGGTGGCCGAGCGGCTGCAGCAGGTCAAGTCGCAATTGCCGGCCGATCTGGAGCCGCAGCTGGGGCCGATCGCGACCGGGCTGGGCGAGATCTTCATGTATACGGTGGAAGCCAAGCCGAATGCGCGCAAGCCCGATGGCAGCGCATGGACGGCCACCGATCTGCGCACCCTGCAGGACTGGGTGGTACGCCCGCAGTTGCGCAATGTGCCCGGCGTCACCGAGGTCAATACCATCGGCGGCTATGCGCGGCAGATCCATATCACGCCGGATCCGGCGCGCCTGGTGGCGTTGGGTTTTACGCTGGACGATGTAGCGCAGGCAGTGGAAGCCAATAACCGCAATATCGGTGCCGGCTATATCGAGCGCAACGGCCAGCAGTTTCTGGTGCGGGTGCCGGGGCAGGTGGACGATATCGCGCAGATCGGCGCAATTGTGCTGGATCGGCGCGAAGGTGTGCCGATCCGGGTGCGCGATGTGGCGCAGGTCGGCGAGGGCCGCGAGTTGCGCACCGGTGCAGCCACGCAAGATGGCACCGAAGTGGTGCTCGGCACGGTGTTCATGCTGGTCGGCGCCAATAGCCGCACCGTGGCGCAAGCGGCCGCGCAGCGCCTGGAACTGGCCAATGCCAGCTTGCCGGCCGGCGTGCAGGCAGTACCGGTCTACGACCGCACCGCGTTGGTGGACCGCACCATCGTCACCGTCGCCAAGAACCTGATCGAAGGCGCCTTGCTGGTGATCGTGGTGTTGTTCCTGCTGTTGGGCAATGTGCGTGCGGCCTTGATCACCGCGGCGGTGATTCCGTTGGCGATGTTGTTCACGCTCACCGGCATGGTGCGCGGTGGCGTATCCGGCAATCTGATGAGTCTGGGCGCGCTGGATTTCGGCTTGATCGTCGATGGCGCGGTAATCATCGTGGAGAACTGTTTGCGCCGCTTCGGCGAAGCGCAGTTGCGTCTTGGGCGTGTGCTCGAGCGCGACGAGCGTTTCGAACTCACTGCCGAAGCCACCGCAGAGGTGATCCGTCCCAGCCTGTTCGGGTTGGGCATCATCACCGCGGTGTATCTGCCGGTGTTCGCGCTCACCGGCATCGAAGGCAAGATGTTCCATCCGATGGCGATCACCGTGGTGCTGGCGCTCAGCGGTGCGATGCTGCTGTCGCTGACCTTCGTGCCGGCGGCGATCGCGTTGTTGCTCGGTGGCAAGGTGGCCGAGCACGAAAACCGTGCGATGCGTTGGGCGCGTCGCGTGTACGCGCCCCTGCTCGATCGCGCGCTGCGTCACGGCCGTTTGGTCGGCATTGGCGCAGTGGTAGCGGTGGTGGTGTGTGCGGTGTTGGCCACCCGCCTGGGCAGCGAGTTCATTCCGAACCTGGACGAAGGCGATATCGCGCTGCATGCCTTGCGTATTCCCGGCACCAGCCTGGAACAGGCCATCACCATGCAATCCACGCTGGAAAAACGCATCAAGCAGTTTCCGGAAGTGGCGCATGTGTTCGGCAAGCTTGGCACTGCCGAAGTGGCGACCGATCCGATGCCGCCATCGGTGGCCGATACCTTCTTGATCATGCATCCACGCGAGCGATGGCCGGACCCGCGCAAGCCCAAGGCGCAATTGGTGGCCGAGATCGAGCAGGCGGTGAAGCAATTGCCCGGCAACAACTACGAGTTCACCCAGCCGATCCAGATGCGCATGAACGAGCTGATCTCCGGCGTGCGTGCTGACGTGGCGATCAAGGTGTACGGCGATGATCTGGACACGTTGGTCAAGCTGGGACAGCGCGTGCAGGAAGTCGCCAGCACGGTGCCGGGCGCGGCCGACGTGAGCCTGGAGCAGGCCACCGGCTTGCCGATGCTGGCGGTGGTGCCCGATCGCGCCGCGCTGGCCGGGTACGGGCTCAATCCCGGCGTGGTGCAGGACACGGTGTCGGCGGCGGTGGGTGGGCAGGCGGCCGGGCAGTTGTTCGAAGGCGACCGCCGTTTCGACATCGTGGTGCGCCTGCCGGAAGGCCTGCGTCAGGATCCCACCGCCTTGGCCGATCTGCCGATCCCGCTGCGTGGCGATGGCGAGCGCGCCGATGTCGACGAGTCCAGCCGCGCGGCCGGTTGGCGTAGCGGCGAACCGACCACGGTGCCGCTGCGTGAGGTCGCAAAGGTCGAAACCGTGCTCGGGCCTAACCAGATCAATCGCGAAGACGGCAAGCGCCGCATCGTGATCACCGCAAACGTGCGCGACCGCGATCTGGGTGGATTCGTCGCCGAAGTGCAGCGGCGCGTGCAGGCCGAGGTGGTGCTGCCGACCGGGTACTGGATCGGCTACGGCGGCACCTTCGAGCAACTGATCTCCGCCGGCCAGCGCCTGGCCTGGGTGGTGCCGGGCACCTTGTTGCTGATCTTCGCGCTGCTGTATTGGTCATTCGGCTCGCTGCGCGATGCGCTGGTGGTATTCAGCGGTGTGCCGCTGGCATTGACCGGCGGTGTGGTCGCATTGGCACTGCGCGATCTGGCGTTGTCGATCTCCGCGGGCGTCGGTTTCATCGCGTTGTCGGGCGTGGCGGTGCTCAACGGCCTGGTGATGATCGCTTTCGTGCGCAGCTTGCGGGCCGAGGGTATGTCGCTGGAGCAGGCGCTGCGCGAAGGCGCACTGAGCCGCCTGCGCCCGGTGCTGATGACCGCGTTGGTGGCCGCACTGGGTTTCGTGCCGATGGCCTTCAACGTCGGCGCCGGTGCCGAGGTGCAGCGCCCGCTGGCCACGGTGGTGATCGGCGGCATCGTCTCGTCCACGCTGCTGACCTTGCTGGTGTTGCCGGTGCTGTATCGCTGGCTGCATCGCGAGCGGGCGGGGCGATCCGGACCGGTTATCGCGGCAACGCCGCAGGCAGGCACGCCATGAGCGCGTCCTGTTGCGGGTGCGGCAAGACCCTGGATGTGGCCGCAATGCAGGCCCGTCAGCGGCGCGTGCTGTGGTGGGTGTTGACGATCAATGCCGGCAGCTTTGCGCTGATGCTTGCCGGCGCGCTGCATAGTGGCGCCGCTTCGCTGCTGTCCGGCAGCCTGGATAACCTGGGCGATGCGCTGACCTATGCATTGAGCCTGGCGGTGGTGGGCGCCAGCCTGGCGGCCAAGGCGCGGGTCGCCTTGCTCAAGGCCGGGTTGATCCTGCTGGCGGCGCTGGCGGTGGCCGCCGAGATCGGCTGGAAGCTGGCCCACCCGCAGCTGCCGCTGTTTCAGAGCATGGGGCTGGTGGCCGCGCTGAATTTTGCCGCCAATCTGGTGTGTTTGCGCCTGCTATGGCCGTACCGTAACGGCGACATCAACCTGGCCTCGGCCTGGGCCTGTTCGCGCAATGATGTCTACGAAGGCCTTGCGGTGCTGGCTGCCAGTGCGGCGGTGTGGGCGTTCGGCAGCGGCTGGCCCGACCTGGTGATCGCGGTGGCATTGCTGCTGCTGTTCCTGCGCTCGGCCTGGCAGGTGGCGCGCGGCGCATGGGCAGAACTGCATCGGGTCGCTGCGCTGACGTAGGGAGTGGGAGGTTGATCGACCACCGCCGTCGGGCCAGGTGCCGACAGCGGTGGGTTAGCGGGCGAGTGCTGTAAGTGCTTGCGGCACAAAGGAAAGCCGTGCATAATGCGCGGCTCGCTGTGCCCGGATCGCTCCGGATGGCGGCACCCAGCGCGATGGGGTTGCCGGCTCGTTCCCAGCGTAAGTTCTTGATTCCCAACGTTGCGTGGCAGCCTAGCGCTGTCGGGGCCGCCGCTCCCCAGGCTATGGGTGGCAATTCATTTATCGAGGTGCGTAATGTCCCGCGTATGCCAAGTGTCCGGCAAGCGTGTGCAGACGGGTAACAACGTCTCCCACGCAAACAACAGAACCCGTCGTCGCTTCCTGCCCAACTTGCACGAGCGCCGCTTCTGGGTCGCCAGCGAGAACCGCTGGGTGAAGCTTCGTGTCTCCGCGCATGCATTGCGCACCATCGACAAGAACGGGATTGATGCCGTTCTGAAAGAGCTGCGTGCGCGCGGCGAAAAGGTCTGAGGAGTAAGCAGTCATGGCAAAAGGCAAGCGTGACAAGATTCGTATGATTTCCTCGGCCGCTACCGGCCACTTCTACACCACGGATAAGAACAAGAAAAACACTCCGGGGAAGATGGAAATGATGAAATACGACCCGGTCGTGCGTAAGCACGTGATGTACAAGGAAGGCAAGATCAAGTAATCCACCGATTACACGATTTGCATCCAAGCAAACACCCGCCGAAAGGCGGGTGTTTGCGTTTGTGGGGTGTGTTGCGGGTTTTATCGCAACCAAGGTTTTAATCCGCACACTTTCTGGGCCAATACAACTCGGCGGACTGCATCCCTCTCCCTGCGGGGCGAGAAGGCACGGCTTGCGCGCCACTGGCGCGCGTGCCTTGGAGCGCCCGCGCCGCAAGCGCGGGCCGGGGCGCGGAGCGGGGGTAGGGGTGAGGGTACGGGGCGAAGCCACTCGCAATAGTTTTAGTTCCAGAGGCTTCGCCCGTACCCTCATCCGCCCCTGCGGGGCACCTTCTCCCGGAGGGAGAAGGAGATTACATCCCGCGTGCGCGCAGTTGCGCATCCAGGCGCGGATACACCCGCCTGGCATTGCCTTCGAACACCTTGCGCTTGTCTGCATCGGAGATTGCCAATGCATCGATGTAGCGCTTGGTGTCGTCGAAATACTGACCGGTCTGCGGGTCGATGCCGCGCACCGCGCCGACCATCTCCGAGCCGAACAGGATGTTGTCGATGTCGATCACCTCGAACAACAGGTCGATGCCAGGTTGGTGATACACGCAGGTATCGAAGAACACATTGCGCATCACATGTGTGGACAGCGGCGGCTTACCGAGCATGTCGGCCAGGCCACGGAAGCGGCCCCAGTGATACGGCACCGCGCCACCACCGTGCGGGATGATGAAGCGCAAGTCGGGAAAGTCGCTGAAAAGATCGCCTTCGAGAAACTGCATGAAGGCCGTCGTGTCGGCGTTGAGATAATGCGCGCCGGTGGCGTGGAAATTGGCGTTGCAACTGCCGGACACGTGCACCATGGCCGGCACGTCGAGCTCGACCATTTTTTCGAAGAGCGGATACCAGGCGCGGTCTGTCAGCGGCACGCCGGTCCAGTGGCCGCCGGACGGGTCGGGATTGAGATTGCAGCCGACAAACCCGAGCTCGCTGACGCAACGCTCCAGCTCGGCGATCGAGTGCGCGATCGCCACGCCCGGCGATTGCGGCAACTGGCACACGCCGATGAAGGTGTGCGGATACAGCTGCACCACGCGTGCGATCAGGTCGTTGCAATGCCGCGTCCAGATCTGGCTCACCGCCTCGTTGCCGATGTGGTGTGCCATGGTGCTGGCGCGTGGCGAAAAAATCGTCATGTCCGCGCCGCGCTCGCGCAGCAGCCGCAGTTGATGCTGCTCGATGCTTTCGCGCAATGCGTCGTCGGAGATCTGCGGATAGATCGGTGCCGGCAACTGCGGGTCGTCGTAGTGTGCGATCTGCGCCTTGCGGAAGGCGTCATGTGCAGCGGGCGCGGTGGTGTAGTGGCCGTGGCAGTCGATGATCATGAGAATGCTCGTTGAGGTGCGCAGAACGCGCTACGCATCCGACCGATAGATGTGCAGTGCGCATGTGGACGGATGTCTGGATTCGGATGCATGGGCCTTGGAGCGATGCAGCTCCGCGTATGCACTGCCATCGGTCTGCAGTTGTCGGCGAAGCAATGCATCGCACCCGGGCGAACCGGAATGCCGCGCTGATATCGGGCGGGTAGCCCGAAAAGCGAATCGCGTTGCTGGAGTGCGCAGAGAACGCGCCACGCGCGATCGTGAGTAGCTGGCACGCAGACTGCAGCACGCAGCACACCACGCAGCAACGCCCCGGGTTCAAGCCAGCGCGATGCCGGCTTACGCATCGCAGGCTGGCAGCCGCGCTCAAGCAAACAGTTCACCATCGAACAGTTTGCGTGCGGTGCGCAGCACGGCGGTACGCACCACCTCACCGTGCGCATCGAGCCTGATGACACAGCTGCTCGCACCGCTCGGATGTTCCACATCCAGCTGCTGTGTAGTGCCGCCAGGCAATTGCGCCAGCGCATGCGCGGGAGCGCCGGGCAGCAGGCAGGCAGTGGCGACGGTGACCGCGCCCAGCACGCCGATCGAGGCATGGCAGCGGTGCGGAATGAATGAGCGCACGCTGATCGCGCCGCCGTTGCGCGGTGCGGCGACCAGCATCATTTTCGGCACGGTGGCAGCGGTGACATCGCCCAGCCGCATCAACGGGCCGGCCTGCAGGCGAATCGATTCCAGGCGGGCTTTCAGTGCCTGGTCTGCATCGAGCGTGGCGCGGTCTTCGTAGCCGCTGATGCCGAGATCGCTGGCGCGCAGCACCACGCAGGGCATGCCGTTGTCGATCAGGGTGACCTCTACGTCGTCGAGCGTCTGCACCGCATGGCCGGTCGGCAGCAACGCACCACACGAAGAGCCGGCGATCTCGGCAAACGCCAGCGCAATCGGCGCAGCGGTGCCGGGCACGCCGTCGATGCGGGCATCGCCGTCGTAACGCACCTGGCCGCCGGGCGTCTGCACGGTGGCGGTGGCCAGCGTGTTGGTATTGCGCATGAAGATGCGCACGTCGGTTTCGCCATCGTGCGCGGGCAATAAGCCGCGTTCCAAGGCGAAGGGGGCGACGCCAGCGAGCATGTTGCCGCAGTTCTGCGCGTCGCTGACCTGCGCCTGTTCCACCGACACCTGCAGGAACAGATAGTCCACGTCGGCATCGGCACGCGTGGAGCGCGACACCACCGCGACCTTGGAGGTGAGCGGGTCGGCGCCACCCATGCCATCGATCTGGCGCAGATCCGGCGAACCGTAGGCGCGCAGCAGAAACGCATCGCGTGTGGCGCGATCGCCGGGCAACTCGTCGGCCAGAAAAAAGCCGCCCTTGGAGGTGCCGCCGCGCATCCACATCGCGCGTACGTGCTCAGACATAGCGCAGGCCTTTGGCCGCCAGGCGTTCGCGCATGGCGTAGATGTCCAGGCCCAGTTCGCCGCTGGCAAGACGGTCGCGTTTGATCAGCTCGCGCGCTTCGCGTGCCTGCGCTTCAGCCAGCACCTGCGCTGCAGTGGCGCGCGGCACCACGCAGACACCGTCGTCGTCGGCCACCACCACATCGCCCGGCTGCACCAGCGCACCGGCGCAGACCAGCGGCACGTTGACCGAGCCCAGCGTCTCCTTGATGGTGCCCTGCGCGCAGATGGCACGGCTCCATGCGGGGAACTGCATGGCAGTGAGATCGCGCACGTCGCGCACGCCGGCATCGATGATCAGCCCGCGGCAGCCGCGCGCCTGCGCCGAGGTGGCCAGCAGGTCGCCGAAGTAGCCGTCGCAGCAGTCGCTGGTCGGCGCCACCACCAGCACGTCGCCGGGCTGCAGTTGCTCGATGGCCACATGCATCATCCAGTTGTCGCCGGGCGGAATCGACACCGTGACCGCAGTGCCGGCAACACGGCAGCCGGCGTAGATCGGGCGCAGGCGGTGATGCAGCAGGCCGCTGCGCCCCTGCGCCTCGTGCACGGTGGCCACGCCGGCTTGCGCGAGCCCATCCACGATGGCCAGCGGGGTGCGCTCGATCCGGGTGACGACCTGGCTCATCCATCCATCCTCGTTAGGGGTGTGCTGAGTCTGTGCGCCGATCGCCTGATGGCTCAAGATTCATTTGAGGTATGCATATTGGTTTTGCTTATAGTTAGAGCATGCCGCCAATTCTGGAACCGAACCTACGCCATCTGTACGCCCTGGTCGTGGTGCACCGGCTGGGCAGCGTCAGCGCGGCCGCGCCGCAGGTGAATCTGTCGCAGCCGGCGTTGACGCAGGCAATCGCGCGGCTGGAACAGCAGCTCGGGGTGCGCCTGTTCGATCGGCATCCGGGCGGCATGGTCGCCACCGAGGCCACGCAGCTGCTGGTGCCGCGCATTGAACGTGCGTTGGAGCAACTGGGCCGTGGCATCCGGGTGGCGCGGCGTGCGCTGCGGCTGCCGACACGCCCGGGGCTGGAGCGGCGGGTCTCGTTGGGGCAGTTGCAGGCGTTGATCGCGGTGGATGTGGCGGGCAGTTATTCGCTGGCGGCGGCGCGCGCCGGGGTCTCGCAGCCGGCGATCTACCGTGCGGTGCAGGCGCTGGCCGAGGTGATCGAGGTGCCGCTGACGGTGCGTCGCGGCAAGACCATGCAGCCCACGCCGGTGGCAGTGCGGCTGTTGCGGCAGGTGCGGCTGGCGCTGGCCGAGCTGCGCGCCGGGCTGGACGAAGTGGCTGCGCTGCGCTCGCAGCACGCCGGCCGGCTCACGCTGGGGGTGATGCCGTTGGCGCGGGCGATCCTGCTGCCGCAGGTGCTGGCGCGCTTTGTGCGCGCGCATCCTGGTGCCAGCGTCAACGTGGTCGAAGGTCCGTATGCCGAATTGCTGGCGCATCTGCGCGATGGCGAGCTGGATCTGTTGATCGGTGCGCTGCGTGAGCCCTTGCCGGTGCGCGATGTGCTGCAGGAGCCGTTGTTCGACGACGAACCAGTGATCGTGGCGCGCAGCGGGCATCCGCTGGCCGGGCAGGCCTATGCGTTCGCGCAATTGCTGGAGTACCCCTGGGTGATCGCCACCACCGGCACGCCGGTGCGCGCGCGCTGGGAGCAGATGTTTCGCGATCAGAGCATCGAACCGCCTGCGCTGCGCATCGAATGCGGCGCGGAGCTGACCATCCGTGGGCTGCTGCTGGAAGACGATTGGCTCACGCTCATGTCGCGCGACCAGTTTCTGTTCGAGCGCCGCGCCGGGTTGCTGTGCGAGATCGGCGCCACCGGGCCGCAGCTGCGTCGCCAGATCGGCATGACGCTGCGCAGCGACTGGCATCCCACCCGCGCGCAGTCGGCGTTCGTGCAGACGCTGCGGCAGGTTTGCGCCGAGCGCGTGCAGCCGGCCGATGCGCATGGTGGACCGTTTCGCTATTGCGCGCCGATCAGCGGCATCGCGCCGTTGCGTTCACACGCGGCGCAGTCAGAATCGGAGTCTTCTTGAGAACGGATCGCTGATGCTGCCCGACTGGTTGCAAGGGACCTGGCTACTGGCGCTGGACTGGGCGATCCGCCTGGCCGCACTGCTGTGGATTCCGGCCCGCACCACGCCCGGCGCGGCGCGCAGCTGGCTGTTGCTGATCGGCTTCGTACCGGTGGTCGGCCTGCCGCTGTATCTGCTGTTCGGCCACCCGTGGTTGTCGCGCTTGCGGGTGGAGCGCCAGGCCACCGCCTCGCAGGTGATCCGCGAGCAGCAACTGCCCTTGCATGCCTTGCGCTGGATGCCGCAGGCAGATTCCAGCAGCGCCGAGGTGGTGCCGCTGATCGAACGCCAGGGCGATTTCATGCCCACGCTGGGCAATGCGGTGGAGTTGCTGGACGACTACGCGCAGTCGTTGCAGGCCTTGACCGACGCGATCGATACGGCGGAAAAACGCGTGCATCTGCTGTACTACCTGATGTTCGACGATGCGGTAGGCGATGCGGTGGTGGCCGCACTGGAGCGCGCCAGTGCGCGCGGCGTGCGTTGCCGCGTGCTGCTGGATGCGGTGGGCGCAAAGCGTGGCTTGCGCCACTACCGCAAGCGGTTGCAGGCCGGCGGTGTGGAGGTGCTGGCGGTGTTGCCCGGTGGGCTGCGTTGGCGTCGCAGCGGGCGCATGGATCTGCGCAATCACCGCAAGATTTCGGTGATCGATAACCAAGTGGGCTTTGTCGGCTCGCAGAATCTGGCCGACGCCGGCTTTATCGAAGGCGTGCCCAATCGCGAACTGGTGGCGCGCGTGCGCGGGCCGGTGGTCAATCATCTCGAAGCGGTGTTCGCCAGCGACTGGTTCACCGAAACCGGGCAGCGCCTGGACGTGTGGCCGGACGCGCCGGTGTGCGAGGCCAACATCGCCACGCAACTGCTGCCGAGCGGGCCGGCATATCCGTTCGAGAATGCGCGCGATGCGATCAATGCGGTGATCCACCTGGCGCGCCGCAAGGTGGTGCTGGTAACGCCGTACTTCGTCCCCGACGAAGCCTTGCTCAGTGCGTTGCGCATTGCCGGGGTCTCGGGTGTGGATGTGCAGCTGATCCTGTCGGAGAGCAACAATCAGGTCCTGGCGGCGTGGGCGCAGGAGGCGTATTTCGAAGAGCTGCTGCGCTGCGGGGTGAAGATTGCGCTGTACCGTCCGCACTTTCTGCATGCCAAGCACCTGAGCGTGGACGAGGACATCGCCCTGGTAGGGTCGATCAACCTGGACATCCGCTCGTTCGCGCTCAACGCCGAGATCGGCATGCTGTGCTACGACCATGGCGTGGTGCAGCGGCTGCGTGCGATCGAGCAGGATTACCTGGCCAACGCACGCCAGCTGCAGCTGGAGCAGTGGCGTAGTCGCCCGGCCTGGCGCCGCAGCCGTGAGGGAATTGCGCGGTTGGCGGATGCATTGATGTAGGGCTTGCATATGCGTGTTGTATGAAGGCGCATTGCCAGCTGGAACGCGCGTCGATGCCTGCGGGTGCGGGCGCATTGCTGGGCGCAAGCACAGGTTGGCAAGGCCTTGCTGCGTTTGAGAGTGCCCGCCTTCCGGCGCAGGCCTCAGGCAAGCCGGCTATTTCCAACGTGACGACGAGCACCTCGCTCGTCGTCACCCAGGTCGGATTGGATGGATTGTGCTCATCGTCTTCCCGGATGTCGGACAACGCGCATCGCACGACGGCGTCTGCGCGGCGGTACGTGATCCCGGCCATGACAGCGGCCATGGCGGCTGTCATCGGTGCGACGTGACGCATCGCCTACAATTGCCGGATGAATGAACTGCGTGATCCCGGCGATGCAGTGATCGCCATCGTCGGCGGCGGCGCATCCGGTGTGCTGGTGGCGCTGCAATTGCTGCGTCAGGCGACCGCGCCGGTGCGGGTTGTGTTGATCGAGCCACACCCGGTGCTGGGCGAGGGCGTGGCGTATTCCACCACGCGTGCCGAACACCTGCTCAATGTGCCGGCAGCGCGGATGAGTGCGCTGGTGGAGGCGCCGCAGGATTTTGTCGATTACCTGCGCGCGCACGCCTGCTGCCCGGAGCTGGAAGACGCGCAGCTACCGCAGCAGTTCGTCGGGCGCCGGCATTACGCGCCTTATCTGCGCGATCGCTTGCAGGCCGCACGTGCGCAGAGCCCGGCGACGCTGACAATGCATGCCGCACGCGTGCAGACCGTGCAGCCCAATGCTTCCGGTGCGCTGCTACAGCTGGACGACGGGCAAACGGTGCAGGCCACCAGCGTGGTGCTGGCGGTGGGCAATGCGCTACGGCCGTTGCCGCTGCGTGGTGCCACCGGCTTGTCGAGTGCGCAGCGGGTGGAAGCCTGGGACACAGCGGCGGTCGCCGCGTTGCCGCAGGATGCGGCGGTGTGCATCGTCGGTTCGGGGTTGAGCATGGTCGACACGGTGGTGACGCTGGCCGCGCAGGCGCATCGCGGGGCGGTGCACGTGGTGTCGCGGCACGGGTTGTTGCCGTTGCCGCAGACGCATTGCGCAGCGGCGGACTTCGACCCGCAGCCGTTGCTGGCGCTATCGCTGCGTGCGCGCATGCACGCACTGCGTCAGCATGCGCGCAAGGCGATGGCGCAGGGGTTGCCCTGGCAGAGCGTGATGGAGCGGATTCGGCCGTTGAGTCAGGCCTTGTGGCAGACGCTGTCGGTCGCCGACCAACGCCGCTTCCTGCGCCATGTGGTGCGCTACTGGGATGTGCACCGTCATCGCATCGCCGCGCCGGTGCATGCGCAGCTGCAGGCGATGCGCGCGCGCGGACAACTGCAGCTGCATCGCGCGCGGCTGGATGTCGCATTTCAGGTTGGCGCCTGCGTGCGGGTGAGTGCTGGCGCCAGTGCCGGGCATGCCTTGCAGCTGGATGTGCAGACGCTGATCAACGCCACCGGTGTGGAAATGCGCGTGCAGGCGATGCGCAACCCGCTGCTGCAACAGCTGCTGGGGCAGGGCATCGCGGTGGCCGGGCCGCATGGCATCGGGGTGGGGACCGATGCCGATGGCAGCTTGATCGATGCCGATGGCCGCGCCAATCCGCAGTTGCGGGTGATCGGCAGTCTGCGGATCGGCGCGTTGTGGGAAAGCCTGGCGGTGCCGGAGTTGCGTGAGCAGGCAATGGCGATTGCGCGGGATGTGCTGGTATTGCTTGGGCGGTGAGGGGCGTTGTTCCCTTCTCCCGCTGGGAGAAGGTGGCGCGAAGCGCCGGATGAGGGTACGAGCGAAGCCTGGGTTACCCACCGTCCCAAACCCCTTCATCGCAATCTCAGCCGCAGCGACGCCACAACCGGTAAAATGGTCCGGTGGATGTCTCTCATTTGCTCGATCATTTAAACCCCGCCCAGCGCGAGGCCGTTTCCGCGCCGCCGGGGCATTACCTCGTGCTGGCCGGTGCCGGCTCCGGCAAGACGCGCGTGCTGATCCATCGCATCGCCTGGCTCAACGAAGTCCAGGGCGTGCCCAACCACGGCATCTTCGCGGTGACCTTCACCAACAAGGCCGCCGGCGAAATGCGCCACCGTACCGACCTGCAGCTGCGTAACGGCAGCCGCGGGATGTGGATCGGCACCTTTCATGGGCTGGCGCATCGGCTGTTGCGGCTGCATTGGCAGGACGCGCGGCTGCCGGAAGGCTTCCAGGTCATGGACAGCGACGACCAGCTGCGGCTGGTCAAGCGCGTGGTGCAGTCGCTGGAGCTGGACGAGAGCAAGTATCCGCCCAAGCAGATGAGCTGGTGGATCAACGAGCAGAAGGACGAAGGCCGCCGTCCGCAGCACATCCAGCCCGAACCCAACGACGACTGGACCGAGGTGCGCCGGCAGGTGTACGCGGCCTACCAGGAACGCTGCGACCGCTCCGGTCTGCTGGATTTCGCCGAGTTGCTGCTGCGCGCGCATGAACTGCTGCGCGACACCCCGGCGTTGCTGGCGCATTACCGCGCGCGCTTCCGCGAGATTCTGGTCGACGAATTCCAGGACACCAACGCCATCCAGTACGCCTTCGTGCGCGTGCTGGCCGGCGAGAGCGGGCATGTGTTCGTGGTGGGCGACGACGACCAGGCCATCTACGGCTGGCGCGGTGCCAAGGTCGAGAACGTGCAGCGCTTTTTGAAGGACTTCCCCGGCGCGCAGACGGTGCGGCTGGAGCAGAACTACCGCTCCAGCGCCAATATTCTGGGCGCTGCCAATGCGGTGATCGCGCACAACCCGGACCGCATCGGCAAGCAGCTGTGGACCGATTCCGGCGATGGCGACCCGATCGATCTGTATGCGGCCTACAACGAGGTCGACGAGGCGCGCTATGTGGTCGAGCGCGCGCGGCAGTGGGTGCGCGACGGCGGCAGCTACGGTGAAGTTGCCGTGCTCTATCGCAGCAATGCGCAATCGCGCGCGCTGGAAGAGGCGCTGATTTCCGAGCAGCTGCCGTACCGCGTGTATGGCGGCATGCGCTTCTTCGAACGCGCCGAAATCAAGGATGCGTTGGCCTACCTGCGCCTGCTCAGCAACCGCAGCGACGATGCCGCCTTCGAGCGCGCGGTCAACACGCCCACGCGCGGCATCGGCGATCGCACGTTGGACGAAGTGCGCCGTCTGGCACGCGCCAATGCGCTGTCGCTGTGGGAAGCAGCGATGCTGTGCACGCAAGAGAACACCCTGGCCGCACGCGCACGCAATGCGCTGGCCACGTTCCTGAGCCTGGTCGGCCAACTGCATGCCGAAACCGGCGACATGGAACTGGCCGAGCGCATCGACCACGTGCTGATGCGTTCAGGCCTGCGCGAGCATTGGGCCAAGGAAAGCCGCAGCGGGCTGGATTCGGAATCGCGCACCGAGAACCTGGACGAACTGGTCTCGGTAGCCTCGCGCTTCACCCGCCCGGACGATGAAGACAGCCAGGGCATGACCGAGCTGGTCGCCTTCCTTGCCTATGCCTCGCTGGAGGCCGGCGAAGGCCAGGCCCAGGCGGGCGAAGAAGGCGTGCAGCTGATGACGCTGCATTCGGCCAAGGGCCTGGAATTCCCCATCGTGTTTCTGGTCGGCCTGGAAGATGGCTTGTTTCCGAGTGCGCGCTCGCTGGAAGAAAGCGGGCGGCTGGAAGAAGAGCGTCGCCTGGCGTACGTAGGCATCACCCGCGCGCGCCAGAAGCTGGTGCTGTGCTACGCCGAATCGCGGCGCATCCACGGCCAGGACAACTACAACGTGCCCTCGCGCTTCCTGCGCGAGATCCCGCGCGAGCTGCTGCATGAAGTGCGGCCCAAGGTGCAGGTCTCGCGCACCGCTTCGCTGGGCGCGGCACGTGGCGGCCCGGTACACGGCGTAGTCGAAGCCGCACCGATCAAGCTCGGCGCAAATGTCGAACATCCCACCTTCGGCGGCGGCGTGGTCGTGGACTACGAGGGCGCCGGTGCGCATGCGCGCGTGCAGGTGCAGTTCGACGAAGTCGGCGCCAAGTGGCTGGTCATGGCGTATGCGAATTTGACGGTGATGTAGGCGTTTCTTCTACTACGGGGAGACGCACTGTGGTGGCCGCTGCTGATTGGACAACGAGGTTTTCCCTTCTCCCATCGGGAGAAGGTGGCGCGCAGCGCCGGATGAGGGTACGTCGTGGCTGGCAGTGGCGATGCGCGAATTTCCACAGGACGGAGCGAGGCAATGATGGTGGAAGCGACGATAAAAGCTTTTGTAGAAGCCTCGATTTCTGCAGAGGAATTTGAACGGAAGATTCAGTCCGATGCATCCTTCGAACGTCTTCTAAAGAATGAAGTTCAACTTCCTGCCCACATCCAGGAAGCTGATCTCTACACGCATCTGATCAGTCAGGACTACAGCCGGATCGGCTCTGTCTACAATGTTCAAAAACTACTTTGCAGCTTCTTGAAGAAACACGAGGTTGCGCATGTCTGTAGTGAAAAATATGGCGAGTTACTCCAGTTGACACTGAAAGCTCAGCCCAAATGGCTTGATCTTCCATCCTGGTACTTTTCCCTTGCTATCGAAGGTCAGGGCGATAGCAAGGGAAAGGAACTGGTGAGGATTTTAAAAGACAAGATCGCGCAGGATTTTCGTTTCTTGAAATCGGCGCCGAAGTGGCTGCAAGGCCCTGATTGGCCTATCGTTGAAGGACGGCCGTTGGTGTTTGTAGGGCAGATCGACATTGGCAGCCTCCGTCACGACACTGCGCAGCTGTACATTTTCTATGATGATCACACTGGAGCATTCGTAAATTTCAGCCAGTGCTGCTAGAGGCTGCCGAGCTGGGCAATACCAGCGGCCAGCGAAAGTTTTCATGTCATGCGTACACGTGCAACGCGTCCGACAGCAGACGAGCGCGTTGCATCTACGCATTGCGGTCGTAAATTGGACATGTAACCGTCACTACGAGCGTGCCGTTGTGCGCTGCCCGATGCATTCACAGCATCATCCGTGACACCCTGCGATCGAATCGAACGCAGAGCAACACACGGCAGGATGCGCAGAAAATGAGTCGGGCGAGCTCTACAACCCTGCTTGAGCACCAGTGCAACCGCCGCAGCTGGATTGATCCACATCAATGTCTGCGTCGCTGGACCCTGTCAGGCTTCCATCACCGGCGATGCTGCCAGTCACTTCGGAGATCACCATGTACAAACGTATCCTGATCGCCATCGATGCATCCGAGCTGTCGCATCGTGGTTTGTTCCAGGGCCTTGAACTGGCCAAGGCGACTGGCGGCAAGGTCGATATCGTCACCGTGTCCGAGCCATGGGCGATGGGCATGTACGACGCGATGGGCTGGAGCGTGGGCTACGAGGCAAGCCCGGAATATCGCACCGAGCGCGAGGCCGCTGCCGAGAAGATTCTGCGCCCGGCACTGGAACTGGCGGCTGCGGCCAATATCAAGGCCACCTCGCATCACGTGCTGGATCGGTTCGCCGCCGAAGGCATTGTGCAGACCGCCAAGGACTGCAACAGCGATCTGATCATCATGACCTCGCACGGACGCCGCGGCGTGCGCCGCATGCTGCTCGGCAGCCAGACGGTGGAAGTGCTGACCAACAGTTCGATTCCGGTGTTGGTGATTCGCTGACTGGCGGATGTTTTGCTGCACAAGAACACGCGCAGTGCATCTCAGGTGTCAGCCCGCATGTTCCGTTGTAGGAGCGCGCCTTCGCGCGAGAGGCGTTACCGGTAACGCCCCATCGCGCGCAAGCACGCTCCTACGCGGATTACGGATCAGTTTTCTATTGTTTCAGGCTGACCCGCAAAGCGGCTCGCCGGCTGTGCAAGACGCCGTAGCGCTTCGGTATGTATCAGCGGGGCGGGCTGGACCGGCAGCGTGCCAGGGCGCACCGGCGCGTGATCGCGTTGCGCATCCTGGCTCAGCTCGCGCATGAAGCGCCATAGCGGCATGTAGTGGCCGCGGCGCGGCGAATGCGTTGCCGGCGCAGCCCGACAGTGGCGGCGCCATTGCATCGGCTGCATGCCGAAACGCTGCTGAAAACAGCGTTGAAACTGCCGTTCCGAGGCAAAGCCCATTTCATACAGCAACCAGGTCAGGCTGCACTCCGGGTAGGCCTGCAAATAGCGGTGCGCGGTGCACAGGCGCTGCTCGCGGATGTAGCGGGCCACGCCGCCACGGGATTGGAACAGCCGGTATAACGAGGCGCGCGATAGCGCGAACGCCTGTTGCAAGGACTCGGTACCGAGCTCGGCCTCGCCGATGTGCTGCTCGATGTAGGCCAGCAGATCGATCATCAGCGGCGCGTGCGCCACCACCGATGCCGATGCCTGCGGGACGATGGCGTTGTAATAGCCGGTGTTGCTCATGCGGGTGCTGCCTGCGGCCCACTCCCCGGGGCCTGTTATCTGATCAACCGAGAAAAGCGGCGCCAACCCATCACGGTCTTTATGAACTCCGCGCTGCGTCACGCACCGGTGCGATCAACGGCGATCCAGGCCAACCGTCTGGCCCCTTTCTCAATGCACCGCGACGCCGGGAAGCCGCATGGACCCTGCCTGCGCTTTGGGTAGCGCCCAATGCAAGGCCCATAGCAACGGCATCGCATCGAGATCAGGGAACAGCGCTGGCTAGCGCTGCGCTGCATGAGGTCGCGCCGATTCGCTGATTCGAAAAGACTGGGTTCTGCAGCGCGATGCTGGCCGCCAAGTGAATACCGAGCTCAGCACGACCGAAGGCCCACAGCAAGGCGGTCGAAGATCACAGGATCAATGCGGTGAGACGATTTGTCGGGTGATCGACGAAGGTGCTTCTAGGGTGACGCAACGGGAGACGGAAGCGTCGTCGCCACCACTCTCACGCACACGTGGAATCGTCCTGACAGCTGTCGGTATCCCGCGCTAGCGGGACAGTCAGATCGCTTGCTCTTGACGCCTTCGTACACACGTTTCAAGACAGTGCGCGCTCTCCAGGAGACTTCAATGTCGTTCAATATCATCAGCTGCGATGGCGGCGGAATTCGAGGACTGATCACCGCGATCCTCATCCAGGACCTGGACCAGCACAGCAACATCCTCAGCCATGCAAATTGCTTTGCCGGCACTTCCACCGGTGGCCTGCTTGCTCTGGCATTGGTGCAAAACGTCTCGATCAACACGATTATCGAGATGTACATGACCAAAGGCGCAAGCATTTTCGAACCCAACGGGTGGCTTCTCGATCAACAGGCCGAGTCGCAACAGCAAGGGGTGGACGCGACGCTGGGTAGCGGGCCGGGTTTCTTCAGCAGCCAGTATAAGAACGATGGATTGATCCAGATCGCAAGCGGATTGTTGGGTACAACGTCGCTTGCAGACGCGAAGCGGCTCGTCGTCGTCAACGCCGCGCGCCTGTGGGACGCGACCAGTGGGAACTGGATGCCTGCCACGTTCTCCAACGGCGTCAACAATGCGTACAGGCAGATCAGCATGGTCGATGCCGCATTGGCCACGTCTGCCGCGCCAACCTACTTTCCGCCTTATCGGATTGCCGGAGTGAACGACGATTATGGCTTCTTCGCCGACGGCGGCGTGTTCGCCAACAATCCGGCCATGACCGCCGTGGCCGAGGCCATTGCAAGTGGCCTGGTGAACAGCGTCGGCGATATCCAGCTGCTCTCGCTTGGAACCGGCAGCAGCCCGCAAGGAATTCCATCCACCGCGATCGGCAACCCGCTCGACTGGGGCGCAAAATCCTGGCTGTATCCCTGGGCAAGCGGCTCGGTGCCGGCCATGCCGCTACTGAATCTGACCATGGATGCAACGGCCGAACTTGCAAGCATCCAGGCCGAGCAGGTGCTGGCCGGCAACTTCAAGCGCGCCAATGTCGAACTGAAACGTCCTTACGCACTGGATGACTGGAAGCATGTCGCTGATCTGGCCAGCGAAACCCAGGCTTACCTGCAGACAGATGCGTGGAAACAAACGCGTGACTGGGTCGCCAGCCGCTGGACATAGGGAAAATCTCGGATTTTCGCGTAGGTGCAGCGTGGAGCTGCCGGAGCGCTGCTGCGTGGACAGCCCGCACGCTAGGTTCCAATCGTTTCGTCCGCATCCACCTCGCAGCTCGCTCTGCGTTGTTTGCCAGTCTGGCGTTGACCCGGAATCGGGATACGCCGGCAGCGACATCGTCATCACTTTCAGGTTGTAGCAGTGTTCCAGCCGGAACGCAGTGTCTTGGTTTGCCATCAGGAGATAACGAATGAGCACCGCATCGCCACATCCGCATGATGAATCCGGTATCGAATGGACCGACGCCGTCAGCGACAAAGGAATTCCCTACCAAATCGGGTTTCGCGGCAGCAGCCAGGAGACGGAGCAAGCCGATGCTGCAGGCGAAGAAGCGAAGAGAGATTTCGGCATTGCTGTTGCTTGGCCGCTGACCGGAAACAATTGGACCGATACCACCGCAGAGGTTAAATCGATTGCTGCGATTTCTCGCTATAATCTCGGAGCCTACGGCGGGACCTGGGCATATATCCTGTATTTCAGCAACACCGAGCACTACGACTACTATTTTTACGACAAGACAGGCGACAGCTATCAGGTCAACACGTATCGCAATGGCGACCATTACGTGAGGTACAACTCGAGTGATCCGGCGATTGCCTTTATCAAAGGCAGCTGATTGCAGGATGTCCGGCAAAGACCGGCCGCAACGAATCGATTGCGGCCGGTCTTTCAACGCGTCTCGATCCCGGCGAGGTCCCAAGACGTTGTGTCGGATAGTGCGTCTATCTGATTCCTGATCCTGACTCGAGCTTGGAAGACGTTGGCAAGCGGCATGAGTCCAGGCGCCGAATCAATTGGTGTGCACACTCTGGTGACACCCATGACCGAGATTTCCTGCGAATCAGCCAATGTTATTTGCCACTATAGTGAGCAGTAAATGCGACGGCGTGCTTCGGGCATCATGCCCGTGCTCTGTTACCAGCCATCGGCGCCATGGTAGAAATTTTATGCTGCTTTCCAAGCTTGCTTCACTCGGGCGCAAAAACCATCACTCCATCCCCAGCCATCACTCTCAGCGTCACCACACGACGATCGCTGCCTCGATCAAACTGAAACTGCAGCGTTCCCGCAGGAATCGCCGCATCGGCAACAAAGCGATTGCTGTTGAGCGGCTTCAGCGAGCGAGGTCTGCTTTTACCTTCCAGCACCAGTCCCTCGCTGTTTTGCGAGATCACAACCTCCTCGCCGAGAAAGCTCATATCCAGCACGCCGGTGAGTAGCGGTTCCTGATTGGGCCGCCGCACATAGCGGCCGGTGTAGTCCTTCAGGAGGGCTGTGAAATCGACGGTGCTGACTTGCACCGACCAATCGCCAGGCCAATGCTGCGCATCGGAGACCGCGTTGCGAATCTCGTTATGGAGCAGGTCGCCGTTTTCACCGTTGGTCAGCACGATTAGGGATGGTCTGATCAACGGCATCGGAGGATGAGCCTAACCACATCGACCAGGCTGACGGCGCTCAGATCCTCGATTTTTTTGCCGTTTCCGGCGCGTTTGCAGGGTGTTGCCCGGGTTACAGGCGCACGTTCCCCATCGTCGGCAGTAACTGCTTTCGCTTCATCCACAGGTTCGATAGCGCAAACAAGGTCAGCACCTGCGCGGTGTTCTTGGCCAGGCCGCGATAGCGGACCTTGGTGTAGCCGAACTGGCGCTTGATCACCCGGAATGGATGCTCCACCTTCGCGCGCACGCTGGCCTTGAAGTGTTCCCAACGTCTTTCCCGAGCACGCTCGCGTTTGTTGCCGAGGGCTTGCATCGTCGAGGGCCTGGCGGCGATGAAGAATGCAGCCTTGCAGGCCTGCAGTTCTTCGCGTTTGTCCGCACCGGTGTAGCCGCTATCGCCGAACACGCTGTCTTCTTTGCCGTGCAGCAACGTGTGCATCACCGTGACATCGGCGACGTTGGCGGCTGTGCAATGGACGTGGTGCACCAACCCGGAAAATTCATCCACGCCGATGTGCGCCTTCATCCCGAAATACCACTGATTGCCCTTCTTGGTCTGATGCATCTCAGGGTCGCGCGCGTTGTCGGCATTCTTGGTCGAACTGGGCGCCGCGATCAGCGTCGCATCGACGATCGTGCCCGACCGCAGGCTCTGGCCCTTGCGCGCCAGATGCGCGTTGACCGCTTCCAGCATCCGCGCGGCAAGGCCATGGGTCTCCAGCAGGCGCCGAAAGTTGAGAATCGTGGTCTCGTCCGGAACGTTGTCCAAGCCACCGAGCTGGGCAAACCGCCGCAAGGTCGGGATCTCGTGCAGTGCTTCTTCCATCGCCGGATCGCTCAGCGCATACCACTGCTGCAGCAGATGAATCCGCAACATCGTCGCCAGTGCGTACGGCTGCCGACCTGGCCGGCCCGATACCGGATAGTGCGGCGCGATCAGACCGAGCAGTTGCTGCCACGGAACCACCTGCTCCATCTCGGCCAGAAAGATCTCGCGCCGGGTCTGCTTGCGCTTGCCCAGGCCCTCAGCGTCACCGAACGTCAGTTGCATGGATCACTCCTCAACATCAGGCGGGTAGTGTCGCGTATCTGTGGTGCGTTGTTCAGAGGTTCCTTAGCCCGTCGCCGCTCTCGAGATTTCCTTCGAGATAGGCCTTGTAGCTGTCGTTGGCTCCGGCGTGATGAAAGATGCGCGATTGCCCTTGCCCGGCGAGGCGTGGCCCGAGTCCGTGGATGCCGGGGGCCACCTCGGTCATCATGTCGATGGCCAGTGCTTGCGGCAGAAATCCGTCACTGCTGCGGTAGGAGCTACCCAACGCGATGACCAAGCGGCTCAACTCCTTGGCTGAGGTCCAGAAGCCGGAGGCCGCCAGTTCCGGGAAACTTTGCCATCCCCGCGGCAGTGCGACAGGAGCGCCCGAGTCGTCGTGTGCGTGCGCCACATCGCGCGTGTCTGCGGCAAGGCCTGCATCGAACCGGCTCCTGCGCATGCCCAATGGGCCAAGAAGATGCTCGGTGGCAATCGCATTCAACGGTTTGCCCACAGCGTCTTCGATCACCGCCTGCGCGATCATGTAACCGCCACCGGAGTAACGCGCGCGGGTGCCGGCACTATCGATCCGCTGCAAAGGCTTGTTGACTGCGGGCGATGTGCCGGTGAGCGTCTGTACCAGCGTGGGCAATGCAGCGCCTGGGTCGAAGTCCTTGAAGCCGTGCACGTTGAAACCTGCGGTATGCGACAGCAACATGCGCAGGGAAATCTTGCTGGTATCGCCGTCCGGTCCCTGCGGTATCTGCCAACGGCGTAGCCAGGAGCCGACGTCTTTATCCAGATCCACAATGCCAAGCGCGGCAAGCTTCACGCACAGGGCGGCCGTCACTACCTTGCTGACTGAGCCAACCGAGAACAAGGTGTCTTCGCCGATCGGTGAGCGAGTTTCCGCCGTTGTCGATCCGAAGCCTTTGATGCTGTGGATTTGTCCCCCGCGCAGGATCGCAACTGCCACGCCTGGTACTCGGTGATGTTGCATACGCGCTTGCAATGCCCACTGCTCCTGACCGGTGTGCACGGTTGGGCGCAGCAATGTTTCGAACGATGCAGGCGGGCTTGATGTTTTTGCGTGAGCAACGATCGGCAGTGACCACAGTGGCAACGTCAGCCCGCCAATCAACAGCTCACGACGATGAATGACAGGCATGACGATCCTTGTACTTTAGGGCGAGGCAGTGGGAGAAGTGAGCCAGCGTTGCAGGAGGCCCAGCTAACGATTTGCTCTTGTGATGATGCAATGCGATTGAAATTTTTTCTGGGCGATAGCAGTGGGCGAGGTTCGCTTGTTACTTCGCTCACCAAGCTATTCGACATCAGCAAGGTAAGCGCAATCGGTGCAAGCCCGATATCAGGTCAAAAGTTTCCATGGATGCGGCCATGCGTGCTTGCTGGCAAGTGATCTAATCATCTCCCAAGACTGCATCGATACGATTTGACTCGCCTGATTCTAAGGAACCTCTGAACAACGCACCACAGATACGCGACACTACCCGCCTGATGTTGAGGAGTGATCCATGCAACTGACGTTCGGTGACGCTGAGGGCCTGGGCAAGCGCAAGCAGACCCGGCGCGAGATCTTTCTGGCCGAGATGGAGCAGGTGGTTCCGTGGCAGCAACTGCTCGGTCTGATCGCGCCGCACTATCCGGTATCGGGCCGGCCAGGTCGGCAGCCGTACGCACTGGCGACGATGTTGCGGATTCATCTGCTGCAGCAGTGGTATGCGCTGAGCGATCCGGCGATGGAAGAAGCACTGCACGAGATCCCGACCTTGCGGCGGTTTGCCCAGCTCGGTGGCTTGGACAACGTTCCGGACGAGACCACGATTCTCAACTTTCGGCGCCTGCTGGAGACCCATGGCCTTGCCGCGCGGATGCTGGAAGCGGTCAACGCGCATCTGGCGCGCAAGGGCCAGAGCCTGCGGTCGGGCACGATCGTCGATGCGACGCTGATCGCGGCGCCCAGTTCGACCAAGAATGCCGACAACGCGCGCGACCCTGAGATGCATCAGACCAAGAAGGGCAATCAGTGGTATTTCGGGATGAAGGCGCACATCGGCGTGGATGAATTTTCCGGGTTGGTGCACCACGTCCATTGCACAGCCGCCAACGTCGCCGATGTCACGGTGATGCACACGTTGCTGCATGGCAAAGAAGACAGCGTGTTCGGCGATAGCGGCTACACCGGTGCGGACAAACGCGAAGAACTGCAGGCCTGCAAGGCTGCATTCTTCATCGCCGCCAGGCCCTCGACGATGCAAGCCCTCGGCAACAAACGCGAGCGTGCTCGGGAAAGACGTTGGGAACACTTCAAGGCCAGCGTGCGCGCGAAGGTGGAGCATCCATTCCGGGTGATCAAGCGCCAGTTCGGCTACACCAAGGTCCGCTATCGCGGCCTGGCCAAGAACACCGCGCAGGTGCTGACCTTGTTTGCGCTATCGAACCTGTGGATGAAGCGAAAGCAGTTACTGCCGACGATGGGGAACGTGCGCCTGTAACCCGGGCAACACCCTGCAAACGCGCCGGAAACGGCAAAAAAATCGAGGATCTGAGCGCCGTCAGCCTGGTCGATGTGGTTAGGCTCATCCTCCGATGCCGTTGATCAGACCATCCCTAACGCTGCTGCGGCTGTGTCAGCGACGCTGCATCAGCGAAAGCACGTTCGCGCGTCAATTGCTCTTATCGAAGCTTGGGGAAATCCAATGAAATGCGTCTCTGCAGTATGTTGTGTCGTTTTCGGCCTTGTCGTGCAGAGCACGCCTGCATTCGCCGCCGAACCGATCACCGGAAAATGGTTTACCGATAACCAGCAGGCACTGGTCGACATCCAGCCCTGCGGCACGTCGCTGTGCGGCACCATCGTCAAGGTGCTGCGGACCAAGCCCGGTAGCCGGAAGACCGATGCGTTCAATCCGGATCCAGCCAAGCGCCACAATCCCATGGAAGGCACGGTGATCCTCAGCGAGCTGGTGGATGCAGGAGATCTGTGGAAAGGCAAGATCTACAACCCCGAATCCGGCAAGACCTACAACGCCAAGATCAAGCGTGGCGCCGATGGCTCCTTGAAGGTGGAGGGCTGCGTGGCCTTCATATGTCAGGGGCCGACCTGGCAGCCCGCACCTTGATGGCTGCCTGACCTGGCCGGCCCGAGGCGCGTTCGCCAGGCCCGGCGCAAGCGAGCTAAACCGTTTGGTTTTGAAATGCCTACCCGTCCGCCAATGCGGGATACTGCGCTCCCACGCAGGCGAGATGGACCCGATGTCCGAGCTGCCGATCACCGAGTTGTTGCATGCCTGGCAGCGGGAGGAGCCCGGCGCGGGCGATGCATTGGCGCGGCAGGTGTACATGGTGCTGCGCGAGACGGCGTTGCGGCTACTGCGGCGCAATGCGCGCGGCGGGCTGCAGGCCACCGAGCTGGTGCATGAGGCATGGATGCGGCTGGAGCAGGGGCAGCAGGGATTTCGCTCGCGTGCGCACTTCTATTCGGTTGCCGCACTGCAGATGCGCCACCTGTTGGTGGATCTGGCGCGGCAGCAGGCCAGCGCCAAGCGGGGTGGGCAGGCGGTGACGTTGACCATCAGTCTGTCCGATGGCGCGCCGCGACCGGAGGCCTTGCTGATGGTGGCCGATGCCTTCGACAAGCTGGCGCGCGTGGACGAGCGCAAGGCCAAGGCGTTCGCGCTGACCGAGCTGGTGGGTTTCAGTGTGGCCGAGGCGGCCGAGCAACTGGAGGTGTCGGTGCCCACGCTGGAGCGCGATCTGCGCTTTGCGCGGGTGTGGCTGGCGGCGCAGCTGTGAGCGTTGTCGCCACTTCCTGGCAACGCCTGGAGGCGTTATTTCATCAGTCTTGCCTACTGCCGGTGGAGGCGCGCGAGGCATTCGCGCGTGCGCAGGCCGGTGACGATGTGGTGCTGCGCGATGCGTTGCTGGCGATGCTGGCGGTGGAATCGCAGGCCACGCTGCGCGTGCGTGCGCCGTTGAAACAGGCCGTGGCCGCCTTGCGCGCGCCATTGCCGGAACTGCCGGCCGGCACGCGCTTTGGTGCATGGGCGATCGACCGCCTGATCGGCGCCGGCGGCATGGGCCAGGTGTATCTGGGCCATCGCGCCGACGGTGCCTACGAGCGCGAGGTGGCGATCAAGCTGGTGGCCGCCGATGCGCTGGATGTGCAGGGCCGCGCGTTGTTCGAGTTCGAATGCCGCTTGCTGGCGCAAATGGTGCACCCGGCGATCGCGCAGATTCACGATGTAGGCACCGATGCGCACGGCCGCCCGTATCTGGTGATGGAATACCTGCGCGGCGAGCCGATCACCTGGTGGTGCGATGCGCATCTGCTGTCGCTGCATGCGCGCGTGTTGCTGATGCTGCGGGTGAGCGAGGCGGTGCAGCACGCGCACCAGAAAGGCGTGATCCATCGCGACCTCAAACCCAGCAACGTCTTGGTCAGCGACATCGACGGGCGGCCGATGCCGGGCGTGATCGATTTCGGTATCGCGATCGATGCGGCCAACCCGTCCATGACCTCTGCGCACGGGCGCGGCACACCCGGTTACATGAGTCCGGAACAGGCGCGCGGTGCGCCGGACGTGGACGCACGCAGCGATATCTATGCGTTGGGCGCGATGTTCTACGAGTTGAGCTGCGGGCTGGCGCCGGTGGCCGGGCAGGATGGAGTGCCGCAGCCGCCCTCACGGCGCGTGGCGGCGGTGCCGGCCGATGCGCGCGCGCGGATCTGCGCGGCGCGCGCGACGACCCACAGCCAATTGCAGCAGCAACTGCGCGATGGCCTGGATGCGATCGTGCTGCGCGCGATGGCGCCCGAGCCCGTTGCACGTTATGCGTCGGTATCGGCCTTGCTGGACGAGTTGCAGCGTTGGCTCGACGGCTACCCGCCGCGCGCGTTGCAGGCGGGCCGGTGGTTGCGGTTGCGCAAGTTCGCCCAACGCCATCGCAGTGGCGTGCTGGCCGCCGGGCTTGTGTCGATTGCGCTGATGGGTGGTCTGGGCGCCACACTATGGTCGCTGCAGCAAGCCGCGCGCGATGCGCAACGCGCGCAGGTCACCGGCGATTTCATCAGCTCGGTGTTGTCCAGCGTGGACCCTGGCATCGCGCAGGATCTGGACAAGACGCTGATGCTGCGCGTGTTGCAGCAGGCCTCGCAGCGCGCCGCGCGCGAGCTGGCCGATCAACCGGATGCACGTAACGAGGTGGAACTGACGCTGGGTCGCACGCTGATCGCCTTGTCGGACTATCCGCAGGCGGTTGCGCATCTGCGCACCGCGCAGGCGCTGGCGCAGCAGAGCACGGGTGCCGGTAGTACGCCTGCGCTGGAAGCGGCCTCCATGCTGGGCCAGGCGCTCAGTGGTGCGGGTCAATCGCGCGAGGCCGAGCGCGTGCTGCGCGCCGGCATGGCGCAGGCCGCGCGCGGCAATGCGAAGCAGCAGAGCCTGGGTAACGACATGCGTGCCCGGCTGGCATGGGCGCTGCGCGATCAAGGCCGCATGCTGGAGGCGCTGGCGGAAAGCCGGCATGCCTACGTCGCCGCATTGGCCAACGGGGCCACCACCGCAGAACGCCGCATCGATGCCGGCAACAGCTACGCCGGCATGCTGGCCGAGAATGGGCAGCTTGCACCGGCCATCGCCTTGCAGCGCAGCCTGCTGCGCGAGCGCATTGGCGTGCGTGGGCCAGAGCATCCGCTGGTGCTGTCGATGCGCAACAGCCTGGCGGTATTTTTGCTGATGCAGCGCGAGTTTGCCGCTGCCGAGGCCGAACTCGCCCCGCTGCTGCGCATTACCCGCAAGCTGTACGGCGACAACGCCGCCGATACCTTGATGGTGGAAGGCAATCTCGCCGACACCTTGCGTCAGCAAGGCAAGCTGGCCGAAGCCGGCCCGCATTACCGCGCTGCGATGGAGCGCGCACGCGCCGCCTTCGGCGACGATGCGCGAGCCACGATCACCTACCGCAGCAACCATGCCTTCTGGTTGCTGGATGCCGGGCAGGTGCAGGCATCATTGGTCGAACAGCGCGCTTGCCTGGCCTCGTCCTTGCGCGTGTTGGGTCGTGCGCATCCACAGACCGCCGAGATCCTGCGCGGCATGTCCGAAGCCGAGCGCAGGCTTGGCCAGACCGCCGCTGCGCGCGACCACGCGCAGCAGGCGGTGCAGATGCTGGCCGGCATCTACGGCGATGCCGAAGAACCGCTGCTTGCCGCACGCCAGACCCTGGCACTGGCCGCAGCGGCCAAGGCAGTGCCGGCCACCTCAAGCGCAGAGACCACCACCGCGGTTGTGCAACGCTGATACGAAGTTGGCTTCACCGGCACCAGCGGCCAAAGAGCCGCTGCGCTTACGCTCTACGAATCCCGAATCCCGAATCACCAGCTATACAACTTCCAATACACCTTGTTGACCTTGTCCTTTTCCGCATCCGTATGGCCGTCGTGATCGCGGTCGTACAGGAAGTAGGGCGCACCGCGCGCGGGCGTCACCCGCACCATTTCCAGTTGGCCATTGACGCGGTACTCGTCGACCTTGTCGCCGTTGCCCATGGTCTTGCTGGTGACATCCGCACCGGCCGGCACGTTGCCGCTGGCGCCGCTGGTGGCGCAGCCGCCGAGCAGCAGTAACGGCAGCAGCAAAAGACTTGCTCTCATCATCGTCGTCATCCGTTCTAGGTCCTTGCTCAGTATGCGCTGGGCGGCGTGGGGTGAGCGTGCAGCGGTAGAATTGGCCGATGAGCAAATTAGTCCTGATCGACGGGTCCAGTTACCTGTATCGCGCGTTCCACGCGCTTCCGCCGCTGACCAATGCCCAGGGCGAGCCCACCGGTGCCTTGTTCGGTGTGGTCAACATGCTGCGCGCCACCTTGAAGGAACGTCCGGCCTATGTCGCGTTCGTGGTGGATGCGCCCGGCAAGACCTTCCGTGATGACTTGTATGCCGACTACAAGGCCAATCGCCCGTCGATGCCCGACGACCTGCGCGCGCAGGTGCAGCCGATGTGCGACATCGTGCATGCGCTGGGCATCGACATCCTGCGCATCGACGGCGTGGAAGCCGACGATGTGATCGGCACGCTGGCCCTGCAGGCCGCCGCCGATGGCTTGAGCGTCACCATCTCCACCGGCGATAAGGACTTCGCGCAGCTGGTGCGTCCGGGCATCGAACTGGTCAACACCATGAGCGGCAGCCGCATGGATTCGGACGAGGCGGTGATCGCCAAGTTCGGCGTGCGCCCCGACCAGATCGTCGACCTGCTGGCGCTGATGGGCGACACCGTGGACAACGTGCCCGGCGTGGACAAGTGCGGCCCCAAGACCGCCGCCAAATGGCTGGCCGAATACCACTCGCTCGACGGCGTGATCGCCAACGCCGACAAGATCAAGGGCAAGATCGGCGAGAACCTGCGCGCCGCATTGCCGCGGCTGCCGCTCAACCGCGAACTGGTCACCATCAAGACCGACGTGACCCTGGCCAGCGGCCCGCGCGCGCTGGACCTGCGCGAGCCCAATGCCGAAACGCTGGCGGTGCTGTATGCGCGCTACGGCTTCACCCAGGCATTGCGCGAGCTCGGCGGCGCCGCTGCCCAGGCCGGCCTGCTGACCGAGCCGATGCCGTTGGGGGCCGCTGCAGCCAGCGCCCGCACCGAACCCGGCCGCGCGCGGGGCACCGGCTTCGTGTCCGGCCCGGTCAGCGCCCCGGTGGAAGTGGACCCGGCGCTGTCGGCACCCGGCCAGTACGACACCATCCTGACCCAGGAACAGCTCGACAGCTGGATCACCCGCCTGCGCGCGGCCGGCCAGTTCGCCTTCGATACCGAAACCGACAGCCTGGATCCGCTGCAGGCTGACCTGATCGGCCTGAGCGTGGCCGCCGAGCCCGGCCAGGCGGCGTATCTGCCGTTCGGCCACAACTTCCCCGGCGCCCCGGCCCAGCTCGACCGCGCCCAGGCGCTGGCGCAGTTGGCACCGCTGCTCACCGACCCCGCCGTGCGCAAGCTCGGCCAGCACGGCAAGTACGACCTGCACGTGATGCGCCGCCACGGCATCGCCCTGGCCGGCTACAGCGACGACACCTTGCTGGAGAGCTTCGTGCTCAATTCCGGCAGCGCCCGTCACGACATGGACAGCCTGGCCAAGCGCTACCTCGGCTACGACACGGTCAAGTACGAAGACGTCTGCGGCAAGGGCGCCAAGCAGATCCCGTTCGCGCAGATCAGCCTGGACGACGCCACCCGCTACGCCGCCGAAGACGCCGACATCACCTTGCGCCTGCACCACGTGCTCGGCCCCAAGCTGGCCGCCGAGCCGGGCCTGGAGCGCGTCTACCGCGAGATCGAGATGCCGCTGGTGGAAGTGCTCGCCCGCATCGAAGCCAACGGCGTGTGCGTGGACGCGGCCGAACTGCGCCGCCAGAGCGCCGACCTGTCCAAGCGCATGCTCGCCGCCCAGCAAAAAGCCACCGAGCTGGCCGGGCGCACCTTCAACCTGGATTCGCCCAAGCAATTGCAGGCGCTGCTGTTCGACGAACTCAAGCTGCCCGCCGTGGTCAAGACGCCCAAGGGCCAGCCCTCGACCAACGAAGAGGCGCTGGAAGCCATCGCCGACCAGCACGAGCTGCCGCGGGTGATCCTGGAATACCGCGGGCTGACCAAGCTGCGCAGCACCTATACCGACAAGCTGCCGGAGATGATCCACCCGCAGTCCGGGCGCGTGCACACCAGCTACCACCAGGCCGGCGCCGCCACCGGGCGGCTGTCTTCGTCCGATCCCAACCTGCAGAACATCCCGATCCGCACCGAAGACGGCCGCCGCATCCGCCGCGCCTTCGTGGCCCCGGCCGGGCGCAAGCTGATCGCCTGCGACTACTCGCAGATCGAGCTGCGGATCATGGCGCACCTGTCCGGCGACCCCGGCCTGGTGGGCGCGTTCGAGTCCGGCGCCGACGTCCACCGCGCCACCGCCGCCGAAGTGTTCGGCCGCACCATTGACACCGTCAGCGGGGATGAGCGCCGCGCTGCCAAGGCGATCAACTTCGGCCTGATGTACGGCATGAGCGCGTTCGGCCTTGCCCGCCAGCTCGGTATCGGCCGTGGCGAGGCGCAGGACTACATCGCGCTGTACTTCAGCCGCTACCCCGGCGTGCGCGACTTCATGGAAACCACCCGCCAGCAGGCGCGCGACAAGGGCTACGTGGAAACCGTGTTCGGCCGCCGGCTATACCTGGACTTCATCAACGCCGGTAGCCAGGGCCAGCGCGCCGGCGCCGAGCGCGCCGCGATCAACGCACCGATGCAGGGCACCGCCGCCGACATCATCAAACGCGCCATGGTCAGCGTGGACGGCTGGATCGCCGATCACGCCGAGCGCGCGCTGATGATCCTGCAGGTGCACGATGAACTGGTGTTCGAAGCCGATGCCGACTTCGTCGACACGCTGCTGGGCGAGGTCACCACGCGCATGTCGGCCGCAGCTGAATTGCGCGTGCCGCTCGTGGTCGACTCCGGTGTCGGCGATAATTGGGATGAGGCGCACTGACCCGGCAGATAACGCTGATATGCTGAATGCGCAGACCAGACATTATGCGGATTAGGCCTGCGTCGATGGAATGAATAACCGCTAAATTCTACATATTTTTAACAGTTATCTTCACGATCCATCAATGTAGAAAATGTTGTTATATCCCTCGACGGGCGCAACGCCTGTCGGCAGATCTCTCCCATCCCCTGGAGCAGATCTCGGAGCGGAAACTACTCCCCAAGTTTCCGTTCCCTGGCCCCGCCGACCTCCCCCTGGTCTGCGGGGCTTTTTATTTTCACGCTTGAATTTTGCTCCGCAACATAAACGGCTCATTGCGTGAGACGAATGATTCGGTTGCGCCGGCAATCACAAATTTAAACAGACTTAATTAAATCAATCAATCAACACAGCGTTTCATTCAAAGCCGTGTTTAATCAGCCCGTTCAGCCTAGCCAATCTCGCGGCACCAGATAGTCCATCAGACGCGCCTCGGCGCTGCCCGGTTCCGGTGTGAATCCGTATTCCCAACGCACCCGCGGCGGCAAGCTCATCAGGATGCTCTCGGCGCGCCCGCCGCTCTGCAGGCCGAACAGGGTGCCGCGGTCGTAGACCAGGTTGAATTCCACATAGCGGCCGCGACGGTAGAGCTGAAACTCGCGCTCACGCTCGCCGTACGGCGTGTCCTTGCGGCGCTCGACGATCGGCAGGTAGGCATCCAGAAAGCCGTCGCCAACCGCGCGCTGATAGGCAAAATCGCGTTCGAAGTCCTTATCCAGGTCGTCGAAGAACAGCCCGCCCACGCCACGCGTCTCGTTGCGGTGGCGCAGGAAGAAGTATTCGTCGCACCAGCGCTTGTGCGCGGCATAGCGTTCTTCGCCAAATGGGGCGCACAGCGTCTGCGCGGTGCGGTGCCAATGCAGCACGTCTTCGTCGACGGGGTAGAACGGGGTCAGATCGAAGCCGCCGCCGAACCAGGCCGCCACCACGTCGCCATCGCGCTCGGCGCGGAAGTAGCGCACGTTGGCGTGGGTGGTGGGGATGTGCGGATTGTGCGGATGGAACACCAGCGAGACGCCGCAGGCGCGCCAGGTCGCTCCGGCCAGCTCGGGCCGATGCGCACTGGCCGAAGGCGGCAGGCGTGAGCCGGACACATCCGAAAAGCCGATGCCGGCCTGCTCGAACACTGCGCCATCGCGCAGGATGCGGGTGCGCCCGCCGCCGCCTTCTTCGCGCTGCCAGAGGTCTTCGGCAAAACGCGCGCTGCCATCGATGGCTTCCACGGCAGCGCAGATACGGTCCTGCAAGCCGGTCAAATAATCGCGTACACGGTCGAATTCGTTCATGCCCCGATTCTAAGCGGTGCATCCTGGTTCGTGCATCGGGGCGAACGCGCCCGTTTGTCGCAGGGCGAGGCAATGCTTCGCGTGGGCAGCTAGCGGACGGGCACGGGGGCCCGACCAACTAGGCTGCTGACTGTGCTCTTGCACTCCATCTCAACGTCGTTACGATCCGAAATCTCGGTTGTCTTGGAGTGGTTGAGCAGCGCGGATAGATCAGTTGTATAGATCAGTTGTAGAGCGGCTGATCTGCCGATTTGCTGCAGGGCCCTTGCCCGCCCACCCTCGCGGGACACGCCGCAAGTACGTCCATGTAGGCTCTTACGCGGCATCCATGCCGCGTAAGGTCCCGCGACGGTGGGCGGGCAAGGACCCGTCAAGATGGTCGGTGTGCATGGTGCAAGCAGTGCATGACTTGCGTCGTTTGAGTAACGGCGCGCCCGATCAGCTTCGCAACGCAGCGCGATCAATAGGCAGGCTTTCAACAGAGCAACCTACAAACTTTCTGGTGCGGTGCCCTTACCGATTGCGGGACCGTGTGGCGGCATGGATGCCGCCACCGAGCCTACAAGGACGTACTTGCGGCGTGTCCCGCGAGCGGTGAGGGCATCGCGCCCTCGACGCGACTGGCACGCCGTGGACGCTGTCCACGCAGCAGATCAGCGAACGATCACGCCAAGCGCGATGCAGCAAATTCAGCGCGCACGGCTGGCGTACACAGCCGCCACGCCAGCACTGCGTGGATGCAGCCGATTGCCAGGACGCCCGCTCCGGTCAGCAGCAAGGCGAGTTGGCGCGTCGTCTGCAGGCGCGCCTGCAATTCCGGCCACTCCGGGCTGTGCAGCACATCGGCGGGCAGCATGGCCTGCACACCCTCGAACAACGGCCCGATCAACGCCAAGCCGCCGAAATTGAGTAGCCCTGTCACCAGCAACACCGCCACAAACCCGACGCGCGCCCATTCGCGTCGCTGCAGCAACGCCCAGCTGAGCCACGCAAACGCGGCCGATAGCACTGCACCTGCAACCGACAACGACAGCGCATGATCGATCAGCCATTGCCACGACGCCGGCAGTGTCATGCCGTCCGGCAACCCCATCGACGTCGCGTCCGGCATGATCGCGATCATCATGATCTGCAGCAGATTGCCCATCGCGCTGACCAGCCCGAGCAGCAACGAGATCCACGCCAGTGGCGTGACAAAGCCGCCATGCGACCGCGATGACGGTGGCAGCGGTGCGTTCATTGCAGCGAGGCGATATGTGCGGCCACCGCAGCCTGGCCATCAGGATCCAGCGACGGCTGCAGTTGCGCGTACCAACCCGGCAGCGCATCGGCCGGCAGGCACTCGCGCAACAACGGCGTGCTGCGCTCAAGGAATGCTTCGAAAAACGGTAGCCCGCGCACGTAGAGGAAATGGCTGTCGGTGATCGACATTCCTGCGTATGCCTCGCGCAACCATTCCAGATGCGGCAACGCGTGCGCACCGTGGCCGGCGCGGGTCAGCGCGGTGAGGAAACTGGTGCGTGCGGTGGCCGGCGAGGTGGAGCGCTCCTGCGCGTTCAAATCATCGAAGGTCAGCAGCCACTGCTCGCCACGATCGATCTCGTTGCACATCACCGAGGTGGTCGCCAACTGCAGCGCGTTGTGTGCGGTGGGCTCCAGCTCGTACAGCGCCAGCCAGTGCGGGTACGCCTCGCGATAGCGGTCCAGCGCGCTCAATGCCAATGCACACAATCGCTGCGCATCGGCGCCCAGGTGCAGCTGTGCCTGCGCGGCGTTGTAGGCGCCCACCTGATCGCCGCGCTGAAACAGCGTCAGCGCTGGCAACAATGCGGGGTCGATCTCGGCTTCGGTTTCCGTGTCGTCGGCTGCGGCGGCCGGCGCCACTGTCGGTTCGGCTCGTGGCGTCTTTGCCGCCGGGGTCTTGCGTCCAAACAATCGGTCCCACAGGCCCATCGCGATTACCTTCTGCGCGCCGGTCGGTGAATGGATAGCCGCTGCGGTGCCGGCGGCGCTCCGGTCGGGCGGCAGACCGATGCAGAGGGGAGCGCGATGCGCCAGCGATCTGCCGATCCTGCGTCAAGCTTAGAGCCAGTTGCGTACGTGGAGGTGAGTGCCAGGCACGTTGTTGCGGGGCGATGCGTACGCGACACCACGCGTGCAACGCGCGCTACCTGCTGCTTGCCGCAAGAGCCGGATGCTGGCGCTGCATGAGATGTCATGGGCCGGGCGACGCAGCATGCATCGCCCGGCCGCAATCGCATGCCTTACGGCTTCACCTGCTCATTGAACAGTTTGAGGATGCGCTTGTATTCGTCCAGCCACGAATCGGCACGCGTAAAGCCGTGGCGTTCCAGCGGATACGGCGCCACCTGCCAGTTGTCCTTGTGCAGCTCAACCAGTTTCTGGGTCATGTCGACCGAGTCCTTGAAGAACACGTTGTCGTCGATCATGCCGTGGGCGATCAGTAGATGGTCCTGCAGCCCGTCGGCGTAGTTGATCGGCGAGGAGGTCTTATAGGCCTGCGGATCGAGCTCGGGGGTGTTGAGGATGTTGGAGGTGTAGTCGTGGTTGTACTGCATCCAGTCGCCCACCGGCCGCAGCGCTGCGCCGGCCTTGAAGGTGCCGGGGCTGCGGAACAGCGCCATGTAGGTCATGAAGCCGCCATACGAGCCGCCGTAGATGCCGGCGCGTGCACGGTCGCCCTGTTTGGTGGCGACCAGCCAGTCCAGGCCGTCCAGATAATCCTCCAGCTCCGGATGCCCCATGTTGCGGTAGATCGCGGTGCGCCAGTCGCGGCCGTAACCTTACGAGGCGCGGTAATCCAGATCCAGCACGATGTAACCCTGCTGCACCAGCAGGTTGTGGAACATCTGCTCGCGGAAATACGGTGTGTAGCGTTGAGAGACGTTTTGCAGATAGCCGGCGCCGTGCACGAACATCACGATCGGATACTGCTTGCCGGGCTCGGGGTTCTGCGGCCCGTAGTATTTGCCCCAGACCGTGCCGGCGCCATGTTTGGACGGTACCTGCACGTACTGCGGTGCGATCCACGGCTGTGCCTTGAAGGCCGGCGTGCGCGTGTCGGTGAGCACCGTGGCCTGGCCACCGGTTGCCGGCACCACCGCCAACTGCGGCGGCAGATAGGCGCCGGAGTAGCGCACCAGCAACTGCTGCCCATTCGGCGACAGGCTGAAGCCTTCCACGCCGTTCAATGCAGTGACTTCGCTGAGCTGGTCGGTGCGCAGATCCAGCTTGCACACCTCGTAATCGCCCGGCCATTTCTGATTGCACAGGAAATACATGCCGCTGCCATCGGCGCTGGGCACCGGCATCGACACTTCCCACTTGCCGCGCGTGCGCTGGCGTGGCTTGCCGTTGCCTTCCACCGTGTACAGCTGCGAATAGCCGGATTCTTCCGAGAGCAGCCACAGCGTGCGGTTGTCTGGCAGCCAGCCGAAATCGTTGAAGTCCCAGTTGATCCAGGCGCTATCGCTCAGCCGATGACGCGGCTGCAGTTTGGCCGCATCCAGATCCACGCTGGCGATCCAGCGGTCCTTGTTGTCCACCGCGCGGATTTCCACTGCCACGTTGCGGCCATCGTCGCTCCAATGCACCGCCGGGCCGTTGCCGTCGCCATCGCTTTCCACGCGCACCGGGCGGTTGCCCTTGAGCGGGTCGCGCTTGGCGGCCTTGCGCAATGCGGCCAGCGGGTCGGTGGCGATGCCGGGCAGCGCGTCGAAAGACAGCTGGCGCGCGCTGCCTGCGATCACGTCGACCAGCCATAGCGTGTGTGCGGCTGGCATGTTGCGGCCGACGCGGGGGCGGGTTTCCTGGAATTCTTCGTAGCCGGATTCGGTCACGTACTTGGGCATCTTGCCGGCCTGGCCTTCGTCGGCATTCTTGGCCTGGGTCATCACCAGCAGGTGGCGGCCGTCCGGCGACAACGCGCTGTCGACGATCTCCACCTCATCGCCCAGATACACCGGTGCAGTGGCACGCGTGGTGTCGGCGCGACGCCAGGTGTCTTCCTGCGTGCGCAGCGCCTCGCGCTGCTCGCGGTCGCGGCGCAGCGTGGCCAGCGTGGCCAGTTGCTGCTCGCGCAACACATCGGCCTTGGGCGCGGCATCGGGATCGCGTTCGGCCTTGACCACCGCCACCTGCGCGGTGCCGCCATCGGCGCGCCAGTGATACCAGTTGTTGCCCGCACGCCAGATCGCACCGCCATCGCTGGCAAATTGCGGACGCGATTCGACCTCGTTGCTGCGGGTCAGCTGGGTCAGCGCGCCCGAGCGCAGATCACGCAAAAAAATGTCGCCATTGCGCGCGAACAGCATGCGCTGGCGCGTCGCGTCGTAGCTGGGGTTGGCCGCATCCAGGCCGGCACGGGCGTTATCGGCCACGCGTTCTGCCGCCGCGCCGCCGGTGCCCTGGCGATAGGTGTCGCGCACCGGGCTGCCATCGCGCTTGAGCAGGTACTGCACCTGTTTGCCATCCCACTGCCACCAGGCCTGATCCACCGATGGCCCGATCCAGTCGGGGTCGGCCATCACCTGTTCGATGGTGAGCGGGGCGGCAGACTGCGCATGCGCAGTGGCGGCCAGCAGCAGAAGGGTCAACGGCAACAATCTGGGCATCGGACACGGCTGAACGCAAAGGAGAGCGCGCAAGCCTAGCAGTTCGTCTCCGCAGCGGGCTTGGGCTACAGGTCATGCGTGCGTGGCTGCGCGCGACGCAAGGCGGAAAGCACATGTGCGCGACGAGCGAGCACGACCATTTCGTGCGCTGTGCAATGCGTGCGGCCGCAGGTGCCAGCAGTGCGCAGCATCAGCAAGGTGCGATGCGGTAGTGCGAGGAGGACCACTTCAAATCCACTGTGCTGGCGATGCAAAAGACGCGCGCGTGCTGCTGCGAGAGTGCAGGCGAAAAAAGCGCAAATGCCGCCGAAATGTCTGAAACGCACCGTCTGCTGGAGATTGCGCCCGCATGCCATCTACATTGGATCGAACGCATGCGTCGCAGCGGCTAGGGAAGGTCTGATCAACTCACCACAGATGCGCGACACTACCCGCCTCATGTGGAGGATTGATCCATGCAACTGACGTTCGGTGACGCTGAGGGCCTGGGCAAGCGCAAGCAGACCCGGCGGGAGATCTTCCTGGCCGAGATGGAGCAGGTCGTTCCGTGCCAGCAACTGCTCGGGCTGATCGCGCCGCACTATCCGGCGTCGGGGCGGCCAGGGCGGCAGCCGTACGCACTGGCGACGATGTTGCGGGTTCATCTACTGCAGCAGTGGTATGCGTTGAGCGATCCGGCGCTGGAAGAAGCGCTGCACGAGATTCCGACCTTACGACGCTTTGCCCGGCTCGGGGGGTGGACAACGTTCCGGACGAGACCACGATTCTCAACTTTCGATGCCTGCTGGAGACCCGTGGTTTTGCCGCGCGGGTGCTGGAAGCGGTCAACGCGCATCTGGCGCGCAAGGGCCAGAGCCTACGCTCCGGGACGATCGTCGATGCGACGCTGATCGCTGCGCCCAGTTCGACCAAGAACGCCGACCATGCGCGCGACCCTGAGATGCATGAGACCAAGAACGGCAATCAGTGGTATTTCGGGATGAAGGCGCACATCGGCGTAGACAAAACGCGACGAACTGCAGGCCTGCAAGGCAGACTTCTTCATCGCCGCCAGGCCCTCGACGGTGCAAGCCATCGGCAACAACTGCGAGCGTGCTCGGGAACAGCGTTGGGAACACTTCAAGGCCAGCGTGCGCGCGAAGGTGGAGCATCCATTTCGAGTGATCAAGCGCCAGTTCGGTTACACGAAGGTCCGCTATCGCGGTCTGGCCAAAAACTCCGCACAAGTGCTGACGTTGTTTGCGCTGTCAAACCTGTGGATGAAGCGAAAGCAGCTACTGCCTGCGATGGGGAGCGGGCGCCTGTAACCCAAGGAATTGCAACGGAAAGCACCAGAAATGGCGAAATTCCGAAGATCCAAACGCCACTCTTCGGAACGATGCGACATTCCGCCCTTTCAGGCCTCGTTGTTCAGACCTTCCCTAGCGTCGCCGCATAGGTGGAAGCTGGACGATCGGCGAGGTGATCATTCGCCGCGCCACGCAACCAAGAACGCATGCCACCCAGCCACTTCGATCAACGCGATTCACTGCAGACGGGAACCTCCCGACTTGCCAGCAGCTCAGGTGCCGGCCAAGCTAGCGCGCTTTTGCGACTGTCGGTTCACATGTCCAGCCTGCCTGCTCCTGTTGTTTCCCACCCGATGGCCGTTGGCGCGCCCGGCCGGCCGTTGGCCTGGCGGGCAGGGCAGTCGGTGGATCTGGCCACCTTCATCGCGCACGTGCACGGTCTGGCGCAGCAACTGCCCGACGGCCGCCACGCGGTGAATCTATGCGAAGACCGCTACCGTTTCATGGTGGCGTTCTATGCCTGCGCACTGCGCGGGCAGGTGTCGCTATTGCCGTCTTCGCGCGCACCGGCAGTCGTCGGCGAAGTGCAGGCGCGTCACGCCAATGCGTATTGCCTGGGCGATCTGGCTTTGGAGCTGGCGCCACCGCGCTATTGGCAATTGCCGGCCGTGTTGCCGCAGGCCGACGGCCCGATGCCGCAACTGGCCGACGATGCCCTGGTGGCGATCGGCTTCACCTCCGGCAGCACCGGCAGCCCGCAGCCTAACCCAAAAACCTGGGGCAGTTTCTTGACCAGCACGCGCCAGGACCTGGTCGCTCTGGAGAGCCTGTGGGCGCACAGCGATGCGGTGCCGCACGTGGTGGCCACGGTGCCGCCGCAGCACATGTACGGCATGGAGTTGTCGGTGCTGCTGCCGATGGTGACCACGCTGGCCGTGCACGCGGGGCGGCCGTTCTTCCCCGACGATGTGGCGCACGCACTGGCAGAAATTCCCGAGCCGCGGCTGCTGGTGACCACCCCGGTGCACCTGCGCGCGCTGGTCGAATCCGGCGTGCAGTTGCCGCCGCTGGCCGGCATCGTGTCTGCCACCGCACCGCTGACGCAGGACATCGCCGCTGCGGCCGAAGCCCGCTTTGGCGGTGAAGTGCGCGAGATGTTCGGTTCCACCGAAACCTGCGTGTTCGCCGTGCGCCGCACCGCGCTGGAAGTGGCATGGACCCCGCTGCCTGGCGTACGCCTGGAAACACAAGCCGCCGGCACCCTGGTGCACGCACCGCATCTTGCAACACCGGTGCTGCTGGCCGACATGATGGACGTGGCCGAAGACGGCCGTTTCCAGGTGCGCGGCCGTCAGGCCGACCTGCTTGAAATTGCCGGCAAACGCGCCTCGCTGGCCGACCTCACCCGGCGCTTGCTGGCCATTCCGGGTGTTGTCGACGGCACCATCGTGCAGCTCACACCGGAAGCAGGGCAGGCCGTCGGCCGCATCGCCGCCCTGGTTGTCGCCCCCACCCTCGACGAAGCACACATCCTCGCCGCCCTGCGCGTCAGCGTCGACCCGGTCTTCCTCCCACGCCGCCTGCGCAAACTGCCCGCATTGCCACGCAACGAAACCGGCAAACTGCCGCGCGATGTGGTGCTGGGCTTGCTTAACGGCTGAGTGATACTTGGCGCACACCAAGGAGGCGTGACCGCATGCGCAAGGGATCTGCAAGCAGGAAATTGGTGATCGCCACGGTGGTCGTGTTGGCGGTTGCTGCGATCTGCGTGGCTTGGCTGCGATGGCATCGCCTCGATCAGGTAGTTGGGGCGAATCCAGTGCGTGCGCCCAGCGCTGTCACGTTGGGAAGACAGGCCAAGCCTGGCGTAGCCTCGGCGCCGCTCCCGCCCGCCGACGTGCCGCTCCGCCAGGTCTTCAACGAGCTCAGTCGTCGCGCTGAAAAAGGTGATCCCGCTGCCGCATGCCGCCTGGCCAGCGAGCTTGATCGCTGCGATGGGATCCAGCAGCAACTTGCCACTTACGACGAGCTGGCATGGCGCGCGCAGCGTGCCCGTGAGCGAAAGGTCGTCACCCCGAATGAGGGCGCCAATGCTGATGCATGGAACAAGATGCTGGACGGCATGGCGATGGGGCTGGTCAAAGCTGCCGATCGTTGCGAAGGTATTCGGCAGGTTTCCGTCGCCGAACGGGTCGCGTTGTGGCGACAAGGGGCGCTTGGCGGCAATCCGGGTGCGCTGGCGCATTACGCGGTCGGTAACGCGTTTCGGCGTCGCGACATGCTGGAGCTTCTGCCGGAATTGCAGCGCTATCGGAAAGAAGCTGAATCCATGGCGCTGCAGGCAGCATCGCGCGGAGATCTGCAGACCTCGCTAGCCTTGGCGGCCGCCTACTCGCCACGCCGCGATACCGGTGAACGCTTTTTTCTGGCGCAGGTGGTTAAGCCGGATCTTGCGCGGTCCTTGGCGTTGTATCGACGCGGCAGCCAGCAACTGCCTGCCACCGCAGGGCTGCGATCACGCGAGGTGATCGACGACAACATCGCCTGGTTGCGACAGCACGCAACAGCCAGCGATCTTGCAAGGGCCGACGTGTTGGGCAACGAGTGGGCGCGGAAGTGGTCTGCCGCGCCTTCGGCTACATTAGCCGGGATGACGGTCAACGACGACGGCGGTGTGGGCGATATCCAGCCTGCGCAATGCGCTCAATAACTCACCCATGCACCCCATCGATCTCCACCGCCAACTCGTCGCGGCAGATCACCGCGTGCAGCAGCAGGCGCGGCACGGCGTCACCGAAGCGGGCGTCCAGTGCTTGCGCAACCTTGGGCAGGTCGTCGTGCTCGCGCACGTAGACCTTCAAACGCGTGCCGGCGCCGAATTGCGCGGGCAGGGCGGGGGCGTGCTGGCGTGCGGCGCCGAGCAGGGCGTCGAAGTTGGCGAAGGTTTCTTCCAGCTGTGCGAGCAACTGGCCGGTGTGCATCGAGGCATGCCCGACCACCGCGGCGGTGCCTGACAGCAGCAGCGGCATGTCGCTGCCGGCCGGCGGCAGCATGGCGCGCGCAAAACTCGGTGGCTGCGGGCCGTACTGGCGCGGGTAGTTGTAGGCGCTGACCTGGCGCGGATTTTCCAGCGGTGTGCCGGCATCGGCGGCGGCCAGCCAGTAGATCTGGATGATGCGCTCGGCATCGCAACGGCCCACCGCGGTAGCGGCGGGCAGCTGCGCAGTATCGAACGCGCCCAGGCCGCGTGCACGGCCGATGCAGAACTGCCGATAGCGTTCGCGGTCGCCGCTGCCCAGGGTGATCGCATCCAGGTAATTCCAGATGCGCAGCAGGCGTGGAGTCTGGCTGCCGGTGACGAAGGCGGTGATTTCCGCATACGCCTTGGCGGCGGCTTCCTCGATGTCCACATCCTGCTCGTCGATCTCGATCACGCCGAACTGCAGGCGCCCGTCGCTGGACCAGGCGATGTTGCCGTCGCGCCCACTGCGCACCGGCGAGTCGCTGCGCCACACTTCCAGCACGCTGGCCTGATAGGGCTGCAGTGGCACGTGATAGGGCTGCAGTGGCACGCGCAGGTAACGCGGGTCGTCCAGATGCGCCGCCGCAGTGCCAAAGCCGAACACGGCCAGCACCTGCGGATCGGTGAGCAGGGCAGACGGGTCGGTCTGGTCAACATAGTCGACCTGCAGGCGGGGATGGCGCACGGCGTGCGTGGTCTGGGCCTGGAAAGCGGTCATTGCGTATCTCGTTGTTGCGTATCGCGTTGCAAGGTGTCGCCATCGAAGCCGAGCGTGGCCTGACGCCGGCGTTGCCGCCAGGAGTGCCAGGCGCGCGGCATCATCGACAAGGTGGTGATGGCGTAGATGGCGCGGAACGCACGCAGACGCAGGCGGACCTTGGGGCTCTCGAACACGTCGCCGGCCAGCATCGCCACCACGGCTTCTTCGATCTGCCAGGTGTTCTGCGGTTGCGCGAACAGGGTGCGCATGGTCGGCGAGGTGAAGCGGTAGATGAACCACTTGAACTCATCCACGCCGCGCTTGAGTTCACGCTGCAAGGCCCGCTGCAGTTTCGCCTCGTGCTGCGGCGTGCGCAGGGCCTGGTTCACCATCGCCGCACCGCGCTCGGCGCTGTGCATGGCCAGAAACACGCCCGAGGAAAACATCGGGTCGACGAAGGTGTAGGCATCGCCGAGCATCAGCCAGCGCGGGCCGGCCATGCGCGTGCATTCGTAGGCATAGTTGCCGGTGGCGTGCACCGGTGCCACGCGCTCGGCGCCGTGCATGCGCGCGGTGACTTCGGCATTGAGCGCCAGCGTACGCATCAAAAAGCCTTCGCTGTCGCCCTTGCGGGTCTTCATGTATTCCGGGTAGCAGACCGCGCCCACGCTCATGATGTCGTCCGGCAGCGGGATCAGCCACATCCAGCCGTGCGCATGCCGGTAGATGCTGATGTTGCCGGCATCCTCGCCCGGCCGGCGCGCCACGCCGCGGAAATGGCTGAACAGCGCGGCCGATTGATGCTTGGCATTGGCGCGTTTGAGCTTGAAGCGGTTGCCCAGAAAGGTGTCGCGGCCGCTGGCGTCGAGCAGATAGCGCGGGCGGAACTGCTGCTCGCCGTCCACGCCACGTGCCTGCAATACCGGCTGTTCGCCATCGAAGCTGACCTGTTCGACCTTGATCTGTTCGCGCGCATCCACGCCAACCGCACGCGCGCGCTCGAACAACACCTGGTCGAACTGCGCACGCGGCACCTGGAAGGCGAAATCGGCCTTGGCATCGAGCGCACGCGAGAAGCGAAAGGTGTTGTAGCCGCCGGCATCGTTAGGAAAGTCAGCGCCGCGCTTGAGCACGCCGATATCGCGGACTTGTTCGAGTACGCCCAGTCGTTCGAGGATCGGTACGTTCATCGGCAGCAGCGATTCGCCGATATGGAAGCGCGGGTGCTGCTCCTTTTCCAGCAGGGTGACCTGCCAGCCCTGCTGCGCGAGCACGATGGCGGCGGCGCAGCCCGCTGGCCCGCCGCCGATGATCAACACATCCGGACACTCGGGTCCGGGGGCCGGCCCGGCTGCCGGCATGGCGGTCGGGGTGGGGCGAACAGCGGTGGAAGTCATCCTGGAACGAACCTGCAGCGGGCGAGCGTCATGCAGTCATGATAGCCTGACCGGCGGCCCGGACAGGTGCACCCGGATTGCCTCACCGCTCTCACCCGATCAGCAGCAGACCGACGGCGCGGCCGCTCAACGGACGTGGCCGGTAGCCGGAAGTGGCAGCGGCGACAACGTACACTGCGGTTCCAAAGCATCCGCCCGCCTCGACCTGCCAGTTGTTTGCGACGCGTTGCTGGTTGTTCGAATTGATTGCCTTGAATTGATTGTTCCGAATTTGTTGCCCGACCCTCACCTGTGGAAGCTTCTGGATGTCCCTGCAAACCGCTGCCGAACGTGAACTGGCCGAACTCCTGGTCGAAAGCCTGAACCTGGAAGACGTCCAACCCGCCGACATCGATCCGGAGGCGCCGTTGTTCAATACCGGGCTGGGACTGGACTCGATCGACGCGCTGGAACTGGCGCTGGCGATCAGCAAGCGCTATGGCTTCCAGCTGCGCTCTGACAACGACGAGAACCGTCGCATCTTTGCGTCGCTGCGCGCATTGTCGGCGCATGTCGAAACCAACAAGACCGTCTGATCTGCCCACTGTAGCGCCTGCCGATGCACCCCCGTGGGTGCTGGGGCTGGGCGTGCTGCTGGCGGTGGCGTATTCGCCGTTGGCGCACTGGGCCAACGCCAGTCATCGCCCGGACCTGGCGGTCATCGCCGGGGCCTTGCTGGTGCTGATGGTGTTGATCGAACCGATGGTCGCGCGCCGGGCCTGGGCCTGGGCGCTGGCGTTGCTGACGTTGGCCGGCCTGAGCGCGTTGTGGCACTCGCCGTACGCGATGCTGCTGCTGGCCGCGCCGCCGGTGGTGTTCACCGGCTGGATCGCCTGGTTCTTCGGCCGCAGCCTGCGCCGCGGGCGCACGCCGTTGATTACGCGCATTGTCGAAGGGCTGTATCGCCAGGCCGGCATGCCGATCACGCCCGAGCAGTACCGCTATACGCGTCGGCTCACGCTTGCCTGGGCGCTGCTGCTGTGCGCCCTGACGCTGGTGAATCTGGTGCTGGGCCTGTGCGCCGAACCCAGTGGCGTGCTGGCGCAACTGGGCTACGCCTCGCCGCTGCCGATCAGCGACGCGCGCGCCTCGTTGTTTGCCAATCTGCTGGCGTATGGCGTGGTTGGCGGGTTCTTCGTGGGCGAATATCTATTGCGCGGCCGCTGGTTTCCACAGCGTCCCTATCGTAATCTGCCAGACTTCTTGCGCCAGATGGCGCGGCTCGGGCCGGAGTTCTGGCGCGATCTGCTGCGCTGAGTGCGTGGCCAGGGGCAGCGACGTACGTGCACATTTTCAGGGACAAGACAAAAATGCCGTTGGCAAGGATGCCGTCGCGCCTGGCGTGGGCCGTGTTCAACCTGTTGCAGCTGGCCTTTACGCTGATCTTCACCGCTGGCGGGATCGTGTATTGCCTGGTGTTGCTGGCGATCACCCGCGACCCCGATCGGTTGCTGCGCATGGGCGGCTGGATGTGGTCGCCGGTGCTGTTTCGCGGCGCCGGTGCCCAGGTGATCGTGGAAGGCCGCGAGCGCGTGGACTGGTCCAAGAATTACCTGTTCGTCAGCAACCACCAGTCGGTCATCGACATCTGCGCGTTGTTCTATGCATTGCCGGTGCCGCTGCGGTTTCTGCTCAAGGACGAAATGCTCAAGGTGCCGTTCGTGAACTGGTTCGCGCGCGGTACCGGCATGCTGTTTCTGGACCGCGACAGCCGGCGTGCCGGGGCGATGGTGCGGCGTCAGGCGGCCGCGCTGCTGCGCGAGGGCAAACAGTTGTGTCTGTTTCCCGAAGGCACCCGCAGCCGTAGCGGCGCACTATTGCCATTCAAGGCCGGGCTACTGCAGGCCGCTATCGATGCAGGTGTGGCGGTGGTGCCGGTGGCGCTGGACGGCTGCGGCAAGGTGCTGCCGGTGGAGGGTATGTTCAGGGTGCGCCCCGGCATCATCCGCGTGCGCATCGGCGACCCGATTCCGGTGACCGGGCCGGATGCGCCGGACCGCCAACAATTGACCGAGCAGGCACACGCCGCTGTGGCGGCCATGCTTCAACCCAGGATCTGAGTTACCCGCTTATGGATTTCGTCGTGCCACATGATCATCCCTGCCTGCCTGGGCACTTCCCGGGTCGCCCCGTGGTGCCCGGCGTGGTCGTCCTCGATCACGTGCTGCAGGCGGTGGAAGCCGCGCATGGCCCACGCGCCGCGATGCGCTTGCCGCAGGTGAAGTTCGTACAGCCCTTGCTGCCCGGCCAGAATGCGTCGGTGACGCTGGACGGCGCTGGCCCGCGTTGGCGCTTTCGCGTGCAGCGCGCCGACGAACTGCTGGTCAGCGGCGAGCTGGTCGCGGAGGCGGCGCCATGAACAGCCAGTGGAAACAGCGCCCGGAAGGCGGCGGACGTTTTGCGTTGTGGCTGATCCGCGGCATCGCCCGGTACGCCGGGCGCTCGGTGGCACGCGCGCTGCTGTACCCGATCACGCTGTACTTCCTGCTGGTGCGTGCGCCCGAGCGCCGTGCCTCGCGTGCCTATCTGGCGCGTGTGCTCGATCGCCCGGCCACGCTGCGCGATGTGGCGCGGCATATCCATACCTTCGCCTCGACGATCCTGGACCGCGTGTACATGCTGTGCGGGCAGATGCAGCGCTTCCAGGTCGACATCACTGGCCTGGATCAGCTGCACACGCAGATGGATCGCGGCCGCGGCGTGCTGATCTTCGGCTCGCATCTGGGCAGCTTCGATGCGCTGCGCGTGCTGGCCACCGAACGCCCCGACGTGCAGGTCAAGGTGGTGCTGGACAAGGCGCATAACCGCGCCATGACCGACCTGCTGGGCGCGCTGAATCCGCAATTGGCCGCCAACATCATCGACGCCGGCATGGATGCGACCTCGATCGTCATGGCGATCAAGGACGCCACCGACGCCGGCGCGCTGGTGGCGTTGCTGATCGATCGCCCGCGCGAGGGCGACCCGGCATTGCCGGCGATGTTCCTCGGCCGCAACGCGATGTTCCCGACTTCGCCGTGGCTGATCGCTGCGGCGCTCAAGGTGCCGGTGGTGCTGGCGTTCGGCCTGTATCGCGGCGGCAATCATTACGAGCTGGCGTTCGAGACCTTCAGCGAAGGGCTGGATGTGCCGCGTCGCCAGCGCGCGCCAGTGCTGGCGGTACTCATGCGTGATTACGCGGCCAGGCTGGAACATTACACACGCTACGCGCCGTACAACTGGTTCAACTTCTACGATTTCTGGAACACCCACCATGCCGATGTGCCGCACCCTGCCGTGGATGCTGATACTGCTGTTCAGCGCCGCACCGCTATGCGCCGCACCGCCTGAGACGCTGGACGTCGGCCAGGTGCTGCAGCGCCTGGCACGTCCCGCACCGGTCAGTACCGAGTTCGTCGAACTGCGTGGCTCGGCCCTGCTGAAGACACCGTTGCGCGTACAGGGCCATTACCGCCGCCCGGACGAACAGACCTTGGTGCGCGAGGTCAGCGCGCCATATCGCGAAACCACCACCTTGCGTGGTGACGAAGGCGTACTGGAGCGCGAAGGCAAATCGCCACGGCGTTTTTCGCTGAGCCGGGTGCCCGAACTGGCCGGCTTGAAATCCGGCTTCGGCGCATTGCTGGCCGGCGACCGCGCGCTGCTGGAGCAGCAGTACCGCGTCAGTGGGCAGGGCCAGCCGCAGGCCTGGCAACTGACGCTGCAGCCCAAGGACGCCGCCGTGGCAAAGCAGGTGCGTGAGTTGCGTCTGTACGGGCGCAACGATGAGCTGCGCTGCATCGAGAGCTTGCCGGCCAAGGGCGATGCGCAGCGCACGCTGCTGGCTGGTGCGGCGCGCGAGGCCGCAAGCGTGACCGATGCGGCGGCGCTGACCACGCTGTGCCATGGGTCGGGCGCGTGAGCCATCGCGTGTGGGTGTTGCGTGCGCAGTCGGGACACGCGCTTAGCAAGGAAAACGCGACCGCATTCGGCAAATTAGAGGCGCCGGTGCTGCACGTCTTCAACAGAACGAACGCGTCACTGCAGCCCGCCCTCAGAAAAAACAAAGCGCCGTTGCAGCCCGCCCTCAGCAGAAAGAACGCGTCACTGAAGCTGGATGCCGCGCGCGCGGCCGGTGGACGTTCCGCTGGCGCAGTGAGGCTTTCGCATGGCGCTTAAATTGAATGCAAACCGCCGCATCGGCCTTGCGCTGCTGTGGCTGGCCTTGCTGGCAGTCGCCGGCTTCTGGTTGAGCGAGACGCTGAAAGTCACCGGTGACTTGCGGAAATTCATGCCCGCCCCGCGCACGCCCGCGCAGAAACTACTGATCGAAGAACTCGGCGAAGGCCCCGGCTCGCGCCTGTTGCTGATGGCGCTGTCCAACAGCGATACGGCCACGCTGGCCGCGCAGTCGCAGGCACTGCAGCAGGCCTTGGCCGCACAGCCAGAGCTGTTCGAACTGGTCGGCAATGGCGGCAATGCGGGGTTGGATGCGATCCCCGAGCGCTTGCTGCCGTACCGCTATCTGCTCAGCGACAGCTTCGATAAAACCCCGCTGGATGGGCAGACCTTGCAAGCTGCATTGCAGGCGCGCGTGCAGGATCTGGGCTCGCCTGCGGCCGCGACGGTGGAGCCGTTGCTGCCGCGCGATCCCACGCTGGAAATCCTGCATCTTGCAGAAACCCTGCAACCTGCCGCCGCGCCGCAGACGCGTAACGAGGTGTGGTTCGACCGCGCCGGCACCTCGGCCTTGCTGATCGTGCAGACGCGCGCAGCCGGGTTCGATCCCACCGGCCAGCAACTGGCGTACGACGCGGTGCAAGCGGCGGTTGCCAAGGTCAGCAAGGGCACCTCAACAACACTCATTTTGACCGGCCCCGGCGCGTTTGCGGTGGAAATCACCGCACGCACGCAGAGTGAGGCGCAATGGATCGGCACGCTGGATACGGTGGGGCTGGTGCTGTTGCTGCTGGTCGCTTATCGCAGCTGGAAGATTCCGGTGCTTGGCGTGCTGCCGTTGGCGAGCGCGGGTCTGGCCGGCCTGGGCGCGGTGGCGTTGCTGTTCGACGGTGTGCACGGGATCACCGTGGCGTTCGGGTTCACCCTGATCGGCGTGGTGCAGGATTATCCGATTCACCTGTTCAGTCATCAGCGCCCGGGGCTGGATCCACGCGACAACGCGCGCCATCTGTGGCCGACGCTGGCCACCGGCGTGGTCTCCACCTGCATTGCCTACGTGACCTTCCTGTTTTCCGGGGTGGATGGTTTGCGCCAGTTGGCGGTGTTCACCATCGCCGGGCTGGCCACCGCCGCCATCACCACACGTTGGCTGCTGCCGTCGTTGATCGACCCGGCGCCGCGCGACTATGCCGACTCGCGTGCCCTGGCTGCGCTATGGCGTGGCATCGCGCGCTTGCCGCGGCCGCGCATCAGTCTTGCGGTGATTGCCGTGATCGGCATCGCGGTGATCGTGTTTGCGCCGGGGCAGTTCTGGCAGAACGATCTGTCGAAATTGACCCCGGTGCCGCCCAAGGCGCTGGCGCAGGACACGCAGTTGCGACAGGAACTGGGCGCCCCCGATGTGCGTTACGTGCTCGCGTTGCCCGCAGCGAACGATGAGGCGGCGCTGCAGGCCAGCGAGCAATTGCGTCCGCGCCTGGACGCCCTGGTGCGCGCCGGTGCATTGACCGGCTACGACATGGCTGCGCGCTATCTGCCCAGCGCCAAGACCCAGCGTGCGCGTCAGGCCGCATTGCCGGATGCCGCGCAAGCGCGCGCATTGACCGACAGCGCGGTGGCCGCCACGCCGTTCCGCAGCGATGCGTTTGCGCCGTTCCTGCAGGATCTGGACGCTGCCAAGCAGGCCGCCCCGCTGTTGCCGAAGGACCTGGCCGGCTCGCCGCTGGCAACCTCGGTCGGGGGGCTGCTGCTGGGGCGTGGCGATCGCAGCACCGCCTTGGTGTCGTTGACCGGCTTGCGCGATCCGGCCGTGTTGGCCGCAGCCGTACAAGGCAGCGGCGCGCAGTTGCTGGATCTGAAAGATGCTTCCGAGTCTTTGGTCGCCGCGTATCGCGGTCGTGTGCTCGGCGCATTGGTGCTGGCTGCAGTGTTGTTGGCAGTGACCGTTGCCATCGCGCTGCGCAGCCCGCGCCGCATCGTGCGGGTGTTGTTGCCGATGGCGCTGACCACGGTACTGATCCTGGCGATCCTGCGCGGGATGGGGGTGGAACTCAATCTGTTCCATCTGATCGCGCTGATTCTGGCGGCCGGTTTGGGCCTGGATTACGCGCTGTTCTTCGACCACGCCGGCGACGATCACGCCGACCAGCTGCGCACGTTGCATGCGCTGATCGTGTGCAGCCTGATGACCTTGCTGGTATTCGCGCTCTTGGCCGCGTCTAGCATTCCGGTATTGCGTGCGATCGGCAGCACGGTGGCACTGGGCGTGTTGTTCAATTTCATTCTGGCCTTGCTGGTGTCGCGCGAGCCGGCGCTGGAACGCACAAAGAACGGAGAACCGCATGCAGGGACGTGAGGCGATTGCCGCATTGATTCCGCATCAGGGCAGCATGTGCCTGTGGGAAGAAGTGGTGGAGTGGGACGCGCAGCGCGTCGTGTTGCGCAGCCTTGCCCATCGTGGTGACACGCATCCGCTGCGTTCTAACGGCCGCCTGCGCGCGTTGCATCTATGCGAATACGGCGCGCAAGCCATGGCCGTGCACGGCGGCTTGCTCGGTCGCGCATCGGGCAAACCGGTACGTCCGGGCATGTTGGTGGCGCTGCGCGCGGTGGAATTGCACGTGGCCTATCTGGACGCGCTGCCGGATGCGATCGTTTGCGAGGCGCAGGTGCTGATGCAGGGAGAGGACAGCCAGCAATACAGCTTCCGCTTGATGCATCAGGACCAGTTGCTCGCCGAAGGACGTGCCACGGTGATGCTGGGTGCGGCGCAGGCCCCGTAGGAGCGCGCTTGCGCGCGATGAGGCGTTGTCGATAACGCTTCATCGCGCGCAAGCGCGCTCCTACGGAAGGTGGGCGATCAAAATGCGGGCGATCTATTCCTGCGCTTGCTGCGAGTCGTTAGGATGACGCTCTTTCCGCCGTCGTTTCTGCGGCTTCCATCGAGGCTTCCATGAGCACATCCATTCCACAGCGCCGCGCACTCGTCACCGGCGGCAGCGGCGATCTTGGCGGTGCGATCTGCCGTCAGCTGGCTGCACAAGGTCGGCACGTGATCGTGCACGCCAATCGCAATATCGCCCGCGCCGATGAAGTGGTCGCAGCGATCGTGGCCGACGGCGGCAGTGCCCAGGCGGTAGCGTTCGATGTGGCCGATGCGCAGGCAAGCGCCGCAGCGCTGGCAAGCTTGCTGGAGGTCGGCCCGATCCAGATCGTGGTCAATAACGCCGGCATCCATGACGATGCACCGATGGCGGGCATGAGCGCCGAGCAATGGCATCGGGTCATCGATGTCTCGTTGCACGGGTTCTTCAACGTCACCCAGCCCTTGCTGCTGCCGATGGCGCGCACGCGTTGGGGCCGTATCGTCAGTGTGTCGTCGGTGGCGGCGGTGCTGGGCAATCGCGGGCAGACCAACTACGCCGCTGCCAAGGCCGCGCTGCACGGCGCCAGCAAATCGCTGTCGCGCGAGATGGCCAGCCGCGGCATTGCAGTCAACGTGGTGGCGCCGGGCGTAATCGAAAGCGAGATGGTCGGCGAGAGTTTCGCGCCGGAGGTGATCAAGCAACTGGTGCCGGCAGGGCGCGTCGGCAAGCCCGACGAAGTCGCAGCATTGGTCGCATTCCTGTGTTCGGAAGCGGCCGGTTACATCAACGGCCAGGTCATCGGCATCAATGGCGGGATGGGCTGAGAGCGGCTACAAAACGACTGCGCTCGCCGCCCAGCGGGCGCGGCCTGCCTTGTAGTTCCCGTCAGCACTCGACCAAGTTGGCAGGTGCGATGCCCTTACCGCCTGCGGGACCGTGTGGCGGCATGGATGCCGCCACCGAGCCTCCAGGGATGGATTCACGGCGTGTCCCGCAGGCGGTGAGGGCATCGCGCCCTCGACCCGCTCGGCTTGGAACATCCAGATTGCGCTGAAGTTCAATATCTCGTTCGCCTTGAGAGGTAATTGAACGGTGCGGATACGTCAGGTGTAAAGCGGCTGATCTGCGGCCTGGTTGCAGGGCCCTTGCCCGCCCACCCTCGCGGGACACGCCGCAAGTACGTCCATGTAGGCTCTTACGCGGCATCCATGCCGCGTAAGGTCCCGCGACGGTGGGCGGGCAAGGACCCGTCGAGTTGATCGGTGTGCGGAGTTTTCAACAAGCATCCCGCAAACTGGCTGGCCCCGTGTCCTGTACTCAATAAAGCAATCAGCAAACTGTCTGGTGCGGTGAGGGCATCGCGCCCTCGACTTCTTCGAGTTTGCTGCAGGGCCCTTGCCCGCCCACCATCGCGGGACACGCCGCAAGTACGTCCATGTAGCAACTGTGTTGATCAGGACCTCAACCCGCGACCTTTGAGCGGTTTCCTTCAGGCGCGTTCATCGGTAGGTGCCGGCCGCTGGCCGGCACGCTTTTTTGCGTTTGCGCATGGCCGTCAAATGCGCTCAGGCGGGCTGCATGGCGGCTCTTTCATCGCGCACGCGCGCATTGAGGATGACCAGCATCTTGCGCATCACCGCCACAAGGGCGACCTTGCCCTCCTTGCCGCGTGCCCGCAGCGCTCTGTAAAAATCGCGCAGACGTGGCTCGTGCCGAGCTGAGGACATGGCCGCCATATACAGCGCCTGTCGGATGTCGGCTCGGCCTCCGCCAATCCCCCGTTTACCTCGCATCGCGCCGCTGTCGCGCGAGAGCGGGGCAACGCCAACCAATCGGGATATCTGCTTTCCGCTGAGCGTCCCAAGCTCTGGTAACCGGCACGCCAGCACGGCCAGCAGCACCGGACCGACCCCTTTGAGCGTCTTCAACGCAGCCAGGTGCGGTTGCTCGGTGAGTAGCGTCTTCAGCTGCCCGGCGATCAGTTTGTCTAACCGCGCCACACTGCGCACAAGCTGGTTCACGTTGCCCTGCAGCAGCTTGCGCAGCGCTTTTTCCGCAACCTGCAGCAGCTGCTGCCTTGCTGTTTTCAACAGATCCACCAGTTGCCGACGGGCACGCACATGCTCGCCCAGATCGCGCTGCCATGGTTCCAGTGGAACATACTGATGGAGCTCCATCTTCTCGGCCATGCAGGCCAACATGGCGGCGTCCAGCCGGTCGGTCTTGGCCAGTCCCAAACCGTTGGCCAAGTTGCGTGCCCGTTGCGCATTGACGCGCGCCACCGGCAATGCGGCGTGATGCAAGGCATCCAGCGCTGCCAGCTCGTAGCCCCCGGTCGCCTCCAGCACCACCTGCCGCACCGACAGCGTATTCAGCCAATCGACAAGCTTCCGATGACCGCCTGCGGTGTTGGTGAACTGACGGGTCTGGCCTCGAAAAACCGCAACGTCAAGAGAGTGTTTGCACACATCGATCCCGATTCCGCTCATGGGAAATCTCCGCTAGGCTAGAAATGTCGAGAGCTCCCTCGCCTGCCCAGTCTTATCGTTTCGAGTGTCACCTCGGGCAACTGTTCGGGCGAATCAAGGGAGAATCCGGCGTGGGTACCAAGCTACACGGCGATCGCTGAGATCCAGGCTCTCACGGTGGCCCACGCCGGCTCTCGACACCTAAACTGCCAGATTCCGAACAGATAAGGCTCTTACGCGGCATCCATGCCGCGTAAGGTCCCGCGACGGTGGGCGGGCAAGGACCAGTGGAGATGGTCGGTGTGCAAGGTTGCGAGCAGTGCATGCCGTGCAGCCATCCACTGAGGTGCGGTCTGATCGGCTCCTTCGCCTGCACCACGCGAAGGTTGAGAAAGCGCGTATCAAGCAAAACGCGCCTTTGTCGGCGCGTTCGAGCAAGCTCACGCCGCGTCGGCGTACCAGGCGGCGGTGAGGATCGGCTCGCCGATAGCATTGGTGGTCAATGCGTCCAGGCCGTGATCCGGCAGTGCGGGATGGCGTTGACGCGCCTGCAGCAGAATCTCGCGCGCCAGTACCGCCATGCGCGCGATGTTGCTGTGGATGCGTGCGGCGAAGGCGTCGTCGTCCAGCGTGTCGTGCAAGGCGCCATTGAGTTCGTTGAACCAACCGATCAGATACTGATCCAGCAGTCGTCCATCGCCGGTGGCCACACCTTGTTCGCTGTTGTGCTGGCCCCAGTCGTGCAGCACGCGTTGCATCGCCAGATTGATGTCGCGCGCGTACAGGAAATCGGTCTTCATGCGTGCGAGCAAGCTCAGATGCGCGATGCGTCCGCTGCAGAACAACGGCGCCAGCAGCGACCAGTAATAGGTGTAATCCCAGATCACCTTGACCGGCATCACCTGCGCATCGCCGAACAACGCGTACTGATCCTGATACAGGGTCAGGGTGTTTTCGTAGAACGAGAAATACAGTTGCTGATACAGCTCCGCGTACGGGCTGAGCGACTTGCCGGCGCGATCGCGGCCGATCAGTTCGCAGATGTAGGTATTGGAGATCGCAATGAAGTCGCTGCCGGGCGAATAGAACGGGTCCAGGAACAAGCCTGCTTCGCCGGTCAGTGCCCAGCGCTGCGGCGAGAACACCTGCTTGCAGCCATACGAGAAGTTGCGCAGGAACAGGAAGTCCTGCAGCCGGTAATCGGCCTTGTCGAGCGTGGCGGCGACCTGCGGCTGATGCGTGCGCAGCCAGGTCATCGCCTTCTCGTGGGTGTTCATGGTCTCCAGCGGATGCAGGGATGCATCGCAGACGATGCCCAGCGAATGCGCGCCGGAGGAGAGCGGAATCAGCCAGAACCAGTAGCCCGGCCCGCACATGTGGTTGGTCGAACGCCAGCGGTCTGGCGGCGTGCAGCGCTGCAGCCAGCTGCTGTCCTGCGACCAGCCATTTGGGTCGATCAGGCCTTCCACGCGCCACCACACCGCATTGGCGTCGTGCGCGTTGTCCTGCGCCAGGCCGAGCTTGCGCTTGAGCAGGCCGGCACGGCCGCTGGCATCCACCACCCAGCGTGCGCTCAGCGTGCCGGGTTCGCCGGCGCGTTCGTAGCGCACTGCGTGGTCGGCGTCGTCGTCTGACAGGTCCACGCCTTTGACGCTGCAACTGTCGACAAAGGTGATGCCTTGCGCGCGGGCGCGCTCGCCGAGGAAATTTTCGAAGCGGCCGCGGTCGATCTGCCACGAGGGCGTCGGCAGGATCTGGCTGACGCCCAGCTCGGTGCAGCGGTCGATGTCCTCTCGCTTGTCGGAAAAGAAGAAGCGGAAGCCGAACTTGCGGATCTGCTCGGCCTCCAGATGCTCGCGCAGGCCCAGCACGTCGGCGAAATAATGCGCGCCGATTTCCACCGTGGATTCGCCGACCTTGAACGCGGCTTCGCGCACGGGGTGGGCGCGCCGTTCCAGCACGGTGATCGCCAGCGCGGGATCGCGTTGACGCAACTGCAGCGCCAGACTCAGGCCGGCCAGGCCACCACCGGTGATCACGACATCTGCGCGCTGTGCATTCATTAGGATTGCTTGCTCTTGGTGACCGATGGAACAGTAGCAAACTCGCCGTCAGCGTCGTCGATCAGCACCGGGTTGGCGCGCACGCGGCGGTATTCGCGCCAGATATGCCCGTAGTTCCAGGCTTGGGCGACCACATGCGAGGTGATTTCCCACAGATCGCGCACCAGGCGGAAATGGCTCTTGCGAAACGTGCCTGGCGAAGTGCCGGCGTAACGGGTTTCGATCGGCACCGCGACCACGCGCGCACCGGCCTGGCGTGCAGCGGAAATCAGCAATTGCGCTTCGAACACGAAGCCTTCGCCGGGCACGTTGGGCAAGGTGAACACCGAGGCTGGGTAAAGACGTTGGCCGCTCTGGCTATCGACCAGCTGGAAGCCGCAGGCCCAGGCGATGCCCCAGTCGCCGAAGTCGTTGCCAATGCGGCGGATGGTGGGCTGGGTGGCGCGCTTGCGCATGCGTGCGCCGACGATCACGCAGCCGGGATGGCGGTTGGCCGCGGCCAACAGACGTGGGAAATCTGCCGCCTTGTGCTGCCCATCGCCGTCCATGGTCATCACCGCGCGCATGCCCATCCGCTGCGCTTGCGCAAAACCGCTACGCAACGCGGCGCCCTTGCCCATGCGCTGCGGATGCCGGATCAAGGTGATCGGCAGGTCGGCGATGCAATCGGCGGTGCCATCGTCGGAGCCGTCGTCGATCACGATCACGTTGGAGCAATAGGTGAGCGCATCGTTGACCACTTCGCGGATGCGCAGCGATTCGTTCAAGGCCGGCACCAGGATCGCGGTGTCTTCGCGGCTCAATGGCTGCCTGCTCATCGCTGGATCTCCACGCGCAGCACCCGGCCCGGGCCGGCGTACAGCGCCACGCTGTCGCCTGCAGCGGCGATCAGGTCGAACAGCGGCAGCATCGGCGCCATCGCGTTGTTGGCGACATGCCGCGACAGCGGGCCCTCGCCCGGGGAAGGCGTGCCGTCGTCCAGACGCGCCCGCAGCTGCAGCTTGCCGGCCTGGCCAGGCGCTCCCAGCACCAGCGCACCGCCAAGCAACCCCTGGCTGGGTGCGACCCGGCCCAGCGGCCCGACCGAGCGGGCGTCGTAGCTGGCCAGCAGCACCGCGTCCATGCCGGCGGCGCGCTGTACCAGCGCTTCCAGCAGGCCTTGCGCGAAGCTGGCCCGGCTGGCGCTGATCGCAGTGGTCGGGGTCATCGCCCCGGCGCCGATGGTCCAGTAGCCAGCCGCGGCGTTGTGCACCGAGTTGTGGAACTTGGTCGGCGAGATCGCCGACGGGTCGCTGGCCAGCGTGGTGCACATGTAATCGGAGATGGCCAGGTCGCCGTAGGTGGAGGTGAAGATCGACGGCAGGCTGGCCGGATCGCGGCCGGCGGCGGTGCAGGCGGCCAGCGCGGCCTCCAGCGAGACCGCCACCGTGTCCGGTGCGCGACGGCGCTCGTTGGCGGCCAGCAGCTGCGGCGCCGGGCGTGCTCCGGTGTCCTGCAGCGCGCCGCCGCGCACGAACGCCGCAGCGGCGTCCCAGCTCGGCAGGCCCTGGGTCCAGAAGCCGATCCCCTCGATGGTGGCAGCCAGCATCAGCGGGCCCGCCCGAACAGCAGCGAGCAGTTGTTGCCGCCAAAACCGAAGGAGTTGTTCATGGCGTAATCGATCTTGGAATGGGCGTTGTCGAAACGGATCTGCGGGCCGCAGGCGGGGTCGGGTACGGCGCTGTTGAGCGTGCCCGGCAGCACGCCATCGCGCAGCGCCAGCAACGCGATCACCGATTCGACGATGCCGGCCGCGCCCAGGGTGTGGCCGGTCCAGGCCTTGGTCGAGCTGGCGTGCAGGGTGGCGGGAAAGATCGCCGCCACGGCGGCCGCTTCCACGCTGTCGTTGGCCGGCGTGGCGGTGCCATGCAGATTCAGATAGCCCACCGCTGCCGGCTCCAGGCCGGCGCGTTCGAGCGCGCCGCGCATCGCCAACTGCGCGCCCAGGCCTTGCGGATGCGGGGCGGACATATGGTGCGCATCGCTGGATTCGCCATAGCCGTACACCCACAACGTCGCGTCCGGTGCGGCGGCGGGGCGTTCGAGCATGGCAAAGCCGCCGGCCTCGCCCAGGCTCATGCCGACCCGGCGCGCATCGAACGGCTGGCACAGCTCCGGCGCCACCACTTGCAGCGAGTTGAAGCCGAACAGCACGCTGCCGCACAAGGTGTCCACACCGCCGACCAAGGCTGCGTCGACCACGCCGGCGTCGATCAGGCGCGCTGCCTGGGCGAACACCTTGGCGCTGGACGAACAGGCGGTGGCCACGGTCACGCAGGGGCCGCGCAGGCCGGTGGCGTGTTGCACGAAGTCGCCCAGCGAATGCGGGGTGTGCACGATCGGGCGATTCAAGTCATCCGGAAAACGCGCGCCCTCGGCATCTTCGACCAGACGCGTATAGGCCTCTTCGCTGGCACCGATGCTGGAGGTGGAGGTGCCGATGATCACCGCCACGCGTTCGGCGCCGTAGCGCTGCGCGGCCGCCTGCACGGCAGCGGCCATGCCGTCTTGCTGCAGGGCCAACCAAGCCAGGCGGTTGTTGCGGCAGTCCCAGCCTTGCAGGGATTCGGGCAGTACCACGGCTTCCACGCCGTCGACGCGGCCGATCCAGCACGGCAGCGGTTGCGGGCCGAAATCGTTGCGGCGCATACCGCTGCGGCGGGCTGTCAGGGCGGCGGCCTGGGCGTGGAGCCCGGCGCCGAGCGCGGTGGTGGAGGTGAAAGCGGTGACGGCGACCGGGGCCATCTGGGACGAATGCTGCGCGTGGCTCACGGTGGTCTGGCTGGCAAAAAGTGTGCTCAGTATATCGATGGTGTGTCCGCGGCCCGTCGATGGCGCAACTGAACGTGCCGGTCATGTCGCTGACGCTGCTGGGATTTTTCGCAACGGCCGCGCTTTCGCCATGGGCGCAATTGGGACACAATCCTGCGACACACTTCTAAAACGAGCGCGACCACGCGCGCATGCACGCCTACGTCTATAAAAGCCAACGCAAGCAGGACACCTTCGTCTATCTCGCCATGCGTGACGACTTCTCCGGTCTTCCCGCCGCCGTGCACGCGCAACTGGCGCCGTTCGCGTTCGTGCTGGAGGTGGCGTTGACGCCGCAGCGCCGTCTGGCCCAGGCCGATGCAGCGACGGTGCTTGAAGCGCTCAGCAAGCACGGTTTCTACCTGCAACTGCCCAAGACGGTGGTGCTGGCGGGCGAGTGCGACTATGACTGAGGCCACGCGTGCCGCGCGGTGGCGCGCCGCAGCGCTGGCCGGCGCGGCCGGGGTGGTGTTGTCGTTGCTGGGCGGCGTTGGCGGCAGCGTTGCTGCGGTGACGCTGTGGCTGGCGCAGCCGGCGTTCGCGCTGGCGGTGTCGTGGGCGCGTGGCACGCGCGCATTGCCGAGCCAGCCGCGTGCGATCGCGCAGGCGCTGCCGCCGCTGCTGGCGATCTGGGGCGTCGGTCTGTTGGCCCTTGCCGCCTTGATCACCTGGCCGCTGACTGCCTTGCGCGACAGCGGCAGCCTGGCCGCTGCGTTGGCGCTGAGCGTTGCGGTCAGCGCCGCGCTGCTCGGGCTATGGCGGACCTGGCCGCTGTGGGGCGAGGTCGAGCGCGACGGCGGCGCCCTGGCGCCGCGGTGGCACGCGCTGGCCACACAAGAGTTGCATGCCTGGCGCGGTCTGCTGGCCGCCGCATTGGTGCTGGCGATGTGCACGCTGGCCGTGGCGCTGGCCTGGCCGGGCTGGTTGTCGAGCAGCCTGCGCTGGAGTCTGGCGATCGCCGCCAGCGTGCTATTGCCGGCGGCCCATCTGCTGTTGCAACGCACCGCCGCACCGGCACGCAGCGACACCCCGGTGGCCCGGCAGGCCGCCGATTTCTTCTCCGAAGCCGCGGCCGAACCGCGCCCGTTGGAGCCGGTGGCCCAGCACCAGCTGGTGCCCGAATTGTTCGAAGCCGCGCGCAGTGGACGCGTGGACCGCGCGCTGCAGCTGCTGGAGGCCGGCGCCGACCCGCAGGCGATGCCGCTGCCGGAATGGCGCGATCAACGCAGCCTGCCCGCGCTGGCCGCGGTGTTGCCGGATCTGCGCCTGCTGCGCGAGCTGATCGTGCGCCGCGTCGACGTCAACCAGCCGCATCGCGGCATGACGCCGTTGCTGGCCGCCACGCGCGACAGCTGGCATGGCCGCCCCGACGCGGTGATGACGTTGCTGGCCAACGGCGCCGACCCGCGCGCCACCGACAACGACGGCAATACGCCGCTGCATCACGCCGTGCGCAGTTCCGACCCGGGCGTGGCCGCGCTGCTGCGCGATGCCGCCGCCGAGCTCGACGCGCTCAACAACGAAGGTCATTCGCCGTTGGCGATGGCCTGCCAGGTCGGCAACTGGCGGCTGGCCAAGTTTCTGCTGGAACGCGGCGCGCATTCCGAACCAGAAGGTGGCGCGCCGGTGTTGCTGGCCGCCGCCGGCACCGAGGAAGACGACCCGGCCGGCGTGCAGTTGCTGCTCAAGCACAAGGCGCGCGTGGATGCGCGCGACCGCCAGCGCCGCAGCGCCCTGCACGAAGCCGCGTTGGCCGGGCATGGCGATATCGTCGAAGCGTTGTTGTCGGCCGGTGCCAATCTGGAAGCGCGCGACTTGCTCGGCCGCACGCCATGGCTGGACGCAGCGCGGCAGGCACGGAGCGCGGTGCTGGAACGGCTGGTCGCACGCAAGGCCGATGTGCTGGCCATCGATGGCGACGGCCGCAATGCAGTGATGCTGGCCTGCGCCGCCGACCGCGTGTCGCCGGCCTTGATCCGGCGCCTGCTCGATCTGCAGGTGCCGGCCGACAGCGTCGATGCACATGGTCGCCGCGCAGTGGATGTGGCCGCCGAAGCCGGGCGCTGGGCGATCGTGCAATTGCTCGATCCTGCGTATCCGCTGCCGGCTGCCGTCAGCGATGGACACGGCGATACCCCCGGCGTTGCGGTACTGCCCGATCGCCCGCCATTAGTGCTGTTGCGCGAAGGCCTGCAGTTCGGTCAACGCGATGGCCTGGACGCATTGGCCAGACTGTGCGGCCCGGAAGAACTCGGCGGCTTGCTGCACGATGCGCATCTGGCCTTGAACGCCGAGGCCGTGGACTGGCTGCTCCGCCACGGCGCCGATGCCGACGTGCGCGATGCCTGCGGCGATGTGCCGATGTTTGCGCTGCTCTCGCGTGGTGTGGAGGCGGTGCCGGCACTGCAGGCGCTGCTGCGCCATGGCGTCTCGCCCGCAGGCGCCGGCGGCCTGACCCGCCTGCTTAGCGCCTGCGTGCAGCACGATGCGGCATCGCGCGGGCTGGAACAGTTCGCGCTGGAATTGCTCGAACGCGGCGCCGACCCGTTTGCCGCGTCGGCGGCCGGCGACCCGCCGTTGTCGCTTGCGGTGCGGCTGGGCTGGCTGCGCCTGCAACAGTGGTTGCTGGAACACGGCGTGGACCGCGAGGCACGCGACAGCCACGGCATGACTGCGCTGCATCTGGCCACCGCGCTGGGCCGCGAAGCCTCGCTGAAATTGCTGGTCAAACAAGGCGCCTCGCCGGAAGCGCGCGCGGCCGACGGGCAGACCCCGCTGGGCGTGGCGCTGTCGATCGGCCGCCGCGATCTGGCCGATTGGCTGGACTGGCGGATCTGGTCGCTGCCGCACCGCACGCTACGCGAAGCCGACGTGCCGGCTGCCGCCATGACCGGCGACACCGATGCGGTGCGGCGGCTGATCGATCTCGGCCTGCCAGTCGATGCGATCGACGCGCAAGGCTGCACTGCGCTGTTGCGCGCTGCCGGTGGCGGCCATCTCGGCGTGGTGGCGCATCTGCTCGGGCGCGGCGCCGATCCGCAACGCGCGGCCAATAGCGGCGCCACGCCGTTGTCGGCGGCGGTAAGCATGCGTCAGACCGAGATCGTGGCCGCCCTGCTGCAAGCCGGCGCGCAGATCGAACATCGCCTGCCCGGCGGCGTCACCGTGCTGATGCTGGCCTGCGCGCTGGGCCTGCCGGATATCGTGGCGCGCCTGCTCACTGCGGCGGCCGATGTGCACGCCAACGACGACCAAGGCCTGGCGCCGCTGCATTGCGCCGCGCTGTACGGGTTCACCGCGCGCGACAAGAGCCGCCTGCTGGCCTTGCTGGATACCCTGCTGCTGGCCGGCGCCGACCCCGAGTATCTGGCCGGTGGCCGGGTCAGCCCGTTGCTGCTGTTGCTGGGCGCACGCGCCGAACCGGGTACCGCCTGCGACGAACAGGTGGTGCTGGCCGGCGTCGAACGCCTGCTCGACGAAGACGTCTCGCTGGATGTGGCCGATCAACGCGGCTTCGGCCCGCTGCATCTGGCTGCGTTGCACGGCTTGCCCTTGCTGGTGCAGCGCCTGTTGCGTGCCGGCGCCGATGGCGACCGCCGCGACGCGCTCAACCGCACCCCGCGCGAGATCGCGATCATGCGCGGCTTCATCGATGTGGCCGGGCAGTTCGAGCCCGCCTTGCCGGGTGTGTCCTCGATGGCGCGCTTCCTGCGCGAAGGCCGCTGAGCCAGCGCGGCGGCGCAAAGGAAGTGGCGCATGTTAAATTTTCCCGAAAGGACATCAGGGGAAAGAAATGCGTTTGATGCTTTTGATGACATCTGTATTTTTCGTGCTCGTTGTCACCGGATGTGCGACAAAGAGAGAGCTTCTCGTCACAGGCGCTAGTCGGTCGGACGGGGTTATCAAACTCTCCTACGAGCGAAACGAATTTCAGCGGGTATCGTATGATGACCAGAAAGCTCAAGATTTAGCCGCACAAAAGTGCGCAGCCTGGGGTTACAAGGGCGCAGAGTCCTTTGGTTCAGAAGAAAGTACGTGTTTATCGCGGCGAGGGTTTGGCAACTGCGGCAGTAGGCAAGTCACCGTGGCTTACCAATGCCTCGGAGCTCCGGGCGATCAACAAAAATAGTTCGGTACTGATCCGCCGGCTGGAACACACGGTGCCACCGTTGCTGCGTCTGCCGGCGCAGTCGTAACCCGATCCCGACACTGCGCGTGCAAGACTGGGCGTTCCCTCGCACGAAGGAAGCGCCTCTACGATGAGCGTGCGTATCGAAGACCACGCCATGCTGGGCAATTGCCACAGCGCGGCCCTGGTCGACCACTGCGGCACCATCGACTGGCTGTGTCTGCCACGTTTCGATTCCGATGCGTTTTTTGCATCCCTGCTGGGCGATGAGCAACACGGGCAATGGGCGTTGTCGCCGGTCGCCGCATTTCGCAGCGAACGCGCTTACGAAGACGACAGTCTGGTGCTGTGCACGCACATGCATACCGACACCGGCACGGTGGAACTGGTCGACTTCATGGTCGCCAGCGATGAGAGCGACAGCCACCAGCATCTGGTGCGGATCGTGCGTTGCGTGCAGGGCGAAGTGCCGATGCACATGCGGCTGACGTTTCGCTTCAACTATGGCCGTACGGTGCCGTGGGTCACCGGCATCGAGGGTGGCATTCGCGCCATCGCCGGTCCCGACCAACTCGCGTTGCGCTCACCGCAGCAACTGCACGGCGAAGACCTGGGTACCGAGGCAGACTTCACGCTGCGTGCGGGCGAAAGCACCTGGTTTCTGCTCAGTCATGGGTTATCGCATCAGCCGACGCCGGCGGCGATCGATCCGGAACAGGCGCTGCAAAAGACCACCGCGTTCTGGCATGGCTGGGCACGTCGCTGTACCGATGTCGGTCCATGGACCGAGCAGGTACGGCGTTCGCTGGTGGTATTGAAGGGGCTGAGCTATCTGCCCACCGGTGGCATCGTCGCCGCGCCCACGGCCTCGCTGCCCGAGCATCTGGGCGGCACCCGTAACTGGGATTATCGCTACTGCTGGCTGCGCGATTCGGTGTTCACGCTGATCGCGTTGCTGCAGGCCGGCTATCGCGATGAAGCCGCGGCGTTTCGCGATTGGGTGCAACGCACCATTGCCGGTTCGCCGGATCAACTGCAGGCGTTGTACGGCATCGCCGGCGAACGCCGGCTGCAGGAATGGGAAGCGGATTGGTTGCCCGGCTACGAAAACTCCGGCCCGGTACGCATCGGCAACGGTGCAGTGGATCAGTTCCAGCTCGATGTGTATGGCGAGTTGATCGGCGCGTTCCATTACGCGCGCGAGAAGGGCGTGGCGCCGCCGTCCGATGACGATGGCTCGTCGGCATCGCTGCTGGAAAAGATCCTGGATACGCTCGAAGACCTGTGGCGCCTGCCCGATGAAGGCATCTGGGAAATCCGCGACGAGCGCCGTCATTTCGTGCATTCCAAAGTGATGGCCTGGCTGGCGTTCGATTGCGGCGCGCGCGATGGCATCACCAATGCCGATGCAGAAAAACGCGCACACTGGGGCCGGCTTGCCGAGGAAATCCGTGCTGAAGTGCTGGAAAACGGCGTGCATCCGGATGGTCACTTTGTGCAGAGCTATGGCTCCGACCGCCTGGATGCCTCGCTGCTGCTGATTCCGATCGTGGGATTCTTGCCGCCGGAGGATCCGCGCATCGCCGCCACCGCCGATGCCATCGCACGCGATCTGACCATCGATGGATTGGTCGAGCGCTATCGCGCCGACGACAGCGCCGATGGCCTGCCGGCCGGCGAGGGCACCTTTCTTGCCTGCAGCTTCTGGCTGGTGGAAAACTATGCATTGCTCGGGCGCACCGAGCAGGCGCGCGTATTGCTCGAGCGCCTGCTCGGATTGTGCAACGACGTGGGCCTGCTCGCCGAAGAGTACGACCCGCGCAGCAAACGCATGCTTGGCAACTTCCCGCAAGGGTATTCCCACGTGGCCCTGGTCAATGCGGCATTGCGCCTGCACGGACGCATGGGCGAAAAGGAAACACGTCCATGAATGAGCAAGAGACCACCCCGCCGTGCATCATCGTGGTGCTGGGCGCACGCGGCGATCTGACCAAGCGCCTGGTGATGCCGGCGCTATACAACCTGCGCCGGGCCGGTGCGTTGGGCGAGCAGTTCGCCATCGTCGGCATGGACCACGGCGATATCAGCGAGCGTTCGTGGCGCACGATGATGGGTCAGTCGATGACCGAGCTGCTCAGCAGCCGCGATGCCGAATTCCAGACCGACGAGTTCGACACTGACACCTGGGAGTGGCTGCGCGAGCGCATGCATTATCTGCGCGGCGATTTTACTGATTTAGGTGCCTATCAAGCGCTGGATGGCGTACTGGAGAAACTGCACAAGCGCTACGGCACTCAGGGCAATGTGCTGTTCTATCTGGCCACCGCCGCACGTTTCTTCGAGCCGGTGCTGCTCAACCTGGGCGAAGCCGGGCTGGTCAAACAGCGCGAGGGCCAGGGCTGGCGGCGGGTGATCGTGGAAAAACCGTTCGGCCACGATCTGCCCAGCGCCGTCGCGCTCAACGCCACCGTCGCCCGCGTGCTGCATGAGGATCAGGTATTCCGCATCGACCATTTCCTCGGCAAGGAAACCGTGCAGAACATTCTGGCGTTCCGTTTTGCCAATGGCTTGTTCGAGCCGGTGTGGAATCGCGACCGCATCGATCATGTGCAGATCACCGCCGCCGAAACCATCGGTGTGGAAGGCCGTGGACGTTTCTACGATCCCACCGGCTGTTTGCGCGACATGGTCCCGAACCATCTGTTCCAGTTGCTGGCGATGATTGCGATGGAACCGCCGGCCGCCTTCACCACCGAAGCCATGCACCGCCGCCGCGCGGAAGTGATCGAAGCAGTACGCCCGATCAAGCCCGAAGACGTGGTGCGCGGCCAGTACGCCTCCGGCGCGGTGAGCCGCAGTGCGGTGCCGGGGTATCGCGAAGAAGACACCGTGCCGGAGGATTCGGAAACCGAAACCTATGTGGCGATGAAGCTGCAGGTCGACACCTGGCGCTGGGCCGGCGTGCCGTTCTACCTGCGCACCGGCAAGCGGCTGCGCGAGCGCACCACCGAGATCGCGATCCGCTTCAAGCCAGCGCCGCTGGCACCGTTCCGTAGTACCGAAGTCGGCGGGTATGGCCCCGACTGGCTGGTGCTGCATATTCAACCTGATGAGGGCATCTCGCTGCAGTTCGACGTCAAGCGCCCGGGCGCGCAAGTCGCGCTGGCACCGGTACGCATGGACTTCCGCTACCGCGACTGGTTTCCCAAGGAATACACGGTGGGCTACGAGCGCCTGCTGCAGGACTGCATGAAAGGCGAGGCCGGCCTGTTCCAGGATGCGGCCATGGTGGAAGCCGCCTGGCGCATCGTGCAGCCGATCCTGGATGCCTGGAAACAACCGCCAAGCGACTTCCCCAATTACGCCGCCGGCAGCGCCGGCCCGTCGGCCGCCGATGCCTTGCTGGCGATGAATGGCGGGCACGCCTGGCGCGCGCTCACCCCGGGCCGCAAGCCACCGCCGCGTCGCGCACCCGAAGCGCGCAGCAGCGCTGCAACGCCGATCAAGAAAGCCACCAAAAAGATCGCGAAGAAAGCGAGCAAGGCGACACCCAAACGTGCCGCCGCACCTGCTGCAAAATCCGCTCAAGGCGCGGCCGGTTCGCACGGTAAGGTGGCAAAGACATCCGTCACCAAGCGCGCGACGAAGAAGGTCGCAAAAGCCGCAGCGAAGACCGTGAGCAAAGCGGCGGCTGGCAAGAGCGCAGCGAAGAAGTCGGCCAGCAAGACCGCAGTGCGCACACCGCGCAGCTGAGTGATGCGATCAACATGCAGCCGCTGCGATCGTGCGGCGGCTGTGTGTGCAGAAAATCCTGTAGGAGCGCGCTTGCGCGCGACGAGGCGTTACCGATAACGCCTCATCGCGCGCAAGCGCGCTCCTACGCAAAGCTCAGCGATCGGGCGTTACCGGTGCGGGTTCGGCATCCACATCCGCCTTGACGTCGGCTTCGAACAGATTCATCAGATCTGCGCGTGCATCGCGCGAGGTCTGGATCACCTTGGCTTCGTCGTCATAGACCAGGTGTTGGCGATGCAGCAACTCTTCGTCGTGCTGGCGAAACCGTTTGACGTGATCCTTGGCAACCGCTTCGCCGAGGCCGAGCGAGGTGAACACGCGTTCGCTCAGCTCCAGGCTGGAGGCGAATACCTCGCGGAACGGTTCGGCGCCCAGATCCATCAGTTTCCAGGCGTGCTGGCGATTGCGTGCACGTGCCAGCACCGTGGCCTGCGGGTACAGGCGGCGGATCAGCCGCACCGCCTTGATGTTGGTCTCCGGATCGTCCACCGCGATCACGAACACCTTGATGCGGTCGGCGCCGGCGGCGCGCAGCAGTTCCGGGCGGGTGGGGTCGCCGTAGTACAACTGGCTGCCGAAGCGGCGCAAATCTTCCACGGTGTCCGGATTGTGTTCCAGCGCCACGAACGGCACATGCCGCGCGGTGAGCAGGCGCGCAACGACCTGACCAAAGCGGCCCATGCCGGCGACCAGCACCTTGGGCGTTTGCGCATCGATGGTGTCGAACGGGCGGTCGGACTTGGGCGCATGCAGCCGCAGCGGCCCGTTGAGGATGCGCTGCATGCCCAGCAGCAACAGCGGCGTCAGCGCCATCGACACGCCGACAATGGCCACCAGGCGGTCGTGGTTGGCGCGCTCCAGCAAGCCGACGCGATCGGCCTCGTTGAACACCACAAAGGCAAATTCGCCGCCCAGCCACAACACGCTGCCCAGCATCAGGCTGCTGCGCAGCGGCAGCTTGGCCACCGTGCCGATACCGACCAGCAGCGAGAACTTCACCACCAGCAGGATCGCCACGCCGCTGGCGATCAGCCATGGCTCGGCGACCACCCGGTTCAGATCGATGCCCATGCCGACCGAGATGAAGAACAGCCCCAGCAGCAGGCCTTCGAATGGCTCGATCTGCGATTCGAGCTCGTGGCGGAATTCCGAATCGGCCAGCAGCACACCAGCCAGAAACGCGCCCAGGCTGGCGCTCAATCCGGCTTCCTGCATGATCCAGGCGGTGCCCAGCACCACCAGCAAGGCGCTGGCGGTGAACACTTCCGGCATGCGCGTGCGCGCCACCATGTTGAACAGATAGCGCAGCACGAAGCGCCCGCATAGGATCACCAGCGCCAATGCCGCGACCGCCTTGGCCACATCCGGCCATTCCAGCGTGGCGTTCTTGCTGCCACCGAGCAGCGGAATGGCCGCCAGCAATGGAATGGCGATCAGATCCTGAAACAGCAAAATGGCGAACGCCAGGCGCCCGTAGTCGCTGCCCAGCGCCTTGCGTTCGGCCAGCAGCTGCAGGCCCACTGCAGTGGACGACAACGCCAGCGCCACGCCGACGATCAACGCGCTCTTCCAGCCCAGGTTGCCGAGCATCAGCAAGCCGCCCAGGATCAGCGTGGTCACCACCACCTGGGTGGCGCCGGCGCCGAACACCGAATGGCGCATCACCTTCAAACGCGACGGCGACAGTTCCAGGCCGATCACGAACAGCAGCATCACCACACCGATTTCGGCTGCGCCGCTGATGCGTTCGGCGTCCTGCACCACGCCCACGCCGTCGGGCCCAAGCACCACGCCGGCGACCAGATAGGCCAATACCGCACCCAGCCCGAAGCGCTTGAACACCGGCACCGCCACGATGGCGGCCAGCATCAGCACCAGAGCCAGTTCCAGACCGCCGCTATGCATGCGCACTCTCCGTTGAGGTGCGCATTATGCCGCGCACTGCCGCTGACCAGCTGGCACCGACGTGTTCAAGGCCGCGGCCAGCGCACCGTTGTCGCAACCACCGCACGCATCTGCGCCGTCGGCCCACGCTCGCTGCCATCTCGATGAGACGCACCCTCCTGCGCATGTTGCGCGCGGGCAAGATCGGCGGACTGCACGCTCGCTTAAACGTGCCTCGTGCGAGCCATTGACCAAGCCGGCTCAGGCGCGCAGACTGCGCCCCGCCGCCGACCGGATCACCGGTCGGTACGCACTTTTCGGAGCCTTTCTCATGTCCAGCGACAGTCACCCTAGACCCGGGTCGATGACCCAGCTGGCGCGCGCCTGAGGCTTTGGGTTCGCCGGCTGTCATCGACGACGGTCGTCACCAGGCGAACCCCATGTACAACGAAACCCTGCGCCTTGCCCAAGGCGTCAACGCCTTGATCGCACCCCTGGCCGAGCGCAACACGGCCGATGCGGTGGAATATCTCAACACCCTCGACCGCGACGAGGCCGCGCACGTGCTGGCCGCGCTGCCGCAGCCGCGTGCGGTGAAATTGCTCGAACAACCCGAGCTGCACGATGCCAGCGCGTTGGTCGCGCAACTGCCGGCCGAACAGGCCGCCTCCTTGCTCGGGCAGATGGCCGACGACCGCGCCACCGACATCTTCCATGGCCTGGACGCCGACCAGCGCGCGCCGCTGCTGTGGCTGCTCAGTGCCGAGGCGCGGCTGTCGATCCAGGCGCTGATGCGCTACCCGCCCAACACCGCCGGTGCGCTGATGACCACCGAGTTCGTGGCGGTGCCGGCCGACTGGACGGTAGGCCGCACCCTGCAGCACATCCGCGAGGTGGAGCGCAGCCGCGAGACGGTGTATGCGATCTATCTGCTGGACCCGCACAGCCGCGTGCTGACCCAGGTGGTCACCATGCGCCGGCTGATCACCGGCGCAGACGACGCACCGATCCTGGAGGTGGCGCAGGTCAACCCGCCGGTCACGGTGGACCCGGCGCTGGACCAGGAGGAAGTCGCGCGCCTGATCCGTCGCCACGACCTGCTGGCGATCCCGGTGGTGGATGCGCACGGCCACATGCTCGGCATCGTCACCGTGGACGATGTGCTGGATGCATTGATCGCCGAATCCACCGAAGACGTGCACAAGTTCGGCGGCATGGAAGCACTCGACAAGCCGTACATGCAGATCGGGTTTGGCCAGATGATCAAGAAGCGCGCCGGCTGGTTGAGCGTGCTGTTCCTGGGCGAAATGCTCACCGCCAGCGCCATGCAGCACTTCGAGGACGAGTTGTCCAAGGCGGTGGTGCTGACCCTGTTCATTCCGTTGATCATGAGCTCGGGCGGCAACTCCGGTTCGCAGGCCACCTCGCTGCTGATCCGCTCGCTTGCGTTGCGCGAAATCCGCCTGGGCGACTGGTGGAAAGTGGCGCTGCGCGAGCTGCCCACTGGGCTGACCTTGGGCACGATCCTGGGCCTGCTGGCGATCGTGCGCATCACCATCTGGCAGACCGCCGGCCTGTACGACTACGGCCCGCATTGGCAGATGGTGGCGCTGACCATCGGCGCGGCCCTGATCGGCATCGTCACCTTCGGTTCGCTGTCCGGCTCGATGCTGCCATTCGTGCTGCAACGGCTCGGCTTCGACCCGGCCAGCGCCTCGGCGCCGTTCGTGGCCACCTTGGTGGATGTCACCGGCTTGGTGATCTATTTCAGCATCGCTGCCGCGATTCTCAGCGGCACGTTGTTGTAGCGCTGCGGTCAAAGAGCGTGGGGCGGTGGCGCGCGACGCGTTGCGCGCCGCCAGGCCCTGGGCGAGGGCGGCGCTGGTCGAGATGCTTCATGCTCAGTCGTTGAGGCTGAGTATCGGCACACGACACAGTGCGGCGGGTGTAGTACCCGGCCGTACTCCTTGCCTACCCTGCATCGCTGCACGGCCCGCCGTGCAGCGATGTGTAGCGGCAAGCGCGGAGATTGCGGGTCAGAACGTCACGTACAACGTGGCGCGCACATTGCGGCCAGGTTCGCTGTAGCGGCCGATGCCGTCGTCGGTGGCATAGCCATACAAATAGAAATCGCCACGGGTGACGTTGCGGATGCGCGCCCATTGCGAATAGCGCTCGTCGAACAGGTTGTACACGCCCAGATTGACGCGCACATGCGCGTTGAAGCGGTAGCTGCCGAATAGATCGACCACGCTGTAGGCGTCGCTGAGGAACGGCTCGGCCGGGACACCGAAGATATCGTTCTCCACGTTGACGTCCTTGGCCTTCTTGGCCAGCGCATGGGTGATGTTTGCAGTGATGCGCAGGCGCTCGTCCAACCCCTCCCAGCTGAGGCCGAGCACGCCGCGATCCGGATTGATGCTGTCCAGCGGGCGGCCGTCTTCCAGCTCGCCCTGGTTGTGGGTCCATGCCGCGCGCAGCAGCCAGGCGTCGCCGAGCTTGAATTGCGCATCCAGTTCCACGCCCTTGACCTCGACCTGGCCGACATTGAGCAGCGTGGTGTAGGCGTAGCCGTTGCGCGTGGTGCACACGCCGCGGGTACAGGTCTGGTAGAGCGTGCCGGCGTTGGCGGTGACGGTCTCGCTCTGGATGAAATCGTCGTAGCGGTCGCGGAACACCGACAGGCCCACGCGCGCCCACTCGCTCTCCCAGCGCCAGCCCAGTTCCAGGTTGAGGCTGCGCTCGGCTTCTAGGTTCGGATTGGCGGCCACCGTGGGCACGTTGACGGTGTTGCCGGTGGCGACTTCGGTCAGCGCGGTGATGCTGGTGGGGGCGTACATCTCGGCGGTGGTCGGTGCACGGAAGCCGCGCCCGGCCTGGAACCACAGCGTCTGCTGCGGGGTGACGGCATAGCTGATGCCGGCCTGCCAGGTCGGTGCGGCGAAGCTCACTTCGCGCACCGTGCCGGTGGTGTCGATAAAGGTAGGCGACAGCGTCGGTGCGTAGCGGTAGTGGTCGTAGCGCGCACCCAGGGTGAGCTGCAGGCGGTCGTCGAACAGGCCGATGCGGTCGCGCAGGTACACACTCCAGGTGTCGGCATCGGTCTTGGGCACCTGCGCCGGGTCGACGGTGGCGGTGTCCAGCGTGCCGGCGTTGTTCCAGCGGTAGTCGATCGCGCTGAAATGGATGCTGCGGCGTTGCCAGGCGGCGCCATACAGCAGTGATTGCGACCAGCCGTTGCCATGCACCAGCTTGTCGAAGTCGACCGCGAGGCGGTCCAGGGTCTGCTCGGTGTCGCGGTCCTCGGCACGGCGGCAGGGCAACGCCACAGTGCAGCGGGTGGTGGCGGCGGTGGCAGGGGTGCTCGATGTGCCGCTCTGGGTGAGGATGCGAGTGGTGCCGCGGCTCTCGGTCTGCTGGCGGTCCAGCTGCGCCTCGAGGGTGTCGAACAGCGCGTTGTTCGCGTTCCAGATGTAGCGCAGGCCGTAGCGGTCACGGTCGTTGCTGTCGTCGCCGATGCGTTCGGCGTAGCTGGGCGCACTGACGCGGCTCAGGTTGTCGACCCGGTTCTGCGAGCGGTTGCGTTCGTAGACCACGCCAAAGCGGTGCTGCGCATTCGGCACCACATCGAGCTTGGCCAGCACGTTGTCGCTTTCGCTGTCGATCGGGTCGGGCGTGCGCCGCGCGCTGCCGGTGTCGATCTCGGTGCTGGAATACCAGCCCTCCGATTCGTGGCCCTCGCGGCGGGTGTAGGTCAGCATCGATTCGACGATGCCGGTGCGGTTGGCCATGGTGATGTTGCCGAGCAGTTGGTCGTTGTGGCCGGTGTAGCCGGTCTTCAGGCCGACATAGCTGTCGTTGCCCTGCGCCTTGAGGTAGTCGTACGGATCCTTGGTGGTGAACACCACCGCGCCGCCGAGCGCGCCGCTGCCGGCACTGATGGAATCGGCACCCTTGACGATGTCCACGCTCTTGAGCGAATCCACATCTACGCCGCCGCGACCGGCGCGGAAGAACTCGTAGTCGCGCGCGGTCTCCACGCCTTCGGCCATCGACAGGCCGTCGATGGTCATCGCCACCCGGTCGCCTTCCAGGCCGCGTATGTTGAAGCCGTTTTCGCCGAAGCGGCCCATGTCGGCGATGCTCACGCCGGGGATGTAGCGCACCAGGTCTTCCATGCTCTCGGCCTGTTCCTGCTGCAACTGCGCGGTGTCGAGGGTGGTGACGTTCTGGTTGGTGGAGGCGCGCTTGTCGCGTGCGGCCTTCACTTCCACCGGGTCGAAGGTGGTGGCGTCGGCGGGTGCCTGTTCGGCATGCAGCGGGAAGGCCAGGCCGGCGGCGATCGCCAGGGCCAGCAGGGTCGGTGTTGAGGTCATCGTGGAGTCCACAGTCAGGAAAGAGGAATGGGCGCGGTAAGGCGCGGACCTGGCTGTGGGCGGCAGGGGATAGCCGCGTGGCTGGGTGGGGCCCGCCAGTGGCGGGCCGGGCGGCGCGGGCATCGAGGCCCGCGCAGAGGTCAGTCGGCGCGAGCCGGGGTGGCGGCCGGCGCTGGCGCAGTTGCAGGTGCCGGCGGCGGCAACGCGGCATCGCTGGCATCGACCACGCCGTCGTGATTGCGGTCGACGCGGGCGAAGGTGCGCAGGCCCGAGGCCTGGTATTCGGCGAAGCTCATGCGCTGGTTCTTGTCGGTGTCGAGCACCTTGAAGCGCACATGCACCTGGCGGTCGTCGGCCAGTTCGAGCGCGGTGAGGCGGCGGTTGAGGCGGTCCTCGAATTCGACCCGATATTCGTCCGGCGACAGCACGCCGTTACGGTCGCCGTCGGCACCCGCGAACTGCGCCGCGCGCAGGTCTGCGTATTCCGCCTCGCCCACCTTGCTGTCGCCGTTCTCGTCGTACAGCGCGAGAAAGCCCTCGGCCGAGCCGCTGTCGGGCATGCCGGGACGGCCGCCATCGCGGTCGAAGGCGGCCGTCGTGTCGCCCGACGCAGCCTTGGCAGCGGCCTTCAACGCCGCCTGTCCGCGCGCCCAGTCCTGCACACCGGCCGCGTCGAATTCGGCACGCGAGACCTGCCCGTCGCCATTGGCATCCAATGCCGCAAAGCGGGTCTTGCCCTGTGCGGCCTGTGCGCTGCGTTCCTGCTCCAGCGCACGCTGGCGGCGCTCGCGGAACTCGCCCACGTATTCGTCCTCGTCGACCGTGCCGTCGTGGTTGCGGTCGGTGGCATCGAAGCGGCTGCGGCGGAAGGCCGCGAAGTCGGCGGCGGTGATGCGGCCGTCGCGGTCGTCGTCATGCTGGGTGATGAAGGCCTGCACGTTGTTGCCGTGGCCGCCGAGCAGCGGGCGCGGCGCGGACTGGGCGAGAGCGGTAGCGGGAAGCAGCAGCGCGCACAGGCACGCGCCGGCCAGGGAGCCAGTGTTCATGGATTGCCTCTTGATGGGGAAAACGGTGCCGGGCCGTAGCGTTGGCTGGGCCTGCAGGTGGATCGCGATGCCGGGCGGAGGGACCGCGCCGGTGGAGTCATGCCGCCAGGGCGACGCAACCGCCGCAGCGGTTGCGCGGCGCTATTGTTCGAGCACCTGAAACGTCAGCGTGGTGCTGTTGCTGTACTCGCGCACCGGGGCGTCGGCCGGAGCCGGGGTGCGGTGGCGGCTCAGCGCCAGCCAGGTGCCGGCGCGGTCCAGCTTCAAGGTTGCGCGGCCGGCCGCGTCGGTGGTCACGCTGATCGACGTCGGCTTGCGATCGGAGGTCCACACCGCCTCGCTGATGTCCACGGTCTGCTTGGCCAGCGGCACGCCGTCGTACTGCACCGTGAAGACGAAGCTCTCGCCGACATACAGGTCGTTGGGATGCGTCACCGGCACCAGTTCCAGGCCCTGGTTGCGCGGCGCCAGCGCGCTGCGATCGGGTTTGCCGACGCTCAGATAGGTTTCCGCCAGGGTGCGCGACTGGAAGCTGGCAATCAGCGTGGCCCCCTTGGGCATGGCCACTTTCGGGTCGCGCACGGTCTCGCGCTTGCCGTCCAGTTCCCAGGTGCGGAACTGCGCGCCCACGCGCAGGCCGGTGCTGACCCGGTAGGTGCCGGGCTGCTTGCCCAGGGTGTGTTCGACGACGGTGCGGGTGTCGAGCGCCTGCACCCGGAGCGGTGCAACGTCGCGGCCATCGGGCCCGGTGATGCTGAAGTGGCTCTGGTCGAAGGCCGCTTCCGGGACGAAGAAGGTCTCGGCAAAGGCCGCGTCCAGGGTCACCGTCTGACCGGGCTGGGGGGCGAAGGTGTTGGGTGCCAGATAAGGCGTGTGCGCAGAGGCAGAGGCGGCAAGCAGCAGCGCCGACAAGGTCAGCAGTTTCATGGGGGGCCCTGTTCCGAATGAGTCGCTGGCGGCATGGGCGCGGGGCGGCGCTGAAAGCTGGCTGACCACGCAATATTAACGAAAATGCGAATCGTTCACAACAAGTGTGTGGACGCCGTCGCTGTCTTGCAGCCTTCGGGTCGATGACGTCGGCTTGGGCCGACGTGTACCGTGTCCGCTTCCCCCGTCGTCGTCGTTGCCCCATGAGCACCTATCACCTGCAGCAGGTCTTTCGTCCCACCACCGTGGCGGTGGTGGGCGGCAGTCCGCGCGATCGCTCGGCCGGACGCGCGGTGGTGCGCAACCTGCGCGCGGCCGGGTTTCCGGGGCAGATCGGTTGGGTGAGCCCGCGTTACAGCGAGATCGACGGCGTGCGCACGGTGGCGCGGCTGACCGATCTGACCTGGGTGCCGGACTTGGTGGTGATCACCGCGCCGGCGCGCATCGTGCCGCGCATCGTCTCGATTGCCGCACGCCGCGGGGTGGCCGCGGCAATCATCCTCACCGCCGGGTTGGGCAGCGGCCCCGGCTCGCCGGCCGCGCGCATGGAAGCCTCGGCGCGTGCAAAGGGCATGCGCATTCTCGGCCCGCACTGCCTGGGTGTGATCGCCCCGCATGCACGGCTCAATGCCAGCATCGCCGCGCATTGCCCGCAGGCGGGCGACCTGGCGCTGATTTCCGAATCCAGCGCGATTGCCGCCGCCCTGGTGGAATGGGGCGTGGCGCGTTCGGTGGGGTTCTCGGCGGTGGTGTCGCTGGGCGATACGCTGGATGTGGACTTCGGCGATCTGCTTGATTACTTCGCCACCGACTACCGCACCCGCGCGATCCTGCTGTACGTCGAACGCATCGGCGATGCGCGCAAGTTCATGTCGGCCGCACGTGCCGCCGCGCGCGCCAAACCGGTGGTGGTGGTCAAATCCGGCCGCCAGTTCCGCATCAATCCCAATGCCGACACCCACGCGCAGGCGCTGGCCGGCTCGGATGCGGTGTATGGCGCCGCATTCGCGCGTGCCGGGCTGCTGCGGGTGGGCGCGCTGGACGAGCTGTTCGCCGCCGCCGAAACCCTGGGCCGGCTCGGTAGTTTTCCGGGCCGGCGCCTGGCCATATTGAGCAACGGCGGCGGGGTGGGGCAGCTGGCGGTGGACCAACTGGTGCTGCGCGGCGGCACCCTGGCCGAGCTGTCGGCCAAGACGCTGGAGCGGCTCGATCAATCGCTGCCCGAGGGCTGGTCGCGCAGCAATCCGGTCGACATCATCGTCGACGCCGATGGGCCGCGCTATGCCGCGGCGATCGAAGCGCTGCTTGACGATCCGGAGAACGACGCGCTGCTGGTGGTCAACGTGCCGACCGCCTTCACCTCCTCGGCCGATGCGGCCAAGGCGTTGACCCGCGCGCTGGACCAACGCGACCGCTATCAGCGCGAAAAACCGGTGTTTGCGGTGTGGCTGGGCCAGGACGATGCGGCGATCGCCGCGCTCAATGCCGCGCGCGTGCCCACCTACGCCACCGAATCGGACGCGGTGCGCGGCTTCACCCACCTGGTGCGCTACCGCGAGGCGCAGGCGGCGTTGATGGAAACCCCGCCCAGCCTGCCGGAAGACTTCGTGGTGGATGCCGGCATCGCCCGCGCGGTGGTCGATGAGGCCTTGGCCGCCGGCCGGCGTTGGCTGGATCCGGTCGCCACCAACCGGCTGCTGGCCGCCTACGGCATCCCGATCGTGCCGCTGCAGGTGGCCGCCACCGCCAACGAAGCCGCATTGCTGGCCGACCCGCTGCTAGCTGTCGGCCGCACGGTGACCTTGAAGGTGTTGTCCAACGACATCGCGCACAAGTCCGATGTCGACGGCGTGCGCCTGAATCTGTCCAGCGTGGCGGCGGTACGCGAAGCGGCGGCCGGTATCCTGGCGCGCGCGCGCGCCGCGCAGCCCGATGCGGTCATCGATGGGGTGATCGTGCAGCCCACCGTGCTGCGGCCCAAGGCGCGCGAACTGATCGCCGGCATTGCCGACGACCCGGTGTTCGGCCCGGCGATCGTGTTCGGGCGCGGCGGCACCGCGGTGGAAGTGATCAACGACCGCGAGCTGGCGCTGCCGCCGCTGGACCTGCGTCTGGCGCACGAGTTGATCGGGCGCACGCGGGTCTCGCGCATCCTCAAGGCCTACCGCGATGTGCCGGCCGCCGACGAGCGCGCGGTGGCGCTGGTGTTGGTCAAGCTGGCGCAGCTGGCCGCCGACATCCCTGAAATCACCGAGCTGGATATCAATCCGCTGCTGGCCGACCGCGATGGCGTGATCGCGCTGGACGCGCGCGTGGCGGTGGCGCCGGCGCGCAAGCTGCATAAAGGCCGCGGCCATCCGCGCTTTGCGATCTTTCCGTATCCGAAGGAATGGGAGCGCCAGATCGCGCTCGGCGATGGAACCCACGCGTTGGTGCGCCCGGTCCGCCCGGAAGACGACGCGCTGTTTCGCGCCTTCTTCGCGCGGGTCACCGACGAAGACCTGCGGTTGCGGTTCTTCCAGTCGGTCAAGCATTTCAGCCACGAATTCATCGCGCGGCTGACCCAGCTCGATTACGCGCGCTCGATCGCACTGGTGGCCATCGATCCCAAGAGCGGCGACATGCTCGGCGCGGTGCGCCTGCATGCCGACGCCGATTACGAAGGCGGCGAGTACGGCATCCTGATCCGCTCCGACCTCAAGGGCCACGGCATCGGCTGGCAGCTGATGCGCATCATGATCGAGTACGCGCGCTGGCTGGGCCTCAAACAGATCGAAGGCCAGGTGCTGCGCGAGAACCGCACCATGCTGGCGATGTGCCAGAGCCTGGGCTTCGGGGTCCGCCCGGATCCCGACGATGCGACCCTGATGGCGGTGACACTCCCTATAATGGGCGAGCCGCGCCCGGCCTGACCTTAGCGTCACGCCGCGGTTCCCCCTCCTCACCGCATGCCGGATCTGCCGGGCCTTGCCCTGGCCCGTTGCTCCGGCTGTCGTCTCGGCCCGCCTGGGAGTGTCAATGTTTCGCGATTTCAGAATGTCGTTCTTGGTTACAGCCGTCTGCCTGGGCGTTGCTGCCTGGTGGGGCCACACCACCTCGATGGGCCTGTGGCAGGCGCTGTGGCTATGCCTGGTGCTGAGCGTGCTGGAGGTGTCGTTGTCGTTCGACAACGCGGTGGTCAACGCCGGTGTGCTCAAGCACATGAACGCGTTCTGGCAGAAGCTGTTCCTGACCGTGGGCATCCTGATCGCGGTGTTCGGCATGCGCCTGGTGTTCCCGATCGTGATCGTGTCGGTGGCCACCGGCATGGGCCTGGTGCCGGTGATGCAGATGGCGCTGAAAGAGCCGGACCGCTACAGCCAGGTGCTGACCGACAACTACCCGTCCATCGCCGCCTTCGGTGGCATGTTCCTGTTGCTGGTGTTCCTCAACTTCCTGTTCGACCAGGAGCGCAAGCTGCACTGGCTCGGGCCGGTGGAGCGGTTGGTCGGCAAGCTGGGCAAGGCCGATGCGATGTCGGTGATCGTGGCGGTGACGGTCCTGCTGTGCACCAAGCTGTTCCTGCCCGAGGCGATCTTCCAGAGCGTGCTGTTCGCCGGCCTGGGCGGCATCCTGCTTTACTTGCTGGTGGGCAGCGTGGATGCCTTGTTCGAGTCCGAAGAGAGCGAAGATGGCATAGGCCCGGCCAAGCGCTCGGGCATTGCCGCCTTCCTTTACCTGGAAGTGCTGGACGCTTCGTTCTCGTTCGATGGGGTGATCGGCGCGTTCGCGATCACCCGCGATGTGGTCATCATCATGCTGGGCCTGGCGATCGGCGCGATGTTCGTGCGTTCGATGACGGTCTACCTGGTGCACAAGGGCACGTTGGACGAATTCGTGTTCCTGGAGCACGGCGCGCATTACGCCATCGGCGTGCTGGCGATCATCATGCTGGTCGGCACCGTGTACCACGTGCCGGAAGTGCTGACCGGCCTGATCGGGGTGGCCTTCATTGCCGCCTCGGTGTGGTCGTCGATCCGCTACCGCAAGCGCCACCACGTCGGCCCGACCGAGATCTGATGCCGCTCACGGGCCGCGCTCAGGGCGTAATGCTGTTCACTTAAGATCGGCTCGCAAGCGTTTTCGTGGTCATTGGGTAGGTGCCGCTGGATCTGTGGCTTGGCTGCAGGGCCCTTGCCCGCCCACCATCGCGGGACACGCCGCAAGTACGTCCGTGTAGGCTCTTACGCGGCATCCATGCCGCGTAAGGTCCCGCGACGGTGGGCGGACAAGGACCAGTCGAGTTGGTCGGTGTGCGCGGTTTTCGATAAAGCAACCGACTAACTTTCTGGTGCAGTGTCCTCGCCGCGCCCTCGACGCTGTGAGTTTGCTGCAGGGCCCTTGCCCGCCCACCCTCGCGGGACACGCCGCAAGTACGTCCGTGTAGGCTCTTACGCGGCATCCATGCCGCGTAAGGTCCCGCGACGGTGGGCGGGCAAGGGCCAGTCGAGTTGATCGGTGTGCGCGGTTTTCGATAAAGCAACCGACTAACTTTCTGGTGCAGTGTCCTCGCTGCGCTCTTGATGCTGTGAGTTTGCTGCAGGGCCCTTGCCCGCCCACCCTCGCGGGACACGCCGCAAGTACGTCCGTGTAGGCTCTTACGCGGCATCCATGCCGCGTAAGGTCCCGCGACGGTGAGCGGGCAAGGACCAGTCGAGAGTGTCGGGGTGCATGGTTTTAAAAAAGAAGCGACCGACCAACTTTCTGGTGCGGTGTCCTCACCGCTTGCGGGACCGTGTGGCGGCATGGATGCCGCCACCGAGCCCCCAGGGACGGGTTCACGGCGTGTCCCGCGAGCGGTGAGGGCACCGCGCCCTCGACCTGGATTCGGCAGTGGCGAGTTCCTCCCGTCGCTGGGTCAGACCAGGCGCCAAGCGTGCGGTGTCGCCTGAGGCAGTTGCGGCCAACTGTGACCGGCTTCAGCATCGATGCGTGTCGCAGCCAACCCAACCGGACCCAACTGGTCGATAAAAATGCCGGTTTAGGCCTTGACTGCGCAGTCCACTTGGACGGGTTCGCAGCCTCCCGCCGACCGTTCGTCAGACAGTGCTTTGTGCCACAAGGGTTTGCGGGTTTTTCCCACATTTGGTGTTGACCCCTCCCTAGCACCCCACTATCTTGGGGGAGTCGGTGGTTGGTCGCCCCAAGCGTCCGGACCAGTGAGAGCATGATTTGCAGCAGGTTGCCAATCAAAAGCCTCTCCGCGGCGGCAGCAACGAACGATCACAGCCATCCGGGCGTCGCCTGGAGCGGGCGGCGTGGTCTTGTTGCGCCGCTGTTGTTTCGCCACCGACCACTGCGCGACAGCACACCGCGCGGTGGCGGCCGTGGAATCTCCGGTAAGGAGATGGCTGGTGGTGTCGATGCCGCCGCAGACCTTGGGTCTTGCGTGTTGGTCGTCGCCCACCGCCATCACTGTCCAGGGAGTCCGGAGAATCGGCCGCAGCCCGTCCCCAGCCGGGTTCGTGTGCCTACGCATGGAGGACGCATGACCACCAACGACACCCTTGCCGCGATCGCCGCCGGTACCTTAGCCACCACCCCCAGCGTTCCGGCCAGTGTCGGTGCACCTGGTTGCGGCGCGCCTGAATTGACCGACCCGTCGGATGTTGTGCCGCCCCCCCGCCAAGCCATTGCAATGCACGCACAGACCATCGAAGAACAAACCGTCTCCACCTGGATCACCAAGGAAGCCGGCAACCGCAAGATTCCGTTCGAGCCGGAGCGCCTGGAGCGCGCCATCGACCAGATCCATGCCGAATTTCCGCAGCTGGACGTGGCCGACTACAAGCGTTCGGTGTTCGGCTTTGTCGACCGCAAGGACAGCGTCAACGCCGACGACCTGGTCGACCACCTGATCCGCGAGGCCGAGGCCCGCGTCGATCTGACCACCCCGGAGTGGGAGCACTTCGCCGCGCGTCTGTACCTGCGCCGCCTGTACAAGCGCGCCAGCCGCAACCGTTTCTACGACGCCAGCCAGAAGTACGGCTCGTTCGTCGGCCTGCAGGAGAGCCTGGCCGACCGCAATGTCTATTCCAACGACATCCTGCGCCGCTACTCCAAGGACGAACTGATCGAAGCCGGCAAGATGATCGAGCCGGAGCGCGACAAGCTGTTCGCTTACAACGGCCTGTACCTGCTGGCCACCCGTTACCTGGCCACCGACAACTCGCGCGGCGTGTTCGAGCTGCCGCAGGAGCGTTGGCTGACGATTGCGCTGTACCTGATGCAGGATGAGATCGGCAACGGCAAGGGCAGCCGCGAGCGCCGCATGCAGCTGGTGGGCGAGGCCTACTGGGCGCTGTCCAACCTGTACATGACCGTGGCCACGCCCACGCTGGCCAATGCCGGCAAGGTCGGCGGCCAGCTATCGAGCTGCTTCATCGACACCGTCGACGACAGCCTGCAGGGCATCTACGACTCCAATACCGACGTGGCGCGCGTGTCCAAGCACGGCGGCGGCGTCGGCGCGTACCTGGGCTATGTGCGTTCGTCGGGTTCAGCGATCCGTGGCGTGTCCAATTCCTCCGGCGGCGTGGTGCCGTGGATCAAGCAGCTCAACAACACCGCGGTGTCGGTGGACCAGCTGGGCCAGCGCAAGGGCGCCATCGCGGTCTATCTGGATATCTTCCACCGCGACATCGAGTCGTTCCTGGATCTGCGCCTGAACAACGGCGACCAGCGTCTGCGCGCGCACGACGTGTTCACCTCGGTGTGCATCCCAGACCTGTTCATGGAAGCGGTCGAGCGTCGCGGCGACTGGTACCTGTTCGATCCGCACGAAGTGAAGCGCATCAAGGGCTGGTATCTGCAGGACTTCTACGACGAGAAGAAGGGCGACGCCAACAGCAGCTTCCGTCGCAAGTACGAAGAAGTCGTCGCCGACGAGCGCATCACGCGCAAGACCGTCAAGGCGATCGAAATCTTCAAGCGCATCATGGTCAGCCAGCTGGAAACCGGCAACCCGTTCATGTTCTATCGCGATGAAGTCAATCGCAAGAATCCGAACAAGCACGAGGGCATGGTCTATTCGTCCAACCTGTGCACTGAGATCCTGCAGAACATGAGCCCCACGCGGATGATGCAGGAGATCATCAGCGGCAATCAGATCGTCACCACCAAGAAGGCGGGCGACTTCGTCGTGTGCAACCTGTCCTCGATCAACCTGGGCCGCGCGATCATCGCGCAGGACGACCAGGCAGATCTGCTGGGCGCCGACGTGCTGGAACGGTTGATCCCGATCCAGGTGCGCATGCTCGACAACGTGATCGATCTGAATCAGCTGCCGGTGCCGCAGGCCACCATCACCAACCAGAAGTACCGCGCCATCGGTCTGGGCACCTTCGGCTGGCACCATCTGCTGGCGCAGAAGTCCATCCATTGGAACGCCAAGGAAGCCGAGGATTACAGCGACGAGCTGTACGAGCGCATCAATTATCTGACCGTCCAGGCGAGCATGGAGCTGGCCAAGGAAAAGGGCACCTACAGCGTGTTCCGCGGCAGCGACTGGCACACCGGCGAGTACTTCCGTGCGCGCGACTACAACAGCCCGCAGTGGCTGGAGTTGTCCGCACAGGTGGCCGTCAATGGCGTGCGTAACGCCTGGATGCTGGCGGTTGCGCCGAACATGAGCACCGCGCAGATCGCCGGCTCCACCGCCTCGATCGACCCGATCTACAGCGCGTTTTACTACGAAGAAAAGAAGGACTTCCGTCGTCCGGTCGCCGCGCCCGGCCTGTCGCTGGAAACCTGGCCTTACTACGAAAAGGGCGCCTACAAGGTCGACCAGTTCGCCAGCGTGCGCCAGAACGCGCGCCGCCAGCGCCACATCGACCAGTCGATCAGCTTCAACTTCTACGTGCCCAGCACCATCCGTGCGAGCACGTTGCTGGATCTGCACATGACCGCCTGGCGCGAAGGCCTGAAGACCACGTACTACGTGCGCTCCAACGACATCGACATCAGCGAATGCGAGTGGTGCAGTAGCTAAAGCGCATTCGCGCTTTCGCTTCCACAGTTCGCGTTGCGAACTGTGGACCCTGCTTCATTAGCTCCCACACCCCGCGCCTTTGGCGCGCCCCCTGACTCAGGGGGCTTTCCTCCAGCACGATTTGTTGTCGCCGCCCAGCTGCACACGTGGACGGCGCCCGGAACACGAGTAGAGACCCACATGTCCGCAACACCGCTTGAGCGCATCAAGATCCTGGAGCCGCGTCACCCCAATCGCTCCACCGCCATCATCAATGGCCAGACCTCCGGCATCCTCAACTGGAACGACATCCCGTACCCGTCCTTCTATCGGGCCTACAAGGAGCTGTCGACCAACTTCTGGATCCCCGACGAGGTGGACATGAAGGGCGACGCGCGCCAGTACAACGAGCTGTCGGCGCGCGAGAAGAACGCCTACGATTCGATCATCGGCTTGCTGGCCACGCTGGATTCGCCGCAGACGCGCTTCATCTACAACGTCGCCGAATACATCACCGACCCGGCCGCGCATGCCAATGCCGCGATCATCGGCCAGCAGGAAGTGATCCATAACGAGAGCTACAGCTACGTGCTGGCCTCGATCACCGGCCTGGCCGATCAGAACCGTGTGTTCGAGCTTGCCCGCACGCATCCGACCATCATCAAGCGCAACGCGCCGATCATGGGCGCCTACGACGACTTCCTGCGCGACAAGACCGCCGAAACGCTGATCCGCGCGCTGATCCAGTCCTCGATCCTGGAAGGCATCAACTTCTATTCCGGCTTTGCGTATTTCTACAATCTGGTCCGCCAGAACCGCATGACCGGCACTGGCAAGATCATCAGCTTCATCAACCGTGACGAGCTGGCGCATTCCAAGTTCATCAGCGAGCTGATTCGCGCCATCATCGGCGAGAACCAGGCGCTGCAGGGCGACCAGCTCACCGACTACGTGCACAAGGCCTTCGAGCACGCGATCGACCTGGAAACGGTGTGGACGGCCGAAGTGCTGGACGGCATCGACGGTATCGATGTGGACGAGATGATCCGCTACGTGAAGTACCGCGCCAACAAGATGGCCGGCATGCTCGGCATCGAGAAGCTGTACGAAGGCGCCAACGACAACGTGATGCCGTGGATCAAGGCCTACGCCGACAACTTCACCGAAACCAAGACCGACTTCTTCGAGATGCGTAATGCCAGCTACAAGAAGACCAACTCGGATAACGGCTTCGACGATCTGTGAGGAGCCGGGATTCGGGAGCTTGGATTTGAGATGAGTTGAAAAAAGCAGGGATTCGAGATTTGGGATTCGTCACGGCAGCATCGAAGCGCCGATACGGATCCTGGATTGAAGACTGGGACTTAGACGTCTGCAACAAGCACTTGATGCGCTCTTGCGAATCCCCAATCCCGACTCTCAGCTCTTCAACGAATCCCTAATTCCGACTCCCCAATCCCCGCCCCATGAACATCCTGCTTGCACTCGCATCGCTCAGCGGCAACACGCGTGATGTTGCACGCAGTGTGGCCTTGCGCTGCGAAGCCGCCGGGCATGCGGTGACCTGGGTGGAAACCGATGTGCAGACGCTGGCGCAAGTGCCGCACGCGCCGGGACACTACGAACTGGTTCTGCTCGGTAGCTGGACCGACAACGGTGGCCGCACACCGGCAGAGATGAAACGCTTCATCGTCGAGCTGGTCGAAACGCTGGGCAAGCCACCGCAGGTGGCGGTGTTCGGCACCGGCGAAACGCAGTGGGGCGAAGACTATTTCTGCGGCGCGGTGCACCGTATGGCACAGTTCTTTGCCAGCCCGTTTCCACGTTTGACCATCGAACAGATGCCCCACGGCGTGCGCGATGCGCAGGCCATCGCTACCTGGACCGATGCGGTCCTGGCCCAATGCAAGAATCAATTCCATGATGCAGACCATTACCGTCACCTCGCCTGAGCACTACACCGCCGCCTTGGCTGCGCATCCACGCGCGCTGGTGGATTTCTACAAGGACAATTGCCCCGGCTGTCGCATGCTCGACATGTCGCTGGACAAGTTTGCCGCCAGCGACGCCGCCGACGGTGTGGCCTTGTTGAAGGTAAAGCTGGAAGTGGTGGGCGAAGAATTCTTCCGTGATCTCGGCCTGCGCCAGACCCCGACCCTGGCGCTGTATCGCGATGGCAGCGAAGTGGCGCGCCTGCCGGGCTTCCAGTCGCCGGCGCAGGTGGAAACGGCGGTCAAGAGCAGCCTCTGAGTCGTCGATGTAACCTATCTTCGATGCGCGTCATCGAAGATCTCGGTACACGCCGCCGTATCGACAAGCGAACGATGACGTGAACTCAGCGCTCTCGTAGGAGCGGCCCCAGCCGCGACTGCCTTCCCGATAAAAACATATCGCGCGCAAGGCAGTTCGCGGGCATGCGCCACGCAGACTGCCAGCCATCGACCAATGCAGTTGAGCCGGCAGCATTGCCTCCAACGCGTGTCTGCGCCGGCGTCGGCACAACGGACAGCACTACAGCAGCGGCGCTGCGTTCCGGCGGACGCCGCTGCGGCTTGAAGGCATCTCCGGCGCGCGCCCGGCTGTTGCAATCGCTTTGGCACGCAGTGGCCGCACATCCCCCTCTTTGGAAACCCGCATGTCAGACAGCTCGCAGACGCCTCCCCCGACCGAAGTGCGCATGGTCGAGATCGTATTCCCCAACCACACCAACCACATGGGCACGTTGTTCGGCGGCCAGGCACTGGCGTGGATGGACAAGGCCGCATTCCTGGCAGCATCGCGCTATGCGCGGCGTGCGGTGGTGACCGCGCGTTCGGATCAGGTGGATTTCAAACTGCCGATCCGCCAGGGCCAGATGGTGGAAACCATCGCGCGCGTGGTGTCGGTGGGGCGCAGCTCGATCAAGGTGGAAGTGGAATTGATCGCCGAAGACCTGCTCAGTGGCGCGCGCGAGCTGTGCACGCGCGGTCACTTCGTGATGATCGCGCTCGGCGCCGATGGCAAGCCGACCACGGTGACGCCGTTGCCCGCACCGCAGGCCTGAACCGCTTGCGGTAGGCGGCAGTGGTGCGCGCGGTAGACTCGGTCTCTTTACTCACAGGAAGTCATGCGATGCGAAGGATCCGCGCACCGCGCTGGATGGCGGTGCTGATGATGACCGCGCTGCTCGGCGCGTGCCGCGCGCCGCTGCCGGCCCAGAGTGACAAGGCCGTTGCGCCGATGGATCCGGATCGCGTGCTGATCGGTCGCATCCAGGGCAGCGCCGACATCAGTCCGCTGCTTGGGAAAAAAGTGGCCATTGAAGGCATCGTGACCCGCAGCCTGGCGGGCGATAGCGACGAGATGGGCCAGGAGCTTGCCGAAACCCTGGGCGATGGCAATCGCGGCAAGGTGGTGGGCTGGTTTGTGCAGGACGAGGGCGATGGCGTGGATGCGACCTCCGACGCCGTGTTCGTGCTCGATCAGGGCTATGACACCGGAATCGGTGTACCCGGTGAGAGCGAGTACACGATGCGGATGGGCACGCGCGTACGCACGGGCGACCGGATCAAGGTGCGTGGTGTGGTCGCCGAGGTCGGGCAGGACATCGCGGCCGACCAACCGCGCAGCAGTGGGCATCAGGTCGGTCGCGGCGACCCGGCGGGCAGCATCACCACGATCGAGGCCGGCTGGATCACCCTGCTGTCGCGCCGTGAGCGCCGGCCGGCGATCGCGTTGGTCGACACGGATCCGGAGCGCAGCGCGGAAGAATCCGCCGAGGCGATGCGCCTCAGTGCTACGGGATCAGCGGCTCCCGCTAGTGCACGACCCTGAGCAAGTACTGACGGCTCTGTCGACCGCTATAGCGCAACGCCATGCGGCCGCGCGCGAAGTGCTTACTCCTCGACTTCGCGGTCCTCGCGCTTGGTTTCTTCCATCGCCTCGGGCTCCAGCTCTTCGGCGCTGCGGTTGAGTTTGACGAATACGCCCCAGGCGATCAGCAGCAGCGCCGCGCACAGACCCACCGCGGCCGCGTACGGCAGCTTGGCCGGGTCGTCGTGCATCAGCTCGAAGATCGACACCAGCGTTTCGATCGCCAGTGCAATCACGATCACCACGAAAAAGCGCGACAGATAACGCCGCACCCGCGTGGGCCCGCTGACTTTGACATCGCGCAGGATCTCTTCTTCGAAGATGGTCTGGCCCAGTTCCAGTGTCACCAGCGCCACTGTGAGCAGACCGATCGCCTCCAGCACCACGTTGAAGCGATCGCGCACCACCATGTCGCCGCCCGGCGTAAACCCGTGCCACAGCTCCAACCCGGCCATCGCCACCAGACCCGCCGCGCACAGCACGAAAAACGCCAGGATTACGAAGTGACCGGCACGGAACAGGTGGCTGAGCAGTTTCATGGCGAGCACGACGGGCGAGGGGATGCAGAGCATCGTGTGCAACGCGTCGTTGCAGCGCGAAGGCAGCGGCAATGCCGATTTCTATCGCGCGCGGCGCGCGGCATCGCATGACATGCAGCGATGCGCAGTGCCACCTCGACGTATCGACATCAACCCTTCCCCCATCGGGGGAAGGTGCCCGCAGGGCGGATGGGGGTACGGTTTACACGCAGCCCAACAACCGCCCGCACACCCCAACAACCTCAGCTATGCCGCAACACCTGATACGCCTGCAGATGCACATTCGCCGCCATCAGCAGCGGCGCATTACGCCCGGTCTCGCGTACCCGCTTCAGCATGTCGCCAACGATCTGCGCCGCTTCCACGTCCTGGCCGGCTTCCAGATCGCGCAGCATCGAGGCCTTCAACGGCGAATCCACCTGCAACAAGGTCTGCAGCGCCTTGGCGCGCGCAGCTTCCGGAATCGGCTGCCCGGCCGCATCGGCGGCCCACAGGCATTCGTTGTACACGCCGTTGATCAACGCGCGGCCGTCGTCGGTGGCCACGATCGCACCGACCGGCGCACGCATCAGGCAGGTGGCCGCCGCCAGCGCGGTGAGGAAGCTGTACTTGATCCACTGCTCCTGCGCGATCTGCTCGCTGGCCACATGATCGATGCCGGCCTGCGCGCAGGCCGCAGCAAACGCCTGCACCCGCGCTGAGCTGGCACTGCCACTGCGCTCACCGAAGGTCATCGCCGCCGGCTTGCCCAGGTGCAGAATCTCGCCGTGCTCGCCCTTGGTCGCACTGATGAAGCACAGCCCGCCCAACACCCGCGCGGCACCGAAGCGCTCGTCCAGCGCCGCGTAGTGCCGCAGACCGTTGAGGATCGGCAGCACCGTGGTGTGCTCGCCGACAGCCGGCGCAATCGCCTCGATCGCGCTGTCCAAGTCGTAGGCCTTGCAGCTGAGGATCACCAGATCGAACGGCCGCTGCGCCACCAGCGCCGGCAGGTCCTGCGCGGTGACATGCACCACCGGCAGATCCGCATCGCCGAGCGGGCTGCGGATGCGCAGGCCATCGGCCTGCAACTGCGCCGCACGCGCATCGCGCACCAGGAAGGTGACATCGACCCCGGCCTGCGCCAGACGTCCGCCGAAATAACCGCCGGTGCCACCGGCGCCGAGGATGAGGATATGCATCAGAATCTCCGTTCAGCTTGATGGTTGGAGCGTGTTGGGCAAGGTGTTAAAGTCGCAACCGGATCGGGGATTCTCGGTCGGCATCAGGCTCTGGCGGAATCGCCGGGGCCTTTTGTTTTTACGGGAAGCATTTCAATCCGTAGCCGAGATAACGGCCAGTGGCATCCTTGTCCAGCTTCTGCTCGATGACGTCCCACGCACGATTGGGTTGGTCGGGACGCAACTGCCGCATCCCGATCGGACGCGCGACCAGATCGGCCAGCTGCAACTCGATCGCATTGCTTTTCTTGTCGCAGATCACCGGATCGAACGGCATTTCGACACCAGAAAAATTGTCGCCGCCACAGATCCGGCGAAATGCCAATTCCAGGTCCTGATCCTCGTTATGTCCACGCGCCTCGCACAGCACGTGCGTGGTCAATGGTGCGCCGCGTTGCGCAACCTGGCCCTGCTTGCTGAGCTTGTAGTACATCCGCTCCAGGCAGAAACGCATCGAGATTTCATACGGATTTTCCCCGCGCTGGCGATCCTGAAGGCGGCGTTTGTCGATGACGGCGGCAAAAATCGTCATCGGCGCGGAGGCCAATGCATCTGTCAGTACATCGATAAACGCCTGTTTCCTTTCGCGATCGCGCAATACCGAAAACGGCCCGATATCCCGGCGGATCTCACGTTCATGCAGCACCACGGCATCGTGGCCGAACGTCGCAAACTTGATCCGTTGAATCGCCGGTACCACCGCAGCCATGTAATCGCGTTTGCTGATCAGGCAGCAAGACAGCACGAACAAGGGGAAGGCCGGATCGATGTTCGCCATCCCGTGGTCGCCGCTTTCATCGACGAATACGATGTAGTCGCTGAACTGCACCATCAGCTGCGTAAACCAACGCCCCGCCTGAGCAACCACAGCGCCAGTGCGCTGAGGACCGCGACAAAGCCCAGCATCAGCGCGTAAGCCACCCAGATCGGCACGTCGGAGCTGCCGAGCAGGCCGTAGCGGAAGGCGTTGACCATGTAGAAGATCGGGTTGGCGTGGGTGGCCGCTTCGGCCCACGGTGGCAGCAGCTTCACCGAATAGAACACGCCGCCCAGATAGGTCAGCGGGGTCAGGATGAAGGTGGGCACGATCGCCACGTCGTCGAACTTCTTGGCGTACACCGCGTTGACGAAGCCGGCCAGCGAAAAGATGATCGCGCCCAGCACCACCGTGCTCAGCGTCACCAGCGGATGCGGGATGCGTACGGGGGTGAAGAACATCGCGATGATCAGCACCAGCGCGCCGACCATGACCCCGCGCAGCACCGCGCCGGAGACGTAGCCCCACAGGATCACCCAGTTGGGCATCGGGCTGACCAGCAGCTCTTCCACATGCCGGCCGAACTTGGCGCCGAAGAAGCTCGATGAGATGTTGCCGTAGCTGTTCTGGATCACGCTCATCATCACCAGGCCCGGCACGATGAACTGCATGTAGCTGTAGCCGCCCATGTCGCCCACGCGCGAGCCGATCAGCCCGCCGAAGATCAGGAAGTACAGCGTCATGGTGATGGCCGGCGGCACCAGGGTCTGGCCCCAGATGCGCAGGATGCGCTGCACTTCGCGGCGCACGATGGTGCCCAGCGCAATCCAGTTGCGGCGTGCGTTGGTGGGTTCGGTCACGGTGCGGATCTCGTTCATGGCTGGCCTCCGCTGCGCGGCTGCGTTGGCGGTGTGCCGTTGGGAATGGGCGTCGCGGGTGCGGCGGCGTCTGGCGCCGGCGCATCACCGGTCAAGCGCACGAACAGCTCTTCCAGCCGATTGCTCTTGGTGCGCATCGAGCGCACCCGGATGCCGGCACTGCCGAGCGTGGCGAACACGCGGTTGAGGTCCATCGCGCGCGGCATGTCCAGGTCCAGCGTGTGGCCGTCGATGGCGGTGAGCGTGGTGCCTTCGATCACCGGCAATTCGGCCGGCAGGTCACCGTCGATATCGAACAAAAAGCCTTCCACATCGAGCTTGGCCAGCAGCTCGCGCATCGGGCCCTGGGTGACGATCTGGCCATGATTGATGATGGCCAGGTTGCGGCACAGGTGCTCGGCTTCTTCCAGGTAATGCGTGGTCAGGATGATGGTGGTGCCGGCGGCGTTGATTTCTTTGAGCACGCGCCACATGTCGCGGCGGATTTCGATGTCCACGCCGGCGGTGGGCTCGTCCAGGATCAGCAGCCGCGGCTGGGTCATCATGGCGCGGGCGATCATCAGCCGGCGCTTCATGCCGCCGGACAGCGTGCGGCTCATCACCTGGGCCTTTTCCCACAGGTGCGAGCGGCGCAGCTCCGCTTCGGCCAGCCGCTCGGCCTCGGCACGCGGCATGCCGTAGAAACCGGCGTAGTTGACCAGGATGTCGAAGGGTTTTTCGAACAGATTGAAGTTGACCTCCTGCGGCACCAGACCGATCAGCCGCATCGCATCGCTGCGATGGCCGACCAGATCGGTGCCGAACACTTCCACCTGGCCGGCGGACAGATTCACCAGCGAGCTGATGATGCCGATCAGGGTGGATTTGCCGGCGCCGTTAGGGCCGAGCAGGGCGAAGAAATCGCCTGGCGCCACGTCCAGCGAAACGCCTTTGAGCGCCTGGGTGCCGTTGTCGTAGGTCTTGCGCAGATCGCACACACGCAGCGCGGGTGCGGTGATCGGAGATGGGGAATTCAAGATGTTCCTTCGCGTCAGCGTGACGGCGCAGCGAGTTGCAGGCCGTTATTATAGAAGCCCGCGGGGGCAAGCCCCGATCACAGACTGTCCTAAATACGTTCGTGCCCGTTCAATTCCCCCTCAAGCTTGTCGACCGGCGCATGATTGCGCCCACCGTGGCCCACTGCCAGTTCCTGCGTGACGACGGGCAGCCGCTGGATTTCCAGCCCGGGCAGTTCATCCAGATCCATTTCAGCGGCGCCGATGGCACGCCGACCAAGCGAAGCTATTCGCTGGCGACCATCCACGACCACGCGTTCGGGCCGGGCGAGGCGGTGGATATCGCGGTGAGCTTCGTGCCCGGCGGCTCGGCCACTGCGCTGTTCGAAGGCCTGCAGATCGGCGACCAGTTGCAGGCCAGCGGTCCCTATGGCCGTTTCTGCCTGCCGCCGGGCGACCACAACCGGCGCTATGTGCTGATCGCCACCGGTACCGGGGTCACCCCGTACCGCTCGATGCTGCCGTTGCTGGCCGAGGCGATCGCCAGCCGTGGCGTGCAGGTGGTGCTGCTGCAGGGCGCGCGCACGCCTTCCGAATTGCTATACGGCGATGACTTCCGTGCGTTTGCCGATGCGCACCCGCAGTTCCGCTACGTGCCGTGCTTCTCGCGCGAGCTGCCCGAGCAGCCGCACGCCGATGTGCGGCATGGCTACGTGCAGCAGCAGCTGGCGGAGTTCGCGCCCAGTGCCGAAGGCGATATTGCCTACCTGTGCGGCAATCCGGACATGGTGGACAGCTGCATTGAAGCCTTGAAGGCAGCCGGCCTGCCGAACGCGCAGATCCGCCGCGAGAAATACGTCAGCCCGGCGCCGGCAAAAGTCTGAGGTCATCGGGCAGGTGCCGAGCTGTCTTGCTCGGCGCCGCTCATCACGCGTGGTTCGCCTCAGAGTGGCTAACAAACTGTCAAGTGTGCACAGCTGGCTGATCTGCAGCTTGGCTGCAAGGGCCAGTGGAGATGGTCGGTGTGCGTGGCCGACATTGCTCCAGTATTCAACGAAGGCGAGTGCGGTTAACACTTTGTCGCCAGTGATATAGCGTTCGAGAGTTTTATTAGCGACTCCAAGTCCAGCATGCTCAAATCCCGTCGACAGCATCGCGGTGCCCGCCGAATACACGCCGATACTGCGTTGGCGATAGCGCCAGCGTGCGCCGGAAGTGGTGCCTGAGCGTTTCGGCCGAGCCGAAGCCACAGCGCGTTGCAATCTCTTCGATGTCGGCGCCCGAGGTTTCCAGCATCTCGCGCGCACGGTTGAGCCGTTCGTTGACGACCCATTTGCCCGGCGACATGCCGGTGGTCGCTTGAAAGCGCCTTAGGAATGTCCTGCGGCTCATGCCCGCAGCAGCGGCCAGGGACTCCACGCTGTGGTTGGCGGTGAGGTCCTGATTGATACGCTCCAGCAACGGCCCAAGCCGGGTACTTTCATGGACCGGCGGCACCGGCCGGTCGATGAACTGGGCTTGGCCGCCATCACGGTGGACCGGCATCACCAGGCGCTTGGCAACCTGGTTGGCGATCGCCGGGCCAAAGTCGGCCCGCACGATATGCAGGCAGAGATCGATGCCTGCGGCACTGCCGGCGGAGGTGAGGATGTCGCCCTCGTCCACGTACAGCACGCCCGGCTCCACGGTGATCTGCGGGTAGCCGCTGGCCAGCATCTCGGCATTGCGCCAATGCGTGGTGGCTCTGCGCCCCTGCAACAGACCCGCCTGGGCAAGCACAAAGGCGCCGGCACAGATCGAGACGATGCGTGCGCTGCGTTTATGCGCACGCTGCAGCGCCTTGATCAGCGCGGCCGGTGCCGACGAACTGGTATCTCTCCAACTGGGAATGATGATGGTGTGGGCGGTATCGAGCAGATCGAGCCCGCCATCCACTTCGATGCGTAGTCCGCCCAGCGCACGCAGGGGGCCGGGTTCGGCCGCGGCAATAGCGAACCGATACCAGCCCGGGCCCACTTCCGGGCGTGGCAATCCAAAGATCTCAGTGGTGATCCCGAATTCGAACAAGCCAAGTTGGTCGTAGGCGACCACCACCACCAAGGGCGGCAACGCATCGCGACGCACGCGTTTTTTCGAAGTTGGCATGAAATGAACGATAGATGGCGTTTACGCCACTGTCACCCATCGCCTGCTGCTGCGCAACATGACGCCTGTCCCTGTCATGCGAGCTCAGCCGTTGCCTGGCTCATACACCTCTGGAGAGTGATTGGTGAGTAATCCCCCCCGTGCGCGACACCTTCGGTCCTCCTGGAGAACGCACATGACGTGCATGCCAGCAACGCTGCTGTCCTTGTCGATCACCGCAGCACTTGGCTGCATGGGAACCGCACGCGCGCAGCAGGCCGGGACGGTGCAAGCCACCGAAGCGACCACGTTGGACCAGGTGGTGGTGAGTGGGCGTCTGCGCTCGCTGGAACAATTCACCCCGACCGGCAGCCGGCTCAATCTGTCGGCGCGCGACACGCCAGGCACGCTGGATGCGATCAACGCCGCCGCGATCGACGCGCGCGGGTTGCGCAGCGTGGAGAAGGCCGCCGAGAGCCTGCCGGGCGTCAGTACCGGCGGCTCGCCGGGAAACCCGGCGACCTTTTCGATGCGCGGCTTCACCGACGGCCAGATCACCATCCTGCACAACGGCCTGTATCTGGGGCCGTCGAACATGACTAACCGGCCGCAGAACACCTTCAATCTGCAATCTGTCGAAGTGCTGAAAGGGCCGGCTTCGGTGATTTACGGCCAGGGCGCGGTGGGTGGTGCAGTGAACGTGACCAATAAGGCGCCCACCTTCGGTGCCGGCACGTACGAGCTGCTGGCCGGGGCATCGAGCTATGGCGGCCGGGTCTGGGGTCTCGGCGCCGGGGGAGGGCTCAACGACGACTGGGCCTATCGCGCCGATATCAGCCGGGTGTCGTCCGATGGCTATGTGCATGGCGCCGACTCCAGCGCGCTCAACGCCACCGTGTCTTTGCTGTGGCACCCGCGCGAAGACATCAGTGCGCAGTTCTCGCTGGATTATGCAAAGGACCAGCCTTCGACCTATTTCGGCACACCGCTGGTGCCGGCGACTGTTGCGCGCGATCCCCTCAACGGCATCCTGCGCGCGCCCAACGGCGATGTCGTCGATGGCGCCACCCGCCGCAACAACTACAACGTGGCCGATGCAAGCATCGACTCCCGTCAGGTGTGGCCGCAGGTCTACTTGAAGTGGAAACTTTCCGACGCCGTCACCTTGCAGAACATGGCGTATTACTTTCATGCCGATCGTCGCTGGCTGAACTCGGAAAGTTACACCTACAACGCGCAGACGGGCGCGATCGATCGTGACCGGTTCTTCGTGTATCACGATCAAACGCTATGGGGAAATCAGACCAGCGCCACCATCGATCACAGCATCGCAGGCCTGAAAAATCGCCTTGTCGTCGGCGTCGATTACAGCCGCCTGGATTTCGTCAGAAACCGTGGCTTTCCCGATGGCGACAGCGTCGCGTTGGCGACGCGAGACCCAAGCGGCACGTTCGGTGAGCGCGTGCGTCGGCGCAGCCCGACCACCTGGACAAACGCGGCGCTGTTTTTCGAAGACGCATTGGACGTCACCGACAAGGCCAAGCTGGTGCTCGGTGGGCGCTACGAATACCTCGATCTGGATCGCAAGAACTTCGGCCCGGATGGGGAGTTTCAGGCGGCGTCGAGTTTCTCCAGAACCTATCGCCCCGCCAATGGACGCATCGGTCTGGTCTATGCGCTCACTCCGAGCATTACGCCGTACGCGTCGTACACCACGGCGACCGACCCGGCCGGCTCCAATATCTTCATCGTCAATGCGGGGCAGGATTTTGCGTTGAGCAAATCCCGGCAAGTGGAGCTGGGCCTCAAGGCCGCCACGCTCGATCAACGGCTGAGCGGCACGCTGGCGGTTTACGACATCAAGCGCAACAACATCCTGGCGCTGACCGCGCAGGATGCGCTCAGCAATATCGGGCAGCAAACCTCGCGCGGGTTCGAACTCAGCGTCGATGCACAGCTGGCATCGCAGTGGAGTGCCAGTGCCAATTACGCCTACGTCGACGCCGAGTACGCGCAGTTCATCGACAGCAACACCGGTCTGGATGCCTCCGGCAATCGTCCCACCAACGTGCCCAAGTCGCTGTTCAATGCCTGGACCAGCGTGAGAAACGTGGCCGGCTTGCCGTTGGAGTTGGGCGTCTCGGTGCGGCATGTCGGAACGCGCTATGGAAATCTCGCCAACACGCTGCGGCTGGAGTCGTACACCTTGACCAATGCGTACGCGACCTACGACCTGAATTCTGCGGTCTCGTTGTCATTGCATGCGGATAATCTGTTCAACAAAGATTACGTGCAATGGGCCGATGTGTTTTACCCGGGCCAGGTCATCCTGGGGTTGCCCAGGACGGTGGAGCTGAGCCTGCATGCACGCTTCTGATCGGCCAGCGCGGCGCCGGCCGAAGATGTTCTGGCTCGTCTGGTTGCATCGCTGGACCGGTGTGGCGTTCTGCCTGATGTTTGCGGTGTGGTTCGCCAGCGGTCTGGTGCTGGCCTTTGTGCCGTTTCCCTCGTTGAGTCCGCAACAACGCTGGAGCGCTGCCGAGCGCATCGACTTGTCCAGGCTGACGGTTACGCCGGCGCAGGCCTTGCGCAGCGTGCGCGATGCGACGGCGTTGCGGCTGGTGTCCATCGGCGGGCGTCCCGGTTATGTCGTCAGCACTGCGACTGCGACAACGGCAGTCGATGGCATCGATGGACAAGCGCGTGGGTTATTGCGTGCAGAGGCGGCCAGCGCGATTGCCGCTGGGTTCGGTCATGCCACCGTGCAGCGACTGGATGGCCCGCTGGAATACGATCAATGGAGCGTGCATCAGAAGTTCGATCCATGGCGGCCGTTTTATCGCGCTGCGCTGCAGGACGACCTGGGGACGGTGCTGTATGTGTCGGCGCGGACCGGTGAAGTGGTGCAGCGCACGTCTTCCACAGAACGTGCGTGGAACTGGGTCGGGTCGATTCCGCATTGGCTGTATTTCACTCAGCTGCGGCGCAGTTTCGCTGTCTGGGACCAGACTGTGTGGTGGCTGGCGCTGGCGGCGCTGTGCAGTGCGAGTGCCGGCACGGTGCTGGGCGTGTATCGCACCTGGCAACGCGCGCGCAGCCCCAAGCCGGCGTGGTCGGGTTTTCGCGGCTGGCTTCGCTGGCATCACGGGTTGGGCCTGATCGGCGCGGTGTTTGTGCTGGGCTGGATCTTCAGCGGCTGGCTGTCGATGGATCATGGCAGGCTGTTTTCCAGAGGCATTCCGGATCCAGGCCAGGTCGCGCGCTATTCCGGTGCGCCATTACGTGCGGCGCTGGCAGGCGTGGATGCAGGTGCACTGCGGTGTCTATCGGGCGCCACCCAGATCGACTTCACTGCGGTCGACGGCCGTCCTGTTGCGGTGGCACGCGGCCCTGCCGGTAGCTTGGTGAGCGAAGGGATGCCCGGTCGCATCACCGGCACCCGGCTATCGCCTGAATTGATCCGGCATGCGGCAGCGCGTGCCTGGACGCTCGATCACAGCACGGCGGCGCCAGACAGTGCCGAGGCGCTGTACCGCCAGGGCGACGGAATTGCCGCCGATGCGGTGCGACTGACAGTGGCATCGCCCGCGCGCACCGCGCTGTACTTCGACCCTGCCAGCGGAGTGCCGCTGTTGGCGCTGGATGCAAGTCGCCGCACCTATGCGTGGGTGTATCTGGCCATCCATACGACCAATTTTCCGTGGCTGCAATCGCATCCTGTCGTCCGGCGCATCGTGCAACTCGGGCCGCTGCTGCTCGGGCTGGCGTTCTCGCTGACCGGGGTGGTGCTGGGAGCAAGGCGATTGATGCTCAGCCTGCGCAAGAGCAAACAGACGGCCCTGTCCTGATGCATCACCGGCTTCCACGCTAAGAACCGCATGCCAGGCATCGCGCCGAAGGGGCGCGATGCTGACCGCTAGGCCGCTGCGAGCGTCGCTGGCGGGCGCTGCAACTCGACGGTGATATGCACCAGTTCTTCGTGAATCTGCAGCGCCTCGCGAACCAGCTTCGCATCGATATCTGCCGCGGTGATCAGGCTGACCACGCAGGCATAACGATCACTGCCGACGCGCCAGACATGCAGGTCGCCGATGTCGATCGCATGCGGCAGCTCGGCGATGACCTGCTTCACTTCTTCCACCACCGGGGCATCCATCTCCGCATCCAGCAGCACGCGGCCGGTACTGCGCAGCAGCCCCCAGGCCCACACGGTGACCAGCACCGCGCCGACGATGCCCATGATCGGGTCCATCCAGGTCACGCCCCAATGCATGCCGGCGACCAGCGCGACAATCGCCAAGACCGAGGTCGCGGCATCGGCGACCACGTGCAGATACGCCGCTCTCAGATTGAGATCGGCGTGACCATCGTGGTGCCCATGCCCATGCCCGTCATGCGCGTGCTCATGGCCGTGCCCATGCCCATGGTGATGGCCGTGGTCATGCGCATGGCTATGCGAATCGCGTAACCACCACGCGCAGATCAGGTTGACCAGCAGGCCGATGACCGCAATGACCGTGGCTTCCTGATACTGGATGGGTTTGGGCGAAAACAGCCGTTCCACCGATTGGAACGCCATCAGGCCGGCAACGCCCAATAGCAGAATCGCACTGGTGTAGCCACCCAGCACTTCGACCTTCCAGGTGCCGAAGGTGAAACGCACATCGTTGGCGTTGCGCCGCGCGAAGCGGTAGGCGAACAGCGCCAGACCCAGGGCGAGCGCGTGCGAGCTCATATGCCAGCCATCGGCGAGCAAGGCCATGGAGTTGAGCGTCCAGCCGCCGACGATTTCCACCACCATCATGACCACGGTCAGGATGACGGCCTTGCGGGTGCTGTGTTCGGCCAGCGGGTTGGTGCTGGCAAAGGTGTGCGACTGCGCGCAGTGCGGCGCGGCGTGCGTGATCGACATCGGAAGATGCTCTGGCTACGATACCCCCCCTATGGTATCTCAGATACCCCCAGGGGGTATATGGCAATGGCACATCTGAATCAGGACAAGTCCAAACTGCTCGCTCGCGTGCGCAGGATCCGTGGACAAGTGGAGGGGCTGGAAAAAGCCCTGGCGCAGGACGTGGACTGCACTGCGTTGTTGACGCAGGTGGCGGCGTTCCGCGGCGCGGCGCAGGGGTTGATGGTCGAGTTGCTCAGCGAACACCTCAAGCATCATGTGGCGGCACCGGATGCACTGGGCGACCGCGAGCTGGCGGTAGAAGACATCACCGCCATTCTCAAAACCTATCTGAAGTAAGAACGCTCACCAACACTGCTGCGCTCATCGCCAGGCGGTGAGCGCAGCAGTGGTTGCCGGTCCTCAGCGCGGAGACGGTTCCAACGTCATCAGCACCACATCGTTGCTGCGCATCGGGACGCGGATCTCCACCACGCCATCGGCGCCGACGCGCACGCGGCGGTCCTGTTCGGGCGTATCGCGCGTGGCCTGCTGCAACTGCGCCAGCTGACGCGGCGCCAGGTCCTTGGGCATGCCCATGTCGATGTACAGCGACAGCGGGTCGTTGCGCCGGTAGCCGGTCTTGCGCACCTGCAGCTGATACGTGCCGGCCGGCACCTGCGTCAGCCGGAATACTAGTGGCGCGCTGTCGGTGCTGGGCACCTGCCTGGTATAGAACGGGGTATTGCTCACCGCCTGCACCGGCTGCTGCCAATCCCAGGCCAACGCCGCGATGCGTTTGCCATCCACCGCCGCAAACGCGTGCGCATCGCGCAGCGGAATGTCGCGGCCCTTGAGTGCGTTCAAGTACTTGTAGGCAAACCAGGCCGGCTTGCGGATGCCCTCGCGATTCATCAGCCCGAAGCCACCGTGGAAGGGCGTGGGCGGCGGGCCGGGTTCTTCGAACAGATCGGTATAGGTCCAGTAGCTCATGCCCTGCACCAGGCCTTGCACCTGTTTAAGCTTGGTCAGGATGTAGGGCGCGCTGATGTAACTGTCGTGGACGAAATCGCGCGGCGTGTAGCTGCTGCTCCACTCGGTGAAATACAGCGGCAGATCCGGGAACGGCGAGGCCTGGATCTGCGCGCGCACCCTTCGCACATCGCCAACAATGGCATCCGGCGATGCAGACAGCTTGGTGTCCTGCTTGCCGTCTTCATCGAGAAATCCGCCATCCACGCCGTAGGTGTGCGTGCTGACGAAATCGATCGGCAGTTTGTTTTGTGCCACATAGGCCAACAGTTCCGGCACCCATGCCGCACCGGCCGTGGACGGACCACCGACCCGCAATTGCGGGTCGATCGCCTTGATCGTGCGTGCGGTGTTCGCGTACAGAGCGAAGTAGGCCTGCTGGTCGGCGTTTTCCCAGAAATCCTTGAGGTTGGGCTCGTTCCACACCTCGAAATACCACTGCCGCACTTCGTCGGCGCCATAGCGCGCGCGGATGTGGCGCACGTAGGCATCGATCAGCTGCGTCCACTTGGCCGGATCCGGATGCGAGGTGTTGCCCTTCCAGTAGAAGAGCGTCTGCTCGGAGGTTTTCATCGCGCTCGGGGTAAAGCCCAATTCCACGAACGGACGAATGCGCTTGGCCAGCAGCGCGTCGTAAAGCTGATCCAGCTTGGTCCAGTCGTAGACGAGTTTTCCGTCGACGTCTTTCACCGTGCCGAGCACGTCATGGAAGACATCGTGGAAGCGGATGTAGCGAAACCCCAACTCCTGCACAGCCGGAACCAGGTGTGCCTGGGTGTCGCTGCGGATCAAGGTGCCGGGAAAGTCCGAGCCAATCGACAGAGCGTAGAAACGGTCGACCGGCCCGCTGGCGGTGGCCAGATCCACCTGGATCGTGCGCGGCGCAGGTGCGATCTCCTGCGCCACTGCCGAGGTCGCCATGCAGCCACTCAATGCGATTGCCAACAAGATCTTCAGACGCATCATCGCTCCCACCAGTATTCGATCAGGGAGCGTAACCCAGCTCCGGTGCAGCGCTACGGACGGGATGTGGATGCATCTCTTCTCGCCATCGTCGAGTCGGCGATCACGGTAGCCCGCGCGTCACCGGATGTGTAAAGGGTGCTTGACAGCTAGCCGCGTCAAGCGCATCGTGCCTGTCAAGTTCACTTGACAGGCGAAAGGGATGCATCAGCAGCATAGGCAATCGGACTGCACACAGGGCTGGCCGGCGCAGCGGTTGATGCGCGGCAGTGCCGAGATGGAGAGCGTTGGCCCGTTATCGAGCGCAACAGTGCAGAAGAGGCGCAGCTCATGACCAGCTACAACCGCAACGCGCTGGTCGCGCTCTGCCTGGGGTTGGGCTTGCTCGCAGTGGGTGCGCTTGGTCATTGGCGGCTGCTGCCACTGAGCGCTTACCTTTCCGGGTTGTGTGCAGGTGCGGGCGTGTCGTGCCTGTTGCTGGCGCTGCTGTTTTGGCTGTCGCGCGGCAGCATGCGCGACAGCACGCGCCCCGCATTGGCGCGGCGTTATCAGCGCGAATTCGGCGTGCCGATGATGTTGTACGTGGTGGTGATGCTGGTCTGGAAATACCTGCTGGCCCACGTGGACCCGAACTGGGCGCGCGTGCTGATCGCGTTGTTGCCCGCAGTGTTGGTGGCGTTGGTGATCCGCGCGGTGGCGCGCTACGTGCGCGACTCGGACGAGATGCAGCGACGGATCGAACTGGAGTCGATCGCCATTGCCGCCGGCCTGGTCAGCGGCGCGTACATGACCGGTGGGTTTCTGCAGGCCGCCGAGCTGATCGACATCCCCGCAACGGTGGCGATGCTGTGGGTGTTTCCGCTGTTGTGCGGAATTTACGGCATCACCAAAAGCATCAACGCACGTCGCTTTCAATGAACAGCCGCGTACGCGAACTGCGCGAGGCCAGCGGTTGGTCGCAAGGCGAGCTGGGCGAGCGGCTGGGCGTATCGCGGCAGACCATCAATGCGCTGGAGACCGGTAAGTACGATCCCAGTTTGCCGTTGGCGTTTCGCATCGCGCGTTTGTTCGGGGAATCGATCGAGCACGTGTTTCTGTTTGAAGACGGGCAGTAGTCGCAGCGGTCACACCCGACCGGCTGCGGCGTCAGGGAATAGGGGATACCAGGAGAGATGGTGAACATGGTGAAACAACCCACAGTGGCAGCGGCATTGCTGATTGCGATGCTGGCTGCCGGATGTCAGCCTGCAAATAAACCTGCTGAAAACACACCTGCGAAAGATGCGCCTGCTGCAACCAAGGCTGGCGCAACTGCACCCGGCGGCGCGCAGCCACGTGCAGCAACCACGCAGACCGGCACGGCCGCAGCCAATCGCTACGGCACGCTGCAATTCGTCCCGTGCACGCTGAGTTCCGGCAGCGCGGCAGGCAATATCGAAGCGCAGTGCGCAAGCCTGCGCGTGCCGGAGAATCCGGCCGCACCGACAGGGCGCAGGATCGACTTGAAGATCGCCTGGCTGGAAAGCGATGCCGGCGCAGGCAACAAGCCCGATCCGGTGTTCTTCATCGCCGGTGGGCCGGGGCAATCGGCGACCGAGGCTGCCGCCATCGCAGCGGCTGCGTTACGCGAGGTACGCAAAAATCGCGACATTTTTCTGGTCGATCAACGCGGCACCGGGGGATCTCACCCCATGCGGTGCGAGACAGCCGATGGCAAGCCGTTGCAGGCCGGCATGGCGTCCAGTCCGGAAGAATTGAAGGCCTATGCGCAGCAATGTGCCGAAGGCTTGCAACGCCATACCGACCCGCGTTACTACACCACCGCCGAAGCCATCGGCGATCTGGATGCCGTCAGAGCCGCCCTGGGTGCGTCACGCATCGACCTGATCGGTGTGTCTTATGGAACGCGCGTGGCGCAGCACTATGCCAAACGCTATCCCGCACAAACGCGCGCCATCGTGCTCGATGGCGTTGCGCCCAGCGATCTGGTGATCAGCGGTGAGTTCGCACGCACGTTTGAAGACGCTTTGATCCTGCAGTCCGAGCAATGCCGTGCCATCGCGGCCTGTCGCGCGCGCTTTCCCACCGATGTGCGCACGCAACTGCGTACCGTCATGGACCGCTTGAAGACCGAATCGCCGGAAGTGGAGTACCGCGATCTGCGCACCAACGTCATCAAGCGCGATCGGGTGACCGCTGACGCGGTGATCGGTCTGGCCTTTACCTTCTCCTATGCACCGCAAAGCGCTGCCCTGCTGCCGCTGGTGCTGGATGAAGCCGCTGCAGGTCGCTACGCGCCGTTGATGGCGTTGTCGCACATGGACATGCAGATCAACCAGCCCATGCAATGGTCGGTGGTGTGCGCCGAAGATGCCGACCGTTATCGTCCGGCGCCCGCGCACCAGGCATTGCTGCTGGGCGAGGATGTCCCGCGCAGCGTCTTTGCCGCATGCCCGGTGTGGCCCAGCGGCAAGCGTGCCGCCGATTTCACCGCGCCGCTGCGTTCGCAGGTGCCGGCCTTGTTGTTGTCCGGTCAGCTGGATCCGGTCACGCCGCCACGCTACGCCGACACCGTGCTCAAGGGACTGCCCAATGGGCGGCATCTGGTTGCGCCCGGGCAGGGACACAGCGTCATGGCACTGGGGTGCATCCCCAAGCTGATGGCGCAGTTCATCGAAACCGCCAATGCCGGTGCGCTGGATGCGCGCTGCGTTGCCGATCTCAACAACGTGCCCGCGTTTACCTCGTTCAACGGATGGGAACCATGAGCCGCACCGACCACGCCACGGAGGCGCTCGCATGATCGTCGTCGACAACCTGCACAAATCGTTCAAGACCAAGACCGGGCTGGTGAAAGCCGTCGATGGGGTGAGTTTCAGCGCCGCCGATGGCCAGATCACCGGCCTGCTCGGGCCCAACGGCGCCGGAAAGACCACCACCTTGCGCATGCTCTACACGCTGATGTCGCCCGATCAGGGCAGCGTGACCGTGGATGGCGTGGACGCCGCCCGCGATCCGGTCACGGTGCGCCGCGCACTTGGCGTGTTGCCGGATGCGCGTGGCGTCTACAAGCGGCTGACCGCGCGCGAAAACATCGCTTACTTCGGTGAGTTGCACGGCATGTCGCGCACGCTGATTGCCGAGCGCACGCGCCTGCTGTCGGCCGCGTTGGACATGGACGACATTCTCGATCGTCAGACCGAAGGCTTCAGCCAGGGCCAGCGCACCAAGACCGCGATTGCGCGCGCGCTGGTGCACGACCCGCGCAACGTGATTCTCGACGAGCCCACCAACGGCCTGGACGTGATGACCACGCGCGCGATGCGCGGCTTTCTGCAGCAGTTGCGTGCAGAGGGGCGCTGCGTGATTTTTTCCAGCCACATCATGCAGGAGGTGGCGGCGCTGTGCGATCGCATCGTCATCGTCGCCAAGGGCACGGTGGTGGCCTGCGGCAGCGCCGACGAACTGCGCGCCAGCACCGGTGAAGACAATCTGGAAGACGCCTTCGTCAAGGCGATCGGCTCGGACGAGGGACTGCACGCATGAGCACCACATCGTTGTTGTCCACCCTGTGGACGGTACTGCGCAAGGAATTGCGCGATATCGGCCGCGATCGCCGCACGCTGGCATTGGCCTTGCTGCTGTCGCCATTGCTGTACCCGATCCTGATCCTGGGCATGGGCGCACTGAGCGAAAGCCGTGTGCGCACGCAGATCGACAAGCCGCTGGAGATCCCCACGCTCGGTCGCGAGAACGCGCCCAATCTGGTGCGTTTTCTGGCCGCGCAAGGACTCAACGCGGTCGCCGCGCCGGCCGATCTGACTGCTGCGATCCGCACCCAGGAGGTGGATGTGGCGCTGCGCATCAGTGACAGCTACGCCGAGGACTGGCGTGCCGGCCGCCCGGCCTTGGTGGAGGTCATCAAGGACAGCACGCGGCGCGAGGCCGACGTGCCGGCCATGCGGCTGCAGGCCGCGCTCAGCGCCTACAGTCAACAGGTTGGTGCACTGCGCTTGCTGGCGCGCGGCATCGATGCGCAGGTGGGCAGGCCGCTGGAAATCGCAGCCCAGGACCTGGCCACCGCCGACGCCAAGCGCGGGCAAATGATGGCGATGCTGCTGCCGGTGCTGCTGGTGATCACCTCGTTTCTGGGCGGCGCCTCGCTGATTCTGGATGCCACCGCCGGCGAGCGCGAACGCCAGTCGCTGGAGCCGTTGCTGGCCACACCGGCGCCACGTAGCGCGATTGTCAGCGGCAAGATCGCCGCCGCCTGCGTGATCGGCATGGTGTCGTTGTTGCTCACGCTGCTGGCGTTCAAGCTGAGTGCGCAGTTGTCCACCTCGAACCTGGGGCGCCAGCTCAATGTCGGGTTCGTGCCTATGTTGCAGATGCTCTTCATCCTGGTCCCGATGTTGTTCGTCGGTACCTCGCTGCTGACCTATCTAGCCGCTGCCGCCAAGAGCATGAAGGAAGCGCAGGCGCACATGACCTGGCTACTGCTGCTGCCGATGTTGCCGGGCTATGCGTTGATGGCGTATCCGCTGAAGACGCAGTTATGGCACTTCGCGGTGCCGTTTCTGGCGCAGAACCAGATGCTGTTGAAAGTGATACGCCATGAGCAGATCAATGCGCAGACCTGGGCGGTGTATCTGCTGGCTGGCTTCGGTGTAGCGGCGGTGTTGTGGTACGCGGCGGTGCGGCGGTATCACCAGGAGCGGTTGGCGATTTCCGGGTGATGTTCCTTCTCCCACCGGGAGAAGGTGGCGCGCAGCGCCGGATGAGGGTACGGGTTGCTGGTGCGAATGCGCAGCTACGATTGTTGATATTTGTGTGCAATGTGGCTGTTGTCTATCAAGTTCGTGATGTTCACTTCGCCGCCGTACCCTCACCCCAACCCCTCTCCCGCAGGAGAGGGGCTCGCAATCCCTTCTCCCATCGGGAGAAGGTGCCCGAAGGGCGGATGAGGGTACGGATGACCAGTAAACAAAAAGCCCGCATCGCTGCGGGCTTTTTGTTTGGTGCCCGACATTCGCCGGGAGTGCAGTGCATCGATCATCGGCAGCCATGGGCCATGGGCCATGGGCCATGGGCCATGAGCCAACAACCAACCAATCAACCAATCAACGACCAAGCAATCAAGCAACCAACGGACTCACTCAGCCGCATGCAGAACTACTCGATCGCCCAACGCCCCACTCAACCACCCGGGTTAAACGACAGCGTGCGCCGCGTCGTCACCGGTGCGGCCACCGGTTCGAAGCGCCAGCGCTTGACCGCGTTGAGGGCTTCGCGGTCGAACACGCGCGGCGGATTGGCGCGCAGCACGCGCGAGGCGGTGATCGAGCCGTCGGTGCCGACGGTCAGTTCCACCAGCACTTCGCCGGAGGTGCCGGCGCGCAGCGCTTCAGGTGGATAGCGCGGTGCCGGGGTGCTGATCGGGCGCAGCGACTGCGCGCTCGGTGCAGCGGCGGCGGGCGCAGCAGCCGGTGCCGGGCGCGTGGCGGCCGGGGTCGGTGCCGGCGTCTCGGCCTGACGGCGCGCCGCGGCCTGGCGCTCTGCTTCGGCGGTCTGCTGACGCGCAGCTTCCTGTTGCGCGGCGATCTGCTGCGCAGCGGCCGCCTCGCGGGTCTGCTGCTCGGCCAGGCGCTTCTGCTCGGCCGCTTGCTTGGCCTTGTCTTCGACCAGCTTCTTGGCCTGTTCTGCATCCTGCTCGGAGCGGTTGGCGGCGGTCTTCATGCCCGCTTCCAGGCCGGTCTTCAGGCGCGGCAGTGCCGGTGCCTTGGGGTCGACCTTTTCGATCAGCGCGATCAGGCGCTGCGCTTCGGGGAATTCTTCGCGGCTGATGCCCTGTTCGGCGGCGATCAGCGTGTACGGCATCAGATCGGTCAGCGCGCTGTTGACGGTGGCGTCCTGCGGCTGCTTCTCGCGCAGTGCCAGGTAGTACTCCACCGCGTTGTCGCCGGCCGGGGCGTACATGCGGTTGTCCTGCAGCGCCTTGGTGGCCGATGCGCGCAGCTGGTCGGCGGCCATCGACTGCACCTGCGGCGATACCGCAGTGGCTGGCGTGGGCGCGGCGGCCGGTGCCGCAGGCGTGGCGCCGGTGGCCGGCGCGGTGGTGGCGGCCTTGTCTTCCTGCTTGGAGCAAGCGGCCAGGCCAACCAGCAAAATGACTGGCGCGATCCGGCGTGCCATACGGCCCTGTGTCAGATCCAACATGCGTCCCCCTTACCCCGAGTGAGATAGATAACGTTGCTGCGGCGAGCGCCGGCCACTGTTCCCGCAATGGACGGCAAAGCGGCAATCTAGCATTGCTGGGGCGGTCTAAGCCAAGGGGTGCGCCGAGGTCGGGCGCAATGTCATGCCGCCGGGGTGGCGAGCACCGGAGTGGCAGGCAGCCGCGTAGCCGGCTCGGGCAATGGCGGAGCGGGGCAGTAGCGCCGCAGAAAGTCCGCATGCGCGGGCAGCCGTACCAATGCCGCATCGACCCGCGTGCGGATGTTCTCGAGAAAATGATTGAGTTCGGCATCGCCCATCAGGTCGGCCACCGGGTGGTGCTGCTTCGGCGTAATGCCCTGGCCCAGCATCACCTGCACCCACGAGTTCTCGGCAAACAGTTCGTTGGCCTGATGGAACACCCGCCCGCTCTGGCGGAACAGCTCCACCCGATGCCGCAGCGTGTCGGGGATCTCCATCGCCGCGCAATCGCGCCAGAACGGCGTGTCGCGACGGTCGGTGACGTGGTAGTGCAGGATCACGAAATCGCGGATATGGGTGATTTCTTCGGCCGCCTGGCGGTTGTATTCGGCGATATCGCTATCGTTGATGACCTGCGGAAAGGTCTGCATCAAACGGATGATGCCGCGCTGGATCAGATGGATGTTGGTCGATTCCAACGGCTCCAGAAACCCGCTGGCCAGGCCCAGCGCCACGCAGTTCTTTTCCCACACCCGATGCCGCTGGTTCGGGGTGAAACGCAGTGCGCGCGGCTCGGTGAGCGCGCGGCCAGTGAGATTGCGCTGCAAGACCTGCGCAGCGCTGTCCTGGTCCATGTAGCGGCTGGAATACACGATGCCGTTGCCCACCCGGTGCTGCAGCGGAATGCGCCACATCCAGCCGGCCAGATCGGCGCGCGAGCGGGTGTAGGGCACCGGAGCACCAACCGATTCTGTCTGCACTGCCAGCGCGCTGTCGGCAAATAACCAGTGCGACCAATCGTCCGCGCCCACGCCCAGCGTCTTGCCGATCAACAGGCCGGCAAAGCCGGTGCAATCCAGAAACAGATCGCCTTCCACCCGCGTGCCGTTTTTCAGCGTCAGCGCAGTGAGATAGCCGCTATGGGCGTCGGTCTCCACGTGACCGATGCGCCCTTCGATACGTTGTACGCCGAAGCCTTCGCTGAAGCGGCGCAGGAATCGCGCGTACAGACCGGCATCCAGGTGATAGGCGTAATTCATGCCGCCGTTGGGCAGGTGCGCAAAGCGGCCTTCCTGCGCGGCGCGCAGCTCAAGACAGTAGTCGCCGAAGTCGCGCGCCACGCCGCGCTGCCGGCCTTTCAGCCAGAAATGCTGGAAGCCCGCGCTCCAGTGATCGGTGCCGGTATGGCCGAACGAGTGGATGTAGTGCCGGTCGACATCGCGCCAATGCTCGAAGCCGATGCCGAGCTTGATGGTGGCCTGCGTGGCGGCCATGAACGCGGCCTCGTCGATCTCCAGCAGGCGGTGGAAGGTGACCAGGCTGGGGATGGTGGCTTCGCCCACGCCTACCGTGCCGATCTCGTCCGATTCCACCACGGTGATCTGCAGTTGCTTGCCCAGCACTTTCGACAAGGCCGCAGCGGCCATCCAGCCGGCAGTGCCGCCACCGGCGATGACGACGCGCCGCACCGGGCGCTGTCGTGGGTCGGAAGCGTGGGTGTCGGACATGATGAAATCCTCAGCGATTCAGGCGTTGCAGCAAGCGTGCGCGCAAGCTGCGGGCACGGGTCTCGTCCATCGGCGCCAGCACGCCGCGCGCCGCCTCCGGTACATGCGCAGCGGTGCGCGTGTCGGCATCGAACACGTAATGCTCGAATACGTCCTGCCAGATCGCGCGTTGCTCTGCTGGCAGGTCGCGGATGGTGAGCAGCGCCAGCATCAGCGCGTTCATCGGCGAATCCATATAGGCCGGGCTCTGCCGCCACCAGAAATTCACCAGCACGTTGAAGGACTCCAGCGCTTCGATGTGATGCCACCACATGCTGGGAATGAACAACGCATCGCCCGGTCCCAACTCGGCCACCAATGCGTGTTCCAGCGCCTGCGCATAGCGTGGAAAACGCTGCAGATCCGGCGCGGCGATATCCACCAGGCTGACCGGCTGCCCGGCCGGGGTGAGATCGAGCGGGCCGATGTAGAGATTGGCCAGTTGCGTGGGCGGAAACAGGGTGAAGCGGCGGCGCCCGGCGACCACGCAGGCCAGGTTGTCGGGCAGGTCCTGATGGGCGGCAATGCGGGTGCGGTTGCCGATCCAGATGCTGGCCAGTGGTTCGCTCTGCGGCAGGGCGATCGGGTTGTGCGAGCGCAGGCCGGGCAGGTAAGTGTCCAGCGTGGTGGAGCCGACGTAGATCGCCGGTGGCTGCGGCTTATGCAGATCGCGCAGCAAGGTCTCCAGCACCACACTTAGCGGCACGCGCTCGGGGCGGAAGTTGAAGCCGCTCATGTCCCCGTTGTAGAAGAAGCGCCCACCGATTTCCGGCGGACCGACCTGCGCCACCACCGCCTCGCCGCGATCGAAACCGCGCAGGTACGCGGCCGCAGCGTGCGCAGAGGTGGCGCCGGCCTGCGCCAGCGGCCAGTCGCGGACCAGCCCGCGCAATACCAACGGCGTTGTCGAGCGCAGCACGGCTGGGTCCAGCTGTTGCGGGTCCAGTCCGTGCAATTCTTCGATGGCGCGCGGCTCAGCCAGCATGGCGGCGCTGCATGCGGTCGAGCAGATGGCGGAACTGCGCGATCGAGGCCACCGCCATGTACAGCGGTTCCAGATCGCCGTGTCGGTGCAACTCGAGCAACGCCGCATCGTCGAGCGCGCGCAGGCGTTCTTCGTGCACGGCGTAGAGCCCTGCCAGGCGGCATTCCAGGCCGTTTTCCAGCGTGGCCTCGAACACGAACGGTTCCAGCAGATCGTAGCTGAGCAAGCGTGCGACGAAGGCCTCGCTCGCCGCCAGGCCATCATGCAAGGTGCGCAACACCTGGCTGATGCGGTCGAGAAACTCGCTGGTGCCGCCGTGTTCGCGAAACAGCAGCTCGCCGTCGGTGCGGCTGATGCGCGGGCTGTCCAGATCCACGTGCACCATCGGTCCGTCCGCTTGCTCGCCGATCAGGAATGGTTGGCGCTGAATCGCCAGCGGCACGTACGGCGCATCCCAGCGTGCACCGTCCAGAAACAGGTTTTCGCCCAGGCGCAGGCCCAGCAACGCCAGCGGCTGAAAACTGCGCTCGCCATTGCGATGGAACACGATCGGGTACTGCGCTTGCAGCTGGCGAAATTCCTGCGGAAACGTCGCAGCCGACATCACGTCATCGCCGAAGGCGGCGCCGTGCGTGGTGATCACGCGCAGATCGCGGTGATCGAGATTGTTCAACAACACGGCATTGGTCATGGGGGAAAGTGACACATCACGCGGGGCGCGTGGCCCATGCTTGGACAGTTGCTTCGGCGTGGCAAGTCCCGGATGCAACACATCCGGGAAACGCAAAGAGAGCGTCGTGCTAGACGCTCCGGCAGACTCGCTGCCGGGAGCGCTTAAAAGCGCATCACTGCATGAGCAAAGCGCGGCCTCACCAGAACTTGTAGCGCACGCCCAACATGTAGCGCGGTCCGGTCTGGGTGGCATAGACGATCTGGTTCGGGTGACGGCCATGCTGGCGCTGCACCTCGTCGGTGAGGTTGATCGCCTCCAGGCTCAACGACAGGTTCTCGGTCCATTGATACCCGACGCTCAGATCCAGCTGGCCGTAGGCTTCGGTATAGACCGGGTTGGGCTGGCCGCTGCCGTCGAAACGTGCGGCCAGGAATTCGTCGCGCCAGTTGTAGGCCGCACGCACCTGCCACTTGTCGCGGTCGTAGAAGCCGACCACGTTGGCCGAATCGCTCAGGCCTTCCAGCGCGAACTGCTCGCCGATCACTGCGTTGTTGTAGGTCAGCCCGGAGTCGACCATGGTGTAGTTGGCCGACACGCCGAAGCCGCTGTCGCCGAACATGTGCTGCAGGTTGAACTCCCAGCCATCCAGCGAGGCCGAGCGCTGGTTGGCCGGCGCGGTGATGGCGAAGTTGGCCACCGGGTCGCCGGGCTGCCCGCTGATCACGCCGGTGGCATTGCCGTTGGCATCGTCGGCTCCGCGCACCACGCCGGGCGCGCCGCCGCGGTTGCGGAAGATGTAGTTGCGGATACAGGTCAGGTCGGCCGAGGCGCAGCCGTTGCCCAGCGCTTCGTTCCAGTACGCACCGCCCACCGGGGTGTTCAACCCCAGCGAGGTGTCGTTGCGCGTGGTCACGCCGATGTAGTTGTCGATGTTCTTGCGGAAGAAGCCCACCGAGGCGTAGCTGGCATCGCTGTAGTACCACTCCAGCGAGAAATCGATGTTGTGCGAGAGCAGCGGCTTCAGGCCGGGGTTGCCTTCCTGGCCGGTGCCGCCTTCCAGGCGCGCGATCTGGTTGAGCGTCTGCCCGCCCTGGATATCGCCCCAGCCGGGCCGGCCGATGGTTTCGCCGTAGCTGCCGCGCAGCACCAGGTCCTCGGTGAGCTTGAAGCTCAGGTCCAGGCTGGGCAGCCAGTATTCGTACTTGCCGCTGCCGCTGGCGAACGCCGAATCGGCCAGGCGGATCGGCAACTCGTTGTTGGCGACCCAGTCGATGCCGACGGCCACCGGCACCAGCGCCTGCGCGTCCACCTTGGTTTCTTCGTAACGCACACCGGCGGCCAGGCTGATCGGCACGCGCAGATCGTCCCAGCTGTTGTTCCACTGCAGGTAGGCGTTCTTGGATTTTTCGGTCACGCGGCGGTCGGTGGTGAACACCGGCGAGATGCGGTACAGCGCGTCATCGCCCGCCGCTTGCGCGGCGGCCTGACGGGCGCGCTCGAAGTCGAACAGGAACAGCTGGTTGAACTGCGCCGGATTGCCGCTGCCATCGATCGCATCGAAATACTGCGCGAACGAACTCGGAATCCACAGATCGTCCGGATAATCGGCCGCGGTGCCGTTGCCGCCCCAGGTATCGCGCTGCACGTTGGAAAACGCCGAGCGGTTCTTGACCTCGGTGCTGCCGATACCGAACTTCAACTGCGAATAATTTTCGAAGGTGAAGTCGCCGTTGACCTGGGCCTGATCGATCTCCGACTTCATGTAGCTGTTGCGGAACGCCGAGCCGGTGACCAAGGTGCGCGACGGATCCAGCCCGTTCAGGCCGAAACCCAACTGCTGCTGCAACACCGGGAAATCCTTGCTGAAATCCACCACCGAGGTGCCGCGGTAAAAGCCCGAGACGCCCAGCGAATTGCTCGAGCCGTACGGGCTGTCCGCACCGGCTTCGGCGGTGGAGCGGTGGATGTCGAAGTTGAGCTTGAACTGATCGGTCACCGCCCAATCCACGTTGAAGCCCAGCGACTTGTTCTGGTTGCGCGTGGCCGCGTTGGAGCCGGCGGTGGCCAGATCGCTGGTGGCCGGGTTGACGAATTCCGAGTAGGTGATCGGACCGGCCACCGGACCGTTGGTCCAGGCGCTGGCGGAGGGGCCGTAGTTGAACCACACCGACATCTCGTTGCGCTGCTGCTGGATCTTGTTTTCCGAGTACGTGTAATCCAGCGTGGTGGTGATGTTGTCCAGCGGCTTGTACTGCAGTACCAGCTGCCCGTTGGTGCGCTGGCGCTCAACCCCGACCACGCGGTAGTTGAGGTTCTGCGGCACCGAGTAGATGTCGTTCGGGCCGGGGCGGTTGACGATGTTCTCCGAGCCCGGCGCACCCGGCTGCGGGATGGTGCCGTAGGCGGTGGAATCGCCGCGGAACGAACGCCAGCCGTTGGGCACGCCGACCTGGCTGTAGCCGAAGTCGCGTTCCTGGTAGCTACCGCTCAGCGACACGCCAAAGCGTCCATCGGCCGAGGTGTTGCTGAAGATGCCGGAGATTTCCGGCGTCAGCGCATCGCCCTACAGGCGGCCGGGCAGGTTCTCGTTGGACGCATCGTGCACGCCCTTCAGACCCACGTTGGCATGCATGCCCGGGTTGTCCAGCGGCCGGGCGGTCTTGATGTTGATGGTGGCACCGATGCCGCCGGTGGGCGTGCTGGCGCGGCTGGTCTTGAACACCTCGATGCCGGAGATCGACTCGGACGCCAGGTTGGCGAAATCGAACGCGCGCGAGTTGGAGGCGTTGGATTCTTCGATGCTGGCGCCCGGCATCTGCCGGCCGTTCAACAGCACCAGGTTGAAGTCCGGGCCGACGCCACGCACGGTCACGCGCGAACCTTCGCCCAGCGAGCGGTCGATCGACACGCCGCTGATGCGCTGCAGCGACTCGGCCAGGTTGGTATCGGGGAACTTGCCGATGTCCTCGGCCACGATGCCGTCGACGATGCCTTGCGCATCGCGCTTGACGTTCATCGACGAAGTGAGGCTGCCGCGAATACCGCTGACCTGCACGGTATCAAGCGTGGCGGGGTCGGCCTGGCTGGAGCCGGGGACGGTCGAGGCCGACTGCGGCGCCGGCGCGGTCTGCGCGGCCAGCGGCGTCGACAATGCGAACACCAAGGCAGACGTCAAGCGCCGTGTGCGCGGCAGGGTGCGGAGCTCTCTCACGATGATTTCTTCCCCAAGCGAAAAAAAGCCGGCCCCAAGTCAGGACTGGCAAAAGGTCGATGAAACGATCACGCATTTGTTAGCGCAGGCTTAACGAAGTCAATTTGCACTGCAGCATCGGTCGCGACCCAATCGCGTCACACATCGTTCCACTCGGGGCCACGGCGAGCGCACGCGCTGGTAGCGGGCTTGGTCGTACCATCGAACGCCACGGCCCGCCGCTGCGTGCAAACCCCTTCCGAACTGGAGCACCCGATGATCGACCTGTACTACTGGCCCACCCCCAACGGCCACAAGGTCACCTTGTTCCTGGAAGAAGCCGGGCTGGACTACACGCTCAAGCCGGTCAACATCGGCAAGGGCGAACAGTTCGAACCGGCCTTCCTGCAGATCTCGCCCAACAACAAGATGCCGGCGATCGTCGACCACGCACCGGCCGATGGCGGCCCCGCGCAAAGCGTGTTCGAATCCGGCGCGATCCTGTTGTACCTGGCCGAAAAAACCAGCCGCTTCCTGCCGCGCGATGCCCGCGGCCGCATCGCCGCACTGGAATGGCTGTTCTGGCAGATGGGCGGGCTGGGGCCGATGAGCGGCCAGATGGGCCACTTCAACGTCTATGCGCCGGAAAAGATTCCCTACGCGATCGAGCGCTACAACGCCGAAGTGCGCAGATTGCACGGCGTGCTCGACAAGCGCCTGGCCGAGTACGCGTTCCTGGCCGGCCCCGAGTACGGTATCGCCGACATGGCCAGCTACCCCTGGATCGAGGTCTATGGCGACCTCAAGCCGGACTACGCCGCCTTCCCGCATCTCAAGCGCTGGCACGACGCCATCGCCGCGCGTCCGGCCACGCAGCGCGCCTATGCGCTCAAGGACCAGGTCAACCCAAACGCCGGCAAGCCGCTGGGCGAGGAAGAGCGCAAGCACCTGTTCGGCAAGCGCTGAAGCAACGTCGTAGGAGCGGTTGCGCAACAGTACACGCGCATCAACCGCACGCGACACATCAAAGGGGCGTCTCGAGCCCCTCTCCCCCGGGGCGCCAAGGCACGGCTTGCGCGCCACTGGCGCGCGTGCGTTGGTGCGCCCGCGCCGCAAGCGCGGGCTGGGGCGCGGAGCGGGGGTTGGGGTGAGGGTACGGCGTCGCCGGAGACTGACAGCGAACCCCCAATTGCGCTCCCTCGCCACGCGTAGCGACGCGTCATTCCCCACCGCCCCCAGACAGCTCGCGATGCATGCACACCCCCGGCACCATCCATCCCAACGCGCACACGCCTGAGCGGCCAACGCCAGGATCGCCGCGCTTCTCAAATCCGTAGTACCCCCGCATCCTGTGCGCAGTCTTCAGACAGGATCTTCGATGCGTTCCCTGTTCGCCGCCCTTGTCCTCATGCTCAGCACGATCACCACCGCCCACGCCGAAAAACTCACCCTCGACGCCATCACCGGCCCGTTGCCGCTGTCCGGCCCGACGCTGATGAAACCCAAGGTCGCCCCCGATGGTTCGCGCGTGACCTTCCTGCGCGGTAAGGACAATGACCGCAATCAGCTGGATCTGTGGGAGTACGACATCGCCAGCGGCCAGACCCGCCTGCTGGTCGATTCCAAGGTCGTCTTGCCCGGCACCGAAGTCTTGAGCGATGTCGAAAAGGCCCGCCGCGAACGCCAACGCATCGCCGCCTTCGCCGGCATCGTCGATTACCAATGGGCGCCGGACGCGCACGCGCTGCTGTTCCCGCTCGGCGGCGAGTTGTATTTGTACGACCTGCGCAAGACCGGCGCGGCGGCGGTGCGCAAACTCACCCACGGCGAAGGCTTCGCCACCGACGCCAAGCTCTCGCCCAAAGGCGGCTTTGTCAGCTTCGTGCGTGAACGCAATCTGTGGGTGATCGATCTGGCCAGCGGCAAACAGCTGCAGCTCACTCGCGATGGCAGCGAGACCATCGGCAATGGCGTGGCCGAGTTCGTCGCCGACGAAGAAATGGATCGCCACACCGGCTATTGGTGGGCGCCGGACGATTCGGCGATTGCTTTCGCGCGTATCGACGAATCCGGCGTGCCGGTGCAGAAACGCCCGGAAGTCTATGCCGACCACACCGAGGTGATCGAACAGCGCTATCCGCAGGCCGGTCAGCCGAATGTGGTTGTGCAACTGGGCGTCATCGCACCGCGTGCCAGTGCGACGCCACGCTGGATCGATCTGGGCAACAACCCCGATATCTATCTCGCCCGCGTGGACTGGCGCGATGCGCAACGGCTGACCTTCCAACGCCAATCGCGCGATCAGAAAACCCTCGAGTTGATCGAAACCACGCTGGCCAGCGGCAAACAGCGCGTGCTCATCACCGAGACCTCGCCAACCTGGGTGCCGCTCAACAACGACCTGCGTTTTCTCAAGGACGGCCGCTTTGTCTGGAACTCCGAGCGCAGCGGTTACGAGCATCTCTACGTTGCCTCCGAGGATGGCCGCACGCTGACTCCGCTGACTTCCGGCGCCTGGGTGGTCGATGCACTGCTTGCCGTCGATGAGCACGCCGGCACGGTGTACTTTTCCGCAAGCAAGGAATCGCCGACCCAGACCCACATCTACGCCGTGCCGCTGGCCGGCGGTGCGATCGAAAAACGTTCAAAAACCAACGGCACGCATGTAGCCAGTTTCGCCAGCAATGCCAGCGTCTATGTCGATAGCTGGTCCAACACCAGCACGCCGCCGCAGATCGAGCTGTTCCGCGCCAATGGCGAAAAAATTGCCACGCTGCTCAAGAACGATCTGGCCGATCCGCAGCACCCTTACGCCAAGTACCGCGACGCGCAGCGCCCGGTGGAATTCGGCACGCTCACCGCTGCCGATGGCAAGACTCCGCTGCAGTATCGCCTGATCAAGCCGGACAACTTCGACCCGGCCAAGCGCTATCCGGTGATGGTGTACGTGTATGGCGGCCCCGCCGCGCAAACCGTGCTCGATGCCTGGCCGAGCCGTGGCGATGCGCTGTTCGATCAATACCTGGCCCAGCGCGGCTATGTGGTGTTCTCGCTGGACAACCGCGGCACCCCGCGGCGCGGCCGCGACTTTGGCGGCGCGCTGTACGGCAAGCAGGGCACTGTCGAAGTGGACGACCAACTGCAGGGTGTGGCCTGGCTCAAGGCGCAGCGCTGGGTCGATCCCACACGCATCGGCGTGCAAGGCTGGTCCAACGGCGGCTACATGACCTTGATGCTGCTCGCCAAACACAGCGATGCGTATGCCTGCGGCGTGGCCGGCGCACCGGTCACCGATTGGGGGCTGTACGACACGCATTACACCGAGCGTTACATGGACCTGCCGGCCGGCAATGTCGACGGCTACCGCGACGCACGCATCGCTACTCATCTGGACGGCCTGCGCGCCAAGCTGCTGCTGATCCACGGCATGGCCGACGACAACGTGCTGTTCACCAATTCCACCGCGCTGATGAGCGACATCCAGCAGCGCGGAACCGCCTTCGAACTGATGACCTATCCCGGCGCCAAGCACGGCCTGTCAGGCGCTACAGCGTTGCATCGTTACAAGACCGCAGAGGCCTTTATCCAGCGTTGCTTGATGCCCTAATCCAGACATCGGCTGGCTGCGCGGTTGTCGCAGCTCACTGAGGCCTTGGTGTTCATCGTGATCGATGCGGTGCGCTACACCTGCGGCCATCACACACAAGCGCCACCGCGTCGGCGCAACGTCTGCCGTTCTTCCGCCAGCGGTGCTGGGTCGGCATTCTTGTGCAACTGACAGGCACGCGTGGTTGCGGCCAGCTGCCCCCCTCAACCGTTGCTCACCGCACTGCAAAGGACCTGCCATGTCACTCCCGCCACCGATTCCAGGGTCACCGCAACGCGGCGTGCGAGCACCCGAGTTCTGGAGCCGCCACTGGAAATGGATCGTGCCCGGCATCGGGCTGGCGCTGTTTGTGGTGTTGGCGCTGGTGGTCGGCGCGCTGGTCTACGTGATCACCGGGGCGGTGAAGTCCAGCGATGTGTACAGCGGTGCGCTGCACATCGCGCGCTCCGATACACGGGTGATGCAAGCGCTGGGCACGCCGATCGACGAGGCTTTTCTGCCCGACGGCAGCGTCAGCTACGTCGGTCCACTAGGGGAAGCGCATTTCAGTGTTGGCCTGCACGGGCCGCGCGGGCAGGGCAGTGTGCAAGTGGACGCCACACGCAGGCACGGCCGCTGGACGTACCAGACGTTGACATTCGCCAGCGCACAGGCCGATCCGATCAGTCTGTTGCCCGCTGCGCAACCGCCGCCTTGCCAGCCATGACCTAAGACGCATTGCCGCCACCGCCGCAGATGGGTAGGGTCGCGCTACTTCTCCTTGCAGATGCCTTTCCATGAAACCACTTGTCGTTGCTGTCGCGCTCGTTCTGGGCACCGCGTTGCCGGTGTCCCAAGCCCCGGCCCAGAGCCAGACGACCAAGGCCGCGCCGGCCCAACGCCCGACGCCGGCCTGGGTACAGACCAGCAACGGCTACGCACAGATCCTGCTCACTGCGCAGGCCCCGTTTCAGCCCGAATACGCCAGCTTCTTCGGTGTGCCCGGCTACGACGACCAGGTCATCGACCTGGGCCCAGGCAATGCAGCGCGCTATCGCGATGCGATGAGCAAGGCGCGCGCCGCGTTGCAGGCCAAGCTGGCGACCGAGCGCGATGCCAACGTGCGTCAGGATCTGCAGATCATGATCGGCGCGGCCGAACAGAACATCGAGGGCAGCGAACTCAACGAGCGCTACCTGTTGCCGTGGAACGATGCGCCGCAGCTGGTCTTCAGTGGCCTCAACGGGTTGTTGTCCGACCAGACCGTGCCCGAGCGCCGCGCAAAGGCGCTGGACCGGCTCAAGCGTTACGTCGGCCTGGTGCCGGGCAGCACGCCCACCACCACGCTGGCCCGCCAGCGTTACGAAGAACAGCTCGGCAATAAGGCCTTGTTGCAGCCAACCGAACGCGAAGTGGAGCAGGCACTGGCGAACGTGGACACCTACGTCGCCGGCATCGGCGAGTTGTTCGCCAAGTACAAGATCGCCGGCGCCGACGAAGCGCTCAAGGCGATGTCCACCCAGTTGAAGGACTACGCCAACTGGACCCGCACCACGGTGCTTCCCAAGACGCGCAAGGACACCCGCCTGCCCGAGCCGCTGTACGCGTTCCAGCTCAAGCAGGTGGGCATCGATATCGCCCCGCAGCAGTTGATCCAGCGCGCGCAGCTGGAATTCATGGAAACCCGCTCGGTCATGCAACAGCTCGCCCCGCTGGTGGCCAAGGCCAAGGGCGTGCAGGGCAGCGATTACGTGCAGGTGATCCGCGCGCTCAAGGGCAACACCATCGCCGATGACCAGCTGGAAACCCACTACCGCGGCGTGATCGACCAGATCGACCCGATCATCCGTCAGCAGCGCATCGTCGATGTGCCCAAGCGCCCCATGCAGATGCGCCTGGGCAGCGCCGCCGAAAGCGCCGCACAACCGGCACCGCACTTCCTGCCCGCACCGCTGATCGGCAACACCGGCCAGCAGGGCCAGTTCGTGCTGCCGCTGGGCAACCCGACCGCCGATGGCGCCAAGAAGGAGCAGTACGACGACTTCAACTTCGGCTCGGCCGCCTGGACGCTCAGCGCGCACGAGGGCCGCCCCGGCCACGAACTGCAGTTCACCGCCATGGTCGAACGCGGCGTCTCGCTGGCGCGCAGCATGTTCGCGTTCAACTCGGTCAACGTCGAAGGCTGGGCGCTGTATGCCGAAGCCGAAATGGTCCCGTACGAACCGCTCGACGGCCAGCTGATCGCCCTGCAGTTCCGCCTGCTGCGCGCTGCCCGCGCCATGCTCGACCCGATGCTCAACCTCGGCCTGATCGACCGCGAACGCGCCCGCCAGGTGCTCGAAGACGATGTCGGCCTCTCGCCCGCCATGACCCGCCAGGAACTGGACCGCTACACCGTCCGCGCCCCCGGCCAGGCCGGCAGCTACTTCTACGGCTACACCCGCATCCTCGAGCTGCGTATGCGCACCGAATTGGCACTAGGCAAGAAGTTCGACCGCCTGGCCTTCAACAACTTCCTGCTCGACCAAGGCCTGCTGCCGCCGGATCAGCTGGCCAAGGCAGTGGAAACGCAGTTTGTTCCGGCGCAGCGGAAGTCATTGTAGGAGCGCTGGTTGACTGGGATTTGCCGGCCGTTCAAATGCTAGGCTAAGGGCGCGGCTTCCGCAGCGCGCCAGGGCGATGATCCGACGTGGTTATTCTGGAAGCTGCATCCACTCGATGCAGCTCAATTCGAAATTGAACAATCGTGATCTGCTCTCTAACTAGTAGAAGTAGGCCTGATACAACGCCTGGCAGATCTTCAGTGCAGCAAAGGTAGATCCGACGTGCATTGTCGACACCCTCGGCAGTAAACGCGGTTGAGGAGCTTAATGGTTGAACGGAACGTTTTCAGGCCGCTTTTGGCCTGTCCACTTACCTTGCTTACTAGCATCTGGGCAAATGGACTGGTATTGGGCGAGAGCGGCAATCGCTGTCGGTGTCCATGCCTGAAGACAGACCGGGCCCGCGCAGCAGGGCGACAGGCTCGGTACAAGGCAATAGCCAGGAGCCGCTACCCACGACCCGCTGATGGGATCGATAGGTAGCCAATTTTTATCGTTATCTTTGCAGCCTTGCGTACAGAACACAAAAGGATCGTTGTCGCGGCATACGAGGGGTTGGTAAGTGCCCTTGGCTTGAACTTCAGCCTGTCCAATAAAAAATAACGCCAATATCCATATCAAGTTCTTCATCACTAATCCTTATGTTGAGGAGGTCAGTAAGGCGTTCGATAGAAAACGATGAATCGCAATGCGCGCTCTTGGGCGTCTTAGCGCATCGATTTGTCTGTAACCTAGCGCGTGACTGATGCAAACCGCTTTGTTCAGTAAGAATACTGTATCCGGTTTGGGGTTTCATCAGGCATGGGCGCGGCACAACATTGCACTTGACAATGCGTTAGTGCTAGTCCTGCTAACAACAAGCTCCATCGTGGATGGCTGAATTAGTGCCTCTCCACGATCAAGATATTTCGACGATGGAGACGTGTCTATTACTGCCCCTGCCCCTGCCCCTGTGACCGCGTTGCATCTGCTGCACCCGCAGGCACCCAGATCGCCATACCAGCCGCGCGTTTCTGCGTAGTCGGGATCCCGATCCCCAGCCCGCCGCCGACGCGGCCGCCGTAGCTGCCGCCGCCCACCGACAGGCCGCCGCCGGAGCGTTCCGAGCCTACGCCCACAATGACCACGCCGTTGGCGCCGAGCTTGGCGGCTTCGCGCTTGAGCCGCATGACGGCGGCATCGGTCTGGCCCTGGGTGCCGAAGCCGGCCGCGCTGGTGGATTCGAGCTGGGCAATCTCCACCGAGCCGACCGGGGCGTTGGAGTACACCTGGACCTGCGCCGGGTCGATCGGCGCACGCGCCTGGCCCAGCATGACCTTGGAGCTGCTGGCGCAGCCGGCCAGGAGCATGGCGAGCCCAGCGGCGATGACGACATGCTTGTTCATGGTGAAGCCCCCTGTTGAACGACAGTGACAGCGATGATCCGGCGCCCGGACTGAATCGCGCCGGACTTTGCCGCACCCTAGCCATGCCCATGTGAGGCTGCCGCCAAGCCGCCATTGGTCAGGGTGACCACCTGCCCACTGCGTCTCGGCGGGCGCGGCGCTAAGCTCAGGCCTTCTATGAATGACGAGGTGACACGTGGGATTGATCAGCCTGCTGTGGGGCATTGTGGCGCTGCTGTGGATGGTTCTGGCCTTTATCCCCCTGTTGGGTTGGGGCAACTGGTTCCTGATTCCGTTTGCGGCGGTGGGCGCGCTGATCGCGGCGATCGCGCTGCTGTTTACCTCGGCCGGCAACCGCGGGCGTGCCAAGACCGGCTTGCTGCTCAATGCCGTGGTGATCGTGGTCGGGGTGATCCGCCTGGGCCTGGGCGGTGGGGTGATCTGACCCGTTGCAGTGCTGCGACACAGCGTCGCAGCACGTCCAGCGACAGATGGCGGGCGTAAACTTGCCGGCTGCTGACAGGAGCCCACGATGGCCCATCCTCACTACCGTCCCCGCCGCATGCGCCATGACGCGTTTTCGCGTCGGTTGATGCGCGAAAACACGCTGACCACCGACGATTTGATCTGGCCGGTGTTCGTGCACGAGTTATCCGGCCGCGCGCCGATCGCCTCGATGCCGGGCGTGGAGCGCCTGTCGCTGGACGAATTGCTGCACGAGGCGGAAAACGCGCTGGAACTGGGCATCCCGGTGATCGATCTGTTCCCGGTGATCGACCCGGCCGGCAAGAGCCTGGACGCGGCCGAAGCCTGGAACCCGGACGGCCTGGCGCAGCGTGCGGTGCGTGCGCTGAAAGCGCGTTTCCCCGAGCTGGGCATCATGACCGACGTGGCGCTGGATCCGTACACCACGCACGGCCAGGACGGCATTATCGATCACAAGGGCTATGTGCTCAACGAGATCACCGTCGAGGCACTGGTCAGGCAATCGCTGTCGCATGCCGAAGCGGGTGTGGACATCATTTCGCCGTCGGACATGATGGACGGGCGCATCGGTGCGATCCGCCGCGCGCTCGATGCGCAGGACCATCTCAACGTGCGCATCATGGCGTATTCGGCCAAGTACGCCTCGGCGTTCTACGGCCCGTTCCGCGATGCGGTGGGCAGCGCCGGCAATCTGGGCAAGGCCGACAAGACCACCTATCAGATGGACCCTGCCAACAGCGACGAGGCGATGCGCGAGATCGCGCTGGATCTGGAAGAAGGCGCGGACATGGTGATGGTCAAGCCGGGCATGCCGTATCTGGATGTGGTGCGGCGGGTCAAAGAAGAGTTCCGTGTGCCGACCTTCGCGTATCAGGTCAGCGGCGAGTACGCGATGCTCAAGGCCGCCGCCGCCAATGGCTGGCTGGACGAGCGCCGCTGCGTGCTGGAAGCGTTGATGGCCTTCAAGCGCGCCGGCGCCGATGGCGTGCTGACCTATTTCGCGCCGCAAGTGGCGCGTTGGTTGCGCGAGGGCTGATTCCCGTGCAGCCAGCACGCACGCGGATGACGGTGGTGATCGAGCAGTAATCAAGCGTGGCGTGCCGGCATTCGAATGCCGTGGCACCGCCAGCCGCGCGCCAAACTGCGATAACGATTCTCATCTACAATGGCGAGCCTACTGCTCCAGGCTGCTCGCGCGTGCTCAAGACCGTTCTGTTCCAACTGCACTGGTTGCTCGGCATCACCGCCGGGCTGGTGCTGTCGGTGATGGGGTTGACCGGCGCGTTGATGTCCTTCGAAAACGAGATCGTGCGGTTGGCCAATCCGGCCATCGCGCAGTTGGCCGAGCGGCATGCGGCAGGTGAGCGACCGTTGCCGATCGATGCATTGCTGCGCAAGCTCGATCTGGACCAGCAGCAGGCGGTCACGCGCATGCTGATCGACCCCACCGGCGCGCGTCCGTCCACCGCACGCCTGGCCGGCAAAGGGGGCGGGCGGGTGTATTTCGATCCGTATACCGGCGAACAGGTCGCCGCTCCGCGGTTGAGTGGTGCGTTTGCATTTATCGAAGATCTGCATCGCCATCTGACTGCCGGCAAGCGCGGCCAGGCAGTGACCGGTGCAAGCACCTTGATCCTGCTGTTCTTCTGCGCATCGGGCCTGTATCTGCGTTGGCCGCGACGTTGGTGGAGTCTGCGCACCTGGTGGGCGGTGGAATGGCGGCGGCAGGGGCGCAGTTTTCTGTGGAGCCTGCACGCGGTGTTCGGCACCTGGTGTCTGTTGGTGTATCTGCTGGTTGCGCTGACCGGGCTGACCTGGTCCTACACCTGGTATCGCGATGGCATGGTGGCCTTGCTCGGCACCGAGCCGGCGATGCGCGGCGACGGGCGCGATCATCGGCCGGCGACGGTGGATTTCGCAGCCGTGCAGCGCACTCTGGATTCCATTCCGGCCACGCGTATTTCTGCGCTGGATCTGCGTATTCCTCCTCGTGTCGGGCAACCGCTGAGCGCGCGATTCCTGCCCGACAATCCCGACCACGATCGTGCTTACGACAATCTGGAAATCGATCCGGCCAGCGGCACGCTGCTCAAACGCCAGGACTACGCATTGCTGCCGTACGGGCAGCAGTTGCTGGTCAGCATGTTCCCGCTGCATTCGGGCAGTTTCTTCGGTCTGCCGGGCCGCATCGTGGTGATGCTGGCCAGTGTCGGCATGTCGGTGTTCTTCGTCACCGGCTGGATGCTGTACCTGGACCGCCGCCGCAAGAAGCGCGAACTGCGCGCCGCGCGCGTTGTATTGCACAGTGCACCGGCGGCCTCGCAGGCCGAGCCGTGGTTGATCGGATTCGCCAGTCAGAGCGGATTCGCCGAGCGCCTTGCCTGGCAGGCGGCCGGGCATTTGCAGGCCGCCGGTCTGCCGGTGCAGGTGCGCTCGCTGGCGCAGCTGGACGCGCAGCACCTGCAAGGCACCCGGCATGCGTTGTTTGTGGTCAGTACCTTCGGCGACGGCGAGCCGCCGGACGCGGCGCGCGGCTTCGAGCGTGAGTTGCTGCGTCAGCGGCTGGCGTTGCCGCAGCTGGCGTATGCGGTGCTTGCGCTGGGCGACCGGCAATACGCGCAGTTCTGCGGGTTTTCGCGGCGCATCGAGCAGTGGTTGAACACGCAGGGCGCGCAGCCGTTGTTCCCCGCAGTGGAAATGGACAACGCCGATCCGCAGGCCCTGGCGCAGTGGCATGCGCAATTGGGGCAGATCGCCGGCGCACCGGTTGCCGCCGTCCCATTGACGCGCCCGACGCTGATGCACTGGACACTGTCATCGCGCACCCACCTCAACCCGGGCAGCGAAGGCGCGCCGATCTGGCGCATCGATCTGCATCCGCCGGCCGATGCGCACTGGCAGGCTGGCGACATCCTCGAAGTGCAGCCCGCGCATGCCGACGTGCAGGTACGCACCTGTCTGGCTGCGTGGGGGCTGCAGCTCGACGCGCTGGTGCATGTGCACGCGCAGCTGCTGCCGCTGCAGCAAGCCGCTACCGAGCGCGTGTTGCCGGAACCGCCAGCAACGCCGCCGGCCTCCACGCCCGATCCACAAACATGGCTGGATGCCTGCGCCTGGCTACCCACCCGCGATTACTCACTGGCCAGCGTGCCGGCCGATGGCAGCGCGACTGCCGTCGTGCGCCTGACCACCTGCGCCGATGGCAGTCCCGGTCTGGGCTCGGGTTGGTTGATCTGCCATGCGCCTGTGGGCGCGCCAGTGCGTGCGCGTCTGCGCACCAATCCCGGTTTTCATCGTGTCGAACACGCGCCGATGGTGTTGATCGGTAACGGCACCGGCATCGCCGGCTTGCGCGGCTTGTTGCGTGAAGCCGAACTGGCCGGGGTGCACGGGCATTGGTTGCTGTTCGGCGAACGTCATGCCGCGCACGACCGGCTGTTTGCCGACGAACTGCAGGCCTGGCAGCGCAGTGGTCATCTGCAGCAACTGGATTGGGTGTTCTCGCGCGACCAGGCGCACAAGCGCTATGTGCAGCATCAACTGCGCGAAGCCGGCGATGCACTACGCCACTGGATCGATCGCGGTGCGGTGATGTACGTCTGCGGCAGCCTGGACAGCATGGCGCGCGAAGTCGATGCTGCACTGCGCGAGATCCTGGGCGAGACGCGATTGGAGTCGTTGACCGCAGCGGGGCGTTATCGGCGCGATGTGTATTGAGCGCGGTCATGACCACTGCATCGCAGCCCTAGCCGAATTTTATTTAATACAGTCAGAAGCTAGTGAGTCGAGGGCGCGATGCCCTCACCGCTCGCGGGACACGCCGCAAGTACGTCCGTGTAGGCTCGGTGGCGGCATCCATGCCGCCACACGGTCCCGCAATCGGTGAGGACACCGCACCAGAGAGTTGGTCGGTAGTTTGATGAAGGCCTACCTGTTGATCGCGTTGTGTTTTGCGTTGCGAAGTTAATCGGCCGCAGCGTTATCCAAACAACACACCATGCCTTGCTTGCAACCATGCGTACCGACTATCTCGACTGGTCCTTGCCTGCCCACCGTCGCGGGACCTTACGCGGCATGGATGCCGCGTAAGAGCCTACACGGACGTACTTGCGGCGTGTCCCGCGACGGTGAGCGGGCAAGGACCCTGCAGCCAAGTCGAAGATCATTGGCTCTACAAATGATCCATCTGCATTGTCTAAACACTCCTTACTTGCGGTGTGCCCAGCGATGCCAGGCCGGCAAGGACACTGCCGCAAATCCGTGGCAAAGCCGCAGCTCAGCTACCCTGCAACGGACCGGCGTGACGTAAGTTTTGTCAGCCGCTCTCAGTCTGATTTCGCGCATCCACTCACCCTCAACGGCAACTGGCATCCCCATCCACCGCCGGCGCCTTCATCCGGTAGATATCCAGTTGCCCCGCGCGCGGTGCACGCGCGCTGCCCGTCACCAGCAACTCGCCCGGCTTGGCCGCATCCACCACCGCCCCGAAAGTGCGTTCCTGCGGCCCGTTGAACGACAGCGGCAACGCCTGGCCCGCGCCGTAATGCCCGTTCTCGCACGTCGCCAGCAATAACTGGCTGGGCCCATCTGTCTGCCCGCGCGCCCACACCAGCCCGCGCCCATCGCCGAGCCAGGCCGCATCCAGCTCATCGGCAGCGCTGTTGATGTCGCTCAACGGCACCGGTGCAACGAAGGCCTGCCCGTCCCAACGTGCCACGAACACGTCCATGCCGCCGGCACCGCCGTGCCCATCGCTGGCGAACAGCAATCGCGTGCCGTCCAGCGACAGGGTCGGGGAGCGCTCGTTGCCGCGGCTGTTGATCGCTGCGCCCAGCGATTGCACCGCACCGATCCCGCCCTGCGCATCCACCGGCGCGCGATACAGGTCGGCGCCGCCAGCACCGCCGGGCCGGGTGGAGGCGAACAGCAGCCAGCGGCCATCGGCACTGAACAATGGCGAGGTCTCGTCATGCGTGCTGTTGATCGGCAGCGGCTGCGCGTTCTGCCAACGCCCGCCGCTCAGTTGGGCCTGCCACAGATCCCAGCCGCCGGCACCCCCGGCGCGGTCGCTGGCCCAGACGATGCGCTGGCCGTCCGGGCTCAACGTGGCGTGTGCTTCGTTGGCCGGCGTGGAGACCACGCCCATGCCTTCGATGCCGAACTCGGCAAGCCCCGACGCAGCCGGGACGAAGAGTAAACTTGCCGCCAGCGCGAGCAGCGTCCATCGGTATTGCATGCGGTGTTCCTGCCTAAAGTCGCGCACAGTCTAGTCAACCAGAGAACGTTTCATGCCCGTATCCCGTTATGCCGTGTTCGGTCACCCCGTCGCCCATTCGCTGTCGCCGGCCATCCATGCCGACTTCGGGAAGCAGACCGGCATCGCGCTGGACTACACCGCCATCGACGCGCCGCCGGAGGAGTTCACCGCCGCGCTGGAGCGCTTCGCCGAGGCAGGCGGCAAGGGCGCCAACGTCACGCTGCCGCTGAAAGAGGCCGCCTGTGCGTTGTCGGCCAGCCTGAGCGACCGCGCGCGGCTGGCTGGCGCGGTCAACACGCTGGTGCGCAACGACAGCCAGTGGCAGGGCGACAACACCGACGGCGCCGGCCTGGTGCGCGATCTCACCGACCGCCACGGGCTGGATCTGCGTGGTCGCCGCGTGCTGCTGCTGGGCGCCGGTGGCGCTGCACGCGGCGTGGCGCCGGCATTGCTGGAAGCTGGCATCACCGAAATGGTGGTGGTCAATCGCTCCCCCGAGCGCGCCGATGCGCTGTGCGATGCATTGGGCGAACCGGCGCGGGTGATGTCGCGCTACATCGAAGATCTGCGCGATCTGGGCGATTTCGAGCTGATCGTCAATGCCACGGCCGCCGGGCGCGATCGCGATGCCGGTGCGTTCTCGCTGCCGCTGGGTCTGGTCAATAGCCTCACCGCAGCGGTCGATCTCAACTATGGCGAAACGGCCATCGCGTTCCTGGCCTGGGCACGTGCGGCGCAATGCCGCTATGCCATCGACGGCCTGGGCATGCTGGTGGAACAGGCTGCCGAGAGTTTTGCGCTGTGGCACGGCGTGCGCCCGGACACCAACCCGGTCTACGCCGCGCTACGCGCGCGCGAGGCCGTCCTGATCAGCGCCGACTGAGGTGGGCAGCGTGACCACCACCGACATCCTGCTGACCCTGGTCACCAGTCTGCTGTCGCGCGTGCCGCTGTTGATCGCTTTGCTGTTGGGGCTGGTGCTGCTGTGGCGTGCCCAACGCGGGTCGCTGCGGCGCGCCGGGCTGGCCGCGCTGTGGGTGCTGCTGGGCTGTTTGCTGGCCGAAGTCGCCTTTCAGGCCATTCCGATGCTGTTGCTGCAACAAGGCAATGTGCGCCAGATCAGCATGGTGGTCGGTGTCGCACACTTCGTCCTGATGGCCGTGCAGGCCGTGGGCATCGGCGTGCTGGTGTGGACGCTGGCGCTCAGCCTGCAACGCTCACCGCCCGCAGCCAGCGAGCGGCCATGATTCCGATCAAGGCCCTGGGGCTGACCGTGGTCGGCCTGGTCAGCAGTGGCCAAGGCATGTGGACGCTGCTGTATCCAGACAACCTGGCGGCGGTCAACCGGGGCGGCAGCTTGTACGAACGCTTCGGGCCGACCGGTGTGGGCGCCGGCATGCTGGTCATGGGCCTGGCGATGGTGGTGATCGGCGTGGTGTGGGCGCGCTACGCCTGGCCGCGACGTACCTAGAGTGGCTAACAAACTGCGTAGTAGTTTTGATGGACACTCTTAGGTAAAGACAACCGCGTTCAGTTGTTCCGCACGCCGGTCGCAGCCGCTGCGCCGGTCCGTGCGAAAATAGCGCGATGAGTGAAGTCGCCCCACCGGCCGCGCCGTCGGCGCCCGTCCCTCCCCAGCGCAGCCTGACCGATCCGGTCAAGGCCAGCATCCGCGAGGCTTACGCCAAGCTGCAGGCCAACACGCCCGGCTTCGCCACGCGGCGGGCGCAGAGCCAGATGATCGGCCTGGTCTCGCGCGCACTTGCCACCTCCGGTGGCATCGGCATTGCCGAGGCGCCCACCGGCGTCGGCAAGAGCCTGGGCTACCTCACTGCGGGCGTGCCGATCGCCCTGGCCACCAAGAAAAAGCTGGTGATCAGCACCGGCACCGTGGCCTTGCAATCGCAGCTGGTGGAGCGCGACATCCCGGCCTTCCTCAAGGCCACCGGGCTGGAAGCGACCGTGGCACTGGCCAAGGGCCGCACGCGCTATCTGTGCACCCGGAATGCGGCTGAATTCGAAGGCGACACCAGCCAGAACGCCATGTTCGAAGACGAGCAGGCGCTCTACGACCGCCCGCTCAGTCCCGTCGATGCCGACCTGGCCAAACGTCTGGCCAAGGCCTACGCCGCGCGTACCTGGAACGGCGACCTGGATGACGCGCCCGAACAGGTCTCGGTACCGCTGCGCATGCGCATCACCACGCCTGCCTCCGGTTGTGCAGGCCGCCGCTGCAGCTACGCCGCGCAGTGCCCGGTGCTCAAGGCGCGCACCGATGTGCGCGAGGCGCAGATCGTGGTCACCAACCACGCCTTGTTGCTGTCGTCGCTGTCGCTGGGCGATGCCGAAAACGGCCAGCCGTTGATCGCCCCGCCCGCCGACATGCTGCTGGTACTCGACGAAGGCCATCACATCGCCGGCGTGGCGATCGACCAGGGTGCGGCCAATCTGCCATTGGACGAAATGGCCAGGCGTACCGGCCGGTTGCAGATCCTCATCGCCGCCGCGTACCGCGCCGTGGACAAGGACAAGCTCGGCAACCTGCTGCCCAACGAAGCGGTCGAGGTCGCCGCGCGCGTTTCCAAATTGCTCAAGGCCTTCCACACCGAAGTCGAACACGTGTGGAAGCCCGAGCCCGGCGAGCGCGATCCGCTGTGGCGCGCGGCCAACGGCAAGTTGCCGCCGCAGTGGGGCCCAGCGATCGAAGAACTCGGCGAAGAAACCCGCGCGCTATTCAACTGGGTGCATGCCGCACACAGTGCGATCGCCAAGGGCAAGCAGGACGATTCGGCGCGCGAACGCCTGCAGCGCAGTCTCGGCATGGCGCTGGAAATGGCCGAGCAGCAACACAATCTCTGGAGCGGTTGGCGACGCGAAGACAAGGAAGGCCAGCCGCCGATGGCGCGTTGGATCACCTTATCGCGCGATGGCGATCTGATCTGCCATTGCTCGCCGGTGTCGGCCGCGCAGATGCTGCGCACGATGATCTGGAACGAGGTGGATTCGGTGGTGATGACTTCGGCCACGCTCACCGGCGGCGGAGATTTTCAATCCTTCGCCATCGACAACGGTCTGCCCGATCACGCCGAAATGGCGTCGCTGGCCTCGCCGTTCGATCTGCCCAACCAGGCCGAATTGATCGTGCCCAATTTTCCGGTCACCCCAGACGATCGCGAAGGCCACCCGAAGGAAGTGGCACGTTATCTGGTGCGCGAACTCGATTGGACCTCCAAAGGCAGCATCGTGCTGTTCACCTCGCGCTGGAAGATGGAAAAGGTCGCCGACCTGATGCCGCTGGCGCAGCGCAACCGCGTGCTGGTGCAGGGCGAGGGCAACAAGTCGCAACTGATCACCGAACACCTGCGCCGCATTGCCGCCGGCGAGGGCTCGGTGCTGTTTGGCTTGAACTCGTTCGGCGAAGGGTTGGATCTACCAGGCGACGCCTGCACCACCGTGGTCATCACCCAGGTGCCGTTCGCGGTGCCGACCGACCCGCAGACCTCGACCTTGAGCGAATGGCTGGAAAGCCGCGGTCATAACGCCTTCAACCTGATCGCTATCCCGCACGCGCTGCGCACACTCACGCAATTTGCCGGCCGCTTGATCCGCAGTTCCAACGACCACGGCCGCGTGATCATTCTTGATTCACGCCTGCTGACGCGTCGCTACGGCAAACGCATTATCGACGCGCTGCCGCCGTTCAAGCGGGTGATCGGTTAGTTCAAGGCAGTTACTTTTTTCTGCTTTCGTGAGATCCCTGAAGGCGACATAGCGTTTTGAGATGTAATGGGCTTGACAGGGGCTGTTTCTCTGGATTAACTGGACCTGAAGGAAGTGGGTGCAGCCCTTAGCGAAACAGGAAGTGCATATGCCGGGCAGTTTCTTCAGGGAAGAAGTGTTGCGCGCACGCCGAGAAGCCTGGCTGACGCCGGTGCGCCTTGAGGCGCCGAGGTTCGGCTGGCCGTGTTTTGTCATTGCGGTGCTTCTTGTTATTACCGTGCTTGCGTTGCTGTGCTTCGGGAGTTTCACACGGCATGAAGCCGTCAATGGCGCATTGGTACCGGACCGTGGCGTGTTGACATTGACGCCGCTCAGCGCTGGTATGGTCGCCAAGGCATTCGTGGTCGAGGGAGCCACGGTACGGGCTGGTGACCCTGTGCTGGAAATTTCGGGAGAACAAGACAGCACATCGCTCGGGGACACACAGGCATCGGTCATCTCGCAGCTTGAGATAAAGCGCACCCGTCTGAATGCAGATATGCAGGCGCAGAATCAACTGTACGCTGCCCAGCAGCGCGACCTGCGTCGAAGGATCACCTTGCTGCAGGCGCAGGTCGACAACACCGCAGAACAAATCCGGTTGCAGCGCCAGCGCGCAGACAGTGCGCAGCGGCTCTATGAGCAGTGGGTAAGCGCCGCAGAAAAGGGAATATTGACCAAGGTGCAATTACTGCAGCAGCAGGACATCGCAATCCAGAACCAAGGTCAACTCAAAGAGCTGCAAAAGCATGCACTGGACCTGCGCGTGGAGCACTCTCAACTGCAATCGGAGCTGGAACAAAATCCTGCGACCTTGGAAGGAAAGCGCAACGAAATTGCCAGGCAGATTGCCGACGTCGCTCAATCTCTTTCAGAAAGCGAGGCACGCCGTTCCGTCGTCTTGCGCGCTCCCGCCGACGGAGTCATTGGAAACCTGTTCGTCCACGCCGGACAGCCGGTCAGCGCGCAACAGCCCCTCGTCACCTTGTTGCCCAAGAACATCACCTTGCGTGCCGAGCTCTGGGTGCCGTCCAAAGCAGTTGGATTCGTGACGCGTGGTGATCGCGTCCTTCTTCGCTATCAGGCGTTTCCGTATCAGAAGTTCGGCCGCCACGCAGGCCGTGTGGTTGAGGTCTCGCGTAGCGCGGTCACTTCGAAAGAGTTGTCATCGCTGCTGGGGCAACAGATAGAGGAGGCTCGCTATCGTGTCGTCGTTGAACTGGAAACGCAGCATATTGTAGCCAACGGAAGGAAGGAGCTGCTGCGTCCGGGCATGGTGCTGGATGCCGACATACTTCTGGAGAAGCGCAAACTGATCGAATGGATGTTTGAACCCGTCTACGAAATGACGGCGCGTTTCTTGGATGATCCGGCCGGGAAACGCGCATGATCGACACCGCATCCGTCCACCAGTTATTGTCGAGCCGCGCGCAGATCGTCCCGGTGATGCAGACAGAGGCGGCCGAATGCGGTCTTGCCTGTCTGGTCATGGTCGCCGGATACCACGGCGACAGAATCGATCTCGCTCAGGTCCGGCGGCGGTTCAATATCTCGCTAAGAGGCGTGCGGCTCGAGCGGCTGGTACAGATCGGTCGCGCCATGGGCCTGGATGTCCGGGCAATGCGAGCCGAGCCTGACTATCTGCAAGACCTAAAACAACCATGCATCCTGCATTGGGACATGTCGCACTTCGTCGTCCTGGAGCGCGTCGCGCGAGGTATTGCGCTACTCCACGACCCTGCGCGAGGGACGCTGCGGTTACCGATATCCGAGGTCGGCAAACATTTCACTGGCGTCTTGCTGGAATTGCAGCCCGGCGCAGACTTCCGGCCTTCCGTTGAGGCGCCGCGGGTGTCCTTGCGGTCCCTGACAGGGCGCATTTTTGGCCTTAGGCGCGGATTGCTGCAGATCTTCGGCTTGGCATTGGCGATCGAGGTGCTTGCGCTGCTTTTGCCTTTCCAGATGCAGTGGGTTATCGACCACGTGTTGGTCTCAGCGGATATGCAGCTGCTCAAGATACTGACCATTGCCTTCTTGCTTACTGTCGTTTTCCAGACCATCTTGACAGTCGCGCGGAGCTGGATCGTCAGTTGGCTTGGCGCGTCATTGAATACGCAATGGATCACCAACTTGTTCGGCCATCTGATGCGGCTTCCGCTCGAGTACTTCGAGAAGCGGCATATGGGCGATGTGTTGTCGCGCTTTTCTTCATTGAAATCCATTCAGACCACATTGACCGGCAGTTTTGTGGAGGCGATGCTCAATGGGCTGACGGGGTGCCTGGCCGTGGTGATCCTGATGGCCTATAGCCCGCCACTCACAGGCCTGGTGCTGGTTGCTTTTGCCCTGTATCTGGGCTTGCGTCTGGCGTGCTACCGGCTGCAGTTCGTGATCAGCCGTGATCAGTTGGCATATGCGGCACGTCAGCAGAGCGAACTGATGGAGTCGGTTCGGGGCATCCAGGCGATCAAGCTTGCCAACAAGCAAGGGCTTCGCCAGGGCAGATTGTTCAGTGCCACAGCACAGAGCGTGCGTCTGGAAATGCAGACACAACGTTTTGGTCTTGCATTCAATGCGCTCAATCAGGGGCTGTTCGGGACGCAGAGAGTGTTTCTCATCGCCATCGGCGGTTACTTGGCGTTGAATGGAACATTGTCGGCCGGCATGCTCGTTGCCTTCCTGGCATACGCGGATCTTTTCACCAGCAGGGCTGCGGGCTTGGTCGACAAGTTCATCGAACTCAAGATGCTGCGTCTGCATGCCGAGCGGATCGCCGATATCGCCACGACTGCGCCGGAGCTGGATGAAATCTCCAGCTACAGCGGCCCGGAGCCCGCTCCCGAGATTTGGGTCAAGGGACTGAGTTTCCGCTATTCGGACGACGATCCATGGGTCATACGCAATCTCGATCTGCGCATCGAGGCGGGTGAGTCGGTTGCCATCGTGGGCCCCAGCGGCTGTGGCAAGTCCACCTTCGCCAAGTTGCTGCTGGGCCTGATCGAGCCGACCGAAGGAACCATCGAGGTCGGTGGAGTCGATATCCGCAAATTCGGACTGGAAAACTACAGGGCCATGGTGTCGGCAGTCATGCAGGATGATCAGCTGTTTGCCGGATCGTTGGCTGACAACATCGCATTCTTCGATCCGGATTCGAATATCGAGCGGATCGCCAGCGCTGCGCAGCTGGCGGCAATCCATGACGATATCGCCAGGATGCCAATGGGATACGAATCTCTTGTCGGCGACATGGGTTCGATCCTGTCGGGTGGTCAACGCCAGCGCGTCATCCTGGCGCGTGCTTTGTACCGGCAGCCGAAGATCCTTGTGCTGGACGAGGCCACCAGCCATCTGGATTCCATCAGAGATCAGGTGGTCAACGCGCATATCAAGGCGATGAAAATGACCAGGATCATCATCGCGCACCGGCAGGAAACGATCGCCTCTGCCGACCGCAGGATATCGCTTGTCGCCGATTCGCGAGACAAGCAGGCTGCCAGTCATGGCGCCGAAAGACTTGATGCCAGTGATGGTGTCGAGAAGCACGTCGGCAATCTCGCCGGCGAACTACCCTGAAGCAGCCAAGGAGTAAGTAATGGAAAACTTTGAACTCATGGAAAACTCGCGTCCCGTCGCTCAGCGCTTCGCACGTGAGATGACTCAGGAAGAAGTCAGTGCTGTGTCCTGCGGTGGTGCTGGCGATACGTTAGTCATCATCATTGTCGAGGCCATCGACACCGAAACGATCATTATCGTCAGCTAAGCGTCCCCCGGCATGGCGACATGCAGATGTCGCCATGCTCCTGTCGCGCTTTGGAATGTGTTGCGTCTATGGATGAAAATATCAGAAATGTGTTGATCGTCGCTCCGCGCAGCGACACGCATGCGTCCACAATTTCCGCGATGATCGCCGCATCGGGACATGCTGTCAGTCTGTTGGATACGGGACAATGGCCGTGTGGTCTCGACAGGTCCTTGCTGTATGGTCCGCAAGGAGTGAGTGTTGTTCGAGATGGTGCTCCTATTGTCTACGATGCGGCGTGGAGCCGCCGGTTGTTGTTCAATAAATCGGCGCCTGCGCATGTCCACGATCAGGACATAAAATTTATCAGGACCGAAGGGTTGCTGTTCGATCTGGGAGCAGTGGCCCTGCTTGCCGCCCGGCATGGTGTGAAGCGCTGGGTCAATGCGCCTCTGGTTGCACTCGCCGCCGATCAGAAGCCGCTGCAACTCGCCGCGGCACTGGCCAGTGGTCTGTTGGTGCCGGAGACCTTGATTAGTCACCGTCCCGACGATATTCATGCCTTTCGTCAAAAACATGCCGACGGTGTCGTCGTCAAGCCGTTCAATGTCGGTGCATGGGCAGATGGTGAGAACTACAGCGTCTCCTATGCGACACGTATTTCTCCCCAAGAGCAGCTGGCGGATGCGGATCTGCGCGCGTGTCCGACGACATATCAGCAGGTTGTCAGTCATCAAGGGGACCTGCGGGTGGTCTGCATGGGGGGCGAGTACTTCTGCATGCAGATGCGTCATTCCCTGGTGGGTGAGATCGACTATCGCGCTGTCAGGCATAAGACGACCATGCACTACGAGTGGGTGTCTTTGTATCCCGGCTTGCAGGAAAAGCTGGATGTGCTTCGATCGGCGTTGGGTGTCGACTTCTTCTGCGCGGATTTTGTCGTCCCTATTGCTGGAGGTGAGCCGGTATTTCTTGAGCTCAACCCGGGTGGACAGTTTCTCTATCTGGACGACAAGTCGCCTGGGATGGACATCGCGGGCAAGTTTTGTTCGTTCCTGGTTTACGGGAAAACAAGCAGGTATCAGGAATTTTTACGCTTAGAAAAACAGTCAAAAGCTGTTCAGGGCAAGGTTGGGATCGAGAGCTTTCCAGAATCGGGGGTTGCGTGCTCATGAAAGTTGTGATGCTAGGAATGCTGCTGTGGCAGCTGGCAACAATGGGACATGCCGTTGCCGGAACGGGCCATAGTTCGCAGCCGGACCACCAATCTATGAATGCCGCCTACCGCGAACAATTGCTAGCACTGGCCGATGCCGATCAGAAGATTCGTCAGCAGATTCGCGGTGCCTTCACGGTGCAACAGCTGCAGGCCAATCAAGGCGCAGCGAAAGAAATGGCAACGCGTCTGGTTGCGTCGCAACGGGAAAACCAAGCTGCGCTATCTGCATTGATTGAGAAATTCGGCTTTCCCGATGTCGCTTTGGTCGGCGAAGACGGTGCGCATGCCGGTTTTCTGGTCGCGCAACACTCCACTGACCGCAAGTTCCGCGATGAGTTCCTGAAGAATATCGAGGTTGCAGCGGCGGGCGGTTCTTACAGCACTGCGGACATGGCATTGTTCGTGGATCGCAATCTGATCATGTCGGGCAAACCGCAACGCTATGGCACCCAGCGCAAGGCGGACGGCAGCCTGTTCGAGCTGGAGGATCCTGCGCGACTAGCGCAGAGAAGGGCAGAAATCGGCTTGCCGGACGAACAGAGCGGTTCGGGTGGTCTTGAACCATGAGCGATATCCAAGTAGCAATGGGATGGCTTCTGATCAACGTAATGGGTCGCGCGTGCATGGTTGGATCGAATGCCTTGCGAGGCCTTGGTTCTTAGGTTTCCACTAGGCGATGAAATGGGATCCTGTGTGTACTTTGCACCGCATGCTGTCGCTGGTTCCTAAGTCTGCCAAGCTTTTGCACCACAGTATTTTTTGCAGGCGCCAATCCAGCGTGTGCTCCGCTGTAAATCAGGCTTCGTCAGCGCATGCATGACACAAGCGGCATGATCTTCAACGTGCTGCCACTTTGTAATGCGATGCATATCACGCTACACAGTCATCATCATGTTCGCCTATCGCTGCGATCATAACTAACGACTTCTCACACTTCGGCCTGCTGGCCATGATTCAGTTCCTTCAAACGAGCTGACGCCATGCGCCCTGGATCCCTCATGGTGCTAGCCCTGCTAGCCCCGACGCTGATCGCCCCGCCGGTCTTCGCCCAATCCGTTCTGACCCGCGACAATGGCGCCAAGGTCGGTGACAACCAGAATTCTCAGACTGCCGGCCCGACCGGCCCGGCCTTGCTGCAGGACGTGCAGCTGATCCAGAAGCTGCAGCGCTTCGATCGCGAGCGCATCCCCGAGCGTGTGGTGCATGCCCGCGGCACCGGCGTCAAAGGCGAGTTCACCGCCACTGCCGATCTGTCCAGCCTGACCAAGGCCAAGGTGTTCAGCGCCGGCGAAAAGACCCCGGTATTCGTGCGCTTTTCCTCGGTTGTGCACGGCAACCACTCGCCGGAAACGTTGCGCGACCCGCACGGCTTCGCCACCAAGTTCTATACCAGCGAAGGCAACTGGGATCTGGTCGGCAACAACTTCCCCACCTTCTTCATTCGCGATGCGATCAAGTTCCCCGACATGGTCCACGCGTTCAAGCCGGACCCGCGCACCAACCTGGATGACGATTCGCGCCGTTTCGATTTCTTCTCGCACGTGCCCGAAAGCACGCGCACGCTGACGCTGCTGTATTCCAACGAAGGCACGCCCGCTGGCTATCGCTTCATGGACGGCAACGGCGTGCATGCCTACAAGCTGGTCAATGCGCAGGGTGAAGTGCACTACGTCAAGTTCCATTGGAAGACGCTGCAAGGCATCAAGAACCTCGATCCCAAGCAGGTTGCCGCGGTCCAGTCCAAGGACTACAGCCACCTGACCAACGATCTGGTCGGTGCGATCAAGAAGGGCGACTTCCCGAAGTGGGACCTGTACGTGCAGGTGCTCAAGCCAGAAGACCTGGCCAAGTTCGATTTCGATCCGCTGGATGCCACCAAGATCTGGCCGGATGTGCCAGAGCAGAAGGTCGGCCAGATGGTGTTGAACAAGAACGTGGACAACTTCTTCCAGGAAACCGAGCAGGTGGCGATGGCGCCGGCCAACCTTGTGCCGGGTATCGAGCCGTCTGAAGACCGTCTGCTGCAGGGCCGTATCTTCTCCTACGCCGACACGCAGCTGTATCGCATCGGTACCAACGGCCTGAGCCTGCCGGTCAACCGCCCGCGTGTGGCCGTCAATAACGGCAACCAGGATGGCGAAGCCAACACCGGGCACACCACCAGCGGCGTGAATTACGAGCCGAGCCGCCTGGAGCCGCGTCCGCAGGACACCGCTGCGCGTTACAGCGAGCTGCCGCTGTCGGGCACCACCCAGCAGGCCAAGATCACCCGCGAGCAGAACTTCAAGCAGGCTGGCGAGTTGTATCGGTCCTACAGCAAGAAGGATCGTGCCGACCTGGTGCAGAGTTTTGGCGAGTCGCTGGCCACCACCGACACCGAGAGCAAGCATCTGATGCTGTCGTTCCTGTACAAGGCCGACCCCGAATACGGCACCGGCGTGACTCGTGTTGCCAAGGGTGACCTGGCCCGCGTCAAGCAGTTGGCCTCCAGCCTGCAGGACTGATCCACCCGACGGCATCGCGGCCTGTGCCGCGGTGCCGTCCTCGTTTTCGGGAGAGCCACATGCGCACCCTGCTATTTCTGATGCTCGGCACCTTGTCTGCGGTTGCCAACGCTGCTTCACCCGCTTCTGTCCCTGCCAATACCACGAATGCGACCACCAACCCGGTGCAGATCAAGCTGCAGTTGCGCGAGTATTTTTTCGATGCGGCACGCGAAGGTCGGCAGGACATGCTCGCCGAGTTCATCCGCTCGCATTACGACCTCAACACTCGCGACGAGAAGGGCTACACAGCCTTGATCCTGGCCGCCTATCACGGCCAGCGCCCGGCGGTGGAGCAGTTGCTCAATGCCGGCGCCGACCCATGTGCGCAGGACAAACGCGGCAACACTGCGCTGATGGGCGCCATCTTCAAGGGCGAGCTGGGCATCGCCAAACGGTTAATGCAGGCCGATTGCGCCCCGGACCAGCGCAACAATGCCGGCCAGACCGCGGCCATGTACGCGGCACTGTTTCAACGCACCGATGTCCTCAAGGATCTGGCTGCCAAAGGCGCAGACCTCAGCCTCAAGGACGGGCAGGGCAACGATGTGACCAAGCTGCAACGCGGCGAGTTCGCCACCGCGCCGGCGCGCTGAGCGCGCCTTTCCTGCTTGCCGGTCGGGTCCTACCCCAGTCAGCACCTCGACGAGCCGTGACAAGCGCGGTGAGCGGCAACCTGCTAGCTAGCCCCGCGCGGTCGTCCCACATCTGTCACGTCGGTTGCCTGCACCCGGCCATGGGCCGGATGTTCGGCTAAAGATCCGCGCATCAATCGCAGCTGCCGAAGCCGCCCTTTGGCGGCACCATCCGCCCCGTGTCGCCCCGCCGGTTTTCTGCCGCGCGTGCGTTGGAACTCTGGCGGAGGTGGTGATTTTTCTGCCAGTACGTCAGGAGTTTTCTGACGCTGAAACCTTTGTGCGCCAAGGCTTTGACATAAATCTGAGCGCGCGCTGACTTGCTTGAAATTCATTGGAAAAAACCGCAGAAAACAGTTCAAGAAAGCGCTGGCAACGCCGATGCTGAAGCTATCGCACCTTGGAACCCCCGGACCATGAAGCTCGATCCTTCCATCCCTTTCCTGATGTCCCTGCTCGCCATGGTGCTGTGCACCGCCACCGCCGTCGTGGCGCTGGTGTTTGGCCAGGTGCATGTCCTCGCCACCTCGTGGAGCTTCTACACCGTGCTGGGCACTGCCCTGATCACGCTAGTCGCCTCCTACCACGCACTCGGCAAGCCGCTGACTGCCGAAGAGCGCGTCGGTTTCCGCAACCCGTAAGCATTGCTCGCGTCCAGGCGACGCGCGCAATCGCGCTGACGCCAGCAGTGGACGCAAGAAATCCCGCTTGTAAGCAATGATGTAGCGCGTTCGCTCGACAGGGGCGGACGCCGCCAGGGACGGCAGCATCCTGCTCGGCGAACGCTACACCCACTGCCAGACTCAGCCGGCCAAACTGGCCCACGCCACCGCTGAGACGGCGCGATGCCAGCAAATAGCGATGCCGCTCGACAGCGCTAGGATTTGGCGAGCTGGAACAAAAACAGCGCTAGCGCGATGTCGTTCTCCGCTCCGACGGCAGATGTGGCCGTGATGCTGGGTGCCGAAGCGCGCATCCAACGCAATCCATAACGCTCACATCGTCTCGAATTCTGCCTGTCGATACGCTGTCGATCGCATGACGCTGCGAACAGCTGATCCTCCAGCAAGATCTGACAGCCAAGAGCTTCGGCATGGCTCATGCGCTGCGGCAGATTCATCGGTGCCCGTGTAAGCTGTTGATCCTGCTCCGCATTCCGATGGCCGCTCACGGCGGCCAACTTGTTGATGACCGCTTCCGCCGATCGTTACGCCGCCTCCTTGCGTCTGTCCGTCGCCCCGATGATGGACTGGACCGACCGCCATTGCCGGGTCTTCCATCGCCTGCTGGCGCCCTCCGCACGGCTGTACACCGAGATGGTGCACGCCAACGCGGTGATCCATGGAGATCGCACGCGGCTGATCGGCTTCGATCCGGTCGAACATCCGCTCGCCCTGCAATTGGGCGGCAGCGAGCCGGCCCTGCTGGCGCAGGCGGCTGCGATTGCGCAGGAGTGGGGCTATGACGAAATCAATCTCAATTGCGGCTGCCCGTCCGATCGCGTGCAGGCCGGGCGTTTTGGCGCCTGCCTGATGCGCGAGCCGGCGCTGGTGGTCGAGTGCGTTGGCGCCATGTGCGCGGCAACCACGCTGCCGGTCACGATCAAGTGCCGCCTGGGCGTGGACGACGATGACGACTATCTGGTGTTCGCCAGTTTTGTCGATCAAGTCGTCGCGGCCGGCGCTGCCATGGTGGTGGTGCATGCGCGCAACGCCTGGCTCAAGGGCTTGTCGCCCAAGGAAAACCGCGAGGTGCCGCCGCTGCGCTACGACTGGGCCTATCGCCTCAAGCAGGAGCGCCCCCAACTGCCGGTGGTTATCAACGGTGGCATCGCTGCGGTGGACGCCGCGCTGGAACACCTGCAACACACCGACGGCGTCATGCTCGGCCGTGCGGCCTACCACGACCCTTATGTGCTGCATTGCCTGGACGCGGCACTGAATCAGCGCCCGGAACAATCGCGCGAGGCATTGCTACGCGCGCTGCAGCCCTATGTAGAGTCCCAGCTGGAGCAAGGGCTGGCGCTGAAGCACATCACCCGACATGTTCTGGGACTCTTCCATGGGCAGCCCGGCGGACGCGCATTCCGCCAGGTGCTGAGCGAGGGCGCACACCGCCCCGGCGCCGGATGGGACCTGGTCGAGCAGGCATTGCAGCGCACCGACACGCACGCCTGGCGCGTTGTCGCCTGAGAGTGGTCCGGCACTTGCATGGCCTGAACCAGCTCTTGAACGGCCACAATTGTTAGCTCACAACGCGGCAGCCACAACCGCGAGAGCGAGCGCAGGCAAGGCTTTTGGCCTCAAACGGCGTTCATTTCACTGAACCGCGTTAACACGAAGCTAAAAAGTTCAGATCGGATTCACCCCCCAAAATCAAGAATTTGGGTCTATTCTCGGGCTCGACCACGCTGTGACGCATGGCCGGTTTCACGAATTTTGAATGTTCCTGAACAACCCGCTAGGATTCGTTTGTGACCCAGCCGTTCTGCCGCGCTAGCCATGTTGTTCTGGTTGCCCTTTGGGTCGCCACGGCAGCGCCGTCGGCATGGTGTCAGGGATATCCGATGGGGCATTCGGGCCGTGAGGCGTTACCGCCCTCAGCCCGCGGCAACGGGCGCACGCTGTCGGACACCATTCGGCAGGTGCAGCGGTCCACCGGTGGACAGATCCTCAGCGCCGAACGTGTGCCGTTCGACGGTGGCAATCTCAACCGGGTCAAGTACATGTTGGACGGGCGCGTGCACACCGTTTACGAATCGGAACAGATGCAGCCCCCGCCGCCGCGTCGCCCGGCGCCGCCAGATGCGCCACCACGCGACGATAACCAGTAAACGTAGATAGTTCTGCGTTCAGTCTTATAAATTCCCCGGCACCCGCCGACAACGTAACTAGGGAGAGTGCATGCGTATCCTTTTGGTCGAAGACGAAGCTCCGCTGCGCGAGACACTTGCCGCGCGCCTGAAGCGTGAAGGCTTTGCTGTCGACGCTGCACAAGATGGCGAAGAAGGTCTGTACATGGGCCGCGAAGTGCCGTTCGACGTCGGCATCATCGACCTCGGCCTGCCCAAGATGTCGGGCATGGAGCTGATCAAGGCGTTGCGCGATGAGGGCAAGAAATTCCCGGTGCTGATCCTGACCGCGCGTTCGAGCTGGCAGGACAAGGTCGAAGGCCTCAAGCAGGGCGCCGACGATTACCTGGTGAAGCCGTTCCATGTCGAAGAGCTGCTGGCGCGCGTCAACGCGTTGCTGCGGCGCGCGGCAGGCTGGAGCAAGCCGACCCTGGAGTGCGGCCCGGTCGCTTTGGATCTGGCAGCGCAGACGGTGAGCGTCAATGGCGCCAATGTCGACCTGACCAGCTACGAGTACAAGGTGCTCGAGTACCTGATGATGCATGCCGGCGAACTGGTCTCCAAGGCCGATCTGACCGAACACATCTATCAGCAGGATTTCGATCGCGATTCGAACGTGCTGGAAGTGTTTATCGGTCGCCTGCGCAAGAAGCTCGATCCCGACGGTGAGCTCAAGCCGATCGAGACCGTGCGTGGTCGTGGCTACCGCTTCGCCATCCCGCGTACCGAAGGCTGAGTCCGCGCGTCGGCAAACAGGAAGATAGGGTGTCGGTGCGCTCCAAGTGGTACAAACGCTGGCGGCCGCGCTCCTTGCAGGCCCGCCAGCTGTTGGCTGCCAGCCTCAGTCTGGTGGCCTTCCTGGCGCTGGCAGGCTATGCGCTGGATGTGGCGTTCGCCGACACTGCCGAAAAGAATCTGCGCGAGCGGCTGAAGAACTACGCCTCGGCGTATGCCGCCAATATCGATTTCGTCCGCGATGGTTCGCTGTATATCGGCGGCCAGCCGCCGGATCCGCGTTTCGACGTGCCCGGCGGCGGGCTGTATGTCGAAGTCGTGCGCCCGGATGAGAGCTGGACGTCGATGTCGGCCGAGGGCCCCAACATTCCGCACGGGCGCATGCTCGAGCCGCGCCAGGAAGAGTTCATCGGCCCGCTGGAGATGACTCAGATCGACGGCAGTCTGGGCGAGCTGTACCGGTATGGCCTGGGCGTGAGCTATGTCGAACGCGAACACGGCGGCGAGATTCCGTACACCATCTACGTGATGGAAGACGCGCGCTCGATGGGCGCGCAATTGCGCGTGTTCCGTGGTGCGGTGTGGTTCTATCTCGGTAGTGCCGGCGTGGTGCTGTTGGTGCTGCAGGCCTTCATTCTGCAGTGGAGCCTGCGACCGCTGCGGCGGGTCATCAACGAGTTGACCAAGGTGCAGCGCGGCGAAATCCAGCGCATGAGCGAGCAGCATCCGCGCGAACTGGAGCCGCTGACCGAAAGCATCAACGCCTTTATCGAAAGCGAGCGCGACAACCTGGATCGTCAGCGCAATACGCTTGCCGATCTGGCACACAGCCTCAAGACGCCGATTGCCGTGTTGCGCACCCAACTGGACAGCGGTCAGTCCGAGCGCGATCTGCACAAGGAAATGGACGTGCAGCTGCGGCGCATGAACGACCTGGTGTCTTACCAACTCGCACGTGCGGCTTCCAGCGGGCACAAGCTGTTTGCCGCGCCGTTGCCGATCGAGTCGACCGCCGAAGAAATCGTGCGCGGTCTGGAGAAGGTGTATTCGGTCAAAGGCGTGCTGTGCGAATTCGATATTTCGCCTGAAGCGCGTTTCCATGGTGAGCCGGGCGATCTGCAGGAGCTGCTTGGCAATCTGCTGGAAAACGGCTTCAAGTGGGCGCGCAGCCGCGTGCTGTTGACTGCGCAGCCAGGTCCCACCACCGGGAGCCGCCGCGCCGGATTGATCCTGTCGGTGGAAGACGATGGTCCCGGCATCGCGCCGGAGGATGTGGCCAAGATTCTGCAACGTGGCGTGCGTGGCGATGAGCGCGTGCAGGGTCACGGCATCGGCATGTCGATCGTGCAGGACCTGATCAAGGCCTACCGCGGCGAATTGCAGGTGGTGCGCTCGCAGGAACTGGGCGGCGCCCGCTTCGATGTGACCTTGCCGCCGGGACTGTGACCGGCATGCGTTGCGGGATGAACCCGTGGCCAATGTCGCGCCACGCTCCGACAACCGTTTAACGCCTCACGCGTTGGCTTGACCATACTGGGCCGGTTGCAGGCCGTTGCGATGGAGAACTGCATGTTCGAGCGCGTTGCACAGGCACGGTGGGTCACTGCACTTTCCGTCCGGACACCTCGACAGCGCAGATGGCGCGTGCCGTTGCTGTTGGCGGGCTGCGTCGTCGTGCTGTCGTGCAGTGCCGCCGAAGCGCCATTGACGCCAGCACAGACACGCTGGTTGCAGCGTGCCACCTACGGCGTGGATGCCGATAGCGCGGCGCAGCTGCAGCGGCTCGGCCCCAAGCGCTACGGCGCACTGCTATTGCAAGCCAGCGACGATGCCGCATTGCCAGCGCCGATCCGTGCACAACTGCAGCAGTTCGATGCGCTGCACACGCCATTGGTGACCTTGCTGACGCAATACGAGGCCGACAAGATCCGTCTGCAAACGCTGCCCGATGGCGATGAGAAGGCTGCCTTGCGCAAGACCTGGCAGGCGCGTGGCGGTCAGATGCTGACCCAGGCGCGTCAGGCGCAATTGCTGCGTGCGGTGTATGCGCCGGCGCAGCTGCGTGAGCAGTTGGTGTGGTTCTGGCTCAATCACTTCAGCGTGTACGCCGACAAGGGGCGCGTGAAATGGATGGCGGCCGATTACATGGAAAACGCGATTCGTCCGCACGCCACCGGCAAGTTCGCCGACCTGGTGATGGCGACGCTGGAAAGCCCGGCGATGCTGGAATATCTGGATAACGCCAAGAATGCCAAAGGCAAGGTCAACGAAAACTACGCGCGCGAATTGATGGAGTTGCACACGCTGGGCGTGCATGGCGGCTACAGCCAGCAGGATGTGCAGCAACTGGCGCTGATACTGACCGGCGCCGGTCTGGTGCCGATCAAGGCCGAAGGCGCGCCGCCAGTACCAACCGCTGCAACAACGGGGCAGGCACAGGTCGTGCGCAAGGGCCTGTTCGAATTCAATCCTGCGCGCCATCAACCCGGCGACAAGACCTTGCTGGGCCAGCGCATCGCCGCTGGTGGTCTGGATGAGATCGAACGTGCAGTGCAGCTGTTGGTACGGCAACCGGCGTGCGCGCAGTTTGTGTCGCAGCGCCTGGCCGAGTATTTCGTCAGCGACAAGCCACCGGCTGCACTGGTCGCGCGCATGGCAAAGACCTTTCAACGCAGCGATGGCGATATCGCCAAGGTGATGCAGGCCATGCTGGACGCGCCGGAATTTGCGCAGGCGCAACCGCGCAAGTTCAAGGATCCGAATCGGTTTGTGGTCTCGGCCATGCGGCTGGCGTACGAAGATCAACGAGTGGTCAATGCCGCGCCGATGGTGAGCTGGGTGCAGCAACTCGGCGAGCCGGTGTTCGGGCGCATCACACCCGATGGATGGTCGCTGCAATCGCGGGCGTGGACCAGCTCCGGGCAACTGGCGCGACGCTTCGAGGTAGCGCGTTCCCTGGGCAGCGGACCCAAGCAACTGTTTCGCTTCGATGGCGATAACGACACGCCAATTCCTGTGCTGACGCAGATCGATACGCGTCCATCGTATCGCTGGGTTGCACCGTCGCTTTCCAGCGGCACGCATGAGGCGTTGGGCCAGGCGCGTTCGCCGGCGGAGTGGAATGGGTTTTTGCTGTCATCGCCGGACTTCAACTATCGCTGATCTAGCGGCCGCTGATTCAACGACTGCTGATTCAACAATCGCCGAACGGTTATCGCCGCAGGAGTGCACCATGCAACGACGTCAATTTCTGCTTGCCTCCGCAGCGGCCGCGAGTCTGCCGTGGTCCGGTCGTCTGTTTGCCGCGCCACGCGACAGTGCGCGCATGCTGGTGGTGTTTCTGCGTGGCGGCTACGACAGCAATAATCTGCTGGTACCGCACGCCAGCGATTTTTATTATCAGGCGCGGCCGACCCTGGCTATTGCGCGTCCGGATGCTGCCAATCCAAAGAGCGCCGTTGCGTTGGATGCGCAATGGGGTCTCAACCCGGTGATGCGCGATGCGATGTTGCCGCTGTGGCAACGCAAGCAGCTGGCCTTCGTGCCGTTTGCCGGCACGGACGATCTGTCGCGCAGCCACTTCGAAACCCAGGACGATATCGAATCCGGCCAGGCCGGCAGGCAGCGCCGCGATTATCGGTCCGGTTTCATGGCGCGCTTGTCGGGCGTGCTCAGCGGGGTGCCGGCGATTGCGTTTACCGATTCGTTACCGCTGACGTTTCAAGGCGGCGGCGATTTGCCCAATGTGTCGTTGCGTGGGATCGGCAAAGGCGGTCTGGATGCGCGGCAGGCGCAGATCCTGTCGCAGATGTACGACGCAACGCCGCTTGCGGCAGCCGCGCGCGAGGGCCTGGCATTGCGTCAGCAGGTGACCGCGCAGCTGCGCGAAGAGATGGAGCAGGCCGGCCGCGGCGCTGCCAGTGCGCGCACCTTCGCCGACGAAACCCGGCGCATGGCGAGCCTGATGCGCGACCAGTACCGGCTGGGATTCGTCGATGTCGGCGGCTGGGATACACATGCCAACCAGGGCAGTGTCGAAGGTGGGTTGGCGAACAATCTGCGTAATCTCGGCGAAGGGCTGGCGGCATACGCCGATGCCTTGGGGCCGGCATGGAAGGACACCGTGGTGGTGGTGCTCTCCGAGTTTGGCCGCACCTTTCGCGAGAACGGCAGCAAGGGTACCGATCACGGGCACGGCACCACGTATTGGGTGCTGGGTGGCGGCGTGCAGGGTGGTCGTATTGCTGGCGAACAGGTCGCGGTCGAACAAACGCAGCTGCTGCAGAACCGCGATTACCCCGTGCTTACCAATTACCGCAGTCTGTTTGGCGGTCTATTGAGTCGATTGTGGGGGCTGTCGCCAGCGCAGTTGGAGCGGGTGTTTCCCGGTGCCAGGCCGCGCGATCTCGGGCTGGTGTGAGTGCATTGCAGCGTGCTGTTGAAATCAGCAGTGCCGAGCGGGCACTTGGACGACATTGCGCAGCGGTGTTTTCAATTCGGCCAAGCGTGTGCGAGCACCGCGCGCGAAGCGGTTGCATTGCAACCATCGCAAGCAACGCGTTGGTGCCACCACACCCTCAGCGCTGCGCTGAAGAAGCAAACGGCGAAGGCCCGTAAAAACGCGTCAACTGCGCGGCGACATCCGGCATGACGCGCGCGATCACTTGCGGCGCCGAGAAGTGATATTCGCTCACGACCGCGAAGAATTCTTCCGGTGCCTCGGCGGCATACGGATCGATCTCGGTGTCTTCGCCGGCATCCACGCGTTGGCAGAACGCATCGAAGGCCTGCTGGAAATCGCGTGCCCAGGCGCGTTGTGCATCGCGTGGCAGCGGCGGGGTGCCGTCGAGGGCGCCATCGAGTGCATCGAGCTTGTGCGCCATCTCGTGCACGATCACGTTGAAGCCGGCCTGCGGGTCGTCCAGATCGGCCTGCACATCGGCCCAGCTGACGATCAGCGGGCCTTGCTCCCAGGATTCGCCGATCAGCGTGTCGTCCCAGGCATGCATTACCCCAGCCGCATCCACATGCGTGCGCTGCACACGAAACGCGTCCGGGTAGACGATCAGTTGCGACCAGCCGCGCCAGCCCACTGCACCGATTTCCAGCAGCGGCAGGCAGCAGGTGGCCGCCAGCAGCACATGATCGTGCGCATGCAGCTGCAACCCATCGACCGGGGAAATGGTTTTTTGCTGCAGGAACTGTGCGGCCAGCGCGCGCAGACGGTGCTGGCGGGGCGGATCGAGCGCGGCGACCCAGGCGCAGCCGCTGCAGACCGGCAGCCATAACGCATCAGGAATGTCGATGGGCGGCCGGCGCAGCCAGCGCGACAACCACTGGATCAGCGGAACATGCCCGGCAGAAAACTGTGCCAGCGCGGCATCGTGCGCATGCGTGGGAACAGCGCGTCGCCATCGCCGCCGCCGCCGCCGGTGGCCGGCGTGGGCTTGTGCGCGGGAGCGCGTGCCGGTGCAGCGGCCTCGCCATTGGGCGTCCTGCCGCGCGCAGCCGAATTGGTGCTGACGCAGCTCTCATGGTCGCCATCGACCACTTGGTCCGATGCCAGCGCGGCAAGCGGAGCCAATAACAGGAGCAGGCAAACCGTGATTCGGCGCATCGTCCACATCCAGGGCAAGCGGCGTGAGTTGGCGATCATAACGCGCTTTTCACTCCCTCACGCAAGCCGTGCTGGGCGCCCGGGTGGGCTTGGCGCATACTTTCACGGATCGATTTGGGGACCTTGCCGTGGATGACCGCGCGTTGCTGGCCAAACTTGCGAGCGGCCGGCTATCCGGCGATGCGCTGGCGCGCGATGCCGGGTTGACCCGTGCGGCAGTGTGGAAGCGCATTCAAAATTTGCGCGCAGCCGGGGTCGACATCGAAGGGCGGGCCGGAGACGGCTACCGTCTGGCGGCGGCGCTGGATCTGCTGGAGGCTGTGCGGATTCGTGCGGCCATGTCGAGCGATGCGCTGGCGGGCCTGGCTGCACTCGATGTCGCCTGGACGCTGGAATCCACCAACACCAGCTTGCTGGCGCGTGCGGCGCCCGAGCGGGGCGTGGCGGTGCTGCTGGCCGAGCGTCAGACCGGTGGGCGCGGCCGTCGCGGCCGGCAATGGACCTCGCCGCTGGGTGCGCATATCTATCTGTCGGCCTCGCGCCGTTTCAGCGGTGGGTTGGGCCAGCTGGCCGGGCTCAGCCTGGCGGTGGGTGTGGCGGTGGCCGAAGCCTTGCGCGGTTGCGGCTTTGCCGATGTCGGGCTGAAGTGGCCCAACGATCTGCTGGCGTGCGAGCGCAAGCTGGGCGGCCTGTTGATCGAAGGCGGCGGCGAAATGGCCGGCAATGCGCGTGCGGTGATCGGACTGGGCTTGAATGTGCACATGCCGGCCGCGGCGGCCGCTGCGATCGACCAGCCGTGGGTGGATCTGGATACGCTGGCCGGCCGTGCGGTCTCGCGCGATACCGTGGTGGCGGCGGTGTTGTCCGGGCTGCTGCCGGCGCTGGATCTGTTCGAGGCACAGGGGCTGGCTCCGTTCCTGAGTCGCTATGCGGCCCTGGACGTGTTGTGTGGCCGCGCGGTACAGGTCGAAGAGGCTGGCACCCGGCATCACGGCGTTGCGCTCGGTCTGGCTGCCGACGGCGCGTTGCGGGTGCAATTGGGCGAGACGGTGCGCCTGTTCCACTCCGGAGAAGTGAGCGTGAGACCTGCATGAGCGAGTGGTTGTTCGATCTTGGAAATTCGCGGTTCAAGTACGCCCTGCTACAGGGAGATCGCGCCGGCGATGTGCAGGCGTGGCCGCACGGCGCCGAGGCGATGGATGCGGCCGCACTGTCGGCGCTGCCGACCGGGCGCATCGCGCATGTGGCCAGCGTTGCTGCGCCGACGTTGACGCAGCGGATGCTCGCCTGCCTGCACGAGCGCTTCGATCAGGTGCGGATCGTGCGCACAGCGGCCGAATGCGCCGGCATCCGCATTGCATATGCGGACCCGAGCCGCTTCGGCGTGGATCGCTTTCTGGCGCTGCTCGGCGCGCGTGGCGAGGCACCGGTGCTGGTGGCCGGCGTGGGCACTGCGCTGACCATCGATATGCTTGGGGCTGATGGGCAGCATCACGGCGGGCGCATCGCTGCCTCGCCGACTACCATGCGCGAAGCGCTGCATGCCCGCGCGGTGCAATTGCCGGCCAGCGGAGGCAATTATGTGGAGCTGGCCAACGACACGGACGATGCACTGGCGTCCGGTTGCGATGGTGCGGCGGTGGCGCTGATCGAGCGCAGCCTGCAGCACGCGCAACGCAGTTTGGGCGTGCCGGTGCGCTTGCTGGTGCACGGCGGCGGCGCGCCACCGTTACTGCCGTTGTTGCCCGATGCCACGTTCCGCGCTGCGCTGGTGCTGGATGGGCTGGCGATCTGGGCGAGGTCTGCGTCGGCGCCCTGAGGGCGGTGATCGAAACGATGCGCAGCCGCCAGGTGGGCGGCCGGTGCTCGGCATCGGGATGTCGCGCTCGTACACTGGGGTCACTGGCTGCCTGCCGCTCGCGCCGAGTCGTCGAGTTCTCGCCAGCGGTTATCGGCCACTCTTAGAATCCATTGCATGTATGTACGCGCGCTCATCGTTGTCTTGATCGTCCTCAATGCCGGCGTGGCGTTGTGGTGGGCCCTGCAGCCGGCACCGGCCGCGTTGGCCGCTCCGGCGCAGCCGGCGGGTGTGGCACGGTTGGAGGTGTTGCCGAACATCGCAACAGGCGCGGCGGCTGCGATATCGAGAGAGGCAGCAACAGCAGCTGCAGATACAGATGCTGCGCCGGCAGCAACATCGGTTGCACCGGCACCGGCACCGGCACCGGCACCGGCACCGGCTCAGACATCAACGGAACAAGCGGCGGCGGCCGCTTCGACAGCTGCGGCTACCACCGCAGTGGCCGAAACATCGCCAGTACCGTCCGAGATTCCGGCCACAACCAAGGTCGCTCCGAAACCTGCCGAGGTTGCTGTGGCGCCTGCACCAAAGACATCGCCAACGGTGCCGACTCCCGCGCCCGTTCCAGAGCGCTGCGCCAGCCTGGGCCCCTATCCGGCGCGCGCGGACGCCGATGCCGCGCTGGCACGCATTCGTAGTCAAGCCACGCGCAGCAGCGTGCGCGAAGACAAGGACGCCGGGGTCAGCACGTTCCGGGTGATGCTGCCCAGCGTGGGCGATCGTGCCGCGGCGCAGGCATTGGTCAAGCGCATCGCGGCGGCTGGCATCGGCGACTATTACGTGATTGCGCAAGGCGAGGACAACTCCGTCGCGCTGGGCCAATACCAGAGCCGCGAGCGCGCCGAGCGGCGTCAGGCGAGCCTGGTGAGTGCGGGGTTTCCCGCGCAGCTGATGCCCAGCGACACCGGGCAATCGCGCTGGTGGATCGATGTGCGTAGTGCCTCGGCACCCACTGCGTTGCAGGGTGCCGCGGGTGCAACGCGTCAACGATCGCTAGATTGCTCCGCGCTGCGCTAGAATGCGCACCGGCGCGCAATGCGCTTGGCCTTTGCCGGCATAGCTCAGTTGGTAGAGCAACCGCCTTGTAAGCGGTAGGTCCCCAGTTCGAATCCGGGTGCCGGCACCATCTTCGATCCACAAGTTCGTGCACACACCTGTTCTGGCCGTGCTGTCGTTTGGGTGCGTTTTCTGTGCCTGCAATTTTCACTGCAGCCGATTGCCACGCACGGTGGTTGTGCGGGCCAACGCGACATCCTCTATCGGAATATTGATTCCTTTATGAGGCGAAGCGCTTGGTGAAGGAGCGGTTTCGTCGGGAATTGTGGCTGGCCGTACCCTCACCCCAACCCCTCTCCCGCGGGGAGAGGGGCTTTAGATAAGTTGCGCGTTGCGCGCAAATCGTATTGCGCAGTTTGTTGTTGCCTGCGCGTAAGCACGCGCAGCAGATCAGGCCGGGCGACCGGCCGATAGCAGTTTCAGGACAGCCCTTTCTGCATCGGTGTGCGCAGCGTCGCCGCTCAGCCGTTCGGCCAGTGCGGCAACGACGATAGCGTGGGCTTGGCGTAGCACGCTGTCTGCATCTGCGCTGGCGTCCACCACGTGTTTGCCCGGCAATTGCAGGGCATTGAAGATGGCGCGGCAGCGTTCCAGGTTGTCCTGGGTTTCGAAGTGGTTGGGGGCGTCGCCGCGGGCGCGGATGCGCGCCAGGCCGGTGGGCGGTGGCAGGTCGAGCAGCAGCAGCACGTCCGGGCGCGGTGCGAAGGCGTTGCGTTCCAGCAGCGCGTCCAGCGGCAGGCCGGCGGCGCCCTGGTAGGCAACCATCGACGGAAAGTAGCGGTCCAGGATCACGATGTCGCCGCGTGCCAATGCGGGCGCGATGAGGGTGTCCACATGTTCGTGGCGGTCGCGGATCAGCAGCTCGGCTTCTTCGTCCGCGCTCAGGCGGCCGGTGGCGGCGGACTGACGCAACTGGGTGCCCCAGGGGCCGTTGGTCGGCTCCTTGCTCAGTACGACGCGGACGCCGGCCGCTTCCAGGGTGGTGGCCAGGCTGCGGGCGAGGGTGGTCTTGCCGGCGCCGTCGATGCCTTCGATCGCGATCAACAAGCCGCCGGGCTTCAGTTCGATTGTCATCGCGCTACTTTATCCGATCGTGGCGATAGGTCAGTACTGCGGCAGCGTCTTTGCGGCGCGCTGCAGTTGTCGATTCTGGCGGGTCAGGTTGCCGCCGCGGGCAGTGACGCTGCCGTGCGCCGAAGCGCGCGTCGAGATCGCTTGATGTCTGCCTGTTCGACGAGTTGCCGTGCAACAGCAGCAGCAAGACAGTCGCTAGCTACTGGCTACGCGGTGTGCGGTCACCACAGGTGGGTGCGCCGCTTGGCAGCCAGGCACCCAACTACGCGCGCGTAAGCCGCATGGTGCCGCGACGGCCTGGCTGCCCATCGCCACCGCTATTGCCGACGCGATATCACGGGTATGTCCTGCGCGATGTCGGGAACGTCCCGATGTCCTGGCTTTTGATCGCGCGCCATACTGAACAAGTCAGACAAAGCGCTCGAATGTATGACGTTCGCGTCGTGTGTCTGGCATCAAGGAAGATGGACGCGTCGCCGCCACCCTAGAGGCGGCATCCCCCGCGTGACGCCCTTTCAGGCACCGTCGTGACCGGATTCCTTGTTTTGTCTTGCGTGTCGATCACGCAGGTACGCGCGCCAGGCGCTGCCGATCAGCTGTGCGCCGAAGTGTAGCGATAGGACAGCAGCGATTTCACCAGGAAGGTGATCTGGGTGGCCGAGCGCGCATCCACGCGCATGACCGGGATGCGAAAGCCTTCGGCAACCAATGCATCGCGGAACGGCGGCAGCAGAAAATCCTGCATTTCGTCGGTCATGGTGATGCCCACCGCCATACTTGCCTCTGGTGCGATCTGCGAAAATTCACGCAGCAACGTCAGCGTGGCCTCGAGCATCTGCGGATCGCGCGCGCTGGTCAGCACGATCACACCCAGTGCGCCGTCGCAAACCAGTGGCCACATGAAATCCAGGTATTTCTGGCCCGGCACGCCGTACACGTGCAGCAACTCGCCGTCTTCCAGCTCGATCGAGCTGTAGTCCAGCGCCACCGTGGTGTAGGTCTTGTCGCCGTAGGCATCCTGGCTGAGCGGCATCTCGGTGCTGACCGGCTCCACGTCGGAAATGGCGCGCACTGCCGTGGTCTTGCCGGCGCCCATGCCGCCAACGAACACCAGTTTGTTGGCCGGAAGACTCATGACTGCGCCTGAAAAAGAGAGAGGCCAAACCGACGTGCGACCCAGGAGAAGAACCGGGAGTTGCTGCTGTCCGGACGAGTCTGCGTTGCAGGCACGGGAATCTCCGCAGTCTGGGCAAGGCCACTGGCAAGTGCAGCGGCGAACAGGCATTCCACCGTTTGCAGCGGCAGCTTGCAAGCATTGGCCAGCGCCTGCGCGCGCCACGGACGCGCATGCAGGTGGGCGATGGCGAGCAACTGTGCGGGCGAGCTGGTCTCGGCACTCAGTTCCGGCCATTGGCGCAGCTGTAGCGCATGGCTGGGTTCCACCGCCGGCAGCGCGGGCCGCAGATGCTCGGGCAGGGCGAAATACAGCGCTTCGAACGAGATGCGTTGCGTCAGTGCGGCATCGGTTGTGTCCGGTGCGACCTGCCAACCGGGGCGATCCAGTGCGGCGACCAGTTCGGACAACGGCAGGCCGGGTGCAAGTTGCACGCAGGCATTGGCCGGATCTACACGGACGTGCAGCTGCGCGTGGCGTAGCAGCACTGCAGCGTTGCCGAATTCACCGCGGCAATGGCGGATCAGCAGCGCCGGTTCGGCGATCTGCACGTTATGCGGCGAGGACAGCAGCAGACGCAGGTGTTCGTTGAGTTCGCGCACGGTGGCGCCGTGCTTGATCCATGCGCCGGCGACCGGTGTCCGCGACACCACCAGCACGCGCATCGGCTGGCCTTGCAGCGCCTGCCATGCGGCCAGGCCGTCGGCGCTTTCCAGACCCAGTACCACCACGTCGGCCGCGTGGTGCGGCCATTGCCCCAATTGCACGTCGACGCGCTCGGCCAGCAGCAGCGAGCACGCCAGTTTCAGGCGCGTGGTGTGCAGCAGGTCCAGGCCGGCCGTAGCGACCCGCAGGGCGTGAATGGGTATGGTCATGACATGGCGCCGCATCGGCGCGTTGGAGTGCGACGCCTGCCGGTGCAGACCGGCAGGCCGGACAGGCGACGCGTGTGCGCCGCCAGGTTGGCATCAACCGAAGTCGAGGGTCTTTTCGAACGCCTTGAGCTCGTGACGGGCCATCGCCAGATTGGCCTTGGCGCGGTCCAGCACGACGTACAAGAACAGTGTGCCGTTGCTCTCCAGCGGACGCAGCAGGTGGTACTGACGGGCCAGCGTGATCAGGATGTCTTCGATGGTGTCGTTCAGACCGAGCTGCTCGGCGATGCGACGCTTGGCACGCACCACTTCGGTATTGCCGGCGGCGGCCAGTTCCAGGTTGAGATCGGTGCCGCCGGTCATGCCCAGTGCCATGCCGCTGTCGCTATCGACCAGTGCGGCACCGACGAAGCCGGCGATTGAATGCAGGTGTTCCAGATTGAGTTGTGCCACGGGACGTCCTTACAAGCGGTGAGTAATGGGTGCGCGAAAGGCAAGCACGAACAATGCCAAGCCTCAGGTCGCCGGTTGCGCCATGGCCTTGGCCAGACGGCCGGCGCAGTCGCGCGCGTTGAACAACAGTGCGGCGGCATTGAGCTGTGGGCCGCCAATTGCGGTGAGCGTCAGCGGTTTGTCGGCGCGAATGCGGATCAGCACCAGCTGGCCGCCACGGGTGCTGACGGTGGCGTAATCGGCCTCGCTCAGACTGGATTCGCGCGCCAGGGTCTCGCCCAGGGTCAGAAACGAATTGGCCATCGCCGCCAGACGCCGACCGTCGACATCCAGACTGGATTGCTCGGTAATGGCGCGCCCGTCGGCGGTGGACAGCATCAACAAACGGATGCCTGGCTCACGCTCGATGGTCTGCGCGAACTCGCGACCGATGCGCTGCAGGTCGTACTGATGCGACGCCCGCGCGACCTCGCCCACGGCAGCCTTGACGACCTGGTTGACGGCGTTGTGCGGCATGAATTTCTCCCCTGTACAAAACGCGCTGCGCGATGAAAAAAACCTGTCGATGGCACTGATGACCCGCGCTGGCGGGCAGACAGTGGCACCGGCATCTCCAGCCATGGTCTAACTGTGCGGGCAGGCAGGCGCATTCCGCAAAGCACAGATGCGCCACAAACTGCCCAACCACGTCACGTGAAGCAGCAATCAACCTCTCGACGCAGCTGACAAGCGAGCGCGGCTGGTGGTCGGTAGTGCTCCGGTCGAGATGGATCACGCTGACACCGCAGCCTTTGCGCATGCCATCCGCTCCCGTCCGACGCTTGCCCGACGCTTGCCCGCTACGGGGTATCGGCCGCTGTTCGGATTGCTGCAGTGGCAGATGCGATTGCGTGATTGGTGACGCAGGCCGCGCGCCGTGCTGCGCTGCCGCGCGTCAGTGCGCGGGCCGACGACTAGACTTCAGCGCTTTCTCGATGCTGGAGCAATGCATGGCGACGCAGTACCTGCCGGTTTCCCTGATTGGCGTTCCCACCGACATCGGTGCCGGCCACCGTGGCGCGCGGATGGGGCCGGAGGCGCTGCGCATCGCCGGCTTGCAGGAGGCCTTGATCGGCCGCGGTGTGGAGGTGCGCGACCTGGGCAATCTGAATGGCCCGCGCAATCCCTGGCTGGCCCCGCAGGCAGGCTACCGGCATCTGGACGAAGTGGTGGCCTGGAACCAGGCGCTGATGGACGCCAGCTACGCTGAACTATGCGCCGGGCGCATGCCGATCATGCTCGGCGGCGACCACTGCCTGGGCATCGGTTCGATCACCGCGGTGGCCAAGTACTGCCGCGAACAGGGGCGCCCGCTACGGGTGCTGTGGCTGGATGCGCATTCGGACTTCAATACCAGCGAGGTGACGCCATCGGGCAACGTGCACGGCATGCCGGTGGCCTGCCTGTGCGGCCTGGGCCCGCAGGCGTTGACCCATCTGGGCGGCAGCGCGCCGGCCCTGCTGCCCGAGCAGGTGCGGCAGATCGGCATTCGCTCGGTGGACCCGGAGGAGAAACGTCTGATCAAGCAGCATCGCATCGATGTCTACGACATGCGCTACATCGACGAGGCCGGCATGAAGCGCACCATGGAGACTGCCTTGCAGGGCATGAGCGCGGACACCCATCTGCACGTGAGCTTCGATGTGGACTTCCTCGACCCCAGCATCGCGCCGGGCGTGGGCACCACCGTGCCCGGTGGTCCCAACTACCGCGAGGCGCAGCTGGTGATGGAGATGATTGCCGACACCGGGCGTATGGGGTCGCTGGACATCGTCGAACTCAATCCGGTGCTGGACAACCGCAACGCGACCGCCGAGCTGGCGGTGGATCTGGTGGAGAGCCTGTTCGGCAAGTCCACGCTGATGCGAGATTGATCGATTGCTGAACGCGGCGCGCCACGTTCACATCAAATCCACGGCCACGCAGTCAGATTTGGCGCCAAGCGCGGTGCGTTGGCACCGAATGCAGAACTGAGGAAGACCGATGAAGCGACTGCTGACACTGATGGTGCTAGGCCTGTTTTCGGCTGGCGTGATGACTGGCTGCAACACCATGGCCGGCGCCGGCAAGGACATGCAGGGCGCAGGTGAGAAGGTCGAAAAGAAGGCCGATAATTGCAGCGACGGTAAGTGCTGATTCCAGGTTTTGTCTGATCTTGTTGTTCGAATTGATTGATCTGCGGCACGTCGCCGTTTACCCACGAAGGAGTTTGTTATGAAGCGTGCAATTATGCTGCTGGTGCTGTCGGTGTTTTCGGTCGGTATGTTGGCGGGTTGCAACACCGTCGCAGGTGCCGGCAAGGACGTGCAGGGCGCTGGCGAGAAAGTGGAAGACGCTGCGCGCAAGTGATCTAGCGCTGCATGCTTAGAAAAAACGGGCCGCAAGGCCCGTTTTTTTTGCCCATGTTTTCGGGAACTGCTGCGTTCGACGCGCCAGTTCTGCGTGTATCGACATGCGCCGCGTGCACCGCAGGCGTAAGCGACCATTCAGTGCGGTGAGTCCGGGTTTGACAGCTTTTGATCTGCAGCGAACGCGTCCATCGGCAACCTGACGCCACGGTCAATCGCGGCCGCATCAAGCGGAGTCAACGCATGAACACTGACATCATTTCCGGTAAGTGGACCCAGCTCAAAGGCAAGGCGCAGGCCAAGTGGGGCGACCTCACCGACGACGATTTCAAGATCGCCGAAGGCAATGCCGAGTATCTGCAGGGCAAGCTTCAGGAGCGCTACGGCTGGGATCGCGATCGCGCCCAGACCGAAGTGCGCGCCTTCGAAAAGTCGCTGCGCGACGACACCTGAGCCATCCGCAAGGTCGCTCACGCGATGAAGTGAGCGACACCTGCACACGACGGGCCGCCTGATGCGGCCCGTTTTGCGTCTGCGGGTGGGATAACGCATGCAAAGCCGGCGCGTCCATGCCCGGTGCACGGAACCGCTAAACTTGTGCGCTGACTTCCTGGCCTTCATGCAGATGACCACTCGCGTTCTTACCGGTATCACCACCTCCGGCACCCCGCACCTGGGCAATTACGTCGGTGCGATCCGCCCGGCGATCCAGGCCAGCGCCGGCGCCGATGCGGAGAGCTTCTATTTCCTGGCCGACCTGCACAGCTTGATCAAGGCGCAGGACCCGGCGCGGACGCAGCGCTCCACGCTGGAGATCGCCGCCAGCTGGCTGGCCTGCGGGCTGGACCCGGAAACGGTGTGGTTCTATCGCCAATCCGATGTGCCGGAGACCACCGAGCTGCTATGGCTGCTCACCTGCGTGGCCGGCAAGGGCATCCTCAACCGCGCGCATGCCTACAAGGCGGCGGTGGACAAGAACCGCGCCGAGGGCGAGGACGAGGACGCGGGCGTGAGCGCCGGCTTGTTCATGTACCCGGTGCTGATGGCGGCGGACATCCTGATCTTCAACGCGCACAAGGTGCCGGTGGGACGCGACCAGATCCAGCATATCGAGATGGCGCGCGATTTCGCCCAGCGTTTCAATCATGTGTATGGGCGCGACTTTTTCACCTTGCCCGAGGCGGTGATCGACGAGCAGGTGTCCACGTTGCCAGGCCTGGACGGCCGCAAGATGAGCAAGAGCTACGGCAATACGATTCCGCTGTTCGCCCCACGCGAGGAACTGCGCAAGCTGGTGTTCTCCATCCTCACCGATTCGCGCGCGCCCGGCGAAGCCAAGGACACGCAGGGTTCGGCGTTATTCCAGCTGTATCAGGCCTTCGCCACGCCGCAGGAAACGGCTGCATTTGCCCAGGCCTTTGCCGATGGCATCGGCTGGGGCGATGCCAAGCAACAGCTGTTCGAGCGGATCGACCAGGAAATTACGCCGCTGCGCACGCGCTATGAGGCGCTGATGGCCGAGCCGGCGAAGATCGAGGCGATTCTGCGCGCCGGTGGCGCACGTCTGCGCGCACGCTACGCCACGCCGTTTCTGGCCGAGTTGCGCGCTGCGGTGGGTCTGCGCGATCTCTCCAGTCAGGCCGCGACGACGTCCGTGGACGCAGACGAAAAAGTCGCACCGCCGGTGTTCAAGCAATATCGCGAGAGCGACGGGCAGTTCTACTTCAAGTTGAACGATGGCGCCGGTGCGTTGCTGCTGCAGAGCGATGGCTTCGCCTCGCCACGCGATGCGGGTCAGTTGATTGCACGCTTGAAACAGGCCGAGCAGGCCAGTGATCTGCAATTGCCGGGCGTGCATGCGCAGGTGGATGCGGAGGTGATTCTTGTGGCGATGCGTGTGTTGCGCGAGGGGTGATCGGCGCGGAGCAATGCATCGCGGCTGACGGCTGACGGTACGAGGTGATCGCCTGGCCGTGCGATGTCGAATTCCGATAAGCGCAGCCTGACGGCAGCGCTGTCCAGGCGACTGATGCATCGCTGCCTGGAACTGCGAACACAGCCAGCGCAAAGACCTTGCGCCTACACTGCGGTTTCCTGGGCAAGCATGGTGTGGGAATGACAGCGATAGCCGATTCCAGCATCCAGACCATCGATACCGGCTTTGGCGGTGTGCAGTTCGATGCGGCGTACCTGATCGTCGAGGCGCAACGTGGCGCCTTTGTCGATTGCGGTACTTCGCTGTCGGTGCCGCACATGCTGGCTGCGTTGCACTCCGCCAGGCTGACGCCTGCGCAGGTGGAGTGGTTGATCCTGACCCATGTGCATCTGGATCACGCTGGCGGCGCGGGTGCTTTGCTGCAGCACCTGCCCAATGCGCGCGTGCTGGTGCATCCGCGCGGCGCGCCGCACATGATCGATCCCACCCGGCTGATTGCCGGTGCCACCGCCGTGTATGGCGAGGCGGAAATGGCGCGCAGTTATGGCGCCATCGTGCCGGTGCCCGCCGAGCGGGTGGTGGAAGCAGCCGATGGGCAGACCGTGATGTTGGGCGAGCGCGCGCTGCGCACGATCGAGACGCCCGGGCACGCACGGCATCATCTGTGCGTGTGGGATGCACGCAGCCGCAGTTGGTTCACTGGCGACACCTTCGGCTTGTCGTATCGCCAGCTCGATAGCGCACAAGGCGCTTTCATCCTGCCGACTTCTTCGCCGGTGCAGTTCGAGCCGGAAGCGATGCTGCACTCCATCGCGCGGCTGATGGAGACCGCGCCGGCCGCGATGTATCTGACCCATTACGGACGTGTCACATCGCCGGGGCCGTTGGCGCAGGCGTTGATCGAGCAGATCCATGCGATGACCGCCATTGCACTGAGCTGCGCACAGCGTGCGGACCGCCATCGCTGCATGGTGGCGGCGTTGAGTGAGCTGTATCTGGAGCGCGCCCGCCTGCACGGTTGCCGCCTGGACGATGCGAGCGTGGCGCAGTTGCTGGCCACCGATATCGAACTCAACGCGCAGGGCCTGGCGTGCTGGCTGGATCGCGCAACGCGGACGAGTTAGCGCGCTTGGAGCGGCTGACAAAATCGCTTGAACGCTGCATCGGTGGCGGCAACGTGTTGGCCGCACTCGCCTTGGCTGACAAGTGGAGTGATGTCGGGAATGGCAGTGACGTTGCTCGCATCGAAAAGAGCCGATCAGACCGCAGCGCAACGCGCACTGCTCGCAACCATGCACCAAAACTTGGTTGGTCGAGGGTGCGGTGCCCTCACCGCCCGCGGGACACGCCGCAAGTACGTCCGTGTAGGCTCGGTGGCGGCATCCATGCCGCCACACGGTCCCGCAATCGGTGAGGACACCGCACCATAAAGTTGGCCGGTGGTTGGGTGAAAGCCTGCCTGTGATCGCGTTGCGTATTGGGTTGCGAAGCTGATCGCCGCAGCGTTATCCGAACAACACACGTCATGCGTTGCTTGCAACCATGCGCACCGACCATCTCGACGGGTCCTTGCCCGCCTACCGTCGCGGGACCTTATGCGGCATGGATGCCGCAGAAGAGCTTAAAGGGACGTACTTGCAGCGTGTCCCGCGATGGTGGGCGGGCAAGGGCCCTGCAGCAAAGCGGCAGATCAATCGCTCTGCAACTGCTCTATCCGCAGTGTCCAATCACTTCCACGATAAGCGGGATTTCGAATAGCCATGCACATCGACCATCTCGATTGGTCCTTGCCTGCCCACCGTCGCGGGACCTTACGCGGCATGGATGCCGCGTAAGAGCCTACAGGGACGTACTTGCGGCGTGTCCCGCGATGGTGGGCGGGCAAGGGCCCTCCAGCAAAACGGCAGATCAATCGCTCTGCAACTGCTCTATCCGCAGTGTCCAATCACTTCCACGATAAGCGGGATTTCGAATAGCCATGCATACCGACCATCTCGACTGGTCCTTGCCTGCCCACCGTCGCGGGACCTTACGCGGCATGGATGCCGCGTAAGAGCCTACACGGACGTACTTGCGGCGTGTCTCGCGATGGTGGGCGGGCAAGGGCCCTGCAGCAAACCAGCAGATCATCCACTCTTAAAAACCGACCCGTCCAAACCGTTCAACCACCTCTCAAGACGACCGAGAGCTTGAGTTTCAGCACAGCTTGGATGTTCCCAAGCGGTGAGGACATCGCACCTGGCAACGCGTGCCATCGCTCCAGTGTCGGCCGCACGCTTGTAAACTATGTGTCATCTATCTGTTGCAAGGCCACGCCGTGAATCCGATGCGCATCCTGTTGTTGTCCGCCTGCCTGTTTGTGGGAGGCGTGGCGCAGGCCGCCAACGATCTGCCCAGCGGTGGCATCGATGCCGAGGCGTTATCGCGGCATGTACGCCTGCTGGCATCGGACGAATTCGAAGGGCGCGCGCCGGCCAGCGCCGGCGAGCAGCGCACCGTGGATTACTTGGTCGAGCAGTTTAAGACGGCAGGGTTGCAGCCGGGCGGCGAGCAGGGCGGTTGGACCCAGGCAGTACCGTTGGTACGCGCGCAGGTGGATGGCCCGGTGCACGCCAGCCTGCGTGTCGGCGGCAAGACCCAGACCCTGGTCAATGGCACCGATGTGACCTTGCAGAGTCTGCGCCCGCTGGATGCGGTGGCCTTGAAGAACGCACCGCTGGTGTTCGTCGGCTACGGCATCAGCGCGCCGGAGCGGCAGTGGGACGACTACAAGGGCGTGGACCTGCGCGGCAAGATCGCGGTGGTGCTGATCAACGATGCCGATTTCGAAGCGCCGCAGCCTGGCGCATTCGATGGCAAGGCGGTCACCTACTACGGCCGCTGGACCTACAAGTACGAAGAGGCCGCACGCCGCGGCGTGGCAGGCGTGTTGATCGTGCACGAGACCGCGCCGGCCGCGTATGGCTGGGCGACGGTGCAGAGTTCCGGCTTGTCGCCGTTGTTCGATATCGAACGCAGCGATGCCGATGCGAGGGCGCAGCATGTGCCGGTGCGCGGATGGATGCAGCAGGCATTGGCGGTGTCGCTGTTCCAGCGCGCCGGGCTGGATTTTGCTCAGGCCAAGCAGCGGGCGCAGCAGCGCGATTTCGCGCCGATCGTGTTGGGCGATGCCACGCTGTCAGTGGACTTCAAGCTCAAGCGCGAGCGCGTGGTCACCCATAACGTGGTGGCCAAGCTCACCGGCAGCCAGCATCCGGACGAAACGGTGATCTTCTCCGCGCACTGGGATGCCTTCGGTGTGGGCAAGGCCGATGCCGGCGGCGATACTGTGCGTCGTGGCGCGGTGGACAACGCTACCGGCGTTGCCAGCGTGCTGGAACTGGCGCGCGTGTTCGCGGCCGGCCCCAAGCCGCAGCGCACACTGTATTTCATCGCATTGACGGCAGAAGAAAAGGGCCTGCTTGGCGCCAACTATTACGCCGCGCATCCGCTGGCGCCGTTGGACAAGACCGTGGCCGTGCTTAACATGGAGATGTTCAGCCCGGACGGCCTCACCCGCGATATCGCCTCGTGGGGACGTGGACGCGTCTCGCTGGAAGGCGAGTTGGAACAGGCCGCCAAGGCGCGTGGACGCAGCTATTCGCCGGATCCGAATCTGGAAGCGGGCTTCTTCTACCGCGCCGATCATTTCGCGTTCGCACGCATGGGTGTGCCGGCGATTACTGCAGGCCCCGGTCTGGACATGCTCGAGGGCGGTGTCGCGGCCGGCAAGGCGCTGCGCGATAAATACTTTGCCGAGTGCTATCACCAGCCCTGCGATCGCTGGACCCCGCAGTGGGATGCCAGCGGCCACGCGGCCGATACCACGCTGGTCTACGACGTGGGCGTGGCGCTGGCCAATGGCCGGCAGTGGCCGAGCTGGCAGGACGGCTCGGAGTTCAAGGCCATCCGTACCAAGAGCGATGCGGCGCGCAAGTAAGCGCGCAATGGTGAGGGCATCGCGCCCTCGACCAACCGGGCGACATTCGACTGCCCGGCGCTGTGGTCAACGCTCGGGTATTAATGGTTGCCGATGGACCTGCTCTAAGAGCGGCTGACAAGCCGTAGTGAGCAGTCGTCAGGTGGGTGCCGACGGCGCGCTCAGAACCGGAGTGTACGAGTGGTACATGCGCACCGAGCACCGGCCGCGCCCGCCTGGCGGTGAGCGCAATCGTTTATTAGCCGCGCTAAGGCTTGCCAGGATTGCGCTGCGCGTTGCCCGCCGCAGCCTTGGCGCGCGCGCCGCCGCAGGGATAGCGTTTGGCCAGCGCCTGGACGATCAAGTCAGGCGCTGCTTGGTCCTGGCGCGCGTCGGGCAGCGCGCCGATATCGGCGATGATCGCCTGCAGATCCGGTGTGCCTGCCTTGCCTGCCGGCATGCACCACTGCTTGCGGTAGCTGGCGCTGGCGACGCCGAGTAGGTAAGCGCCGGCGCGGCTGGCCGAAACCAGGACCTTGAATTCGAGCTGCGCTGGCGCGTCGATTTCCGGCGCCAGCGATCCGTCCAGCCCGGCCTCGATCAACTTGCGCCCGCTGAGTTCCCAGGGCTCGGGTGCGCGTGCCGATGCCGTGGTGGAAAGCGTGGTCAGGGCGGCCAGGGCCAGCCAGGGAAGACGAAGCTGCATGTGCACTCTCGGATGCGGGTCGGCTTGCACCATACCGCGATAGACGCCCGCTGGCTGCGTGCGGCCTCGGCTTGGGCATCTGCTCTAGAATTGAAGCTTCCGCTGTACTTGGCACTGTTCCGATGTCTTCCTCTCACGACGCTGCCGCGCCTGCGCGCAGCGGGTTGGTCGCTCTCGCGTTGTTGCTGGTCTACGTGGTCTGGGGCTCGACTTATCTGGCGATCCGGTTTGCGCTGGAAGGTGGCGCGCTGCCGCTGACCATGGTGTCGGGCACGCGCTTCATCGTGGCCGGCACGGTGCTGTATGCGGTACTGCGCTGGCGTGGTGTGGCCGCGCCGACGCGTGCGCAATGGAAGAACGTGGCCTTGATGGGCGCGGCCTTGTTGCTGCTGGGCAACGGCATGGTGGTATTGGCCGAGCGCAGCGTGTCGTCCGGACTGGCCGCCACGTCGGTTGCATCGGTGCCGTTGTGGATGGCGCTGTTCGGCGCGTTGCGTGGGCAGCATGCCAGCCGTGGCGAATGGATGGGCATCGTGATCGGCTTCCTCGGTGTGGTCTGGCTCAACGCCGGTAGCAGCCTGACCGCGACGCCCGGCGGATTGGTGTTGTTGCTGATCGCACCGATCGGCTGGGCGTTCGGTTCGGTGTGGTCGCGCGGGCGCGATCTGCCCTCGCCGTTCATGACTGCCGCCGGGCAGATGCTGTGCGGCGGCGTGCTGTTGGTGAGCGTCGGCCTGCTGATCGGCGAGCGCCCCCACAGCTTGCCGACACCGCAGGGGCTGCTGGCGGTGGCGTACCTGTGCGTGTTCGGCTCGATCGTGGCGTTCACCGCCTACGTGTGGCTGCTGCATCACGTGCGCCCGGCGTTGGCCGGCAGCTACGCCTACGTCAACCCGGTGATTGCGGTGGGGTTGGGCGCCTGGCTCGGGCATGAGCGTTTCAGCGCGCACGATATCGGTGCGATGGCGGTGATTCTGGCGGGCGTATTGGTGGTGACGTTGGCCAAGGCGCGGCGATGAGCGCGGTCTCGCCGATCGAGGCGCGTCGCGGCCTGTTGATCACCGCATCGACCTTCGTGATCTGGGGCCTGGTGCCGCTGTACTGGCATCTGCTCAAGGCGGTGCCGTCGCTGCAGATCATTGCGCACCGCATCGTCTGGAGCACGGTGCTGGTAGTGGCGTGGTTGCTGGCGACATCGGGGCTGCGTTGGTGGCGCGCCATCGCCGCGCAGCCACGCGCGTTGTGGATGCTGGCCGGCAGCAGCGTGGCGATCGCGTTCAACTGGGGCCTGTACATCTGGGCGATCAACGCCGGGCATGTGATCGAAGCCAGCCTGGGCTACTTCATCAATCCGTTGCTGAGCGTGTTGCTGGGCGTGCTGGTGCTCAAGGAACGCCTGCAGCGCATCCAGTGGGTGGCGGTGGCGTGCGCCACACTGGGCGTGTTGTGGTTGACCATCGATGCCGGTGCGCCGCCGTGGATCGCACTGGGACTGGCGTTTTCGTTCGGTGCCTACGGCTTGCTGCGCAAGTTGGTGGCGGTGGATCCGGTGGCCGGGCTGGGCGTGGAAAGCGTGTATCTGTTCGTACCGGCGTTGCTGCTGGCAGCATGGGGCGAGCAGGGCCATGGCGGCGCCTTCCTGAGCGGCTGGGAGTTGCGCACCGACCTGCTGCTGATCTTCGGCGGCGTGGTGACGGCGGTGCCGCTGATCGGGTTTGCGTATGGCGTGCGGCGGATTCCGCTGTCGCTGGTGGGCATCCTGCAATACATCGGGCCGAGCCTGCAGTTGCTGCTGGGCGTGTGGTTTTTCCACGAGCCGTTCGATCAAGGACGTGCGATCGGGTTTGCGGCGATCTGGGTGGGGCTGCTGTTGTTCGTTGGCGACAGCGTGTTGCGTTCGCGGCGGCCGGCTGTGGTGGTTCCCTAAGCATCGGTCGTGCGCGCTCCGGCAGCCTGCCGTTGTACGGCTCCCGTCTGGATGCGGGTGACTACCAGACCACTGCGCTCAGCGCCGTGCGGGCGCAGTCGCTGCTCGACATCGGCATGTCATTTGTAAACGCCGGTCAGGAGCGTGCGGTCCGCTCCCATTGAGGACCGCGCGCGACGTTTTGTCGGCCGCTCTCAGCCGCGCGGCGCCACTGCCGGTGTCGCCACTGCGAGCGTGGAGGTCGGCAGTGCCTGTGGTGCGGGACAGTGGCTCGGGTTCTGTTGCGTTTGCGCCAGCCATTGATCGATGGGCCCGCCGAGCAGATCCAGCCGCAGAGGCAGGCTCAGATGGTTTTCTCCCGGCAACTCGACGTAGTGCGCGCGCGGGCTGGCCAGCGCCAGCGCACGCCCGTGTGCGACCGGGATGTGCTGATCGGCATCGCCATGCAACAGCAGCACGCAGCTGCGGGTGTCGGCCAGGGCGTGCGCGACATCGACATGGTCCAGATCCAGCTTGAGTTGGCTGTCGGCGGCGGCGATCACCGCATCGATATTCTGATCGGCATAGCGCCAACGTGCATACGCAGCCACCGCTTGCCCGCGCCAGCCGTTCGGTTGGCTGGTGAGCAGGTGCGGCACCATGTCGCGGATGCCACGCCCGGCATTGGCGAAGGATTCCATTGCCACCACACCGGCGACGCGCGGCCCAAGTTTGTCGGCGGTGAACAGCGCGGTGGCAGCGCCATAGGAAATGCCGAACAGATACAGCGGGCCGCGGATTTCGCCGCGCGGCTGCAGCGCATCGAGCACATCGATCACGTCATCGGATTCGCGTGTGCCGTAACCGGATGGGCCTCCGCCAGAATGGCCGTGATTGCGCAGGTCGATGGTGATCACCCGGTAGCCGGCCTGCGCCAATTCCAGCGACCATGGCAGCAGCGAATCGCCATCCATCATCCAGCCGTGCAGCAGCACCACCGTCCCGCGCGGCGTCGGCGGGGTGGCGGTGGGCACCTTGAAGCTGAAATCGACATCCAGCACATGCGCCGGATCGTTGCGCTGGCCGAGATAGCGGTACTGCATGGCGTACTGGCCGGGATCGATGGCGCGCCAGAAGATCGGTACCTGATCGCGCGTCACCACATGCCCGCTGCGGTTGGGCACCGTGGCGATGGTGGCGGCGATGCGCTCCTCGTCCAGCAACGGTGATACGCCACCGGGCGCTACCAGGCGCTCGCTGAGCGAGGTCGAGGACGAAGAACAACCGGCCAGCCAAAGGCAGGCGCAGGCCAGCAGAATCAGGCGCATCATGGCGAGAGAATCGATGGATGAAACGGCCGAGCAGGCTACGGCCTGCCCGGCCCGCGCATCTACCGCATTGCAGTGACAAAACGATGACAGACTGCAATGTGTTCAGCCGCGGCACCCGCGCTCAGCTGCCTTGGCTGCAACAAATCCCGAATCCCGCCTCCCAAATCCCAGCGGGCCAACAGCCCGCCTTACACCTCACGCAATGCCGTGGTAATCGGCAACCGCGCCGCGCGCAACGCCGGGAACAGCCCGCCGACCAGGCCAATACCCAGCGCCCATTTCAGCCCGCTCCACAACAGCTCCGGCGAGACCTTGAACTGGAACACGATCTGGCTGAAGTTGTTGCCCAGCGTGGACACGCTATAGCCGTTGAACACCGCCCAGGCGATCAAGCCACCGAGCAGGCCGCCCAGCAATGCCAGCAACATGGTTTCCAGCATCAGCGCCATGATCACCGGCGTGCCGCGAAAACCGATTGCGCGCATGGTGGCGATCTCGCGCGCCCGCGTGGCCACCGCCGCATACATGGTGTTGAGCGCGCCGAACACCGCGCCCACCGCCATGATCGTGCCGATCACCGTGCCCAGGATGCTGATCAACTTGTTCAAGCCGCCGCCCTGCTTGCCGTAGTACGCGCGGGTGGTTTCCACATCCAGCTTGAGCCGCGGGTCGGCGGCCATGGCGGTCTTGAACTGGCTAAATCCAGCCTTGCCCGCGGTGCGTACGCTGATCGACTGATAGGCGCTGCGGTTGTAGGTGGTGGCCAGCGTCTGCGCATCGGTCCACAGCTCCGAATCGTGCGCATCGCCGGAGGCGAACACGCCGACCACGGTCCATTGCTGGCTGCCGAGGGTGAGCGTTTTGCCCAGTTCCAGCCCGCGGAACTGATTCAACGCGCCCTTGCCGACCACGATCTCGCGCAGGCCGGTGGTGAAGTGCCGGCCCTGCACGAGCTTGACCTTGTCGTGCACCGCCCAGGCCTGTTCGCCCACGCCACGCACTTGCGCGTTGACGTCGGTGCCATCGGACTTGGAGGCGATGTTGACCACCTGCGAGAGCTCCGGCGACAGCAGCGGGCGGCCGTTGGCATCGGCAGCGATGCCGGGCAGGCTGCTGATCAGCGGCACCAGGTTGCGGGTGATCACCGAGTTGGTTTCCGCCTGCGAGCCGCCGCGCAACACAATGGCAGTGGTGTCGTCGCCGGTGTTGTTGAGCGTGGCCTGGAAGCCCTGGCCCATCGCCAGCATCGCCACCAGCACGCCGACCACGCCGGCAATGCCGACCACGATCACCGAGCTGGCACCCCAGCGTTGCGGCAAGGTAGCGATGCCGATACGCGCGGCGGCCAACGACAGCCGGCCGCTGCGTGTGGCCACCAGCCACACCGCCAGCACGACGGCGAGCACCAACACGCCGATCCACGGCAGCGCGATCCACACGCCCAGCCCGACGGCCAGCAACACGACCGACACCAGATTGACGAGACGGTTCTTCCATTTGGTTTGCATGTGCATGCTCCTGTCAGCGGCCGGCGAGGGCATCGACGATCTTCAAGCGCTGCGCGCGTAACGCCGGCAGCACACCCACCACGATGCCGATGCCGGCCATCAGCCCCAGCCCGACCAACCAGGTCTGCAGCGGCACGCTCTGCACCGGCATCACCCCGCCGCTGCGTGCGGCCACCATCGGGATCACCAACGCTGCCAGGCCCATGCCGATCAACCCGCCCAGCCCGATCAACAGCACCGACTCGACCATCACCAGACTCAACACGGTGCGGTCCTGAAAGCCCAGCGTCTTGAGCGTGGCCAATTCCGGAATGCGTTCGCGCACCGCCTGCGCCATGGTGTTGCCGGTCAGCAGCAACAAGGTGAAAAACACCGCCGCCATGATCGAAGTGACGATCAACCCGATATCAGCGAACTGTTTGAGGAAGGCCTGCTGGAACGCCGATTCGGTCTGCGACTTGGTTTCGTGATCGGAGTTGGCCGACAACGCATCGATCGCCTGCGCCACCCGCGAGGCCTGGTCGGCATTGCGCAGCGTCACCGTGTACCAGCTGACCTTGCTCTTGATGTAGTCGTTGGACTCGTCGAAGTATTTCCAGTTCATCATCAACTGGCGTTCCTGATTGGCTGCCACCGTGCGGTCTTTCATGCGAAAGATGCCGACCAGTTGCAGCGGCCAATCGTTGCTGCCACCGCGCGGAAAGATGGTGGCCTGCAACGGGATGGTGTCGCCGATCTTCCAGCCATTGGCCTTGGCCAGGCTCTCTCCGACGATGGCACCGGTGCGCGTGGTCTGGAAGGCCTTGAGCTGGTCCTTGGGCAGCTCGTATTCGCTGTAAACGTCGAAGAAATTGGGCGCCACCGAGAAGTTGGGGAAGAAGTTCTTCGGGTCGCGATAGATACCGCCGAACCACATCGCCGAGGTCACATCGCGCACGCCCGGCACGCTGCGGATCTGCGATTCCAGGCTGATCGGCAGCGATTGGGTGATCGACAAACGCGAAGCGACCACCAGCCGGTCCACGCCGCTGACGTTGCCGCCGGAGGTGAAGGCCACGCGCACCGAATCGAGCATGCCGAACAACAAAAACGCCGCCACCACCGACAGCAGCGTCAACAAGGTGCGGGTCTTGCTGCGGAACAACTGCGCCCATACCAACGAGAGATACTTCATGGCATCACTCCTTTAGAGCACAAGCGGCGCGTCGGCCAGCTCGCCCTTGTCCAGGTGGATGGTATGGGTGGCGTACTCGGCGGCCTTGGGGTCGTGGGTGACCATCACGATGGTCTTGCCGTGTTCGCGATTGAGTTCCTGCAGCAGGCGCAGGATTTCTTCGGCGTTGTGGCGATCCAGATCGCCGGTGGGTTCGTCGCAGATCAAGAAAGTCGGGTCGGACACGATCGCGCGCGCGATCGCCACGCGTTGCTGCTGGCCGCCGGATAACTCGCTGGGTTTATGGGTGCGGCGTTCCTGCAGGCCGACCAGGGTCAGTGCGATTTCCGCATTGCGTTTGCGTTGCGCAGCATTGAGCGAGGTGAGCAGCAACGGCAGCTCCACGTTCTTCTGCGCGGTGAGCATCGGCATCAGGTTGTAGAACTGAAACACGAAGCCGACGTGGTGACTGCGCCAGGTCGCGAGCTGGCCACCACTCATGCGATCGATGCGCTCGCCTTGAATCTCGATCTCGCCGCCGCTGGGGCTGTCCAGGCCGCCGATCAGATTGAGCAAGGTGGTCTTGCCCGAACCGGACGGACCCATCAATGCGACGAAGTCGCCGTTGGCAATGTCCAGGTCAATACCGTGCAACACCTGCACCTGCTCGGGGCCGCGTTGGTAGGTCTTGGTGATGTTGCGCAAGCTGACGAGAGCGGTCATGGCGACTCCTGGCGGTGCAATGGGAAGAGTGAGGGCGGTGCGGCATGGCGACTGCGACTGCGACTGCGATTGCGATTGCGATTGCATTGAAGCGGCAAGGCGAGATGCGATGACTGTGGCGTTGCAGGGCAGTGCAGCGCCGTGCAACGAAAGACGCGACTACCGGACGAAGTGCTCGACTGCGTTTGGCGGTGACGCCCGAGGGTTTTACTTCTGCAATGACCGTTCACGACGTTTGATGCGGATCAAGATCGACATTGCGTTCTTTGGGACGTGTTGAATTGCGTTTTATTCACCCACAGCGCGATCTGGCGCAGAGATGCGCATACGACGAAGAGCAACTAACAAAACTACTCCGCGCTCGCCTGACGACCGCTTACTACGTTTTACTAGCCGCTCTAAATGCCGACGTAGGCGCCGCGCTCCCTGAGCGGCTTTGCAACCTGCGTTCTACTGCATCCGTCGCTGCCGTTACTCGGCAGCGTCCGCTTCCGCTTCGGCCACCGTGTCGCCGTCTTTCAGGCTTTGCGGTGGATCCAGCACCACGCTGTCGCCTGCGCTCAGGCCGGATAACACCTGGCGGTCCGCGCCCATCACCATGCCGGGAGTGACCGTCTGCGCGCTGACGGTGTTGCGCTCGCCCACCACGAACGCCACGGTGCGCGTGTCGCGTTCGACCAGCGCGGCCGCCGGCACGCGTACGCCCTGCGGCTTGCTGGCTTGCTGCGGTTTGGCCTGTTCGAGAAAGCTCACCCGCACGCCCATCTCCGGCACGATGCGCGGGTCCTTGACCTTGAAGGCCACGCGCACTTTCACCGTGGCCTTGCCGCGGTCGGCGGTGGGAATGATGGCGATCACTTCGCCGGGAATCTCCCATTCCGGGTAGGCGTTGAGTACCGCTTCCACCGGCATCTTCGGCTGCACGCGGCCGATGTAGGACTCGCCGACTTCCACCTCGATCTCCAGCGATTCCATATCCACGATGGTGCCGATGCCGGTGCGGGTGAAGCCGCCGCCGGCCGACAACGGCGAGACGATTTCGCCGGGTTGCGCAGCCTTGGCGGTGACCACGCCGGCAAACGGTGCACGCACCACGTTGAAGTCCGAGCGGATTGCTGAGATTGCCAGCTGGTCCGATGCCACGCGCACATTGCGTTGCGCGTTCTGCAGCTGTGCGCGCAAGGCGTCGCGCTGTGCGGTGGCCTGTTCGTACTGCGAGCGTGAGACCAGTTGCGCGCCGACCAGCGATTGCAACCGCGTGGCATCGGCATTGGCCACCGCCAGTTGCGCCTGCATGTTGTCGACCTGGCTGCGTGCGGCAGACAGTTGCGATGCGGACAGCGTGCGCTGCGCTTCGGCATCCAGCGGGTCCAGCGTGGCCATCACCTGGCCTTGTTCGACCCGCATGCCTTCTTCGATCATCACCTCGCGCACCTTGCCGGTGACCTGCGCCGACACCGTGGCCATGCGCCGCGCTACCACATAGCCCGACGCATCCAGCACCGAGGCGCTGCTGCTGCCGGCGCTGATCGCCACCACCGGCGCGGTCTGCACCTTCGCCACCGGGCGGCGGGTGAACCACCACGCCGCAGCCGCCAAAAGGATCACGATGACAACGGCAGCGATGATCCAGCCACCGCGCCGTGCAGGCTCAGGGGCGGCAGGACGCTGGCGGTCGATGCGGAGTTGCTTGAGTAGATCGGCGGAAGTATTCATCGATGACCAGGACGGGATGCTGCGCAAAATGTGACGGGCCGCAGGCGCCGCCGCAAGCTGCCGGAAGTCACCAACACAGCTGCGGCGACGAACGGTCGTGCGATCCAACGCTACTGCAAGGTGCTGCGCAGCATGCGACCACGGCGGCGTCGGCCGCCAGTGACAGCTGTCACCTGCACGCCATGACAGCGGCGACTGGCAGCGCTCGTAGTGCTGGACCACGCTGCGCCACCGTCATGACTGCCGGAATCGCCATGCTCTGCGTCCACCTGCACTGCCTGTGCGTGCCGCTCGCTGTTTCAAGGGATTGCCACGTACCTACGCAATCGGGCGCTGCAGATGCATGAGACCGCTCGCCCGCAGCGGCCCGCAGCGTCGCGTCACGCGGCGGGCCCGGCAGTGGCAGAATCCGATCACTCACAGGGACCCATCCCGATGCGCTTATGGCTTCCCGGCTGGCTTCGCCCCGCCGCCAATTCGCAGGTTGCAGCACGGCTGGCGCAAGGCCAGTCGCCGTGGATGGATGGCGTGCACCTGCTGTGGTCGAGCTGGGTGTTCGTGGTGCCGGTGTTTTCCTCGCGCGGGTACGACAGCACCTGGCTGCTGTGCACGCTGCTGTCGTACCCGGGGTTCCTGCTGCTGTACGCGCGCATGTTGCTGGCGCCGCGCGGCACCCTGTATCGCTATGCCTGGGCGATGGGCGTGCTCAGTGCCGCGTTGCTGCCGGTGTATCCCTCGGGCATCAGCTATTTCGTGTTCGCCTGCCTGAGCCTGCGCCCATCCACGCGGCATGCGGTGTGGCGGCACTTCGCGATGCTGGTGGTGATGAACGCGCTGTACCTTGGTTGGGCGCACTGGCTGGGGATGCGCCTGCAGTCGCTGGTGTGGTTGCCGGTGTCGGTGCTGGGCATGGCTGCGGTTGGGGCTGTCTACAGCATCAACGAACGCAAGGACGCGTTGTTAAGGCTGTCGCAGGACGAAGTACGTCGATTGGCCGCCACCGCCGAGCGCGAGCGCATCGGGCGCGACCTGCACGATCTGCTCGGCCACACCTTGTCGTTGGTGGCGCTCAAGTCCGATCTGGCCGCGCGCCTGATCGAGCGCGACCCGCAGGCCGCGCGCAGCGAGATCGATGCAGTGGCGCAGATTTCGCGCGATGCCTTGGCGCAGGTGCGGCGTGCGGTCACCGGCATCCGCGCCGCCGGGCTGGTGGCCGAGCTGGCATCGGCACGTGTATTGCTGGACATGGACGGCATCGTGCTGGAACACCAGCTGGAAGCGCTGGCATTGCCGCCCGAACACGAGACTGCACTGGCCCTGGTGGTGCGCGAAGCGGCCACAAACGTGCAACGGCATGCGCAGGCCAGACGTGTGCGCGTGAGCTTGCGCACGTAGGGCGAACACGCGCTGCTTGAAATCACCGATGACGGGCGCGGTGGTGTGATCGTGCCCGGCAATGGCCTGGACGGCATGCGCACGCGCCTGCATGGACTGGGTGGCGCGCTGGAGGTGGAGGCCCTGCCGCGCGGCATGCGCCTGCGCGCCAGCGTGCCGTTGCCGCGGCCGACACTGGCGACGGCGCAGCCGCCATTGCCGGTCCCGTTGATGCCGCAGTCGCGTTGATTGCACCTGCGCCGACTGCACCTCACTCAATGCACGGCAGGTGTCACCGCTGCTATCGTGCGCCACCATTGTCTGCATACGAGCGCGCGCGATGATCCGGGTGTTGTTGGCCGAAGACCAGGCGCTGCTGCGTGGCGCATTGGTCGCCTTGCTTGGACTGGAAGACGATATCGAGGTGGTCGGCAGCGCGGGCGATGGCGAAAGTGCCTGGCGCGAATTGCAACGCCTGCAACCGGATGTATTGATCACCGATATCGAAATGCCCGGTTTGACCGGCCTGGAACTGGCCCAGCGCATCCAGCGCCAGGCACTGCCGGTGCGGGTGATGATCGTCACCACCTTCGCCCGCCCCAGGTTTTTGCGCCGCGCGTTGGATGCCGGCGTCGCCGCGTATCTGCTCAAGGATGCGCCAGCCGAACAACTGGTCAGCGCGCTGCGTCAGGTGCAACGTGGCGGGCGGGTGATCGACCCGCAACTGGCAGTGGACGCGTGGGTGGAGGCCGACCCCTTGAGCGAACGCGAACGCACCGTGTTGCGGTTGGCTGGCGAAGGCCGCTCGGCCAGCGAGATTGCGCAGCAGCTGCAGCTGTCGCATGGCACGGTGCGCAACTACCTGTCCGAATGCATCGGCAAGCTGGGCGTTGCCAATCGTATCGAAGCGTATCGGTTGGCGCGGCAGAAGGGCTGGCTCTGAAGCATTGACGCAGACGCGTTGCGTTGCGGTGCCAGCGAGCGCAACCCTGGATGGCATTGGCCGCGCAATGTCGCGCATCGATCGTGCACTGCCGCAGCAGGCAGCTTCCAACCGTGCCCAGGTGCGGCTAACAATACGACTGCGCTCACTACCAGGCGGGCGCAGCAGGTGCTAGGTACAGCATGCACCGCTGGCGCGCCTCGGTTCTGATTACGCAGTCAGCAGAGTCCGCAGTCCGCAGACAACTACTCGCCGCGATTTGTCAGCCACTCTAAAAAGCATGCCGCACGCACGCAGGTACACTGCCGAACGAGTGATCATCGCGAGCGAACTGCATGAAATATCTGTGGCTGTTGGTTCTGCTAGTTGCCTGCACATTCAATGCATCCGCCGAGCAATTCAAGATATTGGTGGCGGCCATTCCCAACCAGTATCACCACGACTATATCCCGGTGGCCAAGCCGCAATTCGAAGCGATGGCGCGCAAGCACTATGTCGAGCTGGTATGGGCGTGGAATGCCAAGGCCTTCGATGGCGATCTGTCGCAATATGCGGCGATCGTGCTGCTCAATACACCGGCCACCGATCTGGATCCCACTCAGCGTGCGAACTTCCAGAAGTACGTGCGCAACGGCGGCGGCGTGGTCGCGGTGCACAAGGCCTTTGCGATCAAGCGCGGCGAGTGGGAGTGGTACGACCATCTGATCGGCCGCTCGTTCCGGACCCATCCGTACATGCAGACGGCGATGGTGGATGTGGTGGACGCCAACTTCCCCGCCACTGCCGGCCTGCCCAAACGATGGGTGTGGACCGACGAATGGTACGAATACGACCCGCCGTACAGCGATGACCTGGTCACGCTGTTGACGGTGGACGAGACCAGCTACGACCCCACGCTGATCTGGCCTGGGCAGGTCGCCAAGGGCATGGGCAAACAGCATCCGGTGGCGTGGTATCACCATTTCGAAGGCGGCCGCGTATTCGCCACCGCGCTCGGCCATTTGGCCGAGGCGTATAACGACCCGCGCTATTTAGATCATCTTTACGGCGGGATTTACTGGGCCGCGACTGGCAAAGGCATCGACGCATTTACGCCAGCGGCTGAAACAAAGCGCCAGCGTTAAGCATTAGCCCTCTCACCTCGGGAGAGGGGTTGGGGTGAGGGTACGTCCGCGCAGTGCAATCACGCTGTGCAACACGTCCTCAACCACGCACCCACTCATCAACGCGCAGACCGCTCCCCACGCGCCATGCTGGAAAACACGCCGTCCCGGCGCACCCATGCATGAAACAACGCCGCGCTCAGATGCCCCAGCACGGTGGCAAACAACAGATACGCCAACCAGCCATGTGCGCTACGTAGCCACGCGTACAACGCAGGATCGTGCGGTGCGATCGGCGGCAATTGCGCGCCAGGCCACAACACGATCGGATACGCGCCGGCCGACAACATCGCCCAGCCGATCAGCGGCATGCCGAGCATCAACGCATACAGCAACCAGTGCGAGGCGATCGCAGCAGCTTTTTGCCACGCCGGCAGATCGGCCGGCAACGGCGGCGGGCGGTTGCGCAGGCGGTTGATCAAGCGCAGCACCGCAAGGATCAGGATCGTGATACCCAGCGGACGATGCAGATCGATCAACCATGGCCGCTGCGTGACCGAGGCCACCATGCCTACGCCGACGAACAACATGGTCAGGATCATCGCGGCCATCAACCAATGCAGCACGCGTGCGGGCAGATTGAAGTGGGTATGGCTGCTCATGGGTGGGCTCCCTGGCCGGTGGCGGCACTGCCTTGGCCGTTGGCGATCTCATGCTCGCGCCGATTGAACGATTGCGAATACACCGACGAACGCGCCGCCAGGATCGGGTCGTTCGATCCGGCGATACCCTTGGGCAAAATCAGCGGGTCGTAGTTGAGATCGCGGCACGGGCCGGTGGCCTGCGGCTCGGCATGATCGATCGAGACGGTGCCGGCCACGATCTGCTTGCGGCTCTCCGGCCACGGCTGCGAAGGATCGTCCACCGCATCGCCCGGTTCGGCAATGGTCAGCACCATGTCCCAACGCAACGGTCCCTGCGCCAGACGTTGATCGAGATCGGTGGCGAGAAAATCGCCATCGGCCTTGGCACGCTGCTCGGCACTCAATTCCTTGAACGGCGTATGCGGGCGCATCGACCAGCGGATGTAACGCTCGCGTCCATCGGCGGCAATGGCGCGGAAGGAATTCACCCCGTTGTACTGCGTGTTGGCCCAACTATCCGACCACGGCGCGGTCTTGGCCCACTGCTGAAACTTGGCCGCCTCCGGATACTGCTTGCCGAACGCGGCCAGCTTGGCCGGATCGGGTTTGCCGGTGGCCGGGTCCGGCTTGGAGGCCACATTGAGCGCCTGAAAACCGGCGGGCGTGGCCACCACGAAGAACGGAAAACTGTTCATCGCGGTGCGCCATTCCTGCCCGTCGTCGCTGCGCAACAGCAGCGCCATGCTGCGTACGCGCGCGGCGCCATCGGCGCCATGCGGGTCGCCGCCGCCGATCGACATGCGCCCGAGCACCGGCGTGCTGGCCTGGCTGAAGATGCGTGCCGACGACAGCCAGGTCGCCTTGCCGCTGGCCTTGAATTCGCCGCTCACACACACGCCTTTGGTGTGCGCGCGGCGAAAGCCCGGATGCGGCGGTCCGCTGGATTCGATGGTGTCGGTCATGCGCGCGGCGGTGAGCCGGTCGCTACCGATCCAGCCGGCGGTCCAGGCAAACGCCACCGCGATGCCGCCGGCAATCGCAGCGATGCCGAGCAGCGGCGGCACAGCACGTGAGCGCTGCGGCGGTGGAGAGGGAGGTGGCACGTTCATGGCTGACTCCGGTGGGCGATGCAATGAGGGTCGATGCGGTACTGAGTCAATGCAGTAAGACAATGTGCGGCGCAGAGATGGTCAGGCCCGCCAACGTGCGGCGCAGGCACGACCCGTCGGCGAATAGTCCACGCTCCAGTGCGTCTACTGTGTGATGCTGCCACCAAAGCGGCCGATGAATGATCCCGATGACGGGCAATGGCGCAGCGTGCTGAGGGCATTACGCCTTCGACCCGCTCGGCTTGGGGATCTCCAGATGACGCTGAAGCTCGAGCGCTCGGTCACCTTGAGAGAGTAATCGAACGGTCTGGATGCGTCGGTTGTAGAGCATTGGTGCTGCGACTTGGCTGCAGGGTCCTTGCCCGCCCACCATCGCGGGACACGCCGCAAGTACGTCCCTGTAGGCTCTTACGCGGCATCCATGCCGCGTAAGGTCCCGCGAGGGTGGGCGGGCAAGGACCAGTGGAGATGGTCGGTGTGCATGGTTGCGAGCAGTGCATGCGGTGCGGTCTGATCAGGCAGCTTCAATCCGATCAACGTTTCTGCAATTGCCGACATCACATCACGCGTCAACGAAGGCCAGTGTGGCCAATGCTGTGTCGCCAGCCGGCCTCAGCCACCGTAACGCTGCTTGAGCATCGCGTAAGCCGAGCGCAACGCCAATGCTTCGCCACCGGCCGGGCGGCCGGGGCGGTCGCTGTCGTTCCAGGCGTACACGTCCAGATGCGCCCATCGCTGGCCGGGTGCGACGAAGCGCTCCAGATACAGCGCGGCAGTGACGGCGCCGGCCATGCGCGAGCCGGCGTTGGCCATGTCGGCCACGTGGCTGTTGAGATAGCGCAGGTACGGGCGCCACAGCGGCATGCGCCAGACCGGGTCGCGGGTCTGCTCGCCGGCGCTCAGCCAGGCCTGCGCCAGAGCATCGTCGTTGGCGAACAGCGCAGGCAGATCCGGGCCAAGCGCGATGCGCGCGGCACCGGTGAGCGTGGCGAAATCCAGGATCAGATCGGGACGCTGCTCGGTGGCGTAGCTCAGCGCATCGCACAGCACCAGGCGGCCTTCGGCATCGGTGTTGTCCACTTCCACCGTAACGCCGGCGCGGGTGGTGATGACTTCGCCGGGGCGGAACGCATCCGGGCCAACCGCGTTTTCCACCGCAGGAATCAGCAAGGTCAGCCGCACCGGCAACTGCTGCGCCATCACTAGGCCGGCCAGGGCCAATGCATGCGCCGCACCGCCCATATCCTTTTTCATGTTGCGCATGCCGTCGGCCGGTTTCAGATCCAGCCCGCCGGTGTCGAAGCACACGCCCTTGCCGACCAGCACCAGATGCGGATGCTCGGCCGCGCCCCAGCGCAGCGCGATCAGACGCGGCGCGCGATGCGAGGCGCGTCCCACTGCATGGATGGTGGGGAAGTTCTGCGCCAGCAACTGCTCGCCGACGATCGCCTCGACCTGCGCGCCATGCGTTTGCGCCAGTGCGCGCGTGGCATCTTCCAGCTGTTGCGGGCCCATGTCTTCGGTGGGTGTGTTGACCAAGTCGCGCACGCGTAAGCAAGCTTCGATCAAGGCGCGGGTTTCCGCCGATGGCGCAGCCGCCAGTTCGGCCGGTGCACGCGGCACCTTGCGATAGCGCGAGAAGCGATACGCGCCCAAGCCCCAGCCCAGGTGCAGCAGCGCCTGTTCGGTGTCGCTCAATGCGCTGGCCAGCGTCCAGCGGCTCGCCGGCGGCAACGCCATCGGTGCATGTGCGTAGGCGTAGGCATCGGCGCGGTCGCCAATGCCCAGGATCGCCCCGGCCAGCCCGTTTTCGCCTGGCAACAACAACACGCTGCCCTGTGTGGCATCGAAGCGCTGCGCCTGCGCCCACGCCAACACGCGCGTGGGCTGCTCGGCGCACCAACCTGCAAAGCCTGCGCGGTCGAGCACATACAGCGGCAACGCGGCGGCGTTGGGATCGATGAAACCGGTGAGCTGCGACATGGGAATCCTTGAATGCGGCGCCGTGCGCCGAGCAATAGTGGCTCAGGCGGGAAGGCGGACGCCATCGTGTGCGGCGCCTGGATGCGGCCGGTGTGCGTCGAGCCAATCGGCCAGCCCGGCCATGGAGTCGAACTCCAGATCGGGCTGCTGTGTGGGGTGCGACCATTGCGCGCCTTCGCGATTGATCCAGCATGCGCGCAAGCCGGCATCCAGCGCGCCCAGCACGTCCATGCGCACGTGGTCGCCCACATGCAGCACCTGGGCCGGCGGCGCGTCCAGCCGCGCGCATGCGGCCAGGAAGATGCTCGGGTCGGGTTTTGCGCTGCCGTGTTCGCGCGAGCCCAGCTGAAACGCAAAGTGGTGCATCAGCCCGATGCGCTGAAGATCGGCGTTGCCGTTGCTGAGCGCCGCCACCGGCACATGTGCGGCAATGCGCGCCAGTGCGTCGAGCGCGTCCGGATAGCATTCCACCTGGTTGCGCGCGGCGTAGAACACCTCATAGGCGGGTTCGAGCAACGCCAGATCGCCGCCGCTCTCGCGCAGTGCCATTTCCAGCGTCAACCGGCGCAGCGCGCTGAGGTCGTGATGCAGGTGCGGGTTGTCGGCAAAGCTGCGCTCGCGCAGTTCGCGCATTGCCTCTACCGGGAAGCGCTCGGCAGTGACCGGGCTGTGCTCGCGCATCCAGTCGTACAGCACCTGATCGATCCGCGCCCCGATCGGCGCAAAGGGCCACAACGTATCGTCGAGGTCGAGAGTGATGGCGCTGATGTGGAAGCTCATCGCGAGATTGTAATGCCGGGAATGGGGAGTCGGGAATCGAGAATGGGTAGAGCGGCGCCTCTGCTCTTGCGATTCCCAACTCCCGATTCCCGATTCCCGGCTACTCAAGCAGCCTGGCCCAACGCTGCATCCCCTCCACCCGGCTCAGCACCATCTTGATGCAGACCAGCAGCGGCACCGCCAGCAGCAGGCCCACCATGCCCCACAGCCAGCCGAACAGCATCAGCGCCAAAATCAACATCAGCGGCGAGATTGCCATGCGTCGGCCCAGCACGATCGGGGTCACTACCTGGCCTTCGATGGTGTGCAGCGCCAGATACAGGATTGCCGGCAGCATCGCCGACAAGGTGGTGCGAAATTCCACAAAACCCATCAGCAGCATCAGCATCACGCCGATCAGCGGGCCCACATACGGCGCAAAGTTGAGCAGCGCCACGACCGTGCCCCATAGCAATGCTTCGGGCAGCGGAATCTTGAGCGCATACAGGATGCCGGCGAAGACCAGACCGACCAGCGTATTGATCACGCTGATGGTGAGCACATAGCGCGAGACCTCGCGTTCGATGTCCAGCATGATTTCGGTGGTGAAGCGCTGTTGCTGTCGATTGGGCAGCAAGGCGATCGCATGCCGCTGCAGGCTTTCGCCATAGACCATGAAGAAGAACGTCAGCAGCACTACCGCCAGCACCGAGGCGGCCAATTTGGGCGTACGCACCAGCGCCTTGTACGGGTCGTCCATCTGCGTGCGCACGATCTGCACATTGCGCTGGCCTTCGCCGCCGGCCGCGCGTGCAAAATTTTCCGCGGCCTGGTTGGCCTGCATCACCGGTTTGGTGAGATCGCGCACATCGCGCGCGATCTGGCGCATCTGCCGCGGTGCCTGCTGCACCCATTCCGCAGCCGGGCCGGCCAATTGCGCGGCCAGCGCCACGGTGCCGGCCAGACCCAGGCACAACACCATGAAGGCGCCAAGAAAACGTGGGATATAAAGCTTGCGCAGGCCGCGCAGGATGGGATTGCCGATCAGAGCGAAGAACGCCGCCAGCATCACCGGCAGGATGATCGTCTGCGCTGCCCACAAGGTGTAGCCCACCGCCAGCGTGGCCAGCACCACCAACGAGGCCGGGGCCCGCGGGCGCGGTGCCGGTGGGGGCGGGAGCGATTCTGCCGGGACGGCAGCATCCAATGAGTCGATGGGAAGAGACATGCGCGCCCTGGCAGCAGACTGGCGTGGTGCCAGCGGTGGGCCATTATCGGCAGAACGCGTCAACAGCGCGCACAGAGTCTGTGCGCATCACGTCAGTATCGAAAATTCGTTGGCGGACTCGGCCGCACAGACAGTACACAAAGGCACACGGTGGCCGCCTTCAGCGCAGCAATCAGGCTGCGCGGTCTACCGGCGCCTGCACCACGGTCACCGGCGGATCGGCAGCAACCTCTTCAGCGTTGTCGGCCGCACGTTCGGCCTGCTCGGAGGCCTCCTGCGCGCGATGTGCGGTAAACAGTGCAGAGATCGTGCTGATCATCTGCAGGATCTTCGGGATACCGCCCAGCTTGCTGGCGATGCTGCCAAGCGCGGCTTGCGGTTCGTTGCGGCCAGTGACAAAGCCCAGTCCGAAACCCACCACCACGATGCGCAGCGGCGACCAGCCAGCACGCCAGGTCTGGCGTAATTCACCCCAATGCTGACGCGTTTCTTGGGCGCGCCCTTCCACCAGAAATTCAGCGCGCTCGACGCGCTGACGCAAGGTGCCAAACTTCATGTACGCGCTCCATTGCTGGGCGATGCAGTGGCATCGTCGTCGTCATTGCTGTCATCGAAGATGCCCAGCTTGATCAACTGGCGACGTGTCGCATTCAAGCCGGTGTGATCGAAGTAGAAGAACACCCGCCACGCCGCGATGCCGGTGACCAGCAAGCTGGCCAACGCGGTGAAGAACATTGCCTGGAACCACGACAACCCGGCGCGCTGCAACAACGCGATGATCGCGCCTGCCAACAACAACCATGACGAAGCGCCGAAGACCACGGCAACGCATGCCCATGCCAGGCCGCGCCCGAAGGCACTACGTGCAAGTTGCAGATCGGCCGACACCAGCCGGCGTAGTGCGCGGCTGGTGTCCTTGGCCGAGCCCAGCGTCGCACGACCGGCAACGCCGACCGCACGCACGCTTTCGTCCAGTCCTGGCGTTTCCGCACGCGCGTTGGGCGCGTCGGATGCTCCAGCTGTAGAGGCCTGATCGCTCACGACTTAGTTGTCGTTGCTGCGTGCCAGCTTGGCAATGATCCAGCCGGTCGCAAATGCAACGCCAAACGCTGCCAGCGGACGCTCGCGGATCAGATCGGTGGCGCTTTCCAGCAGGTCGTTGCCCTTGCTGACCAGCACATCGAGTTGCTCTTTGGCAGCGGCGCCGCCGAACTCTGCAGCCGCCATGCCGGCCAGTGCGGTGTCGGACAGCTCTGCCTTGACGTTGGCGCGACCGAGCTTGAGCTCATCGCCCGCAGCGCTGGTGGCGCCCTTGACCGCTTCGCCTGCAGCGCTGGCAGCGGACTTCAGGTGGGTGCTGGCTTCGCTCAGATTCTCTTTCAGCTGATCGGTATTGGTGGGGCTCATGCAATATCTCCTTCGGTCATTGATGGCAGCCGCGACAGCATGCGGGCGTGGTGCAGCAATAGCATCGCTGCGGTGTAGGGGGTGTTAGTGGACGTGCATCGCAGTGCACGCCACGTCAACGCATCAACGCGTCGTACTGCGCGTTGCCACGCAAGATGCGTACGACCAATTGCTGCGGTTTACGTTGAAAGTTGGCGCGCCAGCTGGCCAGATCGGCAAACTCGCCCACGCTGCTGGCCACGATCACATCGCCGCTGACCAGGCCATTGGCTGCGGCACGACCGCCGCGTTTGACCTCGCTGACCATCACCCCGGTAATGCCGGATTGGCGCAGCGATTCGGGCAGGTCCACAAAGGTGGCGCCGCCCAGGCGTGGGTCGAGCATGTCGCCGGTGACCGCGCGATCCTGCTCTTTCAGTGTGGCGCTGAGCTTGAGCGGTTTGCCGTCGCGACGAATCTCCAAGGTCACCGCACTTCCTACCGCTTGCAGGCCTTCGTAGTTGTGCAAGGCTTCGGCACTGTCCACGCGTTGGTCGTTGGCCGCCACCACCACATCGCCCGGCTGCACGCCTGCGGCCGCAGCAGCGGAACCTGGCAACACGCGCGTTACCAGAGCGCCGCGCAACGAATCCACACCCAGGCCCTGCAGCATCTGCTGGGTAAGGTTCTGGGTTTCCAACCCGAGCGTGCCGCGCACCACCACGCCCTTGGTGACCAATTGCTCCACCACATTGCGCGCCAGGTTAGAGGGGATCGCCAGGCCCAGCCCGATATTTCCGGCCATGCTGCCCTGTGGATTGAAGCTGGCAGTATTGATGCCCACCAGCTGGCCTTGCAGATTGACCAGCGCGCCACCGGAGTTGCCCGGATTGATCGAAGCATCGGTCTGGATGAAGTTCTGGTAGCCCAGCCCGCGAATACCGCTGCGGCCCACCGCCGAGACGATGCCGGAGGTGACCGTCTGGGTGAAGCCGAACGGGTTGCCGATCGCCACCACAAAATCGCCCACGCGCAACGCGCTGCTATCGGCCAGTTTGATGTCGGTGAGCTTGTCGGCCTTGATGCGGATCAGCGCGATATCGGTGTCGGCGTCGGAACCGATGAAGTCGGCCTTGACGGTGCGCCCGTCGCCCAGCGTGACCTGCACGTCGTCGGCATTCTCGATGACGTGGTGGTTGGTCAGCACATAGCCCTTTTGCGCATCGATGATCACGCCCGAGCCCAGCGATTCGTTGATGCGGTCCTGCGGAATTTCCGGAAACAGCCGGCGCAGGATCGGGTCGTTGAAGAACGGATTGCGCACGCGTACCACTTGCTTGGTGTTGACGCTCACCACCGCCGGCATCGCTTGCTGCAGCATCGGCGCCAACGACGGCACCGGTTGCCCGGCGACCGCAGCCGGCAGCGCGGCAGCCGCGGGCAGGGTGAAGGACGCAGTGCCGGCCGGGGTGGCCTCGGCACGGTTGTCCAGCCAGGCATTGATGCCGGTGGCGGCAAATCCGCCGAACGCGGCGGCCAATGAAAGTGTCAGCAGGGTAGGCAGCGGTCGCATGCAACGGAATCCGGTTACGCGGTGGAAGAGGAATAGGGCGTCTGACTGCGTAAATCAAGCTGAACGAGAGTGCCAGTGCGCGATTTAACTCCTGGTGAAAGCGCCGCGCACCCCTTGCAGGCCCTGCGTTGACAGCCGCTTGAGCCCGGCGTAGCGTCCGCTTGGTCCGATGCCTGTTCAGCATACGCATGCCGTCGTGCATCGCCTGCGTTTTTCAGAAATGACGCCCTTAAGGAGGGTCTATGAGCAACGGCAATGGTGTGACGGCAACCCTGTCCGACGCCGTCGACAGCGTAAAAAGCACGGCCACCGAGCTGACCGAAACCATCGCCAGCACCACCAGCGATGCGGTTGCCAGCGTGCAGGACGCGGCCGGCACGGCGGTGGAAGAGGTCAAGACGCGCGTGGCCAAGGCACGCAAGGCCGTGGTCAAGGTCGAAAAACGCGTGGTCAAAAAAGCCAATGAAGCGGCCACTGCCGTCACGCGCAGCGTAGCCAAGACCAAGCGCTCGCTGGTGTCGACCAAAGAGGCTGCCAAGGACAAGCTGACGGCCACCAAAGACGCGGCCAAGCACAAGCTGAGCACGACCAAAGACGCAGCAAAGCAGAAGTTGACCGCGACCAAGGATGCGGCCAAGCAGAAGCTGACCAGCAGCACCGCTGCGGCCAAGCAGAAACTTGCCAGCACCAAGGCCAGCGCCAGGCAGAAGCTGGAAACCGCCAAGGCCAACGCCAAGGCCGAAGCGGCTGCATTGACTGCCAAGACTGCCGCCAAGAGCGCAGCGCGCAAGAGCGCGGTGGCGACGGTCGGCGCGCGTTCGGCAGCGAAGAAGGCTGCGGCCAAGTCGGCTGCCGTCAAGAAGCCGGTCGCCAAAACCATTGCCAAGACCACGGCCAAGAAAGCGCCAGTGGCCAAGCAGACCGCGACCAAGCAGGCAGCCGTGAAGAAGGCGCCGATCAAGAAGGCGGTAACCAAGACCGCGTTGAAGAAAGCCGCCAAGGTGACCAAGACCCCGGCAACGCGCGCAGTGGCCAAGACCACCGCCGCCCGCAAGGCCATCGGCAAGAAAGTGGCCAAGCGCGTGACGCGCTGATGGTGCGGGGCGAAGCCCTCGTGTCGTTCCAACTGCACGAGGCTTCGCTCGTACCCTCATCCGGCGCTACGCGCCACCTTCTCCCGATGGGAGAAGGGAGTTACTCCATCCCTTTGACCAACTGCTCGGCACCCTTGCGAATGCCGGCTTTTGCCGCGTCGTATGCACCCAGGCTGGCCTTGATGTTCATCGCGCTCGGATACTGCTTTTCGACATAGGCAGCGAGCAGGCGATTGCTCTGTGCATCGAAGATTTCCACCGCATAGCTGACCGAGCCGGAGAACGCGCCCTCCTTGCCGCGCGCGGCCTGCACTGCGTTGTAGGAACCGCCGCCGATATCCACCTTCATGAAGGTGCCGAGTACGCGCTTGCTGGGCTTGGCGCCGGTCAATGTGATGCGTACACGTAAGCTGTCGCGCTCTGCCGTGGTCGCACGCTGCCAGCGTTGTCCGATCGCATTGCCGAACTCCTGCTGCATGTAGTCGGCCAACATGCGTTTGTCCTGCTCGGCCACGTCTTCGAATTGCGCGTCCGGGCCGCGATAGATACTCACCGGCTCGATCAGCGCGGCACGGTAGCGGGTCCAATCCACTTCGCTCTTGTAGGAATACGGCATGCGGTCGCCGCGGCTGCCGTCGTGCGGGCGCAAATAACTGGCAGAAGGCAGTTGGCTATACGGCATCGGACGCGTGCTGGCGCAGCCGATCAGCGTCACGCTAACCATTACGAGCGCGCAGCAACGGAGAGAAAAAGAGTGCGACATGAAAAAGTACCTGAAGAAGAGGGAATGGCGTTGCAACAGCACACAGCCGATGCCCAGCGCTCAATGCATCAAGAAACTGGCCAAGGCCAGCGCAAAGACCACCGCTGCGGCAACGAACAACACACTGCTTTTTGCCCAGTACTGCAGTCGGCGGGCATCGCGCGCGCTGCGGATATCCGGCAGCGCGCTCCAGATTTCGCGATTACGCGTGCCGGTGCGGCCGCAGCGGAATTCCGGCGCAGGCGTCGCAGCATTGACAGCGGTCGTGACGCTGTCGTTGGCGGCGATGTGCGGTGCCAGCAGCGAGACGGCTGCCGGAGCGAGATGGGTGGAACGGATCGAGTGGAACATCACCATGCATCCTGGACGCGTGCGGTGAGTGCACTCTAGGCAAGCGGTTTTGGAAACCTATTGGTATCGTCGGCGCGCCATTGCGGTGCGCGGACTGCAGTCAGTCGCTAATGCGCGCACTGTCGCTGGCAAACACCACGCGCACGCACAGGCCACGTCCCTCGTTGCCTTCGCAGGTTTCGATGGTGGCTTCGTGCAGCCGTGCGATGCCGGCCACCAACGACAGCCCGATACCGCTGCCTTGCACCTCGCTGTCGGCAACCCGGTAAAAGCGTTCGAAGATGGACGCGCGTGCGCTCTCCGGCACGCCGGGGCCGTCATCGCTGACCTGCACGAACGGGTGCAGCACATCGGCGCGCAGGCAAAAGCCGCAACTCACTTCAACCGTGCCATGGGTGCGGCCGTAGCGGATGGCGTTGTCGACCAGATTGCGGATCAGGATCCCCACTGCGTCCACATCGCAACGCAGGGTGCACGGCGCGGCTTCCAGCTGCAGAGTGATGTGGCGCGCATCGGCCTGCACGCTGAATTCGTCCAGCACATGGGTGATCAATTCGCCCATATCGACCTGCTGATACGCCGCCGATGTGATGCCTGCATCCAGCCGCGCCAGGTCCAGTAATTGCTCGGCCAGACGGTTACTGCGGCGTGCGGTTTCCAGCAGCTGTTGCAGCGCCGCATCCTTGGCTTCCAGCGTGGGCGCACGCAGCGCGACTTCGGCATAGGCATGCAGCGCCGACAGCGGGGTGCGCAATTCGTGTGCGGCATCGGCAACGAAATCACGTTCGGCCTGCACGGTTTTTTCCACCCGCGCCAGCAAGGTGTTGAAGGAGCCGATCAGCGGACGGATTTCATCCGGCACCTGGCCCAGCGGCACCGGTTCGGTATCCAGCCCGGTGCGTTGCGCAATGGCGAGCGAAACAGCGCGCAGCGGCCCGAGCGAGGTGCGCACCGCCCACCACATCAGCAGGCCCAGGATCGCTAGCTGCGAGGTATTCAACACGATGGCAGTGAGCGTCTGCTTCAGGCTGATGCGCGAGGACGCGTTGCCCATCGGGGTCTGGATGTCTGCCACATCCGGAGGGTCTGGGGTATCGAAGCGATGCTCCAGCGTGTCCGGTAACACGGAGACCAATTGATCGCCGAACGTGTTGAGCTCCTGCTCGAACACGCTGTGATGGCCCTGGGTGACCAGTGCGACCAGGATCCACAGCGAGGTGGACCAGCTCAGCAACACGATTGCGGCCAGCGCCGCCAGCATGCGCGCCTGCAGCGATTTCATTCGGGCGCCTTGCCGACCATGTAGCCCTGGCCATAAATGGTGGAGATGAGTTCGTCGCCCAGCTTGCGGCGCAACTGGTGCACATACACCGCGATCATGTTGCTGCCGCCTTCGGACGGGCCGCCGTAGACGCCTTCTTCCAGCTGATCCTTTGTGACCACGCGTCCAGCGCGTTCCATCAACGCGAGCAGCAGGCGGTATTCGTGCGCGCTCAGTGCCACCCACTTGCCGTCCCTGGTGACCTTGCGGCTGCTCGGGTCCACGCAGACATCGCCCTGGGTGAGCAGCGGCACCACGCGGCCCTGGCTGCGCCGGGTGATTGCGCGCAGCCGCGCCATCAGCTCATCGAACTGGAAGGGTTTCACCAGGTAATCGTCGGCGCCGGCATCCAGGCCGCGGATGCGGTCGGTGAGCTGGCCGCGCGCCGTCAGAGCGATCACCGGGGTGGCGTCGTACTGGCCGCGCATGAAGCGGATCACGGTCAGCCCGGACTCGCCGGGCAAGCCGATATCCAGCAGCACTGCCGTATAGCGATGGTCCACCAGCACGGTCTTGGCGGCGTTGGCACTACCGACATGGTCGATGGTCCAGGACTGCTGGCGCACGCCGGCGCAGATCGCGTTGGCCAGCATGGTGTCGTCTTCGACGAGGAGCAGGTGCATAGAGGTTCCGCCGGGCACGGGGCCAGTCCGAGATGCGCGCCACTGTCGGAGGTCGCCATTAGGCAAATATTAGTGCATGGCCCAGGCGCGCATTTCAGCGCGGCCAGCGGCGTTGTCCCGGTGGCCGAAGTCACCGGGCCGGTGGCGCCGCTCAGCGCTGCAGGATGGCGCGCAACGCCGCTTCCAGGCCTGGGTACTGGAAGCGGAAGCCGGCTGCGAGCGCACGCTGCGGCAGCACCCGCTGGCTGATCAGCAGCAGCTCGGCCATTTCGCCGAAGCCCAGCCGCAGCAGGCCGGCGGGCAGCGCCAGCAGCGCCGGGCGGTGCAGCACCCGGGCCAGCGTGCGCGCGAACTCGGCGTTGGTGACCGGGGTCGGTGCGGTGGCGTTGTAGGCGCCGGCTTCGCCGTGCTCGAGCAGCCATAGCAGCAGCGCGACCATGTCGGCGCGGTGGATCCAGCTCATCCAGTGGCCGCCATTGCCGAACGGGCCGCCGCCGCCAAAGCGGAACGCCGGCAGCATGCGCGCCAGCGCGCCGCCATCGCGGTCGAGCACGATACCGGTGCGCACCCAGCTCACGCGCGGGCCCAGTGCGGCGATCTTGGCCGCTTCGGCCTCCCAGTCGCGACACAACACGGCGGAAAAATCGTTGCCGGCGCTGTCTGCTTCGGTCAGCGCGGTGTCGCCACGTTCGCCGTAATAGCCCACCGCCGAGCCGGAGATCAGCACGGACGGACGCTGCTCGGCCGGTTGCTGCGCGATCCAGGCCTGCAGTTGCCGGGTGATGCCCAGCCGCGATGCGCGAAATTGCTGCTTGCGTGCGTCGGTCCAGCGGCCGGCCGCCAGCGGCTCGCCGGCCAGGTTGATGACGGCATCGGCTTGCACGCCGTCCAGCGTCTCCACGGCGGTGATGCCGGGCAGGGTGCGGCTGGCGCGGCGGGGATCGCGCGTCAGTACGCTGACCTGATGCCCGGCGCGCAGCAGGGCCGGGCACAGTGCCTGGCCGATAAAGCCGGTGCCGCCGGTAATGAGCAACTGCATGGTGGAGATTCCTGGGCCAAGGCGATGCGGCACGATAGGCCAGGGTGGACGGCAGTGGAGTGAAGTCGATGCCTTGCCGGTGCTGCGATCGGATCACGGCGTGTTGCACCGAGGTGATCGCTTCGCGCAGCCCAAACGCAAACGCGCCGGACCAGCCGGCGCGTTGCGCGATCGTTAAAACAGCCGAGCGCTTACTTCGACGAAGACACCGCGTGGGCGCGCTCGAAGTGCGCCGACACCACGCGGCGGCTTTCTTCCAGATGCTGCTTGACCGCAGCGCTTTCGGCGGCGGGCAGCAGTTCGGAGTCGATGATCTTGATGGTGTCGCCATGGTCGATGACCATGGTGCGCATGAAGCCGTTGCGATATGCATCCTTGCCGTCGGGAAGGGTCAAGGTCTGCGACAGCGCATCAGCTGACGCCTTGCCCTTGGCGCGCATCGCATCGGCGCGCGCGCTGCCGGTGGCACCCAAGGCCTTGCACTTTTCGAGATTGGCTTCGTGGTCGTGCAGCATCTGCTTGGCGAATGCGTCGGTGGCGCCGCCCATGTCCTGCGCGATGGCCTGCTTGGCCAGCGCGATTTCGTTTTCATCCAGCGCCGCCAGCACGCCCAGCACCGCGCCATCGCCCTTGGCCAATTCGGCTGCGCCGGTGCCGCTGACCGGTGCGGCAGTGGGTTCCGGCGACACCGCCGGTGCGGTGCGCGAGGCATCGCCGCCGGGGCGATCACATGCGGTAAGCGTCAGCATGGCGAACAACGAGGTAGCAACAAGAAGGGATTTCATGGACGTCCTGAGCGTTGAAGAAACCGCCGGCAGGTGCCGACGGCAAAATGCAAAGGAGCCGCTGTGCGGCTCCGATAATGCGCGGGGGAGTTATGCACTCACGCCCACTGGGTCTGGGCTACCGACCCGAGGCCCATCGGCCTGGCCGGTGCATGCACTGCGTCCTGCGCGCTGCGACAGATACGCGTCATGCGTGCGGTGCGTTCGCGAATCACTGCGTGTTCGCTGGCCGGCGCACTGCCCAACAGACTGGCCACATGAAAGCCAAGGATGTCCTCCGCGCGGTCGCCCTGGTCGCTGACGATGTGCGGTACCAACCGCTCCAATCGTTCCAGCTCCTGCTGCACTTGATACGGGGTTTTCATGACGTTCTCCAATGAATAACGGGTCCTGCTGACATTGACGTACTCAACTATTGCGCATGCCCAGACGCTGCCAGCAATCGGTGGCCAACTGCTCGTAATTGGACTGGGTGTTGGATGAAATGAAGTGATGTTCCAGGCGGTCGCGAAACAATCGCAGACGCTCCTGATCACTTGAACGCGGTGCCTGCAGATAGATATCGCAGGCCATTTTCACCACCGGTGACAACTCGCTGAACTTGCCTGCACCAAGGTTGCCCTGGGCATGCCGCGCTTGCCAATGCGCGATTTCGGCTTGTACATCGATAACGGAGGGGTCTCTGCTCATGACTTCGGGTGGTCCGGGTTAAACAAACTTGACGTGCAGGGTAACTGCGGGTATGTCAACGAATGATCATCGAACGCGACCATTGGCTCTTCGTGCGGCCGTATTGCCTTAATTGGTCAGCGTGTTCATAGATCTCTACACGCTGCATATGCACTGCGGCCGACCTGCGAATTCCAGCGTCGACGGCAGCGACCACATTCGGCTCGTGCACCGGCCTGTATCACTTTGAGCGGATCGAGCGCCGCGCAAACGAGCACAGTGCAAAGATGAATACGATAAATTGCGCTAGAAACAGCCGTGTTTTACGGAAGATTCTGAACCGCTCTACACCTGTGTAACGTCTGATCCGTAAGCTCTGCAGTGACGTAATGGAGAGAGCACCTAGGATGCAGGAGAGCGAAAGCAGTCGCAGCAAGCCGCAGCACGCCAGCGGCACATCGGAAGCACGCGTGTGGTGGCATGCCTTGTTGGAGTTGCGTGGCGGGCGCGTCGCCATCAGCCTAGTCGTGGTGCTTGTGATTGTGCTCGGGGTCTACCTGGTACTGAAGTGAAACGCTAGCGCAACCCGCGTGCGCTAACGCATTGCAGGTTTCAGGTGCGCGATTAGAGCCAGAACGATCAAGCGGCCGAGCGCCGCGAGGGGAACGTGATGGCACACAAGCAGTATCGGCAGGTGCTGGGGCACGTCACGCGTCTGGTGCCCGAACACGGCCATGAGCGGATCACGCATGCGTGGGTGTGCAGCGAAATTGAACGCTTGCTGGGCGCGCATGATGCAACAGCGGTCGCTGATGATGCCGCAGTCTTCCATGTGCCCGACGAGACCCTGACCACCGAGCAGGCGCATTGCTTGGGAATCGACGACAACGGCGATCTGCTGGGTGGCATCGTGCCGCACGCGTTTCTGGCGACCAAGGTGATTGGTCATCCGCTGATCGCCGACGATGCGGCCAGCATCCCTGGTTGGAATCAGGCGCTAGCCACCGCGCTGATCCCGGCCACGCTACCAGGCTACACGGTGTTTTCGCGTGCCGATGCCGAGCAGGCGCTGGATGCATTGCTGGCAGGCGGAGGGGTGCGACTCAAGCTGCCGACCGGCGTCGGTGGCAATGGTCAATGGCGCATCGCCAATGCCGCGCAGTTGGCAGATGCACTGGACAGCCTGCCTGACTGCTATCTTGCGACGCACGGCGCCGTGCTGGAGCGCAACGTCCTGCATGCAGTCACGCATAGCGTTGGCGAGTTGTGTGTTGCCGGAATTCAGATCGCCTATTTCGGCACGCAATGCAACGTGCGCAACGCGCAGGATGACGAGGTCTATGGCGGCTCGTCGCTGCAGGTGTATCGCGGATCGCTCGAAGCGCTGGCCGCCACCGCGCTGTCGGCATTGCAGAAACACGTAGTTGAACAGGCCTGCAGATACGATCGATTCATCACCGCCGCCTATCCTGAGTTGCACATCTCGCGCCGCAATTACGATGTGGTCAGCGGTGAAGATGCGCAGGCTGGGCTGATCTGCGGCGTGCTGGAGCAATCCTGGCGGGTCGGTGGCGCCACCCCGGCCGAGCTCGCTGCAATCGCCCGCTTTCAGCAAGACCCGGCACTGCAATGGGTGACAGCATCCACGCATGAGATCTATCAGGGCGAACCGCCGGCCGATGCGCAGATCTACTACCGCGCCGAGCATGCCGGGCCAGGTCCGCGCTACAAATACAGGAGGGTATCCAGCACCTAATGGAAGCCAAACTTTCCAGCATCCAAATTCCTGTCGACCAGGACGCGCTCAGCGGCACCTTGCTCACGCCGTCTGGCATGCCGGCCGTGTTGTTCGTGCACGGCTGGGGTGGCAGCCAGCACCACAATCTGCTGCGCGCGCGCGAGGCGGTGGGCCTGGGCTGTATCTGCATGACCTTCGACCTGCGTGGTCACGAAGGCTACGCATCGATGCGCCAGACAGTGACGCGTGCGCAGAACCTGGACGACATCAAGGCCGCCTACGATCAGCTCGCGCATCTGCCGTATGTGGATGCGCAGTCGATCGCCGTGGTTGGGCTGAGCTATGGCGGTTATCTGTCTGCACTGCTGACGCGCGAGCGCCCGGTGGAATGGCTGGCATTGCGCTCGCCTGCACTCTACAAGGACGAACATTGGGACCACCCCAAGGTCAGCCTCAATGCCGATCCGGAGTTGATGGACTACCGCCAGCGCACGCTGACGCCCGATGACAACATCGCCCTGGCCGCCTGCGCGCAGTACAAGGGCGATGTGCTGCTGGTGGAAGCAGAAAACGATGTCATCGTGCCGCACCCGGTGTTGCGCAATTACGCCGATGCCTTCGTCAATGCGCGCTCGCTGAGTACGCGGGTGATTGCCGGCGCCGACCATGCCTTGAGCGTCAAGGAGCATCAACAGCATTACACGCGCGCATTGATCGACTGGTTGACCGAAAAGGTTGTCGGGCGTCGGATCGCGTTGGCCAAGGAAGTGGTGGCCGCACGCAAGCAGCTGCTCAAGGAGCAGGGCGACGCGGTGTCGTCTTCGGGGCAGGGCGCGCGTGAGTTTCTCGGCGATATCCGGGCAGTGGAAAAGACCTCCGGTTGATCTGGCGCAGTGGCTAATCACGCCATGTTCAATCATCACGAACGCGCGGCAAAAAAAACGGGCCACTGGGCCCGTTCTTTTTATTACGCTCTCGCTTTCACTGCAGTGAAGCGCTGGATCGAGACGGCTACACGCGTGGATCGGTCGGGTTACGACGTGCGGCTTCGTCGTGATGCTCGGAGTCGAATGCCTCGCGCACGGCATGCTTGGCCTTTTCCCAGCTCAGACGCGAGTTGGACTTGAAGCGGTCCCAGCCATCGCCCAGGTCGCGTTCCAGATGGTCGTCCCACTGGCGGCCGGCGTGCTGCTGGCGTGCCTGCATGCCGTAGCGATACGCCGGGCGATAATCGTCGTACGAATAGTCGGCATCGCGATAACCTGCGCTGTCGAAGCGACCTTCGTAGTGGGTGTCGCCATCGCGATACACGCTGTGCGTGCGATCGGCGCGCTCCCAGGCATCGCGTGCAGCCAGACGTGCATCGTCCCACTCCAGACGCGATTCGCCACGATTACGTGGCCACTCGCCGGCCAGGGTCGCTTCGGTTTCTTCCCAGGTGCTGGTCGGACGCGTTTCGCGTGCCTGCAGACCGAACCCGTAAACCGTTGCGTAATCGCGATCGTAATCGGTGCCTTCCTTGTAGTAAGGACGGTTCTGATGTTCCTGGCGCCAGTATTCGGATTCAACGGTCGGGTCCAGGCGTTCCGCCACGCCCTTGCCGGCCGCAGCGCCAGCAACAACACCGACTGCCGCACCGATCAAGGTGCCCAGCGGGCCGAACACGGTGCCGGCCAACGCACCTGCGGCAGCGCCGCCCGCGATGCCACCAACGCCCACGCCAACCGGATGCGATCCGGGTGCACCGGAGATCGGGTCACGATTCGAATCCTGTGCTTCTGCTGCGCGTTCCTGCTTATCCAGCTTGTCTAGATTGCTGTCGTGATTGGTCATGTCGTCTCCGGCTGTCTGGTGGATGCGGTCTGTGGATACAGATCGCCAACGTGGCGCCACCATGGCCATGCAGGAGTGAAACGCGTGTGCGTAGATGTGAGCATCATCGCGACATGCCTGAACTGTGCACGAGTGCAGTGCGGATGAGGTCGGTGACATACAGCTGCAACATTTTCCCGCGGAAATTAAGAGGCATGCGCGGGTTTTTTGCTTTCTCCCTTGATGACAGCAATGGCGTCTACAGACGACCTCAATCAAGTTTTCGAGCCGACAACTTGGATATCTCCAAGCCGCGTTGGCAGAGGGCGCGGTGCCTTCAACGCTAGTGGGACACGCCGTGAATCCATCCATGCCGCCAAAGAGTCCTGCAAGCGATGAGGACACCGCATCAGGAAGTTTGCGGATCGCTTTGTTGAAAAAAATGCCCACCGACCATCTCGACTGGTCCTTGCTGGCCTACCGTCGCGGGACCTTACGCGGCATGGATGCCGCGTAAGAGCCTACACGGACGTACTTGCGGCGTGTCCCGCGATGGTAGGCCGGCAAGGGCCCTGCAGAAAAGCGAAAGATCAACCGCTCTACAATTGATCTATCCGCGCCATCCAACCACTCCAGGACAACCCAGATTTCGAGTCGCTGCGTCGTTCTTAGAGGCGACAGCACACGCACACTTCAACCGCCGTGCGTACCCAGCGTGCGTGCGCCGGTCAGGATCATGCGCAGCATCTGCGAGATCTGTTCGACCAGTTCGGGATCTTTTTCCGGCGGCGAATCCATCGCCACTGCGCCCATCGCAAATACCAGCCGGGTGATCGCCTTGGACACCAGTGCCGGTGCGTGCAGCTTGGCGTTGTCGGCGGCGGCCAGGCGGATCAGGTCCACGCGCAGCTCGTCTTCGAAATAGCTGAGCTCGCGCTCCACTGCCTGCTTGAACGCATCCGAGCCCACTGCACCTTCGCGCAGCAGCACGTGCAGCAATTTGTCGTCGGCACGCAGCTGTTCCATGAAGGCCTCGACCGACACGCGGATCACGCTGCGGTCGGTGGAGGTGGCGCGTTGGCGGGCCTGGCCGATGATGGTGCGCAACGAGCGCCCGGCCAGATCGATCAAGGCCACGGCGAGCTCGTCCATGTCGCGGAACTGGCGATAGAAGCTGTTGGGCGCGATGCCGGCTTCGCGTGCCACCTCGCGCAGGCTCAGCGTGGACAGGCTGCGGTGCGGGCCGATCAGCGACAGCGCGGCGGCGATCAGATCCTCGCGTGAAATCGCCGGCTTGCGTGACGGCGGCGCGTCGTGGGAAGGCAGGGCGATGGAGGTCATGAGGCTGCGGCCGGTCGTGGGGATGAATCATAGCCCCTTCGGCCGATATACAACTGTATACACGTCTGTGCATGCATGCGTATAGTGCAATCCATGAACCTGGCATCTGACCCCAAGTCCAAGTCCCCGTTGCCGACGCGTTTGGCGCGCCGGCTGGTGTCGCCGCAGTTGTTCGACTTCTGGGCAACCCGGCTCAACCCCTTGTGGACTCTGGAGCGGCCGATGGCCCGCCTGGTCGCGCGCACCGCGGCCAGCCGTGATGCGGTGACCCTGGTGTTGCAACCCAATGGCCACTGGCAGGGCCTGCAGGCCGGCCAGCACGTGAGCCTGGGCGTGGAGATCGACGGCCGCCGGCTGCTGCGCAGCTACAGCCCGACCGTGCTGGCCGATGGCCGCCTGGCGATCACCGTCAAGGCGATCGAGGGCGGTCTGGTGAGTCGCTACCTGGCAACCGATGCGGCCATCGGCACGGTGGTCTCGCTGGAGCCGGCCTTCGGCGACATGCTGCTGCCGACCATGCCCACCCCTTTGTTGCTGCTGGCCGCCGGCTCGGGCATTACCCCGATGCGCGCGCTGCTGCAGGCCGCCGCGCAGGCGGGCATGCCGATGGATGTGGACCTGCTGTACTGGGTGCGCCAGCGCGACGAAGCCTGTTTTGTCGAAGAATTCGAAGCGCTGGCGGCCGCGCATCCGCGCCTGCGCGTGCGCGTGCTGACCACCCGCGAAGGCGAAGCGCCGGCTGCGCGCGTGGATACCTATCCGTTGGAGCAGATCGCCGATCTCTCCAGCCGTCACGTCATGGTCTGCGGCCCTGGCGGTTTTGTGCAGGCAGCGCGCGAGCGCTTGCAGGGGCACGTGGCCGCGTTCCAGGCCGAAGCCTTCAGCGTCCCGACGCTGGACGATGGCGAGGCCGGTGAGGTGCAGGTGCAGCTGTCACGCAGCGGCCGTACGCTCACCCTGCCGCGCGGCCAGTCGCTGCTGGAAGGGCTGGAAGCGCAAGGCCTGCGGCCGAAACACGGCTGCCGCATGGGCATCTGCAACAGCTGCGCCTGCGCGCGCCAGTCCGGCACCACGCGTCACCTGTTGACCGGTGAGCGCAGCAACGAACCCACCGCACAGGTGCGCCTGTGCATCAGTGCCCCGAGCACTGACCTGATCCTGGATCTGTAAGGAATCTTCATGAGCCGAGTCCATAACCGTTCCCTGTCCGCTGCCGAACTGCAGTCGTTTGGCGACGAACTCGATGCCATCCGCGCCCGCGTGCAGGCCCAGGTCGGCGCCGCCGATGCGCGCTACATTCGCCGCATCGTGGCGGCGGTGCGCTGGACCGGTGTGGCCGGTCGCGCGCTGCTGTTTCTGGGCGCGTTCGTGCATAGCGTGCTGATTCCGGCGTGGATTGCCGGCGTAGTGCTGCTGACCCTGTCCAAGATCCTGGAGAACATGGAGCTGGGCCATAACGTCATGCACGGCCAGTACGACTGGATGGGCGACCCGCAGCTCAACGGCAACACCTACGAGTGGGACATCGTTGCCACCGGCGACAACTGGCGCAAGACGCACAACTTCAAGCACCACACTTACACCAACGTGCGCGGCATGGACGACGACATCGGCTACGGCCTGCTGCGCATCTTCCCCGAGCAGCGCTGGCGCCCGTTCTACCTGCTGCAGCCGTTCGTGGCGGTGTTCTTTGCGCTGTTGTTCGAATGGGGCGTGGCGATCCAGGACCTGCGTCTGGGCCGCTGGTTTGCCGGCAAGATGAAAGCCGCAGAGCTGCGCGCTTCGTTTCTTCCGGTGGGCCGCAAGATGGGCCGCCAGATGCTCAAGGATTACATCGTGTTCCCGCTGCTGGCCGGCCCGTTCTTCCTGACCGTGCTGCTGGGCAATCTCGCCGCCAACGTGCTGCGCAGCATCTGGACCTTCGTGATCATCTTCTGTGGCCACTTCACCGCCGATGCGGAAGTGTTCCCCAAGGAATCGATCCGCAACGAGTCGCGCGGCCATTGGTATCTGCGTCAGCTGCGTGGCTCGTCGAATTTGACCGGCGGCAAGCTGATGAACGTGCTGTCGGGCAATTTGAGCCACCAGATCGAGCATCACTTCTTCCCGGACCTGCCGGCCAATCGCTATGCGCAGATTGCCGTGGAAGTGAAGCAGATCTGTGCGCGTTACGGCCAGCACTACAACACCGGCTCGCTGCCGCGTCAGTTCGGTCAGGTGATGTGGCGGATCGTGCGCCACGCCTTCCCGAGCCGGCCCAAGCCGGTGCGCCGCCAACGCGAAAGCGCCTTGCAAAGCGCCTGATCAGGCAAAGCGCCTGATCAACATGATCAAAAAGGGTCGCCATCGGCGGCCCTTTTTGTTGGGTCAGCGAAGTGGTCGCCATACGACATTGCGCATCGTCGCGCTGGCGCGGTCGGTGCCTTGCGACAGCGGTGAAGACCTGCGCTGCGAGTCGAGCCTGCCGTTCGCGCATACCGGCAACCGCTGCGCCTGGTTGGTTGACGGCGCGCAGTGCCGGCTCAGGTCAGGGTGTGGCGGCGCACCGCCCCCGGTCAGTGTGCGGCGCCGCGCATCAGCGCGTGATACGCGATGAAACCAGTGGCCGGCAGCGCGCGCGAGAACAGCCAGCCCTGCGCCAGATCCACGCCATGTGCGCGCAGATAATCCAGCTGCTCCTGGCGCTCCACGCCTTCGGCGATGGTGCGCAACTTCAGCGTCTTGGCCATGTCGATGATGTGCGAGGTCACCGCACTGGTGGCCGAGTGGGTGCCAATGGTGTCCACGAACGACTTGTCGATCTTCAATGCATCCAGCGGCAGCCCTTGCAGGTACTGCAGGCTCGAGTAGCCGGTGCCGAAGTCATCGATCGACACCGTGTGGCCGGCGCCGCGCAGGTGGGTGATGGTGGCGCGTGCCGCATCGATATCCATCAGGCTGCGCTCGGTGGCCTCCACCCACAGCTGTCCGCTGTCCACGCCGGTGCCGCGCAGTGCTTGCGCCAGCACGGTCTGCACGCGGCCGCTCTTGATGTCGCCGGCCGAGACGTTGATGGCCACATGCAGGGACGGAATCGCCGCCAGGGTCGGGCCGAGTTCGCGGATGACTTCGGCCACCACCATGTCGGTGATCGGTAGGATTAGACCGCTCTCTTCGGCCAGCGGAATGAAGGCGTCGGGCGGGATTAGCACGCCATCGGATTGCTGCCAGCGCACCAGCGCCTCGGCACCGACGCAGGCGCCGCTATCGAGCGCGATGATCGGCTGGTAGTGCACGATGAATTCGCCGCGTTGCACGGCGCTTTCCAGCCGTGCCAAGGGCGACAGCCGCCGCCGTGAAACCCAGATCACCAGGCTGACCAGCAGCAGCGCCAATGCGATGCCGACCGGCACTGTCTGCAGGCGTGCCGCCGCCAGCGGGCCACGCAGGTAAGCGGCCGGTTCGGTGACCACTGCGGCCCAGTCGCCACGGCGGTCGCGGCCGGACAAGACCTGCGGCTGCGTTACGTCTGCGCTGGATGTATCGGGCAACGGCTCGATCAACAATTGCTCGGCGGCGATATCGGTACTGCTCAGGATCTGCCCGGTCGGGGTGCCGATCGCCAGTTGCAGGCCGGGCGGGATATTGATGTCGGTGAGGGTGGCCGGATTGATCAACACGTTGTAGTCGTCCAGCTGCAGCGCCATCAGCGGGTGCTGCGGATTGGCCAGCGGACGCAGGCGGGTAGTCACCGCAATGCCGCGCTTGACCACGAAATCCGGGGTGGACTGTGGAATGGCCTCTGGTAACGGCCCCCACGAAGTGCAGCGCAAACGGCGCTGCTGAAAATGCCCCAGCTCCACGATGTAATGACTGGTCAGCACCAATGCGCGCATCTGCGCCAGATGCTCAGGGGAACAGCGCGGCAGCTGCGAGCCAGCCATGTTCACCAGCGCGCCGTGCGCTTCGTCGAAGGCGGCTTCGGTGCGCCGGATCGACAACGCCGCCAGCTGGCTGAGCCTGCTCTGCTCGCGATCCAGCGCCAGCCGCCACGCCAGGTAATAAGACAGGCTGATCGGAAGGGTTGCGCATAGCACCACCAGCAACACGGTCACACTGATGATGCGTTGTCGCTTCACCTCATCCCCCGCATCTGCATGGCGGCCAGCTCACGCAGTGCGCCCTGGACAGTACGCGGCAGATGCGCATTGCCGAGCAGCCGGCACAGCGAAGTCGCCGCGCGCACGGAGGCCCGATGCGCGCATGGTGACGACAGGAGACATGGACTGATGAGGCTGCACGTCGCGAATGTACGACACGCGCGTGCATTGCGCGCGTCCTCGGAGCGAAGCGGATGTGATTTTCTGCCGATGCGCATGCACCGCAGAGTGGGAAGCGGGCTTGTCAATAGGTTCACACGCCTGCACGCGATGGCGCGCTAGGGTCGAAAGGTCTGCCCTCCCGTCTGGGAGCAGCGGGACAATCCGGTCCCACGCAAGACGCTTTCCGAGGAGGAATCACCCATGACAACCCAGAAAGAACGTGTCGGCGGCACCGATGCCGTGCCGATCTTCAAGATGCAGGAAACCACGCGCGACGGCGAGCTCACCAAATACGTGGTCGGCGACACCGGCGTGGCCTTCGACAGTCTGGAAGGTGCGCAGGCTGCGGCCAGGGATCTGAGCACACTCAACGGTTGAGGGCGTGCTTTAGATTCTCCAGTTAGTCGAGGAGGCACAGGCGTGAGGTTGCGCTGGAGGCCGGCGGGGTGGGGTAGTCGAGTGCGCGGTGCCCTCGCCGCTCGCGGGACACGCCGTAAACCCGTCCCTGGGGGCTCGGTGGCGGCATCCATGCCGCCACACGGTCCCGCAATCGGCAAGGACACCGCACCAGAGAGTGGGTCGCTAGCTTTATGAAAAGCGGACCATCTCGCCGGTTGCATTGGCTTGCTGATGCAGGCCGCAGCTACATGAGAGCTAAGCGCACTAAAGGCACCTCATGCATTGCTTGCACCATGCATACCGACCATCTCGACTGGTCCTTGCCCGCCTACCGTCGCGGGACCTTACGCGGCATGGATGCCGCGTAAGAGCTTACAAGGACGTACTTGCAGCGTGTCCCGCGATGGTAGGCGGGCAAGGGCCCTGCAGCAAACCCGCAGATCACCCGCTCTACATCAACCGCTCTACAACTGACAGAAGCTTGGCTACTCAAGCATGTCGTGCCCCGGGGGAGTTGTAGATTGCTCTACTAAAAACTCCAAGCCCTGCTCAGGGGAGCGGCTGCTCGGTAAGCCGCCCGGTATGCGGGGTGTGGATCAGCGGCGCCAGATCGAAGCCCTGCTCGCGCGCATGCGCCAGATAGGCCTGGGTGATGTTCTCGTCCAGCTGCGGCAGCCGTGCCAGCAGCCACAGATACTTGCGGTCGGGGCCACCGACCAGCGCGGCGGTGTAGTCCGCATCGATGCGCATCACCCAGTAATCGCCTTTGGTGAAGGGAATCCAGCGCAGGCCTTCGGGCAGAAAAGTGACCTCCAGGCGCACGTTGCTGTCGTCGATGGCACGCGCCTCACCGATTGCTTCTTCCAATGCACCTTCGGCAGTCAGGCAGCGGTTCTGCACACGCACCGTGCCATCGTCCTGCAGCGAATAGTGTGCCGACACATCGGTGCAATCGGCATCCTCGAAGCGGATCGGCAGCCGCGCGATCTCGTACCAGGTGCCCAGATAACGATTCAGATCCAGGGACGGGACGGTGAGGAGTTCGGGAAGTCGGCTCATGGCGGCCTCTGCGTAGTGGAATGGCAGATGTTGTACGTGCATCGTCATGAAATGCATGTTGGGATGCTGATGCCGCTGGAGCGCCGCTATTAGGCTGCGCTTGCCGTGCCCACCGCGCGATCCAGTTTGCGGTAGCCGATCGCTTCGGTGAGATGGTGCGTGGCAATGACCGCGCTGTCGTCGAGATCGGCGATGGTGCGTGCCACGCGCAGGATGCGATGCATCGAACGTGCGGAAAGCTGCAGGTGTTCGATCGCGCGTTCCAGCAGCAACTGATCGTCGTTGCGCAGGCGGCAGTGATGATCGGTTTGCGCTTGGTCCAGTTGTGCATTGGGCACGCCGGCACGTGCAAGTTGCCGCGCGCGCGCCGCGACCACGCGGGTGCGCACGCTGGCACTGTCCTCGCCGACGTTGCCGCTGCGCAGGGCCTGCGGCGGCAGGCGCGGGACCTCCACATGCAGATCGATCCGGTCCAGCAGCGGCCCGGAGATCCGGCTGCGATAACGGCCGATGGTGTCGCCGCTGCAACGGCAACGCCCACTGCTATCGCCTGCCCACCCGCACGGACACGGATTCATCGCAGCGACCAGTTGAAATCTTGCCGGGAAATCCACACTGCGCGCGGCGCGCGAGATGGTGACCAGGCCCGATTCCAGCGGCTCGCGCAGCACTTCCAGCGTTTGGCGTTGCCACTCGGGCAACTCGTCCAGAAACAGCACGCCGTTGTGGGCCAGCGAGATCTCGCCGGGGCGTGGATGTGTGCCGCCGCCAACCAAGGCGACCGCGCTGGCGGTGTGGTGCGGAGCCCGATAGGGGCGTTGCCGCCAGCGCACAAGATCCAGTCCGCGACCGCTGATGGAGGTAATGGCGGCGGTTTCCAGCGCCTCGGCCTCGCTGGCTTCCGGCAGCAGGCCGGGCAGGCGCGAGGCCAGCAAGGTCTTGCCGCAGCCAGGGCTACCGACCAGCAATAAATGGTGACCGCCGGCTGCAGCAATTTCCAGCGCGCGGCGAGCATGCGGTTGGCCGCGCACGTCGGCCATGTCGGGCAGAGAGCGCGCGCCGAGCGCCTGCACCGCCAGTTCGGCGGCGGGCGCCTTTTGGGTGCCATTGAGCGTGGCACAGACTTCCAGCAGCGTGCGCGCGGTGAAGGCTTCGACGTGGCCGGCGATGGCGGCCTCTGCACCGTTGGCCAGCGGCACGATCAGGCGGCGGCCGGCCTGCGCCGCTGCCAGGGCGGCGGGCAGCACGCCATCGACACCGCGCAACTCGCCGGTCAGGGCGAGTTCGCCGAGAAATTCGTACTCGGCCAAGGCCTGCCGGTCGATCTGCCCGCTGGCGGCCAGGATGCCGAGTGCGATCGGCAGATCGAAACGGCCGCCTTCCTTGGGTAAATCGGCCGGCGCCAGATTGATGGTGATGCGCCGCGCGGGGAATTCGAACTGTGCGCATAGCAGCGCGGCACGCACGCGTTCGCGCGACTCGCGCACCGCGGCCTCGGGCAGGCCCACGATCTGGGTGGAGGGAAGACCGCCGGAGAGATGCACTTCCACCCGAACCTCAGGCGCATGCACCCCCACGCGGGCACGGCTGTGCACCAGCGCCAGACTCATGGTGGAGGGCCTTAGGTCAGGGGGTGGTAGGTGGCGCGGCGGGCGGCGAGCCGGGCGCGCGTGCTTCCAGTGCGGCGACGGCCTGTTCCAGTGCGTCGAGTTTTTCGCGGGTGCGCAGCAACACCGCACGCTGCACGTCGAACTCTTCGCGGGTGACCAGGTCCAGCTTGCCCAGGCCGGCCTGCAGTGCGCCCTTGAAGGTGCTCTGCAGTTCTTCGCGCGATTGGCGCAGGCCCGGCGGCACCAGGTCGCTGAGGCGGCGGGCGAGGTCGTCGAGCTGGTTGAAATCGATCATGGGGTTCTCCGCAGGTCCGTAGGAAGCCTAGTGCAGGCCGGAACACGCGGGACATCGGCAAGGCAGTCGGCAGGCGGTAAGGATAGTCCCATTCGGTTGTCGGTCGCGGTGAGGGCGATGCGCATGAGATGAGTGTTGTGGCCGTCCACGGTATGCTGCGCGACCGTCATGCCCTGAGATCTGCACCGATGAAAATGATCATGGCCATCGTCAAACCGTTCAAGCTCGACGATGTGCGCGAAGCGCTCGCCGGCTGCGGGGTGGCGGGCATCACGGTGACCGAGGTCAAGGGCTTCGGGCGCCAGAAAGGCCACACCGAGCTGTATCGCGGTGCCGAGTATGTGGTCGATTTCCTGCCCAAGGTGAAGATCGAAGTGGCTGTGACCGACGACCAAGCCGAGCGCGTGGTCGAAGCCATCGTGGCCGCCGCCGGCACCGGCAAGATCGGCGACGGCAAGGTGTTCGTCTACGACCTCGGCACCGTGGTGCGCATCCGCACCGGCGAGCTGGATAGCGACGCGTTGTAAGGCGTCAGCGGAAGCGACTTCGGTCGATGCTGTGCCGGCATTGCGCAGGCAACTGACCGATGACAGAAAAACAGCGCCACGGGGCCGGGTCTGCACCGTCGGTCACTGCCCTCGTAGGCGGCATCCAGCTGCCGACAACCAATGCGTTTATGAAATTGGCAGCCGGGCCCACCTTCGGTGGAGCAGCCTGGCCGCATGGCCCAAGTATCGCCAACGCGCGCCGCGCTACGTGGCCGGCTCATACCATTTCAATACCGCAGATCGGCCCCGACACCAGAGGCCAGCAACGGTACCGGCCGCCTGCCCGTAACCCAGCTGCGAATTTTCCAAAGAGACCTAGAACGTCCTGATACGGCCCCTGCTTGTCGCCGCGCGATGACTTGCCTACTCTAGGGCTAATACCATTTCAATACCGGAGTTCGGAATGAAGCGACGTGATGGCAAGTCGGGCTTGCGCCTGCTTCCGGTCCTGGTGGCGCTAAGCCTGACGGCCCCCGCGCTGGCGCAGCCGGTCACACAGCCGGCGATCTTTCCGACCCCGATGTCGATCGCGCTGGAGGGTGGCACCGTCACGCTCGGTCGGTCGGTCGTGCTGGTCGTAGCGCCGGGCGCAGATCCGGAATCGGTCGCGCTGGTGCGCCGCATCCTCGGCACCGCTGGAGTGACCAAACTCTCCACCGCATCGCGTTTGCCTGCCACGCTCGACCGCCCGCATATCGTGCTCGGCACCGGCGAGGCGGCGGTGGTGCGCGATGCATTGACGCGTAGCAAGGCAGTGCAGGACACCCACAAGGAGGGCTATACGCTCGCCAGCGTCGCGCTCGGCAACGGCAGCCTGATCACGCTGGCCGGTCACGACAACGATGGCCTGTTCCATGCGGCGCAGACGCTGCGTCAGCTGGTCGAGCACCCCGTCATCCCGACCCTGGTGATCCAGGATCATCCGGCGATGCCGATCCGCGGCACCATCGAAGGGTTCTACGGCGCACCGTGGTCGATGGCCGATCGCACCAAGCATCTGGAATTTCTTGCCCGCACCAAGGCCAATACCTTCATCTACAGCCCGAAGGACGACCCGTACGCGCGCGACCGTTGGCGCGAGGCGTATCCGGCCGCCACGTTGAAGGCGCTGGGCAAGCTGGCGGCCACCGCCAAACGCAATCACGTCGACTTCGTCTATGCGATCTCCCCGGGGCCGACGGTGTGCTTCTCCGATCCGGCCGACGCCAAGGCGCTGCTGCGCAAGTTCGATGCCTTCCGCGCGCTGGGCGTGCGCAGCTTCTATGTGGCACTGGACGATATCGAATACACCAAGTGGAATTGCGAGCGCGACAAGACCACGTTTGGCGATTCCGGTGCGCAAGCGGCAGGCATTGCGCAGTCGCATCTGCTCAATCTGGTGCAGGCCGATCTGGTCGCCCGCCACGATGCATCGTCGGAATTGATCATGGTGCCGACCGAGTATTTCGACGCCAAGGAAAGCCCGTACAAAGAAGCACTGCGCAAGCACCTGGACCCGAAGATCGTGGTGCAGTGGACCGGCACCGACGTGGTGCCGCCGGCCATTTCCATCCCCGATGCACGCGCGGCCACCAAGGCGTTCGGCCGCAAGACGCTGCTGTGGGATAACTACCCGGTCAACGATTTCGAAACCTCGGCCGGGCGTTTGCTGATGGCGCCGTACGCGCGCCGCGAGGCGGGCTTGTCGGCGGAATTGTCCGGCATCGTCTCCAATCCGATGAATCAGGAAGTGCCCAGCCGCGTCGCGGTGATGGGGCTGACCGCGTTCGCGTGGAACGACAAGGATTACGACGCGCAGCGCACCTGGCATGCGGCCGCACGCGACCTGGCCGGTGGCGATGCGCAGGTGACCGCTGCGCTACTCAACTTTTTCGATACCCAGCATCTGGCACCGACCTTCGGCAGCCAGCCGTGGCAGGAACAAGCGCCGCGCCTGAAGGCCGTGCTCGACCATGTGCGCGAGGCGATCGCGCTCGGCGATGCGGCAGCGCGCAGCCAGGCCATCGCCGAGTTGGCGCGCACGGCGGACGAGATTGCTGCCGCGCCGCAGATCATTCGCGAAGGCGTGGCCGACAAGGGCTTTGCCGAACAATCGCGCCCCTGGCTGGATGCGATGCAAGGCTGGGGCCGCGCGCTGCAGCAAACCGCGGCCGGGCTGGATGCCGCCAATCGCGGTGATGCGCAGGCGGCAGTGGCGTTTGCCGATGCCAAGCAGAGTGCCGCCGAAGCCGCAGCGATCCCCTCGATTCCCGGCGCCACGCGTTTCGGTGGCCCGGTCAAGATCGCCGATGGCGTACTGGACCGCTTCGTCGCCGACGCGCCGCGCCTGATCGCCTACCGCGCGCAGGCGGCAGCCGAAGCGGCAAACGCGCAGTGACGACCTGGGGCGGCGACCGGACGACGGCCTAGCCACTAGACAGGCGTCGCCGGTGCGCGGCATCGACGCGTACCCTGTCCACTGTGGTTCCCCCCGCGCCGTTGCGCACCACCTGGCGATTGCTTGCCAGGTGGATAGGCGCACCGTTGGCGTGTCATCGGGATGGTCAGGCGTGCAGCCCGGTGGGCGTGGCCCGCGTCGCCGGATCAGCATGCGGTACGCAGATCGAGATGCATTGTTCCCCTGCGCTGGTGCTGGATGCATGGCGCGATTGCGCGTCACCGCCCAGGCGCCGCGCCCCCTCGCGCCGCCTGGCTGGCAGGTGACGGCAACTTGCCGGTCAGCGGGTTTCGTTCGGCGCTACCGGCTGCGCATCGCGCTTCAGGTGCCGATACACCCGCTTCCAGCTGCCGCGGATGGTGCGTACCCAGCGCGGCTCGGCGCTGCGTGCGGCCTCGTCGGCGGTCGGCGCGATACCGGCCAGGCGCTGGCGCATCTTCTGGAAATTGGCCAAGTCACTGCGCTGCAGTTGACGCGCCAGCGTGCCGCGTCGCAACCAGCGCGGGAAGCGCCAGGCCGAGGTGAAATCGATCAGCACCGGCACGCCGGCACTGATCACCACATTGGTGCCGTGCAGATCGTTGTGGGTGATGCCGACTGCGTGCAGGCGGCGCAGCGCCTGCTGCAGCTGCTGGAACACCTCCTGGCCGACCACCGCGCTGGCGCTGAGGGTGTCGCCCGGAATGAACTCCATGCCCAGTGCCAGCCCGCCGAGCGTGCCGAGCAGGGCCGGCGCATGCCGCCAGCCGTGCAGGCGGGCCAACATCTTGGACTCGTGCCGCACCATCAGCCGCGCGATCGGCGCCAGCAGCGTACGGCGGTAGCGGCTGTAGTCCTTGACCACCGCCAGTTGCCCATCCAGATGCGTGCGATAGACGTTGGGCTCGAGCAGCCGGGTGCCCTGCTTGAGCAGCACGGGCGTGACGATTTGCAGGCTGGAGGTGTCCAGCGGCTGGTAGTGCATGGCAAGTCTCCGGACCTTGGCGGCGCGGAGGAATCACGCGTCTGGCAGGTTCACGATGATCGCGGGGGATCGGTCCGGTGAATTTTAGAACTTGCGAGTATTGAAATTACATTTGTTAAAAAAATGAAATGTTCCGGGAGTGGAACAGCCTAAAGAATCAATAGGTTGCGAAGTCGGCCGTGTCTAGTTTTTCGGTAAGCACGCGCGGCGCGGCGCCTGCAGGGAGCGAGCGTGGAGCGCAAGGCAAGTCATACCGATCGGCAGGAGCGCTCATCAGGCGGCTGGCCGCGCGAAATGCACGCTAATAGGCAGCGATCACAGCCCTTCTTGACAGGTGCTGAGACTCGATCCACTGTGCCGGCTGCGGTCAGGGGGCTGCATCACGCGTCAGTACCGGCACGTCCACGCGGACGATGCCTGAAGCCGAGTACGCGCACGATCCGGTGATGTTGGGAAAGCCCCCGAATTGGACAAGCAACTGCGCCACTTCCGGACGCCGCCAGGTCATGCCTGCGTGCGCATGGATGCGGGGACGATGGAGTACGACTCATTGGGGAATGCGATGAAAAGGACCGCAACATGGCTGTTGGCCTGCACGGCGCTGGGCTGCGTTTCCGACGCGGCCGCGCAGTCGTTGTCGCGCGGCTGGGACAATTATCGGCAACAGCAAAAACAGCAGGCTGGCACCCAGGGGGCCACCGCACCGGCAGCGCCACCGTCGGGCCCGTCGCAAGACGGTACCGCCGCAGGACAGACGGCAGTGCAAGACAGCGCAGCCGGCGAGACCGGCGGATTCACCACGGTGACGGCGCAGACGCCCGCAGCGGCGGCACCGCCCGCACCGGTGCCTGCCTACGTTGCGCCTGCGCCGCGCGAAGAAGAACAGCGCCTCAAGAGCGGCATGTTCTTGGGCGCGCAGGGCGGCGAAGCCAAGGTGTTCGAGGGGAACAAGCAGGACGTGGCGGGCTTCAACGTCGGTTACCGCTGGCGTGCTGGTCCGGTCACGCTGGTCGGCATTGAAGTGGCCACCGGAAAGGTCGACGGTTCGAAGGATGCGGATGGCTTTGTCGTCATTCCGACAGTGGACTTCGGCAGCATCGGTGGAACGGCGCGCTTCAACTTCGGCGACACCCCTGTGTTCGCTCTGGTACGCATGGGCTATTGGGGAGGCGAGGCAAAAGGCGAGGACTACACCGAGCGTGTTTACGGCGCATATCTGGGTGCGGGCCTCGGTGTGGATATCGGCAAGCATTTCAGTCTGAGCGCGCTCTACACGAACTACCTGTACGCCGACGAGTACTACGACGACTACGAAGACATCACCATCAATCGTGCCGAAGTGCTGAGCTTCGGCGCCGAAGTCCGCTTTTGAGCCGGCGATAGAAAAACAGCGTTGTGCACACAGCAAGGCGGATGGCGACATCCGCCTTGTTGCCGTTGGGCTATATGAAGCGCTCGGTGATCCGGTACTGCGTACGCTTCGTCGGAGCTCTGATCGGCACCACGAAGGCACGGATGTGGTGTCATACAAGACAACGCTGCGGCGCAAGCAATCACGACGAGGAAGGTATGGAGGTCTTTACGCAATTCCTGACCGACGAGCAGGACCCGGTGGCCGTGGGCAAGATCCTGCCCAAGGTGAACGAGTTGCTGACCCGCGACGAGCAGGTCGAGTACATCGCGGTGCAAAAGAAGATGGTGATGAACTTGTCGCCGGCCGCAGTGGTGCTGACCAATCGCAGATTCATCGTTGTACACCCCACGCTGTTCGGGATGACGTTTCGCGATGTCCCCTGGCGCGAGGTGCTCGACGTGCATATGAGCGAGCAGATGCTGGGCGCGACGATCATGTGCCGCACCACGCAGGGCGGCTACCTGTCCATCGACAGCCTGCCCAAGAAACAGGCACGGCGGGTCTACGCCTATGCCCAGCAGGTGGAAGAATCGGCCCACGAAAAACGTCAGCAGCTGGAGTTCGACAAGTTGCGTGCGTCGGCCGGCGGTGTGGTGGTGCATGCGCCTGCAGCGCAGGGCGTGGCGCCTTCAGTGCCAGCGACTGCGGTGGCCGGCGCGGATGATCCGATGCAGGTGCTGAGCAAGCTCAAGCAGTTGCTGGATGCCGGGTTGGTGACCCAGGAAGAATTCGACGCCAAGAAGGCTGAAGTGCTGGCACGGCTCTAGGGCTGGCAAACGAAGAACGGGGCTGGCGGTACTGCGCGCACAAGCCTCAGGTAGATGCGTGCCCGCAGCAGGGGAGTCGCAGTGCACACGTGACCCCTGCCATGCTGCGCGACACTGCCAGCACGCCTGTAAACGGTGCTGTCCTCGCCCCCCAATCTGCAGAATCAGCGCACGCGAACGAGGCGCCGGTTCTTTTCAATCGGGCCGGCGCGCAGCAAGCGGCGCCGGCCCGATGACATGCTTACTCGCCCAGCGCCTTGGCCACGAACGGCGGTGCGACCAGCACGCCGGTATGCAGGTGCGCGGTGTAGTACAGCGTCTCGAAGCCCTTGGCCTGCGCATCGTTTTGGCGGAACGCGAAATCGGCGTTGGCCTGCTTGCTGGCCATGGTCACGCTCCACCAGCCGGTGGGGTAGCACGGCTGCGGGAACGGCAGGGTCTTGAACGACTGGAAGCCGGCCTTGCCCATTTCGGTGCGCATTTCCTTGATCAGCTCCAACAGCGCCAGTGGCGATTCGGACTGCTGCACCAGGATGCCGTCGTCCTTCAGCGCCTTGAAGCAGCTGTCGTAGAACGCCTTGTTGAACAGGCCTTCGGCCGGGCCGACCGGGTCGGTGGAATCGACGATCACGATATCCACGCTGCCGGCCGGGCAGTTGGCCATGTAGGCCACGCCGTCGTCGAACAGCAGCTCGGCACGCTTATCGTGGTTGGAATCGCACAGCTCGGGGAAATACTTCTCCGACATGCGCGTGACCTGCTCGTCGATATCGCACTGGGTGGCACTTTCCACGCCCGGGTGCTTGAGCACCTCGCGCAGCGTGCCGCAGTCGCCGCCGCCGATGATCACCACGCGCTTGGGCGCGGCGTGGGTGAACAGCGCCGGGTGGCTGATCATCTCGTGATAGAAAAAGTTGTCGCGGGTGGTGAGCATCACCGCGCCATCGATGAGCATCAGCTTGCCCCAGTCGGTGGTCTGGTAGATCTCGATCTTCTGGAACGGGGACTGCACCTCGTCCAGCTTGCCGCTGATGCGGAAGCCGATCGCCGAGCCGGTCGGCTGGAAGTGTTCGATGTACCAGTTGTCGTTGGCGCTCATGCAAAATCCTAAAAAGAAGGGGGCTGTTCCTTCTCCCACCGGGAGAAGGTGGCGCAAAGCGCCGGATGAGGGTCGGGCGCAGCCTCATGCACCAAGCTGCTGACGGCAATACCGAACCCTCACCAACCCCACTCCAACCAGGAGCGGGGCATCAAGTCGGCGCGGATTGTAACGGACCCTGCGCGTGCCAGGCGTTACACTTCACGCCCTTTTTGCCCCAGCCGAGTCAGCGAAATGAGCGATTGGTCCCTCGACCAAGCCCGCAAGACCTATTCGATCCCGCATTGGGCCGACGGGTATTTCGATGTGAACGCTGCCGGACACATCGTGGTCACCCCGACCACCGATGGCCCGTCGGTGTCGCTGCCCGAGGTGGTGGATGCCGCGCGCGCAGCCGGCGCCAAGCTGCCGCTGCTGGTGCGCTTCCCGGACATCCTGGGCCAGCGCCTGGGCAAGCTGCAGGCGGCGTTCGCTCAGGCGCAGTCCGAGTGGGACTACGCCGGCGGCTACACGGCCGTGTATCCGATCAAGGTCAACCAGCATCGCGGCGTGGCTGGCACGCTGGCCAGCCACCACGGCGAGGGCTTTGGCCTGGAAGCGGGCAGCAAGCCGGAGCTGATGGCGGTGCTGGCGCTGTCGCGTCCGGGCGGGTTGATCGTCTGCAACGGTTACAAGGACCGCGAATACATTCGCCTGGCACTGATCGGGCGCAAGCTCGGCCTGCAGACCTTCATCGTCATCGAAAAGCCCTCCGAGCTGAAGCTGGTGCTGGAAGAAGCGCGCGCGCTGGAGGTCAAGCCGGGCCTGGGCGTGCGCATGCGGCTGGCCTCGCTGGGCGCCGGCAAATGGCAGAACAGCGGCGGCGACAAGGCCAAGTTCGGGCTGTCGCCGCGCCAGGTGCTCGATCTGTGGAAGACGCTGCGCGACACCGAGTACGCCGACTGCCTGCAGTTGCTGCATTTCCACATGGGCTCGCAGATTTCCAACGTGCGCGACATCGCCAACGGCATGCGCGAGGCCACGCGCTATTTCGTGGAGCTCTCGCGCCTGGGCGCCAAGATCAGCCACGTGGATGTCGGCGGTGGCCTGGGTATCGATTATGAAGGCACCCGTTCGCGCAGCTATTGCTCGATCAACTATGGCCTGCATTCCTACGCCAGCAATATCGTGCAGCCGCTGGCCAATGCCTGCGAAGAACACGGCCTGACCCCGCCGCGCATCGTCACCGAATGCGGCCGCGCGATGACCGCGCACCATGCGGTGCTGATCGCCAACGTGTCCGAAGTGGAGCAGGCGCCGGAAGGCCGCGTGCCCGACGCGCACGACGACGAACCGGCGGCGATCCGCCACCTGCGCGAGATCCACGACGAACTGGATGTGCGCCCGGCGGTGGAACTGTTCCAGGAGGCGCAGCACTTCCATGCCGAAGGCCTGAGTGCGTATGCACTGGGCCAGATCGACCTGACCCATCGCGCGCGTATCGACGATCTGTTCTACGCGATCGCCCACGGCGTGCGTGCACGCCTGAGCTTCGACGAAAAGAGCCACCGCCCGGTGCTGGACGAGCTCAACGAGCGGCTGGTGGACAAGTACTTCGTCAACTTCAGCGTGTTCGAATCGATCCCGGATGTGTGGGCGATCGACCAGGTGTTCCCGATCGTGCCGATCGAGCGCTTGAACGAAGCGCCGCAACGGCGCGGCATCATCGCCGACATGACCTGCGATTCGGACGGCATGGTCAAGACCTACGTCGAGAACGAAAGCCTGGACAGCTCGATGCCGCTGCACACGTTGAACCCGGGCGAGAGCTATCGCATCGGCTTTTTCCTGGTCGGCGCCTACCAGGAAATCCTCGGCGATATCCATAACCTGTTCGGCGATACCGATGCGGTGGAAGTGGCCGTGGACGGCGACGGCTATCGCATTGCGCAGCAGCGCCGTGGCGATACCACCGATGTGATGCTGGACTACGTGGGTTATCAGCTGGACACGCTGCGCGCGACCTATGCCGAGCGCATCGCCGCCGCGCAGCTGTCGCCGGAGCGTGCGCAGGAATTGCACGACGCCTTGGAAGCCGGGCTGACCGGTTACACCTATCTGTCCGATGAACCGTTGGGCTGAAGCAGTACGCGCGCCGCGGCCGACGCCGTGGCGCGCAGGCAGTGCCGATGCAAGATCAGCACTGCCTGCGCGCCGCCAGAGCTGCGTAGAAGAGCTGCATAGAACGAGTGAGCAGTCGTAAAGCGGGCGCGGCCGGTGATCGGCCTTGGCATGATCTGTTGGGCACCGCCCTGCCAGCGCGCCTTGAGGGCCGCTTGCCACCGCTCAGTCACGCACGCATGACCCCAGGCAGACGCGCACCGGCGCAGTCCACATAAAACAGCGCACTGTGACCCGCGCGACCCCGCGCCGTTGATCTACAGAGTGCCGCAGTCGTATGACATCCAAACGACCGATGCATGATCGAACGAATGCGCGCGATAGATGTCGCAAGCGAGGCCGCATGTTGTGCAGTGATTTGTCTGGTAGCGCAGCTATATCAACGCTGCCACGCGCAGTGGTCTTATGCATTGCGGTCTTTTATGCAATGCGGAGAACGCAAATCCGCCTGCAATTTCGCCTGCAATCGCGCACCTGCCGCATCGACGCGACATGCGTCGCGTTTTGTGTGTGGCGCTGCATGCAGCGCCGAATCCCCCAAACAGACGTGTGTATCCAGAACACTAACTGCAATCACACTTCATTAAAAAAAATTTGCAGGAACGCGCAATTCGTGATTTTTGCACGGTTCATTGTGTTGCCCGATTGTTAGTGTTTATTAACTTGCCGGGAAGCAAGTGCTTCAAGAAAAACGCAGTTGCACGTCTTGGTGTCATCTGCGTGCCACTGCGTTGTACGTCTCCATTGTGCGTCTTTATCGAGTGTTCCAACTGCGTATCGCCGGCCTCTGCCGGTGGTCGATGGTGTTTTCTACCTAAACGTTTTTTAGGCCAAGTGCTGATCCGGCGTCTCGTTGACCGCATTGCGGGCAAGACCCGTTGGGCGACTGCGCGCCACACAAGAAGGATGCACGCAATGCACGCTGACGCCTCTCCCGTGATTCCCCTGACCAAAGCGCAACGCGGCCTGTGGGTCGCCAGCAAGTTGCACACCGACAACACCTTGATGTTGTCCGAAGCGTTGGAGATGTTCGGCCCACTCGATCCGCAGCTATTGCTACGCGCCAGCATGCAGCTGACGCGCGAGTTCGACACGCTGCGGCTGTGCATCGTCGAGCACGATGGCGTGCCCGGCCAGGTCATCCGTTCCGAGTACACGGCCGCCATTCCCTACTTCAATCTCAGCGAGGATCCCTCGCCGCGCAACGCGGCCGAGCATTGGGTGGACGAACAAATCCGCAAGCCGGAAAATCTGCAGGACGGGCCGTTGTGGCATTGCGCGGTCTTCCGTCTTGGCGAAGATCACCATATGTGGGTGCAGTGCGTGAGCCATCTGGTGATGGATGGCTATTGCGCATCGATCATGATGCAACGCATGGCGGTGCTCTATAACGCCTACGCTACCGATAGCGAGCCGGAACCTGCGCAGTACGGCAGTGCGCTGTCGTTGAACGAACTTGAGCGGCATTATCGCGAGTCCGATCGCTTTCAGCGCGATCGCAGCTACTGGATGCAACAGCTGGCCGATCTGCCGCCGCCGGCCACCTTGGCGCGGCCGGGCAATCAGCTGTCCACCGGGTTGTTGCGTGGCACCGGGCAGTTTTCGCCGCAGCAGGTGGTGCGTTTGCGTGCGCTGGGCAAGGACTATGGCGCCAGCCTGCCGCAGATGCTGATCTCGCTGATTGCCGCGTATTACTACCGCTGCACCGGTGCCGAGGATCTGGTGATCGCAATGCCGGTGACCGGCCGCATCAATGCGCGTTACCGGCAAACCGCCGGGCTGGTGGCCAACGTGATTTCGCTGCGTTTGAAGATGGATCCGCAGCAGCCGATCCATCACTTGTTCGCGCAGGTGTCCTCGGTGGTCAAGCATGCCTTGCGGCACCAGCAATACCGCTTCGAGGATGTGCGTCGCGACCTGGGCGTGTTCGGCATCGAACAGAAGTTCGCGCGGCTGGCGGTGAATATCGAGGCCTTCGATTACGCGCTGCGCTTCGGCGAGGCGTATGCCGTGCCGCACAACCTCTGCAACGGTCCGGCCGACGATCTGACCATCTTCTGCTACGAGCGTGGCGATGGCGCGGCGTTGCGCTTCGATCTGGATGCCAACCCGGCGTTGTACGACAGCGACGAGCTGGCAGAACATTGCCGCCGCCTGACCCACCTGGCCGATGCGGTATTGGCAGATCCGGAGTGCGCACTCGGCCTGATCGATGTGCTGGGTCACGACGAACGCCAGCGGCTGCTGCACACCTGGAACGACACCGCTGCGCCACTGCCGGAGCCGAGCACGCTGCTGCACGGCATGCTGCAGCGCGCCGAACTGATGCCGGCGGCGGTGGTGGTGCAATACGACAACCGCACGCTGGATTACGCCACGCTCTGCGAGCTTGCCTCGCGCGTCGCCGCGCAGTGGGTGGCCGACGGCGTGGGCCCAGGCGATGTGGTCGCCATCGCGTTGCCGCGCAGCGAGCAATTGCTGGTGGCCTTGCTGGCGGTGATGTGGAGCGGCGCGGCCTATCTGCCGCTGGACCCGGAAAGCCCGGCCGCGCGCAATCGGCAGATGCTCAACGATTCCGGCGCCATCGCGCTGGTCTGCGAGCCGGCGTTGTGCGAGCGCTATCTGCTCGGTGGCATGGTGTGGCTGGACCCGCGCCCGGCGGTGTTGCCGGCGGCGATCGCACCGCTCGCCACGCCGGATGGCACCGCCTACGTGTTGTACACCTCCGGCTCGACCGGTGCGCCCAAGGGCGTGGAAATCAGCCATCGCAATCTGTTCAATTTCCTGCATGCGATGGAGCACGAACTGGCATTGCGCCCGCGCGACCGTGTGCTGGCAGTCACCACCATCACCTTCGATATCGCCGGGCTGGAGTTGTACCTGCCGCTGCTGGTGGGCGCCCGCGTGATCATCGCACCGGCCGGCATCACCCACGATCCACGCAGCCTGTCGCGCCTGATCGCACACGAGCAGATCAGCGTGGTGCAGGCCACGCCGTCGTTGTGGCGCATCCTGTTGGCCAACCAGGATCTGGCACTGGACCGTATCCACGCACTGGTCGGCGGTGAGGCCCTGGTGCCGGAGTTGGCGACGCAGTTGCTGAGCCGGGTGGGGCGCCTGACCCAGTTGTACGGGCCAACCGAAACCACCATCTGGTCGACCATCATGCCGTTGCAGCTGACCGACGCCGCAGCCCCACCCATCGGCAGGCCGCTGCTCAATACGCGCGTCTACGTGCTGGATGCGCAGCGGCAGCCGCTCCCCACCGGTGCGATCGGCGAGCTGTATATCGGCGGCGCGGGCGTGGCCAAGGGCTATCGCGGCAAGCGCCAGCTGACCAGCGAGCGCTTTGTGCGCGACCCGTTTGCCGACGACGGCAGCAGCATGTACCGCACCGGCGACCGCGTGCGTCAGCGTCGCGACGGCATGCTGGAGTTCATCGGCCGTGCGGACGCGCAATTGAAGATCCGCGGCCATCGCGTGGAGCCGGCCGAAATCGAAAACGCCTTGCTGCTGCATTCGCAGGTAGCCCAGGCGGTGGTGGTTGGTCATAGCGATGGCGACAACAACGCGTTGCAGTTGCTGGCCTATGTGGTGGGCAAGCACGGCACCATGCCGGCGACCGAGCTGCTGCGCGCGCATCTGCAGCAACGCTTGCCTGCGTCGATGATTCCCACGCTGTGGATGCCGCTGGAGGCACTGCCGCTGACACCCAACGGCAAGCTGGATCGTCGCGCATTGCCGTCACCTGGCGCATTGCCGCAGCGCGCGCATGTAGCGCCACGCGATGCGCTCGAACACCAACTGGCAGCGATGTTGCAGGACGTGCTGGGCATTGAAGTGGTGGGGGTGGAAGACAACTTCTTCGAACTCGGCGGCGACTCGCTGCGCGCGGCAGAAATGGCCGCGCGCTTCCCGCAGATGTTCGGCGTCGAACTGCCGCTGGGCACGCTGTTCCATGCGCCGACGATTGCCGGCCTGGCCGAGGTGATCAAGCGCAGCGCGCAGACCCCGAACGATCCGCTCGGCGTGCTGTTGCCGTTGCGTGCGGGTACGCCGGGCACCACGCCGCTGTTCTGCATCCATCCGGTGGTTGGTCTGGGCTGGTCGTATCTCACCCTGCTCGGTCAGCTCGATCCGCAGTGGCCGGTGTATGCATTGCAGTCGCCGGCATTGAGCGACCCGCAGCATCGCCCGGAAAGCATCGAGGCGATCGCGCGCGATTACCTGGCCCGTCTGCGCAGCGTGCAGCCGCACGGGCCGTACCGGCTGATCGGCTGGTCGCTGGGCGGCTTGATCGCCCATGCCATCACCGCCGAGTTGCATGCGCTTGGCGAAGAAGTCGAGTTGCTGGCAATGCTCGACAGCTACCCGCATCTGGAGCAGGCCGCATCGCTGCCGGAATCGGAGAACGTGCGTGCATCGGTGCATGCGCTGGGCCTGACGCTGGCACACGGCCAGCCGATGCCGACCACGGTGGCCGAACTGGCCAGCCTGCTATGCGATCACTACGGGTTGAACGATTTGCCCGCGGTGCGCCAGCTGCTCGAACAACGCCCCACGCTGCTGGACGACATGGGCGGTATGACCCAGCACCACCTGCAGCTGGCGCGGCGTCATCGGCCCAAGCCGCTGGACCAGGATGTGGTGTTCGTCGAAGCAAGCGTGCGCATGACCTCCGGCGGCGACGATGCAGTGTGGGTGGATTACCGGCCGCAGGCCTGGCGCCCGTACGTGCGCAATCTGCATCTGCATACCTTGGACAGCGACCATCATTCGATGCTGTCGTCCACGCATTCGGCCACGCTCAGCGCGTTGCTGCACGCGGCCACTGCGAAAGCCACACAACGCGATGGCAGCATCGCCACCGCCAGCGACGGGGTGGCCGAATATGCCTGAGTCACTGCATACGCCGGCACGTCACCGCCCGGTACTGATCGCCACCCTGGGCACGCATGGCGATGTGCGCCCGATCATCGCGCTGGGCCGCGGCCTGCAGGAGCGCGGTTATCCGGTGCGGGTGCTGACCAGCGCCAACTTCGAATCCCTGATCCGCGCCAATGGGCTGGAATTCTTCCCGCTCAGCGGCGACCACCAGAAGCTGTTGCAGGGCCATCCCAATGTCGCCGAGATGCGCGGTGGCTGGCGCGGCATCTGGGGCACCTTGCGCGCACAACTGATGGACTGGGCGCGCGACTGGGCCGAGCAGGGCCGCGCGGCCTGTGCCGATGCCGGTTTGATTCTCGGCGTGGGCAGCGCGAGCTTGCTGGCACATAGCCTGGGCCAGGCCTACGGCCTGCCGGTGGTATTCACGCAATTGCAGCCGCTGACCGCCTCGCGCCATGTGCCGTTGATGGTGATGCCCACCGTGCGTCTGCCCGGGCTGGTGAGTGTGGCACTGCATCACGCGGTGCGCTTTGCCGGCTGGCAGCTGATGCGCCCGGCGCTCAACGGCATCGTGCGCCCGGCATTGGGGCTGCCGGCGTATCCGTGGAGTGGTCCCGACCGCAGCGCGCAGCGCGTGGTCTATGGCTATAGCGAGCATCTGTGCCCACGTCCGCCGGACTGGCCGGACCGAGCCCAGGTCGCCGGTTTCTGGCAGTTGCCGCAGCCGCAGTGGCAGCCGCCGGCCGCGCTGGAAGCGTTTCTGCAGGCCGGCCCGCCGCCGCTGTATATCGGCTTCGGCAGCATGATCAGCACCGATGCGGCGCAGCTCACCGCCATCGTCAAGGCGGCGGTGCGTCTGACCGGTCAACGCGCGTTGCTGGCCAGCGGCTGGGGCGGGCTGGCGGCCGGGGAAGACGCGTCCGACGATGTGGAGCGCTTCTTCCAGTTGGAACAGGCACCGCACGATTGGCTGTTCCCGCGGGTGTCGGTCGCGGTGCATCACGGCGGTGCCGGCACGACCGGTGCGGCGCTGGCTGCGGGGATTCCGTCGGTGGTGCTGCCGTTCGGCTACGACCAACCGTTCTGGGCGCATTGCCTGGCCCAGCGCGGCGTCGCGCCGCCGGCGCTCGCACGCGTTGGATTGCAGCCGGAAACCTTGGCCGATGCCATCGGCCAGGCCAGCGCGCCGAGCATGCGCGCAGCGGCACGCGTGCTGGGGCAGCGCATCCGTGAGGAGGACGGGATCAGCCGGGCGGTGGATCAGCTGGAAGCATGGGGATTGCTGCAACCGGCGGTGTCGGTGGCGCCGACCGAGCGCATCGAGCAGCAGGCCGTCGCGTGATACAGACCGTCGTGTGATGGATGACGCTGTGGGGGAACCACAGCGTCGACAGCGGATTGGCTGCGGCAATGCGGCTGGGCATTACCGCAGGTCTCTGAGTGCGGCACGGGTGAGGTGCCGGGCGTGTTGCTGCGGCCAACGTCGATGCTGGCATCGCTGCATCGGCGTGATGCGGCACAATCGGGCTCCCTCGCCTTGCATCGTCCGCATGCGCTATCCCGCCCTCGATCTGCTGCGTGGCATCGCCATCGTCTGGGTGATGCTGTTCCATTCCTTCGTGGTCGGCGGCCTGGGGCCGGACTGGGCGTGGTTGTCCCGTTACGGCTGGATGGGCGTGGACCTGTTCTTCGTGTTGAGCGGTTTTCTGATCGGCACGCAGGTGCTGCGGCCGCTGGCGCACGGGCAAGGCCTGGACTTCAAGGCGTTCTATCTGCGCCGCGCGTTCCGCATCCTGCCGGCGTTTCTGGTGGTGCTGGCGATCTACATGGCGTGGCCGGAGTTTCGTGAGTCGCCCGGGTTGGCACCGTGGTGGATGTTCGTCAGCTTCACCCTGAACCTGTTCGTCGATTACGGCCGCGATGCCGCGTTCTCGCACGCCTGGTCGCTGTGCGTGGAAGAACATTTCTATCTGGTGTTTCCGTTGCTCGCGACGCTGTTGATGCGTCGGCTCTCGGCCGCGCGCTTTGTCGTGCTCTGCGTGCTGGTGGTGGTTGCAGGTATCGCGCTGCGTGCCGGCATCTGGTGGCACAACACCGTCCTGGACAGCGCCGGTGCCGGCCTGCGCCGCAACTGGTTTGTCGAAGACATCTATTACCCGACCTGGAACCGTCTGGACGGTCTGCTGGCCGGTGTCGTCCTGGCGGTGCTCAAGATCTTCCGCCCCACGCTGTGGCAACGGCTGCAGCAGCGCGGCAACGCGGTGCTGTGTGCCGGCATTGCGATTCTGGCGCTGGCGTTGTGGCTGTTTCGCGAGCGCACCGGCCTGATCGGCAATGCGTTGGGCTGGCCGGTGTTGTCGTTGGGGCTCGCCTTGCTGGTGCTGGCCGGCACCGCCACCCGCGGCGTGCTTGGCGGCCTGCGCGTGCCGGGCGCGGCGTGGCTGGCGGGCATTTCCTACAGCCTGTATCTGACCCACAAGGCCGTGTTCCATCTCACCCAGGGCTGGTTCGGCCCGGCGCTGGAGGGGCGTGGCGTGCTGGCATTTGCGGTGTATGGCCTGATGGCAGTGCTGGGCGGTGCGGTCTTGCACTACGCGGTGGAGCGCCCGTTCCTGCAGCTGCGCGACAAGATGCTGCGGCCAGGCGCACGGCCGTTGGCTGCCGCTGATCGCGCCTGACCGGGCATCGCAAAACGCCGCGCAATGCGCGGCGTTGTCGTCATCTCTGGCAGTGCGCCAGTTCCAGCGCCGCACCGAGCTTGGATGCTGCGCGATCTGCGCACGCGCCAATCAACACATCATCGGGTCGCGGCGCGACCGAGGCATTGGCGTTGCAGGCCAACGTTACTGCGCGTCGCGCGCCACCTGGAAACCGGCGAACGACTGCGTGACCGGCATGATTTCCAGCCGATTGATATTCAGATGCGCGGGCAGGCTGGCGACATAGAAGATCTGCTCGGCGATGTCCTCGGCAGTCATCGGCGTAGCGCCGCGATACAGCGTGTCGGAGGCAGCCTGGTTGCCGCCGGTGCGCACCAGGGTGAATTCGGTTTCGGCCATGCCCGGTTCGATCGAGGTCACGCGCACGCCGGTGCCGTGCAGGTCCGCGCGCAGACCCAGCGAAAACTGCTGCACGAACGCCTTGGTGCCGCCGTACACGTTGCCGCCGGTGTACGGGTAGGTCGCCGCCACCGAGGCGATGTTGATGATCGCGCCGCAGCGTGCGATCAACGCCGGCAACAGGCGGTGGGTGAGGGTGACCAGGGCAGTGACGTTGGTGTCGATCATCTGCTGCCACTGCGTCAGGTCGGCCTGCTGTGCAGGCGCGGTGCCCAGCGCCAGGCCGGCGTTGTTGACCAGCACATCGATGTCGGCGAAGTCAGCCGGCAATGCATCGATCGCTGCCGACAAGGCCTGCGCATCGCGCATGTCGAACGTGGCGGTGTGCACCTGGCCGGCGGGCAGTTCGGCGGCCAGCGCCTCCAGGCGCTCGGCGCGCCGGCCGGTGGCGATGATCTTCCAGCCGGCAGCAGCAAAACGGCGCACGGCGGCGCTGCCGAATCCGGAGGTGGCGCCAGTGATCAGAACGGTCTTGGACATGGGGATAACTCCTGCGAAGGGGGATCAGGCGAAGCAATCAGGTGTGGCGACCGTGCCGGATGCGCGTGCCGCTGCAAGGCGTGCGTGGAGCCGGGCTGCACCGAGCGGCTTGCGCGCAACGACGTCGTAGCAACAGGCCGCAAGCGCGATCCGACACTGTCGCTACTGCGCCTTGATGGCGATGGCAGGCAATCCGCTGCCGGTCAGTTTCTGCTTGGCTTCGGCCAGTTCGCCGGCGCTGCCATACGGCCCCATGCGCACGCGGTAGACGGTTTTGCCGCTGATTTCGGCTGATTCCACGCGTGCGGCCAGGCCCATCATCGCCAGCTTGGCCTTGGTCGATTCGGCATCGCCGGAGGCGCCGAACGAGCCGGCCTGCAGGATGTAGCGGGTGTTGTCTGTCACTGCAGGTGCAGCCGCCGTCGTTGCCGCTGCGGTCGTCGCAGCCGGTTTTGGCGCTGCAGTTGCAGGTGCGGCGGCAGCCGGCGTGGTGAGCGCTGCGGTGCTGGCCGGCGCCGGTGTCGCCGCCGGACGCGCAGGCGCAGTTTCCGCCAACGGCTTGGGCGCGCTGGCGGCGGTTTCGTTCAACGGCACCGGCACGCTGGCGGCCGGCGTGGCTGCAGCAACACGTGCTGCTGCACCCGGTGCAGGCGCAACCGGCTTGCCTTCCAGTGCCGCACGCGCACGCGCGGCTTCTTCGGCGCGCGCACTGGCCGCCAGTTCGGCATCGGACATCTGTACTTCCTTGCCGGGCAGCAAGGTGTAGAAGTCGTACTGCGTCTGCGCATCGCCGGGTTTGGCTTGCGGCTTGGGCGGTTGTGCGCTGGGCTTGGGCAGGTCGGCCGGCGTATCCACGTCGGCATCTGCCACCGGCTCGGGCTGCGCATCGGGATTGGCGCGCGGGCCCACGCGCAGGAAGCCGTCGCCGTCCTTTTTGAACAGGTTGGGCGCTGCCAGAAAGATCACTGCCGCAATCGCGGCGCCCGCCACCAACCACACCCAACCGGGGGTGCCATTGCTGGTGTTGCGTCGCGCCTGACTCTTACCGCGTCGTGCTGCCATCTACCACTTCTCCGAATCACGTCGTTGCGGGCCGTGCGGCCCGACTTACATCTTTTCTGGGGCGCTGACGCCGAGCAGTTCCAGGCCGTTAGCGAGCACCTGTTGCGTGGCGACGGCGAGGGTGAGTTTGGCGTCGCGCTCTGCGGCATCGTCCACCAGCAGTTTGGTGTTGTGATACCACGTGTGGAAGGCGTGCGCCAATTCACGCAGGTATTGCGCAATTTGATACGGCTCCAGCGTCTGGCCGGCGATTTCGACCACTTCCGCATAGCGCGACAGCTCGACCATGACGTTGAGCGAATGCTCGTCATCCAGACGCGCCAGCTCGGCCAACCCATGCGCCTGCTCGTACTTGTAGCCTTTTTCCAGCGCCTGACGCAGCACGCTGCACACGCGGGCATGTGCGTACTGCACATAGAACACCGGGTTGTCGTTGCTCTGCTGACGGGCCAGGTCGATGTCGAAGGTGAGCTGCGAATCGGGCTTGCGCGCGATCAGGAACCAGCGCACCGCATCGGCGCTGGTTTCTTCGATCAGATCGCGCAGGGTGACGTAGCTGCCGGCACGCTTGGACAGCTTCACCTCTTCGCCGCCGCGCATCACCGTGACCATCTGGTGCAGCACGTATTCCGGCCAGCCCTGCGGGATGCCCAGTTCCAAAGCCTGCAGGCCGGCGCGCACGCGCGTCAGCGAGCCGTGGTGGTCAGCGCCGAGCTCGGTGATCGCGCGCTCGTAGCCGCGCTGCCACTTGGTCAGGTGATAGGCCACGTCCGGCACGAAGTAGGTGTAGGTGCCGTCGGACTTGCGCATCACCCGGTCCTTGTCGTCGCCGAAGTCGGTGGACTTCAACCACAACGCGCCGCCTTCCTCGTAGGTGTGGCCGGAAGCGATCAGCTTCTGCACGGCTTCTTCGACCTTGCCGTCCTTGTACAGCGAGCTTTCCAGGAAATAGATATCGAAATCGACGCGGAATGCGGCCAGGTCGTGGTTCTGCTCGTTACGCAGATAGGCCACCGCGAAGCGGCGGATCGCGTCGAAATCGGCAGGATCCTTGCCGCCGGTGACCAGATGGCCTTCCAGGTCGACGGTATCGCCGGCCAGGTAGGCGTTGGCGACATCGGCGATGTAGTCGCCGCGGTAGCCGTTCTCCGGCCAGCCGTCGCTGTCGGGGGTGAGCCCTTGCGCGCGCGCCTGCACCGACAACGCCAGGTTCTCGATCTGCACGCCGGCATCGTTGTAGTAGAACTCGCGCTTGACGTTCCAGCCGTTGGCATCGAGCACGCGCGCCAGGCTGTCGCCGATCGCCGCCGCGCGGCCGTGGCCGACATGCAGCGGGCCGGTCGGGTTGGCCGAGACGTACTCCACGCCCACCGAGCGGCCATTGCCGGCCAGCCCGCGGCCGTAGTCGGGGCCCTGCTTGATCACATGCGCCACTTCGCGCTGGTAGGCGGAGGGTGTCAGGTGGAAGTTGATGAAGCCCGGGCCGGCGATCTCCACCTTGGCCACCTCGTCGCTGGCCGGCAATGCGGCCACCAGGGCCTGCGCCAGTGCGCGCGGATTGGAGCGTGCAGGCTTGGCCAGCAGCATCGCGGCATTGGTGGCGAAGTCGCCGTGTTCGCGCGTCTTGGGCCGCTCGACCACAAAATCCGGCGGCAGGGTGTCGGCAGGCAGGGTGCCGTTGGCGCGCAAGGCTTCAATGCCTTGGCCGATCAGTGCGCGGAGTTGGGCTTTCACGTAGGATCTGCTTGGAACGAAACCACCGATTTTACCCGACCGCGCGCCCCCGGGTCCGGCAGACGGTTCAGGTCACCGCCGCGTTGTCATTCCAGCCAGCCGCGCTCGGCCAGCGACACCGGGCGGCCGTCGCCGATCACGAAGTGGTCGAGCAGGCGGATCTCAACCAGATCCAGTGCCTCCAGCAAACGTGTGGTAACCGCGCGGTCGGCCTCGGAGGGCTCCGGGTTGCCGGACGGATGGTTGTGCCCGACGATCACGGCTGCTGCATTGTGCAGTAGCGCCCGTCGAACCACTTCGCGCGTATGGATGTCGGCGCCATCAAGCGTGCCTGTGAACAATTCCTCGAAGGCGATGGCGTGATGTTTGGTATCCAGGTACAGCACCGCGAATACCTCGTACGCCTTTGCACGTAGTCGCTGCGAAAAATAGCGGCCGACGCTGGGTGGGTCGCTGAGCGCTTCGCCGCGCTCCAGCTCGCTCATCAGGTGACGGTGTGCCAGTTCCAGTGCCGCGTTGAGCTTGCAGGCCGAGGCGGGCCCAAGGCCGGGCAGGCGCGCCAGGGCCGGGGCCGGGCGATCCAGCAGCACGCGCAGCGGGCCGTGGCGAAGCAGCAGATCGCGCGCAGTGCGCACCGCGTCCTGGCCGCGCAGACCGGAACCGACAAAGATCGCCAGCAGCTCGGCATCGGATAACGCAGTCGCCCCGCGCGCCAGAAGTTTCTCGCGCGGGCGTTCGTCGGTGGGCCAGTCGTGAATGTGCATATGGCGAGATTGCCGGTGCTCATCGCTCACGCCTATCAGGCCAGGCGGGGGCATCGGCTAATCTAGTTGTCCTTGTAACCGTAGGACGACTCCGACGTGATCGGCTCCACTCAGGCCCGCCCCCTGGACGGACAGCGCTTGCTGCTGTGCGTCGGCGGAGGCATTGCCGCTTACAAATCGCTCGAACTGGTCCGTCGCCTGCGCGACGCCGGCGCGCAGGTGCAGGTCGCCATGACCAGCGGCGCACAACAATTCGTCACCCCGCTCAGCTTCCAGGCGCTGTCCGGGCAGCCCACCCGCACCACCTTGTGGGACAGCGCCGCCGAGCAGGCGATGGGGCATATCGAACTGGCGCGTTGGGCCGATCAGGTGATCGTCGCCCCGGCCACCGCCGACCTGCTGGCGCGTCTGGCGCATGGCCTGGCCGACGACCTGGTCACCACGCTGTGCCTGGCCACCACCGCGCCGCTGACCGTGGCTCCGGCGATGAATCACCGCATGTGGCTGCATCCGGCCACCCAGGCCAACGTGGCGACCCTGTCCGCACGCGGCGTGCGCGTGATCGGCCCGGACGACGGCCCGTTGGCCGAAGGCGAATCCGGCCCCGGCCGGTTGGCCGAGCCGGCCGCGATCATCGCTGCGCTGGTCGGCACCGCCGCGCCTGCCGCCTCCAGGAGCGCAGCTGCGCCGGCCTTCGTGCCCGGCAGTGCGCAACTGGAAGGTTTACGCATCGTGATCAGTGCCGGCCCCACCTTCGAGGACCTGGACCCGGTGCGCTACGTCGGCAACCGCAGCAGCGGCAAGATGGGCTATGCGCTGGCCGCCGCCGCCGCCAGCCAGGGCGCCGACGTGGTGCTGGTCAGCGGCCCGGTGCACCAGACCACCCCGGCCGGCGTACAACGGATCGACGTGCGCTCGGCGGCGCAGATGCGCGATGCGGTGCTGGGCGCGTTTCCGGCCGACATCTACATCGGTGCCGCCGCAGTGGCCGACTACACCCCCAAACGGGTGGTCGCGCAGAAGATCAAGAAGACCGGCGAAACGCTGACCCTGGAACTGGTGCGCACCCCGGACATCCTGGCCGAAGTCGCTGCGCAGACCGGCGCACTGAAGCTGGTGGTCGGTTTTGCAGCCGAAACGCACGACGTGGAGCACTATGCGCGTGGCAAGCTCGCCGCCAAACGGCTGGACCTGATCATCGCCAATCAGGTGGGGATCGAAGGCGGCGGCTTCGAAAGCGACAACAACGCCGCCATCGCCTATTGGCAGGGTGGCGAACGTGGCTTCCCCAGCAGCAGCAAAACCGAATTGGCCGAGCAACTGCTGGCCCTGATCGCGGAGAGATTGCAGGCATGAGCCACCCAACCCAGTCCTTGCAAGTGAAGTTGCTTGACCCACGCTTCGGCGACCTGTGGCCGTTGCCGGCCTATGCCACCGAAGCCAGCGCAGGCATGGACCTGCGCGCTGCGCTGGAAGCACCGATGACGCTGGAGCCGGGCGATGCGGCGCTGATCCCCAGCGGCATCGCGATTCATCTGGCCGACCCGCAGCTGTGCGCGGTGATCCTGCCGCGCTCGGGCCTGGGCCATCGCCACGGCATCGTGCTCGGCAACGGCACCGGCCTGATCGATGCCGATTACCAGGGGCCGCTGCTGATCAGCACCTGGAATCGCGGCCGTGCCGCCTTCACCATCGAGCCGGGCGATCGCATCGCGCAGCTGGTGATCCTGCCGATCGTGCGCGTGGGCTTGCAAGTGGTGGATACTTTCGTCGACAGCGCGCGGGGAGCGGGTGGATTTGGCCACACCGGCGTGCGCTGACGGGGGCGTCATATGAGCAAAGCGAGCGAGCGCAGCCAGGCCGCGTCCGGCATGCGCACGAGTGGTCCGGTGTTGGGGGGCGTGTTGTTGCTGCTGGCAGCCTGGTTCGGCTGGAGCGGCTACGCGCAATGGCGCGAAGACGCGATGACGCAGGACCTCGAGCAGGCGCGCGACCGCGCCGTGCAGGACGTCAGCCAGGCCATGGCCAAGCAGGCCAGCCAGCTCGACGCCGTGCTCAAGCAGCCGCAGGTCATCGCCGCGTTGGCCAATGGCGATGCGCTCGCCGCCGCTTCGGCCATCCGCGAGCGCTTCAAGGGCGCCGAAGACGTGCAGGTGCTGTCTGGCGATCTGACCGCCGCCTATGAAAATCCCAAGGACTTCGGCTATGCGCGGCTGAGCCTGCTCGAGTCGGCGCTGGTCGGCAAACGTGCGCAGGTGCATGTGGTGCGCGACGCCAAGCAGGTCCGCCTCGGCGTGGCGGCAGCGGTGACTTTAGGTACGCAGCCGGCCGTGGCGTATGCGCGCCTGCCGCTGTTGCGGTTGACCGGCCCGCTGGATGCGATCGCAGTGCCCGGCAGCGCCTATCTGGCATTGCGCCAGGGCAGCTACAACGTCGCCGAGCAGGGCGATACCGGGCTGGCCGACGCCGCCGAAACGCTGGCCAGGCCGCTGGGCGACAGCGGTCTGCGCGTTGCCGCTGCCGTGCGGCAGAGCGACAGCGGCCCGTTGGGTCTTGGCGCAGTTGGCTGCGCGATCGTGGCGTCGCTGTTGCTCGTCATCGCCGTGCTACTGGTACTTGCCAGCCGGGGCCGTGTCGCCTTGCCGCGCCGACGCGTGGCAAGCGAATCGACGGCCGACGAACCTACCTTCGGTCAAAGCCTGCAGCACGATGCCAGCGTTGCCAGCCAGGCACGCGCGCTGGACCAGGACGCGGCCGCATCCGCGCCGCCCGCCCTGGTGCCGGCGGTGCAGATCGCCACCGAGATGTTCCGTGCCTATGACATCCGCGGCGTGGTCGGCAAGGACTTGAATCCTGGCGTTGCCGCGCTGATCGGCCAGGCCATCGGCAGCGTGATGCAGGCGCAGGGCCTGCGCGAGGTGGTGGTCGGCCGCGACGGGCGCCTGTCGGGCCCGGAGCTTGCCAACGGCCTGATCGAAGGCCTGCGCCGCGCCGGCTGCAGCGTGATCGACATCGGTCTGGCACCGACGCCAGTGGTGTATTTCGGCGCCTACGAACTGCGCGCCGGCAGCTGCGTGGCGGTGACCGGCAGCCACAATCCGCCCGACTACAACGGCTTCAAGATCGTGATCGGCGGCGAGACCCTGTCGGGCGCGGCGATCACCGACCTGCACCAGCGCATCAACCAAGGCCGCCTGCACACCGCAGCGGCGCCCGGCGAACTGGAACAGCGCGACATCAGCGATGCCTATATCCAGCGCATCGCCGACGACGTGCAGCTGGACCGCCCGATCAAGGTGGTGGTGGATGCCGGCAACGGCGTGGCCGGCGATATCGCACCGCGACTGCTGGAGGCGATCGGCGCCGAAGTCATTCCGCTGTACTGCGATGTCGATGGCACCTTTCCCAATCATCACCCCGACCCGAGCGAGCCGCACAATCTCGACGATCTGGTGAACATGGTGCAGCGCTTCGATGCGGATATCGGCGTGGCCTTCGATGGCGATGCCGACCGTCTGGGCGTGGTCACCAAGGAAGGCGCCATCGTGTTTCCCGACCGCCTGCTGATGCTGTTCGCCGCCGACGTGCTGCAGCGCAACCCCGGCGCGCTGGTGATCTACGACGTCAAATGCACCGGCAAGCTGTCCGACTACGTGTTGCGCAATGGCGGCAGCCCGTTGATGTGGAAGACCGGGCATTCGCTGATCAAGTCCAAGATGCGCGAGACCGACGCCGAACTGGCCGGCGAGATGAGCGGGCACTTCTTCTTCAAAGAGCGCTGGTACGGTTTCGACGACGGCATCTATGCCGCCGCGCGCCTGCTGGAAATCCTGGCCCAGCGCGAGGAAACCCCGTCCGAAGTGCTGAACGCGCTACCCGAAAGCGTGTCCACGCCGGAGATCAAGGTGCCGGTCGACGGCGATGCGCATGCGCTGGTGGCGCGCTTTGTCGAACGTGCGCAGGCCAGCGAAGAATCGCCGTTCGAATCGGCGCGGCTCTCCACGATCGACGGACTGCGGGCGGACTTCGCCGACGGCTGGGGCCTGGTGCGTGCCTCCAACACCACGCCGATCTTGGTGCTGCGGTTCGAAGCCGACACCGAGGCTGCATTGAACCGGATCCGCGCGTTGTTCCGCAGCGAATTGCAGGCCTTGCTGCCAGAGCATCCGTTGGCGTTTTGATCGACAGGTGAGTGACGGGCGACCGCTCTGCCGGTATGGCGGCAGAGTAGGTCGTGAGCAGCCGTTGCAGATCAAACGCCGCTTGAAGCTGGCAGCCCGGGGCGATCACAATCACGCGCCCCCAAGACCTGCCATGCATAGGCGGTCATCCGGCGCCGGAATGGCAGCGTCGTTCCCGGCGTTGTCGTGCAACAACCAGATCGCGTCCCAATACGGATACCCACCGATCTGCTCGGCCAGTCCCGCACGCAACGGCAACGCGACCAGCGAGCGCGCGAACTGGCGGTGATCGGCCTGCAGCGGAAGTGCCGACGCCTGCATCTGCGGCTGCCACACCGTTCCGCCACGGCCACGCGCGCGATTGACCGCCTCGCCAGCCGCCTGTCGCGCGACAACAGCCATCTGCAGCAGCGCAGCCTTGCCCGGTGCCTGCAGCAAGGCGCACCAACTGTCCGGCAGCAGCACCCAGCACAGCAGGCGCGCACCATGCCAGTGACCGGCCATCGCAAGGCTCGCTGCCGCCGCCCGCGCGCAGCGCCAGTCCGCAAACAGCGGTACGTGTTGATGCGTCTGCAAACGCAGATGCCAGTACACCGCAGTGGGCGCTGGCATGGAGACGGGGCGATGAAGCAAGGCGCTGGACATGACCCCAGCATGTCGATGGCCTTATCGGAGCGGCATCGGCGATGCGCGTCATCTCAGGTCGGTAACCATCGCAGCGCGATGTACGAACAAACGCATTGACTCTCGGAGATCGCGCGCCTGGCGTTATCCACTGCAGAGTAGAGCCGATGCAGCGTGCTCCATCAGCTCAGTTGCGCAGCCAGCATCACCTCAAACGCCTGAAGACTGGGGCACCAGTGCCGCACTTGCGAATCCCCAATCCCGACTCTCCAATCCCCGCTCAATGCACCGCCCGATTTCGCTTCCAGCCGCGATGCTTCACATCCAGATACAGGCTATAGAACGCGGTAAACGCCGGAAACAGGTTCTGCAGCACACCCACCGAATCCTGCTTGGCCGAGAACACGAAATAGCTCAGCGTCATCAGGCTGCCGACCACGCTCATGTACCAGAACATGCGCGGAATCACCGGCTTGCCGGCGCGCTTGGAGGCGACGAACTGCACCAGCCAGCGGCCGCCGAACATCAGCGCGCCCACATAGCCGATCAGCTTCCAGCCGGTGACATGCAGCCCGGTCCAGTACAGCCAGGTCAGCGGTTGGTCCAGCCAATGCAGTTCCATCAGCGCTCCTGCACCACGGTGCGCTTGCTGCGGGTGATCAACCAGGCCACGCCACGCAGGTCGCGGATGCCGACCAGGGCGCGATTGAGGTTGTTGTACTTGGACACGCCGGCAGTGCGATGGCGGTGGTGTACCGGCACGCTCACCGTGCGCCAGCCGGCGCGCTGCATCAGCGCCGGCAGATAGCGGTGCATATGGTCGAAGTAGGGCAGGTCCAGAAACGCCTCGCGCTCGAACAGCTTGATGCCGCAGCCGGTGTCGGGGGTGTTGTCGTGCAGCATGCGCGAGCGGATCGCATTGGCCCACTTGCTGGCCCAGCGCTTGGACCCCGAATCCTGGCGATTGACCCGCCAGCCGGCGAACAGCTTCACCTGTGTCTCGGCGCTGGCACGCGCGGTCAGCAGTTTGGGAATGTCGGCCGGGTCGTTCTGGCCGTCGCCATCGAGCGTGGCGATCCAGCTTGCACGCGCCGCCTTGACGCCGTTGCGCACTGCCGTGCTCTGGCCGCTCTGGGTGACGTGATGCAGCACGCGCAGTTCCGGCGTGGTGGTCTTCAGGCCTTGCAGCACCGCCAGCGTATCGTCGCGCGAGTGGTCGTCGACATAGACGATTTCGAACGCCACCAGCCCGCGCAACGCAGCGACGATTTCGCCAACCAGCGCGGCGACGTTATCGCGCTCATTGAACACCGGGACGACAACGGAAAGCTGAGGTTGGCTCATGGATTCGTGGTGGCCAGATGAAGGCTGAGCGAAAAAGATCGCGCATTGTGCCCTGACTGTCTGAGTCAGGCATGAAGCGAACGTGCGTTGTGCGCGGTGGAGCGAATGGAAAGCGGTCTGTAGCGTGTTGGATGCTAAGCGCGATCGCCGAAATAGCGGCGGCACCAGTCCACCACCTGCGGCAAGCCATGTTCGACCGGAGTGGCCGGCTCAAAGCCGAACGCGGCCTGCGCGCGCTGCGTATCGGCCATGGTGCGGACCATGTCGCCCGGCTGCATCGGCCGGTAGACCTTCTCGGCCGGGCGGCCGGCGGCCTGCGCGATCACGTCGATGAAGTATTCCAGCTCCACCGGAGTGTGGTTGCCCAGGTTGAACACCCGGTGCGGCACCGGCTCGCTGCTAGGTGTGTCCAGGGCGCCCAGCACGCCGGCCACGATGTCGTCGACGAAGGTGAAATCGCGCTGCATCTTGCCGTGGTTGAACACCTCGATCGGCCGCCCCGCCAGCACCGCGCGGCTGAAGATCAGCGGCGCCATGTCGGGCCGGCCCCACGGCCCATACACGGTGAAGAAGCGCAGGCCCGTCGCGCGCAGGCCGTACAACTGCGCGTAGGTGTAGCCCATCAGCTCATTGGCGGCCTTGGTCGCCGCATACAGCGAGCGTGGCTGGTCCACGCGCTGCTCTTCGGAGAACGGCGGGGTCGCCGAGTCGCCATACACCGAGCTGCTCGAGGCATACACCAGATGCTGCACGCCCCGATGCCGGCACAGCTCCAGCATGTTGACGAAACCGACCAGGTTGCTGTCGACGTAGGCGGATGGATTTTCCAGCGAGTAACGCACCCCGGCCTGCGCGGCCAGATGCACCACGCGCGTGGGCTGGATCTCATCGAACAACGCGGCCAAGCCATCACGGTCGGTCAGATCCAGCGTGCGGATGTCGATGTCCGGGCACAGCGCCGCCACCCGGTCGCGCTTGAGCTGCGGGTCGTAGTAGCTGTTGTAGTTGTCCAGGCCCACCACCGTCTCACCACGCGCAGCCAGCGCGCGGCAGGTGTAGGCACCGATGAAACCGGCAGCGCCGGTCACGAGAATGGTCATGGAAGTTGTCCTGGAGATTTTGAGTGGCAAAAGGGAGGCGAAACGCGACGCTGGACCACTCCGAAGCGCTTCCTGGCGACGTTCGCTCACCCATCGCACTCACCCCATGCTGAGCGGTGCTTCGCTGGCCAGTTTGGCTTTGCGTTCGGCGCTGAACGACCACCACGGGCCCGGCGCCTCGCCTTCCATGAAACGCACGATCGACAGGAACACATCGATCACGCACGGATCGTGCAGCACGCCGGTGCGCAGGCATAGCTGCGCGTACATGTCGTAGGCATCGCGGCCGCGCAGCTGCGCGGGCACACGGATGCCGATCAGACGCAGATCCTTTTCGCAGGCCGGCCCGACGTTCGGCAGGTCGGTCAGACACAGCAGATGATTGCGATCGACCTTGGCGGGATGCATAGCCGGAATGATCCTCTTGCGCGGATGCAGGAACTCAGCTGCGCTGGGCGCGTAAACGTTCCAGCACGCCATCCAGCGTGTCCAGGTCGGTGTAGTGGATCACCAGCTTGCCCTTGCCGCCGCGGCCGTGGTTGAACACCACCTTGGTGCCCAGCGACTCGGACAGCTCGGTTTCCAGCGAGGCGATGTCGGCCTGCGGTGCGGCGGCGGCCGGCTTGCCCTTGCGCAACGATCCGGGCACCTTGCCGGCGGCGAACTGCTGCGCGCGGTGTTCCACCTCACGCACCGACCAACCCTGGTCGGCCGCTTCCTGCGCCAGCTTGCTGGCCAGTTCCGGCGCCAGGGTGAGCAGCGCACGCGCATGGCCCATTTCCAGACGGCGGGTTTCCAGCAGCACCCGGATCGCCACCGGCAATTCCAGCAACCGCAGCAGGTTGGACACAGACGCACGCGAACGGCCTACCGCACCGGCAGCCTCGGCGTGGGTCAGCGAAAATTCGTCGATCAGCCGCTGCAGCGCCTGCGCTTCTTCCAGCGGGTTGAGATCTTCGCGCTGGATGTTCTCGATCAGCGCCATCGCGATGACGGTGCGGTCGTCCAGCTCGCGCACCACCACCGGCACCTCGGTCAGCCCGGCCAGTTGCGAGGCGCGCCAGCGGCGTTCGCCGGCCACGATCTCGAACTGCCCCGGTGCCAGCTCGCGCGCCACGATCGGCTGGATCACGCCCTGCGCCTTGATCGATTCGGCCAGCTCGGCCAGCTTGACCTCGTCCATCTCCTTACGCGGCTGGTACTTGCCCGGCTGCAACTGGGTGACCGGCAACTGGCGCAAGCTGTCGCCCGGCTGCAAGGCGTCTTCGCTGGCTGCGCTCGGTGCCGCTGCGGCGGCTGCGCCCTTCGGTCCCAACAGCGCTTCCAGGCCGCGGCCCAGACCACGCTTCTTTGCGGGGATCGGCTTGCTCATCAAACGGTCTCCACGGGCCGGTAGGCCTTGTTGCGATCGTTCTGGCGGCGCACGATCTCGCCGGCCAGCCCCAGGTACGCCACGCCACCGCGCGAGGTGCGGTCGTAACCGAGGATGCTCTGGCCGTGGCTGGGCGCCTCGGCCAGGCGCACGTTGCGCGGCACGATGGTGCGGAACACCTTGTCGCCGAAATGCTGGGTCAACTCGGCCGACACCGCATTGGCCAGGTTGTTGCGGATGTCGAACATCGTGCGCAGCACGCCTTCGATTTCCAGCGCCGGATTGAGGTTGGCGCGCAGCGCCTCGATGGTTTCCAGCAAGGCAGTGAGTCCTTCCAGCGCGTAGTACTCGCACTGCATCGGCACGATGATCGAGTCGGCGGCGGTCAACGCATTGAGCGTGAGCAGCGACAACGCCGGCGGGCAGTCGATCAGGATGAAGTCGTACTCGTCGCGGATCGGCGCCAGGGCGCGCTTGAGCCGCTGTTCGCGCTCGCTCTGATCCATCAGCTGGATCTCGGCGGCGGTCAGGTCGATGTTGCCTGGCAGCAAATCGAAGCCTTCCGGCGCGGTCACCCGGATCTCGGCAGCGGTGTTTTCGCCCAGCAGCAGGTCGCAGGTGGAGGCGGCCACATCGCGCTTGTCGATGCCGCTGCCCATGGTGGCGTTGCCCTGCGAGTCCAGATCCACCAGCAACACACGCTTGGGCGCGCGCGCCAGGCCGGCCGCCAGATTGACTGCTGTCGTGGTCTTGCCGACGCCGCCTTTCTGGTTGGCAATGGCGATGATCCGGGCCATGCGGGAGAGCCTCGTGGGCAAGGAGTAAGACCGGCCATTATGCGGGCAGGGCGTCGGATCGGGAAATGCCGCCCGCAGCAGCGCGCCGCGCCGGCGGGAATGACGGCTGCGCCAGTCAGCCGCTCGGCGAAGTGCCGGCCGGCGGCTCCTTCATGGCCCGGTAGCGCAGCAGGATGTCGGCGATTTCGCCGTCCAGTGCCACCCGTTGCTGCTCGAAACTGGTCTGCAACCGCAATTGCGCCATCAGCTCGCGATGGCGCTGTTGGATGTCGCCGGCCAGCTTGTCGGCAACGGCTTGACCGGCCAGTTCGCGATCACCGGCAGTGCGCAGCATGCTGGCCAGCCCCTCGCGCAGGCTGGTCACATTGAAGCGCGCGGTGTGGATGTTGTTGTCGACGATGGCGATGCGCTCATTGAAGACCCGGCGCAGGTCGTCCTCGTTTTGGTAGGACATCAACATCGCCTGGTCGGTGCGCTGGCGCATCTGCTCGGCGGCCAGATCGGCCTGGCGTTGCTGCTCGCTGGCCGCGGCGGCGGCACGCTCGTCGCTGCTCATCGCGCGCTGCACCTCGGCGCTGCGCATGCCGCTCTTGACGTTGAATTCGTCGCGCGCCTGGTTCACCGCCTCCGGCGGCAGCGTGTCGCTGCACACACGGGCGCCGTTCTGGTTCCAGCAATACAGCTTTTTCGCGGCCGGTTTGTCCTGCGCACTGGCGGGCGCGGCGGCGATCGTTGTCGCAACGACAGCTGCCGCCGCAGCGGCGAGTAACGCCAAACGGATGTGTATCGGCATCATCGCAGCCCCCTGTCGCCTGCCGTCAGCCTGTGGTGTCGGTGCCGTAGCGGCCACGATAGGCCAGCAACGGTTCCCGGAAGCCCACAAGGTCGGTGTTTCCTGCCGCAAAAGCAAGCAAGTCGCCCAGGTTGGCCACCGCAATCACCGGGATGCCGGCCTCGGCTGCCACCGCCTGTGCGGCCGAGCGGCGATCCTGTTCGGAGGCGATCTCCTGCCGGTCCAGCGCCACCACGATCCCGGACGGAGTGCCGCCCGCGCCGCGGATGATGCCCAAGGCCTCACGGATCGCGGTGCCGGCGGTGATCACATCGTCGACGATCAAGACCTTGCGCCCCTCAAGCGGCGCACCGATCAGGCTGCCGCCCTCGCCATGCGCCTTGGCTTCCTTGCGGTTGAACGCCATCGGCAGATCGCGCCCGCGCCCGGCATAGGCGCAGGCCAGCGCGGTCGCCAACGGGATGCCCTTGTAGGCCGGGCCGAACAACAGATCGAATTCCACCCCGGCCGCATCGATCGCATCGGCATAGCACTGCGCCAGCTGCGCAGTCTTGGCGCCCGAATCGAAGCGACCGGCATTGAAGAAATACGGGCTGAGCCGCCCGGACTTGAGCGTGAACTCGCCAAAGCGTAGGGCATCGGCGCCCAGGGCCAGCTGCAGGAAACGGGTGCGGTGGTCGGTCATGGTTAGGAGATTGGGGATTGGCAATTCGGGATTGGAAAGCATAGCGGATCCTACCTTGCGTCATCCGCTGATGCGGTACGCTTTCACGCATCTCCAATGTCCATTCCCGAATCCCGGCTCTTCATCTATGCGCATCATCAGTTTCAACGCCAACGGCCTGCGCTCGGCCACCACCAAGGGCTTCTTCGAGTGGTTCGCCACCCAGGACGCCGACGTGCTATGCGTGCAGGAGACCAAGGCTCAGGAGCATCAGCTGGCCGGGCCGAAATTCCTGCCTGCCGGTTACAAGGCCTGGTTCCGCGATGCCAGCACCAAGAAGGGCTACAGCGGCGTGGCGATCTACAGCAGGCATGAGCCCGACGAAGTGCGCACCGCGCTGGGCTGGCCCGAGTTCGACGAAGAAGGCCGCTATATCGAAGCGCGCTTCGGCAACCTCAGCGTGGTGTCCTTCTATATTCCGTCCGGTTCATCGGGCGAGTTGCGCCAGGGCTACAAGTTCCAGGTGATGGAATGGCTGCGGCCGATCCTGGACGAGTGGCTGGCCAGCGGCCGGCAGTACGTGCTGTGCGGCGACTGGAACATTGTGCGCACCGCGCTGGACATCAAGAACTGGAAGTCCAACCAGAAGAACTCCGGCTGCCTGCCTCCCGAGCGCGACTGGCTCAATGGCCTGTGCGCCGACGCCCCGGAAGAAGCCAACGCCGCCAACGGCCGCGGCTGGGTCGACACGTACCGCGTGCTGCACCCCCAAGGCGAGGATTACACTTGGTGGAGCAACCGCGGCGCCGCGCGCGCCAACAACGTCGGGTGGCGCATCGACTATCAGCTCGTCACCCCCTGGATGCGCGACAAGCTGCAACGCTGCGCGATCTACCGCGAACAGCGCTTCTCCGACCACGCCCCTTACATCGTGGATTACGCGGAGTGAGCCAGAAACCAACATTGGCTTCCGAAAGGCAAGGCCGGCATCTCGCCGGCACCGCTCCGGGCCTGCACCCATGACCAAGTCTGCATCCAATTACAAAGGCTGGCGTGGCATCCGGCACGCCTTCGCCACGCCATCGGCGGCGACCATGGCGCTGCTCGGTTTCGGCAGCGGCTTGCCGTTCTTGTTGATCGCCTCGCAGACCCTGTCGACCCGACTGCGCGATGTTGGCCTGGACCTGGGCAGCATCGGCCTGATCAGTCTGGCCAGCTTCTTCTACCTGCTCAAATTCCTGTGGGCACCGCTGATCGACCGCTATGCGTTCCCGCTCACCGCGTTTCTGGGGCGCCGTCGCTCCTGGCTGCTGGTGGCGCAGATCGGCGTCACCATTGGCCTGTTTGCGCTGGCATTCTCGCGCCCGGACCTTAGCGTGACTGGTCTGATTGGCTGGGTCTTGTTCGCCTCGTTCTGGGGTGCCACCCAGGACTCGGTCGTGGATGCCTACCGCATCGAAATCGCCCCGGATGCTGCGCAAGCTGCGCTCGCGGCAACCTACACGCTGGGCTATCGCATCGGCCTGATCCTCGGCGGCGCGGGCGCGCTGTACATGGCCGAATATCTCGGTTGGACATGGGCGTACGTAGGCATGGCGGCGCTGATGCTGCTGCCGATCGCCACCACCTTGCTGTGCCGTGAGCCCGACCGCCCCGAGGCCACGGTGGTGCGCCGCGTCGATGTCGCCGGTGCGTTCTGGCAGCCGATTTCCAGTTTCTTTTCCAGCAATGGCCTGACGCTTGGGATCGTGCTGCTGCTGTTCGTGGGCTTGTACAAGTTCCCCGACCAAGTCATCGGCGTGATGGCCGGGCCGTTCTATTTGGACTCGGGTTTCACCAAGGCCGACATTGCCACCGTCTCCAAACTGTTCGGCGTCTGGATGGGGATTGTCGGCGCCTTCGCCGGCGGTGCGGCGTTGGCTGCGTTCGGTTTCCGTCGCATGCTGCTGGTCGCCGCCTTAGGCGTGGCGCTTTCCAACCTGGCTTTCCTGCTGATGGCGCACAACCCCGGCAAGCTGTGGGCGTTCTATGCCGCGCTCAGCGCAGACAATCTGTTTCAGGGCTTCGCCGCCACCGTGCTGGTGGCTTTCATGTCCTCGCTGACCGACCGCAACTTCACAGCCACCCAGTACGCCTTGCTGGTCTCGCTGGCCAACCTGCCGGGCAAGTTCGCTGGCGGCGTTTCCGGTTTTCTGGTCGAGGCAACCTCGTACAGCACCTTCTTCATTCTCAGCGCCCTGACCGTGATCCCCACCCTGGCACTACTGGCCTGGCTGTGGCCGCGCCTGCTGGCGCACGATGGGCGGCCGGATTGAGACGTCCGCCAAGGTTTCCGATGATGTCCGTGGGGCAGCGCAGTGTGCGAGGCAAGGCATGACCGATCTGGTATTACGTGACATCGATCCATTGCTGGTAGACAGGATCCGTCGCATCTCCGTCGCACGCGGCTGGACCCAGCACCAGGCCGTGATGCATCTGCTCGAACAAGGCCTGTTCGCCAGCGAATACGAAGTCACCGGCGGCCTGCAACACCCGGAAGTCGATGCCCTGGCCGAAGCGATCGCCGCCCTCAAGGCGCTGCCGGCGGGAAATCATCCCTAGCACTGCACAACGCTCAGCCAGCGTTGCCTCGCGTGTGAATCCACCCGGCGCGACGATGATGTGCAACTGCGGATGGCTCGGTCAAAAGCCATGCACATTGCCGAGAAGGGCTCAGGCTACGGCACTCGCCGGATAGACCGCACACATCATCGCCGCACCTGATTAGTTGGTTGAGCGCTGGTGAGAGTCGCCAGATGCAAGGGAGAGCATTTCAAGAAGCGATGCCGGTGGCATCCGGATCGAGCCGATGCAGGCCGCTTACGCCGGATAAATCGCCCCCAACAATCGCGGCCCCGCCGCCCCGGTTACCGACGGTAGATTGGCCGCACGCCCCGCGATCAGCTCCGCCGCCAACCACGCAAACCCCATCGCCTCCAGATAATCCGGATCCAGCCCATGCTGCGCGCTGGATTCCACCACCACGCCCGGCAGCCGTGCCGCCAATCGCGCCATTAATACCGGATTGCGCACCCCGCCACCGCACACCAGCACCCGGCGGGTGTCGGGCTGCAGCCGCAACAACGCATCGGCCACACTGGCCGCAGTGAGTTCGAGCAGCGTCGCCTGCACATCGGCCGCAGCCAGCGCCACGTTTCCTAGGGACTGCATCGCCTGCAGCGCCCAGGCCAGATGAAACTGCTCGCGCCCGGTGCTCTTGGGCGGCGCCAGCGCAAACCACGGGTCGGCCAACAACGCCTGCAACAGCGCGACATCGACCTGCCCACTGGCAGCAAATACCCCATCGGCATCGAACGGCGTGCCGTGATGCTGTTGGCACCAGCTATCCAGCAACGCGTTAGCCGGGCCGGTATCGAAGCCCAGCACCGCGCCATTGCGCGGGATCAGTGTCAGGTTGCCGATGCCGCCCAGATTGAGCACTGCACGGTCTTCGTCGCCCGCGCCCAGCATGGCCAGATGAAACGCCGGCATCAGCGGCGCGCCCTGGCCACCGGCGGCCACATCGCGGCGGCGGAAATCGGCCACCGTGGTAATGCCGGTGTGCTCGGCAATCCGGCTGGCATCGCCAATTTGCCAGGTGAAGGCCGGATCGGCCTTGGGTCGATGCCGAATGGTCTGCCCATGCGAGCCGATCGCCCGAATGCGCCCACGCGCAATACCGCTCTCGCGGATCAATTGATTGGCAGCGGCTGCAAACGCCAGCCCCACCTGCGCATCCAGCTGCCCAAGCGCATCGATGGCGATCACTTCGGCGCCCTGGCCCAGCATCACCAGCGTCTCGCGCAGCTGCGGCTCCCAGGCCACCGTCGTGCCGGCAACCAGTTCGCAGCGGCGGTGGCTGTCGTCTTCGAAGCGCACCAGCGCGGCATCGATGCCGTCGGCACTGGTGCCCGACATCAGGCCCATATAAAGCGGGGATTCCAGGTGTTCCAGAGCAGACATGCCAGAGCCAGTTGCGCAGCGATCCAGCAGCTTGTGCAGCCGGGGCAGGGGCCGTCAACCAGCCCCGCACCCACTCAACCGCGCGGCTTGCCCTTGGCAGGCTTGGCGGCGTCGGCGTAGATCAACTTCTCCATGCCTTCGATACGCGCCAGCGCCGGCGCCGTCTGCGCACGGAATGCGGCCAGCTCGGCGCCTTGTAACGGTTCCGGCGGCGGCATGGTCACCGACATCGGGTTGCGCTGCTGCCCGGCCACGCGGAATTCGTAATGCAGATGCGGGCCGGTCGCAAGACCGGTCATGCCGACATAGCCGATCACCGTGCCCTGGTTGATGCGCTGCCCCGCCTTGACCTTGCCGAAGCGCGACATGTGCCCGTATAGCGTGCTGAAATTCCTGCCGTGGTCCAGGATCACCACATTGCCGTAGCCGCGCTGGGTACCGACAAACACCACCCGCGCATCGCCGGCCGCCATGATCGGCGTCCCCGACGCTGCCGCGTAATCCACACCTTTATGCATGCGCATCGTGCCCAGCACCGGATGCCTGCGTGCGCCGAAGGTCGAGCTGATGCGGCTGTAAGCCACCGGCATACGAATGAAGCTCTTCTTCAAGGGCCGGCCGGTGATGTCGAAATACTCGGCCGGCTTGCCGGCACGCTCGAAGCGGAAACCGGTGTAGGTCTTTCCGCCGGTGGTGAAGGTCGCCGCCAGGATGTCGCCGGTGTTGATCCGCTCGCCCTCGCGCCAGGTCTCATCCATCACCACGCTGAAGCGATCGCCCGGTTGCAGATCCTTGTCGAAGTCGATGTCGTACTTGAAGATCTCGTCGGTCATGATCGCCACCGCTGCCGGCGACAGGCCCGACTTGCCGGCCGAGGCGTACAGCGAGCTGCTGATTTCCCCGCTTGCCACCACCGTGCGCGTGGTCGTTGCCCGCTCGGTGACGTTCTCACGCACGCTGTCGCCCAGCAGGCGCAGCTCCACACGGTGGCTGTCGTCGCGGTCGAAGCGCAATGCGCGCAGCTCGCCCGGCGTGGGCATATCGAAGGCGATCTCGGCGCCCGGGCGCAGCTTGGTCAGCGCCTCCTTGGTGCCTGGATGCGCCAGCACCTGATACATCACCGTGGTCGGAAGTCCCAACTCGCCGAACAGGGTGCTCAGCGTCTGGCCCGACTTGACCTGCACGATTTCCCAATCGGTACTCGGCGCCAGCTGCTTGCGGCTCGGCACCAACGGCGGCAGCGGCAACGCCAGTGTGGAATGGCTGGACAGCGGCGTATCGATGGCGTTGGAGAAGCCCGGCACGATCGTGGCCACCAGCGCACCGATGGTGGCGAACAGGCTGGCGTGGATCCAGTGACGGCGCGTCCATTGATCGTTGAACGCGGCCGGAAGATGGGCCTTGAGCTTGCGATGCAGGGCAGTGTCGTGGAGGACGTGGAGGCGTTCTTGAAAGCGCCGCTTGCGTGCACGGCCCTGCTCTGAGTTCTGCATCGTTCAAATTCCTCGCTGGCTCGAAGTGCGAGCCCAATCGCCGGTACCATAGACAGCCTGTAACAGCGCGTCAAACCATTGAGCCTGTTCAACATTTTCATTTGGCGCGGAATTAACCCGCGTTTAACATCGTTCACGTTTTTGACGGCAAGCGCCGCTGGAGTCTGTGGTTGGCCACTATCGAAGAATCCCTCGCACTCATCGGCCGCGGCGCCGAAGAGATCCTCAAGCTCGATCAGCTCGAAGCACGCCTGAAGTCGGGCGTCCCGTTGCGAGTAAAGGCCGGGTTCGATCCCACCGCGCCGGATCTGCATCTGGGCCACACCGTGCTGCTCAACAAGATGCGGCAGTTCCAGCAGCTCGGGCACCAGGTGATCTTCCTGATCGGCGACTTCACCGGAATGATCGGCGACCCCAGCGGCAAGAACGTCACCCGCAAGCCGCTCAGCCGCGAAGACGTGCTGGCCAACGCGCGTACCTATGAGGAGCAGGTCTTCAAGATCCTCGACCGCGAGCGCACCGAGGTGCGCTTCAACTCCGAGTGGTTCGGCCAGATGAGCGCCGCCGACATGATCAAGCTGTCGGCCCAGCACACGGTCGCGCGCATGCTCGAGCGCGACGACTTCGCCAAGCGCTTCAGCAGCCAGCAGCCGATCGCCATCCACGAGTTCCTGTATCCGCTGGTGCAAGGCTACGACTCGGTCGCCTTGAAGGCGGATGTCGAGCTGGGTGGCACCGACCAGAAGTTCAACCTTCTCATGGGGCGCGGTCTGCAGGAGCACTATGGCCAGGCCCCGCAGGTCGTGCTGACCATGCCGCTGCTGGAAGGCCTGGACGGCGTGGCCAAGATGTCCAAGTCGCTGGGCAACTACATCGGCATCAACGAGCCGGCGATCGACATCGTCACCAAGACCATGAAGATCGGCGACGAGCTGACCTGGCGCTGGATCGATCTGCTCTCCTTTGATATCAGCGTTGCCGAGGCCGCACGTCTAAAGGAGCAGGTCGCTTCCGGTGAACTGCATCCGCGCGAGGTCAAGCTGCGCCTTGCTCGCGAACTCACCACACGCTTCCACGATGCCGCTGCTGCCGAGCAAGCCATCGCCGGCTGGCATGCCGTGGTGACAGGGCAGGGCGACACCAGCCTGTTGCCGCTGCAAGAAGTTGTCGTGCCTGCCGAGGGGCTACGTATCGCCAGTCTACTCACCGCTGCGGGCCTGACGCCGAGTAATTCCGAAGCGACGCGCAAGCTCAAGGAGCGAGCGGTCAAGATTGACGGCGAAGTGGTCGAAGACCTCACGCGTCAATTCGGCCCAGGCTTTGAAGGCGTCATCCAGGTAGGCAAGCGTAATTTCGCCCGTGTGGCGCTGGTC
>NZ_CP101417.1:1995000-5443372 GCF_024339125.1 Xanthomonas hortorum
CCCCTGATAAGGGTGAGGTCGGTAGTTCGAGTCTACCCAGACCCACCACTCTGAATGTAGTGCACACTTAAGAATTTATATGGATCAGCGTTGAGGCTGAGACATGTTCTTTTATAACTTGTGACGTAGCGAGCGTTTGAGATATCTATCTAAACGTGTCGTTGAGGCTAAGGCGGGGACTTCGAGTCCCTAAATAATTGAGTCGTATGTTCGCGTTGGTGGCTTTGTACCCCACACAACACGTACATGTAGCTCCGAGGCAACTTGGGGTTATATGGTCAAGCGAATAAGCGCACACGGTGGATGCCTAGGCGGTCAGAGGCGATGAAGGACGTGGTAGCCTGCGAAAAGTGTCGGGGAGCTGGCAACAAGCTTTGATCCGGCAATATCCGAATGGGGAAACCCACTGCTTCGGCAGTATCCTGCAGTGAATTCATAGCTGCTGGAAGCGAACCCGGTGAACTGAAATATCTAAGTAACCGGAGGAAAAGAAATCAACCGAGATTCCCTAAGTAGTGACGAGCGAACGGGGAACAGCCCTTAAGCTGGAATGGCTTTAGAAAAACAATCTGGAAAGATTGGCCATAGAAGGTGATAGCCCTGTATTTAAAAGGGCCACTCCAGTGAAGACGAGTAGGGCGGGGCACGTGAAACCCTGTCTGAATATGGGGGGACCATCCTCCAAGGCTAAATACTCCTGACCGACCGATAGTGAACCAGTACCGTGAGGGAAAGGCGAAAAGAACCCCGGAGAGGGGAGTGAAATAGATCCTGAAACCGTGTGCGTACAAGCAGTAGGAGCTCGCAAGAGTGACTGCGTACCTTTTGTATAATGGGTCAGCGACTTACTGTTCGTGGCAAGCTTAACCGTATAGGGGAGGCGAAGGGAAACCGAGTCTGATAAGGGCGCATAGTCGCGGGCAGTAGACCCGAAACCGGGTGATCTAGTCATGGCCAGGGTGAAGGTGCCGTAACAGGTACTGGAGGCCCGAACCCACGTCTGTTGCAAAAGACGGGGATGAGCTGTGATTAGGAGTGAAAAGCTAATCGAACCCGGAGATAGCTGGTTCTCCTCGAAAGCTATTTAGGTAGCGCCTCGGACGAATACTACTGGGGGTAGAGCACTGTTATGGCTAGGGGGTCATCGCGACTTACCAAACCATTGCAAACTCCGAATACCAGTACGTACTATCCGGGAGACACACGGCGGGTGCTAACGTCCGTCGTGAAAAGGGAAACAACCCAGACCCACAGCTAAGGTCCCAAATTCACTGCTAAGTGGAAAACGATGTGGAAAGGCATAGACAGCCAGGAGGTTGGCTTAGAAGCAGCCACCCTTTAAAGAAAGCGTAATAGCTCACTGGTCGAGTCGGTCTGCGCGGAAGATTTAACGGGGCTAAGCAGTGAACCGAAGCTTGGGGTGCGTAAAACTTTTGGTTTTATGCGCGGTAGAGGAGCGTTCCGTAAGCCTGCGAAGGTGGATTGAGAAGTCCGCTGGAGGTATCGGAAGTGCGAATGCTGACATGAGTAACGATAATGCGGGTGAAAAGCCCGCACGCCGAAAGCCCAAGGTTTCCTTGCGCAACGTTAATCGACGCAGGGTTAGTCGGTCCCTAAGGCGAGGGCGAAAGCCGTAGTCGATGGGAAGCAGGTTAATATTCCTGCACCTCGCGTGAGTGCGATGGAGGGACGGAGAAGGTTAGGTGTACCGGGCGTTGGTTGTCCCGGGGAAAGGCGGTAGGTTTGGATCTTTGGCAAATCCGGGATCCTTTAAGACCGAGCACCGAGACGAGCCTTTATGGCAAAGTCACTGATACCACGCTTCCAGGAAAAGCTCCTAAGCTTCAGCTCACGAAGACCGTACCGTAAACCGACACAGGTGGGTAGGATGAGAATTCTCAGGCGCTTGAGAGAACTCGGGTGAAGGAACTAGGCAACATGGCACCGTAACTTCGGGAGAAGGTGCACCCTTTTTGGTGGCTCATGCGAGCTATAGCTGAAGAGGGTCGCAGAAACCAGGCCGCTGCGACTGTTTATCAAAAACACAGCACTCTGCAAACACGAAAGTGGACGTATAGGGTGTGACGCCTGCCCGGTGCTGGAAGGTTAATTGATGGGGTCAGCCGCAAGGCGAAGCTCTTGATCGAAGCCCCAGTAAACGGCGGCCGTAACTATAACGGTCCTAAGGTAGCGAAATTCCTTGTCGGGTAAGTTCCGACCTGCACGAATGGCGTAACGACAGCGGCGCTGTCTCCACCCGAGACTCAGTGAAATTGAAATCGCTGTGAAGATGCAGCGTTCCCGTGGCAAGACGGAAAGACCCCGTGAACCTTTACTATAGCTTTACACTGAACGTTGAGTTCGTCTGTGTAGGATAGGTGGGAGGCTATGAAACTGTGGCGCTAGCTGCAGTGGAGCCATCCTTGAAATACCACCCTGTCGTGCTTGACGTTCTAACCTAGATCCGTTATCCGGATCAGGGACCGTGTATGGTGGGTAGTTTGACTGGGGCGGTCTCCTCCTAAAGAGTAACGGAGGAGCACGAAGGTACGCTCAGCGCGGTCGGACATCGCGCACTGTGTGCAAAGGCATAAGCGTGCTTGACTGCAAGATCGACGGATCAAGCAGGTACGAAAGTAGGTCTTAGTGATCCGGTGGTTCTGTATGGAAGGGCCATCGCTCAACGGATAAAAGGTACTCCGGGGATAACAGGCTGATACCGCCCAAGAGTTCATATCGACGGCGGTGTTTGGCACCTCGATGTCGGCTCATCACATCCTGGGGCTGTAGTCGGTCCCAAGGGTATGGCTGTTCGCCATTTAAAGTGGTACGCGAGCTGGGTTCAGAACGTCGTGAGACAGTTCGGTCCCTATCTGCCATGGGCGTTGGAAGTTTGAGAGGGGCTGCTCCTAGTACGAGAGGACCGGAGTGGACGAACCTCTGGTGTTCCGGTTGTCACGCCAGTGGCATTGCCGGGTAGCTATGTTCGGAAGCGATAACCGCTGAAAGCATCTAAGCGGGAAGCGCGCCTCAAGATGAGACTTCCCGGGGCACAAGCCCCCTAAAGGAACCATATAGACTATGTGGTTGATAGGTCAGGTGTGTAAGTACAGCAATGTATTGAGCTAACTGATACTAATGATCCGTGCGGCTTGACCATATAACCTCAAGTTGCCTTGGTCCCAACGAACGTTGGTAGATCCGCAAACGCAAGCTACGTCACAAGTTAACTATGCGAGACGAGCGCCGTAGGTGCTTCCACACGCAAACGCCTGCACATCCTTGTGCACACGTTTGAGGAAGCTCCGACTGGCGACACTCCAACCGTCTCCCTGGTGAAATTAGCGCTGTGGAACCACCCGATCCCATCCCGAACTCGGAAGTGAAACGCAGCTGCGCCGATGGTAGTGTGGCTCAAGCCATGCGAGAGTAGGTCATCGCCAGGGGCTTTACCCGAAACCCTCAGTCCAACAGGACTGGGGGTTTCTTTTTGCGCGGAATTCGGCAAGAAGGCGAAGTCAAAGCCACTGTGGGGGTATGCGCCAAGGTGGAGTCATCGCTGTTCGCCCACCAGATTGATCAATTCCGCTGCACTGCCGGATTGGTCAGTTGGAGAGATGCCAGTAGGCTTGGAAACCTCAGTGCTGGCGATACTGATTCATGCACTGATCGTGTTCTTGCGATCCATCTGCTGCCTTGATGTCTTAGATCACGGCGAATCCATCGCTGACGTAATCCAGCATCGCAAGTCAAAGTGTCGAGTTACGTTTTGCCGATTCTGGCAAGGCATGGCTTGAGGATGAGATGACGCAACGCGCTCAAGGTGCCGATAGGAATATTGATCTGGCACAGGATTACTTTCGTGCTCCGCTTCAATGCTGAGCTGATTTAGTTGTGGCGGCTCATTGGCAAATCTGGATGCAACAAAAACCCCGCTACTGCGGGGTGTTTGTTTTCTGAGTGAGAGAACTGCAGGTGCTGAGCGAGCTCTCAGTCGCCCAATGTCAGCAGCGAGGCGTTACCGCCTGCAGCGGTTGTGTTGACGGTGACGACCTTCTCGGTGGCGAAGCGCAGCAGGTAATGCGGGCCGCCGGCCTTGGGACCGGTACCGGAGAGGCCTTGGCCGCCGAAGGGTTGTACGCCGACGACGGCGCCGATTTGATTGCGGTTGACGTAGACATTGCCAACCGCAACGCGTGTGGTGATGCGGTCGATGGTCTCGTCGATACGCGAGTGCACACCTAGCGTCAGTCCATAACCTGTGGCGTTGATCTGGTCGATAACGATATCGAGCTGGTCTGCTTTCCAGCGGATTACATGCAGCACTGGTCCGAAGATTTCGCGTTGCAGCTGCGTCAGCGAGGTCAGCTCATAGGCGCGCGGGGCGAAGAAGTTGCCATGCACGGTTGCTGGATCCAGTGTCGTGCTGCCGATAAGGCGCGCCTCGCGATCCATGCGTGCTGCATGATCGTCGAGGATCTTGAGTGCATCTGCGTCGATTACCGGACCAACGTCGGTGGACAGTAGCGCAGGGTCGCCGATCTTCAGCTCGCCCATGGCACCGGCGAGCATGGTCATCACCTTGTCGGCGATGTCGTCCTGCACGAACAAGACGCGGGCGGCCGAGCAGCGTTGGCCGGCGGACATGAAGGCGCTGGATATCGCATCCTTGACGACGGCTTCGGGCAATGAGGAGGAGTCGGCGATGAAGGCGTTCTGGCCGCCGGTTTCGGCAATCAGCACACCGATCGCGGCGTCGCGTGCTGCCAGGGTGCGGTTGATGACCCGGGCGGTATCCGTGGAGCCGGTGAAAGCGACGCCAGCCACGCGCGGGTCGTTGGTCAGCGCGGCGCCAACCGTCGCGCCATCGCCTGGCAGGAACTGCACGACAGCCTCGGGGATGCCGGCTTCTTGCAGCAGCTTCACTGCCGCGTAGCCGATCAGGTTGGTTTGCTCTGCCGGCTTGGCGATAACGGTGTTGCCGGCGGCCAGGGCGGCGGCGACCTGACCCAGGAAGATGGCGAGCGGGAAGTTCCAGGGGCTGATACAGACGAACACGCCGCGCCCATGCAACTGCAGCTCGTTGGATTCGCCAGTCGGCCCGGGCAGACGCTCGGGGGCGCCGAACTGGGCGCGTGCCTGGCCGGCGTAGTAGCGCAGGAAGTCGACTGCTTCGCGGACCTCGGCCACGGCGTCGGGCAGGGTCTTGCCGGCTTCCTTGACGCAGATCGCCATGAACTCGGGCATGCGCGCTTCGAGCAGGTCGGCTGCGTGTTCCAGGATGGTGGCGCGGCTGGCGGCGGGCGTGCGGTTCCAGGCGGGCTGCGCGGCGGCAGCGGACGCCAGTGCCTTCTGCACGGTGGCCGGATCGGCCGGCTGCCAATGGCCGACGGTCTCGCGTCGGTCTGCCGGGTTGAGTACCGCTTCGCTGGGCGTGCTGAGTACTGCGCCGGGCACCAGTGGGGTGGCCTTCCACGGTTTGATCGCGGCATTGAGTTGCTCGGCCAGCTGCCGCAGATCGTTGTCGTTGGCGAGATTGGCGCCCATGGAGTTTTTCCTGTGTTGGTTCTGGCTGCGCAACAGATCGGTCGGCAACGGAATCTTGGGATGCGGAATGGAGCTAAACGACGACACCGCTTCGACCGGATCGCGGATCAGGTCTTCGATGGCGACATCCTCGTCGGTGATGCGATTGACGAAGCTGGAATTGGCGCCGTTTTCGAGCAAGCGACGCACCAGGTACGGCAGCAGGTCCTCGTGCGAGCCGACCGGCGCATAGACGCGACACGGCAACCCCAAGCGATCGGCTGGAATCACCTCGGCATACAGGTCATCGCCCATGCCGTGCAGCTTCTGGTGTTCGTAGTGCTTGCTCGTGGCGATCGCGCGCACGGCAGCGATGGTCTGCGCGTTGTGCGTGGCGAACATTGGATACAGCGCATCGCTGTGCGCGAACATGCGACGTGCGCAGGCTAGATACGACACGTCGGTGTTCTGCTTGCGCGTAAAGACCGGATAGCCAGGGTGGCCTTCGATCTGTGCGCGCTTGATCTCCGCATCCCAGTACGCGCCCTTGACCAGACGCACGGGAATCCGACGACCGACACGACGCGCAAGATCGGCTAGAAAGTCGATCGTGTAGGGCGTGCGCTTTTGATACGCCTGCACCGCCAAACCATAGCCTTCCCAGCCATCCAGCGATGGGTCGGAGAACGTGGCCTCGATGATGTCCAGCGACAGTTCCAGACGGTCGGCTTCTTCGGCATCGACGGTGTAGCCGATGCCGTAGGACTTGGCCAGCTGCGCCAGCTCCAGCACGCCCGGTACGAGCTCGGCCATGACGCGCGCGCGTTTGGCGTGCTCGTAGCGCGGATACAGCGCAGACAATTTGATCGAGATACTGGGCGCTGCAAATACGTCGGTGCCGACAAACTTGCCGCTGCGGCCGATCGCATGGATGGCATCGCGATACGCCTGCAGATAGCGCTGCGCATCTTTCATGGTCAACGCGCCTTCGCCGAGCATGTCGAACGAGTAGCGGTAGTTGGCGTTGTCGCCCTTGCGCGAGCGCGCAAGGGCTTCACCAATGGTGCGTCCCATGACGAACTGGTGGCCCATGATCTTCATGGCTTGGCGCACGGCCAGGCGAATGACCGGTTCGCCAACGCGGCCGATCAGGCGCTTGAACGCGCCCGGCACGTCGGCGCGGGTGAGGTCGTTGAGTTGCACCAGCTTGCCGGTGAGCATCAGGCCCCAGGTCGATGCATTGACCAGCACCGAGTCGCTACCGCCGACGTGCTTTTTCCAGTCCGCATCGCCGAGCTTGTCGCGGATCAGCTTGTCTGCGGTGTCCTGGTCGGGAATGCGCAACAGCGCTTCGGCCACGCACATCAGCAGCACACCTTCCTCGCTGCCCAGGTCGTATTGGCGCATGAAGGCTTCGATCGCGCCCTGGTCCTGTGCACGTGCGCGGACGCGGGTGACAAGGTCTGCCGCGACTGCCTGCACCTTGGCCTGTTCGGCGGCGGGCAGGCGGGCCTGGTCGAGCAGTTCGCGTACGTGCTCGGCTTCGTCCTTGAGCCAGGCGGCGGTGATGGCGGCGCGCAATGCACCGGGTGCGGCAGGCAGCTCGGACGCCAACAGCGGGCGCGCAACTGGGTTGGAGGCAAGCGGGTCGAGCTGAGCGTTCATGCGAAAGATGCCTGGGGATCCGCGCTCATTCTAGAGAGCGGAAGTACCTGCGCACTTGTGTGGAAGCGGCAACTTTTCCGCCGTTTTGTGCATGTCGCCATCGCACGCTCAAGCGGACTCGATCGCTGCTGGCTGCAGCCACCTGCATCGGGGAAGTGTTTGATTTACGCGCGTTTTTAGCTGCACTGCAGCAATTGAATGATTGCCGGAAACGCTTGCCGCATGCGTTCGCGCGGGTCTACCATCGGGCTATTCCCGCAGTGCGCTGCGTGTTGCCAATGATCGAAGTGCTGCCGTTGATGTCCGAAGGGGTTGGGACGCAGGTGCGGTTGCGGCCTCCGCGGGCATTGTCGGCTCGGCAATTCGTGCAGTTGTTCGCAGTGTTGGCGGGAACGATGTGGTTATTTGCAGGCCTGGGGTGGTGGACCGGCAATGCGTTCGCGCCGGTGTTCGCCCTGGTGCACAGTGGTGTGGTGGCGCTGGCGCTACGGCAGTTGTGGCGAAGTGGCGAGCGCGAAGAAGCGATCCGGGTGGGGGAAGCCGTTGTCGAGGTGTTTCCGTCCGGGCATGCGCCACCAGCGTTTCAGGCTCATCCGCACTGGGTGCGGTTATCCATGGAACGCGACGACAGGGTGTTGCTGATAAGCAGCGGCAGGCAGATCGAGATCGGAAGTTTTCTCGGGCCGGCCGAACGTGTGGAACTGGCAACTACGCTGAAACGCTTGCTCGCGGCCGCCAATGGCCGTCACCGATGACGTAAGGGTCTAGGCAATGACGCAACGCAGCAGCTGGAAGGCAACGTATTCGAAGATGGCTTTGGCGATGGTGGCGCTGTTGAGCGCACCGGCCGTCTGGGCGCAATCGGCCGACCCGAAGGAATGGCAGCTCAACATGGGCCGCGGAGTCACGCAGACCGCGCGCATGGCCTATGAGGCGCACATGGTGGCGCTGTGGGTCTGCGTGGTGATCGGCGCGCTGGTGTTCGGTGCGATGGGCTATGCGATCTTCAAGTTCCGCAAGTCCAAGGGTGCGGTGGCGGCGCAATTCAGCCATAACACCACGGCCGAAGTGCTGTGGACGGTGATTCCAGTGCTGGTGCTGATTGCGATGGCCTGGCCGGCAACGGCCAAGCTGATTGCGATGTACGACACCCGCGAGTCGGAAATGACCGTCAAGGTGACCGGCTACCAGTGGATGTGGAAATACGAGTATCTGGGCCAGGGCGTGGAGTTCACCAGCCGGCTGGCGCGCGAATCCGATCGCATCCGCCAGAGTGGCGAGCGCCCGACCGCTGCATCGCAGCCGCATTATCTATTGGATGTGGACAATCGCCTGGTGCTGCCGGTTGGTACCAAGATCCGTTTCGTGATCACCGCCGATGACGTGATTCATGCGTGGTGGGTGCCGGCATTGGGCTGGAAGCAGGACGCCATCCCCGGCATCGTCAACGAGGCATGGACCAACATCGAGCAGCCGGGCGTGTATCGCGGGCAGTGCGCCGAGTTGTGCGGCAAGGATCATGGCTTCATGCCGATCGTGGTGGAGGCGTTGCCCAAGGCCGAATTCCAGCGCTGGCTGGCGGCGCGTCGCAGCGCAAGCGCACCACCTGCTGCTGCACCGGCAGGCGCACCTGCACCGGTCTCCGCACCAGCAGCAGCGCCTGCCGGGGAGGCCGCTCCCGCCGCCGCGCCTGTTCCAGCCGCCGCACCGACCGCCGCTCTTTAATCGCTCGCAACCGCACCGTTTTATAGAGGTCGTTCCGTCATGGCGCATACCGCAGTCGATCACCACGGACACCACCAGCCCGGTTTCGTCGAGCGCTGGTTCTTCTCGACCAATCACAAGGACATCGGCACGCTGTATCTGCTGTTCTCCTTCGTGATGTTCATCATCGGCGCGGCGATGAGCGTGGTGATTCGCGCCGAGTTGATGCAGCCCGGATTGCAGTTCGTCAAACCCGAATTCTTCAATCAGATGACCACCGTGCACGCACTGGTGATGATCTTCGGCGGCGTGATGCCGGCGTTCGTCGGCTTGGCCAACTGGATGATTCCGCTGCAGATCGGCGCGCCGGACATGGCGCTGCCGCGCATGAACAACTGGTCGTTCTGGTTGCTGCCGGTCGCGTTCACCTTGCTGCTGCTGACGCTATTCCTGCCCGGCGGTGCGCCGGCCGGTGGCTGGACGCTGTATCCGCCGCTGTCGCTGCAGGGCGGCTACAACGTGGCCTTCAGTGTGTTTGCGATCCATGTCGCCGGCGTCAGTTCGATCATGGGCGCGATCAACATCATCGCCACCGTGCTCAACATGCGTGCACCCGGTATCGATCTGTTGAAGATGCCGATCTTCTGCTGGGCCTGGCTGATCACCGCGTTCCTGCTGATCGCAGTGATGCCGGTGCTGGCCGGTGCGGTGACCATGTTGCTGACCGACAAGTTCTTCGGCACCAGCTTCTTCAATGCGGCCGGCGGCGGCGACCCGGTGATGTATCAGCACATCTTCTGGTTCTTCGGGCATCCCGAGGTTTACATCATGATCCTGCCGGCGTTCGGCGTGGTCAGCGAGATCATCCCAACCTTCAGCCGCAAGCCGCTGTTCGGCTATCAGGCGATGGTCTATGCGATCGCGGCGATCGCGTTCCTGAGCTTTATCGTGTGGGCGCACCACATGTTCACCGTGGGCATGCCGCTCGGTGGCGAAATCTACTTCATGTTCGCCACGATGCTGATCTCCATCCCGACCGGGGTGAAGGTGTTCAACTGGGTCAGCACGATGTGGAAGGGTTCGCTGACGTTCGAATCGCCGATGCTGTGGGCGGTGGCATTCGTGATTCTCTTCAGCATTGGTGGGTTCTCGGGCCTGATGCTGGCGATCGTGCCGGCGGATTTCCAGTATCACGACACCTATTTTGTGGTCGCGCATTTCCATTATGTGTTGGTCACCGGCGCGGTATTCGCGTTGATTGCGGCGGTGTATTACTGGTGGCCGAAGTGGACCGGGCGTATGTACAACGAGGCCTGGGCCAAGTTCCACTTCTGGTGGACGATGGTCTTCGTCAACCTGCTGTTCTTCCCGCAGCACTTTCTCGGCCTGGCCGGCATGCCGCGGCGGATTCCCGATTACAACGTGGTGTTCGCAGACTGGAACCTGATCAGTTCGATCGGCGCCTTCGGCATGTTCGCCACCCCGTTCCTGATGGCCGGCATTCTGTTTGCTTCGCTGCGCAATGGCGCAAAGGCCGAGGCGCGCGCCTGGGAAGGCGCAAAGGGGTTGGAGTGGACGGTGCCATCGCCCGCACCTGCGCATACCTTCACCGTGCCGCCGGTGATCAAGCCCGGAGATCTTGCGCATGAAGACATCGGTCACTGAGTCCGCGCCGCTGCCGGCCGTGGCACGTCTGCTCTCCGCTGCCGAACGGCAGGCGCAACAGCGCCGCGCCGTGCGCCGCACCTCGATCACGGTCGGCATCATCGCGTTGCTGATCTACGCAGGTTTCATCGCTTCGGGAGTCATCGGGCGTTGAGTACCCACGCGCCCGCGCCTGCACCGACTGCCGGCCTGTTCAAACTGCTGGGCGTGGTGTTGGGCGTGTTCGTACTGACGTTTTCGTTGGTGCCGCTGTATCGCATCGCGTGCGAGAAAGTATTCGGTATCCGCATGGAGCGGGCACCGGGCAGCTCGCGTGCCAACGCCGCGGCGATTGCAGGGCCTGGCAAGCGCACGGTGCGTGTGGAGTTCGATGCAGGAGTAAATTCCAAACTGCCGTGGACCTTCCATCCCGAGCAGATGACGATGGATGTGGTGCCCGGCGAGCTCAACGAGGCGCTGTATTTCGCGCGCAACGATAGCGCGCGTGCGGTGGTTGGCAGCGCGGTGCCATCGGTCGCACCGGCGCGTGCGTCCGGATACTTCAACAAGACCGAATGTTTCTGTTTTACCGCGCAGACCTTGCAGGCCGGCGAAACGCGCGATATGCCGCTGCGTTTCATCGTCGACCCTGCGTTGCCGCCGGAAGTCACCACGATCACCTTGTCCTACACGTTTTATCGCAACGACACCCTGACCTCGGAGTTGCAAGGCGGTGGCGCATCCAGCGCGCCGCGTGCGGCACCGTAATCCTTTCTCCACACGCAGCACCGACACGGAAGCAACGCCATGGCCGACCACAGTCCCAATGCCGACGCGTATTTCGTCCCGAGCCATAGCAAGTGGCCGTTTGTCGGGTCGATTGCGATGTTCGTGATGATGATCGGCGTGGCCAGCTGGCTCAACGATGCGGCCTGGGGGCGTTGGACGTTCTTCGCTGGCGTTGCGATGTTGCTGGCGACCTTGTTCATGTGGTTTGGCGATGTCATCCGCGAATCCAATGCCGGGCACTACAACCGCCAGGTGGATGGGTCCTTCCGCATGGGGATGGTGTGGTTCATTTTTTCCGAGGTGATGTTCTTCTGCGCCTTCTTCGGCGCATTGTTCTATACGCGTGTGCTGACGCTGCCCTGGCTGGGCGGCGAAGGCGATGGTGTAATGACCAACGAGCTGCTGTGGAATGGCTATTCCGCCGCGTGGCCGACCAACGGCCCGGGCACGATCGGCGGGCAGTTCCAGACCATCCCGGCGTGGGGCCTGCCGCTGATCAATACGTTGATCCTGCTCAGCTCCGGTGTGACGCTGACCATTGCCCATCACGCGCTGAAAGGTGGCCGGCGCGGTGCGCTGCTGTTGTGGCTCGGGTTGACCGTGCTGCTGGGTTGCGTGTTTTTGTTCCTGCAGGCCGAGGAATACATCCACGCCTACACCGAGCTCAATCTGACGCTTGGCTCCGGCATCTACGGCTCCACGTTCTTCATGCTCACCGGCTTCCACGGTATGCACGTGTTGCTGGGCACCATCATGTTGGCGGTGATGTGGCTGCGCGTGGCGCGCGGGCACTTCACCCGCGACAACCATTTCGCCTTTGAAGCGGCCGCGTGGTATTGGCACTTCGTCGACGTGGTGTGGCTGGCGCTATTCCTGTTCGTGTATGTACTTTGAGGGCGGGGATTCGGGAGTCGGGATTGGGATTTCGCAAGAGCGGTCCGCTTTTGCTATTACGAATCCCCAATGCCGAATCCCCAATCCCATCGGCCGCGTCAGCGGCCGAGCCCATGCGGCTTGATCCAGCCGGTGTAGATACCGAGGATCACCACCGCGATCAGTGCGACTGAGAGACCGATGCGCCAGGTGAGTGCGTTGACGGTGCGCTTGGTCTCGCCGCGATCGGTGAGCAGGTAATAGAGACCTGCGCCCAGGTTCCATAGGATCACGATCAGGAAGGCGACAATCAGCAGCGTCTTGAGCAAATCGTTCACAACAGCCCCGGTGGTCGTCGGCGTGGTAACGGCATTGCACGCCTTTTTGCGTCGCTTGTCATGATGCGCAAGCACACGGCGGTGCTGGGCTGGTGTCTGGCGTTGCTGGTCAGCGCTGGTTTTGCGGCACTTGGGTACTGGCAGCTGCAGCGCATGCACAGCAAGCAAGCGTTATTGGAACGCGCTGCGCATGTGCGCGAGATGCCGTTGACCTTGGTGCAAGCGTTAGCCACGCCGCATGTGCTGGCATGGGTGAGCGGAGACGTGCGTTTTCTGCCGCAGCAGGTGTTGCTGGACAACCAACTGCATGCAGGGCGCGCCGGTGTGCGCGTTTATCAACTTGCCGCGCCACAAGGCAGCCCAGGCACACTACTGATCGATCTGGGCTGGCTGCCGTTGCCGGCCAATCGGCAGTTACCGACGATCACGCCACTGCACGGGACCCAGGCAGTGCAGGGGTTGTTGAGTGCGCCGCCATCGGCCGGACTTGCGATGGGGCCGGCATTGGCCCCCGCCGGTACGCCGCAGACCTGGCTGGCCACACGCCTGGATGCGCCCGCCCTGCGCAGTGCCTTTGGCAGGCGCGACATTTCGTCGCAGGTATTGCGGCTGGATCCGGCCCTACCGGTCGGTTATGCGCGCGATCTGGAGATGCTGCCGAATACGCTGCCACCCGCGCGGCACTTGGGTTATGCGGTGCAATGGTTCGGTCTGGCCGCAGCGGTATTGGTCACCGCGACGTTGCTGACATGGCGTGCGCGTCGCCGCCGTCGACGCGGGCACTGACGCCTGCGGCATGAGAAAATCGCCGGCATGACCTCATCCACATCGGCCACGCCGCATTCGGTCAAACGCGGCCGCAGGATGCTGATTGCCCTGGCGGTGCTGTTCTTCGGCTCGATGTTGCTGGCCGGCGTGCTGCGCTTCTCCGGATGGCAGCCGGCATCGATGCGCAATCACGGCGAACTGCTGAAGCCGCCCGCCGACCTGCGCGCGGTGGTGCCGCTGCGCGCGGACGGGCAGCCGTATGCATGGACCCCTGCCGAACGCGTGTGGCGCATCGCGCTCGCACCGCCCGCCAGTTGCACGCAGCAGTGCGTGACCTTGGCGGCCGAACTGGACAAGGTGTGGCAGCTGCTCGGCCATCGCGCCGACAAGGTGGAGGTGTTGTGGATCGGCGCCCCGCCAGCCGGTCTGCCGCCGATGCCGGCCCTGCGTGTGCTGCGCGACGACGCGCGGCTGCGGCAGGCGTTACCACGCGCTACCGATGCGGCCGGCGTGCCGGTGTATGTGATCGACCCCAACGGCTTCGTGATCCTGCGGTATGCCCCAGGGTTCGACCCGGCCGGCCTGCGCGCCGATCTGGTCAAGCTGCTGAAACTGATGTGAGCCCGTTTCGATGAATCTGTTTGCGCCACCGGCATTGTTCCGCCACTTCCATCGCATGGCCTGGCTGGCGGCGTTGTTCACTGCGAGCACGATCCTGTTCGGGTCGTTCGTGCGTCTGTCCGATGCCGGTATGAGCTGCCCGGACTGGCCGACCTGCTATGGCCGCGTCACCTGGCCGCAGACCAGCGACGAAGCCAATACGCATGTTGCCAGCAAGATCCGCCCGCTGGAGTCGCACAAGGCCTGGCGCGAGCAGGTGCACCGCTTCCTGGCCGGCGCGCTCGGGGTGGAAGTGCTGGTGCTGTCGTTGCTGGCGGTGCGCCGCAGACGCATGGGCATCGCCCAGGTGGTGACTGCGGCGGTGCTGGTGGCGTTGTCGATCCCGCTGTACATGTCCGGCTGGCACACGTTGGCGTCCGGGGTGGCAATCGCGGGCGAAGCCATCCTGCTGCTGGCCGCGCTGCGCTGGAGCAATATCGATCTGGCCCGCGCGGCGGTGCTGACGTTGGCGGTGGTGATCTTCCAGGCGCTGCTGGGGATGTGGACAGTGACGCTGCTGCTCAAGCCGATCGTGGTGATGGGCCATCTGCTGGGCGGCATGCTGATGTTCTCGCTGCTGGTGTGGATGGCCTGGCGCGCGACGCATCTGCCGATCACGCTGGCCGACGCCTCGCGGCTGAAGTGGCTGCTGCGCCTGGGCGTGGCGGTGCTGGGCCTGCAGATCGCGCTGGGCGGTTGGGTCAGTGCCAACTACGCGGCGCTGGCCTGCGGCGGCGGTAGCTGGTCGGCCGACAATTTCCCGCGTTGCGTGAGCCAATGGTGGCCGCCACACGACTTCCGCGAAGGCTTCACACTCTGGCGCGGGATCGGCGTGGATTACGAAGGCGGTGTGCTCGATGGCGCGGCGCGTATCGCGATCCAGATGGCGCACCGGTTGTGGGCAATTGCGACAGCGCTGTATCTGTGGTGGCTGGCCTGGCGCCTGTCGCGCTCGCCGGGCATGCGCGTGTGGGCCGGTGCGCTGGCGGTGCTGGTGGCGGTGCAAGTGACGCTGGGCATGCTCAACGTCAAGCTGGCGTTGCCGCTGGAAGTGTCGGTGCTGCACAACGGCGGGGCGGTGGCATTGTTGTTCGTGCTGGTCTCGCTGCTGGCGCGGCTGCGCGCGCCGGAGTGAACATGGCTGTCAGCGCACGCGATTACTGGGATCTGACCAAACCCAAGGTGGTGGCACTGATCGTGTTCACCGCATTGGTGGGCATGTTCCTGGCCATCCCCGAGGTGCCGACGTGGCTGCAGGTGCGCACCGGTGCGTTGGGCTTTCTGGGCATCTGGCTGGCGGCGTCGGCGGCGGCGGCGATCAATCAATTGCTCGATGCCAAGATCGATGCACAGATGGCGCGCACCTCTTGGCGCCCGCTGGTGGTGGGCAAGGTGCGGCCGTGGCAGGTGCTGCTGTTCGCCAGCGTGCTGATCGTGATTTCCATGACCATTCTGGTGGTCTGGGTGAATGTCATCACGGCGGTGCTGACGTTTGCTTCGCTGATCGGTTATGCGGTGATCTACACCGTGTACCTGAAGCGTGCGACCTCGCAGAACATCGTGATCGGCGGGCTGGCCGGTGCCACGCCGCCGATGCTGGGCTGGGCGGCGGTGACGGGTTTACCGACCAGCGCCGACTGGATCAATGCCTCTCTGCTGGTGCTGATCATTTTCATCTGGACGCCGCCGCATTTCTGGGCGCTGGCAATCTTCCGTCGCGCCGATTACGCCAAGGCCGCGATCCCGATGTTGCCGGTGACCCACGGCGTGCCGCATACGCGCAGGCAGATCCTGGTCTACACGGTGCTGCTGGCGATCGTGACCCTGCTGCCCGTGGCGGTGAGCATGAGCGGGGTGTTCTATCTCGGCGGCGCGCTGGTGCTCAACGTGGTGTTTCTCTGGTACGCCTGGCGCATGCTCGACCCGCCGGACGAATTGTTCTCGATGAAGATGTTCGGGTATTCCATCGTGTATCTGATGGCGCTGTTCGCGTTCCTGATGGTGGATCACTTGGTGCTGCCGTGGGTCCGCTAGCGGCAGCGACAGGCAGCTGACGCCAGGAGCGGCTGACAAAGCTGCTGTGCGGCCGCCGATGGGTGCGGCCAGTGCTCGGACGCGGCATGTACCAGTCGTACACGCAGGTCCCGAGCACGTTCAACATTCATTGGCCAACCGCCAACCGCGCACTACGCTCTGTCAGCCGCGCCAAGTCGCCGCGCAACTGCGTGCACGGTTGCGCAGGCTCAGCTCAGCCAGTTGGCGCACTCGCTGGTGTTCTTGCTGCCGCAGCTGGTCTGCATCTTTTGCTGAAGTCGTGTCAGCACCGCATTGCCTTGCTGGTGATGCTGCTTGCCCCAGGTCTTGAGTGCAGCGCCCAGCGTTGCGAAGCGCTGCCGGGTGCGTTGGCGATAGCCATCGGGTTGCCCGGCCAGCTCGCCGATCACCTGCGTTGCAGCTGCTTCGATGCCGGCGGTGTCGTCGGGGCTGAGCCGGATCAGGCCATCCACATACATCACGCCCCACTGCACCCGGGTGGCGGGTCCTTGTGCACCCTCGTAGGCTTTCTTGAGCCAGGACAGCGCGGTCTTTTTATCGCCGCGTTGTTCGGCCAGATCGGCCAGTTCGGGCATGTAGTAGTACGGTGTCTTGCTGCGTGCCAATTCGGCCAGCAGCAACTGCTCGGCGCCACTGCCATCGCCTACTTCGCTCAGTAGCGCCGCGGCGGTGCTGATGGTTGATTGGCGCTCTTCGTCGGTCTTGGCGGTGTCGGTGGCCCATTGCACGCGTTGCTGCACGGTATCGACCACGGTTTTGGGGAGTGGTGGTTGCGGGCCTTTCGCTTCGGTTTCGGTGGGCTGGCCCTGCGCCAGGCGTGCCAGCTGGATCTGTGCGTAGGCAGTGCCCAGCCGGTCGGCGATCGGCAGCGCGGTGTCGGCATAGACCTTGTCCAATGCCAGATTCAGCGCGTTGGACAAGGTGGCGCGCTCGCTGGCATCGCTGCTGGCAGCGTCGACCAGACGCGCGGGGACGTAGGTCAGCGTGCCGAGATTGGCGCGTACTTCTGCCGGATCGGCCAGTACCGATTCCAGCAGGGTGCGAGCAGCCGGAGTCGGGGCGGGAGGCTCCTTGGCCGCCGCAATCGCTGCCAGCGCGAAGCTGCGTTGCAGGGCCGGCTGCGGGGCCGATTTGGACAGGCGCGTGAGTACATCGACGGCCTCATCGGGTTTGACGAGCCGATCGTCGGTGCCCCAGGCGTAATTGCCGAGCACGGCCCAGTCGTCCGCGCTGAGTTGCTGCGGGGTCTGCAATGCGGTGTCGAGCAGTTGCTTGGCGGTGCTGGTGCTCTTGGCTGCCACGCGCAACACATCGGCCAGACGTGCGTTGTCGGCGTCGCCGGCCAGGCGGGTGATCTCGCTGCGATCCGGGCGCAGCACGATGATGGTCGGGTAGCCCTTGATGCCGAAGCGCTCGCCCCAGGCCTGCGCGCCTTCGGAATCGCCATCCAGGTGCACCGCCACGAATTGCTGGGTGCGGGCGATGAAGGCCGGATCCTTGAACAAGGTGGCCTTCAGACGATTGCACGGCGGGCACCAGGCCGCGCCCCAGTACAGCAGGATCGGCTTGCCGCTTTCCTTGGCCTCGACAAACGCGTCTTCCACATCGCCCTCGCGCCAGGCGATGCTGGACGCTGGGGCAGGCGTGGCCGTTGCCTTGGTCTGCGCGGGTGCCGATGGCGTCGCGGGCTTGTCGCAGGCAGTCAGGGTGGCGAGTACCGCCAGCAGCACGATCAAGGACGGGGAAGGGCGTCGGAACGACAGCGTCATGGCAATCACCGATTGGGGGCGGCAGGGGGACGATCAAGCACTCTAGCGAGCTGTGCCTTGCCAACCATGCGACAGCTCATGACGCTTGTCCATCTGCTTAGAACCCGCTCCGAGCTGCAATGCGAAGTGCCATCACGTGGAGCGTCGTGGCTTGGCGTGGGAGGCAGATGCAACCCGCCGACAGCAGGCAGGCATCTGTAGGCCACGCAGCGCGAGTCGCGCCTGCGTGTAAGCGATCAGACCACCGCGGTGCAGTGATCGTCGCGCTCAGTGACCACCGGCACCGGCTTGCGGCTCGCTCGGTGCGCTACGTGCATAACGTGCGGCCACGAACGCGCAGACGATCAGCTGCAGTTGGTGGTAGAGCATGATCGGCAACACGATCGCACCGAGGCCGCCGCCGGCGAACATCACCTTGGCCATCGGCACGCCGGTGGCCAGGCTCTTCTTGGAGCCGCAAAAGACGATCGCGATCTCGTCGGCGCGGTTGAAGCGCAGGCGGCGCGCGATGAAGGTGATCGAGAGCATCGCAACGGCCAGCAACAGCGCGGCCGCACCGAGTACGGCGAGCAGGGCCGGCAACGGCGTCTTCTGCCAGAGCCCTTCGTTCACCGACGCGCTGAAGGCGGTATAGACCACCAGCAGGATGGTGCCCTGGTCGGTGTAACGCAGCACGGCGCGATGCCGTTCGACCCAGCCGCCGATCCACGGACGCAGGAAATGCCCGGCCAGGAATGGCACCAGCAGCTGCAGCATGATCTTGCCGATCGCCTCGGCCGGGTGCGCCATCGCGCCTTGGCTGCCGACCAACAGACCCATCAACAATGGCGTCAGAAACACGCCCAACAGGCTGGAAAGCGAGGCTGCACAGACGGCGGCCGGCACGTTGCCGCGCGCCATGGAGGTGAAGGCGATCGACGATTGCACCGTGGATGGCAGCGCGCACAAAAACAACAGGCCGACATACAGCTCCGGTGTCAGCGCCAGATGCGCGAGCGGTTTGGACAACACCCCGAGCAGCGGAAACAGCACGAAGGTGCAGGTCAGGATCACCAGATGCAGGCGCCAATGCAGCGCGCCGGCCTTGACTGCCTCACGCGACAACCGCGCGCCGTGCAGGAAGAACAACGCGGCGATCGCCACATCGGTGACATTGTCCATGATCGCGGCAGCGGTGCCGTAGACCGGCAGAAACGAGGCGAGCGTGACCGTGCACAGCAGCGCGAGGGTGAATGGATCAATGCGCAACCGCGCCAGCAGCTTCTTCATCGGGGTCCCGGAGAGTGCGCGATCAGGCGCGTGGTGCGCGTCATTCTACGATGCACGGTGGCCTGGGCAGCGCGCACAACAACCTGGCCTTCCTTGATAGTGGCAACCCGCCCTACAACGCAGCGAGCGCCTTGAACAGCTCGCGCAGCTCGTATTTGTCGGTGTCGTCCAGTCCTTGCGCGCGCTGCTTGTCCTGTAGTTCGTCCAGGCGCTGACGCAGCAATTGCTTGTCCAGTTGCGCCACCACGTCATGCAACTCCATCGCCCAACTGTGTTCGTCGCCGGGCAAGACCTGTGCGGCCAGTTTCTGCAGCGCGGCCTGTTCTTCGCGTTCGGCGAAGTGTTCCAGCAGGGCGCCGGTGCTGATTTCCGGGCGTTGCCGCACCAGCGCCAGCAGCTCCATCAACAGGTCGATGCCAGGCAGGCGCAGGCCGGAAAAATCGTGATCGCCTTCCAGGCTCATTGCCAGTGACGGTTGCTGCAGCAGGATGGCGATCGACGCGCGCACCAGGCTGCGTTTTTGCGTGGGCGCGCCCATGCGTGCGGGCGGCCGCCCTTGTGGCATGGACGTTTGCGTGGAGGTGCTGGCGCCCACACCGGTCAGGCGCGACAGTTCCTGCCTCATCAGATCGCCGAACGCACCTTCGGGAATCTGCGCCAGCATCGGCTTGGCGCGTTCGGCCAGCCGGGCCTTGCCATCGAGCGTGTGCAGGTTGATCTCGCGCGACATCTCGTCGAAGAAGAACTGCGACAGCGGCGTGGCCTGTTTCAGACGTTGATCGAAGGCCTGCGCGCCTTCCTTGCGCACGATGGTGTCCGGGTCTTCGCCATCGGGCAGAAACAGAAAGAACGCCTGGCGGCCGTCCTTCATGCGCGGCAGCACCGATTCGAGCGCGCGCCAACCGGCCTTGCGGCCGGCGTTGTCGCCGTCGAAACAGAAATACACATCCGGTGCGTTGCGAAACAGCAGTTCGGCATGTTCGGGTGTGGTCGCCGTGCCCAGCGTGGCCACCGCCTGGGTGACGCCGAACTGGAACAGCGAGACCACGTCCATGTAGCCCTCCACCACGATCAGCCGTTCGATCTTCTGATTGGCCTGGCGCACCTGCCACAGGCCGTACAGCTCGCGGCCCTTGTGGAACAGCGCGGTTTCCGGCGAATTGAGGTACTTCGGGCCGGGGTCGCGGCCATCGGCCGGCGCGCCCATGATGCGTCCGCCGAAGGCGATCACGCGGCCGCGGCGGTCGAAGATCGGGAACATCACCCGGTCGCGGAACTTGTCGTAGACGTGGCCGCGATCGTTCTTGGAAAACAGGCCGGCGCGTTCGAGCACGCTCATGCGGCGCGCATCGGTGCCCAGGGTGTCCTTCAACGCGCTGTAGCCATCGGGCGCGTAGCCGATCTGGAAGCGCGCCCGGTTGTCGGCATCCACGCCGCGCCCGTCCAGATAGTCGCGGGCGCGGTCGCTGCCCTCGAGCTGACGCTGGAAGAACTGCGTTGCCGCTTCCAGTGCCGAATACAACTCGCGGCTGTCGTCCTGCTGCTGCGGGGTGCGTTGCTGGGTCTCGCGCGGGATTTCCATGCCGGCGCGCTTGGCGAGCTCGTCGACCGCATCGAGAAATTCGAGGCGGTCGTAATTCATCAGAAAACTAATTGCGGTGCCGTGCGCGCCGCAGCCGAAGCAGTGATAGAACTGCTTGGTCGGCGAGACCGTGAACGAGGCCGAGCGCTCGTCATGGAACGGGCAGCGCGCCGAATATTCCTTGCCCTGACGCTTGAGCGGCACGCGACCGCCCACCACCTCGACGATGTCGGTGCGTGCAAGCAGTTCGTCGATGAATGCGTCGGGGATGCGGGCCATCCCGCTAGGATATCCCAGCCGCTGGCGCTCGCCGGATTCAGCGAACGAAGGCCCTTAGAGAGCGAAGGCCCTCAGTGCGCGACTGTGTGCAGCCTTGCCACATACACGGCACAGGCCGCGCCGGGCGCAATCAACTGCGTGCCGGCGTTTCCGGCTGCGGCGTGACGCTCGGTTCGTCGACCGCCGGCGGCAGGTTGTCCGTATCCACCCCGGCCTCGCGCAGCTTGCGGTGCGAGCGCACGCGCTCGTCGATCACGGCGGTCAGCAAGGCGCCGACGAAGAACACCACCGAGGCGTAGTACATCCACACCAGCAGGATCACCAAGGTGCCCATCGAGCCATACGCGCTGCCGGGTGCCGCCTTGGCGATGTACAGGCCGATGCCGTAGCGCCCCAATGCAAACAACAACGCGGTGATGACGCCGCCGACAAAGGCCTGCCGCCAGTTCACGGTGCGATCGGGCAGATAGCGATACAGAAAGGCGAAGGCAAGCGAATACAGCGCCAGGGTGGTGACATACCCGATCGCCGGCAGCACCGAGGGCAGGCGTGCGAACACCACTTGCAGCGCGGTGGTGGCGATCATCGACACGATCAACAAGAAGCCCAGCGCCAGGATCACGCCGAACGAGAACACGCGCTTCTTCAGCCATGCCACGACGCCTTCCAGACGCTCCTTATCGGTGCGAAAGATCAGGTTCAATGCGTTCTGCAACTGCGCAAACACCGCAGTGGCGCCGATGAACAGCAACAGCGTGCTCCACAGCCCGGCCAGCGAGCCCACGCCGGGTTGATCGGTGGCATTGCGGATCACCGTGTCGGCGACTTCCGCTGCGCTACCGCCGGCCAGTTGCGCAATCTGCTGCACCAAGGCTTCCTGCGCAGGCGGATACAGCGATGCAGTCAGCCACAGCAGCAACACCAGCAGCGGTGCCAGCGACAGCAAGGCGTAGAACGACAGCGACGCGGCCTGCGTCATCACGTCGATCTCAAGAAAGCGATTGAGCAGTGCCATCGGCAGGCTGCGTTGCAGGCGGCCCAGATGCTTCTGCAGGTGTTCGGTTGAGAGCTTCGTCACCGGCGGGGGAAATCCTTGGGCATACCGTGATGCGTGCAGGGGTTAGAGGACGAAACCGGTATGCGGAATGCTTCGCCCGCGCCTGCATTGGCGGACTTGTTCTAACAGGGCCGAATCGAAGGTCTGGTGAAAGCGGGCGCTGGATGTCGCGCGCACGATGCGGCACCGAGATAGCCTTGGCTTGCGCGGCGATCTGTACTGCCCTGGCAATCCAGCACAGGGCAATGCGCAAGGCAGACTTCAGCCTGCCAGAGTCTTCTTGACCAGGGCCGAGACCAGGCCCATGTCGGCCTGACCGGCCAGCTTGGGCTTGAGCGCGCCCATCAGCTTGCCGATGTCGGCCGGGCTGCTGGCACCGGTTTCTGTAATCGCAGCCTGGATGGCGGCGACGATCTCGGCTTCGCCCATCTTGGCCGGCAAATAGCGCTCGATCACCACGATCTCCTCGCGCTCGATCTGCGCCAGGTCTTCGCGCGCGGCGGCTTCGAACTGGGTGACCGAGTCCTTGCGTTGCTTGACCATCTTGTCGAGCACGGCGATCACGGCCGCATCGTCCATCTCGATGCGCTCGTCCACTTCCTTCTGCTTGATCGCGGCATTGATCAGCCGGATCACGCCCAGGCTGTGCTTGTCGCCGGATTTCATGGCGGCTTTCATGTCATCGGTGAGCTGCTGCTTGAGGGGCATGCGGTGACTCCTAAGGTTGCGTGTTAAAAAAAGACCAATACAAAAAGCCGGCGACGCTTGCGCGTGCCGGCTCTTGGGTTCGATCCCGATGAGCCGCGCCTACAGCGCATGCCCACCGGCAGGGAACCGCGTTCGATCAGTACAAGCGCTGGCGCTTGGTGACGTCGCGCGAGGAACGACGCAACTGACGCTTCACAGCAGCGGCAGCCTTGCGCTTACGCTCCTGGGTCGGCTTTTCATAGAACTCGCGCTTGCGGGTTTCGGCCAGCACGCCGGCCTTTTCGCAGGTGCGCTTGAAACGGCGGAGCGCAAATTCGAAGGGCTCGTTCTCGCGGACTTTAACGCTGGGCATGGGTTCTCCAGATAATGGGATTTCCGTCCGGGAGCCCCGGGCGGGTGCGAGCGGACTCGCGTGACGGAATTTCCGGGTTGCCCCGGCGAGCCGCGCATTATAACGACTTGCCAACGACCTGCAAGCCCCCAGCAAGATTTGCTTCTGCAGGCCTAGAAACGCGTGGGTTTGGGCCTGATCCAGCAATGATCGCACGGCGGCGCAGCATATCGCCCCTGGCCGATCTGCGCAGCGCAAAAGCTGCGAAAATAGGCCGCATGTGCCTGTCTGCCGAGTTGCCGTGAAAGTTCTTGGGATCGAATCATCCTGTGATGAGACCGGTGTGGCGGTCTACGACACCGCGCTGTCCGGCGTGCCGGCGCTACGCGCGCATGCGGTCTACAGCCAGATTGCGCTGCATGCCGAATACGGCGGGGTGGTGCCGGAACTGGCCAGCCGCGACCACGTGCGCAAGTTGCTGCCGCTGATCCGCCAGACCCTGGACGAGGCCGGCTTGCGCATCGACGAACTCGATGGGGTGGCCTATACCGCAGGCCCGGGCCTGGTGGGCGCACTCCTTGTAGGTGCCGGTGTGGCGCGCTCGCTGGCCTGGGCGCTGGATGTGCCGGCGATCGGTGTGCATCACATGGAAGGTCATCTGCTGGCGCCGTTGATGGAAGACGACCCGCCGCAGCCGCCGTTCGTGGCGCTGCTGGTCTCTGGCGGCCACACCCAACTGGTGTCGGTCAAGGCGCTGGGGTGTTATGAAGTGCTCGGCGAAACGCTGGACGATGCGGCCGGCGAGGCCTTCGACAAGACCGCCAAGATGATGGGTCTGCCGTATCCGGGCGGCCCGCAGCTCGCTGCCCTGGCCGAAACCGGCACACCGGGACGCTATAAATTCTCGCGACCGATGACCGACCGGCCCGGCCTGGATTTCAGTTTCAGCGGGCTCAAGACCCAGGTGCTGCTGGCCTGGCGCGGCAGCGACCAGTCCGACACCACGCGCGCGGACATCGCACGCGGGTTCGAGGATGCGGTGGTGGAGACGCTGGCGATCAAGTGCCTGCGCGCGCTGGACGCGGCCGATTGCAACACGCTGGTGGTGGCCGGTGGCGTGGGCGCCAACAAGCGCCTGCGCGCGCGGCTGCAGGAGGCGGCGCAGCGGCGCGGCGGCCGCGTGTGCTTCCCACGCCCGGCCCTGTGCACCGATAACGGCGCGATGATCGCCTTCGCCGGTGCGCTGCGGCTGGAGGCCGGCGAGCGCGCCGATGCGGCGGTGCATGTGACGCCGCGCTGGGATATGGCTGGGCTGCCGCCACTCGTGGCGGCGCGGGATTCGGGAGTTGGGATTGGGGATTCGTAAAAGCCCGTTCCTTCGCTTGATGTGTTCCGCTCTTTCCAATCCCCAATCCCCAATCCCCAATCCCCAATCACGGCTCCCCATGGACAAAGTTTTTATCGAAGGCCTGGAAATCGATGCGCTGATCGGCATCTACGACTGGGAGCGGCGCATCCGCCAGACGTTGCGGTTCGATCTGGAGATGGGGTTCGACAACCGCATTCCGGCGGCCAGCGACGACATTGCCGACACGCTGAACTACAAGGCGGTGAGCAAGCGGCTGATCGAGTTCGTGCAGGCCTCTGACTTCGGGCTGGTGGAAACGCTGGCCGAGCGCTGCGCGGTGATCGTGCTGGACGAGTTTGGGGTGCACTGGCTGCGGTTGAAACTGAGCAAGCCGGGGGCGGTGCGCGGGGCGCAGGCGGTGGGTGTGATCATCGAGCGTGAGCGGGCCCGCTGAAGGCACCGACGGCTGCGGCGGTCGGCGATTTTCGATCCATGGCCGAGCCCCGGAAGATCCAAGTGCCGCCTGATCAAGGATTCGCGGCGACGCCGCGGATCCAGAGCGGCAAAGCTCAGTTCAACCGGACTCTACAAATCCCGAATCCCGACTTTCAAATCCCGAAACTTGCATCCTCGCGGTCGCGTCAGGCTAGAATTGACGGCCATGTAAACGTTTTCTCAAGGATCTCATGGCTGCTGATCGCATCGAAACCCTGATTGCCCAGATGACCGTCGAAGAGAAGGTCGGACAGTTGGGTGTGTTCGCCGACATGGTGCGGCCGTTCGCGCCGGACGTGAATCCCGAAGCCAACGTGCTCAACGCCGACGAGGTGCTGCAGCAGGTCCGGCAGGGCCGGGTCGGCTCGCTGTTCAATGGCGTTGGCGCCGCGCTGGGCGTCCAGATCCAGAAAGTGGCGGTGGAAGAAAGCCGTCTGGGCATCCCGGTGATCCTGGCCGCCGATGTGATCCACGGCATGCGCACGGTGTTCCCGATTCCGCTGGGCGAGGCGGCCAGCTTCGAGCCGGAACTGGCCGAGCGCACCGCGCGCGCCACCGCGATCGAAGCGACCGCCGCTGGCCTGCACTGGACCTACGCACCGGCGGTGGACATTGCGCGCGATCAGCGCTGGGGCCGTGGCGCGGAAGGCGCCGGCGAGGACGTGCTGCTGGGCGCGGCGTTTGCTGCCGCCCGCGTGCGCGGTTTCCAGGGCAACGATCTCAAAGCCGCCGATTCGCTGTTGGCCACGCCCAAGCACTTTGCCGCCTATGGCGCGGTGGCGGCGGGCATGGAATACAACACCGTGGACATCGCACCGCAAACCTTGCGCGATGTGCATCTGCCGCCATTCAAGGCCGCCTTCGATGCCGGCGCATTGACCGTGATGTCCTCGTTCAACGACATCAACGGCGTGCCGGCCAGTGCCAACCATGAGTTGCTGACCGAGATCCTGCGTGGCGAATGGCAGTTCCCCGGCGTGGTGATTTCCGACTACACCGCCGACATGGAATTGATTGCGCACGGTTACGCCACCGATGAGCGCGATGCGACCAAAAAAGCGTTCCTGGCCGGCCTGGATCTGAGCATGCAGAGCGGCTTCTATGCTGCGCATCTGCCGTCGCTGGTGGAAAGCGGCGAGGTGCCGATGGCCACGCTGGATGCGAGTGTGCGTCGCATGCTGCAGCTCAAAGAAGCGATCGGCTTGTTCGACAATCCGTATCGCTCGCTGGATCCGGCACGCGAAGCCGATGCCGCGCATCTGCCGGCGCACGATGCGTTATCGCGCGATGCGGCGCGGCGTTCGATCGTGTTGCTGAAGAACGAAGGCGCAGTGTTGCCGCTGAAGAAAAGTGGACAGCACATCGCGCTGATCGGGCCGTTCGTGCAGGACCGCGAGAATATCGAGGGCTGCTGGACGCTGTTCGGCGACAAGGATCGCTACGTAACCCTGGAGCAGGGCGTGCGTGCGGTGGTCGGTGGCGAGCATCTGACTGTGGTGCCGGGCTGCGGCCTGGAAGAGGCGCTGCCAGGCGGGATTTCCGCCGCCATCGATGCGGCGCAGGCCGCCGATGTGGTGGTGCTGGCGCTGGGCGAGCCGCAGCGGTTCAGTGGCGAGGCGCAGTCGCGCACCGAGATCGTGTTGCCGCCGGCGCAGCAGGCGCTGGCCGAAGCCGTCGCCGCCACCGGCACGCCGATGGTGGTGTTGCTGCGCAATGGGCGCGCGCTGGCATTGAGCGGTGCGGTGCGCGATGCCGATGCGATTGCAGTGACCTGGTATCTGGGCACGCAGACCGGCACCGGCGTGGCCGATGTGTTGTTCGGCGACTACAACCCGTCTGCGCGGCTGCCGATCAGCTTCCCGCATGTGACCGGGCAGCAGCCGTATTTCTACAACCATCTGCGCACCGGCCGCCCGGAATTGCCGACCCTGTCCGAGTACAAGGCGCGCTGGCGCGAAATGCCCAACGAGCCGTTGTACCCGTTCGGCCATGGCTTGAGCTACACCACGTTTGCGTATGCGCCGCCGCAGCTGAGCAGCGCGCAGGTGGGTTGGGATCAGGCGCTGACCATCACCGCGCGCGTGACCAATACCGGTAGTGTTGCTGGCGAAGAAGTAGTGCAGCTGTATGTGCACGATCGCGTGGCCAGCCGGGTGCGCCCGGTGCGCGAACTCAAGGGCTTTCGCAAGGTGTTGTTGCAGCCTGGCGAAAGCACGGACGTGGTGTTCACCCTCGCACGCGATGCGCTGGCCTTCACCGACCCCAAGGGCGTTTTCGGCGCCGAGCCGGGATTGTTCGATGTGTGGGTCTGCGCATCGGCCAAGAGTGGCGAGGCAGTGACCTTCGAGTTGCTGGAAGGCTGAAAGCGTGCCCTCCGAGGAAGCCGGTGCGTTGGAGTCACCGCTTTCGGATGACCGTGTTTCTAGTGGCTAGTCATCACCCATTTGCGCTGATGCAGTTGCCGGTAAAAGCGTCGCGTTTGGCCGATGGCTAAGGAACCTCTGAACAACGCACCACAGATACGCGACACTACCCGCCTGATGTTGAGGAGTGATCCATGCAACTGACGTTCGGTGACGCTGAGGGCCTGGGCAAGCGCAAGCAGACCCGGCGCGAGATCTTTCTGGCCGAGATGGAGCAGGTGGTTCCGTGGCAGCAACTGCTCGGTCTGATCGCGCCGCACTATCCGGTATCGGGCCGGCCAGGTCGGCAGCCGTACGCACTGGCGACGATGTTGCGGATTCATCTGCTGCAGCAGTGGTATGCGCTGAGCGATCCGGCGATGGAAGAAGCACTGCACGAGATCCCGACCTTGCGGCGGTTTGCCCAGCTCGGTGGCTTGGACAACGTTCCGGACGAGACCACGATTCTCAACTTTCGGCGCCTGCTGGAGACCCATGGCCTTGCCGCGCGGATGCTGGAAGCGGTCAACGCGCATCTGGCGCGCAAGGGCCAGAGCCTGCGGTCGGGCACGATCGTCGATGCGACGCTGATCGCGGCGCCCAGTTCGACCAAGAATGCCGACAACGCGCGCGACCCTGAGATGCATCAGACCAAGAAGGGCAATCAGTGGTATTTCGGGATGAAGGCGCACATCGGCGTGGATGAATTTTCCGGGTTGGTGCACCACGTCCATTGCACAGCCGCCAACGTCGCCGATGTCACGGTGATGCACACGTTGCTGCATGGCAAAGAAGACAGCGTGTTCGGCGATAGCGGCTACACCGGTGCGGACAAACGCGAAGAACTGCAGGCCTGCAAGGCTGCATTCTTCATCGCCGCCAGGCCCTCGACGATGCAAGCCCTCGGCAACAAACGCGAGCGTGCTCGGGAAAGACGTTGGGAACACTTCAAGGCCAGTGTGCGCGCGAAGGTGGAGCATCCATTCCGGGTGATCAAGCGCCAGTTCGGCTACACCAAGGTCCGCTATCGCGGCCTGGCCAAGAACACCGCGCAGGTGCTGACCTTGTTTGCGCTATCGAACCTGTGGATGAAGCGAAAGCAGTTACTGCCGACGATGGGGAACGTGCGCCTGTAACCCGGGCAACACCCTGCAAACGCGCCGGAAACGGCAAAAAAATCGAGGATCTGAGCGCCGTCAGCCTGGTCGATGTGGTTAGGCTCATCCTCCGATGCCGTTGATCAGACCATCCCTAACGCTATGCAGCGCAAATCGCCACCCAAGCAATTCGCTTGATCGTCACAATCGCCAGCGCTCAACGAGCGCATGGCGATGGTGCGAGTCATCACTCAGTGCTGCTACTTGACGCAGCACGCAGTGGCGCAGCGATCAAGGCGATGCACCAACTCACGCATCGTTCTCGACTGCGGCCTTGCTCTTGGGTGTCAGCTTGAGCAAACGCCCGGTGCTGCCACTGGCTTCGTCTTCCAGCAACCACAGCGCGCCATCCGGCCCTTGTTCCACTTCGCGGATACGTGCGCCCATGTCGTAGCGGGCCACTTCGCGCGGCTGATCGCCGAGCGAGACCTGCACCAATGCCATCGACGACAACCCGCCGATGAAGCCGTTGCCGCGCCATGTCGGGAACTGCTTGCCGCTATAGATCACAAAGCCGGCCGGCGAGATCACCGGTGTCCAGCTGATCTTGGGCGCGGCGAATTCCGGGCGGGTGTTGTGATCGGGAATCGGGGTGCCGTCGTAGTTGTCGCCGTTGGAGACGATCGGGTAACCATAGTTGGCGCCGCGCTGGATCAGATTCAGCTCATCGCCGCCCATCGGGCCCATCTCGTGTTCCCACAAGCGGCCCTTGCTGTCGAACGCGATGCCCAGGATGTTGCGATGGCCCAGCGACCACACTTGCGCGGCGACACCGCCTTGCGCAACGAAGGGATTGTCGGCCGGCACGCTGCCGTCGTCATTGAGCCGGATCAGTTTGCCGAGATTGGCTTTCATGTCCTGCGCGGGGGTGAATTTCTGCCGTTCGCTGGAGCTGATCCACAGTTTGCCGGCCTGATCGAATGCCAGGCGGTGCCCGAAGTGCCCATTGCCGGTGACCTTGGGGTCCTGACGCCAGATCACCTTGAAGTCCGACAGCGTGCCGCCGCCGGTGGCATCCAGGGTCAGTTTGGCCCGCGCCACGGCGCCGCCGCGTGTATCGCCTTCGCCAGGTTCGGCGTAACTCACATAGACCAGGCCATTGCGGGCAAAGCGCGGGTGCGCGAGCACATCGCCAAAGCCGCCCTGGCCGCCGTAGGCCACGGTCGGGATGCCGGTGATGGCGCTTTTGCGCTTGGTCTTGGGATCAAGCCGCATCAGCGAGCCGCGTTTTTCGCTGACAAGCAAACTGCCGTCAGGCAGGAAGGTCATCGCCCAGGGTTCGTCGAAATCGGCAACGGTGGTGGCCTGGAACGGCCACTGCGCCTTGGGAATGGACGCCGCCGGGGCGGCTGCGGGCGCTGCAAAAACCGCACCGGTGGTGAACAGCGTGGCCGAGCAGGCCAGTGCAAGCAGACGTCGGACAGACATGTGGTCCTCCAGGGGATAGGGCGCGGTGACGCTGCAGCCCTCCCGCAACGTGTCCCGCGTCGGGTTTTCAAGTACCTTACACGACGCCTTCGAGGCCGCCTTGTCGTAGATCACTTTCTCTGTGAGACGTGTGCGTCCCACCTTCCTGCTCCACCATGAAAAGGAGTTTCCATGGTTGCCACGCAAAAAACCTCGCCTGCTTTTATCGCCGCATCCTGGGCCGCTTTGCTGCTGGGCAGCACTGCCTACCTGATCGGGTTGTGGAATGCGCAGATGATGCTCAACGAAAAAGGCTACTACTTTACGTTGCTGCTGTTTGGCTTGTTCGCATCGGTGTCGTTGCAGAAGAGTGTGCGTGACCGCGCGGACGGTATTCCGGTGACGGGACTGTATTACGCGATCTGCTGGTTCTCGCTGATCATCGCACTGCTGCTATTGGCGATTGGCTTGATCAACGCGACCTTGTTGCACAGCGAGAAAGGCTTTTACGCGATGGCATATGCATTGAGTCTGTTCGGTGCGGTTGCGGTGCAGAAGAACACGCGCGATGCGATGGATGTCGACAACAGGTTGCCTATTTCGCGCGCGGCACCGCCGCCACTGGACTGATGCCTGACCACGCTGAAACAACAACGCCACCTCGACGGTGGCGTTGTTGTTTCAGGGCCTTGACTTGCTATCGCCGGTGACAAAGTCCGTTGCGTTTTCCCAGGCACGCTTGACTGCGTGACGGGCCTTGCTCCAGCTCAAACCTTCGGTGCCGCGATTGGCTTCCCATTCGCGGTGCAATTCGGCTTCTACCTGGTCATAGGCACGGGCGTTTTCACGGATACGTGCTTCATGTCCTGCCAGATAGGCACCCTCGTAATCTTCGTAACGGTCACCTTCGGTGTAATACGGCTCTTCGGTGAAGCGCTCACGCCAATAGTTGGATACGTTCTGGCTGCGGTCTTCGTCCGGCGCACGGCCTGGAATCTGATACGGCACGTTCATGCTCGTCTCCACGGTGAATGTGCCATCTACCGTAGGTGGGCGGGTGTTAAATCCGTTGCCAGGGCAGGTGAGGAGGGCATCAAGGCGTCGGGTCGCAATGAGCGTAGTGAAGCCATCCCCGCGGTCTGGCGATCTGACGTGCTGAAACCAAGGCCTTTGCAATCGGCCGGCTGTCGCCCATCTCCGACCGCATTCAAGTCGCCGCCGATGCGGCCTCGTAAGGCAATGATGTTGCACCCGCAGTCACCAGGCTGGTTTCGGCATGCAGCAGTGATGGCTCGTCGGCATCGATGATCACCAATACGCGCCCGGCCTGAATTTCCTCTTCGAACTGGCGACGGATCGGATCGGGTACGGTGGCCCCGATCAGTGCAGACGACCAGGTGCCGACCAGCGCGCCTGCCAGCGCCATGACGCCGGCCCCGGCAATGGTGAGGCCGATGGGAGGCACTGCGATGGCAACCAGACCGGCGACCAAGCCTGCGGCACCGCCCGTTGCGGCGCCACGCGCGGCAGCGGGAAGAAAATCGGTCTTGGCATTCTTGCGCTCGTCAGGCACGTCTTCCAGCTCGATATCCGAACGGGCAATCAGCGACAGCGCGTCGTTGTCGATGCCTGCGCTGCGAGCGGCCTGCATGACGCGTTGCGCACTAGCGATATCGGGTGTGCTGTAGACACGGCGCAGTTTCATCGCAAACTCCCATGTAGGTGATAGCTGCAGCGTTGGGCGCGTGGGGTTAGGTGTGCGTGAGCCCTGCGCGAGTATGTTGCGAAACCCTTAGACCTGCTTGCGTGGGAACAGATAAAACGCCCAGCCCACCAGCAAGGCGATGCCGGCGGCGGCCAGATTCTGCCAGCTGGCACTGGCCAGCAGGCCAAGCGACAACAGCAGCGCGGCAACGGGAATGGCTGGCCCACCCGGTAGACGCAAGGTGTCGGTACGTTGCCGGTAACGACGCGCCAGCACGATGACCGCTGCAGCCGTGCCGATATACGCAAACAGCCGCGTGACCATCGACAACAGCGCCAGCTGCGTGAACGACCCGGACAACGCCAATCCAAGCGACAACACGCCTTGGGTGATCACTGCCGCTGCAGGGGTGTGGAAGCGCGGATGCACGCGCGCCAGAAATGCCGGGCCATACCCATCTTGTGCGAGCGCGAACAAAAAGCGTGGCCCGAGCATCACCGTGTTGCTGGTGGTGCCGAGGATGGAAATGGTGGCGCCAACGGTGAGGATCAGCGCCAGCGCTTCGCCACCGAAGCGGCTTGCGGCATCGGCCAACGGTGTAGGCGAGGCGGCAAGATTGGGCAGCGTGCCTTGTGCGACGACTTGTACTGCCGCATAGATCAGCGTCACCACGATAATCATGGTGATCAAGGCGAACGGCACATCGCGGCGTGGGTTGCGGTATTCGCCAGCGGCCGCAGGAATATTTTCGAATCCCGCATAGGCGAACAGCAACAACAAGGCGGCTTCGCCTAGATTGCCCAGATCGCGCAGGTCCGGCGTGGTGCCAGCGAAGGCCCAGGACCAATCCACATAGAACAGGCCGATTGCCACGAACAACAGCAGCGGCACCAGCTTGCCGATCACCAGGGCGATGCCGGTGCGCGCGGCCGATTTCACTCCGATCACATTGATGGCGGTAAGCAATCCCAATGAGCCGATCACCACCAGCAGACGTGCCCACTGCTCGGTGGCGACGGTCGGCCAGAACCGCGCGACCGCGTCGGCCAGGCCGTTGCTCAATGCGGCTGCCGAACTGATGCGGGTGAGCCAGATCATCCAGCCGATCTGAAAGCCGACGAAGGGGCCGAACGCCTCGCGCGTGTAGAGATAGCTGCCGCCTGGCGTATCGAAATAACTCGCCGCCTGCGCATAGCACAACACCAGCAAGGCCACCGCCAGGCCGGCCAGCATCACCGCCCACAGGCTCATTGGCCCCAACAATGCGGCAGTGGCCGCCGGCAGCAGATAGATACCGCTGCCGATCACATCGTTGATCGACAATCCGACGATCTGCCAACGGCTAACGACGCGCACCAGCCCAGTGGAATCGGGAGCAGGAACCGGTGTGTTCATCGTGCGGCGTCCTTCAACTTGGGCAGCTGCCACTGTGCTTGCAGGCGTGCGTATTCGGCACGCGGCAACAGCACGAACAGCGGTTTGTCGTCGGGCTTCAACCAAGCCAGCAGGCGTTGCATATCGGCCGGTGCCATTGCAGTGCAGCCGGCGGTGAACTGACCTGGCGTACGCCATAGGTGGGCGAAGATGCAGCTGCCATGACCGGGGATCGCGTTGGGGTTGTGCGCGATCACAAAGCCCTCGCTGTAACGTGCATCGCCGGGATGTTGCAGGTCCAGCCGCATCGGTTCGGTCGAGCCGGCCACTGCGGCCTCACCGACCTGGGCGGCATCGACGATGCGGTTGTACAGCGGCGAGCTCGGTACATCCATGCAGTAGTTGGTGGCAGTCATCGCCTGGTACGGCATCGTGCTGTCGATACTCGGGGCATAACCGAAGGCAGGGCCGATGGCGAAGACACCGGCCGGGCTGCGGCCGTCGCCCTCGCGCTTCTGCAGGCCTTGCGTCTGTGCAGGATGCAGGCCATCGCCCCAGGCGCTGCCATGGCGGCCCAGCGCCACCGCAAATCCTGGTGCGGCCGGTTGCCAGTGGCCATCCACACGGGTGAATGTCTGCAGACGCGCCTGCGTGCTGTTCCAATCCGGTGTGGTCACCACGATCAATGCGCGCGCTCGATTCAGCGCATCGATTGGACCGGCAGCGCCGGCAAGACTGCTGCAGCTTGTCAGCGCCAACAACGCGACGGATCGAAACACGGTGGCAAGGCGCATGCAGGCTCCGGAGGAATGGGTCTGGCAGGGATGAGCTGCGTTGAGTCGATCGGTCGTTGGCGGCGACAGTGCGGTGCCTCGGCACTGCATCACTTACAAACACCTTATCGCTACTGTACCTAGCAATGCAGCTGTGTGGCGCATGCGCGCGTGATGTTCGTATGCGTGCTTAGCGGGGCCGGCTTAAGACCGAGAGGTCGGGTTGTCTTGGCGTGGTTGGACAGTGCGGATAGATCACTTGCAGAGCGGCTGATCTGCGGGTTGGCTGCAGGGTCCTTGCCCGCCCACCATCGCGGGACACGCCGCAAGTACGTCCGTGTAGGCTCTTACGCGGCATCCATGCCGCGTAAGGTCCCGCGCCGGTGGGCGGGCAAGGACCAGTGGAGATGGTCGGTGTGCATGGTTTTAAAACAGCCACCGACTCACTCTCTGGTGCGGTGTCCTCGCCGATTGCGAGACCGTGTGGCGGCATGGATGCCGCCACCGAGCCTCCAGGGATGGATTCACGGCGTGTCCTGCGAGCGGCGAGGGCACCGCACCCTCGATGCTGCGAGTTTGCTGCGGTGCCCTTGCCCGCCCACCATCGCGGGACACACTGCAAGTACGTCCTTGTAAGCTCTTACGCGGCATCCATGCCGCGTAAGGTCCCGCGACGGTGGGCGGGAAAAGACCAGTGGAGATGGTCGGTGCGCGCAGCTCTTCTCAAAGCAACCAGCAAACTGTCTGGTGCGGTGAGGGCACCGCGCCCTCGACAGGCCGACTGACGCGGCTTGGAAATATCCAACCGCCCGTTAACCCTGCAACAGCTCCAGCCCGCGAATGCGGCGGATGCCAAGTCCCGGCGAGTCGTCGATATGCAGTTGCGCCTCGTCGAAGTGCACGCCGCCCTCGGTAGGATCGAACTGCCCGAGTGCGGGTGCATCCAGATCCGCCAGGGTGATGCTGTCGGCCTTGGCCACGGCCAGATGTACCGCCGCCGCCACGCTGATGCTGGATTCGATCATGCAACCGATCATGCACGGCACCCCATATAACGCCGCGATATCGGCGATGCGGATTGCGTTGGAGAGCCCGCCGGTCTTCATCAGTTTGATGTTGACGATGTCGGCGGCGCGGCGCTGGATGAGCTCGATCGCCTGGATCGGCGAGAACACGCTTTCGTCGGCCATCACCGGCGTGTCGATCCGCGCGGTGACGAAGGCCAGCCCGTCGATGTCGGCCGCCTTGACCGGCTGCTCCACCAGTTCCATCACGATGCCGGCGTCTTCCAGCGTGCGCATCGTGCGCACCGCCTGTTTGGGCGTCCAACCCTGGTTGGCATCCAGGCGCAGCGATGCGCGGCCAGCGACCGCCGCATGAATTGCCTTGATACGTTCGACATCCGAATCGCTGTCTTTGCCGACCTTGATCTTCAGCGACCCATAGCCGCGTGCGAGCGCGGACAGCGCATCGGCCACCATCGTGTCGATGGCATCGACGCTGATGGTGATATCGGTGGTGATGCGCGGCGTGCCGCCGCCGAGCGCCTGGTATAGCGGCGTGCTCAATGACTGCGCCCACAGATCGTAGAGCGCGATTTCCACTGCAGCCTTGGCGTTGCTGTTGTGTTCCAGCGCGTGCTGCACCAGCGCGCATAGCCGGTTGAGATCGGCCACGTCCTGGCCGATCAGCTTCGGGGCGATGCACTGTTGGATCGCGGCGATGATGGAGCCATGCGTATCGCCGGTGATCGGTGCGGTGGCCGGCGCTGCGCCATAGCCGATATGGCCGCTGTCGGTCTGCAACAGCACCACCACATCCTCGATCGCCTGCACGGTGCGGACCGCGGTCTTGAACGGAGTTTTCAACGGCACGCGCAGCATGCCGAGGCGGAAGCCGGTGATCTTCATGGGGAGCCAATCGGTGCGATGCGCTGGATGCGGGTGATGTGATCGACAAACGGCGTGCCGTCGCTGGCGAGCAGTGGCAGCAGCGGGGTGACCGATACGCCGTTCAAGCGCGCGCGCTGCACGCTGCCATCGGCCGCGCGATAGTTGGCGCCGGCCACATCGTGGATGACCCACGGCGCACCATGTTCATGCCCGATCACCAGCATCACATGGCCCGGGATATAGAGCAGGTCGCCGACCTGCAGTTGTGCGAGTTGTTGCAGGCGTTGCGGCAATGGCGCGCGCACATCGAACGGCACGTTGCGTAACGCCGGACTGCGTGCCTGATCGCCAGTATTGCGCGGCAATGCGATGCCAAGGCTGCGATAGACGTCCAACACGAAGCCGCTGCAGTCGCGCGCGTCGTAATCGTTGCCCCAGCCATAGCGCTCGCCGAGGAATTTGAATGCCTGACGCAGTAACACTGTATGGGTGGCCGGCAACGGACCAATGCGCATGTCGGCACCGCGCGGGATCAGTGCCGGCACCAGTTGCAAGCGGCCTTCTTGGTTGCGCAGTGGCAGTTGCACGACATAGGCAGCGAGCGGCAACTGCCCGTTGACCGGCTGTTGCGGCGGCCAGTCATTGAGCAGCGGCACGCTGGTGCCCATGTCCAGCGTTAGCGCTGAGATCGCAGGTGATTCGGGTGTGTAAGTGCTTTGCACGCGTGCGCCGGTGACCATCACGCGTGGGCTGCGTTGTGCGTAGTCCAGCACCTCGGCGCGTGTGCCGATTGCGAGACGATCACTGGCGACCCATGCGGCGTAGTTGGCGGCCAGTACGAATTGCCATGCGCCATCGGCACTGGTATGCAACACCGCCACCGGCGTGCCGGGGTAGAGCGCCGACTCCTGGAAGCGGTCGATATCGTGGTCGTCAGTGGTGGTGAACACACGTTGCGTAGTTGGGAAAGTGCGTAGCGCGGTGCGCCGCACCACCAGCGCGAAGCGTGGCGTTACCTGGGCGGGGAGTGCATCCAATGCCAGTGCGTGGCGCAACGCGGCCAAGCGTGTTGCGTCGATGGGCATTCCGTCCGCGCCGTATAACGCACGCGTTGGCGTGGCCGACAGCTTCTCGATGCGTGCGCGTACATCGGCAGCAGGGAGAGCTTCGGGCAGCTGTGACAGATCGTGCATGGAGACATCGTCACGCAGCAGGCGCGCATTGAAGCTGGCGATCTCTGCGAAAGTCATGCGCAGCGTTGGTGCGGTGCGACTGCGTTGGATCCAGTAATCGGCTGTCAGCTGCGCATCGCTGACCGCAAATGGCGTCGTTTGCTGCACAGGAACGGCATGCATTGCCGGAGCTGCACTGCAGGGCAGGCCGGTGACCAGCAGCAACAACGTCAACAGGCGGCGCGACAATGGCATGAAGAAGGCTCTTGATGGATATACCGACTGACGAGGTTCTGTGCGAGAGACCAATGCTGCAAGCGCATTCTGCACCTGCGACGAGCGCAATGGATTGCAGTGTACGCGTGGCGCATGCCGCGGTGCCCAAGGCGCTTGCCGCGTGGTGCACGGGCGTTGACTCGATGGCTTACTGTTACTGGTCGCACTCTTGTCGCCAAGCCTGCCAATGCCGATGACCGGCCGCGGAGCGCACGGTTGGCGACCTCGCCACGACCAGACCGGATGCAGCGCCCGGCAACGCGGGCATCGCCATCACATGGGTGGCATCCGGAGTGCTCCCGATGCTGAGCGTCAACTGCGCAGTCATCGCCAAAGATGGTGGGCGCGTGCTGGAAGTGGCCGCGCACTTGCAGGGCTGCTCGCGGCCGCTGCAACTTCATGACGCTCGGCAGATAATGGGTGCATCGCATGCAGTGTCCATCCAGGCGCAGGCACGGCGCATGTCTTTGTCGTTTCGCCAGTCACCCGGAGAGTTCGATGTCGCCTACTACCACCCTGTCGCCATCGCTCTGGCTACGCGCCGCGTGTTGCCTGGTCGTGCTGTCGTTGGGTGCTTGCGCGCATGCGCCGCAGCGCAATCCGCTGGCCCAGTGGGTGCCGTCGCCCAATTACGACACGCGCCGGCCGATCCTGATCGTGCTGCACTTCACCGACCAGCACTCTGTGCAGCAAAGTCTGAGTACGCTGCGCGGGCGTAACAGCGGTGGCCGGGTCAGTGCGCATTATCTGATCGGCGACGATGGGCAGCGTTATCAGTTGGTCAGCGACGACCAGCGCGCCTGGCACGGCGGTGCCGGGCGCTGGGGCACCATCACCGACATCAATTCCGCTTCGGTCGGCATCGAGCTGGACAACGACGGCAGTGAGCCGTTCGCGCCCGCGCAGATCGACAGCCTGCTGATATTGCTGGACGACCTGTGCACGCGCTTGCGCATCCCGCGCACGCAGATCGTCGGCCATGAAGACGTCGCGCCGACGCGCAAGAACGACCCCGGCCCCCTGTTTCCCTGGAAACGCCTGGCCGACGCCGGATTCGGCCGCTGGCCGGTAGCCGATGCCCCGGCTGCGCCGGCCGGCTTCGACCCGTGGCAAGCGCTCGCCCTGCTCGGCTACAGCGTCGAGGATCCCGCCGCGACGCTGCGCGCCTTTCACCATCACTATCGCGGCAACGATGCACGCACATTGGATGCTGAGGATCTGCGGATTTTGTATGCGTTGACCGGACCACTGCGGCCACCAAGCCTGCCTGGCGCTGCCGAGCCGCTTGAGGGCGATGGGCCGTAAGCGGATCCTGGTTGAAGTGGCCAAGCCACCTCTTCGGCAATTGGGTAAAGATGGGCGAATGGCGCGCGTCGTTTGCGGCTTGCACAGGAGTAAGACCATGCAGAAAATCAAACTGTTACAAACTCAGCGCCGTGACTGGCTGCAGGCGATCTGGAGAACGTTGCTGATGATGGTCGCGCTACCGTTTGCCGTAAACGCAGCCGAGGTGCGTGTTTCGCCAGCGCAGTCACCCGCACAAGCCGGCCTGATCGATGTGCGCAGCCTTGCGCCGGAGATCGCGGTGGACATGCGCTATGCGGGCAGCAACAACTTCACTGGGCGTGTGGTGCCGGGGTATGCGGCGCCGACCTGCTATCTGCTGCGTCCGGCGGCGGAGGCGTTGGCGCGGGTGGCGCGTACGCTCAAGGCGCAGGGATATCGGCTGCAGGTGTTCGATTGCTATCGACCGGTGCGGGCGGTGCAGGCGTTCGTGGCCTGGGCAGGGGATCTCCAGGAGCAGGCGAGCAAGGCGCAGTACTACCCGCGCGTGGACAAGCGCGCGCTGCTGGGCGATTACATCGCCGAGACCTCCGGCCATAGCCGCGGTGCGACGCTGGATCTGGGCTTGCTGGATTGCCGATCAGGCCAGTGTCTTGCGGTCGATATGGGCACCGATTTCGATTTCTTCGATGCGCGCGCGCACACCGATGCACCTGATATCGGCGCCGCGCAGCGGGCGAACCGTCAGCGCTTGCTGCGTGCGATGGCGGCGCAGGGCTTTGCCAACTATGCGATGGAGTGGTGGCACTTCACTCTGCGTCCCGAGCCCACGCCCGACACTGCGTACGACGTTCCTGTCAACTGATCGGGCACGAAGCCGCTGCGCTGTTGCCGGTGGTCGTGGGCGCTCGGCAGCGGTCAACGCCGCTCGTACACTGCGCGTGCTGCCCGCCATCCGCGCGCTGCGCGTGGCCTGATTGCCGCGTAGCGTGTATTGCCACTTCAAGGAACTGTCATGTCCGATCCGGAACGTTTTGTCGATATCGCCTGCCCGTATTGCGGGGAGTGGATCACGCTGACGCTGGACCTGACCGGCGGCGATCAGCACTACATCGAAGATTGCCAGGTCTGCTGCAAGCCGATCTCGGTGAGCGTGCAGTGGGACGAAGAGGGCGAGGCGCAGGTGAGCGCGCGCGGGCAGGACGATGCATGAGCGTGGCTTGTCGCACGATCGAGCAATCGGCTTGCCCAGCCAATCCCCATTCGCGTGACCGGTCGTTCCTGCGGGTCTGGCAGGGATCGGTCGCCCGCAGCCGCTAGACTGATGCGCCTGCTGCCCGGATCGTCACGATGAATTTGTCTCTGCACTTCGGCCTGCTCGGTTCGCTGGAGGCTGGTTTGATCGCGTTGGTGCTGGGAGTGCTGGTGTTTGCGGCCGTGGAGTACAGCGGGCGGCGCCTGCAGTTCACCCATGGGCACACGCTGGGGATCGCCTGCCTGCTCGCGGTTGCGATCGGCGCCGGTTACGACATCTGGAATCTCGTCTACACCAGCATCGTGCGGTTGGAGTCGCCGTTGTATGCGCGCATCGCGTTGGCCAGGATCCACGATCCCAACGAGCTGGGATCGCGTGTGGTGCTGGAAGTGTTCGGCGCGATTGCTGGCGTGGTACTCGGTTGGAAACTGTTCAGTTCCGGAAGCTGGAACGACGCGCCGCCGAATGCCTGACATTGCCCGAAAAAATGTGCGGGAGTTCGTATATTTTCATGCATTGAATGAGCCACTTCTATTTGGCTCATCGAGACCTAACAGATGGCTAGTCGCAAATATCCGCGCTGTGGTTAAAAGGATGTTTTGCGCAAATTTAGGGTGGGTTTTGCATTCATTTGCGCCAGGTAGGGTGATGCCATGCGCGGCGATACCGTGCATTCCCAAGCCAAGGAGACCACCCAAATGAAGAATCGCAACCGCATCTCGCTGCTCGCTGCCACCGCCGCCCTTGCTGCCGCTTTGGCGCTACCGGCCATGGCGCAGAGTACGCAACAGGATGCCGCCGCGACATCGGCCCAGTCGGGAAGTTCTGCCACCACTGCGGCACAACCTGCGCAGTCCTCCGGCGGTGGCCAGACCTGGGCGAGTGTCGACACCGACAGCAGCGGCGCCATCAGTACACAGGAGGCTCAAGTCAATGCCGGGCTTGCGCAGATCTTCAACGACGCCGATTCCGACAAGGACGGGCAATTGACCCCGGACGAGTACAAGGCGTTTGTCGTCAAGCAGCAGGGCGGCGCAGCGAGTGGGTCGCAAGGCAATTAAGGCAGTAGGTCGCAACGTAAGTGAGTTTGTTTGCTGACAATTTCCAGATATCAGGAGGCAGCTTTCGCAGTAGCAGGTGTTTGATCGGCAGTTGTCGTTTGATCCGTGGCATCGCTTCTGGATGCAGGGTATGAGCAAGTAACAGGATGGACATGCGGGAGCGATCTGCCAGGGTCGCTCCCGTTTTCTTTACGTCTGCCTCGCTACGGTGGTGTGGCCTTCTGCCCGGTCTTCTTTCATGTTTCAGTTGCGCATCGTCTTGTTGGTCGGCTTGTCGAATCCATTGCTGGCGCTCGCCGCGCCACCGGAGCTGCCCACCGTGGCGCCATTGCCGTCGCCGACGGCATCCAATACCGCTGCACCGGCGATGTCGCCATTGCCAATCGATCCACCAACGCCCGCCAGTACGCCATTGCTGCCTGCCGATGTGCCCGGGTCATCCACTGCCAAAGGCGGCGCAGAGGCATCGCTCGTACCGCAAGCCGGCGCTCTGGTGCCACGCAGCTTTCGCAGCCTGGACAGCGATGCCGATGGGTCGCTGACGATGGCCGAAGCCGGTGCGGACCCAGTCCTGCGCGAGAATTTCGCCGGCTTCGACAGCAACGGCGATGGGCGTTTGTCGCGCGCCGAATTCGCCAGCTACCAGCCCGGCCCGGGCGATGCCGCAGGCGACTGAGCATAGCAACGCTCCAGTGCGCTGCTAGACTTGTGCGATGACCTCTTTTGCACAGCGCGACGGCCAGGCGATCCAACTGGTCGGCTTCGATGGCGACGATACCCTCTGGAAGAGCGAGGACTATTACCGCAGCGCCGAAGCGGATTTCGAAGCGATTCTGGCCGATTATCTGGACCTGGGCGACAGCCGCATGCAGCAGCATCTGCTGGCGGTGGAGCGGCGCAATCTCAAGGTGTTCGGTTACGGCGCCAAGGGCATGACGTTGTCGATGATCGAAACCGCGATCGAGCTGACGCAGGCACGCATTGCTGCGCGCGACATCCAGCGCATTGTCGAGATCGGCCGCGCCACGCTGCAGCACCCGGTGGAGGTGATTGCCGGCGTACGCGAGGCAGTCAGCGCGATTGCGGCCGACTATGCGGTGGTGCTGATCACCAAGGGCGATCTGTTCCATCAGGAGCAGAAGATCGAGCAATCCGGTCTGGCCGATCTGTTTCCGCGCGTCGAAGTGGTCTCCGAAAAAGACCCCAAGACCTATGCGCGCGTGCTGGGCGAGTTCGACCTGCCGGCGCAGCGCTTTGTAATGATCGGCAACTCGTTGCGTTCGGATGTGGAGCCGGTGCTGGCCATCGGTGGCTGGGGCATCTACACCCCTTACGCGGTGACCTGGGCGCACGAGCAGGAGCACGGCGTGGCCGCCGACGAGCCACGGATGCGCGAAGTGCCCGATGCGGCCGGCTGGCCGGCGGCGGTGCAGGCGCTGGATGCATTGGCCCGGCAGCACGCGCTAAACTAAAAGCGGCGAACAAAATCACTGCGGATGCAACAGGCGTGCACGCTGAGGTGCCCAGCAACAGGACGTTTTCGGCTGGGTGCAGGCATGGCCCAGCGGTTGCCGCGAAGTGCACATCGGTTTTTACGATCTGCGCTGAGCGCAGATCACTCCTGCTGCGCCAACCGGCGCAGGTGCATTGCCGATGGGCGGTGGGACCTGCACCACGCGCCTACGCTGAAGTCTGGGCGCGCCACGCTGCTTGCCTGACGACTTTTGGCCACGTGTGACATGGCGCAGCGCCGCGATCGGCCTGACACCGGCGCGGGCATGCGGCATCATCGGCACATGCGTTTACTGCCCACCGCCCTGTTGCGATCTCTGCCATTGCTGATGGCGTTGCTGTTGCCGATATTGGCGGCAGCGCAGACCCCTGCCGCAGCGCCAGCGTCCGGTGCTGCGGCAGAGCCGGCGCCGGCGGTGATCCCCGGCACTGGCGATGCGTGGGTGGACCAGCATCTGGCCGACATGGGCAGCTATGCGCAGCGCTATCCGGACAGCTTTATTGCCGAAGTGGCACGCTACACCGGCACCCCCCGCGGTTACGTGCAGGCGTTGCTGCAGGTGCATGGCTGGCATGCGGGCGATATCTATTTCGCCTGTTTCTGGGCGCAGACGCTGCAGTTGTCCTGTCGCGACGCGGTGCGTGCGTACAGCCGCGACCATCACGATGGCTGGCAAGGCGTGGTCACGCGGCTGTCGGCCAGCCCGGACAGCGCACACATGCGTGCGCTGCGGCATGCCATCGTGGCCAGCTACGACCGCTGGGAGCGGCCGATCACGCTGGATGCGCTGCTACGTCGACAACTTGGCGACCATACGCAACGGCTGGAGGCCGCGCGCCAGGCCAGCGAAGCGGACGAGGCCGCGGCGCAGGCGGGGCTTTAGACCGTGTGATTCCCTCCGGGCTTCCCGAATGGGTTGGCCTTCAGCGGCACGGGGTTTAGCGGCAGGGAGCGTGCGTCGCGCGGCTTGTCTGGGCCGGCCAGCCGAGCCGGTACCACGCAGCGCCTGTACCGCATTGCTGACGAAGGCCGGGGAATCTGATCCTGAAAGGCATCACATGCTCTGGCGTGGCAAGGCGTACGCAGTCTCCATGCCGCGCGACTGTCTACACGCCAACGCGCCTGCCCGCATGCTGCCGTGCAGCTGGTCGCCGCAGGGCACGGTCGGCGAGAATGCGATAACGCTGGCGTTGGCCGGCTCCGCCAAGACCAGCCCATGCGCGATACCGTGTTTGTCTCTCCCGATCAGATCCGCAGCCTGTTCGCCCAGGCGATGTCGGACATGTATCGCGCCGAAGTGCCGTTGTACGGCGACCTGATGACGCTGGTGGCGCAGGTCAACGCCGACACCCTGAGCGCCGATCCCGCCCTGGCCGCGCGCCTGCAGCGCAACGACGAGCGCGCGCGGCTGGATCTGGAACGCCACGGCGCGATCCGGGTGGGCACCGCGCAGGAACTGGCCACCTTGCGCCGGCTGTTTGCGGTGATGGGCATGCATCCGGTGGGCTATTACGACCTGTCGGTGGCCGGCGTGCCGGTGCATTCCACCGCGTTCCGCCCGATCGACGATGCGGCGCTGTCGGCCAACCCGTTCCGCGTGTTCACCTCGTTGCTGCGGCTGGAGTTGATCGAAGATGCCGCGCTGCGTGCGCAGGCCGAGCAGATCCTGCAGCAGCGGCAGATCTTCACCGCCGGCGCGCTGGACTTGATCGAGCGGCATGAGCGTCACGGCGGGCTGGAGGCGGCGCAGGCGCAGGAATTCGTGGCGCAAGCGCTGGAAACCTTCCGCTGGCATGGCGATGCCGCCGTGTCGCTGCCGACCTACCGCGCGCTGAGCGAGGCGCACAAGTTGATTGCCGACGTGGTGAGCTTCCACGGCCCGCATATCAATCACCTGACGCCGCGCACGCTGGATATCGATGCGGCGCAGGCGCAGATGCAGCGCGCCGGCATCGATGCCAAGGCTGTGATCGAAGGCCCGCCACAGCGGCGCATTCCGATCCTGCTGCGGCAGACCAGCTTCAAGGCCCTGGAAGAGCCGGTGCGCTTTGTCGGTGATAGCGGGCTGGCCGAGCACGGCACGCACACCGCGCGCTTTGGCGAGATCGAGCAGCGCGGGCTCGCGCTCACGCCCAAAGGCCGCGCACTGTACGACGCGTTGCTGGCGCAGGCACGCGACAGCGATGGCGCCGGCAGCACCGGCGCCGATTACGCCACGCGTCTGCAGACTGCGTTTGTGGCGTTTCCCGATGACGAGGCGTTGTTGCGTCAGGAAGGCCTGGGCTATTTCCGTTACGCGTTCACCGAGGCAGGCCGCGCCGATCCCGCACAGGTGGCCGCGATGCCGGCAGAAACTGCGATCGCGCTTGGCCTGGTCAGTGCCGATCCGATCATCTATGAAGATTTTCTGCCGGTGAGTGCGGCGGGTATCTTCCAGTCGAATCTCGGCGGCGCCGAACAACGTGCCTACGCCGCACATTCGAGCAAGCGCAGTTTCGAGCAGGCATTGGGCGCGCAGGTGCACGACGAATTTGCGTTGTACGCGCAACTGGAGCGGGAGTCGCTGCAGGCGTTGGTGGTGTAAGACAGCAACCAAGCGACAGTATCAGGTGGGTGTGTGCGGTAGCGGTATCCCGCAGTTCCAGGTGCTGCATGCGATATCGCCCAACTGCACGCACTACGAAGGGCGACTGATAAAAATTCTCAACGCTGTCTCGATAGCGGCGGCGTGTTGGCCACACGCCCCTGGTTTGACGAATGAGTTGGTGTTGGATGGAAGTGACATCGATCGGATAGAACTAAGCTGATCAGACCGCACCTAGTCGAACTAACGCGCTGCATGCCCTGCTCGTAACCACGCACACCGACACTCTCGACTGGTCCTTGCCCGCCCACCGTCGCGGGACCTTACGCGGCATGGATGCCGCGTAAGAGCCTAGACGGACGTACTTGCGGCGTGTCCCGCGATGGTGGGCGGGCAAGGGCCCTGCAGCAAATCCGCAAATCAGCCGCTCTGCACCCGACGGCATCTCCACCCCGTTCGAGTACCTCTCAAGGCGACCGGGATCTTGAGCTTCAGCATTGCTTGGATGTTCCGAAACCTAGCGGGTCGAGGGCGCGATGCCCTCACCGCTCGCGGGACACGCCGTGAATCCATCCCTGGAGGCTCGGTGGCGGCATCCATGCCGCCACACGGTCCCGCGAGCGGTGAGGACACCACACCAGAGAGTTGATCGGTGGCTTTGTTTAAAACCCTGCACACCGACACTCTCGACTGGTCCTTGCCCGCTCACCGTCGCGGGACCTTACGCGGCATGGATGCCGCGTAAGAGCCTACACGGACGTACTTGCAGCGTGTCCTGCGATGGTGGGCGGGCAAGGGCCTTGCAGCCAAGCCGCAGATCAGCCGCTCCACAACCGCAGCGCATCCACACCGTTCAATCACTTCTCTTCGGTTTTTGTCAGCCCAGCCTCAGTGCGCCGAGGCTGGCGGGCGCCGTGCTGCCGCGCGTTCTGCACGGCGTGCGCGCGCACGTGCGCGACGCGCCTTCCAGCGCTCGCTCAGGCAAGAGAAGATCACATACAGCGCCGGGGTGCTGAGCAAGGTCAGACTCTGCGAGAAGATCAGCCCACCGATCATCGCGATACCGAGCGGGCGGCGCAGTTCCGAGCCTTCGCCCAGGCCCACCGCCAGCGGCACTGCGGCCAGGATCGCCACCATGGTGGTCATCATGATCGGCCGGAAGCGCACGATCGAGGCCTCGCGTGCGGCCGCGCGCGCATCCATGCCGTGCACGCGCTGCGCCACCAGCGCGAAGTCGATCATCATGATCGCGTTCTTCTTGACGATGCCGATCAGCAACACCAGCGCGATCATCGAGATCACCGACAACTCGGTGTTGGTGAGGAACAACGCCAGCAGCGCGCCCACGCCGGCGGCCGGCAACGTGGACAGGATGGTCACCGGATGGATCAGGCTCTCGTACAGCATGCCCAGCACGATGTAGACGGTGAGCACCGCCGCCAGCAGCAGCACGCCCATCGAATTGGGGCTGAGCTGCACGTTGAAACTGTCGTCGCCGCTGAGGCGAATGCCGTCGGGCATGCGCAGCCCGTCCACGGTGGACTTGATGATCAGATCCGCCTCGCCGGTGCTCACGCCCGGTGCCAGGTTGTAGCTCAGATCCATCGTGGTGTACTGGTTTTCATGGATGATCTGCGGCGGCGCCAGGCCCGGCACCTGCGTGGCAACCGACGTAATCGGCACCATCAGGCCGGCACGGTTGGGCACGAACACCTGATCCAGCGCCTTGGGCGTGGCGGTCTGCGAGGGCAGCGCATTGACCACCACGCTGTACTGGTTGAGATCCGAGTAGATGGTGGAAATGGAGCGCTGGCCGAACGCGCCATACAGCGCGCCATCGATCGCACCGACCGAGATGCCCAGCCGCGCGGCCTTGGCACGGTCGATCACGATGTTCTGGCGCAAGCCCGAGGTATCCACGTCGGTGCCGACATCGCGCAGACGTGGATTCTTCTTCAACGCGGTCTGCAGCTTGGGCAGCCATTCCTGCAGCTGTGCCAGATCGTTGCCCTGCAGCGACACGCGGTATTGCGCGCCCTGGCTGGTGCCGCCACCGCCGTCGCTGGGCAGGTCCTGGATGGCGCGCAGGCGCAGATCCAGATCCGGGTAGCGGTCGGCCTTGGCGCTCAGCCGTGCGACCACTTGCGCGGTGGTGTCGCGGCGACCTTCATTGCGTTTTTTCAGTTCGATATTGAACGAGGCGCTGGAGCCCTGGCGGCCGGAGCCCAGCCGCGCACCGACGGTCTTCACCGCCGGGTCGGCCATCAGCATGTCGGTGATGCGGCGCTGGCGGCTGACCATGTCGGCGAACGAGACCGTGGCGCTGGAATTGGCGCGGCCCCAGATCAGACCGGTGTCCTGCGCGGGGAACGAGCCCTTTTTGACTGCGCTGCCGAGAAAAATGGTGGCGGCAATCAGCAGCAACGGCGTCAGCGACAACAGCAAGGCGTGCCGCAGCGAGAAATCCAGCGCCACCGTGTACACCGCCAGCATGCGCTCATGCATGCGGTCCAGCCAGGCGCCGAAACGGCCGGGCTTTTCCGGCTCGGTATGCGCCGACAGAAAGCGGCTGCACAAGGCCGGCGTCAAGGTCAGCGACACCAGCATCGACACCACGATCGCCGCCACCAGGGTCACGGTGAACTCGCGGAAGAACGCCCCGACCATGCCGCTGGCAAACAGCATCGGAATGAACACCGCCACCAGCGATGCGGTGATCGAGACGATGGTGAAGCCGATCTCGCGCGCACCGGCCAGTGCCGCGTCCAGACGCGGCATGCCTTCGTCCAGATGCCGCATGATGTTTTCGATCACCACGATCGCATCGTCGACCACAAAGCCAATGGCGATCACCAGCGCCAGCAGGCTGAGGTTGTTCAAGGTGAAGCCGAGCATGTACATCACCAGCGCCGAGCCGGCCAACGACAGCGGCACGGTGACTGCGGCAATCAAGGTCGGTGCCAGGCGGCGCAGGAACAGCGCCATGGTCAGGATCACCATCACCAGACTGATCATCAGCGTGGCCTGCACCTCGTGCAGCGAGGCGCGGATGGTGGGTGTGCGGTCGAAATAGGGCGTGAGTGTGGTGCCGGGCTGCAGGTAGGCGCGCAGCCCGGGAATCTGCGCCTTCACCTGGTCCACGGTTTCGACGATGTTGGCGCCGGCGCGGGTAAAGGCATACATCACCACGGCCGGTTTGCCGTCGAACCAGGCCGCCTGATAGGCATCCTGCTGGCCGTCGTAGACGGTGGCCACATCGCCCAGCCGCACGATGCGCCCGTTGGACTGGGTGGAGATCGCCAGCTGTGCGAAATCTGCGGCCTTGGCCACCGAATCGTTGGCCACGATGGCCATGGTGGTGTTGCCGTCGGACAGAAAGCCGGTCGGCGAGGTGACGTTGGCCGCGCGCACCGCGTTGCGCAGATCGTCCGGGGTCAGGCCCAGCGCGTTGAGCGCGCGCAGGTCAACATCCACGCGTACCGCCGGTGTGGAGGCGCCGGCAATATCGACCGAACTGATGCCGGTGATCTGGCGCAGCCGTTGTGCCAGCAGCGAGTCGGCAACGTTGTAGAGCTCATCGGCCGATTGGGTGTCGGAGGTCAACGCGATGGCGATGACCGGGTCGTCGTTCGGATTGGCTTTCGAATAGATCGGCGTGCCGAGTCCGGAAGGCAGGTCCGATTGCGACGAGTTGATCGCGGTCTGCACGTCCTGCGCGGCCGAATCGATGTTGCGATTGCTCTGGAATACCAGCACCACCAGGCTGCTGCTCTCCGAACTGGAGGAGCGCATGCGGTCGATGCCGGGCAGCTGGCCCAGATGCCGTTCCAGCGGCGCGGTGACGGTGGACGCCATGGTGCTGGCATCGGCGCCGGACTGCGTGGCGTGCACGAAGATCACCGGAATCTGGATGTTCGGCAACGCCGCCACGCCCAGCCGCAGGTAGCACATCAATCCGATCACGAACAAACCGATCGCCAGCAACGAGGTGCCGATCGGGCGCTTGATGAAGGGGGCGGAGATGTTCATGGCTGTGGCGCCGGGAATCGGGAATCGGGATTCCGGATTCGGCAAGCAGGGCCAAAGCCACGCCCGAATGCGCGTGCGGGCATGCGCCGCCGTAGGCCGGAAATCCGATCAGCCTTCGCTGCACCAGTCGTCATGCCGGGCGCTCCGACGTGGAGGCCGGGTTCGCGCCGTCGCGGCGTGCGGCACGCCGCGCGCGCCAATCGCGCACGCGCTCGCCGGCGCGTTCCATGTACAGATAGATCACCGGCGTGGTGTACAGCGTCACCAATTGCGACAACAGCAGGCCGCCGACGATGGCGATGCCCAGCGGACGCCGCAGCTCCGAGCCGATGCCGGTGCCCAGGGCCAACGGCAAGGCGCCCAGCATGGCGGCGGCGGTGGTCATCATGATCGGGCGGAAACGCAGCAGGCAGGCGCGCCGGATCGCTTCATGCGCGTTGGCGCCGTCGCGGCGTGCGTCGATGGCGAAGTCGATCATCATGATCGCGTTCTTCTTGACGATGCCGATCAGCAGCACGATGCCGACGATGCCGTCCACCGACAGGCTCAGCCCGCACATCATCAACGCCAGCAGCGCGCCAACACCGGCCGGCGGCAGCGTGGAGATGATCGTCAGCGGGTGGATGTAGCTCTCGTAGAGCACGCCCAGCACGATGTAGATCACCACGATCGAGGCCAGCAGCAGCCACACGATATCGGTCTGGCTGCCGGTGAATTCGGCCGCCTTGCCGACGAACTCGGCATGCACCTGGGTCGGGATCTTGAGGTCTTCGCGCGCCTGTTCGATCGCTTCCACCGCCTGCGACAGCGAGTGACCCGGCGCCAGATTGAACGAGACCGTGACCGCCGGCAGCTGTTGCTGATGGCTCACCACCAATGGCGTGTTGGTGACCTTGGCTTCGGCCAGTGCGGCCAGCGGAATGATGCTGCCGGCGCCGACCACGATGCCGGTGTTCTGCGCGCCCACGCCGGTGGCGGTGGACGAGTTGGACGAGCTCACCTGGCCGAAACTGGTCGCATTGGTGCCGGTCAACGCGCCGCTGCCGTTGCTGGCCACCGCCAGCTGATTCATCAATGCGGTGCTGCTGCGGAATTCCGGCGCCACTTCCAGCACCACCCGGTACTGATTGAGCTCGGTGAAGATGGTGGAGATCTGGCGTTGGCCGAAGGCGTCGTACAGCGTGTCGTCGATGGTCTGCATCGGCACGCCGAGCATGCTGGCCTTGTCGCGGTCGATGGTCAGTTCCAGCGCGCGCCCCTGGTTGGCCAGGTTGTTGTCCACATCCGCCAGCTCGGGCAGCTTGCGCATCGCCTCGGTCATGCGTGCGGCCCAGGTGGCCAGCTCGGCGCTGTCCACATCCGACATCGAGTACTGATACTCGGTGGCGGCCACGCGGGTGTCCAGGGTGACGTCCTGCACCGGCTTGAGGAACAGCGCCACGCCCGGAATGCCGGACACCGCTTTCTGCAGGCGCGGCAGCACCTCGTCCAGGCTGTCGCGGTCGCCGCGCGTCTTCAGCACGATCGACAGCTGGCCCTGGTTGATGGTGGGGTTCATCGAGCCGGCGCCGATGAAGGCCGCCACACCGGTCACTGCCGGGTCTTTCTGCAGCGCCGCGGCCACCGCCTGGGTGCGCTGCTGCATTTGCGGGAAGGCCACGTTCTGATCGGCCTGCACCACGCCGGTGATCAGGCCGGTGTCCTGCTCGGGCAGCAGGCCCTTGGGGATCGCGATGTACAGCACTACGGTCAGCGCCACCGCGCCGATCGCCACCGCCAAAGTCAGCGGCTGATGCGCCAGCACCCAGTCCAGGCTGCGCTCGTAGGTGCCCACCGTGCGCGTCCACAGGTTGGTCTTGCCGGCTGCGGCGGCACGCTCGTGCGCATCTTCGCCCTCGGGCAAGGCGTCTGGCTTGAGCAGGTAGGCGCACATCATCGGCGTCAGCGTCAGCGACACCAGCATCGAGATCGTCACCGCAATCGACAGCACCCACGCAAACTCATGGAACAGGCGCCCGGTGACGCCCGGCATCAGCAGCAGCGGCAGGAACACCGCCACCAGCGACACGGTCAGCGACAACACGGTAAAGCCGATCTGCTTGGCGCCGATTTCGGCCGCTTCCGGCCCGCTCTTGCCTTGTTCGATGTAGCGCACGATGTTTTCGATCATCACGATCGCATCGTCGACCACGAATCCGGTCGCCACCACCAGCGCCATCAGCGACAGGTTGTCCAGCGACATGCCCGCAAACGCCATCACCCCGAAGGTGCCGGCCAGCGACAGCGGCACAGCCACCGAGGGAATGATGGTGGCCCACAGCCGGCGCAGGAACACGAAGATCACCGCCACCACCAGGAAGATGGTCAGCACCAGGGTGAACTTCACTTCATGCACGGAGGCGCGGATGGTTTCGGTGCGGTCGGCGAAGACTTCCAGGTGCACATCGGCCGGCAATACCGACTGCAGCTGCGGCAGGATGCTGCGGATCTGCTCCACCGTCTGCACGATGTTGGCACCGGGCTGGCGGCGGATTTCCAGCAGCACCGCCGGCTTGCCATCGGCCCAGGCGGCGAGCTGATCGTTTTCCACACCGTCGACCACGTTGGCCACATCGGCCAGCCGCACCGGGCGGCCATTGCTGTAGCTGATGATGGTCTCGCGGTATTGCGCCGCATCGGTGAGCTGGTCGTTGGTGCCGATGCTGTAGGACTGGGTCTTGCCGTTGAGCGAGCCCTTGGGGGCGCTGACATTGGTCTGGGTCAGCGCGCTGCGCAGCGACTCCATGGTCAGGCCCATGTTCGACAGCTGCGCCGGGTTGACCTGGATGCGCACCGCAGGCCGCACGTTGCCGGCGATCGACACCAGGCCCACGCCCGGCACCTGCGACAGGCGCTGGGCCAGGATCGCGTCGGCATAGCGGTTGACCTCGCGCAGCGGCAGCGAGTCGGAGGTGAGCTTGAGCGTGAGGATGGCCGCGTCGGCCGGATTGACCCGGTTATAGACCGGCTGGTACGGCAGCGACGAGGGCAGGGTGGCCTGGCGGATCGCCGCCTGCACGTCCTGCGCGGCGATGTCGATGTCGCGGTCCATCGAGAACTGCAGAATGATCGTGGACAGGCCTGCCGACGAATCGGAGGTCATCATCTGCAGCCCGGAGATCTGCCCGAGCTGGCGCTCCAGCGGTGTGGTCACCAGCGAAGCCATGGTGGTCGCATTGGCGCCGGGGTACTGGGTGGAGACGACCAGGCTGGGCGCGTCGATTTCCGGCAGTGCGGAGACCGGCAGTTGCCGGTAGCCCAGGATGCCCAGCAGCAGGATGCCCGCCATCAACAACGAGGTGGCGATGGGACGGCGGATGAAGATGGTCGAAAAGCCCACGGGGGGAATCCTTGCTGAAGACGTCAATCGGTGCCGGCGCGCAATGCGTCGACGCGCACCGGCGACGGAACTCCCGTCGCCGGTGGTCGCGAGTTAGCGCGGGCCGCCGCCGCGTCGGCCGCCGGCGCCGCCGCTGCTCTTGTCCTGCGCAGCCTTGAGCTCGGCCTCGGTCGGCTCGGGCGGGGTTTCGCCCGGCTTGAGCGCGCTGACCTTGCTGCCCGGCTTCAAGCGGAACTGGCCTTCGGTCACCACCCGCTCGCCCTGCTTGAGCCCCTTGGTGATCTGCACGTGGCTGTCGTCCACCTCCACGCCCTGCACCACGGTGCGCATCTGCGCAGTGTTGTCGCTGCCCACCACGTACACGTAATCGCCGTCCGGGCCGCGCTGCACCGCCTGGGTCGGCACCACGGTGCCGCCGGAGATAGTGCGCAACTGCAGGCGCACGTTGACGAACTGGCCCGGCCACAACGCGTTGTCGGCGTTGTCGAAGATCGCGCGTGCGCCGAAGGTGCCGCTGTCGGCGGCGATGCGGTTGTCGATGACATCCAGCTTGCCGTCGCCGCTGATGATGTGCGCATCGCCGCGATCCAGCGCCGCCACGCCCAGCGCGGCGGCCGCCTGTCCGCTGCGCACCGCCTGCAGCTCGCGCTCGGGCAGGTTGAAGGACACGTAGATCGGGCGGATCTGGGTCAGGGTGACGATGGTAGAGGTGCTGCTGACGATATTGCCCACGTCCACACCGCGGATGCCGGCAATGCCGTCGATCGGCGCCAGGATGCGGGTGAACTGCAACTGCACCTGGGCCGCGCGCATCTGCGCATCGTTGGCCGACACCGCTGCCTCGTACTGCGCCACCTGGTTGCGCTGGGTGTCCAGATCGGTGCGCGAGACGTACTGCTTGTAGGCCGGATCGTTGGAGCGCTGGTAGTTGACCCGCGCGGTGGCCAGCAGCGCCTGGTTCTGGCGCTTGGCCGCCAGCGACTGGTCATAGCTGGCCTGCAGGCTGCGTGGATCGATCTGCGCCAGCAGCTGGCCCTTCTTCACTTCCTGGCCCTCCTGGAAATTCAGGCTCATCAGCTGGCCACCGACCTGCGGGCTGACCGTGACCGTGTTGAGCGCGGTGACCGTGCCCAACGCGCTGGCATAGACCGGCACGTCCTGGGTGGTGGCGGCCACCACCGTGACCGGCACCGGGCCGTGGTCTTCGGTGCCGCTGCCGTCCGGCGCGCCCGCGCGCTTGCCGTGATTGCCCCCACCGAACATGCGCATTGCAACGAACACCACGACAAGCACCGCTACGACCAGCAGTGTGATCTTCCAAAAACGCGACATGCGACAACTCCTGAGGGCGGGCCGGGCGCTGATGCGACCGTGGGGCAGCTGTGCGAAGCATATCGTTGCGCCCAAGCAATTGAGCGTTACTGAAGTAACGGCTCGCCAAGCGAAACGGCCACGACGTTCACAGATGCAGTACAGCGGCAACGCACCACGGTCGCCACGGTTGACCGGCGGGCTGAATCGGGCACCACCGCAGCCCGCCAGCTGCGCGGGTGCACTACATTAAGCAACCATCTTTAGAGGATTCTCGATGCGCCACTCCCGCCTGCTGACCAGCGCGCTGTTGCTCGCCCTGCCCACGCTCGCCGCCGCCCAGGCTGCGCCCCGGCCCGAAGTGCAGGCCGCCGCCGCGCCGTTGCAGACCAAGCTGGTGCAGTGGCGCCGCGACTTCCATCAGCATCCGGAACTGTCCAACCGCGAGGAGCGCACTGCCGCCACGGTGGCCGCGCAGCTGCGCAAGCTCGGCCTCAAGCCGCGCACCGGCATCGCCCATCACGGCGTGGTGGCCATCATCAAGGGCGGCAAGCCAGGTCCCAAGATCGCCTTGCGTGCGGATATGGACGCCCTGCCGGTGAAAGAGCAGACCGGGCTGCCGTTCGCTTCCAAAGCCACTGCCGAGTACCGCGGCGAGCAGGTCGGGGTGATGCACGCCTGCGGCCACGACGCGCACACCGCGATCCTGCTCGGCGTGGCCGAGGCGCTGGTCAGCATGCGCGACCAGTTGCCCGGCGAGGTGATGCTGATCTTCCAGCCCTCCGAAGAGGGCGCACCCGGCAACGAAGAGGGCGGCGCTTCACTGATGCTCAAGGAGGGGCTGTTTGCCGACTTCAAGCCGCAGGCGGTGTTCGGCCTGCATGTGTTCTCCAGCGTGCAGGCCGGCAAGATCGCGGTGCGTAGCGGCCCGCTGATGGCTGCCTCGGACCGCTTTGCGATCAAGATGATCGGCCGCCAGACGCATGGCTCGGCGCCGTGGAACGGTATCGACCCGATCGTGGCCAGTGCCGACATGATCGGCGCTGCGCAGACCGTGATCAGCCGCCGCGCCAACCTGTCCAAGCAGCCGGCGGTGCTGAGCTTCGGCGCGATCAAGGGTGGCATCCGCTACAACATCATCCCCGACGACGTGGAAATGGTCGGCACCATCCGCACCTTCGACGAAGCCATGCGCCAGCAGATCTTCGCCGACCTCAAGACCGTGGCCGAGCACACTGCGGCCGCCCACGGGGCCACCGTCGAGGCGCAGGTGCCGGACCAGCCCGGCAACCCGGCCACGGTCAACGACCCGGCGCTGACCGCCAGGATGCTGCCCAGCCTGCAAGCCGTGGTGGGCGCCGACAACGTCTACGAGCCGCCGCTGCAGATGGGCGCGGAAGATTTCTCGTTCTACGCGCAGCAGGTACCGTCGATGTTCTTCTTCGTCGGCTCCACCGCCAAGGGCATCGACCCGGCGACCGCGCCCAGCAACCATTCGCCGCAGTTCCTGCTTGACGAGTCGTCGCTGGATGTGGGTTTGCGCGCGCTGTTACAGGTGTCGCTGGATTATCTGCATCAGGGGGAGGCTGGCTGAAACCGGGATTCGTGATTGGGGATTAGGGATTCGTGTGCAAGTGCACGATTCCCGCTGTCCGTTTGCGGTGATTACGGCGGCGGGCTGTGTGAAGCCCGCTGCTTCTGTTTGCCCAGGCGGTCGCTCCGGCGGCCGCCATACACCTCACGGCCAGCCCGCTCGCCCTAAAATGGCGGCATGAATACCCCAGAAGATTCCTCCCTAGGTCGTGAGGTCGCTTACCCCAGCGGCTACGATCCGTCGCTGTTGTTTCCGATTCCGCGCGCGGCCGGGCGCGAGGCGATCGGCCTGACCGGTGCGCTGCCCTTTATCGGCCGTGATCGCTGGCACGCCTATGAACTCAGCTGGCTCGATGCACAGGGCAAACCCTGCGTGGCCACCGCCACCTTGCATGTGCCCAGCGATTCGCCGTCGTTGATCGAATCCAAGTCGCTCAAGCTGTATCTCAACTCGCTCAACGCCACCCGCTTCAACAGTGCCGAAGCGGTGCGCACGCGTATTGCCTCCGACCTGTCCACGCGCGCCGGTGCCGATGTGGCGGTGGAATTCGGTCTGCCGCCGATCGATGCGGTGGGCGAGGGCGAATCGATCGACGCGCTGGATGTCAGCATCGACGATTACGGCCCGCCCAATGCCGCGTATCTCTCAGCGCACGCACAACCAGTCGTGGAAGAAGTGCTGACCTCGGCCTTGCTCAAGTCCAATTGCCCGGTCACCGGTCAACCGGATTGGGCCAGCGTTACGCTGCGCTATCGCGGCGCGCCGATCGACCGCGAAGGCCTGTTGCGCTATCTGGTGAGTTTCCGCGACCACGCAGAATTTCATGAGCAATGCGTGGAGCGCATCTTCAATGACGTGCTGATCCGCTGCGCGCCCGAGTGGTTGGTGGTAGAGGCGCGTTATACCCGTCGTGGCGGACTGGACATCAACCCATTGCGCAGTTCGCCCAGCGTGCCGACACCGCTGTCGATTTTCCGCGACCCGCGCCAGTAGTCGGTGGCTTCCGGAGATCGCGTCAGCTTCACGGCGGCGCGATCCACGCTTAACGGCGCTCCGCGCACCCTGCAGTCATCGTGATGCACGCAGGATGGCAGCAATGAGTGTCGACAAGAAAGCAGATTTTTCCAACGTAACCTCCTCGGTCGACAGTACCGCCGATGTCACGCCAGCGCCGGATTTTTCCAACGTCCGCAGCGGCGTGCAAAGCACGGCGCAGATCGTCGAAGAAACGGTGACCGTGCAGGCAGGCGACAGCCTTTCCAGTATTGCCAAACGCCATTATGGCGACGGCAATCTGTGGCCGCGCATTTTCGAGGCCAATCGCGAGACGCTCAAGGATCCGGACAAGATTTTTCCGGGGCAGGTGTTGCACTTACCACCAAAGGCATAAACGCGCGCCTAGTCTAGCCAGTCGCTGGCTTGGTGATCTGTTCCACTCAATGCTTTCCTCAAGAAACCCTATTCGTTTAGCCGGAGATTCATCCATGCGTACCAAATCCGTTTCAAGCATGCTCGCCATTGCGCTTGTCGGCGTGCTCGCACTATCAGGTTGCAAGAAAGAAGAAGATGCCAGCGTGTCGAAGGATCCCACCTCCGGTGCCGCCACCGAAGCGATGCCTGGCCCGGCGGGCACGCCGCCTGCGAGCGATCAGGCTGGTCAGAGCACTACTACCGGTGCTGCCAGTACCGACAGTGCCGCCGCAACCGGTGCGGCAGTGACGGTGTCCAGCGTTGCGGTCGGCACCACTGCTGCCGCAGACAAGACAGTGACTCCGTCGGCCAATATCGGCAGCAAAGACACCATCATCGTCTCGGTGAAAACCGATGGCAGCGCGAGCAACGTGCCGGTTTCGGCCAAGCTCACCTACCAGGACGGCCAGGTCGCTGGTGAGCAGAACGCCACCTTGACCACCACCGGCGCAGAAACCACCAACCTCAGCTTCAGCAAGCCCGATGGCTGGCCGGCTGGCACCTACACCGCGCAGGTGATGGTGGATGGCAAGCCGGCGGGTAATCCGCAGACCATTACGGTCAAATAAGACAAGCGCTAGGAAGCATGCTGCATGTAGACGCGCATGTTGGCGGAGCAGGGCGGTAACACGCTGGCCCGCCAACATTTCGCCAACAGGGCGATCACTTCGTCGCTGTTCTTCCAGCAAGCCATCAAGCGGTAAGCCATCAGGGCGCGATCACACGATCGCGCCCTTTTGCTGCGCCACCTTGTGACGCGACACATTCGTTACAGCTGCATCCATGTCGATTGGCCGGGTCACGGGATGGAGCATCCGCCTGTGGTCGCTTTACCCGGGCGCGGCTCAGACGCGACAATGCCGTGCTGATCCATCGCCGCGTTCCACGCGCTGGCCAATCGGCGTGCCGCCAGCGACCCCCGTCGCGCACGCCAACGCCATTGCCATGGACACCGGCGCTCCTCCCGACCACAAGAGCCATCGCACCTCATGTCGAAGACACCGAAGATCCTCTACACGCTCACCGACGAAGCACCGTATCTGGCCACGCAGTCGCTGCTGCCGATCATCGCTGCCTACACCGATACCGCCGGCATCGTGGTCGAAACCCGCGATATCTCGCTGGCCGGCCGCATTCTGTCGCTGTTCCCCGAGCACCTGACCGACGCGCAGAAGATCGCCGACGACCTCGGTGAGCTGGGCGCGCTGGCCACCACGCCGGAAGCCAACATCATCAAGCTGCCCAACATCAGCGCCTCGGTGCCGCAGCTCAAGGCCGCGATCGCCGAACTGCAGGGCCAGGGTTATGCGCTGCCGGCGTATCCGGACACGCCCAAGGACGACGCCGAAAAAGACATCAAGGCGCGCTACGACAAGGTCAAGGGCAGCGCGGTCAACCCGGTGCTGCGCGAAGGCAACTCCGATCGCCGCGCACCGCTGTCGGTGAAGAACTACGCACGCAAGCATCCGCACCGCATGGGCAAGTGGAGCAGCGACTCCAGGTCGCATGTCTCGCACATGGACGATGGCGACTTCTTCGGCAGCGAGCAGTCCACCACGGTGGCAGCGGCGGGCACGCTGAAGATCGCATTCGTCGGCAACGATGGCAGCAGCAGCGTGCTGAAGGAAAAAGTGGCGGTCAAGGCAGGCGAAATCGTCGATGCCGCCGTGTTGAGCAAGCGCGCACTGGCCAGCTTCATCGATGCCCAGATCGCCGATGCCAAGGTGAAGGATGTGCTGTTCTCGGTGCATCTGAAAGCCACCATGATGAAGGTCTCCGACCCGGTGCTGTTCGGTGTGGTGGTCGGCGAGTTCTACAAGGACACGCTGAGCAAGCATGCCGATGCGCTTGCGTCGGTCGGCTTCGATCCCAACAACGGCATCGGCGATCTGTACGCACGTATCGCCACGCTGCCGGAAGCGCAGCAGGCGCAGATCAAGGCCGATATCCAGGCCGAATACGCGCAGCGTCCGGCCCTGGCGATGGTCAATTCCGACAAGGGCATCACCAACCTGCATGTGCCCAGTGATGTGATCGTCGATGCATCGATGCCGGCGATGATTCGCGATTCGGGTCAGATGTGGAACGCCGAAGGCAAGCTGCAGGACACCAAGGCGGTGATCCCGGATCGCTGCTACGCCGATGTCTACCAGGCCGTGATCGACAATTGCAAAGTGCACGGCGCGTTCGATCCGTCCACCATGGGCTCGGTGCCCAACGTCGGGCTGATGGCGCAGAAAGCCGAGGAATACGGCTCGCACGACAAGACCTTCCAGCTTCCCGCCGCCGGCACCGTCAAGGTCACCGACGACACCGGCACCACCATCTTCGAACACACGGTGGAAGCCGGCGATTTGTGGCGCATGTGCCAGGTCAAGGACGCACCGATCCAGGACTGGGTGAAGCTGGCGGTCGAGCGCGCACGTCTGAGCGATACCCCGGCCGTGTTCTGGCTGGACAAGGCGCGCGCGCACGACGCGCAGGTCATCGCCAAGGTCGAAACCTATCTGAAGGATCACGACACCAGCGGGCTGGATATCCGCATCCTGCCGCCGGTGGAAGCGACCACCTTCTCGCTGGAGCGCATCCGCAAGGGCCAGGACACCATCTCGGTCACCGGCAACGTGCTGCGCGATTACCTCACCGACCTGTTCCCGATCCTGGAGCTGGGCACCAGCGCCAAGATGCTCTCGATCGTGCCGCTGATGGCCGGTGGCGGTCTGTTCGAAACCGGCGCCGGTGGCTCGGCGCCCAAGCACGTGCAGCAGTTCGTCGAACAGAACAGCCTGCGCTGGGATTCGCTGGGCGAGTTCCTGGCCCTGGCCGCCTCGCTGGAGCATCTGGGCAACCGCTACGACAACCCCTCGGCCACGGTGCTGGCCAAGGCGCTGGACGTGGCCAACGGCCAGTTCCTGGACAACAACAAATCGCCGGCACGCAAGGTCGGTGAACTGGACAACCGCGGCAGCCACTTCTATCTGGCGATGTACTGGGCGCAGGCCCTGGCCGCACAGACCGAAGACACCGCGCTGCAGGCCAAGTTTGCACCGCTGGCCAAGGCCCTGACCGACAACGAAGCCACCATCGTGGCCGAGCTCAACGGCGCGCAGGGCAAGCCGGTGGATATCGGCGGCTACTACCACCCCGATCTGGCCAAGGTCAGCGAAGCGATGCGCCCGAGCAAGACCTTCAACGACGTGCTGGCGACGCTGAAGGCCTGATCCAGCGCACCGCGTATCGGTGCGCTCAGCAAGTGCGACATCCAGGGCCCCGCCTCGTTCAGAGGCGGGCCTTGTCGTTTCAGCGCAATGGAGACAGCGCAACCGTCATGCATCCGGCCTTGCCGCCGCTTTGCAGTGGATTGCCCGCGGCTGGGTTGCCCGGTGTGGCCTTGGCTGACGAGAGTTCTTGGCAACGTGCGCTGCCTTGCCAGGATCAGCAGGGCCGGCGCGCGCACCGCGTGCTGCGGCAGGTTGACGCGTGATGCAGGTGTTTGCCCGCTTATTACGTGCTCGATCGCCCGCACTGGCTGCGCGCTGTCGCAAGTGCTGAGTACACTGCCACCATGAGCCCTGTTCCGTTACCGCCGCAGTCCGAGCGTCGCGCGCTGGCGATCGGCCGCGCCGTGTATGAAGCGTTCGAGGATTACCACGCGCGCTTTGCGCAGATTACCGCACGCGCCAAGCAGCGCTTCGAGACACGTGACTGGAACGGCGCGCGCGAGGATGCGGTGGCGCGTATTGCGCTCTACGATCAATACATCAGCGAATGCATGCTGCGGCTGCGTGCGGTGCTGCTGGGGCAGGCGCACGATCGCGCGCTGTGGATGCGCGCACGCGAGCATTACGCCGCGCTGCTGACCGGGTTGATCGATCAGGAGCTGTACAAGACCTTTTACAACACCCTGACCCGGCGTTACTTCGGCACCCATGGTGTGGATGCGGAGATCGAATTCATCGCGCTGGATATCGAGCCGACCGATGCGATCACGCTGCCGGTTGCGCGGCATACCTACGCGGTCTCGCCGGGCCGGCTGACCGACATGCTGGTGCGCGTGCTTGGCGATTATGCGTTCGATGTGGCGTACCTGCACCGCACCCGTTGCGCGGCGGCAATTGCAGTGCGGCTGCAGGACGATCTTGCGCATTGGGGCGAGCATCCTGTGCGCAGTGTGGAACTGCTGGAAACGGTGTTCTACCGCGAACGTCGCGCCTATCTGATCGGGCGCGTGTTCGGCGAACATCGCTTTTCTCCCTGCGTGATCGCACTGGTCAACGATGGTGCCGGCCTGCGTGCCGAAGCGGTGCTGACCCGGCGCAGTGATGTCGCGCAATTGTTCAGTAACTCGCGCAGTTATTTCCAGGCAGATCTATCCACCGTCGGTGATGCAGTGGTGTTTCTGCGCAGCCTGCTGACGCACAAGCCCATCGATGAGTTGTACACGATGCTGGGGCGTGCCAAGCAGGGCAAGACCGAACGCTATCGCACGTTTTTCAGCCATTTTCAGGCGCATCCTGCCGAGCAGTTGGTGCATGCCGATGGCACGCCCGGCATGGTCATGGTGGTGTTTACGCTGCCCAGTTATCCGCTGGTGTTCAAGCTGATCCGCGACCGCTTTGCGTATCCAAAAACAATGAGCCGCGCGCAGGTGGAAGGCAAATACGAACTGGTGTTCCAGCTCGACCGCATCGGCCGCCTGCTCGACGCGCAGCCGTACCGCTTTCTGCGCTTTCCCAAGGCGCGTTTTTCGCCGGCGTTGCTGGAAGAACTGCAGACCAGCTGTGCGATGAGCCTGAGCGAAGATGGCGCCGATGTGTTGATCGCGCTGTGCTACGTGCAGCGCCGGCTGCGCCCGCTCAATCTGTACCTGCGCGAACAACTGCCCGAGGCCGCGCATGCCGCAGCGCTGGACTACGGGCAGGCGATCAAGGACATGGCGCGCAACAACATCTTTCCCGGCGACATGCTGCTGAAGAACTTCGGCATCACCCGGCATCAGCGTGCGGTGTTCTACGACTACGACGAGCTGTGCCTGATCACCGAATGCACGTTCCGCGATTGGCCCACGCCCACCAGTTACGAAGAACAAATGTCCGCCGAGCCCTGGTTTCATGTCGGCCCGCGCGATGTGTTTCCCGAGCGTTTTGCGCTGTTTATGGGCTTGCCGGCGTCGCAGCTGGAAGCGGTCAAGCACACGCATCCGGAACTGTTCGAGCCGCAATGGTGGCGCGATCTGCAAGCGCGACTGCGCGAAGACGATTACCCGGACACGCCGCCCTATGCGGACTCGCGCCGTCTGGCCTGAGCGTCGATTGCATCGCCGACGCATGGCGATGCGATGTAACGAACCCGACTAGCCGAGACGCTTATCAGTGATCTCTGCGGGTTTGTGCAAAATCGCAAACAGTGCGCTGCAACACGCTTGGGCCTGTTGCAAATGTGCTGACCGTTGCTCCGAAACTTGTTTGCACCTCAGATTGGCTGTGCTATATCGGCACGACAGTGGATGTTCACTTCGAGGCAGTCGGACGCCTCTCACCACGCTTTCTGCATTAGACCAATCCGTCGTCTGGCGCGGCCGGACGACGTGCATGCCTGTACGTTCGTGCGGCTGTTGTTGCCTGTGTGCATCACTCTGACGGAGCGACTTGCTCCGCGACAACTCGTGCAGTCTTGCGTGGGAGAAGAACGTGATGGATGTTCGTTCCTCGATGTCTCGCTGTCTGTTTTGCGTGGCTCTGTGTGTGCTTGCCGCAATGGCAATGGCGCAGCCGGCGCGACCACTTGAGCGTGTGGATCTGCGCCTTGATCAAGGCCTGCGCGTGTCTGACAGCGCGCTGCAGCGGATACGTGGGCAGCTGACCCAACGCGCCGCGTTCAGTTGCCCGCAATCGGCCGTGTTCGCCGATGTCGTGGCCATCGACCACCCGATGGTGTTCAACCGCCTGGGCGCGCAGAACGTCAATTGGGCGATGTACGCGTTGCGCCACGATCTGATTCACCGCAGCAACAGCCAGGTGCTCGACTATTCCACGCAGGGCCAGGCCTTGTTTGCACGCGTGGTTGCCAACAACCAAAGCCGCGATATCGCGCTGCGTCCTGACCTGCGTCCGCGTCCGTTGGTAGTGCGAGTGGCCGCCGGTGGCTATCTGCATGTGCGCTTGACCAATCTACTTGAGACATCTGGAAATCCTTTCAACTCTTATCCCGATCCGCTCCCAGGTGTGGACCATCCAATGGAACATGCGGTCAAGGATGCAGTGGGCACCGAGCCGCTCTATCGCATCGACGATCAAGTCGACAGCCGCGTCGTCGGCTTCCATCCGCAAGGGTTGGAACTGGTCGGCTCGATCGACAGCGACAGTTCCAACACCGGTGCAAATGCAGACAGCCTGGCCAAGCCCGGACAGACCCGCGACTACTGTTTCCATGCGCCGCACGAAGGCGCTTATTTGGTCGGCAACGATGGTGCGGTGTTCGGCGGCGAAGGCAGTGCCGGCAATAGCGGCGTCGGCTTGTTTGCTGCGGTCACCGTGCAGCCGCTCAATGCGCGTTTCTACCGCGCGCAATTGACCGAAGAAGAACTGCGCCTGGCCACGGTGGGTGCCACGCCCTCCGGGCAACCGATCCTCAACTACGAAGCGACCTACCCCAACGATTGCGCCAGCGCCGGAGTGTGGTGCCGCGAGGGCAAGGCGGGCCTGCCGATCCTCAACATGCTGCAGGGGCAACGCCTGGTGCACGGCGAGGTCAATGCGATTGTCGTGGGGCCGGAAAAAGATGGCAATTTTCCTGCGCGTACCTATCCGCTTGAAGGGCAGGGCAAGCGCAATCCCGCGCTACCGAATCGGCTGGAGCCGTTCCGCGAATTCGTCTCGGTCTTTCATGACGAAAACGCTGCCACCCAGGCATTTCCGTATTTCTTCGAACACCCCGAGCTCTCGCACACGCTGCATGGCGTGCGCGATGGCTTCATGATCAATTACGGTTCCGGCGGCGTGGGTGCGGAGATCATCGCCAACCGGCTCAAGGCGGGCCCGATGCAGGATTGCCTGGATTGCGCCTACGAAGAATTCTTTCTCTCTTCGTTTGCGGTTGGCGATGCCGCCACGCTGGTCGATAACCCCGCCAACCTGGTGATCAGCCAGTGCCAGCCGGAATATCTCACCGACCGGCGCTATGCGGCGCAGCGCGCCAAATACTGCGTGCAGCCCAAGGAGCAGCGCGCCACCCAGGCCTACTACCCGCACGATCCGGCCAACGTGCACCACAGCTACATCGGCGACTTCGTCAAGTTCCGCAATCTGCATGCCGGCAAGGAACAGCACATTTTTCATCTGCACAACCATCAGTGGTTGTTCAATCCCAACGACGACAACGCCAACTACATCGATGCCCAGGGCTTGGGGCCGGGTTCGGGCTACACCTACGAGATCGCGTACGGCGGCTCGGGCAATCGCAACAAGACCGTGGGCGATGCGATTTTCCACTGCCATTTCTACCCGCATTTCGCGCAAGGCATGTGGTACATGTGGCGCAATCACGATGTGTTCGAAGCGGGCACGCGGCTGCAGGTCAGCCAGACCCGTTCTGGCTTCCACGAAACGCCGTTCGGGTTGCAGAACGGGCGCCCCGCCAGCCAGTCGCGCGCCTTGCCCGATGGCGAGATTGTCGCCGGTACGCCGATTCCCGCAGTCGTGCCGTTACCGGGCAAGGGCATGGCGGTGATGCCGGCGGCGGTGCAGGTGGAACCGCGCATCGTCGATGGTGTGCAATACGGCTCGGTGGCGCGCGTGCAGCAGCGCGATCGCAATCCCGGCTATCCGTTCTGGGTGGCCGGTGCGGAAACCACGATGGGCTCGCGCCCGACCACCCCGCCGCTGGATATGTCCAGCATTCCCGGTGTGGTGGCAGGCCACGACGGCGGCATTCCACGGCATGCCTTGGCCGGCTATTCGGCCGGCGGCGTGACCGACGCCAAGCTCGATCGCATGACCGCAGAAAAGCACATCAAGCTGGCCAAGCCGGTGTATTACCCCGAGGCCGGCACCGATCTGGAACAGGTCGCGATGAAGTTCCATGCGGTGCGCGAGCATCCCACCCATGCGGTGGATATGGCGGGCACGGTCAGCGCCTCGCGTTTCATCACCAACGGTGCGCCATCGGTGCCGGGCGCGCCGTACAACGAACCCTGCATCGACGATCAGGGCAGCTTGCTCAAGCGCGGCGGCGATGGGCGTTTTTTCGGTGGCAGCAACGGTGCCTGGATCACTGCCACGGCCGCATTGCCGGGCGGTATCGAATTTGGCGCCGACAGCCCACGCGTGTATCGCGGCGCCAATCTGCAACTGGACGTGGTGTTCAACAAGGTCGGTTATCACTATCCGCAGCAGCGCATCCTCACCCTGTGGGAAGACGTGTCGTCGCTGCTCGACAAGACCCGCCCGCCCGAGCCGCTGGTGCTGCGCATGAACACCTTCGATTGCGCGATGTACGCGCACACCAATCTGGTGCCGAAGGATTTCTATGCCGACGATTACCAGATCACCACGCCAACCGATGTCATCGGCCAGCATATTCACCTGCCCAAGTGGGACCTGACCTCGGCCGATGGCAGCGCCAACGGATGGAACTACGAAGACGGCACGTTTTCGCCCGGTGCGGTGCGCGAGCGCATCCACGCGGTCAACGCCTGGAACGAGGCGCAACGCGCGGCGGGGCGGCCGGACGTGGTCAACCCCTACGACGGCACGCAGGCGCCCCTGGTGCCGAGTTCGCATCCGTATTTCGGCACATTGACCGGGCATCAATATGCCGATTGCGAAGCGCGTTGGCGCGCACTCGGTGGCGATTTCGAAAAGTTCGAACACAGCTATGGGTTCCCCGGCGCCTGCGATTGGCTGGGCGCGCGCACCACGTTGCAACGCTGGTTCTCCGATCCGCTGGTCAATGCGCAGGGCGTGCATCGCGGCCTGGGCATCACCTTCACCCACGACCATCTCGGCCCGTCCACGCATCAACAGCTCGGGCTCTACGCCACCATGCTCACCGAGCCGCCCGGCGCGCTATGGCGGCACAACGAAACCGGCAAGGTGTTGTACGACGCGGCCACGCGCATGGACGGTGGCCCGACCTCCTGGCAGGCGGTGATCACCGACAAGGGCGGCAAGCCGCTGGACAGCGATGGCGATGGCCGCGACGACGCGCATCGCGAGTTCTTTCTGCAATTCGGCGATTTCCAGCACGCCTATCAAAAGGGCTATTTCTACGGCGTTACCAGCAAGGGCGTGCCGTCCACCATCGATGCCTCGGCGCTGCCCACCGCCAACAGTTTCCGCCAGGCGATTCATCCATCGGTGCGCAAACCCGCTTCGCCCGTGTTGCCCGATGTCATCGCCTACGAGCCGCGCTGCCCCGGTGGCGAAAGCGGCTTGCCAGGCGCGGTGTATGTGTCCGGCAACGCACCGCTGCGGCCGTGTCCGGAGGCGATCTCGGCCGACGACGTAGGCATGATGGTGGTGAACTATCGCAACGAGCCGCTCGGCTTGCGCGTCTACAACCCCAGCGCCACTGCGGCCGATGGCAAGTCCGGCGCGCAGGCCGACAGCTACCGCGGCGATCTGGCGTTCGCGCTGCAGACCCGCACCGATCGCGCGATCAGTGTGCTCAACGGCATCGGTGGCGAAGATCCGTCGCTGGCCGGCAGCAGCCCGCACTATCCCGCCGACATCAACGCGCGTCGCCTGGCCGGCGATCCGTATACGCCGATCCTGCGTGCCTATTCCGGCGATCTGGTGCGGGTGAAGATCCAGGCCGGCGCGCACGAACACGAACACAACGCCTCCATCAACGGCATGGCGTGGATGCAGGGCGGCTCCGGTTTCGGCCAGGCGCCGCATTCGGGCTGGCGCAACAGCCAGAACGCCGGATTGTCCGAGCAGTTCACCTTCTCGGCGCGGATCACCGATTACGAAAGCGCCACCCATCTCAACGACCGCATGTACACCATCGACAGCAGCCAGGACGGCCTGTGGAGCGGGGTGTGGGGCGTGTTGCGCAGCCACAACCGCCGCGATGTGCGTAGCGACCGGCTGGTCGCCTTGCCCAGCCAACCGCGCCCGTCCTTGCTGGCCCCGCAGCAGGGGCGCGGGCTGTTCAACGATTGCCCGGTCAATGCGCCGGTGCGGCGGTATCACGTGGCCGCAGTGCTGGCCAATACCGTGCTCGGCAACGCGTTGGGCGTGACGATTCCGGCAGGTCTCGCCGGCAGCCGGCTCAACCCGCGCGGCGGCACGCTGGTCTACAACCCGCGCGCCACCGAGATCACCTTGCAAACCACCGACGAGAAGGGAGTCATCACCACCCAGCACTACGGCAGCGGCCCGCTGCACGATCCCTCCGCCATCCTGTTCGTGCGCAACGAGGATCTCGATGCCAAGGGCATGCTGCGGCCGGATCGCCCCGTCGAACCACTGGTGCTGCGCGCATCCGCCGGCGAGTGCCTGCAGGTGGTGCTGCACAACCGCCTGCCGCGCGCGCGTGCCGGCATGCCGGATCTGGAGGGCTATACCTCGATGTCCGGCACGGTGCGGCGCTCGGCCGGTAGCGGTACCTCGAGCATGCAGTCGTTCAACAACAATCTCGTGCACGCCTCCAACTGCGTCGGCCTGCACCCGCAACTGGTGCATTACGATGTGCAGTCCTACGACGGCAACAACGTCGGCACCAACAAGATCAGCACCATTTCGCCGAACTGGAGCAAGGTCTATCAGTGGTACGCCGGGGTGATCGACACGCTGCCCTCGGCCGGGCTATGCCCGATCTACGCAGGCGACAAGGCGCCGTTTCTGGACCTGCTCAGCCAGTTCGCACGCGAACCGAACCTGCGCCCGTTGACCGAGCTGATGACCGCCGCCGCATTCGAGGACGTGGTGCTCAGCGCGCTCGAACCCGGGTACGCACTGGAGGGCAGTGCCAACGAGCGCTCGCGTGCCCTTGCCAGCGATCTGCTGCGCCAGGCGCCCGTACAGGCCTGCCTGGAGAGCGTGCCGGACGGCAAGCCGCTGGCCGGCGAGGCATTGCGCGCCTATGCCACGCAGCCGGCGCTGCGCGACCCCAAGGAAGGCGCCGATGCGCAGCTCGACGAAGCCGCACTGCTCGACGGCGACGCCTATCTGTATCGCGAACGCCTGGCCGACACGCGTGGCAAATGCGTCGCCGATCCTGCGCTGCGCCAGGTGGTGTTGGAGCGTTTGCAGCAGGAAAAAACCCGCGAAGAAGCCCACGTCTTGACCGCGCGCATCACCGCCAGCTTCCGCTACGAAGTCGAGGGCGTGGACAGCGCCGCCAACGATCCTTCCGGCGCCAGGCGCGCCTACGCCTGGCGCGAGCTGCGCTATCCGGATCTGACCCTGGACAGCACCGAGCTGGTCGCGTTGTCGGCCAGGGCCTGCCGCTATGTCGGCGTCGAGTTCGGCGGCAGCAACCTGACCCCGCCGGACCGGATCAAGCAGGGCCAGAAGGCGGCAGTGGGCGCGCTGGTGATCGAGCCCAAGGGCGCGCGCTGGCGCGAGTACAGCGACGACCGCATGCGCAATCGCCAGGACCCGGCATCGGCCAGCTTTCCGCAGACCCGCAGCCGTGCCACCGCCGATGTCAGCTACCGCATCGTCGATGCGGCGGGGGCCACCCAGAATCGCAGCTTCCGCGATCTGGCCCTGGTCCATCAGAAAGGGTTGAACCTGCGCTACGCCGATGGCAAGGCGGTACAGAACATCGCTGCAGAACGCGTGGATGCCAACGAAGATCCGCTGCGCACCGCACCGGAGGATGCGCACGACTCCGGGCATATGGCAATCAACTACGGCAGCGAACCGATGTGGTTCCGCTTCGGCATCGCACCGGATGCGCCGTTCGGCGGCGATGGACTGGGTGGCATCGATGAGGCCTGGCAGGCGTTCGACAATCAATGCTGCGGCACCGGTGCCACGGCCAATCTCGGCGAACCGTTCGTGCCCGTGCTGCTGGCCTACGCAGGCGAAGAAACCCGCTTGCGCAGTGTGATGCCGACCGGCGTCGGCCGCGCCTCGGTGGTCGAGCTGCACGGCCACAGCTGGCCGCGCGACCCGTACCTGGCCGAGCGCGTCACCGCAGCGGGATTCCCGCAAGGCGGCAAACCGGCCGACTGGGGCGTGCCATCGCAGTGCATCGGCGACAACCCGACCCAGATGGCGATGGGCGGGCAGGAGAGCGTCACCCCGCTGTCGCACTTCGACATCGTGCTGCCCAAGGCCGGTGGGCAAGCCGGCGTCACCGGCGATTACCTGTGGCGCGACCACGGCGGCTTCGGCATCACCAACGGCCTGTGGGCGATCGTGCGGGTGCAGGCGGCGGCAGCGACGTATCCGGCCGCACCGTTACGCCGCGATTGCCGCTGATGGCACCGCCGCGTCCGCGCCGGAGTCTGCGAACAGGCAGTGCACTCGCCGGGCTGCTGCTGTGCGCGCTGGCGTTGGCCGCGCCGCCGCCCAAACCGCCGACGCCGGTCTATCTGGATCGGGCATTGGAGGCGGAAGGCGTGGGCTTGCGTCTGCGCCTGGAAGCGCTGGAGCCGGGCGCACCGGGGCAGCCGGTCGCCGGGCAGCAACTGCGGCTGCGTATCGATGCCAGGCGGTTGGCCGATGGGCAGCCATTGAATAACTGGGCGCCGGGTGCCTGGCTGGATCGGGCCACCGATCCGCTGTCCGGCGCGGTGCCGGTCTGCCACCAGCGCATCGCCGGTTTTCTCAGCGCCAATCTGCTGCAGCGCCCCTTGCTCGATCTGACCGGCTACTACCTGCTCAGTCTGGATGCCGAACCCAGCGTCTCGGTGCTGGACCCGGCGGTCAGTTTCAGCGGACGCACCAGCCTGCTAGCCGCGATGCGGCTGGAAGGGCGCGGCTTCGATTGGGTCAAGACCAGCGACGATGCGCGGCTGTACGTGGCCTTGCCGGAGGCGCGCAAACTCGCCGTGCTCGATGTCCAAGGCCTGAAGACACTCGCGCATGTCGCGTTGCAGGGCCGCCCTACGCGGTTGGCGTTGCAGCCGGGGGAACGCCTGCTGTGGATCGGCCGTGTCGGCGATGCCGGCGATAGCGGCGTGGATGTATTCGACACCGTGGAGGCACGCATCGTGGCGCAGTTGCCACTGCCAGCCGGGCATCACGAAATCGCCTTCTCCGATGATGGCCGCCTGGCCTATGTCAGCAGTCGCGAAGGACGCGCGCTGGCGATCGTCGACACCGACAGCCTGGCGATCGTGCGTCGGCTGTCTTTGGACGACGAACCATCCGCGGTGCTGTTCGCCCCCGGCAATGGCTTGCTGTGGGTGGTGAGCGCCCGCGCCGGGCGCATCTGGCGCTATAGCCGCGATGGCGAAGCGGTGGACACGCGCGTGGTGGAGCGGGGTAGCGGCCCGGCCCGGCTCACCCCGGATGCCCGCCACGTGCTGCTGGCCAATCCCGCGCAGCATCGCCTGCTCGCCCACGATGCAGGCAGCGGCGCGCTGCGGCATGCCATCACCATTTCCGGGCGGCCGTACGACATCGCCTTCTCCGCGCAATACGCCTACGTGCGCGCGCTGGACAGCGAGCAGGTCGCATTGTTGTCGCTGGCCAGCCTGGACACCGCCGCGCCGTTTTTGAAATTCGTCCCCGCCGGTGCCGCCGCGCCCTCGGCCAGTGCGGAGTTGCCGCGCGCCTCCAGCATGGCCGAAAGCTACGAGGGCAACGGCGCCTTCATCGCCACTCCCGCCGAGCGCACGCTGTATCACTACATGGAAGGCATGAACGCGCCGGATGCGGGCGTGCGCACCTATGGGCATACGCCGATGGCCGCACTGCTGGCGCGTCGCGGCCTGCGCCAGACCGGTGTGGGCGAATACACCGCGATCGTGCGCCTGCCCGCCGCCGGGCAGATGGTGATGGCCATCGCCAGCGCCCTGCCCAAGGTGCAGGAATGCATCGGCCTGCAGGTCGACGCTGCCGCGCCTGCAGCGGGGCCTGCGCAGGTGGCGATGCGCTGGGAAGGCGATTCGACGCGCTCGTTGGCGCCGGGCGAACGTTTCGCATTGCGGGTTACCGCGCGCGATGCGCAGGCGGCCGCCCGCATCGCCGGCCAGCCATTGCGGCTGCGCATCGTCATGGCCAACGGCAACGTCACCGCCACCTGGCCAATGCATCCGGACACTGCGCAGCCAGGGGTCTGGGTCGCGCACGGCGCGTTGCAGGCCAGCGGCGGTTACTACGCCTATCTGGACGCAGCTACACCGGTGCAGCTGGTTTTTGCCACCTTGTTCGTTCGTGAGCCCACCGTTTTGCAAGGAGCCAACTAAATGCGCATGTTCCTGCTCTCGGCCTGCGGCCTGATGCTGCTGTCTTCCACTGCCGTGGCGGTTGCGGCCCAGCACGGCCCGCACGCTGCCCATCACCGCATGACACAGGCGCAGACCCTGGCCGCCAGTCCCACCGAGGTGCAGGCGCCGGAAGTGGCGTTGCTGGACGCCCACGGTCAGCCACACGATCTGCAGCCGCTGCTGCAGGAAGGCATCGTGGTGGTCGATTTCATGTACACCCGCTGCACCACCATCTGTCCGGCGCTCACCGCCGTGATGGGCAGCGTGCAGCGCGAGCTGGCGCTGCGGCCGCGCGGCAAGGTCACGCTGATTTCGATCACCCTGGACCCGCGCCACGACACCCCCGCGCAACTGCTCGATTTCAGTCGGCGCGTACGCGCTGGCGAGCGCTGGTACTGGCTCACCGGCTCGCCTTCCGATATCGACCGGGTCCTGCGCGGCTTCGGGCTGCCGGTCGGTGGCCGCCCGGAAGACCACGGCCCGGTGATGCTGGTCGGCGATGCGCGCCAGGGACGCTGGTGGCGATGGGTCGGCATGCCCGAGCCGGCGCGATTGCTGGCCGCCGTCGACGCGCTGGCGGCCGATGCCGGCGCGCGAGGTGCGCCATGAACCGGCGGCGCTTGTGTCTGGCGCTGGTACTGGCGTGGCCGGCATTGGCGGCTGCACGCGGCACCTCCACCGGCGCGCCCGAGACGCGCGCACGCGACTACTTCGGCGACGACACCCTGGTTGACCAGAATGGCGTCGGCCACCGCTTCTATACCGATCTGTTGAGCGAAGGCGTGGTGCTGGTCAACCTGGTGTTTACCAACTGCCCCAACGCCTGCCCGATGCAGACGCAGATGCTGCAGCAGGTGCGCCGGCAGCTGGGCGAGCGTTTCGGCAAGGACGTGCGCTTTCTGTCGCTGTCGATCGATCCCGAGCGCGATACCCCGCAATCGATGAAGGCCTTCGCTGCCAAGTACGGTGCCGACGTAGATGGTTGGCGCTTTGTCGTCGCCGCCCCCGAGACGATGCAGCAGGTGCTCGGTAAGCTGGGCCAATGGAGTGGCGAGCCCGAGAGCCACAGCACGATGCTGATCGCCGGGCGTGCCGGGCGCCAGCATTGGCTCAAGCTGCGTCCGGATGCGCCGGCGGAGCGGATCGCGCTGGATCTGCTGCGGCTTGCCGACGAAGCCTGAGCGCGCGCCGATGCATCGCCGCCTTTACGCCTGGTTGTTCATCGCGTGCGCGTGTGCGGCGGCGGCTGCATTTGCCCAGGGCGCGCCGCCAGCCGAGCTTGGCCGGTCGCTGTATGCAACCGGCGTCGGGCGCGATGGACGCAACGTCGCCGGCCTCGGCGTGCACGGCTGCGCCGGCTGTCATGGCGACGACGGCCGCGGTAAATCCGAGGGCTTCGTGCATGCGCCGGATATTCGGTGGTCGCAGCTATCGGCGCGGTTCCCCGCACGTCGCGCCGATGCGCCATTGACTCGCTACGACGTGCAAGCACTGACGCATGCGGTGCGCGCCGGCAGCGCGCCGGACGGTCGCCGTCTGGACCCGATCATGCCGCGCGTCGCACTGGCCGACGACGAAGTGCAGGCCTTGCTGGCCTATCTGCAGGAGCTGTCGCATCCGGTTGCGCAGCGCGATGCTTCGTTGCGCATCGCACTGCTGTTGCCGCGCCCCGGCCGTCAGCCGATTGCCGATGCATTGCACGATGCGCTGCGCAGCTGTCGTCCTGCCGAAGCCGGGCGCCTGGCCGCCTTCGACGTGGTGTCTTTCGATACGCCCGAAGAGGCCGCCGAGCTATTGCAGTCGCAGCTGCATCCATCGCGCGACACCTTGTTGCTGGCACCGTTTATTGCCGGCTGGGAACAGACGTACGCCGATCTGATGCATGGTCGCAACATCGTCACTGCGCTGCCGTTCTCCATGCTGGACGCACCGCAGGGCGCGCGCTGGGATTACGCATTTCCCGGCGTACAGGCACAGCTGGCACGCCTGCTCGACGTGGCGCAGGCGCGTGGCCATCGCAGCCTTGCGATCACCTACGATCCCGACGATCCGCTCAGCGCGCAGCTGTATCGCCACGTGGTTGCACTGGCGCCGCGCACAGGTTTGATGCTGCGTCCCTGGCGCTCCGATGAATCCGCCAGGCTGTGGCTGCGCCCTGTCCATGCCGATCACGACATCTCCGCACAGCCAACATCCATGTTGCAGCTGGCACCCGCGATGTACGCGCCAGATCCCTCGATTGTCACTGCGCCCTCCGGCGCCGCGCGCTGGATCGTGGCCTATCCCTACAACCCGGTCGCTGCCGATGGTCGCTGGATCGGGCCGGCTGCCGCATGGGCATCGGCGGCCTGCGATCTGCTGGCGCAACTCGATCCGCTGCGTCGCCTGCAACCGCAATTGCAGACGATCCGACTCACGCAAGGCGCAATAGTGCTGACTGCCGAATCGTCCGATGCCGCGCAGATCGCGCACGTCCATTTGCTGCAGCGCTGAGGCGTGTGCGCGTACCTCCATCCGCTGTCGGTGTATCGCAACTGCGCAGTCGCGTCGCAGGCATTCAAGCACCCCGGCACGCCGCCGTTACCGACGTAGAAATGGATAAATCTGGTCCAGGATTTACGCGTATGCACCAAGGCTGGTACAACGAAGATTCAATCACGATGGAGCGCGGTCATGCAGTGGAAGCAACGTTTGGGCCTGGGGATTTTGTTGGCAATGGCGAGTATCAACGGCGTGCAGGCACGTCCCAGTGCCGCGCAGGTGCAGGCGCAGATGGAGGCCAGCATGAATGTCGCGGGCGAATTGACGCTGACCCCGGACGGCACTGTCACGGCAGTCAAGCTCACCGACGAAGCAAGCTTGCCGCCAGTGGTCCGCGACCGCGTCAAGCAATCGATCGCCTCCTGGCGCTTCGACCCTGTCAAAGACGATGGAAGCGCATTGCCCGCGCAACTACCGATGAATCTGCTGCTGGTCGCCAAGCCGGGCGACAACAACACGTATGCGGTATCGATTCGCAGCGCGCATTTCGGCAGCCAGGAGCAAGGTGCAGCCAGCGTCGCTGCCAAGGACATGCCGCCACCGGCCTACCCTGAGCATGCGTTTCGCGAAGGTGCGACAGGGGTGGTCTATCTGCTGCTCAAGATCGGCCGTGATGGCAAGGTCGAGGATCTGGTCGCAGAGCAGGTCAACCTGACCACGCTGGCGCCGGAATCCAAGCGCCAGCGCTGGCGCAAGGCGTTTGCCGATGCCGCAATCGCCAAGGCGCAGCGCTGGACATTTGTGCCGCCAACGCAAGGCGCCGAGGCCGACGCGCCGTACTGGGTCATGCGGGTTCCGGTCACCTTCGACATCGAAACCTGGCCAGGCAATCTGACCGCTGCAAAGCAAGCCAAAAAGTGGCAATCCTATTTGCCGGGCCCGCGTCAGCCGGCGCCCTGGCACGAACAGCGCGGTGCGTCAGCATCGACCGACAGTCCGGATGCGCTACCTGGAAGCGGATTGTTCTCGGCACGCGGAGTAGGTGTGCGCCTGGTGACACCGCTGCAAGGAAGTTAGGCGCAACGCCAACATCAGAGCGGCTGGCAAACTACTTCATGCCGGTCTATTGCGGAGCCGACGATCTGGGCCTTCGCTGCGGGGCGGATTATCTGATGCTTGGCGGCAGGGCGGCTGATCTGCGATTTGGCTGCAGGGCCCTTGCCCACCCACCATCGCGGGACACGCCGCAAGTACGTCCATGTAGGCTCTTACGCGGCATCCATGCCGCGTAAGGTCCCGCGACGGTGGGCGGGCAAGGACCAGTTGAGATGGTCGGTGCGCATGGTTTTCAACAAAGTAGTCAGCTAACTTTCTGGTGCGGTGTCCTTACCGATTGCGGGACCGTGTGGCGGCATGGATGCCGCCACCGAGCCTCCATGGACGGATTCACGGCGTGTCCCGCGAGCGGTGAGGGCACCGCGCACTCGACCAACCAGGCTTGTGACTGCAAGCAATCGCGCACTCACAAAAAAGCCCCGCAATGCGGGGCTTTTTCTTATCGAACGGGACCGTGTGGCGGCATGGATGCCGCCACCGAGCCTCCATGGACGGATTCACGGCGTGTCCCGCGAGCGGTGAGGGCACCGCGCACTCGGCCAACCAGGTTTGTGACTGCAAGCAATCGCGCACCCAAAAAAAAGCCCCGCAATGCGGGGCTTTTTCTTATCGAGAATGCCGATCGAATCAGCGCTTCATCGAACTGAAGAACTCGTCGTTGGACTTGGTGGTCTTCATCTTGTCCAGCAGGAATTCCATCGCTGCGATTTCGTCCATCGGGTGCAGCAGCTTGCGCAGAATCCAGATCTTCTGCAGCAGCTCCGGCTCGATCAACAGATCTTCGCGACGCGTACCCGAACGGTTGATGTCGATCGCCGGGTAGACGCGCTTTTCGGTGATGCGACGATTCAAATGCACTTCGCTATTGCCGGTGCCCTTGAATTCTTCGTAGATCACCTCGTCCATCTTGCTGCCGGTCTCGACCAGCGCCGTGGCGATGATGGTCAGCGAACCGCCTTCTTCCACATTACGGGCCGCACCGAAGAAGCGCTTCGGGCGATGCAACGCGTTGGCGTCCACACCACCGGTGAGCACCTTGCCGGAGCTGGGCACCACGTTGTTGTAGGCGCGTGCCAGACGAGTGATCGAGTCGAGCAGGATCACCACGTCCTTCTTGTGCTCGACCAAGCGCTTGGCGCGCTCGATCACCATCTCGGCAACCTGCACGTGACGCGCAGCCGGCTCATCGAACGTGGAAGAGATAACCTCGCCGCGCACGGTGCGCTGCATTTCGGTCACTTCTTCCGGGCGCTCGTCGATCAGCAACACGATCATGTGCACTTCGGGATGATTGCTGGTGATGGCCGTGGCCACCTGCTGCATCATCATCGTCTTACCGGCCTTGGGCGGGGAGACGATCAGCGCACGCTGACCCTTACCCTGCGGCGCCATCAGATCCAGGATGCGGCCGGTGATGTCCTCGGTGGACCCATCGCCACGCTCCAGACGGAAACGCCGGCGCGGGAACAGCGGAGTCAGGTTCTCGAACAGCACCTTGTTCTTGCTGGCTTCCAGCGGCTCGCCGTTGATGGTGTCGACGATCGACAGCGCGAAATAGCGTTCGCCGTCCTTCGGGAAGCGGATGCGGCCGGACAGATGGTCGCCGGTGCGCAGGTTGAAGCGGCGGATCTGGCTGGGCGAGATATACGTATCGTCCGGGCCGGCCAGGTAGCTGGCTTCGGCGGCACGCAGGAAACCGAAGCCGTCGGGCAGGATTTCCAGCACGCCGTCGGCGGCAACGCCTTCGCCGTGGCGGGTCAGCACCTTGAGCAGGGCGAAGATCACGTCCTGCTTGCGCGCACGCGCCACGCCTTCCTGGATGTTGAGCTGGTCGGCGATATCCAGCAGCTTCTGCGCCGGCATCCGCTTGAGATCGCTCAGCGAATACACCGGGAAGCCTTCCGGCACGGCCGGGTGCGGACGCGCGATAAACGGCTCGTTGCTGCCATCGGACGACGGCATGCCACCACCGGTTTCATTACCGAACCGATCACGCGGCCCACGGTCGCGGCGGTTGCGGAATCGGTCACGGCGATTGCCCTGCTGGTTCTGCCCCTGGCCCTGACCTTGCTGATTCTGGCCGGCGTTCTGACCTTGGTCCTGACCTTGACCTTGATTTTGCGGCTGGCCCTGGACCTGGGCTTGACCCTGGTTCTGGCCTTGACCCCGGCTTTGCGCCTGATTCTGGTTCTGCTGGTTCTGCGCCTGGTTGAAGCGCTGCTGCTGCGACTGGCCACCCTCGCGGGACTCGCCATGGTTGTCGCCGCCCTGGTTGCCCTGACTGGCGCTGGGGGCGTTACCGGCATATGCGCCATCGCTGGACGTCTGCGCCGGTGCCGAATCGGCAGCGTGCGACGGTGCCTGCGGCGCGCGCGGAACATCGGGCGCGGGGCTGGCGGGCAAGGGCAGGTTGGGCTGTTGCGCGCCACCGTCGTCATTGGCAACGGCGGTCTTGCTCACGCGCGGCTTGCGCACGCGTTTCTCGACAGGAGCGTCGACGCTCCCGGTATCGGAAGAAGGATGATCGGACAAGTGCTTGATTCCTCGCTAAGAGTGCGAGCGCCCGGCTGGGGGGCGAACTATGGTGATGGGAGTCTAGGGAGACGTTTCTAGAGGGGTACGGCGGCGCACGAACGTGCTCCGGATCGACTGACACTATCACCGCTGCGCTCAACCGCGCAAGCGTCTGCCGGGGCAGGATTTAACTGCTGGCGCAACATCGGGGGCGCCCATCGCTGGGACGCCCGCTCGCTCAGGCGGCCGCGCCGCCCAGGGCCTTGTCGATCATCTGGGTGAGTTGGCCCTTGCCAACCGCCCCGATCTGGGTTGCCTGCACCTGCCCGTCCTTGAACAGCAGCAGCATCGGGATCGACCGCACGTGGTACTTGATGGCCAGGGCGCGGTTCTGGTCCACATTGACCTTGGCAACCTTCAGTCTGCCCTGGTATGTATCGGCCAGATCGTCCAGTACCGGGGCGATCATCTTGCACGGGCCACACCATTCGGCCCAGAAATCCACCAGGACCGGTTCGCCGGATTGCAGTACAGCTGTATCGAAGTCGGCATCGCCGACATGTTGAACCTTGTCGCTCACGTTGGGTCTCCTGGAAACCAAAACGGCCCGCCCGAACGGGCAGGCCGCTACATTGCGTTAAACTGGGGCATTGCGCGACTGAATCAAGTGTCAGTCCTGAAGCCGCGCTGTCCGCCACAACAGCCGCAGTTTGCGACGCTGTCGGCATCGATGCAAGCCGCGCCCGGGCTGCCCAGGGCGCCTCACGAAGACGGAATAATGAGCGACAAACCGCTGACCGATTTGACCTTTTCCACGTTCGACCTGCATCCGGCGCTGATCGCCGGGCTGGAGAGCGCCGGGTTTACCCGCTGTACCCCGATCCAGGCGCTGACCCTGCCGGTCGCGCTGCCAGGCGGCGATGTCGCCGGCCAGGCCCAGACCGGCACCGGCAAGACCCTGGCGTTCCTGGTGACGGTGGTGAACCGCCTGTTGAACCGCCCGGCGCTGGCCGACCGCAAACCGGAAGACCCGCGCGCGCTGATCCTGGCCCCGACCCGCGAGCTGGCGATCCAGATCCACAAGGATGCGGTCAAGTTCGGCGCCGACCTGGGCCTGCGCTTTGCGCTGGTCTACGGCGGGGTGGACTACGACAAGCAGCGCGAGCTGCTGCAGCAGGGCGTGGACGTGATCATCGCCACCCCGGGCCGGCTGATCGACTACGTCAAGCAGCACAAGGTGGTCTCGCTGCACGCCTGCGAAATCTGCGTGCTGGACGAAGCCGACCGCATGTTCGACCTGGGCTTCATCAAGGACATCCGCTTCCTGCTGCGGCGCATGCCCGAGCGCGGCACTCGCCAGACCCTTCTGTTCTCGGCCACGCTCAGCCACCGCGTGCTCGAGCTCGCCTACGAGCACATGAACGAGCCGGAGAAGCTGGTGGTCGAAACCGAGACCATCACTGCCGCACGCGTACGCCAGCGCATCTATTTCCCCTCCGACGAAGAGAAGCAGACGCTGCTGTTGGGCTTGCTGTCGCGTAGCGAAGGTGCGCGCACCATGGTGTTCGTCAATACCAAGGCGTTCGTCGAGCGCGTGGCGCGCACGCTGGAGCGTCATGGCTACCGGGTCGGCGTGTTGTCCGGCGATGTGCCGCAGAAGAAGCGCGAGTCGCTGCTCAACCGCTTTCAGAAGGGCCAGCTCGAGATCCTGGTCGCCACCGACGTTGCCGCGCGCGGCCTGCATATTGATGGCGTCAAGTACGTCTACAACTACGACCTGCCGTTCGATGCGGAAGACTATGTGCACCGCATCGGCCGTACCGCGCGCCTGGGCGAAGAAGGCGATGCGATCAGCTTCGCCTGCGAGCGCTATGCGATGAGTCTGCCGGACATCGAGGCCTACATCGCGCAGAAGATCCCGGTCGAGCCGGTGACCTCCGAACTGCTGATCCCGTTGCCGCGTACCGCACGCGTGCCGGTGGAAGGCGAAGAGGTCGACGCCGACGCCGGCGACAGCGTGGGCACGATCTTCCGCGAGGCGCGCGAACAGCGTGCTGCCGAAGAGCAGCGCCGTGGCGGTGGCCGTAGTGGCCCGGGTGGCGCTTCGCGCAGTGGCAGCAGCAGTGGTGGTCGCCGTGATGGCGGCAGTGCCGATGCCAAGCCGCGTCCGCGCCGCAAGCCGCGTGTCGAAGGCGACGTTGCCGCCGAGACCGCAACCGTTGCCGCAGCCTCGGAAGCGCCTGTGGTCGCCGCAGCGACGACTGAAGCGCCGTCGACCATCGTGGCCGATGCCGAGCGCGCACCGCGCAAGCGTCGTCGTCGCCGCAACGGTCGTCCGGTCGAAGGTGCCGAGCCAGCCGTGGCGTCCACACCGGTTGCTGCGCCGGCCGCACCGCGCAAGCCGACCCAGGTGGTCGCAAAGCCGGTGCGCAGTGCGACCAAGCCGTCGGGCAGCCCGTCGCTGCTGAGTCGTATCGGCCGCAGATTGCGTTCGCTGGTCTCCGGCAACTGATCTGTTGCCGCTGCAATCGCATCGCCGGGCTTCGGCGATGCGACGCAAGCGCTGGCGCTCCGGCATAATCGCTGGATGACCGTTCTGCGTTTCGACAACGTCAGCAAGCACTACGCCGGTGGCCACCAGGCGCTGACCGATGTCAGCTTCGAAGTGGCCGATGGCGAGATGCTGTTCGTGACCGGCCACTCCGGCGCCGGCAAAAGTACCTTGCTCAAATTGATCCACCTCAGCGAGCGCCCGAGCCAGGGCGCGGTGCTGCTGGGTGAGCGCAACCTGCTCAAGGTGCGCGGCCGGCACATCCCGCTGCATCGTCGCCAGGTGGGTGCGGTCTATCAGGACCATCGCCTGCTCACCGACCGCAGCATCGCCGAGAACGTGGCATTGCCATTGATCCTGCGTGGCACCCGCCGCGCCGAGATCGGCAAGCGCGTGCGTTCGGCGCTGGAGCGGATCGGGTTGGCCCATCGCGAGAAAGCCTTGCCGTCGCAGTTGTCGGCTGGCGAGCAGCAGCGCGTGGGCATCGCCCGTGCCATTGTTGGCGAGCCGCGTTTGCTGGTGGCCGATGAGCCCACCGGCAATCTCGACCCGGCGCTGGCCGCCGAAATCATGCAGTTGTTCGCCGAGTTGCCGGCGCGCGGCACCAGCGTGCTGGTGGTCAGCCACGACCTGGCCTTGCTCAAGCAGATGCGCAAGCGCGTGCTGATCCTGGATCACGGCCGGCTGGTCGACGACATCTCGCCGCAGGATCTGGCCGAATGAGCAAGCCCGCCAATACCGAAGCCGCCGCACCCTCGCGGTTCGGCGTGTGGATCGACCACCATCTGCACAGCATCGCCTTCAGCCTGGGCCGCGCGATGCGCAAGCCGTGGGCCACCTTGCTGACCATCGTGGTGATGGCGCTGGCACTGGCCTTGCCGCTGGGGCTGTCGATCGCCTTGGACAACGTCAAGCTGCTGGCCGGCAGCGTGCAGCAATCGCGCGAGATCAATCTGTTCCTGAAGGTGGATATCGGCGCCGATGCCGCACAGGCGCTGGCCGGCGAATTGCGTGCGCGCCCGGACGTCGCCCAGGTCACCCTGCGCACGCCCGCACAAGGACTGACCGAGCTGCGCGAAAGCGCCAAGCTCAATGAGGCGATCGATGCGCTTGGCGACAACCCGCTCCCCACGCTGTTGATCGTCACCCCGACCGATGCGGCCGACGATGCGCAACTGGCCGGCGCGTTGCAGGCCTTGCCGCAGACCGACCAGGTGCAGCACGACGCGCTGTGGCGCAAACGCCTGGATGGCTGGCTGCGCTTTGGCGAGCGTCTGGTGCAGGTGCTGTCGGCGCTGCTCGGCGTCGGCGCGGTGCTGGTGGTCGGCAATACCGTGCGGCTGGACATCCAGTCGCGGCGCGAGGAAATCGGCGTGCTGCAGTTGCTGGGCGCCAGCGATGGCTTCATCCGGCGCCCGTTTCTGTATCTGGGTGCGTGGTACGGGCTGGGTGCCGGCGCGGTTGCGCTCGCGCTGATCACCGCCTCCGGGCTGGCCTTGCAGGCACCGTTGGCGACATTGGCCGACAGCTATGGCAGTTCTTTTACCCTGCACGGGCTCGATCTGCTGCATTCTGCGATGGTGCTGGTCGGCACCCTGGTCCTGGGTTGGCTGGGCGCCTGGCTGGTGACCGGCCATTTCCTTCGCCAGACCCGTCCCACCGAGACCTGAGGCCTGCCATGCATCCACCAGATCTCAAACACCTGATCAGCGACGCGCCGCGCGTGATGGTGGTCGATGGCTCGAAACTGGTGCGCAAGCTGATTGCCGATGTGCTGACCCGCGACCTGCCGAATGTGCAGGTGATCGGCTGCTCCAGTATTGCCGAGGCGCGTCAGGCGCTGGAAGCCGGCACGGTGGATCTGGTCACCACCTCGCTGTCGCTGCCCGATGGCGATGGCCTGACCCTGGCGCGCAGCGTGCGCGAAGCGGCCGGCCAGGCCTACGTGCCGGTGATCGTGGTCTCCGGCGATGCGCAGCAGCATCTGGTGGAGCGTCGCTTCACCGAGTACGTCACCGATTATTTCGACAAGGCGCTGGGCCACGAAGCCCTGGCGACCTTCATCCGCGGCTACGTGCAGCCCGAGCCGATCGTCGGCGCGACTGTGCTGTACATCGAAGACAGCCGCGTGGTGGCGGAGGCGACCAAGCGCATGCTCGAGCGTCAGAGCCTGAAGGTCATCCATGTGCTCACCGCCGAAGATGCCTTCGCGCTGCTCACCGCCGAATCGCTGGGCCGCACCGAGCGCCGCATCGACGTGGTGCTGACCGATGTGACCTTGAAAGGCGAGCTCAACGGCCGCGACGTGGTCGAGCGCATCCGCATCGATTTCGCCTACGGCAAGCGCCGCCTGCCGGTGCTGGTGATGACCGGCGACACCAACCCGCGCAATCAGTCCGAGCTGCTGCGCGCCGGCGCCAACGATCTGGTGCAAAAGCCGATCGAAGAGCGTCTGCTGGTGACCAAGGTGTTGTTCCAGCTGCGCCTGGCACGGCTTGAGGATCAGGCTGTCACGCTATGACTGAAATGTTAGATGTGGCCGAAGTAGAAGCACGTATCCAGCTGGAACCGTCGTGGAAGGCGCGCGTGGGCGATTGGTTGCTGCGCCCGGAAATGCAGGAACTGTCCGCCTTCCTACGTCAGCGCAAGGCGGCTGGCGCGCGGGTATTTCCGCCGGGCCCGCAGATCTTTGCCGCTTTCGATGCCACCCCGTTCGAGCAGGTCAAGGTGGTGATCCTGGGCCAGGACCCGTATCACGGCGAAGGCCAGGCGCATGGGCTGTGTTTTTCGGTGCTGCCCGGCGTGCCGGTGCCGCCGTCGCTGCTCAACATCTACAAAGAGATTCAGGACGACCTGGGCATCGCGCGGCCGGACCACGGCTATCTGATGCCGTGGGCGCGCCAGGGCGTGCTGCTGCTCAATGCGGTGCTGACGGTGGAGCAGGGCCGCGCCGGCGCGCACCAGAACAAGGGCTGGGAAGGCTTTACCGATCACGTCGTGGAAACGCTCAACCGCGAGCGCGAAGGCCTGGTGTTCCTGCTGTGGGGCAGTTATGCACAGTCCAAGGGCAAGGTCATCGACCAGGCGCGCCATCGCGTGTTCAAGGCCCCGCATCCCTCGCCGTTGTCGGCGCACCGCGGCTTTCTGGGCTGCCAGCACTTCTCCAAGACCAACGACCATCTGCAACGGCGCGGGCTCGGCCCGATCGACTGGTCGCTCCCACCGCGTAACGCGCTCGACACCACGCCCGCCCGCGGCTGAACGGGTCGGGCGGCACCGCATTTCGCATTGGTTTTGTCACGGTCTTCGCAGCGTGGCGGTGATAACTTACTCATCGATTCGTGGAGTTGGCCGCTGGAACGCCGGCATGGTCAAAAGCCCGAACGTCCTATAAATGGAACGCTGGGAACTCTTACTGTACCCGGCAGTCCAATAGTTCGACTGCTAAGATGGTGCCTATGAACCAGACTACCTCGACTGTCCTTGTGGCAAACAATCTCCCGATTCCCAGTGCGCTCGGTTCGCTGGACGCCTACATCGGTGCCGTGCACCAGATCCCGGTGCTGTCGGTCGATGAGGAACAGAATCTCGCCCGTCGCTTTCGCGACGAGCTGGATCTGGACGCCGCGCGCGAACTGGTCCATTCCCACCTGCGCTTCGTGGTCCACGTGGCCCGCGGCTACAACGGCTACGGCCTGCCGCTGGGCGACCTGATCCAGGAAGGCAACATCGGCTTGATGAAGGCGGTCAAGCGCTTCGACCCGGAAATGGGTGTGCGCCTGGTCAGTTTCGCAGTGCACTGGATCCGTGCAGAAATGCACGAGTTCATTTTGAAGAACTGGCGCATCGTCAAGGTCGCCACGACCAAGGCGCAGCGCAAGCTGTTCTTCAACCTGCGCAAGTCCAAGACCCGTCTGGGCTGGCTCAATGCCTCCGAAGTGACTGCGGTCGCCAAGGACCTGAACGTCTCCGAGCGCGAAGTGATGGAGATGGAGTCGCGTCTGTCCGGTCGCGATATCGGCTTCGACGCCTCGTCCGACGAAGACGACGATCATGGTCCGCCGTCGCCGGTGAGCTATCTGGTCGCCAACGAGGAAGACCCGTCGCAGGCCTACGAGCGTCACGACAGCGAAGACAACCAGCTGCAGCTGTTGCGCGAAGGGCTGTCCGGTCTGGATACGCGTTCGCGCGACATCGTCAAGCGCCGCTGGCTGGATTCCGATTCCAAGGTGACCTTGCAGGAGCTGGCCGACGAGTACGGCGTGTCGGCCGAGCGGATTCGCCAGATCGAGGCGAACGCGCTGAAGAAGATGAAGGCACTGTTCGTCGCCTGATCGGTTCGATTACGCGCGTCAGGTTGCAAAAAACGGCCCGGTTTTCCGGGCCGTTTGCGTTGCAGGTATGCAGTTTTCATGTCCTTCAAGAAGCTGACGAACCGTCCGGATGATGCGCCCGGCATTGTCGCTTTGGCCGACGACAGCTATTCCGGCAGACGCGCCACTGGTAGATGCCAGCCATAACGGATCGCCATGAAGCGCAGCCCGAAACACACGCCGGCGCCGGTTGCCAGTGACCAGGCTTGCGGCACGTCGAGCACATGCCCGATCGCGACCAGTCCACCGCCTGCGAGTGCGGCGACGGCATACAGCTCGGCTTGTAGGACTACCGGCGTGCGCGCTACCAGCAGATCACGCGCGATGCCGCCGCCGATGCCGCTAAGCATGCCGAGCAAGGTCGCGCTGAGCGGGCTGAGCTGATAGTCCAGCGCCTTGCTGGTGCCATAGACCGCAAACAAGGCCAGCCCGGCTGCGTCGAACAATTGCACCGGGTTGCGCAGCCGTTCCACCGCGGCATGCCAGCGGAAACCGGCCACCCCGGCCAGGCAGGCGATGAGCAAATACTGCGGATGCACCAACGCGGCAGGCGGGGTGGCGCCGATCAGTACATCGCGCACGATCCCGCCGGACACCGCTGCCGCGCACGACAGCACCAGCACGCCGAACAGATCCAGGCGATTGCGCACCGCCACGGTGGCGCCGCTGAGAGCGAACACGAAGGTGCCGAGCAGATCCAGCAGGAACAGGAGAGTGGTCACGGCGCCGCAGTGGGAACGGGCGGCACAGCATCGCGCACCGCCCGTCGCGCTGTCATCCGTCCTTGCTGTTGGGCGGCGGGTCGTCGGTTGCGCCGCCGAAGATGATGCGTGCGGCGCGCTGGTAGCTCCAGTACGCCATTGCCCAGTTCACCAGCACCACGAAGCGGTTGCGGAAGCCGATCAGGAAGTACACGTGCGCGGCCAGCCAGAACCACCAGGCGACAATGCCGGAGAGCTTGAGCTTGCCCACATGCACGATGGCGGCCATGCGGCCGATGGTGGCCAGATTGCCGTAGTCCTGATAGCGGAAGGCCGGCGTGGCCTGGCCGCGATGGCGTGCGCGGATCGCCTTGGCGATGTGCTTGCCCATCTGCTTGGCCGCCGGCGCCACGCCAGGCACCGGGCGGCCGTCCTGCTGCACCGAGGCTAGATCGCCGCCGACGAAGATTTCCGGATGGCCGGGCACGCTCAGGTCCGGCTGCACCAGCACGCGTCCGGCGCGATCCAGCGGCACGCCCAGCGTGCGCGCCAGCGGTGAGGCGGCCACGCCGGCAGCCCAGACGACGGTCCGCGCGGGCACGAAGGTGTCGCCGAGTTGATAGCCGAGCGCGTCAATATGCGTCACCGGCGTACCGGTGTGCACTTCAACGCCGAGCCGTTCCAGCTGCTTGCGTGCCTTGTCTGTGAGATCTTCCGGGAATGAGGGCAGCACGCGCGGGCCGGCTTCGACCAGACGCACGCGCGCCTGCTGCGGATCGATATGGCGGAACTCGTCCTTGAGCGTGTGGCGGGCGATCTCGGCCAGCGTGCCGGCCAGTTCGACGCCGGTCGGACCGCCGCCGACCACCGCAAAGCTGAGCCAGGCGGCGCGTGCGGCCGGGTCGGATTCGGCTTCGGCACGCTCGAAGGCCAGCAGCAATTTGCGCCGCAGCACCAGCGCGTCGTACAGCGTTTTCAGGCCGGGCGCATGCTCGGCCCAGTGATCGTTGCCGAAGTAGGCATGGGTGGCGCCGGTGGCCAGCAGCAGCATGTCGTAGCCGAGCGTGTTGCCATCGGCAAGCACCACTTCGCGACGGGTTGGAGCAATTTCGGCGACGTCGCCGAGCAACACTTCCACATTGCGTTGTTCGCGCAGGATGTGTCGCAGCGGCGCGGCGATATCCGGTGCCGACAGGCCGGCGGTGGCCACCTGATACAGCAGCGGCTGGAACAGGTGATGGTTCTGGCGGTCGATCAGGGTGATGCGGATGCCGGGATCGTCGAGCGCGCGGGTCGCCCATAAGCCGGCAAAACCGCCACCAACCACGACCAAATGCAGTGGAGCCTGGGAGGGAGGAGAAGTCATCGTAGAGTCCGATGGAATGCGACGCGGGCTCATCAGCATGCCGCATTTGCACTGAACATGACGCCTGAATCAGGCCTGCCTGCGGCATCATGTCGCATCCCGTCGATCCGGTCACCGCATGTCGCTGCTGCCACCGCCCTTGCCGCCGTTGTCACCTCCGCCGCAATCGCCGTTGTCACCTCCGCCGCAATCGCCGTTTCCCTCCTCCACGTCTGCCGCAGCGCCGTCCGCGCCGGCAGTGCGTCCCGTCCGAAAGCGGCTCAGCGGGGTCGCGATCGGCCTGATCGGCCTGGCAGCCTGCGCGATGCTGTTCGGCATGCTGGTGCTCGGGGCGCTTGGCTGGCTGATCGTCACCGGCTGGTCGCTGTTCGCCGATCAGGCGCGCACCGCGCTGCAGGACGATGCGGTGGTGCAGGAGCGGATCGGCCAGATCCACACGATGCGGGTGGATCTGTATCGCACCGGTCTTGCGCCGGGCGGCGATGATTTTGTCTTCAATGTGGAAGGCGATCGTGGCGCGGGGCGGGTGCATGCCACCTGGGTCAGTGCCGGGGCAGAAAGCGAGACGCTGACCAACGGGACGCTCACCATGCGCGATGGCAGCGAATACGCGTTGCCGGGCGCAACTGCTGAAAATACCGAAACCGACTCTGCCGATTCCTGGGAGCAATGAGCATGATCGACAACCCCGACAAACGCATCGCCTTGCTGATCGATGCCGACAACGCGCCGGCCGGCAAGATCGACGTGGTGCTGGCCGAAGTGGCGCGCTACGGTGTGGCCAACGTGCGCCGCGCCTACGGCAACTGGAAGAGCCCGCACCTGAAAAACTGGGAAGCGGCGCTGCACGATTACGCGATTCGCCCGATCCAGCAATTTGCCTATAGCTCGGGCAAAAACGCCTCGGACATGGCGATGGTGATTGACGCGATGGACCTGTTGTACGCGCGCAATCTGGATGGGTTTGCCATCGTGTCCAGCGATGCGGATTTCACCCCTCTGGTGATGCGTCTGCTCACCGATGGCATGAAGGTGTACGGCTTCGGCGAGAAGAAAACCCCGGCGCCGTTCGTCAACGCCTGCTCCAAGTTCACCTACGTCGAAGCGCTGGGCGAGCAGGCTGCAGCAGCCGGCGACACCGCTGCCGGGCGCAAGGACGCCACGGCGTTGCGTAGCGATACGCGTCTGGTGCAGATGCTGCGCAATGCGATCGACAGTGCCCGCGAAGACGATGGCTGGGCGCTACTGAGTGCGGTGGGCAAGCAGGTGGCCAACCAGGCCTCGTTCGATCCGCGCAACTACGGCTACCGCAAACTCAGCGATCTGGTGCGCGCGATCGGCTTGTTCGAGATCAAGCAGGACGAGCAGGCGCTGTGGCTACGCGATGCACCCAAGGGCGGGCGAGCGAAGGCTGCGCAGCCCTCTGCTGCTGGATCGGCGCAAGCCTCCGCTGCGAAGCCCGCGGCGCGCGCGACGTCCAAGCCGGCGGCAGGGAAATGACCCTGGCACCCGCTGCAACGCAGCCCACCGCGCAGACACCAACGATCACGTTATGGGGGCGGCGCAATTCCAGCAATGTGCGCAAGGTGTTGTGGTGCGCCGAAGAAGCTGGCCTGCCGTATACCTCGATCGAAGTGGGCGGCGCTTTCGGTGGTAACGACACGCCTGCGTACCGCGCGTTGAATCCGAATGGGGTGGTGCCGACGCTGCAGGATGGCGAGTTGGTGCTGTGGGAGTCCAACGCGATCGTACGTTATCTGGCCGCGCGTTATGCGCCGGCCCTGTATCCGCAATCGCCGGCAGAACGCGCGCTGGGCGATCGCTGGATGGACTGGACCACCTCGACATTTGCCGGCGTGTTTCGCGATCTGTTCTGGGGCGTGCTGCGCACCGCCGAGGCCGAGCGCGATCACGCACGCATCGCCGCTGCTTTGATGCGCTCAGGTGAGCTGCTTGCACGCGCCGACGCGGCATTGGCGCAACAGCCGTATCTGTCCGGCGAACAGTTCGCGATGGGCGATATTCCGCTCGGCAGCTTTATCTATGCCTGGTTCGAAATGCCGATCGACCGACCCGAGTTGCCGCACCTGCAGGCGTGGTATGAGCGCTTGCGCGCGCGGCCCGCGTACCAGCGTGGAGTGATGACGGCGCTGACGTGAGCTGCGAGTCTCAGCGCTGCAAAGGGGTGGGCCACATACACCGTGCGGCCTGCCGGCTCGCTTTTTTGTAGGAGCGCACTCGTGCGCGAGGGGCATCGCCGGTAACGCCGCATCGCGCTCAGGCGCGCTCCTACAAAACCTGAGTACACCGCGTGACCTGCCGACTTCGTGTTGTATGTAGGAGCGCACTCGTGCGCGAGGGCATTACCGGTAACGCCCCATCGCGCGCAAGCGCGCTCCTACAAAACGTGAGCAGACCGCGCAAAACGTGAGTCTGGCTGCAGCCGCGTGTTCGACATGCCCTGCACTAATACAGATCGATCGGGTCCACATCCAGCGACCAGCGCACGCGCCGCGCCTGTGGCAATGCGTAGATGGCCGGCAGTTGCGCATCGAGCAAACGATGCAAGGCCGAGCGCTGTTGCGCAGACAACAACAGCTGCGTGCGCTGGAAACCGGCGCGGCGCGGCATCGGTGCGGGCATCGGGCCGTAGCATTCCACTGCGGCAAACGCGGGCGATTGCGTCGTGGTGTCTGACGTGGTCAATCCACGCACTGCCATCAAAAACTGATTGGCGGCCGCCACATCCTTGGCCTCGGCGCGGAACAGCGCCAGGTGCGCGAAGGGTGGAAATCCAGCGGCCTCGCGCTGTTGCAGTTCGGCATCGGCAAAGGCGTGATAACCGCCGTTGACCAGGGTCTGCAGCAAGGGATGTTCCGGGTGGTGGGTCTGTAACCAGACCTCGCCAGGGCGGTCGGCACGCCCGGCGCGTCCTGCCACCTGGATCAGTTGCTGGGAGAGTTTTTCGGCGGCACGGAAATCGGCCGAGAACAGGCCTTCGTCGATACCGACCACCACCACCATGGTCAGCCGTGGCAGGTCGTGGCCCTTGGCCAGGATCTGGGTGCCGACCAGAATGCCGGCTTCGGTACCGAGCCGGGCGAGTTGGGTTTCCAGTGCATCGCGGCGCTGGGTGGTGCTGCGATCGATACGCACCACCGGAAACTCCGGGAACGCTTCGGTCAGGCGTTCTTCCAGCCGCTCGGTGCCGATGCCTTGCGGCTGCAGCGCCAGACTGGCGCAGGCCGGGCAGGCCAGCGGTGCGGATTGGCGCGCGCCGCAGTGATGGCATTGCAGGCGCCGGCCGCCGGCGTGCACGGTCATCGGGGTCTGGTGCAGCGGCGTGCTGCAGCGTTGGCAGGCGGCGGTCCAGCCGCAGTCGTGGCACAGCAGCACCGGCGCGTAGCCGCGGCGGTTCTTGAACACCAGTACCTGCTCGCCGCGCGCCAGGGTGGCGCCGATGCCGGCCAGCACCTCCGGCGACAGGCCGTCTTTCAGCGGGCGCTTGCGCACATCGAGCACGCGCACGCGCGGCGGACGCGCCTCGCCGGCCCGACGCGACAGGCGCAGATGCTGGTAGCGGCCGCTGTAGGCGTTGTGCAGGCTTTCCAGCGATGGCGTGGCGCTGCCCAGAATCACCGGCACATCCAGCGCCTTGCCGCGCACCAGCGCGAAGTCGCGGGCGTGGTAGCGGATGCCGTCCTGCTGCTTGTAGCTGCCGTCGTGTTCTTCATCGACCACGATCAGGCCGGCCTTGGGCAGCGGAATGAAGATCGCCGAGCGGGTGCCGACGATCAGTTTGGCCTCGCCACGCCAGGCCGCCGCCCACACGCGTGCGCGTTCGCCATCGGACAGGCCCGAGTGCAGCGCATGTACGGGTACGCCGAGGCGGGCGCGGAAGCGGCCCAGCGTCTGCGGGGTCAGGCCGATTTCCGGCACCAGCACCAGCGCCTGGCGTCCGGCGGCCAGGCAGTCGGCGATCGCCTGCAGATAGACCTCGGTCTTGCCGCTGCCGGTGACGCCATCGAGTAGATAGGTGGCAAAGCCGGTGTGCGCGCGGACGGCGGCGGCGGCTGCCTGTTGCTCGTCGTTGAGCTGCGGGCCAGTGCCGGGCCGCGGCGGGATGGCGTCGGCGGGCACCGCCACGCGCTCGACATAGGCGCGCTTGGCCAGACTGCGCGCGGCCTCGCGCCATTGCGGCAGCAACGGGTCCAATTGTTCTTCGCCGATTGCGCCGGTGAGCAGCAGGGCTGCGAGCAAGGCTGGGCGGCTGCCTGCGCGCAGACCGGCAGCTCCGGTGCGCCCGGTCTCGGTCAGCTGCCAGGCCCAGGCATGGGTATCGGCCAGCGGTTCGCCACGGCGCAACGGGCCGGGCAGCGCGCTGGCCTGGGTTTCGCCAAGCGGTGCGTGGGTGTAGCGCGCCAGCCAGTGCAGCGAGCGGGCCAGCTCCTCGACCAGCAGCGGGGCGTCGTCACACCAGGCCAATGCCGGGCGCAGCCCCTCGGCCGAGGCCAGCTGCCCGATCTCCACCACCACCCCGACCAGCTCGCGCGGCCCGAACGGCACCCGCACCCGGCAGCCGACCCGCGCCGGGTCTGTCAGCGGCGCGTCGGCCGGAGGCAGATAGTCGAACAGTTGGGGTAGCGGCACCGGCAGGGCGACGCGCAGGGTGGCGACGGTCGAAGACATCCAGTCAGTCTACCGACCCTTTCCAGAGGTCGGCAGTCGGGTATCAGATCGCCCCAAATCGGCACCTTGGCTTACGGCGCGTTTCTGTGACGCAAGTGATAAATACGACGTAAACCTATGTGAGGGTTAAGGAAACCGGTTTATCCACACTGCCTGTGGATAAACCTGTGAATTAGTCTCGTGCTCCACGCGTTGAAGGCGGATTCACTAGCCTCTGCAACCTCTTGGACATTTTTTAGCCAACACAGATAAGTCTATCAATATCAATGCTTTAGGCGTGAAACACGATTGCAACAAAGAAAAATCAACAGTTGACAGACGTCTGCGTATCGGTATGTCTGCCGCTGTGCACAACCCGCACGGGTGGCGGTCGCGGCCAAGGTAAGGGCGGAGCAAGGCCGTCTCGATCTGTCAAGCCATCGGCGGGGGCCAGTTGCGTCGGTATCATGCCGGCCGATGCTGGAGTTCTCATGACCGTAGTCCCCGACGCCCCTGTCACCCCTGCCGCGTTGTCAGCCTTCCTGCGCGGTGTCGAACGCCGGGGTCTGGTGCTCGCGCAACTGCAATGCGGCGATGTGGCGGCGGCCGAGCGGGCCCTGGCTGCGGCGCTACGTGCCTTCAGCAGCCAGGCGGCAGGACGCCCGATGGCCGGTTGGCCGATGCGCTTCTGGAGCCTGTTGGCAGCTGCCCCGCCGCTGCGGCGCGAGCCCATGCCGGGCACCTGGCTGCCCCCGTTCACCGCGCTGGGGCGGATGCAGACCACCGACCGGCTGGCGCTGCTGCTGCGCATCGTGGCCGGGCTGGAAGAAGAGCCCGCCAGCGAGGTACAGGGCATCGACGTGGCGGCGTATCGGCAATCGCTGGCCCGCGCCTGCCCGCGCGATGCGGCCGGCAATCCGGACGCGCAGGCCTGGCGGGTGCTGGCCGAGGCGGCGCAGCAGGAGTTGCGCGAACTCACCCCGGCCCAGGTGAGTCGACTGGGGCAACTCCGCGATTCGGCCCTGGCCGGCATGCCGCTGCAACCGGCGGCGGCAGCGCCTGTGGTCGCCGCTGCCGAGCCGCGTCGTCCGGCGGCGCCACGTGCGCGCCCCGCCCGTCAGTGGCATTGGCCGCGGATCTCGCGCCGCCACGCCGGCATCGTGCTGGCGGTGCTGGCGTTGGCACTGTTGTTCGCGGTGCTGGGCTGGTGGTGGACCCATCGCCGGCCCGCACTGCCGCCCGAGCCGGTCTCGCAGGCGCCGGCCGGTGTGTTGCATGTCACCGACGCCGCACCGGTGCTGGTGGAAGAACTTCCCGCCGCCGACCTGCCGGACGCAGCGGCAACCCCCGGCATGGACCCGCGCGACCAGGCGATGCTGGCCGACCCGGATCTGGAACTGGCGCGCTCGGCGGATTTCTACGCCTGGTATGCGGCCGGCCATCCGGTGCCGGCCGACGAATCCGGCGCCCATGCCACCGCCGCCGAGCCGCCTGCCGCCCCGATGGAGACCGTCGATGACGAGAATTAAGTGGTGGGGCCTGCTGTTGTGCGCCGCCGCCGGTCTGGCGGGTGCGCAAGCCCTGCCGGCGCCCCTGGAAGAAGGCAGCGCTGCCGCGCCGTCCGGCGCCCCAACGCCCGGCACCGCGACGCCCGCGACTCCAACTTCCGCGACCCCGAGCGCCGCACAGCAACGCGCGCGCTGGGACGCCTTGACGCCTGCACAGCAGGCCGAGCTGCGCGCCCGCTATGCCGCGTGGAAAGGGCTCACCGCCACCGACCGGGTGGTGCTGCGGCAGGCACGCGAGCGTCTGCGTGCCTTGCCCGAAGACCAGCAGCGCGCACTGCGCACGCAGTTCACCGTGATGGATCGCCTGCATCGCGATGGCTGGCGCCTGGGCTCGCAGCTGGGCGCGTTCTATTCCCCGTTGCAGCCGTTGATCGGCTACGTACCGCCGGCACAGCGCGACGCGCTCTTGAGCGTGTTGCGCAGCCTGGATGCCGGGCAACTGGAGCAGTTGGCGCTGCTGGCACAACGCACCCCGCCTCAGGAGCGCGATGCCCTGCGTGATGCATTGCTGGCCGAGGCGCCTGCAACGCGCAATGCATGGTTGAAGCGGCAGCTGGCGCGCTGACGTCGAAACCGTCGCTGTCGAAACCCTCAACGCACCGTCGCGCGTCCACGCGCCGCTGGCGCATGGGAGGCTGACTGACCCACGTCGCACAGTGCGGGTAAGATGTCGGCCCCGCGCGACCCGGTGCCAGCGCCTCCCGGCACGGCCGTAGTCCGCGCAGCGATCGGTTTGTCATGTCTGTTTCTCCTGCACCCACGTCCGCGACGCCAGGCTTCGCTGCGGAAGTGCGTACCACCGGCCTGCTCGCGCTGCCGCTGGTGCTCGGCCACGTCTCTACCGGCCTCATTGGCTTTGTCGACAACGTCATCGCCGGCCACCACGGCACCGCCACGTTGGCGGCGGTCACCATCGGCACCTCGTTGTTGTGGCTGCCGATGCTGGTGCCGATCGGCACGCTGATCTCGTTGACCGCTTCGGTCTCGCAACTGGTCGGTGCCGGCCGCGAGCGCGAGATCGGCCCGTTGTTCCGCCAGGCGTTGTGGTTGTCCCTAGGCCTGGGCGCGGTGATGTTCGCCTTCCTGAGCGCGGTACCGCCGCTGCTGCCCACCTTCGGGATTGCGCCGGACATCGTGCCGGGGGCGACCGACTTCCTGCATGCGGTGCGCTGGGGCGGGCCGGCGCTGACGTTCTACTTCTGCATGCGCTATCTCAGCGAAGGCATGCACTGGACGCTGCCGACCATGCTGCTGGGCTTCGGTGGCCTGCTGGTGCTGGCGCCGCTGGGCTATGCGCTGACCTACGGCAAGTTCGGTTTTGCCGAGCACGGTGCGCAAGGCCTGGGCATGGCCTCGGCGATCACCATGTGGGTGCAGGCACTCGCGTTTGCGCTGTATCTGTGGCGCGCGCGCCGCTTCGCGCATCTGGAATTGTTCAATCACCTCGAAGGGCCGCGCTGGCGTGCCATCGGCGATCTGCTGCGCACCGGCCTGCCGATCGGCATCACCGTGTTGATGGAAGGCGGGCTGTTCATCGTCACCGCCTTGCTGATCGGCCGGCTCGGCTCCACCGAAGCGGCGGCGCACCAGATTGCGATCAACGTTGCGCAGCTGTGTTTCATGATCCCGATGGGCGTGGCCGAGGCCACCACGGTACGGGTCGGGCATGCGGTGGGGCGCGGCGATCCGCTCGGCATGCGGCGTGCGGCCTGGGCCGGCTACGCCATCGTGCTGGGCACCCAGGCGTTGTCGGCCAGCGTGCTGTTGCTGGGCCACGACGCCATCGTGAGTGTCTATACCGACGATGTGGCGGTGGCGGCGCTGGCCTCGGTGCTGCTGCTGTACGCAGCTACTTTCCAGTTTCCCGACGGCATCCAGGTGCTCTCCAGCGGCGCGCTGCGTGGGCTCAAGGACACCCGTGTGCCGATGTTCCTGGCGATGTTCTCGTATTGGGGCGTGGGCATGCCGATCGGTGCCGGGCTCGGCCTGGGACTTGGCTGGGGCCCGCAAGGCATGTGGATTGGCCTGATTCTGGGCCTGACCGTGGCGTCGATCCTGATGGGCCTGCGTTTCCGCCAGACCAGCCGGCGCCTGACTGCCGACGCGACCCCCTGACTTCCAGCGCATGCCGTGCGTGCTGCGCAGCCGGTATGCTGGGCAGCATTACTTGCATGCAGCGTCATTTCGACGGAGTTTTCCATGAACCACCCCGTGCGTCGCAATCCCATCGCCAGTTTCTTCGTTGGCCTGTGGGATGTGATGAATTTCACCCGGCGCCTGATCTTCAACCTGGCGTTTTTCGGCTTTCTGTTCCTGATGCTGCTGCTGTTTGTGGTGGCGATCGCGCGTGGCGACGGCACCAAGCCGCTGGCCGAGCGCACCACGCTGGTGATCAACCCGGAAGGCACCCTGGTCGAGCAGTTCAGCGCCGACCCGGTGAGCCGTTCGCTGGCCAAGGCAGTCGGCGACAAGAGCGCCGAAGAGGTGCAGCTGCGCGACCTGGTGCGGGTGATCGAGGCGGCCGGCAAGGATCGCAAGATCGAACGGGTGCTGTTGAACCTGGACAAGTTTCAGCCCTCCGGTTTCGCTTCACAGCGCGAAGTTGCCGCGGCCCTGCAGAAGCTGCGCGCCTCCGGCAAGCAGATCGTGGCCTTCAGCGAGAGCATGAGCCAGGGCCAGTACCTGCTGGCCGCGCAAGCCAACGAGGTCTATCTCGACCCGATGGGCAGCGTGCTGCTGGAAGGTCTTGGCCGCTATCGCCAGTATTTCCGCGAAGGCCTGCAGGACAAGCTGGGCGTGGACGTGCATCTGTTCCGCGTGGGCGAGTACAAGTCCGCGGCCGAGCCGTACATCCTCGACGCGGCCTCGGCCGATGCCAAGGAAGCGGATCTGTTCTGGATGAACGACGTGTGGCAGCGCTACCTGGCTGACGTCGGTACTGCGCGCAAGCTGAGCCCGGCGCAGCTGACCGCCGGCATCGATACGCTGCCCGAAGGCGTGACCGCCGCCGGTGGCGACCTGGCCAAGTTCGCGCTGCAGCAGAAGCTGGTCGACGGGCTCAAGACCCGCGAAGAGGTCGATGCCTTGCTGACCAAGCGCGGCGTGGCCGACAGCGATGCCGATGCCGGCTTCCGCAACATCGATTTCGCCAGCTATCTCACCCAGTTGCAGGCGCGGCGGTCCATGGACAGCCGCCCGCAGGTGGCCGTGGTGGTGGCCGCTGGCGAGATCAGCGGCGGCGAGCAGCCGGCTGGCCGCATCGGTGGCGAATCGACCGCCGCGTTGCTGCGTCAGGCGCGCGACGATGAAGAGGTCAAGGCGGTGGTGCTGCGCGTGGATTCGCCCGGCGGCGAAGTGTTCGCCTCCGAGCAGATCCGTCGCGAAGTGGTCGCGCTCAAGCAGGCCGGCAAGCCGGTGGTGGTGTCGATGGGCGATCTCGCCGCCTCCGGCGGTTACTGGATCAGCATGAATGCCGATCGCATCTATGCCGACCCGTCGACCATCAGCGGCTCGATCGGCATCTTCGGCATGGTGCCGAATCTGACCCGTGCGCTGGACAAGATCGGCGTGCATACCGATGGTGTGGGCACCACGCGCTTTGCCGGCGCGTTCGACATCACCCGTCCGCTGGACCCGGCCGCCGGCCAGGTCATCCAGGCGGTGATCAACAAGGGCTATGCCGATTTCACCGGCAAGGTGGCGCAGGCGCGTCACCAGTCGGTGGACGCCATCGACAAGGTCGCACGCGGCCGCGTGTGGAGCGGGGCGCAGGCCAAGCAGCATGGCCTGGTGGATGCGTTCGGCGGCATGCAGGAAGCGGTGGCCGATGCGGCCGATCGGGCCAAGTTGAGCAAGGGCAAGTTTCGCGTGCGCTATGTCGAGAAGCCGGCCACGCCGTTCTCGCAGTTCATGAGCGGCTTTGCCGGCAGCCGTATGGGCGCCTGGATGCTGGGCGATTCGGCCATGGCACGCGCCATGCTGGCGCGCTCGCTGCCGGAAGTGGACACCCAGTTGCGCTTCGTCGAAGACGCCGTGCATGACAGCAAGGCCGGGGGCACGCCGGTCAAATCGCTGGCGTATTGCTTCTGCGGGTTCTGACGCAGTACGTTTTCAAGGTGATGCATCGACAACGCCGGCCTTGTGCCGGCGTTGTCGTTTCTACTGCGTGGCTGCGTCGATCGCCTTGCGTTGATCGTCTGCTGCCTGGTCAGTCGCCGCCTGCACCGCGTGCGCCTTGTTCAACGGTTCCTGGATGTGGTCGCGCAAGGCGGTGGCCTGCGGCTCGGGCTTCTGATCGGTGGGCGCAGGTTGCGGTCGCTGACAGGCACCAAGCAACAACGCCAGGCTGGCTGCAGGAATCCAATGCAGTTTCATCGTCGTGACCTCGCTTGGGGTGGCGGTATCCTAACGCTCGGGCCGCACGCAGGCGTCAATCACGCTGCAGTGGCCGTTTCCTGCGTCTTGAAAGAGGATCACCCACGTGACAACCCATCGTTGGCGGCTGGATGGACAGACCGCGCTCATCACCGGCGCCAGCGCCGGCATTGGCTTTGCCATCGCGCGCGAGCTGCTCGGCTTCGGCGCGGATCTGCTGATGGTGGCGCGCGATGCCGATGCACTGGCGCAGGCACGCGACGAGCTCGCCGAAGAATTCCCCGAGCGCGAATTGCATGGCCTGGCCGCCGATGTGGCCGACGATGAAGAACGTCGTGCCATTCTCGATTGGGTGGAAGACCACGCCGATGGCCTGCACCTGCTGATCAACAATGCCGGCGGCAACATCACCCGCGCGGCGATCGACTACACCGAAGACCAGTGGCGCGGCATCTTCGAAACCAACGTGTTCGCGGCCTTCGAATTGTCGCGTTATGCGCACCCGTTGCTTGCCCGCCACGCGGCCTCGGCGATCGTCAACGTGGGCAGCGTCTCCGGCATCACCCATGTGCGCAGCGGCGCGCCGTACGGCATGACCAAGGCCGCGTTGCAGCAGATGACACGCAATCTGGCGGTGGAATGGGCCGAGGACGGCATCCGCGTCAATGCGGTGGCGCCGTGGTACATCCGCACCCGTCGCACATCCGGGCCGCTGTCGGACCCGGATTACTACGAGCAGGTGATCGAACGCACCCCGATGCGCCGCATCGGCGAACCGGAAGAAGTTGCCGCTGCAGTCGGTTTTCTATGTCTGCCTGCGGCCAGTTACATCACTGGCGAATGCATCGCGGTGGATGGCGGATTCTTGCGTTACGGGTTTTAACCCGCCTGCGCGCGAGTCAGGGGGCCGCGAGGTTGCTCGCTTGCGCTGCTGGTCGGTGCACCGCACATGCCATCTGGTGATCGCTGTAGGTTGCCAGTGGCTTTAAAACATCGGCCCAGCAAACGCAGCGCCGTCGAACTGACTGACCTGCGCTGGACCGCTGGTTGCAGCATCAAGGCGTGGTGGACGGATTCGCGCAGCGGCTTTCGTCCAGCACCCGGCGCATTTGATCGAAGCGCTGCTTGCGTTCGGCCGATTGCGCCTCGTCGGAGAAGCGCCAGCTTGCCTCGGCCTGCTCGGCGCGTTTGCGCCAGGCCTCGCACAGGCTCTGATCCGGTACCGGCGCGCAGCGATCGGTGACCACCTCGCAGGCGCTGCCTCCGCCGGTGGCCGGCCCGCCCGCCAGGTTGGTGGTCTGCATCGGCAGGCAGCGCGTAGCCGGTTCGCGGTCTTCGGTGAAATAACGTCCGTTGTCGTGCGCGGTGCATTCGAACAACGGCGGCGGTGGCAGTGTGGAGGTAGAGGCAGGTGACGTCGGCGCAACCGGTGCTGGTGCCGCAACGGGTGCAGCAGCGGGCGCCTCGGTTTTCGGGGTGGCGCGCGATTGTGCAGAGGGCGCTGTGCGCGCGGGCGATGCCGCGCTCGATCCGCCCGGCGCAAACGGCACGGCGGCCGGCGCAGTCATCACTTTCTTTTGCTGCTGCACGCCTTTCGGGCACGGCATGTTCTGCACCGTGAGCGCGCCGGTCGGATCGGTGCAGCGGTAGATGGTCACGTCCTGGGCGCTGGCAACCGACGTCCATCCGATCAACAACAACAGGCAGCGCCTCATGCGCCGCCGCAATCGCGTTGCAGGCGTGCGTCGATGCCGCGTTGTTCGCGGCTGAGGTCCTCGCGCTCGCTCTGCAAGGCGCTGTTATAGCGCCGGATCAGCTCCCAGCGGCGATCGGCCAGCCGCCCGCAGACTTCCTGCTCCGGCAGGGCATGGCATTCGTCGCGGATCTGCACATTGCCGTACGGCACGATCACCGTGCCGCCGCCGTAGCCGCCGCCGTAGCCGCCCTGATAGCCGCCGCCTCCGAAGCTTGCGCTTCCGCGCAGGCTTCCACCCCGTCCGGAGCCACCTTGCACCGATACCGCCGGGCGCGGGCTCACCGAGATCGGCGGACGCTGGATGCCGCCGCCGTTGACCGGCGGGGCAATGCCGTTGCCCACATAGGCGGGCCCCCAGGTCGGCACCCAGCGCGGATTGCCTTCCGGGCTGTCGCTTGTGTAGCGGTTGCCGTCTTCGGTGGTGCACTCGTACATCGGCTGCGGCGGTTGCACGGTGATGATGCGCACCTCGCGCGGCGGCTGCGTCGCGACGGCGGCAGGGGCGACGACAGCGCGTTCCGGTCGTGGCGGCGGATCCTGCGGGCGTTGCAGGTCCAGCACCTGCTGGCGCCCGCTGCTGCATGGCGCATCCTGCAGCGCCACGGTGCCGGTGCTGCTGACGCAGCGGTAGATCCGCACGTTCGGATCGGGTTTGCTGGCGGTACTGGCCGCCGACGCAGGCAGCGCGGTGGCCAGCAACAGAAGGGTCAGGACGGTACGCATGACCGCAGTGTGCGCGTCTGTCCGGCTGTGGGCAAAGGGGGGGCGGCTGAACTGGTTTCGGACGATGCAGGCGGGCGGATCAGCGACGGCCGTTGCACGTGGTTTCGCGCTTTGCCAAGCGTGCCAATCGAGCTGGGCCTGAGGTATCCATCACACGGCAGCCAAACTCGTTGAATCCATCTCACCGCTTCACTCAGTCGCGCAGGATCTGCCCGCTGCGCGCATCGCGGATCTGGGTCGGCTGCGCCAGTGCGCCCACCTCGCCATCCACCACGCCATCGATGCTGGCCAGCAGCGCCGGATCCAGTGATTGACGGCTGCGTGCGGGTGGCTCACCGGCCAGGTTGGCGCTGGTGGACACCAACGGGGCGCCCCAGGCTGCGCAGAGCGCGGCGACGACCGGATGCGCGCTGATGCGCACTGCTAGCCCGTCATGCGCGCCAGTGACCCAGCGCGGCACCTGTGCGGTGACTGGCAGGATCCAGGTGTGCGGGCCCGGCCAGCTGGCCAGCACCTCCTGCTTGCGCGCAGGCTCCAGCGCGTCGAAATCCACCCATTCGTGCAGGACATCCACGCTGGCAGCGACCACGATCACGCCCTTGTCGACCGGGCGCCGCTTGATCGCCAGCAGCCGCAGCACGGCCGCTTGCTGGCGCGGGTCGCAACCCAGTCCCCACACCGCTTCGGTGGGATAGGCGATCACGCCACCCCGGGTCAGGGCAGCGACGGCGTTATCCAAGCTGAGCGCGGGGCTGGGTGCCGATTGCATCGTGCGACTCAGCCTGCCGCCTTACTCGCCACTTTCTTGACCACACGCTTGGCGGCCTTCTTGGCGGCGGTTTTTTTCTTGGCCGGGGCCTTTTTGGCAGCGGTCTTGGTCGCAGCAGTCTTGGTGGCGGTCTTCTTGACCGCCGTCTTCTTCGGCGACGAATCCTTGACCGTATTCTTCTTCAGCGTGGCCTTCTTTGCACCGAAGCCCTTGCGCACCGGCTTGCCGGTGTCGGTCAGCAACTGCTGCACTTCTTCGAAGCTCAGCGACGCCGGTTCGCGATCCTTGGGGATCTTGCCGTTGAGTTTGCCGTCGCTGATATACGGGCCGAAGCGGCCGTTGAGCACCTGGATATCGCTGCCGTCGAATTCCTTGATCACCCGATTGCGTGCGATCTCTTCCTTCTCTTCGATCAGGAACACCGCGCGTTCCAGATCGATGGTGTACGGGTCGTCTTCTTTCTTCAGCGAGGCATACACGCTGCCACGGCGCGCAAACGGCCCGAACCGGCCGATACCGACGCTGACGTCCTGGTCCTTGTCCTGGCCCAGCGCGCGGGGCATCTTGAACAGTTCCAGCGCATCTTCGATGGAGATCGAAAAGATGCTCTGGCCCGGGCGCAACGAGGCGAATGTGGGCTTTTCTTCGTCTTCGACCGTGCCGATCTGCACCATCGGGCCGAAGCGGCCGATGCGCGCGCTGACTTCCTTGCCGCTGACCGGGTCGGCGCCAAGCACGCGCACGCTGCCGGCGTCGGTCTTGTCCAGCGAATCCTTCTTGTCTTCGACCAGTTCCTTGAACGGGCCCCAGAACTTCTCCATCAACGGAATCCATTCCGCTTCGCCACGCGAGACCGCATCCAGATCGTCTTCGAGCTTGGCGGTGAAGTCGTAATCCACGTAACGGGTGAAATGCCCGGACAGGAACTTGGACACCGCACGGCCCACGTCGGTGGGGCGGAAGCTGCGGCCGTCCATTTCCACGTACTTGCGGAACTGCAGGGTCTGGATGATCGAGGCGTAGGTGGACGGACGGCCGATACCGTATTCCTCCAGCGTCTTGACCAGCGCCGCTTCGGTGAAGCGCGGCGGCGGCTGGGTGAAATGCTGATCGGTGACGATGCGGTCCAGCGGGATGTTGTCGCCGGCCTTCATCGGAGGAAGCTTGCGGCCCTCGTCCTCGTCTTCGCTGCTCTTGGTGTCCTTGCCTTCTTCGTACACGGCCAGAAAGCCCGCAACCACGACGGTGGTGCCGCTGGCACGGAACACATGTTCGCTGCCGGCCGACAGATCGACGCTGACGGTGTTGAGCGTGGCCGGAATCATCTGGCAGGCGACTGCGCGCTTCCAGATCAATTCGTACAGACGGCGCTCGTCGTCGGACAGAAAGCGCGCCACCTGTGCGGGTGTGTGCAATGCCGAGGTCGGGCGGATCGCCTCATGCGCTTCCTGCGCATTCTTGGATTTGGTGGTGTAGGTATTGGGCTGATCCGGCAACGAGGCGGTGCCGAAATCGCGCGCGATCACGTCGCGGATTTCCGCCAACGCGTCCTGCGACAGGTTCACCGAGTCGGTACGCATATAGCTGATCAGGCCGACCGAGCCCTCGTCGCCCAGTGCCACACCTTCGTACAACTTCTGCGCCACCTGCATGGTCTTGCGGGTGGTGAAACCGAGCTTGCGCGAGGCTTCCTGCTGCAACGTGGAGGTGGTGAACGGCGGGGCGGGGCGGCGCTTGCGCTCCTTGCTGGCCACGTCGGTAACATGCAGCAGGCCTTGCGCCGCCTTCTGGATGCGCAAGCGCGCCGCTTCGGCGGTGTCGCCGTCGGTGACGGTGAACTGCTCGAATTTCTGCCCGTCCAGCTTGATCAAACGCGCATTGAACGGCTGCGACGGATGCCGGCATTGCGCATCGATGGACCAGTATTCGCGTGCGATGAAGGCTTCGATCTCTTCTTCGCGCTCGACGATCATGCGCAGCGCCGGCGACTGCACGCGGCCGGCCGACAGGCCGCGCTGCACCTTGCGCCACAACACCGGCGACAGGTTGAAGCCGACCAGATAATCGAGCGCGCGACGTGCCTGCTGCGCATCGACCAGGTCGGCGGCGATCGCGCGCGGCTTGAGCATCGCTTCCTTGATCGCACGCGGGGTGATCTCGGTGAACACCACCCGCTGCATCGGCTTGTCCTTGAGCAGACCGCGCTCTTTCAGGATCTCGGCGATGTGCCAGCTGATCGCCTCGCCCTCGCGGTCCGGGTCGGTCGCCAGAAAGATGTCGTCGGCGGTCTTGGCTGCACGCGCAATGGCTTCGACATGCTTCTCGTTCTTTTCGATCAGGTCGTAACGCATCGCGAACCCGTTGTCCGGATCGACCGCGCCTTCCTTGGGGACCAGGTCGCGCACGTGCCCATACGAGGCCAGGACGGTGAAGTCCTTGCCGAGGTATTTATTGATCGTCTTGGCCTTGGCGGGCGATTCGACGATGAGCAGGTGCTTGGGCATGGTGGTTAATTCTTTGGGCAGGGCCCGGGGGGCAGGTAGCGTGGCCTAATTGGCCGGTGGAGGGAAGCAGATCGCCTGTTTCCCACACGTCAACGCCCGGGATGGTAGCCCGGGCGTTCAGTTCTCTTATTAGAAAGATCACGGCAGACGCCGCCGTGTCAAGCGGCTTCGGCCACGAACCCTCAGTTCTGGCTCATTCCGATCGCTGCAATCATGATTGCGGCGAAGATCACGCCAATCACTACTATCACCGCATAAATGGCCAGCACCACAATCGTGACTGTGTCCAGCCCCGTGGATTGCCGCTCCGGGTGATCGGTGAAGGCCCAGCGATCCACCACCAGGGTCTCGCACACTTTGTCGTGCGGGGCCTGCTTGCGCTGGGTCATGCCGGCCATGAACGCCGCCACGATCGCGCCGATGCCCAGGGTGAGCACGCTGATCAGCATGTAGGCCAGATAGCGCAACACGTTGCGCCAAAAACCGACCCGGCCGCCGTTGGTGTCGGCGCGCACCAGCTTGATGCCGCAGGCGAGCTTGCCCAGGCTGGCCTGGTGCCGGCTGGACTGCATCCAGGCGAAATACAGCGTCGGGATGGCCAGACCGATGCCATACGACACCACCATGATCGCGATGCCAAGCGCGCTACCGTCGTCCAACGCCGAACCGGAATCGCCGCGGGTGGTTGCCAGCGCCACGACGAACACCAACGGGATCACGATCAGATATACCGCGAAGGTGGTCACGAAGCTGTCCAGGATGCTGGCCGCCACGCGCCGCCACAGGCCGGCGTAGACAACCGGGGCATCCTGCAAAGCAACGCTTGCGGTGGGTGCGGCGGCGGCTACGGAGTCCCAGGCGCTGGGAATTGGCACGCCAGCGGGTGTCTGCGACGAGGCATCGGCAGGCGTCGCAGGCGCGTCCGAGGCCTCGGTCAGGATGGGGCTTGAGGCCGCCGGGGGTGTCGCTGCCTCTGCCGGCGTGGTGGACCACGCTACCGGATCTGCCGGTGCAGCGTGCTCGCTTGGCGGAATCTGCTGCTGATCCACTGCTGCAGGGTGATTGGCAAGGCCAGATTCGGTCTGCGCGAACGAGGCATCTGCAGCGGAGCCGGCAAACGGCGCCGCTGCGGCGGGCGCGTTATCCACCGGGGCGCTGGTCGGGTAAACCGTCGCTTGCGGTTCACTGGCCGGAACGTCCACTGATGTATATCCGGTCGGCTCGGGGGGCGCCGACACTGCTGTATCGACGCCCAGTTCGGCCGCGACCTCGCGCAGCGCCACCCACTGCGGCAGACCTTCGCGCCAGACCAGGCTGGAGCGGTCGATGATGCCTTGCGACAGGCGCGCAACCAGCGTGTCGGTGTCGATCGGCCCCTGGCGTTCGCGCTGGGCGTCGGCGTAATACCACTGCGTCATTGATGTCCCCTTGGTGAAACGATTGGCTTGAGCGTGAGATGCATTTGAGCTAACGCGCTCTAACCGCGGCAGTCCGGCGGAAGTTGGTTGTCGTCGATCTCGGAACTGCACTGCCAACTGCTGGCATCAGCGTCGAAATCCAGCCACAACGCCTTGCCATCGAGCTTGGCCGATTTCGGTGCATGCATCACCGCTTCGATGCCGCACTGGGTGGTGTCGAAACGGCCGACCCGCACGCTGGTCAGCACGTCGTTTGCATAATGCTCGGGCGCCTGGAACCCGCTGTCGCCATTGACTGGACAACGGCCTTCCTGCGCGAGAAATTCGGCGATCTGCGGCTTTAATGGCGCCAATGCGGCCACCGCCTTGGCGACCTTGGTGCGTCCCACATAGTCCTGATAAGCCGGCAGCGCGATTGCAGCCAGAATGCCGATCACCGCCACCAGGACAAACATCCCCACCACCGCGCCCAGCACCACCGCCAGCGACCATCCCGGCCCGTGGTTCGGCAGGCGATGCGCTGGCAGTACAGACACGTGGGCAGGCGACATGTGTGCCGCCGCCGATGGCAGTGGCGGAGGCCGCGCTGCAGCGCCCAACTCGGTGGAAATCGGCGGCCCGAGCTCTTCGGCGCAGGCAGACAAGGGCACCCATTGGGTCAGGCCTTTGCGCCAGACCAGGGTATCCAGGGCAATCGCGCGATCACGATACAGGCCCAGCAAGGCCTCGCCGGCCACCGGGCCACACCGATGGCGGTTGCCCTCGGCGTAATACCAACTGCTCATTCCCGTCCCCACGCACGCGCTTCCATCGCGGCTTCGACCCTCAGTGTACGGGTTCAGGCTCGTCGAGGAACATCTGCGTTTCCATCCAGGCATAGGCCGCTTCGGCACCCGGCTGGTTGAACAGCACCATCAGCACCACCCACTTGAGGTCGTCCAGATCAAGCTCGTCCTGGTCCAGCGCCATGGCGCGGTCCAGCACCAACTCGCGCTGATCGGCATCGAGAATGCGGTGTTGCTCCAGGAACATCAGAAACCCACGGCAGTCCACATCGAGCTTGTCCAGTTCCGGGCCGTGGTAGATACGCACCGGCCCGTCGACGTGCGGGCGCGCAACACTAGGCCGCTGCTCGGAGAGCGCGTCCAGCCAATCGAAGGCTTTACTGATTTCTGCAGGGCTGAAGCCAGCGTGGATCAGGCCATTCTGAAGCGAGTCACGGTCACGGACCAGGTCCGCGTCTTCGCTGAAATAATGTTCGAACAGGTACAGCAGTACATCAAGAATGCTCTCTTTCATTGCCCCTCGGCCTGCGTCGCGCGACGCTGTGGAGGTGAAGAAACTAGGGATTGCGGGTATAGCGACCGTGCTCGGTGACCACGTCTCCCTCCAGTTCCATGATGAGCAGCATGGAGGACAGCGTGGCGGCCGTCAATCCGGTGCGTTCGACCAATGCATCCATAGGGGTTGGGTCGTGGCCAAGTGCCTGCCACAAGCGCTGGTAGTCCGGATCCGGGCGCGCGGTAAAGGCCTTGGGCGCCGTCCTGGCCTGATCAGTGGGGGCGGCCAGGCGCTGGCGCAAGGCATCGGCCAACTCGCCCGAGAGCAGGCGCAGCCCGTCGATGATCTGGGCCGGCTCCTGGGCCAGGGTGGCACCCTGCCGGATCAGGTGATGGCAGCCGCGCGCGAGCGGATTGTGCAGCGAGCCGGGCAGGGCGAACACTTCACGCCCGGCCTCGGCTGCCAGCCGCGCGGTGATCAGCGCGCCCGAGCGCATGGCCGCTTCGACCACCAGCGTGCCCAATGCCAGCCCGGCGATGATCCGGTTGCGGGCCGGGAAGTGCCCCGCGGCCGCCGCTGTGCCGGGCAGGTACTCGCTGACGACCGCACCACGCGCGGCGATGCGATCGCGCAAGCCGTGATGGTGTGCGGGATAGGCCACATCGGTGCCGGTGCCGACCACCGCCACGGTGATGCCGTCGGCGCGGGCAAGCGCGGCCTCGTGGGCGATCGCATCCACGCCTGCCGCCATGCCGCTGACGATGCCCAGCCCGGCGCTCGCCAGGCTGGAAGCAAACGCGCGGGTGTGCTCCCGCCCTCCGGCCGTGGCCGCACGGCTGCCGACCACCGCCACCGCTGGATGCCATAACGCATTGGGGTCGCCGTCCACGAACAAGGCCAGCGGCGGATTGACCAGATGCCGCAGCAGCGCGGGATAGTCCGGATCCTGCCAACCGATGAGGTGATGCCCGGGCTGCGCACACCAGTGCAGCGCAGCGTCCAGCGCCTGCGCGTCGGGGAGACGCAGCAGGGCCGATTGCAGCGCGTCGCAGCCGGCAGCGCGCCATGCATCGGAGCCGGCGGCTAGGATCTCGGCCGGCGAGGCGAACGTCGTCAGCAGCGTACGGCGCGGCGGGCTGCGGCCGCCGGCCAGCAGCAGGATCAACAACGCACGCAGGTCGGGAGCAATCAGGGCCATGCAGTCAGCGTAGGCCGCAAACGACGACGGCGCCCTCAGGCGCCGTCGCGTTACAGCATCGGATTTTGTCGCGCTTACTGCGCGTCTGGATGCTTGACGATGTAGCCCAGGCCGGTCGGCTTGACGCTTTCCATCACCAGCGCATAGCTGACCTTGTCGAAGGTGCGGAACACCATCGCGTGCGAGACGTATTCGTCGGGCAGGCCGACGGTGGAACCGGCCGGACCGCTGAAATCGTCATCGGTCCGCGAAAAACGCGAGTGCTTGACGCGGTCGCTGACCGTGCGGCCCTTGCGCCAGATCGAGAACACCGTGCCGTTGTTGATGCCCTCGCGCGCGCCACCGGAGATGGCGATCACGTCGCGGGTACCGCCGACGATGAAGGCATCGGAGATGGCGAGTACGCGCAACTCGGTCTGCGTGGCCTGTTCCGACGGTGGATGCGGAATGAACTGCAGATCGTAGGGCTGTGCCTCGACCGCGATGATGCGATCGCCCGCACGCACTTCACGGCCGCTGTCCTGCAGCAGCAAAGTCGCCGCCTTGGAATTGCCGCCTGCCGCGCTGCGGGTAATGGTGCCGACGTTGACCTGCGCCAGTTCATACCCCAGGAACTCGCGGCGACTGCTCGGTGCGATGTAGTTCTTCCAGATGTTGCCGGAGCCGGCGACGCTATTGCCGGCCATATCCAGATCATCGTTGGGCTTGGGCAGGCTGAACTTCACGGTCGGGCGCACCACTGCAAAACGCTGCCCCGGCTGCGCGTCGTCCAGGCCGACCACATACGCCAACTGGCCAGTGGTGGCACGCGAACGACCGCCCTCCAGACCGACGACATACGGCAGGCCGTCGAAGTCGTCGGTGACGCGCAGGTTTTTGAGAAACGGCTCGACGTCCGATAGCGGAATCGCATTGATCGGCGCTTCCTGACGCGGGCCGGGCTGCACAGTGCCCTTGGCGACGCGATCCAGGTAGGCCAGGCTGATCACATCGCCCGGGTAGATCAGGTGCGGATTCTGAATTTGCGGATTGGCCTGCCAGATTTCCGGCCACAGCCACGGCTTTTGCAGAAAACGCCCAGCGATGTCCCAAAGGGTATCCCCCTTGCGCACCACGTAAGTCTCTGGATGTTCGCCCACCGCTTGCGCGGCAGCGTAGGTCGCGACGGTCAGCATCGCCGCAGCGACGACCGTACGAAGTCGGTTCAACATGAGTGCCTTCTTGCCTGATTCCCCAACAGGTCCGCGCACTATAGTCCAGAAACCCCGGCGTTACGCAAGCAGTGCGCTAGAATAGGAGCGTCTTGCCGGCGCCGCGCCGGTGTTCCCAGCACGGGTAACCCCATGGCTTTGCTCCCTATTCTCGAATTTCCCGACCCGCGGCTGCGCACCAAGGCCGTGCCGGTCGATGCTGCCGAGGTCACCAGCCCGGCATTTCAACGCTTGCTCGACGACATGTTCCAGACCATGTACGAGGCGCCCGGCATCGGCCTGGCCGCCAGTCAGGTGGATGTGCACAAGCGTTTCATGGTGATCGACGTCAGCGACGAGAAGAACCTGCCGCAGGTGTTCATCAACCCGCAAATCGTCAGCAAACAGGGCGAGCAGCTGTATCAGGAAGGCTGCCTGTCGGTGCCGGGCATCTATGCCGATGTCAGCCGTGCCGATGCGATCACGGTGCGCTATGTCGACCGCCACGGGCAGGCGCAGGAACTGAGCACCGAAGGCCTGCTGGCGGTGTGCATCCAGCATGAGATGGATCACCTGGACGGCAAGTTGTTTGTCGATTATCTGTCGCCGCTCAAGCGCGAGATGGTGCGCAAGAAACTGGCCAAGCAGCGCAAACACGTTGCCTGACGGCCGGGATTCGGGAGTCGGGATTCGGAAGGCCGGTTCTCTCACCGATTGCCGAATCCGCCCCTGCGACTCCCCAATTTCCACTCCCGAATCCCCCGCCCAATGAAAATCATCTTCGCCGGTACGCCGGATTTTGCCGTCGCCTCGTTGCGCGCTGCCGCGCAGCGACATGAAGTGGTGGCGGTCTATACCCAGCCGGATCGGCCTGCAGGCCGCGGCCGTGGGCTGACCGCCTCGCCGGTCAAGCTGGAAGCGATCGCGCGCGGCATCCCGGTGTTTCAGCCGCAGACGCTGCGCTCGCCCGAGGCCCTGGCGACGCTGCGCGCGCTCGATGCCGACCTGATGGTGGTGGTGGCTTACGGCTTGATCCTGCCCAAGGCAGTGCTGGCCGCGCCGACCTACGGCTGCTGGAATGTGCATGCCTCGTTACTGCCGCGCTGGCGTGGCGCCGCGCCTATCCAGCGTGCGATCGAGGCCGGCGATACCGAAACCGGCGTGTGCCTGATGCAGATGGAAGCCGGTCTGGATACCGGCCCGGTGCTGCTGTCGCAACGTCTGGAGATCGGGGAGCAGGAAACCGGCGGGCAGCTGCACGACCGCCTCGCCGCGCTGGGTGCGCAGGTGCTGTCCGATGGACTGGGGTTGCTGCGTGCCGGCGTTCGCCCGGTGGCGCAACCGCAGCCGGCCGAGGGCGTGACCTACGCGCACAAGCTGGACAAGGCGCAGGCGCGGCTGGACTGGGCGCAGCCGGCGCAGGAACTGGCGCGGCGCGTGCGCGCATTTAATCCATGGCCGGTGGCCGAGGCGATGCTGGCCGGTGAGCGTGTGCGCCTGCATGGTGCAGTGGCGCTGGAGCTGGCACATCGGCAGGCGCCGGGCACCCTGCTGGCCGCCAGCAAGCAGGGCATCGATATCGCCTGCGGTGCGGGCGCGTTGCGGGTACGCGTCTTGCAGCGCGAGGGCGGCAAGGCGATCACCGCCGCCGACTACCTAAACGCGCGCCGCGATCTGCCGGCGCTGACCTGATGTCGACGGAAGCCGCTACTGCCGGCGTTGCCTCGCGTCTGGCCGCAGCGCGGGTGCTGACGGCGGTGTTCGACCAGGGTCGCTCGCTCAAGGCCGAGCTGGCTGCGAGCTTGCCCGGCCTGAGCGATCCGCGTGACCGCGCGCTGGTGGAGGCGATCTGTTTTGCGGTGTTGCGCCGCCGCCCGGCCTACGACGTAGCGCTGCGGCAGTGGCTGGAGCGCCCGTTGCCGCCGCGCGATGCCGAACTGAAAGCGCTGCTGATGGCCGGCTTCGCCCAGCTCGACGTGTTGCAACTGCCCGCGCATGCGGCGTTGTCGGCCACCGTGGACGCGTGTCGTGCGCTGGGCCGGCCGCGTCAGGCCGGCATGGTCAACGCGATCCTGCGGCGTGCGCAGCGCGAGGGTTTCCCGGCGGTGTCTGCCGATGCCGGTTGGCCGTCCTGGTTGCGCAAGCAGCTGCGCGCCGATTGGGGCGATGACGCCGAAGATATCTTCGTTGCAAGCGCGCTGATGGCGCCGATGTGGCTGCGTGTGCATCGCGGGCGCACCGATCCGGCCGCGTATGTCGCGCGCCTGGCCGAACTGGGCATCGCTGCCGAAATCGATGCGGTGTTGCCGGATGCGGTGCGCTTGCACAGCGCGCTGCCGGTGAGTCAGTTGCCGGGCTTTGCCGAAGGCGAAGTCTCGGTGCAGGACGGTTCTGCGCAGCAGGTGGCCGATGCACTGCCGTTGGCTCCATCGGCGCGCGTGCTCGATGCCTGCGCCGCGCCCGGTGGCAAGGCTGCGCATCTGCTGGAACGCCATCCCGGCCTGCAGCTCACCGCGCTGGATGTGGATGCGCGCCGGCTGGAACGCGTGCAGCAGACCCTGCAGCGCACCGTGCCGGGCGCGCAGGTGGCGCTGCATGCGGCCGACGCCGCCGATCCCGCCGCGTGGTGGGACGGGCAGCCGTTCGATGCGGTGCTGCTGGATGCGCCGTGTTCGGCCACCGGCGTGGTGCGTCGTCAACCGGATGTGCTGCTGCATCGCCGCGCCGACGATATCGATGCCTTGAGCGCCTTGCAGGCACGCCTGCTCGATGCGACCTGGCGCACGCTGCGTCCGGGCGGGCAGTTGCTTTACACCACCTGCTCCTTGCTCGCGCGTGAGAACCAGGCCCAGGTGGAGGCGTTTTTGCAACACACCGCCGATGCACAGGCGCAGCCGCTGGGTGCGCAGTTTGGTCATGCGGCAGGGCCGGGGCGCCAGCGGTTTCCAGGCGAGCAGCACTGCGACGGATTTTTCTACGCGCTTTTGCTAAAAACCTCCTGATCGCGCGCCGAGTCGGCGTTCCCTCCTGTTTCCCACTGCCGCCGGCCATGCTCAAGACCCGTGCTTCCACCGATTTCTGGCTGCTGGCCATCACCGCTGTATTGGTCATCGGTGCCGGCCTGGGATTGCGTGACCCCTGGCCGGCGGATGAGCCGCGTTTTGCGCTGGTCGCCAAGCAGATGGTGCTGAGCGGCGACTGGCTGTTCCCGCATCGCGGCAACGAGCTGTACTCGGACAAGCCGCCGATGCTGATGTGGCTGCAGGCGCTGTTCTACACGCTGCTGGGCAATTGGCGGGTGGCGTTCCTGCTGCCGTCGCTGCTGGCAGCCTTGGGCACGCTGGCCTGCGTGTACGACCTGGGGCGGCGGCTGTGGACCCGGCGCGTGGGCCTGTATGCGGCCTGGATGCTGCTGTTCACGTTGCACTTCACCTTCCAGGCCAAGAAGGCGCAGATCGACCCGCTGGTGGTGTTCTGGATCACCCTGGCCAATTACGGCCTTTTGCGGCATCTGTTGATGGGCCCGGCCTGGCGCTGGTGGACGCTAGGCTGGTTCGCCGCCGGGCTGGGCGTGATCACCAAAGGCGTTGGCGTGATCGCGTTGCTGATGCTGATCCCGGCCGGCATTGCGTCGGCGCGCGGTTGGCCGGGCGTACGCGTGCATGTGCGCGATCAGCGCTTCTGGCTGGGGCCGCTGTTCTTCTTTGTCGCGATCCTGCTGTGGTTCGTGCCGATGATGGTGACCGCGCTGACCGCCGGCCAGCCCGAATACCGCGTGTATCTCAACGACATCCTGCTGCGCCAGACCGCCAAGCGCTACGCCAGCTCCTGGGACCACGCGCAACCGGTCTGGTACCACTTGAAGGGCATGGCCACGATGTGGCTGCCGACCATCCTGCTGCTGCCATGGGCAATCCCGGCCTGGCGGCGCCGGCTCAAGCGCCGCGATCCGCGCTATCTGCTGCCGCTGGCGTGGTGGCTGTTGGTGCTGGTGTTCTTCACCATTCCCAGTGGCAAGCGCGATGTCTACATCCTGCCGGCGCTGTCGATGTTCTGCCTGGCGCTGGCGCCATTGGCGGCGGGGCTGTTGCGGCGGGCCGGGGTGCAACGCATGTTGTTCGGTTTCACGCTGCTGCTGACGCTGGTCTTCAGCGTTGGCGGGGTGGCGATGCTGATCGGGCATCCGGGCTTCGAGCAGAAGATCATGGACAGCCGCGGAGTCGGCAGCGAGGCGACTGACCCGCTCGGCTGGCTGTTGCTGGCGGTGGGGGTGTGGGGCGTGGCCAGCTTGCTGTTGCTGCGGGTGCGCCGCTCCGCGCTTGCGGTCGCCTCGCTGCTGGGCGCGTGGTGGGTGGCATTCGGGCTGGTCTGCTACCCAATTTTCAACGACTCCAGCTCGTCGGGCGCGGTGATGCGGGAAGCCGGGCGCCGGATCGGGGTGGATGCGCAGCTTGGGCTGGTGGCCTGGAAAGAGCAGAACCTGCTGATGGCCGACCGCCCCGCGCAGACCTTCGGCTTCAAGGTGCCGTGGGAACAACAGCTGCAACGCGGGGTGACCTGGCAGGCAGAGCAGCCTGCGCAACGCTGGCTGTTGGTACAGGAAACGGCGTTACTGGCCTGCGTGGATCGCAGTCGCAGCCAATTGGTGGGGGTGGCCAACCGTCGTCGCTGGTGGCTGGTGCCGGCCGATGCGGTGCGCGGCAGCTGCGTGGCAAGCTCCAACGAGCGGGCGGTGGAAGCACAGGAGCAGGGCAACCTGGAGACCGAATGAGGGCGCCAAGCAGACCTCCCGGACACGATTTGCGCTGCGTCAATGCCGCCGCTGGCCGCTGTCTAGCGACGATTCATGCGGGGCATCGTTAGCTTGGCCGGCGTTGCCGCTGTGTGTTGCCCGCTTTACCTCCCTTTCGCCACCGATGCTCGATGAATTCCTTGCCCACTCAACCCGCTTCGCTGTCGCAGACTGCCCCCATCGCATCGCGGGCAGGCGTGCGCATCGCCGAACTGGGCGTGTTCCTGATGACCGCGCTGGTGGTCAGCATGCCGAGCGGCCTGCTGCCGTTCGGCGTGTGCCTGCTGCTCGGTTCGCTGGTGGGTTGGCGCAACCTGCGTGCGGGCATCGTGACGCGCGATGGGTCGCTGCGTGCGCTGGGCTGGCTGACGGCGGCGGTCATCGCGATGTCGCTGCTGTCGATCGCCCTGTTCGAACATGGGCTGCGCGACGTCGATAACCGCTCGCGCTTTCTGGTATTGCCGTGGGCTGCGTTGTGGGCGTACGCGCTGCAACCGCGCCAGGTCTGGTTGTGGCGCGGTGCACTGGCCGGCGTGTTCGCAGCCATGTTGATCGCCTTGTTGCAGGTGATGAACGGTGCCGACCGCGCGGAAGGCTTTACCAACGCGATTGTGTTCGCCGATATCACGCTGATGCTGCTGGTTGTGGCGGTGTTCTGTCGTCCGGTGGGCAACGTGCGCTGGCTGGTCGGCGCGGCCATCGCGGCGGTGGTGGTCATCGTGCTCAGTGGCAGCCGTGGTGTGTACCTGTCGTTGCTGGTGACACTCGGTGTGCTGATCTGGGGCGCGGCCTGGCATAGCCCGCGCATGCGTTTGCTGGCCTTCATCGGCAGCGGCGTGCTGGCGGTGGGCGTGATCGTCAGCGTGCCGGCCTTGACCGATCAAATGCGTCTAGGTGAATTGCAGAGAGATCTGCAACGCTACGAGGTCGGCGACAGCGATTCGTCTGCCGGCGCCCGCATCGAGCGGCTGCATGTGGCCTGGGATACCTTGCGCGCGCATCCGCTCACCGGCGTGGGCGTCGGGCGTTTCGACGATGCGATGCGCGAGTTGCCGGTGTGTGCCGGCGATACCTGGTTGCTGCGTTGTCATCTTGGTCACGCGCATAACGATCTGGCCGAATGGGGCGCCACGCAGGGCGTTCCGGGCCTGTTGTTGTTGATCGCGGTGTATGGCGTGCCGCTGTGGATCTTCGTGCGACTGCATCGGCGCAGCGGGCAGCGCCAGTTTCGCGGGCCGGCAGCGGCCGGCGTGATGATCGTGATCAGCTACGCGCTATGTGGATTGACCCAATCGATGTTCGCGCATCAGGTCTCGGCGAGTTTCTACACGGCGATGGTCGGTGTGCTGGTTGGCCTGGCAGCGCGTCAGGCGCAGCAGGCCGCAGCTCAGTCGCTGCGTTGATCGTCCGCGCGCGGCGGGTCCTGCACCGGTTGGTTGTGCTGTAGCAGCCACAACATGATGGTCTTCTGGCGCACGTAGTTGGCACGCACATAGGCGTAGATCAGCCCGTGCCAGCCATCGCGAAAACCGCCACGCAGCAGATAGCCGCGCCAGAAACGCCAGGCCGGCGCCAGCACCAGCTTGCTCCAGGTCGCGCGTTTGCCGCGTGCGTACTCGTGCTCGGCCATCATCTGCGCATAGCGCTGGGTCTTGGCCAGCTGCTGCGCCAGTGAGCGATACGGGTAATGGATCAGATCGCCGGGCAGGGTGACGACGGTTCCATCCACACTCGCCGCTTCGTGGATCTCGCGCTTGCCGCGCCAGCCGCCACGCCGGCGATCGAACAGGCGCAGCACACGATCCGGATAGGCATTGCCATGGCGCAGAAAGCGGCCGAAGTAATCCGACAGCCGCGCGAAGCGATAGCCGGCCGCCTCGGTGAAGCCCGCATCGCGCGCGGCGATGATCGAGCTGCGCAAGGCATCGCTGATGCGTTCGTCGGCATCCAGGCACAGCACCCAGTCGTGGCTGGCCTGTTCGACGCAATACGCCTTCTGGCTGCGATAGCCGTCGAAGTCGCGTTGCAACACGCGTGCGCCAAGCGCAGTGGCCAGCGCCACGGTGGCGTCGGTGGAGCCGGAGTCCACCACCACGATCTCGTCGCAGAACGCCAGCGAGCTCAGACAGTCGCGTAGGCGATCGGCCTCGTTGAACGCGATAATGCAGGCGCTGATGCGCGGCCGTTCGTCGGGTGCGGTCAAAGAGGACATGTGATGGCCGAGTACCTGCTGTTCGCAACGGAGCGTTACGCGTTGCCTATTCTGGCGCCATTGGCGCAGGCATTACAGACCCGCGGCCACTCCGTGTCGGCCTGGTTCGAGGGCGGTGCGCGTGGGCTGGCCTTGCCGGGTGTGCGCGAGGTCGGCCTGCGCGAGGCGCTGGCGCTGCGTCCGCGTGCGGTGTTCAGCGCAGCCAACTGGGTGCCGCCGTTTATCTCCGGCGCCAAGGTGCAGCTCTTCCATGGCTTCAACGTGCAAAAGCGCGAAGACAATCGCGGCCATTTCCGCGTGCGCGGTCTGTTCGATCTGTACTGCACGCAAGGTCCGGCCACCACGGCACCGTTTCGTGCATTGGCCACGCGCGAAGGGCATTTTGCAGTGGTCGAAACTGGCTGGCCGAAGCTCGACCCGGTGTTCCGCGACGATGGCGGACGCAGCGCCGCGTTGCGCGCGCCAGCCAACGGGCGGCCTGTGATCCTGTTCGGCTCCACGTTTACCGAGCGCTTGAGCGCTGCGCCTGCGCTCTATGCTGAGATCGCCGCCGATATCGCGCGCGGCGCGCATTATTGGCTGCTGACCTTGCACCCGAAGTGCGCGCCGGACTTGTTCGATCGTTATCGCGCGCTGGCCGGGCCGAATGCCCGCTTCGTCGAACCCGAAGAGGTCATGGCCGCGCAGCGTGCGGCCGATGTGCTGGTGTCGGATACGTCATCGATCGTCTCCGAGTTTGTGGTGCAACACAAACCGGTGGTGACCTTTCGCAACCGCGTGCCGCAGCCGCATATGCTCGACTTTCAGCAGCCTGATCAACTGCCGCAGCAACTGGCGCGCGCCCTGGCGCCGGATGCGGTGCTACGTAGCGCGCTAGCCAGTTATGCCGACGCGATCCATCCATATCGCGATGGGCAGTCGTCGGCGCGGGTGATTGCCGCGACCGAGGACTTCATCGCCGGCAAGCTCGGCCCGTTGCGACGCAAGCCGTTGGGCGCGCTATGGCGCGGGCTGCAGATTCGGCGCGAACTCGGGTATTGGGGGCCGGCGCAACGTTGATTGCTGGTGGTGCGCAATGCCAGTGCCGATCAGCGACGCTGATCCAAACTGCCATTCCCCATTCCCCAATCCCCAATCCCCAATCCCCAATCCCCAATCCCCAATCACCAATCACCAATCACCAATCACCAGCGCAGCTTGCGCCGCGTCAACGCCGCACCGAGTTGTGCCTGCAGCTGCTGCGCCTGCGCCAACGGCACAAAGCGCAGGCGTAAAGCCGGGCCGGTTGCGCTGGCGCCGGCGGTGTCCAGCCAGAGTGTGGCGGTGCCGGACAACCGATCCAGCGGCGAGCGTTGCAGTTGCAGCGCCTGCAGCTTGTCCAGTTCGGCCAGCCGCCACCAACGCTTCCACCAGCCACCGCGCACGGCCACATAGCGCGCATCCAGCGCATAGCCCATGCGTTGCACCTGGCGATACGCCTTGAACGCACTCCAGGGCAACCACAGCAGCACCCACGCCGCCTGACTGCCGAATTGCCAGGCCAGGCCGGCCATCAGCGGCAGCAGCAACAGCAACGTAGGCAGACTTAGCCGCCACCAGCAATGCGTGGCGATCGACTGCCACTGCGCAGGCGGCCAAGCAGCACCGGGCAGCAGGCGCTGCAACAAGGCATCGCAGCGCGGCGGGTCGGCGATCGGTGCGAGTTCCTTCAACGCGCTGCCTTCGTTATCGCCAGTGCCTGCCACGGCAGTGTCCACGCGCAACTGGCGCCGGCCGAACAGGCGATGCAGGCGGCTTTCGTACAGCGTCCACGACTGGATCCGCCGCAACGCCACGCTGCTGCGGACGCGCGTCAACAGGCCGCGCTCCACGGTGAGACGGCGCTCGGATTCACTGAGATGAAAGCCATGGTATTGCGCCACCGCCAAGGCCACAGAGAGCGCGCGCATAGCGAGTAACACCGCTAAAAAGCCGATCAGCACCAACGCAGCGGTGACTACCGTGCCCGGATGGATCTGGCTGACATAGCGATACGCCAGCTCGCCGTTGTGTTCGACGAAGTTGGACACCGTGCGGCGCGGAATCATCTGGTAGATCACACCGAAACTGGCTGCCACCACCACCATGCCGCGATTGGAAATCAGCCCCAGCCGGATCACTTCGCCCATCGGCAGGCGCAGCAGCGTGTTGCTGTTGTTGTCGAGCTGCGGCGCGGCGGCATCGGTGTGCTGCGCGCGGCGACGGATCAGGTCTTCCAGCGCCAGGGCCTGATCCAGCCGCAGCACGCGCATTTCCGCTTCGGGTTTGTGGCCACCGGCCGATTCCAGCCGCACTTCGGCCACGCCGGCCAGCCGGTGCAGCAGCGATTGATGCACCACCACGTTGTGGATACGCGCGAACGGGATGTCGCGCCGGCTGCGTTCCAGCAGGCCGCTGCGAATGGCCACGCCGTCGGTGCCGATGCGGTAGCGGTAGGTGAAGTAGCGCAGCACCGAAATCGCCACCAGCACCGCGATCACCACGCCGGTGGCGATGTGGTCGGCAAAATCGCGGCTGCCGTCGCGGCTGCCGAACAACACGAGCGCGGCCAGCGGAATCAGGAATTGGCGGATCTGCTGCAGCAGCACGAACATCCACGACAGCGGATGCAGGCGCTGCTCGGCATTGCCGGGATGTTCGATCGCGCTCACAGCGCGTCGTCGTCGTGATCGAGCTGGCGCGCGAGGCGGTCGCGCAACCGCTCGGCATCGTCCTGATCCAGGCCGGACAACGCCACCGCATTGAGCCGGCTGCCGGCGGTGTGCACCACCAGTGTGGTCAGGCGCGTGGCGCGCTCGATCGGGCCGCGGCGCAGATCCACATGCTGCACGCGCGAGATCGGAATCCGTGTGTCGCTCTGCCACAGGTGGCCGCGTTGCAGCGCCAGGCCATGCTGGTCGAGCTTCCAATGGGTGAGCCGATGGCGTTTGACCGCAAACCAGGCACCCAGTGCAGCGGCCACCAACGTCACACCCAGCACCACCGGCCAGTAACCCCAGGCGTGCAGCGCGGTGGCCATCACGCCAGCGGCAATCAGCCCGGCGAATCCGCCGCCCAGCGCGCCGTTCACCCCAGCCACATAGGCGCCACGCTGCGGTAGCGACTGCCACTGCGTGTGGTCCACGGCCGGACTTTCTGCCGGAGCGGCTGGGACGATGACATCGGGGTGCGGCGGTGGAGCGTCGTGCACGAGGCTGGCCTGCAGAAGCGGTGCGCAAGCATAGCCGGGCGCCGAGGGCGGGCGCATCCGGCGCAGGCCGCGCTTACTGCGCGGCCAGAATCAGCGCATCCACATCCAGCGCGTGGCCGGCACGGGCGGCCTTGGTGCGCAGGTATTGCTCGTTTTCGGGGGTGATGTCGCCGGTGACCGGGATGCGGTCTTCGACGCTGATGCCTGCCGCGCGCAGGCGTTCGGCCTTGGCGGGGTTGTTGGTCAACAGCCGGATCCGGCCGATGCCCAGGCCGCGCAGCATTGCCACCGCGCTGCCGTAGCGACGCTCGTCCGGGCCGAAGCCCAGCTGCGCGTCGGCATCGATGGTGTCCAAGCCCGCGTGCTGGTAGCCGTAAGCGCGCATCTTGGCAGCGATGCCGGTGCCGCGGCCTTCCTGGTCCAGATACAGCAGCACGCCGCCGCCGAGGTCTTTCAGCTTGGCCAGGCCGTGCCGCAGTTGATCGCCGCAATCGCATTTGAGCGAGCCGAACAGATCGCCGGTCAGGCACGAGGAATGCACGCGTACCGGCACCGCCGCCGAGAGGTCGGGCTGGCCGACCACGATCACCACCTGGTCGCGCTGCGCCACCCCGCCTCGAAACACCACGAATTCGCTCATGCCCAGGCCGCGCAACGGCACCGGCGTACGCGTGACCAGCTCATAGCCGGCGGCGGCGGATTTGGCGCAGCCGGTGCTCAGGTCGTCCAACGCCAGCGACTGGCAGCCGGCGAAGGCAGCCTGGTCGTCCGCGTCGCGCAGGTCTACCGCCAGCATCGCCGGCAGCAATAGCCCCAGACGCGCGATCTCCACCGCGCCTGCGTCCAGCGCATCGCCTGCGGTCCACTGCGTCGGCACCGGGGTGTCGCGCAGGTAGGCCAGCGCGGCAAGCTGGTCGTAGCTGTGTTCGATCAGCGCCACGCGCGCGCCCTGTGGCGCGCTCAAACCCAGTACCTGGGCGCGGGTCGGGGTGACGAACAGATAGTGACGCCCCTGCGCCGCACGCGCGAAGGCCGCATACGACTGCGCGGTGCTGCTGTCCAACGCCAGTACCGCGCGCGCCTGCCCGTTAGCAGCCGTCAGCAGCACCGGGCGGCCGGACCGCAGTTCGGAGGCGGCGCGCTCACAGCGGATCGCCGCCGGATCACCGAAGGCGTGTGCGCTGGGGGAGAGGACGGGGCTGCTCATGCACGACTCCAGATGGGGATTGCCACGGCCGCTTCAAGGCGGACGCCGCCGCAGCCACTGGGTGGTCGCGTGACGCCATTGTCGCGTGGTTCGCAACGCCCGGTCGCCACGGCGCTGTGGAACGCTGCATCCAGCGGATGCAGATTGGGTGGCGCAGCAGGCGCCGATTGGTTGCATGCCGGTCGCGTTGTTCATCGCCCGGCAATGCTTTTTAATCCCAAGACCCTCTGCCCGCCTAGGACCCCATGTCTCTTATCGACTGCAGCGAAGCCCGCCACGCCAGCGCCATCCTGGACATCTTCAACGACGCCATCGCCAACTCGACGGCGCTGTACGACTACAAGCCGCGGCCGCCGGAGAGCATGGTCGGCTGGTTTGCGACCAAGCGGGCGGGCGGCTTTCCGGTGATTGGTGTGGAAGACACCGACGGCACGTTGATGGGCTTTGCCAGCTACGGCACGTTCCGCGCCTGGCCGGCGTTCAAGTACAGCGTGGAGCATTCGATCTACGTGCACCGCGACCATCGCGGCAAAGGGCTGGGGCGCACGCTGCTGCAGGCCTTGATCGCCGCAGCGCAGGAGCGCGGTGTGCATGTACTGGTCGGCGGCATCGATGCCAGCAATCAGGCCAGCATCGCCTTGCACGAACAATTCGGCTTCACCCACGCCGGCACGGTGCGCGAGGCCGGTTTCAAGTTCGGGCGTTGGCTGGATCTGGCGTTCTATCAGCGCATTCTGGCCACGCCGGCCGATCCACACGACGATTGAATAGTGCTGCCTGGCGCCGACACGGCGTGCCGCGCTCTGTTCGCACCCTTGTTTGAGCCGGGCTGAGCGGTCGGGCGATGTAGCGAGTTACTGCGACGCGGCCTCACCCAGTGCCTGTCTGCGATGGAGGCGATCGGAATGCGCTGCGTGTCAACGCAGCGTTGCACGGGATCTGTTGCACAGGATCTGCAGCCAGGAGCGGCTAGCAAAACGTAGCCGTGCCGTCGGTGTGCTAGCCAATCTAGTGCGGATGCCGCTCCGTCGCATACGGATTGGCCTCGCCGCTGCCTGGCGGGCGCAGCGTGTAGCGCTTGTAGGTCCACTGGTATTGCGCCGGGTCGCGCCGGGCGATCTGTTCGATGCCCGCATTGAGCGCGCTGGCCGCGCGCACCGGGTCTGCATCGGCCACCGCCGGGTCGGACGGCTGCACATGCAGCGCGAACTGCAGATCGCCACCGGCGCGTTCGCACCAGCCGTACAGCACGATCGCGCCGGTACGTTCGGCAAGCCGGTTGACCAGGGTCATGGTCAAGGCCGGAATGCCGAAGAACGGCGCAAAGACGCCATCGCCCATCTTCGGTTGCTGGTCGGGCAGGATGCCGACCGCGCCGCCGTCCTTGAGTACCTTGAACAACTGCCGCACCGCCGGACCTTCGGCACGCACCTGACGCACGTTGTCGCCGCCACGGGCCAGTTGCAGGAAGCCGTCCACCGTGTCCGACTCCGGCGGGCGGTACACGATCGCGATCGGCCCGCGTTCGGACAGCCACTGATTGAGCAGTTCCCAGTTGCCGAAGTGCGGTGCTGCCACGATCACCCCGCGTCCGGAGGCCAGCGCTGCGTCGTAGAGCTCCTGGCCATTGCGTTGCAGGCGCGCCAGGTTTTCGGTCGGCGGGCGGGTCCAGGTGCGCAGCACTTCCAGCGTCTGCCGGGCGGTCGAACGCAGCACTTGCGCATGCAGCTGCGCGCGCTCGCCGGCATCCAGTTCCGGGTACGCCAACTCCAGGTTGCGACGTGCCACGCGGCTCTCGCGCGCATCGAGTTTGCGCCAGCTCCAGGCCAGCGTATCGGCCACACGTTTGAGCAGCGGCCACGGCAGGCGACCCACGGTGGCGGCGGTGGCGTAGAGCAGGCGAGCGCGAGCATCAGGTTTCATCGACGTAATTCTAAACAGCGCGGTCGCCGAAGGCCCGCGCGTGACAGTACGGGCAGTGCTGGGCATGCTGCGCGACACAGTTTGCTCAACCACAATGCCCATGCTTGCACTGATCCAACGCGTCACCCGTGCCTCGGTCACTGTCGATGCGGAGCGCGTCGGTCAGATCGGTCCCGGGCTGTTGGCCCTGGTCGGGGTCGAACCCGGCGACAGCGATGCGCAGATCCGGCGCCTGGCCGAACGCCTGCTCGGCTATCGCGTCTTCGCCGACGACGCCGGCAAGATGAACCGCTCACTCACCGATACCGCGGGCGGGCTGCTGCTGGTCAGCCAGTTCACCCTGGTTGCCGACACCAGCTCCGGCACCCGCCCAGGCTTCAGCACGGCCGCACCGCCGCTGGAGGCTGAACGGGCGTTCAATCAATTGGTGGCGATCTGCCGCGAAAAACATCGTGGCGGGGTGGAAACCGGGCGTTTCGGTGCCCATATGGTTGTCGACCTGGTCAACGATGGCCCGGTGACCTTCCTTCTCAGGCCCTAGCCAGCGCTACACCAGCGGTCTCGTCTTGAATCCGGCAGACGGGGCTTCACGCTGGTATAATGCTAGGTCCTCTTTCCAATCTCAAAGCCGGTGGCGCGAGCATCCATGGCCAACGAACGTCCTGCCCAGCAATCCGACATCAAGCTACTGATCAGCAAGGGCCTGGAACAGGGCTATCTGACCTACGCCGAAGTCAATGACCATCTGCCCGACGACCTGGTCGACCCGGAGCAGATTGAAGACATCATCAGCATGATCAACGGCATGGGCATCGATGTCCATGAAGTTGCGCCCGATGCTGAAACCCTGTTGCTCAACGATGGCAACACCGGCAACCGCGAGGTTGACGATACCGCAGCCGAAGAAGCTGCCGCCGCGCTGACTGCGCTCGACACCGAAGGTGGCCGTACCACCGACCCGGTGCGCATGTACATGCGCGAAATGGGCACGGTCGAGCTGCTGACCCGCGAAGGCGAAATCGCCATCGCCAAGCGCATCGAAGAAGGCCTGAGCCAGGTCCAGGCAGCATTGGGCGTGTTCCCGCTGTCGACCGAAATGCTGCTGGCCGATTACGAAGCGCACAAGGAAGGCAAGAAGCGTCTGGCCGAGATCGTGGTCGGTTTCAACGACCTGATCGAAGAAGCCGACGCCGCCGCCGCTGCGCTGGCGGCCGCCGGCCCGGTTACTGTCTCCGAAGACGATGCTGCCGACGACGACGATGCCGAAGATGGCGACGACGACGCTGCCGAAGAAGAGGCCGGCCCGACCGGTCCGGACCCGGTGGAAGTGGCCACGCGCATGGAGAACCTGGCCAACGAATACGCCAAGTTCAAAAAGATCTATGCCAAGAACGGCGCCGAGCACAAGCTGGTGGTCAAGGCACGCGAGGACATGGCCGCCATCTTCACCACGCTCAAGCTGCCGTTGCCGCTGACCGACGCGCTGGTCACCCAGCTGCGTGGCGTGGTCAACGGCATCAAGGATCACGAGCGCAAGGTGCTGCACCTGGCCACCACCGTGGCGCGCATGCCGCGCAAGGATTTCATCCGCTCCTGGGAAGGCAACCAGACCAACCTGGAATGGGTGGAAGACGCACTCAAGCGCAAGCAGAAGTGGTCGTCGGCGCTGCGCGATGTCAAGGATCAGATCGTCTCCGAGCAGCAAGGCTCGATCGAGATGGAGAAGGCCAACTACCTGACCCTGGGCGAGATCAAGGAGATCAGCCGCGCGATGGCCTATGGCGAAGCCAAGGCACGCAAGGCCAAGAAGGAAATGGTCGAGGCCAACCTGCGTCTGGTCATCTCCATCGCCAAGAAGTACACCAACCGCGGTCTGCAGTTCCTCGACCTGATCCAGGAAGGCAACATCGGCCTGATGAAGGCGGTGGACAAGTTCGAATACCGTCGCGGTTACAAGTTCTCGACGTATGCCACGTGGTGGATCCGTCAGGCCATTACCCGTTCGATCGCCGATCAGGCGCGCACCATCCGTATTCCGGTGCACATGATCGAAACGATCAACAAGTTGAACCGCATTTCCCGTCAGATGCTCCAGCAGTTCGGCCGCGAGGCCACGCCGGAGGAACTGGCCAAGGAAATGGACATGCCCGAGGACAAGATCCGCAAGGTGATGAAAATCGCCAAGGAGCCGATCTCGATGGAAACCCCGATCGGCGACGACGAGGATTCGCATCTGGGCGACTTCATCGAGGACACCAATGTGGAGTCCCCAATCGACAACACCACCAACATCAATCTCTCCGAGACGGTGCGTGATGTGTTGGCCGGCCTCACCCCGCGCGAAGCCAAGGTGCTGCGGATGCGCTTCGGTATCGACATGAATACCGATCACACGCTGGAAGAAGTCGGCAAGCAGTTCGACGTCACCCGTGAGCGGATTCGTCAGATAGAGGCCAAGGCGTTGCGCAAGCTGCGTCACCCGAGCCGTTCGGAGCAGCTGCGCTCGTTCCTCGATATCGACTGATATCAGGGCGATTTCAGCGCAGTGATTACAACAGCCCCGCATCTGCGGGGCTGTTGCGTTATGGGTCAGTCGAAGGACGATAGTTGCAATAAGTGCGGGGGATGCGCGCCACGGCAGCGTATTGCAGCGCTACGGCATTCACGCATCAGCGACGAAGCCGCACGGCGCCGCAACATGAAATCGGCGCTTCTCCAAAGCTCACGTGGTGTTCTAACCGTGCCTTCTAAGTTGACGGACGTACGCACACGAGACCGCCTTATGAGCAGGCAAAGCCGCTTTGAAACCACCACGTACCGCGATCACGAAATCCGCGTACGCGTTGAGCGCGCTGCGCCGGAGGCCAACTGGACGTTTCAGGTCGATGTGTATGCGCTTTGCGGCCAACGCCAGCCACGCATCGACGATCAGGGGCCTGGTTGGGAGACGTATCAGGACGCTATTGCGCAAGGGTTTCACGCGGGGCGGAAGTTGATCGATGCGCAGTTTGAGATGGCGTAGTGGCCGGGCTGAGGATTGGGGATTAGTGATTCGGAATTGCTGAGGTATGTGTAGCGCTAGATGGTTCACCCTCGAATAGTGCGGCAGGACAGATTGATCGCGTACACCTTTAAAGCCTGGCTCACGCCGGGCTTTTCTGTGTCTGCATGCGCAAACACAGGTAGATGCGGCCACACGCGTCCTCATTGACACCTGGTGCCAGCAGACAGCGACGCGCTCAGACAGGTAAACTTTCGCGTCAGCTGGACGGTCCGACATGCCTCGCATCTCGCCACCCACCCCGCCGGGCCTATAGCTCAACGGTTAGAGCAGAGGACTCATAATCCTTTGGTTCCAGGTTCGAATCCTGGTGGGCCCACCAAATTTCAGTTCAAGAACGTCCAATGTAGTCCGGAAAGTTCAAGAAATTCCCTGAAAGCCGTTGATATTTTGTCTTGAAAAGTCCAGCTGTATCCAGTTGCATCCGCGTGTGAAGTGAGTCAGGCTGTGAGTCGTCCTATTGCATTTTGCCTGCCCGACTCACAGGTGCCTGACTCACATGCTTACAGATACAAAGCTTCGCGCGCTTAAACCTAGGGATGCTGCCTTTCGGGTGGCTGACTCAAACGGTTTGTGCATTGAGGTGCGTACCACTGGTGCAAAGGTTTGGCGGTATCGCTACCGGTATGCAGGCAAGCCAAGCATGGTGACCATCGACGAGTACCCGGCGCTTTCACTGATGCAGGCTCGTGCAGAGCGCGACAAGCTACGCATGCTGCTGAAGGGTGGAGCTAACCCGGCCCATGTCGCTCGGATTGAGCGAGCGGTCCAAGCCGAGCGCGTGAACACTACATTCGGAACCATTGCGCTTGAGCTGTTGGCTAAGCGAGCTAAGGAGGGTCTAGGTCCAGGTTCGGTAAAGCGAGAGCGCCGTCTGATCGAAAAGGATTTGGCTTTTATTGCTGACATGCCGATCACTGATGTCAGTGCTCCCATTCTTCTGGCTGCTCTGAGGAAGCTGGAGCAACGGGGCGTGGTGGAGACTGCCCACCGGGCGCGGTCTCATGCAGGACGAGTTTTCCGGTACGCGATTGTGACGGGTAGGGCTCATCGAAATCCTGCCGAAGACCTTGTGGGTGCATTGGAGCAGCCGCAAACCAAGCACTTCGCAAGCCTGACCGAGCCTGGGCGAATTGGCGAGCTTCTAGGCGCGCTGTGGGCTTACCGGGGCTCCCCTGTGACCTGCGCGGCCCTCAAGCTGGCTCCTATGCTTTTCGTGCGCCCTGGCGAACTGCGGCAGGCCAAGTGGACGGATATCGACTTGGAAGCCGGTGAGTGGCGCTACGTCACCAGCAAGACCAAGACCGCGCATATCGTTCCTTTGTCCGCACAAGCAGTGGCAGTGCTTGAGGAACTGTGGCCACTAACCAAGCGCAGCGACTACGTGTTTCCCGGGGTGCGTAGCGCCGATCGCCCCATGAGCGAGAACACGGTCAATGCCGCGCTCCGCAATTTGGGTTTCGATGGCGAAACCATCGTAGGTCACGGCTTTCGTGCAATGGCGCGCACCGTGCTGGATGAAGTTCTGGGGTTTCGCCCAGACTACATACAGCCAAGCAAGTGGACGCTGACACTAAATAAACTGGACGAAGCTATCAGCCAAACTGGACGGCGACGTCATTTAGGCTGGACGGTTGTGACTTGCAAAGTCAGCGCAGCCAGGCAAGGAGGATGCAACTCGGCTGGCCTGCTGCTGGTCAGAGGCAGCGCTTATAGAGCGCCCAGCGCCGCCTGCGGGAGGACTGCGCGGCCACGTACTGCTAGCGAGGGATTCTCACGGAGCCTAAACGCCGGCAGAGCTAGAGCAGGCGCGGGCCGATCACGCCTGCTCCGGCAGTTCGAAGAAGTCCGCGTAGCGGGAACTGAAGCTCTCGCGGTCTGTGACGAATGCCTCCAGATCTGCTGCAATTCCATGCGCGAAAGGTGGTAATTCGATACCATGCGCATGCGCCAATGCTCGGACGGCCAATTCGGTCTTCGCAGCGCTTCCTCTACTGTCAGGCATGGCATGCGCCATCCACCAGTGGAGACTACCCAGCGTCGGCATCAGGCTGGCGGGATCGTGGCGTTGTGCGATTAAGTTGCTAAACAAGGTTTCGACATGATTCATGATCGGCTGCACCATTCCGAATGGTGTGTGCTCAATGACAAATGGAAAAGCTGAGCCTTCAACCTGCAGACCGTTTCCTTTCCGCCCTTGCTGGGCGAGCGAATGGTAGAAGTCGTCAGGATTCACAGCCAGCTTTAATTGGGTGAGCGGTATCATTGCCCCATTCAGTACACCTACCATTTCGAAAACATCATGCGCCATGAATGTTTTGGGCAGCGCCTGCTCACTTTTTGCAACAAGGTCGTTCGCTTGCCGGATCAGCGGAAGCTGGCGCACCCTTGGTCGCAGATATGCATAGTGTTTTGTAAGAGGCGTGGAGACGTTCTTTTGCCGTGGGTAGCCCGCCGCAAATGGCTGTGCATTTCCTTTCGTTTGACCGGGGCCCTCTGCCTGCGGATTTTGTTGTGTAGCCCAGCTATGACGTGCTGCGCCTGAGAAATCCCACAACTGCCGGAAGGTCTGGATCTGCCCGCTTGCAATACGTTCGCCACCTTCCCGCGCAGTGGCATAAAATCGGCGGCCATACTCTTGATTCTCTGGGGTTGACTCTTGGTTGACGCGCGGATCTGGCCATCGTGCCACGCCCGTCAGCGCGACCTGTGCGGGCGACAGACTGCACTCGGTAGCAGGTCCTGGCAGTGACCTGCGGATAGGCGGCGATACCGAGGTGATACTATGGTTCAGCCCCTGCATGCCGGGCGCCAGAGCCGCGAAGGCAGCCTCCCTCAACAACGTCTGGGACCACTCCGTGAGGGATTGATGTCTCGGCTCATGGAAGCGACTGCTTTCAATGTGGAGCGTATGTTCGCCTTGTTCCTCGGTGTAAAGCACTTGCAGCTGCACATCAGAACTGATTCGTTCCTCTGGAGCCAGCGCCTGGTGGGGGCGGCGATGTTTCAGTTCCACGGTCACTTTCTCCCACGGTCTGGACAGCGCCATGTCGATAGCTGCCAGCGCTACGTTTTCCCCGTGCTGCTGAACTTTGTGCGGCAAATGGCCGGCGCCAGCCCGCCTTGCCCTACGAGCCCCGAGTGACCCCAAGCCATACAGGCTAGGTGACATGGGCGCCTCGGGAGATGACGGCGTAGAGGGCGTGGTCTGCTCTGCGGCGTGGGCTGCATAATCCTCAAGTGAGCCCGCCACGCTCGGCTTTGAAACGCATAGACCCATGTTGATCTCCTACAGTGACTGTCGGAGCAAGTTTGGCGAGAAGCTCTCCGATTCGCGCTGGCTCACCGAAGTCATAGCTGGGACGACGAAGCATTGACGCGCGGGATTCTCGAGCCTCTATAGAGGCTTGGCAGGGATTCTTGAAAAAATCCTTTTCTGACAGCAGGTTAGATCACTTTTTGCTTTTTTTACGAATCCCCCCCCGACCCTCGATCGGCTTGTATTACATATCGATGTAATCGAACACTTCGGTGCGAAGTCTTGGAGCAGAGGGGTTCAACATCCGATTCCACGGGCGCTTACGAGAAGGCCGATTGAGGCCGTGAGGAGGGTTCATGTCAAAGCGAAGGAAGTTCAGGCGCCCGAAGCGGCAATTCGATCTCTCACCTCATCCGGCATCAGGCGCTCGCGCCTGCCGGCTTGAAGCGTCCTCAGTCCCCACTCCCATGCAATGTCTTGCTCTGCGACCCATCGCCTGGCGTTCTCGCTGGATTGTTCGACCGGCTGAGTCAGCCGAAAGCGTGGTCCGAGCCCAAAGAACAGATCGAAACCAAAATCAATCGTCAGCAACCGACGCAGCTGCCGGGTATGCCCGCCCGGGAGATAGCCATCCCATCCAGCGTCCTCTAGCTGCAGTACGACGCGGGAGAAGCAGAAAGCCTGCCTTTGCATGATCCTTGGATGCAGATCAAACGCAAGCTCCTTGTCTTCTGCCAACGGAAAAATGAAGCAGATGAAGTAGGCGAACAGCTCCTCTGCGATCTCCCACAGCGGACCCTCAATCGTGGCCAGGAACAGGCTGGCGTGCAGCGAACGCCCGAGTTCAAAAGCCCGCCCTTGATTTCCTGCTTCATGCGCTTCTCGAAGCAATACGACGAGCGCGGCTAGGCTATCCAGGCCCGCTTGTCCCTCCAGGCGTCGAGTCACTTGGCGCGTTGCTTTACGCCGCACATAGCGTCCGCGCTCCAACGCCTGCTGATCGAAGATCGCCATCTGGATCCCGGGTCCCAACCGCTTTAGCAGCGTGTCGGCACTTACCCCAACAGGGCGGGAGATGTCCAGCGCGTCCCAAGCTGCTGCCATGAGGATTTCACTGGAGCCTGCCATGGCTGCTTCTGTGGTGCGGAGAGTTTCGGCGCCGGGGACGTGCTTACCCAGGGCGTACTTGGCCCACAAATTGTGATGGTGCTCGCCCTTGAGGTAGGTGCCGGGCTGCAAAACCTGACCCAGGCGATAGGCCGTCGGACGGCCCATACGCGCCCGCAGCCCCTCGAACCATAAGCCAACCTTCAGCACGTTCAAGGCCTTCTCAGCGGAACGGTTTGCGTTCGATTCGGCTAAGCGAACTACCGCTTTTACCCGGCCAAGTTTGTAGTCCTTGATCTGTATCAATGGCTTATCGACTCATTGCGGTGCAATTTAGAGTAACGCGGAAGCCCTCAGTTTCCTTCTGGGCGACTATCGGTGCAATCGTTACGCTAGCGGCATGACAGAGCGTGACGAACACATCGGCGCGTTGGCCAAAGTCCTGGAGCAGGATCTGTTGCACCACTACGGCCCGGTGATCGGCCAGGATGATCTGCGCCAAGCACTGGGCTACACCTCGCTGGATGCGTTCCGGCAGGCTCTGTCCCGTGACTCGCTGCCGGTGCCGGTGTTCCCCATCCCTAATCGCCGCGGCAAATACGCGCTTGCCAAAGACATTGCGCACTGGCTGGCAGGCTTGCGCGACCAAGCCATCCGGGCATCGCACCCAAACGGAAACACGCCATGACTGCGAACATGGAAGACAGGGGGTCAGCATGACCTGACGACTCCCACCGCCATTCCACACGTGGGAAATGCAAAAGCCCCCAAGCGCGTCAACGCTTGGGGGCTTTGAGGGTGTAGCTAGAACCTATTCGCTGCATTCTCGGCATCCGCCCTCCCTTCGTCAATCCCTGTTTGCCAGCTCTTACGCGCTGGCGCGGGGGACTGTTGCCGCTGTTCTGGCCCGGATGCTGGTGCCTGGAACGAAGGCGGTGCAAGGAGTGCCATGAATCCGTTGAAAGACCTGTGCCGGTGCCTGCTGCGCACTGACCTGACCGATCGGCAGGTTGGTCAAAAGTTGAATCGCTCGCCGACCACGGTCGGCCGCTATCGCAAACGCCTGCGAGCCCTCTCACAATCGTGGGATGACATCGAGAGCATGGACGAAGTCGCGCTGGCGCGCCGATTGAATCCGGGCAAAAGTAGTGCGAAGAAGTTGCTCGTTGAACCGGATTGGTCGTATGTGCACGCCGAGCTGCAGCGGCGCGGCATGACGATCGCGCTATTGCATGAGGAATATGCCCTTGGCTTGGAAGCCGGGGCGATGTCAGAGACCGAGTTCCGACGCCGCTACCGCCGCTATGCGCGTAAGCGAGGACTGGTCATGCGTCAGGTGCGTGTACCGGGACAACAGCTGTTTCTGGACTTCTCCGGAGTGCGCCCTTCGATCACTGATCAGATGACCGGCGCAACAACCCCGGTGGAGCTCTTCGTGGCGGTCATGGGTGCCAGCCGCAAGACCTTCGTCTATGCCGTCGCAAGCCAGAAATCGGTTGACTGGATCGCTTGCAATGCAAAGGCGCTGGAGTTCTTTGCGGGCGTGCCCACCTATCTGGTGCCGGATAACCTCAAGGCGGCGGTGACCTCCGTTTCCGGGCAGGACGGGGCACTGCTGAACATGACCTACGCCGAGTTCGCTGCACACTACGACACCATGGTGCTGCCGGCACGTCCGCGCAAACCTACGGACAAGGCGCCGGTGGAGATTGGGGTGCAACTGGCCCAGCGTTGGATCCTGGCGCGGCTGCGCAATCGGGTGTTCTTCTCGCTGGAGGAACTGAATCGCGCCATTGCCGAGCTGGTGGACCGCATGAACCTTCGTCCGATGCGTGGGTCCGGCGGAAAAAGCCGTCAGCAACTGTTCGAGGAACTGGACGGCCCCGCGCTGCGTCCCTGTCCGCAGATGCCCTACGAGTACGCAGAGTGGAAGCTTAAGGTCCCTGTGGGACAGGATTACCACGTCCCTTGGCAGGGCCACTTTTACTCGGTTCCTCACACATTGGTTGGCGCAAAGGTGAACTTGAAGGTCACCCGGGAGGCCGTGGCAGTCTTCCACCGCGACAAGCGGGTGGCCATGCATCCGCGCAGCGGCGAAGTGGGTGGATGTAGCACGTCACCGGAGCACCAGCCACCGGCTCATCGCGCTTACGCACAAGACACGCCGGACGTACTGATGACATGGGCGCGTCAGCAAGGAGGCGCCCTGCATAAGTTCGTGCAACGACATAGCGCGACCCATCGCCGACCGGCACTGACCCTGCAAGCCTGTCGAGGGCTGCGACGCCTTGCGCGTGAACACGGGATCGAAAGGCTGCAGGCGGCCTGTGACCGGGCAGTGCGCATCCAAGCAAACAGTGTCAGCTCGGTGAAGTCGATCCTGGTGCGCCATCTGGATCGCAGCGCATCTTGCGATGACAGTGCAAGCAACGATGACGCTCCACAGGCGCACGAAAACGTGCGCGGTGCTAACTACTACTCATAATTCAGGGAGAACATTATGTCTTTGGAACATACGATTGATCAGCTACGAACGCTCAAATTGACCGGCATGGTGGCTGGCGTCGAACATCAACTCGCCCAATCCAGCTACGGAGCACTCGGCTTCGATCAGCGCCTTGGCCATCTGGTTGACGCCGAGGTGAGTCAGCGCGACAGCAAGCGCTTCACGCGCCTGATTCGCAATGCCAAGCTCAAGGTCTACGCCGAACCGGAGGCTATTGACTATCGTGTTGGGCGCGGGTTGGATCGATCGGTGATCGCGGATTTGCTGACCTGTGGCTGGATTGAGCACCGCCAAAACGTTTTGGTCACTGGACAAACAGGTACTGGAAAGACCTGGTTGGCATGTGCCCTGGCCGTACAAGCCGCACGCCAAGGGATCACCGTAGGCTACCGGCGCGTAGGCCGCCTGTTGGAAGACATGGAGGTCGGGCATGCGGACGGCTCACTGGCCAAGCTTCGCAATCAACTCGCCAGGACCGGACTACTAATCTTGGATGATTTCGGCCTGACGCCGCTGAGCAGCCGCGGACGTGCAGATCTACTGGAATTACTCGATGACCGTGTCGGCTCTGGCGCCACGATTGTGGCTGGCCAGATGCCAGTGCAGGACTGGCATGCGTTTATCCATGACCCTGCTTTGGCTGATGCCATCATGGATCGACTGATTCACAGCAGCCACAAACTAGCGCTCAAGGGTGAATCCATGCGAAAGACGAAGGTGGCCAAGTCCGGGAAGTGAAGATTGGCGGCGCTGTCCAGCGCTTCTGGCGCTCGCATCCAATTCATTTGGCGGCGGTGTCCAGTTCCGTCGCCGATGAGTGTCCAGTTGGTTGGCTTTTCGTATTCTGGCCTAACAAGTTCCACCTGAGCCTTATGGGTAGCCTCATGGGCCTGGGCATCCTGGTCATGCTGTGCCTTATCGGCATCAACATGCTGTTGCTCCTGGTGTCGGCCTGGTTTCTTGCGTATGCCGGCATCTTCTTCCTTGGCTTTGGTGGATCGCGTTGGACTTCCGACATGGCGATCAACTACTACAAGACCGTGCTTGGCCTGGCCGTCCAGATTCTGGCAATGGTGCTTCTGATTGCCATCGGCAAGACCTTCCTTGAACAGTATTACGCGACCCTCCAAGCCGACATTACCGCCACGAACCTGAAATCAATGGCCGCGCTCTTGATGGCGTGCGTTGTTCTCCTGGCGTTGACCTCCAGGATTCCTCCGCTTCTTGCTGGAATCATCACTGGCGCGGCCGTAGGCGGCGGCGGTGTTGGCAGCATGGTCGGTGCTGGCACGCTTGCAGCGGCCGCAGGTATGGCCGGCGCGGCCGTAGCGACTGGCGGCGCGGCTCTGGCCGCCGGCGCAGCAGCAGCAGCGGGCGGGGCTTCTGCCGTCATGGCGGCGGCCGGGAAGGCCAGTGAAAACGTTTCATCTGGCTCCGACATCATGTCCAGCCTGCTAGGCGGCTTCGGCGGTGGTGGCGGTGGTGGCAGCGCCCCGACCGGCGGCGGGGATAGCGGTAGTGGTGGTGGTGGTGGCAACTCGGGTGGTGGTTCGAGCGGCGAAACACCGATGGCATCGGCCGCCGGCGACAACAGCAGCGGCACGAAGGGCGGCGGCGCGAGCGGTGGCAGCGCAGTTGCAAGAGGCGGCCGCATTGCGGCCGATACCGTTGCCAACCTGGCCAAGGGCGTCGGCTCTGTCGCGAAGGCGAAGGCCGGCGAAATACGGGTGGGCGCACAGGAGCGCATCAGCGACACCGTCGGTGGTCGGATCGCCAACGCGATCCGTAGCACTGCCAATACGGCATCCGTCTTGGCGGACAGCGCCAGCGGACAGCCGCAGGAAACTCCACCTGCCCAGCCCGCGCAATCCCCGACGTTCGACGACAACAGCCTTGGAGCCACACGCGACAAGGATCAAACCGTCGATGCGGATTCTGAAGTCGCGAGCTTCGCGAACAAGCCCGCGCAAGACCAGCAGTTCAATTCCTAGGAGGTTTCACTATGCAACTAAAAAAAGTGTTTGCATCCGCCACCCTGGTGATCGCCACTGCATTCGCCGCGGTTGGCCAAGCCGGCGCACAAGAGCTACTGACTGGCGACACCCGGTATGCATGTGAGGCGATCTTATGCCTATCGACAGGTCGCCGCCCCAGCGAGTGCCAGCCATCGCTGACGCGTTATTTCAGCATCCATAAGCGCAAGCTATCCGACACGCTGAAAGCGCGAGGGAACTTCCTCAAGCTGTGCCCGGCGTCGAACCAAACGTCAGAAATGGAGTCGCTGGTGTCTGCGATTTCGAGTGGCGCAGGCCGGTGCGATGCAACCTCGCTCAACACGTCGCTGCGCTCCTGGCGGGGTTGGGACGACACCTTCTACATCAGCAACGAGTTGCCGGATTACTGCGGCGCGTACACAGGTCATGCTTACACCGACTTCAAGACGACGCTACCGCGCTACGTCGGCACGCCAGGGGACGGCGGCTATTGGGTTGAAGCGGCCGACTATGAGCGTGCTCTGAAAGAGTACGAAGCCCGGCAACGCGGACAGCAGCATGGCCGGAACGACTACGGCCGTTTCGACAGATAAGGGGAGGGCGCAGCAATGCGAGTCGCTGACTTTCTGCGATGGCACCACCTCACGACGGCCGCCACTTTGGCCGTCGTCATTTCCGGTGTGCCAGGCGCGGCGATCGCCGGCGAAGCGAGGTTGTTTCCCGACTTGTCGCCCCGGCTTGAAGAGCGCGTTGTCTGCTCGATCTCGGCAGCGGCGAAGTACGAGATCCCGGCCAACATCGTCCTCGCGATCGCCGAAAAAGAAGGAGGCAAGCCAGGGCAGTGGGTCAGGAACGACAACGACACCTACGACGTAGGTGCGATGCAGTTCAACACCGCGTACCTCTCGGACCTGGCGAAATACGGGATCGGTGCCAATGATGTGGCGGCAGCGGGCTGCTACGCCTTCGACCTGGCTGCCTGGCGGCTGCGTGGACACATCCTAAAGGACAAGGGCGATCTCTGGAAGCGAGCAGCGAATTACCACTCGCGCACGGAGTATTACAACGCGATCTACCGCGCCGATCTCAAGGCAAAGGCTGCGAAGTGGGCGGACTGGCTTGATGCCCGGTTCGTGACCATCAGCTATGCGCCCAAAGGTGCGGCGGTCGCCCAGGTATCCCGTGCGGCGCAGAAGGTCGCGTCTTCGCCCGCCCCAGCGGGCGAGGCAATCCGGCCGGGGCCAAAGCCACAGGGAGTTACGTCGCGAGCCTCGTTCCGCAGCTCGGGATATGTATCCCGCAAGCTCATCACCAGCGACCAACCATAAGGGCAGGAGGAATGCCGCTTTAGCGGCTAAATATGGGCATTCAGAACGTCATGAAGCGGTATTGGAACGGGGCAAAGGCGTATGCACTGTGGGCCGCAGACCAGGCGAAGGCTCCGCTGGACCTATTGGTTCTCGGGTTCGGGCCCGTCATCGTCATTACGCTGCTTAGATTCCTGCCCACGTGGGCCAGCTATGTCGGCGGCGCGGCACTGCTGGTCGCGGCGCTGCCTTTCGCCTTCCATGTGCTAATGCAATACGCGCACCGGTGCGGTCGCCAGTGACCGCCTGGGCGTACTTCCTCCAAGGGAAGAGGGCGTGGCGGGGAACGCTTCCGGCTCTGGTCATAACCGATGGCAGCATTGAAGCCTTGAAGTGGGCGGCGTTGCTGTTGATGACCGGCGATCACGTCAACAAGTACCTGTTCAACGGCACCTTGCCCTATCTGTTTGAGGCCGGCCGCTTAGCTCTGCCTCTCTTCGTCATTGTCCTGGCGTACAACCTCGCGCGGCCAGGCGTGCTTGAGCGCGGCGCACATCGCCGGACGATGCTGCGCCTAGCGCTCTTCGGCGCGGCTGCCTGTGTCCCGTTTATCTACTTGGGCGGCGTCTTGTGGGGCTGGTGGCCGCTCAACGTGATGTTCACGCTGCTGGTCGCGACCGGCATTTTGTACCTGGTCGAACGCGGCCAGGCTGTCGCCGGCCTAGCGGTCTTTGCCGTCGCTGGCGCGGTAGTCGAGTTCTGGTGGCCAGCGCTGACGCTGGCCGCTGCGGTCTGGTGGTACTGCAAGCGGCCATGCTGGCCTGCTGCATTGCTCGGGCTGCTGGCCTGCGCCTCTCTGTGGTTCATCAACGGCAATCTGTGGGCGCTGGCGGCACTGCCGCTGGTCATCGCCGCCAGTGGCGTGGATCTGCATGTTCCGCGCCTACGCTGGGCCTTCTACGCCTATTACCCGTTGCACCTGGCGGTCCTGTGGCTCATTCGCATCCCGATGAGCCATGCAGGTTATCTCTTCTTCATCTAGTTCGGGCGTAGTTTGGCTTGGTTGCAGCCAAACTCCGTCAACGTGAGGATCGCTGCACCCGAGCTGCACGCGCTTTGCTCGTCATTTGCGTGGTTCGTCCTGCTTAGCGTCCATCACATCGTCCATAAACCCGAATCCAGCCCGGAAGGCAGCACGCCCTAGGCCAGCAAGCATCAGCACGACAGCGGCCAGCCCTAGTCCTAACACCATTGGATCGGCCTGCTTGCCCCCGAGCATGAGATAGGTTGCCGTCAGCACGAGGGATGCGCCGCCGATCGATCCGATGACGAATAGGGTTAAGAACGCGTTGCTGGTTTGCCTTTTCATAATTTGGACCTCTTGCCGGTGTTCTACCAGACTACACATCCACGTCTCATCGGCTGCGATTGCCGAGCGAGGACCAATTACCAGGGGAGGCCAAATCCGCAGCGAGGCGACGGTGGCCACCGTCGCCTCGAAGAGCGCTACCCTACGGCACTGCCGCATGTGTAATCTGCTGCATGGGTAATCGGAAACGACCTCGACTCGATCCGTGGCTATTCGGCCCACCTGGCGTGTGTGACGCGTGCGGCGGCCCGTGCGGAACGATGGATCAAGCGGGGATCGTCTGCTACTTCTGTTTCGCTGGCGTGTTCATGCACCGCTCGTTCTGGCAATTTGCACGCTGCCCGAGCTGCAAAGGCTTGGACGTGTTTTGCAGCGACTGCGGCGGTCGCGGCTATGTGTCGACGCCACGCGAGGACATCGATGTTGATGAGTTACGGCGCTGCTGGGCGTCGGTTGTTGCACGCCACAGCGAGTTTGGTGAGGATTTACCGGCGCCGATTGCGGTGTGGAAACGGTAGGCCTGCAACCGGCACGGTGCTTGTTATGGGTCGGCGCCGATCACAAACAGCGGATCGGGACTGATCGGCTTACCGTTGGTATCGATCACCCATACGCCCCAGTGCGTCGCAAAAAACACGTGGCCTATGCGGACATCTGTTGTCTCTTTACCGCCGTCAAGAGCAATAAATTTGTCCACCATTGAAATGGCGTGACCGCCACCAACGCTCCATGCGAGTGACGCGAGCGGTGGCGTGCCTGGTCCGCGGATTGCACCAATCACGCGGTACTCAAGCTCTAGATCGGGCGCAAGGGTAATTGCGTTTGTGGGATCCGTGAGTTCAATAGATTGGGCACCGTCCGTTAGGTTGATCCCGACGTCCTGGATGTTGCGACGATCGCCCACCTGTGCCCTGAAAAACCAATTTTCCTCGAAAGTGAACACTGAACCCAAGGGGACATCAATGTCCCTTTTAAGCACGAATGCACTTGCTCTGATCGTCATGAGTGTTGCTCCGTTGGCAGTTGCTGGGTTCAAGATGTGCTGTTCAAAAGCTAGGCGAACTAGACTAGCGAGCTCTAGCTTTATCGACCTGACAATGAATTTCTTTGTATTTCTGGATATATTACCTGACCGGAGAGGATCTCCGGCATATCAAGGAGAAAGTACGTGGCAAGTCGACACAAGATTGGTTGCATCAATAAAGATGATCGCCAAGATAAATATAACCGCATCACGCACGTTGGCGGCACGGGTTCTGACGGCAAGCGATGGAAGCTAAGCCTTGATGAAGCCATCAATGGGATCGAGACAGACAAATATGCCTTCTTCACTCATGTCGGAGGTCATGAGAGAGATGTGATCGTGGCAACGTCAAGAAGCGGAAGGAAATATCTGCGGACCACTGCCGATCACGATACTCCGGACAATTTGCTGAGCCTTCCCGAATGTCCGTGACCTAACGACACTTGATGCCGGCCTTGTGCCGGCATCGCTGATCGGCGGACAGACCGGGCAATTCCATTACTGGCTGTCGCTGCACGGCGTCAGTCCTTGCGGCATTGCGCCACGTAGCCGTTTAGATGATTGCCTGCACGCATGATCGCCGCGTCCTGACGTTGATATTCGGATGTGAGAAATGGCCTGACCCACTGGGGAGCGTGATCGATCCCATCATGGGTGAAGGCTTTGATGCGCAGGCCGTGCGTTTCTTCAGTGAAGCTGATCGCATAGCCAATATCGACGATGCTGCGGTGTTTGCAATGGTTGTCGAGCGCACGGAGGTACTTGAAATCGGCATGCTCATGTAGCGCATCCAACTCCGCTTTAACGGCAGCTGGGATCAGATTTTTACGGACAGTCTCCCACGTAATGTACTGCTCTTTCTTGATGCAGGTCGCCGCATCGCGATTCATTCCGGTGGCGTAATAGACTAGGTGCACCAAGTTATCCGCCACCGAGCGCATGCTATGCATGCAGGCAACGATGTTGGCATAAGCAATAAACCTGGCATCTTCAAATGAGCCTGTGTCGTTGTCATCGACTCCCATCATGATCGGCAACAGTTCATCGCCAGGCCGGCCGTCCACTTTGGCGGCAATGATCCGCATGGCCTCCTGGTAGTGATAGGCACTGAACCTGCGCCGGTCACTCACGGACTGGATGCTCTGCGCTACAAGTCGCCGCTGGTCGGGGCCAAACGCCGCCCTGACGTCCTCGCGCAAGGCTCCTAGATCCCATGTCATGCCTTCCACCGGGACGGTGGCGCTCATGCGCCGGCACCAGCGGTGCGGGCGGTCTTGCGGGTGCGCGGCAGGCCGGGCAATTTCAGCTGCGCCCGCTCGCTGGGCAGGATGGTGGCGGCGGTGGCCACCGTCGCCGCGCCGGCCGGCTTCCTGCCCGGCTTGGGCTTGGCGGGTTTGCCCTCGCGCTGGAGCTTGGCCAACGCCTTCAACGCGGCAGGGCGGCCGCGTCGGTAGACCTTGGGCGCGCGCACGTAGTTGGCCGGCAACACCTCGAAGACCGTCACCCCGAGCGCCAGCAGCTGGGTGGCGGCGGTGTCGAGGGAGGCAAACACGCGCGGGGTGCCGCGCTGGCCGGTCAGTTGCTTTTCGGTTTGGCCCACCCGCACCATCACGGTGTAGCCGCCGACCTGGCCGACCAGCTGCACGGTGCGCAGCACGCCGGCACTGGCGAGGGCGGCGAGGGTGGTGATGGACATGGGCGATGTCATGATCGATCTATCAAACAGTGATGTTTGATGTTCGATCATTCAAGGCTGCGCTGCAAGCACTCTCGCGGCGAGGACGCCAGCGCACATAACGGCCAATTCCACGCAGTGGCACGATGGCTGCCTGGCCCAGCAGGGCGGGCGGGCAGTCGCATGACGGGGGTTTATGCATCCTTGCATCGCCCGGGCGCATCCGTTAGGCTAGCCTCACCACTCCTCCCCTGTCGCCCCATTCAGTTGGGTAACGGCTTGGGACGAAAAAACCGCCGCAAGGCGGTTTTTTCATGTCCGCAGGAAGCTCCATGTGACCATCGCCAAAGCGACTGCCGTCTACATCGATGGCTACAACCTGTACTACGGGCGCATCCGTGGGACCGCATTCAAGTGGCTCGATGTGGTCGCACTGTTCGATCGCCTCCTGCATGACCAAGACCCGACCACCGATCTGCTGCACGTCCGGTATTTCACAGCGCCAGCGCTGGGTCGGTTTGCGACTCACAAGCAGGCCTCGGAAATCGGGCAAACAACTTACCTGCGCGCCTTAGCACACACCCACCCGCAACGATTCACCACGACATTAGGCAAACACAGCTGGGACAAAGGCGGAACCCTTCTGGCGGAGTTTGTTAGCGGCCAGCCGTATGATCGGACACGCCGGGTCCGGGTCTGGAAGCTCGAAGAGAAACAGACCGATGTGAACCTGGCGCTGGCCATGTATCGCGATGCTGCGTCGGCGCGCTATCAGCAGCTGGTTGTGTGCTCCAACGATAGCGATATCGCGCCGGCCCTTGCGGCGATCCGCGAGGACTTCCCGACCATCGTGCTAGGCATGGTCACGCCACGTAGGCCGCCGGTCGATGGTGAAGCGGACAGAAGAGTCAGCGTCTCGCTGTCGAGATGCGCTGACTGGATACGTCACTACATATTGGATGATGAGCTGGCCGCAGCGCAGCTTCCCGAGCGCGTTCGCAAACCTGGCAGGTCAATCGATAAGCCCGGGCACTGGTGAGTCCTAATCGGGTTGAGGGTCGGCAGGGATTCGTGTAAAAAAAACAGCCAAAGTGAGCTAATTCGCTGTCAGCAAAGGTCTTTTACATGAATTAACGAGCACAAATGGAGAGCGGCATGAATGAAGTTGAACGCAAAGCGCATTTGGAACTTCTTGGACGCATCTCGGCGATAGAAACAACCCTCAGGGTGCTGATTATCGCATCTGACGACTCCACTCTGCTAAAAACACTGATAAGAGAAAATGCCGCCGCGCTGATAGCCTTAATGCGCAGCCGTGGGGATATGGCTGGAAATGCTTTAGCAGACGGAATCGAGGAAGGAATCGACCTGATTACGGACGGCACCTAAGAGCAGCTAACAAAACGACTGCGCAGCCAGGCGGGCGCGGTCGGTACTCGGAATCCTCATCTACCCCTCGTACACGCCGATTCCTACCCGCCGCCCGCATTCACTTGGCGAGTTCTCGCCACCCTTATCCCCCGCACTCTAAACCCGAACGCACGGTCTTGGGGCGGGTGTTGCGCGATATCGAGCGCAAGCTGGACCAGGAGGAACCCGGCGTGCGCGAGCGCTGTGAATTGCCAAAGTCAATGCAACCAGGCAAAGAGAATGCAACTCACACAGCACCTAGGGAAGCTCTGAACAACTCTTCTATGATTTTCCGATCAACATCCGAAGCAATCTCCGTCACGCGCAAGTGCTTGATTTTCAGCGTTGGCGACCTTGGCGATCAAGCGAAATCCCAAGTTCTCTCGCAGCGCTGCGAGTTGTTCAGACCTTTCCTAGGACGCAAGTAACTCGGCGTAACAGGATGAGCCCGTAAGGACGCGGCCTAACATATGGCATCGGAGCCAGGAACACAGCTGAAAGCGATGAGCTTCAAAAGCTTGTAGCGGTTGACCGCAGTCAGGGAGTCGGCGAGGATCCTGTTATGCCGCGCTTAGGCGGTCCAATGGTAGTTAGGTGCGCGATGAAAATTTGCTACATACTTAGCCTGCTAGTAGCAACAACAGCGCTCGTCGCCTGCCAAGGCGACCCGAATGCTAGGCCGATCTACGGAGAGACGGGTCTGCCCAAGAATTGTCGTGCAATAGTTCAGACAAACATTGACGCATATCGTGCAAAGCAGTACACCGCAGACGAGGTCATGGATTCTCTTGAGCGCAACTGTGGTGCTAATGGCCATTCTTGGTGACAGTGTCGGTCACTACACTGGGTTTTCGCTGCAGCGCGCACCTAACAATTCATTCAAGCCGAACCCGCTTCGCGGGTCGGCTTAATTCAGGCGTTAGGTGCTTTGGGAGTGCTCTATGGAACTCAAAGAATTCGTCACAGAAGCCCTGCTTCAGATATCCGGGGGCATTGAAGATGCGCAACGAAAGCTGCAAGAGGGTGGATCAACAACACGTATAAATACTTCAATGACCAAGGACGACACCGGCAACTTGGTTACTGGCGGCCGGCTTCACGCCATTGAATATGTAGATTTTGATGTGGCCATCCTTGCAAACTCTGGGACCGAAACCAAGGCGGGCATCGGCCTTACTGTTGCTTCACTGCTAAACCTGAGTGCCGGCGGAAATAGTACTGAGTCAAAAGGCATGGAGTCCCGCATCAAGTTTCGTGTACCTGTCGCCTTTCCCAAACATCGCTACCCCAAGCAAGATCCATAGGAGTCGTCCATGAGCCCAGCATTTACTGCCGGTGACATTGTCCAGCTGAAGTCCGGAGGCGAGCCTATGACCGTTGAGGAAGTCAACGGGCAACTGACCACTCGCCAGTGGTCACCATCGGATAGATCAGGGGGAGCGGCGCTAGCCAGCAGCCACCGGCTGCGATCATGCCCCTGACCAGCGCTAACGCAGGATGGCGCAGGAGCTTCATTTAGCACCTGCCCCGGTAGCGTCGGGTGCGGCAAATAACGGCCATCCAGCACACGGGGGATTTGTCATTCTCAGAAGACGACTGCACGGAATGTCAGGAGTCGGCTGCACTAGTGGATTGCAGCGCCGCGTATAGAGCCGTCTTGCTCACCTTGAGCCGTGTAGCGGCCTCTCGGGCATTAAGCCCGTTGGCGATGTGCTCCCGCGCTCGCTGCAACTTGTCGGCGGTGACAACCGGCTTTCGCCCGCCCTTCCGCCCGCGTGCGGCGGCAGCGGTCAGCCCGGCCTTGGTGCGCTCGCGGATCAAGTCGCGCTCGAACTGGCCCAGTGCGCCGAAGACGTGGAAGATGAGCCGTCCGCCCGGCGTGGTGGTGTCGATGCTTTCGGTCAGCGACCGGAAGCCGACGCCACGCGCTTCCAGCGCGGCGATTGTCTCGATGAGGTGTGGCATCGAGCGCCCGAGCCGATCCAGACGCCAGACGGCCAGCACGTCGCCGGCGCGCAGGTAGGCCAGCGCATCAGCCAAGCCGGGCCTGTCGGCCTTGACCCCAGAAGCCGTGTCCTCAAAAACGCGCTCGCAGCCTGCCTTGCGTAGCGCATCCGTCTGCAAAGCGGTGTCCTGTTCCGCCGTCGATACCCGCGCATAGCCGATCAGTACCATTACCGCCCCTTTTGTCCGCCTTTCCGTCCGTCTATCATAATGTCCGACAACCCATTAAACAAGCGCATTGCCGGACATTGTCCGGCATGACCGACTAATGATCGTTTGACGGACAGGGACAATTGACAAAGGGAGGGCGGATGCCGAGAATGCAGCGAACAGGTTCTAGCTACACCCTCAAATTACATACAGCCAAGCAAGTGGACGCTGACACTAAATAAACTGGACGAAGCTATCAGCCAAACTGGACGGCGACGTCATTTAGGCTGGACGGTTGTGACTTGCAAAGTCAGCGCAGCCAGGCAAGGAGGATGCAACTCGGCTGGCCTGCTGCTGGTCAGAGGCAGCGCTTATAGAGCGCCCAGCGCCGCCTGCGGGAGGACTGCGCGGCCACGTACTGCTAGCGAGGGATTCTCACGGAGCCTAAACGCCGGCAGAGCTAGAGCAGGCGCGGGCCGATCACGCCTGCTCTGGCAGTTCGAAGAAGTCCGCGTAGCGGGAACTGAAGCTCTCGCGGTCTGTGACGAATGCCTCCAGATCTGCTGCAATTCCATGCGCGAAAGGTGGTAATTCGATACCATGCGCATGCGCCAATGCTCGGACGGCCAATTCGGTCTTCGCAGCGCTTCCTCTACTGTCAGGCATGGCATGCGCCATCCACCAGTGGAGACTACCCAGCGTCGGCATCAGGCTGGCGGGATCGTGGCGTTGTGCGATTAAGTTGCTAAACAAGGTTTCGACATGATTCATGATCGGCTGCACCATTCCGAATGGTGTGTGCTCAATGACAAATGGAAAAGCTGAGCCTTCAACCTGCAGACCGTTTCCTTTCCGCCCTTGCTGGGCGAGCGAATGGTAGAAGTCGTCAGGATTCACAGCCAGCTTTAATTGGGTGAGCGGTATCATTGCCCCATTCAGTACACCTACCATTTCGAAAACATCATGCGCCATGAATGTTTTGGGCAGCGCCTGCTCACTTTTTGCAACAAGGTCGTTCGCTTGCCGGATCAGCGGAAGCTGGCGCACCCTTGGTCGCAGATATGCATAGTGTTTTGTAAGAGGCGTGGAGACGTTCTTTTGCCGTGGGTAGCCCGCCGCAAATGGCTGTGCATTTCCTTTCGTTTGACCGGGGCCCTCTGCCTGCGGATTTTGTTGTGTAGCCCAGCTATGACGTGCTGCGCCTGAGAAATCCCACAACTGCCGGAAGGTCTGGATCTGCCCGCTTGCAATACGTTCGCCACCTTCCCGCGCAGTGGCATAAAATCGGCGGCCATACTCTTGATTCTCTGGGGTTGACTCTTGGTTGACGCGCGGATCTGGCCATCGTGCCACGCCCGTCAGCGCGACCTGTGCGGGCGACAGACTGCACTCGGTAGCAGGTCCTGGCAGTGACCTGCGGATAGGCGGCGATACCGAGGTGATACTATGGTTCAGCCCCTGCATGCCGGGCGCCAGAGCCGCGAAGGCAGCCTCCCTCAACAACGTCTGGGACCACTCCGTGAGGGATTGATGTCTCGGCTCATGGAAGCGACTGCTTTCAATGTGGAGCGTATGTTCGCCTTGTTCCTCGGTGTAAAGCACTTGCAGCTGCACATCAGAACTGATTCGTTCCTCTGGAGCCAGCGCCTGGTGGGGGCGGCGATGTTTCAGTTCCACGGTCACTTTCTCCCACGGTCTGGACAGCGCCATGTCGATAGCTGCCAGCGCTACGTTTTCCCCGTGCTGCTGAACTTTGTGCGGCAAATGGCCGGCGCCAGCCCGCCTTGCCCTACGAGCCCCGAGTGACCCCAAGCCATACAGGCTAGGTGACATGGGCGCCTCGGGAGATGACGGCGTAGAGGGCGTGGTCTGCTCTGCGGCGTGGGCTGCATAATCCTCAAGTGAGCCCGCCACGCTCGGCTTTGAAACGCATAGACCCATGTTGATCTCCTACAGTGACTGTCGGAGCAAGTTTGGCGAGAAGCTCTCCGATTCGCGCTGGCTCACCGAAGTCATAGCTGGGACGACGAAGCATTGACGCGCGGGATTCTCGAGCCTCTATAGAGGCTTGGCAGGGATTCTTGAAAAAATCCTTTTCTGACAGCAGGTTAGATCACTTTTTGCTTTTTTTACGAATCCCCCCCCGACCCTCGATCGGCTTGTATTACATATCGATGTAATCGAACACTTCGGTGCGAAGTCTTGGAGCAGAGGGGTTCAACATCCGATTCCACGGGCGCTTACGAGAAGGCCGATTGAGGCCGTGAGGAGGGTTCATGTCAAAGCGAAGGAAGTTCAGGCGCCCGAAGCGGCAATTCGATCTCTCACCTCATCCGGCATCAGGCGCTCGCGCCTGCCGGCTTGAAGCGTCCTCAGTCCCCACTCCCATGCAATGTCTTGCTCTGCGACCCATCGCCTGGCGTTCTCGCTGGATTGTTCGACCGGCTGAGTCAGCCGAAAGCGTGGTCCGAGCCCAAAGAACAGATCGAAACCAAAATCAATCGTCAGCAACCGACGCAGCTGCCGGGTATGCCCGCCCGGGAGATAGCCATCCCATCCAGCGTCCTCTAGCTGCAGTACGACGCGGGAGAAGCAGAAAGCCTGCCTTTGCATGATCCTTGGATGCAGATCAAACGCAAGCTCCTTGTCTTCTGCCAACGGAAAAATGAAGCAGATGAAGTAGGCGAACAGCTCCTCTGCGATCTCCCACAGCGGACCCTCAATCGTGGCCAGGAACAGGCTGGCGTGCAGCGAACGCCCGAGTTCAAAAGCCCGCCCTTGATTTCCTGCTTCATGCGCTTCTCGAAGCAATACGACGAGCGCGGCTAGGCTATCCAGGCCCGCTTGTCCCTCCAGGCGTCGAGTCACTTGGCGCGTTGCTTTACGCCGCACATAGCGTCCGCGCTCCAACGCCTGCTGATCGAAGATCGCCATCTGGATCCCGGGTCCCAACCGCTTTAGCAGCGTGTCGGCACTTACCCCAACAGGGCGGGAGATGTCCAGCGCGTCCCAAGCTGCTGCCATGAGGATTTCACTGGAGCCTGCCATGGCTGCTTCTGTGGTGCGGAGAGTTTCGGCGCCGGGGACGTGCTTACCCAGGGCGTACTTGGCCCACAAATTGTGATGGTGCTCGCCCTTGAGGTAGGTGCCGGGCTGCAAAACCTGACCCAGGCGATAGGCCGTCGGACGGCCCATACGCGCCCGCAGCCCCTCGAACCATAAGCCAACCTTCAGCACGTTCAAGGCCTTCTCAGCGGAACGGTTTGCGTTCGATTCGGCTAAGCGAACTACCGCTTTTACCCGGCCAAGTTTGTAGTCCTTGATCTGTATCAATGGCTTATCGACTCATTGCGGTGCAATTTAGAGTAACGCGGAAGCCCTCAGTTTCCTTCTGGGCGACTATCGGTGCAATCGTTACGCTAGCGGCATGACAGAGCGTGACGAACACATCGGCGCGTTGGCCAAAGTCCTGGAGCAGGATCTGTTGCACCACTACGGCCCGGTGATCGGCCAGGATGATCTGCGCCAAGCACTGGGCTACACCTCGCTGGATGCGTTCCGGCAGGCTCTGTCCCGTGACTCGCTGCCGGTGCCGGTGTTCCCCATCCCTAATCGCCGCGGCAAATACGCGCTTGCCAAAGACATTGCGCACTGGCTGGCAGGCTTGCGCGACCAAGCCATCCGGGCATCGCACCCAAACGGAAACACGCCATGACTGCGAACATGGAAGACAGGGGGTCAGCATGACCTGACGACTCCCACCGCCATTCCACACGTGGGAAATGCAAAAGCCCCCAAGCGCGTCAACGCTTGGGGGCTTTGAGGGTGTAGCTAGAACCTATTCGCTGCATTCTCGGCATCCGCCCTCCCTTCGTCAATCCCTGTTTGCCAGCTCTTACGCGCTGGCGCGGGGGACTGTTGCCGCTGTTCTGGCCCGGATGCTGGTGCCTGGAACGAAGGCGGTGCAAGGAGTGCCATGAATCCGTTGAAAGACCTGTGCCGGTGCCTGCTGCGCACTGACCTGACCGATCGGCAGGTTGGTCAAAAGTTGAATCGCTCGCCGACCACGGTCGGCCGCTATCGCAAACGCCTGCGAGCCCTCTCACAATCGTGGGATGACATCGAGAGCATGGACGAAGTCGCGCTGGCGCGCCGATTGAATCCGGGCAAAAGTAGTGCGAAGAAGTTGCTCGTTGAACCGGATTGGTCGTATGTGCACGCCGAGCTGCAGCGGCGCGGCATGACGATCGCGCTATTGCATGAGGAATATGCCCTTGGCTTGGAAGCCGGGGCGATGTCAGAGACCGAGTTCCGACGCCGCTACCGCCGCTATGCGCGTAAGCGAGGACTGGTCATGCGTCAGGTGCGTGTACCGGGACAACAGCTGTTTCTGGACTTCTCCGGAGTGCGCCCTTCGATCACTGATCAGATGACCGGCGCAACAACCCCGGTGGAGCTCTTCGTGGCGGTCATGGGTGCCAGCCGCAAGACCTTCGTCTATGCCGTCGCAAGCCAGAAATCGGTTGACTGGATCGCTTGCAATGCAAAGGCGCTGGAGTTCTTTGCGGGCGTGCCCACCTATCTGGTGCCGGATAACCTCAAGGCGGCGGTGACCTCCGTTTCCGGGCAGGACGGGGCACTGCTGAACATGACCTACGCCGAGTTCGCTGCACACTACGACACCATGGTGCTGCCGGCACGTCCGCGCAAACCTACGGACAAGGCGCCGGTGGAGATTGGGGTGCAACTGGCCCAGCGTTGGATCCTGGCGCGGCTGCGCAATCGGGTGTTCTTCTCGCTGGAGGAACTGAATCGCGCCATTGCCGAGCTGGTGGACCGCATGAACCTTCGTCCGATGCGTGGGTCCGGCGGAAAAAGCCGTCAGCAACTGTTCGAGGAACTGGACGGCCCCGCGCTGCGTCCCTGTCCGCAGATGCCCTACGAGTACGCAGAGTGGAAGCTTAAGGTCCCTGTGGGACAGGATTACCACGTCCCTTGGCAGGGCCACTTTTACTCGGTTCCTCACACATTGGTTGGCGCAAAGGTGAACTTGAAGGTCACCCGGGAGGCCGTGGCAGTCTTCCACCGCGACAAGCGGGTGGCCATGCATCCGCGCAGCGGCGAAGTGGGTGGATGTAGCACGTCACCGGAGCACCAGCCACCGGCTCATCGCGCTTACGCACAAGACACGCCGGACGTACTGATGACATGGGCGCGTCAGCAAGGAGGCGCCCTGCATAAGTTCGTGCAACGACATAGCGCGACCCATCGCCGACCGGCACTGACCCTGCAAGCCTGTCGAGGGCTGCGACGCCTTGCGCGTGAACACGGGATCGAAAGGCTGCAGGCGGCCTGTGACCGGGCAGTGCGCATCCAAGCAAACAGTGTCAGCTCGGTGAAGTCGATCCTGGTGCGCCATCTGGATCGCAGCGCATCTTGCGATGACAGTGCAAGCAACGATGACGCTCCACAGGCGCACGAAAACGTGCGCGGTGCTAACTACTACTCATAATTCAGGGAGAACATTATGTCTTTGGAACATACGATTGATCAGCTACGAACGCTCAAATTGACCGGCATGGTGGCTGGCGTCGAACATCAACTCGCCCAATCCAGCTACGGAGCACTCGGCTTCGATCAGCGCCTTGGCCATCTGGTTGACGCCGAGGTGAGTCAGCGCGACAGCAAGCGCTTCACGCGCCTGATTCGCAATGCCAAGCTCAAGGTCTACGCCGAACCGGAGGCTATTGACTATCGTGTTGGGCGCGGGTTGGATCGATCGGTGATCGCGGATTTGCTGACCTGTGGCTGGATTGAGCACCGCCAAAACGTTTTGGTCACTGGACAAACAGGTACTGGAAAGACCTGGTTGGCATGTGCCCTGGCCGTACAAGCCGCACGCCAAGGGATCACCGTAGGCTACCGGCGCGTAGGCCGCCTGTTGGAAGACATGGAGGTCGGGCATGCGGACGGCTCACTGGCCAAGCTTCGCAATCAACTCGCCAGGACCGGACTACTAATCTTGGATGATTTCGGCCTGACGCCGCTGAGCAGCCGCGGACGTGCAGATCTACTGGAATTACTCGATGACCGTGTCGGCTCTGGCGCCACGATTGTGGCTGGCCAGATGCCAGTGCAGGACTGGCATGCGTTTATCCATGACCCTGCTTTGGCTGATGCCATCATGGATCGACTGATTCACAGCAGCCACAAACTAGCGCTCAAGGGTGAATCCATGCGAAAGACGAAGGTGGCCAAGTCCGGGAAGTGAAGATTGGCGGCGCTGTCCAGCGCTTCTGGCGCTCGCATCCAATTCATTTGGCGGCGGTGTCCAGTTCCGTCGCCGATGAGTGTCCAGTTGGTTGGCTTTTCGTACCCAGACTATATCGAGCATCAGCTCGCGCATGCAGTACGTGATCCATTGGGGCGAGCCTACAACCGCACAGCTCATCTCACCGAGCGCCGAAAAATGATGCAAGCGTGGGCTGACTATCTAGATGGTCTACGGACACAGCGACGTCCCCCCGCCCTGAGTAGCGGCTTGGTTTAGAGTCCGGGGGTAATGATATCGGTGTTTGCCAGATGTTGGGCATAAGCAGCCGGGGTCATGCCGCCGATTGCATTCTTGGGTCGCTCTTCGTTGTACGCGCGTCGCCAGCGTTCGATTTCGGTGCGCGCGTGCAGCAGTGTCGGGAACCAGTGCTCGTTGAGGCATTCGTCGCGTAGTCGGCCGTTGAACGATTCGACGTAGGCGTTCTGGTTCGGTTTGCCGGGTTGGATCAGCCGCAACTGCACACCACGGGCATGTGCCCAGGCGACCATCGCCCTGCCGCAAAACTCCTTGCCGTTGTCAGTGCGGATCACCTTCGGCAAACCGCGACTGTGTGCCAACCGATCCAGCACGCGCGCAACGCCATGTCCCGAGATCGCGCGCTCCACGTCGATGGCGACCGCTTCGTGGGTTGCATCGTCCACGATCACCAGACACTTGACCACCCGACCGTCGGCAGTGCGGTCGAACACGAAGTCCATCGACCACACCTGATTGGCCTGCGCTGGCCGCAGCAGCGGCTGACGCTCGCTTATTGGCACCTTTTTGCGTTTGCGCCGTCGGACCTGTAGCTGCTGCTCGCGGTACAACCGCTCCACCCGTTTGTAGTTCACGATGCGCCCTTCCTGTCGCAGTTTGAGATAGATCATTCCCACGCCATAGCGGCGATGGCGATGCGCCAACGCAACGATGCGCTCGCGCAGTTCGCCATTGCGGTCTTCGCGTGGGCAATAGCGCAGCGCACTGGCGCTCATGCCGATCGCTGCCAAGGCGCGACGCTCGCTGGCGCCACGCCCGATCCACTCGCGCACCAGCGTACGACGCGCCGGTGCGCTTACCACTTTTTTCGCAGCGCATCCTTGATCAGGTCGTTCTCGAACAATTGCTCGGCCAGCAACTTCTTCAGCCGCGCGTTCTCGGACTCGAGGTCCTTGAGCCGCTTGGCATCAGGCACGCTCATCCCGCCGAATTTGCTGCGCCACAGGTAGTACGAGGCCTCGCTGAAGCCATGGCGCCGGCACAGGTCCTTGATCGCCACGCCGCTTTCGGCTTCGCGCAGAAAGCCGATGACCTGCTCGTCAGTAAAACGTTTCTTCACGTCCAATCTCCTCGGGGTAGGGAATTGGACTCCAAACTGAGGCGCTACTCAAAATCGGGGGGACGTCGACAGCGGCAGGCACGTTTAGATTAGGCGGCGTCCGCCGTCTCTGGCAGGAGGCGCGTATCAGATCTGCTTGCTCGTGTCGGGCCGCCTCGCTACCGTAACCGACGCCACATCTAGATGGCATATTGGAAGCCCACGAACGAATTTCAGGCAAGACCTGTGAAGGTGATCAATCTCCTGTTGCTGATCTCACTGGCTGCTCTAGTTGTAGCTTGTGGGAAAGAAGGGCCTAAATTGGCTCAAGCCGCAGATGCTGGAGTTGTGTTTCAGGAGGTGAAGGCCGGGACTGCAGATGCCGGAAGCATAGAGCCGAAACAACTGCTCATGCACAATCATCCGATCATGGTTGAAACAGATCAATGCCTTCAATTCTCCAAAGGTGGCGAAAGTTGATGTAAAGCTAATCGAACTCAAGACTGGACTGGTTCCAGGAACGGCGACCAGTCAACCTTCAGGTAATGGTGAGAGTGCTGTGGTCGCGACCCTCGTGATCATGGGCGTCGCAGTCGACCTAGGACGAGGCAAGCGATGCTCAATATTCCCTGCATCCGTCCTATTGCGCTTCCGGTAGTTCGGACTGCTATGCAGTGGCCAGATCGTCAGGACCGAGATACTCGATGTCAATCCTGCTGACGTCCTGCGCCACCTTAGCGCGGAGTAGGCCACTGCGATTGGGCTTGAGTTCGCCCTTAAGCATGCCTAGCGGAGTGCCGTCCGCTGAAAGCACCCATGTCTGCCCTTCCCAGTGATGCAGTTGAACGATGGTGCCGGGCGGTGATGGTGCAGACAACCAGATGATGCTCGCCCAGTAGTGCCGATTGGCCCAACTGGACCCCTCGCTTGGTGCGACGGTCTGAGCAAACTCCATCCAAATTGGTCTTGTCTCTCTAGTTGGCCAGTCGGCCCGGGTATTCCAAGCGGCGACCACATCTCCATCCAGCCACTGCCGCAACTCACTTCCTGTGCCGAAGTTCGCGCCGGTGTCGGTGACCACTTTAATTGCGGCCAGCCGCGAGTTGAAGCCCGCTTGGATAAGGATCGATGCGGAGCGACTGAGTGTGCCAGTTACGACCGCTGGCACAGCGAGGCCAAGCTCATGGTCTTCTAGACTCAAGCCATCGGTCCCTACCGTGTCGCCATTTGCGCTAGCGCGGACTCTGATTGCTTCCATAGCCCAAGGGAGCCGATATATCAGGCCTCCTTCAATAAACTGAAGTACTTCCGATGGGATCTCCTCAACTAGGGAGATGAGAGGCTGGCCAAGCAACCAAAGTCGCAGGATGCCTCTCCAGTTCGCCGGCAACGGGTCGGGTATAAACGGATAAAATGCAAATACACGCTCGGCGATGCTGGTGATGGAGCTGATCGCGATTTCGGAATCACCCGCTAGGATTGCACCATTAGCCTGGATGAGAAGCATGTTGACTTCTGAGGCAATGGCGTCGAGGGCGAGGCCAGTGGTCAAACCAACGCCTGCCAGAAAGTAGCCGCTACGTTGGGCTGCGGTCGACTTGTTCCAGATCAGCCGGCTGCGAGACGAAAGACCTGCCTTCAACAACCGTTGTAGTTCAGGTTCCAGACGCAGCAGGCGTCGTTGCCATAGTGAAGATTGGAGGATGTCGTCCAGAGCTGCCTCAATCCCTTCATCTGGAATGTCGCTCTCCCCGATGAGGCCGAGGATGGCTGTATCGAGCGTCGCAATGTGCCGCTCCCAATCTTCCATGGCACGCGCACGGTCCTCCGGCTTTTCATTTGCTATCTCGGGGAATGTCCAGGCTGCGGTGTTGTTGACCACATAATCAACTAACTGATTGATGTCACCTCCTATACGGGCACTCATTCGCGTCAGCAACTCCACGACCAGCAGGACAAGGCCGCTTTCCATATTCCGCGCGCGAAGGTCCGTGACAAGTGCGTCCCAGGCCACTCTCTTTCTTTGGGCGTCCTCGAACATTGGAAAGAGCACTACGCCTTCGATGTCGACATAAGCCCGTCCGGCACGACCGATAACGTTCTTGAATTCGCTGATTTCGATCAGCTCTCCCGCGCGGTGCAGGGAGTGCATGATGACGGCAGTAGCGGATAGGTTAAGGCCCTGCGCCAAGGTCGGAGAGGAGATTGTCACTTTTAGGACATTCTCGCGTAGTAAACGTTCGATCTCCTTACGGTAAGCCGTAGGCAGCGCGCCGTGATGAAGGGCGACGCCGAGCCTAAGGCATTTAATGATGGGGTTTTTTGAGCCAAGCCATTCCTCGCCCAGTGCGATTGCGGTGTTCAGTACATTCGGATTGGCATCAAGCAACGAGCGCAGGGCGCCGCGCTCATGCAGATCAACGATGACGTCAGCGTATGGTTCGACGCTGCGGCGTTCTGGACAGAAGATCAGCACCGTTTGACCGTCATCGACAAGCCGCCAAGCAGTGGCAAGGCAGAGTTCACGCTGGTTCTTAGGAAATAGCTGTAAGCGACGGCGCTTGGGCGGAGTCCAGTTGGGAGGGGCGGCGCCAGTGAGGAACCTTTGGACCCAGGGTCGTTCTTCACCGACTTGTAGGTTGAGCCGAGCAGTGGGCGATGTCCATACGACCTCACCGAAGCGTAGGCGGGTTGGGCGCCAATCATTCTTGATCAGCCCGCCGGGATGATCGCGACGCAGCCACGCGGCAAAGTCATCGAGTTGATCCCCATCGGGAAGGATAGCCGATAAGCATACGATTCGACGCTCCGATGCGTCGGCGCGGCGCAGGAGCCGCTGAATCTGTACTTCGTAGCGGACCTCACGTTCATTGAGGCCGATCATGTGCCCTTCGTCGAAGACCAGAAGGCCGACGTCATCGAGCAGCGAAGGATCGTTGCGGAGCGCGAAGTCGAGCTTCTCTGGCGTCGCCACGACGATGTCGCGCTTGCGAATCGAGTCTTCATCAAAGGCTGTGACTCCGATGCTGCCATAGAGATTAGAAATGGTTTTGCCGAGGGGGCCGAATGTCCGTTGGAGTGTGGCTTCGGTCTGTGCCGAGAGCGCGCGCAGTGGCGTGATGAACGCCACCCTCTTGCCACCGGCGAGGCAGCGCAGGATGCACAGCTCAGCAATGCGAGTCTTGCCGGCACTCGTCGGCAGCGAAACAACTAAGTCGTCCGACTGATCGACGGCGCGGGCGGCGCTCTCAATCTGCGATGGCCAAAGGTCAATTTCTGCCCTGCGGCGACGCTGCAAGGCTGCAATGAATAGTTCGCGCAAATGTGGCCAGTCGGCCGCTGTCCCTCCCAATGGCTGCAATGGCACCCTTTCATGGAACGTGCTCGACCAAAGGTCCGAAAGGAGATCAATGGCGACGCGAAGTACCCACCACTGAGGCAGCATGTTCATTTGGCTGCAAACTTCTAGGTTGACGCGTAGTTGCTCGAGCGCGCGATCGACGAACTCTCGCTCGCCGCGATCGAGCGCAAGCAGGTAGAGTGACATGCCGGACATGAAGGTGTCGGTGATCGCGGTATTCAGACCTTCGAAGAGGAAGTCGTCACCATTGGTGTCTGGAAATACGTTCGCGCGCTCTAGTTGTTCGAGTCGAGATTCTATGGACGCGGCTATCCGCTCATCACTGCCTTTGCCGAAAGTGCGGTAGTCGAGGACGCTGGTGCGCAAGGCATCGAAATTCCGCGTCATCAACTGAGCCAGCGCCCGCTCGATCGGTGAGAAATTTTCCTCTCGCTCAACGATTGCAAGGAGCGAATAGGCGCGTGCAGACAGGTGGGCGAGATGGTAGGCGGCAGCGGCCATGACAAAGTGGAAGTCGCGATCGGCCTCTTGGCGATTGCCCTTTGCCATCACCGCCTCAAGGGCAGTTGCAGCCTGTTCGAAGGCTGTGCGAGCCACAGCCGGGTCGCCGTCGAGCTCTCGGAGGCGCAAGCCAAGACCAAGCAGGGCGTAGGCGTAGCTGTGTAGGTCGTAACTAAGCTGCGATGAGAAGTCCGGTGCATCGAGCGGAAGTGCACCGTCACGCCAGATGATGGCGCGGGCTTGCCCCCGAGCTATCAGTCGCCCTCGAAAGCCGGGAGCCGTCGCTTGAGCTATATCCGCAGCAATGGACTCAGGGGTTGTTGGCATTGGCGATCACTCTGTCGTAGACCGCACTGACGAAGGCTACATGTCCTTCCACGCGAATTCCTACAGCCCACTGATTGATAGAGCCGGTATAAGCTTGCAGCGAGCCGGCTAGAAATGTGTCTGGTGCATTTCCTGAGAATGTGAAAAGTAGATGCTGAACACTCTGCGGTTGGACGCCATGCTTGAGTTGCGCATCATCGATTGCATCGGCCAGCGCCAGATTGCCGAGTTCCACTAGACGCGCAGAGATAAAGTGCAGGGCGTGTGCTGAAGGCAATCCTCCATCCTTGTCCAGCCCGGCTCGGGCTTCGGTCATGACCTGGGCGGTCAGGCCGGCGCGACTCTTCGCCTCTGTCTTCAAGAACTGAAGGCGTTGCGAGTGGGGATCTTGCCGGATTCCAATCACGTCTTCACCACGCATGGCCATATTGCGATGATCTTTCCAGCGCAGGCGTTTGATCGGCGCGCTGTAGCCACCGCTGCAAGCAGCTATCCATTCCGTTGCATAGATTTCACCGAGATCACCGGACCGAATCTGCTTAGTGGTCGGTAGCTTTTTCTCGATCAACGCGGCGGCTGCTGGCTTGCCGAGCCGCGCCAGTGCCCGGGCGACGTGCTCTTCCGAAGCATAGTGAGAGGGCACGATAGCCGCCGTCGCCTGAATGCCGACGGCTAGATTTGCTGCCTGTGCGGTCATCACACGCCGATGGTGGTTTCCCAGCACCGTATCTACCGAACTGCACCAATCACTGAACTGTGCCATCCTCGTTCCTTCCTTTAGCTGGGAAAAATTCGCGTACGTGAAAAAGGGCGCCCCGGTTTCTGTGGCGCGGCGGATTTTGGACTCGATGACTTGAGTGAGCGGGATCTCGCGTTCTAGCATCTCGTACAGGTCAAGCCCGTCGCTGTGTGCGTGCGGTTTTACCGCCGCTACCTGCATCAGGTCCGCTTTGAGTTTGGCAATCGACGCGTGGTCGGGCCGGGTGGGCTGTGTGCCTGCCGACGATCGCGACGGCTTGGCGTCGTGGTTTAGGCGAACGATCAGGCTTTGACATCGGGTCTGGACAACAGCGACAGGGGCGGCGCTGCCGGATCGGATCAGATATCCGGCCCGATGCCCCCACGGTGCGTCAAGGGCACGAATGGCAGCCGCGTCATCGCATACCTGAAAGAAATGGCGGAGACGTTTGCCGTTAGATCTCCCATTGACCGCGTACTTCGGGTCGTCGATGTTAACCTTGAGTTCGGACGCGAAGAAATCCGAGAAGCTTGTTTCGGAGAAATCCAATACGGAGCCAGGACCTCGGACGAAGTCAACGGGGTCGTCAATTAATCGTAGGTCAATGAATCGAAGCGAATTTATACCCTCCCTCCTGCAAGCGGTCTTCAGCGGCTGTAGGCTGCTTCTTTGAGTGTCGCAATACTAGCGACGACGTCATTACACGACGACAATTTCTTGTCAAATGGTGCCGTGGTTAGTTGTCGATGCGCAAGCCCTTGACGCGCGCCTCGAATATCCGCTCGGTGCACGTATGAAGGGTAGCTAGAAGATTTAACGTGCTGCATCATGACACGGGTCGTACAACCATTGCGGCCGGAGACTGGGACAATGTACGTGCTGCGTGAGGCGGGGGAGACGTCATCACTCTCTTCACTTCAGTCCTTGCGTGGTGCCACGCCAACATCAACGCCAACGCAATCAGAACAGGCCTTATCGGTCTATGCCAAACAGGTTCGACAATGCCAGCTCGCTCCGGACCGGACTGAGGAACGTCCGATGCCTGATAAGGCCCGCCACAGGTCGACGCCGCTGCCCTGGTGGCGATCGATGGCCTCCATTTCAGTCGCACTGCAACTCAAGTTCTGGACCGCATCCAACGACTCATCCAGCTGCTAGAAAGAGCAGGCGCCGATCAGCGCGCAGCTGACTAGGGAACAGGCATTGTCGGAGCATTAGACGCTGGAACTGCTTGGTTTCACCAGACTCAAGTGATGGGGCGGCGACGTGCCCGCTCAATCCCCGCTGTGCAAAACGCATGAGTTGGTCCAAGCTAGTACTAACGCGGCCGTCCGCAGCGGAACGGACTCAGCAGTGAGCTGGGAATACAGAGCAACATCAACCGCCTCATTTGCCACTTCTTGCGGGCATTCGCGGGCATGGCTCAGGTCATCAAGGCGAAGGCTCTCAGTTCGAATGATGCCAAGTTAGTTGCGCATTGGGTCGACTAAACCAGAAATGTTTTGCTTGGAGGGAGCCATGCCTCACAGAACGCCGTTATTCGATCAAACTAATTTCAAACCCATACTACCTAAGGAAGGTCTGAACAATGAGGCCTGAGAGTGCGGGATGTCGCATCGTTCCGGAGAGTCGCGTTTGGATCTTCGGATTTTTCGCAATTTCTGGAGCTTTCCTTGGGAATTCCCCGGGTTACAGGCGCACGCTCCCCATCGTCGGCAGTAACTGCTTTCGCTTCATCCACAGGTTCGATAGCGCAAACAAGGTCAGCACCTGCGCGGTGTTCTTGGCCAGGCCGCGATAGCGGACCTTGGTGTAGCCGAACTGGCGCTTGATCACCCGGAATGGATGCTCCACCTTCGCGCGCACACTGGCCTTGAAGTGTTCCCAACGTCTTTCCCGAGCACGCTCGCGCTTGTTGCCGAGGGCTTGCATCGTCGAGGGCCTGGCGGCGATGAAGAATGCAGCCTTGCAGGCCTGCAGTTCTTCGCGTTTGTCCGCACCGGTGTAGCCGCTATCGCCGAACACGCTGTCTTCTTTGCCATGCAGCAACGTGTGCATCACCGTGACATCGGCGACGTTGGCGGCTGTGCAATGGACGTGGTGCACCAACCCGGAAAATTCATCCACGCCGATGTGCGCCTTCATCCCGAAATACCACTGATTGCCCTTCTTGGTCTGATGCATCTCAGGGTCGCGCGCGTTGTCGGCATTCTTGGTCGAACTGGGCGCCGCGATCAGCGTCGCATCGACGATCGTGCCCGACCGCAGGCTCTGGCCCTTACGCGCCAGATGCGCGTTGACCGCTTCCAGCATCCGCGCGGCAAGGCCATGGGTCTCCAGCAGGCGGCGAAAGTTGAGAATCGTGGTCTCGTCCGGAACGTTGTCCAAGCCACCGAGCTGGGCAAAGCGCCGCAAGGTCGGAATCTCGTGCAGCGCTTCTTCCATCGCCGGATCGCTCAGCGCATACCACTGCTGCAGCAGATGAATCCGCAACATCGTCGCCAGTGCGTACGGCTGCCGACCTGGCCGCCCCGACACGGGATAGTGCGGCGCGATCAGCCCGAGCAGTTGCTGCCACGGAACCACCTGCTCCATCTCGGCCAGAAAGATCTCCCGCCGGGTCTGCTTGCGCTTGCCCAGGCCCTCAGCGTCACCGAACGTCAGTTGCATGGATCACTCCTCAACATGAGGCGGGTAGTGTCGCGTATCTGTGGTGCGTTGTTCAGAGGTTCCTTAGCTGATCTTTCGTCGTGCATGGCGATGGTGTGAAGAAAAAAGCCCGGGCATGCCCGGGCTTTTCTACTTCGCGTCCCTGACCGGTGATCAGCTCAGGTCGCAATTGCTCGGCTGCGGCCAGGTGGTGGCAGGCAGCATGGCCTTGACGGCGGCCGGAGCGGTGATGCCGATGGCGCTGGCGCCGTACAGGTCTTCCAGTTCGTCGATGCTGACGATGTAGCTATCGAGCGAACCGAGCGTGGCACTGTTGGGAATCAGCCAGCTGATCGCGCGCGTGCCGCCGCCCGGGTTGGCGGTGATGATCGTCTTCCAGAAGAAATCCGGGGTGCGGATGCCGTGGCTGGTCAGGAAGTAATCGTTGGTGGTGTCGCTGTAGATCACCCCGCCGTAGACCTGCACGCTGGCGATGTCGCGGTAACACTCGGCCACGTTTTCGGCACGCACCCAGATGCCCTGGTTGAAGCTGGCCACCTGCGGCACGATGTTGGACATCAGGTTGGCGCGACGGATGTAGGTCGCGTTGTAGTCCATGTGGTTGGAGGTCACCAGGTGGCCGCGATCGTAGCCGGTGCGCACGCTGGCGTAGGAGGCAGTGGAGGTCTGGCCGGCGCAGCCGCTGGGCAGTTCGGTATCCAGATTGAAGCTGGACGGACGCGCCGCCGAGCCGGTATCGGCCTGCAGGACGTATTCGTAGCGCAGCGCGGTGTGGTTGGTGCAGTCGTAGCTCAGGGTGTAACCGCCCTTGTTGAGGGTGACGACCTGTGCATTTGCGGTGGCACTGAAAGCGGTGAGAAGCAGAACGGCGAAGAAGGTCCTGAAGCGCATGGGAGTGAATCTCCTTGGAATCATTCGGACGCACGAAGCCACCGCCGGCTGCCGGTGAGCAGATCGACGTTCAGCGGAACGCGCGCTGGAAGGGGGACAGGTTGGCTCGGTGGTTAGCGAGCGCAACAGCTATCTCACGCAAATGTTTCTTGTTGGTGACGTAGGCGTGAGGAATGTGCACTCGCACCACTTTTTTCGATAAAAGTGTGATGTTTATCAGGATTTTTCGTGCATACGGCACGCAGGCGATAAGTGATTGGTTATGCCCGGACCGGGCAGATGCGCGTCTTAACCGTGCTTTCTGCAATAGCGCGCAATCAGCAATGCGCTGTGGGTAACGTCGGAGGACCACTGACGTGAAGGTCAGGAAGTACGCCAGCTTCGGCTGGCCCTGTCGGCAACGCAGGGGCACTCCTCGATGGGAAGGGGGCGGCTCGCCGGGCAACATTGCCGGATCACCACATCGCCTCAGCTTGGCATTCGCATGATCCCAAAACGAAAAACCCCTCGTCTGCAGTGCGTGCAGAGAGGGGTGTCGAGCGTGTGGTGAGGCGTTCGGTTCGATCGATCGAGCGACCCGCTATGCGACGTGTCGTACCAGCTGCTGTTCGGTGGCAGGCGCCAGTTGGAACTGCGAGACCAATTGCGTGAGCGTGCTGGATTGCTGCTCCATCGCCCGTGCCGCAGCCATGGCTTCTTCCACCAGTGCCGCATTCTGCTGCGTGGTCTCGTCCATCTGGATGACGGTCTGGTTGACCTGCTCGATTCCGGCCGATTGCTCGCTGGAAGCTGCAGTGATCTCGCCCATGATGTCGGTGACGCGATTCACGCTGGCAACGATCTCGGTCATGGTGGTGCCGGCCTTGCGCACCAGTGCCGAGCCTTCGGCCACCTTGCCCACCGATGCATCGATCAGCCCCTTGATCTCCTTGGCCGCACCGGACGAGCGCTGTGCCAGGGTGCGCACCTCGCTTGCCACCACGGCAAAACCGCGGCCCTGCTCGCCGGCACGTGCGGCTTCCACCGCCGCGTTCAAGGCCAGGATATTGGTCTGGAACGCGATGCCGTCGATGACGCTGATGATCTCGGCGATCTTCTTGGACGAGGTTTCGATACCCGACATGGTGCCGACCACCAGGCTGACCACCTCGCCACCTTGCGAGGCCACACCGGCAGCGCTGCGTGCAAGCGCGTTGGCTTGACGGGCGTGTTCGGCGTTCTGCTTGACGGTGGCGGTGAGTTCTTCCATCGAGGCAGCGGTTTCTTCCAGGTTGGCGGCCTGCAACTCGGTGCGCCGCGACAGATCCTGATTGCCGGCGGCAATTTCGCCGGCAGCGGTGTCGATCTCCGAGGACGAATGCTGGATGCGCCCGACGATATCGGTCAGGCGGTCCACCGTGGTGTTGGCATCGTCGCGCATGCGCGCAAAGACACCGGAAGAAGTGCCGTGCATGCGTGTGGTCAGATCGCCGCTGGCAATGGCCTGCAACACCTGCGACACCTCGCCAAGACTCCTGTCCGAGGTGCTCATCAAATGATTGAGATCCACCACGATCTGGCGGAAATCATGTTCGAACGCGGTCTCGTCGCCACGTGCGCTGAAGTCGCCCGCCGCCGCAGCCGCGGCCAAGCGCTTGATCTCGCCGTTGATGGACAACAGGCTGGCCCGCACATCGTTGATCGATTGGCTGATCACCGCTTTTTCGCCCGGCAACGGTGCCAGCTGCTGCGACAGATCGCCTGCGGCATAGCGTTCTGTCAGCGCAACGATCTGCATGGTCACTGCGAGATGGCTGGATACCAGCGTGTTGCTGGCGCGCACCATGCTGCCGAATTCGCCGGGAAATTCCTGCTCGGCAATACGGTGGCTGACCATGCCGGCCTCGTGCTTGTCGCCCATCTCCGTCTGCGCCTGGATCACGCGACGCAGCTGACGCTGCATGCTGTCCATCGCCTGCAGCAGTTGGCCGACTTCGTCGTTGCGGTCGATCGAGATGGTGTTTTCCAACTTGCCCGACGACACCGCATGTGCAATGCCGATGGCACGATTGAGCGGCTGGGTGATGGCACGTGCCACGATCCAGCCAAAACCAATGCACACCACCGCGCCGACCAGGCCCAGGATCAGGCCGCCCATGCTTGCGGTGACCGAGCTGTCCAGCGCTTCCTGCACGGTGCCGCGGAAGCGTGCATCGGCGCGCTTCTGCATGGCGGTCAGGGTGGTGCGATAGGTCTCCAATGCCGGTGCCATCGCGCTCATCTGCTGCGCATCGGGTTCGCGCTGCTCCACGAACGCCGCAGCCACGCCATGCGCCAGGCTGTAGTACTGATCGAACTCCTTGCCCAGGCGTGCCAGCTCTTTTGCATTGGCCGGGTCGGCCTTTTGCAATTTTACGTACGAGCCGTGGATCTCGTCGGCCACCGGCTTGGTGGCCGCCAACATATCGGCATCGCCCGCAGCGGCGGCGCCATTGAGCCCGTTGATGAGCTTGTCCAGCGCCGCCACGTTGCGCGTCATCGCATCGAGCATGGGGAAATGCACGTCGCGCACCGCTTCCAGACGGTCGTTGTTGCGGTGAAACACCAGCGTACTGAAGGCCACATAGCTCGATAGGCAAAGGATCGCCACCGCTGCCGGCATCAGGATTTTCCAGAACAACGGTAGCGACAGAATACGTCTCATGACTTGAGTCTCGAGCAGGTGGCGGGTCACGGCTTCAGGACGACCTTGACGCTGGCGTCCACTGCACTGGCACTGATGTAACCGATGGCACCCGGTGTGGCCGCAACCGCCTTCTTGACCGCGTCATCGCCGCTGACACGCTTGGGACGCTGCGCCTTGCCGGTGAACATCAGCTGCGACCAATACGACTTCAGCTGCGCCGAATCGCGCGAGGCCACTTTCTTGTAGAACTCATCGCGGGTGGCGACGCCTTCTTCCTGGTCGATCGGCACGGCCGCGCCGCCGCCGGGCAGGCTGTTGGATTTGGCCAGGAAGATCTGCGACACCTGCGCAGCGCTCAGGCTGTCCGGGCCGCCCTTGGCCGACATCACCACCACAACATCGGCATTGGCACAGAACGCGGTCAGCGATAACGCAGCAAGCAGGGAGACTGCAAAACACTTGGAAATGGTCATGGGGGCTCTCTTAGAACACGAAGTCGACAGACGCCGACAGCAGGTTGTAGCTGCCGCCCGGACGGAAGCCCGGCTGGATGTTGTTCAACGACCCGAACGAGCCCGCGTTGTTGTTGATGTGGCTGGCCTGCAGCTTGAACGCGACGCTCTCACGCGCGTCCCAACGCAGCGCAGCGGTGAAGCTGTGACGGCCGCTTTCGGCCTGCGCCAGGGCGCGTGTCATCACCCCGACCGGATCCTGGCCGGGGGCGATGGTCGGGCCTTTGCGATCGACATTGGCATAGGTGAGCGACGGCGTCAGCGTGCCGAAACGCCCGCCCACACTGAGATAGCCGGAGGTGGTCTTGCCGTTAAGCGAAGGCGAGTAATCGGCGCGAATCACTTCGCTGCGCAGGAACCAGTTGCCCGGATCGTAGGCGTAGCCAACGCTGGCAAAGCTGCCGTCAACGCCATAGGTGGTCAGGCGATCGGCCAGCGCAGGATTGATGCGCTGATAGGCCGAGAACAGGCGGTCCAGCTGCGGGGTGTCGAAATCGGTGGTGCCCACGATGTAGGCGGCGCGGAACGTCGACGCACCCGATTCCAGGCCCAGCGCCAGGCCGCGCATGGCGTACACATCGGCCTTCTTCGAATTGATGCGGCCGTAAAAGCCCTGCACGCTGACCACGCTCTCGCCCGCATTGATGGTGTACACGCCTTCGACGCCGTCCATCGGCAGCAGGTAGTTGTAGACCTCGTAGGGCGGACGCACCCAGGGCGTGGCGTAACCGACGCGCTGGTACTCCGAGAGCATGTACAGCGGCGCAGTGATGCGGCCCAGGCGGGCGGCGAACTGCGGGCCGAACTGATACTTCACATGCGCCAGCGTGACCTTGGGATCGTAATCGCCGCGCTCGGCGTACTCGCTGGTCACCTGCAATACGCCGGTGAACTTCTCGGTGAAGTTGGCATTGACCTGGCCGGCGATGCGCGAGTCCGGACGGGCCGAGATGGAGTGACTGGCGCCTGCGCCTTCTTCGGTCTGGATGTCGGGCGTGAAGTCGGCCTGGTCCTCGGTCGAATGCACTACGCCCAGCGTGCCGAAGCCGCTGAAGGAAAACATCGCGTCCTGCTGCGCATAGGCGCAAGTCGACGAAACCAGGGCAATGGCGCCACTGAGCAGTTTGACGGTGAGTTTCATTGAAGCCCCTGCTGAAGGTTTGATGGGCGCAGCGCCATCGGCGCGCGTCGGCAAAACGGTGACGGGCGTCGCAACGCCCAGATCCCCGGTAGCGGCCGTTCGCATCGTTGCTTTAGCGGGACTTTTACAAATCGATGGACTACTTAAAAATCCGCAGACACTACAAAAATGGACGATAGTTTTGCCCTATCGAGGCGGCTGATCTGGCTGCTTAAAACAGCTGGATGATTATCTGCGGACATAATCGTCCGTCGTTGGTGCTTGCAGGTTGCCTGCGCGACAAGTCGTGGATTGATAAGGGCAACAGAGGCATCGCGGGTACCTGGGAAGGCGCCTGCCGCACTGTTCTCGAGCGCGCGATAACAAAAAACGCCACGCGCTGGCAAGCCAGGCGTGGCGTTTTTATTCAGTGACTTTGATCGAACGTGCTAATGATTTATCGCTAGTCGTCATGCCGCCATTGAAAACGTTATCAGCGGCAATCAGATGTGGCCGGTTAACGGCCGCAGAGTGACTGAAACCGCTTACTGCTGCTTCGTCGGCAATGCCGGCAATGTGACCACCACCTTGATCTCGAACCGAAAACCAGCCAGCCAGGTCACGCCCACTGCGGTGACGGTGGGGTAGGGCGCCGGGCCCCAGTAGCTGACCCACTTTTCCCACATGGCCTCGAAGACCACTTCCGGGTTGACCATGAACAAGGTGACGTCGACGACGTCCTGCGAGGTGCAACCGGCCGCTGCGAGGATGGCATCGAGATTGTCGAAAGCGCGGGCGATCTCTGCGGCCAGCTCCGGTTCCGGCGAGCCGTCTTCGCGGCTGCCGACCTGGCCGGCGACAAACAACAAGCCCTCGGCGCGCACCGCCGGGGAATAGCGATGGCGCTCATACAGGGCGTGGCGCCCTCGCGGAAAAACAACGTCACGTGTTGCCATGGGATCTCCATCAAGCGTCGAGTCGGAACAGACAGCCACGGTAGGCGCTTGCACGCCTGCGATAAATCGGCAACCCCGGCCAACACTATTTGTAGAATCCAAACAATCTTTGGGTTGGGAGCGGCGATGGATCGGTTCGACGCGATGCAGGCGTTTGCGCGTGTGGTTGAGACCGGCAGCTTTACCAAAGCGGCCGAGACCTTGCACATGAGCCGGGCCAGCGTGACCCAGTTGGTGCAGCAGCTGGAGGCACGCCTGCGCGTGACCTTGCTCAACCGCACCACGCGCCGGGTGCATGTCACCGCCGATGGCGCGGCGTACTACGAGCGCGTGCTGCGGCTGCTGGCAGACATGGACGATGCGGAGACCAGCCTGTCCGATGCATCGGCGCTGCCGCGCGGGCGCTTGCGCGTGGATGTGCCCAGCCCATTGGCGCGCCTGATCCTGATGCCGGCGCTGCCGACATTTCATGCGCGCTATCCGGATATCCAGCTGGATATGGGCGTGAGCGATCGTCGCGTGGATCTGATTGGCGAGAACGTGGATTGCGTGGTGCGCGGCGGCATCATCACCGATCAATCGTTGATTGCGCGCCGTGTGGGCGACCTGCAGGCGGGTGTGTATGCGGCGCCAGCGTATCTGCAGCGGCTGGGCATGCCGGCGCACCCGCAGGAGTTGGAAAACACCCAGCATCGCTGTGTCGGTTTCATGCGTTGGAGCAACAACAAGACCGTGCCCTATGTCATGCAGCGCGGCAATGAAGCGGTGAATCTGCAGGGGCGTTACGTGGTGGCGTCCGACGATGGCAACGCCTATCTGGCCGCAGGCCTGGCCGGCATGGGCGTGCTGTGGTTGCCGGTGTACATGGCCAGGGCGCATGTCGCCAGTGGCGAGCTGGTGCAACTGTTCGATGACTGGTCACTGGAGCCGATGCCACTGTCGATCGCGTTCCCGCCCAACCGGCATGTCAGCGCCAAGCTGCGGGTGTTTATCGATTGGGTGATTGCGTTGATGGCTGAGCATGCACCGGTGGGGGCGCCTGCACTGCGGTAACGGGCTGATGCGACAGAAACGCGCACTGCATTGCCGATCCCACACGATGGAATCGGCAATGCCGATGAATCATTCTGCCAGCTGACGCCGCACCGGATAACGCCAGCCAGTGATCGCCGCATACGGCGAGCGTGCATAGATCCATTGCAAGCGTGCATCGCCATCGGCGCGGAAGGCGGCATCGTCGGCGAGCTTGCGTTCGAACGCGTCGCGCAGGGCCGCATCGCTGCGCAATACGCGCTCTGTGAAGTCCACCAGCTCGGTGCCGTACAAGCCGCTGTCGGGGCTGCCGGCATTGCGGAAACGTCCGCTGGCCAGCAGCGAATCGCTGCTCTGCGGCTCCAGCAACGCGGCCGCCAACATGCGCATCGGTTGATCTGCAGGCACGCGGATGCTGCCGGCGGCGAAGGTTTCGTGCATGTGCTCGGTGTGCGGTGTGTGGGTGCCGGCTTCCTTCACCACGCGGATTTGCTGCACGTTGATCTGGCGCGGTTGCTGCAAGCGTTCGAATGTAATGCCGTGTGCCTTGAGCAGTTCGACCACATCGTCGTTGCCGGGCGGAATCCACCAAGCGAGCGGGTAGCGCACCGCCTGGGTCTGGCGATAGCCGATCACCGGCATGGTCCAGGTTTCGTCGCGGCCTTCCCAACGCAGCTCCTGCCGGCCGGACACCGGCGACAGCGCGCGGGTATAGCTCACGCCCTTGAACGGCACCTGGGCGATCGGCTGTTGCAGGCGTTCCCAGGCAACCATCAATTCCTGCGGGCGTGCGGCGCGATCGGCGCGCTTGGCTGCATCGATTTTTTTTGCATCGCGGCCGACCACGCGCAGCGCTTCTTCCAGCAACACGTAGTCGCCGAGCACGCGCTGCCGGTACGACTTCAAACGATGGTTCTCCACCAGCACGGTGGGGATGCCGGCAAAGTCGCCGTAGCCGGTGGAATAGCGCGGGCCTTCGGGTGCGTAACGCAGGCCCGAGCGCGGTTCGTCTTCGTCGATCAGGCTCGGGTAGATCGCAGGCTCATGGCCCTGGCTGCGCAGCGCGGTGTTCATTGCCGGCGTGAAGCGTTGCTGCAACCAATCGGCAGTGGCGCGCGAGCGTGCATAGGTGCCCCAACCGGCGAAGGTAAAGGTGATGTCGTACTGATGATCCAGCCCGCCGCTGACATGCAGATCGATGTAGAGCGCCGGATCCAACCGGTGCAGCAACGCGACCATCGCGCGCGTTTCCGGCGCTTCCAGGTTGAGGTAATCGCGGTTGAGGTTGATGCCGCGTGTGGTGGTGTTCCAGCCCATCTGTTGCGGGCCGCGCAGGGCGGCGCCGATCAGCGGGCCGCGTTGTTCGTGACCATCCACATTGAAGATCGGCACGAACACGAAATCGACCTGGTCGAGCAGGTGGTCCTTGCCACGTTGGGCGATATCGCGCAGCAACATCAAGCCTGCGTCCTTGCCGTCGATTTCGCCGGCATGGATGGCCGCCTGCGCCAGCACCACCGGCTTGCCGGGTGCGCCCTTGTGCGCGCGCACCAGCAACAGATCGCGGCCCTCGCTGCTCTTGCCGAATACTTCCAACGACAGCAGCGGCGAGGCGGCGACCAGGCGTTCCAGCCATGCGCGCGTTTCGTCATAGCTGGGCGTGCTGGCGAAATCGTTGCGCTCCACCGGTGTGCTCCACGGATCGCCCGGCTTGACGATCAATGCCTCGCTGGCGCCATGCCAGGCGCGCACCGGCGGCAGCGGCGCGCTGGTGTCGATGGACTGCGCGTTGACCTGTGCGGCGGTGAACAACGTTGCTGCGAGCAAGCTGGCGCAGGCGTGCCGGCAAGTGCGGGCTGCGTGAGTGGTGGCAGCGCGGGCGGGCGCGTGCTGATTGCGTGGAGGGGCAGGTGAGCCGTGCAGGCAGGAGGGACGCGTATCGGAGGTCATGTGGGGCGTAGGGGTCTTGATCGAAGGGGAAGAGCGCGGCGCTGCGCAGGCACCTGCATCTAATGTGATAACATATCATTTCAGTAGGCGAGCTTCCTTATCATGCCCTTCAGCGCTACACCGACCCCCGCGATTTCCGTCAGCAACCTCCACGTGGCCTACCGCGGCCGCGCGGTGTTGCAGGGGCTGAATCTGCAGGTCGCGCCGGGCAGTGTCTATGCCTTATTGGGCGGCAACGGCGCCGGTAAATCCTCCACGCTTTCCACCTTGCTCGGTTTCGTCAAACCCAGCTCCGGCAGCTTGCTGGTGGATGGCATCGACCCGGTCGCCAACCCCGGCGCCGCGCGTGCGCGGCTGGCCTATCTGCCGGAAAACGTCGCGCTCTACGAGCATCTGAGCGCAATCGAAAATGCCGATTACCTGCTCGCGCTCGCCGGCCAACGCCGCAGCCAGGCCGAGATCGGCCAGGCGTTCGCCGCTGCCGGTCTGCAACGCGAAGCCTGGAGCCAGCGGCTGGCGGGGTTTTCCAAAGGCATGCGCCAGAAAGTGGCGATCGCGGTCGCCACCTTGCGCCAGGTGCCGGTGCTGCTGCTGGACGAGCCCACCTCCGGCCTGGATCCGCGCGCCATCGCCGACTTCAACCGCCTGGTCAGCAGTGTGCGCGAGCGCGGCGGTGCGGTGCTGATGGTCACCCACGACCTGCTTGGTGCGGTGGATGTGGCCGACCGGATCGGGTTTCTGGAAAACGGACGTATTGCCGAAGAAATCGGCGCCGGCGACAGCGGCTTCGATGTGCGCACCTTGCATGCACGCTTCGCGCGCCCGCAGGATCAGGCTGCATGAGCGTTGCCGTATGAGTCCTGTGCTGTTGGTCGCGCGCGAAGAACTGCGCTTCATGGCGCGCAACCGTTCCGCCGCCATCGGTGTGGTGTTGCTGATGCTGCTCACGCTGGTGGCGGCGTTGACCGCTGCGCATCATCAACGTGAAGTGGCCGAGTTTCGTGCACGTCAGCAACTGGCCGCGCAGCAGGCCTTCGAAACGCAGCCGGACCGCCATCCGCATCGGGTGGTGCATTACGGTCACTTCATCTATCGCCCGCTGCCGGCTTTGGCCGCGTTCGATGCGGGCGTGGATGCGTTTACCGGCAACAGCATGTTTCTGGAAGGCCATCGCCAGAACACCGCCAATTTTGGTGACGTGCGTCAGAGCTCGCTGCTGGTGCGTTTCGGTCAATTGACGCCTGCCTTTGTGCTGCAGGTCTTGGCGCCGCTGATGCTGGTGTTTCTGGGCTATGGCGCAGTGGCGCGCGAGCAGGAAACCGGCACGCTGCGTGCGTTGTTGTTGCAGGGCGCGACGCGCCGACAATTGTTCGGCGGCAAATATGTCGCGCTCGCCGCGGTGGCCGCTGCGTGCCTGTTGCCGGCCTTGGTCGGGCTGGTGCCCATCGCGTTGTTGCCGGGCCAGGCGCTGCGGGTCGCACTGCTGGTGCTGGCGTATGCGGTCTATCTGCTGGTGTGGTGCGCGCTGGTGCTGGCGGTGTCGATGCTGTGCCGGCGCGGCCGCGATGCGTTGCTGGTATCGCTGGCGGTGTGGGTGTGGCTGGCCTTGCTGGTGCCGCGCGTGGCACCGGATGTGGCCAGTGCCGCGTATCGATTGCCCACGCGGCTGGAAACCGATGTGGCGATCCAGCGCGATCTGCGCACGCTCGGCGACAGCCATAACCCGGACGATCCGCACTTTGCGCAGTTCAAGCAGCAGACCCTGACACGCTACGGCGTACAGCGCGTGGAAGACCTGCCGGTGAACTACAAGGGCCTGCTCGCACTGGAAGGCGAGCGGCTCACATCGAGCCTGTTCGAACGGTATGCCGCGCGTGATTCGGCCATCCAGCAGGAACAGAATCTGCTGGTGCGCACGTTCGCCCTGCTGAGCCCAACGGTTGCCCTGCGCGAACTCTCGATGACACTGGCGGAAACCGATCTGCGCGCACATGAGCGCTTTCTTATCCAGGCCGAGCGTTACCGTTACACGCTGGTGCAGCAGCTCAATCAAATGCAGGCCGATTCCGTGAGCATGGCCGACGACACCGCCCAGGATGCGGGCGCCGACCAGCGCAAGCGCATCTCCTCCGCGCATTGGCATGAGATTCCGGTGTTTGCCTTCCAGCCCCCGGCCACGACAGAGGTGCTGCGTGCCGCAGGCACTGCGCTCGGTCTGGTCGGTGCCTGGCTGCTGGCTGCGCTGTGCATGCTGATCGCAGCCGGCCGGCGTGTGGGAGTGGCGCGCTGATGGTGCTGTGGAAGTACGAACTGCTGCTGTTGCTGCGCGCACCTGCCGCGATGGCCGGATTGCTGTTGCTTGCCCTGTTGACGGTGTGCAGCCTGATCTCCGGCCAGCACGTCATCGCTGCGCAGCGCGACAACATCGCAGGTATCGCAGCGCTGCAGCAGGAAGACATCGCAGCGGTGGAGGACTATGTGGCGCGCACCAACGACGCTGGCAGCGCGGCTTACTACAGCTTCCACCCGACCTGGGATGTCCCTTCGCCATTGGCATTCGCCGCAGTGGGCATGCGCGATGTCTCGCCGTACATCCTGCGTGTTCGCGCGCTGGGGCTGGAAGCGCAGATCCACGATGGCGACAGTTACAACCCGGAGCTCGCATTGGCCGGGCGCTTCGACTACGCCTTTGTGCTGGTGTTTTTGCTGCCGTTGTTCGTCATCGCGTTGCTGTTCGATCTGCGCTCGGGCGAACGCGAGGCCGGGCGCGCACGCATGCTGGCCGCGCTGCCGGGTGCCGGAGCCGCGTTGCTGGTACGGCGCGTGGTGGTGCGTGCCGCTGCGGTGCTGGTGTGCCTGAGCGTGCCGTTTGCCATTGCCGCGAGCCTCAATGCAGTGCCGCTGCTGCAACAACTCGCGGTGCTGGCACTGAGCTGCGCCTATCTGCTGTTCTGGGTGTTGCTGGCGGTGCTGGTCGGGCGCATCCACTGGCGCCCCGCCGCGCATGCCACCGCCTTGGCGAGCTGCTGGGTCGTCTTGGCACTGGTCGCACCGGCGCTGGCGCATGTGGCGATCAATCAGGCGGTGCCGGTCAACCAAGGCAGCGAGATCGCGCGGCTGCAGCGCGAGGCGGTCAACCACGCCTGGGATATTCCGCGGCAGGACACCATGCTGGCCTTCTACGCGCAGAACCCGCAGTGGGCAGATTCTGCGCCGCTGACCAGCGCGTTCCATTACAAGTGGTATTTCGCCTTCCATGAAAACGGCGATCAGCAGGTGGCGCCGCAGGTTGCGGCGTATCGGCAAGGCCTGCAACGACGCGAAGCGCTGGCGCAGCGTGTGGCCAGCGTATTGCCGCCGGTTGCATTGCAGGCGGCGTTGACGCGCCTGGCAGGTACCGATCTGCGTGCGCAATTGGCCTATCAAGATCGCATTCGCGCCTATCACCAGGCGTTGCGGACGTTCTACTACGGCTATCTGTTTCGCGACCGGCCATTTACGCGCGAGGACTTCGGGCGAGCGCCGCGTTTCGATGCAAGGGCCGATCCCTCGTCATAGCGGCCGTTGCGTTTCACCCATCACCTTTGGTTCTTTCACTTGCGACCCGGGCATTGCGTGCCTGGGTCCTTCAGGAGTCCTGCCCGATGTCCGTGTTCTCGTCGCGCCAACGCATGCCACACACCGTGCCGTTGCTCAGCATGCTGGCCTGCGCATGCGTCATTGCCTGCGCCGACGCACACGCCGCCGAGCCGCAGGCGCGCGATCTGGATGCGGTACAGGTGCGCAGCCAGTACACGCCGTACCGCGCGTTGAGCGTCACCGGCGCCACCAAGACCGATGCGCCGTTGCGCGATCTGCCGATCAGTGCGCGCGTACTCGATCAGACCTTGCTGGAGGATGCCGGTGTCAACGATCTGGCCGGCGCGCTGGAGATGGCCAGCGGCATCACCAAGGCCAATAACCTGGGCGGTCTGTGGGACAGCTACTCGATGCGCGGCTTCACCGGCGACCCGAATTTCAGCTCGGATTACATGGTCAACGGCTTCAATGCCAGCCGCGGTTACAACGGCCTGCGCGATGCGGCCAACACGCAAAGCATCGAAGTGATCAAGGGCCCGGCCTCGGCGTTGTACGGGCGCGGCGAGCCGGGTGGGGCAGTCAATATCGTCACCAAAAAGCCCTTGTTTCAGCCGCAGCACAGTGTGGATCTGTCCGCAGGGCGCTTCGACAGTTATCGCGCTGCGGTCGACAGCACCGGCCCGCTGGGCGAGAACCTGGCCTATCGCCTGAATGCGATGTACAAGGATCAGCACAGCTTCCGCGACACCGTCGATAGCGACAACACGCTGCTGGCGCCGTCGTTGTTATGGATGCCCACGCCCGATACCACGGTGTCGTATGAGCTGGAATTCGTGCGCATCCACGCGCCGTTCGATCGTGGCGTCACCGCCATCGATGGCGATGCCAATCGGCTGCCGGCGTCGCGTTTTCTGGGCGAACCGCGCGATGGCGATATCGATCTTCACTCCACCGGGCACCAGGTGTTTGTGGTGCACGGCTTGAATCAGACCTGGTCGTTGCAGGGCGGGGCGACCTATCGCGACAGCGGCATGCGCGGTTTTTCCACCGAGCCATGGACGCTGCAGGCCGACGACCGCACGCTGCGCCGCGAGCGTCGCTACCGCGATTACCAGGGCCGCGATATCGCCGGGCGTGCCGAATTGCTCGGCACCTTGCAGGCGGGCAGCGTCACCCACAACGTGTTGTTCGGTGTCGATGGCAATCGCTTCGACGACAGCCGCTTTCAGCAGCGCGCACGTTCGGCCGCCACGCCGTACAGCATCGATGTGCTTGCACCGCAGTACGGTGTGGCTCAGCCGGGGCGGCTGGCCACGATCACCGACACCGAAGAGCGGCAACAGGTGTGGGGCGTGTATGCACAGGATCAGATCGATCTTGGCGCGCGCTGGAAGGCCTTGCTCGGCCTGCGCTACGACCACTATCAGCAGGATCTCGACAACCAATTGCGCGGCACCACGCAGCGCGCCTCCGATGGCGTGGTCAGCCCGCGCGCGGGCGTGATCTTCCATGTCGACGATGCGTTGTCGCTGTATGCGAGCGCGGCGGCGGGCTTTCGCCCCAACAGTGGCGTGGGGGCGGACGGGCAGAGTTTTGCGCCGGAGAAAAGCCGTTCGCTGGAAACCGGTTTGAAATACGTGCAGCCCGGCGATGGCCTGGAAGCGACGCTGGCGGCATTCCGCATCGACAAGAAAAACGTGCTGAGCCTGGATCCGGCCGACACCAGTTTTTCGCTGCCGGTGGGCGAGATGCGCAGCCAGGGTGTGGAGCTGGATCTGCTCGGGCGGCTGACCCCGCGCCTGGCCGCATCGGTGGGCCTGGCCTACACCGACTCGCAGGTGACGCGCAGCAGCGAGGCCGCCGCCGTTACCGGCCTGGCCGAGGGACGACGTTTTCCGAATGTGCCGCGTTTCAGTGGCAATGCCTTCGTCAACTACGAGCAGCCGTTGACCGACAAGCGCAGTGCGGCGGTGGGCGTGGGTGTCTCGCATACCGGTGAGCGGCTGGGCTCGGTGGATAGCAATACCGATTTCGTGCTGCCTGCGTATACCGTGTGGCGCCTGGTCGGCCACTACGATCTGAGCGAGCGGCTGCGCCTGTATGCCAAGGTCGAAAACTTCACCGACCGCCGCTACGCCGCGTTCTCGTACAGCGAGCAATGGGTGTATCCCGGCGCGCCACGCAGCTGGACGGTGGGTGTGCGGTTGCGGTTCTGAGACGGACCGTGGGTTCGATCGGTTGCTCTTAGAGCGGCTAACAAAACGTAGCGAGCGGTCGTCAGTCGTCTTGTTAGTCGCTCTTAGCTGCGACGCGTGGACGGACGCTTGCTGCGCTTCTTGCCAGGCGCGGCGGGTGCGGCGTCATCGCTGGCCAACGCGCCGCCGTTGTGCAGTTGCTCCAGCCACGACAGCGCGTCGACATAGCCGAGGAAGTGCTGCAGATAACCGGGCGAGCATTCGCGCATCAGGCTGATGCAGCGATGCACCAGCACGCTGGAATTGAGCGGGCCGGCGTCCTTAGGGGCGTCCTGCAGCGATTGCCGCACCTGGCTGGCGGTGCGCACGGTGGTCCAGGTGCGGCGGAAATCCTCCAGCGCCGGCAGCTCGGGAAACAGCGTGGCATCGAGTGTGGCGGTCTTTCTGCTGTCCACCTCCATCAACGCCGCATGGCCTGCCATCTGGTCGGCCAACGCGCCAAGCGCGCTGCGTTGCAACGGCTGCGCGGTATCGGTAGTTGCACGACGGCGCGCTGCTTTCTTGATTGCCGCCGCATACGCATCGATCAAGTTGCGCAGCTTTTCTTCCAGCACTTCGCGCACCGCATCCGCCTGCGTGCCGGCACGTGCTGCCAGTGTTTCCATCAGATGGAAATGCACCGGATCCAGCTGATCGGCACCTTGCTCGCGCCAGCGCTCCAGGCGCGCGTGTGCGGAGGTCGCCTGCGTGCTCATCGCGTGGTTGCGGCCGGTGTTGGCTGTGACGTGGCGGAAGCGCGCGAGGTGGAAGGACGCGCAATCGGTGCAATCTCCACACGCCGGTTCCTGGCGCGGCGCGTCTCATCGGCATTGGAATCCACCGGCTGTTGCGAGCCGAACGCCGCAGCGAACACTGACGAAGCCGGCACGCCCTCGGCGATCAATGCGCGGGTCACGGTGAGCGCGCGTTGCGCAGACAGTTCCCAGTTGTCGGTGTAGCGGCGATTGCCGCCCAGCACCGGGCGATCGTCGGTAAAGCCGCTGACCATCAGGATCTCTTCGCGTGAGCTCAGGTACTCCTTCAACGGTGCGGCCAGCGTCTTCAGCACCTCGCGGCCTTCCGGCTGCAATTGGTCGGAATTGAAGGCGAACAACACATTGCCGCGGATGCCGATGCGGCCATCGACCAGGGTCACGCGGCCGGCGGCCAGCGGTGCGGCCAGGGCCTGCTCCAAGGTCTTGCGGCGTTGCGCTTCGACCTGACGCTGCTTGACCTCTTCGTCCAGGCGGCTGGAAAGCTGCAATTGCACGCCGATCACCCCGACCAGAATCAGCACGAACGCACCCAGCAACACCGACATCAGGTCGCCGAAGGCGGCCCAGATCGGTGTACCCGATTCGCCGTCGATGTCGATCTCATCGCTCATGCCGTGGTGGCCTGGCTACTATCGGCATCGCTGCGACCGCGATCGAGCTGACGCAGTTCTTCGATGATCTGCTTTTGCGAGAGCATGCTGAGGTCGACCACCTCGCGCGCCTGTGCCACGTAATACGCCAATTGATCGTCGCTGCGAGCGAGCGAGGCATCCAGTGCGCTGGCCACGTGTTGCAGGCGCTCGTTGAGCTCACTGGTGGAGCCGCTGAACAACTGCACCGCCATGCCGAAGGCTTCACCCAGGCTGGCCACTTCCACCGCGCTGCCGCTGACATGCGCGGCCACTGCGCCGAGCTTGCCGGTCTCGCTGCCGATCTGTTCGGTGAGCTGGGTGCCCACGCGTTGCAGCAGATCGGCCGAGGTGGTGACCAGCGCATCCACCGCTTCGCGTTGTTCGGTGGAGGCGTGATTGACCGCGTTGAGCAAGGTATCCAGCGTGGCGAGCAGCTTGCTGCGCTCTTCCAGCATGGCGGTGTCGCGCACCATGCTCTCGGACAGGTTCTGGCGCAGCTCGGCCACCACGTCGGCGGCGGCCTTGGGCGCTTCGGAGGCGATCTGCATCAGCCGCGACACTTCGGTAATGGTGGCGCTGGCCTGCGCCTGCGCCTGCGTGGACAGCTCGCTGGCGGTGCTGGCCAGGGTGTCGCAGATCGCCTGTTGTTGCTGGGTCACGCGCTCGCCGGTGCGTTCCCACTGCGTGCTCAGGTCCGCGCTCATCGCGGTAAAACGCTCGCTCCACAGCGCCAAGCGCTGGGTGTCGCGGGCTTCCAGTGCGGCCTGCAGGTCGGTATGCGATTGCTGCAAGGTGCCGACCAGGGCAGCGGCATGCGCATCGAAGCTGGCGGTGGCGGCAGCGAGTGCGTTCTGGTGTTGGCTTGCCAATGCCGCGCTGGCGTCTTGTTGCTGTGCCAGTGCGTCGGTCCATGCACTGGCCGTCTCGTTGCTGGACTGATCCATGCGCTTGGATACTGCATCGACCAAGGCGCTGGAACGCGCATCGAAGGTGCTGGCGAACTGCGTGAGCGTGGTCTGCAATTCCTGCGTGAGCGCGTGATTCGAACGTTGCTGTTCGGCCACTGCCGCGGTCCACGTGGCGGCTGCAGCGGCGGTGCTGGTTTCCAGGCCGCTGCTCAGGCCATCGAGTTGTTGCTGCACGGCCTGCTGCACGCCGTCCTGCAGCGCCGTGGTCTGCTGCGCAAGTTGCTCAAGCGTGGCGTGCAATCGCGTGCTCAACGCTGCGCTTGCGCGTTGCTGCTCGGCCAGCACTGCCGCCCAGTTGTCTGCAGTGGCGGCGTTGCTGCGTTCAAACCCGTCATTGAGTGCGCTCAACTGCTGCTGCACCGCCTGCGTCACGCCGTCCTGCACAGCGATGCTGCGCTGATCGATCTGTTCCAGCGTGTGCCGCAGCTGCTCGGTGAGCGCTTGCTGCGCACGCTCTTGTGCGGCCAATGCGGTTTGCCACTGCTCGGCTGCGCTCTGCGCACCGGCCTGGAAGCCTGCGTTGATGCCGTGCAACTGCTGCTGCACGGCCGTGCCCACGCCATCCTGCAATGCGGTGGTCTGCTGGGCGATCTGCTCCAGCGTGGTCTGCAGCTGCGCATTGAGCGCGTGCTGCGCGCGTTCCTGTGCAGCCAGGGCGGTGGTCCAGTGCTCGGCCGCTGCGCTGGCGCTGTGCTGGAAGCCGCTGGTGATGCCGTCCAGCTGCTGCTGCACGGCGTGCGTGACGCGCTCCTGCAGCGCGGCGGTGTCGCGCGCGATGCTGGCCATGGTGGCTTCCATCGCCGGCTGCAAGGCCGCGCCTACCGCGCGTGCGCTCTCTGCCACGCCAGCCTGCAGCGATTGCTCCATCGCCGTGGCCAGGCGCGCATACGCCGCTTCGCTTCTGGCGTGGAACTCGGCCTGCTGTGCGGCCAGGCGTTCATCGGCGGCGATGCTTTGCTGTTCGATGCTGCTCATCAGCGTTTGCAGGCGATCGATCAGCGTCGGCATCAAGGCGCTTTGCTGCTGCTGCAGCTTGAACACTTCGCCACGCTGATGCGCGTCCGAGTGCGGATGCAGTTCGGATGCGATCTTCAGATCCAGCCGCTGCACAACCTGCAGCCGCTCGCGCCGGCACAATGCCGACAACAGCCCCAGCATCGCCGAGGTCGCAACGCCGGCAATCGAGGTGCCGAACGCGAACGCCAGGCCTTCCACTGGTGCCGCCAGCGAGCCACGAATGGCCTGCAGGTCGGTGGCGCTTTGCAATGCGAAGCCGGTGCCCTTGAGCGTGGCCATCATGCCGAGCAAGGTGCCGAGCATGCCCAGCAACACCAGCAGGCCGACCAGATACGGCGTCAGCACCGGTGCGGACAACGCCACGCGCTCGCCCTTGATGCGCAGGCGCACCGCGTTGCGCAGGCTTGGATGCAGACGCTCCAGCCACTCGCTCAATGCCGATGGCGCGGTGGTCAGCGCCGCAACGGCTTCGTCCAGCGTCGCGCTAGCCTGGCGATAGCGGTACAGCTCCAATGCGCCGGCCACATAACAGGCGCCGATCACCGCTGCGATGCAGGCGCCCAGCGGATTGGAGCCGAGATAGCCGATGCCGACCCAGCAAACCGCCAACAGGCCGACGAGAAACACACACAGGTGGACGAGAGTTCTGAACATGAGGTCCCAGTTAGCGGGTACGAAGCGCTGCAAGCAGGCCTTCGATCGGGTGAAAACGAACATCCAGCTCGGCGAGCAACACGCTCTGCATGTCTTTGCGAAACACATCCAGCCAGCCATCGGAGACTGCGCGTGAAGGGGGATCGCTATCGGCTGGCGAATGTTGGGTTTGCGCGGCATCGCGCAGACGCTCGAAATGTGTACCGAGCAGGCTCGGCACGGTGTTCAACAAGCTCTGCTCGCGCGGGCTCAGGGTGAGTTCCATTGCCGCATCCACTTCGGCCAGCCGCGCCATCTCGCCGGATGTCAGCGCCAGCATGTCGCGCAGACGGCCACGCAGATCGCCGGTGGCGGTGCGCATCGCGCGTTGCATGGCGAGGTAGTGCTGCCGGAAGGGGGCGTAGTCGGGCATTGGGGCAGGCGCGTTGAGATCGGCGGCATTGCGCGCCTCGGCACGCAAACGCACGACCAGCGCATCCAGATCGGCCACGCTGCTGGTCGCCAACCCGGCGCGCACGCGGGCGCAGGCCTGGGCATCGGCAGGACGCGGCTCGGGGAGATCGTCGGTCTCGGGCAGCTTGCCATCCAGCGCCTTGGACACAGCCACCGCGCGCGTCCAGTCGATCCACTGGCTCAGCCGGTCGGCAAGCGCGTGGTTGGACTGGGCAACGTGGACGTCGCTGAGGCGAGCAAGCAGGCGAATGAACGCCGGGCCCGAGAGGGGCGCCCGTGGAGAAACTTTCGCCATTCTTCCGATCAAAGACCGCGCATTTTACACGGGAATGTGCGCCATTCGGCGCTTTGCATGGCAGTTGCGGGCCTGCCCGCAGGGCCGACCCTGGCGGCATTCAGCCGGCCTGGTGTGAGGGAGCGAAAGGGACTTCGGCGCGCACTGTTGCGTCAGACCGGGCGCGCAGCACCCAACGACAGGGCCGTCTGCGGCGGTATCCGGCTCGGCACGCTTTCGTGGCCACGCGCATCGAGCGAAACCACAGCTGCGGGCCAGATGCGCCTGGCCCGCAACACCCTCCTTCAACGCCGGGCGCGATGCACCAACGGAATCAGCACCACGCCCAGCAGCGCCACCGCAGCGGCCACATAACCGATGCTGCCCAGCCCCCAGGCCGGAATCACCAGCCCGCCGATGATCGCGCCGATGCCGATGCCGGCATTGGCCGCCGACACATTGGTGGTGCCGGCCAGCGCCTGCGAATGGGTCACCGAGTTCATCACCCGCACCTGGCTGATCGGAAACAGCGCGGTATAGGCAATGCCCCAGACCGCCAGGGTCAGAGAGAGCAGCACCCCGGTCTTGGCGAGCGGCACGCACAACGCCATGCCCAGCGCGAGCAGCAGCAGGAACACCGCGGTGGCGCGCAGCGGCGAGCGATCCACCACCCGGCCGCCGAGCCAATTGCCGATCAGACCGATCGCGCCAAAGCCCATCAGCCACCAGCCCACGTTCGCCGCCGGCACGCCCACGCTGCGTTCCAGTAGGTCGGCCAGATAGGTGTAGGCGGTGAACATGGCGGTGAAGACCACGACCGACAGCGCCACATTGGCCAGAAAAAAGCGCTCGGTGAAGATGCCGGCCTGCTGGCGCAGATTCACCCGTGCGCTGCGGGCCACCGTCGGCATCCACACCGCCAGCGCGGCGGCCATCGCCAGCGACAGGGCGGCCAGAATCCAGAACGCGCCGCGCCAGCCGATGCTGTTGGCCGCCACCGTGCCCAGCGGAATGCCGAACAACAACGCCGCCGAAATGCCCAGATACACCCGCGATACCGCGCGCCCGGCGTGCCGCGGCCCGGCCAGTTGCCCGGCGGTCTCGCTGGCGGTGCCCCAGAACACCGGCAATGCCAGCGCCGGGATAAAACGCGCGAAGGCCAGCACCCAGATGTTGGGCGCCAAGGCGGCCACCGCGTTGGAGACCGCAAATACCAGCAGGATCGCGATAAACAGGCGCTTGCGATCCACGTGCGACAGCCACGCGGTCAGCGGCGGGCCGAACAGCATCACGGTGAAGGCGAACAGCGTCACCAGCTGGCCGGCGGCGGAAATGGAAATTTCCATATCGCGCGCAAGGCCGGGCAGCAGCCCGACGATCAGGTATTCGGTGGTGACGATCACGAACGCGGCAAACGCCAGGATGAAGATCGCCAGCCCGCTGCGCGTGGTGGCCGGCGCGTTGGTGGCAGACGCGGTGGACGTGGTGGAACGGACAGCAGACATGGCATGCGCCGCAGTGTGGGCTGGCCATGATAGGAAAGAATTAAAGTCGTATATCGGGAGTATTTTCCGTACATTGCGGACTTCAGTTCTTCAATGTGCCGTCATGCATCCTTCCGAACGCGTCAAAGGCATCGACATTTTCGTCAGCGCCGCCGATGCCGGCAGCTTCACCGCCGCCGCCGAGCGGCTCAGCCTGACCAGCTCGGCAGTGGGCAAGGCCATTGCCCGCCTGGAAGCACGCCTGGGCGTGCGCCTGTTCGCGCGCACCACCCGGCGTCTGGCGCTGACCGATGCCGGCGCGGCGTTCTACCGGGTCTGCGTCAAGGTGCTCGACGAGCTGGAAGAGGCCGAGCACGTACTGCGCGCCGAAGGCCAGGCGCCCACCGGCCGGCTGCGGCTGGACCTGCCGGTGAGCTTCGGCCGGCGCAAGGTGTTGCCGGTGTTGCTGCCGTTCTTCCAGCGCTATCCCGGCCTGCAGCCAAGCATTTCGTTCACCGATCGCTTCGTCGACATGGCCGAAGAAGGCATCGATATCGCAGTGCGCATCGGTGGGCCGGATCAGTGGCACAGCAGTCTGGGGCACCGTTACCTGGGCCATGAAAAACGCGTGTTCTGCGCCGCGCCGCAGTATCTGGCGCACCGTGGCACGCCCGACAGCATCGCTGCATTGCTGGCGCACGACGCGGTGCTGTACGGCAAGGCCGATGGGAGCAGTAGCCCGTGGTTGCTGCGGCATGGCGCAGGACCGGTGGAACAACGCGCGATGGACGCGCGGGTGGTGTTCGGCAATGCAGAAGCGCAGGTGGATGCGGTGGCGGCCGGGCTGGGCATCGCGCAACTGCCGACCTGGTTGATCGATCACCATCTGCAGCGCGGCAGCCTGGTCGCAGTGCTGCCGCAGTGCGACACCGAAGGCCTGCCGCTGCATCTGGTCTGGATGCGCGCGCGCCAGTTGTTGCCCAAGCTGAGCCGCTTGCTGGAATGTCTGCAGCAGGGCTTGCAGGATGCGGCGTGATGGCCGCGCGTGGCGAAGCCTGAGGCGTGCGCTGCATCGGGTTGTGCACCCTATGCATCCACGCGCGTTGGTTGCAGCGCAATTCTAAGATGCGCGTTGGTAAGAGCGTCGTTACACGCAGCAGCACGTTGCAGCACGCCAGATCGAGCCACTCACGCCGGTGTGCGCGTGCTCTCTAACCAATTCAGCTTAAAATCCGCTGTCTTGCGGTCGACCCTGTTTTGTAAGGTGAACGCGTGTAGGCTGCGGGCCGGGGACGACTCCCCAACGAGGTGACCGCAATGGATCGCTCCGACATGCAAGTGTCCGATCTCATGGTCCTGGAGTTGCAAGGGTTCCACGATGCCTATGGCAATGGACCGGACTTCTGGGACGCGTATCAACGCATCATGACCAGTGCCGCGCAAGCCGGCGGCGACGTGATCGCGCTGGCCAATGAAATGGCGTCCCTGGCGCAGGGGCTTGGCGTGATCAAGCACGCGCAGTTGCTGTAACTGCCGATTGCGTCGTTTGCCGGCGATGCCGGTTTGCCTGCCAGGCGCAGGCCGTTGTCGAAGCCGACGATGGCTGGCGCTGTTTCTTAGCCGACTGCTGTGTGCACGCAGCGCGCTATCCATCACCCGCATCCGGCATACAGCCACAGCGCAAGTGCGCTGCCGCTGCGACGCGTGGCTTACTTGACGTCGGTTGTTTTGGTTGTCTCTGTCGTTTCTTCAGACGCGTCGGTTGTCTTGACGGCCGGCTTTGCGGCGACGGCTGCAGCCGGTGCAGCGTCGGACTCGCCGCGCTTCTTGTCACGACGCAGCGGCGTGTCGCCCAGACGCTCGATCGCGCCACCGGACTGCTGAAACGCTTCCAGATCAGCAGCCAGGCGCTGTTCGGACAAGCGCGGCTTGCCTGGCTGATTGCTCACGGTCATCGACTGGCGGCGGGAATTATTCATCGCAAATCCTCATGCGTTGTAGAGCGTCAAGGGAATGCCCCGGCGGCGCTGATCGTCGTAGGTGGCACGCACGTCGCGGCAATACGGGCCGGACATGACGAAACGGCGGCAGATGGCCGGCCGTGTGTCGTAGATCGAGCAACACATGCGCGCAGCATCGATGGCCACGCACCAGCCTTCCTCGTCACGCGCCATCACGTGCCAGCCTTGCGGCGTCACGGTGGTCAGATGGTTTGGAATGCGGTCGGTTGAGTCGACCATGACGGTGAGCCGGCAACAGACGGCGTCGCAGCGTTCGCAGAGATTCTTGATGGAGAAGGCCAGATAGTAGTGAAGGCGACACCGGGCTCCGGCCGCCTCTGCACCATACACCCTGGGCGTGCCGGGGTGTGAACCGTGCCCTCGGATTCGCTTTGCATGGCTTGGAGGTTACGCCGAGGCGCAGGCGATGCAGGCGCGCAGCGCAGCGGGCTTGTGGAATGCGTTGCCTTTGTCGCCTCGATGCGAAGACCGCTTTCACCTGCGTCATCGCTGCGTCGCCGTAGCGTGGCGCAGTCTGCATCCACCCAGCCAGGAAACCCTCGATGAGCACCTCGAATCAAACCTTGTCCACGCCCGACCACAGCAGCGATCATGACGACCAGCGCAGCGAGAAAGAAAAGCAGGATGCGCTGCAGGACGATGCGCTGGAAGAGACCTTTCCGGCCAGCGATCCGGTGTCGCCGTTCGTACCGGCCAAGCCGCTGGATTGATCCGCATCCCAAACGAGTGAGATAGACAAGCGGCGCACGCATCGATTGCGCCGCTTGTGTTTGCCTGTTCGCCAATGGTTACGGCGTCAGCACGACCTTGCGGCAATCGTCCTGCTTCTTGTCGAACAATTCGTAGCCGCGCGCTGCGTCGGCCAACGGCATGCGATGCGAAATGATCGCGCTCGGCTTGAGGTCGCCGTTGCCGATATGTTCCAGCAACTGCGGCATATGTTTTTGCACATGGGTCTGGCCCATCTTGAAGGTGAGCCCCTTGTCGAACGCATCGCCGAACAGGAAAGCGTGGATGAAGCCGGCATACACGCCCGGCACGCTGACCACGCCGCAACGACGCGTTGCCGCGATGCATTGCCGGATCGCCACACCGCTGCTGCCTTCCAGCTTCAAGGTGGTCAGTGCGGTTTCTACCGCGCTGCCTTCGGCCTCGAAGCCCACCGCTTCGATACTGGCATCCACGCCGCGGCCATCGGTCTGCGAGACGATCACATCGGCCGGGTCGTCGATCTCGTCGAAGTTGATCGGGATGACGCCATACGCCTTGGAGGCGAAGTCGAGCCGATACGCGTGGCGGTCGACCATGAAGATACGTTCGGCACCCAGCATGCGGCAGCACGCTGCGGCCATCAGACCGACCGGGCCGGCGCCGAAGATGGCCACGGTGGAGCCTTGTTTGACGCCGGCATCGACCACGGCTTGATAACCGGTGGGCAAGATGTCGGACAGGAACAACACCTGCTCGTCATGCAGGACATCGGGCACCACCAGCGGCCCGACGTTGGCCTTGGGCACACGCACGTATTCGGCCTGCCCGCCCGACAGACCACCGTAGAGATGGCTGAAGCCGAACAAGGCCGCCGGTGGGCGCATGTCCTTGTGATTCAATGCCGCGCCCTTGCCGGTGTTGGTGGTTTCGCACGCGGAAAATTCCTGCAGCGCGCAATGGAAGCAGCGCCCGCAGGCGACCACGAACGGAATCACCACACGGTCGCCGGGTTTGACTGCAGTGACATCGGGGCCAACGTCTTCGACGATGCCCATGAATTCATGGCCGAGAATGTCGCCATGGCGCAGATCGGGAATCTTGCCGCGATACAGATGCAGATCCGAGCCGCAGATGGCGGTTGCGGTGACGCGCAGGATCAGATCGTCGCGTTCGACAAGAACCGGATCCGGCACGGTTTCAACCCGGACATCGCGTGAGCCGTGATAGTTGAGGGCAAGCATTGAGATCTCCCGAAAAGGCCGTCGATGCGCGGCAACATATGCAGTGTTCGTGCAGCATCGTTAAGCCCATCAGCACGCAGCGTGCGCATGGTGTGGACGCGTCCGATTGGCGACGCCGCGTTGATGCGCAAGTCACGTCTGGATAACCCTCGCACTCGCACCCTGAGGTCACTCGTCAAATCGCTTGCAGTCATTCCACACATCGCGATGCGAACCCGACAATCAATGATCGCCAAGCAACGATCACTCAGGAGGCAGTAATGGGACTTTTCAAGATGGTAACCGCCGGCGCCGTGGGCTATGTGGCATACAAGGCATGGCAGCGTCGTCAGGGCCAATCGACCGATGCGACCAGTGACACCAGCAGCGACCGCGACATTCAACAGACCACGTTGACCGGACCTGCCGCAAAGAGCGCAACGCCACCGCATGGCGACCCGCTACGCACCGACGCCAACATCTCCACCGATCGCAAGCAGGCATTGGGCGCACTGGTCATCTTCAACGAGCAGGAGCGCACGCTGGCGCAACTGGCTGTGGTGAAGGGCATCGGCGGCGAATCGCTGCAGTTCGCACGCAAGATGGATGAAGCCCACAGCGCCGCGCTGACCGACCTCAGCCGTTTTGCGCCGGACCGCAATGGCACCCTGGCGCAAGCCGCATCCGCGCGTGCGGACGGCACCCGCAAGCGTCTGGACGGGTTGAACGGCAAGGAATTCGAAACGCAGTACCTGCAGGCCAGCGTGACCAGCCATGAGCAGGCGCTGGCACTGCTGGATACGCAATTGAGCAGCGAGCCGGGGTCGAGCGACTTGGGCAAGGAACTGCAGCGCACACGTAATACCATCGCCGAGCATCTGGACCATGCCAAGGCCCTCAGTGCTAAGCAGACCCAGCAGCACTGAGAGAAGTAACTGAGAGAAGTAAGCGGCTGCGTAGTCGGCAGGTGGACGAGAGCGTTGCCCGATGTGGGATGTATCACTTCGTACATTCTTATCTCAATAAGAATTTTTTTCGCGACCAGTTCACAGATGTCGGCCACGCTTTATGAGCCATTTTAAAGCCCTCAAAATTGTGATGTTCGATGATGGTCTCGGGCGGTCAGCTTACGTAACGGGCAATGTGTTTATTGGCGCGAGTATCGAATTCCGAACTGATCATCGCGCAGCGCAGAAGAGACAGGCAGCCAGGGCTGCCTGTCTTTGTTTGAAGCGTGGCGCGGCTGCGCGCTGTAGCCACTCTTTTCATGCGCGTCGTCGGCTCAATCAATCGATCATTTCGTTGTGCTATCGCATCGCGAGCGGAGGATCGGTAGCGCAGATGTGAGAAGACGCCGAGTGCTGCATTAGGCCATTCGACGAGTGAATGTAGGGGCCTGAGGTGTTATCCCCTGCGGCGCCTGCCGTGTGGAGAAAGCGTGCAGGCCATCTTCACAGCAACGTACTTTCTACGCGCAAACATTGCTCTTCGACTTAGCCGCGCGAGGTGTCTCATGCATGCAGTTTCGGTACATCGCAACTTCGATGTACAACACGCCGATGTACAAAGCGAATTAACGTATTGGAGGGACCAGCACCGGCGCGGCCAGCTCGGTTATCACCCCTTCGATGGCATCCCGGAAGGCACGGTGCGCGCAGTCTGCAAGGCCTACAACGCGCAGACTGACTTGACCGAACCGCAAGCGATCAAGGCGGCGCGCGAGGCGCTGTGCCTGACGCCGGGTTCGACCAATGCGGCCCTTGCCGACTGGCTGGCGCCGCGCTGCCTGCGGCATCTGCGCAGCGCGTAGTCGGCGCACCGAGACGGGTCAGCGGACGCGGGCAAGGATGCCGAACGCACCAAAGCGGAGCGACCGCATCGACGTTACAGGCGTTCGAGTGCAGCCCATGCTGTCGCATGCCTACACGCTTGCTACTTGGCACGTCGTGAAGCGTTAAGTGGAAGCACCACGCACTGACCTACACATCAGTCTCGACCATACGATCACTACGACGATCGTCAGGTTCGTCACCATGTTAGTGCCGCCGTAGACGCATCTTCGCTCTCTCGGCACCAGGGAGATTCCTGTGGAAGCGCTGCTGTTATCCCGCATCCAGTTCGCCTTCGTCATCTCATTTCATGTGCTGTTCCCTGCCTTCACCATCGGCCTGGCGAATCTGCTGGGCTTTCTGGAATGGCGTTGGCTACGCACGCACGACGAGGGATGGAAGCGGCTGTATTTTTTCTGGTTGCGCATCTTTGCCGTGTCCTTCGGCATGGGCGTGGTCAGCGGCATCGTGATGGCCTTCCAGTTCGGTGCCAACTGGCCAGAGCTCAGCCGCATTGCCGGTGGCGTGATCGGACCGCTACTGAGTTACGAAGTGCTCACAGCGTTTTTTCTGGAAGCGAGCTTCCTTGGCGTGATGTTGTTCGGCTGGGGCCGCGTGTCGGAGAAGCTGCACTTTTTTGCAACCTGCATGGTAGCGATCGGCACGCTGGTGTCCACGTTCTGGATCCTGTCGTCCAACAGTTGGCTGCATACACCACAGGGCTATGCGATGGTCAACGGTATCGTGCATCCGGTGAGCTGGACGCAGATCATCTTCAACCCGTCGTTCCCCTATCGTCTGGTGCACATGGCGCTGGGCTCGTTCATCACCACCTGCTTCGTGGTGGGCGGCGTGGCGGCCTACTACCTGCGCAAGGGCGTGCATCTGCCCGACGCTGCGCGCATGTTGCGGCTGTCGGTGGCCTTTGCCGCTATCGTGCTGCCTGTCCAGGTCATGGTTGGCGATCAGCATGGCCTCAACACGCTTGAACATCAGCCACTCAAGGTGGCAGCGATGGAAGCGCACTGGTACAGCGAGCAAGCCGGCGCCGGCGTGCCGCTGGTGGTGTTTGCGCTACCCAACGCCGAGGCCGAGCGCAATGACTATGAAGTGGCGATCCCGCGGCTGGGCAGCGTGATCCTGACCCACAGCACCGATGGCGACATCACCCCGCTGACCTCGGTGCCACGCGATCAACGCCCGCCGGTCGCACCGGTGTTCTTTGCGTTCCGCATCATGGTCGGCCTGGGCATGGCGATGCTGTTGCTGTCCTGGGTTTCCGCCATCGCCTGGTGGCGGGGTCGGCTGCATTCAAAAGCGCTGGTCCTGGCCTGGAACCTGATGCTGCCGGCCGGCTTCATCGCCTTGGTCGCCGGTTGGTTCGTGACCGAGATCGGGCGACAACCGTGGGTGGTGTATGGGCTGCTGCGCACCGCCGACGCGATGGGCCCGCAATCGGCCGGGACCGTCGCAGTGTCGTTGCTGGTGTACGTGCTGGGCTACGCATTTGTATTTGGTTTCGGCATTTTCTATCTCACCAAACTGGTCCGCGCCGGCCCGCAAGCCAGCCGCGATGGCCCGGATGTGGCCGGCGGCGAACATACCCCGGCACGTCCGTTGTCGGCTGTGGACACCGCACTGGAACAGGAGAACACACCATGGAACTGAGCTATTGGTTGCCGGTGGTGTGGTTTGGCGTCATCGGCTTTGGCGTATTGATGTATGTGGTGCTGGATGGCTTTGTCTTGGGACTGGGCATGCTGGCGCCGTTCGCGCGCGACGAACAGGAAGTGGACTTGATGATGAACACCGCCGCGCCGATCTGGGACGGCAACGAGACCTGGCTGGTACTCGGTGGCGCCGGGTTGTTCGCAGCGTTTCCCGCTGCGTACGCGGTGATCCTGTCCGGGCTGTATCTGCCGGTGTTGTTGATGGTGATGGCGTTGGTGTTCCGCGGCGTGGCCTTCGAGTTCCGCTTCAAAGCGCAACGCTCGCGACAGCTTTGGACGCTGTCGTTCATCGCGGGCTCGATCCTCACCGCATTCGCGCAAGGCATCATTCTGGGCGCGCTGGTGGAGGGTATGGCACTGGAAAATGGGCGCTACGTCGGCGGGGTGTTCGGCTGGTTCAGCCCGTTCACCATCCTCACCGGTGCAGCCTTGGTGTTCGGCTATGCGCTGCTCGGCAGCACTTGGTTGATCCTCAAGACCGAGGGACGCACGCACACCCTGGCGCGCCAGTTGACCAAGCCGCTGGTCGGGGTGGTGGTGACCTTTCTGGTGCTGGTCAGCGCGTGGCTGCCGTTCCTGAGTTCGCACGTGATGGCGCGCTGGTTCGCGGGTGGCAGCTTCTGGTGGTTGTCGCCCATCCCGGTGGTGACCGCAGCGGTGGCACTTACGTTATGGCGCAGCAGCGACCGCTCACGCAGCGACGCCTCGCCATTTCTGCTGACGCTGGCGATCTTCGTGCTGGGTTTTATCGGGTTGGTGCTGGGCATGTGGCCGTATCTGGTGCCGCCGAGCTATACCATCTGGCAGGCAGCCGCGCCGCCTTCGTCGCAGATCTTCCCGTTGGTTGGCCTGGTCGTGCTATTGCCACTGGTGTTGGGATATACGGTGTGGTCGTATCGCGTATTTCGCGGCAAGATCGCGGCGGATGTGGGCTATCACCATCACCACTGAGCGAACTTCAGCGCCGCGCCGCATGGAATGCCGGCATGACGTCGCCGCGCAGTAGCGCTGAAAATACAACGCCCGCATCTGCGGGCGTTGTGCTATCGAATTGCGGGGCGGCCTCAGCGTTTTTCCGAGCCGTCCGGCCGTTCGTAATCGTGCTCCGGGTCGGCCTTGTTCACGTCACGGTCCTCGTCGGGCATGTCGTGCACCTTCCAGTCCGCATCTTCGTTGCGTCGTTCCTGCGGCGTAAACGGCTTGCTCTGATCGGCGTCAGGGCCCCATGGTTTCTTCGGCTCGTTCCCCATCTGCATCTCCTGCGTCACGGTGTGCTATCACGCTAGGCAAAGACCCATTGCAGTGCGGTGAACGAAGCTGTGTGGTGGTGTGAAGTACTGCCGGCTTGGTCCGCATGCTGGTCGCGGGCGAGCTTGCCGCCACCGTCAGCCGCCGGTCTGTGAATGAGGAGCTTCCACCGGCTTGGATTGTGGCGAGTCCTTCTGCCGCAGCCAGATCGTCAAGACCACCAGCGAGAACACCGCAAGAAATTCGCTCTGCCAGTTCTGCATCGACTCGAACCAGAACCCGGCATCGGTGAAGTGGTCGAGCATACTGATCGGCTGCAGGCCCTTCTGTGCACGCTTCAGCAGCTCCAGTCGCCAGCTACCGATCAGATGCAACACAAAGCTCATCAGGAACAGGATGCCGAAGGCGATCGCCAGCGAATGTTCGTACAGTCGCAGCCATATCCCGCCGGCACGTGCCGGCCACGGCGCAGGACCGGGTTTGATCGACGTGTGCTCCTCATCTGGATCGAGCGGGCGAGATTCCGCCGACCCCACCTGACGCAACGTGACCGTCAACAGCACGTACATGCCCATCTGCAGAAATTCGCTCTCCCAGTTTTCGAACAACGCAGACATGAAGTGCGGGCTGTGCAGATAGGCCGCCAACTGCAGCGTCGGCAATCCCTGCTCGCGCAGCTCTGTGTTGTACGCATGGAGCCCAGCATAGATCTGGCAACCGATAAAGAACAAGGTCAGCGCAAGCAGACACAACGATAGCCCGTGACGACGCAAGAACATGGAATGCCTCCTGACAATGTGCTTAGTATCAAATTCGCTGAGCAAGAACGCATGAAGCCCACAACGACGCGCGCGCCTCAACACAAGACGGCAACTGAACACACAACTGAGCCAGCCCTGCGTCGTTGCCAGCACACGCGCCGCCGACATCGCCTAGCCCGGATGTTTACGTTTGCATGTCCACACTGGCCCTCAGCGCAGCACTCGCGCTTTGTACGTCAGTGAACCCAACGTCAGGAGAGGACCATGCCCGTACCCAATTACCCGCGCCCGCCATTCAAGCCGCAGCAACAAGGCTTCCCGGGCCGCACCGAAAAGATGGACCCGCGTCCGGACCACGGTGAAGACAGCTACGTCGGCCATGGGCAATTGAAAGGCAAGCGTGCATTGATCACGGGTGGCGACAGCGGCATCGGTGCGGCCGTTGCGATCGCCTATGCACGCGAAGGCGCCGATGTGGCCATCGCTTTTCTGCCTGACGAGCAGGAGGACGCGGCCAAGATCGGCGCGCTGATCGAGAAAGCCGGCGTCAAGGCGCTTCTGGTCGGATGCGACATCAGCGACCCAAGCCAGGCCGCAGCATTGATTGACAAGGTCAACGGCACCTTCGGCGGGCTGGATATCCTGGTCAACAACGCCGGCTATCAGAAGTATTTCGAGAGTTTCGAAGACATCACCCTGGACGAGTGGCGCAGGACCTTCGACACCAATGTACATGCCGTCTTCAATCTGGTGCGGCTGTCTGCGCCCCTGATGACCGATGGTGGCTCCATCATCAACACCGCATCGGTGCAATCGAAGAAACCCACTCCCAACATCCTGCCTTACGCAGCCACCAAGGGGGCTTTGGCCAATCTCACCATCGGGTTGGCAGGCGTGCTTGCCGAGAAGAAGATTCGCGTCAACGCAGTGCTCCCCGGCCCGATCTGGACGCCCTTCATTCCCTCCGGCATGGACGAAGAATCAGTGGAAAACTTCGGCGCGCAGACGCCGATGGGGCGCCCTGGCCAGCCGGTGGAATTGGCCTCGGCCTACGTCATGCTTGCAGCAGATACCGCCAGCTACACCTCGGGCACGCTGCTGACGATCTCCGGCGGCGCTGTCACGCTGTAGCACGTGCAGGGCGTCATCGGGCCCGCGTCACCCGCAAGGTGACGCGGGTTCTCCTCGATCGAGATTGCCGCTGGCTTCGAAGCATGCCGGCGACTGCGCGACAGTATGAGAAACGCCAACTGGCGTTGCCAGTGCAATCTGACGTAAAACTGCACTGCATCAAATCCCGCCGAATGCGTGGCAACAGTGCCGGCAAACCTTGCACTGTGTGGCGTTTCGGCATATCCGACGCAGTGACCGACCCCGACCATGACGCTTGGCACTGGTAAATTCCGGGCCAGCCGTGCGTACTGCGCGCATGACACGGCGAGCTCGACTTGGTAAAGGGCTCCGTTCGATCACGATAATCGTGGCTGCAAAGTGCAATTTCGTGGTAATGCGCAGGCGCACTTTCGCGCCGCCGTCACAATTCTCAACTGAACATGTATCAGCACTTTGCGGACAGAAGCGCCCATGGACCGTCTTTCCTGCGCCATCATCGACGACGACGTGGAGTTCTGCGATCAGGTGGTGGAGTTAGCCACCGATAGCGGCTTCCGGGCCAAGGGCATGCACACCCTTGGCGAAGCCAGCCGTTGGCTGGACAGCAACTTCCCCGATCTACTGGTCGTGGACGTTGGCCTGCCCGACGGCAGCGGTTTCGATCTCATCGAACGGCTCGACCCGGATCACTCGCCACAGATCGTGGTGGTGTCGGGCGATTACGCCCGTGAAACGCAGGGCCGCGCACAGCAGTTCGGGGTCAGCGAGTTCCTGACCAAGCCATTCGCGCCGGAACGCCTGGAGCGTGTGCTCGGCGGCCTGCGTGAAGCGCAGCAGGGCAACCTGGGCATCGTCGGCAACAGCGACAGCATCGTGCTGTTGCGCAAGGACATCGTGCGCGTGGCGCCAACCGACTTGAACGTGCTGGTGACCGGCGAGACCGGTACCGGCAAGGATCTGGTGGCGCGTGCCATCCATCGTGTCTCCGGTCGTCGCGGCCGCTTTGTGCCGGTTAACTGCGGCGCAATCCCGGAAGAACTGCTGGCAAGCCAGCTGTTCGGTCACGAGCGCGGCAGCTTCACCGGCGCCGATCGCCGCCATGCCGGATTTCTGGAGCAGGCTGCCGACGGCACGCTGTTTCTGGATGAAATCGGCGAAATGCCCAAGCGTCTGCAGGTGTATCTGCTGCGGGCGATCGAATCGCGCAGCTTCATGCGCGTGGGCGGCAACGAAGAGATTCCGCTCGATGCGCGCGTGGTCGCTGCCACCCACCAGCATGTGCAGCGCGAGCATGCGGTGCTGCGCGAGGATCTGTTCTACCGGCTCAACGAATATCCGATCCAGGTGCCACCGCTGCGCGAACGGCGTGGCGATGCGCGGTTGTTGGGCTTGCGTGTGATCGACGAACTCAATGTCAAATACGGCACCCGCAAGTTGCCGACCAAGTCATTGCTGCGCTATCTGGCATACCACACGTGGCCGGGCAACGTGCGCGAGCTGCGCTCGTTCATCCGCTATCTGTATCTACGCTCCGATGGCGACCTGTTGAGTGCGCCGGATGTGGAGCAGACCGTGCCGCAGGCCGACGAGAACGGATTGTTGATTCCCGCAGGCTGGACCATGCGCCAGGCCGAAGACGCGATGATCGAGGCAGCATTGGCACGCACCCGCTTCAACAAGAAGGCCGCCGCACGCGAGTTGGGCATCAGTGTGCGTACCTTGCACAACCGGCTCAGCGACAAGGACGCGTAGTGGCCGATGCATCCGATGGACAGCGGCGTGAGCTGCTGCACCAATTGCGCAACCGCCTCAACGTGATGGGATTTGCGCTGTATGCATTGCGCAACGATGTCTCCAAGCCACTGGAAACCTTGCGCAGCGCACACCAGTCAGCGGTGGAGCTGCTCAATCAGCTCGGCGAAGAAGAGCGCGCCCGGCAGCAGATGAAAGACACCCAGGCCGACACTTCCGATCGGTGACGGGTTGTCGGTGAGATCCGATCAGCGGATCGATCAATAATGCTCGGCCGGTTGAGCCTGGTCGCTCAGCAGCGTGGTGATCGCGCGCGGGTTGTACGGCTTCATGCAGTACGACAGATGCGCAAAGCGCGCTGGCAGCGTGTAGCGGTCATAACCGGAACAGAACGAGAACGGGACCCCGCGCTCCAGCAATGCATCGGCCACCGGAAACACCGGCTGCCCTCGCACATTGACGTCGAGCAACGCACCATCGATCTCCTCGCCTGAAGTCACCAGCGAAAGCGCGTCGGATACATTGCCCACCGGTCCGACCACGCTGACACCGGCTTCGATCAGCAAGTCGTTGAGCGATTGGGCGAGCAGATAATCGTCCTCGACCACAAGGATGCGGCGGCCGTGCAGCGCTGTGTTGGACATAAAAACTCCGGAACTAAAATGCGGTCTGACGACGCACGCATCGTGCGCGCACCCCGCGTTAATAACGCGCGTAAGCAAGCGCTTCAAATAGCGATCTCATCAACTTCAGGACAAGTAAGCACGCGTGCGTGGATGACTACATGCAAACCTGCATGCAAACGCACCGGTCACGGAAAAAATTGCGCAGCAGTGCACATCTTGCGACCTGTTCGATCGTCGCTAAAAAGAGTGTGCTGTTGAATTCAACGAGATCCTTGCAGCACCGGTGTCCACGTCAGTCATAAACTTGGCGCGCATTGTGCGTATCGACCCCGAGTCCTTGAGACGTACACAGTGGAGTAGTCATGATTACGCGCATTCTTCAGTTGTCCGCCCGCGTGGCGAGCAACGCATGGGTCGAGGTCGGCGTGGGCGCCGATGCGGACATTCTGATCGCCGATCGGGGCGGCAAACGCGAAGAACGTGCCACCTTCGGTCGACGCGCTCCCGGACAGCAGCGCTCGATCCACATGCAGGAGCCGAGCTGGCTGGGCGGCGTGGACCTGGCGATCTGGGAAACACAGCGCTGTGCGATTCCGCTATGCGGATTCGTCTGCACGGCCTCTGCAGATGGCAGCACTGCCGCCACCTGGTTGAGTCAGGACAATGGCGAGGTGTACGCAGCGGGCCTGCGCAACGTAATGGATATCGGCGGCCGCCTGCAAATGGGGTTCTCCTTGCTGGTGGCCTCGTCGGCCAGCATGCCCACGCACCGTCCGCTCTGCATCGATGGCGATGTCAAACAATGGCTGCATGTCGGCGGCAAAGTGGCCATGCTGCATCTCACGCCTTGGCAGCTGGGTCGCTATACGACCGCAGCCGGGGTACGGCCTGACTGGACCAGCGAGGAACACTCGGCGCAGATCGCGCGCGTTTAAGTGGGGAATGTCAGGCAGCAAACATAAAGGGGCCCCTGGGGGGCCCTCGTCGTTCTGGTCGTGCGATGTTGTTTCAGCTACGGAAGGCGGCATGGTCATGCGTCATGCATTTCGCATGCATCGCACGCGGCTAGGGCATCAAGCCTTCAACCAGTTTGGCTTGGAACATCCGACTCATGTTGAAGCTCCGGTCTTGGTGGCTTTGAGCGTTGATTGAATGGTGTGGGTGCGTTGGGGGCAGAGCGGTTGATCTGCGGGTTTGCTGCAGGGCCCTTGCCCGCCCACCATCGCGGGACACGCTGCAAGTACGTCCTTGTAAGCTCTTACGCGGCATCCATGCCGCGTAAGGTCCCGCGACGGTGGGCGGGCAAGGACCAGTGGAGATCGCCGGTGTGCATGTTTTCAAGCAGCCTACGAACTGTCTGGCGTGGCAACTTGTGCCGTCATTGATTGATCTGTCGTCGCACTAAAAAGCCCGGGTCGCGAACGACCCGGGCCAGTGCTGGGTGCGCTGGCACTCAGCAGGTTCAGCGCTGGATGTCGCCGGTGGTGGAGCCGGCACCCGGGCCTGCGCCCAGGTCGGCACCGGTCACGCGGTCGAGCTCTGGATTGGAGAGCAGACGCAACGACATCGCGTCCAGTGCGTCGGTCTGGGTCGCGTCCAACGCAACCGTGGCCGAGCCGTCACCGCCATCGACTGCAGTCTGCAGTTCGCGGTCTGCAACCACGTCCCATTGCTCGCCGGCATTCCACGGACCGACCATGTCGCCTTCGCCCTGCGACATGTTGTAGTAGGTGTCGGTGAAGCGCGGGTCGCCCGGCAGCTTGCCCGGCGGGAAGTTCGGCTCGATCGAGTACAGCGCTTTCTCGAACGACTTCTGATGCGCCACCTCGCGTGTCATCAAAAAGCGCAGCGCATCCACGATGCCAGGATCGTCGGTGATGGTGATCAGACGCTCGTACACCAGCTTGGCGCGTGCTTCGGCGGCGATGTTGGAACGCAGGTCGGAGGTCGGGCAACCGATCGAGTCCACATACGCCGACGTCCACGGCACACCGCTGGAATTGACCAGCGCCGGGCCACCACCGTACAAGATCTGCTGGGTGTGGCTGGTGCTGTTCTGGGTCATGGTGCGCATCTCCATGGCCTCCTCCATGCCTTCGGACAACACCGCCTTCGGTCCCTTGTTGAGCATGGCGATGATCGAGCCGATGATCTCCAGGTGGCTCAGTTCTTCGGTGGCGATATCGAACAGCAAATCCTTGCGGCCCGGATCGTCTTCGCCCAATGCCTGGGTGAAGTACTGCATCGCAGCGGCGAGTTCGCCCTGCGGTCCGCCAAACTGCTCGAGCATCAACGTGGCCAGATCCGGATTCGGCTCGGCAACGCGGACGGTGTACATCAACCGCTTGTTATGCATAAACATGGGTCGTGCTCCATGGCTGGCACCCGGGATGACTGCCACTCGGTAAGCGGACAGAAAACGCGGGGCTCTGGCTTTCGGGGGTGATGCCCGCAGACGCGGGCAGACGCAGCGCGGCAGTGCCGCACTGCGCGATGCATCAGGCCGCTTTACTGGTCTTGGATGCTTTTTGGTTGCCACCTTGCTCGGCAAGCAGGGTCAGCTTTTCATCGGTGGCTTTTTCTTCTTCCAGGGTTGCAAGCAACAACGTGATCGCATCGGAGTAACCGAGCTGCTTGGCGATGGCCGCGATGGTGCCGTACGAGGCGATTTCGTAATGCTCCACCTTCTGTGCGCCACCGATCAGTGCCGCATCGCGCACCGGGCCGGCTTCGATCTCTTCGATCACTTCACGGCCTTCTTCGACCAGGCCTTCCATCGCTGCACACTTGATGCGCTTGAGCTTGATGCCGAGCAGTTCGACGATCTGGTCGATCCGCTCGATCTGGCCCTGGGTTTCTTCCAGATGCACCTTGAATGCCTCAACCAGCTTGGGCTCGGTCGCCGCACGTGCCAGGCGCGGCAGCGATTTGGTCAGCTGTTTTTCTGCGCTGTAGATGTCCGATAGTTCGTGGATGAAAAGCTCTTCAATTGTCTTGATCGCCATGGGCGGCTCCTTCGAGTGGATAAGTGGGTCAACAGTGCGGTGCACCGTGTGCGTGTCATGCCTTCAACTGCCTGCGAGCCAGCGGCTCCGTCACGTCGGCATCGCATTGCACGGGCGTGACGCACACCAGTGCTGCAAGGTCGCGGTGACCAGATTTCAAGCTGTCTCGCATGGGTCGCTAAGCTAGTCACCGGCGTGTTAGCGGGATCGGTGGATGCGGTGATCCCGATGCGATGACGGCCTGTGCCGTGGCCCGTGCAGAGAGGCTGCAAAAGAGCACCGTGCAGACACCGCGATGCGCTACAACGGTGGTCCACAACTGCGCGAGACGTTGGCATGACGCCATTGGATAAACCGCTACGCCGAGAACTGCACATCGGCGCGTCGACCTACACCTTGATCATCGACCCGCAGGGCTTGAAGCTGGTCGAAAAGGGCAAGCGCAAGGGTGTGGTCTTGCGTTGGGATGAACTGGTCAGCGGCGATGCCGCACTGGCCCGCGCATTGCAGGCCTCACTCAGCGACGCGTGAGTTCTGGCGCTCGCGCAACAGCTCACGCCGAGGGGAACAGACGCGCCAATTCGCGCACTGCCGCTGCAGAGGCTGCGTGATCCGGCGTGGCATCGGCATTGTTGAAATCATGCGCGCCTTGCGCTTGCACCAGCAGTCCATCGCGGCGTGGCACTACATTGAGATTGTGGCCACGCCAGACCAGCCCGTAGGTGACTTCCGGTTGCGGAATCAGGCGCGCGGTCTGCCCACGCACCGGGATGACGCTGTCGTCGCCAAGCAACGCACGCGCACCGTAGCCGGTGGCATTGACCAGGATCTTCTCGCGCAGATCGCCGAACTGGCGCGGGTGCTCGAAGCTGCGCGTGTACAGCTCGCCGCCGGCCTGCAGAAAGTCGTCCATCAACAATCGCGCATAGGCACTGAGGTTGAAGGTCAGCTGGCTATAGCGGCGCACGAACGGCACCGGGAACGGATGGCTGCCGGGAGCGACCGGCTGCGAGCGCGGGCCGAGGTCATGGATCAATTCGCGCTCCAGCGGCGGATAGTCCGGCTCGTGCGCTTCGGCCGATGGAATCGGTTGGTCGAACGGCACATCCGATAACGCGTAACCATCGCGCCATTCGATCGGCTCGCCCGGCAAGCCGAGCAAGGTCTGGTAGCGGCGAAACGACATGCGCGCCATCTCTTCCCAGCGTGTCTTGAAGTCGGCCGTGGCGTGCTCGCTGGTGCACACGCGCGAGTCCGGCGACCACACGCCTGTTGCATAGAACGAACGCACATCCGGCAGGTGCTCGCGTGCATAGATGCGCACGCGCAAGCCGGCGCGTTGTGCCACCAGCGCGGTGGTCAGCCCGATCGCGCCGCAGCCGATCACCGCCAGCTCGCGCGCATTGGCATCGGCCGCACGCACCAGCCGCAGCGCGTGTTCGGCCGCACCCCACGACAACGACCACCCGCTGCCGCCATGCCCGTAGTTGTGCACCACCGTCTTGCGACCGATGCGCTCGGCCTCGATGCGCGGCCCCTGCGCACGGAACGGCCGCGTGCAGCCGTTGATGGCAATGATGCGATCGACCGAGGCGTGGATCGGCGCCAGCGGCGGCGATGCGGCGAACTGGTTCGGCAGCGCGCCTGGCGCAGTAGCCGGCAGCGGCGAAGAAGGTGCTGCACTGGCAGGACCGGTCGCGGCCCAGCTAGGGAACCTCTGAACAACGCACCACAGATACGCGACACTACCCGCCTCATGTTGAGGAGTGATCCATGCAACTGACGTTCGGTGACGCTGAGGGCCTGGGCAAGCGCAAGCAGACCCGGCGGGAGATCTTTCTGGCCGAGATGGAGCAGGTGGTTCCGTGGCAGCAACTGCTCGGTCTGATCGCGCCGCACTATCCGGTATCGGGCCGGCCAGGTCGGCAGCCGTACGCACTGGCGACGATGTTGCGGATTCATCTGCTGCAGCAGTGGTATGCGCTGAGCGATCCGGCGATGGAAGAAGCACTGCACGAGATCCCGACCTTGCGGCGGTTTGCCCAGCTCGGTGGCTTGGACAACGTTCCGGACGAGACCACGATTCTCAACTTTCGGCGCCTGCTGGAGACCCATGGCCTTGCCGCGCGGATGCTGGAAGCGGTCAACGCGCATCTGGCGCGCAAGGGCCAGAGCCTGCGGTCGGGCACGATCGTCGATGCGACGCTGATCGCGGCGCCCAGTTCGACCAAGAATGCCGACAACGCGCGCGACCCTGAGATGCATCAGACCAAGAAGGGCAATCAGTGGTATTTCGGGATGAAGGCGCACATCGGCGTGGATGAATTTTCCGGGTTGGTGCACCACGTCCATTGCACAGCCGCCAACGTCGCCGATGTCACGGTGATGCACACGTTGCTGCATGGCAAAGAAGACAGCGTGTTCGGCGATAGCGGCTACACCGGTGCGGACAAACGCGAAGAACTGCAGGCCTGCAAGGCTGCATTCTTCATCGCCGCCAGGCCCTCGACGATGCAAGCCCTCGGCAACAAACGCGAGCGTGCTCGGGAAAGACGTTGGGAACACTTCAAGGCCAGCGTGCGCGCGAAGGTGGAGCATCCATTCCGGGTGATCAAGCGCCAGTTCGGCTACACCAAGGTCCGCTATCGCGGCCTGGCCAAGAACACCGCGCAGGTGCTGACCTTGTTTGCGCTATCGAACCTGTGGATGAAGCGAAAGCAGTTACTGCCGACGATGGGGAACGTGCGCCTGTAACCCGGGCAACACCCTGCAAACGCGCCGGAAACGGCAAAAAAATCGAGGATCTGAGCGCCGTCAGCCTGGTCGATGTGGTTAGGCTCATCCTCCGATGCCGTTGATCAGACCATCCCTAGTGGTGGAAGCGGCCGCAAGCGCAAGGCCGGCGCTCTGCAAAAAATGACGACGGTGCATGCGACTCCCAAGTGTGTGGTGGATGGCAAGGCGATAGAGGGCAACGCGGCTTGCGCATGGAAGCAACATGCCCGGCGCGGCATCTGCACACGCCAGGCCTCTTTCATGCACGGCAGCCGGCATCTTCAAGACACAGGGCGCAACGCCGCAGACGCCGAGCATACCGCGCACCTGCACGCCTGCCACTTCCGGGCAGGCCGGGTTTCGTACCGCGATCCAGGCAATTGAGTCGCCGCTGGCGGCCATTCGTCGCTTCGGGCTTTCGGCTACGCGCTCGCCGGCTATGCTCGCCACGTCCCAACCCAACGAGTCGCCACCGTGTCTGCCAGCGTCTTTCTGATCGTGCGTATCGTGTTCGCCTGGGCTGCCGCGTTGGTGGTGGCCGGGATCATGTGGGCGCAGCTGTTCGGTTCCACCGGCGCATTCTTCGGGCTGATCTGCGTGGTGCTGCTGACGCTGGCCTTGATGAGTGCGGTCACGCATGTGCGGCGGGTGCGCCTGATCGCCGGTCGTCTGGATCACGACACCTTGTCCACCCGCCAGCGGCGCCAGATCGAAGTGCCACTGGACGTGCAGGCCAGCTTCGCCGTCGTCGAAGAAGCGGTGCGCGCACTGCCGCGCGTGCAGGACATCGAATGCGCACCGGGCAGCCTGCTGATCCGCGCCAAGGTGCGCCGTATCGATCCCTATGAAGGACGTCAGCCCTCGCGCTGGAATCTGTTCGCGCGCTTTGCGATCAAGCGCAATCAGGTGCTGGTGACGATCACGCCGGGGCAAGGCACCAGCAGCGTCACCGTGTTGTGCGAGCCCGATGCCGGCGCCTGGGTCGATTTGTTCGCAGTGGACGAGGGCAGCAATTTCGAGAACGCCGAGGCGATCAATCGTGCGGTGGTACGCCGGGTTGGCGAGCAGCGTCGCGACGAGCAGGCCGCGGCCGAGCAATCGGTGATGGAGAAGGAACTGGCCGTGGCACGGCTGAATCTGCTGCATGCGCAGGTCGAGCCGCACTTTCTCTACAACACGCTGGCCAGCGCGCAGGTGCTGGCGCGTACCGACCCGCCGCGCGCCGAGATCATGATCGGGCATCTGATCCAGTACCTGCGCAGCTCGTTGCCCAGTGCCGACGGTGCCATCTCCAGCCTGGGCGAAGAACTCGAACGTACCCAAGCCTATCTGGAAATCCTGCGCATCCGCATGGGCACGCGGCTGGCCTTGCAGGTGGAAGTGCCGTACGAGCTACGCGCGCTGCAGCTGCCTTCGATGATGCTGCAGACGCTGGTGGAAAACGCGATCAAGCACGGCCTGGAACCCAAGCCCGGCGGCGGCACGGTGTGGATCCTGGCGCGTCGCATCGACGACCATGCCACGCTCACCGTGGCCGACGATGGCCAGGGCTTCAACACCCACAGTCAGGGCACCGGCATCGGTTTGAAGAACCTGCGCGAGCGGCTGCAGCTGATCTACGCCGGCAAGGCCAGCTTCGCCATCGTGTCCAACTTCCCCAGCGGGGTGGCCGCCACGATCAGCTTGCCGCTGCCCGCGCACATCGCAGCGGTGAGCATGCCGCCGCCGTTGCCCAACGCGCAAACACACGCCACGCAGGTGCAGGCATGAGTGCGTTACGTGCGGTGATCGCCGAAGACGAAGCGTTGCTGCGGCAGTCCTTGCTCGCGCTGCTGGCGCAGGTGTGCCCGCAACTGCAGATCGTGGGCGAATGCGAGGACGGCGCCAGCGCGCTGGAAACCATCGCCGCGCAACAACCCGATGTGGTGTTTCTGGATATCCGCATGCCTGGGCTCACCGGCATCGAAGTGGCACGTGCGATGCGCGAGAGCAGCCCGCACACTCAGGTGGTCTTCGTCACCGCCTATGATCAGTACGCCATCGATGCGTTTGAACACGGCGCGGTGGATTACCTGCTCAAGCCGATCGCCCGCGAGCGCCTGCAGGCCACCTGGCAGCGCGTGCAACAGCGCGCCGCCGCCGGCCAGCCGGATGGCAGCGTGCTGGAGGCCCTATTGCAGCGCCTGTCCGCACGCCCGGCTGCGCCCAGCGCGCAACCGCCGCTGGCCTGGCTCACCGCCAGCAGCGGCCGCGAGACACGTCTGATCGCGCTGGACGAGGTGGCATATTTCCAGGCCGATCAGAAGTACACCACGGTGATGACGGCCGCCGGCGAAGCGATCCTGCGCACACCGCTGCGCGAGTTGCTCGACGTGCTGGACCCGCAGGTGTTCAAGCAGATCCACCGCTCCACCATCGTCAACATGAAGGCAGTCGCCTCGGTGGTACGCGACGACACCGGCAAGGGGCGGCTGGCCCTGCGCGGGCGCAGCGAAACGCTCACCGTCAGCCAGCCATTCATGACCCTGTTCCGCGGCATGTAACAGCGGCTGGCAACACGTGGCGAGCGCCCGCCCGACGGTGAGCGCAGCAGTTTTTTTGGCCGCTCCAGTTCCCCCCATCGCATCGACTGAAAGGATTGCCGACATGCGCCTGATCGCCTCACTGGTTTACTGCCTGCTCGCTCTGGCCGGTTGCCACGACCGCAATGGCACCACCTCCATTACCCGCGCCACCAGCAATGGCCAGGACGTGATCTTCAGCAAGACCCTGGCGACCGCCACCGAAACCAACGTGCATTGCCTTGCCAGCAGCAGCGGGCACTGCCACTACCTGGTCTATGAAGAACACTGCGCTGCGCGCACGGCTGGTGATGCATCAGCCACCCCGGCCTGCGCACGTACCACCCTGGACAGCTTTGCGTTGGCCCCAGGGCAGGTGCGCGCACTGCGTGGCGTCCCGCGTGAGGCGCATACCTGCGTGGATGCCAAGGCACCCAGCGCCGATTGCCACGGCTAGGCGGTTGTCGGACACAAGCCTGAATACGCACTGACGATAAGCGGCCGCTTCTGCGATCATTACAGGCTTGTTGCCGGTTCACGGCGTCCTCACAGCCAGGCTCTTCATGTCCGAACAATCGCTACGCCGCGACGTTGGCCCCTTCGCCCTCATGCTTACCGGCCTGGGCTCGATCATCGGCTCCGGCTGGTTGTTCGGCGCCTGGCGCGCCGCCGGCCTGGCCGGCCCCGGCGCGATCTGGGCCTGGATCCTGGGCGCGGCGATCATCACCACCATCGCACTCTCCTACGCCGAACTGGGCGCCATGTTCCCCGAGTCCGGCGGCATGGTGCGTTACAGCCATTACTCGCACGGCTCGCTGGTGGGCTTCATCGCCGGCTGGGCCAACTGGATCGCGATCGTCTCGGTGATTCCGGTCGAGGCTGAGGCCTCGGTGCAATACATGGCCTCCTGGCCCTGGGCCTGGGCGCAAGGCTTGTACGTGCAGGCGCCCGGTGGAGCAGGGGAGTTGTCGGTGCCCGGCCTGCTGATCTCGGCGGTGCTGGTGCTGGTGTATTTCTTCCTGAATTTCTGGAGCGTCAAGCTGTTCGCGCGCTCCAACACCTTGATCACCGTGTTCAAGCTGGTGGTGCCGGCAGCGACCGGCGTGGCCTTGATCGCCAGTGGCTTCCATAGCGAAAATTTCAGCGTCGGCATCCACGGCGACGAACACGTGATCGATCTGGCCGCAGTGCTCACCGCAGTGGCCACCGCCGGCATCGTCTTCAGCTTCAACGGCTTCCAGAGCCCGGTGAACCTGGCCGGCGAGGCGCGCAACCCGGGCCGCAGCATTCCGTTTGCGGTGCTGGGCTCGATCGCGCTGGCCACGGTGGTCTACGTGATCCTGCAGGTGGCCTACATCGGCGCGGTACCGCCGGAGTTGCTGGCCAAGGCCGGCTGGCACGGCATCGACTTCCGCTCGCCGTTCGCCGAGCTGGCCATCATCGTCAACCTGCATTGGCTGGCGATGCTGCTCTACATCGATGCCTTCGTGAGCCCCAGCGGCACCGGTATCACCTACACCGCCACCACCGCGCGCATGGTCTACGGCATGGAAAAGAACGGCACCATGCCGTCGGTGCTGGGCAAGCTGCACCCGGTCTGGGGCGTGCCGCGCATGGCGATGTTTTTCAACCTGGCGGTGTCGTTCGTGTTCCTGTTCTTCTTCCGCGGTTGGGGCACGCTGGCGGCGGTGATCTCGGTGGCGACCATCATTTCCTACCTCACCGGCCCGATCAGCGCGATGGCGTTGCGCCGTCATGCGCCCGAGCTGCATCGCCCGCTGCGTATCGCTGCATTGCCGGTGCTGGCCGGTGTGGCGTTCGTGATGGCCACCGAGCTGCTGTACTGGGCGCGTTGGCCGCTGACCGGCGAGATCATCCTGCTGATGGTCGTCGCCCTGCCGGTGTACTGCTACTACCAGGCCAAGCAGGGCTGGCCGGATCTGGGCCGCAACCTCAAGGGCGCCGCCTGGATGATCTGCTACCTGCCGATGATCGCGCTGCTGTCCTGGGCCGGCAGCAGCGACTTCGGCGGCCACGGCTATCTGAGCTACGGCACCGATCTGGCAGTGGTGGCGGCAGTCGGCGTGGTGTTCTACATCTGGGGCGTGCGCAGCGGTTGGCGCACGCCGTCGGTGGAACGGGCGGTTGCGGAAGCGTAAGAACGGCATCAAACGGCTGCGCTCACCCTCGGTAGGCGCAGCCGTTGCTTGCTAAGGCATGCATCGTGGTGCGCTGCAGTTGTTTCGCGACGTTTGCACTGGGTTGGCAACCGTTTGCTATGTGGTGTTGGTCGCTGCAGATGTTGACCAGCATTTGAAGCAGGCGTCATCTAAATAGAAACGGCCGGTGCAGCTGCACCGGCCGTTTTTGTTTTGCTTCATGGCGCACGCCATTGTCGCGCGGTGACTCAATGGCTGGAAAAACTGCTTACGACACGCGGGTCGTTTCTGCAGGTTTCTACGCGTTGGCCACCAGGCGCGGCGCGCCATCGAATCGGTCCAGATCGCGCAGCAATTCGGTGTAGCGGCGCAGCCGGCCCATCTCGCGCATGTTGACGATGTCCTCGTGGCGCAGCTCGCGCCTGGAGGTCACTTCCTGCTTGTAGCGCAGCACTTCCGGGTAGCTGCGGGTCATGTCCAGCGCATCGGCGACGCATTCGACCGAATCGGCGTCCGGTGTCAGCCGTGCGCGGCTGTTGAAGGCGCGCAGCCAGCGTTCGAAACCTGCGCTGTGATCGAACAGATCGGCGATGTACCACATGACGAACAGGATCGACGCCCACGAAGTGAAGATGATCACCACGCGGCTGAAGGTCAGGTGGTAGTCGTTCTGCCACAACTGGTGCGTGATCACCCCCAGCAGCACCAGCGAAATGGCCTGCCAGCCGATGATCGAGGCGATTACCCACTGTTTCTTTGCGACGGTGAGCAGGGCGAGCTCCTCGTCGAGCTGCTGGTCGGTCTTTTCGCGCCACTTGGCGACCTGCTCGTCGAAGGAGAGGCGATGGAGTGCGTTGTCCTGCAATAGCAGGCCTAAACCCTGGAACAAAGCGATCATGACAAGCTCCCGACGGATGGCTGGTACGAACGACTTGCTGCACTGGCGGTTGCCAGATGCGCTGGAGCGACCGACCCAACACCACAGGACCATGCGGCGTTTTGTCAGACGGCCTTAGTTCTAGCACTTTCGCTGTGCATGGCAATGCCCGATGCGAACCAATCGCCCTGCATTCCTGCGCACTCGCGCACAAATCGCAGTATTCAGGCGGTTTGCCGCGTTCTGATCCGCAGGGCGGCCACGCTGCGGCCCGTTTCTTGCTGCACTGCACACCTGCGCGCGCGTGGAGAACGCGTGCTGCAGCAGCCGGCCAACCCCTGCACGGACCAGCCCGCCGCAGTGCCGCCGTGAGCGGGAACGCAGCGCAATCACGACATGGCGTTGCAAACGGCTGCGTATCATCGCCGCATGTCTGCCGTCCTGCGCACCCTTACCGCCCCCGCCGCCGAACAGATCCGCCGCTGGGTGCTGGGCGCGTTTCCACGTGGCCAGAGCAGTATCGAATACGACCAGCCGTTGGGCGATCCCGGCATCTTCGGGCCCGACAGCGTCACCTGGCGCGTGCATTCGGAGTTCCCCGGCATGCTGTCCGGCGGGCTGTGCGCGTTGATGCTGCAACTGCTGCACCCGCGCGCGCTGGCCGGGGTCTACGACCATTCCAACTTCCGCGCCGACCTGATCGGGCGGCTGCGCAGAACCACCAATTTCGTTGCCGGCACCACCTACGCGCCGCGTGCGGAAGCCGAGCAATTGATCGCCCGCGTGCGCAAGATTCATGCGCATATCCGCGGCCATACCGCCGACGGCGTGGCGTACGAGGCCAACGATCCACAGCTGCTGACCTGGGTGCATGTCACCGAGGCCTATGGCTTTTTGCAGGGCTGCCGGCGCTATTGCCGCGACGTGCCGGTTGCCATCGCCGACCGCTATTACGACGAAGCACGACATGTGGCCGAGGCGCTGGGCGCCACCGACGTGCCAGCCAGCGAGGCGCAGGTGGAGGCGTATTTCGCCGGCGTGCGCGGTCAGCTGCGCATGGACGCACGCTCGCGCGAGGTACTCGACATTCTCACCAGTATCCAGCTGCCGGTGCCTGCGGCAGGTTTGTCGCGCGGGGTATTTCTTGGCGCCGGTACTGCCCTGCTGCCGGGCTGGGCCAGCGACATGCTTGGCCGCACCACGATGCAACGCACGCAGGCGCGTGCCTCGGCGCGTCTGTTGCGCAGCCTGTCGCCACTGTTTCGCACTGCGTTACGCCGTGATGGATTGTCTGCGCGTGCGTGTCGGCGGATGCAGTTGCCGCCGACGATGTTGTTGCAGTGGCCGGGGGAAGGGTGAGCGGCGGATAGTGGTTTGCTTCGCCGTACTAGCCGCTCCTGGTGCATGGCGTGTTGCCAGAGTGGATAGGGCACTAGGCAGCCGCACGCTCACCCCAACCCCTCTCCCGGCGGGAGAGGGGCTCGAAGCCCTGAATTCACCACGGTGCCAACGCGCGCAGCGGACTTGGCCCCTCTCCCTCCGGGAGAGGGGTTGGGGTGAGGGTACGTTGAGAGGCAGATGCTCCAGACCTCTTAAAAAAACGCTCTACGCCTTACGCAGCAGCAGTCGTCCCTGTCCACCACCTACCAAATCCGCACCCGCTGCTCGGGCGCCAGATACAACTGCTCGCCCTGCTTCACATCGAACGCCGGATACCAGGCATCGAGATTGCGCACCGTCTGTGCGCGGAAGCGTCCAGGTGCGTGCACGTCGGTGAGCACCGCGTTGCGTAGCGCAGCGTCGCGGTACTTGCTGCGCCAGGCCTGCGCAAAGCCCAGGAAAAAGCGCTGATCCGGGCTGAAGCCATCGATGGTGTGCGGCTGCTTGCCCTGCAACGACAGTTGATACGCATCGTATGCAGTGGCCAAGCCGGCAACATCGGCGATGTTCTCGCCCAGCGTCAGCTTGCCGTTGACCGCCAGGTCGTCGAATGGCCGGTAGGCGCTGAATTGCGCGGCAAGCGCATCGCTGGCGGTCGCGAATTTTTTCAGATCCTGCGGCGTCCACCAGTTGTGCAGCTCGCCATGTTCGTCGAACAGCGCGCCCATGTTGTCGAAGCTGTGGCTGATCTCATGGCCGATCACCGCGCCGATCGCGCCGTAGTTCACCGCATCGTCGGCGGCCGGGTCGATGAATGGCGGTTGCAGGAGCGCAGCCGGAAACAGCAGGCGGTTTTCCAGCGGCACATTCAGTGCGTTGACTTCCTGCGGCAGCATGTACCACTCGCGGTGATCCACGGCCTTGCCCAGCTTGGCCAGGTTACGGCGGTACTCGAACAGTTTGGCGCGCTCTGCATTTCCCAATGCATCGTCGCGGCGCACGTCCAGGCCGCTGTAGTCGCGCCAGGTATCCGGATATCCCACCGCCACCGTCAACCCGGCGATCTTGGCCTTGGCGTGCTGCTTGGTCTCCGGGCTCATCCATGCCAACGCATCGATGCGCTGGCCGAAGGCGGTGACGATGTTCCTGACCATTTCTTCGGTGCGTGCCTTGGTCTGCGCGCTCACGTATTTCTGTACGTAGCGTTTGCCGACCGCCTCGCCCAACGCCGCATTGGTCGCATCGATGGCGCGCTTCCAGCGCTGGCGTTGTTGCGGGGTGCCCTCCAGCGTAGTGCCGTAGAACGCGAAGCGTGCATCGGCGAAGGCCTTGGACAGATACGGCGAGGCGCGATCCAGCTCACGAAAACTCAGATAGTCCTTCCAGGTCTGCAGCGGCTGCGATTGCACCAGCGCCGACAACCCGGCCACTGCCTGCGGCTGCCAGACGATGAAGTCCTGCTGCGATTTCAAGCCCGCTGCCTCGAAGAACAGCGTCCAGTCCAGACCCGGTGCGTGACGTGCGAAATCGGCTTGTTTCCAGGCATTGGCGCCGGCCGGCACGTTGTTGGTCTGTTCGGCGGTGGCATGCACATGCGCCATCGCGGCCTCCAGCGCCAGGATGCGCTCTGCGCGGGCCGGTGCATCGCTGATGCCGGCCAGGTGCAACAGCTTGACGATGTACGCGCGGTAGGCGTCGCGCAGTTGCGGCATGCGCCCGCCATCCAGATAGAAGCTGCGGTCGGGCATGCCCAGGCCGCCCTGCACCAGATACGGCACATAACGCCCGGGGTGATGCAGGTCCTGGGTGATCCACAGCCCGAACAGCCGGTCGGTGTAGAAATTGGTGGAATTGAGCAGGTCCACATCGGCGCGCAATTGGCCGCCCAACGTGCGTGCCAGCGCCTGCTTGTCGTCCAGTTGCGCGATCGCATCCAGTGCCGGTTGCACCGGGCGCACGCCCTTGGCCTCGATGCCGGCTTCGTCCATGTAGGCCGCGTAGTAATCGCCGATCTGCTTGTCTTCGCCAGTGACGCGGTCGTTGGCGGCTGCGCCTTCGATGATGTCGCGGCTGTGCCGCTCGGTCTCGATGGCAATGCCGACGAAGCTGTTGTAACTGGAGCGGTCGTCGGGGATCTGCGTGGTCTTGACCCAGTTGCCGCTGGCATACCCGAAGAAGTCGTTGCCCGGCGCCACGCCGCGATCCATGCCCGCCACATCGAAGCCGAAGTCGCCCAACTTCGGCGTGCTGGGTGCCGGCTTGGTGGTGGCAGAGGACGTGGGCGTGCTGCCATCGCGATGACACGCGGCAGTGATCAGCAGCACCGCAGACAGCGCAGCGATCAGGACAGGGCGGTGCAAAGGGGCCATGCGGCACAGCTCGAAACCAGAACAGACGGCGCAGTGTAAGTGGCTGCCAGCGCCACGTCCCGGCTTGCGGACGACGACGGACATATGCCCGCATGGGTGGACACGCCCGGTTCAGCGCCGGCGCTGGTACCAGAAGCCGAGCGCATCGCGGGTCTGCAGCATGCGCCGCCCGCGCCACAGGAAACGCAGCAGCAAGCCGAGGTGTTCGCGCTTGGAAAAGCTGCGCAGCTTGCGGTCGGAGGTATGCACGGTCTGGCGCAGGATCACGAACCGCCCGCAGCGTGCCAGCGCGCGGCTCAACGCCACATCCTCACCGGCGTAGTAACGCGTATCGAAGCCACCCGCGCTGACGAACGCCGCGCGCGTGCAGAACAGAAAGCAGCCGGGCGCGATGCCACTGACACGAAACAACCAGCCGAAGATCGCCTGTGCGGTGCGCTCGGACCACACGCGCCTGCCCTGCAGGTGCACCTGCGCGCCACCGCCCACGGCACCGGCCTCCAGCGCCGCCAATGCCGCGCCGACCACCTGTGGGTTGATCAGCGTGTCGGCATCCAGAAACAACAACTGCTCGCCGCATGCCAATTGCGCGCCGGCATTGCGGGTGGCGGCGATATGCCGCAGTTGCACCTCCAGCACCTGCGCAGCATGCGCACGCGCGATGGCGGCGGTGTCGTCCTCGCAGGCATCGGCCACCACGATGACCTCGTAGTCCAGCTGCATGGTCTGCGCGCAGGCATGCAGGCACTGCAGCGTGTCGCCGATCAGCGCGGCTTCGTCGTGGGCGGGGATTACGAAAGACAGCATCTGGCGCACGGCTCAGGTGAGGGTGCGCCAAGTGTGCGAGCCACGCCGATGCAATGGCGTGAGCGCCTGCGGTCGCCACAGCGGTGCGGCCGCAGGCAGGACGCGAAGGCCGGCTCAGCGGTTGACGGTGGCCATCATTGCTTCCGGGTAGCGCGTGCCGGCCGCGGCCTGTGCCGGGAAAATCGCATCGATGCGTGCCAGCTCGTCCGGCATCAGCGCTACATCGAGCGCGCCGATGTTTTCTTCCAGATAGGCCAGACGTTTGGTGCCCGGGATCGGCACCAGATCCTGGCCTTGCGCCAGTACCCAGGCCAGCGCCAGCTGTCCGGGTGTGATGCCCTTGTCGGCAGCGATCGCCTTGACCTGTTCCACCAGCTGCAGGTTGCGAGTGAAGTTGTCGCCCTGGAAACGCGGCGAATGGCGCCGGTAATCGTCGGCGTCGAAGTCGTCCGGCGAGGAGAACGCGCCGGTGAGAAAGCCGCGTCCCAGCGGCGAATACGGCACGAAGCCGATCCCGAGCTCACGCACCGCAGCGAACACGCCGTTGTCTTCCGGCTCGCGCGACCACAGCGAGTATTCGGTCTGTACGGCAGTGATCGGATGCACCGCATGCGCACGCGCAATGGTGTCCGCGGCCGCTTCGGAGAGCCCAAGAAAACGCACCTTGCCCTGTTCGACCAGACGCGCCATCGCACCCACGGTGTCTTCGATCGGCACGTTGGGATCCACGCGGTGCTGGTAATACAGGTCGATATGCTCCACCCCCAGGCGGCGCAGGCTGGCTTCGCAGGCCGACTGCACGTACGCCGGGCTGCCATCGATACCGCGCACCGACGGGTCGTTGGCATCGAGCTTGATGCCGAACTTGGTGGCCAGGAACACTTCATGCCGACGCGATGCGATCGCCTTGCCGACCAGGATCTCGTTGGTGTGCGGGCCGTACATGTCGGCGGTGTCGAGCAGGCTGATGCCGTGATCGAGCGCGCGATGGATCACCTTGATCGAGCCGGCCTCGTCGCTGCGATTGCCGTAGAACGCGCTCATGCCCATGCAGCCGAGGCCGAGTGCAGAGACGGTGGGGCCGGAACGGCCAAGCGTGCGGGTTTGCATGGTGGGGGAACTCCGTGCGGTCAAAAGGGCGGGGCCAAGCATGGCGCGGGTGGCGTTAGGGCGATGTGGCTCGACCGGTGAGGCGTCGCGGTTGCGGCCGTTGCAGGCCGCTGCGGCATGGCAACCGCACCGATTGCGCCACGACGCAAAAGCCCGCGCATCCCGGCAGACCGAAGCCTGCCGCCATGCACGGGCCTTTTACGCGCACGCAACTACCTGCCGCGTCAGCCCTTGAGCTTGCCGGCGAATTCGGCAATGCGCTTGCCGAGCAGCTTGGCGGTTTCCAGATCGCCGCTGCGCGGCGCTTCTTCCGGCGAGGCATCGGACGGCGAGATCGCCAGTGCGCCCGCCCAGCCGGCGGTCCAGTTGATGTCCTGCGGGCCGTGTGCCTTGGTGTTGGCCGGCATCAAGCCGGTGCCGATCCAGACCTGGCCGTGCTGCTGCGACAACGTCCAGAAGTACTGGATGGTGGCGTACTTGTCGCCGTTGACCGAGGCCGAGTTGGTGAAGCCGGCCGCAATCTTGTCCTTCCACGCCTGCGCAAACCATGGCTTGGAACTGGTGTCGGCAAACTTCTTGAACTGCCAGGCCGGCCCGCCCATGTAGGTGGGGCTGCCGTAGATGATGGCATCGGCCGCACTGATCGCCTCCCAGGCATCGTCGGGCAGGTTGCCGTCCTGGTCGATGCGATACAGCGTGGCCTCGCCGACGCTGGCGGCGCCGGCCTGCACGGCTTCGGCCAGTTTGACGGTGTGGCCGTAGCCGCTGAAATACACGATGGCGATCTTGCTCATGGGCAATCCTTGAACCGAGGGGATCGGGATTGTGCGCACACGTGGGCCGACAGGTTAATGACCACCGCCGGGACGAACTGTTGCCGAGGCCGCCAGACCAGGTGCGCAATCGCCCATCGTCTCGACCAGGTAATCGATGAAGCTGCGCACCTTCGGCGCCAGATGGCTGCGGCTGGTATAGACCGCGAAGATGCCGATATCGGCCAGCTCGTACTCGGGAAGAATGCGTACCAGGCGCCCGGCGGCGAGATGGTCGTCGGCCAGAAAATCCGGCTGCATCGCAATGCCCTGGCCGGCCACCGCCGCCGCGCTCAACACATGCCCGTTGTTGGCACGCAGCCCGCCGTGGATGCGCACAGTGGTATCGCCATCGGGCCCATGGAAGCGCACCTCGTCGCCATTGGGCGAGTAGTGATAGAGCAGGCATTCGTGGCCGGCCAGGTCGGACGGATGCCTGGGCGTGCCCGCGCGTGCCAGATAGGCCGGCGCCGCACACGTGAGCAGCCGCACCTTGCCCAACTGGCGGGCGATCAGTGTCGGCGCCGGCTGGCGGGTGATGCGGATGGCCACATCGAAGCCTTCTTCCACCATGTCGACCAGGCGGTCGGACAGCGACAGGTCGAGCTCCACTTGCGGGTAGCGCGCGCGAAAGCCCGGCAGCAAGGCGGCCAGCCGCTCGATGCCGTAGCTCACCGGCGCATTGACGCGCAGCACCCCGGCCGGCTCCAGCGCCTGGGCGCCGACGGTGGCCTCCAGGTCGTCCAGATCGGCCAGCAGCTGTAGGCAGCGCTGGTAATAGGCGGTGCCGGCGCTGGTCAGGCTGACCCGCCGGGTGGTGCGGTTGAGCAGGCGAGTGCCCAGCCGCTGCTCGAGCGCGGCGACCTGGCGGGTGACGCTGGCGGTGGAGCGGTCCAGCGCATCGGCTGCAGCGCTGAAGCCGCTGCGTTCGGCCACTGCGGTGAACACACGCATTGCGTCGAGGGTATCCATGGTGGATCCGATTATTGCTTTGATCGCAATAAATTATCCGAATCAAAACTATTTATCAGAAATTTGTAAGCAATAGGCTATGCAGGTCCTCACCGGAGTCTGTCGAATGTCCACTTCTCTTGCATCCCCGCGTACCGCCGATTACGGCACGGCCTTGTTGCGCATCAGTCTGGGCGCGCTGTTCCTGGTGCATGGCCTGACCAAGCTGCTGGTGTTCACCCCGGCCGGCACGGCGGCCTATTTCCAGTCGCTCGGCCTGCCCGGCGCGCTGGGCTACCTCACCATCGCGCTGGAACTCGGTCTGGGCCTGTCCTTGCTGTTGGGCATCTACGCGCGCTGGGTGGCGCTGTTGGGCGTGCCGCTGCTGCTGGGCACCATCGTCAGCGTGCATGGCGCCAATGGCTTCGGCTTCTCCAATCCGGGCGGCGGCTGGGAATACCCGGCGCTTTGGGCGGTGTTGCTGATCGTGCAATCGCTGCTTGGCGATGGCGCCCTGGCGTTGAAGCCGGCGCGCTGAGGCGGTTTGTTTTTCTTTACGAGGAGTTGTCCATGAGCCGCTTGCCTTCCCTGTACATCTCGCACGGATCGCCGATGACTGCGCTGCAGCCGGGGCAGGTCGGCGAGCGCCTGGCCGAGCTTGCGCAGACTTTGCCGCGACCACGCGCGATTGTGGTTGCGTCCGCGCATTGGCTGGGCCGCCGCCCGCTGATCAGTGGCGCGGCGCGGCCGGCCACCATCCACGACTTCGGCGGGTTTCCTGCGCCGCTGTACGAACTGGAGTATCCCGCGCCAGGCGAGCCGGCGTTGGCGCAGCAGATCCTGCGTCGGCTGGAGCAAGCCGGCCTGCATCCGCACCTGGACCCGCAGCGCGGCTTCGATCATGGCGTGTGGGTGCCGCTGCGCCTGCTGTATCCGGCTGCCGAGATTCCGGTGGTGTCGGTATCGATCCAGCCAGAGCTCGGCCCGGCCCACCAGTTCGCTGTGGGCCGCGCGCTGGCACCGTTGCGCGATGAGGGCGTGCTGGTGATCGGCTCGGGCAGCATCACCCACAACCTGCACGACGCGCGCCAGGGCTACAGCGCCGAGCGCGAGGCGCCGTACGTGCGGCCCTTCATCGAATGGACCGAACGCAAGTTGCTGGAAAACGACATCGCCGCGCTATTGGACTATCGCCGCCAGGCACCGCAGGCCGCACGCGCGCATCCCACCGACGAGCACCTGCTGCCGCTGTATGTGGCGATGGGCGCGGCCGGCGACGACCGGCTCGGCGCGCAGCGTATCGATGCCGGTATCGATGCCGGCCTTCTGGCCATGGATATCTACCGGTTCGATGGGGATCGCGCGCTTGCGGATCCGGTTGCCGCATGAGTCCACCGTGCTTGCAGCATGCAGGCATTGTGGCCGACACGTGAGGTGCCGGCAGCATGCCGATACCGTTGCCATAAGGCATCTGCCGGTGACACGCTGGCACCATAGGCATCACGCATGGCTCAGACGGCGCGCCGCCCCGCAGCAATGACGTATGGCGGCGGACTAGGCACCACCGCCATCACGTATGGCGATGGGAGCCAGCCAGCCGCACAACGCCAAGGCATGGCGCCCGCACCACAGCGCTCTGAAGCATTCACGATGCGTGCGGGGCAGTCTCACAGGCTGAGACGCCATCGCTGCATGCTGCTTGGGTGAAAATCCTCGACAAGCTCGCCGTCCTCGCCGACGCCGCCAAATACGACGCCTCCTGCGCCTCCAGTGGCGCCAACAAGCGCAATTCGCTCGGCACCGGCGGCATCGGCAGCACCGAGGGCATGGGCATCTGCCACTCATACACGCCCGATGGCCGCTGCGTCTCGCTGCTGAAGATTTTGCTGACCAACTTCTGCATCTTCGATTGCGCGTACTGCGTCAATCGGGTGTCCAGCAACGTGCGCCGCGCGCGCTTCACGCCGGAAGAAGTGGTCACGCTGACGCTGGATTTCTACAAGCGCAATTACATCGAAGGCCTGTTCCTGTCCAGCGGCATCATCCGCAACTCCGACTACACCATGGAGCAGCTGGTGGAAGTGGCGCGGCAGCTGCGCGAGGTGCATCACTTCGCCGGTTACATCCATCTCAAGACCATCCCCGATGCGACGCCGGAATTGCTGGCCGCGGCCGGTCGCTACGCCGACCGCCTGAGCATCAACGTGGAGTTGCCGACCGAGCAGGGCCTGACCTTGCTGGCGCCGGAAAAAAGCGTCGGCGGCATTCGCGCGGCGATGGGTGAACTGCGTTGGCGCATCGAAGAGAATCAGCTCGAGCGCAAGGCCGAAAAAGTGCGCCGCGCCAAGCCGCCGCGCTTCGCCCCGGCCGGGCAAAGCACGCAGATGATCGTCGGTGCCGACGACGCCAACGACCGCAGCATTCTGGACACCAGCCACAATCTCTACGGCAATTACCGGATGCGCCGGGTGTATTACTCGGCGTTCAGCCCGATCCCGGATGCCTCCTCCAAGTTGCCGCTGCAGGCGCCGCCGTTGCAGCGCGAGCATCGGCTGTATCAGGCCGACTGGTTGCTGCGCTTCTACGACTTCAGCGTGGAAGAGATTGCGCCGGCGCAATCCAGCGGCATGCTCGATCTGGATGTGGACCCGAAGCTGGCGTGGGCGTTGCGCAATCCGGAGCGCTTTCCGGTGGATTTGAACGCGGCGCCGCGCGAGATGCTGCTACGGGTACCGGGCCTGGGCACGCGCAATGTGGAGCGCTTGCTGTTGTCGCGCAGGCATGCGCGCTTGCGGGTGGGAGATCTGGCGCGGTTGCGGGTGCCGATGAAGAAGCTGCTGCCGTTTGTGAGTGTGCTGGATCATCATCCGCGCCAGCGCTTGGACGATCCGGTGCGGTTACGCGCGCAGTTGGCGCCGGCACCGCGACAGGCAAGTTTGTTCGATTGACGCCTGTCCCTTCTCCCGTCGGGAGAAGGTGCCCGAAGGGCGGATGAGGGTACGGCCGCACGCATGACTTGGAAGTTCTTGATTGCTTCTACGAATCCCCAATTTCCACCACCGAATTCCTGCGCCAAGAGCTTCCACGCCTTGCGGCGCGGGTTACTTTTGTCTTGGCAAAAGTAACCAAAACCGCTGTCGCCTGACGCGATCCGGTGCGATACAGCCGCACCGGTGCCCTGTGCTCCTCGCCATGCGCGGCACGGCGCCCAAACTCGCTGCGCTCAGACAGGGCGCCTCTTCGGCCACGCATGGCTGCGGTGCTCGGCTCGCTCTAAGGCGACTTGGTGCAGCAAAATCAACGGCGACAAGCGACAAGCGACAAGCGACAAGCGACAAGCGACAAGCGACAAGCGACCAGCAACAGCAACCAGCAACCAGCAACCAGCAGTATCAGTAGCAGCAAAAGCCCGCGAAAAAATCGCAACAACGCAACGATAGTGCCGCCAGTAGAGCGATGGCGAGATCGGAAATCTTGAGGTCAGGTGTAAGCGATGTTCAGCGCTGAAGTTGAGCCAGGTTGGAGTCTTGATGCGTGGCGTGCGCTGGCGCGGGCGGGGTGGTGTGCGCAGGTGGAGCCTGACTCCATTGCGTGGAATGGTGGCGTGCAGGGTGGCTTGTTGATGGGGCAGGGGATGCTGGACCTGCCGGCGGTGGCTGCCGCGCCGCGAGTCTCCGCAGAGTTTTTGCAGATGGCGGGGGCGGTGCTGTGTCATCGCGACCCGCAGCGCTATGCGGTGTTGTATCGGTTGTTGTGGCGGTTGGCGTCCGGCGAGCGGGCGTTGCTGGAGCGGGCGACCGATGTCGATGTGCACCGTGTGGCACAGTGGCAGAAGGCGGTGCAACGCGATACGCACAAGATGAAGGCATTCGTGCGCTTCCGGCGCTTGCCCGGCGAAGAAGAAGACTTTGTGGCGTGGTTCGAGCCCGAACACTGGATCGTGGATCGGGTGGCGCCGTTTTTCGCGCGCCGTTTCGCCGGAATGCGCTGGGCGATTCTGACTCCGTATCGCAGTGTGCGCTGGGATGGCGAGGCGTTGACGTTCGGCGAAGGCGCCGTGCGCACCCAAGTGCCGGCCGACGATGCGCAGGAGACGCTGTGGCGCACCTATTACGCGCACATCTTCAATCCGGCGCGGCTCAATCCCACCATGATGCGGCAGGAAATGCCACAGAAATACTGGAAGAATCTGCCCGAGGCGAGCTTGTTGCCGGAGCTGATCCGCGAGGCGGGTGTGCGCGTGCGCGAGATGGCCGAGCGTGCGCCAGAGCCGGTGCGGCGGCGAGTGCCGGTCGCGCCAGCGCCGATCCCGGAAGTGGCTACGCAAAGCCTGGCACAGTTGCGCGTGGCCGCGCGCGATTGCCGGCGTTGCGCGTTGTGGCAACCGGCAACGCAGACGGTGTTTGGCGAAGGGCCGAACGATGCATCGGTGATGGTGATCGGCGAGCAGCCGGGCGACGAAGAGGATCTGAGCGGGCGTCCATTCGTCGGGCCGGCCGGGCGCCTGTTCAACATGGCGCTGGGCGAGATCGGCATCGATCGCGACACAGTCTATGTGACCAACGCGGTCAAGCATTTCCGCTTCGAGCAACGCGGTAAACGGCGTCTGCATCGCAACCCGGAACGGGCGCATGTGCAGGCCTGCAGTGGCTGGTTGCATGCAGAGCGCGCACAACTGCGTCCGGCGCAGATCGTGTGCCTGGGCGCGACTGCGGCACAGGCGGTGTTGGGAAGCGGCTTTCGCTTGATGCGCGAACGTGGCCAATGGAAGCGCCTGGACGATGGCACGCCGGTGCTGACCACCGTGCATCCGTCATGGGTGTTGCGTCAGCCAACGACGGCCGCACGCGAGGAAGGCTATCGCGGGTTTGTGGAAGATCTGCGCCAGCTGCTGGACATACCGATGTCGGCGGGCAGCTCGGCCGCGCCATAAAAAAATACGCGTGCAATGGCACGCGTACGGTGTCGGAGAACCAAGACACCAAGTGGAGCCACTGAGCAACCAGTGACTCCATCACCGCCGCTTCGCGGTTGGGTGGCGAGACCTGAAACGTGGTTCCAGGTACACGCGGATCGGCCTACAAAAAGCGTTTGTCCACGTCGACTTACGCGTGGATGCACCGAGTGGATGCACCGAGTGGATGCATCGAGATGTATCGATGCCGCGCGCGTTCAAAATGTCTCGATAACGCCAGCGCACATGACGGTTGCGCCCCATCGGCGGAATCCCCCTGCATTCCGCCGATGGACTACCTGCGCATGCAATGACAACGACGTGCCTTGCAGCCAGATGCAGTTACGGCATCAACACCTTGTCGACCACGTGGATCACGCCATTGCTCTGCACCACATCGGCGATGGTGACGTTGGCGGTGTTGCCCTTGACGTCGGTGATGGTGACCTTCTTGCCATTGAGTTTTGCGGTCAGTGGTTCGCCCTGCACGGTGGTCAGCGTCGCGCTGCCGCCGCCGGCCTTGATCTTGGCGATCAGCGAAGCGGCGTCAACCTTGCCCGGCACCACGTGATAGGTCAGCACCTTGGTCAAGGTGGGCTTGGATTCAGGCTTCAACAAGGTGTCGACAGTGCCGGCCGGCAATGCGGCAAATGCGGCGTTGGTCGGGGCAAACACGGTGAACGGGCCCGGGCCCTTCAACGTCTCGACCAGGCCGGCGGCCTTGACGGCGGCGACCAGGGTGGTGTGATCCTTGGAGTTGACCGCGTTGTCGACGATGTCCTTGGTCACCAGCATCGGCGCACCGCCCACCATCGGGTTGGACGCCGCGTAGGCGGGAGCCATCGCGCTGGTCAGGGCAATGGCGGTGGCAATGGCAAGCGACTGGAATGAGGTCTTCATGAGGCATCGATCCTTTGGGTAGGCGATCACCTGGATGGCAATCGTATAGCTGGATACGCGGCCGGCTGCGGCGCGGATGCATCACGCGTTTTTTACATGGAGATGCTGTGCTGCAACGCCATCGCACATCCGTCCTGGCGAACTGCAGATCGATGGCCTGCGGTTGAGTCTGTTCGACGCGCGCTGGCCACATATGCCGACTGATGGTTTAAACACTCTATGGCGAACCTCCGCTGCAGGGACCGCGCGATCAGGTCGTTATCAAGCCCATCGGGTCGTAGCCGTCGCACGACCGCCCTAATGCTGCACGAATGTTCGCGATTGGCAGAAGCGGCGCCGGACAGTGCAATTACCATTCATGCCCTTGCGTGATGATCAGTGCTCAGAGGCTGTAGAACATGAAATCCAAAAAGAGTGAGTTCAATCGATTGGTACTGCCGGCATGGTTGGCGGCAGGCGCGCTGGTGTTATCCGGCACTGCACAGGCAGCAGCCGTCACGCCAACGCCAACGCATGCGCCGTCAGCGACCGCTGCTGTCCCTGCGAGTGACATCTATCGGCCAGGTCAAAAATGGATCGTCCCGGGCGAGTGGGAATTCACGGTGGATTCCGCACGCGTGGCCAAGGTGAAAATTCCCAATTACGGCGGTGGCTCCTGGGTTCCTACGCAAGTGATCCTGCTGACCTATAGCTATAAAAATATCGGATTCGACGACAGCGCCAACTACAAGGACGTCAAGGACGTCGGCCCGTCGACGCTGGCGTTTTCGAAAGCGCATATCGACGTGTCCGACGCCAACGATGCGGACAACGGCGGCGCAGGTAATTACCCCGTGCGCATCAAGCTCGTCGGAGACGCTGACGGTCAGAAGCCCGGGCAGCAGATGGTCGGCGCGCAGTGGCCATACGCCTTCAAGAAGAAGGTCAAGGCGGTCAAGGTGACGGTGAGTCACTACGATTCCAAGCTGAAACTGCATCAAGCGACCTTCTTGGTCCCGGTCGAGGGCACCGGGCCATCGAAGCCGCACGCGAACAAGCACGTTCACCACAGCTGATCCCGTCCAGCCAACCTGCATAGGCAAGCAGCCGGCATGCGTGACGTGGCGAGCGATCACGTTGCCGGCTGCTTTCATCCTCGTCTCGGCCTGTCCATCCGGCAGCGTATCCACCGTGTCTGATCGACAGACACCCGCACAGAGCTGCAGCAGCACACCCTCGTGGCGGTCACCGTGGAGGGCCGCGCCCAGGCCCAGGCGGCGCGGTGGTTTCATCGCCGCCTGCAAACCGGTATGTTCCCTTCGGCGCGTTAGTTGTGCGTTGCACGATGCGATGCCGTACGCGCACCGTTTCTTCTTCCGGGTTTTTCATGCATTCGATCGATGTCGTCCTCGCCATGTTGCTGGCGGTCGCGGCCAGCGGTTATCTGATCCGCATCCTGCCGTTCTCGTTGCCCTTGCCGTTGGTCCAGATCGCGCTCGGCGCGGTGGTCTCCGGTGTGTTCGATGCCGGGCACGAGCTGGAACCGGAGTTGTTCTTCCTGTTGTTCCTGCCGCCGCTGTTGTTCCTGGATGGCTGGCGCATTCCCAAACAAGGCCTGTTCCGCGACAAGGCAGCCATCCTGGAACTGGCGCTGGGCCTGGTGGTATTCACAGTGGTCGGCGCGGGCCTGCTGATCCATTGGTTGATCCCGGCGATGCCGCTGGCGGTGGCCTTCGCGCTGGCGGCGATCATCTCGCCGACCGACCCGGTGGCGGTGTCCTCGATCGCCTCCAAGGTGCCGATTCCCAAGCGGCTGATGCACATCCTGGAAGGCGAGTCGTTGCTCAACGATGCCTCCGGTCTGGTGTGCTTCCAGTTTGCGGTGGCGGCGGTGCTGACCGGCAGCTTCTCGATCGCCACCGCTTCGCTGACCTTCCTGTGGGTGGCGCTGGCCGGGCTGGCATTGGGCGTGGCGACCACCTTCGGCCTGAGCCGCATCCAGGCCTGGATCTGGCGCCACTTCGGCGAGGAGCCGGGTTCGGCGATCCTGGTCAACCTGCTCACCCCGTTCGCGGCCTATCTGCTGGCCGAAGCCTTCCATGCCTCCGGCATCCTGGCCGCGGTGGCCGCCGGCGTCACCATGAGTTACGTGGAAATGGCCGGCAACGCGCCGGGCAATATGCGGCTGCAGCGCTCGGCGGTGTGGGACACGGTGCAGTTCACCTTCAACGGCATCATCTTCGTGCTGCTGGGCGAGCAGTTGCCGGGCATCCTGGACGGGGCGGTGCGCAGCGTGCAGGAAGCCGGCCACCTCAATCCGTGGTGGCTGGCGGTGTACGTGGCCACCATCAGCGCCAGCCTGATGGCGTTGCGCTTCGTATGGGTGTTCCTGTCGCTGCGCTGGAACATCTTCAAGGCGCAGTGGCGCGGCGAGCAGCATGTCAGCCCGCCGTGGCGCATCGTGGTGGCGGTCTCGCTGGCCGGCGTGCGTGGTGCGATCACCCTGGCCGGCGTGCTCACGTTGCCGTTGATGCTGGAAGACGGCTCACCGTTCCCGGCCCGCCAGTTGGCGATTTTCCTGGCCGCCTCGGTGATCCTGGTCTCGTTGCTGGTCGCCAGCGTGGCGTTGCCGCCGCTGCTGCGCGGACTGGAGCTGCCCGAAGAAGAAGACGAGCAGCTGAAGGAAGATCTGGCGGTGAAGGCCGCCTCGCAGGCCGCGCTGGAAGCGGTGGAAAAACTGCGCCAGCGGCTGGTGGATGGCAGCAAGCATGCCGAGCGCTACAACGCGGCGGCCAATCAGGTCAGCCAGCGCTATCAACGCAAGCTCGGCGCGGTGGACATGGCCGAGACCGATCCGGAAGAGGCCGGTGCCTACGAACAGGCGCTGCGCCAGTTCCGTCATGCCGCATTGGTGGCCGAGCGCAACGAGTTGTTCAAGCTCGCGCGCCGCCGCGAGATTTCCGACGACCTGTCGCGCCGGCTGGTGCGCAATCTGGATCTGATCGAGTCGCGCAAGCGGGCTTGAGCGCGCTGATGCGCGCGGGAGTCGGGAATCGGGATTGGGGAATCGCAGGAGCCGCAGCGGTCGTGCCGCCCGGGTTGTGTAGGAGCGCGCTTGCGCGCGATGGGCGTTGGCGGGAAAGCCTCATCGCGCGCAAGCGCGCTCCTACATGGAAATGCGTAAACAGACGCAGCAGGCGTGCGCGGTCCAGTTCGCTGAGGCTCCTTGCTGCACGTCGGGAGACACCATCCCATCCACACTGCTCCCATCTTCATGGCGCACGGCCTACCCTGTGCGGCTGATCGTTCCAGTGCAGAACACATGACTCCAATCGTTTCCATCCAGGGATTGAGCAAGACCTACGCTGGCGGTTTTCAGGCGCTCAAGCACGTGGACCTCGAAATCCAGCGCGGCGAAATCTTCGCGCTGCTCGGTCCCAACGGCGCCGGCAAGACCACGCTGATCAGCATCATCTGCGGGTTGATCAATCCGAGCACCGGCACCGTGCTGGCCGATGGTCACGACATCGTGCGCGACTACCGCGCCGCGCGTGCCAGCATCGGCCTGGTGCCGCAGGAACTTGCCACCGATGCGTTCGAAAGCGTGTGGGCCACCGTGCGTTTCAGCCGCGGGCTGTTCGGCAAGCCGGCCAATCCGCAGTATCTGGAAACGGTGTTGCGCGAACTCTCGCTGTGGGACAAGCGCAACAACAAGATTTCCACGCTGTCCGGCGGCATGAAGCGGCGCGTGCTGATCGCCAAGGCGCTGGCGCACGAGCCACGCATTCTCTTTTTGGACGAGCCTACCGCCGGTGTGGACGTAGAGCTGCGCCACGACATGTGGCAGATGGTGCGGCGGCTGCGCGAGCAGGGCACCACGGTGATCCTGACCACCCATTACATCGAAGAAGCCGAAGACATGGCCGACCGGGTCGGGGTGATCAATCGCGGCGAGCTGGTGCTGGTGGAAGACAAGCACACGCTGATGCGCAAGCTCGGCAAGAAGCAGCTCACGCTCAGCCTGCAGGCGCCGCTGCAGGCCATCCCGGTCGCGCTGAGCGATCTGCCATTGGAACTGTCGGCCGACGGCAACAGCCTGATCTACACCTTCGACACCCAGGCCGAGCAGACCGGCATCGGCGGGCTGCTGCGCCGGCTCAACGAGCAGGGCATCGATTTCAAGGATCTGCATTCCAGCGAGAGTTCGCTGGAGGAGATCTTCGTCAATCTGGTGCACGGTGCACGCCAGCAGGAGATACGCGCATGAATCGGTATGCAATCGCTGCGATCTACCGCTTCGAAATGGCGCGCGCATTCCGCACGCTCACCCAGTCGATCGCCTCGCCGGTGTTGTCGACCTCGCTGTATTTCGTGGTGTTCGGCGCGGCGATCGGTTCGCGCATGGGCGATATCGACGGCATCAGCTACGGCGCCTTCATCATTCCCGGGCTGGTGATGCTGTCCTTGCTCAACGAGAGCATTTCCAACGCCTCGTTCGGCATCTACATGCCGCGCTGGGCCGGCACCATCTACGAGGTGTTGTCGGCGCCGGTGGCGTGGTGGGAGATTGTGATCGGCTATGTCGGCGCGGCGGCGACCAAGTCGGTGCTGCTGGGCTTGCTGATCCTGCTCACCGCGCGGCTGTTCGTGCCGTATGAGATTGCCCACCCAGTGTGGATGCTGGGCTTTCTGGTGCTCACCGCGCTGACCTTCAGCCTGTTCGGTTTCATCATCGGCATCTGGGCCGACGGCTTCGAGAAGCTGCAGGTGATTCCGCTGATGGTGGTCACGCCGCTGACCTTCCTGGGGGGCAGTTTCTACTCGATCAACATGCTGCCGCCGCTGTGGCAGAAGGTCACCTTGTTCAATCCGGTGGTCTATCTGATCAGCGGCTTCCGCTGGAGTTTCTACGGCAAGGCCGACGTGCACATCGCGGTGAGCACTGGCATGACCTTTCTGTTCCTGGTCGTGTGCCTGGGCGTGGTTGCGGCGATTTTCCGCAGCGGTTATCGGCTCAAGGCGTGAGTGGTGAGTGCAGTGGTGTTGTCGGCCGCATCCTGGTGGATGCCATCGGAAGTTCAGGTCAAACGCGTCGGACGTCCAGATCAAACGCTGAGTGGGTCGAGTGCGCGGTGGCCTCACCGCTCGCGGGACACGCCGCAAGTACGTCTATGTAGGCTCGGTGGCGGCATCCATGCCGCCACACGGTCCCGCAATCGGTGAGGACACCGCACCAGAAAGTCTGCTGGTTGCTTGAAAACATGCACACCGACCATCTCGACTGGTCCTTGCCCGCCCACCGTCGCGGGACCTTACGCGGCATGGATGCCGCGTAAGAGCCTACACGGACGTACTTGCGGCGTGTCCCGCGATGGTGGGCGGGCAAGGGCCCTGCAGCCAAGTCGCAGATCAGTCGGCCTGAAGTAGTTTTGTCAGCCGCTCTTACTCGGCAGCAGGCTTGGCGTCGCTCTTGGTGTCCAGGAAGTAGGCCACCACCTCACCCTTGATCTTCATCGTCATCGGGTTGCCGCGACGGTCGCGCGCTTTTCCAACCTGCACCTTGATCCAGCCTTCGCTGACCGAATACTCCTCCACGTTGTCGCGTTCGACACCGTTGAAACGCACGCCGATGCCGCGGTTGAGTGCATCGGCATCGTGGAACGGGCTGCGCGCATCGATGGCCAGATGATCGGGAGGGGTATCGCTCATGGGAAAGGCGTCATGGCGGCCGGGATGGCCGTCTTCGGCCGCACAGGATACGGTCCTGCGCCGCGAAGACCAGCCCCTTCCGATGAATCCGCACGCGCCGGTCGGTTTGCTTGCGCGGCGCCAGGCCTCACACTTCACGCCTGCAATCCTTGAACGAGACCGCCATGCCCGACAACAGTGCCGATTACGAAGACGACGAAGGCCTGCAGCCCGAAAGCGACGAAGACGATGTCGACGATCATCCGGGGCGGGTCTGGAATCTGCTGCTGCTGATCAATCCTGGCGACGAAGAAACTGCGCTTGCCCAGTTCGATGCCTGGCGCGAGGCACAGGCCGACCTGGACGAAGACGAAGGCGACGATGCCTGGCTGTGGGCGTTGAAGGACGCGATCGACTGGCGCTCGGGCTTTTTCGTCGACTGGAAGGACACCGACTCGTTCATTGCCGCCATCGACGAACTCAGCGCGCGCTGGAACCTGCGCATCGCCTGGGGCGGCGACCTGGACGACGAAGAGTTCGCCAACGGCCTCAGCGTGCCCGATCTGATGGCGGTGGCCTTCGATCGCCTGCGCGAACACGGCTATTCGCTGTGGAACTGGAACACCGGCGGCGACGCCTACGCCGGCTGGATCGCCCTCAGCCGCGACGATGAAGCGATGATGGCACTGACCTCGCTGCTGGACGTGGAAGTGCGATTGGGGAATGAGGCGTTCTGAGGATTGGGGATTGGGGAATCGGGAGTGGGGATTCGCAAGAGCGGTCCCGGGGTGTGTCGGGGTCGGGTTGAGCCGTGAGTTGTGCGCGCTGGCGCGGCAGGACGCGAAGCGCGTGGTCTGGCGCAGGCATTCAACCGCCCACCGACTGCCACGTAGGAGCGCGCTGGCGCGCGATGGGGCGTTAACGGGACAGCCTCTTGCGCGCAAGCGCGCTCCTACAGAGGCATGCCGTTTGGAAATGGAAGAAGGCCTCCAGGTCAGAACATCTGTCACGTAGGAGCGTGCCTGCGCGCGACAGTCATCATTCGAATAGGTTTGTCACCGCCTGCAGGCAGGCTTACTCAAGCACGCCGCCGATCAGGCCGCAGCCACTGCCGTTGCGAATCCCCACTCCCGATTCCCCAATCCCCGCTTCACGGCACCTCGCCACGCGCCTGCGCACGCGCGTTGGCGATCAAGGCCTTGAGCAGTACGCGATCGGTGTGACGGGAGATGGCGATGGCACCGAGCGCGATCGCCTCGATGCGTAACGGTGCCGGCACGTCGTAGTGCGCGCCGCTGAGTTTGTTCTGGAAGGCGCGGCGGGGAATTCCCAGCCGCGCCGCCATGGCATGCAGCTCGTCCAGCGTATCGCCGAGCAGGTGCGCCCAGCGCTGCTCGCGCCACAGATGCACCGCATCGTCGACGTAGACGGCCATCGGCCGGGTCAGGCCTTCTTGGATTTCTTCGGCTTCTTGCCGGCCGTCTCGCCGTCGGCGTCGTCGGTTGCGGCATCGCTGGCGTCTGCGTCTGCGTCTGCCGCGTTGTCGTCGTCGCTGGCAGCGTCGTCGCCAGCCGCATCTTCCGCAACAGCGTCGGTGCCGGCGTCGGCGGCTGCGTCTTCTGCAGCGTCATCGCCGTCTTCATCGGCATCGGCGTTCTGGAATTCGGCCACCAGCGTGGTCAGATATTCCTCGGCGGTCTTGCCGTCTTCGGCGGCCAGGTCGTCGATCATCTGCTGCAGCTGGGTCGAATATTCCAGCGAGATGGTCTTGCCTTCGGCTTCCTGCAGGTTGGCCAGGTGCTTGAGCATGGCCAGCATCGGGACCGGGTTGTCGGCGCTGCCCATGGTCTGGCCGCCGATCGACAGCATCCACTCGCTGCCACCCTGCAGACCGATCGCAGCGACCACGCGACCATCGGCATCCTGCAGCACGGCGTGGTTGGTGACCTGGGGCGCCTGGCCCAGACGGACGATCGGACGCTTGGGGAGCTGCTTCTTGCGCTTGTCGCGCTTGGCCTTTGAATTGCGGGACACGGTGTTCTCGACGCTGGGAATGGCCGGCCATTCTAGGCGCTTGTGCGTGACCCGGCTCGCTCGACACTGCCGGGCCCGTCAACGCCTGCCTTCCGGGCCGATGCATCGATCGATCCGGTCGCGTGATGAAGTCAGCCAATGCCGGGGTCTGGGACAGCCTGAAGTGGCTGACACAGCGGGTGCGCTCACCGTCAGGCAGCGCGGAGGCCTGTTAGGCTCGGTATGTAAGACGACGCGCCGCCCGCAGTCACCTGACAACTGCTGGGTAGGGGGGGCGCCGCTCAGCACCACCGGGGCGTCTTGCTTGCAGCGGTGCGCGGCGCGGATCCTGGTCAGCAGCTGCATGCAAGACAGCGTGCCGTCCTCAGCCACCTGACACCTGCTGCCAGGTGTCGCACTGCGGTCAGCGCTGCTCGGGCGCCGTGCTGACCGCAGTGCGCGGCGCCCCAGCCACAGCGGCCTCGGCAGCCTTGGCCAGCGCGGCAGCCGAGGCGACCTGGGTACGTGTGGAGATGCGCGGTGCAGCCGGCGTTGCGGCAGTGGCCGTGGTCGCTGCCGCAGCCGGTGTGCCGGTTGCGGTTGGCGCCGCTGCCGCCGCACCCGGACTCACCGATACACTCGCCGCCTTACCCGCAGCCGGCACCGCAGCCGGCGTGCCCACCGAAGCAGTCCCGGTGGCCGCCGCCGCACTCAGATCCGGCACGTGGGTGTCGGCATCGTGGGTCGATTTACCCAGCGCCACGCCCTGGCCGGCGCCGGCCAAGGCGGTCTGCTCGGCGTCCTGGGTCATCACCACGATGCTGATGCGGCGGTTAATCGGATTCTGCGGGTTGGTCTTGTCAAACAGCACCGACGAGGACAAGCCCACCACACGGGTGACCTTGGCATCGGCCATGCCGCCGCCCACCAGCGCACGGCGCGCGGCATTGGCGCGGTCGGCACTGAGTTCCCAGTTGGTGTAACCGGCATCGCTGCTGTAGGCGGTGGTGTCGGTGTGGCCGGTGATGCTGATGTGGTTGGGCACCTGATTGATGAAGCTGGACAGCTCGCGCAGGATGTCCACCGTGTACGGCTTGAGCTGGTCGCGGCCGATGTCGAACATCGGGCGGTTCTGCTTGTCCACGATCTGGATGCGCAGGCCATCGGGCGTGAGGTCGAGCAGCAACTGGTCCTTGAACGGCTCCAGCGCCTGGCTCTTGTCGATGGCCTCCTTCAGGTCCTGCATCAGCGCTTCCAGGCGCTTCTTGTCCTTGGCGCGGCTGTCTTCGGTGGTATCCGCAGCGTTGTCACGCTTGCGGCCCATTTCGTCCTTCTGCCCCTTGGCCATGTCGGCGGTGCCGCCGAGCTTGATCATCGAGGTGCTGGCGCCACCGGGGCCGTTCATGCCGGGCGAAGGCGCCGGCGACTTGCCCGACAACGGGCTGGGGTTGCGGAAGTATTCGGAGATCGCCGCGCGCTGCTCCTTGGTGGTGGCGGCCATCAGCCACAGCACCAGGAAGAAGGCCATCATCGCGGTCACGAAGTCGGCAAACGCCACTTTCCAGGCGCCGCCATGATGGCCGCCGCCCTGCACCTTCTTGACCCGTCGGATGACGACGGTGGATTTGCCCTCGGCCATGACTGCGGCCCTACTTGATCGTCTTCAGGTGCGTTTCGAAATCCGCAAAGCTCGGACGCACGTTGGAGGGCAGCGTCTTGCGCGCGAATTCCAGCGCAATCTTCGGGTTGTAGCCGCGCAGGCAGGCCAGCAGCGCGGTCTTGACCGCTTCATAGATGCGCCCGTCCTGATCGGCACGCGCTTCCATCGCCGCCGACAACGGCGCCACGAAGCCGTATGCCAGCAGGATGCCGAGGAAGGTACCGACCAGGGCGGCACCGACGTGGTGACCGATCTCCTCGATCGGGCCGCCGATCGAGCCCATGGTGATCACGATGCCGAGCACGGCGGCCACGATGCCAAAGCCGGGCAGGCCGTCAGAGACCTTGCTCAAGGCATGCGAGGGCGCCATTGCCTCGTGGTGGTGCTTTTCCAGTTCCAGTTCGAGCAGCGGCTCCAGCTCGTGCGGCTCGATATTGCTGCCGATCATCAGGCGTAGGCAGTCGGTGATGAAGTCCAGCAGGTGATGGTCGGCCACCACCTTGGGATAGTTGCCGAAGATGGTGCTGTCCTGCGGTTTTTCGACATGATCTTCCAGGGCCATGAAGCCGTCGCGGCGGGCCTTGTTCAACAGTTCGTAGACCAGGCTCAAGGTGTCCTTGTAGTCCTCGGACTTGTACTGCGGACCCTTGAACACGCCCAGCACGCTGCTGAAGGTTTCCTTGACGATCTTGCCCGGCGTGCTCACCAGAAACGCGCCCAACGCCGCGCCGCCGATGATCAACAGCTCGTACGGCTGCCACAACGCGCCCAGCTTTCCGTGCGACAGCACATAGCCGCCGAGGACACTGACGATGACGACGATGAAGCCGATGATGATGAGCATGGCGCAGCCAAAAGCAAACAGGGTTGCTGTTGTTTCGGCGCGCGCGGCGGATTCTTGAAGTGCACGGCGTGAAGGTGTGCGCTGTAACTGAACGATCGGGTGGTGCGATGACGGCTTGACATAGGGCGATCAGCGGCATCGCGCTTACTGCGGCAAGGCGGTCACCGCAGTGGGGCTTGTGATGACAAGGTCTGCCTGGTTGAGTTTGCGATTTGCATCGACTGCTGGGTGCGTCGAGACAGCGCATTGCAGCAAGCGGCCTCTGCATTGGCGGTGGCACCAGCATCGGCGGACTTGATGCGCAGGTTGCGCTCGGCAGCAAACTTCAGCGTCTGCACCACGTCCCGGATGACCCGCCGCCGAGCGTCGAGCGTCATTGTCGTGGCAGTTTCTAGCACTACTAGCGAGCAATGGTGTGGGCAGTAAGAGCGGATAACAGAACGTAGCGAGCGGCCGTCAGGTGGGTGCGGACGGCGCACAGGAACCGAAATGAACCGTGCATGCCGATTCCGAGCGCCGGCCGCGCCCGCCTGACGATTGCGCTGTAGTTCTGTGAGTCGCTCTGAGTGGGTCGCCACTGCTTTCTGGGCGGCCTCGCCAGGTCAGGCCGGTTGCGCCTCGGCGCCGTCGCGTTGCAGCGGGTTCGGCAGTGCCTGGCCATCTTCGGTGAAGCCCAGCGAGACCGAGTTGAGGCAATGCCGTTCGCCGGTCGGCGGCGGGCCGTCGGGGAACACGTGGCCGAGGTGGCTGTCGCAGCGCGCGCAGACGATCTCGGTGCGGATCATGCCGTAGCTGATGTCGCGGATCTCGCGCACATGGGCGGCGGCGTACGGGGCAAAGAAGCTCGGCCAGCCGGTGCCGGATTCGAACTTTGCGCTGGAGCGAAACAGCGGCAATCCGCACAGGCGGCAGGTGTAGACGCCCTCCAGCTTGTTGTCCAGGAACACCCCGCAGAACGGCGCCTCGGTGCCGTGCTGCAGCAGCACGCGCTGCTCCTCGTCGCTGAGCCCGGCGATCAGGGCATCGCGCTGGGTGGGGGAGGGCGGTGTCAGATCGAACTGGCTCATGGGGGCTCTCGCATGCGCGCGCTGGCGGTGTGCCGCGTCTGCACCCGTGATGTGGGCGTTGGCTGCGTGGTTCAAGCTTGCGGGGACGAAGCCCCTCTCCCTGCGGGAGAGGGGTTGGGGTGAGGGTACGGGGCGAAGCCACTGCGCGATGGGCACTGCGAGGCTTCGCTCGCACCCTCATCCGGCGCTTCGCGCCACCTTCTCCCGCAGGAGAAGGGATTAAGCCTCTCTCCCCGCGGGGCGAGAAGGGCTTGTTTGCGCGCCACTGGTGCGGAGCGGGGGGTGGGGTGAGGGTACTGGGCGAAGCCGCTGCACGATGGGTACTGCGAGGCTTCGCTCGCACCCTCATCCGGCGCTGCGCGCCACCTTCTCCCGATGGGAGAAGGGACTCTTCGCACTGCAATCACCTCGCGAACGCGTTCATCCCCTAGCCAATCCCATGCATTGCCGCGACACATCGGCGCCCCCACCCAGTCAGTATCCCTCAAACCAATCAAGGTGCCCGTCATGGCGATCCATTCATCAACGCGCGGCCTGCTGCTGTGCGGTCTGTTGGCGATTGCCGGCGCGGCGGTAGCGCAATCGGCCACTACCACGCGCTCATCCAACACCTTGCAGCCGATCACCACGCCGACGCCCGCGCAGCCCACGCCGCGCGCAGCGCAACCAGCGCCAGGCACCAGTCCGGTGCCGTCGCAGCTCGGTCAGCGCCCGTCCGCGCCGACCATCCCCACCCGTGGCCCGGCACAGACGCCGGTGGCCCCGGCCGGTAGCCAGGTGCTGCCGGCCAGCGCGCCGATGGTCTACGACCGCAATGGCCGCCTGCTGCAAGGCATGCAGCCGGCCGGCGCCAACCGGGTGCTGGACACCAAGACCGGGCGCTATTACGACGCGGTTCCGGCCGGCGACGGTATGCGCGTGGTGCGCTGAGATCCGGCAGCAGTCGATGTCTGATCCGCAGCAATCAGATCGGTCTCCATCCAAGCGCCGTCCCAAGCTTCGCTGCATCGCCGACCACGAATCCCCAATCCCCAATCCCCGCCTCAATCCGCAATCGGCAACGCCAGGGTCTCCTTGACCTCTTCCATCACGATGTAGCTCTTGGACTCGCGTACATGCGGCAAGGTCAACAAGGTGCTGCCGAGCAGCTTGCGATAGGACGCCATCTCGCTGATGCGCGCCTTGAGCAGGTAATCGAAATCGCCCGAGACCAGATGGCATTCCAGCACGTTGGGCAGCTTGAGCGCGGCGCGGCGGAACTCTTCGAAGATGTCGCCGGACTTGTAGGCCAGGCTGATCTCCACGAACACCAGCAGGCTGGCCTTGAGCATGTGCGGGTCCAGCCGCGCGTAGTAGCCGGTGATGGCGCCATCGCGCTCCAGCCGGCGTACGCGTTCGGTGCAGGGCGTGGTGGACAACCCCACCCGTTCGCCCAGGTCGGTAAAGGAAATCCGCCCCTCCTGCTGCAGGATGCGCAGAATCTTGCGGTCGATCTTGTCCAGCTCGCGCACACGGGTGGCCATGAGGTCTGTCTCCCTACAGATTTGGCAGGAAATTTCACTGCGAAGTAGCGCCGATTCCAGAAACGGCACTGCCTGGCTCGCAATATACTGCGTCTAACTGTCTCCCTCGGCGCTTGGTTGTGGGGGAATACCCTTTCCAGGAGAACGACATGCGGGTGCTCATTCTCGGTAGCGGCGTCATCGGCACCACCACCGCCTGGTATCTGGCGCAGTCCGGCTGCGAGGTCACCGTGGTGGACCGCCAGCCGGCCTCGGCGCTGGAAACCAGCTACGGCAACGCCGGCCAGCTGTCGTTCGGCTACACCTCGCCCTGGGCCGCCCCTGGCGTGCCGGGCAAGGCGATGAAGTGGTTGTTCGCCCAGCACGCGCCGTTGTCGATCCGGCCCACCCGCGATCTGCGCCAGTTGGCCTGGCTGACCCAGATGCTGCGCAACTGCACCGCCGAGCGCTATGCGGTGAACAAGGCGCGCATGGTGCGCATGTCCGACTACAGCCGTGATTGCCTCAATGAACTGCGCGCCAGCACCGGGCTGGAATTCGAAGGCCGCCAGCTCGGCACCACCCAGTTGTTCCGCACCCAGCAACAGCTGGACGCCGCCGCGCAGGACATCGAAGTGCTGGCCCAGTACGGCGTGCCGTACGAATTGCTGACCCCGGCGCAGATCGCCCAGTTCGAACCCGGCCTGGCCGGCGGCGGTGCGCAGATGGCCGGCGCCTTGCGCCTGCCCGAAGACCAGACCGGCGACTGCCGGCTGTTCACCCAGCGCCTGGCCGCGCTGGCCGCGCAATCCGGTGTGCAATTCCGTTACGGGCAGCAGATCGAGCATCTGGAGCACGACGGCCGTACCGTCACCGGCGTGCAGATCGATGGCCGTCTCGAAACCGCCGACCGCTACGTGCTGGCACTGGGCAGCTATTCGGCCGACCTGCTGCTCTCGCTCGGCATGCATCTGCCGGTATATCCGCTCAAGGGCTATTCGCTGACCATCCCGATCGTCGACGCGCAGCGCGCGCCGACCTCCACGGTGCTGGACGAGAGCTACAAGATCGCCATCACCCGCTTCGACGAGCGCATCCGCGTCGGCGGCATGGCCGAGGTGGCCGGGTTCGATCTGTCGTTGAATCCGCGCCGCCGCGCCACCCTGGAGATGGTGGTCAACGACCTGTTCCCGGGTGGCGGCGATCTGGCCAGGGCCGAGTTCTGGACCGGCCTGCGCCCGGCCACGCCCGATGGCACCCCGGTGGTCGGTGCCACGCCGTATTCCAACCTGTTCCTCAACACCGGCCACGGCACCCTGGGCTGGACCATGGCCTGCGGCTCGGGCCGTTATCTTGCCGACCTGATGCAGGGCCGCAGCCCGGACATCGATACCGAAGGTCTGGATGTGTTCCGTTACCTCTCGCCACGCAGCGCCCGCGCGCAGCAGGAGGCCGCCTAGTGCGTCCTGCGCAAGCGTTGATCGATCTGGATGCATTGCGTCACAACTACCGCCTGGCCAAGCGCCTGGGCGGCAGCAAGGCCCTCGCGGTCGTCAAGGCCGATGCTTACGGGCATGGCGCGGTGCGCTGCGCGCAGGCGTTGGAGCCCGAAGCCGACGGCTTTGCGGTGGCCTGCATCGAAGAGGCCCTGGAGCTGCGCCAGGCCGGCATCCGTGCGCCGATTTTGCTGCTGGAAGGTTTTTTCGAACACGACGAACTGCGCCTGATTGCCGAGCATGATCTGTGGACGGTGGCAGCCACCACGCAGCAGGTGCGCGCGCTGGCCGACTTTCAGAGCCCACGCCCGTTACGGGTGTGGTTGAAGCTGGACAGCGGCATGCATCGGCTGGGCCTGTCGCCGGAAGATTTTCGCGCCGCGTGGTTGCGCTTGCGCGGGCTGCCGCAGATCGCCTCGCTGGTGCTGATGACCCACCTGGCGCGCGCCGACGAACTGGAGTGCAGCCGCACCGACGAACAGGCGGTGGCCTTCGCGCTCACCGCAGGCGGCATGCGCGCGGAAACCAGTCTGCGCAATTCGCCCGGCCTGCTCGGCTGGCCCGCGCTGCGCAACGATTGGTCGCGCCCCGGGCTGATGCTGTACGGCGCAAACCCGTTCCCGCAGGAGACCGAGAGCACTGCGCAACTGCGCCCGGTGATGACGCTGCGTTCGCGCATCATCAGCGTGCGCGAGCTGCCGGCCGGCGAGCCGGTGGGCTACGGCGCCCGCTTCGTTGCGCAACGGCCCACGCGCGTGGGCGTGGTGGCGATGGGGTATGCCGACGGCTATCCGCAGTTCGCACCCAATGGCACGCCGGTGCTGGTGGATGGGCAGGTCTGCCCGTTGATCGGTCGCGTCTCGATGGACATGCTCACCGTGGATCTCACCGAGCATCCGCAGGCGGAGATTGGCGCGCCAGTGCAGCTGTGGGGCAATGCGCCGCGCGTCGCCCCGTTGGCCACGCAGTGCAATGTCAGCGCGTATCAGCTGCTGTGTGGACTCAAGCGCGTGCCGCGGACGTATGTGGGTGAGGCGACAGTAGGCGATGAAGTGACCCGGTAAGTTGCATCCCTTCTCCCATCGGGAGAAGGTGGCGCGCAGTGCCGGATGAGGGTACGAGCGAAGCCTCGTGCAGTCGGAACAAAACGAGGGCTTCGCCCCCGTACCCTCACCCCAACCCCTCTCCCGCAGGAGAGGGGCTCAAGCGGAGCTCACACCCCGGCCGTACTCCGATCGCCACGGAACTGCTTGCGCACCCAGTCGTCGATCATGGCTTTTTCGAAGCGCAACGGGTCGCTGTCGGTCAGGCGCGGGCCGCTCATCAGAAATGCCGAATCCACCAACTTGCGCTCGCCCTGATCGATCACCTCGCCATTGGCGCCGGTGAGCGTGTAGCTGAAGCTCAGGCGCGGCGGGTAGATGTCCTTGACGATGCGCACGTCCTGCATGCGCGGGCCGTGCCAGGGCTCGTACTGGCCGGCGCGGCGGATGTCAGTGATGGTCACGCTCAGGTGTTGGCCGTCGGGAAGCCGGCGGGCGGCACTTTGCTGGAAATGGGTCGCCAGCTGGGTCACCCAATCGCCGCGCTGCGCCTCCCAGCGGTTGCCGCTGAAGCGCATCTCGGCAAACTGCGCCGGGTCGGTCCAGCGCACATCTACCTTGCCATCGCTGCTCAGCGCGCGTGGCGCTTCAGGGTCGGTGACATTACGCACGCGGGCCTGCACACCGGTCGCCGCGAGCAGTCCTGCCAGCAACAGGCTGGCGCCGTAAAGGCTGGAACGTTTCATGGAAAGTCTCCAAGCGGAAGGTACATGGCGTACCGGGTGTTCCAGCAGTGTGGGGGTGCGCTGGATCGCCCGCAACGCGGCAGCAACCGGGCATGCATCGGTGTTGCGCGCGGTTAATCCGCGACCGCTCCGCCATGACGGCGGGTTCACTGCGCCTGCGCCCGCGCTTCACGGCGCGGACCGGATGATCGCCAGCATGGACACCCACTCTTTCCGCACAAAGTCAGCTTCCTCGGCGCCGGCACACATGCCGTCGGACGTGCGCCTGCAGTTCATCGACTGGGCAAAGCAGCACGGCCACAACCCTGCCACCGGGGCCGCCGCGTTCGTCGCGTTGCAAAGCGATGTGGATCTGGATCTGGCAACCCGCGGGATGCGTCTGGAGCCAGGTGCCGACCCACGGGATGCGCTGCGTGAGCATCTGGCTGCGTTGGCGCGGCAGGGTGATGTGGCGGTGCAGTTCCCGCCGGTTTATGCCTACACCTCGGCCAATGGGCTCGACTACCGTTACTCGTTGATGCTGGTTATCGCCGAGGATTGCGTCGAGTGGACCGGGCGGGTCTGGCAGGATCTGGATTACCAGGGAATGCTCACCGGTCGCGGCCAGGGCCCGCGTGCCAATTACACCCAACTGGCGCGCATGGCGCTGGAACACGAGCTGGATCAGGAGCGTCCCCGTTATGTCCAGGCCTGAACTCGAATTGCAACTGCCGCTCGACGCCCAGGTCGCGAGCGGCGTGGACGGTTTCAGCCTGCGCTGTCGCAGCGAATGCGCCGAGCTCGGACTATCGCGCGTGCGCTTGCTGTTGCTGGATGCCGACCATGCGCGCTCGACCGCCTGGCGCGAAGAAGCCCAACGCTGGATGGACGAGCAGTTGCGGCGCGAAGGGCAATGGGTCCTGCGCGGCGTGATTGCCGGCATCGTGTTGCTGGCCGCCGCTATCGCGCTGTCTGCGGCCTTGCTGTGGTGAGGCGATTCGGGATCGTGGGTGAATCGTGAATCCAGTCAGTTGCACGTGCACCCGCTGACGACATCGGGCGTGTTTTCATCTGCCCGTCATCCGCATCGGCATCACCCGTGGACCCCGATTTGAGCACTTCCAGTCCCAGCCCTGAATTGGCCGCCGGCCTGCCTGCCGCCATCGCCGAGCCGTTCCTGGATCCTGCGATGTACCACGAGATCTTCCATAACGTGGACGCGGGGTTCTGCGTCATCGACATGGTGTTCGATGGCGACAAAGCGGTCGATTACGTGATTCGCTCGACCAATGGCGCGTTCGAGCGCTACACCGGTCTGACCAACGCAGTGAACGTCTCCGTGCGCGGCATGCTCGCCGAGCATGAGCAGGAGTGGTTCGACCGCTACGGGCACGTTGCCCGCACCGGCAACCGTATCCATTTCGAAATGCAGGCCAAGGCGTTGCGGCGCTGGTATTCGGTGGACGCGTTCCGCGTCGGGCAACCGGAGCAGGCGCGGGTGGCGGTGCTGTTCATGGACATCACCGAACGCAAGCGCGTCGAGCGCGAGCTGGCCGAGAGCGAAGCGCGCTTCAGCGCACTGGCCGATGGCTTGCCGATGCCGGTCTGGGTGCTGGACGCGCAGGGTGTGGTGCGTTTCGTCAACAGCGCTTACGGCGAATTTTTCGGCATCGATATTTCCAGTGGCACGGTCTCGGCGTGGAGCGAATTGCTGCATCCGGACGATCTGTCGATCTTCCAGTTCGAACTGGCCGCTTCCCTGGAAGAACAGCGCGCGTTGCATGCGCTGGTACGTGCGCGCCGCCACGATGGCCAGTGGCGCTGGATCGAAATGGCCGCCACGCCGCGGTATTCGGCCGATGGTCGTTTCATTGGTCTTGCCGGCAGCAGTCCGGATGTCACCGAACAGCGCGAAATCGAATTGGCGCGCGAACAATTGCTCGAGTCCGAGCGCACTGCGCGCAACGAGGCCGAGAGCATGGCGCGGTTCAAGGACGAGTTCCTGGCCACGCTGTCGCACGAATTGCGTACGCCATTGACCACGATTCTGGGCTGGAGCGAACTGCTGCTGCAGCGGGTCGAAGAAGGCCAACCCACCTACAAGGGCCTGTCGGTGATCGCCAGCAGCGCACGCGCGCAAAAGCGGCTGATCTCGGACATGCTCGATCTCAGCAGCATGCTGCTGGGCAAGGTGCAGCTGGAGGTCGAATCGCTGGATCTGGCCGAGCAGGTGCACGAAGCGCTGACTACCCAGGAACTGGCTGCCGAAGGCAAGGACCAGGTCCTGGAGGTGCACGTGCCGGACACCCCGTGCCTGGTACTCGGCGATGCCACGCGGCTGCAGCAGGTGTTGTGGAATCTGCTCTCCAACGCGATCAAGTTCACGCCGGCACACGGCCGCATCGACGTCACCATCGAGCGCGACGACGGCCATCTGCTGGTGTCGGTACTCGACTCCGGCGACGGCATTGCTGCCGAATTCCTGCCGCATCTGTTCGGGCGCTTCCGCCAGGCAGACGGCACTACCACGCGCCAGCACGGCGGTCTGGGCCTGGGCCTGGCGATCGTGCAGCAATTGGTGGAAATGCATGGCGGCCAGGTGGGCGCCACCAGTGGCGGGCGCGGCAAGGGCGCCACGTTTACCGTGCGCCTGCCCGAGCACATTCCCGATCAGGCCAAACGGCCGCGGCGCGAGCTGCGTCGGCGGCTGATGTCCGAGCAGATCATCGAAGCACGTGCGCTCAATGGCCTGCGTCTGCTGGCAGTGGAAGATCAGCCGGACATGCTCGATTACCTGCGCCGCCTGCTGGAAGAGCAGGGCGCCGAAGTGGTCACCGCCGGCAGCGCCACCGATGCGCTGGCCCTGATCGATCATCGCGGTTACGCACGCTTCGATCTGATGCTCACCGACATCGGCATGCCGGGCATGGATGGCTACGGACTGATCCGTACCGTGCGCGAGAACCTGGGGCTGGACGCCACTGCATTGCCGGCGGTGGCAGTGACCGCACTGGCACGCGATGACGATCGCAAGCGCGCGCTGGACTCCGGTTTTCAGGAGCATCTGGCCAAGCCGTACAGCGTTGCGCAACTTGTCACCGCTGTGCGCGCGGCGCGCGAATCGGTGGAGTGACCCACGCGCGGCATCCACGTCGCGCGATTATGCGTAGCCAGGCGATTGCATAAGCAAGACGCTGTTTTGTGCGTCTTTCACAGCCAGTGGCCTAGCGTGGCAACTTCTTCTTCGGAGATGCCACGATGTCCAAATATGCCCCGCACGTTTATTCGGAACAGGTACAGATCGCAACGCTCGAACACTGGGTGTCGCTGCTCGGTGGTCAGGAGCGTGTGCAGATCGAACTGGACGATGGCAGCACCATCAGCGGCACGGTTGCCGTACGCCCCACCATCCAGACCTATCTCGATGCTCAGCAGCGCGAAGGCATCAACGGCCAATTGCGCCTGGATCACCTGGATGCAGCGCAGGAGCCGCAGTGGATCTGGATGGATCGCATCGTGGCGGTGCATCCGCTGCCAGTGGGCGCCGCTCCGCAACCTAAGCCCTGATACGCCTGCATTGACGATGTGTTTACTTCTCAACGTGGTGTTGACGGCATGATGGCCGATTGTCGCAACTGTTCAGGATTGCCCCCGCAATGAATGCACCCTCGTTGAAGCTCGCTCGTTGGCCGCTGTCGTTATTGACTGTCGCCGTTCTCGCCGCCTGCGGCGATACCGCCACGCTTGCCATCGAACAGGGAACCGGACCCAACCCGCAATTGCCCGAGCCGGTCAAACGCCTGATCCCCACGGTCAAGGTGGCGCCGGTCAAACGCTGGACTGAGAACGCCAAGCCGATCGCTGCCGACGATCTGCAGGTCGCCGCGTTCGCACGCGATCTCGATCACCCACGTTGGGTCTATGTGCTGCCAAATGGCGATGTGCTGGTGGCCGAAACTGCAGAACCGCCCAAGCCGGACGATGCCGAAGGCGGTGGCGGGATCCGCAAGAAAGTGCAGGGCGCGATGATGAGCAAGGCCGGCGCCGTGGTGCCCAGCGCCAATCGCATCACGCTGCTGCGCGACGTCGATGGCGATGGTGTGGCCGAGGTGCGCACGCAATTTGTCAGCGGCCTGTTTTCGCCGTTCGGCATGGCCTTGGTCGGCGATCGGTTCTATGTCGCCAATGCCGATGCGCTGGTGAGCTTTCCGTACAAGGCTGGCGATACGCATATCACCGCCAAGCCGACCTTCGTGGCCAATCTGCCCGGCGGGCTGAATCATCATTGGACCAAGTCGCTGCTGGCCAGCGCCGATGGCAGCAAGCTGTATGTAGGTGTGGGCTCCAACAGCAATGTGGCGGAAAACGGCATGGAAGCCGAGCTCAACCGCGCGGCGATTCTGGAGATTGACCCGGCCACCGGCAGCAGCCGCGTGTTCGCCAGCGGGCTACGCAATCCGGTCGGCACCGCGTGGGAGCCGCAGAGCAAATCGCTGTGGGTGGTAGTGAACGAGCGCGATGAAATTGGCAGCGATCTGGTGCCTGATTATCTGACCTCGGTGCGCGATGGCGGCTTTTACGGCTGGCCTTACAGCTATTACGGCCAGCACGTGGACGAGCGGGTCAAGCCGCAGAATGCCGAACTGGTGGCCAAGGCGATCAAGCCCGATTACGCACTCGGGCCGCATACCGCCTCGCTCGGTCTGAGCTTTGCCAGCGGTACGTTGCTCCCCGAGCGCTTCCGCCAGGGCGCTTTCATCGGCCAGCATGGCTCGTGGAATCGCGATCCGCCCAGCGGCTACAAGGTGCTGTTCGTGCCGTTCGTCGACGGCAAGCCCAACGGCACGCCCAACGGCACGCCGATCACGGTGCTGGACGGCTTTCTGGATGCCGAAGGCAATGCACAGGGCCGCCCGGTCGGTGTGGCGCCCGACAATAGCGGCGCGCTGCTGGTGGCCGACGATGTGGGCAATGTGATCTGGCGGGTGACTCCGAAGGCACGCTGATCCCAATGCGCTGATCCAGGCGTTCAAACAAAAAAACCGGGCTCAGGCCCGGTTTTTTCATGCGCGTTCTCACTCAAACACAATCAGGTCGCTTAAGCGCAATTAGCGCGGCGCCTCCGGAGACGCACTGAAGCGACGCGCGTAGCCACGCTCCTCGGTGATCCGGCTGATGTCATCGTCGGCCATTTCCGGTGCGCCATAGACCGCATAGGCCAAGCTGCCATCGTCGCGTTCGCCCACCTGATGCAGGCGATAACGCGGCCGGCCGGCGCCGGTGTTTTCGGGGTAATGCATCGGTGGCGGGGTGTCGTCCAGATCCATTTCGCTGTTGTCGACAACTCCACCTACGAACAAGGCTCGCATCGCGTCTCTCCGGTGTGGGCGTGCTTTCAGCCTAGGCGGGCAGATGTTGCGTACGCATCAATAGTCCGTATAGACATTGGAAGGCATGCCGTTGCCAGGTCACGCAATTGGAATCGGCTTGGAGTGGCTGACAGAACTATTTCACGTTGGTCGATTGCAAAGCGGAGGATTTGGCCTTCACTGCAGAGCGGCTGATCTGCGGGTTTGCTGCAGGGCCCTTGCCCGCCCACCCTCGCGGGACACGCCGCAAGTACGTCCGTGTAGGCTCTTACGCGGCATCCATGCCGCGTAAGGTCCCGCGACGGTGAGCGGGCAAGGACCAGTCGAGATGGTCGGTGTGTGGTCTTAAGCAAAGCAGTCGGCGAGTCGATTGCGGGGCGGCTGATCTGCGGGTTTGCTGCAGGGCCCTTGCCCGCCCACCGTCGCAGGACACGCTGCAAGTACGTCCTTGTAGCTCTTACGCGGCATCCATGCCGCGTAAGGTCCCGCGACGGTGAGCGGGCAATGACCAGTCGCGATGGTCGGTTTGCATGTTTTCAAGCAACCAGCAAACGTTCTGGTGCGGTGTCCTCACCGATTGCGGGACCGTGTGGCGGCATGGATGCCGCTACCGAGCCCCCAGGGACGGGTTTACGGCGTGTCCCGCGAGCGGTGAGGGCACCGCGCGCTCGACCGACCAGGCTTCTGACGCGACCCTCCGGTGCGGTGAGGCACCGCGCCCTCGACCGACTAAGCTTCTGACTCGCTCAATCAAGATCGGCGCAATTGAGAGCTCCCAGCGGACGGCGGCGCCGGGTAGCCGGCAGCGGTCCCTTACAATGGCCGCCTGTTCCCGACCCGATGATCCGATGGCTGGCCCGCACGACGCCCCGCTTCAAACCCTGTTCCTGCCCTTCGCCCAGGGTGTGCTGCCGTGGCCGAAAGGCCCGGTGTTGTTCCTGCGCGCGCGGGATGGTTTTGCGCTCAGTGAGCATGCCGCTGCCGATACGCTGACCTGCGAGCAGAGCTTTCGGCCGTTCGCCGAGGCGCTGGAGCGCAGCGGCTGGAACGTGCGCGAAGAGAGCGAGATCGAAGCCGACAGCACCCGCTACGCACTGGTGCTGGTGCTGCCGCCGCGTCAGCGCGAAGAAGCGCGTGCGTTGTTTGCGCGCGCCGTGGCGCTGACCGCGCCGGGTGGCCGCGTGGTGGCCTGCCAGTCCAACAACGAGGGCGCGCGCTCGGGCGAAGCCGATCTGCGTCAGCTCACCGGCCTGGCCGGGAGTTTGACCAAGCACCATTGCCGCACCTACTGGAGCGCCCCGCTGCCTGCCGACACCGATGTGGCGCTGCAGGCGCGCTGGGCCGCGCTGGATGCGCCGCGCAAGATTCTGGACGGGCGCTTCGTCAGCCGCCCGGGCGTGTTCGCCTGGGACCGCATCGATCCTGCCTCTGCGCTGTTAGTCGAGCATCTGCCGACCACGCTGGCCGGGCACGGCGCCGATCTGGGTGCGGGCTTTGGCTATCTGTCGGCCGAAGTGCTGGCGCGCTGCCCCAAGGTCACCGCGCTGGATCTGTACGAGGCCGAGGCGCGCGCACTCACCCTGGCGCAGCGCAATCTGCAGGGCATCGCGCATCCGGCGCAGCTGCAGTACCACTGGCACGACGTCACCGCCGGCCTGGTGGCGCAGTACGACTTCATCGTCAGCAATCCGCCGTTCCACACGCCCTCGCGTGCCGATCGCCCGGATATCGGGCAGCGCTTCATCTCGGTGGCCGCGCAGGCGCTGCGCCCGGGCGGGCAGTTGTTGTTGGTCGCCAACCGGCATCTGCCTTACGAATACGTACTCAACGAAAGCTTCGGGCAGGTACGCGTGGCCGCCGAACGCCACGGTTTCAAGCTGATCTCTGCCATCCGTGGCCGTGGAGCGCGCGCATGAAGCTGGTCAAGCACATCGCCAATCTCGGTTATGGCAGCCGCAAGCAGGTGACCCAGCTGTTTCGCCAGGGCGTGGTCACCGATGTCCAGGGCGAGGTGCTGTATGCCGACGACCAGGTGGAGCACGACGCGATCCGCATCGATGGCGAGCCGCTGGATCCGCCGCCGGGTTTCAGCCTGTTGCTGCACAAACCCAGCGGCTACACCTGCTCGACCAAGGACACCGGCCGGCTGATCTACGAACTGCTGCCGCTGCGCTTCCGTTCGCGTGCACCGGTACTGGCACCGGTGGGGCGGCTGGATCGCGAAACCAGCGGCATGCTGCTGATGACCGACGACGGCGCGCTGCTGCACCGGATCATTTCGCCCAAGTCCGCATTGGACAAGGTCTATGACGTCACCCTGGCCGAAGACTTGCGTGGCGACGAAGCCGCGCTGTTTTCCAGCGGCACCTTGCTGCTGGAAGGCGAAACCAAACCATTGCTGCCGGCCGAACTGGATGTGCTCGGCCCACGCGAAGCGCGCCTGACCTTGCACGAGGGCCGCTACCACCAGGTGCGACGCATGTTCGCCGCTGCCGGTAATCATGTGGTGGCGCTGCACCGCAGCCGTATCGGCGGGCTGTCGCTGGACGGTCTGCCGTCCGGGCAATGGCGCACGCTGGAAGCGGCCGATCTTGAGGTGTTGTTCGGCCGTAGCGAGCAGGCATGATCCATGCCCCACAGGTCCCGCAAGCAGTGAGAACACCGCACCCGCCAACGTGTTCGTGTGCTGATGGGAACTAGGAAGACGGCCGCGCCCGCCTGGCGGTGCACGTCGTTTTGTCTCCCCGCTCCAAGTAGCTAACCTGTGACAGACCTTTAGATGTACTGCATCTTGCGCGACATGCCGCCATCGACGACGAAATCCTGGCCGGTCACAAAGCCGGACAGCTGCGGCGACAGCAGATACACCGCCAGCTGCGCGATGTCTTCCGGCGTGCCCACTCGGCCGGCCGGGTGTTGTGCATGGTCGCGGCGCGAGAGTTTGGGCGTGCGCCTGCGCTGCGGTGCACGCCAGGCATCGGTGCTGATCCAGCCCGGGCTGATGCTGTTGACGCGCACCTGTGGGCCTTCGCTCAGCGCCAATGCATGCGTGAAGGCCACCAAACCACCCTTGGCGGCGGCATAGGCTTCGCTATGCGGTTCGGATTGCCAGGCGCGGGTGGAGGCGATATTGACGATTGCGCCGCCGCCCTCGGCTTGCGCCAGTGCGGGCAAGGCCTGCTTGCTGCACAAAAATGCGCCATGCAGGCTCGCCAACCGGCGATTCCACTCGTCCCACTCCAGTTGCGGCAAGGGCGCAACATGCGGATCGGCCACGCCTGCGTTGTTGACCAGGCCATCGAGGCGACCGAAGCGTTTGAGTGCGGTGGCGATCAAACGCGTTGCCTGGGGTTCGCGCGCGGCATCGCAACGGACGAAGGCGCTGCGTTGCGGCAGTGCCCATTCGTGCAGACAGGCCTTGCCGGCTTCCGCATCCAGATCGCCGATCACCACGCTGCCGCCCGCGCCCAGCACTGCCTGCGCAATGCCGCGGCCGATGCCTTGCGCGCCACCGGTGATCACCACCACGCGGTCCTGCAGCGGGGACGGGTTCCATGCGGAAACAGCCGGAATCAAGGGCATCGGAGCATCGCGTCAGTGAGGTCGTTGGCACTGTAACGCGTGCGTTGTGGTGGTCGCAGCAAGACGCGCGTGCGATCTGTCGCTGCATCGGCGGCGCTTGCGCGCGCGCCGTGTCTCGGCTGATCAGTGCGTCGATGCGTTCAACAGACGTTCCCAGCCATCCTGGCCCAGGCGTTCCAGCGTCTCGATATTGCGCTCGACGATCACGTCCGGGTCGGGGAAGGCGGCCACAGCACGCTCCACGCTGTCTTCGCGCAGCAGGTGCAAGGTGGGGAAGGGCGAGCGGTTGGTGAAGTTGGCCACATCGTCCACGGCCGCGCCTGCGAACTGATAGTCCGGATGGAAGCTGGCCACCTGCAACACGCCGTCCAGATCCAGCGCTTCCACGGCCGCATCGGCGTTGTCGAGGAAGTCGTTGTAATCCAGGAAATCGGTGAGCACGTCCGGATGCACGATCAAGGTGGTGTCGATCTGCTCGGCCGGGGTGTCGCGCAGCAACACCAGTTCTTCGGCCAGTTGTTCGAGCAGCGCTTCGGGCGTGCTGGCGTCGCTGAGGACCAGGCGCACCTGCTCCTTGACGTAGACCGCCTTGGCGAACGGGCACAGGTTCAAACCGATCACCGCGCGCTCGATCCACTGGCGGGTGGCGGTCAACGGGTCAAGCGTGGAAGGCGTGGACGTCATCGTGGCGGCGGCGGGATGGAGCGCCAGTGTATGCGATCGGTGTTTTTGCAGCCGCGCGCGGTTGTCCCGGCGCCCCGGTCAAGCAGGCGCGAGCGATAGCGGCGCGCACTGTCATTGCAACGTGCAGTTTGACCTTGGCGCCGCTGGTCTATCGAGTCTCGGTCTGCGCAGGAGCTGCCACGTGCGCACGCACAAACGCGATCGATGCCTGTGCAACCGCATCGGCATGCGGGGTCTTGTGCGGCGAGCCGATCGCATGCGCGCCGGTGTCGAAGGCCATCGCCTGTTTGCGACTTGTCGCGGTGCCGAGCGCATCGAACATGTCCAGCATCGCCGGCACCGAGGCGGTTGGATCTTCCTCGCCGTTGGCCGCGCGGTAGTAGCCCACAAATACCGGGCAGCGCACGCGCGACCAGGGAGGATCGGCGGCCACGCTCGCGAACAGACTGCGCAGCGCGCGGAATCCATCCGGGTGGATGATGTTCGACCAGAATGCCAAGGATGCGGCGTTGCGCGGGCGTGGATCGGTCAATGGCGCCTGCGCCGCGCAGACCTGATCGAGCAGTGCAGGGTCGGCCGGCCGGATGCCGGGCGACCATGCGATGACCGCAGCCACCGCGTCGGGCTGCTGCGCTGCTAGCCATAACCCCAGAGTGCCGCCCATGGACGAGCCGACGATCGCCACGCGCTCGCCCATCCGCTGCGCCTGCGCCAATGCTTGCAGTGCCGATGCCTGCAACGCGGCAGGCGTGAGTCCTTGCATCGCGTCGGCTGCGCTGCATCCATGCCCGGGCCAACGATGCACGTACAGGTTGGCGCCCAACGTATCGGCCATCTGCTCGGGCAGTGCGCCGGCTTCGCCCGGGCTGGCGGTGAAGCCGTGCAGGTACAGCAGCGACAGCGGTGTGCGTGTCTGCGCCGCATGTTGCCAGTGGCAGCGTGCGGCGTTGCCAGGCTTGAGGTCAGTGCTGTCGATGGTTAGCTCAGTCGCGGAAATTATCGAACTGCAGCGGAAGCTCGAAATCGGCCTTTTTCAGCAGCGCCATCGCATCTTGCAGATCGTCGCGCTTCTTGCCGCTCACACGCAGCTTGTCGCCATTGATCTGCGCTTCCACCTTGAGCTTGGCTTCCTTCAATTTGGCCACCAGCTGCTTGGCCTGCTTCTGCTCGATGCCCTGCTTGACGGTGACCTTCTGGCGCGCACCGGCCAGATTGGTTTCCATATCGCCGAACTCCAGGCAACGCACGTCGATGCCGCGTGCCAGCAGGCGTGCGCGCAGGATGTCGGTCATCTGCTTGACCTGGAAATCGCTGGGCGCGGACTGGTTGATCACCTTGTCGTCTTCCAGCTCGAACCTGGCTTCCACGCCCTTGAAATCGAAGCGCGTATCCAGCTCGCGATTGGCCTGATCCACCGCATTGGTCAGTTCGTGCTTGTCGACTTCGGAGATCACGTCGAAGGAAGGCATGCAAAGCTCCTGCTATCTGAAAACAGCCGCCATTCTAGGGCATCGCGTCGTGCGTACTGTCGAGACGGGGGTTGGCGGTCGGTGCGCAGGCGCAGCGATAATGCGCCATGCCCAACACCCGTTCTCCGCTTCCCGCCATCGCCTGGATGGTGGCCGCCGTGGCCTGCTTCTCGCTGATGGATGCGGGCATGAAGCTGCTGTCGGCGCATTACCCACCGCTGCAGGTCACCTTGTTGCGTGGCGCCGCCTCGCTGCCGTTCGTACTGGTGTGGGTGTTCGCCACCGCCGGGCCGCGTTCGATCGTGCCGGTGCGCTGGGGCCTGCACCTGCTGCGCGGGGTGCTGGGCATGGTGATGATCGGCTGCTTCGTCTACGGCTTGAAGCGCATGCCGCTGTCCACCGCCTACACGCTGTACTTCGTCGCCCCGTTGCTGGTGGCGGCGCTGTCGGTGCCGCTGCTGGGTGAGCATGTGGGTCCGCGACGCTGGACCGCCATTGGCATTGGTCTGGTCGGGGTCATCGTGGTGCTGCGCCCCGGCGTGGATGGCCTGATCTCGCTGCCCGGCCTGATGGTGCTGCTGGCGGCCACTGCCTACGCCATCGCGGCCATCACCGTGAGCCTGCTGACGCGTACCGATACCCCGCAGGCGATGGTGGTGTGGTTTTTGCTGTTCATGGCGATCGGCGCCGGCCTGCTGGCGATCCCCGGCTGGGTGCCGTTGCGGGGCGAGCACGCCTGGTTGATCGCCGGCATGGGCCTAGCCGGGGCGCTGGGGCAGATCGCGCTGACCCAGGCCTTCCTGCGCGGCGAAGCCTCGATGATCGCGCCGCTGGAATACACCGGCCTGGTCTGGGTGATCGGCTGGGATTGGCTGCTGTGGCAGACCCTGCCAGACAACTGGACCTGGACCGGCGCCGGCATCATCGTCGCCAGCGGGCTGTATTTGCTGCGGCGGGAGCGGATTCGGAAGGCGGATCGCCTGACGCCGCTAGATAAGCCGTGATTGGGGATTGTGGATTCGCAAAAGCCAAAGCGCCTTGCCGTTGCTCTAGCGAATCCCCAATCCCCAATCCCCACCTTAGAACTCAATGGAATATCGTCCGCAAACATTGACTGGTAGGCTTCACGGCCCCCCAATCGGCCACGCGCGGTGATCCAGTTTCAGCGCCTGCACAAGTCTTATTCCGTTGACGGTCGCCAGATCGTGGCGCTGCACCCGCTCGATCTGCGGATCGGCCCCGGCGAAGTGTTCGGCATCATCGGCCATTCCGGCGCCGGCAAATCCACGTTGATCCGGCTGATCAACCGGCTGGAAGAACCCAGCGGCGGGCGCCTGCTGATCGGCGACGAGGACGTCACCGCGCTGGACAGCCAGGGTCTGCGCACGCTGCGCCGCCGTATCGGCATGATCTTCCAGCACTTCAACCTGCTGTCCTCACGCACCGTGGCCGGCAATGTGGCGTTTCCGCTGGAACTTGCCGGCACCCCGCGCGCCGAGGTCGATGCGCGTGTGGCCGAGCTGCTGGCGCGGGTGGGGCTGGAGCAGCACGCCAACAAGTACCCGGCGCAGTTGTCCGGCGGGCAGAAGCAGCGCGTGGGCATTGCGCGCGCGCTGGCCACCCGGCCGCAGATCCTGCTGTGCGATGAGGCCACCAGCGCGCTGGATCCGCAGACCACCGCCTCGGTGCTGCAACTGCTGGCGCAGATCAACCGCGAGCTGGGCCTGACCATCGTGTTGATCACCCATGAGATGGACGTGATCCGCCGCGTCTGCGACCGCGTGGCAGTGCTGGACGCCGGCAAGCTGGTCGAAACCGGCCCGGTGACCGAGGTGTTCCTGCATCCGCAGCATGCCACCACCCGGCGCTTTGTCTCCGAAGCCGAGCACGTGGACGAAGCCGAGCTGCATCGCGACTTCGCTGCGGTGGGCGGGCGCATCGTGCGGCTGACCTTTCTTGGCAATGGCACCTACGAACCGGTGCTTGGCCGCATCGCGCGCGCGACCGGCGTGGACTACAACATCCTGTCCGGGCGCGTGGACCGCATCAAGGACACCCCGTACGGCCAGCTCATCGTCGCCTTGACCGGCGGCGACCATAACGCGGCACGTGCCGGCTTCGTCGCGGCTGGTGTGCAAGTGGAGGATCTACGCGTATGACTCTGTTGATCGCCGCTGCCGATGGGTTCTTCCGCAATCTCGATGCCGGCAAGTGGGGCGATATCGGCCAGGCCACGCTCGACACCTTGCTGATGCTGGCCGGCGCGCTGCCGCTGACGTTGTTGATCGGCCTGCCGCTGGGTGTGGCGCTGTTCCTGTGCGGCGCGCCCCAACTACGCCGCCGCCCGGTGCTGTACGGCGCACTCGCGGCGCTGATCAATCTGCTGCGCTCGGTGCCTTTCATCATCCTGATGATTGCGATGATCCCGCTCACGCTGATGCTGATGGGCACCTCGCTGGGCGTGCGCGGCGCGATCCTGCCGTTGGTGGTCGGCGCTGCACCGTTCTACGCGCGGCTGGTGGAAACCGCCTTGCGCGAGGTGGACCGCGGGATCATCGAGGCCAGCCAGGCGATGGGCGCCACCACCTGGCAACTGGTGCTGCGTGTATTGCTGCCCGAGGCGCGCCCCGGGCTGATTGCCGGTGCCACCGTGACCACCATCGCGCTGATCGGCTTCACTGCGATGGGCGGTGCGATCGGCTCCGGCGGTCTGGGCGATGTGGCCTATCGCGAAGGCTATCTGCGCTCGCATTCGGATGTCGCGCTGGTCACCGTGATCGCCTTGCTGGTGCTGGTGCAGCTGCTGCAGATGCTGGGCGACCGGCTGGTGGCGCGTTACAGCCGGCGCTGAGGTCGGCTGCGACCGGGTGCCGCGTGGCGTGGAGGGTCACGCACGAAACATGGGCTTGCGAATCGCCGCTGCACCCGCGGTCTGCTAGGTTTACCTCTTGCGGCAGTGCCGCATTCCTCCTCCCACGGATCCCTACATGAGCACATTTGCGTTTCGTTCCCTTCTGGCTGCGGCCACGCTGGCGTTGGCCTCCTGCGGCGGTAACGGCGGCAGCAGCGGCGGCGACACGCTGACCGTGGCCGCCACCGCAGTGCCGCATGCCGAGATCCTGGAGGTGGTCGAACCGTTGCTGGCCAAGCAGGGCGTCAAGCTGGACGTGCGCGTGTTCAACGACTACGTGCAGCCCAACGACCAGGTCGTGCAGAAGCAGATCGACGTCAATTACTTCCAGACCGAGCCGTATCTGGACGCCTACAACCGCGACCGCAAGAGCCAGCTGGTGACCGTGGTCGGCGTGCATATCGAACCGTTCGGTGCGTATTCGCGCCGCTTCAAGACGCTGGCCGAGCTGCCCACCGGCGCGGACGTGGTGATTCCCAACGACCCGAGCAACAACAGCCGCGCGCTGATCCTGCTCGACAAGGCCGGCGTGATCAAACTCAAAGATCCCAGCAACGCGTTGTCCAGCCAGCGCGACATCGTCGAGAACCCCAAGCAGCTGAAGTTCCGCGAGCTCGATTCGGCAATGCTGCCGCGTGTGCTCGATCAGGTCGATCTGGCGCTGATCAACACCAATTACGCACTCGACGCCGGGCTCAATCCGACCCGCGATGCACTGGCGATCGAAAGCAAGGACTCGCCGTACGTGAACTTCCTGGTAGCCCGCCCGGACAACAAGGACGATGCGCGCGTGCAGAAGCTCGCCAAGGCCCTGACCAGCCCAGAAGTGAAGGCCTTCATCGAGCAGAAGTACAAGGGCGCGGTGTTGCCGGCGTTTTAAGAGCGGTCATCAACACGGCTGTGCAGTGGCCAGGCGGGTGCGATCGGTACCCGTCGCGGCATACATTTCTCGTGCACTGCGGTCCTGAGCGCGCCGTCCACCTCCGCCTGACGCGCGCCCCGCGACGTTTTGCTAACCACTGTTCGCCGCAACTGAGCATCTGATGCCACTTCTCCTCGCTATTCCGCTGGCCGTGATCATCGCTCTGGCGGTGTTCGCTGTGCTGTTTCCGTTGTCGCTGGTGCAGCGCTTCCGGGTCGGTACTGCGCGGCGACAGGCCCGCGGATGGTTGTTGATGATCAATCTGGCCTCGGCTGCGCTCTCCAACGTGTTGTTCGTCATTTTCGCGCTGGTTGCTGCGGCATTCTGGCCCGGCGCGATCAGCCATGCCGCGTTCGGCTGGGCCTGCGGGCTGGCATTGGGTCTGCTGGCGTTGCGGTTGACCCGCTTCGAGCGCACCCAGCAGGGCCTGTTTTACCGGCCCAATCTGTGGCTGGTGCTCGCAGTGACGGCGTTGGTGGTGGTACGCGTCATCGCCGGCATGGTGCAGGGCTGGCGCAGCGCCTGGCAGGGCGTGGCCTGGCCCACGGAAGGCTGGCTCAGTCATGCCAGTCTGCTGGGCGCGGCCGGCGTATTGCTTGGTTATGCGCTCGCGTATGCCACCTTGCTGTGGTGGCGTTGGCGCAGTGCGCGCCTGCGCGGCAGCGTTTACTGGCGTTGAGCTGGCGCCTGCACGTGAGCGCATGTCGATGCTTCGCTGGCACTGGCACCGGCGGCATTCACACTGGCACGCAGTAGGCACCGGCGCGCAAAGCCCGCCCCATCCCGCCCGGCATTCGCACACAGAGCGCGCGCGATTCAGCGCTCCGAAATGTGTAGAGCGCCGCGCTTTCCACGCATAAAAAAACGGGCCTTGCGGCCCGTTTTTCTTCAACTGACACTTAGTCGAACGTGCTTAGAAGCGCGCGCCGACACCGAAGCCGACAGTCCACGGATCCAGTTCCAGCTCGCTGCCGGTGCCCTGGCCGCCTTCGCGCAGTTCCGGACGCGAACGCATGTAGCGGGCGTCGGCACGTGCAAACCAGGTGGAGTTGATGTTCATGTCCACGCCGACGGTGCCGATGACACCCTTGGCGGTGTCCAGGCCCACGTGCTGGCCGCTGGCCGAGGCAGCGTCGATCTTCTCGTTGCTGAAGTTCGACTCGTAGTAGCCCACGCCCACGAACGGACGGAACACGTTATCGGCCTGGCCGAAGTGGTACTGGCCGCTGATGGCGATCGGCTGCTGCTCAACGGTACCGACCTTGCCCACGCCATCGGCGTTGACGCGGTGGTTGAACTTGTCGGCTGCGCCCCACAGTTCAACGGCCCAGTTGTCGTTGATGTAGTAGCTGGCGCTCAGCGTCGGCGCCGGGCCGCCATCGACGTCCAGGCCCGGAGCCGGGTCGTTCTTCGGCTTGATCAGGGCCACACCGCCGACCACTGCCCAATGCTTGCCAGAGGCGCTATCGGCGCTGGTGGAAGCCGAGGAGGTGTCACCGGTGTAGGTGGTGTCTTGTGCAAAAGCAGACGGCGCAAACGCAAGTGCGGATACAGCAGCCAGGCTCAGGATGGAAATGGAACGCATTGGGGGTCTCCTCGTGTTCTTGTTGGGCCCGTGGAGTGGGCCGCGCCAAAGCTATTCCTGAAAATCTGAATCCACGCCCACCCGCAGCTCGCTAAAATTTCGTTTGTTCAGCAAGTTTCCGGAGAAGGCCGTGGTTGCGACATGCAAGCTGAAAAAGACATTCACCCAGGTGCGATCGCCGTGACGAAAAACGACGTGTTGCAAGGCCTGCCAGCGCACATTCCTGGCGATTGCCGTGTCTTGGTGCTCGGTTCGATGCCCGGCAACGCCTCGCTGGACGCGGCGATGTACTACGCGCACTCACGCAATCGGTTCTGGCCGTTGATGCAGGTGTTGCTGGGTATCGATGCAAGCGCCGCGTATGCCGAACGTCTGGAGGCGTTGGCGCACTGCGGCGTCGGCGTGTGGGATGTGATCGGCCAATGCGAACGGCGCGGCAGCCTGGATACGGCCATCGTCGCTAGCAGCATCGTGGTTAATCCGTTGGCGGCGCGCCTGGCGACGCTGCCGCAGCTGCGCGCGGTGGCCTGCAATGGTGCCGCTGCGGCGCAGGCGTGGCGTCGGCACGTGCAACCGCTGTTGCCAACGCAGTTGCAGGCAGTGCCGGTCTGGGCGTTGCCGTCCACCAGCCCGGCCAACGCAGCGTGGTCGTTGCAACGTTTGTGCGACGCCTGGCAGCCGTTGCGCGATGCCTTGGACTAGCGACGTTGGCCAGGCATGCATCGACGTCGTGATCGAAGACATGCCCATGATCGAGACACGAGCGAGGCGCATGATGCCGGTCGAGCGATGTGCACGCGTTTTAGCGGCTTGAACCAACGCGCATACCAACTGCAGCGCCAATTTGACCGGCTGCGGCACCGCTATCGGCCATAAGTCATGCCAGCGTCCGGCACAGGCACGCGTCCGGCACGCGCGGGCATGCTGCACCCAATGCACAACGGAGCAGCGCGATGACGAGCAAGCACGGATTGATGATGGCGCTAGGGCTGCTGGCAGGCATGTTCGGTGTCGCGGACGCGGCAGCGGCCGAAGACCTGCACTGCGAAGTCAGCAGCGACTACGACCTCACGCTCAACCCGCGCAGCCTGATCCTGATCCGCGAATCGGGCACGCCGCAGCGTCTGGTGATGCGCCAGGGCGCGTTGTTCGTCGACGACCGCTGGGTCGCACTGAGCGCGGACGATCGCGCCCGCTTGATCCAGTTCGAGCGCCAGACCCGCGAGGTGGTACCGCTGGCGCAGGAGGTCGGGCGCGAAGCGGCCGACATCGCCGTCACCGCGCTGGGCGAGGTGGCGGCCGGTTTCAGCCGCACCCCGGAGGCCACCCGCACCCAGATGGCGAACGTGCGCGAGAAGATCGATACGCGCCTGAAGCAGAGCTTCAGCAAAAGCCAGCTCACCACGATCGACATCGATGACGACATCGGCGCCATGGTGGCCGAGCTGCTGCCGCAACTGATCGGCGATGTCGTCGCCGGTGCGGTGCAGTCGGCATTGACCGGTAACGATGTGCAGCTGCGGTCGCTGGATGGCGTGGAAGCGCGCATCGAGCGCCTGATTGAGCCGCAGGCACGTGCGTTGCGGCCGCGCGCGCAGCAACTGTGCGAGCGGGTGGAAGCGCTCGATGGCTTGGACAATGCGCTGGCGTATCGTTTGCCCTCGGGCGAGCCACTGCAACTGTTGCGGGTGGATCGACGCGCCTCGAAATGATCCAGCGCGTGCGTGCGCAAACGCTGCATCCCACCCGGTGTGCGACTTTTTCCACGGCAATGGTTGGCGCTGCGGCCCGCAGCCGGCCACAATAGGGGTTTCCCCATTCTGTTGCCGGAGTTCCCCGTATGGCCGAAATCAAGGAAGCACTTGTCCCCGATATCGGTGACTACAGCGATGTCCCGGTAATCGAGGTGCTGGTGTCGGTCGGCGATACGGTCAGCAAGGACCAGAGCCTGGTCACGCTGGAATCGGACAAGGCCACGATGGAAGTGCCCTCGTCGGTGTCCGGCGTGGTCAAGGAACTCAAGGTCAAGGTCGGCGATTCGCTGTCGCAGGGCGCGCTGGTGGCGCTGATCGAAGTGGCCGATGCCGGCGCCGAGACCGCTGCTGCCCCCGCTCCGGCGGCTGCGCCCGCTCCGGCGGCTGCGCCCGCTGCTCCGGCCAAGGCCGCGCCCGCTGCCGCCCCGGCCGCCAAGGCTGAGCCGGCCGCGCCTGCCGCATCCTCGGAAGGCGGCCTGGTCGAGGCGCTTGTGCCCGACATCGGCGACTACACCGACATCCCGGTGATCGAAGTGCTGGTCGCCGTCGGCGATACCGTCGCCAAGGACCAGAGCCTGGTCACGCTGGAGTCGGACAAGGCCACGATGGAAGTGCCGTCCTCGGCCGCCGGCGTGGTCAAGGAACTCAAGGTCAAGGTCGGCGACACGCTCTCGCAGGGCAATGTGGTCGCCATCATCGCGGCCAGCGATGGCGGTGCCGGTGCGGCGCAGTCCCCGGCCAAGCCCACCACCGAGACCGCCGAAACGGCGGGCAAGGTCGAGCCGGTCGCGGTGTCCGCGGTACCGGACAAACTGGCCCAGCGCGAGATCGCGCAGGTACAGGGCGCGCGCTCCAGCGAGGCGTCGCAGCCTGCACAGGGCGGCCAGCCATCGGCCGGCAACCCGTCCAGCCCGCCGGTGACCTTCGACGCCGACAGCGTGCTGCCGTCCAAGGTGGCCTATGCCAGCCCGGTGGTGCGCGTGTTCGCACGCGAGCTGGGCGTGGATCTGAACCAGCTCAAGGGCAGCGAAAAGGGCGGCCGCATCACCCGCGAAGACGTGCAGCGCTTCGTCAAGGCCGCACTTAGTGGCGGCGCGCCTGCCGCGGCCGGTGCTGCGCCGGCCGGCGGTGGCAATGGGTTGAACCTGCTGGCCTGGCCGAAGGTGGACTTCAGCAAGTTCGGCGAGACCGAAACCCAGCCGCTGTCGCGCATCAAGAAGATTTCCGGTGCCAACCTGGCACGCAACTGGGCGATGATTCCGCACGTCACCCAGTTCGAATCGGCCGACATCACCGACCTGGAAGCCCTGCGCGTGGCCCTCAACAAGGAAAACGAGAAGGCGGGCATCAAGCTCACCATGCTCGCCTTCCTGGTCAAAGCCAGCGCCGCGGGGTTGAAAAAATTCCCCGAGTTCAACGCCTCGCTCGATGCGGCAGGCGAAAACCTCACGCTGAAGAAGTACATCAACATCGGCTTTGCCGCCGACACGCCGAACGGTCTGGTCGTGCCGGTGATCCGCGATGTCGACAAGAAGGGCGTGCTGCAGATCGCGCAGGAAAGCGGCGAGCTGGCCAAGAAGGCGCGCGACGGCAAGCTGGGCCCGGCCGACATGAGCGGCGGCTGCTTCTCGATCAGCTCGCTCGGCGGCATCGGTGGTACGGCGTTCACGCCGATCATCAACGCGCCGGAAGTGGCGATCCTGGGCGTGTCCAAGTCGGCGATGCAGCCGGTGTGGAACGGCAAGGAGTTCGCGCCCAAGTTGATGCTGCCGTTGTCGTTGAGCTACGACCACCGCGTCATCGACGGCGCGCTGGCTGCACGCTTCACCACCTATCTCGCCCAGGTGCTGGCCGACATGCGACGCGTCCTGCTGTGAGAGCGGCGCTGCTGACGCTCGCCCTGCTGGGCGTGCTGCCGTGCACGGCTGCGGCGGCACGCGAGTGCGAGAGCGCGCTCGGGCGCGGCTGGCCGCCGGCGGTGGGCAACTACGGCACCGCGGTGACCACGCTGCTCGATGCTGGCGGCAAGCCAAGCTTGTCGTTGCTCACGCTGCCCACCCGCGGCGTGGAAAGCGGCGTCTCGCTGCTGCCGGGCAAGGACGGCGCCGACTGGACCCTGCGCCACAGCCGCGCCGACGAGCGCGTCTACAGCTGGGTCAGCCAGAGCGATCGCGGCAGCGTGCAGTTCCGCACCAAGCAGACCCCGGAAACGGTGGAAATTCCGATTCCGGCAGCGTTGGCAAAGCGCCTGGTCAGCAACTGGACCGCCGCACTGACCCAGCTCGCACCGACCGGACGCACCGCGCCGGTGAACGAGGGCGAGGTGCTGTCGTTCCAGGTCGATGGCGTGCGCTACAGCGGCGCGCGTCCGGGCTGCGGCGCCGGCGAGTTGCTGGTGCAGCAGGCCGCGTTGCTGATCGAAGCCAGCGAAGGCAAGGAAAAGAAGCGCGACAAGCGCTGGACCCAAATCGAATCGTCGCTGGATGAACTCCAGCAGACGCTTGCCGGCACGGCCGGTTGAGCCACAGGAGAAGCAAATGGCGGTCATTGAAATCAAGGTTCCCGACATCGGCGATTACAGCGATGTCCCCGTCATCGAAGTGCTGGTCGCCGTCGGCGACAGCGTGGTCAAGGATCAGGGCCTGGTAACGCTGGAATCGGACAAGGCCACGCTGGAAGTGCCGTCCTCGGCTGCGGGCGTGGTCAAGGAGCTCAAGATCAAGGTCGGCGACAACCTGTCCGAAGGGGCGGTCGTGCTGCTGCTGGAAACCGAAGGCGAGGCCGCTGCACCGGCTGCGCCCGCCAAGGCCGACACCAAGCCTGCGCCGGCTGCTGCTGCACCGGCCGCCGCGCCGGGCAGCAAGCCGCCGGTGACGCCCTCGCATCGCGCCCCGGCCGAGCCGGCGCCGTCCAAGCCGGCGCTGGCCAGCGGCAAGCCGGCCGATATCGAATGCAAGATGGTGGTGCTCGGCGCCGGCCCCGGCGGCTACACCGCCGCGTTCCGCGCCGCCGACCTCGGCCTGGACACCGTGCTGATCGAGCGCTATGCCAGCCTGGGCGGGGTCTGCCTCAACGTCGGCTGCATCCCGTCCAAGGCGCTGTTGCATGCCGCCGCGGTGATCGATGAAGTGGCCCATGCCGGCGATTTCGGCGTGGACTTCGGCCAGCCCAAGATCACCCTGGACAAGCTGCGCGAGTACAAGGAAAAAGTGGTGGGCAAGCTCACCGGTGGCCTGGCCAGCATGGCCAAGCAGCGCAAGGTGCGCACCGTCACCGGTGTGGCCAGCTTCGTCTCGCCCAACGAGCTGGAGATCGTCGGCGACGACGGCAAGACCCAGCTGCTGCGCTTCGAGCATTGCGTCATCGCCGCCGGCTCGCAGGCGGTGAAGCTGCCCAACTTCCCGTGGGACGACAAGCGCGTGATGGATTCCACCGACGCGCTGGAACTGCACGACATTCCCAAGACCCTGCTGGTGGTCGGCGGCGGCATCATCGGCCTGGAAATGGCCACGGTGTACAGCGCGCTCGGCAGCAAGGTCACCGTGGTCGAGTTCATGGACCAGCTGATGCCGGGCGCCGACAAGGACCTGGTCAAGCCGCTGGCCGACCGCCTGAAGAAGCAGGGCGTGGAGGTCCATCTCAAGACCAAGGCCACCGACGTCACCGCCGACAAGAGCGGCATCACGGTGTCGTTTGAAGCCGCGACCGAAGGCGAAAAGCCGGGTCTGCAGGCGACCGCCTACGATCGCGTGCTGGTCGCAGTGGGCCGTACGCCCAACGGCAAGAAGATCGGCGCCGATAAGGCCGGCGTCACCGTCACCGAGCGCGGCTTCATCCCGGCCGATCGGCAGATGCGCACCAATGTGCCGCACATCTTCGCCATCGGCGACATCGTCGGTAACCCGATGCTGGCGCACAAGGCCACCCACGAAGGCAAGCTGGCCGCCGAAGTGGCTGCCGGCGAGAAGAAGGAATGGGTGGCGCGGGTGATTCCGTCGGTCGCCTACACCAACCCGGAAATCGCATGGGTCGGCGTCACCGAAACCGAAGCCAAGGCCAAGGGCCTGAAGGTTGGCGTGGCCAAGTTCCCGTGGGCCGCCAGTGGCCGCGCAATCGGCATCGGCCGCACCGAAGGCTTCACCAAACTGATCTTCGATGAAGAAACGCATCGCGTGATCGGTGGTGCCATCGTCGGCGTGCATGCCGGTGATCTGCTGGCCGAAATTGGTCTGGCCATCGAAATGGGCGCGGAGGCCGAAGACATCGGCCACACCATCCACGCGCATCCGACCCTGAGCGAATCGGTCGGAATGGCCGCCGAAGTCTACGACGGCACCATCACCGACCTGCACATCCCGAGGAAGAAGTAAGCCGCGCACATTGCGTGCAGTGCCAACGACGCCCCGCCTTGCGCGGGGCGTCGTCGTTTGGGCGTCGTGGTGTTGATCGCACAGCAAGCCCGTTGGATTCCCAGGCCATCGAGGATCCAGATCAGGTGGACGTGCGGCGCGACAGCGTGGGTGAGACGCCGTTGGCCGACTATGTGTACGTCGCCGCGCACCTCTGCCCAACGCCATAGCGGCGCATTCGGCACATGGAAAAATGCAAAAGGCCCGCAAAAAGCGGGCCTTTTGAGTACTATGCTAGGAGCGACTCAGAACGCAAACGTCACGCCTGCAACCGGACCCTTGAACTCCTGCTTCAAACCGATCAGGCCATCGCTGCCGCGCTGGTCGACGTCGAGCTTGAACCAGTCGTAGCCGGCGAACAGACCGAAGTTCTTGGTGAAGCGGTATTCGGCAATCGCGTTGGCGCGGCTCAGGTCGCCCTTGTAATCGTCGAAGTTGCCCCAGCTGGTGTTGAGGTACTGACCCTGCACGTTGAACAGCCAATGCTCGCTCGGACGCGCGGTGAAGCGGATACCGACCACCGGCGCAACGCCGTCGGCCTTCTCGTTCAACACGTCGCCGCTGAACACGCTGCCCAGATCGGCATAGGCGTTGGCTTCGACCTTGGCGTATTCGGCACCGAGCTGCAGGCCCAGGCTGAATTCCGGCGAATCGATGACCGAGTAGTCATACACCAGGGTGGCGACCTGATACTTCAGCTCACCCTTGATGAAGCTGCCCGTCGGCACGGTGATGCCGCCGCCGCTCAGATCCTGGGTCAGGGTCTCGCGGCGATCCTTGTCGTACTTGAAGTAATCGAAGATCAGGCGCTGACGGGTGCTGATGCGGAACACGCCATCGACACGCGGCTCCCATTCCTTGCCGCCGAGCTTGAAATCTTCATTGACCGACACGTTGTTGCCTACCACCAGCGTGTTGCCACGGATGGTGTTGTCGTTGTCGACGTTCATCGCACCGAGACGAATCTGGAAGCGATCATCGGTGTCTTCGGCATGGGCAGGCGCGGCATAAGCGGCAGCCAGTACGCACGGGATGACCAGTGCGAGAAGGTGTTTCATGGGGAACTCCATCGTTCTAAGAGAGGCAGGCAACCGACCTGTGGCGCGCACTATCGATAAAATGGTGTCGTTCACAAGTGAACGAGCTGTCGATTCGATGTGAAAGCCTAAATAGCAATCGGACAAAACGGTCCGGTGCCGCGGGCAGTTCGACTTTAGTCGTGCGCCGCGCAATCGAGGCGCCAATAACGAAACGATGCGGCTGGTATCGCGCCAGGAACGCGTCGATTGGACCGCCGATGGGAAGGTCGCAGGGTGCGACAAAATGCGTAAAAAGCAGGAGCCCCGGTCTCCCAGGGCTCCTAGACGCAGCCTGCGGCAGTACCTTTCGACGAGGATGTGCAGGCCTCGTAGGTTATGACCGTCTGTTTGTGGCAAAGTTCCCACCCGTTGCCGCAGCACCTGTATGGTGCGCCGCAGCAGCCAGTGACTTCTGCCGGTTGTCTCGCAATTTGTCCCATTGCTATACTTTCGCGGCTCGACGAGGCGCATCTGCGCTTCCCACTCATTCACACGTAAGGTAACCGTAGTGCTGAACTCCGTTGACGCGGGTCGGCGGTTGATGCTGCGCGCTGCGGTATATCCGCTTGCCGCTGTAGCTATAACCAGTCTGGGGTTGCTGTTGGTCGGTCCCCGTTACGCTGCCGGTCTGGCGTTGACCGGATTTGCGACGGTACTGGGCGGCTGGGTCGCAGCACGGACCGCGCTAGGGGGCGGGATCCAGGCGGCAGGTATAGCCATGGTCCGGTTGATCCTGGCGATGGTGTTGAAGTGGGTATTGGTTTTCGTGGCGCTGGCGCTCGGCTTCGGCCTGTGGCGGCTGCCTCCTCTGGCTTTGTTGGCGGGTATCGCCATCGGGCTGATTTTTCAGGTTCTGGCTCTGGCCAGGCGTTGATTCGAACTTAAAGGGCTCCGGACACATGGCGGGCGAGGCAGCAACACCTACCTCCTATATCCAGCATCACTTGCAGAACCTGATCTATCCGGTTCGCGAGGGTGGCGGTACGTTTTGGACCATCCACGTCGACACCCTGGTCATGGCCGTGTTGATGGGCCTGGTGATGGTCGTCGGCTTCTGGACGGCGACCCGCAATGCCACCGCCGGCGTGCCCGGCAAGTGGCAGGCGTTCGTGGAAATCTGCCTGGAGTTCGTCGACCGGCAGGCCAAGGACACCTACCACGGCACCAGCAAGCTGGTGACCCCGATCGCGATCACGATCTTCTTCTGGATCCTGTTGATGAATCTCATCAAGATGATCCCGGCCGACTTCATCGCCATCCCGCTGGGCTGGGCAGGCATCCACGCCTGGAAGCCGGTGCCGACCGCCGACGTCAATGCCACCTTGGGCATGTCGATCAGCGTGTTCTTCCTGATGATCTTCTTCTCGCTGCGCTCCAAGGGCGTGGGCGGCATGACCAAGGAATTCCTGACGGCGCCGTTCGGCAAGTGGATGATGCCGTTCAACCTGCTTTTGAACATCGTCGAGTGGCTGAGCAAGCCGATTTCGTTGGCGATGCGACTGTTCGGCAACATGTTCGGCGGCGAGATCGTCTTCCTGCTGATCTGGGTGCTGGGCGGTGCGGGCATCGCCGGCATGGTTGCTGGCGGCGTATTCGGCCTCGGCTGGATGCTGTTCCACCTGTTGGTGATTCCGCTGCAGGCCTTCATTTTCATGATGCTATCGATCGTGTATCTGAGCCTTGCCGAAGACAGTCACTGAGTTTGCTGCACCCTTCATCTGCTTCATCCCGATTCATCCATCACCCTTAGAAACTTTCGTTCGGAGATCACCATGTACCTCGCCGTCCTGACCAACCTCGCTCAAGTCCAGAGCTCCACCGTCCTCGCCGTCGGCATCATGATCGGCCTGGCCGCGCTGGGTGCCGGCCTCGGTCTGGCCATCATGGCTGGCAAGTTCCTGGAATCTGCCGCGCGCCAGCCGGAACTGATCCCGGTGCTGCAGGTCCGCATGTTCATCACCGCCGGCCTGATCGACGCCGCGTTCATCATCAGTGTCGCTGTCGGCCTGCTGTTCGCCTTCGCCAACCCGCTGGCCCAGGTGTTCATCGAGCGTCTGTCGCAGGCTGCTGGCTGATCCAGCGGTAGCAGGATGTGGGGCCAACCGCGTGCGGTTGTCTCCGCGGATGAAGGTCGGAAAGCGTCGCCATGCGGCGGCGCTTTCACCCCTAAAGAGCGATTGAGCGACCCATGGACATCACCCTTACCATCTTTGCCCAGGCGCTGGCCTTCGCCGGTCTGATCTGGATCGTCGCGACCAAAATCTGGCCGCCGCTGCTGCAGGCGATCGAAGAGCGTCAGCAAAAGATCGCTGAAGGTCTGGCTGCGGCCGATCGCAGTCAGAAGGATCTGGCGCAGGCGCAGGAAAAGGTCAACGAAGCACTGAAGGACGCACGCACCAAGGCCAACGAGATCATCGATCAGGCCCATGCGCGCGCCAACCAGATCATCGAAGCGGCCAAGCACGAGGCAATTGCCGAAGCCAACCGTCAGAAGGATCTGGCGCAGACCGAAATCGACGCATCTGCCACCCGTGCCCGCGAAGAACTGCGCAAGCAGATCTCGGTGCTGGCGGTCAGCGGTGCCGAGAAGCTGCTCAAGCGCGAAATCGATGCCAACGCCCACAAGGCGCTGCTCGACGAGCTGGCGGCGGAGATTTAATCGATGAGCCAGGCCCTCACACTTGCCCGTCCCTACGGCCGTGCCGCGTTTGCGATCGCGCGTGAGGGCGGTACCTTCGCACTCTGGTCCGATGCGCTGGCGTTCTCGGCGCAGGTGGCCGGCGACCCGCGCGTGGCTGCATTGCTGCTCAACCCGGCCCTGAGCCAGGAACAGGCAGTGACGTTGCTGGCGCCGCCAACGGCGAGCGAAGACTATCTGCGTTTTCTTGGCCTGCTAGCCGATGCGCAGCGCCTGTCGGTGCTGCCGGAAATCGCAGGCTTGTACGAACAGCTGCGCGCCGAGGCCGAACATGTCGTCAAGGCGACGGTGACCTCGGCAACCGAAATGACCGCGACCGAGCTGGACACGATCGCTGCTGCGCTGAAGAAGCGTTTTGGCCGCGAGGTGGACATCACTACCGCGGTGGATGCTTCGTTGATCGGCGGCGCGGTGATCGACACCGGCGACGTGGTCATCGACGGCTCGCTGAAGGGCAAGCTCGCGCGTCTGCAAAGCTCGCTCGCCCACTGAATTCACATAAACGCATGGCCCTCGCGGCCGGCACCTAGGACTGAACGATGGCAACCACGCTCAACCCCTCCGAAATCAGCGACCTGATCAAGACCCGCATCGAGACGGTCAAGCTGTCCGCGGAGTCGCGCAACGAAGGCTCCGTGACCAGCGTGTCCGATGGCATCGTGCGCATCTTCGGCCTGGCCGACGTGATGCAGGGCGAAATGATCGAACTGCCCAACAACACTTTTGCGCTTGCGCTGAACCTGGAGCGTGATTCGGTCGGCGCCGTGGTGCTGGGCGACTACGAGAACCTGCGCGAAGGCGACGTGGCCAAGACCACCGGCCGCATCCTGGAAGTGCCGGTGGGTCCGGAGCTGCTCGGTCGCGTGGTCAACGCGCTGGGCGAGCCGATCGACGGCAAGGGCCCGCTGGGCGCGACCCAGACCGCACCGGTGGAGCGTGTTGCGCCGGGCGTGATCTGGCGCAAGTCGGTCGACCAGCCGGTGCAGACCGGTTACAAGTCGGTCGATGCAATGATCCCGATCGGCCGCGGCCAGCGCGAGCTGGTCATCGGCGACCGCCAGACCGGCAAGACCGCGCTGGCGATCGATGCGGTGATCAACCAGAAGGGCACCGGCATCAAGTGCGTCTACGTGGCGATCGGCCAGAAGGCCTCGACCGTTGCCAACATCGTGCGCAAGCTCGAAGAGAACGGCGCGCTGGCACACACCGTGGTGGTGGCGGCGACCGCGTCCGAATCGGCCGCGATGCAGTACATCAGCCCCTACGCCGGCTGCACCATGGGCGAATACTTCATGGACCGCGGCGAAGACGCGCTGATCGTGTACGACGATCTGTCCAAGCAGGCCGTGGCCTACCGCCAGATCTCGCTGCTGCTCAAGCGCCCGCCGGGTCGCGAAGCCTATCCGGGCGACGTGTTCTATCTGCATAGCCGTCTGCTCGAGCGCGCTGCGCGCGTGTCCGAGGAATATGTGGAGAAGTTCACCAACGGTGCGGTGACCGGCAAGACCGGTTCGCTGACCGCGCTGCCGATCATCGAAACGCAGGCTGGCGACGTCTCCGCATTCGTGCCGACCAACGTGATCTCGATCACCGACGGCCAGATCTTCCTGGAAACCGACCTGTTCAACGCCGGTATCCGTCCGGCCGTGAACGCCGGTATCTCGGTGTCGCGCGTCGGTGGTGCGGCCCAGACCAAGATCATCAAGAAGCTGTCCGGCGGCATCCGTATCTCGCTGGCGCAGTACCGTGAGCTGGCTGCGTTCGCGCAGTTCGCCTCGGATCTGGACGAAGCCACCCGCAAGCAGCTCGAGCGCGGTCAGCGCGTCACCGAGCTGATGAAGCAGAAGCAGTACGCGCCGATGTCCATCGCCAACCAGGCGCTGTCGATCTATGCCGTCAACGAGGGCTACCTCGATGAAGTGCCGGTCAACAAGCTGCTGGCGTTCGAAGAAGGCCTGCACGCGCACTTCGCCAACACCCAGGGTGAGCTGATCTCCAAGATCAACACCACCGGCGGTTGGGACAACGACATCGAAGCCGGCTTCAAGAAGGGCATCGAAGAGTTCAAGACCACCGGTAGCTGGTAAGTCAGTAGCCGGGATTTGGGATTGGGCAGTCGGGATTCGTAAGAGCGGTGGTTCGGGGGCTTAGGCCACTCGAAGCACCACTTGCGAATCTCCAGATTCAGGTATTCGGGAGTCGTGGTGCGGGATGCGGGAGGCTTTGGCCAATCCCGAATCACCAATCCCGAATCCCACCAGCGAAGCGAGCGAGCAATGGCAGGCGGACGCGAAATCAAAACCAAGATCAAGAGCGTGCAGAACACCCGCAAGGTGACGCGCGCGCTCGAAATGGTCTCGGCCTCCAAGATCCGCAAGGCGCAGGACCGCATGAAGACCTCGCGCCCCTACGCGCAGGCCATGAAGCAGGTGATCGGGCATCTGGCGCAGGCCAGCACCGACTACCAGCATCCGTTCCTGATGGAGCGTGCGCAGGTCAAGCGGGTCGGCTACATCGTGATCTCTTCCGACCGCGGCCTGGCCGGCGGTCTGAACAACAACCTGTTCCGCAAGATGCTGGGCGAAGTGCGCCCGTGGCAGGAGCAGGGCGCCGAGATCGACGTGGTGACCATCGGTCAGAAGGCCTCGGCGTTCTTCCGCCGCATCAAGGTCAACATGGTCGGCAGCGTCACCCATCTGGGCGACAGCCCGCACATCGAGCAGTTGATCGGTGTGATCAAGGTGATGCTGGATGCCTTCACCGAAGGCAAGGTCGATCGCGTGTATCTGGTCTACAACCGCTTCGTGAACACGATGACGCAGAAGGCCAGCTTCGATCAGCTGCTGCCGCTGCCGGCCGCCGAGCACAAGGTGGCCCATCACGATTGGGATTACCTGTACGAGCCCGATGCCGCCAGCGTGCTGGAGCACGTGATGACGCGCTACATCGAGTCGCTGGTGTATCAGGCCGTGCTGGAAAACGTGGCCTCCGAACATGCCGCGCGCATGGTGGCGATGAAGGCCGCCAGCGACAATGCCAACAAGATGATCGGCACCTTGCAACTGGTCTACAACAAGGCGCGTCAGGCGGCGATCACCCAGGAAATTTCGGAAATCGTCAGCGGCGCGGCCGCCGTATAGCCGGGAATAGGGAATGGAGAATCGGGAATGGTCGAGGCAGTGGCACTTGATCTTCCCAATCCCGAATCCCGTTTCCCCAATCCCGACACCAGAATCGAACAGACATTAGTGGAGTTATCCAAATGAGTCAGGGCAAGATCGTTCAGATCATCGGCGCGGTCGTCGACGTCGAATTCCAGCGCCATGAAGTGCCGAAGGTCTATCACGCGTTGAAGGTCGAAGGCACCGAAATCACCCTGGAAGTGCAGCAGCAGCTCGGCGATGGCGTGGTGCGCACGATTGCGCTCGGCTCCACCGACGGCCTGAAGCGCAACCTGCTGGCCACCAACACCGAGCGTGCGATTTCGGTGCCGGTCGGCGCCGGGACGCTGGGCCGCATCATGGATGTGCTGGGTCGTCCGATCGACGAAGCCGGCGAGGTGCAGGCCTCGGACCATTGGGAAATCCACCGCGCTGCGCCGTCGTACGAAGACCAGTCCTCCAGCACCGAGTTGCTGGAAACCGGCATCAAGGTCATCGACCTGATGTGCCCGTTCGCCAAGGGCGGCAAGGTCGGCCTGTTCGGCGGCGCCGGCGTCGGCAAGACCGTCAACATGATGGAACTGATCAACAACATCGCCAAGGCGCACTCGGGGTTGTCCGTGTTTGCCGGCGTGGGCGAGCGTACCCGTGAGGGCAACGACTTCTACCACGAGATGAAGGACTCCAACGTTCTGGACAAGGTCGCGATGGTCTACGGCCAGATGAACGAGCCGCCGGGCAACCGACTGCGCGTTGCGCTGACCGGCCTGACCATGGCCGAGTACTTCCGCGACGAGAAGGACGAGAACGGCAAGGGCAAGGACGTGCTGCTGTTCGTCGACAACATCTACCGCTACACGCTGGCCGGTACCGAAGTGTCCGCGCTGCTCGGCCGTATGCCGTCGGCAGTGGGTTACCAGCCGACCCTGGCCGAGGAAATGGGTGTGTTGCAGGAACGCATCACCTCGACCAAGAGCGGTTCGATCACCTCGATCCAGGCCGTGTACGTGCCTGCGGACGACCTGACCGACCCGTCGCCGGCGACCACCTTCGCCCACCTGGATTCCACCGTCACCCTGAGCCGTAACATCGCCTCGCTGGGTATCTATCCGGCCGTGGATCCGCTGGATTCCACCAGCCGCCAGATGGACCCGTTGGTGATCGGTCACGAGCATTACGACACCGCCCAGCGCGTGCAGCAGACCTTGCAGAAGTACAAGGAACTGAAGGACATCATCGCGATCCTGGGCATGGACGAGCTGAGCGAAGAAGACAAGCAGTCGGTGTCGCGCGCACGCAAGATCGAGCGCTTCTTCAGCCAGCCCTTCCACGTGGCCGAAGTGTTCACCGGCTCGCCGGGCAAGTACGTCTCGCTGAAGGACACCATCCGCGGCTTCAAGGCGATCTGCGACGGCGAGTACGACCACCTGCCGGAGCAGGCGTTCTACATGGTCGGCAGCATCGAAGAAGCGGTCGAGAAAGCCAACAAGATGAGCGCCAAGGCCTGATGCGATCCCAGCCGCTGTGCGGCTGGAATCGGGAATCGGGAATCGGGAATCGTAAAGGCGGGTTGTAGGCGAGTCGGAAATGTGGGAACCAGGAAGCGTACGCAGCCAGCGGCTCTTCCCATTCCCGATTCCCGATTCCCGATTCCCCGCCTCACAGAGTGAGGCACCATGAGCACTATCCGTTGCGACATCGTCAGCGCCGAGAAGGAAATCTTCCACGGTGAGGCGACGCTGGTCGTGGCCACCGGCGAGTTGGGCGAGCTGGGCATTGCGCCCAAGCACGCGCCGCTGATCACGCGGCTGAAGCCGGGCAAGGTGGTGGTCACCACCGCCAGTGGCGAGCAGCTGGACTTCGCCATTTCCGGCGGCATCCTGGAAGTGCAGCCGCAGGTGGTGACCGTGCTGGTCGACACCGCGGTGCGCGCGCAGGACATCGACGAAGCCGCCGTGCGCAAGGTCAAGGAAGAGGCCGAACGTCTGCTGGCCAACCGTGGCGACGCGGTGGATGTGGCGGAAGCACAGCGTCGGTTGACCGAGGCGACCGTGCAGTTGCAGGCGCTCGAACGTTTGCGTCGCACTCTCAAGCACTGAGTGTCAGGGCATGCGGGCGTCGGATGGCGCATGCACCCCGAGGGTTGGAAGCACGGCCAGCTGCGCGTGTAGAAATCGAAACGCCGACCATCGTGTCGGCGTTTTTCGTTTTTGCGGATGCGCGTGCGTGATGCGGCCCGCACGCGTCGAGGCAGCAGGCACACTGCATGCCTTACATCGTGCCGCTGCTTGCCAGCGGTCCGGCAGCTCATGCATGCCCGTTAAGGAACGCCAGATGGCCCGCAAGATCGATGGTTTTCGTGGTTTCGCGCTGACTGGCCTGTTGGCCGTGGCGATGCTGGGGTGTGCGCTGCCGGCGCGCAGCCAGCCGCCGCTGGATCCGTTGCTGGATCGCATCGTGCAGCGCAATGCGATCGGCGATGCGGTGGCGCTGAGCAAGTGGGACAGCGGCAAGCCGGTGCTGGATCAGACCCGCGAGGCGGCGGTGCTGCAGAGCGTGCGCGATCAGGCCGCTGCGCACGGGCTGGATGCCGACGATGCGGCGCGGTTCTTTGCGGCGCAGATCGAGGCCAACAAGGCAGTGCAATACGCATTGTTGAATCACTGGCGCGAACGCGGACGCGCGCCGGACACCGCACGTCCGGATCTGGCGACGTTGCGTGTGCGCCTGGATCAGCTGCAAGGCGAATTGCTCGATGCATTGGCCGACGTTGCACCCTTGCGCGCAGCGCCCGGGTGCCCGGCCAGCACCGCGCGCGCAGCAGCGCATTATGCGGCGCAATGGCAGCTGGATGCGCTGCATCGCGCCGCACTGGTGCGCAGCTTGGGCGATTTCTGCCACTAAACCCCGCACCGCCACCAGCACTCAAGCACCGATCGTCCCCTCAGGAGGGGGACGCTCTACCGAGCACGCGATCAGCGATGCGCTAGACGTGTATTGGCTGATCTGCACCTGGCGGCGACATGGATCGCGTTTTCTTCAATCGAAAGCAGCAGCGTCTTCGGTCACTGCGTTAGCGTCAGTGCGCTCGCTCAGCGATACACCACATGCCGGCCAAGAAAAAACGACACGATCGCCAACCCGCCTTCCACCAGCGGTTTGGCCAGCCAGGCCTGACGCAGGCCGAGCAGATCCACCGTCGCCGACAGCAGCCAGGTGCTGATGAGTGTGAGCACCAGCCACATCACCGCAAAGCGGCGGAAGCGCTGCCAGCCCAGACGTGCACCACCTTCCTGGGCGAAGGTGTAGCGGCCGTTTAGCCAGAAGCCAAGCACTGCACCGCTGATGCGCCCGAGCAGATTGGCAGGCACTGTCGGCATGCCCGCCGCCGTGGCGGCAATGAAGATGCCGCAATCCACAGCCAATTGCAGGGCGCCAATCAGGGTGAACTGGCTGCCTTGGCGGAACAGACTCATGCGGGCCGGGTGATCGTGAGAGGGCGCTCATGCTAACGGCAGCGGCGCTTAAAAATCGTAATCACCAAAAGACGGCGATGCGGTAACGACGCGCTGCCGAGACAGCGACTAGAATTTGTCCATCTCACGTTTTGGAACGCTTCGATGACTTTGCCCCTGCACGTCGTGATCCTGGCCGCGGGAGAGGGCAAGCGCATGCGCTCGTCCCTGCCCAAGGTGCTGCAGCCGCTTGCCGGCCAGCCGATGCTGGCGCACGTGATCGCCACTGCGCGGCAGTTGCAGCCAGCCGCGATCCATGTGGTGCACGGGCACGGTGGTGAGCAGGTGCAGGCGGCGTTCGCTGCGCAAAGCGATCTGCACTGGGCCGAGCAACGTCAGCAACTGGGCACCGGGCATGCGGTGCAGCAGGCGATGCATGCGATTCCGGACGCAGCCACGGTGCTGGTGTTGTACGGCGATGTGCCGCTGATCCAGTCCAACGACTTGCTGCAACTGCTGCACGCACCCGGGCGCATGGCGGTGCTGGTGGCCGATGTGCCCAATCCCAGCGGTTACGGCCGCATCCTGCGCGATGCCGAAGGCAAGGTCGCCGCGATCGTCGAGCAGAAGGATGCCAACGACGAGCAGCGCCGCATCCGCACCATCAACACCGGCATCCTCACCGCCGAGTCCACGGCGCTGCGTCGTTGGCTGAGTGGTTTGTCGAACCAGAATGCGCAGGGCGAGTTCTATCTCACCGATGTGTTTGCCAGCGCCGCGGCCGATTTCACCCCGGCCGACATGGTGCATGTGAGTGATCCGCAGGATGTGGAAGGTGCCAACGACCTGTGGCAACTCGCGCTACTGGAGCGTGCCTGGCAGACACGTGCGGCACGTGCGCTGTGCCTGCGCGGCGTGCGCATGGCCGACCCGGCGCGCGTGGAGCAACGCGGCACGGTGACAGTGGGCAATGACGTGCAACTGGATATCGATGTGATTCTGGAAGGCGAGGTGACGCTGGGCGATGGCGTGGTGATCGGCCCGTTCGTACGGCTGCGCGATGTCACGCTCGGCGCCGGTACGCAGGTGCGTGCGCATTGCGATCTGGAAGGCGTGGTGACCGAAGGCGCAGCGATAATCGGCCCGTTCGCGCGGCTACGGCCTGGCACGGTGCTGGCCGATGGCGTGCATATCGGCAACTTTGTCGAGACCAAAAAGGTCACGATGGGCGTAGGCAGCAAGGCCAACCATCTGACCTATCTGGGCGATGCGGTGATCGGCAGCAAGGTCAACATCGGCGCCGGCACCATCACCTGCAACTACGACGGCGTGAACAAGTCGCAGACCACCATCGGCGATGGCGCCTTCGTCGGCTCCAACAGCGCGTTGGTGGCACCGATCGTCATCGGTGCCATGGCCAACATTGGCGCGGGCTCGGTGATCACCCGCGATGCGCCTGCCGGCCAGCTCAGCGTGGCGCGTGCGCGTCAGACCGTGATCGAAGGCTGGGAGCGTCCGACCAAGAAATAGCGGTGGGTGCATGCGGCTTGGTCGTCGTACTGCACCGCATGCTGCACCTGCGCTGTGCAGTGACGACACTGGCAGACCACGCACGTCGCCAACGATTACGAGGTGCCCGATGCAAACGCGACGCTATGCACTGCTGTTGATGGTGTTCTTGGCAGCGCTGCTACCAGGGGCGGTATCCGCACAGACCTTTCGGCTGTATCTGGCGCCGGATGGCAACGACGCCGCGGCGGGCACCAGTGCCTCGACGGCGTTGCGTAGTTTGAGTGCCGCCCAACAGCGCTTGCTCGAACGGCGCCCCACCGGCGCGGTAGATGTGGTGATTGCCGCAGGCACCTATTTGCGGCAGTCGGTGCAATGGACATTCACCAACGGCGCGTCCATTCGCTTCATCGCAGCATCCGATGCCGCCACGCCACCGTGGTTCGATGGACGCGGTGGCGCTACCTGGTTCACGCTGAAGGGCGGCGGCAATGCTGCCACGCGGCTGACCTTCGCCGGTTTGAAAGTCAGCAATTACTGGATGGCAATGGACCTGGGCAGCAGCAAACGCAGCCAGGACGGCAACAGCGGCAACGTGATCCGCAACATGACCTTCGAGCGGATCGGTGGCATCCATGGCAGCAGCAGCGAAGCGGCGTATTCATTCGCGGCGATCCGCTTGCAGAATTCGCGCGACAACCGCATCGAACGCAATCGCTTCGTGTCGATCGAAAACGACACCAAGACCTCAGGCTTCATCCATGCAATCTATCTGGCGCGTCACTCCTCCGGTAACCGCATCGAAGGCAATACCTTTACCAACGTCAACGGCGATGCCGTACGCACCCGCGATGCCTCGGACAACACCTATGTCGGTACCAATCGCTTCGTCCGGGCCGGCAAGTACGCGGCGTTTTCGGACTGGATCAAGCCTGAAGGCGAGTGTCCCTCGCAAGGCGGGCAGTTCTTCGACAACACGGTGGGGGCTGGCTATTACGGCGCGATCGACGCCACGCGAACGACAGGTGCAGACGATGCCTGTGGTGCGTTGAAAAAACCGCGCATCGAAGAGCGCGGGACGCTTCGTGGCGGGTGAAGCCGTTATCAAACGGTTGCTCGCTACAGCTTGCAGCGAACTAACCGGCCACCGCAGACGGCAGCAACAAGGTGACGCATAACCCGCCGTGTTCGCGATTGTGCAGCGAGATGCGTCCGCCGTGGGCTTCGGCGATCTCGCGGGTGAGCGCAAGTCCGAGCCCGGTGCCGTTGCGCTTGGTCGAGTAGAACGGCATCAGCGCGTTATGCAGCACGGCCTCGTTCATGCCGTTGCCGCGGTCCAGCACTTCGATGCGCAGCCATTGCGGCACGCGGGTCACGCGCACAGCGACGTCGCTGTTGGGTGGCTGCGCCTCGCTGCAGGCTTCGTGCGCATTCTTGAGCAGGTTGAGTAATGCCTGCTCGATCTGCGCCGCATCGATGCGGCTGGAGACATCCGCCAGCGCGCCTTGCAGCTGGAACGGGATCTGTTGCCGCAAACGCTCCAGAAACGGCGCCCATTCGATGGTCTGCAGCTGCGGCTGCGGCAACTTGGCAAAGCGTGCGTAGCCGCGGATGAAGCCTTCCAGATGGCGTGCGCGCTCTTCGATGGTTTCGAACACGATGCCGAGCCGGTCGGTACGTTCGCGACGCAGCAGCTCGGCGCCGGAATGTGCCAACGAGGCGATCGGTGCAAGCGAATTGTTCAGCTCGTGGCTGATCACACGGATCACCTTCTTCCAGGTCTGCACTTCCTGGCGGCGCAGTTCGTTGGTCAATGTGCGGATCAACAACAGCTCGTGGCCGCGTCCGTTGAGATGAAAACTGCGGCGGGAGAGGTGATAGATCTGCTCGTCGTCTTCGTCATCGCCGTCTTCGCGTACTGCGAACAGACAATCGCCGCCGCGTGCCAAGGCATCGCGCAATTCGTTCGGCATGCGGCTGAGCACATCGTCCAGATGCTGGCCTTCGAGTTTGCGGCCGTCATGCAGCAGCTTGCGCGCAGCGTTGTTGGAGAAACCAATACGGCGCACACCATCGCCGCCGGCCACCACCAGCAACATCGCCACCGGGGTGTTCTGCAACATGGTGTCGAGCATCAATTCGCGCTGCACCAGATTGCGCCGTTGCGCGCGCAGCACCTCGCCCAGCTCTGCGTGCGCCTGCACCAGCTGCGCCAGCTCGTCGGTGCCGCGCCAGTACACGCCGAAGTTGTATTCGCCATCGCGGTAGCTGCTGGTGGTGCCGGCCAGTGCGCGGAACAGCGAGCGCATCGGAGCTGTGGCGCGGCTGAGGCTGAACCACATTGCCGACAACAGGACCACTGCCGATAACACCGCCACTTCCCAGCCACGGTCCAGCCAGTACGCCGTGAACCAAGGCAGCGCGGCCGCCAGCGCCAGCACCGGCAACAGCCGCAAAAACAGCGAGAACGTGAAGGAACGCTGCCACATGCGGATATTCATTCCGAAGTGATGCCGTAGCGGTCCATGCGCCGATACAGGGCCTGTCGGCTCAGCCCCAACTCGGCGGCGGCCTGAGCGATGACCCCTTGCGCGCGCGCCAGTGCCTGTTCGATGCGGGCACGATCCGGCTCGCCTGCCGCCGGCGCAACCGGGCGTGGTGCGGCTGCGCGTGGCAAGTTCAGATCGCTGGCTTCGATACGCACACCTTGCGCGAGCAGGCACGCACGTTGCAGCACGTTGCGCAGCTCGCGCACGTTGCCGGGCCATGCGTGCCGTTGCAAGGCATCGCGCGCCTGCGTGGACAGCGGTTTGTCGCCGGCCAGAAAGTGCTCAGCCAATGGCCCGATATCGCCGGGGCGTTCGGCCAGTGCGGGTAGCGCGATTTCCACCGTGTTGAGCCGGTAATACAGATCCTCGCGGAAGCTGCCTTCGCGGATCATCGCTTGCAGGTCGGCATTGGTGGCGCTGATCACGCGCACCTTGGCGTGGCGTTCGCGATTGGAGCCCAGGCGCTCGTAGCGGCCGGTTTCCAGCACGCGCAGCAACTTCATCTGACCTGCCAATGGCAGGTTGCCGATTTCGTCGAGAAACAGCGTGCCGCCATCGGCCGCTTCGAACTTGCCTTCGCGCGCCTTGTTCGCACCGGTGTAAGCACCAGCCTCGGCACCGAACAATTCTGCTTCGATCAATTCACCGGGCAGTGCGCCACAGTTGAGCGCGATGAACGGGCCGTTCTTTGCCGGCGAGTTGGCCTGGATGATCTCGGCGATCTTCTCCTTGCCGCTGCCGTTGGGGCCGGTGATCAGCACCGGCAGGTCCGAGCGTGCGACCTGGCAGGCGAGCGCGATCGCGCGTTCGCTGGCCGGGTCGGCGAACACCGCGCCGCGCAGGTCGTAACGTTGGGTCAGCTGCTCGCGACCGCGCCGCTCGCGCTCGCGGCGGCGTTCCAGTTCGCGGCGTGCTTCGGAGAGTTCCAGCAGGTTGTTGACCGTGGTTAGCAGCTTGGTGTCGTCCCAGGGCTTGGCGATGTAGTCTGCCGCACCGGCCTTGACCAGGCCCACCGCGCTGCCCAGATGGGTCCAGGCGGTGAGCAGGATCACCGGCAGATCGGGGTGGCGCTGACGGATCTGCGCGAACAGCGCTTCGCCTTCCTCACCGGAGGTGGTGTCGGCGGTGAAGTTCATGTCCTGGATCACCAGATCGAACCCTTGCTCGTCCAGCAACGCCAATCCGGTCTGCGGCGAATGCGCATGCCGCGCGTCGATGTCGTGCAACGAAAACAGCACCTCCAGCGCGGTGGCCACGGCGGTGTTGTCGTCGATGATCAAAATCTGCGGCATCGGGTGCTCGGTAAAAGGCGCGAAGGAGAGAGTTCTATCAGAACAGGATTCGAGACATGGCGGAACTGTACGAGATACGGGGAGCGCGCGGGTCGAGCAGCGATTAGCCAGACAGGGCGGAACCCGGCAGTGTCTTGATCGGTTGATCAGTGCAGGGGAGTCGGCAAGAGGCATGCGTCGATGCCGGCCTCAAGCGCAGGCTAGTCCATGCGCAACATGCGCAACATGGGCGTCAGGGCAAGGCAGTAGCCAGCATCGTAAAGTTGGTAGTGGTGGATCGGCGTTGCATAGATTTCCGCTGTCCATGTCAACGGCAGCGATGGTGCCATCGCACATGAGCTAAGCAAGATCGAATGTGTGCCTCGCGTCAGCGGGTGGACACAGCAACCGCTGACGCGCCGCATGCTCATCACGCGCTACGTGTGGCCACCGCCGGCGGTACCAGTGCGGCACGACGCGCGGGCCAGAACACGGCGATCTGGCCCAGCGCCCAGAGCAGTAACGCGCCGATCGGCAGATACAGCACCGGCAGGCGTGGCAACTCGTAGCGGTCCATCAGCCAGATATTGATCGAGTACGCCAGCAACATGCCGAGCACAATGCCGACCGAGGCCAGCAGGAAGTTTTCGATCTGGAAGTAGCGCAGGATCTGGCCGCGCGTGGCGCCCAGTGCGCGGCGAATGCCGATCTGCTTGGTACGCTGCTGTACCCAGAAGCTGGCCAAGCCCACGATGCCCAGTGCGGTGACGATCAGCAGTGCGATACAGACCGCGCCAAGTAGCCACACCATTGCGCGATCATTCTCGAAATATTCCGCGCGGATTTCGCTATACGTCTCCTGTTTCAGGACCAGCCGGCTATTGTCTAATTTCATCAGCGCAGCGACGGCAGATTGCAGCACCTCTGCCCGACGCGTTGGATCGGTGACACGAATAATGTACTGGCCTGCGGTGTAGTCGATGCGCAGTGGTAGCAACATCGAGTAATTGCTTTGATCAACACCGCCGGCGCTATTGTTGGTGGGGCGTGCCAGTGTCTGCACGATGCCGATGATGTGGAGTGCGGTATCGCCTGCATAGACTGTCTTTCCCAATGCATTTTGCGAGGGGAACAGCTTGTCAGCCATGCGCCGAGTGATGATCACTGAAAGGCCTTTCTGGTCGATGGACCTGTCGTTATTGGCCTGTGCCATATCGATGAATTCACTTGCGGTGAAATCACGCCCTGCGACCAGTTGCAGGCCAAGTGTGCCGATGGTGCCTTCGCTGGCCATGTATTGCGCAGCGCTAAGTGTCTGGCGCTCTTGTTCACGCGTCAGGGAGATGCTGCTGTTCCATGAGTAATGCACAAAGGGAATCTGATTGATGACGATCGCGCTGCGGACACCTGGCAGGCTGCGCAGTGCAGCCAGGTCTTCGCGTGTGCGCGCTTCTGCATTGACCTGGGTGCCGATGCCGCCCAATTGGACGCTGACCAGTTCCGATTCGGCGATGCCGCTGGGTTGCTGCAGCGTCTCGATGCGGTTGCCGATCAAGAACATGGCATTGCAGATGATGGCGCAGGCGAGTGCGATTTCGAGCACGATCAATGCTGATGCGGTCTTGTGACGGCGCAGGGTGGAAATGATGGGGCGGATGTCCATGGGCGGTACCTTCGGATAAGAGGCCGTGCCCGCCGCAGGGCGGCGGGCTTGGTGGTCAGGACGCTTTGAGCTGTAGCGCAGGCGCAACCTGGATGGCACGCCAGGAGGGCAGCAAGCCGGCCAACAGACTGGCAACGAGCGCCAATGCGAAGGTGAGCAACAACATCTTCGGATCCAGATGCGCAAGCTTGGCGTAGTCGACAGGTTGTTGGCGCACGACCCACAGCCCCAACCATGCCAGCCCAAGCCCTGCAACGCCGCCGGCAAGTCCGATGGTTCCGGCTTCGACCAGGCATTGCGCAAAGATGGCACCGCGTGAGGCACCCAGGGCGCGACGCACGCCGATCTCTCCACTGCGGCGCAGGAACTTGGCGAGTAGCAAACCTACGGTATTGAGCAGACACACCAGCAGGAAGCCCATCGCCAGCCACAGCTGCAGGCGGACGTCGCTAGGGACAACTTCCTTGTAGTCCAGCCACTCCATCACGTTGCGCAGGCGGGTATTGTTCGGACGTTCAAAGCGCCCTGCAGCGCGCTGCTGATCGGAGTAGTTATCCAGGTAGGCTTTGTAGTCGCCGGCCTGCGCTGGGCTGTCAAGCTCCACCCAGTACTGCATCCATGTGCAGGATGCGTTGAGCGCTGTCTGGTCGCTGTCGTTCTTGCCGTAGCAATTCATACCGCCGTAATGATCCATCTTCAGATCCATCGCGACGGAGAATGGCAGATACACTTGCTCGCTCGAGCCGTAGCTGTTGCTGAGATCATAGAAACGTGGGTTGACTTTCCAGTCATTGAGAACACCAACGATACGAAAGGTGTTCTTGTCCATGCGCAGGTCGCGGCCGACACTGTTGCTGCCGTCGAACAGTTTGTCGTTGAGTTCCTTGGTGATCACCGCAACGCGTTCGTGCCCCTCGTCGCTACCGGCCGACCAACCCTGGCCATACAGGAAGAGCGTTTCGAACATTGGGAAGAAATCTGCCGAAGTAAAGCGTACTTCCGATTTGAAGGCAGTCATGCCGTTCTTGTCGGGCTCGATCGCCACTCGTCCGCCGGTCATCAAGGCCTGGCGTTTTGCGCGCTTTTCGCGCAGCAGCGTTTCGGCATCGAAGCGAGTGACCTGGTCGCCAGGTTCTTCTCCCGGTTGGTAGCCTGCTTTGGGGTACGGGTCCACCAAGGCAGTGAACAACCGATCGCTCTTCTGCGGAATCGGATCGCCAGACAGAACATAGAACACCGTCAACGTGGTCATGCTGGCGCCGATGCCGAGTGCGATCGCCAGCACCATCAGCGCGGTGAGTATCTTGTTGCGGCGGAAGCTGCGGACCGCGAGAGTGAAGTAATAGCCGAACATGGAGGTGCCCCTTACTCGGCCAGGGTGGGTGCGCTATCGCGCGAGCGCATCAGGGCGGGATTGCGTTCCAGATCGGTGGCCTGGCCGTCGACGATATGCACGTTGCGCTGCGCGCGTGCGGCCAGTTCCGGGTCGTGGGTGACCATCACGATGGTGGTGCCCTGGCTGTTGATTTCCTCCAGCAGTTCCATCACCCCGCGTGCCATTTGCGAGTCGAGGTTGCCGGTGGGTTCGTCGGCCAGCAGCAGGCGTGGGCTGCCGGCCAATGCGCGCGCAATCGCGGCGCGCTGCTGCTGACCACCGGACAACTCGGTGGGGTAGTGCTTCAGGCGCGAGCCCAGGCCGACCTTGGTCAAGGCTTCTTCGATACGCTGTTTACGCTCGGCTGCGGCCATGCCGCGATAACGCAATGGCACATCGACGTTGTCGAACAGGTTGAGGTCGGGAATCAGATTGAAGCCCTGGAAAATGAAACCGATCTTCTGATTGCGCAGGCGCGAACGCGCATCGTCGGACAGATGGCTGACGTCTTCGCCATCGAGCAGGTACTGCCCGCTGGTGAAGGTCTCCAGCAGCCCCGCGAGATTGAGGAAGGTGGTCTTGCCCGAGCCGGAAGGGCCGGTGACCGCGACGAATTCGCCTTCGCGCACATGCAGGTCCAGCGAGCGCAGCGCGTGCGTCTCCACCTGTTCGGTGCGGAAGACCTTGGAGACCGATTGCATCTTGAGCATTGCCGATTCCTTTGCGAAAAGTGGTGTGTGCGGAAGAGATTTAGAGTGGCTAACAAACCGCAGTAATTTTGCTGGCCGCTCTTAGTGAACGGTGACGCGCGGGGCATCTCCAAAGTTATCTGCGCCGGACACCACCACGCGGTCGCCCACCTGCAGTCCGGAGAGCACCTGCACTTCGCCCAGGCTGCTGACGCCCATGCGCACCGGGCGGCGTACTGCGGTGTTGCCATCCATCACGTAGGCGTAGCTGCCGCCGGATTGTTCGACGAACGGGCCGCGCTCGACCTTGAGGACGTTGCGGCGGGTGTCCATCACCACGCGTGCGCTCATGCGCTGGCTCTGGCGCAGGCCCGGCGGCTGCTTGTCGGCAAAGCGGATGCGCGCGGTGACTTCGCCGTTGACCACTTCCGGCGACACCGCCGAGATGGCACCGGGAAACGGTTCTCCGCTGCCGCTGGTGAGCTGCGCCGGCATGCCGATCGCCAGATCGCGCGCGAAGCTCTCCGGCACCTTGATCTCGACTTCGAACTTTGACAGATCCACCACGCCCAGGATCGGCGCATTCGCCACGACCTGGGTGTGCTGCACCGCCTGCACCTGGCCGACCTGGCCATCGAACGGCGACAGCAACGTGAGTGCATCGACCTGGCGCTGCACCTCGGCCACCACCGCGCGTTGGCGGTCGGCGAGCAGGCGCTTGTTGCGCGAATCCAGATCCGCGCCCTGGCTCTTGAGCGAGGCATCGCGTTGCGCGTGTTGCAGGTCGATATCGGTCTTCTTCAAGGTGTCCTGCGCCTTGGCCAGTTCCACCTGCGGCACGGCGCCGCCATCGTAGCCGCGCTGATAGCGCTCCAGGTCGCGTGCGGCGGCCTGCTTGTCGATCTTGGCCTGGTCGGTGAGCTTGCTGGCGTTGGCACGGGCCAGCGTGGCATCCAGCCCGGCGCGGCTGGATTCGGCTTCCAGGCCGGCCAGCGTGGCCTGCTCCTGCGCCAGCTTGCTGCGCAGCTCCGGGCTGTCGATGCGCGCCAGCTCCTGGCCCTGCTTGACCACGTCGCCGGCCACCACGCTCAGCGTCACCGTGCCGGCCGAGATGGCGTACAGCACGGGGCTGTTGGCGGCGATGACGCGGCCGTCTGCGGCGATGTCGCGCACCAGGTCGCCCTGGCTGACGGTGGCGATACGCACCCGGCTGGCATCGAACGAGCGGCTGCCGGCGCTCCACGCGGTGACCGCCCAACCAATACCGGCCAACACGGCGACCGCAGCGATGCCAGGCCACAGCCAACGGCGCCATGGCGCGCGCTGGGCGGATGTACGGAGAACCTGGTCCTGGGCAGAGGTATCGCGAATCATGATCGGCTGGCTCGGTGGCGTCACTGCGATAAAGCAGAACCTGTGCCAATTGCCAAGTGCTTGAAAGTAAACGTCTTTGTGCTTGGGGGCAGGTGTCCGCAGTGTCCGCGGACACTGGCGCGGACACGCTGTCCGGGCACGGTCATGCAGCGGACAAGATCGGACACGCTAAAATGCGCGGCTTCGTCTTCAAGGGTTGTCCTATGTGCGGCATTGTCGGAGCGATCGCCGGGCGCGATGTGGTCCCGGTCCTGATCGAAGGACTCAAGCGTCTTGAGTACCGTGGCTACGATTCCTCCGGCATTGCGGTACTCGATGGCGCGCAGCTGCGCCGCGTGCGTCGTACCGGGCGCGTGGTGGAGATGGCGCAGGCAGCGCAGGCCGAGCAGTTCGGCGCGACGCTGGGCATCGGCCACACGCGCTGGGCCACCCATGGCGGCGTCACCGAGGCCAACGCGCACCCGCATATCAGTGCCGGCGTGGCGCTGGTGCACAACGGCATCATCGAAAACCACGAGCAGCAGCGCGAGAAGTTGCGCGCGCTCGGTTACACCTTCGAGTCGCAGACCGATACCGAAGTCATCGCGCATCTGATCCATCATCATCTGGGTAGCGCCGGCGATCTGCTGATCGCGCTGCAGCGCACGGTCAAGGAACTCACCGGTGCCTACGCGCTGGCGGTGATGAGCCAGGCCGAGCCGGAGCGCTTCGTCTGCGCGCGCATGGGCTGCCCGCTGCTGATCGGCGTGGGCGAGGGCGAGAACTTCGTCGCCTCCGATGTCTCGGCCATCGTGCAGGCCACCCGCCAGGTGATCTTCCTGGAAGAGGGCGATACGGCCGAACTGCGCCGCGATGGCGTGCGCATCTTCGATGGCAACGACGCGCCGGTCGAACGCCCGCTGCATCTGTCCGATGTGTCGCTGGCATCGCTGGAGCTCGGTCCGTTCCGGCATTTCATGCAGAAGGAAATCCACGAGCAGCCGCGCGCGCTGGCCGATACGATCGAGGCGGCGATCGATGCGAAGGGATTTCCTGCCTCTCTGTTCGGCGCGAATGCCGAAGCGGTGTTGCGCGACATCGAAGGCGTGCAGATCCTGGCCTGCGGCACCAGCTACTACGCCGGCATGACCGCGCGTTACTGGATCGAAGCCATCGCCGGGCTGCCGTGCAGCGTGGAAATCGCCAGCGAGTACCGTTACCGCGCCGCCTATGCCAACCCCAAACATCTGATCGTCACCATCTCCCAATCCGGCGAAACGCTGGACACGATGGAGGCGCTGAAATACGCCAAATCGCTGGGGCATCTGCACACGCTATCGATCTGCAACGTGCCCGAAAGTGCGATCCCGCGCGCCAGCGAACTGGTCTGCTACACGCGTGCCGGCGCGGAGATCGGCGTGGCCTCGACCAAGGCGTTCACCACCCAGCTGGCGGTGTTGTTCCAGCTGACCATGGTGCTGGGCAAGTTGCGGCGGCGCATCGGCGAGGCCGAAGAGGCGGATTATCTGGAGCAGCTGCGTTTCCTGCCCGGCAGCGTGCAGCACGCCCTGAATCTGGAGCCGCAGATCATGGCCTGGGCCGAGCGCTTCTCGGCCAAGGAAAATGCGCTGTTTCTCGGCCGTGGCCTGCATTACCCGATCGCGCTGGAAGGCGCGCTCAAGCTCAAGGAAATCTCCTATATCCACGCCGAAGCGTATCCGGCCGGCGAGTTGAAGCACGGACCGCTGGCGCTGGTGGATGCGGCGATGCCGGTGGTGGTGATCGCACCCAACGACCGCTTGCTGGAAAAGGTCAAATCCAACATGCAGGAAGTGCGCGCCCGTGGTGGCGAGCTGTTCGTGTTCGCCGACCAGGACAGCCACTTCAGCGAGTCCGAAGGCGTGCACGTGATCCGCACCCCGCGCCATGCCGGCGTGCTGTCGCCGGTGATCCACACCATCCCGGTGCAACTGCTGGCGTATCACACCGCGCTGGCACGCGGTACCGATGTGGACAAGCCGCGGAATCTGGCCAAGTCGGTGACGGTAGAGTAGCGGCAGAAGCCCAGCATCGTGGGCGGTCGCAGGGAACTCTCGGTCCGACTGGACAATGGTTCGTCCAACCAGCGCCGACGTGTGGCGGGCGGACGAGTAATGCTTCGTCCAAACCCGAAAAGAGCGAAAGGGCGGGGGCGTCATTGCTCCCGCCCTTTTGGGTTTCTGCAGCGCGACGCTTGCGACTCCTACTGGTCTGCCATCCACAGAATCGGATCGCGCATGCTGGTTCCGCGGTGGGGACTTGGCCTGATCATCCAGGCGCCAAGGGGCGCTAGTCGCGCTCTAGCTCCCCTGCGAGGATCGATGCCAGGGCTTCCATGTTCAGCACATTGACTTTCCCGTAGCCAACGTCGATCAAGCCTTGGGCTTTCCATGCTTTCAAGAGCCGGTTCACGGTAGGACGGGAGACGCCCAGCCTGTCGGCCAGCGCACTCTGTGGCATGCGGACGTTGTGTTGGGCAGTGAGAAGCTGAGCCGCCAGCCGGCGTTCGAGCGAACGTGCCTGGTTGGCTTCAATCCAGTCCAAGGTCTGGCGATAGCGTGAGCACACCAGGCGGGTGATGGCCAGGAGCGCCGCCGGGTTGGATGCGATCACACGGTTGAAGGCGGCAGTCGAGACGACGGCGATCTTGCTACGCCCGTGGGCCACCGCGCTGAACGCCCGTGCCCGCTCATCCAGCAGCGGAACTTCCCCGAACCACTGGCCTGGTCCAAGGATCAGCGACAGCCTCTCGCTGAGCTGGATCGGCTCCAGCGAGACCCGGACCGAGCCGCTGAGAATGCCGAACATGCAGGCAGGGGAGGAGCCCAGCTCAAAGATGCGCTGCCCCGCAACACACGTTCGAACCGAAGCCTGGGAGAGAAAAATCTCTGCAATCTCTGGACTCAGGGTGCCATCGTCGGGCATAGCCGGGACCGTGGTCGAACTGTTCTGATTTTACAGTCTGGAGGGTTCAACGGGGGCACCATGCAGGCCTAATCTTTGGAGCACCAGCCATGTATGTGGGTCACTTTGCGATCGGACTAGCCTTGAAAGCCCGCTTTCCGAGCATCCCGACGCTTCCGCTACTGCTGGGCGTCGGCTTCCTCGACATCCTGGACGGTATTTTCATCATGCTTGGCTGGGACATCGTAACGCCCAACCTTGCTGCAGGCCCCTATCTGTTCTTCGACCTGACATTCATCGACTGGGATCATTCGCTCTTGGCGGCGGTCGTTTGTTCCTTGGTCTGGGCTGGCCTCTTCTGGAAAGACAGACGCGTTGCAGTTCTGGCGTTCATCGCTTCTTTCTCTCACTTCCTTGCCGACTGGCCAATGCACAACAATGACCTGGCACTTTTGCCGCATTCCCAGACCCACTTTGGTCTGGGACTGTGGGGACGGCTTGGCACCGCCTCTTGGGTGATCGAAGGACTCTTTGTTGTTGTGCTGGCCGCTTACGCCTGGAATTCGGCGCGCAAGCGTGGGGTGAACTGGACTTTGTCGCTTGTCGTCTTGACGATCGCGTTCTTCAATCTTTCTCCGTGGCTGTCTCCGATGAAGCACATCGCCGTGCTGGACGAGCCGGCGGCACATATGCTCCACGGCTTGCTTGTAACGCTGGGATTCCTGCTGCCCGGTGCATTGCTCACGTGGCTCGTGAATCGTGAAGAGCGAAAGGCACTGGTCTTGCGTACCTGATGACGTGCCCTGCAGTGGCAGTTCCGAAGGCGTGCACGTGATCCGCACCCCGCGCCACGCCGGCGTGCTGTCGCCGGTGATCCACACCATTCCGGTGCAACTGTTGGCGTAATTACACCGCGTTGGCGCGCGGCACCGATGTGGACAAGCTGCGCAACTTGGCCAAGTCGGTGACGGTGGAGTAGGAACGGCCGATAAAGCGCTGCGCTCACTGCGAGATGGGCGCCTTCGACGCGGATTCATGCCGAAGAGCGTTCACCAGATGGTGTTATCCAGAGCCGCGTCCTCGGCGTAACGCGCCTGTTGCGCGGGCTGAGCAATTAGGCCAGTACGCTGCGACACGATGGGCGCAGCGTATCGGTAGCTGCGTTGGCTACGGCACGATCAGATTGCCGCTTTCCGGGCGAGGCTCATTCATGATGACCGGCGACGTTTGCCCGCTTGCCGTGCGGTTGCCGCGGATCAATGCGTCCTTGACGTTTTCGTTTTGAATGCGGACCTCCGGGGTGGTGTTGTTCTCGATCAGCGAGTTCTTCACCCGATCCCAAAGGCCCACGCTTCCAGTTGCGCCTGCGGCAAAGCGGTTATTGCGGATGATGCCGGTGCTGGTGACGGCATCGGTGTACCAGGCATTTTCCCGCTTGCCTTCGCTGATCATGAGATTGCTTCCCTGCAGGTTGAATACTGCCGTCTGGCCACCGATCGAGGACGGGTTGGCAACCGCATCTGCAGTAATTTCATTATTGAGCATCTGCGAATGCCAGCCTGCCAGTAGCGAGTTGGCATCGGTATAAAACCCGGTGGGCTGCACGATTCCGGCACCAAAGCGATGCAGCCGGTTGTATGCATGGATGACGTCGGCGGATGGAAAGAAGTTGGTGATCGGGCCAGCGCCACCATGGTCGTTATTGACGAACAACATCCGCCCGTTGGTGGTCACGATGGTGATGGTGGAGCTCTGATCGGGCGGGATGTCCCATGCGCGGTCCAGGTTCACGCGGTTGCCCAGCGGCGATGTATTGCCCATCAGGTAACGCATCTGGCCGGCACCCTTGCCGGAAACGATCATCACCGAGTTGCCATCGGGATCGCACAGATACGGAACGTCTTTTGCATTGTTGGCCAACGTCAGCGTCGTCCCCGAACTGGCAGCGACCTTGCCAAGATAGTTGCCGATGCCCTCGTCCAACGTCAGCTGCCAGGTTTGCTGCGCATCCTGCGGATACTGGCTGGCATTGTCTGCGTAGTACACATCACGACCGGGCGCCGCGAAACCCAGTTCCGAGGGCGTTTGATGATAAGGCGCACCGGCGGACAGATGCCGGTTGTGCGTGATGAGCGCGTTCTGCACATCATGATTGAACGTCAGTGCCAGCTCGTGCCAACGCAGTGTGTTGTTTTGCACGGTAGCGCCGTAGACGTGTTTATCCATGGTGATCGGCTTGCTGGCGGTGATGTCGTTTCCGCTGATCTGCAGGTTGGAGATATTGCTCGCCTGGATGCCGGTCGTCAGCGGCCCGTTGGCCGTGCGATCGGTTTGCCTGCCGAGGGTGAGCCGGATATCGCGCACGAAGGGGACCGAGCGCAGATCCGTCAGCGGCATATGCTCGAACACGATGCCGGTTCCTTCGCGCATGGCGGGCGCTTCGATGGCCAGGTCGCGTATGCCAAACAGGTTGGTGGCCCAGTTGATCTGCTGATCGCACTTGGGTTGGCGTGGCGGCGTGTAATAGACGCCGTTGCCCTTGAACAAGGTGGTGTTGTTGGCGGTTGGGAAGGACAGCACCGTGGCGTCTTTGCCCGCGCCGGCGATCACCACGTGGTTGGGAATCGTCTGATTGAATCCTTGTGCGTATTGCTGCGACAAGGTGTATCTGCCGGCGGGAATCGACACCACACCGCCATTGGCCGCGCAGGCGAATGCGGCGACAAAACTCGCATCGTCCGGTGCGCCGTTGCCGATCGCCGGGGCCACCCTGCACTGGATGTTCGGCCAGTTGGTCGGATAGGCAATGCTGACGGTGGTGATGGTGCGACGTGGGGCGGTGCGATCTGCGCCGACGCCGAAATTCTGATAGCGGCTCCATGCGCTGGGACCGCCGGAACCATTGTGCAAATACAGCTCGTAGTCGCCTTCGGGCATGTCGGCCGGAATGGCGAAGCTCTGTGCGTACATGCCTTCTTTGGGATTCGATTCGTCGGCGATCACGATACGCTGCACGGTGCCATCCTTGACCAGCGCAAGCCGCACCGGCTGGCTCGATGCCGACATCCTGCCCAAGGCGGTGCCGAACACATTGAGCCTGCCACGCGGCGATGCACCGCCGCCGACATTGCCCTGCACGAACCAGATATCCGGCGCATTCACCAGCGTCGTTGCCCCCGCACCGCTGCCGGTGACGATCTGATACGCATAGACGCCGCGCGCACTATCGGGAAGCTGAAACTTGAGCGATTGCTCGGTGGCCTGCGTCGGTGTCACGCTGCTCCAGCCGCTATTGGTGCTGTCTGTCGCCTCCAACGGACTGCCCACCGCGCCATCGTCGAGCCGCGTGAGGCGCACCGTGGCGCTGGGGCCGATGTTGCCACCGCTGACTACCACCGTCTCGTTGCGGTCGACCGGTTGCGATGCCCAGAACGTCATCGCCGTGCCGGCGGGCACCTCTGTCGGACCTGGATACGCCGCGGACGCAGGACCGATCGCGGTGGTTTTGCTGTTGCTTGCAGGTGTGCGCGCATCCGGCGGGTTGCCAGGCCGTGCAAAGGCGTGGCCATCGCTGCTGGACAGCCACAGCGTGGATGCCAGGAATAGTGAAACGACTGACGTTTTTACACCCATGTCGGATGACTCCTGTTACAGAAGCACAAGGCTTCCGGGAATTGCGGAAGCGCGCCAAACCACTGCGCATTGATCCCGCTGGGAAGTTCTGCGACCGCCGATGCAGCACGGCAAGGGCTGGGCGTCATGCATGTGCATCGCGCCTCCGCGACCGCAGAACCTGGATGTCCAGCGGCATCGGGCGCGCCGGGCAGCGGCCATCCTAGAGAGGCGCACGCGTTTGAATGCGAACATGGATCACACAGTCGCGTTCGTTTGATGCCAATGTCTCGCTGCGCGAGCCAGGTCACTTTTTTGGACAGGTCGTGCTGTTGCGCGATTTCGTCGACATGCCGAGGCATCGACACAGTGAGGTGTCTGGGATCCACCCGGCCGTTGCGATGGACAGGCGGCTTCGATGCCGCTGGCATGTGGCCACGCACCATGCCGCCATCTGCGCTCGTCGGCACGGGTTGCATTAGCGCTCGACACCCGGCACTGCCAACCGTTTGGCCCGGAATATGCTTCTGTCTTGGCGAGGGTCCCACCACGCAGGAGGACGTATGCACGAGTCTTTCAAACAGGGCGCGCCGGCCGAGTTGTGGCAGGCGTTGGTACGTGAGGCAGGGCAGCGCATCGCGCGGCCGCTGGACGAATCGCGCGAGCATTATCTGGTGTTCGTGTTGCTGCGCTTCCAGCGCGATGCGCATCTGCTTTCGCGCACGCAGGCATTGGCGTGGTTGCATGCGCAGGAACAGATGGGCAGTGTGCGTGCCGATCTGCTACGCGATGTGGGCGATGGCTGTCTGCTGATTGCCGGGCTGTTTCCAGGCGTGGCGCAACGTCGCCGGCTCAGCGTGGACTACTTCATCGACCTGGGGCGCGGCGCCTATTCCGATGTGGCCGACACGCGTTGCAGCGATGCCAGCCTGTTCGCGCAACTGGCCGAGAGCTATCGCGAGTTGGTCCACACGCTTGCCGCACTGCGCCCGCCGCGCGAGTGGCAGCGCAGTACTCGCGGACTGTTGCATGCATAGATAACCGCCACTTCCGGGGCGGTCCCTACAGATGTGGGGACCGCCCCGACTGCCAAGTGCGCGTGATGCGCCCACACTATGTTCGCAACTGAGCGTTCGAGCCGACTGCGGATCATTGTTCGATGGACCAAGCACTGTGCTATTGGCCGCTGTCCGCGCGGTCTGACAGTGTCTTGTCGCATTGCGTGGGGGACACGCAATGCGACGCCATTTCCAGTGGAAGGAATCTATGAAAGCATTGATTGCGGTGGCGATCTCGGCACTGAGCGGCGTTGCGATGGCTGGCGATGTTCCGCCCGGTTATGCGGGTGTGGGCGGGATGACCTTGCAAGAAATCGACCCTGCCATCTACGCCTACCACTACGACCACGGGTTTGTGGGCGAAGACGCGATGGGGTGGGATCCTGCGCTGCAGTTCGCCTGGTCGCGCACCGCCGCGGCCAAGGTCTGCGGCCAGCAGCCGGTCGAGCAGGAGGCCATCGTTACCAAACTGGTGGCGCAGTACGGCCAGGATGCGGTGGTACATCAGATCAACGGCATCGCATTTCATGAAGTACAGATGCGTGCTTCCAGCGCGTTCTGTACGGCCACACGTGGGGAAGAGGCGGTGGCAGTGGTACCTGCATTTGCCACTGGCGATTTTTCGACAGCGACGGCCTATGCTGCGGCTGCCGGCACGGTGTTGGTCGCTGCAACGGAGGAGCAGTCCGCTTCACAAACGCAAGGCGATGCCGTCATTGCATCGTCGGCGGATTGGGCGTTGCAGCTTCCGTTGCATGCCAGCATGCGAGTTGGTTCCAACGGGCTACCCAACGGCGACGAAATGTTGCGCGTGGTGCGGCGCGGACACACTGGGGCGGTGGTGGGTTTGCAGATCGCCACCAGCCTGTTCGCGCGCGGTATCGCAGTGTCGTCCTTTGGTAAGGGGCAGCTGAAAGGCGAGAAGATGGAGGCCGTGGGGAATCCCGGATATCAATTGCAGCGCGATGCGGTCAATGCGCGTCTGAAGAGCTACTTCACCGGGCATCCGGCAGCACTGCCGGTGGACCCGTTCCCGCTGCAGGTGCTGATGTCCGACTGGCTGCTTGTCTACCAGAGCCTGGCCGATACCACGTCGCCCTACGAGCTGCGCTATGCAGTGACGATCTGCGGTGAGCGCTCGGGCCTTCTGAAGCGCAAGGCCAGCCCGGTCAATCTGGACTGTGCACCGACACCGCGCACTGCATCGCTTGAGGAATGGGAGGCCAACGACTACGCACTGGTCAAAGAAGCCGCGCAGGCCTACAGCGAGGAATGTGCTGCAAGATTTGCCGAGCAGTTGCCGCAATGGTTTCCGGACAGAGAGGCTGTTGCCGCTTCCAACTGATGCAGTGCGCCGCGCTGGATGGCGGCTGCCTCTGAGCGCATCGGGTTCGTTGAAAGGTGCTGGTAGTGTTCTTTGCTGATGCACGTTGCTCGAACGCGCCGTTTTGTAACAACTGCCGATAGCTCGCACGCATAAAAAATGCCCGGGAATTCCGGGCATTTTTTGTTCTGCGTTAGGCCAGCGGCGTATTGGAAATGATCTCTACCCAGTAGCCGTCCGGGTCCTTGATGAAGGCCAGGTGCTTCATGCGGCCATCTTCCAGGCGCTTCTGGTACGGCACGTCGAGGGTGTCGAAGCGGGCGCAGGCGGCGTGGATGTCGGGCACCGAGATGCAGATGTGGCCGAAGCCGCGCGGCTCGCTGTTGCCGTCGTGGTAGACCGGGCCGTCCTGGGTTTCGGTGCCGTGGTTGTGGGTGAGTTCCAGTACGCCGGGAATGCCGGCCATCCACAGACGACGGTCGGTATCTTCTTCGGGGATTGCGGTGCCTTCCGGCAACAAGGCGAGAAAGTACAGGCTGAATTTCGCATCGGCAAAATCGCGTGCATCGAGCAGGCGGAAGCCCAGCACGCGCGTGTAGAAATCCAGCGAATGCTGTGCATCCTTGACGCGCAGCATGGTGTGGTTGAACACGAAACCGCCGGTCTCGGCGGGCGCGGCGCTGGCGCCGGGAACGTGTTGCAGATCGGTCAAAGGCATTGCGGTCTCCTTGATGGAATGGGGGCAGGTCTGACTGCGTTGGGCGCCGATGTTAGCGAGGCAATGGTTGTCGGTATGTCTGCATTGCGAGAAATCGGTGATCTGGCCGTTATGCTTCTTTCGCTCATCGCGGCTGTTCTTTAGGTGATCGCTGTAAGCAGACTTCCTTGCCCTCCTAGAGGGTGTTGCATGGACCCGAACGATCAGGTCCATGCACGCACAGCGGCTGTCTCAGAACCAGATGCGCACGCCGGCAACGAAGCGGCTGTCGCGCGCCGGTTCGTCTTCGATCGCAGCGCGTCTGGCGGTGTCACCGAAGCTGCGGCTGTGCACCCAGCCGATGTAGGGCGCGAAACGGCGGGTGATTTCGTAGCGCAGCCGTAGGCCGAATTCGGCCTGCTCCACTCCGTTGTCGATGTTGCGCCGGTTGTCGTCGGTCAAGGCGATACTGACTTCCACGCGCGGTTGCAGGATCAGTCGGTTGGTCAGCAGCACCTCGTACTCGCCTTCCAGTCGCAGTGCCGCGCTGCCGCCGCTGCCGATGTAGAGCGTGGCTTCGGTTTCGAATTTGTAGGGCGCCAGTCCCTGCACGCCGAAGGCGGCCCAGCTGCGATGCGCGTCCGCGCCGATGTCCTGACGTGCGCCAACCAGTACATCCCACCACGGTGAGATGGCGTGACCGTAGAACGCCTCCAACGAGGCGTCCTGCGTGCGCCCGTCGTGCCGCTCGCCTTCGCTGCGCAGCCAGAGCCTGTCGATGTCGCCACCGATCCAGGCGCGTGCTTCCCAATCCTGACCGCTGCCGCGGTTGGTATTGGACGCTTCCAGTCGATCGAGCAACACGTAGTGATTGATGCCTGCCGCGTGCATCGCATGGTGCTGCAGAGGTGCAAATGCCGCAGCGATCTCCTCGGCAGTGGGCTCGGGGATAGGCTCGCGTGGCAGTGCGCTGGTGGTGGGCGATGCCGACGTTTGGGTCGCCGCTTCGGTGTGCAGTGCGTGCTGCATGTTGCTGTGATCCATCGGCCCATGCTGCGCTGGTCCATGTTGCATCGGGGCGTGCTGCATCGACGCGTGGTCCATCGACGCATGGTCCATTGCCCCATGGTCCATGTCTGCCTGGGGCTGCTGGCTGTGACCCGGTTGTGGATTCGTAGAGGCCTGGTGTGCGGCATGCTTGACGTCGGCGTGCTGCATGCCTGCGTGATGCATCGATGTCGGCGATGCCGAAACGTCGGCTTGTACCGGGCGTTGCGCAGGCGTGCTGTCGGCAGCGTCTGCCGATGGCGATGCAGCGCCGGTGTGTTGCAGATGCGCGTGATCCATCTGCATCGCATCTGCGGTCTCCTGCGCAGATGGCGGCGATACATCTGTCGCGGTGGACGTCTGCGACTGGGCAGCCGTTGCGTGGTCGGCCATCTGCATTGCATGCGTGCCATCGGCATGCGCGGATGAATCCATCGCCTCAGGCACATGCTCCTGTGCAGTAGCCGATGCGCTCAGCAGCAGTGCGAGCAGCACCACGTCTTGCGTACGAAGCGCGCTCATGCCTCCACCCGCACTTCGCGCATCATGCCCGCTTCCATGTGGTAAAGCAGATGGCAATGGTAGGCCCAGCGGCCTAGCGCATCGGCACGCACGCGGTAGGTGCGGCGGGTGCCGGGCGGCATGTCGATGGTGTGCTTGCGCACCTGGAAATTGCCGTCGGCGTCTTCCAGGTCGCTCCACATGCCGTGCAGGTGGATGGGGTGCTGCATCATGGTGTCGTTGACCAACACGATGCGCAGCCGCTCGCCGTACTGCAGCCGCAAGGGTTCTGCTGATGCAAAGGCGATGCCGTCGAACGACCAGGCGAATTTTTCCATATGCCCGGTCAGATGCAGCTCGATCTCGCGCCCGGGCTCGCGTCCATCCGGATCGTCGAACACGCTGTGCAGGTCGGCGTAGCACAGCACGCGGCGGCCGTTGTCGCGCAGGCCAACGCCGGGGTCGTCCAGGCGCGGTGAAGTGGCATTGCTGCGCATGTCGATCAGCGGATTGCCGTCTTCGCTGGCGGGGTGGTGCGGTGCCTTGCTCTGCGCATCGTTACTTGCATGCTCATGCATGTGCGTTGCCGGCATCGGCATTGCCATCGCGTGCGCTGCGTGTGGATCGCCCTGCATCGCATCACCGCCGTGCATGGCGTGATCAGCTGGTGCCATACCGTCGCCATGCCCCATATCCTGCATGGTCAGGATCGCGCGCGGATCCAGTGCCGGAATCGGTGCCTGCAAGCCATGCCGCACCGCCAGCGTGCCGCAGGCAAATCCGGTGCGACCCATGTCCTGCGCGAACAACGTAAATGCATCCTGGCCGATGGGTTCGACAATCACGTCGAAGGTTTCTGCAGCAGCAATGCGCAGCTCGTCCACGCTCACCGGGTGCACGTATTGGCCGTCGGCGGCCACCACGGTCATGCGCAGGCCCGGAATGCGGATGTCGAAATAGGTCATCGACGAGCCGTTGATGAAACGCAACAGTACCTTCTCGCCGGGGGTGAACACCCCGGTCCAGTTGCCGGCCGGCGCGACGCCATTGAGCAGGTAGGTGTAGGTATTGGCGTTGACGTCGGACAGGTCGGTGGGGGTCATGCGCATGCGCCCCCACATGCCGCGATCGGCCAGCGTTGCGCGCATGCCGTCTTCGCGCGCATCGCGCAGGAAATCGCCCACGGTGCGCTGTGCGTAATTGTCGTGGCTGGGCATCTGCTTGAGCCGCCGGAACAGCGCGGCCGGCTCCAGATCGGTCCAGTCAGAGAGCAGCACCACATGCTCGCGATCGTGCCGATACGGCGGCGGTGTCAGCGGGTCGATGACGATCGCGCCATACAGCCCGGCCTGCTCCTGAAACATCGAATGGCTGTGGTACCAGTAGGTGCCGGATTGGCGCAGCGCGAAGCGGTAGTGATACTCCTGGCCCGGCGCGATGCCGTCAAAGCTCATGCCCGGCACGCCATCCATGTTGGCCGGCAGCAACAGGCCGTGCCAATGCACCGAGGTAGGCTGGTCGGCCAGCGCGTTGCGTACGCGCACGCTCACCATGTCGCCCTCGCGCCAGCGCAGCGTGGGCGCGGGCAGGCTCTGGTTGACGGTGATGGCGGTGCGCGTGCGCCCGGTGAGGTTGACTGGCATGCGGCCGATCTGCAGCGATTGGCTGCTGCCACGCAGGACCGGCGTGCTTACCGGGTTGGACGCACGCGCATCGCTGCGCCACAGGCCGGTGCTTGCGACAACCCCGCCCAGGGCGATGCCCTGCACGAAGCGTCGCCGGCTCAGGCCGCCGTTGGAGGGTGGATCGAAAGAAGTGGGATCGAAAGACATGACATCTCCGCTGCGGCCCACGGATGAAGGCGGACGCATCGCATCGCTTAGAAACCCCGCGCAGCAAGCACGCGGGCCCGATGACGGCAAAAGCCGTCAGCGCTCAGGCGATGGGAGGTCGAACCGGTTGCTCGGGCACCGGGCTGCTGCGTCCTTCGGCCAGGTCAGCCGGCAACGCCCAGTGACCGAGCAGGCCTGCGGGCACCGCAGGCAGTGTCAGCAAGGCGAGGCTGCAGTGCTGCAGGCAGTCGCAGCTGCCCAGCTTGCAGCAATCGGCTGCATGCGCATGCTTGGCGTTGTCGTGGGTAGGCACGGCGGCAGTCGGCTGCATGTCGGCATGGCACGGCATTGCGGCCGGCATGGAAGCCTGCGCAGCTGACGCAGCCGGTGCCATCGCACCCGATGCCATTGCCGGCATCGCCATGCCCACCGACGCCCACGCACCGGTGGCCGTATTGGCAACCAGGCACAGGCACAGCAGCAGGCGGAGCAGGCAACGCAGCACAGGCGGTCAGGGCAGGCGAACAGGTGCGATGAGCATAGCATCGGCTCCCAGCTGTCCGCCCGATGACCCGCCGGCCGTGGCCGCGCGCCTTGCAGCGGTAGAATTGGGGCTTACTTCGCCGCACAGTCCTGCCATGTCGCAGCGCCAGTGGGTGGCCGCCGCCATCCAGAAGATCGAAGCCGATTTCAACCGTTCGGCCGACACCCACCTGATTCCGATGGACTTGCCGGGCTATCCGGGCATCGACCTGTATTTCAAGGACGAGTCCAGTCACCCCACCGGCAGCCTCAAGCATCGGCTGGCGCGCTCGCTGTTTCTGTACGCGCTGACCAACGGCTGGCTGCGTGCGGGGCGGCCGGTGATCGAGGCCTCCAGTGGCTCGACTGCGATTTCCGAAGCGTATTTCGCACGCTTGCTGGGTGTGCCCTTCATCGCGGTGATGCCGGCCTCGACCTCGCCCGAAAAGATCGCCGCGATTCAATTCCAGGGCGGCCGCTGCCATCTGGTGGAGCGCGCCTGCGATCTGGACAGCGCCTCGCACCAGCTCGCGCGCGAGACCGGCGGGCACTTCATGGACCAGTTCACCTACGCCGAGCGCGCCACCGACTGGCGCGCCAACAACAACATCGCCGAGTCGATCTTCAAGCAGCTGGCCGACGAACCGCACCCGATTCCCGACTGGATCGTGTGCAGCCCCGGCACCGGCGGCACCAGTGCCACGCTGGGCCGCTATGTGCGCTACCGGCGCCACGCCACCCGCATCCTGTGCGTGGACCCGGAGGTGTCGGTGTTCTTCGACGGCTATTGCCGCGCGGTGGACGGGCAGTGCCCCAAGGAGCTGGCCATCACCGGTGGCTCGCGTATCGAGGGCATCGGCCGCCCGCGGGTGGAATCGAGCTTCATCGCCAGCTGCGTGGACATGATGATCAAGGTGCCCGATGCCTTGAGCCTGGCGGCGATGCGCCACGTCAGCGCCACGCTCGGCCGCCGCGTCGGCGGCTCCACCGGCACCAATTTCGTCGGTGTGCTGCAGGCCGCCCAGCGCATGCGCGAGGCAGGCCGCACCGGCTCCATCGTCACCATCCTGTGCGATGCCGGCGAGCGTTACGCGCACAGCTATTACGACCCGGCCTGGTACGTGGCGCATACCATCGACGTCACCGACAGCGATGCGGCCATTGCCATCGCCGTCAACGGCGGCGACTTGCCCACGTTGCCTTGTGCGGCGCTGGAATGACCGCCATATCCTTGGAGCTGCCATCAACACCGCTGCGCCTCGCGACGTTTTGCTAGCCACACGTGTTGGTTCTTGATCCAGTCACCCGTCATCCAGTCCACCGCCGGAGCGCTCCATGACCAACCCGCTGCTCGACCTGTCCGGACTGCCGTCCTTCGATGCGATCCGCCCCGAACACGTAGGCCCGGCAATCGATCGCCTGCTGGCCGAGGCCGAGGCTGCGGTGAAAGCGGCCGAGCAGGTCAGCCCGGTCAGCTGGGACAGCTTCGTGGTGCCGCTGGACGATGCCACCGAGCGGCTGTGGCGCGCGTGGGGGCAGGTGGGCCATCTGCAGGCGGTGGTCAATACGTCGGAACTGCGAGAGGCCTACAACAGCAATCTGCCCAAGTTAAGCCGCTTCGGCAGTGCGCTGGCGCAGAATCTGGCGTTGTACGCGCAATACAAGGCGCTCGCGGAATCACCGGAAGCGGCGCACTACGACGCGGCACGTCGCAAGGTGCTGGAAAACGCGCTGCGCGATTTCCGCCTCGGCGGTGCCGAGCTGGATGACGCGTCCAAGGCGCGCTTTGCGCAAGTGCAGGAAGAGTTGTCTGCGTTGGCCGCCAAGTTTTCGCAGAACGTGCTCGATGCCACCGATGCATGGTCGTACGTGAGCGAAGACGAAAGCGAGCTGTCCGGCCTGCCGGTCGAAGTGATCGCCGCCGCACGCGCTGCTGCCGAAAAAGACGGCGTGCCAGGCTGGAAACTCACCTTGCAGATGCCGTGCTATCTGCCGGTGCAAACCGATGCGGACAATCGCGAACTGCGCGCGCGGCTGTATCGCGCCAATGCCGAGCGCGCCTCCGAATTCGGCAATGCTGCGCTGGACAACAGCGCCAATATCGACCGCATTCTCGCCTTGCGCGCCGAGCTGGCGCAGCTGCTCGGGTTTGCCAGCTACGCGGAGTATTCGGTCGCCACCAAGATGGCGCAAAGCCCGGATGAAGTGATGGGCTTCCTGCGTGATCTGGCGGTGCGCGCCAAGCCGTATGCGCAACGCGACCGTGCCGAGCTTGAAGCCTACGCACGCGACGAGCTGGGCCTGAATGAGTTGCAGGCGTGGGATCTGTTCTACGTCAGCGAAAAACTCAAGCAGGCGCGTTACAGCTTCTCCGAGCAGGAAGTGAAGCAGTACTTCACCGAGCCCAAGGTGCTGGCCGGCCTGTTCGATGTCATCCACAGCCTGTATGGGCTCACCGTCAAGCCCGATAGCGCGCCGGTCTGGCACGAGGATGTGCGTTTCTATCGATTGGAAGATGCACAGGGCGAGCTGGTCGGGCAGTTCTATCTGGATCTGTACGCACGCGAAGGCAAGCGCGGCGGTGCGTGGATGGACGATTGCCGCAATCGCCGCGACACCGCCAACGGCGTGCAGACACCGCTGGTGTATCTGGTGTGCAACTTCGGTCGCGGCAGTGGCGATACGCCGGCCACGTTCCGGCATGGCGAAGTCACTACGCTGTTCCATGAAATGGGCCACGGCCTGCATCAGCTACTCACGCGCATCGGCGAGTTGGGTGTGGCCGGTATCAACGGCGTGGAATGGGATGCGGTGGAACTGCCGAGCCAGTTCATGGAGAACTTCTGCTGGGAATGGGAGCGCGTGCAGGCGATGACTGCGCATGTGCGCACCGGCGAGCCGTTGCCACGTAATCTGTTCGATCGGCTGTTGGCCGCACGCAATTTCCAGAGCGGCATGTTCACCGTACGCCAGCTGGAATTTGCGCTGTTCGACATGCAGCTGCACAGCAGCTTCGACCCGCTGCAGGACAACGTGTTGCAGCTGATCGAGCGCGTGCGCGACGAAGTGGCGGTCAATCGCCCGCCGGCGTGGAATCGTTTCCCGCATCAGTTCAGCCATATCTTTGCCGGTGGCTACGCGGCTGGCTACTACAGCTACAAGTGGGCCGAAGTGCTCAGCGCTGACGCCTACGCCGCCTTCGAAGAAGCACCCGAACAGGTTGCCGATACGGGCGCACGCTTCCGCCATGAAGTCTTGTCGCGTGGCGGCAGCCGTAGTGCGGCCGACAATTTCCGTGCCTTCCGTGGGCGTGCGCCGAGCATCGATGCGCTGTTGCGGCATAACGGCATGGCGGGCTGATCGCGGGCTTTTTTAGTCAGGTCTCCCTGCTTTTCTAAAGCGTCGCCTCCGGTGCAGTGCAACGCATTCGGAAGCGACGCTTCGGCGAGCGCAAAAAGCTGATCGAAGCAGTGCACTGGACATCGTGTGTCCTTGAGTTCGAGCGCGTCCCATCGTGCTGCAGGACCAGGCACCCGCTCGCTCAGGTGCCTTCTACATCTTCAGGATGCTGCAAGTCGCGGCACTGGGCATGGCGTTCGCCCACCTGCGCCAGTGCGCCAGGAAATCCCAAGGCATAGGCATCCAGTTCGATCCAGGCAGGGTTGAGCGTCTCCACCAACTGCCGCCGCCAGGCATGCGGCCAGGCGCGAAGTTGCGTGGCGCGGGCCTGGGCAGCTGCCAGATCGGTGCAGGCCTCGAACCACACCAGCAGCAGCGGCATCACGCGCTCCCTGGGCAAGCTGGCTTCCTGCTGCGCGATGATGCGCCGGCGCGTGTCGCTGATTGCGCCCAGACCACTTGCCACGTCGATGTAAAACGCCTCCCGCCGCGCATGCGCCAGCAGGTAAACCACCGATGGGCCATGAAACAAGCTATCCCAGTCGGCATGCTCAAGCGCCGCGAATTCCGATCTCACCGGAGAGCGCGTGTCAGCCATCTTCGCTACCTCCATCTTCGCCATGCACCATGGGCCAACCCGAGCGCGACCGTCGCGATGTTGGCATAGTGCAATTGCAGGCTAGCAAAGACGCGGCGATCTCGCTCGATACGTATTGGGATGCGCATTAGCGCGGCCGTGCCTGGGCCGAGCAGCGCGAGCGTGCCTACTGGCGCAAGTATCGGCCCGGCATGCCGCCGACTGCTTGCCGATGCGTGCCGTGCAGATGCCGAACAGGTCACGCGATCCCGTTCGGCTTCCGCCACGTCATCAATCATTACATCCGGCCGAACACCAATGCGCCATTGGTACCGCCGAAGCCGAAGCTGTTGGACATCACAGTGTTCAACGTTGCGGCACGCGTTTCGCGCAGGATCGGGAAGCCTTCCGCGCGCGGGTCGAGTTCGTCGATATGCGCCGAGCCGGCCATGAAACCATCGCGCAGCATCAGCAGGCTGTAGATCGCCTCGTGCACGCTGGCCGCGCCCAACGAATGGCCCGACAGCGCCTTGGTCGAGGACAGCGGTGGCACGTTGTCGCCGAACACTTCGCGCACCGCGCCCAGTTCGGTGACATCGCCCAGTGGGGTGGAGGTGCCGTGGGTGTTGAGATAATCGATCGGCTGGCTGAGGCCTTGCATGGCCATGTGCATGCAGCGCACTGCGCCTTCGCCGCTGGGCGCGACCATGTCGGCGCCATCGGAGGTCACGCCATAACCGAGCAATTCGGCATGGATGCGTGCGCCGCGCGCGATGGCGTGGTCGTAGTCTTCCAGCACCAGCATGCCGCCGCCGCTACCGATGACGAAGCCATCACGCTGCGCATCGTACGGGCGCGAGGCGACCGCAGGACGATCGTTGAAGCCGGTCGACAACGCACCCATCGCATCGAACATCACGCTCATGGTCCAGTGCAATTCTTCGCCGCCGCCGGCGAACATCACATCCTGCGCGCCATGCCGGATCAGATCCGCAGCCGCGCCAATGCAATGCGCCGAAGTGGCGCAGGCAGCCGATAGCGAGTAGCTCAGGCCGCGAATCTTGAACGCAGTGGCCAACGATGCAGACACCGCCGAACACATCGTGCGCGGCACCATGTATGGGCCAACCTTGCGCACGCCACGGTTGCGCAGCAGATCGGCGGTTTCCACCTGCCATTGGCTGGATCCGCCACCGGAGCCGGCAATCACGCCGGTACGTAATGCGCTGACCTGTTCGGCATCCAGCCCGGCATCGGCGATCGCATCGCGCATCGCCAGATACGCGTACGCCGAGGCATCGCCCATGAAGCGCTTGAGCTTGCGGTCGATCAGGCTGTCCAGGTCCAGCGCCACCGCGCCGCCGACCTGGCTGCGCAGGCCTGCTTCGGCGTGATCGGGCAACGCGGTGATGCCCGAGCGGCTCTCGCGCAGTGCAGTGGAGACGGTGTCCAGATCATTGCCCAGACACGAATTGATGCCCATTCCGGTGACGACGACACGGCGCATCAGAAATTCTCCGTTGAAGTGAACATGCCTACGCGCAGGTCTTTGGCAGTGTAGATCTCGCGCCCGTCCACCAGCATGCGTGCATCGGTCTGCGCCATCACCAGCTTGCGGTTGATCACGCGGCTGATATCGATCTCGTACGTTACCAGGGTGGCGCTCGGCAGCACCTGGCCGGTGAACTTGACCTCGCCGCAACCCAGCGCGCGGCCGCGGCCCGGCGCGCCGATCCAGGTGAGGAAGAAGCCGGTCAGCTGCCACATCGCATCCAGGCCCAGGCAGCCGGGCATCACCGGGTCGCCGATGAAGTGGCAGCCGAAGAACCAAAGGTCCGGGCGGACATCGAGTTCTGCGCGGATCACGCCCTTGCCGTGTGCACCGCCGGTGTCGTTGATCTCGGTGATGCGGTCGAACATCAGCATCGGGTCGTTGGGCAGGCGGGCACTGTCGGGTCCGAACAATTCCCCACGCGCGCTGGCCAGCAATTGGTCACGCGAGTACGCACTTTGACGAGTCATGACGAACGTTTCCTGCAAGAAGCGATAAGGCGAAGCCGGCAAGCGTGCATGAGGGCGCGCGGTTCAATCAAACGTTTTATCCGTACGCATGCGTGCTGTGTTCAACCGGTTGCGCAGTGCGGCAAGCGGTCTGTGCAGGCCGGATCAAGGCGTGAGACGCGGCTGATTTATCATGTGCTGACGCTTTTGGAGAGACGCCAGCTTGATGCGCAAGATCGTGCACGTGGACATGGATGCGTTCTACGCGTCCGTGGAGCAACGTGACGATCCATCGCTGCGCGGCAAGCCGGTGGTGGTGGCGTGGCGCGGTGCGCGCTCGGTGGTGTGCGCGGCCTCCTACGAAGCGCGTACCTTCGGTATTCGTTCGGCCATGCCGGCGATGCGTGCCGAGCGTCTATGCCCGGACGCGGTGTTCGTGCCGCCGGATTTTGCACGCTACAAGGCGGTGTCGCGGCAGGTGCGCGAGATCTTCTATCGGCATACCGATCTGGTCGAGCCGTTGTCGCTGGACGAGGCCTATCTGGATGTCACGCAAGCCAAGACCGGCATGCAACTGGCCACCGAAATCGCGCAACTGATCCGCACCCAGATCCGCGAGGAAACCCGGCTCACTGCATCGGCCGGCATCGCGCCGAACAAATTCCTGGCCAAGATCGCTTCGGACTGGCGCAAGCCCGACGGGCAGTTCGTCATCGCGCCCAGTCGTGTGGATGCCTTCCTGCTGCCGCTGCCGGTCAATCGTATTCCTGGCGTGGGCAAGGTAATGGATGGCAAGTTGGCGGCCTTAGGCATCGTCACCGTCAGCGATCTGCGGCTGCGTCCCCTGGAAGAATTGCAGGCGCATTTCGGCAGCTTCGGGCAGAGCCTGTATCGCCGCGCGCGTGGCATCGACGAGCGTCCGGTCGAGCCGGATCAGGAGGTGCAGTCGGTGTCCTCGGAAGACACCTTCAGCGAAGATATCGCGCTGGAGGCGCTGGATCCGCACATCCTGCGCCTGGCCGAAAAAACCTGGCTCGCCACGCGGCGCACCGAGCGTATCGGGCGCACCGTGGTGCTGAAATTGAAGACCTCGAACTTTCGCATTCTGACCCGCTCGTACACGCCGGAGCAGCCACCGGCCTCACTGGAGGCACTGGCGGAGATTGCATTGGCGCTGACCCGGCGCGTGGAGTTGCCTGCCGACACGCGCTATCGCCTGGTCGGTGTGGGTTTGAGCGGTTTCAGCGATGCGGAAGAGGGCGCGGTGCAGGGCGAGTTGTTCGGCGAGGTGCCGCAGGCGCAGTGAGTGCGATGCGCGGTGCCTGCACTGCTGCTGCGTTGGCGTGATGCATGCAGCAATGACTGCATCGACGCATGCATCCGCACTCCCCATCGCTCCACGGTGACACGCTGTGAATCCTGCACTTCGTACACTGCGCCTCGCTCTCCCCACACAAGGCAGTCCGCATGTATCCGTATCCACTGGTGATTTTCGACCTGGATGGCACGCTGGTGGACAGCGCACCGAATATTGCCGAAGCGCTCAACGCCACCTTGCAGGAACTTGGGCTGCAGCAGTTCAGCGAGGCGACGATCCGCAGCTGGATCGGCGAAGGGGTGCACGTGCTGCTTGCCACCGCCTTGCGCGAAGCCGGCGGCACGCACGATGCCGATACCGAAATGCCGGTGATGATGCGGCACTACGAAGCCTGCCTGCTGCACAACCCGCAGGTGTATCCCGGCGTTGCCGAGGCATTGACCGGCTTGCGCGAAGCGGGTGCCACGCTGGCGTTGTGCACCAACAAGCCGTCGCGTTTTATCGCACCGTTGTTGGAGCACCTGGGCATCGCGACGCATTTCAGCACGGTGCTCGGTGGCGATTCGCTGCCGCAGCGCAAGCCCGATCCAGCGCCGCTGCTGCATCTAGCCAGGCAGTTTCGGCACACACCGCAGCAGTGCCTGATGGTGGGCGATTCGGCCACCGATGCGGCCGCCGCAAATGCGGCTGCAATGCCGTTGGCGATGGTGCGCTACGGCTATCTGCGCGGCTTTGATGTACAGACATCCGGCGCGGTTGCCCTTGTCGATGACATGCGCGAACTGCTTGCGTTGAAGTAGCGCGCAGCAGCGCCACCGCAGACCTGCGATTTGAGAATGAATCGCATCTGTGTAGAATGCGCGGACAATCTTGACTGCGTTGTAGCGCCTTGCACGTACCCAGTGCACGTTGCACGCATCACCCCCACCGTGTCACCTCAAGCCGTCGCCAGAGGTCTATCTCCTGTCGAGAGGTTTGAGAATGTCCGCATCACGCCGGTCATGGATGTCTGTGCCTGCACGCCGTCCCGTGTTGTCCCACCGTCAGCTGGTGCTGGCCATTGCGCTCGGTTGTGGCAGCTGCATTTGCAGCGCATCTGCCGAAGACGCCGCAGCCGATCCGCAATCGCTGGACACCGTGCATGTCACTGCCGCACAGATCGCCCGGCAAGCATTGGGTTCGTCGGTGATCACCGACGAAGACATCGAACGGCGCCCACCGGTCAACGATCTGTCGCAGTTGCTGCGCACCATGCCTGGCGTCAATCTCACCGGCAACAGTGCCTCTGGCCAGTACGGCAACAACCGCCAGATCGATCTGCGCGGTATGGGCCCGGAAAACACGCTGATTCTGGTCGATGGCAAGCCGGTGGGATCGCGCGATGCCGTGCGCATGGGCCGCAGCGGCGAGCGCAATACGCGCGGCGACACCAACTGGGTGCCTGCCGAAGCGGTGGAGCGCATCGAAGTGCTGCGCGGCCCGGCCGCTGCACGCTATGGCTCGGGTGCCTCCGGTGGCGTGGTCAACATCATCACCAAAAAGCCCACCGGCGATCTGACCGGCTCGATGACGGTGTTCGGTCTTGTGCCGCAGCACAGTGCCGAAGGCGGTGGCCAGCGTGCCGGCTTCCAGCTCAGCGGCCCGCTGTCCGACACGTTCTCGTTCCGTCTCTACAGCAACCTCAACAAAACCGATCCGGATTCGCTGGATCTCAATCGTCGCTTCGCCAGCAACGCTGCCGCAGTGCCACCGGCCGGGCGCGAGGGCGTGCGCAACAAGGACATCAACGGCCTGCTGCGTTGGGACCCGATGGAAGGCCAGGTGCTCGAACTCGATGCCGGTTTCAGCCGCCAGGGCAATCTGTACGCGGGCGATCGCGCGGTCAGTGCCGACGGCCTGGCCGGCGCGGATCTCAGCGCCTTGTTCGGCAGCGAAACCAATACCATGATCCGCCGCACCGCATCGCTGACCCATCGCGGCACCTGGGCGCTGGGCACCTCGCGCCTCACTGCTGCCCATGAAGGCACCGACAACACCCGCCTCAACGAAGGCCTGGCCGGCGGGCCGGAAGGCTCCATCGCCGCCGGCCTGCTCAACTCCACCGCCACGCTCGATAACCTCAACATCGATGGCGAATTCAACATGCCGTTGCAGGCCTGGGCCGAACAGGTGCTCACGCTGGGTTTCGAGCGCCGCCAGAGCCGCCTCAGCGATGCCTATTCGATGTCGCAAGCCGTCACCGCCGGCGGCGGCTTCCCCGGCCTTGCCGCAGGCGCACGCAGTCCACGCAGCGAAGCCACGCTCAGCGCGGTGTATCTGGAAGACAACATCTACGCCACCGAGCGGCTGACGCTCACGCCGGGCCTGCGGCTGGATCACCACAGCCAGTTCGGCAACAACCTCAGCCCCAGCCTCAACGTGCAGTACAAACTCACCGACGACTGGCTGCTCAAGGGCGGCATCGCGCGCGCGTTCAAGGCGCCCAACCTGTACCAGTCCAACGCCAATTATCTGTATTACACGCGCGGCAATGGCTGCCCGGTGTTGTTCCCCAATCTCGGCTCGGGCTGCTATATCCAGGGCAACGACAACCTCGATCCGGAGACCAGCATCAACAAGGAGATCGGCATCGAGTGGGCACCGCAGAGCGGCCACCACGCCTCGCTGACGTATTTCCACAACGCCTATGACGACAAGATCGTTGCCGGCATGACGCCGGTTGGCGTCACTGTCGACAGACGTGGGCAGGTGTTCCAGTGGACCAACGCGTCGGAAGCGATCGTGCAGGGCGTGGAGGGCAATCTCACCTTGCCGCTGCTGGGCGACCAGGGCCGCGAACTGAAGTGGAACACCAACGTCACCTACATGATCGAGAACAAGAACACCGCCACCGATCAGCCGTTGTCGGTGATCCCGGAATACACCGTCAATACCACGCTGGATTGGCAACCGACCCAGGCCTTGTCGCTGCTGCTCATCGGCACCTTCTACGGCAAGCAGGAATCGGCCACCCAATCGAGCACCAGCGGCGGCGCCATCGCCCCCGACGCGCGCGACCCCTACGATCTGTGGGGCATCAGTGCGCGTTACCGCATTACCCGCAAGATCAGCGTGGGGATGGGCGTGGATAACCTGTTCGATACGCGACTGTTCCGCGAAGGCACCAACAACACCGGCGGTGCGGCGGGTGCGGCCACCTACAACGAGCCAGGGCGCGCGTATTGGGCGAGCTTGAGTTTCGGCTTCTAAATGGCGATGCAGCGCCGCGTACAAACGTGCGCGGCGCATGAGGAGAGCATGCAGTGATGCGACATCATCGTTGGCGGCTTGCGTGCGCCGGTTTGCTGATGTGGATCGTCGGTATAGCACCTGCGTTCGCGCAGCCGGATCTGACTCGCACGCTCGGCAGCACCGTTGCCGATCGTCCCAGCGCCTCGTATGGCTTCAGCGCGTTGCGTCTGGACTCGGCCGATGCCCAACGCCATTACCGCGTACGGATTGCCACACCCAAGGCAGCGCCGCCCGCTGCGGGATATCCGGTGGTGTATCTGCTGGATGGCAATGCGGCATTGATGGAACTGGATGAGCGCCTGCTCGACAGCCTGTCCACGCACGGCGCTGCACCGGTGCTGGTGTTCATCGCCGACGACAGTGCGATGCGCATCGACGCGGTGGGGCGCAGTCTGGATTACACGCCTGCGCGTTTTACCGATGGCCGTGTGGAAACCGATCCGCTGAATCCGCAGCGCAGGACCGGCGGCGCGGCCGCATTCGCGCAACTGATCGCCACACGCATTCGCCCGCAGGTGGAAGCGCGCGCGTCGGTGGATCGTCAGCGGCAAACGCTATGGGGCCATTCGTATGGCGGGCTGTTCGTGCTGCAGATGTTGTTGACACAGCCGCAGCTGTTTCAACACTACGTCGCGGTCGATCCGTCGCTGTGGTGGGGCGATGGGTTTATCGTCCAGCAGGCGCGGCGCGTGGTGGATCACGCACAAGCAGCTTCTGCAGACACACAGCCATCGCAGCGTCGTCTGACGCTGATGGCAGGCGAGGGCAGGCCACCGGGACAAGATGCAACACCGGATCGCCCCGGGCGGCCGCGTGCAGACCCATACGCTGCACAGAATCTCGTCACGCTGTTGTCGTCGTTACCCGGCCTCACCACCGAGTACCAACCGCTACTTGGCCTTAGCCATGGTCAGACGCTGGGTGCATCGCTTGCGCCAACGTTACGGGATGCAGCGACGCGTTGATGACGCTATCGATTGAGCATCGAGGATCAATCGATCGAGAAATCAACGATCACGCTGCTACTGATCGCATCACCATCGCGATGCACACACAGCTGCTACAACCTGGCACAGACGCTCAATCGTCCTGCGTCTCGCCTGTTGCCGCATCGTCATCGGCTGCCTCACGCATGTCGCCATGCGTATCGTCGTTATCGGCGCGCGCGTAGTGCACGGTCTCCACCGGCCCACCCACCGCGCGTCCACGCACCGGTAGCAACGCGCTGGCCGCTTCGTACTCGGCCAGCAAGGCATGCCGCCGCGCTTCGGGCACCTCCTGCCAATGGCAGTCGGTCAACGCACCCTCGAGCGAATACAGCAGATTGAGGCTGGGCTTGAAGCCGGCGCGGCGCACTTTGACGAACGCGCCCACCGCGCCCACCGCCTGCAGATCCTCCTGCGTGCGCAGGCCAACCTGACGCAGCCACGCTGCACTTTTCGGGCCGATGTTGCGCAGCCGTTCTGTGGTCACGTCAGCGCGCCGACAAAGATCTGCGCAATGGCTTCCAGGCCGCGCTGGTCGTCGGCATCGAAGCGATCCAGCTCCGGGCTGTCCAGATCCAGCACGCCGATCAGCGCATCGCCCTTGACCAGCGGAATCACCAGCTCCGAGCGCGACGCCGAATCGCAGGCGATATGTCCGGGGAAGGCGTCCACGTCGGCAATGCGCTGGCTCTGCCGGGTGCTGGCGGCCGCGCCGCACACGCCCTTGTCCAGCGGGATGCGCACGCAGGCCGGCAAGCCCTGGAACGGCCCCACCACCAGCTCGCGGCCGTCGTAAAAGTAGAAGCCGGCCCAGTTGAGCGACGGCAACGCGTTGAAGATCAGGGCGGCAAGGTTGGCCGCATTGGCGATCCGATCCGGCTCGCCATGCACCAGTGCCTGGGCCTGGGCGGTGAGCTGGGCGTATTGTTCCGGCTTGCTGCCGGTCAGCGAAGAAGTTGTGAACATGGCCGAAGTCTAGCAGCGGCCATCCGCAGGGTCGTTGCGACTCAGCGTTCCGTTCGGATCCGCACGCTATGCTGCGCGCCCTCACTGCAACCGCGGCGTGGCCGCAGGAACCAAACGCATGCAGCTTTCGGCGTTCTATGTCACCGGCACCGACACCGGCATCGGCAAGACCATGGGCAGCACCGCGTTGCTGCACGCATTGCGCGCACGCGGGCACACCGCCGTGGGCATGAAGCCCGTCGCCAGCGGCTGCGAGCAAACCGCGCACGGCTGGCGCAACGAGGACGCCCTGGCGCTGCAGGCCGCCAGCGACCCGCAACCCGACTACGCCACTCTCAATCCCTATGCCTTGCCGGCCCCGCTGGCGCCGGAGCTGGCCGCCGCCGATGTCGGCGTCACCCTGTCGCTGGAGCCGATCGCCCGCGCCTTCGCGCAATTGCGCAGCCAGGCCGAGGTGGTGGTGGTCGAAGGCGTCGGCGGCTGGGCCGCGCCATTGAGCGCCGATCTGGACCAGGCCGATCTGGTCCGCGCACTCAAGCTGCCCGTTGTGCTGGTGGTCGGCGTGCGGCTGGGCTGCATCAATCACGCGCGCCTGACTGCCGCCGCCATCGCCGCCGATGGGCTGGACTGCATCGGCTGGATCGCCAACGAAATCGATCCGCAGATGGAGCGCATCGAAGAGAACATCGACATGCTGCGCCAGCGCCTGACGATGCCGTGCTGGGGCCGGATCGCATGGCGTCCGGGTGCCGACGCTGCGATTCAGGCGCAAGGGCTGCAGCTGCCGGAATAAGTGGAGCCGGCGGTCTAGCGACTGCACAGCGGCCAGACAAGCGCCGCCACGGGCGGCGTCGGCAGCACGCAGGCCAATGCGCAGACAATAAAAAAGCCCGACAGAGGGAGGGATCTGTCGGGCCGGATTGCATGGGGGGAGGGACCCATGCAAAGACGCTGAATTTTGGTGGCGGTTACTTGCGCCGGGTGTTGCCTTTGCTCGCTTGCTCGTTGTTGGCGTCGAACTGCTGCTTGGCCAGTTGGCCGAGCGCATCGGAGGCCTTCAAGCCCAAGCCGACCACTTCCTGATTGACCGACGCTAGACGTTCCAGGTTGTCGCGGGCCAGTTGCAGCCCCTTCGGCCAGAGCGTCTTGTAGGCGCCCAGCTCGCGTGCCTGTGCAAACTCACCGAAGAAGCTGGTGGTCACGCTCACGTTTTGCTCCAACGTCTTCAGCTGCAGGCCAAACGCGTTTTCTGCGTGTTCCATCGCCAACTGGTTGGCGCGTGCCGCTGCGGAAGCAAAACTGCTGAAGCCGTTTTCGAACTGCGCCGACATTGCGAACCCCTTGGGGAATGCTGTGACTGTTTGTTGCGTTGCAGCATACGCGGATATTGTTGCGATGCAACACGTTTGCTGAAAATTTCCAAAACAGCTTCAAGAGGCTTTTGGGATCAACAAGTTATCCAGGCCGCAGAAACGGCAAAGCCGCCCAGTAGGCGGCCTTGCGTCACACGATTGCGCCGGGCGATCAGCCGCGATAACGGCAGCCGGACGTGCAGGTTTCGTGCACCACGATCTCGCTCAACTGCGGCAGCGCCGGCTTGAGCTGCTGCCAGATCCAGATCGCCAGACGCTCGCTGGTCGGGTTCTCCAATCCCTCGATGTCGTTGAGGTAGTGGTGGTCCAGGCGGTCGTAGATCGGCTTGAAGGCGGCCTTGATGTCGCCGAAATCCATGATCCAGCCGGTCTCGGCACCCGGCTCGCCGCTGACATGCAGCTCGATCCGAAACGAATGCCCGTGCAGGCGGGCGCACTTGTGGCCGGGCGGCACATTGGGAAGCCGATGCGCGGCTTCGAGCGTAAAGACTTTGAAGATATCCATGCGCGCCATTGTAAGTGCGCCAGTGCTTTTCGGGCTGTGCCAATCGCTGCGAGACAGCCCATCTGCGAGCTCTTGAAGACAAACAGCAGCATGCGTTGTTCTCGTTGTGCTCAATCGCCATACGCAGCGCACGACGTCCGACACGCGTCTTACCGCGTCTGGCCGCCAGTGTGTGTCACAGCGCGTCATATCCCTATGCAGTTATGTAATTTTTGTTAATCAATCGCGCATGGCCCACTGCAAAACCCCCATTCATGGATGCCGTGCGTGAAGCGCCCTACGCCTTACCTGCTGTCCCTTGCCGTTCTCTCGGCGCTGATTCCCCTCGCTCATGCCGACGACGCGACACCCGACACGGGCAAGACCCTGGCCACCGTCAGCGTCACCGGCTCCAACATCAAGCGCACCGACAGCGAAGGCCCGAACCCGGTGCAGGTGATCGACCGCCAGCAGCTGGAGCAGTCCGGCAAGGTCACCGTGGCCGACGCACTGCGCTCGATCTCCGCCAACACCGGCAACGCCACCAACGAAACCACCAACAACGGGTGGGCCTCGGGCTCGGCGGGTATCGGCTTGCGCGGCCTGTCGCAGAAGAACACCCTGGTGCTGCTCAACGGACGCCGCCTGGCCAATTACGGCTTTCCCGCCAATGGCCTGGGCGACACCTTCGTCAACCTCAACGCGCTGCCGCTGGTGGCGGTGGAACGCATCGAAGTGCTCAAGGACGGCGCCTCTGCCGTGTACGGCTCCGATGCGGTGGCCGGGGTGGTCAACATCATCACCCGGCAGGATTTTCAGGGCGCCGAACTCGGCATCAGCGGCGGCACCTCCGATCAGGGCGGCATGGACACCCAGCGCGCCAAGTTCATCGGCGGCATCGGCGATCTGGACAGCGACGGCTACAACATCCTTTTCAGTGTCGACGCCTACAACCGCGACCGGCTGGATCAGGACCAGCGCGAACTGACCCGCTCGGGCATCTATACCGATCTGCCCGGCGGGCGCTGGAACGGCTGGTCGGCCAAGGGCGCGCGCTATCTGGTCGGCGGCCGCTCGGTGCCGATGCTCGACGCGCAAGGCAACTGCCCCACCGGCACGGTGCTCACCGCCAGCGCACCGATCGACGGCCTGGCCGGCGATACCTGCGGCTTCAACCAGGCTCCGTTCACCACGCTGATTCCCTCGACCAAGCGCTACCAGGCCTATACCAACGCCACCTTCCGGCTCAGCGACACTGTCGAAGCGTTTGGCGAGGCGCTCTACAGCGAGGTCAAGGGCGTGTCGATCTTCGGCTCCAGCCCGTACTTCACCCTGGAAGGCGGCCGCTTTGCGTTGAACGCCGTGACCGGGCTGGCCGAGCCGGTGTCCAACCTGCTGCCGGCCTCCAGCCCCTACAACCCGTACGGCACGGCGGTACCGATCGAATACACCTTCTTCGACCTGGGCCAGACGGTCAAAACCAATCGCTCGCAGTCCTACCGCTTTCTCGGCGGCGTGCGCGGCAAGACCGAACGCTGGGACTGGGAGGCGGCGGCGTTCGCCGCGCGCAGCACCGAGCACGAAACCGTCTCCGGCGGTTTCGCTAATCGCTTCACGTTGGCGCAGGCGCTGGCCGACGGCAGCTACAACCTGCTCGATCCATCGGCCACGCCGCAATCGGTGATCGACGGTATCAACCTCAGCACGCTGCGCCCGGCGCAATCGACGCTGCGCGGCGTCGATGCCAAAGTGTCCGGGAATCTGTTCGAGCTGCCGGCCGGCAGCGTCGGATTCGCCGCCGGTGCCGAGTGGCGTCAGGAAGAATTGGTCTCGCGTAATCCGCTGCAGATCGATCAAGGCCTGCAGATCCGCCCGGCGATTGCTGCGGTGGATGGCGAGCGCAAGGTGTCGGCGCTGTATGCCGAGGTCAACCTGCCGCTGCTGCAATCGCTGGAACTGCAACTGGCCGGGCGCGGTGATCATTACAGCGATTTCGGCAATGCGTTTTCGCCCAAGGCCAGCCTGCGTTGGCAACCGCTGGATGCTGTGTTGGTACGCGCGGCGGCCTCGCGTGGCTTCCGCGCACCGTCGCTATCGGAGAATGCGGCCAGTACGAATATCTCCTACGGCTCGGTGGTCGATCCGTTCGATCCGGATGTGCCGGGCTCGCGCCAGAACCCGACCTTCTTCACCGTCGGCAACACCGAGCTCAATCCGGAGCGCACGCGCAGCTACAACCTTGGCGTGGTGCTGTCGCCGTGGGCCGACACCAGCCTGAGCGTGGACTGGTACAAGATCGAACTGGAGAATCTGGTCGGCACCGGCAACAACGCCACCATCGTGCAGAACAACAACCCGGCCGATGTCATCCGCAACGAGCGCGGCACGCTGGTGGCGGTGTACAACCGCTATCAAAACCTCAGCGAGCTGACCACCTCCGGTATCGATGTCGAATTGCGCCAGCGCTGGCGCACCGAAGCGGCCGGCAACTTCGGCCTCAATACCGCTTACACCCACGTGCGCGATTACCGCCGCCCCACCGTGGTCGGTGGCCCGTTGCAGGATTACGCCGGCAGCAACCTCGGTCCCTCGTTGCCGCGCAACAAGGCGACCACCACGCTGGACTGGAATCTGGGCACCGTCAGTGCGGCGCTGACCTGGTACTACACCGGCGGCTACGACCAGAAGGCCAGCGCGGCAGCGAGTGCATTGCAGTCGCGCGTGAGCGACTACAACCAGTTCGATCTGTATCTGGCTTACACCGGCATCGACAAGCTCACGCTCTACGCCAAGATCGAGAATCTGGCCGACAAGCAGCCGCCGGTGGATGCCTCGTTCCCGGGGATTCGCGCGCCGTACGACTTCACCCAGTACGACCTGCGCGGGCGCTATTTCACCGTGGGCCTGGACTATCGCTTCTGATCGGCGCACGTACGGCCCGTGCGCGGTCGTGCGATGGTGGCTGTGTGCTCGCCAGCGCCCTGTATCAAACCAATCGCCGTTTACCCCGGACACTTTATTCAAGGAACTACGATGACCTCTTCGCAGCACGCCTGGCTACTCGCCCTGGCATTCGTCGCGCCTGCCCTGGCTGCACAACCTGCGGCACCCGCCGCACTGCCGGGTTACGACGCCGCTGCCGCACAGGCGCAACGCGCGCTGGAAGCGCGTTTCGATGGCGGATTGAAGGACGCCGATTATCGTGGCTGGTTGAAGCAATGGGCGTCGGCGCCCAACCACGTCGGCTCGCCGCATAACCTGGAAAACGCCCGCGATCTGCAGACGCGCCTGCGCGCCTACGGGTGGGATGCGCGCATCGAAACCTTCGAGGTGCTGTGGCCCTCGCCCAAGACCTCGCAGCTGGAACTGCTCGGGGCCAAACCGTATGTCGCCCGTCTCAAGGAGCCGCCGCTGCCGGGCGACAGTACCTCTACTCAGACCGAAAACGTCTTGCCACCGTATGTGATCTATGGCGGCAATGGCGATGTCACCGGCGACCTGGTCTACGTCAATTACGGCATCGCCGAAGACTACGAAGCGCTGGCGCGCAACGGCGTGGACGTGCGCGGCAAGATCGTCATTGCGCGCTACGGCAAAGGTTGGCGCGGGCTCAAGCCGCGGCTGGCGCAGGAGCATGGTGCGATCGGCGCGATCATTTATTCCGATCCGCGCGACGACGGTTATTTTCAGGATCAGGCGTATCCGGATGGCCCGGCGCGCAACCAGTGGAGCGTGCAACGCGGCTCGGTCGCCAATTTCGCGATCTATCCCGGCGATCCGCTCACCCCGGGCGTCGGCGCCAGCAAAAGCGCCAAACGCCTGAAGATCGAGCAGGCCGGCAGCGTGTTGAAGATTCCCACGCTGCCGATCAGCTGGGGCGACGCGCAGCCATTGCTGGCCGCCCTGGGCGGGCCGGTGGCACCGGAGGACTGGCGCGGCGCCTTGCCGATCACCTACCGCATCGGCGGGGATGACACCGCGCGCGTGCACCTCAAGGTCGATGCGGACTGGGGTAGCAAGACCATCTACAACGTCATCGCCACCCTGGGCGGCAGCGAGTATCCGGACCAGTGGGTGGTGCGCGGCAATCACCGCGACGGCTGGGTGTTCGGTGCGGCCGATCCGCTTTCAGGCACCACCGCATTGCTGGCCGAAGCCAAGGCGATTGGCGAGCTGGCCAAGCAAGGGCAGCGCCCCAAGCGCACGCTCGTCTATGCCAGCTGGGACGGCGAAGAAGCCGGCTTGCTGGGCTCCACCGAATGGGCCGAACAGCACGCCGACGAATTGCGCCGCAAGGCGGTGCTGTACGTCAACACCGACGGCAATGGGCGCGGCTTTCTCAATGCCGGCGGCAGCCATGCGCTGCAACGCCTGGTCAACGGGGTGGCGGCGGATCTGCGCGACCCCGACAGCGGCGTGAGCGTGCTCGAACGGCAACGCGCACGTGCCCGCATCGATGCCTTGGCACCCACCGCCAAGCCGGCGCAAAAAGACATCGCCAAGCAGGTCGCGGCCGGTGGCGATGTGCCGCTCAAGGCGCTTGGCTCGGGCAGCGACTACAGCCCGTTCCTGCAGCATCTGGGGCTGGCGACGCTGGATCTGGGCTACGGCGGGCAGGGCGGCGGTAGCGGCGTCTATCACTCGCTGTACGACTCCTACGATTATTTCGCGCGCTATATCGATCCGGATTTCAGCTATCTGCCGCTGTTGTCGCAGACCGTAGGCCGCACCGTGTTGCGCGTGGCAAATGCACCGGTGTTGCCGCAGCGTTTCGGCGATTTTGCCGATGCGGTGGCCGGTTACGCGCAGGAGCTCAAGCAGCAGGCCGACAGCGATCGCACTGCCGCACGCACGCAGGCCGAGTTGTTGCATGCCGGTGCCTACGCCGCGGTCGACAATCCCAACCGCCCGCAACGTGCCCCCGAGCCGAAAGCCGCGGTGCCGCAGATCGACTTCGCCGCATTGGATCAGGCGATTACGCGCTTGCAGACCAGCGCCAAGCGTTACGACAGTGCACTCGCATCGCGCGGCGGCAACCTGGATTCAGGCGTGCGCGGCAAGCTCAATGCCTCGCTGCAGCGCATCGACCAGACCTTGCTGGCCGAAGGCGGTTTGCCGGGCCGGCCGTGGTACCGCAATCTGATCTATGCACCCGGCCTTGCCACCGGCTACGAGGTCAAGACCTTGCCGGGCATTCGCGAAGCGCTGGAAGACCGGCGCTGGGACGATCTGAGCAAATACATCGTGCAGACCGCTGCGGTGCTGGATCGGTATCGCGAGGCGATCGATCGCAATACGGCGTTGATCGAAGGCTAGGGCAGCGAGCGCGCGCTGGCACGCATGTGTCATTCGTGTGGGAGCAAGCTGCGTCGCACATCTTTGGAATGCGCAGTTAACGACATGCCCACATTGCTCAGCGTGCGCCCACAAAAAAGCCGCCCCGAAGGGCGGCTTTTTCTTTCAGTTCACCGCATGCCTAAGCGCCGGTCGCACCGGCGCACAGGATTCAGCGCGTGCCGCTCGGACGCTGACCACCACGGCCACCATCGCGACGGCCTGCGCCGGCACCGGCAGCAACACCGGCCTGACGCGGACCGCTGCTGCGCTGGCCACCCGGCTTCTTCGGGCCGGCATGCGCATGCGCCTGACGCGGTGCATCGCCATGCGGACGACGGGCGTGGCTCTTGCGCGGCGCGCGATCGCCACCCGGCTGTTCGGCACGGCCCGGGGCGCTGTTGCCCCAGCGGATCGGGGTCTGCGGCTCGTAGCCCGGCACGTCGCGGATTTCCACGTCGCGGCCCAACATGCGCACGATCTGGCGCAGCAGCTTGGCCTCGTCCTGCGCCACCAGCGAGATCGCTTCGCCGGTGGAGCCGTTACGGCCGGTGCGACCGATGCGGTGCACGTAATCCTCGGCCACCATCGGCAGGTCGTAGTTGATGACCTTGGGCAGCTCGTTGATGTCGATGCCGCGCGCGGCGATATCGGTGGCCACCAGCACGGTCACACGGCCGGCCTTGAAGTCGCTCAGGGCACGCATGCGCTGGCCCTGGCTCTTGTTGCCGTGGATCGCCGCGGTCTTGATGCCGGACTTCTCCAGGAACAGTGCCAGCTTGTCGCTGCCATGCTTGGTGCGCGCAAAGACCAGGGTCTGCTCGCGGCTGTCCTGCGCCAACAGATGCAGCAGCAGATCGCGCTTGCGCGCGCCATCGACAGGGTGCACGCGGTGGGTGATGCTCTCGGCCACGGTGTTGCTCGGGGTGACCTGGATCTGCATCGGGTTGCGCATGAATTCCAGCGCCAGCTGCTTGATGTTCTCTTCGAACGTGGCCGAGAACAGCAGGGTCTGGCGGTCCTGGCGCGGCAGCTTGGTCAGGATGCGCTTGATCGACGGCAAAAAGCCCATGTCGAGCATGCGGTCGGCTTCGTCCAGGATCAGCACTTCGATGCCGGACAGGTCCACGCTGCGACGCTCGATATGGTCGATCAGCCGGCCCGGGCAGGCGATCAGCAGATCAACGCCACGACGCAGGGTGTCGAGCTGGTTGCCCATACCCACGCCGCCGTAGATCACCGCGCTCGGAATGCGCAGGTACTTGCTGTAGCCGCGCAGGCTGTCATGCACCTGGGTGGCCAGCTCGCGGGTGGGGGTCAGGATCAGCGCGCGCGGCTTGCGCGGGCCGTTGACCGGCTGCGGCGTGGTGCCCAGGTGCTGCAGCAGCGGCAGGCCGAACGCGGCGGTCTTGCCGGTACCGGTCTGTGCGCCGGCCAGCAGGTCGTGACCTGCCAGCACCAGCGGGATCGCCTGCTGCTGGATCGCGGTGGGGGTTTCATAGCCCTGCTCGGCCAACGCGCGCAGCAGGAAGGGCGCAAGGCCCAGGGATTCAAAAGACATCAGGAAGCTCCAAGTAAAGCGTCGCCACCAGGCAGAGCCCGGAGCGCAGACGCATTGCAGATGCAAAAAAGTGAGGCTCGGAGCGTTCCCGTGAACCGCGCTGCGAGATGGTGGAACAACCCAATCAAAGAGCGATGGGTTTGTCGGCACCACGAAAGGCGTCGGGTGGGGCGGGCGAGCGGATCGATCGATCCTGGCCTCGCCGGCTGTCCCTAAGGGAAACGGACGGCCGCATGCAGACCCGGCAAGTGTACGCGCGTTTGGCGCGCTGCACAAAAGGCGAGTTCATCGGTTGGGCTACGGGTCAGTTGTTTCAACTGCAACCAGTGTTGCAGCAGGCCGTACAATCGGCCGATCAGCCACAGCACAGGATGGTCATGAAGCTAGGTTCCCTGAAGGAAGGCGGCCGCGACGGCAGCCTGATCGTGGTCTCGCGCGATCTGCGCACGGCGGTGCGCGCCACCGGTATCGCGCCCACGCTGCAGCGCGCGCTGGAGGACTGGAGCAATATCGCGCCGCGCCTGAATGCCTTGTCGGCCTCGCTCAACGAGGGCAGTGCCGATGGCGTGTTCGATCTGGATCTGCAGGCACTGGCCGCGCCGCTCCCGCGCGCCTACGAGTTCGTCGATGGCAGCGCCTACCTGCCGCATGTGGAGCGGGTGCGTCGTGCGCGCAATGCCGAGGTGCCGGAGAGCTTCTACACCGACCCGCTGATGTATCAGGCCACCAGTGCCGGGTTCTACGGCCCCCGCGACGCCATCAAGGTGATCAGCGAGGAGCACGGCATCGATCTGGAAGCCGAGCTGGTGGTGATCACCGACGACGTGCCGATGGGCGCATCGCCCGAATTGGCGGCAGCGCACATCCAGTTGGTCGGGCTGGTCAATGACGTTTCGCTGCGCAACCTGATCCCGGCCGAGCTCGCCAAGGGCTTCGGTTTCGTGCAATCCAAGCCGCGCTCGGCGCTGTCGCCGGTGTTCGTCACCGTGGACGAGTTGGACGAGGCATGGCGCGACAACAAGGTGCATCTGCCGCTGGTCACCCACGTCAACGGCACCTGGTTCGGTGCGCCCGAAGCCGGCAACGACATGCAGTTCGACTTCGCCCAATTGATCGCCCACGCTGCCAAAACGCGGCCGCTGTCGGCCGGCACCATCGTCGGCTCCGGCACCATCGCCAATCAGGACACCACGCTGGGTGCCTCGTGTTTTGCCGAACAGCGCGTGGTGGAAACCTTGCGCGACGGCAAGCCGAGCACGCCGTTCATGTCCTTCGGTGATGTGGTGCGGATCGAAATGTTCGATGCCGATGGCGCCAGCATCTTCGGTGCGATCGAACAGCGCATCGAACGTCAGCCGCTGCCATGACATCGGCAAAGGCGTTTGCGAAGTTCGCTACGAACAACTGCACGCGGGGCAGGGCATGAGCGCGCCACTGGAAGTGTTTTCGTACTGGCGCTCCAGCGCGGCGTATCGCGTGCGCATCGGCCTGCAGTTGAAGGCGCTGGCCTACATCGCGCATCCGGTGCACCTGGTGCGCGATGGCGGCGAGCAACACGCGCCGGCGTATGCGCAACTCAATCCGCAGGAACTGGTGCCCACGTTGCGGCATGGCGCGGTGGTGATTCCGCAGTCGCTGGCGATCCTGGAATATCTGGAAGATGCGTTCCCTGACAGTGCGCGGTTGCTACCCGCCGCGCCGGCCGCGCGCGCCCGCGTGCGTGCATTGGCGCAGGTCGTCGCTTGCGACGTGCATCCGCTCAACAACCTGCGCGTGACCCAGTTTCTAGAGCGCGAATGGCAACTTGATGCCTTGCAACGCCAGCGGTGGACGCAGCACTGGATGCAGCGCGGTTTCGCCGCACTGGAAGCGCAGCTGGCCAATGATCCGCAGACGGGCGAATTCTGCCACGGCGACACGCCGGGCCTGGCCGATTGCGTGCTGATTCCGCAGCTCTACAACGCGCGCCGGTTCGCCGTCGATCTTGCGCCGTATCCGACGCTGCAACGCATCGAACAGGCGTGCCTGGCACTGCCGGCGTTCAATGCGGCGCGGCCGGAAACGCAGCCTGACGCGGCAGTTTAAATGCGGGGAGTTGCCGGCTGTATCTGCCCTTCGGGCAGTCTCCCGTAATGCAGGGGCGCGCAGAGCGATCGACACGCGTGCGGTCGCTGATGCTCACGCCGGTCTACTGCAGGGTGCTGATCTGTTGCTTGGCTGCAGGGCCCTTGCCCGCCCACCATCGCGGGACACGCCGCAAGTACGTCCATGTAGGCTCTTACGCGGCATCCATGCCGCGTAAGGTCCCGCGACGGTGGGCGGGCAAGGACCAGTCAAGATGGTCGGTGCGCGTAGCTCTTCTCAAAGCAACCAGCAAACTGTCTGGTGCGGTGTCCTGGCCGATTGCGGGACCATGTGGCGGCATGGATGCCGCCACTGAGCCTCCATGGGCGGATTCACGGCGTGTCCCGCGAGCGGTGAGGGCACCGCGCCCTCGACCCGACTAGGCCTGTTGATCTGGACTTTTGACTGCATCCAAGCAATATGCGACCAGCAAAACCACTGCGCTCACCGCCAGGCGGCCGCACGCTACATTTTGTTGGTCGCTCTAAACAAACCCGTGGCTAATCTTGGGCGCTGCTGCCGTTTCGTAATCCGCGTACGGGTCGTGCTCACCGGAGCCGCCTTCGGACAGGCGGAACTTCAGTGCCAGACCATCGCGCGAGTCGGCGGCGCGCAGCGCTTCCTCCTGCTCGATCTCGCCTGACTTGACCATGCGGAACAGGCATTGGTCGAAGGTCTGCATGCCTTCTTCCAGCGATTCTTCCATCGCCGCCTTGACCTCGTGCACCTGCCCGCGTCGCAGTAGGTCGCGAATCATTGGGGTGTTGAGCAACACTTCGGTGGCGGGGCGGCGGCGTCCGTCCTGGCCCTTGACCAGGCGCTGGGAGACCACCGCACGCAAATTCAGCGCCAGATTCATCAGCACGTTCTTGTGCGCGCTTTCCGGGAAGAAATTGAGAATGCGCTCGATGGTCTGGTCGGCGTTGTTGGAATGCAGCGTCGCCAGACACAGATGACCGGTTTCGGCAAATGCAATCGCCGCCTCCATGGTCTCGGCATCCAGGATTTCGCCGATCAGGATCACGTCCGGCGCCTCGCGCATCGCGTTCTTCAGCGCGCTCTGGAAGGTGTGGGTGTCCAGGCCGACTTCGCGCTGGTTCACGATCGACATCTTGTGCTTGTGCAGGTATTCGATCGGGTCCTCGATGGTGAGGATGTGCCCGGTGGTGGTGCTGTTGCGGTGGTCGATCATCGAGGCCAGCGAGGTCGACTTGCCGGAACCGGTCGAGCCGACCAGCAGCACCAGGCCGCGCGGCGTCATGATGACGTCCTTGAGCACCTGCGGCAGGTTGAGTTCTTCGATGCTCGGGATCCGGCTGCGGATGGCGCGGATCACCATGCCTGCTTCGCCGCGCTGCTTGAACACGTTCACACGGAAGCGTCCGGCGTCGGGCAGCGAGATGGCCATGTTGAGTTCCAGGTCGCGCTCGAACTGCGGCACCTGGCCCTCGTCCATCAACGAGTAGGCGATTTTCTTGACCATCCCCGGCGGCAACCCCGTATTGCCGAGCGGGTAGAGCTTGCCTTCGATCTTGATGTACACCGGCGCGCCGGTGGTCAAAAACATGTCCGAGGCATTCTTTTCGGTCATCAGCTTCAGGAAGTAGCCGATATCCATGCGCAATGGTTCCCCAACAAACAGCAGCGTCTCGTTGCAAGTCCGCCGCAGGCTTCCGACAATGGCCGTGCTCGAGACTTCTCGCTACGGCTCCCCTAATGACGGCTAGCTTCGCATACTTGCGGCGATCCCTGTATGGCATCGCCTGTTTCATGGTTCTTTCCTCTCCCGCCGCCGCCCAGGTGGCACCGGAGCTCACCGCCGCCGAACAGGCCGTGCAACGCGCCACCCAGGCCGATGCCGACCAATACGCCCCCGATCTGGTCAATCTGGCCCGACAGGAATTGATGCAGGCCCAGCAGGCGCAACTGGACAAGCGCCAGCGCAAGCAGGTGCCGCAGATCGCCTTGCGCGCTGCCGCCGATGCCGATCTGGCCAAGGCCCGCAGCGAAGAAGCGGTGGTCACCGCCCAGCTGGAACAGCGCCGCAAGGAAGTGGCGCAGCTGCAGAACAGCCTCAACACCGGGGAGGGTGGCCGATGAAACTGCGTCCTCTTCTCTATATCGGTGTAATGAGCCTGGCCACACTGCCGTCGCTGGCAATGGCCGCCAAGGACGACCCGCAGGCCGACGCGCTCAACCGGCGCCTGGCTGCGCTGCAGAACGACCCGCAGACCAATGAACTGGCCCGCTTCGAGCGGCTGCAGGCGCAGCAGAGCGTGGCGGCGCTGGCCGAAGCCAAGCGGCGCGACCGCGACGAACTGGTATTTCTGGCCGACCGCCGGGTCGAAATCGCCGAACGCACCGCCCGCACCGCACTGGCACGGCGCGAGCTGGACCGGCTGGAAGGCACCCGCAACGATCTGCTGATCGAAGCCAGCCGCCGGGATGCCTCACGCGCCCGGCAGGAGGCCGAGCGTCTGCGCGTGCAGGCGCAGATCCAGGCCGAAGAGGCCGAGCGCATGCGACAGGCGGCCGAGCAGGAAACCCTGGCCCGCCAGGACGCCGAGCTGGCGCTGACCAGCGTGGCCGGCAAGCAGACTGCCAAGCTCAATGCGGCCCAGCAGAAAGCCGTGCAACTGGCGCACGAAGAAGCCGAACTGGTGTCCGGGGCCAAGTTGCCGTCCGCCAGGTTCGAACCCCGCGGCGAAGTGTTTTCGTTGGGCAGCGGCGCGTTCGGCGGCAAGACCGCCCTGTCTGGCGATGCTGCAGGGCAGGCCAAGGCGTTGGCCGAATATCTGAACATCGGCAAGAAGGGTCGGGTGAGCATTGTCGGTTTCGACAGCGATGCAGCCACGGCCAAGAAGCGGGCCGAAGCGGTGCGCGATGCGCTGGTCGCCGCGGGGGTGGCCAGTGGACGCTTGCAGGTCAGCGGGACCAAGGCTGCCGCCAGCAAGACGCGCGCTGCCGAGGTGGTCGTCTCGCCGTAATGCAAGTGGTTGGAAGTTAAGGTCTTTTAACCCGGGCATGACGCCCGGTTGAACCGCGGTCACTGATTGACACAGGGAACGGCAAAAGCAGCCGTTCTGGCCTTGAACCCCCTCCGCGACCGGCGTAGGGTCGTACTCCCGGGCAGCACTCCGCTGCCTGGAAGTACGGAGGGCCGGGCCAGTGACGCAAGGGCACGCAACAACGCAATTCGGTGGGAAGGTTGTTGGTTCCGCCAGTGCGCCTGCCATTGTGATCCGCGAGTCTTCCATCCCCAAGCTGCGCCCCGTGCCATCCGTGGCCGGGGCGTTCTTGTTTTAAGTGAAGGAGGTAACGCCATGTTCGAAGGGCAACCGCAGACCGAAATCGACGCATTGGTCAAGTCCGATCCCGAGTTCAAGCAGCTGTACCAACGCCACAAGCTCTTGAACAAGAAATGCATGGATGCCGAACTCGGGGTGCTCCCGATCGACGACGTGACCTTGGGCCAGATGAAACGCGAGAAATTGCAGGCCAAAGAAAAGCTCACCCGGATGTACGACCAGCTCACGCACTGATCCTTCCCCACATCCAGAACAAGTTCACCGCCGCGGGCGGTGGCAGCCTCCTCGTCGGCTCGCCACCGTCCGCGTCTTTATGTGTGCGCCCGTTGGAGCGGCGGCTGAGCACGCTCGTTCATAGGCGGGCGCGATCGTTTCCAGTCTGAATGAGCATTCCCCAGCCGTTCGTCGGATAATGGGCGGCCTAGCCCACGCGGCGCAGCGACGATATCCCGATGGCGATCCACTCCTCCGTACTCGAACTGATCGGCAACACGCCGATCGTCAAGGCACAGCACCTGGACACCGGCGTCTGCGAGCTGTTCTTCAAGCTGGAGGCGGCCAACCCCGGGGGATCGATCAAGGACCGTATCGGCCTGTCGATGATCGAAGCGGCCGAACAGCGCGGCGATCTGACGCCTGGCGCCACGCTGGTCGAAGGCACGGCCGGCAACACCGGCCTGGGCCTGGCGCTGGTGGCGCAACAGAAGGGCTACAAGTTGATCCTGGTGGTTCCGGACAAGATGAGCCGCGAGAAGATCTTCAACCTCAAGGCCATGGGTGCCCAGGTGGTGCTGACGCGCTCGGACGTGGCCAAGGGCCACCCGGAGTACTACCAGGACCTGGCCGCCAAGATCGCCGCCGAGACGCCCGGCGCCTACTTCATCAATCAGTTCGGCAACCCGGACAACCCGGCCGCGCATGAATTCGGCACCGGGCCGGAAATCCTGGCGCAGATGGACGGCAATCTGGACGCGATCGTGTTCGGTTGCGGCAGCTCCGGCACCATGACCGGCCTGTCGCGTGCGTTCGCTACCGCCTCGCCGCACACCGAGCTGGTGCTGGCCGACCCGGTCGGCTCGATCCTGACCCAGTACATCGAAGAGGGCACGGTCAGCGAAAAATCGGGCAGCTGGCTGGTCGAAGGCATCGGCGAGGATTTCCTGCCGGATATCTCCGATTTCTCACGGGTCAAGAAGGCCTATTCGATCACCGACGCGGAAAGCTTTCACACTGCGCGCGAATTGCTGGCCAAGGAGGGCATCCTCGGCGGCTCGTCCACCGGCACCTTGCTGGCCGCGGCGCTGAAGTATTGCCGCGAGCAGACCACGCCCAAGCGCGTGCTGGTGTTCGTCTGCGATACCGGCAACAAGTACCTGTCCAAGATGTACAACGACTACTGGATGCTGGACAACGGTTTTCTGGAGCGCCCGCAGCACGGCGATCTGCGCGACCTGATCCTGCGCCCTTACAACAAGCGCGACACCGTGGTGGTGGGCCCGAAAGACCTGCTAACCACTGCCTATCAGCGCATGAAGCTGTACGACGTTTCGCAACTGCCGGTAATCGACGACGGCGAGCTGGTCGGCATCGTCGACGAAAGCGACGTGCTGCTGCATGTGTATGGCGACGAGGCGCGTTTCCGCGACCCGATCTCCACCGCCATGGTCAGCAAGCTCGATCGCCTGGATGTCGCCTCCCCGATCGAAGCGCTGCTGCCGGTGTTCGACCGCGGCCAGGTCGCCATCGTCATGGACGGCAACCAGTTCCTGGGCCTGATCACCCGCATCGACCTGCTCAACTACCTGCGCCGCCGCGTGCAGTGATCGCATGCAGTGATCGGGTAGCGCCGCGCGCCCGGATGAGACGCGCGGCACCGGCCATTCAGACCTGCTTGTTACAATTCGCCACTTTTTCCGGGAACCTCCATGTCCAATCGCACCACAACCTGCCACGATGGCGCGCGCGAACTCTCGCTTGCCACGCTGGCGATCCATGGAGGGCAGTCGCCGGATCCCAGCACCGGCGCGGTGATGCCGCCGATCTACGCGACGTCCACGTATGCGCAGTCCAGCCCGGGCGAGCACCAGGGCTTCGAGTACTCGCGGACCCACAACCCTACGCGATTTGCCTATGAGCGCTGCGTCGCGTCGCTGGAAGGCGGCACGCGTGCGTTCGCGTTCGCCTCCGGCATGGCCGCCACCTCTACGGTGATGGAATTGCTGGATGCCGGCAGCCACGTGGTGGCGATGGACGACCTGTATGGCGGCACCTTCCGCCTGTTCGAGCGCGTGCGCCGCCGCACCGCCGGCCTGGACTTCAGCTTCGTCGACCTGACCGACCCGGCCGCCTTCGAAGCGGCGATCCGCCCCGACACCAAGATGGTGTGGATCGAAACCCCGACCAACCCGATGCTCAAGCTGGTCGACATCGCCGCCATTGCTGCCATCGCGCGCAAGCACGGCCTGCTGATCGTGGTCGACAACACCTTCGCCTCGCCGATGCTGCAGCGCCCGCTCAGCCTGGGCGCCGATATCGTCGTGCACTCGGCCACCAAATACCTCAACGGTCACTCCGACATGGTCGGCGGCATCGCGGTGGTCGGCGACAATGCAGAACTGGCCGAGCAATTGGCGTTCCTGCAGAACTCCATCGGCGGCGTCCAGGGTCCGTTCGACAGCTTCCTCGCCCTGCGAGGCCTCAAGACCCTGCCGCTGCGGATGCGCGCGCATTGCGAGAACGCCCTGGCGCTGGCGCAGTGGCTGGAAACCCACCCCGCGATCGAAAAGGTGATCTACCCCGGCCTCACCTCGCACCCACAGCACGCATTGGCGAAGACGCAGATGACCGGCTTCGGCGGCATCGTCTCGATCGTCCTCAAGGGCGGGTTTGATGCGGCCAAGCGGTTTTGCGAGAAGACCGAGCTGTTTACCCTGGCCGAATCGCTTGGCGGGGTGGAAAGCCTGGTGAACCATCCAGCCGTTATGACGCATGCCTCGATTCCTGTGGCCCGCCGCGAACAGCTTGGGATCAGCGATGCGCTGGTCAGGCTGAGTGTGGGTGTTGAGGATGTTGGGGATTTGCGGGGGGATTTGGAAATCGCCTTACAAGAGGGAAGTTTTTAATGACTTGGACTTTATTTGGTCGAGGACGTCTAACAAGGTTAGTACTCGGCCCTTTCGACGCACTCACAGAGCGTCGAGACCTGACATTGGAATTATCCAAGCGTGAAGTGTTAGGCCGCTATCGCGGAGCCAGCTTTGGTCTACTCTGGTCATTGATAAGCCCGTTTCTGCTGTTGATCGTCTATACGATTGCATTTGGTTCGATCATGAAAAGCCGTTGGCCCCAAGTCGCCGAAGGTCAAGCGCACTTTTCGTTGGTGCTGTTCGTTGGCTTGATCGTGCATGGCTTTTTTGCCGAATGTTTAAGCCGTTCACCATATTTGATTATGGGTAACCCGAATTTTGTCAAACGGGTCATATTCCCACTTGAAATTTTGCCTTGGCCGATGGTTGCGTCTGCGCTTTTCCATGTGCTAATGAATACAGTGGTGTTTGCACTGCTCCGGTTAGCTATGGATGGAGAGATGTCTTGGACAATTGTACTGCTTCCGATCGTACTGCTGCCATTGGTAGTGCTCGGGCTTGGAGTATCTTGGTTCCTAGCCTCGCTTGGAGTGTACTTCCGCGATATCACCCAGGTTACCGGTGTGCTTTCTACTGCACTGTTGTTTCTGTCTTCGGCCATGATCCCCGAGCAGGCGATCCCTGAGAGCTTTGAACTAGTGTTCAAGTTGAATCCGCTGACTTTCATCATTGACCAGGCACGCGAAGTAGCACTTTGGGGGAATTTGCCAAATTTCATTGGTCTTGGGATTTACATGTGTATTGCGATAGTTGTCTTCTATGCAGGCTTTGCATGGTTCAAGGCAACTCGCAGAGGATTCGCAGATGTCATCTGAATCGATTATCCAAGTTAATAATATTGGTAAGGTATTTCCTGTTTACCAGAAATCGCATCATCGATTGATGCAGATGCTGAGTCCGAATGAACGCAAGGCTCAGTGGTTTCGTGAGTTCCATGCGCTCGATGCGGTTAGCTTTAATGTGGGGCGGGGGGAGAGCGTAGGTATTGTTGGCCGTAATGGTTCCGGCAAATCGACCCTTTTGCAAATTATCTGCGGTACATTGGCGCCCACGACGGGCACTGCGATCGTAAATGGGCGGGTCGCCGCTCTGTTGGAACTTGGAGCGGGCTTCAATCCAGAATTCACCGGGCGAGAGAATGTCTTCGTTTACGGCGCAGTTCTTGGCCTTTCGCGCAGAGAGATCGAGGGGCGTTTCCAGCAAATCACAGAATTCGCCGACATCGGCGAGTTCATCGATCAACCCGTAAAGACCTATTCCAGCGGTATGTTTGTCCGCCTCGCGTTTGCCGTAGCGATCAATGTCACCCCAGACGTTTTGGTTGTGGACGAGGCGCTTGCAGTGGGTGACGCGAAGTTCCAGTCGAAGTGCTTCGCGCGACTGCGCGAGTTGCGTGAGCAGGGTACGTCCATCTTGTTCGTGTCTCATTCCACTGAGCAAATTGTTACACATTGCGATCGCGCAGTACTTCTAGATAGAGGCCGTCTGTTGATGGATGGCGCGCCAAAGAAAGTAGTGCACCATTATATGGACCTGCTATTCGGAAAAAGTCGTCCGTCGCAGGCCTTGGTAAAATTTGAGGGTAGCGGCGAGGCAGAAAGCCAATCTGGATTTTTGGCTGTGCCGCCGATAGGGACCGATCCATTTTCTAGTCATCCGAATTACAACCCCCATGAGTACCGCTGGGGAGATCGAGCAGCCGTCCTGCAAGATTTTTATTTGCGAGTTGGTGCTCAAGCTTTTCCTCAAGTGGTCTCCAGCGGCGAGGCCGGCTGTCTAAGTCTTGCCGTTCGTTTCGAACGAGAAGTGGTGCGGCCGGTACTTGGTCTTACTATCAAGAATACTGAGGGTGTTACTGTTTATGCGACCAATACCGAGATGCAAGAGATCGTCGAGATGGCGCAACTAGGTGCCCTGGGAAGTGCGATACGAATCGATGTCGACTTTGAATGCAGACTGGGAAGTGGCGACTACTTTATTTCCGTTGGTGTCGCTAGTCGACAGGGGGACGACGTGATTCCACACGATAGGCGCTACGATTCGATCCACTTCCAGGTCATTTCGGAAGGCTTTGTCGGATTCAGTGACGTCGGAGCTGTGATTCGTCCTAAATTAGCGGCTCAACAAGGATTGGCAAGTTAATGTCTAGCTCGGATGTGGGAATGGCAGACACATATATGCTGTCTGAAGGAGTTTGGCTGCCTAAAAATCAGGCGGAAGAGTTCGGCTACAGTGATGGTGACGAAGCTGAGCAGCGAGTGGCTGCTGCAATAGCTGGTTGTGACGACGTCTCATTGTTTTCGCGCTCATTATCTGAACATCAAATCGACTGGCCATCGCGCTATCACCTCAGTGCCAGTCGCGCGAACCTTCTACGCCCTTTGGCAGATTTGCTAAGTGGACGTGTTCTGGAGGTCGGCTCAGGCTGTGGTGCTATTTCCCGCTACTTGGGTGAGCTCGGAACTACATTGGTCGCATTGGAGGGCAGTCAGCGTCGCGCGCGAATGACGGCGTCACGCTGTCGCGATTTGTCGAATGTGCAGGTGGTGAACGACGTCCTGGAGAACTTTTCGGCTGAAGAGGCGTTTGACGCAGTGACGCTCATCGGCGTCCTTGAGTATGCGAGGATCTATGGCAAGGCTGCAGATCCTGCGGCTGCGTGGCTGCGTAAAGCGCACTCCTTGCTGGCTGACGACGGCGTGCTGGTTGTCGCGATCGAAAACCAGTTAGGTCTTAAGTACCTGGCTGGCATGCCGGAAGATCATGTCGGCAAGGCCATGTATGGCATTTCGGATAACTACGGGGAAAAAACTGTAGCTACTTTCGGTCGGCTTGAGCTGACGAAAATGCTTCAAGACGCAGGTTTCGAGCATGCCGAATTCCTGCTGCCGTTTCCTGACTACAAATTTCCCGGCGCGGTGGTTCTCCCAGCCGGTTACGACGGGTCCTACCCGCAGTTCGATGCGAGTTCCCTCGCCAGCCAGAGTGCATCGAGCGACCCACAGCTCCCCTACGCCCCGCTATTTGCATTGGAGCGGGCTTGGACGGTGATCGGTCGCAACGGTTTGTTGGCAGATATGTCCAATTCATTCTTGGTCGTTGCTCGTAAGCGTGCTGTTTCAGTTGCCAGGAGTGGACCTGTGCCACTGGCACTGCATTTCGCAAGCGAACGCGTTCCGGTGTTTTGCAAGCAGGTCCAGTTTCAATCGAGCATGAGTCGTGGCGAAATAGAAGTCGTCCGCAGCCGCCTTGCGGAAGATGACAGTGTTGAGCGTTCACGCCCCATCAGTATGCGGTTGCTGCCGGAGCCGTTTCTACACGGACGTATACACAGTCAGGGGCTGGAAGCCATAGTGACTCGCGATGGTTGGACAGCTGCTGAGGTGGCCGAATGGTTGGGGCAATGGAAGGATGCCCTGTTGCATGAAGTCGAAGTTGCGGGTGATCCCATGGGGGGGGGCATGCTCCCTGGCTGGGCCTTGGATGCGTTGCCGCGTAACCTGATGCAACTGGAAGATGGCAATTACCAGTTTATCGATTTGGAATGGGTCTGGCATGGAGAGCTGGAGCTACCCTATTTAATTTATCGGGCCATCGTTGGTTCATTTACCTCTTTGGTTGCAGTAGGCGCGCCTGAAGATATTTCCCACCTTCATCTCCCTACGCTGCTTAGACTATTGATGGAGATGATGGGCGCACCAGTTGGAGAGGGTGACGTCGAACGTTTTATCGATCTGGATGGCATGGTCACGCGTTTGGTCTATGGGCGAGATAGTGGGCTAGGGCTAAAGAGCTTCTCAAACTTCAATTTGCGATCGCTCCCTGATGTGGGAAGAATGTCAAGGAATTGGAATGCCTTGATGTCTGATACGGCGCAGCGAATCAGCGATATCAGCCGTCAATTTCAGGAAGGAATCAAGGAGGGCCAAGACGATGGTGATGCGCTTCGTCAAAGACAAGCGCAACTTTTGGCCGAACTGGCAATCAATGCTGAGAAGGAGCAGCTCAAGGATGCGGAGATTCGGCAGCATAAAGCAGCCACGGAAGAAGCAGAAAAACGCAGGGAATTAGAAGTGGAAGCGTTACGTGAAGCGTTGACCGAGAAGCTCCGCCTCAAGGAGCTGGAGATTCAGGCGCTGTTGGCGGCAAGTGCCGCGCGTGAGCGATTGAAGGATGCAGAAATACAGGCTCTCGCGGGCAATGACCAGCTCAAGGATGCTGAAATTCAGTCGTTGATGGAGGCGCGTGCCGAACGTAATCGTGCGCTGGAAAGAAACAACACAATTCTGGAGAGGATGTTTCAGCTTGCTGAGCAAGCTCGAGAAGCCGAAGTCAGGCTAGGGCGCGATTTGATTGAAGCCAAGGATGCGCTTGGAATATATGAGCAATCGCTTCGCCTGGCGTCAGAGCGTGCAGCTGAACTGGATCGGCTGCTGGCATCAACTAGTTGGCGGATTACCATGCCATTGCGAGTGCTGAGGAATATGCTTCGCCCACAATTCGTGAGGCAATCGGTTGGACGTAGCCTGCGCCGCGTTTATCGTGCGCTTCCTGTTTCGGAGGCGACGCGCCAGTCAATCAAATCCGCATCCTTCCGGCTGATGCCTAGTGTATTTGAAAGGACCAATGCTTACAGGAACTGGTTGGCCGCCCGCCAGCCTGATCAGCCACAAGAGATTGTATTGTCTCCTGCGTCGGAGTTTGTTGAGGAGGGCGGCGATTCTTTCTTGCGTCGTTACACGCAAGCCATCCTGCAGTTGCCCAAGCCGTCTGAAAGTGAGTATGTCGGTATTGCGGCCGGGATTGATCCCCGCGCAAACGCGGCGCGTGTCATTGCCTTCTATCTCCCGCAGTTTCATCCCTTTCCCGAGAATGACGCATGGTGGGGGCGCGGCTTCACCGAGTGGACGAATGTCAGCAAAGCAGTTCCGCAGTTCGTGGGGCATTATCAGCCACATTTACCGGGTGAACTTGGCTTCTACGATTTGCGTCTGATCGATGTTATGCGCCGTCAGGCGGAGCTGGCAAAGTTGTATGGCATTGAAGGCTTCTGCTTCCATTATTATTGGTTCGCGGGTAAGCGGCTTATGGAGCGCCCGCTCGATCAGCTACTCGCTTCTGATGTCGACCTGCCTTTCTGTATTTGCTGGGCGAACGAAAATTGGACCCGCCGCTGGGATGGCCTTGAGAACGATGTGCTCATCGCTCAAGATTACAGTGCTGAAGACGACCGTGCCTTTATCACAGAATTGGAGCCTCTGCTAAGGGATTCACGCTATATCCGTGTTGATGGGCGCCCGTTAGTCATTCTTTATCGACCCTCGTTGCTGCCTGATGCTGGCGCAACGTTGGAACGTTGGCGGCAGCATTGCCGCGAAGTGGGAATCGGTGAGCTGTTCATCTGCATGGTGCAGTTCGATAAGCTTGATCCGCGTGAATACGGCTTTGACGCCGCGGTTGAATTTCCACCTCACAAAGTCGCGGCAGGTTTGTCTTCGATTAATCACGAGTTGGAGATCGTGAATCCTGCCTTCCAGGGTAACGTGGTTGATTATGCCGATGTCGTTAGCAGCGCCTTTGCCGAGGCAAAGCCGGAATACGACCTGATCCGAGGCGTTTTCCCTGGCTGGGATAATGACGCGCGCAAGCCGGGTAAAGGCTATACAGTCGCCCGTTCCACTCCGGAACGCTATCGCACTTGGCTAAGAGGAGCAATTGACTATGCCCGTCAGCACCCGGTGCGGGGCGATTCCCTAGTTTTTGTTAATGCCTGGAACGAGTGGGCTGAGGGCGCGCATCTGGAGCCGGATCGTCGCTACGGATATGCATATCTGGAAGCGACTCGGCAGGCACTACGTCGTGTACCTACGCCGCGCACGCCGGAGCGGGTGGTGGTGATTATCCACGCCTTCTATCCAGAACTTCTTCCTGAGATGTTGGCGTCACTATCCGCGTGGACCGTACCATATCGTCTTGTAATCTCGACAGTCTCTCGCAATGTGCAGGATGTGAAGGCGCGACTTGCCGATGCGGGAATGGACGCGGATGTGCAAGTTTACGAGAACCACGGCCGTGACATTCTGCCTTTTCTGGAAACCCTAAAGACGCTGGACCCTTCCGAGTCACTGGTATTGAAGTTGCATACCAAGCGTTCGCTCCACCGTGAGGACGGCGAGTCGTGGCGGCGAGACATGCTCGACAAGCTACTGGATCCATATCTGGCCGCCCGCAACTTTGATGCATTCCGCCAGCAGCCAGAGTTGGGTCTCTCCGCGCCCGATGGGCATATTTTGCCGATGACGACCTACTGGGGCGCGAATGCTGATGCGGTGCATCGTCTGTCGCGACAGATGCATAGCGATCCTGTCGATCCTGCCATTGCAATGTTCGCTGCCGGTTCGATGTTCTACGCTCGTATAGAGGCAATCCAGCTAATTATTGATTTGGAGTTGACACGCGAAGATTTTGAACCTGAGGCCGGGCAGGTGGATGGAACGCTAGCGCACGCGATAGAACGATGCTTTAGTATCGCGACATGTTCGTCGGGATATTACATTGCTTCCAGTAATACACCATTTACCGAAGCCTACGGCTCTTTCAAGACATACGCTTACGCCAAGCCGACCTTGCATAAATCCTAGACGTGGTCTGGGATTGGCCTATTCTTGATGTGAAGAATGGGCCAATTAGTCGCCCCTGAAAAACCCCCAATCACCCAACGCCCGCAAGGCCTTGATGTCTGCAGCGGCGTGCCAGAACTACCAGTTTTCGCTACGCTGAAGGCTGGTTTCTGGCAATTTCCACTCATGCATACACGCCGTCCTGCTGCCGAGCACATGCCTGCCGAGGAGTTGTTTCGTTCGCGCCTGGAGAACCAGATCGATCTGCGGCATCCGCTGGCGCAGCTGAGCCAACGGATGCCGTGGACGGCGTTGGAGCAAGCACTTTCATCGCGCTTGCCGGCCACCCAGGCTGGTGGCGGTCGGCCGGCATTGCCGGTGCGGCTGATCGCCGGTTTGCTCTACCTCAAACACGCCTACGACCTGTCCGATGAGGCGGTGTGCGAGCGTTGGCTGGAAAATCCGTATTGGCAGTTTTTCACTGGCGAGGTCGTGTTCCAGACGCGCTTGCCGTGCGATGCCAGCTCGCTGACGCGCTGGCGTCAGCGGCTTGACGAAGCGGGGATGGAAGAGTTGCTGGCACACACCATCAACGCTGCACATGCCATGCAGGCGGTGGACGCACGCGAGTTGTCGCGGGTGATCGTGGACACCACGGTGCAGGAAAAGGCGATTGCCTATCCGACCGATAGTCGGTTGCTGGAGGTGGCACGCAAGAAACTGGTGCTGCTGGCCAAGCGTTACGGCATCGGGTTGCGGCAGAGCTACGCACGGCAAGGTCCGGCCCTGAGCCGCAAGGCGGGCCGCTATGCGCATGCACGCCAGTTCAAGCGCATGCAGCGCGTGCTGCGACGTCAACGCACGGTCTTGGGGCGGGTGTTGCGCGATATCGCGCGCAAGCTGGACCAGGTGGAACCCGGCGTGCGCGAGCGCATCGCGGTCTGGCTGGAACGTGCGCAACGGCTGTACACGCAGCGTCCGAAGGACAAACAAAAACTGTACGCATTGCATGCCCCGGAAGTGGAATGCATCGGTAAGGGCAAGGCGCGTCAAGCGTACGAATTCGGCGTCAAGGTCGGCATTGCGGTCACCGCCTGCAAGGGATTGGTCGTGGGTGCGCGTAGCTTCCCGGGCAACCCGTACGACGGCGACACCTTGGCCGAGCAGCTGGAGCAGACACGCGGGTTGCTGCAGGATCTGAGCGTAGAACCGACGGTGGCGATCGTGGACCTGGGCTATCGCGGGCGCGAGGTCGATGGCGTGCAGGTGCTCCATCGTGGCAAGGCCAAGACGCTGACGCGACGGCAATGGCGCTGGATCAAACGACGGCAGGCGGTGGAACCGGTGATCGGACATCTGAAAGACGACTGCAGGTTGCGTCGCTGCAGGCTGAAAGGTGCACAAGGCGATGCGCTGCACGTACTCGGCTGCGCCGCCGGCTACAACCTGCGCTGGCTGCTGCGCTGGATCGCGTTTTTGCGTGCCTGGATGCGGGCGATGGGATGGCCATCCTTTAGCGCCGTGCCGCTGTCGCCGATGACACTTGGTGCTTGAAGGGGGTTTTTCAGGGGCGACCAATTACTGGCCAGTTTCCCGAATAAGACTCAATTTGGATCCCGTCGCTAATAATGTCGGCTCAGGAAATTGCTAAGCGCAAGCTGACGACATCATATGTCCTTGTCCTCTCATTTCTATTATGGATGTAACCGCATCGCGGCGTTCGATTCCAGAGCGAAGATAAAGAAGTGCTGTGAATCTGCACTTGATTGTGCCAGTCGTCTAACGGATTGTTGTTAAATGGCTGAAAGTGGGTGCTTTAATTCAGTTGCCATGCTGGGGCAGCATTAGTTGCATGCCTCTGATACACATATTCGAGCGGCGACTACCCTGCAGGTCTCGCAGGGCAAACATTTAGCACAGCTCTTATTTCACTTGTGTCAGGCTACGGCTGCGTGTGAACCGGTCGAGCTCGCGGGCCAGATCCTGGGCAGTGATTGTCGCTCCCCGCAATTCAGTATCAGCTGAAGTTAGGGGTCTGCGGTTGGTGTTGATCGTGCGACGTCCCCCCGATTTTGAGTAGCGCCTCAGTTTGGAGTCCAATTCCCTACCCCGAGGAGATTGGACGTGAAGAAACGTTTTACTGACGAGCAGGTCATCGGCTTTCTGCGCGAAGCCGAAAGCGGCGTGGCGATCAAGGACCTGTGCCGGCGCCATGGCTTCAGCGAGGCCTCGTACTACCTGTGGCGCAGCAAATTCGGCGGGATGAGCGTGCCTGATGCCAAGCGGCTCAAGGACCTCGAGTCCGAGAACGCGCGGCTGAAGAAGTTGCTGGCCGAGCAATTGTTCGAGAACGACCTGATCAAGGATGCGCTGCGAAAAAAGTGGTAAGCGCACCGGCGCGTCGTACGCTGGTGCGCGAGTGGATCGGGCGTGGCGCCAGCGAGCGTCGCGCCTTGGCAGCGATCGGCATGAGCGCCAGTGCGCTGCGCTATTGCCCACGCGAAGACCGCAATGGCGAACTGCGCGAGCGCATCGTTGCGTTGGCGCATCGCCATCGCCGCTATGGCGTGGGAATGATCTATCTCAAACTGCGACAGGAAGGGCGCATCGTGAACTACAAACGGGTGGAGCGGTTGTACCGCGAGCAGCAGCTACAGGTCCGACGGCGCAAACGCAAAAAGGTGCCAATAAGCGAGCGTCAGCCGCTGCTGCGGCCAGCGCAGGCCAATCAGGTGTGGTCGATGGACTTCGTGTTCGACCGCACTGCCGACGGTCGGGTGGTCAAGTGTCTGGTGATCGTGGACGATGCAACCCACGAAGCGGTCGCCATCGACGTGGAGCGCGCGATCTCGGGACATGGCGTTGCGCGCGTGCTGGATCGGTTGGCACACAGTCGCGGTTTGCCGAAGGTGATCCGCACTGACAACGGCAAGGAGTTTTGCGGCAGGGCGATGGTCGCCTGGGCACATGCCCGTGGTGTGCAGTTGCGGCTGATCCAACCCGGCAAACCGAACCAGAACGCCTACGTCGAATCGTTCAACGGCCGACTACGCGACGAATGCCTCAACGAGCACTGGTTCCCGACACTGCTGCACGCGCGCACCGAAATCGAACGCTGGCGACGCGCGTACAACGAAGAGCGACCCAAGAATGCAATCGGCGGCATGACCCCGGCTGCTTATGCCCAACATCTGGCAAACACCGATATCATTACCCCCGGACTCTAAACCAAGCCGCTACTCAGGGCGGGGGGACGTCGAGGCCGAAGCAGGCGTGGCAATCAAGGACCTATGCCGGCGGCATGGCTTCAGCGAGGCTTCGTACTATTTGTGGCGCAGCAAGTTCGGCGGGATGAGCGTGCCCGATGCCAAACGGCTCAAGGACCTTGAGTCAGAGAATGCTCGACTGAAGAAGTTGCTGGCCGAGCAGTTGTTCGAGAACGACCTGATCAAGGATGCACTGCGAAAAAAGTGGTGAGCGCACCGGCGCGTCGTACGCTGGTGCGCGAGTGGATCGGGCGTGGTGCCAGCGAGCGTCGTGCGTTGGCAGTGATCGGTATGAGCGCCAGTGCGCTGCGCTATTGCCCGCGCGAAGACAGCAACGTCGAACTGCGCGAACGCATCTGTGCGTTGGCGCATCGCCATCGCCGTTATGGCGTGGGAATGATCTATCTCAAATTGCGACAAGAAGGACGCATCGTGAACTACAAGCGTGTTGAGCGGTTGTACCGCGAGCAGCAGCTGCAGGTCCGGCGTAGCAGACGCAAAAAGGTGCCAATAGGCGAGCGTCAGCCGCTGCTGCGGCCATCACAGGCCAATCAGGTGTGGTCGATGGATTTTGTGTTCGACCGCACCGCCGAAGGGCGGGTGATCAAGTGTCTGGTGATTGTGGACGACGCAACACACGAAGCGGTCGCCATCGACGTGGAGCGCGCGATCTCGGGACACGGCGTTGCGCGCGTGCTGGATCGGTTGGCACACAGTCGCGGTTTGCCGAAGGTGATCCGCACTGATAACGGCAAGGAATTTTGCGGTAAGGTAATGAGTCGCCCCTGAAAAACCCCCTTCAAGCACCAAGTGTCATCGGCGACAGCGGCACGGCGCTAAAGGATGGCCATCCCATCGCCCGCATCCAGGCACGCAAAAACGCGATCCAGCGCAGCAGCCAGCGCAGGTTGTAGCCGGCGGCGCAGCCGAGTACGTGCAGCGCATCGCCTTGTGCACCTTTCAGCCTGCAGCGACGCAACCTGCAGTCGTCTTTCAGATGTCCGATCACCGGTTCCACCGCCTGCCGTCGTTTGATCCAGCGCCATTGCCGTCGCGTCAGCGTCTTGGCCTTGCCACGATGGAGCACCTGCACGCCATCGACCTCGCGCCCGCGATAGCCCAGGTCCACGATCGCCACCGTCGGTTCTACGCTCAGATCCTGCAGCAACCCGCGTGTCTGCTCCAGCTGCTCGGCCAAGGTGTCGCCGTCGTACGGGTTGCCCGGGAAGCTACGCGCACCCACGACCAATCCCTTGCAGGCGGTGACCGCAATGCCGACCTTGACGCCGAATTCGTACGCTTGACGCGCCTTGCCCTTACCGATGCATTCCACTTCCGGGGCATGCAATGCGTACAGTTTTTGTTTGTCCTTCGGACGCTGCGTGTACAGCCGTTGCGCACGTTCCAGCCAGACCGCGATGCGCTCGCGCACGCCGGGTTCCACCTGGTCCAGCTTGCGCGCGATATCGCGCAACACCCGCCCCAAGACCGTGCGTTGACGTCGCAGCACGCGCTGCATGCGCTTGAACTGGCGTGCATGCGCATAGCGGCCCGCCTTGCGGCTCAGGGCCGGACCTTGCCGTGCGTAGCTCTGCCGCAACCCGATGCCGTAACGCTTGGCCAGCAGCACCAGTTTCTTGCGTGCCACCTCCAGCAACCGACTATCGGTCGGATAGGCAATCGCCTTTTCCTGCACCGTGGTGTCCACGATCACCCGCGACAACTCGCGTGCGTCCACCGCCTGCATGGCATGTGCAGCGTTGATGGTGTGTGCCAGCAACTCTTCCATCCCCGCTTCGTCAAGCCGCTGACGCCAGCGCGTCAGCGAGCTGGCATCGCACGGCAAGCGCGTCTGGAACACGACCTCGCCAGTGAAAAACTGCCAATACGGATTTTCCAGCCAACGCTCGCACACCGCCTCATCGGACAGGTCGTAGGCGTGTTTGAGGTAGAGCAAACCGGCGATCAGCCGCACCGGCAATGCCGGCCGACCGCCACCAGCCTGGGTGGCCGGCAAGCGCGATGAAAGTGCTTGCTCCAACGCCGTCCACGGCATCCGTTGGCTCAGCTGCGCCAGCGGATGCCGCAGATCGATCTGGTTCTCCAGGCGCGAACGAAACAACTCCTCGGCAGGCATGTGCTCGGCAGCAGGACGGCGTGTATGCATGAGTGGAAATTGCCAGAAACCAGCCTTCAGCGTAGCGAAAACTGGTAGTTCTGGCACGCCGCTGCAGACATCAAGGCCTTGCGGGCGTTGGGTGATTGGGGGTTTTTCAGGGGCGACTAATGATCGTCTGGGCCCATGCACGTGGCGTGCAGTTGCGGCTGATCCAACCAGGCAAACCGAACCAGAACGCCTACGTCGAATCCTTCAACGGCCGGCTACGCGACGAATGCCTCAACGAGCACTGGTTCCCAACACTGCCGCATGCGCGCACCGAGATCGAACGCTGGCGACGCGAATACAACGAAGAACGACCAAAGAAAGCAATCGGCGCATGACCCTGGCTGCTTATGCCCAACATCTGGCAAACACCGATATCATCAGCCCCGGACTCTAAACCCGGCCGCTACTCAGGTCGGGGGGACGTCGCGTGGAGCACGGCAGCCGTTAGTACGCCCAGGCGTCTTACGGTATTTTTGTTGCTTGTAGTAGTAGGTCAGCCACTGCGCGGTTCGCTCGCGAACTTCGCCCGGCGCGCGGAGGATGTGCATGTCCAGCTTGCCGCGCCGGTAGATGTCGTTTAAGCATTCGATGAAACCGTTCTGTATCGGCCGTCCCGGCTCGATAAAATTTAATGAGATGCCTTGTGCTCGGCCCACTTGGCCAAGACCGGCATGAAGAAATTCTGGCCGGTCGTCTAAGCGAAGCTTGTTCGGCTAGTCGGGGCAGTCAGTGATGCATTCTTATGCCAAAATCTATGCTCGGGCAATGCTAATAACTGCGCAACTACCTCCTCATCACGATCAGAACGACGTCGATAACGTGCTGCCGAGCGAGCTAAGGCGTTCGTCGAACCGATCCGTCGCCAGCTCCAGCCATGCTGCTCACGAGCTTGGCAAGAGCGGGCGCGTATGCGCAAGGCCTACAGTTGTTTGCGATGACATCCTTCAATGCATTGTTCTCAATCGCAAGGTCGGCATAAAACCTCTTTGAGCTTGCCGTGCTCGGCTACAGGTCGCAAAAACGTTGCAAATCAGCGACCTCCATGTCGCCGTACTTGGACTTCCGGACGCACTAGGTCGCCTCGAAAACGCCCAGCTTGTAATAAATATCTTTGACTTAGCGGCAGCTCCCAACTTGTTTCAACGTGGCGACGATCTGGCTTTCGGTGAACTTGCCTTTGCGCATCCTTATTTTTTCCTTTGGCGTAGTTCGCCCGGAAGCGTTTAGCTGTGGCTGGATCAGTTTTACCAAATGCTGCGAACAAGAAAGGTGAAGTCTTAATCTGGATGTGTGTCGATCCCTCAGAAACGCAGAAATGGAAGCGTGGGCGCATCAATTTTTACTGAATGGCCCGTGTCGCAGTCAAAATTTGTGTTGGTGCTTACTAAGATTCGGTATGTGCCGGGCTTTAAGTCCTGAGGATCGATATACACATCGAAGCCGCTGTACATATAATTTTTATTCTTAAAAAAATCGGCTACATCAGGCCGGTTGGTGCGCCAATGCCCGGTGTCAAAACTGTAGGCCTGTGCACCATCTGATAGTACTATTCGCAACCGCGACCAATTGAAATTTTTGAAGTTAAATTGTGTCGGCGTAGTCCAGCCCGCGAGTCTGATTGGAAAACCGATGGAAGATGTTATGGGAAGCTGACCTGCAGGCCGCTCGTTGAACGTATCAAGTGCGCATTTTCCTGTATTTAACGGAAGGGTAGGAGTCACCCTGCCTCTTGGGAAAATTGAGGTATTTGTCTTTTGGCGGAAGAGCATCAGCGCCGTAGATAACGGTCCGGTCGCTATCGAAACAAAATTAGAATTGGAAGCAGCAGGTGCGCTACAGTCTGCCTGAATTCTAGCAAAGTTATCTTTCGGATCCGACGCTACATTGCAACGCTCCGCGATAGCCGGATAACGGCCCGATACAGCGAGGGCTCCAAGCAATGAGGTTGGTAGTGATTCAATTTGCGCATTATTCCGAAGGCTTGCGCCAAGGTGGACTGGATCGGGATAAGGTACATGACCATGTGGCTTGCCCTGGAATGCCTCGTCGTCGCCAGCAAGGAATTTTGCTGTGTTTAATGTCGACATACGAAGCCAGTAAGCTCGCTCCTCCAGTTTTGGCCATTGAAGATAAGATTGGCAGAAGATACCAAGCACTACTGCTATGTAGCTACCGTAGGATATGCCGCGAGTTGATACGCCACGTACTCCTGATCCGATAAGGCGTGAGGCAAAGTAAATAGTAGCTATGCTAGAGGGCAAGATAGTGTCTGTATAGCGTGAAGTAACTTCAGCTAAGTCATGTCCTCGGGAATAGGCTATTGCAACCGCATTTAGTATGCCGAGAGCGTTGATGCCTAGAAAAAAATAGTCAGTTTGAGTCTGGCGATTGCGTCCGACTATCAGCATCCAAAATGCAGCTGGAACAAATAAAGCTAATTGGCCGATTCCGGGCAAGAGTGGCCAGCTGCTTGTTATCAGTAATGCGGAAGCCGCTTCTGAGATATCCTGGGCCTTCAACTGTGCGTGGTACGCTGGGGAAGGGGTGATGATGAAGCCAGCGATTCCAAGCAGCGTGACAAATGCAGCAAGCATCGCGCCGCGATTGAGAAGATCACGTTGGTTAGCTCCACGAGCAATTAATACTCCAGCGCAAGCAAATGCAGTGAGTACACCATTTGCCATAGATGCGAGAGAAGCCAGGATCAAGATGGTAAGAGTGATCGCTGTGCGGAGTTTTATTGCGCCGAATGATGAGGCTGCAATTGCTATGAATGCAAGTAAGGTATTTATGTAAAATTGGCTCTGAAAGCCTACTAATGTATTTTCCCAGCCAAATGGAAGTGTTCCCATCAATGTTACAGCTACGGCCACAGAAATCGCCTGATTTTTATGGCTTTTAATCGATGTAATTAGTACGGGTATAGTGAGCGATATGCTGTATATAACGTTTGACGCGAAGGCTTCAACTTGATTATCCCATTGATGGCCATTTAGCTCAAACAGGATAATGGTGAGCAATCGTGTCCAGAAGATTCGATGTTCATTGTGAGGTGCAAACATTTGTGCCAGAGTCAGGGAGCCACTCTCAAATGCACTGAAGATTGAATTTTCGCCACCCCATTGATCCCAGAAAGGAACAGAGCCACCTGCGCTCATTAGCAAAAATAAGCGTGAGAGAAATATTGCTATGAACACAAGAGCACAGGATTTGCTGGTGAAACTAAGAATGGCTCTTGGTTGTGGATTCATGGTGCGCACAGCTGACTCCATGGAGAATTTTATGCATCCGGTGGTTTGTTTCGATTATTTTTAATAACAATGCAGGTTTGCGCTTTACGTTGAGGTACTCAAGAATTTCATTGAAATTTGCATTCGGAGTTAAGCTCCGATGCCATCTTCGACTAAATTATTCTTGTGGAGATGTGGTAATGTCTATCTTAAATATTTTGATGATGAAAAAGAAAGGTGTTTGTGGCCTAAGTAACTAGTAATCACAGGCACAGCAACGCCAAAGGCGTGTGCTACTGTTTCGTTATGGAAGTTGATCTGCAGGGCAGGTAGTAACCAACGGGAGAGTACCAAGCTGATCATGATTGTTTGCAATACTGCGGCCAAGTTGACGATGAGAAACCAAGTCATCTGATGGCTGAGATCGTTCTGTGCTTTTTGGAAAACCAAGACCTTGTTGAGTATGAAGGCCGTAATCATGCCTAGACAGTAAGCCAAAATAATTGCTGGGACGTAGCGCATCCACCCACTAAAGACAAGACGAGAGCCAAAATTTACAGCTGCGGCTATACTCCCTGCGACTAGAAACAGTAAGAACTGTCGAGAGATCACCTTGACGTCTTCCCTTCTGCCGCGACGTGAGCGAGCTTCGCGCCAACGGCGATGCTTTCATTGATAGAACGGTCTTCTGGATAATAGTAGGCGGTGTCTGCCATGAAGAATCCACGCAACGGCGTCTTCATCGGCGGCAGCATGTCCTGGAAGCCTGGCGGGCAGATGGTCTGCGCGTACTCGTAACGATGGCAATGGGTGGCGCGGATCCACTCCGGCTTGAAGTCCGGGTTGATCATAGGCAGGTAGCTGATGACCTCGTCGATCAACTGCTGGTTACTCCACTGCCACTTCGGATGGGTCTTGGGCATGTAGTAGGGCGCGTACACGATGTGCTCGCCGGGGCCGTTGCCGGGGTTGAGGTTGCTGTACTCGATCAGGCCAGGAATGGCGATCCGGTCGTCGCTGATGTTCATCCAGAAGTTTTCGCTGACCGGCCTGGATAGCTTCAGGATCACGCAGGCGACCGGAATATTCTCGATCGCGCCGACCTGGTCGGCAAACGTCTTGGGCAGGCCGGGCACCATGCCGGGCACGTACTGGATCGGTGCGGTCGACACGACGCCGTCGTAGGGATGGTGGCCGTCGCGGGTGCGGATGCCGGTGACCTGGCCGTCGGCCGAGGCGACCTCCTCGATCGGCCGCGACAGCAGGATGCGACCGCCGAGACGTGCAACTTCTGCCGCCATGCGTTCCAGCAGAACGGCCGAGCCACCTTCCAGATAGCCCATGCTTTCGTTGAGAAGATTGCGCCGCGACAACGCCACGCGCTTGATTCGGGTACCGATCCACGAGGCGGACAGGTCGTTCTGGTACTCGAAGAACTTCAGCGCGAACGCCTTCTCCCACATCACCTTGTAGGCTTTGGGGCCGATCCAGCGGGTAATCCAGTCGCGTGCGTTCTCCTTATCCAGCGCGGTCCAGTCGCTGATACCCTTGGTGTGCATGACATGCAGCGCGTAGCGGATCTTGTCGACTAGTCCCAGATGCGGGAAACCGAGCAGGGCGAACGGCGTTCCCCATTTGTGCAGCTTGCCCTGGTAGTAGTACCCCATTTTTGTGTCGGTCCAATGCAGGCGGTCGGACAGCTTTAGGTCCTCGAGCAGCTTGAACAGCGGGAAATCAGTCTTGCAGATGAAGTGGTAATAGCGCTCGATGTGCAGGCCGTCGAAATCAAAATCGGCGGACATGCCACCGATCCGGTCATCGCGTTCGTATACATCGACCTGATGACCTTTCTTCAGTAGTTCCATGGCAGCCATTAGGCCCATGGGGCCACTGCCGACGATCGCGAATGAGCTCATGTGTTTATCTCTTGGTGACAGTTCAGCGCTTAAGTACGATGTGGCTATAGCGCGGGTCGGTATAACTTTCGCGGATCGCATCTTCGAATGGCGTCTGGCGCACGCCGAAGACTTTCTCGGTATTGACGCCTTTGAAGTCATCGCCGGCGCTGAGCGCCTTGAGCTGGTCGGCCGTGAATGGGGGTTTCTTGCTAAAGATCGAATACACGCGCAGCAGGAAGGCAAAGAAACCGATAGGAATATGCACGATCACCGTATGCAGGCGTTTGACCCGCTTGATCGTCTTGATGATGTCAACGTAATCCACGCGTGTGTCGCCAACGATATCGTAGACCTCGCCGTTGGGTTCGCGTTCGATGCATTTAGCGATGCAGCGGCAGAAGTCACGTTCGTATAGCGGCTGGCGCATGAACTTGCCATCGCCTGGGATCGGAAAGACGGGCGTCTTGGCCATGAAGCGCGACAGCCAGCCCAGATGCTTTGGATCGAACCAGCCAAACATCAGCGTTGGCCGCAACACGCAATGACGCAAGCCGCTGCTCACCACCATTTCTTCCTGGGAGCGCTTGGTGTTTGTGTAATCATCCACAGCGATCGAATTCACCACCGATGAGCTGATGTGGACCACGAAGGGCACGTTGGCCGCTTTGCAGGCGTCAAGCACATGCGAAGTGGCAACCAGGTTGTTGCGGGTGAAAAGCTCGGTGGTTTTGCCAGTGATCTGTGCGTGCAATTGAGCGACGCAGGCTGCGCCTTCGAACTCGCGGGCCCATTCGCCCGGTTCGGCGAGGTCCGCATGCAAGACACGCACGGCAGGATGCAGCTCGCGCAGAATCTGCAAATTGTGCGCGTGCTTGTCGATTGCCACCAGTTGGGTGTAGCCCTGTTGTTCGAGCTCGACGATCAGGTTTTGGCCGACCAGCCCGGCGGCACCCGTGATGACAATCTTGGCGTGTTTGTCGGTCATGTCAGAGCTTGATCCTGCGGAAAACGAATTCGGGGATGTTTTTGATCACCAGCATGATGGCCCACCAAAAAGCTGGTAAGTAGGCCACAGCACGACGCTTGTCCACCGCACTGACGATTCCCTTGGCGATCTGATCCGGCTTTGCCCACAGGGCGCCCTTCTTGAAAGCTGCGGTCATTGGGGTGTCGACGAAGCCCGGCTTGATCGTGAGTACGTTGATGCCTTCCGGACGCAAGCGCTGGCCGAGTCCGCTCAGATATGCAGTCACAGCCGCTTTTGCGCAGCCATATAGGTAGTTGCTGGCGCGACCACGGTCTCCTGCCACCGAAGAAATCACCGCAAGCGTTGCGCCCGAGACCAGCCGCGGCACGATCGCTGCGCACAGCGCGATAGTGGAGGTGCCGTTGGTTGCGAATTCGCGAAGCGACAGTTCGAACGATGCGTTGCACGCAGCTTGATCCGGCAGCGTGCCATGCGCAATCAACACCACATCGACGCCACCCAATGCGGCCCAGGCAGCATCCAGGATATCGCAGTGACGTGCGCTGTCGTTGACATCCAGCACGCCGACGCTGCTCTTGGCGCCGCGTGTTGCGAGGTCCGCCGCGATCGTCTCCAGGCGCGTTGCCTGTCGGCCGAGCAGATGGATGGCCGCCCCGCGTGCGGCGTAGCGTCGGGCGGTTGCTTCGGCGATGGCCGAGGTGGCACCGATGATGAGGACGCGTTGCATGTTTACTCCGTGACCCGGCGCCAGAAGCCGGAAGAAAAACGTGGATCGAGATAGCTGCTGAATTCGCGCCAGAGGCCGTAGGCGCGCTGGAACGAATGCGCGGCCATACGTGCATCTTTGGCAGGGTACAGAGCGCCGCCTGCTTCGTCGACGATGCGGTCGAGTCGCTCGAGCAGGCGGAACACGTCAGGGCCACTATTGGGAAAATCCAGTGCCAGCGTAGTGCCTGGTCTGGGAAATGACAGCATGCCGAGTGAGGGTGTGCTGCCGAACTCTTTCAGCACAGCAAGGAACGAGCCGCTACCGCTGCGGGCAATTTCGGCTAGCAGGGCATCGACCCCGTCTCGCGAGGTTGCTGGCGGCAGTACACACTGGTATTGCAGGAAGCCGGAAGGCCCGTACATGCGGTTCCAGTCGCGGATGCCGTCCAGCGGATAGAAGAACGGCAGCAGATGACTGACAAAGCGTTTGCGTGGTGCAGGCTGGCGCCAGTAGTACAGCGCGTTGAAAGGCCGCAGGGATAATTTGTTCACCAACGAAATCGGCGGCGTGATCGGCATGGATAGTCCCGCGTCTGGTGATTTCGGTCGTTCCTGCGGAAGTCCGCTGCAGTGATCGGCACGCGTGAAGTGTCCACGTCCCCGCGAACGTCCGCTTGCCAGGCAATCGATCCAGGCAACGCTGTATTCGTGGCTTTCTGCAGATGCGGCAGATAAGGCAAAGAATTCGTCGAGCGAGCCGAAACGGATGTTCTCCGCCTCCAGGGTTGGGCTGCCGACGCGTCGTAGTTGAATCTCTGCCCAGGTGATCAGGCCGGTCAGGCCCAGGCCTCCCACCGTGGCTGCGAACCAGTGATCGTTGTCGGCTCGAGTGCAGAGCCGCCGCTCGCCATCGCTGCGCAGCAGCTCGAATGCGCGCACGTGGTGACCGAAGGTACCAGTGCGATGGTGGTTCTTGCCATGCACGTCATTGGCGATTGCGCCAGCCACCGTGACATAGCGAGTGCCCGGCGTCACAGGCAAAAACCAGCCCTGTGGCAAAACCAGTTCGATGATTTCCGCCAGGGTGACGCCCCCTTCGCAACGCAGTACGCCATTGCTCGGATCAAAGGCGATGAAGCGATCGAGCCCGCTTGCGCACAACAAGGTCCCATCCGGATTAAGGCAACTGTCGCCATAACTGCGTCCGTTGCCGCGGGGCAGGGCTTGGCCATCGAATGCCGGCAAGCGTGTGGCGCGATCGTTGACCGGTATCAGCGTCTGATGTGCCTTGGGATAGCGTCCCCAGGATTGCCCCGCTGTCATCAGATGGCGCTCAGAGCGAACAGCCCGCACAGCACGACAACGATCTGGCTTACACGGTCTGTGGCGGCAAACACGATCGGATCGTCGTGCATGTCTCCGCGGTAGGCAATGATCCAGACTCGGCTCACCCAATACAGCAGCACTGGACAAACCAACCACAGCAACTTGGGGTTGCGGTAAAGCTCCACACTCTCGGGGCTGTTGATGTACAACGCCATCACCATGACTGCGATGTAGCCGGCAGCAGCGCCCATCGATTGCAGCAGCGAAAGGTCCTCGACCGAATAGGCACGCCCACTGGCCTTGGTCTTGCCGCTGCTCAACATGGCGTGCAGTTCAGTGTAACGCTTGAGTAGGGCCAGAGACAGGAACATGAACATCGAAAAGGCCAGCAGCCAGAACGATAATTCGACGCCGATCGCCACGGCCCCACCGATGATGCGCACGGTGTAAAGCGCTGCGAGCAGTACTACGTCGATCATCACGACACGCTTCAAACGCAGCGAATACGCCAGTGTCATGACGTAGTAGGCCAGCAACACCAACGTGAATTCGACGCTGCAGGCTAAAGAAAGCAGCAGTCCGGCGATGGTCAGCGCAGGAGCGACGAGCAGACCCTGCAGAAGAGGAAGTCGACCTGCCGCAAACGGCCGCTTGCGCTTGCGCGGATGTTGACGGTCCGGCGTCAGGTCAAGTAAATCGTTGAGCACGTAGACGCCAGATGCGCATAGCCCGAACGCCACAAGCGCGATCGTGGCTTGCATTACCGAGTCCAGATCCAGGAAGCGATGAGCGGTAAGGAGTGGAACGAACACCAGCAGATTCTTCAACCATTGATGCAGGCGCAACGCTTTCAGCCATGCTCGGGCACGCGGCGGAGCAGGCCAATGCGCATGCACGTGCGTCCGCTCTGCGGCGGCTTTGGCGAGTGCAGTCCCGTTGTTGACGACCCAGGCGCCGCCAGCCTTTTCCCATACGTGCAGATCCACGCTGCCGTTGCCGGCGTAATCGAAGTTCCCCTGCCCAAATGTGTCGACCAGTACATCGGCCTTGTTGCGACCAGACAGATTGCGTTTGCCATCACTGGCGATCACTTGTTCGAACAGGCCCAGGTGGTCTGCGATAGGCTTCACCAGCAGTGTATCCGAGGCCGTGCATAGCACGCGTGGGCGTTGCGTCGTGGTACGCAGCAGCTCTAGCACTTGGTGGTTGTAAGGCAAGGTCTCTGCAGGCAGGAAGACGCGGGAGGCAAGTTCGCGCTTCAGCGCAGCCTTGCCGCGCAACAGCCACAGGGGCAGCAAGAACACGTACAGCGGATTTCGTGCCAGCAGAGCTAGCACCGACTCGTAGAGGATGTCAGAGTTCAAAAGCGTGCCATCCAGATCCACGCACAAGGCGCGTCCCGAAACAACTGGACGAGTGGAGCTGCTGGTAGGGGCTGACATCGAGGGCCTGGCGATCCATTGCGGGGCCGCGATTATACCTAGTCGATCAACCTGCTTCTTCTCGCGAGGCAAATTCTGCTATCAACATGGCCAACGCGCCGACGAGAATGGCGTACCAGAGCGTGACCAGGCGGGCTGCGACGGCGACTGCAATTGCGTCCTGCGTAGAGATCCCGAGCCGATTGAGCATCAACACGATGGCCAGTTCGGTCGTGCCAACGCCACCGGGGACGAACGACAGTGCGCCAATCAGCATCGCGAGCGGGTAAATACCGAGCGCGACAACAGGGTTCAGCTGCAAGCCCATTCCAATGCAAAGGCTTACGAAGACCGCAGATGTCAGTCCCCAGGCGATGGATCCGGCAAGCATGCTTTGTCCGAACGCGCGCAGATCCAGGCAGCTACGTAGCTCCAACGCTGCCGCAAGGCAAAAGCTGGCCAAGCGTCGTAACCAGCGGCCGGGAAAGCGCTCGCTCAAACGTGCCAGAGTGTTCAATAGCGCAGGCCACGCTGCCGCGCCGAATAGCAGGCAGACAAATCCCAGCACCACCGCGACCAGGGCGCCCAGGGTGGGGAACACCGAGGCAGCCAGCAACGCCAAAGACAGGATGACCAGCAGATCGGACGCGCGCTCGAAGACGAAGACGCCCAGCGTACGCTCGGGCGGGATGCCCATGCGCGCGAAATAGCGAATCCGCAGCAATTCGCCGGCCTTGCCGGGCGTTGCGGTCAATGCGAAGCCTGCCAAATAGCCAGCCAGGCCAGGTAATACCGGTAACTGATGGCCTTTACGGCGGAGGAGCCAGTGCCACCGCCAGTACCGGAACAGATACGTGATGGAAACGGGCACGATGGCGAGCGACATCAACGGCCAGACCTCGCTCAGCCGCGAAAAGGTCCGGTTTCCGTGATCGACCCAGACCAATGCGGCGACGTACCCGGCGCATAGCACGAGAACGAAGGCGGCCAGATAATCCAGGCGGTGCCACAATCTTGCGGCACCGTTGATGCTGGGAGGTGAAGGTGAATCCATTGCAGCAGAAGGGCCTCAGCCCAGTGCGGCCTCCAGCTCAGGGAGCAATGCGAACAGATCCCCAACCAAGCCAATATCCGCAATCTCGAAGATCGGCGACTCCGGGTCCTTGTTGATCGCCACGATCGTCCCTGCGTCCTTGATGCCGGTCAGATGCTGGATTGCGCCGCTGATACCGATCGCCACGTACAGCTCGGGGGCGATGATCTTGCCGGTCTGGCCGACCTGCAGTTCGTTCGGCACGTAGCCGGCGTCCACTGCAGCGCGCGAGGCGCCCACGGCCGCGCCGAGTTTGTCGGCCAGGCTGTAGATGTGCTGGAAATTCTCGGCCGAGCCGACGCCGCGGCCGCCGGAGACCACGCGCTTGGCGCTCTGCAGGTCGGGGCGATCGGAGCTGCCTGCGGCCAGGCCGACGAAGCGGGTGTGGGTCGGCAGCGCGGCATCGACGGTGACTGCCTCGACCGTCGCACTGCCGCCGGCTGCCGCTTCCGGCCACGAGGCGCTGCGCACAGTTGCAACAACGATCTGGTCGGCCGGCGCTTTCACGCTGATGATCGCGTTGCCGGCGTAAATCGGGCGCTTGAAGGTGTAGGCATCCTCGACCGACATCAGGTCGGAGATCTGGTTCACGCCCAGCAGCGCGGCCACGACCGGCATCAGATCCTTGCCAAACGTTGTCGAGGGGCCGAACACGTGGCTGTAGCCCTGGCCGGCGAGCTGTGCGATCTGCGGCCCAAGCACCTGGGCGACGGCGTGTTCGTTGGCGGCGTTTGTCACCGTCAGTACGCGTGCGACGCCCGCCAACTGCGCGGCCTGCCCGGCAACCGTCGCAGGGTCGGCGGCCAGCACGACGATGTCGATGGACTCGGCCGACACCGCCAGCGCGGCGCTGAGGGTCTTGGCGGTGGCCGCATTGAGCTGACCGTTGAGATGTTCGGCGACAACGAGAATCTTGGCCATTACAACAACCCCTTTTGCTTGAGTGCGGCCACCAGTTCGGCGGCGTCCTTGACCATCACGCCACGGCTGCGCTTGGACGGCGCGGCGTAGTGGGTGGTGCTGAGGCTGTCGTGCGCATCGACGCCGAGGTCGGCAAAAGCCAGCGTTTCCAGCGGCTTGCTCTTGGCCTTCATGATGTCCGGCAGCTTGATGAAGCGCGGCTCGTTCAGGCGCAGATCTGTGGTAATCACCGCCGGCAGGTCCACTTCCAGCGTTTCCAGGCCGGCATCGACCTCACGGGTCACGGTGGCCTTGCCATCGGCCACGACCAGCTTGCCGGCGAAGGTCGCCTGCGGACGGCCCCACAGCGTGGCGAGCATCTGACCGGTCTGGTTGGCATCGTCGTCGATCGCTTGCTTGCCCAGGATGACCAGGTCCGGCTGTTCCTTCTCGACCAGCTTGAGCAGGGTACGTGCAGCGGTCAGCGGCTGGATGGCGGAGTCGGTCACCACGTGGATGGCCCGGTTGGCGCCCATGGCCAGACCGTTGCGCAGATGCGCGGCCGCGTCGGCCGGCGCCAGCGTGGCGACTACCACCTCGGTGGCGATGCCGGCATCGCGCAGGCGCAACGCCTCTTCCAGGGCGATTTCGTCGAACGGGTTCGGCGAGAGCTTGACGCCGTCGGTCACCACACCGGAGCCATCCGGCTTGACCTGAATGCGGACGTTGTAGTCCACCACGCGCTTGTAGGCGACGAGGATTTTCATCGTGTACGAGATCCTTCAGCTGTTGCGGGAAGGCCCGGCCGCGGCGGCAGGCTCGGGAGTGCCGCCATTCTAACCGGGGAGGGCGCACCATGCGATGGCGTATGGATGCTGCGCTGCGGCAGTCGGACGCAGCGATGTGGGCGATGCTTAAGCTCGGTCTTGCCCGGACCATATATCCTGTGTGGTTTGAAAATGCAGCGCGGGTGCGCGCGACCAGGAGGAGTAGACAGTGGCGACTTGGCTAGTAACCGGCGGGGCCGGCTTTATCGGCGGAAATTTTGTTCTGGAGGCGGTCTCTCGTGGGATCCGCGTGGTCAATCTGGACGCGCTCACTTATGCGGGCAATCTGAACACGCTGGCGTCGCTGGAAGGCAACGCCGACCATGTTTTCGTCAAGGGCGACATCGGTGACGGCGCGCTTGTGACTCGCTTGCTGCAGGAACATCAGCCGGACGCGGTGCTGAACTTCGCGGCCGAAAGCCATGTCGATCGTTCGATCGAAGGCCCTGGCGCCTTCATCCAGACCAACGTGGTCGGCACTTTGGCCCTGCTTGAGGCAGTGCGCGACTATTGGAAAGCGTTGCCGGATACGCGCCGTGATGCGTTCCGCCTCCTGCATGTGTCCACCGACGAGGTCTATGGCACGCTGGGTGAGACCGGCAAGTTCACCGAAACCACGCCCTACGCCCCGAACTCGCCGTACTCGGCCTCCAAGGCAGCGTCGGATCACTTGGTGCGCGCGTTCCACCACACCTACGGGCTGCCGGTGCTGACCACCAACTGCTCGAACAACTACGGTCCGTACCACTTCCCCGAAAAACTCATTCCATTGGTCATTGCCAAGGCGCTGGCCGGCGAGCCGCTACCGGTGTACGGAGACGGCAAGCAGGTGCGCGACTGGCTGTTCGTCAGCGATCATTGCGAAGCGATCCGCACCGTGCTGGCCAAGGGCCGGGTCGGCGAGACCTACAACGTGGGCGGCAATTCCGAGCGCCAGAACATCGAAGTCGTGCAGGCGATCTGCGCACTGCTGGATCAGCATCGTCCGCGCGAAGACGGCAAGCCGCGCGCCAGCCAGATCACCTATGTCACCGACCGTCCCGGACACGATCGCCGTTACGCGATCGATGCCTCAAAGTTGAAGGACGAGTTGGGCTGGGAGCCGGCGTATACCTTCGAGCAAGGCATCGCGCAGACGGTGGAGTGGTACCTGACCAACCAGGCGTGGGTGCAGGGCGTGCTGGATGGCAGCTATCGGCTCGAACGGATCGGCGCTGCGGCATAACGCGCGTCCCTTGCAAGAGCCTGCGCATGCGCGCGGGCCTCAACAGGAGTACCTCATGACACAACGTAAAGGCATCATTTTGGCAGGCGGGTCAGGCACGCGCCTGTATCCGATCACCAAGGGCGTCAGCAAGCAGCTGTTGCCGGTGTACGACAAGCCGATGATTTACTACCCGCTGAGCGTGCTGATGCTTGCGGGTATCCGCGACATTCTGATCATCAACACGCCGCATGAGCAGGCGCTGTTTCAGTCGCTGCTGGGCGATGGCTCGCAGTGGGGCGTCAACATCCAGTACGCAGTGCAACCCAGCCCGGACGGGTTGGCGCAGGCCTATCTGATCGGTCGTGAATTCGTCGACGGCAAGCCGAGTTGCCTGGTGCTGGGCGACAACATTTTCCATGGGCATGGCCTGACCGAGACCTTGCGCCGCGCCGATGCGCGCGAGCAGGGAGCAACCGTCTTCGGCTACTGGGTCAACGATCCGGAACGCTACGGCGTTGCCGAATTTGATCAGCAGGGCAAGGTCATCGACATTGCCGAAAAGCCGGAAAAGCCACGCTCCAACTATGCGGTCACCGGCTTGTACTTCTACGATGGCAAGGCCAGCGATTATGCCGCTGCCCTGAAACCGTCGCCGCGCGGCGAGCTGGAAATCACCGATCTCAATCGTTGCTATCTCGATGCCGGCGACTTGCATCTTGAACCGTTGGGGCGCGGGTACGCATGGCTGGATACCGGTACGCACCAGTCATTGCACGAAGCGGCCAATTTCATCGAGACCATCCAGATGCGCCAGGGCCTGCAGGTGTGCTGCCCGGAAGAAATCGCATTCGGTCAGGGCTGGATCGATGCCGAGCAGTTGGAGCGCCTGGCTGCACCGCTGCTGAAAAATGACTATGGCAAGTATCTACATGAGTTGGCTGTAAGAGGAGTAGTGCCTTGAAAGTAATCGAAACGCGTCTACCGGGTTGCGTTGTCATCGAGCCGGCAGTGTTCGGCGATGAGCGCGGGTATTTCTTTGAAACATGGAATGCAGAGCGCTTTGGCCAACACGGCCTGCCGACGCAGTTCGTGCAGAGCAACGTGTCCACCTCTGCCAAGGGCGTGCTGCGTGGTCTGCACTATCAGTGGCCGCGCCCGCAAGGTAAGTTGGTCAGCGTGCTCGAAGGCGAGGTGTATGACGTCGCTGTCGATGTGCGTCATGGTTCGCCGAATTTCGGTCAATGGGCTGCGGTGGTATTGAGCGCAGAGAACAAGAAGCAGTTCTGGATTCCGGAAGGCTTTGCGCATGGTTTTGCGGTGTTGTCCGAGCGCGCCGTTTTCAGTTATCTATGTACCGACGTGTATGTTAAAGAAGCCGACGCTGGCGTGCGTTGGGATGACGCGGCGATCGGTGTCGATTGGCCGATCAGCGACCCTTTGCTATCCGCCAAGGATGCCAATGCGCCGTTCCTGAGCGACGTGCCAGTTGATCGATTGCCGGTGTATACGCCGTGATCACTCTGGTGTTTGGGGCGAACGGGCAGGTAGGCACTGAACTGCTGCGCGCACTGGCGGCCGATGGCGCGGTGCAGGCGACGACACGCAGTGGCCAGTTGCCTGATGGCAGCGCGTGCGAGACGGCGGACTTCGACGCACCGGAAGCTTTGCCAGCCTTGCTGGACCGGATTGGCCCTTCGCGTGTGGTCAACGCTGCAGCCTATACGGCAGTAGATCGCGCCGAGCAGGATCGCGATAGCGCCATGCGGGCGAATGCGCTATCGCCTGGCGTCATTGCGGCATGGTGTGCTGCCCGTAACGTGCCGTTGGTGCACTATTCGACTGATTACGTCTTCGATGGCCAGGGCAGCGCACCCTATCTGGAGGATGCGCAGACCTCGCCGCTAGGTGTATATGGCGAAACCAAGCTTGCTGGCGAGGACGCCATCCGCGCCTCCGGTGCGCAGCATCTGATTTTGCGCACGGCATGGGTCTATGCACCGCATGGTGCGAATTTCCTGCGCACGATGTTGCGTGTCGGCGCCGAGCGCGATGAGCTGCGCGTGGTGGCCGATCAGATCGGAACCCCGACGCCCGCAGCTCTGATTGCCGATGTCACAGCGCAGTTGCTGCGCCAACGCAAACCCGACACCTCGGGCACATGGCACCTCACGGCTGCAGGACAGACTAGCTGGCATGGTTTTGCCGAAGCCATCTTTGAGGAGGCTGTCAGCTCCGGCCTGTTGTCGCGCGCACCGCGCGTGGTGCCGATCACCACCGCCGACTACCCGACGCCTGCGAAGCGGCCGGCGTATTCGCGGTTGTCGATCGAAAAACTGCAGCGCGATTTCGACATCGTATTGCCGGAATGGCAGCTTGGCTTGCAGCGCGTGATTGCCGAAATCGCCGCTGCCAAACAGTAAATCGGCGACTCTGGTCGGTGGCGATAGTTCCATCGACCAGTGCAAGCCGCAAAAACAAACAGCCGGGAATCCCCGGCTGTTTGTTTATGTGTTGCAGAGTCCTGCAAGCGACCGATCAGGTGCGCCCGTAGGTATCTTCGAAACGCACGATGTCGTCTTCACCCAGGTAACTGCCGGACTGGACTTCAATGAGTTCCAGCGGCAATTTGCCCGGGTTTTTCAGGCGATGGGTCACGCCCAGCGGGATGTAGGTACTCTGGTTTTCAGTCAGCAGCAGTACTTCTTCGCCACGGGTGACTTCGGCGGTTCCGCTCACCACGATCCAATGTTCGGCGCGGTGGTGGTGCATCTGCAGGCTGAGCGTGGCGCCCGGCTTTACCGTGATGCGCTTGACCTGGAAACGCTGGCCCATGTCGATCGAATCGTAGGCGCCCCACGGACGATAGACCTTGCGGTGCCAGGTCGCCTCGGAACGGCCGGCCGATTTGATCTGGCTGACCACTTCCTTGACCTCCTGGATGCGGTCGCGGTGGCCGACCAGCACTGCGTCGTCTGTTTCCACCACCACCACATTCTCCAGACCGACCATGGCAATCAGGCGCGAGCCATACGCATAAGTGTTCTTGCAATCGAGCTGGATGACATCGCCGTGATGCGCATTGCCTTGGCCATCCTGCTCGGAGACGTCCAGCAGCGAGGACCATGAGCCAACGTCATTCCAGCCGGCATCCAGCGGCACGACGACCGCATCGGCAGTCTTTTCCATCACCGCATAGTCGATCGAATCCGACGGGCTGGACGCGAACGCATCCTTGTCCAGGCGGGTGAAGTCGGCGTCGCGCTTGCCGCCTTCCCATGCCTTCTGGCAGGCATCGGCGATCGCGGGCTGGAACTTGCGCAGCTCTTCCAGGTAGCGCGATGCGCGGAACAGGAACATGCCGCTGTTCCAATAGTACTCGCCGCTGTCCAGGTAGCCTTGCGCGGTTGCCAGATCAGGCTTCTCGACGAAGCGCTCCACAGCGCTGACACCGGTGCCTGCGCCTGCCTTGATGTAGCCGTAGCCGATTTCAGGCGCGGTGGGCTTGATGCCGAAAGTGACCAGCTTGCCTTGCTCGGCCGCAGTGGCCGCCAAGGTGACCGCTGCCTGGAAAGCAACTTCATTCTGAATCACATGATCGGACGGCAGAACCAGCAACAGCGGATCGCCGCCGTTACGGGTGGCTTCCAGTGCAGCCACAGCAATAGCCGGAGCAGTGTTGCGGCCCTTGGGCTCGAGCAGGATGGCCGACGGCTTCACGCCAAGCTGCTGCAATTGTTCGGCCGCCATGAAGCGGTGCTCTTCGTTGGCCACCACGATGGGCGCGTGCGCGGCCACCGGAGCCGAACGCAGCCAGGTGGCCTGCAGCATGCTGTGCTCGCCGACCAGCGGCAGGAACTGCTTCGGGTACGATTCGCGCGACAACGGCCACAGGCGCGTGCCGGAACCGCCGGACAGGATAATCGGAAGGACGTCGCTCATGAGCGGGGGAAACTCCAGTGCGTCAAGGTGGGGGAGGGTGAATCAACCACGTAGCAGGTTGGAAATCTCTTGCGTACGCGTTTCCAGCAGGGCGGCGTCGCCGCGCGTTTCCACGTTCAGACGCAGCAGTGGTTCGGTGTTGGAACTACGCAGGTTGAAACGCCACTGGCCGAAGTCCGCGCTGATGCCATCGGTGTAATCCAGCTCGGGTGACAGCGACGCGTAATGCTCCATCACGCGCGCAACCGCGGCCTTGGCATCGTCCACCTTGAAGTTGATCTCGCCGCTGCAAGGGAACTTCTGCATGCGTGCTTCCACCAGATCTGCCAGCGAACGACCAGACTGCGACACCAGCTCGGCAATCAACAGCCACGGAATCATGCCGGAGTCGGCGTAGGCGAACTCGCGGAAATAATGGTGCGCGCTCATTTCGCCGCCGTAAACGGCGTTTTCGCTGCGCATCTTTTCCTTGATGAAGGCATGCCCGCTCTTGCACAGCACCGGAATGCCGCCGCTGTCTTCAACCATCTCCACAGTGTTCCAGGTCAGGCGCGGGTCGTGCACGACCTTGCCGCCCGGCTGCTTGGCCAGGATTGCCTGCGCCAGCAGGCCGACCAGGTAATAGCCTTCGATGAAGCGGCCGCTGTGGTCGAAGAAGAAGCAACGATCGAAGTCGCCATCCCATGCAATACCGAAATCGGCGCCGTGTTCCTGCACCGCCTTGGCGGTGGCAGCGCGGTTTTCCGGCAGCAACGGGTTGGGAATGCCGTTGGGGAAGTTGCCATCGGGTTCGTGGAAGACGCGCACGAATTCGAAGGGAAGATGCGGTGCGAGCAGATCGACGATCAGACCGGCGCCACCGTTGCCGGCGTTGACCACCAGCTTGAGCGGCTTGAGCGTGCTGCGGTCCACGTAGCTGAGCAGGTGCTCCAGATAGGCGGTCTTATCGGTACGGCTCTGTTCGCTCGCAGTGGGCTCACCCGGTGCGGCGGTATCGGCGGCGACAGTGTCGCGAATCGCGAACAGGCCGGTATCTGAGCTGATCGGTCGCGCCTGCTCGCGCACCAGCTTCATGCCGTTGTAGTCCATCGGGTTATGGCTGGCGGTGACCATCACGCCGCCGGCGGCCTTCAGGTAATCGGTCTGAAAATAAACTTCCTCGGTGCCGCACAAGCCGATATCGATCACCTCGCGGCCGCTGGCGCGCAGGCCGGCCGAGAGCGCTTCCTGCAAGCCGGGGCTGGCCAGGCGCACGTCATGGCCCAGGACCACCGGCCCTTGATCCAGCTGCGCCGCCAGCGCCACGCCGATGCGGCGAGCCAAGTCCTCGTTGAGTTCATCCGGCACGCGGCCGCGAATATCGTAGGCCTTGAAGGCGGGTAGCGTCATGGGCAATTCCTGGGGTGGGGGACGTCCGAGTTTAGCGGCTGCGCCGTGTCTTGGGTGTGGCGGAATTGCGAACGGGGACAGGGAACAGTCAGCGGCTAGAATGGCCGCTTCACATCAGCGAGGCGAGGGCGGTGATGCGCAATAGTGGACGTGGTAAGGCAAGCGGCAAACGCTACGCCGATGCCAAGGCGGCGCTGGACGGGGTGCTGGCCGACGGCCAGACCCTGGCGGTGGGCGGCTTTGGCTTGTGCGGAATCCCGGAAGCGCTGATCGCGGCAGTGCGCGAAAGCGAAGTCAGCGGGTTGACCGTGATTTCCAACAACGCCGGGGTCGATGGATTCGGACTTGGCCAATTATTAGCCACCCGGCAAATCCGCAAGATGATTTCGTCCTACGTGGGCGAGAACAAGGAATTCGAGCGGCAGTATCTGGCCGGTGAACTGGAGTTGGAGTTCAATCCGCAAGGTACGTTGGCCGAGCGTTTGCGTGCAGGTGGTGCGGGAATCCCGGCGTTCTACACAGCGACAGGCTACGGCACTATTGTTGCCGACGGTAAGGAAACCCGCGAATTCAACGGCAAGCACTATGTGCTGGAGACCGCGCTGCAGGCCGATGTGGCCTTGGTCAAGGCATGGCGTGCGGATACGGCCGGCAATCTGGTGTTTCGCAAGACCGCGCGCAATTTCAATCCCGCCTGCGCCATGGCTGGTCGCGTCTGCATCGCCGAGGTCGAGGAAATCGTGGCGTTGGGCGCGATCGACCCGGACCATGTGCATCTGCCCGGCATCTATGTCGACCGCCTGGTACTCAACGCCACGCCGGAAAAACGCATCGAACAGCGCACCGTGCGCGAAGGACAGCAGTGATGGCCTGGACCCGAGATCAGATGGCCGCACGCGCGGCGCGCGAATTGACCGACGGCGCCTACGTCAACCTGGGGATTGGCCTGCCGACACTGGTGGCCAATCACATTCCCGATGGCGTGGACGTGTGGCTGCAATCGGAGAACGGCCTGCTCGGTATCGGCCCGTTTCCCACCGAAGACGAAGTGGATGCGGACCTGATCAATGCCGGCAAGCAGACCGTCACCGCGCGCGCTGGCGCCAGCTATTTCGGTAGCCACGACTCGTTCGCGATGATCCGCGGCGGGCACATCGATCTGGCAATTCTCGGTGCGATGCAGGTCACAGAGCGCGGCGATCTGGCCAACTGGATGGTGCCCGGCAAGATGGTCAAGGGCATGGGTGGCGCAATGGACCTGGTGGCCGGGGTCAAGCGCGTGGTGGTGCTGATGGAACACGTGGCCAAGGACGGCAGCCACAAGATCCTGCCCGAATGCGACTTGCCATTGACCGGCGTGGGCGTGGTCGATCGCATCATCACCGACCTGGCATTGTTCGATGTCACCGATGGTGGGTTGGTGTTGGTGGAGGCCGCAGAAGGTGTGGAGTTGGAGGAGCTGCGCGCCAAAACCGGTGTTGCATTCGTTGTGCAAACCGCAGAATAGTTGCGTTGCAATTCGCAGGGCGCCGTCAAGGCGCCTTGCGTGCATACCGGTAAGGCTGGGCTGATGGTGTTGTGATGATGCCCAGTGTTTGTTCGATCGTGGTGACGCGATGCCCCGAATGGGTCACTGCAAGACCAACGAAGCGCTCGATCGCATGTGCAAGGCTGCCATCGATTTGCCCCTGTTCGCTTTCAAATTCGCTCGCATGAAGATGCGCATCCAGCAATGGGCGTAACGCCTCCAGCCTTGCCCAGAACATGCTGCCGGAAGCAAATAAGCTATTTGCGTCCGGTGCATTCATGCCCGTGCGAACAGCAAGATAATCCAGTGCGTCAGCGTTGCCTCCGATAAAATCGATTACCGGTAATAGATGACCGTCAGGTGCCGCGAGACCGACAAGCGGATCGGTGGAGAATGCGTTCACGATCGCATCGACCCTCTGTGGCGCCAGCAATGCGTTGAGCATCTCGTCCCGCCATGCATTTCCGTCATCGCGATGGGTCGATTTCTTGGTATGCAGCTTCAAAACCAGCTGCACGTCCTCATCGAGTAGCCGGTTGGCCACGTGTAGGAAAGGCAGGATGTCGCGGCCACGATTTTCAAAGCCTTTCACCTCGGCCTGGATACCGCGCCGCTGTATGCACTTATTGACTTCGATGACCTTCATGAGGTCGGTCGTGATGATGATGCGCAGCGGAGTTCCGCACGCCACGATTGCATCGAGCATCTCGTCCAGTACATCGAGATACCAGGCGTGCAACACCACGCATGCGCTCAGCGAACGTGCCTTCGTTGCAATTTCAGGTGCGCGCGTCAGCGCCTGTCGTGTTGCATCCAGCCACGCATATCCCAGGCGTGCATCTGGTTCGAGTACCGCGCCTTCGGCCCACTCATTCCATGCATTGATGAACACCATGCGGTGTGCAGGCGCCACATTGACGAGGCGATGCTGCACAGTGCGTGATAGCCAATCACGATATCGGCGCGGGGATGCATGCAGGTAGATGCGTCCCTTTCCCGAGCGGCGCGGTTCGTTGTCCCAGCCTGGGTTTACACCTGGATATAGCGTGTAATCGCGCATCGGTCGTTGTTCCATGTCGCGCGCAAGTTCTCGCCAATCGAGCACGTCGCCATTGAAGTCCGGATTCACCAATCGCTGCCTGGCAGTGACCGAAGGTGGCGTACTCATATTGGGAGGGAATTCGACTGCCGCATCGAATCCGATGTCGCGCGGATCGGGACGTTCGAAGCCTTGCACATAGGCAAGATGAATTTCACCGATGCCATTGTCACGGCACCAACTGCGCCAGCGTGTTGCGGTCTCGGCAGGCTCGGGCAGCAAATGTGGCCGATAGACCAGCAACAACGGGCAGCCATCCACGCGCAGATATTTCGGGTTGCGCATGTATGTTGCGACGTGTGCGATAAAGGCCAGATCGTCGTCCGCGCTGTGTGCTTGATCGATCAGGATGTCGTCGCCACGCCCGTCCCAACGACGCGCCCATTTCTCATTTGCCCAGCAAAGGCAGAACGGCAAGGTGATCGTGGTGTCTTCGTGCCATTGGGTGATCGGCATTTCCAGCAAAGTCTTGCCGGCGAACCAGTAGAAATAGAAACAAAAAGCACCAAGGCCGTACTCCTGTGCAAGGCGAGCTTGCTCGCGCATAACGAGAGGAGTACGAAGATCATAGAAGCCAAGATCAGCGGGAAGCCGGGGCTGTTGATGGCCTTCAAATTGTGGAAGCGCGCGGCTGACGTTGCGCCATTCGGTAAAGCCATTGCCCCACCACGCGTCGTTCTCTGGAATGGGATGGAATTGCGGCAGATAGAACGCAACCAGGGTTGCCGGAAGTATTTCTGGCAATGCACCCGTGCGATAAGGCACATGACCGATCGCCGGTTCGTCACTACGTGCTGCGGGGCGTCGCGAGAGGCCATGGTTTGCACGCCCGCGTACAGGCTCGGGTGCCCAGTCGGCATGTCGGTCCAGGAACCAACTGCGCCAGCGGTCGCGTGTTGCTTCACTCAGGGGAATTGCGCGAAATCCCGTGCGCAGCAGTGCGAATAACTGCGTGCGTACGCGTGACTGCATGGAGCGACCTGGTGTACTCATAGATTCTGGTAGTTCGGCCCGGAACCACCCTCCGGTGTGACCCAGGTGATGATCTCGTAGGGGTCCTTGATGTCGCAGGTCTTGCAGTGCACGCAGTTGGCGGCGTTGATCTGTAGGCGCTTGCCGGAGGGGCTGTTGGTATCTGCGACCATTTCGTAGACGTTGGCCGGGCAGAAGCGCGTGCAGGGGTTGTCGTACTCCTGCACGCAGCGGGTGGCGCAGATGTCGGTGTCGAGCACCTTCAGATGCACGGGCTGGTCTTCGTCGTGTTCGGTGGCGGCAAAGTAGACCGCCTGCAGACGATCGCGTGGTGCGAGTTCGCGCGTGCCGTAGTCGCGCTTGGGTTGCTCGTACTCGCCGATCTTGTGCAACGCAGACCAGTCCGGTTTGTTCTTCAGCGTCCACGGCGAGGCGCCCTTGAGCGCGGTTTCCCAGGCGGCGTTGAGCAGGCCGAACCATAGGCCTTTCTTGAAACCGGGCTTGATATTGCGCACTTCTTTCAACTCGGCCATCGCATCGGAGGCGCGCAGCTTTGCGTCGAAGCCTTGCGGGGCCAGTTGCGATTGCACCAGATGTTCGGCGGCCAGCATGCCGCTGCGGATCGCCTGATGGGTGCCCTTGATCTTGGGCACGTTGAGCAGGCCGGCGGTGTCGCCGATCAACAAGGCCCCGGGCATGTCCACTTTCGGCAGAGACTGCCAGCCGCCGGTGACGATCGCGCGTGCGCCGGCCGAAAGAATGCTGCCGCCTTCCAGCACCGACTTGATCAGCGCGTGGTTCTTCCATTGCTGGAAGGCTTCCCACGGCTGGTATTTGGGGTCGCTATAGTCCAGGCCGCTGACATAGCCGAGTGCGATCTGATTGTTGTCCAGGTGATATAGGAAGCTGCCGCCATAGGTGCGGTTGTCGGCCGGCCAGCCGAGCGTGTGCACGATCTTGCCGGGGCTGACGCGTCCTTCCGGTACCTGCCACAGTTCCTTGATGCCGATCGAATAGCCCTGTGGGTCGGCGTCGGCAGTGAGGTCGAAGCGTTTGAGCAGGCGCTTGGTCAGATGGCCACGGGCGCCCTCGGCCAGCACGGTCACCTTGGCGCGGATGTCGATGCCTGCGGTGTAGCCGGGCTTGTGCGATCCATCCTTGGCCACGCCCATGTCGCCAATGCGCACGCCGATGACCTGGTCGTTGGCGTCATGCAGGGTTTCGGCGGCCGCAAAGCCGGGGTAGATTTCCACGCCCAGCGCTTCGGCCTGCGGTGCCAGCCAGGCGCACATCGCCCCTAAGCTGACGATGAAGTTGCCGTGGTTGCGCATGCCCGGCGGCACCACCGGGAACTTGCGTGCGCTGTCCTTGCCGAGAAACCAGAATTCGTCGTCGGTGGCGGCCACGCAGACCGGCGGCGGGTTGTCGCGCCAGCCGGGCAGCAGGGCATCCAGCGGACCCGGTTCGATCACCGCACCGGAGAGGATATGCGCGCCGATGGTGCTGGATTTTTCGATCACGCACACGCTGATGTTCGGATCGAGCTGCTTGAGCCGGATCGCAAATGCCAGCCCGGCCGGACCGGCGCCGACGGTGACGACGTCGTACTCCATCACGTCGCGCTCGACCGTCTCTGACGCATGTGCGCCGACTCCCGCTTCCGACATTGCTCCGCTCCCGTTGGCTCGATGGCTAACGCGCATTTTCCGGGATTCGATGTGACGGCGGCAAATCGGATCGATTCATCCGCATTGCGCGGTGCCGCTCAGCGTGTGCGTGCTAGCGTTTGCCGCATGAAGATTCGGGTTGCACTGCCGCAAGCGGAGATCGCCTGGTGTCGTGGCTGGTTACAGGCGGCGCAGGCCGATGTGCTGATGCAGGCACTCTTGCAGGATGTGCGGTGGGAAGTGCACCGCATCCGGATGTTCGGGCGGATGGTGGATTCGCCGCGACTGAGCAGTTGGACCGGCGATGCGGAGGCGAGTTATCGCTATTCGGGCACCCGGTTTGCGCCGCAGCCGTGGCTGGAGGCGTTGCAGCCAGTACGCACGCGCCTGCAGGATGAAACCGGGCATCCGTTCAACAGCGTGTTGGTCAACCGCTACCGTAGCGGCAACGATGCGATGGGCTGGCACAGCGACGACGAACCGGAGCTGGGCGCGCAGCCGCTGATCGCCTCATTGAGCCTGGGCGCGACGCGGCGGTTTGCGTTCAAGCATCGCGACGATGCGGCGTTGAAGCAGACGCTGGAGCTGGGCCACGGCGATCTGCTGCTGATGGGCGGCGATACCCAGCGCCATTACAAACACGCCTTGCCGCGCACCGCAAAGCCAGTCGGCGAGCGCATCAATCTGACCTTTCGGCAGATTGCGATGCGCGTGTCCAGCGATAAGAGCGGCTAACAAAACGTAGCGAGCGCTCGGCTGGCGGGGAGCGCAGTGGTTTCGTTGGCTGCATCTTGTTGGATGCAGTCAGAAGCCGGGTCAAACGCTGGGTCGGTCGAGTGCGCGGTGCCCTCACCGCTCGCGGGACACGCCGCAAGTACGTCCATGTAGGCTCGGTGGCGGCATCCATGCCGCCACACGGTCCCGCAATCGGCAAGGACACCGCACCAGAAAGTTTGCCGGCTGGGTTATTGAAAACCATGCGCACCGACCATCTCGATTGGTCCTTGCCCGCCCACCGTCGCGGGACCTTACGCGGCATGGATGCCGCGTAAGAGCTTACAAGGACGTACTTGCAGCGTGTCCCGCGATGGTGGGCGGGCAAGGGCCCTGCAGCCAGGCCACAGATCAACCGCTCTGCGGCAGCCACCAGGCGGCCGGTGCTCGGAATCGGCATGTACCACTCGTACACTCCCGGTTGCTGCGCGCCGTCCGCGCCCACTTGGCGACAGCTCGCTGCGTTTTGTTAGGCGCTCCAGGTCTGTCGCTTGCGCTTACAACGAACGCGGCAGGTTCTGGCTGTCCTGTTGACCGGTGATCAAGGTCCAACCCACCAGCTCGGTGGTGACCTGCGTCATCGCCTGCTCGAAGGCTGCAGCGACCGTTGCGGTGTCGGTACCCGTAGAAGGGCGTGCAACCAGGAAGGTGCGCGAGGCCACCACGCGCTGATCGGCGGCGTGCAGCAGTTTGGCGTTGAGTTCGATGGTGGCCGAGGGCAGCGATTGGCCCGCATAGTCCGACTCGAAGCGGCGCAGGTCGATTACCAGCTTGTAGTCGGAGCGGATGCCGGTGCCGATGCGGGCGACCGCCGCGATCTTGCCGGAGTCTTCGAACGCGCGCACCACGCTGTCTTCCAGCATGTCGGTGGCCGGCTGTGCCCAGCCGGCGCCGTGATAGACCTGCAGCTCGCCCGGGGTGGGGCGCACGTTGATGCGCGGGCTGTCGATCACACGCGCGGCGCTGGGCTTGGCAACCGAGAGTTGCCAGCTCACCTGCGGCCAGGACGGGTTCGGCGTGATCCGCACGGTGGGCGCGTAGATCGTGGCCGGTTTCTGGTCGCCGCCGGTCAGCAGCGAGCAGCCGCCCAGCGCCAGCAACGAGACGCACAACAAGGGACGCAACAGGCGCATGGCAGTCATTTCGGTTCGAACTCCTTGGGTGCGTCGCGGCCGAGCAGGTAGCGCGCAGGGTTGTTGTCCAGTTTGTCGCTGACCCGGCGCAGATCGCGGATCAGACCGCGCAATTCGGTCAGCGTGGGCCCAAGTTGGCCGAGGCCATCGTTGGCGAAACTATTGATGGCCGCGCGGTTTTCGCCAAGGATGTTGTCGGCGTTGCCGGCAGCCGAGTCCAGCTTGACCAGGGTGGCGTCGAGCTTGGCCAGGATGCCCGGCAGCTGCTGCACCAGGTTCTGGTCCAGCCGCTTGATGGTGCCGTTGGTGGTGGTCAGGGTGGTGTCCAGATTGCGTGCGGCATCGCGCGCGCTGACGATCAGCGCCTGCATGCCTTCGTCGCGATCGGCGATGCCGCCGCTGATCTTTTCCAGGTTCTGCAAGGTGGCGGTGATGCTGGCCACGTTCTTGTCCGAGAGCATCTGGTCCATGCGCTCGACGATGCGGTTGGCGGTGTCGGTGATGTTCTGCAGCGCCGAGGGCGTGGTCTGGATGATCGGCGCATCGCTCTTGTCGATGGTGGTCAGCGACGGTGCTTCGGGCGTGCCGCCGGAGAGCTGGATGATCGACGGGCCGGTCAGGCTGGTGATGGCCAGCTTGGCGCGCGTATCGCTCTTGATCGGCGTGGTGGAGTTCACTCGCACGTGCGCCACGACCTGGCGCGGGTCGTTCGGCGCCAGCGTCAGCTCGGTGATCGAGCCGACCGCGATGCCGTTGTATTGCACCGGGCTACCGACCGTCAGGCCGGTCACTGCCTCGCGAAACACCACCCGGTACTGCTGCCAGGTGCGGTCGGAGGAATATTTGGCCGCCCACAGCCCGAACAGCAGCAAGGCCAGGCCTGCCACGATGGTGAAGGCGCCGATCAGGACGTAATTGGCTTTGGTTTCCATGCTCAGGCGGTCTCGGTGGAGTCGGTCTTGGCTGCGCGCGCGGCGCGCGCGCGGGGGCCGTGGAAGTATTCCTGGATCCAGGGGTGGTCGAGCTGTTCCACTTCGGCCAGCGGTGCGTTGGCGATCACCTTGCGATCGGCCAGCACCGCGATGCGGTCGCAGATGGCGTACAGCGTATCCAGGTCGTGGGTGATCAGGAACACGGTCAGGCCCAGCGCCTGCTGCAAGGTCCGGATCAAACGGTCGAAGGCGGCAGCACCGATCGGGTCCAGGCCAGCGGTGGGCTCGTCCAGAAACAGCAGCGGCGGGTCCAGCGCCAGTGCACGCGCCAGGCCGGCGCGCTTGCGCATGCCGCCGGACAATTGCGAAGGCAGCTTGTCCAACGCATCGGCCGGCAGGCCAGCGAGCTTGATCTTCAGCAGCGCCAGCTCGAAATACCAGCGCTCCGGGAACTCGCCGTGATGCTCTTTCAACGGCACCTGCACGTTCTCGCCAACGGTCATCGACGAGAACAGCGCGCCGTCCTGGAACAGCACGCCAGTGTTGCGGGTGATGTGCTGGCGGTCGGCGAAGCGGCCCGAGCGCGCGTCCGCGCCCAGCACCTGGATACTGCCGGCGTCCGGCTCGCGCAGGCCCAGGATGCTGCGCATCAGCACCGACTTGCCGGTGCCCGAGCCGCCGACCACGCCCAGTATCTCGCCGCGGCGCACGTCCAGGTCCAGCTCCTCGTGCACGACCTGGCTACCGAAGCGGTTGGTCAGCCCGCGCACTGAAATCGCCAGCTGGTCGTCGTCGGTATCGATCTCAGGATCGGTGATTGGGGATTCGGGATTCGTCACAGTGCGTCTCCCCTATGAGTCCGGGCACGCTGCATGCGCCCGCTTTGGCGAATCCCCAATCCCGAATCTCGACTATCCAATCCCTGCCTCACCTCACCACCCCATCTTCATGAACCACAGCGCGGCGATCGCGTCGAGGATGATGACCAAGGAAATCGTCTGCACCACCGAGGAGGTGGTGCGCTCGCCAACCGACTGCGCGGTGCCGCTGACCTTCAAGCCTTCCAGACAGCCGATCAGGCCGATCACCAGCGCAAACAGCGGCGCTTTGGACAGCCCGACCAGGAAATGCCGCAACTGGATGGTGTCGTGCATGCGCGCCAGATACATCTGCGGCGGAATATCCAGATCGAATGCGCCCACTGTCACGCCACCGGCCAGGCCGGCGATCATCGCGATGAAGGTCAGCAAGGGCAGGGTGAAGATCAAGGCCAGCAGACGCGGAATCACCAGCAGGTCGATCGGGTCCAGGCCCAGGGTGCGGATGGCATCCACTTCCTCGCGCGATTTCATCGCACCGATCTGCGCGGTGAAGGCGCTGGCGGTGCGCCCGGCCAGGACAATCGCGGTCAGCAGCACCGCGAACTCGCGCAGGAAGGCGATGGAGACCAGCTCCACGACATAAATTTCCGCGCCAAAGTCGCGCAGGATGGTCGAGCCCAGGAACGCGATCACCGCGCCCACCAGATACGACAGCAGCACCACCAGCGGCACCGCATCCAGGCCGACCTGTTCCATGTGGTGCACGGTGGATGTGAGGCGGAAGCGGCGCGGCTCGTGGATCAGCCGCGCGATCTTGACCAGGTTCTCGCCCAGAAAGCTGTTCAGCTCCAGGATGCCCTGGCCCACGCCATGCGTGGTGCGGCCCAGACGGTCCAGCGCGGCGACAAAACCGTAATCACGCTTGGGTTTGGGGCGCTCGTCGTTGAGTTCTTCGATGGTGCACACCAGGGCCTGGTGCTCATCGCGGAAATCGATCGCGTCTTCCTTCAAGCCCATGCGACTGGCGAAGCGCAGCAACTGCAGTACGCCGGCCGAATCCAGTTGCGCGATGCCGCGCGCGTCGATGCGACGAATGCCATCGGGCACGGCCTGCAACAGTTCTGCCTGCGGCAATGCGGTCGCCAGGACCCAACTGCCGGCAAGGCGGACCTGTGCGTGATCCTGCGAGTCTTGTTCGATGCGTGGAGGTTGCGGTTTGATCATGGGTGGCCTGTCCGTGGCGCCAGCATACCGCGCCCGGCGTGAGCGAATGTTGGGGACGCTTCGCACCTGCGGCTCCGGCATGGGCGATCGGGGCGCCGGCCACGCGCACTGCGGCATACACTGGCGGCCTCGCCAGACGGCGTTTCTCCGATCCGACCCGCTACGCATGTCCGCCGCCACCCTCGTCCAACCGTCCGCCAGCGCCACCTACGCGCAGCGCGTCGCCTTCGTTTCGGAAATCGCCGGGCGCCTGCATACCTACGGCACCACCGCGCAGCGGCTGGAGGCCGCGGTGGTCGGGCTCTCGCAGAAGCTGGGGCTGGACTGCGAGCCCTGGTCCAATCCCACCGGGATTATTTTGAGCTTCAGCGACCCGACCAAGTCGATCGGCTCCAGCGACATCACGCGGGTGATCCGGCTGGCACCGGGCGAGAACGATCTGTACAAACTCAGCGTGGCCGATTACATCGCCGACAGCGTGGCCAATGGACGCATGAGCATCGCGCAGGGGCACACGGCGCTGCGCCGGCTGGACCGCGAGGTCGACCGGCGTGGCAAGACCATGCAGGTGCTGGCCTTCGGGCTGGCTGCAGCCGGCGTGGCCGGGCTGTGGAAATTGCCCTGGCTGGATATCGCCACCGCTGGCGCGATCGGTATGTCGATCGGGCTGCTGACCCAATACACCGATAAACGCCCGGCCACCAAAGAGGCCGGAGAAGCATTGGCCGGCTTGCTGGCCGGTGTGGTGGCGACGGTGGTCGGCTCGCTGCTTGGCCCGTTGAATCTCAATACGGTGATCATCGCCTCGCTGGTGGTGCTGCTGCCCGGCATGTCGCTGACCAATGCCTTCAACGAGCTGGCCAGCCAGCACTGGGTCTCAGGAACCGCGCGCCTGGCCGGTGCGGTGACCACGGTGCTCAAGCTCACCGTCGGTGCGGTGATCGCCGTGACGCTGACGCAGCTGGTCGGCTTGCAGCCACAGCTCGCCGCGGTGCGTCCGCAGGCCAGTTGGGTGGAATGGGCTTCGCTGCTGGTGGCCGCTTATGCGTTTGCAGTGTTGTTCAAGGCCAGTCGACGCGATTATCCCTGGATCATGGCTGCAGCCATGTCCGGTTATGTCATTGCGCGTTATGCGGGGCATGCCTGGGGCGGCCCGGCCGGCGTATTCGCCTCGGCCATGGCATTGACTGCCGCCGGTAATCTATTTGGGCGGGTGGTGCAAAGACCCGGTGCATTGATTCGTTTGCCGGGCATCATCATGCTGGTTCCGGGTAGTACCAGCCTGCGCGGATTTCTCACCCTGGTGCAGCAACAGGATGTCAGTGTCGGGCAAGCGGCACTATTGGCAGTGACCAATATCGTGATGGCATTGATGGCCGGATTGCTGTTCGGCAATCTGTTGATTCCGGCCCGCAAGAATTTATGAGGTGCAGGAAACGCGCGCAATAAAAACGCCGGCAATGCCGGCGTTTTTATTGGTTTGAATCAAGCGGCCTTGGACTTCTTGGTGGCGCGCTTGGTGACAACTTTACGTGCCGAGGTCTTCTTGGCCGGGGTCTTCTTGGCGCCGACCTTGCTGATCAGAAAGTCTTCGACTTTCTTGCCGGCGGCGGTCAATTCGGCCAGCCAGCGCGGCTGCTTGCCACGGCCGGTCCAGGCTTCCTGGGGATTTGCCGGGTTGCGATACTTCGGCGGCACCTTGCCCAGCTTGCGGCCGGCGCGCGGGCCCGGCTTGGCAGCGGCAGCCGGACGACCCGGACCAGCGCTGGCAGTGGCGGAAGCGCCAAACAATTCTTCAATGGAATAACCATGCGCTTTTGCGGCGCGGGTCAGCTGGGTGCGGACCTTTGCGATCGGGGTGCGCTTGGCAACCACCGTCTGCTGCTTCTTCGCATTCTTGATCAGTGCACCCAACTGCTTGGCCGACAGGCCGCTAAGATCGATCGACATCACTACTCCGGAAAATGAGAGAGAAAAGAATGCCGGTCCGTGGCAGCGCTGGCCATCATAATGTCAGAAAACCCGCGTGACAAATGCGCCGAAATAATTCGGCGCCTTGTGTTCATCTGTTTGAAGCGGGTTCGGGGTGTTTGATCAACGTTCCAGGCGGGAGAATAACCCGGCCTTATCCAGGTTTTCTGCTGCCTCGGCGGTGCGCGCGCGATATTCAAATGTGCCAGCCGCCAATCCGCGTTCTGAGACCACCACCCGATGCGGAATGCCCAATAGTTCCATATCGGCAAACATGGCGCCCGGACGCAAACCGCGATCGTCCAGTGCGGCTTCGATACCTACGGCAATCAACTCGTCCAACAGCGCACCGGCTGCGGCAATCACCTGTGGGTCCTGTTTCGGGTTGATCACGCACACCACCACCTGCCATGGCGCCATCGGTGCGGGCCAGATGATGCCGGCCTCGTCGTGGTTCTGTTCGATCGCCGCAGCCACGATGCGCGAAATCCCGATGCCGTAGCAGCCCATCTTCATCACCGCGACCTTGCCGTTCTCGTCGATCACGGTGGCCTGCAATGCCTGTGCGTACTGGCTGCCAAGCTGGAACACATGGCCCACTTCGATGCCACGGGCCAGCCGCAGCTCGCCGCCATCGGCCGCACGTTCGCCTTCGATGACGTTGCGCACATCGGCCACGGTGTCCGGCTCGGGCAGGTCGCGGCCCCAGTTGACGCCTGCCAGATGCGCGCCGGACACATTGGCGCCGACCACGAAATCGGCCAGGGCTGCGACATCGCGATCGGCCACCACGCGCACCGGGCGCGCGGTGTTCACCGGGCCCAGAAAACCCGGCTCGCAGCCGAGGTGGTCGCGGATTTCGGCCTCATTGGCCATCCGGTAACCGGCCAGGCCAGCGACCTTGCCGAGCTTGATCTCGTTGACCGCGTGGTCGCCACGTACCAGCACCAGCACAAAGCCGGCCTCGGTCATCACCGCCACCGACTTGACTGTGCGCTGCAGCGCGATGCCCAGCAGCTGGGCGACGTCTTCGCAGGTTTTCTGGGTGGGCGTTGCGACCTGGCGCATCGCCTCGCCAGCCTCGGCGCGCGGGGCGGGCAGGGCGGCGCTGGCAGTTTCCACGTTGGCGGCGTAATCGGAAGCCGTGGAGAACGCCAGCGAGTCTTCGCCGGAGGCGGCGATGACATGGAATTCCTGCGAGGCGTCACCGCCGATGGCGCCGGAATCGGCCTGCACGGCGCGGAATTCCAACCCCAGGCGGGTGAAGATGCGGGTGTAGGCCGCGCGCATGTTGTCGTACTCGCGCGCCATGTCCTCGTCGGTGAGATGGAACGAGTAAGCGTCCTTCATCAGGAATTCGCGCGCACGCATCACCCCGAAGCGCGGGCGGATTTCATCGCGGAACTTGGTCTGGATCTGATAGAAATTCAGCGGCAGCTGCTTGTAGCTGTTGATCTCCTGGCGCGCGAACTCGGCCGCGGCTTCCTCGGCGGTGGGGCTGTAGCAGAACTCCTGTTCCTTGCGGTCCTTGATCTTGAGCAACTGCCCGCCGAACTTTTCCCAGCGGCCGGTGGCGTCCCACAACTCGCGCGGCTGGATGGTAGGGAACAGCACTTCCACCGCCCCGGCGCGGTTCATCTCTTCGCGCACGATGGCCTCGACCTTGCGCAACACGCGCAGGCCCAGCGGCGACCAGGTGTACAGCCCGGAGGCCAGCTTGCGGATCATGCCCGCGCGCAGCATCAGACGGTGGCTGACCAGCTCGGCGTCGGCCGGGGTTTCCTTGGTGGTGTGCAGGTGGAACTGGGAAAGACGCATCGGGCTTCGCTTGGGCGGAAAGCCCATAGTTTGCCAGTGTCGCGCCCTGGCGGTCATCGGCGAGGGCGCTGCCCCGTCTCGGCAGGGCGGGAAAGACCTGTGCGTGATCGGTCTGGCCAAGTGTTCTTGGCCCAAAGACGTGTGGCCGGCGTTCTGGCGCGGCCGGTGCTGAAATCGGCGTGTGCCCTGCGTAGACGGCAGTTGGTGCGCAGCGTCCACCCAATAGAGGGCGGCCACGTGTTTTTGGACTCAGGTGGCCGGGCCGCTGCTGGTCGGTGCTGGCTTGCAATAGGCCTTGGCGGCCGCTTCGGCGAGGTTGTGCTGTGCGGTGCGGGCGTCCGGGTCCAGCGGGGTGCCGGGCTTGCCGTCGGCGCCAGCGCCCATGGTCACCTCGCCCTTGCCGCTGAGCAGCTCCAGGTTGCGACGTGCGGTGAGGCAATCGGCCGATTCGGGTGCGGCGGTTTCTGGTGCGGCGATGGCGGCGGTGCCGCTGCGCGCGTCGATCCGGCGCGATTCGTAGCGCTGGCCGGACGGCGGCGGGGTTTCGGTGTAGTGGGTCACGCCCTTGGCGTCCTTCCACTTATAGAGATCGGTCGCGCCGGCGCCGGCGCTGACCAGCATCAACAGGGCGCAAAGCCCGGACGACAGCTGCATGTGGCTTCCCCTGGATGATTCCCGCGGCGATTGCAGCATCCGCGGCCTGCGCTGGCAAGTGATGCCGCCCGGCGTACGCGTCAAGGGCAGGGCGCGCTACCGCCGAACGGACCTCAGGCCCTACACTTGTCGGATGGATGAAATGAGACCTCCCCCGCGCTCGCGCACGATTTACCTGCTGCCGAACCTGTTCACCACCGCCGGGCTGTTTTCCGGTTTTTACGCCATCATCGCAGCCGCCAATGGGCAATTCGTCCAGGCGGCCATGGCGGTGTTCGTGGCTGCGGTGATGGACGGGCTGGACGGCCGGGTCGCGCGCCTGACCAATACCAGCAGCGAATTCGGCGTGCAGTACGACTCGCTGGCCGATCTGGTCAGCTTCGGCATGGCCCCGGCGCTGGTGATGTATCACTGGTCGCTGTCGGCGCTGAAGTACGACGGCAACGTGATGGGCCGGGTCGGCTGGTCGGCCGCCTTTCTATATGCGGCCTGCGCGGCATTGCGGCTGGCCCGCTTCAACACGCAAGTAGGCGTGGTCGACAAACGCTGGTTCATCGGCCTGGCCAGTCCGGCGGCGGCCGGCTTGATGATGGCGTTCGTGTGGGCGTTTGCCGACGACAGCCTGGGCTTCGATGGCGAGCAGCTGCGCTATCTGGCATTGGCGATCACGGTTGTCTCTGCCTTGTTGATGGTCAGCCGGATCCGCTTCTGGAGCTTCAAGGGCGGTGCGCGTGGGCCGCGTGCCGACCGCGTGCCGTTCCTGGCGCTGGCGATCGCCACGGTGGTGATCGCGCTGCTGGTGATCGACCTGGCCCGTTCGCTGCTGGTGATCGGTGTGCTGTATGCGCTGTCCGGCCCGGTGATGTGGCTGTGGCGGCGCTGGCGGCGCGTCCCCGAGCTGCCATGAGCCCGGCTGTGATGAGCAACCTGTCATGAGCGTGCTGTCATGAGTGAGATGGCGTCCGAGCCGATGTGGTCAGATCTGCAGGTCTCGTATCTGCAGGCGTTGGGGCACACCGTGTATCTGGACCGCGACACGGTGGATGCGCTGCCTGCGCCGGCCGATGTGGTCGAAAGTGCACCGGCGACAGCGCCGATGCGCGTCGAGCGTGCGGTGCAGGCGCCATCGGTGGCCCACGCTGCGGCGCCTGTCGCACGTCGCACCGTACCGGCTGCACCCGCCGAGGCCCCACGTGCGCCCAATACCGCGCCGTCGGCCGCGCCGCCGCGGCGTAGTCGTGTCGGCCTGCCGGATCGTTTGCAGATCGCGTTGCTGCGCGCTTCCGGCTGCAACCCCGGCGACCCGAATACCCAGGCCTTGATGGCCACCTGGCCGCTGGCCGAGTTGCGTGGCAACCCGGCAGCCAAGCGCGCGCTGTGGCCGCAGTTGCGTGCGCTACGGCGGCGTCAGGACCCGGCGTGAGCGCATTGAACGCACCCCTGCCCACAGCGCTGCGCGCGATGCGCGAGAGCGATCTGGACGTGGTGATGGAGATCGAGCATCGCGCCTATCCGTTTCCGTGGACGCGCAACATCTTTCGCGACTGCCTGCAGGCCGGCTACCCCGGCTGGGTGATGGAGCAGGGTGGCCAGGTCATCGGCTATGGGGTGATCAGCATTGCCGCCGACGAGGCGCACGTGCTCAACGTCTGCATCGCACCAGAAGCCCAATCGCAAGGCCATGGCCGCGTGTTGCTGCGCGCGCTGATCAAGGGTGCCTGCGATCGCGGCGCGCGGCGTGCGTTTCTGGAAGTGCGCCCGTCCAACCCCTCGGCGATCGCGCTGTATCACTCCGAAGGCTTCAACGAAATCGGGCGGCGCCCACGCTACTACCCCTCCAACACCGGGCGCGAGGATGCGTTGGTGATGGCGATCGAGTTGTTCTTCGAAGGGTTCTCCTGAGCGCCATTGGTAGTTGCTGACCGCATTCGTCGATGGACTGCGTTGGCGACGGTTGATCCGGTCTGTGCTGATGCCCGCGTGCATCCATTGCTGTTGTGCTCTAGCTCGCGTGCGCAATGTCCATCGCAGCAACAGGCTGCGCTTGCGATCGGATGCCGTTAACCGCATGCCGCCACCGACGATGTCGCCGCCCGCGATCAATCGCTTGCCGTCGCTCTGACTCAGGCTGCCGCGTGGTTGCAATCGATGGCATTGCGATGCGCGCAACTGCTGCACTTGATTGATTGCCCGTCGTGCGCATCGTCCAACGCGCAGCGCCGCGCGCCGCGCTGATCGATGGCGATATTTTCGCCATATTCCAATTCTTTTTTGGTTACGCTGATCGCATAAGTCCGATCGCAGTGCACGCGTTGCGGTGTCGATACGTCGCATCGCAACACGCATGTACGTCGAAGAAAACACGCAGCACGTGATCGCAGCGGCACACCGTACTGGACCTGCGTCCATCTGCATTGCGATTCGAATCATGCTGCGCTGCAGTGTCCTTGTCGCTGTCTCTGCGTGTCTTGAGTGCAGCGTTTTGTCTTCTCTTGGGTGTCTCGCAACCGTTTGCGTGACTGCGCATCCACATCGATACATCGGCTAGATACAAGCGATTGCGATGCTCCTAGTATCGGTTTCGCGGAACTGAACATTACATAGATGAAAAGTATGTTCCGCGCCTGCTAGACGAGGGGTGTGCCGCCGCGCGGCGCATCGAACCTATCCGAGGGAGACATCAAGATGAAGCCGAAATTTTCAACGGCGGCCGCCGCGTCGCTGTTTGTCGGGTCGTTGCTGGTCGTTGGCGTTGCCTGCGCCGATCCTGCACTGGAAGTTGCAACCACTGGTTGGGCAACACAGAACGGTGGGACCAAAGGCGGCTCCAAAGCGGCCGCTGCCAACATCTACACGGTCAAGAATGCCGCCGAGCTGAAGAACGCGCTGAAGGCCAGCGTAGGCAGCAACGGACGCATCATCAAGATCAGCGGCATCATCGATGTCAGTGAAGGCAAGCCCTACACCAAGACCTCGGATATGAAGGCGCGCGCGCGTCTGGACGTGCCCACCAAAACCACGCTGATCGGCATCACCAGCAACGCGGAAATTCGCGAGGGCTATTTCTACGTCAAGGCCAACGACGTCATCATTCGCAATCTCACCATCGAAAATCCGTGGGATCCGGAACCGGTCTGGGATCCAGATGACGGCAGCGCCGGCAACTGGAATGCCGAGTACGACGGCTTGACGGTGGAAGGTGCCACCAACGTGTGGGTGGACCATGTCACCTTCACTGATGGTCGCCGTACCGACGATCAGAACGGCACCGCCAATGGCCGCCCCAAGCAGCATCATGATGGCGCGATGGACGTCAAGAAAGGCGCCAACTTCGTGACGATTTCCTACTCGGCCTTCAAATCGCACGAGAAGAACGATCTGATCGGTTCCAGCGACAGCGCCTCCAGCACCGACAGCGGCAAGCTCAAGGTGACCATCCACAACACCTTGTTCGAAAACATCTCCGCACGTGCGCCGCGGGTGCGCTTCGGCCAGGTGCATCTGTACAACAACTACCACGTTGGCAGCACCACTCATCCGGTCTACAAGTTCTCGCACGCGCATGGTGTGGGCAAGGAATCGAAGATCTTCTCCGAGCGCAATGCGTTCGATATCAGCGGTGTGAGCGGCTGCGACAAGATCGCGGCCGATTACGGCGGCAGCGTGTACCGCGATCAGGGCTCGCTGCTCAATGGCAAGGCGCTGTCGTGCTTGTGGAATACCAACATCGGTTGGACGCCGCCGTACACCTACAACCTGCTGTCGGCCGACAAGGTCGCTGCAGACGTCAAGGCAAAGGCCGGCGCCGGAAAGCTGTAAGCGGTACCAACGCAACATCGAATGCAGCGCCTGCAAAACGGGTGCTGCATTTGCGTGTGTGCGATGTATGCGAAGTACACGCAAGCATAAAAATAATTTTCAAAAATAGACTATTCAATAGTTTTCATAAGCATTAGGATCGAGTTGCGATCGCTAGGGGACTGGCCTTGATGGCCTGGGCGATTGCATCGGGGAGCGCGTCGTCTCATGCGGCGCGCCATCGCGTCACTCATTCAAGAGAATTCATCACCATGTCGAAAGCATCGACAGTCGTTGGTCGTACCGTTGTGGGCGTCGTTCTGGGCGCTGCGTTGTTGTCCCCCGCAGCGCACGCTGCAGATCCATCCTTGGAAGTGGCCACCACCGGCTGGGCGACCCAGAACGGCGGCACCAAAGGCGGCTCCAAAGCCGCAGCTGCAGACATCTACACCGTCAGCACGGCAGCGCAGTTGAAGGCTGCGTTGAAAGCCAAGGCCGGCAGCAATGGCCGCATCATCAAGGTCAAGGGTGTCATCGACATCAGCGAAGGCAAGGCCTACACCAAGACTGCGGACATGAAGACCCGTGCGCGCCTGGACATCCCGACCAAGACCACACTGATCGGCGTTGGCACCAACGCGGAAATCCGCGAGGGTTATTTCTACGTCAAGGCCAACGACGTCATCGTGCGCAATCTCACCATCGAAAATCCGTGGGATCCGGAGCCGAAGTGGGATGACGACGACGGCGACAACGGCAACTGGAATTCCGAATACGACGGCCTGACCGTGGAAGCGGCCACCAACGTGTGGGTGGACCATGTCACCTTTACCGATGGTCGCCGCACCGACGATCAGAACGGCACCGCCAACGGGCGCCCGAAGCAGCATCACGATGGTGCGATGGACGTCAAGAAGGGCGCCAACTTCGTCACCATCTCGTACTCGGCGTTCAAGTCGCACGAGAAGAACAGCCTGATCGGCTCCAGCGACAGCGCCTCCGGCACCGACAGCGGCAAGCTCAAGGTGACCATCCACAACACCTTGTTCGAGAACATCTCGGCACGCGCGCCGCGGGTGCGTTTCGGCCAGGTGCATCTGTACAACAACTACCACGTCGGTAGCACCGGCAATAAGGTGTATCCGTTCTCGCATGCGCATGGCGTGGGCAAGGAGTCGAAGATCTTCTCGGAGAACAATGCGTTCGATATCAGCGGCGTGAGCAGTTGCGACAAGATTGCCGGCGATTACAAGGGCAGCGTGTATCGCGACCAGGGGTCGTTGATCAATGGCAAGGCGTTGACCTGTTCGTGGAACAGCAACATCGGCTGGAAGCCGCCGTATACCTACAACCTGCTGGCTGCGAACAAGGTGGCTGCAGACGTCAAGGCAAAGGCCGGCGCAGGCAAGCTGTAACGCGTCTGCGCTAGGCAATGCTGCGATGACTGCAGCATTGCATGAGCTCCCACAACGCCCGCAGCGATGCGGGCGTTGTGCGTTTGCGCGATGTCCTCATTGATGTCTCGATGTCTCGCGACATCGCTGGGCAAGGACCAGTCGGGGATGGTCGCTGTGCATGGTGCAAGCAATGCACGGTCCATGTTGTTCGATCACCGTGTTTTCTGTTTGCTTTTCAACGCAAGCCGACCAACCAACAAGCTTTTAAGAAAGCAACCGACTCACTCTCTGGCGCGGTGGCCTTACCGGTTGCGGGACCGTGTGGCGGCATGGATGCCGCCACCGAGCCTCCAGGGATGGATTCACGGCGTGTCCCGCGAGCGGTGAGGTCACCGTACCCTCGACTAACCAAGCTTTCGACCTGAGCTCCAACTGCATTTATAACGCCGATACGACCGGAATCCCGGTTGTATCGGACTGATTGAGCAGTGTGGATAGATCACTTGTAAAAGCGGCTGATCTGCGGCTTGGCTGCGGGGTCCTTGCCCGCCCACCATCGCGGGACACGCCGCAAGTACGTCCGTGTAGGCTCTTACGCGGCATCCATGCCGCGTAAGGTCCCGCGACGGTGGGCGGACAAGGACCAGTGGAGATGGTCGGCGTGCATGGTTGCAAGCAGCGTATGACGCGCGTTTTTGGATGACAGCGCGAATGACGGTTAGTCCTACCAGCAATGACGGCTAGTCCGACCAGCGTCGCAACGCAAACGAACAACAGGCAGGCTTTCAACGAAGCGACCTACGAACTTCCTGGTGCGGTGCCCTCGCCGATTGCGGGACCGTGTGGCGGCATGGATGCCGCCACCGAGCCTACATGGACGTACTTGCGGCGTGTCCTGCGAGCGGCGAGGGCACCGCGCGCTCGACCATCGATCAACTGATCGGTTGTCCTTCGAATACCGACTGCGGTCGCCTGGTAGCGGCGCAGTCAGGTGATCTATTGCGCTAGATCTTGGCGCGTTGCTCGCGCAGACCGGTCAACTGCGTGGTCCAGTCGTTCAAGCGCGCGCGTTCCTGTTCGACCACCGCGGCCGGTGCGTTTTCCACGAACGTGGCGTTGCCGAGCTTGCCGTTGCACTTGCCGATTTCCCCTTCCACACGCTTGATTTCCTTGTCCAGACGCGTGCGTTCGGCATCCATGTCGACCAGGCCTTCCAGCGGCACCAGCAGCGTGAGCTCGCCGACGATGGCGGCGGCCGATGGCGGTGCCTCCTGACCGGCGTCCAGCCAGTCGATCGTTTCTAGCTTGAGCAAGAACGACAGCTGCGAGGCGAAGCGGGCAACGCGAGTGCGATCGTCCTGCGTGCCGGCCTGCAACAGCAGGCGCACCTGCTTGGAGGGCGGCACGTTCAGTTCGCTGCGTACGCGGCGCAGCGCCGACACCATCGACTTCAGCCATTCGACATCGGCCTCTGCGCTGGCATAGCCGTGGGTGTCGATATCGCCGGCCTGCGGAAACGCCTGCAACGAGATCGTCGCGGCGGTGATGCCCAGGCGCGGTGCGACTTGCTGCCACAGTTCTTCGGTGACGAACGGTGTGAGCGGGTGCAGCAGACGCAGCAAGGCTTCGAGTACATAGAGCAGGGTGTGACGCGTGCTGGCGGCATCTTCTGCGTGCTCAATCGCTTCCGGCGTGCTGCCTGCAGCGGCCAGCGTGCTGTCCTGCACAGTGCCGTTGAGTGCGGGCTTGGCCAGTTCCACGAACCAATCGCAGAACGCATTCCAGGCAAATTCGTACAGCGATTGCGTGAGCAGGTCGAAACGGTAGTTGGCGTAGAGCGCGTGGGTTTCTGCGGTGACCTTGTCCAGACGCGCCAGGATCCACTGCTCCGCTTCGGTGCGCGGCTGCGGCACGCCGCTGAAGCGCGCGCCTTCTGTGTTCATCAGCACGAAGCGCGTGGCATTCCACAGCTTGTTGCAGAAGTTTTTGTAGCCTTCGGCGCGGCCCAGATCGAACTTGATATCGCGACCATGCGTGGCGAGTGCGGCGATGGTGAAGCGCAGCGCGTCGGCACCGTGCGCGATGATGCCGTCCGGGAATTCCTTGCGCGTGGCTTTTTCGATCTTGGGCGCATCCTTGGGCTTCATCAGGCCGGTGGTGCGCTTGGCGACCAGCGCCTCGATGCTGATGCCGTCGATGATGTCCAGCGGATCGAGGACGTTGCCCTTGGACTTGGACATCTTCTGGCCCTGCGCATCGCGAATCAGGCCGGTGATGTAGACATCGCGGAACGGCACCTGGCCGGTGAAGCTGTCGGTGGCCATGATCATGCGCGCCACCCAGAAGAAGATGATGTCGAAGCCGGTGACCAGCACCGACGACGGCAGATAGCGCTCGAAGCCGCGCTCGGCCATCGCGTTCGCATCTGGCCAGCCCAGCGTGGAGAACGGCCACAGTTGCGAGGAGAACCAGGTTTCCAGCACGTCGCTGTCCTGATGCAGCGCGACGTCGGCACCCAAACCGTGTTTCGCGCGCACCTCGGCTTCGTCATGGCCGACATAGCACTTGCCTGCCTCGTCGAACCACGCCGGGATGCGATGCCCCCACCACAGCTGACGGCTGATGCACCAATCCTGGATATTCTCCATCCAATGGCGATAGGTGTTGATCCAGTTCGGCGGCACGAATTTGATCTGGCCGCTTTCGACTAGCTCCAGGCCACGTTTGGCCAGTGCGTCCATTTTCACGAACCACTGGTCGGTGAGATAGGGCTCAATCACCTGGCCGGTACGGTCGCCACGCGGCACCTGCAGTTTGTGCGGCTTGGTTTCGACCAATACGCCCAGGTCTTCCAGTTCGGACAGCACCAGCTTGCGTGCGTCGTAGCGATCCAGGCCGCGGTAACGCTCCGGCGCGTTGTCGTTGATCGTTGCAGTGACGGTGAACAGATTGATCAACGGCAAGTCATGCCGCACGCCCACCGCGTAATCGTTGAAATCATGCGCCGGCGTGACCTTGACCACGCCGGTGCCGAAGGCGCGGTCGACGTAATCGTCGGTGATCACCGGCACTTGCCGGCCGGTCAGCGGCAGCACGATGCGGGCGTTGTGCAGCGTGGCGTAGCGCGCATCGTCCGGGTGCACCATCACGGCGGTATCGCCCAGCATGGTTTCCGGGCGCGTGGTGGCCACCACCAGATAATCGCGGGTTTCGCGCAGCGTCTCGACGCCGTCGGCATCGTGCTCGACGTGCTCATAGGTCACGCCGTCCGCTAGCGGATAGCGGATCGACCACAAAAAGCCGTCTTCTTCGACGTTTTCCACTTCCAGATCGGAGATGGCGGTTTTCAGTACCGGGTCCCAGTTGACCAGGCGCTGGCCGCGATAGATCAGGCCCTGTTCGTACCAGCGCACGAACGCCTCATTGACTGCGGCCGAGGGTTGCGGGTCCATGGTGAAAGTGCTGCGCGACCAGTCGCTGGAGGTGCCCAGGCGACGCATCTGGCGCTCGATGGTGTCGCCGGATTCGGCCTTCCATTCCCACACCTTGGCGATGAAGCCCTCGCGCCCGAGCGAGTCGCGCGTTTCGCCATTGCCTTCAAGCGCCAGATTGCGCGACACCACCATCTCGGTGGCGATGCCGGCGTGGTCGGTGCCCACCTGCCACAACGTATCGAAGCCGCGCATGCGGTGATAGCGCACCAGGGCATCCATCAGCGTCTGCTGGAACGCATGGCCCATGTGCAGCGTACCGGTCACGTTCGGCGGCGGCAGCAACACCGTATACGGCTCCCCCTTGCCGGACGGCACGAAATAACCGGCGGCCTCCCACTGCGCGTACAGGCGCGATTCGAAGGAAGAGGGGTCGTAGCTGGAGGCTAGGGTGGTCATAGAGGGGCTGGGATTCGTTGATTCGGGATTCGGGATTTGTTGATGCGTGGTGCCAGCAGAGATCATTGGCAATCCATTGCATCAACCTCAGCGGTGGCGCTGTGGAACGGAGATTGGCTGTTGGGATCGTCGTTGGAAAGGACTTGTGGATGCGCGCAAAACCGCTCCTGCGAATCCCCAATCCCAACTCCCCAATCCCCGCCCCTCTCACATGTCGTACTTGGTCAGTTCCAGGCCCAGGGCCTTGTACTGCTTCCAGCGTTCGCGCAGCGGTTCGCGGGCGGCGGGATCGGCGGGCACCACTTCCAGCACGCGGTCGCAGGCGCCCAGGTACGGGTCGTCGCGCAGGTTGATCACCAGCGGGCGCGAGGGCGCGGTGAACTCGGGGGCGGCAATCAGCACCGGGGCGAGTTCGTCCTCTTCGTCGGTGCCGGCGATCTGGTGCGGAATATAGGCCTCGTCGTCGAACGCCCACAGCAGGTCGTCCAGCGCTTCGGCCTGTTCGGCATCGCGCGCCAGGATCAGCGTGGAGAGATTGGCGTCGTAGGCCTTGCGCGCCAGCTCGCAGACCAGCCGCAGCGGTTCGTTGAGGAAGCGCGGTTTGGCGATCAGATAAAAGTCGGCACGGGGCATGGTCAGATCACGAAACGGAAGGGAAAGCAGATTCGGCAACGACGCAGCCGAGCGTGAACAGCAGGCCGGACGCCAGTATCGCCAGCAGAAACCCGCCTGTGGCGCGCAGGCGTCGGCCGGCAGGCCGCGAGCGATACAGATAGATGACGATGAACACCAGCCAGGCCAGCACCATCCCGATGTTGAGCCACATCGGGCGGCGATAGCCGTGCTGGCGGCTGTCGGCCGCCAGCCAGACGAAGATCAGCACCAGCAGCAGCGCAAACCGCACCAGGTCGGCGGCATCGCCGTTCCACCAGCCGGGTAACGCGCTGGCGGCCCCGTCCACCAGCACGAAGCCAGCGATCAGGGCCAGTGCAGCGCGTGGCGACATCAGGCTGCGCGGTCGAGCAACCACTGCGTCAACAGTCCCACCGGGCGACCGGTGGCCATGCCGCGCTTGCCTTCGTCGCTGGCCACGCCGGCGATATCCAGATGCGCCCAGCGCTGGTTTTCGGTGAAGCGCGACAGGAAGCAGCCGGCAGTGATCGCGCCGCCCCAGCGGCCGCCGATGTTGTAGACGTCGGCGAAGCTGGAATCCAGCAGGCCCTGGTATTCGTCCCACAGCGGCAGGCGCCAGGCGCGGTCGAACACGTGCTCGCCAGCGGCCAGCAGTTCGTTGGCCAGGTCGTCGTGCTTGCTCATCAGGCCGGCGGTCTGGTGGCCGAGTGCCACCATGCAGGCACCGGTCAGCGTGGCCACGTCCACCAGTGCTTCAGGGTTGAAGCGCTCGGCGTAGGTCAGCGCATCGCACAGGATCAGGCGGCCTTCGGCGTCGGTATTGCCGACCTCGATGGTCTTGCCGGACATGCTGGTGATCACGTCGGAGGGGCGATAGGCATTGCCGTCGATGGCGTTTTCCACCGCCGGCACCACCACCACCAGGTTGATCGGCAGCTCGGCCTTGACCGTGGCCACGAAGGTGCCGATGACGTTGGCGCCGCCGCACATGTCGTATTTCATTTCCTCGATGCCGCCCTGCGTCTTGAGGTTGACGCCGCCGGTGTCGAAGGTGATGCCCTTGCCGACCAGCACATAGGGGCGCGCATCGCCGCCGCCGTTCCACTTCAGCACGATCAGGTGCGGGCGGTTGGCCGAGCCGCGCGCTACCGACAGCAGCGAGCCCATGCCGAGCGCTTCCATCTGCGTCTCGTCCAGGATCTCGGCTTCGGCGCCGGGAAACTTGCCGGCAAACGCGGCGGCGGTCTCGGCCAGGTAGGCCGGGGTGCAGTAGTTCGGCGGCAGGTTGCCCAGCTCGCGGGCGAACTCCACGCCCTCGGCGGTCGCCACGCCAACCGCCAGTGCGCGGGTGTCGTCGCCGGCGATCGCAAGCGTGGTCAAGCCGGTCTCGTCGACCTTCTTCTTGCCCAGCGTGGCGGTGTAGCGGTAAGCGGCGTGGTCGCTGACGACGATCGCCTGGCGAATGTTCCACGCGCTATCGCGCGCCTTGATCGGCAATTCGGTCAGGGTGAGCAGGGCGGTGCCGACCGGGCCGGTCTTCAGCGCGCGGGTCGCATCGCCGATCGCCTTGAGGTAGGGCGCCACGCCGAACTTGCCGGCATCGCCCAGCCCGACCACCAGTACGCGCGGGGCGGCCACGCCCGGCAGGTCGTGCAGCAGGCTGGTGCTGCCGGTCTTGGAGGCCACATCGCCGCGTGCGACCAGTGCCGTCAAACGGCCCTGGCTGGCGCTGTCCAGCGCCTGGGCGGCGGGCGAAAGGGTCTTGTCGGCGAACACGCCAACCACGATGCAGTCGACGTGGGCGCTTGCCGGCGCGTCTTGGTTCAGGGTGAATTGCAGGGCCATTGATCAGATTCCGTAGGCAAATCCGTACAATCGCGGACTGTTTACGCCAACCTGACTAGGCTGGCGATGCCGCGAACGAATCCGAGAGTTTAAAACAAGCCCACCCCATGCCGAAGCTCGATCGATACCTGCTTAGCGATTTCACCCAGAGCTTCCTGGCCACCTTGATCGTGCTGCTGGTCGTCAGCGTGGGCGGTGTGCTGGTGGATATCCTCGGCAATATCGCCGATGGCCGCATCCCCGCTCGCTTGTTGCTGTCTCAGGTGGGTCTGCAATTTGTGGCCTACCTGCCGATCATCCTGCCGCTGGCGCTCATGCTCGGCCTGCTGCTGGCACTGGCGAGGCTGTACCGCGATTCAGAAATGGCCGTGATCACCGCCATTGGCGTCGGCCCGCGGCGCATGTTGCGCCCGATCCTGATGCTGGTGGTGCCGGTGGTGGTGCTGATCGGGCTGTGCTCGCTGTGGCTGGGCCCGTGGGCCAGCCGTACCGCCGAGACCATGCTGGAAGACGCCAACCGCAGCGTGCTGATGGCCGGCCTGGAGTCGGGCAAGTTCACCCCGCTGTCCGGCGGTGGGGTGGTCTACCTGACCACGATCTCGGCCGACGGCAAGGGCCTGGGCAAGGTGTTCATGCAGCGCCAGAAGGACGATCGTATCGATGTGGTCACCGCCGAGCGTGGTGCGATGTTCTTCGAAGGCAAGGCCAACCGCTACCTGCGCCTGGAGGACGGTTACCGCATCGAAGGCCCGGCCGCCGGCAACACCCTGGACTACCGCTTGATGAAGTTCGCCAGCAACGACGTGGCCCTGCCCGACCGCAGCCAGGTCCACGACGCCAACGATCCGGAAGTGATGTGGACCACGCAGCTGCTGTCGGACGAACGCCCGGCCGCGCGCGCGCAGCTGCATGAGCGTCTGGCGCCGCCGCTGCTGGCGCTGGCGTTCGCGCTGCTGACCCTGCCGCTATCGCGCAGTGCGCCGCGGCAGCAGCGCTACGGCCGGATCATGCTGGCGTTCCTGGCGTACATGGTGGGTACCAACCTGATGATCGTCGGCACCCAGTGGATCGCCAATGGCAAGACGCCGGCCGCGCTCGGTCTGTGGTGGCTGACGCTGCCATTGCTGGCAGTGGCGATCTGGGCGTATGCACGCGATGGCCGCGTGCGTCGGCCGAGGGTGCGCGCATGAGGTTGATGCCACGGGTACACGATTGGTACGTCGGGCGCGCGGTGCTGTTCACCGTGCTGCTGACCTGGGCCGTGCTGCTGGGGCTGGATCTGGTCAACGCGTTTGCCAGCGAGGCCAAGAACATTGGCCAGGGGAGCTATACCTTTGGTCATGCGTTCGCTTATGTGGCTTACACGGTGCCGCGGCGGGCCTACACCTTGTTCCCCACTGCGGCGGTGATCGGTGCGTTGATGGGTCTGGGCCAGTTGGCGGCCACCTCCGAGCTGACCGCCTTGCGTGCGCTGGGCGTGTCGCGCAAGCGGATGTCGGCCTCGGTGGTCGCGGCGATGGCATTGCTGACCGCCGGCATGGTGATCAGCGGCGAGACCGTTGGGCCGTGGGCACAGAACCAGGCCGATACGCTCAAGACCAGCGCCCGCTACAACAGCGATATGGCAATGGCGCGCTATTCGGGCCTGTGGGCGCGCGAAGGCTATACCTTCCTCAATGCGCTGAGCGGCGAAGAGAAGCTGCTCGATGGCGGCGGTACCGCGCTGGATCTGCACGATGTGCGGCTGTATCACCTCGATGCCAGCGGCCGCCTGCAGCAGCTGACTTATGCGGCATTGGCAGAAAATCGCAATGGCACCTGGACGCTGCGCCAGGTGCGCCGCGATACCTTCCAGGAGCGCTCGGTGCAGCGCGAAACCTTCCCCGAGCTGCCGTGGCAATCGCAGCTCAGCCCGGCGGCGCTGGCGGCGGGGCTGGCCAAGCCGCGCAACCTGTCCGCGCGCGATCTGGAACAGAGCATCGAGTACCGCCGCCGCAATGGCCTGGACGCGCGCGACTACGAAGATCAGTACTGGAGCCGCTGGTTCTATCCGCTCAACGTATTGGCGCTGTGCCTGGCGGCGATTCCGTTCTCGTTCGGCTCGCTGCGTAGCGGCGGTCTGGGCAAGCGGCTGTTCCTGGGCATCCTGTTCGCGCTGGGCTTCTGGCTGCTGCAACTGTTCTTCGGCCGCATGGCCGGTGCGCTCAAGCTGGATTACCGCATCGCCTATGCACTGCCGCCGATGGTGATGCTGGGGGTGTCGGCGTGGTTGTTCCGCAGGCGCAGTAGTTAGAGCGGCTAAATAAACGACTGCGCTCACCGCCAGGCGGGCGCGGCCGGTGCTCGGAGTCGGGGCATGTGCACTCAGTTTCCTGCGCGCCATCCGCGCCACCTGACGACCGCTCGCTACGTTTTATCAGCTGCTCTTAGTCGCGCCGCGTTGCATCTGCGGCCTGTGGTGATAGCTATGTGCTTCGAGTGATCGGTGCTCAGTTCTTCTGTTTGGGAACCCGCTGCAGCCTGGTTCCGCTGGCACGGTCGTGCCACGTCAAATGATCACGATCCACCCACGCCCACCAGAATCCCAGTGCGCCCAGGGCCAGCGACAACGTACCCACCGCATAGCGGATCCATAGCGCGCGCCACGAGGCCTGCGGGCCGATCAGCGACAGCCGCCACGGCCGCATGCCCAGGGTCTGGCCGCCGCGCCGCCAGCTCACCGTGGCGTAGATGCCGGCGGCGATCCAGCAGCACAGCCACAACAGCCATTGCCAACCGCTGAAAGGGGCGATGTTTTCGCGTGCGGAATGCCCGGCAAGCGTGAAGCCCAGGGTGAAAGCGGTGGAAATCAGCATCCATAGCGCCAGCACCGGCCAGGCGTCGTAACACATGGCCAGCAGCCGCCAGCAGACCAAGGCAGGGGCGCGTGCAGTGCGAGGCGAGGGAATCGAGGTCATGCCGCGAGCATAGCCGGCACGGGCGATCGAGCAACGCCGCGTTGCGGCAGTGCCGTGCTGAAGATAAGAGCGAGCAAGTGGCTGGCGAACTGCGTCACGCGGTCGCCCTGAGGTGTTGCCGGCAACCGGCAAAGCGACTGCGCAAAGTGCGTGCGTGCTGCAACGGCGGCCCGTTGCGCCAAGGAGCGCGCTGCCAACACTTCAATCATCGCCAACGTATCGCATCGGATCCTGCGCGACAGGCTCTATGCTGTTGCGATGTCTGCCAGCAGTCCTGCCGAACGTCGCCAACTCGCCCAACAGCTGCCGCCCCTGCAGGCAGCCGACGCTGCCGCCATCGAGCGTTTCCTGGATCGTTTCTGGGCCGAGAACGGGGTGGCACGGCAGACCCTGGACAGCTATCGGCGCGATCTGGAAGGGCTGGCGCGTTGGCGCGACGGGGCCGGCGGCGGGCTGCTGGGCGTCGATCGGGCTGCGGTGTTCGACTATCTACGCTGGCGCTCCGAGGCGCGCTATTCGCCACGCAGCACGGCGCGGTTGTTGTCGACGCTGCGGGCGTTCTACGGGCTGTGTCTGCGCGAGGGCCTGCGCAGCGACGACCCGACCGCGCTGATCGATCCGCCCCACTTGCCGCGCAGCTTGCCCAAGGCGCTGACCGAAAGTCAGATCGAAGCACTGCTGGCCGCTCCCGACATCGACAGCCCGCTGGGCCTGCGCGATCGCGCCATGCTGGAGCTGATGTATGCCGCCGGCCTGCGCGTCAGCGAGCTGGTCAACCTGCCGGCGGTGGGGGTGAATCTGCGGCAAGGCGTGCTGCGGGTGACCGGCAAGGGCAGCAAGGATCGGTTGGTGCCGTTGGGCGAGGAATCCCAGCATTGGCTGGAGCGCTATCTGCACGAGGCGCGCCCGCTGCTGGCCAGCCACAAGCCGGTGGCGCCGGTCGATGGGCAGGTGCCGCTGTTCATCGACGCCGCGCGTCAGCCGCCCAGCCGCCAGCAGTTCTGGGCGCTGGTCAAACGCTATGCGGCGGTGGCCGGGATCGACCCGGACACGGTTAGCCCGCACGGGTTGCGCCACAGCTTCGCCACCCATCTGCTCAACCACGGCGCAGACCTGCGCGCGCTGCAGATGCTGCTCGGCCATAGCTCGTTGTCGACCACCCAGATCTACACGCTGGTGGCGCGCCAGCATCTGCAAAAGTTGCACGCCAAGCATCATCCTCGCGGGTGAACGGGTACTGCGGCAGGCCGGTGGTGATGCATCTCGCCAGGTAAGGGGCTGCCAGCGAGCCGGTCAATGCGCAATCGCCACGACCCGCGCGCCGATCCCCGCAACGAACTGGCCGTTCGGGTCGCCAATAAACTGAGCCGGGCGTTGCCTTGCTTCATCTGCGCTGTGCGAGAATCCGGGTACCCCATTCCACTGGATGCGTGAATGTATCGTCTTGCCATCGCCGCGCTGCTGGGCGCGATCAGTCTTACCGCCTGCGCACAATCGTCGCAGCCTGCGGCAAGCAATGCCGGCGCCAAGCCAGCCGCCGCGCCTGCCGCCACCGGCAATGTGGATCAGCGTGTGAGCACGGCGCTCAAGGCGCTGGACCCGGACTTCAAGCCCGATTACATCGGCGCCGCGCCGTTTCCCGGTTTCCGCGAAGTGGTGGTGGGCGGGCAGGTGCTGTACGTCAGCGACGACGGCCGCTACCTGATGCAGGCGCAGCCGTTCGACATCCAGAACAAGCAGTTTGCCGCCAGCGCCGGTCTGCTGGCCTATCGCCGCAAACAGCTGGAAACCATCCCCAAGGCCGACCGCATTGTGTTTGCGCCGGCGAATCCGAAGTACGCGGTCACTGTGTTCACCGACGTGGAGTGCGGCTACTGCCGCAAGCTGCACAGCGAGATCGCCGAGCTGAACAAGCAGGGCATCGCGGTGGAATACGTCGCTTTCCCGCGCATGGGCCTGGGCAGCCAGGACTACAAGGACATGGTGGCGGTGTGGTGCTCGGCCGACCGCAAGCAGGCGCTGACCAATGCCAAGTCCGGTCAGTCGGTGAGTTCCAAGGACTGCAAGAACCCGGTGTCGATGGAGTACACGCTGGGCCAGCGCCTGGGCGTCAACGGCACCCCGGCGATCTTCGCCCCCGACGGCACCCAGCTCGGTGGCTACCTGCCGCCAGCGCAGCTGCGTGAGGCGCTGGAAAAGCGCGCCGTCACCACGGCGGGCGGAAGCCGCTGATGTCTCTGCAAGCGGCGTTGTGATGCCGCTTCGGCGCTGGTGGCTTCGGCCGCCAGCGTGATCGCTCAAAAGGCCGGGATGCGCATGCATTCCGGCCTTTTGCGTTGCAGGGCGGGTGTTACCCAGCCGATCACCGGCCGGCCCACGCTCGGCCGGGCGCTGAGTCCCTCAACCTCCGTTACAATCTGCAGCCCCGTTTCTGACACGGTTCCCCGGACATGATGGTCCTCGAGGGCGCTTCCGCCCTTTCGCCGTTCCGCCGCGCTCGGCTCGAAACCCGCCTGCAAACCCTCGTCCCCGCGCTGCGCATCACTGGCGCCTGGCACGTGTACTTCATCCGCGTCGAGGCCGGGCAAGCGCCCGACCAGGGCACCTTGCAGCGGATTCTGCAGGCCGAAGCGGCGCCCGCGCCGCGCGCCGAAGACGCCTCCTCGCGCTATGTGGTGCCGCGTCTGGGCACGCTGTCGCCGTGGTCGAGCAAGGCCACCGAACTGGTGCGCGGGGCCGGGCAACCGATCCAGCGTGTGGAGCGCGGTACCCGCATCGATCTGGCCGGCTGGCCGGACAACGATGCCGACCAGGCCGCCGTGGCCAAGCTGCTGCACGACCCGATGACGCAATCGCTGCTCGGTTCGGCCGCCGCCGCCGAGGCGCTGTTCAACGAGCCCGATCGTGGCCAGTTGCAGCACGTGGCGCTGGATGCGCTGGAGCAGGCCAACCGCACGCTGGGCCTGGCCCTGGCGCAGGACGAGATCGATTACCTGCGCGAACGCTTCGCCGCGCTGGGCCGCGACCCGACCGACGTCGAGCTGATGATGTTCGCCCAGGCCAACTCCGAGCATTGCCGGCACAAGATCTTCAACGCCAGCTGGAGCATCGACGGCAAGCCGCAGGAACGCTCGCTGTTCCGCATGATCAAGCACACCCACCAGCAGACCCCGCAGCACACCTTGTCGGCCTATAGCGACAACGCCGCGGTGGTGGAGGGCGTGCCGGCCGCGCGTTATCGCCCGGATCCGGCCAGCGGCGAATACCGCAGCGAAGCGGTGTTGCCGTCGGCATTTGCGATCAAGGTGGAAACGCATAACCACCCGACCGCGATCGCGCCGTTTCCTGGCGCGGCAACCGGTGCGGGCGGCGAGATCCGCGACGAAGGCGCCACCGGCCGCGGCGGCAAGCCCAAGGCCGGTCTGACCGGCTTTACGGTGTCGCATCTGCGCATCCCGACCCTGCCGCAGCCTTGGGAGGCGCCGCGCGCGCTGAATCCGCGCATGGCCCCGGCGCTGGACATCATGCTCGAGGGCCCGCTCGGCGGCGCCGCGTTCAACAACGAATTCGGCCGGCCGAATCTGCTCGGCTATTTCCGCAGTTTTGAGCTCGCCGAAGGTGAGGGTCTGACCCGCGCCTACGACAAGCCGATCATGCTGGCCGGCGGCCTGGGCGCGATCGACCGCACTCAGGTCGAGAAGCTGCGCCTGCAGCCGGGCGATGCGGTGATCGTGCTCGGCGGGCCGGCGATGCTGATCGGCCTGGGCGGCGGCGCCGCCAGTTCGGTGGCGGCCGGCGACAGCGCCGAGGCGCTGGATTTCGCCAGCGTGCAGCGCGAAAACCCGGAGATGGAACGCCGCTGCCAGGAGGTCATCGACCGCTGCGTGGCGCTTGGCACGGACAATCCGATCCGCTGGTTCCACGACGTGGGCGCGGGCGGCCTGTCCAACGCCATTCCCGAGTTGCTGCACGATTCCGGCGTAGGCGGCATCATCGACCTGGGCCGCGTACTCACCGACGACCCCTCGCTGTCGCCGCTGGAACTGTGGTGCAACGAATCGCAGGAACGCTATGTACTGGGTGTGCCGCAGGCGCGCCTGGACGAATTCGCCGCGATCTGCGTCCGCGAACGCTGCCCGTTTGCAGCAGTGGGCGTGGCCACGGCCGAGGAGCGGCTGGTGGTTGGGTATGGCGTGTTTGGGGACGGGATTGGTGATTCGGGATTGGAGATTCGCAAAAGCGATTCGTCAGTTGCCGGGTCCGCCGTTGCTTTCAACCAATCCCCAATCCCGAATCCCCAATCCCGGCTCCCGATCGACCTGCCGATGGACGTGCTGTTCGGCAAAGCGCCGAAGATGCATCGTGATGCGGTGCATCCGGCCGCGCCGCAGTGGCCGGTGCTGCAGACCGCCACGCTGGACCTGCAGCAGGCCGGCTTGCGCGTCTTGGCGCATCCCACGGTGGCGTCCAAGAGCTTTCTGGTCACCATCGGCGACCGCAGCGTTGGCGGGCTGACCGCGCGCGAGCAGATGATCGGGCCGTGGCAGCTGCCGCTGGCCGATTGCGCGATCACGATGGCTGGATTCGAGACGTTTGCTGGCGAAGCGATGTCGATCGGCGAGCGCACTCCGCTGGCGTTGTTGAACGCTGCGGCGTCGGCGCGCATGGCGGTGGGCGAGGCGATCACCAACCTGTGCGCCGCACCGGTGCAGACGCTGGACAGCATCAAGCTCTCGGCCAACTGGATGGCCGCCGCCGGTCACGCCGGCGAAGACGCCTTGTTGTACGACGCGGTGCGTGCGATCGGCATGGAACTGTGCCCGGCACTCGAATTGAGCGTGCCGGTGGGCAAGGACTCGCTGTCGATGCAGGCGCAGTGGCAAGGAGCCGGGATTGGTGATTCGGCATTCGGGATTGGCCAAACGCCAGAGCCTTCGGCTGTTGCCAATCCCCAATCCCCAATCTCCAATCCCGTCACGCACAAGAGCGTTTCACCAGTCTCGCTGATCATCAGTGCGTTCGCACCGGTGGGCGATGTGCGCACGCAACTGACGCCGTTGTTGCGCAGCGACGAAGAGAGCGAGCTGTGGTTGATCGGGTTGGGTGGCGGCAAGCAGCGCCTGGGCGGGTCGGTGTTGGCGCAGGTGTATGCCGATGAGGCGGCGCTGCCGGCCTTCGGTGGCGAAGTGCCGGATCTGGACGATCCGCAGCGGCTGCGGAGTTTCTTCGAACTGATCCGTGCGGCGCGCGAGAGCGGCTTGTTGCTGGCGTATCACGACCGCAGCGATGGCGGTGCGTTTGCGGCGCTGTGCGAAATGGCGTTCGCCTCGCGGCAGGGTCTGGATATCACGCTCGATGCGTGGGGCGACGATGCGTTCCGCAGTCTGTTCAACGAAGAACTGGGCGCGGTGGTGCAGATCGCCAGCGAGGATCGCGCCGCGTTCGCCGATCTGGTCGAGCGGCATGCCTTGACCGAATGCGCGCAGCGCATTGCACGCCCCACCGGTGCGCCGCGCATCCGCGTGAGCGGACAGGGCCGGGTGCTGGCTGAGTGGCGTTGGGAAGAATTGTTCGATGCCTGGTGGTCGGTGACGCACGCCATGCAGAAACTGCGCGACAACCCGGACAGCGCCGACGAAGAGCGCGCGCTGGCACGCGACTTCAAGGCGCCGGGATTGCGTCCGAAGCTGGTGTTCGATCCGTCTGAAGACGTGGCCGCGCCATTCGTGGCGACCGGTGCGCGGCCCAAGGTGGCGATCCTGCGCGAGCAGGGCGTCAACGGGCAGATCGAGATGGCCTACAACTTCGAGCGCGCCGGTTTCCGTGCGTTCGACGTGCATATGAGCGACCTGATCGAAGGCCGTGTGGATCTGGCGCAGTTCTCCGGTTTCGCGGCCTGCGGCGGTTTCAGCTACGGCGACGTGCTGGGTGCCGGACGCGGTTGGGCCACCTCGATCCTGGAGCGTTCGGCCTTGCGCGATGCGTTTGCCGACTTCTTCGCGCGCAGCGATACCTTCGCGCTGGGCGTGTGCAACGGCTGCCAGATGCTCAGCCAGCTCAAGGACATCATTCCCGGTGCCGAGCATTGGCCGCGCTTTCTGCGCAATCGCAGTGAGCAGTTCGAAGCGCGCACCGCGTTGTTGGAAGTGGTGGAATCGCCGTCGCTGTTCCTGCGCGGCATGGCTGGCTCGCGGATTCCGGTGGCGGTGGCGCATGGCGAAGGGCGCGCCGAGTTCGACACCGTGGTGGATCAGGCGGCCGTGCGTGTTGCCCTGCGTTTCATCGATGGCGACGGTGCAGTGGCATCGCAGTACCCGCTCAATCCGAACGGCTCGCCGGACGGCATCACCGGCCTGACCAGCACCGACGGCCGTGCCACCATCCTGATGCCGCACCCCGAGCGCACCCCGCGCACGGCAAACCTGAGTTGGCACCCGGCCGACTGGGGCGAGGACTCGCCGTGGTTGCGGATGTTCCGCAATGCGCGCGTGTGGTGTGGTTGATGCTGTGCAGCTCCGCGGCGTGAGTTAGAGCGCTCGAAGCAACCGCTTCATTCGACGGCCGTGTGCAGCGATGCACACGGCCGTCGTCGTTTCTGCTGCTGAGTGCATGCATCTGCACGCGGTTTTCGCGGGTTGCTTGATCCTGCCCGCGATGCGCGTCGTCCAGAAGAGCGCATCGAACGCCGATCGAGCTGGGCATGGTCAGACCCGCTTTCAAGCGATGCAAGCCGGCTTGTCTGCGGCAGGCGCATGCAAGGTTTCCTCATTCCATCGAGCGCCCGTGCATCGGGACTGCGCATGTCCGGCGGGCGTTGCAGCTGAGGCATGACCTTCGCTATTGATAACTCCCGATCAGTGCAGCTGCAGCCGCGCGTGATCGCATCGCAGTCGGGTGCGTCGCTGCTACATTTTTTGAATGTCGATACGTGGTTTACTTTAAGTAACTATAAAAAATACTAGGTATTTAGTTGGTGCGTTCGATGATGTCGCTTGTGTGACGTTAATCTCATCTGAATTTTTGGTTTTTCAATAAATTCATCCAACGTTATGAATCTCTGATTCGCACGGTTTCCGCTGCAAATTCACGTCTTTATCGCTGATTCTTTTGCGCGGGATTTTCCCGATGCAGAAGGTAAGCGAGTGCGTTTTCGATAAACCTCAGGGGGACCGTGCGACGCAGTCGTGCGGTGGTCGGTTTCTACATACCAGGCCAATGGGGAGTAAGGCGTTAATGAAGCGAATTCAATTGAATGCCGGTGGTGAGCAGTGTGCTCATCGCCGAACGGCGCGACGTGTCTGCGATTTGATAAACCCACCCTTCAGTCGAGTGCATCTGCAAGCGAGCGGTGGGCTGGCGGCGGCGATGATGCTGGTACTCGTCGGCATGGCCGGAGTTGCCGAGGCCGCATCCCCGCAAGCGACCGCGATCACGCGCTGCACGGTGGCCAACGGTCAGCAACATTGCGACACCGGGACTGCAACAGCGGCCGGTAATGCAGATCCCGTAGCCGCGACCACGCAGACCTCGGCCATACCGAACGCCGAGACGGATGTGCCGGCGTTCGCAGAGGGTCAGGACGCCTTGGCGCTGGGCAACGCAAGCAATGCCCTGGGCGATGGAACCAGCGCACTCGGCGGCGGAAGCCTGGCACTGGAGCGCGATGCGACGGCGATCGGGCATAACGCCTCGGCTGCAGGAGAATCGGCTACCGCCATTGGCGGCGTTGCAACGGTCTACGATTACGACGCGTCCGGTTTTGTCATCGGGCAACGCGAACAAGCCGCCCAGGCATCCGGTGTGGGCTCTACCGCCATCGGTGGTGGTGCACTGGCCAGCGATCCGTTTTCCACGGCGTTGGGCAGTGGTGCTGGTGCTGACGGTGTGCAGAGCACGGCACTGGGGTACCGCGCGCAGACGTTCGACGATGGGGCCACTGCGATCGGCGGTTTGTCCACTGCCAGTGGATTCCTCTCCAGCGCAGGCGGCTATTTGTCGCGTGCCAGCGGAGATGCGTCCACCGCTTTCGGTTATAGAGCGCGCAGCGAAGGCAGCAGCAGTATCGCGGTCGGCGATACCGCATTGGCCAGCGGCATGCAGAGCGTGGTGGTCGGTGGCATCAGCAACTTCGGTTCGATCACCGCCGCCACCGGAACAGGCGGCATCGCGCTGGGTGCAGGGGCGCAGAGCCAGTCCGATTATGCGATTGCCATTGGCTACGATTCCAACATCTTCCCCAATCAGCCAGGCAACACCGATTCGGTGGCCATCGGGCACAGCGCCGGTTCGTTTGCGCCGGGCACGGTGTCGCTGGGTGGGTTTTCGTTGGCGAGCGGCGATGGTTCGGTGGCGGTGGGGCACGATAGCGTGGCCTATGCCGAGAACAGCATCGCGCTGGGTGCGCGTGCCAGCACCTCGTGGTTCAACGGCAACAACACCGCGATCGGTGCGGATGCACAGACCAATGGCACCGATGCGGTGGCGATTGGTTATGGCGCACGTGTGGGTGACTGGGTCGACGATGCGTGGAATCGTTCGGCCGCCAGCGCCGTGGCGTTGGGTGCGCGTTCCTACGCGTACCGCAGCAACACGGTCTCGGTTGGCGATGTGCAGGCGGGGCTGACGCGTCAGATCACCAGCGTTGCGGCAGGCACCGAGGCCAACGATGCGGTCAATCTCGCCCAGCTCGACAGCTTGCGTGCCGTCGCCGACCGTCTCGACAGCACGCTGGCGATTGGCAAAACCGATGGGGATGAAACCGCTGCCTACGTGGACGGCCTGAATGCGATCGCGTTGGGGAGCGCAAGCAACGCGATCGGCGATGGCGCCAATGCGCTGGGCTCGGGCAGTCTGGCGCTGGGCCGCGATACGGTCGCTGTCGGGCACAACGCCAGCGCGGCCGATGCATCGGCGGTGGCAGTGGGCGGTGTCGCCTCTGTGCCGGTATTCGATGCCTCTGGCTCGATCGTGGGCGCGCAGGAACAGGCCACCCTGGCACAGGCGCGCGGTGCCGTGGCGCTGGGGAGCGGGGCGGTTGCCGCGCGCACTTTCGCCACCGCGGTCGGCACGGGGGCAGTGGCCAGTGGCGAGCAGTCGATGGCGGCGGGATTCAGTGCGCGGGCGCAGGACGATGTTGCCACCGCTGTGGGCGCGTTCTCGACAGCGCGTGGTTCGGCGGCGTCGGCCTTCGGCTTCGGTGCGCTGGCCAACGCGAGTCTGACCACCGCGGTCGGCTTCAATGCCTCCAGCATCGGCGAGAGCAGCGTGGCCGTGGGCAGCCTGGCGGTTGCCGCCGGCGAGCGCAGTGTGACTGTCGGCGGCATGTCGCTGATCAGCTCCAATTTGCGGCCTGCAGGCGCCCTCGGCGTCGGTGGCGTTGCCATCGGCGCAGGTGCGCGCAGCGACGGCGATTACGCCATCGCGCTGGGCTACAACGCCAACGTCTTCTCCAACGATACCAATACCGACGCGGTGGCGATCGGCCATAGCGCTGCCTCGTTTGCGCCGCGCACCGTGTCGTTGGGGACGCTGTCGTCCTCCGAGGGTGCGGAGGCGATTGCGGTCGGCTACGACGCGCGTGCCGTCTCCGGCAGAAGTATCGCGATCGGCAGCGGTGCCACGACGTCGATCTTCTCTGGCGACAATATCGCGTTGGGAACCAACGCCAGGGCCGAGGCGCCCGATGCAATCGCGATCGGGCGCGATGCCAGCGTGGGCGTGTTCATCGGCGATACGGGCAGCGCCGCAATGGCCTTGGGCGTGCAATCGACGGCACTGGGCAACAACAGTCTGGCGATGGGCTACAACGCCTTTACCAGGCAAAGCGGCAGCAACGCGGTCGCACTCGGTGCCAATGCAGGTGCCAGCGGTGTCGATTCGGTGGCCTTGGGCGCCGGCTCCCGCACCTACGAGGCCAACGTGGTGTCGGTGGGCAACGGCAATGGCCGCGGTGGTCCTGCCACGCGTCGCATGGTCAATGTGGGTGCTGGTGCAATCGCTAACGGCAGCAGCGATGCGATCAACGGTGGGCAGTTGTTCGGCGCCTTAAGTAACGCCGCCAGCTTCCTTGGTGGCGGTGCGGCGATCGGTGCGCAAGGCGTGTTCGTCGCGCCGACCTATGTGATCCAGGGCAGCAGTTACAGCAACGTCGGTGCGGCATTGACGGCGTTGGATAGCAAGGTCAGCGAGCTGGATGCGCGTAACGCGACGGGGACAACGGGCGTTGCGGCACGTTCCTCCGCTGCGCGCGTCGCACGGGCGACAGCAACGGCGACGACGGTTGCACCTGTTGCGCAAACCCCGACAGCCGCCAGCAGTCTTGAAGATGCGGCGACAGACGATGGCGTGCAGTCGACGCTGATGGCTGCCGACCGGACGACCGACAGCGCGCTGTCTTTAGCGACTGCAACGGCAAGCGGGCTTGCCGCAAGCGATGGCGTACAAGGCACGCCGACCGCAGCAGTGGTCGGCAGCATCACGCCTGCCGCCACGTCCACCGCCGTCGGCACGGCGGCAGTGGCCAACCACGTGACCGGTACTGCAATCGGCGGCAGCGCCTATGCGCATGGCCCCAACGACACCGCAATCGGCAGTAACGCACGCGTCAATGCAGATGGCAGCACGGCGGTCGGCGCCAACACGCAGATCGCCGCGGTAGCGACCAATGCGGTGGCGATGGGCGAAGGCGCGCAAGTCAGTGCGGCGTCGGGCACGGCGATTGGCCAGGGCGCACGTGCCAGTGCGCAGGGTGCGGTTGCACTCGGCCAGGGCTCGGTCGCCGATCGTGCCAATACGGTGTCGGTGGGCAGCGTTGGCGGCGAGCGCCAGGTGGCCAATGTGGCGGCCGGTACGCGTGCCACCGATGCGGTCAACAAGGGCCAGCTGGACAACGGCGTTACCGCTGCCAACAGCTATACCGACAGCCGCTACAGCGCGATGGCCGACAGCTTCGAAAGCTACCAGGGCGATATCGAAGACCGCCTGCGTCGGCAGAACCGCCGTCTGGACCGTCAGGGCGCGATGAGCTCGGCGATGTTGAACATGTCCGCCAGCGTGGCCGGTATCGCCTCGCAAAACCGCGTCGGTGCCGGCGTCGGTTTCCAGAACGGCGAGTCGGCGTTGTCGGTGGGTTACCAACGTGCGATCAGCCCGCGCGCCACGGTGACGGTCGGCGGCGCACTCAGCGGCGACGACCGCTCGATCGGCGTGGGTGCCGGTTTCGGCTGGTAACGCGCATTGCATTGCATCTCGCAGCTGCTGCTGTGTGCGGCAACTGCGTGCTCACTCACTCATTGTCGCATTTCATCTTGAAGAGGACTTCATCGTGATTCAGAACCATCGTTCCCGGACTCTTGCCATCGCCTGCAGCGCGGTCTTCTCGCTCGGTAGCGGCATTGCCACTGCCGCCACGTTGGATTCCAGTGTGAGCACTGCGCAACGCCAGCAAGCCATGCGCGATGCGCCGGTCGACGGCATCATCGTCAAATACCGCAGCGGCAAAGTGACTGCACGCAGCGTTGGCAATGCATCGGTGGCCACGATCACTGCAGCGGCATCGCGCGCAGCAGTGCAGTTGGCACCGGCGGCACGCAGCGGCAAGGCGGCCGTGCCCACGTATGTGCGCACGTTGGCAGTGGGCAGCGAGTTGATCAAGCTGCCCGCACAACTCAGCCGCAGCGATGCCGACCGCCTGGTGCGCGAACTGCAGGCCGATCCTGCGGTGGAATACGCGCAGATCGACGTACGCATGTATCCGTTGCAGAGCAGCGGCGGCAGCTTGCCCAACGACCCGCTGCTGGCAACCAATCAATGGCATCTCACCGATCCGGTGGGTGGCATCGACGCGCCGGCAGCCTGGGCCACTGCCCAAGGCGAAGGCGTGGTGGTGGCGGTGATCGACACCGGCATCTTGCCGGCGCACCCGGATCTGGCCGGCAATTTGCTGCAGGGCTACGACTTCATCAGCGACAGCGGTGTCTCGCGCCGCCCCACCAATGCACGTGTGCCGGGTGCGCTGGATTACGGCGATTGGGAAGCAACCGACGGCGAATGCGGTATTTTTTCAGCCGCTCGCGACAGTTCCTGGCACGGCACGCATGTGGCCGGCACGATTGCCGAAGCCACCGGCAACGCCATTGGCGGTGCCGGTGTGGCCTACAAAGCCAAGGTGCTGCCGGTGCGCGTGCTCGGCCATTGCGGCGGTTCGTCTTCGGACATCACCGACGCCATCGTGTGGGCCTCCGGCGGCCATGTAGAGGGCGTGCCGGACAATCGCGACCCGGCCGAAATCATCAACATGAGCCTGGGTGGTTTCGGGCCTTGCGATTCGGTCACCCAGGCGGCGATCAATGCTGCGGTGTCGCGCGGCACCACAGTGGTAGTGGCGGCCGGCAACGATGGCTCCGACGTCTCCAGCGCAGTACCTGCCAACTGCGCCAACGTGGTGTCGGTGGCGGCCACCCGCCTGACCGGTGGCCTGGCGTACTACAGCAACTTCGGCAGCTTGATCGATCTGGCCGCACCCGGCGGCGGCGCGCGCGATCTGGCAACCGACACCTTGTACGACGGCCCGATCGGCAGCTGGATCTGGCAGACCGGTTACACCGGGAAAACCACGCCCAACTCCGGTCAATTCGCCTATATCGGCCCAGGATTTGCCGGAACCTCGATGGCGTCGCCACATGTGGCCGGCACTGCGGCGTTGGTGCAAAGCGCGTTGATCGCCGACGGCAAAGCGCCGCTGACGCCGGCCGCACTGGAGCGCCTGCTCAAGCGCAGTGCGCGTGCGTTCCCGGTGCAGTTGCCGCTTGCCACACCGGCCGGTACCGGCATCGTGGATGCGGGGGCTGCCATCGATCGCGCGCTGCGCCGTTGCGACGCAGGAGACGTGGGGTGCCAAGTGGATGCGCAACCCCTGCGCAACAGCGTGCCCGAGCGCGGGCTGTCCAACCTGGCGGGCGATGCCGGGGTATTCACCTTCGAAGCGAGCGCTGGTGCGGTGCTGAGTTTCATCAGCTTCGGTGGTAGCGGGCAGGCAGGGTTGTACGTGGCGTTCGGGCGTGAGCCCAGCGCCACCGACAACGACGGTGCCTCCACACGCAGTGGCACCAGCCAGACCGTGCGCTTCACCGCGCCGCGCGCCGGCACCTACATCCTCAAGCTCGACGGCACCGAATTCGATGGGGTGAGCCTACTGGCGCGTCAGTGATCTGACACATCAGGGCGTACCGGCCGCATTCCGTCATTTCCCTGGCGCAATCCAGCTGAAAAGCGGCCGGTACCGCGCCTGCGTGGCACCGGTTTGCCAGCGTGGGGAGCGCTGGTCTGCCCGCTGACGCATTTCGCATCCGATTTTGCGCAACCAAGCCTGCTGGCGACCCGCCAGCGGGCTTTTTTGTCTGCTTTGGACATGCGTATTCAGCTTTGAAATGTCTTGCAAGACACGATCTAGGTCGCTGTTTTCCAAAGATTTATCAAAAAAATAATAAAAGCAAACAGAAGTGTGATGGAAAACACACTTAACTTCGCTTTTCGTCAAAAACTTGACGCCTGATTTGAGCGCTGTTAACACTTCGCTCAGTTCTATGGTTGGGTAGCGTTCACTTTTTGACTATCCAGGGTGCAGGCGTAAGCCGCCCACCGCCGTTAGGCACATGGCGCCAATCACCAGGGGAATCGCATGGCTGGAAGGCCGTTCGATGGTGGGTGTTCGCCAACAAACCAGTCCCAACTTCAGGAGTCGTGCGTCGATGAATCGGATTTATCGCAAGGTTTGGAACAAAGCGTTGGGCGTGTGGGCCGTGGCATCGGAACTGGCCAGTGGTGATAGCCCGGGAGCAGTGACCACTGCCGCATTCATCGACCGCCGCCAGAGCCGTTGCCTGGTCGCCGCGATCGCTCTGGCGCTGGGTAGCGCCGGGATCGCAATTCCTCTTTCCGCGATGGCGCAGTCGGTCGAAGTCGGCGACGGTGCAGCGGCATCCGCCACCAGGACCACCGCCATCGGCAGCAACAGCCATGCAAGCGCCACCGGCGCCGTGGCAGCCGGTGCCGATAGCAGCGCCAGCGGTGTGAACAGCAGCGCGATCGGGCGCCAGACCAATGCCATCGGCGAGAACGCGGTGGCCATCGGCTACAACAGTTTCGTGCGCCAGAGTGGCGAAAACGGCGTGGCGCTCGGCGCCAATGCCGGCGTGACCGGTGCCAACTCGGTGGCGCTGGGCGCAGGCTCGCGTACCCACGAAGACGACGTGGTGTCGGTGGGCAGCGGCAATGGCCGCGGCGGCCCGGCCACGCGCCGCATCACCAATGTCAGCGCCGGCGTCAACGCCACCGACGCGGTCAACCTGGCGCAGTTGCAGGACGTGGCCGATGTGGCCGACGACACCGCAACGTTCTTCAAGGCAACCCCGGGCGAAGACAGCGTCGGCGCGTATGTCGAAGGCGACAGCGCACTGGCTGCCGGCGATGCGGCCAACGCGGTGGGCACGGCGACAACCGCGCTGGGAACCGGCGCCAATGCCGTGGCCGACAACGCCACCGCCGTGGGCGCCAATGCGCTCGCCTCCGGGCAGAACAGCGCAGCATTCGGCCATAACGCACAGGCCAATGGCCCGGGCAGCGTGGCCGTTGGCGGCGCTGCGGTGGACGAAGATGGCCAGCCGTTGATCACCAACGGCGGGGTGCCGGTGGAGACCGGCGCCACCAGTGCCGGCGTCGGCGGAACCGCAGTCGGCGCCAGCGCCAATGCCGATGGATTTGCTGCATCGTCGTTCGGCGTCGGTGCGTATGCCGCCGGTGCGCAATCCTCCGCGTTCGGTGCTGTTGCCAATGCGGCCGGCGATTACGCCACCGCGGTGGGCACGCAGACCAGCGCCAGCGGTACCAGCAGCACTGCGGTCGGTGGCCCGGTCGATCTGATTCCGGGCCTGGGTTTCTTCGTACAGACCCAGGCCAGTGGCGAAGCGTCCACCGCGCTCGGCGCCGGTGCGATCGCGTCGGGCACCTACACCACGGCGGTGGGCACGCTCAGCGAAGCCTCCGGCACCGAAGCCACGGCGGTGGGTTACTTCGCCTACGCACCTGGCGAAGGCGCCACTGCGGTCGGCCCGGAATCCTGGGCCAGCGGTGAATTGAGCACGGCGCTGGGCTATTACAGCACCGCACGCGGCGCCAACTCGGTGGCGTTGGGTGCCAACTCGGTGGCCACGCGCGCCAATACCGTGTCGGTCGGCGCGGCCGGCGATGAGCGGCAGATCACCAGCGTCGCTGCCGGCACCGAAGGCACCGATGCGGTGAATCTCGATCAGCTCACTGCCGTGTCCGAGGTTGCCGACACCACCGCGCGCACGTTCGTCGCCACGGGTGACGGCACCGCGATTGCCGAAGGCATCGACAGCGTTGCGGCCGGTTCCAATGCATCGGCAACCGGCGACTACAGCGCTGCATTCGGTTCGACCAGCTCCGCAACGGCACAGGGCACCACTGCGATCGGTAGCGGCGCGATCGCTGCTGTCGACAATGCAACTGCGCTCGGTTTCAACAGCACTGCAGTGGCCGATTACGCCACTGCGCTCGGCGCTGACAGCAGTGCATCGGGCGAGTTTGGCACGGCGATTGGCGGCGCCAGTCTGGCAACCGGCAGCGGCGCCACCGCGCTCGGTTACGAGAGCATCGCCAACGGTGCCGATTCCACCGCGCTGGGTGCGGGGAGCGTGGCGTTTGGCGACACCAGCACCGCGGTCGGCGGAGCGAGCGTGGCGTTCGGCGAGGACAGCGCTGCGTTCGGTTCCAATGCCGCTGCCGGCGGTACCGCATCCACCGCCATTGGTGCTGGCAGCAGTGCTTTCGGTGAGCGCACTGTCGCGCTGGGCGGATCCAGCAATGCGTCGGGCGATGACAGCGTTGCGCTTGGTTCGAGCAGTCAGGCGTCTGCGTTGGGCACCACTGCGATTGGTAGCGGCGCAAATGCGAACTTCAACAACGCCACTGCGATCGGCTTCAACAGCGTTGCCAGCGATCGGTACTCCACCGCGTTGGGCGCCGACAGCACGGCGACCGGCTTCTACGGCACTGCCATCGGCGGGACCAGCGTGGCCAACGGGCGTGGCGGCACTGCGATCGGGTTTGAAAGCATCGCCAATGGTCTCGAATCCACCGCGCTGGGGTTTGCCAGCGTCGCGTGGGGCGACACCAGCACCTCGGTGGGTGCAGAAAGCACCGCGTACGGCAACCGCAGCGTTGCGCTCGGTATTACCGCCTCTGCCGGTGGTGACCTCTCCATCGCCATCGGCGACAACGCTTATACGGCCGGTGCGCGTTCGATCGCTCTCGGCTCGAACGCGGTTGGCTATGGCGATAGCACTCTGGCGATTGGCGCGGAGGCCTTCGTCGAAGGCAATCGCAGCATTGCGATCGGCGACGGTGCGCGGACCGCAGTCGACAACAGCGTTGCGCTGGGTGTTGGCGCGGTTGCCGATCGCGCCAATACGGTGTCGATTGGCTCTGTAGGCGGTGAGCGCCAGATCACCAATGTTGCCGCCGGTACCGAGGGCACCGATGCGGTGAACCTGGACCAGCTCAACGCGGTCGGTGAAACCGCAGAAACCACCGCGCGTCTGTACACCGGCACCGGCGCCGGCACGGCCGATGCGCAGGGCGAAGACGCCACTGCTGCCGGTTCCAACGCCACTGCCGAGGGCGATTACAGCAGCGCGTTCGGTTCCAGCAGCCAGGCGATCGGTACCGGTGCATTGGCAGTGGGCAGCGGCGCCAGCGCCACTGCGCAGTTTGCCAGTGCATCGGGCTACAACGCGGCGGCCAGCGGGTTTGGCAGCGTGTCCAGCGGTGCCTACAGTCAGGCCAGCGGCGACTATGCGGTGGCGGTGGGCGGCGAAAGTGCAGCAGCAGGTGCGCAGAGCACCGCGTTGGGTGCAGCGGCAGATGCGTCTGGCGATGGATCGCTGGCGGCCGGTGCGTTGAGCGTGGCCGCTGGCAGTGAAACCACGGCGCTGGGTTATTTCGCCAGCGCCAGTGGCGACTCGGCCACGGCAGTCGGCGCGGAAAGCATTGCCGATGGCACCAGCGCGGCCGCCTTCGGCTTCGGCGCCGAGGCCAGCGCCAATTACTCCACCGCACTGGGCGGCTATTCCAGCGCGACCGGTTTCAACAGCACCGCGCTGGGTAATTTCAGCACCGCCAGCGGCTCCAGCAGCGTGGCGGTGGGTGGCGATGCAACCGCATCGGGCACCTACAGTCTGGCGGCCGGCCAGGGCAGTGTGGCCAGCGGCTACAACAGCGTGTCGGTCGGTGGCGCATTGCTCGGCCTGTTGCCGACCGAGGCGTCCGGCGACTTCTCCACCGCACTCGGCGGCGCCGCATGGGCGCCGGGCCTCAACAGCACTGCGCTGGGCAATTTTGCCGAATCCACCGGCGAAAGCAGCGTGGCACTGGGCGCCGATTCGGTGGCCGATCGCGATTTCGCAGTGTCGGTGGGCAGCACCGGCAACGAACGTCAGATCACCAACGTGGCGGCCGGTACGCAAGGCACCGATGCGGTGAATCTGGACCAGCTCACCGCAGTGGCCGAAACCGCCGAATCCACCAGCAAGTACTTCAAGGCCAGCGGCAGCGATGACAGCGACGCCGGTGCCTATGTGGAAGGCGACAACGCATTGGCTGCAGGCGAGGGTGCCAATGCCACCGGCACCGGTACCACCGCATTGGGTGCAGGCGCGCAAGCGGTTGCCGATAACGCAACGGCGCTCGGCGTAAGCGCCTTGGCCAGCGGAATCGGCGCAGCGGCGCTGGGCAACAATGCCCAGGCGACCGGCGAAAACAGCAGCGCCATCGGCAGCAATGCGTTGGCCAGCGACATTGGCGCCACCGCAAACGGTGCCGGCGCGCAGGCGATTTCGACCTACACCACCGCGCTCGGCAGCGAAGCGGTGGCCTCCGACAACCAGGCAACTGCGGTCGGTTTCCGCAGTGCTTCTTCCAATGTCGGTAGCACCGCGTTGGGCGGGTACAGCGAGTCCAGCGGCAGGCTGTCGTCGGCACTGGGCTATGGCGCGGTTGCGTCCAGCGACTACAGCACGGCAGTCGGTGCCGCAGCGCTGGCCTCTGGTGCCAGCACCGTGGCGGTGGGTGAATTCAGCGAAGCCACCGGCGAAGAAAGCGTGGCCGTTGGTGGCAGCACGTTCTTCGGGTTCATCCCGGCGCGTGCTTCCGGCACCGGCGCTGCTGCATTCGGTGCGGGGGCGTGGGCCACGGCCGACTACACCACCGCGATCGGCTGGAATTCGTATGCCGATGGCGTCAATGCCACCGCGTTGGGTCAAAGCGCCGCAGCACTGGCCGACAACACGCTGGCATTGGGTGGCGGCAGCCGCGCCGATGCCATCGGTGCCAGCGTCATCGGTGTGGATGCTTCGGCGACCGGCATCAACAGCACCGGTGTCGGTCGTCAGGTCAATGTGATCGGCGAAAACGCGGTGGCTGTGGGCTACAACGCGTTCGTGCGCCAAAGCGCGGTCAACGGTGTGGCGCTCGGTGCCAATGCCGGCGCAACCGGTGCCGATTCGGTGGCGTTGGGCTCGGGTTCGCGCACCTATGAAGCGGACACGGTGTCGATCGGCAGCGGCAATGGCCGCGGCGGTCCGGCAACGCGTCGCATCGTCAATGTCAGCGACGGCCAGGCCGCCACCGATGCGGTCAACAAGGGCCAGCTGGATTCCCTGGCCGCCGATGTGCAGACCACCAATGGCATGGTGCAAACCACCGGCGAAGGCGTGGCCTCGGCAACCGGCGATCGCAGCAGCGCGGTCGGTGCAGGTGCCAGCGCCAGCGGCGCGCGCAGTGTTGCGATTGCCTCCGGCAGCCGGGCGTCGGCGACCGGTGCCAGTGCGCTGGGTGTGGACAGCAGCGCCAGCGGCGTCAACAGCACCGCAATGGGCCGTCAGACCAATTCCATCGGCGAAAACGGCGTGGCGCTAGGCTACAACTCCTTCGTGCGTCAGAGCGGCAGCAATGCGGTCGCACTCGGTGCCAATGCCGGTGCCAGCGGCGCTGATTCGGTGGCCTTAGGCTCCGGTTCGCGTACCTATGACGCCAATGTGGTGTCGGTCGGCAGCGGCGATGGCCGCGGTGGTCCGGCCACGCGTCGCATCGTCAACGTGGGTAGCGGCGCGATCGCCACTGCCAGTACCGATGCGATCAACGGCGGGCAGTTGTTTCAGTCGCTCAGCAATGCGGCCAGCTTCCTCGGTGGTGGTGCGGCGATCGGTGCGCAAGGCGTGTTCGTTGCGCCGACTTACGTGATTCAAGGTGCCAGCTACAACAACGTCGGTGCTGCACTGACCGCGTTGGACAGCAAGGTCAACGAGCTCGATGCACGTGGTGGCACCGCAACGGGCAGCACGGCTGCACGCACGGCGTCGCTGCGCACTGCATCGGTGCCTGCGGTTGCGGCGGCTGCGCAGATCGACGCGGTCGCTGATGTCGCAGCTGCAAGCACAAGCGTGCAGGGCACGCCGACCGCAGCAGTGGTCGGCAGCATCACGCCGGCCGCCACGTCCACCGCCGTCGGCACGGCGGCAGTGGCCAACCACGTGACCGGTACTGCAATCGGCGGCAGCGCGTATGCGCATGGCCCCAATGACACTGCGATCGGCAGCAATGCACGCGTCAATGCCGATGGCAGCACGGCGGTCGGCGCCAACACGCAGATTGCGGCAGTGGCCACCAATGCAGTGGCAATGGGCGAAGGCGCGCAGGTCAGTGCGGCCTCGGGCACGGCGATTGGCCAAGGTGCACGCGCCAGTGCACAGGGTGCGGTTGCACTCGGCCAGGGCTCGGTCGCCGATCGTGCCAACACGGTGTCGGTGGGCAGCGTCGGCGGCGAGCGCCAGGTGGCCAATGTGGCGGCCGGTACGCGTGCCACCGATGCGGTCAACAAGGGCCAGTTGGACAACGGCGTTGCCGCTGCCAACAGCTATACCGACAGCCGCTACAGCGCGATGGCCGACAGCTTTGAAAGCTACCAGGGCGATATCGAAGACCGCCTGCGTCGGCAGAACCGTCGCCTGGATCGTCAGGGCGCGATGAGCTCGGCGATGTTGAACATGTCCGCCAGCGTGGCCGGTATCGCCTCGCAAAACCGCGTCGGTGCCGGCGTCGGTTTCCAGAACGGCGAGTCGGCGTTGTCGGTGGGGTACCAACGTGCGATCAGCCCGCGCGCCACGGTGACGGTTGGCGGCGCACTCAGCGGCGACGACAGCTCGATCGGCGTGGGTGCCGGTTTCGGCTGGTAACGCGCTGCGGCATGAAACGCAGCGGCGCCGAGTTGCGCCGCTGCGGTAGAGCAAGGCCTGAGGGGGCGGGTAAGGACCGTGGCTGGGCCGGCCAACGGATTCGCATGGAGTGATGGCCGTACCAGGAGTGGCTGACGAAACGCAGCGTGCCGTCCGCGGTTGCGCAGCAGTTTCGAGGGTCGTTCCAAGCCTGACTTGACTGACGAAACACACGAAGAGGACTTCACCGTGATCGACAAGAATTTCCGTTTCAACCCGCTGACCGGCGCCATCTTGATGATGGCGCTCGGTGCATCGGGCACCCTCGCTGCCGCCCCGCAACTGCTGGTCAAGGAACCGACCCAGGCAGCAGCGGCCGGCGACGCATTCAGTAGCCGCCTGATCGTGCGCTACAAGGACAACACGGCCGCTGCGACCGATCGCGCCAGCAAGCTCGGCGCCGTGCAGGCCGCTGTCGGCCGCGTTGGCGCCAGCAGTGGTGCGCGCGCCAGCGCAGCCGCCGTCAAGGCGACGTATGTGCGCAAGCTCGGCATCGGCTCGGACCTGATCAAGCTGTCCAGCACGCTGACTGCCGCACAGGTGGACAAGGTGGTGGTCGAGCTCAAGAACGATCCGTCGGTGGCCGACGTGCAGATCGATCGCATGCTGCGCCCGGTCGAGATCAAGAAGAGTGTTGCCGCGACCGACGTGAGCCCGCAGCTGGTGCCCAACGACCCGCTGTATGCGCAGTACCAGTGGCACCTGAGCAACCCCAACGGCGGCATCAACGCGCCGGCCGCATGGGACCTCTCGCAGGGTGCCGGCGTGGTGGTGGCGGTGCTGGATACCGGCATCCTGCCCGGCCATCCGGATTTTGCCGGTAACCTGCTGCAGGGTTACGACTTCATCACCGACGCTGAAGTCTCGCGTCGCCCGACCGATGCCCGCGTGCCCGGCGCGCTGGATTACGGCGACTGGGAAGAAGCCGATAACGTCTGCTACGACGGCTCGGTGGCACAGGAAAGCTCCTGGCACGGCACCCATGTCTCGGGCACCGTGGCCGAGGCGACCAATAACGGAGTAGGCATGGCTGGCGTGGCGCCGAAGGCGACCATCCTGCCGGTGCGCGTGCTCGGCCGTTGCGGCGGCTACACCTCCGACATCGCCGATGCCATCGTATGGGCCTCGGGCGGTGCGGTGGATGGCGTGCCTGCCAACACCAACCCGGCCGAAGTCATCAACATGAGCCTGGGTGGCGGCGAACCCTGCGATCCGGCCACCCAGGTGGCGATCAACGGCGCGGTGTCGCGCGGCACCACCGTGGTGGTGGCGGCCGGCAACAGCGGCGAAGATGCGGCCAACCATTCGCCGGCCAGCTGCAACAACACGATCACTGTGGGCGCCACGCGCATCACCGGCGGCATCACCTACTACTCCAACTACGGCAGCAAGGTCGACCTGTCGGGTCCGGGCGGCGGCGGTAGCGTGGACGGCAATCCGGGCGGCTACATCTGGCAGGCCGGCTACACCGGTGCGACGACGCCGACCTCGGGCACCTATACCTATATGGGCCTAGGTGGCACCTCGATGGCGTCCCCGCACGTGGCCGGCGTCGTGGCGCTGGTGCAGAGCGCGTCGATCGGTTTAGGCGATGGCCCGCTGACCCCGGCCGCGGTGGAAACCCTGCTCAAGCAGACCAGCCGTCGCTTCCCGGTGACCCCGCCGGCCAGCACCCCGATCGGCAGCGGCATCGTCGATGCCAAGGCCGCGCTGGAAGCGGTGCTGGTGGAACCCTGCGACCCGGCCACCGAGAGCTGCGCACCGACCGCCATCGCGCTGACCAACAAGGCACCGTTGGCTGGGCTGGGCGGCGCTGCCGGCAGCTCCACGCTGTACAGCTTCGACGCCAAGGCCGGCGCGGTGCTCAGCTTCATGACCTACGGCGGCACCGGCGATGTGTCGGTGTACGTGAGCTTCGAAGCCGAGCCCACCGCTACCTCCTACGATGCCAAGTCGACCCGCCCGGGCAACAGCGAAACCGTGCGTTTCACTGCACCCAAGGCAGGCACCTACTACATCAAGCTGGTCGGTGCGAAGGACTACGCGAAGCTGACGCTCGTTGCACGACAGTAAGCGGTGAAATAGTGTGACCGATGCCCCCGGCCAATCACCGGGGGCATCGTTTTTCAGGGCGATTCAGATGCGTACGGTTGATCGTCGCGGCAAACTGCTACAGTCGGCGCCGGACCAGTGGAGACGAGTGTGAACGCGGTTGCCGTCGATCCAATTGAGCATCGAAGTGCGGAGACGCGCATCGTCGAAGCATTGCTTGAACGCCGTCGTCTGAAAGACACCGATCTGCTGCGCGCGCGCCAGTTGCAGACCGAATCCGGTATGGGCCTGCTGGCCTTGCTGGGCCGTCTGGGCCTGGTGTCCGAACGCGATCACGCAGAGACCTGCGCCGACGTGCTGGGCCTGCCGCTGGTGGACGCACGCCAACTCGGCGATACCCCGCCTGAAATGCTGCCCGAAGTGCAGGGCTTATCGCTGCGTTTTCTCAAACAATTTCATCTGTGCCCGGTCGGCGAACGCGATGGCCGGCTGGATCTGTGGATCGCCGATCCGTACGACGATTACGCGATCGATGCGGTGCGTCTTGCGACCGGATTCCCGCTGTTTCTGCAGGTCGGGTTGCGCTCGGAGATCGACGATCTGATCGAGCGCTGGTATGGCCAGGGTCGCAGCGCGATGGGCACCATCGTGGAAACCGCCGACGGCGATGCCAACAGCAGCGACGATATCGAAGCGCTGCGCGATCTGGCCTCCGAAGCGCCGGTGATCCGGCTAGTGAATCTGGTGATCCAGCACGCGGTGGAACTGCGCGCCTCCGACATCCATATCGAACCGTTCGAAAGCCGGCTCAAGGTGCGTTATCGCGTGGACGGCGTGCTGGTGGAAGGCGAAAGCCCGCCGGCCAAACTCACCGCCGCGGTGATCAGCCGCGTCAAGATCATGGCCAAGCTCAACATCGCCGAACGTCGGCTGCCGCAGGACGGCCGCATCATGTTGCGCGTGCAGGGCAAGGAGCTGGATCTGCGCGTCAGCACCGTGCCTACCGCGCATGGCGAAAGCGTGGTGATGCGTCTGCTCGATCGTGAAACAGTGGTGTTCGACTTCTACAAGCTGGGCTTTACCGAAGACTTTCTGCCGCAGTTCCGCAAGGTGCTCGAGCAGCCGCACGGCATCATGCTGGTCACCGGCCCGACCGGCTCGGGCAAGACCACCACGCTGTACACCGCATTGAGCCAGCTCAACACCTCGGACGTGAAGATCATTACCGTCGAAGACCCGGTGGAATATCAGATCGAAGGCATCAACCAGATCCAGGCCAAGCCGCAGATCGGGCTGGATTTCGCCAATGCGCTGCGCAGCATCGTGCGTCAGGATCCGGACATCATCATGATCGGCGAAATGCGCGATCTGGAAACCGCGCGCATCGCGATCCAGTCTGCGCTCACCGGCCATCTGGTGTTGTCCACGCTGCACACCAATAACGCGGCCGGCGGCATCACCCGCCTGCTCGACATGGGCGTGGAAGACTACCTGCTCACCTCCACCATCAACGGCATCCTTGCGCAGCGCCTGGTGCGCAAGCTCGACCTGCCCAATGCCGAACGCTACCTGGCATCGCCGGAGGAGGTTGAGCGTTTCAACCTGCGCCGCCTGCAGCCGGAGGGCGAGATTTACCTGTATCGCCCGCGCGCCTCGGCAGCGGCGCCGACCGGCTATCTTGGCCGCACCACCATCGTCGAATTCCTGGTGATGAACGACGAGCTGCGGCGCGCGGTGATGCGCCGTGCCGGCATGGGCGAGATCGAACAACTGGCCCGCAAGGCCGGCATGCGCACCATGTACGAAGACGGCCTGTCCAAGGCCTTGCGCGGCGAAACCACCATCGAAGAAGTGCTGCGCGTGACGGAGGATGCGTGAGAGTCAACGGAGCCACAGCGAGCATCGGATGCTCAGGATCGGAAGATAAGCAGGGCAAGGTCTCGGCAACGCGTCGCGCACGCGCACAGCTGCGCCCGGTGGCGCCAACGCAGCGCAGGATCCTGCTTTTACCGATTCCCGATTCCCGATTCCCCAATCCCGGCCTTCCAGCCTGATGCCCCTGTACCGCTACAAGGCGCTCGATGCGCACGGCGAAATGCTCGATGGCCAGATGGAAGCGGCCAGCGATGCAGAAGTGGTGCTGCGTCTGCAGGAGCAAGGCCATCTGCCGGTGGAAACACGCCTGGCCACCGGCGAAAGCGACTCGCCGTCGCTGCGCATGCTGCTGCGCAAGAAGCCGTTCGACAACGCCGCGCTGGTGCAGTTCACCCAACAGCTGTCCACGCTGATCGGTGCCGGCCAGCCGCTGGATCGTGCGCTGTCGATCCTGATGGATCTGCCCGAAGACGAAAAAAGCCGGCGCGTGATCGGCGATGTGCGCGACACCGTGCGTGGCGGCGCGCCGCTGTCCTCGGCACTGGAACGCCAGCATGGGCTGTTTTCCAAGCTCTACATCAACATGGTCCGCGCGGGCGAAGCCGGCGGCAGCATGCAGGACACCCTGCAACGCCTGGCCGATTATCTGGAGCGCAGCCGCGCACTCCGGGGGAAGGTGATCAATGCGCTGATCTATCCGGCGATTCTGCTGGCGGTGGTCGGCTGTGCGTTGCTGTTCCTGCTCGGTTATGTGGTGCCGCAGTTTGCGCAGATGTACGAAAGCCTGGATGTTGCCTTGCCGTGGTTCACGCAAGCCGTTTTGAGCGTGGGCCTGCTGGTGCGCGACTGGTGGGTGGTGTTGATCGTGGTGCCGGGCGTGCTCGGGCTGTGGCTGGATCGCAAGCGGCGCAATGCGGCGTTTCGTGCCGCGCTGGACGAATGGTTGCTGCGGCAGAAAGTCGTCGGCAGCCTGATCGCACGCCTGGAAACCGCGCGGCTGACGCGCACGCTAGGCACCTTGTTGCGTAATGGCGTGCCGCTGTTGGCCGCGATCGGCATTGCGCGCAATGTGATGTCGAATCTGGCGCTGGTCGAAGATGTCGACGCCGCTGCCGACGACGTCAAGAACGGGCATGGCCTGGCGATGTCGCTGGCACGCGGCAAGCGCTTCCCGCGGCTGGCCCTGCAGATGATTCAGGTGGGCGAAGAGTCCGGCGCGCTGGACACGATGCTGCTCAAGACCGCCGACACCTTCGAGCTGGAAACCGCGCAAGCCATCGACCGCGCACTGGCCGCCCTGGTGCCGCTGATCACGCTGGTGCTGGCCTCGGTGGTGGGGCTTGTCATCATCTCGGTGCTGGTACCGCTGTATGACCTGACCAATGCCATCGGATAACGTGGCGGTGGATTCACAACAACTTTCCGGTGACCGCACGACACCCATGCGGGAACCATTGCAATGCCCGCCGTGTCATCTTCTGGCGGCAGCATCTTTCATCGACGTGCAAGGAAATCGTTCATGATCAAGCGCTCCATTACCCGTAGTCCATCGCGTGCAGCCCAGGCCGGCATGAGCTTGCTGGAAATCATCATCGTCATCGTGCTGATCGGTGCGGTGCTCACCCTGGTCGGTAGCCGTGTGCTCGGTGGTGCCGATCGCGGCAAGGCCAACCTGGCCAAATCGCAGATCCAGACCCTGGCCGGCAAGATCGAGAATTTCCAGCTCGACACCGGCAAGTTGCCGGGCAAGCTCGATGAGCTGGTCACCCAGCCGGGCGGCAGCAGTGGCTGGCTGGGTCCGTACGCCAAGCCGGTCGAACTCAACGACCCGTGGGGCCACACCATCGAATACCGTGTGCCCGGCGATGGCCAGCCGTTCGATCTGATCAGCCTGGGCAAGGACGGCCGCCCCGGCGGCAGCAGCTACGACGCGGACATCAAGTACCAATAAGCCTTCCGCCATGCGCGTTGCGTGTCAGCCGTTGCGTCATCCGCATGGAGTGGTCGGTCCTGGTGGCAGACGCACGCGTGGCAGTTCGTTGCTGGAAATGCTGCTGGTCATCGCCTTGATCGCGATGGCCGGCGTGCTGGCCGCTGCCGCACTCAATGGCGGGATCGACGGCATGCGCCTGCGCACCGCCGGCAAGGCGATCGCCTCGCAGCTGCGCTATACACGCACCCAGGCAATCGCCACCGGCACCCCGCAGCGCTTTCTGATCGACCCGCAGCAGCACCGTTGGGAAGCGCCCGGCGGCCATCACGGCGATCTGCCGGCGTCGCTGGAGGTGCGTTTTACCGGTGCGCGGCAGGTGCAGTCGCGGCAGGATCAGGGCGCCATCCAGTTCTTCCCGGATGGCGCCTCTACCGGCGGGCGCATCGACCTGCGCGTCAAGGACGCTACCTGGCGTGTGGACGTGGGCTGGATCACCGGCGAAGTGCGCTCCGGGCAATTGCGGACGCCGGCGCCATGAAGCGCCAGCGCGGTTACACACTGATTGAGGTGATCGTCGCCTTTGCGCTGCTGGCATTGGCGTTGAGCCTGTTGCTGGGATCGCTATCCGGCGCTGCACGTCAGGTGCGCGCGGCCGACGAAAGCACGCGCGCCACGCTGCATGCGCAATCGTTGCTGGCCGCGCAGGGCATGGACAAACCGCTGGTGCCCGAGCAGCAACAAGGCAGCTTCGAAGACGGGCATTTTCGCTGGTCGATGGATGTGCGCCCGTACGACGAACCGCGGCGCAATCCGCAGGCGCCGGTTTCACCGGGTGCGCATACGTTGCTGCAACTGACCCTGGTGGTGCGCTGGGGCGAGCAGCCCAATCAGGTGCTGCAATGGCGCACCTTGCGGCTGGTCGCTGCGGCGCAGCCAGGCAGCGCCCCATGAGCCGTTCGCGCAACGCCGGGTTCACCCTGATTGAAGTGCTGCTGGCCACGATGTTGCTGGTGGGCGGTCTGGCATTGGCGTTCGCCACCTTGCGCTCGGCCAGTGCGGTGAGTCAGCGCGGCGAAGCGATCGCCCAGCGCAGCGAGCGTGTGCGCGCGGTGGAAGAATTCCTGCGTCGCCGGCTGGCGGCCGCGTTGCCGATTGCGATGGGCATCGACCCGCAAAGCCAGCAGCCGATGTTGTTCATCGGCGAGCCGCAGCGCATGCGTTTTGCCGCCGACGTACCGGATTATCTGGGCCGTGGCGGGCCGTATCTGCATGATCTGTCGGTGGCCGGCGATGGCGAGCAGCGCAATCTGTTGATTGCATTGACCATGCTGCAGTCGGGCAAGTCGATCGAAGAGGGCACCACGCTGCCGCCGGAAACACTCGCCGAAGGCGTGCAGCAGGTGAGCTTTCGTTATCGTGGCATGGATCCGCAGAGCGGCCGCCTGAGCGCGTGGTTGCCGCAATGGGAATGGCACGACCGGCTGCCGCTGCTGGTGCGCATCGAGATCCGTAGCGGCAATGCCGCGTGGCCGCCGTTGGTGGTGGCGTTGCCGCAGTCCAGCAACCCGGGAGCGGGGCAATGAGCCGCATGCGCGGTGCCGCGCTGGTGCTGGTGTTGTGGTTGATCGCCTTGCTCACCGCGATGATCGGCGCATTCGCGCTGACCGCGCGGGTGGAAGCACTGCAGGGCAGCATGCTGCGCAACGGCGCGCAGGCGCAGGAATACGCGCGCTCCGGCCTGGAATACGCGTTGTTTCGCTTGCAAAGTACCGACACGCAGGCGCGCTGGCGCGCAGACGGCCGGCGCTACCGTTGGCAGATGGACGATGCCACGGTGGAGATCCGCATTACCGACGAAAGCGGCAAGGTGGATTTGAATATGGCCGAGCCTGCATTGCTGGCGGGATTGGTGCGCGCAGTCGGTGGCGAGCAGGGCCGCGATGCGCGCATTGCCGGCGCCATCGTCGATTGGCGCGATGGCGATTCGTTGAGCCAGCCGGGCGGCGGCGCAGAAGATCGCGATTACGCCGATGCCGGGTTGCCGTACGGCGCAAAAGATGGCCCGTTCGAAACGCTGGGCGAGTTGCGCCTGGTGCTGGGCATGGATGGCGAGCTGTATCGCAAGCTGTTGCCCAACCTCACGCTGTACAGCGGCCGCTCGCGGCCTGAAGCGCGCTTTGCGCCGGGCCCTGTGTTGACCGCGATGGGGCTGGATGCGCGGCAATTGCTGGCCCAGCGTGATGCGCCGCCGGGTTTGCCTGGCAGCGAGGCGACGCTCGGTGGCTCGGACACTTATAGTATCGAGAGCCGGGCGCGACTGAGTCAGGGACGCGAGGCCGTATTGCGGGCGGTCGTGTCCATCAGTGCGTCCGCATTACCTGGGTCGGCGTATACCGTGTTGCGTTGGGAAGAAGGAGCAGCAGTGCAATGACCGCATGGCGGGATACCTTGGGTCGTATCGGCGTACGCGCCATGCCGGGAGCCGGAGGCTTCTGGCGTTGGTGGCAGCAATCGTTGCTGGCCTGGTTGCCGCAGCGCTGGCAATGGCAGTTGGGTCTGTCGCAGTCACGCCTGTTGCTGCAACCGGACGGCGACGCGCTGCAACTGCTGCGCCAGCGCGACCACAGCAGCGAGACCATCGCCAGCCTGCCGTGGCCGGTGCAGCCGCAGGAAGTCAATGCCTTGCTGCCGACCGCACTGGAAGGACTGCCGCGGCACTGGCTGTTGCCGGCCGCGCATGCCTTGCGTCGTCCGTTGCGCCTGCCTGCCGCCGCCGCCGCGCGTTTGCAGGATGTGGCGCGTTTTGAAATCGATCGGCAAACCCCGTTCACCGCCGACCAGGTGTATTTCGACGCGCGCGTGCTCGATGTGCGCGAAGACGGCCAGCTCGATGCCGAACTGGTGGTGGTGCCGCGCCGCATGATCGATGGGCCGGACGGTGTGCCCGACGCATGGAGCAGCGCGTTGTCGGGCATCGATGTGACCGATGCGCATGGCCTGCCGTTAGGCGTGAACCTGCTGCCGCCGGCGCGTCGCCTGCGCCGCAGCGACCCGATGCAGCGCTGGAACCTGTTGCTCACTGCCGCCGCATTGGTGCTGCTGGCAGTGGCCGGTTGGCTGCTGCTGGACAACCGCCGCCAGGCCGCCGACGACTTGCGTGCCAAGGTGCAGGCCAACGCCGCACGTGCGCGCCAGGTCGCTGCCGAACGCCAGCAATTGCTGGATCTGGTCGAAGGTGCCACCTTCTTCCAGCAGCAACGCGCCACCCGCCCCACCTCGGTGGAAATCTGGGACGAGCTGAGCCGGCGTCTGCCCGGCGGCACCTATCTGGAAAAATTCTCGGTCGAAGGCGGGCAATTGCAGTTGATCGGATTGAGCAACGAAGCGTCCTCGCTGGTGCGTCGTCTGGAAGGCTCGCCGCTGTGGCGCACGCCCTCGCTGACCGGCGTGCTGCAGAGCGATGCCGGTCGTAATGTGGACCGCTTCACCATCACCGCCGAGCTGGCCGGCCCCGATGCCAAGGAGGCGGCCGATGCCACGCAGCGTTAAGCGCGATCGCTGGATCGCTTTGGGCCTGTTGCTGCTAGTGATCGGCGTGGCCTATCTGGTGCTGGTGCACCCATGGTTCACCCAGCCGATGATCGCGGTGCAGGACGATCTGCAAGCGCTGCGCGAGCGCGAGCTGCGCGTGCGCGTGCAATTGCAGCAGGCGCCGGAAGTGAGCAAACGGCTGCGTCAGGCGCGCCAGACCTTGGAAAGCCGCCCCGGCTTCTTGCCGGAAACGTCCGCCGAACTGGCCTCGGCCGGGTTGGTGCAGCGGCTGGAACGCGCGGTGGTGGAAGCCAGCCCCGGCAACCGCAGCTGCGCCATCAGCAACCGCTCGCCGTTGCAGCCGGAGAGCAAGGACCGCTTCACCCGCGTCGCGGTGCAGGTGCGCCTGCGCTGCGGCACCCCTGAGCTGGCCTCGGTGCTGTACAGCCTGGAAAACGGCACCCCGCGCCTGTTCGTGGACAACCTCAACGTGATGGCGCAGCGCTACCAGCTCTCGCCCAATGAAAGCGGCAACGGCCTGGATATCGCCTTCGAACTGGCCGGCTATCTGCGCCCGGGCGCCAGCGCCGCACCGCTGAATACCGATGCCGCACCCGCCGCCCCCGACGCCGCGGAGGCCAGCAATGCGCCTTGACCTGATCGGGCTGCGCACCTGGTTGCTGGCCACCGTGGTCGGCTGGGCACTGCTGGTATGCGTGCTGGCGGTGGCCGGCCTGGGCAAGCGGGTGGAGCTGCTGCCCGACGATCCGGCGCTGGTGCAGCGCCTGCCCACCCTGCCGGCACCGGCGCCGGAGCGGCTGGGCGCGTTCGAGAAATATTCGGAAATCGCCGCGCATCCGGCCTTCGCGGAAGATCGCCTGCCGCATCCGTTCTTCCTGTCCGGCAACGACGGCAGCGGCGCCGCATCGACGGTGCGGTTGACCGGCGTGCTGCTGACGGACAACTTCAAGATGGCCACGCTGACCCTGGACCCGCACGATTCGGTGCGGGTCAAACTCGGCGGCGATGCAGTCAAGGGCTGGCGCCTGCTCGCACTGCAGCCGCGCAGCGCAACCATCGAAGGCCCGGGCGGCACCCAGACACTGGAACTGCAGGTGTTCAACGGCCAGGGCGGGCAGCCGCCCACCGCCAATGCCGGCGCGCCGGCTGCACCCGGCGCCACGCCACCGTTACCATCGCCCGATGCCGCCGCGGTGCAGCCGCCGCAGCCCCAGCCTGCCACGCCTGCCCAGCAGCCCGGTGGGCAGGCACCGCCGACGGTGCCGCCGCAACGCAGCGACGGCGCCCAGGAAGCCCCACGCCCCTCCGACGATCAGATGCGTGCCATCCGCGAACGCATCGAAGCCCGACGCCGCCAGCTGCAACAGCAGCGCCAGAGCGGCTCAACCCCCGGTCAGACCCAATGAGTGAACGCATGACGCCGCGCCTGTTCCCCGTGTCCCTGCTGATTGGCCTGTTGGCCGGTTGTGCCACCACTCCGCCGCCGGACGTACGCCGCGACGCGCGCCTGGATCCGCAAGTCGGCGCTGCCGGCGCCACCCAGACCAGCGCCGAGCAAGCTGCCGACGGCAACACCAGCGCCAAGCCGGTGCCGGTGATCCGTCGCGGCAGCGGCAGCATGATCAACCAGAGCGCGGCCGCCGCGCCGTCGCCCACGCTGGGCATGGCCAGCAGCGGCAGCGCCACCTTCAATTTCGAAGGCGAATCGGTGCAGGCCGTGGTCAAGGCGATCCTGGGCGACATGCTCGGCCAGAACTACGTCATCGCGCCGGGCGTGCAAGGCACCGTGACCCTGGCCACGCCTAATCCCGTCTCGCCGGCGCAAGCCTTGAACCTGCTGGAAATGGTGCTGGGCTGGAACAACGCGCGCATGGTGTTCAACGGTGGCCGCTACAACATCGTGCCGGCCGACCAGGCGCTGGCCGGCACCGTCGCGCCCAGTACCGCATCGCCGTCGTCCGCGCGCGGTTTCGAGGTGCGCGTGGTGCCGTTGAAGTTCATTTCCGCCAGCGAAATGAAAAAGGTGCTGGAGCCCTACGCCCGGCCCAACGCCATCGTCGGCACCGACAACTCGCGCAATGTGATCACGCTGGGCGGTACCCGCGCCGAGCTGGAAAACTACCTGCGCACCGTGCAGATCTTCGACGTGGATTGGCTGTCGGGCATGTCGGTGGGCGTGTTCCCGATCCAGTCCGGCAAGGCCGAAAAAGTCTCCGCCGATCTGGAAAAGGTCTTCGGCGAACAGAGCAAGACGCCCAGCGCCGGCATGTTCCGTTTCATGCCGCTGGAAAACGCCAACGCGGTGCTGGTGATCACCCCGCAGCCGCGCTATCTGGACCAGATCCAGCATTGGCTGGACCGCATCGACAGCGCGGGTGGCGGCGTGCGGTTGTTTTCGTACGAGTTGAAATACATCAAGGCCAAGGATCTGGCCGATCGCCTGTCGGAAGTGTTTGGCGGCGGGCGTGGCAATGGCAGCGACTCGAATGCATCGCTGGCACCGGGTTCGGAAACCAGCGTACTCGGCGGCGTGGCCGGCAATCGCGACAGCAGCATGGGTGGCAGCTCCGGCACCACCGGCGGCAGCATCGGCGAAAGCAACGATGGCAGCTCCTCCGGCAGCAGCTTCGGCGGCAGCAGTGGCAGTGGCAGCAGCAGTGGGGGCCTGGGCAATGGCAGCTTGCAGTTGTCGCCGCGCAGCAACGGCAATGGTGCGGTGACGCTGGAGGTGTCCGGCGACAAGGTGGGTGTCTCGGCGGTAGCCGAAACCAATACCTTGCTGGTGCGCTCCACGCCGCAGGCATGGACCTCGATCCGCGACGTCATCGAAAAGCTCGACGTGATGCCGATGCAGGTGCATATCGAAGCGCAGGTGGCTGAGGTGAATTTGACTGGCCAGCTTCAGTACGGTGTGAACTGGTACTTCGAAAATGCGGTGACAACTCCGTTCAACGCCAACGGTAATGGTGGCGGTCCTGCACTGCCATCGGCTGCGGGCCGCAATATCTGGGGCGACATAGCGGGAAGCATCACCAATAACGGGGTGGGTTGGACATTCCTGGGGAAAAATGCGGCTGCGGTCATCAGCGCGCTGGATCAGGTCACCAATATCCGCCTGCTGCAGACGCCGTCGGTTTTTGTGCGAAACAACGCCGAAGCCACGCTCAATGTGGGTTCGCGAATTCCGATCAATTCCACATCGATCAACACTGGGCTGGGCAGCGACAGCAGCTTCTCGTCGGTGCAATACATCGATACCGGTGTGATCCTGAAAGTGCGTCCGCGCGTCACTAAGGACGGCATGGTATTCCTGGACATCGTGCAGGAAATAAGCACGCCCGGTGCACGGCCCGCAGCGTGTACGGCGGCAACCACCACGACCGTCAACAGCGCTGCCTGTAACGTCGATATCAATACGCGCCGTGTCAAAACCGAAGCTGCGGTGCAGAGTGGCGACACCATGATGCTGGCCGGCCTGATCGATGACAGCACCAGCGACGGTAGTTCAGGGGTCCCGTTCCTCAGCAAGTTGCCAGTGGTCGGTGCCTTGTTTGGTCAGAAGACCAGGGACACGACCCGCCGCGAAGTCATCGTTTTGATTACCCCGTCGATCGTGCGCAACCCGCAGGAAGCGCGCAATCTCACCGACGAATACGGTCAGAAGTTCAAGGCCATGGAGCCGCTGAAACCCAGCCAGAAGCCGCAGTGAGTGCGGTTCTGCCCGTCGTGCTGGTGCCGGTCGGCACCGACGACGAGGCCCTGGATGCCTGCCTGGGCGCACTGGATGCGGCCACACCCGCCGGCACGCGGGTGTGGTTGGCCGACGATGCGCAGGCCGGCCCGCGCGGCCGAGCGGTGATCGAACATTGGTTGGCGCGCACGCCGTTGCAGGCGCATCACACCCGCCGCCAGCGCATGCTCGGCGAGGTGGCGCATCTGGACGAAATGCTCAGCGGCTGCGGCGATGCCGATGTGGTGGTGTTGGGTGTGGATGCCTGCCCGCTGCCGGGGTGGCTGAATCAGCTCAACGCCTGCTTTGCGCGCGATGCGGCGATTGCCACCGCCACGCCCTGGAGCAATGTGGGCGAAGCATGTGGCTGGCCACGACTGGGCGAACTCAACCCCATGCCCGCCGCGCCGGACCGGCTTGCCGCCGCCTGCGCCGCAATGCCACCGCTGCACCCGGAACTGCCCTCGGCCACCGGCCACGCCGTGCTGCTGCGCGGCAGTGCGCGGCGCAAGGCCGGCGGCCTGGATGCGAGCAGTTACGGCTCGTGGTACGCCGCGCTGGTGGATCTGAGCCTGCGCATGGGCGGGCTGGGGTGGCGCAATGTGCTGTGCGAAACCGCCTTCGTCGCCTCGCCGCACGAAGGCCGCCCGGCCGATGGCGACATGGATGCACTGGCCACCCGCTGGCCGGCCTGGCACGCACGCTTGGCCAACTTCCTGATGCACGACCCGCTACGTGCACAGCGCTATCAACTCGCGCAGTTGCTGGCCGACTTGCCGCCGCCGGATCCACAACGCAGGCTATTTGAAGCGTAGAGCAGCTGCCAAAGCGGCATGCTCACCGCTAGGCGGGCGCAGCCGGTATTCGGTGCGGCATGTACCACGCGTACAGTGCGGTTCGTTGAGCGCTATCCCCTGCAAGCTGACGACTGCTCGCCGTGCGGTGAGTGCAATGGTGTTGTCGGCCGCATCTTGGTGTATGCCGTCGGAAGTTCAGGTCAGACGTGTCGGAAGTTCAGATTAAACGCTGAGTGGGTCGAGTGCGCGGTGCCCTCGCCGCTTGCGGGACACACCGTGAACCCATCCATGGAGGCTCGGTGGCGGCATCCATGCCGCCACACGGTCCCGCAATCGGCGAGGACACCGCACCAGATAGTTTCCTGGCGGCTTTGTTAAAAGCCATGCACCGACCATCGCGACTGGTCCTTGCCCGCCCACCGTCGCGGGACCTTACGCGGCATGGATGCCGCGTAAGAGCCTACATGGACGTACTTGCAGCGTGTCCCGCGACGGTGGGCGGGCAAGGGCCCTGCAGCCAACCCGCAGATCAGCCGCTCTGCAGTAGGCTGGCATGACGTACGTTTTGTTAGCCGCTCTTAAGAAGCCGAGCGCGTCGGCGCCTCGGTGCGCACCACCACATCCAGTGCGTCGTGACGCCAGGATTCGATATCCAGCTCCACCGCGCGGCCGTCTTCGGCAAAGCTGACCCGCTGTAGCCGGAAGCACGGCGTGCCGGTGGTGGATTGCAACAGCATGGCTTGCGTGGCATCCAGTCCGGCCGGATGCATCGAGACGTGCGCGCGGCTCAAAAACAGTCCCAGTTTCTGGTTGAACACGCTCGACAGCGAACCGGCCAGATCGTGTTCGAGCAGGCCCGGTGCCCACGCGGCCAGCACCACGTTGGTTTCCAGCAATACCGCGCGGCGGTCGATCCAGCGCCGACGTTGCAGCACGAAGACCTCTTCGTACGCTGTTTCCAACCGCAATGCCGCAGCGAACGCGGCACCGGCTGCCTGCCGAGTGGCACTCAGCAGCTCGGTGCGCGGCTTGCGCCCTTGCGCGGCCACGTACTGCATGAAACCGGCGATGCTGGTGGGGTCGTAGCGCACGCGCGGTGCGCTGACGAACCAGCCGCGGCGGTTTTCGCGGTAAATGCGGCCTTCGGCTTCCAGCTGCTGCAAGGCCTCGCGCAAGGTGATGCGGGTGCAGGCGAAGCGCTCTGCAAGCTCGCGCTCCACCGGCAGGCGCTGGTCCGGGCCCCACTCGCCGGCGGCGATCTGCGCGGAAATGATTTCGGTGATGGCGTGTTGGCGCGACATGCTCATGCGGCGATCCACCGATGACGGGTGCAGCGCATGTGCAAGGCAGTGTGATGAAAGAGATGCATGTTGCGATGGTAAAGAAGAACGCGCCCACAAACCGCACATGGCTCAGTCGATGCCTGCCGGGTTCTGCTGCTGTTGGGTTTTCCAGCTACGCCATCCATATACCGCCAGCCCCACGAAACCGGCGTAGAGCAGGGCAGTGGGGTATAGCGCTTTGCTGACGAACACGCCCACGTAAATGCAATCGAGCACGATCCACAGCACCCAGTTGGCGATGCGTTTGCGCGCGGCCCACACGCTGGCCACCAGGCTGAAGCTGGCCAGCGCCGCATCCAGCCACGGCAGCACAGCATCGGTGCGGTGATGCATGTAGGCCCCGAGCGCGGCGGCAAACAGTGCGCCGATGCCTAGCGACACCCACAGCTCCGCGTGTGGCATCGGCAATGGGCGAATCCGCATGTCTGCGGCGGTGCCGCGCTGCCAGTGCCACCAGCCGTACAGCTGGGTCAGCACGTAGACGCCTTGCAGCAGCATGTCCGAGTACAGCTTCCACTGATAGAACAGCCAGGCGTACAGCGCCACCGCCACGATGCCAACCGGCCAGCACCAGCGAATGCGCCGCGCGGTCAGCCAGACGCCGAGCAGGTTGATCACGACGGCGATGGATTCGAGCAGTGACATGCAAAGCCTGATGGAAAGTGGATCAGTGGCGGCAAGGGCGGAAGATGCGAATGCGACAGTGCGTGCAGCCGGTGGAGGTCGTTCACTGCGCGAATCGCAGCTGCAGTGCACACCAGGGTCAGATCACAGCTGCCCGCATGTCGCAAGAGAAAGACCCAAACCAACAACGCCGATGCTGTTCTCTTCCCGCCCCTGCGGAGCAAGCCGCCCGCAGGGCGGATGGGGGAGCACTTTTTTAAAAATCCACCTGCACCGTCAATCGCGCAGTGCGCGGCGCGCCGGGGAATAGATACGCATCGCCCTGGTATTCACCGCTATCGCGCCAGTAGCGCTTGTCGAACACGTTGTCCACGTTCAAGCGCCAGGTCGTTGCCAAGCCGCCCAGTGCAGTGGCGTAGCGTGCGCCCAGATTGGCCACCGTGTAGGCCGGCACGCTGGCATTGCCGAGGCGATCGGCGAACTTGCGCCCGCTGTATTGCATGCCTGCCAGCAGCGCCAAACCATCGACACCGGGCACGCTGTAGTCGGCCTGCACGCTGGCGCGCAGCTTGGGCACGTTGATCGCCTGATGGCCTTCGTACTCGGCAATGTCGGTGTCTTCTGCACGCGCACGGATCGCCGCAACGCTGGCGAAGATGCGGAGTTGTTCGGTGGCTGCGCCGTCGGCCGACAGCTCCAGGCCGCGATTGTGCAGGCGGCCTTGTTGCACGTAGAGCAAGCCGCCGTCGGCCTGCGGTTGGGTGAACTGGTAGGCCTGGCGGATGTCGAACAGTGCCGCGCCAAGACGCAGGCCATCGAGCTCGATCTTCGCGCCGGTTTCCAGCTGATACGCGTTGGTGGGCGGCAGGATTTCATCGGCGTTGTCGGCAAACCATGGTGCGGTGCCGCCGGCTGCCAGGCTCTTGGCGTAGCTGGCATACAACGCCACCTGCTGCTGCGGCTTGAACAGCAGCGCCGCCTGCGGCAGCAATGCGTCCTTGCGCGTGCGTCGTTCCAGCAGTCCGTCGCGATCGAAGGCGCGCTCGTCCAGCCGCACATAACGCGCGCCCAGCGACAACTCCCATTGCGAACCCAGACCAATGCGGTCTGCCAATACCAAGGCACGTTGACGGCTATCCAGACGGCGTTGCTTCGGGTCCAGTGCCACGTCGGTTTGTGTAAACACCTCCGGGTCGCGGTCGATGCTGCCGCTGCCGACGAATTCGTTGACCGAGCCGAAACGCTCGATGGTGCGGCGTAACCAATCGCCACCGATGCTCAGACGGTGATCCAGCATGCCGGTGACCACATGGCCTTCCAATGTGGCGCGCACCTGATCGTGCACGCGGGTGTCGTCGGGGCTGCGGTAGTCGTAAACGTCGTACTCGCCCTGCGCGCTGAAAAAGTTGGGCGTGGTAATGTCGGCGCAGCTGGCCGCGCCATAACAGCCCCAGGCAAACGCGGAGAAATCGTTGATCACCGAGCGGCTGCGCGACGCCTCGGTAGTCGCGCGCCAGTTGTCGTTGAGTTGGTAGGCGTAACGCAGCTGCGCATTGAGCGAGTCCATCTCCACCGGCCGCGACCACGGTTGGTAGCCGAGCAGACGATGCACATCGATGTCGCGCGGCACCTGCGTGCCACCGAGTAGCTGATAACCCGGCACCGAGCGTTGCTGCCGATGCTGGTATTCCACATCCAGTTGCAGCAGCGATTGCGGGCTGATCTTCCAGTCGCCGGCCAGCGAGAGGAAATTGCGGTAGCCATCGGCATGGTCGACATAGCTGTTGATGTCTTCGTGCGCGGCATTGACGCGCACACCCAGCGTGCGCTCGGCGCCGAACCAGTCGCCCAGATCGGCCGCGACATAGCGCGAGCCTTGCTCGTCGGTGCCCAGGGTCACGCTGCGCACATGCTCGGGCCGCTTGGTGCGGTAGTCGATCAACCCGGCCGGTTCGTTGACTCCAGATTGGAGGCCGGCCAGGCCTTTGAGCAGTTGCACCTGCTGCTTGTTTTCCAGCGCAATGGATTGCTCGCCCACCGCGCTCAGGCCATTGATGCGGTAACTGTTGGCGGCGTTGAGCGAATAGCCACGCACCACGAAGTTTTCGTAGTAGCCGATCGGCGCATACGCATCGCCTGCGGAGGCATCGGCGCGCAAGACCTCGCTGAGCACGCGTGCCTGACGATCGAGCAATTGCTGGCGATCGAACACCGCGATCGAGGCCGGTGCATCCAGCAGGCGCGTGGCACCGAATCCGGTCAATGCAGTGTTTGCATCAGCACGCTCGCCACGCACGTTGATTGCGTCCAGTTCGACCGCTGCGTCGTCGGGTTGCTGCTGCGCCAACGCCGGTGTTGCGATACACAGCGCCAGTGCAAGCGCGAGCGGGCAGCGAGAGAGCAGGGTGGTGGGGGACACAGGCATGCGCAAGACTCGAAAAGAAGAAAGAAAAACGCTCATGGCAGACGGCGCGCACGTGCGTGCAGGTGTTCGATCAGACGCTGACCATCGGCACTGGCAAACCAGTCCGCGTGGCCAAGCAGATAACGGTGATAGGCGATGTCGGCGTTGCCGGCCGAGCGGGAGATGCCGGCGAAGTATTCGATCTCGCTCAAGGCGAAATCGGCATGCACGATCGGCAGCAAGGCGGCGAGCAGGCGCAGTTGCGCAGCCTCCAGCGGGCAGCGCTGTGCGTACCCGTCCAGCAGTGCGTCGAGTTGGTCCAGCTGCGGTTGCGCGCGTTGCCCGCTGTCCAGATTCAGCCACGGAATCAGATTGCGTTCGATCGTGGTGGCCAGATCGAACAGCGCAAAACTGCGATCGCACAGGCCAAAGTCGAACACCGCGCTGACCTCGGTGTCCCCGTCCTGCGTGCGCCACAACAGGTTGGAGGCATGCCAGTCGCCATGCGTCCACAGCGGCGGCATCGCCCCCGGTGCCGACAACAACGGCCATGCCTGTGCGTGCCAGGGCAACAGATGTGCGGCCAGATCGCTGCGCCACGGCCGCTGTTGAAAATCGGCGGCCAGGCCAGGACGCGACAACAGTGCCTGTTCCAGTGCCTGGATCGGGTCTGCCTGCGCAAACACGCTGAAGTTGGCGACCAGCACGCTGGTGTCGCGCGGCGGCGCGTCGAATCCCTGTGCTGCCAGATGCAGGTGTGCCAAGGCAGCACCGGCTGCGAACGCATGCTGGTCGCTGTGAAACGCGGTCCACGACAACGCATCGCGGTACAGATCGTCCCCGGCGCCGACGCGTTGCACTTCGTAGACCCAATCGCCTTGCGTCAATGTGGTGCGGCCCTGGGCATCGTGCAGCACCTCGACCACCGGCGCGCCGGCCCAGCGCAGATGCGCCATGAAGACGTGTTCCTCGCGCAGCGCAGCGACCGTGCGCACGCGGCAGTGGTGACGTTTGACGATCAGCGTGCCGGTTGCGGTGTCCACGCATGCAGCGGCGGAAAAGGGGCGTGCGCTATGCCAGCGGATCACCTCGCCACCGGCGTGGCCGGACACGCGCTGCAACACGCGATGGATCTCGTCGGCGGTCAACATCGGCCAGTCTGGCAGCGCCAATTCCAGGCTCATGCCATGCACCTGATGCTCGGTGCTCATGGGCACACGCTCGGCAAGAGAGCGCTGACAGGAAGCGTCAGTGGTATAGACCAAAAGAGCGGGGCCGATGCACCAGACCCGGCGCGCACGCCAGCAACGACACAGACGGCGCTGCCAGGCCGTCGTTGCATCGCGCGCGCCATCAGGCGGTCGCGACGCATGGATTGATAAGGCAGCGCAACACCGAAAGGTCGCTGGCCGTCATCTCATGGATCAGGTGTAGGGGGTGCGCCGCAGGCGGCGCTACCGAAAACCGCCTGGCGGCTTTCGGGCGCGCAGTATGCCTGCTCAAGCAGGCGGCCGTCATGCCGGCCTTGCAGGAGCGGCGGCAGCGACGACGGCGATGGAGATGGCAATGGCGCTGCGCGGCCTTGGCACGGGATAATTGCCGGATGACACCTGTCCAGATCGCCGCCGTTGTCGTTACCTATCAGAGCAGCAGCACCATCGATGCCTGCCTGTCGCGGTTGCGCGCGGCCGAGGGCATCAGCGAAATCCGGGTGGTCGACAACGCGTCCAGCGACGACACCCTGGAGGTCGTGCAGCGGCATGCGCTGGCCGATGCGCGGCTGCATTTCATCGCCAATCCGGACAACCCCGGCTTTGCGACCGCCTGCAATCAAGGCGCCCGCGACTCGCAGGCGCCCTGGCTGGTCTTCATCAACCCGGACCTGATGGTCGAACCCGACACCCTGGTGCAGCTGCGCGCACGCGCGGACGGGCACCCGGCGGTGCTGTTGGGCGTGGAGCAGGTGGACGAACAGGGGCGGCCGGATGCCGCAGTGCGCCGCCGCGATCCGGACTTTGCCGCAATGCTGCGTGCACCGCGTGCCGCCGCCCAGCTGGCGGTGCCGGCCGACCCGGCGCTGGCCTTGCAGCCCGTGGACGCCATTTCCGGGGCCTTGATGCTGATGCAACGCAGCCTGTTCGACCGAGTCGACGGCTGGGATGGGGACTACCGCCTGCACGCCGAAGATCTGGACCTGTGCCGGCGCGCGCGCCAGGCCGGTGCGCTGGTCGCGGTGGCCAACGATCTGCAGGTGGTGCACGTGCGCGGCGTCTCCAGCCGGGCGCGTCCGTTCTTCGTCGAATGGCATAAGCACCGCGGGTTGTGGCGCTATTTCCGCAAGTTCGAGGCCGGTCAACGCGGGCTTGCGACCCGGCTGGGCGTCTGGCTTGCCATCTGGACCCACGCCGCCGCGCAGGTACCGCGTTTGTTGCAAAAGAGATGAGTTCGCCAGTGTTAAATTTGTGATAAATCAGTGATGGCGGCAGGCCGAAACTGTGATACGTTTCGCCTAGAAGTGTGATCAACCCCTAGCTTCCTGTCCCTTCCGGGTCCCCCATCAGGAATCGTACAAATGTCTTTACAGAACGACCCGCGCTTGCGGGTACGTCAGTCGTGCCTCGCCTTGCCGCACTCCGGCTCGGCTGTTTCACCGCCGCGCCTCACCCGCAACCTCCGCCGTTTGCCGCTGGCATCTGCCTCGGCGCTTGCGCTGGGTTGTGCGCTGGCCGCGTTGCCAGGCACGGCGTTGGCCGGTGCCTGGACCCAGCCGCAGGGCGACACGCTGGTGATCGTCAAGGCGCTGCATAGCGATGGCCGTGGCTGGTTCGACGATAGCCATCACCGCACCACCTTCGGTGACGGCCAACAATTCGATGGAAACGGGCGTAGCCGCCAGGACCAGCTGAATGTCTACGTCGAGCATGGCCTGACCGACAAGCTCAGTTTTATCGGCAATTTCTATTTCACCGACGTCGGTTTCAGCAATTACGGCGGAGATGGCCGTACGCGCACCAGCACGACCGGTTTTGCCGATCAGGAAATCGGCCTACGCTACGCGCTTCCGAGCGCGCAGGACGATGTCTGGCGCAGTTCGGTGCAGGCGTTGGTTAGCATCCCGGCATATGGCCGCAGCAAGACCTACCATCCGAATAATCCGGGCCGCGACCCGGCGCTGGGCCTTGGCGACTATGGCCTGGAGCTGCGTTACAGCCGCGGGCGGGGTTACACGCTGGGCGGCCGCAACGGCTACGTCGATCTGGGCGGAGCAGTGCGCCTGCGCGGCAGTGCCGCCTCCGACGAAGTGCGGGTGGATGCGTCCACCGGTCTGAGCCTGACCCCGAGCTGGTTGTTGCTCGGCGAGCTCAACGTGATTCAGGGTCTGGGCAACGGTCGTAACGACGCTTTTATCGAAGGCAGAACTCCGGCTGATTCCGGCTTCGTCGCCACCGGCACCAACTACGACCTCACCAAGCTGCAGCTGTCCACGCTGTACACCGCGCCGGGCGGCAGCCAGTGGCAGGTGGGGTATCAACAGCCGGTGATGGGCCGCAATACCGCTGCTGCAGGCGGGCCATTCGTGGCCGCCTGGTGGCGGTTCTAAGGACACATGACAATGACGGTCACCTGCGAAATGGAAGCGCTGGGACGGGCACCGGACATCGGCCGCGAACGCGGTCTGTTGGGTCGCGCGCTGGTCACGGCAGGCGTCATCACCGACGAACAGCTGCGCTCGGCGCTGGCCTTGCAGCAACGCTGGAACTCGCGTCTGGGCGATGTGATCCTGGCCCAGCGCGGTGTGCCGGCGCAGCGGTTCTACGCCATCGTCGCCGCGCACTTCGGTCTTGAGTTCATCGACCTGGTGCAGCAGCCGCCGGATCCGGACCTGCTCACCCCCGGCGATCTGGAAAGCTACGCGCAGCGTCTGCTGTTGCCGTGGCGGCGCGAAGACGGCGTGCTGGTGCTGGCGGTGGCCGATCCCGACCCGGCGTTGTTTGCCTGGGCGCGTGCGCACTACGGCGAAGAGGTGCGGTTTGTCGGTACTGCCAAGTTCGACATCATCTGGAGCCTGCAGCGTTACGCCGACGAGCAGCTCACCGACAACGCACTGAACCTGCTCGCCGCGCATGCGCCGACCTATTCGGCACGCCAGGTGGTCACGCGCGGGCAGAACTACACGTTGTGGGCGATCGCTGCGGTGCTGGTGATCGCGATGGTGCTGTTTCCGGTGCCGGCCTTGATCACGCTCAACGTGCTGGTGGCGTTCGGCTTTCTGGCGACCTTCGGACTGAAGCTGCTGTTGGTGTGGTTCGGCTCGCGCCACCGCATCGATATCAAGGTCACTGAGGACGAAGTGGCCGCGCTGCGCGATGACGACCTGCCGGTTTATACCGTGCTGGTGCCGATGTACAAGGAGCCGGAAGTCCTGCCGATCCTGGCCAACGCGCTGCGCAAGCTGGATTACCCGATCAGCAAGCTCGACGTGAAGCTGGTACTGGAAGCGGACGACTTCGACACCATCGATGCGGCCAAGAAACTCGGGCTGGAAGCGTTCTTCGAAATCATCCGGGTGCCGCCGTCGCAGCCCAAGACCAAGCCGAAGGCCTGCAACTACGCGCTGCATTTTGCGCGTGGCGAACTGCTCACCATCTACGACGCCGAAGACAAGCCCGAGCCGGATCAGCTCAAGCGCGTGGTGGCGGCGTTCCGCAAGGCCGAGAAGGATGTGGTGTGCATCCAGGCGCGGCTGAACTACTACAACGCCGACGAGAACTGGCTGACGCGGATGTTCACGCTGGAGTACACGCTCTGGTTCGACTTCTACCTGCCGGCGCTGGAATATCTGCGCATCCCGATTCCGCTGGGCGGCACCTCCAATCACTTCCGTCTGGATGTGTTGCGCCAGGTGCGCGCATGGGATCCGTACAACGTCACCGAAGACGCCGATCTGGGCGTGCGGCTGATCCAGAACGGCTACCGGGTCAACGTGGTGAACTCCACCACGTTCGAAGAAGCCAACGTCAGCATTCCCAACTGGATCCGGCAGCGTTCGCGCTGGCTCAAGGGTTATATGCAGACCTGGCTGGTGCACATGCGCGACCCGGTGCATCTGTATCGCAGCACCGGGTTCAAGGGGTTCTGGGGCTTTCAGTTCTTCATTGGCGGCAATTTCTTCATCGCGCTGGGCGTGCCGGTGATGTGGGCGTTGTGCCTGATCAGCGTGGTGAGCGGTGCGCGCGTGTTCGATGCGATCTTTCCGCCGTGGCTGGCCGCGATCTCGCTGGTCAATCTGCTGCTGGCCAATGCGTTTTTCATCTACGTCACGCTGGTGGCTGCGTTCAAGCGCGATTACTTCAAGCTGGCACCGTATGCGCTGACGGTGCCGTTTTACTGGGTGTTGCAGTCGATCGCCGCTTACAAGGGTCTCTGGCAGCTGATCCACAATCCGTTCTATTGGGAGAAGACCACTCATGGCCTCAGCAAGCATTCGGAAAACGAGCGTCGCGCCGCACTCGACGAGTGAATCGGTCACACCGCGTCGCGACAGCGGGCTACCAGCGTTTCTGGTCGCCGTGGTGGCGTTGTCGCTGCTGAGCCAGCCGTTGTTGGTGCAGTCGGTGGGCACGGCCGCACCGGCGATGGCGCCGGGTGCAGGCTTGCCGGCGACCGGGTTGTTGTCGTGGGCGATCGATCTTGGGCTGCACAGCTGGAACCTGCCGTTCCAGGTGTGGCCGTTCGTGGCGGTGGCTGCCAATGCGCTGTTCCTGTCGCTGCTGTGGCGCGATCTGGCCGGCGTGTTCGGACGTGGCTGGGCCAGCGGGCTCACGCTACTGGTGGGTTGCAACCCGCTATTTCTGCTGCCGATCGCCGCAGGTGGTAGCCAGGCGGTGGGCCTGCTCGCGTTCTATGGCTTGTGCCGCACCCTGCGGCGCTTGCAGACGCCGGTAGAGGCCTTCACTTACCTGCGTATTGCCGGTTGGCTGTGCATCCTGCTGTGCCTGGATCTGCAGACCCTGGCGCTGTCGACGATGGTGGCGCCGTGGCTGCTGCTGGTGATGCCGCCGCAGATGCTGCGCAAGGCGCCGGGCTCGTTCTATCTGGTGTGCTATCTGCCGTTCGCGTTTCTGGTGGGCATGTGGGCCTACGTCAATCTGACCGTGTTCAATGCGCCGTGGCCGACGCTGTCCAGCATCGCGCAGGGTGCGCATCCACTGCCGTTGCCCTTGGCGGAGCATGCAGAAGGCTGGTTGCCGGCCGTGCGTTGGGGCGTGGCGGCGGCGGTGTGCTTCCCGATCCTGGCGTTGCTGGCACGCAGCCGTAGTGGCGCGCTCACGCGCGGCGTGGTGGCCAGTGCCGGCACGGTGGTCTGTGTGGCGGCGTTGTCGTTCGCCTTCGGCTGGGCCGGCTTCGATGCCTTGTTGCTGCTGTGGGTGCCGGCGGCGTTGTTGTTGCGCGCGCTGCGTGCCGATCAGCGCAGCCAGGCGGCCGGCTTGTTGTTGCTTGGCCTGGTCGGTGCGGCGTGGGTGCAGCCGCAGGGCTGGGGTAGCTGGCTGCGTGCAGCGCCTGCCGATGCGCAGTCGTTGTTGCAGGGCGAGGCGCTGGTGATGGCCGCGCCGGTGTCGCTACCGGCGAGTCGCACAGTGGCGCCTGCAGCAGCGAATGCCGCTGTGGTGCAGCCGGCAGATGCCGCCATGGCGAGGGTCGATGCCACTGCGGCAACGCGTGTTGCTGCCGATGGCGCGTCGTCCGGCGCTGCGACGACGGACACGGTCGTGCAGCCGGGCAAGCGCACGGCAACTCTGGGTGCTGCAACGGAGTGCGCGCATCCTACGACACCGTTGACCAGCGAGGCCTCTGCCGCATGTTCAAACGCGTTCTAAGCAGCGTGTTGTTGGTCGGCGTGTGCATGCTGGCAACCGGATGCAACGCGGACGCATCGACGTGGATGGGCGCCAACGTCAAGGTGTCGGCCAATGCGCCGTGGGAGAGCGCGTCTGCGGCGCAGTCGCTGGATGCACTGGCCAAGACCGGTGCCAGCAAGGCGCTGCTGGTGGCGTTTGTGTGGCAAGCCAATCCGCAGTCCAACGACCCGGTACTCGGCAGCGACAGCAGTGTGGAAGCCATGCGCGCCGCATTGCGCCAAGGTCACCGCGCGGGGTTGCAAACCACGCTCAAGGTGCACGTGTGGATTCCCGGCCATTGGGCGGGCGATACCGAGCCCACCGATCAGGCGGCCTGGTTTGCCGCGTATCAGAACGCGCTGTTGCCGCTGGCCAGACTGGCCGAAGACGAACACGCCGAAGCGCTGGTGATCGGCACCGAACTGCGCAAGCTGCAGGACGCGCCGCAGTGGCCCGGCCTGGTGGCGGAAGTGCGCAAGGTCTATCGCGGCAAAGTGTTGTACGTGGCCGACGGCATGGAGCATGCCGAGAGCTTCCGCTACTGGGCGTTGTTCGATGCGGTGGGCACCAGCCTGTATCCACGGCTGTCCGAAGCGGCCGCCACGCGCACGGCAGAAATGAACGCCGCTGCGCAGCGCCTGCAGCAGCTGGGTCAACGCGTGGGCAAACCGGTGTGGGTGGCCGAGTTGGGCCTGCGCTCGGCGCGCGGCAGTCTGGCCGCGCCCTGGGAAAGCCCCGAACAACGTGCCGCCGCGGTCGATACGCGGCTGCAACTGCAGGTGTTGCAGCAGTGGCGCAAGGTGCTGCAGGCGCATGGCGTGGAAGGCATCGCGCTGTGGTGCTGGTACACCGATCCCAAGGCCGGCGGGCCGGGCGATAGCGACTTCACCGTGCAGGGCAAGCCGGCGCAGCAGGTGCTGGCGCGCTGAGCGATTGCGCATGGCATCGTCCAGGGACAGTGCCGAGCGCCATTGCCTAGGTATCGCCGAAGCAGATCGCCCAGCGCACTGCCGCTGCGCTGCCCTTGCAGCGCGGCGGCGCCCAGGGCATCGGATTGGCTTGCACGCAGCGCGATCGCCGCTACGGGCATAATCCGGCGGCATGATCATCCACTCGCTGCTCGACACCGACCTGTATAAATTCACCATGATGCAGGCGGTGCTGCATCAACACCCGGCCGCGCAGGTCGACTACCGCTTCAAGTGCCGCACGCCCGGTGTGGATCTGGCGCAGTTCATCGAGGAGATCTCGCGCGAGATCGATGCGTTGTGCCGGTTGCGGCTACGCGAGGACGAAGTGGCCTACCTGCGCAGCCTGCGCTTCATCAAGCCGGATTTTGCCGACTTCCTGGCGCTGTTTCATCTGGATCGCAAGTATCTGCAGCTGTCGGCCTCGACCACCCATCCGGGCGAGATCGAGCTGACCATCCGTGGCCCGTGGCTGCACACCATCCTGTTCGAAGTGCCGTTGCTGGCGATCATCAACGAGGTGTGGTTCCGCAACACCTCCGAGCCGGATTTCGAGCAAGGCCGCAGCCGCCTGCGCGAGAAGGTGAGCAGCCTGCGCAGCATGCCCGCCGGCTGCAAGATCGCCGACTACGGTACTCGTCGGCGCTATTCGCAGCAGTGGCACGGCGAGTTGCTGCCGTTGCTGCGCGACGGTCTGGGCGAACAATTCGTCGGCACCAGCAACGTCTATTTCGCCAAGCATTACGGCCTGACCCCGCTGGGCACGATGGCGCACGAGTATCTGCAGGCCTTCCAGGCGCTGGGGCCGCGGCTGCGCGATTCGCAGGTGGCGGCGCTGGAATCGTGGGCGCGCGAGTACCGCGGCGATCTGGGTATCGCGTTGTCCGATGTGGTCGGGCTGGACGCGTTTCTGCGCGACTTCGACCTGTATTTCTGCAAGTTGTTCGACGGCATGCGGCATGATTCGGGCGACCCGTTCGACTGGGGCGAGCGGGTCATCGCGCACTTTCAGGCGCACCGCATCGACCCCGCGACCAAAGTGCTGGTGTTCAGCGATGGCCTCAACATCGACAAGGTGATGCGGCTGTACGCGCACTTCCACACCCGCTGCCGGCTGGCGTTCGGCGTGGGCACCAGCCTCACCAACGACCTGGGACCGACGCCGCTGCAGATCGTGATCAAGATGGTCCGCTGCAATGGCCAGCCGGTGGCAAAGCTCAGCGATTCGCCCGGCAAGAGCATGTGCGACGACCCCGGCTACCTGCGCTATCTGCGCGATGTGTTCGGTCTGCCGCCGGTACCGGAATCAGCGTGATGCAGATAAACGAACGGCGCCTTTCGGCGCCGCTCGCATCACATGCAGTGAATCTTGCTGATTACGGGCGCACCTTGGTGGCGCAGACGAACACCGACGCCTGTTGCACGCGGCTGATGGCGCCCTGGTTCTGCAATTCGCGCGCGTGCTCGTCCATGCAGGTCAGGTAACCGAGACGGTTGCCCGCGTTCTGGGTCTTGCACAGGCTGCTTTCGGCCGAGATGTTCGCGCCGGGAATCAACCCGCCGGTCTCCAGCGTCGGCACCAGCGTGTTGCAGCTGCCGAGCTTGGCCAGCCCTCGGTTCAAGGTCCACCCGATATCGGCAAACATCGCCGGGGTCAGGTCGATGTTGAGCTGCGCCTGCACTTCCGGTGTGTCGAACGGTTCCATCAACGCGTTCGGCTGCAGATCGGTATCGAAGTGCGAGAACGTCGAACCGCCGGCCACCACGCTGGGCGCGTACAAGCGTGTACGGCCTTCGCTGTCGGTGCCCTGCAACAGCTCGGGATCCTCGTACAACGCTGCGACCACTGCGGTGCTGCTCTTCAGACGCGCACCATCGGCCTGCGACACCATGATCGCCGGGATGGTGATGTCGGTGATCGGCGGCGCGGCATTGCCCATGGTCTGCACGCCCGCTGCGTTGTTGGCGACGATCACGCCCACCGCGCCGTTGAGCTGGGCATTCTTGACCTTGATCGCGAACGCGCAGGTGCCACGGTCGATCAGTGCCACCTTGCCGGCCACAGCGGCCGCATTGGCGAACGGCGTCTCGCAGCCATCGCCGGCCGACGGTGCCGCCACGCCATCGTTGACCGTCACCACCGACTTGGCCGGGAAATTGGCCGCACTGGCCAGCGGCCCGAAGCTGGCAAAGCCCACTTCGTACTTGCCGGCTGCGCTGGCCGGTGCGGTCACCCGCAGCAAGGTGCGCGGATCCAGGATCAACGCCGCCTCGCGGTTGACGCGCGTGCCGGCCCACACCGTACGACCCGGTGTGCGCATCGCTTCTGCACGCAATGCGTTGGTCATGGTGGGGTCGTCGAACCGCTTGTTCTGCACGTTGTCGTAGGCTTGCGCGGTGTAGACGTCGGTCAGGCCGGTGCCCGAGCCGAGCACACCGGTGGTCTTGTTGAGGAAGCCCGCCGCTCCCAGGCCGTGGCCGATCTCATGCATCACCACGTTGAGGAAGTTGATCTGGCCTTCGGGCGTCTTGCCGTCCAGACCCAGGTACCAGCCCGAGCCGGCCAGGCAATCTTCCTTGCCCAGGTCGCCGTTGAATTGCGAAAACACGTCGGCCGGATCGTTCGGATCGGGCACCAGATCCTGCCCGGCGATCGCATCGCCCAACGCGGACGGATACAGCGTATTGGGCTTGGAACCGGGGAAATCGTTGACGATCCAATTCGGGCCGGCCTGACCCAGCGTGCCGCCGGTGGCGGTACAGGTCAGCCGCGCGAACGAGGCATACACCTTGATCTCGACGTTGCTCTGCAGCACCGCACCCCACAGGTCCATGGCGTACTGGTAGGCGATGCGGCGCTGTTCGCCCACCGAGCGCCCGGGATTGCCACCCAATGGCGCTGCGGTGGTGGGATCGTTCAAGCCGACGCTGGTGCCGGCATCGCCATTGATCAGCGTGACGTTGGCGGCGCTTGCGTGCAGCGGCGCGATGGCGGCGGCCACGGCCAGAGACAACAGCAACAAGGGCTTATTCATGCGGCAGCGCTCCGTGCTCGGCGTGGGCGGGTTGGGTGTCGGCGTCGTTGCTGTGTTCGATGACGATGCGGCCATCGGCCTGACGGGTCGCGGCCAGCGAACTCATCTGCGTGGCCGGCAGTTTGCGCGCCACGGTGCCGTTGGGCAGGCGTCGCTCGGTCGCGCGCGCGGCGGCTTCGGTCTGCGGAACCGTGGTGCGGGCAGCACTGCTGCGGGCCGACGACGCAGCCTGCTGATCCAGCGCCGCGCTCTCGGCGTCGGTCAGCGGGCGCAGCTTGCCGGTGGCGGGGTCGATGCCGACCTTGGAACTGCTGGTTGCGGCCTCTTGCGCGACGGCCAGGGCCGGCAGGCAGACAACACACAACACGCCGGACAGCATCCATCCGGGCTTGCGAAAGCTCATCATCGTTGGGGTTTCCTTGAGTCCAACAGGGGAAAAGGGATGCCGTGCAGACACCGGCATTCGGGGGATCCTTCCGTTTCAGTCTGTTCATGACTGAATCATGAATACGTGACTTGTGTCAATCTTTTGACATGCAAGCCCCTGAATGCGAAGCAGTGACCTGAAACAGTCAGTCAGTCGCTTGCCATGGGATATTTGTTGGAGCTTGCAGCAGTGGCCGGGCCCGGATTGGTCGGATTTTTGACGCGAACCAGCCGGGCCAGACGCATTCCTTCTCCCATCGGGAGAAGGTGCCCCGCAGGGGCGGATGAGGGTACGAGCGAAGCCCGTCTCCGCCGAGAGAAGGAAACCGAGCCAGGCAGCCAACTGAGATCAAAACGCGAAGTGCCAACGCAGCGGTATCCACGTCCCAGCTGCGAATCCCCAACCCCCAATCCCCAACCCCCAATCCCCAACCTCACCTACGCCTACCGAACAGGTTCTAAAATCCCGTCACGTTTTCCGGGAGCAGCTAGATGATTCGCGAGATTATCCGCATGGGCGACAAACGCCTGCTGCGCGTGGCGCCACCGGTCACCAACCTGGGCAGCGCCGAGCTGCGCACCTTGGTGGCCGATATGTTCGAGACCATGGACGATGCGCGCGGTGTGGGTCTGGCCGCACCGCAGATCGCGGTGGATCTGCAATTGATGGTGTTCGGTTTCGAGGCCAGCGAGCGTTACCCCGAAGCGCCGGCGGTGCCGCGCACCGCATTGGCGAATGCGCAGATCGAACCGCTGTCGGAGGAGATGGAAAACGGCTGGGAAGGCTGCCTGTCCATTCCCGGATTGCGCGCGGTGATCCCTCGCTATCGCTTCATTCGCTATCGCGGCTTTGCGCCGGATGGCAGCCCGATCGAACGCGAGGCCGAAGGCTTCCATGCGCGTGTGGTGCAGCACGAATACGATCACCTGGTCGGCCGCCTGTATCCCTCGCGCATCGAAAACTTCGACACCTTTGGCTTCGAAGACGTGCTGTCTTACGAGCTGTAACGCAGCGACCGACGGTGCGCTCCATCCTCGACCACGCGGTTTGTCGACGCGATATGCCACTGCACTCCGCACGTAAAAAGGGCGCCTTTCGGCGCCCTTGTCTTACGAGTGGCTGACAAAATGTAGCGAGCAGTCGCCTGGCGGCGGGCGCAGCCGTTTTGTTGGCCGCTCTTGCTTACTTCAGCGCCTTGAAGCGCAGACGCTTGGGACCGGCGTCGTCGCCCATGCGGCGCTTCTTGTCTTCTTCGTACTCGCGGTAGTTGCCCTGGAAGAACTCCACGTGCGAGTCGCCTTCGAAGGCGATGATGTGCGTGGCGATGCGATCCAGGAACCAGCGATCATGCGAAATCACGAAGGTGTTGCCGGGGAATTCCAGTAGCGCATCTTCCAGCGCACGCAGGGTTTCGATGTCCAGATCGTTGGACGGTTCGTCGAGCAGCAGCACGTTGCCGCCCTGCAACAACGTCTTGGCCATGTGCAGACGACCGCGCTCACCGCCGGACAACGAGCCGACCATCTTTTGCTGATCCTGGCCCTTGAAGTTGAAGCGGCCGATGTAGGCGCGCGACTGGATCTCCACGCCATTGATGTTGAGGATGTCCAGGCCGCCAGCGATTTCCTGGAACACGTTGTGGTTGCCTTCCAGCTTGTCGCGGCTCTGGTCCACGTAGGCCAGCTTCACCGTCGGCCCGAGCACGATCTCGCCCGAATCCGGGGTCTCCATGCCGGTGATCATCTTGAACAGGGTCGACTTACCGGCACCGTTGGGGCCGATGATGCCGACGATCGCGCCACCGGGCACCAGGAAGCTCAGATTGTCGATCAGCAGGCGGTCGCCGAACTTCTTGGTGACGTTCTTGAATTCGAGCACCGCATTGCCCAGGCGCTCGCCCGGCGGAATGAAGATCTCATTGGTCTCGTTGCGGCGCTGGTAATCCACCGACTGCAGTTCTTCCAGGCGGGCCAGACGGGCCTTGCCCTTGGTGCGGCCGCCCTTGGCGTTCTGCCGCGACCATTCCAGTTCCTTCTGGATCGCCTTCTGGCGTGACTTTTCCTGGTTGTCTTCCTGCTTGAGGCGCTCGTCCTTCTGGGTCAGCCAGTCGGTGTAGTTGCCCTTCCACGGGATGCCGCGGCCGCGGTCCAGTTCCAGGATCCACTCGGCGGCGTTGTCCAGGAAGTAGCGATCATGCGTCACCGCCACCACGGTGCCGGTGTAGCGCGCCAGGAACTGTTCCAGCCATTCCACCGACTCGGCGTCCAGATGGTTGGTCGGTTCGTCGAGCAGCAGCATGTCCGGCTTCTGCAGCAGCAGGCGGCACAACGCCACGCGGCGCTTTTCGCCACCGGACAGTGGGCCGATCAGCGCTTCCCACGGCGGCAGACGCAGCGCGTCGGCGGCCACTTCCAGTTGCTGTTCGACCATATGCGCATCGCCGGCGGCCAGGATGGCTTCCAGGCGCTGCTGCTCGGTGGCCAGCTTGTCGAAGTCGGCGCCTTCCTCGGCGTAGGCTTCATAGATCTTGTCCAGCGCGGCCTGGGCCTGCAGCACTTCGCCGACGCCTTCTTCCACCGCCTGACGCACGGTGTGCTCGGGGTTGAGTTCGGGTTCCTGGGCCAGATAGCCGACCTTGATGCCGGCCTGCGGGCGCGCTTCGCCGCTGAAGTCGGTGTCCACGCCGGCCATGATCTTCAGCACGGTCGATTTACCCGAGCCGTTCAGGCCGAGCAGGCCGATCTTGGCGCCCGGGAAGAACGACAGCGAGATGTCCTTGATGATCTGGCGCTTCGGCGGCACCGTCTTGCTGACGCCGTTCATGGTGTAAATGTATTGCGACATGGGGACTCCGTGGACGCAGGCAGCCCGCCGGCCGAGGCCGGAGGCAGCGGAAAAGGGATTGCGCCGATTATACGGGCAACTGCCTTGGCACGCGGGAGCAGGGTTGCGGCTAAACGGCAGCTTACTTGTCACCTGAATGGGCGTTTTCGTAACCGATTCCAGCAAGAAAGCGTTAAGGCGCCGAGCGCACTAATGCAACTGCGACATCGCAAACAGGAGCTGTCATGAACCGCAAACGCATCGTTACCGTTGTGCTTTCCTCCATCCTGGCGCTTGGCTCCGTGGTACCGGCCGCATTCGCCGGAGACTGGGACCGCGACCACGATCGCCGCGGCCATGACCGCGGCCGTGATCATGGCCACGACTGGCGTAATGATCGTCGCGACGATCATCGCAACGACCGTCGTGAGTGGCGGGACGACCGCCAGGCCGACCGCCGCGACTGGCGCCAGGACCGCCGCTACTACGGCAACGGCTACCGCGAGGGCTATCGCGACGCGCGTTACCGTGATCGCCACTACGACCGTGGCGGGTATGCCTACGTACCGGCGCCGGTCTACTACGGCCGTCCAGCCTATGTGCGTGGTCACCGCTATCAGGGTCCGATTTACGTGGTCAACGATTACGACCGCTACAACCTGCGCTACCCGCCGCGCGGCTATCGCTGGCAGCGCGACAACACCGGCAACTTCCTGCTGGTGGCCATCGCAACCGGGGTGATCGCCGATCTGGTGCTCAACAACTAAGCGTTGGCGATCGGCGTGTTGGCGATCGGCTTGGTCCGGCCCGGCAAGCGGGCGGACCATCACACAAAGGCGCACTCCGGTGCGCCTTTGTCTTTTGAAGGCGCGGGCGCCATGGTGCGCGTGGGGCGCGCCAGCATCGCAATTGGTCACCTGTCCATGCGGGGGCTTACAATCTGCGCCCCTACTGGCAACAGCTGCCCCGGAGCTCTGCATGTTCTCGCGCGACGTCCGACTGGAAACCTACGACCCCGAACTGGCCAAGGCCATCGCCGACGAAGCCGGCCGCCAGGAGGATCACGTCGAGCTGATCGCCAGCGAAAACTATTGCAGCCCGCTGGTGATGGAAGCCCAGGGCAGCCAGCTGACCAACAAATACGCCGAAGGCTATCCGGGCAAGCGCTATTACGGTGGCTGCGAGTTCGTCGACATCGCCGAGCAGCTGGCGATCGAGCGCATCAAGCAGGTGTTCGGAGCGGGCTCCACGGAAGATATGTATGCGAACGTGCAGCCGCACAGCGGCTCGCAGGCCAACCAGGCGGTGTATCTGGCGCTGCTGCAGCCCGGCGACACCATACTGGGCATGAGCCTTGCGCATGGCGGCCACCTGACCCACGGGGCAAAGGTCAATGTCTCCGGCAAGCTGTTCAACGCCGTGCAGTACGGCGTCAACGAGCAGGGCCTGATCGACTATGACGAAGTCCAGCGCCTGGCCACCGAACACAAGCCGAAGATGGTCGTGGCGGGTTTCTCGGCGTATTCGCAGAAGATCGATTGGGCGCGCTTCCGCGCCATCGCCGACAGTGTCGGTGCGTATCTGTTCGTGGACATGGCGCACGTGGCCGGCCTGGTCGCTGCCGGCGTGTATCCGAGCCCGATGGAGCATGCGCACGTGGTCACCTCGACCACCCACAAGACGCTGCGCGGCCCGCGCGGCGGCATCATCGTGGCCAAGGGCGCCAGCGAGGAACTGCAGAAGAAACTACAGTCGATCGTGTTCCCGGGCATCCAGGGTGGCCCGCTGATGCATGTCATCGCAGCCAAGGCGGTTGCGTTCAAGGAAGCGTTGGAACCGGCGTTCAAGACCTACCAGCAGCAGGTGGTGAAGAACGCCCAGGCCATGGCCAGCACGCTGATCGCGCGCGGCTACAAGATCGTCTCCGGCGGCACCGAAAATCATCTGATGCTGGTCGACATGATCGGCCGCGACGTGTCCGGCAAGGACGCAGAAGCCGCGCTCGGCAAGGCCCACATCACCGTCAACAAGAACGCAGTGCCCAACGACCCGCGCTCGCCGTTCGTCACCTCGGGCCTGCGCCTGGGCACCCCGGCCATCACTACCCGCGGCTATCTGGAGCAGGACAGTATCGATCTGGCCAACTGGATCGCCGACGTGCTCGACGCTCCCGCCGACGAAGCGGTGCTGGCGAAGGTGCGCGACGCGGTGACCGCGCAGTGCAAGAAGTATCCGGTGTATGGCTGAGGTGCCGGGATTGGTGATTCGGGATTGGGGATGCGCGGCAAGCGCGTCCTTGCTCCTGCTGTTGCCAATCCCTAATCCTCACTTCCCACTCCCGGCGCCCTGATGCACTGCCCCTTTTGCCAGCACAACGACACCCGCGTGATCGATTCGCGCGTGTCCGAAGACGGCACGACGATTCGTCGCCGCCGTGAGTGCGAGGCCTGCGGCGAGCGTTTCAGCACGTTGGAGACGATCGAACTCAAGCTGCCCACCGTGGTCAAGAGCGACGGTGGGCGCGAGGCGTTCGATGCGCGCAAGTTGCGCACCAGTTTCGACCGCGCGCTGCAAAAGCGTCCGGTGTCCGAAGAACAGATCGAGGCGGCCGTGCGTGCGGTGGTGCATCAGCTGCGCATGTCCGGCGAGCGCGAAGTGGGCTCGCTGCGGGTGGGCGAATACGTGATGGTCGAGCTACGCAAGCTCGATCACGTGGGCTATGTGCGCTTTGCCTCGGTGTATCGCAGCTTCCAGGACGTGGCCGATTTCCGCGAGGAAATCGAAAAGCTCGAGCGCGAACTTCCGGTCGGCATCGAGCAGTTGCCGCTGCTGGAAGCGGCGTTGGAGCGCGCCGGCAAGCCCGACAAGCGGTGAACGCGTTACGCATCGCCTGTGTGGCCGACGCGCCGGAGCATCTGCCGGCGATCGCGCAGGCGCATCTGCAGGCCTTCGGCAGTCTGTTGCCGGACTGGGATTTCGATGAGGCATTGCGCGAGTTGCGCAGCCACACCCGCGATGGCGTGATCCCGACGACGTGGGTGGCGCTCGAGCAGGCGCAGTGGCTTGGCTCGGTGAGCCTGCTGGAGAACGACGACGCGCGTATCCGGCAATGGTCGCCGTGGCTGGCATCGCTGTACGTGCAGCCGCAGGCGCGCGGGCAGGGCATCGGCGAAGCGCTGGTTGCGCATTGCGTGCAAGCCGCCGCGCAATTGGGCGTGAGTGCGTTGTACCTGTATTGCCAACCGGTGCTGGTGCCGTTTTATCAGCGGTTGGGCTGGCAGAGGCATGCGGAATTACTGCTGGGGCCGATGCAGATCGTGGTGATGTGTATCGAACCGCAAACGGTACTGCAATGAGCGCAACGGCCGACGACCACCGCTGGATGGCGCAGGCACTGCGTTTGGCCGAGCGTGGTGCGTACACCACGCGTCCTAATCCGATGGTTGGCTGCGTGATCGTGCGCGATGGCGTGTGCGTGGGCGAAGGCTTCCATCAGCGCGCCGGCGGCCCGCATGCGGAAGTGTTCGCGCTACGCGCAGCTGGCGCGCTGGCGCGCGGTGCCACCGCCTATGTGACCTTGGAGCCGTGCGCGCATTACGGGCGCACGCCGCCGTGTGCATTGGCCCTGATCGCCGCAGGGGTGAGGCGTGTGGTCGCGGCGATGGCCGACCCGTTTCCGCAGGTCAACGGCGGCGGTTTCGCGTTGTTGCGCGAGGCCGGGATCGAGGTGCTTAGCGGTGTCATGCAAGCACAGGCATGCGTGCTCAATCAGGGGTTTTTGTCGCGGGTGGAACGTGGCCGGCCGTGGCTGCGGGTCAAGCTCGGCGCTAGTCTGGATGGGCGAACCGCGCTGGCCAGCGGCGAGTCCAAATGGATCACCGGCGCAGATGCGCGTGCGGATGTGCAGCGCTGGCGTGCACGTGCCGGCGCGATTCTCACTGGCGCAGGCACGGTGCTGGCGGACGATCCATCCATGACCGTGCGGCTGGGCGACGACACGCCTTTCGTGCCGCCGTTACGCGTGGTGCTCGATGCCGGTTTGCGCACGTTGGCGTGCGAGAACATTCGTCAAGGTGATGCACCGACGCTCTATGTGCATGGCGATGATGTGCTGCCGCCGTCGCTCGGCGATGCACAGTTCGTTGCGATGCCGCTGCACGCGGGCCGCTTCGATCTGTCTGCCGTGTTGGCGTCGATCGCCGAACGCGGGATCAACGAGGTGCATGTGGAAGCCGGCGCGACGCTGAGCGGTGCATTGCTGCGCGCCGGCCTGGTCGACGAACTGCTGGTCTACATGGCGCCGGTTTTACTAGGCGATACCGCCAGACCGCTGCTCGCCGGACTCAGCATCGAGACAATGGCGCAGCGTCATCCCTTGCAACTGCTCGACGTGCGCCAGCTCGGTCAGGATCTACGATTGCGTTACGTGCCGCCTGCTGCCGAGTAAGTGCTGCATAGCGCGCTCGATGTTTCGGGGCGGATCACCTTGCACGTTTCGCTTGATATGGTTTTTGGATTGCGGGTGCGACGTGCCTTGCATGAAGTACAAGCTCCTGGTTGCCGCAATGACTCCGGTTTGCCAGCGCGAAGTCTCTCGTTTCGTAAGAACGTTGCGCGGATCAGTTGTGGAGCGTTGATCTGCTACCTCGCTGCAGGGCCCTTGCCCGCCCACCATCGCGGGACACGCCGCAAGTACATCCATGTAGGCTCTTACGCGGCATCCATGCCGCGTAAGGTCCCGCGACGGTGGGCGGGCAAGGACCAGTGGAGAGGGTCGGTGCGCATTGCTTTCAACAAAGCAATCAGCAAACTGTCTGGTGCGGTGTCCTCGCCGATTGCGGGACCGTGTGGCGGCATGGATGTCGCCACCGAGCCTCCAGGGACGGATTCACGGCGTGTCCCGCGAGCGGCGAGGGCACCGCGCCCTCGATTAGCGAAGCTTTTGGCCTCATCAAACGATTCCATGACTCAAGAGTTTAGTTGTCTCGAAGTGATTAGACGTTGCGGATAGATCAGTTGCAGAGCGCATGATCTGTGGGTTTGCTGCAGGGCCCTTGCCCGCCCACCATCGCGGGACACGCCGCAAGTACGTCCGTGTAGGCTCTTACGCGGCATCCATGCCGCGTAAGGTCCCGCGACGGTGTGCGGGCAAGGACCAGTTGAGGTGGTCGGTGTGCATGGTTTTCAGCAAAGCAATCAGCAAACTGTCTGGTGCGGTGTCCTTGCCGATTGCGGGACCGTGTGGCGGCATGGATGCCGCCACCGAGCCTACACGGACGTACTTGCGGCGTGTCCCGCGAGCGGCGAGGGCACCGCGCCCTCGACCGACCAGGCGTTGATCTACCCGTTTACCGCCATCGATATAGCATTCAAGAAGCATCGTTAGCCGCTCTACAGCATCAACACCGCTGTTGCTCTAATACGCCTGACGATGGATTTCTTTGCCCGCAATGCGTTCAATTGCACACACAAAAAAGGCCCCGCATGCGGGGCCTTAAGTGCATCTGCGACGTGTCGATCAGAAGCTTGCACGCACGCCGACCCGGTACTGGTTGGCGTCGTCGATGAACTGCGCTTCGGCAACCAGGCCCCAGGTCGGGGTGAAGTTGACCTGGCCACCCAGGGTGCCGACGAATTCGCCTTGGTCGACGTCGTTGCCGTCGATGTAGCCAGCCTTGACCCAGGCTTCGGTACGCGGCGAGGGCTTGCCACGGAGGCCCAGGTTGGCAAAGCCCAGATTGGTGGAGTCGGACGCATCGTCGATCGAGCGGCCGCGCAGGCGCAGATCGGATTCGACCTTGCTGCGCAGCACGCTGATGTCGGCGATGAACTCGACGCGCTCGGTCATTTCCTGGCGGTAGCCGATACCCAAGGTGGCCTGCTCCAGGGTGCCTTCGATCTCGAAGCCGCCGCCGAGGTTGTAATCCTTGGTGGCACGCTGATAGCCAGCGAGCACGTACACCGGCTCGGCAATCTTCCAGGAGCCGCGAATGTAGCCGCCATCGATGTCGTCCGAATCGTCGTTGACGTTGATTTCGGTACGGTTCCAGCCGCCTTCGACGTAGCTGTAGCTCAGGCCTTCAGCAGACGCGGCAAGCGGTGTGGCGGCCAGCAGGGCAGCCAGAATCAGGGTGTGACGCATTGGGTGTTCTCTCCGAATTGATGTCCGTGTCTCCGCCCCGTTGCGAGGTGGAAAGAGCGACGTCTCCCGTCGCGGGGCGCAATTTAACAGATCCTTCACAATCCTGGCTATGGGGGATTCCCTGACATGACGCAGTGTCCTGCCGGCCTTAACTAACGCTCAGTCATCGCGCCAAGGTGCCCTGTTAGACTGCGCTGGCCGGTTCGCCGGTAATCACGAACGTCTTCAGGGCGGGGTGCGATTCCCCACCGGCGGTAGGCATGCGCAAGCGTGCGAGCCCGCGAGCGCTTGCGCACCGGAGTTACGCGAATCCACGCGAAACTCTTGAAGCGCAAGGTCAGCAGATCCGGTGCGATGCCGGGGCCGACGGTATAGTCCGGATGAAAGAAGACGGCCAACGCGCAGCCTTGCGGCTGCGCGCGCGCCTGTTTGCCTTGTGGCGTTTTTCGCTCAACTTTTGCGAGAAACGACTATGTCCATGCATCACCTGTCGCGCTGGGTCGCGACTTTCCACCGCACTGCGTTAGCTCCGTTGTCACTGCAAACGGAGGCGCGCTGATGTTTACCGGAATCATCGAAGGCGTCGGCCATCTGGCTGCGCGTCAGCCGCAAGGCGGCGATGTGCGTTTCACCTTCGCTACTGGCAGCCTGCCGTTCGAAGCGGTGCAATTGGGCGAGAGCATTGCGGTCAACGGCGTGTGCCTGACCGTGATTGCGTTCGATGCCGGCAGCTTCCAGGCCGATGCCTCCACCGAAACCCTGTCGCTGACCACGCTGGGCGCGTTGCCGGAAGGCGCGCTGCTCAATCTGGAACGCGCGATGCGCCCGACCGACCGCCTCGGCGGGCATCTGGTCAGCGGGCATGTGGATGGTCTGGGTCAGGTGCAGTCGGTGCATGGCGATGCGCGTGCGCAGCGCTGGCGTTTTGCCGCGCCGGCAGCCGTGTTGCGCTATGTCGCCAAGAAGGGCTCGATCTGCGTCGATGGCGTCAGCCTCACCGTCAATGAAGTGGACGAAGACGGTTTCGAAGTCGCTTTGATTCCGCATACGGTGGCCAATACGGCGTTTGCGCAGACCGCAGTCGGTGCGGCGGTGAATCTGGAAATCGATCTGGTGGCGCGCTATGTCGAACGTCTGCTCGGCACGCGGGGTGCGGCATGAATTTCGCGCCCGTTCCGGAATTGATCGAAGAGCTGCGCGCCGGACGCATGGTGGTGATCGTCGATGACGAGGACCGTGAGAACGAAGGCGATCTGATCATGGCGGCCGAGCTGGTCAAGCCCTCGGACATCAATTTCATGGTGACCCATGCGCGCGGGCTGGTGTGTCTGTCGCTGACCCGCGAGCGTTGCGCGCAGCTTGGCCTGGCGCCGATGGTGCGCAACAACACCGCGCAGTTCCAGACCAACTTCACCGTCAGCATCGAGGCGGCCGAGGGCGTGACCACCGGCATTTCCGCCTACGACCGCGCGCATACGGTGCGCACCGCGGTGCGTCCGGATGCCAAGCCGCAGGATCTGAGCCAGCCGGGTCACATTTTTCCGCTGATCTCGCAGCCCGGCGGCGTGCTGACCCGCGCCGGCCATACCGAAGCGGCCAGCGATCTGCCGATGCTGGCCGGGCTGGAACCGGCCGGTGTGCTGGTGGAAGTGCTCAACCCGGACGGCAGCATGGCGCGCCGCCCGCAACTGGAAGTGTTCGCGCGCGAGCACGGGCTGAAGATGGGCTCGATCGCCGATCTGATCGCCTACCGGCTGGCCAACGAGCACACCGTCGAGCGTGTGGACGAACGCGAGATCACCACCGAGTTCGGGCCGTTCAAGCTGGTGACCTACCGCGACCGCATAGCGCACGACCTGCACTTTGCGCTGGTGCGCGGCAACGCCGATCCGCACACCCCGACACTGGTGCGCGTGCAGGTGGAAAACCCGCTGGCCGATCTGCTGCACTGGCAGCGCGATGACTTCGGCGTGGCGGCCACCGATGCGCTGCGTGCGATCGCCGCCGAAGGGCAGGGCGTGATGGTGGTGCTGTCGGCGCCGCGCGATAGCGAATCGTTGTTGGCGCGGCTGCGCCAGCAACCGGAAGCCGCAACCAACGCCAAGGACGTCAGCCAGTGGCGGCGCAATGGGGCCGGCGCGCAGATCCTGGCCGAGCTGGGCCTGGGCAAGCTGCGCGTGCTGGGCACGCCGCGACGTCAGGTGGGGTTGGCCGGTTTCGGGCTGGAGGTGGTGGAGTATCTGGAATGCCATGCCGGCGAAGGCGTGCGTTCGGTGCCGGCCGCTGCGCTGCCCTGAGTGTGGCTGACGGCAGACAGTGAGCTGCCGTCAGGTGGGTGCGCACGTTACGCAGGAACCGGGTTGTTCGAGCGGTTCCTGCTGTTTCGAGCATCGACCGCGCCATCTGCCGGCTACGCCAGCCTTTGCTGCCCGCTTCCAACATCGCGTCTGGGGCACATGGCCGGGTCTGCTTCGGCGGGTCCGGCCTGCACGCGTCGGCCGGGCCAGGCCCCGGCAGCTGTTAAACTTCCTACCCCCTCGAGTTGCCGACCCGCATGACCCACTACGAAGGCGATCTCCGCCCCACCACCGCGCGCTTTGCGATCATCGCCAGCCGTTGGAATGCCCGCATCACCGACGCGCTGGTCACCGGCGCGCGCCAGAGCCTGGCCGGCAACGGCATCGGCGAGGACGCCATTGACGTGGTCCGCGTGCCGGGCGCCTGGGAAATTCCGATCGCTGCCAACCGTCTGGCGCAATCCGGCCAGCACGCGGCGATCATCGCGCTGGGCTGTGTGATCCGCGGCGACACCCGCCATTACGAACACGTGGCCGACCTGTGTGCCGAAGGCCTGATGAGCGTGCAGTTGCAGACCGGCGTGCCGGTGCTTAACGGCGTGCTCGCTGTCGAGCGCGTGGAAGATGCCGAGGCGCGTGCTGGCGGCAGCCATGGCAACAAGGGCGAAGAATGCGCACTTGCGGCGCTGGAATTGACCAATTTGATGGAGTTGTTGCCATGAGCAAGCCCGGTGGACACGCCCGCCACGTCCGTCGCGATGGCATCGACCCGGTGCTGCGTTCGCGCGCACGCCGACGTGCCTTGCAGGCAGTGTATGCGTGGCAGATTTCCGGCGGGTTCGCCAAGCAGGTGATCTCACAGTTCGCGCATGAGCAGGCGCACGAAGTGGCCGATCTGGCGTATTTCGAAAGCCTGGTCGAAGGCGTGCTGACCAACCGTGCCGAGCTGGACACCGCGCTGACCCCGTATCTGGATCGCGGCGTGGAAGAAGTCGACGCGATCGAGCGCGCGGTGCTGCGGCTGGCTGCCTACGAATTGCTGTATCGGCAGGACGTGCCGTACCGCGTGGTGATCAACGAAGCGATCGAAACCGCCAAGCGCTTCGGCTCCGAGCACGGCCACACTTACGTCAACGGCGTGCTGGATCGCGCGTCGGTGGAGTGGCGCAAGGTGGAGTCGGGCGCGAGCGGCGCCTGAGGCGCCGCAGGAATGGGGAGTCGGGAATGGGCAATCGTAAGAGCAACGTTTCCGACATCTCCTGACGCGCCTTTGCGATTCCCGATTCCCTTCTCCCGATTCCCGTCCCCATGCCTGAATTCGATCTGATTGCGCGCCTGCGCACGCGCATCGCCGCGCGTGCCGATGTGCCGTTGGGCATTGGCGACGATGCGGCGTTGCTGCAGCCGCCGCCCGGCGAGCAACTGGCGATCACCGCCGATACGCTCAACGCGGGTGTGCATTTTCCGCACGAGACGCGCGCCGACGATCTGGGCTGGAAGACGCTGGCGGTCAATCTCTCCGATCTGGCAGCGATGGGTGCACAACCGCGCTGGTGCACCTTGTCGCTGTCGTTGCCGCACGACGATGCCGAATGGGTCGACGCGTTTGCCGATGGATTCTTTGCGCTGGCCGATGCGCATGACATCGCCTTGGTCGGTGGCGACACCACGCGCGGGCCGTTGTCGTGTGCGGTGACCGCGATCGGCAGCCTGCCGCCGGGCGCGGCGCTGCGTCGCGATGGTGCGCGTGTGGGCGACGACGTCTGGGTGACCGGCGCGCCGGGCGAGGCGGCGGCCGCGTTGTCGCTGTGGCAAGCCGGGGAATTGGATGTGACCCGTGTGGCTACAGACCCGTTGCACGAGCAGTGGCGCAGCCGCCTGCTGCGCCCGCAGCCGCGCGTGCAGGCCGGGCTGCGCTTGCGTGGGCTTGCGCATGCCTGTGTGGACATCTCCGACGGCCTGCTGGCCGATCTGGGACATCTGTGCGAACGCAGCGGCGTGGGCGCGCAACTTGCGCTGGCGGCATTGCCGGCGATGCCACGCAGTGCCGGGATCAGCGCGCTGCACTGCATCGGCTGGCAACTCGGCGGCGGCGACGACTACGAGCTGTGCTTCACCGCCGCCGTGCAACACCGCGACGCGGTGGTGCAGGCGATGGACTTCGCCGGAGTCGCGGTCACGCGCATCGGCCAGATCGTCGCCAAGCCGGGCGTGGTGGTCCACGACGCCGACGGCAACCCGTGGCAGCCGCCGCAACGCGGATATCAGCACTTCGTGGGCTGAGCTGTTCGCGCAAGAGGCGTTGCGCGGGCGTGCTGCATCGCAGCCAAAGTCTGCGGGTCGGGATCAGCCAGACGATAAGCGCACGCTGTTTCCACTTGCGGGCCGGGCCCGTAAGTGCGGCGCGCACGCGCCACGAGTCAGGCTGCAGCACAACAAGCACGCAGCGATGCCGCCCACTCTTCTGGTCCAAATTTGCCGCCTGCCGCCTGCCGCCTGCCCAATCCCCAATCCCCAATCCCCAATCCCCAATCCCCAATCCCCAATCCCAATCCCCAATCCCAATCCCCAATCCCCAATCCCCAATCCCCAATCCCCAATCCCCAATCCCCAATCCCCAATCCCCAATCCCCAATCCCCAATCCCCAATCCCCAATCCCCAATCCCCAATCCCCAATCCCCAATCCCGGCCCTTGAGCCATACCGTACCGTCTGGTACGTTCGCGACGTTCTCCCCCGAACCACGGATGCATGGCAGTTGCCGCTGGGCCATTCCGGCCTGGCCTTGCGTGGGAGAGAGCAGCATGAACAAGCCTTGGATCGGGAGCATCGCCGCACTGGCGTTGCTGGTGGCATCGGCGTCAGCAGTGGCGGGCGCTTTCAGTAAGACTTACGAACGCATTCCCGGCTGGGATGGCGCCCCGATGGGCGCGCTGGTGCTGGTGCCGCAAGGGCAGGGCAGCGGGCCGTTTCCGCTGGTCGTAATGCCGGCCAGCTGGTCGTTGCCGAACTTGGAATACCTTGGGCGTGCGACCCAACTGGCCAGCGACGGCTACGTGGTGGTGAGTTACACCTCGCGGGGTTTTTGGGATTCGGCCGGGCAGATCGACATTGCCGGCGCAGACACGGTGGAAGACGTCAGTGCTGTGATCGACTGGGCGTTGGCGCATACGCCGGCCAACCCGAACGCGATCGGTGCGTCGGGCATCTCCTACGGGGCGGGCATCAGTCTGTTGGCGGCCGAGCGCGACCCGCGCATCAAGGCGGTGGCTGCGCTCAGTGGTTGGGCCGATCTGGAAGCCTCGCTGTATTCCAACCGCACTGTCAGCCAGCAAGGGGTAGGGCTGTTAGTCGGTGCCGGCGCGTTGACCGGGCGGCCCGGGCCGGATCTGGCGCAGATCGGCGCACGGGTTGCGGTGGGCGATTACGACGGCGCGGTGCAAGGCTTCCTGCCGCAGGCGGCCTCGCGGAGCCCTGCAAGCGATGTGGCCGCGCTCAATGCGCGTGGCACCGCAGTATTGCTGGGCAATGCCTTCAACGATGGCTTGTTCCCGCCGAATCAGACCATCGCGTTCTTCAACCAGCTGCGCGGGCCCAAGCAGTTGCTGCTCAGCCAGGGCGATCACGCCACGGCAGAACTGCCGGGCGCGTTGGGCCTGCCCAACGAGGTGTATACGGCGACCACGCGTTGGTTCGATCGTCATCTCAAGCAAGTGCGTAACGGGGTGGATGCCGAGGCCCCGGTGCGGTTGTCGCCGCGTGCGGGGCAATGGTTGGAATACACAGACTGGGCGTCGGTGCAGCAGGGCAGCACGCGCTTGGGGCTATCCGCACCGGCAGGACTGCTTAGCCCCACCGGCGGTTTGATCGGCGGCACTGCCAGCGGTTGGCAGTCGCGCATCGCCACCGATGTGCCGACGTTGGCCGATTCGGGCGTGGTGCTGGTCAGTGGTCTGTTGCAGGGCATCGGCCTGCCGGTGACTACTTCGATTCCGTTAGTGAATCGTGCTGGCGCTGCAGTGTGGGTTGGCGCGCCATCAAGCGGTGTGCGGCGGTTGGCGGGTAGCCCATCACTACGGGTGACCGTGGTGCCCAGTCAGTCGAAGGTGAGTTTGTTCGCGTATCTGTATCGCATGGATGGTCTAGGCGTAGCGCAGCTGATCACGCATGCGCCGTATTCGTTGCGAGGGGCCACACCGGGTCGTGCGGTAACGCTGGATTGGTCGCTGCAAGCGGCCGCTGCGGAGATTCCGGCAGGGCAGCGTCTGGTGTTGGTGATCGACACGCGCGACGTGCGTTACACCGACGCAAGCGATGGCGGCGGCACAGTGACGTTTACTTCGCCGGTGGCAACGCCATCGGTGTTGAACGTGCCGCTGCGGTAGCGTTTCGGTCGGCAACAGTGAGGTGAGTTTTTAGGGCGTACGTTGGACTCTTTGTCTTTATAACTTCCAAGCGATGCTCGAAACCTGAAATTCCGATTACTTGGATGTAGTTGAAGGATGTGGATAAATCATTTGCGGGGCGGCTGATCTGTGGCCTGGCTGCAGGGCCCTTGCCCGCCCACCGTCGCGGGACACGCCGCAAGTACGTCCGTGTAGGCTCTTACGCGGCATCCATGCCGCGTAAGGTCCCGCGACGGTGGGCGGGCAAGGACCAGTCGAGAGGGTCGGTGTGCAAAGTGCAGGCAATGCGTGAGTTGCGCTGTTCGGGCAACGGGCAGTCCGATCAGTTTTCCAACGAAAGCCGAACAACAGATGGCTTCTAAAAAAGCAGCCAGAAAACTTCCTGGTGCGGTGCCCTCGCCGATTGCGGGACCATGTGGCGGCATGGATGCCGCCACTGAGCCTACATGGACGTACTTGCGGCGTGTCCCGCGAGCGGCGAGGGCACCGCGCCCTCGACCAACAAGGCTTTGCTACAACGTCATAACGCCATGATTCGAAAGCTGGTCATCCTGAGCTGAGCTTGGAAAGTGTGGATAAGGCAGTGACCGCAGCTGTCTTGAGAAGATTGAAAAGCGTGGATGCGTTATTAAATGCCATCGCCACGCAGCATTTATGCGGAATTTACGCCGCCGCCCTGGTAGGTCCATAGCGACTTTACGCAGGCCGGGAAGACACTGCGCAGGTTGGCGGAGCGGTTCCGCCCTGGACGATCCCGATGCATCCCTTGACCTGTCTGCTCCATCGGCGCTGCGCGCACGGTGCGGCAGCGTTTTGCCTTATTGGCATGCACACGCTGCATGCGCCGTCGCACATCGCATCCATCGCGCCGCGTTGCGCGCGTCTCGGGGAGTAGCCGACATGCCTGCCTGGTTGTCCCTGTTGTGCGGCGTGGCCGTGCTCGTTGCCGCTGCGTACCTGTTGTACGTGGTACTGCGGCCCGAAGACTTCTGATGCGAGTGCGCTCCGATGATTGAAACCTTCCTTGTCTACGCGCTGGCCATCGTGCTGGCGTGGCCCCTGGGCCGCTATCTGGCGGCGGTGATGCGTGGCGCCCCGATGCGTGGCGATGCGCTGTTCGGCTGGATCGAGCGGCCGTTGTATGCGTTGCTCGGCACCCGTCCGCAGCAAGGCATGTCGTGGCGCGGCTATGCCGTGGCGTTCCTGCTCAGCAACCTGGTTGTTGGTCTGCTGACCTGGGCGGTGTTCATGACCCAGGCGTGGCTGCCGTTCAACCCCGACGGCATCCCCAACATGCGCTGGGATACCGCGCTGCACACCATGGTGTCGTTCGTCACCAACACCAATCAGCAGCATTATTCGGGCCAGGCGCAGTTGTCGTATCTGGCACAGATGACCGGCATCGTCGGCCTGCAGGTGGTGACGCCGATGATGGGCCTGGCGTTGGCGGTGGCGACCTTGCGTGCCTTGTTCGGCGGGCGAGCTGTCGCAAGCGTGCCCAATGCCTCGCTGGCATCGAACGCGCCGGCGAGTACCTCGCCACGGATGGCCGGGCCGGACGATCCGGAGATCGTCATGTCGCGCCAGGGCCGGCAGCAGTCAAGTTCCGGATTGGAGGCCCTGCCCGAAGCAGACGTTGGCAACTACTGGGCCGATGTCATCCGCGCCAGCGTGCGCGTCTTGTTGCCGCTGTGCCTGCTGTGGGCCGTGCTGCTTGGCTGGCAAGGTGTGCCGTCCACGCTGCAGGGCGCGGCGACTGCGACACCGTTGGATAGCAGTGCGAGCATGCCCAAGCAGACCATTCCGGTGGGCCCGGTTGCCGCGATGGTCGCGGTCAAGCAACTCGGCACCAACGGCGGCGGCTGGTACGGCCCTAACAGTTCGGTGGCGCTGGAAAACCCCACGCCGTTAAGCAATTTTCTCGAAACGTTGGCGATCGTGTTATTGCCGATGAGCGTGGTGTTCATGGTCGGCTATCTGACCGGGCGCAAACGTCTCACCGCCTTGGTATTCGGCACCATGTTGACGATGTCGGCTGCGTCCACCGCACTGTTGCTGTGGTCCGAAGCGCATTCGGCCAGCGCGAACTCGCCTGCCTTGATGGAAGGCAAGGAAGTGCGTATCGGCGCGGATGCCTCGGCGTTGTGGGCGGCGTTGACCACGCAGACTTCCAATGGCTCGGTCAATGCGATGCACGATTCGCTGGCGCCATTGAGTGGCCTGGTCACGCTGGTGAACATGCTGATCAATGCGATCTGGGGCGGTATCGGCTGTGGTTTGCAGCAGTTCGTGGTGTATCTGCTGTTGAGCGTATTTCTGGCTGGGTTGATGACCGGACGCACGCCGGAGTTGTTCGGCCGCAAGATCGAATCGCGCGAAGTGCAATTGCTTGCGCTATTGATTCTGTTGCAACCGCTGGTGGTGTTGGGCTTCACGGCAGTGGCGCTGGCAGTGCCGTCTTTCACCGCAAATTCCAATCCCGGTTTCCATGGCATCAGCCAGGTGTTCTACGAGTACACCTCGGCCTTCGCCAACAACGGGTCGGGTTTCGAAGGCCTGGGCGATGCGACGTACTGGTGGAACCTGAGCTGCTCGGTGGTGTTGGTCCTGGGCCGGTATCCGGCGTTGATCCTGCCGTTGATGGTGGCGGCGCGCATGGCTGTGAAGCGGCGCGCGCCGGAGTCTGCCGGCAGCCTGCAGGTCGAAACCCCCACCTTTGCGTTGACCCTGATGGCGATCGTGCTGGTGCTCACCGTGCTGCAGTTCATGCCGGCACTGGTGCTGGGTCCTATCGCTGAACACCTCGCCCTGGCGGCGTCCTGAGAGTTTGAGCAATGTCTACGATCGATACGACTGAAAAACGCGAGCGCGGCGACGCAGCGTTGTTCGATGCTGCCGTGCTGATGGCGGCGATGCGTGCCGCCTTCCTCAAGTTGGCGCCGCAGCATCTGCTGCGCAGCCCGGTGATGGCGGTGGTGATGGGCGGCACGGTGCTGGCGGCGGTGATCACCGCCAGCGGGCATGGCAACGCCGGCTTCGGCTGGGCGGTGACGGCGATCCTGTTTGTCACCGTGTTGTTCGGCAATTTCGCCGAGGCCATCGCCGAAGCACGTGGGCGTGGGCAGGCCGCATCGCTGCGGCGTGCGCGCAAGGATCTGGTGGCGCGTCGCGTGGAAACCGCGCTCGGTGGCCGCGAGACGCGTGTGCCGGCGGCAGAGCTGCGCCCGGGCGATTACGTGATGGTGTCCGAGGGCGAATTCGTCCCGGCCGATGGCGAAATCGTGCGCGGTGTTGCAACGATCAACGAAGCGGCGGTGACCGGCGAATCGGCACCGGTGTTGCGCGAGGCCGGCACCGATCGCAGTGGCGTGATCGGCGGCACGCGCGTGCTCTCCGACGAGATCGTGTTCAAGGTCACCGCCGAGCCGGGCCACAGCTTTCTGGATCGCATGATCGCCTTGGTGGAAGGTGCCAACCGGCAGAAGACGCCGAACGAAATCGCGCTCACCTTGTTGCTGGCGGCGATGACGCTGACCTTCCTGATCGTGGTGGCGTCGTTGCCGGCGATTGCTGGATTCGTCGGTGTCACGCTGGATCCGCTGCTGCTGATCGCACTGCTGGTGTGCCTGATTCCGACCACCATCGGCGGGCTGTTGCCGGCGATCGGGATCGCCGGCATGAACCGCGCGCTGTCGGCCAATGTGCTGGCCAAATCCGGCAAGGCCGTGGAAGTGGCCGGCGACGTGGACGTGTTGCTGCTCGACAAGACCGGCACCATCACCTACGGCGACCGGCAGGCCACCGCGTTTCATCCATTGGCCGGCATCGATCGTGCGCAACTGCGCGATGCAGCGATGCTGGCATCGCTGGCGGACCCGACGCCGGAAGGTAAATCCATCGTCAAACTCGCGCGCCAGCAGGGTGCGGTCGCAGTCGAACCGGACGGCGCGCATTTCATTGCGTTCACTGCGCAAACGCGCATGTCCGGCGTCGATATCGCTGGGCGCAGTATTCGCAAGGGTGCGGGCGACTCGATCGTGGCCTATGTGCAGGCAATGGGCGTCACGGTGTCGCCGGAATTGAACGGGCGCATCGAAGAAGTCGCACGCGGCGGTGCCACGCCGCTGGTGGTTGCCGAAGGCCGGCATGTACTGGGCGTGGTCGAGTTGAGCGACGTGGTCAAGCAAGGCATCAAGGAAAAGTTCGCGCAGCTGCGTGCGATGGGCATCAAGACCGTGATGATCACCGGCGACAACCCGCTCACGGCCGCGGCGATCGCCGCCGAAGCCGGCGTGGACGATTACATCGCCCAGGCACGCCCGGAAGACAAGCTGGCCCGCATCCGTGCCGAGCAGGCCGGTGGACGGCTGGTGGCGATGGTGGGCGACGGCACCAACGATGCACCGGCGCTTGCCCAGGCCGATGTGGGCCTGGCGATGAACTCCGGCACGCAGGCGGCCAAGGAAGCCGGCAACATGGTCGATCTGGATTCGGATCCGGCCAAATTGCTGGCGGTGGTCGAAGTGGGCAAGCAGCAGCTGATCACGCGCGGTGCGCTGACCACCTTCTCGCTGGCCAACGACGTCTCCAAGTATTTCGCGATCCTGCCGGCCCTGTTTGCTGCGGCGATTCCCTCGATGGCGGCGCTCAACGTGATGCAGTTGTCCAGCCCGCGCCACGCGGTGCTGGCGGCGCTGATCTTCAATGCGCTGATCATTCCGGCATTGATTCCGCTGGCCTTGCGAGGCGTGCGCTTTCGTCCCTCCAGCGCCACGGCCTTGTTGCGCCGGAACATGCTGATCTATGGCGTGGGCGGGATATTGCTGCCGTTTGCCGCAATCAAGTTGATCGACCTGGCGCTTGTCGCCGCTGTAGGAAACTGAGTCATGACGATTTCTTCAAATACCAACCTATCCACGTCGCTCCCGTTGCGCGACGACGGCGCTCTACGCGGTTCGGTGATGCTCGCGTTGTTCATCCTGCTCGGCCTGGGCTTGAGCTATTCGCTGATCGCCACCGGCATCACTGGCGCGTTGTTTCCTGCGCAGGCGCACGGCTCGTTGTTGCGTGTGGACGCGCGCGTCGTCGGCTCGGCGCTGGTGGCCCAGCCGTTCGCCGATGCGCGTTATTTCCAGCCACGCCTCTCGGCTGCCAAGTACGACCCGACTGCGGCCGCCGGCAGCAACCAGGCGCGTTCCAATCCCGACCTGCAAGCACGCATCGCGGCAACGCGTGCAGAAGTTGCTGCACGTGACGGTATCGCGCCCGGGGCAGTTCCCAGCGAGTTGCTCACCCAATCCGGCAGCGGCCTGGACCCGCACCTGAGCCCGGCCGCCGTGCAGGTGCAACTGCGCCGTGTCGCCAACGCACGCGGCTGGCCGGAGCAACGCGTCGCCGCCCTGGTGCAAGCCGCTACCGAACACCCGCAGTTCGGTCTGCTTGGGCAGCCGCGAGTGAATGTTCTGTCGCTGAATCTGGCGCTTGATGCGGCTGGGAATCGGAAGTCGGGAATCGAGAATGGGGCAAGGCAACAGCGCTAGAGCCATCCGCTCGCGGTAGGCTCCACAAATCCCCACTCCCGACGCCTCACTCCCGGCCCCAATGCCCGACGCCCGTACCCAACAAGCCGACGCCTTGATCGGCGAACTGCAGCGCGAACATGGTGGGCGCCTGACGGTGTTTCTGGGCGCGGCGCCCGGCGTGGGCAAGACCTACGCCATGCTGTCGCGCGCACGCGAGCGCTTGCGGCAGGGCATGGACGTGGTGGCCGGTGTGATCGAAACCCACGGCCGCAGCGAAACCGCTGCGCTGCTGGAGGGCCTGCCGCTGCTACCGCGCGCGCGCGTCAGTTACCAGGGCCGTGTGCTGGAAGAATTCGATCTAGACGCGCTGCTGGCGCGCAAGCCCAAGCTGGCCCTGATCGACGAGCTGGCCCATCGCAACGTGCCGGGCAGCCGGCACGAGCGGCGCTGGCAGGACATCGTCGAGCTGCTCGATGCAGGCATCGACGTCTACACCACGGTCAATATCCAGCACCTGGAAAGCCTCAACGACATCGTGCTGCGCATCACCGGCGTGCGCGTGTCCGAAACGGTGCCCGATGCGGTGTTCGACCGCCTGCGCGACATCGTGCTGGTGGATCTGCCGCCGCGCGAACTGATCGAACGGCTGCAGCAAGGCAAGGTGTATCTGCCCGAGCAGGCGACACAGGCCTTGCAGGCGTTTTTTTCGCCATCCAACCTAACTGCCTTGCGCGAGTTGGCAATGCAGACTGCCGCCGACCGTGTCGACAGCGATCTGCGCGACACCCAGGCCGCGCGCGGATTGCCGGGCACCGCTGCGTTGCGTCGCCGCGTGGTGGTGGCCATCGACGGGCGTGGCAGCTCGGATTATCTGGTGCGGGTGGCGCGACGATTGTCGGAACGCCGCGATGCGCCGTGGACGGTGGTCACCGTGCAGACGCGCACCGTGGCCGATGCCGCGTGGCAGCTGGAAATCGACCGCGCGTTCGCACTGACGCGTCGGTTAGGTGGCGACACCGCGTTGCTGCACGGCGCCAACGTCGCCGAGGCGCTACTGGATTTCGCCGCGCAAAACGGCGTGTCCACCCTTGTGCTCGGGCGCACCCGCGAGCGCCCGCTGGCGCGCATGTTCAACCGCACGCTGACCCAGCAATTGCTGCAGCGTGGCGCGCATTACGAACTGGTCATCGTCAGCTCCGCCGATGCGCGTGCACGCGCACGCCAGCGTTGGCGCAATCCGCGCCAGTGGCTGCAGCGTTACGACCTGGCGTTTGCGGCAATCGCGGCTGCTGCAGCCGTTGCGGTGGCCTGGGTGATCCAGCGCTGGACCGATATCGACGACCTGTCGATGGTGTTCATCGTGGCGGTGGTGCTGGTGGCCTCGCGCACGCGCATGGCCGCTGCGGTGATTGCCGCGTTGCTGAGTTTTGTCGCCTACAACTTCTTCTTCATCGAACCGCGCTTCACCCTGCATATCAGCGCGCGCCAGGGCGTGGTGACGGTGTGTCTGTTCCTGATCGCCGCACTGGTGGCCGGGCGCCTGGCCTCGCGCCTGCGTAGCCAGGTGCTGGCACTGCGCGCCGCCAACACGCATGCCAATGCACTGCAGACGCTGGCGCGCGAACTCAGCACCGCGGCCGATCTGGGGCAGGTATTGGAAGCCGGACGCCGCGCGTTGGCGACAGCGCTCGACGCAGAAACCTGGCTGCGTCTGGAGCAACGCGAAAGCGACGCCCCCGCCAGTTTCGGCACGCTCGATCGCAGCGCGGCAGAGTGGACCCAGCGCCACGGTCAACCGGCCGGCCGCTTCACCGATACGCTTGCCGGCGCGCAGTGGTGGTGCCTGCCGGTGCGGCACGAGCGCGGCAGCCTGGGTGTGGCGGCGCTGCGCTTCCGCCAGAGCGTACAGCGGCCCGGCCTGGAGCAACGCCGGTTGGCCGAAGCGATGGTGGAAGACATCGGCCAGGCGGCGTTGCGCACGCGCCTGGTCGCCGATCTGGAAGGCGCGCGCGTCAGTGGCGAAACCGAGCGCCTGCGCTCGGCGTTGCTGTCGTCTGTCTCGCACGATCTGCGCTCGCCGCTGGCCTCGATGATCGGCTCGGCCAGCAGCCTTGCCAACTACGGCGATGCGATGGACGCGCAGGACCGCCACAGCCTGCTCGACACCATCCAGCTCGAAGGCGAGCGGCTGGATCGCTACATCCAGAACCTGCTCGACATGACCCGGCTCGGCCACACCGGGCTGACCTTGAATCGCGACTGGATCGGCGTGGACGAGCTGCTCGGCTCGGCCACACGCCGGCTGCAGCGCTACCAGCCGGCGGTGCGCCTGCAACTGGATCTGGCCGCCGACCTGCCGGCGATCTGGGTGCACCCGGCACTGGTGGAACAGGCCATCTTCAACGTGCTGGAGAATGCGGCGAAATTTTCGCCACCGGGCATCGCGGTGACTGTGCAGGCGCGGCTGCAGGCCGGCGCCTTGCAGATCGATATCGGCGACCAGGGACCGGGCATTCCCGAAGACGAGCGCGCACGCATTTTCGACATGTTCTACAGCGTCGAGCGTGGCGACCGCGGTCGCAATGGCACCGGCCTGGGCCTTGCCATCTGCCAGGGCATGATCGGCGCGCATGGCGGCAGCGTGGAGGCGCTGGCCGGCGCAGATGGTCACGGCACCACGATCCGCATTACGCTGCCGTTGCTCGTTCCTGCCGCGCCACCTCGCCCCGATGCCGACTGACCCCACTGCCATCCCGCCCGCCCGCGTGCTGATCGTCGACGACGAGCCGCAGATCCGCCGTTTTCTCGACATCAGCCTGCGCGCACAGGGCTATCGCGTGCTGCAGGCCGGCACCGCCGAAGAAGGCCTGGCCCTGCTGGCCGGGCAAGGCGCCGAATTGGTGGTGCTGGACATCGGCCTGCCCGATCGCGACGGCCACGAAGTGCTGCGCGAGATCCGCCAGTGGTCCAACGTACCGGTGATCATGCTCACCGTGCGCGCCGGCGAAACCGAAAAGGTGGCCGCGCTCGATGCCGGCGCCAACGACTACGTCACCAAGCCGTTCGGCGTGCAGGAATTGATGGCACGCATCCGCGCGCTGCTACGCCAGGCCGGCGCCGGCAGCACGGTGGAAGAAAGCGTGTTCGACGACGGCCGCCTGCATATCCATCTAGGCCTGCGCGAGGTCACGCTGGCGGGCGAAGCGGTACCGTTGAGTCGCAAGGAATACGCCTTGCTCGCGCTATTGCTCAAGCACGCCGGCCGCGTGGTCACCCAGCCGCAACTGCTACGCGAAGTGTGGGGCCCCACCCACGAAGAAGACACCCATTACCTGCGCATCCTGGTCGGCAAGCTGCGCCAGAAACTGCACGACGATGCCGCCGATCCTCAGTACATCGTGACCGAGCCGGGTGTGGGTTTGCGCTTTATCGGTGTGACGCGTTGAGCGTGCTGCAATGTGGCGCCCGCCAAATTTAAGAAGCGGCATCGAAATCGCGCATAAACTTCGATTTTTGAAATGCGATTGGAATGACGTGGCAGCTAGGGTTGCCTGAAAAATTATGCGGACATCTATCCTATAACTGGCCCTGGGCGCTCCTGTTCTTGTGCCTGTTCACGTTGCATGCTCTGCTGCTTGCTTAACTGCTCCCGATGAATATCCAGACCATGCTGGATGGATACTTCGACTGGTGTATTGATCGCAACCTCTGTTGGCACATGAGCTCGCATACTCGCAGGGTTGCTTGGCTCTCCCTGTACCGCAAAAAGATATTGACCCGCCTGCCTAGATGGGGTGGCCGTACTAAGTATTACGTGGTCCACACGCGTGAGACCATTTGCCATTGCTTCAGTAGCCAGACATGCGGCTGCTCGATCGCTCCGATCATCTGGTAACCGCCCCATCGAGCGGTCTAGCGCATGAACATGTTCCACGCACTGTCCAAATATTTGTGGGAGAGCTGGTGAGTCAATGGCAAATGGTGCAGGCGGTCCAAAGGGGTGTGCGCCCTGGTGATAATGAGGGTCGGTAGGTTCAAGTGCAGAAGACCACGCTCTGCCCTCCCAAGTATGGATCTCCCCTGAAGGATTGGTGACAGACAAGCTACCTTCGCGGTCAACTCGCACCTGAGAAATTTCTTCTCTAGCCAGTTCATTTCTACCTGTAATTGTCAGGATGGGACCAGACGTTCTTTCATCCATCCGGTCGAGGATGCGGGAGCCATTCACCGGATCTCGTAACATCGCGTCAAACAACTGCAAGCTAGGCTCATTGTTGAACCCTTGGGCCAAGGCCGGGTTGTCGGCTTCCCTGACCTTAGATTGCCATTCCTCGCTACCTTGTCCTTGTCCGAGTTCCAATGCGTTGACGAGGCCAACCCCCCGAAGCGTCGCATCGCGCCCGGACACGATCGCTGCCCTGGCAGCGGGATTTAACCCATTAATGCCTTGATTCCCGATCCATTCGCGCACCGCATCCGCAGTCATGCCATCCGATTGCTGGAGGCTTTCGACAAGCAATGCTCCACGGGCTTGGTTTTGGTTGTAAAGTTTGCTGGTCACGGCAACAATTGCGGCAGCGCTCTCGGGATGATCCCTATTGAGATCCTGCAGCCAAATTATCTGCGAAAGGGGCTGGCCAACAGCTTCCCATTTTCGGTCCACCTGCTGATCGTTCAGGCCTTGAACAAATGTCCGGCCGTCGTCTGACCTGAGGAACTCATTGAGTCGATCCTGCTCTGCGGTCGAAAGGTCATTACCTACTTGTCCAGGGGTCTGCAGGCGCTGCAGAAGGTTCGTTTGCTCTACGTGGTTGAACTGCTGTTGAGGCGGGGCCCACTCTGCATAGTGGCGAAGCATCTCCTCGGCGGCAGCTCCCCGCCCAGGCTGACCGAAGTCCCACTGCATAATGCCTACAGACCAGCCTGAATTTCCGGTGCTGTGTTGCAAGGCGTACGCGGCGCCAAGATTCACTTCGCTGGCACGGCCCACAGCGTTGTATGCAAGCACTTCGAAGCTTTGACGACTTAACGCGTCGTAGCGGTATCCTTGTGTCATCTTCGTCCCCTAAGGAATGGCTTTTATCAACTGTTCCAGTTGCTCGATACGTAGCCGAGTGGCGTTTATGCTGCAGTCTGCAGTCAGGGCATCTTGTTCATTGCGAGACATGCCCTGCACCAATGGCTCGGCCTGGCAATAGGCATCTCGATAAGTGCGCCAGGCTTTAGACGCAGCATTGAAATTCTTTTGCAGATCATCCAGATAAGCGGGATCGTCAGTGGCATAGCTGGCGTAGCGCACGCGCGCCTTGTCGAGGATTTCCCTTTCGATTCTTGTCAATTTTTCGTTGATCGAACGAGTTTCACGTAACGAGATGCACGTTGCGCCCAATAGCTTGCAGTCAGCTTCCGGCAAGGCCAACAGGCATGCTTGTCGATCTTTGGTTGCAGCAATGCGGGAGCAGTCCGAACTGGCTCTTGTTGATGAAGTGCTTGGCTGGCCTGAAGCGACAGCGCCAGCCTCCGGCGACGAACAGCCTGCCAACGACAGCAATGCAGATGTTGCTATCCATCGCGCGGCCGTTCCCAGTGTGAAAGCGGCTCTATCGTTTTTTTTTCTGGTGGCGATCATAGGTATTCTCTAGTGCAATCGCTTGGCAGCCAAGCTAGCCAGAGAAACCGCTTTGAATCAAGCGACGATCGCCCGACGTCAGCACGGCCAGGGCTATAGACAGCTACGAAGAACTTTCTAGAGAAGGCAGCACTTTCCCCGGATTCAAAATCCCATCCGGATCCAGCGCGGCCTTGATCGCGCGCATCGCCGCCAGTGTCGGTGCACTGAAAGCCTGTGTCATGAAATCGCGCTTGGCCACGCCGATGCCGTGCTCGCCGGAGAGCGTGCCTTCCAGCGCCAGCACCAATGCGAACAGGCGCGGCAATGCGGCGTGTGCGCGTGCGTCTTCGTCGGCATCGGCCGGGTCGTACATGATGTTGACGTGCAGGTTGCCGTTGCCTGCGTGGCCGAAGGCGACGATGGGCAATGCGAATTCCGCAGCGAGTGCTTCCACACCGGCCACCAGTTCGGGAATGCGCGACACCGGCACCACCACGTCTTCGTTGATCTTGCCCGGCTTGATCGTGCGCAATGCCGGCGACAGCGCGCGTCGCGCGGCCCACAACTTGTCGCGCGCGCTGCCATCGGCGGCCACGTCCAGGCTCAACACACCCTCGCCGTTGGCGGCGTCGTGCAACGCCTGCAATGCATAAGGCAAGGTGTCGTGATCGCCATCGGCTTCGATCAACAACATCGCGCCTGCCTCGGGCACATCGCTGCCGTTGCGGCGCAGCAGTGCGATTGCGCTGGCATCCATGAATTCCAGCATCGTCGGCGTGGTCGGTTGCGCCATGATGCGCGACACCGCGGCTGCAGCGGTGGCCGCATCGCGATACAGCGCGCGCAAACCGGCTTGTGTGATTGCGCGCGGCGTCAGCTTCAACGTCGCTTCGACGATGATGGCCAAGGTGCCTTCGCTGCCGACCAGCAAATGCGTGAGGTCGTAGCCGGTAGAATTCTTGGTATACGCACCGCCGCAACGGATCACCTCGCCGGTGCCGGTCACTGCCACCAAACCGAGCACGTTGTCGCGGGTGGCGCCGTATTTCACTGCGCGCGGGCCGCCTGCATTGGTGGCGAGATTACCGCCGACACTGCAGATGTCCGCACTGGACGGATCCGGTGGCCAGAACAAGCCGTGCGGCTGCAATGCCTGTTGCAAGTCGCCATTGAGCAGGCCCGGTTGCACGATGGCGCAGCGATCCGCCGGACGCAGCGCAAGGATGCGGTTCATGCGCGCCATCGACACCACCACGCCGCCGGAAAACGGCACCGCGGCCCCGGTGGTGCCGGTGCCCGCGCCACGCGCCACGATCGGCACGCCATGCGCGCGGCAGGCCTGCACGATGGCGACCACCTCATCGGTATCGCGCGGCAAGGCGACGGCGGCGGGCAATGCCCAGCGGCGCGAATCGTCTTCGCCATAACGCCGCCGCGCATCGTCGCCGGTCAACCAGCCATCGGGTCCAAGTCGTGCGGCCAGCAGTTCGGCCAGCACGGTGGGAAGCACATCGGTCATGACGGGTGATCCTGTGGTGTCGCGCGCTGGATGCATTTCCATCCCAGCACTGCGACGGTGAGCGGCAGCCAGACCCAGCGCAGCTCGGAGAGCAGGACGCTGAGGCCGCGCGCATTGAAGAAACCGTTGGCGAATGGCGACACGCGAATCGGCCGCCACGGCGCGAACCAGCGCGCATCACTCCACGGCCAGGTCAATGCAACGCCGAGGCCGCCGGATGTCATCGCATCCAGCACAGGATGCGATGCGGTGCAGGCAAACAAGAACGCTGCGGCCTGCAGCGCATCCGCACGCAACACGCGATGCGCAATGCCACCGAGTAATGCAATCACCGTGGCGAACACCCACGAGTGGCTGGCACCGCGATGGCCGAACACATCTGCATACGGGATGTGCAGCGCAAACGCCAGCACATCGGCATCCGGCAACATCGCCGCCACGATGCCGGCACCGAGCAAACGTGACGAGAGGTGGCCGCGTTCGCTGGCGCACCAGAGCGCCAGCGGCACCGCAGCGTGGGTGAGGATGGTGGGCATCGCGCGTGGGTCGTTGTCAGCAGTCGTCGGCGCGGAAGGCGTCACGGATCCAGTTCAGCACCGGCGGCTCGCCGCTGGCTTCGACCACATCGAAGCGGCACGGCAAGCTTGCCAGTGCCGGGTGATAGGCAAGAAACACTTGCGCGGCCAGCACCAGTTTGCGGCGCTTGCGCCGGTCCACCGATGCCGCGCCGCCGCCGAAGCGGTTGTCGCGCCGATAACGTACTTCCACAAACACCAGCGCTTGCCCGTCGCGCATCACCAGATCGAGTTCGCCGCCGCGGTAGTTGGCATTGGCCACGACCAGCCGCAGGCCGGCCTGCTCCAGCAGCGCGCGTGCCAATGCTTCCACCGCCGCACCACGTTGCTGACGTGCTGCCGGCATGGCGTCAGCGGCCGTCGGCGATCGGCACCGGGCGGCCACCGTTGAAGGTGGACCACGCCGGTGTACGCAACACGTTGCCGAAGCCATCCAGATGCAAGGTGCCGGTGGCGCCGCGCAGGCCGCCGTCGGCGCCGGTGGCCAGCTTTTCCAGATACGCGCTGATCTTCCAGGCGTCGTAGCCGAATGCGAACAGGCGTGCGCCCGGCCCGCGTGCGCTGGGCAGCGTGCTGGCGACCTGGGTGGAGGCCGGCAGGCCGGACACGCCCAGGGCGGTCCAGGTTTCGCTCGGGTAGATGATGCCGTCCAGCGCCAGGTCGTCTTCGACCTTGCCGGTGCCGGCCACCAACTGCGAGGTGCCCACACGCGATTTGCTGGCGAATCCGCTCAAGGCCAATTGCGGCGCCAGCGCCCGCGCCGTATTGCCACGCACTGCCAGGAATACCGCATCGGCAGTGCCGTAATTGCGCAGCTGCGCGCCGATATCGCCCGGTACTTCGGCCACGCTGATGCTGCCGGCCACGCTGCCGCCACGTTCGGTGAAGCGGTCGCGGAAGGCCTTGATGGTGCGCTTGCCGTTGTCGTCGCTGGTGCCGACGATCAGCACGTTGCGGCGCTCGCGCGAAAGCAGGTACTCGGCCGCCATGATGCCGTCGTCTTCCGGCGCCAGCGAGAACCCGGCGCTGCCGCTGGGCGGTGCCTTGTTGTCGGTGGGGCGGTTGAGTGCCAGCACCGGCACCGCCAGTTGGCCGCGTGCGAACACCGCGCTGACTTCGTCGCGACCCAACGGGCCGACTACGTAGTCCACACCGGCGCTCACGGCCTTGTCGTAGGCGGCATTGGCGCCGGCGGCGGTGCCGGCGGTATCGAAGAAGCGCAGTTCCGGGCGGCGGCGGGTTTCGGCGTAGTAACCGGCCAGCAGGCCGTCGCGCACCGGCGCCGAGGCGGTCGCCAAATTGCCGCTGAGCGGCAGCAGCACGCCCAGCTTGATCGGCGGACGGTAGCCATCGCGCTCGGCCGGCGGGCGCTTGCTGGTATCGAAGCCCCACTGCGCATCGCGCTCGAACGCACGCGGCAGCGCCAAGCCGCGGCTGATCATGGCGCGGCCGGCGAAGTTGTACAGCGGGTCGCCGGCCGGTAGTGCGGCGGTGCGGCCTTTGAGCGTGGCGTCGTCGAGCGCGGCGAGCAGGCGCACGATTGCGCGCTGGTTTTCGCTGCGCGGAGTGCCGGTCAGGCTGGCATCGGCGCGTGCACGGTCGGCGGCGGCGCCGAACAGGTCGCCGGTGCCTTCCAATGCGGCGGCGCGTGCCAGCAGCCAGCGGGTCTGCAACGGCTGCGGCAGGCCTTGCGGGCTGTCGCCCAGCGCCTGCAGCGCTTGCGCGGCCTGCTTGTCGATCACAGCCAGCTCGCCGGTCAACAACGCGAAGCGGGCGCGGTCTTCGCCAGTGAGATGGCGTGGGGTCACCTGCGCCAGCAACGTGCGCGCACGTGCGTCATCGCCGGCGTCGTGCCAGCCGAACGCCGAGGCGGCCAGCAAGCGGCTGCGCTGCGCACCGCTGGCGCCGGCCGCCTCGGCTTCCAACTGCTGCGCCGCCTCGCGCGGCTTGCCCTGGTCCAGCAACGCCAGCGCCGCGTTCTGCGTGGGCGAGGCGGTCTGGGTGACGCTGCTGGTGGCGCAACCGGCGGCCAGCATGACCAGCAGCGACAGGGCGGAGATCCTTGCAACACGCTTGTTCATTTCAGATCCATTGGACGGGGCCCGCCGGGGCGGACCGTTAAAAACGCTACGATTCTACCCTTTGCCCCCGGAAATACCGCTGATGACGTCCCCCGGAACCCTGCATGTGGTCGCCACGCCGATCGGCAACCTGGCCGACCTGTCGCCGCGTGCGCAGGAGGTGCTGCGTGGCGTGGCCGCGATCTGCGCCGAAGACACCCGCCACACCCGCCAGTTGCTCGGCCATTTCGGCATCGACCGCCCGCTGCTGGCCCTGCACGACCACAACGAAGAAGCCATGTCCGAGCGCATCGTCGCGCGCCTGCGCGAGGGCGAGTCGCTGGCCATCGTCAGCGACGCCGGCACCCCGCTGGTCAGCGACCCCGGCTTCAAGCTGGTGCGCGCCGCGCGCGCGGCCGGGATTCGGGTCAGCCCGGTGCCTGGCGCCTGCGCCGCCATCGCTGCGCTCAGCGTGGCCGGCCTGCCCAGCGACCGTTTCAGTTTCGAAGGATTTCTGCCCGCCAAAAGCGCTGCCCGCCGCGAACGCCTGGCGCACCTGGCCGGGGAGACCCGCACCCTGGTGTTCTACGAATCCTCGCACCGCATCGTCGACTCGCTGGCCGACCTGCGCGGGGCCTTCGGCGACGACCGCCCGGCGGTGATCGCCCGCGAGCTGACCAAGCTGTTCGAAACCGTGCTCGACGGCACCCTGGCCGAGCTACAGGCCAAGGTCGAAGCCGACGACAACCAGCGCAAGGGCGAGTTCGTGGTGATGGTGCAGGGCGCCGCCGACGCCGCCGAAGGCCAACTCGCCGAAGGCCGCCGCGTCTACGCCAAGCTTGCCGAGCACCTGTCCCCGTCCACCGCCGCCAAGCTGGCCGCCGAGCTGACCGGTGCGCCGCGCAAGGCGTTGTATGGCGGGTAGGTTTGCCATCCCAGGAGCACGTTTGCGTGCGACTGTGATTTTTCGATAAGGCTTCTCGCGCCCAGGTGCGCTCCTACCGGCAATGGCGGGGCTGGCATCGCTGCGCCGTTCTGCATAGCGTATAGTGCGCCCCGGCGGAGTCGGCCAGACAGTCGCGTCACTCGCAAGAGTGCCGAGGAAAGTCCGGGCTCCATAGGGCAAGGTGCCAGGTAACGCCTGGGCGGCGCAAGCCGACGGAAAGTGCAACAGAAAGATACCGCCTACGTTCCTTTCGAGGAGCCGGTAAGGGTGAAATGGTGCGGTAAGAGCGCACCGCGAGTCCGGTAACGGACCGGCACGGCAAACCCCACCTGGAGCAAGACCAAATAGGGATCCATTGGCGTGGCCCGCGCTGGATCCGGGTAGGTTGCTTGAGCGCTGCGGTGACGTAGCGCCTAGACGAATGACTGTCCACGACAGAACCCGGCTTATCGGCCGGCTCCGCCGCCTTTTTGGGCGTAGGCCCAAAAAGGTGCCCACGCTTTGTACCGCCGTTGGCGGTACAAAACGCGGGTCCCGCTCCGGGCATGCCAGAACCCCACGGCTGTTTCGCTGTCTTCTTTGGGCGTTCGCCCCAAGAAGACACCCACGCTTTGTACCGCCTTCGGCAGTACAAAGCGCGGGCCCCGCTCCGGGCATGCCAGAACCCCGCGGCTGTCGCCGCGCCCCCTTGACTCAAGGGGGCTTGCACTCGGGTGCTTTGCTGGGCGCTTGCTTCGGCTGCGATCAATGCGATCTGGGTGCTGCGGTCATTTTTACGTGGCTTGGGCTTCGCCCTCGCGGGCAACGTTGCGTTGGTGTTTCACCTGCGGTCGTGTTCGGCGCTAGCCGAATGAGCGGGTGAATAGCTCGTCCAGGGCGTCGATGATGGTTTGGCCCTGGTCTTTCAGGGAGCCGGCAGGTTTGCTGAGCACTGCCAGCGGCACCGAGGTCATTTCCAGGGGTTGCAGGATGACGCTGTGGCCGGCCACCGCGAGTTCCGGGGTGAAGCGGGAGGGGGTCGGGGAGTGGGTGGACTTTCGGACCAGGGGCACGACGACGCGGCGAGGTGAGGCGTCGAAGATCTTTGACTGGACGACGACCACGTACGGGATGTTCTTGTTCTGGCCGACGTTCGCGTAGACATCGAACTGGTCGGTCATAGCGTGGAGAACTCCTCGGCGAAGGAGCCGTGCGCGTCAGTGAAGGTCTTCCATTCGCTTGCGGCGCGCTGCAGCTCCATTGCTCGGGCGCTGTGGCTGTCGCGTTCTTTTGTCACGTACTCGGCCAGCAGTTCCTCGACCTTTGCCGACAGGTTGCCAGTCATCGCCCGTGCCTGCGCGGCCAGGTCCGAGTTGATGGTCAGGTTCAGCGGCTTTTTTTGCGCGGACCTGTCGTAATAACGGCTCATGAGCGGCCTCCAGTGGATTATGCGCACGCTATGCGCATGAATGCGCATTGTCAATGCATGCCGGCGACGTCCAGTCGTGTTTCGCCTTGGAAGATCCCGTTTGGTCCAAAGCGGCGTTCGTGGATGAAGCCACGGCCTTGCTGGTCCACCGCCACGATGGTGCTGGCGCGCGTGCCGTAGCTGGTGCCGGTGATGAAGGCGGCCGAGAGCAGGCGTTCGGTGGCCAAGTCCACCCCGGTGTGGGGAAGCGCGGCGTCGGGTGCGATTGCAGGGTTGCCCAGGGAGGTCCACAAGGGTTGCAGGTCGTCGCTGTCGGTGGCGCACCAGTTGTGTAATGCATTAGTCAGTGCGGCGGTCTTGGGCCACTGCGCATCCAGCGGGCCGTTGGACATGCCATGGATGCCGGGCGCCAGCGTGCGGGCCAGTGGCGGGTGGTTGCTGAGGTGCTCGCAACGCTCGGCATCGCACAGCAATAAGTTGAAGGGCGGGAACTCGTGCGCGGCCGCTGCCAGATCGCTGGCGTAGGCGGCGGCATCCAGGCTGCCGGCCAGGTAATCGGCAATCAGATGACCCCGCGAGCGCCCGGACGCGGTGGCGAGCGGGTCGCGCACGTTGGTCACCACCGCGACGCGACCGTGGTTGCCCAGCCCTACCCAACTGCCGCCCGAGCGCAGGTCGCGGCCCGCCAGCACGCCGTCGGCCGGCGCTGCCCAACGTGCCAGCGGCGCGGTGGGGCGCTCGTGGAATTCATCGCGGTTGCCCGCCAGCAGCAAACGCCAGCGGGGGTGGGCTTTCCAGGCGAGAGCAACCAGGCACATGGCGCCGATTGTCGCCGGTTTGCGCAGTCATGACGTGTAGTCGGCTCAATGTGAAGTGAGACCACGGTCGAGTTTACATGGCCTTCACACCCCTGAACTTTTGTTCAATCTCAAAATCTGAGACGAAACAGCAACTTGTGGATAACCTTTGAACAAGTCTCTAAAGAGTGCTGCAACTCATTGATGCGACTGGCGATTTGCGGTCTCCAAAGTTGTTGACAACCTTCGGCGCACTGCTAAGGTGGGCAACGGAGGGAAAACCAGGTGTTTTGTGGTTTTTCGTGGTTCAATGATCCCCCAGCGGGTATTCGAGGTTGCATTCGGTGTTTCAGGGCGAGACTGCCATCACGGTGGACGACAAGGGGCGTATGGCGGTGCCAACCGCGTACCGCGACCTCGTCACGCGTGCGAGCGGCAACCGCCTGGTACTCACCTACAACCCGTTCGAAGCCGGATGTCTGTGGCTGTATGCGGAAAAGGAGTGGGAGCGGGTGCGTGACGATGTGATGTCCAAGCCCAATACCCAGCGCGTGGTCCGCACGCTGCAGCAGAAACTGGTGGGTTCTTCCGCAATGCTGGAGCTGGACGCCAACGGCCGTCTGAGCATCCCGGCCAGCCACCGCAATGCGGTCGGCATCGAGAAAAAGGCCGTGCTGCTGGGCATGGGCGACAAATTCGAACTCTGGAGCGAGCAGGCACATCGCGCACTGATCCAGCAGACATTGTCTGACGGGGATCTGGGCGATGAATTGCTCGATCTCAGGTTGTGAGCCGGGGTGCCCGGATGCGCGGTGAAGCGCAGCCCGGTCACCCGGTGTCGCAGCCGCCGGCAGCCCATGTGCCGGTGCTGTACACGCAGGTTCTGGATGGCCTGCAGGTGATCGAAAACGGAACCTATCTCGATGGCACGTTCGGGCGTGGCGGACACGCCCGTGGCGTGCTGCAACACCTTGGCCCGGGAGGTCGACTGCTGGTGATGGACAAGGACCCCGAAGCGATTGCCGTGGCCGAACAAGCGTTCGGTGGCGATGCGCGCGTGTCCATCCATCGCGGCAGCTTTGCCGGTCTGGGCCAGGTGGTCGCTGCGGCAACCGTCGACGGCATCCTGCTGGATCTGGGCGTGTCCTCGCCGCAGCTGGATGTGGCCGGGCGCGGTTTCAGTTTCGGCAAGGACGGCCCGCTGGACATGCGCATGGACCCGGACGCCGGGCAGAGCGCGGCCGAGTGGCTGGCGCAGGCCAGCGACCGCGACATCGCCGATGTGCTGTGGACCTATGGCGAAGAACGCCAGAGCCGCCGCATCGCACGTGCCATCGTGGCGCGCCGCGCCGAACAGCCGCTGCTGCGCACCGCGCAGCTGGCCGACCTGATTGCCTCGGTGATGCCGCGTGGCGACAGCAAGACCCATCCGGCCACACGCAGCTTTCAGGCGATCCGCATCTACATCAACCGCGAGCTGGACGATCTGGAAGCCGGCCTGGATGCCGCCCTAGGCGCGCTCAAGCCCGGCGGCCGCCTGGCGGTGATCAGCTTCCACTCGCTGGAAGACCGCATCGTCAAACAATTTATGGCCCGCTACGCCAAGGCCCCGCCGAGCAATCGCCGCCTGCCCGAAGCGCAGCCGTTCGTGCCGACGCTGCAGCTGGTCACCGGCGCAGTCAAAGCCGACTTCGACGAGTTGAGCGTCAACCCGCGCGCGCGTAGTGCGGTGTTGCGGGTGGCTGAGAAGTTGGGATTGGGGATTGGGGATTCGGGATTAGAAGAGCGCTTTAAGCGAATCTCGAATCCCGCATCCCCAATCCCGGCGTCTCAAGGAGACGCCCAATGAGCCGCCTGCTGCTCATCGTGCTGCTCGCCTGCAGCATCGCCTCGGCGATCGGTGTGGTGTACATGCGCCACATGCATCGCAAGTTGTTCGTGCAGTTGTCCAAGCTCGAACACACGCGTGACGAATTGAATATCGAATTCGGCCGGCTGCAGCTGGAGCAGGCCACCTGGGCGGAAAGCAATCGCGTCGATCAGGTCGCGCGTGCGCGTATCGGGATGAAGTTCCCGGAGACCAACGACATCGTGGTGGTGCGCCCATGACAAAACGGCAGGACAGCCGTTTTGCACGGCGCAGCCGCCCGCGGGGTGGCGCACAGGGTGTGTCCATGACAAAACGGCAGGACAGCCGTTTTGCACGGCGCAGCCGCCCGCAGGGTGGCGCACACGGAGGTGCGCCATGAAAGCCGGCCGCAACCGCGCGCGCAGCAACTTCAACCTGCGTGGCCGTCTGACGCTGGTCGGCATCGCGCTGGGCCTGTGCTCGGTGACGCTGATCGGCCGCGCGGCGTTCGTGCAGCTGGTCAACCGCGATTTCTATCAGCGCCAGGGCGAAGCGCGTTACCTGCGCGAGCTGCCGATCGCCACCTCGCGCGGCATGATCACCGACCGCAACGGCGAGCCGCTGGCGGTGTCCACGCCGGTGGAATCGATCTGGGTCAATCCGCAGGAACTGCTGCGTAATCCGGACCGCATTCCCGAGTTGGCCAAGGCACTCGGCCAGCCGCTGGACGAGTTGAACGCCAAGCTGGCGCAGAAGGCCGGCAAGGAATTCATGTACCTGCAGCGCCGGATCAATCCGGACAAGGCGCATGCCATTGTTGAGCTGAAGATTCCCGGTGTGTTCTCGCAGCGCGAGTTCCGTCGCTTCTATCCGCAAGGCGAAGCGATGGCCCATGTGCTGGGCTTCACCAATATCGACGACCGCGGCCAGGAAGGCCTGGAGTTGGCTTTCGACGAATGGCTGCGCGGCAAGCCGGGCTCCAAGAAAGTGGTGCGCGATGCGCGCGGCGCGATCGTGGAGAGCGTGGATCTGGTGCGTCCTGCGCAGCCGGGCAAGGACCTGACGCTGAGCATCGACCGCCGCATCCAGTTCCTGGCCTACAAGGAACTGCGCAACGCGTTGGTCGAAAACAATGCTGCCGGCGGCTCGATGGTGGTGATGGACGTGGCCACCGGCGAAGTGCTGGCGATGGTCAACCTGCCCACCTACAACCCCAATTCGGTCACTGGCATCAATCCGTCGGCGCGCCGCAACCGCGCGGTCACCGATCTGGTCGAGCCGGGTTCGACGATGAAGCCGCTCACCGTGGCCACCGCATTGACTGCCGGCGTGGTGACCAAGGACACCATCATCGACACCAACCCTGGCTACATGGCCGTGGGGCGCTTCACCATCCGCGATGTGCCGCGCAACAACGGCGTGCTCAACGTCACCGGCGTGATCACGCGCAGCTCCAACATCGGTGCGGCCAAGATTGCGGCCAAGGTGCCGGATCAGACGTTCTATCAGTCGATCCGCAATTTCGGTTACGGCAGCGCGCCGCATAGCGGTTTTCCCGGCGAATCCTCGGGCGTGGTGCTGCAACCGGCGCGCTGGAGCGGCCCGTCCAAGACCACGATGTCGTACGGCTATGGCCTGTCGGTGACGCCGCTGCAGATCGCGCAGGCGTACGCCACGCTGGGCAACGGCGGCAAGCTGACCCCGCCGACCTTCGTACGCGGCCAGCACAACGAAACCCGCCAGGTGGTCACGCCGGAAGTGGCGCGTCAGGTCATCGACATGATGGAAACCGTGGTCACCCAGGGCGGCGCCAAGGGCGCGGCCATTCTGGGCTATCACGTGGCCGGCAAGACCGGTACCGCGCGCAAGAACGGCGCCAACGGGTACGAGCGCGGGCATTACAACGCGCTGTTCGCCGGCCTGGTGCCGGCCACGCGCCCGCGCTTTGCCACCGTCATCGTGATCAACGATCCGCAGGGCAAGGTGTATTACGGCGGCCTGGTGTCGGCACCGGTGTTCCACAAGGTGATGGAAGGCGCGCTGCGTCTGATGGACGTGCCGCCGGACGACATCCAGTCGTGGCTGGCCGCGCAGGCGGCTGGCAAGACCGGGCAGCCGATCGCCAAGCCGCAGCCGCCCGAGCTGGACCCGGCATTGATGCCGGATCCGGTGGATGAAGTCTCTGCCGGTATTCCCACCGCACTTGCACCTGCCGCGCTACCCGCGCCGGCCCAGCCCGCACCGCTGCAGGAGAGCCGCCAGTGAGCCGCTCCATGCCGCTGTCGCAGCTGTTGCCGGACGTGCCGATCGCGCACGACGTGCAGGTCTCGGGTCTGGTGATGGACAGCCGTGCGGTGCGTGCGGGCGATGCCTTCGTGGCGATCGCCGGCTTCGGCGCGCATGGTCTGGGCTTCGTCGAACAGGCGCGTGCCAATGGCGCGGCGGCGGTGTTGTTCGAGCCGCCAGCGCCTGCCGAGTTGCCGGCACCGGCCGATGCGATCGCCGTGCCTGGTTTGCGCGCGCGTCTGGGCGCGATGGCCGATCAGTTTCATGGCCAGCCCTCGCAGGCGCTGCGCATGGTCGGCGTCACCGGCACCAACGGCAAGACCTCCACCGTGCAGTTGCTGGCGCAGGCGCTGACGCTGCTCGGCATGCCCACCGGCACGCTCGGCACCTTGGGTGTTGGCCTGTATGGCAATGCCGTGCCGACCGGTTTCACCACGCCGCTGGTATTGCCCACGCACGCGTTGCTGGCGCAGTTGCGCGATGAAGGCGCGCAGGCCGTGGCGATGGAAGTCAGCTCGCACGCGCTCGACCAGGGCCGCGTCGACGCAGTGCACTTCGACGTGGCGGTATTCACCAATCTCACCCGCGACCATCTCGATTACCACGGCGACATGGCGCAGTACGGCACGGCCAAGGCCAAGCTGTTCACGCGCGCTGGATTGAAAGCAGCTGTGGTGAATCTGGACGATGACTTCGGCCGCACGCTGTTCGCCGCGCTCGACCCGGCGCTGCGCGCGATCGGCGTGAGTTCGCGCGCGCAAGCCCAGGCCGTGGTGCGTGCGCAGGCGCTGCAGCTGGACCACAACGGCATCAATTTCGCGCTCAACATCCATGGCGAAGTGCATCCGGTGCACTCGCCGCTGCTGGGCCGCTTCAACGTCGATAACCTGCTCGCGGTCGCCGGTGCGTTGTATGCGTTGGACATCGCGCCGGCACAGATCGCCGAAGTGCTTGGTCAGCTGCAGCCGATCCACGGCCGCATGAATCGTCTCGGCGGCGCGCATGGCGCCCCGTTGGTGGTGGTGGACTATGCACACACGCCCGACGCGCTGGAACAGGCATTGGCCAGCCTGCGCTCGCATGCGCAGGACCGGCTGATCTGCGTGTTCGGCTGCGGTGGCGAGCGCGATACCGGCAAGCGTCCGCAGATGGCGGCGATCGCCGAGGTCAATGCAGATGTGGCGATCGTCACCGACGACAACCCGCGTGGCGAAGATGGCGATGCGATCGTGGCCGACATCCTGCGCGGCTTTGCGCGCCCGGATGCGGCGATCGTGCAGCGCGACCGCGCCGCGGCGATCCATCAGGCCATCAGCATGGCCGGTGCCTCCGACATCGTGCTGATCGCTGGCAAGGGCCACGAGCCATATCAGGAAATTGCCGGTGTGCAGCATGCCTTCGACGACGCCATCGTGGCGGCGCAGGCCTTGCTGCCGCGCACCGTGCTGGGAGTGCGCGCATGAAGCTCACTCCGTTGTCGTTGATCGCCCACTGGGCCGGCGGCGAGCTGCACGGCGACGACGCCATGATCGATGCGGTCGGCAACGACACCCGCACGCTCGCCAACGGCAGCCTGTATGTGGCGCTGCGCGGCGAGCGTTTCGATGGACACGACTTTGCCGCAGACGCAGTGGCGCATGGTGCCAGTGGGTTGCTGGTGGATCGCCTGCTGCCTGCGCTGAGCGTGCCGCAGGTGCTGGTGGAAAACACCGAACTCGCGCTGGCGCGTATCGCTGCCGGCATGCAGCGCGACCGCGCCACGCGCGTGATCGCGTTGACCGGCTCCAACGGCAAGACCAGCGTCAAGGCCTTGCTGCTGTCGATCCTGGAAGAGGCTGGGCGCGTCGAGGGCACCACCGTCTACGCCAATCCGGGCAACCGCAATAATGAAATCGGCCTGCCGCTGGCGGTGATCGCCGCGCCGGACGATGCGGATGTTGCGATCTACGAAATGGGCGCCGGCAAGCCGGGCGATATCGCCTATCTCACCGACATCGCGCAGCCGCACGTAGCTTTGGTCAACAATATCGCACCCGCCCATCTGGAACGTCTGGGCAGCCTGCTCGGCGTCGCGCGCACCAAGGGCGCCATCTACGCTGCACTGCCGGCCAATGGCGTGGCGGTGATCAATGCCGACGATGCCTTCGGGGCCTGGTTCGAGCAGCAACTGCATGCGCAGCCGGTGCAGGGCCGTCGCGTGTTGCGTTATGGCTTGCAGGCCAGCGCCGACCTCACTGCACGTGGGCTACGGCTGCAGGAAGGTGGTGCGCAGTTCACGCTGGTGACGCCGCAAGGCGAGGCGCAGATCGCGCTGCCGCTGCCGGGCCGCCACAACGTGCTCAACGCGCTGGCTGCGGCCGGGCTGGCGTTGGGCGCGGGTATCGCATTGCCGATCATCGCCGCCGGTTTGGCGCAGGCGCGTCCGGTGGCCGGTCGTCAGATCGCACACACGCTGCCCAGCGGCGCTGTGCTGATCGACGACAGCTACAACGCCAATCCCGGTTCGCTGGATGCGGCCATCGACACGCTGGCTGCCGCGCCGGGCGCGGGTTGGCTGGTCCTCGGCGACATGCGCGAACTCGGCCCGGAAGGCAAGGCGCTGCATGCCGCTGCTGGGCGTCGCGCACGTGCGGCCAAGCTGCAGCGTCTTTACGCGTTGGGCGAGCTCAGTGCCGCCGCCGCGCAGGCCTTCGGCGATGGCGGCCGCGTGTTCGCCACTCATGCCGCGCTGGTCGCGGCGTTGCAGGCGGATCTGGCGCAGGTCGCCGTTTCGCCGACTCAAACGCAGGAATCTTCTTCGATGCACGAACACACCGGTGCGGCGGCGCAGACTGCCGCCACCACGGCGCAGGTCCCGCCCACGTTGTTGGTGAAAGGCTCGCGTGGCAGTGCGATGGACCGCATCGTCGCCGCGTTGCTCGCAGCGGTGGAGGACACCTCCCATGCTGCTTGAGTTGGCCCGTTGGCTACAGCAACTGGAGAGCCTGTTCGGGCTGTTCAACTATCTGACCTTCCGCGGCATCCTGGCGGCGCTGACCGCGTTGTTCCTGTCGTTGTGGATGGGCCCGGCGGTGATCCGCAAGCTGGGCCAGTTCAAGGGTGGCCAGCCGATCCGTCAGGATGGCCCGCAGACGCATTTTTCCAAGGCCGGTACGCCCACCATGGGCGGCTCGCTGATCCTGCTGACGGTGACCTTGTCGGTGCTGTTGTGGGGCGACCTGCGCAACCGTTATGTGTGGTTGGTGCTGGCAGTGATGATCTGTTTTGGCGCGATCGGCTGGTACGACGACTGGATCAAGATCGTGCGCCGCGACCCCAACGGCCTGAAGTCGCGCTGGAAGTATCTGCTGCAGTCGATCTTCGGCCTGGCTGCCGGCCTGTTCCTGTACTACACCGCCGATGTGCCGGCCGCGATCACCTTCTACATTCCGATGTTCAAGGCGGTGGCGCTGCCGTTGGCCGGCGTGAGCTTTGTGGTCATTGCCTACTTCTGGATCGTCGGCTTCTCCAACGCGGTCAATCTGACCGACGGCCTGGATGGTCTGGCGATCATGCCGACCGTGCTGGTGGCCTGTGCGCTGGGTGTGTTCGCGTATGCCTCGGGCAACGTGGTGTTTGCCGAATACCTGAAAATCCCGCTGATTCCCGGGGCCGGCGAGCTGATCATCATCTGCTCGGCGATCGCGGGGGCAGGGTTAGGGTTTCTGTGGTTCAACACCTATCCGGCCATGGTGTTCATGGGCGATATCGGCGCGCTGTCGCTGGGCGCGGTGCTCGGCACCATCGCGGTGATCGTGCGTCAGGAACTGGTGTTGGTGATCATGGGCGGCGTGTTCGTGATCGAAACGCTGTCGGTGATCATCCAGGTCGCCAGCTTCAAGCTCACCGGCAAGCGCGTGTTCCGCATGGCGCCGATCCATCATCATTTCGAACTCAAGGGCTGGCCGGAGCCGCGCGTGATCGTGCGCTTCTGGATCATCTCGGTGGTGCTGGTGCTGATCGGCCTTGCCACGTTGAAGGTGCGCTGATGAACGACAACGCGCGTCAAGCCACTCGACTCGAAGCCATCGGCGGGCGCTACGACCCGTGGCTGCTCGGCGCCGCGGCCACGCTCGCCTCGCTGGGCGTGGTGATGGTGGCGTCCAGCTCGATCGAACTGTCCGACAACCCGTTCTATTACCTGACCCGCCATCTGCTGTTTCTGGGCATCGGCATTGGCCTGGCGTTCTGGGCGATGCGGACCGAGCTCAAGACCATCGAGCAGTACAACCAGGTGCTGCTGCTGGCCTGCTTCGGTTTGCTGATGGTGGTGTTCGTGCCCGGCCTGGGCAGCAGCGTCAACGGCGCCAAGCGCTGGATCAATCTGGGCGTGTCGAAATTCCAGACCGTGGAAGCGGTCAAGGTGCTCTACATCGTGTGGCTGTCCAGCTACCTGGTGCGCTTTCGCGACGAGGTCAATGCGACCTGGCCGGCGATGCTCAAGCCGCTGGGCGTGGCGATCGCACTGGTCGGCCTGCTGTTGATGCAGCCGGACTTCGGCTCGTCCACGCTGTTGCTGGCGATCACAGCCGGCATGCTGGTGCTGGGCGGGGTGAACCTGCCGCGCATGTCGATGCCGATCGTGTTCGGCCTGCCGGTGTTCGCCTTCATCGCGATCCTGGAACCGTACCGCCTGCGTCGCATCACCTCGTTCCTGGATCCGTGGGCCGATCAGCTCGGCTCCGGCTACCAGTTGTCGAATGCCTTGATGGCGGTCGGCCGTGGCCAGTGGACCGGCGTGGGCCTAGGCGCCTCGGTGCAAAAGCTCAACTATCTGCCCGAAGCGCATACCGATTTCATCTTTTCGGTGATTGCCGAAGAGCTCGGGTTTGTCGGCGTGTGCGGGGTGATCTCGCTGTACGCGCTACTGGTTGGCCGCGCGTTCTGGCTGGGCATGCGCTGCGTGGAAATGAAGCGCCACTTCTCCGGCTACATCGCCTTCGGCATCGGTCTGTGGATCAGCCTGCAGAGCTTCGTCTCGGTGGGCGTGAATCTGGGCATCCTGCCGACCAAGGGCCTGACCTTGCCGCTGATTTCCTCCGGCGGTTCGTCGGTGCTGATGACCTGCGTGGCGATGGGCTTGCTGCTGCGCGTGTCCTATGAAATGGATCGCGCCGAGCGCCTGCGCAGCAAGTTGTCGCCGCAGGGTGCAGGCGCGCCGTCGGCGGAGCCGGCCGAGCCGGTGGTCGACTCGGTGCCGCCGGCGTATGCGCCAGCACGCAAACCGCAGCGCGACACCGTGGCTGCCGCTGCACCCGCACCCGCACCGGTCGCTGCAGCATCGGTGGCGCCGGCATCGGCCATCCTGCGCGGCACCAGCCGCATGCAGCCGCGTGTGGAACCGACGTTCGGGAGGATTGCATGAGTAGTAGCCATGCGAATCCCACGCCGGCGTCCGCGCAGTCAGCTGTGGTTCGTCCGGTCATGATCCTTGCTGGCGGAACCGGTGGGCATATCTTCCCGGGCCTGGCCGTGGCCAAGGTGCTGCGCGCGCGTGGCGTGCCGGTGACCTGGCTTGGCGCTGATGGCGCGATGGAAACCCGTCTGGTGCCGCAGCACGACATCCCACTCGACACGCTGGCCATCACTGGGCTGCGCGGAAAGGGCTTGGTGAAACTTCTCGGCGCGCCGGTGCGGGTGATGCGCGCGGTGCGCGCCGCCGGCTTCGTACTGCGCAAGCGCCAGCCGCGTGCGGTGATCAGCTTCGGCGGATTTGCGGCCGGCCCGGGCGGCCTGGCTGCTCGTCTGCTCGGCGTGCCGTTGCTGGTGCACGAACAAAATCGCGCACCCGGCATGACCAACAAGGTGTTGTCGCGTTTCGCGCGTCGCGTGTTGACCGGTTTCCCGGGCAGCTTCGCTGGCGAAGAAGCGGTGGGCAATCCGGTGCGCGCGGAAATCGCAGCGCTCCCCGTGCCGGCTCTGCGCCTGGTCGGTCGTGGTGGCCCGGTACGCATGCTGGTCCTCGGCGGCAGCCAGGGTGCACGCGCATTGAATCAAGCCGTGCCGGCGGCACTGGCGGCACTCGGTCACCCGGATGTCGAGGTGCGTCATCAGTGCGGCGAGAAGCTGCGCGGTGAAGCCGAAGCGTCGTATGCACAGGCCGGCGTCAACGCCAGCGTCGAACCCTTCATCGCCGACATGGCGGCCGCTTACGCCTGGGCCGACCTGGTCGTGTGCCGCGCCGGTGCCTCCACGTTGGCCGAACTGTGCGCCGCCGGTATCGGCAGCGTGCTGGTGCCCTTCGCCGCCGCCGTCGACGATCACCAGACCCGCAATGCCGAATACCTGGTCGGCGCCGACGCCGCCGTGCTGCTCAAGCAGGACGACACCCTGGCAGTGCGTCTGCAGCAGGTCTTGCAGACCTTGCTCGCCGACCCCGCGCGCCGCCTGTCGATGGCGCAAGCCGCCCGCACCCTGGCCAAACCCGACGCCGCCGAACGCATCGCCGACATCATTCTTCAAGAGGCCGGGAGTGGTGAATCGGGAATGGGGAATGGGCAGAGCTCAGAACACTTGCAGGAACACAAATTGATGCACGCAGACAAGCGCACCGACCAAGTATCCGTCGCCGCTGGCGCTCCGCTTCATACGATTCCCGATTCCCGAGTCCCGATTCGCAACTCCGCAGGAGGTGCCGCGTGATCCGCCGTCTGCAGGACAGCGGCGATCTGGTGCGTGCGTTTCCGCGCGTGCATTTCGTCGGTATCGGCGGCACCGGCATGAGCGGCATTGCCGAAGTGATGCTGACGCTGGGCTATGAAGTCTCCGGCTCCGACAACTCTGATAACGCGGCCACGCGTCGGCTGGCCAAGCTGGGTGCGCGGGTGATGCGCGGGCATTCGGCGGCCAATGTGCTCGGCACCGATTGCGTGGTGGTGTCCAGCGCGATCCGCGAAGACAACCCCGAGCTGATGGAAGCGCGCAGCCAGCGCATTCCGATCATGCCGCGTGCGGCGATGCTGGCCGAGCTGATGCGCTTCCGTCGCGGTATCGCGGTGGCAGGCACGCACGGCAAGACCACCACCACCAGTCTGGCGGCGGCCGTGCTGAGCGAAGGCGGGCTGGATCCGACCTTCGTCATCGGCGGGCAGTTGCTAGCCGCCGGTGCCAACGCCAAGCTCGGTGGCGGCCAGTGGCTGGTGGCCGAAGCCGACGAGAGCGATGGCAGCTTCCTGCGTCTGAATCCGTTGATGGCGGTGATCACCAATATCGATTCGGATCACCTGGAAAACTACGGCAACGATTTCTCGCGTATCCAGGCGGCATTCGCAGAATTCCTGCAGCGCCTGCCGTTTTACGGCCTGGCCCTGCTGTGCATCGACGACCCGGAAGTGGCCGCGCTGGCCAGCAAGACGCCGCGCCACGTGATGAGCTACGGCATGAGCGAAAACGCCGACGTGCGCGCCGAAGATGTGGTGCAGGACGGCCCGCGCATGCGCTTCACGCTGCGCCTGCCCGAAGGCACCACCACTCCGGTGACGCTCGCACTGCCGGGCCGTCACAACGTGCTCAATGCACTGGCAGCAGCGGCGATCGGTTGGCAATTGGGCGTGGCGCCGGAAACCATTGCGCGCGCGCTGGAAAACTTCGCCGGCATCGGCCGTCGCTTCAACGATCTGGGCGAAGTCACCACCAGCACCGGTGCACGCGTGCGCGTGGTCGACGATTACGGCCACCATCCGCGCGAGCTGGAAGCAGTGTTCGCCGCAGCCCGCGGTGGCTGGCCGGACAAGCGTCTGGTGGTTGCATTCCAGCCGCATCGTTACAGCCGTACCCGCGATCAGTTCGATGCCTTTGCCGCGGTGTTGAGTACCGTCGATGCGCTGGTGTTGAGCGAGGTCTACCCGGCCGGCGAAGCGCCGATTCCCGGCGCCGATTCGCGTGCGTTGGCGCGTGCCATCCGTGCGCGCGGCCGCAGCGAGCCGGTGGTGGTCGGCCAGATTTCGGGCCTGGCCGAAGTGTTGCCGGACGTGCTGCAGGATGGCGACCTGTTGCTGATGATGGGTGCCGGCGATATCGGTTACGTGGCCCAGCACATCATCAATAACGGCTTCACCGGAGCGGCTGCATGAGCGCGACGGTCGCCAACGTGCGCGGCACCGATCCGGCTGCGTTCGGTCGCGTTGCCGTGCTGCTCGGCGGTACCTCGTCCGAGCGCGAAGTGTCGTTGAACTCCGGCAGCAACGTGCTCGATGCACTGCGCGCGCGCGGTGTCGATGCGCAGCCGGTCGACGGCATTCCGGCATTGGCGCAGGCACTGGTCGAAAAACGGTTCGACCGCGTCTTCAACGTGCTGCACGGCCATAACGGCGGCGGCGAAGACGGCATCGTGCAAGGCCTGATGGAAGCGTTCAAGGTGCCGTACACCGGCTCCAACGTGCTCGGCTCGGCGCTGAGCATGGACAAGATCCGCACCAAGCAGGTGTGGCTGTCGCTGGGCCTGTCCACACCGCGCTATGCGCGTCTGGCCGCCGGTGCCAGCGCCGATCAAATTCATGCCGCGGCACAACAGCTCGGCCTGCCGGTCATCGTCAAGCCGGCCAACGAAGGCTCCAGCGTCGGCATCAGCCGCGTGTTCGACCAGGCCCAGCTCGAGGAAGCCGTGGTGCTGGCGGCGCGTTACGACGGCGCGCTGCTGATGGAGCAGCTGATCGAAGGCGACGAACTCACCGTGGCCGTGCTCGGCGAAGTTGCGCTGCCGTCGATCCGCATCGTGCCCAAGGGCCAGTGGTACGACTACAACGCCAAGTACGTGGCCGACGACACCCAGTACCTGTGCCCGGGCCTGGAAGGCGATGCCGAAACGCAGATCCGCCAGCTCGCACTCGACGCCTTCCGCGCTGCCGGCGCACGTGGCTGGGGCCGTGTGGACGTGATGCGCGACCGCGCCAGCGGCCAGCTGTATCTGCTTGAAGTGAACACCGCTCCGGGCATGACCAGCCACTCGCTGGTACCCAAGGCCGCGCGCCAGCTCGGCATCGATTTCGAAGAACTGGTCTGGCGCGTGCTGGAGCAGACGCTATGACGGCGGGATTGGGGATTCGGCATTCGGGATTGGCCAACAGCGACGCCGCGTGCGCCGTTGCTGTTGCCGTTGCGAATCCCCAATCCCGAATCACCAATTCCGCGCGCGGAGCGCGCCCATGAACGCCACCCTGCGCATCCTGGCCTGGTTGATCGCGGTGACGCTGGTCGCGTTGCCTGTGGTGGCTGTGCTCAATGGCTGGGTCGGCGCCGAGCGTTGGCCGTTGGCGCGGTTGCGGGTGTCCGGCGACTTCAAGCGGGTGCCGGCCGAAGAGCTGCGTGCGGTGGTGCTGCCGTATGCGCGCTCGGGTTTTTTCGCGGTGAAATTGCAGAACGCGCAGGACGCCATCGCGCGCTTGCCGTGGGTGGAAAGTGCGCAGGTGCGCAAGCGCTGGCCGGACGTGCTGGAAGTGCATGTCACCGAGCACAAGCCGTTCGCGCGCTGGGGCACCGACCGCATGTTGTCCGAGCAGGGCCGGTTGTTCCGCACCCCGCCGTTGTTGAAGGATTTCAAGCTGCCGCAACTCGGTGGCCCGGACAGCAAGACGCAGGACGTGGTGGCGCTCTACAACGAATCGCGCGCGCTGTTCGCGCCGACCGGGCTGGATGTGGAGCGCCTGGAAATGGACGCACGCGGCAGCTGGTCGCTGGGACTAAGCAACGGCGTGCAGATCGTGATCGGCCGCGACGATGCGCGCGCACGCCTGCAGCGCTTCGCCCGCGTATTGCCGCAGCTGGCCGACCCGCAACGCCCGATCGCCCGCGCCGACCTGCGCTACACCAATGGCTTTACGGTCGAACGAAAAATGGAAGAGGGCGCGCCGGAAACCAAGAAAAAGCTGCCGCCGGCCACACCCGCCGCACACCACACGGTTGTTCTGGAATTGCCCCGTAACCGTAGACCGCTCTTCTCCAATCCCGAATCCCGAATCTCGAATCCCGGCTTTAAGACATGAACCGCAAAGGCGACAAATCCCTCATCGTTGGACTGGACATCGGCACCTCCAAGGTCGTCGCGCTGGTCGGCGAGTACTCGCCCGGCAATCCGATCGAAGTGATCGGCATCGGTTCGCATGAATCGCGCGGTCTCAAGCGCGGCGTGGTAGTGGATATCGAATCCACCGTGCAGTCGATCCAGCGCGCAGTGGAAGAAGCCGAGCTGATGGCCGGCTGCGAAATCCGCTCGGTGTACGCCTCGATCTCCGGCAACCATGTGCAGTGCAAGAACTCGCCCGGCATCGTGCCGATCCGCGACGGCGAAGTGACCTGGAGCGATCTGGAGCGCGTGCTGGATGCGGCCAAGGCCGTGGCCATTCCTGCCGACCAGCGCATCTTGCATGCGATCCCGCGCGAATACGTGCTGGACGATTCGCAGGAAGGCATCCGCAATCCGGTCGGCATGACCGGCGTGCGCCTGGAGGTGCATGCGCATCTGGTGGTGTGCGCGCAGTCGGCCGCGGCCAACATCACCAAGTGCGTGCAGAAGTGCGGCTTGCAGGTCGACGATCTTGTGCTGTCCTCGCTCGCATCGTCGGTGGCGGTGTTGACCGCCGACGAGCGCGAACTGGGCGTGGTGCTGGTGGATATCGGCGCCGGCACCACGGACCTCGCCGTCTACGTGCAGGGCGCGATCTGCCACACCGCCTCGCTGCCGATCGCCGGTGACCACGTCACCAACGACATCGCGCACATGCTGCGCACGCCGACCCCGGAAGCCGAGCAGATCAAGGTCCGCTACGCCTGTGCGCTGGCGCAGCTGGCCACCGCCGAAGAAAGCATCCAGGTGCCCTCGGTCGGCGATCGCCCGCCGCGCCGCATGCCACGGCATGCGCTCGCGCAGGCAGTGCAGGGCCGTTACGAAGAAATTTTCGAAATGGTGCAGGCCGAATTGCGCCGCTCCGGTTTCGAGGAAATGGTGCGCGCCGGCATGGTGCTCACCGGAGGCGCGTCGAAGATGGAAGGCGTGGTCGAACTGGCCGAAGAAATGCTGCAGATGCCGGTGCGCGTGGGCATTCCCCAGCACGTCACCGGCCTGGGCGAAGTCGTCGGCAACCCGGTGCACGCCTCCGGCGTGGGCCTGTTGCTGATGGGCAGCCAGATCGAACACCCGCGCCGCCCGTCGATCCCGACCGGACGTGCCGGGAGTTTGTTCAAGAAATTGAAGAACTGGTATCGCGGCGAATTCTGAGGGGCCGGGATTGGGAATTCGGGATTTGGGATTGGTAAGAGCGAAAGAAAAGCAGAGTGGCAGCAAAGATTAAGTAGAGAGCGGCGAGCGGGTAGGCGGTAAAATTTTTTGCAGGCATTGCGTCGAGGAGTAGGTGAGGTGAGTCGTAGAGCGCAACAGCGCATCTACGGTCCCGCACACGAATCCCGACTTTCAAACAACAACACTCGCCGTGGTGCGGAGTGGACAGGGACCAACGCTTTTGCGAATCCCCAATCCCCACTCCCCAATCCCGGCTCAAGAGGACACTGACATGGCACATTTTGAACTGATCGAAAAGATGGCTCCCAACGCGGTAATCAAGGTCGTTGGCGTGGGCGGCGGCGGCGGTAACGCGGTTGCACACATGGTCAACACCAACGTCGATGGCGTGGAATTCATCACCGCCAACACCGACTCGCAGGCGATCAAGAACTGCGGCGCCAAGTTGCAGCTGCAGCTCGGCACCAACGTGACGAAGGGCCTGGGCGCGGGCGCCAATCCGGAAGTCGGCCGTCAGGCTGCGCTGGAAGATCGCGAGCGCATCATGGACGCGCTGCAGGGTGCGGACATGGTGTTCATCACCGCCGGCATGGGCGGTGGCACCGGCACCGGTGCAGCGCCGGTGGTTGCGCAGCTGGCCAAGGAAATGGGCATCCTGACCGTGGCCGTGGTCACCAAGCCGTTCCCGTTCGAAGGCCGCCGCCGCATGCAGGTTGCGCTGAAGGGCATCGAGGAACTGAGCCAGCATTGCGATTCGCTGATCACCATTCCCAACGAAAAGCTGATCACCGTGCTCGGCCGCAACGCCACCATGATTCAGGCGTTCCGCGCTGCCAACGACGTGCTGCAGGGCGCCGTGCAGGGCATCGCCGATCTGATCGTGCGTCCGGGCCTGATCAACGTCGACTTTGCCGACGTACGCACCGTGATGTCGGAAATGGGCCTGGCCATGATGGGTACCGGTTCGGCACGCGGCGACGATCGCGCGCAGGCCGCTGCCGAAGCCGCCATCCAGAACCCGCTGCTGGACGATGTGAACCTGGCCGGCGCCAACGGCATCCTGGTCAACATCACCGCCGGCCCGGACTTCACCATGGCCGAGTTCGACGAGATCGGCCGCACCATCGAAGCGTTCGCGTCGGAAGATGCCACCGTGGTCGTCGGTACGGTGCTCGACCCGGACATGCAGGACGAAGTGCGCGTCACCGTGGTCGCCACTGGTCTGAACCGTGCGGTTGCACGCCAGACCCAGCGTCCGGACCAGCGCGCGCCGATCAAGTTGGTGCGCAACGCCACCACCGGTCAGCCGGAATTCGGCGATTTCGAGACCAGCGGTGGCGATGCGGTGTCCAAGGCCGTTGGCGGCAGCATGGGCCTTGGCCTGCGTCGTCCCAGCAGCGACTCGGTCGGCAGCAGCAGCAACAACGGCGGCGGTTCCTCTGCGCCGGCGGCAGACCTGCCCAACGACTACCTGGATATCCCGGCGTTCCTGCGCCGCCAGGCAGACTGACGCTTCACTGCGATGCCACCTTGGTGGCGCCGCCCGCAATGCCCCGAGGTTCGCTTCGGGGTTGCAATGCCATGTCCTCTTTCTGCCGGATCGACGCGTTGATCCGGCAGCTTTTGCAGTGGCGTGACCGGTCGATTACAGTTGCCGTCACGCGTGACTTGTTAAAATTCGGATAATCTCAACGATTGGACAGCCGGTTCAGCGCCTGTCTGCATTGTTCATCCAGACTTCGCATATGACCCAGCAACGCACTCTCAAAAACACCATTCGTGCCACCGGCGTCGGCCTGCATAGCGGCGACAAGGTGTATATGACGCTACGACCGGCTCCTGTCGATCATGGCGTGGTGTTCCGGCGTGTGGACCTGGAACCTGTCGTCGAAGTCCCCGCCGATGCCGAGCTGGTCACCGAGACCACGCTGTGCACCGGTTTGACCTGCAATGGCGCCAAGATCCAGACCGTGGAGCATCTGATGTCGGCACTGGCCGGCCTGGGTGTGGACAACGTCATCGTCGAACTGTCCTCGGCCGAGTTGCCGATCATGGACGGCTCGTCCGGCCCGTTCGTGTTCCTGCTGCAGTCGGCAGGCATCGTCGAGCAGAACAAGGCAAAGCGCTTCATCCGCATCAAGCACACGGTGGAAGTACGCGAAGGCGACAAGGTCGCGCGCTTCGAGCCGTACGAGGGCTACAAGCTCGGTTTCACCATCGAATTCAATCACCCGATGATCCCGGCCAAGCAGTCGCGCCAGGAAATCGAGTTCTCCACCTCGGCTTACGTCAAGGAAATCTCGCGCGCCCGCACCTTCGGCTTCATGCGCGACCTTGAGTACATGCGCGAGCGCAATCTGGGCCTGGGCGGTTCGATGGACAACGCCATCGTGCTGGACGAGTTCCGCGTGCTCAACGAGGACGGCCTGCGTTACACCAACGAATTCGTGCGGCACAAGATCCTGGACGCCATCGGCGATCTGTATCTGGCCGGCGGCGCCATCCTGGGCGCCTACGAAGGCTTCAAATCCGGCCACGCGCTCAACAACAAGCTGGTGCGTGCGTTGCTGGCCGATCAAGCGGCCTGGGAATGGGTCAGCTTTCCCGAAGGCAGCGTGCAGCCGCCGGTCACCTACGCCAGCCCCGTCTACGCCTGATGTCAGGGAATGCCGCAGTTGGCGTTCGAAGTGTGAACTCTGTCGGATTTCCGGCTCGTTCTTAACGTTTATTTAAGACTTCTCTAACTCCTGCGTGGCCTATGCCCGCTAGGATGCGTCGGGTCGTGTGCGGTCTTCGCAATTCTTTCACGCACAGGCGGCCGTTTCGTACAGGCGGCACGGATATCACCGCTTGGTCGGTGGAACGTCCTGCAAGGAGGCCAAGGCGTCGCGCAGTCCTTTGTGCGTCGCCTCGGAGACAGGGCGTGGACGTTCACGGTTCTGCGGCATTGGGGAATGCAGCGGGGTCGTGATGGTCTTGATGGTCACTGCGGTGGCCTTCAGTCCGATGGATCGGGCGGCATCCAACAATTGGGTCTCGGCAAGCCGCAACTTGGCATGCCAGACAGGTGAATCAACCAGAAAAACGAGCTGTTCGCCTCGGACATTGGCCAACCGGCAACGGGTGGCCAGATGAGGCGGTAACAGGGGGCGCAACTGCCGGTCCAGCGCATCGAGCCACAAGGCGCGACGCAAGGGGTCGCCAGCCTTTTCACCCAACGCGGCCTCGATGGCCGGTTGTGGAGCGGAAGGGTTGCGTGCGTTGGACTTGGGCTTGGACATGACACTCATATGGCGTTGAAGAAAGTTGTAATCAAATCTCGGCAAACCCGGACCCAGCGTGTGGTCCGACAGTTCCAGGGCTTCGCCGCAGATCGACCGATGGTAGTCCTCGGCGCGGTGTTGGGCCTGGGGATGTTGATCGGCGTCGGTGCCAGCACCGCCACCGGCATGGTGACCAATTCCGCGCTGCAGGCCAAGGTCGCGCAGCAGCAGGCCGAGCTGGCCCAGGCGCAGCGCGCTTCGCAGGCGCAGGTCAATGCACTGGCCGCGCGCATGGGTGAGCTGCAGGCGCAGGCCACCCGCCTCAATGCCTTGGGCGAGCGGCTGACCGAAATGGGCAAGTTGAAGGACGGCGAGTTCGACTTCGACGCGCCGGTCGGCGTCGGTGGCGGCGATGAGCCGGTCAGCGACATGCCGGTCGAATCGCTCAAGGAGACGCTAGGCCAAGTGGAACAGCAGTTCTCCGCCTCCGGCCAGCAATTGAACGTGCTTGCCTCGCTGATGTTCGATCATCAGCTCGAGCAGAACTCGGTGCCCTCGCGGATGCCGATCCGCAATACCTACATCACCTCAGGCTTTGGCGGCCGCGCCGATCCGTTCGACGGCGGTTCGGCCTTCCACAAGGGTGTGGATTTCCATGCCAACGTGGGCGACCCGGTGATGTCGGTCGCCGATGGCGTGGTCAGCTACGCCGGCGTGCGCGGCGGCTATGGCAACGTGGTCGAAGTGGACCACGGCAATGGCTACGTGACCCGCTACGCGCATAACTCGCGGCTGGTGGTGAAGGTGGGCGATCTGGTGCGCGCCGGCCAACAGGTGGCCAGGGCCGGTTCCAGCGGCCGTTCTACCGGCGCACACGTGCATTTCGAGGTGTGGGCGGACGGGCGGGTGGTCAATCCGCGCAAGTTCCTGGGCGACACCAACACGCCGGTGGGACGCCGCGGGCGCGGTTGACGAAGGCCCGCTCAGCGCTTGATTCGTGAAGGCCCGCCCCAAGCTACAATAGGGTGTTGCCATCGACAGGGCGCAGTGCGCCCTGTTTCGTTTACGGCGGCCGGGTCTTGGGGACCGGCGTCGGTCAAACCGTTCCTTTTCAACCGGTTTCTTCAATGATCAACAGTCTGCTTACCCGTGTCTTTGGCAGTCGTAACGAACGCCAGCTGCGCCAGCTCACCCGCCTCGTCACCCAGATCAATGCCCTGGAGCCGACGATCGAGAAGCTCTCCGACGCCGAGCTGCAAGCCAAGACTCCGGAGTTCAAGCAGCGACTTGCCGCCAGCGAGTCCCTGGACAAGATTCTTCCCGAAGCCTTTGCGGTCTGCCGAGAGGCCAGCCGCCGCGTGCTCGGCATGCGTCATTACGATGTGCAGCTGATCGGCGGCATGGTGTTGCACCTGGGCAAGATCGCCGAGATGCGCACCGGCGAAGGCAAGACCCTGGTCGCCACGCTGCCGGTGTACCTCAATGCGCTGCAGGGCGAGGGCGTGCACGTGGTCACGGTCAACGACTACCTGGCGCGCCGCGATGCCGCGCAGATGGGCAAGTTGTACAACTGGCTGGGCCTGAGCGTGGGCGTGGTGTATCCGGGCATGCCGCACAGCGACAAGCGCGAGGCCTACGGCAGCGACATCACCTACGGCACCAACAACGAATTCGGTTTCGATTACCTGCGCGACAACATGGCGCTGTCGCGCGCCGATCGTTACCAGCGCAATCTGCACTACGCGATCGTCGACGAAGTCGACTCGATCCTGATCGACGAAGCGCGCACCCCGCTGATCATTTCCGGCCCGGCCGACGAATCGCCGGAGCTGTACATCCGCGTCAACCGCATCGTGCCGCAGCTGACCAAGCAGGAAAGCGAAGAGGGCGAGGGCGATTACTGGATTGACGAGAAGGGCAAGCAGGTGCATCTGTCCGAGGCGGGCATGGGCCACGCCGAAGAACTGCTGATGCAGGCCGGCATTCTCGAAAATGCCGAAGATGGCCTGTACGCCGCGCAGAACCTGAGCGTGGTGCATCACCTCAACGCCGCACTGCGTGCGCATGCGATCTACCAGCGCGATGTGGATTACATCGTGCGCGATGGCGAAGTGGTGATCGTCGACGAATTCACCGGCCGTACGCTGTCCGGGCGTCGCTGGTCCGATGGCCTGCATCAGGCGGTCGAAGCGAAGGAAGGCGTGCCGGTACAGCGCGAGAACCAGACGCTGGCCAGCATCACCTTCCAGAACCTGTTCCGCATGTACAAGAAGCTGTCCGGCATGACCGGTACGGCCGACACCGAAGCCTACGAATTCCAGAGCATCTACGGCCTGGAAGTGGTGGTGATCCCGACCAACCGCCCGACTGTGCGCAAGGACCATCCGGACCAGGTCTTCCTCAACCGCAAGGGCAAGTTCAATGCGGTGCTGGCCGATATCGAAGACTGCGCCAAGCGCGGTCAGCCGGTGCTTGTGGGTACCACCTCGATCGAAACCTCGGAGATGCTGTCCGAGCATCTGCGCAATGCAGGTGTGAAGCACGAAGTGCTCAACGCCAAGCAGCACGAGCGCGAAGCCACCATCGTGGCCAACGCCGGCCAGCCGGGTGCGGTGACCATCGCCACCAACATGGCCGGTCGCGGTACCGACATCGTGCTGGGCGGTTCGCTGGAAACCGAGCTGCACGGCATGGGCGAGGACATCAGCGACGAACAGCGTCTGCAGGCCAAGACCGAATGGCAGCGCCGGCATGACGCGGTCAAGGCGGCCGGCGGCCTGCACATCATCGGTACCGAGCGGCACGAGTCGCGCCGTATCGACAACCAGCTGCGCGGCCGTGCCGGTCGTCAGGGCGACCCGGGTTCCTCGCGCTTCTATCTGTCGCTGGAAGACAACCTGATGCGCATCTTCGCCTCGGACTGGGTCCAGAAGGCGATGCGCATGATGGGCATGAAGGAAGACGACGTCATCGAAGATCGCCTGGTCAGCCGGCAGATCGAAAAGGCGCAGCGCAAGGTGGAAGCGCACAACTTCGACATCCGCAAGAACCTGCTGGACTTCGACGACGTCAACAACGATCAGCGCAAGGTGATCTACGCCCAGCGCGACGAATTGCTGGATGCCGAATCGGTCAAGGACAACGTCGACGGCATCCGTGGCGATGTGATCTACGATCTGGTCGCGCGCTTCGTGCCGCCCAACTCGGTCGACGAGCAGTGGGACCTCAAGGGTCTGGAAGCCACGCTGGAATCGGAACTGGGCATGCCTCTGGCGCTGAGCGAGATGGCGCGTACCCAGGAAGAGCTGGACGCCGAGCAGATTGCGGCCAAGGTGCAGGCAGCGGTGGATGCGCACTTTGCCGAGAAGGAAGCGGCGGTGGGCAACGACACCATGCGCGCGTTGGAGAAGCACGTGATGCTGACCGTGCTCGACCAGGGCTGGAAGGAACATCTGGCCAAGATGGATTACCTGCGCCAGGGCATCTATCTGCGCGGTTACGCGCAGAAGCAGCCCAAGCAGGAATACAAGAAGGAAGCCTTCGAGCTGTTCTCCGAGATGCTGGAGAACGTCAAGCGCGAAGTGATCAACCTGCTGGCGCGCGTGCGCATTCGCAGCGAAGAAGAAGTGGCCGAGCTGGAAGAGCAGGAGCGTCTGCAGGCGCAAGCGCGCTTGATGGCTTCGCAGTTCCAGCATCAGGACGTGGGCGGTTACGGTGCCGACGAGGAAGTGGAACAGATGCAGGCCGGCAACGCACCGGTGCCGGTGTCGCAGGTGACCCGCGACGAGCCCAAGGTGGGCCGTAACGATCCGTGTCCGTGCGGTAGCGGCAAGAAGTACAAGCACTGCCACGGTCAACTCAGCTGAGCTGAGTTGACCGTGGTGCAGCCCGCTTTGCGGGCTGCACACCCAGTGTCCGCGTAGCGGACGCTGGGTGCACGGTATTCCTCCGATCCCCGCGCCTTTGGCGCGCCCCCCCCTTACCAAGGGGGCTCTGCTTACGGATGGGACTCTCAGGTTCTTGTGGTGTGCTCTCTCGGTGGGCCTCGGAACGGCAGGTCCGCCACACGCTCGTCCAATCTCTCGCTGCGCCAACTGCCCCGCTGCACACAGGCTTCTCCGTCTGCGCCACTGCGGGGCGTATGCTCGATCCACATCCTGCGTGGAGTGCGGTCATGTCGCTGTCCAGCCAGCAACTGAAGGTGTTCGTGCCTGCGCGCGACTACGCGGTGTCGCAGCGGTTCTATCGCGCACTGGGCTTTGTGCAGGAAGACGAGGTGGGCAACGTGACCTGCTTCCGGCATGGCACGCACTGCGCGTTTTTGTTGCAGGATTTCTATCTGCGCGAGCTGGCCGAGAATCTGATGCTGCACCTATGGGTGGACGACGCCGATGGCTGGTGGCAGCACGTGCACGACACCGGGCTGGGCGAGCAGTTCGGGGTGACCTGCAGTGCGCCGGAAGATCGACCATGGGGCGCACGCGATTTCACCTTGCACGATCCCAGCGGAGTGCTCTGGCGCATCGGGCATCCGCTGTAGGGCCGGTATTGGAGATTGGGGATTGGGGATTGGGGATTGGCAGAAGCACATATGCTGCGCTTTGACCAATCCCGAATCCCTAATCCTGAATCCCCGCCCTCAAGCGATTGCACTGAACGGCTCACTCGCGGCACTCTTGTGCCCATGCCCGATTCTCTAAGATCCATCCACGTCGTTGCCGGCGTGATCACCGACCCCCGCGGCCGCATCCTGCTGACCCGCCGTACCGAAACCCGTGACATGCCTGGCCTGTGGGAGTTTCCCGGTGGCAAGCGCGAACCTGGCGAAACCTCCGAACAGGCGCTGGTGCGCGAACTCAATGAAGAGCTCGGTATCGAGGCGCAGGTGGGCGAGTGGCTGATGGATGTACCGCAGTTGTACCCGGACAAGCGGCTACGCCTGGAAGTGCGCCACATCACCGCATGGAAAGGCAGCCCGCGCGGGCGCGAAGGCCAGGCGATGACCTGGGTGGCCGCGGACAAGCTGACCCGCTATTCGATGCCGCCCGCCGACGTGCCGGTGGTCGGTGCGTTGCGCCAGCCCGACCGCTATCTGATCACGCCCGAACCGGACGACGACATGCTGTGGCTGGAAGGTCTGGAGCGTGCGCTGCAAGAGGGCGTTACGCGCATCCAGTTGCGCGCGCGGCAGGCCGAGCCCGCGCGCTGGCAGGCATTGCTGCAACAGGTGATGCGCGTGCGTGGTCGTGCGCGCGCGCAGCTGCTGCTCAATCGCGACATCGCGTTGGCCGGCGAACTCGGCATCGGTGTGCATCTGGGATCGGAGCAATTAGCCGCACTGCAACAGCGCCCGCTGCCGGCCGAACAGCTGGTTGCCGCCTCGTGCCACGGACTGGAAGATCTGCATCATGCACAGCGCCTGGGCTGCGATTTTGCGGTACTGGGTCCGGTGCAGGCGACGACCTCGCATCCGGGTGCGACACCGTTGGGATGGGACGGTTTCGAAACCCTGCGCGAGCAGGTCTCGCTACCGATCTACGCACTCGGCGGCATGCAGATCGACGACCTGCGCGAAGCACGCTCGCATGGCGCGCAAGGCATTGCGGCAATTCGCTCGCTCTGGCCGCAGTGATTACACCGTCGGCGACCCTGGTGGTATTCGGCGGATTGCCGGGCGTCGGCAAGAGTTCCATTGCACAGCTGCTGCTCTCGCACTGCAATGCGATGTATCTACGCATCGACACCATCGAGCAAGCGCTGCGCGACAGCGGTGCACTCGCTGACGACGTCGGGCCGGCCGGCTATCTGATTGCCTACGCCATTGCAGAGGCGAATCTGCGCCAACGCCAGGTGGTGGTTGCCGATAGCGTCAATCCCTTGCCGGTCACCCGCGAGGCATGGCGTGACGTGGCGCGTCGCACACAAAGCCGGCTGCTGGAAATCGAAGTGGTGTGCAGCGATCGCGACGTTCATCGGCAGCGCGTGGAATCGCGGCATAGCGAAATCCCCGGACTGCGCGCGCCGGACTGGTCTTCCGTACTCGCGCATGACTAGGTGGCCTGGACCGCGCCGCATTGGGTGATCGACAGCGCGGTACTGAGTCCAGAGCAAGCGGTTGCAGAGATCATGCGTCGGTTTGCTGTTTGGTCTTAAAACGTTTGGCGAGCTGTGTACCTGCGTGCGGGTAATTTCATTCGAGAGGGTTGTTCGAAGCAGATACGGTCATGGCAGCCCACGCGTGTTTTGTGAGCGGCTTTAAAACGTCACCCAGAAGCAGTTGTACTGCCGGCGCAGGCGCAGCACGCTGCGTGCGGGCGTGCCGCTGGGGAGGTTCTGTTCCAGGCGGAGGCCCCACGGTCGTGGGCGGCTTGGAGTTGCGGGAAGCGGGGCGTCGATGGCGCTGCCGTCCAACGAGGGAGCGGCTGTGGCTGTGCTGCCGGCTTCGGCTTCCCAGGTTGGTGTCTCGCTTTGCGGGTACATCGGGACGATATCCAGCAACGGGCGTTGCACGATCGCTTCCAGACGGCTCAATACCTGGTTGGCAGCGGCATCCGACTGGCCGCTCCACAGGTACAGGCTGGAGAGCCGGTTGACGTCACGGCTGTCCACCGCCAGTTGCAGCAATGACACCAGTTCGCTCAGCCGACGCGGGCAGCCGTAGCGATACAGGCCGGTGTTGCCTTGCGTGCGCGTGGCCGGTGGCGGACGCGAAGCGGCGCCGACGTCTTCGCAGCGGCGGTCGGTGAACATGGTCTGCCCATCCGGCGTGACGCAGCGGCGGATCTCCTGCGCCTGCACACGCGTGGCGGAGCCAAGGCAGAACAACAGCAACAAAGGCAGCAGGACGCGAGGCATCGGCGCAGCGTAGCGGGGGGCGTGTGAGCTGGCGAGATACGTGCGCGCGCAGGTGTGCGTGCGATACCGGCCGGTCACGCGTTCAACCTCGGCAGCACGCGTGCGCATCAGGGCCTGCGCGTCGGTGTGCGACGTGCTGTGGTTGTGATGCAAGGCCGGCCAAACGCGCGCCAGCAGCGCACGCGCGCGCAAAGCCCGCACTCAGCGCCCGAGCAGTTGCAACACCTGCGTGGTCGGCTTGGCCAGGTTGAGCGTATAGAAGTGCAGGGCCGGCGCGCCGCCGGCAATCAGGCGTTCGCACACCGTGGCCACCACTTCCGCACCGAAGGCGCGCACCGCATCGGCATCGTCGCCGTAGGACTGCATCTTCTTGCCGATCCAGCGCGGAATCTCCGCACCGCATTGCTCGGAAAAACGCCGCAGCTGCGAGAAATTGGAGATCGGCATGATGCCGGGGATGATCGGGATCTCCACGCCCATGCGCTGCACCGTGTCGCGGAAATGAAAGTACGCGTCGGCGTTGTAGAAATACTGGGTGATTGCGGCATCCGCGCCGGCATCCACCTTGGCCTTGAAGTAGCGCAGATCGCTCAGCGCATCGGTCGCCTGCGGATGGGTTTCCGGATACGCGCCGACTTCGATGCGGAACGCATCGCCGTGTTCGGCGCGGATGAAGGCAATCAGGTCGGAGGCATAGCGCAGGTCGCCCGGATGGCCCATGCCCGAAGGCAGATCGCCGCGCAGCGCGACGATGCGGGTGCAGCCGATCGCGCGATAGAGTTTGAGCAGTTCGCGGATTTCCTCGCGGCTGCCGCCGACGCAGGACAGATGCGGGGCGGCTTCGAAGCCATGCTTCTGCTTGAGGTGACGCACCGTCTCGGAGGTGTAGCTGAGCGTGGAGCCGCCGGCACCGAAGGTGCACGACACGTATTCCGGCGCGTAGCCCTTCAACCTGGCCGCGGTGCGGTCCAGCTGCGCGCGCTGGTCGTCGGTCTTGGGCGGGTAGAACTCGAAACTGAGATGCGTCATCGCGGCGGGTCCGGCAGAGCGTGCGGGCATAATATCGCTTCATCGCGATGAATGCATATTTGGTTGCGAGCGTCCCGATTTTCGCGTTCGCCGTCATGTGGGCATCCGGGTGCAGGCGTGATATCCGAATGGTTGCGGCTGCTTGCGCTAGGGCCTCACTACCTAGCGCAGGCGGTAAGCTTCAAGGCACCCCACGCCACTTGATCGGAGCGCAACATGCAAGAAGAGGAAATGGATGTCATCGCCGAATCGTTGGGCCGCATCTGGGTCGCGCTGGCGCGCAGCGTCGGCGACCTGGCGCTCGCCCTGGCCGAGCAACCCGGTGTGGATGGCGACAAGTTGCTGAGCGACTTCGCTGCACGCCTGCCGTCCGGGCAGGATGACGGCACCTCGAAGGTGTTCGAGGCGATTCGCCAGTACATCGACCAGGGCGTCGCTCCCAGCGAGGAGTGATGCGTGCCACGCGCGTCTGCGTCGGTGCAGGCGCGCGTGGCGATTCACGGGGTCTTGCGCTGCGCAGCATCGCTGCCCACCCTGCGCCAAACGTTGACGCCTGCATGCCTACACTGGGCGCACTTTCTACGGAGCGCCTTGCATGAGCGACACCACGATGACCGCCATCGCCATCCGCGATGGCAAGGGCGATGCGGATGCGCTGTACGTCAGCGAGCAACCGCGCCCGCGTCCCGCGCCGGGGCACGTGTTGATCCGCGTGCACGCCGCCGGCATCAATCGTCCCGATCTGCTGCAACGCGCCGGCCACTATCCGCCGCCGCCCGGCGCGCCGGAGATCCTTGGCCTGGAAATCGCAGGTGAAATCGTGGAGCCGGCTGGGCGCTGGAAAGTGGGCGATCGCGTGTGTGCATTGCTGGGCGGCGGCGGCTACGCGCAGTACGCAGTGGTCGACGCGCGCCATGTGCTGCTGATTCCGGCCGGCATGGATCTGGTGCACGCCGCCGCATTACCGGAAACCATCTTTACCGCCTACGCCAACCTGTTCGAGCACGGCCGGCTCGCGGCTGGCGAGTGGCTGTTGCTGCATGGCGCCACCTCCGGGATCGGCGTCACCGCGATCCAGATGGCCAAGGCCGCCGGCGCGCATGTATTGGCTACCGCGCGTTCGGCGGGCAAGGCGGCACAGGCGCGCGAACTGGGCGCCGATCTGGCGATCGACTCCACTGCCGAATCCTTTGTCGCCGTAGCCAAGGCGCACGGCGGTGTGGATGTGTCGCTCGACATGGTGGGCGCTGCGGTGTTCGCCGATACCCTGGAGGCGCTCAATCCGCGCGGGCGCATCGTCTACATCGCCTCGCAGGCCGGTTCGACCATCGAGGTGCCGATTCCGCTGCTGATGCGCAAGCAGGCGGTCCTCACCGGCTCGACGTTGCGCCCGCGCAGCGCCGACGAAAAGGCGCGTCTGGCGGCGGAAGTGGAGCGCGTGGTCTGGCCGTGGATCGCGCAGGGCAAGCTGCGCGTGCTGCTCGACAAGCGCTTCCCGCTGAGCGAGGCCGCTGCGGCGCACCGCTATCTGGAACAGGGCAGCCACCTGGGCAAGGTGGTGCTGGAGATGTGACTACCTGCGGTCAGCTGCCTGGCATGCGCGCGTGTCAGGCAGGCGACTCCTGTTGCGGCGGGATGTGGTCGGATAGCGCATTGCAATGCGCACCCAAGCAGGTTGGTGTATGGATCAATCCAGCAGATGCCGGCTTCCCACTGCTTCAACGCCAGGCTGTCTTCGCCGCCTGGCCGGCCGTACGCGACCGCCTGATCGAGCGTGCCGGCTCCAGATCGGACCACACCCGCACATAGCCGAGCGCGCCGAGCACGGCATCGTAAAAGCGCGCAGCAATGGCCGTCCTTGCGCGGCCACCACGCGTCGCAGGTATAGCAAAACAAGCAGGAGCGATGTCTCGCGGCGAGCCGCACCCTGACCGTACACTGCGTGCTCGCGTGCAGGGCTGCGGAGCTGCATTGCGCCATTGCCGCGTTGGCCCCGCGCAATCGCTTGCTTCATGCGATCGAAGCGGCGCTGTCACTTCCATATCAGCACGAAGGTTTCGATGAAGCATCCAGACGCATTGCGCATTGCCCTTGTCGGTATCGGCAAGATCGCCCGCGACCAGCATGTGCCCACCATCGCCGCGCGCGAGGATGTGCAGCTGGTCGCCACCGTCAGCCGGCACGGCACGGTCGATGGCGTGCCGGCCTATCACACGTTGGAAGAGGCGTTTGCTGCGCATCCGCAGATCGAGGCAGTGGCGTTGTGCACGCCACCGGTCGGGCGTCATGCGCTTGCCCAAGCCGCACTGAGCGCTGGCCGCCATGTGTTCCTGGAAAAGCCCCCCGCCGCCACGCTCGCAGAAATCGATGATCTACGTGCAGTGGCGCAGCGTGCGCAACGTAGCCTGTTTACCAGCTGGCATTCGCGGTGTGCCGCCGCTGTGGAGCCTGCGCGGGCGTGGCTGGCCGACAAGCAGATCCTGCGCGCGCACATCACCTGGAAAGAAGACATTCGTCATTGGCATCCGGGGCAGGACTGGATTCTGGAGCCGGGCGGCATGGGCGTGTTCGATCCCGGCATCAATGCGTTGTCCATCGTCACGCATCTGTTGCCACGCCCCTTCGCGCTGCGCGAGGCCGAGTTGCATACGCCGGAAAACCGCCAGGCACCGCTATACGCCAAGCTCGCCTTTGTCGACACTGCGGGTGTGCCGGTGACGGCCGAATTCGACTTCCTGCAAACCGGTCATCAGCGCTGGGATATCGAGGTGGAAACCACCGCAGGCCTGCTCATGCTCAGCGAGGGCGGTGCCAAGCTGAGCATCGATGGGCAGCCGCAGGCAGTGGATGCGGCCGGCGAGTACGACGGCTTGTATCGGCGCTTTGTGCAGCTGGTGCGCAGCGGCGAGTCGGAAGTGGATGTCGCGCCATTCGTGCACGTTGCCGACGCGTTTCTGCTGGCTGCACGCAAGGTTACCGCGCCGTTTGCCTGGTAGTCGGCCGCGCTCTCCAGGGTGCTGCAGCATTGAGAACACCGGCCATTGGCCGGTGTTTTTTTGCGTCAGAGACCGCGCGTTTCCACGAGCGTATCCCAGCGAATCGGCAGCAAACGCCCAGGGTCGACACTTCTGCTGCCGGCATGTCTCAGCGACTGTCCAGCACCGCCTCGTCCTGCCCGACCGTGGCGGTAGTGGTCACGCCATTGGCTGAAGTGGAACGACTCGCAAGCTTGTGCATCGCAGGTGCGATCTGCGCGCGGAAGCGCCTGACCACCCATGCCTCGTCCAGCAGCGCAAACGCAAAGAAGCCCAGCAAGGTACCGGCCACCAGCGTGGGCGCGTGCGCAAACGTGCCGGGCAGCAACAGGCTCAGCCACAAAAAGATATTGGGCGAGGTCTGCAGCAGATGGATGTCCGAGGCGATGGCCGCACTGATGCGCTTGCCGGTCACCACCTGGTGCGCGTGCAGATACAACGCGCTGCCCACACGGCATGCCATCAATAGCGTAAACGGCAGCAGCAATGCAGCCCATGCCGGCCAGCCGCCATGCAGCAATGCATCGGCCAGCGCCGCTCCGTCGGCGCGCAGCGAGACCAGCAAGGCCATCGGCACCATCGTCAATGAGCCAACCCAGCCCCAATTGGTTGCGAGTTTGCCGGCTGCGATCGGGCGCGCACGCCGCCAGACCTGTGCGAGCAAGGAGGGCAACGCCAAGGCAAGCAACAGCACCACGAAGAAGCGCTCCAGCGCATGCGCGTTGCCCAGTACTTCACGGTGGTCCACATACAACACCAATAACAGCACCGGCAGCAGGATCGACAGCACCAGCGTGTAGCGTGCCGCAAAAAAGTAATCGCCACCGCGCGCCAGCGAGAAGGTCGGTACCGACAAGGCGGGCGGCACGATCAGCAGCAAGCCGATCACATGGATCCATTCGTTCTGGAAGTGTGTGAGCAGGAACATGGCACACAGCGCACGTGCCACGCTGATGATGCTGAGCGCAATATTTTCTGGACCTTGGGTCAGGCGCAGAGCGCCCGGTTCGATACGCAGCGACAGGAAGAAGGCATTCGCTGCCAGCAGCGCGACGATGGCGGTGGTGGTGACGACATGCGGAAGACTGACGCCCAGGCACGACAGTGCGAAGCCGCTGATTGCCGCGAGCAACATCCATTGCAATAGGTGGATCTCGGTCTGCTCGCCCAGATAATTCATGCGCGAGGAGCTGCGCGCGGTCATCTGCTTGAGTTCGTCCCACGACAGCGGGCGCGAATTGGGCAGGCGGAAGTCGATGTACTCGGCAGGCGGCAGGCCAGAGGCAATCAGCGCGAACACTTCGACGATGTACTTGTGCGCCACCACCAGGACCTGCTTGCCTTGTCGATCCAGCGGTGCCAGCACGGTGTCGTAGTAGTGCTTGCAACGCGCATACATGTCCATCCAGTGTTCGCCATCGGGTGGCGCTCCATCAGCGTCGTGAAAGCAGGCGTCGTAGAGACGGTGGCCGATCGACTTCTTGATCAAGGTCTTGTTCTTGCCGGCGAAAATGCCGAAATCGCGCTCCACCAGGGCGGCGCTCGAGCGCACCTGCGGGTTGCCTTGCGCACCCTCCAAGATGATGGCCGCTGTGGCCTGTGCACGCTCCAATGTGGACACATGCACTTCGTCGAAACGTAATGCGCGCTGGCACACGTAGCGTGCTGCCTGCTGTGCCTGGCGGCGGCCGAGCGGCGTGAGCGGTGAGTTCTGCGCACCGGCAAAATAGTTCTGTTCGTTGGCGAGCGACTCACCATGGCGCACGAAATAGAGAGGCATCGCATTGCTCCGGTCTGCTGCACGGTTCATCGAGACTGAGGCGTCGCTGCCTGAAGCAAGGCGGCTTCGCCTCATCGGGGGATAGCTGCGGCGCATGCGATGCGCTGATCACACTGCATGCGTCGAGTTGCCCCCGTAGGTCCGGCGAACAAGCGGCTTCGTTGCAGGCGCGAGATTTCTTTTTTCAATCAATGCGAGTTGAACGCGAGCGCGCGTTGATGGTGCTGCGATATTTCGCTCCCTCTGCGTTGCCGCATCACGTGTGCGAGCGTTACCGGAAACATAAAAAAGCTGCGAAAATTATTCGGGAGATAAAAAAATCATTCGCGCGCGATGACGCGCGCAGAGGCACTGTGTCGATCTCAACAAGGCGGTGTATTGGCAGGTTCACAGGTGCGCTACAAGTCACCTTGTCGTGCGATGAGAACAGTGGCGTGTGGCGTATTCGCCTGGATTGTTTGGCAACTCAACGACGCCAAAGACGTGCCCCGCGCGCTGGCAGGGGATGGGGATGACGCGTGCTGTCCAGGCGTGGCCGGCGGATGAAGCAGATGCCCCCGGTAAGCGCGCCGAGCACCAGGACCACGCGCTGGCCGCTAAACTATGCCCATACCCACCTGCCGACCAATTCCCATGCGCAATCCACTGCAAGAACAACTGCTCAAGGCTGGCCTGGTCAAGAAGGCCCAGGTGGACAAGGTCGCACGCGAGCAGCTCAAGCAGCGTCACGCCAAGGGCGCAGCGGTGGCGCCGGCAGACGTCGACAAGGTGGACACCGTGCGTCTGCAGGCCGAGCGCGCCGAACGCGATCGCGCGCTCGCCGAGGAGCGCAAGGTGCAACTTCGGCGGCAGGAGGTGCTGGCCCAGGTCCGGCAGATCGTGGAGACCAGCAAGGTCAAGCGCGAGGGCGAGATCGACTACCGTTTCAACGACGGCAGCGTCATCCGCAGCGTGCTGGTCAACCCCACGCTGCGCAGCCAGCTGGCCAGTGGCGCACTGGTGATCGCACGCCACGGCGACGGCTTCGAGCTGATTCCACGCGCAGCCGCCGACAAGGTTTACAGCCGCGATGCGGACACCGTGGTGCTGGACCATGGCCGCGGCAGCGCCCCGGCACCGACAGACAGCGACGATGACTATTACAGCCAGTTCAAGGTGCCGGACGATCTGATCTGGTGAGTGGCCGCGTGCAAGGCTGCACGCTACCCTGGCGGTCTTTGCCGCCTCCAACACTGCCATGTCGATCGTTCTAACGCCGTTCGCCCGTACCCGCCTGTTCCCGCGCGGTGGTCGCGGCAACGCCATCCAGGACTGCACACCCGAGCAGTTCATCCAGCGGCTCAATGACGAGACGCCAGTGCGCGTGATCGAAGGCTATGCGCCGTTCTGCCGGTTGCACGTGCACCGTAACTGGACCTCGACCCGCTGCCTTACCGCGCCGATCACCGGCGACAATCGTCACTTGCTGCGCTCCGGCTACGAGGCGCGCAGTACGCAGGAATTGCCGGTGCTGGTGCGGTGGTTCGAAGGTGTCGAACCGCCAGTGGCCACGTATCTCTTGCCGATTTTGTATAGCCGCGATCAGCTGGCGAAAGAAGGCTCGCCGATCGACGCTGACTGGGGTGTAGTCGGTTGCCTCTATACCACCGAGCCGGAGGAAACCCCGATGGCGCCGATCACGATGTTGCGCAACGCACTGGGGGTGGAAGAAGGCGGCTCCGGCACACCGCTTGATCGTGACGCGTATCGGCGCAGCGTTGCGTTCTGGGAATGCAATGCGAATTGGCGGCCTTAGCAGGCAGATCGCTCGTGTCGTATCGTGCGATTTTCGCGCGGCAGACAAAGGGGCGCTGCTCTTGAACTCAGGCCTGTCGGCGGCGCGGTGCTGCTTCGCCGCCGCGCGCGTATCCTTTCGCTGAGCGTGAGATGGGGTTGCACTTACGACTGCAGAGCCGAGCTGCGTGTGCTGTTTTCGGACTCGCCGCAGCTCGACATTCTGGTAACTGTCAGAACCGATATTCGGCATTCACCGACGCCATGTCGGTGCTCAAGTCCACTTCGAATTTCTTGGCGTTGTAATGGTCGTAGTTGGCGCCGATGCTGAAGTGCTCGCCCAGGTTGTAGCCTACGCCGGCGCCTGCATACCACGATAGCTTGTCCAGGTCGTCGCGGTCCGACACGGTGTCATTGCTCAGGCCCTGGCCCTTCCAGCCATACAGCCCGCCACGCATGCTGGCATACCACTTGTCGCCCAGTGCGAAGCGCTGATTCAACCCGACTGTCCAGCCACGCAGCTGGCTTTCGTCTTCGATGACCGCGTCACCGTTGAAGAGATTTTTCGCCTGGATGTTGCCAAGATCGTTATAGCCAGCTTCCAGACCAATCGATAGCCATGGGAACAGCACGTTCCAGCGATACCCGGCGGAGACGTTGTAGCCGGTATCGCTGCCATCGTAGGTCCCGCTCTTGAGCGAGGTGCGGCCGACGCCGCCGTTGACGAACCACCCTGATCCGTCGCCGGATGCACCTTGTGCAAAGACATCGGGTGCGGCTGTCAGGACCAGCGCCGAGAGTGCCAACGTGAGCATGCTTTTTTTCATGACCGGTTCTCTTGAGAATACGAGTGCGGCAGGGAATAACCAACGCATGCCATCAATGGATGCGAGTGTTACCGCGCCACGTTAGTCAGCGGAGTTTGGAAAGTTATTAGCCGCAGACGTGTGTGCGCAGCAGCCGACATTCTCAAGCGCACCATTGCGTTGATTGCACCTGGCGAACTGCCGGCAACCCCGGCGCAGATGCGTGCTAGCCGACGCCGAGCACGGGCACGTCGGGGGCGACCCATGCAACAGTAGTGATCGCGCCTTGCACCAGTCCCTGATCTCTGAGCTGCGCGAAGACGGCCGCGGGCGGCCAACCCGCAGGTGCGTCGGCAAAGAAAATTTGCAGTGATTGCAGCAGGCTGAGGATTTTGGAAAGTTCTTGAGAGTTCTTGAAGCTCAGACTGATGCCGTCTTGTATCGAATTGCCACGCGTCAGTAATTTCTGGCGCATGGCAACTTCGCAAATGACATGGACATGTTGATCCAGCACAGCGGAGACATAGTTCATGCGCTGCAGCTGCTGCTCAGATTTCGCTCAGGATGTCGGTGCGGCGCTGGTGGTATTCCGCGTCCGTGATCAACTGCTGCGACCTCAGTGTTTCCAGCTCCAGCAGTCTGGATTGAGCGGTCTTTGGAACTGCCGAACCTGTCGTTGCGATAGTCGATTTGCGCGACGCGCGCTTTGCGACCCAGACGATCAGACTGATGACAGCGGCGACACTGCAAAAGAAGAAAAGAACGATGATTCAGTGCCAGATGCTAAAGCCGCCCATGTTGTTTCCTTCCGACGATGGGTGTTGCGTAGTGGACGATCAGTCTTGCCGTCACGCCGGTTAATTTGCAAGCCTTGAGCGAGCATCGCATACAGGAATAGCTGGCACGCCAGCGGCAAAAACTATCGGAAGATGCTGGATTCTTCCATGGTGTATTGCTCAAGGCGTTACAGCTTGCGATGCACGTCGATGTCGCTACGTGGTGCGAAGGCAGATTGATCGCCATGTGGGTCCGCTTCTACGCAGAGCCATCCAGCGTCCCCCAAAGAAAACGGGCGCCTTTCGGCGCCCGTTCTGCTCAACCTGTGACATCCGGGCAATCATCAGCCCAGGTGATCAGTAGCGATAATGATCCGGCTTGTACGGGCCAGCCACATCCACGCCGAGATACTCGGCCTGGTCCTTGGTCAAAGTGGTCAGCTTGACGCCGATCTTTTCCAGGTGCAGGCGGGCCACTTCCTCGTCCAGGTGCTTGGGCAGGATGTAGACCTTCTTCTCGTAGCTGTCGCGCTTTTCCCACAGGTCGATCTGCGCCAGGGTCTGGTTGGCGAACGAGTTGGACATCACGAAGCTCGGGTGGCCGGTGGCGCAGCCCAGGTTCACCAGGCGGCCGTCGGCCAGCAGGAAGATCGCGTTGCCGTTGGCGAACACGTACTTGTCCACCTGCGGCTTGATGTTGATCTTCTCCACGCCCTTGAGTGCGTTCAGCGCATCGACCTGGATCTCGTTGTCGAAGTGGCCGATGTTGCAGACGATGGCCTGGTCCTTCATCGCCTGCAGGTGCTCGACGGTGATGATGTCCTTGTTGCCGGTGGTGGTGACATAGATGTCGCCGCGGCCCAGGGTGGATTCGATGGTGTTGACCTCGAAGCCTTCCATCGACGCCTGCAGGGCGCAGATCGGGTCGATCTCGGTGACGACGACGCGGGCGCCATAGGCGCGCAGCGAGGCGGCGCTGCCCTTGCCGACGTCGCCGTAACCGCAGACCACGGCGACCTTGCCGGCCAGCATCACGTCCATCGCGCGCTTGAGGCCGTCGGCCAGCGACTCGCGGCAGCCGTAGAGGTTGTCGAACTTGCTCTTGGTGACCGAGTCGTTGACGTTGATGGCCGGGATCAGCAGCTTGCCGGCTTCGGCGATCTGGTACAGGCGGTGCACACCGGTGGTGGTCTCTTCGGAGACGCCCTTCCAGTCCTTGACCACGCGGGTCCAGTACCCCGGACGCTCGACGGCAACGCGCTTGAGCAACGCCTTGATCACGCCTTCTTCGTGCGAAGCCGCCGGCTCGTCGACCCAGGTGCTGCCGTTTTCGAGCTCATAGCCCTTGTGGATCAGCAAGGTGACGTCGCCGCCGTCGTCCACCACCAGTTCCGGACCGGTCTGGGTGCCGTCGGGCAGGGTGAAGGTCAGCGCGTCGAGGGTGCAGTCCCAATACTCTTCCAGCGTCTCGCCCTTCCAGGCGAACACGGGGGTGCCGGTGACCGCGATCGCGGCGGCGGCATGGTCCTGGGTGGAGAAGATGTTGCACGAAGCCCAGCGCACGTTGGCACCGATGTCCTTGAGCGTTTCGATCAGCACGGCGGTCTGGATGGTCATGTGCAGCGAGCCGGTGATGCGTACGTCCTTCAGCGGCTTGCTCTGCGCATGCTTGCGGCGGATCGACATCAGGCCCGGCATCTCGTGCTCAGCGATGTCCAGCTCCTTGCGGCCCCAATCGGCCAGGGAGAGGTCGGCGACCTTGTAGTCAGTATGTGGGGCGATTTTCGTGACAGCGTTCATGCAATAGCTCCGGTAAGCAGACCAATGTCTGCAATTCGGGGCGCCGTTGAACGATGAATGCTTGTCGAGCCTGGCCGTATTGCCTGCACGGTTTGTGCAGTTGGCGGATCAGTCCGCCATACCGGTCGCAGCGCCCCTCGACGAGAGCGTTGATTATATCGGCAGCACCCCCCTCCGGCATGAATTGGCATGACCCCCAACCAACGGCAGGGGAGTCGCCGACCAACGGCTGCTATGGTCCAGGGTCGATCGAGACCGGGGACGGACAATGCAGGCAAAGCGGAATGCGCAGGGCTGGCGGCAGTACACGTGGGCGTGGGCGGGCGTGTTGGCGCTGAGCGCGCCGCTGCTGGCATCGGCGGCCAGCACGCCGGCTGCGCAACCCACTGCGGCGGCCAGCGGGTACCAACTGCCCTCCAAAGCGCTGCAGGCGGTGGTGGACGCCCCGCGCGCGCCACTGCTGCACATCTCGCCGAAACGTGATCTGGCTGCGATGCTGCAAATGCCGGCGCTGCCGGATATCGCCGAGGTCGCCCAACCCGAGCTCAAGCTGGCCGGTCTGCGCATCCATCCCAAGACCTTCGCCAGCAGCCGGTTTGCCTTCGCCGGCAAGCTGTGGCTGCTGTCGGTAGCCGACGGCAGCGAGCGGCAGATCGCCGGGCTGCCGTCGCCACTGTCGCTGGCCACGTTGAGCTGGTCGCCGGATCAACGCTACCTGGCGTTCCGCCGCGAGGATGCGACCAGCGGTGCAAACGAGCTGTGGCTGGTGGATGTGGCGGCCGGGCAGGCGCGGCGTCTGGTGGCCGGCTTGAACACCAGCGTCAACGACGCGTTGGGCTGGTTGCCCGATGGCAGCGGGCTACTGGTGCAGCAGCAGGTGGCAGGGCAGGGCACGCCGCCCACGCGCGATGCGGTGCCGGACGGTCCTGCGACCCAGCAGACCAGCGCCGCCGCCGGCGTGCGTTCGCTGCCGACCTATCAGGACCTGCTGCGCAACGAGGCCGATGCGCGCGTGTTCGAGTACTACGCCACCGGCCAGCCGATCATCGTCACGGTGAGCGGGCAGGTGCGCCCGATCGCCGCGCCCGGCATCTATCTCAACCTGTCGGTGTCGCCGGATGGCCGTTACCTCCTGAGCGAACGCAGCGAGCGGCCGTTCTCGTATGTGGTGCCGGTGGACAATTTCGCGCGTCGCATCGAAGTGCTGGACCTGCAGGGCAAGCTGGTTCGGCAGATCGCCAAGTTGCCGCTGGTGGAAGGCCTGCCGACCGGCAACGACGCAGTGCCCACCGGCGTGCGCGACATCGCCTGGCGCGTTGATGCACCGGCCACGCTGGTCTGGGCCGAGGCGCAGGACGGCGGCGACCCGGCACGCGAGAGCAAGATCCGCGATGCGGTGCTGATGCAGGCCGCGCCGTTCGCGCGTGCACCGGTGACGCTGGCGCAGTTGGGCAGCCGTTTTGACGGCATCCAGTGGGGCCGGGGCGATCTGGCCATCCTCAGCGAGAGCTGGTGGAAGACCCGCCGCACCAAACAGTGGCGCATTGCACCGGATCAGCCGCGGCGCGCACCCGAACTGCTGTGGGACCGTTCCTCGCAGGACCGCTACAACGACCCCGGCACGCCGGCGACGGTGGCCGATGGCAAGGGCCGCGCGCTGCTGCAGACCGGTGCCGATGGCAACAGCCTGTTCCTGCTCGGCAAGGGCGCCTCGCCGGAAGGCGACCGCCCGTTCGTGGACCGCTTCGATCTGCAGAGCAAACGCGCCACGCGCCTGTTCCATTCGCAGGCACCGACCTATTCCGCGCCGTTGGCGTTGCTGGATGCGCAAGGCACGCAGTTGCTGCTCAGCCGCGAATCGCCTGAAGAACCGGCCAACTATTTCGTGCAGACGCTGGGCGATGCAGCGGCTGCGCCGCGTGCGTTGACGCATTTCGCGCATCCCCTGCCGCAGTTGCGCGGCGTGCAGAAGGAGCAGATCCGCTACAAGCGCGCCGATGGCGTGGGCCTCACCGCCACGCTGTTGCTGCCGCCCGGTTACGACCCCAAACGCGACGGCCCGCGGCCGCTGCTGATGTGGGCCTACCCGGGCGAGTTCAAGAGTGCCGATACCGCCAGCCAGGTCACCGACTCGCCGTACCGCTTCAACGCGATCAGCTACTGGGGGCCGCAGGCGTTTCTGGCGATCGGCTATGTGGTGCTCAACAACCCGACCATGCCGATCGTCGGCGAAGGCGATGCCGAACCCAACGATACCTATGTGCCGCAGTTGATCGCCGATGCGCAGGCCGCCGTGGACGAAGTGGTACGACGCGGTGTCACCGACCGTGAGCACATCGCCATCGGCGGGCATTCCTACGGCGCCTTCATGACCGCCAATCTGCTCGCGCATACGCGCCTGTTCAAGGCCGGCATCGCGCGCAGTGGTGCCTACAACCGCACGCTCACGCCATTCGGTTTTCAGGCCGAAGAACGCAATTACTGGCAGGCGCAATCGGTGTACCAGGCGATGTCGCCGTTCAACTACGCCGACAAGATCAAGGACCCGTTGCTGCTGATCCACGGCCAGGACGACAACAACACCGGCACCTTCCCGATCCAGAGCGAGCGCATGTTCGCTGCGATCAAGGGCCTGGGTGGCAACGCGCGCCTGGTGATGCTGCCCAACGAATCGCATGCGTATCGCGCGCGGCAGTCGATCCTGCAGATGCTGGCCGAGAGCGAGCAGTGGTTGAAGACCAATCTCGGCGAGCCGGTGAAGGAGACCGGCGCTACGCGCACGCGTTGATCGATCGTGCGCTGGCACCCGTAGGAGCGCACCTGGGCGCGACGGGCCATGACCAGGACAGCCACACCGCGTAGGAGCGGGCTTGCCCGCGATGGGGCATTACCGGGAAAGCCCCATCGCGCGCGAGCGCGCTCCTACGAGAGCCATCGATAGGGGGCTCTGGTACGCGATGGTTGGCGTTGAAACCGTCGCGCTTGTCGCAACCATCTAATCCTTTTGGGTTAGTCTTCGACGACTTTGCGCTTGAAGAGGGTGTGCGTTTCCGATGAACGAGTACCGCAGCAGTCTTGTGTTCGCTACCCCCGATCTTGCCTTGCGCGACGATGTGCGTCGGCTCGGTGCACTGGTCGGTGATCTGCTCGCCGAGCAGGTCTCTGCGGAATTCCTCGAAGAGATCGAACATGTCCGCACCACGGCGATTGCGCGGCGCGAGGGCGATGCACCGCCGTCCACGCTGAGTGAGCAACTGACCGGGCGCGAGCCGCGCGAAGCCGAGTCGCTGGTGCGCGCCTTCAGCACCTATTTTCAGGTGGTCAACATCGCCGAGCGCGTGCATCGCATCCGCCGCCGCCGCGAGTACCAGCGCAGCAGCACCGACACCCCGCAGCCGGATGGCCTGCACGATGCATTGCGCCGGCTCAAGGCGCAGGGCGTGACGCTGGAAGAACTCAGCGAATGGCTGCCGCGTATCGATGTGGAGCCGGTGTTCACCGCGCACCCCACCGAAGCGGTGCGGCGCGCGCTGCTTGAAAAAGAACAGCTGATGGTCGCCAGCCTGGTCGACAACCTGGATGGCATGCGCACGCCCAACGAGCGCGCCACCGATGCGGCGCGCTTCCGCATGGCCCTGACCGCCTCCTGGCAGACCGCCGATTCCTCGCCGGTGCGTCCCACCGTGGAAGACGAGCGCGAGCATGTGGGGTTCTATCTCACCCAGGTGCTGTATCGCGTGGTGCCGGTGATGTACGAAACCCTCGAACACGCCATCGAAGAAACCTATGGCAGCGTGCCGACCCTACCGCGCCTGTTGCGCTTCGGCACCTGGGTGGGCGGCGACATGGATGGCAATCCCAATGTGGATGCCACCACCATCGCCGGCACGCTGGATGCGCAGCGACGCGCGGTGCTGGATCGCTATCGAAACGAGCTGTGGCAACTGGCCAGCCTGCTCAGCCAGTCGACCACACTGGTGGCAGTCAGTGCGGAATTGAGCGAGCAACTGGAGCGCTACCGCGCACTGCTACCGGAGGACGCCGCACGCTCGCGTCCGCGCCATGGCGACATGCCGTACCGGCTGCTCAACGATCTGATGCGCGCGCGTCTGCAGGCCACGCTGGACGATGCCGAGGGCGCCTACACCGCACCGTCCGAGCTGGAACACGATCTGCAGCTGATTCTGGACAGCCTGCAGGCCAACAAGGGGCTGCACGCCGGTTGGTTCGCGGTGCGCCGTCTGTTGTGGCGCGTGCGCACGTTCGGCTTTCATCTGGCGCGTCTGGATGTGCGCCAGGAATCGAGCGTGCATGCGCGCGCAGTGGCCGACGCATTGGGCCAGGCGGATTGGGACGATCAGGACGCCAGGCAGCGCGCTGCCTTGCTCGGCCCGTATGCCTCCGGCGAGCAGGTGCTGCCGCGCGTAGCCGACGAAGGCAATGCACGGCTGGATGCGGTATTCGCCGCGCTCGCGGATGCGCGCAGCCGCCACGGCGCCGATGCGTTGGGCAGCTACATCATCTCGATGGCGCACAACCGCGCCGACGTACTCACCGTGCTCGCGCTGGCGCGACGCGGTGGCCTGGTCGACGACGCCGGCGCCGTGCCGCTGGATATCGTGCCGTTGTTCGAAACCGTGGACGATCTGCGCGGCGGCACCGGCACCGTGCAGGATCTGCTCGCCGACCCGGTCTATCGCCAGCATCTGGCCGCGCGCGGCGATACCCAGATGGTGATGCTCGGTTATTCGGACAGCGGCAAGGACGGCGGCATCACTGCCTCGCGCTGGGGTTTGCAGCGCGCGCAGGTGGAATTGCTTGAAGCTGCTGCCGAGCTGGGCGTGCGGCTGACCTTCTTCCACGGCCGCGGCGGCTCGATTGCGCGTGGCGGCGGCAAGACCAGCCGTGCGCTGGATGCCGCACCGCGCGGCAGCGTCGATGGCCGCCTGCGCGTCACCGAGCAGGGCGAGGTGATCCATCGCAAGTACGGCATTCGTGCCTTGGCATTGCGCTCGCTGGAACAGATGACCGGCGCGGTGCTGCTCTCCAGCCTGCGCCCGCGTGCGCCCGAGCCGCGCGAGGATCGCTGGCGGCCAGTGATGGATCTGGTCGCAGAACAAAGCACTGTCGCGTACCGCGCGTTCGTTGGCGCGCCGGATTTCATGCAGTATTTCCGCCGCGCCACGCCGATCGACGTGATCGAACGCATGACCCTGGGCTCGCGCCCGTCGCGCAGGCTCGGCCAGGACGCGGCGTTGTCCAATCTGCGCGCGATTCCGTGGGTGTTCGCGTGGAGCCAGGCGCGTGCGGTGATCCCGGGCTGGTACGGCGTGGGCAGCGGCCTGCAGGCGGCAGTGGATGCGGGACATGAAGAGACCTTGCGCGAGATGGCGCAGGACTGGCCGTTCTTCCGCACCTTTCTGGACGACGTGGCGATGGTGCTGTCGAAGGGCGATCTCAACATCGCCGAGCTGTTTTCGCGGCTGTCGGGTGACCTGCATGAGCGCTTTTTCCCGGGCATTCGCGACGAACTGGCGCTGACCAAGGGCTGGGTGAAGGCGTTGACGGGGCAGCAATCGCTGCTGCAGCACGACCCGCGGCTGGCCTTGTCGATCCGCCTGCGCAACCCCTACATCGACCCGATCAGCGTGTTGCAGGTGGACCTGCTGCAACGCTGGCGTGCCACCGATGGCGAAGACGACGAGCTGCTGCGCGCGCTGGTCGCCTGCGTCAACGGCGTCTCGCAAGGCGTGCAGAACACCGGGTGATCCGGTCTGCTGGCCCGACCGTCGGATCCGACGGTCGAATCCGACGGCCTGGTCAAACCGTCTGATCAGACCGTCTGATCAGACCGTTGGTCGGAGAGGGTGCGGATTCGTCAAGCGGACTCTGGCGTTACCGGACAAATCTGTCCGATAATGCCGCCATGACGACTCCTCGCCCTGATGCCGCGCTGCGCCGCCGGCAGATACTCGATGCCGCCGACGAAGTGTTCAGCGAACACGGCGTCAATGCCCCGCTGGAACTGGTGGTGGAACGTGCCGGCCTTGGCCGCGCCACGCTGTATCGCAATTTCCCCGATCGGCTCGCGCTGATGACCGCGTTGATGACCCGCGGCCTGGACGGGCTGGAACGCCTCGCCGCCGATCTGGGCGAGCGCCCGGACGGGCTGGCGGTGCTGCTGCACGACGTGGCCGAGCACATCGCCCAATCCGCACCGCTGGTGGATTTCTGGCGTTCGATCGAACGCGCGCACCCGGCCGTGGAAGCGGCCGATCGGCGTGTGGTGCATATCTTCCTGCCGTTCGTGCATCGTGCCCGCGACGCCGGCCTGTGCCGCGCCGATGTCGACGACGAGCAGTTGCTGCTGGTGATCGACATGCTGGGCAGCTGCCTGCGTGGCAATGACGAATCCGAACGCAAACGGCTTGCCCATCGCTCGGCCGATCTGTTGATGCACGCCTTGGGCATGCAGGTGCCGGAAGGCGGCACGCGATGAAGCCGGCCACGCGGTCCCGCCTCGGTCGCTGGGCGTTGCGCGTGGCGCTGGTGCTGGCCGCGCTATGGGGTGGACTTGCGATCTACTTCGCGATCACTGGCAATGCGTTCGTGCGCGCGGCCTGGGTGGGCTCGTGGTGCGCGATGGCGCTGGCGGCGTTGTGGGGCCTGCGCCGTGGCCGCGAGAACTGGGCGTTGGTGGGCATCTTCAGTGCGGCGTTTGCGGTGCTGGCGGTGTCGTGGTGGATGATGCAGCCCAGCCAGGACCGCGACTGGGCCGACGATGTCGCCCAGCGGCTGCAGCCCGAAGTGCACGGCAACATCGTGACGCTGCGCAACGTGCGCAATTTCGATTGGCAGAGCGAAACCGACTACCAGCCGCGTTGGGAAACCCGGCGCTACGATCTGGATCGTCTGGTCAGCGCAGATCTGGCGCTCTCGTACTGGATGGGCCCAGCCATCGCGCACACGCTGGTGTCGTTCGGCTTCGACGACGGCTCGCACGTGGTGTTCTCGCTGGAAATTCGCAAGGAACGCGGCGAGTCGTTTTCTGCGTTGGGCGGGTTTTTCCGCAGCTTCGAAGAAACCCTGGTGGCCGCCGACGAGCGCGACATTCTGCGCGTGCGCACCAACGTGCGTGGCGAGGACATGTATCTATATCGGCTGGCGATTCCCAAGGCCGGTCTGCGCCGCATGTTCATGGGTTATGTGCGCATGACCAACGACCTGAATCGCGCCCCGGCGTTCTACAACACGCTCACCAGCAACTGCACCACGATTGTGTTTGCGCTGGCGCGGCAATTGCAGCCGACGCTGCCGCTGGATCATCGCCTGCTGCTGTCCGGCTACGTGGACGCATACGCCTACGATCATCAGGGCCTGCTGCCCGGCTACGCTTTTGCCACCTTGAAGCAGCGCGGGCATTTCACCGCACGTGCGATCGCAGCCGATACGGCGGCAGATTTCTCCGAGCGCATCCGTGTCGGCATGCCGCAGGCCCCGGCGCCTGCTGCCACCACGAGCGCACCCCGGTGACGCCGCGCCTGCGTGGACGCCGCACCGCTGCAGTGTTGGCGGGTGTGCTGGGCAGCCTGTTGCTGAGCGGCTGCGCCATGGTCACGGTGCAATCGCACAGCAGCGGCGACTACATCGCGCGCACGCGCGGGGATGTGCTCAGCACCGGCGAGTTGAGCCAGGCCAGCAGTGAGACCCTGCAGGTGGCCGGGCTGCAACCCAAGGCCTGCCGCAGCGACCCGCTGCCGTGCCTGCAGCAACTCACCAGCGTGGCGGGCATCGGCGACGAGCGCCGTCTGGCAACGCAAGCCGAGCTATGGACCGCGCATGCGATTGCCTTGGGCGGGCGCGACCCGACAACGATGAGCGACGCGGCAGTCGACGCCTGGCTGGAAGCAGCGCGGCATGCGTACGCGTACCTGTTTTTCAGCGCACGCCCGCCCAGTGCACGTGCGTTCGAAAATCGCCAGACGCAGGTGCGCGACTATTACAACTACGCCGTGCAGCAGGTGATCGAACGCCTGTTCGCACGCGCGCAGCAGACCGGCCAAAACGAGCGCGAACCGACCACCTTGGGCCGCTGGCAGGTGGCGATCGACATGTCTGCGTATCGGTTGCCGGGCGGCGGCAACACGCCACGCGCGATCTTCGCCGCCTCGGCCTTGCGCTTCAATGGTCTGCGCAGCACCTATCGGCGCGATGGCTTCGGTGCCGAGCTGGTGGCCGAGGTGGACCCGCAAGTGGTCGGCGATCCCGCCGGGCTGGCCTTGCAACAAGCCGCCACTGCAGTCGCATCGCCAGAGCGGCCGTTGCCTACTTTCAGCGAGATGCCGTACGCACCGGCAACGCTGCTGCTGCGTTTCGAAGGCGAGACGCTGGATGCCGTGCTACGCCGCAACATCGCCACCGTGGTGCCGTACGACCCGTATCGCCAGAACGAGGTGGTGCTGCATGGGCAGCGCGTGCCGCTGGCAGCCAATTTCACTGCGGCCTATGGCTTGTGGCTGGCCAAATCCGGTTTCGCCGCGCAGTCGTTGCGCTCGATGCTGGGCAGCGCGCGCGGCATCGATCGCCCGCATCTGTATCTGATGCAGCCCTACGATCCGGACCGACGCGTGCTGCTGATGCTGCATGGCCTTGCCAGCAGCCCGGAAGCCTGGGTTAATGTCGCCAACGAAGTGATGGGCGATGAAGCGCTGCGCCAGCGTTACCAGATCTGGCAGGTGTATTACCCGACCAATGCGCCGGTGGCGGTCAACCGCGCCGAAATCCAGGCCCTGGTGGAGCGCAGCCTGCAGCACTTCGATCCGGCCGGCACGGCGATCGCATCGCAGGACATGGTGTTGATCGGCCACAGCATGGGCGGGGTGATCGGGCGCTTGCTGGTGTCGTCTTCCGGCGACACGTTGTGGAATTCATTGCTGGAAAACTACCGGCTGGAAGGCGAGCGCGGCGCACGCGTGCGCGCGAAGTTGTCGCCGCTGCTGCATTTTTCGCCACTGCCGCAGGTCGACCGCGCCATCTTCATTGCCGCGCCGCATCGGGGTACGCCATTGGCCGAAGGTGGGCTGGGGCGCTTCGTCGGCCGCTTGGTGCGTTTGCCGATCGCCTTGCTGGATCGCTTCGGCGATGTGCTGCAGGACCTGGCCAACAGCGAGCGTGACGGGCAGGGCGGCGACCCGCGACGCAAGCGGCGCTTGCTGCCGCCGACCAGCATCGACAACCTGCGCGATACCGACCCGTTCGTGCGCGCCAGCATGGACCTGCCGATCTCCCCACAGGTGCATTACCACACAATCGTCGGGCGCGAAAAACCGCAGGTGCCGCTGGCCGATTCCGACGATGGTCTGGTGCCTTATCGCAGCGCACATCTGCAGGGCGCCGAGTCGGAACTGGTAGTGACCTCCTGGCATAGCGTGCAGGAAACGCCGCAGGCGATTCTGGAGATCCGCCGCATCCTGCATGCGCAGCTGCAGGCCGAGGAGGCAGGAAACACGAGTGCGCAAGGCGCGCAAGGCGAGATACCGGCTGCACCCTCGGCAACGTTCTGAAAGCAAGCAGAATCGAGACGCCGTTGTGGTCAGCGAATGGTCGGTGCGCATGGCGTTCAATAAAACAGCCGGCCAGCTATCTGGTGCGGTGTCCTCACCGATTGCGGGCTCGTTGGCGACGTGGATGCCGCCAACGAGCCCCCAGGGATGGGTTCACGGCGTGTCCCGCGAGCGGTGAGGGCGCCGCGCCCTCGACGCTGCGAGTTGGCTGCAGGGCCCTTGCCCGCCCACCATCGCAGGACACGCCGCAAGTACGTCCGTGTAGGCTCTTACGCGGCATCCATGCCGCGTAAGGTCCCGCGACGGTGGGCGGGCAAGGACCAGTCGAGAGTGTCGTTTTGCATGGTGCAAGCAATGCATGACGTGCGTCGTTTAGGTGACGGCGCGCCCGATCAGCTTCCAAGACAAGCCGAGAAATAGGCAGGCTTTCAACAAGGCAACCTATAACTGTCTGGTGCGGTGTCCTCGCCGCTTGCGGGACCGTGTGGCGGCATGGATGCCGCCACCGAGCCTACATGGACGTACTTGCGGCGTGTCCCGCGAGCGGCGAGGGCACCGTGCCCTCGATTAACTAGGCTTTTGACTGCATTCACCAAGAAGTGGCCGACAAAATCACTGCACTCGACCTGGCGGCCGCGCAGCGGTTTTGTTCGCCGTTCTTAGCGCATTGTTTACCAGCCTCATGCTATCAGGCGGTTCTCTCGAACACGCTCCAACAAGGAAGACGCGATGCGCAAGACGCTGTCGGCAGTGATCTGGGTGCCCTTGCTGTTGGCCGGTTGCGGCCGCGACGAAGGTCAGAACAACGCGGCAGACGCTGCGGCTGCAACGCCGCCGGCAGCGCAGACTGCAGCGCGTGCATCCGATGCGCCGCCGGCCACCGATGAGGCGGTGCCCGAGTTCCCGGCCATCCCGTTGATCGTGGTGCCGGAGATCGCCGGCGTGACCCCGGCGCAACGCGCGCTGGAAGCCTCGCTGCAGGACATTCTCGACCCGATCGAAGGCGTCAGCGTTGCGCCGGCACGTTGCGGCGATGGCGGCACCCTGATCAACGATGCCGGCATCACCAGCGTCGATGCCAACGGCAATCTGCTGCGCAATGGCGACAACGGGCTGTTCGACCTCAAGGCCGACGGCAGCGGCACCGCCAACTTCGACGGCGGCCTGATCAGCGTCAACGCCGACGGCAGCGGCACCATCAATGCGAGCGGCGCCGGTGGCGACGACGCAATCATCCAGGTGCAGGCCAACGGTGCCGGCTCCTACAACGGCCCGGCCGGTCTGATCAGCCTGGACGCCAAGGGTGCGGGTACCTGGAATAGCGACAAGAGCGGGTTGGTCAACAATCACGGCGATGGCAGCGGCACCTGGAATGGCCCGCGCGGCCTGATCACCATCAACGCCGACGGTTCGGGAACCTGGAACGGCCCGGACGGGTTGGTGCAGAACCGCGGCGATGGCACCGGTACCGTCGGCACACCGCCGCGCGAGGTACGCATGCCGCCGCTGCCGAAGGTGCCGCCCGCCGGGCGCTTTCCGCTGCTGCAGAAGTTCGCACCTCCCGGTGCGCCGTGCGGCTATCTGATCACCTTGGCCGCGGCACTCGGCAAGGTCAGCACCAAGGACATGCAAGTGCGCGGGCATACCGATGCCAAGGGCAGCGACGCTTATAACCAGGCGCTGTCCGAGCGCCGCGCCGATGCGGTACTGGCCGCGTTACGCACACGCGGTGCCGCGCAGTCGGCCGGCGCAAAGGGCTACGGCGAATCGCAGCCGGTAGCGCCGAATACGCTCAATGGACAGGACAACCCCGGCGGGCGACAACTCAATCGACGCGTGGAAATCTTTCTACGCACCTGAGTGTGAGCCGATCTGCGCTGCATCGCTCGTATGGATACTCAGGGCCGTGCTAGGGATGGTCTGATCAACGGCATCGGAGGATGAGCCTAACCACATCGACCAGGCTGACGGCGCTCAGATCCTCGATTTTTTTGCCGTTTCCGGCGCGTTTGCAGGGTGTTGCCCGGGTTACAGGCGCACGTTCCCCATCGTCGGCAGTAACTGCTTTCGCTTCATCCACAGGTTCGATAGCGCAAACAAGGTCAGCACCTGCGCGGTGTTCTTGGCCAGGCCGCGATAGCGGACCTTGGTGTAGCCGAACTGGCGCTTGATCACCCGGAATGGATGCTCCACCTTCGCGCGCACGCTGGCCTTGAAGTGTTCCCAACGTCTTTCCCGAGCACGCTCGCGTTTGTTGCCGAGGGCTTGCATCGTCGAGGGCCTGGCGGCGATGAAGAATGCAGCCTTGCAGGCCTGCAGTTCTTCGCGTTTGTCCGCACCGGTGTAGCCGCTATCGCCGAACACGCTGTCTTCTTTGCCATGCAGCAACGTGTGCATCACCGTGACATCGGCGACGTTGGCGGCTGTGCAATGGACGTGGTGCACCAACCCGGAAAATTCATCCACGCCGATGTGCGCCTTCATCCCGAAATACCACTGATTGCCCTTCTTGGTCTGATGCATCTCAGGGTCGCGCGCGTTGTCGGCATTCTTGGTCGAACTGGGCGCCGCGATCAGCGTCGCATCGACGATCGTGCCCGACCGCAGGCTCTGGCCCTTGCGCGCCAGATGCGCGTTGACCGCTTCCAGCATCCGCGCGGCAAGGCCATGGGTCTCCAGCAGGCGCCGAAAGTTGAGAATCGTGGTCTCGTCCGGAACGTTGTCCAAGCCACCGAGCTGGGCAAACCGCCGCAAGGTCGGGATCTCGTGCAGTGCTTCTTCCATCGCCGGATCGCTCAGCGCATACCACTGCTGCAGCAGATGAATCCGCAACATCGTCGCCAGTGCGTACGGCTGCCGACCTGGCCGGCCCGATACCGGATAGTGCGGCGCGATCAGACCGAGCAGTTGCTGCCACGGAACCACCTGCTCCATCTCGGCCAGAAAGATCTCCCGCCGGGTCTGCTTGCGCTTGCCCAGGCCCTCAGCGTCACCGAACGTCAGTTGCATGGATCACTCCTCAACATGAGGCGGGTAGTGTCGCGTATCTGTGGTGCGTTGTTCAGAGGTTCCCTAGCGCGGACAGGTGACGTACCACGCACGCGGCTTGGGCAGTTATGCAGATGGGCTGATGCCGGCTCATCTGCATGTCATCGTGCCGCTGCCTTGTGCAGTGCGTCCTGACGACTGGTGTGTCGGGTTATCCACGCAAGGCAGCGCACCCTGCGGCGAGTCGTGGTTGGACAAGACTGATGCCGCACTTGGTGCCGCAACCGTGCGGCTGATTCCGGGGATCTATCGCCGCGTGGCGGCTGCCCGAATATTTGAGGAAGTTTCGCCAGGTGTCGTCTGCCTTGCATATTGGCACCGTACATTCCGCCATGACCAACGGGATGACAGCCAAGTATGTGTTCCATGCAAGCTAGGAAAACGGGGCAGGGTGGTGAACAGACGCCCGCAGGCGATGACGGCAGCGGCGCGATGGGGATTGCGTTGTTGCCGTCGCGTGGGATCACTGCGCCGTTGCACGCAGGTGTCAGGCAACGCTCGAAGACAGTGCCTCGGCCGCGCTGGCTGATGCCGGCACTTGCACTTGGGATGTTGCTGCTGATCGCTTGCACGCCGCGGACACCTGCGCCGCCTGCAGTCGTGCAGACCGCGCAATTGGAGCGCGTGGTTGTCGTGTTCCGGCATGGCGTGCGTGCGCCGTTGCAGGGTGAAGCCGCCGCCGCGCACTACGCAGACGCACCGTGGCCGCAGTGGTCCACGCCGGCTAGCATGCTCACCCCGCATGGGCGCATCGGCGTGCAATTGAGCGGCGAGTATCTGCGCCAATGGCTGGCGCAGCACAAGGTGTTGCCGAGCACTGGTTGCCCGGCGCCAGGCAGCGTGTCGATCTGGGCCAACACCGATCAGCGCACCATCGACAGCGGCGCCTTGCTGGCCGAGGCGTTGGCACCCGGTTGCGGCATCGTGGCCGGGCACCGTGAAGCCGGCAGCAACGACCCGTTGTTTCGACCGATCGAAGCCGGCGCGGTTGCCTTCGATGCCGTCGCAGCGGTCGCCTCGATCGAAAAGCAGACCGGCGGTCCTGCCGCGTTGCTGCAAGGGCATGCGGCCGAACTGCAGGCGATGCAGCAGATTCTGGGCTGCACCCGCACGCCCTGCGACTTTGCGCAGATGCCATCCACGCTGACGCCGTCTGCCAATGGCCGCGGCCTGGCCTTGGGTGGGCCGATCGATCTGACCTCCGGCACCGGCGAGGTCCTGCTGCTGCAATACGCCGAAGGTCTGCCGCAGTCGCAGGTCGGCTGGGGCCGGGTCACGCCCGAACGCCTCGCGCAGGTCTCGCGGCTGCACGCGCTGCTGTTCGACATCTACGCACGGCCGCACTACATGGCCGCGCGCTCGGGCGCACCGCTGGCGCGTGAAGTGCTGCAACGCTTCGGTGACGCGCAGGCGCCGAAGGTATCGCTGTTCGTCGGCAGCGACACGCATATCGCCGCGTTGAGCAGTTTGCTGGGCGTGCACTTTCACTTGCCCGGCTACGGCGCGGATGATCCGCCGCCGGGCGGTGCGTTGGTGCTGGGCCTATGGCGCGAGCCGAGTGGGAAGCAGGTGGTGCGTGCGCAGTATCTGGCGCAATCGCTGGATCAACTGCGGACGCTGACGCCGCTCAATCTGGAGCATCCGCCGTTGCAGCAGAAGTTGGCGCTTGGCGTTTGCACAGCAGAGCAACGCAAGGCATGCCCGTTGCCGGAGTTTACGCAGGCGCTTGAGAAGCAGCTGCAGCTCGATCGGTAACCGTACAGCAGCAATCTTTAACTCGAAAAAGGCGGTCAGCGGCTGTTCCTTCTCCCACCGGGAGAAGGTGCCCCGCAGGGGCGGATGAGGGTACGTGCGAAGCCTGGCGTCATCGATTACTCAAGGAGGCTTCGCCCCGTACCCTCACCCCAACCCCTCTCCCGCAGAATCGTCGCTGTCGCAAAGCAAAGCTAAAGGCTTTCAAGCGGCCTAATGCTTGCGGATTCCGCAGGCGATGTTGTCGGTATCAATTCAACACGTTGTCATTCGACGCTGCTGCCATAGTGCCAGTCGTTGGAACTATCACTTCGCCAGCGAAGTCCACGCTCCGAAGCTCGATCAGTTCAACCAGACCCCGCTTTTCCGTCAACCACCGACAACAACCGGTGGTGCTTGCACGCGTACCGGCGTGGGACCTTACGCGGCATGGATGCCGCGTAAGAGCCTACACGGACGTACTTGCGGCGTGTCCCACGTCGGTACGCGTGCAAGCGCCCGCAGCAAGCCGAAGCATTGGCATGAAAACGCCAGATGTCGTGTGCAAGACCGATCGGTGTGCGGAGTCGGTCGGCTGCGCGGCGCCACATCCGGTGTCGGGACACGCCGTAAATCCATCCGTGGAGGCTCGGTGGCGGCATCCATGCCGCCACACGGTCCCGCCCCCGGACGCGACACCGCGCTCCCAGTATTACTAGCGCTGATCGGCAGACGATGCTCCCCACGCAAGCATTGATCACGATACGCGTTCCGCCAAAACGCACATGGGCCGCATCAGCGGCCCATGTGCAACTCACTACATCCACTCCCGCAGGAGCCGCTGACTTACTTCAGCTTGGCGTCGGCGCGCAGCGCATCGGCACGGTCGGTCTTTTCCCACGAGAACGCGGTGGCGTTGTGCTGCGCACCGGTCGCGTCGGTGTAGCTGAAGTCCTTCGGCTTGCGGCCGAAGTGACCGTAGGAGGCGGTCTGCTGGTACATCGGGTGGATCAGGTCGAGCATCTGGATGATGCCGAACGGGCGCAGGTCGAAATGCTTGCGGATCAGTTTTTCGATCTGCTCGTCGGCGATCTTGCCGGTGCCGAAGGTGGTGACCGAGATCGAGGTCGGCTCGGCCACGCCGATGGCGTAGGAAACCTGCACTTCGCAACGGTCGGCCAGACCGGCAGCCACCACGTTCTTGGCCACATAGCGCGCAGCGTAGGCGGCCGAACGATCGACCTTGGACGGATCCTTGCCCGAGAACGCACCGCCGCCGTGACGGGCCCAGCCGCCGTAGGTGTCGACGATGATCTTGCGACCGGTCAGGCCGCAATCGCCCACCGGGCCGCCGATCACGAACTTGCCGGTCGGGTTGATGTGGAACTTGGTGCCCTTGTGCAGCCACTTGGCCGGCAGCACCGGCTTGAGGATTTCCTCGCGCACCGCTTCGATCAGGTCTTTCTGCTTGACGCCCGGATCGTGCTGGGTCGACAACACCACCGCATCGATCGCAGTCGCAACGCCGTCTTCATAGCGCAAGGTGACCTGCGACTTGGCATCCGGACGCAGCCAGGACAGCGCCGAGTTCTTCTTCTTGCGGATCTTGGCCTGCTGCTCGACCAGGCGGTGTGCCAGGTGGATCGCCGCCGGCATGTGGCTGTCGGTCTCGTTGGTCGCGTAGCCGAACATCAGGCCCTGGTCGCCGGCGCCCTGCTGTTCCGGGTTCTTGCGATCAACGCCCTGATTGATGTCCGGCGACTGCTTGCCGATCAGGTTGAGCACACCACAGGTCTCGCCGTCGAAGCCGACGTCGGAGCTGTTGTAGCCGATGTCCAGGATCACCTTGCGGGTGAGCGCTTCCAGGTCGATCCAGGCGCTGGTGGTCACTTCGCCGGCAACGATCGCAACACCGGTCTTGACCATCGTCTCGCACGCCACGCGGGCACGCTTGTCCTGGGCCAGGATGGCATCCAGCACAGCGTCGGAGATCTGGTCGGCGATCTTGTCCGGATGGCCTTCGGAGACCGATTCGGAGGTGAACAGGTAGCTGGACATCTGGCTTATATCCCTTGATTCGGATGAAAAGATGGCTGCGGATGATACACGCCCCGCATGTCCGTTGCATTGTGCGCCTGAACAGGTGGCAATGGAGTTAAGCAGACGTCGGTGACAGCAAGGCGCTGCCGTGCAGGACGACCAGCCAAGCCTCGCCGACGATCGCCCTGCATTCGACTGAAAACGCGTACAAACATGCCTGCCAATGCATGTTGGGCCTGCTAGCATCGGGCGATGGATTCATTGACCCAGATCGTTCTCGGCGGCGCCGTCGCTGCCGCCGTCGCCCCGGCCGGACAGCGCCGTGCCGCCTTGTTGGCCGGCGCGGCACTGGGCACCTTGCCCGATCTAGACGCACTGGCGCTGCTGCCCTTTACCAGTGACCCGGTCACGCAGATGACCGTGCATCGCAGCGCCAGCCATTCGTTATTGGTGCTGCCATTCGTCGGTTGGCTGATCTGGTGGCTGTACCGCCGCTACGGCAACCGGCGCGTGGCCAGTGCGCCCAAGCGCTGGTTCTGGGCGATCCAGCTGGCCTTGATCACGCATCCCTTGCTGGATGCCTTCACCGTCTATGGCACCCAGTTGTGGTGGCCGTTGCAGCCGCATCCGGCCATGTGGTCGAGTGTGTTCATCATCGATCCGGGCTACACGCTATGGCTGTTGTTGGCCTGTGCGGTGGCGTGGTTCGCACGTGCGCGTCCGCTTGCCCAGCACGCCTTGGTGATCGGGCTTGCGTTGAGTTCTGCGTATCTGGGTTGGTCGCTGCTGGCCAAGCACCTGGTCGACCGCGAAGCCGATCGCGCGCTGGCCGCACTCGGTTTGAAGGATGCGCCGCGCTTCTCGGTGCCGATGCCGCTCAATACCTTGTTGTGGCGGGTGGTCGCGATGACGCCGAATGGTTATGTGATCGGCGAGCGCTCGCTGGTCGCCGACAAGGGCCCGATGCAGTTCCGCGGCTATTCCAGCAACACCCAGGCCTTGGGTGAAGTGGCCAGGTTCGATTCGGTGCGCCGGCTGACCTGGTTCAATCGCGGCTTCATGCGCGCGCGCCTGGTCGACGACGAGTTGATGCTCAGCGATCTGCGCATGGGCCTGGAGCCGGACTACAACTTCAACTTCGTGGTCGCTCATCGCGAAGACGGGCAGTGGCAGCCGATTGCGCCGCGGCAGGTCCAGGCGGCCTACCGCGCGCCGGTGGCACGCGATCAGATCGGCGAAGTGCTGGCGCAAATGTGGCACCGCATCTGGCACGAGCCGGCCGGCACGGTGCTGACTGGCGATCTGGAACATGCTGCCGCGCCTGCGCCGGTGACTCAGTAGAACCGCGCAGTAGACCCTCTCGGCGCCCGCTCAATACACCGTGGCGCGCGCCTGCACAAACGAATAGAAGAACACCGCATTCGGGTCGCTGTGCACCTGCGCCAGTTCGCGGCGCATGCCGTCCACGGTCTCTGCGTTGACCGCGCCGGCCTGCAGCAATTGCTCGGCCGCCGACAGCAGCACTTCTTCCCAGAACCCGATCATGGTCTTGCGCCGGCCCGGCTCGCGGTTGTCCAGGTGCAGCGTCTTGATCTCGGTCTGCACATCGCGAAAGCCGCCGGCCAGCAGCAGGTTGCCCAGCTTGGCGCCGACGAACGGATCGCCGCCCTGGTCGTGCTGAAAATCGTTGAACGCCATCCAGTAGCGCCACAGATTCGGCGAGTACGGATGCAGCAGGAACGAGGCATTCATGACCTCAGTGACATACACCGGCGAGCCCGGCAGCAGCACGCGGCGCACTTCGTTGAGCACGCGTGCGGGCGAGGGCACATGTTCGAGTACCCAACACAGGAATGCCGCATCGAATTGACGCGCCTCGAACGGCAGGTCGGTCGCATCGGCCTGTTGCAAGGTGTAGCGCTCGCGGCACCACGCCAGCCGCTCGAGATTCGCGCGTGCCGCGCCCAATTGCGCCTCGCTCAAGTCCACGCCGGTCACGTGCAGATCGGGAAAGCGGCGCAACAGGATCTCGGTTTGCGCACCCACGCCGCTGCCCACTTCCAGCAGACGTCGCGCGCCGCTGTAGTCGATCTGATTGAACAAGGTGGCTTCGAGCAAGCGCGCCTGTTTGAGCAGGCGTGCCTGTTCGGTGGGCGAAAAACCATGCAGATAGGTGGGTGTATCGCCAGGTGCGCTCATGCGTGCAGCTCTCAAAAAATTGAAGCTAGAAAAATCAGTTTAGGCTGCGGCCGACAGCGCCGGCGACACACCGGCGATCAACGCATCGAAATAATCGCGGGTCAGCGCCAGCTGCGCCTCTGGTGTTTCGGCGCGATTGACTACCGCGCGGAAGTCGGCGCTTTGCGGGTGATCCTTGGCGTACCAGCCCAGATGCTTGCGCGCGATGCGCACACCTTGCGGCTGCCCGTAGAACGCATGCAGCGCTTCCAGATGTCCAAGCAAGGTATCGCGCACGAACGCCAACGACGGCGGCGGCAACAGCTCGCCGGTGGCCAGGTAATGCGCCACCTCGCCGAAGATCCACGGCCGCCCCTGCGCGGCGCGGCCGATCATCACCGCATCCACGCCGGTGTCGCGCAGCACCTGCGCAGCCTTCTGCGGCGAGTCGATATCGCCATTGGCGATCACCGGAATCTGCAACGCAGCCTTGATTTCGGCAATGGTCGCGTACTCCGCACTGCCGGTGTAATGCTGATCGCGGGTGCGCCCGTGCACGGCTAGCGCGGCGATGCCGCAGTCCTGCGCAATGCGCGCAATGGTCGGGCCGTTGCGATGATCGCAATCCCACCCGGTGCGGATTTTCAACGTGACCGGCACGTCCACCGCCTGCACCACTGCGCGCAGGATCCGCGCCACCAGATCTTCGTCGCGCATCAGCGCCGAGCCAGCCCAGGCATTGCAGACTTTCTTTGCCGGGCAGCCCATGTTGATGTCGATCAGCTGCGCGCCGTGGTCCACGTTGTAGCGCGCGGCCTCGGCCAGCTGCTGCGGCTCGGTGCCGGCAATCTGCACGCTGATCGGATCCGGCTCGCCGGCATGGTCCATGCGGTGCAGCGATTTGCGCGTGCCCCAGAAGCGCGGATCGGAGATGGTCATCTCCGACACCGCCAGCCCGGCGCCCAGCCGCTTGCACAACAGCCGGAACGGCTTGTCGGTGACGCCGGCCATCGGGGCCAGGATCACCTTGGGGTCGATGGAGTAGGGGCTGATGTGCATGGCGGCATTGTAGCTGGGGTGGGGGAATCGGGAATCGGGAGTCGGGAATGGGGATTGGGGATTGGGGAATCGTAAGAGCGCTTGTGGGCTTCGGCCTGAGCGATTGCTAGGAGTCGTTCGAGCGATGTCGGCGTGATTGGCAAAGTGCGACGTGTAAAGGACGACAGTGGCGGGAGTATTGGTTGGCCGTACCTCACTCCAACTGTGCTGTGGAGTTGACTGTCTTCCGTCGTACCCTCACCCCAACCCCCGCTTCGCGCCCCTGCCCGCGCTTGCGGCGCGGGCGCTCCAAGGCACACGCGCCAGTGGCGCGTAAGCAGCGCCTTCTCGCCCCGCGGGGAGAGGGGCTTCTCCATCCTTCTCCCCTCGGGAGAAGGTGGCGCGTCAGCGCCGGATGAGGGTACGGGTGCCCGACGCTGCATCATGCCTCGCCTCCTTACCCGAGCGACTGTCCGAGGAAGAAGACCGAAGTTCCGCTGGGAGCGCGGTTCGCAGCATCCGTCGGCAGACAGGTCTCAACATGCCGTTCGCCAATCGAAAACAGTCTCTAACGTGCAGTCCAACGCCCTGAACGCAAAAGGCGACCGCATCGCTGCGGTCGCCTTCGTCGTCGCGTGAAGCGTGCGGATCACACCGCCGGTTCGGGCACCATTCGCGGCATCGAGGTAGCAGCGCCTTCCACTTCGGTGGAGCGTGCGGCATAGCGGGTGGCAAAGCGCACGTGGGTGTTGAAGCTGGCGCCGGGCGACTGCGCCAGCGAGGCCACCAGCGCGCCGTTGAAGGCATCGCCGGCGCCAGTGGTGTCCACCGTCTGCGCGCTTTCCGCGCCCACCCGGTAATGCGCAGCCGTATCGCCACGCAGCTGTTCTTCTGCGTGCGAAATGAACGCGCCCACCGAACCCAACGTCACCACCACGGTGCCGCCCGGCAGCAACTTGCGGCATAGCGAATGCAGTGTGTTGCCGTCCAGCGCCGCCACATCGTCGGCGTTGATGCGCTCGCCGACATGGCGGCCGAGCAGGGCGGCGAATTCGGTTTCGTTGGGCGTCAGCACATCCGACAACTTGAGTAGGCAGATCGAGGTCGGCGCATTGGCCGGCGCGGCGTTGAGCACGGTCAGTACGCCGCACTCGCGCGCCAATGCCAGCGCCGATTCGATGGTTTCCGCCGGCGATTCCAGCTGCGCCAGCAACACCCGGGACGAGGCGACCAGCGCGCGCTGGTTATCGACGAACGCGGCGCTCAGTACCGAGTTGGCGCCGGCACCGATCACGATGGTGTTGCGGCCATGCGCGTCGACATAGATGCCGCCGGTGCCGGTCGGCTCATTGCTGGGCTCGGCGATCAGCGCGAAGCCATCGTGCGCGGCAAGCGAGCGCGCCAGCGCACCACCGGCATCGTCGCCCAGCGCGCACAAAAAATGCGTCTTGGCGCCGGCACGCGCGGCCGCGACCGCCTGATTGAACCCCTTGCCCCCCGGGCCGGTGCTGTAGCGACCGGCGATGGTGGCACCCGGCGCGGGCAGGACATCACAGCGCCACACGTGATCGACATTGAAGGACCCGACAACGACGACCGAACTCATAAATACCCTTAACTTGAATGACTGAATAAAACGTGGCGTGCGGCGATTAGACCGGCACACCGATGAACCCGCGCCACCTCAACCGAAATGCGAGAGCACGCCGGCAATGGTAGCGGTCATGAACGTTGCGATCGAACCGCCGAGCACCGCGCGCAGCCCGAACTTGGCCAGATCGTGACGGCGTTCCGGTGCCAGCCCGCCAATACCGCCGATCTGGATCGCGATCGAGCTGAAGTTGGCAAAGCCGCACAGTGCATACGTGGCAATCAGCCGGCCTTCGGCGCTCAGGCCCACGCCCGGCACTTCGCCCTTCACGATCCGCGACAGCTCGCTGTAGGCGACGAACTCGTTGATCACCACCTTCTGGCCGATCAGCGAACCGACCGTGGTCGCGTCCACCCACGGGGTACCGATCACCCAGGCGATCGGCGCCAGCACGTAGCCGAAGATCGTCGACAGGTTGGTCGGATGGCCCAGCGCCTTGGCGGCGCCGGTGACATCGCCCAACCAGGTCAGCGGTGCATTGATCAGCGCGATCAGCGCGATGAAGGCCAGCAGCATCGCGCCGATATTCAGCGCCAGCCGCAAGCCATCGCCGGCGCCGGCCGCAGCCGCATCGATGACATTGCTGGTGGTCTTTTCCACTTCCATCTTGACCGTGCCGCGGGTCAGCGGGGTGCCGGTTTCCGGTACCAGCAGCTTTGCCACCACCAGGGTGGCGGGCGCGGCCATGATGCTGGCGGCGAGCAGATGCTTGGCGTAGAACGCCTGCTGCGCAGGGTCGCTGCCGCCGAGCATGCCGACGTACGCTGCCAGCACGCCACCGGCGATATGCGCCATGCCGCCGATCATCATCGTCAGCAGCTCGGACTGGGTCATCTTGGGTATGTACGGGCGCACCGTCAGCGGGGCTTCGGTCTGGCCAATGAACACGCTGGCGCACACGCTGGTGGTTTCCGCCCCCGATACGCGCATCACCTTGGTGATCGCCCAGGCCATCGCACGCACGATCACCTGCATCACACCCAGGTGGTAGAGCACGCCCATCAGCGCGGAGAAAAAGATGATGGTGGGCAGCACCTGGAACGCAAAAATGAAGCCGTTGCTGTTGATGTCCATCAGGCTGCCGAAAATGAAGCTGGAGCCCTCATTGACGAAGCTCAGCACCCTCACGAAGCCCTGGCCCAGCCAGTCGAACACGTCGCGCCCGCCCGGCACCAGCAGCACCAGTGCGGCGAACGAAATCTGCAGCGCCAGACCGGTGGCGACCAGCTTCCAGTCGATCGCGCGGCGGTTGTTCGAAAACAGCCAGGTGATGCCGATGAGCACCGCCAGACCGAACAGGCCAAAGCCGATCCTTCCCAAACCTTCGACCATTCCATTCCCCGGCGCAGACGGCAAACCGAGAAGCCTAGAGCAGGGGGTGACGGTGGGCAAGGCGAGCGGTGTTCAGACGTTCCCCGTCAGCCCGCAACCGAGATGCAGCGGGCGCTGACAGGCCGGCAGTAGCGAGCGGGTGAGCCGTGCTTGCGCAAAGTGGGGGATTTGCGGAGTCGACTCACCGGTAGTGGAAGGGATAGCGCGATGGCGCCAGCGAAGGCCACGCCCCGTGATTCGATCCGGCAGCCAGACGCTGCTTTTCCATCAGTCGCCGACGACAGCCGAAGGTGCTTGCGCGCGTACCGGCGTGGGACCTTATGCGGCATGGATGCCGCAGAAGAGCCTACACGGACGTACTTGCGGCGTGTCCCACGCCGGTACGCGTGCAAGCGCCCTACAGCCACTGAAGCGTTCGCCTCGAACTGGCAGACGTCGTGCGCGGCGTTGGTCGATGCGTGGCGTCGCATCCGGGAGCGGGACACGCCGCAAGTACGTCCATGTAGGCTCGGTGGCGGCATCCATGCCGCCACACGGTCCCGCACCCGGATACGCCACCGCGCTCCCACTTTCTGCGGTTACTGATGGGCAGGCAATTCCGTTGGTGGCGGAATGCCTGCGGATTACGCAGTCCACGCCCTGTCGCCCCAGCAACCTCACGTCCTACACTGCGCACGCCGATCCGGGGCAGGGCGCCACGGAGGTTGTTGGAGTCTGCCAATGCATTACCGTCGTCTGGGTTCCACCGGGCTGCAGCTGTCGGCCTTGTCGTTCGGGGCCTGGGTCACCTTCGGCAAGCAGATCGGGCGCAGCGAAGCGCGCAACCTGATTGCTGCCGCCTGGGACAACGGCATCAACTTTTTCGACAACGCCGAGGTGTATGCACGCGGCCGCGCCGAAGAAGTGATGGGCGATGTGATCGCCGACCTGCGCCTGCCGCGCGATGGCTATTGCGTCTCGAGCAAGGTGTTCTTCGGCGCGGTGGACAGCCCGCGCCCGACCCAGCGCGGACTCTCGCGCAAGCACATCACCGATGCCTGCCATGCCGCACTCAAGCGCCTGCGCGTGGAGTATCTGGATCTGTATTTCTGCCACCGACCCGATCCTGACACCCCCATCCAGGAAACCGTGCGCGCCATGGACGCACTGATCCGCCAGGGCAAGGTGCTGTACTGGGGCACTTCCGAATGGAGCGCCGAACAGTTGCGCGCCGCCATCGCCATCGCCGAGCAGGAGCATCTGCACGCCCCGTCGATGGAACAGCCGCAATACAACCTGCTGCACCGCGACCGGTTGGAGCGCGAGTACGCCCCGCTATGCGAAGCCGGGCTGGGCACCACCATCTGGTCGCCGCTGGCCTCGGGCCTGCTGACCGGCAAGTACAACGCCGGCGTGGACGCCGACAGCCGCCTGGGCCAGCCGGGCAATCACTGGTTGCAGGACGAAGTGCTGGGTGCACCGGAGGCCCGCCGCCTGGAACGTGCCCGCGCGTTCTGCGCGCTGGCCGCCGAGTTGGGCCAGTCGCCCGCACGCCTGGCCATCGCCTGGTGCCTGCGCAACCCGCATGTGTCCACGGTGATTCTCGGCGCCAGCCGTGTAGCGCAACTGGAAGAAAACCTCGGCGCGCTGGAAACGCTGACCAAGGTCGATGCAGCTGACTGGGCGCGGGTGGAAGAGGTCACGCGCTGAAAGGTGGGGTTGTTGATCCAGCTGGGCCAGGTCGTCTCCAGCTGGAATGTGAGAAGGCAGGCTTTTCATGACGGACGATGGAGCTGCGCCACGACTGCTGCCCATATCGATTGATAAATGCAATCGAAGTGGGTGTATTCATCTAAAGATCCAGGCATTCAAATGAGAATGGCTCTTGATCATTAAATGAGAATGGTTATTATTTGTCTGGCCAACCGACTGGAGATCCAGATCATGACCGCTCACCCCGTGCTGCTTCGCTCCGAACCGGTCAACCTGCGCGACCGCGCCGTCCCGCGCGCTGTCCCCGCAGAAGACGTCATCAGCAGCGAGGCGCTGCTCAAGGGCCGTCGCGAAGTGCTGATTCAGCATGGCGATCGTGTCTATCGCCTGCGCCATACCAGCAACGACAAGCTCATCCTGACCAAGTAACACCGCCGATGACCCGCTGCGCACCGCCAAGCGGGCGCGGTCGGTGTCGAGATCGGCAGGTGCCCAGCATCAGCCGTACTCGTTCGCTCCCGCAGCCTGATTGCCGCGCACGATGTTCTAAGTCGCTTCACCCCCACCGATGCCCGCTCGCGCAGGTATTGGAGCTGTCTGCCGCGGGCGTTGCCGCCGCCGCCCGCCACTTCATTCTCTACCCTCGGCTGCCGCTCGCGGCGTCTGCCACAGCGCGCGCTGTCGGGGGTTCTTCTCGAAGGTTTCCGATGATCCGCCTGCATCCGCTGGTGGTCGCGCTGTCGCTGGCGCTGCCTGCTGTTCCGTTGTGTGCCCATGCTACTGAACTCGACGGCAGCGGGGATGCCGCGCGTGAGGTGCACGACTTCAACCGGCTGCAGGTCACCGCCACGCGCACCCAGCGCGCCCTGGTCGATGTGCCGAGCACGGTGGATGTGATCGACCGCGAACAACTCGACAACCAACTGGTGCGCGAGCTCAAGGATCTGTTCCGTTACACGCCCGGCGTGTCGGTGACCAGTACCAGCGGCCGCTTCACCGGCGCCAACGGCATCCGCATCCGCGGGCTGGACGGCAACCGCGTGGCGATCCTGGTCGACAACGTGCCGGTGTCGGACACCTTCAGTTTCGGCAGCTACCTCAACGCCAACCGCAACTTCGTCGATCTAGAAACGCTCAAGCGCGTCGAAGTGGTGCGCGGGCCGGCCAGCTCCTTGTACGGTTCCGATGCGCTGGGCGGCGTGGTGGCCTTCGTCACCAAGGACCCGGCCGATTATCTCAGTGCCGACAAGCACAGCTACGTCGGGCTGAAGTTCGGCTACGAGGGCGACTGGAACGGCCTGTTCGCCGGTGCCACCGGCGCGTTCGGCGGCGAGCGCTGGAGCGGCATGGTGGCGGTGAGTCACCGCCAGGGTCAGGAAGCGCAGAACCAGGGCGACAACCGTAGCCGCGATTTCACCCGCACCGCAGCCAATCCGCAGCGCATCGACGGCCGCAGCGTGCTCGCCAAACTCGTCTACGCGCCGAGCGCGCAACAGCGCTTCAAGCTCACCGTGGAAGGCAACGAAGACTACGGCAGCATCGATGCCTTGACCGGTATCGACCCGCGCAATGCGATGGCCTCGCTGCGCATTCTGTCGCAGGAAGGGCGCGACCATCAGACGCGTGCGCGCGTCTCGCTGCGGCACGAGCTGGATGCACTGGATTGGGCGCTCGCCGACGATCTGCAGTGGCAGTTGTATCGCCAGGACAGCGAAAGCCTGCAGCGTACCGATGAATTGCGCGGCAACAACACGCGCCGCCACAACGAACACAATTTCGATCAGCGCGTGTACGGGCTGCTGGTCAACGCGCACAAGTCCATCGACACCGGCACGCTCAGCCACGACATCACCTACGGTCTGGATGGCACCTGGACCGATACCCGCGCCAAGCGCGACGGGTATTCGGTGAATCTGGTCAATGGCGTGGTGACCAACCGGGTCGGTCAGGACGTGTTCCCGGTGCGCGATTTCCCCAACAGCGAAACCACCAAGCTCGGGTTGTACGCGCAGGACGAGATCCGCCTATTCGACGGCAAGCTGTCGCTGACACCCGGCGTGCGCGTGGATTATTTCCGCCTCTCGCCACAGGTGGACGATATCTTCCGCGAAGACAATCCCGGCGTGGCCGCTGCGACCATCGACGAAACCCAGGTCTCGCCCAAGTTCGGTGCGGTGTGGCGTTTCTCGGATGCATGGTCGGCGTATGCCAATTACGCGCACGGCTTCCGCGCCCCGCCGTACAACGACGTCAATATCGGCTTCACCAATCTGCAGGCGCGCTACACCGCCATCGCCAATCCGGACCTGAAATCGGAGACCAGTCGCGGTGGCGAACTGGGGCTGCGTTTCAACGACGCGATCGGGTATCTGGGCGTCGCCGTGTACTACACCGACTACCGCAACTTCATCGAATCGTATGCGCCGGCGGGTTTCAACGCCGAAGGGCTGATGCTGTTCCAGTCGCGCAATGTGGACGATGTGGTGATCAAGGGCGCCGAAGCACGCGCCGGTGTCGATCTGGGCGCGCTGGCGGGCTGGCAGGGCTGGTCGCTCAACAGCGCCGTCGCCTACTCGGAAGGCGACAATCTCACCGACGACACGCCGCTCAATTCGGTCGACCCGCTGCGCGGCACCTTCGGTGTGGCCTTCGACAGCGATGGCTGGGGCGCAGAGTTGATCGGCACCTTCGTTGCACGCAAACGCCGCCCGCAGCTGGACAGCTATTACACGCCGGCCGGCTACGCCACGCTGGATCTGATGGGGCATTGGGAATTTGCGCCCGGCGCCAAGGTCACCGCCGGCATCTTCAATCTGGCCGATCGCCGCTATGTGGACTGGAACGCGCTGCCCAACGGCACGCTGGCCAGCAGCACGGTGCTCGACCGCTTCACCGGCGCCGGGCGTACCGCCTCGGTCAGCCTGGCCGTGAGCTGGTAGCGGCCATGACCAGCGCCCGCCCACTGCCGCAGTTGTCGCATGCACGTGCCACCCGCGCCGCGCTGCCGCGTCCGCAGCAGCTGGCGGCACTGGGCACGGTGCTATGTCTGTATCGGCCCGCGCTGGGCAATGAGCTGGATGGCTGGCAGCACGCGGTGGATGCGGCGGCATGCCGGCAGGTCGACAGCGACGGCGTGCGCGAAAGCATCTGGTTCTTCGATGCCGAAGGACACTGCTGCTGGCGGATTTGTCTGTTGCCGGACAGCGATTTTTTGATCTGGGATCGCCTGGTCTCGCGCTTGCCGCCGCTGCCGATGGAAACCCATGAGCTCGGCGTCGGCGAGCGGCTGTGGCGTCGTCTGGCCGGCCGTATGCGCGGGGAGGCCTGGCGATTGAGCGCGCTGCGTCTGCAGACGGCCGCCACTCGCGAGCAACCGTTTGTCGCCAGCCTGGCGACAGTCTCGGCGCTGGGCGCGGAAGTGGCCGCACGCCTGGCACGCGAGGAGGGCATCGACGGACGTGTGGCGGTGGATGATTGCTGCTGCGCACGCGCTGCCGCCTTGCGCGCTGACTCCACCTCATCAAGCAATACTGATCCATCCGACATGACGACGTCGCTGGTGCGCTTGCGCCGCTGACGTTCCTGAGACCACCAACGAGAGTTCCGATGAGCCCACTGTTTCCCCGCTGTATCGCACTGACGCTGAGCCTGTTGCCGTTGATTGCCGCCGCCGACGCCCAGCGCGATCGCCAGAGCATCCTGGCGATGCAGGGCGAATACGCCGTGGACTTCGCCTTCGACGAAACCGTGCTGCTCAAGCCCGGTTACGAACGTGCCTCGGCCATGCGCAGCGGCGCCAGCGAAGTGGTCATCGTGGTCGAAGATTCACCGCGCAAAGTGGTGCTGCAGCACTTGCTGGTCGACGAAAAGAGCAAGCATGTGACCAAGCACTGGCGGCAGGACTGGATCTTCGAGGCGCCGCAGCGTTTCGAGTTCACTGCCGAGCAGACCTGGACGGTGCATGCGCTGCCGCCGGCAGTCACCACCGGCGCCTGGACGCAATGCGTGTATGAAGTCAGCGACGCGCCACGCTATTGCGGCACCGGTCGCTGGGACTATGCCGAGGGTCATCCCACCTGGACCAGCGATCTGAGCTGGCGCCCGTTGCCGCGCCGCGAATACACCAAGCGCAGCGACTACAACGCGCTGTCGGTGATCAACCGCCACACGCTCACGCCCAACGGCTGGACCCACGAACAGTTCAACACCAAGGTGCTGCGCAAGCCCGATGGCAGCCAGGAGGCGATCGCGCGCGAGTTCGGCTTCAACGATTACCGCAAGACCACCGACGTCGATTTCGCCCAGGCCTATGCGTACTGGAAGGGCACCCAGGGCTACTGGGCCAAGGTGCGCACGCGCTGGGCCAAGTTCCTGGACACGCCGCCGGGCCTGCATCTGAAGACCAAGCCGGACGGCATGGCGATGATCATGCCGATGTTCCAGCAGGCCGAGACCGTGCAGAAGGGCAAGCGGGTCAAGGACGCGCAACTCGATGCGGTGTTCGCGCAGTGGGTGGAACCGGCGAACTAGGCACCTGGATGTCGTAGGAGCGCGCTGGCGCGCGATTGAGGCTTTATCGGTAACGCCTCATCGCGCGCCAGCGCGCTCCTACGGGGCATTAGCCTTATTCCTTGAACATCAAGAACGCGGCCACCAGAATCAGGCCGAACGCGGCCCAGTGATTCCACTTCAACGACTGGCCCAGGTAGAACGTCGAGAAGCCGGCGAACACCAGCAGCGTGATCACCTCCTGCATGCCCTTGAGCTGCGGGGCCGAATACACCGCGCTCCCGAGCCGGTTGCCCGGCACCTGCAGGCAGTATTCGAAAAACGCGATGCCCCAGCTGACCAGGATTGCGATCATCAACGGCGTGCTCTTGTACTTCAGATGCCCGTACCAGGCGAAGGTCATGAACACGTTGCTGGCGAGCAACAGCAGGATCGGGTAGACGTAAGCAGTGAAGGGCGCGGTGGGCATGACGGCGGTCGGGGTGTGAGCGGGCCGGCAGCATAATCCAGCCCTGTTAAGCGCACGCGACCGTGCCGATGAGCCCGGCAGCCTAGCGCTGCATGCCCCAGCGGCGCACGGTCAGCCGCTCGATGGCCTGGAACACCACGCCTTCCACCAGCAGGCCGAGCACGATCACCATCGCTAGGCCGGCGAACACCCGATCTGTATACAGCTCGTTGCGGTTCTGGAAGATGTACCAGCCCAGACCACCCTGGCCGGAGGTGGCCCCGAACACCAGCTCGGCGGCGATCAGGGTGCGCCAGGCGAACGCCCAGCCGATCTTCAGCCCGGACAGGATCGCCGGCAGCGCGGCCGGGATCAGCAGCTGCGCCACGTAACGCGGCCCACGCAGCCCGTAATTGCGCCCGGCCATGCGCAGCGTTTCCGGTACTGCCTGGAAGCCTGCATAGGTGGTCAGCGCCAGCGGCCACAGCACCGAATGCACCAGCACGAACACCAGGCTGCCGGTGCCCAGGCCGAACCACAGCAGGGCCAGCGGCAGCAACGCAATGGCCGGTAGCGGGTTGAACATGGCGGTCAAGGTGCCGAGCACATCGCGGCCCCAGCGCGTGGAGGCGGCCAGCGCGGTCAGCACGAAGGCCAGCACTACGCCGAGCGCGTAGCCCTGCGCCAGCACCCGCAGCGAAGCGCCCACGCGGCGCAGCAACTCGCCCGACAGCAGTCCATCGTAAAACGCGCGTGCGGTCTGCAGGGCGCTGGGCAGCATCAGATCATCGCCAACCACGCGCGCGGCGATCTCCCACACGGCGACCAGCACCACCAACACCAGTGCCTTGCGCAGCCACGGCGGCGCCTGCCAGCGCGCCGGCGCGGCGGTGGCGATCAATGCGGGATCCAGCGGTTGTAGTGCACGTTCGTACTCGGCCCGCACCGGCGGCAGCGGCGGCAGCGCGGTGGCGTTGCTGCCGCTCATGGCAGCGCCTCGCGTTGGCGTTCGGCCGGGCGACGCAGCGGTGCTACCTTGGCATCATCCAGGGCGTCGTCGGGCAGGTCGAACAGCAGCCGATGAATGCGCTGCGCGGTCTGCTGGAACGCCACACTGCCAGCGCTGTGCGGGCCGAATGCATGTGCGTTGAGTTCGGCGCGCACCTGACCCGGGTGCGGCGACAACAGCAGCACGCGATTGCCGACCACCAGGGCTTCTTCGATGGAGTGGGTGACGAACAGCAAGGTGAAGCGCGATTGCTCCCACAGCTCCAGCACCTGCTCCTGCATGCGCGAACGCGTCAATGCATCGAGTGCAGCGAAGGGCTCGTCCATCAGCAACACGCGCGGGCGCATCGCCAATGCGCGCGCGATCGCCACGCGTTGCTTCATGCCGCCGGACAAGGTGTGCGGATAGGCATCGGCAAAGGCGCTCAGACCGACCTGCGCCAGACTGTCGTCAGCACGTTCGCGCGCTTCGGCACGCGAGAGCTTGCGTGCCGCGCGCAGGCCGAACACCACGTTCTCGCGCACGGTCTTCCACGGCGCCAGCTGGTCGAATTCCTGGAACACCACCACCCGGTCCGGCCCGGGCCCGGTGACCGCGTTGCCATCCAGACGGATCTGCCCCTCGCGCGGGGTCACAAAGCCGGCCACCGCCTTGAGCAAGGTGGATTTGCCGCAACCCGACGGCCCCAGCAGCACGAAACGATCGGCTTCATGCACATCGAAACGCACGCGGTGGGTGGCACGCACCACGCGCTGCGCGGAAGCGTATTCCAGGCTGACGTGGTCGACCTGCAGCAAGGGCGTGGGCGTGGGCATCGCTCAGCTCCCGCCCGCAATCAGCGGGTCGTCGAAGAAGTAGTCGCTCAGCTTGCTCGGCGTCTGCTTGATCGCGCCGCTGTGCTGCATGAACTTGCCCAGCCCCAGCGTGTTCTGCGGCACCACGGTGAATTGCACTTTCGGGTCCTTGAGGATCTGCAACACCAGCGCGCGGTCGATGCCTGAGCCATTGCGGCGCAGAAAGATATCCGCCGCCTGTTCCGGATGCGCGGTGACAAAACGTGCCGCCTGATCCAGCGCAGCGACGAAGGCGCGATAGGTCTTGGGATTGTCGCGGCGGAATTTTTCGGTGGCATACAGCACCGTCGCCGACGAGGGGCCGCCTTCGATCTCGTAGGAGCTGGTCACGATATGCGCGGCCGGGTTACGCGCCAGTTCCTGCTCCTGGAACGGCGGGCTGGCAAAGTGCGCAGTGATCTCGGTGCGACCACGGATGATCGCGGCGGCGGCATCCGGATGTGGCAATGCGACCTGCAGCGGATCCAGCTGATGGGTGCCCTTGTCGCCCCAACGTTGCTGCGAAGCGTGCTGCAGAAAACGCGACTGCACCGACACGCCGGTGGCCGGTACCGCAATCCGGTCCTGCGGAGTGAAATCGCCGATAGTTTTAATACGGGGATTGTTGCTGATCAGGTAGTACGGAAAATTGCCCAGCGAGGCCACGCCGCGCACGTTCTGGCGGCCATGCGTGCGGTCCCAGATGGTGAACAACGGCCCGACACCGGCACCGGCGATATCGATCGAACCGGTCAGCAAGGCATCGTTGACCGCCGCGCCGCCGGACAACTGCAGGAACTGCACGTCGATATCCACGCCAGCGGCCTTGCCCTGCTGCTCGATGAGTTTTTGATCCTGCGCCACGTCCAGCAGCAGATAGACGATGCCGAACTGTTTGGCGACGCGCAGTTTTCCTTCTGCCTGCGCATGCGCGCTGAACAGCAAAGGCAACGCGGCCAGGAGCAGCAGCGCAACACGCCCGAAGAAACGACGGCGCTGCGGGGCTGCGTGGTGAGAAGTGACGGTCAAACGCATGCGGCGCTCCAGTCGAAAGGGGGAGGGAAGGGCGCATTTCAAAGCGCGTTACGAGCCATAAGACCCACGCGGCGGCGCACGATTTCTAGAACGGCGCATCGCCTTCGATGGTGGTGCGGTTGAGCCGACGGCGCAGGTGATCCGGCGTGCCGGCGGCCAGATGCATCACCGAGCGGTTGTCCCAGAACACCATGTCGTGCGGCTGCCAACGGTGCCGATACACCAATGCCTCGCGGGTGCTGTGTTCGAACAGAGCCTGCAGCAGCGCATCACTTTCGTCGTCGGGCAAGCCGACGATGCGAGTGGTGAAATGTTCGCTGACAAACAGCGCTTTCTGGCCTGTCTCCGGGTGCGTGCGCACGATCGGATGCTGCACCGGTGTCACTTCGGCGATCTGTTCGGCCGTCAGCGCCGGACGCCACGGATTGCGCGCACGCAGCTCTTCGTACTTGGCCAGATAGCTGTGCTCGGCGCGCAGGTCCTGCACCGCGTGCTTGAGCGCATCGGGCAAGGTGTGCCAGGCCAGATGCTGATTGGCGAACAAGGTGTCGCCGCCCTCGCTGGGCAGCTCTTGCGCGTGCAGCAGCGAGCCCAGACTGGGCGTTTCCTTGTACGACAGGTCCGAGTGCCAGTAATGCCCGGCATCGCCCAGGCCGATTGGTTCGCCGTTCTCCTTGATATTGGACACCACCAGTACTTCCGGATGCCCACGCAACTGGAAATTGCGCAGCACATGGATCTGCAGCGGGCCGAAGCGACGGCTGAAATCGACCTGCTGCGCCGGGGTGATGCGTTGGTCGCGGAACACCAGCACGTGATAGTCCAGATGCGCTTGATGGATACGCGCGAAGGTGTCCGCATCCAGCGGCTGCGACAGATCCAGGCCGATCACTTCGGCGCCCAGCGGGGCATCGAACGGCACGATCTGCACGCCGGAAGCTTGCACTGTGGAAACCGCATCGCGCGGGGTCTGCGCACGCGCGGCGGAAGTGACGCTGGCCATGACGGTGGCACCTCGACGGCAACGAAAGGCCGCCTGGGCCGGCGACCGGACAGACCACTCTAGGCAGTCGTGCCGCCGCTGCGAACGTACGATTGGCAACGTGCTTATGCGCTGCAGGTATATGCGACCCGGCATGACGGGCGACGCAACTTGGCGCCACCCGATTCGGGCTCAACTGCTTTACGTCGATGAGTAGATATTGACGCAGCGCCGCCTGGGCAGCGCAGTCGCTTTGTGGTGCACTCTTATTCCGCCCGCAACGCCAATGCCGGCGGCGTGGACAGGATGCGCCGGGTGCCCGACCAACCGGCCAACAGACTCAGTGCCAGGCCGAAGGCGCCGCCGATCAGCAGACGCGGCCAATCCGGCGTCAACGCAATTTCGAACGCCTGGCGCCCAACCACCGCGCCGATCACCGCCGCTGCGGTCACCGCCAGCGTTGCCGCGAGCAAGCCGAGCGCGCCGAATTCCACCAGTACCGCGCCACGCAACTGCCCGCGTCGCGCGCCCAGCGTGCGCAGCACCGCGCTGTCGTAGCGACGTTCGCCTGCGGTGGCCTGCAAGGCCGCCAGCAGCACCAGCACGCCGGCCAGCAGGCTGAAGCCCATCACCAGTTGCACCGCCTGCGCCACCTGGTCGATGACTTCGCGCACGCGGCCGAGGATGGCGTCGATATCCAGCACAGAGATGTTGGGATAGTCGCGGCTCAACGACGCCAGCTTGGGCGCATTGCCGGGTGGCAGATGGAAGCTGGAAATCAGGTTGTACGGTGCATCGCCGACCGATCCCTGATTGAGTAGCAGGAAGAAGTTGACCCGGAACGAATCCCAGTCGGCCTTGCGGATGCTGGTGACGGTGAAGCTGCGCTGCTGTTCGCCCAGCAACAAGGTGATGCGGTCGCCGAGTTTGAGCTGATACCGCTGCGCCCAGCCTTCTTCCACCGAGGCCTCCGGCGCAGTGCTGTCGGCTGCCCAGAATTTGCCTTCCAGCAAGGTATTTGCGGGGGGGAATGCATGCCGCCAGGAGAAATTGACCGGGCGGTTGTCGCCGTCGCCATTGTCCTGTGGATCGCGGTCGCCGCGCGCAGGCGGTTTGTCGTTGATCGCCACCAGACGCCCGGTCGAAAACGGCTCCACGGCCGCATCGTTGACGCCCAAGCCGCGTAGCGTCTGCAGCACCGGCGCGGTTTGTTCGGGCTGGATATTCATCAGGAAGTAGTTGGGCGTATCCACCGGCAGACGCTCGCGCCATTGCCCGAGCAGTCCGGGGCCGACCACGGCCAGCAGCAACAGCGCGCATAGCGACAGCGACAGCCCGACCAACTGCACCACGCTCAGGCCACGCCGCCGCGTCAGCGAGGCCAGACCCAACTTCCAGGCGCCACGCAGGCGATGCTGGATCGGCCGCAGCAACGTGAGCAGCCCGAGCCCTAGCGCCATCGCCACCAGCGCCAATGCAGCCAGCCCGCCGAGCACCCAACCAGCGAGCACCAGATTGCCGGTGGCATAGACAGTCAGCGCCAGCGTGGCCGCCAACGCAGCGGCGTAGACCAGCAGCGAACTCGGCGGTACTGCGGCGAAGCTGCGGTTGAGCACGCGCATCGGCGGCACGTTGCGCAGCCGCAGCAGCGGCGGAAGGCCGAAGCCCAGCAGCAGTACCAACCCGATGCCGGCACCGGCCAGGGCAGGGGTGGCCTGCGGCAACGGCAGCCGGTTCGGAATCAGGCTGCCGAGCGCCTGCACCAGGCCTTCCTGCGCGAGCATGCCCAGCCCGATCCCGACCAGGCAGGCCGGGATCGCGGTTAACAGCAATTGCAGCGACAGCATCGCCAGAATGTCGCGCTGGCGTGCGCCCAGGCAGCGCAACACGGCGACGGTGTCGATGCGGCGCATCGCAAACCGGTTGGCCGCCAATGCGGTGGCCACGCCGGACAACAGCACCGCCAGCAACGCCGACAAGGCCAGGAAGCGGCCGGCGCGATCAAAGGCCGCGCGCATGCCGCGCTGGGTGTCTTCGATGCCGACCAGACGGTATTCGCTGGCGCGTGGCTTCAACCAGGCGCGCAAGTCGGCGATGGCTTCCGGCGCACCGGAAAACATCAGCCGGTACGAAGCGCGACTGCCGGGGCCGAGTAGGCCGGCACCGTCGATATCGGCGCGATTGACCAACAACGGCGGCGAGAGCTGCATCAGTTCGCCGGAGGCATCCGGTTCGGCACGCAGCACGCCGGCGATGGTGAGATGGCCGGCGCCGAATTCCAGCTGCTCGCCCACCCGCAGGCCCAGCGCCTCCAGCAGACGCGGGTCGGCATAGGCCTGACCCGGCGGCGGTGCGCTGGCGACGGTGCCTTCCGTGCCAGTGCTGTCCTTGGAGACCAGCAACTGACCCCGCAGCGGATAGCCAGCGCCGACGCCGCGGATGTTGGCCATCTGGCTGGACTCGCCATGGAACAACACGCTGGGGAAGCTGACCATGCGCGTGCTCTGCAGCCCGCGTCGCTGCGCTTCAGCAGCGAAGTCGGCCGGAATCTCCTGGCGGCCGGTCACGCCCAGATCGCCACCGAGCACTTCGGCCGCGCTGGAGGTCAGCGCCAACGTCACCCGGTCGACCAGCGTGCCGACCGCCGTCATCACCGCCACGCCCAGCACCAGCGCGGCGAACACGGTCAGCAGATCGCCGGCCAGGAACTCGCGGCGCACCGCGCGCGCGGCCTGTCGCAGCACGTTCATGCGGCCGGACCGGTCTGAGCGTGCAGGCGGCCGCTGTCGATGCGGTAGATGTGATGGCAGCGCTGCGCCAGCGTCATGTCGTGGGTCACAAGCACCAGGGTGGTGTCGCTGGTGGCATTGAGCGCGAACAGCAGGTCGCTGATCTGCGCGCCGGTGGTCTGATCGAGGCTGCCGGTGGGCTCGTCGGCGAACAGGATGCGTGGCCTGGCCACGAAGGCGCGTGCCAGCGCCACGCGTTGCTGCTCGCCGCCGGACAGCTGGCGCGGGTAGTGGCGCGCACGTGCGCTCAGGCCCACCGCCTCCAGCACCTCGCGCACCCGCGCCGGATCTTCGCGCCCGGCCAGTTCCAGCGGCAGTGCGATGTTTTCTTCGGCGGTCAGTGCCGGCAGCAGATGGAAGCTCTGGAACACGAAGCCGACTTCGCGCGCGCGCAGGGCGGCACGGGCTTCTTCGTCGAGCTGGCCCAGATCCTGGCCGGAGAGCGCGATGCTGCCGCGGCTGGGCAGATCCAGCCCGGCAAGCAGGCCGAGCAGGGTGGTCTTGCCCGAACCGGATGCGCCGACAATGGCGATACTGTCGCCTTCACTGACCGTCAAGCTCACGTTGTCGAGGATGTGGAGTGTTCCCTCCGGTCCACTGACGGACTTGCCGACCTCGCGGACGTCGATGGCGGTGCGGGTGCTGGAGCGGGGGGCCAGACTGTCGATGAGGAATCTCCGAATGCGTGAAAGAACACTGCGATATGGCGCGCTGGTCCTGTGGCTGCTGACACTGTCCCTGCTTGCGCCGGGAATTGCCTCTGCCAAAAGTCCGGTGGCAACCGCACCGATCCTGGTCGTGGGCGACAGCTTGAGCGCTGCGCACAACATCCCGGTGCAGTCCGGTTGGGTCACTCTGCTGGACCAACGCCTGAAGCGTGACATGGCGACGCCACCGGCAGTCGTCAATGCCAGCATCAGTGGCGAGACCACCTCCGGCGCATTGACGCGACTGCCCGGCTTGCTGGAAAAGCACCACCCCGGCGTCGTGGTGATCGAACTTGGCGGCAACGATGCGTTGCGTGGCCTGACCCCGGCACAGCTCAAGGGCAATCTGGAAAAGATGATCCAGCTCAGCCAGCAGGCCGGCGCAAAGGTGCTGCTGCTCGGTATCGATGTGCCGCCGAACTACGGCCCGGCCTACCGCGAACGCCTGAAGGCGACCTATGCCGACCTGTCCAGACAGTACAAAACCGCGCTGGTGCCGTTCTTTCTGGAAAAGGTCGCGCTACAGCCGGGGCTGATGCAGGCCGACGGCTTGCATCCGACCGCCGCGGCCCAGCCGAAGGTGCTGGAAACGGTCTGGCCGGCGCTGCGTCCACTGCTCGGTCGCTAGGCGTCGTCTGTCACAGAACGTCGCCGGTCCTTCACGCCCTTTCCACCGTCGATCCGGCATGTTTCACAAAGCTGAAGACCGAGGAAAGTCCATGCGTCAGACCAAGGAAACGTCCGGCCTCGTGCTGGTCGTCGAAGACAATCGCAATATCTCCGAAATGATCGGCGAGTACCTGGAAGGCCGTGGCTTCGAGGTCGACTATGCGCAGGACGGACTGGACGGTTATCGTCTGGCCGCCGAGAACAGCTACGACGTGGTCGTGCTGGATCTCATGCTGCCGCGCCTGGACGGCATCGAAGTGTGCCGCCGCCTACGCAACGACGCACGCAAGTCCACCCCGGTGCTGATGCTGACCGCCCGCGACACGCTGGACGACAAGCTCACCGGCTTGGGCTTCGGCGCCGACGATTACCTGACCAAGCCGTTTGCGATTCAGGAACTGGAAGCGCGCCTGCGTGCCCTGATCCGTCGCGAGCGCCGCCAGGTGGGTTCGGAAGTGCTCAAGGTCGCCGACCTGGTGCTCGACCCGGTCAGCATGCGCGCCACCCGTGCCGGCACCGAGCTGCAGCTCTCGCCGATCGGCTTGCGGTTGCTCACCATCCTGATGCGCGAATCGCCGCGTGTGGTCACCCGCCAGGAAATCGAGCGCGAGATCTGGGGCAATGGGTTGCCGGATTCGGACACCTTGCGCAGCCATCTGTACAACCTGCGCAAGATCATCGACAAGCCCTTCGATCGCCCCCTGCTGCACACCGTGCAAAGCGCCGGCTATCGCATCGCCGACATCGCCCAACCGATGGCCTGATGTCACTGGCCGGTCGCCTTCTGGCGGCCGGCTTTTCCTGTAGGCGCTCACGCGCCGCTCGCTTCCGCGTGCTGCCGGCTGGTTGCACGACGGGCTCACGGAAGCGTTGCCTTTAATCCGGCGCTCTCCCTGGATGCCGCAATGCCGCACGGGCTCCCACGAAAAATACGTCTCGCCTTCCTGTTGCAGGTCGCACTGGCGAGTCTGGCGATCGTCCTTGGCGGCTATCTGATCTCCTTCGTGATCAAGTACAGCCTGGTGCGCACCGTACTGGCCGACGAGGCGGTGCATTTCTGGCGCCTGCACAAGAGTGCGCCGAACAACCCGCCGCCGAATACCCGCAATATACAGGGCTATTTCTCGCCTGCCGGCAAGCTCGGCGACAACGCACCGCCGGTGTTGCAACGGTTGCCGCGCGGCTTCAGCGAAGTGGCCGCTGCCGACGCGCTGGTGTATGTGGATCAACGTCCGGAAGGACGCTTGTATCTGGTGTTTTCGCGTTCGCGCGCCGCCCATCTGACGTTGTGGTACGGCGTGGTGCCGGCGATCGTGGTGTTGCTGTCGATCTACGGCGTGTCGTGGTTTACCTATCGCATCTCCAAACGCCTGGTGTCGCCGATCAGCTGGCTCGCACGGCGCGTTTCGCAGTGGGACCCGCGCAATCCGGATGTGGATGAGTTGGCACCGGAACGATTGCCCGCCGAACTGCAGGGCGAAACACGGCAGTTGGCCGCAGCGTTACATGCGCTGGGGCAACGAGTCAGCGACCACGTTGCGCGCGAACGCAATTTCACCCGCGATGCCAGTCATGAATTGCGCACGCCGCTGACGGTGATCCGCGTGGCCAGCGACATGGCCCTGGCCGACGACGAATTGTCGCCGCGCACGCAACGCAGCCTGCGCCGTATCCAGCGGGCCGGCCACGATATGGAAGCGGTGATCGATGCGTTTCTGATCCTGGCGCGCGAGGCCGAAATCGACCCGCAAAGCGAAACCTTCGACGCCGCCGAACTGGCCAGCGAAGAAGTCGACAGCGCGCGTGAATTGCTTGGCGACAAGCCGGTGTCGTTGCAGATGGTCGGCGACCGTAGCCTGCAGATGTTCGCCCCGCCGCGGGTGATGCGCGTGGTGCTCAGCAACCTGCTGCGTAATGCCTGTGCCTACACCGACACCGGCAGCATCGAAGTCGAAGTGACCCAGGACCGCATCATCGTGCGCGACACCGGCATCGGCATGAGCGAAGAAGCACGTGCACGTGCATTCGAGCCATTCTTCCGCGCCGATCCCACACGCCCGCAGGGCACCGGCCTGGGCCTGTCGATCGTGCGCCGGCTGTGCGACCGCTTCGGTTGGCGGATCGAATTGCATAGCGAGGCCGATGTGGGGACGTCGGTGGCGGTGGTTGTGGCCTGAGGGCGTCTTTTGTTGGCCGATCTGCCTGGTCTTACTTCTGCTCCAACACAGGTTCCACTGCCTTGCGCCAGATCGCGTAACCGTCGGCGGTCATGTGCAGCATGTCCTCGCGAAACAGCTCGGCGCGCGGCTTGCCTCTGGCATCCAGCATTGGTGTGTAGATGTCCACGTAGTCCACGCGCGGCAGCGGCGCGAGTGCGTCCTTGATCAGGCGATTGGCCGTCACGATTGCCGGCAGCAAATGCGCGCGCGACGGGCTGGGTTTGATCGACAGATAGCTGATGCGCGCCTTGGGCAGATCGCGCCGAATGCGCGCTACGAATGCCAGCACATCGTCGCGCACCTGCTCCGGCGTACGGCCGCTGTTGAGATCGTTGTCGCCGGCATACAGCACCACCTGGCGCGGCGCGTAGGGGAGCACGATGCGGTCCGCGTACCATGTGCTGTCGCGCACTTCCGAGCCGCCGAAGCCGCGATTGATCACCGGCTTGCCGGGAAAGTCCTGCGCCAAGGTGTCCCAGAAACGGATCGACGAACTGCCGACGAACACGACGCCGTGCTTGGGTGGCGGCTGCTGCGCGTCGCTGTCGGCAAAGCGCTTCATGTCGTTTTCCCACGCGGCATTGGAGGCCTGCGCCGGGACTTGCGGCGCGGTGTGTGGGGTGTCGGCGTGGACGTGGCCGGACAATAACGCAAGGGCGCACAGCAGTGTGCGCAAGGGATGCTTGATCATGCGAGAGAGCCTGCGGCAGTGAAGCGGACCGCCATGGTGCGACAGGCTGGAAGCGGAGGGCAAACCCGTTGGCTTCCAGGGCGTAGCATCGCATTGCGCGCAGGCCGCTTCGCCGGGCCAGACCCGACCATGCGGCAGATGGTGCGCCTTGCGGCAGCATCCGACTGCCTTGTAGGCCCAACGCCACCTGTTTGGACGGGTGTCACGCCCTGGCGGTGCGCAGCGCCACGGTGCAAAATTCGGCCTTTCCTGAGTAGCGACCACACCATGCGTTCGATCCGTCCCCTGATACGCCCTTGCGGCCGGAAGCGCTGACGCGTGGCCGATCAACTGGGACACGTGCCGCGCGGCCCGCGCCGCATGCTCAAGGCGGCGATCTGGTCGTGGCAGGGTTTGCGCGCGGCATGGCTGCATGAATCTTCGTTTCGGCTCGAGGTCTGCCTGGCCGTGGTGCTGGCGCCGCTTGGACTGTGGCTCGGTCAGTCCGGTCTGGAGCGCATCGCGCTGATTGCGCCCTTGCTGATCGTGCTGGCCGCCGAATTGTTGAATTCCGCGATCGAGGCGGTGATCGAGCGCTACGGCCCGGAACACCATGTGCTGGCCGGCCGCGCAAAGGATATGGGCTCGGCGGCGGTGTTCTTGCTGCTGATCAATGTGCTGCTGTGCTGGGGGCTGATTCTGTTGCCGCGGGTGTTCTGAGAGCGATTGGTCACGCGCGCGCCGTGGCAGCCAGGCCCTTGTAGGCGATTGCTTAGCGAAAGCGTGGAGACGTACATGGCGATGCGACGCATCAGAGTGCGAGTGCGAGTGCGTCAGCGGAAGAGCCCGGCGTTCGTGTGGCGCGTAGTGACTCTCTTTAACAATTGCCAGCCTCTGTCGCGCCTAGCGCCCGTGCGCACACCGATGCGTTCGAACTGACATTGTTCTTAATTCGAGAACTGATCGCCCAGCGGAACAACCCGCCAGTCGTACGCATGTGCATGCCGGCTTGACTTGCTACATGGCATGCTGCGGCTCTCTTCTACGGAGTCGCCTGCATGCCTGTCCTGATTCGCGCCCTGGTGTTGCTGATGCTGACCGTCTCGCTGTCCGGTTGCGGTTACAACGCGATCCAGCAGAAGGAGGAAGGCGTCAAGGCAGGTTGGTCGGAAGTGCTGAATCAATATCAGCGCCGCGCCGATCTGATTCCCAATCTGGTGCGCACGGTGCAGGGCTACGCCCAGCAGGAGCGCCAGGTGCTGACCGAGGTGACCAATGCGCGCTCGCGCGTCGGACAGATTCAGGTCAACGCCGACGACGCAGCGTCGCTGAAGAATTTCCAGCAAGCGCAGGGCGAACTCGGCAGCGCGCTGTCGCGCCTGCTGGTGGTCAGCGAGAATTATCCGCAGCTGAAATCCGACCAGTCGTTCCGCGATCTGCAGGTACAGCTGGAAGGCACCGAAAACCGCATCACCGTGGCGCGCGGTCGTTATATCCAGACGGTGCAGGAGTACAACACCTACATCCGTTCGTTCCCGCAGGTGATCACCGCCAAGATCTTCGGGTATCAGCCCAAGCCGAATTTCACTGTGGAAAACGAAGCGCAGATCTCGCGTGCGCCGCAGGTGGACTTCGGTAATCAACAGGCGCCGCAGCAGCAGCCTGTGCAGCAACCGCAGCCTGCGCAGTAAGTAATTGCGATTTGCGCAGTATCAAATACTGCGGGGTTGGCCGCACGGCATGTCGAGGCAATTGTTAGGGAACCTCTGAACAACGCACCACAGATACGCGACACTACCCGCCTGATGTTGAGGAGTGATCCATGCAACTGACGTTCGGTGACGCTGAGGGCCTGGGCAAGCGCAAGCAGACCCGGCGCGAGATCTTTCTGGCCGAGATGGAGCAGGTGGTTCCGTGGCAGCAACTGCTCGGTCTGATCGCGCCGCACTATCCGGTATCGGGCCGGCCAGGTCGGCAGCCGTACGCACTGGCGACGATGTTGCGGATTCATCTGCTGCAGCAGTGGTATGCGCTGAGCGATCCGGCGATGGAAGAAGCACTGCACGAGATCCCGACCTTGCGGCGGTTTGCCCAGCTCGGTGGCTTGGACAACGTTCCGGACGAGACCACGATTCTCAACTTTCGGCGCCTGCTGGAGACCCATGGCCTTGCCGCGCGGATGCTGGAAGCGGTCAACGCGCATCTGGCGCGCAAGGGCCAGAGCCTGCGGTCGGGCACGATCGTCGATGCGACGCTGATCGCGGCGCCCAGTTCGACCAAGAATGCCGACAACGCGCGCGACCCTGAGATGCATCAGACCAAGAAGGGCAATCAGTGGTATTTCGGGATGAAGGCGCACATCGGCGTGGATGAATTTTCCGGGTTGGTGCACCACGTCCATTGCACAGCCGCCAACGTCGCCGATGTCACGGTGACACACACGTTGCTGCATGGCAAAGAAGACAGCGTGTTTGGCGACAGCGGCTACACCGGTGCGGATAAGCGCGAAGAACTGCAGGCCTGCAAGGCTGCATTCTTCATCGCCGCCAGGCCCTCGACGATGCAAGCCCTCGGCAACAAGCGCGAGCGTGCTCGGGAAAGACGTTGGGAACACTTCAAGGCCAGTGTGCGCGCGAAGGTGGAGCATCCATTCCGGGTGATCAAGCGCCAGTTCGGCTACACCAAGGTCCGCTATCGCGGCCTGGCCAAGAACACCGCGCAGGTGCTGACCTTGTTTGCGCTATCGAACCTGTGGATGAAGCGAAAGCAGTTACTGCCGACGATGGGGAGCGTGCGCCTGTAACCCGGGGAATTCCCAAGGAAAGCTCCAGAAATTGCGAAAAATCCGAAGATCCAAACGCGACTCTCCGGAACGATGCGACATCCCGCACTCTCAGGCCTCATTGTTCAGACCTTCCTTAGGTTAGCCATGTCGATCTATCTATCGTCCGCTTGCTCAACCAACTTTCAGATGCTGGGCATCAAGCCCCTCTCCATCGGGAGAGGGGTTGGGGTGAGGGTACGGCGCGGAGCCTCTGTGTCGTCTAACTGCACGAGGCTTCGCGCGTACCCTCATCCGCCCCTTCGGGGCACCTTCTCCCGCAGGGAGAAGGGAAGCTAAGTGTCAGTGCTGATTAACTGTCAGTGCTCATCAGGTAGGAGTTAGCTAATGCGGCAAACGCACAGGTGGGTGTTGTGGATGATGGCGCTACTGCTGCTGCCGGCTTCGCTGCTGGCGCAGGATCTGGCGACCATTCCGCCATTGCGCTCGCCAGTGGTCGATGTCACCGGCACATTGGATGCTGCCCAGGTCCAGCAGCTGGAGCAGCAGGCGCTGGCCTTGCAGCAGCGCAAGGGCGCGCAGTTGCAGATCCTGATCGTGCCGACCACCCAGCCGGAGGCGATCGAGCAGTACACCCAGCGCGTGTTCGACCAGTGGAAGATCGGCCGCAAGGGCGTGGACGACGGTGTGTTGCTGCTGGTGGCCAAGGACGACCGCCGCGTGCGGATCCAGCCCGGTTACGGTCTGGAAGGCGCGATCCCCGACATCACGGCCAACCGCATCATCCAGGAGTATCTGGCACCGCGCTTCCGTGAGGGCGACTACGCCGGCGGCATCAGCGCTGCAACCGCGACGCTGGCCGGTTTGATCGAGGGCGAGGCCTTGCCCGCGCCGGTCAGCGGGCATGCCGATGGCGGCTTGGGCAATGGCTCGGGCGGTGGCGGCGGCTGGATCATGGCGTTGTTCATCGGCTTTGTCGTCGCGATGGTGGCGCGCGGCATTCTCGGCGCGTTGCCGCGGCCGCTGCGCGCGTTGCTGACCGGCGTCGCAGCCGGCGGTGCCGCACTGCTCTTCACTTCATTGTTGTTCGCCAGCGTGGGCGCTGCGGTCATCGGGCTGCTGGCGGGGCTGGCATCCGGATCGCCGGGGCGCTTTGTCGGCGGCGGTGGCTGGGGCGGCGGCGGGTTCGGCGGATTTGGGGGCGGCGGCCGTGGCGGGTTCGGCGGCGGCGGTTGGGGTGGTGGTGGCGGGTCATCGGGAGGCGGTGGCGCCTCGGGGAGCTGGTAATGCGTTGGCTCAGGCATGTCTTTGCGCCCTCGGCGCAGCGTAGTTTCCCGGCCAGTTGCATGGACGCGATTGCCGCAGCCGTTGCAGCCAGCGAGCGCACCCATACCGGCCAGATCTTGGTGGCGGTGGAAGCCGATCTGCCGCTGAGCGCGCTATGGCGTGGGCACACCGCGCGCCAGCGTGCCGAGCAGGCCTTTGCGCAATTGCGCACCTGGGACACCGACGCCAATAACGGGGTGCTGCTCTATCTGCTGCTTGCCGACCACGCCATCGAAGTGGTCGCCGACCGCGGTCTGCGCAGCCGCGTGCCGGACGCGCAGTGGGCGGAGGTGTGTCGGCGCATGCAGGAATTCCTGCGCGACGGCGAGCACAAGGCGGCGGTGCTAGCCGGGATCGAGGCGGTGACCGAGCTGTTGAGCGAGCATTTCCCGGCTGCTGCGAACGTGCAGCATGAAGACGAGCTGCCCGATCGTCCCCAGCTCTTAGGCTGAGCGCGTGCGAGATGTCAGAATAGACGCCTCGCTTTTTTGTGATCCGCGGTCCGCATGATCTATCTGCACGCCATCGACCCCATCGCCTTCTCGCTTGGCCCGGTGCAGGTGCACTGGTACGGGTTGATGTACCTGGCCGCGTTCTTCTCCGCCTGGGCGCTGGGCCGCTCGCGCATCCTGCGCGGCCGCCTGCCCGGTGTGGACATGGACGGATTTTCCGACCTGTTGTTCTACGGCATGCTTGGCGTAGTGCTGGGCGGGCGCATCGGCTACATGCTGTTCTATGCGTTCGACAGCTTGCTGGCCAACCCGCTGATTCTGTTCAAGGTGTGGCAAGGCGGCATGAGCTTCCACGGCGGCCTGCTGGGTGTACTGATCGCCTGCGGGCTGTGGGCGCGCAAGCACCGGTTGCACTTCTTCGATGTGATGGATTTCGTGGCGCCGCTGGTGCCGTTGGGTCTGGGCTTCGGGAGGCTCGGCAATTTCGTCGGCGGCGAGTTGTGGGGCAAGTTCACCCAGGCCGGATGGGGCGTGATCTTTCCGCTTGCGCCGGAATTGGCCGGCCAGTTGCCTGCCCAGATCCAGGCGCAGTACGCCACCGGTGCGTTGAATCAGTTCGCGCGCCATCCCTCGCAGCTGTACGAAGCCGCGCTGGAAGGCGTGGTGATGTTCGTGGTGTTGTGGGCGTTCTCGATGAAGCCGCGTGCGCGTTATGCGGTGTCGGGGATGTTCGCGCTGCTGTATGGCGTGTTCCGTTTCATCGTCGAATTCGTGCGCGTGCCCGACGCGCCGATCGGCTACCTGGCTTTCAACTGGCTGACGATGGGGCAGATTCTGAGCCTGCCGTTGATCATTGGCGGGCTGGTGTTGTTGGCGATGTCGCGCCGCGCGCCGGTGTTGCAGCCGGTGGTGGTGGACACCGCAGTGGCGGGAGCCGCCAAGTGAAGCCGTATCTGGACCTGCTGCAGCATGTGCTGGAACACGGCGCTGAGAAGTCCGATCGCACCGGCACCGGCACGCGCAGCGTGTTCGGCTGGCAGATGCGCTTCGACCTCAACGACGGCTTTCCGCTGGTCACCACCAAGAAGCTGCACCTGCGCTCGATCATCCACGAGCTGCTGTGGTTTCTGCAGGGCGACACCAACATTGGCTATCTCAAGGACAACCAGGTCCGCATCTGGGACGAATGGGCCGACGCCGATGGCAATCTCGGCCCGGTCTACGGCAAGCAGTGGCGGCGCTGGACCGGCCCGGACGGCGTGGAAATCGACCAGATGCAATGGCTGGTGGACGAGATCAAGCGCAACCCGGATTCGCGCCGGCTGGTGATCAGCGCCTGGAACGTGGGCGAGCTACCGCAGATGGCGCTGATGCCGTGCCATAGCCTGTTTCAGTTCTATGTGGTGAACGGCAAGCTCAGCTGCCAGCTCTATCAGCGCAGTGGCGATATCTTTCTCGGCGTGCCGTTCAACATCGCCAGCTATGCATTGCTGACGCATATGGTGGCGCAGGCCACCGGGCTGGGCGTTGGCGATTTCGTGCACACCTTGGGCGACGCACATCTGTATTCGAATCACTTCGAGCAGGCGCGCGAGCAACTAGCGCGCACTCCACGCGCGCTGCCCAGATTGCGCCTGAATCCTGAGGTGACTGATCTGTTTGCGTTCCGCTTCGAGGACATCGCCATCGACGGTTACGACCCGCATCCGGCGATCAAGGCACCGGTTGCGGTGTGAGCAGCGGTCGCATGATGCAGCCTGCCTGCGCGGTATGCTGAGGCATGAAAATCATCTTGATCGTCGCCTTCGACCGCAACAATGCCATTGGCCGCGATAACGAATTGCCGTGGAAATTGCCGGACGATCTGAAGCGCTTCAAGGCGCTGACGTTAGGCAAGCCGATCCTGATGGGGCGCAAGACCGCGCAGTCCTTGGGGCGTGCGTTGCCGGGGCGCTTGAATCTGGTGCTGACGCGTTCCGCGCAGGTGCCGTTCGAGGGCATGCAGGCGGTGGCTTCGGTCGATGAAGCGATTGCGCAGGCCGATGCATCAGGTGCGCAGGAGCTGTGCGTGATCGGCGGTGGCGAGGTGTATCGCCTGACGATGGAACTGGCAGATGTTCTGGCCGTCACCGAGGTCGCCACGATCGTGGAGCAGGCCGACACCCACTTCCCGCCGATCGACCCGGCCGTGTGGGAAGCGGTACAGCGCGAGCGACACACGGCCGATGCCCGCCATGCGTTCGCGTTCGATTATGTGGACTATCGCCGGCGCTGAGGCATGCGCGTTGCTGAAAGACCGATCGTTGCAGTGCGCAGTGGCGCGTGCGTTGAATGAGCGGTTGGTCGCTACCGCCGCATCACGTTCAAGCAACCAAGCGCGGCTGACACAACGAGTGCGTGGATGCAGGCGAAACGTCAGCGTACTCAGGAATAGAGCACTCAGGAATAGAAGCTGGGTGTCGGCGGCTGCTGCCGCAGCGCCCATTCGCCGAGTTCGCGCAGCTTGTAATCGACCGGGTCGTGCAGCGTCTGGGTACGCAGGTTGCGCCAGTAGCGGTCCAGCCGCAGCGCGGCGTGGGTGGCGCGCGCGCCGGTGACTTCGAACAGCTTGCTGCAGACCTCCAGCCCGACACGGGTGGTGGCGACCTTGGCGGCAGCCACCGCCAACGCGACCTGTGCACGTTCGTCGCTGCTCAGTGCGTGTTCCTTGCGCCAGGCGGCATCGAGCAGTTCGGCGGCGCGGCCGGTGAGTAGCCGGGCACTTTCCAGGCCCAGCCAGAACTCGCCGTAATGGGCCAGGATGTAGGGGTCCTCGCTGGCCTGTTCGACACCGGAGCGATGCCAGGCGCGCGCTTGGGTCAGGGTGTAGGTGCGCGCTTCTTCGAACGCGCCCTCGGCAATCCCCAGGAATAGATGCGCGAACAGCAACTGCGCGATCAAGGGGCGGAGACAGGCGAACGGTGTGCTCAAGGGGCCGGGATCGAGCAACAGTTCGCTTTCTTCCACACGCACGCGTTCGAAGGTGGCGCTGCCGCTGTCGGTCTGGCGCTGGCCGATGTTGTCCCAGTCGTGGCCCAGCGAGATGCCGCTGCGCGCAGTGGGAATGGCGCCGATCAACAGTTTGCCGCTGCGTTCGTCCAATGCGGAGGCGATCAACATCTGCGAGTCGATAGCGCCGGAACAGAAACTCTTTTTGCCGGAGAACTCGCGCCAGCCGTCGTGGTGCACGGCGACGGTGCGGGTATCCAGCGGATTGAGTGCGTTGCCCCAGAACCATTGCGCGCGCGCGGTCTGTTCCAGCCATGGGTGCCACTGCGCTGGCTGGCCGAACAGGCGCACGGTGGCCAGCATCAAATGGTGGAAGCCGAAGACATGCGCGATGGAACTGTCGACTTTGGCGAATGCGCGCACGATCTGCAGCACCTCGCCCCAGCTGGCGCCAAGGCCGCCGTACTGCACGGGAATGCTCAGCGCGAGCAGGCCGCTGGCGCGCAATGCATCGCGTTCGGCCTTGGGCGTGCCGCCGCGTGCATCGCGTTCGATCGCGGTCTCGGCGAATTCGGCCGCCAGGCGCTGGGCGGTCTGCAGCGGAGTGAGCAGGGGTGGTTGTGGTGGGAGGCTCGTCATGCGCGATGGCCTTGTTGGATGGGAAACAGTGCGGTCAGTGCGGGTTGACCAGTAGCAAGTGTTGAGTGCTGATGATCGTGGTGGCAGCCAAGCAGCGTCTTGCGCCTGCATTCCAGTTCGACAGACGCGTCAGGCGTGGCGAGCAAAACGGCTGTGCGCTCATCAGATCGGCATGCACGGTACTCGGAATCTCATGTGCCACGCTTGCATGACGTTGTCTGCGACTTGTCCAAGCCCGGATGACGGCCGCTCTCGCGCCTGATCATCACTTCAAAACACATGAATGTCGTGCAGCGCCGCGAGCAGGGTCTGGCGGGCCTGACGCAGTGCCGGTTCGTCGGTTTGACGATCGCGCGGACGCGGCGTGTCCAGCTGCAGTGCATGCGCAATCGACCCTGGCTGGCCGCCGATGACAATCGCACGGTCGCTCAGGTAGACCGCTTCTTCGATGTCATGGGTGACCAGCAGCACGCTGAACGCATGCTCGCCGGCCAGGCGCAGCAACAGGTCCTGCAGCTTGATGCGGGTGAACGCATCCACCGCGCTGAAAGGCTCGTCGAGCAGCAGCACGCGCGGTTGTCGATACAGCCCGCGGGCCAGCGCCACGCGTTGCGCCTGGCCGCCGGACAGTTGCTTGGGCAGCGCGCTTGCATAGTCGAGCAGGCCGACTGCGCCCAGCAACTGCTGCACGCGTGGTGATTGCCGCGCCGCAGCTGGCGACATATCCGAATCGTCGGCAAAGGCGACATTGGCGGCCACGTCCAGCCATGGCAGCAGGCGCGGTTCCTGGAAGATGAAACCGATGCGCCGGTCGACCCCGCGCACGCGCGCGCCATCCAGCAGCACCTTGCCGGCGTAATCGCGTTCCAGACCGGCCACGATGCGCAGCAGGGTGCTCTTGCCGCAGCCGCTGGCGCCGATCAGGCTGACGATCTCGCCCGGTGCCAGCTGCAGCTCGATGTCGCGCAGCACCTGGCGCGCGCCGAACTGCTTACTGGCGATGCGCAGCTGCAGGCCGGTGCTGCTCACGTGTGGTTTCCTGCATGACCAGGCACGCTGCGGTTCTGCAGATTGTCGCGCCAGCGCAAGGTGCGCGATTCGATCGCTTTGAGCACGCTGTCGCTGAGTTTGCCGAGCAGGGCCAGCAGCACGATCGCGCCGATCACGATGTCCGGCCGCGAGGTTTCGCGCCCGTCGCTGAGCAGATAGCCCAGCCCGCGCGTGGCGGCAATCAATTCGGCGGCTACCAGAAACATCCAGGCCAGGCTCAGGCTGGTGCGCAGCCCGGTGAAGATGGACGGCAGCGCCGCCGGCAACAGGATCCGCCGCACCAGGCGCGGTTTCGACAGGCCGTAGCTTTCGCCCAGTTCCACCAGCGTGCGGTCGACCTGGCGCAGGCCGCTGACCACGCCCAGATACACCGGGAAGAACGCGCCGATGGCGATCAGGGTGATCTTCGGCGCCTCGTCGATGCCCATCCACAGCAACAGCAACGGTACCCAGGCCAGGCTGGGCACCGCGCGCAGTGCCTGGAAGCTGGGGTCGATCAACTGTTCCAGCCAGCGGCTCAGTCCAACCCCAATGCCGATCAGCAAGCCCAGGCCGGCGCCGATGGCGAAGCCGGCCAGCACCCGCAACACGCTGGCGCCGATATGGCTGGCCAGGCCGCGGCCGGCCTCGTCTGCCAGCGTGGTCAGGATCTGGCTTGGCGGCGGCAGCAGGTAGCGTGGTGTCCAGCCGAGCGCCGAGGCGATTTCGAGCGCGCCGAAGAAGCTCAATGGCAACAGCCAGCCGAGGCTGCTGGCCGGCAGTCTGAGTCGCAGTCGCGACGGCGCCGTGGTCGGTAAGCTGCGCGCAACGCGCAAGGAAGTCTCGTTCATCGCTGCGCTCAGCCCTGCGCCACGCGTGCGCGTGCGGCGTAACTGGGATCGATCAGTGCGGCCAGCACCTTGCTCAGATCGGTGCCGGGCCGGACCAGGCCTTCTTCCAGCAGGATGGGCGCCGCGCTCTGCAGCGCCGCCCGCTCTTCGGGGCCAATCACGGGATTGCGCAGGTCGGTGCGCTGCAGCTGTAGCCTGGCGACCTGGGGTGACAACCGGGCCTCGGTGGCGATCAGCGCGGCAAGTTCGTCGGGGTGGGCGATCGCCCATTTGCGCGCTTTTTCGTAGGCCTGGATCACCAGCGGAATCTGATCGGGGTAAGCGACCGCGAAGGTCTCGCTGACATTCAAGAAGCCACGGGAATTGAAGGCGACGTTGCGGTAGATCAACCGCGTGCCGGCCTCGATCTGGCTCGCGGCGAGGTGCGGGTCCAGGCCGGACCACGCGTCCACATCGCCGCGTTCGAGCGCGGTGCGCCCGTCGGGATGTTGCAGATGGACGATCTCCACCGCGTTCTTGCTCAACCCGGCCTGCCGCAGCGCGCGCAGCAGGAACAGGTAGGCGTCGGTGCCCTTGGTGGCAGCGATGCGTTTGCCCTTGAGTTCAGTCAGCTGTCTGATGGGCGAGTTCTTGCCCACCGCCAGCGCGATCCATTCCGGGCGCGAATAGATGTACACGGCCTTGATCGGATTGCCGTTGGCGCGCGCCAGCAGCGAGGCCAGGCCGGCGGTGCTGCCGAAGTCGATGCTGTTGCCGCCCAGGTATTCAAGCGCGCGATTGCTGCCGGCCGACAGCACCCATTTGACTTGCGTGCCCTGCGCCTTGAGCGCTTCTTCCAGCCAGCCGAAGTGCTTGAGTACCAGCGAGGTCGGCGAGTAGTAGGCGTAGTCCAGGCGCAGTTGTTTGGGAACCGCACCGTTGGCTTGCGCAAGGGCGGTGCTCGACAACAGCGGCGAGGCGCCGAGCGCGACGCCAGCGAGGGTTCCGAATTTCAGCAGGTTGCGGCGCTTCATAAATGCTCCAGTCAGCGCGCTGCAGCGCGCGGCACGATGGTGTTGGCGATGACCTCGCCGAAGGGGCCGCTCAGGGCCTGCCCTGGCAGCTTCTGCTTGAGCGCGCGCGGCAGCAGCGGGAACACCAGCTCGGCGAAGCGGTAGGCCTCCTCCAGATGCGGATAGCCGGAGAAGATGAAGGTGTCGATGCCGAGCGCTGCGTATTCCTCAATGCGCTTGGCCACGGTCTGCGGGTCGCCGACCAGCGCGGTGCCGGCGCCACCACGCACCAGGCCGACGCCGGCCCACAGGTTGGGGCTGACTTCCAGATCGGCGCGGGTGCGGCGCTGACCGCTGCTGTGCAGCGCGGCCATGCGCCGCTGGCCCACCGAGTCCATGCGTGCGAAGGCACTCTGGGCGCGCTCTACGGTGTCATCGTCCAGGTGACTGATCAGCGACTCGGCTGCCGCCCACGCCTGTTCATCGGTCTCACGCACGATCACATGCAGGCGGATGCCGAAGGTGAGCGTACGCCCGAGCGCGGCGGCCTTGCTGCGCACCGAGGCGATCTTTTCCGCCACCGCTTCCGGCGGCTCGCCCCAGGTGAGATAGGTATCGACCTGTTCGGCGGCCAACTCGTGCGCAGCATCGGAAGAACCGCCGAACCACACCGGCGGATACGGCTGCTGCACGGTGGGATACAGCAGCTTGGCCGCCTTCACCTGCAGATGTTTGCCGTCGAAGTCGTAGCTGTCGCCTGCGTGGCTGTGGGCGATGATCTCGCGCCAGATGCGGATGAATTCTGCCGAAGCTTCATAGCGCTCGGCGTGGTCGAGAAACACGCCATCGCCTTCCAGCTCGCCACGGTCGCCGCCGGTGACCAGGTTCACCAGCAGGCGCCCGCCGGACAGCCGATCGAAACTGGCGGCCATGCGTGCGGCCAGCGCTGGCGCCATCAGGCCAGGGCGCAGCGCGACCAGAAACTTCAGCCGGCGTGTGGCGTTGATCAGACTGGACGCGACCACCCAGGGGTCTTCGCAGGAACGCCCGGTAGGAATCAGTACGCCGTCGTAGCCCAGCGTGTCGGCCGCAACGGCGACCTGGGTCACGTACTCGGCGCTGACCTGGCGTGCGCCGGCGCTGGTGCCCAGATAGCGGCTGTCGCCGTGGGTGGGAATGAACCAGAACATGTCCATGGTTGGTCTCTTTTGTGCGAGTCCCTCGCAGGAGCCCGCACATCCATGTGCGGGGATTTAATTGGCGAGTTGGTCGCCAGAGTGCTTATCCATTGCGAGTATTGCGAGGCTTCGACGGGGCGACTGTTTTCTAAGTTGTTGCTGCCATGTGCGGGAATTCGATGGCGCTTTGTTTCGAAACAGCCAGCACTGCGTATGCGCTTGTTTCATTGAGCACTGCTTGTGATCAGGCAATGCGCCGCAGCGCGTCGGGGCGTGCGCCGAGTACGCCTGCGGCGCGTTCGGCGGCCAGTTCGATGCGTTGACGCAGGGCCGGATTGACCACGCGGTACTCCTGGAAATCGGTCTCGGTGGCGTAGATGCCGATCGGCAAGGTCAATGCCTGGAAGAAGGCGAACAGCGGGCGCAGTTGATGGTCGATCACCAGTGCATGCCGCTCGCTGCCGCCGGTGGCCGCGAGCAGGATCGGTGTGTCGATCAGCGCGTTGATGTCGATCAGATCGAACAGATGCTTGAGCAGGCCGGGATAGGAGCCGCGATACACCGGCGCGACAACCAGCAGCAGGTCGGCCGATTCGATCTGGCGTAACGCCTGTTCGGTCGTCTCATCCAATTCGCTGCGCCACAGCACCGCGCCCAGCGGCCGGGCGATATCGCCGAGTTGGAGAATGCTGGGTTTGATCGGCAGTCGTCGCGCAAGTTCGGCAAGCGTTGCCTCAGCCAACGCAAGGCTGCGAGAAGGGCGCGAGGTGCCGCCGGAAACGGCAACGACATTCAACGGAGTGCGCATGCAAGAGTCCTGTGGTGGCGGTATCGGGCGGTCACGTAAATCCGTGCCATCCGGATAACAACAGTGTTGCTGCAAAAAAAGAGCAGTGCGTCGACACTGTTTTCTGTATCGACAGCGTGGCATCCCATCTGACTGCACGCTGGCAGACATGGCAATGCACGCTACCTTCAAATGCGCTGATGGCTTATCAGATTTGAGAATGACTTTATGAAAAACGCGTCATTCGCCGTGTTTTATCGATCTTTCCATCGCCACTCATGATGCTGATGGCATGACGAAACTGCCTGCGGAGATAAGTGCAGACCGAATGTGGGTGGAGAACGATTAATTCAGCAGGTTGCGCTGCGAACCTGATCGAAACTCCCCCGCAGTTCGCCGAAGGTTGCGTCGTTGGCAGGGCATTGGCTTTGCGGATTCCTGCATTTCATCGAAGCAGCCGACTACTTCCAGTCGCAACGTATCTCGGCATGCACGCGTGCTGGAAGCCGAGAGCGCAAGCATTCCAGTCAGGTAACAGCGCCACGATAACGCCGGCACGCTGCCGCCAAGCAAACGCTCGGCATGCTGCAACCAGCACGCCGACCAATCCCGCTTTTCAGTCTGCGGCGGGCGGAGCCGTGTTGGGGGCCGTGGTGGAACTTGCGTTCGCGTTCGCGGTGTCGCCACCGCCACCACGCTGGCGTTGCCGACGACGCGGTGATCGTGCGCGCTGCGCTGCCTGCGGCGGGTGCGTGATCGGAATGCCGGGCACCTGCACCACGCGCAGGTCGTCGGTGTCCAGCTGCAAGGCGGTTAGCTTGCCGCCCCACACCGCGCCGGTGTCGATGGCGTGCACGCCTTGCGTGATGGTCAGACCGAGCGCAGACCAATGCCCGCAGACGATCTTCAGATCGCGCTCCACCCGGCCCGGCACTTCGAACCACGGATACAGACCCTGCGCCTGCGTGCCCGGCGTGCCCTTGTCGTCGGTGGCGATGCGCCCACGCGGGGTGCAGTAGCGCATGCGCGTGAACAGGTTGATGATCGCGCGGCTGCGGTCGTAACCGCTCAAGCCCGGCGACCAGCCCGGCTGATCGCCGTACATATTGCGCAGCAGTTTGCGATAGCCGCCGCCCTGCAATTGCTGCTCGACCTCGCGCGCATGCTTCTCGGCCAGTTGTGTGGTCCACTTCGGTGCCAGCCCGGCATGGATCATCATCCAGCCCAACGCGCGGTCTACATGCGCCAGTTTCTGCATGCGCAGCCAGTCGAGCAGCACGTCGCGATCTTCGGCCAGCACGATGCGCAGCAGATCCGGATTGACCTTGCGCTGTTCTTCTTCCGAACGCGCGCCAATCGCCAGCAGCGAGAGATCGTGGTTGCCCAGCACCACCACACTGTGCGCGCGCAGCGAATGCACCAGCCGCAGCGTTTCCAGCGATTGACCGCCGCGGTTGACCAGATCGCCGCAGAACCACAGCGTGTCCTGCGCGGGATCGAAATTGATTTTTTCCAGCAGGCGCTGGGTGATGTCGTAGCAACCCTGCAGGTCGCCAATTGCCCAGACGCTCATCGCGTGCGCTCCCTCATTGCAACATCCATCAGTGCAGCGTCCTGGGTACGCTCAGCACGAAGGCGGCGATCGGGGCGGTGAATTCGGTGCCATCGTCGGCCACCATGTCGTAGTGACCTTGCATCTGTCCCTGCTCGGTTTCCAGCAGCACGCCGGAGGTGTAGTTGAAGGCCTCACCCGGGCGCAGCCATGGCTGCTCGCCGACCACGCCTTCGCCGTCCACCCGCTCGGTACGTCCGTTGGCGTCGGTGATTTGCCAATGGCGCGCGATCAGGCGCGCGGGCAGCGCGCCCGCGTTCTGGATGCGGATGCTGTAGGCGAAGGCATAGCGGCCTTCTTCCGGGGTCGATTGATGAGCGAGGAAGCGGGGCGATACCTCGACCTCGACCCGATAGCGCGGATCATCTTGCATGGGAAAAGTCTAAGGAAAACGATGTGGGAGGGGCGCTCAAGCCAGCTCGACATTGGCCAGACGGATGAAATCCGCGACCTCGAGTTGTTCGGCGCGTGCATCCGGGCGCACCTGCGCGGCCTCGAAATGCGCCGGTTCGCAGACCTCGGACAGGGCATTACGCAAGGTCTTGCGACGCTGCCCGAAGCCGGCGCGCACCACCTCGGCAAAGCGCCGGCGGTCCTTGATCAGCACCGTGGCAGGGTCGCGCGGCACCAGCCGCACCACCGCCGAGTCCACCTTGGGCGGCGGCCGGAACGCCCCGGGTGGCACCACGAACAACGCGGTGACCTCGCAGTACGCCTGCAGCATCACGCTCAGCCGGCCATAGACCTTGCTGCCGGGGCCGGCGGCCATACGGTCGACCACTTCCTTTTGCAGCATGAAGTGCATGTCGGCCACCGCGCCTGCATGGTCCAGCGCATGGAACAGGATCGGCGAGGAAATGTTGTAGGGCAGGTTGCCGACCAGCCGTATCGGCGTGCCATTGGCCAGCGCAGTGAAATCCACGCTCAACACATCGCGATGGATGATGCTCAGCGCGCCGATTGGTGCGGCGGCGTCGGTCAATGGCGCGATCAGATCGCGGTCGAACTCGATCACGGTCAACGCGCCGTGCTTGCGCAGCAGCGGGAAGGTAATCGCACCCTGGCCAGGGCCGATTTCGACCAGATGCTGGCCGGCGCGCGGGGCCACTGCCTGCACGATGCGGTCGATGTAATACCGGTCGGCAAGAAAGTGCTGGCCAAGCGACTTCTTGGCCGGAGCGCTGAAGGAATGATTCATGCGCGCAGTTTAACGGAGCCAGTGCATGCAAGCGGTGTCGTTTCTGACTGCCTGACGAATCTAACGGACGATCGGCGCGCAAATGCGCATGCGATCAGGCATCGCTCAGCCGCGTGCGGCCAATCGCGCGCACAAGGCGGTTGCCGCCATCAGGCTGGACGGGTCGGCGATCCCGCGCCCGGCCAGCTCCAGTGCGGTGCCATGATCGACCGCCACGCGCGGGTAGGGCAGGCCGAGCGTGATATTCACAGCCTGCTCGAAGCCGCTGTACTTGAGCACCGGCAGGCCCTGGTCGTGATACATCGCCACCACCGCATCGAAACCGGTGAGCTTCTGCGGCAAAAATGCGGTGTCGGCCGGTAGCGGGCCGATCAGCTGCAGGCCTTCGCCGCGCAGTTGCTCCAGCACCGGGATGATGATGTCCAGTTCCTCGCGGCCCAGATGCCCGTCTTCGCCGGCATGCGGATTGAGGCCGAGCACGGCGATACGCGGGTGTTCCAGACCGAAGTCGCGCTGCAATGCCGCCGCAGTGATACGCAGGCAGCGTGCAACGGTGTCGGCAGTGATCGCGTCGGCCACTGCGCGTAGCGGCAGGTGCGTGGTCACCAGCGCGACCCGCACGATCGCATTGGCCAGCATCATCACCACTGGGCAGCCGGCCTGTTCGGCCAGCAATTCGGTGGTGCCGGAATAAGGGATGCCGCCGGCATTGATCACCGCCTTGTGCACCGGGCCGGTGACGATGCCCTGCAACTTGCCGGACAGACAGTCGCCGGCCGCGCCACGCAGGCCGGCGATGACCGCCGCCGCGTTGGCAGGGTCGGGTGTGCCGAAGCGGGTTGCCACGGCCTGGCGGATCGGATGCAACGGCAGATCGCCGGGTGCGCGCGCAGGCTGATCCGGATCGAGCAAACGCACAGACAAACACAGCGCCTTTGCGGCGCTGTGCAGGGTATCGGGATCGGCGTATGCGATCAGGTGCGCATCGGAGCGCGACCGCTGGGCGAGCCGGACACAGAGTTCCGGCCCGATCCCGGCCGGCTCGCCTGGCACCAGCGCGAGCGACGGGAGCATCGAATCAGCGCGTCGGCTGTGCCGGCGGCGGCGTCGGTGCGGCAGGCGCCGCAGGGTCTGCCGGCTTGGCTGGAGCGGCAGTGGCGTCGCCATCGGCGCGGTCGCCTGTGCGGAAGCTCACATACGCTTCGCCGCGCAGTTCCTGCAGGTAGCGGTTGTACTCTTCTTCCAGCTTGCGACGGCCGATCGTTTCACGGATCTGCGCACGCTGGCTCTCGGCACTGACATCGGTCTGGCGGCTACCGACGCGCTGCACGATATGCCAGCCCGCCTGGGTGCGGAACGGCTCGGACACTGCGCCGTCTGCCAGGCCTTCGACCTGCTTGCCGAAATCCGGGCCGAACGCGTCGGCTGGGAACCAGCCCAGATCGCCACCCTGACCACGACTGTTGGTGTCTTCGGAAGACTCCTTCGCAGTGGCCTGGAAGTCGGCGCCACCGGTGATACGCGCACGCAGCGTATCGATCTTGGCCTTGGCCTGCGCCTCGGTCTGGTTGTCGCCGATGCGCACCAGGATGTGGCGTGCGTTGTACTCGGTGACCAGCTTCTTTTCGCCACCGGCATTGGCGTCGCGCATTTCCACCAGCTTGAGCAACTGGAAGCCGCTCGGGCCACGCAGCGGTCCGGCCACCTGGCCAGGCTGCATGTCGCGGATCAGCTGAGCGAACGCGTTGGGAATTTCGTCCAGGCTGCGCCAGCCCAGGTCGCCGCCTTCCAGTGCATTCGGGCTGTCCGAATAACGCACCGCAGCGGCCGAGAAATCCAGCTCGCCCTTGTCGATCAATGCCTTCACGCCATCGACCTTCTTCTGGCCGGTCGCGATTTGTTCGGCGTTGGCACCTTCCGGCAGGCCGACCAGGATGTGCGCCAGGTGATATTGGCTGCCGGTGGTGGCCTGTTGGGCCAACGCGGTATCCACTTCACCTTCGCTCACGCTGATACGGCTCTGCGCAAAGCTCTGGCGCAGGCGCTGCACGATGATTTCGTCGCGCACCGAGGCACGGAAGTCGCCATAGCCCATGCCATCGGCGGCCAGCTTCTGACGCAAGCCATCCACCGTGGTGCCGTTCTGCTGCGCAATGCTGGCGATCGCCCGGTTGAGCTCCTCGTCGCTGACGCGAATGCCGGTGCTGTCGGCGCGGCCAACCTGCAACTTGACCAGCACCAGACGCTCGAGCACCTGACGCTGCAGGACATCGTCCGGCGGCAGCTGATTATCGCGGCCGGCGTACTGCGACTTGACGTTGCGCACAGCGCGATCGAGCTCGCTCTGCAGCACCACGTCTTCGTCCACGATGGCAGCGATGCGATCCAGTGGCTGGGATTGCTGTGCCGAGGCCATCGGCGAAACCGTGCTGGTGATCACCAGCAGCGAGGCAAGTAACACAGAGAAAGGCTTGGTCATGGAATCAAGTTCGGATCGTAATCGTCCGGATTAGTCGTGGTGTTGCTGGGCGGGACCAAGTACAGGTCGTCGCGGTAATAGCCGAGAATAGCACGGCGCAAAGTGCGGTCCGTGTTCTGCCCGAACGAGCTCAAGCCCTTCAGCACGAACTCCACCTGGATGGAGTTGTCCATCTCGCCATTGCGGTTGCGCACGAACCGGCGCACCAGCCCACGCACGGCCAGGCAACAGCTGTCCCACTGCACGCCACCGATGATTTCCAGCGGCTTGCGATCCAGCAGCGAGTAGTAATAGCGACCGACCGCGCTCCAGGTGGGGTTGATCGGATACAGAAACGAGAAATCGGCCTGCTTGAGCTGATCGCTTTCGTCGATCAGGTTGCGCCGGTAGCGATACGCCAGGTTGATGACGCCGTCGTTGTTGAGCAGATAACGCGTGCGCAGGCTGGCCAGATCTTCCTTGCGCGAGTTGGGGTTCCACTGATAGGTGGCGCCCATCGACCAGCGATCGTTGATCATGTAGTTGGCATCGGCCACCCAGGCGGACTTGCCCTGTTCGATGGTCTGCTCGCTACCGGCCGCCGAGTTGGTGCTGTTGTTGATGGTGACCAGCGAATCGTTGAAGTACAGGATCTGGCCTGCACTCAACGACAACTTCTCGCGACCATCGTCCTGGCGCAGCCAGCGCGAGGTCACCGCCAGGGTGAGCTGATTGGCATCGTTCTGACGGTCGGCACCGGTGTAGCGCGAATCGCGGAACAACTGGCCATAGCTGAAAGTAAACGGACGCGTATCGAAGACCGGCAGGTCGTCCTGGTCGCGGTAGGGCACGTACAGGTAATACATGCGCGGCTCCAACGTATTGAGATAGTTGGTGCCGAACAGCGAGGTCTCGCGGTCGAAATACAGACCGGCATCCACCGAGGCGATCGGGAGGCTGCGTGAGGGCGAGCGATCGCCGGTCAGCGGCGCCGTGTTGGCCAGCGTCGAATCCAGCTGGTACGTGGTATAGCGCCAGGCCACGGTCGGCGTCAGGAACCACGCCGCACCCGACAAAGGCATCGAGATGTAAGGCTTGATGTCCAGGCGTGAGCCGCTGCCGTATTCCTTGTTGCGGATATTGGTGCGGACGTAATCGTCCCCGTCGTCGCCGTTGGTGTTTCCGTCCCTAGGGGGCTGGACAAAGTAAGAGTCGTCGTGGGTAAAGCGCACCGCTTCCGCATACACGCCAGCTTCGAAAATGCCGAACGGCTTCTCCCAGGTGAAATACGCACGCGGTTGCCGGTTATAGGGCAGTGACTGCTCATCAAGCGTGTAGTCGGTCAGCTGCCAGCGGTCTGCCATTAAGCCCGCGGTCCAGGTCTCGCCGGTACCGTAGATGCCCACGGTGCTTTGCAGGCTGGAGGCCGAGCCCATGCCATTGATGCGGCTGGTGAAGTCCTCCACATAGCGCGTGTCGCTGACCCAGGCAATGCTGCTGCGCGCCTGCCAGTACTTGTTGACGTTGTGATAGCCGCTGTAGAAGACGCTGCCACGGTCCTTGTCGCGCAACTTGTCGTTGGGCAGATAGTTGCCGGTGATCTCGCCGCGACCACCCTCGTACAGGTAACGGAATTCGGTACCGAACATGAAACCGCGCTTGCTCATGTAGCGCGGCAACAAGGTGGCGTCGTAGTTCGGCGCCAGGTTGAGGTAGATCGGCTGCAGGTAATCGAAGCCGTTGCGGCCGGACAGGCCGAACTGCGGGAACAGCAGGCCGGTCATGCGGCGGTCGTCGATCGGAAACTTGAACCACGGGAAGTACAGCACCGGCACCTTGCCGATCTGCAGCACGGCGTTGCGCGCGGTACCGAAGCCTTCTTCGTTGTCGACGTCGATCTCCGGCGCGCGCACGCGCCAGATCGGCTGCGAGGGATCGCAGGTGGTATAGGTCGAGCGGTGCATCTGCCCGACCTGGCCCTGCAGGTCCACCGATTCCGCCGCGCCATTACCGCGGCGATCCACCAACTGGTACTGGATGTTGCTGACCTTGTGGGCGTCGGTGTCCTGATTGCCTTCGGCGCGGTCGGCGACCATGCGGAAGGAGGTGTCCTGATAGCGCACGTTGCCTTCGGCGATGTAATTGCCGGTCTCGGTGTCCATGCGCAGGTTGTCCGCACCCAGGAACTGGTCGCCGCGCTTGAGCGCCACGTTGCCCTGGTATTGCGGGGTGGTGCTGGTGCCGGACAGCTGATCGCCTTCGATATCGGTGGGCAGCTGTTGGCGCATCTCGGCGGCCTTGGCATCGGCGGCCGGGGCGCCGTCGAAGCCGGGAAGCGGGTCCACGGCAGGGCACAATCCCCAGTTCAGCGGCTTGTCGGCAGCCATGGCCGGGAGGCAGATGGCAATGCTCAAAGGCAGGGGCAGCAGGCGAAGGACTCGGCGCACGCGTGGGTTCAACCAGTAAAATGGCGACTAGCTTGCCGTATACCCCGCATGGGGGCAATGAAAAGCCCCCGCATCGGGAGGGCGAGGTTCATCGCAATGGGTGGCGCGACCAACGCGCCGTTGGGGTTCAACGCAGTGCGGCCACGTGCGCCACGCTGCTCTCGCGCAAGGCTTGCAGGTCGTAGCCGCCCTCCAGCATGGAGACGACGCGGCCGCGCGCATGCCGTTCGGCCAGGGTGCGCAAGGCACGGGTCAGCCAGGCGAAATCGTCGGCGTCGAGCATCAGATCGGCCAGCGGGTCGCGCAGATGCGCATCGAAGCCGGCAGAGATCAGGATCAGTTGCGGGCGGAAGGCGTCGATCAGCGGCAGCATCTCGTCTTCCCACACGTTGCGGAAGCGCAACCCGTCGCTGCCCGGTGGCAGCAGCAGGTTGTGGATGTTGCCGAGGCCGCGTTCATAGACGCTGCCCGAGTGCGGATACAGCCCAGATTGGTGGGTGCTGAGGTATTGCACGGTCGGGTCGCGCTCGAAGATCGCCTGCGTGCCGTTGCCGTGGTGGACGTCGAAATCCACGATGGTGATGCGTTCCAGCCCATGCCGGTCGCGCGCGTGGGCGGCGGCCAGGGCGATGTTGTTGAACAGGCAAAAACCCATCGACACCTGCCCGGTGGCGTGGTGGCCGGGCGGGCGGACCGCGCAGAACGCGGTGCGGGTGAGGTCGTGCATGACCGCGTCCACGGCCGCGATGCCGGCACCTGCCGCGCGCAAGGCGGCCGCGCGCGAGCCGGGCGACATCACGGTGTCCACATCGAGCCGGTGATGGCCTTCGAAGGCGGTTTCCAGCACCGCATCGACCTGTTCGCGCTCGTGCACCCGGCACAGGTCGCCGAGCTTGGCCAGCGGCGCCTCGCGCCAGTCCAGATCCGGGAAGGCGTCGCGCAGGGCATCGACCACCGCTTCCAGACGGGCGGGGCGCTCGGGATGCTCGGGGCCGGCGTCGTGGCCGAGGCAGGCGGGATGGGTAAAGACCAACATGGGGCAAATCTAGCCTGTCCGCCGTGCCATGTGCATGTCAGCCGCGCCGGCGGTCGTGCCGCCAAAGCACTTCCTGCTGGCCATCGGCACGCGCCAGCACGCGGGCGAGTACGAACAGCAGGTCGGACAGGCGGTTCAAATAGCCGATCGCCTCGCTGCGCACTTCCTCCTGACGCGACAGCGCGATGGTCTCGCGCTCGGCCCGGCGCACGATGGTGCGGGCCAGATGGCAGCGTGCGGCCGCTTCGCCACCGGCCGGCAGGATGAATTCCTGCAGCGGGGGAAGCGTGTCGTTGAAGTGGTCGAGCTGACGCTCCAGCGCCTCGATATCGGCGGCGTCGATCGCTGCGTGCCCGGGGATGCACAGCTCGCCGCCCAGATCGAACAGTTGGTGCTGGATGGTCGTCAGCAGCGCGGCGATCGGCTCCGGCACGCCCGGGGCGGCCAGCAATACGCCGATGGCCGAATTGGCTTCGTCTACGGTGCCGTAGGCAGTGACGCGCAGCGCGTCCTTGCCGGTGCGGCTGCCGTCGCCCAGGCCGGTGCTGCCGTCGTCGCCGGTGCGCGTATAGATGCGTGAGAGCCGGTTGCCCATCTCAGCCGGCCTGGGTCTGGCCGTGCGCGCTGGTCAGGCGCTCGGCGGCGACCTGGATCACTGCGGCCGCCACAACGTAGAGCGCGGCGCTGCGCAGGTAAGGACCCAGCCAGTCGGTGTAGTTCTTGAACCAGCCGGCGACGGTCGGCTCGGCCACGCTGGCGCTGATCCAGTAGAAGCTGCCCTGGGCGATCAGCTGGCACAGCGCCACGGCGATCAGCAATGCAGGCACCAGCCTGCCCAGCGCGCTCCACTCGGCGCCATGGTAATGCCGGCGCAGCCAAACGCCACCGGCCCACAGCGCGAAATACGCCGGGATCAGGCACCAGTAAGCGGGCGACACGCAGTAGTGCTGCCAGAAGCTCAGGCCCTGGTTGGTGATCACCAGCCAGTCCACCGCCACCGCCAGCAGCATCAGCAGCGGGAACGCCAGTTTGCTACGCGCGGCCAGATGGAATCCGCCAATGAAGAACACCGCCCAGGACGCGTCCGGGACCGGCGCGAAGTGGTTGATCCGCGTGGCCGCCATCGCAATGGCGAGCAGGCTCAAAATCAGGGTGTCGTGCGAGCGAGGAGTCATGCGCGAAAGGAGCCGGATCACAGGCCCGGGAGTGTAGCGTGGAACCTGCCGCGCCACGCGCGCCTGGCGCGTCAAGCTGTCCCACCCGATCACGCCAACAGGCCATGGGCGAAGGCTTATCATGTGGGGATGACACACCTACATGACGTTCTGATCGTTGGCGGCGGCCTGGTCGGCTCCAGCCTGGCGATCGCGCTGGACCGCATCGGCCTGGATGTCGGGCTGGTGGAAGCCACCCCGGCCGGCACTCCGCCAGCGGTGTTCGACCAACGTAACCTCAGTTTTGCCGCCGCCACCGTCAACGCGCTCGGCGTACTTGGGGTGATGGCCAAGCTGCGCAGCCCGCCGGGGCCGATCCGGCGCATCCATGTCAGCCGCGCCGGCGACTTTGGCCGGGTGCAGCTGGACGCCGCCGACTACGGGCGCGACAGCTTCGGCCAAGTGGTGGTGGCGCGCGACTTCGGTGACGCCTTGCAGGCACGCCTGGACGAATTGACCCATCTACGCCGTTATCGCCCGGCGCGTTGCATCGGGGTCGAACCGGTGCAGGACGGCCTGCGCGCACTGCGCCTGTCCACCGATGAAGGCGAGCAGCTTGTGCGGGCCAGGCTGGTGGTCGGCGCCGATGGCCGCGACAGCGCAGTGCGCGAGCTGCTGCATATCGGCAGCGACGCGCACGACTTTTTCCAGACCCTGTTCGTGGCGCGGGTGCGTGCCTCTCGACCACCGGATGGCACCGCGTGGGAACGCTTCGGCGAGCACGGGCCAACCGCATTACTGCCGCGCGGCGACCGACATTACGGTGCTATTCATTGCGTGGCGCGTGCCGACGCCGAGGCGGTGGCTGCGCTCGACGAGGCAGGCTGGCTGGCCCGCCTGCAGCGCGCAGCCGGCTGGCGCGCCGGGCGTTTTGTCGCCAGCGGCGAGCGCAGCGCGTATCCGTTGGTGCAGGTGCTGGCGACCAACCTGGTGGCCGAGCGCGTGGTGCTGATCGGCAATGCGGCGCAGACGCTGCACCCGATCGGCGCACAAGGCTTCAACCTCGGCTTGCGCGATGCGCTGACGCTGGCCGAATTGATCGAACACGATCGCAGCGATGCCGGTGCCGGCGCGCTGTTGAACGAGTATCTGGCGCGTCGGCGCGTGGACCGCGAACAGACCATCGGGTTTTCCAGCGGATTGGCACGACTCACCGGCAATCCGGCGCCGTTGCTGCAGCTGTTGCGCAGTCTCGGGCTGCTGGCCACCTCGCAGGCGGCACCGCTGCAATCGATGCTGGTCGGCGGGGCAATGGGCTTCCGTGGCGATGTGCCGCAGTTGTGCCGGGGGATCGCATGAGCCGCCGTGGCATGCGCGATGCGTTGATCGTCGGCGGTGGCGTGGTCGGTGCCGCCTGCGCGCTGGCCCTGGCCGATGCGGGCTTGAGCGTCGTTCTAGTCGAAGGCCGTGAGCCTGCGCGGTGGCGCGCAGAGCAACCCGATCTGCGCGTGTACGCCTTTGCCGCTGACAATGCCGCTCTGCTGGAGAGCCTGGGCGTGTGGAAGGCCGTGCGCGCCGCACGTGTGCAGCCGTACCGGCGCATGCGGGTCTGGGACGCAGGCGGTGGCGGCGAATTGAGCTTCGATGCCGACACGCTGGGCCGCGAACAACTTGGCTGGATCGTCGAACACGCGTTGCTGGTCGATCGCCTGTGGGCCGCCGTGCATGCCGCAGGCATCGCAGTGCATTGCCCGGCGCGCGTGACCGAGCTGGAGCAGGACGCAAGCAGCGTGCGCCTGCGCCTGGATGACGGCAGCCGGCTGGAGGCGGCGATTGCGATTGCTGCCGATGGCGCGGCATCCACGTTGCGCGAGTTGACCGGCCTGCCGGTGGCGCGGCATGCCTATGCACAGCGAGGCGTGGTGGCGTTCGTGGAGACCGATGAGCCGCATCACTCCACCGCCTGGCAGCGCTTTTTGCCCACCGGCCCGCTGGCATTTCTGCCGTTCGCCGATGGCCGCAGTTCGATCGTGTGGACCTTGCCGGATGCCGAAGCCGAGCGCGTGTTGGCACTCGACGATGCCGACTTCTCGCGCGAGTTGACCCAGGCCTTTGCCGCGCGACTGGGCGACGTGCGGGTGGTGTCTGCGCGCGCGGCATTTCCGCTGCAGCGGCAGTTGGTGGAGCAATACGTCAGCGGCCGCGTGCTGACCTTGGGCGACGCCGCACACGTGGTGCATCCGCTGGCCGGGCAGGGCGTCAACCTGGGCCTGCGCGATGTGGCGGCGTTGCGCGATGAGGTGCGCAACGCGCTTGCAAAGCGCGCCGACTGGGCCGCCCCACATCGCCTGCAGCGCTGGGCACGCACGCGGCGCAGCGAAAACACCGTTGCCGCGTACGGCTTCGACGCGATCAACACGGTGTTCTCCAACGACGAGATGCATCTGACCTTGCTGCGTGGCGCGGTGCTGGGGGCGGCGGGCAAGCTCCCGCCGTTGGTGGACCTGCTGTGGAAGCGCGCGTCCGGCAACGCGTGAGCGCACCGCGCTGACGGTCTGCTGGCCGCTATGTTCCGGCGTTAATAGCGAAGGCCGCAGTTTCCATACGACGGACGCGCCCGGGCTGGCTACAGTCGGGCCATGACCTCCGCCGTTTCCGTACGACTCACCCCGCCGCTGCTCCTGCTGAGCGGGCTGCTGTGTGACGCCAGTATCTGGGACGCGCAACGTGCGGCGCTGGCGGACATCGCCGAGGTGCGCGTGCTCGATTTCCCGGGTATCGACAGCGTGCAGCAGATGGCTGCACAGGCATTGGCCGCGGCGCCTGACCAGTTTGCGCTGGCCGGTCATTCGATGGGTGGCCGGGTGGCGCTGGAGATCGTGCGGCAGGCGCCGGAGCGCGTGCAGCGCCTGGCGCTGCTGGACACCGGCGTGCATCCGGCGCACGCGCAGGAGCATGCGCAGCGTGGTGCGCTCGTGGAGCTGGCGCGCCGCGACGGCATGCAGGCGCTGGCCCGCCAGTGGTTGCCGCCGATGCTGCACCCCGACCGCCACGACGACGCCGAACTGATGCAGGCACTGGTCGCCATGGTCATGCGGCAGACCCCGCAGAGCTATGCCGCCCAGGTGACCGCGCTACTGCATCGGCCCGATGCCGCGCCCGTGCTGGCGCAGGTGCATTGCCCGACGCTGCTTGGCGTTGGCCGGCAGGACAGTTGGAGTCCGCTGGAACGTCATCAGGACATGGCGCGGCAGATCCCGCACGCGCAGTTAGTGGTGTTCGAGCACAGCGGGCATATGACGCCGGTGGAAGCGCCTGCTGCCGTCAGTGCCGCGCTGCGCAATTGGCTGTCTGCATGACCACCGTCTCCCCGTGCGGCGTCACATCCATCGGCTCGCGAATGCACGTTCGCTGACGTCAGCGTCACCGCCACTTTTTTCTTGTATCACCCATTGCCAGTGAGGCCACCGCGTGTCCCCAGACGCTTCGATCATCGTTGCTTGCGAACAACTGATCCGCCGGTTCGCCTTGCACAACGATCGCCATGAACATGACGCACTGGCTGCGTTGTTCACCGCAGATGGCGTCTTTGCAAGGCCTAGCGCACCAGACGCGCCCGTGCATGGGCGCGAGGCGATCCGCGAGGCATTCCGTGCACGGGCGCCGCGCAGTACCTGTCATCTCATGCTCAATACCCTGGTCAGCGTGCACTCAGACGCATTGGCCCATGCACACAGCTACGTGGTGCTGTACAGCGCACCACAGGCCACCGCGCCGCCGCCGTGGACCGCACAGGCGCCGGCATTGATTGGCACGTTCGACGATGTGCTGGTGCGCCAGGACGACCACTGGCTGTTCAAACAACGCCTCGGCGCATTGCTGGTGCGCGTGGAAGCGCACTAGATACCCACCACCGCTGTTCAACGGTGCCCCGGCGAACCCGGGTGGCATCGCACCACTGCTCCTCCCCCCCCCGTCGCGTTGCCTCAATCGCCCATCCTTATCGGAGAATCGCCTAGTGGAACGCGCACGCTTGTCTGTTGGTCGTCGTCCTTCATCGTCCCGGTCGCGCCGCCAGCATGCGGGCAGGCTGGCCCTCTTGCTTGGCACGCTGGCACCGGCGGTCGTCCTCGCGCAGGCAGCGCCCGACACAGTGGCCATGCCGCAGGGCATCAACCTGGGCGGCACCAGTTTCATGGATGGCTTCGGCTCCACCACGCCGGGCTGGACGGTGCTGGAATACCTGCGTTACTACGACTTGAACACGATCAAGAATGCGCGCGGGGATAACTCGCCTGCGTTTCGCGACCCGCAGGTCGGGGTCAGCGCCTTACTGACCCAGTTGATCTACGTGACCCCGTATTCGCTGGGGCGCGGTTCGCTGAGTTTCAACACCATCATCCCGCTGGTGAACTACGACACCTCGTTCGCAGCCGACAGCCCGGTGCGATTGAGCAGCAATGGGTTTGGCATGGGCGATATTTCGTTCGGTCCGGCGCTGCAGATGCCGCCGGTCATGCGGGACGGGCGTGTGTTCTTCTTTCAGCGCTTTGCGCTGGATCTGTTCGCACCGGTCGGCAAGTTCGATCGCGATACTGCCATCAACCAGGGCACCGGCTTTTGGTCGATCGCACCGCACTGGGCATTCACGGTGCAGCCCACCGATAACTGGGAAATCAGTGCGCGCATCAACTATCTCTACAATTTCCGCACCGACCGTGCCGGTGGCGTACCGCCGATCCCGGGCTTTCGGTTTCGCAATGGCCAGGCCGGCGACGCGGTCTGGGTCAACTTTGCCAGCTCGGTGAAAGTGAGCGAGCAACTGCGCGTGGGTGTGAACGGCTATTTCCTGCAGCAGCTCAAAGACAACCGGACCAATGGCGCGCGCGTGGCGGACAGCAAGCGCATGCAGCTGTATCTGGGGCCCGGGCTGTCATGGCGCGTGGATGCAAAGAACCTGTTCAACCTCAACCTTTACATCCCGCTGGACGTGGAAAATTCGGTCGCCGGTAACAGCGTGAACCTGATGTACGTGCATTCGTTGTAGTGCGGCCCAATGGCGTGCATGCGGGCGCAAAGTCGGCATGCACGTGACGTGGAGCGCGGGAGTGACGTGAGTCGCACTGCGCGCTTGCGCAACGCAAGGTAGCAGACGCGCGTGAGTGTTGACGTCGGCTGGCTTCGCGGTTTGGCCGCGCTGAAAACGCAACCAAGCCGCAGAGTTACATCCCCATGCTGTGCCGCTGCGTGTTGGCATGCTCGCGGAACAACAGTTCGGCGCGCGCGCCGTCGCGTTGCTCGATGGCGGTGACAATCGCGCCATGTTGGCGGTGGCCGTAGAACAGATCGTCGTAGGCCAGCGTCGGCGAGCGTTGCCCGAACACCACGTTGGTGGGGCTGACAAACGGTACCAGCGTGCAACGGTCCACCGTCTCAATCAGGATCGGTTTGTCGGCCGCCATCACGATCATGCGGTGGAACCGCGCGTTCATGTCGCCGTAGGCCAGCTCGTCGCTGGCATCCAGGGTGCGCTTGGCCAGGATGCGGTCACCCTCGTCCAGGCAGGCATGCAGGGCGGCGAGCAGGTCGGCAGAGGCGCCTTGTTCGGCCACGGCGCGTGCGGCCATACCTTCCATCAACGCCCGGACCGCCAGCGCGTCCAGGCTCTCCTGCTGGCTGAAACGCCGCACCGCATAACCGCGGTTGCCCGTCTGTACCAGCAGGCCCTCCTGGCACAGCGCCGGCAGTGCCTGCCGGATGGGGGTGCGGGAAATGGCCAAGCGCTCGGCCAAGGCCGCTTCGGTGATGCGTTCGCCCGGGGCAAAGGTGCCGCACAGGATCAATTCGCGTAGTTGCTGGACCGCTTGCAATCGGTGGTTGTTCGCCATTGGCTCCATTCTCTCGCGCCGTACCGCAGCGCACGTTCCTTCGAGCGGGGAAACTTGCAATTACTTGTATAAAAACCTTGCGGATGAGAACGCTTGATGGCAATTTGGATCCCAAGGATACCGTTTTGGCGGTCCGGAGTCGTTGGCCTTCCTTCTTTGGGATCCATTGCGTCGCTGATCCCGACTCAACCAATGACGCGCGTTTGGCCCCAAAAGCGGCCGGCCAGCGTCGCAGGAGTGCAACATGGCAAGCATCATCGGCGGCATCGGAACCTCGCACGTTCCCACCATCGGGGTGGCCTACGACAAGGGCAAGCAGCAGGATCCGCACTGGAAGCCGCTGTTCGACGGTTACACACCGGTGGCCGCCTGGTTGGCCGAACAACAGGCCGACGTGCTGGTGTTTTTCTACAACGACCATTGCACGACCTTCTTCTTCGACCTGTACCCGACCTTCGCACTGGGCATCGGCGAGCGCTTTCCGGTCGCCGACGAAGGTGCGGGGCTGCGCAATCTGCCGCCGATCCGCGGCGATGTGCAGCTGCAGGCGCATATCGCCGAATGCCTGGTCAACGACGAATTCGACCTGACCGTGTTCCAGGACAAGCCCATCGACCACGGCTGCGCGGCGCCATTGCCGCTGCTGTGGCCGCACGTGCCGGACTGGCCGGGCACGGTGGTGCCGATCGCCATCAACGTGCTGCAGTACCCGCTGCCGACCGCGCGCCGCTGCTACCGCCTGGGCCAGGCCATGCGCCGCGCGATCGAATCCTATCCGGAAGATCTCAAGGTGGTGGTGGTGGGCACCGGCGGGCTCTCGCACCAGATCCATGGCGAACGCACCGGCTTCAACAACACCGAGTGGGACATGGAGTTTCTGGATCGCTTCCAGCATGCGCCGGAAACGCTGACCGAGTTGACCCACACCGATTACGTGCGCCTGGGCGGTGCCGAGAGCGTGGAGCAGATCATGTGGCTGGCGATGCGTGGTGCTCTGGACGGGCCGATCCGCAAGCTGCATCAGAACTACTACCTGATGACCACCACTGCGATGACCGTGGTGCTGTACGAGCCTGGCGAAGAAGCCGCCGGCGCGCTGCGCTCGGCAGAGTTGCTCGCACACACCGCGAATGCGGCATGAGGACCTGACGATGAATCCGCAAGTACAGGGCATGGAGCAGATCGGCGGCACCTATGTGTTCGATCTGCGCACCAGCAACCGCGCGCTGCGCATCAATCGTTTCTTTTGGCACATGATCCGCGCCCCTTGGCGCGATCGTTTTTTGCAGGATGCCGAAATGCTGATGCAGGAAGCCGAGCTCACCGAGCAGGAAAAAGCGCTGATCCGTGCGCGCGACTGGCTCGGCCTGGTGCAGTATGGCGCCAATTTTTTTGTGATCGAGAAATTTGCACGCGTGGTGCGCATGACCAATCTGCAGGTTTACGCCATCATGCGCGGCGAATCTTTCGAAGACTTCATGCAGACGCGGCGTGTGCCCGATGCACGCTGATCTGCACGCGTCGGCCCTGTGCCGCAGCGCGGCTTCACCCGACTTCCCAAACGTAAGGTCCTCCCCATGACCATGTCCTCTGTGTTCTTCGAACACCGCATCAAGGTCCGGCATCTACGTGTCATCGAGGCGCTGGACCGGCAAAAAAGCCTGTTGCGCGCCTCACGCGTATTGAACGTCACCCAGCCCGCATTGACGCGTGCCCTGCAGGAGATCGAAGAGATCGTCGGCGCGCCGTTGTTCGAGCGCCATTCGCGCGGCGTGCGCCCCAATGCGATGGGCGAGGTGCTGGTACAGACCGCGCATGTCGTTCTTGGCCAGCTACGGCGTGCGCAAGATACCTTCGAGGGTCTGCTGCAGGACGATGCGCTCACCATCACGGTGGGCGCATTGCCGGTGGCGGCAAGCGGATTGTTGCCGGCCGTGCTGGCCGCGTTGTACCGCGCCGAGCCAACGTTGCGGGTGCGCCTGCTGCACGGGCGTACCGACGAGTTGCTGCCCAAGCTGGCCGGCAACGAGATCGACCTGGTCGTGGGCCGGCTGTATCCGCTGGCCCGTTACGATGCGCTGATCCGCAAGGTGCTGTACCAGGATCCGATCGCCTTGGTCGCACGCAGCGATCACCCCTTGTTTGCCAACGGCCCGGTGCGCATTGCCGAAGCCGCGGCCTACCGGCAGGTGCTGCCGACGTTGAGCCAGCATGTGGAGCGCGACGTGGCCCAGGTGATGCGCGAACACGGCCTGGCCACGCGCGATCAGTTGCGTTCCAGTTCGGCCAGTTTCACCCGCGAGATTTTGCTCGGTACCGACAGCATTGCGGTGATGCCGAGCATGATGGTGGCAGGCGATATCGCACGTGGCGAGCTGCGCGCGTTCCAGTTGCAGCAGCCCTCGCAGGCGCGGGCGGGCGGGGTGATCTATCGCGATGGCGCAGCGATCCATAAACCCGGCGTGCGCTTGCTGATGCGCGAGCTGGAGCACCAGTTGGGGGTGATGGCCGAGCAGGGTGCGGTGTGGGTGGATGAGCAGATCGGCGAAGACGACATGCTGTTGGACGCGTCTGCGTAATCGACTGAAAGTGCCGTGGTAAGGGCTTGATGCGTGCTGTCCATCACTGCGCTGTGGGTCTGATGCAAGCGAGCAACGGGTAGCCCAGGCCGCCCGTTTTGTTGTGCGCGGCCAGGTCGTGTGCGGCCAAGTCGTCCGCATCCGGCCGCTGAATTGATGGCTTGAAGATGGTTGGGCGCAGCACGCGCCCAACGCATGTCACGCCTCATTCGCCAACGCCTCTTTCAAACGCCCCTTCTGCAATTTGCCGGTCGCGGTGCGTGGCAGCGTCTCGACGACGCGCAGGTGTTTGGGCACCTTGTACTTGGCCAGGCGTTCGACCAGATAGGCGCGGATCTGGTCCAGATCCGGTGCCTCATCGGTGGGCACGATTGCCAGATAACCGACTTCGCCCCACTGCTGGTCGGCGATGCCCACCACCGCGCATTCGCGCACTTGCGGATGCTCGGCGAGCACGGCTTCGATTTCTGCCGGATAGACGTTCTCGCCGCCGGAAATGAACATGTCTTTCTTGCGGTCGACGACCCAGAAAAAACCATCTGCATCGCGCTGTACGATGTCGCCGCTGCGGAACCAGCCGTGCTCATCGAGCGCTTCGGCGCTTGCCTGCGGGTCGCGCCAATAGCCGGGGCTGAGATTGGGCCCGCGCAACAACAGCTCGCCGGGGACCCCGGCCGGGCAGTCGTTGCCATCGCCATCGACCACGCGCGTTTGCACCGCCGGTGTCGAAATGCCGACCGCGCCGAGCTTGTTGCGGATCACCGCGCAGTCCACCGACATGCCGAATACCGTGCCGGCCTCGCTCATGCCGAAACCGCACACCATCGGGATGCCGTCGTCCAACCAGCCGAGCAGATCCTCGCTGGCATGTGGCGCGCCGCCGCTGACCAGCGCGGTCAGGTGACGCAGCGAGGCCGCATCGAAACCGGGCTGGCTGCGGAAGGCCTGCATCATCTGCGGCACGCCGACGTAATGGGTGATTCCCAGCGATTGATCGCTCAGCCAGCCCAGGGTACGTTTTGGTTCGAAGCCGCTGGACACCTGGATCGAGCCGCCGACGGCCAATACCGGGCGCACATTGGTGACCAGACCGATGATATGGAACATCGGCGCCTCGCACAGAAAGCTGCTGGTCGCATCCACGCGGGTGGTGACGCCGAAGTTGTGCGCCACCTGCTGCAGATTCTGCTCGCTCAGCATCACGCCTTTGGGCTGGCCCGAGGTGCCGGAGGTGAACAGGATCAGGCTGACGCGATCGGGCGGAATAGGCGCGGTGTCGGCGGGTTCGTGTGCGTTGGCCTCTTCGATAAAGTCGATCAGTGGCACGACATCGGCGCGCCCGGCGGCCACGTCATCGCCTAAAAACAGATGCGGCTCTGCACGTAGTAACAAGGCATCCAACTCGCCCGCACTCAATCGCCAGTTGAGCGGCACATAGATCGCGCCGACCCGCCCGCAGGCGAAATGCAGCGCCACCTGCCAGACCGAATTGCGTGCCAGCACCGCCACGCGTTCGCCATCCACACAACCGCGCGCTTGCAGCAACGCGGCGAAGCGGCCGATCAACGCATCGAGCTCGGCGTAGGTCCATTGCGCGCCGAGCAACAGGTCGCGTGCGGCGAGCGTGTGTGGCGCAAGGCGGGCGTGAAAAGCGATCGAGTCGGTCGGCATGGTCATGGCGCGGTCTTCCGGAGTGCGGAGTTGGGGAGTGACTGGCGTGAGTGCGACTGCTGAGAGCTGAAGGTTGAACGTGGCTGACAGAGGTGGCCAACAGAACGTAGCGAGCGTTTATGTAGCGGACGCGTCGCTGTGTCGATGGACGCTCTAACTGAGATAAATGGTCCTGGTTTCAAGAAATGCGTGCAGGCCTTCGATACCGCCTTCGCGGCCGATACCGGAATTCTTGAACCCACCGAATGGCATCTCGATATCCACCCACATGCCATTGATGCAATGGCTGCCGCTGCGCACACGGCGTGCGATGCGATACGCGCGCTCGGGATCTTCGCTGTAGACCGTGCCGTGCAGACCGAAGTCGCTGGCATTGACCTTGGCGATCAGGTCGGCGTCGTCGTGATAATCGATAAAGCTGACCACCGGGCCGAAGATCTCTTCGCGAGCGATGGTCATGTCCGGTGTCACCTCGGCAAATACTGTTGGCTCGATAAAGAAACCGCGCGGCAAGTGGGTCGGACGACCGCCACCCATGACCAGGCGCGCACCCTCGGCGCTGCCTTGCGCGATGTAGGACTGCACGCGCTCGAGCTGGCGGCCAAGCGCCAACGGGCCCATGCCGGTATCGGCAGCGAACGGGTCGCCGAGCTTGAGCGCACTCAATGCCGCGCAATAGGCTTGCAGGATCTCTTCGCGCCGCTGCGCCGGCACCAGCACGCGGGTGAGCGCGAAGCACACCTGGCCGGTGATCGGCATGGAGTAGGGCACCAGGCTGGGCAGCACCTTGGCCAGATCGGCATCGTCGAGCACGATCGCTGCGGATTTGCCGCCCAGTTCCAGCCCGACCCGCGCTAACCGCTGCGCACAGGCAACGCCGATCGCTCGGCCCGCCTGGGTGGAACCGGTAAAGCTCACCTTGTCCACCTGCGGATGACCGATCAGTTGTTCGCCGACCTCGCGACCGGCCGGCAACAGATTGAACACGCCATCGGGGACACCGGCGGCGCTGATGCATTCGGCCAGGATGTAGGCATCGATCGGCGTTTCCGGGGAGGGCTTGGCCACCACGGTGCAACCGGCGGCCAATGCGGCGGCGACCTTGTAGCAGAGCAGCACCAATGGGGCGTTCCATGGCGTGATCGCTGCGACCACGCCGACCGGCTCCTGCACGACGTGCACGCGGCCACCGTTGGCGCGTGTACGCGGCTCCACGAACGGATGGGTGGCGATCAGGTCGCCGTAGTAATCGAACAGGCCGGGCGCTTGCTGCGAGGCGCGGCGGCTGAAGCCGATGGTGGCGCCGACCTGGCCGGTCCAGGCCTCGGCCAGTTCCGGCATGCGTGCACGCAGGTGTTCGGCAATGCGCTTGAGCACCACGCCACGTTCGGGCGGCGACAGTTGCGGCCAGGGGCCGGTGTCGAACGCGGCACGCGCAGCAGCGACTGCCGCATCGGTATCGGCAGAGGAGGGTTCGGTGTAACGCAGCAGGCGCTCTTCGGTGTGCGGCGCGATCACATCGACATGGCGATCGCCGGTGCTGGCGCGCCACTGACCATCGATGAACAGACCCAACGGCCCACGCGCGGCGATCCCGCGCAGGGTTGCGGACAAGGCTTCCATACTGCCTCCTCGGTGCGAAAAACCACTGGCAGCGCCAGCGATGCGTGTGCTGCACGCATCGCGTCAGACGCCGTAGGCGTTACTCAGGCGCTGTTTTTAGTGAGGTCGTATTCGCCCAGGCCGGGCTTGTAGCTCTTCTCGTCGATGAACTGACGGATGCCTTCCTTGCGGGCGTTGTTGTCGAACGAATTGGCCGCTTCCTGCATGCGCACCAGATAATCTTCGGCTTCGTCGTAGGTCATGGTGCCGACGCGGCGCACTGCATCTTTTGCGTATTTCAGTGCGACCGGGTTTTTCTTGAGCAGCAACTCGGCCACTTCGCGGGTGCGCGTTTCCAACCGTTCCAGTGGCACGCTTTCGTTGACCAGGCGCCATTCGGCAGCTTTCTTGCCGTCCACCATTTCGCCGGTCAGCGTCATCCACATCGCATCGCGCATGGACAACAGTTCCACCGCGACCTTGGTGACGCCGCCGCCGGGCAGGATGCCCCAGTTGATTTCCGACAGGCCAAACTGCGCTTCATCGGCGGCAATCGCCAGATCGCAGGCGAACAACGGGCCAAAGCCACCACCGAAACACCAACCGTTGACCATGGCGATGGTCGGCTTCTGGTACCAGCGCAGGCGGCGAAACCAGCCGTAGGATTCGCGCTGCGAGCGGCGTACGCCACGCAGGCCCTGGGCTTCGGTTTCGCGGAAATACTCTTTCAGATCCATGCCGGCCGACCAGGCGGTGCCTTCGCCACCGAGCACCAGTACGCCGACGTTGTCGTCGAATTCCAGCTCGTCCAGCACATCCATCATGCGGCGATTGAGCGCCGGGCTCATCGCATTGCGCTTGTCGGGGCGTGCAAACTTCACCCAGGCAATGCGGTTTTCGATGCGGACCGATACCACGTCATGCTCGTTCAAGCGGCGTCTCCTTGGAGTCGTAATGGTGCGGGGATCAGAGTTCTTCGGTCAGCGCGGTGTCTGCCACGCCGGCCCGTTCCAGTGCGGCGCTGGCGTTTAATTTGCACAGCAGGCGCAGCAGTGTTTGTCGCTCGGAGGCCTGCAGATCGCTGCAGGTGCGCTCGACCGCGCGGGCCAGGCAGGCCTGCGCCATGGCAAGCGTGCGTTCGCCCGATGGCGTGAGGTACAGGCCCTTGCTGCGCCGATCGCGACCGGCCAGGCGTTCGATCAGGCCTTGCTCGGCCAGGAGGTTGGCGATCTTCATGCCGGCGGCGCGATTGACCAGCAGGCGGTTACCGAGTTCGGTCTGGTCGCAGCCGGGCTGGTCGCGGATATGGATCAACGCGGTGACGCGCGCCGGGGTGAGCTGCAGCTCGGCCAGCTCCTGGCGCGCGGCATGGCTGGACGCCAATGCGGCCAGTTGCAGTTGGTAGCCAAGGTCAGCGGCAAGTGCCAGGCGAGCGGTCATCGATCCATCCAAATTGTATCCGTTAAATACAATCTAGCCGACCAAAGCGGGCGCTGCAAGAGGCAGATGCGACGACAAACGAAGCGCGGTGCGCGATGGCGTAGCGGCGGTGTGTTGGCTCGTGTGAGCGACTGATCTGCAGGCTGGCTGCAGGGTCCTTGCCCGCCCACCGTCGCGGGACACGCCGCAAGTACGTCCGTGTAGGCTCTTACGCGGCATCCATGCCGCGTAAGGTCCCGCGACGGTGGGCGGGCAAGGACCAGTGGAGGTGGTCGGTGAGCTTGGTTGCGAGCAGTGTGCGTTTTGCGGCCGTTCGATGAGGTGCGGTCTGATCGGTCCTTTTCGATCCGAAGAGTGTCACTTCCATTTTTGACATCACACCAGTTGTCAACGAAGGCGCGTGTGGCAAACACTTGCCGCTATCGCTACGGCGTTTGGCAGGTTTTGTTGGTCGCTCTTGGTTACTGGATCAACCAGCCGGCGAGCTGTTCGCGGGTCAGGTGGCCGCTATGGCGCGTGTCTAGCGCATCGAATTCGTCGGCCAGCGCGGGGTTGGCCTGCGCTTCGGCGCGGCTGATGCGGCCGTCGCCATCGGTATCCATCGCCTGAAAGTCGATGCGGTAGCTGCCGACCACGCTGCTGGGTTGGATCGAACGCACGATCACGCTGGATTCGCCGCGTGGGCGCTCCAACTGAGTCTGGTGGGTGACGTCGCCGCTGGACAGCGACTGGGTGCGAATGACGTTGGGAACGTCGACCAGCGGTATGCTGCTGGCGGGTGCGGGCGTCTGTTGCGCGAAAGCGTTGCTGCCCAAAAGCAGCAAGATGGTCGTTACGGTGATGCGGGTGGTGATGGTCATCAGATCCCCCTGATGTGGAACAGCCCGCAAGTCTAGAACGTGTGGCGTCCCTTGCGAGGATCTGCGTTGGTGATGAGCCATGATGCATGGCGTGTCGCCACGGTGATCGCACGCCACCGGGTGACACGCCACTGTGCGTCCTACTCAGCCAGGAATGAACGGAAACACGATCTTCAACAATCCCTTCAAGCCGCCCTCGGCGGTGCTGGCCACGGCCTTGGCACCGAGACTGTTGAGTGCGCGCCGCACGTCTTCCCACCGTAGTTGCGCAATGTCCTTCTTCAACAGATCCCCCACTTCTTCAGCGGTGGGCGTGAGCTTTTGCAGTTCACGCACGGTGGCCTGCGGATCCGGTTGCAGATAGCCCCAGCGTTCGGCGATCTTCAGCAGCGTGTCGAAACGCACCGCAACCACTTCGCGATTACGCTCGTACACCGGCAGGGCGCCGACATCGAGAATGGCCTGCTCGAATTGCTGCGCATCGTCCGGGTGTTCGATACGCACGGCCAGAAATCCTTCCTTGCGGCTGCGTTCGCTGACGTGCTTGGCACCGGAGCGCAGATTGTCTTCGGTGAGCACGTTGGCGACGATGCGCTGCATCGCCGCATCGCCCTCTTCGGGCACCAGCGAGCGCCAGCGCGCATAGCCGTCGCGGCGCAAGGCCTTGACCTTGGCCGAGGTCACCCGCAGGTGCAGCGCTACCATCGCGTTGGAGCTGTTGCGCGAGATGGCGCCGTCGCGTTCTAGCAGCACGAAGATCAGCAATTCCAGATCGCGCTTGGTCAGCGACTGGAAGCCCTGCAGCAGGGTCAGGCGCAGGAATTCGTTGCCGAAGGCGGCTGCGTCCTTGAGTTCGATCGGTTGCATGGGGGAGTCCTCTACAGGTGATCTGCAGGATGCCAGGACGCTGTTGCGCGACCTGAGAACCAATGCGACGCGGGCAGCAGTTTCAGCGTCCGGTTTCGCGCCCCGGGCGATCGGATCTGAACGTTTCAACTGCGCCGCGATCCTGCAAGGTGACGAACACCTGTTTGCCATCGGTGCCGCCGAACGCGACATTGCTGGCCTTGCGGCCTTTCAGTGCGACCGTACGCAGCAACTTGCCCTGTGGCGAGACAATCGCAATCTGCCCGGCGTCGTAGCGGCCGATGTAGAGATTGCCGTCGGCATCGCAGCGCATGCCGTCCATGCCGAAGTCGGGGAATTGGATCAGCAGGCGTTTGTTGCGCAATGCGCCGTCGACGCGGTCGTACACCCACACCTTGCGCGATATGCTTTCGTTGACGTAGAGATGCTTGCCGTCGGGGCTGACGTCCAGCCCGTTGGGCGTGGTCATGCCGGCTTCCAGCAATTGCACGACGCCCTCGCGACTGATCTGCCACAGGCGCCCGCTGTTGTCCTTCCAGTTCGGGTCGCTTGCATAGAAGCTGCCATCGGGTGCGAGTGCCAGATCGTTGGGGCCATCGGCATCGGGCAGCGCGGCGAAGGTGCTCACTGCGCGCGTTTGCATGTTCACTTGCAGAATCTTGTGGCCGGTGTAATCGGCCACATACATCGCGCCGTCGCGGAAGCGGATGCCGTTGCCGGTGCTGCCTTCGGGCAAGGTCACAAAGACCTCCGCTTTTGCGCTGCCATCGGCGTGCAAGACGATGCGTGCGATGGTGCCATCCTTGCCCAGATTCACCGCATAGAGCGCGCCATCTGGCCCGGCTGCTGGACCCTCGGCGTTATGCGTGAAGGCGCCATCGCCGATCAGGTCGCGCGCAACGAAGGGCGCATCGGCGGCAACCGCGAGCGAGCTGGACAACAGCAACGCCAAGGGAAGGAAACGACGGCGTGCGACAGCGATCATGCGGCATGCTCCAGATGGGATCGTTAGCAGTGTGCCAGAACGTGCGCCGCGACCATGGCTGTGATCACGCACGATCAAGTAAGGTGCCGGGGCAGCATTGGCCGACGGCGACCAGTTTCACGATGGCGCCCACCTTCGGGCGGCGCGATTGGGACGCGGTGCGGCATGTATCCGCTGGCACTCCGGTTGAGTGCGTCGTCGTCAAATGACGATTGCGCGCGCTGGCTGTGTCAGCCGCTCTCATCTTGCGAAGGAGGTTTGCATGTCCGTGGAATCGATCACACGTCGCCGCTTGCTCGCTGCCTTCGGCGGTGCAGGCATTCTGCTTGCTGCGCCCGGCTGGGCATTGCCGAAGAAAAAGCCTGGAAAACCGCTGAATGTGGCGTTGGCCGGCCTGGGCAGTTATGCCAGCGAACAACTCGCGCCGGGTCTGGCATTGACCAAACATTGCAAACTGGCCGGTATCGTCACCGGCACTCCCTCGAAGATTCCGCAGTGGCAGGCCAAGTACGGCATCGCCGATCGCAACGTCTATAACTACGAGAACTTCGATCGCATCGCCGACAACGACGAGATCGACGTGGTGTACATCGTCACGCCAACCCATCTGCATGCGCCGCTGACCCTGCGCGCGGCGGCGGCCGGCAAGCATGTGTGGTGCGAAAAGCCGATGGCGATGCACGCCGGCGAATGCGAGGCCATGATCAAGGCCTGCAAACGTAACAAGGTGGCATTGACGATCGGCTACCGCATGCAGCACGAGCCCAATACGCGTCGCCTGATTGCGATGGCCAGCGAAAAGCCGTTCGGCGCGATGCAGCGTGTGCGTGCCGAGGCCGGTTACAACGGTTATCACGATGCGACCAAGGCCGATCGTCCGTGGCGGTTGCGTTCGCAATTCGGCGGCGGTGCGATGTACGACATGGGTGTGTATCCGCTCAATGCCGCGCGCTACACGGTGGGCACCGAACCACTTGCGGTGACGGCCAAGCGCTGGACCGATCGTCCCGACCTGTTCGACGAAGTCGACGAGCATATGGACTTCACCCTGGAATTCCCCAATGCGGTGCGCGCCGAGTGCAAGACCAGCTTCGGCAAAAACATGAATGTGCTGCGCGCCGAGTGCGAGCGCGGCTGGTACGAGCTGTCGCCGTTCCAGAGCTATCAGGGCGTGACCGGCAAGGCCAGCGACGGGCGCGTGTTTGACGCCAAGGTGCCGCACCAGCAGGCGTTGCAAATGGACGAAGACGCACTGGCGATCATCAACGGCACTCCGCTGCGTGCGCCGGGCGAAGAAGGCCTGCGCGACATCCGCATCGTCGATGCGATCTACCGCTCGGCCCGCGAGGGCAGCAAGCGAATCGTGCTCTGATCGCGCCCAGCTCCGTCAATCGACGGAGCTGCCCGCCGAAGCGAAACGATCAGGCTGGCGCGCACCAGCCTGCCACGATGAAGTCCCCAAGGGCCGTGCAGTCCATCACCGAAAGCGGCTGCCCAGCAATTACACCGGACTGCCATCAGCGCGACTGGCGCAGGTGAATCACCACACCAACTCACGCGACACCCGCCAGCACCCACCGCAATAACAACGCCACCAATCCGCGCTTTTACGATTCCCCAATCCCGATTCCCGAATCCCAGCTCCTAACCCCGCATCGCCAGCACCGTGATCTCCTCACGATCGTGATACAGCTGCTTGGCACGCACGATCAGCGATTTCTCGGACTGTTGCTCAAACAGATCCAGACACAGGCGGGTTTCGTCCCAGCGCTTTTTCATCGGCAGCTTGAGATTGAAGATGGTATTGCGGCACCAGCCTTCGCGGATCCAGGTGGCCATGCGTTCGGCGACGCGACGCGGTTGCTCGACCATGTCGCAGACCATCCAGTCCAGCGGCTGCGCAGGCTTCCAATGAAACCCGTCGGCGCGCAGATGCTCGACCAGACCGGTTTCCAGGACATGCTCGCGTACCGGGCCGTTGTCGACGCTGGTGACATGCACGTGCTGACGCGTGAGCACCCAGGTCCAGCCGCCAGGCGCGGCGCCCAGATCGGCCGCGCGCATGCCTGGCTTGACCAGCGCTTCGCGTTCTTCGGGTGTGAGCAGGGTGAGCAGTGCTTCGTCGAGTTTGAGCGCCGAGCGCGATGGCGCCTCCGGCAACAGTTTCAAACGTGGAATGCCCAGAGGCCACGGCGCACTGTCGGCGCTGTCGGCCACCGCCAGCAGGGCGTGGTCGCCATCGAGAAAGCAGATGTGCAGGCGTGCCTGGCGCGGCTGCGGTTTGTCGGTGAGCAGGCCGGCCTTGCGCAAGGCCGGACGCAGCGCATTGCCGAAGCTGCGTGCCAGCCCTGCCAGCGGCTTGCCCGCGTCCGAATCCGGGTGTTCCACCCATAGATCGCCGAAGCGCTGCTGCCCTTCCAGTGCGGCCAGGATCGGCGTGATGCGGTCCTTGGGGTCGATGCCTTTCAGCTCGGCAATCACCACCAGCTTCTGCCGCGCGAAGATCAACTCGCGCCAGTGCAGCTTGGCGGCCAGCTGTGCGGCCTCATCGCAGACGAACAACACATAGCCATCGTTGCGTTGCGTGCGCGCATAGCCGGCGATGCCGACGAATGCGGCGCGTGCGCTCAACTCGGCGGCCAGCTCCGGCTCGAAGCCTTGGCGGCAATAACACAGCAGGCCGCTCATCGCAGTGCCTGGCGTGCTTGATCGAGGCGTGCGAGATCAATAATGGTCACCGCCGCCCTCGCCATAGTTACGCAGCACGGCGCAGGCCTGGTCGCGATGCACGTCGCGCACCACCTCGATGCCGCGGCGGGTGAGTTCGCCCACCCAATCGGCGGGCAGCGGGCCTTCGTCGAATTCGGTCAATGCCATCACGTCTTCGGCGCGTGCGCCGATCAACAGACGGTCGATGCCGGCCCACACCGTGGCGCCGTAGCACTGACAGCACGGCTGCGCAGAGGTGGCCAGCGTCACCGGTGAGAGCACGTCGTTCAGGCGCGGGGTCTGCAGGCGCTGCTGCGCGAGCATGTAGGCCATATTCTCGGCATGCGCCAGCGAGGTGGTCTGCGGCACCACGCGGTTCACTGCCGCAGCGATGATGCGGTGATCCGGGCCGAACACGACCGCGCCGAACGGGCCGCCGCTGCGTTCCTGCACGTTCATCCGCGACAGCTCGATCGCCAGCGCCACCTTGTCGGCGTCGCTGGGATAGGCGCGGCTGTCGTCGACATGCGCGTGGATCCAGTCTGGCAGCGTGAGGTGGACTTGCGCGTAAAGCATCAGTGGACCGTTTCGGTAGAGGGGGGAGCGGGGCGCAGTGTATCGGCCTGGGCGTCCTTTGCGGCACATTGCCCGGCCACGCACTGGCAGGCGCTGATCTCGCGGAAGCCGCACACGCTCATCATGCCGCTGGCCTGGCACTGCGCCATCACGCCTTTGGGGTCGGTGGCGCTGTCGACGTTGACGCAGGCGGGAAATGCGCCACAGCAGTTGCCGACGTTCTTCACGGTGCAATCGGCATCGGTGCGACAGGTGGTGGTGACGGTGATCGGCTTGCCGGTTGCCGGCCCGCTTGCCGAGCCGGTGGCCGGAGGCGGCGTGGTTGCATCGGTTGGTGGTGCGGCCACGCAGCCGATCGAGACAAGGCACGCCAGCAACACAAAGCTGCTCAGACACCGGGACAAAAGACGGGACATGCGGCCGCTCCGATCAGGACATGTGAGCTGCCATGGTAAGCCCCTGATGTGCGGAGTGTGGCAAGACGTGGGTCAGTCACCGCTGCCTGGTTTGGATCTCCACGTTCTAGACCATGTAGTTGTTGATGAAGTGGTTGGTCAGTGGGGATAACTCAGTTGTAGAGCGGCTGGTCTGTAGCTTGGCTGTGGGACCCTTGCCCGCCCACCGTCGCGGGACACGCCGCAAGTACGTCCGTGTAGGCTCTTACGCGGCATCCATGCCGCGTAAGGTCCCGCGACGGTGGGCGGGCAAGGACCAGTCGAGATGGTCGGTGTGCAGAGTTTTCAATAAAACAGCCGGCAAAATTTCTGGTGCGGTGTCCTCGCCGATTGCGGGACCGTGTGGCGGCATGGATGCCGCCACCGAGCTTACACGGACGTACTTGCGGCGTGTCCCGCCAGCGGCGAGGGCACCGCACACTCGTGCATGCTTCAGGCCTTACGGCGGTTTGGTCGTGTCCGTAGTAGCGATTTATCACCAGCTGATCTTGTGCAGACAATGAGGCCGGGTAATCCGTCTCAGTAGAGTCCATTGCGGTTTATCACGCATTGCAAGCCGACTGTGTCATTTCGCTTCCGCATGCAGCGCCGCGCACCACAACACGCCGACCAATAAACAGGTAATAGCGGCCAGCTCCAGCGGCGTGGGCAGGCGCATTTCCCATGCAAAGCCGTACAGCAGCGCAAAGATCGTTTCGAACACGATCATCTGGCCGACCAGGGTCAGTGGCAACACGCGGCTGGCCCGGTTCCACAAGGCGTTGCCGATCACCGAGGCCAGGATGCCCAGCAACAGCGAAATGCCCCAGAAACCTGCCCATTCGATCGGCACGTGCGTCGCGCTGCCGATCAGCGCGGCCGGTGCCAGCACCAGCGCCAGTGCACCGGTGACCACGCCGGTCAGCAGCGACCAGTCGCCGCCGGACAGGTCCGGGCGCCGCCGCAGCCAGCGTGCATTGACGATCGAATAGGCCGACCACGATGCCAACGCACCGAACGCGCATAGCAGTCCCGCAATGCGCGTGGCACGATCGCTGGCGTGCTGGCCAGAATCGTGTTGCAAGGTATCCAGGGCGACCAGCGCCACGCCAATGACGCACAACAGGCACGGCGCAGCCAGGCGCCGCAATTGCACTGCGCCGGCGGCACGCGTGCCGATCACGGTGACCACCACCGGCAGCAGGCCAATGATCAGCGCGGTGGCTGCACTGCCGGCCCATTGCACTGCGCTGCCGAGCAGCACGTAATAGATCAGATTGCCCAACAAGCTCAGACGCACCAGCGCCCACCATTCGGCACGCCCCATCCGCGCAGCGGTCTGGCGCGCGCGCGGCGCCAGCACCAAGGCCGCCACCGCGCCGTACGACAGATAGCGTGCCACGGCCAATTGCAACGGCGTAAATGCCGCCAGCAATTGCGGCGCCAGGAACACCAATCCCCACAACGCGCCTGCACCGATCCCGCAGGCGACACCCACCATCAAGCGCTCACGCATCGTGCTGCTCCTTTATGCCGTGCAGCATGCAATGAAGTGCGGCACGCAGGCTCCATTGCGCTTGTTCAATTGTTCATTAGCTCAGAAGACAACGCTCTGAGGTGGCGTCACGTGGGGTGCGTGACGCGCGTGGCAGCCAGCAGCGCGCCGCTAACCGGATGCCACGCGTCGCTGCAGCTGTCACTGCCGATCCGCACCGAATGGTAGCCATCCGGTGCGGAGTTGATTCACTTGGCCCAGGTGTCGCGCAGGGTCACGCTACGATTGAACACCGGCGTGGCGGCACTGTGGTCGCGGCGATCGGCAACGAAGTAGCCGGTACGCTCGAACTGGAACGACTGCTCGGGCGCAGCCTGCGCGGCGCTTGGCTCCACATAGCCGTGCACGCTGCGCTTGGACTCGGGGTTGAGATAGTCGCGGTAGGTCTTGCCTTCGGATTCGTCGTCGGGCTTTTCGACCGAGAACAGACGATCGTACAGACGGATTTCCGCTTCCACCGCATGCGCGGCGCTGACCCAGTGGATGGTGCCCTTGATCTTGCGATTGGCGCCTTCCATGCCCGGACGCGATTCCGGATCCAGCCAGCCACGCAGCTCGACGATCTCGCCAGCAGCGTCCTTGATCACCTCGTCCACGCGCGCAATGCCGGCACCGCGCAGGCGTACTTCGCCGCCCGGCACCAGACGCTTCCAACCCTTGGGCGGCACTTCGGCAAAATCTTCGCGCTCGATCCACAGCTCACGCGAGAACGGCACCTCGCGCGTGCCGAAGCTCTCGTCCTTGGGGTGATTGGAAAAAGTCAGCGTCTCGGTGTGGCCTTCCGGCAGATTGCTCAGCACCAGCTTGATCGGGTCGATCACCGCCATGCGGCGCGCGGCGGCCGTATCCAGATCCTCGCGCAGGCAGCCCTCCAGCACCGAGAAATCGATCAGCGAATTCTGCTTGCTGATGCCGACCCGATCCACAAACAGGCGCATCGCCGCCGGCGTGTAGCCGCGTCGACGCAGGCCCTGCAGCGTGTACATGCGCGGGTCGTCCCAGCCGTCCACCAACTGTTCTTCCACCAGCGCGGTGAGTTTGCGCTTGCTCATCACCGTGTAGTTGATGTTGAGGCGCGAGAACTCGATCTGGCGCGGTTTGGCCGCCTCGCGCGGCAGGCCCTTGTCCAGCAGCGGCTGCAGCAACTCCGGATGCGCGGCCAGATCCACCTTGTCAACGCACCAGTCGTACAACGGGCGGTGGTCTTCGAATTCCAGCGTGCACAGCGAATGGGTGATGCCTTCCACCGCATCGCCCAGCGAATGCGCGAAGTCGTACATCGGGTAGATCGGCCAGGCGTTGCCGGTGTTCTGATGCTCGACATGCTTGATGCGGTACAGCGCCGGGTCGCGCAGGTTGATGTTGCCGCTGCCCATGTCGATCTTGGCACGCAGCGTGCGTGCTCCATCAGGGAATTCGCCGGCGCGCATGCGCCGAAACAGGTCCAGATTTTCATCGGCACTGCGCTCGCGGAACGGCGAGTTGCGGCCGGGCTCGGTCAGCGTGCCGCGGTACTCGCGCACCTGCTCGGCGGACAGATCGCAGACGAAGGCATGGCCATCGCGGATCAATTTTTCCGCCGCCAGGTAATACACCTCGAAGTAGTCCGAGGCATGGCGCAGCTGCGCCCATTCGAAGCCCAGCCAGCGCACGTCGTCCTGGATGGCGACCACGAACTCGGGGTCTTCCTTGGCCGGATTGGTGTCGTCCAGGCGCAGGTTGCACAACCCGCCGAACTCGGAAGCCAGGCCGAAATCCAGGCAGATCGCCTTGGCATGGCCGATGTGCAGGTAGCCGTTGGGCTCGGGCGGGAAGCGGGTGCGGATGACCGTGTGCTTGCCGCTGGCCAGATCCTCGCGGACGATCTGGCGGATGAAGTCTTTCTTCTCCGCCGGGGCGGTGGCGTCGGTGGCTAGGGTCTCGGACATGCGCGCATCAGCAATAGGTAAACCACAAGTTTAGGCGGTGGCACCGGTTTAGGGGTAGGACGCGTGTGGGTAGCCGGGCAGTTGGCGGCGATCGCGCGCCTTCGCTACCTGCGGGCAAGCACCGGGCTGGCAAGGGCTCCGTGTGGTCGACCTCAGGCAGGACCAGCTGCATCGGCGAGCGATAACCAGGCTGGCCGTCATCGCCGCCGACGCGTACGCTGCGCCGATCCTTCGGAGTGCCCCACGCATGCCATTGCCCCGCCTGGTGATCGGCGACAAGACCCTGTCCTCATGGTCGCTGCGCCCGTGGCTGCTGCTGCGGCACTTCCAGGTGCCGTTCGAGGAGATTGCGCTGCCGCTGGAGACGCCCGAGTTCCAGGCCCGCATCGCCGGCTATTCGCCGACCCGGCAGGTGCCGGTGCTGTGGGACGACACCCTGCATGTCTGGGATTCGCTGGCGATCTGCGAATACATCAACGAGCGCTGGCTCGCCGGGCGCGGCTGGCCGGCCGACCTGGCCGTGCGGGCGCAGGCGCGCGCCGCCGCCGCGGAAATGCATTCGGGCTTCGCCGCCCTGCGTACCCAACTGCCGATGGATCTGGCCCGCGCGCCCGGCCCCGCGCACTGGGACGCGGCCGCTGAGCGTGACATCACCCGCATCCAGGCGCTGTGGGCAAGCCTGCGCGCCGAGCATGGGCACGCAGGCCAGTACCTGTGTGGTGAGTTCGGCATTGTCGATGCCATGTTCGCCCCGGTCGCACTGCGCTTTGCCAGCTACGGCGTTCCGCTGTTCGAAGCCGCTGGCGACTATCTGGCCGCACTCGATGCCTTGCCGGCACTGCGCGAGTGGAAGCAGGGCGCCGAGCGCGAACGCCTGGGGCGTCATTGACCATGCAGATCGCGTATCGCGCCAGCCACATCATCGGCGCGCATCTGGCCAAGCACGCGCTGGAAGATGCGGGCATCACCGCGTTTGTGTTCGGCGAGTCGCTATTGGGCGGCGCCGGCGAACTACCCGCATTCGGCGTACTGCAGGTCTGCGTGGCCGACCTGCATCTGAGTCAGGCGCAGGCGGTGCTGGCTCAGATCGGGTTGTGCGAGGAGGTCACGCGGGCGGTGTGATATTCATGGCGGCAATCGGCACGTAGCGAGCGGTTGAGTAGTCGTTTCGTTAGCTACTCTTTCGAGTCGTGGTGTGGCTTGGTGCAGTCAAATGTCTAGGTCAAGAGCCTGGGTGGTCGAGGGCGCGGTGCCCTCACCGCTTGCGGGACACGCCGTGAACCCGTCCCTGGGGGCTCGGTGGCGGCATCCATGCCGCCACACGGTCCCGCAAGCGGTGAGGACACCGCGCCAGAAAGTTTGCCGGCTGTTTTATTGAAAACCATGCACACCGACCATCTCGACTGGTCCTTGCCCGCTCACCGTCGCGGGACCTTACGCGGCATGGATGCCGCGTAAGAGCCTACATGGACGTACTTGCGGCGTGTCCCGCGACGGTGGGCGGGCAAGGGCCCTGCAGCCAAGCCGCAGATCATCCGCTCTAAAACTTAACTCTGCTGACGCCCCCCGGCGGCGCAGCATCCTGCGCGGCGAGGGCGCGCAGACGCTGAAAGAACGTACTTGCAGCGTGTCCCGCGAGGGTGGGCATGCAAGGGCCCCACAGCCAAGCCGCAGATCATCCGCCCTAAAAACTTAACTCTGCTGATGCCCCCCGGCGGCGCAGCATCCGACGCGGCGAGGGCGCGCAGACGCTACTACAAGGACGTACTTGCGGCGTGTCCCGCGACGGTCGGCGGGCAAGGGCCCCACAACCAAGCCGCAGACCATCGGCTCTAAAAACTTAACTCTGCTGACGCCACCCCGGCGGCGCAGCATCAGGCGCAGCGAGGGCGCGCAGACGCTTGAACAGCACCGTGGTTTCGGCCACGTTCCAGACCCGCAGCGCGACCTCGAAGGTGTCCAGGGGCTTGGTCAAAAAATCCTTCGCGCCGAGGCCTAACGCGCGATGGCGTGCGCTGCGGCTGGGGTCGGCGGTGAGCACGATCACCGGCAAAAAGTGGCCGGGGTCGGACAGCCGCGCCAGTTGTTCCAGCAGCGCATAGCCATCCAGCTCGGGCATTTTCAGATCCAGCAAAATCAGGTCCGGCGCAAATGCAGACACCAGCCCCATCACCCGCAATGGGTCGGTGGTGGCGATCACCTGCTGGAAGCCTTCGCGCTGCAGCAGGTCTTCGAGCAACCGCACATTGGCCGGCTCGTCGTCGACGATGAGGATGCGGGAACCCAGGATTTCGTCGCGTGTCATGCCAGCAGCCCGTCGATCACAGTGAAGAATTCCGCCACATCGAGCGGTTTGGTCAGATACGCGCGTACGCCCTGATTGCCCACACGTGCCAATGTGGCAGTGGTGGCATCGGCGCTGATCACCACCACCGGCACCTCCGCAGTGGCCGGCTGGCTTTGCAACTCGCGCAGCAATTCTTCGCCATTGCCATCGCTCAAATGCAGATCCAGCAGGATCAGATCCGGCAGGCCTTGCTGCAGCAGCTCGCGCGCCTGCGCCAGGCTGGCCGCTTCGAGCAGTTGCCACTGCGGGCGACGCTCGCTGAGGGTGCGGATCAAGGCCTGGTTGGACGGATTGTCTTCGATGCTCAGCAACCGACACACACCGCTGCCGGCGTTGCTCGGCGGCAGGATTATGCGCGCCGGCTCGCTGCGTTGCGGGTCGCCCTGCGGCAACGCAATCCAGAAGCGAGCGCCATCGCGGCTGCTGTCCACGCCGATGCGACCGCCCATTGCCTCGATCAGGCGCTTGCTCAACGCCAGCCCCAGACCGGTGCCTTCCACCGCCGAACGCTCTGCACCCAGCCGCTCGAACGGCGTGAACAGCCGTTCGATCTGCGCTGGCGTGAGCCCCGCGCCCTGGTCTGCAACGGTGATGCGCACCTGCTCGCCATCCGGCTGCGCGCTCACCTGCACCTGGCCGCCGGTGCGATTGAACTTGACCGCGTTCGACAGCAGATTGAGCAGCACCTGACGCAGCCGCTGCGCATCGGCGCGCACTGTCCACGGCCCGTCGATGGCGGCCGGTTGCAGCGCGATGCCGTACTTGTCCGCGTCCGGGGCGATCAGGCCCAAGGCTTCGTGCACGGCGGCACGCACCGAGATCGGTTCCGGGCTCAGATCCAGCTGATCGGCTTCGATACGCGCGATATCCAGCAGCTCGGTGATCAATCCCAGTAAGTGCCGGCCGGCACCGAGAATATGTTGCAGATGGCGTCGGTGCGCAGGTTCGGGCAGATCCATTTCCAGCACCTGCGCGTAGCCCAGAATCGCATTGAGCGGCGTGCGCAATTCGTGGCTGCTGCGCGAGAGGAATTCGGTTTTTGCGCGGTTGGCGGTTTCGGCCTCGCGACGTGCCAATTGCGCTTCGGCCGCGCGCGCGGCGAGCAGTTCGCTGGCCTGGGCCAGGCGCTGACCGACCTGGCCCAGTTCATCGCCTGCACGCGGCTGTGGTGCCAGCGGCAAGCCTTCGCCCAGCCGATCCGCATTGGCCGCCAACGTGCGCAAGCGCCCGGACAACGCCGATGCGAACCACGCCACCGCAAAGACCGCGCCCAGGCCACCGAGCATCGCCGCGCTCAAGGTGATGATGAGATTGCGCTGGCGCAGCCCCTGCGCCTTGGCGGTGCGCACCTGCAACTGCGCGGTTTCGTAGTTGCGCAGTTCGCGCAATTCGGCGCGCAGGATGTCGAGTTTGTACTTGCCGTCCCAGAGCTGGCGGATCTCTTCTTCGCGGCTCAGATCCGGTGCCAGCAAACGGCGCCAGCCCTGCATTTTTTCGGCAAATAACGGTTTGATGCGCGCAAACCGCTGCGCTTGCCCCGGGTCGGTGATGCGTTGCGATAGCCGCTCTGCCACGCGTTGCAAACGCGGTTCGGCATCGCGATACGGGGTGAGGAATTCATCGCGGCGCACCAGGCGATAACCGCGCACGCCGGCTGCGGTTTCTGCCAAGAGTGCGTGCGCTTCGTAGAGATCGCTCAGCACTTCAAGGGTCTGCCGCACATCGTTTTCGGCGGCGATGTTCTGCCGTTCCACGCTGTAGATCGCCATCAGTGCGACCGCCAGCAGCAGCAGCGGCAAGGTCACCACCGCCAGACTCTTGCGGGTGATCGGCCAATCGTTCCAACGCACTGCCAAAGCATTCATAGCGCGAGTCCGGCATGGACCGCGTACACCGCGGCCTGGGTGCGATCTTTTACCTCAAGTTTCTGCAGGATTCGCTCCACATGCACTTTTACCGTGCCGGGAGAAATCCCCAGTTCAGCTGCGAGCGTGGCGTTGGTGAGCCCGCGCGGGAGCAGCGAGAGCACCTGTTTCTCGCGTTTGCTCAGCGCGCTGAGGCGATCGTCCTGCACCGGTTTACGCCGGCGCGTGGCGAGCGGTTTGGCCGGTTCGGCCACCATTGCCGGCAGCAATAGCGCGAACGCTTGCAGCGCCTGCACATCGTCGTTGCCGGGTGCGGGGCGGCTGTCGTTCCAGGCCACGCACAGCATGCCGTGGGTGGTGCCCAGCGCATGGATCGGGACCTTGGCTTCGCGCATATCGGCCGGGCGCGGTGGCATCAACCAGGCCGCCTCATGGCTGTCGCCGGCAGCGCTGGCGCCGGGCGGCAGTGCGCGGCCGCGGCTGGCGAGTATCTGCGCGCGCGGACCGCGTTGCGCCAGCACCGCGCCGTGTTCCAGGCCCAGCAACAGCAACATGCGTCCCAGCACCGCATCGCAGGCCTGCTCCGGGGTCTGGGCCTGCCGCAGCGCCACAGCGGTCTCCCAGAGCGCTTGCCAACGTGCGCTATCGGAGGCGTCGCGTCGTAGCGCAAGACGCCAATCGCCAGCAGTGGTGGGGGTTTCCATGTCTTGCCTCTAGGCCGATCAGCATATTTGAGTATATGCCACTCGGCAGAATTTTCGAGGCCGGGCGATTTCGATACTGAGCCTGCCCGATGAGGCACCCCCATCAACTACACGGAGATTCCCCATGCGTCGCACCTTTATCTCTCTGGTTCTGGCTCTGGCTGCCACCCCGGCGCTGGCTGGCGGCGTGATGCACTACACCGACAAGGCCAAGCTGCCTGCCGATGGCGAAGAGCGCGAAGTGGCGGCGTTGTTCGACACCTGGAACGCGGCGCTGGCCACCGGCAACCCGCACAAGGTTGCCGATCTGTACGCACCGGACGGCGTGCTGCTGCCGACCGTCTCCAACGAAGTGCGCGCTTCGCGGGCGCAGATCGAAAAGTACTTCGAGATGTTCCTGACCAAGAAGCCGCAGGGCGTCGTCAACTACCGCACCGTGCGCGTACTCGATGAAGACAGCGCGGTGGATGCCGGTGTCTATACCTTCACGCTGACCGACAAGGACGGCAAGAAGAGCAAGGTGCAGGCGCGCTACACCTTCGTGTACGAAAAGCGCGACGACAAGTGGCTGATCATCAACCACCACAGCTCGGCGATGCCGGAAGTGGACACCGCCACTGCCTCGTTGACCAAGAAGTAATGCCGTATTGGCCGTAGTGGCTTGAAAGCCGCTACGGCCGGTGCCATCCAGCAGGCAACCCTTACACACGCGGGAGTTGCACCATGCTGGGAATCGGCGCCTTCAAGCAACGCATGCCACGTCCAGGCGAAGCACTACCGGGGCGCGAGCAAGCGCTGCCGCTGCACAACACGCACCTGATCAACGGCCATCCGTTGCGCGGGGAGTTCACCGGCCTGGCCCAGGTGCAATTCGGGCTTGGCTGCTTCTGGGGCGCAGAACGCAAGTTCTGGAACGTGCCAGGGGTGTACAGCACGGCAGTGGGTTACGCCGGTGGCGAAACGCCCAATGCCACTTACGGCGAAGTGTGTTCCGGACAGACCGGCCACACCGAAGCGGTGCTGGTGGTCTATGACGCACAGGCGGTGTCGTTTGCGCAATTGCTGCGCACCTTCTGGGAAAGCCACGACCCCACCCAGGGCATGCAGCAAGGCAACGACGTCGGCACGCAATACCGCTCGGCGATCTATTGCACGACACAGCAGCAATACGACGCTGCGCTGGCCAGCCGCGATGCGTACCAGCAACAACTGGACGCAGCCGGGTATGGCGCAATCACCACGGAGATCCGTTTCCCGGCACCCACGTTCTATTACGCCGAAGACGATCACCAGCAATATCTCGCCAAGCACCCCAATGGCTATTGCGGGCTTGGCGGAACGGGAGTGAGCTGCCCGATCGGGCTGGATGCCTGACGGAAAGGCGGGTCGGATTGAGCGCTGTCATCCATTGTGATGACGTGCCGATGGCCAACAGTGACCGGCAGCGTTATCACGATCAGGCAGCGCATGGGAGTGCATGCCAGGCAACTTGAATGGCTACGTTGGAGACAACGTGGCCATCTTTTTTTGCGGCGGTCGCAAGGCAATGTCTGCGACGCGGCGGGGAGCAGCGATGCAATGCGTGCAGACAATCAGCTGTGCCGGTTCAGATCCGCCGGCTCACATCTTCCAGGTCAGACGAACTCACCGGCGAACATGCCGCGCAGCTGCGAGAGCATGTCGGTGCGTTCCGGATGCAGCAGTCGCATGCAGGCCAGCGCGAAACCGACCGGGCTGGTGCCGGGCGCGGTGATCACGCCGTCGGCAGCGACGACTTTTTCGTGGCGATAGTGTGCAGCGCCTGCATAAGGCACCACGTGTTCCTGCAGAAAGGCCAACGTGTTGCTGGTATGCGCGCGGTCGTCGAGCAAACCGGCATAGGCCAATGCGATGGTGGCGCCGCAGATTGCAGCGACCGGGCGCTGCTGTTGCACGCGTTCCACCAACAGGCCGCTCAATCCGGGAATCTCGCCGGCCTGCCAGCGTTCGCTGCCGGGCAGGATCCAGAGATCGGCCTCCAGCGGTGCCAGATCGGAAAGCGCGAAGTCCGGTGTGATGCGCAAGCCGCCAATCGACTGCACCGGCTGGCCGTCGATACTGGCGATGGCAACCTGGTCGCCGAACCATTCACGCGCCGCCGGCAGTACGACGCCGATTTCCCAATCGGCCACGCCGTCGACCATCACCACTGCAATGTTTGCCATTGTCCGCTACGCCAGTTGAGGAATCCGAATTCTAGGCAGTGCGCGCGCGGCGGTTGTAAGCGTTGTGTGGAGGATGGCGCTGAACGAAATCCCAGAAACGACAACGCCCGCAGGCTGATAAGCCGCGAGCGTTGGCGTCACACAACCGTGATAGGCAATCAGCCGGCGAGTTTGTCGGCGATGGTCTTGCGCAGCGCCTGCAGATCCTTGGCAAAGGTGTCGATGCCGCTGGCCAGCTTGTCGGTGGCCATCGGGTCGGCGGCCAGATCGGTGGCGAAGCTGTCGCTGTCGATCGGGGTGATCTGTGCGTTGTCTGCTTGCGCAGGGGAGAGCTTGCGCGGCAACTCGCCGTGTTCGGCGTCGAGCTTTTCCAACAGCTCTGGCGAGATGGTCAAACGATCGCAACCGGCCAGCGCTTCGATCTGCGCGGTGGAGCGGAACGAAGCGCCCATCACCACCGTGGACGAACCACGCTGTTTGAATTCGTTGTACACCGTGCGCACGAACACCACGCCCGGATCTTCGTCGATGCTGGCCGGGGTCTGCCCTTGGGCGACGTAGTAATCCAGGATGCGGCCAACGAACGGCGAAATCAGGAACACGCCGGCTTCTGCGCAGGCAAGCGCCTGCGAGCGGTTGAAGATCAACGTGAGGTTGCAGTCGATGCCTTCCAGCTGCAACTGGCGGGCCGCTTCGATGCCTTCCCAGGTCGCTGCGATCTTGATCAGGATCTTGTCTTTGGACACGCCGCGCTCGGCATACATCGCGATGAACTTGCGCGCCTTGGCGATGGTGGCTTGGGTGTCGTGCGCCAGGTCGGCATCGACCTCGGTGGAGACGCGGCCTGGCACCAATTCGGACAGTTTGGTGCCCACGCCGACGGTGAGACGGTCGGCGACTTCGTTGACGGTGGCCGTGCGATCTTCGCCGCCGTGTTCGCGGCCCCAGGCCAGTTCCTGCTCGATCAACTCCGCATAGACCGGCAGGTCCAGCGCTTTTTTGACCAGCGTGGGATTGGTGGTGCAGTCGACCGGCTTCAGGCGCTTGATGGCGTCGTAGTCGCCGGTGTCGGCAACAACGACAGACAGCTCACGCAGTTGAGCAAGCTTGGAGGGGGATGCAGTCATGCGGGTTCTCTCGAATCGTGGACGGGTCGGGGATAGGACGCAGCGCGTTACGTTAGCGCGCTCAGCGTTGTAAGTCGTCGGCCAGTGCATGTTGGTCGTGCACGGCAGTCACACGCAGGCGCAGGTCGCGTCCGTCTGGCGTGCGCCAGTCGATGCTCTGGCCGACCGACAGGCCAAGCAGCGCACTGCCAACCGGCGCGAGCACCGAAATGCGGCCGTGCTGTACATCGGCCTCGTGCGGATACACCAGGGTGAGCGTATGTCGTTCGCCATGCAGCTCATCTTCGCAGTCGATGCGGGAGTACATGGTGACGACATCGCCGGGAATCTGATCGGCTGGCACAACGCGTGCGCGGCCCAGTTCGTCGCTCAGCGCAGTGGCGGCGGGATGCTTGTTGAACGCGGGCGAATCGAGCAATGCCTCGAGACGGGCGAGGTCATGGCTGGACACAAGAATGGACGGCGGCAAGCCGCTGTGGTGTTGCGAAGGCATGGCAATCTCCTGACGACGACGGCTCGCCAACACGGTGAGCGTCATCTACAAGATGAGGGCGCCGTTGGTCGATCGCAATGCGCGGCCAGGTAGCGCAAGGCATCGTGCTTGCTGAGTGAGGCAGACGCGGTTTTGCAGGTTGCAGGCATTGGCCAAAGGGTCAGGCAAGCGCGCCAATGCGTCGGCCCGTGGTCGCAAGCAACCGGGTTGGAGTCTGCCGCATGCCAATGACGCAGAGGCCGCCGTGTGTGTTCAGATGCCTCGCGCAGTAACCAAAAGCCAAACAAGAAACGACGCTCGCGCGTCGCTTATGTGCGGTGGCAGGTGAGAAAGCATCGCGCGAAGCGACCGCAGCCGTGAAACAAATTTCCGAATCCCGAATCCCGAATCCTTAGGCAGCGACCGCCTTGGGGCCGGTGGTCGGCTGGTCCAGGGTGAACAGACTTTCCGGCAATTCCTTGAACAGCTGCGACAGCTGCTCCAGAAACGCAGTCATCGCCGAGCTGCGGCGCCAGACCATTGCGATACGCCGGCTGGGCTGCTTGTCTTCGCGGAAGCGGATCAGGCGGATGTTTTCCGAACGTGCCACCGGCGGTTTGACTGCCAGCAGCGGCAACAAGGTGACGCCCACATTGGCGGCCACCATCTGGCGCAGGGTTTCCAGGCTGGTGGCCTGGAACTCGGATTTTTCCAGCGCGCCGGCCAGATGGCACACGTCCAGGGCCTGTTCGCGCAGGCAATGGCCATCTTCCAGCAACAACAGGCGCTGCTCGGACAAGTCGTCCAGCGTCATGCTGTCGTGGCGCGTCAGCGGATGGCCTTCCGGCACCGCCAGCACGAAGGGTTCTTCGAACAGGAATTCTGCGTGCAGCTGATCGTCCTGCACTGGCAGCGCGAGTAGCGCGGCATCCAGGCGCCCTTCGCGCAACTGATGGATGAGCTGGTCGCTTTTTTCTTCGATCAGCAGCAGTTCCAGGCGTGGAAAACGCTGGCGAATGCCCGGTACCACATGCGGCAACAGATACGGTGCCAGCGTGGGAAAAATGCCCAGCCGCACGGTACCCGCTTCCGGGTCCTGACTACGTCGTGCGGCTTCCTTCATCTGTTCCACTTCGGCCACGATGCTGCGTGCGCGCACCGCGGCTTCGCGGCCGGCAGGCGTCAACATCACCTTACGCGGCGCGCGCTCCACCAACGAGACGCCGAGCTCGTCTTCGAGCTTCTTGATCTGGGTGGACAGGGTTGGCTGACTGACGAAACACGCCGTTGCAGCACGACCAAAATGCTTGTGGTCGGCCAGGGCTACCAGATACTTCAGGTCACGCAGATTCATGTGCAGCAGCCCTTGTTGCGTTGACGGGAAACGACGTGAGCACTTGGCGAGCTTAACGCCCGGCGGTGCCGGGCGCTGTGTTGTGGGCGGTTATGCGGCCTCAGCCACAACCTCGGCGCTGACCGGTGCACTGGAGCGGATCAGGTAATCGAACGCGCTCAGTGCAGCCTTGGAACCTTCGCCCATCGCGATCACGATCTGCTTGTACGGCACCGTGGTGGCGTCGCCGGCAGCGAACACGCCGGGGAGATTGGTCTGGCCACGGTCGTCGACGATGATCTCGCCGCGCGGCGACAACGCCACCGCACCCTTGAGGAACTCGGTATTAGGCAGCAAGCCGATCTGTACGAACACGCCTTCCAGATCGACATGCTGGATGTCGCCGCCGGTACGGTCCTTGTAGACCAGGCCGGTGACCTTCTGCTCATCGCCCAGCACTTCGGTGGTCTGCGCGCTGGTGATGATGCGCACGTTGTGCAGGCTGCGCAGCTTGCGTTGCAGCACTTCGTCGGCGCGCAGCTTGTCGTCGTATTCCACCAGCGTGACATGCGCAACGATGCCGGCCAGATCGATCGCGGCCTCAACGCCCGAATTGCCGCCACCGATCACCGCCACGCGCTTGCCCTTGAACAACGGGCCATCGCAATGCGGGCAATAGGCCACGCCCTTGTTCTTGTACTGATCTTCGCCCGGCACGTTCATCTGCCTCCAGCGAGCGCCGGTGGACAGGATCACGGTCTTGCTCTTGAGCGAGGCGCCATTGGCCAGCTTGATCTCGATCAGGCCATCGGCACCGGCCGGAATCACCTGCTCGGCACGCTGCAGATTCATGATGTCCACATCGTACTGGCGCACGTGCTGCTCGAGCGCGGCGGCCATTTTCGGGCCTTCGGTTTCCGGCACCGAGATGAAGTTTTCGATCGACATGGTGTCCAGCACCTGGCCACCGAAACGCTCGGCGGCCACGCCGGTGCGGATGCCCTTGCGTGCGGCATACACCGCCGCTGCCGAACCGGCCGGGCCACCGCCGATCACCAGCACGTCGAAGGCGTCCTTGGCCGCAATCTTGACTGCGTCGCGCTTTGCGGCGTTGGTGTCGAGCTTGGCGACGATCTGCTCCAGCGTCATGCGGCCCTGGTCGAACAATTCGCCGTTCAAGTAGACGGTGGGCACCGACATGATCTGGCGGGTTTCGACTTCTTCCTGGAACAGCGAGCCGTCGATGGCGACGTGCTTGATGCGCGGGTTGAGCACGGCGGCAAGATTCAGCGCCTGCACCACGTCCGGGCAGTTCTGGCACGACAGCGAGAAATAGGTTTCGAACTGGTAGTCGCCATCCAGGTGCTGCACCTGCTCGATCAGCTCGGCGGTGGCCTTGGAAGGGTGACCGCCGACCTGCAGCAGCGCCAGCACCAGCGAGGTGAACTCGTGGCCCATCGGCAGGCCGGCAAAGCGCAGCGAGATGTCCTGGCCGGGCGTGGTCAGCGCGAACGACGGCTTGCGCTGGTTGTCGTCGCGGTGGATGTCCAGGCTGATCTTGTCCGACAGCAGCACCAGGTCTTCGAGCAGGTCGAGCATGTCGCGCGAACCGGCGCTCTCGTCGATCGAGGCATTGATCTGAATCGGCCGCGTGACCCGTTCCAGGTAGGCGGTCAGCTGGGTCTTGAGGTTGGCATCCAACATGGAAAACTCCTGGGAATGGGCAAGGGGAGGGCGTGGCGTCGCTGCAATGAGGCAGGTCGCCGGGGAGGAGGGGATGAACCGCAGCCGGCGCAATGCTCGGGAATGCGTGCTGGCGATGGCTGGCGGGCAGCCCGGCACCGGCTCCGGTTCACCCCCGGCCCATCGCTGGGCCGGAGATGTCCCTCCGGCCTGGCGACAGGCCGAAGGGATGCGTCGACTTAGATCTTGCCGACCAGGTCCAGCGACGGAGCCAGGGTCTTGGCGCCTTCCTTCCACTTGGCCGGGCAGACCTGACCAGGGTTGTTGGCGACGAACTGGGCAGCGGTCAGCTTGCGCAGCGTCTCGGTGACGTCGCGGGCGATCGAGTTGTCGTGGATTTCCAGCGTCTTGATCACGCCTTCCGGGTTGATGATGAAGGTGCCGCGCAGGGCCAGGCCTTCTTCTTCGATGTGCACGCCAAAGGCGCGGGTCAGCTGGTGGGTCGGGTCGCCGATCAGCGGGAACTGCGACTTGCCGACGGCCGGCGAGGTCTCGTGCCACACCTTGTGCGAGAAGTGCGTGTCGGTGGTGACGATGTACACCTCGGCGCCGGCCTTCTGGAACGCGGGGTAGTTGTCGGCGGCGTCTTCCACTTCGGTCGGGCAATTGAAGGTGAAGGCGGCCGGCATGAAGATCAGCACCGACCACTTGCCCTTCAGGCTGGCTTCGGTGACTTCGATGAAATTGCCGTTGTGGTACGCATTCGCCTTGAACGGCTTGACCTGGGTGTTGATGAGAGACATTGAGTTTCCTCGAGCGATGAAAGGGGGCGGGGGGATGGAACAGCGGACATGGTAGGCAGGATCGATAGATTTCTCAAATCGATTAATGGGATTGCATAGATAGGCTGAGGCTATCGGCTTTGCAGGCTGTCTCTGCCGCTGCAGGGGGCCATTCCATCTCCGATAATGGTCAGCCGATGTTTCGCAGGAGTGAATGATCCGTATGAGCGACGACCCAGCCGGCCTTGCTGCCGACCAGTTGCTGCGGCGGGCAGCCGAGCGGATCGAGCGCAGCGATGCCGAACCGTTGCTGCTGCATGCGCTGGGGCGCGACCGCGCCTGGTTGTTTGCGCATGGCCGCGATCCGGTTGCGGATGCTGTCGCGCAGGCGTTCGAGGCGTTGGTACAGCGGCGTCAGGCCGGCGAACCGGTCGCGTATCTGACTGGCACGCGTGGATTCTGGACGCTGGATCTGGCGGTCTCGACTGCCACCTTGATCCCGCGCGCCGATACCGAAGCGCTGGTCGAGCTCGCCCTTGAGCGCTTCGACAACATGCCAGGCCGCTGTGCTGCCGATCTGGGCACCGGGAGCGGCGCGATCGCACTGGCCATCGCCAGTGAACGGCCACACGCCCAGGTGATCGCCACCGATGCCAGTGCCGCAGCGCTTGCTGTCGCCCAGCAGAACGCCAACCGCCATCAGCTACGCAACGTCGAATGCCGACTGGGTCACTGGTTTGCACCGCTGGCGGGTGAGTGCTTCGATCTGATCGCCAGCAACCCGCCGTATATCGCCGCGCACGACCCGCATCTGAGTGAAGGCGATCTGCGCCACGAGCCGGCCAGCGCGCTCGCCTCCGGCCCCGATGGCCTGGACGACATCCGGCTGATCGTCGCCGATGCGCCCATGCATCTGTTGCCGGGCGGATGGCTGCTGCTCGAACACGGCTGGGACCAGGGCACGGCGGTGGCCGACCTGCTGCGCGCGCGCGGTTTCGAGGCGGTGGCGACGCATCAGGATCTGGAGCAGCGCGATCGGGTGACGTTGGGGCGCTGGTCGCACGCTGCGGGCTAAGCGCGGCTGACAAAACCCAGCAAGCGGTCGTTGTCAGGTGGATGCGGACGGCGCTCAGACCCGGCGAGCTCGGGTGGTACATGCCGATTCCGAGCATCGACTGCGCCCCCCTTGGCAATGCGCGCAGGCGTTTTTTGGTCGCTCCGAGCCTACGCGCATTGCCTTGCGCCAGCCCTTGGTCGATCGTATGGGCGCTGCCGATACACTAGCGGTTTCCCGCAGGACCGACGCATGCGCACGCTCTATCCCGAGATCACGCCGTACGACCACGGCACCCTCCAGGTCGACGACCGCCACACGCTGTATTTCGAGCAGTGCGGCAACCCGCAGGGCAAGCCGGTGGTGATGCTGCACGGCGGCCCCGGCGGCGGTTGCAACACCAAGATGCGGCGCTTTCACGACCCGGCCAAGTACCGCATCGTGCTGTTCGATCAGCGTGGCGCCGGCCGCTCGACCCCGCATGCCGATCTGGTCGACAACACCACCTGGGATCTGGTCGCCGATATCGAGCGCTTGCGCGAACACCTGGGCATCGCGCGCTGGCAGGTGTTCGGTGGCAGCTGGGGCTCGACGCTGGCACTGGCCTACGCGCAGACCCACCCGCAGCAGGTCACCGAGCTGGTGCTGCGCGGCATCTTCCTGCTACGCCGTTTCGAGCTGGAATGGTTCTATCAGCAAGGTGCCAGCCGGCTGTTTCCGGATGCCTGGGAGCATTACGTCAATGCGATTCCGCCGGTGGAACGCGCCGATCTGATGTCCGCCTTTCATCGCCGCCTCACCAGCGACGACGAAGCCACGCGCCTGGCCGCAGCCAAGGCGTGGAGCGTGTGGGAAGGCGCCACCAGCTTCCTGCATGTGGACGAGGATTTCGTCACCGGGCATGAGGACGCGCATTTCGCACTGGCGTTTGCGCGCATCGAGAACCACTACTTCGTCAATGGCGGTTTCTTCGAGGTCGAAGATCAGCTGCTGCGCGACGCGCACCGTATCGCCGACATCCCCGGCGTGATCGTGCACGGCCGCTACGACGTGGTGTGCCCGCTGCAAAGCGCATGGGATCTGCACAAGGTGTGGCCGAAGTCGACACTGCAGATCAGCCCGGCGTCCGGCCATTCGGGCTTCGAGCCGGAAAACGTCGATGCGCTGGTGCGTGCGACAGATGGGTTTGCCTGAGTGACGACGTCGATCGCTGCCGAGGCATGCGCCTAACGCAATCAGCGCATGACCTGTAGGAGCGCGCTCGCGCGCGATGAGGCGTTACCGGTAACACCTCGTCGCGCGCAAGCGCGCTCCTACAGTGATTGCCGGTTTTAACGCGGCAGCAGCGCATCCGCCAATGGCGGCAGGATGCGCGCCAATCGATCGGCCCATGCACGTTGCCCCGCCGCATCGGCGATCAAATCCTGGCGCAGTTCCAGTTCCACATGCAGCAGTCTGCGGCCTTCGCCGTAGACCGGAATCGCGTAGTCGCTGGTGTCGCTGACCGCGTAGGGCTGGTTGTCGCCGACCACCAGATCCGGCTCGTTGCGCAAGGCTTGCAACAAGCGGTGTGCCAGCCGTGTGTCGCGGTGGTACAGCACACCCGCATGCCAGGGCCGTGCGTTGCCGGCCATCGCCGGGGTGAAGCTGTGCATCGACACGAGCAGCGTGGGCTGACCGCGCGCCTGGCGTGCATCGAGTTCTGCAGCGATACGCGCGTGGTATGGCGCGAAGATCTCGTCGATGCGTTGCCGCCGCGCGTCGGCCGATAGCTGCAGATTGCCGGGAATCGATGTGCCGTCGCTGACCTCGGGCATCAGCGTTGCCGAACCATGCGGGCGATTGCAGTCGATCACCAGCCGCGAATAGGTCTGGGCAACGGCGAACGCATCCAGCGCATCGGCCAACAAACGGGTGACTTCGGCAATGCCGATATCCCAGCCGATATGGCGGTCCAGTTCCTGCTGCGGCAGGCCCAGATTGGCCAGTCGCGCCGGTACGCGCTGACCGGCGTGATCGGCGATCAGCAACCACGGCGATGCCGCTTGCGCGTTGAACACAGTGAACGTTGCGGGATCGTCGGCGCCCAGCAAGCGGGCAGGGGTGACTTCAGTCGTTGCTTCAACCACGCGGGGTGCCGTCCAGTGCGTGGTCGACCAGGTACAGCCCGGCCCACAACTTTGGATCCATCTGGTAGCCCTCGGCCATCTTCTGCACCAGCCAGGCGCCGACCTGTGCGCGCGGGATTTCGTGCACGGTGATGTCTTCGCTGGCATCGCCGCCGCCTTCGCCGACCTTGCGCAGGCCGGTGGCGCGCACGAAGGCGATCTTCTCGCTACTGGCGCCGGCCGAGGTCGGGCCGATCATCAGCACTTCGGCGTGCTCGGCGGTCCAGCCGGTTTCTTCTTCCAGTTCACGAATCGCCGACAGCTCGATCGATTCATCGGCATGCACATCGCCGACCAGGCCAGCCGGCATTTCGATGGTGCGCGCCTGCAACGGCACGCGGAACTGTTCGACGAACAACATCGCATCGTCCGGCGTCACCGCCACGATGATCGCGGCCAGGCCGCCGGCATGCACGCGCTCTGAATATTCCCAGGTGCCGCGCACAACCATGCGCTGGTACTTGCCTTCGTAGACCACGGTGGGCGGGGTGTCGTGTCGGTTCATGGGTGCAGACCTTGTTCCAGGGAAACGGTGGGAAGCGCTGCGGGTGCGCCGGTGCACGCGGCCAGCAGCCGACGCCGGGTGAGCGGGCCGAAGCGCAAGCTCTCGCACAATCCGGTCAGCATGTCCGCGTCGGCCTGCGCACGCGTGAAACCTGTTGCGGTCAGCGCCAACGGCGCATCGAGCGCAATGGTGCTGAGCTGGCGCCACAGCAAGGCGTGTTCGCGCTGTTCGCGCAGCCGCACCGCCATTTGCGCGGCGCCACGCAGGCGCAAAAATGGGAGTTCGTCCACGCGCTCCAGCAAGGCATCCAGGCTGCCGAAATGCGCCAGCAATATTGCGGCGGACTTGGCGCCGATGCCGGTGACGCCGGGAATGTTGTCGATGGCATCGCCGCACAACGCCAGATAATCGGCAATCTGGTGCGCATGCACGCCATAGCGAGCCTTGACGCCGTGCATGTCCCAGCGTTGATTGCGTGCGTAATCCCATTGTTCGTCGTGTTCGAACAACAGCTGCGACAGATCCTTGTCGGCCGAGACGATCACCCCGCGCAAGCCCTGCGCACGCGCGCCGTGCAAGGCGCTGCCGATCAGATCGTCGGCCTCGTAGTCGCGGTGGGCCAGCACGCTCAGCCCCAATGCCGCGCATAGCGCCTTGCAATGGGCGAACTGGCGCCGCAGCGCATCCGGTGCCGGGGTGCGATTGCCCTTGTAAGCGGGGTACAGGGCGTGGCGAAAACAGCTGTCCAGCGCTTCGTCGAAAGCAATGGTGATGTGCGCGGGGTCTTCGCGTTCGAGCAGGTCGAGCAGGAAGCGCGCAAAGCCATGCACCGCATTGGTCGGCCAGCCCTGCGCATCCTGGAATTCGTCCGGGATGGAATGCCAGGCGCGGAACACGTACAGGCTGGCATCGACCAGGTACAGCGGGGTCGGGCGCGCGCTGGTGGGCGGCGCGCCGTCGATCGTGGTGGTGTACGAGGTCACGGCGTCCAGTCGCGCAGCAACGCACGCGGATCCGGGCGCTCGCGTTCGGGGACCTGCATGCGTGGCGTGCCGATGTGGATGAAGCCGGCGATCCGCTCGTTTTCCTCCAGGCCCAGATAGCCGGTCACCGCCGGGTCGTAGGCCACCCACGCGCTCAGCCACTGCGCGCCGAAACCGTGCGCCTGCGCCGCCTGTAGCAGTGCAAAGCACACGCAGCCGGCGGTCAGCAATTGTTCCTGTTCGGGCACCTTGTGTTCGGGGCGCAGCGAAGCGATCACCACGATCGCCAATGGCGCATCGTTGAAGCGCCCGCGTTCTTTCGCGATCGCCGCAGCCGATGCCAGCGGGTCGGCTGCCTGGGTGCGTTCGGCAAGGAAATCGCCCAGTGCCTGGCGCGCGTCGCCGCTGATGCGCAGGAAGCGGAACGGCACCAGCTTGCCGTGATCGGGCACGCGCACCGCCGAGGTGAGCATGCGCAGCAGGGTGTCCTTATCCGGCCCGGGCTCGCCGAGCTGTTTGGAGGGGACCGAACGGCGCGCGTCCAGCGCCTGGAGCGAATACGGTGGGTGCATAGTTCCGGATCGAAGCAGCGAAACGGCAATTATAGACGGGCCCTTCCCAACGCCCGCCGCATCGTGCCCGGCCAGGCACCTGCAACCGGGCCAGGGCCGACGGCGTGGGCGGGCCTGCCAAGCGCAAGGCTTAACCCTCGCCAGCGTATAAAGGGCTTGGCAAGCGCCACAGCGGCGCTGCAAGCTACGATGTTCACTTGACACGCAAACCACGGGCGGTCACGAATAAAGTGAGAGATTCATCACATTTAATGGATGAGCGAAACGCCTACCATGCAATAGCGGAATTTGGGGCCGCGTCCGTTTTTTCTTGTTTGAATATTTTCACGCCTGCAGGGGCGGGGAGCCTTTGCGCATGACTTTTCAGCCCAGTCCGTCGGGACACCCGGGCCGTGACCAACGCTTGCTTGAACAGGCGCATGCCGCGTTCGTGCCGGCAATTGCGCAGGTATTTGCCGCTGCAGTCGCACATTTCGACGATGTGCTGTTCGATCGCGCCGAATCTGCGGGCACCTCGCAGTTGCTGTTTCTCGATGGCATGCGCGAGCTGCGTCGCAAACGCGACGACGTGGCCGACCGCTTCCGCCAACAGCTCGAAGACGGCTGGCAGGCGCTGGTACTGGGCATGCCGCTGTCGGCCGAAGTGGTGCTGGCTGGCGAAATCGGCACCGGTCCGCTGAGCCTGGTGCCCGAACATGTGCTGGAATCGCGGCTGGCAGTGCGCAATCTGGCCACCGTGCTGCTGCGCGACTTCAAACAGGTCCTGGCGCGGGTGGACCGTCGCCTGGGCTGGATCGCCGGCGGCCTGGAACTGGTGGCCGATACCAACCCGATCGGCCCGGAACACCTGGGCGTGGCCATCCACGAAGCCTTCGCCATCTGCGACCTGGCGCCGGAAGTGCGCCTGGTGCTGATCAAGCTCTGCGAGCGCGACCTGGCCGAGCCGATCGGCAAGTTGTACGCGCGCCTGGACGAAACCCTGCTCAAGGCCGGCGTCATGCCGGAAATGTCGCCACCCAAGCGTCAGCCGCCCCGCGCGCAGCCGCGCGGCGAGACGCCCGAAGAGCGCGCGCGGCCCGATGGCCAGGGGCAGGGCGCGGCTGCCGAGATGGGCGGCGACGATCAGAACGACCAATACGCACCGGCCTGGGCCAACCGTTTTCTGGACCGTTGGGCGCATAGCCGCGGCCGCATGCAGGCTGCCACCCAGCGCGGTCATACCGATGACGGCAGCAGCGCAGGTGGGATGGACGGCGACAGCGATCATCCCGGCGGTAGCCAGGGCATGCTGCTTGAAGCGCTGCACGAACTGCTGCAGCAGACGCGCAGCGTGCGCGACAGCGCCGCGTCTGCGGCAACGGTGGCGGTGGGCCAGCAACGCCCCCTGAGCCAGCGCGAAATGATGTCGGTGCTATCGCTGCTGCAGGCCACGCCGAGCGGGACGCTGGGCGCGTCCATGGGCGATGACAACGAATCGCTGGCGCAGCGATTGAAGAACGAAGTGCTGTCCAGCGCCACGCGCCTGGGCGTGGACCCGGCCACCGCAAAACTCGACCCGATGGACGAAGATGCGATCGATCTGGTCGGCATGCTGTTCGATGTGATGCTGGACGAGCGCGATCTGGAAAATCGCTCGCGCGAGATGATCGGCCGGCTGGTGGTGCCGTTCGTCAAGGTCGCGCTGCTGGATCGCAAGATGTTCGTGCAGAAGACCCATCCCGCGCGGCGCCTGCTCAACTCGCTGGCCGAGGCCTGCGAAGGCAATAACGGCGACAGCGCGGCCGAACGCGTGCTGATGGGCAAGGTCGAGGAAATCGTCGACCGCCTGGTCGCCGAATTCAACGAGAACCTGGCGATCTTTCAGACCCTGGAAGAAGAATTCCGCGACTTCCTGTCGCAGCACCGGCGCCGGGTGGAGATCGCCGAGCGTCGTGCCACCGAAACCCAGCGTGGCCAGGAGAAACTCGAACTGGCACGCAGCCGCGCGTTGTTCGAACTGGAGCAACGCGTGCTGGCCGGCGCGCCATTGCCCAAGGCGGTGGAAGATTTCCTGCGCCAGCCCTGGCTGCATCATCTGACCATGGCGATCCTGCGCGACGGCGACGAGGGTCCCGGCACCGTCGAAGCGCTGGCGCTGGCCGATGGCGTGCTGGAAGAACTGGCCGAGGCGCGTCGCCATATCGTCGGCAAGCCGTGGCTGCAGGTCTGGCAGCCGGCGCTGTATCGCGTGTTCGCCAGCATCGGCCTGCATGGCGATGCGGTGGTGGTGGCGATCGGTGCGCTGCACGACACCTTGCAGGCGATCGCCGAAGCGCGCCCTGAGCTGGAAAAGTCGCTGCCCGACTTGCCGCAGGTCAACCTGCCGCCGCCGGCCGCCGAAAGCATCAATGTGGTGCTGGGCGCCGAAGCGGTGGCGCAGAGCATCGACAGCGCCGACGCCACGCGTTTTCGCGCGATGGATATCGGCACCTGGCTGGACTTCGTCGACAAGGACGGCAAGGTGCAGGCCGGCAAGCTGTCCTGGGTGAGTCCGATCTCGCAACGCCTGCTGTTCGTCAACCGCCGCGGCGTGCGTTTTTGCGTCGCCTCGCCGGAAGAACTGGCGGTGATGGTGCGGCTGGGCCGCCTACGCGAACATATCAACGACGGCGCCTTCGACAGCGCGATGCAGGGCGTAATCGACCGCCTGGATCCGCTGCATAACGGCACTGTGCACTGAGAGCCGCGATCAAGGCACCTGCGCGCGCCGCCAGGTGTGCGCGGCCATTACGCGATGCGGCAAGGCCGCCCGTACGCGGCGGTTCCAAGCGTTCCATCCGCATCCGCCTGGCGACCGATCGCCAGGTGGTTCAGCCAATTCAAACAGGCTCGGCACGCTCGCGATGTGCGTGCCCTTGCGGTCTGGATCAGGGCGATGCCGGGCCGATGAACTGCAACGCCTGATCGATCACCGAAGCGTGGTCGACCATACGGTTGTGGCCCAGTCCTTCGGTACTGACCAGTTGCGCGCCCGGCCAGAGCGCCGCAAAACGTGCGCCTTCTTCCCAGGGGGTTTCGCGGTCGCGGCGGTCGTGAATGATCAGCGCCGGGCGGTCACCGAAGTGCGGCAGGCGCGGCGTTGCGTCGAAATCGGCGAAGCGCTTCCCGGTCAGCTGATGCAACCAATTTTCAAACGGTGCGAACGTGCCGGGTGCGATGCCGAATGCGCGGAACTGGCGCTGCGCACTCTGCGCCGGTGCCAGCAGCGGGGCGATCAAGACATAGCGTGCCGGCCGCCACGCGGGGTCATCGGCAAAGACCGCCGCTGCCGCGCCGAGGGAATGGCCGATCAAGACGGCCGGGCGACCGTGGCGGCCGCCGATGTCGCGCAAAATCCGCACGAAATGCGGCATGTTGCTGATCCTGCCGCCGCTCAAGCCATGTGCGGCCTGATCGAACGCCACCACCGCATAGCCGAGCGCCCGCAGCTGCGGCACCCATGCCGCAAAGCGCAGCCCGTAACTGGCCCAGCCATGCGACAGCAGCACATACGGCTGCTGCGCCGGGTCGCCCCACCGGTAAACGGCAATGTCGACGCCATCGATGCGCAGATTCTGGCGATGCGCATCGGGCAACTGAGCGGCGAGTCCGGCGGCCTGCCGGCGGCCGGCCGCTGCCGGGGTCACGAAGCGGCGAGCCAGAAACCGACCGGTCGGGCCGGGGGCCAGCCGACTGGCGCTGGCCAGCACGCCGCGCAGCAGGCGCGCACGCAATTTGGCGATGGACGAGGACATGGCGAGATCCTTGGAGTGGGCGACGTCGTATGCATCTTGTCGTCGACAAGATATACATGAGTCTGCCTAGTCCATCTTGTCAGCGTCAAGATGATCTGCTCCACTGAGGTCTCTGCAAACGAAGTTGCCCATGTCGCAATCATCCGTGCCTGCTGCGTATCACCATGGCGATCTGCCGGCTGCGTTGCGGCGCGCAGGGTGGGAACTGTTGGGCGAGGCCGGTGCGCGCGGGTTGACCCTGCGCGAGTGCGCGCGCCGCGCCGGTGTCTCGCATGCCGCGCCGGCGCATCATTTCGGCTCGCTCGACGGGCTGCTGTCGGAACTGGCCGCCGATGGCTACGAGCGCATGCTCGATCAGATCCTCGCGACCCAGCAGGAACTGGCCGATCCGCTATTGGGATGCGGGCTGGGCTATATCCGCTTCGCCAGCGCGTTTCCGCAGCACTTCCGGCTGATGCTGGGGCTGGATCTGCGCTCGCGCAGCTTGCCCAGACTGTTGCATGCCAGTGAAGCGGCGATGGCCTGCCTGCGCGAGACGCTGCGGATGCAGTGGATCGCGCGGCACGGCAGCGCCCCGAGTGCGGAAGTGCTTGAGCAACGCACGCTGCTGGCCTGGAGCACGGTGCATGGGTATGCCTCGCTGGCGATCGACCGCAAGCACGCCGGGCTGCTCGCATTTGCGCCCGAACAGGTGTTGGCGCCGCTGCTGCAAGCGGTGCTGATGCCCTGATTGCGCGCGATTGGCGCTCTCATGACCCGATCGCATCGCTGATCCGCTTGACTGCCCGGCACGTGAATCAGCCCACACGACGGCGCGCGGGATCGCCTGCGATATCACTCAATCGTCAGCTGTCGCTCAATCGTCTACCGGCGGATGCTCGCGCAGCCAGGCGCTGCGTTCGGCCGGGCTCATCTTCTGCCAGCGTTGTTGCAGCGCGTTGCGTTCTTGCTGGTTGAGCGTGCGCATGCGTTCGAACAAGGCCTTGGCTTCGCGGCGCTGCTCGGGACTCATGTTGCGGAAGCGGTCCATGCCGGCCTTGGCCTGCTTGCGCTGTTCGGGGGTCATGTCCAGCCAGCGGCGTGCGTGGCGATACATGCGCGGGCGCTCTTCGGGCACCTCGTTCCAGCGTTCGCGCAGCGCATCGATCAGCACCTGGCGCTGCTGTTGGGTCAGTTTTTCCCACTCGGGCATCGGCGTCTCCGCCTCGCGCGGTCCCGGACCACGCGGGCCGGGGCCATCGGAGGGTGGCGGCCCCGGCGGGCCCGGCGGAGGTGCCTGGGCCAACAGCGACGCGCAGGGCCCGGCGCACAGCAGCAGGGTCAATAGCAGGCGGGTGGTGCGGGTCATCGTGCTTATTCCATGGCCAAGGCGGTGTCGGACCCGAGCCAGACGTACAGGTCGGGGTTCTGGGTCAGCATGTCGTCGGTATCGGTGGTGGTGCTGGCGATCGCCTGGGTCCCGGCGGTGCCTGAGGGTGCCGATTCGCCCGGCCGCAGTTGCAGGCCGATGCCGATCGCCAGCAACCCCGAACACGCGGTCGCCAATAACCAGTAACCGCGACGGTTGCGCGAGGGCGCAGTTGCGTGACGTGCCTGGCGCAGGCGTGCAAGCGTCTGCGGCGGCAGGCTGGTGAGCGCGGCGGTGTGCAGTTGACGTAGTTGCGCGTCGAACCGGGCCGGATCGTGGGAGCGGTTCACAGGAAATCCTCGAACTGTTTTTGCAACGCGTCGCGCGCACGCGACAGATGGGTTTTGACCGAGCCTTCGGAGCAGCCCATCGCCTTGGCGGTGGTGGCCACGTCCAGCTCTTCCAGCACGCGCAGCGTGAACGCTTCGCGCTGGCGCGCCGGCAGGCTGCGCAGGGCCTCGACCAGGCGCTGGTAGGCCTGCTGGTGTTGCTGTTGGTCGACCGGACCGGTGCCGGGGTCGGCCCAGTCGATGGTGCCTTCGTCGTCGGAACGTTCGGCCGGCGCCCAGAATTTCAGGCGGAAGGTACGCCGCCGCTGCAGGTCGATGATGCGGCTACGCAGGATGCTCCAGAACAGCGGCGTCCATTCGGCGGCCGGGCGCTCGCGGTAACCAAGCAGCTTCACCATGGCGTCCTGCACCGCATCCAGCGCGTCTTCGCGGTGACGCAGGCCGGCCTCGGCAAAACGGAACGCACGCGGACCGATGCCGGCCAGAAAGGCATCCAGCGACACGGGCGCAGTGACGGCCGGTGGAGAGAGCTGCGGATCGAAAGGGGTTCCCACCAGCACAGCGTAGCTTCCGCGGAGACGATACAACGTCAACGGACGGGGGTGGATTCGGTTGACACGCCTGCGCGCTGTCGCCGCGCGGATGGGCGGCCGTGCGCACGCCGTGCTCCAGACGATGCGCAGAGGCGATCAGCCGTGTGCTGTCTTTCACCGGCGGTGGCGGCACGGGCGAAGATCGGCCGCCCCGTCGCCGCTGGCGATCGCTGCCGTCGATCCGGCAGTCAAGACCAACTGATCTCAGCTGCTCAGCGCGCCGCCCACCACCCCAGCACCAGCGCCGCGAGATAACAGGCCAGGTCGAAACCGCTATTGGCCAGCTGCAACAAGGTCCAGGCCAGGCCGGCGCCCATCTTCTGCGCCGAGGTCCATGGGTCCAGTCCCAGCGAGCCGCCAAGCTGTGCGGACGCAATGCCCCAGTTGGCACCGACGATCACCAGGACCGTGGCCACCAAGGTAATGCCGATGCGCACACTGCCGGCGCGCAACGTGCCCAGGCGCAGCATCCAGGCCACTTCCAGCGCGACCAGCAGCGCCATCCAGCCGGCCTGATGACCAAGCGCAAGGGCGATGAGCATCCAGGCGATGAGGGCGGTGACGCATCCCAGCAGCAGGAGCGGGGGCCAGAGCCAGTGGGCGGTTCTGGCGGACGCGGTGGTGGGCGGCATTGGAGCTCCTGACAGTGCGCACATGATAGAGCGCGTGGCGCGTTTTGCGCTGCACTGCCGGTGTGAGCCACGATGGCTGCAGATGACTGTGTTTCAGATGGAATGCAGCGTCGGCGGCACGACCGGCAGCGGCATCGCCGTGGTCGGCTAGAATGGCCGACTTGCGCGCATCCGCCGCGGCCCCATATCCAGCCCATGTATTCCCGTAGCAGCGAACCCGTCCAGTTCGAACGCGATTGCGATGCCGTCATGGTGCCGCAGGGCGATTCGGTGACCCTGCCCGCAGGCAGTTACGGCTATATCACCCAGGCGCTGGGCGGCAGCTATACCGTCTTTGTCGAAGGCAACATGTTTCGCATTGCCGGCAAGGATGGCGATGCGATCGGCAAGGAGGCCCCGCCGGGGCTGGAATTGCCCGCCAATGCCAGCGATGAAGAGGTGGAAGCGCTGGTGTGGCAGCAGCTGCGCACCTGCTTCGACCCGGAAATCCCGTTCAATATCGTCGATCTGGGCCTGGTCTACGAGGCGGTGATCAGCCATCGCGAAGAAGACGATCAGCGCCGGGTCGACGTCAAGATGACCCTCACCGCGCCCGGTTGCGGCATGGGCGAGATCCTGGTCGACGACGTGCGCAGCAAGGTCGAGATGATTCCGACCATCGCCGAGGCCGATGTCGAGCTGGTCTTCGACCCGCCGTGGGGCCGGCATATGATGTCCGAAGCGGCCCGTCTCGAGACCGGCATGCTCTGATCGTCAGGCGCCATGTCGAAGAGGTGGCGCCGCGTCCTTTCGCCCGCCATACAGGAAACTTCCGGTGTCCGTGTCCTTCGCTTCCACCCGTTCCCCGTCGCCGCGCAGTGCCGACGAGCTGTCCGTGATCCTGGCCGCGCCCGGCTTCGGGCTGCACTTCACCGACCACATGGTCGCCATTTCCTGGACCAACGAGCTCGGTTGGCACGACGCGCAGGTGCGCGCGTATGGCCCGCTGCAGCTGGATCCGGCCGCCTCGGTGCTGCATTACGGCCAGGAAATCTTCGAAGGCATCAAGGCCTACCGGCATGCCGACGGCTCGATCTGGACCTTCCGTCCGCAGTCCAATGGCGAACGCCTGCAGCGCTCGGCGCGCCGGCTGGCGCTGCCGGAACTGCCGGTCGACCTGTTTGTCGAATCGCTGCGCCAGCTGGTGGCGGTGGATGCCAGCTGGGTCCCCTCGGCGCCGGAAACCAGCCTGTATTTCCGCCCGTTCATGATCGCCGACGAGGCGTTCCTGGGCGTGCGTGCGGCGCACAAGGCCTCGTACTACGTCATCGCAAGTCCCGCCGGCCCGTATTTCGCCAAGGGCGTGGCGCCGGTGTCGATCTGGTTGTCCACCGAGTACGCGCGTGCGGCCAAGGGCGGCACCGGTGCGGCCAAGTGCGGCGGCAACTACGCCGCCTCGCTGCTGCCGCAGCAGAAAGCCTATGCGCAGGGCTGCTCGCAGGTGCTGTTCCTGGACCCGGTGGAAGGCAAATACATCGAAGAACTGGGTGGCATGAACGTGTTCCTGGTCTACAAGGACGGCACGTTGGTGACGCCGGAATTGTCCGGCAGCATTCTGGAAGGCATCACCCGCGACAGCATCCTGCAACTGGCCCGCGACCGCGGCATGCAGGTGATCGAGCGCAAGGTCGCCATCGACGAATGGAAGCAGGGCGTAGCGTCGGGCGACATCACCGAGGTGTTTGCCTGCGGCACTGCGGCGGTGGTCACCCCGATCGGCGAGCTGAAGGGCGATGGCTTTGCGGTCGGCGATCTGTCCGCGCCAGCCGGCGAGGTGACCATGTCGCTGCGCCAGGAACTCACCGATATCCAGTACGGGCGTATCCCTGACCGCCATGGGTGGTTGGTGCGTTTGTCGTAAGCCGACACATTTGTCAAAAAGGGCCCCCGCATGTCAGTGCGGGGGCCCTTTTTTTGTTTGCGAGACAACAAAAGGGAGGATTTCGACAGGAATCGGGTCGAATTCAGCATGAATTACCTGTGGTTAATGTCACATAAACGTAATTTGATTAATGAAATTACCAACTGCGTATTGTCCAGTCCGGTTTAGTTGGTATAGGTTCGCTGAACGGATCGATAACAGGGGTGATCCGGGACTCCGGATCTTCGCCCAAGGCGGCGTTTCCGGAAACACCGCTTCGGCGGTTATCTTGACTGGAAGGGAATTCAATGATAAACGAGACGTTTCGTCTGCGTCACCATGCGCTCCGCTCCGCATCCTGGGTGTGTCGGCACTCACCTCGCTGCTGCTGGCAACGCCGGCCTTTGCAGGCGAGGTTTACTTAGATGGCCTGGCCACCGCACAGACGCATCAGAAATTCATCGTGACCTACAAGGACGGCAGCACCGCGCTGGCCAGCCCCACCGCCTTGAGCACTTCGCTGCGAGACGCTGCACGCGCGGTTCCGGCCAAGGCCGGCAAGGCACTGGGCTTGAACTCGGTGCGCCGCCTGGCGCTGGGACCGGAGCTGGTCCAATCCACCCGCGCGCTGGACCGTCAGGAAGCAGAAACCCTGATGCGCCAGCTGGCCGCCGACCCCAACGTGCAGAGCGTGGAAGTCGATCAGATCCTGCATGCCACGCTGACCCCGAACGACACCCGCCTGTCCGAGCAGTGGGGCTTCGGCACCACCAACGCCGGCCTCAACATCCGCCCGGCCTGGGACAAGGCCACCGGCACCGGCGTGGTGGTGGCGGTGATCGATACCGGCATCACCACCCATGCCGACCTCAACGCCAACATCCTGCCTGGCTACGACTTCGTCAGCGACGCGACCGCTGCGAGTGACGGCAATGGCCGCGACAGCAACCCGGCGGACGAAGGCGACTGGTATGCCGCCAACGAATGCGGCACCGGCATTCCGGCCTCCAATTCCAGCTGGCACGGGACCCATGTGGCCGGCACGGTGGCTGCGGTGACCAACAACAGCACCGGCGTGGCCGGCACGGCCTTCAACGCCAAGGTGGTACCGGTGCGCGTACTGGCCAAGTGCGGCGGCTCGTTGTCGGATATCTCCGACGGCATCGTCTGGGCCTCGGGCGGCACGGTCAGTGGCATTCCGGCCAACGCCAATCCGGCCGAAGTCATCAACATGTCGCTCGGCGGCGGCGGCGCCTGTTCGTCCACCCTGCAGAACGCGATCAACGGCGCGGTCTCGCGCGGCACCACCGTGGTGGTGGCGGCCGGCAACGATTCGGCCAACGTCTCCGGCTCGTTGCCGGCCAACTGCGCCAATGTGATCGCGGTGGCTGCCACGACCTCGGCCGGTGCCAAGGCCAGCTTCTCCAACTTCGGTACCGGCATCGATGTGTCGGGGCCGGGTCAGGCGATCCTGTCCACGCTCAATAGCGGTACCACCACCCCGGGCAGTGCCAGCTACGCCTCTTATAACGGCACCTCGATGGCGGCGCCGCATGTGGCCGGTGTAGTCGCGCTGGTGCAGTCGGTTGAGCCGACCGCGTTGACGCCGGCAGCGGTGGAGACCTTGCTGAAGAACACTGCACGTGCGCTGCCTGGTGCTTGTTCGGGCGGTTGCGGTGCCGGCATCGTCAATGCCGATGCCGCAGTGACGGCAGCCATCAGTGGCAGTAACGGTGGTGGCGGTGGCGGAACCGGCAACACGCTGACCAACGGCACCCCGGTCACCGGCCTGGGCGCTTCCACCGGCGCGGAGCTCAACTACACCATCGCGGTTCCGGCCGGCAGCGGCACGCTGACCGTGGCGATCAGTGGCGGCAGCGGCGATGCGGACCTGTACGTGCGTGCCGGCAGTGCGCCGACCGACAGCACCTACACCTGCCGCCCGTACCGCAGCGGCAATGCCGAGACCTGCACCATCAGCGCGCCCTCGGGCACCTACTACGTGCGCGTCAAGGCTTACAGCACGTTCTCCGGTGTGACCCTGAGAGCCAGTTACTGAGGCCCGCGTCGGCACTGCCTGGCCGTTGTCAGGCAGTGCCGGCCCGCCGCCCCGTAGCCGCGGTACCCCATCAGCGATGTATCGCCCACGTCTGCCATATCGGCAGGCGCAGGGGATGTCATGTACCCGACGCTGACCCCGAACGACACGCGTCTATCCGAGCAGTGGGGCTTCGGTACCACCGCATCGAGCATCAACGTACGTCCGGCCTGGGACACCGCCACCGGCACCGGCGTGGTGGTCGCAGTGATCGACACCGGCATCACCAGCCATCCGGATCTCAACGCGAACGTACTGCCGGGTTACGACTTCATCAGCGACGCGGCGCGGGCGCGCGACAACAACGGCCGTGACAACAATGCCGCCGACCAGGGCGACTGGCGCGCTGCCAATCAGTGCGGGACCGGCGTGCCGGCAGCCAATTCCAGCTGGCACGGCACCCACGTGGCCGGCACGATTGCCGCCGTCACCAACAACAGCACCGGCGTGGCCGGCACCGCGTTCAACGCGCGCATCGTGCCGATCCGTGCGCTGGGCCTGTGTGGCGGCACCACCTCCGACATCGCCGATGCGATCGTCTGGGCTTCCGGCGGAATGTTCTCGGGCGTTCCGGCCAATGCCAATCCGGCTGAAGTGATCAACATGTCGCTGGGCGGCAACGGTACGTGTTCCAGCACCTACCAGAACGCCATCAACGGCGCGGTTTCGCGCGGCACCACCGTGGTGGTGGCCGCCGGCAACAGCAATATGGATGTCTCCACCAGCGTACCAGCCAATTGCCCGAACGTGATCGCGGTGGCGGCCACCACCTCGTCCGGCGCCAAGGCCAGCTTCTCCAACTTCGGTAAGGGCGTGGATATCGCCGCGCCCGGGCAATCGATCGTGTCCACGCTCAATACCGGCACCACGGTACCGGGCAACGCGGCGTACGCGGTATACAGCGGCACCTCGATGGCGGCGCCGCATGTGGCAGGCGTGGTGGCGTTGATGCAGTCGGTAGCACTGAATCCGCTGACCCCGGCAACGGTGAAGGCTCTGCTCAAGAGCAGCGCACGGCCACTGCCGGTCGCCTGCACCCAGGGCTGCGGGGCAGGGCTGGTGAATGCCGATGGCGCGGTGACGGCGGTGATCGATTCGACCACCTTGACCAGGGATGTGGCACGCACCGGGCTGAGCGCGGCGCTCTCCGATTCGTTGTATTACCAGGTCAACGTGCCGGCCGGCACGCGCTCGCTCAAAGTGACGCTTGCCGGTGGCAGCGGCAATGCCGACCTCTCCGTGCGGGCGGGCGCGCTGCCCACCGATGCTGCCTACAGCTGCCGCAGCATGCTGCCGGGCAATGGCGACAGCTGCACGCTGGCCGCGCCCGCGGCGGGCATCTATTACGTGCGCTTGAAGGCGACGCTGGGCTTTTCTGCGGTCAGCGTCACTGCGGCGTATTGAGCGATCCCGGCGCGATGGTGTTGCCGCGCCGGGCAGATGCTGAAACCTCTGGATCGCGAGCACTGGTCAGCGCACGTGGACGTGCGCTGCGACGTCGGTCAGAGGTCGCAGTGGTCGACTGCGATGCACACGGTAGGCACTGGGTTCTCAGTGTCGGCCGCGCGTACCGACCGGTGCGCGCGGCATCGTGGTGTATGCGCTTACTCGCACAGCAGACAGGCGCGCCCAGTCAGTGCGTGCAACAGCTGGTCGCCCGGCAATTCCAGCAATAAACCGCGTTGCCCTGCGTTGATCCACAGCGACGGTGCATCCAGCGCGGTGGCTTCGATCAGCACAGGCGCCGGGCGTTGCTGCCCGAGCGGGCTGATGCCGCCGACCTTGTAACCGGTGCGACGTTGCGCATCGGCCACCTCCATCATGCGCGCCGACTTGCCGCCGTATGCGTTGGCCAATTTCTTCAACGACACCCGGCGATCGCATGGGATCACCACGCACACGGCCTGGTCGTCGACCCAGGCCATCAGCGTTTTCAGCACCGTATGCGGCGCCAGCCCCAGCGCGTTGGCCGCTTGCAATCCCTTTGCGGCGGCATCGGCCTGGTACGCGTAGGGATGCAGCACATAGGCCACGCCGGCTGCGTCCAATGCTGCGGTCGCGCGGGTCGCCTTGCTCATCGCTTCAGAGCGACTCGAAGCGATTGGCAGCGACGTTCTTGCGCACGTTTTCCGGGTTCCAGATCCGCCCGTTCATGGTGATATACACGCCGGCCGGCAGCGACTGCACGGCGCCGACTGCGCAGCCGATATTGAATTCGGCATCCGAGCCGCGGAAGCGCGCCGGGTTGAGCGCGCCGGTCATCACGATGGTCTTGTCGGCGATCGATTGCAGCACCTTGCCGGTTTCCACCATCGAATCGGTGCCGTGGGTGATCAGCACATGGCGCGTCGGCTGGGCGGCAATGGTGGCGCGCACCAGCTCGCGGTCGGCAGCGTTGATGTGCAGCGAATCCTTGCGGATGATCGGGATCACCGAGAAGCGGAAGGTCACGCCCAGTTCCTTGAGGATCTGGCCGATCTGCGGGTCGCCGATCTGGTAGTCCGATTTGTCGTCGAAGTAGATCTTGTCGATCGTGCCACCGGTGGTGACGATCAGGAGGTCTTCCATTGCTGGGAATCCTTAAAGCGGGTGATGCAGTGTGAGATGCAAACGAGACGTCCCATGCTGCGATGAAGCAGGCGGGCGACGCAGCATCGGCGCGGTATAAAACGCGCGAGGGTCGCCATGATACGACCCCGGCGCGCGCGCTGCAGGACGCCGGGCTAGCCCGCCGCGCGCCGCTTGCCGAACCGTGCCGCCACGCCCGGGCCGCTGACCAGCGCCACCACCAGCAGGGCCAGCAGCAATTCCAGCCACGCCAGCCCACGCGCTTGCGGCTGGCTCCATGCCGCCATCACGCCGTGACTGAACCAGCCCAGCGCGAACACCCCCGCCCAGAACCGCGCGCGCGCACTGCGCAGCGCCAGCGCGGCCATCAGCGCCGGCGGCAACGCGAACACCAGCAGTGCCGCGGTGCGATGGCGGTCGTCGTGAAACCAGACCACGAACACCACCGCCAGCGCCAGCAGTGCGGCGGTCAGCATCCAATGCAGGGCGCGCAGGCTCATGGGCTGGCCAGCCGCCGCGCGATATCGGCGACCCGGCGGCCGAGCGCGCGCGCCAGCAGGGCTTCGTCGTCACTGGGCTGCGGGTCGCCGCCGGCGCCGGACACATGGCTGGCGCCATAAGGCGTGCCGCCGCTGGTGGTGTGGCTCAGCGCAGCTTCGGTAAACGGAATGCCGACGATCAGGCAGCCGTGATGCAACAGCGGCAACTGCATCGACAACAGCGTGGATTCCTGGCCGCCGTGCATCGAGGCGGTGGAGGTGAACACGCCTGCCGGTTTGCCGGCCAGGGTGCCGCTGGCCCATTCGGCGCCCAGGCTGTCGAGAAAATGCTTCATTGGCGCGGCCATGTTGCCGAAGCGGGTCGGGCTGCCCAGCAGCAGCCCGCTGCAGTCGGCCAGATCGGCCTTGTCCACATACGGCGCGCCATCGTCCGGCACCGGCGGGGCGCTGGTTTGGGTGACCGCCGCCACCGGCGGTACCGTGCGCAGCCGCGCGCTCATGCCGGGCACTTCGCCGATGCCGCGCGCGATCTGCCGCGCCAGCCGCGCCACCGAACCGCCACGGCTGTAATACAGCACCAGAATCTCCGCCATCGCGCATCTACCGCTTGTGAGTTGCCGCAGTATCGGCGATGGCGTGGTCGGGCTGCACGCCGCAGGTGCGACAAGGCCGCGATGACGGCGCATCGGGTACCCTTGCGCGATGTCGCGTGTGAACAAACTCCACCAATGGAAAGAACGTCTGCGCGACCGCGCGCGGACGGTCAGTTTCGGCCGTTTCCTGTGGCGCCGCTTTCTCGATGACCGCCTGTTCCAGGCCGCCGCGTCGCTCGCCTACACCACGGTATTCGCGCTGGTGCCGTTGGCGATCGTGGTATTCGGGGTGCTGTCGGCGTTTCCGGCCTTCAACGAGTGGAAGGACGCGCTGACCGATTTCATCTTCAACAACTTCGTGCCCGGCGCAGCGCGCTCGGTGCAGAACTATCTCAACCGTTCGCTGGAAGATCTGGGCAAGTTCACCGTGGCCGGTATGGTCGCGCTGGTGGCCTCGTTGCTGATCACCCTGCACAGCATCGAGCAGACCTTCAACAGCATCTGGCGGGTGGCCGCCGCACGACCGAAGGTGACGCGCTTCCTGATCTATTGGACCGTGCTGACCCTGGGCACGATGCTGGCCGCCGCCTCGATGGCAATGGCCGCGTATGTGTTCGCGCTGCCGCTGTTCCGTACCACCGAAGGCCAGTGGCTGGCCGAATTCGCCTGGCGGCTGGCGCCGATGGCGGTGGAGTTCGTTTGCATCGTGCTGATCTACCGTGTGGTACCGCAGCATGCGGTGCGCCTGCGACATGCGCTGCCGGGCGCGCTGCTGGCGGTGATCCTGATGGAGATCGTCAAGTGGGGCTTCGGTTTTTATCTGGGCAATTTCCAGACCTATCAACGCATCTACGGCGCGTTGTCGGCGCTGCCGATCCTGCTGTTGTGGATCTATCTGAGCTGGGTGTCGGTGTTGCTGGGCGCGTCGTTGGCCTCGTCGATGGCGGCGTTCCGCTATCAACCCGAAGCCATGCGCCTGCCGCCGGGCTTTGAAATCTATGGCTTGTTGCGTTTGCTCGGCCGTTTTCGCCAGGCGCGTATCCACGGCAACGGTCTCGACGAAGACCGCATCCTGGCGCTGGAACCCATGCTCACCGACACGCTGATGCAGGAGCTGCTGTGCGAGCTCAAACGCATCCGCCTGCTGCGCCGCGACGAACGTGGGCATTGGTTGCTGGCGCGCGATCTGGACGTGGTGCCGCTGGCCGAACTCTACGAAAGCTGCCAACTGCGCGTGCCGATCGAAGACCGCCCGTTGCCGTGTCGCGACGATGCCTATGGCCAGGCCGCCGCCGCTGCGCTGGAACAATTGCGTCAACCGCTGCGCAGCGTGCTGGCGCAACCGGTCGGCGACCTCTACACCCATCTTCCCGGAGATCTTCCATGACCTTGCGCCTTGTGCGCGGCGCCTGTGCGCTGCTGTTGCCGCTGTTGTTGATGACCGCCTGCAAGCCCACCGGCGAGGGCGCCCCCGCCGCCGACACCGGCACTGCGCCTGCAGCGACCCCCCAGGTGCCGGACAAACCGGCCGCAGCCGCAGACCCGGCAACTGCGCCCGATACCTCGGTGGTGCAGCAGACCGCCGAGATGCCGAAGTTGTCGCTGCCTACCGTCACTGGCGAGGCCTACGACCTGGCTGCGCATCGCGGCAAGTGGGTGGTGGTCAATTTCTGGGCCACCTGGTGCGCACCGTGCCTGAAGGAGATGCCGGAGCTGTCGGCGCTGCACACCATGCGCGACAGCATCGAAGTGGTGGGCCTGGCCTACGAAGACATCACCAGCGCCGACATGCAGGCGTTTCTGAAAGATCACCCGGTGTCGTATCCGGTGGCCATTCTCGACCCTTACCAGCCGCCACAGGACTTCGCCACGCCGCGCGGCTTGCCGATGACCTATTTGATCGGCCCGGATGGCAAGGTCGCCAAGCAGTTCCTCGGCCCGGTCACCGCGCGCGATATCGAAACCGCCGTGGGCATCACCGGCAAGGCCGGCTGATGCAGGCGGCGCGCTTCGTCGTCACCGGGGTGGTGCAGGGCGTGTGGTTCCGCGCCTCCACCCGCGAACGAGCGCTTGCACTGGGCGTGCGCGGACATGCGCGCAATCAGGCGGACGGCAGCCTGGAAGTGATCGCCGCCGGTACCGATGCCGCGTTGAACGCGCTGGAAACCTGGCTCTGGCAGGGCCCGCCAGCGGCCAAGGTCGCGACCGTTATACGCACGCCTTGCGCGATGCCGCCGACTGAAGACTTTGTAACTGGCTGAGCATTCGCCGTTGGAGCAGGGCAACAGACTTGCATGGCCTCGCCGATAACCTTCTCAACGCGATCACAGCGTGCAGGGGGAATGTATGGCCGCTCCATCTCAAGACCGCAATGACAGGCACGTGTCGCCTGCACACCGCAGCAACCGTCAACTGACGCAGCTCGCGCCGTGGTTGTATCTCGGCGTGCTGCTGGGCAGCGGCTGGTTGTTGTTCCTGCAACCGCAGACCCGCGTGCTGCAACCCGAGCAAGCGGCGACGAGCTGGCTGCTGGCCTGGATCTTCGGCGGCATAGTGATTGGCGCGCTGCTGTGGAGCCTGCGGCTGGCGCGCGACGGCCTGGGCCAGGCGTCTTCGGCCAGCTATCCCATGTCTGCACGCCTGCCCGATTCGTGGACGGACGCCTACGCCGCCTTGCTGCGCCCGGCTAACGCTGCGCCGCTCTCCGCGCCCAAGCCCGACCCGGCCGATACCCAGCGCGGCGCGGCCTGGCACCGGTTCGGCGGCGGCATGCTCAGCGTGGAAAACTTCGATCCCAACGACGCCACCCGCGCGCCCTGGGACAACCTGGACGCGCAGACCTGCATCGCCCGTCTGGACGATGTGCGCCCGGCCTGGCAGAACGCCAGCGCCAACCGCGCGCTGCAGCAGGAGCGTCGCTACTGGCTGGATGTGGTGCTGTCGCTGCTCGATCACGGCGTCACCCGCCCGCTGCAGGACGGCTATCTACCCGATACCGCCACGCTGCGTACCGAGCGCTTCCTGCTCGGCGCCGACGCCGGCCCGATCGTGCTGGCCGATGTGCCGGCGTTGTTCGCACGCCGACTGGCACTGGCCATCGAGACCATGCCGACCCCGCAGCGCGAGGCCGCTGGCGTGCAGTGGCGTTTGCTACAGCAACTGCACGGTCTGGTCGCCGAAAGCCGCATGCTGGACGAGCGTTCGCAGGTCATCCAGGTGCTGGCGTGGAATCCGGACGTGGATCTGGATCAGGTCGAAGTGGCTTATATCCTGGCCGCCGAGTACCGCCAGGGCATGCGCGACTGGTTGCGCCGCGCCGCGCTGGTGCGTCTGCCCGACAGCGCACTGCGCCTGGACGAAGTGCTGCTGTCGTCCTGTAGCCCGCTCGGCGCGCAGGCCGACGACGTCGACTACATCGAGGCGATGCGTCCGCTGCACCGTGGTTTCATGCAACTGTTCAGTCAGCGCCTGAGCCAGTTGGTGCTGCAGGCCGAGCAGGCCGAGCGTCAGACCGGCCTGTATCCGTTGCCGCGGACCACCGCTGCCAGCGACGAACTCTCTCAGGACTGGCCGGCGTAATCGTCGATCGGTTCCAGCACGCCATAACGTTCCTTGTGCGGTTTGCCGTCCAACGGCGGCAGCTGCACTTTTTCTTCGGGCACCGCGGTGTCCGGCAGCCGATCCAGCAGGTCACGGATCAGGCTCAATCGGCCCAGCTTCTGGTCGTTGAATTCCACCAGCGTCCACGGTGCGTCCGGCGTATGCGTCACTTCGAGCATGCGCTCTCGCGCAACGGTGTAGTCGTCGTACTTGCTGCGTGACTGCAGATCCACCGGCGACAGCTTCCAGCCCTTGAGCGGATCTTCGTGGCGTTCGGCGAAGCGCTGTTCCTGCTCGGCCTGATCCACGCACAGCCAATACTTGAACAGCAAAATGCCGTCGTCGACCAGCAGTTGTTCGAAGCGCGGCGCCTGTTCAAGAAACGCCTCGTATTGGGCGTCTGTGCAGTAGCCCATCACCCGTTCCACGCCGGCGCGGTTGTACCAGCTGCGATCCATCAGCACCAACTCGCCGGCCGCCGGCAGATGCGCCACATAGCGCTGAAAATACCACTGCGTGCTTTCGCGATCGTTGGGTGTCGGCAGCGCCACTACCCGGCATTGGCGCGGATTGAGGTGGCTGGCGATGGTCTGGATCACACCGCCCTTGCCGGCCGTGTCGCGGCCTTCCACCAGCACCAGTGCGCGCTGGTTGGTATGCCGCAGCCAGCGCGCCATGTTGACCAGTTCAAGCTGCAGCGGTGCCAGCAGTTTTTTGTAGGCCTTGCGTTTCAGGTGCGACATGCGCGTTCCAACAGCGATGGAGCGCGCAGGCTATTCGCCCAGACGTGGACGCAGTGTCGCCAGATTGCAGGGCTTGGTGCGCGCATCCAGTTGTGCACGCACGATCTTTTCCCACGCCGTGCGGCAGGCCGAGGTGGAGCCGGGCAGGCAGAACACGAAGCTGTGATTGGCCAGGCCTGCGAATGCGCGCGACTGCAGCGACGAGGTGCCGATTTCTTCCACGCTGATGGCGCGAAACAATTCGCCGAACCCGGGCATGGTCTTGTCCAGCAACGGTGTGATCGCCTCCGGCGTGCTGTCACGGCCGGTGAAGCCGGTGCCGCCGGTGATCAGGATGCCGTCGACCTGCGCATCGGCAATCCAGTTCGAGACGATCGCGCGCATGCGGTAACGGTCGTCCGGGCATAACGCGCGTTCGTGCAGCAGGTGACCGTCGTGAGTGAGGGCCTCGACCAGATAATCGCCGGAGCGGTCATCGGCCAGGCTGCGGCTGTCGGACACCGTCAGCACGCACAGGTGCAAGGGAATGAAGTCGAGATTGGAAGGCATGCCGCCAGCCTAGCGAGCCTGGGAGGCCGGGTACAGCAGTACGGCGTGAAGCCACACAAAGTCAGTCGCAGTCGAGGATCCGCTGATACTGGCAATTAGCAACTGACAGTTCGTGGCAAATCGATAAGCCGCTCTCCCCGGGGGCGAGAAGGCACAGCTCGCGCGCCACTGGTGTGCGTGCCGCCGAGCGCCCACGCCGCAAGGTTGGACGCCCCTCTCCCTCCGGGAGAGGGGTTGGGGTGAGGGTACGTCTAGGGATGGTCTGATCAACGGCATCGGAGGATGAGCCTAACCACATCGACCAGGCTGACGGCGCTCAGATCCTCGATTTTTTTGCCGTTTCCGGCGCGTTTGCAGGGTGTTGCCCGGGTTACAGGCGCACGCTCCCCATCGTCGGCAGTAACTGCTTTCGCTTCATCCACAGGTTCGATAGCGCAAACAAGGTCAGCACCTGCGCGGTGTTCTTGGCCAGGCCGCGATAGCGGACCTTGGTGTAGCCGAACTGGCGCTTGATCACCCGGAATGGATGCTCCACCTTCGCGCGCACGCTGGCCTTGAAGTGTTCCCAACGTCTTTCCCGAGCACGCTCGCGTTTGTTGCCGAGGGCTTGCATCGTCGAGGGCCTGGCGGCGATGAAGAATGCAGCCTTGCAGGCCTGCAGTTCTTCGCGTTTGTCCGCACCGGTGTAGCCGCTATCGCCGAACACGCTGTCTTCTTTGCCATGCAGCAACGTGTGCATCACCGTGACATCGGCGACGTTGGCGGCTGTGCAATGGACGTGGTGCACCAACCCGGAAAATTCATCCACGCCGATGTGCGCCTTCATCCCGAAATACCACTGATTGCCCTTCTTGGTCTGATGCATCTCAGGGTCGCGCGCGTTGTCGGCATTCTTGGTCGAACTGGGCGCCGCGATCAGCGTCGCATCGACGATCGTGCCCGACCGCAGGCTCTGGCCCTTGCGCGCCAGATGCGCGTTGACCGCTTCCAGCATCCGCGCGGCAAGGCCATGGGTCTCCAGCAGGCGCCGAAAGTTGAGAATCGTGGTCTCGTCCGGAACGTTGTCCAAGCCACCGAGCTGGGCAAACCGCCGCAAGGTCGGGATCTCGTGCAGTGCTTCTTCCATCGCCGGATCGCTCAGCGCATACCACTGCTGCAGCAGATGAATCCGCAACATCGTCGCCAGTGCGTACGGCTGCCGACCTGGCCGGCCCGATACCGGATAGTGCGGCGCGATCAGACCGAGCAGTTGCTGCCACGGAACCACCTGCTCCATCTCGGCCAGAAAGATCTCGCGCCGGGTCTGCTTGCGCTTGCCCAGGCCCTCAGCGTCACCGAACGTCAGTTGCATGGATCACTCCTCAACATCAGGCGGGTAGTGTCGCGTATCTGTGGTGCGTTGTTCAGAGGTTCCCTAGGCGCGCCGTGTCAGTTGCCGGCTTCGGTAAGGGCGGCAGCGCGGCCGGGGACTGGCTCCTCGGCTCGGTCAGACATCCTGTCTGACTCGCCGCCGCGGCACATCCATGTGCCGCTCTCCGCCAATCCCCGGCCACGCTGCCGCCTCAGCGCGTTATTGCTGTGACTTACGTTTTTGCCGTGGCTTGGAAAGTGTTGAGCAAAGAAAGTTTTGAGTAGCTTACTGACGAGTCGCTCTACAGCCCCTCTCCCGCTGGGAGAGGGGTTGGGGTGGGGGTACGGCGGAAGACAGCTATCTACTTTGAAAATAAGAAGCCCCCACTAATTAACCAGCCAACCATGCCGCCCCGCCACCCCACGTACCAACTGCGCGAGCTCATTGGCAAACCCATCCATCTCAAACACCCCGGACTCCCGCCGCAGCACATCCACCCGCTCACGCAACGCACCCAGTGCCGCCGGATCACTCGCCAACGCCACCGCCTTGGCAACAAACGCCGCATCGTCCGCCACATTCATCTCATCCAACCCAAGATGATGATTCAAGCTGCCGGCTACGCGCGCCGCAAACGTCTCCCCAGGCGTCGTCAATACCGGGCAACCCGCCCACAACGCATCGGACGCAGTGGTATGCGCGTTGTAAGGATGCGTATCCAAAAATAAATCCGCATGCCGGTAGCGCGCCAGATACTGCGCATGCGGCAGCTTTGGCATGAACACCAACCGCTGCGCATCCACACCCTGCGACTGCGCCACCGCACGCAAGCGCGCGTCCGCCTCACCTGGCCCGGACAACAGCCACAGCACGCTATCCGGCACCGCGCGCAGCACCGCCAGCATGCGTGCCATGCTGCGCGGATTGAGCTTGTAGCTATTGTTGAAGCAGCACAGCACCACGCCATGCTCGGGCAAGCCGCACTGCGTACGCGAAGGCGGCTTGGCAACCACGCGTGAGGTGTCCGATGGCTGAAATGAACCTCGCAAGCGCAACACCTTCTCGCTGTAAAAGGGCTCTAGTGCCGGCGGCAGCGCGAACCCATCGCCCAGCACGTAGTCCATCCACGGTGCGCCGGATGTGCCCGGATACGCCAGCCAGTTGAGTTGTACCGGCGCTGGCCGCAGCGCGAACACTTCCGGTCGCCCGCCGCCGCCCCAGCCGCGTAGATCGAACAACAGATCGATGCCCTGGTTGCGGATGTGCTGCGCAGTGGCCAGATGCCCGAGCGCGGTGACATCGTGCAAGGTCGTGGCTTGCGCCAGGCGCGCGCGAATCTCGCTGCGGTCATCATGGCTGGTCGCAAACAGATGCAGGTGCAAGCTCGGCTGACGCCGCTGCAGCGCTTCGAATAACGCCACTGTCAGCAAGCCGGTGGGATGTGCACCAAAGCCATTGGAGACGAAGCCGACCCGCAACGCGCCCCGGCGGCGCACGGCAGTCGGTGGGAACGGGCGCAGGACGGAAGCAATCGTCTGCGCGCGCGTTCGTGCACACGCGAGCTGTTCGGCAGCGCTGGCGTCCTCGCTCAGGAAGGCGAACGGTTCCACCGCCGCAACGCCCTGCGCCACGGCGGCACGTACCTGCGCAGCCAGTGCATCCAGCTCGCGCCAATCGCACAGGCGGCGGCGCCAGTTGAGCAGTTGCGCAGTGATGTAGGGCTCGTCGGGCAGCAAGTGATGTGCACGCGTATACGCGGCCGCCGCAGCTTCGGCCTGGCCCGCGTCTTCCAATGCATGCCCAAGCCACAATGCGATGCCAGGATGCTGTGGCACCAGGTCCGATGCCTGCTGCAACAACGACGCTGCTTCTGCATGCCGTTGCTGCGCCCAGCGCACCCGTCCAAGCCGCGCCACTGCTTCCGGATGGCCCGGATGCAGTGCAATTGCACGTTGCACCGCGGCTTCGCCGGCAGCGATCGCGCCCATGCCGAGTTCGGCATCGGCCAGCATCAGCCAGGCGATGAAATCACCGGGCTGGTGTTGCACCGCCTCGCGCAGCTGCAACAGCTCGCGCGGGACCTGTGCACTCACGGGCTGTCGCTCAACCGCGCCAGTTCGTCGGCCTGATGCTCATGCAGCAGCCGTGCGATCAAGGCATCCAGATCGCCTTCGATGATGTTGGGCAGGTCGTACAGCGTGAGGCCTTCCACGCGGTGGTCGGTGATGCGGCCCTGCGGGAAGCTATAGGTGCGGATGCGTTGGCTACGGTCGCCGCTACCTAGCTGCAATTTGCGCGTCTGCGCTTCGGCGGCCGCCGCCTTGCTGCGCTCCGCTTCCACCAGTTGCGCCTTCAGGCGCTTCATCGCCTTGTCGCGATTGGCGTGCTGGCTGCGCTCGGTCTGGCATTCCACCACCACGCCGCTGGGCACATGGGTGATGCGGATCGCCGATTCGGTCTTGTTGACGTGCTGGCCGCCTGCGCCGGACGAGCGAAAGGTATCTACCTTCAAATCCGCCGGATTGATCACGATCTCTTCGACGTCGTCGGCTTCGGGGATGATCGCCACCGTCGCCGCCGAGGTGTGGATACGGCCCTGCGATTCGGTGGCCGGCACGCGTTGTACGCGGTGGGTGCCGGATTCGAACTTCAACCGCGAATACGCACCGCGCCCGACCACCCGTGCCACCACCTCCTTGTAGCCGCCGTGCTCGCCGGGGCTGTCGGATTCGATTTCCACCTTCCAGCCCTGACGCTCGGCATAGCGGGCATACATGCGGAACAGATCGCCGGCAAAGATCGCCGCTTCGTCGCCGCCGGTGCCGGCGCGCACTTCCAGAAACAGATTGCCTTCGTCGCGCGGGTCGCGCGGTACCAGCAGCAGGGCCAGCTGCGCATCCAGCTCCTCCAGGCGTCCCTGAGCGGCGGCGATTTCCTCTTCGGCCAGCTCGCGCATTTCCGGGTCGTTGCGCATGGCTTCGGCTGCGCTCAGATCGGCTTTTGCGCGCGCTTCGTCTTCCAGGGCGACGGCCAACGGCTCCAGCTGCGACAGCTCGCGCGACAGCGTGCGGAACTTGTCGTTGTTGCTCACCACCTCGGGGTCGGAGAGCAGGTGCTGCAGTTCTTCGCGGCGCTCGGCCAGCGCTTCGAGCTTACGGCGCAGGGTCGGCGTCATCAGTCCTCACGATCGGGGTAGCTACAGGGGGATGTTGGTAACCGGGTTTTTCCGGGAACAGCCGGTCGGCCGCGCTGGTCAGTTCCAGGTCGTTGTTGAGCGCCGCATCGCGTAATGCGGCAGTTGGCGGATGCAGCAAACGGTTGGTCAGCGCATGCGCCAGTTGTTCCAGGACTTCATCGGCTGGCTTGCCGTTATTCAATTGTTGGCGCGCCTTGGCCAGCAATTCGTCGCGGGTGCTGTCGCCGAACGCGCGCAGCCGTTTGAGCGGCGCCTGGCGCGCGTTGGCCTGCACCGTTTCGACATAGCGCGCGACCTGCAGATCGATGATCGCTTCGGCCTGGTCGGCGGCTTCGCGGCGGCCGCGGCGGTTGTCTTCGACCGCGCGTTCCAGATCGTCCACCGTGTACAGGTAGGCGTCGCCGAGCTCGGCTACCGAGGCCTCGATATCGCGCGGCACTGCCAGGTCGAACAACAGCATCGGCTTGCGTTTGCGCGCGCGTAGCGCCTGTTCCACCTGCATCCGGGTCACGATCGGCTCGCGTGCGGCAGTAGCCGAAAACACCACGTCGGCCTCGGCCAGATGGCGGTCCAGATCGGTCAGCGGCAACGCATAGCCGCCGTGCTGGCTGGCCAGCGTTTGCGCATGTGCAAGGGTGCGGTTGGCGATCAGCAAGCGGCGCACGCGGCCTTCGCTCAGATGCTTGGCGGCCAGTTCAATGGTTTCGCCAGCGCCGATCAGCAGCACGGTCGATTCGTTGAGCCGAGCGAAGGATTCCTGCGCCAGCCGCACCGCAGTGGAGGCCACCGACACCGGATTGGCGCCGACACGGGTATCGGTGCGCGCACGCTTGGCCACCGAGAAGGTCTGCTGAAATAGACGGTCCAGCCCGCTGCCCAGCGCACCGTGCGCACGTGCCACCGCCCAGGCGTCCTTCACCTGACCCAGAATCTGCGGCTCGCCCAGCACCATCGAATCCAGCCCGGTGGCGACGCGGAACAGATGCCGCACCGCCGCTTCTTCCTGATGCTGATACAGATAACCGCTCAAGCCCGGCGCATGCGTCTCCAGCCAGGTCACCAGGCTGTGCGGGTCGTCGGCCATCGCGTACAGCTCGGTGCGGTTGCAGGTGGACAGCAACGCGGCCTCGCGCACCTGCGGCAACGCGCGCAAGGATTCGAGCGCGCGCGGCAGCGCCTCACCTGCGAACGCCGCGCGTTCGCGCAGGTCCACAGGTGCGGTCTGGTGATTCAGTCCGAGCACCCACAACGTCATTGTTCAGTTGCTTGCGATAAGCTGGCGGCCATTCAGGGCCCCATTTTACGGCCCGGTTGCCCCCGATGCCTGTACCGATTCGCATCCTGAGTGTTCTTTTGCTGGTAGCAGTCTCTGCCAACGCCATTGCAGCACCCAAAAAAGCTCCGCCCACGCCGCCGACCAGCAGCGCCGGCACCACGTCGCTGGAACCCGTGCTCGCCGGTGAATTCGCCTTGCAGGCCGGGCAGTTGGACGATGCCGCCCGCGCCTATCTGGACGCGGCCAAGGCCGAAGCCGGCGACGCCGGGCTGGCCGAACGCGCCGCCCGCATCGCCATGCTGGCCAACGACGATGCCCGCGCGGTCGAAGCCCTGGCGCTGTGGCGCGCGCGCGCGCCGTCGTCGATGGCCATGCGCAGCACCGAAGCCTCGCTGGCCCTGCGCCGCAACGACCTGCGCACCGCACGCCGCGATCTGCTTGGCCTGCTCAAGGAGCCCGACCCGCGCGGCTGGCGCTTCGCGCTGATCGCCCTGGCCAACGGCGGGCGCGAGCCGGAAGCCTCGGCCGACGCGCTCGAAGACCTGGTCAAGGCTGGCGCCATCCCCAATCAGATCGAAGCCTGGCAGGAATTCGGCCGCCTCGCCCTGCGCATGGAGCGCCCGGCGCTGGCCAAGCGCATCGTCGACGAAGTAGTGCGCCGCTTCCCCGAAGAGCCGCGCGTGGCCTTGTTGCACGCCACCCAGCTGCAGCAGGAAGGCAAGAACGACGAAGCGCTGGCGCTGCTGAAGAACATCGAGCCGCAGGCGGTGAAGGACTCCGAACTGCGTGGTGCGCTGGCATTCGCCTACGACGCCATGGGCCAGACCGAGGCGGCTGCGCGGGTGCTCTCGACCGGTCCGCAGGACACCCAGACCTACGGGCTGCGTGCCTCCATGCTCGCCAAGGAAAAGGACCGCACCTCGCTGGAGGCGCTGTACGGCGAGCTCAAGCGCAACGCCACCAAGCCCGATCCGGACCGTCGCTTGCTGCTCGGCAAGATCGCCGAGTTCCTCAAGCGTTACGACGAGGCAGTGGAGTGGTATCGCGGCGTGCCCGGCGGCCCGCAGCTGAGCGAAGCGCGTCTGCGCGCGGCCAGCGCACTGTACGAATTGGGCCGCAAGCCCGAGGCGCTTGCCGAAGCCCGCGCGCTGCAGGGCGATGCCAGCGCCGACGATGATGCACGTCGCGACGCCTATGTGCTCGAAGCCGAGCTGCACCAACGTGCCGGCGATGCACCGGGCGAACTGGATGCTTTCGAGCGCGGCCTGGCTGCGTATCCGGACGACGGTGCGCTGCTGTATGCCCGCGGCCTGGCCTGGGAACGTCGCGACGACGTCCCGCGCGCCGAGGCCGATCTACGCAAGATTCTGGTGGCCGAGCCGGAAAATGTCGGGGCGCTCAACGCGCTGGGCTACACCCTGGCTGACCGCACCACCCGTTACAAGGAAGCGCTGGCGCTGATCGACCGCGCCCGCACTGCCGATCCGGACAACCCGGCCATCGTCGACAGCTACGGCTGGGTGCTGTACCGCATGGGCCGCCTCAAGGAAGCCCTGGTGCAGCTGCGCCGCGCCTGGGCGCTGGTCAAGGACCCGGAAATCGCCGCGCATGTCGGCGAAGTGCTGTGGGTCAGCGGCAAGCAGGACGAGGCACAGCGCTATTTCGATGAAGCGCGCCGTCTCGATCCCGACAACCGCGCGCTGCAACGCGCCGCGGAAAAGTTCGGGCTATGAGGGGGGGGGTAGTCCGCACGCTGGCCCTGAGCGGGCTGGTGCTCGCAGGCTTGTCCGGCTGCGTGAGCGTGCCGCGCGGGCAGGGCAGTGGTGCGGCCGTGGTCGAGCAGGTCTCCGATGGCGCGCGTCAGGCCGAAGCCGCACGTCAGGCCTGGTTGCAGGCGCACCCGAACTGGTCGTTCCAGGGCCGGGTGGCGATCAGCAAGGGCAGCAATGGCGGCAGCGGCCGCATCGACTGGCAGCAGGACGGCCCGCGCTATCGCGTGCAGCTCAGCGCGCCGGTGACCCGGCAGAGCTGGGTGCTCACCGGCGACACCACCACCGGCGCCGGGCGTTTGGAAGGCCTGGAAGGCGGCCCTCGCAGCGGCGCCGACGCCGAGCAGGTACTGCTGGAAGCAACCGGATGGACCATCCCGGTCAACCAGATGCCCGATTGGGTGCGCGCACTGCGGATCGCCGGTGCGGGCGCCGAGCGCGTGGATCTGGATGCCGCCGGCCGCCCGCGCACCGTGCAGCAGGACGGTTGGGTCATCGACTTTCTCGCCTGGGCCCCGGCCAGCGCCGGCCAGCCCGAGCTGCCGCAGCGCATCGAAGCCCGCAACGGCGAAGCCAAGGTGCGCCTGCTCATCGACCAATGGACGGTCTCGCCCTGATGTCAGCGTTGGAAGCGGGCTGGTCGGCGTGGCCTGCGCCGGCCAAGCTCAATCTGTTTTTGCAGATCGTCGGCCGTCGCGCCGATGGCTATCACCTGCTGCAAACCGTGTTCCGGCTGCTGGACTGGGGGGACACCATTCATCTTCGTCTGCGCAGCGACGGCATGATCCGGCGCATCGGCGACAGTCTGCCGGGCGTGGCCGAGGACGATGATCTGGTGATCCGCGCCGCGCGCCTGCTGCAATCCAGCGCTGGCGCGCAGGCCGGCGCCGACATCCGGGTCGACAAACGCATCCCTGCCGGCGGCGGCTTCGGCGGCGGGTCGTCGGATGCGGCCACCGTGCTGGTCGCGCTCAATGCCTTGTGGGGACTGGGTTTGCCGGTCGATGCTCTGGCCGAGCTAGGCCTGCGCCTTGGCGCCGACGTGCCGGTGTTCGTGCGCGGACACAACGCCTGGGCCGAGGGCATCGGCGAACAACTGACCCCGATCAGCCTCCCGAAAGCCTCCTATGTGCTGGTCGATCCAGGCATTCACGTGCCCACACCTGTTTTATTTCAATCACAGGAATTGACGCGGGATGCTGCGCCCGTGAAAATAGCGGACTTCGCTTCGGGTTCTCTGCTCGACAATGCGTTCGAGCCGGTCCTCCGGCGCCGTGAACCCGCCATCGAGGCAGTGTTCCAGGCGCTTTCCAGGATCGGGATGCCGCGTTTGACCGGGTCAGGGAGCGGTTGTTTCGTCGAATTCGCCACGCGCGCTGCTGCAGAGCAGGCCTTGGCGCAGTTGCCGGACAATCTGAGGGCGTGGGTCGTGGAAGGTGCAGCGCACTCGCCACTGCTCGACGCACTGGAGGCAAGACAAGTTTGATGCAGGGGCGTCGCCAAGAGGCCCAAGGCACCAGGTTTTGATCCTGGCATTCGTAGGTTCGAATCCTACCGCCCCTGCCATTTTATGCAGGTCCCTCTGCAAGAGCCCGCACATCCATGTGCGGGGATTCAACAAAAAAGCCTGGCGTTGATTTGGCTTTGGCCCGCTCCACCATCGACCCGCACGCTCTTCGCCGCCGCCCGAGAGATCTCATGCAAGACCAACGTAATCTGCTGGTGTTCTCCGGCAATGCCAACAAGCCGCTTGCCAAGAGCATCTGCAAGGAGCTTGGCGTTCGCATGGGCAAGGCGCTGGTCACGCGCTTTTCCGATGGTGAAGTGCAGGTCGAAATCGAAGAGAGCGTGCGCCGGCAGGAAGTGTTCGTCATCCAGCCGACCTGCGCGCCAAGCGCCGAAAACCTGATGGAGCTGCTGGTGCTGATCGACGCGCTCAAGCGCGCCAGTGCTGCCTCCGTCACTGCGGTGATTCCGTACTTCGGTTACTCGCGTCAGGACCGCCGCATGCGTTCCTCGCGCGTGCCGATCACCGCCAAGGTCGCCGCCAAGATGATCTGCGCGATGGAGGCCGACCGCGTGTTGACGGTCGATCTGCATGCCGACCAGATCCAGGGCTTTTTCGATGTTCCGGTCGACAACGTCTACGCCTCGCCGCTGCTGCTGGCCGACATCTGGCGCGCTTACGGCACCGATAACCTGATCGTGGTCTCGCCGGACGTGGGCGGTGTGGTGCGCGCGCGCGCCGTCGCCAAGCGTCTGGACGATGCGGACCTGGCCATCATCGACAAGCGCCGTCCGCGCGCCAATGTCGCTACGGTGATGAACATCATCGGCGACGTGCAGGGCAAGACCTGCGTGCTGGTCGACGATCTGGTCGATACCGCCGGTACCTTGTGCGCCGCTGCCGCAGCGCTGAAGCAGCGCGGCGCGCTCAAGGTCGTGGCCTACATCACCCACCCGGTGCTGTCCGGCCCGGCGGTGGACAACATCAACAATTCGCAGCTCGACGAGCTGGTGGTCACCGACACGATTCCGTTGAACGAAGCCGCGCGCACCTGCGCCAAGATTCGTCAGCTGAGCGTGGCCGAACTGCTGGCCGAGACCATTCGCCGCATCGCCTTCGGCGAGTCGGTCAGCTCGCTCTACGTCGACTGATCCTCTCATTCGGTGCCCGGTTCTCCGGGTGCCTGCACCACGTCTCACCTGGTCGCGGGTGAGACGCTTCATCGCCGCGAGGCGATATTCCAAACCAGGTAGTAAATCCAATGGCAAAGACACACGAAATCAAGGTCGAGCGCCGCGCGAACGAGGGGAAGGGTGCGAGCCGCCGCCTACGTCACGCAGGCGTCATTCCGGCCATCGTCTACGGTGGCGAACTCGAGCCGGTCAGCATCCAGCTCAACCACGAGCAGATCTGGCTTGCCCAGCAAAACGAGTGGTTCTACTCGTCGATCCTCGACCTGAACCTCAATGGCGACGTGCAGCAGGTCCTGCTGCGTGACATGCAGCGCCATCCGTTCAAGCAGCTGATCATCCACATCGACTTCCAGCGCGTCAGCGCCAACGAGAAGCTCAGCGCTGCTGTGCCGCTGCACTTCGTCAACGAAGCAACCTCGCCGGCCGGTAAGTCCAGCGAAGTGGTCGTGACCCACGAACTGAACGAAGTTCAGGTCGTCTGCCTGCCGAAGGATCTGCCGGAGTTCATCGAAGTGGACCTCGGCGCCCTGGAAGTTGGCAACGTGATCCATCTGTCCGAGATCAAGCTGCCGGCCGGTGTGGAAATTCCGGAGCTGAAGCTGGGCAAGGAACACGACGTGGCGGTGGTTGCTGCCAAGCACGTGCGCATCGAAGAAGAAGACGCTGCCGGTGAAGAAGGTAGCGAAGGCGCCGAGACCAAGTAATCCGTCGGCCGATCCCTCGCACTGCGCGGGGATCGGCTGCGGTGACTGGCATGTCTGCACTCCGCCTGATTGTGGGACTCGGGAATCCCGGTCCGGAACACGCGCAAACCCGGCACAACGCCGGGTTTCGTTTCGTCGATGCCCTCGTCGAGCGCCATGGCGCGCGCTGGGGGCTGGATGCCAAGTTGTTCGGCGAGACCGCAAAGGTCGAGATCGCCGGTCAACCGGTCTGGCTGCTCAAGCCGGCCACCTTCATGAATCTCAGCGGCAAATCGATCACCGCCGCGTTGCGGTTCTGGAAGATCGAGCCGGAACAGCTGCTCGTTGCACACGACGAACTGGATCTGGCGCCGGGCACTGCGCGGCTCAAGTTCGATGGTGGCCACGGCGGCCAGAACGGTCTGCGCGATACCATCCGCCTGCTGGGGCACGGCAAATTTCACCGCTTGCGTGTCGGCATTGGTCATCCCGGTCACAAGGATCGCGTGGTGCCATGGGTGCTGGGACGGGCAGGGCGCGACGACGATGCGGCGATCGGCGCGGCAGTGGACGCTGCCATCGATGTGCTGCCGCTGGCAATGGAAGGTAATTTCAACGAGGCGATGAAGCGGCTGCATACCAGTAAGGACGCGTGATTGGGGATTGGGGATTTGCGGCCATGCGGCATTGCGAATCTCCAATCCCGAATCCCAAATCCCGGACGTGCACCATGGGTATCAAATGCGGCATCGTCGGCCTGCCCAACGTCGGCAAGTCGACCCTGTTCAATGCGCTGACCAAGGCCGGCATCGCTGCGGCCAATTTCCCGTTCTGCACCATCGAGCCGAACGTCGGCATCGTGCCGGTGCCGGATCTGCGACTGAACCAGCTGGCTGAGATCGTCAAGCCGCAAAAGCTGATCCCGACTGCGGTCGAGTTCGTCGATATCGCCGGCCTGGTCGCCGGTGCGGCGAGCGGCGAAGGTCTGGGCAACAAGTTCCTGGCGCATATCCGCGAAGTCGATGCGATCACCCACGTGGTGCGTTGCTTCGAGAATGACGATGTCATCCATGTGAACAACAAGGTCGACCCGATCGCCGATATCGAAACCATCGATACCGAGCTGGCATTGGCCGATCTGGATAGCGTGGAAAAGGCGCTCAACCGTGCCGAGCGCAGTGCGAAGGGCGGCGACAAGGATGCAGCGGCACGCAAGCCGGTGCTGGCCAAGTTGCAGGCCGCATTGGCCGATGGCAAAGCCGGGCGCGCCGCTGGGCTGGACGAGGAAGAAAAAGCGCTGGTGCGCGATCTGTTCCTGCTCACGCTCAAGCCGGTGATGTACATCGCCAACGTGCTCGAAGACGGTTTCGAGAACAACCCGCACCTGGATGCGGTGCGTGCGCATGCAGTGACCGAAGGTGCCGAAGTGGTGCCGGTCTCGGCAGCGATCGAAGAAGAGCTGTCGCAGCTCGACGACGAAGATCGCGACACCTTCCTGGCCGACCTGGGCTTGGCCGAGCCGGGCTTGAATCGCGTCATTCGCGCGGCCTACAAGTTGCTTGGCCTGCAGACCTACTTCACCGCAGGCGTCAAGGAAGTGCGCGCGTGGACGGTCAAGGCCGGCTCCACTGCGCCGCAGGCGGCAGCGGTGATCCATACCGATTTCGAGAAGGGCTTCATCCGCGCCGAGACGATCGGTTTCGACGACTTCATCAAGTACCGGGGCGAAACCGGCGCGCGCGATGCGGGTCGTCTGCGGCTGGAAGGCAAGGAATATCGCGTCAAGGAAGGCGATGTGCTGCACTTCCGCTTCAACGTCTGAGCGGGTGCGCGCGGCCGGCATGGCTGCGCACATTCAGGCGTGACAAATAGCGCGAAATTTTTGTTGACACTGCTTGTCTCCCACAACAAAATAGCGGGCTGCTTCACCCCGAACCGAATCGCTTCATCGCGCCCCGGTCCGGTAGTAAAAGCTGGAGGGATACCCAAGCGGCCAACGGGGGCAGACTGTAAATCTGCTGGCTTACGCCTTCGGTGGTTCGAATCCACCTCCCTCCACCAGTTTCATGTTGTGTCTTGCAGTTCCCGGCGCGGGAGTAGTTCAACGGTAGAACCTCAGCCTTCCAAGCTGATGGTGCGGGTTCGATTCCCGTCTCCCGCTCCATTGAACGTAAATGCATGGCATAATACAAAACTCGCTCACGTAGCTCAGTCGGTAGAGCACCTCCTTGGTAAGGAGGAGGTCGAAGGTTCGATTCCTTTCGTGAGCACCATTACTCAATCGTCTTCAACTCCAAACGATTACCGAGACACGCACCCATGGCAAAAGCTAAATTTCTTCGCGAAAAGCTGCACGTTAACGTCGGCACCATCGGTCACGTCGACCATGGCAAGACCACGTTGACCGCTGCGCTGACCAAGATCGGTGCCGAGCGTTTCGGTGGCGAGTTCAAGGCGTACGACGCGATCGACGCAGCGCCGGAAGAGAAGGCGCGTGGTATCACGATCTCGACCGCGCACGTTGAATATGAGTCCGCAGTTCGCCATTACGCGCACGTCGACTGCCCCGGCCACGCCGACTACGTCAAGAACATGATCACCGGTGCAGCGCAGATGGATGGCGCGATCCTGGTGTGTTCGGCTGCCGACGGCCCGATGCCGCAGACCCGTGAGCACATCCTGCTCTCGCGTCAGGTCGGTGTGCCGCACATCGTCGTGTTCCTGAACAAGGCCGACATGGTCGACGACGCCGAGCTGCTTGAGCTGGTCGAGATGGAAGTGCGTGAGCTCCTGAGCAAGTACGACTTCCCGGGCGACGACACTCCGATCATCCACGGTTCGGCCCGTCTGGCGCTTGACGGCGATCAGAGCGAAATCGGTGTGCCGGCGATCCTGAAGCTGGTCGAAGCCCTGGATACCTTCATCCCGGATCCGACCCGCGACGTTGACCGTCCGTTCCTGATGCCGGTCGAAGACGTGTTCTCGATCTCGGGTCGTGGCACCGTGGTGACCGGTCGTATCGAGCGTGGCATCATCAAGGTCGGCGACGAAATCGAAATCGTCGGTATCCGCGACACGCAGAAGACCACCGTCACCGGCGTGGAAATGTTCCGCAAGTTGCTGGACCAGGGTCAGGCAGGCGACAACGCCGGTCTGCTGCTGCGCGGCACCAAGCGTGACGACGTGGAGCGCGGCCAGGTGCTGTGCAAGCCGGGTTCGATCAAGCCGCACACCGAGTTCGAAGCCGAAGTCTACGTGCTGTCCAAGGATGAGGGTGGTCGTCATACCCCGTTCTTCAAGGGCTACCGTCCGCAGTTCTACTTCCGCACCACCGACATCACTGGCGCCTGCCAGCTGCCGGAAGGCGTGGAGATGGTGATGCCGGGCGACAACGTGAAGATGGTCGTGACCCTGATCAACCCGGTCGCGATGGACGAAGGTCTGCGCTTCGCGATTCGTGAAGGTGGCCGTACCGTCGGCGCCGGCGTGGTTGCCAAGATCATCAAGTAAGTGCCTGCATCCAGTCGCCTCGCGGCGGCTGGATTCAAACGAATGGCGGGCCGGCTGAACCTCGGTCCGCCTTCGTTGTCTTAGGGTTTGCGGTAAACGAGTACATACGCCAGTAGCTCAATTGGCAGAGCAGCGGTCTCCAAAACCGCAGGTTGGGGGTTCGAGTCCCTCCTGGCGTGCCACTCCTCTTTCCGGCCCAGTAATTCGGGTCAGATCGGTAACTAGAGCCGGATGAATAGCAAAATCGAGCCTTCCAAAAGCGCGTCTGCTGCCAGCGCTGATATCGTGAAATACGTCCTCTCCGCGCTCCTGGTGATTGCGGGGTTGTTTGTGTGGTTCTGGTTTTCTGCGCCTGAACGCGCAACCCAGTTTGGAGCCTGGACGCCGCAATTGCGCGCGCTGGCTGTGATCGTTGGGTTGGCGGCGGGTGCGTTTGTGTTTCTGGGGACCGGCAAAGGCCGCGAAACCCGTGAATTCATGTCCGAATCCAGGTTCGAGTTGCGCAAGGTGGTCTGGCCGACGCGCCAGGAAGCCATCCGTACCACCTGGGTCGTGATTGTTGTTGTGATCATTCTGAGTTTGCTGTTGGGCGGCTTCGATTTCGTCATCCAGAAGCTCACGCAGTGGTTCCTGGCTCGTTGAGGAGAATCAAGCAGTGAAGCGTTGGTATGTCGTTCACGCCTATTCAGGCTTTGAAAAATCCGTTGCGCAGGCTTTGCGCGACCGCATCGTGCGTGCCGAGATGGAAGATCGATTCGGTGACGTGCTGGTGCCGACCGAAGAAGTCATCGAGATGCGCGCCGGCCAGAAGCGTCGGTCCGAGCGCAAGTTCTTCCCCGGCTATGTGCTGGTGCAGATCGAGACGCACGAAGAAGCCGGTATCCCGCGTATCGACAATGAAAGCTGGCACTTGGTGAAGGAAACTTCCAAAGTGATGGGTTTCATTGGTGGCACGGCCGACCGCCCGTTGCCGATTCGCGACGAAGAGGCGGATGCAATCCTGCAGCGTGTGCAGGACGGTGTCGAGAAGCCGCGTCCGAAGGTGTTGTTTGAGCCGGGTCAGATGGTGCGCGTCACCGATGGCCCGTTCAACGACTTCAATGGCGTTGTTGAAGAAGTCAATTACGAGAAGAGCCGGTTGCGGGTTGCCGTGCTCATCTTTGGTCGCTCCACGCCGGTCGAGCTCGAGTTCGGTCAGGTCGAGAAGGGCTGACCCAGTCGGGTGCTGCCTAGGCACCCGCAACAATTGCTGCTATAGTTCGCGGCTCGCTCACCTAGCGAACCGCCGGGAAGTAATGGCTGCCGTATGGCAGCCATCTGCGTGTTACCAGAAACGTGAAGCCGGGACACGTGATTTCCCGGTCCGATGGGGAGCCTGTCGTCAAGGCGCTAGCACCCGGAGAGTGTCGAAATGGCTAAGAAAATACTTTCGTATATCAAGTTGCAGGTCAAGGCCGGTCAGGCCAACCCTGCGCCGCCGGTGGGCCCTGCGCTGGGTCAGCGCGGTCTGAACATCATGGAGTTCTGCAAGGCGTTCAATGCAGCGACCTCCAAGCTGGAGCCGGGTCTGCCGACGCCGGTGATCATCACCGCGTATTCCGACCGTACCTTCACGTTCGTCACCAAGAGCACTCCGGCCAGCGTGCTGCTCAAGAAGGCCGCAGGCGTGACCTCCGGCTCCAAGCGCCCCAACACCGACAAGGTGGGCAAGGTGACGCGCAAGCAGCTGGAAGAGATCGCCAAGGTCAAGGAAGCCGATTTGACGGCGGCCGAGCTGGAAGCGGCAGTGCGTACGATTGCGGGTTCTGCCCGCAGCATGGGTTTGACGGTGGAGGGCTAAGACATGGCACAGAGCAAGCGCGTTAAGGCCATTGCGGCCGCTGTCGTTCCGGGCAAGACCTATGCCTTCGATGACGCAATCAAGATCCTGAAGACCGTGGCCAAGGCCAAGTTCGTCGAGTCGATCGACGTTGCTGTGCGCCTGGGTGTGGACGCCAAGAAGTCCGACCAGCAGGTGCGCGGTTCCACCGTGCTGCCGGCCGGTACCGGCAAGAGCGTGCGCGTTGCAGTGTTCGCACCGGCCGGCGCCAAGGCTGACGAAGCCCTGGCGGCAGGCGCCGAGGCAGTGGGCATGGACGACCTGGCCGAGAAGATGCAGGCCGGCGATCTGAGCTACGACGTGGTCATCGCCACCCCGGACGCAATGCGCGTCGTCGGTAAGCTCGGCACGCTGTTGGGCCCGCGCGGCCTGATGCCGAACCCCAAGGTCGGCACCGTGTCTGCCAACCCGGGTGAAGCCGTCAAGAATGCCAAGTCGGGTCAGGTGCGCTACCGCACCGACAAGGCCGGCATCATCCACTGCACCATCGGCAAGGCCAGCTTCGATGACGAAGCGCTGAAGTCGAACCTGCAGGCGCTGCTGCTGGACCTGATCAAGGCCAAGCCGGCCACCTCCAAGGGGACCTACCTGCAGAAGGTGTCGGTCAGCTCGACGATGGGTCCTGGCGTCACGGTTGATCAGTCCAGCCTTGCGCTGAAGTGATCCGATGGGTCAGGCCTGTCATGGGCCTGACCCATCGATGGAGTACAGCATTGTTTTTCCGGCCCGGGTCACCGTGTGCTGGGAGTCCGTTCCCTCCTTTGGGGTAACGGACATTTTGAAGGCGATCGCCGGCATGTCCGGCGGTAGCCGTCAAAGACCGCAGGCGCGGTCAGCGCAGATCGACGACGGGCAGGGATGCTCACACTGGCAAGGAGTCGCCGTCGATGCAGCGGGGTCGCTTAATCAGGTTCGTATGAGCCGGCCGGCGTAGATGGTGTCGCCCTTCTGGAGCTTTCTGGTTTACGCGCGTCTGGGACATCCCGGATCGAGCCCACTCCAGGTCTAGAAAGGCCACCAAAGGAACATCGGTCGATGTTCCCGGCTTCCAGGATGGAGGCTGCCCTGGACCGCAACCGGCAGGAGCCGCGAGCGGAGTAGTTTGAAGCGGGGATTGGAGATTCGGCATTGGGGATTGGCAGAAGCGGCTTCATCAGCTCTGACGAATCCCGAATCGCTAATCCCGAATCACGGCTTTAACGGAGGAGTGCAATGGCTCTCAATCTGTCTCAGAAGCAAGAAGTAGTCGCCGAGCTGGCAGACATCGCCGCCAAGGCCCACTCCTTGATCGCCGCCGAATACGCTGGCATCACGGTCTCCCAGATGACCGCGATGCGCAAGCAGGCCCGCGAAACCGGTGTGTTCTTGAAAGTTGTCAAGAACACCCTGGCCGCGCGCGCCGTTGAAGGTACTGATTTCGCTGTCGTCGCTGACAAGCTGGTCGGTCCTTTGCTGTATGCGTTTTCGATGGAGGAGCCCGGCGCTGCCGGTCGCCTGATCAAGGAATTCGCCAAGGGCAACGACAAGTTGCAGGCCAAGGTCGTGTCCATCGGCGGGGAACTGTTCCCGGCTGGTCACGTCGACGTGTTGGCATCGCTGCCGACCCGCGATCAGGCCCTGGCCATGCTGGCCCGCGTGCTGTCCGAACCGGCTGCCATGTTCGCCCGTGCCGTCAAGGCCGTTGGCGACAAGCAGGGTGGTGGCGACGAAGCCGCCGCGCCGGTCGCCGAGACTGCCGAAGCTTGATGTCCTAGCGTTTGCTAGAACCCCAATCCAGAAAATTATTTAAAGGTAATCACAATGTCCCTTACCAACGAACAGATCGTCGAAGCTATCGCCGAGAAGTCCCTGATGGAAGTGATGGAGCTGGTCAAGGCCATCGAAGAGAAGTTCGGCGTCTCCGCCGCCGCTCCGGTCGCTGCTGCTGCAGCTGGCCCGGCTGCCGTGGTTGAAGAGCAGACCGAATTCAACGTGGTGCTGGTCAGCTGCGGCGCCAACAAGGTCGGCGTCATCAAGGCCGTCCGCGCCGTGACCGGCCTGGGTCTGAAGGAAGCCAAGGATCTGACCGAAGCCGGTGGCATCCTGAAGGAAGGCGCAACCAAGGACGAAGCCGAGAAGATCAAGAAGGAACTGACCGAAGCCGGCGCGACCGTCGAAGTCAAGTAAGCAGCATCTTGCATCGCCAGCGTTTCAGGGTGATGCACTGAAGGCTGGGAGCGTAAAGCTCCCGGCCTTTGGCCGTTGATGGAAAGCCGGGATTTGAGAGTCGGCATTCGGGATGCGAAGGCAATCTTCGCCATCCCCAATCTGGTCATCCCAATCTCCGCTTCACCGAGTTGGTAGTTGGAAGTAGCAAGAGAAGGCGTGCTGGTGCCGGCAATACCAGCGACTTCCAACTGACAATTTTGTTATTTCAGGGCCGCGGCGACGCTGCCCCCGCAACCTAGGGTGGAAGACCTCATGACGTCTTATTCGTTCACCGAAAAAAAGCGTATCCGCAAGGATTTCGGTAAGCAGCGCTCGATTCTCGAAGTGCCGTTCCTGCTTGCGATCCAGGTGGACTCCTACCGCGAATTCCTGCAGGAAGACGTGGAGCAGAACAAGCGCAAGGACCTCGGTCTGCACGCAGCGCTGAAGTCGGTGTTCCCGATTTCCAGCTACAGCGGCAACGCCGCGTTGGAATACGTCGGTTACAAGCTGGGTCAGCCGGTGTTTGACGAGCGTGAATGCCGTCAGCGTGGCATGAGCTACGGCGCGCCGCTGCGCGTGACCGTGCGCCTGGTGATCTACGACCGCGAGTCGTCGACCAAGGCCATCAAGTACGTGAAGGAGCAGGAGGTCTATCTGGGCGAAATCCCGCTGATGACCGACAACGGTACCTTCATCGTCAACGGCACCGAGCGCGTGATCGTCTCGCAGCTGCACCGCTCGCCGGGTGTGTTCTTCGACCACGACCGTGGCAAGACCCACAGTTCGGGCAAGCTGCTCTACAGCGCCCGCATCATTCCGTACCGCGGCTCCTGGCTGGACTTCGAGTTCGACCCGAAGGATGCGCTGTTCACCCGTATCGACCGTCGTCGCAAGCTGCCGGTGTCGATCCTGCTGCGTGCGCTTGGCTACAACAACGAAGAGATGTTGGCCGAGTTCTTCGAGATCAACACCTTCCACATCAATCCGGACGAAGGCGTGCAGCTGGAGCTGGTGCCGGAGCGTCTGCGTGGCGAAACGCTGAACTTCGACCTGGCCGATGGCGACAAGGTCATCGTGGAAGCGGGCAAGCGCATCACCGCGCGTCACGTCAAGCAGCTCGAAGCCGCCGGCGTCGCCGCGCTGGCCGTGCCGGACGATTATCTGGTCACGCGCATCCTGTCGCACGACGTGGTCGATAGCTCGACCGGCGAACTGCTGGCCAATGCCAACGACGAGATCACCGAAGACCAACTGGCTGCGTTCCGCAAGGCCGGCGTCGATGCGGTCGGCACCCTGTGGGTGAACGATCTGGATCGTGGTCCGTACCTGTCCAACACCCTGCGTATCGATCCGACCAAGACCCAGCTGGAAGCGCTGGTCGAGATCTACCGCATGATGCGTCCGGGCGAGCCGCCGACCAAGGAAGCCGCACAGAACCTGTTCCACAACCTGTTCTTCACCTTCGAGCGCTACGACCTGTCCACGGTCGGCCGGATGAAGTTCAACCGTCGCGTCGGCCGCAAGGAAGTTCTTGGCGAGTCGGTGCTGTACGACAAGAAGTACTTTGCCGAGCGTAACGACGAAGAGTCCAAGCGCCTGGTCGCCGAGCACACCGACACCTCCGACATCCTGGAAGTGCTCAAAGTGCTCACCGAGATCCGCAACGGTCGCGGCGTGGTCGATGACATCGATCACCTGGGCAACCGTCGCGTGCGTTCGGTCGGCGAAATGGCCGAGAACGTGTTCCGCGTGGGCCTGGTCCGCGTCGAGCGCGCGGTCAAGGAGCGCCTGTCGATGGCCGAATCCGAAGGTCTGACCCCGCAGGAACTGATCAACGCCAAGCCGGTGGCTGCTGCGATCAAGGAATTCTTCGGCTCCTCGCAGCTGTCGCAGTTCATGGATCAGAACAACCCGCTGTCGGAAGTGACGCACAAGCGTCGCGTCTCCGCACTGGGCCCGGGCGGTCTGACCCGCGAGCGCGCCGGCTTCGAAGTGCGCGACGTGCATCCGACCCATTACGGCCGCGTCTGCACCATCGAAACACCGGAAGGCCCGAACATCGGCCTGATCAACTCGCTGGCCGTGTTTGCCCGTACCAACCAGTACGGCTTCCTTGAAACCCCGTACCGCAAGGTGCTGGACGGTAAGGTCTCCGACGACGTCGAGTACCTGTCGGCGATCGAAGAAAACGAGTACGTGATCGCCCAGGCGAACGCGCTGACCGATGCCAAGAACATGCTCACCGAACAGTTCGTGCCGTGCCGGTTCCAGGGCGAGTCGCTGCTGAAGCCGCCGGCCGAAGTGCACTTCATGGACGTCTCGCCGATGCAGACCGTGTCGGTCGCCGCGGCGCTGGTTCCGTTCCTGGAACACGATGACGCCAACCGTGCACTGATGGGCGCCAACATGCAGCGCCAGGCCGTGCCGACGCTGCGTTCGCAAAAGCCCCTGGTCGGTACCGGTATCGAGCGTGCGGTTGCGCGCGACTCGGGCGTAACCGTGAATGCGCTGCGTGGTGGCGTGATCGAGCAGATCGACGCAGCCCGTATCGTGGTCAAGGTCAACGAGGCAGAAATTGGCGGCGGCACCGATGCCGGCGTGGATATCTACAACCTGATCAAGTACACCCGCTCCAACCAGAACACCTGCATCAACCAGCGTCCGCTGGTGAACGTGGGTGACGTGATCGCGCGCGGCGACGTGCTGGCCGACGGCCCGTCCACCGACATCGGTGAGCTGGCCCTGGGTCAGAACATGCTGATCGCCTTCATGCCGTGGAACGGCTACAACTTCGAAGACTCCATCCTGCTCTCCGAGCGCGTGGTGGAAGAGGATCGTTACACCACGATCCACATCGAAGAACTGACCTGCGTTGCGCGCGACACCAAGCTGGGGCCGGAGGAAATTTCCGCCGACATCCCGAACGTGTCCGAGCAGGCCCTGAACCGTCTGGACGAAAGCGGCGTGGTGTACATCGGTGCGGAAGTGCGCGCCGGCGACATCATGGTCGGCAAGGTCACGCCGAAGGGCGAAAGCCAGCTGACTCCGGAAGAAAAGCTGCTGCGTGCGATCTTCGGTGAGAAGGCGTCCGACGTGAAGGACAGCTCGCTGCGCGTGCCCCCGGGCATGGACGGCACCGTCATCGACGTGCAGGTCTTCACCCGCGACGGCATCGAGAAGGACAAGCGTGCGCGTCAGATCGAAGAGTCCGAAATCAAGCGCGTCAAGAAGGACTTCGACGACCAGTTCCGTATCCTGGAAGCGGCCATCTACGCACGTCTGCGCTCGCAGATCGTGGGCAAGGTCGCCAATGGCGGTCCGAACCTGAAGAAGGGCGACAACGTCACCGACGCGTATCTGGACGGGCTGAAGAAGTCCGATTGGTTCCAGCTGCGCATGAAGGACGAAGACGCAGCCGATGCCATCGAGCGCGCGCAGAAGCAGATCCAGGCGCACGAGAAGGAATTCGAAGCACGCTTCGCCGACAAGCGCGGCAAGATCACCCAGGGCGACGACCTCGCACCGGGCGTGCTGAAGATGGTCAAGGTGTTCCTGGCAGTGAAGCGCCGCATCCAGCCGGGTGACAAGATGGCAGGCCGCCACGGCAACAAGGGTGTGGTCTCCAACGTCGTGCCGGTCGAGGACATGCCGTACATGGCCACCGGCGAGCCGGTCGACATCGTGCTGAACCCGCTCGGCGTGCCGTCGCGTATGAACATCGGCCAGATTCTGGAAGTGCATCTGGGCTGGGCCGCCAAGGGCCTGGGTCGCAAGATCCAGCGCATGCTGGAAGCCCAGGCGGCGGTCAGCGAGCTGCGCAAGTTCCTGGACGACATCTACAACCACGACAGCGCGATCAATGCACAGCGCGTGGATCTGTCGCAGTTCAGCGATGAGGAATTGCTCAACCTGGGCAAGAACCTGATCGACGGTGTGCCGATGGCCACCCCGGTGTTCGACGGCGCCAGCGAAGCGGAAATCAAGCGCATGCTGGAACTGGCCGAACTGCCGCAGAGCGGTCAGACCCAGTTGTACGACGGTCGTACCGGCGAAGCATTCGATCGCAAGACCACGGTCGGCTACATGCACTACCTGAAGTTGAACCACTTGGTCGACGACAAGATGCATGCACGTTCGACTGGCCCGTACTCGCTCGTCACCCAGCAGCCGCTGGGCGGTAAGGCGCAGTTCGGTGGTCAGCGCTTCGGTGAGATGGAAGTCTGGGCGCTGGAAGCCTACGGCGCGGCCTACACCCTGCAGGAAATGCTGACGGTGAAGTCCGACGACGTGCAGGGCCGCAACCAGATGTACAAGAACATCGTCGATGGTGAGCACGAGATGGTCGCGGGCATGCCGGAATCCTTCAACGTGTTGGTGAAGGAAATCCGCTCGCTGGCGATCAACATGGAACTGGAAGAGTGATCGAGCTGGATCCAGGCGCCGTAATGCGGTGCCTGGATCCGGAACGTAATGCCCTCGGTTTCATCTCAGATACGAAATTCCTCCGACCCGGAGATATCCAATGAAAGACCTGCTCAACCTCTTCAATCAACAGCGCCAGACGCTGGATTTCGACGCGATCAAGATCGCGCTGGCCTCGCCTGACCTGATCCGTTCGTGGTCCTACGGCGAAGTGAAGAAGCCCGAAACCATCAACTACCGTACCTTCAAGCCGGAGCGTGACGGCCTGTTCTGCGCCGCCATTTTCGGCCCGATCAAGGATTACGAGTGCCTGTGCGGCAAGTACAAGCGCATGAAGCACCGTGGCGTGGTCTGCGAAAAGTGCGGCACCGAAGTCACCCTGGCCAAGGTGCGTCGTGAGCGTATGGGTCACATCGATCTGGCTTCGCCGGTCGCGCATATCTGGTTCCTCAAGTCGCTGCCCTCGCGCATCGGTTTGATGCTGGACATGACCCTGCGCGACATCGAGCGCGTGCTGTACTTCGAAGCCTACGTGGTCACCGAGCCGGGCCTGACCCCGCTCGAGCGCCGCCAGCTGCTGACCGAAGAGCAGTACCTGACCGCTCGCCAGGAGTACAACGACGACTTCGACGCCGCCATGGGCGCCGAGGCCGTGTACGAACTGCTGCGCACGATCGAGCTGCAGTCCGAAATGACCCGTCTGCGGGAAGAAATCGCCAGCACCGGTTCGGAAACCAAGCTCAAGCGTCTGACCAAGCGCATCAAGCTGATCGAAGCCTTCCTGGAATCGGGCAACCGTCCGGAGTGGATGGTCATGACCGTGCTGCCGGTGCTGCCGCCGGACCTGCGTCCGCTGGTGCCGCTGGATGGTGGCCGCTTCGCGACCTCGGATCTGAACGATCTTTACCGCCGCGTGATCAACCGCAACAACCGTCTGCGTCGTCTGCTCGAGCTCAATGCGCCGGACATCATCGTGCGCAACGAAAAGCGCATGCTGCAGGAATCGGTCGATGCGCTGCTGGACAACGGCCGTCGCGGCCGTGCCATCACCGGCACCAACAAGCGTCCGCTGAAGTCGCTGGCCGACATGATCAAGGGCAAGCAGGGCCGGTTCCGTCAGAACCTGCTCGGCAAGCGCGTGGACTACTCCGGTCGTTCGGTCATCACCGTCGGTCCGTACCTCAAGCTGCACCAGTGCGGCCTGCCGAAGAAGATGGCGCTGGAGCTGTTCAAGCCGTTCGTGTTCGCCAAGCTGCAGCGTCGCGGCCTGGCCACCACCATCAAGGCCGCCAAGAAGCTGGTCGAGCGCGAAGAAGCTGAAGTCTGGGACATCCTGGAAGAAGTGATCCGCGAGCATCCGGTGCTGTTGAACCGCGCACCGACCCTGCACCGTCTGGGCATCCAGGCGTTCGAGCCGGTGTTGATCGAAGGCAAGGCCATCCAGCTGCATCCGCTGGTCTGTACCGCCTTCAACGCCGACTTCGACGGCGACCAGATGGCCGTCCACGTGCCGCTCTCGCTGGAAGCCCAGCTGGAAGCGCGTGCGCTGATGATGTCCACCAACAACATCCTGTCGCCGGCCAACGGCGAGCCGATCATCGTGCCGTCGCAGGACGTGGTGTTGGGCCTGTACTACATGAGCCGCGCCCTGGAGAACAAGAAGGGCGAGGGCATGGTGTTCGCCAACACCAGCGAAGTGAAGCGCGCCTACGACAACCGCGTGGTGGAACTGCACGCCAAGGTCAAGGTCCGTATCACCCAGGTGGACGTGGATGCGGTCGATGGAAAGCGCACCAGCGGTACCTCGATTGTGGACACCACGGTCGGTCGTGCCCTGCTGAGCGAAATCCTGCCCGAAGGCCTGCCGTTCCAGCTGGCCAACACCGAGATGACCAAGAAAAACATCTCGCGTCTGATCAATTCCAGCTACCGTCTGCTGGGCTTGAAGGACACCGTCGTGTTCGCCGACAAGCTGATGTACACCGGCTATGCCTACGCCACCCGTGCAGGCGTGTCGATCGGCATCGACGACATGCTGATCCCGGACGAGAAGAAGGGCATCCTCACCGAGGCAGAAGCCGAAGTGCTGGAAATCCAGGAGCAGTACCAGTCCGGTCTGGTCACCGCCGGCGAGCGTTACAACAAGGTCGTGGACATCTGGTCGCGCACCAGCGAGCGCATCGCCAAGGCGATGATGGACACCATCGGTACCGAGAAGGTCGAAAACGCCAAGGGCGAGACCATCGACCAGAAGTCGATGAACTCGCTGTACATCATGGCCGACTCCGGTGCGCGTGGTAGCCAGGCGCAGATCCGTCAGCTGGCCGGTATGCGCGGCCTGATGGCGCGTCCGGATGGCTCGATCATCGAGACGCCGATCAAGGCGAACTTCCGCGAAGGCCTGAACGTGCAGGAGTACTTCAACTCCACCCACGGTGCCCGTAAGGGTCTGGCCGATACCGCGCTGAAGACCGCCAACTCGGGTTACCTGACCCGTCGTCTGGTCGACGTGGCGCAGGACGTGGTCATCACCGAAGTCGACTGCGGCACCACCGAAGGGTTGATCATGACCCCGATCGTGGAAGGCGGCGATGTGGTGGAGCCGTTGAAGGAGCGCGTGCTGGGCCGTGTGGTGGCCGAGGACGTGTACTTGCCGGGCAACGACGAAGAACCGATCGTCACCCGCAACACGCTGCTCGACGAAGCCTGGGTTGCCAAGTTGGAAGAGGCAAGCGTGCAGTCGGTGAAGGTGCGTTCGACCATCAGCTGCGAGTCCTCGTTCGGCGTGTGCGCACGTTGCTACGGTCGCGATCTTGCACGCGGTCACCAGGTCAACATCGGTGAAGCGGTCGGCGTCATTGCCGCACAGTCCATCGGTGAGCCGGGTACCCAGCTGACCATGCGTACGTTCCACATCGGTGGCGCGGCATCGCGTGCGGCTGCGGTGGACAACATCACCGTCAAGACCACCGGTTCGGTGAAGTTCAACAACCTCAAGTCGGTGGCGCACGCCAGTGGCGCGTTGGTTGCGGTCTCGCGTTCGGGCGAACTGTCCGTGCTCGATGGCCATGGCCGCGAGCGCGAGCGTTACAAGCTGCCGTATGGCGCCACCATCACCGCCAAAGACGGCGATGCGGTCAAGGCCGGGCAGGGCGTTGCCAACTGGGATCCGCATAACCACCCGATCGTGTCGGAAGTGGCCGGTTTCATCCGCTTCATCGACTTCGTCGACGGCGTCACCGTCATCGAGAAGACCGACGAACTGACCGGTCTGGCCTCGCGCGAAATCACCGACCCGAAGCGTCGCGGTGCACACGCCAAGGAACTGCGCCCGATCGTGCGCATCGTCGATGGCAAGGGCAATGATCTGACGATCCCGAACACGGATCTGCCGGCCCAGTACCTGTTGCCGCCGCGCTCCATCGTCAACCTGCAGGACGGCGCCGCCGTCGGCGTGGGCGACGTGGTCGCCAAGATCCCGCAGGAAGCGTCCAAGACCCGCGACATCACCGGTGGTCTGCCGCGCGTTGCCGATCTGTTCGAAGCCCGCAAGCCGAAGGATCCGGCGATCCTGGCCGAGCGCTCGGGCATCATCAGCTTCGGCAAGGACACCAAGGGCAAGCAGCGCCTGATCATCAAGGACACCGATGGTTCGGAACACGAAGAGCTGATCCCGAAGTACCGCCAGATCATCGTGTTCGAAGGCGAGCACGTGACCAAGGGCGAGACCGTGGTGGACGGCGAGCCGAGCCCGCAGGACATCCTGCGTCTGCTGGGTGTCGAGCCGCTGGCGGCGTATCTGGTCAAGGAAATCCAGGACGTGTATCGCCTGCAGGGCGTGAAGATCAACGACAAGCACATCGAGGTGATCACTCGCCAGATGTTGCGTAAGGTCGAGATCACCGATCAGGGCACCAGCAAGTTCCTCAACGGCGAGCAGGTCGAGCGCCAGCGCGTCATCGAGGAAAATGTCCGCCTGGTCAAGCGCAATGAATTGCCGGCCAAGTACGATCCGGTGCTGCTGGGTATCACCAAGGCCTCGCTGGCCACCGAGTCGTTCATCTCGGCGGCTTCGTTCCAGGAGACCACCCGCGTGTTGACCGAGGCTGCCGTGCGCGGTACCCGCGACAACCTGCGCGGTCTGAAGGAAAACGTGATCGTGGGTCGTCTGATCCCGGCCGGTACCGGTCTGGCTTACCATGCCGGACGTCGCAAGTCTTCGGGTCTGACCGACTCGGAAATGGAAACGCTGTCGGGCAAGCCGGCAGTGGCCGAACCGGTCGCCACGGTGGCCGACGCTGGCGCGGACGAGGAGTAAGCGCTCCGACGGCGGTCGCAAGATCGCCGTAAGCCAAGCGAAAAGGAGGGCAGGAGGCCCTCCGTTTTCCGGCCTTTGGATGGGCCAGCAGGGTTAGATTTCCGTGAAGTTGACGGAGTTTCGTCCTGCCAGCTATACTTCCCTGTCTCGGCGGGCCGTTTTTCGGCCTGCCTTTGTTTTCGTGCAAGGCCGTCTCGGCCTCTCAATCAGAAGAATCAACTGATGACGACGATCAATCAGCTGGTCCGCAAGCCTCGGCAAGCGACCACCTACAAGAGTGCCTCCCCGGCACTGGACAAGTGTCCGCAGCGCCGCGGCGTCTGCACACGCGTCTACACCACTACCCCGAAGAAGCCGAACTCGGCCCTGCGTAAGGTTGCCAAAGTGCGCCTGACGAACCAGGAAGAGATCATCAGCTACATCGGTGGTGAAGGTCACAACCTGCAGGAGCACTCCGTGGTCCTGATTCGCGGTGGCCGCGTCAAGGATCTTCCCGGTGTGCGTTATCACACCGTCCGTGGTTCGCTGGACGCCGCCGGCGTCGCAAAGCGCCGTCAAGGTCGTTCCAAGTACGGCGCCAAGCGCCCGAAGAGCTAAGGAAATACTCCAATGTCCCGTAAAGGTTCTACTCCGCAGCGCACCGTCCTGCCTGATCCAAAGCATGGCAGCGAAACCATTGCCCGCTTCATCAATATGGTGATGCAAAGTGGCAAGAAGTCGGTTGCTGAGAAAATTGTCTATGGCGCGATGGACGTCATTGGCGAAAAGAATCCGAATGCCGTCGAGCTGGTGCAGAAAGCACTGGACAACGTGGCCCCGGCTGTCGAAGTTAAATCGCGTCGCGTCGGTGGTGCTACCTATCAGGTGCCCGTCGAAGTGCGCTCCTCCCGTCGCACGGCGCTGGCAATGCGCTGGTTGATCGATTCCGCGCGCAAGCGTGGCGAGAACACCATGCCGCGCAAGCTAGCTGCAGAACTGCTGGACGCCTCGGAAAGCCGTGGCGGCGCGATCAAGAAGCGCGAAGAGACGCACCGTATGGCGGAGGCGAACAAGGCGTTCGCACACTACCGCTGGTGACCTCGTGGGCCTTGGTAACGGGGCCCTTCAGCACCATCTGAGTGCTGTTTGCGACGCGCGATTAGCGTCGCATCTAAATCCGAAGGCCGCCGAAAGGCGGCGTTCGGCCATCCGAAATCCAAGAAATTGAGAGGCTCCCCGTGGCCCGCACCACCCCTATCGAGCGTTACCGCAACTTCGGCATCATGGCTCATATCGATGCCGGCAAGACCACCACCTCCGAGCGCATCCTGTTTTACACCGGCGTCAGTCACAAGATCGGCGAAGTCCATGACGGCGCTGCGGTGATGGACTGGATGGAGCAGGAGCAGGAGCGTGGTATCACCATCACCTCCGCTGCCACCACCGCGTTCTGGTCGGGTATGGACAAGTCCATGCCGCAGCATCGCCTCAACATCATCGACACCCCCGGGCACGTCGACTTCACCATCGAAGTGGAGCGCTCCTTGCGCGTGCTCGACGGTGCGGTGTTCGTGCTGTGTGCCGTGGGTGGCGTGCAGCCGCAGTCCGAAACCGTGTGGCGCCAGGCCAACAAGTATTCCGTGCCGCGCATGGCCTTCGTCAACAAGATGGACCGTACCGGTGCCAACTTCGACAAGGTCGTCGAGCAGCTGAAGGCCCGTCTGGGAGCCTACGCCGTGCCGATGCAGGTACCGATCGGTGCTGAAGACGGTTTCGAGGGCGTGGTCGACCTGTTGAAGATGAAGGCGATCCATTGGGATGTTGCCTCGCAGGGCACTACCTTCGAATACGGTGACATCCCGGCCGATCTGGTCGAGATTGCGACCGAGGCGCGTTCGTTCATGGTCGAAGCGGCTGCAGAAGCCAGCGAAGACCTGATGGACAAGTACCTCAACGAAGGCGACCTGACCGAAGAAGAGATCCTGGTGGGTCTGCGCGAGCGCACCCTGAAGGTCGAGATCGTGCCGGTGTTCTGTGGCTCGGCGTTCAAGAACAAGGGCGTGCAGGCCATGCTCGACGGCGTCGTGCACCTGTTGCCGTCGCCGGCCGACCGTCCGCCGGTCCAGGGCATCGACGAAGACGAGAAGGAAGACACCCGTCCGGCGACCGATACCGCGCCGTTCTCGGCGTTGGCGTTCAAGATCATGACCGACCCGTTCGTGGGCTCGCTGACGTTCTTCCGTGTCTATTCGGGCACGCTGAACTCCGGCGACCAGGTCTATAACCCGGTCAAGTCGAAGAAAGAGCGCGTGGGCCGCATCCTGCAGATGCACTCCAACAATCGCGAAGAGATCAAGGAAGTGCGCGCTGGTGACATCGCCGCAGCCGTGGGTCTGAAGGACGTCACCACCGGCGATACGCTGTGTGCGCAGGACAAGATCATCACCCTGGAGCGCATGATTTTCCCGGAGCCGGTGATCTCGATGGCGGTGGAGCCGAAGACCAAGTCGGACCAGGAAAAGATGGGTACGGCGCTGGGTCGTCTGGCGCAGGAAGATCCCTCGTTCCGCGTCAAGACGGACGAAGAATCCGGCCAGACCATCATCTCCGGCATGGGCGAGTTGCACCTAGACATCATCGTCGACCGCATGCGTCGCGAGTTCAATGTCGAGGCCAACGTTGGCAAGCCGCAGGTTGCGTATCGCGAAACGATCCGCAAGACCGACGTCAAGTCCGATTACAAGCATGCCAAGCAGTCCGGTGGTAAGGGTCAGTACGGTCACGTGGTGATCGAGCTGTCGCCGATGACCGAAGAAGATCGCAAGAACGACAACGTCAAAGACGATTTCCTCTTCATCAATGACATCACCGGCGGCATCATTCCGAAGGAATTCATCCCCTCGGTCGAAAAGGGTCTGCGCGAAACGATCACCAGTGGTCCGATCGCCGGCTTCCCGGTGGTGGGTGTCAAGGTCAAGCTCGTGTTCGGCTCGTACCATGACGTCGACTCCTCGGAAATGGCGTTCAAGCTGGCCGCGTCGATGGCGTTCAAGCAGGGCTTTGCGAAAGCCAGCCCGGTGTTGCTTGAGCCGATCATGAAGGTCGAGATCGTCAGCCCGGAGGATTACCTGGGCGACGTGATGGGCGACGTGAGCCGCCGCCGTGGCGTGTTGCAGGGTCAGGACGACAGCCCGTCGGGCAAGATCATCAATGCGATGATTCCGCTGGGTGAGATGTTCGGTTACGCGACTTCGCTGCGCTCGATGAGCCAGGGTCGCGCAACGTTCTCGATGGAATTCGACCATTACGAAGAAGCGCCGACCAACATCGCCGACGCTGTCACCAAGAAGGGCTGAGTTCGCTCAGCCGCTTCAAACAAAATTTTCCAATTAGAGGTTAGTGAGTCATGGCAAAAGCTAAATTTGAGCGCAAGAAGCCGCACGTTAACGTCGGCACCATTGGTCACGTCGACCATGGCAAGACCACGTTGACCGCTGCGCTGACCAAGATCGGTGCCGAGCGTTTCGGCGGCGAGTTCAAGGCGTACGACGCGATCGACGCGGCGCCGGAGGAGAAGGCGCGCGGCATCACGATCTCGACCGCACACGTCGAGTACGAATCCGAGAACCGTCACTACGCGCACGTCGATTGCCCCGGCCACGCCGACTACGTCAAGAACATGATCACCGGTGCGGCGCAGATGGACGGCGCGATCCTGGTGTGTTCGGCTGCTGACGGCCCGATGCCGCAGACCCGTGAGCACATCCTGCTCTCGCGTCAGGTCGGTGTGCCGCACATCGTCGTGTTCCTGAACAAGGCCGACATGGTCGACGACGCCGAGCTGCTTGAGCTGGTCGAGATGGAAGTGCGTGAGCTCCTGAGCAAGTACGAGTTCCCGGGCGACGACACCCCGATCATTCATGGTTCGGCCCGTCTGGCGCTGGAAGGCGATCAGAGCGAAATCGGCGTACCGGCGATCCTGCGCCTGGTCGAAGCTCTCGACACCTTCATCCCGGAGCCAACCCGCGACGTCGACCGTCCGTTCCTGATGCCGGTCGAAGACGTGTTCTCGATCTCGGGTCGTGGCACCGTGGTGACCGGTCGTATCGAGCGCGGCATCATCAAGGTGGGCGACGAAATCGAAATCGTCGGTATCCGCGACACGCAGAAGACCACCGTCACCGGCGTGGAAATGTTCCGCAAGTTGCTGGACCAGGGTCAGGCGGGCGACAACGCCGGTCTGCTGCTGCGCGGCACCAAGCGTGACGACGTGGAGCGCGGCCAGGTGCTGTGCAAGCCGGGTTCGATCAAGCCGCACACCGAGTTCGAAGCCGAAGTCTATGTGCTGTCCAAGGATGAGGGTGGTCGTCATACCCCGTTCTTCAAGGGCTACCGTCCGCAGTTCTACTTCCGCACCACCGACATCACTGGCGCCTGCCAGCTGCCGGAAGGCGTGGAGATGGTGATGCCGGGCGACAACGTGAAGATGGTCGTGACCCTGATCAACCCGGTCGCGATGGACGAAGGTCTGCGCTTCGCGATTCGCGAAGGTGGCCGTACCGTCGGCGCCGGCGTGGTTGCCAAGATCATCAAGTAAGTGCCTGCGATCCGGCGACGCCTCGTCGCCGGATCAGCACGCAAGCAACGCAAAGGGTCGGCGCAAGCCGGCCTTTTTGTTTAGCGGAAATGTGCGCGTGCAATGCAATTCGCAGGGTAGAGCGCTTGCGCCAGTAAAAACAGCTCGCTATAATGCGCGGCTCGGTGTCCCTGGGTAGGGCGCAGAGTTACAGCGAAAAGAACGGCAGGACGCCGCTCGTGTTCGCCAGACCGGGAAGGTCGCGTTGCATGGAGCACTCAACAACTCACGTGTTGTTGACGGTGCTCTCGTTGCGCACTATACTTTTCCGTCTGGGCAGACCGGTTTACCGGCCTGCCTCAGTTTTTGGGCGGAGGAAATGCCCTCGCTGGCAGGACGCACGGCGATTTCATCTACGCAGGAATATCGGGGCAGGTATCCCAGAGGCCTTGCCCGTCGCTCTTTTAACGAAGGAAGCTTCCGTCATGTCGGAACAAAAGATCCGGATTCGGTTGAAGGCGTTCGATCATCGATTGATCGACCGTTCGGCCAGCGAGATCGTCGAAACGGCTAAGCGGACCGGCGCGCAAGTGCGTGGCCCGATCCCGTTGCCGACCAAGATCGAACGTTACACCATCCTCGTATCCCCGCATGCCGACAAGGATGCGCGTGACCAATACGAAACCCGCACGCACAAGCGTGTGCTCGATATCGTCGACCCGAACGACAAGACCGTGGACGCGCTGATGAAGCTCGAACTCGCGGCTGGCGTCGACGTCCAGATCAAGCTGACCTGAGGACTACGACCATGACGAAGAAATATTCGTTGGGCTTCGTAGGCCGCAAGGCTGGTATGAGCCGCGTCTTTACTGAAGACGGCCGCTCGGTACCGGTCACGCTGATCGAAGCAACTCCAAACCGCATCGCGCAGATCAAGACCGTCGAAGCTGACGGCTACAGCGCAGTGCAGATTACCGTTGGTGCCCGTCGCGCCGCACTGGTCAACAAGCCGGCTGCTGGTCACTTCGCCAAGGCGAAGGTGGAAGCGGGCCGCGGCCTGTGGGAATTCCGCGTTGAAGATGCGCAGCTCGGCGATTTCGCCGTCGGCGGCGAGATCAAGGCGGACATCTTCGAGGTCGGCCAGAAGGTCGACGTCCAGGGCGTCACCAAGGGTAAGGGTTTCCAGGGCACCATCAAGCGCTACAACTTCCGTATGGGCGATGCAACTCACGGTAACTCGCTGTCGCATCGCGCGCCGGGTTCGTTGGGTCAGCGCCAGACCCCGGGTCGTGTTTTCCCGGGTAAGAAGATGTCGGGCCACATGGGCGCCGTGCAGCAAAGCACGCAGAACCTGGAAGTGGTCAAGGTCGACGTCGAGCGTGGTCTGATTGCTATCCGCGGCGCCGTGCCTGGCGCAGCTGGTGGCGACGTGATCGTCCGTCCGGCGAGCAAGGCATAAGGAGAGATGACGATGGAACTCGTTATCACGGGTAGTAACAACAAGGTCTCGGTCTCCGATGCCGTGTTCGGTCGCGAATTCAGCGAAGATCTGGTTCACCAGGTCGTCGTCGCTTATCGCAATGCCGGCCGCGCTGGTACCAAGGCTCAGAAGACGCGTTCGGAAGTTGCGGGCACGACCAAGAAGTCGAAGAAGCAGAAGGGCGGCGGTGCGCGTCATGGCGCGTTGACGGCTCCGATCTTCGTCGGTGGCGGCGTGACCTTTGCGGCCAAGCCGCGCAGCTTCGAACAGAAAGTCAACCGCAAGATGTACCGTGCGGCCATCTGCGCGATCTTCTCTGAGCTTAATCGCCAGGGTCGCCTGATGATCGTCGAAGCGTTCGACGTCGAAGCAACCAAGACCCAGGGTCTGATCGAGAAGCTGAAGGGACTGGATGTGGGCAAGCGCCCGCTGATCGTCACCGAAGAAGCCTCCGAGCACCTGTACCTGTCCGCTCGCAATCTGCCGTATGTGCAGGTGCGTGATGTGCAGGGTCTGGATCCGGTCGCTCTGGTCGGGGCCGATACGGTCGTGATCACCGCCGATGCGGTCAAGAAGATCGAGGAGTGGCTGGCATGAGCAGCAACGAAAAAATCTTCAGCGTGCTGCGTGCTCCGCGAGTCTCTGAAAAGACCGCGCGCCTGCAGGAAATCTCCAACCAGTATGTCTTCGAAGTTTCGAACGAAGCCACCAAAGCCGATGTAAAGGCCGCGGTTGAGCAGCTGTTCGACGTCAAGGTCAAAGCTGTCAACGTGGTCAACGTCAAGGGCAAGAGCAAGTCCTTCCGTAACCGTGCTGGTAGCCGCGGCAATTGGCGCAAGGCGTACGTCCGCCTGGTTGATGGTCAGTCCATCGACGTAACGGCTAAGGCCTGAGGTCCATCCCATGCCATTGATGAAGTTCAAACCCACCTCTCCCGGCCGTCGTTCCGCCGTGCGTGTGGTTACTCCCGATCTGCACAAGGGCGCACCGCACGCGGCGCTGCTCGATTCGCAGAGCAAGTCCGGTGGTCGTAACCACCATGGCCGCATCACCGTGCGTCACGTCGGTGGTGGTCATAAGCAGCACTACCGCATCATCGACTTCAAGCGCAACAAGGAAGGCATTCCGGCGCGTGTGGAGCGGATCGAATACGATCCGAACCGTACCGCTCATATCGCCCTGCTGTGCTATGTCGACGGCGAGCGTCGCTACATCATTGCCCCCAAGGGCTTGAAGGCTGGCGATCAGGTCATTGCCGGTGCCAACGCACCGATCAAGACCGGCAACACGCTGCCGCTGCGCAACATCCCGGTCGGTACGACGGTTCACGGTATCGAGCTGAAGCCGGGTAAGGGTGCTCAGATCGCACGTGCTGCCGGTGCTGCCGTCCAGCTGGTCGCTCGCGAAGGCATCTATGCCACGCTGCGTCTGCGCTCGGGTGAAATGCGCAAGGTGCCGGTCGAGTGCCGCGCCACCATCGGTGAAGTCGGTAACGACGAGCACAACCTCGAGAAGCTGGGCAAGGCTGGCGCCAAGCGCTGGCGCGGTGTTCGTCCGACCGTTCGCGGTGCGGCCATGAACCCGGTCGACCATCCGCACGGTGGTGGTGAAGCGAAGGCTGGTCAGGGTAATCCGCATCCGGTCACCCCCTGGGGTGTTCCGACCAAGGGTTACAAGACGCGCAAGAACAAGCGCACCCAGCAATTCATCGTCCGCGATCGTAGGGGCTAATCGACCATGGCACGTTCACTTAAGAAGGGCCCGTTCGTCGATCACCACCTTGCAAAGAAGGTGGAGTCCGCTGCGGGTAGCAAGAAGCCGATCAAGACTTGGTCGCGCCGTTCGATGATCCTGCCCGAAATGGTAGGCATCACCATCGCCGTGCATAACGGTAAGAACCACATTCCGGTGCTCGTCAACGAGAATATGGTCGGCCACAAGCTCGGCGAATTTGCCGTCACCCGGACCTTCAAGGGTCACGGTGGCGACAAGAAGTCGAGCAGGTAAGGAGAGATGACGATGGAAGCGAAAGCAATCCTGCGCACCGCGCGCATCTCCCCGCAGAAGGCCCGCCTGGTCGCTGATCAGGTGCGTGGACTGTCCGCCGAACGTGCGGTCAATCTGCTGAAGTTCTCGGACAAGAAGGCTGCACACCTGATCAAAAAGGTGGTGGAGTCTGCTATTGCCAATGCCGAGAACAATCAGGGCGCGGATGTCGACGAGCTGAAGGTCAAGACCATCATGGTTGATGAAGGTCCCTCCCTGAAGCGTTTCATGGCGCGGGCGAAAGGCCGCGGTACCCGCATCCTCAAGCGCACCAGTCACATCACTGTGATTGTTGGCGCCGCCAAGTAAGCGGAAAGGAAAAGACCATGGGTCATAAAGTTCATCCGACTGGAATCCGTCTTGGCATCGCCAAGGACTGGAATTCCAAGTGGTACGCAAACAAGGCCGACTTCGCCGGTTATCTGGCAGCCGACCTGAAAGTGCGTGAAATGCTGCGCAAGAAGCTCGCGCAGGCAGGTATCAGCAAGATCTTGATCGAGCGCCCTGCCAAAACCGCCCGCGTGACGATCCACACTGCCCGTCCGGGCGTGGTGATCGGCAAGCGTGGTGAGGACATCGAAAAGCTGCGTAAGGAAGTGAGCGCGATGATGGGTGTTCCTGCCCACATCAACGTCACCGAAGTGCGCAAGCCGGAGCTGGATGCGCAGCTGGTCGCCGAGTCGATCGCGCAGCAGCTTGAGCGTCGCATCATGTTCCGCCGTGCAATGAAGCGCTCGGTCGGTAACGCGATGCGCCTGGGTGCCCTGGGCATCAAGGTCAACGTGGCTGGCCGCCTCAACGGTGCAGAAATCGCCCGTTCGGAGTGGTACCGCGAAGGCCGCGTGCCGCTGCACACGCTACGTGCCGACATTGATTACGGTTTTGCCGAGGCGTCCACGACGTACGGCATCATCGGTATCAAGGTCTGGATCTATAAGGGTGAGGTCTTTGACTTCTCCCAGGTTGGCCAGGAGAAGCAGGACGACAGCCCACGCAACGATCGTAACGATCGCGGCGACCGTGGTGACCGTCCTTCGCGCCCGGCTCGTGAAGCGAGGTAACGGCAATGTTGCAACCCAAGCGAACCAAATATCGCAAGATGCACAAGGGCCGTAACGACGGCCTGGCATGGAGCGGAAACGCCGTCAGCTTCGGCGAGTACGGCCTCAAGGCAACCGCGCACGGTCAGCTGACCGCGCGTCAGATTGAAGCAGCACGTCGTACGATCAGCCGCCATGTCAAAAAGGGCGGCAAGATGTGGATTCGTGTGTTCCCCGACAAGCCGATCACCAAGAAGCCGATCGAAGTCCGTATGGGCTCCGGTAAGGGCAACGTGGAGTACTGGGTCGCGCAGATTCAGCCGGGTCGCATGATCTATGAAATCGAAGGTATTCCCGAAGAGGTCGCACGTGAGGCATTCCGCCTTGCCGCCGCGAAGCTGTCGGTGACTACCACTTTCGTGACCCGGACGGTGCGCTGATGGACATCAAACAACTCCGCGAGAAGTCGGCTGACGAACTGAAGGCCCACCTGACCGATTTGCGTAAGGAGCAGTTCTCGCTCCGTATGCAGCAGGTCACCGGCCAGCTGCCGAAGACCCACGATACCCGCCGGGTACGCCGCGAGATTGCTCGCGTCAAGTACCTGCTCGGCAGCACCAAGTAAGGACGGCCGCGATGAGCGATAACAACGAAAAGCAAGCGCTGCGCACGGTCGAAGGCCGTGTCGTCAGCAACAAGATGGACAAGACGGTCACCGTGTTGGTGGAGCGCCAGGTCAAGCATGCTCTGTACGGCAAGTACATCAAGCGCTCGACCAAGCTGCACGCACACGACGCCGACAATGCCTGTAATGAAGGCGACGTCGTGCGTGTGACCGAGATTGCTCCAATGTCCAAGACCAAGAACTGGCGGGTGGTTGAAATCGTCACCCGTTCGGCCGGCTAAGGGAGATCTGAATCATGATCCAGATGCAGAGCTACCTCGATGTGGCCGACAATTCGGGTGCCAAGGAAGTGATGTGCATCAAGGTGCTGGGCGGCTCGAAGCGCCGCTATGCACACATTGGTGACATCATCAAGGTGACCGTCAAGGACGCCATTCCGCGTGGCAAGGTCAAGAAAGGCGAAGTCTACGACGCCGTTGTGGTGCGTACCCGCAAGGGTGTGCGCCGTCCCGACGGTTCGCTGATTCGCTTCGATGGCAACGCCGCTGTGCTGTTGAACAATAAGCAGGAGCCGATCGGGACCCGCATCTTCGGGCCGGTGACGCGCGAGCTGCGTTCCGAGAAGTTCATGAAGATCGTCTCGCTCGCTCCCGAAGTGCTGTGAGCGGAGGACATATACATGGCTAACCGTATCAAGAAGGGCGACCAGGTCGTCATCAACACCGGCAAGGACAAGGGTAAGCAGGGTGAAGTTGTGCGTGTGGATGGCGATCGCGTGATCGTCTCCAATGCCAACATCATCAAGCGCCACACCAAGCCGAACCCGCAGGCGGGTGTCGCCGGCGGCGTGGTCGAGCGTGAAGCGTCGATCCATATCTCCAACGTCAATATCGTCAACCCGGCAACGGGCAAGGGCGAGCGCGTTGGCTTCAAGGTGCTGGAGGATGGACGCAAATTGCGTGTGTTCCGCTCCAGCGGTGAGGCGCTCGACGCCTGAGGAATGCGATCATGAACACTCGTCTCGAAAAGTTTTACAAGGAAAACGTGGTGCCGGCCCTGATGAAGGAGTTCGGCTACACCAATCCGATGCAGGTGCCGAGGCTGGTCAAGGTCACGCTCAATATGGGCGTGGGCGAGGCGGCAACCAACAAGAAGATTCTGGAAAATGCAGTCGGCGACATGTCCAAGATCTCCGGTCAAAAGCCGGTGGTCACCAAGTCGCGCGTTTCGGTCGCATCGTTCAAGATCCGCGACGGTTGGCCGATCGGCTGCAAGACCACGTTGCGTCGCGCCAAGATGTACGAGTTCCTGGACCGTCTTATCAACATCTCGCTGCCGCGCGTGCGCGACTTCCGTGGTGTTTCCGGTCGTTCCTTTGACGGTCGTGGCAATTTCAACATGGGTGTGAAGGAACAGATCATCTTCCCGGAAATCGACTTCGACGCTGTCGACGCGATCCGCGGTATGGATATCGCCATCACCACCACCGCCAAGACGGATGCGGAAGCGAAGGCGCTGCTGGCAGCGTTCAAGTTCCCGTTCCGTAACTGACCGTAGAGGACATCCGAAATGGCAAAGACCTCCATGATCCACCGCGACATCAAGCGTGCAAAGCTGGCGAAGAAATTCGCCGGCAAGCGTGATGCGCTGAAGAAGATCCTCTCCAGTCAGGATGCGTCCTACGAAGAGAAGATCGATGCCTCGACCAAGTTGCAGAAGCTGCCGCGCGATTCGTCGCCGAGCCGCCACCGCAACCGTTGCGAACTTTCCGGTCGTCCGCGCGGTGTCTACCGCAAGTTCGGTCTGGGTCGCAACATGCTGCGCAAGGCCACGATGAACGGCGACGTTCCGGGCCTGCGTAAGGCAAGCTGGTAACAGCTTTCCGGCCGTTCGCGGCCGGTTTGAACAGGATTGTTCTGTTCAACAAGGGAGTCCGACGCAAGTCGGGCTCTTTTGTCGTATACTTCCGCTTCTGTCTTGCCTGTACAGGCTTGGCATGGCGTAAAGGGTTCTGGCCCATCCCCAGGAAAACACAAGATTTTCGCGAAAGCGGATATCGGTGCACTCAAAGGTACTCATATGAGCATGACTGATCCCATCGCCGACCTGCTGGTACGCATCAAGAATGCGGCCGCGGTTGGTAAGCAGACGGTGAAATTGCCGTCGTCCAAGATCAAGGTTGCGATCGCCCAAGTCCTGAAGGACGAGGGTTACATCACCGACCTGCGCGTGACAGCGACCGAGAACAACAAGTCGGAGCTGGAAATCGTGCTGAAGTATTTCGAAGGCCGTCCGGTCATCGAGACCCTGAAGCGTTTCTCGCGCTCGGGTCTGCGCCAGTACCGCGGCAAGACCGAGCTGCCCAAGGTCCTGGGTGGACTGGGCGTCGCCATCATCTCCACGTCGAAAGGCATCATGACCGATGCGCAGGCTCGCGAAGCCGGCGTTGGTGGTGAAGTCCTGTGCTTCGTGGCCTAAGGGAAGGAATCGAACATGTCCCGTGTAGCCAAGAAGCCTGTGTCCCTTCCGAAGGGTGTTGAGCTCAACGTCCAGCCCGAGCTGGTCAGCGTCAAGGGCCCGAAAGGCACCCTGACCCTGCCGAAGCCGGTTGGCGTCGAAATCGCCATCGACGGCGATGTTGCAACCCTGTCGGCCAACGATCCGTCGCAGCTGGCCATCACCGGCACCGTGCGCGCCATCCTGGCCAATATGGTCAAGGGTGTGTCCGACGGCTTCGAGCGCAAGCTCGAGCTGGTCGGCGTCGGTTACCGCGCCGCCATGCAGGGCAAGGATCTGAGCCTGGCGCTCGGTTTCTCGCACCCGCTGGTGTTCGTGGCGCCGGAAGGCATCACGCTGTCGACCCCGACCCAGACCGAAATTCTGGTCCAGGGCGCCGACAAGCAGCGCGTCGGCGAAGTCGCCGCCAAGATTCGCGGTTTCCGTCCGCCGGAGCCCTACAAGGGCAAGGGTGTGAAGTACGCCGGTGAAGTCATCATTCGCAAGGAAGCCAAGAAGGCGTAAGGCAGGTCCCTCTGCTAGGTGCCCGGCCATCCATGGCCGGACTTCTCAATGCAAAAGCCTGTTTTCCTTCAGCTTCCGTAGGATAAATATCATGAGCATCAACAAGAACATCGCCCGTCTGCGTCGCGCCAAGTCCACCCGTTCGCACATTCGTGAGCTGGGCGTCGCCCGCTTGTCGGTGCTGCGCACCGGCCAGCATCTGTATGCGCAGGTCTTCACTGCCGACGGCTCCAAGGTGATCGCTGCTGCGAACACGCTGCAGGCCGACGTCAAGGAAGGTTTGAAGAACGGCAAGAACAGCGATGCGGCTGTCAAGGTCGGCAAGCTGATCGCCGAGCGCGCCAAGGCTGCAGGTATCGAGAAGGTCGCATTCGATCGCTCGGGCTACCGCTACCACGGCCGTATCAAGGCGCTGGCTGACGCAGCTCGCGAAGGCGGCTTGAAGTTCTAAGCACTGCTGCGAATGTGGCCAGCGGCCACATTCGCGTTACCGCCGGCAGGGAGATGCCGGACCGTCCCGTTCTTTTGCAACGGTGCCGGGAACACAGTTCCATTCCACAACCATAAGCGGCCCCGAGCCGTACATACTCAATCAATCAAGGAATCAAGATGGCAGAAGAACGTGCACCGCGGGGTCGTGATCGCGACCGTAACCGCGAAGAGAAAGTCGACGATGGCATGATCGAAAAGCTGGTCGCGGTCAATCGCGTCAGCAAGACGGTCAAGGGCGGTCGCCAGTTCACCTTCACCGCGTTGACAGTGGTCGGCGATGGTCTGGGCAAGGTTGGTTTCGGTTACGGCAAGGCGCGCGAAGTGCCGGTTGCCATCCAGAAGTCGATGGAGCAGGCGCGCAAGAATCTGGCGACTGTCGATCTGAACAACGGCACCTTGTGGCACGCCGTCAAGTCCGGTCATGGCGCAGCTCGCGTTTACATGCAGCCTGCTTCGGAAGGTACCGGCGTCATCGCTGGCGGCGCCATGCGCGCTGTGCTGGAAGCGGTTGGCGTGAAGAACGTGCTGGCCAAGGCGGTCGGTTCGCGTAATCCGATCAACCTGGTGCGTGCAACGCTGAAGGGTCTGTCGGAAGTGCAGTCGCCGGCGCGTGTTGCGGCCAAGCGCGGCAAGAAGGTGGAGGAGCTCAACCATGGCTAAGGACACTGGCAAGACTGTGAAGGTGCGCCTGGTGCGTGGCCTGCGTGGTACCCAGTCGCGTCACCGCCTGTCGGTGCATGCGTTGGGCCTGAATAAGATCAACGATGTGCGTGAACTCAAGGACAGCCCGCAGGTGCGTGGCCTGATCAATACGGTTCACTACCTCGTCAAGGTTGAGGACTAATCCCATGACTATGCATCTCAATGACCTCAAGCCCGCTGACGGCGCCCGTACCGAGCGCACGCGCGTCGGTCGCGGCATCGGCTCCGGCCTTGGCAAGACCTGCGGCCGCGGCCACAAGGGCTCGTTCGCTCGCAAGGGTGGCGGCAAGATCAAGGCGGGCTTCGAAGGCGGCCAGACCCCGATGCAGCGTCGTCTGCCGAAGATCGGCTTCCGCTCCAAGATGGCGCGTGACAGCGCTGAAGTGTTGTCCTACCAGCTGGATAAGCTGGAAGCCGGTGAGATCGACTTTGCAGCGTTGCGTGCGGCCAATCTGGTCCCGAGCCGCGCCAAGAAGGCGAAGATCGTGCTGAAGGGCGAGCTAAGCAAGAAGTTCGTGCTGAAGGGTGTCGCTGCGACTGCAGGCGCCAAGGCAGCAATCGAAGCTGCCGGCGGCAGCGTAGAGGAGTAATCGGCAGATGGCGCAGGCTGGCATTGGTAACCTCGGTGGCGGGCTTGGCAAGTTCACGGAACTTCGCCAGCGGCTGTTGTTCGTCCTCGGGGCATTGATCGTCTATCGCATCGGCTGCTATGTGCCGGTGCCTGGCGTTAATCCCGATGCCATGCTTTCGTTGATGCAGGCGCAGGGTGGCGGCATCGTGGACATGTTCAACATGTTCTCGGGCGGCGCCCTGCACCGTTTCAGTATTTTTGCGTTGAACGTGATGCCGTATATTTCGGCATCGATCGTGATCCAGTTGGCCACGCACATCTTTCCCGCCCTCAAGGCGATGCAGAAAGAAGGCGAATCCGGCCGACGCAAAATCACCCAGTATTCGCGCATCGGTGCGGTGCTTCTGGCAGTAGTGCAGGGCGGCAGTATCGCGCTGGCACTGCAGAATCAGACCGCGCCGGGTGGCGCTCCGGTGGTTTACGCGCCGGGCATGGGCTTTGTGCTGACTGCAGTGATTGCACTGACCGCCGGCACCATCTTCTTGATGTGGGTTGGCGAGCAGGTGACTGAGCGCGGCATCGGTAACGGTGTGTCGCTGATCATCTTCGCCGGTATCGTCGCAGGGCTTCCGTCGGGCGCAATCCAGACTGTCGAGGCGTTCCGCGAAGGCAATCTGAGCTTTATCTCGCTGTTGCTGATCGTCATCACCATCCTGGCGTTTACGCTGTTTGTGGTGTTTGTCGAACGCGGACAGCGGCGTATCACGGTCAATTACGCGCGTCGCCAAGGCGGCCGCAATGCCTACATGAATCAGACCTCGTTCCTGCCGTTGAAGCTCAACATGGCAGGCGTGATTCCGCCGATCTTCGCATCCAGCATCCTGGCATTCCCGGCGACGTTGTCGATGTGGTCGGGTCAGGCAGCATCGGGGAGTGGCGTGGGTTCGTGGCTGCAGAAGATCGCCAACGCGCTTGGACCTGGTGAGCCAGTGCACATGCTGGTGTTCGCTGCACTGATCATCGGCTTCGCGTTCTTCTATACCGCGCTGGTGTTCAACTCGCAGGAAACTGCCGATAACCTCAAGAAGTCCGGTGCATTGATTCCGGGTATTCGTCCGGGCAAGGCCACTGCGGATTATGTGGACGGCGTGCTGACGCGTTTGACTGCGGCTGGTTCGTTGTACCTGGTGATCGTCTGCCTGTTGCCGGAAATCATGCGCACGCAGCTCGGCACCTCGTTCCACTTCGGTGGCACCTCGCTGCTGATTGCGGTGGTAGTGGTGATGGATTTCATTGCGCAGATCCAGGCGCATCTGATGTCGCACCAGTATGAGAGTTTGCTGAAGAAAGCCAACCTCAAGGGCGGCTCGCGCGGCGGTCTGGCGCGCGGTTAAGTGGTACACTAGAACTTCATTACGTGAAGACGGCCTGGTTCCCGGGCCACGATCTTCCGATCAGAAGGGCGGCTCGCGCGACGTCTCGCGCGCGGGTGTGACGAGGTGGTCCTGTGCGGGAGTAGTACAGGCGATTCGGAGAAGTTTTCTGGATCAACATCGTCCGGCGCCGGAGCGAGGGCACACTCCCCACGCCGGGTCCATGGAACTTTCTGGTTCCACGGGCTTCAAAGCAATCCGAGGCCTTGCTACAATTCCGAGTTCACTTTTGATCCATCCTGCCGGATGGCGCCTGGGCGCTGTCGGGCCATCACTCAGTTGGAGAATCGCGTCATGGCGCGTATTGCAGGCGTCAACCTGCCAGCCCAGAAGCACGTCTGGGTCGGGTTGCAAAGCATCTACGGCATCGGCCGTACCCGTTCGAAGAAGCTCTGCGAATCTGCAGGCGTTACCTCGACCACGAAGATTCGTGATCTGTCCGAACCCGAAATCGAGCGTTTGCGCGCCGAAGTCGGCAAGTATGTCGTCGAAGGCGACCTGCGCCGTGAAATCGGTATCGCGATCAAGCGACTGATGGATCTGGGCTGCTACCGCGGTCTGCGTCATCGTCGTGGTCTCCCGCTGCGTGGTCAGCGTACCCGTACCAACGCCCGCACCCGTAAGGGTCCGCGCAAGGCGATCAGGAAGTAAGGGATAGATCATGGCAAAGCCAGCAGAAAAGAAAACGAAGAAGAAGATCAAGCGCGTCATCACTGACGGCGTCGCTCACGTCCACGCTTCGTTCAACAACACCATCATCACCATCACCGATCGCCAGGGCAATGCGCTGTCGTGGGCTACGTCCGGCGGCGCCGGGTTCCGTGGTTCGCGTAAGTCGACCCCGTTCGCTGCTCAGGTTGCCGCCGAAAAGGCTGGCCGCGCTGCGCTCGATTACGGCGTGAAGTCGCTGGAAGTGCGTATCAAGGGTCCGGGTCCGGGCCGTGAGTCGGCCGTGCGTTCGTTGAACAACGTGGGCTACAAGATCACCAACATCATCGACGTGACGCCAATCCCGCACAACGGGTGCCGTCCGCCGAAGAAGCGTCGCGTCTAAGGGAGCGATAAGAAATGGCTCGTTATATCGGTCCTACCTGTAAGCTCGCCCGCCGCGAAGGCGCCGACCTTTCCCTCAAGAGCCCGGCGCGTGCGCTGGACTCCAAGTGCAAGCTTGAGCAAAAGCCCGGCCAACACGGCGCGGCTCGCAAAGGCAAGCTCTCCGACTACGCTACCCAGCTGCGTGAAAAGCAGAAGGTCAAGCGCATCTACGGTTTGCTGGAACGTCAGTTCCGCAACTACTACAAGAAGGCCTCGACCAAGAAGGGCAACACCGGCGAGAACCTGCTGCAGCTGTTGGAAACCCGTCTGGACAACGTCTGCTATCGCATGGGCTTTGCCGTCACCCGTCCGGCCGCGCGCCAGCTGGTGTCGCACCGTGGCGTGCTGGTCAATGGCAAGTCTGTGAATCTGGCTTCGTACCAGATCAAGGCTGGCGATGCGATCACGTTGTCGGAAAAAGCACAGAAGCAGCTCCGCGTGCAGGAAGCCCTGACCGTGGCTGAGCAGCACGACATGACGCCGTCGTGGGTCGAAGTCGATTCGAAGAAGTTCAGCGGCGTGTTCAAGGCTGTTCCGGATCGTGCCGACCTGCCTTCGGATATCAACGAAGCGCTGATCGTCGAGTTGTATTCGAAGTAATTCACATTGGAGAGCCTCCGGCACCGCCGGAGGTTCGCAGGAGACCCCGCAACATGACGGTTACCGCCAACCAGGTTCTGCGCCCCCGTGGTCCGCAGATCGAACGTCTTACCGACAATCGCGCAAAGGTCGTGATCGAGCCCTTGGAGCGCGGTTACGGGCACACGCTGGGCAATGCCCTGCGTCGTGTGCTGTTGTCGTCGATCCCGGGTTTTGCGATCACCGAGGTCGAGATCGATGGCGTGCTGCACGAGTACACCACGGTCGAAGGGCTGCAGGAAGACGTGCTTGACGTCCTGCTCAACCTGAAAGACGTGGCGATTCGTATGCACAGTGGCGATAGCGCCACGCTGTCGCTGTCCAAGCAGGGTCCGGGTACGGTCACTGCGGCCGACATCAGGACCGATCACAACGTCGAGATCGTCAACGGCGACCATGTGATCTGCCACCTGACCAAGGACACGGCGCTGAACATGCGCCTGAAGATCGAGCGTGGCTTCGGCTATCAGCCGGCTGCCGCACGTCGTCGTCCGGACGAAGAGACCCGTACCATCGGTCGTCTGATGCTGGATGCGTCGTTCTCGCCGGTGCGTCGCGTTGCCTATGCCGTGGAAGCTGCGCGTGTGGAACAGCGCACCGACCTCGACAAGTTGGTGATCGATATCGAAACCAACGGCACGATCGATGCCGAGGAAGCCGTGCGCACTGCCGCCGACATCCTTAGCGATCAGCTGTCGGTGTTCGGTGATTTCACCCACCGCGATCGCGGTGCGGCCAAGCCGGCTGCCAGCGGCGTGGATCCGGTGCTGCTGCGCCCGATCGACGACCTCGAGCTGACAGTGCGTTCGGCCAATTGCCTGAAGGCCGAGAGCATCTACTACATCGGCGATCTGATCCAGAAGACCGAAGTGGAGCTGCTCAAGACCCCGAATCTGGGCAAGAAGTCGCTCACCGAAATCAAGGAAGTGCTGGCACAGCGCGGCCTTGCACTGGGCATGAAGCTGGAGAACTGGCCGCCGGCCGGTGTCGCTCAGCACGGCATGCTTGGTTAATGTGTCAAGGCATGGGCGTCTTCGGGCGCCCATGTTTGTTTTTCCACATCGACGGGCCAAAGCCCGCGGTGACATCCGGTCAAAGGACGGCCGGCTCGGACCAACCGCAGTCCATTCAACAGCGCCAGGATGGCGACAACGTCTCTCAAGCAGTCTCAACATTCTTAGGAAATCACACTCATGCGTCACCAGAAATCCGGTCGTAAGTTCAACCGTACCAGCGCGCACCGCGAAGCCATGTTCCGCAATATGGCCGCTTCGTTGTTCAAGCACGAGCTGATCAAGACCACCTTGCCGAAGGCCAAGGAACTGCGTCGCGTCGCCGAGCCGCTGATCACCATCGGTAAGGTCGATGGCGTTGCCAATCGTCGTCTGGCGTTCGCGCGCCTGCGCGACAAGGAAGCAGTGGGCAAGCTGTTCGTCGAGCTGGGCCCGCGTTACGCGACCCGTCCCGGCGGCTACCTGCGTATCCTGAAGGCCGGCTTCCGTGCCGGTGACAATGCGCCGATGGCGTATGTCGAACTGGTCGACCGTCCGGTCGTCGCCGAGGAAGTGGCCGAGTAATCGGATCGCTGCTCGCAAAGATTCCTGAAAAAGCCCGGCTAGCGCCGGGCTTTTTCATTGGTGCGTCGAACGTGATTGCGTTGACGACAGCGGTGCGTATGGCGGCGTAATGACAGCGTCGCGCAGTCGCCAGATGCCGGGTCGGTGCTGCTTTGCTGCTGGATGCGATCACGGGCGGGTGTTGTCTTGATGCTGTCAGGCAGATACGCGCTGTGTGCTTGGCGCCCTCCGAGCCGGCAGACGCAGGCTTGCGTGGTCATGGCGGCGGCGATGGCAGATAATCCATGACTCGATCCTAGGCAAGCGGTAACGATGAATCCATTTCGTTGGGGTTTCCGGGCACAGTTTCTGCTGGGCTTTCTTGCATGCGCAGGATTGCTTGCCTATGCGATCTACGTGCAGCTGCATCTTGGGCTTGAACCATGCCCGCTGTGCATTTTCCAGCGCATCGCATTTGCGGCACTGGCGGTGTTTTTCCTGCTGGGTGCGTTGCATGGGCCACGCGCTGCGGGCACGCGCAAGCTCTATGGTGTGCTGAGTTTCATCGCTGCCGGGGTGGGCATGGGTATCGCGTCGCGGCATGTCTGGGTGCAGGTCCGGCCCAAGGACATGATGTCGTCGTGCGGGCCGCCGCTGAGCTTTCTGAGCGAGACGATGGGGCCGTTCGAAGTGTTCCGCACCGTGCTGACCGGCACCGGCGATTGCGGCAATATCGATTGGCGCTTTCTGGGCCTGAGCATGCCGATGTGGAGCATGCTGTGGTTCGTGGCGCTGGCGCTGTGGGCGCTGTATGCCGGGTTCAAGCAGCGCGGTCAGCGCAAGTTGTTCTAACCGTTCCGGCAATGGCCGGCGCCCGAGATTTCTGGAGTTCACGATGTCCGCTTCCCTTCATCCGTCCGTCAACGAGGCAGACCAGTGGTCGCCGCAGAGTTGGCGCCAGCGTCCGGCGCTGCAGATGCCGACCTACCCGGACGCAGCTGCGTTGGAGCACACCTTGGACGAGTTGCGGCAGCTGCCGCCGCTGGTGACCTCGTGGGAAATCTTTGCGCTCAAGCGCCAGCTGGCCGAGGCCCAGGAAGGCAAGCGTTTTCTGCTGCAAGGTGGCGATTGCGCGGAGAATTTCAGCGATTGCGAATCGGGCACGATCTCCAACCGCTTGAAAGTGCTGCTGCAAATGAGCCTGGTGCTGGTGCACGGCCTGCACCTACCGGTAGTGCGCGTAGGACGCTTTGCCGGGCAGTACGCCAAGCCGCGTTCGGCCGACACCGAAACCCGCGACGGGGTGACCTTGCCGAGTTATCGCGGCGATGTGATCAATGCGCCGGCGTTCACCGAAGCGGCGCGCATACCGGATCCGCGCCGCATGATCACCGCGCATTCGCGCTCGGCGATGACGATGAATTTCGTGCGCGCATTGATCGACGGTGGCTTTGCCGACTTGCACCACCCCGAATACTGGAATCTGGATTGGGTGGGCTATTCGCCGCTGGCGGCGGACTACCAGAAGATGGTGTCCTCGATCGGCGATGCGGTGCGCTTCATGGAAACCTTGTCCGGGGCGGAGGTGTACAACCTCAATCGCATCGATTTCTACACCTCGCACGAGGCGCTGTTGCTGCCGTACGAGGAAGGCCTGACCCGGCAGGTGCCGCGCCAGTGGGGCTGGTTTAACCTGAGTACGCATTACCCGTGGATCGGCATGCGCACCGCTGCGCTGGATGGCGCGCATGTTGAGTACTTGCGTGGCGTGCGCAATCCGATCGCGATCAAGGTCGGGCCGTCGGTGCAGCCGGACCAGCTGTTGCGCTTGATCGATGTGCTCAATCCGGAAGACGAACCCGGCCGCCTGAGCTTCATCCATCGTATGGGCGCGGCCCAGATCGCCGAAAAATTGCCGCCGCTGCTGGATGCGGTCAAGCGCGATGGACGGCGTGTGCTGTGGGTGTGCGATGCAATGCACGGCAATACCGAAAGTACCGGAAATGGCTATAAAACAAGGCGTTTCGACAATATCCGCAGCGAGGTGGAGTTGTCGTTCGATCTGCACGCGGCAGCCGGGACGCGGCTGGGCGGTGTGCATCTGGAGCTGACCGGCGAAGACGTCACCGAATGCACGGGCGGCGCGCGCGAGTTGACTGAGCGCGATCTGGAGCGCGCCTATCGTTCCAGCGTGGATCCACGCTTGAACTACGAACAGTCGCTGGAAATTGCGATGGCGATCGTGCGCAAGCAACAACAGGTGGTGGCGCAACCGCTGGGCGCGTGATTTCAATGTGCGTATGACGTGATGCTCATGCCGCTTGCGGCATGATCCTGCAGCCATCCCTCTTTCCCCCCACAGGAGGAACGGTTTGACTGCCGATTGGAACGTCATCCGCGAATACGCAATCCCGCTTGGTGCCTCGCTCTTGGCGGGCATCGTCGTCTGGTCGTTGATGCTGTGGCTGTTTCGCCGCATGCAAGGCCGCGACTATCGCCGCGCACGCATCATTCGCGTGGTCACCCTGCCGGCTGCCTTCATCCTGCCGTTGCTGTTTCTGGGCATCGCCACCGAGGCGACGCCGCTATCGGGCAAAGGCCTGGCAGCGGTGCAGCATCTGTTGCATGTCGGCATCGTCGGCTGCGTGACCTGGTTATTGGTACGCGCGGTCGCTGCCGGTGAGATGGCAATTCTGCGCAGCAACCCGATCGAGGTGTCCGACAACCTCACCGCACGGCGTATCCAGACCCAGACCCGTGTGCTGAGCCGGGTGGTGATGGGCGCGGTGATCCTGCTCGGTATCTCGGTGGTGCTGCTGACATTTCCGCAGGTGCGCCAGATCGGCAAGACGCTGCTGGCCTCGGCCGGCATCATCGGGCTGGTGGCCGGTATCGCGGCCAAGCCGGTATTCGGCAACTTGATCGCCGGTCTGCAGATCGCGTTGACGCAGCCGATCCGGCTGGACGATGTGGTGATTGTGGAGGGCGAGTGGGGCCGCATCGAGGAGATCGGTAGCTCGTATGTGGTGGTGCGGATCTGGGACGAGCGGCGCATGGTGGTGCCGTTGACCTGGTGGATCGAGCACCCGTTCCAGAACTGGACACGCAGCAGCGCCGATCTGCTCGGTACCGCGTTCCTGTGGCTGGATTACCGCACCCCGATCGCGGCGGTGCGCGCCGAGCTGGAGCGCATCTGCAAAAGCGAGCCGCTCTGGGATGGGCGCGTGTGCGTGACCCAGGTGACCGAAACCAGCGAGAGCACGATCCAGGTGCGTCTGCTGGTGAGTGCACGTAATTCCGGCGATGCGTTCGATCTGCGCTGCATCGCGCGTGAGCGCATGATCGACTTCCTCACCCGTGAGCACGCTTACGCACTGCCAAGGATCCGCGCCGAGATCGCGGCGCAGGAGAAACCGCCGGTGCATGCAGCCGAGCCGATCGCCCAGGAGAGCGTGCGCTCGCCCGGTGCCGAAGACGGCGAGCCTGCGACTACGGTTTAGGCACTGTCACCGGCACCGGCACGGCCGTGGACGCAGCGGCCGGTGCGCTCGGCGCATAGCTGGGCGCAAAGCGCGCCTTGCTGCGCTGCTCGTAGGCGTAGGTCAGTTCGATCAAGCGCGGCTCGCTCCAGGCGCTGCCCATGAACAGCAGGCCGAGCGGCAGGCCCTGGGTCTGCCCCATCGGCACGCTCAGGCTGGGATAACCGGCCACCGCGGCGGCGCCGTAACCGGCGCCGGGAAAGGTATCGCCCTTGACCAGATCGGTGACCCAGGCGGCGCCGGTGGTCGGTACGATCAGCGCATCCAGGCGATGGGCCTTCAGTGCGGCGTCGATGCCTTCGGGCCCGGCCAGTCGCTTGGCGGTGGCGTGCGCAGTGAGGTACGCGGGGTCTTCCAGGCCAGGTGCCGCCTGCGCTTGCTCGAACAGCTCCTGCGCGAAGTAGGGCATCTCGCGCTGCGCATGCGTGCGATTGAAGGCGATTAGCTGTTCCAGGCTCGACACCGGTGCGGCGTGGCTGCGCAGATAGGCATTCAACCCGGCCTTGAATTCGACCAACAACACCGTCTGCTCAGCGGCATCCCACTTGCCATCGGTGGCCAGGCTGGTTTCGATGACCGTAGCACCCGCTGCACGCAGGCTCTGCAAGGCGCGATCCAGTGCTGCAGCAATGGCGGGATCTTCGCGCAGCGGGTTGCGCAACAGGCCCAGTCGCGCGCCACGCAAGCCATCGGGTTTGAGGTGCGCGAGATAGTCCGGCGTTGAAGACGGCGCATCGCGTGTGGCCGGATCCTGCGGATCGGGTGCGGCGATCGCCTGCAGCACTGCAGCAGCATCGGCCACACTGCGCGTCATCGGGCCGGCGGTGTCCTGGCTGGCCGAGATCGGGATGATGCCGTCGCGGCTGATCAGGCCCACGGTCGGTTTGAGTCCGACCAATCCATTTACCGAAGCCGGGCAGGTGATGCTGCCATCGGTTTCGGTGCCGATGCCGACGGTGGCCAGGCTAGCGGCGATCGCCGCGCCGGTGCCGGCACTGGAGCCGCAGGGATTGCGATCCAGCGCGTAAGGATTGCGGGTCAGGCCGCCACGCGCGCTCCAACCGGAGCTGGACTTGGTGGAGCGAAAATTGGCCCACTCACTGAGGTTGGTCTTGCCCAGGATCACCGCGCCGGCCGTGCGCAGGCGCTGCACCTGAAACGCATCGCGGCTGGGCTTGAAATCGGCCAGGGCCAGCGAGCCTGCGCTGTTGACCATCGGCACAGCATCGATGTTGTCCTTGAGCAACACGGGAATGCCATGTAACGGGCCGCGCACGCGACCGGCGCGGCGTTCGGCGTCCAATGCGCGGGCATCCGCTTCGGCCTGCGGATTGAGTTCGATCACCGAGTTGAGTTTGGGGCCGGCGCGATCGATCGTAGCGATGCGCTGCAGGTATGCACGCGTGAGTGCCAGGCTGTTGGTCTTGCCGGAAGCCATACCCGCCTGCAGACCGGCGATGTCGGCATCGGTCAGATCCAGTTGCTCGGCGGTCGGTACATTCGCATCTACCTGTGTCAGGCCGTCAACGGGCGCAGGGCCATCGGCATGCGCACAGCCGCACAGCGCAAGCAATAGCGCAAAAGACAAGGTGGTGGATTGCATTGATGGTCTTCCCCGGGGACTGTTCGCAGGCTAACGGCGCTGCGTCGGGGTGACAACGTGTAGGACGTACCCGCAGACGGGCAGGGTGCGTCAGCGACGCCGGCGCTTGAGCAGATCGCGTGCCAGCACGCCGACCACGATCAGATTGATTGCCAGTACGCCCCAGGCGGTCCAGCCGGGATGGCGGACGATGGCGTAGATATCGAATGGCAGATAGATGGCCGCCGACAGGCAGCCCAATACCGAGGCCCATGCCTTGGCACGCCACAACCCCCAGGCTTCCACGACGTGTAGCAGGCCGTAGGCCAGCATGGCGGCAGCGGCCAGATGGACAGCGTCGGGACTGATGGTCTTGAGCAACGACGGCAGTGCGCCGTGGTCGGGATCCAGACTAAACCGGCGGATCAGGGTACTGACCGCGTTTTGCAGCGGGAGCGGGCCCAGAATTTCCAGGCCCGTCGCCGCCAACAGCGCAAGCGTCCCTTTGACCGCCTCTAGCAAGGCGATCACATGCAGCCCCGGATGCGCACGCGGATCCGGGCTGTAGGGTTTGTTGCTCACGACCGTGGGCTAACCAGCAACTCAGCCCGAACGGCCGGAGCGCTTACGATCACTTTCGGTCAGGCCCTTCTTGCGCAGGCGGATTTCCTTCGGGGTGACTTCAACCAGCTCGTCGTCCTCGATGAAGTCCAGTGCCTGCTCCAGCGTGTACTTGATCGCCGGGGTCAGCTTGATCGCATCGTCCTTGCCCGAGGCGCGCATGTTGGTCAGCGGCTTGGTCTTGATCGCATTGACGGTCAGATCGTTGTCCTTGGAGTGGATACCGACCAGCTGACCTTCGTACACGTTGTCGCCTTCGGCAGCGAACAGACGGCCACGCTCTTCCAACGGCCCCAGCGCATAGGCCGGGGTGGCGCCTGCAGCGTTGGCAATCATCACGCCGTTCTGGCGCTTGGCGATCGCGCCCTGTTCCTTCGGACCGTAATGGTCGAACACGTGGAACAGCAGGCCCGAGCCCTGGGTCAGGGTGCGGAACTCGTTCTGGAAGCCGATCAGACCACGCGCCGGGATCATGTAATCCAGACGCACGCGGCCCTTGCCGTCGGACTCCATGTTCTTCAGCTGGCCCTTGCGGCTGCCCAGCTTTTCCATCACGCCGCCCTGGTGCTGCTCTTCGATATCGACCACAAGCTGTTCGATCGGCTCCATCTGCTTGCCGTCGATCTCCTTGATGATCACTTCCGGACGCGACACGGCCAGCTCGTAGCCTTCACGACGCATGTTTTCGATCAGCACCGACAGATGCAGTTCGCCACGGCCGGAGACCAGGAACTTGTCGGCGTCGGAACCTTCTTCGACCTTCAGCGCCACGTTGTGCACCTTCTCGCGGTCCAGACGGTCGCGCAGCTGGCGGCTGGTCAGGAACTTGCCGCCGGACAGGTCCTTGTTGCCGGCGAACGGCGAGTTGTTGACCTGGAAGGTCATCGAGATGGTCGGCTCGTCCACGGTGAGCGGCGGCAGGCCTTCCGGCGCGTCGAGCGCACACACGGTGTCGGAAATGGTCAGCTCGGACACGCCGGAGATGGCCACGATGTCGCCGGCCTCGGCGGTGTCCTGCTCGATGCGCTCAAGGCCCAGGAAGCCCAGCACCTGCAGCACCTTGCCCTGACGCTTCTTGCCTTCGCGGTCGATCACGCTGACCGGCATGTTCTTCTTCAACACGCCGCGCTGGATACGGCCGATGCCGATCACGCCGACGAAGTTGTTGTAATCGAGCTGGCTGATGCGCATCTGGAACGGGCCGTCCGGATCCACGTCCGGTGCCGACACGTGCTGCATGATCGCTTCGTACAGCGGGGTCATATCGCCGTCGCGCACGCTCGAATCCAGGCTGGCGTAGCCGTTCAATGCAGAGGTGTAGACGATCGGGAAGTCCAACTGCTCGTCGGTTGCGCCGAGCTTGTCGAACAGGTCGAACACCTGGTCGATCACCCAGTCCGGGCGCGCGCCGGGACGGTCGATCTTGTTGACCACCACGATCGGCTTGAAGCCCATCGCAAAGGCCTTCTGGGTCACGAAGCGCGTCTGCGGCATCGGGCCGTCCATCGCGTCGACCAGGATCAGCACCGAGTCCACCATCGACAGCACGCGCTCGACTTCGCCACCGAAGTCGGCGTGTCCCGGGGTGTCGACGATGTTGATGCGGTTGCCGTTCCAGGTGATGGCCGTGTTCTTGGCCAGGATCGTGATGCCACGTTCCTTTTCCTGATCGTTGCTGTCCATCACACGCTCAGCCAACACGGTGCGTTCGGACAGGGTGCCGGACTGCTTCAGCAGGCAGTCGACGAGGGTGGTCTTGCCATGGTCGACGTGCGCGACGATGGCGATATTGCGGAGTTTTTCGATGGACATGCGGAAAGGGCCCCTGTCTGGCGCCAGTCTTGAGAAGGTAAGCCCGACATTATAGCGGTTTCGTTGCCGTGCCGTTGCGCCCGGCCGTCAGATGGTTCAAGACGCCCATTCAGCTTGCTGTGCACCCCCCGACAATGGTCGTACGTCTGCACGGCCGGCTGCACGCCCGGGTGTATTCTAATGGGCTGTCATACACCCTGAAACCTGCAAGGATTTCCATGTCCCTGATTGCCCATTTCGACACCACCCGCGGCCCGATCGTGGTTGAGCTGTTCGCCGACAAGGCCCCGCTGACCGTTGCCAACTTCGTCAACCTGGTCCAGCGCGGTTTCTACGACGGCCTGAGCTTCCACCGCGTCATCGCCGACTTCATGATCCAGGGCGGCTGCCCGGAAGGCTCCGGCCGCGGCGGCCCGGGCTATCGTTTCGAAGATGAAGCCAACAACGGCGTCGGTCACGACCGCGGCGTGCTGTCCATGGCCAATGCCGGCCCCAACACCAACGGCAGCCAGTTCTTCATCACCCATGTCGCCACCAACTGGCTGGACGGCAAGCACACCGTGTTCGGCAAGGTCACCCAGGGCCTGGACGTGGTCGATGCGGTCGCCCAGGGCGATGTGATCAACAAGGTGACGATCGAAGGCGATACCGACGCCGTGCTGGCCGCCAAGGCCGACCGCGTCGCGGAGTGGAACAAGATCCTCGCCGCCTGATGTCTTTCCCCGAACGGCCGCCAAGTGCGGCCGTTCGCTTGTCACTGCGCGCCGCCAGGCCTTGCGCCACGCCAGCGTGCACCTCCACCCACGTTTTTTAGCAGAGGAAACTCCCCATGAAAGCACCTGTTCGTGTTGCCGTGACCGGCGCTGCCGGCCAGATCGGCTATGCCCTGCTGTTCCGCATCGCCTCCGGCGAAATGCTGGGCAAGGATCAGCCGGTGATCCTGCAATTGCTGGAACTGTCCAATGAAAAGGCCCAGGCCGCGCTCAAGGGCGTGATCATGGAGCTGGAAGACTGCGCATTCCCGCTGCTGGCCGGCGTGGTCGGCACCGACGACGCCGAAGTGGCGTTCAAGGACATCGACGTTGCGCTGCTGGTTGGCGCGCGTCCGCGCGGCCCGGGCATGGAGCGCAAGGACCTGCTGCTGGAAAATGCCAAGATCTTCACCGCGCAGGGCGCTGCCCTGAACAAGGTCGCCAAGCGTGACGTCAAGGTGCTGGTGGTCGGTAACCCGGCCAACACCAATGCCTACATCGCGATGAAGTCGGCGCCGGATCTGAACCCGAAGAACTTCACCGCCATGCTGCGTCTGGACCACAACCGTGCGCTGAGCCAGCTGTCGCAAAAGCTCGGCAAGCCGGTCGGCGGTATCGAGAAGCTGGTGGTGTGGGGCAACCACAGCCCGACCATGTACCCGGACTACCGTTTCGCCACCTCCGATGGCGCCTCCATCGGCGATGCGATCAACGACCAGGAATGGAACGCGTCCACCTTCATCCCGACCGTGGGCAAGCGCGGCGCGGCGATCATCGAAGCACGCGGCCTGTCTTCGGCTGCGTCGGCCGCCAATGCCGCCATCGATCACGTGCGTGATTGGGTGCTGGGCAGTGACGGCAAGTGGGTGACCATGGGCGTGCCGTCCGACGGCTCCTACGGCATTCCCGAAGGCGTGATCTTCGGCTTCCCGGTGATCACCGCCAATGGCGAGTACACCCTGGTCAAGGATCTGCCGATCGACGACTTCAGCCAGAAGTACATCGACAAGACCCTGGCCGAGCTGGAAGAAGAGCGCAGCGGCGTGTCGCATCTGCTGGGCTGAGTTTTGCTTTAGGTTGTAACGAAAACGCCGGGCAGTGCCCGGCGTTTTTTATGCGTCGCGTAAGTGATGCGTTGCGTTGTGGCGCCAAAAATCAATCACGCACGTCGATGGTGGACTCTCCGTGCGGTAGGTGCTGCCGCCGCACTCTGATCAACTCGCGCGATGCGATCGGCTTACGCCAGACCTTCGGCCTTCAATGCGGCCTGCACATCGGCATCGGCCAGCATGCGCTGCACGAACGCATCCAGTGCATTCAAGCCACTCAGATTCACGCCGACCTTCTGCGCCCACAACAAAGTCACGAACAGATACGCATCGGCACCGGTATGGGTGTCGCTGGCCAGCCAGGTACGATCCTGCAGATGCGTGTTGGCACGTTCGTACAAGGTGCGCAACTTGCTGCGTGCGTCGTCGTGGCTGCGCGCAAGCAGTGCGTCGTCTTGCAGATACGCAGTGCTGCCGAAGATCGGCTTGAATGTCGGATGCACATCGGCATTGGCGAAGGCGATCCAGCGATTGATCTCGGCGCGGCTGCGCGCAGTGCCGTCGCCGGACAGACCGGTAAGCGGTGCGATGTCGGCGATGTAGTTGAGGATGGCCGCGTTCTGATTCAACGCCCAATCGTCGACCACCAACAGCGGAACCGCGCCGGCCGGATTCAGGCGCAGATACTCGGGGGACTTCATCGTGGCGGCATCGACAACGGTCAACTCGAACGGCAGGCCCGACCAGCGCAACACGATGTGATCTGCCAGCGAGCACGCGCCGGGCTTGGTGTACAGCTTCATAGGAATTCCACGCGAGAACGAAGGCGCAAGCTTAGCGGCAACGCATGCGCGCGTGCGTGGAAGGAGTCAGGATGCAGTGCGTGGACGCAGCTTCTGCACGCGATAGAACGTGTGGTCGCCGATGGTGGCAACCTGATACGCATTGCGCCAGCTGGGGCTCGCAATCGCGCTGGCGGCAAAGTGGCTCGCGCCTGGCACGATCTCTTTGCGTTGGCCTACCGGTAACGCCCAGTTGCGCTCTGCGGCCAATGCCACACCTAACGCCTTGTTCCAGGCATCGTCATTCTTGAGCTGAGTTCCCGGTGACACGATGGTCGGCGCGAACTGCTTGCGCGCGGTGACCACCTGACACATCGAATCGCCCCACAAACCACTGTCCAGACGACGCAACGCGACTTCTGCAACGGCTTGTTGGCCACGCAAGGTCTGGTCGCGTGCTTCCAGGTATACGGTGGTACTCAAACACAACGAATCTGCAGCCGGCTGCGGCAATAATTGCGACAGCCAAAGTATCCAAGCCAGTTTCATAGAACTCCTTGCTCCGTATGGGCCGATCCGCAGGCCATCCAAAGTGGATGCACCAGTGCGAATGGCTTGGCGTCATGGGGAGGCGACCTGCCAAGGGCCGCCAAGTCTCCGGCGAAAGACACATCTGCCGAAGGTGCCCACCAAATGCGGTGGGTCAAAAAGTTGGCGCAAGGTAGGCGGCGATCACATAATCCCTGCTGAATGGGCAGGGTTGACGCGCGTGATTGCCTGCTGTGTCTAGTGCTTCGCTGGATGAGAGCTTTGCGATGCAACATTGAGATGCGTCGCATCGATGTAGCGACTGCACATATTGAAATTTAGAACTGCGCGATACGCATGCGATATGTGGCAAGTGTGCAGGGTGATTGTCTTGCGTTGCATGCATGAAAAAGTGCGTATACCGCAACAAATGTGTTCTGCGCTACACGCCATCATCACTTGCTAGTGTGCTTGAACGCCGACTTCAGGCGCGTTGATGACGTATCGAGATGTGCAGACCGGTGTACTTAACGCAATGGTCCGCACATGGCTTGCATTGATAGCTTCGCGCAGATGTATCAGTGTCGGCAACGGACGACGATGTTTTGTTAGCCGTTCTAATTCGCTGCAGTTTTGAACTCATCGTGCGTATTGAATGAGACGCTTCAATTCAGCGTGGCGCAGAAGATTTTTGTGCATCTACTGCATGCAGTGCGATTGCTGGTGCGCATCATTGCAATCAGCGAAAAACGTCATGCGCAATCGCTGAAGCTCTTGCTGCGTTATCGAGACGATTACACGTGGCCCGAAGGCAGCGCTGCTGCGACAGATCGGCGTTTTCCAGACATCACAAAGGTGCTGCCGGCCCAGGCGATCAACACGCACAGCACACCGCAAATCATCGGACCCAATGCCATTGCCCACGCCAGATGCGCGTTGTGACCAGAGCGATAGTCGGATGCGCCAAGTAGCAATCCGATCAATGCACTGCCTGCTGCCAATGCAAGTTGGGCGGTGGCGGTGAGTGCGGCAAATCCGCGCGCCTGCTGTGCTGGGCCGTGGCGCGAGGCGAGTTCTGCATGCCGTGCCCAGACCCATTGCCCGGCACTGCCCGCCGCCAGACCCATGCCGAAGGCCAGGCTGGCATCCAGCACGGTGTGGCGAGAGACAGCCATGGCGAACACCAGCCCAAGTGCGGCCAACGCCGCTCCGCTGACGCCTAGTCGACGCATTGCCACAGTCGGCCAGCGGGCAGCCAAGGGCTGCACGACGACGCTGCCAAGCGCATAGGCAATCAACACCGCGCTACCCCATCCCGCCGAGCCCATACGCGACTGCGCCAGATACGGCGCCAATTTGGTAAATGTCGGCAGTGCCAACGCCAGTGCTGCGATGACAGCCAACGGCAGCAACTGATCGCGCTGCCATCGTGGTGCAGATGGCGGCGCTGGAGCGCCTGCAAGCACGTGTGCGTGGCGCTGCAGCGTCTGCCGTAACCACCACGCCGATAGCAGGGCAACGCTGCCGGACAGCGCGACGATCATCAACGCTGTGGATGCGGCGGCGTGCGTGCCGTCTTTCAGTAGCAGGCCGATCGCTGCGCTGACCAGCAACGCGGCCAGCCCGCTCCCGATCAGACGCAGCGCACTGACGCCGCGCGCGCCATGCCAAGGCCAGTGGGCCAATCCCAACAAGGTGTTCTGTGCCACGTCGCCGATTGCATATGCGGCGCGAAACGGCAGGCTGAGCAGCAGGACGCTGATCAAGCGGATATCGGGCGGAAATGCCGGCGTGACAAAGACCAACGACAAGGCGACAGCTGCTAGCGCAATGCCGCGCCATTGCGACCGCCCAGCCCACGCCAGGCTGGCGCCGGCACTCCAGCGCTTCGCTGCGAACACGCCCATCACTGCGCTCACGACCAGGCCGCCGGCGACCGAGACGCCGGCCGCAATCGCGCCCAGTCCGACGTATTCGGTCAACGCAAAAATCAGCAGCAATTCTGCGGTGTACCAGAGCAGGCTCTTGCCGAAATGCGCCGCAGCGTAGGCCAGCAACGCTGCGGGCGGGAGGGTAGGCGGCGATGCAGTCCGGGTCGATGGCATGCCGGGTTTATAGCCGAGCCGCGCGACAGAAAAAAGAATGTACCGAGCATGCTCCGACCAGCGGCGTACCCGGTGGTGTCGCGCTGTTGATGGCAGCGTCGACGCCGGCACCGATCTGTCCCTGTCTAAGAGTGGCTAACAAAGCGACTGCGCTCACCGCCACGCGGGTGCGGCCGGTGCTCGGCATCGGCATGTACCACTCGTACACTGCGGTTCTGAGCGCGCCATCCACGCCCACCTGACGACTGCTCGCTACGTTTTGTTAGCCGCTTTAAGGCGCCCGCGCGTGCACTTGCGCAAGCGTCTGCCGAGCAGGCCGGCGGTTGCCTTAAAGACCGCCGATATCAGCATCGAAGTGAAACCAATGCGGCTCTCTTGCAGACGCACAAACCCGCTCTGGCGTTGTAATGAAGAACGGCTGTAGCTTCTACGACATCGCGTGCAAGCGCGTTACAAGGTTGCCGCCAACCGGCACGCCTGATTGATCGCACGCTTGGCATCCAGTTCGGCGGCAACATCCGCACCGCCGATCAGATGCGGTTGCTGCCCATTGGCCTGCAGCGCGGCAAGCAGCTCGCGACGCGGTTCCTGCCCGGCGCAGACCACCACGGTGCCGACATCGAGCAATTGCTCGGTGCCTTCCACGCGGATCCGCAGACCGGCATCGTCAACGCCCAGATACTCCACGCCGCCGAGCATCTTGACGCCCTTGGCCTTGAGCGTGGCGCGGTGGATCCAGCCGGTGGTCTTGCCCAGACGCGCGCCGGGTTTGCCGGGGCTGCGCTGCAGCAGCCAGACCTGACGGGCAGGGCGCTCGGGTTGCGGTTTGGCCAACGCGCCGCGTGTTTCGAAGCTGGGGTCCACGCCCCATTCGGCCATCCAGCGTGCCGGATCCAGCGATGGCGAGACGCCTTCGTGCACCAGAAATTCGCCGACATCGAAACCGATTCCCCCGGCGCCGATGATGGCGACCTTCTCGGCCGCTACATGGCGGCCCAGCACGACGTCCAGGTAATTGACCACCATCGGATGATCGGCACCGGGGAAGTCCACCTTGCGCGGCTCGATGCCGGTGGCCAGCACGATCTCATCGAAGGCCTTGAGGTCGTCCGCCTGCACGCGTGTCTGCAACCGCAGCGCTACGCCGGTGGCTTCGATACGGTGTCCGAAATAGCGCAGCGTCTCGTTGAATTCTTCCTTGCCCGGGATGCGCTTGGCGACATTGAATTGCCCGCCGATTTCATCGCTTGCATCGAACAAGGTCACCTGGTGGCCGCGCTCGGCCGCCACCGTTGCGCAGGCCAGTCCGGCAGGGCCTGCACCGACCACCGCGATGCGCTTTGGCGTGGTGGTCGGTGTGTAGATCAGCTCGGTTTCGTGCACTGCGCGTGGGTTTACCAGGCAGCTGGCCAACTTGTTGTCGAACACATGATCCAGGCAGGCCTGGTTGCAGGCGATGCACGTATTGATTGTGTGCGACTGGCCGGCGCTGGCCTTGTTGGCCCATTGCGGGTCGGCCAACAGTGGGCGCGCCAGCGACACCATGTCGGCTGCGCCGTCGGCCAGGATGCGCTCGGCCACTTCGGGCATGTTGATGCGGTTGGTTGCCACCACCGGAATGCGCAGATGCGGCTTGAGCTTGGCGGTCACCCCGGCAAACGCCGCGCGCGGCACCGAGGTGGCGATGGTCGGGATGCGCGCCTCGTGCCAGCCGATGCCGGAATTGATGATGGTGGCGCCGGCTGCCTCGATTGCCTGCGCCTGCGCCAGGATCTCCTGCCACTGGTTGCCGTCATCGACCAGATCCACCAGCGACAGCCGATAGATGATGATGAAGTCCGGCCCGCAGGCCTCGCGGATGCGCCGAACGATCTCCACCGCAAAGCGCATGCGCTTGGTCGCATCGCCGCCCCAGGCATCGCTGCGCTGGTTGGTGCGCGCGGCGGTGAATTCGTTGATCAGATAGCCTTCGGACCCCATCACTTCCACGCCGTCGTAACCGGCCTCGCGCGCCAGCCGCGCCGCGCGCGCATAGGCCGCGATCTGCCGATCCACCGCACGCGCCGACAACGCACGCGGAGTGAATGGGTTGATCGGCGCCTTGAGCCTGGACGGCGCCACCGACAACGGGTGATAGGCGTAGCGCCCGGCATGCAGCAGCTGCAGGCAGATCTTGGCGCCGTGTGCGTGCACCGCACGGGTGACCTGACGATGCGGACGCACTTCCCACGGCCACGACAGCTTGCCGCCGAACGGTTTGAGCCAGCCCACCACATTCGGCGAAAACCCACCGGTGACGATCAGCCCGACGCCGCCGGCCGCGCGCTCGGCGAAATACGCCGCCAATTTGGGGAAATCGCGCGCACGGTCTTCAAGGCCGGTGTGCATCGAGCCCATCAGGACGCGATTGCGCAATTGCGTGAAACCCAGATCGAGCGGGGTGAACAGGTGCGGGTAGGGCGAGTCAGGCAGGCCGGTGGCGGGCGACATGATATGGATACGCTGGCGTACGGAGTGCGCACGATGCAGGCAAACGGGCGTGTCGGCAAGTCTTGACGCACGCGGCCAGTGCTGGCGGCAGTCTGCTGGAGAGGGCGGGACCCGCAAGCCGCGCAAACGCAGCGGGCAAACTCAACCAGTGACGCCGATCACCAGCCCGCCAGCACCAACTTGCCGATCGTGCTGCCGCTTTCCAGCCGCCGATGCGCCTCGCGCAACTGCTGCGCATTGATCGGTGACAGCGTCTCGGTCTGCGTGGTACGCAATTCGCCCGCATCGATCAGGCTGGCGGCACGATTGAGGATGCGGTGCTGCTCGACCATGTCTTCTGTTGCATAACGGGCGCGCGTGAACATCAGTTCCCAGTGGATGCCGATGCACTTGGATTTGTAGGGGTCGCCAATCGACAGCGGGCCGCGCGGCTCCACGATCAAGCCCACGTGTCCCTGTGGTGCCAGGATCTCGCCCAATTGCTGCCAGTAGCGGTCGGTGTCGGCCAGATTGAGCGCCGCATCCACACTCTGCAGGCCTAGCGCCTGCAATTGCGGGTGCAACGGTTGGTGGTGATCGATCACATGCTGCGCGCCCATCTGGCGCACCCATTCAATCGTCTCCGGCCGCGATGCCGTGGCGATGACCGTGAAGCCGGCATGCCGCGCCAGCTGGATCGCAATGGAGCCCACGCCACCGGCACCCCCGATGATCAATAAGTGCTTGCCGCGATTGCGTGCGCCGTCGAAGGCGAACGGCATGCGCTGGAACAACAACTCCCACGCGGTCAGCGTGGTCAGCGGCAACGCAGCCGCCTCGGCGAAGCTAAGCGAGGTCGGCTTGCAGCCGGCGATGCGCGCATCGACCAACTGGTACTGCGCGTTGCTGCCCGGCCTTCCGATATCTCCTGCGTAATAGACCTCGTCGCCCACCACGAATGCAGTGACCTCCGGGCCCACCGCTTCGACCACGCCGGCGGCGTCGTAGCCGAGAATTTTCGGTGCATCCAGCGTTTGCGGCTTGGGCGCACGCACCTTGGCGTCGACCGGATTCACCGAGATCGCCTCCACACGCACTAATAAGTCATACCCGGACGGCGCCGCAGGCGTCGGAAGCTCCATGTCAAGCAGCGACTCGGGATCGTCGATTGGAAGATGGCGAGTGATGGCGATGGCTTTCATCGAGGCGCTCCTTTGGGGGAGTTCAGGGTGCGTTGTGATGCCGTTGGCCCGCAACCACCAAGCCCACAATTCAGCTCGGACTAGGGCTCGCATTCACCAATGTGGTCACGGAGTCATGCCGCCTGTCCCCCGGAGGTCAGAGCGCAAGCGTATTCAACTGGCTTAATTGGGCTGCCGTTCATGCGGGGCAATTGTGCTAACTGGGCGCCCGGTCCTTTCCTTCATGAAGCTGTATACGTAGTATTGAGTGGGATCGCCGTCTCTGTTGATTGCTTTCACATGTTATATGTCCGTTAACGCGATCTTCACTGAAGCCGGCTTAATCTGCGCCCCGATGGCTCTGGATGTGACGAGCATCTTTACCAAGAACAATGCCTCTATCGGTTTATCTCCCAAAGAAGGAGCTGTATACATGAACAAGAAAATTCTCACTGCCGCGTTGCTTGGCGGCCTGGCGTTTGCCCAGGCTGCTTCCGCGCAGGAATTCGATGACCGTTGGTACCTGACCGGTAGCGCTGGCTTCAACTTCCAGGACAGCGATCGTCTGACCAATGATGCTCCGTTCGTGACCCTGGGTCTGGGCAAGTTTGTCAGCCCGAACTGGTCGATCGACGGCGAGCTGAACTATCAGAACCCGAATTTCGATGCCAACCAGGACCAGAACTGGAGCCAGTACGGCATCTCGTTCGACCTGCGTCGCCACTTCATCGCTGAAGGCCGCGGCTGGAACCCCTACCTCCTGTTCGGTCTGGGCTACCAGCGTTCGGAAGAAGAGTTCGACGCAACCCCGAACCCGGTTTCGCCGGGCCAGCAGAAAGACGGCAACTTTGCCGCCAAGGCTGGTGTCGGTCTGCAGACCACCTTCGACAAGCGCGTTGCCGTGCGTGCCGAGTTGGCCTACCGCGCTGACTTCAACGACCAGAGCGTTGCTGCTCCGCAGGAAGACTGGTTCGGCGACGTGCTGGCTTCGGTCGGCGTCGTGATCCCGTTGGGACCGGCTCCGTCGACCGCTCCGCCGCCGGCTCCGGCTCCGGTTGCTCCGAGCTGCGCAGACCTGGATGACGACGGTGACGGCGTCAACAACTGCGACGACAAGTGCCCGGCTTCGCAGCCTGGCCAGACCATCGGTCCGGACGGTTGCCCGGTTCCTGTGTCGATCGACCTGAAGGGCGTGAACTTCGACTTCAACAAGTCGACCCTGCGTCCGGACGCACAGTCCATCCTGAGCGAAGCGACCGAGATCCTGAAGCGTTACCCCGACCTGAAGGTCGAGGTTGCCGGTCACACCGACTCGAAGGGTACCGACGCGTACAACCAGAAGCTGTCCGAGCGTCGTGCGACCACCGTGTACGACTACCTGACCAAGAACGGCGTTGATGCGTCGCGTCTGGTTGGCCCGATCGGCTACGGCGAGAGCCGTCCGATTGCTCCGAACGCCAACCCGGATGGTTCCGACAATCCGGAAGGCCGTGCGAAGAACCGTCGTACCGAGCTGAACGTCCAGAACTAATTGGACCGCTAGCTGTTGCATACAAAACCCGGCCTTGTGCCGGGTTTTGTCTTTGTAGGACCAGGAAAAGTGCGTCGAGTCGCCGCCAAACCTGTCTGTGTTGCCATCCAGGCACGGTTCCGGTTGAAACAGCGTTCATCGCTGCCTACACTCGCCGCGTCAACACCAAACTCATAATTGGAAGAACCCGATGCTGCGTACCGCCACGGCAGGTTTGCTCTGTCTCGCTTTGATTCCTGCCGCTTACGCCGCCCCGAACTGCGCCGGCAGCACGGTGTCCCAGCCGCTGCCGTTGCCTGCCACGGTGATTGCGCCGGCGGCGGCCGAGTTCTACACCCGTAGCGTCCAGCTGGGCATGCCCACCGGCGTGTTGGCCCAGCCCTATACCAGCGAGCAATCGGTGGACCGCGTGCTGCTGCGGTTGCGTGTGGAAGGCTGCCAGGATCTGGCCAAGGTGATTCCGCCCGGCGGCACCGTCAATTCGAACGATCCGGCCGCCTACAAGGCCACCACTGCATTCGACAACACGCCGTGGCGCTTTGACATGAGTCAGAACGGCAAGCGCATGACCGCCGAAGAATTCGATGCCTGGATGAAGGCGCGCGGTGTGCGCGTGGTCAAGGCGCGTCCGGTAGCTGCGCCGGCTCCGGCCGCTGCGGCAACTGCAACGCCTGCGGCCGACGCCAAGTCGGTCGAAAACAAGTAAGCGGCACGGTCGGGACGGCATGACCCGGTGGCCTCCGCCGGCAACGTCCCGGCAACGCAAGCGTGGTCCTGCCGGTGCTTCGCGCGCCTCAGCTACGGGCACGGCGGCCACCGCGCCGCGCCACGGGCTGGCGCGCGTGCTGTCCAAATTGGGCGTGTGTTCGCGTACCGAAGCGGCACGCTGGATCGCCGAAGGGCGGGTCAGCGTGGCTGCGCGTGTGGTTCACGACCCCGAATATCCGATCAGCGCCGCTCAGCAGTCGAGCATTACCGTCGACGGGCAGCCGTTGGCCGGGCCGGCGCGCTGCTATCTGATGCTCAACAAGCCGCGCGGCGTGGTCACGACCGTGCGCGACGAGCAGGGCAGGGACACGGTGTATCGCTGCTTCGATGGTGCCGGATTGCCGTGGATCGCGCCGGTCGGGCGATTGGACAAGGCCAGCGAAGGGCTGCTGCTCTTCAGTAACGACCCGCAATGGGCAGCGGCGGTGACCGACCCTGCGACCGGGCCGGACAAGACCTATCACGTGCAGATCGATTGCCGCCCGAGTGCCGAGCAACTGGCGCAGTTGCAGGCCGGTGTGGCCGATCCCGATCCTGAGAGCGATGGTGCGCTGCTGCGTGCCAAGCACGTTGGCGTGCTGCGCGAAGGCGAGCGCAATGCGTGGCTGGAGATCGTGCTGGACGAGGGCCGCAATCGGCAGATCCGCCGCTTGTTGGCAGCGCTGGAGATCGGTGTGCTGCGACTGGTGCGGGTGGCGATCGGTGCGCTGGCAATGGGTGAGTTGGGCAAAGGCGCGTGGCGCATGCTCAGCGCCGAGGAAGTCAGGGCGCTGACGGCGGCTCACGCCAGCGCGCCAGACGCGCGCTGAGCAAGGCGCTGACGACTTCAAAAGCACGTGCGTCGCCGGCGCCGTTGGCATCGTGACGGCGACCCTTGGCGTGATTGCAACCGGCACAGGCCAGGGCAAGGTTGCGCGCCGCGTTCGCATCGTCGCCGACCATCGCGCACAGCGCGGCCGCCGCGCGACGGCCGAACCAGGCCTGCGGGACCACGTGTTCCAGGGTGGTGTGTCCGAGCGGTTCGCCATCGGCGCGCAGTTGCAAGCGCCGACGGCAATGCAGGCAGCGGGTTTCCCAACTGCCGTCCAGTAAGTGCGCCTGGGCATCGGTGTGCGCCGCCAGCAACAGCCGTTGGCGCAGCACCGTGCGCATCAGTCTTTGATGACGTCGAGTTCGCGGCCGATCTTGATGAATGCTGCGATCGCCTGATCCAGCTGCTCGCGGGTGTGCGCGGCGCTGATCTGGGTGCGGATGCGCGCCTGGCCCTTGGGCACTACCGGGAAGAAGAAGCCGATGGCGTAGATGCCTTCTTCCAGCAGGCGCTCGGCGAATTTCTGCGCCAGCGGTGCGTCGTAGAGCATCACCGGGCTGATCGGATGCACGCCAGGTTTGACGTCGAAACCGGCGGCGGTCATGCGCTCGCGGAAGTAACGCGTGTTTTCGACCAGCTGCGTGCGCAGCTCGCCGGCGGCATCCAGCATGTCGAACGCCTTGATGCCTGCGGCCACCACGTGCGGCGGCAGTGAATTGGAAAAAAGATAAGGACGCGAGCGCTGGCGCAGCAGTTCGATGACTTCACGCTTGGCGGTGGTGAAGCCGCCCAGTGCGCCGCCCATCGCCTTGCCCAGCGTGCCGGTGAAGATATCGATCTGGTCCAGCACGCCCTTGACCTCGGCCGAGCCGCGGCCGGTAGCGCCCAAAAAGCCGGTGGCATGGCATTCGTCGATATGCACCAGCGCGTTGTACTTGCGGGCGAGGGCGGTGATCTCGTCCAGCGGGGCGATGAAGCCGTCCATCGAGAATACGCCGTCGCTGGTGATCAGCTTGGTCTTGCAACCGGCGGCATCGGCGGCCTGCAGCTGCGCTTCCAGGTCGGCCATGTCGCAGTTGGCGTAGCGGAAGCGCTTGGCCTTGCACAGGCGTACGCCGTCGATGATCGAGGCGTGGTTGAGCGCGTCGGAGATGATGGCGTCGTGCTCGCCGAGCAACGGTTCGAACAGGCCGCCGTTGGCATCGAAACAGGCGGCATAGAGGATGGTGTCCTCGGTGCCGAAGAAGTCGGCGATGGTGCGCTCGAGTTGCTTATGCAAATCCTGGGTGCCGCAGATGAAGCGCACCGAGGCCATGCCGAAGCCGTGCGTGTCCAGCGCGTCCTTGGCGGCCTGGATGATGTCCGGGTGGTCGGCCAGGCCCAGGTAGTTGTTGGCGCAGAAGTTGAGCACGCTGCGGCCGTCGGCGAGGGTGATCTGCGCCGACTGCGGGCCGGTGATGATGCGCTCGGACTTGAACAGGCCCTGGGCCTGGATCGCCTCCAGTTCGGCGGCGTAATGGGCGGTCAGCGCGGCGGGAGCGTTGGTCATGGCGATCGCAGTGGCAGAAAGAAGCACGATTTTAACGATCACGGCGGCATACCACTACGTCATGCAAAATCGGTATAAGCGCAGGCGTGTATGTCATTTCACCGCCCGCGTAGCGCTGCGCAGCATGGCATGCTTGCTGTTCAGCTGCGCCCAACCGGCCAGGAGATTGCTGTGACCCACCCCCGCTACCGCTTCGTGTCGATCCTGTTGTGCAGCTTGCTGGCCCTGGCCGGCCCGGCTGGCGCGCGCGACATCGGTCTGCTCAATGTGAGCTATGACCCCACCCGCGAGTTCTATCGCGACTACAACAGCGCGTTCGCCGCGCATTGGAAGCAGCAACATCCGCAGGACACGGTGACGGTGGAAACCTCGCACGGCGGCTCCGGCAAACAGGCGCGCGCAGTGATCGACGGCATCGAGGCCGATGTGGTCACGTTGGCGCTGGCCTACGACGTGGACGCAATCGCCGAGAAGGCCAAGCTGATCGACAGCGATTGGGAAAAACGCCTGCCCGACAATAGCGCGCCGTATACCTCGACGATCGTGTTTCTGGTGCGCAAGGGCAACCCGAAGAACATCCACGACTGGCCGGACCTGCTGCGCTCCGGCGTGGCGGTGGTGACGCCCAACCCCAAGACCTCCGGTGGTGCGCGCTGGAACTACCTGGCCGCCTGGGCGTATGCCGACCGCATCTTCAAGGGCGATCGCGAGCGCATCGTGCGCTACATGCAGGCGCTGTTCCGCAATGTGCCGGTGCTGGACACCGGCGCGCGCGGTGCCACGACGACCTTCGTGCAGCGTGGTATCGGCGATGTGCTGCTGGCCTGGGAAAACGAAGCGCTGCTGGCGCGCGATGAACTGGGCAAGGACAAGTTCGAGATCGTGGTGCCGAAGTTGTCGATCCTGGCCGAGCCGTCGGTGGCCTTGGTCGACAAGAACGTCGACAAACACGGCACGCGCGAGGTGGCCGAGGCCTACCTGCGTTATCTGTACGCGCCGGAAGGGCAGAAGCTGGCAGCCAAGCATTTCTATCGCCCACGCCACCCGGAATTTGCCGACCCGGCGGATCTTGCGCGTTTCCCGGACATCAAGCTGGTGACCATCCAGGAAGCGTTCGGGTCGTGGGACAAGGCGCAGCAGGAACACTTCGCCGACGGTGGTGTGTTCGATCAGATCCAGGCAAAAAAGTAGGCAATGCATATGTCGGTTGCTCCCCATCCAGCGCCGTCATCGCGCCGACGCGTGATGCCGGGGTTGGGCCTGAGTCTTGGAATTACGCTGACCTGGCTGGGATTGATTGTGTTGATACCGCTGCTGGGCATCTTCATCAAAACCAGCGGATTGGGTTGGGACGGCCTGTGGCGGGTGTGGAGCGAGCCACGGGTGTTGTCGGCGTTGCGGGTGAGCTTCGGTACGGCGTTCGTGGCCGGCGCCTTCAACGCACTCATGGGCACCTGGGTGGCGTGGGTGTTCGTGCGCTACAACTTCCCGGGCAAGCGCTTCTTCGACGCGGTGATCGATCTGCCATTCGCGTTGCCAACCGCAGTCGCCGGTATTGCGCTGACTGCGTTGTATGGCGGCAACGGCTGGGTCGGGCGCTGGCTGGAGGCGATCGGTATCAAGGTCGCCTATACGCAGTTGGGGATCGTGCTGGCGCTGGTGTTTGTCGGCCTGCCGTTCGTGGTGCGGGTGGTGCAGCCGGTGCTGGCCGAGAGCGAGCGTGAGCTGGAAGCGGCCGCCGCCACGCTGGGTGCGTCGCGCTGGCAGACGGTCTGGCGGGTGGTGTTGCCGGGTCTGTGGCCAGCGGTATTGACCGGGTTTGCTCTGGCCTTCGCACGCGGCGTGGGTGAGTACGGTTCGGTGATCTTCATCGCCGGCAATCTGCCCAATTCCACCGAGATCGCGCCGCTGCTGATCACCATCCGGCTGGAAGAATTCGATTATGCCGGCGCCACCGCGATTGCGGCGGCAATGCTGCTGCTGTCGTTCGTGATCCTGCTGGTGGTCAATACGCTGCAGGCACGCCTGCTGCGCTATCAACGGAGGCCTGCATGAACGATGCTGTTTCATCGCTGCCCTCCATGCTGCAGAACCGCACAATGACCGAACAGGCGCGCCGCATCACCGACTCGGCCACCAACGAGCCTCGCTGGGTGCAGTGGCTGATGATTCTGGGCGCGCTGCTGTTCCTGCTGGCGTTTTTGCTGCTGCCGCTGGTGCTGGTCTTCGCCGAGGCGCTGCGGGGTGGTTGGGAAACGTTCCTGCGCGCAGTGGTCGATCCGGATGCGTTGTCGGCGATCAAGCTGACCTTGATCGTGACTGCGATCGTGCTGCCGCTGAATCTGGTATTCGGGGTGGCTGCGGCGTGGGCGGTGAGCAAGCATCGCTTTCCCGGCAAGCGCTTGCTGATCAGCCTGATCGATCTGCCGTTTTCGGTATCGCCGGTGGTGGCGGGTTTGATCTTCGTGCTGATCTTCGGGCGCAGCGGCTGGGCGTGGCCGTTGATCGACGAAGGTTGGCAGGCGCAGCTGCCGTTTTTTGGCGAGATGCTGATTCAGCTGCCACGCATCGTATTCGCGCTGCCGGGCATCGTGTTGGCGACGACCTTTGTCACGTTTCCGTTTATCGCGCGCGAGCTGATGCCACTGATGGAGCAGCAAGGCAGCGATGAAGAACTGGCGGCATTGAGCCTGGGCGCGAGCGGCTGGCAGATGTTCTGGCGGGTGACCCTGCCCAATATCCGTTGGGGCCTGATGTACGGCGTGCTGCTGTGCGCGGCGCGCGCGATGGGCGAGTTCGGTGCGGTGTCGGTGGTGTCCGGGCATATCCGCGGGCGCACCAATACGCTGCCCTTGCATGTGGAAATTCTCTACAACGAATACGCCTACAGCGCCGCGTTTGCGTGTGCCTCGCTGCTGGCATTGACCGCGCTGCTGACGCTGGCGCTGAAGACGTATCTGGAATGGCGGCATGGCGATTCGCTCGCCGCCAACCACCGACATTGAGGTGAACATGGGCATCCGCATCCACCGCCTGCGCAAGCAGTTCGACACGTTCACTGCGCTGGACGACATCACGTTGGACGTGCGCCAAGGTGAGTTGCTGGCACTGCTGGGGCCGTCGGGCTCAGGCAAGACCACGTTGTTGCGCATCATGGCCGGGCTGGAGCATGCCGATGGCGGGCAGGTGCTGTTCGGCGACGAAGATGCCACGCGCATGAGCGTGCAGTCGCGCCGGGTCGGCTTCGTATTCCAGCACTACGCGTTGTTCAAGCATATGGACGTGTTCGAGAACATCGCCTTCGGCTTGCGGGTGCGGCGCGGTAACGAGCGTTGGGCTGAAGCGCGTATCCGCGCACGCGTGGAAGAATTGCTGGCGCTGGTGCAGTTGCATGGCCTGGAGCAGCGCTATCCCACCCAGCTGTCCGGTGGTCAGCGTCAGCGTGTGGCACTGGCGCGTGCGTTGGCGATCGAGCCGCGTGTGCTGTTGCTGGACGAGCCATTCGGTGCGCTGGATGCGCAGGTGCGCCGCGACCTGCGCCGCTGGCTGCGTGAGCTGCACGAACGTACCGGTCTGACCACGGTGTTCGTGACCCACGATCAGGAAGAAGCGCTGGAACTGGCCGACCGGGTGGCGATCCTCAACCGCGGCCGCATCGAGCAGCTCGACACCCCGGCGATGATCTACGACAAGCCTGCCTCGCCGTTCGTGTATTCGTTCGTGGGCGCGGTGAACCGCATTCCTGGTGTGCTGGCGGAAGGTCGGATCCAGGTGGCCGGGCATGCATTGCCGGCGGCCAATGCCGCGTTGGCTGCTGGCCCGGTCGAGGTGTATGTGCGACCGGAAGATCTGGTGCCCGATGACGCCGGTTGGCCGGCGACAGTGGCCTGGTCGCAGCGCAGCGGGGCGCGTCTGCGTCTGCGCGCAACGCTTGAGCCGGCAGGCAACGAGGTGGAAGTGGAACTGCCGGCTTCGGCGGGAAGTTTTCAGCCAGGGCAGCAGCTAAGGTTGGCGGCGCGGCATTACGGGGTGTTTCCGGTGTGATTCAACGCCGGCTGGGGTCGGTATTGAACGGGGATTTGGGATTTGGGATTCGGGATTCGTAGAGCGGGGTCCGCCTTTGCTTTGGCATTACGAATCCCCACTCCCCAATCTCAAGATCCTGCGCATTCAGTCGATGAGATGGGCATCCTGATCAGCATCATCGGTGCTTAAAGCCTGTGTGCTGGTTCAAAGGCGCACGACGTTGATGTTGCGCTGCAATGACAGTTGGACTAATAAAGTCACTGCAGCCTCGCTTCGCGTCATCCGACCGCCCATCGACCCAGGAGATGCTCCATGAAGCCGTCCCCCCTCGCGTGTTGTCTGTCGTTGCTGTTGCTCGGTGTCGTGCCGTTGGCGCATGCGCAGGATGAAGAAGCGCCAGCGTCGCCCTTCAGTGGCACCTTTGCGGTCACCAGCGATTATCTGTTCCGCGGTATCTCGCAGACCAATGAAGAGCCCGCCTTCCAGGCCGGACTCACGTACACGACGCCGTTCGGCGTGTACATCGGCACCTGGACCTCCAATGTTGATTACGGTGCGGGCGATCCGGATTGGGAAGTGGATGGCTTTGTCGGCTACAACACCGATCTGGGCACGAACTGGAATTTCGATGTGATGGTCAACCGCTACCAGTACCTGGGAGCGGGCGCGTCCAACTACGCCGAACTGATCACCAAGACCACTTTTTTGAAGACCTATAGCTTGACCGTTGCCTATACCAACGATCTGTATGGGTCGAAGACCGACGGCTATTACTACGCGCTCGATGCCAACTGGACGTTGCCGTACGACTTCACGTTCGGCGCGCACGCCGGGCACAGCGTTTATACCTCGGCGCTCAGTCAGGTGGATCACGATTACAACGACTTCGGTGTGAATGTCGGCAAGGCGTTCGGTCCGCTGGGTTTGAGCGTGGGCTATTACGACACCAGCGAAGCGGCCGAATTCGGCTTCGGTCGGCAGAATTCGCAGAACCATCTGGTTGCGACTGCGACGGTCACCTGGCCTTGATGGCGATCGACTAAATGGCGGCTCTGACAACGTGGCCGGGTAGTTGTGAGGCGGGAAGAGTTGATGCTCGGATGCTTCAGCATCTACATCTAAGGGATGCTTAGGAATCTAGATTTCGGCTGGCTTGTTTTGGAGTGTTTGCACAGTGCGGATAGGTCGCTTGTAGAGCGGCTGATCTGCTACTTGGATGCAGGGTCCTTGCCCGCCCACCATCGCGGGACACGCCGCAAGTACGTCCATGTAGGCTCTTACGCGGCATCCATGCCGCGTAAGGTCCCGCGACGGTGGGCGGGCAAGGACCAATCAAGATGGTCGGTGTGCGTAGCTCTTCTCAAAGCAACCCGCAACCTGTCTGGTGCGGTGAGGGCACCGCGCCCTCGACCCACTGAGTCTTTGCCTGCAATCCTCGCCGACCCTGCGTTCTTGAAGCGCTCCGCTCGCACCTGAGGATTGCCCGCTGCGTTTGTCAGCACTCTGAAGATGGACACGCAAAAGGCGCCTCGCGGCGCCTTTTGCGTTCAAGCGTATTGGCCGATCAGTTCCAGCTCAACACGACCTTGCCGGCCTTGCCTTCTTCCATCAGGTCGAAGCCCTTCTGGAAGTCGTCGATCGGTAGTTGATGGGTCAGCACCTTGTGCAGGGGGAAACCTGACAGCACCAATTGGGTCATCTTGTACCAGGTCTCGTACATCTTGCGGCCGTAGATGCCCTGTACGGTGAGGCCCTTGAAGATGATCTTGTCCCAGTCGCAACCGGCGCCGCGCGGCATGATGCCGAGCATGGCGATCTTGCCGCCGTGATACATGCAGTCGAGCATGTCGTTGAAGGCACGCGGGTTGCCGCTCATTTCCAGGCCCACGTCGAAGCCCTCCATGTGCAGGTCGGCCATGACGTCCTTAAGCGATGTCTTGGACACGTTGACCACGCGGGTGGCGCCCATGTCGGCGGCCAGCTTGAGACGGAAATCGTTGACGTCGGTGACCACCACGTTGCGCGCACCGATGTGCTTGCAGATGCCGGCGGCGATGATGCCGATCGGGCCGGCGCCGGTGATCAGCACGTCTTCGCCGATCACGTCGAATTCCAACGCACAATGCGCGGCGTTGCCGTACGGGTCGAAGAACGCGGCCAGCTCGGAGGGAATCTGGTCCGGGATCGGCCACAGGTTGCTGGCCGGCATCACCATGTATTCGGCAAATGCGCCATTGACGTTGACGCCGATGCCGACCGTGTTGGGGCATAGATGTGGGCGGCCACCGCGGCAGTTGCGGCAATGGCCGCAGACGATGTGGCCTTCGGCCGAGACGCGCTGGCCGACCTGGTATCCGGTCACGGCCGAACCGAGCTCGGCCACACGGCCGACGAACTCATGGCCGATGGTCAGGCCGGGTGTGATGGTGCGCTGGCTCCACTCGTCCCACAGGTAGATGTGCAGATCGGTGCCGCAGATTGCGGTCTTTTCCAGCTTGATCAGCACCTCGTTGGGGCCGGTGCTGGGGACGGGAACCTGTTCCAGCCAAATGCCCTTGTTCGCTTCGCGCTTGACCAGCGCCTTCATCGTCTGCGCCATCTGGCGGGACCTGCTGAGTGAAAGTAAGGCGGCGATTATAGGCGTCGCGAGGTTTGCGCCATGCGGCGGTGCGGTAATGGGCGGTGTTGGCTGACCCGGATCATGGCGGGGTAGGGATCGATGGAGCCCTTCTCCCATCGGGAGAAGGTGGCGCGCAGCGCCGGATGAGGGGCGCCTCAGAGATTTACCAGTCCCTGCAATGACCAACGCGTCGCTACGCGCCTTCAGAAGTGACGCGCCGACTGCTTCGCCCGTACCCTCACCCAAACCGCCGCTCCGCGCCCCGGCCCGCGCTTGCGGCGCGGGCGTTCCCAGCCACGCGCGCCAGTGGCGCGCAAGCCGCGCCTTTTCGCCCCGCAGGAGAGGGGAAAAGGCGCCGGCAACTCAGAACTTCACATCCAGACTCATGAAGTATTGCCGCGGCGCGCCGACCACCATGGTCTGGTTGTAGCCATCCGGATCGGAGGCGACGTAGCCGTTGGTGCCGGTGCTGGCGAAGTAGCGCTTGTCGGTGAGGTTGGTGATGTTGAGCGCCAGCGCCACATCGGCCACTCCGCCCACACGACCGAAGTCGTAACGCGCGCCGGCGTTGAACAGCCAGTACGAGGGCACCTGCGAATCGTTGAGGAAAGTGATGTAGCGCTTGTCGACGTACTTGCCGTCCAGATCCAGGCGCAGGTTGCCGAGTTGGTAGCTGGCGCTGGAGGAGAACATCAACGCCGGGATGCCCACCACGTCCTTGCCGGAGGTGGCGACCACGCCGTTGTTGAGGTAGTCGTCCTGATAGCGCGAGCGATTCCACGACAGCGAATTCAACCAGCTCAGGCCTTCCATCGGACGCCACATCAACGCCAGGTCGGCACCGGCGCTGTGCACCGCGCCAACATTGCTCAGGATCGCCGCGCAGGTCTGCACCGCGGTGCACGGCGAGGTGGTCAACAAGCGGTTGGAGAACTTGGTGAAGTAGGCGTCGGCCGACAGCTGGAACTGCGCATCCTGCACGCGGTAGCCCACCTGCACGGTCTGCGATTCTTCCGGCTCCAGCGTCGAGCGGCTACGGTCGAACGCGGCCTGCGAGGTGCCGAACGGGGTGAAACCGAAGGCGGCGATGTTCTTGCTGTAGGAGGCGTAGATGTCCTGGCGCTCGTCGAGTTTGTAGTTCACGCCAACCTGCGGCAGGAAGTTGTCTTCAGCGCGGATGCGTCCCTGTGCCAGCGCGGTGGTCGGCACCAGCGATTGCGCGCGCGTGGTGGTGCTGAGCGCCTTTGCGCCGTAGTTGAGGGTCAGGCGATCGTCGAGCAGGCGCACGGTGTCCTGCAGGTACAGCATGCGGGTCTGGGTGGTGTAGCGCTGCAAAAAGTCGCGACGGAACGGGGTCTGCGCTTCGTACACGTTGTACAGCGAGGTGTAGCCCTCGTTGCCCAGCGCGAAGTAATTGCGCCCTTGCGTGGTGCGTGCATTCTCGGCCCACACGCCGGCTTCCAGATCGTGATTGCCCCACGACCACTTCAGTGCGCTGGTACCGCCGAAACGGTCCAGGCCATAGTCGGTGGTGCGCATCGACACCGGGATCTGCGCCGAGGTGACGACATAAGGCGTCACCCATTGCCCCTCGCCGCGATTGGCGTGGTAGTAGCCGGTAGCATCCAGGGTTGCACCGCCGAACACGAACGTGCCCGACAAGCCTGCCAGGTTGTCGCGACGCAGACCACCGCCTGCGTAGTAGCTGGCATCCAACCAACTGTAATCGTCGGGCAGCCCCGCCAGCGATTGCGGGTAGCCGTTGGCCACGCCGCTGGTGGCACCGGTGTTTTGATACGCACGCGCCATCTGCACCGCAGTGGCCCAATCCGGCTGCAGATAATCGTAGTCCCAGCCCAGCGCGCGCTGGCTGGTCAACGACAGATCCATGTAGTCGTACTCCTTGCGCCGCGAAGTATCCACAAACAGGCTCAGACGGTTGCCTTCGCCCCATTGGTACACGGTCTTGAGGTTGGCTTGCTCGGACTGCTGGTCGCCGAAGCCCTTCCACTTGTCGGTGGTGGCATTGGCATAAGACAGATACGCCGACAAACCATTGCGATCGCCGGTGTCGCCGCGCACGAAGGTGCGACGCGTCGCATCGCTACCCACCGTCTGCACCAGCCGCAGGCCGGGCGTGGTCTGCGGGTCGGCCGAATAGAACTGCATGGTGCCGCCGAGATTGGTGTTGGACGCAGTACCGAGCGCGCCGGCGCCTTGCGCGATCTCCACCGAGCCGAGGTTTTCCGAAATGATGGCGCGCGTGATATGCAGGCCGTTGGTGACGCCGTAGCTCATGTTGCCGAGCGGAATGCCATCGAGTGTGTAGCCGAGCCGGCTCTGATCGAAGCCATGCAAGGTTACCTGCGTGGACCATTCGTAGGTGCCGAACGGGTCGGCCGATTGGAACTGCACGCCCGGCAATTTTTCCACTGCCTTGAAGGCGCTGCTGCCCGGTGTCAGTTGCTCGATGTCCTGCCGGCTGATGCGCTGCACCTGGCGCGTGCTGCCTTGCGAGACCACGTTGATCGCATCCAGCTGGGTGGCATTGGTTGCGGTATCGGCGGTGGTGACTGGCGCATCCGCGACCGGTGCGTCTGCAATGGCAGCCGGATCGGTAGCCGTTGTGGCGGCAGATGCCATGACGGGAAGCAGCGCTGCCAGGGCGAGCGCCAGCGGAGTGACATGAAAACGACGAGTGCAAGTCATGGGGGAATCCTGTTCGGGCACGGCTGAGGGCGGACGCACGGTGCAAGACCGACGTTTCGCGACGCAGGGTGTCAACGACTCATGAAACATTGATGACGGTCGCTGTCTTAAAACTGTCGCGCTCGCCCGCTATACGTGTCGTGTCCCGCCGCCACCTGCGGCCACGCACCCGTATTTCTGCAAGGTTTCGCATCCATGACGTCTTCCCCCTCGCGCCGTGATTTCCTCAAGCGCGTTGCCGCGCTGACCGCCGCCGGCGCCTTGCCGTCTTCGATCGGCCGCGCACTCGCGCTGCCGGCCAACTCGCGTACCGGCACGCTGCGCGACATCGAACACGTGGTGATCCTGATGCAGGAAAATCGCTCGTTCGATCATTACTTCGGTGCGCTGCGCGGCGTACGCGGTTTCGGCGATCCGCGCCCGCTGCAGTTGCGCGATGGGCATCCGGTATGGAGCCAGCCGGCAAAGGACGGTCGTCGTTTGTTGCCGTTCGCCTTCGATTCACAAAACACCTCCGCGCCGTTGATCAAGAGCCTGGATCACTCCTGGAAAGCCGGCCACGGGCAGGACCCGGCGCGCTGGGCCGAGTACGACGCGTGGGTGCCGTACAAGGGCGAACTGACGATGGGGTATTTCCAGCGTCACGACATTCCGTACTACCACGCGCTCGCCGATGCGTTCACCATTTGCGACGGCTATTTCTGTTCGCTGCACGGGCCGACCAACCCCAATCGCATGTATCTGTTCACCGGCACCAGCGGCCCCAGCGTGGGCAATGTCGGTGCGCAAGCGGTGACCAATGCCGACGACGGCAACTGGACCGCCGACATGGCGCGCGACAAACCCGGTTACGCGGCTATGGACTGGACCACCTATGCGCAGCGTCTGCAGGCCGCGGGTGTGGATTGGCGCGTGTATCAGGAATACGACAACTTCGGCTGCAACTCGCTGGCGTATTTTTCGCACTATCGCGATCTGCAGCCCGGCGACGAACGCTATCGGCGCGCGCGTGCGTGCGTGCCCGGTTCCACTGCGGAAAATGCCGCCACCACGCAGGCCGATCATCTGGTCGCCGCGATTGCCGCCGATGTGCAGGCCAATCGTTTGCCGCAGGTGTCGTGGGTCGTTCCGCCCACCGCCTATTGCGAACATCCGGAAGCACCGCCGGCCTACGGCGAATCGCTGGTGGCGCGCCTGATCGATGCGCTCACCGCCAATCCGCAGGTCTGGGCGAAGACTGCGCTGATCATCAATTACGACGAGAACGACGGTTTCTTCGATCATGTGCCCGCGCCATTGCCGGCGCTGGATGCGCACATGGGGCGCAGCAATGTCGACACGCGTGGCGAAGTCTACGAGGGGCTGCCGATCGGTCTTGGCATCCGTGTGCCGATGCTGGTGATCTCGCCGTGGACGCGCGGCGGCTGGGTCAATTCGCAGGTGTTCGATCACACCTCGGTACTGCGCTTGCTGGAGCGCCGTTTCGGCGTGGCCGAGCCCAACATCAGCCCGTGGCGGCGTGCGGTGAGCGGCGATCTGACCAGCGTGTTCGATTTCCGCAAGCCGGACGATTCGGCGTTGAGCGCGTTGCCGGCGATTGGCGACTATCGCGCACGCACCGCCGCGGTGAGCGGAAAACCGCTGCCGGTACCGCCGACCACCGCGCGCATGCCGCGACAGGAGCCGGGACAACGTCCGGCGCGCGCGTTGCCGTACGCCTTGCAGGTGCATGCGCGTGTGCAAAACGAAGACGGTGTGCAACTGCAGTTCGTCAACAGCGGCGCGGCTGCTGCGGCATTCAACGTCTACACCAGCGCTGCAAGTGGCGGCCCGTGGTACTACACCGTGCTGCCCGGCACGCAGCTCGACGATGTACCGCTTGGCGCTGCACACAACGGTGCCTATGCCTTGAGCGTGCATGGGCCGAATGGATTCCTGCGCGAGTTCGCGGGCGAACTTGCCGCCGCTGTGACGCAATCTGCAGCGCCGTGGCTGGAAGCCAGGCAGGACGGCGAAATGCTGGTGCTGGAACTCGGCAATGCCGGGCGCCAACCGTGCACGCTGCAACTGCGCGCGCTGGATTACGCAGACCCGACCCCGCGCGCCGTGCAGCTGGCCGCAGGCCAACGGCAAACCATCCGCTTGCCGTTGGCAGCAAGCGATCACTGGTATGACGTTGTCGTGGAGCAGCCCGGTGGGGCATTCCGCCGGCGTCTGGCCGGGCATCTGGAAACCGGCAAGCCCAGCCGCAGCGACCCGGCGTTCGGTCGCGCCTGAGCCGGCGCCCGGCCATGGCTGGAGCGACGCCTGCCCGGCCAGGCGGGGCGGCGCGCAGCGAGCACACCGGCAGGAGCGCTGGATCAGGGCGCGGACCCTGCCGTTGGTCATGGGGTCCGCTGCGGATGTGAGGGTTACACTGTAACGCTCACCTTTCCGGGGCTGTGCGATGCGTCCGAACCTGTTTGCCGTTTCTATGTTGACAACACTCGCGCTCGCGGCATCCGCACAGGCAGGCGAGGGGATGTGGGTTCCGCAGCAACTGCCCGACATCGCCGGCCCGCTGCAGCAGGCCGGCTTGCGCCTGTCGCCGCAGCAACTGGCCGACCTGACCGGCGATCCGATGGGCGCGGTGGTCGCACTGGGCGGCTGCACTGCCAGCTTCGTGTCGCCGCAGGGCCTGGTGGTGACCAATCACCATTGTGCTTATGGCGCGATCCAGCTCAATTCCACAGCGCAAAAGAATTTGATCAAGGACGGTTTCAGCGCCGCCAGACCTGCCGACGAACTGAGCGCAGGCCCCACTGCGCGCATCTACGTGCTCAATGCCATCACCGACGTGACCGCGCCTGCCAAGGCCGCGATGGCGACAGCCGGCGATGATCCGCTCAAGCGCACGCTGGCCCTGGAGGATTTCAGCAAGCAGCAGATCGCCGCCTGCGAGGCGCAGCCCGGTTACCGCTGCCAGTTCTTCAGCTTTGCTGGCGGAAATGCCTACCGGCTGTTCAAGAATCTGGAGATCAAGGACGTACGTTTGGCCTATGCGCCGCCAGGCAGCGTGGGCAAGTTCGGTGGCGATATCGACAACTGGATGTGGCCGCGCCACACCGGCGATTTTTCGTTCTACCGCGCCTACGTGGGCAAGGACGGCAAGCCGGCCGCCTATGCCAAGGACAACGTGCCGTACCAGCCCAAGCACTATCTGAAGTTCGCCGATCAGCCGCTGGGCGCAGGCGACTTCGTGATGGTGGCCGGTTACCCGGGCCGTACCAATCGTTACGCGCTGGCCGCCGAATTCGACAACACCGCCGGCTGGACCTATCCGGTGGTGGGCAGACATTACAAAGACGTGATCGCTCTGATCGAACAGGCCGGCAAGCAGAATCCCGACATCCAGGTGAAATACGCTAGCACCGTGGCCGGCCTCAATAACGCCGCCAAGAACTACGATGGGCAACTGGAAGGCTTCAAGCGCATCGGGGCGCAGGCGCAGAAGCAGGCCGACGAAGCCGCGGTACTGGCCTGGCTGAAGGGGCGTGGCGCAGGCGGGCGCCAGGCGCTCGCGGCGCACGACACCCTGGTCAAACTGCTCAAAAGCGACCAGGCCACCCAGCAGCGCGACTTCGTGCTGCGGCAGTTCGACGCCACCGGCACGGTGGGGGCGGCAGTGACGCTATACCGGCTGGCGCTGGAACGCGCCAAGCCCAATGCCGAGCGCGAATCCGGGTACCAGGACCGCGACCTGCCGGCCATCGAAGGGACGATGAAGCAGATGGAGCGCCGCTACGTGCCGGCCATGGATCGGCAGCTCCAGCAGTACTGGCTCAGCCAGTATCTGAAGCTGCCCGCCAACCAGCGCATTGCCGCACTGGACCAATGGCTGGGCGGCGGCGATGCGGCCGCCGTGCAGGCCGCGTTGGGCAAGCTCGATGCCACCACGTTGGGCAGCACCGAGGCCCGCCTGAAGTGGCTGGCCGCCGATCGTGCTGCTTTCGAGGCTAGTACCGATCCGGCGATCCAATATGCCGTGGCGGTGACTCCGGCGCTGTTGCAGATCGAGCGCGAAACCAAGCTGCACACCGGCGAGCAGCTCAAGGCGCGGCCGGTGTATTTGCAGGCCCTGGCCGATTACAAAAAGAGCAAGGGCGAGTCGGTGTATCCGGACGCCAACCTGTCGCTGCGCATCACCTTCGGCAACGTCAAGGGTTACACCCCCACGGATGGCGTGGCCTATACCCCATTCACCACTCTGGAAGGTGTGGCCGCCAAGGACACCGGCGCCGATCCGTTCGATTCGCCCAAGGCGTTGCTGGAGGCGGTCAAGGCCAAGCGCTATGCCGGGCTCGAGGACAAGCGGCTGGGCTCGGTGCCGGTCAACTTCCTGTCGGATCTGGACATCACCGGCGGCAACTCCGGTTCGCCGGTGATGGACGCCCACGGCAAGCTGGTCGGGCTGGCGTTCGATGGGAACTGGGAGTCGGTGAGCAGCAACTGGATCTTCGATCCGTCCATGACCCGGATGATCGCCGTGGATAGCCGGTATCTGCGCTGGGTCATGACCGAAGTCGCCCCGGCGCCGCAGCTGTTGAAGGAACTCGGCGTGCGCTGAGGCGGCCGGCCGGCACGAGGGCGGGAGGGGTTATGATGCGCTCCCGTTTCGCTGCGGCGAGCCGGACCCTCCCCCAAGGAATCTCTCGCGCATGCGCATCCTGCTTGCTCGTCACGGCGAGACGCCGTGGAACGCCGAAGGCCGTTACCAGGGCCAGATCGATATCCCGCTGTCGCCGGTCGGCGAAGGCCAGGCCGCTGCCCTTGGTGCGCGCCTGCAGTCGCTGGAGATCACCCGCGCGGTGGCATCGCCGCTGTCGCGTGCGCAGGCCACTGCGAAGCTGGCGCTGGGCAGTGCACGCGAGAGCTTGCTGCAGACCGATGCGGACCTGCAGGAAATCGCACATGGCGAATGGGAAGGCTTGCTGGCCAGCGAGATCAACGACAAGGATCCGGCGCGCTTGCGTGCCTGGCGCGAAGAACCCGACACCGTGCTGATGCCTGGCGGCGAATCCTTGCGTCAGGTACTGGACCGCAGCTGGCGCGGGCTGGTACGCGCCGCCGATGGCCTGGGCGCCGACGACACCTTGCTGGTGGTGGCGCACGATGCAGTCAATCGCGTGATCCTGTGCAAGATTCTGGGCCTGCCGTTGTCCAAGCTATGGACCTTCCGCCAGGCACCGACCACGCTCAACCTGCTCGAAGGGGAGGACGTGGATCACCTGGAAGTGGTGCGCCTGAACGATTGCGCGCATCACACGCCATTTTTCGGTGAAGCCAAGCATCGGGCGTTGTAAGGCTTCGATTGGAAGGAGGTAAGCAGTTCGGTGGCGCGCAACAGTGGAGCAACCTCCAAGCGTACACAGCCCATCAAGCTGGCACTGGTACTCGGACTCTTAGGCCTGCTGGTGCTGGGAGTCTTCGGCGATTTCATCCCCGCCATCTTTTTATCTGGTCGGCAATGGGTAGCGCCGATGGTGCTGACAGGAGCCATTCTGACGGCCCTGCCTTTTCTGCATGCCTACCGCTACGGGCGACTTAAGGCAGTTGTCAGCAAGGGCCTGTTCAATACGTTGCTGGCAATCGTCGTGGCGCCGCCGTTGCTGGGCTGCGTGTGCTGGCTGATGCTGGCCCGAGGTGCGCCGTGGGTGTACACGCGTATCGCCGGTGTCAGTTTTCAAGAAACGCATGTCATGCAGACTGAGTACTTTCAAAGCGGGCGTTCGTGCAAATACCGATTGAGTGGCGGGCCGCTGGAAGATCGGTTTCCCAGCCATCTGTGCATCAGTGAGGCGCTGTATCGTCGGCATCCCGATCAGCAAATGACCGTGGTGTTGACCGGTCAGCGCTCGGTGCTGGGAATGCGGATTGCAGCGATCGAAGACGTCCCGTGAGCGAGGACGTCTCGACACAGGTAATTGGATTTGGCAACGACAAGTGCATGTGCCTGAGCACGCCGTCGTCTTTTGTCCGAGCACGTCGCGGCCTGGAAATTCGCGATAATGCAGTTCTTCCTGCGCAGTCCTCGCCGTGAACGCAACCAACTCTCTCTCCGACTGGCTCGCCTACATCGAGCAACAGCATCCGCAGAACATCGCCATGGGCCTGGAGCGCGTGCGCGAAGTCGCTGCGCGTCTGCAGCTCGCAGCGCCGGCCACCCACGTCATCGTCGTCGGCGGCACCAATGGCAAAGGCTCCACCGTGGCCTTTATCGAGGCGATCGGGCGCGCGGCCGGCTGGAAGGTGGGTACCTACACTTCGCCGCATCTGCTGCGCTACAACGAGCGCGTGCGTATCGATGGAGACGAGGCCAGCGATGCACAACTGGTCGACGCCTTTGCAGCCGTCGAAGCGGCGCGCGGCCAGACCGCACTGACGTATTTCGAGTACGGCACGCTCGCAGCGCTGTGGCTGTTGCAGCGCTCCGCGCTGGACCTGGCGGTGCTGGAAATCGGCCTGGGCGGGCGTCTGGATGCGGTGAACATCATCGATTCGGATGTGGCGGTGATCACCACCGTGGATATCGACCACACCGATTGGCTGGGCGAAGACCGCGAGGCGATCGGTACCGAGAAGGCCGGCATCATCCGCGCCTGGAAACCAGTGGTGCTGGGCGAAATCGATCCGCCGTCGAGCGTGTTGCGGCGCGCCTACCAGCTGGGCGCCAATGCAATCCGCGCCGGCAGCGATTACTTCTTCGAGCCGATCGCCGCGCAGCAAACCGATGCACAACAATCCAACGCACAGCATTCCAACCCGCAGCATTGGCGCTGGCGCGATGTCGCAGTGACCCTGGAACTCCCGATGCCGGCCCTGCACGCGCCGGTGCAACTGGCCAACGCCGCCGCCGCAATCGCCGCGCTGCAGGCATTGCCGGTCGAGGTACCCCCTGCGGCCTGGGCGCAGGGCATCACCAACGCGCAAGTGGCCGGTCGCCTGCAGCGCATCGATGTCGCTGGCGTGCAGGTGGTGCTGGATGTCGGCCACAACCCGCAGGCGGCGCGCGCGCTGGCCGACGCACTCGGCGCGCAAGCGCACGCAGGCAGCACGCATGCGATCTACGCCGCATTGGCAGACAAGGACGTGCCGGGCGTGGTGGCGGCGGTAGCCACGCAGATCGACCACTGGGTGCTGGCCGGGCTGGAAGGCGCACGTGGGCAGTCGGCCGAGGCATTGCAGCAACGCCTGCAGGGCACCTCCGCGGCGCAGGCGCCGTGCCATCGTGACGTCGCAAGCGCACTGCGCGCGGTACTCGCGGCGGCCAAACCAGGCGATCGCGTGCTGGTGTTCGGCTCGTTTCATACCGTCGCCGACGCGCTGCACGCACTTCATTCAGGCCACCAAGGTCGGTAGCCCGGCTGCGGCCTTATAATCGCCGCGGCAACCCGCCACGCCGCCTCTCGTCTCTTTACGTGGATACTGCTCTGAAACAGCGATTGATTGGCGCCATCGTTCTGGTGGCGCTTGCCGTGATCTTCCTGCCGATGCTGGTCAAGGGCCCTGCGCCGTCGAGCGGCGTGGCCGATGTGCCGCTCGAGGCACCCGCAGCGCCTGCCAATGGCGAGTTCGAAACCCGCGAATTGCCGCTGGTCACCCCGGGCGATGCGCCGGCCGGCGGTGCGCTTGGCATGCGCGGTGCCCCCACGGCGCCGGCAGCGGTGCAGGACAACCCGGATGCGGCCGACCTGGCCAAGCCCTCCAGCGCGCCATCGGCCCCTGATGTGGCCGCCGGCAACTACGCGGTGAATTTCGGTGCCTACGCCACCAGTGCCGATGCCGATGCGGTGATCGCGCGGCTCAAGCAGGCGCAACTGCCGGGCTTCAGCGAAAAGACCCAGATCAACGGCCGCCCGGCGTGGCGCGTGCGCGTGGGGCCGTATGTCGATCAGGCCCAGGCCGAATCGGCCCGCCTGCAGGCAGTGAAGGTGCGCGGCGACGTCAACGCGCAGGTGGTGACGCTGGATACCAATGCCGCCGCGCCAGCGCCAGCGCCTGCAGCTGCACCAACGCCTGCACCGGCCGCAAAGCCCAGCAGCAGTGTGGCAGCCGCCAGCACCACCGCGCCGACCAAGACCGAAAGCCTGCCGCCGGAGCCCGCCAAACCGGTAGCCGCCGCGCCCAAGCCGGCCGAAGTGCCCAAGCCTGTGCCGGCCAAGCCGGAGGTCGCCAAAGCCGAGCCGGCCAAGCCCGAACCTGCCAAGCCGGTCGTGGCTGCGCCTACCGCGCCGGCAGCGCCTGCGGCCAGTTCGGTCGGTTTTGCGGTGCAGTTAGGTGCGTTTGGCCGCGCCGAAGACGCCAATGCCCTGCGCGACCGCGTACGCGCCGCCGGCTTCAGCGCCTTTGTCGAACAGGTCCGCACCGACAAGGGCGCGCTCAACCGCGTGCGTGTCGGCCCGGTGGCCAACCGTGGCGATGCCGAACAGCTGCGTGCGCAGGTGGCGGCCAAGGTCGGCATTTCCGGCATGGTGCGTCCGCATCCGTAAAACGGCTGCGCCGCCATCGGGTGTGCGTCGCCGGTATCAGACATCTGCATCGGCGCGACCCTTCGTACACTGCGCTGCTGCAGGCCGTCCGCATCAAGCCTGACAGCCACTCACGACATGTCGTCGGTGGTTTTCAGATTCCCGACCGCCTCACACCCATGGAGGGGAGCGCAATGAACACCGAGCCAGGTTGCAGCAACGGCGCGTGCGCCGCGCGGAGAAGTTGGCAATGATCGACATGGTGCTGGGCGTCATCATTCTGGTGTCGGCCCTGTTGGGCTTGCTGCGCGGCTTTGTCGCGATCGTGGTCGGCACGCTGTCGTGGTTGCTTGCTGGCTGGGCCACATTCCAGTTCGGCGGCTCGGCCGCGCGCTGGATCGCCGACGGCAAGCATCCGTCGGCCACCGAGTCGTTCGGCGGCTACGCGATGGTGTTCGTCGGCGTGCTGATCACCGTAGCGGTGATCGGCATGGTGATCCGTGCCGGCGTGGACGCAGTGCGGCTCGGCGGGATGGACCGCATGCTCGGCTTCGGCCTGGGCGTGGTGCGCGGCGGCTTTCTGGCCAGCGTGCTGGTGCTGCTGATGAGCTTCACCCCGTTGCCGCGCGAGCCGGCGTGGCGGCAATCGGTGCTGATGCCGATGCTGTCGCCGGGTGCGGGCTGGATGCGGGCGCAACTGCCGGCCTGGCGGATGCCGTCGATGGACATGCCATCGATGGAACTCGGCAACTTGCCAACGGAGTTGGGGAAGTTGCCCTCGGCAGGCAATAATACGGATCTGGGCAAGGCGCTGTCCGGGTCCGGTCTGAGCGACACCATCACGCGTGCGCTTGGGCAACCCGGTAAAGCCGCCAGCGACGGACGCGATCCGACGCAGGCGATGCCGGCCAATATCGATCCGGCGCAGATTCGCGGCGGAGAAAGCGACCCGGCTCGGGTCGAGTCTCAAGGCCAGGCACGGCCACCTTCACAGTAACGGCGCAAGCCGCAGCGGAGAACGCGCACCATGTGTGGCATCGTCGGTATTGTCGGCAACCAAAACGTCGCCGGGCAGCTTTATGACGGCCTGACCGTCCTGCAGCATCGTGGGCAGGACGCCGCAGGCATCGCCACCGCCGATGGCACGCGCCTGCGTGTGCAGAAGGCCAATGGCCTGGTGCGCGATGTCTTCGACGAAAAGAAGATGGCGGTGCTGGAAGGCCGCGTCGGCATCGCGCATTGCCGCTACCCGACCGCCGGCTCGGAGGGCATGGACGAGGCGCAGCCGTTCTACGTCAACTCGCCCTACGGCATCGCGCTGGCGCACAACGGCAACCTGATCAACACCGAGGCCTTGCGCCAGCAGGTGTTCGAGGCCGACCGCCGCAACATCAACACCGATTCGGACAGCGAAGTGCTGTTGAACGTGTTCGCCTACGAGCTGGATGCGCAGCGCATGCTCACCCCCGAGGCGGCGATACGCGCGGTGGCCGGCGTGCACCGTCGCTGCAAGGGCGGCTATGCGGTGGTCAGCGTGGTGCTGGGCCTGGGCTTGGTGGCGTTCCGCGACCCGCACGGCATTCGTCCGCTGGTGCTGGGCAAGCGCGATCACGCCGAAGGCACCGAATACATCGTGTCCTCCGAATCGGCCGCGCTGGACATCCTCGGCTATCAGCGCGTGCGCGATGTGCGCCCCGGCGAAGCGCTGGTGATCACCGCGCGCGGCGAGCTGTTTTCGGAAATCTGCGCCGCGCCCACCGACCATGCGCCATGCATCTTCGAGTACGTGTATTTCGCGCGTCCCGATTCGATGATCGACAACATCTCGGTGCACAAGGCGCGCATGCGCATGGGCCTGAAGCTGGGCGAGAAGATCCTGCGCCTGCGCCCGGACCACGATATTGACACCATCATTCCGATCCCGGACACCTCGCGCGATGTGGCGCTGGAGATGTCCAACGTGCTCGGGGTGAAGTACCGCGAAGGCTTCGTCAAGAATCGCTATGTGGGCCGCACCTTCATCATGCCGGGGCAGGGCGAGCGGCAGAAATCGGTGCGTCGCAAGCTCAACCCGATCCACCTGGAATTCCGCAACCGCGTGGTGCTGCTGGTCGACGATTCGATCGTGCGCGGCACCACCAGCCGGCAGATCGTGCAGATGGCGCGCGATGCCGGTGCGCGCAAGGTGTATCTGGCCTCGGCCGCACCGCCGGTGCGTTACCCCAACATCTACGGCATCGACATGCCGGCCGCCGAAGAACTCATTGCGCATGGCCGCAGCGAGCACGAGATCCAGGAATTCCTCGGCTGCGACTGGCTGATCTATCAGGATCTGGAAGACCTGGAAGTGGCGGTGCGCGAAGGCAACCCGGATATCAAGCAGTTCGATTCCTCGTGCTTCAACGGCGAGTACATCACCGGGATCGAGCCGGGTTATTTCCAGCGGATCCAGCAGTTGCGCTCCGACGAAGCCAAGCGCAAACGCCGCGCGTGATGGTGGTGCGGCAGCGTCGTGGAGTTGCGCTGCCGGCGAATGACGGAGCGCTGACGTGACGATGGATCTCTTGCAGGCCGCACACGCCTGCCTGCAAACGGCCGATCCGCTGGAGAAGGTCGCGCTGACCCAGCGACATGCGGCCGCCTTCCGCGCCGGCACGCTGTCGTTGCCATCGCCGCAGGCCGCGCCCTCCGCGCCGATCTGCATGCCTGGCCGGCCTGCAACGCCGGTGCTGGTGCATCCGCGCGAGGTGCCACGGCGTGGATTGGGCACGCCGGAAGGGCGCGCCGCCTTCATCCACGCCATCGCGCATATCGAACTCAACGCCATCGATCTGGCCTGGGATGCGGTGTATCGCTTCCGCGGGTTGCCGGATGCGTTCTATGCGGATTGGGTAGCGGTGGCCGACGACGAATCGCGTCACTTCATGCTGCTGCGCGCGCGATTGCAGGCGCACGACCACGACTACGGCGATTTCCCCGCGCATAACGGCCTGTGGGAAATGTGCGAGAAAACCGCGCATGACGGCCTCGCACGCATGGCCCTGGTGCCACGCGTGCTGGAAGCGCGTGGTCTGGACGTGACACCGGCCATGATCGTCAAGCTGCGCTCGCTCGGCGATATCGCCACTGCGCAGGTGCTGGAAACCATCCTGCGCGAAGAAGTGGCGCATGTAGCGGCCGGCTCGCGCTGGTATCGCTGGTATTGCGCGCAGGCCGGCATCGAGCCGCGCGCGCGTTTCAAGGCGCTGCTGCGCGAATACGCCGGCGGCTATCTGCATGGACCATTCAATATCCAAGCGCGGCTGCTTGCCGGTTTCGATGAGGATGAGTTGGCCAGTCTGGTGGAGCAGGCTGGCTGAAAAAATGTGCGCGGGTTCCCTCTGCGCAGCCGCCGGAATCGCATGCATTCCAGGCGAGCATCACAGAACTGTAATTTTCCTTTGCAACTACTTGCAATGTGTACTGTCACTCCGGCCTTAATGGCGTCCCGGGGGCAGGGGCCCGGTGTTTCACATCCGTTACTTCCATGTCTAAGGAGAGAGAGAGACGATGAAGTCGAAGTCGATGTGCACCACGGTGGGTCTGATTGCTATGTGTCTGGCCGGTTCGGCCGCCGCTGCCGGCAAACCGCTGTATCAATCCGGTCCTGCGCTGAGCCGCAGTGCAGCCGCCACGGCCACCACCGAACCCTCGCTGCAACGGGTGTTGAGCTCACCGTCAACAGCCACCGCGCAGGTAGTCCAGCTCGATGCCGGCGCAGTCACCGCCTCGGAAAAGCTGCTGGAACTGCAACTGGACGGCCAGACCATCACCGCCACCCAGGCCAAGATCGATGCCCTGGAAGGCGGCGATAGCGTGTGGTACGGCAACCTGGGCCCGCGCGCTGGCACGCGTGCACGCACGCTGTCGGGCGTGGATCCGCTGAACTCCGCGATCTTGGTCCGTAGCGGCGACACCGTCACCGGCACCATTCGCTACGCCGGCAAACTCTATCGCCTGCGTCCGCTGGCCGATGGTCGCCACGTGCTGGTGCAGGTGGACGAGCAGCGCATGCCGCAGGAGCATCCGGCCGAATACAGCCTGCTGCCCAAGTTCGACATGCCCGGCGACGGTCGTGTCACCGCAGCGGCCGCGTCGTCGGGCAGCCCGGCGACCATTCGCGTGCTGGTGGTCGCCACCAATCAGGCGGTGACTGCGTACGGCGGCAACATGCAGGCGCTGGTGCAGCTGGCGGTGGCCGAAGCCAACCAGGGCTACACCAACAGCAATGTCGGCATCACCCTGCAGCTGGCGCGTTACGAGACCACCAGCTACAGCGAAACCGGCAACTTCACCACCGACCTGCAGCGCTTCCGCGTGACCAACGACGGTTACATGGACAGCATCCACACCAGCCGCAACACGTATACCGCCGATGTGGGCGTGATCGTGTTGAACAACGCCACTTACTGCGGACTGGCATCGGGGATTGGGTCGACCGCCGCAACCGCATTTGCATCGGTGTACTGGGATTGCGCCACCGGCTACTACAGCTTTGCGCATGAAATCGGGCACCTGCAGAGCGCACGCCACGACGCCACCAACGACCCGAGTACCTCGCCGTATGCCTACGGTCACGGCTATCGCTACGGCAACAGCTGGCGCACCATCATGGCCTACGACTGCAGCAGCGGTTGCCCGCGCCTGAACTATTGGTCCAACCCCAACATCAACTACAACGGCATCCCGATGGGCAATGCCAGCACCGCCGACAATCAGCGCGTGCTGGTCAACACCAAGGCCACGATTGCCGGCTTCCGCTGAGGTTGACGTTGAGCGTTTCGCTGTCGGCCCGGCACTCCATGTGCCGAGCTTTCGCCGCTACACCCGCGCGCGGGTGTAGCGCAGACTAGGCGCACCGTCGGCAACTGCCGGCCTTGTCTTGCGGAGCGGAGCACTCATGTCCAAGTCCTTGCGTTATGCGGTGCTGTGCCTGGCCGTACTTGCGGTTGCCGGCTGCAAACAGCAGCCCGCCGAGCCGGCTCCCTCGCAACCCAAGCCCGCTGCTGTGGCGACGGCAACGCCGACCGGCAACGACGCCGAGGCGCGCGCGCTGCATGTGCTGGAAGCGCGCTTGCAGAGCGATCATTTTTATCCGGACAACTGCATCAGCATCCTGTCCGAACAGGGCGATGCGCCCACCCCGGATGCCTTCGAATTTGCAGTGCACGAGCGCCATGGCAACGACTGCCCTGGCGACCCGCAGACCAGCCCGGTACGCGACCGCTTCCGCGTCCAAGCCGACGGCACGGTGCTCTGGTACGACGTGGTCAATGCCGATTTTGTCGACTACGCCGAGCATGCGCGTAGCGTGCAGTGATGCCTTTGCTCGCTAGGTTCTCTCAGCCACGCTAAAGCGCCAACTGCTCCAGCGCGATGCTATCGGCATTGACACGCAACACCGAGCCTTGTTCGTACCAGTCGCCCAGCACAATGCGCGTGCAGGTGTGGCCACCGGCCTGCAGCGTGTGCACGTTGGGGCGATGGGTATGGCCGTGGATCAAGCGATCCACCCCGTAACGCACGAAGGTCGCTTCCACTTCGGCCGGTGCGACGTCGGTAACGGTTTCGAAGCGCGATTGATCGCCCTGCTTGAGTTCCGATTGACGCGCCTGGCTTGCCGCGCGCGCCTGTTGCGCGAACGCCACCCGTGCGGCCAGCGGCTGGGCCAGGAACTGCGCCTGAAACACCGGGTCGCGCGTCTGTGCACGGAACGCCTGATAGGCGGTGTCGTCGGTGCATAGCAGATCGCCGTGCATCAGCAGCGTCGGATGCCCGTACAGATCGATGACGGTGGGGTCGGGCAGGATGCGGAAGCCCGCGCGCTGTGCATAGGTCTGGCCAACCAGAAAATCGCGATTGCCTGCCATGAAGAACACCGGTACGCCGCTATCGACGACGGCATGCAGCGCAGTGGCGACCGCGTCTGCGGCGGTCGACGGGGTGTCATCGCCGATCCAGGCTTCGAATAGATCGCCGAGGATGTAGAGCGCGTCGCTACCGGGCACCTGCGTGCGCAGGAAGTCCAGAAACAGCTCAGTAATCGCCGGCCGGGCCGGATCCAGATGCAGGTCGGAAATGAACAGGGTCGTCATTGCGCCATTGTACGGCGGCAGCGCGGGACGGGAACCGGGACGCTGGGGTAGGCAGCGTGAGCAGGACAAGCACGGAGCGAAATCCCCTCTCCCTGCGGGAGAGGGGTAGGGGTGAGGGTACGGGGCGAAGCCACACGCTGAAGTTGCAATTGCTGCGTGTTGGCTTTTTATCAACCTTCGCGAGAGATCTTCTACGGCGAGTGCGCGAGGCTTCGCGCGTACCCTCATCCGCCCCTGCGGGGCACCTTCTCCCGAGGGGAGAAGGGAGTGCTGAGACGCGTTACTTATCTGGGCGGATCACTCGGGCCGGCCCGGCCTGATTCATCACCCCAGCAACACCGGCAATCCCCACAACGACAAACTGGCCAGCACTACCCCGATCGCGGTCGCAGCCAGCACGTCGCTTGGATAATGCAGCCCCAACACCACCCGCGACAGCGCCACGCCCGCCGAGAACGGCACCAGCAACGGTGCCAGCCACGGATAGTAGGCCAGCGCCACGATGCTGAAGGACACCGCGTGCAAGGTGTGGCCGGATGGAAAACTGAACTCGTCCAGCGGCGCGACCCAGGCGCGAATGCGCACGTCGGCTGCATACGGGCGCGGCCGCCGCGTCCAGCGTTTGAGTGACTTGTACAAGGTCAGCGCGAGCACGCCGGTGGCCGCCATGTGCGCAGATGCGCGCACGCCGTCCATACCGTCGAGCAGCACCAACAGGCCCATCAGGCCATACCAGAACATCCCATCGCCGAGCCGGCTGATGGTGGCGAACGCGCGCCGCACCGGGTGACGTCGGCACCAGTGATTGGCGCGCCGGCACCAGCGCGCTTCGTGACCGCGTAAGACCTCAAGCCGCGTTGCCGACATAACGCCCCCGTGCAGCAGTGATGCCCAGCAACAAGGCTTCGAAGTCGGACACCACATTGTCCGGATGCAGTTTCTGCATCGCCTGCGCGGCCGCAGCGCCCATGCGCTGGCGCATCGCGTCGTCGTCGGTGAGTGCGACGGCGGCCTGGATAAACGCCGCGTCGGTCTCGACTGCCGCGCCGCTGTGACCGCTGCGCAGATACTCGCGTGCAGCGCCGTAATCGAAAGCGACCGTGGCCACGCCGCTGGCCATCGCCTCCAGGGTCACGTTGCCGAAGGTCTCGCTGCGGCTGGGGAACAGGAACAGATCGCCGCTGGCGAAGTGGCGCGCCAGCGCCTCGCCGCGCTGGATGCCGCAGAAAATGAAATCGGGATTCTCGTGCGCGATCTTGTCGCGTGCCGGGCCATCGCCCACCCACACAAAGCGTGCCTTCGGGCGAATCTGCTGCAGCTTGCGAAAGGCATGGATGGCAAGTGGCAGGTTCTTTTCGTTGGCGATGCGCCCGACGTAAATTGCAGCGAAGCCTTCGCCTTCGATCCCCCATTCGGCCCGCAGCGCGTGATCGCGTCGCGCCGGATCGAACTGCTGGTTGTCCACCGCGCGCGCCAGCAATTGCACGCGCTCGAATCCGCCTTCGCGCAGGAATTGCTGCAGCTCGCGCGTCGGCACCAGGGTGGCATCGGCCTGGTTGTGAAAGCGCCGCATCCAGCGCAACGCGGTGCCTTGCAGCCAGGCGGCGCCGTAGTCGGGCAGGTATTCGTCGAAACGCGTATGGAAGCCGGTGGCGACCGGGATGCCGAGCCGGCGCGCTGCACGCATCGCCGACCAGCCCAAGGGGCCTTCCGTGGCCACATAGATCGCATCCGGTTGCGTGATTCGCCAATGACGGATGAGGCGCTGCGTTGCCGGCAGCCCGAATTTCAGCCCCGGATAGCGCGGCAGCGATGCGCCGCGCACCAACAAGGCAGTCGCCGGTTCCGTATCGCCGCTCTGACGCGGGCGCACCACGTCCACCTGATGTCCGCGTGCGCGCAGGCCGGTTTCCAGGCCGTGCACGGTCAGCGCCACACCATTGACTTCGGGGGGATAGGTTTCGGTAACGATCGCGTAGCGCATGCCCGTTCTCCGGTTTTGGCTAGCTTCCGGGAGAGCGATGGCATGGATGTTGCGACGATAAGTCGCGGCGGTGACAAGCGCGACGGGAGTGGGGATTTGGGATTCGGGATTGGAGATTCGCAAAGGCGGGCTGTGCAAATGTCAGCAAGCCCGCAACACATGGTCTACCGGGATCAACAAATCCCCAATCCCGAATCTCCAATCCCGCCTGAGGCCGCAGGCCTCAGGTCACAAACGGTTTGAACGCGATTCCCAGCCCGGCCATGCTTTCGACTTCGCCAATCAGATCGGCGCGCAGCAACGGGCGCGAGTCGATCCAGCTTTGCGACAGGATCAATGACAGCCGGGTGTCATCTGCAGTGAGTTCCAGGGTCGGAATCGGGTCGGACTCGTGCGCGCGATGCAGCAGCACTGCCAGCCGCAACAATGCGGCCTTGCGTCGGGTCGGCAGCAACAAACGATCCGGCAGCGCCTCGAACGCGGTCTTGGGCACGTTGCGGCGGTGCGTACGCACCAGCGACGCCAGCACCTGCTGCTCCTGTCGCGAGAAACCGGCGATATCCGAATGCTCCAGGATGTAGCTGCCGTGCACGTGATATTGGCTGTGCGCGATGATCAAGCCCAGCTCGTGCAACCGCGCGGCACGGCGCAACACCTGCGCATCGTCGCCATCCAGTTGCCAGGATTCGCAGACCTGATCGAACAGGCGGCAGGCGGTGGCTTCCACGCGCTGGGCCTGCACTTCGTCGATCCCGTAGCGCTGCACCAACGAGGCCACCGAGCTGTCGCGCGGATCGTTCTCGCCGCCGCGGCCGAGCATGTCGTAGAGGATGCCTTCGCGCATCGCCGCCTTGCTGACCATCAGCTTCTCCAGCCCCAGGGCCTGGAATGCGGCCTCGAGCACCAGAATGCCGCCGGCAATAATGGGGCGCCGCTCGGCAGCCAATCCGGGCAACTGGATGTCTTCGATGCGCTTGGCCTTGAGCAGTTCATCGCGCAGCGCCGGCAGCGCCTCGGCGGTGATCGCGCCCTTGGTGAGCTTCATCGCCGCGCAAATCTCGCCGATGGCCTTGTGGGTGCCGGACGAACCGATCGCCTCATGCCAGCCCAGCGCCTTGTACTGATTGGCGAACTGCTGGAACTCGGCGCCGATCTCGGTCAGCGCGTCCTTCCATTTCTTTTTCGACAACTTGCCGCCGGGAAAAAAACGTCGTGTGCTGGCAATGCAGCCGGCCTGCAGACTTTCGCGTTCCAGCGTCTGAAAACCGCGGCCGATGATGAACTCGGTCGAGCCGCCGCCGATATCGATCACCAGCCGGCGCTGATCGGGCTTAGGCGGCTGCGCATGCGCAACGCCCAGATAGATCAGGCGCGCTTCCTCGCGGCCGCTGACCACTTCGATCGCATGCCCAAGCGCGGTTTCGGCCGGCATCAGGAACGCTTGTGGCGAACGCAGCTGACGCACCGTGTTGGTGGCCAGCGCACGCACGCGCAACGACGGCACTTCACGAATGCGCTGGCCGAAGCGTGCCAGACATTCCAGTGCACGTTGGCGCGCTTCGTTGGAAATGCCACCTTTGCCATCCAGGCCATCGGCCATGCGCACGGTCTCGCGCAGGCGATCGACGACGCGCAGCTGACCCATCAGGTAGCGCGCAATGACCATGTGGAAACTGTTGGAGCCTAAGTCGATGGCGGCAAGGTAATCGCCGTCGCGCAGTGGCGGTATCGTGGGGGAGGGTGTTGGCATGGCCGCATGGTAGCCGATGGATGGTTGGCCCCGTGAGAGGCACCGGCAAAACGACTGCGCACACCGCCGGCAAGGCGTGTGTGGCGTCGCGCACCAACCACAAGGCGGCTGCGCTGCGCCGCCGGCACCAACGCACGACTGCGCGCTACGTGTTGTCAGCCGCTCTTTAGACCCGATCGAGCAAGGTCATCTGCGCCGAATGCGCCGGCTCGCCGGGGCCCGGCGTGCGCTTGTGATAAACGCCCTCGGCATCCAGCTCCCAGGCGTTGACGTTGTCGTCCAGGTAGTTCTGCAACGCTTCGCGATAGACCCGCTTGGCCAGGTCCGGGTCCAGGATCGGGAAGCAGGTTTCCACGCGCCGCAATAGGTTGCGTTCCAGCCAGTCGGCGCTGGCGCAATAGAGTTCCGCCGCACCATCGTTGCCGAACCAGTACACGCGGCTGTGTTCCAGAAATCGCCCCACGATCGAACGCACGCGGATGTTGTCGGAGAAGCCCGGCACGCCCGGCCGCAGCGTGCAGGCGCCGCGCACGATCAGATCGATCTGCACACCGGCCTGCGACGCCGCGTACAACGCGCGCACCACCTGCGGCTCGTTGAGGGCATTCATCTTGGCGATGATGCGGCCCGGGCGACCATTGCGGGCCAGCCGGGTTTCGCGTTCGATCCGCTTCAGCACGCCGGTATGCAGGGTAAACGGCGATTGCAGCAACTGCTCCAGCTTCATGCGCGGTGCAAGACCGGACAATTGCTGAAACAGCATGTGCACATCGTTGCCGATTTCCACATCCGCCGTGATCAGGCTGATGTCGGTGTACAGACGCGCGGTGCCGCTGTGGTAATTGCCGGTGCCCAGATGGACGTAGCGTTTGAGCTTGCGGCCCTCGCGTCGCACGATCAGCAGCATCTTGGCGTGCGTCTTGAAACCGACCACGCCGTAGACCACCTGCACGCCGGCTTCCTGCAGCTTGTCGGCCAGGCCCAGGTTGGCTTCTTCGTCGAAGCGCGCACGCAGTTCCACCACCACAGTGACGTCCTTGCCGTTGCGCGCGGCCAGGATCAGCGCATCGACAATCAACGAATCCTTGCCGGTGCGGTACAGCGTCTGCTTGATCGCCAGTACGTTCGGGTCGACTGCGGCCTGGCGAATCACGTCCAGCACCGCAGTGAACGCATCGAAGGGATGATGCAACAACACATCGCCCTTCTTGACGATCTCGAAGATGCCGTCGTTGTCGCGCAAGGTGCGCGGATTGAACAACGGGTACTTGAGTTCCGGGCGCTGCACCAGATCGTAGACCTGGGTGACACGGCTCAGATTGACCGGCCCGACGATGCGGTACACCGCGTTTTCGTTCAAGCCGAAGTTCTGCAGCAGGGTACGCATGATCGGCGATGGGCAGTCGTGCGCGATCTCCAGCCGTACCGCTGGCCGGTAGCCGCGCGTGACCAGTTCGTCGCGCAAGGCCAAGGCCAGGTTTTCGACTTCTTCCTCGTCCACCACCAACTCGGAGTTGCGGGTGACGCGGAACTGATACGAGCCCTTGACCTGCATGCCCGGGAACAGCTCATCCACAAACTCGGACAGCACCGAAGACAGAAACACAAAGCTCTGCGTTCCCTCCGGCGACAGGCTGGCCGGCAACTGGATGATGCGCGGCAACGAACGCGGCGCCCGCACGATGGCCAGATGGCCGGCGCGGCCAAACGCATCCTGGCCATCCAGCACCACCACGATGTTCAAGGTCTTGTTGAGAATCTTCGGGAACGGATGCGCCGGGTCCAGGCCGAGCGGCGACAGCACCGGCATGATCTCGTTGCGGAAGTACGCGCGCAGCCAACGCTTCTGGCGCGAGTTCCACGTCGAGCGGCCCAGCACCGCCACCCCGGCAGTTTCCATCGCCGGGCGTAGCACTTCGTTCCACGCGTGGTACTGCTGCTCGACCAGCTTCGCCGCGCGATCGTGCACGGCATTGAGGATGGCGGTGGGGCTCAGCCCATCGGGTGCCGGCGGCAATCCGAATTCCTGCGCGTGCCGGACGGTGGCCGCGCGGATTTCGAAGAATTCGTCCAGGTTGGTGCAGGAAATGCACAGGAAGCGCAGCCGTTCCAGCAACGGGACCTGCTCATCCAGCGCCTGCGCCAGCACCCGGAAATTGAAATCCAGCTGCGACAGTTCGCGGTTGATATACAGCGACGGCTCGCGCAACGGATCGGCGGCGATCTCTTCGGAAGAAGCGGTGTCGTGGGAGTGTTTGGCGTGGCCCATGGAGTCGATCATCAAGACGGAATGGAATGCGTCGTTAGCGCGCGCAACATGCAGCGCGGTGCGACTTGGCGCGCGCTGCGCAGGTGCATCACACCGCGCTGCGGCGCGCACCCACTACATATCACGCCGAGCGTGACAGTGGCAGGGACTGATCGCGCTGCACCACACGTGCAGCCACAAAATGACACGAGAATTCGCTGCCGCGCCCGACTTCGCTTTCGATCTCCAGCCGCGCCTGATGCAGCCCCAGGATGTGCTTGACGATCGACAACCCCAACCCGGTCCCGCCGCTCTCGCGCGAGCGGCTGCTGGAGACGCGATAGAAGCGCTCGGTGATGCGCGGCAGATGCGAGGCGGGAATGCCGTAGCCGGTGTCGCGCACCGCCAGTGCCGCGCCATCGCCATCGCGCATGAAGCGGATCGTCACCTTGCCGCCGCCCGGCGTATAGCGCACCGCGTTGGTGACCAGATTGGAGAACGCGCTATGCAGTTCCTTGTTGGAGCCAAGCAGATCCACGCCGGCCTCGTCGAACACTTCCACCGTGTGGCGGCCTTGGCTATGCGCTTCTGCTTCGCGGCGTAGCGTGGAGAGCATCGGAGCCATCGCCACGTGTTCCTCGCCGAGTTCTTCCTGCGATTCCAGCCGCGACAGCGTCAGCAGATCTTCGACCAGCTGCGCCATGCGTTGCGATTGCTTGCGCATCTCCGCCAGCATCGGGCCCGAGTCGGGGAAGTCCTCCGGGTCGAGCATGTCCAGATAACCGTGCACCACCGTCAACGGCGTGCGCAATTCGTGCGAGACATTGGCCACGAAGTCGCGGCGTACCTGCTCCAACCGCAGCAGCTTGCTGACATCGCGCGCCACCAGCAGCCAGTAGTCGTCGGAATAGGGGATCAGGCGCAGATTCAGACGCAGATCCGGATCGACCGGCGAGGCGGCATCGAGCATGGGTTCTGCATTGCGACCGGCCGCCAGCCAATGCGCCAACGGCAACGGCTGCAACCGCTCCACCACCGACACACCCATATCGCCGGGATGATGCAGGCCAAGCAGGCCACCGGCGGCCTTGTTGAACCACTGCACGCGCTGGCTGTTGCGATCCACCACCACCACCGCATCGGGCAACGCCTGTGCGGCGGCGCGGTAGGTGCGCAGCATGTCGATCAGGCGACGCTTGCGCCCGCGCATTTCGGCCTGGCTGCGATAGAGCAGCCGATCCAGTTCGTTCCAGGCACCGACGCCGGCTGCGGGTTCGGCACGCTGGCGTGCAGTGAGCCGCCGCAGCACCTGCCGCAGCCGCCAGTAATGCCAGGCCAGTACGCCCAGCGCAGTCAGCGTCAGCGCCATCCACACATGTTCGATCAGCACGCCGGTCAGCACGGCAGCGCCCAGCAACAGCGCCAGGGTACCGAGCGTCTTGAACCAGGCGGAACGAATATGTTGGGGCATGGAAGGCGTTACCACGGAGCGTCGGGTAGGCACGCAGCCCGACCGGTGTTAGCGGCCGGGCCGGCCTGTGCGGCAGGCATCAGGCGGCCGAAGAGAAACGGTAGCCCGAGCCACGCACGGTCTGCACCATGTTTTCCAGGCCGAACGGTTCCAGCGTCTTGCGCAGGCGGCGGATATGCACGTCGATGGTGCGCTCTTCCACGTACACGCTGCCGCCCCAGACATGATCCAGCAACTGGGTGCGCGTGTACACGCGCTCCGGATGTGTCATGAAAAAGTGCAGCAAGCGGTATTCGGTCGGGCCGATCGGCACCGGCGCGTCGCCGGCGAACACCCGGTGCGCGGCGCCATCGATGCGCAGCCGGCCCACGGCCACGCTGCCGTCTTCGTCGTCCTCGCGGGTGCGGCGCATCACCGCACGGATGCGCGCCAGCAACTCGCGCGCCGAGAACGGCTTGACCACGTAATCGTCGACCCCGGCTTCCAGGCCACCGACGCGGTCGTTTTCTTCGCCGCGCGCGGTCAGCATGATGATCGGAATCTCGCGGGTCAGCGATTCCTTGCGCCAGCGCCGCGCCAGGTCCAGCCCGCTGGTGCCTGGCAACATCCAGTCCAGCAGGATCAGATCCGGCACACGGTCGGCGATGGCGGTCTGCGCCTCGCGGGCGTCGCCAGCATGGATGGGTTCGAACTCGCCCTTGCGCAGCGCGAACGCCACCATGTCGCGGATTGCGGGTTCGTCGTCGACGATCAGGATGCGTTTCTGCACGCGGGGCTTACCGTCTGGCTTCGATGGTCGCCAGTAGACTACGGTTTTGTGACTCTAATGTGACATGGCGGGCGCATTACGTCGTTCGCAACACCAATAAGCGGACTGTGCTGCGAGGCACCAGGCAGGCGTTGCGGCATCGAGCACCCGATTTGTCATCCCGAACAATGAAGCCACTGCACTGCATGACATGCGCTAACGCGTGGACAGATCCGGGTCGCGGATGCCCTGGCGCCTCAGTTCCAGTACGGTGGGCGTAATGGCGGCAATGCGGGCGTCCACGCGCGCACGTGTCACATAATCGAGATCTTTCTTCTTCAGCGCCTCTAGCTGGATCAGCGCCTGTTCGGCGCGGCCGTTCAAGTACGCGGATTCGGCATAGGCCTCGCTGGCGCGCAGCTGGTCGCCGGCCAATTCACAGGCGCGGGCGTAGGTCTGCTGCAACAACGCATCATCGCTGTTGCGATACAGCAGCGGTTCCAGCACCTGGCGTGCGCGCTGGCCGGATGTCTCGGTCGCCTGCTCGTTGAGCGCGCCGGCATAAGTCAGCGCCACCGCACGGTTGGTCGGCAATTGCTTGAGCAGCGCATCGAAACGCGCATTGGCCACCTCGCGCTGTCCCACGCGCGCCTGCGCCTCGCTCAGGCCCAGCGTCAGCCATAAATTATCCGGATGCGCCTCCAGCAGGCTGGCCAGTTCGGCCACCGGCTCGCTTGGCCGCCCGCCGCTGTTGCGCAAGCGCGCCAGGGCCAGCCCGTAGCGCTGCGCATCGGTCAGGCCGCCCTTGGCGCTGCGGCGCAGGGTCTCGTATTCGCGAATGGCCGCATCCGGCGTGGTCGCGCTGAGCACGCGCAGGCGCTCCTTGGCCCAGTCGAAGCCTTGTTGTTCGCCGCTGCGGCTGAGCGCATCCACCGGCAAGCGCAGCGCGTACGGAAGAATCGTATTGCCGTTGCGGCTCAGCGGCTCCGACAGCGACGGGTCGGAGGGATTCACGCGCTCCTGGCGCGTGCCGCCCGGCACCGAGGTGGTCAGCACCACGGTGTTCTTTTTCATCTGCTCGGCGCGCGCCTTGGCCTCGCTGATGCGGGTGACGGTGACCGGGTGGGTCTGCAGGAAGTCCGGCGCGCTGTAACCGCCCTCGTTGGCGCGCATCGCCACCGACATGCGCTCGAAGAAGCCGGCCATCGCATCCACGTCGTAGCCGCTGCGCACCAGCGTGCGGATGCCCAGCCGGTCGGCTTCGGATTCGTTGGAGCGGGTGTAGTCGATCTGGCGCTGCTGCATCAGCCCCATCGCGCTGGTGATGCCGGCCATGGTGGCATCGCCCTTGGAATTGCCGCCGGCCTGTTGCGCGGCGACCACCGCCGCCAGCATGCCGAGCAGAATCGGGATCTGATCGCGCTGCGCCCGCTCCACCCCGCGCAACACGTGCTGCTGGGTGACGTGGGCGATTTCGTGCGACAGCACTGCGGCCACTTCGTCCTCGCGCTCGGCCGTCAGCACCAGCCCGGCGTTGACCGCGATGTAGCCGCCCAAGGTGGCGAAGGCGTTGATCTGGCGGTCGCGCAGCATGAAAAACGTAAACGGCTGCTGCGGTTGGTCGCTGTTGGCGCCTAGCCGGGTGCCCATGGTCTGCAGCCAATCGGTGACCAGCGGGTCGTCCAGCACGTAGTCGTAGTTGCGCAGCTCGGCCAGCATCATCTTGCCGTACTCGGCCTGGCGCGCCGGGGTCAGCAACTCGCCGGCAGACGAACCGATATCGGGCAGGCGGCTTTCCTGCGCAGGTGCCACACCCATGGCAACGGCCAGCGTGAGGGCGGTGGCGAGCGGTAGCAGGCGCAAGTGGAACTCCCAGGTGATGCGCGGAGCATGCGGGCAGCAGAGCGCAGGGGCGTGAATCGACAGTTAATCCACAGTGTTGCGGTGACGACATGGAAATTCCAGTCGCCCGGTACCATTGTCAGACCTCAGACCAACCACGGAGTTTCCCGTGAGCCAAGACCTTAACGTGCAGGATGCGGCCACCGGCCCGCAGATCACCCTGTATTCCTCCGCGATCTGCCCGTATTGCGTGGCTGCCAAGAACTTCCTCAAGAGCAAGGGCCGGACCTGGACCGAGGTGCGCATCGACCTGGACCCGGCCGAGCGTCACAAGATGGTCGCCCTGGCCAAGCGCACCAGCGTGCCGCAGATCTTCGTCGGCGACGTCCATGTGGGCGGCTACGACGACATGATGGCCATGCACCGCGCCGGCAAGCTCGAACCCTTACTGGCCGGCGCCACGGGCGGCCAGGCATGAGTGAGCATGAGGGCGGCAGCGACGACCGTCTGCGCGAGTTCACCGAATTCCGCCAACGCATGAATCAACGCATCCTGGCCGAGCCCAACCAGGTGGTGCGCCGCTTCTTCGCGCTGGACACCCAGACCTATCAGGCCGGCGCGCTGGACGTCAAAACCAAGGAGTTACTCGGCCTGGTCGCCTCGATGGTGCTGCGATGCGACGACTGCATCAGCTACCACGTCGCCCAATGCAAGGAGGCCGGCGTAACCCGCGAAGAGTTCTTCGAAACCTTCTCGGTCGGCCTGGTGGTCGGCGGCTCCATCGTCATCCCGCATCTGCGTCGCGCGGTGGATTTTCTCGACAAGCTCGAAGGCGGTGCGCAGGCCCCGGCGCAGCACGCGCACGACTGATGCATGACTGGTCGGGAGTCGACCGGCGTGTGAGTCAGGATTGGTCATTCGGGATGCGGGATTCGTAAAAGCGAGCCGGTCGCGCGCGCCGCCCATCGAGGCGGCGCGTTGCGTTGTGGAGGGTGTGCGCCGCTCTTAGACCAAGGTCGGTTTGGGCGCCTTCACCGGCATCGGGCATAATTGCCTGTGAAACCTCCTTGCGCCGCTCTGCCGGGTTTTGCGGCTGGCGCTCCCCCCTTCAAGTTCGGAAACCCAACGTTATGACGCAGACAATCACGGTCATCCGCGGCGACGGTATTGGCCCGGAGATCATGGATGCCACGCTGTTCGTGCTCGACGCGCTGCAAGCTGGCCTGACCTACGAGTACGCCGATGCTGGCCTGGTCGCGCTGGAAAAGCACGGCGATCTGCTGCCCGAGTCCACCCTGGCTTCGATCACCAAGAACAAGGTGGCGCTGAAGAGCCCGCTGACCACGCCGGTCGGTGAAGGTTTCAGCTCGATCAACGTCGCCATGCGTCGCAAGTTCGACCTGTACGCCAACGTGCGTCCGGCCAAGTCGTTCCCCAACACCAAGTCGCGTTTCGCCGATGGCGTGGACCTGATCACGGTGCGCGAGAACACCGAAGGCGCGTACCTGAGCGAAGGCCAGACCGTGTCCGAGGATGGCGAGACCGCGTTCTCCGGCGCCCGCGTCACCCGCAAGGGCTCCGAGCGCATTGTGCGCTACGCCTTCGACCTCGCCCGCGCTACTGGCCGCAAGAAGGTCACTGCGGTGCACAAGGCCAACATCATCAAGTCGACCTCGGGCCTGTTCCTGAAGGTGGCACGTGACGTGGCGACGCAGTACCCGGAAATCGAATTCCAGGAAATGATCGTCGACAACACCTGCATGCAGCTGGTGATGCGTCCGGAACAGTTCGACATCATCGTGACCACCAACCTGTTCGGCGACATCATCTCCGACCTGTGCGCCGGTCTGGTCGGCGGCCTGGGCCTGGCCCCGGGCGCCAACATCGGTCTGGACGCGGCGATCTTCGAAGCCGTGCACGGCTCGGCGCCGGACATCGCAGGGCAGGGCAAGGCCAACCCGTGCGCGTTGCTGCTGGGCGCTGCGCAGATGCTGGACCACATCGGTCAGCCACAGAACGCCGAGCGCCTGCGCGAAGCCATCGTGGCCACCCTGGAAGCCAAGGACTCGCTGACCCCCGATCTGGGTGGCACCGGCAACACCATGGGCTTTGCCAAGGCCATCGCCAGCCGCCTCTAAGCATCGAAGCGAGCTGCAAAAAGAAAGGGCGCCTAGGCGCCCTTTCTTTTTGCTCGAGACTTGCGCGTAACCAGAATGCACAGGGAATCCGCTCTTACCGATTCCCCAATCCCGATTCCCGATTCCCGGCTCAGTTGCGCGATTGCAGCTTCGACAACAAGCGCAAGAACTCGATGTACAGCCACACCAGCGTCACCATCAGGCCAAACGCGCCGTACCACTCCATGTGCTTGGGTGCGCCCTGTTCCACACCGCTTTCGATGAAGTCGAAGTCCAGCACCAGATTCAGTGCTGCCACCACCACCACGAACAGGCTGAAGCCGATGCCGATCAGCCCCGAGTCGTGGATGAACGGAATACGCACGCCGAACAAGCCCAGCACGATGGTCGCCAGATACACCAGCGCAATGCCGCCGGTTGCCGCAACCACGCCCAGCTTGAAGTTCTCGGTGGCCTTGATCAGCCCACTGCGGTAGGCGAACAGCAGCGCGAACATCGTGCCGAAGGTCAGCAGCACCGCCTGGAACACGATGCCGTTGAAGCGCGCCTCGTACACCGCCGAAATCGAGCCAAGAAAGAAGCCTTCCACCAGCGCATACAGCGGCGCGGTGATCGGTGCCCAGGTCGGCTTGAAGCTGGTCGCCAGTGCGAACACCAGCCCGCCGATCGCGCCGGCAATCATGTACAGCTTGGCTGCAGGCAATGGCATGCCATCGGCACCGATCGACTGCGACCAGGCGAAAGCGGCGGTGAGCACGGCCATCAACAACAACGCACCGGTCTTGTTGACGGTGCCGTTGAGGGTCATCGCCTGGCCGTCGCGGGTGACGACCGAGCCGGAGCCAAGGTCGAGGAATGTGGATTCCCGAAGGGCAGGGTTGCCGCTACGCATGCGTGTTCTCCATGAAATGTAGGTGCTCGCCATGGTGGTGAGCGTTGTCGCGAGGATACCGGATCGGCGAATTGACGCAGAGTGATTGACAGCGAGGCCAATCGTTCCCAAAATAGCCGACCTTTCCAGCCTTCGGGATTGAAAGGTCCCGCCGGGGTATAGCGCAGTCTGGTAGCGCGCCTGCTTTGGGAGCAGGATGTCGGGGGTTCGAATCCCTCTACCCCGACCATTCCGAGCTTCTTGCGGCGTGGGAATGCAACGTTCGGTCCGGGCGCCCGTAGCTCAACCGGATAGAGCACCGGCCTTCTAAGCCGGCGGTTACAGGTTCGAGTCCTGTCGGGCGCGCCATCGGCGGTGCGGTAGGAAGTAGGTTTTCAGTGGTGGCTGTAGCTCAGCTGGTTAGAGTACTGGATTGTGATTCCAGATGTCGGGGGTTCGAGTCCCCTCAGCCACCCCACTGATTGCAGGAAATGTTGGACCCGACGCATCGCGGGGTGTTGCAACGAAGCAAAAATGCACATACAATGTGCGACCAGTTTCAGGGCCGTTAGCTCAGTTGGTAGAGCAGTTGACTCTTAATCAATAGGTCCAAGGTTCGAATCCTTGACGGCCCACCAAATAAAAGCACTTAGGCAAACACCTAGGTGCTTTTTTTTTTCCGGCACTGGAAACAAGAAGAGACGTCTCAAGGCAGGAACTGCGCGAGTTGTTCGCTTGCAGCGAATTCTCCTGCTGCGTCAGTTCAGCAGTTGCCTGATCAAGCTTGTTACTTGGCCGGCGCGAAGTCTGCTTGCATCGAATGCCTGGTGATCTTTGGCCTGCAGCCCAGGCTGGCAAACTCAAATGAGGCGTGATGTGTCCAGAGCAACGCGGCGCTCGATCCTCCAGCAGGTCGTGATCTTTGCAGTGGTCGGTCCTCCGCTAGGCGGAGTGCTGGGCTTTCTGCAGTGGGCGCGTTTAGATGGCGAGACTGCTTTTCTGATCGCAGGCTTGTCCTACGTTCTGGTGTTGCCGGTGATTGCTGCCGCTGGTGCGGGATTGGTGTGCGCGTTGACGTGCCGTCATCTGTATGGCGAGCGTGGGCCAAACCCCTTTGTCCAGATCGCAATCGGCGCGCTGAGCGGCCTGTTTTCGGCTGGGTTGGTCGTGTTGCTCACAGCGGTCATCGGCGGCTGGTCCATGGGCTCGGATCGCGATCTGATCCTGGCCTTGGTGCGAAGCGGGCTATGGGGCGGCGGCATCTGCGCATTGCTTGCGTGGCTCTTCAGGTCACGCTTGTCGCATACAACTACAACCGCGTAGTCGCTCAGGACAATGCGGTCAGCTCAGACGTCTGGCTTCGTTGCATGCGCGGGAACGCCAGCAAGAAGCGCGCACCTTTACCGGGAGCCGAACTCACTTCGACAAAGCCACCGGCCTGACGCACCGCGCTATACACCTGCGTCAAGCCAAGCCCGGCTCCTTTGCCTGCGTCCTTGGTAGTGAAATAGGCTTCGAATAACCGCGATTGCACACCTGCATCCATGCCATGGCCGCTATCGGCAACGGTGATGGTGACGTAATGCCCGCCCGGTTTGCTCAGGCTCGCGTCCTCGGCCGCCACGACGGTGTCGCCGGTTTCGATACGGATGGTGTCCCCGCTCTTGCAGGCATCGCGGGAGTTGATCACCAGATTCAGGATCGCGCGCTCCACCGTATGGCGATCGACCATGGCGCAGCATCCGCCTTCGCTGGTGCGCAACTGCAATTGCAACTCGGCGCCGATCACCTGTTCCAGCAATGGGCTCAGCTGTTCGGCCAATGCGGCAAGATCCACTGCTTCCGGGCTGTACGGATACTGGCGCGAAAATCCGACCAGCCGCTGCGCCATGACCGAGCCATGCTGAAGCGCCGCGTCGGCCACGCTCAGCAGCTTGGCATCGTGCGCATCGATCCTTGCGCGCTGTACGACCAGGTCGATGGCCGATGTCGCCGCCTGCAGCACGTTGTTCAAGTCGTGGACGACGCCTGCCAGCAATTGGCCGACCGCTTCGCCTTTCTGTGCCTGCTCGGAAATTTTCTCGGCCGCTCCCTGCGCGGCGCGCGCAATGTCCAGATCGCCTTCGATGCGCTCCTGCAGGTCGCGCAGGGTATGCAGTTCGGTCGATAGCGAATTTTCGCGCGCACGCGCCAGCATCAAGGCACCGGTGGAAAACTCGCGCTCGGCCTTGAGCATGGAATCCAGCGTATGGAACGCCGCCTCCAGCGCCCTGCGGTCGGAGATGTTCTTGCTCACCGCAAGAATCGCCTCGACGTTGCCAAAGGCGTCGAACAGCGGGCTGGTGACCACCTGCCAGGTCTGACGCACGCCGGCGAAGTTCACGCAGGCGGCCTCGAATTCCTGGATCAAGCCATTCGCGGAACCGGCGATCGCCGCATCGACCAGGCCCACGGCCTCGGGTGGCCACAGTTCGCGCCATGGCTGCGAGATGAGCTGGTCGGGATGGCTGACGCCGAGTCCGGCCAGCCCATTGACGTTGATTGCCGTGATCCGCCCATCGAGGTCGATCTCTTTGATGCAATCGCGGGACAGTGCCACGATCTGGCGATATCGGTCTCTCATCGCGACTGCTGCCTCACTCATCTAGATTTAACGGAATTTTCGCAAATCCTACCTTTACCGTGTACGAGTAAAAGTACGAGGCTTCGATCGTTGCGGCGATGCAAAGTTTAACGGTTCACCTCGCTTCCCGGGCAAAGTGCGTCCGCGATAGCTTGGACGATCGGCTGCGAAAGCCTGCGGGTCGGCTCCAGCCTATTGGGCTTAAGCCTATTGAAGGTGCGCTGCGGCATCACGACGCTTTTTCTTTGCCGGCATCCCTGCAACAATGCGCGGGCAAGCGCAGCATCGCGAAAGTGGCGGAATTGGTAGACGCACCAGATTTAGGTTCTGACGCCGCAAGGCGTGGGGGTTCGAGTCCCCCCTTTCGCACCAATGCAGTGCGGCCGTGAGTGTTCCGGCCGCTGCATGATCCGCAAAACCGGTTGTCCAGACGCGATCGACGCGGTTGTGCGCATTCCGCTGGCAGCGGCAGCCGTTATCGGCGAAACTACAAGGCTCGGCGGCTTTCTCGCCATCCGTCAACCCGCATCTTCCATCTCGTGCCGACGCTTGTGCTGTCGGTGGCAGGAGTCAACATGCAAGCATCGATCGAATCCACCGGCAATCTGGAACGCCGCCTGACCTTCACCCTGCCGCAGGAGCGTCTGGAGACGCACGTCGGTGGCCGCCTGCGCGAGATCGCGCGGACCGCGCGCATCAAGGGGTTCCGCCCCGGCAAGGTGCCCGCCAAGGTCATCGAGCAGCGTTTCGGTCAGCAGGTGCGTGCCGAGGCAATGGATGGTTTGCTGCGTGAGACCTTCGATTCGGCCGTGCGCGAGCATGCGCTGCGCCTGGCGGGCAACCCGCGCATCGACAAGGCCGGCGAGAGCGATTTCGATTTCGTCGCCACCTTCGAAGTGGTGCCGGACTTCGGCGACATCGATGTGACCACGCTGTCGGTGGTGCGCCATACCGCCGAAGTGACCGACGCCGACATCGACCAGATGATCGAGAACCTGCGTCTGCAGCGTCGCACCTGGAACCCGGTCGAGCGTGGTGCCCAGGTCGGTGACCTGGTGGCGCTGGAGACCTGGTCGCAGGCCGGCGACGAGCGTCTGCCCGCCGAAGGCGTGGAGACCGGCAGCAGCGTGCTCGGTTCGGGCGTGATGTTCGATCAGATCGAAAAGGGCCTGGAAGGTCTGGCCAAGGGCGAAGACAAGGCCCTGACCATCGACTTCCCGGCCGAGTGGCGCGTGCCGCAGCTCGCTGGCAAGACCGTGCAGGTGCACGTCAAGGCGGTCGAAGTGTCCGAGCCGGTATTGCCGGTGGTGGACAAGGAGTTCATCAAGAGCTTCGGCGTGAAGAGTGGCGATGCCGAGCAGTTCCGCGCCGACATCCGTACCAACCTGGAGCGTGAGCTCAAGGGTGCGCTGATGAATCGTCTGCGGCGCGAAGTGGGTGAGCAGCTGATTGCCGCCTATGCGCATGTGGAAATGCCGCCGCGTCTGGTCGAAAACGAAGCGCGTTCGATGCTGGCCCAGCAGGTGGAGCAGGTGCGCCGTAGCGGCCGCAACCCGGGCGAGATCCCGGCCGATGCCCATCAGGGTTTCATGGACGCGGCCGCCAAGCGCGTACTGGTCGGTCTGCTGGTGGGTGAGGTGGCCCGTCGTAACGAGCTGCGTCTGGAATCCAAGCGCGTCAGCGAAACGCTGCGTCTGATCGCCTCGACCTACGAAGAACCGGAACAGGTCATTGAGATGTACCGCAACGACCCCCAGTTGATGGGTGGGCTGCAGAGCCGTGTCATGGAAGAGCAGGTGATCGACTGGATTGCCGAGCGCGCCCAGCACACCGAGCAGCCGATGTCGTTCCAGGATGCGATCCGTCAGTAATGCGAGTCCCTCGCAAGAGCCCGCACATCCATGTGCGGGGATTCAACTAATAGACACAGGAGATTCCCCTCGCGTGGACAATGTAACCAGAGCCTTGAACCTCGTCCCGATGGTGGTCGAACAGACCAGCCGCGGCGAGCGTGCGTACGACATCTACTCGCGTCTGCTGAAGGAGCGTCTGATTTTCCTGGTCGGTCCGATCGACGACCACATGGCCAACGTGATCGTGGCGCAGCTGCTGTTCCTGGAAGCGGATAACCCGGAAAAGGACATCAGCATCTACATCAACTCGCCCGGTGGCGTGGTCACCGCCGGCATGGCGATCTACGACACCATGCAGTACATCAAGCCGGACGTGAGCACGATCTGCGTCGGCCAGGCTGCATCGATGGGCGCGCTGCTGCTGGCATCGGGCGCGGCCGGCAAGCGCTATGCGCTGCCGAACTCGCGCGTGATGATCCATCAGCCGCTGGGCGGCTTCCAGGGTCAGGCGACCGATATCGACATCCATGCGCGCGAGATCCTGACGCTGCGTTCGCGCTTGAACGAGATCCTGGCCAAGCACACCGGCCAGTCGCTGGAAACCATCGGGCGCGATACCGAGCGCGACAACTTCAAGAGCGCGGTCGATGCGCAGGCCTATGGCCTGGTCGATCAGGTGCTGGAGCGTCGTCCGGAAGAGTCGATCCAGCCGTCCTGATCGCCAGATGCCTGAAATTGCAGGAAAAACGGCAGGGTCGGGCTGGACGGATGTCCTCTCGACCCTGTGCTATTCTCGAAATCGAACCCCCGTGCATTGGGTGGGGTAACTGGGTAACAGAAGCATGAGCGAAGACCGCCAAGGTCGTTCCGGCGACAGCAACAAGATTCTCTACTGCTCGTTCTGCGGTAAGAGTCAGCATGAAGTCCGTAAGCTGATTGCCGGTCCCAGCGTATTCATCTGCGATGAGTGCGTTGAGCTGTGCAACGACATCATCCGCGAGGAACTCGAAGAGAAGGCGCAGTCGGCACGTTCCAGCCTGCCCAAACCGCGCGAGATTCTCGAGGTGCTGGATCAATACGTGATCGGGCAGTTGCGCGCCAAGCGCACGCTCGCAGTGGCGGTGTACAACCACTACAAGCGTATCGAGAGCCGCAGCAAGAACGACGAAGTCGAGCTGGCGAAATCCAACATCCTGCTGGTCGGCCCGACCGGTTCGGGCAAGACGCTGCTGGCCGAAACGCTGGCGCGCCTGCTCAATGTGCCGTTCACCATCGCCGATGCGACCACGCTGACCGAAGCCGGCTATGTCGGTGAGGATGTGGAAAACATCATCCAGAAGCTGCTGCAGAAGTGCGATTACGACGTCGAGAAGGCGCAGCAGGGCATCGTCTATATCGATGAAATCGACAAGATCTCGCGCAAGAGCGAGAACCCGTCGATCACCCGCGACGTGTCCGGCGAAGGCGTGCAGCAGGCACTGCTGAAGCTGATCGAAGGCACGGTGGCCTCGGTGCCGCCGCAGGGCGGGCGTAAGCATCCGCAGCAGGAATTCCTGCAGGTCGACACCAAGAACATCCTGTTCATCTGCGGCGGAGCGTTCGCTGGCCTGGACAAGGTGATTCAGCAGCGGTCCAACGATGCCGGCGGCATTGGCTTCGGTGCAAAGGTCAAGAGCAGCGAGCGCAAGCAGGAAGTCGGCAAAATTCTGGCCGAAGTCGAGCCGGAAGATTTGATCAAATTCGGCCTGATCCCCGAGTTCGTCGGCCGCCTGCCAGTGGTCGCCACGCTCGAGGAGCTGGACGAGCCGGCGCTGATCAAGATCCTGACCGAGCCCAAGAACGCCATCACCAAGCAGTTCAAGAAGCTGTTCGATATGGAAGGTGTGGAGCTGGAATTCCGCCCCGACGCCCTGTCTGCGATCGCCAAGAAGGCGCTCAAGCGCAAGACCGGCGCGCGCGGCCTGCGCACCATCGTCGAATCGGTGTTGCTGGATACGATGTACGAGCTGCCCTCGCAGGAAAATGTCAGCAAGGTGGTGGTGGACGAGTCGGTCATCGAGCACAAGTCCGAGCCGTATCTGATCTACCAGGCGCAACCGGCTCCGGCCAAGGCAGCGTCCGGCGACTGAGCCCCTGATGCCGCGTCTCCAGGCCTTGGCCTCGCTCGCGGATAAAGGGTTTCCGACCGCTACTTGCAAGACCTCGCCGATGGCCCCATAACGGGGCCATCGGCTTTTTTTACGCCCTATTTCCCGATTCCAGCGGAGCGCCCCATGGCCCAGTCCCAACCAGAAGTTCTCGATCTGCCAGTGTTGCCGCTGCGCGACGTGGTGGTGTTTCCGCACATGGTGATTCCGCTGTTCGTGGGTCGCGACAAATCGATGCGCGCGCTGGAAAAAGCCATGGAGGCCGACAAGCGCATCCTGCTGGTGGCGCAGAAGTCGGCTGAGACCGACGACCCGACCGCAACCGATCTCTATACCGTCGGCACGCTGGCGCAGGTGTTGCAGTTGCTCAAGCTGCCCGATGGCACCATCAAGGTGCTGGTCGAGGGCCTGTCGCGGGTCACGGTGGACAAGGTCGTCGAACTGGACGGCGCACTGCAGGGCCAGGGCATCGAAGTCGAAGCCAGCGATGCGCGCGAGCCACGCGAACTTGAGGCGATCGCGCGATCGCTGATGTCGCTGTTCGAGCAATACGTCAAGACCAATCGCAAGCTGCCGCCGGAGTTGTTGCAGACCTTGGCCGGTATCGATGAGCCGGGCCGTCTGGCCGACACCATTGCCGCGCATATTGGCGTGCGTCTTGCCGACAAGCAGCGCCTGCTGGAGATCACCGAAATCGGCGAGCGCCTGGAGTTGCTGGTCGGCCTGGTGGACGGGGAGATCGATGTGCAGCAGCTGGAAAAGCGCATCCGCGGCCGCGTCAAGTCGCAGATGGAAAAGAGCCAGCGCGAGTACTACCTCAACGAACAGATGAAGGCAATCCAGAAGGAGCTGGGCGATCTGGACGACGCGCCGGGCGAACTGGAAGAAATCGCCCGCAAGATCGCCGAGGCGGGCATGCCCAAGCCGGTCGAGACCAAGGCCAAGGCCGAGCTCAACAAGCTCAAGCAGATGTCGCCAATGTCCGCCGAGGCGGCCGTGGTGCGCAACTATTTGGATTGGCTGTTGGGGGTGCCGTGGAAGAAGCGTTCCAAGGTGCGCAAGGACCTCAAGGCTGCGCAGGACACACTGGACGCCGATCACTACGGTCTGGACAAGGTCAAGGAGCGCATCCTCGAGTATTTGGCCGTGCAGTCGCGCGTGAAGCAGATGAAGGGGCCGATCTTGTGTCTGGTCGGGCCGCCCGGCGTGGGCAAGACCTCGCTCGGGCAGTCGATCGCCAAGGCGACCAACCGCAAGTTCGTGCGCATGAGCCTGGGCGGTATCCGCGACGAAGCCGAGATCCGTGGCCATCGCCGCACCTATGTGGGTTCGATGCCGGGCCGGCTGGTGCAGAACCTCAACAAGGTGGGCAGCAAGAATCCGCTGTTCCTGCTCGATGAGATCGACAAGATGTCGATGGATTTCCGCGGCGACCCGTCTGCGGCGTTGCTGGAGGTGCTCGATCCCGAGCAGAACAATTCCTTCAATGACCACTATCTGGAAGTCGATCTGGATCTGTCGGAGGTGATGTTCGTCGCCACCTCCAACTCGCTCAACATCCCCGGTCCGTTGCTGGACCGCATGGAAGTGATCCGCATCCCCGGCTATACCGAGGATGAGAAGCTCAACATCGCCATGCGCTATCTGGTGCCCAAGCAGATCAAGGCCAACGGCTTGAAGCCGGAAGAGATCAAGATCGGCAGCGATGCCATCCAGGATATCGTGCGCTACTACACGCGCGAATCGGGTGTGCGTAACCTCGAGCGCGAAGTCGCCAAGATCTGCCGCAAGGTGGTCAAGGAAATCGCGCTCGCCGGTCCGCAGCCGGTAGTGAAAAAGGCCGTCGCCAAGAAGGGCAAGCCCAAGGCCCTGGTCGTGGTGAACTCGAAGAATCTCGACAAGTACCTGGGTGTGCGCCGCTTCGATTTCGGGCGCGCCGAAGAAGAGAACGAGATCGGCCTGGTCACCGGTCTGGCCTGGACCGAAGTCGGCGGCGAGTTGCTGCAGGTCGAATCCACGCTGGTGCCGGGCAAGGGCAATCTGATCCTCACCGGTCAGCTCGGCAACGTCATGAAGGAATCGGCATCGGCTGCGTTGTCGGTGGTGCGTTCGCGCGCTGAGCGACTCGGCATCGATGTGGACTTCCTGCAGAAGCAGGATGTGCACGTGCACGTGCCCGATGGCGCCACACCGAAGGACGGTCCCAGCGCAGGTATCGCGATGGTGACCTCGCTGGTGTCGGTGCTGACCAAGGTGCCGATCCGCGCCGATGTGGCGATGACCGGCGAGATCACCTTGCGTGGTCGCGTCTCGGCGATCGGCGGGTTGAAGGAGAAGTTGCTGGCTGCATTGCGCGGCGGCATCCGCACCGTGTTGATCCCCGACGAGAACCGCAAGGATCTTGCCGATATTCCTGCCAACGTGACGCGCGATCTGAAGATCGTGCCGGTCAAGTGGATCGACGAAGTGCTGGATCTTGCACTGGAGCGTCCGCTGGCACCGAAGAAGGCGGGCAAGGAGAAGGCCCGCAAGACTGCCTCGCGCGTCGCCGTGCGTGGCAAGTCCCGCACTACTCCGGGTACCCGCGTCAAGCACTAAAAGTGCTTGTCTAAACCCAGGCAAAACAAGCCAAAACCCGCGTCGTTATTGGGTTTTGGCTTGCGTGCGGTTGGGGGCGCTGGTATAAATGCACGACTCGTGGGCGCGGCAAATTGTGATGCGTCACGCGATACCACTTGTGTCGGGTTCTTCGCTAACGGCAAGAGCGCCGATTGTCGATTCCGCGGCATCTGCCGCAAAGGGAGTTTCAAGAATGAATAAAACCGAATTGATCGATGGCGTTGCCGCTGCCGCTGACATCTCCAAGGCTGAAGCCGGCCGTGCTGTCGACGCGGTTGTGAGCGAAATCACCAAGGCACTGAAGAAGGGCGAAGCCGTCACCCTCGTCGGCTTTGGTACCTTCCAGGTCCGCGAGCGCGCTGAGCGCACCGGCCGCAATCCGAAGACCGGCGACAGCATCAAGATCGCGGCTTCGAAGAATCCTGCGTTCAAGGCTGGCAAAGCCCTGAAGGATGCAGTAAACTAATCGACTCGCTAGGGTGCTTAGCTCAGCGGTAGAGCGTCTCCCTTACACGGAGAGGGTCGGGGGTTCGAAACCCTCAGCACCCACCATTAAGCACCAGGCAAACGTTTCAAGTGCGGAGCGGTAGTTCAGCTGGTTAGAATGCTGGCCTGTCACGCCGGAGGTCGCGGGTTCGAGTCCCGTCCGCTCCGCCAGTTACACCCGAAGCCCCTGAGCAATTGGGGGCTTCGTTTTCTCCACAGCATTCGCATTGCGAATGCTGTGGAGAGAGAAGTCCAAGTTTAAAGCGGAGCGGTAGTTCAGCTGGTTAGAATGCTGGCCTGTCACGCCGGAGGTCGCGGGTTCGAGTCCCGTCCGCTCCGCCAGTTATACGAAAGCCCTCGGCCTTGTGCCGGGGGCTTTTTTTTGCAGCATTGCCCGAGGTTACGCGTTTAATGGCGCATCGCGGCCGATGGCGTGGAGCATTGGGCTGGGTGCTCGGCGCCAAGCGCGTTACACTGCGCGGCTCGCCCACAGGCCGTGATTTGCCAATGCTGCAGAAACTTCGCGACAAGACGTCAGGCTGGATCGCTACCGCCATCCTGGGGTTGCTGATGATTCCGTTCCTGTTCGTCATCGACAACAGCTACCTCGGCGGCATTGGCGCCAACAACGTGGCCAAGGTGCAGGCGCCGCCCACATGGTGGAAATCGGCACCTTCCTGGTGGCCGGTGTCGCTGCTGTGGCAGCACCATGAAATCAGTACGCAGGATTTCCGCGCACGCTTCGAGCAGGCGCGTATGCAGGAGCGGCAGCGCCAGGGCGAGAATTTCGACCCGCGCACGTTCGAATCGCGCGAAAACAAGCTGCAGGTGCTCGATCAGTTGGTTGACGAGCAAGTCGTGCGTCTGGGTGCCGAAGATGCCGGCATCGTGATCGGCGATGCGACGGTGCGCGATTACATCACCGGCATTCAGGCGTTCCAGGTCGATGGCAAATTCAGCCCCGACCAGTACCGCGCCGCACTCGCACAAGGTACACCACCGCGCACGCCGGCGCAGTTCGATGCGTTGGTGCGCGACAGCTTGCAGCAGTCGGTGATTCCGCAGGCGATTGCCGAGTCGGGCTTTGCGACCAAGGCCGAGTTCGAGCGCCTGCTCAAGCTGATGGGCGAAACGCGCGACGTGGAGTTGGCGATGCTGCCCCCACCGGCCGCCGATACCGCGCCGGTCAGCGATGCGCAGATCAAGCAGTGGTACGACGGGCATGCGCAGGATTTCCGTCAGCCGGAGACCGTGACGATCGAGTACGTCGATATCAATGCGGCCAAGTTGCCGCCGGCAACCGCCGCCGACGAGGCGACCTTGCGCAAGCGCTATGAGGAAGAGAAGGGCCGCTTTGTCGAGCCGGACCAGCGTCTAGCCTCGCACATCCTGATCAGCGCTGGCAGCGACCCCGCCGCGCAGAAGGCTGCCGAGGCGAAGGCAGCCAAGCTCGCCGCAGAAGCCAAGCAGCCGGGCGCCGATTTCGCTGCATTGGCGAAGGCCAACTCGCAGGATCCGGGCTCCAAGGGGGCCGGTGGCGATCTGGGTTGGGTCGAGAAGGGCACGATGGTCAAGCCGTTCGAAGACGCGTTGTTCGCAATGAAGGCTGGCGATGTGGTCGGCCCGATCAAGAGCGAGTTCGGTTACCACGTGATCCAGCTGCGCGAGGTCAAGGGCGGCCAGGGCAAGTCGTTCGAGCAGGTGCGCGATCAACTCGCTGCCGAGCAGCTCAAGGCCGATGCCGACAAGGCGTTTGCCGATGTGAGCGGCAAGTTGGTGGATCAGGTCTACAAGAATCCCACCGCGTTGGAGCCAGCGGCCAAGCAGGTCGGTCTGCCGGTGCAGACGCTGGGCCCGTTCTCGCGTGCCGAAGCCAGTGGTATCGCCGCCAATCCGGCGGTGCTGCGTTCGGCATTCTCCGAGACGCTGGTGCAGGACGGCACGGTGAGCGACCCGATCACCATTGCGCCGAATCACAGTGTGGTGTTGCGCGTGACCAATCACAGCGCCGAGCAGGCGTTGCCGTTGGACAAGGTGCGCGACAAGGTGATTGCGGCGATCCATGCGGACCGTACCGAGAAGGCCGCCGCGGCGGCTGCCGATGCAGTGTTGGCGCGTGTGCAGAAGGGTGAAACGTTGCAGGCGCTGGCGGCCAGCGAGAAGCTGCAGGTACAGCCGATCCCGGGCCTGCCGCGCACTGCGCCGATCCCGACACCGGCGGCAAACCGCGCCATCTTCAGCGCGCCGCGCCCGACCGAAGGCAAGCCGTCGGTGGGCAAAGTGGAGCTGGACGGCGGGCGCTTTGCGGTCTTCGTCATCGCCAAGGCCACGCCAGGCGATCTGAAGCAAATGCCGGCCGAGCAGCAGACCATGCTGCGCGAACAGCTGAGCCAGATCGATGGCAACAACGCGGCGCAGGCGTACGTCAAGGAAATGCGCAAGCGCTACAAGATCCAGATCGAAGAGGCGCAGCTGTAAGGCTGTCTTCTTCAGCTGGTGAAGACGAGAAAGCCCGGGTGACCGGGCTTTTTCTTTGGGATATCGGTGTCGTGCCGTGGGGGCTGAGGTCTTGTAGGTGCGTTTGACGTACTCGGCCGATGTCTTCGGGTTCGGGGTCGATGGTGTGTCTGCTGCTTCAAGAGCGCTAGAAAGACCGCTCTCCAAGGCTGCCCACATCCTGACGAGCACGCGTGGCCACGCAGCAGTCGATTGAGCGGGTTGGCCCACTGCCGTTCGATTATTTCAACACGCCTGCTGTGTCGCCGGCAGCCTCGCAAGGACATTCAAGCGCACAGCAGCTGCTGCACCATGCAGTCCTTGATCACGCTGATGCTGGCTGTCTAGAACGTCATGCGAGCGACGGTGGCATGCGCGATGGTCGCTGCCGACCAAGTGGACCACTACGTAGTCTGCGTTGTGTCGGCTTAAGGCCTGTCGTCGAACGACAACACCATGCCTGGCTTCAGTACCGCACGCTTGTCCAGCCCATTGCTGGCGAGCAACGTCGCCACAGTCACGCCGTAGCGGCGCGCAATGGCCCAGGCGGACTCGCCGTTGCGCACCGTATGCGTACGCGCTTGCGCGTTCGACGTCCTGGCAGTCGTGGCGACCACCTTAGGCGCGGCATCGTTGGTCTCGGCAATCCTGCCCACATCAGCGGATGCGACGACGGCACCGGCCGAGCCTGGCTGTGCTGCCGCGACTGGGGCAAGTACATGCACCCCACTTGGCGCGGCACGTGCGCTGGCCAATGCCGGATTCAGCCGGGCGAGCAGCTGCGGCTCGATGGAGCGCTGTCCGGCCCAGGCGTTGAGGCTGGTGCCAACCGGCAATGCGTGTTCGGTCAGTACCGGAACCGGGCGGTCGAGCGAGGTCAGCAAGTTGCCTTGCTGTTGCGCGTGGTCGAGCACACAGGCGAGCGCGTGCAGCTTTTCCACATACTCATAGGTGACCTTGGACATGCCGGGAAGCTCGGACGGACGTGCGTTCTGCGCGTTCATGCCGGCCGTGCGCATCGCCTGCAGCACACGGTACTCGCCAGCGTTGTAGGCCATCAGCGCCAGGCGCCAATCGCCGCCGAACATGCCGTAAAGCGTCTTGAGATAACGTACCGCAGCGGTGGTGGAATCCACTGCCGAGAGGCGGCCGTCGTATTGCGCGCCAACCGGCACATGGTGGTTGCGCGCCGTGGTGGCGATGAACTGCCACAAGCCGGCCGGTCCGCTGCCATTGCGGGCGCCCGGGCGGTATCCGCTTTCCACAAAAGGAATCAGCGCAAACTCGGTCGGCATGTCGGCCTTGCGCAGCTCGTCGACCACGTAGCCGAACAGCGGCAGGACGTCCTGTGCATCGTCGGCCAGGCGGGCTGGTGCACGCGAGAAGTGCTGTTCCCAACGCGTGTCGCTGTGCTCGCTATCGCAGCCTGGATCTGCACGCCCGTCCAGAAACGACGAAAAGATGTCCTGGCCGTTGCGCAGGCTGGGTGCGACTGGCGGCGTCGTCGCGCTGGATGCGGGTGTGGGGCGGCTTGCGTCGGCGGGCGACGCGGCTGCTGGTGCAATGGCCGCACAGGCGGCCAACACTGCCAAAAGCAAGCGCCTCATGCGCGAAATTCGTCTTTCCAGCGCCGAAGTTCGGCGAAAACATCTACATCGGAGGAAAGTGCGCCAGATGCGCGCGCTGCGACTGCGGCGCGAATCTCGGGACTGCTGGTGCGTAGAAAAGGGTTGGTGGCCAGTTCACTCTTGAGCGAAATCGGCAGGGTAGGACGGGCTGCTTGACGCATGGCCTGGGCTTCCTGTTGACGGCGCTGCAAGGCAGCGTTGGTGGGATCGACGTGCAGCGCGAAGGACGCGTTGGCCAACGTATATTCGTGGCCGCAACACACAAGCGTTTCGCCGGGCAGAGAGGCCAGGCGTTGCAACGAGTCGAACATCTGAGGAGCGGTACCTTCGAACATCCGCCCACAGCCTAGGCTGAACAGCGTATCACCGCTGAACAGATGCTCGTCGGTGACAAAGGCGATGTGGCTGCGGGTGTGGCCCGGCACCTCAAGCACTTCAAAGCCCATGCCAAGCAGGGTCAAGCGCTCGCCTTGTCCAACCTGGCGGGCATCGGCGGGACTGCGTTCGTCGGCAGGGCCGAACAGTTCCAGGTCCGGCCAGCGCTGCTGCAATGCCGCCACGCCGCCGATGTGGTCGGCATGGTGGTGGGTGAGCAACACGGCGCTGGGAGTGAATCCTTCGCGCTCTGCCGCAGCGAACACCGGCTCTGCCTGACCGGGGTCGACGATGACAGAGCGGCCATCCGCAGCGACCAGCGCCCAGATGTAGTTGTCTTCGAATGCGGGCAGGGCGGTCAGTCGCATAGAATTGGGACCATGCCTGCCACGCCCTTCTCCCGTCAAGCTGGCGTCTCATCCTGGTTTGAAACAGGCGCGGGGCGCAGTCTGCTCCAGCTGGAGCGCCAAGTGGCGCTGGCGGCGCTGCAAACGCGTCCGTCGCAGCCCTGGTTGTGGCTGACGCCAACGACCGACCTGCCCCCGCGCGAGGCATTGCAGGGGCGTGGTTTGCGCTTGTATCGCAGCGCGGGGCGCTTCGCTGGCGATGCGCGTTGCGCGATGCCGTTCCCGTTGCCGGCCGAGAGCCTGCAGGCGATTGTGGTGCAGCATGCGGTGGTCGGCGGCGCGGCGGAATTTTTGGCCGAATGCGAGCGGCTGCTGATGCCCGGCGGCCGGCTGTGGCTGTTCACGCTCAATCCGATGAGCCCTTACCGCTTTCGCTGGGCGCGACGTGGTCCGGTCGCCTTGCGGCCGGATCGCTGGCGGTTGCTGGCGCAACGTGCGGGGCTGCAATGCGTGGACCAGGAACGTTACCTGGGGCCGATCTGGCGCACCGGAAGTGGCCCCTCCGGCCCTGGCCGCGCACCCTGGCGCGCCGTGTATTTACTCGAAGTGGAAAAACGTGCCGCCGCTTCGATCGGCCCGACCCCGATCGCGATGCCCTCGCGCTGGCCACAGCCCGTGGCCACGATCTGACGACTGACTACTTTCCAAACACCAGAAGCTGATGAAATCAATTGAAGTGCATACCGACGGCTCCTGCCTCGGCAATCCCGGGCCGGGCGGTTGGGCGGCCCTGTTGCGTTACAACGGCCGCGAGAAGGAATTGGCCGGCGGCGAAGCCACCTCCACCAACAACCGCATGGAGTTGATGGCGGCGATCATGGCGTTGGAAACGCTCACCGAGCCATGCCAGATCGTGCTGCATACCGACTCGCAATACGTGCGCCAGGGCATCACCGAATGGATGTCCGGCTGGGTGCGGCGCGGCTGGAAAACAGCCGGCGGCGACCCGGTCAAGAATCGTGAACTGTGGGAGCGGCTGCATGCGGCCACGCAGCGACACAACATCGATTGGCGTTGGGTGAAAGGCCACAATGGCGACCCGGATAACGAGCGCGTCGACGTGCTTGCCCGCAATCAGGCCATCGCCCAGCGCGGCGGCCTGGCAACACAATAAGCAAGAGGATTCATGCGTCAGATCATTCTCGATACCGAAACCACCGGCCTGGAATGGCGCAAGGGCAACCGCGTCGTCGAAATCGGTGCGGTGGAGCTGCTGGAGCGGCGCCCCAGCGGCAACAACTTCCATCGCTATCTGAAGCCCGATTGCGACTTCGAACCCGGCGCGCAGGAAGTGACCGGGTTGACCCTGGAATTCCTGGCCGACAAGCCCTTGTTCGCCGATGTGGTGGAGGAGTTCCTGGCCTACATCGACGGCGCGGAGCTGATCATCCATAACGCTGCGTTCGATCTGGGCTTCCTGGACAACGAATTGTCGCTGCTGGGCGACAACTACGGCCGCATCGTCGAGCGCGCCACCGTGGTGGATACCTTGATGATGGCGCGCGAGCGTTATCCGGGGCAGCGCAATTCATTGGACGCCTTGTGCAAACGTCTAGGCGTGGATAATTCGCATCGCCAGTTGCACGGCGCCTTGCTCGATGCGCAGATCCTGGCCGATGTGTATATCGCGCTGACGTCGGGCCAGGAGGAAATCGGGTTTGCCAGCGCCGATGCCGGTCAGAGCACCCAGGACGCTGACGGCATGATCAGCTTCGATCCGGCACTGCTGTTGCCGCGCCCGCGCGTGGCGGTGACTGCCTCGGAGTCGCAGGCGCACGAGGCGCGTCTGGCGCAGTTGCGCAAGAAGGCCGGGCGTGCGCTGTGGGATGCGCCGGTCGAAGAAACTGCCGCTGCCGGCTAGTAGCTACGCACCAGAATCGCGGTGATGTTGTCCGAGCCGCCGCCATCCAGTGCGGCGGCGACCAGGCATTCGACGCATTCCTGCGCGCTGCAATCGGCCTGCGACAAGGTTGCGGCGATGGTGGCGTCGTCGATTTCTTCGGTCAGGCCGTCGCTGCATAGCAGCAACTGCATCCCGGATTTGAGTTCGCCCTGCATGGTGGCGACATTGAGGTGGGCCGGGTCGGTCACGCCCAACGCCTGGGTCACCACGTTGCGATGCGGATGCGCGCGTGCCTGCTCGCTGGTGAGCGTGCCCTGCGCGATGAGTTCCTGCACGTAACTATGGTCCTGGCTCAGCTGTGCCAGCCGGCCGTCGCGCCACAGATAGGCACGGCTGTCGCCGACCCAGGCCACTTCGAAGCGCTGGCCCAGCACACGGGCGGCGACCACGGTGGTGCCCATCGGCAAGGTGTCGTTGCAGCGGCGCGAGGTCTTGATGATTTCTTCGTCGGCGATACGCACCGCCTGCGCCAGCGGGGTGCCGGCGCGCACTTCGCGCACGATGGTTTCGCGCGCCAACGCGCTGGCCACTTCGCCGCAGGCATGCCCGCCCATGCCATCGGCGACCAGCCACAACCCCAGCTCGCTGTCGCCGTAGTACGTGTCCTCGTTGAGGTCGCGACGCAGGCCGACGTGGGTGAGATGTCCGAATTCGAGCATGGGGCCGGGTCGCCAGAGGAAAGATGCGCCACCATCATCGCGGCCCGACCGGCCAGCGGCAACAGACTGCTTGCCGGTACTGCAGTGCGGGTTCACTCCGGGCCCGGATGGCGCCGTGTGTCGAGCTTGCCCAGCCCGCTTGTGGCTTGGCGCCTGTGCCCGTATGATTCACGGCCCAGGGACACCGGGGACCATCTGGAGAGGTGGCAGAGCGGTTGAATGTACCTGACTCGAAATCAGGCAGGCGTTTATAGCGCCTCGGGGGTTCGAATCCCCCCCTCTCCGCCAGATTCGCATCAGCCCCCGCAAGGGGGCTTTTGTTTATGGGTCGCGGCCAGCCGGTGCGATGCCTACACTTCCACCTTTGCTATCCGTTGGAGGCATGACATGTCCGAGATTCTGGTGCCGGTGTCCTTTGGTGAGCTGCTCGACAAGATCGCGATCCTGCAGATCAAGTCCGAGCGCATCAGCGACCCTGCCAAGCTGACCAATGTGCGCAACGAGCTGTCTGCGCTGGAAATCAGCTGGATGGCGCATCCGGCCGCCGGTCACGACATCGTGCGTTTGCGTGCCGCGCTCAAGGCCGTCAACGAGCGGCTGTGGGTGATCGAAGACGACATCCGTCTCAAGGAGCAGGCGCAGACTTTCGACGATGCATTCGTGCAGCTGGCGCGCAGCGTCTATATCGAAAACGATGAGCGCGCGCGCATCAAGAAAGAGATCAACCTGGCGCTGGGTTCGTCGTATGTAGAAGAGAAGTCGTATCAGGACTATCGCGCCAAGGGTGTCTGAGCGCTGATGCTTTGCGCTGCCCCTAGGCAGTCGAGCAACGGCGCAGTGCGCGCCGCTTGCTCAAGCGATTGAACGCCTGTTTGAGCGGCCGTCCTTCGCCGCCTCTCAGCGTGGATGATCGGTGCGATAACGCTCGAAAGCAGCGATCGCATCGTCCACGGTGATCAGCGACATCACCTCGTCGAACTCGATCTTGATGCCCCATTTCAGCTGGTCGGCCGGCTTGCCCAGGTGTTTGCGGGCGGCCGCGTCGTAGCGGTCCACGCAATAGCGCACGTCCGAATACGGGCCGCTGCGCAACGGGTTGCTCGCCGCATGCAGGCCGAGCACCTTGGTGCCCATCGCATTGGCGATGTGCATCGGGCCCGAATCCGGTGTGACCACCAGATCGGCGCGGGCGAGCAGGGCGGGGAGCTGCTTGAGCGTGTCCTTGCCGACCAGGTCCAGCACCGTCGTGTGCGCGGCCGCGACGATGGCATCGGCGGTGCTGCGTTCAAGCTCGCTGCGGCCACCGCACAGCACGATTCGCCAGCCTTGCGCAGCGGCGTGATCGGCCAGCGCCGCGTGGCGGTCGGCGTACCAGTTGCGGCGCGCATGGCTGGAGCAGGGCGAAATCATCAGCACGGGGCGGCCGTCGTTATCCCACTGCGCGCGCGCCCAGGCATGCGCCTCGTCCGGCACTGGTAGATCCCAGCGCACCTGGGTCTGGGTCAAGCCGAGCGGCTGCGCGAAGCTGCCGATGGCGTCGAGCACGTGGATGCCGGGGCGGTCGGCGATGCGCTCGTTGACGAACAGGCCGTGCAGGTCTTTGGAGCGGCTGCGGTCGTAGCCGATCCGCCGCCGCGCCGGCACGAATGCCGACAGCACATTCGCGCGGAAGGCCACCTGCATCTGCAGCAAGGCATCGAAGCGGCCCAGCGGCGCCAGCGACTGGCGCAGCGCGCGCATGCCGGCCACGCCGGTGCGCTTGTCGTAGGCATGAAACTGCACACCGGGCAGGCCGTCGAGCAACTTCAGCCCGGCCTTGTCGATGATCCAATGCAGCTGGCTTGCCGGAAATCCCGCCTGCAAGGTGCGCACCAGCGGCACCACGTGGGTGACGTCACCCAGGGCGGACAGGCGCAGCAGGCATAACGAAGCGGGCGTAGAAGCCATGGTGTTGTTAGACTCGATAGATGGTTTCTTTCGACGCCACTGAAGCGCTGACGCCGTACCGCGAAGGCCGCGGTTATGGCGCCATTCTGTTCGACCGCGAACGGCTGCGGCAAGCCGATGCCACGCTGTTTTCGCCGCAACACTGGGGCGACAGGGCACGGCCGGTGGATGAGGGCGGGCGTGGCGGGGCGTGGTTTGTGGATGCGCCGTTCGGCCGCAGCGTGTTGCGCCAGTATCTGCGTGGCGGCATGGCTGCCCGGGTGAGTCGCGATCACTACCTGTGGAAAGGGGCAGGGCGCACGCGCAGCTTCGCCGAGTTCCGGCTGATGCGCGATTTGCTAAGCCGCAAGTTGCCGGTGCCGCGCCCGTTGGCGGCCTGCTACCTGCGCGAAGGATTGGGCTATCGCGCTGCGCTGTTGATGGAACGCCTGGAAAACGTGCGCTCGCTGGCCGATCACGCGCAGGTTGCCGGGCGTGGCGCGCCGTGGGAAGAGACCGGGCGGTTGATTGCGCGCTTTCATCGCGCCGGCCTGGATCACGCCGATCTCAACGCGCACAACATTCTGTTCGATGCCGGTGGGCACGGCTGGTTGATCGATTTCGACCGTGGCGTGTTGCGCATTCCGGCCACGCGCTGGCGCGAGCGCAATCTGGCGCGGCTGCATCGCTCGCTGTTGAAATTGCGCGGCACGCGCAGCCGCGAAGATGTCGACAAGGATTACGAGCGCCTGCATCGCGCTTACGAACTGGCCTGGGGCCGGGGCTATTGATGAACTGGGCGTTGCGTGTGCAGGGGGTCGGCAATGCGTCGGCGGTGGCGCTTGGCTCGCCGATGGCCACACTCGAGCGTGCCGGTGCGCCGTGGCTGACCATCGACTGCGGCAGCGAGGGGCTGACTGCCTACCAGGCCCATTACGGCCAGTTGCCGCAGGCGTTCTTCATCACCCATGTGCATTTGGACCATGTTGGCGGGCTGGAGCGGGTGTTCGTGGACAGCTATTTCTCCGAGCGGCGTGGGCGCACCCGCCTGTACGTGCCGGCGCCGGTGGTGCCGCTGCTGCAGCGGCGGATCGCCGACTACCCGAACGTGCTAGCCGAGGGCGGCGCCAACTTCTGGGACGCGTTTCAGCTGGTGCCGGTCGGCGATGCGTTCTGGCATGACGGCGTGCGGCTTGAAGTGTTCCCGGTGCGCCACCATTGGCCGGAGACCGCCTACGGGCTGCGGTTGAAGGGTGCGCTGGTGTGGAGCGGCGATACCCGGCCGATCCCGGAAATGCTGGCCCGCTATGCCGATGACGGCGAGCTCATCGCGCATGACTGCGGCGTTCACGGCAACCCGTCGCATACTGGCGTGGACGATTTGGAGCGGGAATACCCGCAGGACCTGTTGAGCCGCATGCTGCTGTACCACTACGCCAGCGACGCCGACGGCGACGTGCTTCGCGCACGCGGCCATCGCGTTGCAGTGCCTGGACACTACCTGGAGCTGGCGGAGCCGACCGCCGCCATGGTGCCCTGATGAGCGCCTTGCTGCTGCCGAATCAGATCGCCGCGCCGATGCAGGACCGCTATGGCCGGCCGCTGCGCGATTTGCGGCTGTCGGTCATCGAGGCCTGCAACTTCCGCTGCGGCTACTGCATGCCAGCCGATCGCGTGCCGGATGACTACGGATTCGACGCGCAGCAACGCCTGAGTTTCGATCAGCTGGAAACGCTGGTGCGCGCGTTCGTGTCGGTGGGCGTCACCAAGGTGCGTCTGACCGGCGGCGAGCCGCTGCTGCGACGCGACCTGCCGAGCTTGGTTGCGCGACTGACCGCCATCGACGGCATCGAGGATCTGGCGCTGACCACCAACGGCACCTTGCTGGCGCGTCAGGCGGTTGCCCTGCGTCAGGCCGGGCTGCGCCGTATCACCGTGAGCATGGATGCCTTGGATCCGGAGCTGTTCAGACGCATGAGCGGCAACCGCGGCGAGATCGCGCAGGTGCTGGCCGGTATTGCCGCTGCCGAGCAGGCCGGCTTCCAGCGGTTGAAGATCAATTGCGTGGTGCAGCGCGGCGTCAACGAAGATCAGGTGTTGCCGCTCGTGGAGCACTTCCGTGGCACCGGCCACGTGCTGCGCTTTATCGAATTCATGGATGTAGGTAGCTGCAATGGCTGGACGCCGGATGCGGTGGTGACCTCAGCGCAATTGCACGAACGCATCCACGCACGCTGGCCGCTGGCGCCGCTGGATGCCAATTACACCGGCGAAGTAGCGCAACGGCATGCCTTTGCCGACGGCGCGGGCGAGGTGGGTTTCGTCAGTTCGGTCAGCGTGCCGTTTTGCGGCGATTGCCAGCGCGCACGCGTGTCGGCCGATGGGCAGTTGTATACCTGCCTGTTTGCTAGCCAGGGCCATGACCTCAAGCCGGCGTTGGGCCAGGGCGAGCATGGATTGTCCGAACATCTGCGCGCGCGCTGGAGCATCCGTGGCGACCGCTACAGCGAGGTGCGTGCTTCGTCGAGGCCGCGCCGCGGCAAGCCGGTCGAGATGTTTTTGATCGGTGGGTGAGTGGTGGTTGTTTCATCAGGGCACCGCTTTCACCGAGAATGCCGCATCCTGAGCGCCTGTCATTGTGTCGTTTCCCATGCCCGCAAAAAGCCGTTCCGCACGCCTGACCCACCTGGATGACGCCGGGCTGCCCACCATGGTGGATGTCTCGGACAAGGCGGTTACCGCACGCAGTGCCACTGCCGAAAGTCGCGTGCGATTTCCCGCAGCCGTGGCCGCGCAGCTGCGTGCCAACGGCTTGCGCAGCGCCAAGGGCGGCATCGTGGAGACCGCAGTGATCGCCGGCACCATGGCAGTCAAGCGCACGCACGAATTGATTCCGTTCTGCCACCCGCTGCCGATCGATGCATGTCGCTTCGAGATCGACTGGGCGGGCGAACAGGTGCTGCAGATCAGCTGCACGGTGCGCTGCGTACACCGCACCGGGGTGGAGATGGAAGCGCTTACCGGTGCCAGCGTGGCGGCATTGACGGTCTACGACATGTGCAAGGCGTTGTCGCATGCAATGAGCATCGGCCCAACCAGGCTGGTGTCCAAACGCGGCGGCAAGCGCGATATCGGAGCAACGCGATGAGCGCGACAGTGACGGTGCTGTATTTCGCCAGCTTGCGTGAAGCGGCGGGCGTTGCAAGCGAGCAGGTGCACTCGGATGCGCAGGATTTGCGCGCGTTCTATGCCGAACTCGATAAGCGCCATGGCCTGCGCTGGACGCCGACGCAGCTGCGCGTCGCGGTGGATGGCGCGTTCGCACGCTGGGAGGACGAGGTGCGCGACGGCAGTGAAATCGTGTTTATTCCGCCGGTGTCGGGAGGTTGAGTGTGAGCGAGCGGACAACCGCCATCTTTGCGCTTTCTGACGTGCCGTTATCGAGCGACAGCTTGCGTGCTGCGCTGGAGCATCCGCATGCCGGCGCGTTCGCCAGTTTCGAGGGTTGGGTGCGCAACCATAACGAAGGCCGCGGCGTGGCCGGGCTGCGCTATGAAGCCTATGCCGCACTCGCGCAGGCCGAAGGCCAACGCGTGCTCGACGAAGCGATGAGCCGGTTTGCCATCGTCAACGCGCACTGCGTGCACCGCGTGGGCGAGCTGCGCATCGGCGACATGGCGGTGTGGGTGGGCGTCAGTGCGGCGCATCGCGGTGCCGCATTCGATGCCTGCCGTTTCATCATCGACGAGGTCAAGGCGCGCGTGCCGATCTGGAAGCACGAGCATTACCTGGAAGGCGATGCGGGCTGGCTGCATCCGGAAGCGCAGACGCGATGACAGCGTTGCTGCCGCTTTGCGAATACGCACACAACCATCGCCACATGGGCAGCCTGTTTTTTTGATTAGGGTGGTGTCCCCGCCGGTTGACCTCGGCGCCCGCGTCAATCGATACCGTTGCTGCCTTCCGGCCCTGGCGGGATTTTCGATCTAGCGTCGCGAGGGACCGACGGGGCCACCATAAGACGTGGGCCACTGGCGTGACCCTGGATCCATGCAATCGTGTTGCAGGATCATAAAACTGGCGGAGAGAGGGGGATTCGAACCCCCGAAGCGCGGTTTAGACGCTTACACACTTTCCAGGCGTGCTCCTTCAACCACTCGGACACCTCTCCGTACCTGCCGTCCGACTGGGTCAGCGGCAGGAGCGGGATTCTAGCCGCCGCGGGCGCGGTTAACAAGGCGAACGATCTCTGCGGTCGGGAGCATGCCGCCGATGTAGGCCCTCAGGTTAAGCAAACGCGCTTGCCGGGCGACCTCGGTCAGCGGGGACGGCGGGGTACCACTGCTGAACGATCAATCTGGCGCGCCATGGCACAATATCGGTTCAGAGGAAGCTGGTTGCCCGATGTCTTATCTTGTTCTCGCCCGCAAGTGGCGCCCGAAGCGTTTTGCCGAACTCGTTGGCCAGGAACATGTGGTCCGCGCGCTCAGTAACGCGCTCGACAGTGGGCGCGTGCACCACGCGTTTCTGTTCACCGGCACCCGCGGCGTGGGCAAGACCACCATCGCGCGCATCTTCGCCAAGTCGCTCAATTGCGAGACCGGCACCAGTGCCGATCCGTGTGGCACGTGCCCGGCCTGCCTGGATATCGATGCCGGCCGCTATATCGACCTGCTGGAAATCGACGCCGCCTCCAACACCGGTGTGGACGATGTGCGCGAGGTGATCGAGAACGCGCAGTACATGCCCTCGCGCGGCAAGTTCAAGGTCTATCTGATCGACGAAGTGCACATGCTCTCCAAGGCGGCGTTCAACGCGCTGCTGAAGACGCTGGAAGAGCCGCCCGAGCACGTGAAGTTCCTGCTGGCCACCACCGACCCGCAAAAGTTGCCGGTGACCGTGCTGTCGCGCTGCCTGCAGTTCAATCTCAAGCGGCTGGACGAAGATCAGATCCAGGGCCAGATGACCCGGATCCTGGCCGCCGAGCAGATCGAATCGGATCCGTCGGCGATCGTGCAACTGTCCAAGGCCGCCGATGGCTCGTTGCGCGATGGCTTGTCGCTGCTTGATCAGGCCATCGCCTATGCCGGCGGCGCGTTGCGCGAGGACGTGGTGCGCACCATGCTCGGCACGGTCGACCGCACCCAGGTTGGCGCGATGTTGCAGTCGCTGGCCGATGGCGATGGCGCGCGCCTGTTGCAGGTAGTCGCCGCGCTGGCCGAATTCTCGCCTGACTGGAGCGGCGTGCTGGAGGCCTTGGCCGAGGCTTTGCACCGTATCCAGGTGCAGCAGTTGGTGCCGTCGGTGGCGTTTGTCGGCGATGGCATCGACCCGACCGCGTATGCCGCGCAGCTGCGGCCGGAAGTGGTGCAGCTGTGGTATCAGATGGCGCTGAACGGGCGTCGCGATCTGTATCTGGCGCCGAGCCCGCGCGCCGGTTTCGAGATGGCGGTGCTGCGCATGCTCGCTTTCCGTCCTGCGGCGGCGGTGCCGGCTGGTGGCGCTGACGATGGACGCGGTGCTGGCGCCGGTAGCGGTGCGCGTTCGGCAGCAGCTGACGGTCAGATTGCTGCACCGGTCGCGGCGGTGCCTGCTGCAGTCGCGAAGCAGGCAGTGGCTAAGCATGCCGAGGTGATTGAAGCGACGCCGGCTGCCGTTGCGGCGGATGTGGCGCGTCCGGCGCCCGCAGCTCCCGCAGTTGCAGTGGTCGCTACAGCGCCTGCACCGGTTGTCGTCCTGACTGCTCCGGCGGCCTCTTCCGATGCTTCGCCGTCAGCCACCCCCGCGCGCAACGACGACACGCCCCCCTGGGCGATGGACGATGCGCCTGTGCGTGCGAAATCTGCGCCCGTCTCCGCGTCGCCCGCTGTGTCCGCGCCGGAAGCCGCAAGGGCAGCCCCGGCAGCAGTTGTCGCGCCACAACCTGTCGCGGTTGCGCCTGAAGCTGCTGTTGCGCCTCCGGTGGCTGCGGTGGCACCGGCGCTCGCCGCGGATGCAGCGCCGGCTGTGGCGACACCCTCCGCAACTGCCGTATCCGCAGCATCGCCAACATCCGATCCGTCGGTTCTGCTCGACGACGGCCAGATTGCCGACGCCGAGCAATGGCTGGAGCTGGTCACCCGCAGCGGCTTGAACGGCCCCTCGCGCCAGCTTGCGGCCAATGCTGCCTTCGTCAGTCATCGCGAGGGCGTGCTGCGTCTGGCGCTTGCGCCGGGCTTTGAATATCTGAACTCCGAACGCTCTATCGCCAACCTTGCGCAAGCGCTCGCGCCCGAGTTGGGAAACACGCCGCGCATCGTCATCGAAACCGGCAGTGCCGATGTCGAGACCCTGCATGAGCGGGCCAATCGCCAGAAAGGCGAGCGCCAGAGCGCGGCCGAAACCGCCTTCATGAACGACCCGAATGTGCAGCAGCTGATTCAGCAGCAGGGCGCGCGGGTCGTCCCCGATTCCATCCGCCCTTACGACGAGTAACGACACATGCGTGGGAACATTGCCCAATTGATGCAGCAGGCGCAGAAGATGCAGGAAAACCTGCAGCGCGCCCAGGAAGAACTGGCCAAGCTGGAAGTCACCGGCACTGCCGGCGGCGGCATGGTCAGCGTGACGCTGACCGGCGCCAAGGAGTGCCGCAAGGTGCGGATCGACCCCAGCATCCTCTCCGACCAGGAAATGGCCGAGGATCTGATCGCCGCCGCCTTCAACGATGCCTCCAACAAGATCGATGCCGAATCCAAGGACCGGATGGGCTCGGCCACTGCCGGCATGCAGCTGCCGCCGGGCATGAAGCTACCGTTCTAAAGATCAGGGATTGGGTATTCGGGATTGGAGATTGGCAAAAGCGAGATTGCTTTTGCCTTTGCGCATCCCGAATCTCCACTCCCGAATCCCGGCCATTCAATGTCCTCATCCCTTCTCGAACAACTGATCGAGGCCTTCCGGGTGTTGCCGGGTGTCGGCCAGAAATCGGCGCAGCGCATGGCTTACCACGTGCTCGAACGCGAGCGCGAGGGCGGGCGTCGCCTGGCCTCGACGTTGGCCAATGCGGTGGAGAAGGTCGGGCATTGCACGCAGTGCCGCGACTTCACCGAGTCGGAGATCTGCGCGATCTGTGCCAGCGCCAGTCGCGACCGGCAACAGCTGTGCGTGGTCGAATCGCCGGCCGATCGCCTGGCGATCGAGCACGCCACCGGGTATCGCGGGCTGTACTTCATTCTGCAGGGGCGCTTGTCGCCTCTGGATGGCATCGGTCCGCGCGAGCTGGGGCTGGACCGGCTCGGCGAGCGTCTGGCCGCCGGTGAAGTCACCGAAATGATCATCGCCACCAATGCCACGGTGGAAGGCGAAGCGACCGCGCATTACCTGGCGCAGCTTGCCCGCCAGCATGCGGTGCGGCCAAGCCGGCTCGCACAAGGCATGCCGCTGGGCGGCGAGCTGGAATACGTGGATCGCGGCACTTTGTCGCACGCGTTCGGTACCCGCAGCGAGGTGCTTTAAAGCTGGGATTGGCGCGTCGGGATTGGGGATTCGTAAAAGCAAAGCATCACAAGCGCGCGGTAAGCTCTTGCCAATCCCAAATGACCAACCCCCCAATCCCCTGCTATGACCGACACCATCTTCGGCAAGATCATTCGTCGCGAAATCCCGGCCAACATCGTCTACGAAGACGACGAGGTGCTGGGCTTTCAGGACATCGCACCGCAGGCGCCGGTGCATGTGCTGTTTATTCCCAAGCAGCACGCCATTCCCACGCTGGACGATGTGCCGCCAGAGCAGGCGCTGCTGGTCGGCAAGCTCGCACTTGCTGCGGCGTCGTACGCACGCGAACAGGGACTGGCGCAGGATGGCTATCGCATCGTGATGAACTGCCGCGAGCATGCAGGTCAGACGGTGTTCCATATCCATCTGCATCTGCTAGCTGGCGCGCCGCTGGGGCGTTTCGGTACGCCTTGATGCATTCCTCGATCGAGCACGCCCGAGCGCATAACGCGTCTGATGCGAGTCGCCAAATCGCATAAACAAAAACGCCGCTCCCTGCGAGCGGCGTTCTTGTGTGACAACTATTTAGCGGTCGATTACCACCAGCCGCGGCCACCCCAGCCCCAGCCGCCGCCCCAGCGCGGGCCCCACGGATCGCCCCACGGGCCATACGGGTAGGCCGGCACCACGTCGACTTCGCGCAAGACGGGCCACAGGTAGACCACGTCGGCATTCACCTTGGGCAGCTTGTAGTCGTACTCGCCGATCTTGGTGGTTTCATAGCCTTCGATCTTGCCGATGAAAGTCACTTCGCGGCCCGGCTCGAACACCGCCGGATCGTAGAAGCCCGAACGGCAGGCCAGGAAGCGGCCATCGCTGGCATCCACGGCGTTGCGGTCCGGGCGCCCGCTGGCATTGAGCGGGCGCGAGATCAGCTCGAAGCAGGTCTGGCCCTGGCTCGGTGTTGTCTGGATGATCTTGCCGCCCCAACGCACGGACGTACCGACCTGGGCGCTCGCAGTGGAATCGCTCGGGCTGACCGTAGGAAACTGGCCCTGCAGAGGCTTGGGCGCAGTCGCGCAGGCTGCGAGCCCGAGCACAGCGACAATGGGAAGAAGAAAGCGGGTACTCATGAGGAAGCTCCGGTTCGCGGGCGATGCTGCAGCAGATCTTTAAGGAGTGAGGCGCTGTCCGAATCAGCGCCAGCGTATCGCGCGGCAGCGAAACGTTGGCTGAGCGGCAACAATGCCGTATTCGGGTGTGAACGGGCGACACGTTGCGCCCAGGCGATGGCCGGTTCGTAGGGTTCGCGTGCCAGGCCAAGCTTGGTATAGCGGCGGCCGAGCCGATGCCAGGCACGCAGCAGCGGATCGCGCTCACGCTCGCCGCGCGCCAGCAACCAGCCCATCCAGGCCAGTGCGCTGACGGCGAAGATGCCGAAGATCGCGGCCAGCTGCGTGGTGTCGAGGCGATCGATGCCGAACGGCTGCAACAGGCGTTGCTGGCGGTCGGCATCGAAGGACAGCACCAGGTCGTTCCAGCCGCGCCGCAGCAGATCGCTGACCTGGGCAAGGCTTTCCCAGGCGCCGAGCTGGGCGAAGTTGTTGCCTGCACCGGTCTGTACGCGGTCTTCGAGCGTGTCGTAGATGCGTTCCGGCGCCACTGCGGCGGTGGGGTCCACGCGCACCCAGCCGCGCCCGGCCAGCCAGACTTCGGTCCAGGCATGCGCATCCATGCGCCGCACCACCCAGTAATTGCCGAAGCCGTTGTAGGTGCCGCCGGCATACCCGGTGACCACGCGCGCCGGAATGCCGGCCGCGCGCATCAGCACCACGAATGAGGAGCTGAAGTGCTCGCAGAAACCGGCTTTCTGCTGAAACAGGAACTCGTCGACGCTGTTGCGCCCGAGCAGCGGCGTATCCAGCGTGTAGGCGAATTCGCGGGTGATCCACTGCAGCGCGCGCTGCACCACGGCATCGTCGTTGCTGCCGGCTTCCGCGCGCCATTGCCGTGCCAGCGTGAGCGTGCGTGGATTGAAGCCCGGTGGCAGGGCGAGGGCGCGCTTGCGCAGTTGGTTTGGAAGGTCGGTGTCGAAGCGTGCCGGTGGTGCCGATTGCAGCTCCCAACGCGTCAACGCGCTTAGTGGCCGCTGCGCAAACAGTTCGTAGTCGGGCGACAGCTCGGCATTGGCCACCGCTTGCGTGGGCAGGTCCAGCGACACCAGTTGGCGACGGTCGGTAGGCTCGTAGTCCAGGCGATAGCGGTAGGTCTGCGGCCCGGCAGTGACCGATGCGGGTTGGGCGCGGCCGGTCCAGCGCGCGCGCTGCCAGGTGCGGCCGTCGAAGTCCCACATCACCGGCCCACGCCAGTAGCGTTGCTCTGGCGGCGGTGCCTTGCCGGTGAACTGCACGCGCAAGGCCGGGCTGTCGTCGGCCATCAGGTCGATCCATTCGCCCGGCGACATGTTGTCCGACAGGCCGGGACGCGACAGCGCGCGCTCGGGCACGCCCCACAGCGGCGAACTCAGCCGCGGCAGCAACCAGAACGTGGCCAGCGCCAACGGCACGCCGATGGCGACCAGCTTGCCGATGCTGCGCAGTTGCAGGCGCAGGGCTGGCGTGCCGGTGCGGTGCTCCTCGTCGGCCAGCCGCTGCATGCTGAGTAGCGCGCTGACCACCGCGAGCAGCGCCAGGCCCATCGTCGCCGGCCCCTGGTCGAGCAGAAAGGCTGCGAATGGGGCGAACAACGCAAAGCCGAGCAGGCTGCGCGCATCGCGCAAGGTGCGCAGTTCGGAAGCCTTGATCGCCAGCATCGCGGCCAGCACCGCGCAGCCGGTGTCGCGCCCGAAGCGCATGCCGATCTGCCAATACACCGCTGCCAGCATCGCGACCACCAGCAATAGCCGCACCGGTGCCATCAAGGTGCCGCGCCAGCTCAGTACGACGACCAGCACGGCTGCCACGGCAATGGTGCCGGCGAGCAACCCCGGTAGCTGCAACAGCAACGGCGCCAGTGCCAGCCAACTGGTGGCCAGCACCCAGCCGCGGCTGGCCTGTGTGATCGGGAGGGACGGCTCAGTCATGAGGAAGCAGGGCCAGGGCGCGCAGGCACAGATGATGATGCGAGGGCCCTTGTGCAGGACCCAGCGGCGGCTGGCCCGGCAGCAGCAACCGGTAGCGTCGCCCGTCGCGCTCGGCCAGGTTGATCCAGCGGGCAAGCCGCGCGATGCGGCGTTCGTACGGCAGTGCGTTGAGCGTGCGCCAGTCCAGCGTGACTTCGATGCCCAGGGGTTGCTCGTATTCGCGCACCAGCAGGCTGTCGCGGCGCGCCGAGTGTTTCCAGGAAATCGTTCGCGGCGCATCGCCAGCGCGGTAAGGACGCAATTGATGCAGTTCTTCGCCTTGCGCGTGGAGGCGGGTCTGGTTGGGCGAACCGGCGCCTTCGGGCAATGACGGCCCCTGTTCTTCGGGCTTGGGATAAGCCAGTAACGGCGTTTCCGGCCAAGCCCACGACCAGGCGCGCACCAGCCCCAGCGGCTGGGTGCTGGACAGGCGGATGCGTTCGATGTCCTGCCAGCCGCGGCGTTCGGTGGGCACCAGCAGGTCGACATCGGCCATGTCGTGCTCGATCAACGAGCAGAAACCGCTGCTTTCCAGATGGTCCAGACGCAATCCGCGACGCACACGGGTATCGCGACGCGCCAGTGATACGCGCATGCGTAATGGCTCGCCGGCGACGACCGGTTCGGCCGACACCGCATCGATGCGCAGCGCCGACAATTGCAGGTGCGCCATGATGCTGCTGGCAATCCCGGCGGTCGCCAGCAGCAAGGCCAGCAGCAGGGCGGGGTTGTTGTTGTAGTTCAACGCACCCAGCAGCATTGCCAGCAGCAAGGCGGTGACGAACAGCCCGAAACGTGTGGGCAGCACGTAGATGCGCCGCCGATCCAGCACGATCGGCAAGGCCTCCGCGCCCCGCGGACGCGCCAGCAGGCTGAGGCGGCGGCCGATGCCGCGCAAGTGCGCACGCACGTTGGTCAGTCCACCGGCACGCTGTGCAGCAGCGCCTTGGCCAGTGCCGGCCCGGACGAAGATTCGGCCTCTGGCACCAGCCGATGCCCGGCCACGGCCACGAACAGCGCCTGCACGTCTTCCGGCAGCACGTGCTCGCGCCCTAGCAGCAGCGCGTAGGCCTTGGCCGCGCGCAGCAGCGCGATACCGGCACGCGGCGACAGACCGACGCGCACCCCGGCGTGCTGGCGGCTGCGCAGCAGCAACGCCTGCACATAGCCGATCAGCGCATCGCTGGTATGGATCTGGCTGACCACCGCGCGCAGCGCGACCACGTCGCTATCGCTGAGTTGCGGCACCGCCTGGGCGATCAATTCACGCCGGTCCACGCCCGACAGCAGCGCGCGCTCGGCATCGGCGCTGGGATAGCCCAGGCTGAGGCGCAGCAGGAAACGGTCCAGTTGCGAATCCGGCAGCGGGAAGGTGCCGGACAGATCGACCGGGTTCTGCGTGGCGATCACGAAAAAGGGTTCCGGCAACGCATGGGTGACGCCATCGAGCGTGACCTGCTGTTCGGCCATGGCTTCGAGCAGCGAGCTTTGCGTGCGTGGCGGCGCGCGGTTGATTTCGTCGGCCAGCAGCACGTTGGTGAACACCGGGCCTGGATGGAACTGAAACTGGCGCGAGGCGGCGTCGTACACCGATACGCCCAGCACATCGGCCGGCAGCAAATCGGAGGTGAACTGCACGCGCTGGAAGCCCAGCCCCAGGCTGGAGGCCATCGCGTGGGCGAGGGTGGTCTTGCCCAGGCCGGGCAGATCCTCGATCAGCAAATGCCCGCCGGACAGCAGCGCCACGAATGCCAAACGCACTTCCTGCGCCTTGCCCAGCAATAGCGAATTGACCTGGTCTTGTGCGCGCCGCAGCGATTGGCGCAGCGCATCGGTTAGCATTTCCGTGGAACGCAGCGGTGTCGACATCACAATTCCGTAGGTGGAAGAAGAGTGCACAGGGCAATGCAAGGGGACCAACGCGCACATCGCACTTTCGTGATCCTGTGGACACTGGCGACAGCCGTCAAGCTGTTGATTGCCGCGCGGCTGCCGCTGTTCGTGGACGAGGCGTTCTATTGGCAGGAAGGCCAGCATCTGGCTGCCGCATATTCGGATCTGCCCGGCATGACGGCCTGGCTGGCGCGGCTGGGTGTGGAAGTCGGCGGACATCATCTGCTGGCCTTGCGTCTGCCGTTTCTGGCCATCGCCGCGCTGCTGCCGTGGCTGATCGCGCATATCGCCACGCGCTGGTTCGGCTCCACGCTGGGCTGGCAGGCCGGCAGCCTGACCTTGCTGATGCCACTCTCGGCCACGCTCGGCATCCTGGCGGTGCCGGACGTGCCGATGGCGCTGGCGGCGGTGCTGTGCATGGATGCCGGCGCGCGGCTGCTGCGCGAAGTCGATGCCACCAGTGCGCTCGAGCTCGCCATTGGTCTGGTGATCGGCGCGCTCAGTCACTACCGCTTTGTCGGCGTGATCGGGGTGGGCTGCATCGCGTTGCTGTGCATTCCGCAGGGGCGCGCGGTCATGCGCGACCCACGCATCTGGATGGCGCTGACCGTAGGCGCGATGAGCTGGCTGCCGCTGCTGTTCTGGAACACCGACCATGACGAAGCCGGGCTGCGCTTCCAGTTGGTCGACCGACATCCATGGCGCTTCCAGATCACCGGGCTGTGGTTCTTGCTGATACAGGCGGTGCTGGTGACCCCGCTGCTGGCCTGGGCGATGGTCAAGGTCGGACTGGCTGGCACGCGTGCCGGCGGCGGCTCGCGGGCGCAATGGCGGTATTTCGGCTTGCTGGGCGGCATTTCGACCGTGGCGATCTTCGTGCTCGGTTTCTTCAGCGATGCCGAGCGGATCAGTTTCCATTGGCCGTTGCCGGGCTATCTGGCCTTGCTGGTCGCGGTACCGGTGATCCTGATGCGCTGGCCGCATGCGCTGCGTCGCGCCGCATGGGTGATCGCCTTGCTCGGCACGTTGGGCGCATACGGCTATTACTTGGCGGTGTCGGTGCCGTCGATTCGTGCGCATGCGGCCGGCGAAAAATACTACCCGCGCAATTTCGCGGGATGGAACCATCTGGCGGGCGCGGTTAAGGTCAAGCTTGCGCAGATGCCGCCTGGCACGCGGGTGCTGGCGGAAAACTTCAAGGTCGGCGCCGAGCTCGGTTTCCAGTTGCACGATGCCAACGTGGAAGTGTTGCGCGCGGACCTGAACGACAAGCACGGGCGCAGCGCGCAATTACTGCAGTGGGGATTGCTCAGTGACGGCACGCGTGCCGGACCGCGGCTGCTGGTGCTCTCGCCCAGCGATCAGCGCTATCGCGACCTGCTGAAGCGTTACCACGCCATCTGCGACATGGTCGGGCCGTTGCCGCCGCCCACGGTGGTGTCTACCGACCATGGCTATCAACGCTTTCTGTTGTTCGCACTGCCCGCACAACGTCAGCCCGGCCCGTGCATCGCTCCGGCGATGGCCTGGATCGATACGCCGCTGCCCGATGTAAGCGTATCTGGCCGGGTGCAAGTGCGCGGCTGGGCATTCAAGGATGGCGTCGGTCTGTCGGATGTAGAACTGCTGCTCGACGGCCGCCCGGCCGCGCAGGCCGACTACGGCACGCCGCTGGATGTGCGCCCGTACTGGAAGATCTCCACCGACCCGCAACACCCCAACGTCGGCTTCACCGCCACGCTCGACACCCACGCGGTGCCGCCCGGCACGCATTGGCTGGGGCTGCGCCTGCACGGCCACGATGGCAGCGTTGAGGATTGGTGGGAACAGCCGCTCACTGTCACGAATGATGCTGGGTTGTAACGTTCGAGCGCCGAGTAGAGCAGTCTGTTCGAGTCACAACACTGCTCGAGCGGCCTTCTGTGTGGTCCAACGGCCGGTCATAGTCGACAAGGAAAAAGGAAAAGCAATTGCAGCGCAAATATAAGGATTTACCCGGCGATTCCGGCGACCGCCGTTGGGCAGACAGGGCTTGGAGCAAGCTGCCGGAGGTGCTACTGGTTGGTGCCAAGTGGTCCTATCTTGCAATCGGTATGTTGGCAATGGTTACGCTGTCGCCCAAGGTGCTCTATGCCGATCCATGGCGATTCGCGAAAAATCTCCTGGGCCAGCCTTGGCCGCGGAACGTACTTGCGGTGGATAACGGACATCGTGAGGTCCTGCCCAATCTGCTGCGTCTGGCAGAGCTCAGATGGTTTGATGGCAATCAATGGCTGCAGATCTGGGTAGGTATTGCGCTGGCATTGCTGACAGTGTGGATGTTGCTGCGTCTGGTGCGTACCGAGCGTCTGAGTTCTTTGGCGCAGGCTGCCGCTGGGCTGGTTTGTGCGACGAGTATTTTCTGGCTCGGAAACGAGCGGGCATTGGTGCATGCAAACGAGTCGGTGCATGTCTATCTGATCACCGCGTTTCTGGTCGCCGGTTGTTGGTTGCTTGGTCATGGCAGCGGTTGGTGGCGCGCCGTACTGGCGGCACTCTGCGGGTTCGCAGCGACCTTCTGTTTTGGTGCGGGCATAGCCACGTTCGTTGCTTTGCTGGTGATGTTGCTGCTGCGTAGGGCGTCATGGGCCCAATGGTGCATTGTGCTACCGGGCTTTTCTGTATCTCTACTGCTGGTCCTGGGCTTTGGTGATGCGCACACACAGGGCGCGCGCATCATCGCGCCACTTTCGCAGTTGGATATTGTGCTGCGTTGGCTATCTGCGCCGTTTATTTATGCCTGCCTTCCACTGGTTGACGTAAACGTTGCAGCAAAATTGCCAGTGGAATCCTTGAGGGCAGTTGCAGTTGCAATTTCCAATGCATACACGGCGTTATTCGGTCCGGTCATGATCTCGGCTTGGCCGCACAGATTGATAGGGGGATTGGGTGTGGGTGGGTTGATGGGCATTACTTACTCACTCTGGCGTCGGCGGGCGGAATCGGTTGCAGAGCTGACAGCGATCTCGATTGCCTGGTTTGCGCTCGCCATCGGAGCGGCAATCGCTTTAGCGCGCGCCATCTATTTCGAGTCTTTTCCCGAGCAATTGCTTGCTGCGCGCTATTTGCCTTGGTCGGTCCTGTTCTGGAGCGGTCTGTTGTTGTGGTCGTTCGTTCGGTATGGACATTTCCACCCGCGCCGTGTCGCTGTGGCGGGCCTGATGCTGGCATGTTGCTTGGTGCCAAGCACGCTATGGATGGCGCTTCTTGCGCAGCGCATGCAGACCGCCGCCAACATGACGGCAACCGCAGCAGCGGCAGGAGTGATTGATGCGGATGTTGTCTACGGAGAGACAGTTCTCACGGAAGTTGCCGATGCACTGCCTTTACTGAAAGCAGAAGATACGTCCATCTTTGCATGGCCGGAAACACGTTATCTGGACGGCACGCAGGTCGCTGCCGATCCAGTTGCGATCGCAGATGTTGCTGCAACGCCGGTCCGTAATCTTCTGAATGATGCGTCAGCGATTCGATTTGATTTCAAGGCAGAGACGTCGGCGTCGCGTCTGGTCCTGATGTGCGACAAAACCCCTCTGGGAGTGGCGACGCGCGTGGGACGCGGGCCGCAGTGGGTTGGTTGGTCGGCACGAACTGTTGCTCCATCCTGTCTTCGGGCTCTTCAGGTGAGAGGCAGTGCCTGGTTTTAGGTTTGCCTTCGCGCCTTGCATGTCTCGCGGTTGAGTCAGTTTTTAGCTCGCTGCATGGCAAATGAGGTCTTGTCGCCTCCTCGGCGATCGTTGCCGGTCACTTTCAAGGCAAGTGAAATCCCGCCTGACGCAACAACCTTGCCAGCGCGATTAGCGGCAGGCCGACCAGTGCGGTGGGGTCTTCCGAGCGGATGGCCTCGAACAGGCTGATGCCCAAGCCTTCGCACTTGAAGCTGCCGGCGCAATCCAACGCTGGCTCGGCGGCGAGGTAGCGCTCGATCTCGGCAGGCGTCAGCGGACGTAGCTGTACTTCGGTGAGATCCCGCGCATGCAAGCTGCGCTCCGGGCCGACCACGCTCACGGCGGTGTGGAAGCGCACCACGCGGCCGGACATTGCAGTCAGCTGCGCGCGCGCCTGGTCCAGCGTTCCCGGCTTGCCCAGGGCCTGGCCGTCCAGGTCGGCCACCTGATCCGAGCCGATCACCCAGGCATCCGGGGCGTGCGCCGCTACCGCTGCTGCTTTCTCGGCGGCAATACGGCTGGCCAGAGCGCCGGGGGATTCTCCGGGTTGCGCCTGCTCGTCCACCTCCGGGCGGGCGGTGCTGAAATCCAGTTGCAGGCGGCCGAGCAGCTCACGCCGGTAGACGGAAGTTGAGGCAAGGATCAGGCGTGGCATCATGGCGTGCTATGAGGGGACGGGCAGGGGAGTCTGCCAGCCGCCGCGCCGCATGGCATGTGTGAATGGGCGCATTTGACACGGAACCTGCGGGTCTTTAACATTCTGCGGCTTATGTCCGCGAACGTACCCGAAATGCTGGATGCTTGGCGGATGGTCGCAGCGCGCAGGCGCTTCGATGGCCGCATCCCGCTCTCTGCGATGACCCGTCTGCAAGGAAGCCTTGTCGATAACGAGGGCGAATGTGTCTATTCGCTTGAATTCGACCAGGACAATCTGTTGAAGGTCGCTTATGTCGAACTCAGTATCGATGTCGAGCTGCCGCTGGCGTGCCAGCGCACCCTGCAACGGTTTCTGTATCCGGTGCAAATCAGACAGCGTCTTGGTTTGATCCGTGACGAGGCCGACGAAGCTGCATTGCCGGCCGAATACGAAGCGCTGCTGGTGCCTGAAGATGGCATGCTGCGGGCGGTGGATCTGGTCGAGGACGAGCTGGTGTTGTCGGTACCGGTGGTGCCAATGGCGCCGGGAAGCGAAGCCGTCGAGGCCGAGTGGGTTCCGACCCAGGAAGAGCAAGACAAGGCCAGTCCGTTCGCGGCGCTGGCAGCGTTGAAGAAACAGTAACCGCCGCTGTTAAGGGCGGAAAGACAGGTCGACGCGGGCGTAGAGCGTCCTGTTCGACTCGACAGACAAGTTATCGAACTTAAGTTGGAGCAATCCCATGGCTGTGCAGAAATCCCGAGTCACCCCGTCCCGTCGCGGCCAGCGTCGTTCGCACGATGCCCTGACCGCCAAGCAGCTGTCGACCGATCCGACCAGCGGCGAGATCCATCTGCGCCACCACATCACCGCTGACGGTTACTACCGCGGCAAGAAGGTGATCGCGACCAAGTCGTCGGCCGTCCAAGAAGATTGATCCGTGGCGCCCGCCGCACTCAGCGGCCGGGCGACCCTCGATTCTTCCGGAGCCGCCGGTCACCGCGGCTCTTGCACTAGGAAACAGCATGAGCAAGCGGATCTATTCCAGAATCGCGGGCACGGGTAGCTATTTGCCCGAAAAGGTGTTGACCAACGACGATATGTCCAAGATCGTCGACACCAGCGATGAATGGATCTTCTCGCGTACTGGTATCCGTGAGCGTCATATCGTCGCCGACGACCAGACCACCAGCGATCTGGCGTATTTCGCCTCGCTGAAGGCGATGGAAGCGGCCGGCGTCACTGCCGACGAAATCGACCTGATCGTGGTCGGCACCACCACTCCCGACCTGATCTTCCCGTCCACTGCCTGCCTGTTGCAGGCGCGGCTGGGCAATGTCGGTTGCGGCGCGTTCGACGTCAACGCGGCCTGTTCGGGTTTCGTCTATGCGCTCAGCGTCGGCGACAAGTTCATCCGCAGCGGCGACGCCAAGACCGTGCTGGTGGTCGGTGCAGAAACGCTTACCCGTATCGTCGACTGGACTGATCGCACCACCTGCGTGCTGTTCGGCGATGGTGCTGGCGCGGTGGTGCTCAAGGCCGACGAAGAAACCGGCATCCTCAGCACCCATCTGCACGCCGATGGCAGCAAGAAAGAGCTGTTGTGGGATCCGGTTGGCGTGTCGGTCGGTTTCGGCGAAGGCAAGAACGGCGGTGGCGTGTTGCTGATGAAGGGCAGCGAGGTCTTCAAGTACGCGGTCAAGGCACTGGACTCGGTGGTCGACGAGACGCTGGCGGCCAATGGCCTGGGCAAGGGCGACCTGGATTGGCTGATCCCGCATCAGGCCAATATGCGCATCATCGAAGCCACCGCCAAGCGCTTGGAGCTGCCGATGGACCAAGTGGTGGTCACCGTGGATCGCCACGGCAACACCTCCTCGGCCTCTGTGCCGTTGGCGCTGGACGAAGCGGTTCGCTCCGGCCGCGTGCAGCGTGGGCAGCTGCTGCTGCTGGAAGCGTTCGGTGGTGGATTTACCTGGGGCTCGGCGCTGCTGCGCTACTGAGTTCCCCTGGCACTGCCGCGCTCGCAGGCAGTGCTTTCGACATCCAGTCTGACTGCCGCGGGCCGAAGCTGCCGATGCTTCCGTGTGCCCGATCGTGAGCGCGCCAGTGCGCGTTTTTGCGACGCCTTGCCCGGTGCCAGCCACCCCTGCATACGCGGCAGTACAGACGCCAGGGCGATTTCGCACGTATTATCCCGGCTCGATTTTTGTAGGCAGCAACGCGTGACCGAATCCACTCTCGCCTTCGTGTTTCCCGGCCAGGGCTCGCAGTCCTTAGGCATGCTGGCCGAACTGTCCGAACTGCATCCGCAGATTCGCGAAACCTTCGCCGAAGCCTCTGAAGGCGCTGGCGTCGACCTGTGGGCGCTGTCGCAGGGCGGCCCGGAAGAGATGCTCAACCGCACCGAATACACCCAGCCGGCCCTGCTGGCCGCAGGCGTGGCGGTGTGGCGGTTGTGGAACGCGCAGCGCGGGCAACGCCCCGCGGTGCTGGCTGGCCACAGCCTGGGTGAATACACCGCATTGGTCGCGGCCGGTGCCTTGTCGCTGCACGACGGTGCGCACCTGGTACGGCTGCGCGGCCAGTTCATGCAGGCCGCCGCGCCGGCCGGTGTCGGCGCGATGGCGGCGGTGCTGGGTGCCGAAGATGCGCTGGTGCTGGAGGTCTGTGCCGAGGCGGCGGGCAGCCAGGTGGTGGTGCCGGCCAACTTCAATTCGCCGGGTCAGATCGTCATCGGTGGCGATGCGGCCGCAGTGGATCGCGCGCTGGCCTTGCTGGCCGAGCGCGGCGTACGCAAGGCGGTCAAGCTGGCGGTGAGCGTGCCTTCGCACACCCCGTTGATGCGCGATGCGGCCAACCAGCTCAGCGAGGCGATGGCCGGCCTGAGCTGGCATGCCCCGCAGATTCCGGTGGTGCAGAACGTGGATGCACGCGTGCACGACGGCAGCGAGGCGATTCGCCAGGCCCTGGCCGAGCAGCTGTATCTGCCGGTGCAGTGGACCGGCTGCGTGCAGGCGCTGGCTGCGCAGGGCATCACCCGGATCGCCGAATGCGGCCCGGGCAAGGTGCTGAGCGGGCTGATCAAGCGCATCGACAAGAGCCTGGATGCGCGTCCTCTGGCCACGCCTGCCGATTACGCTGGCGCGCTTGAGGCGTGGGCGCACTGATCCTCCGACGCATACGCCGGTGTCATGCCGGCCTCCCTCAGCGTTCGCAATCACGGTTGCGACGTCCCCCTTCGAGGAAAAGAATTCATGAGCAAGCCACTGCAGGGTGAGATCGCCCTGGTCACCGGCGCCAGTCGCGGGATCGGCGCGGCCATTGCCGACACGCTGGCCGCCCAGGGCGCCACCGTCATCGGCACTGCCACTTCGGCGTCCGGCGCTGCCGCGATCGGCGCGCGTCTGGCTGACCACGGCGGTCACGGCCGCGAACTCGATGTCACCGACGCAACTGCGGTCGATGGCCTGATCGATGCGATCGGCAAGGAGTTTGGGGCGATCTCGATTCTGGTCAACAATGCCGGGATCACCCGCGATAATCTGTTGATGCGAATGAAGGAAGACGACTGGCAGGCGATCATCGACACCAATCTGACCAGCGTGTTCCGCACCTCCAAGGCGGTGATGCGCGGCATGATGAAGGCGCGCAAGGGCCGCATCGTCAATATCGCTTCGGTGGTCGGAGTGACCGGCAATCCCGGGCAGACCAACTATGCCGCGGCCAAGGCCGGCATCATTGCGTTCTCCAAGTCGCTGGCCAAGGAAATCGGCTCGCGCGGGGTCACCGTGAATGTGGTGGCGCCCGGCTTCATCGATACCGACATGACCAAGGCGCTGCCGGACGAGGCCAAGACCGCCTTGCTGCAGCAGATCGCGCTTGGCCACCTGGGACAGCCGGAGGACATCGCCAACGCGGTGGCATTCCTGGCCGGCCCGAGTGCCCGTTACATCACCGGTGAGACCCTGCACGTCAACGGCGGCATGTACATGCCGTGAGCGTGCGGCGCCGGGAGGCGCTAAGTGGCTGATCGGCCGGGAGTTGTGATGCAATGCAACGCTCGGTCGCTTCCACTACACTATCCAACGCGGCCATCGCAGCGGCGATGGCGTTTTTTTCGTACCACCACTACTCCATCCGGAGCGATATCCCAAATGAGCACCATCGAAGAACGCGTCAAGAAAATCGTCGTCGAACAACTCGGCGTCAAGGAAGAGGAAGTCACCACCAGCGCATCGTTCGTCGATGACCTGGGTGCCGACTCGCTGGACACCGTCGAGCTGGTGATGGCGCTGGAAGAAGAGTTCGAGTGCGAGATCCCGGACGAAGAGGCTGAGAAGATCACCTCGGTCCAGCAGGCGATCGACTACGTGAAGGCTCACGTCAAGAGCTGATGCGTTGTTCCTGGCCGCCGCGGCGTGCGTCAAGCCGCTGCTGCGTCAGACATTCCATGGGGCCGCTGATGCGGCCCTGTGTTTTTCAGCGTTAATCGCAAACCGCAAGCACCGTCTGTTGCGTGGTGAGGAGATCTGCAATGAGTCGTCGTGTTGTCGTTACCGGCATGGGCATGGTGTCGCCGCTGGGCAATGATCTGGCCACCAGCTGGGATGGAATCATCCACGGGCGCTCAGGCATTGGCCCGATCACGCAGATCGATGCCTCGCAGTTCACCACCAAGATCGCCGGTGAGATCAAGAATTTCGACCCCACGCTTTTTGTGTCCGCCAAGGACGTCAAGAAGATGGATTCGTTCATCCACTACGGCGTCGGCGCCTCGTTCATGGCGCTGGACGATTCCGGGCTGGAGATCGACGAAAGCAATGCCGAACGTGTTGGCGCCATTCTCGGCTCCGGCATCGGCGGGCTGCTCGGTATCGAAGAGCAGACCATCAAATTCCATGAGGGCGGCGCGCGCAAGATTTCGCCGTTCTATGTGCCCAGCACCATCATCAACATGCTGCCGGGCCAGGTGAGCCTGATCAAAGGCCTGAAGGGCCCGACGTTCTCGGCTGTTTCCGCCTGCGCCACCTCCAACCATTCGATCGGCACCGCGATGCGGATGATCCAGTACGGCGATGCCGATGTGATGCTGGCCGGCGGCGCCGAGCGCGGGTCCTCGCCGAGCTCGGTGGGCGGTTTCTGCGCAATGAAGGCGATGTCCACCCGCAACGACGACCCGACCGCCGCTTCGCGTCCGTGGGACAAGCAGCGCGATGGCTTCGTACTCGGCGATGGCGCCGGTGTGCTGGTACTGGAAGAATACGAACACGCCAAGGCGCGTGGCGCGCGCATTTACGCAGAATTGGTCGGCTTCGGCGCCAGCTCCGATGCGTTCCATATGACCGCCCCCAGCGAAGATGGCGAAGGCGCGGCGCGCAGCATGGTTGCGGCGATGCGCGATGCCAAACTCAATCCCGAGCAGATCGGTTACCTCAACGCGCACGGCACCTCCACGCCGCTGGGCGATCTGGCCGAGACGCTGGCGATGAAGCGCGCATTGGGCGACCACGCCTACAAGACCATGGTCAGTTCGACCAAGTCGATGACCGGTCATCTGCTCGGCGCGGCCGGCGGCGTGGAAGCGATCTTCTCGGTGATGGCGCTGCACACCGGCATCATCCCGCCGACCATCAATCTGGAAGAGCCCAGCGAAGGCTGCGACCTGGATTACGTGCCGAACGTGGCGCGCGAAGTGCAGGTGGACGCGGTGATGTCCAACGGCTTCGGCTTCGGCGGCACCAACGGTACGCTGGTGTTCAAGCGCATCTGAGTTGGCGCGCCGTTCTTTTTACGGAGAACGGCGCGCAAGATAGTTTTAGCCGCCGCGCGCGACGCGTCCGCGCGGCCTGATTTCTGATTCACAGCCCGATTCCATCGTCGCTCGCCCTCTGCAGTTGCAGCAGGGCGGCGCGCTCTAGCACCCCACGCCAAACCAGGCCGATGACGCTCACCAGATCCTTGCATGCGGACATCGACCTGCTGGCGCTGCATCGGCTGGCGCCGCAGCGCTATCCGGCCTTGCTCGAATCCACCGCCTTCGGTACCGAGCACGGTCGCTGGGATGTCTTGCTGCTTGCAGAAGGCGCCAGCCTGCGGCTCGACGCCGATGGGCACACGCGCGATGGCGACGGACGCGTGCTGGAAGGCGGCTTTCTGGCTGCGCTGGATGCAGCCTGGCAGGCCGAGCGCGTGCCGCACGATGCGACAAGCCCGTGGCCGTTTCGTGGCGGCTGGGCGGTGTTGCTGGATTACGAACTGGCCGCGCAGGTCGAGCCAATTCTGCAGTTGCCTGCGCGCGACGATCACTTGCCGACAGCGCTCGCCTTGCGTGCGCCGGCCGCGGTGTTGCGCGATCGGGTAGACGGCCATTGCATCGCACTGGCCGAGCCAGGGCGCGAAGAGTTGCTGGCGCGCATCGTTGAGGACATCGCCGCCTGCGCCGTGCTGCCACCGTTGCCGGACTGGGTCGCTCCGGTGGCTGTCGAAGAAGACGCGCCCGAACGCTTCACCGATGCAGTGGAGCGCGTGCTCGCCTATCTGTGCGCTGGCGACGTGTTTCAGGCCAATATCTCGCGCGCCTGGCATGCGGTATTCGCTGCTGCGGTCGATCCGGCAGCGCTGCATGCGCGTCTGCGCGCGGCCAACCCCGCACCGTTTGCCGGCCTATTTGTGGCGGCGGGACGCGCGGTGGTGAGTTCCTCGCCGGAGCGACTGGTGTCGGTGCAGGGCGATGTGGTGCAGACGCGCCCGATCGCCGGCACCCGCGCGCGCTTTGCCGGTGACGACGATGCCGCGCGCATCCGCGAGCTGGTCGGCCACCCGAAGGAACGCGCCGAGCACGTCATGCTGATCGACCTGGAGCGCAACGACCTGGGCCGCATCTGTGCGCCCGGAACGGTGGAGGTGGATGAGCTGATGGGCGTGGAAAGCTACGTGCACGTGCACCACATCGTCAGCAATGTGCGCGGCCGTCTGCGCGCCGAGGTCACGCCCGGCGAGGTGATTGCGGCGGTGTTCCCTGGCGGCACCATTACCGGCTGCCCGAAGGTGCGCTGCATGCAGATCATCGCCGAGCTCGAATGCACCGCACGGGGCGCCTACACCGGCGCATTCGGTTGGCTCAATCGCGATGGCGACATGGATCTGAATATCCTGATCCGCACCGCGGAAGTGGCCGGGAGCCAGGTGCATTTCCGCACCGGGGCCGGGATCGTGGTGGACTCGGATCCGCAGCGCGAGCTGGACGAAACCCGCGCCAAGGCGCGCGGCCTGCTGCGTGCATTCGACCAGACATGAGCGCTTCAACGGGACATCACCGGCGCGCGGTATCCTGCGCGGCGCTGGGGCAATGACGAGGTACGTGTGGCGGTGACTGGCAAACGTGGATGTCTGGCCGTGCTGGGCACGGCACTGTTGCTCGCGGCGCTGCTGGCGATTGCGGCCGTGGTGGCGTGGCGGCATTACCTGCACTTCGCCGATACACCGGTGAGCGCGAGCGCGCCCAGTGTGGTGATTGCGCCCGGCGATTCGCTCAAGGTGACGTTGCGCAAGTTGCGCGATGCCGGCGTGGCGCAGGGCACGGATCTGGAATGGCAGCTGCTCGCCCGCCAGGTCAATGCGGCCGGCAAGCTCAAGGTGGGCGAATACGCGCTGGCGCCGGCCTTGTCGCCGCGCGCGCTGCTCGAGCGCATGCGCCAGGGCCGGGTGATCCAGTACCGCTTCACGATCGTGGAGGGTTGGAATTTCCGCCAGCTACGCGCGGCGCTGGCCACCGCCACGCCGTTGCAGCAATCCATCGGCGCGCTGGACGATGCGGCTGTGATGGCGCGGTTGGGCTTTGCCAATCAGCATCCGGAAGGCCGCTTCCTGCCGGAAACCTATATCTACCAGCGCAGCGACAGCGATGTGGACGTGCTCAAGCGCGCGCACGAGGCCATGGACAAGGCGTTGGCGCAGGCCTGGGAGCAGCGCGCCCCCAACTTGCCGCTGACTTCGCCGGAGCAGGCGCTGATCCTGGCCTCCATCATCGAAAAGGAGACCGCGCTGGGCAGCGAGCGACCGCTGATTGCCGGGGTGTTCCTGCGCCGCCTGCAGCTGGGCATGAAGCTGCAGACCGACCCGACCGTGATCTACGGCATCGGCAGCAGCTACGACGGCAATATCCGCCGTCGCGATCTGACCACCGACACGCCATACAACACCTACACCCGCACCGGCCTGACCCCGACCCCGATCGCCATGCCGGGCCGTGAGGCCTTGCTGGCGGCGGTGCGTCCGGCGCCTGGCGAGGCGCTGTACTTCGTGGCGGTTGGCGACGGCACCGGCGCACACGCGTTCTCGGCCACGCTGGCCGAGCACAATGCGGCGGTGGCGCGTTACCTGCAGCGCCGCCGCCTGCCGCAACCGGAACCAACGCCATGACCGCCGCATTTTCGCCCTGGCAACAGCGCGCCTATGACCAGACCCTGGCCGCACTGGATGCCGGACGGCTCGGACACGGGCTGCTGATCTGCGGGCCGGACGGCCTGGGCAAGCGCGCGGTCGCGCTTGCACTGGCAGAGCACGTGCTGGCCAGCTCGCCGGACCCGGCGCTGGCGCAGCGCAGCCGGCAGCTGATCGCGGCCGGGACCCACCCGGACCTGCAGCTGATCTCGTTCATTCCCAACCGCACCGGCGACAAGCTGCGCACCGAGATCGTGATCGAGCAGGTGCGCGAGATTTCGCAGAAGCTCTCGCTGACCCCGCAGTACGGCATCGCGCAGGTGGTGATCGTCGACCCGGCCGATGCGATCAATCGCGCTGCCTGCAACGCCTTGCTCAAGACACTGGAGGAACCGTCGCCGGGCCGCTACCTGTGGCTGATCAGCGCGCAGCCCGCGCGCTTGCCGGCGACCATCCGCAGCCGCTGCCAGCGTCTGGAATTCAAGCTGCCGCCCGCACACGAGGCGCTGGCCTGGCTGCTGTCGCAGGGCGTTGGCGAGCGGGCTGCACAGGAAGCGCTGGAGGCCGCACGCGGCCATCCGGGGCTTGCCGCGCAATGGCTGCGCGAAGATGGCCTGGCGGTACGTCGCACGGTGACGCAGGACCTGGAGCAGATCGCCGCCGGGCGCGCCAGCGCAGTCGATGTTGCGCAGCGCTGGACCAACGACGGCCAGGCCGACCAACGTCTGCGCCACGCCGCCGACCTGGCGCTGGCACAGGCATCGGCCGGCTTGACCGATCCATCGCGGTTGCACAAGCTGGCGACCTGGTTCGACGCCGCCAATCGCACGCGCGATCTGCTGCGCACCACCGTCCGCGCCGATCTGGCGGTGACGGAATTGTTGCTGTCCTGGCGCGAGGGAGAGCGTCCGGTAAGTTCTAGGGGAACTCGATGAGTGCAATGAATGCACGCCAAGGCATTTTGTCGCTGGCGCTGAAAGACAAACCGGCGCTCTACAGCGCCTACATGCCGTTCGTGAAAGGCGGCGGCATCTTCGTGCCCACGCCCAAGCGCTACATGCTCGGCGACGAAGTGTTCCTGCTGCTGACGCTGCCGGACTCCAGCGAGCGCCTGCCGGTCGCCGGCAAGGTCATCTGGACCACGCCTGCCGGCGCGCAGGGCAACCGCGCTGCCGGCATCGGCGTGCAGTTCCCGGACGGCCCGGAAGGCGAGGCGGTGCGCAACAAGATCGAGACGCTGCTGGCGGGGTTGACGACTTCGGATAAGCCGACGCATACGATGTGAGGCTGGTGCGGGTGCAGTACGGCGTGGCGCAGCCGCGTGTGCGTGATCGCCCTCGTCTTCAAGCGGGTCATCGAAGGGAGCGGGCGTTTGAACCACGGAATCGACCGCCACGATGTCGCTGCCAGGTAGCCGGAACGCCGCACTCAGTCGCCGGAACGGGGCGTTTTCGACCGCAGCGCCAGCGCCCTGGATGAACCTGTTGACGATCGCCACAGCTGCCCTATAATGTGCGGCTCGCGTCACCGGGCGGTTAGCTCAGCGGTAGAGCATTGCCTTCACACGGCAAGGGTCACAAGTTCGAACCTTGTACCGCCCACCATCGAAATCCAGTCGCAGACAAGGGTTTCAGCGCGAGAAGAAAAGAGCCGGCCAAGTGCCGGCTTTTTGTTGTCCTGCAAGGTTTTGAGCATCTGGTTCAGTTGAGTATTTGTGCCGCCTGACAGATGTCGTCGAATCGTTGTGGCTGTCCAACGCTGCGTTTGGCGGGTGTCGCCGGCAGCGTGGATGGGCAAGGATTACGCGTAGTGGTAGCGCGCCTGAGCAATCAGCAGGATGCCGTTCTCGGCCTTATAGACAATCCGGTGTTCGTCGTTGATGCGGCGTGACCAGTAGCCCGCCAGCGCATGGCGCAACGGTTCGGGTTTGCCGATGCCCTGGAAAGGATCGCGCTGAATGGCCTTGATCAACTCGTTGATGCGTTTGAGCATCTTCTTGTCGGTCTGTTGCCAGTAGAGGTAGTCCTCCCAGGCATTGTCCGCAAACTGCAGAATCACTCAGCCAGTTCCCGTTCCTTGCCGCGACCGGCCTCAAGCTGGGCAATGGATTCCAGCAGCCGTTGCGCGCTCTTCGGGCTGCGCAGCAGGTAGGCGGTCTCTTCCATGGCCTTGTAGTCTTCCAGCGACAACATGACTACGGCGCGCTCACCGCTGCGCGTGATGATCACCGGCTCATGGTCATTGACGACACGGTCCATGGTGTCGGCCAGAGAGGCACGCGCGGCGCTGTAAGTGATGGTGTCCATGAGATGATCCGGATATGTACAGGAAATTGTACGTATGTGTCTGGGAGAGTCAACTGTCCAGTCTGCTGGCCTCCGGACTGGTTCAACGTCCCTGACCGTCATGCTATTCCGGTTGTGCCTGCTTCTTGCGGGCCAGCGAATGAATCGCCATCCTGCAACACCCCCGCGTTGAAAAAGGAGTGGCGATGAAGACGCTGCTTGGAAGTGCTCTGGTTGCGATGGTGTTGCTGGCCGGCTGTGCCCGCGATGTGGGTGAGCAGTACGTGGGCAAGTGGGTCAACGTGAAGTCGCAGAAGAACGTGCTGAGCATCGAGCACAATGGCGAGAGCTTCATCATTCGCGATACCACGCCGGAGGTGTTGGGCAGCGGCGTCAAGACAAAGAATCATCCGGCAATCTTGAACAAGGGTGTGCTGCAGGTGTCCAGCGCGGATGGCACCGTCAATTACGCGATTGATCAGGCGACCGGTCACTTGAGCACAGGCGATGCCGAGTACACGCGGGTCAAGTGATCGCTACGCGCTCGTTCAATCGGCGTGCGCTGGAGTGGGCGGCGCTGCGTGTGCGGCGGGATCGCATCACCAACGTAGCAGCGACCATTTCGTGTGGATTGCGTCGCTGTTTTGACTGCTGACCGCGATTCTTGCGTTCTCAACGACGCGCTGCCAAGCCCGGTGCTTGTGTCCTAAGCAGGCGATACCAGAGCCTGCAGCTGCGTCTTAAACACCCAAAGCCAAGTGTGCGTTTGCACCCTAAGCACGCGATGCCAAAGCGTGCGCCTGCATCCAGCGCCACAAGGTGGTACGGGAGACGCCGAGTACTTGAGCGGCGATGGCGCGATTGCCGTTTGCTCGCTCGAGCGCTGTACTGACTGCTGTTGCAGTGAGTTGCATGCGTGAGGTTGCAAGATCGGTGTGTCCGGGCGCCGTTGTGCTGTCGCCAAGGTGTATGTCGAATAGCTCTGGCGCCCAGCTTTCCAATTGATCCAGGCTCAGGTGGTCGTGTGGCTGTGCCTTCCAATGGATACACAGGCGTTCGACCAGATTACGTAGTTCGCGCACGTTGCCTGGCCACGCGTGCTGTTGCAGCCGCTGCAATGCTGTCGGTATCAGTGGCGAAGGGATACTGCCGAGTTGCTGGAAGTAATGCGTTAGCAACAAGGCGATTTCGTTGGGTCGGTTGCGCAGCGGCGGCAGTGCGATGCGCAGTGCTGCCAGCCGATAAAACAGATCGCGGCGGAAGCGTCCTTGTTCGACCAGTGTCTGCAGCGGTTGCAGGCTGGCGGCGACGACCCGCACGTCGACAGCGACCGGCAGCGTGGCGCCGACACGTAGCACTTCGCGCTCCTCCAGTACGCGCAATAAGCGTGTCTGCAGCGGCATCGGCAGTTCGCCGATTTCGTCGAGAAACAAGGTGCCTTCCTGTGCGGCTTCGATTAGGCCGGTATGGCCGCCGCGGCGGGCGCCGGTGAATGCACCGTCGCTATAGCCGAACAATTCTGCTTCCAGCAGCGATTCGCTGATGGCGCCGCAGTTGATCGCAACGAAGCGGCCGCGCCGACGGCTGCCAGCGTGCAATTGGCGCGCGACCAGTTCCTTGCCCGTGCCTGTCTCGCCGCTGATCAACACAGTGCCGGCATGTGGTGCGTACAGCTGCACCAACGCGCGCACGTGCGCCATTGCCGCGTCTTCGCCAAGCAATGCATCGGTGCGGCGAGCGCGATGTGTGCCAGTGCGACCGCTAGGGCGATCGTTATTGGGCGCGGTGCCCAAGGCGATGGCGTGTTCGAGCGCCAGGCGCACCGAATCTGCCGAATACAGCAGCACGCCGGGCAAGCCGGCCTGTTCGGCGAAATCGATCGCCATGCCGGTGCCAACGATGACCTGGATGCCGCTTGCACGCAGGTCGGCGATGCAGTCGCGCGCGTCTTCGGCGGTAACGAAGCGGCGGTGTTCTATGTCGAGGTCGAAGCTGTGCTGAAACGCGCGGAACGAGGGCACATCGGTGGCATGGGTGACCACGCCGATGCGCGGCGCGATACGTCGTGCGCGCGCTAACGCTTCCATCAGATCGAACCCGGTGGCCTGGATCGGCGCCAGCGGCAGCGCAAGCCGGCTGCGCAGATAGGCGGCGTTGGAGCCGCCGGCGACCAGCACATCACAGCGCTCGCGGCGCAGGCGCTGGCCGATGACCTCCACCGCCTCGGCAAAGCCGAGGTTGATCTGCTCGATGCGCGCGCGCTGGTCGAACTCGGGGATGACGTCGGCTAGCAGGCCGGTCAGACGCGAGACGCTGACGGTCCAGATCACGGGTGATGAGACGTCGGAAGGCTCGGGGATGGAGGGCGTGCGCATCATGCAGTCGCGTTTCAATGACGTTTCATGCTGCTCCACACGTTGCGGATTTGCAACAAATTAAAGTGGTCTCGGCGGTCAAATCAAAGGGTTACAGTTGGCATGCCACTTGCGCTTATCACCACATCTCCAACCCAGGAACCGCCATGACGTCTTCGCCCACCGCTTCCGCCGGCACGCGCTTCCGCGCCGCACTGGCTGCCGAATCGCCGCTGCAGGTGATCGGCGCGATCAACGCCAACCATGCGTTGCTGGCCCAGCGCGCCGGCTACCAGGCGATCTATCTGTCGGGCGGCGGTGTGGCGGCCGGCTCGTTAGGGTTGCCTGACCTGGGCATCAACACGCTGGAAGACGTGCTGATCGACGTGCGCCGCATCACCGATGTCTGCGAACTGCCGCTGCTGGTGGATGTGGACACCGGCTTCGGGCCGAGTGCGTTCAACATCGAGCGCACCATCAAATCGCTGATCAAGGCGGGCGCGGGCGGTTGCCATATCGAAGACCAAGTCGGCGCCAAGCGTTGCGGGCATCGGCCGGGCAAGGAGATCGTGAGCCAGGGCGAGATGGTGGATCGGGTCAAGGCGGCCGCCGATGCCAAGACCGATGCGGCGTTCTTCCTGATCGCGCGCACCGACGCGATCCAGATGGAAGGCGTGGATGCGGCGATCGAACGCGCCATCGCCTGCGTGGAAGCCGGTGCCGACGGCATCTTCGCCGAGGCCGCGTACGACCTGGACACCTACAAGCGCTTCGTCGATGCGGTGCGCGTGCCGGTGCTGGCCAACATCACCGAATTCGGCAAGACGCCGCTGTTTACCCGCGACCAACTTGCGCAGGCCGGTGTGGCAATCCAGCTGTTTCCGTTGTCTGCATTCCGTGCGGCAAACAAGGCGGCCGAGGAGGTCTATACCGCGATTCGTCGCGACGGGCATCAGCAGGCCGTGCTCGAAAGCATGCAGACACGCGAAGAGCTGTACGAACGCATCGGCTACCACGACTACGAGCAGCGTCTGGATGCACTGTTTGCGCGCAAAGGCGCATGATCGCGCTCTGCTGCGCGCACGTTTCGACACCTCATCCGTGACACCGCAACACGACATAGTTTGGGAGCTCATCGCATGAACGACACCGTCAATCCCGGCTTCAAGCCGAAAAAATCCGTTGCCTTGTCCGGCACTGCTGCCGGCAACACCGCGTTGTGTACGGTGGGCCGCAGCGGCAACGATCTGCATTACCGCGGGTACGACATTCTGGATCTGGCAACCACCAGCGAGTTCGAGGAAATCGCCTATCTGCTGGTGCATGGCAAATTGCCCAACAACGGCGAATTGCGCGGTTATAAGGCCAAGCTGCGCTCGCTGCGTGGCGTGCCGGCTGCGGTGAAAGCGGCTCTGGAACAATTGCCGCCGTCTGCCCATCCGATGGACGTGATGCGCACCGGCGTGTCGGTACTGGGTTGCCTGCAGCCGGAGAAAGACGACCACAATCATCCTGGCGCGCGCGATATCGCCGACAAGCTGATGGCTTCGCTGGGCTCGATGTTGCTCTACTGGTATCACTACAGCCACAACGGCAGGCGCATCGAGGTGGAAACCGACGATGATTCGATCGGTGGGCACTTCCTGCACTTGCTGCATGGTTTCGCGCCGAAGGAGACGTGGGTGCGTGCGATGCACACCAGCCTGATTCTGTACGCCGAGCATGAGTTCAATGCGTCCACGTTCGCGAGCCGTGTGATTGCCGGTACCGGTAGCGATATGTACAGCGCCACCGCCGGCGGCATCGGTGCGTTGCGCGGGCCCAAGCACGGCGGCGCCAACGAAGTGGCGTTCGACATACAGAAGCGTTACGACACCCCGGATGAAGCCGAGGCCGACATCAAGGCACGTGTGGAGCGCAAGGAAGTGGTGATCGGCTTCGGGCATCCGGTCTACACCGTGTCCGATCCGCGCAACAAGGTGATCAAGGAGGTGGCGCGGGAGCTGTCCGACGAGCAGGGAAGCCGCAAGATGTACGACATTGCCGAGCGCCTGGAGACGGTGATGTGGGACATCAAGAAGATGTTCCCGAACCTGGATTGGTTCAGTGCGGTGAGCTATCACATGATGGGCGTGCCGACTGCGATGTTTACGCCATTGTTCGTGCTGGCGCGCACTGCAGGGTGGAGCGCGCACATCATCGAACAGCGTGTGGACGGCAAGATCATTCGCCCCTCGGCCAATTACACCGGGCCGGAAGATCAGGTGTTTGTACCGTTGGATCAGCGCCCCTGAGAACGCGCCAGCCGTTGGAGTGGTCCACCTCGATCGCCGTCGTTCAATGAAGGCGATCGAGCTCTCGCAATCGCGATGAGAGATGGCAAAACCCCAAAGGCGTCTGAGACTCTAATCCGACTCCCGACTCCCGACTCCCGACTCCCGACTCCCGACTCCCGAAATGCCCCCGCCCGCTTCGATATCGCCAGCCATGAACAGCCAGTACCGCAAGCCCCTGCCGGGCACCTCGTTGGATTACTTCGATGCACGCGCCGCCGTGGATGCGCTGCAACCAGGCGCCTACGCAATGCTGCCTTACACCGCGCGCGTGCACGCCGAAAACCTGGTGCGGCGTGCAGAACCACAGATGCTGGAGGCGTACCTGCGCCAGCTGATCGAGCGCAAGCGCGACCTGGATTTCCCGTGGTTTCCGGCGCGCGTGGTGTGCCACGACATTCTGGGGCAGACAGCATTGGTCGACCTGGCCGGCTTGCGCGATGCGATCGCCGAGCAGGGCGGCGATCCGGCGCAGGTCAATCCAGTGGTGCCGGTGCAGTTGATCGTCGATCACTCGCTGGCGGTGGAATACGCCGGCTTCGACAAGCAGGCCTTCGCCAAGAATCGCAGTGTGGAAGATCGGCGCAATGCCGATCGCTTCCACTTCATCGAATGGACCAAGCGCGCGTTCGAAAACATGGAAGTGATTCCGCCCGGCAACGGGATCATGCATCAGATCAATCTGGAGAAGATGTCGCCGGTGATCTACACGCTCGATGGTGTTGCGTTTCCGGATACCTGCGTGGGCACCGATAGCCACACCCCGCATGTGGATGCGCTAGGTGTCATTGCAGTCGGTGTTGGCGGATTGGAAGCGGAAAACGTGATGCTCGGGCGCGCGTCGTGGATGCGCTTGCCCGACATCATTGGTGTGGAGTTGCTGGGCAAGCCAGCGCCCGGTATCACCGCCACCGACATCGTGTTGGCGTTGACCGAGTTTTTGCGTCAGCAACGTGTGGTTGGTGCGTATCTGGAGTTCTATGGCATCGGCGCCACTGCGCTGACCATTGGCGATCGCGCGACCATTTCCAACATGACGCCGGAGTTCGGTGCCACCGCGGCGATGTTCTATATCGACCAGCAAACGCTGGACTATTTGCGTCTGACCGGGCGCGAAGACGCGCAGATTGCGTTGGTGGAAACCTACGCACACCACACCGGCTTGTGGGCGGATGACTTGGTCACCGCGCAGTACGAGCGCGTGCTGCAGTTCGATCTGGCCAGCGTGGTGCGCAACATGGCCGGACCGTCCAATCCGCATAAGCGGGTGGCGACCAGAGAGCTGGCCGATCGCGGCATTGCCGGCGCGTGGGAAGACGTGCCGGGCCAGATGCCCGATGGCGCAGTGATCATCGCGGCGATCACCTCATGCACCAACACCTCCAACCCACGCAACGTCATCGCTGCCGGTTTGCTGGCGCGTAATGCAAATGCACGTGGACTGACGCGCAAACCGTGGGTGAAAAGTTCGCTGGCGCCAGGCTCCAAGGCGGTGCAGTTGTATCTGGAAGACGCCGGCTTGCTGAGCGAGCTGGAACAACTGGGCTTCGGCATCGTCGCGTTCGCGTGCACCACCTGCAATGGCATGAGCGGCGCGCTGGATCCGGTGATCCAGCAGGAGATCATCGACCGCGATCTGTATGCGACAGCAGTGTTGTCGGGCAACCGTAATTTCGACGGGCGCATCCATCCGTATGCCAAGCAGGCGTTTCTCGCATCGCCGCCGTTGGTGATTGCCTATGCCATCGCCGGCACGGTGCGCTTCGATATCGAAAAAGATGTGCTGGGTATCGATGCCGATGGCGTGGCGGTGACGCTCAAGGATCTGTGGCCCAGCGATGCGGAGATCGATGCGGTGGTGGCGCGCAGCGTCAAGCCGGAGCATTTCCGCAGCGTCTACGACCCGATGTTCAAGCGCAGCGTTGGGCAGGGCATGCAGGTGAGCCCGCTGTACGCCTGGCGGCCGACCAGCACCTACATCCGTCGCCCGCCGTATTGGGAAGGCGCGCTGGCCGGTGCGCGCACATTGCATGGCATGCGCCCGTTGGCGGTGCTGGGCGACAACATCACCACCGACCATCTGTCGCCGTCGAATGCGATCCAGGCCGGCAGTGCCGCTGGCGAATACCTTGCGCAGATGGGCGTGCCGGAAGAAGACTTCAACTCCTACGCCACCCATCGCGGCGACCACCTCACCGCGCAGCGCGCCACCTTCGCCAACCCCAAACTGGTCAACGAAATGGCCGTTGTCGATGGACAGATCACCGCCGGCTCGCTGGCGCGCCTGGAACCGGAAGGGCAGGTGCTGCGCATGTGGGAAGCGATCGAAACCTACATGACGCGCAAGCAGCCGCTGATCATCATTGCCGGTGCCGATTACGGGCAAGGGTCCTCGCGCGACTGGGCGGCCAAGGGCGTACGGCTGGCCGGGGTGGAGGTGATCGTAGCTGAAGGCTTCGAGCGGATTCACCGCACAAATCTGATCGGCATGGGCGTGTTACCGCTGGAGTTCAAACCGGGCAACGACCGCAAGACGCTGGGCATCGACGGCAGCGAAACCTTCGACGTGATGGGCGAACGCACGCCCGGCGCCACGCTGACGCTGTCGATCCATCGGCGCAACGGCGAGCAGTTGCAGGTGCCGGTGACCTGTCGTTTGAATACTGCCGAAGAAGTGTCGATCTACGAGGCCGGTGGCGTGCTGCAGCGCTTTGCGCAGGATTTTCTGGAAGCCTCTGCTGCTTAACTTACTCGAAGCTTACGAACGTGACGACCCGGCTTGCACCCGCCGGACCAGACGCGCACACTTTGGCAATCTTTGCCATCGGGAGGTGGTATGGCCACGATGAACATCTCTTTGCCTGACGAGCTCAAGCAGTTCGTCGATCAGCAAGTTCTGGAGCATGCCTACGGTTCCAGCAGCGAATACCTGCGCGAACTGATCCGCAAGCAACGGGATGTGGAACAGCTGCGCGGATTGCTTCTCGATGGGGCCAACTCCGGGCCGGCGGTTGCGATGGAGCCTGATTTCTTCCACAGCATGCGTGAGCGCGCCCAGGCACGCGCTGCCGGCAAGTGAAGCCAGTGCGTTGGCGCCCGTTGGCGCTACGCGACGTCGACGAAGCTGCGGCGTGGTATGGCGAACAAGGTGGGCTCGCGCTGGAACTGGCGTTTGCCGATGCGCTGGAATCGGCTGTCACAATGTTGATGCAGCATCCTGGTGCCGGTTCCAGCCGACATGCGGTGCTGCTGAAATTACAGGACCTGCGCGTCTGGCCGCTCAACGGGTTTCCGTATTTGATGTTCTACATCGAACGCGACACGGGCATTGTCATCTGGCGTGTGCTGCAGATGCAGCGCGATATTCCTGCGTGGATGAGCGACGGCGCGTGAGTGGTTCGACGCGAGTTGCGCGCAGAGCTTATGGCAATGCCGCAGTCGGCATGTCTTCGCTGCGATAACGATCAACTGAGATTGGCCACCCATGAATCACCTTCCCCAACTCCGCATCCCCGCCACCTATATGCGCGGCGGTACCAGCAAGGGCGTGTTCTTTCGCCTGCAGGATTTGCCTGCCGCCGCGCAGCAGCCTGGTCCTGCGCGCGATGCGTTGTTGTTGCGGGTGATCGGTAGCCCCGATCCGTATGCCAAGCAGATCGATGGCATGGGCGGGGCGACCTCCAGTACCAGCAAGAGTGTGATTGTCTCTGCAAGCACGCGCGCCGGGCACGATGTGGACTATCTGTTCGGGCAGGTGTCCATCGACAGTGCGTTCGTGGACTGGAGCGGCAATTGCGGCAATCTGTCGGCGGCGGTGGGGCCGTTTGCGATTGCCAATGGCCTGATCGACCCCGCGCGAGTGCCGCGCGATGGTGTGGCGACGGTGCGGATCTGGCAGGCCAATATCGGCAAGACCATCGTGGCGCATGTGCCGATGAGCGATGGCCAGGTGCAGGAAACCGGTGACTTCGAACTGGATGGAGTGACCTTTCCGGCGGCCGAAGTGCAGCTGGAGTTTCTCGACCCGGCCGATGCTGCAGAAGGCGAGGGCGGGGCGATGTTCCCCACCGGCAAGTTGATCGATCAGTTGGAGATTCCGGGCCTGGGCACGATCGCCGCAACGCTGATCAATGCCGGCATCCCGACCATCTTCGTCAACGCGCGCGACTTGGGTTACACCGGCACCGAGTTGCAAGAAGCGATCAATGGCGACCCGCGTGCGCTGACGATGTTCGAGACCTTGCGTGCGCACGGCGCGGTGCGGATGGGGTTGATTGCGAAAGTGGAAGATGCCGCCACGCGGCAACACACGCCGAAGGTGGCGTTCGTTGCGCCGCCGGCCGATTACGTTGCGTCCAGTGGCAAGCCGGTGCACGCGGCCGAACTCGATCTGCTGGTGCGTGCGATGTCGATGGGCAAGTTGCATCACGCGATGATGGGCACCGCCGCCGTGGCGATCGGCACCGCCGCCGCCGTGCCCGGCACCCTGGTCAATCTTGCAGCGGGCGGCGCGACGCGCTCGGCGGTGCGCTTCGGGCATCCGTCCGGCACGTTGCGCGTTGGCGCCGAGGCGCAATCGGTGGATGGCCAGTGGCAGGTGACCAAGGCGCTGATGAGCCGCAGTGCGCGGGTGCTGATGGAAGGTTGGGTGCGGGTGCCGGGTGATGTTGTGCAGGCCCAGTGATCGGCGCCGAGCGTCATGGAATGCCGCCGCCACCGCTGGCGATGTCAACGCCTCTCCCCTTGATTGGAACAGCAGGCTTAAGCCTCCTTTCTAGGCGACCCGTCACCAGGCACCGGGCCTGAGACCCAGTACGCCCCAACGCACAAATTGCACGGCCGCGTTGCATTAATTCGAACACCTTTTCGAATTCCGAAAACTTTTTCGCACGCGCTCTGCCAAATTTGTGTAAATCGTGTTAATTCTGTTGCAACGCGGCATGCAGATCAGGCCGTTCCGCCACCAGAATTCGGAGTCTTTCCCATGTCCGCCAGCCGGTCGCTCAAGATCAGCGCGCTCGCCGTCGCCGTCGTTTCCCTTCTTCCGTTCCATGCCGCTGCCCAGCAGGCGCCCAGCGACGACGGTGTCGTGCGTCTGGACGCGGTCAAGGTCACGGTCGAACGCCGTTCGGAAGACTCCAAGGATGTCCCGGTGTCGGCATCAGTGCTGCGTCCGGAATTTCTGGATGCCATCTCCACCAGCGGCTCGGATATCCGCGTGCTGGCCGGCAAGGCGCCCAGCCTCAATATCGAATCGTCCAACGGCCGTGTGTTCCCGCGCGTGTACATCCGCGGCTACGGCAACACCGACTTCAACACCTACGCCTCGCAGCCGGTGTCGCTGATCTATGACGACGTGGTGCAGGAAAACGCGTTCCTGAAGGGCTTCCCGATCTTCGATCTGGAAGGCCTGGAAGTGCTGCGCGGCCCGCAGGGCACGCTGTTCGGCCGCAATACGCCGGCCGGCGTGGTCAAGTTCAACTCGGTCAAGCCGACCATCGGCGCCAACGACGGCTACGCCAGCCTGTCGTACGGCACCTACGGCACCATGACGCTGGAAAGCGGACTGAGCATCGCGATGGGCGAGCATTGGGCAGCGCGTCTGTCCACCTTGGGCCAGCGCCGCGACGATTGGGTGGAAAACAGGGACGGCCGCGATCTGGAAGGCTATACCGACTCGGCCGTGCGCCTGCAGCTGCTGTATCAGGCCAGCGACGATTTCAGCGCGCTGTTCAACGCGCATGCGCGTCACCTGGACGGCACCGCGCGCCTGTTCCGCGCCAATATCATCCAGCCCGGCACCAACCAGTTGGTGGACGGCTTCGACGAAGAAAAATCCTTCATCGACGGCGCCAACAACCAGGAACTGCAGACCTACGGCGGCAGCGCCAATCTGACCTGGGATCTGGGCGATATCGCACTGCACTCGATCACCGCCTACGAAGGCATCGGCAAGTACTACAGCCGCGGCGATATCGACGGTGGCTTCGGCGCGGTGTTCGCACCGCCGTCCGGCCCGGGCGTGATTCCGTTCCCGGTGGAAACCGCCGGCGGCATCAAGAGCCTGGACCAGTACAGCCAGGAACTGCGTGCCGAATCGCAATACGAAGGTCCGCTCAACTGGCAGGCCGGCCTGTACTACTTCCACGACGATGTGGAAGGCGAAAACTACACCTACAACACCTTCAGCGGCGGTGATCTGGCCAGCTATCAGCTGACCCGCCAGCGCAACACTTCGTGGGCAGCGTTCGGCTCGTTGAACTATGCGGCCACCGACCGTTTGAACCTGCGCGCCGGCATCCGCTACACCTACGACAAGAAGACCTTCGACGTGCTGGCGCTGGACCGCGTCACCCTGGTCGAGCCGTCCAGCGGCGAGACCGACAACTCCAAGGTCACCGGCGATCTGGCGGCGACGTTCTCCATCAACGACGACGTCAACGTGTACGCACGTGCGGCACGCGGTTTCCGTGGCGCCAGCTTCGGCGTGCCCTCGGGCACCGCGCCGCTGACCGTGGCCGAGCCGGAGACGGTGGATTCGTTCGAGATTGGCATCAAGTCGGATCTGTTCGACAACCGCGCACGTCTGAGCTTCGATATCTACGATTTCCGCGTCAAGAACCAGCAGCTCACCGCAGTGGGCGGCGTCTCCAACGACGTGCGTCTGCTCAACGCCGACAAGACCAAGGCGCGCGGTGCCGAGTTCGACTTCGAAGCGCTGATCACCCAGAACCTGCGCGTCACCGCCGGTGGCGCCTACAACTGGACCCGCATCGACGACCCAAGCCTGTCGGTGGGCGTGTGCCGCACATGCACCGTGACCGACCCGCTCAATGCGGCCGGCAACGCGCTGATCGACGGTAATGATCTGCCACAGGCGTCCAAGTGGATGGCCAACGCCACGCTGCGTTACGGCATCCCGATGGGCAACGACGGCGAGCTGTTCTTCTACACCGACTGGTCCTACCGCAGCGAAGTGAACTTCTTCCTGTACGACTCCAAGGAATTCACCGGCCAGCCGCTGGTCGAAGGCGGCGCCAAGATCGGCTACAACTGGGGCGCGGGTGCGTACGAGCTGTCGGTGTTCTGCCGCAACTGCACCAACCAGATCCGGGTGACCGGTGCGATCGACTTCAACAACCTCACCGGCTTCATCAACGATCCGCGCATCGTTGGTGCGCAGTTCCGCGCCAATTTCTGATCGGCGTTGTGGTGTAGCACTCTCGAACCGCCGGCTATGATGCCGGCGGTTTTTTTTGGCGGCAGGAGGAGATACATGCAGCGGATATGGCGTAACGCGTGGTGGATGCTGGGGCTGTGGTGTGCGTCGGCAGTGGCGTGGGCGCAGACGCCTGCCGCGGGTGCAACGCAAGCGGTGCCAACGGCTACGTCCACCGAGTTGCTGGTGGTCTCCACCGATATCGGCGACGACATCGACGATGCGTTTGCGTTGGGGCTGTTGTTGCGTAGCCCGCAGTTGCGCGTGCTGGGCATCGCATCGGCCTGGGGCGATACCAGTTTGCGTGCACAGTTGTTGCAGCGCCTGTTGCAGCAGGCCGGGCGGAGCGAGATTCCGTTGGCGGTGGGCGCACGCACCACCAGCACTATTGCCTTCAGCCAGGCGCGTTGGGCGGCCAAGGGACAGCTGCCAGGCAAGCTGCCGGATGCGGCGCAGATGATCCTGCAGCAGGCGCGCCAGCATCCCGGTCAGGTGACCTTGCTGGTGTTGGGGCCGATGACCGACGCCGCATTGGCGCAGCAGCGCGACCCGGCCGGCTTTGCCAAGCTCAAGCGCATCGTGGCGATGGGCGGCTCGGTACGCGTTGGCTATGGCAAGTCGGCGTATCGGCCGGCCAGTGCGCCGGCACCGGAGTACAACATCCTCTCCGATGTGCCGGCAGCGCAGCGGGTGTTCGCGGCAGGCGTGCCGATCGTGTTGCTGCCCTTGGACGCCACCCAGATCACGCTGGAAGAACCCGAGCGCATCGCCTTGTTTGCACATGGCGATGGGCTCACCGATGCGCTCACTCAGCTGTACTACCAGTGGCGCAATACCGACCAGCCCTGGGCCAGCGCCACGCCTACCTTGTTCGACGCTGTGCCGGTGGCCTGGCTGCTGCGCCCCGCGCTGTGCCCGACCACGCCGCTGCATCTGGACGTCGATGCGCAGGGGTACACCCGCGAAGGCGCTGGCTTACCGAACGTGCAGGCCTGCCTGCGTGCGGACAAGCCGGCGTTGATCGACATGTACATGCGTACGTTGTTGCAGTTGCCCTAAGAGCGGCGAACAGAGCGACTTCACATCGGTCCTTTGCAGGGCCGCTGAGCTGCGACTTGGCTGCAGGGCCCTTGCCCGCCCACCATCGCGGGACACGCCGCAAGTACGTCCATGTAGGCTCTTACGCGGCATCCATGCCGCGTAAGGTCCCGCGACGGTGAGCGGGCAAGGACCAGTGGAGATGGTCGGTCTGCGTAGCTTCAACAAAAGCAACCGACGAATTCTCTTGTGCGGTGAGGGCACCGTACACTCGACCGACAAGGTTTCTTACCTGAGCTTCTGACTGCATCTAAACGGCGCTACGACTCAAGTCTCAGTGTGTCGAAGTGATTGCTCAGCGCGGATAGATCAGTCGTAGAGCGGCTGATCTGCGGTTTGGTTGCAGGGCCCTTGCCCGCCCACCGTCGCGGGACACGCCGCAAGTACGTCCGTGTAGGCTCTTACGCGGCATCCATGCCGCGTAAGGTCCCGCGAGGGTGGGCGGGCAAGGACCAGTGGAGATGGTCGGCGTGCATGTTTTCAACAACGCAACCCATCAACTCTCTGGTGCGGTGTCCTCGCCGATTGCGGGACCATGTGGCGGCATGGATGCCGCCACTGAGCCTCCACGGACGGATTCACGGCGTGTCCCGCGAGCGGTGAGGGCACCGCGCCCTCGACCGACTAGGCTTTTTGCTTTGGACTTTTGACTGCATCCAAAGAGATGCGACCAACAAAACCACTGCGTCCGCAGGTCGGGCGCGCCGGTGCCATCGCAACGCTCGCCTAGCGGCGCATGATCGCCGCCCATCGGTAAGTCCATGCCTCGCCCCCATCGCCGCCATCAGTGACGTGAACGGCATCGCTATACTTGCGTCCTCAGTCATGGGGTAGCACGAATGGACAGCCAGCAATCAGGGATGAAGTGGTCGGGCACGCGGCGCATGTTGCTGTGGGTGGTGCTGCTGACCGTGGCGATCGGCGGGGTGGCGTGCAAGCGCAACGAAAGCGGCCAATTGCCCGCCGCCAGCGGCGAGGCGATCAAGGCCGACAAGCAGGCGATTACCGGCTTTGCGCTGGCACGTGCCTATCCCGACCAGACCAGCGACGGCTTGTCGCTGGCGCTGGAATTCTCGCGGCCGCTGGTCGGCACGCAGGATTTCGATGCGCTGGTGCGCTTCGAGGAAAAGGTCGGCACCGGCGACAGCAGCTGGTCGCTGTCCGACGACGGCAAGACGCTGCGCTACCCGTACGTGGAAGCGGCCAAGGACTACACCGTACTGGTCGATGCCAACCTGCTGGCCGCCGATGGCAGCCGCCTGGGCAAGCCGCTCAAGCAGAAGGTCTATACCGGCGAGCTGAAGCCTGTTGCCGGGTTCGCTTCGCAAGGCAGCGTACTGCCTGCGCGCGAGAGCCGTGGTCTGCCGGTGGTGTCAGTCAACGTGCCTGAGGTGGACGTTGAATTTTTGCGCGTGCGCGAGAAATCGCTGCCGGCGTTCTTTCAGCAGTTTCAGCGCGGCGGTCGTCGCGGCAGCTGGGAGCTGGAGAGCGACTACAGCGACAAGGAGCCGTTGTCCAAGCTGGCCGACCCGGTCTACGTCAATCGTTTCATTCTTGGCGGCAAGCAGAACGAGCGTGTGCTGACCTACCTGCCCACGCAGGACATCAAAGAACTGCAGGAGCCGGGCCTGTACTTCGCGGTGATGAAGCGCGCCGGCAGTTTCGACAATGGTTTCGACACCGCGTTCTTCACCGTCAGCGACATCGGCCTGCATACGCGCGCCTACAAGGACAAGCTGTTCGTGCACACCGCCTCGCTGCAGAGCGGTGAGCCGATCAAGAATGTGGAACTGCGCGTCCTAGATGCCAAGGGCGAACTGTTCCTCAAGGGCGCCACCGACGGTAACGGCAATGCGTTGCTCAACTACACGCTCGATGCCGGCCACGTGCTGACGGCGCGCAGCAAGACCGATATCTCGGTGCTGCCGTTCAACCAGCCGGCGCTGGATCTGAGCGAATTTGCGGTGGCCGGGCGGCAGAGTGCCTGGTTCGATGTGTTCGCCTGGGCCGGCCGCGACCTGTATCGCCCCGGCGAGACCATGCGCGTGTCGGCGATCCTGCGCGATAACGACGGCAAGCCGACCAAGCCGCAGCCAGTGTTCCTGCGCCTCAAGCAGCCGGACGGCAAGACCTTCCGCGAGACCAAGCTGCAGCCCGGCGAGCAGGGCTATTTCGAGTTCACCCAGCAGATTCCCGCCGATGCGCCGACCGGGCGCTGGCAGGTGGAATTCCGCACCGATCCGGCCAGCAAGGACGCCGTGCAGGGCATGACCGTGCGCGTGGAAGAGTTCTTGCCCGAGCGCATGAAGCTGGATCTGGATGCCGCGCAAAAGACCTTGAGTGCCGGCCAGCCGTTCAGGCTGGTCGCCAATGCCGCGTACCTGTATGGCGCGCCGGCCGATGGCAACCGCTTCACCGCCAAGCTCGCGGTCAGCGTCGAACAGCATCCGCTGGAGTCGTTGCCGGGCTGGTTCTTCGGTGACCCCACCTTGGAGCTGCCGCGCGAAGCCAAGGACGTGATCGATACCGAGTTCGGCAGCGACGGCGTCTTGCGCGAAGACATCGCGCTGCCCGCCGAAGCCAAGCCGGTCAGCACAATCGCCGCGGTGGTGTCCGGCAGCGTGTACGAGACCGGCGGGCGCACCGTCACCCGCACCGTCAAGCGCGTGTTGTGGCCGGCCAAGGCGCTGGTTGGCGTACGCCCCTTGTTTGACGACAAGGACGGCACCGATGCGAATGGCACTGCGCGCTTCGAAATCACCCGCGTGGATGCCGATGGCAAACCGCAACCGGCCAAGGGCCTGAAGGCCACGCTGGTGCGCGAGCTGCGCGACTACCACTGGAACTACACCGACGACCATTGGGATTACGACTTCACCCGCCGCTTCGAGAACAAGGACACGCGCACGCTCGACATCGGCAGCGGCAATGCCAAGCTCGATGTCCCGGTGGAGTGGGGCGAGTACCGCCTGGACGTGTTCGACCCGGTCACCGGCCTGACCACGCGCTACCCGTTCCGCGCCGGCTGGAGCTGGAACGACGAAAACCGCGGCCTGGATGCGCGCCCGGACAAGGTCAAGCTGGCGCTGGACAAGACCGGCTACCGCGCCGGCGATACGCTCAAGGTGACGCTGACCCCGCCGCATGCCGGCAAGGGCGTGCTGTTGGTGGAAAGCGACAAGCTGCTGTACGTGCGGGACATCGACGTCAAGCCGGGCAGCACCTTCGAAATCCCGGTGACGGAAGGCTGGGAGCGCCACGATGTGTACGTCACCGCGTTGGTATTCCGCGGTGGTAGTGCGCCGAGCAAGATCACCCCGGCGCGCGCGGTGGGTGTGGCATTTGTGCCGATGGATCGCAAGACACGGCGTGTGGCGGTGGGCTTGGCTGCGCCTAAGCAGATGCGCCCCGAGCAGGCGTTGCCGGTGACGGTGAGCGTGCCGGAGTTGGCCGGCAAGGCTGCGCACGTGACCATCTCTGCAGTGGACGTGGGCATCCTCAACATCACCCGCTTCCCGGTGCCCGATGCCAACGCGCAGTTCTTCGCGCAGCGCCGGTTGGGCACCGATTCTTACGATATCTATGGGCGGGTGATCGAAAGTTTCGAAGGCGCCAGCGGCAAGCTCAAGTTCGGCGGCGACATGGCCCTGGAAGCCTTGCCGCAAGCCAAGCGCCCGACCGCGCGCGTGCAGACCGTGGACCTGTTTTCCGGCTCGGTAAAACTCGATGCCAAGGGCAATGCGCGCGTGCAACTGCCGGTACCGGATTTCAACGGCACGCTGCGCGTCTCGGCGTTGGTGTATTCGGACACGCGTTACGGTAATCACGATATGGAAACCGTAGTGCGTGCGCCGATCCTGGCCGAGGCCAGCATGCCGCGCGTGATGGCGCCGGGCGACCGCAGCACGGTGACGCTGGATGTGCAGAACTTCACCGGCAAGCCGGGCGAGTTCAATGTGCGCGTAGAGGGTGTTGGCCCACTGGCCATTGCCGAGGCGTCGCGCAGCGTCAAGCTCGGTGTGGATGCCAAGCAGACACTGAGCTTCCCGTTGAGCGCTACCGAAGGCTATAGCGTGGCCAAGGTGCGCGTGCGTGTGGACGGCAATGGCTTCAAGGCCGACCGCAGCTACGACCTGCCGGTGCGTGCCGGTTGGCCGCAGGTGTTGCGTGCGCAGACGCGCGTGCTCGATCCGCTGGCGCCGATCACCCTGGACAGCGGCTTTGCCGATGGCCTGATGGCCGGCTCGGTCACTGCGCGCATGGTGGTCAGCCCGTTGCCGCCGATTCCGTTCGCCAGCGCCTTGCAAGGGGCGTTGGAGTATCCGTACGGCTGCGCCGAGCAGACCACCAGCAAGGGCTATGCGGCGCTGCTGCTCGACGATGCCACTGCCAAGGCGCTCGGCACCAAGGGGCTGGATGCGGCCACGCGCCGCGAGCGCATGGAAGGCGCGTTCGGTCGCCTGGCCTCGATGCAGATCGCCAGCGGGCATTTTTCGATGTGGGGCGACGACGGCTACGTCAATCCGGGCCTGACGCCTTACATCGCCGAGTTCCTGCTCGACGCCAAGGACGCCGGATTTGCAGTGCCCGACAACGTGCTGCAGAAAGCGCTCAATCGGCTCAGCGAAGATCTGCTGTCCGGTGGCAATGAGTTCTACGGGCAGGATCGCCGCGATAGCCTGAAGTTCGCCAATCAGGCCTGGTCGGGGTACGTGCTGGCACGCGTCAACCGCGCCCCACTCGGCACGCTGCGCGCGCTGTACGACAACCAGCGCGACAAGGCACTGACCGGTTTGTCGCTGGTGCATCTGGGTGCGGCGTTGTCGCTGCAGGGCGATACCAAGCGCGGCGAGGCGGCGATCAAGGCAGGGTTCGCCAAAGACAGCAGCGAGCGTCCGCTATACTTCGCCGATTACGGCAGTGCGATCCGCGACGATGCGTTGATGATGGCGCTGCTGCACGAGCGTGGCTTGTCCAAGCCCGAGTACGACACCCGTGCGGTTGCGTTGGGTCGCGCGCTGGATGCACGTCGCGCCACCGGCTGGCTGTGGCTGAGCACGCAGGAGCAGGTGGCGCTTGCGCGCTTGGGCAAGGCCTTGATGGTCGGGCAGGGCAAGCAGGTCTCCGGCACGCTGACAGTGGGCGGCGAGGTGCAGGAGATTGCGCCGGCCCGTTTGTTCGGGCGTAGTTTCGATAGCGCCGCCTTGGCGCGCGGTGTGCAGTTCGCACCGCAGGGCGAAGCACCGATGTATGCCAGCCTGGAAGTGGCCGGCATTCCGCGCAGCGCACCGGAGCCGGACACGCGCAACCTCAGCGTGGAGCGCAGCTGGTACACCACCGACGGCAAACCGTGGACGCCGCGTCCGCTGAAAGAAGGCGAAGCGTTGATCGTGCGGGTGGTCATCACCGCCAACAGCAGCATGCCGGACGCGTTGCTCACCGACCTGTTGCCGGCCGGCCTGGAAATCGAGAACTTCAATCTCGGCGATGCCAAACAGTGGGCCGATGTGGTGGTAGATGGCATCGGCATCAGCGAGCGTTCCAGCGCCGCCGACGTCAAACACGAAGAGTTCCGCGACGACCGTTATGTGGCTGCGCTGTCGCTGTCCTCGGGCAGCAAGGCGCAGCTGTATTACCTGGTGCGTGCGGTCACGCCGGGCACCTACACGGTGCCGCCATCGTTGGTGGAAGACATGTACCGCCCGGAGTTGCGCGGTGTGGGGCGCAGTACGCCGGCAACGATGACGGTGGTGCAGCCGTAGGAGATCAATGTAGGAGCGCGCTCGCGCGCGATGAGGCTTTCCCGGTAATGCCCCATCGCGCGCAAGCGCGCTCCTACGTTTCGGGAGTTTTCTCACCGACCCGAGCGTCCGACTCCGATGCAAGCGTTTGCATGGGTGGGCCAGAATGTATCGATGCTCAGCTCTATTTCACCAGGACATCGTGCGCTACGTCGTGGCCGGCGCTCGCTTGCAAATTGCTGCTATCTACTCACCGTCACAACCTGCCAGCGGCGACGTGTGTTCGACGATTTTCAGCTGGCCGCGTCGGCGTGCCGCGCATTCATCGCCGCGCTGCCGGAAGATGCCACGTTACTTACTTGGGTACTGATGCCGGACCATGTCCATTGGCTGGTGGAGTTGGGAGATGTGACGCCACTGGCGCGAACGGTGTCATGCATGAAGGCAGCCAGCACGCGTGCGGTCAACAGGCAACGCGGGATGCGCGAGGCGGTTTGGGCGCGTGCCTACCACGACCGTGCCTTGCGCAAGGAAGACGATCTGCGCAGCGTGGCTCGCTACCTTATCGCCAATCCGCTACGCGCCGGACTGGTTGAAAGGATCGGCAAATATCCATTCTGGGATGCAATCTGGCTGCCGTAGGAGCGCGCTTGCGCGCGATTGGCATCACTGGGAAAGCCTCATCGCGCGCAAGCGCGCTCCTACGCCAGCAAAACCGCTGCTTCGCATATGGAGACATCATTGCGCAGTGTCTTTTCAGTGCGATGCAAGCGACACGCAAGGGTCATTTTTACTAGCTACGGTGGCGTGCTTTCTCACAGGCGCGGCGTCCTTGCTGCGCGACTTACGGGATTCCATGCAGCGCTCCGATTCGTACCGTTTGCACTTGTCCGTTCTCGCCGTGGCCATTGCGGCATGTTCGCCAGCTTCGCAGGCATGCGCCAACGAGCGTGCAGCCATGCCGGCCGATGCCTCGGTTCAAACGTCTTCTGCGGCTATGGCCACGATCGCGAGCGCATCAGCGAGTGTAGTTGCACCTACACCTACACCGAGAGATACAGCTACGGCTAATACTGACGAGGCAACCACGTCCGATGCTGAAGTTGCAACGGCAAAGCAACGTTCTCCATCGTCGCTGGATGCATCTACAGATTCCGTAGATCCTGCTGCATCGCCTTCATCGCCTTCATCGGCAACATCGGCAACATCGGCACAAGGCGAAGTAACCAACGCCGACGCACCTCCCAACAGCAAACCCGGCGTGCAAACCCTCGACGCCATGCAGGTCACCGGCGTGCGTCGTGCCAATGCCGCCGCGGTGGAAAGCAAGCGCGCAGCGACCAATATCACCGATGTGATCAGTGCCACCGATGTGCGCGCACTGCCCGACAGCACCATCGTCGAAGCGCTGCGCCGTGTGCCTGGTTTGTCAGTGTTGCCGGCGACCGACAACGAGCACCCGCGCGACGAAGCGGCCACGCCGGTCTTGCGCGGCCTGGGCCCGTCGTACAACAACGTCACCATCGATGGCTTGACCATCGCCTCGCCCGGCACGCCGAACGGCACGCTCGGCTCGATCACCCGTGGCGTGCGGTTGGATCTGCTGCCGGCCTCGATGGTCAGCGAGCTGCAGGTGGTCAAGACGTTTACGCCGGATCTGGATCCCAATGCCACCGGCGGCGCGATCAACCTCAAGACGCGCAGCGCGTTCGAAAACGGCGGTAAGCCCTTTTTCAGCGCTGAAGCGGCGCTCGGCCACGCCAACGATGTCGGCAAGCCGCGCGATCAGGACGACCCGGGCTATCGCTTGAATGCGACCGGCAGCCGCACCTTCGGTAGCGAGCAGCAATACGGCTTCACGCTGTCGGCCAACTACCAGACGCTGAGCAGCTACACCGAAACCCATATGACCACCGACACGGTGCACTACGGGTTCTACGACAACAACGGCGTGCTGCAGACGGGCGCCAATCTCGGCAATGGCTGGGCGGTGCCGCAGCAGGACAAGTATTGGTACGTGCAGAATCAGCGCGACCGTTACGGCGTGACCGGCAAGTTCGAGGTGCATCCCAGTGCTGCGCTGGAAGCCTATGCAACGGCCGGCTACTACTATTTCAAGGACAACATGCAGCGCAACGAGGTCCTTATCGACCCGCGCAACCGTGGCCAGGTGTTCAATCAGACCGCCACCTCCGGCAGCTATCCCGGTGGCGATATCGAGGTGGGCTATTCCAACCAGATCGTCACCACGCGCACCAAGGTGGCGCAGTTGGGCACGATCTGGCGGCCCACCGATCGGCAGCAGTTTTCTGCACGCGGTGCGTGGTCGGATGCGACCTACGACGAGCCGATCCGCATGATCAAGTACGCCACCGGCATCACCCGCGCCGCGCCGGTGCCGGTGGGCCAGACCGGCAGTGGCGTGACCATCAATGCCACGCCCAACTACGCGTTCAACTACGACACCTCCGGCTTCGATCAACGCTTCGGAGTATCGCCGCAGGCCTACAACAACCTGGACAATTACAGCCTGTCGTACTGGCGCCCGGACTATAAGCGCACCGCGGCCGATCGCATCCTCACCGGCCGGCTCGATTACGGCTTCAATCAGGGCGAAAGCGATCAAGGGATTGGTTTTGCGGCCGGCGTGTCGTACACCACCGACAAACCGTCTTACGACATTTATCGCGTCGAGTATCAGCCCAACACCAGCGCGCCGGCGTTCGGCCTGGCCGATGTGGCGGGCACTGGCAGGGCGCCGATGCGCTATGCCGGCCTGAACCTGATCACCATCGATTCGGACAAGGCCAACCGCGTGCTCGCTGCAACGCCGCTGAGCGCGTTCAACAGCACCGACCAGCAGGCTTTCAGCAATCAGGACAACTTCACCCATACCGAAAAAACCTTCGGCAGCTATGGCCTGGTCAGCTATCGCAGCGAGCGTTTCAACGTGCAGGGCGGCCTGCATTTCGACAGTACCAAGCTCAATACCGTCGGCCGCCAGCGGCAGCTGGACACCGCCACCAATCGCTATGTGTATGTCGATAATCCGACCAATGCGGACTACGACTATCTGCTGCCCTCGGCGATCATGACCTACCACCTCACCGACGCACTCGACCTGCGCGCCGGTGCCAGCCGCACGCTCGGTCGCCCACCGTACGATGCGTATGCAGCACGCACCTCGATCGGCTTCGTCAACACCGCCGACGCTGGCAATCCGAATGCGCAAGGCGTCACCGTCACCATCGGCAACCCGAACATCAAGCCGCGCGTGTCCAATAACCTGGATCTGTCGCTGGAATGGCGTTTGCCTGGCGATTTCGATGCGTTCGCCTCCACCGCAGTGTTCGACAAGCGCATCCAGGACGAGATCTTTACGCTCTCGCGCACCGACAGCTTCACCTTCGACGGCACCACCTACGCCAACGCGCTGATCAGCACGCCGGCCAACGCTGCAAAGGCGCGCATCTGCGGGGTGGAATTCAACGGCATCGTCAATACCCTGGCGCCGATTGCGCCATGGCTGAGCGGTGTCGGCTTCAGTGCGAACTTCGCCGTGCTCGATGGCAGCCTGGATGTGCCGTACAGCGTCGGCAGCGGCAGCAACGTGGCCCAGCGCGAGCGCAAGCTCGACAACCTGGTTGGCCAGCCGGACTACACCGCCAATGCCACGCTGTTCTACAACACCGGCGGTCTGGAGTTACGCGCGGCCTACAACCGTCAGGGCAAGGCCTTGCGCGCCATCGTCAGCAATATCGATTGGCAGGATCTGTACTGGTCGCCGCGCTCGCAGCTGGATTTCACTGCCACCTACGCGATCAGCAAACAGCTCAGCCTGATCGGTCAGGTCAGCAACCTCACCCACAGCCGCATCACCAGCGTGACCGGTCCCGGGCAGAACCTGCTCAAGGACAGTTACTCGGTGCCCACCACCTATTGGTTCGGTCTGCGTTTTACGCCGACGTTTTAAGCACGGCGAATGGCGCGTGGTGAGCGGTCGTCAGCTGGGCGCAGTCGATGCGTAGGAGTCGACGTATGCGAGTGGTAGATGCCGCACCGTGTGCTGGCTGCGCCCGCTCGACGGACGCGCAGTCGTTCTGTTAATCCCCTTCAAGCGGAGTTGTTCGATGACATTACGTTCTGTTGCCGCCCTCGCGGCGATGCTGTGCGTGGCGCTCGCCACCACTGCAAGCGCAGCCCCCACCGGTGTGGCCGCGATCCAGGCCCGGCTGACCAATCCAAACGGCGGCATCTTGGTCGTTGCCCACCGCGGGTGCCACGCGCCGGCACCGGAGCATGGTTTCAACGGCACCGCACCAGAAAACTCGCTGGCCGCGCTTGAGCGCTGCATCGCCATCGGCGCCGATGTGATGGAAACCGATGTGCGGCGTGCCGCCGACGGCACCCTGGTGATGCTGCACGACGCCACCGTGGACCGCACCACCGATGGCACCGGCAAACTGTCCGAGCTGACCTTGGCTGACCTGCAAAAGCTGCGCCTGCGCAGCGACGAAGGTGGCGCGCAGGCACCGCTGACCGATCAACGCGTGGTCACGCTCGATCAGATGCTGGCCAAGTCCAAGGGCCATATCCTGCTCAATCTGGACGTCAAGGATGCGATCTACGTGCAGGTGGTCGACGCGGTCGCACGCGCCGGCATGCAGCACCAGGTGATCGTCAAGGCCGAAGCCGGCATTGCCACACCGCCAATGGCGGCGATGCTGCCGTTCGACAAGGTGTATTTCTTCCCGATCCTGATCAACGCGCATGGCAATGCCGACCTGGCCGCGATCGCCACCGCGCAAACGCGCAACGCGCGTCCGGCCGCGTTCGAGTTACCCAAGATGTCGGCAGCGCAGTTACCAGCATTGGTCGCCGTGAGCAAGGCGCACAACGTGCGACTGATGGTCAACTCGCTATGGGAAGGATTTATCGCCGGTTACGGCGGCGACGCCGATGCCGAGCGCGACCCGGACAAGGTGTGGGGCCGCCTGTACCGCGATGGCGTATCGATCATCCAGACCGATGCGCCGGAAGCGCTGCTGCGCTATCGCGCGAGTTTGGAAAAGCGTTGAGTTGCGCAAGCGCTGGTACGCGCGAGAATTGCGTCAGCTAGTTGGCAATTGATGGATCGAAAGACGGTGCATCGCCAGTAGACCGTGGGCTGCACGTCGTGCGATCGATGCATGCATCCTCGAATGAAAGGCTGCCGAGCGTGACGCTGGCTTCAGCCTGGTAGACGCAATACGACAGCGTTTGTATTGAGCCCCAGCACGACCGAGACAACGCGCTGTCCGCAGCACCGGATCTGAGTACCGATGGTCCGGATTCGGTCGGTGGTTGTCCGGTATCGTACGTTGCGCGTTTTGAACGCTTGGTGCGCTTTCTTTGCGAATCAAGTGGTTGCGACCTGAGCCAGGTTGGCACGCGTTCTGCTGCCACTAGCGCATGGATATCGCCAAATCTCCCACGCGTTTTCGTTTGCGCCGTTTGCACGTGGCGCTGCTTGCCGGCACTGCCTGTGCGCTGATCGGCATCGTTGCAGTGCTTGGTCTGGGCCGTGCCAGTCCACGCGTGGAGCGGGCCACTTTGTGGATCGGTACCGCCGAGCGTGGCGACATGCTGCGTGAGATCCGGGCCACCGGTGTGCTGGTGCCGCGCGACATGCGCTGGATTGCCGCAGGCGCACCGGCCACCTTGCAGCAAGTGGTGGTGCAGGCCGGCAGCCGCGTGCAGGCAGACACCGTGATCCTGCGCATGCTCAATCCGGAGCTGCTGGCCAATCAGGAAAAAGCGGCGGCAGCCTTGGCGGGTGCCGAGGCCGATGTGGCTGCGGCGCGCACCGCGCTAGCATCGCAACTGCTCGACCAGCAGGCACTGGAAGCACGCGCCACCTCGGACTGGCGTATCGCCGAAGTCAAGACCCAGGCCTACGAGCGCGGCCATACGGCGGGGGTGATCTCGGCAATCGAGCTGCGCGAGAGCCAGATCACCGAAGAACAACAGCATGGCCGCGCGGACATCGAGCACAAACGCGTGGCCGCATTCCGCCAGAACATGGCAGCGCAGCTGCGTGCCGCACAATCGCGCCGCGATGAAGTGGCCAGCAGTCTGGCGATCGCGCGTCAGCAGGTTGCCGCGCTGGAGGTGCGTGCCGGCATCGACGGCATCTTGCAGCAAGTCGATGTCGAACCTGGGCAGCAGGTCGAGGTCGGTACCAAGCTGGCGCGGGTGGCGCGGCCCGAGCAATTGCTTGCACGCCTGCAGGTACCTGAAGTGCTGGCCAAGGACCTGCTGCTGGAATTGCCGGTGAGTGTGGATACCCGCAACGGGGTGGTCACCGGAACGCTGCTGCGGATCGATCCTGCGGTGCGCAGCAGTAGCGTGAGTGTGGATGTCGGCTTTGCGCAGCCACTGCCGGCAGGTGCGCGACCGGACCTGTCGGTCGAGGGGCGTATTCGTCTAGGCACACTGCACGATGTCGTCAGCATCGCGCGGCCCGCGTTGGCAGCGCCCAATGCCGCCGCAGCGTTGTTCGTGATCCGCCCCGGCGAGGACATTGCCACGCGCGTGCCGGTGCGCTTCGGCGCCGCCGCCAGCGACCGCATCGAAGTGCGTGCCGGGCTGCAGCCGGGCGATCAACTCATCCTTTCCGATACCAGCCAGTGGGCGCAGTCCCCGCGGTTGCGTTTACGCTAGTGCCCAAGGAGATTTTCATGCATCACATCGACGCTGCCGCCTTACCGCTGATCCGGCTGCAAGGACTGAGCAAGGTATTTCATACAGACGAGGTGGAAACCCACGCATTGGCCGAGATCGCCCTGGACATCTCGCGCGGCGACTTTGTCGCGATCACCGGGCCATCGGGCTGCGGCAAGTCCACGCTGCTGTCGATCCTGGGATTGCTGGATGCGCCCAGCAGCGGCGTGCATCTGCTCGATGGACGCAACGTCGCCGAGTTGAACGCGCGTGCGCGTGCCGGCGTGCGTAACGAGGCAATCGGCTTCATTTTCCAGGCCTTCAACCTGATTGCAGATCTCACTGTCGAAGAAAACGTCGCCCTGCCACTGACCTACCGCGATGGCATCAGCGCTGCGCAGATCCGCCAGCGTGTGCGCGAAGTATTGGAGCTGGTGGGCATGAACCACCGCCAGCGCCATTATCCCGGCCAATTGTCCGGAGGCCAGCAGCAGCGAGTGGCGGTGGCGCGCGCCTTGGTGGGCGATCCGTCCATTCTGCTGGCCGACGAGCCCACCGGCAATCTCGATACGCGCAACGGCGAGGCGGTGATGCAGTTGCTCGAACAATTGAATCAAAGCGGCACCACGCTCTGCATGGTGACGCACGATCCCGCGTTCGCCCGACGCGCGCAGCGCATCGTGCATATGCTCGACGGCCGCATCGTCGACGAAGACACCTTCGAACGCATGCGCCACAAGCAGGACACGCTGCTGCCGACGTTGGCAGCGGAGCTGTCGCCGTGATGGCGCCGGCACTGCTGTGGCGCGAGGCCTGGCAATCCTGGCGCGGCCTGTTACGTCGGCCGGGCTATCTGCTGCTGGCCGGGCTGACGCTGGCACTGGGTGTGGCGACCACCACCACCGTGTTCGCGTTGCTGGATCAGGCGCTGCTGGCGCCGTTGCCGTTTCCGCAGGCCGATCGGCTGGTGACCCTGGGCCGGCCCTCGGAGAGTGGTCGCAATGTCGCCGGTCCCGGTTACTACGCGCCGCTGCAAAAACTGCCCGGGCTATCGTCGACTGGCATGCTGCGCGGCTTCCCGCTGCCGATCAACATCGCCCGTGGCGACACCGCCGAAGTTGCGCGTTCGATCAGTGCCGACCGCGGCTTTTTGCAGACGCTCGGCGTGCCGATGGCATTGGGGCGCAACTTCGATGCACAGGAAAATCGCCCCGGCGGCCCGCAGGCGGTGATTCTCAGCAATGCGTTCTGGCAACGGTATTTCGGTGGCGACGCGGCAGCCATTGGCAGCCTGCTGCAGGTGGAAGGACGCGCAGTGCCAGTGGTCGGGGTATTGCCGGCCCAGTTTCCCTGGGCCGATCCGTTCGATTTGATCCAGACCATGCAACCGGATCTGACTACCACCAATCTGTCGACCAACGAGATCATCGTCGGACGCATGCAACCGGGCGTGCGGCTGGAACAGGTCTCGGCACAAACCGCAGCAGCCATCACTCGCTTGCTGCGTGCCAGCCCCAACATGAGCGAGCAGTGGTTGCAGCAACTGCAGCGCGAGCCGCCGAATGCTTTGCCGCTGAAAGACAGCCTGTACGCCTCCAACAGCGGCAACACGCTGTGGTTGTTCTTTGCGGCGGCGACCTGCGTGTTGTTGATTGCCGCCGTCAATCTGACCAGCTTGATGTTGCTGCGCGCATTGGGGCGCAGCCACGACAGCGCGGTGCGCGCAGCACTTGGCGCACCGCTGGTACGGCTGAGTCTGCCGGCCTTGGCCGAGGGTCTGTTGATCGGTGTGATCGGCAGCATCGGGGGCGTGGTGCTGGCCTGGGTCGGCCTGCGCCTGCTGGCTAGTTGGGTGCCGGTGATGTGGTTGCGCGGAGACAGTGCGCAGCTCACCGGCGGCAGTGTGCTGTTTGCGCTACTGGCCGGCGCGGGCACTGCTGTGCTTGCGGCCGCGCTCGGGATCGCGCGCAGCCGCAGGCGCAATCTTGTGCTGGAACTAGTTGGCGGTGGCCGCGCCGGATGGAGTCTGCAAGCCGGGCGGCTCGGCCGTGCGTTGGTGGTGGTGCAGGTGGCGATGGCGGTCGTCCTGTTAGTGGGAGCGGCGTTGTTCGCGCGCTCGTTGCAGCAGTTGTCGCAGGTGCCGATGGGCTTCGAAAGTCGCGCAGCCACGATCTTTACGCTGGCACCGGTCAAGCAGCGCTATGCCACGGGGGACGACGCGGTGGAGCAGGCGCGCCGCATCGTCGAGCGTGTGCAACGGATGCCGGGGATCGCACTCGCCGGGGTATCGAGCAATCCCCCGACGACCACGCAGTTGAGCTGGAGCGTGTCGGTGGCGGACATGCCCTTGTTCAATGTGCAATACCGCCTGGTCACTGCCGGATTTCTGGAGGTGTTCCAGGTCCCGTTGCTTGCCGGACGTGCCATCGCTGCCGGCGACGTTGCCGGGTCTGAGAAGGTGTGTGTGGTCAGTGCGGCGTTTGCGCGCCGCTATCTGCAAGACGATGCGATCGGCAAGACCGTGATGCTGGAAGACGATGGCAACAACCAGCGCGTGGCCATGCGCGTGGTCGGCGTGGTCGGCGATGTGCGTCAGGAAGGGCCGGCCGCGCCGCCGCCACCCATCGTCTATCAACCGCTCGCGCAGATGAGCGAGCCGATGTATCAGATCCTGCGCAGCTTCGGTGCATTGACCTATGCGGTGCGCACGCAGGCAGCGTCGCAGCGTGTGGACGAGCAGGCATTGCGTGCCGCCATCGCCGAGGTTGCCCCGCAACAGCCCATCGCCGACCTGCAGCCGATGCAGGCACTGGTGGCCTCGACCACCAGCCAGCAGAAACTCAACCTGCTGCTGGTCGGTCTGTTTGCCGGGCTGGCGCTGTTGCTGGCGGTGGTGGGGCTGTACGCCGTCATGGCGGTGGCGGTGGCTGCGCGCCAGCATGAATTTGGTGTGCGTGCAGCGTTGGGTGCGCCACCGGCGCGCTTGCTGCGGCAAGTGCTGCGTGAGGCGAGCCTGCAGCTGGGCGTGGGCCTGGCCATCGGCTTGGGCATCGCGATGGCGTTGTCGCGGCTGCTGCAGCGTTTTCTGTTCGAAGTGCGCGTGGCCGACCCGCTGGCGATCGGCGGCGTGCTGGTCACGCTGGCGGTGACCGGCCTGCTCGCGGCGCTGGTGCCGGCGTTGCGCGCGGCATGGGTCTCTCCCATGCAGGCACTGCGGCTGGAGTGATGATGAGAGCCTGTAAGTGTGGCCGTGATGGTCATGTCGCACGCGATCGGAATCGCGTCGCCGCAGCTGCGTCCACCGCGTTGCAGCGGTCGATCCTTACTGTGCGCTGGCAGTGCTTATCCGCAGCGCAGGCAACCGCCGCTAGACTCTGCGCATGAACGAGGCCACTCGATCCCCCGCACCGCCGCGCATCCTGGTCGTCGACGACCAGCCGGATGTGCGCGAGGCCATGCGCCTGCTGCTCAAGAGTGCCGGCTATGGCATGGTCGGTGCCGAATCGCCCGAGATCGCGCTCGGCTGCCTGCGCGGCGATGCGTTTGCGGCGGTGCTGGTGGATATGAACTACACCCGCGACACCACGTCAGGCGAGGAGGGCCTGACCTTGATCGCGCATATCGCCGCGCAGTGGCCGGGCCTGCCGGTGATCGCAATGACCGCTTGGGCCAGCGTCGGGCTGGCGGTCACCGCCATGCAGCAGGGCGCGGTGGATTTTGTCGAAAAGCCCTGGCAAAACGCCCGCGTGTTGAGTGTGCTGGAGAGCCGCATCGCGCTGGACCGCAGCCGTCGCAGCGAGCGTCGGCTTAGCGACGCACAGGCGCTGCAACTGCAGGATGCGGCCGGCGGCTTCATCGCCGAGTCGGCGGTGATGCGGCGGTTGCTGGAAGACCTGATGCGCATTGCCGACAGCGACGTCGGCGTATTGCTACTCGGTGAGAACGGCACCGGCAAGAGTCTGGTAGCGCAGTTGCTGCATCAATGGTCTGCACGACGCACGCAGCCTTTGATCAAGGTCAATATCGGCGGCCTGGCCGCAACCTTGTTCGAGTCCGAGTTGTTCGGTCACGTGCGTGGCGCCTTCACCGATGCGCGCCAGGACCGCAGCGGGCGCTTCGAACTGGCCGATGGCGGCACCCTGTTTCTGGATGAAATCGGCAACTTGCCGCTGGAGCAACAGGCCAAGCTGTTGCGGGCAATCGAAGACGGTGAGTTCGAGCGTGTGGGTTCGTCGCGCACGCAGCGTGTGGATGTGCGTATCGTTGCCGCGACCAACGCCGATCTGGATGCCGAAGTCGCTGCAGGGCGGTTTCGTCAGGATCTGCTGTATCGCCTCAATACCTTCCAGCTGCGCGTGCCGCCGCTACGCGAGCGCCGCGACGATATTCTGCCGCTGGCCCGCCACTATCTCGCCGCTGCCTGCACCCGCTACCGACGCACGCTGCCCACGCTGGCACGCGATGCCGAACATGCACTGCTCGGATATCCGTGGCAGGGCAACGTGCGCGAACTGGCACATACGATGGAGCGTGCTGCCCTGCTGGTCGAGGGCGCGGTACTGGGCGCCGACGCGTTGCGCCTGCGCGCGCCATCGGCCAACGACGCTGCATTGCCCGAGCGCATGACCCTGGAGCAGGCCGAAGCGCTGCTGCTGCGCAAGGCGCTGGCCGAGCAACAGGGCAATCTGCAACGCACCGCCGACCAGCTCGGCATTACCCGGCAAAGTCTCTACCGGCGCCTGGGCAAGCATGGATTGCGCAGCGATGATGCCGACTGAGCCGTCGCGCTGGCGGCAACTGTGGCCGGCGCTTCCGGCCTTGCTTGCATTGACGGTGGTGCTGTTGGTTGGTACGCCAGCGCTGACCGAAGCGGCCATTCTGCTGGCTTGTGTCGTGCTGTTGACCGCAGCGATCATCCAGCTGCGTCAGCAACGCGAGGGGCACCGGCAGCGCACGCTCGGCGGCCTGCTGGATGCATTGCGCGAAGGCGACTACAGCGTGCGCGCAGTGTCAGTGCCGGGCGACGACGCCACGCTGTTCGCGCGCTTCAATGCGCTGGCGCAGCGGCTGCAGGACGAGCAACGCGACTCGCACGAGAGCCTGCAACTGCTGAGCAAGACCTTGGCCGCGCTGGACGGGGCGGTGTTCGCGTTCGAACAAGACTGGCGGCTGCGTCTGGTCAATCCTGCCGGCGAGCGGCTGCTGGCAAACACTGCAGCGTCTTTGCTGGGACGTCATGCCGATGCGCTCGGTCTTGCCGGATTGTTCGCAGTGCCCTCGGGCAGCATCCAGGCGCAGCGCTTTCCAGGGCAGCAAGGGCGTTGGCAGATCGGTCACGCCGCATTGCGCAGCCGCAGTCAGGCCGGGCATCTGCTGGTGTTGCAACCGATGGAGCGCGCCTTGCGCGACGAAGAGGCGCAGGCATTTCGGCGTTTGCTGCGCGTGTTGAGTCATGAGATCAACAACTCGCTGGCACCGATCGGCTCCATCGCCGACACGCTGGCGCGCATGCTGCCGCCGCTACCGGCCGAACTCGATGGCGAACTCCACCGCGATCTGCATGGCGGCCTGGCGGTGATAGAACAACGCAGTGCCGCCTTGCAGCGCTTCCTGGGTGGATATGCCCGCCTGGCCCGGTTGCCGGCACCCTGTTGTGCACCGCTCGCATTGGCAGAAGTATGCGAGCGGGTACGGCGGCTGCTTGACGATGCACGCATCTACATCGACGTGGAGCACGCACTGCAGGTGCATGCCGATGCCGACCAACTCGAGCAGGTGTTGATCAATCTGTTGCGCAACGCGATCGAAGCCGGTGGCGATGCCCCGGTGTGGCTACGCGCGCAGCGCGATGGCAACTGTGCGCGCATCGAGATCGCCGACGAAGGTATGGGGCTACCCACCAGCGATAATCTGTTCGTGCCGTTTTTCACCACCAAGCCCGGTGGTTCCGGCATCGGGCTGGTGCTGTCGCGGCAGATTCTGGAAGCGCAGGGCGGTAGCCTGGTGCTGCGTGCGCGTAGCGACGCGCACGGCACAGTGGCCGAAATCCGTTTGCCGCTGCATGCTTTGCAGGATTCTTGAGGCGGCACCACAGGACGATGAGCACAACGACACAGGGCGAGGCGACCAAGGACGACGCGCTCCGACCGCCCCCGCCGCGCCGCCGGTGGTGGTCGCTGTTGCGCTGGAGCACGGTGGCGGCACTGCTGGCAATCCTGCTGCTGGACCTGGCCTTCCCGCTGCCGCTACCCAGATCCCGCGACACCTCCACGCTGGTGGTCGCACGCGATGGCACCCCGCTGCGCGCATTCGCCGATCGCAATGGCGTATGGCGCTATCCGGCCACGCCGCAGAGCGTGTCGCCGCTGTATCTGCAGGCGCTGCTGAATTACGAAGACCGCTGGTTCTGGCGCCACCCCGGCGTCAATCCGTGGGGGCTATTACGTGCTGGCGGGCAGTGGATCGGGCAGGGGCGCATTGTCTCCGGCGGTTCGACGCTGACCATGCAGGTGGCACGCATCCTGGATCCGCATACGCGCACGCCGTGGGGCAAGGCCAAGCAGTTGTTGCGCGCGCTGCAGCTGGAAGCGCACTTGAGCAAGCGCGAGATTCTCACGTTGTATCTGGAGCGCGCGCCCTACGGTGGCACCATTGAAGGTGTGGAAGCGGCCAGTTGGGCGTACCTGGGCAAACCGGCCAAGGCCTTGTCGCAGGCCGAGGCCGCATTGCTGGCGGTGCTGCCGCAATCGCCAAGCCGCCTGCGCCCGGATCGCCATCCGGAAGCTGCGCAACGCGCACGCGACAAGGTGCTCGATCGCATGGTGGAACTGGGCGTGTGGTCGCGCGCGCAGGTGGACGATGCGCGGATCGAGCCGGTGGTCACGCGTTCGCTCAAACCGCCCTTGCATGCGGCCCTGCTGGCGCAGCGTCTGCACAGCGCGCAACCACGTGCAGCGCGCATCGTCACCACGCTGGATGTTGAACTGCAGCGCACGCTGGAAGAACGCGTCGCGACGTATTTTTCGCAACTGCCCGAGCGCACCTCTGCGGCGTTGTTGGTGGTGGACAACGCCACGATGGAGGCGCGTGCGTACGTAGGGTCGGCCAGCTTCGGCGATCGCAAGCGGCTGGGGCATGTGGACATGGTGCAGGCCTGGCGCTCCCCCGGTTCCACCCTCAAGCCATTTTTGTACGGCATGGCGCTGGACGATGGGTTGATCCATTCGGAAAGCCTGCTGGTGGATGCGCCGCAGAGCTTTGGCAGTTATCGTCCCGGCAATTTCGATGCGGCCTTCAATGGGCCGGTAAGCGCAGCGACGGCCTTGCGGCTGTCGTTGAACGTGCCGGCGGTGGATCTGCTCGATCGTATCGGCCCGGCGCGGTTTGCTGCGCGGCTGTCCAATGCCGGGATCGGTTTGCGGTTTGCACATGGCAGTACGCCGTCGCTTGCATTGATTCTGGGCGGCACCGGCGCGCAATTGCAGGAACTGGTGGGCGCATTTGCTGCGCTCAATCGCGGCGGGATTGCCGGGCACGTGCGCTACACGCCAGAAGATGCGCGCATCGAGCGCCGGCTGATGTCGCCGGGTGCGGCCTGGATCGTGCGCGAGATTTTGCAAAGCAATCCGCGCCCCGGGTATGGCAGCGGCACCTTCGACACCGCCGCGCGCCCGGGCGTGGCGTGGAAGACCGGCACCAGTTACGGCTACCGCGATGCGTGGGCGATCGGCGGTACGCGCCGTTACACGGTCGGGGTGTGGGTGGGGCGCCCGGATGGCACGCCGCTGCCGGGCCAGTACGGTGCGGTCACCGCGTTGCCGCTGATGTTCGAAGTCATCGATGCGTTGCCGCGCAGTGCCGGCGATAGCGCGCCGGTGCCGATGCCGGCCAATGTGCAGGCCTTGGAGATCTGCTGGCCGCTCGGCGGTGCGGCCGATCACACACCACCGGCACAATGCGCGCGACGTGCCGAAGCGTACGCACTCGATGGCGCAGTACCGCCCACCTTCGCCGAACGCGATGCGCGGTTATGGCAGAGCGGCCAGCTGCACTTCGATGTGGATGCGCGTAGCGGTCAGCGGCTGTCGCAAGAGTGCAGCCAGGCGCATCAGCGTGAGCCACGCACGTTGGCGCGTTGGCCGGCACTGGTCTCGCCCTGGCTTAGCGCAGGGGAACGCAGTGCCGCGCAGTTGCCGTCGCTCGCGCCGGACTGTCTGCCCGATGGGCGCATGACCGGTGGTGGCGTGTTGCGCATCGACGGCCTGAGCGATCGCGCCACGTTGGCACGCGCCAACGCCACCGCGCGCCCGGTGCGCTTGCAACTACGCGCATTGGGCAGCGACGCGCGCATCGATTGGTTGCTGGACGGCCGCTGGATCGCACAGACCAATGGCCGGCAGGGATTTCAACGCGATTTTGAAGACGTCGGCACGCACACGCTCACTGCGATGGCCAGTGACGGTGCCTGGACGCAGTTGCGATTTCGGGTGTTGCGTTGAAGCAGAGATTCAGGAGCAGCTGGTCTTTGGTTTGGCCGCAGGGCCCTTGCCCGCCCACCATCGCGGGACACGCCGCAAGTACGTCCGTGTAGGCTCTTACGCGGCATCCATGCCGCGTAAGGTCCCGCGACGGTGGGCGGGCAAGGGCCAGTCGAGTTGATCGGTACGCATGGTTTTTAACAAAGCAGCCAGCAACCTGTCTGGTGCGGTGTCCTCGCTGCGCTCTTGATGCTGTGAGTTTGCTGCAGGGCCCTTGCCCGCCCACCATCGCAGGACACGCCGCAAGTACGTCCATGTAGGCTCTTACGCGGCATCCATGCCGCGTAAGGTCCTGCGAGGGTGGGCGGGCAAGGGCCAGTCGAGATGGTCGGTGTGCAGGGTTTTCAATAAAACAACCGGCAAACTGTCTAGCGCGGTGTCCTCGCCGATTGCGGGACCGTGTGGCGGCATGGATGCCGCCACCGAGCCTACATGGACGTACTTGCGGCGTGTCCCGCAAGCGGCGAGGGCACCGCGCCCTCGACTAACCAGGCTTTTGACCTGAGCTTTTGACCGCACCCAAACGACGCTACGACGCGATATCAATGTAGGTTGCGGTGCACTGACGCATCAACCACCATCACCTCACTCGCCGATCCAGCCTTCCAGCATGTCGGCAAACTCATCGGCATGCTCTTCTTCTTGGGCCAGGATGCTCTCGAGAATGCGCTTGGTGGTGGTGTCCTTGTCGCCGACGAAATCGATCATCTCGCGGTAGCTGTCGATGGCGATGCGTTCGGCGATCAGGTTCTCGCGCACCATGTCGCGCAGGTCGGTGCCTTCCTTGTATTCGGCGTGCGAACGCTTGGTCAGCGTGTCCGGGTTGAGGTCCGGTTCGCCGCCCAGTTGCACGATGCGCTCGGCGAGTTTGTGCGCGTGCGCTTGTTCCTGCTGCGCGTGTTCCAGGAACTCGCCCTTGACCGCGTCGGCAAGCATGCCCTTGGCCATGAAGTAGTGACGGTAGTAGCGCAGCGTGCACACGTATTCGGTGGCCAGTGCGGTGTTGAGCAGGTCGATCACCGCCTCGCGGTCGGCGTGGTAGCTCTCGGTGACGGCACCGTCTTCGATGCTCTGGCGTGCGCGGGTGCGCAAGGTGGCGGTGTCGGTGATACCGGCGGGGAGTTGCTTGGCTGGCTGGGTAGACATGGCTGGCCGTTTTCCTTCTGAGTGGGCGGGGGAATCAATGCATCAATCGGGCAGGTGTTGCAGCACGTAATCGGCTGCAGACACCTTGAATTCGCCGGGTTCTTCGACGAACAGGGCTTTCACCACCGCATCGTCGGCATACAGCGCGTAGCGACGCGAGCGCAGGCCCATGCCCGAGCCGCTGGCATCCACTTCCAGGCCCAGAGCGCGGGCCAGGTCGGCATTGCCATCGGGCAGCATGTGCAGGCCGTCGGGGATCAGCTGGCTGCGCCCCCAGGCCTGCATCACGAACGGGTCGTTGACGGCGGTGCACAGCACTTCGATGCCGCGTTTGCGGAACTGCTCGAAGTGCTCCACATAGCCCGGCAGGTGCTTGGCCGAACAAGTCGGGGTGAACGCGCCCGGCACCGCGAACAGCAGCACCTTGCGGTCTGCGAACAAGGTATGGGTGTCGACTGCCTCGATCCCCTCACGCAAGCGCTTGAGCACGATTTCGGGAATGCGGTCACCAACGTGGATGGTCATGCGATGTGCTCCTGTGGCTGAACGAATTCTAGAAAAGGGCAAGGGAAAAGCGCGTCAACACGCTTGAAATCCGCAACGCGACGCCTATCTCGCGCACATGGCCGGCGCGATGGCGCACGCCGGAGCGGCCGGCCCTTCACCCAACCTAATGGAGGCTCGCAATGAACATCGTTCGTTATCCACAGTGGCCCACCCACGCCCTGCAAAACGAAATCAAGCATGTGTTCGACCGCTTCTTCGAGCACAACGGCGACACCGACGAATCGGCGGTGGTGACCGCCCAGTGGGTGCCGCGCGTGGACATCAAGGAAGAGCCCAATCACTTCGTGTTGTACGCCGATCTGCCCGGCATCGACCCGAGCCAGATCGAGGTGCAGATGGACAAGGGCATCCTGTCGATCAAGGGCGAGCGCAACAGCGAGTCCAGCACCGAGACCGAGCGTTTCTCGCGCATCGAGCGCCGTTACGGCAGCTTCCACCGCCGCTTCGCGCTGCCCGACAGTGCCGACCCGGACGGCATCACCGCAGCCGGACACAATGGCGTGCTGGAAATTCGCATTCCCAAGCGCCCGGCAGCCACCCCGCGCCGTATCCAGGTCGGCAACGGCCAGGACGCCAGCGGCGGCACGGTGCAGTAAGGCGACGAACCTGGAGCGAAGTCATCGGCTTCGCTCCCCGGCGGCAACCGCACCGTAGAATAGGTGCGGTTGCCCGCCCGGCTGCGATATGACTGGCTCGTGGCCTTGGCTGCGGGCCGTTTTTTTCCAGAGGTGATTAGATGGAATTCAAGGATTACTACGCAACGCTGGGCGTCGAGCCGAGCGCGGGCGATGCGGAGATCAAGACGGCCTACCGTCGACTCGCCCGCAAGTACCACCCCGACGTCAGCAAGGAAGCCGGCGCGGAAGACAAGTTCAAGGCCATCAACGAAGCCTACGAGGCGCTGCGCGACCCGCAAAAGCGCAAGGCCTACGACCAGCTCAAGGCGCAGGGTTTCCGCCCGGGCGACGAGTTCCAGGCCCCGCCCAACTACAACGGCGGGCAGGGCTACGAATACGAGGAAGTGTTCGGCAACGGCGGCGCCGGTGGCGGCTTCAGCGATTTCTTCGAAAGCCTGTTCGCCGGCCAGCGCGGCGGGCGTCCGCGTGGCCCGGGTGCCGGGCCCGGTGCAGGCCCCGGCCCGCAAACGCGTGGCGACACCCGCGCCAAGCTGGCGGTGCCGCTGGAAGCGGTGTATGCGGGCGACAGCGTGCGCATCACCATCAACGGCAAGCAGCTGGACGTGCGCGTGCCCAAGGGCGTCCAGCCCGGCCAGGTGATCCGCCTGAGCGGGCAGGGCAATGGTGGCGGCAATTTGCTGCTGGAGATCGAATACGCTGCGCACCCGCAGTTCGAGGTGGACGGGCGCAACATCCTGTACACCTTGCAGGTCACGCCCTGGCAGGCCGCGCTGGGCACCACCATCAGCGTGCCGACCCTGGGCGGGTCGGTGGAGTTGAAGGTGCCGGCCGAGTCGGACGCCGGCCGCAAGTTGCGCCTGCGCGGCCGCGGCTTGCCCGGCACCACCCCGGGCGATCAGATCGTGGAGCTGGAGATTCTTGCACCGGCGCCCACCGACGATGCGCAGAAGAAGGCGTACCGCAATCTGGCCAAGGCGTTCGGCGAGACGGTGTGAGCTGGACCAAACAGCGCAAGCGAGATGAAGCCCCTCCTCATCCGGCGCTGCGCGCCAGCTTCTCCCGAAGGGAGAAGGGAATCAAAGCCCCTCTCCCTTCGGGGCGATAAGGCGCTGCTTGCGCGCCACTGGCGCGCGTGCCTTGGAGCGCCCGCGCTGCTAGCGCGGGCCGGGGCGCTTAGCGGGGGTTGGGGTGAGGGTACGGCAGGTAAGCAATGCATCAGCTAATGACGATCTGCGCCCTCTGATCCCGGCCGCACCCTCATCCGGCGCTACGCGCCACCTTCTCTCGATGGGAGAAGGGAATCAAAGCCCCTCTCCCGCCGGGAGAGGGGTTGGGGTGAGGGTACGGCAAGAAAGCGAAGCATCAACCAACGACCATCTGCGAGGTTGTTGAATCCAACTGTGCCCTATCTGACGTAGTACGCCAGCAGCGGCCCGCGACGAAAAACAACGTGCCGCCAAATCGCACATCGCAACAGCTTCGCCAAGCATCCAGCGCCTGTCCTGGCCCCAGCTACCGAAAGCACGGCCGGCGCACTACACTCGCCGCGCACACTAGGGGAAACACATGGCTCGCATTCTGATCGTCGACGACTCGCCGTCGCAGCTGCTGGGGATTCAGCGCATCGTCGAGAAGCTGGGGCACGAAACCATCACTGCAACCGATGGCGCTGCCGGCGTGGAAGCGGCCAAGTCCTCGCTCCCGGACCTGGTGTTGATGGATGTGGTCATGCCCAACCTCAATGGATTTCAGGCCACGCGCACGCTCAAGCGCGAACCGACCACCCAGCACATTCCGGTGATCCTGGTGACCACCAAGGACCAGGACACCGACCGCATGTGGGGCATGCGCCAAGGCGCTCGCGCCTACATCACCAAGCCGTTCTCCGAAGACGAACTGCTGGAAGTGATGGAGCGTGTGTTCAACCAGAAAGACGAACCGCCGACTGCGTAAGTGCGTTGGCGCGATGCGAGCGAAGTTGGCGTCTTCGTTGCGCAGGACCACAAGCTAACGTGTCATCGCGGTAACCACGCCCCACCTCGCGTTGATGCCAAAGCCAGCTGTGCTGCTGGTGCCGTTCGGACATCGTGGCGGCACGAAAGCTTGATCACCCTCTGCCAACTCCAGCGCGCACGCTCCGATGCTTGACCCCAAATCGCGCCGACACCGTGCCCCGAGCCGCCCGCCACCCCGCCACCGGCTTAATTCACCCCACCGGCTAAACCGCCGATGCACCAATTGGGGCCTTTCAAAACGGTGGGTCTGCCCCATCTAGTAGAATCATCGAATCACACAACACGGCGGCACTGCGGGACTGGCCCGCGCAGCCCCTCGATCATGGAGCGTGCATGGCCTGGAACACACCCGGCAACAAGGGCGGAGACGGCCCGGATCCCAACCGTCGCAGGTCCTGGGGCCCGCGCGGTGGTGGCAACGGTGGTGGTTGGGGCAATCTGCCCGCCCCGTTGAAAGAGTTGTTCGATGGCGGCGTGTGGCGCTGGATTCTGGTCGCCGTGGTGCTGATGGTGCTGTTCTCCAGCTTCCAGCTCATCGGCGAGCAGCAGCGTGGCGTGGTGCTGCGCTTCGGCCAGTTCTCGCGCATCCTCCAGCCCGGCCCCAACTTCAAGCTGCCGTGGCCGGTCGAGTCGGTGCGCAAGGTCAACGCCACCGAGATCAAGACCTTCAGCAACCAGGTGCCGGTGCTGACCCGCGACGAGAACATCGTCAACGTCTCGCTCAACGTGCAGTACCAGATCAGCGACCCGCGCAAGTATCTGTTCGGTTCGCGCAATGCCGATCTGGTGCTGGAGCAGGCTGCGCAAAGTGCGGTGCGTGAGCAGGTCGGTCGCTCCGACCTCAATACCGTGCTCAACAACCGTGGCCCGCTGGCCATTGCGTCCAAGGACCGTCTGCAGGCTGCGCTGGATGCCTACAACACCGGTCTGTCGGTGACTGGCGTGACCTTGCCCGACGCGCGCCCGCCGGAAGAAGTGAAGCCGGCCTTCGACGAGGTCAACGGTGCCCAGCAGGTGCGCGAGCGCCTGATCAACGAAGCCCAGGCCTACGCCGCCAAGGTGGTGCCCGAAGCACGCGGCCAGGGTGCACGCACCCGCACCGGCGCCGAAGGCTACAAGCAGGCGACTGTCTCCAAGGCCGAAGGCGACGCCGACCGCTTCACCTTGTTGCAGGAGCAGTACGCCAACGCACCGGAGGTCACGCGCAAGCGCCTGTGGCTGGAAACCGTGCAGAAGGTGCTGTCGGAGAACCGCAAGGTGATCGGCAGCGATGGCCGTCAGGTCATCTACGTGCCGCTGCCGGCCGACCTCAACAAGCCCGCCAACAGCAGTGGCAATACGGGCAACGGCGGCATGCCGTCGATGGTGCCGCAGGATGTGCTGTTGAACCCGCCGCAAAGCAGCGGCAGCAGCGAGGGCATCCGCAATCCGGAGCGCGGCCCGCGCCCGACCGGCCGTGAGGGAACCGAACAATGAAAAATTCGCTAGTCATCGGCCTGATCGTCGCCGTGCTGCTGGCCCTGATGGGCTCGGTGTTCGTGGTCCGCGAAGACCAGACCGCCATGGTGCTCAACCTGGGCCGCGTGGTGCGTGCCGACCTCAAGCCCGGCCTGCACTTCAAGTTACCGGTGGTGGAATCGGTGCGCGTGTTCGATCGCCGTTTTCAGGTGCTGGACACCGCCCCGGCGCGTTACTTCACCGCCGAGCAGAAAGACGTGAGCGTGGACTTCTTCGCCATCGGCTATATCTCCGATGTGCGTGCGTTCTACCGCGCCACCGGTGGTGAGGAGTCGGTGGCCAATTCGCGCCTGGCCCCGATCATCACCGACTCGCTGCGCAACCAGATCAACTCGCGCACCTTGCAGCAGTTGGTCTCCGGCGACCGCAGCGAATTGATCGCCAACCAGCTCAAGGGCATCAACGGCGCCATCAAGGGCTTGGGCATGCAGATCACCGACCTGCGCATCAAGCAGATCGACCTGCCGACCGACAGCCAGGTGATCACCGACGTCTACGAACGCATGCGCGCCCAGCGCAAGCAGGAAGCCAGCAAGCTGCGCGCCGAAGGCGAAGAGCAGGCCCTGACCATCCGCGCCCAGGCCGACCGCGAGTCCACCGTGATCGTGGCCGACGCCGAGCGCGATGCCCAGAAGCTGCGCGGCGAAGGCGACGCCGACGCTGCCCGCATCTACGGCCAGGCCGGCTCCAAGGATCCGTCGTTCTACGCGTTCTATCGCAGCCTGGAGGCCTATCGCGGCTCCATGACCGACGGCAATGGCGTGGTGGTGCTGGACAAGAACGACCCGTTCCTGCAGTACCTCAAGAGCGATCGTTGATCGTTCGTTGAGCGCTTCGCGTTGAAACAAAAACGCCCGCGCACTGCGGGCGTTTTTGTATGTGTCCCCGGCGCGGCCGAAGGGACATGAGCCTGCCGCATCGCGATGTCTCAAGAGCGCACGTGTAAGCGCCAGCCTCTGTAGGAGCGCGCCTGGGCGCGATCGCTTTCCCGGTAATGCCAGTCGCGCCCATGTGCGCTCCTACGACGTGCTGAGGCTTGTTGGATTGCGGAACCGGGCACACTGCATCTCCCACGTTGCGATGGTGTTGGTGATGCAAGAGTTTCTGTCCGCGTTATGCCTGATCGCCGTCATCGAAGGCCTGCTGCTGTTTGCCGTGCCCACCGCCTGGAAGCGCATGGTCGAGCAACTGTTCAGCCTGCCCACCACCCAACTGCGCGCCATTGGCGGCGTCACGTTGGTGCTGGGCGCGATCGCGCTGTGGATCGTGCGCCACTAAGAGTGGCTAACAAAACGTAGTGAGGGGTCGTCAGGTGGGTGCGGGCGGCGCGCTCAGAACCGGAGTGTACGAGTGGTACATGCCGCGCCGAGCACAGACCGCGCCCGCCTGGTGGCGGTGAGCGCAGTCGTTTTGTTAGCCGCTCTAGGTTGCCAGCTCGTCATCGGCTGCGACAGAAGCGGCCAGGGAGGCGGCGATCGGCAACAGGAACAGCGGATTGCAGCCCCCCAGTAGGGTTGGTCCGCTGGGGCTCTCAGCGCGTTTTAAGCATCCGGCGGCCGCGCAGCGCGCCCCAATCTGACCAATCCCGGAGCGGCCACCCGCAAGGGGTAGTGCCTGCCACCCGAAACCCGGATAATGCACAAAAGCCGGCCGGGCACGCTCCAACCAGAGCACTCCGTTCGGCTTTTTCCGTGTCAGGGCTTTCGCGCCATTGCAACGCTCCCCGATGGAGCTGCGCGCCAGGTGTCGCCGCCAGCCTTGAACCGGTCCCATCCCGCGGCCCCGATGGCCGCAGCAAAACTCAGGAGTTCACCCCGTCATGGGTCAGTCAGTTGTCGTGCTCGGTGCCCAGTGGGGCGATGAAGGCAAAGGCAAGATCGTCGATCTGCTCACCGAAGAAATCGGTGCGGTCGTCCGCTTCCAGGGCGGCCATAACGCCGGCCACACCCTGGTCATCAACGGCAAGAAGACCGTCTTGCATCTGATTCCCTCCGGCATCCTGCGCGATGACGCGCTGTGCCTGATCGGCAATGGCGTGGTGATCTCCCCGGCCGCGCTGATCAAGGAGATCGGCGAGCTGGAATCGGCCGGTGTGGAAGTGCGTTCGCGCCTGAAGATCTCCCCGGCCGCGCCGCTGATCATGCCGTACCACATCGCCCTGGATCAGGCCCGCGAGAAGGCCGCCGGCGGCAAGGCCATCGGCACCACCGGCCGCGGTATCGGCCCGGCGTACGAAGACAAGGTGGCGCGTCGCGGTATTCGCATCGCCGACCTGCATTACCCGCCGCAGCTGGAAGAACTGCTGCGCACCGCGCTGGATTACCACAACTTCGTGCTGACCAAGTACCTGGGTGTGGAAGCGGTGGATTTCCAGAAGACCTTCGACGAGGCGCTGGCCTTCGGCGAGTACGTGCAGCCGATGAAGTCGGATGTGGCCGGCATCCTGCACGACCTGCGCAAGCAGGGTAAGCGCGTGCTGTTCGAAGGCGCGCAGGGCGCGTTGCTGGATATCGACCACGGCACCTACCCGTACGTCACCAGCTCCAACACCACCGTGGGCGGCGCACTGGCCGGCACCGGCGTGGGCGCTGACGCCATCGACTACGTGCTCGGCATCGCCAAGGCCTACGCCACGCGCGTGGGCGGCGGCCCGTTCCCCACCGAGCTGGACGACGAAGTGGGCCAGGGCATCCGCGACCGCGGTGCCGAATACGGCGCCTCCACCGGCCGCCCGCGTCGTTGCGGCTGGATGGACATCGTTGCGCTCAAGCGGGCGGTGGCCATCAACGGCATCTCCGGCCTGTGCATCACCAAGCTCGACGTGCTCGACGGCATGGAAAAGCTCAAGGTCTGCATCGCCTACGAATACCGCGGCAAGCGCACCGAATACGCACCGCTGGACGCGCAGGGCTGGGAAGAGTGCACCCCGGTGTACCTGGAGTTCCCGGGCTGGACCGAGAACACCCACGGCATCACCGAGTGGGACAAGCTGCCCGTGGCCGCGCGCGCCTACCTGCGCGCACTGGAAGAACTGGCCGGCTGCCCGATCAGCATCGTTTCCACCGGCCCGGATCGTGACCACACGATGGTGCTGCAGGATCCGTTCGCCTGATCGCAGGCATGTGTTTGGAGTAACAAAAAAAAAGCCCTGCGTAAGCGGGGCTTTTCTCTGTGTCATGCTGGGCACCGCCGCCATCGTTGGAACTGGGGCGTATCTGCGGTACCCGAGGTCGACACCATGGCAAGGAAGGTGGCTGATGTTCGCAGCGTTGCTCAATCAACTCTTTCATCGCAAGCCGCATCCGGATGCGTTCGCCAAGCAATTTCAGCAAGCGCTGCGCGTACAGGGGAATCGCGGCGAATTGGTCTACACCGACAAGATCAACGTACGTGCCCAAATGGAGAATATCGCCGCATGAGCAGCCATCCGCAGACCATCCAGATCTTTCTGCCTTCCGGGGATCCACAGGGTGTGCGTGTTGCCGAGATCACTACGCGCATTGTGCGGATGATTGAGGTACCACGCAGCCTCATGGCTGACTTTTTGGCGATGCCGGAGTCCGAGCAGGTGGGGGTGTATTTTCTGTTTGGCGAGGACGAGGCCAATGGTCGCGACCAGGCCTATATCGGACAGAGCGGCCTGCTTCGGCAGCGTTTGTCGGAACACAACGCCAAGAAGGACTTCTGGAACCGTGCTGTGGTCGCAGTTTCACTGACCCAGAGCCTGACAAATACACACGCGATCTATCTTGAGTGGTGCTCCATCCAGCAAGCCCAGGAGGCCGGGCGCTACCAATTGCACAACGGGACCGGCGGTGGCAGGCCGCATACGCCGGCGCCAATGGAAGCGGATTGCCGCGAAATCCACCAGACGTTGCGGGTGCTGTTGGCAACATTGGGTTACCCGATTTTCGAGCCGTTGCGAAAGCTGCAACCAACTGCCGCCGCTCAGAAGCTGCGTTATTACTGTCGTGGCCCGGAGACCGAAGGCCTGGGCGAGTACACAACCGAGGGAATGGTGGTCTTGAAGGGCTCTACCGGCCGTCTGGAGACTGTTGCCTCGGTTCCCGATCGCATGCTCGCCATGCGTCAGGAGCTGCAGCAGCAGGGAGTGCTGTCCATTCAAGGAGCGCAGATCCGATTCGAAAGCGACTATTTGTTTCGTTCTCCCAGCGCTGCATCCGGATTGCTGCTGGGGCGTTCGTCCAACGGCTGGGATGACTGGAAGGATGCTACCGGCCGTTCCTTGGACGTGATTGAACGACAGACGGTGCAGAACGGTGTGGACACCTTGACCGAATTACGTCTTGACGGCTTTGCTGACTAGCGCGTAGAGCCTTGTGTGCGTCTTGGGTAAACTCCCTGCATGATCCGAGTTGCCGTCCAACCTGAATTGCTTCGCTGGGCGCGCGAACGCGCGGGATTGGATGCGGTGGAGCTGGAAGGGCGTTTTCCGAAGCTACCGGAGTGGGAGGCGGGCGATGTGCAGCCAACATTACGCCAGCTTGAAAGCTACGCACGCGCAACGCATGCCCCGGTTGGCTATTTCTTCCTGCCGAGGCCTCCTGAGGAGCCCCTGCCAATTCCCGATTTCCGGACCATCGGGGATCGTGCCATTGCGCGGCCCAGCGCTGATCTGCTGGACACGCTATATGCCTGCCAAGCTAGGCAGGCGTGGTATCGCGATGAAGCGCTGGTGACCGGCCAGCGGCCATTGCCATTTGTCGGTAGCTTGGATATTTCCATTTCTCCAGATCGGGCTGCCGAACAACTGCGACAGGTGCTGGGTTTCAGTGTGCAGGCGCGACGTGAGTGCCCGAGTTGGACGGAGGCATTGCGGCTGTTCGTCGTTCAAGCCGATGCGCTTGGTGTGTTGGTCATGATCAGCGGCGTGGTGGGCAACAACAACACCCGCGTTTTGGATCCCGAGGAGTTCCGCGGATTTGCCTTGGCTGATGTGCTGGCGCCGCTGGTCTTCATCAACGGGGCCGACAGCAAGTCGGCGCAGATGTTCACGTTGGCTCATGAGCTGGCGCATCTTTGGCTGGGGCAGTCGGCGCTGAGCGACTCTGGCGTTGAGGCCGCAGGCCACGCGCAGCCCGGCACTGGCATCGAAGATTGGTGCAATAAGGTCGCAGCTGAGCTGCTGGTGCCGTTGCCTGTGTTCATCGCAGCATTGCGCGAGGATGAGGTGCTGGACGATGCGCTGCGAAGGCTAGCGCGTGAGTTCAAGGTCAGCACGCTGGTCGTGCTGCGTCGGATGCTGGATGCAGGCCGCCTAGGGCGTGATGCTTTCTGGCAGGCATTCCGTGCCGAGCAGGCGAGGTTGGCCGCCATCCAGGCTGCTAACAGTGGTGGTGGCGATTTTTATCGCACGACGACTGCACGTGTGGGGAAGCGGTTTGCCCGTTCGCTGGTGGCGAGTACGCTCGAAGGGCGCACCCTGTATCGCGATGCCTTCCAGATGCTGGGAATTGCCAAGACCGGAACATTCAACGAGCTTGGTCGCTCGCTTGGACTGCCAACCTGATGGCCTATCTGCTGGATGCAAATGTCTTCATCCAAGCCAAGAACCTGCAATACGGGTTTGATTTCTGCCCGGCGTTCTGGGACTGGCTGATAATGAAACATGTGGCTGGAAGTGTTTTTAGCATCCGCCAAGTTGGGGAAGAACTAGAGGCCGGTGAGGATGATCTGGCCGTATGGGCACAGGCACGTGGGGATGCTTTCTTCCTCCCGCCAGACACTGCGGTGCTGGCCGCCGCTGCACAAGTCAGCGCATGGGTCGCTGGCCAGCACTATGAACCTGTGGCGGTCAATACATTTCTGCAGGTTGCCGACTACTGGCTGGTGGCATTCGCGTTGGCTGCAGGCCACACCGTGGTGACACATGAAGTGCCAGCCAATTCGACAAGGAAGATCAAGATTCCCAATGTCTGTGTAGGACTTGGTGTGCGCTTTATCTCGCCTTATCAAATGCTGCGGCAAGAACGTGCGCGATTTGTGTTGGGGCCTCCGGCTGTGCCGCTGACGCCTGCGCCATTGATCTAAAAAATGCAAAAAATCTACGGGCGACTGGATGAGCGAACGTCTGTCTCGGGCCGGCCGGACGAATCATTTGTGCAAGAGGTGCTTGCACAATTGCCCTGGTACCACCAGCTGGCCAGGCCTAATAAGCTGCCCGCCCTAAACCCGCCGCTGGTATGGCGCCAAGGCCATCGAGCACAACTGGTCGCATACGTGCAGTGACATTGGCTTAGGTCTGCAAAGAAAACATTGAAGCGCCGGCGCTCGCTTGCGATGATGCGTTGCACTTGCAACGCACGAGGCTTGCCATGAAATCCGCATCTCTTCCATCGCTCCGGGTAGACCCGGCGCTGCGCGAAGCGGCCGAGGCCGTATTGCAGGAAGGTGAGACGCTTTCCAGCTTCGTCGAGCACTCCGTGCGTGCCCAGGTGCAGCAGCGCCAGCAGCGGGAAGCCTTCATTGCGCGCGGGCTGGCCTCGCGTGACAGCGCCAAGGCATCCAACCGGTACATCGACGCGAAGGATGTGCTGGCCGGGCTGCAGTCCCAACTGGACCAGGCGCGCAAGGGCTAAGCCAACGTGGGATTTTCCGTCCGCTTCACTCAAGAAGCGCACGACGATCTCGCGCGTCTTTACGACTGGCTGCTACAGCGTGCCGAAGGCGACTTCACCGCGGCCGAGCGCGCGCTGCAGACCATCCGCGATGGCGTCACCGTGCTTGAACTGTCCCCGTTGAGCTGCCGCAAGGCGGTGTTGGCGGATCCGTTTTTACGGGAGTTGGTGATCGGCTTCGGTGCCAGCGGCTACGTACTGCTGTTTGAGGTTGAAAGCGATCAGGTCGTCACCGTCTTGGCGGTCAGGCATCGGCGTGAAGCCGACTATCATTAGGCGGCGAGTCAATCGATAAGTGGCGTCTGTGCCTGGGGCGCGTCGCCAATTGCGGGAAGGTGGAGACACAGGGGATTGAATGGACAAGTCGTCGTTAACCGAGCGCGATATCTGCACGAAATTCATCATTCCTTCGATCGTTGCTGCCGGCTGGGATCTGGATCTCCAGGTGCGCGAAGAGGTCGCTTTTACCAAGGGGCGTGTCGTCGTTCGCGGCAAGCTGCACAGCCGAGGGTTGGCGCGTCGTGCCGACTTCGTGCTGTACCACCGCGTCAATCTTCCTTTGGCCGTGATCGAGGCAAAGGACAACAGGCATGCCGTTGGTTCCGGCATGCAACAGGCGCTGGGATATGCAGATGCGCTGGATGTTCCGTTTGTGTTCTCAAGCAATGGCGACGGATTCCTTTTCCACGATAGAACCGCAACCGGCGACAAGGTCGAATCCGAACTGACGTTGGATCAGTTTCCCTCGCCAGAGGAACTGTGGCGTCGCTATTGCCTCTGGAAGGGGCTTGGTGAGGACGCGCGACAGGTGGTCGAGTCCCCGTACTACGATGATGGCAGCAGTCGCTCGCCGCGCTACTACCAGATCAATGCGATCAATCGAACGATCGAAGCTGTGGCCAATTGTCAAAACCGCATCCTGCTGGTGATGGCCACCGGAACCGGCAAAACCTATACCGCTTTCCAGATCATCTGGCGGCTTTGGAAGTCGCGCCAGAAGAAGCGCATCCTGTTCCTGGCTGATCGCAACATCTTGGTCGATCAGACAAAAAACAACGATTTCAAGCCGTTCGGCGCGGCGATGACCAAGATCACCAAGCGCCAGATTGATACGTCCTACGAAATCTACCTGTCCCTGTACCAAGCGGTGACCGGCGTAGAGGACGTCAAGAACATCTACAAGCAGTTCTCTCGGGAATTCTTTGACCTTGTCGTCATCGATGAATGCCATCGTGGCAGCGCGGCTGAGGATTCTGCGTGGCGGGAGATCCTGGAGTATTTCTCTGGTGCCACGCATATCGGCCTGACCGCAACGCCAAAGGAGACCAAGGAAGTCTCCAGCAGTACTTACTTTGGAGAGCCCGTCTACAGCTACACGCTGAAACAGGGCATCGATGACGGCTTCCTGGCACCGTACAAAGTGGTGCGCATTGACTTCGATGTCGATCTGCAGGGCTGGCGGCCACCTAAAGGGATGCGCGACAAAAACGGCGAGTTGATCGAAGATCGTATCTACAACCTGCGGGATATGGATCGCCAGCTTGTGGTCGAAGCGCGGACGTATCTGGTCGCGCAGAAAGTCACCGAATTCCTCACTGCCACCGGTCCATTCCAGAAGACCATTGTTTTCTGTGACGACATCGATCATGCCGAGCGTATGCGCCAGGCTTTGGTGAATCTCAATCCGCAGCGTGTCGCGGAAAATCGCAAGTACGTCATGCGCATCACCGGCGATGACAACGAGGGAAAAGCCGAACTCGACAATTTCATTAATCCGGAAATGCGTTACCCCGTCATCGCGACCACCAGCAAGCTGATGACGACCGGCGTTGACGCGCAAACCTGCAAGCTCATCGTGCTGGATCAGCACATCAGGTCGATGACCGAGTTCAAGCAGATCATCGGTCGCGGGACGCGCATCAATGAGGACTACAGCAAGTACTGGTTCACCATCATGGATTTCAAGAAGGCGACCGAACTGTTCGCTGATCCATCATTCGATGGAGACCCGGAGGTGATCTACAACCCCTCGCCCAATGACAGTCCGGTACCGCCTGAGATCGGGGGCGGCGAGGGTGGCGACGGCGGTGTGGTCGGCGATCCTCCAGATGGCGGTGATGACGTCACCACCGGAGGTGAAGGTGGGCCGAAGCGCATCAAATACGTCATCGACAAACTGCCGGTATCGGTCGTGGCCGAGCGCGTCCTGTATTACGGATCCGATGGCAAGCTCATCACCGAGTCGCTGCGCGACTACACCCGCGAGCGCGTCCTGCGCCAGTTTGCGTCGCTCGATGACTTCCTGCGGCGCTGGAGCGATGCCCAGCAGAAGAAGGCCATCATCGATGAGCTGGCTACGCAGGGCGTGTTATGGGAAGAGCTGGCCGGCGAGGTCGAGAAGAAGCTCGGCCAGTCACTCGATCCGTTCGATCTGATCTGTCACGTGGCCTTCGATCAACCGCCGCTGTCGCGCAGGGAGCGAGCGGAGGGTGTGCGCAAGCGCAATTACTTTGCCAGGTATCAGGGCAAGGCGCGGCAGGTACTCGAAGGCTTGTTGGACAAGTACGCCGACACCGGGGTGGAGCACATCGAGGACATCAGGATCCTGCAGCTTGACCCGTTTCGGACCCTTGGAGCACCGGTCGAACTTGTGGCGGCCTTTGGCGGCAAGACGAATTACCACCGGGCCATCCTTGACCTGGAAAGCCAGCTATACAGCAGTGCGGACGTTGCCTGACCTGCGTTCCATAGTATTCTTGTCCTTTGTTTCAGGACGAGGGACGGGTCCCTTCCGTTACTCATGAAAAGTCAAGACATTCTGCTCTTGCTGAAGCTGGTCAGCCTTGAGCGCCAGCAATCTGTCCCTGTGGGCGGCGAGAAAGCAGCGCTCGGCATTCCCGATGACTGGCGCGGCTGGGCCATGTCGGCGGCTCAGGAGGATGGGGAGGCGAGCGGCTTGGCCGAAGACGCGTTCTCCGTGCGCGGCCTTGAGGAGTCCACCGGCATCAGCAAATCGGAAGTCAGTCAGGCGCTCCGGCGTTGCGCCGACGTGGGGCTGGTCCTGGCCGAGCGCGGCAGCGGCATCCCGCGCGCCAACACGCGCGCCCTGCTGGGCTTTGTGATGAATGGGCTGAAGTATGTGTTCCCGGCGCGCCCGGGCCCGATCGTCCGCGGCATTCCCACGGCACACGCAGCTCCCGTGCTGGTCGATCGCTTGTTGTCCGCAGGCGAACACATCTACGTCTGGGAGGACGGCTACGGCAGCGAGCAGGGCCAGCGCGTGGAGCCGCTCTACAAGAGCGTGCCGCGTGCCGTACGTCGCGATGCGGAGCTGTACGCCATGCTGGCGCTGGTGGACGCGATCCGGCTGGGGCGTGAGCGTGAGTCGGCGCTTGCCGGCAGTGTGCTGACCCAATACCTGCGGGAGGTGCCGTAATGGGCACGCCTGGAAACTGGGATATCCAGCAGCACATGCTGGCACGCGTGGCCGAAGCGCTTGGGCCGGATCTGCTGCCGGAAGTCGCCTTCGTTGGCGGCTGCACCACCGGTCTGCTGATGACAGACTCGGTAAGCCGGGAAGCTGTTCGCTTTACCGAAGACGTCGACTTGATCGTGCACGTCATGGGCTTGGGCAGTTGGTACCGCCTGCAGCAGGTGCTGGCCGGTAAGGGCTTTCGCACCTCGCCCAACGACGACGTCGTCTGCCGTACCCGCTTGCGCGATCAACATGCCAGCGAGCTGATCGTCGATTTCATGCCTGATGACGCTGCCGTCCTCGGATTCAGCAATCGCTGGTACGCCGATGCGCTGCGTGAGGCGTACGATCACGCACTGCCGACAGGTGTGACGATTCGCGTGGTCGCTCCAGCCTATTTTCTGGGCACCAAGCTGGAGGCCTACCGGGGGCGCGGCAACCGGGATCCACTGGCCAGCCGGGATGTCGAGGACATCCTCAATGTCGTGGATGGTCGCGCCAGCCTGTGCGATGAAGTTGCGCAGGCATCTGCGGCCTTGCAGGCGGATATCGCTGAGGGGATCGCCGAACTCCTGCGCCACCGCGACTTCACCTATGCCGTTCAGGCTACTTCCAACAACAACCGCCAGCGCGAGGAGTTGATCTTCACGCGGCTGGACGCACTTGCATCATTCAACAGGTAACACGATGTCGATCAGCAGCACCATCAAATCCATCCAGGACATCATGCGCAAGGACTCCGGCGTCGACGGAGACGCCCAGCGCATCGGCCAGCTGGTGTGGATGTTGTTCCTCAAGATTCTCGATGACCGTGAGCAGGAATGGGAGCTCATCCACGAGGACTACCGTTCGCCGTTGCCGCAGCGGCTGCGTTGGCGCAACTGGGCAGCCAATCCGGAAGGCATGACCGGTGGGGATCTCAAAGACTTCATCGACCTTGAGCTGTTTCCTAATCTACGCGACCTGACACCTCGCCACAGCAAGCCGCTGGGCTTCGTCGTGCGCGATGTGTTCCAGGACGCCTACAACTACATGAAGTCCGGGCAGCTGATCCGCCAGGTGCTCAACAAGATCCAGAGCGGTGTGGACTTCAACAAGGCGCAGGAGCGCCATGCGTTCGGCGACATGTACGAGCAGCTGCTGCGCGACCTGCAGAGCGCCGGCAACGCAGGCGAGTTCTACACACCGCGCCCGGTTACCGAGTTCATGGTGCGCATGGTCGACCCCAAGCTGCATGAAAAGGTCATGGACCCTGCCTGTGGCACCGGCGGCTTTCTCACCTGCGCCATCGAGCACAAGCGCCAGCGCTATGTGCGCACCGCCGAGGACGAGGCCATCCTGCAGGCCAGCATCTTCGGCGTGGAGAAGAAGCCGCTGCCGCACCTGCTGGCCACCACCAACATGGTGCTGCACGGCATCGAGGTGCCCGGCCAGATCAAGCACGACAACACCCTGGCGCGCCCGCTGATCAGCTGGGGGCCAGGCGAGCGGGTCGAGTGCATTGTCGCCAACCCGCCGTTTGGCGGCATGGAAGAAGACGGCATCGAAAGCAACTTTCCCGCCGCCTTCCGCACCCGCGAAACCGCCGACCTGTTCCTGGTGCTGATCATGCACCTGCTCAAGGACGGTGGCCGCGCGGCTGTGGTGCTGCCCGATGGCTTCCTCTTTGGTGAAGGCATCAAGAGCCGCATCAAGGAAAAGCTGCTCACCGAGTGCAACCTGCACACCGTTGTTCGCCTGCCCAATGGCGTGTTCAACCCCTACACCGGCATCAAGACCAACCTGCTGTTCTTCACCAAGGGCACGTCCACCAAGGACGTGTGGTTCTACGAGCACCAGTACCCGGCCGGATACAAGAGTTACTCCAAGACCAAGCCCATGCGCATCGAGGAGTTCGCCGTCGAGGAAGCCTGGTGGGGGAGCGAGGCCAATGGCTTTGCCGCACGGCAGGAAAACGAATTCGCCTGGAAGGTCAGCTTCGAAGAGCTGCAAAGCCGCAACTGGAACCTCGACAGCAAGAACCCGCATGTGGGCGAGCAGATCAGCCACGACCCGGACAGGCTGCTGCGCAACTACGCCGCCCTGCAAGGCGAGATTGGCGAGCTGCGCGGCCAGCTCAAGGCGGTGCTGGCCGAAGCGCTGGAGCGCCGAGTATGACGGCGCTGCTTACCGACAATCTGCCGCTGCTGGCAGGCGCGCCCAATGGCATCAAGAAGCTGCGCGAGCTGATTCTGGAACTGGCGGTGCGTGGCAAGCTGGTGCCGCAAGACCCAAGTGACGAGCCGGCCAGTGAGTTGCTTAAGCGGATTGCCGAGGAGAAGGCGCGGTTGGTGGCGGAGGGGAAGATTAAGAAACAAAAGCTGCTCGCTGATATAAACGCGGATGGGGTGCCGTTTGAAATTCCGGTGACCTGGGAGTGGGCTCGTCTTGGCGAAATCACCAACTTTGGTATTACTGTCAAAAAAGAAGAAATTCCAGAGGATGCCTGGGTACTCGATCTGGAGGATATCGAAAAAGACACATCAAAAATTTTGCAGAAATTTTTTCTTAAAGAGCGCAACTCACTCAGTGACAAGAACAGTTTTACTAAAGGCGATGTCCTCTATGGAAAACTACGCCCATATCTCAATAAGGTTCTGGTGGCTGACGAGGACGGATTCTGCACAACTGAGATTCTTCCTTTCAGATGCTACGGTCCTTTTGTAGCTCACTACTTCATGGGCGTGCTGAAAAGTCCGTACTTTCTCAGCTATGTGAATGCTCGGAGCTACGGTATGAAAATGCCTAGGCTAGGAACCGAAGACGGGAGGCAAGCCTTTTTCCCTCTTCCCCCGCTCGCAGAACAACACCGCATCGTCGCCAAAGTCGATGAGCTGATGGCCCTGTGCGACCGGCTGGACGCCCGGCAAGCCGATGCCGACAGCGCCCACGCCCAACTGGTGCAGGCGCTTCTGGACAGCCTGGCCCAGGCCCGCAATGCCGAGGATTTTGCGCAAAGCTGGCAGCGCCTGGCCGAGCACTTCCAAACGCTGTTCACCACCGAACCAAGCATCGACGCACTCAAGCAAACCCTGCTGCAACTGGCGGTGATGGGCAAACTGGTGCCGCAAGACTCCAGTGATGAACCGGCGAGCGAGTTGCTGAAGCGGATTGTGGAGGAAAAAGAGCGCCTCATCTTAGAAGAAGGTCTTAGAACGACAGCAAGCGAAGATGTTCCAGAAGCTGATTATTACTTCACGCTGCATGCCGGTTGGGCGTCCTGCCGGCTTGGCAACCTTGCTCGCTTCATTGACTACCGGGGCAGGACACCTACAAAAACATCATCTGGCATACCGCTCATTACTGCCAAAAATGTCCGGCCAGGATTCATAAGCAGAGAACCTCAAGAGTTCATTGCCGACACAGACTACTTGTCTTGGATGACAAGAGGCTTTCCACGGGTTGGAGACATGCTTTTCACAACCGAAGCCCCAATGGGGAACGTGGCGATAATTGATATCGCTGAGCGGTTTGCACTAGCTCAGCGCGTGATTTGCTTCCAACTACATGAGCTGGGCACTGGTCCATTCCTAAAGCTGACAATGATGTCTTCTGGTTTTCAGGCGCAGCTTTCAGATGCAGCCACAGGTATGACGGCCACTGGTATCAAATCCTCCCGCCTTAAAGAAATACCCGTCCCGATACCACCGTTAGCCGAACAACACCGCATCGTCGCCAAGGTCGATCAACTGATGGCGCTCTGCGACCAACTCAAAGCCCGCCTCGGCGAGGCCCGCCAAGTGCATGGGAATCTGGCTAATGCATTGATTGGCCAAGCCTTGAATAACGAGAAGAAATCCCGCGCCCAGGCTGTTGATTTCAGTGCTTATCTGATTTCCAAACTCGCGTCACAACGCACCTTTGGGCGTGTTGCACATATGAAGTTGCTGTTCTTGGCTGATTCCCATCTGGGCTTGGGCCTGATGGATGGATATCGTCGCCATGCTGCGGGTCCGCTCGATACGACGATTTATCGAGTGGAGGAGCGTGCTGCTCAAGAAGGGCTGTATTCGACCTCGATCGAGGTGCTCAAATCGGGGCAGGAAAAGGTCTCCTATCACATCGGGGCGAACATCAGTCGCTCTATCGAAACAGCGGCTTCCGCACTTGGCGCTGCTCAGAAGAAGTTGGATCGTCTTATCGCGCTATTTGAGGGGCGTAAGACGGACGATCTGGAGGCTGTCGCAACGCTATACGCGGTCTGGAACGACGCGCTTGCCGGGGGGCTTCATCCCAATGACGAGTGGTTGATCAGCGAGTTTCGCGGCAACTGGCATGAGGCGAAGGAGCGCTTCACGCCGGACATCTTAGGTAAGTGGCTTGGTTGGATGCGCGATAACGGACTTGTCCCGACGGGTAACAGTGCTGTGACGAAGTCACAGGCAGCTTTCTTGTTCAATTGAATCTGCGATGTGCTGGGCACGGGCTGATGGCAACGAGTCGGTTGAGCTCCGACGAGGAAACCTCGTTGCCGTTGGCTAGGTATGCGTTTCCCTGCTCGCAGCGGCGTTCGTTATCCATGCTTGACGTAGGAATTTTTCGGTAGCAGTCTTGCTGCACGGAGCCTCGAAACTCCGCAGACAGCGGTACCCACCTCCGACAAACCGGTGGGTTTTTTGTGCCTGCAACTTTTGTGGGTGCAACCGACGTGATGCTCTGCGTCGGGAGGGCGGCTAATACAACACCCGCAAGGGGAATACGCCCGCCGGCTGTCTGCGGTTTCGAGCCTCCCGACTTCCCGTCTGTCGCTTTGCGGCGGGCGGGCTGATTCCATGGAATGAGGAGCAGGCCATGTCGGACGTTGTACGAGATGCGCAGTCACACCCGGGCTACTACCTGCCAGAAGGCGCGCAATACCGCCTGCAGCAGCTGCGCGACCACATGCGATTTTTGGCGCGCTTGGCGCAGCCACGTACGCAGGCCGAAGAGCAGTTGCGGCAGCCAGCCATCCGCTTGGACGAACTGGCGTGCTGCCTGGAGCTGCTGGCCGAGCAGGTAACTCAGGCACTGGCACAGGTGCAGTGGCCCGCGCGCCTGGAGCCCGACGCTTCTGACAGCGAACGTGCTGACGCCGGGGAGGTCGCATGAGCCGGCCAGTGATGGCGTCGCCCCGTGCGCGCAGGCGGGCAGGGGATGACAAGCCGCTTGAGGCGTTTGCCTTCGGCATTACCGTGGAGCAAGTAGATGCGCTGGATCAGTTGCTGCTGACCATCGCCGCCCATGGCGATGTGATCGCTGCCGGCAACGCCGATCGGCTGGACCGCCGCACCTTGCCCGTGCTGGGCAGCGCCATCTTCGATGCGGCCGGCGCCATGCGCACCATTCTGGATCAGTTGGCGCTTCAGCGGCTTTGATGGGCCGCTGTGGCCATTGAGCGTTAGCGAAGGATGAATGCAGCCACAGGTCTTGCACTTTGGGTCGCGCAGAGATCCGGAAGCGGCTAAACATGGTCCATCAAGTGGCGCATTCCTACATTTTGCAGAAGCCGGTAGCACGCAACGTGCTCTCGTCAAAATGGCGTGGGCGAAAGGTCGCGCCGTCGTGTGATTCACTCGCTTCTATAGCCACTGTGATGGTAGCTAACCCGTTTTGGTAAACCGTGCTCGGCTCGAATAGAATTTTCCGATGGTTCGCCTGACTGAGAATATTTGTATTTTCCTAAGCCGACAGCACGCAACTCTTCCTTTCCGGTGGGAGTGTCTGGGTCACGTTCGTCTTCATCTGAGCCTTTCCACGTTCCAGCCATCATATGCTTTGCATGCACCAATTCGTGCCCCAACACTGAAACTTTGTCGATGGGACTGGAGGTCACCTTATCGGTTGGGTCCCCATCGTCGTCCAGTTCAATGCTCGTCTGACGGGCACTCCATGACACAACAACACTTGATCCCTGGTTTTTTTCGCCTCCCGGCTTCTTCAGAGCATATGAACGGCCGGCTTTCTCGCTAATATCTTTGAATCTGCTTAGCTCAGGATGAGCGTCTAATTGGTGCCGTGAGAGAACGGGCTCTGCACCTGGATTTTCGGGGGGAGCGATCTCATGAATAGTGACCTTGTGTCCTCTTTTTCCACTAAGCTGCTGTAGCTTGTCAAGTAACTGGTTGCCAGTTGTTCGAGAGTTGAGATGATCGAGATGCACATTCACTTCCGCATTAAACCGATCTTGGTCGCGGGGCGTATTGAACATGCTTTGTGAGTAGATCCCACTATAATTGGTTTGGATTGGCATAATGTATATAGTTATTATGTCAAGTGGATGTGGCTCGCACTATACCTTTGCCTATGCCTTGCTGCTATTTAAGTGCGCAAATCTATAAGCTGATGCGAAGCAGGCCAATAACCCCTGATTTAGTGAAGTTTCTATAAAATATACTCAGCATTGACAATGCAGGCCTCTCGCAAGTCGCGCTTGGCGACCTCGCCACAGCCTCGACACCTGAGGCAATCTTCATCAGGTGCCAGTGATTGATTTTTAGCATGGGCGACCGTTGCGAGAAAGCGAAATCCCAAGTTCGCCCGCAACGCCGCGCATTGTTCAGAGGTTCCCTAAAGATAGTCTAGGGCCATCAATCGTGCCGAATGCAGCTGCCGTAGGTGAGTGGTCGCAATTTTGCCGCTGGCGAAACAATATTCAGGGGGGGTAACGGTTCTTGGTTTGTAGCGCTGAGCATTGAATTTCCAAGTGTTTGACGCTGGCAGTGGAGTCAGATGCACTGAGGCGGTACCCTTCGTCCGGAAGTTGGCCGCGCCCGCACTTGCGGCGGACGCGGCCCTCATCATGTTTCCTTTAGCGGCTTCTAATGAGCTACTACCGCTATGAAGACATCCTTGCCAACTACTTCCCAAGACAGCGTGCCAAAGCCTCGAGAGCCCCAGTTCTCGCCCCAACTGTTCTCGATAATCAGCCCGCTTTGATTATAGCCAAGTGCTACGACGCCGTGCCCACCATCGACCGGACTGGTAGTGTCGTTGTCCACTTCGTTGGCGCCTAGGTCGTTAAAGCCTTGTCTGGTGTTGAAGCCGATCACCACCGGTGTTGATGCAGCTAGCGCTCGTTTTATCTGTTCGATCAGCGGGGCCTTTCCGTTCCCGCTACCCGAATAAATCACAGTGTATTTCTTGTACGGCGTTCGATGGTTTGCCGCACTGGCACGGTCGGCTGCGGTTGGTTTGTGCTTCCAGTCGTAGTTGCCCCAGGAATAATGCTGCTCCGTGTCGATTCCTTGTGAAAGCGCTGTATCCAGGTTCGCTTCAATGGTGCTACCTTCATCGACACCATTATTTACTTGGCTATAAAGATACATGGGGGCAAATCGTTTAACTGCCTGCTTCCCTGCGTTGGCGTACCAGCCGCCCAATGTGTGAGCCGTGGCCCAGGATCCGCAGGAATTGACTTGCCCCTGGTCACCGGGCTCAATGGCAAAGCCGCGCAGATCAACACTGGCGGGTAGGTCGCCGGCACCGGTGCTCGTGGTGCCAAAGATGGGGGTGACTGGCTGGACCATCAAAGACTGCTTGAGGCCTTTGCCATGGGTTTCAGCCTGTGCAAGGGACATGGTGGAGCACCCCATCAGTACAACGAGGCAAGTGGAAATCGAGCATAATTTTTTCATTGGTTTCTAGTTCGCTTAAGGAGTGAGTCGCACAGAGCAGCCGCGTGGGCATGCACCACGCAGTGTGAGTGACGGCGGTTTGGTTTTTGAAGAGGTGGAAAACTAGATCTTCGCGGCTCCCCAGCCGCAGCACAATATGATGCCCGCACGGGAGCCATGCTCACCGCAATGCGAAGAACTCTTCGCAATAAAGAACGTTTAGTCGAACTGGATTTTGCGAGACTTTATCTCTATTTTCAGGGCGGTTAACAACACCCAGGAAGAAGCCGTCAACAGATGATGGAGCAAGCAAGCAAGCAAGAGCAACGTCATGTGGAGATCGATGCGGCGTTCAAAGCGGATGCGCAGTTTGCCCAGGCCTGCGAACCAGGCATGGGTGCGCTCGACGACCCAGCGATGACGGCCCAACCGGTCGTTGCGCTCAATCCCCTTGCGTGCGATCCGCGCAATGATGCCGCGCTGCTTGAGGAAGGCGCGACAGCGGGCGATGTCGTAAGCCTTGTCGGCGTGCAATCTGCCTAGCCAACGTCGCGGACTCCCTGGTTTGCCGCCAATTGGCGGCAAGGCATCAATCAACTCCTCGAACACGACCGAGTCGTACCGATTGGTGCCAGTGAGGCGCACCGCCAATGGCACGCCGGGGCGGCCTTCGGCAATTTTTCCTAACGCGGACTCAAAGTGTAACTGCAATGATTTGCCCTTCATTTTTCAGAAGCAAGCGCCACTTTTGCCAATGCAGACATCAACAGCTTCGCCTTTTCTGGATGCTTGACTTCCTGTTCGCCCACCAGCTCCACAACGCTGCAGCTATCGGTGTGTATCGGCCTTGGCGTGAACAGCATGCCCGCCGCGCCGGGAACCGAGGCCAGCAGCGTCAACGGGTCGTACAAGTTGAGTTTGGTGACCTTCGGCCAGACCTGATCGAAGGCCATGGCTTGGTTTGCACCATCCTGTGGGCTGTTTGCCTGCGGTAGTGCGTCTGCGGTGAACGTGCGAAAGAACCACGCCTGATCCAGGCCCGGAAGCAGCCCTGCCTGAATTCCGTCCCACAAGCCGTTCAAGGCGTTTTTCTGCACGTCTTCGAGATACCTGCCCACCGAATGCCGACTCTTCGCCAGGCCTTCGTAGAACGAGGGCGACACCGCTGTCTTGTAGGCAGCTTCCTTGGTGACGATGCGCAACGGTATGCGCAGTTGCTGTGCCTTACGGTACAGGCCACGGGCCGCGTCCAGGTCTGTCGCATTGTTGTAGGCGCGTGCGTCGGGCTGCACATGGCCGTCAACATCCCTGGCCGGCTCGACGCCCCCCATGATGGCGATGCTTTTGACGCGCTCGCGCACAAGCGCCGGATGCGCATCGACCAGTGCATGGGCGTCGGTCATGCCGGCAATCACCACCATGCTCAGCCCCTGCGGTGCCTGCATCAGGCGCTCCTGCAGCGCTTGCAGACTGTTGTCGCAAATTTCGGTCGGTTTTGCGCGCAATGCGTCGCCTTCCGTCAGGAATTTGGAATGGTCCTTGGCCTGTTTCGTACTCATCGGGTAATCCTGCCCGCGTGAGACACGCACATCGGGTAAGTGCAGGCGGTTGAACACGCCCTTTGCAAGCCGGGCGCGCTCCTCGCGCACGCTGGCATCGCCCAAGGTCACCGCAACGTCGGTGAGGCGTACAAAGCCCGTTACCTGCAGTTGCTTGCCGATGGTGTAGGCGACCACATCGTCGGGGTCCTTGTTGGGGTCGGTAAACAGCACCGTGTCGCGCGGTGTCGCCGGGGTGTGGAAACTGAGCTCCCGCAGCACCGCTGCTTCGTCGGGCGTCAGGCACGTACTGCCTTCGGCCCCGAGTTCGGCAAGCATTCGGCGCTGTGTTGCCGTCAGCGCAGGCGCACTGAGTGACCGTTTGAGAATGGCAGCGCCTTGTGGTCTTTTCCGCGGCAATGCCTGCAGCGCCCCATCGCTGATCTGCGCGCAGGGCAGGTGTTGATCTGCCGACACGGTTGCAGTGCGCTCACCCGTAGACCCGGACGTTGCATGAGCGCCTGCAGGCACGTGCAGTGTGGGGCGATGCCTGATGGAATCCATCTGCTGTCCTCGCGTCGATGCTGGCCAATGAGGCGATCAGGATGGAGGCGGCTCCATTCTCTGGGATATCGATCGGCGAAGGGCGTTGCAACGACACGAAGCGCCGGTTGCCTGTTGCACTGCTTTGAGTGTGAAAGCGTGACCATCAGCATGGTGAGCGCGCGTTGCGATCTGTAGACACCCGCGGCCTCACGATGCCGTTGCCGTCTGCCTGACGATTGCCTTCTACGCCGCTGTCAGATGCTCCCTTCAGGCGAGTGGCCGCAGAGTCATGCAATTGCGTGGTGCTCACGCCGATATCTTGTAACTCTGCAAGGTGCAGATTTGTCTGTTTCGCCAGAAGCTTCGATCTTTCGGTTATTCGCTGTACGCACTGACGTCCGAATGGAACATTAGCGACTTGGACAACCTGGTGAAGAGGTGAAGCATGCGCCCGGTGAATTTGACATCAGCAACACGTAGAGGGGCAAGACACGATCAACAGGACATGCCAGCCGAGCGTGGCGTGGGCGCCTCCTCTGAGCGAACAGACCCCGATGAGAACACGCAATTGACGGAAAACCTAAGGCGGCCACCAGTGCGTGAGGCGCGTCTCAGAGAGCCAAACGTACCCATCGGCGTACAGATTGCAAACGTTGGAAGGCAGGTAGCGCATGCGGGCACGACACTGGCAGCTATCTCCACCATTCCCATTCCTACCGGCTTGAACGCATTATCGGCGCCTTTCGCGGCAGCTTACGGTTACGCGACAGATGATCCGTACTTGAAAAACTATGCAATGGTCGCCTGTCTCCCTGTTGTGGCGTCGTTGAGTGCATTGGGCGCTACATATTCAGTTGAACGCCTGGCGGCCTGGTATCTGCAAGCACAAGCGCAGGCATCTGTTACAAAGGCAGCCAGGGTGACCGAGCTAGGAACAACGGAAGCATGTCTGGATGCCGCCATCGAGATGGTCACCATGACTGACGCAGAGACTCCCACCCCTGAAATGAGCGAAGGTGAGCGGACTGCACTGGCCATGGATCTTCCGCACCTGGCAACGGCAGACCGTTCCCGATTGCCTCCTGAAATCTGGAGCGCTGCCAGTGGCGTCGGCGACGATGCCTATACATTGGTCAGTAACTTACTTGCGGCTGCGCGAATTCGCGCGTCTGCGGAAGCGTCTGCATCGTCTGCTGGCTGAGCGCTCTGCCACGCATGTACGTCGCCACACGGTCTATTGTTTCGGTCTTGCGTCCAAGTGCAATAACGCTTGCGTAGCGCAGTGGAACGCAGCCACTTTGGTGAACTGTTAGAAGAGGTGAGGAATGAGTTCCATCCCAGTGACTTATACGGCTCGCGGAGCGGTAAGACACGATCAACGCGAGGCGCAGGCCCCGCGTGAGGTGGGTTACTCCTCGCAACGCGGCGACCCGCAGGCCAATCCACAATTGAAGCAAGACCTGTCGCGTGCGCCCGTGCGTGCGGCGCGGCTCAAGGCCCCACGCGTGCCGATCGGTGTGCACATTGCGAACACCGGGCTGCAGGCAGCGCGCTTTGCCACCTCTGCGGTCGCAGGGCCTGCCGAAGCCGCAGTTCTGGACGCGGTGCATGCGCCCGCTGCGGCGGCATATGAATATGCAAAAGGGGAGGTGTCCTGGAAAAAGAATGCGGGTGTCACGCTTGCGCCGGCCTTGGCCTACGCCGTGGTGATGGGCACGCTGTCTGCCGTGCAGTATCTGGCGAACCGGTACCTGCAAGCGCAGTCGCAGACGAGTGTCAGCAAGGCCGACAGGGCGAAAGAGTTGGGCGTCACCAAAGCATGTCTGGACGCGGCCGTTGCCATGGTGAACAAGGGGGAGGTGGCCGGTCCCGGGGGTGAGATGACCGAAGAAGAGGCAGCTGCGCTGGCAGCAGATCTTCAGAACCTGGCAACCGCAGACCGTTCCCGGCTGCCGCCAGAGCTCTGGCGCGCTGCCAGCGGCGTTGGCGACGACGCCTGCGCATTGGTTACTCAACTGCTCTTGGCCGCAAGAGCCCGCGCGTCTGCAGAGGCGTCTGCATCGTACGGCAGTTGAAAGGTGATCCCACGCGTTGCTGGTTGGAGTGGCGGGCCACGCATGCCCTGCCGGGTTTTCCGAACTACACCGGCGCAGACTTCAAAATCCCAGACAAACTCTCGCGCAGGATCAACTGCAGATGCATGCGGTTGAGTTCCATGCCGCTGGTCATCACGTTGTGCAGGCCGCCGCACATGGCGGCCACGGCGAAGACGCGGGCCTGGAATTCCTGCTCGCTGCTGGCCGGGTCGGCGTGGCCGCGTAGCAGGCGTTTGAGCAGGGCGCTGAGGTGCTCGATCAGCGAGGCGCTCTGCCTGCGCATGAAGGCGGCCAGCACCGGGTCGCGCAGGGTGGCCAGGTGCAGCTCCAGGTCGATGCGGGTGCGCTTGATGTTGATTTCCTGCAGCAGCCATTCTTCGAGCAGGCCGGCGATGAAATCCACCACGTGCACGTTGGCGGGGCGTTCCACCAGCCACATCTGGCGGATGGCGCGCATGTAGTTGCGCTCCAGCAAGGCGCGCACCAGCGCGTCCTTGTCTTCGAATCGCTGCAGCAGGCAGCCGCAGCTGACCTTGGCACGCTCGGCAATCAGTTCGAAGCTGGTGGCGCCCAGGCCGGTGGCGTCGATGCATTGCTCGGCGGCGTCCAGCACCTCTTCCAGCAGCAGTTCTTCGCGCTCTTTCGCCGTGCGCAACAGCAGAACGTTGGACATGGGCAGCAGGGTGGCGGGGGGCTGCAGTATACCGGCGCGGCGTTATTGCCCCGTTGTGCCTGCTTGTCGGTGTGCTGTGTTGCGCGTGTTGCTGAAACGCCTGCAGGCAATGGGTGATCGACCACGTTTTCACGGGCGTTGTGCGACACGTGGGGCTGATTTGTGCAGGAGATGGATGTGAGTGAGAAAAGTGCGGTGGCTGGCGTGTCGACCCAGTGGCCCGAGCGGTTGTGGGTGGTGCGGCATGGGCAGAGTTCGGGCAACGTGGCGCGCGATGTGGCAGAGGCGCATGGCCATGCAGTGATCGATCTGGAACATCGCGATGCGGATGTGCCGCTGTCGGCGTTGGGCGAGCGGCAGGCGCATGCGTTGGGCACGTGGATGTCGGGTCTGCCGCAGCGCGAGCGGCCCACGGTGGTGCTGTGTTCGCCCTATGTGCGTGCGCGCCAGACCGCCACAGCGGTGGTGCGCGCGCTGGGCCACGGCGACGATATGCTCAGCATCGACGAGCGCCTGCGCGAGAAGGAGTTCGGCGTGCTCGACCGTTACACCACGGCCGGCATCCTCGCGACGTTTCCGGAGCTGGCCGAGCAACGCAAGTTGGTAGGCAAGTTTTATTTCCGCCCTCCCGGTGGCGAGAGTTGGTGCGATGTGATCTTCCGGCTGCGCGCGGTGGTTGGCGATCTGCAGCGAAATCATGTGGGCGCGCGCGTATTGATCGTGGGGCATCAGGTGATCGTCAATTGTTTCCGTTATCTGGCCGAACGCATGGATGAGGCCACGATTCTGGGCATCGACCGCGAAGGCGAGGTGCCCAACTGCGGTGTCACCGAATACGTGGCCGGCCGCGAGGGGCAGGCGTTGCACCTGGTGCGGACCAACTTCGTCTCGCCCGAGCTTGCCGATGAGCCGGTGACCACCGAATCCGACCGCCCGGCCGGAGCACGCTGATGGCCATCGCACGCGTCCGCACGCTCAGCGCCGCCGCATTGCGCGCGCTGCCGCTGCCATCGCCCGGTGGCGACAAGGAGCAACGTGGGCGCGTATTGATCGTGGGTGGGTCGATGCGTGTGCCGGGCGCGGCGCTGCTGGCCGGCGAGGCGGCACTGCGCGCAGGTGCGGGCAAGTTGCAGATCGCCACCGCTGCGAGCGTGGCGCCCGGCATGGCGTTGGCGGTGCCGGAGGCCCTGGTGCTGGGATTGGCGCAGAACGGGCAGGGCGAAATTACGCGTGGGCATCGTGCACTGGATGCGGCATTGGAGGCCTGCGATGCGGCGGTGATCGGGCCGGGGATGGCGTCGTCGGCGACCACCGCTGCGTTGGTGAAACGCGCGGCTGAAAAAGCGGTTTGCACGTTGGTGCTGGATGCGGGAGCGTTGTCGGGCGGCTTGCGTGCGCCGGTTGGGCGGCCATTCGTATTGACGCCGCATGCGGGCGAGATGGCGGCGTTGGCTGGAGACGACAAGGCAGCGATAGAAGCGGCGCCGGGCGCGTACGCGCTGACCTATGCGAAGAAATTGCGCAGTGTGGTGATTGTCAAAGGCGCGGACAGTTTTATTGCCGGGCCGGAGGGTGCGCTGTGGGTGCATCGCGGTGGTGCGTCCGGGTTGGGGACGTCCGGGTCTGGCGATGTGCTGGCGGGATTGATCGCCGGGTTTGCCGCGCGTGGCTGCGATGCGTTGACGGCTGCGTTATGGGGGGTGTTTGTGCATGCGGCGGCGGGGAAGCAGCTGTCGAAACGGATTGGGACGGTGGGGTTTCTGGCGCGTGAGCTTGGGGTGGAAGTGCCGGGGATTTTGGATCGGTTATCGCGGGCTGCGCGGTAGTCGGCTCGCGGACGATTTGAGTTGTTGTCCTGTTGAGCGAGAGGGGCTGGCTTGCGTGCCACTGGCGCGCGTGTCTGGGAGCAACGCGCGGGCGGTGGTGACTACGGGTGTTGGGGACGTGTTGTCCTGGTCGGCATCTCTGTTGCTGTGTTGGTTGACGGGCTGGCCACCAGTCCGTGCAGGCGTACCCTCATCCGGCCCTTCGGGCCACCTTCTCCCGAGGGGAGAAGGGAGCGTCCGGTGGTAGAAGGATGCATGGTTGCGCTCGTTTTTCGTGCGATGTTGCGGCGCGTTGGTCGGTTAGGCTTGCTCACCAACCTGGGAGGGTGCACGGTGAAGCGAACGATTGCGTGGTCGATGGTGGGGGTTTTGGGGGTCTGGGGCGCTGCGACTGAAATGGTGTTGGCATCTGCATCTGCATCTGCATTAACAGCAACAACAGCGACAACAACTGCAGCAACAACAAGTGCAGCAACAACAAGTGCAGCAGCAACAAGTGCAGCAGCAACAAGTGCAGCAACAACCGCAGTAACGCCGATTCCGATGCCGACATCGACGACATCATCTGTCTCTACACCTGCATCGAAAGTGGTGGATGCCGCAGTTGCGGATGCTGCTACTCAGCCAGCAGCACTCGCCGGCGCACTACGCGTCTACACCACCGCCCAAGGCGCAACGCAGCAGATGCGTGTCAGCACCGTCGAGGCACTCAAGACCGGGCATGCGTTGACGGAGAAAGAGAACAGCATCTTCGTCAATCCGCAGCACCGCTTTCAGGAAGTGCTGGGCATTGGCGGGGCGATCACCGATTCCAGTGCGGAGACCTTCGCCAGGCTGCCCAAGCGTGCGCAGCGCGAACTGCTCACTGCCTACTACGATCCGCAAAAAGGCATCGGCTACACGCTGGCGCGCACCACCATCCATAGCTCCGATTTCAGCAGCGCCAGCTACACCTACATCAAGGAGGGCGATGCGGCGCTGAAGAGCTTTTCGGTCAAGCACGATCAGCGCTATCGCATCCCGATGTTGCGCCAGGCCATCGCAGCGGCCGGCGGCAAGTTGACGACATTTGCCAGCCCCTGGAGTGCGCCGGCCTTCATGAAAGACAGCAACACCATGCTCAAGGGCGGCAAGCTATTGCCCGCGTATGCGCAGGCCTGGGCCACGTACTACACACGCTTCATTGCGGCCTACGAAAAAGCCGGCATTCCGATCTGGGGCATCAGTTTGCAGAACGAGCCGATGGCGGTGCAGACCTGGGAGTCGATGCAGTTTTCTGCGGAAGAAGAACGCGATTTCCTCAAAAACCACCTCGGGCCCACCATGGCAAAAGCCGGCTATGGCGATCGCAAGATCATCGTATGGGACCACAACCGCGACATGATGGTGCACCGCGCGCATGTGATCTTCGATGACCCGGAAGCGGCCAAGTATGCGTGGGGCATGGGCTTTCATTGGTACGAGACCTGGGCTGGGTTCGCGCCGATGGTGGAGAACGTGGCGGCGGTGGCGCAGGCGTACCCGGACAAGCATCTGCTGCTCACCGAGGCGGCGGTAGAAAAGTTCGACCCCGCCAAGTTGCAGTACTGGCCCAATGGCGAGCGCTATGGCACCGCCATCATCAACGACCTCAATCATGGAGCGGTAGGGTGGACCGACTGGAACATCCTGCTCGACCAAAACGGCGGCCCCAACCATGTGGGCAATTACTGCTTTGCACCGGTGCATGCCGACACGCGCACGGGTGAGGTGACTTACACGCCGAGCTATTGGTATATCGGCCATTTTTCCAAATTCATCCGGCCGGGTGCGCAGCGGGTGAGTGCGGCCAGTAGCCGTAGCAATCTGATGACCACTGCATTTGCGAACCGCGATCGCTCACTGGCGACGGTGGTGATGAATGCCAGCGATGTGGCGATCCGCTACAACCTGTATGTGGGCGAGGCATCGAGCGAGTTGGAGATCCCGGCGCATGCGATCCAGACGGTGGTGATGACGCGGTAAACGTGGAGGGTGGTCGCAGTGTTGGTGGGAGATTGCGTACCCTCATCCGCCCTTCGGGCACCTTCTCCCGGCGGGAGAAGGGGAGCTTTCGTGTGATGGAAGCCGGCGGTGATTCACCGGTCGACCTACGTTGCGCATCCGGCTTCCGGATGCATCGCCAGTCGATGCAGCCGCCAGCATCAGAACGCCACTAGACAAGTCTTGCCGATCGCTGCGCGCAGCGATCGGCCAGGTTCTGGTGGCGCTACGGCGGAAGCTCGCTTTCTGTTGGCTCAGGACAGCCTGTTGGCTCAGGACAGCAGCAGACCACCGGTGGCACCGAATACTTCGCCAGTGACATAGCTGGATTCCTGCGAAGCCAGGATCACATACAGCGGCGCCATCTCCACCGGCTGGCCAGCACGCTTGAGCGGGGTTTCCGAGCCGAAATCGGGAATCTTCTCCGGCGGTTGGCCACCGCTGGGTTGCAGTGGGGTCCACACCGGGCCGGGTGCGACCGCGTTGACGCGGATGCCCTTTTCGGCAACCTGCTGGGCCAGGCCCTTGGTGAAGTTGACGATAGCGGCCTTGGTGGAGGCGTAGTCGATCAGGGTTGCCGAGGGCTGGTAGGACTGGATCGAGCCGGTGTTGATGATGGATGCACCTGGCGGCAGATGCGGAATGGCCGCCTTGCATAGCCAGAACATCGCGTAGACGTTGGTCCTGTAGGTGGCGTCGAACTGCTCGGTGGTGATGTCGGCGATGTCTTTCACCGCGGTCTGCTTGCCGGCGATGTTGACCAGCAGATCCAGCCCGCCAAGTTCCTTGACCGCGCGTGCGACCAGTTCATTGCAGAACGCTTCGTCCTTGAGATCGCCCGGGATGCTGATGGCGGTGCGGCCTTCGGCCCGGATCAACTTCACCACCTCCGCCGCGTCCTGTTCCTCCTCCGGCAGGTAGTTCAGCACGATGTCGGCGCCTTCGCGTGCGTAGGCAATCGCGGTGGCGCGGCCGATGCCCGAATCGGCGCCGGTGATCAGCGCCTTGCGGCCCTTCAGGCGGCCGAAGCCCTGGTAGCTCTGCTCGCCGTGGTCGGCCTTGGGCTGCAATGCATGGATGGTGCCTGGCGCTTCCTGGGTTTGCTCGGGGAATTTGGGCTGCGGAAATTGGGTGAGCGGGTTCTGCATTTCGTACTGGTTCTTGGTGCTGGACATGCACTGGCTCCTGCATTGGGGGATGGCAGGGCCGCAGCGTGCTGCGGCCTGATGCAGAGCAGTCTGGAAACCACCGCGATGCGTGCGGGTGAAAGAATGTTGTGCATGATGTGAACGCGTCAGGCAGATCGCATGCGAGCGAGGCTGCAGCGCCGTGCATGCACATTACGACCGGAGAACAGCAATGCAGTGTGTGGGAATCGATGGCGCCGGCAGCGGTTGGTTGGCGGTGTGGGAGGCAGACGATGGGCTGCAATTTGCCTGTTATCCGACAGTTGGCGCCTTGGCGAGCGCACTGCGCCACATCGATGTGCTCGGCGTGGATATTCCGATCGGCTTGAGCGAGCACGCGCCCCGCGCTGCGGATGCGCAGGCGCGGCGCTTTGTGGGCGGCAGACGCGCATGCAGCATCTTTGCCGCGCCGCTGCGCGGGATGTTGCATGCAAGCACGCAGGTGGAAGCCTCTGCGTTGCATCGGGTGCTGGATCACGACGGGCAGCGTGGCTTTGGCGTGCAGTCGTTTGCGCTGCTGTCGAAGATTCGCGACTGGGACAGCGCCTTGCGCGCCGATCCGGTATGGGCGGAGCGCGTATTCGAGGTGCACCCGGAAGTGTCGTTCGCCGCGCTCGCTGGCGGTCAGGGCCTGACGGCGGGAAAGAAGAGCAGTGCGGGCCACCAACAGCGAGCCGCCTTGCTGGGCCAGTGCTACGGCGCAAGGCAAGTCGCCGCATTGCTGGAGCGCGTGCCGCGTGCGCTGGCCAAGCCGGACGATGTGCTGGATGCCTTGGTGGCCTGCTGGAGTGTGCAGCGCATTGCCGCAGGCAGCGCCGGCAGCTTGCCGGCCGTGGTGGAGCGGGATGCCTGCGGATTGCGCATGGGCATCCACTACTGACTCAGTGCGTCTGGGTGGACATCGAATACGGCCGCTGTGCGGGGTCGGTGGCCCATTGCTGATTCGGCGTTGCCTGCATGCGAAAGCGCAGCTCGCCGCCGGCTTGAATCTGCTCGTGGGTGAGGTAGGCGCGGGTCAGTGGTTGGCCGTTGAGGGTAGCGCTGCCGATATAGGCGCGCGTTTTGCTCAATCCCTCGGCGATCACGCTGAAGCGCTTGCCGTTGGGCAGGTTGAGCGTGACGTGCGGCAGGAACGGGCGTCCGATGATGTATTGGTTGCTGCCTGGCGCGACCGGATAAAAACCCAGCGTGGTGAACACGTACCACGCCGACATCTGGCCTAGGTCATCGTTGCCGGCCAGCCCTTCCGGGCCGGCGTGGTATTGGCTGTCCATGATCTGGGTCAGCCGCGCCTGGGTGCGCCAGGGCTGGCCGGCGTAGGCATACAGATAGGCGACATGGTGGCTGGGCTCGTTGCCGTGCGCATACCAGCCGATCAGGCCGGTGATGTCTTCCATGTGCTCGAACACCTTGGGGTCGACCTTGGCATCGAACACCGCATCCAGGCGCGCCAGCAGTTTGTCGTCGCCGCCATGCGCGGCTGCCAGCCCGGCGACGTCCTGCGGCACGTACCACGAGTACTGCCAGGCATTGCCTTCGGTGTAGTCGCTGCCATAGCCGCTGGCGGATGGATCGAACGGTTCGCGGAAGTTGCCGGCGCGGGTGCGCGCGCGCATGTAGCCAGTAGCGGGATCGAAGGCGTGTTTCCAGTTGCTGGCGCGCTTGCTGAATTCTGCGGCGATGGCGGGCTTGCCGAGCCTGTCGGCCATGCGCGCGATGGTCCAGTCGTCGAAGGCATATTCCAGCGTCTTGGAGGCGGCTTCGCCTTCTTCGTCGATGGGCACATAGCCCAGCTCGCGGTACTGCGCGATACCGTCGTAGGGGCCGTAGTTGGCGCTGGCGACCATGGCCTCCAGCGCTTCGTTGGCATCGAAGCCGCCGATGCCTTTCATGTAGGCATCGGCAATCACCGGCACCGCGTGGTAGCCGATCATGCACCAGGTTTCCAGGCCGTGGAACGCCCAGACGGGGAGGATGCCGTAGGCGCTTTCGCGGCGCGAGGCGAGCAGGGAATTGACTACATCGCTAGTGCGTTGCGGCGGTTGCACCAAGGTGAGCAGCGGATGCAGGGCGCGGTAGGTGTCCCACAGCGAGAAGGTGGAGTAGTTGGTCCAGCCCTTGGCCTGATGCACGGCATTGTCCGGCCCGCGGTACTGGCCATCGCTGTCCATGAAGAGTGTGGGACCGAGCAGGGTGTGATACAGCGCGGTGTAGAGCTGGGTGCGTTGTTGCGGCGTGCCCTGCGCATCGATCGCCGACAGCGCCTGCGTCCATTGCGCGCGTGCATCGGCGCGTACGCGGTCGAAATCGAAGTCGGGTACTTCGGCCTGCAGATTGGCGATGGCGCCAGCTTCGCTGACCGGCGACAGCGCCACGGTGACCACCAGCGGGGTGCCGTCGTTTGCGACATCGAACACGCCCACCAGTTGCCGGCCTTCGATCTGTGCGCGCTGCGCGGGGTTCTTCTCGCCCGGCGGCGGAAAGCCCTTGTACGGGATGTCCTGCTCGGTGTCATGCAATTGCGTGGCGGTGAGCGGGCGCGAAAAACGCATGGCGAAATACAACTGCCGGCCCGGCGCCCAGCCGCGGGTTTCGCGAAAGCCGGTGACGGTGCCATCGCCGCGCACGCGCAGCCGCGACCACTGCACCTTGCCTGGGTAGTCGTACAGGCTGGTGCGCATGTCTACCAGTACGTGCGCCGGCTTGCCCTTGGGGAAGGCATAGCGATGCACGCCCACGCGCGTGCTGGCGGTGAGTTCGGCGCGGATAGCGCGGTCTTTCAGCGTCACCGCGTAATACCCGGGCTGCGCCTGCTCGCTGGCATGGTCGAACTGCGCGGTGTAGCCGCTGCCGGGTGTAGCGATATCGCCGCGTTCGAGTTTGACCTCGCCGGTTTGCGGCATCAGCAAGATATCGCCCAGGTCCGAATGCCCGGAGCCGGAAAAGTGCGTATGCGAGAAACCGACAATCGTGCTGTCGTCATGCCGGTAACCGGCGGCCCAGCCATAGGCCTCCTTGCGTGGTTTGATCTGCGTGTCCGGGCTCAGCTGCACCATGCCGAACGGCACCGTGGCGCCGGGATAGGTGTGACCTTCGCCACCGGTGCCGATAAACGGGTCCACCGCCTGGAAGCCAGCGTCTGCAACGCGTGGCGCAGCGATGCCGGCAGACGTGGCGAGGGTGGCAAACAGCGCCAGCCAGCGCAGAAGAGACAAGGCGATCGACCGATGCTGCATGCGGAAGGTTCCAAGCGGATGCAGCGCCGGACCGTAGCACAGCTGTCGGGCCTGATCGCGTGGCATCGTGCGCCTGCATCGTTGAGCTCGCTGGTCTGCACACAACGCGGTTGCCAAAGAAGAACTCAAAGCCGTACTGCTGAAATCGCGCAGACCGCCCGCATATCACGCAGATGGATCTGTTCGACGCTCCTTCCATGCCCTTGCAGGTGCTGCACGATGCCGAGGGTGGCGTGCGCTATTGGCCGCAGCTGCTGACGCCTTCGCTGGCGCAGGAATGCTTCGCCGCATTGCGTGAGGCAACCGACTGGCGCAGCCAACACCGCGAGATGTACGACCGCATCGTCGCGGTGCCGCGCATGCTTGCCTCGTATCGGCTGGATGCACCGCTGCCGCCGGGGTTGCCATTGCACACGCTGCTCGCGGCAGTGCAGGCCGTGCTGCCCGCGCCGTACAACGCCGTGGGGCTGAATCTGTATCGCGATGGCCGCGACAGTGTGGCAATGCATCACGACAAACTACAGACGCTGCTGGCGCCGCACCCGATTGCCTTGATCTCGTTGGGCGCGCCGCGCCGGATGCAGTTGCGGGTAAAAGACGGCAGCACACGTGCGATGGGTGTGGACCTGGCGTCCGGGAGCCTGCTGGCAATGAGCCATGCCTCGCAAGTCACCCACGAACACGGCATTCCCAAGACGGCCCGTGCGGTGGGCGAGCGCATCAGTGTGGTGTTGCGTGTGCGCCCGGCCGAGCGCATGGCTGCCGGGCAGCACGGCCCACATTGGGAGCCGGCGCAGAGATAGTGCGCACGGTTGCGGTTGATTGCTGCGTTGAGTTCGGTAGCGCGCCACTGGCCCGGTTCCTCCGCAAACGCTGCGCATGTCCTTGCACGGCAGCAGCTCTTGTTCGCGTGCGCGTGTGCCGCGTGTCATCGCCGGTCTTGCGCATTCGGGTGATTGCCATCGCCCTCACGGCTGGCCATGCTTGCATGCAGTCCCCCTCAGCGTCGCCATCCCATGTCCCTGGCCGATACCCGCCACCATCAGATGTTTCCCGAGCTGGACTCGGGCCAATTGGCGATCACGCGGCGTTTTGCCAGCGGGCCGGCGCAGCGTTTCGATGCGGGCGAGACCGTGTTCGAGGTCGGCGATGCGCATGCGCCGGTGTGGGTGGTGCTGCAAGGCGCCATCGAGGTGGTGCGCCGCGATGGGTTGGGTAACGAAAAGCCCATCACCTTGCATACGCCAGGCCAGTTCACCGGTGAGGTGAGCCAACTGGCCGGGCGCGCGTCGCTGGCCGGCGGACGCGCCGGGCCGGAAGGTTGCCTGGCATTGCCCTTCGACACCGCACATTTGCGCGCCTTATTGATCAGCTCGGTGGAAGTGGGCGAGGTGGTGATGCGCGCGTTGATCCTGCGCCGCGTGGGTTTGATCGAAGGCGATGCCTCGGGGTCGGTGTTGATCGGCGAACCGGACGACCCGCATCTGACCCGTTTGCAGGGCTTTTTGACCCGCAATGGCTACCCCAACACGGTGATGGATGTCTCCGATGAGGAAGGCCGCGCGTTGGTCGAGCGGTTGGGCATCCAGGAGCACGATTTGCCGGTGATGGTGTGTCCCAGCGGGCGCGTGTTGCGCCAGCCCAGCGATACCGAAGCCGCGCATTGCCTGGGCATGACCCCGGAGATCGACCCGGACAAGCGCTACGACGTGGCGATTGTCGGTGCCGGGCCGGCCGGCCTGGCCACCGCGGTGTATGCCGCCTCCGAAGGCTTGTCGGTGATGGTGCTGGACCAGCGTGCCATCGGCGGGCAGGCGGGTGCATCGGCACGCATCGAAAATTATCTGGGTTTTCCGACCGGGATTTCCGGCCAGGCCCTGGCCGGGCGCGCCTATAACCAGGCGCTGAAATTCGGCGCCGAACTGGCGATCCCGATCGAGGCCGGCACGCTGGAATGCGGGCGCGAAGACGGTGCGCTGAAGCTGGATCTTGCCGATGGCAAGCAGCTGCTGGCCAGCACCGTGGTGATCGCCTCAGGTGCGCGGTACCGGCGCCCCGAAATCGAAGGACTGGACCGTTTCGAAGGCCACGGGGTCTCGTACTGGGCCTCGCCGGTGGAAGCGCGGCTGTGCGAGGGCGGGGTGGTGGCGCTGGTGGGCGGTGGCAATTCGGCCGGCCAGGCGGTGGCGTTTCTGGCACCGCGGGTGAAGCAGCTGCACCTGATCATTCGAGGCGAAGGCCTGGAATCGTCGATGTCGCAATACCTGATCGAACGCATCGGGGCGTTGCCGAATGTGCAACTGCATACCGGCACCGAAGTGTCCGCACTGGAAGGCGACCCGGAGCGCGGTCTGCAGGCGGCGGTGTTGCGCACGCGCGCCGATCGGCAGACCACGCATGTGGAACTGCGGCATCTGTTTCTGTTTGTCGGTGCCGACCCCAACACCGGTTGGTTGCAGCAGTGCGTGGAGACCGATGCGCGCGGATTCGTCATCACCGGCACCACGCGCGGCGATGGTGTGCCGGCGTGCCTGCCGCTGGAAACCAATCGCCCGGGCGTGTTCGCCATCGGCGATGTGCGCGCCGGCTCGGTCAAGCGTGTGGCGGCCGCAGTGGGCGAGGGCGCTGCAGTGGTGGCGCAGATTCACCAGTACCTTGCGCACCAGGCCAACCCGGTGCCGGAGTCCGAACTTGCCACTGCCGCCCAGGAGTCCGCCACATCATGAGTGATCACTGCACGCATACCAGGCAGATTGCCGAGGTCACGCCGAGCGCGCGTGGCTGCGAAGACTGCTTGGCGATCGACAGCACCTGGGTGCATCTGCGCCTGTGCCGCAGTTGCGGCCATGTGGGCTGCTGCGATGATTCGCCGCACAAACACGCCACTGCGCATTACCACGCCACACACCACCCCATCATCGAAGGCTACGACCCGCCCGAAGGGTGGGGTTGGTGCTATGTGGACGAGGTGGAAGTGGCGTTGCCGGATCAGACGCCGCAGCTGGGGCCGATTCCGCGGTATGTGTGATTGGCGTCGCGGGGTGTTTGGCGGGGCGATGGGATCTGGCGCGCCGCCGGGATTCGGGAATTGGGATTGGGGATTCGTAAGCGCTTGGCTGCCGCGTTTTGATTGCCGTCTTGATTTTTGCTGGCACGTTGGATTGACCCGCTAATTCAATGCATCCCGGCGCCTGTGCGCAGTTACTCCGGCCAATGCACCTGCGGCAACACACTGATCTGCGGGCGGGCGAACAGATAGCCTTGTTGCAGGTGGATACCCATATCGCGCAAGGCGCGGTATTCGTCGGGGTGTTCGATGCCTTCGGCAATCACGGCGATGCCGAGTTCTTCGCACATGCGGGTGGTGTGGCGCACGATTGACTGGCGGCTGCGGTCGGCGTCGATGCCGCGCACCAGCGCGATGTCCAGCTTGAGCAGGTCGGGCTGGAAGTCGGCGAGCAGGCCGAGCCCGGAATAACCGGCGCCGAAGTCGTCGATGGCGGTCTTCAGGCCGCGCGCTTGATAGGTGCGCATGATGTCGAGCAGATGCGCCGGCTCGGCCAGGTGCTCCTGTTCGCTGACTTCGAAAATGATGGCGTCCAGCGGCCAGCCGTATTGCTCGGTGGCCGAGAGCGTGGCGCGCAGGCAGTGCTCGGGGTTGTAGACCGCATTGGGCATGAAGTTGATCGACAACAAGGCCGGCAGTGCGATCTGCGCGGCGCATTCGATCGCCTTGATGCGGCAGGCCTGATCGAAGGCGTAGCGGTTGCGCTCATCCACTGCGGCCAGGATGCTGCCGGCCGATTCGCCGTTAACGCCGCGCACCAGCGCTTCGCCGGCATAGACCGTGCGTGTGGACACATCGACGATGGGCTGGAACGCCATGGTGATGGCGGTGGGGAAGTCCTGGCCATCGCGGCAGGCATTGCAAACGGGAAGGGGCGGCATGGCTGAGCAATCGTGCGGCGTGGGGAAACTCTAGCGTTATCGACTGCAACAGCGTGTCATTGAGCCTGCACACATCATCGCGGCGTCCTCACCCTGCGTCTGGGCACGCTCGGCGATAATGCGCCATCGCTCGCATCGGACGCCCCATGACCGCTCTCACCGAACGTTACGCCCTGGCTGTGGATTACGCGCGCATCGCCCATGCCGGGCAGCTGCGCAAGGGCACGCAAATTCCGTATCTGAGCCATTTGCTGGGCGTGTCCACGCTGGTGCTGGAATGCGGCGGCGATGAGGAGCAGGCCATTGCCGGGCTGTTGCACGACGTGGTGGAAGACTGCGGCGGCGGCCATGAGGCCTCGATCCGCGCGCAGTTCGGCGATACCGTGGCCGACATCGTGATGGCGTGTACCGACGCCACTGCCGAAGACAAGGCCGAGGTGGACAACACCGAGCGCGCACGCAAACGCGATTGGCGCGAGCGCAAGTTGGCCTACCTGGAGCATCTGCGCAAGACCCCGGAGCGCGCGCTATTGGTATCGGGCTGCGACAAGCTCTATAACGCGCGCACCATCGTGCAGGACCTGGAAAACCCCGCCGTGGGCCAGGACATCTTCAACGTGTTCACTGCCGGGCGTGAGGGCACGCTGTGGTACTACGGTGAGCTGGAAGCCATCTTCCGCACGCGCGATGCGGCTACCGCACGGCTGTTCAGTGGCGTGGTGGCGCGCATGCAGGCATTGGCCGATACCGGCGAGCAGCCGGTGCCGGCGCATGCGTTGGGGTGATCGCGTTGTAGAGCGGCTGATCTGCGGGTTTGCTGCAGGGCCCTTGCCGTCCCACCATCGCGGGGCACGCCGCAAGTACGCCCTTGTAGCGTCATCGGTACGTTGGTTTGCGGCTGATTGCGGGTTTGCTGCAGGGTCCTTGCCGGCCCACCATCGCGGGACACGCCGCAAGTACGTCCTTGTAGCGTCATCGGCACGTTGGTTCGCGGCTGATCTGCGGGTTTGCTGCAGGGCCCTTGCCCGCCCACCGTCGCGGGACACGCCGCAAGTACGTCCGTGTAGCGTCATCGGCACGTTGGTTCGCGCCTGATCTGCGGATTTGCTGCAGGGCCCTTGCCCGCCCACCATCGCGGGACACGCCGCAAGTACGTCCGTGTAGCAACTGTGTTGATCAGGACCTCAACCCGCGACCTTTGAGCGGTTTCCTTCAGGCGCGTTCATCGGTAGGTGCCGGCCGCTGGCCGGCACGCTTTTTTGCGTTTGCGCATGGCCGTCAAATGCGCTCAGGCGGGCTGCATGGCGGCTCTTTCATCGCGCACGCGCGCATTGAGGATGACCAGCATCTTGCGCATCACCGCCACAAGGGCGACCTTGCCCTCCTTGCCGCGTGCCCGCAGCGCTCTGTAAAAATCGCGCAGACGTGGCTCGTGCCGAGCTGAGGACATGGCCGCCATATACAGCGCCTGTCGGATGTCGGCTCGGCCTCCGCCAATCCCCCGTTTACCTCGCATCGCGCCGCTGTCGCGCGAGAGCGGGGCAACGCCAACCAATCGGGATATCTGCTTTCCGCTGAGCGTCCCAAGCTCTGGTAACCGGCACGCCAGCACGGCCAGCAGCACCGGACCGACCCCTTTGAGCGTCTTCAACGCAGCCAGGTGCGGTTGCTCGGTGAGTAGCGTCTTCAGCTGCCCGGCGATCAGTTTGTCTAACCGCGCCACACTGCGCACAAGCTGGTTCACGTTGCCCTGCAGCAGCTTGCGCAGCGCTTTTTCCGCAACCTGCAGCAGCTGCTGCCTTGCTGTTTTCAACAGATCCACCAGTTGCCGACGGGCACGCACATGCTCGCCCAGATCGCGCTGCCATGGTTCCAGTGGAACATACTGATGGAGCTCCATCTTCTCGGCCATGCAGGCCAACATGGCGGCGTCCAGCCGGTCGGTCTTGGCCAGTCCCAAACCGTTGGCCAAGTTGCGTGCCCGTTGCGCATTGACGCGCGCCACCGGCAATGCGGCGTGATGCAAGGCATCCAGCGCTGCCAGCTCGTAGCCCCCGGTCGCCTCCAGCACCACCTGCCGCACCGACAGCGTATTCAGCCAATCGACAAGCTTCCGATGACCGCCTGCGGTGTTGGTGAACTGACGGGTCTGGCCTCGAAAAACCGCAACGTCAAGAGAGTGTTTGCACACATCGATCCCGATTCCGCTCATGGGAAATCTCCGCTAGGCTAGAAATGTCGAGAGCTCCCTCGCCTGCCCAGTCTTATCGTTTCGAGTGTCACCTCGGGCAACTGTTCGGGCGAATCAAGGGAGAATCCGGCGTGGGTACCAAGCTACACGGCGATCGCTGAGATCCAGGCTCTCACGGTGGCCCACGCCGGCTCTCGACACCTAAACTGCCAGATTCCGAACAGATAAGGCTCTTACGCGGCATCCATGCCGCGTAAGGTCCCGCGACGGTGGGCGGGCAAGGACCAGTCGAGATGGTGGGTGTGTATGGTTAAAAGCAATGCATAGCGTGCTTCTGACTCGATAGCTCACCTGTAGTTCTGCTACCCGCACCAGCAAGCCGCGATTCGCGAGACCACCAGCTTTTACTCAGCTACCGACCAACTCTCTGGTGCGGTGTCCTCGCCGATTGCGGGACCGTGTGGCGGCATGGATGCCGCCACCGAGCCTACATGGACGTACTTGCGGCGTGTCCCGCGAGCGGCGAGGGCACCGCGCACTCGACCGACCAGGCTGTTGACTGTTGACCTAAAGCACTCGACTACACCTAAACGATGCGACGACGACATCGGCTGCATGCGCGCCGCGCTAGGCTAGTGCGTTGTCGAACGTCGGTCTGGTGGTCATGTCCAACGCAATCTCGTCGTCCTCTGGCCTGGTGCGTGTGCGCGGTGCGCGCGAGCACAACCTCAAGAACGTGGATGTGGACATCCCGCGCGATGCACTGGTGGTGTTCACCGGAGTGTCCGGCTCGGGCAAGTCGTCGCTGGCGTTCGGCACCATTTTTGCCGAGGCGCAACGCCGCTATCTGGATTCCATTTCGCCGTATGCGCGGCGCCTGATCGACCAGGTCGGCGTGCCGGAAGTGGATTCCATCGAAGGCCTGCCGCCGGCAGTGGCCTTGCAGCAGGCGCGCGGCGCACCGAGTGCGCGCTCGTCGGTGGGCAGCGTCACCACCATCTCCAATTCCTTGCGCATGCTGTATTCGCGTGCGGGCAACTATCCGCCGGGGCAGGAGATTATCTATGCGGACGGATTTTCGCCCAATACTCCCGCCGGTGCATGCCCCACCTGTCATGGCCTGGGGCGCATCTACGACGCCACCGAAGCGACCATGGTACTGGATCGCACACTGAGCATCCGCGATCGCGCAGTGGCCGCCTGGCCCGGTGCCTGGCACGGGCAGAACCAGCGCGACATCCTCACCACGCTCGGCCACGACGTCGACGTGCCGTGGCGCACGCTGCCGAAGAAAACCCGCGACTGGATTCTCTACACCGACGAACAACCGGTGGTGCCGGTGTATGCCGGCTACAGCCTGGACGAGGTCAAGCGCGCGCTGCGCCGCAAGGAAGAACCCAGCTACATGGGCACCTTCACCAGTGCGCGGCGCTATGTGCTGCACACCTTTGCCACCACCCAGAGCGCGCAGATGAAAAAGCGCGTGGCGCAGTATCTGATCAGCACGCAGTGCCCGCAGTGCGATGGCAAGCGGCTGCGACGCGAGGCGTTGTCGGTGACCTTTGCCGGGCTGGATATCGGCGAGCTGTCGCGCAGGCCATTGGATGAAGTGGCGCAGTTGTTGCTCCCGGCTGCCGAGGGCGATGCTGGCAAGCGCAAGCGCAGTAACACACGTACGCAGGCCGACACGCATCCCGAGCAAGCGATTGCCGCGCAACGCATCGCTGCCGATCTACGCGCGCGGATCGCCGTGGTGCAGGCATTGGGCCTGGGCTATCTCAGCCTGGAGCGCAGCACACCCACGTTGTCGCCGGGCGAGCTGCAACGCCTGCGTCTGGCTACGCAGATCCGCTCGCAATTGTTCGGCGTGGTGTATGTGATGGACGAACCCTCGGCCGGCTTGCATCCAGCCGATGCGCAGGCGTTGCTGGGTGCGTTGGATCAGCTCAAGGCTGCCGGCAATTCGGTGTTCGTGGTGGAACACGAGGTGGACGTGATCCGCCATGCGGACTGGATCGTGGATGTGGGCCCGGCTGCTGGCGTGCATGGTGGGCAGGTGCTTTACAGCGGCCCGCCTGCGGGATTGGAACAGGTGGACGCCTCATCCACGCGGCGCTATCTGTTCGGCACGCCGCCGCAGGTGCACAGCCATGCACGCGACGCCACCGGGTGGCTGCAGCTGCGCGGCGTCACCCGCAACAATGTGCGGGAGTTGGATGTCGACTTGCCGCTGGGCGTGTTCACCACCGTCACCGGTGTGTCCGGCTCGGGCAAGTCGTCGTTGGTGAGCCAGGCGCTGGTGGAATTGCTGGCCGCCCATCTTGGGCAAACGCAGGCAGAGGAAGACGAGGCGCTCGATCCGCTGGAGCGTGGCACGCAGGTGCCGCTGGGTGGCGCGATCGTCGGTGGGCTCGATCAGGTGCGTCGCTTGGTGCGTGTCGACCAGAAACCGATCGGCCGCACACCGCGTTCGAATCTGGCCACTTACACCGGCCTGTTCGATCCGGTACGCAAGCTATTCGCCGCCACGCCGGCCGCGCGTCGCCGCCGTTACGGCCCGGGGCAGTTTTCGTTCAATGTCGCCAAGGGCCGCTGCGCCACCTGCGAAGGCGAAGGCTCGGTGCACGTGGAATTGCTGTTCATGCCCAGCGTCTACGCACCGTGCCCCACCTGCCATGGCGCGCGCTACAACTCCAAGACCCTGGAGATCGAACTGCGTGGCCACAGCATCGCGCAGGTGTTGGAAATGACGGTGGACCAAGCCGCCACATTCTTTGCCGAAGACGCCAGCGTGCTGCGTCCGTTGCAGGTGTTGCGCGAAGTAGGGCTGGGCTATCTGCGGCTTGGCCAGCCGGCCACCGAACTCTCCGGTGGCGAGGCGCAGCGCATCAAGCTGGCCACCGAACTGCAACGCGCACAGCGGCGCGACACCGTCTATGTGCTGGACGAGCCGACCACCGGCCTGCATCCGGCCGATGTGGACACCTTGATGCGCCAGCTGCAAGGCCTGGTGGCGGTGGGCAATACGGTGATCGTGGTCGAACACGATATGCGCGTGGCCGCCAGCAGCGACTGGGTGCTGGACATGGGGCCTGGCGCCGGTGGTGCGGGCGGCAATGTTGTGGTGGCTGGTACACCTGATGTGGTTGCACGGCATCGTGAAAGTCGGACCGCGCCGTTCCTGGCGCAAGTAGTGCGCGGAGAATAAAAGGATCTAACAAGCCCTCGAACGCTACAGCGATGGCGGCAACGTGTCGGCCATACGCGCCTTCGTCGACCACTGGAGTGATCTCTGGAATGGGCCGTGAAATAGCTCGGATCGAAGGAACTGATCAGACCGCACCGCATCGCACGGCCGCGCAACACGCACTGCTGGCAACCCTGCACACCGACCATCCCGACTGGTCCTTGCCCGCCCACCGTCGCGGGACCTTACGCGGCATGGATGCCGCGTAAGAGCCTACACGGACGTACTTGCGGCGTGTCCCGCGACGGTGGGCGGGCAAGGGCCCCGCAGCCAAGCCGCAGATCATCCGCTCCAAACCGACGCATCCGCACCGTTCGATGACCTCTCAAGACCACCGAGAGCGTGAGCCTCAACGCAATGTGGCTGTTCCCAAGCAAGCTGGCCGAAGGCGCGATACCCTCACCACGAGCGAGACACGCCGTACATCCATCCCTGAGCTGAGCCACTCCGGTTGCGGCTAGCGCTCAGCCCATCAATTCAATCAGCCCATCAATTCAAAACGTGCAGACACGCCCGCCGCTTCAGCAGAAGGCGCCACCCACACATCGAACACGCCAGGCTCCACGGTTGGCTGCAATGCCTGGCCGATAAACAACAGATCCTCACGGCGCAGCACGAACTCCACCGCCACTCTGCCGCCTGCCGGCACTGCAAGCTTGCGAAAATCCTTCAGCTCGCGCACCGGGCGGCTGATGCTGGCGCTGCGGTCGCGGATGTAGAGCTGCGCCACTTCTTCCGCATCGCGCGTGCCGCGGTTGTAGATGCGCGCGCTGATGCGCAGGCTGCCGGTCGCCGTCATCCGCGTATCGCTCAAGCGCAGCTCGCCGTATTCGATGCGGCCATAGGTCAACCCGTGGCCGAAGGGGAATAGTGCGGTGTTGGGCACCGTTCGGTAGTGCGTTTTATACGGCTCCAGCACATCCGGCTGCGGATTGGGGCGGCCGCTGGAGGTGTGTGCGTAGAAGTAGGGCACCTGGCCTGCCGCGTGCGGAAAACTCACCGGCAAGCGGCCCGATGGCGCACGCGTGCCAAACAGGACGTCGGCCACTGCAGCGCTCGCCTCCGAACCCAGGAACCAGCTGACCAGGATCGACGCGCATGCGAGCACCGGCCCTTCCAGCGCGAGTGCACGGCCGGTGCTCAGCAGCACCACGACCGGCGTGCCGGTGGCGATCACGGCCGCCAGCAATTGCTGTTGTAACTCGGGAATGCTGATCTCGGTGCGCGACTGCGCCTCGCCCGAATAGCTCAGCGGCTCACCGATTGCCAGCAGCGCCACATCGGCATTGCCAGCGGCTGCCACGGCTGCCTGCACGCCGCCCGGCAGCGCTTGATCGAAGCCGCAACCGTCCTCCACGCGCAGTGCAGTGGGGTCGTCCAGCGCGCCCGACAGTGCAGCGGCCAGCGTGTTGCGGTTGTCCTCTTCATCGAACAGGCTCCACGGCCCGGCGTGATTGAGCCAATCGCGCGCCATTGGCCCGATCAGCGCAATGCGCTGGCCGCTGCGTCGCAATGGCAACAGCTCGCCCTCGTTCTTCAGCAACACCACCGATTTACATGCGGCTTCGCGCGCCAGTGCCAGGGTCTCGGCGCGGCGCTGACGCGACTGCGCGAGCCTGGGCCGGATGCGCCGGAACGGATCGTCGAACAGCCCCAGCGCCGCCTTGAACGTCAGCACGCGGCGCACCGAGGCATCCAGCCGTGCCATCGGCACCTCGCCTGCGGCAACCAGGGCAGGCAGGTAGCGCAGATACAGGCCGCTTTCCATGCTGATGTCCACCCCGGCCATGAAGGCCAGCCTGGCCGCCTCGCGGTCGTCGGCTGCAACGCCGTGCGCAACCAGTTCCTGGTCGGCGCTGAAGTCGGACACGACCAGGCCCGCGTAGTCCCACTCCTGCCGCAGCACGCCATCCAGCAACCACGCGTTGGCCGTTGCCGGAATGCCCGACAGTTCGTTGAATGCGGCCATGGTCGTGACCGCGCCGGCAGCGAAAGCGGCCTGAAACGGCGGGAAATAGACCTCGTGCAGCGTCCGCTCGGAGACATCCACACGGTTGTAATCCAGGCCGCCTTCAGCCGCGCCATAGGCGGCGAAATGCTTGGGACAGGCTGCCATCGCATCAGGATTCGCCAATCCCGCATCGCCCTGGAAGCCGCGCACCCGCGCCTGTGCGAACAGCCGCGCCAGTAGCACGTCTTCGCCAGCGCCCTCGACGCCACGGCCCCAGCGTGCATCGCGGGCGATGTCCACCATCGGCGCGAAGGTCCAGTCCAGACCCACCGCACTGGCCTCCATGGCCGCTGCGCGCGCCGTGCGCCGTGCCAGGCCTGGCTCGAAGCTGGCCGCTTCGGCCAACGGCACCGGGAAGACGGTGGTATAGCCATGGATCACATCGGCGGCGAACAGCAACGGAATGCGCAGCCGGCTTTGCAGCGCTGCCTTCTGCAGTTGCTGGTGCCAGCGGACGTTGGAGCCATTGAAGACCCCGGTCAGCCGCCCGGCCCGGGCCGCAGCCAGCTGATCGTCCCCATCGGCAGAGCGTGCAAGCGGGTTGGCGACGATCGCCTTGCCATCCTGCTGCGCCGAGCTGAACAGGCTGAGCTGGCCGGCTTTTTCTTCCACGCTCATGCGCGCGATCAGTGCGTCGATGAAAGCAGGCGTGCGCACCGCCCCGGGCGGCAGCGCCCAGCCGGTGGGAATGCGCGCGAGCAGGCCTAGCGCGGCGGCGCCACCCAGCAGCTGGCGCCGCGTCGTGCGTGGAGACATGTGAGGATTCTTGGGTGGCAGTGTGTGTGCACGCTACAGGATGGGCGACGCAGGTAACCACACTGCTTTCGCTTTCCGCGCGGTGACAACGCAGAGGCCTGCAGATCGATCACGAACCGGTCATGCACCTCGTTGCGCGTGCGAACGTGATGCCCGGATGGCCAAGCCCGCCGATGCCGACCACGCTCACGATGTGGCCGGTGCCGGTGCCGGTGCCGCAGCAATGCAACGGCGCGAAGGTGGTGATGCCGGTTGATCGCAACATCATTGCGGCGCACCGCGCACCGCGCACCGCGCGGCGCTCGAACTGCCACGGCGGCATAGAGCCTTCGTTGACGGCTCGCCAGCTGGTGCGCCACGCTTTGCGCGGTACCTCTCCGCATTACCGTGGCAGCCAGCCTGGCGCATGCGCGCCGCTGCGTGGCGACCGGCGGCTCAGCGGGCCTTGCAGAACAACGACAGGTCCACCGACGCGGCCATGCGTTGATACCCGGCATCGTTGGGATGCAGGAAATCGCGGGTCAGTGCGGCGGGCAGCCACTCCGGCCTGGCAGGGTCGCGCAGCGCGGCGTCGAAGTCGATCACCGCATCGAATGCCTGCCCATCGCGGATGAAACCGTTGAGCGTCTGGCGTGTGGCCGCCGCCACCGGCTCGTAGCGATCGGAGTTGCCGAACGGCGTCAGCGTGGCGCCGATCACGGCGATGCCGTGTTGCTGCAGCCGGGTCACGATCTGGCGATACCCCAGCACCATGTCGGCGGCATTGCGGCCGGGAATCGCATCCGGCGGACCGCTGTGGCGGATGTCGTTGATGCCTTCGAACAGGATCACCTGGTCCACGCCGGGCAGCGCCAGCACGTCGCGATCCAGCCGCGCCAGCGCGCTGGGGCTGCGGCCATCGTCGAGCAGCTTGTTGCCGCTGATGCCGGCATTGAGCACCACCACGCTGCCGGGGCAACGCTGCTCCAGCCGCCTGGCCAACAGGGCCGGCCAATCGCCATTGGCGCCGCGCGTGGCGGTGGCGCCTTCGGTGATCGAATCGCCCAGCGCCACCACCACGGTCTGGCGGAGATGCGGCGGTTGGACGTAAAGGGCGGAGATGACGTTCTGGCGATACGCCAACGCCTTGCTGTCCGGCACCTCGGCCTGGCCCTTGACCACCCGCAGTGCAGTGCGGCGTACTGCCGGACGCGCCGGCGTGGGGAAATACAGGCTGACCGCCACCTCGCCCAATGCGGGCGCGCGCAGCGGCACCGGGTCGCTGAGCAGCACGCCACCGGGCGGCACGGTCACGCTGGCGCGTCCATCGAAGCGCAGCGGTTGCGCGTCCCCGGCGCCGCCCAGCAGGCGCGCGGTGCCCGCACCGATCGTCAGTGGTGCGGTGCCCAGCTCGTTGCTGATGCGCACGCGCAATGCCACTGCCGCACTGCCCAGGCGCATGTCCTGGCGCACCGTTTCATCGGCAAATTGCAGCGGCGTGTCGGCGCCGCCGTCGAGCCGGTCCGGCGTCGCCGAGGCGATCCAGGCCGGCACCCAGCGTGGTGCCGGGTGCGCAGTGGCCGGGCCCGCCAGCAAGACGCCCAGTGTCGCAGTCATCATCCATCGCCAGGCCATGCGCAAGACTCCTTTGTCGATCAGGAAAAGAACACGCCGCCGTTGACGTCCAGGTTGGCGCCATTGATGAAGCTGGCCGCATCCGATGCCAGGTACAACGCCGCATCGGCGGCTTCGTCCGGGCGGCCTTCGCGTCGCAGCGGGGTGGCATTGGCGACGAAGGCGCGCACTTCCGGCTTGGTGAAGTCGTCGTGGAAGCGGGTGGAGATCATGCCGCAGCACAGTGCGTTGACGCGGATGCCGCGCGGGCCCAGTTCCTTGGCCATCGCGCGCGAGAACGTCATCACCGCCGCCTTGGCGGTGGCGTAGATGGCTGCGCCCGGTCCGCCGCCATCGCGCCCGGCAAGCGAGGCGAAATTGACGATCGCGCCGCCCTCGCGCATATGCGGCGCCACTGCCTGGGTGGTCAGGTAGACCGATTTGAGGTTGAGGTCCATCACCTGATGGAAGAAGGCCTCGTCGATGTCGGCCAGTGGCTTGCGCGCCAGCATGCCGCCGGCCACGTTGATCAGCACATCGATGTGCTGGCCGAATGCGGTGCGGGTGGCGGTCAGCAGGCCGGCCACGGCGGTGGCATCGGTGACGTCGGCGCGGTGCAGGATGCCCTGGCCGCCGGCGGCCTGCAGCTGCGCCAGCGTGTCGCGCGCGCTGGCGTCGTCGTTGGCGTAGTTGATGCAGACCTTGGCGCCGGCCGCAGCCAGCTTGAGCGAGATGGCGCGGCCGATATCGCGGCCACCGCCGGTGACGATGGCGACCTTGTCGTGGAAGTGCATGCGGGTGTGTCCTGTTGGTGTGGGGAAAACGGAGAAGGCAGCGGGCACGGTCAGGTGCCCGGTGCGTCGAGTCGGTGGATGCGGCCGGTGACCAGCCACAGCGCGGCCAGCGAGGCCGGCACCAGCGCGGCGACCAGGATGAACATCGGGGCATACGAGGTGGCGGTCATCACCGGGACCAGCCAGGTGGTGATCAAGGTGCCGGCCACCGCGGCCATGCCGCCGATGCCGGCCAGCGAGCCGACCGATTTACCGGCGAACAGATCGCCCGGCAGGGTCTGGATATTGCCGATGGCGATCTGGAAGCCGAACAGCACCGCGGCAATCGTCAGCACCGCCATGCGCGGGTCGGCCGCCTGCACGGCGCCGAGCAGCGCCGGCGCCATGATGGCCCCGCCCAGGGTGATGGTCCATTTGCGCGCGCGGTCCACGCTCCAGCCGGCCGCGATCAGCCGCCCGGACAGCCAGCCGCCGCACAGGCTGCCCAGCATTGCGCCGACGAACGGCACCCAGGCGAACGCGCCGATCTGCTTGATGTCGAAGTGGAAGGTCTCGGCCAGGTAGATCGGCAGCCACGACACGAACAGCCACCAGATCGGGTCCAGGAAGAACCGCGCCAGCACGATCCCCCAGCTTTGCCGGTGCGACATCAGCTGGCGCAGCGTGGGCAGGTAGGCCGGCGGCGGCGCGCTGCCGGCCTCGGGCGCATCCAGGATCAAGGCACGCTCGGCCGCGTTGACCCAGGGATGCCGGTCCGGCCCGGCGCGGTAGATCACCAGCCACGGCAGCAACCACAGCATGCCGAGCACGCCGATCAGCACGAACGTGCCCTTCCAGCCGAACGACAGGAACAGCAGCGCGATCAGCGGCGCCGAGACGATCGCGCCGATGGAGGCGCCGGCATTGAAGATGCCCTGCGCCAACGCACGCTCGCGCGCGGGAAACCATTCCGCATTGGCCTTGACCGCGCCCGGCCAGGCGCCGGCTTCGCTGATGCCCAGCAGTGCGCGCACTACCGAGAACGCCATGATGGAGTGCGTGACCGCATGCAGCGCGATGGAGAGTGACCACACCGCGATGGACAGGGCAAAGCCGAGCCGGGTGCCGATGATGTCGAACAGCCGCCCGAACACGAACTGCCCGGCGGCATAGAACAGCATGAAGATGGTGACCAGCAGCGCGTAGTCTTCCTTGGTGGCGCCGATGTCGCGCGAGATCGCCGGCCACATTACCGCCAGCGCGTTGCGGTCGATGTAGTTGATCACCGTGGCCACCGCGATCAGCGCCACGATCAGCCAGCGCACCGCCGAGCGCTTGCCCGCGGGGCCGGTGCGGGTGGAAGTGGCGGCGGTGCTCATTGCGCACCTGCGGCGCGATCGAAGCGCGCGTAGCCGCCGCGCCAGCTGTAGCGCTGACCGGCGGCCTGTACTTGGTGGCTGCGTTGTGCATCGGCGTCGTCGGCCACCGCCAGCGCGATGCGCTGGCCGCCGACCAGGGTGAGCACGATCACCTCGGCATCGTCGCCGCGCACGCGCTCGATGGCGCGGATGCGGCTGTTGGCCCCATGCACGTATTCGGCAGTGCCGTTGTATTCGCCATGCGGTTCCAGCACGCCGAAGAAGCTGACATTGGCCTGCCCATCGACGCGCTGGATCAGCGCTGGCTCGCGGCGCAGATTGAAGTTCGGGTCGTTGGCGCCGCTTTCCACCAGCAACGCACGCGCAGGCGCGCTGCTGCCGAAGCGGTAGCTGTAAAAACGACCGGCGAGCAGCCAGCTCAGGCTGCGCGTGTCGGTGCTCGCGTCGCTGGAGGCGTCCACCCACAGATGCTGGTAGCCGTTGGCCTTGCCCAGCACCACACGTTGCGTCAGTGCGCGCTCTGCGGTGAAGCCGACCTGCATGATCTGCCCGTTGAAGTGCAGCGGCAGGTCGTAACGTGCCGGAGCGCTGGCGGTGACGCGCAGCAGGTCGACCACCACCGGCAGGCGCAGCTCCGGGTGCGACAGCAGCGCCTGGGTGCGGGTGAAGCTGACCCCGTCGTAGGCCTGCTGCATGCGCGCCGACACGATCTGGGTGTCGGCAGTGCTGGCGAACAGCAGCTGCGTCGGCGCATGTTGCTCGCCCACCTTCCAGTCGCCGTTGAAGTGGCTGGTCTCGTTCACCACCAGCGTGTTGTGCGCAACGGTCTGCTTGGCCCAGCTGGTGTTCTCCGGCAGATAGATGCCGCCGGCCTTGGCTTCCACGTTCAAGAAGCGCGCCGCGCCATAGTCGGTGACCACGCGCTGGCCGTTGTCGTAGAACAGCCAGTTCAACTTGTCGAAATGGCCGTGGCCCATGCCTTGCGAGGTGTTCTTCATCACCAGCGTCTGGCCGTCTTCGCCGCCGCCGCGCAGGATCGCCAGTGCGCCCTGGTCGCCCTGTGCGCCATCGCGCAGCAACACGCTGCCGAAGGCGAACGGTTGGGCGCGGCCCTGCGCGAGCGCGCTGGCCACGGCCAGGCCTTCGGGCGTGAGCAGCACGCGGCGCTGGCGTTGTGCGATGGACAGCAGCTGCGCATCGTGGGTCTGCGCGTAGGCGATGCCGATGCCGGCCACCAGTTCTTCGGTATCCAGGCCCTTGTCGAGGATGGCGTCGTTGATCGGGAAGAAATAGCCGCCGTAGCTGCTCTGCACCAGGCTATTTACGGCCTTGAGCAGCACGCCGTCGCGGCGCTGGAAGATGCGCTGCTGCGGCTGGTTGCGTGCGATCGCGTTGGCGAACAGCACGAACGGCGCCAGGGCATAGCGTTGGTAATACGGGCCTTCGGCGTAGTAGCCGTCCGGCGAGAACAGCTGGTCCACCTGCGCCAGGAAGCCGGCCTTGCCATCGCGCTTGCTGCCGCGCAGCGCCTTGTCCACCAACGCCTGATCGCGCAGCACATAGCCGGTCATGCCGACTGCGGCCACCGCCCAGGTGGCGTGGTTGTGGATCTTGTCGAAGTTGTCGGCGCTTTCGTCGCACAGGAAGTGCGCCATGCGCGCGAACACATCGCGGTCGATGGTGGCGCGGTCCTGCGCGCTGAGCGTGTCGCGGATGGCGTCGTAGCCCTGGCTTGCGTAGACCAGCCACACCGAGTCGTTCAAGGATTGCCAGAACAGCCGCCCCGGCACCTGGCCGCGCCCGGCGGGGTGTGTGCCCAGCGTGGGATACAGGCGTGCGTAAGCCAGCAGCACGTCGCGCGCGTAGTCGGCGTAGGCGCGATCGCCGGTGAGCCGGTACAGCGCGCCGGCCGCCTGGATGGTCTGGTAGTTACGTTTGTGCTGCTCGTGGCTGGCGCCGCCGCCGGGATCCCTGGGCACCGGCACGTCCACGCCTGCCTTCATCGCCGCGCGCACGCTGGCTTCGGCGCGCGCCTGTTCGCGGGCGAACAACGGCAGCCTGGCGCCATCGCTGGCCATGTCGCGCCATTGCTGTGCGGTCACCAGCACCGGTGCGGCATCGGTCGCGCGCTGTTGCGGCTGCGCCGCTTGCTCGGCCGCAGGTGACGGGGCGGCGATGCAGGGCAGGGCGCTGCCGGCGCCGACCAGGACCAGCAGCAACAGGCGGGTGGAACGGGTCATAGCAGGGGCTCCGCTGCGTCGGCGCGCAACGCCGGAGTGCCGACGAACTGGTTGCCGCTGGCGATGAGGTTGGGCGTGCCGGTGGTGTGCTGCGCCAGGATCGCGGCACTGTCGAGGAACCGGTTATTGCGCAGCGCAATGCGCTGTACGCCGTGCAGGCGCAACGACGCACCCGCAGGGTGGCCGACCTGCACGAAGTGCGAGTCGCTCACCTGCAGCACCGGGCCGAAGGTGCTTTCGTCGCGGCCACCGCGATACAGGTCCAGCACCGGCCCGGCGACGCGGTGGAACTGCGACTGCCGCACGGTCACCTGTTCGACGTTGTAGGTGCCACGGTCGTCGGTCTCGGCGTGCGCGGACAGCACCCGGCCGGAGACGTCCTCGACCAGCAGCCGGTCCAGCAGGATGTGGTCGGCCAGGCTGCCCTTGCCGAGTGCGATGACATCGAAGCCGGGGTGCGCGTCCAGATGATGCAGGTGGGTGTCGCGCAGCGTGAGCTGGTACTGCGCCACGGCGGTGCCGGGCTTGGTGCGGATGACCGCGTTGCCCGGCCGCGCGGGCGCGGCGCGACCGTCGATCTCGAGCCGGGCCAGGCTGAGCGAGCCGCCGGGTGCGATCTGGAACAGCGCCGGTTGCGAAAAGCGGATCCGCGCGCGGCCGTGTGGCGGGCCTTCCAAGGTTAATGGGCGGTCCACGTCGAGAATGTCATCGACCTGGTAGCGCCCTGCATCCAGTTGCAGGCGATCGCCGGGGCCGGCCTGCGCTACGGCGTCGCTCAGGCTGGCCGGGCCCGGTCGCACGCGCGTGCGGCGGCCGCTGTCGGTCACCGCTTGCGGCGCCTGCTTGGGGTACCAGCTCACGCCCACCTGTGCGCGCGCGATGTAGCTCAGCGCCGGGTCGGCACCGACGCCAGTGGCGTTGTCGGCCACCAGCAAGCCGGTGCTGGCGCGGGTCATCGTCACCTGGCGGCTGTTGACGCCGCCGGGCAGGCGGGTGGAGGCCAGCGGGCTTTGCAGGTTGCTGGCAAACGCAATGCCGGAGAGATCGCCCAGCACGCGCACCGGGTCGTTGGCGGCGACGATCAGGTTGCCGGCAAAGCGGCTGTTGATCGGTGCGGCGGTGCGCTCGGCATCCATGCCGGCACCGAAGAACAGCTGGTTGACGGTCACGAAGGTGTTGCGCTCGATGCGCGCCTGGTCCACCTGCACGTAGCGGTTGGCGGGCGAGTTGGGCACCCCGTACATGATGCTCAGTGCTGACGAATAGCCATCGCCGGCCAGGTTTTCCAGATAGTTGTGGCGCACGGTCTGCTTGCGGTTGATCACGCGGATGCCGCCGGTGTCGGCCTTGCCGTCGCCGAAGAAGACGTTGCGCTCGACCAGGTTGCCATCGCCATGCCGCAGCACCAGCGCGCCGCGCGACTGCTTGAACACATTGCCACGGTAGGTGTTGCCGCCGGACTTGTTGGAGACCACCTCCACCTCGCCGTCGCAGCCTTCGAACCAGTTGTTGTCCACCACCGAGTTGGAGGCGCTGTCGGCATCGCTGCTGGTGCCGATGCGTAGCGTCTCGCCGCCATTGGCGCCCAGGTTGGGGCGTGGCCCGAACCAGTTGTGGTCGATGCGATGGCGGTTGTCCAGGCCCTGGGTGGCGTCGCGCACCACCACCAGGGTGGGGCCGGCATTGGTCTTGCCGACCAGCTGGTTGTGGTCGAAGCGGTTGTCGCTGTCGTACAGCGCCACCCAGTTGTCCGAGTCGCTGCGAGTGGGCTTGCTGAAGCCGTCCACCACCACCCCGGTGATGCGGCTGTGGCGCGCGCGTTCCTTGCTGGAGATGCGGTACGACAGCACCGCATCGCCCGGGCTGTGGCCGTCGCGGAACACCAGGTTGGACACCACCAGGTAGGTGCCGGCCATGCGCAGGTCGGAGGTGCCGCTGATGATCACCTTGCCGGGCGTTTGCGCGGTGAGGGTGATCGGCTGCTCGGCGGTGCCTTGCCCGCGCAGCACGATGGCGAAATCCCGCCACTGCCCATCGGCCAGCACGATGCGATCGCCGGCACGCAGCGCGGCCGCCGCCACGGCGTACTCGCTCTGGTCGTGCACCAGGTACGCGGTGGCCTGGGCCGAGCCGATCCAGGCAGGCGCACATAGCAGCAACAGGCAGGCAAGGGAGACGGGGGATCGCATCGGGATGCTCCTGGACGCTGGCGCGTCGGTGATGGCCGAGGGTAACAGTGCAGGCTGGATCGTAAACCAAAATCGTAGTCCAGTTGCTTGCTATTGAAGCGCGTGTAACGTCGGATGTCATGCTGCGTGCGCACAAATTATTTCGCAAAATTGGCCTAATCAGGTGGCCCGCTCGGCAAATCGAGGAAATGATTGACTTGGCGTTTATCCGCGTGGAGTCTCCGCAATGCCCGATTTCGGGCATCCTTTGGGAGGAGGAATTGTGTGGTATTTAAAAATAGTCCAATCATCTAGACCAATTAGCCGTAACGTCTTGGCTCAGGCGCTGCTGGGCGCCCTTGTATTGGCAAGTGCACAAGCGGCTGCCCAGCAAACCGATGCTGCCCAGGCGCCGCCGCAGCAAGCACCCACCACGCTGGACCAGGTCAAGGTCACCGGCATCCGCAGCTCGATCCAGTCGTCCATCGACGGCAAGCGCGAGCAGACGGTGGTGGCCGACGTGCTGTCGGCCGAGGACATCGGCGACCTGCCGGCGCTGTCGATCGGCGAGGCGATCGAGACCATCACCGGTGCGGCCACGCACCGCGAAAAAGGCGGCGCCTCGGAGATTTCCATCCGTGGCCTGGGGCCGTTCCTGGGCTCGGCCACCTTCAACGGGCGCGAGGCCAGCAACGGCAGCGGCGACCGCTCGGTGAACTTCAACCAGTTCCCCTCCGAACTCATCAACACCGTGGCGATCTACAAGACCCAGCGCGCCGACTTCGTCGAAGGCGGCATCGCCGGCACGGTCAACATGCAGACCGTGCGGCCGCTGGAATTCGGCAAGCGCCGTGTGCAGCTGGACGGGCGGGCGACCTATGCCGATGGCGACAGCAAGTTGCGCGACGCCGATGGCGTGGGTTGGCGCGGCACCGTCAGCTACCTGGACCAGTTCGACCTGCGCGGAGCCGGCAAACTCGGGGTCTCGCTCGGCCTGCAGCGGCTGGAGGGCACCAACCCGGAAGAAGTGATGAGCAGCAGCTCCACCTGGACGGCCTGCAACGCCAATGAAGTGGTGGGCGCCAGCCGCAACTGCACCGCCGTAACCCCGGCGCAGGTGCGGGCGGGCACGCCGTATTATCTGGCGCCCGGCAGCCGCGTATACCGCCAGATCAGCGAACACGATCAACGCGACGCGGCCTTTGCCGCGCTGCAATGGCGGCCGTTCGACGGCCTGGATGTGGCACTGGATTACCAGGACTCGCAGCGCACCGTCACCGAAGACCGCGCCGAGCTCAATTTCTCCGAGACCTTGCGCAACCTCAACAACCGCCAGGTGGGCGACAACGGCGCCTTGCTCGGCCACACCGGCAGTAGCACGGTGGAGTCCTCCACCGACTACAAGGTGCGCGACGAGCAGTATCGCGGTGGCGGGCTACGCGTGGAATGGCGCCCGAACGCGGCCTGGATGCTGTCCACCGACCTGTCGTATTCGCGCACCGAGCGCAGCGAGATCGACCGCCTGATGCGGCTGCGCTCCAACGCCACCGACATCAACGGCAACCGCGTGCCCGGGATCAACGGGCAACGCGTGGACTACACCTATACCTATGCCGGCGATGTGCCGGGGATCGTCGTCGATCCTGCGTTCGACCTGAACAACCCGGACAATTTCAGCGCGGCCGCGCGCGCGCGCCGCGACGAGTTGCGCCGCGCGCACACCATCCGGGCCTGGCGTTTCGATGGCGCCTTCACCCCGGAAAGCGGGCTGCTCACCTCCATCAAGGGCGGCGTGCGCCTGTCCGAGGCGACCTACCGCGACCTGGACGACCGCGTCGAGCGCAACGTCACCGATGCGGCCACGATCCGCGCCGCCAACCTGGCCTGCCGGCAACCGTTTCCGCAGGAGGATTTCCTCTCCGGCGCCAGCGGCAACACCATCCAGCAGTGGGCCACCTTCGACAGCCGCTGTCTGTTTAGCGCCATCACCGGCGTGGACGACACCGGTCGCAATGCCGACTCGCGCGGCACCGCCGACGCCGATGTGGAAGAAAAGACCCGCGCGCTGTATGTGATGGGCGAGTTCGCCAGCACGCTGTTCGGGCTGCCGCTGGATGGCAACCTGGGCGTGCGCTGGGTGCGCACGGATGTGAGCTCGGTGGGATTGCGCGGCGAGCTGGACGTGGTCGACAACCCTGACGGCACCATCCAGCTGGTGGAAACCGGGCGCTTCGCCGCGCAGACGGTGCGTGCGTCCAACCGCGTGTTCCTGCCCAGCTTCAATGCCAACATCGGCCTCACCGAACAGACCCAGCTGCGCTTCGGGCTGTACCGGGCCATGGCGCGCCCGGATCTGGTGGCGCTGTCTGCCGGGCGCACCTTCATCCTGGAACCGGGGACAGAATTCAATAGCGTCGGCGAGGCGATCGGCAGCATCACCGCCACCGGCAACCCGCGCACGCGGCCGCTGTTGTCGTCCAATGCGGACGTGTCGCTGGAGTGGTATCCCAATGCCGACTCCCTGCTCAGCGCCGCGGTGTACTACAAGCAGTTCACCGGTGGCGCAGTGCCCACGGTGGTGGACGAGCGCTTCGTCATCGACGGCACGTCGGTGGTGGTGCCGGTGGTACAGGACGTCACCACCCGGCAAAAGAGCGATCTCACCGGGCTGGAGCTGACCGGCACCCACCGCTTCTCCTACCTGCCGGCGCCGTTCGACGGCCTGGGCGTCAAGCTGAGCTACAACTACGCCGATTCCAACTACAAGACCCAGGATCTGCGCCTGGGCGACCAGGTCGATCCGGAAACCGGCCTGGTGAGCAGCGGCATCGTCGCGCCGGCCAATATCTTCGGCCTGTCGCGGCACGTGTTCTCCAGCCAGCTGTATTACGCCATCGGCGCGGTCGACCTGCAGGCCATCTACAAGTACCGCTCCGAGTATTTCCAGAAGTTCGTCGGCGCCCCGGCGCAGAACCGCTACGTGCGCGACAGCGGCACCCTGGACCTGCGTGCCAGCTACCGCTTCAATGCGCAGCTGTCGGTGTCGCTGGAGGCATCCAACCTGACCAACGAGCCGCGCATCTCCGACATGCCGGTGCCCGGCAGCTTCCGTGAGTACAACACTTACGGGCGACGCTATTATTTGGGGGTGCGCTACCGGTTCTAGCGTCGCTTACCGGCGCGGCTTTTGCTGCGCCACCTGTCCGGCACCCGCGTGCCGGGCCGATCACCTTGAGGGTTTGAGTCGCCGATGTCCGAAAACCGCCTGTACCACTCCGTTGCCGCCAAGATCCGCGCGTTGATCGACACGGGCGAGTTCCCGGTCGGCTCGCGCCTGCCGGGCGAGCGCGAGTTGGCCGAGCGCTTCGGCGTCAGCCGGGTGACCGTGCGCGAGGCCGAGATCGCACTGGAGGCGCAGGGCCGCATCGTGATCAAGATCGGCTCGGGCGTGTACGTCAAGCCACGCCTGGCCTCGGACGAGGGCGCGTTGCCGGATGTCAGCGCGTTCGAGCTGACCGCCGCGCGCGCGGTGATCGAGGCGGAGGCGGCCGCATTGGCGGCCAGCCACATCACCGATGCGGAACTGGACGAATTGCGCGGCATGATCCAGGCGCTGTCGGCGCCGGGGCTCAGCGATGCGGCCGCTGCCGAATACGACCGCGCATTCCACCTGGCGATCGCGCGGATCAGCGGCAACCCGGTGGTGGCGCATTGCGTGCAGTTGATCTGGCGCATGCGCAACGAATTGCCGCGCGTGCGTGAGGTGTACGCGCGGGTCTGCCACGACGACGGCGCCACCCGCGTGGACGAGCACACCGCCATCTTGCAGGCCCTGCAGCAACGCGACCCGGTGGCGGCGCGCACGGCCATGCGCAACCACTTCCAGCGCCTGTTCGAATCCATGCTGGAAGCGACCGAAAGCGATGCACTGGCGGAAATCCGCCGACGCACCCAGCAGGACCGTGCGCACTTCATGGCGGCCACGCGCACCTGAGTGCATGTGATGGTTTGTTGGACGCGCTGCGTCGGCCGCTAGCGGCACAGGTTTCGTGCCGCTGCCGCTCGATCCTCCGAAGACACATCTTCCAGTCAGCTAGACGCGCCGTCTGCGCTGGTTCGGCACCACGGACACGCGGCTGATCTGATTGTTGCGCCAGCGGTCGCCGCGGACGCTGCAGCGATAACACGCTGCAGGCGCGTCCGCCCTCAGGCAGATGGCTCCACCTGAGGGGCGCACGGGCACCTGCGGTGCAGGCCTCAGTCCGCCATCACCTTGTCCGGCGTCATCGGCGTGCTGCGGATGCGCTTGCCGGTGGCATGGAAGATCGCATTGCAGATCGCCGCCGACACGCCGACCAGGCCGATTTCGCCCACGCCTTTTGCGCCCAGGCTGCTGACGATGCGGTCGTCCTCGTCGGCGAAGATCACATCGATGTCGTGGATGTCGGCATTGGCAGAGACGTGATACATCGCAAAATCGTGATTCATGAAACGGCCGAAACGGTGATCGGACTGGGTGTGCTCATGCAGCGCCTGGCCGATGCCCCAGACCACGCCGCCGACGATCTGGCTGCGCGCAGTGATCGGGTTGAGGATGCGCCCGGCCGCAATCGCACTGACCACGCGGGTCACCCGCACCGTGCCCAGCTCTTCATCAACGCGCACTTCCACGAACACCGCGCCCTGGGTGGCGCGGGTGTAGTTGCGTTGCTTGAGTACATTGGGCAGCAGCAGGAACTTGTCTTCGATCTGTTCCAGCTGAGCGGCACGCAACAGCGCGGTCAAGGCGATGGTGGTACCGGCATCGGCGCGCAATGCCAGCGTGCCATCGGCGAAAACCACCTCGTCCAGCTTGGCCTTGGTAAAGCGCGAATTCGGTAACGCCTGCGCCAGCCGCAGCAGCCGCGCGCGCAGTTTCCCGCATGCGCCATCCACCGCCGAACCCACCGTGGTCACATGCGACGAGCCGCCTTCGATCGGTGCGACCGGTAGTGTGGAATCGCCGAGTTGAAAGGTGACCTGTTCCAGCGGCAAGCCCAGCGCTTCGGCGGCGATCATCGCCATCACCGTGTAGGTGCCGGTGCCGATATCGCTGGCCGCACTGCTGACCACCAGCCGCCCATCGGCATGCAGCACGGCGTGCGCGCGCGCAAACATCTGCATCGCATCCCATTGGCCGGTGGCCATGCCCCAGCCGACCCATTCATTGCCTTCCTTGCGCGCGCGCGGTTGCAACGGGCGCTGCGCCCAACCGAAGCGATCGGCACCTTGCTGGTAGCACGCGCGCAGTGCCTTGCTGGAAAAAGGCTTTTCGTCGGCCGGATTGACCTCGGCGTAATTCTTCAGGCGCAGCGCCAGCGGATCCATGCCGAGTTCATAGGACAACTCGTCCATCGCCACTTCCAGTGCATGCACACCATGTGCGGCGCCGGGTGCACGCATGTCCATCGGGCTGAATTGGTCCAGGCTCACCAGGTTGTAGCCCAGATGCACGTTGTCACAGGCGTACAGCTGCCCGCTCCAGTTGACCACCACCTCGACGTAATCCTCGATGCGTGAGGTTTCGGCAATGGCTTCGTGCCAGATCGCACGCAAGGTACCGTCGCGGTCTGCACCGAGCTTGAGCCGCTGCAATGTCTCCGGGCGATGGCCGAAGGTGAACATCTGTTGCCGCGTCAGCACCACGCGCACCGAGCGGTCCAGCAGGATCGAGGCCATCACCGCAAGCGGCAATTGATACTGCGGGCGCAGCCCGGAGCCGAAGGCACCGCCCACATACGGGTTGCGCACAGTGACCTTGCGCTTGCTCAAACCGAACACATGCGAGACATACCAACGGCTGTTCTGCGAGCCCTGGGTCTTGTCGTAAATGGTGAAGTGGCCATCGTCCTCGCGGATCACGGTGGAGGCGAACAACTCCATCGGATTGTGGTGCTCCACGCCGCTGTAATAGTCGGCCTGGACCTGGACAGCGGCATTGACGAACGCGGTCTCCGGCTCGCCCTTGTCCTTGGGCGGCGGCGAGAAACCGGCCTTCATGGCCTTGGGTTTGTGCGCACGGTCCAGATTGGTCATCAGGTTGGTTTCGTGCGGGTCCTGCAGCAGCTCCACTTCCACCAGATGCGCCGCGTGGCGCGCCGCTTCGAAGGTGTCGGCAACTACCAACGCGATCGGCTGGCCGCTGTACAGGATCTTGTTGTCGTACAAGGGGCGGAACGGCGAACCGGCAGGTGCGGTCATGTCCTTGTAGAACAGGTCCATGCCGCGCATGTGCGGGCGGTTTTCATGGGTGACGATTTCCAGCACGCCGGGCACTGCACGCGCGGCGGCGAGATGGAAGGCGACGATCTCGCCCTTGGCGATGCTGCTGTTGACCACCACGCCATAGGCCAGATCCGGCACCGGCCATTCGGCGGCATAGCGCGCCTGGCCGGTGACCTTGGCACGCCCGTCGATGCGGGTGACGCCGGTGCCGGTGGGGCGATAGCCGGTGCCGCTGTCGGCAACCGGTGGGGTCAGGTCGCTGTTGGATAGATCGGTGCTGCGTGCGTTCATGGCGATTCCTCCAGCGCGCTGGTTCGCCCGCGGTTGTCGATGGTGCCCTCGCGGGCGACGTCCAATGCACGCACGATCGCGCGGCGGGCCAGCGGCAGTTTGAAGGCGTTTTCGCCTTGCGATTGCGCGCCTTGTAGCAACGCATCGGCCAGGCTGCCGAAACTCTCTGCCGTGGCCGGCTTGCCCACCAGCTGTGCTTCGGCCTCGGGATTGCGCCAGGGCTTGTGCGCCACGCCGCCCAGTGCAACGCGCACCTCGCGGATGCTGCCGTCTTCTGCCAATTCCAGCGCTGCGGCCACCGAGACCAGCGCGAAGGCATACGACAGGCGCTCGCGAATTTTCAGATAAGCACTATGCGCGGCGAAGCGCTGCGCATCGGGCAGATCGATGTGCACGATCAGCTCGTCCGGCGCCAGGGTGCTGTCCAGCTCCGGGTGATCGCCCGGCAAACGATGGAACTGCGCAAAGGGAATATCGCGTTCGCCATTGGGGCCTTGCACATGCACGACCGCATCCAGCGCCGCCAAGGCTGTGCACATATCCGAGGGATGCGTGGCGATGCAGTGCGCACTGGCGCCCAGGATGGCGTGATATTTGGTCAGCCCGCCGATGGCCGAGCATCCCGTGCCTGGCTCGCGCTTGTTGCACGGCGTGGCATGATCGTAGAAGTACACGCAGCGCGTGCGCTGCAACAGGTTGCCGCCATTGCTGGCCATATTGCGGATCTGCGGCGAAGCACCGGCCAGAATCGCAGCGCTCAGTAGGGGGTAGCGTGTTTCCACCTCCGGGTGATAAGCGGTGTCGGCATTGCGCGCAAGCGCGCCCAAGCGCAGTCCGCCATCGGGCTGCGTGCTGATGCTGTCCAGCGGCAGCCGGTTGATATCGACCAGGCGGCTGGGCCGCATCACTTGCAACTTCATCAGGTCGGTGAGATTGGTGCCGCCGGCGATCAGACGCACGGGGGCTTCGGCAGGCACCGGCTGTGGGTCGCTGCCGCGCACTGCAAGTGCAGTGAGCGCCGCATCGACGTTGTCCGGGCGCGTATAGGTAAGCGGAATCATGCCGGCACCGTCCCTGGCGTCCACGGTGTGGTGGCGCTCTCGCTGCTGTCGCTGGGTTTGCCTAGCACTTCCATCACCGCATCGGTGATCTGCGGATAGGCACCGCAGCGGCAGAGATTGCCGCTCATCAATTCGCGCACCTGATCGCGGTCGTGCGCCTTGCCTTCGTTGATCAGGCCGACAGCCGAACACAATTGCCCAGGCGTGCAATAGCCGCACTGGAAGGCATCGTTTTCGATGAATGCGCGCTGCAACGGATGCAGTTGTTCGCCATCGGCCAGGCCTTCGACCGTGGTGATGTCGGCCCCGTCCTGCATGACCGCAAGCGTGAGGCAGCTATTGATGCGGCGACCATCCACCAGCACGGTGCACGCGCCGCACTGGCCGTGGTCGCAGCCTTTTTTGGTGCCGGTGAGATCGAGCCGGTCGCGTAACAGGTCGAGCAGGCTCACCCAGGCTTCGAGCTGTAATTGGTAGGGCTGACCGTTGATGCGCAGGTTGACCGGGTAGGTCGGCGCAGCAGTGGTAGCGTTGGCCGGCGCCAGATGAGTGGCAGTGGCGGGCGTGGCATTCATGCGGACCCCGTGGCGATGGCTGAGAGGAGGACGCTTACCTTGATGCCTGCCTGGTCAAGGTGTGGTGTAGGTGGGTGATGCATCTTTCACACGTAAGCGATGTCGCAACATGCTTGCGCGTGCAGCGGGGCGCGCTTGCTGCGCATGACGTCGCTTGTGTGGATGACACGCGTGTTGGAGCGGCGCGGCACGACGCTGCATGCGCGGGCGCACGCCATGCAGCCGCGCGTCATCGTGGTGTCACCTGCATTGGCCAGGCTAGCCGGCCCAGCGCAAGGGGAGCGCCCACTATGAAAGCCAACGCCGCCCGCGCGTGGACGCAGGTGTTCACCCAGCATGGATCGGTGCTGCGTGGCTTTTTCGTGCGCCGTGGTGCCAAAGAAGAGGCGGAGGATCTGGTGCAGGAGACCTATCTACGCCTGTTGCGTGCGCATCAGGATCAGGGTGAGGCGATCGCCAATCCCGAGGCCTATCTGTATACGGTGGCGCTGAACTTGGCGCGCGAGCAGGCCGTGCGACGTAAACAGGCGCCGCTGCGCATCGAAGAGATGGAGCAGTTCTCGCAGGTGTTGGCCGCAGGCGACGACGTGGAAGACGCCGCGCACCGGCAGCAGCGCCAGCAACGCTTGCAGGCTTTGCTGGCGACATTGCCGGAGCGCACCTGTGCGGTATTGGTGATGCAATACCGCGATGGGCTGAGCTACAAGCAGATCGCCGAGCGCATGGGGGTGTCTGCGCATATGGTCAAGAAACACGTGGTGCGCGGGTTGTCGGCGTGCAGACGGGCAGTGGCCGACAGCGGAGAAAGCTGGTGAGCAAGTCTGCAGTGCCAAGCCGCAGCGCTGTCGCTGAGGCCGCGCATTGGCATGCGCTGCAACGCATGCAGGCGCTGGATGCGGGGCAACAGGCCAGCTTTCTGCAATGGCTGACGGCATCGCCGCTGCACGTGCGCGAATACATGGCCGTGCTGCGCGTGTCTGGCGAACTGGGTGATGCATTGCGCGGCATGGAGCTGGACGTGGATGCTCTACTCGACGCCGACCGGCGCAAGAGCACTGATGCAGTGGCGCGGAACGTGATCGCGCTGCCGTTGCCGCCACGATTGACGTCGCAACATGCGGACCAGTCGCGCCGCTCCGCAGCCCAACGCAGTGCGCGCGTGCGCCGCTGGAGCATGGGGCTTGCCGCAGCACTCTGCGGGGTGGCAGTGCTGACTGGCTGGGCCTGGCCGCGCACGCAAACCTACGCCACCGTGCACGGCGAGCAGCGCAGCGTGCAGTTGGCCGATCGCAGCGTGGTGCATCTGAATGCGCAAAGCAGCGTGCGCGCCACCATGACGCCGTGGAGCCGTCACCTGCAGCTGTTGCGCGGCCAGGCCAGCTTTGTGGTCGCACCGGATCGGCGCCCCTTGCAAGTGCACGCAGGCCATCTGCGGGTGGAGGATATCGGCACCACCTTCGACATTGCCTTGTATCAGCGTCAGGCACGTATCGAGGTGGCCGAGGGCCGTGTACATGTGTGGCACGAGCAGCGCGCTGGGCGACCGATGCTCGCCAATCTGGGGGCAGGGCAGAGCGCGCGTATCGACGATGCGACTGGCCGGATCGAACTCGCCAGCGAAGAGGTGGCCACGATGCATGCCTGGCGGAAGCGGCGCATCGTGTTCCGCGACGCACCGTTGGCCACGGTGGCCGAAGACTTCAATCGGCTCAATCGCACGCGCTTGTTGATCGACGACGCTGGCGCCGGTGCGCTGCGGCTCACCGGCAATCTGCGCGGCGACGATATCGCTTCACTGCGTGCTTTCCTCGACGGCCAGCCGAACCTGCGCGTGGTCAGCGCGCCGGGAGTTCTGCGTGTGCGCAGCCGGCCTACGCAGGACACGCTTACGCGATAGCCGTGGTGCCAAGTGACGTATCGATGCGTGCATCGCCTGCGCGCGCTCAGCGCTCGCACCCCCGCAGGTGTCACAGAAAATTCATCAAAAAACGGTGCCCGATCGTCGCCGTCGATCCTCGTAGTCCGGGTACAACGCAGCATCCCGCCTCGCGTGAGGTGTTGCGCATTGCTTCCTCCCCTACTGGATTCCACGATGCGCCGTACGTTGTTTCTTTCGATCGCTCTCGCCCTGCATGCCGGCACTGCCGGCGCCCAGGCGGCTCCAGCCACCATCGCGGTCGATGCGATTCCTGCCCAGCCACTGGCACGCGCGCTCAATGCGCTCTCGCGTCAGACCGGGCTGCAGTTTGTCTATGCCGCAGGCGTGGCCGGCAACCCGCAGACCCGCGCCACCGCTGCCGGCATTGCACCTGAGCAGGCCTTGCAGCAATTGCTCGATGGAACCGGCCTGCGTTACCGCTATCTCAATGCGACCACGGTGACGATCGAAACCGCCGAGCCAGCACCCGGCATGCCGCAGGCGGTTCCTGCAACTGCGGCAGTCGCAACGACCGCAACGGCGCCAATGCCGCGCGCAGACGCACCGGTGCAGGAACTGGACAGCATCCAGGTGCTTGGCAGTTACGCCGGCAGCCTCAGCGCCGCATTGCGGCAGAAGCGTTACGCCGACAGCGTGGTGGATGTGATCGCTGCCGAAGACATCGGCAAGCTGCCGGCGCAGAACGTGGCCGAAGCGCTGCAGCGCGTGCCCGGCGTGTCGATCGTGCGCGATCGCGGCGAAGGGGTGTACGTGCGCGTGCGCGGCCTGGGCCCGAACTTCCAGGTCACCACGCTCAACGGCCAGACCATGGCGGTCAACGAGAATGTGCGCACCTCCGGCCAGACCGGGCGGCAATTCCGTTACGACACGCTGCCGGCCGAACTGGTCTCCGGGCTGGATGTGATCAAGAGTCCCACCGCCGATCTGGACGAAGGTGCGATCGGCGGCATCATCAACGTGCGCACGTTCCGCCCGTTGGAACTGGGCAAGACGCTGACCAACGTATCGCTGGAATCGAGCCAGGCCCAGCGCACCCAGGCCAACGATCCGCGCGTCTCCGGCCTGTTCAACTGGGTCAACGCCGAAGGCACCTTCGGTATGTTGATCTCAGGCGCGTATGCGCAACGCACGCTGCGCCAGGACCGCGTCAACGAGGTGAGCTGGGACTATTACCGCAACGGCGTGCCGGGTGTGCCTGGCGCCACTTACGTGCCCACCGGTCTGCGCCCGACGCTGGAGCTGGAAGAGCGCGAACGCACCGGCGTGGCCGCCTCGCTGCAGTGGAAGCCCAGCGCGCAATGGGAGACAAATCTCGATCTGCTCTACGCCAAGCAGACCGTGCATTACGATGAATACAGCATGGGCGTGGGCTTCGATAGCCTGGCCAAGCTGAGCAATCTGCGCGTGGAAAACGGCGGCATCACCGGTTTCGATTACCGCAACGGGCAAGTACAGATCTCGCGCGAGACCTCCGGCATCACCGACGACAACCGCAGTGCGCGCCTGTCCAGCACCTGGAGCGGCGACCGCTGGACGCTGGGCGCAGTGGCCTTCCACTCGCAGGCGCACAGCTACGATTCGGACCCGATCCGGCGCACCCGGCTGCGCAGCGGCACCGACCTGTCGATGCGCGTGGACATGCCGCAAGCCGACGGCGACAACGTGCCCGATTGGAGCTTTACCAACGGCTTCGATCCAACCAACCCGGCCACCGTGGCAGGGCGCCGGCTGGAATGGCGCGAGATCGACGCACGCGACAAGGAAGACGCACTGCAGTTCGATGCCAAGCGTGCGCTCGACGGCGGCTTCTTCCGCGACTTCAAGCTGGGCGTCAAGTATCGCCAGCGCTCGCGCACTTACGACCGTGCCGACCTGCTGCTCAACAGCATCGCCGGCGTGCGCTTCCCGGGCAGCAATTTCACTGCATTGCCGGTGAGCGACATGCTGGCCGATGCCAACGGCAACATGCCGCGGCAATGGCTGGCGCCGATCGAATCCACGTTTTGGGGCAATTGGCCAACCAGCGCCGATCTCAGCAATACCCCCAATAGCGCCGACCTGCAGAACTCCTATGAGGTGCAGGAAAAGATCGCCTCGGCCTACGCGATGACCAACTTCGGCACCGAACTGGCCGGCCGCGAGCTGCGCGGCAATCTCGGTGCGCGCGTGGTGCGCACCGAACAGGCCACCGATGGCCATGCCGATGTCAACGGCAGCGCGCAACCGGTGCACTTCGAGCGCAGCTACACCAACGTGCTGCCCTCGTTCAACGCAGCCTGGGATGTGCGCGAGGACATGGTGCTGCGCACCTCCGCTGCCAAGGTGATCACGCGCCCGGACCTCACCGATCTGTCGTCCAAGCTCACCTTCAATTCCAGTGGCGAACGCTTCACCGCCAGTGGTGGCAATCCTGCGTTGCAGCCATTCGAGGCATGGCAGTACGACCTGACCTTCGAGTGGTATATCGATGGCACCTCGGCCCTGACCGGTGGGTTGTTCTACAAGGATATTTCCAGCTTTATCCAGACCCAGATGTCCAACCTGGTCTACGAAGGTCAGACCTATCTGCTGTCGTCCAAGACCAACGGCAGCAAGGCGATGGTGCAGGGCGTGGAAGTGGCGTATCAGCAGGTCTTCACTGGCCTGCCGTCGCCGCTGGATGGCCTGGGCATGCAGCTCAACTACACCTGGACCGACAGCAAGGCGACCTATCACGACGGCAGCAACAGCTTCACCGACAGCCTGGAAGGTGTAGCCAAGAACACCTACAACGCCGTGCTGTTCTACGAGAAGGGGCCGTTGATGGCGCGCGTCAGCTACAGCTGGAGCGACGACATTCTCAACGCGGTCGGCACCGCCAATGTGGCCACGCTCAACAGCGACCAGTTCGGCAGCCTGGATGCCAATGTGGCCTACAAGGTCAACGACACGCTGTCGGTATTCGTCAACGCGATCAACCTCACCGGCGAAGTGCAGCGCCAGTTCGTCGGCGATCACCTGTTCGGCGGCTATACCGACTACGGCCGCACCTGGTCGGTGGGGATGCGCGCGCGTTTTTGAGCGTGGCTGACACCGCCTGGCGAGCAGTCGTCAGCTGGCTGCGGACGGTGCGCTTGTGGTTCGAGCGTAGGAGCGGTGCATGCCGCTCCTGCATCGGCCACGCCCACCTGACAGCTGCGCAGTTGCGTTGATCGCCGTTCCACGGTTGTCGGCGTCAGCCACTGCCGCTACTCGGCGCCTACTGCAGGGCGCCGCATGCAAGGCAGCATCGCCCGCGTTGGCGCTGTTGCCAGCTGCATTGCGCGAGATCTCGCGCAATGCAGTGGGTGCACCACGTTTTGAGACCACTCATGTCATTACTGCCTCGTATCTGTATGTGTTTCTTTGTGCTGTTCGTTGCCGGTCTGGCTGCGTTGGAAGTGGCGCATGCCGCTGCTGCGGCGCCGGAGACGCTCGAAAAAGTCGTCATCCTCAAGCGCCACGGCGTGCGTGCGGCGATGTCCAGCCCGGAGCAGCTGGGCCGCTATTCCGCACGTCCCTGGCCACGCTTCGCTGTGCCGGCCGGGCACCTGACCGCAAACGGTGCACGTCTGGAGGCGTTATTCGGTAGCTATTACCGCGCGCATTACGCGCCGCTCGGTGTGTTCGATGGCGATGGCTGCGCCAACGTCTACTACTGGGCCAATCGCACCCAGCGCACCATCGCCTCGGCACGCGCACTGGCAAGCACGCTCACGCCGGGGTGCACGAACACGGTGCACCACGTTGCCGCTGACGCGTCCGATCCCCTGTTCGACGGTGCCCCGGCATTGCGGCAGCCAGCTGCCGCTGCATTGATGCGTGCGGCCATCGCCGGCCGCGTCGGTGGAGATGTTGCGGCCTGGAATGCGGCGCAACACGATGCGATCGACAGCCTGCAGCAACTGCTGCTGCAGTGCGCGCAGCGGCCGTGTCCAGCGCAGGCCGGTGCCGGCAAACAACGCCTGGATGCGGTGCACTCGCGCATGGGCGATGCCCACGATGGAATCGCCGGTGTCGAAGGCCCGGCACCATCTGCATCGGGTATCAGCGAAAGCCTGCTGATGGGCTGGGCCGATGGCCAGGACTTTGCCGCGTTGGGGTGGCAAGGCGTGAACGAGGCCAGTCTGCTGCGCGCATTCGCACCGCATCAGGCCGAGTTCGCGCTGCGTCTGCGTGCGCCGACGGTGGCGCGCATGGCCAGTTCGCCGCTGGCCGCACGATTACTGGCGACCTTGCAGCAAGGCAGCACTGCCGACGCTGGCACTGATACTCACAGCAACGGCAATGCCAGCGGCAACAGCAATGCACCGCACCCCACGCCGATCGGTGGCGATGCACGGCTGGTAGTGCTATCCGGGCACGACGGCACGCTGACCTTGCTGGCCGGCATGTTCGATCTGCATTGGCAGTTGCCCGGTTACCAGCCCGACCAGACCGTGCCCGGCGGCGCGTTGGTGTTCGAACGTTGGCGCCGTGCCGATGGGCAGCGCGTGATCCGATTGCGCTACACCGCGCAGACCCTGGCGCAACTGCGCGAACGCCGCGTGCTGACGCCACAGGCGCCGCCGCCCTCGTCGCCTGTGTTCATTCCCGGCTGCAGCAGCGCCACACCGGAGTACGACTGCGCACTGCCGGCCTTGGCCACGTTGATCGGCACCGCAATCGACCCGCATTACCTGAGCGAATGACGCTGCACGCGCCGGCCACGACCGGCGCGTGTGGTTGCATCGGCGCATGAGCGCCGTTTCTCTGGCCACCGTGCCAGCCGCTGTTTCTTATCACTGCAAGAGGCGATTTATGCTCCACCAGCTACGTACTCTCGTCAGTCTCGGAATCACTCTCAGTCTTGCCTGTGCCGGCATCGCCCAGGCGCAAACAAACGTCGGCGTCCTAGATGTGCTGACCTACAACGTCGCCGGCCTGCCCGAAGGGCTGTCCAGCGGAACGCCGGCCACCAACACCGCACTGCTGGCGCCGAAACTGGCACCTTACGGCCTGGTCAATGTGCAGGAAGACTTCAACTACCACGCCGCGCTGTACGCCGGCGATGCGCATCCGTACCGCACCGCCACCAGCGGTGGTGCCGCCTTCGGCGACGGGCTCAATACGCTCAGCAACTATCCCTTCAGCGACTTCACGCGGATCAAGTGGAATCAGTGCAACGGCACCGACTGCCTGACCCCGAAGGGTTTCAGTTACATGCGTGTACGCCTGGCCGATGGCGTGTTGCTGGATGTCTACAACGCGCATCCCAATGCCGGTGTCGAAGCGGGCGATCTGTCCGCACGCCGCGCCAACATCGGTCAGCTCTCGCAGTTCATCCAGACCTGGTCGTCCGGCAACGCGGTGTTGGTGATGATGGATTCCAACACGCGCTACACCCGCAGCGACGACAATATCCGCGAGCTGATCGCCTCCAACGGCCTGACCGATCCATGGCTGGAATTGATCAAGGGCACAGCACCGGCGGCCGGCGCCGCACCGCTGTTGTGCGGCACGCCACCCACCAACAGCTGCGAAGTGGTCGACAAGATCCTGTACCGCGATGCGCCGCAACTGACCCTGGTAGCCAACCGCTATCAGCTCGATGGCGGCGGCTTCTATGACAGCGCCGGCAAGCCCTTGTCCGACCACTACCCGCTACATGCCCAGTTCGGTTGGGCAGTGGGCGATCGACTGCGCACCAGCGACCAGTTCGGTGGCCCGCATGGCATTCCGTTCAACGATCTGGCTGGCAACACCGGCGGTCGCCCGCTCAGCGGGGTGACCCTGCGCGGCGGCGCGCGCCTGGATGGCCTGGGTGTGATCCTGGACAGCGGCAAGCTGCTCGCGCATGGCGGCAGTGGTGGGCAGGCGACCACGTTGTCGCTGGGTGCCAACGAAACGTTGTCCTCGGCCACATTCACGGTGGGCAAGTACAACGACCGCACCCGCGTATTTTCGTTGAGCCTGCGCACCAACAAAGGCCGCAGCGTGCAGGTGGGCACCCCGAGCAGCGAGACCTATACGCTGACTGCGCCCAGCGGCTGGCATATCGCCGGTTTCACCGGCCGCGCCGGCGACGAGATCGACAAGTTGGGTGTGGTGTATGCGAAGGACTGAGCGTAGCTGACGCAACAGACTGCGTAACGAGCGTAACGCGTTGCGTAGCAGCGGCACGGCCAGGGATGGCCAGTGTTGCGTGAGCGGCTGCACGCCCAGGCTTCAGCGATATTGACGCCCTGCTTGCTTGCATTCTTCACTGTGCACGGTGCAACGAGACCGCTGATCACGGAAGTAGAAACGCGCTGCACGGCTGCACGGCTCAAGCGCAAAGCAGAGTGCTATCAGCCGGAGGGATGCTCAGCCATAGGTGGGTCGTGTCTCATGGATATGCCGGTCGTCACGCAAGCGCACCCTTGCCCGTAGCCACTGCGCAAACTGCTTCTCGCTCCACGCGCCATCGGCCAATTGCATCATGGCGACGTACTTGTCTTCCTGCGAGGCAATGAGCTCGGCACCATTGAGCACCAGAAAGACGCGATAGCAGACATGGGCGGTGCGCTTGTTGCCATCCACAAACGGGTGATTGCGTGCCAGCCCATAGGCCAGGCTCGCAGTCAGTTCCACCAGGTCGGGCGGGGGATCGCCGTAGGAGAACAACTGTTGCGGGCGCGCCAGCGCCGAATCCAGCAAGGCTTCATTACGCACGCCAGCTGCGCCACCGTGCTCGCTCAACTGACGTTCGTGTATTGCCAAGGCAAGCGCGCGCTCGATCCAGACGACCATGCGCGTGTTCATTTGGCCAACTTGTGCAGCACCTGCCGATCCTCGCGCATCACCTGCTCGGCCACCTCCATCTGCGCGGCCAGGGTCGGGTCGAACGCGGTCAGCTTGATGCCGTCGGGCGTTTCCAGCGCATACAGTTCGTCGCCCTTGCCCAGGCGCAGGCGGGCCAGCAGTTCCTTGGGCAGGATGACGCCGGCGGAATTGCCGATGGAGGTGATCTTGAGTTTCATGGCGGCGCCCCTTGTTATTACGTAAGTTATAACTCGGTGCCCGGTCTGTCGCAAGCTCGCCCGCTGAATCGGCTCAGCAAGCTGAGTCGGCCAATCTCGCCTGCTGCGACCGAGGGGTGTACAAATGTACACCTAGTCCCGGCTGGCCGTTTTCTTCCATGGAACCTCTCTCTCCCAAACGTGCGGCGGTGCTGATCTTCCTGCAGGAACAGGCCCGCGCAGGGGTGTCGCCCAGCCTGGCCGAGATTGCGCAGGCATTCGGCTTCGCCTCGCGCAATGCCGCGCAAAAGCACGTGCAGGCACTGGCCGAGGCCGGGTTGATCGAGCTGCTGCCCAATCAAAAGCGCGGTATCCGGGTGCCAGGCCGGATGAGGCCTGATCCGGCGCGCGATGCGGTGCTGGCCTTGCCGGTGCTGGGGCGGGTGGCGGCCGGTGTGCCGATCGGGGCGGATATCGGGCTGGATCGTCAGCTGTGGCTGGACCGCGCGCTGTTCTCGCTGCGCCCGGATTATCTGTTGCAGGTGCAAGGCGACTCGATGATCGACGACGGCATTCTGGACGGCGATCTGGTTGGCGTGCATCGCAGCAACGATGCGCGCGATGGGCAGATCGTGGTGGCACGTGTGGATGGCGAAATCACCATCAAACGCTTGGAACGCGGTGCCGAGCGTCTCCGTTTGCTGCCGCGCAACCGCGCGCATGCGCCGATCGTGGTGGCGGCCGATGCCGACTTCGCGATCGAAGGGCTGTACTGCGGTCTGATCCGGCAGGGTTGAGATGAGCCAGGAGCCCGCGCGCATCAGGCAGGACGGCAGCGCGGCAGTCGCATTGCCGCTGGACGCCCTGCTGGCCGCGCGTACGGTGTGGCGCGCAGGTCATGGCACGGCCATTGTCCATGGCGGCGAATCCACCGGGCATGCCGCACTGGATGCGCTGCTGCCCGATGGTGGCTGGCCGCGGCGGGCGCTGACCGAATTGCTGTTGCCCGCGCACGGCGTAGGCGAGATCGCATTGTTGTTGCCCACGCTGGCACGCATGACCGGCGCCAGCAGCCGCGTAGTGCTCGTGGCGCCGCCGTTCATTCCCTACGCACCGGCCTGGCAGGCGGGCGGGGTGGTGCTGGAACATCTGGAAGTGGTGCAGGCCGGGCCGCGCGAGGCCTTGTGGGCGTTCGAACAATGCCTGCGCAGCGGTGCCTGCGCGGCGGTATTGGGCTGGCCGCAGACCGGCGATGCGCGCGCGTTGCGGCGGCTGCAAGTCGCCGCCGACAGCGGCAATTGCTGCGCATTCGCGCTGCGCGACCGCAAGCATGCGGTCAATGCATCGCCGGCCGCCTTGCGGCTGGAATTTCTGCCCGAGCGTGATGCCTGGCAGGTGCGCAAATGCCGCGGTGGGCAGGTCCCCTCGCAGCCGTTGCGGCTGGCCCATTGAGGCGCGCGCATGTTGTGGGCCTGCATACTGCTGCCGCAGCTGGCGCTGGACGCCGTCCTTCGGCGTCTGGAAGAGCCGCACGCGCCGTTGGTGCTGGTCGAAGGGCCGGCGCAGTTACGTAGCCTGCATTCGGTCAACGCAGCGGCGTCTGCCGCCGGTCTGAAAGCCGGCATGCGGCTATCGGCGGCGCATGCGCTGATGGCCAATGTGCGCACCATCGATTACGACGCGCAGAGTGAGGCGCGCACGCAGCGGTTTCTCGCGGCGTGGGCGTACCGGCATAGTTCGTTGGTGAGCCAGCAATGGTCGCGCGCCATCGTGCTGGAAGCCGGTGCCAGTTTTCGGTTGTTCGGTCCGTGGCCACGTTTCGAGCGCCGCCTGCGCGATGAACTGCAGGCCTTGGGCTTCCAGCACCGGCTTGCACTGGCGCCTACACCGCGCGCCGCGCGCGTGCTGGCTGGCTTACGCGATGGCATGGTCGTGACGCAGTTGCCGGCCTTGCACAGCACGCTCGACAAAGTGCCGGTACGCCGTGCCGCCTTGCCTGACGATGTGGGTGAGCGCCTGCAGCACATGGGTGTGCGTACGCTGGCTGCGGTGCGTGCGTTGCCGCGCGATGGGCTGCGCCGGCGTTTCGGTGCAGGACTGCTCGATCACCTGGACCGCCTCTACGGCCAGGTCGACGACCCCTTGGAGTGTTACGCACCGCCAGATCATTTCGACCAGCGTGTGGAACTGGGCTACGAGGTGGAAATGCATCCGGCGCTGCTGTTCCCGCTGCGTCGCTTGATCGGCGATCTGTGCACGTATCTGTCCATTCGCGATGGTGGCGTGCAACGGTTCTTGCTGCGACTGGAGCACGAACAAGGCGCCACCGATGTCGAGATCGGCCTGCTGACGCCGGAGCGTGCGCCCACGCTGTTGTTCGAGCTTGCACGCAACCGGCTGGAGCGGGTGGAGATTCCGCGCCCGGTAGTGGCGATGCGCCTGCTGGCGCGGCAACTGCCGCCGTTCGTGCCGGCCATGCGCGATCTGTTCGATCAGCGTGCGCAGCAATCGGTGGAGTGGCCGCAGCTGCGCGAGCGCTTGCGTGCGCGGCTCGGCGATGAGGCGGTGTATCGCGTGCTGCCGGCCGACGACCCGCGCCCGGAACGCGCATGGCGGCGCGCCATCGGCGATACGGTGCGCGAAACCGATGCGCCACCCCGCCCGCCGCGCCCTACCTGGTTGTTGCCACAGCCGGTGCCCTTGCACGATGCGCAGTTACGCATCGTCTCCGGCCCGGAGCGATTGGAAAGCGGCTGGTGGGACGACGATGAAGCGCGTCGCGATTACTACGTGGTGGAGACCGCACGCGGACGCCGGGCCTGGGTATTTGCCGCGCCGGGCCGTGTCGAAGGCTGGATGCTGCATGGGTGGTTCGCATGATCCCACGCATGCCCCTGCGGCATCGGAGCACTGTTTGCCGGGCTGGTCATCGCAGCGGCGCCGCAAGCACCCGATGCCACGCAGTGAAAGAGCATCTGCAACGAGGCGATCTGCGGCGCACTGGAAGGACGGGTGGGTGGCAGCGCGATATTGAAGATGTGCGCCCATGAGCTGGGACGACGCCGTCGACGGCGTGGACCGCGACACGCCCGGCGGGCGCATGCCACGCGCCTGGAACGTGGCTGCACGTCTGCGCGCTGCCAACGACGACATCACCCATGCGGCGGTTGCCGATGGCCTGCCCGCGTATGCCGAACTGCATTGCCTGTCGGATTTCGCGTTCCTGCGCGGCGCCTCCAGTGCCGAGCAGTTGTTCGCACGCGCGCAGCACTGCGGTTACAGCGCACTGGCCATCACCGACGAATGCTCGCTGGCCGGCATCGTGCGCGGCCTGGAAGCCTCGCGCGCCACCGGCGTGCGCTTGATCGTCGGCAGCGAATTCACCCTGGTCGATGGCACCCGCTTTGTGCTGCTGGTGGAAAACGCGCACGGCTATCCGCAACTGTGCGCGCTGATCACCACCGCGCGCCGTGCAGCAAGCAAGGGCACCTATCGGTTGGGGCGTGCCGAGGTGGAAGCGCAGTTTCGCGATGTCGCACCCGGCGTGTTCGCGGTGTGGTTGCCCGGCGCGCAGCCGCAGGCCGAGCAGGGTGCCTGGTTGCAACAGGTCTTCGCCGAGCGTGCATTCCTTGCGGTGGAACTGCATCGCGAACAGGACGATGCCGCGCGGTTGCTTGCCTTGCAGTTGCTGGCGCAGCAGCTGGGCATGACCGCACTGGCCAGCGGCGATGTGCATATGGCGCAGCGGCGCGAGCGCATCGTGCAGGACACCTTGACCGCCATCCGCCACAGCTTGCCGTTGGCCGAGTGCGGCGCGCACCTGTTCCGCAACGGCGAGCGCCATTTGCGCACGCGCCGGGCCCTGGGCAACATCTATCCGGATGCGCTGTTGCAGGCCACGGTCGACCTGGCCCAGCGCTGTACCTTCGATATTTCCAAGCTTGAATACACCTATCCGCGCGAACTGGTGCCGGAAGGACATACGCCGGCGAGTTATCTGCGGCAGCTCACCGAAACAGGCATGCGTGAGCGGTGGCTGGATGGAACGCCAGAGAAAATACGCGACGACATCGAGAAAGAATTGGCGCTGATCGCCGAACTGAAATACGAGGCCTTCTTTCTCACCGTGCGCGATGTGGTGCATTTCGCACGCTCGCGGCATATCCTGTGCCAGGGCCGTGGGTCTTCGGCCAATTCAGCGGTGTGTTATGCGTTGGGCATCACGGCAGTCAATCCGGATGAAACCCGTTTGTTGATGGCGCGCTTCCTGTCAGAAAAACGCGACGAGCCACCGGATATCGACGTCGATTTCGAGCACGAGCGGCGCGAGGAAGTGCTGCAATACGTCTACACCAAATACGGTCGCGAACGCGCCGCGCTGGCGGCGACGGTGATCTGCTATCGCGGCAAGAGCGCGGTGCGCGACGTGGCCAAGGCGTTCGGTCTGCCACCAGACCAGATCGCGCTATTGGCCAATTGCTATGGCTGGGGCAATGGCGAAACGCCGATGGAGCAGCGCATCGAAGAGGCCGGATTCGATCTGGCCAATCCACTCATCGACAAGATTCTTGCGGTGACCGAACAGCTGCGCGATCACCCGCGTCATCTGTCCCAGCATGTCGGCGGCTTCGTCATCTCCGATGAACCCTTGTCGCTGCTGGTGCCGGTGGAAAACGCGGCAATGGCCGATCGCACCATCATCCAGTGGGACAAGGACGATCTGGAAACCATGAAGCTGCTCAAGGTCGATTGCCTGGCGCTGGGCATGCTCACCTGCATCCGCAAGACATTGGAGTTGGTGCGCGGCCACCGCGGGCGCGATTACAGCATCGCCACGCTGCCGGGCGACGACACGCCGACCTACAAGATGATCCAGCGCGCCGACACCGTGGGCGTATTCCAGATCGAATCGCGCGCGCAGATGGCGATGCTGCCGCGGCTCAAGCCCGCGGTGTTCTACGATCTGGTGATCGAAGTGGCGATCGTGCGGCCCGGCCCCATCCAGGGCGATATGGTGCATCCGTATCTGCGTCGCAGGCAGGGTCGCGAAGCCGTCAACTATCCATCGCCGGAGGTGGAAGACATCCTCAGGCCGACCCTCGGTGTTCCGCTATTTCAGGAGCAGGTGATGGAGCTGCTGATGCACGCGGCCGATTACACCGAGGGCGAGGCAGACAATCTGCGCCGTTCGATGGCCGCCTGGCGTCGCGGCGGCGATATGGAACAACACCGCGCACGGGTACGCGAGCGCATGCAGAACAAAGGCTACGCCTCCACCTTCATCGACCAGATCTTCGAGCAGATCAAAGGCTTCGGCTCCTACGGCTTCCCGCAAAGCCACGCCGCCTCGTTCGCCAAACTTGTCTACGCCAGTTGCTGGCTCAAACGGCATGAACCTGCAGCCTTCGCCTGCGGGCTGCTCAATGCGCAACCAATGGGCTTTTACTCGGCCAGCCAGATCGTGCAGGACGCGCGCCGCGGCAGCCCCGAGCGTGCGCGCGTGGAAGTGTTGCCGGTGGATGTGCTGCATAGCGTCTGGGACAACACGCTGGTCGGTGGCCGGCCATGGTGTAGCGACGAAGACCCCGGCGAACAACCGGCGATCCGTCTGGGCATGCGCCAGGTCGCTGGATTATCGGAAGTGGTGGCAGATCGCATTGTCGCTGCACGCGTGCAGCGAGCCTTCGCCGATATCGGCGATCTATGCCTGCGCGCCGCACTCGACGAAAAAGCGCGACTCGCCCTGGCCGAGGCTGGCGCCTTGCAAGGCATGGTAGGCAATCGCAATGCCGCGCGCTGGGCGATGGCCGGCGTGGAAGCGCGGCGGCCGCTGCTGCCTGGTAGCCCCGAAGAGCGCCCGGTGGAATTCGAGGCGCCGCGCGCAGGCGAAGACATCCTGGCCGATTACCGCTCGGTCGGCCTGAGCCTGCGCCAGCACCCGATGGCGCTGCTGCGCCCGCAGATGGCGCAGCGGCGCATCCTCGGCCTGCGCGAGCTGCAGGGCCGCCGTCATGGCAGCGGCGTGCATGTCGCTGGCCTGGTCACCCAGCGCCAGCGCCCGGCCACCGCCAAGGGCACCATCTTCGTCACCCTGGAAGACGAACACGGCATGATCAACGTCATCGTCTGGTCGCACCTGGCGCTGCGCCGCCGCCGCGCACTGCTGGAATCGCGCCTGATGGCGGTGCGTGGCCGCTGGGAACGCGTGGACGGCGTGGAGCATCTCATCGCCGGCGATCTGTACGACCTCAGCGAGCTACTCGGCGAAATGCAACTGCCCTCGCGCGATTTTCATTGAGTATTTGCCGGTAAATCGATCAACACCGGCATCGCGTTACGGTCACGATTCCAGACCAGGTCTATCGGCATCCATCATCCGCAGTTGTGGCCGTCCTCGACCACATTGCCCAGCTGCCAGCATCGCCGCATGGCGCTGTGTTCGCTGTGGCGTTGCAGTGTTCCATGCGCGACGCGCAGCGCCCTGCGCAGGCGCGCAAAATCCAATGGCGCTGTGGCTTGGCGCCCAGTGATGGCGATGGCGTGGTCACGCCGGGGCATGCAGCGGGCTAGTGACTTTCAAGCGGCCTGTACGACACCATGGCGGGCGCAGTTGCGCTGACCCATTCCTTTTCCACGAGGCGATTATGAAGTTGGAGGTTTTGTTTGACCAGTTACATACCTTGCCCACGGTGCCCAAGGTGGCGCAGGACCTGATTCGTCAGTTCGATGATCCGAACACCAACATCGATGTGTTGGCGCACACCATCGAGCGCGATCCGGTGATCGCCGCCAAGGTGTTGCGGCTGGCCAATTCGGCGCGCTTCCATGGCCTGCGCGATTCCACCAGCGTCGAAGACGCGGCCATGCGGTTGGGCTTCAACACGCTGCGCACGCTGGTGCTGGCCTCGTCGATGACCGGCGCGTTTCATGCCGGCCCCAGTTTCGATCTCAACGCCTTCTGGCGGCACAGTTTCGGCGTGGCCGGCATCTGCCGCTTGCTGGCGCGCCAGCACGGGCTCGATCCGGAAACCGCGTTTACCTGCGGCATGATGCACAACATCGGCGAGCTGCTGATCCAGTCCGGCGCGCCGGAATACGCCAGCCGCATCAATCACGACACCTCCTCCGCCGGTCATGCGGCCGAAGAAACCCTGCAGTTGGGGTTTGGTTACCCGGAAGTGGGCGCCGAGCTGGTGCGTCGCTGGCAGTTGCCTGCGGTGATCCAGCAAGCCATCGCTTATCAGGTCCGCCCGGCCGCCGCACCGGAAGGCGCGTTGATGCCGCTGCTGCTTGCCCAGGCCGTGCATGTGTCAGACGCACTGCGCGCGCACGACGGCGACATTCCGGCGGCACTGGAATCGGCGCGCGGGCCATTGATGGACACGGTGGATCTTGACGCGTTGTTCGCCGAGCTGCCGGAGGTGATTGAGGCCTACCTGGCGTTTGCCGAAGCGCTGCGTTGAGCGAGCAGTTGCAGTGATGCGGTAAGGCGCACTGCGATCAGACCGGCGCGCGCACGCAACACAAGCGCGCCGGTATCCGAGTGATCCATGCGCCGCCGATCGCCAGCCGCGTTCGCCTGATCAAGACGCGGTCGTTTTTGCAAGCAGCCACCAGTCACTGCAGTACGCGTCTTGCAAGCCAGGCGCGTGCTGCGGTCGATTCGATCGTGCAGCGCGCTGCTGACTCTCCCGGCGCAACGTCGCGCCTACTCCACCCGCCATAACAGGCACACTGTCACGCCGCGACGCAGCTGGACGGAACCGCGCACAGGCGCTAGCGTGGTCCGGATTTTTTGCCACAGGGGAACTGCCCATGAGCCATGACGCGCAACCGCGCCAGCTCACCTTTCGTGCCGTCGTGTTGTCCATCGTGCTGGCGGTGGTGCTTTCGGCCGCCAATGCCTATCTGGGCCTGTTTGCCGGCCTGACCATCGCCACCGCCATTCCGGCAGCGGTCGTCTCGATGGGCGTGCTGCGCTTGCTCGGCGGCGGCACCATCCTGGAAAACAATATCGTCCAGACCGGTGCCTCGGCGGGGTCGTCGATCGCGGCGGGGGTGATCTTCACCATTCCCGCGCTGGTGATCATGGGCTATTGGCCGGACTTCAAATACTGGTGGGTGCTCGGCATCGCCGGCATGGGCGGGTTGCTCGGGGTGCTGTTCTCGGTGCCGTTGCGGCGCTCGATGATCGTCGAAGACCCGCTGCCGTTCCCCGAAGGCAAGGCCGCGGCCGAAGTGCTCAAGGCCGGTGCAAACCCCGGTCCGGGTCTGAAGATCCTGGCCATCTCCGGTGCCATCGGCGCACTGGTCAAGCTGGCTGCGGCCAGCGGCCTGCGGGTGATCCCGGACACCTGGGCGCAGGCCACCTACCTCGGCAGCAGCCGGCTGGTGGGGTATCTGGGCACCAACCTGTCGCCGGCGCTGCTGGGCGTGGGGTACATCGTCGGCTTGAATGTCGGCATCGTGGTGTTGTCTGGCGCCATCCTGTCCTGGCATATCGCCATCCCGCTGTATCAGCAATTCTTCATGGGCTCGGATCCGGCATTGGCGCAGAGCCTGATCGATGCACCGGCGGCCGACGCGGCATTCGCCATCTGGGGCGCGAAGATCCGTTATCTCGGCGTCGGCGCGATGTTGATCGGTGGCGTGTGGACCTTGTTCTCGCTGCGCAAGTCGCTGTTGTCCGGCGTCAAGAGCGGCTTTGCCGCCGCGCGCAAGAGCGGTGGCGGTGTGGTCGCCGAGACCGAGCGCGACCTGCCGATGAAGTGGATGCTGGTGGCGTTGGTGCTGTGCACCTTGCCGCTGCTGGGCCTGTATCAGGCGATCGTGCAGCAATGGCACGTGTCGATCCCGATGACCATCATCATGATCGTGGCCGGCTTTCTGTTCGTGTCGGTGTCAGGTTATCTGGCCGGGTTGATCGGCTCATCCAACAACCCTGTTTCGGGCATCACCATCTCCACCATCCTGTTCGCCTCGGCGGTGCTGGTGCTGCTGCTCGGCAAGGACGGTCTGGTGCCGGCCGGTATCGGCGGCGCGCCGCTGGGCGCGGTGGCGGCGATCATGATCGGTGCGGTGGTGTGCTGCGCGGCGGCGGTGGGCGGCGACAATCTGCAGGATCTCAAAGCCGGTTATCTGGTCGGCGCCACGCCATGGAAGCAGCAGCTGATGCTGGGCATCGGTGCGTTCTCCTGCGCGCTGATCATGGCGCCGGTGCTGAACCTGCTCGCGCAGGCGTACGGCATCGGCCCGGCCACCCCGCAGCATCCCAACTCGCTCGCTGCACCGCAGGCCACGCTGATGGCCTCGGTCGCCAAGGGCTTGTTCGGCGGCGAGCTGCCGTGGGCGATGATCGCCATCGGTGCCGGCGTGGGCGCGGCGATCATCGCGCTGGACGAGTGGTTGAAGAAGACTGGCAAGCGCTTCCGTGTGCCGGTACTGGCCGCGGCGATCGGTATCTATCTGCCGCTGGAGCTGATGGTGCCGATCTTCATCGGTGGCCTGATCGCGCACCTGGTGGAACGCTTCCACAAGATCCGCGCCGACGACGAAGACGGCCGCGACCGTGTGCATCGACCGGGCGTGCTGTTCGCCGCCGGCCTGATCACCGGCGAGGCGTTGATGGGGATCGCCATCGCGGTGCCGATCGTGCTTTCCAGTCGCGCCGATGTGCTGGCGTTGCCGGCCAGCTTGCAGCTCAACCAGTGGTTTGGCCTGGCGATCCTGGCCCTGGTCGGCTGGCTGCTGTATCGCGTCGGCAAGCGCGGCGAACAGACCGCCTGAGCGTGATGCAGCATTGAGGCATGCGCTTGCACGCCTCATCCCGACGGACACGCATCGCTGGATGCGTGTCCGTTTTTCGTTGCGGCGTTGCGATCCAGTGCCGCTGCGCCGGACGCGCGGCGAGATGCGCCGCTTCGGTCTTCCGTCGTCTTTGCGTTGGCTTTACGCGCTACACAGGCGCCATGCATAGCGACTTTATGCCGCTGCTCCGTATCGTGCCGTCTCCCGCATGGATGGTGCGCCACGGCTACTGCATGCCTCGATCGATCCGGTGACACCCAGCGACGCGAGTTCTCGCACTGCGTGACGCTGCGCTTGACGGCAGTGAAAGTGCCACTCACATCACGCTGTGCAACATCGGCTTGCGGTTGCGGTCGCTTTTGTCATGGTTGGCCCCTACGGGCCTGCAGACGCCTATAAGATCGATTGGCAGGACGTCGTCCGTTCGGCGGCCATGCAGTCGTTCTACCTCCACGTGCATTTCCCCCTCCCTAACGCTGACCGTTCACACGATCTGTCCAGCGTCTTGCCATGGAACCACTGCAATGCTGACTGCTATCTCCAAGCGCTCCACCCGCACACCACGCGCACCGTTGCTGGCCATCGCACTGACCGGCGTGCTGTGCAGCCTGGCGCTGCAGGCACAGGCACAAGACGCCACCGAGGCGGCGCTGTGTACCGATCGCCCGACCAAGGCCAATTCCACCTGCACCGTGCCAACCGGCGCCTGGCAGCTGGAAACCGATATCGGCAGCTACACCCGCGACAGCCAGCCCGGCACGCGCATCGAAACCTCCTATTTCACCAATCCCACGCTCAAGTACGGCGTCAGCGACCGCATCGATCTGCAGCTCAACTGGGCGCCGCAGCTGCAGATCAAAACCACCGATCGCGCTACCGGTGCACGCAGCAGCCTGAGCGGCGGCGGCGATATCTTTCTACGGATGAAGGCGCGTTTCTACGAAAGCGACACCGCCAGCGTGGCGTTGCTGCCGTTCGTCAAGGCACCGACCGCGCGTACCGGCCTGGGCAACGACGAGTGGGAAGGCGGCGTCGCGTTGCCGATCAATTTCGTGTTGCCCAATAGTTTCTCGCTGACCCTCGGGCCGGAGGTGGATTGGCTGGCCGACAGCGATGGCAGCGGCAACCACGTCGCCATCGTCAATGCGATCAACCTGGCGCATCCGCTTACCGCGAAGTTGTCGATGGCGGTGGAAGTGTGGTCCTCGATCAATCGCGACCCCGCCGAAACCATCGAACAGTATTCGGCCGACATCGCCGCTGCGTATCTGATCAACCCGCTGTTGCAACTGGATGTGGGCGCCAACTTCGGCCTCAACGACCGCACCCCGGACGCGCAGGTGTATGTGGGGATGTCGCACCGCTTCTGATGCGCGCAACGCGCACTGCGCACACAAAAGCCGCTGCGGTCCGCGCCTGTGCGGACTGCAGTGTTCCGCAGGTAATCGCTTCAGATATGTAATAAATACCCGTTGCGGTGCGACACTATGCCGTCAGTCTGCCGGGCATGCCGGTGCCGGTCTCGCCAGAGGTACGTGGGCCGGGGAGGGGAGTGACAGAAAGTGGGCAGTCATGCTGCCTCTACTGCTCGTCCTGCCAGCGCCTTGCAGCATCCAGATCGGAATGCCGGGCGCAATGCAGGGCGGAATCTCCTGATCGAGGTGTTGCAACGTGGAAACGAAATCGAAGTTGCCGGTCCCGGGCCGGGCATTGCTGCTGGTGCTGGGCATGCTGATCGCGCTGGTGGGTGTGATCTTTCTGCTGGGTGGCGCCAGGTTGGCCAGCCTGGGCGGCAGCTGGTACTTCCTGCTGATGGGCCTGGCGACCGCCGTGGCCGGTGTGCTGATCGTGCTGCGTCGGCCGGCCGGTGCGCTGTTGTACGGCGTCGCGTTCGTGCTGACGCTGGTATGGGCGCTGTGGGATGCGGGGCTGGATTTCTGGCCGCTGATCTCGCGGCTGATGCTGCCTGCGGTGTTCGCTGTGCTGGTGGCGCTGGCATGGCCAGCGCTGCGGCGTAGCCGGGCGTTGCCGACGGGGCGCACAGCCTATGGCGTGGCGACGGTGCTGGCGCTGGCGGTACTGGCCGGTATCGGCGGCATGTTCGTGCCGCATCCGCCGGTTGCAGGCAACGCGGGGCCCGGCATGACAGCGGTGCCGCCTGGAAGCATGCAACAAAACTGGTCCGCCTACGGCAATACCGATGGCGGCAGCCGCTTCGCTGCGCTCGACCAGATCAACCGCAGCAACGTCGACCGGCTGCAGGTCGCCTGGACCTACCACACCGGCGAGATCGCCCACAGCGACGGCAACGGTGCCGAAGACCAGCTGACCCCGCTGCAGGTGGGCGAGAAGGTATTCCTGTGCACACCGCACAACAATCTGATCGCGCTCGACGCCAGCACCGGCAAACAGCTGTGGCGGCGCGAGATCAATGCGACCTCGTCGGTCTGGCAGCGCTGCCGTGGCCTGGGCTACTTCGACGCCGATGCCGCGTTGCCGGCGCCGAGCGTGGCCAATCCCTCGCCGATCGCCGCAGTGACGGTGGCGCAGGATGCCAACTGCCGTCGCCGCCTGTTCACCAACACCATCGATGGCCGCCTGATCGCGGTGGATGCGGACACCGGTGCGTTCTGCCAGGGCTTCGGCAGCAACGGTCAGGTCGATCTCAAGGCCGGCCTGGGCGCCGCGCCTGATCCGTTCTACCAGCTGACCTCGCCGCCACTGGTGGCCGGCACAACCGTGGTGGTGGGCGGACGCGTGGCCGACAACGTGCAGACCGACATGCCGGGTGGCGTGGTGCGCGGCTTCGATGTGGTCACCGGCGCGCAGCGCTGGGCCTTCGACCCGGGCAATCCGCACGATCGCCAGGCGCCGGCTGCCGGCAGCAGCTATGTGCGCAGCACGCCGAACGTGTGGGCACCGATGTCCTACGACGCGGCGATGAACACCGTGTTCCTGCCGCTGGGCGGGCCGTCGACCGATCTGTACGGCGCCGAGCGCACCGCGCTCGATCACCGTTACGGCGCCTCGGTGCTGGCGCTGGATGCCACCACCGGTGCGGAGAAGTGGGTCTACCAGACCGTGCACAACGATCTGTGGGACTTCGACCTGCCGATGCAGCCCAGCCTGATCGACTTCCCCAACCAGGACGGCAGCCACACCCCGGCTGTGGTCATCGGCACCAAGGCCGGGCAGATCTACGTGCTCGATCGCGCCACTGGCAAACCACTGACCGAGGTCAGGGAAGTGCCGGTGAAAGGCTCGGATATTGCACACGAGCAGTACGCGCCGACCCAGCCGCTGTCGGTCGGTATGCCGCAGATCGGCACCAAGCACCTGACCGAATCGGACATGTGGGGCGCCACTGCGATCGACCAGATGCTGTGCCGCATCGCGTTCAAGCAGATGCGGTATGAAGGCCTGTACACCGCGCCGGGCACCGATGTCTCATTGAGCTTTCCCGGTTCGTTGGGCGGCATGAACTGGGGAGGCCTGTCGACCGACCCGGTGCATGACGTCATCTTTGCCAACGACATGCGCCTGGGCTTGTGGGTGCAGATGATTCCTGCCGACACCCGCAAGGCCGAGGCGGCCGGTGGTGGCGAGGCAGTCAATACCGGCATGGGCGCGGTGCCGCTGAAGGGCACGCCGTATGCGGTCAACAAGAACCGCTTCCTGTCGGCGCTGGGCATTCCGTGTCAGGCGCCGCCGTACGGCACGCTCAGCGCGATCGACCTCAAAACACGCAGCATCGCCTGGCAGGTACCAGTCGGCACGGTGCAGGACACCGGCCCGTTCGGCATCAAGATGCATCTGCCGATCCCGATCGGCATGCCGACGCTGGGCGGCACGCTGTCCACCCAGGGCGGGCTCGTGTTCATCGCCGGCACCCAGGACTACTACCTGCGCGCGTTCGACAGTGCCACCGGCAAGGAGCTCTGGAAGGGCCGCCTGCCGGTCGGCAGCCAGGGCGGGCCGATGACCTACGTCTCGCACAAGACCGGCAAACAGTACGTGGTGATCAGTGCCGGCGGTGCGCGGCAGTCGCCCGATCGTGGCGATGACGTGATCGCCTACACCTTGCCTGACGCGCGCTGACACACCGCCCACGCAGGACCACGTCGCCAGCTGCGTCGGCGTGGTCCTGGAGCGGCCAACAAACGTAGCAAGCGCGCGCCTGACGGCTGCGCACTGGTTTGTCAGCCGTTGTTGACTGCAACCCGATGGCCGGGTGCCTGGCGCATCCGGCCATCGGTCCCGTTACCGCAGCGGCGCTTTGGCCTCACCGCCATGCATCGCCACCGCTGGCTGTGCACGCTGCCCTGATCAGAGAACCACAATGCATCGTCTGTATTTCTTCCCGCGCCGCAGTGCGCTGGGCTACGCCTTGCTGCTGGCACTGCCGGCCACCGCAGTCGCCGCCGGCGACACCACGCTGACTGGCGATTGGGGTGGGCGTCGGTCCGCCTGGGCCGAGCACGGAGTAAGCGTTCGCGGCGACTACGTGTCCGAGACGTTCGGAGTAGTGGACGGCGGCTACGAGAAAAACAGTGCGCGCTATGCGCAGCAACTGCGGGTGGGCGTGGATCTGGACATGGCCAGACTCGCCGGCTGGGACGGTGGCAGCCTGCATGTCACCATCAACGACCGCCGCGGCCGCAGCACCTCCGCCGACCTGGTCGGCAATCGCTTCTCCATCCAGGAAGTGTACGGAGGCCAGTACACCCGCTTGAGCGAGTTCAGTTACGACCGCAGCTTCCACCAGGGCAGGACGTATCTGAAACTGGGCTTCTATGCGATGGGCAACCAGTTCGCCTCGCACACGCTGTTGGTGAACTTCGTCAATGCCGCATTCTGCGCGCATCCGCTGGCGTTTTCGGCCAACAGTGGCTGGTACAACTACCCGGCCGCGCGCTGGGGCATCGAAGGCGCGCAGCAGCTGACCCCGCAGCTCAACCTGCATGCCGGCTGGTTTCAGGTCAATCCGAATCTGGGTTTCGGTGCCCGCGACACTTACGCGTTCAAGCCGTTCGCCAGCGGCACCACCGGTGCGATCTTCCCGCTCGAATTCACCTGGAAGCCGGCCGCCTCGCGCTATCCGGGCGTGTACAAGTTCGGTGGCTACTACGATTCCTCAACTGTCGCCAGGCGCGGGCTGGACACCAGCCGCAGCACCGGACGCGACGGCGCCTATCTGTTGGCCGAACAGAAACTGTTCACTCCGGGAGCGGACGCCAGCATCGGCCTGACCGGATTCGCCCAATACATGGCCAGCGACCACGACAGTGCGCTGATGACACGTTGGTATTCGGTCGGCGGGGTGTACCAGGGCATCGGCGCACGCACGCAGGACCGCATCGCGCTGGGCTATGTGGCCGGCAGGATCAATCATCGGCTGCTCGATGCACGCCGCGTCGCGTTGATCGATGCCGGCGTGGTGGCCGATTCGCCACTGGCCGGCCTGAGCGCTGCCGAAGAGCTCTACGAACTCGCCTATAGCGCGCAGATCACGCCGTGGCTGATGCTGCGTCCGGACGTGCAATACATCGTCAACCCCGGAACCTACGCCTATACCCGCACGCACAACGCACTGGCCGTTGGGCTGCAGGCCAAACTCACGTTCTGAGCGCGACCTGCGCTGTGGCGTGGTGCGCCATTGCCAAACCGCGCAATGCGCACGGCGCGCATTGCGCCCCTGCAGGACGCGGCAACGTGCGGCGCCTGCGGCGTATGACCTCCTACCTTTGCGCGTGCGCTGCAGCAACGCCTACCATCGACGTTTTGCCGTTGCGGGAACTCTCGATGAAGCTTCGTTACGCCGTGCTGCCCCTGTGTCTGTTGGCCGCCTTGCCAAGTCTTGCCGCCGCGCGCGGTTTCGATGTGCGCGACATGGTGGCGTTGGACCGTGTGTCCGCACCCACGCTCAGCCCCGATGGCAGCGTGCTGGTGTTCGCCAAGCGGCAGGCCAAGAGCAGTAACGGCAAGCCGGCCACCGGCCTGTGGATGCGCAACCTGCGGACCCGCGATGCAGCGCCGCCCAAGCGGCTGACTCCGGAAGGCTGGAACGTCAACAGCCCGGCGCTGTCGCCGGATGGCAAGACGGTGTATTTCCTCAGCAGCAGATCCGGCACCCAGCAGCTGTACGCGCAACCGCTGACCGGCGGCACCCCGCAGCAACTCACCGCGTTTGCGGTGGATGTGGACAGCTACAAGCTCTCGCCCGATGGCAAGCGCATTGCCTTCAGTGCCGGCGTGTTCCAGGACTGCGGCTCGGATCTGGGCTGCACCAAGACCAAGCTCGCCAGCGTCAAGAACGCCAAGGCCAGCGGCGTGGTGTACGACCAGTTGTTCGTGCGGCATTGGGACACCTGGAACGACGGCCGCCGCAACACGCTGTTCGTCGCAGACCTGCCTGCCGCCGGCGCCAAGGCCGTGATCGGTGCCTCGGCAATCAGCGCCACGCTGGCCGGCGATGCGCCGTCCAAGCCGTTCGGTGGCAATGACGATTACACCTGGTCGCCCGATGGCAGCAGCGTGGTGGCCAGCGTGCGCGTGCCGCAGCCGCATGGTCCTGAGGCGGGCAAGAATGCAAAGGCCGTTGCCAAGCCCACCGGCAACGACGAGCCGTGGCAGACCAACTTCGACCTGTACCGGCTGGATGCGGCCGGCAAGTCCGCACCGGTCAATCTGACCGCGTCCAACCCGGCCTGGGATGCCGGCCCGGTGTTCAGCACCGATGGCAAGACGCTGTACTACCGCGCAATGAAACGCCCCGGTTTCGAAGCCGACCGCTTCGGCCTGATCGCGATGGACGTCGCCAGCGGCAAGACCCGCGAAATCGCGCCAAAATGGGATCGCTCGGCCGGCGAGATCGTGTTGAGCGATGACGGCGCCAGCCTCTACACCAGCGCCGACGACCTCGGCGAGCACCCATTGTTCAAGATCGATATTGCCAGCGGCGAGGCGACCAGGCTGGTGGGGGAGGGCAGCGTGCATGCGCCGACGCTGGCCGGCAACACGTTGGCGTTTACACGCAATTCGTTGAAGAGCGGCGATCAGGTGTTTGTCAGCGATGTGCAAGCCCAGGGCCTGCGTGCGATTACCCAAAGCGCCGGCGAGCTGCTGCCGGATGTGCAGTTCGGCGACTACGAGCAGTTCCAGTTCAAGGGCTGGAACAACGACACCGTGCACGGCTACGTGGTCAAGCCCTACAACTATCAGGAAGGCAAGACCTATCCGGTGGCGTTCCTGATCCACGGCGGCCCGCAGGGCAGCTTCGGCAATGGCTGGAGCAACCGCTGGAATCCGCAGACCTACGCCGGGCAGGGCTACGCGGTGGTGATGATCGACTTCCACGGCTCCACCGGCTACGGCCAGGAGTTCACCGATGCGATCAGCCAGCATTGGGGCGACCGCCCGCTGGAAGACCTGCAGAAGGGCTGGACCGCCGCGCAGAAGCAGTACGGCTTCCTCAACGGCGACAAGGCCTGCGCGCTGGGTGCCAGCTATGGCGGCTATATGGTCTATTGGATGGCGGGCAACTGGAATCAGCCGTGGAAGTGCCTGGTCGACCACGATGGCGTGTTTGACAACCGCACCATGGGCTACGCCACCGAGGAACTGTGGTTCAGCGAATGGGAAAACGGCGGCACGCCGTGGCAGAACCCGGCCGGCTACGAGAAGTTCAACCCGGTGCTGCACGTGGACAAGTGGAAGGTGCCGATGCTGGTCATCCACGGCCAGCAGGATTTCCGCATCCCGGTCGAGCAGGGCCTGGCCGCGTTCACCGCGCTGCAGCGCAAGGGCATCGACTCCAAGTTCCTGTACTTCCCGGACGAGAACCACTGGGTGCTCAAGCCGGACAACAGCGTGCTGTGGCACGACACCGTCAACAGCTGGCTGAAGCAGCATATCGGCCAGTGAGGTCGCGACCGGCACGCCGCCTGGAGCGGCGTGCCGGTTGGTGCGGCGATGACGCGTGAGACCCCGGCCTTTAATACGGGTCGCACGGTTGTTCGGTTTGCTCAGTTCGGCAACTGATCGCGTTTGGCCAACTGGCCTTCCACGATCTGCAGGATCTCCGCCACTGCGATGCCGAACGAGCCGGCATTGCCGGCGTCGAAGGCGGCCTTCCATTCTGCATAGCCCGGCAGGTAATCCTGATTGGGCGCGGCATTGCCGACATGTTCGGCAGCGCTGCGCTCCAGGGTCTGCGCGATCACCGGGATGTGCGGCAGCGCGTCCAGGATCCCATCGGGCAATCCTGTGTGACGTACCTGGATGTCGCTGATGCTCACGTGCAGGATCTGGCCGCCGTGGGGATGCACATCGATCTGGTTGATCAGCAGCAGCGGCGTCTCCGTCGCGGTGCGCCCACGGCAGCGCCAGAGCTGGCCGACCGCATAGACGGGGGAGGTGGTGTCGGGCATCGGGTACTCCACGATCAAACCACAATGATGCAATGCGCTTGCGGAGATGGCGACTCTGCGCCGTGCCGGCCATGCCGGGGTTGGTCCGGCGTTCGACCCGAGGTCTGCGCAATCACGCTTCGCCCGTCAGACGATGTTCGCAGGTGCGGTGTTGCGTGCTGGCAGCGTCCACGCCTGGATGAGTCCGCTTGCGGCGCACGGAGATGGCCTGGATCGACGCATCTGGCTGAATGCCAGCATGAGCCAGCAGTGCCGCAGTGCACGCAAGCCATGTCAAAATAGCGATTCTTTAACTTCCTCAGCTCCCTGCCAGGATCGCAAGGACCGTTTGCATGCGCACCTTGTTCCGCCCCTCGTTGTGGGCGCTCGCCCTCGTCTGTAGTCCTGCCCTGAATGCCGCATCGCGGCCCACGGCCGTGCCTGCGCGCGCGCCGGTGTCTGCGACTGCCGCAGTTGGCACCGATGCGGTGGCCAGCGATCCGGCTGTGCCACTGCCGGCCACGCTGAAGTCCGGCATGGGCTACCGCGCGTTTGCGCAGGCGGTGATGGAGCAGGGCTGGCAGCTCGTGGATCCGCTTGCCGCCGACAGCTGCATGGCCGCCGGCGATTGCGCCGTCGAGTTCATCGCGCCCGGCGGCAGTGCGCGCCTGCAGGTGCAGGTCGGCTCGCAGTCCGGTGCGGCGGTGGTCAGTGGCTGGCGCGCGCAGCAGGTGCCGCTGGATCGCATCGGCAACCCCACCGCAGCGGCGGTGGACAGCAAGGCTGCGCCGGCCGCGTCCAAGGTGGCGGACAACCCGCGTTGAGCGCAGTGCGCCGGCGTCTGAGACGCGCGGCGTATCATGGCGCTGCACGCGCTGCGGCCTGCACCGGTGGCGCGCGTCAGCGCCAGCTGCGTCTTTCCTGATCCCGAGTCCAGTCCCGCATGACCTCCATGAAGAGCATCGATCCTGCCGATCTGGAAGCGTTGTTCGATGCGGTGCCGGACGTGCTGTTCTTCGTCAAGGATCGCGAGGGCCGCTATACCCACGTCAACCAGACCATGCTGCGGCGCCTGGGCCTGAAATCGCGCAAGGAACTGATCGGCAAGCGCGTTGCCGAGGTCTATCCCAGCGGGCTGGGCGCCAACTACGCCAATCAGGACGAGCAGGTGCTGGCCGGGGAAGTGATCGACAACCTGCTGGAGCTGCATCTGTTCGCCAACCGCGAACCGGGTTGGTGCCTGACCTGCAAACGTCCCCTGCTGGTCGACGGCAAGGTGCAGGGCATCATCGGCATCTCGCGCGATCTGGGGCCGCAGGACGGGCACGAATCGCAGTACGAAAAACTGCGGCTCGCGCTGGCGTACCTCAACGCCAACTACGCGCAGAACGTGCGCATGCAGGCGCTGGTGGAGATCACCGGGTTTTCGATGTCCAAGCTGCAACGCTCGTTCCGCAAGGTGTTCCAACTCACCCCGCAACAGGTGCTGGCCAAGCTACGCCTGCAGATGGCGATGCATCTGCTGCACGGAAACAAGAGCCTCACCGAAATCGGGCATGCCTGCGGTTTCAGCGATCAAAGCGCCTTCGCACGGCAGTTCAAGCTGGCGGTCGGCATGACGCCACGCGAGTATCGTGCGTTGGTAAATGCGCAGCGGCTTCCTGTCGAAGCCTTGTAAGCGGTTGATAAAAAAACTGCGCAGCTGGTGCGTGTGCGCAGTTGTCATCAGCAATTGGCATATGCCGTTCCATGTTTGCAGGTTGATAGCACCGCTTACACGTCAACGATGCAAAGCAGTGCGTTTCAGGACCGCCTTAATCTGCTTTTGCCAGTGCATCTCCTGCGTACAGACGCCCAGAAGCACGCCGTCATGGACCTGCATAGCTGCAGACCTCGCTCTACAGCAAAGCCCCGGGAACAAATAAAGTAATCCACTTCATGTTCAATTTGATACACACATCACTTTTTTAAACCGGACTGTACCGTAAGAATGCTCGCCATATGGGGTGGCGCTGCGGAATAAGACGGACACAGCAAGGATGAACAGCCTCTATCGAAAGGAAATCTATGAGCACCGGCAATCCCAGTCCGCAGGGTCGATCATCCTTCGTCCACCGGGGATAGGCTGGGCGTTTTTGGTGCTATCCGGCTGTTTCATACTTGCGGCGATACTTTTCTTAGTCTTTGGTCATTATGTAAGGCACGAAACGGTGTCTGGATACCTAGGGATGGTCTGATCAACGGCATCGGAGGATGAGCCTAACCACATCGACCAGGCTGACGGCGCTCAGATCCTCGATTTTTTTGCCGTTTCCGGCGCGTTTGCAGGGTGTTGCCCGGGTTACAGGCGCACGTTCCCCATCGTCGGCAGTAACTGCTTTCGCTTCATCCACAGGTTCGATAGCGCAAACAAGGTCAGCACCTGCGCGGTGTTCTTGGCCAGGCCGCGATAGCGGACCTTGGTGTAGCCGAACTGGCGCTTGATCACCCGGAATGGATGCTCCACCTTCGCGCGCACGCTGGCCTTGAAGTGTTCCCAACGTCTTTCCCGAGCACGCTCGCGTTTGTTGCCGAGGGCTTGCATCGTCGAGGGCCTGGCGGCGATGAAGAATGCAGCCTTGCAGGCCTGCAGTTCTTCGCGTTTGTCCGCACCGGTGTAGCCGCTATCGCCGAACACGCTGTCTTCTTTGCCATGCAGCAACGTGTGCATCACCGTGACATCGGCGACGTTGGCGGCTGTGCAATGGACGTGGTGCACCAACCCGGAAAATTCATCCACGCCGATGTGCGCCTTCATCCCGAAATACCACTGATTGCCCTTCTTGGTCTGATGCATCTCAGGGTCGCGCGCGTTGTCGGCATTCTTGGTCGAACTGGGCGCCGCGATCAGCGTCGCATCGACGATCGTGCCCGACCGCAGGCTCTGGCCCTTGCGCGCCAGATGCGCGTTGACCGCTTCCAGCATCCGCGCGGCAAGGCCATGGGTCTCCAGCAGGCGCCGAAAGTTGAGAATCGTGGTCTCGTCCGGAACGTTGTCCAAGCCACCGAGCTGGGCAAACCGCCGCAAGGTCGGGATCTCGTGCAGTGCTTCTTCCATCGCCGGATCGCTCAGCGCATACCACTGCTGCAGCAGATGAATCCGCAACATCGTCGCCAGTGCGTACGGCTGCCGACCTGGCCGGCCCGATACCGGATAGTGCGGCGCGATCAGACCGAGCAGTTGCTGCCACGGAACCACCTGCTCCATCTCGGCCAGAAAGATCTCGCGCCGGGTCTGCTTGCGCTTGCCCAGGCCCTCAGCGTCACCGAACGTCAGTTGCATGGATCACTCCTCAACATCAGGCGGGTAGTGTCGCGTATCTGTGGTGCGTTGTTCAGAGGTTCCTTAGTGCCCGATGGCGGTATCACAGCAGTGCCTGCTCCGGTTCCAGGAGTTTTGGTTCGAGTGATAGTCCATGAAGGGCAGCGTGTTTCGGCTGGTGAGACGTTGGCAGAAGTCGTCAAGCCACACGCCAGTGTCCGCTGGGGGAATACGAGCTTAGAGATTGAAAAGCAGTTGTTGAGCAAGCGCATGCGGATCCAGGAAGAAATAGGCGAGCAACGGCGCCTCCGCGCTTTGCAAGAAAAAGACAGTAACCTCCATGCATCTTCTCTTGTGGCTCAAAAGGCGCAGATTTCGGCGCAATTGGAGATTCAACAGCAGCGGCTGCGGGACGCTACAGAGATCTATCGGATGTGGCAACAAGCTGATTCCGGCGTCATAAGCAAGATGCAATTAGCCCAACAGCATGACGCGGTTTTGCAGGTGAATGCGCAAATTGCAGATCTGTCACGGCAGCGCCTGTTGATAGAAAGAAGCATGGCGGAGGTTCGGAGCGTTCAGCAACAGCGATCTCCCGAGGCCAACTCCTCACAAATCGTTTTAGAGAAGCAACTGGCTGATGTGGATCAAGCCATTTATGAAAATTCTGAAACCCGCGACGCGGTTATTAAAGCCCCGGCTGAAGCCATCGTTGGACCCATATACGCGAACGCAGGCCAATCTCTTGAAGCTGGGCAGCCCTTGCTTAGCCTGTACCCACCGACGGCTCCATTACTGGCAGAGCTATGGGTGCCACCCAAGTCAGGTGGCTTTGTCCGTGCTGGACAGCAAGTTTTGCTTCGTTACAAGTCCTTTCCATATGAGCGTGTCGGGCAATACGCAGGAGTAGTGCGCTCTATATCGAGTACACCGATCGACCCTGCAAATATTAGAGCGGTCGGCGTAGAGGTTCCAAAGGCGGCGGCTTATCGCGTATTGGTATCCCTCGAGTATCCGTACGTTTCTGCATCAACTACTGGCAGACTGCCCTTGAAGCCAGGCTTAGACGTCGACGCGTCCATACAGCTTGACCGTCGTACACTCGCCGAATGGCTATTTGAACCTATCTACGGAGCAGTGCATCGTTGGGGCGAACCGGGACATGGGGCGTCCAAAAATGATTGAGTTCAGCTGGAGAAGTCTAGGGCGGCGTCGCGCCGTGCCGTTGATACACCAGATGGAGGCGGCGGAATGCGGCTTGGCCTGCCTCGCTATGGTTGCTGGTTATCACGGAAGCGAGATCGACTTGCATGCTATGCGCAGGCGCTTTGGCAGTTCGATGAAAGGCATCACTTTAGCCAGAATTGTGACCATCGCGCACTCAATGGGTTTCACCGCACGGCCTGTCAAAGGTGAACTCTCTTATCTCGCTGAAGCTCCGAAGCCCTGTATCTTGCATTGGGATCTTAGCCATTTTGTAGTGCTCTGCGAGATGAACTCCAAGCGATTGGTAATGCACGATCCAGCTCGTGGACGTATTGAAATGACGGTGCCTGAGGCTAGTCGTCATTTCACGGGAATCTTGTTAGAACTGGCCCCAAACGAAGATTTTAAAAAAGAGAAAATAGTTGCGAAAATTCCATGGCAGCGCCTTATTGGTAGCCATCGCGGGATCGCAAGTTCGTTAACGCAATTGATACTGTTGGCTCTTGTCATTGAGCTTTTCGCACTTACTTTACCTTTCCAGATTCAGTGGGTAATGGATAGCGTCCTGGTTACGCAAGATAAGGATCTTCTTTTTCTTATCACCGTAGGGTTTGCTGCTCTAGTCATATTTCAGGCAGGTATCGCGGTAGTTCGGGCTTGGGTTATTAGCTGGATCGGAGCCTCGTTAATATCGCAATGGATAGGGAATCTTTTTGCGCACCTTCTGCGTCTACCTGTAGATTTTTTCGAAAAACGGCATATGGGCGATATTGTAAGCCGGTTTTCTTCCGCAGCCATCATTCAATCGACGCTGACGGGAAGCTTGGTCACTGCTTTATTGGACGGGATTCTGGGGGGGCTATCGCTATTGATGATGGCTCTGTACAGCATACCCCTTACGCTCGTTGTCGTTTCAGCTTTCGCTATCTATGGAGCACTTCGTGCTGCCTCCTATAAGCGTCTGCGGCAGGCGAACGAGGAGCAGCTAATATTTAGTGCGCGCCAACAGACTGAATTGATGGAGTCGGTTAGGGGCATTAAGGCCATAAAGTTAGCTAACAAGCAGGTCGAACGAACCATACGTCTGCGTAATGCAACCGTAGAGATGGCCGATAGAGAGATGGTAGCCCAGCGCGTCACGATTGCGTTCCAAGCTGTAAGTCAGCTCGTATTCGGAATGCAGCGCGTAATTTTAATTGGAATTGGAGCCTATCTTATTATAAGCAGTGAGCTCTCTGCCGGTACGATCGTTGCGTTTTTAGCGTACGCTGACAACTTTTCGCAAAAGTCTATTAGCTTCATAGACAAAGTGGTGGAGCTGCGGATGGTTCGCATGCACTGTAACCGAATTGCCGATATAGTTTCTAGTGACGCAGAAGAAGATGCTCCAGGTTGGCGTAGTGGGGAACTGCATCAAAGACATGCGCTTGCGGTGCGAGATCTGGGCTTCCGTTACTCCGATAGCGAGCCATTAATCCTATCTAACCTCAACTTTGCGATTGAACCGGGCGAGGTGGTGGCGATTACTGGAGTTAGTGGGTCTGGAAAAAGCACTTTAGTAAAACTCTTGCTTGGGTTGCTGACGCCTACCGACGGCGCTGTCGAGATAGACGGTATGGACATCCGCAGACATGGCTTGGCTGAGTACCGCGACCTACTTGGTGCGGTTATGCAGGAGGATTCATTGTTCGCTGGAACGATTGCTGACAATATCGCCTTTTTCGATAGCGGTGCGACACTAGAAAAGGTCGTAGCGGCCGCGAAACTAGCTGAGTTGCACGACGATATTGTTGCAATGCCGATGGGTTACGAGTCGTTGGTTGGAGACATGGGTTCATCGCTCTCTGGTGGACAGCGGCAACGACTAGTTCTAGCTAGGGCGCTTTACCGTACTCCGCGCATATTGATTCTGGATGAAGCGACAAGTCAGCTAGATCAGGCGTGCGAGGCACGAATTGATCGAGCTATACGGCAACTTGATATCTCAAGAATCATCATTTCTCATCGACCGAGCACGGTGGCTATGGCCGATCGCGTTCTTCAGATCGAAGGTGGCCATGTTAGGGAGGTATGCACCTGTCAAAAGGGCGGGATTGTAACTGTTTAGGTATGGAAATGTTCTTGCATGGAAGCTGGGACATTGTAGTGCCGCGCGGAAGCGCCGTTTGTGGCGAAAAGGACCGTCATTATCATTCATTAACAATCAATCGGAGAAGTGCTATGTCTCACAACAAGGAAATCAAACCAGTCTGCTACGCGAACAGCCGCGTACTGACCGAAGATGAATTGGTGGAAGTCAGCGGTGGTGGCACCTCGCATGCTACCTTGACCGGCGGGGGCGGCGGTATTCCGAACCCCATCCGTGTTCAGCCGGATGGCGACGTCTCGGTCGATTTCGGCTGATTTATGCTGGTTAGTGGGAGGGGGGGGCAGCTGCCGCTGCCCCCTCATTAGCGTAGAAAACATAGGAGTGCGTATCGAAATGCACCTGATCTATGGCAATAGTGAGGATTATCATGCGGTAGCGGTCGCCTGGGCTATGCGCAAGCTAGGAGCAGAAGTTTTTATATGGGATGGCCTGGGCGCGACCGAGGATGCTCAGATATCCCTAACGCCCGGTGCGTTGCCCGGTTGCATTCGAATGGGAACTAGGATGATGAAAGAATTGGACAGTGTCTGGTTCCGTAGAATAGTAAAGCATGCGCCGATAAAAGACGTTGACAGAGACGCGGTTGAGTTTGTAGAAAATGAATTGAGGTTTGGTCATCTGAACCTTGCGGTATCTGTTCGTGCCGCTGCCAGTTTTGTGGTTGGTAATCCATTCGCAGATGAAACTCAGTGCAAGGCATTGCAACTAGACACGGCGGCTGCCTTAGGTTTTCTTGTCCCGGAGACGCTGATCTCAACGCATTATGATGAGGTGGCGAACTTTGTGCGTCGAATGGGAAAGGTCGCCGTGAAGCCATTTAATCCATATTTCTGGCATCACGCGGAAGAGCGAACATACCGTATCGCTTCAACGACAGTCTTGAACGGAACGGCAGAGATTGAGTCAGCTCAAATTGAGGTCTGCCCCGCGATATATCAGCGATACATCGAGAAGCGGTACGAACTGCGTGTCACGGTAATCGGAACTTATATATTCGCCGCCAAAATCAGCCGAGTCGACGGAGGGGCATTTGTCGATTGGAGATTCGGTATCGGTAGTCATGAGTCTTTGGTGGAGTCGGTTTATCTCGATCCATCCACTGAGGCGCGTATCCGGCAGCTTATAGCAGTATTTAATCTCAAATACGGTTGCGTGGATCTTATTGTGGATCCAAGAGGGGACGTCTATTTTCTTGAAATAAATCCTGGAGGACAGTTTCTATTTGTTGAAAGCATGGTTAAGGAGTTTCCGATGCTTGCGGCATTTGCAATTATGCTGCAATCGCAGACGATGGATTTTTCATTGGTTCAGCATGACCAAATTGGGCTCCCTCAATTCGAGAGAAGCCAAGAGTTTGAGGAAATGGTTAGCCGTAAAGGGACACTTGTTACAAGTTCATGCGTCTATAAAGAAGTCGAGGTTTCGTACTAGTTTAGGAGACTTTTCATGTACATGATTAGGTCGATCACCCTAGCCTTGGCGCTTCTAATTTCAGAAGATGCAGTGGCTCAGCCAGCGGAATGTGGCTTTGATAAAGTGAAAATGCTCGCTCTGGAGCAAGATAAATTCGACCAAGATGTAAGCAGCGGTGGTGGTGGTTGGCGCGCTGTTGCTGCCAAGCCTGGGTGTGAGGTCGCAGCTGCAGACCTGATCAAAGAATACCGAGAAGTGCATTCCGATAGTTCCAGTCTGCTGTTTTGGCACGAGGGGCAGCTACGGGCTTTTGCTGGGCATTATGAGGATGCGATTCCATTAATGGAGGCATCCAGACAGCCCACAGAAAAGGATCTTGCCGGCTGGAATCCCTATGTTGACGCAACGGTAGCATTCCTTCGGCACGATGCATCCGCGCTGGTAGCGGCACAGAAAAAGCTAAATGCGGTACCTGCTTCGCCGGAACTGCCGCCGGTCAAAGATGGCTACATAGAGATGTCGATGGATAATGGAAAAAAGGTTAAAATGCGGTGGCCCGTGAACGCGGATGTCGTCGATGGACTAGTGTCATGCCTCAATAAGAGTTACATGGAGGCGTATAGCTTGGTATGCAGGGGAAAGGGACAGTAGCTAGATGTCTACCATTGGAGGTGGTTTACCTAATCGTTACGTGATGCGCTAGAGCGTGTTATGAACCTTGAAAGAGCGTAGCTGCATTTCCAAGCATCAGAATCGTGAAGACAACGAAGTGCAAACCGGCCAAGGTTTCCGGCAATCGCTAGGGATGGTCTGATCAACGGCATCGGAGGATGAGCCTAACCACATCGACCAGGCTGACGGCGCTCAGATCCTCGATTTTTTTGCCGTTTCCGGCGCGTTTGCAGGGTGTTGCCCGGGTTACAGGCGCACGTTCCCCATCGTCGGCAGTAACTGCTTTCGCTTCATCCACAGGTTCGATAGCGCAAACAAGGTCAGCACCTGCGCGGTGTTCTTGGCCAGGCCGCGATAGCGGACCTTGGTGTAGCCGAACTGGCGCTTGATCACCCGGAATGGATGCTCCACCTTCGCGCGCACGCTGGCCTTGAAGTGTTCCCAACGTCTTTCCCGAGCACGCTCGCGTTTGTTGCCGAGGGCTTGCATCGTCGAGGGCCTGGCGGCGATGAAGAATGCAGCCTTGCAGGCCTGCAGTTCTTCGCGTTTGTCCGCACCGGTGTAGCCGCTATCGCCGAACACGCTGTCTTCTTTGCCATGCAGCAACGTGTGCATCACCGTGACATCGGCGACGTTGGCGGCTGTGCAATGGACGTGGTGCACCAACCCGGAAAATTCATCCACGCCGATGTGCGCCTTCATCCCGAAATACCACTGATTGCCCTTCTTGGTCTGATGCATCTCAGGGTCGCGCGCGTTGTCGGCATTCTTGGTCGAACTGGGCGCCGCGATCAGCGTCGCATCGACGATCGTGCCCGACCGCAGGCTCTGGCCCTTGCGCGCCAGATGCGCGTTGACCGCTTCCAGCATCCGCGCGGCAAGGCCATGGGTCTCCAGCAGGCGCCGAAAGTTGAGAATCGTGGTCTCGTCCGGAACGTTGTCCAAGCCACCGAGCTGGGCAAACCGCCGCAAGGTCGGGATCTCGTGCAGTGCTTCTTCCATCGCCGGATCGCTCAGCGCATACCACTGCTGCAGCAGATGAATCCGCAACATCGTCGCCAGTGCGTACGGCTGCCGACCTGGCCGGCCCGATACCGGATAGTGCGGCGCGATCAGACCGAGCAGTTGCTGCCACGGAACCACCTGCTCCATCTCGGCCAGAAAGATCTCGCGCCGGGTCTGCTTGCGCTTGCCCAGGCCCTCAGCGTCACCGAACGTCAGTTGCATGGATCACTCCTCAACATCAGGCGGGTAGTGTCGCGTATCTGTGGTGCGTTGTTCAGAGGTTCCCTAATAGTCGCGTGCCAGCCGCCTGAAACGATTGACCCATCCGAAGCTGCGCTCGACGACCCATCGGCGCGGCAGTAAGACGAAGCCTTTCTTCGCTTCTTGAAGCTTGATCACGTGCAACTCGATGCCTTCGTCCTTGGCCGCCTGCGCCGGTTCTTCGCTGGTATAGCCTTGATCCACAAACGCGATCTTGATCGTTTCAGCGGTCGCGTGTTGTACCTCTTGAGCCAACGATTGGACCTGCGCGCGCTCTTGCTCATTGGCTGGCGTGACTTAGACGGCGAGCAGGTGTCCCAGCGTATCGACCGCCATGTGCACCTTGCTCCCTTTCTTGCGTTTGTAGCCATCGTATCGGCGCGCGGTCCGCTTTCACAGGTGGACTGCAGCGTCCGGCCATCGAAAATGACCGCGCTCGGCTGGCCTTTCTTCCCGTGCGCCACACGCAGGAGTGAGCGCAAATCGCTGACCATGGCCTTAAAGCAGCCAGCCTGTAGCCAGCGTTGCGTTTGCTGATACACCGCCTTCCAAGGCGGGAAATCGTTGGGAAGCAATCGCCACGGTGCGCCGGCGCGTGCGATCCAACGCAGTGCATTGAACATCGCGCGTAGCGCGTACTTGCGCTGCGGTGCCTGCGCATCCATCAGTGTCAGATACGGCACAGCAAAGGCCCATTCTTCGTCGGAAATATCGGTCGGATATGGCTTACGAGGCTTCATCCGTATACGTTAGCGTGACAAGGCTAAAGTTCATAACATGCTCTAGTCGCTCTTTCTATCAAATCGCAGTTCCATGCCTTTACCCTGTGCTCGATCTTGAGATTCTTGACGCAAGGTGCATTCTCGCTCACGTGCGGACATTCCTGTGTCACGCGCAGTCGATATGGGATCCTCGTTAACGAGACACTCCGGGCGTGTAGCACCGATGGACCGGGCTGAGTCGCTCACACAACCTGTTAGGACTGCGGCGATGAGCAGAGTGGTCGTTGCGGCCAGATCGCAAATAACAGAACGAGGTGTTCTTGCACGGCGAGAAGTGTCCATCACGTTTCCTCATTTGAACAGTAGCGATGCGTCCCGTGCCCATGGAGGGTAAGCTGTAGCTTTTCTCCGAACTAGTGGAAAATAGCACTTGGATGGGATGTTCTGAACGCCGTTCTTGTGGAATCAGCGGTTCCGAGACGTCCGCACTGTTGAGCGTATTTGGATGCACTGCGCGCCAGGGCATTATCCGCCCGACATGGCGTTTCTCCGTCACCAGTTCTAACTGGTTGAAAAGCCCGCGCCAAACCCGATTGTCGGCGATTCAATGCTTCCAGCGAGTCTTTTACAATCAGTGACCTCCGCCTTGGTCACAGCAACGGTAGGCGGAAATCCTGGAGTATCCAGTGCATGTGGCGCTTGATCCCCGACACCTTCTTGCCCGTGTCATAGCCTTTCTGACCCGCCGTATTGTTGTTCCTTACGCTCTGTGCGTCCATGATCAAGAACGTGCTGCCACCCGGCTCGACTTCGTCGGCACGGCATCCTCTTCGCGATACACATAACAACTTGCGCGCAAAACGACGTGTAGAACGTCGCGAGCGCCCAAGTCTGCATCCGTCAACCAAGTGCGGTTACGCCAGCATGCGCACCTTCGGTTCGCGTGCCCACTGGCGGGTCTTGGCGGCAGTGATGAATGCCTTGGTGTCTGCCGCCGCGATCACGCCAGCGTCCTTGCCGACATTGCCGGCCTTCAGCAGCAGCTGCGCGCCATCGTCGAAGGCGATTGCCTTCAGATGCGCCCACGCATTGCTGACGAAATCCAGCGCCGCCGATTCGCGTGTCAGCGCCTTGGCAGCTTCCGACGACAACACCACCGCCACCGCATCGAACACCACCGAAGGTGTGCCGGCCAATTGACCATCGGCAGCCAGTTGCTTGCCGTCGCTGAGCTTGGCGCCGCCCAGTTTTGGCGCAACGATCTTGACCGTGGCACCGGCGGCTTCGGCGGCCTTGCGCACCGCCTTGATCGTCGCTGCATCGGAGCCATCGTGAATCAGGATGCCGACCGTGCGGCCCTGCAAGGTGTCCTTCATCTTGCCGATCAGCTGCAAGGCAGGCGACAGCGGCATGTCGGTCGGTGCGACCGCAGTCGGCGGTGCCGGCGGCAACGTGGTCATGCCCATGCCATCGGCCACGCGCTGTGCCAGCGTCGGGTCGATGTGACGCAGGTGACCGACGATGGCTTCGCGCACGTGCGCGGTCTCTACCTTGGACAACTCGAACACCAGCGCCGATGCCATATGCGCCTGTTCCGGTGCGGTCTGGCTACGGAAGAACATGCGTGCCTGGCTGTAGTGATCGGCAAAGCTTGCTGCGCGCACGCGGCCCTTGGCACCGTCTTCGGCCGGTGTTGCGTGGCTGGGGAATCCACGCAGCGCCTCACGCGGCGCATCGGCCTGCAACGAGCTGGGCTCGTAGGCAACACGGCCCTTGGGGACGCCCATCTGCATATGGCCGTCGCGCTGGTTGTTGGCGAACGGGCACTTGGGCGCATTGACCGGGATCTGGTGGAAGTTCGGTCCACCCAGGCGGCTCAGCTGCGTGTCCAGATACGAGAACAGGCGGCCCTGCAGCAGCGGATCGTTGCTGAAGTCGATGCCGGGCACGATATTGGCCGGGCAGTAAGCGACCTGCTCGGTCTCGGCGAAGAAGTTGTCCGGCCAGCGGTCCAGCACCATGCGGCCCACGATTTGCAGCGGTACCAGTTCTTCGGGAATGACCTTGGTCGAATCCAGATGGTCGAACGGGAATGCCTCCGCTTCGGCCTCGGTGAACAACTGCACGCCTAGTTCCCACTCGGGGAAATCGCCGCTTTGAATCGACTCGAACAGATCGCGACGGTGGAAATCCTGATCGGCACCGGCGATCTTGACTGCCTCATCCCAGATCGTGGACTGCAGGCCGAGCTTGGGACGCCAATGGAATTTGACGAAGGTGCTGTCGCCGTTTTCGTTGAGGAAACGGAAGCTGTGGATGCCGAAGCCTTCGATCATGCGCAGCGAGCGCGGAATCGTGCGGTCGCTCATCGCCCACATGATCATGTGCATCGATTCGGGCGTCAGCGAGATGAAATCCCAGAACGTGTCGTGCGCGCTGGCGGCCTGCGGAAAACCGCGATCCGGCTCCATCTTCACCGCATGGATCAGGTCCGGAAACTTCATCGAATCCTGGATGAAGAACACCGGGATGTTGTTGCCCACCAGATCCCAGTTGCCTTCCTTGGTGTAGAACTTCACCGCGAATCCGCGCACATCGCGCGGCGTGTCCACCGAGCCGGCGCCGCCGGCGACGGTGGAAAAACGCGTGAACAACGGGGTCTTTTCGCCGACTTCGGTGAAGATCTTGGCCGTGGTGTACTGGCTCAACGACTTGGTCAGCTCGAAATAGCCGTGCGCCGCGCTACCGCGCGCATGCACGATGCGCTCGGGAATGCGTTCATGATCGAAGTGGGTGATCTTCTCGCGCAGAATGAAGTCTTCCAGCAACGTCGGGCCGCGCGGCGTTGCGCGTAGCGAGTTCTGGTTGTCGCCAACCGGAATGCCCTGGTTGGTGGTCAGTTGCGGATGCGTGCCACCAGCTTTCTGATGCAACTCATCGCCCGTACCGCGCAATGTTTCGGGTGTTGCGCTGACGGGAGCAATGGAAGGAACTTGCGCGGGCTTGCTGGGGGACTTGGGCATGGGACTCCACTCTGGCGGGCTAGAGCGACCAACAACAGGTAGCGAGCGTTCGTCAGGTGATGCGGACGGCGCGGAGAACCGGAATGTACGAGTGGTACATGCCGATTCAGAGCACCGGCCGCGCCCGCCTGACGGCTGCGCAGTAGCTTGTTAGTCGCTCTTGGGATGCGGGCTGATCAACGAGCTTGGGAGCGGCGCTGTTAATTGCACGTGTCTGCATGCGAACGAATGCTCACATGCAGCCAGAAATTTGCGATGCATCGCAGCGAGATGTTGCCTGTGTCACGCAAGGTGCCGATGCAGTGCACGTGCTCATATCTAACGAGCCCGACTGTTGTGAGGTGGCTACAGCAGATCCAGCGGCTGTTTGCGCGTTGGCGGTGGAAATGCATGGTCCAGCTCGGCAAGATCCTGGGCATCCAGTTGCAACGTGCACGCTGCTGCATTGGCACGCACGTGTGCGGGTGTTCCCGATTCGGGAATGGCGATGACCTTGCCGCTGCGAATCGCCCACGCCAACGCCACCGCAGTTGCGGCCACGCCACGTCGTTCGCCAATGGCGTGCAGCACCGGGTGATCCAGCAATGCGCGGCTTCCCAACGGCGAATACGCCATCACCGTGACCTCATGCTGTGCACACCACGGCAGCAGATCGAATTCGATACCGCAGCTGCCGGCGTGGTACAGCACCTGATTGACCAGGCAATGCTGTCCGCCCTCAATGTCCCACAGCTCCTGCATATCCTCGACATCGAAATTCGACACGCCCCAGTCGCGGATCTTGCCGGCATCGCGCAGGGCTTCGAACGCATCGACCACTTCGCGCAGATCGCTGCCGCCACGCCAATGCAGCAGATACAGATCCAGCGTGCGAACGCCCAGCCGTTGCAGGCTGGCTTCGCAGGCACGCGCAATGCCGCGCGCGCTGGCGTTGCTTGGCAATACTTTCGACACCAGATACGGCGGCTGCGCGCTGCCGATGGCCTGGCTGATCAGTTGCTCGGAGCGCCCGTTGCCATACATCTCGGCGGTATCGATCAAGCGCATGCCCAGCTGTTGGCCGGTCTGCAGCGCATCGATCTCCTGCTGCGGCGTATGTCGACCCTGGCCCAGGTTCCACGAGCCCAGGCCGAGCGCGGGCACGTTGCGCCCATTGCGCAGGCGCACCTCGGGGCAGTGCTGCAAGGTGGATTCGGACATGTGTGACTCCTATAACGCTGGATTGGTGTAACGACCATGCCATCTGTGCGGGTCGCTCTAATGCAACGGTGTCTGCACGGATGTGGACGCGGTGTGCGCTTGCGCATCCCAGAACGTACAGCGATGACGTTGCACGAAGTCGGGCGTTGCCCCGATCCTGCCCGGCGACAACGTCAACGGCGTGTCGCCATCGAAGCGCGGCCACGGCGGCCGGCCGCCACCATTCGGATCGCCGGTGCGTGCAAACGCGCCCCAGTAATCCTGCAAGGTGTTAGCGAGCACCTGCTGCGCCGGGCTGAACTGCGGCTCGCCACTGAGCACCCACGGGCGCTGGAACAGATACACCAGTTCGGAGGCGTGATAGGCGCCCAGTGGCTGCGAAAACGGCAAGCGCAACAAACCGTACGGCGCCTGCGGGTCGTCGAACTCGTATGCATAGACCGCTGCGTGATCGCGCAACGCCCGGCCTAGCCGACGCGTGGGGCAGGCGAAGCCACCATCGGTGACGATGTCGGCATACGCGTGCCAGCGCGATTGGGCAGCGACATCTGCGTACTGCGTCATGATCGCTGTCGGATCGGTATGCATGCGTTGCACGCGCGCCTCATAGCCGCTGCGCAACGTGAGTGCGCCGAAATAGGACAGCAGTTGCGCGAACAGGCGCCCTTCGTCGCGATTGTTGCCGATCAGCACCGGTACCTGCGCGTGCTGCCCATTGGCGATCGCCTCGGCAGGCGGCAATGGCAAGACGTCGCCACCAGACATCGGCGCCCACGCATCGCTGCCGGTCAAGCCACGTCGCTGGGGTTTTGCATCGGCCAATGCGTCGGCAGGGAGCGCGCGCAGGCAGGCGGCAACCTCGCTTGCGCGCTCGCATCCAAGCGTCTGCGCCATGCGCACGCCACCACGTTCGGCCTCGCTGCGCGGCACGCTGGAATCGCTCGCAAGACAACTGCCGCTTTGCAGGATCGCACGTTGAAACAGGCCCGCCGCGCCCGGTGAAGCAAGCTGATAACAGATGCTCCATGCGCCGGCCGATTCCCCGAACACGGTGACGTTGTGCGCATCGCCACCAAAGGCGGCGATATTGCGCTGCACCCAGTGCAACGCCGCCTGTTGATCGAGCAACGCGTACGCACCTTCGCCTTCATCACCCAACGCGGGATGCGCATAAAAACCAAACACCCCCAGCCGATAATTGGGCGCCACCACGATGACGTTCTGCCGGGCTGCCAACGCACTCAGGTCGTAGTCGACATTGCTGCCCAACTCCAGCGCGCCGCCGTAGATCCACACCATCACCGCGCGCGGATGCGCCGGCGCCGGCCCGGGTGGTGCATAGACGTTGAGGGTGAGGCAATCCTCGGACACCTGCTTTTGCCCGAAGCGATGACGCGGCAGGCACGCCGGCCCGGCCTGCGTGGCATCGCGGACTCCCTTCCACGCTGGCGCAGCTTGTGGCGCGCGGAAGCGCAACGCACCCACCGGCGGCGCGGCGAATGGCACGCCCAGAAACACCCGCCCTTGCGCACTACGCACACCGCGTAGCGCACCGGCATCGGTCTGCACCACCTCGGCCTGCGCATCCGCCGCATGCACCAGCGCCGGCACCTCGCCAGGGCGGCGCGGCGTGCAAGCAGTCAACGCCAGGCCTGCAAGCAGCAGGCAGGCCAGGCTGCGTCGCAATGAGCGTCTGTCGAGCTTGATCACTGTCTGTTGTGTCCTATCTCAGACGCACATCATCGCGAGTGCACGTGTAGGGAAGGAAAACGAGGAGGCTGCCTGACGAGTGGAGTGATGTCAGCAATGGCAGTGACATTGGTCGGATCGAAGAACTCTGATCGGACGCGCCGTTATCCGAGCAATGCACGTCATGCAGTGCTTGCAATCATGCACACCGCCCATTCCGACCATTCCGACAGGTCCTTGCCCGCCCACCGTCGCGGGACCTTATGCGGCATGGATGCCGCAGAAGAGCCTACATGGACGTACTTGCGGCGTGTCCTGCGATGGTGGGCGGGCAAGGACCCTGCAGCCAGGCCGCAGATCATCCGCTCTGCAACTGACGCCTCCACGCCGTTCAATCACCTATCGAGGCGACCGGGATAGTGCGTTTTAGCGTCGTGTGATGTTCCCGACCCGAGCTGTGGCCGAGTACGGCGCAGTCGCTTGCCTCGAACGCGTGATGTCTCCAGAACACTTCACTGCAGCCGCTGCCGCTAAAAACGAAAAACCCAGCCCGGGATTCCCTGGGCTGGGTTTCGATGCCACACGTAAACGCGAAAGGGCAGCGCTTACGCCTCCACATCATCCTTGTACGCATCCACCGGGATGCAGGCGCACATCACGTTCTTGTCGCCGTAGACGTTGTCCACGCGCGCCACCGGCGGCCAGTACTTCTGCTGCTTGAGGCTGGGCAGCGGGAAGGCGGCCAGTTCGCGCGGGTAGGCGTGGGTCCACTCGCTGGCCGACACCTGGGTTGCGGTGTGCGGTGCGTGCTTGAGCGGGTTGTCCTCGCGGTCCAGGCGGCCGTCTTCGATGGCGCGGATCTCTTCGCGGATCTGGATCATCGCGTCGATGAAGCGGTCCAGCTCATGCTGCGATTCGCTTTCGGTCGGTTCCACCATCAAGGTGCCGGCAACCGGGAAGCTCAACGTCGGTGCGTGGAAGCCGAAGTCGATCAGGCGCTTGGCGATGTCTTCGGCGCCGATGCCGCTGGTCTTCTCCAGCGGGCGGATGTCGAGGATGCACTCGTGCGCCACCAGGCCGTTACGGCCGGTGTACAGCGTCTTGTAGTGCGGCGCCAGGCGCTTGGCGATGTAGTTGGCATTGAGCAAGGCCACCTGGGTCGCCTTGCGCAACCCGCCACTGCCCATCATGGTCACGTACATCCAGCTGATCGGCAGGATCGAGGCGGAGCCGTAGCTGGCCGCGCTGACCATGCCGACATCGCCTTCGCCGAAGTTGGATCCGCTGCCATGGATGGCAGCTTTTTGATTTTCGCCGGCACGGATGCCGGCATTAGGAAGCGTCTTGGGCAGATAGGGCGCCAGATGCGACTTCACCGCACACGGGCCCACGCCCGGGCCACCGCCGCCATGCGGAATGCAGAAGGTCTTGTGCAGGTTGAGATGCGAGACGTCCGAGCCCCACTTGCCGGGCTTGGCCACGCCGACCAGGGCATTCATGTTGGCGCCGTCGGTATAGACCTGGCCGCCATGCGCGTGCACCGCTTCGCAGATCGCCACCACGTCTTCTTCGAACACGCCGTGGGTTGACGGGTAGGTGATCATCAACGCGGCCAGGCGCCCGGAATACTTCTCCGCCTTGGCGCGGATGTCTTCGACATCGACGTTGCCGTTGGCATCGCACTTGGTCACGACGACCGTCATGCCGCACATCTGTGCCGAGGCCGGGTTGGTGCCGTGCGCGGATTCGGGAATCAGGCAGATATCGCGATGCGCTTCACCACGCGCGCGGTGATAGGCACGAATCGCCAGCAGGCCGGCGTATTCGCCCTGCGCGCCGGAATTGGGCTGCAGGCTCACCGCGTCGTAGCCTGTGCACTCGACCAGCATCGCTTCCAGCTCGTCGATCAGCTGCGCATAGCCGGCCGACTGCTCGGCTGGCGCCAGCGGATGGATCGCGCCGAACTCGGGCCAGGTCACCGGGATCATTTCGGCGGTGGCGTTGAGCTTCATGGTGCAGCTGCCCAGCGGGATCATGGTGCGATCCATCGCCAGATCCTTGTCGGCCAGCGAGCGCATGTAGCGCAGCAGTTCGTGCTCGCTGTGGTGGGTGTTGAATACCGGGTGTGTCAGGAACGCGCTGCTGCGCAGCAGGCCTTGCGGCAATGCGTCGGCGGTGGCGGCATCCAGCGCATCGATATCGACCTGGGCACCGAACAACTGGGCCAGCGTCACCACGTCGGCGCGCGTGCTGGTTTCATCCAGGCTGATGCCGACCGCTTCGCTGTCGATCGCGCGCAGGTTGATGCCGGCCGCACGGGCCTTGGCGTGGATGGCATCGGCATCGATCGCCTTGACGTGCAGGGTGTCGAAGAAACGCTCGCCCACGTTGACGCCGGCACCGCGCAACGCGGCAGCCAGGATTGCGGCCAGACGATGCGTGCGCCGTGCGATGCGGGTCAGGCCCTCGGGGCCGTGGTAGACCGCGTACATCGAGGCCATCACCGCCAGCAGCACCTGCGCGGTGCAGATGTTGGAGGTGGCCTTCTCGCGGCGGATATGTTGCTCGCGCGTCTGCAGCGTCAAACGGTAGGCAGGATTGCCGGCGGCATCGATCGACACGCCGATCAACCGGCCCGGCATCGAGCGCTTGTAGGCATCGCGGCAGGCCATGAAGGCCGCATGCGGGCCACCGAAACCGAACGGCACGCCGAAGCGCTGCGAGTTGCCGACCACGATATCCGCGCCCCATTCGCCAGGCGCGGCGATCAGGGTCAGTGCGAGCAGATCGGTGGCCACTGCCACCAATCCGCCTTGCGCATGCACGGCATCGGCCAATGCGGCGTGGTCGCCGATGTGACCGAAGCTGTCCGGGTACTGCAGCAGCACGCCGAAGCACTCGGCCTGCAGCGCTTCTTCCGGCGTGCCGACGCGCAGCACGATGCCCAGCGGCTCGGCGCGGGTGCGCAGCAGTTCCAGCGTCTGCGGATGCACCGCGTCGTGCACGAAGAAGGTGTCCGACTTCGACTTGGCCGAGCGCTTGGCCAGCGTCATCGCTTCGGCCGCGGCGGTAGCTTCGTCCAGCAGCGAGGCGTTGGCGATCTGCATGCCGGTGAGATCCGCACACAGGGTCTGGAAGTTGATCAGCGCTTCCATGCGGCCCTGCGAAATCTCTGCCTGGTACGGCGTGTAGGCGGTGTACCAGGCCGGGTTTTCCAGGATGTTGCGCAGGATCACCTTCGGCGTATGGGTGCCGTAATAGCCCTGGCCGATAAACGTGCGCTGCACCTGGTTCTTGCTGGCGATGGCGCGGATCTTGGCCAGCGCTTCTTCTTCGGTGATCGCCTCGGGCAGCGCGAGTGCGGCCGGCGATTTGATGTTGCAGGGCACGATGGCGTCGGTCAGCGCATCCAGCGAGGCGTGGCCGACCACGCCCAGCATCTGTGCGATTTCTGCGTCGTTGGGGCCGATATGGCGTTCGACGAACGCGCTGTGGTGTTCGAGGTCGCGCAGGGAAGACGTGGTCTGGGACATGGCGGGCATCCGGGGCAGGGGCAGACGAATGGTCGACAAGCACCACAACCGGTGTGACGCGCACAGCGCATCACCTCCTGTCGCAGCGAGAGTCTTCCTCGCGCCCCTCTGTCCTTTTGCCTGAGAGTTTAAAAACGCGGCGTGGCGCTGGGCCTGCCTGCGTTCCGTGCCCCTTCGGCGCCGGCATCGGCCGGTCTCTCCAGAGTTGTACTGCGGATGGTATCGGGCCTGAGCGATTACGGGCTGTTGCGCCTTCGGCAGCGGCAGTGCCGCTTCTCCCACCGTGTTGCCGGGACGATTATAGCGTGCGTCCGACCCACCGGGCGCACCCGCCGCGCCTGCCGCGTCACGGCTGTTGTGCTTGGGTCCGCTTAACCTTGCAACGGCGAGCGCCTATCATCGTCGCCCTTATGCTCATCCCGGCGCCGCGACTCGCGGATGCTGGTGTGCGTCCCCGATGCACCACGTTTCGGACTCCTGCATGACCCCCACCACGCCTTCCACCCGTCGCATGGCGCTGCTGCTCGCCGGGTTGGCGATGTTCGGCCCGTTTTCCATCGACACCATCTTTCCGGCGTTTTCGCGGCTCAGCCGCAGCCTGGCGGTGGACGAGGTGGCGATCCAGCAGACCATCAGCGTCTATCTGCTCGCCTACGGGGTGATGAGCATTGCGCACGGGCCGCTGTCCGATGCGTGGGGCCGCAAGCGGGTGATCCTGGGCGGGCTGGTGCTGTTCATCGCAGGCTCGGTGGGCTGTGCGCTGTCGCAGGATCTGCCCACCTTGCTGGCGTTCCGCGCGTTGCAGGGCCTGTCGGCCGGTGTGGGCATGATCGTCGGCCGGGCAGTGATCCGCGATCTGTTCCACGGTGCGGATGCGCAACGGCTGATGAGCCAGGTGTCGATGATCTTCGGCATCGCCCCGGCGATTGCGCCGATCATCGGCGGCTGGATCCTGCTCAGCGGCGCGGGCTGGCCGCTGATCTTCTGGTTTCTGGTCGCGTTCGGGCTGGTGCTGCTGGTTGCGACAGTGACCTGGCTGCCGGAGACCCATCCGCTGGAAGCGCGCACGCCACTGCAGCTGCGCAGCTTGATGCACGACTACGTGCGGATCGGCTTCAACCCGCGTTTTCAGCGGCTGGCGGCGGCCGGCGCATTCAACTTCGCGGGCATTTTTCTGTACATCGCCTCGGCGCCGGTGTTGATCATGCGCCACCTGCACATGGGCGAGGGCGATTTCGCCTGGTTGTTCATCCCCACCATCGGCGGCATGACGCTGGGCTCGTTCCTGTCCGGGCGCATGGCCGGCAGCATGGACCCGGTGCGGCAGATTCGTATTGGCTTCATCTGCTGCGGCGTGGCGGCGCTGGCCAATCTTGGCTACACCTTGTCGGTGGCGCAGATCAGCCTGCCGTGGGCGGTGCTGCCGATCTTCCTGGCCGGTATGGGCATGGCCCTGATCTTCCCGATCCTGGCGCTGGCGGTGCTGGACATGTACCCGCATCAGCGCGGCCTGGCCTCTTCGCTGCAGGCCTTCACCCAGCTGATGACCAATACGCTGGTAGCCGGTGTGCTGTCGCCGCTGCTGAGTGAACACCCGCGCCATCTGGCGATCGGCATGACCGGTTTTTTCTTGCTGGGCTGGCTATTCTGGCGCTGGGAGCGCCGCAGCGGCCGCCGTCTTCGCCGCCGCCAGGCCGCAGAGGCAGTGCCTCTGGAGCCGGCCGACCACCTCTGACCTCACAGGAGCCTGCATGTCCACCGATTCCAAGCTGCGCCGCGACGCCCGCAAGCGCGCCGCCGAGCGCCAGCGCAACCAGGCCGCTGCCAAGGTCACTGCCGATTCGCCGATCGAAGCGCATGCCGAACTGCGCGACCAGCAACGCACGCTACTTGCCGGCATCGTCCGCCGCGACGGCGAATGGGTGCTTGGCATGGACGGTCGCATCGCCGGCGAAAGCACCAGCGCCGCGCAGGTATTGGCCTTGATCATGCGCGCGGCCGAACTGCACGAACGCCAGGGCACGCCGGTGCGGCTGACCTATTCGGATGCGCTCAAAGATGCCGCGCATGCCGAGGCGGCCGCCGACGGCAGGGATTTCGAGGCATTCCGGATCGAGTTTTCGCAAAAGCTGGCGCCCACGCGTACGCACTGAGGCGTGCGGGTGATGGGCCAGCGATGGGCCCGTGCCGGTGTGTTCATCGATGCAGGCAAGGACGGTCGCCTGACGTTCGCCTATTGAGGTGCAGTTGTGCCGGTGGCCAGGGTCACCGATGCAACGCCTGACGCAGCGCCGAGCTGGGTCAGGCCGGAGCGGTTGCTCTCGTTGTCGCCGCATCCGGCAGCCCAGCTGGCGCTGCCGGATGGTCTTCGGGAATAACCGCAAGTGTCAGCGCGAAGGCGCGTGCGGCGACGGTTCCTGTTGCGGCGCCTGCTCGCGCACGGTGGCGTTGTGGTCTTGCTCGGCCTGTACGGCCTGCAAGCGCTGCACGCTGCTTTCCAGCGGCGTTTGCTGCGCGGCCTGGGCATCGAAGCTTGCGCGCAGGTGCGCGGGCGAATCGAGCGCTCCCTCGACGACGAAGCCCCGGGCCGGGTCATGGCCGAGCACCACGTGGTCCACGCGCTGTAGCCCATGCTCACGCGCGGTGACAAGGGCTCCCATTGCCAGGCGCTCGCTATCCGCATCGGGCACGCGGCCGCGCGCGGTCTCCAGTTGCTCTACCGCTGCGGTGCATTGCTTCAGCAGCGTATGGTCCGGATTGGCCGGATGGCGCGGATCCGAAGCCGCGGTTGTTGCAGGCGCCTGGCGCGGCAGCGCTTCGGTGTCGATGCGCTGCAACTGGCCGTCGTATTTTCCATCGGCGCCGTCGGCAATGCGCTGCAGCCGCTCGACGAACGCATAAGGCTCGCCGCCCACGTTGCGGGCCATTGCGATCGCGAAGTGTTCGGGCGACTGCGACGGCGCGTTGCGGTCGCCGACCAGCGAGCTCAGCGAGCTGCCGCCGATCTTGCTGGCCTCGACGCTGGCCTGGGTCTGCTCCATCAGCGCCTGCATCTGCACCTCGCTGAATGCCAGCGTGGTCTTCTGCCCCGGCTTGATCGCACCGGTGCCCACCATCTCGCCGCTCAGCGCGCTGTTGAGATTTTGCGCGATCGCCTTTTCCTCGCTGGCCTCGTTGCGGCCACCCAGGCGCTGCATCAGTCCGGGCGCGGCGACATCGCCATCGATCTCGAAGCGGTAGCTGCGTTCCTGCACGCGTTCGGTCTCGTTGCCGTCGTACTGGCGCACGATCGTCAGCGGCACATTGCCGCCGTATTGCAGCTGTTGTACCACCGTGTAGCCGTCCTGGCCCGGTGTGCTGATGCGCACCTGGCTGCCTTCGTTGCGGCTGCCGGCCAGATCGGCACTGAGCGGGCCCAATTCCAGCTGCAGACGCTGCTGCGAGCTGAAACTGATCCGCTCCACCGTCTGTAGCTCATCGACGCCCGGCACGCCCGGTGCAATCTTGCCCTCGCGCACGAAGTCGCCCATGGCCGCGAGCGCACGCGGATCGGCGAGGTCGAACTGCGCGCTGTGCACCTGCGACTGGCCCAGCGCGTCGGCACGCCCAAGCAGGGCCTGCGCCGGTCCCACCTTGACGCCAACCGCGTTCACTGCCTCGATGGCTGCGTTGGGCCCGGTCACCACACGCACGTGGCGCTCGTCCACGCGCTCAATTAGATAGCTGCGGCCGCTGGCTTCGGTGATCTCGCTCTGCATGGTGAGGTTGTGCAGACTCGCCGAGGTATCGCGCTGGGTGTAGGTCTGCGTGTCCATCACTGCGCGCGCGCCGATCGGCAGGCTCTCCGGCTGCAGCGGATTGATGCGTGTGGCAGCCTCTGCAGGCTGGTCGACGCCGGGCAGCGTCAGTGAATAGCGCATGCGCTGCCCGGCACTGACGCTGGCTTCGATGTTCAACTTGCCGTCGCCGAGCTTGGTCTGCAGGCTTTGCTGCTGGCCGGTGCGCGCGTCGGCCTCGAGGTTGAAGGTGGTGGTCTTGGCGTCGGCATCGCTGAGCTTGCCCAGGCCTAGCGCGCTGCTGGTGCGCAGGCTGTTCTCGCCCAACGCCTGGGTTTTACTGCCGTTGCTCTGCTCGCTGGTCTGCGAATACTTGACCGACTGCTCTGTCGAGTTCAACGCGACTGTGGCGCTGCCCAGTTCTGCCGAGTATTCGGTGTTCTTGCTGCTGTAGATCGGGTCGAACGCGCGATCGTTCGCGTCGTCGATGAACTGCTTGTTGGGGTCCAGGTTCTGCTGGTCCGGGCCGGTGGAGGCGTTGTTCATTGGATGCGTCCTGCATGCTGCGCCTGTGCAGCGGGCGCGCAGTATATCGCCGGCGTTTTGTACGTTTATCAAATGAATGTTATGCGGCGGCCAGTGTCTGGCTACCGCATGCCGCTGGGTAGATGGGGCGTCAGCGCGTTGCGGCAGGCGCAGGCGCGTTGGTGGGTGCAGCTGGCGCAGTCGCCTGCCAGCCACACAGCTGCCCCTGATTCTGCTGCTTCAACCATTCGTTCATCGGTGCGAAATATTCCAGCATCGGGCCGGCATCCAGGCGGTCGTTGCCGGTGAGTTCCTTCAGCGTGGTCTGCCACGGTTGGCTGGAGCCACGCTGCAACATCGACCAGAATTTCTGCCCGGCGTCCTTGTTGCCGTAAAAGCTACATTCGTACAGCGGCCCGTGATGGCCGGCGGCTTCGCACAGGCCCTTGTAGAACTGAAACTGCAGAATATGCGCAAGAAAATAACGGGTGTACGGCGTATTGCCGGGCACATGGTATTTGGCGCCGGCATCGAAGAACTCTTCGCCGCGCGCGCTTGCCGGCGCGACGCCCTGGTACTTGGCCTTGAGTTCCCACCAGGCCTGGTTGTAATGCTCGGGCGTGATCGAGCCATCGAACACGCCCCAGCGCCAGCGGTCGATCATCAAGCCGAACGGCAAAAAGGCGACCTTGCTCAGCGCCATGCGCATCTGCGAATTGATCAGCGCCTCGCGGCCGGTTTGCTGTTCGCCCACCATGCCGATCGACTGCAGATACTTGGGCGTCATCGCCAGCACGATGGTGTCGCCGATCGCTTCGTGGAAACCATCGTTGGCGCCATTCTGAAACAGCGGCGGCAGCGGGTTATAGGCCAGGTCGTAATAGATGTGGCCCAACTCGTGATAGATGGTGGTGAAGTCTTCTTCGGTCGGGTTGATGCACATCTTGGTACGCACGTCCGCGCCGATGTTCTGGTTCGCCTCGCCGCCCATGTTCATATCCCACGCGCTGGCGTGACAGACCACGTCGCGATCCAGCGGTTTGATGAACTGCGAGCGTTGCCAGTAGGTGTCGGGAAGTTTGGGCATGCCGAGCGAGGTGTAGAAGTCCTGCGCACGCTCGGTCATCTGTTTTGCGGTACGCAGTTGCGCTTCGCGCTCGGCCTGGAAGCGTGCACCGCTACCGCCTTCGCTGGTATTGGCTACGTTGCGTGCCAGCACCGCGCTCAGATTGCCCTGGTACTGTTTTTCCAGCGCAGCGGTGATGTCCAGATCGCCAGCGCCCGGATACGGCTGCAGCAGATCCCACAGGTTGCTCCAGTCCTGCTGCCACATGTTGCCCATCAGATGCGCGGGCAACATGCCGCCGGCGATCTCGCCCTTGTCCTTGCCATACTGCGTATCGAGCTTGCCGCGTGCGTAGCATTGCAGTTGCGCGTACAGCGGTTTGACCTGCTCCCACAAACGGTCGGTTTCGCTGGCAAGCTGCGCTGGCGGCATGTCGTAACCACTGCGCCACAGCACGCCGACATCGGCGAAACCCAAGCCGCGCGCGCCTTCGTTAGCGAGCTCGGCAAAGCGTTGGTAATCCTTGCGCATGGGTTGTGCGGTGGCGTGCCAACCTTGCCAGGCGTCGAGTTGTTCGTTGTAGTCGCGGCTGCGCGCCAGCACCTGTTCCAGCTCGCCCAGCTGGCGGCAGCGGCGCTGTTCGCCCTCGCCGATGCAGTAGCGCGCCGCGCCGTAATCGCCTTCCATCTTGGCGGCGATCTGGGTTAGTTCGGCCAGCTTGGTCGGGTCGTGTGGGGCGGGCAGGGCGCTCATCAATGTCAGTAATTTCAACGCGCGCGCGCTGTCGGCCGACATCGGCAGGCCGGCGTATTGCTTGGATTGTTCGATCCAGCGATCCAGCTGCGCCAGCTGGCGTTCGTTGGCCTTGGCGGCCAGCAACTGCGAGTCGCCAGTGATGTAGGTCGATGACAGCCACTGCGCTGCGGTGAGCTCCGGATATGCGGCTTTGTATTCGGCGCTGATGCGCGCAACGAACTGGTCGGCGCTTTCGGCAGGGGCGGCCTTGGTGGCGGCGGGTTTGGCCGGCGGGGCCGCATCCTGGCGGCAGGCCGACAACGACAGGGTGCCGGCAGCGACAGTCAATGCCAGCAAAAGCAAACGAGGATTCACGGATGGTCCTTGCGGTGAAGTCCGACGAAGGCTAGAGCGCGCCGCGACTCAGGGCAAGCGGTGTCGCCGTGCATGCGATGCGGATAGCTGCCAATCCATGTGTGGCTAGTGGAGCAGCCAACAAAACTACTGGCTCACTGCCAGACGGGCGCGGCCTGTGTTCGTTGCGGCATGAATCGCGCGGGCATTGGGACCTTGAGTGCGCTGTCCATACTTGCCTGCCCATTGCTCGCGACGTTTGTCAGCTAATTATCAGAAATTGATAAGAACGTGAGATATCCAGTTGTCTCGGAGTGATTGGACGTCATGAATGCGTCGGTGGCAGAGCGGCTGATCTTCGGGCTAGCTGCAGGGCTCTTGCCCGCCCACCGTCGCGGGACACGCCGCAAGTACGTCCATGTAGGCTCTTACGCGGCATCCGTGCCGCGTAAGGTCCCGCGACGGTGAGCGGGCAAGGACCAGTCGAGATGGTCAGTGTGCATGTTTGCAAGCAAGGCATGACACGCGTTGTCTGGATAACTGTGCATCCGATCAGCTTCGCAACGCAACGAGATCAACAGGCAGGCTTTCAACAAGCAGCCGACTCACTTTCTGGTGCGGTGTCCTCGCCGCTTGCGGGACCGTGTGGCGGCATGGATGCCGCCACCGAGCCTACATGGACGTACTTGCGGCGTGTCCCGCGAGCGGCGAGGGCACCGCGCCCTCGACTCATTGCTTTGGGCTCTGGACTCGTCCATCCGTACGCGAACCAGCGCGGCAGGCGTGATCTTCTCGCCGGTTCCGCTTGGAAATATCGAAACTGCGTTCATCCTGCGCATTGTGCAAACAGATCGCGCTCGCGTGCGTAGACACTAGTTTTGACCTGCATCAGACCCAGGATCGAGGGGAACAAGGCATCGTGATCGGTGTACTGACCGGCGCGGTGACGCAGGCAGGTTTCATCCAGGCCGCGATCGCGCGCGAACTCCGGCGAGAACCACATCACCATCGGCACGTGGGTCTGCTCCTTGGGCGCGATCGCATACGGCACGCCATGCAGATACAGGCCTTTTTCGCCGAGTGATTCGCCGTGATCGGAGACGTAGATCATCGCGGTGTCATAGTCCTGCAAACCGCGCAGCGTGTGGATGGCCTGATTGAGGAAGTGATCGGTATAGCCGATGGAATTGTCGTAGGCGTTGACGATGTCCTGGCGGCTGCAGCTGCCCAGATCGGCGGTTTTACACACTGGTTTGAAGCGTTCGAAATGCGCCGGGTAGCGTTCGAAGTAACTCGGTCCATGGCTGCCCAATTGATGCAGCACCACGACGCGATCGCCGGGCTTGGCGCGCACCTGTGCAGCCAGGTCGCTGAGAAGAATCTCGTCCATGCAGCGGCCGTCGGCACATAATCCCGGTGTGGTGGCATCGTCCAGCTTCTGAAGCTCCAGGCCGTCGCACACGCCCTTGCAGCCAGACTGGTTGTCGCGCCACAGCGTGGAAATGCCGGCGTGATCGAGTACATGCAGCAGCGACTGATGGCCGCGGATCATGTCTTCGTTGTAATCGCGCCGGCCAAACGGCGAGAACATGCATGGCACCGAGACTTCGGTGCTGGTGCCGCACGAATGCATGTCCGGGAAGTTGATCACCCCGGCCTGCGCCAGCTCCGGCGTGGTCTGGCGTGCGTAACCATTAAGGCCCCAGTTCTGCGCACGCGCGGTCTCGCCCAGGACCACCAGTAGCAAACGTGGGCGACTGCCGGCAGCACGTGGCGTGGCCATTGCATCGTGTTCGATCGGCTGCTTGGGCACGTGCTTGATCGGCGAATCGGATTTGAGGTTCTGTCGCAACGCCACGATGTAATTGATCGGCGTGGCCAGGTAACGCACCTCGCGGTGATTGCGCATCAACGCGGAAATATCCTGGAACGACAGCATCGTGCCAGCCGCGCCCACCACTGCCACGATCAGTAGAAAGCCGGCGCGAATCGCCAGCGACTTGCCGGTGCTGCGTGCGCGCAACCGGGTGCGCCACAACAGCGTTGTGGGGATCAGGAAGTAGCACACCAGCGGCAGGATCAAGCCAGGGGTGAGCAGTTCGCGCGATTCCTTGTGGTCGGTATGCAGCACGTTGCGCAGCATGTCCGCATCCAGATAGACGTTGTAGCTGTCCATGTAATGCGCAGCCAACGCGGTGGTGAACAGCAGCACCGTCAGTAGCGGTTTTGCATTCCAGCGCCAAACCAGCAAGCCCAACAGCAAGGCATGCACGGCAAGCAGCAGCGCCATCAACGAGATGGCAAATCCAATGCTGCCTGGATGTGTCGCCATCGCCGTGCGCCAGAACAACTGATTGCACACCAGAGCGAAAAACAGGCTCGACAGCAGGACCAGCGTCTCGGTCGACACGGTCGGCCGCGTACTCCAGGTCAGCGCACGCGGGCGCGCTTGCCCTTGCGGTTCCGGTAGCCAGGTACTCATGCTGCATCCCCCGATTGCAACATCAAACCACGCGCGCGATGCGGCCGAGCCAGCATCACGCAGTACAGTGCCAGTGCGCTCACCCAACACACCGCCAACGACCATAGGTCGTGCGAGAGAAAGTGTGCGCCGCGCAGTTGTTGTGCAATACCGAAAATGAGACCTGCTGCTAGACCTGCGAACAAAGCTGTAAAGCGCCATGCAGGACGTAGAGACAGCGCACAAAAATACAGCGCCACCCAGGCATAACCGGCGCTTGCATGGCCGGCGGGAAAACACCCTGACGCAGCAATGCCATGGCGCGACTCAAATAAACCGATCATTGCCTGCGTGCCGCCATAACGGCTCAGATCCCAGGGGCAATCCATCGCTGTCCAGGATTTAAGGAGCGACACCAGCGAGGTCGACAGTGCGATCGATGCGGCGAGATACGTCAGTGGCCAGCGCAGTGCACGCCTGCGCGGAGCAAACCAGGCGGCCACAGCCAGCAGTAACACGCAAACTCCGGCAGTTGTGCTCAACCATTTGCCGACGCGATGCACAACGCCGCTGGTAAACCAATGCTCCTTGAGCAGCCATTGCCCGCCTTCCAGGCGATACAGCACATCGGCAATCCACTGGTCGCCACCGGCGCCCATCAGCAGTGCGCTGAGCAACAGCACACCCGTCAGCGGCATCCATAGATGGCGAACAAAAAAACGCGCCCGCACATCAGGGGCGATGCGCACCAGAACTGGCGCACGGACGGGAAGCGTGCTCATCGGAATGTCGGTCTGTGTCATTGCCCGGCATCTTCGAAACCCGGATGTCGGAGAGCGGTCGGACCGGAGTTGCCCAGCCGTTAATCGACACCGAGCATTCAGTCTGTATCGCCATCGCTACCGGTTTGTTCGGTGTCGGACGCAGTGGCGATGCAACCGGCGTGCCACGCGGTGCCCGGCACCAGTTGCCATTGATTGCGATTGGATTCGCCGATATCGATGCGTTGCGCCGGAGCGATACACGCCGGTACAGCCTGTTTGAGCACGAATAACCAACGTTTCTCCGGCGCGTTTGCAAGCCACGGACCGGCCTTGTCCCATTGCTGCTGCCAAGACGCCTTGAAGCCGAAGTCGGTCACTGCCCGATCCGCCTGCAGCATATTCTGCTCGCGCCAGGCCAGCATGCCGAGCTCGGCATCCGGGCCGATGCGCTGACCGACGCGCTGCATCAAGCGCGCCGCCGAGCTATAGGGATCCAATGCCGGCATCAAACCCAGGCCATATACGATCCACAGCGCTGCGGTCACCACCACCACCGCAGTGCCGGCGCGTTTGCCGCGCGACCATGCGATCGCTGCCAGGCCGACCACGCCCAGGGCGATCAACCAGACACCCACCGACTGCATCGAGGCCAGATCCATTCCGCGCTTGAGCGCGGTGTTTTCCGCCCAATGCAGATGCAATGCGATCCCGATACCCAATACCAGTGCGGCCACCGCAAGCAGCAGCACATAGCCGGTCAGCAGCACGCGGATGCCGCGCTTGCGCAGTAGCCCGGCCAATAGCGGTGCGGCGGCAATACACAACGCCGGCAGCATCGGAAAGATATACACCTCACGCTTGCCCGGGCTGGCGCTGAAGAACACCAGCACCAACACGCTCCAGGCAAGCAGCAGCACATAGCGCGGATCGCCGCGCCGTAGTCGTCGCCACCAGGCCGGCAGCAACCAGGGCAACAACAGGCAGCCGGGCAACCACAGCGTGGCGATCACCTGCAGGTAGTACCAGACCGGCTTCACGTGATGCCACGCGTGTGCGTAACGGGTGCCCGTCTGCTTGAACAACAACTCATGCGCGTACGCATGCAGCACCGGGTCGTTGCTTTGCAGTAGCGCGATGCAAAGCGGCCCCAGCCACACCGCAGTTCCGGCCAGAAACGCCGGCAGTACCAACAACCAGCTGCGCCCTGCCTGCGCACGTGCCGGCAACACACACCAGTGCTTGCGCGGCAACGCCATCCACGGCAGCAACAGCAGCAGTGGCAAAAAGCCCACGCCCTTGGTCACCGTTCCCACGCCGGCCGCGAACACTCCCAGCGTCCACGCACGCCAGTCCGGCCCGCGCAGCAGATGCCGCAGCATCCCCCACAACGACAGCGTGGTCAGCGCCACCAGCACCATGTCGATCTGCGCACGCTTGGCCATCAGGCCGAACTGCAGCACCGCAAACAACGCCAGTAGCGCATGGCGCGCCACGCGCCGATTCCATAACCGCCGCGTCAGGTCCCAGGTCAGCCACAGCGTGGCCAGGGCCGCCAGCAGCGAAGGAAGTAAAAACGCGACGGGCCAGTGCGGCACCAGCTGATAATTGGCGGCCTGCAACCACATGAACACCGGTGGTTTTTCGGCATACAGCTCGCTACCGCGATGCGGCAGCAGCCACTGACCGGTCTCGACCATGCCGCGTGCGGCCAGCACAAAGCGCGGCTCGTCCGGCGGATTGGGCTGACGTAAGCCAAGGCCGGCCAGCAGGCTGACAACGATCAGCGCCAGCGCAACCAGCAGCATGCGTTGACGGGACACAGCGGCAGAGATGGCAGGCGACACGTGCACGCTCTGATGAAAGTGGCGGAACACTATCCGGCAAGCGGGTCGGAATTCTGTCGGAAGCACCGGTAACGGTTGCGTTTGGCCAGGCTCGGTTAGGATGCGCAAATCGCCCCTGCCGGGCCGCCCTGGAAACCTGCTCATGCGGCTGCTGGTCATCGAAGACAACCGCAACATGGTTGCCAATCTGTTCGAGTATTTCGAAGCGCGTGGGCACACCCTGGACGCCGCGCCGGACGGCGTCACCGGCCTGCACCTGGCCACCACCCAGCATTACGACGCGCTGGTGCTGGACTGGATGATGCCGCGCATGGACGGCCCGGAAGTGCTGCGCCGCCTGCGCGAGCAGCACCAGTCCGAGTTGCCGGTGATCATGCTCACCGCGCGCGACGAGTTGCCCGACAAGATCGCCGGGTTCCGCGCCGGAGCCGACGACTATCTGACCAAGCCCTTCGCGCTGCCCGAACTGGAAGTGCGCATCGAGGCCTTGCTGGCGCGTGCGCATGGCCGTCGTCGCGGCAAGCTGCTGCAGGTGGCCGACCTGCGGCTGGATCTGTCCACGCTGGAAGCCACCCGCGCCGGCCAGGCGCTGCATCTGTATCCGGCCTGCCGCAAGTTGCTGGAAGTGCTGATGCAGGCCAGCCCCGCCGCCGTCACCCGGCAGCGGCTGGAGCAATCGTTGTGGGCCGACGACCCGCCCGATGGCGACATGCTGCGCTCGCATATCTACGAATTGCGCCGCAGCGTGGACGGCCCGTTTGCGCAGAAGTTGATCCACACCTTGCCGCGGCTCGGCTACCGGCTGGCGGTGCTGGATGGCACCAGCGCGCTTGCCACAGGCGAATCCATCGATGGCTAAGCAGCGACCGTTGGGCCGCCGCGTCCTGGTGTGGTTGTTCGGCTACACGTTGTTGATGACGCTGGCGGTGTTCGGCACCGCGCAGTATCTGCACGAGCGCGCCGAACACGGCGTCTGGCGCTCGCTGCTCAACTCCGAACTGGACAGCATTCTGGACCGCAGCGCGCAGGATCCGGGTTACCGCTGGCAGGATTCGGATACCTTGCGGCTGTACCGTGTCGATGACAGTGCGGCGCTGCCGCCGGTGTTGCGTACTTTGCATCCTGGCCTGCACGACGAGCTGGAAATCGCCGGCCGCCAGAGTGCTGTGATGGTGCGCGACACCGCGCAGGCCGGCCGCCTGGCGCTGGTGCTGGACATCACCGATTTCGAAGCGCTAGAAAAATTTCTCACCCGCTGGATGCTCGCCGCGGGCATCGCGCTGATCAGCGTCACCTTGGTGATGGGTACCTATGCGATGGCGCGGCTGGTGCGGCCGCTGGTCGAGCTGGCACGCGATATCGGCGCGCTGCGCCCGGAGCGGCGCGCGCAACGTATCGCCGTGGGCCCGCAGGGCAGTGCCGAGCTGTACGTCATCGCCGATGCGCTCAACGATTATCTCGAGCGCAACGGCCAGTTCGTGGAGCGCGAACGCGCCTTCATCGACAGCGCCAGCCATGAGTTGCGCACCCCGATCGCGGTGATCGGCAACGCCGCCGAACTGGCGCTGGAACAGCCCGGTACACCGCCTGCGGTGCGTCATCAGCTTGAGCGCATCGCGCATACCAGCGGTGCGGTGGAGCAGCTGATCACCTTGTTGCTGGTGCTGGCCAAGGACCCCGGGCGGCTGAGCTGCGGCAACGACACGCTGCGCCTGGATCAGCTATTGCCTGAGATCGTCGCCGACCACGCGCATCTATGCGCCGACAAGGATCTGCTGGTGCTCATCGACCCACTGCCGCCGTGCAGCCTGACCGCGCCGGTAGCCATCGTGCAGACCGCCATCGGCAACCTGCTGCGCAACGCGATCGAAAACAGCGACCGCGGCATCATCCGCGTCTCGCTCTCTCCACCGGGCGTGGTGCGCATCGCCGACCCGGGCCATGGCATGACGCCGGAAGAAATCAGTGCCATCTATGCGCGGCTGGCACGCGGCAATGCACGCCAGGGCAACGGCATCGGGCTGGAGTTGATCGGGCGCCTATGCGAGCACCTGGGCTGGCATCTGCATCTGGATTCCAGCGCAGGGCAGGGCACGGTGGCGACGCTGGATCTGTCCGGCTCGACGATTGCGACCGGGCTACAGGGATAAATAGTCGCGATGCGTGTTGTGCGCGTAGCGCTCATCGCATCGGCGGCCGTGCGCGTGCTGCTGAGTGCCGCTCGATCGAGAGAAAAACTGCATGACGAACCACGCTGCATCGCCGACTACGTCAGTAGCGTGAATCGCGAATCCGCAGTTTTATCAAGACCGCGCAGCACTTAAGCCGGCAACAACCCGCGCTCGCTCAACCAGCGATGCGCGTTCTCCGCATCCTGCTCGAACCATGCACGCGTGGATCCCAGCCGGTACGTATAGCCCCAGGTATCCATATCGGTCATCAGGCGCGCGCTGCCCACACCGGGCAACTGATCGGCCAGCAGGATCTGCAGATAACAGGTCGCGTCTTCTTCATCCACCGAATCGGTAGCATCGGTATGCACGGCGGCACGCTTGTCTGCCGGCAACACGATCAGATGCCCGGCCTCATGCAGCAGCGAATGCACTGGCGTGTCGTCGCGCACGTAGACATCGCAACCGATAATGCCGGCCTCCGGCTCGCCCCAGAAACTGCCCGGTATCGGCGCGCCGACGTCCACGCGATGCAGGCGCAGGCCATAACGTGCGAGCAGCGCGGCGGGTGCGTCCAGGCCGATATCGGCCACACACATTACAGTGGCAGATTGGGATTCGGAGTCGAATGCGGAAGAAGAATCGATGGTCACGCGGGAGAGCTCGCGGTCGGGTCACACGTTAAAACGGCACCGTGCAAACACGGTGCCGTCCAGAGGATGTGGAGTGGCTAACACAACGTCGCGAGCAGCCTGGCGGTGATCGCAGTCGTTTTGCCAGCCACTCTTACTTGTCGCCGTCTTCCGGCAACGCGACCGAGATATCCAGCACGTCGTGTTCGCCGTCCTTGACCAGATCAACCCGCACCGCATCGGCATCGATGTTGACGTACTTCTTGATCACTTCCAGCAATTCGCGCTGCAGCAGTGGCAGGTAGTCCGGACCTCCGCGATGGTTGCGCTCCTGCGCAATGATGATCTGCAGGCGGTTTTTGGCCGTCTCGGCGGTGTTCTTCTTGCTCTTGAGAAAATCGAGCAGGCCCATGCTTACCCTCCGAACAGCTTGCTGAAGAAGCCTTTCTTCTCCACGGATGTGAATCGCATCGGGCGGTCTTCGCCCATGATGCGGGCGACCGCGTCGTCGTACGCCATGCCGGCCGGCGACTCGGCATCCAGGATCACCGGCTCGCCCTTGTTGGAAGCGTTGAGCACATCGCCGGATTCGGGAATGATGCCGATGGCCTTGAGGCCGAGCACTTCTTCCACGTCGGTGATGCTGAGCATTTCGCCACCTTCCACGCGGCCCGGGCTGTAGCGGGTCAGCAGCAGGAACGCAGGAACGGTCTTGCCTTCCTCGGCCTTGCGGGTCTTGGAATCGAGCAGGCCGATGATGCGGTCGGAGTCGCGCACCGAAGACACTTCCGGGTTGACCACCACCACCGCGCGGTCGGCAAAATACATCGCCAGGAACGCGCCTTTTTCGATGCCGGCCGGCGAATCGCAGACGATGTACTCGAAGCCGTCGGCAACCAGATCCTTGAGCACCTTCTCCACGCCTTCCTGGGTCAGCGCATCCTTGTCGCGGGTCTGCGAGGCAGCCAGCACGTACAGGTTGTCGAAGCGCTTGTCCTTGATCAGCGACTGCTTGAGCGTGGCTTCGCCATGCACGACGTTGACGAAGTCGTACACCACGCGCCGCTCGCAGCCCATGATCAGGTCCAGGTTGCGCAGACCGACGTCGAAGTCGATGACGGCGACCTTCTTGCCGCGCTTTGCCAGCCCGCAGGCCAGGCTCGCGCTGGTGGTGGTCTTGCCGACGCCGCCCTTGCCGGAGGTGACTACGATGATTTCAGCCAAAGGATTTCTCCGAAATATTTCAGTGGTTGGGCTGCGTCAGTCCAGCGCAGCGATCTTGATCTGATCCTGCTCCAGCCAGACCTGGACGGCCTTGCCACGCAGTTCCATGGGGACATCGTCCAGCACCTTGTAGTGGCCAGCGATGGCGACCAGTTCGGCGTGGAAATCGCGGCAGAAGATGCGCGCGTCGGTATTGCCTTGCGCACCGGCCAACGCGCGGCCACGCAGGGTACCGTAGATATGGATGCTGCCGTCGGCGATCACCTCGGCGCCGGCACCCACCGTACTGAGTACGGTCAGGTCGCAGTTCTCCGCATACAGCTGCTGGCCCGAACGCACTGCGTTGCGTTGCATGCGGCCAGGTGCCGGGCGCACGACAGGCGCTGCGGGTTCGGCGCGTGCAGGTGGCGGCGGCGGAGGCGGTGGGCTCACCGCAGTGGGTTCGTATTGCGCACGGAACTTGGCCAGCAGCGGCACGCCGAGCTGTTGCGACAGCAGATCGATCTCGCTGGTGCCGTAGGCCAATGCAACCGGCAGCACGCCGGCCGCACGCAGACCATCCAGCAGCGCCTTGGCGGTGGTCACGTCGGGCAATTGCGACAGCCCACCGAAATCCAGGATCACCGCCGCACGCCCGAACAACTTGGGCGCGCGGGTCACCCGTTCCTGCATCTCGCGCAGCAGGCGCGGCACATCCAGCGTGCGCACGCGCAGATTGGCGATGCCCACCTGGCCGATCTTCAGTTCGCCGGCTTGTTCAAAATCCACATTCACGCTCGCCACGCCTCAGCTCCCCGTCGATGCGTTGTCGGTGGTGGCGGCATGACGCGGCCGGCCGACCCACGGCAACTGCTCGGGCAACTTGCCGCCATAGGTCTCCTTGACCCACGGATAGCTGCACATGTCTTTCATCAGCATGCTGGCGCGCACTTCCACATCGGCCATGGTGTTCTGGCCGACCTCGCGGAAGCCGAAGCTGCCATGGAACAACAACGCCGCATCGGCGCCATGGTCCAGGAACACCTCGCAGGCCAGTTGCGGGTAGCGCAACTCGGTGTAGCTCTGCACATCGGCATAGAACGCACGCCCGACGCCACCACCGCGACGGCGGCTGGCGACCACGATGCGGTCGATGTAGAAAAATTCCGGATGACGGTCCCGGAACCAGGCGAAATTGCTGCTGTCATGCGCACTGCCGCTACCGAACCCGACCAGAAACCCGGCCAGGTTGCCGTCGCGCTCGGCGACGCGGAAATATTCGGCCTGCTCGTAGAAGCGCTGCAGCTTGTTTGGATCCAGCGGCAGGATTGCCAGTCCGGCATTGTTGTTCAGGGCCAGGACGGAATCGAGCTCGTGCTCGCGCACGTCGCGGATAACGATCGACATTGGGACTCCGTGGGGTAACGCTCTCGACCCGAAATCGGATCTGCGTCGGATTATTACATGCGTGGCCTGAAGCGGCGACCCGGCATGCGCGCTCCGCAGGGCATGCGGACGAGAAGGCTGCAGCGGCGCGCCGATGTCGGAGTGCAACTTGTTGCCAACGCGCCGATGCATGACTTCCGGCAAGAGGGCAGGGCCGCGCGTTACGCCTAAGATGCGTACATGTTGGGATACCTCAGTCATACGCGCGTCCTGCGCTTCGCCGGCCTGTTCACCTGGGCGATGATCGCCATGCCGTTGGTGTACACCTACTGGCCGGTTGCCGAAGAGGGCGACCACCGCAGTGTGGCCGAAGCCCTGCTGATGTCGGGCTTCTTCGTCGGCTTCGGCGCCAGCTACTTCTGGTTGACCCGCGGTTTGAACAGTGGCGGCCACGCGCACTGGTACGACCGGCTGATTCTGCTGCTGCTCACCATCTTCGCGCTGGCGGTCAGCTATCTGAGCGGAACCGGGCTGGGCAGCATCCTGATGATGGTGGCGGCCGGGGTGATCCCGTGGCTGCTGCCGCTGCGCATCGGGGTGGCCTGGCTGGTGCTCAGCCAGCTGGCGGTGCTGCCGGTGTTCTACTACCTGCGCCCGGACTTCACCCTGTTCGCCGCGCTGATGCAGTCGCTGTTGTACGGCGGCTTTTCGATGTTCATCTTCGTGACCAGCCTGGTCGCGCGCCAGCAGACCGATGCGCGCGAAGAACAGCGCCGGCTCAATGCCGAACTGCGCGCCACCCGCGCGCTGCTGGCCGAAAGCGCCCGCATCAACGAGCGCACCCGCATCTCGCGCGAGCTGCACGACCTGCTCGGCCACCACCTCACCGCGCTGAGCCTGAATCTGGAGGTGGCCGGCCACATCACCGAGGGCCAGGCCCAGGAACACGTGCGCCAGGCGCATACGCTGGCCAAGCTGCTGCTCACCGACGTGCGCGAAGCGGTCAGCCACCTGCGCGACAGCGGCGCCATCGATCTGGAAGCGGCCTTGCGCCCGCTGGTGACCCAGGTGCCCTCACTGGACATCCATCTGGACATCGCCCAGCCGCTGACCCTGGACGACCCCGAGCGCGCCCACGTGCTGCTGCGCTGTACCCAGGAAATCATCACCAATGCGGTGCGCCATGCCGGTGCGCGCAACCTGTGGATCCAGGTGCGCCGCGATGCCGACACCGTGCTGATCGACGCCCGCGACGACGGCCACGGCGCCGACACCGTGGCGCCCGGCAACGGGTTGCGCGGCATGCGCGAACGCCTGAACCAGTATGGTGGCCAGCTCGAGATTCAAACCCGGCGGGGTGACGGCTTCGGCCTGCGCATCTCCGTTCCAGGCGCGCCGGCACTGATGCCTGCGGCCGTGACCCAAGGAGTGTTCTAGATGATCCGTGTGTGCCTGGTCGACGACCAAACCCTGGTACGCCAGGGCATCCGCTCGCTGCTGGCGCTGGACAACGGCATCGAAGTGGTCGCCGAGGCCTCCGATGGCAAGCAGGCGGTCGAGCAGATTCCGCAGATTCAGCCCGATGTGGTGCTGATGGACATGCGCATGCCGGTGATGTCCGGGCTGGAGGCGCTGCAGATGCTCTCGCGCAACGGCACGCTGCCGCCGACGATCATCCTGACCACCTTCGACGACGACCAACTGGTACTGGCCGGGCTCAAGGCCGGCGCCAAGGGCTATCTGCTCAAGGATGTCTCGCTGGAACAACTGGTCGGCGCGATCCGCACCGTGGCCGGCGGCGGCTCGCTGGTGCAGCCGGCGGTGACCCAGCGCCTGCTGTCGGGCCTGGAACACATGCGCAACGAGTTCGTCAGCCTGGACCGGCCCGACCCGCTGACCGATCGCGAGACCGAGATCCTGCGGCTGATGGCCAGCGGGTTTTCCAACAAGGAGATCGCCAATTCGCTGGGCGTGGCCGAGGGCACCATCAAGAATCACGTCTCCAACATTCTGTCCAAGCTCGGCGTGCGCGATCGCACCCGCGCGGTATTGAAGGCCTTCGAGCTGCAGTTAGTCTGAGAGCGTCGCCGGGCGGCGTTGAACCCGCCTCGGCGCTGAGGGGTACGGCGCCGAGGCGGCGCGTTTCACCCCGCGGGTGTGCCTGATTCACTGTGGTGCGATTCACCGTGGCGCGTTGCTGTGCATCTGCGTGGCAACAGGCTGAGGAGCAGGGCGAATGCGCCATGCCATCGCTGCATCACACACAGGCATCGCGCGATGTGCATGATAGCGGCGCGCAATCCGTCCAAACCCCTGCCTGGATTAGGATTGCGTCGTTGTGCAACGGCGTGTCTTGCGCTGGATGACACCGCAAGACCGCGCTACCCGTCGCACAACTGAACATCTTTCTCGAAGCCTGCTAGGATGGCGGCTTCGCTTCACTCAACCCGGCCGTGGGATCGGCCCCGGAGACCTCCTGAATGACCCGTATTATCGAGTTCCTGATCGCCTTGGGGATCGTGGCTGGCCTGTTTGTCGTAGTGGGCCTGGTGTTGCCCTCGGAGCGGCAGATGTCCGAGAGTGTTGAGACCAACCGCAGAATGACGATTGTTTACGACACCGTGAACAGCTTCCGTCGTTTCAAGGATTGGAACCCGCTCGTGCTGCGTGACCCCAAGCTCCAGCTGAAGCTGGCCGGCCCTGAAGAGGGCAAGGGTGCACGTATCGAGTACAGCTCCACCGAAGGTTACATCGGCAAGGGCAGCTGGGAGATCACCAACAGCGTCAAGAACGAGCGCGTTGAGATTTCGATCGACGATCCCACCAAGGGCTATGACAAGGTCACCAATTTCACCCTGGTGCCGACCGGCAAGAACAACAAGAACGTCAAGATCACCCAGGACTACAGCGTCAAGTACGGCTGGAACCTGTTCGGTCGTTATGCCGGCTTGTATGTCAGCCGCCACGTGGGTGACGACCTGAAACTGGGTCTGTCGCGCCTGGCGACCGCACTGGCCACCGTTCCCAATTTCGACTACCGCGCCGAGCTGGATGGCAAGCCGGTGTTGAGCGATCTCAAGATCGTCGATGTGCCGGCCGAGGACCTGTTGGTCGTCACCGCAGGCAACATCGATCGTGACAACGAGACGATCAAGAAGTCGATCAAGGACAACCAGGAGTGGATCAAGCGTGTGATGGATTCCAACGGCCTTGAGGCTGCGGGTCCGGTGCGCATCGTCACCACCGACTTCGCCTCCGACAAGTACGCCTTCGACGTCGTGCAGCCGGTGCGCAAGCGTGCCGGTGCGGCTCCCAAGCCGGATGCGGCCAAGGACGCTGCCAAGAAGGACGACGCCGCTGCCGCTGCTCCGGTCGATGCAACGCCGGTCGCCGCCACTGGCGAAGAGCTGAAGGTCAATATCCCGACCGAAGCACCGGTGAAGTACGAGCGCACCAAGGCGCATCGCTCTGCCTATGCAACCTACGCAGGCCACATGGCCGGTCTGGATGCAGTGCGTAGCTCGCTGCGTGCCTGGTCTGCCACCAACGGCAACGACGTGACCGAGCGTCCGTACGAGTCGTGGAAGGCAGGCGTGGACAAGTCGTTTACGCCGGAAGGTGTCTACGATGTTTACTGGGCCATCAAGTAATCGTTTCACCACGATGAGTTGATCCAGACGAAAACGCGCCGCAGCCTTGCGGCGCGTTTTTTTTTGCGCCACGGCGCTGCAATGGAGCCTGCCCTCATGTCCCTGCTCGAACGTCGTAAGAAACATCCCTCGCAGCTGGCGTTCTGCGGCGCGTTGCTGGCCGCCATCGCGGTGGGGTTGTCGGCCTATGCCTCGCATGGCGTGGCCGATGCAGTGCTGCAATCGCGGCTGCAACTGGCGTCGCTGTACGCATTCGGGCATGGCGCCGTTCTGGCCGTGCTCGGCACCACCGAAACACGCGCGCTGGGTCGGATCGGTCTGTATCTGCTGTTGATCGGCACGCTGCTGTTTGCCGGTAGCCTGGTCGGTGGCGCGCTGCTGCAGTGGCCCACCAGCCTGGCGCCGGTTGGCGGGGTCAGCCTGATGCTGGGCTGGGTGGTGCTGGCGATCGGCGCGTTGAGGCGCTGAGCATGCCGCGCCATGCCCGCGGATTCGATGTGGAAGCTGCGTTCGCGCACTTGACCCGGCGCGACCGCGCGCTGGGTGCGTGGATGAAGCGCATCGGCCCGATCGCGCCGCAGCCGGGTTGGCGCAAGCCGTTCGATCCGGTGGATGCATTGGCGCGCGCGATCCTGTTCCAGCAACTCAGCGGCAAGGCGGCCTCCACGATCGTGGCGCGGGTGGAAGTGGCGATCGGTGCGCAGCGGTTGCATGCGGATACGCTCGCTCGTATCGACGATGCGGCATTGCGCGCCTGCGGCGTGTCCGGCAACAAGGCGCTGGCATTGCGCGATCTGGCGCGGCGCGAACTGGAAGGCGAGATTCCCTCGTTACGCAAGCTCGCTTTCATGGACGACGAAGCGATTGTCCAGGCGCTGATACCGGTGCGTGGCATCGGCCGCTGGACGGTGGAAATGATGCTGATGTTTCGCCTGGGTCGCCCGGATCTGCTGCCGATCGACGACCTTGGCGTGCGCAAAGGCGCGCAGCGCGTGGACAAGCAGGAGCAGATGCCGACGCCGAAGGAACTGGCCGCACGCGGCGAACGCTGGGGCCCGTATCGCAGCTACGCCGCGTTCTATCTGTGGAAGATCGCCGACTTCAGCGTGGCGGCCAAGGTGCCGACGCCGCGCTCGCAGGAGTAGCTCGCGCGCAAGGGTGGTAGACAAGCTGGGTGGTCGTGTCGCGCTGCGTCGCGTAAGGCATGACGCGCGGCCGGCTTACGTCGCCGACCAACGCCAGTGCCACGGCTCGTAGACGATGCCATGCGGGTTGTCGCGCGGATAACTCAGGCGAAAGCCGAACTGCGCGGCATGCGTACGCAACCACGCGAATGCCGGCGTCGCTTCGAAGGCGTCTTCGGCCGGCGGCTCGCTTGGCGTGCCGATATCCAGTGCATCGCCGCTGTGGTGTTCGCTGAAGCCTGGCGCTGCGTTGACGGCCAGAATCTGGGCAAGCGTGAGGCCGCGCGCGAACTTGCGTTCGAAGATGCCCAGTTGATAGTCGTGACTGCGATAGCCTGAGATCGCATCGAGCAGGACGCCCGTGCGTGCCGCATCGATGCGCATGCGGTGCCAGGCGCGGGCGGCGCCGTGGCTGAGCCAGAGTGGCCGACCGAAGCGGTCGCGGCCGGCATGCTGCAGCACGGACGGTTCGGCGATCAGCATCAGGCCGGTCTGGCTGACGTAATCGTCTTGGGCAATGCCCAGCTGCGCCAGACGGCGTTGCAGGCCGTCGATCGGGAGCGTGGTGGCGCGGGGCGGCAGGCGGGGCGTGCCGGCATCCAACTGATCCAGCGCCTCATCCAGGCCGGGCTCGCGTGCCAGCCGCGGCACCAGCGGCATCAGCCCTTGCGCCAGTTGCGCGGCCAGATAGCGCCCATCGCGCTTGCGCCTTAGCAGCCAGTCGGCCTGCGCCAGCACGCGCGCGTCGGCATTGCTGCGCGCGTGCAGAAGGGCGGCTGGCACCAGTTCGATCGAGCGGGTATTGAGCAGCAGGGTCGGCACGGGACGTATCGGCATCGGCACAGGGTAGGCCGAAGTGGCCAGCGCGGCCAGCGAAGGCAAATCCTGGTACAGCGGCGGGTAGCCGTGGCTGCGAGAGCTCGGCGACCACTGCCGCCACGTCCGTCATCAACGCAGCGCACGAGCGGCCACTGCGCGCCAGCCGCCGAGGCGCGCTGGCGCGCCGATGTCAGAGTTCCTTCTTGAACACCAGCAGCGCTGTGCCAAGCGGCATATGCATGAGGATGTTGACCAGCTCCCAGCCGAGGTTGCCCTGCTTGACCAGTTCGGCCTGGATGTCCTCGCTCTTGATCGTGCCGATAAACGACGGCTTCAACTCGATGGTCAGATAGTTCCAGCGTTTGCTCATGCTTGCGGTTCCTTGTCGTCGCGCGGCTTCGGCAGCCGGCCGGCCTTGCGCAGCGCATCGCGCAACACGTATTCGATCTGTGCATTGAGGCTGCGCAGTTCGTCGTCTGACCAGCGCTGCACGGCGGCCAGGACGTCGGCGTTGATGCGCAGCGGATAGGCCTTCTTTTCGTTCACTCGCGCTCCCCGCGGCCGCTGTGGCGGCGCAGGTGCATCACCATCGAGACGATCAACACGTTCACGCCGACGAGCATGCCGATCACCACCGCGTAGATACCGGCGCGGTTGTCGCCGGCCCAGTACAGGCATGCGGCACCGATCAGGATCACCAGGCCGATCAGCGCCCAGCGCAGGCCCAGGCCACGCGCACGGTCGTCCTCGTCCGCCCCGATGGAGGCGGCGATTGCCAGCGCGGGCAAGCCGGAGAGCGCGACCACCAACGGCACCATCACATTCATCGCATCACCTCAATACAGCGAGCCGGCGTTGACCACCGGTTGGGTGCCACGATCAGAACACAACACCGTGAGCAGGTTGCTGACCATGTGCGCCTTGCGCTCTTCGTCCAGCTGCACCACACCATTTTTCTGCAGTTCGGACAGCGCCATTTCGACCATGCCCACCGCACCGGCGACGATGCGCGTGCGTGCGGCGATCACCGCATTGGCCTGCTGCCGCTGCAGCATGGCCTGGGCGATTTCCGGTGCGTAAGCGAGGTGGCTGATGCGCGCTTCGATCACATCCACACCGGCCTGGGTCAGGCGCTCGTCCAGATGGCGCTTGAGTTGCTCGCTGATTTCGGCCGGGTGGCTGCGCAGCGAGATCTGATCGTCTTCGTGCTGGTCGTAGGGGTAGCTGGTGGCCATCGCGCGCAGCGCCGCTTCGGACTGGATATGCACGAAGCTTTCGTAGTCGTCCACGTTGTAGACCGCTTCGGATGCGTCCAGCACCTGCCACACGATCACGGCGGCAATCTCGATCGGGCTGCCATCCAGTTCGTTGACCTTGAGCCGGCCGCTTTCGAAGTTGCGCACGCGCTGGCTGACGCGACGTTTTGCATAGAAGGGGTTGTTCCAGCGCAGCCCCGGGTCCTTGACCGTGCCGACGTACTTGCCGAACAGGCTCAGCACTGCGGCCTGGTTCGGCTCCAGCGTGTACAGGCCGGCCAGCATGAAGATGCCCACCGCCACCACCAGCAGCGAAGTGAGAAACCCGCCCGGCGTTGTGGTGGTGGCAGCCATCGAGGTGAGGATGAACCACGCCGCGCCTGCGAACGCCGCGCCGGCGGCGAGGATGACGGGAATGCCCGGCAGTGAGCTGATCGGCTTCTCTTTCATGAGTCAGGTGTCCTTGGGGAGTGGAAAAAAAGATATCAAATTGATATCATGCGACGCAAGGGCTCTGACCGGCGGTCTGGGTGACGGCCCGTTAGAATGGCGGCCCCCTTCCGATCTGGACCGCGCTCATGACTACTCTCGGCACGCCGTTGTCGCCTTCCGCCACCCGCGTGCTGTTGCTGGGCTCGGGCGAACTGGGCAAGGAAGTGGCGATCGAATTGCAGCGCTTCGGGGTGGAAGTGATCGCTGCCGACCGTTACGCCAATGCGCCGGCGATGCAGGTGGCGCATCGTTCGCACGTGCTGGACATGCTCGACTCGCAGGCACTGCGCGCGCTGATCGCCAAAGAGCAGCCGCATCTGATCGTGCCGGAGATCGAGGCGATCCATACCGAAACGCTGGTCGCGCTGGAGCGCGAGCAAGGGCAGAAGGTCATCCCGACTGCGCGCGCCGCACGCCTGACCATGGACCGCGAAGGCATCCGTCGTCTGGCGGCCGAAACCCTGGGCCTGCCGACCTCGCCGTATCGTTTCGTCGACACGGCTGCCGAATACCGCGACGCCATCGCCGCCGTCGGCCTGCCGTGCGTGGTCAAGCCGGTGATGTCGTCCTCGGGCAAGGGGCAGAGCACCTTGCGCAGCGAAGCGGACATTGATGCGGCGTGGGACTACGCGCAAACCGGCGGGCGTGCCGGTGCCGGCCGTTGCATCGTCGAAGGCTTTATCGACTTCGATTACGAGATCACCTTGTTGACCGTGCGGCATGCCGGCGGTACTTCGTTCTGCGATCCGATCGGGCATTGGCAGAAAGATGGCGACTACCGCGAGAGCTGGCAGCCGCAGCCGATGTCGCCGGCCGCGCTGCAGCGCTCGCAGCAGATCGCGCAGGCGATCACCGATGACCTTGGCGGCTGGGGGTTGTTCGGTGTGGAGCTGTTCGTCAAGGGCGACGAAGTCTGGTTCAGTGAAGTCTCGCCGCGACCGCACGACACCGGCCTGGTCACGCTGGTATCGCAGGAGTTAAGCGAATTCGCGCTGCACGCGCGCGCCATTCTCGGCCTGCCGGTCGGTGCCGACAACGGTGGCGTAATTCGTCAGAGCGGGCCATCGGCATCGTGTGCCCTGCTCGCACACGGCCACGGCGTGCCGGTCTTCGATAACGTTGCCGATGTACTGCGCGACCCGGATACCGCACTCCGTTTGTTCGGCAAGCCGCGCGTAGATGGCCATCGCCGTGTCGGTGTCACGCTGGCGCGTGCCGACAGCATCGATGCTGCGCGTGAGAAGGCACGTGTGGCGGCTGAGGCGCTGGCGATCCGGCTGGACGCCTGAGGCGCAATGCGTGTCGGGGCGGGGCTGTAGCGGCAGCAAAGAACCGCTCCCTGCTCTGGCGACTCGGGTGGGCGCTCTCGTCACCGACCGCGCTAGCCCGGCATTGACGACCGCCGACCGCATCCCGGCACGTCTTCAATATACTGCGGCACGAGCACCCCCGTGCTCCTGCCGCAGCTGCCACTGTTCAACGGATCGTCCGCAGGAGAAGCCTGAGTCAGCTCAGAGCCAGATGCTTCGAATCCCGATTCCCGAATCCCCGAATCACGGCTTCTCAGCCACATCCACCCACACCGCATGATGGTCGCTGCCATCGGCAATCGCCGCTTCCGGCGTGCTGCTCGCGGGCCAGAAGATGCCGCTGCCGATCAGGGTGAACTGGCGCGATGGCAGCACGTAGTCCAGACGCATCGTGCCGGCCTGCGGGCCGAAGTCGCCGGTGACCTGCTGCGGGTCGCCGGTATGCGCGATACCTAGCGCGGCGTACTCGGCGGTTTTTTCCGGGCCGCCGTCGCTGTGCGGGGTGGGGTACTGCAAGACGCGTGGATGCGTGATCAGTGCGCGGATCGCATCGTGGCGGCCGGCGCCATCGACCGGGTCGTTATTGAGATCGCCCAGGATCACAAAGCGTGCGTCGGCCGGCAGACCACCGCAGCGGCCCTGGTCGTCGCATAGCCATGCGGCGTCTTTTGGGTTATCCAGATACTCGCGCCATAGCCGCAGTTCGTCGTGATTGCGGGCGGCGTTGCGCTTCTCGGCACCGTCGAACACCGGCGGTGTGGGATGCGACACCAGCGCGTGCACCACGCCCAGCGGCGTGCGCACCGGCACGTCCCAATGCGATTTGGACGACAGCCGCAGTTGCGCCCAGATCGCATCGCGATAAAACGATTTCTTGCTGGACGGATCGGTGGGGCGCAACGCACCCGGCAACGCGCTCCATTTCAGCAGCTGGAAACTGCGCACCGCCTGCGCATCGATCGGATAGCGCGACAGCACCAGCATGCCGTACTGGCCTGGGTGCAACCCATACCCCCAGGCATCGTTGCCACGCGAGCGGCCATCGCCACCGACAGTGCCGTTGTTGTCCAGATCCAGCCCACTCGGCACGCCGGTATTCACTGGCGCCAGGTAGCGATACGGATAGCGCAGCGCTTCGCCGCCGCCCGGCTGGGCGACCTGCAGATAGCGCTGCTGAAACAGATCGGCGGCGCGATGCTCGGGGTCGAAATCGAACTCGTTGAGCAGCACCAGATCCGGGCGCACCCGTTGCAGCACGGCGGCGATCTTGCGCGCATGCGCGCTGTCGCCCTGCAGTTCGCGCACCAGGCCGCCGGCCTCGTCGGAATACAGCGAGGTGTTGTAGGTCGCGATGCGCAAGTGAGCAGGTTCAGGCGCGGCAGCGGAAGCGCCGGGCGCGGTATCGGAGGAGGGCGCGCGATGCGCGCAAGCAGCGCAGAGCATGGTCAGCGCAAGCAGCAGGATGGGTTTGATCATCGCGACATTCTCGCATGCGGGAGACGACAGGCCGATGTCGTCGTCCGGTGGTTCAACCTGCCGGTGCAGGGGCGGGGAGCCCGCGCCATTGACGGCCGTCGTAAGCTTCCAGTGCGCTGAAATGGCGCTTGTAATTCATCTTCGCGTGGCCGTCGATCCAGTAGCCCAGATACACATGCGCGCGCCGCTCGCGTTGCGCCCACTGGATCTGCTGCAGGATCGCGAAGGTGCCCAGACTGCGCGCGGCGGCATCCGGCGCGTAGAACGTATAGACCGCCGACAACGCGTGCTCGGTGACATCGGTGACCGCAACGGCGAGCAATCGCCCCGGCGCGTGCGCCACCGCCGGTTCGCGTATCTCAAGAAAGCGCCCGTGCGACCAGCCGCCGATCAGGAACTGGTCGAATTCGGTGGCGCCATGTTCGTCCATGCCGCCGCCGGGATGGCGGTGCTTGAGGTACTGCCGATACAACGCAAGTTGTTCGTCGGTGCGTTCGGCGGCGACCACGCGCACCACCAGGTCCTGGTTGCGCGCCAGGCAGCGGCGCTGACTGCGATCGTGCCGGAACGCATCCACGGCAATGCGCACCGGCACGCAGGCGCGGCAACGTTCGCAATGCGGCCGGTAGACCAGATCGCCGGAGCGCCGAAATCCCCACGCCAATGCCTGCGGATAAATTGCGCCCAGACGCGGATCGTGCGGGTCCAGCACCAGGTCGCGCGCACGCCGATCCGGCCAGTAGCCGCAGGCATGCTCGCCGGTCTGGAACAGGCGCAGGTCGTCGTGGGTGTCGGCGTGGATGGCCATGTACGCAGGATAGCGCCTGCGTGTCGCAACAGCGGCGACTGTCCGCCGGATGAATACGGCCGGTGGCCGCGTCAACGCGTGTGCCGATCGCTCGTTGATGTGGGTGTTGGTGGCAGCGCACGGTGGATCCGGATGCGCCATCCACGCGATGCGGCCCATGCAGGTGCCGCGTGTGGTTCTCACATCCCAGGAGTTTCTCATGACGTCTCGCAAACCGTTTCTCGCATTGGCCATGCTGGCCTCCCTGTCCACCGGCGCGGTGTTCGCCGCTCCGCCTGCCGCTGGCGATGCGCCGCGTCCTGCCAAGCTCGACAAGAACGGCGATGGCGTGATCGACCGCAGCGAAGCGGCGGCCGATCCGAAGCTGGCTGCGCAGTTCGATACGTTGGACACCAACAAGGACGGCAAGCTGTCGCGCGATGAGCGTCCGCATCATCGGGGCCCGGGTCGTGATGGACGCGACGGGCGCGGCGAATGGCTGAGCAAGTTCGATACCAACAAGGACGGCCGCATCAGCCGCGAAGAAGCCAAGGCCGACCCGAAGTTCGCCGCGCGCTTCGATGAGATGGACGTCAACAAGGACGGCTTTGTCGATCGCGCCGACCGTGCGTTGCGCATGCAGCAGCATCGCGATGCGTGGTTTGCCAAGGCCGATACCGACAAGGACGGCAAGTTGAGCAAGGCCGAGTTCGATGCGGCCTCCAAGCAGCGTGGCGAGCACGGTCCGCGTGGTCCGGGCGAGCATGGCGAGCGTGGTGATCACGGCAAGCGTCCGATGCCGGCCAAGCCCGCTACGGCCAACTGAGCACGTGTTGACGCGGCACGTGGCTGAACACGTGCCGCGTCAACCGTAGCGGTAAGGACGTCAGTCACACGGATGATGCAACAAGGCGCCGATCGACCCATGGCCTCCCGCAAGGGAGGCTTTTTTTCATTGGGCTGCCGGATGCGCTGCGGTCACCTCGGCGGTTGCTGGAAAAGGCGAGCTCATGCCGTAATGGCAAGTCGCACGGGTACCGACAGCGCGATGTGCCAGTGTGTTCCAGCCGGTGCAGCACCGCGGCCTGCCGTCAGGTCCCGGCAGCGTTGGAATACTCTCAGGCGACAAGAACAGTGCCGATTCGGGCGCTCGGCATTACCGTGACGCCAGCGCAGGTTGTCATTTGCTGTGCCACTCCTTGTGGACAGGATTGGCGAGCGTGTTCTTTTCCTGCGTGTAGGTTCCGTTCTGCTGCGCAATGGCTTCACCCGTCTCGACGATGGCGTTTTGAATGAAGACGTTTTCCTTGCCGCTGCGGATGAAGGTCAGCTGGTGGAAGGCGGTTTTGTTGCCCCAGTCTGGAGAGGGGAGTGAGATGAACTTCACCGTGCAGGTTTCGTCGTCGAAACTGCCTTGCAGAACGTAGACGCCGTAGTGGTTCTCGCCCTGCGAAATGATCTTGTACATGCCGTTGCCGTAGTAATAAATCTCCGCATCGGGAAACGGCTTTTTCTCGTACATCTTGCGATAGTGGAGCACCTGTTTGACGGTGGGTTCTCCAAAGCTCACGGTCAGCGTCTGGCCGTCGGGCGAGGTTGTCAGTCCTTCCGCGTGCGCGCCAGCGCTGCTCAGCAGCATCAGGCCTGCGGTCACGATCGTTTTCACTGCATTGCTCTCCTGGTCTTTTTCAAGCGCCGTGTGCCGAAACTGCACTGTTGCAGTCGCAAAGCCGCTGGAATACTCGCAGAGAAGCAGTTGCAATGAAATTCATTGGGATACAGTCAAAAAATGCGGCTCAGCCACGCTGTGATGGGGCCGTGCCGTTCACGACGCGGATATTCGCCGGCGCTCAGCGCGCCTGCGGATCCGCACGCGCACCTTCTCATTCTTTGCTGCAGGCGGTGGGTGTATCGGCAGGGGCTATTGGTTGCGATGCCTCCCGGCAAGCGGGAGGCCTTACGTAGAGCGCAGCTGCGTGTTTCGTGAAAACATGGCGCATGCCGGTTGCAAGCGTGATGCGAGGATGCTGGATCGCTGCCTTTCTCGCTCGACCGCCGCGCAGGCTGATCCTGGCTTTCAAGTACGTCATAGCATCCCCGACTTGATGGAGTGATGCAGGATTGGCAGCAGGACCGCCAGCGTGCTCATGAGCATTGCGCTTGGACTGAACATGCAGCGGTAAAGCAATGGTGCCTGCGTGGTGCCGCGCCGTTGTGCATCGCGTTCCAGCATGGGGCGCATCACCCGGGGCAGCACGCGCAGCGTTTGATAGTTGATCACGACCATGCCTGCGCACAGCACCAGCAAGGCCGACCAGGGTTGGTTGCTGAGTCGGTTCAGTAGCAACGTGCTGCCGCACACGATCACCGACGTCAGGGTGCTTGTGAGCATGAAGCGGTGGATACCTGCGGTTTCGCGAGCTGTCTCGGCAAAGCGCAGCAGATACCAGCCCGACCAGTAAGTTCCCAGTGCGGCAACCAGCACGCTGCCTGCCGCAAACAGCGCCGGCATGCCGAACCAGACGCTCAACGCACCGGCTGCGCCGCCACCGCCAACGGCAGAGCCGGTCAACCCGCCCATGCCCAGCTTGCCGGCGCCACCGATGCCGCCCAACACAATGGCCGCGCTCGCAGTTCCCGGAGTTGCCAGCATCGTTGCCGAGGTCACCGCAGTGGCAAAGGCCACGCTGGGTGCGCTGCCACGCGCGAACGCGCCGAACCGGCGCAGCAGCTCCTCGCGCACGCTGGCACGTGCCCGCGACAAGCGCTTGCGCACGGCGGCATCGCTGAGGCCGAGCAGCGAGGCCACCTGCTGCGAACTCTGGCCTTCGCGGTAATACAGCAGCAGCGTCTCGCGGCTTTCTTCGGGCAGTGCGGAAATGATGTCGAGCGCGGCAATTTCTTCTTCCACCTGCAGCAGGTGCTCGGCGGGCGAGGGTGCGGGGTCGGCCGCCATCGCGATGGCGAGGTCGGCTGCTTCGCCACTGAGCGCGCGATGCCGGTTGGCGCGCAGCCAGTCGCGCGCCAGGTTGCGGGTGATCTGGCGCAGCCATGGCAGGAAGCTGGCCGGTTGGCTGAGTTGTGCCAACCGCTGCCAGGCGCGCAGAAAGGCCTCCTGGGCGATGTCTTCGCTGGCGGCGATATCGCGGGTGATCGCCAGCGCGATGGCGGTCACCGTGTTCTGGCAGGCACGCACGATGCGGCCATAGGCCTGTTGGCAGCCGGCCGCGGCATGCGGCAGTTCGCGTTGCAACATCAGGTCCAGCGTGTCGGTGTGCATCGGCGCAATCCATGTCCTGGTCCCAGCATGACGCATGGGAGCGGCAGATGTGACCGATGCGATGCCGGTTGATGCAGGTGCTGCGTCCGCCGCGCTCAGCGCGCCGGCTGGATCCGCACGCGCACTTCTTCATCCTCTGCCGCCGGTGGTGTCGCGTTGGCAGGCGCCGCTTGCTGCGATGCCGGTTGAGCCACCGGTGCAGGCGCGCTGCGATGGCGCAGCACCACGAACATTGCAACCGCGCCGATCACCAACAGCAGCACCAGCCGGATACGCCAGGCCCAGCTGCGCGCGCTGGAAGTTGAGCCGTTTTCGCCTTCGCGAAAGGTGTATTCCACGTTCGGCAGGTCGCGACGGGTGGTGTCGAGCAGGCGCGCGTCGCGCAGCAGCTCGCGCGCGCGTGGCTGGTCGTCGGCATGCACGATCCACACGGTGGGATAGCTCTGTGCGTTGCTGTGTTCGAGATAGCTGAACTGGCCGGTGCGCTTGCTTTCGTAGGAGCGGCCATTGCTCATGCGCACATCGATGCCGGCATCGCGCAACAGGTTGGCGACGCCTTCGGCGGTTTCGATACGTTGACTGCTGAAGATCTTGCGCATGCTTAAGGTGTGCCAGCGATTGCCGAACGCATCGCGCTGCGGGTGCGCGTGTTCGAGACATGGAAGAAGAGTGGCGTGGACGTCGGTCCACAACCGGAAAAAGCGGCAGCAGGCCTGTCTGCGCTCAGCGAAAGTTGTTGTTTAGGCACGGGCACGGCTAGTCCTTCGCCGGCACGGCAATTGCGCTGCCATCGGGCACCACGCGGATCAAGCCTTCCTGCGTGGTGCTGGCGACCAGCACGCCATCGCGGGTGAAAAACTGCCCGCGCGCCAGGCCGCGCGATCCCTGCGCGGTGGGGCTGTCGAGCGAATAAAGAAGCCAGTCGTCGGTACGGAACGGGCGGTGGAACCACAGCGCATGGTCGAGCGAGGCCATCTGCACGTTCGGCGTGTAATAACTGATGCCGTGCGGAAACGTCGAGGTGCCCAGCAGCTGAAAATCCGAGGCATACGCCAACAAGGCGCGATGCAGGCCGACATCGTCGCCGACCGGGTCGCTCAGACGTAGCCACATCTGCTGGAACGGCGGGCGCTTGGGTGGTCTGAGTTCGTCGCGCGGAAAGACGTGGCGGAATTCGAACGGGCCGCCACGCGAGAGCCAGCGCTGCACCTTGGCCGGCAGTTTCGCCAGCACTTCCGGTGCCAGCGGCGCGGTGGGTTCGATGTCTTCCGGTGGCGGCACCACCGGCATCACCGACTGATGCTCGGCGCCGTCTTCGTGTTCCTGAAACGACGCTGCGCAGAAAAAGATCACCTTGCCATGCTGGATCGCGGTGACCCGTCGTACCGAGAAACTGCCGCCATCGCGGGTGCGATCGACGTCGTAGACGATCGGGTGATCGATATCCCCGGCGCGCAGAAAGTAGGCATGCAACGAGTGCGCCTGGCGGCCGTTTTCCACCGTGGCCTGCGCGGCGGCCAGCGCCTGCCCCAGCACCTGCCCACCGAACACGTACTTGGTGCCGATATCGCGGCTTTGGCCGCGAAACAGGTTGTCTTCCAGGCGCTCCAGCGACAGCAGGTTGATCAGTTCGGAGACGACGGGTTCGGCAGTGGCGGACAAAGGGCTGGCCTGGGCGTGCGACGGACCGCGATTATACCGGCCGCCCCGTCGCCACCATGCGCAAGGCGCGTGCTCAGGCCTTTTGCAGGCGCGCGACCAGGCCATGCAGCGCCGCCTGCGCATCCGGTGCGTACCAGCCGTCGATGAAACGCTCCAGCTGGATCAGCTCGGGTGCCAGCGCGGCGCGCAGATCGGCGCGGGCGATGGCGCGCGTGGTCAGCATGGGCTGGCGCGGCAGTCGCTGCAGATCCTGCAGCCAGGCAACCGCGCGCGCGGTGACCAGCTCGCCATCGGCCAGCTCGTCGACCAGGCCGATCGTGACCGCCTGTTCGGCCGGTAGCAGCTGGCCGGAGATCAGCAGGCGCTCGGCGCGGTGCGCACCGACCACGCGGCGCAACAGGCGCTGGATGCCTTCGGGCGCCGCCAGGCCCACCTGCACTTCGTTCAGGCCGATCGCATAGGGTTTGGCGGTGTCGGCACTGCGCGCCATCACCCGGTAGTCGCAGCACAGCGCCAACACGCAGCCGCCGGCCGGCGCATGCCCGCCGATGGCCGCCACAACCGGCACGCGGCTATTGGCCAGCGCTTGCGCAGCGTCGAAGAAGGCCGTCCAGCTGGCCAGCAATGCCGCGCGGTCGGTGCCGTGCCCCAGCAGATGCGGCACGTCCATGCCACCGGAAAAAATCCGCTCGCTGCCCGACAGCACGATGCCATCGGTCTCATCGCCGGCCTGCTGCACTGCAACGCTCAAGGCCTGGCACAGCGTGCTGTCCAGTGCATTGACCGGCGGGCGGGCCAGACGGATTTCGCGAAGACGGCCATGGTCTAAGATCTGGATGCTCATTCGGGGCTCCTGGAGGTCGGGTCATGATAGACGGCAGTCGAAGCAGGCAGCGCATGTACGCACGCGTGCTGCTCGGTGCGTTGGCGGTGTTGGCAAGTGCAGGCGCCTGGGCGCAGTGCCTGCCTGAATTCAAGGATGGCTGGGTTCGCATTCCACCGCCCGGGGGCATGGCCATGGCGGCGGGGTTCGGGCAATTCCATAACGGCTGCGCGCAGCCGCTGAAGGTCACCGCGGCCAAGAGCAGCGTGTTCGCCGATGTCTCCATTCACGAGACCACGCAAACCAATGGCGTCAGTCGCATGCGTGCGGTGCCCGAGTTGCCGCTGCCGGCCGGCAAGTCGGTGATGCTGGCGCCGGGCGGCTTGCATCTGATGCTGATGGAGGCGAGCGCGCCGCTGCAGGAGGGCACATGGGTGCCAGTGACCTTTACCTTGCAGGATGGTCGCGAGATCAAGGCCACGCTGGAAGCACGCAAGCGCGCGCCGGGTTCGTGAGGGAGCGCAGCTGGCTGTAGAGCGAAGACGGCAGCATGGATGCTGCCGTTGGCAGCAGCGTTGCTTGATCCAATGATTTCGGCAAAGCATTCGAACGGCGCGTAGAAGGCGCTGCTTAATCAGGCTGCGGTGCCAGCTCACCACGCTGCAGGCATGAAGTCGCTGCGGCAGCACAGTCACTACATGCTGCAAACGTGCGGTAGTACGAAGTAACGTAATCACGCCGTCATTCGAAAACGAAAACGGCGGCTCCCGAAAGAGCCGCCGCCGATCTTTAGCGCTGGGAAAACTCGGCAACCGGGCCGATAAAATCTCAGCTGCTGGCAGCGCGCACCGCATCCGGCAGCGACGCGCTTTTACCGGTCTGGGTATCGATCCACACCACGACCACATTGCCATCCGAATACAGCACGCTCTGGTCTTTCTGGTCGAGGATGCGGTGGCCAATGGTGATGCTGCTGCTGCCCAGTCGCTCGACGAACAGTTCCACCAGGATGTCGTTCGGCCACACCAGCGGGCGCTTGTAGTTGACGTTGGTGGCCGCGACCACCGGCGCGATGCGATCGGTCATCGACACGCCTTCAACGCCCAGCATCCAGCGCACACGCGCTTCTTCCAGATAGGAAATGTACTTGGCGTTGTTGACATGGCCCATGCTGTCCATGTCGCGCCAGCGCACGCTGATCGGGATGCGTGCCAACACCTTGTGCTCTTCGCTCATCAGCTTGCCTTCTTCTTTGCGGTTTTCTTGGTGGCGGATTTGGCGACTTTCGCCACCTTTTCCGGTTTGATCTTGCGCGGCGGGCGCGCATCGGGCTTGTTGGCCATTGCCGCCGGACGCGTCTCGCGCGCCTTTACCGACGGCAGCATCTTGGCCAGGAATTGCCCGGTGTAGGACGCCTTGTGTGCAGCCACCTCTTCCGGCGTGCCGGAGACCAGGATGCTGCCACCGCGGTGGCCGCCTTCCGGGCCCAGATCCACGATCCAGTCGGCGGTCTTGATCACGTCCAGATTGTGTTCGATCACCACCACCGTGTTGCCCTCGTCGCGCAGCTTGTGCAGCACGCCGAGCAGCGCTTCGATGTCGTGGAAGTGCAAGCCGGTGGTCGGCTCGTCGAGGATGTACAAGGTGCGTCCGGTATCGCGACGCGATAGCTCCTTCGACAATTTCACGCGCTGCGCTTCACCGCCGGACAGCGTGGTCGCGCTCTGCCCCAGCTTGATGTAGCTCAGGCCGACATCGACCAGCGTTTCCAGCTTGCGCGCGATCGACGGCACCGGCTCGAATAGGCGCAGCGCATCTTCCACGGTCATCTGCAGCACGTCGCTGATGTTGTAGCCCTTGTAGCGAATCTCTAGCGTCTCGCGGTTGTAGCGCTTGCCGTGGCAGACATCGCAAGGCACGTAGACGTCGGGCAGGAAGTGCATCTCCACCTTGATCAGGCCATCGCCCTGGCAGGCTTCGCAGCGCCCGCCACGCACGTTGAAACTGAAACGTCCAGGCGAATAGCCGCGTGCGCGCGATTCCGGCACCTGCGCGAACAGCTCGCGCAATGGCGTGAACATGCCGGTATAGGTAGCCGGATTGGAGCGCGGCGTACGCCCGATCGGCGACTGGTCGATATCCACGACCTTGTCGAACAGGTCCAGATTCTCCACCTCGCGATGCGCCGCTACCGGATGCGACGCACCGTTGATCTCGTTGGCCGCCAGCGAAAACAGCGTGTCGTTGATCAGCGTGGACTTGCCCGAGCCGGACACGCCGGTGATACAGGTCAACAGGCCGGCCGGAATGCCCAGATCGACATTCTTCAGGTTGTTGCCGGTCGCCCCGCGCAGATGCAGCATCATCTTCGGGTTGGGCTTGTGGCGCTGCTTGGGAATCTCGATGCGGCGCTTGCCCGACAGGTACTGACCGGTCAGCGAACGCGGCGCATCCAGAATGTCCTGCAGCGTGCCTTGCGCGCAGATTTCGCCGCCGTGCACGCCGGCGCCGGGGCCGATGTCCAGCACATAATCGGCCAGGCGGATCGCGTCTTCGTCATGCTCGACCACGATCACCGTATTGCCCAGATCGCGCAGCCGCGTCAGCGTGCCGAGCAGGCGTTCGTTGTCGCGCTGATGCAGGCCGATCGAGGGCTCGTCCAGCACATACATCACACCGACCAGGCCGGCGCCGATCTGGCTGGCCAGACGAATGCGTTGCGCCTCGCCACCGGACAAGGTGTCGGCCTTGCGCTCCAGGGTCAGGTAATCCAGGCCCACATCGACCAGGAAGCCCAGCCGCTCGCCGATCTCCTTGACGATCTTGCTGGCGATCTCGCCGCGCCAACCGGGCAACGACAAACCGCGGAAAAAGCTCAGCGCCTCGTTGACCGGCAGCACCACCAATTCGGGCAGCGGTCGGTCGGCCACGAACACATTGCGCGCAGCACGATTCAGACGCGTGCCGTTACACGCAGGGCAGGGCTGCTGGCTGACGTACTTGGTCAGCTCTTCGCGCACAGCCGGCGATTCGGTCTCGCGGTAGCGCCGTTCCAGGTTCGGCAAAATGCCTTCGAAACGGTGCTTGCGCGTGGTGCGCCCGCCCGCATCGGTGAAGTAGGTGAAGCTGATCACCTCATCGCCGCTGCCGAACAGCACAGCCTGGCGCACCTTGGCCGGCAGCGAGTTCCACACTGCGTCCACGTCGAACTTGTAGTGCTTGGCGAGCGAGGCGATTAGCTGGAAATAATAGGCATTGCGCCGATCCCAACCACGCACCGCACCGGCCGACAGCGACAGCTCCGGATGCACCACCACGCGATCCGGATCGAAGAATTCGGCCACGCCCAGGCCATCGCAACTCGGGCAGGCGCCCACCGGTGCGTTGAACGAAAATAGCCGCGGTTCCAGCTCGGGCAGCGAGTAATCGCAGACCGGGCAGCTGTACTTGGACGAGAACAGATGCGGCGCGGCGGCCGCATCGTCCAGCGACTGCACTGCGACCATGCCTTCGCCAAGCTTGAGCGCGGTCTCGAAACTTTCCGCCAGCCGCTGCTTGATGTCTTCGCGCGGACGGAAGCGGTCGATCACCGCTTCGATGGTGTGCTTCTGGCGCAGCGCCAAGGCCGGCACCGCATCGATCTCGTACAACTCGCCGTCCACGCGCACGCGCACGAAGCCCTGCGCACGCAGTTGCTCGAACACCTGCGCATGCTCGCCCTTGCGGTCGCGGATCACCGGCGCCAGCAGCATGTAGCGCTGCTCCTGGTCCTGGTTGAGCATGTGGTCGACCATCTGGCTGACCGTCTGCGCCTCCAGCGGGAACCCATGGTCCGGGCAACGCGGCTGACCGACGCGCGCGTACAGCAGGCGCAGGTAGTCGTAGATCTCGGTGATCGTGCCGACCGTGGAGCGCGGGTTGTGCGAGGTCGATTTCTGTTCGATCGAAATCGCCGGGGACAGACCTTCGATATGGTCCAGGTCGGGCTTTTCCATCACGCTGAGGAACTGGCGCGCATACGCCGACAGCGACTCGACGTAGCGGCGCTGGCCCTCCGCATAAATGGTGTCGAACGCCAACGACGACTTGCCCGAGCCGGACAGGCCGGTGATCACGATCAATTTGTCGCGAGGCAGGTCGAGGTCGATGTTCTTGAGGTTGTGCGTCCGCGCGCCGCGGATGCGGATGAAATCCATCGCCATGGGGGATCCGATGTCGGGCCGGCGAACCGGCGGTGGTGCGAGCGTGCTCAGCAGGAATGAGTGGCAGTCGATCAGCCTACCCGCCGACCTAGGTGAGGGCAATTGCCCGAAATGCCAGTCTGACCGGAGCGTTGTGGCGGCCGGATGATGCGTTGCATGGAGCCGGATCGATGTCGCCTGCGGCAGGTCGACGTGCCGTCGATCGGAAACCGGCCGGCGCCAGGCTTGCGGGTTGACCCAAAACCCGATATGCCAGTACAATCCCGCTCCTGTCTGCCCTAGGGCACGTCAGTGCGACCATAATAACTACAGAGGAAAACCTGGTCATGTACGCAGTTCTGGTAACCGGCGGTAAGCAATACCGCGTCGCGCAGGGCGAAACGCTCCGCGTGGAAAAGCTCGAAGTCGAAGCTGGCGACGAGATCAAGTTCGACACCGTCCTGATGTTGGGCGATAGCGATGGCATCAAGCTGGGCGATGCGCTGAAGGGCGCCTCGGTCACCGCAAAGGTTGTGGCCCATGGCCGCGCCGACAAGGTGCGCATCATCAAGTTCCGTCGCCGCAAGCACCACATGAAGCGTCAGGGACACCGTCAGTACTACACCGAAATCGAGATCACCGGCATTGCCGGTGGCGATAAGAAGTAAGGAGAACCAGTCATGGCACATAAAAAAGGCGTAGGTTCCTCGCGCAACGGTCGCGATTCCAACCCGAAGTACCTGGGCGTGAAGATCTTCGGTGGCCAGGCCATCGATGCCGGCAACATCATCGTGCGTCAGCGCGGCACCCAGTTCCACCCGGGTAGCGGCGTTGGCCTCGGCCGTGACCACACCCTGTTCGCCCTGGTGAACGGCAAGGTGGAGTTCTCGGTCAAGGGTGCGAAGAAGCGTCGTACCGTCAGCGTGGTTGTCGAGGCGTAATCGCCCGCTCCATGCAGGCCAGTCCGCCAGGCACCGATGCCTGACGGACGAGACGGAAAGCCCCGCTTTTGCGGGGTTTTTCGTTTGACGGCCGGGAGTGGGGATTCGGGAGTTGGGATTCGCAACGGCGGATTTCGATAGTCCCGATGCCGTCGCTTCCTGCTGTTTCCGCGGCCGCCAAGCGGCGTCCTGCGGTGGTGTTACCAATCCCAAATTACGAATCCCAAATCTCATGAAGTTAGTCGACGAAGCGGAAATCCTGGTCAGTGCCGGCAATGGCGGCAATGGCTGTGTCGGCTTTCGCCGCGAGAAGTTCATCCCGCTCGGTGGGCCGGATGGTGGTGATGGCGGCAGTGGCGGCAGCGTGTGGATCGTGGCCGACGAGAACGTCAACACCCTGGTCGACTTCCGGCATGAGCGCACCTTCAAGGCGCAGCGCGGCGAGAATGGCATGGGCCGTCAGGCCTACGGCAAGGGCGGCGAAGACCGCATCATCGTGGTGCCGGTCGGCACCGTGGTGATGAACGTGCAGACCGATGAAATCATCGGCGACCTGACCCAGAACGGCGATCGTCTGCTGGTGGCCAAGGGCGGCAAGGGCGGCCTGGGCAACATGCATTTCAAGAGCTCGATCAATCGCGCCCCGCGCCAGTCCACCACCGGCGAAGAGGGCGAGGAGCGTCTGCTCAAGCTGGAGTTGAAGCTGCTGGCCGACGTCGGCCTGCTGGGCTTCCCCAATGCCGGCAAGAGCACGCTGATCCGCGCGGTGTCTTCGGCAACGCCGAAGGTGGCCGATTACCCGTTCACCACCTTGTATCCGAATCTGGGCGTGGTCAGTGTCGAGGCGTATCGCAGCTTCGTCATCGCCGACGTCCCGGGCCTGATCGAGGGCGCGGCCGATGGTGCGGGGCTAGGCACGCAGTTCCTGCGCCATCTGCAGCGCACGCGTTTGCTGCTGCACCTCGTAGACATCTCGCCCATGGAAGGTGGCGTGGATGGCGTGTCGCCGGCCGATCAGGTGCGTACCCTCGAGCGCGAGCTGGAGCGGCACGATCCGGAGTTGCTGGCCAAGCCGCGTTGGCTGGTGCTCAACAAGGCCGACCTGATGTTCGAGGACGAGGCGCGTACGGCGGCAGAGGCGATCGTGGCCGAACTTGGCTGGACCTCGCCGTGGTATCTGGTCTCGGCGTTGGGCCGCGATGGCACCTTCCCGATCATGAAGGACATCATGGCGTTCTTCGACCGTCAGCGCGAGGACGAACTCGAGGCGCGCAATGCCGGCTGAGTGGTATCGCAGCCAAGCAAAAAACCCGGCCAAGGCCGGGTTTTTCTGTTCCACCGAAAGCCAGGCTTCCGGTAGTGCCGAAACCGATCGCTTACGCGGCCTTGATGGCCTTGATGCGAGCGGTCAGACGGCTCTTATGACGCGCAGCCTTGTTCTTGTGAATCAGGCCACGGGCGCTGAAACGGTCGAGGATGGGCTGAGCAACGGCGAAAGCAGCTTCGGCGCCTGCAGCATCGTTGGCGTCAAGGGCCTTGATCACCTTCTTGACGGCGGTGCGCAGCATCGAACGCTGGCCGGTGTTGCGCTCATTGCGCACGACGGTCTGCTTGGCGCGCTTCTTGGCGGACTTGATATTGGCCACGGTGGTGGGTTCCTGAAAAATCGGTATGGTGGAAAAAGCAAGCGGGAAAGTATGATGGACTTAGTTATGTACGTCAAGTCAGTTGTCAAGAGGGATACAGCGTGAGCAAGCCCGGCATGTTGAGAAGCCTGCTCTCATTTAGCAGCATGACCATGGTGTCGCGGGTGTTGGGGCTGGTGCGCGACCAGGTCATCACCACCACCTTCGGCACCAATGCGCTGACCGATGCGTTCTGGACGGCCTTCCGGGTCCCCAATTTCCTGCGTCGGCTGTTTGCCGAAGGCTCCTTCGCCACCGCCTTCGTGCCGGTGTTCACCGAGGTCAAGGAAACCCGGCCGCATGACGATCTGCGCGAACTGATGTCGCGCGTGGCCGGTACCCTCGGAGGAGTGCTGCTGTTGGTCACTGCGCTGGCGCTGATCTTTGCGCCGCAGCTGGCCACGCTGTTCTCCAGCGGCGTCGATACCGACCCGGCCAAGCATGGCCTGCTGGTGGACCTGTTCCGTCTGACCTTCCCGTTCCTGCTGTTCGTCTCGCTGACCGCGCTGGCCGGCGGGGCACTGAACAGTTTCCAGAAGTTCGCCATGCCGGCGCTGACCCCGGTGATCCTCAACCTATGCATGATCGCCGGCGCCTTGTGGCTGGCGCCGCGGCTGGGCGGAACTCCCGAGAAGCAGATCCTCGCACTGGGCTGGGCGGTGCTGGCGGCGGGCATGCTGCAGTTGCTGTTCCAGCTGCCTTCGCTGAAAGGGATCAACCTGCTGATCCTGCCGCGCTGGGGCTGGCGACATCCGGGCGTGCGCAAGGTGCTGACCCTGATGGTGCCGACCCTGTTCGGCTCATCGGTAGCGCAGATCAACCTGCTGTTGGACACGGTGATCGCCGCGCGGCTGGCCGATGGCTCGCAGTCGTGGTTGTCGCTGGCCGACCGGTTCCTGGAACTGCCGCTGGGCGTGTTCGGGATAGCGCTGGGCACGGTGATCCTGCCGGCGCTGGCGCGCCATCACGTCAAGACCGACCGCAGCGCGTTTTCCGGCGCGCTGGATTGGGGCTTTCGCACCACGCTATTGATCGCGATGCCGGCGATGCTCGGATTGCTGTTGCTGGCCGAACCGCTGGTGGCGACGTTGTTCCAGTACGGTCAGTTCACCGCGTTCGAGACGCGCATGACCGCAATGTCGGTCTACGGCCTGAGTTTCGGCCTGCCGGCCTACGCCATGCTCAAGGTGGTGCTGCCGGCGTTCTACGCGCGCCAGGACACCCGTACGCCGGTGCGCGCGGGTGTGGCGGCGCTGATCGCCAACATGGTGTTCAACTTCGCGCTGCTGGCGGTGGTCTACCAGGTCATGGTGCCGCCCGAGCTCAAGGCGCAGGGCGTGATGCAGGCGCTGGGCAAGCAGCCGGGCCTGCATCTGGCGCTGGGGATCGCCAGTGCGTTGTCGAGTTATCTCAACCTGGGCTTGCTGTGGTATTGGCTGGGCAAGTCCGGCGTGTACCAGCGGCGGCCGGGCTGGGGCGGCTATGCGCTGCGCCTGCTGCTAGCCTGTGCGGCGATGGTGGTGGTGCTGTTGGGCCTGCTGTGGTGGTTGCCCTCGTTCACCGTGATGGAAAAGTGGGATCGCATCGGCTGGCTGGCGGTGCTGGTCGGCAGCGGTGGGGCCACCTATCTGGCGGCGCAGCTGGCATTGGGGCTGCGGCCGCGGCATCTGCGCGAAGGGTAGGCAGCCTAGCGGACCGGCCAAGCGCACTGCGAAGCCGCCTGTGTTGTGCGGAATTCTGACTTCGCGCAGCCGGAATACTCATTGCGCCTGGCCAAGCGTTGCTCACTGCGCGGCGCGCGCCCATGCGGGTTGACAGGCACGGCTATACTTGCAGGTTATGTATCAGTGAGGGTCGGCCCGCAGGCCGGCATCTGTTTGGATCGAGCAATGAGCAGGCTGTTTAGAGACGTCGAGGGCGGGACGCTGTTCCCGCACGGAAGCGTGGTCTGCATCGGCGCCTTCGATGGCCTGCATCTGGGGCATCGGGCATTGGTGCAGCACGCGGTCGAACGCGCGCGCGCGCTGGGCGTGCCGGCAGTGGCAGTGAGCTTCGAGCCGTTGCCGCGCGAATTTTTTGCTCCGGCAGCGCCGCCGCCGCGGTTGACGCTGGCCCGCGCCAAGATCGAAGGGCTGTACGGCCTGGGCGCCGACAGCGTGGGCATGATCCGTTTCGACGGCCACTTGGCGGCAATGAGCGCTGAGGATTTCGTACGGCTGGCATTGGTTGGCCGGCTGTGCGCCAAAGAGGTTTGGATCGGCCCGGAATTCCGCTTCGGCCATCGGCGTGGCGGTGATATCGGCCTGCTGCGCGCGCTCGGTGAGCGGTACGGCTTCGCGGCCGGCGAGATCGCCCCGGTGCATCTGCGCGGCGAGCGTATTTCTGCCACGCGCATTCGCGAGCTGCTGGGCACGGGCGAGTTTGCGCATGCCGGCGAACTGCTTGGCCGCCCGTACGCCATCGGCGGGCGGGTGGTGCGCGGCAAGCAACTCGGCCGCACGCTGGGTTACCCCACTGCCAACTTGCGCTTTCCGCGCACGCCGGCGCTGTCGGGTATCTACGCGACCTGGGTGCATGGTGTGGCCGATCGGCCGTGGCCGTCGGTCTCGAGCTTTGGCACGCGACCGACGGTGGCCGGTGTGGAACCGCTGCTGGAAGCGCATCTGTTCGATTTTCAGGGCGATTTGTACGGCCGCCACCTCGAAGTCGAATTCGTCGCCAAGCTGCGCGACGAAGAAAAGTTCGATGGCTTGGAGGCATTGACCGTGCAGATGCATCGCGATGCCGAGCAGGCGCGTGCGGTACTTAATGCGAGTCCCTCGCGAGAGCCCGCACCTCCATGTGCGGACAATAAACATGCGAGCTCCTCGCAAACGTCTGCACATGCAAGTGCAGACGCTTCAGACAACGCAGCGCAACGGTAGAGACCTGTGACCCACGACTACAAAGCCACGCTCCATCTGCCCGCGACGGAATTTCCGATGCGCGGCGACCTGCCCAAGCGTGAGCCGGCGATGCTGGAACGCTGGGAGCGCGAGGGGCTGTATGCGCAACTGCGCGCCAACGCGGCCGGGCGCCCGCTGTTCGTGCTGCACGACGGCCCGCCGTATGCCAACGGTCAGATCCATCTGGGCCATGCGGTCAACAAGATCCTCAAGGACATCATCGTCAAGTCGAAGTATCTGGCTGGCTTCGATGCGCCGTACATCCCGGGCTGGGACTGCCACGGCCTGCCGATCGAGATCGCGATCGAGAAGAAGTACGGCAAGGTCGGCGTCAAGCTGGATGCGGCGCAGTTCCGCCAGAAGTGCCGCGAATACGCCACCGAGCAGATCGATCTGCAGCGGCGCGACTTCAAGCGCCTGGGCGTGATCGGCGATTGGGACAACCCGTACAAGACGCTGGATTTCCGCTTCGAAGCCAATGAAATCCGCGCGCTGGCCAAGGTGGTCGACAACGGCCATCTGACCCGCGGCGTGAAGCCGGTGCACTGGTGCTTCGATTGCGGCTCGGCCTTGGCCGAGGCCGAGATCGAATACGCCGACAAGGTGTCGCCGACGGTGGATATCGCCTATCCGGCGCGCGATCCGGGCGCTGTCGCTGCCGCATTCGGCGCGACGCTACCGGCGGGCGTGGGCGTGGCGGTGCCGATCTGGACCACCACCCCGTGGACGCTGCCGGCCTCGCTGGCGGTGAGCCTGGGCGCGGACCTGGATTACGTGCTGGTCGAAGGCCCGGCCGATCGCGGCCAGCCGCGTTGGTTGGTGATCGCCGAGGCGTTGGCCGGCAAGGCACTGCTGCGTTACGGCGTGGAAACAGTGGTAGTGCACGGCCATGCCAAGGGCGCGGCGCTGGAACAGATGCTGCTGAACCACCCGTTCTATGCCGAGCGCGAGATCCCGCTGCTGCTGGGCGATCACGTGTCCGCCGAAGACGGTACCGGCGCTGTACATACCGCACCCGGTCATGGTCAGGAGGACTATCAGGTTTCCAAGCAGTATGGGTTGCTGGAGCGCTACGGCGCTGCGCAGATCAACCCGGTGGATGGGCGCGGCGTGTATCTGCCGTCGACGCCGCCGCTGGGCGACACCGTGCTGGCCGGGCTGCATATCTGGAAGGCCAACGACATCATCATCGATGCGTTGCGCGACACCGGCGTGCTGCTGGCCGCCAGCAAGATGGAGCACAGCTATCCGCATTGCTGGCGCCACAAGACGCCGATCGCGTTCCGCGCTACGCCGCAGTGGTTCATCTCGATGGAGCAGGCCAACCTGCGCGCCGATGCGCTCAAGGCGATCGAAAACGTGCATTGGTATCCGTCCTGGGGCCAGGCGCGCATCGCCGGCATGGTCGACGGGCGCCCGGACTGGACGATTTCGCGCCAGCGCACCTGGGGCGTGCCGATCGCCTTGTTCGTGCATCGCGAAACCGGCGAGCCGCATCCGCGCAGCACCGAGTTGCTGCGCCAGGTCGCCGACAGGGTGGAACTGGGCGGTGTGGACGTGTGGTACACGCTGGACGCGGCCGAGCTGCTGGGTGATGAGGCGGCCGATTACGACAAGATCACCGACATCCTGGACGTGTGGTTCGACTCCGGCGTGACCCATGAAACAGTGCTGGTGGATCGCGGCCTGCCCAAGCCGGCCGACCTGTATCTGGAAGGCTCCGATCAGCACCGTGGCTGGTTCCAGTCCTCGCTGCTGACCGGCGTGGCGATGGACAAGGCCGCACCGTACAAGCAGTGCCTGACCCACGGCTTCACCGTGGACGAGCACGGCCGCAAGATGTCCAAGTCGCTGGGCAACGGCATCGAGCCGCAGGACATCATGAAGACCCTGGGCGCGGACATCCTGCGCCTGTGGATCGCCTCGGCCGATTACAGCAACGAGATGTCGCTGTCGCAGGAGATCCTCAAGCGCAACGCCGATGCGTATCGCCGCCTGCGCAATACCGCGCGCTTTCTGCTCGGCAATCTGCATGGATTCGATCCGTTGCAGCATCTGGTGGCGCTGGACGACATGGTGCTGCTGGACCGCTGGATCGTGCATCGCGCGCACGAGCTGCAGGAAAAGATCGCCGCCGCGTATGCGCGTTACGACTTCGCCGAGATCGTGCAGGCGCTGCTGAATTTCTGCAGCGTGGACCTGGGTTCGCTGTATCTGGATGTGACCAAGGACCGCTTGTACACGATGGCCGAGGATGCGCGCGGCCGCCGTTCGGCGCAGAGCGCGATGTATCACGTGGCCGAGGCGTTCGTGCGCTGGATCGCGCCGGTGCTGAGCTTCACTGCCGAAGAACTGTGGGGCTATCTGCCGGGCAAGCACACCGACAACGTGCTGTTCGCCACTTGGTACGACGGCCTGGCGCCACTGCCGGCCGCTGCAGCGTTGACCAGTGCCGACTTCGACAAATTGCTGGCCTTGCGCGAGCAGGTGGCCAAGGTGCTGGAGCCGATGCGTGCCAATGGCGCGATCGGTGCGGCGCTGGAAGCGGAGATCACCGTCGCCGCCGATGCGCAGACCGCCGCGCGCTGGCAGCCGCTGGCCGAGGAGCTGCGCTTTTTGTTCATCAGTGGCGATGTCACCGTCACCGCAGCCAGCACCGACGACATCTTCGTCAGCGCGCAGCCGACCACCAAGGCCAAGTGCGTGCGCTGTTGGCACCACCAGGCCAGCGTGGGCAGCGATCCGCGTCACCCGGAACTGTGCAGCCGCTGCGTGAGCAATCTCGAAGGCCCGGGCGAGGCGCGTCGCTGGTTCTGATGCGCGCATCGACGGCAACGCGTCGCGGAAGATTCCGCGACACGTTGCCGATGTTTTTCGTAGAACGTGCTGCGCTGGAACGGGCCGCTGCTTTATTTGCAGGCTACTGCGCCACACGCTTACGCGGCGCTGACCGCTATGCCTGATGCGTTGTGGCGCTTGCTGAAGCTCGCGCTTGCGGCAGAGCGGGGCAGGGCAGCTGGCTGAAGCGTCCATGCCATCCTCGCTTGCCTGTCATCCACCTTTGATCATCGTTGTTTAGTTTTCGCCATCTCCAACGCCATCCAGGCATCTTCTCCGGCGTCGGAGAAATCACAACCAATTGCGACCTCTCGACATGAGTCAACGCCCCAAACCCTCCGCCCTGATCTGGTTGCTGTTGTCTGCGCTTGTGGTCGGGCTGGACCAGTGGAGCAAGGCCTGGGTGCTGTCCAGCCTGCCCGAGTACACCGCCGTGCCGGTGATCGACGGCTTCTGGAACTGGTACCGCACCTATAACACCGGCGCGGCCTTCAGCTTTCTGAGCGATGCCGGCGGCTGGCAGCTGTGGTTCTTCACCGCGCTGGCGGTGGGCATCAGCGGGCTGCTGGCGTTCTGGCTGTCGCGCACCGCGCGCGGCGAGTGGCGTAGCGCGCTGCCGTATGCGCTGGTGATCGGCGGGGCGATCGGCAATGTGATCGATCGCCTGATGCATGGCCACGTGGTCGATTTCATCCAGTGGTACATCGGCAGCCACACCTGGCCGTCGTTCAATATCGCCGACTCGGCGATCGTGGGCGGCGCCATCGGCATCGCAGTGTTCGGGCTGTTCGACAAGGGCGGCAAACGGGAGTCAGGGATCAAAAATTAGCAATCGAGGCTGAAGTGTTCCTGCGGGCGCACGCCGCCCGGTCCGATTCCTGATTCCCCATTCCCGTAGAATGCCCGCCATGGAAGTCCTGCTCGCCAATCCCCGTGGTTTTTGTGCCGGCGTCGACCGTGCGATCGAGATCGTCAAGCGTGCGATCGAGACGCTGGGCGCGCCGATCTATGTGCGCCATGAAGTCGTGCACAATCGTTTCGTGGTCGACGACCTCAAGCAGCGCGGCGCGGTCTTCGTCGAAGAACTCGACGAGGTGCCCGACAACGCCACGGTGATCTTCAGCGCACACGGCGTCTCGCAAGCTGTGCGTTTGGAGGCCGAGCGCCGCGGGCTCAAGGTGTTCGACGCGACCTGCCCGCTGGTGACCAAGGTGCACTTCGAGGTGGCGCGGCACTGCCGGGCCGGCCGCGATGTGGTGCTGATCGGCCATGCCGGGCATCCGGAAGTGGAAGGCACGATGGGGCAGTGGAGCCGTGAGCGCGGCCCGGGCACGATCTATCTGGTCGAAGACATCGAGCAGGTCGCCACGCTGCAGATCCGCCAGCCTGAAAACCTTGCCTACACCACCCAGACCACGCTGTCGGTGGACGACACCATGGGCATCATCGAGGCCCTGCGTGCGCGCTTCCCGGCGATGCAGGGGCCGCGCCACGACGATATCTGTTACGCCACCCAGAACCGCCAGGACGCGGTGCGCGATCTCGCGCGCCAATGCGATCTGGTGCTGGTGGTCGGTTCGCCCAATAGCTCCAACTCCAACCGTCTCAGCGAGCTGGCACGACGCGACGGGGTGGAGTCTTACCTGATCGACAACGCCAGCGAGATCGACCCGGCCTGGATCGTCGGCAAGCAGCACATCGGCCTGACCGCCGGCGCTTCCGCGCCGCAGGTGTTGGTCGACGGTGTGCTGGCACGGTTGCGCGAACTGGGCGCCGAGGGCGTCTCCGAGCTGGAGGGCGAGCCGGAATCGATGGTGTTCGCGCTGCCCAAGGAACTGCGGTTGCGTCTGGTTAGCTGAAGTCGGCTGACCCGCTTGCCGGGTTGCCTTCAGACGACCGCCTGCGTTTTAGTCGAGTAGGCCGAGTTGATCGGTGTGATGGATGCAGCGATTGGTTGACGGATTTTCGCGCTGGGAGACAGCCGGCAGTCGCCAGGACATGACGCAATGCCGGCTACCGCCATGCCCAGCCCGCCAACTGCGGCGATTGACCGGGGACTGGCTCCGCTCCTACAATTCACGGCTCGCCGGAATAGCTCAGTTGGTAGAGCGGCGCATTCGTAATGCGTAGGTCGTAGGTTCGATTCCTATTTCCGGCACCATCGCTTCAATACTGGGTCGGCCATTGGTCGGCCCAGTTGCGTTTTGGACGGATGCACGTACACCTCAGCGCACGCGCAGCCATAGACGTTGCACATTACGCAGGCCTGATTGCGCAGGTCCGCAATCGCATCATTTCTGCCCTGCGCAGCGCTGCGACAACATGTCGCATACGTTTGCGCGTATTAATTGCGGCAGATCATGGCCGATGGGTTTCGTGCAGGTGCAGCAAAGTTTAAAATTAGGAAGCTAACCCGTGTCTTCGGTCTGCGCGGTCATCTTTCTTCAGGAAGAGCGCTGCCGGACATGTCCCGAAAGGGGATGCGACGCATGAGGCTGGCGTTCCTTCGCACTTGGATCGACCGATGATTCCGTTGAAACATCTCGGGCGTGTACTTCGTCCAGGCCTGATGTTGCCGTTCCTGCTGTTGGCAGGCTGCAACTCGGCCATCCTCAATCCGAAAGGCCAGATCGGCCACGACGAGAAGCAACTGCTGATCACCTCGGTGGTGCTGATGCTGATCGTGGTCATCCCGGTGATCGTGATGACGATCGCGTTCGCGTGGAAATACCGCGCGTCCAACACGAAGGCGCGCTACGAGCCGGATTGGTCACACTCCACCGCCATCGAAGTGGTGGTGTGGTCGATCCCGTGCGTGATTATCCTGGTGCTGGCGGTGCTGACCTGGCGCTCCTCGCATGCGCTGGATCCGTACCGGCCGCTGGATTCGGACGTCAAGCCGCTCACCATCGAAGCGGTCTCGCTGGACTGGAAGTGGATGTTCATCTACCCGGATCAGAACATCGCCACGGTCAATGAAATCGCCTTCCCGGTGCACACGCCGCTGAACTTCAAGATCACCTCAGACACGGTGATGAATTCGTTCTTCATCCCGCACCTGGGCACGATGATCTACGCGATGGCCGGTATGGAAACCAAGCTGCATCTGGTGGCCAACGAGCCGGGCGAATACTTCGGCCTGTCGACCAACTACAGCGGTCACGGTTTTTCGAAGATGAGCTTCAAGGCGCATGCGGTCGATCAGGCCGGCTTCGATGCATGGGTAGCCAAGGTCAAGGCATCGCCGAAGGCGCTGACTGCCGCTGAGTACCAGGTGCTGGCCGCCAATCGCAACGATAAAGAACAGTATCCGGTCACCTACTACTCGTCGGTGCAGGACGGCATGTTCCGCTCGCTGGTCGACAAATACATGAATGGTCCGGGTCACGGTCCGCAAGGCCATGGCGAAGGCCACGGCGACCATCAGGCATCGGCTGCAGAGCCGGTTGCCATGTGCACTTCTGGAGACAAGTGATGCTAGGCAAACTTACGCTCGAGGCGGTTCCGTACCACGAGCCGATCATCATGGTCGCTCTCGGTGGCGCCGGCCTGCTCGGCCTGCTCATCGCGGGCGCCATCACCAAGTACAAGCTGTGGGGCTACCTGTGGAACGAGTGGTTCACCTCGGTGGATCACAAGCGCATCGGTGTGATGTACATCATCGTGGCGCTGGTCATGCTGCTGCGCGGCTTTGCCGATGCGGCGATGATGCGTGCCCAGCAGGCGTTGGCGGGTAACGGCGGCGAAGGTGTGCTGCCGCCGCATCACTACGACCAGATCTTTACCGCGCACGGCGTGATCATGATTTTCTTCATGGCCATGCCGTTCATGACGGGCTTGTTGAATCTGATCGTGCCGCTGCAGATCGGCGCACGCGACGTGGCGTTCCCGTTCCTGAACTCGCTGAGCTTCTGGCTGTTCGTAGCCGGTGCGGCGCTGATCAACATCTCGTTGGGTGTCGGTGAATTCGCGCAGACCGGCTGGTTGGCGTATCCGCCGTTGTCGGGGCTGGAATACAGTCCAGGGGTTGGTGTCGATTACTACATCTGGGCGTTGCAGGTCTCAGGTTTAGGCACGTTGCTGACCGGCATCAACTTCTTCGTGACGATCATGCGGATGCGCGCGCCGGGCATGACCCTGATGCGCATGCCGATCTTCACCTGGACCGCGTTGATCACCAACATCCTGATCATCGCCGCGTTCCCGATCCTGACCGTGGCGCTGGCATTGCTGGGTGCCGACCGTTACCTGGGCACGCACTTCTTCACCAACGACGGTGGCGGCAACGCCATGATGTACGTCAACCTGATCTGGATCTGGGGCCACCCGGAAGTCTACATCCTGATCCTGCCGGCGTTCGGCATCTTCTCCGAGTTGATCGCGACCTACAGCCGCAAGCGGCTGTTCGGCTACACCTCGATGGTCTACGCCACCTCGTGCATCGGCGTGCTGTCGTTCGTGGTGTGGTTGCACCACTTCTTCACCATGGGCTCGGGTGCCAACGTCAATGCCTTCTTCGGCATCACGACGATGATCATCTCGATCCCGACCGGTGTGAAGATCTTCAACTGGCTGTTCACCATGTTCCGCGGTCGTGTGCACATGACCTCGCCGGTGCTGTGGACGATCGGCTTCATCATCACCTTCACCATCGGCGGCATGACCGGCGTGATGCTGGCGATTCCGGCGGTGGACTTCGTGCTGCACAACAGCCTGTTCCTGATCGCGCATTTCCATAACGTGATCATCGGCGGCGTGGTGTTCGGTTACCTGGCAGGTCTGACCTACTGGTTCCCGAAGGCGTTCGGCTTCAAGCTCAACGAGAAGATCGGCAAGGCCTCGTTCTGGTGCTGGATCATCGGCTTCTTCGTGGCCTTCATGCCGCTGTACGTGCTCGGCTTCATGGGCATGACCCGCCGCATGAACACCTACAACCACCCCGAGTGGGCGCCGTGGCTGTACGTGGCCGCTGCGGGTGCTGCGATCATCGGCATGGGTATCTTCCTGAACCTGGTGCAGATCGGTTACAGCGTCTGGAAGCGCAAGGAGCACATGGATTACACGGGCGATCCGTGGGATGGCCGCACGCTGGAGTGGGCAACCTCTTCGCCGCCGCCGTTCTACAACTTCGCCGTGCTGCCGCATATCGACGACCGCGATCAGTTCTGGGCCGACAAGCAGAACGGCAAGGGCTGGGTGCGTCCGTCCAAGTACGAAGCGATCCACATGCCGCGCAACACTGGTGCAGGCGTGTATATCGGTGCCTTCAGCGTGCTGATGGGCTTCGGGTTGATCTGGCACATCTGGTGGCTGGCGATCATTGGCCTGGTCGGCATGATCGGCAGCTTCATCGCACGTACCTTCGATGACGACATCGATTACTGGGTGCCGGCCGACGAAGTGGAGCGCATCGAAAACGCGCGCTTTGCCCTGCTCGAACAGCAACATGCGGCGCAGGCCGCGAAGGTGGTATGACCATGTCTTCCTCGACCACGCTTGACCACGCCGCCCACGCGGGCGGCCACGACGACCACGAGCATCACGACGCCGGTGGCAACACCGTCTTCGGGTTCTGGGTCTACCTGATGAGCGACTGCCTGCTGTTCGCCGGTCTGTTCGCCACCTATGCGGTGCTCTCGGGCGCCACGGTGGACGGGCCGACGGCCAAGGAGTTGTTCGACCTGAAGTTCGTGCTGGTGGAAACCTTCCTGCTGTTGTTCAGCAGCCTGAGCTTCGGCGTCGCGATGATTTCCGCGCACAAGCGCAGCATGACCGGGCTGTATGCCTGGTTGGGCGTCACCGCGCTGCTGGGCATCGGCTTTCTGTGCATGGAAGTGTGGGAGTTCAACCACCTGATCCACGAAGGTGCCGGCCCGGGACGCAGCGCGTTCCTGTCGGCCTTCTTCACCCTGGTGGGCACGCACGGTCTGCACGTGGCCTCGGGTCTGTTGTGGATGGCAGTGCTGGTGATCCAGATCTCCAAGAACGGCCTGACCCCGCGCAACAGCACGCGTCTGGCCTGCCTGAGCCTGTTCTGGCATTTCCTGGACATCATCTGGATCGGTGTGTTCACCGTCGTCTATCTGCTGGGAGCGCTGTAATGGCCAATCACCACGCGCATGAAACCGCCGCCGACGCACATGCCGGCGGCCTGAAGTCCTACCTGATCGGCTTTGTGATGGCCGTGATCCTGACCGTCATCCCGTTTGCGATGGTGATGAGCGGGGCGTTCTCCAAGGGCGTCACCGTCATCGTGATCTCGCTGATGGCCGCCGTGCAGATGCTGGTTCACATGGTGTATTTCCTGCATATGGATCGCTCGCCCGAGCAGCGTTCCAACGTGCAGGTGGGCCTGTTCTCGCTGCTGATCATCGGCATCGTGATCGTCGGTTCGCTGTGGGTGCTGCACAACATGAACGTCAACATGATGCATTGAGACGGCGCCACGCCGGATCGCGTCATGCTGTTATGAAGAAAGCCGCCAGCGATTGGCGGCTTTTTTTTGCGCATGAATTTGCCTGCGGCATGACCAATGGCATACGGGGAAGCCGTGGTGGGCGCTTAGCATCGTGGGCTTGCCTGTTCCAGGTCACCTGCGGAGTTGCGATGAAGATGCCCACCCTGTTGTCCGTGTCGCTGCTGGCAGCGCTGTCGTTGCCCGCCGCCGCGCAAACTGCGCCGCCGCAGGACGTGCCGTTCGAAGGCAGCTTGAAGATCGATGTCGATGCCACCGATCTGGCGCACCGCATCTTCAAGGTCAGGACCACCATGCCGGCAAAGCCCGGCCCGATGACGCTGCTGTATCCGCAGTGGATCCCCGGCAATCACTCGCCGACCGGGCCGATCGACAAGCTCGCCGGCCTGGTGATCAAGGTCGATGGCAAGGTGGTGCCGTGGACGCGCGATCAGTTCGACGTGTACGCCTTCAAGATCGATGTGCCGCAGGGCGCCACCGAGCTCGTAGCCGAGTTCAAGTTTCTCTCTCCGCAGGCCAGCAACCAGGGCCGGGTGATGATGACCCCGGAAATGCTCAACCTGCAGTGGAATACCACCGCGCTGTATCCGGCCGGTGTCTTCGCACGCAACATCAAGACGCAGGCCAGTGTGACCTTGCCCAAGGGCTGGGACTACGCGACCGCGCTGGAAACCCAGAGCCGGGTCGGCGACACGGTGACCTTCAAGCCGATCGACTTCGACGACCTGGTCGACTCGCCGATGTTCGCCGGCAAGTACTACAAGCGCGTGGAGCTGAGCGGCGGCAAGCAGCCGGTCTACCTCAACGTCTTTGCCGACGAAGCCAAGTCGCTGGACGCCAAGCCCGAACAGATCAAGGCGCATGCGGCGCTGGTGCAGCAGATGGACAAGTTGTACGGCGCGCGCCATTTCGACCATTACGAATTTCTGCTCGCGCTGACCAAGAAGCTGGGCGGTATCGGCCTGGAGCATCACCGTTCCAGCGAAAACAGCGGCGTGCCGACCTATTTCACCGAGTGGGACAAGAGCTGGACCGGGCGCGACCTGCTCGCGCACGAATTCAACCATTCCTGGAACGGCAAGTATCGCCGCGGCGCGGATCTGTCCACGCCCAATTTCAACGTGCCGATGGGCGACAGCCTGCTGTGGCTGTACGAAGGCCAGACCCAGTTCTGGGGCGAAGTGATGGCCGCGCGCTCGGGCCTGTGGACGCAGGATCAGGCGCGCGACATGCTGGCCGGCGTGGCGGCAAGCTATGAGCGTGGCCGCCCCGGCATGGCCTGGCGCACTGTGCAGGACACCACCAACGACCCGACCATGTCGATGCGCCGCCCGAAGGCGTACCGCAGCTATCAGATGAGCGAGGACTATTATTCCGGCGGCCAGATGATGTGGCTGGAAGTGGACAGCAAGCTGCGCGCGCTGACCAACAACAAGCGCTCCATCGACGACTTCGGCAAGGCGTTCTTCGGCATGAAGAACGGCGATTGGGACGTCAATCCGTACACCTTCGACGACATCGTGACCACGCTCAACGGCGTGGCCGCCTACGATTGGGCTAGCCTGTTGCGCAGCCGCATGGACGGGCACGGGTCGTTGAACGGCGGCATCGAAGCCAATGGCTGGAAGCTGGTCTACAACGAGGAGCCGAACCTGGCCACCAAGGCCGACGAGAGCGACGACAAGGACGCCAATCTGGCCTATTCGCTTGGCGTGTCCTTGAAAGCCTCTGGCGACATCGGTGATGTGCTGTGGGACGGCCCGGCCTTCAATGCCGGCCTGATCGCCGGCAACACGATCGTGGCGGTCAACGGCCGCGCCTTCAGCAGCGAGGTGATCAAGGACGCGATCACGGCGGCCAAGGGCAGCACTGCGCCTATCGAATTGCTGGTCAAGCGCCTGGATCGCTACGACACCGTGCGCATCGATTACCACGGCGGCCTGCTGTATCCGCATCTGGAGCGCATCGCCGGCAAGCCGGATCGCTTGAGCGAGTTGTACAAGGCACGTTGATGGGCGCTGCCCGCTCGGAGCTGTTCGAGCGGGCAATGGCAGGAGCTGGAGCTGCATGGTCGGCTGCGATCGATCATGCAGCTTCGGAGATCGATCTTCGTTGCTGCCGATGCCGACTGATCGATAGAAAGACATCGCGCTAGCCAAGTGGCCGGCCTCGTCGATGCCTCCCACGTAGAGCGTCGTTGTTGAAATTTCCAGTTGCACGCAATCCAACAGTGCGTCAGCTTGGACGATTCCCGATTCCCGATTCCCGATTCCCGATTCCCGATTCCCGGCGCCAAGCGCCAGCGTCGCGCATCCTGAGACCGGCGGCGACTATGCTGTCGCTCCAGAAACGATTGGCTAACTGACGATGGCGAAGGCAAAAATAGCCTATGTCTGCGGCGAGTGTGGCGCCGAATACAACAAGTGGCAGGGGCAGTGCACCGAGTGCGGGGTGTGGAATACGCTCAGCGAAATCGTGCTCGAAAGCGCAACCCCCGGCGGCAAGGCATCGCCGGCGGCTTCGCGCCGCACTGGTTGGTCGGGCAAGACCGAGGCGCCCAAGATCACCGCGCTCAAGGACGTGCGCCAATCCGAACAGTCGCGCGTGTCCACCGGCATCGGCGAGTTCGATCGGGTGCTGGGCGGCGGTCTGGTCGAAGGCGCGGTGGTGTTGATCGGTGGCGACCCCGGCATCGGCAAGTCGACGTTGTTGCTGCAGGCATTGGCTAGCATGGCCAGTACGCTGCCGGTGCTGTACGTCACCGGCGAAGAATCGCTGGCCCAGGTCGCAGGACGTGCGGTGCGCCTGGATCTGCCGCTGGAAGGCCTGAATGCGCTGGCCGAAACCGGCATCGAAAACATTCTGCAGCACGCCAGCGTGGCGCGGCCGAAGCTGATCGTGGCCGACTCGGTACAGACCTTGTGGACCGAATCGCTGACCGCAGCGCCGGGTTCGGTGAGCCAGGTGCGCGAGAGCGCGGCGCGGCTGGTGCGCTATGCCAAAGAAACCGGCACCGCCGTCTTCCTGGTCGGCCATGTGACCAAGGAAGGCGGCATCGCGGGGCCGCGCGTGCTGGAGCACATGGTCGATGCGGTGCTGTACTTCGAAGGCGAGAGCGGCAGCCGGTTTCGCTTGCTGCGCGCCTTCAAGAATCGCTTCGGTGCGGTCAACGAGCTGGGGGTGTTTGCGATGGGCGAGAAGGGCCTCAAAGAGGTCTCCAACCCGTCGGCGATCTTCCTGTCCGGCGGCAGCACCCAGCAGCCCGGCAGTTGCGTGATGGTCACCCGCGAAGGCACCCGGCCGTTGATGGTGGAGGTGCAGGCGCTGGTGGATGCCTCGCCGTTGTCCAATCCGCGTCGGGTCGCGGTGGGGTTGGAACAGAATCGGCTGGCTATGCTGCTGGCGGTGCTGCATCGCCATGGCGGCATCGTGGTGGGCGATCAGGACGTATTCGTCAACGTGGTTGGCGGCATCCGCGTGCAGGAAACCGCGGCCGATCTGCCGGTGTTGCTGGCAGTGTTGTCCTCGTTGCGCGACCGGCCATTGGCCGAGAAGACGATCGCCTTCGGCGAGGTGGGGTTGTCCGGCGAGATCCGGCCGGTGCCCAACGGCGAGGATCGCCTGAAAGAAGCCGCCACCCATGGCTTCAAGCGCGCGATCGTGCCCAAGGCCAATGCACCGAAGACCACCAGCATCAAGGGCATGGAGATCATTGCGGTGGAGCGGCTGAGCCAGGCCTTGGAAGCGGCGGCTGACTGAGGTCCACGCAGAGCGGGGCGCGCGCTGAGATGCGCTGAGCTGTGTCGAACGTGGCGGCAGCCTTGCCTCGACCATGTCAGGCAGCCGCATGTTGCGCTCTTCCCGACCGTCGCCGGCCGACCGTCTATGAGCTATGAGCGATCGGACGCCCTGACGATCGCCTCTCGTGCGCGCACGCCCAGCCAGAGTCATCGTTGAAAACCTGGCAACCTTCAGTGCGTAACGAGCTGCGGCGGCGACGTGCCGGGTGCACAACGTCAGCCGGTCTGGTTGGTGCGTTGACCTGGCCTCTCCGCTGCGACTGAGCACTGCAAACCGTCTGTCGGATAGACGGCTGTATTCGCGTTTGATTGTCGAGAAAACGTTTTCAGAAAGAGTGCGGCTATGGCACCATGCGCGGCCGGTTGCACCGTGCACCGGATCACAGACACCGCTGACTGCTCTTACCTGGAGAATCACAATGGAATGGATGTTGTTGCCGCTCAAGCGCTACGCCGACTTCACCGGTCGCTCGCGTCGCAAGGAATACTGGATGTTCTTCTTGCTGCAGATGATTGTGCTGCTGGTGCTGGGCGGCATTTTCGGCGTCGCGGCGGCGATAGGCGGCGGCGACAACGGCCCCGGCCCGCTGGCGTGGGTGGTGTTTGCCATCATCATGATCGTCGGCCTGGCAATGATCGTGCCGGGCATTGCAGTGACCGTGCGTCGCCTGCATGACCAGGGCAAGTCCGGCTGGTTCTATCTGATCAGCCTGGTGCCTTACGTGGGTGCGATCGTCTTGCTGGTCTTCATGTGCATGGACGGCACCCCGGGCCCGAACGAATACGGTGAAAGCCCCAAGCAGTAACCGGACGCACCGATCGATCGAACAACGGCGCAGGGAAGTCCCTGCGCCGTTGTCGTTTGTGCAATTTTATTGGCTTGAAACAAGCCTTGCGTCGGCACGCACCACGCCAAGACGCGTCTGGATCAGCACGCCGCAGCGTGGCTTGCCGCGTTCTGGGGTGTGAGCTTGCCCGGAGTCACTGCATCTGTGTCATGCAGTGCAAGTTCCAGCTTGTAGCCATGCGAATACACGGTTCTGATGCGCACCGCGCCACTGTGATTGCACAGCTGCAACTTCTTGCGCAGCTTGTAGATGTGCTGCTCCATGGTGCGGTCGGTGAACTCGGTATGGCTTCCCCATACCGCCTTGGCCAACTGGCAGCGGCGGAAGCACACACCGGGGCTGGAGAACAGCAACCAGGCAATCGAAAACTCGCGTGCGGTGAGTACGATCGGCTTGCCGTGCAGATACACGGTGTTCTCGTCGCGGATCAACTGGTAGGGCCCAACGCTGAGTTGCTGCGTTTCAGGGCATGCCTGCGCCACCGGCGAGATCGCCAATGCCGCGCGGACATGCAACTCATGCGAATTGAACGGCAGCGCCAGCACGTCCTGCGCACCGGCGCGATACCAGGCCAGGATGTCGTTGGGGCAATCGAAGCGCCCCAGCACGATCAATGGCGTTGGATGGCCGCTATGGCAGCGCTGCCAGGCCAGCAGCGAACTATCGTCGGAGGCGACGCAGGTCGCATCGAACACCAGCAGCTCGCAAGGGGAATGTCGCAGCGAGCGCAGAAGTTCGAGTTCGTCGGAAAAGACCGCAAAACTCGGCGCGAGCGGTGCGAGGCTCGCGTTGACCTGCGAGGCCAGACGCGCATCCTGCGTCAACAGGAAAGCCGATCCTTGCTTGCCGGAAGCGTTGGCGTACATCAGCCAGCCTTCCCATGTCGGCATGCGTACCAGTCGTATGTCGGGTGCCTGTGACGAGCAGCCGGCGCCAATACAAAACCCACGTGTATAGATAAGTACATCGCCAAACCTTTCGGCTGCCAGGGAGGGTCTGACCGAGATCAGACGAATGGTATGTACCATTGGCGAGGCAGAAAGTTTCACTGCTGCGTACTTTTCTTCGGCTTTGCGTGGGTTGGCTTTAACGTGCGCTCAGATAGGCGTAACGGAGCTCTTACATTTAGGCATGGATGCGCCGGAAATAACAAAATTACGACATTGCTGCGGCGGATGGCCCTGCGGAAGCGCCAGAAAATTGCCTGGGCCCGCAGACATCCAGACCAATTGGTCAGGTATAGACCAAGGTATTGCAATTTATTCGCTGTTATAGCGCTTGTGGAATATGTCGGCGGTTTATCGACGCGGCGGATCGCCGAAGTTTCTATTCGCGGCAATTGCGTCTGTTACCACACGCAACCGACATGCAGTCATTGCCACGACATGCTTCGACAACGCGAGGTGCGCGTGGAAGCGAGATGTTCCGAGACGTTCCGGCACCGCCAGGGTCTTGCTGCAGGAGCCGATGTCTTCAATACGCAATCGCATGTCGTGCGATGTCCTGTGCACGACATCGGACCTGGAGTGCAAAAAATGCCCACATGCTCTGCACGCTGTGCGACTGGCACGGCTCGGCACAGAGTGAGAATTTTTGATTTTCTTAGTGCCCCAAAGTGAGAAATTCCATTGGATCCGCTGCATACAATCGATTGCGCCAAAAGACCGGCGAAATTGGTTGTTTTTTGCTCATCCCCCTAAGAGAGAGCCTGGCATGATCCTTTCCACCTACCTCGCAGCGATCTCTGCGTTGTCGTACGCAGACCGTCTTCCTACCTATACAAGCAGGATGCTGGTTGGTGCCTGGCCGCAGGGTCTGCAACACCTTCAACAACGCCGCGACGGGCAGGCCGCCTCGGATGGCGGCGACGATGAAGTCAGCCTGCTCGGCGCCAGTGGTGACGCGCTGCTGATCCTGGAGTATCAGGAAGAAGCCGAAGATGCCTATCGCCATGCGTTGAAGGCGATGCGGGGGCATCAACGGCAGCTGCGGCTGCTGTCGTGCCGCAACACCGCCTGGTTGATGCTGAGCCAGCGCCGGCTCAGCGCCGCGTTGAACTGTTTTGCGCAGCTGGCGATGGACCGCGAGACACCGTCCTGCCTGTGCGGCGAGAGCCTGTTGGGTAAAGCGTTGACGCACTTCCATCTTGGCCAGAGCACACTCGCGCTGCAGACGCTGGAGCGCGCCAACGAGGTGCTTTCGGAACTGGAGACCGGTGCGAGCGATTGGCTGCGGATCGCCACCGCGCTGCGCCTGGACATGATTGCGCAGCTGCGCATCCGTCGCTCCGATCGCATGAGCGACCACGTATTCTGGCAGGCCACGCTGCGCCAGGAGGATGCGGCGCATGCGTTCGAGCCCAACGAGCTGCGCGCCTGCATCGCCGATCTGGCCGAGAGCATGCCGGTGCTCGCCCAGCGCATGCGGCATGTGCGCAACCTGCTGCGGATTGCCGGTGGCGATACCTTCGGTTTCGATGCGCAGATCGATGCGTTGCCGGCTGCGGCCACCGGTTGCCCGCCGTGCGCCCGCCAGGACGCGCAGGTGGAACTGGCACTGGCTGCGTTGGCGGTGGGGCGTGCGGATCTGGCCGAGCGTGCGTTGGCCGGTGCCGGCCGGCACCATGCGCCGCGCTGGAATCTGGAGTTCGAGTATTGCCAGGCCAAGATCAGCCAGGCGTTGGGCAAGACCGAGCAGGCGTTGTTGCTCTACAACCGGTATGCGTTGGGTGCGGTGCAATGCCTGCGCAGCGAAGTGCAGGCGCCGCGCCTGCTGGAAAGCGGTACCCCGGCGCATGTGAGCGACGACATCTCGGCGCGTCTGCCGGCCAAGTACCGGCGCGCCTACACCTACATGATCACCAACGCGCATCGCTCGGATCTGTCGATCAACGAAGTGGCTGCGCAGATCGGGGTGACCGGGCGCGCCTTGCAGCAGGCGTTCAAGTCTGCCACCGGGCTGTCGCCGACCCAGGTGCTGCGCCGTTACCGGATGCAGAGCATCCGCGACGAACTGCTGGCCGAAGGCGGCTGCGGCAGTGTGCTGCAGGCGGCAAGCCGTTGGGGCGTGGGCAGCCGCTCGGCGCTGGCCAAGGGCTACCGCCAACACTTCAATGAGGCACCGATGGAAACCTTGCAGCGATAATGTGTCTGGCGCCACGGCCGTGCAGTCATGCAGGCCGTGGCGCTTCGTTTCCGGTGGGTGATGCAGCAGCGATGTCCGGTCGCAGTGCGGTGGAGGGATCCGAATTGAGACGTGCGTGCGTGCGGCGTGGCTTGCGGCTATGCTTTCCGGCTAGCATTGCCACCCAGGAAGGCGCGTCCGAGGATGGGCGTGGCCGCCAAGGAAACGACAGACGATCATGCAAGATCACACCTCCGAGGCGACGGACGCCTCTCAGATCCGCCGTGCAGGCGTCGATCTCAACGGACTGATGTCCGTCCTCAGCAAGCACCTCTATTCCACACCGGTGGTCGCGTTGCGCGAGCTGGTGCAGAACGCGCACGACTCGATCCTGCGCCGCCGCCTGGAACAACCCGACTGGCAAGGTGAATCGCGCATCGAAGTGCATGCCGATGCGGCCCAGGGCATCGTACGCATCGTCGATACCGGCGCGGGGCTGACCCAGCAGGAAATTCACGATTATCTGGCCACCGTGGGCGTGGGCTACACCCGTGGGCTGCGTCAGGGCGGGCACGAAGACAGCGGCCTGATCGGCATGTTCGGGCTGGGCTTTTTGTCGGCCTTCGTGCTGGCGCGCCGGGTCACCGTGCGCACCACCTCGTACCAGAGCCCGACGCTGGGGCATTGCTACATCTCCAGCAATGCCGAGCAATACACGGTCAGCCCGATCCCGGCGCGCGCGCAGGTCGGCACCGAAGTGGTGCTGGAACTGCATGAGGACTATCTGTCGTTGGCCCAGGAAGGGCGGCTGCGCGAGATCCTGTCGCGCTACTGCGCGCTGTTGCGCGAGCCGATCTGGATCGGGGGCGATGCACAGGCGATCAACCCGGAGCCACCACCGTGGCGCATGCACGATGCGGTGCCCTTGCATCCGGTGCAGGCCTGGCGGCGGCAACGCGAGTTTGCCGCGCGCTTCGAGCGCAACTTCGAACCGCTGTGCTGCATGCCGGTGCGCACGGAGGAGGGCAGCGATGCGGTCGGCTTGCTATGGGTACAGGACGGGGCGACCTACGGCACCAGCGACAACCGCAATCTGTCGGTGTTCCTGCGCGGCATGCTGTTGGACGACAACGCACGCGAGCTGCTGCCGCCGTGGGCGGGCTTCATCGGCGGGGTGATCGAATCCAATCGCTTGACGCCTACCGCCAGCCGTGAGGATCTGCAGCGCGACTCCACCTACACGGCGGTGCAGCACGCGCTGTCCGAAGCGCTGGTGCAAGGTCTGGCCGATGTCGCACGTCAGCAGCCGGAAGCCTGGCGACGCATCCTGCTGCGCCACAACGAGGCCTTGCTGGGTGCGGCCTTGTGCGACGAGCGCCTGTTCGAGTTGCTGATGGAACACGTGCGGGTGCCGACCTCGCAAGGCGATCTGCCGGCCCAGCAGTTGCCGGCGCGTGGCGCAGTGCATGTGATCCTGGATAGCGACAGCGGTTTCGAAGAGATGCTGTTCCGCGCGATGGGCGTGCCGGTGGCCTACGGAAATCGCTATGCGGTGGTGCCGTTCCTGCGTCGCTGGGCGCAGGCCAAGGGCGTGCGGCTGGTCGAGCTGGGTACCGAGCAGGGCAACCGGCAGTTGTTCCAACTGGACGACAGCTTGCCGGCCGACGAACTGGCCTGGCTGGAACAGCATCTGGGCGATGGCGAAGCCTTGGTGCCGGCGCGTTTCAGCCCCGAAGCATTGCCGTTGGTGGTGGTGCCCGACCGTGAGGCCGAACTGAAACGCCGTCTGGAGCAGGACGAAAACGACAAGCGCGTGTCCACCGCTGCGTTGCGGCTGGCCCGGCAGTTCACTGCGGGGATCGAAGCACGCCAGACCCAGCGGCTGTATCTCAATCTCGACAACCCGGCGTTGCAGGCATTGCTGGCGGCGCAGCGTGCCGGCAATCCGCAGGCGGCGGTGGCGGCGCGGCTGCTGCGCTCGCTCAAGGTGATCGTGTCGGCGCAGGGGCGCACCCAGCCGCAGCCGGGTGCCGGCGCATCGGGCGGATCGGGCGGATCGGATTTGAACCGGGCTTTCGGCGATCTTGCCGAGGCCGTGACCCAACTGCTGGCGCGCTGAGCGCCGCATCGAAGGAGCAACAGGATGGAAATCTGGAACTGGGTTGAAAAGCTGCAGGACGATCTGGGCGAAGCCGGTCAGCCGCAGAACGCGCAACTGCTGACGCGCCTGACCGACCACATCTGCGACCTGCAGATCGAGCGCGCCGAAGCGCTCTTGCCCGAGGCGCGTGCGCTGGGCAAGACGCTGGCCAATCCGTGGCTGGAGGTGTTCGTCGGGCACTGGGAAATGCGCAACCGGGTCGGCAACCTGTGCGAAGGCGAGCGTGCGCTGAGCGATGCGGTGACGCTGTTCGAGCGCGCGCATCGCGCCGATGCGGTGGAGTGCCCGCAATCGGTGTGCGTAACCCAGGATCTGGCCGCGTGCTACGCCAATATCGACGGGCCGGGCTGGGTGGAAGAGCGCATCGAAGTATGCGAGGAAACGCTGGGCCGCATCGACCCGAGTTGGTCGTGTTACCAGTGTCTGAGCTGCGAAAAAGCCGACGCCTTGCTGGACGATGGGCGCGGCGAGGCGGCACTGCATTATCTGGAAGAGCAGTCGCAGACCATTCTTGCGCATGGCGGGCAGATCTACGACGGCGTGCCGGACATGCGCATCTCGATCCTGCTCTCGCTCGGCCGTGCAGAAGAAGCGCTGGCGCTGATCGAACAGCGCGAACGCGAGGCCGCACGCGAAGGTGCAGAGTGGGCCAACTGCAGCCAGCCGCGGCGTTTGCAAAAGGCGCGCGCATTGGCGTTGTTGCATCGCGATGATGAAGCGCTGGAGGCATTTCTGCCGTGGCGCGAGGTTGCGCCGCGCTATCGCATGCACTGGTTGCGTGCGGTGGTGGTGCTGGTGTCGCGCACGCCGGAACGCAATACCTGGGATCTGGGCAGCCGCTTGCAGGTGATGCTGGATCATTACGCGCAGGTCGGTGCGCATCGCATCCTGATCGACGCGGCCGAGATGGCAATCGAGCTGGCGTTGCAGCGTGGTGCGGTGTGGACCGCGCGCCGGCATCTGGCGCTTGCGCGTGCGCATGTGCCCAAGTTGCGGCAGGATCGTGGCGCGACGCAATTGCTGGACCGTTTGGCCATGCGCATCGAGACCGCACCGGCGGGCGAGGCGCCGCCGGTGCCTGCCGCGCAGTTGCTGGAATGGCTGGAGGCGCAAGCCGAAGACGTGGTGCGCAACCCCGAGCGCGAGGCGCAATGGTTGCTGCAGGCAGTGGCCGAGCGTCCCGACGATGCCGAGTTGGTGGACACCACTGCCTCAGCATTGAGCGCGTGTGCGGCCGACGATGAGGCGATCACGCTGCTGTGGGCATTCGTGCAGCGGCATGCCGACCGCGAGACCAGCCCGACCTTCCGGCTGATGAATCTGCTGCTGGGCCGTGGCGACGACGCCGGCATGCGTCGGCTGGCGCAGCTGTATCGCCCGCTGGTGCCGGTGGCGGCGCTGTGGTGCGAAGCACAGCTGGCCCAGCGGCTGGCCGATTGGCCGGCGCTGGAACAGGCCTGTACCGCGTTGCTGGAATTGTCGCCCGGCTCGCATGGCGCACGCGGTTTGCTGGGGCGCATGTATCTCAACACCGGTCGGTTTGCCGAAGCGGCCGAGGTCTACCGGCAACTGACCGAGCTGATGGAAGAACCGCGCTCTGCGCATTGGGATCACATGACTGCGGCCAGTGCGGCGCAGCAGTGGGAGGCGGTGCGTGCCTCGGCGCTGGCGATCGGCATGGAGCTGAGCAGCACTAGCGGTGTGGTCGAAGAGAACTGGGGCTGGGTGATCGTGCGTTGTGTGGACGACGGCGAGGCGGCCGAGTATTACGCGCGCCGCACCGGCCCGGTCACCGCGCGCATCCTCGAAAACGCGCCTGCGCATCGGCGTCAGCATGTCGGCGATTGGGTGGTGTTCGATGCCGAGTTGCTGTATCCGCCGCCGGAAGACGAGGCCGAGCGCGAGCGTTTCGTACCGACCTACGCGCAGGTGCATGTGTTGCAGGCAGGCGGTTACGGCAGCAGCTGGTTGGTGGATGGCGTGCATCCCGGCGAGCCGGCGGTCGAGGCCTTGCGCGAAGAGATCGAGGCCCGCGGCTGGAAGCTGTGGGTGCACAGTCGCGACGATTATCACGTGATCGATCCGCAACATCCGGACACGTTCGACCCGGAAGACGCAAGCACGGGCCTGCCCGGCGTGCTGTTTACTGTAGCGCTGCCGGAAGCGGCAGCGCCGTTGGAATTGCATCGCGCCTTGCTGGCCGCCACCGCGCAGTGGCCGCACACGATGTGCTGGCTGCGTTTGGCCGAGGCCTGCGATCAGGATCCTCGCCCACATCTGGAAGCAGTGGAGCGTTACGGGCTGTAAGGGCGACGATCAATATCATCGCTGAGCCGCTTAGGTCGTGTGCGGGGATAGTCGATGCGCGGTACTGCATTTGGTGTCCTACTGCGGTACGCGTGCAAGCGCCTGCAGCGAACCGAAGCATTCCCACGAAACCTGCTGACTTCGTGTGCGTGGTCGGCTTGCGCGCGGTGCCGCATCCGGGCACGTCGCTCGTGTCCGATCAGCTGCGCTTGCCGTAGCGCTCCAGCCAATGCGCGTACGACGGTGGCAGCACCCACGACGGGCGTTCTTCGCCCAGCGCCAACGCGGCGTGATACGGCCAGTGCGGGTTGGCCAGGTGCGCGCGGCCGATCATCACCAACTCCATCTGCCCGGCGGCGATCACGCGGTCGGCTTCCAGCGGGTCGTCGATATTCCAGGACGAGGCCACCGGCAGCTGTGCCTCGCGGCTGACGCGTTCGGCGAACGGCGCCAGCAACGCCGGGCCCCATGGAATCTGCGCGGTCGTGGTGCTGAAGCCCATGCTGACGTTGAGCAGATCCAGGCCGCTTTGCTTGAAGTTGCGCGTCAGTGCGATGGCTTCCTGCAAGGTCTCTTCATCGCGGCCATCGAATTCGATCACGCCAAAGCGCGCGGTGAGCGGCAGATGTTCCGGCCAGACCGCACGCACGGCTTGCAGTGTTTCCAGCAGGAAGCGTCCACGATTTTCGGCAGTACCACCGTACTGATCCTGGCGCTGATTGGCGTGCACCGAGAAGAAGCTCTGCGCCAGATAACCATGCGCAAAATGCAGCTCCAACCACTGGAAGCCGGCATCGCGCGCACGCTGTGCGGCGGCGACAAAATCGCCGCGCACGCGGGCGATGTCGTCCAGCGTCATTTCGCGCGGCAGTTTGGGCAAACCGCCACCGAAGGCGACGGCCGAAGGCGAGATGGTGTCCCAGCCACGTGCGTCGCCGTCGGCGATGTGGTCGTCGCCTTCCCACGGCAGGTTGGCGCTGGCCTTGCGCCCGGCGTGACCGATCTGGATGCCGGGTACTGCGCCAGCGGCGCTGATCGATGCCGCAATACGCGCCAACCCTTCGGCCTGGGCGTCGTTCCACAGGCCCAGGCAACCGGGCGTGATGCTTCCTTCCGGCGACACGCCGGTGGCCTCGACGATCACCAGGCCCGCACCGCCGCGCGCCATGCTGGCGTAGTGGACCTGATGCCAGTCGTTGGTGAGGCCGTCCACGGCGGTGTATTGGCACATCGGCGGAATGGCGATGCGGTTGCGCAGCGTGAGGTCTTTGAGTTGATACGGAGAAAACAGCGATGACATCGGAGAGCCTGAGAAAAGTCTGGGCGCGATCAGAACACGCCCGGCCACAGCCCGACACGCCGCTGGTGGCACAGCGCGTTGCACGCACTGGCGGTTGCCCACAGGCGTGCTTGTTCGGCGTACAGGTATCACCTCGCTTCGATCAAACTCCCCAGCACGCTTTGCGGCAGCGTCCGCCATCGGTCGGCGGCACTCAGACCATCACCGCCTGCATCCGCCGCCTGCATCTGCGCAGGCGTGGCAGGGCGCACGTTCGCCATGTGCGCTGCAATGTCAAACTGCAGGGTGTAGTGTCTGATGACTGCTACAGGTTCGTCGTTGGTTGCCGAATCTGAATTGTTTTATTCTGCTGCGCTTCGGCGTGGGGGCGCCGCGCCAACCACGGGCGCAGTCCAGCCCGCATGCCCGGCCTTTCTTCTCTTTACTCGGCGGGTGATCTCATGGTGGCATTGCAGCAGCGCTCGATCGATGCGATTCGTGGGCAGGAAACAACGTTGTTGACCGCGTGGCTGGGTTCCAGCCTCGGTAACGACGTGCGTATTTCGCGGCAGGAAATCGAAACCCAGGGCGCGGAATTCCTGCGCTTGCTGGTGGCCTCGTTGAAAGACGGCGGCAGCAGCCTGGACAGCGCCGAATGGAGCGAGGTGCGCCGTTTTCTGGAGACGCTCTCGCGCGACCGTGCCACGCGCGGCTTCGATTCGCAGGAAACCGCCAACTTCATTTTCTCGCTCAAGCGCGTGCTGTTCGAGCTGGTGCAGCGCGAGTACGCCAGTGCGCCGGAGGAGTTGGGCCTGCAGTTGTGGGCGCTGTCCGAATTGCTGGATCGTCTGGGCCTGTACACCGTCAAGGCGTTCCAGAAGACCCGCGAAGACATCATCGTGCGGCAGCAGGAAGAAATGCTCGAACTCTCTACCCCGGTGGTGAAGTTGTGGGACGGCGTGCTGGCGCTGCCGATGATCGGCACGCTGGATTCGCAACGCACCCAGGTGGTGATGGAATCGCTGCTGCAACGCATCGTCGATACCGGCTCGGAGATCGCCATCATCGACATCACCGGCGTGCCCACCGTGGACACCTTGGTGGCGCAGCACCTGCTCAAGACCGTCACCGCGATTCGCCTGATGGGCGCCGATGCCATCATCAGCGGCGTGCGCCCGCAGATTGCGCAGACCATCGTGCATCTGGGGCTGGATCTGCAGGGCATCGTCACCAAGGCCAACCTGGCCGACGCATTGGCGCTGGCGCTCAAGCGCACCGGCGTGACCGTGAGCAAGGCGAGCTGACATGGAGCGTATCCCGATCCTGCGGATGGGCGACCTGCTGCTGGTCACCATCCAGGTGGACATGCACGACCAACTGGCGATGACACTACAGGAAGATCTGTCGGAAAAAATCAGCGCCACCTCCGCGCGCGGCGTGCTGATCGACATCTCCGCACTGGACATCGTCGACTCCTTCATCGGCCGCATGATCAGCACCATCTCCGGGCTGGCCGCAGTGATGGACGCCAAGACCGTGGTGGTCGGCATGCAGCCGGCGGTGGCGATCACCTTGGTCGAACTGGGCCTGACCCTGCCGTCGGTGCGCACCGCGCTCAATGTCGAACGCGGCATGCGCTTGTTGCAGCAACCCGATCGCGATTCATGACCACAGGGTCGCAACCGGTACGCACCGAACAGGATGTGGTGCTGGCCCGGCAGACGGTGCGCAAGCTGGTGGTGCAGTGTGGCCTGCGTCTGGTCGACCAGACCAAGCTGGTCACCGCGGCCAGCGAACTGGCCCGCAACACCGTGATCTACGGCGGTGGCGGCGATATGGACTGGGCACTGGTGGAAAACGGCATCCGCAAGGGCGTGCAGCTGACCTTCCGCGACGAAGGCCCCGGCATTCCCGATCTGGATCTGGCGCTCACAGACGGCTGGACTTCCGGCGGCGGACTTGGTCTGGGCCTGTCCGGCAGCCGGCGGCTGGTGGATGACTTTGTGTTGGACACCACGCCGGGTAAGGGCACGCGCATCACCATCACCACATGGAAGTGACGGTTACCGGTGACGTGACCCGCCTGTTTCGCGTCGACGAAGCTAGCCAGGTCGGGCAGGCGCGGCGTGAATCGACGGCACTCGCGCAGACGCTGGGGTTCGACGAAGCCGCCTGCGGTCGCGTTGCGCTGGTCGCCACCGAACTTGCCACCAACATGCTCAAGCATGGGCGTGGCGGCTGCTTTCAGTTGTCGGGCGTGGCTGCGCGCGAGGGCATGGGCGTGGAAATCTGCGCCATCGACGAAGGCCCGGGTTTTACACTGGAAGATGGCCTGCGCGATGGCTATTCCACTGCCGGCACACCGGGCACCGGGCTGGGCGCGATCAAGCGCAAGGCGCAGGTGCTGGACGCGTACTCCGATGCCAAGGGCGCGATCGTGATGGTGCGGCTGTTTGCGCAACCACGCGCCGAGCTGGACCTGCCGTATGGCGCGGTGCGCGTGCCGCTGCATCACGAAGTGGTATGCGGCGACGCCTGGCAGTTGGCGATCCGCGAGCAATGGGTCACCGTGACCTTGATCGACGGCCTGGGCCACGGGCAAGGCGCGGCCGACGCCGCCGATGCCGGTACGCGCGCGCTGGTAGCGGCCAGCGGCGAGCCCGGCGAGCTCATCGCACGCCTGCATGCCGGCATGTCCGGCACCCGCGGTGGTGCGGCGGCGGTGACGCAGTTCGACAGCCGCACCGGCCAGGTGCGCTTTGCCGGCGTCGGCAATATCGTCGCTTCGCTGTGCGATGGCGATGGGGTGCGCGGCATGCCGTCGCATCCGGGCATCGTCGGGGTGCAGTTTCGCAAGGCGCAGCCGTTCGATTTTCCGAATGCGACCGGCAAGCTGCTGGTCATGCACAGCGACGGCCTGCAAACGCGCTGGAATCTGCGCGATCACCCGGCGCTATTGTCACGCCACCCGCGTATTGTTGCGGCGGTGCTGTTGCGCGATTACGCGCGCGGCCGCGACGATGCCTGCGTGTTCGTCATGCGTTTGGGAGCCCTGCAATGAAGTCATCCGACGCCGCATCGGCAGCCGATCCGCTGGCCGAACTCGACGCGCTGCGGCAGCAGAACCAGGCCTTGCGCGAGGAGTTGGAAGAAACCAACCAGGGCGTGCTGGCGCTGTATGCCGAGCTCGATCAGCAGGCCGAACAGTTACGTGATGTGTCCGAGCTCAAGAGCCGCTTTCTGTCGTACATGAGCCATGAGTTCCGCACGCCGCTCAGTTCGATCCTGAGCATCACCCGCCTGCTGGAAGACGGCATGGACGGGCCGCTCAACGCCGAGCAATCCAAACAGGTGCGCTTTGTCAGTGCCTCGGCGCGCGAGCTCACCGAGATGGTCGACGACCTGCTGGATCTGGCCAAGATCGAAGCCGGCCGCATCGCCATATCGCCGGGCTGGTTCGACCTGATGGATCTGTTCTCGGCGTTGCGCGGCATGTTCCGCCCGCTCACCGATGCCGGCAGCACCACGTTGATCTTCGAAGATCCGCCGGCGCTGCCGATGCTCTATACCGACGACAAGAAGCTGGCGCAGATCCTGCGCAACTTCATCTCCAACGCGCTCAAGTTCACCCCGCACGGCCACGTGCGCGTGTTCGCGCAGCTGGAAGGCGACACCCATGTGCGCTTCGGTGTGCAGGATACCGGCATCGGCATTCCGGCCGAGCTGCACGAGGCCTTGTTCGAGGATTTCGTGCAGGTGGATTCGCCGCTGCAAAAACGCCTGACCGGCACCGGCCTGGGGCTGGCGATCTGCAAGCGCTTCGCCGAGCTGCTCGGTGGCAGGGTGGGGATCAATAGCGTGGTTGGCGAAGGTTCCGAATTTTTCGTGGTGCTGCCGGTGACGCTGGCGGCGGAGAACGCACTTGCCCGGTAGTCATCGGATTCTGGTGGTCGACGACAACGCGGTGACGCGTTATTCGGTGCGGCGCGTGCTCGAGCATCATCAATTCGTGGTCGAAGAGGCCGGCACCGGCACCGATGGCCTGGCCAAGCTGGCCACGCACGCGTTTGCCGCAGTGGTGCTGGACGTCAACCTGCCGGATATGAGCGGCTTCGACATCGTGCGCAGCTTGCGTGCCGCCCCGCGCACCGCGCTGCTGCCGGTGGTGCATGTGTCGGCCGCATCGATCGCCACCGGCGACATGGCCACCGGGCTGGATGCCGGTGCCGATGCGTACCTGATCCATCCGGTCGACCCCAGCGTGCTGGTCGCCACGCTGCGCACGCTGTTGCGCGCCCGCAATGCCGAAGATGCATTGCGGATCAGCGAGGCCCGCTTCCGCGAGATCTTCGAGCACATCAGCGCGCCGATCGCCGTGGTCGATTCCAGGCTGCACACGCACGAAGCCAATGCGGCCTTCCAGCGCCTGATCGGCAGCGCCACGCCCGGCGATGCGATCCAGGCGGCGGGGCTGGACCAGGCGACAACCGTGCATGCCCTGACCACCGCGCTGGCGCAACGCGCGCGCTGGAGCGGCACGCTGTCGATCATCCGCGATGGCAAGCTGTGCGAAACCGAGTGGCGGGTGTCGCCGTATCGCGAGCCGGATCTGGGCTTGTTGCTGGTCGAGGACGTGACCGAACAGCGTCTGCGCGAGCGCGAACAACGCCAGGAGCTGGACACCGCCACCACCGAGCTGGCGCACCAGATCGCCGAGCGCCAGCGCACCGAAATCCAGCTGCTGCAGGCGCAGAAGATGGAAGCGCTGGGAAATCTCACCGGCGGCATCGCGCACGACTTCAACAACTTGCTGACCAGCATCATTTCCGGGCTGGACATGATCCAGCTGGCGGTGGAATCCAACCGCATCGAGCGCGTGCCGCGGCTGGCGGAAATTGCCACCGGCTCGGCGCATCGCGCTGCCGCGCTGACCCAGCGCATGCTCGCGTTTGCACGCAAGCAATCGCTGGATGCGCAGGCGTTCGACATCAATGCACGCGTGCGCTCGCTGGAAGACATGCTGCACCGTTCGATCGGCGAGAACATCGTGCTGGAACTGGATCTGGCGCAGACGCCGCTGGTCGCGGTGGCCGATGCCAACCAGCTCGAAAATGTGGTGCTCAACCTGGTGATCAATGCACGCGATGCATTGAAGGGCAAGGGCACCATCCGCATTCAAAGCGCCGCCTACACCGCGCGCAACGATCCGGAACTGGACGATGGCGATTACGTGGCGGTGAATGTGATCGACAATGGCAGCGGGATCGAGCCGGCCATTCTCAATCAGGTGTTCGAGCCGTTTTTCACCACCAAACCCATCGGCGAGGGCACCGGCCTGGGCTTGTCCATGACCTATGGGTTTGCGCGTCAATCCGGCGGCACCGCGCGCATCACCAGCACCGTGGGCCGTGGTACCACGGTGGCCTTGCTGTTGCCGCGCGGGCTTACGGCAAGCGAGGTGGCGCCAGCACCGCCGCCCAGATCGCCGCGTCACCGTCACGAGCGCATCCTGCTGGTGGACGACACCGATGTGGTGCGCATGATGGTGAGCGAGGTGCTCAGCGATGCCGGCTACCACGTGACCGAAGCCGAAAATGCCAATGGCGCGCTGGAGCAATTGCGTGCCGGGGTGGAGATCGATCTGGTGGTGTCGGATGTGGGCCTGCCCGGCATGAACGGGCGCGACATGGCCGATGTTGCGCGCGCGCTGCGGCCCGGCTTGCCGATCCTGTTCATCACCGGCTACGCCGAAAACGCAGCCACGCGGCAGGAATTTCTGGCCGAAGGCATGGCCTTGCTGCCCAAGCCTTTCAGCCTCAACGATCTGCTCAACATGGTTGGGCAGATGCTTGACAGCAGTGTGCTTGCCGCCCGCGCATAACGCCAGTGGTGTGCTTGCCCGCGCTCAGCGCGGAGTGTTTATTTCCTCGCGCCTAGCGCGACTTGTTTATTTTCCCGCGCTTAGCGCGCGTGGGCATACGGGCCAAAGGTGGCGCACAAAAAACCGCCTGCTGTCAGCACACGGCCAGTGCGGGCATGCCGTTTCGCCATGCCACACGCGTGCAATGGCATGGGTGTAGACCTAGCGGCATGTGCGCTGCGGCACGCTTGCCATAGAGCTGCAACATTGCTGACATATCGTGCGCGCGGCGCCACCTTGCGCCTTCGTCCGGCATGCCTGTGCCGACGGACGTCACCTCACTCTACTTAGAGCGGCTAACAAACGTAGCGAGCGGTCGTCAGGTGGGTGCAGACGGCGCGCAGGAACCGGAGTGTACGAGTGGGTACATGAGGATTCCGAGCACCGGCTGCGCCCGCCTGGCGGCCGCGCAGTAGTTTGTTAGCCGCTCTTACTCCAAGGATCACCTCGTATGTCGTTGTACTTGTCTATCTCCGCGTCCCTGACGTCCGCCGCCACGCATGCTTCTGCACGCCGTCGCGCCGCCTTGCAGCGCACGCCGCTGGCGCGCGCCTGTGCCGGCCTGTTGCTCGCTTCGATGGCCGCCGCCGCATCTGCGCAGCAAACGCCGACGACCCAGGGCGAGGGCAGCGCGACCGCGCTGGATACGGTCACCGTCACCGCCGAGCACCGCGAGCAGAACCTGCAGGAGGTGCCGGTGTCGGTGGGCGTGGTGCAGGGCGCGGCGATGCGCGAGTTCACCGCAGGCGGCGACGACACCTTGCTGGCACTGTCCGGCCGCGTGCCGGGCTTCTATGCCGAGACCACCACCGGGCGCATCTTCCCGCGCTTCTATATCCGTGGTCTGGGCAATATCGATTTCTATCTCGGCGCTTCGCAGCCGGTGTCCATCATCCAGGACGATGTGGTGCTGGAGCACGTGGTGCTCAAATCCAACCCGGTCTACGACGTGGACCAGGTCGAAGTGCTGCGCGGCCCGCAGGGCACCCTGTTCGGCCGCAACACCACTGCCGGCATCGTCAAGTTCGACACGGTCAAGCCCGGCGATACCTATACCGGCCGCCTCGATGCCAGCTACGGCAGTTACAACACCGTGTCGCTGGATGGCGGCTTCGGTGGGCCGATCAACGACGTGCTGTCGTTCCGCGTCTCGGCCTTGTATCAGCACCGCGACGATTGGGTGGACAACACCTTTGCCGGCACCAGCGCCGATGGCACGCGCACGCCGCGTAAGGATGCGATGGGCGGCTACAACGACCGCAATGCGCGCCTGCAGTTGCTGCTCAAGCCCAACGACGCGTTCTCGCTGCTGGGTTCGGTGCATACGCGCGACTACGACGGCACCTCCACGTTGTTCCTGCGCAATGCCGTGACGCGTGGCAGCGACAAGGTCGACGTGCCGCGCGATCGCGTTGCCTACGACGAGGCACACGACAACCCGCAGGCGTATCAGACCGACGGCGGCTCGATCAAGGCGATCTACGATTTTGGCGGGGTCTCGCTGACCTCCATCACAGCCTACGAAACCACCTCCGGCTACAGCCGTGGCGACACCGATGGCGGCGCGGCGGCGAACTACCCGGTCAACGGCGTGCCGAACGGCTTCGGCCAGTCGATGGGACAGATCCGCGATCTGGATCAGTACACCCAGGAACTGCGTCTGGCCAGCGAAGGCGACGACGCACTGCAATGGCAGGTGGGCGCGTTCTACTTCGATGGCCGCGACACCACCGATTTCTATCAGCGTGCGTTTTTTCTGCAGACCGCTGCGCGCAATCCCAATAACTGGGTGCGGCTGCGCAACACCAACACGTCATGGGCCGGCTTCGGTCAGCTCAGTTACAAGGCCACCGACGCGCTCACCCTGACCGCCGGCATCCGCCAGACCAAGGACACCAAGGAAACCCGTCTGCTCAAGACCGCCGACACCGCCGCCGGTGCGGTGACATATCGTGGCCGTCGCGACGTGCGCATGTCCGACACCCAGCCCAGCTGGGACCTCAGCGCGATGTACGAAATCAATCCCGAGCTGAGCGTGTATGCACGCGTGGCGCGCGGCTTCCGCGGCCCCACCATCCAGGGCCGCAGCGCGGTGTTCAACTCGGATTTCACCACCGCCGATTCGGAAACCATCCTGTCGTGGGAAGCCGGCATCAAGAGCAGCCTGTTCGACAACCGGCTGCGCCTGAATGTCAGCGGCTTCACCTATACCGTCGATGATATCCAGCTCAACGGCAACGATTCGGACGGCAATGGCGTGCTGTTCAATGCCGACAAGGCCAAGGCCTACGGTCTGGAAGCGGACCTGGACTGGCGCCCGATCTCCAACCTGTCGCTGACTGCTGGCCTCAGCCTGCTGCACAGCGAAATCCAGGACAAGCGCGTGTTTGCGCAGGCCTGCGCGCTCAACGGCGTGGTGGTGTGCACGGTCAACGACCCGACCATCCGCGTCGGCGCCAACACCTTTGCGCAGATCGACGGCAACCCGCTGCCCAACGCGCCCAAGTACAACCTCAACCTGGCCGCGCGTTACGACATCCCCGTGGGTAACGACGGCGCGTTCTTCGTCTCCACCGACTGGAACAAGCAGGGCGAAACCAGCTTCGTGCTGTACGACTCCACCGAGTTCCGCGCCGACGGCAATTTCGAAGGCGGCCTCAAGCTCGGTTACACCGGCGGCTACGGTGCGTGGGAAGTGGCGGCGTTTGCGCGCAACATCACCAACGAGAAAAACGTCAAGGGTGTGATCGAAAACTACATGGCGGCGGTCTACAACGAGCCGCGCATCGTGGGCGTGTCGGTCAACGTCAACTGGCAATGAGTCGCTGATCGACTGACTGCATCACCGCATCACAGCGACATGCGCGTCGCTGTGATGCTTGGTGCGACAACCGAGCCCGCTGCGTGCAGTACGCAGCGGGCTTTTTGTGTCAACGGCTGCGCAACACCGACTGCACCCAACTGACGATCTGCGTGCTGCTCACCGCACCGGAATGACGGCCCAGCTCGCTGCCGCCGCGGATGACCAGCAAGGTGGGAATGCTGCGAATGCCAAAACGCGTGCCCAGCGCCGGATGCAGGTCGGTATCCACCTTTGCCAGACGGACCTGCGGTTCCAGCAATGCAGCGGCTGCGGCGAACTGCGGCGCCATGCTCAGGCACGGCCCGCACCACGGTGCCCAGAAATCCACCACCAACGGCAGCTCGCTGCGCACTGCATGCTTGTCGAAATCGACAGTGGACAGCGCTACCGGTGCCCCGAGAAAGAGCGGCTGATGGCAGCTGCCGCAGTTGGGCGCATCGCGCAGACGCGCGGCCGCTATGCGATTCATCGCGGCGCAGCTCGGGCAGGCCACCAGCAGTGGTGCGTTGGTCATGCGGGGGTCTCCAGTGAACAGGCAACATCATCAATGTGTTGCGCCCACCCACCAATGGCGGCGAACGCGGCCGCACACCAGTGGCATGGCGGTGGTTGAAGATGTTGTGCTGGAGGCAGCCGAAAACAACCTCGCTGCGGTGTCTGCTGCAGCGTGCGACATGCGTATCCGCGCTGTCGCATGCTGTAGCGCTCAGCCTGTCTGTCCCAACCTCAGCACCGGAACGAAGCCGCCGCAGATCAGGCGCTTGCCGTCGAACGGCATCGGATTGACCGCCGGGTCCATGCGCGGGTCGGCCATCATCTTCTGCATGCCGGCATCGCGGGTGGCCTTGTCGGGCCATTCGATCCAGGAAAACACCACGGTTTCATCGTCGCCGGCCTCGACCGCGCGATGGAAGTCGGTCTGTTCTCCGTGCGGGACTTCCTCGCCCCAGCACTCCACCACGCGCAGCGCACCGTATTCGATGATCACTGAATCGCCCATGCGGGCATGCTCCAGAAATGCAGCCTTGTTGGCAGTGGGTACGGCAAGCGCAAAACCATCCACATACGACATACACCACCTCCGCAGATACGGCGCACGGCGTGCGCCTGATAAGAACGACGAATCGTCATTAGAATCGACAATTCAATCGCACTGGGTGATGCGCGTTTGATGGGTTCGCCAGGTGGCGTGACCGCGTCTTGTTGAGCCTGCGCAACGGCGCAGTGTCCTGCTCGTTGTGCTTACGCTGCCAGATTGTGCCGTCGCAACGTCGCTTCGAACACCACATCGCCGTCTTCGTTGCGTGCCTGCAGCGAGCCGCCATGCGCCCTGACGAACTGATCTGCGATAAACAAACCCAGGCCCAAGCCCTGGCTTGCGTGGAAGCTGGCCTTGAATGGCTCGAACAGACGCGGCATCAGACTGTCGGGGATATGGCCGGCGTTGCGCACCGACAAACGCAGCGTGTCGCGCTGGCGTCCGTCCAGGTGCACGCGCACCGGCTGGCGCGCGCCATGCAGCACTGCGTTGCCGACCAGATTGGAGACCACCTGTGCCAGCCGATCGCCGTCGCCGTCGCCGTGCAGATCGCCTTCGCTACGCAGGTCGATCGGCGTGTGCGGATTGGCCTGCGCCACCTCGTTCACCACGCTATGGGCCACCTCGCCAAGATTGCAGGGGCCAAACTGCATCGACAGCCCGTCGGTACGCAGGCGCGAGAAATCCAGCAGCTGCTCGACCATGCGTGCCATGCGATGCGCGCTGTTTTCCAGATGTTCCAGCGTGCGTGCAGCCGAGCCGTCGGCGGCCACATCCAGGCTCAGCTTGTCGGCACACAGCAAAATCACCGACAGCGGCGTGCGCAGGTCGTGGGTCAGCACCGCCATCATGGTTTCATTGAGGGTGAGCGCGCGTTCCAGCGAGGCGTTGCGCGCCTTGAGCAGGCGCCGCTGCTGATACAACTCGATGAACACGTTGACCTTGCTCAGGATCACGTGCGGCTCGATGGGCTTGTGCAAAAAATCCACCGCGCCGGTCTCGTAGCCCTGAAACGCGCGCATCGGGTCGTTCGGCGATGCCGTCAAAAAAATGATCGGCACATGCCGGGTGCGCTGCGAGCCGCGCATCAGTTCGGCCAGCGAAAAGCCGTCCATTTCCGGCATGTGCACATCCAGCAATGCCAACGCCACATCGTGTTCGAGCAACAGTTCCAGCGCCTGCGCACCGGAGGCTGCGCACAGTACCTGGATGCCGTCGCGCTGCAGCAGCGCTTCCATCGCCACCAGATTCTGCGGCACGTCGTCCACGATCAGCAGCTTGGCCGGTTCGGTAGTGGTGCTGTCTGCAGCCAGACCGGTCGCGGTGAGATTCATCGGTGGAAAGTCTCCAGTCGGCTGCAGATCGCCTGCAAGGTGAGCACCGCATCGGCACCGGCGTGGGCGATGGCGGAGGCGGGCATCAAGGGAGACGCCGCATCGTCGGGCAGCTGGATCCAGGCGGTGCCGCCGACCGCGCGCACCGCCGCCACGCCAGCGCTGCCATCGCTGCTGGCGCCGGTGAGCAGGATCGCCAGCAGGCGTGGCCCGAAGACATCGGCGGCCGATTCGAACAAGGGGTCGATCGCCGGGCGCGAGAACAGCACCGGCGCATCCATCGACAACGCCAGGCTGTCGCGGTTTTCTACCAGCAGATGATAGTCGGGCGGGGCGATGGTCACAGTGCCGGCGAGCAGCGGTTGCTTGTCCTCTGCCTCGCGCACCGGCAAGGCGCAGCGTGCATCCATCAATTCGGCAAGATGGCTGGTACGGTCGCGTGGCAGATGCAGCACCACCAACACCGGCATCGGCAACTCTGCAGGCAGGCTGGACAACAACGCCTGCAACGCCATTACACCTCCGGCCGATGCACCGACCACGATCGCCTCGAAGTGCTGCCACTCATGCGCGCCGCTCATGCCGCCTTCCGAAACAGACGTTGCTCGCGGGCCACGGTTTCGAAGGCCTGCGCATGCGCGCCGAACTGCAGCGATTCCTTGCTGCCCAGCCCCAGAAAACCACGGTGCACCAGCGCGTCATGGAACAGACCCACCGCGCGATCCTGCAGGGTGCGGTTGAAGTAGATCAGCACGTTGCGGCACGACACCAGATGCACTTCGGAGAACACCGTATCGGTGGCCAGGCTGTGATCGGCAAACACGATGTGGCGCTTGAGGCGGCGATCGAACACCGCGCCGTCGTAGGCGGTGGTGTAGTAATCGGACAAGGACCCGCGGCCGCCGGCCTCCAGATAATTGCGGCTGAACTGCGCAATGCGGTCGATGCCGAAGGCGCCGGCTTCGGCCATGCCCAGCGCTTCGGGATTGATGTCGGTGGCGTAGATCACCGCTTTTTCCAGCAGGCCTTCTTCGTGCAGCAGGATCGCCAGCGACCAGACTTCTTCACCGGTGCTGCAGCCGGCCACCCAGAGTTTGATCGAGGGATAGGTGCGCAATACCGGCACCGCGTGCTCGCGCAAACAGCGGAAATACGCCGGGTCGCGGAACATCTCCGACACCTGCACGGTGAAGAACTGCATCGCCTGCGCAAACGTTTCCGGCTCGTGCAGCAGGCGATGCTGCAGATCGGCCACGCGTGCGCAATCGAAGCGGCCCATGGCGTGGCGCATGCGTCGACGCAACGAGGACACCGCGTAATCGCGGAAGTCGTAGTGATAGCGCTGGTAGACCGCTTCCAGCAGCACCCGCAGCTCAAGATCGAACAGCTCCACTGCAGTCATTGCCGCGAGCACCACACCCGGCACAGCGACACCAGCTTGTCCACGTCGATGGGCTTGGCGATGTAGTCGTTGGCACCGGCCTCAAGACAGCGTTCGCGATCGTCGGCCATGGCCTTGGCGGTCAGCGCGATGATCGGCAGATCCTGCCACTGACGATTGGCACGGATCTGGCGCATCGCAGTGAGGCCATCCATCTCCGGCATCATGATGTCCATCAGCACCAGATCCACTTCGTGCCTGGCCAGATGTTCCAGCGCCTCGCGGCCATTGCGGGCGATCTGCAACGTCACGCCCAGCGGTTCGAGCACGCTGGAGAGCGCAAAGATATTGCGCACATCGTCTTCGGCCAACAGCACGGTGGCGCCATCCAGCACCGCATCGCGGCGGCGCGCTTCGCGCAGCAGGCGTTGCTGGTCGCTGGGCAACGAGGCTTCCACGCTATGCAGGAACAGCGTCACTTCGTCGAGCAGGCGCTCCGGCGAGCGCACGCCCTTGATGATGATGCTCTTGGAATAACGGCGCAGGCGTTGCTCTTCGTCGCGTGTGAGTGCGCGCCCGGTGTAGACGATCACCGGCGGGAAGGCGACCGCATCGTTGCCGGCCATGCGTTCGAGCAGGTCGTAGCCGCTGCCGTCTGGCAGCGCCAGATCGGTGACCATGCAATCGAAGGTGGAGCCGGCCAGTTGCTGCATGGCTTCGGCAATGCTGCCCACCGCGACGATTTCCAGTTGATCGCGCGCCAGCAGCAGCTCCAGGTTCGCACGCAGCGCGCTGTCGTCTTCGACAATCAACAAGCGGCGCACGGCGCGTGCATTGGTGTCTTCCAGCTGGCGGATTGCGCCGGCCAGCAGCTCGCGCGTGGCCGGCTTGATCAGATAGCCCACCGCACCGAGTTCCAGCGCGATCTGGCTGCGCTCCATGGCCGAGACCACATGCACCGGGATGTGCCGCGTTGCCGGATCGCGCTTGAGCCGCTCCAGCACGCTGAGCCCGGAGGCATCCGGCAGGCCGATGTCGAGCAGAATGCCGCTGGGGCGCAGGTCCGCTGCCAGCTGCAGCGCTTCTTCAGCGCTGGGTGCCACCACGCAATCGAAATCCAGCTCATGCGCCAGGTCGACCAGGGCTTGGGCAAAACGCGTGTCGTCTTCCACCGCCAGGATCAGCCGGCCGGGACGGCTGCGTTGATCGCGATCGTCGTCGGCGCGCTGGAGCGGCGCTGCACTCGCTGCAGGAATCGGCAGCGGCAAGGCGCTGGACGCAACCACAGCCTGCTCACCAAGACGAGATGCCATCGCCATGCCGCTGGTGTGCTGCGCTGCTTGCGCGGTGTTAAGCGACGCCGGCGGCGCATGCCTTTCCGCAACATTCACACCCTTGGCCGGCGCGCCATCGGTCGGCAATTCCAGCGTGAAGCAACTGCCGCGTCCCGGCTCGCTGTCCACACGGATGCTGCCGCCCATGCGCTGCGCCAGATCGCGCGAGATCGACAGCCCCAGACCGGTGCCGCCATAGCGACGGCGCGTACTGCCATCGGCCTGACGAAACGCTTCGAAGATGATCTCGGTCTGTTCGCGTGCAATGCCGATGCCGGTGTCCTGGACCTTGAACAGCACGCGGCCCGGCGCCTGCGCCTGGAGCGACAGACTGACGCTGCCGTGCTCGGTGAACTTGATCGCATTGGCCAGCAGGTTCTTGAGAATCTGCTGCAGACGCTGACTATCCATGACCAGTTGCGTCGGTGCATCGGCGTCGGCCGTGATCTGCAACGCAAGGCCTTTTTGCCGCGCCAGTGGCTCGAAGGTTTCGCGCAGGCGCTGCAGCACCGAGCTGGTGGCGATGGTGTCGTCGGCCAGTTCCACATGCCCGGCTTCGATCTTGGACAAATCCAGAATGTCGTTGATCAGCGCCAGCAGATCGTTGTTGGAAGAGAGAATCGCCTGCGCATATTTCACCTGCTCGGGGCTGAGCGTGCCGTCCTTGTTGTCGGCCAGCAGCTTGGCCAGGATCAGCGCGCTGTTGAGCGGGGTGCGCAACTCGTGCGACATATTGGCCAGAAATTCGGACTTGTAACGCGAGGCGGTGGAGAGCTCGTTGCTGTTGCGCACCAGCTGGTTCTGCGCAACCAGCAAGGCCTGCTTCTGCGCCTCCAGTGCCTGGGTGCGTTCTTCCAGCTGCACGTTGGTCTGTTCCAGCTCGGCCTGCTGCTGTTCCAGATCGCTTTGCGATTGCTGCAGGCTGCGGCTTTGCTCTTCCAACTCTTCGTTGGTCACGCGCAGCTCTTCCTGCTGGGTCTGCAGTTCTTCGCTCTGGCGCTGGGTTTCTTCCAGCAGGGTCACCAGCTGCGCGCGCAGCAACGCGGTGCGCAAGGCCAGGCCGATGTTCTCGCCACAGCGTGCCAGCAGTTCCTGCTCGCGCGAACCGGCAGTGCGCGGGTCGGTCACGCGGCCAAGTTCGACGATGCCGATCACACGACCATCGGCAGTGACAGGTGCCAGCAGCAGTTCCTGGCAACTGCTCTTGCCCAGGCTGGAGGCGATCTGCAGATGTCCTGCGTCCACGCCGCGCACGCGACGCACCGCGCCACGCTGCAAGGCGTCGCCCAGTTGCCCGGTGTTGGTCGGCAGCGTCTTGGGCATGTCGGCCGGAAGCGCGGTGCCACCGGTCAAACGCAGGCGCTCGCCTTCGATGCGATACAGCGCGCCTACCTGCGCATCCAGCGTGTCGCACAGTGCGCTAACGGCAGCATCGGCCAATGCTTCCGGGCTTTGGTCGCCGCGCAAACTCGCTTCGACCGTGTTCTCTGCCTGCTGCAGCCACAGCGCGAATTCGGCCTGACGCCGCGCGCGGATCGCCTGCGTCACCACCAGCGCCATCGCCAGGAACGACACGCCACCGATGCTGCGGTTGATCGAGGAAAAACTGGAATTGGTGCTGGACGGCGCCAGATTGAAACCCACTGCCAACAACACGCATGACAGCGCGCCCACAATCAATGGAACCTGCGTGCGGTTTTGAAACACCGTCACCCCAACCGCGACGAAGTAGGTCAGCCACACCGCATAGCCAAGCGGTGTGACCAATTCCACAGCGAGCGTCGCAGCCATCAAGGCCCCCGCGATGACCCACACCCAGCGGTCGCGTGTGGTCGAGATGTTCTGCATGAGGCGCGCGGACCTAAGTGGGAGGGCGGTCATGTTAGCCGATAACTTTCACGCGAAATCGCCGGAAATTTGACGCTTTCCGGCCGGGTTGGCTTGCACATGGCCTTCACGTATCCGTCACTATGGTCGCGCGCTTTGCAGGGGGAAACATCGCGTGATGGATGCGGAAACGGCCACCGACACCGTCGGGCCGCTTTCTCACAACAGCCGGCAGTGCCAGCTGTTGCTCGAGAGCATGTGCGATTGCGCGATCTACACGCTCGATACGGGCGGTCACGTGCGTAGCTGGAATACAGCCTGCGAGCGCATTCACGGCTACGCCGCTGCCGAGGTCATGGGGACGCATTTTTCGCGGTTTCATGCGCACGAAGATGCGCCGCGCGGCGAGCCGGCACACCTGCTTGAGATCGCCAGACGCGATGGTCGCGCAGCTGCAGAAGGCTGGCGCTTGCGCAAGGATGGCAGCCAGTTCCTGGCCAGCGTGGTGATCGAGCCGGTATTGGAACTCGACGTGCTGGTCGGTTTTGCCGTGGTGACCTGCGATATCAGCGAACGCCATGCAGCGCAGCAATCGCAGCAGGTGCTGGCGCAGGCGCAACGCAGCCAGGCGCTGGGCCGGTTGACGCGGGGCATGGCGCATGACTTCAACAATCTGCTGACCGTGATGGCGACCAGCCTGGATCTGATCTCGCGGCGTGCGGGCGAGGATGCGCGTCTGCGCACCTTGCTGGGTGCTGCGCAGACGGCAGTGGAGCGGGGCACCTTGCTGACCCGCCACGTGCTCGCCTTCGCACGCGGGCAGCAATCGCCTCCGCAACGTCATGCAGTCAATGCAGTCGTGACCGGCGCGTTGGAACTGCTGCTGCGTGCGTGCCCGGCCGGCATTGGCCTCTCGCTTGAATTGGCCCAGACACTGCCGGATGTGCGTATGGACCCAGGTCAATTGGACGCCGCATTGCTCAACCTGGTCTTCAATAGCTGCGATGCCATGCCCGATGGCGGTACGATCGTGCTGGCCACCGCCGTACAGCGGCGTGCCGCACCGTCCGACCCGCACGCTGCACAGCGCACTTACGTCAGCGTTGCGGTGCGCGATAATGGCAGCGGCATGCCGGCGGATGTCGCGCAGCGCGCTGGCGACGCGTTTTTCACCACCAAGGATGCGGGCAAGAACGCCGGCCTGGGCTTGAGCCAGGTGTTCGGCTTCGCGACCCAATCCGGTGGTTTTGTCGAGCTTGACACCGCACCCGGACACGGCACCACCGTGACCTTGTTTCTCCCGGCCATCGAGGACGCCGAGCATGACTGAATCCCTGCGCTTGCTGATGGTTGAGGACCAAGAAGAGTTACGCGAACTGATCGGCGAGGCACTGCGCGATGCCGGCATCACCGTCGACACCGCCGACGATGGGCACAGTGCATTGCGCATGCTGCGCGAGAGCGGCCCTTACGATGTGGTGTTCAGCGATATCCGCATGCCCAACGGCATGTCGGGCATCGAGCTGAGCGAGCAGGTGACGCAATTGCTGCCGCAGGCGCGCATCATCCTGGCGTCCGGGTTTGCCAAGGCGCAGTTGCCGCCACTGCCGCCGCAAGTGGATTTTCTGCCCAAGCCCTACCGCCTGCGTCAGCTGATCGACATGCTCAAAGGCGTTGCAGCCAACGCGTAAACGTTGGCTGCATCCAGCTCGTGGGGCCGGTTCAACGGCTCTGGTAGTAAACCTTGTCGATGGCGATCTCCACCGGCGCAGCCGGGGGATCGGCCACCAGCATGAACATCTGTTTGACCGCCTGCAGATCCAGATCGTAGAACGCGCTGAAGGGGATGCTGACTTCATGCCAGGCGCCATCGCGCACCAATCCGTACTGATTGCCGCCCGCGGCGAAGTCCACCCAGCTGTCGCCGAAACTGGTGTTGATGCCGATCTTGAAGGTCGAAGGCGTAGTGGTTTTAACGTGCAGTTTCAGTGCGCCGCCCGCATACGCGGACATATTGCGATAGTCGGTCTGGATGCCCAGGCCGTACCAGGCACCGGCATTGGCGCGGTACGCCATCACGTTGCGGCCTTCGAATGGGGTCTGCGCAATCGGGGTGAGGTTGTTCCATAAGTACAGCTCGGCATCCTGGCCGAAGGTCAGCCGCGCACTGGTATCGCTTTGCTCGGTGAATACACCGAAGCGCCCCGCAGGCGCGGCATGTTGCGCGCCGACATACAGTTGTGCGCCGGGGTTTTGATACAGCCGGATGTAATCGATCTCCATCTTGCCCGGTAGCGGCGCCGTCACCGCAGCAGGCGAGGTAATGCCGGTATAGGTGCCGCCCACCGCAAGATTGAGCAGCAGATATTGCTGCTGGTGGAATTCGTGCAACGAGGCGCCTTGGATGTTGGAGATCGCAAATTCAAAGTACTGCTGGCCGTCGATCGACACGCGGATGAATTGTGGGTCCCAGGTCATCCGGTACACATGGAAGTCGTTGTGCAGATTTACCGGGCTGGTATAGCTGGTGTCGTAATCGGCTTGCGCGCCGTTGTAGTCCCAATGCACGGCCGCGCCGATGTGGCGGTTGGCGGTGCCGGCGGCGATTGCCGCCGCCATGCCGGCCTCCATCAGATCGATTTCGCCGCGGCCGGGCCATACGCCGATCGTGCCCAGCATCCAATACGCCGGCCATAGCCCGTTGCCGACCACCGGCGTCTTGATGCGCGCTTCCAGCGTGCCGTATGTGAAGTGCATGCGGCCTTCGGTCTTGAGCCGTGCCGAGGTGAATGGCATACCCTGAAACGCTTCGCGCCGCGCCTCGATCACCAGCCGGCCATTATCGATACGCGCATTTTAGGCACGGCTGGTGTAGTACTGCATCTCGCCATTGCCCCAACCGCATAAGCCGATCTGGCAGCCGTTACCGACGTCGTAGGTCCATTTGTTGCCGTCGATACCCGGCCCGTTGAAGTTGTCTTCCCACACCAGGGTTTGCGCCTGCGCACTCGGTGCCAGCGCCATGCCCAACACAACAGCGAACTGCACAGCGACACTGCGTAGCGTGTTCATGCGTGCTTCCCCAAAAGACGGACTCACGTCCGTGGAGAAGCGACGCTGCGCAGGTGCTGCTTCAGTGTCAAAGCAATTGTCGGGCGTGTTTCAGTTCCGTGGTGTTCATTACGGAATAATCCATCAGTGGCATGACGGCGGTCGCAAACGCGGTCTGTGCCGTGCTGCGCGGCAACACTTGTCTGCGACCGGCAGATGCACATCCACGCACACTTCAATGCCCCGCGTGCACCGTCCACGCCACCAGTCGTATCACCAATGGCCGCACCACCAAGACGCAACAGAACGCGGTGGGCATCGCAATGCGGTAGGCGTCCAGCACGCGCCATAGATAGCCGGGTGCCAGCCCGGTGTTGGCGCCGGTGATGACCAGGCACATCAGCAAGGCCATGATCGCGGCCATGTAGAACGCGAAGACGAACGGGGTGGCGCGCACACCGAGTTTCCAGCGCGGTCGCGCCAACGGGGAGGAGGGTGGAGATGACGACATGGGGATGACCTCGACTGCCGCACAACCGCGGCGGGAAGGGAACTGTAGAGACGCCACCGCGGCCGGGGTAGATCGCGTAGCCTTGTGGCTTACGTAAGAAAAAATTACGAATCGTTTGGTAATACGTGCCTCAACAATGAACATTCTTCAGTCCATCCGTAGTTTTGTCAGCACCGTCGATGCCGGCAGCATTGCTGGTGGTGCCAAGTTGCTCGGCGTCAGCGCGGCTGCGGTCAGCCAGAACATCGCCCGTCTGGAGCAGCATCTGGGCGTGCGCCTGCTGCACCGGACCACGCGCAGCCTGGCGCTCACCGAGCGCGGCACGCTGTACTTCGAACAGGTGCGGCAGCTGGAGCGCGACCTGGAACGCGCGCGGCAATCGGTCGCCGGTCCGCAGCAGGCCCCGGCCGGGCGCTTGCGGGTGGCCAGCACCGCCGCATTTGCGCGCCATGTGCTCGCCCCGATGTTGCCGGCGCTGCGCCAGCGGTATCCGCAACTGGAGATCGAGCTGTTGTGCACCGACCGCGCCGTGCAGCACGCGCAGGAAAGCGTGGACGTCAGCCTGCGCATCGAAGCGCAGTTGGAAGACGGCCTGGTGGCGCGTTGCATCGCGCAGGTGCCGCTGGTGGTCTGCGCGGCACCGCATTACCTGGCCCGTTGCGGTACGCCGCAGACCCCGGATGAATTGAAGTACCACCACTGCCTGTTGCTGCGTTACCCGGTCGATGGGCGTTGTCTGCCTTGGAACTTCGTCCGCAATGGCGTGCGCTTCCAGCCGGAGCTGGGCAAAGCGATGGTCAGCGACGATATCGATGCGCTCGCCACCATGGCCGCTGCCGGCGGCGGCATTGCACGATTGGCCGCGTATGTCGTGCAGCCGTACCTGCAGCGCGGCCAGCTGCAGCCGCTGTTTGTGTCCGATCTCCGCAGCACCGCCCAGGCATTACCGGAGCCGCTGCGCATCTACCTGTGCGTCGCCGACCGCCGCGACTTCACTCCAAAGGTGCGCGCCTTTATGGACCACGTACTCGAACGCCTGCCGGCGGAGTGGCGCATTGCCGAGCCAGCGCTGACATCTGCGACAGCTCAAGCAGCAACCGGTGCATAGCCAGCATCTGAGTTGCAACCCTTTGTGTCCTGCGCTCTGGTCAATAAGGCGCACAAAGGCGTGATGCGTTGACTCGCAAATGCGTGCCAAGTTGCTTGCAAGCGGTCCACTTTGAAAAGTGCAGCACCCCAAGTCATCGTTCCTGATCAACTACAACGGCGGCAGCTACCGCCGCCGTTGTTGCTCATTCTAGCTTGGACATGACAATCAAGCGCGCCGGCGGCTTTCAGTCAACGCGTTTGCCATCACCATCGCTCACTCCAGCTTGAGCATCACAATCGAATGCGCCGGCAGCGCAACGCTCAGCGCCTTGCCTTGCACCCGCGCTCCCTTGAACGCTTTCGGCTCCACCGCATGTGGCTGGGCGAAGGTGTTGTGCGCGGTGATCGCCGGCGCAGTGAGGATCTGCCCCTCCACGCTGCTCGGCGACAGGCCTTCTACCTGCACGCTCATGCTCGCCGCCGAGTTCGCATCCAGATTGGTCAGCGCGATATACACATGCCCATCCTTGCTCTTGACCGCCGAGCCGTGCACGGCGGGCACATGCGCATCGCCGTGACGGTACTCGGGCGTCTGCAAGTGCAGCGGCAGGTAGGTGGCGTCCTGATACGGCTTGTACAGCGCGAACACGTGGTAGGTGGGCGTCAGCACCATCTTGTCCCCGTCGGTGAGGATCATTGCCTGCAGCACGTTGACCATCTGCGCGATATTGGCCATGCGCACGCGCTCGGCATGCACACTGAAGATGTCGATATTCAACGACGCCACCAGCGCATCGCGTAGGCTGTTTTGCTGATGCAGAAAGCCCGGGTTCGCATCGGGCAGGCCGGCGTACCAGGTGCCCCATTCGTCCACGACCAGCGCCACTTTCTTGTCCGGATCGTAGCGGTCCATGATCGCGCTGTGTTTGGTGATCAGCTCGTCCATCACCAGCGTGCGCGACAGCGTATCGATCCAGGCGGCTTCGTCGAAATTGGTAGACGAGGCGCGTGGCGGCCAGCCACCGGGCACGGTGTAGTAGTGCAGGCTCAGGCCGTCCATCAACGTGCCGGCCTCGCGCATCATCACTTCGGTCCAGTGATAATCGTCGTTGTTGGGGCCGGGCGCGATCTTGAGGATCTTCTGATTGACCGGCGCCTTGACGAAGGTCTGGTAGCGCCGATATACGTCGGCCGCATATTCCACGCGCATATTGCCGCCGCAGCCCCACAGCTCGTTGCCCACGCCGAAGTAGGGCACCTGCCATGGCGCATCGCGGCCATTGGCGCGGCGCTCCTGGGCCAGGCTCGAGCGCGTGGGTGCTGTCATGTATTCGGCCCACTGCGCGATCTCGTCCGGCGCCGCATTGCCCACATTGCCGGCGATATACGCCTGGGTACCAAGCAGCTCGGTAAAGTCCATGAACTCGTGCGTACCGAACCGGTTGGACTCTTCCACGCCGCCCCAGTGCGTGTTGACGCGGATCGGGCGCTTGGCCTGCGCCCCGACGCCGTCGCGCCAATGGTATTCGTCGGCAAAGCAGCCACCCGGCCAGCGAATGTTCGGTACCGCAATGGCCTTCAACGCGGCCACCACATCGTCGCGATAGCCACGCGTATTGGGAATCGCCGAGTCCTCGCCGACCCACACCCCGCCATAGATGCCGGTACCCAGATGCTCGGCGAACTGGCCGAACAGTTGCCGCGACACTTGCGCACCGGGCTTGTCCACGCGCAGCGTACCGCTCACCTTGACCTCGGCAGCCGATGCGGCAAGTGCGTTCGTTATCAATGCAGCGGCGACGATTGATTGCAACATCCGCCTGCGCGGGATTCGCAACGCGAGGGAAATCCACTGCATCGGCTTGGCGCTCCTGTGCGGGTTGGTCGAGTCGTTCACGCACTGCCAGATCGGCAGGCGTGGCGCCAGCGTATTACGAGCAAGGACCGATGTCTGCGCCCATGGCTGCATCGCCGCAGCTCGCAGGAGCCCCGCCATGCACAGTTTCAAGGTCCAACTGCGTCGGCGCATCGCTGAAGAAGCTCTTATCATCGACACGTCCAATCTTCCGCCGCTTCCTGCTCAGTGCCACGCCCGCGGGCTGGATGATGGCACTGGCATCCATGACACCGGCCGCTGTACTGAGCGCGTGATAGATGCATGCGCTCTCGGGGCCAGCAACACTGAAGCCCGCCGGTGCCCGCTGGATGCGGCGGCGGAAGTCCACGTCCGACTCAAAGGACGGTGCAATGCCGGTCTCCGTTTGGCCCGGATCGAGCATCAGTCGTGCGACGCCGAACAGCGCGCCGAGGTGATCGAGGTGATCGAGGTTGGTGCCGGTGGCGAAGGCCAGCATGGTCTGCTGCGCCTTGTCGTTGGCGCGCTGGCGGATCAGCAACTCGCGAGCGGCAAACAGCTGCAGGAGCTTGTAGACCGGATCGGCTTCCGTGAGCGCGGAGAACTCCGGCATCAGTCGACGAAATTGGGCAAGCGCCTCGGAAAATATAGCCTCGAAGTCCAGTGCCTCGATAAGGTCTGGCGCTTGCAGCTTAGGGAACCTCTGAACAACGCACCACAGATACGCGACACTACCCGCCTGATGTTGAGGAGTGATCCATGCAACTGACGTTCGGTGACGCTGAGGGCCTGGGCAAGCGCAAGCAGACCCGGCGCGAGATCTTTCTGGCCGAGATGGAGCAGGTGGTTCCGTGGCAGCAACTGCTCGGTCTGATCGCGCCGCACTATCCGGTATCGGGCCGGCCAGGTCGGCAGCCGTACGCACTGGCGACGATGTTGCGGATTCATCTGCTGCAGCAGTGGTATGCGCTGAGCGATCCGGCGATGGAAGAAGCACTGCACGAGATCCCGACCTTGCGGCGGTTTGCCCAGCTCGGTGGCTTGGACAACGTTCCGGACGAGACCACGATTCTCAACTTTCGGCGCCTGCTGGAGACCCATGGCCTTGCCGCGCGGATGCTGGAAGCGGTCAACGCGCATCTGGCGCGCAAGGGCCAGAGCCTGCGGTCGGGCACGATCGTCGATGCGACGCTGATCGCGGCGCCCAGTTCGACCAAGAATGCCGACAACGCGCGCGACCCTGAGATGCATCAGACCAAGAAGGGCAATCAGTGGTATTTCGGGATGAAGGCGCACATCGGCGTGGATGAATTTTCCGGGTTGGTGCACCACGTCCATTGCACAGCCGCCAACGTCGCCGATGTCACGGTGATGCACACGTTGCTGCATGGCAAAGAAGACAGCGTGTTCGGCGATAGCGGCTACACCGGTGCGGACAAACGCGAAGAACTGCAGGCCTGCAAGGCTGCATTCTTCATCGCCGCCAGGCCCTCGACGATGCAAGCCCTCGGCAACAAACGCGAGCGTGCTCGGGAAAGACGTTGGGAACACTTCAAGGCCAACGTGCGCGCGAAGGTGGAGCATCCATTCCGGGTGATCAAGCGCCAGTTCGGCTACACCAAGGTCCGCTATCGCGGCCTGGCCAAGAACACCGCGCAGGTGCTGACCTTGTTTGCGCTATCGAACCTGTGGATGAAGCGAAAGCAGTTACTGCCGACGATGGGGAACGTGCGCCTGTAACCCGGGCAACACCCTGCAAACGCGCCGGAAACGGCAAAAAAATCGAGGATCTGAGCGCCGTCAGCCTGGTCGATGTGGTTAGGCTCATCCTCCGATGCCGTTGATCAGACCATCCTTAGAGAGATCGACAGCAGTAAACGAAGCCATAATCGCTCCAAGAACCGAAGAAATGATCTTAGGTACTTGGAGCGAAATTATCTAACGGGGTAGTCTGTAAATAGGTAAAATACCAGTCGCCACTTAAAAATTTTAGGTGACGGCCTTGCAGGTGAAAGTGCTTTTTGCTTCTGTCTTCACACCATCAGCGTCGACAACAGTGGTCAGCATTTCAAATGAAGTCGTCTTCGTGCTACTTGATCCGGTGCAGTACCACTCATTTGTCAATGGTGATGCTTGCTCAGTCGCATATGTCTTGCTAAAAGAAGGACATGTCCAGCCGCTGGGGCATGTTGTGAATTTTCTTTCGTACGCCAGCGGAAACTGTGGGTTTCCTACGAAGTTGGTCGCGATAGTGATCTTCGGGCCGTTCACCACAGCCGAAGTATTGGGAACCGTCAGCTTTTGAGCGACACACGTCTTCCCGTCGCGATTTACACGATAGCCTTTTTCAATGCCGCGCATGGCTGCGTCTTGAAAAACAGGGTCTAAGGAACCTCTGAACAACGCACCACAGATACGCGACACTACCCGCCTGATGTTGAGGAGTGATCCATGCAACTGACGTTCGGTGACGCTGAGGGCCTGGGCAAGCGCAAGCAGACCCGGCGCGAGATCTTTCTGGCCGAGATGGAGCAGGTGGTTCCGTGGCAGCAACTGCTCGGTCTGATCGCGCCGCACTATCCGGTATCGGGCCGGCCAGGTCGGCAGCCGTACGCACTGGCGACGATGTTGCGGATTCATCTGCTGCAGCAGTGGTATGCGCTGAGCGATCCGGCGATGGAAGAAGCACTGCACGAGATCCCGACCTTGCGGCGGTTTGCCCAGCTCGGTGGCTTGGACAACGTTCCGGACGAGACCACGATTCTCAACTTTCGGCGCCTGCTGGAGACCCATGGCCTTGCCGCGCGGATGCTGGAAGCGGTCAACGCGCATCTGGCGCGCAAGGGCCAGAGCCTGCGGTCGGGCACGATCGTCGATGCGACGCTGATCGCGGCGCCCAGTTCGACCAAGAATGCCGACAACGCGCGCGACCCTGAGATGCATCAGACCAAGAAGGGCAATCAGTGGTATTTCGGGATGAAGGCGCACATCGGCGTGGATGAATTTTCCGGGTTGGTGCACCACGTCCATTGCACAGCCGCCAACGTCGCCGATGTCACGGTGATGCACACGTTGCTGCATGGCAAAGAAGACAGCGTGTTCGGCGATAGCGGCTACACCGGTGCGGACAAACGCGAAGAACTGCAGGCCTGCAAGGCTGCATTCTTCATCGCCGCCAGGCCCTCGACGATGCAAGCCCTCGGCAACAAACGCGAGCGTGCTCGGGAAAGACGTTGGGAACACTTCAAGGCCAGCGTGCGCGCGAAGGTGGAGCATCCATTCCGGGTGATCAAGCGCCAGTTCGGCTACACCAAGGTCCGCTATCGCGGCCTGGCCAAGAACACCGCGCAGGTGCTGACCTTGTTTGCGCTATCGAACCTGTGGATGAAGCGAAAGCAGTTACTGCCGACGATGGGGAACGTGCGCCTGTAACCCGGGCAACACCCTGCAAACGCGCCGGAAACGGCAAAAAAATCGAGGATCTGAGCGCCGTCAGCCTGGTCGATGTGGTTAGGCTCATCCTCCGATGCCGTTGATCAGACCATCCCTAGTTCACCCGAGATGTGGCTATCTCCCTTCGGGACAAATCCTTTGCCAAGCTCGATTAGAACCATTCCAGTTTTACTATCGAAGCGAACATCAACAGGCGACACGACCTGACCAGGGAGGCGCTTCTGACTAGCTATAGTCTTTTGGAGCTCTGCTTTCAATAATTTGCTGAGCTCGGTGCGCTGATCCGCTGAGAGATTGGCAACATTTGGCAACACCTGCTGGGCCATAACCGGCATCGTAGCGAGCATTCCAGCTGAGAGCGAGAATACGAGACAGGCGGTGCGCAGGTTGGTGAGCTTGCTAGACCTGTTGCGGTCAAATTTCGATTCCATGACATCACTCCTTGATTTCGGGGGACGGGAAAGCCCCGGATCGGCGCAGCATTCCGTTGCCTCCCCGATGTCAACCTACCCACATTTTCTTTCCGCGTCAAAAATCTGGCGTCTCGAATGTGCGCGTGGTCATCATTGCTCGTGCAATGCGCTCGAGCTGTAATGCTCCTGACTTGCCTTCTTCACCCGCCCAAGTGATTCAGGAGCTGATTCCCTATGATATTTCGGTCTTCAATGGACAGACCCAGTAACACGCGTTTTTATAATGTGCTCTGGGACCACCAGACCGCACTTGCTCACTCAGCCCGTATTGATGCACGTGCGCAATGCGCGACACGCGCCCAACAAACCCCACGCTCACAGCGTTGGGGCTGGCGCTGACCTTGAAGAACTTGGCCTGACGCAGTTTCGCAAACATCTTCGCGCGCTTGACGCGTCCAGACTTCTGCCGCAGCTGCTGCTTGCGCGGTGCATAAGGTGAGCCATCGGGCGCTTGCTGCTTACCGATGCGCTGGCTCTGTGAGCGCCTCAGTTCCGTTCCGATCTTGCGCGCCAGCGTGCGGCGTTCGCCGGGCTGCAGGCGCGCCAGCAACGGCGCGGCCCAGGTCTTCAGCGTGCTCAGCTCATCCATGTCGTATCGATCAACGGCTCGGGCGCATGCGTCATGTCATACCCGCCGCCGTCTTTCGCCGTCACGACCACGCGCTCGGTCAGCGGCAACTTGATCGACAGATCCACCGCATCGTTGGCGAGGATGTCTGCCTCGAAGGCGATGTCGCCACGGCGCGCAGGGTTGGAGAGCAGCTCGGACTGATTGACCTGCACCCATTCCAGCAGCGGTAGCATCACGCTGTCCGGGTGGCCGGCGTAGTCGGTCAGGATCAGATTGAGCGTGTATTGGTACTCGAACGACAGCCCCTGCTGGAACGTGCTGACCAGGCTGCCGGCGTCGATGAATACCGGCAGCCGGTCGGCGTCGCGTGCCAGGTCCGGCAAGGCCGCCACCAGATGCGCGCGCAGGCTGGCGGGCTTGATCATGGCGCCACTGCCGGCAGATGCAGCTCGATCCAGTCCTGCAGCGCGCTCAGCTGCGCGGCCGTGGCGTGGCAGCTGGTGTAGTGGTCGGCGACGGTACCGGCAATCCCGCGTCGACCAGGACGGTCAGACCGGTGTTTTGCCAGTGCGCCGTTGCACCCGTTGCACTTGGGTAGATCTGCAGTAGCAGACGCGACTGCTCGTCCACCGGCGAGCCCGGTCTGCACGCCCATTCGGTGCTAGGGCCTGTTAACACATCCGAAGCCCATCAACGACTAGGACGAAGCTGAGGAATCCAAGGAACATGACATCTAGCTTCTCGAAGCGCGAGAAAATCCGGCGGTAGCCTTTCAAGCGACGGAACAGTCTCTCTACTTCGTTGCGCCGCTTGTACATCTCCCGGTTGTATTCCCAAGGCTCGACCCGATTGGATTTCGGTGGAACCACCGGAACGAAGCCAAGATCGAGCGCCAACTGGCGGGTTTCGTTGCCTTCATAAGCACGGTCCATCAACAAATGAATCGGCCGCTCCACTGGCCCGAGGTGTTCAAGCAACGCGCGGCCTGCAGGTGCGTCATGCACGTTGCCAGGCGTCAATCCAAAGGTGATGGCTGTTCGAGCATCTGCGGCAACCATATGAATCTTGGTGTTCCATCCACCGCGGGACTTGCCGACGGCCTGCGGGCCGTTTTTTTTAATGCACCCGTGCCATCGGGATGGACCTTGACGCTGGTGGAGTCCAGCGAGACTGCTTCGATTTTGATGCGCACGATCTGGGACTTCTGCAATTGGGCGAACATCCGGTCCAGCACACCCGCCTTGGCCCAACGGTTCATGCGTGTGTAGACCGTATGCCAGTTGCCAAAGCGCTTGGGTAGGCCGCGCCATTTGCAGCCATGCTCGGCAACGTAAAGGATGGCGTTGACCACTTGCAGGTTGGTCATGCTGACATTGCCGCGCTGCGCCGGCAGGCAGTGTTCGATCAGAGAAAATTGTGCTGGCGTGATCTCCATGCTCAATAGTTTAATCGCTCGGGCCATTAGTGTTAACAGGCCCTAGTTGCCCTGGAAAGCGAGTGCTAGCGTCACGATGCGCGCATCGGCATGGTCGGCGACGGCGCTCTCCCGCTATGCTCGCCAGCTTCCACTATCGGCAGGACGATTCATGCAGCGCGTATTCGGGCAGTTGCCAGACGGTGTCGAGGTCCACGCGCTTACGCTGCGCAGCGAGGCTGGGCTGGAGGCGGAAGTGCTCACCTATGGCGGCATCCTGCATGCGCTGCGGCTCACCACGGCACAGGGCGTGGTGCCGCTGCTGTTGGCCTTGCCGGATCTGCCCGCTTACGCGGCCGACGGCGACAGCCTCAACATCCTGGTCGGCCGCTTCGGCAATCGCATCGCCGGGGCGCGTTACACATTGGATGGCGTCACTCACACGCTGGCGGCCAACGAGGGGCGCAACCAGCTGCACGGTGGCCTACGCGGCTTCGGCCGGCGCGTGTGGAGCGTGCTCGAGCACACCTCGGATCAGGTTTTGCTGGGTTACGACTCGCCCGATGGCGAAGAAGGCTATCCCGGTAATCTGCAGGTGCGTGCGCGGCTGCAACTGGAGGGACGCAAGCTGCAGCTGGACTTCGAGGCGCAGTGCGATGCCGCCACCCCGTTGAATCTCACCCATCACCCATATTTCAACCTGTCCGGCGACCCGCATCACAGTGCCGCGCGGCAGGTGCTGCGCGTGCCGGCCGATCGCTATCTGCCGGTTGATGCCGAATCGATCCCGACCGGCGAGATCGCTTCGATCACCGGCACGCCGTTCGATTTCCGCATTGCTGCCGCGTTGTCCGATAACACTGACCCATCGCATCCGCAAGTGGTGCTCGGCAAAGGCTACGACCAATGCCTGGTGCTGGCCGCCGACGCCGATTGCGTTGCCGAGCTGTACTCGCCGCACAGTGGCGTGGCGCTACGCATCACCAGCGATGCACCGGCGGTGCAACTCTACGAAGGCCAGCATCTGGACGCACATCATCCCGGCCTGGGCCGCGGCGTGTGTCTGGAACCGCAGGACTACCCGGATGCGCCCAATCACCCCAACTTCCCGTCGACAATCTTGCGGCCCGGCGAGATCTACCGCCGCCGCATCGCCTATCACTTCGCCAGCGCTGGCCCGGATCAGCCGTGGGCCGCGGTGAGCGCTGCGCTGGATGCCTGAGCTCAGCGCGGCCCCAACACCAGCTCGATCACGAACTTGCTGCCGAAGAACGACAGCACCAGCAGCACCATCGCGGTCAGCGTCCAGTGCACCGCCTTGGTGCCGCGCCAGCCATTGCGCCAGCGGCCGATCAGCAGCGCTCCGAACACGATCCACGACAGGATGCTGAGCACGGTCTTGTGCAACAGCCGCTGCGCCAGAAAGTCCTGCACGAACAGCAGGCCGGTCAGCAGGGTCAGACTCAGCAGCACGAAGCCCACCGTGATCGTGCGGAACAGCAACGTCTCCAACTCGGTCAACGGCGGCAGCGCACGCAGCCAAGTATGGAAATCGCGTCGGCGTAGCGCGCGCTCCTGCAACCACAGCATGATCGCCAGCAGCGCGGCGATCCCCAGCGTGGCGTAGGCCAGCAGCGCCATCCAGGCATGCAGCTCCAGCCGCCAGCCCAGATCCGAACTCGGCTCATGGCCGTAAGCGTGATAGCAGGCCAGCAGAATCGCCGACAGCGGAAACACCACCACGCCCACCGCCGCCATGCGCCCGCGCCCGCCGAACACCGCCGTCAGCGCGGCCATGCCCAGCCCGCACAGCGATAGTGCCGCGAAGAAGTGCATGTCCGGCCCGCCGGCGGTGCGGAATGCCACCAGCACGTGGTACCCGGCGTGCAACGCCACTGCCGCCAGCGCCGGTATCAGCCAGCGTGCAGGCGCCTGGTTGCCATCGCGCAGCACCGAACGGGTGAGCAGCGCGGTGGCCAACAGATACAAGGCGAACGCGATGAGAACGATTGTCATCGTGGAAGTTTCGCACACTGGGGGCTGGCGCCGGAATCGGGAGTCGGGAATCGGAAGAGCGGGCATGCCCAGCCGGGCAGGGCGGCCGATTGGGCTGTGCCGCTATAATCGACGCCCGTTTCCCCTCACGCGGTCCTTTGCGCATGTTCGAGTCCCTTACCCAACGTCTCTCCGGCACCATGGAGCGCCTGCGCGGCCGCGGCCGCCTGACCGAGGAGAACATTCGCGAAGCCACCCGTGAAGTGCGCATCGCATTGCTCGAAGCTGACGTCGCATTGCCGGTGGTACAGGCGCTGATCGAACGCATCAAGGTGCGTGCGGTCGGCCAGGAAGTGCTCAAGTCGCTGACCCCGGGCCAGGCGCTGATCAAGATCGTCCGCGACGAACTGACTGCGGTCATGGGCGCGGCCGCCACCGACCTCAACCTCAACGTGCCGGCGCCGGCGATCATCCTGATGGCGGGCCTGCAGGGTGCGGGCAAGACCACCACGGTCGGCAAGCTCGCCAAGCACCTGAAGGAAAAGCGCAAGAAAAAGGTCATGGTGGTCTCGGCCGACGTCTATCGCCCGGCCGCGATCGAGCAGCTCAAGACCCTGGCCGAACAGGTCGGCGTGCTGTTCTTCGCCTCCGATGCCTCGCAGAAGCCGGTGGACATCGTGCGCGCCGCCATCAGCGACGCGCGCAAGTCCTTCGTCGACGTGCTGCTGGTCGATACCGCCGGTCGCCTGGCGATCGATGCGGCGATGATGGAGGAGATCAAGGCGCTGCACGCCGCGGTCAACCCCACCGAAACCTTGTTTGTGGTCGATGCGATGACCGGCCAGGACGCCGCCAACACCGCCAAGGCCTTCGGCGAGGCATTGCCGCTGACCGGCGTGGTACTGACCAAGACCGACGGCGACGCCCGTGGCGGTGCCGCGCTGAGCGTGCGCTACATCACCGGCAAGCCGATCAAGTTCGTCGGCACCGGCGAAAAGACCGACGGCCTGGACGTGTTCCATCCCGACCGCGTCGCCAGCCGCATCCTGGACATGGGCGATGTGCTGTCGCTGGTGGAGCAGGTCGAGCAGAGCGTCGATCAGGAAAAAGCCGCCAAGCTCGCCGCCAAGGTCGCCAAGGGCAAGAAGTTCGACCTCAACGACATGAAGGAACAGCTCGAGCAGATGCAGAACATGGGCGGCATCCATGGGCTGATGGACAAACTGCCGGGCATGGGCCAGATCCCGGACAACGTCAAGCAGCAGGTCACCGGCAAGGAAGTGCCGCGCATGATCGCGATCATCAATTCGATGACCAAGAAAGAGCGCCGCAACCCGGCGCTGCTCAACGGCTCGCGCCGCTCGCGCATCGCGCGCGGCTCGGGCATGCAGCCGGCCGACGTCAACAAGCTGATGAAGCAGTATCAGCAGATGGAAAAGATGATGGGCAAGCTGGCCGGCGGCGGCATGAAGGGCTTGATGCGCAACATGAAGGGCATGATGGGCGCCATGGGCGGCCGCGGCGGCATGCCGTTCCGTTGAGTTCAGTGATGTGCTGACGCGGCCAGCGCTGCGCCGCACTGGCCCTGCGCTGGCAATGTAGGGCATCGCGCAGATGCAGGTGCGATTGCGTGGATGCAGTCAAACGTCCAGGTCAAACGCTGAGTTGGTCGAGCGCGCGGTGCCCTCACCGCTCGCGGGACACGCCGTAAATCCATCCGTGGAGGCTCAGTGGCGGCATCCATGCCGCCACATGGTCCCGCAATCGGTGAGGACACCACGCCAGACAGCTTGCAGGCTGTTTTATTGAAAGCCATGCGCACCGATCAACTCGACTGGTCCTTGCCCGCCCACCGTCGCGGGACCTTACGCGGCATGGATGCCGCGTAAGAGCTTACAAGGACGTACTTGCAGCGTGTCCCGCGATGATGGGCGGGCAAGGGCCCTGCAGCCAGGCAGCAGATCAGCCGGCCTGCAGTAGACTGGCGTGAAGTAGTTTTGTTGGCGGCTCTTCGTCGAGGTAACCATGACCGATAACCGCATGTATTTCGCAAACGATGAAGACGCTGCACTGCAGGCGGCCTACGCCGCAGCGCGCGACACCTTCAAGTTTTTCTGGCGCGAACTGTCCTGGGAATATCGCCGCATCGTACCGGGCCTAGAGATGGCGGCAGTAAAACTGCCTTTCGCCACCGATGCTTCCGCGACTGATGCGCCTTCGCACGAGCATATGTGGATTTCCGACGTGCAGTTCGATGGCGAGCAGGTCTCCGGTAGCCTGCTCAACGATCCGGAATGGATCGCAGGACTCACTGCCGGTGACGCCGTGTCTGCACCGATCATCGACCTGGAAGACTGGATGTACGTGGTCGATGGCCAGGTCTACGGCGGCCATACCATTGCAGCGATGCGTCGCACGATGTCGCAGGCCGAACGCGCCGAGCACGACGCTGCGTGGGGCCTGGACTTCGGTGAGCCGGGCGTAGTGCGCCTGGTGCCTGCACCTGTGCCGGAGCGCAAAAGCGGCTTGTTCGGCAAGATGTTCGGTAGCAAGCCGGCTCAGGTCGTTGCAACGGAGCAGGCTCCGTCCGAGCGCGAGCATCCGATGAGCGAGAACATGGGCGCAAAGTTCGACGAAGGCCTGCGCGATCAGCCGGACATGGTGCATTTCCGTGACGACGCCGGTTGGACGCTGTTGCAGCGCGATGCCTTGGCGGGCAACTATCAGCCGGTGTCATTGCTGCTGAAGCACGGCGCGGATGCGTCGCTGCGCACGCCATCGGGCAAGACGGCATTGGATCTGGCTCGGCAGATGCAATGGCCCAGAATCGTGCAGCTCCTCGAAGGCGATCACTGAGGTGTCGGTGACACCGTCGCTTGCGTCGGATGGCCCGCACGCAAACGTCGCGCGTTTTTGCCGGCGTTTTGGCTTGGGCGTTCCCATTCTGCTCAGCCCCATGGCCGGCGCCTGCCCGGTGCCGTTGTCGACGGCGGTTGCCGAAGCCGGTGGCATGGGCGCGATGGGTGCGGTGTTGTCGCAGCCGCAGGAGATCGTGGCATGGATGATGGCGTTTCGTGACGCGAGCGCCGGGCCTGCGCAGATCAATCTATGGATTCCCGATCCTGCACCGGTACGCAATGCAGATGCGGAAGCGCGCATGCGGGAATTTCTATCGCAGTGGGGGCCGCCAGTTTCTGCAGCCGTAGGCGACGCAACGCCAGCCGATTTCGACGCACAATTCGAGGCCTTGCTCGCCGCGCGTCCTGCGGTTGCCTCATCGATCATGGGGCTGTTTCGGCCTGATCATGTTGCGCGTTTGAAGGCTGCCGGCATCGCCTGGTCCGCCTGCGCCACCACACTGGACGAAGCGCTTGCGGCACAGGCAGCAGGTGCCGATGCGGTGGTCGCACAAGGGGCCGAAGCCGGTGGCCATCGTGGCGCCTTCGATGCCAGCCAGGCCGAGCGCCAGACGACCGGGTTGTTCGCCTTGTTACCGCGATTGGTCGATCACCTGCACATCCCAGTGATCGCCGCAGGCGGCATCGCCAGCGCACGCGGCATTGCTGCGGCGCTCACACTGGGCGCAAGTGCAGTGCAGATCGGTACCGGCCTGCTGCGTACGCCCGAGGCTGCACTGCCGAGCGCCTGGGCCGACGCACTGACGCAGGCCGAACCGGAACAGACCCAGCCGACCCGCGCATTCTCCGGCCGGCTGGGCCGCGCGCTGGTCACACCGTACGTAAGCGCCGCCAGCGCTGCAGATGCGCCAATGCCCGCGCCGTATCCGGTGCAGCGCGCGCTGACCGCGCCGATGCGCCAGGCCGCCGCGCGCGACAACCGCCTGGATGCCATGCAGGCCTGGGCCGGGCAATCGGCCTGGATGGCGCCCGCGCAGCCCGCCGCGCAGGTGGTAACGCAGTGGTGGGCTGACGCGCAGGCGCTGTTATGTCGGTGATCTTCTGCAATGGCGTACCTGCCAGCGCGGCGCAGCTCGGAGCTGCCGCGCTGATAAACTACGGCCACTTCACCACGCTACAGGTGCGCAGCAGTGCCGCACTCGGGCTGGATCTGCATCTGCAGCGTCTGCAGCAGGGCAGTAGCGCGCTGTTCGGCATGGAGCTGGCGCAGGAGGCAGTGCGTCTGCAAATGCATGCCGCGCTGGAAGCCTCGGCAATGGCCGATGCCAGCCTGCGCGTCACAGTGTTCGCGCAGGATTACGACTTTCGCGATCCCTTGCGCGAGGTCGCGCTGGACGTGCTGGTTGCGGTGTCGCCGCCAGCGGACATGCCCGAGACCGGGCTGCGCGTGCAGGTGACCGATTACGTACGCGAGCGGCCCGAACTCAAGCATGTCGGCACGTTTCCGCTGCTGCATCTGCGCCGCCTGGCGATGCAGGCCGATCACGACGATGTCGTGTTGCAGGATCCGCAGGGCAGGGTGCTGGAAGGCGCGTTCTGGAATCTGGGTTTGTGGGAGCGCGGCGGCGTGGTCTGGCCGCAGGGCCCAGCCTTGCTGGGAACGCGTCAGCAATTGCTGCAGACCGGGCTGGAAACGCTGGGGATCAGCCAGATTCGGCGGCCGGTGCAACTGGACGAACTGGATCGTTTCGATGGCGCCTTCGCCTGCAATGCGCGCGGGCAGCAGGCGATCGTGGCGATGGGACCGGCCCGCTGGGGCCCTCATGCGGCCCAGCTGCCGCTGCTGGAGCAGGCCCTGCAAACCCATGCCTGGCAGGCGATCTGAGGCTTGGCGCGGGGCGGTCACCGGGTGACTTGGCTTCGCCGCCGGTGCCCGCTATAATCGCCGGCTTACCGCGCCACTCTGGCGACTGGGCAACTCAGGAAAACGACACCATGGTCAAGATTCGACTGACCCGCGGCGGCGCCAAGAAGCGTCCGTTCTACCACATCATCGTGACCGACGTGCGCAGCGCGCGCGACGGCCGCAACATCGAGCGTCTGGGTTACTACAACCCGGTTGCCCAGGGCGCAGAACCGCGCGTCGTGCTGGATATCGCGCGCGTCGACCATTGGGTCGGCCAGGGCGCACAGCTGACCGACAAGGTGCGTAACCTGTATCGCGAAGCATCCAAGCCTCAGGCCGCTGCGGCCTGATTTGGGAGGGCCGAGCGCATCGCTCGGCCTAGCTGACGCAGATGAAACAGACCGAGCGCCGTATCCTGCTGGGCAGGGTTGCCGGCGCTTTCGGTGTCAAGGGCGAGCTCAAGATCGAGTCCTGGACCGAGCCGCGTAGCGCAATCTTCCGGTACCAACCGTGGATTCTGCGTACGCCCTCGGGTGAGGAGTCGACACTGAGCGGAGCGCGCGGGCGCGATCAGGGCAAGCATCTGGTCGCAACATTCCCCAACGTTTCCGATCGCGACACCGTCGAAGCCATGCACGGGATCGAGATTTACGTCTCGCGCAGCGTGCTGCCGCCACCCAAGCCCGATGAATATTATTGGGTGGATCTGGAAGAGCTGCAGGTGGAAACCGTCGAGGGCGTCAAGCTCGGCACGGTCTCGCATCTGTTCTCTACCGGCTCCAATGACGTGATGGTGGTACGCGGCGATCGCGAACGGCTGGTGCCGTTCGTGCTGCCGGATTTCGTCAAGTCGGTCGACTTCGAAGCCAACTTGATCGTGGTGGACTGGGATCCGGATTTCTGATCGGAATTTCTGATCTGATCTGAGCGGTGCTTGCGCTCCGTTCTTGCTGTACCCATTCCCCAATCCCGATTCCCATCCAGTGCGCATCGACGTCATCAGCCTGTTCCCCGAGTTCATCGCGCAATGCGCGGCGTTCGGCGTGGTTGGGCGGGCGCAGGAGCGTGGCTTGCTGGAACTGCAGGGCTGGAATCCGCGCGACCATGCACAGGGTAACTACCGCCGTGTGGACGACCGTCCGTTCGGTGGTGGGCCCGGCATGGTGATGTTGATCGAGCCGTTGCGGGCCTGTCTGGCTGCGGTGCAGGCCGCAGACACGCGTCCTGCACCGGTGATCTACCTCAGCCCGCAGGGGCGACCGCTCACCCAGCCGCTCGCACGCGAGCTGGCGCAGTTGCCACGCATGGTGTTGTTGTGCGGGCGCTACGAAGGCGTGGACGAGCGCTTTCTGGCCCAGTCAGTGGATATGGAAATCTCCATCGGCGACTACGTGTTGTCCGGTGGCGAGCTTGGCGCAGCGGTGCTGGTGGATGTGGTGACGCGGTTGCAGGAAGGCGTGTTGAACGACGCCGAATCTGCGGCCCAGGACAGTTTCGAAGGCCCGCAGGGTCTGCTGGACTGCCCGCACTACAGCCATCCCTCGACCCATGACTGGGGCGATGTGCCGGATGTACTGCGCTCGGGCAATCACGCTGCGATTGCGCGCTGGCGCCGGCAGCAGTCGCTGGGCCGGACCTGGCTTCGTCGCCCGGATCTGCTCGACGAGGCCGGGTTGGACAAGAACGATCTCCGCTTGCTGGAGGAGTTTCGTCGCGAACTCGCCTCAGACGACGATAAACCCGGCGACAAGTAATAAGGGCTCACCCCTAGCTCTTGCAACATTGATTGGGGTACAATATGCGGCTTGCTGGCCAGCCTTGCGTCTGGCCCTCCTACGAACCTCGAGCAATCGCCGTGCGGCGACTGCCGGTCCAATATCACCAGACACGCGGTGCCCATCATGAGCAAACTCAACAAGACCATCCTGGCTGACTTCGAAGCCGCCCAGATTCAGCGCCAGCTGCCGGAATTCAACCAGGGCGACACCGTTGTGGTGAACGTCAAGGTGAAGGAAGGCAATCGCGAGCGCGTGCAGGCCTATGAGGGCGTCGTGATCGGTACCAAGAATGCCGGCCTGAACTCCGCGTTCACCGTCCGCAAGATCTCGCACGGCTTCGGCGTCGAGCGCGTGTTCCAGACCCACAGCGCCATCATCGACTCGGTCGAAGTGAAGCGCCGCGGCAAGGTCCGCGCCGGCAAGCTGTACTACCTGCGTGGTCTGGAAGGCAAGGCTGCCCGCATCAAGGAAGATCTGGCCGCCGCTGCGCAGGCCAAGGCTGCTCGCCAGGCTGCTGCCAAGGCTCAGTAAGTCACACTGGCAGGTTGTTTCTGCCACTGCCAAACGGCCGCCTTCGGGCGGCCGTTTGCGTTACGGGAATCGGGATTCGGGAATCTGCAGGTGGTGATCTCACAACGTTCGCGGGAACGTAGGCGCGCGAGCGTCTGTTCTCCTCACTGCCAGCAGACATCAGCGCTGGCGAGGCCTCGGCAATTCCGTCAACGGCGCGGTATCGGCGACCGGCGAGGCCGGGTGTGCCGGAACCTCCGCAGCGGCCGCCAGCTCTGCCGGATCTGCAGGTGTGGTCAACATGCGCGCCTTGCGCCAGCCGCCCCAGCGGTAATACGCCAGCGACAGCAGCATCGAGCAGACCGAACTGATCGGCAGACTCCACCAGATGCCGTCGGCTCCCAGATGCGGGATCAAGGCGTTCGCCAGCGGCACGCGCACGCCCCACAGACCGAATGCCAGGATCAGCAGTGGCGGGATCACCGCGCCGGTCGCGCGCACCACGCCGGAAATCACAAAGCTCACGCCGAACAGCAGGAACGACCAGATGCCGATGTGATTGAGATGCCGCGCCACTTCCAGCGTCGGGCTGTCGGTCGGCAGGAACAGCGCGAGCGTCCAGTGATCGAACAGGATCAGCAGCACGATCAGAATGCCGGTCATCAAAAAGTTGGCGACGATGCCGGTGCGTGCGGTCGCATCCACGCGATTCCACAATCCCGCGCCCACATTCTGCGCCGCCATCGTGGAGCAGGCAGCGCCCAGCGCCATCGCCGGCATCTGCACATACGTCCATAGCTGCAGCGCTGCGCCGTAAGCGGCTGCAGTGTCGGTGCCGAAGCCGTTGACCAGCGTCATCATCGCGATCATGGACAGCGAGATCAGCACCATCTGCAGGCCCATCGGCACGCCTTTGACGATGAGCGCGCGCAGGATCGTCGGTGAGATCCGGAACAGCTGCAGATCGCCGCGCCCCAACCACAGGACGTGGCGTTTTTTGCGTAAATACAGCAGCAACCCGCCGAGTGCGACCACCTGCGCCAGCAGTGTGGCCCAGGCCGCACCGGCAATGCCGAGTGCCGGAAACGGGCCGAGACCGAAGATCAGCAATGGGTTGAACACGATGTCCAGCACCACCGACACCAGCAAGAAGCGGAACGGTGTGCGCGCATCGCCGGTGCCGCGCAATGCCGCCGACAAAAACGCGAACACATAGATCAGCGGCATCGCCAGGAAGATGACGCGCAGGTACTCCTCGGCCAATGTTTGCGATGCGGGCGGCGTGCCCATTGCGGTCAATAGATGCGGCGCCAGAAACCAGCCGAAGACCGCAATCGCTGCCGACAGGCCGCCGAAGAAACTGGCGCTGGTGCCCATGACCTTGCGTGCCTGCGCGATGTCGCGTGCGCCCATCGCCTGGCCGATCAGGATGGTGGAGGCCATGCCGATGCCGAACACCGAGCCGATCAGGAAGAACATGATGCTGTTGGCGTTAGCTGCCGCAGTCAGTGCCGCCTCGCCGAGGTAGCGGCCCACCCAGATCGCATTGATCGAGCCGTTGAGCGACTGGGCGATATTGCCTGCCAGGATCGGCAGTGCGAACAGCAGCAGATTCTTGCCGATCGGGCCTTCGGTCAGGACAGCGGATTTAGGCATCGCAGACGCGCCGTGGTGCGGAAGCTGCGAACACTAGCATTGGCGTGTGTGCCGCGTGCGGTCGCCTGGCGAATCTCAACAGCCGTGGAAGAGCGAGCTCGCCAGGCCGATGTCACGGGGCACCACACGTGCCATGCAGCTCCGCCTGTATCGGTCAGCCAGTGTGTGGCAGGCAGGCTGGATCTGGCCGGCGGTGGCGCTTGAGTTCCGGCGCGGTTGCCCAGATATTTCTCGCTCGATGCAGCCAGTTGCACCGCGCCGATGCAGCGGCGACGACCACACCGGCATGCATCCCATGGACCCAACGGCAAGCACAACGCGATGACTCAATTGGTGGAACAAGCGACGACGGTCAGGCTGGATGTCTGGCTGTGGGCGGCACGCTTCTTCAAGACCCGCAGCCTGGCCAAGACGGCGGTGGACAACGGCAAGGTGGATGTCGCCGGCCAGCGGCCCAAGCCATCGCGTGCGGTACGCCAGGGCGAGCAGTTGCGCATCGACCGTGGCGGTGAAATCTTCGAAATCACGGTTGCCGCGTTGAGCGACGTGCGCGGCCCGGCACCCGTCGCGCAGGCGCTGTACGTGGAAAGCGACGCCTCACGCGAGGGACGCACGCAGTGGCGGCTGCAGCGCGTGGCCGAACGCACCGGCTATCGGGCACCCATCGGCAAGCCGGACAAGCGCGCGCGTCGGCTGATCACTGCGTTGGGCGATATCGACGCGTTGTAGCGCTGCGTGATAGTCGTGCTGCGTCTGGAATGATGGAAACGCAAACGCCCCGGTGATTCGGGGCGTTTGCGTCAATGCGGTCATCTGTTTGCGTTGCGCTTGAAGCGTGGAAACCAACGTCGCCGCAACCGCCATCCGTTCTCGAGGGCCTGCTCGATGCAAGCTTCTCGATGCCACCTTGATTGGGCGGCAAAAGTAGCCAGCAATCGTCAGTGGCTAGCGCGCGTGGCAAGTGCCGCCCCGAGCAACGACGGCACCCGCCTGATGGCGAGTGCCGTCGTCCTGATCGCCGCTGTTACGCCAGATCAAACCGATCCAGCTGCATGACCTTGGTCCAGGCAGCGACGAAGTCGTGCACGAACTTCTCCTGTGCATCGGCGCTGGCATAGACCTCGGCCACCGCACGCAGGATGGAGTTGGAGCCGAACACCAAGTCCACACGCGTGCCGGTCCACTTCTGTTCGCCGGTGCCGCGGTCGCGGCCTTCGTAGAGGTCCTTCGCTTCGGAGGTGGCTTTCCACTCGGTGCGCATGTCGAGCAGGTTGGCGAAGAAGTCGTTGCTCAGCACGCCGGGACGGGTGGTGAACACGCCATTCTTCGAGTCGCCGACATTGGCGCCGAGCACGCGCAGGCCGCCGACCAGCACGGTCAATTCGGGCGCGGTCAAAGTGAGCAACTGCGCCTTGTCGATCAACAGCGCTTCGGCCGGCACCGCGTAGCTGCGCTTGGCGAAGTTGCGGAAGCCATCGGCCACCGGCTCCAGCACGGCAAACGATTCCACATCGGTCTGTTCCTGCGATGCATCGGTGCGGCCCGGCGCGAACGGCACGGTGACGCTATGGCCTGCGGCGTGCGCTGCATGTTCGACAGCCGCGTTACCGGCCAGCACGATCAGGTCGGCCAGCGAGATCTGCTTGCCGCCGGCATGCGCGCCGTTGAACTCGGCCTGGATGCGCTCCAGCGTGCCCAACACCTGCGCCAGCTGCTCGGGTTGGTTGGCCTGCCAGTCCTTCTGCGGTGCCAGACGGAGACGTGCCCCGTTGGCGCCACCACGCTTGTCCGAGCCGCGGAAGGTCGATGCCGATGCCCACGCGGTGGAGACCAGCTGCGCCACGCTCAGGCCGGAAGCGAGGATGGTCTGCTTGAGAGCAGCGGCGTCCTGCGCATCGACCAGCGGGTGGTCGACGGCGGGCACCGGGTCCTGCCACAGCAGTTCTTCGCTCGGCACCTCGGTCCCCAGGTAACGCGAACGCGGACCCATGTCGCGGTGGGTGAGCTTGAACCAGGCGCGGGCGAAGGCATCGGCGAATTGGTCGGGATGCTCGTGGAAGCGACGCGAGATCGCTTCGTAGGCCGGGTCGAAGCGCAGCGCCAGATCGGTGGTCAGCATGGTCGGCCGGTGCTTCTTCGAGGCATCGTGCGCATCGGGAATGATGGCGTCGGCATTCTTGGCCACCCACTGGTGCGCGCCGGCCGGGCTCTTGCTCAGTTCCCACTCGAACTTGAACAGGTGATCGAAGAAGTCGTTGCTCCATTGCGCCGGGGTGGTGGTCCAGGTGACTTCCAGGCCACTGGTGATGGTGTCTGCGCCCTTGCCGGTGCCGTAGCTGTTGTGCCAGCCCAGGCCCTGGCTTTCCAGATCGCTGGCTTCCGGCTCGGCGGCCACGTTGTCGGCCGGGCCGGCGCCGTGGGTCTTGCCGAAGGTATGGCCGCCGGCGATCAGCGCCACGGTCTCTTCGTCGTTCATCGCCATGCGCGCGAAGGTGTCGCGGATGTCGCGCGCGGCAGCAATCGGGTCGGGCTTGCCGTCCGGGCCTTCCGGATTGACGTAGATCAGGCCCATCTGCACGGCAGCCAACGGGTTTTCCAGATCGCGGGTGTGCGGCACTTCGCTGTCGTCGTCCTTCACCAGCACGCCGTGCGCTTCGTCCACGCCCGGCGAGCCGCGCGAGTAGCGGTCGTCGCCGCCCAGCCACTTGGTTTCGCGGCCCCAGTACAGATCCTGATCCGGCTCCCAGGTGTCTTCGCGGCCGCCGGCAAATCCGAAGGTCTTGAAGCCCATGCTTTCCAGCGCGACGTTGCCGGTGAGGATCATCAGATCGGCCCAGGAAATCGCCTGGCCGTACTTCTGCTTGATCGGCCACAGCAGGCGGCGCGCCTTGTCCAGGCTGACGTTGTCGGGCCAGCTGTTGAGCGGTGCGAAGCGCTGCTGGCCACGACCGCCGCCGCCACGGCCATCGCCGATGCGATAGGTGCCGGCGCTATGCCAGGCCATGCGCACGAACAGCGGACCGTAATGGCCGAAGTCGGCCGGCCACCAGTCCTGCGAATCGGTCATCAGCGCGCGCAGTTCCTGCTTGAGCACAGCAAGATCGATGCGCTTGAACGCCTCGGCGTAATTGAAGGTCTGGCCCAGCGGGTTGGACTTGCTCGAATGCTGGCTGAGCAGGTCCACACGCAGCTGCTTGGGCCACCAATCGCGGTTGGTGGTTCCGGTACCGACGACGGCGTGATTGAACGGGCACTTTGCTTCGGTTGTCATGGCAATACCTGTGTGCGTGAGCACTTGGGGAGCTGTGTGCCGAAACTGCGGACACGTGCTGGTGGAGTCGAAGTGGTGGGCAATGCGTCAGCTATGGTGATCGATCGAAGGCGCACATGCGGCCGTGGGGTCATCGAACATCGTTGCCGCGTGTGCCGATGCTAGCGCCTGCCCGCAGGGGCCGGTATAGGCCGGTATCCGGAATGTGACTGGCAGAGGTGCGCATCAGGCGGACTCGTCGTGGCGGCGTGTGCACACGATAAGGAGCATCGATCGGTTGGGGAATTCGAATTATTCAACCATATCGATAGTGTGTCGCTATGGATGCGAGGAGACACCCGGGCGGAACCCAGGCGCACGGCAGCGACCTGTCAGCGCTTGCCGAACAGGCTGCCGCCGAGTTTCATGACATCGCCCAGGCCCAGCTTCCCGTCGCCATCCTGATCCAGCACGCTGCTCAGCAGGCCGCTGACGCCGCTATTGCTGCCGACTTGCTGGCGTTCCTGTGCCAAGGCCGGGCCGAGCTGACTGCTGGCCGTCGTCGTGCCACTGAGGAAGCGCTTGGCCAGATACGCCATCACGATGGGCGCCAACAGTTGCAGCAGTTGGCTGGCCTTGCCGGTTTCCAGCCCGGTGGCCTTGCCCAGGCCTGCCGCCGCCTGCGGTGCCTTGTCGCCGAACAGATGACTCACGATGCCGGCGCCATTGCCTTGCGCACCATTGGCCAAGCCGCCCAGCAGTGAGCCAAGCAGGCTGCCGATGTCCGGGCTGCCGGCGTGGTCGCGCTACAGGGCGCCCAACAAGGCATCGGTGCCGCCGGCCTGCTGGCTGTTGCGGCCCAGTGCGCCCATCAACAAGGGCAGGGCGGTCTGCACCGCCGATTGCGCCTGCTCGGGCGCGATGCCGAGCCGGCTGGCGAGTTGCTGCAACTGCGGGCCCTGCAGTTGCGCGGCCAGTTGGTCGGTCAACGAGGCGGACGTGGTCATCGGTGTGCTCTCCGGTTGGACAAAACGTCGAGGCAGGGTGCGCCTGTCGCGGCAGCAGAGCAAACCGCGCGGTGTGCGTTACCGTGCAGCATGATGTCGCGCGAGCCGGCGCTATTGCAGGGCAGCGTTCAAGCAAACACTCAAACCTGCAACTGCACTGGATTAGCAGGGCCGCACGCGTCGGTCATGCAGCCATGCGGTTACGAATCCCCAATCCCTGCAAAACAGCATTCAACCGACCACCCAACCCTGCCGCCGCAACGGATCCGCAAGCGCCGCAAACGGCGCTGTTACGAATCCCCAATCCCGACTCTCGAATCCCGGCACTCACAGCAACGCCTTCAGCCGATAAAGCGCCTCCAGCGCCTGCTTGGGCGTGAGTTCGTCCGGGTCCAGCGCCTGCAGTGCTTCTTGCGCGGCAGAGGAGGGCGCAGTGAACAGGCCGAACTGCTGCGGCGCATCCAATGCGGCCGGGGCCATCTGTGCGACATGGCTTTCGCCGCCGCGTTGTTCCAGTTCGGCCAGACGGTGACGCGCCTGGGTTACCGCGGCCTTGGGCAGCCCGGCCAGCGCGGCGACCTGCAGGCCGAAACTGCGATTGGCCGGGCCGTCCTTGACCGCATGCATGAACACCAGGCGCTCGCCGTGTTCGACTGCATCCAGGTGCACGTTGGCAATGCCGCTGGTACCGCCGGCATGCGATTCGTCGGCCAGTGCGGTGAGTTCGAAATAATGCGTGGCGAACAGCGTGTAGCAGCGATTGGTGTGCGCCAGATGGCGGGCCACTGCGTCGGCCAATGCGAGGCCATCGTAGGTGGAAGTGCCGCGGCCGATTTCGTCCATCAGCACCAGCGATTGCGGCGTGGCGTGATGCAGGATGTAGCTGGTTTCGGCCATTTCTACCATGAAGGTGGATTGCCCGCGGGCCAGATCGTCGCCGGCACCGATGCGGGTGAGGATGCGGTCGATCGGCCCGATCACTGCACGGCTGGCCGGCACATAGCTGCCGATATGCGCCAGCAACACGATCAACGCGTTCTGGCGCATGTAGGTCGATTTACCGCCCATGTTCGGGCCGGTGATGACCAGCATGCGGCGGTCGGTGTGCAGGTCCAGATCGTTGGGTTCGAACGGTTGGTCGCGCACCGCTTCCACCACCGGGTGGCGGCCGCGTTCGATGCGCAGGCACGGTGCGTTGTCCAGTTCCGGCTGCGACCAATCCAGCGCCTGCGCGCGTTCGGCGAAGCCGGCCAATACATCCAGTTCGCTCAATGCGCTTGCGCAGCGCTTGAGGCCTTCAAGCTCGCCGCCGAGTGCGTCCAGCAGGCCTTCGTACAACAGTTTTTCGCGCGACAGCGAACGCTCGCGCGCCGACAGCACCTTGTCCTCGAAGCTCTTGAGTTCCTCGGTGATGTAGCGCTCGGCATTGGTCAGCGTCTGCCGGCGGCTGTAGTGCAGTGGGGCCTTTTCGGCCTGGCCCTTGCTGATCTCGATGTAGTAGCCGTGCACGCGGTTGTAGCCGACCTTGAGCGTGGCGATGCCGCTGCTGGCGCGTTCGCGCTGTTCCAGGTCGATCAGGAATTGGTCGGCATTGGTGGACAGGCGACGCAGCTCGTCCAGATCGGCGTCGTAACCGGTGGCGATGACGCCGCCGTCGCTGAGCTTGAGCGGCGGTTGTTCGGCCACTGCGCTGATCAGCAGATGCGCGGTGGCATCGTGTTCGCCGAGTTCTGCGTACAACGTCTGCAGGCGCGGCGAATCCAGTGGCGCGAGGATGGTGCGCACCTTCGGCAGCAGCGCCAGGCCATCGCGCAAGGTGGAAAAATCGCGCGGGCGCGCCGAGCGCAGCGCCACGCGGGTGAGGATGCGTTCCAGATCGCCCAACGCGCGGAAGGCCTCGCGCACGTCGGCATCGGCGCCGGTGTCGATCAGGCTGCCGACCGCGTGGTGGCGCTGTACCAGCACCTCGCGCAGGCGCAACGGGCGATGCAGCCAACGGCGCAGCAGGCGCCCGCCCATCGGCGTGACCGTGCTGTCCAGCACACCGAGCAAGGTGTTGCGGGTGTCGCCATCGACGCGCGTGTCCAGCTCCAGATGCCGGCGCGTGGCCGCGTTCATCGAGATCGCCTCGCTGGCCACTTCCATCGCGATGGAGGTCAGATGCGGCAGCCGCTGTTTCTGGGTCTCTTCGACATAGCCCAGCAGCGCGCCAGCGGCGGCGGTAGCGCATGGCTTGTCGTCGATGCCGAAGCCGGACAGGTCGTGCAACTTGAAGAACGCCAGCAGTTGACGACGGCCGCTATCGGCGTCGAACAACCACGGTGGCCGACGCCGCACGCCGACGCGTCCACGCAGGAATTCCGGCCAGTTGTCTTCGTCGGGCACCAGCAGCTCGGCCGGTTCCAGGCGCGCGATTTCCGCTTCCAGCGCATCCACGCTGTCCACTTCGTTGACCAGAAAACGCCCGCCGGCCAGATCGGCCCAGGCCAGGCCGTAGCCTTGCTTGCTGCGCGAGATCGCCATCAACAGCGTGTCGCGGCGCTCGTCCAGCAGCGCCTCGTCGGTGACCGTGCCGGGCGTGACGATGCGCACCACCTTGCGTTCGACCAGGCCCTTGGCCAGCGCCGGGTCGCCGATTTGCTCGCAGATCGCCACCGACTCGCCCAACGCCACCAGCCGCGCCAGATAGCCCTCGTAGGCATGCACCGGCACGCCGGCCATCGGAATCGGCGCACCCCCGGAACTGCCGCGCTGGGTCAGCGTGATATCGAGCAGCCGCGTGGCCTTGCGCGCATCGTCGTAGAACAGCTCGTAGAAATCGCCCATGCGAAAGAACAGCAGCAGGTCGGGGTAGTCCGACTTGGCGGCGAAGAATTGCTTCATCAGCGGGGTGTGTTCGACTGCTCCGCTGATGGCCTTGGATTTGTCTTTTGAATCAGTGTTTTGCAAGAAACGTCCTTCCAGGGTGTGCGGTCGATCAGGGCGGTCGCTGCGACAAGCGAGTTCCGTGTTGCGCTGCTGTTGCGGCGCCGTTGACGGCATCAATCGACGGTGCGACGCAGTGGGGAGAGCCCAGAGCAGCGTGTTGCATTGGAGCGGCAGACTGCGCGGCCCGGATGCAAGTTTAAGCGCACCGGCTTAAAAATCCTCGTGCCCGGCCGACAATGCGCCACGCGCGGTGCGGCGAACGACTCATGGCGGCGGATCGCGCGGCCTGAAGCGCTGAGGACGGCACGCGACCGGCGCAAGTTGGTCGGCACAAAGCGTGCTTTGAGGCAGTCTAAGGGACGGCATGTTGGCGGAGACGCGCCATCGAAAATCGAAGCACGGATGTCATTGTCGGCTCGCGGCCAGTTGACGCCTATTCGGGCATTGGGACACCCGTCTGGACCGGAGTGCGAATCGCGGCGCCGGTCGAGCAGATGTGGCCAGTTGCTGTGACCGCCCGGCTGGATGCGTCGCGATCTCACAGCGCGTGCCGTCACTAGGTGATCAAAGCGGCGCGAGTGATGACCGGCTTTGTCCGCAAGTGCGTGGAAGTTCCTCCTTTAGCAGTCGATGGCGCTAAGGAACCTCTGAACAACGCACCACAGATACGCGACACTACCCGCCTGATGTTGAGGAGTGATCCATGCAACTGACGTTCGGTGACGCTGAGGGCCTGGGCAAGCGCAAGCAGACCCGGCGCGAGATCTTTCTGGCCGAGATGGAGCAGGTGGTTCCGTGGCAGCAACTGCTCGGTCTGATCGCGCCGCACTATCCGGTATCGGGCCGGCCAGGTCGGCAGCCGTACGCACTGGCGACGATGTTGCGGATTCATCTGCTGCAGCAGTGGTATGCGCTGAGCGATCCGGCGATGGAAGAAGCACTGCACGAGATCCCGACCTTGCGGCGGTTTGCCCAGCTCGGTGGCTTGGACAACGTTCCGGACGAGACCACGATTCTCAACTTTCGGCGCCTGCTGGAGACCCATGGCCTTGCCGCGCGGATGCTGGAAGCGGTCAACGCGCATCTGGCGCGCAAGGGCCAGAGCCTGCGGTCGGGCACGATCGTCGATGCGACGCTGATCGCGGCGCCCAGTTCGACCAAGAATGCCGACAACGCGCGCGACCCTGAGATGCATCAGACCAAGAAGGGCAATCAGTGGTATTTCGGGATGAAGGCGCACATCGGCGTGGATGAATTTTCCGGGTTGGTGCACCACGTCCATTGCACAGCCGCCAACGTCGCCGATGTCACGGTGATGCACACGTTGCTGCATGGCAAAGAAGACAGCGTGTTCGGCGATAGCGGCTACACCGGTGCGGACAAACGCGAAGAACTGCAGGCCTGCAAGGCTGCATTCTTCATCGCCGCCAGGCCCTCGACGATGCAAGCCCTCGGCAACAAACGCGAGCGTGCTCGGGAAAGACGTTGGGAACACTTCAAGGCCAGCGTGCGCGCGAAGGTGGAGCATCCATTCCGGGTGATCAAGCGCCAGTTCGGCTACACCAAGGTCCGCTATCGCGGCCTGGCCAAGAACACCGCGCAGGTGCTGACCTTGTTTGCGCTATCGAACCTGTGGATGAAGCGAAAGCAGTTACTGCCGACGATGGGGAACGTGCGCCTGTAACCCGGGCAACACCCTGCAAACGCGCCGGAAACGGCAAAAAAATCGAGGATCTGAGCGCCGTCAGCCTGGTCGATGTGGTTAGGCTCATCCTCCGATGCCGTTGATCAGACCATCCCTAAACGCGAAGCCACGCCGACTGCGATCGGCCGCGCGATGACGACTGCTCTAAGCTGCGGTGATTGCATGAGGCCTGCCGATGCGGCTATGTGCCCGACGCAGGCATCCAGCGCGCGTGTGCCAAATCTAGTGGTGTGCGAGCAGAAATTTCGTGTGTTTGCGATCTCGCTGATGCGTGTAGCTGCGCATGGACCGTACGTGTTACTTGGAGTAATTCATGCATCTTCTACGTCCCCTTGCCGTCGGTCTGCTGACGGCCGCGTTGTTCACCGCCTGCAAGCCGGCGCCGCCTGCCGAAAACAAGGTGGCAACCTCAACACTCGGGCAGACAGCTGAACAGGCAGCCAAGGCCTTCGACGCACTGCTTGACGCGCAGTGGCAACACCAACTCAAGCAGGCCCCGGAGTTCGCGAGCACCATCGGCGACAAGCGCTACAACGATCGCTGGAGCGACTACTCGCTACAGGCCGTGCCTGCAGAGCGCCGCGCCGTAGCGGGTCTGCTCAGGCAGTTCGAAGCGGTGGATGCCGCAGCGCTGGACGAACAACGTCAACTCAGCCTGCAGATGATGCTCGGCCAGCTGCGCGACACGCTGGACGGTATCGACCTGAAGACCTACGAGATGCCGCTGGACCCGATGCAAGGCATCCATCTCACGCTTGCTGGCTACAGCGACAGCTTCCCCTTCGACACCGCCAAGGACTACCAGGACTACATCAAACGCCTGCAGACGCTTCCTGCAGTGGTCGATCGAGTCATCGACGTCTCGCGGCAGGGCGCCAAGGATGGCCTGATGCCGCCGCGCTATCTGCTTGAGCGCGTGCCCGAGCAGATTGACGGAATCGTGGCTCAGCGTGGCGCGCAGAACCCATTTGCCTCGCCATTGGAAAAACTCGACGGCGTGGTGCCCGCCGATCAGCGCGATGCGCTCAGGAAGCAGCTGCTTGAAGCGATCGATCAGCAGGTTCGCCCGGCCTACGCCAAGCTGTCCGCGTTCGTGCGCAATGAATACGCCCCGCAAGGACGTACGCAGGAGGGGCTGTGGTCGCTTCCTGATGGCGAGAAACTCTACCAATACTTGGTGCGTACCCAGACCACCACCGATCTGACGCCTGAACAAATCCACCAGATCGGGCTGCAGGAGGTTGCGCGCATCGAAGCCGAGATGACCGTCATTGCCAAGGCGCAGGGTTATGCGGACCTGGCCAGCTTCCGCAAGGCGGTGGCAGCCGATAAGCGCCGCTTCGCGACCTCCAGCGAGCAGCTACTGGAGCAATACCGTCACTACGTCGCGGGAATGCAGCGGGAGCTCCCAAAGTTATTCGAGCAGGTGCCGAAAAAGCCCCTGGAAGTTGAGCCGATGCCGGCATTCCAGGGCAAATATCCGCCCGCCCGTTACCTGCAAAGCAACCCGGAAAGCAGCAAGCCGGGCGTGCTGAGAGTCAATATCAGCGACGTCGCTCACCGCACGCTGATCAACGTTGAAACTATTGCTTATCATGAGGGCGTGCCAGGCCATCATCTGCAGGTCTCGCTTGCACAGACGCTACCATTGCCGCCGTTCCGCCAGCAGGGTGGGTATAACGCCTACGGCGAGGGTTGGGCACTGTATGCCGAGCGCTTGGGCAAGGACGTCGGGCTCTACAAAGATCCCTATAGCGACTACGGCCGGCTATCGGCTGATCTATTGCGCGCCAATCGATTGGTGTTGGATACCGGCGTGCACTACAAGCGCTGGAATCGTCAGCAGATGGTGGACTTCTTCCACGCGCATCCATCCGACGACGAGGCGAGCATGCAGTTCGAAATCGACCGCTACATCGTGTGGCCAGGCCAGTCGTTGGGATACAAGGTGGGGCAACTGCAATTCATGGCGCTGCGTGCAGAGGCGCAGAAAGAACTCGGCGATCGTTTCGACTTGCGCGCATTCCATACTGCGGTGCTCGGTGATGGCGACATGCCGCTGGTGATGCTGCAGCAGCATGTGCGGCAATGGATCGCGAAGGTCAAAGCGCATCAGGTGGCAAAATAGGTGAGCCCAGTGTGCTCTTGCGTGCCAGCTTGCGGCACATGCTGATTGCAGTAGAGCCTGGAGGGCGAACGGTGAAATGGTGCAGTTACCTGAGTAAACCAGGGCTGACGTCGGGCCGATATGTACCGACGCAAATCCCAGAGAAATCATTGATTGCTTGAGTCAAAAAGCCGAGCGTGAGGCAGCCGTTGCTTCTTCCACCAGCGCTGCATGCTGCTGCGTGGTTTCGTCCATCCGGGTGACAGTGAGGTTGACCTGTTCGCTACCGGCCGACTGCTCCTGCGATGTGGCGGAAATCTCGCCCATGATGTCGGTGACGCGCTGCACGCTGGCGACGATCTCGGCCATCGTGGTGCCGGCGCTATGCACCAGTGTCGAGCCTTCGGCGACGCGCTCGACTGAATCGTCGATCAGGCTCTTGATCTCCTTGGCCGCAGCCGCGGAGGGTTGGGCGACCTTGCTGACGATGTCCCGCCCTGCGAGCCGACGCCGACTGCACAGTGTTCTTGCAGCCGCCGCGCTACAGTCACCGACCCACCATTACGTACGACACGCCGCATGGATAACCGCAATCAGGAATGGATGCAGGCCGTCACCGACGCACTCAGCGATCTGCTCGCCGCGCGCGTGGCGCAGGCCACGCTACTGGAAGCCATGCTGGTCTCGCATCCAGATCCGGTCGCCCTGAGAAAAGCATGGGACGAACTGTCGTCTCAGCGCATCGCAGTCGTTGCACAGAACAAGGCAGTCGCCTCTGTGGAACGGCCAATGGATGAATACACGCTGGAACAATTCCAGGCCTGGGAAGAAAAATTTCGCCGCTACTTTCCGCGTGATGTGGATCTGCGATAGGTGCACGATCTAGCGTTTTCGCTGTCGTCAAAAATGAAGGCGAAAGACGGCGCGCTGTGCATTTCCTTGACGCCTGCTTGCTTGCGCCGATGGTGGAAGCTCTGCACAACCCGCCAAGATCGTTGAGGTTCAAATGGAACCGCCGAGTTGAAGCGTGTCGTCGGCTTGAGCTTGGTGAAACCACGCAAGATGGGGATCTCGTGCCGCGCTTTGTCCATTGCTGGATCGCTCAACGCATACCGCCGCGATGGCAGATGCATCCGCAACATCGCCGCTAGTGCGTACGGCTGCCTGCCTGGGCGTTCTGATACCTGGGGGGTGGGGCTCGGGCAGCTCGATCACTTGCAGCTACGCCACGATCTATGGACTCCCGGCAAGTCAGTGCCAGCCAAAATGAGAAGTCTACGGTCAATGTTGATGACAAAACTTGACAGGTGTTAGCCCGCTCAAGCTGTCGTGCGGTCTTTGTTGGTTGTCGTTGGCCGGACATTGTTTGTCTTGTTCGCGGAGCTCGCGTCGCGTGCGGAAAATGCATTGATATGCGAGCACCAACACGGCAGCGTGGGCCGGGGCACGGCCGTCAAGCCACGAACGCTCGCGGCTTGCTTCGCATGCGCTTCAACGCCGGCCGTGCTGGGGGCATCCCGTGTGCGTGCACAGCCGTCTATTGCTTCGGAATGACGACTCTTCGCTGTTGGAAAAGCTAAGATCGAAGCTTGTGCAAAGTCGGAGGCGCTAATGATCGATCGTCGTACGTTTCTTGCCACGGGTGTGGTGGCCGCTAGCGCCAGCTTCAGTGCATCGGCAGCGCGCATCGCGCAAGCGCCGCGCGCCAACGGGCCGGCACCGTGGGGTGCGCTGCCCAGCAAGCGACAGCTGCGCTGGCATCGGTGGGAGCAATACGCCTTCGTGCATTTTGCGATGAATACCTTCACCGACAAGGAATGGGGCTACGGCGACGAGGATCCGCGCAAATTCGATCCCAGCGATTTTTCACCCGATCAAATCGTTGCTGCTGCCAAAGCCGGCAATCTGAAAGGGCTTATTTTCACGGCCAAGCACCACGACGGGTTCTGTCTTTGGCCGACGCGCTTGACCGAGCATTGCATTCGCAACTCGCCCTACAAGAACGGCAAGGGTGACATCGTCGGGGAGATGGCAGCGGCGTGTCGACGCGCCGGCCTGGCGTTCGGCATCTACCTCTCGCCCTGGGATCGCAACCATGCCGAGTACGGCCGCCCCGGCTATCTCGACTATTTCCGCAAGCAGATCGTCGAGCTCTGCACCGGCTACGGCGACCTGTTCGAGTTCTGGTTCGACGGCGCCAATGGCGGCGACGGCTACTACGGCGGAGCGCGCGAATCGCGCAAGATCGATGCGCCCGCGTACTACAACTGGCCACGGATGATCGAGCTGGTGCATCAGCATCAGCCGATGGCCTGTACCTTCGACCCGCTCGGCGCGGATATCCGCTGGGGCGGCAACGAGGACGGTATCGCCGGCGATCCATCCTGGCCGACCATGCCCAATGCCCCGTATACCCAGGAAAACGGCAATTCCGGCGTGCGCGGCGGGGCGCTATGGTGGCCGGCCGAAACCAACACGTCGATCCGCCCGGGCTGGTTCTACCACGCCGATGAAGACGGCAAGGTGCGTAGCCCGGAGAATCTGGTGCGCTATTTCGACACCTCCGTCGCGCGTGGCACCAACATGAACCTCAATCTGCCGCCCGACCGACGCGGCCGCATCGCCGACCACGATGTGGCGGTGCTGCAGAGTTTCGGCGACGCGATCCGCGCCAGCTTCGCCATCGATCTGGCCAAGGGTGCCAAGGCCAGCGCCAGCGCATCGCGCGGCCCTGGGTTCGAGCCGGCCCGCGTGCTCGACCGCCAGCCGGACAGCTACTGGTCTACGCCGGACGATGCCACCACGCCGACGCTGACGCTGGAGCTGTCGGCGGTGCACAGCTTCGACCTGATCCGGCTGCGCGAATACCTGCCGCTGGGCGTGCGCGTCACCCGCTTCGCGGTCGAAGCCGAGGTCGATGGGCAATGGCGGCGGCTGGCCGAAGCGCAATGCATCGGTGCACAGCGCATCGTGCGGCTGGATCGCCCGGTCGCCGCGCGCCGGGTGCGCCTGGTGGTGCTCGAGGCGCCGGTGTGCCCGGCGATCAGCGAATTCGCGCTGTTCCGTGCCGTTGCGCCAGTGCCGGTCGCGCGGCCGACGGCAAACGCGCCGGATGTGTTGTCCTCCGCTGGCTGGCGCATCGTCGAGGCCAGCGCGCCAGGGGCGGAAAAATTACTCGACGACGATGCCAGCACGATCTGGATCACGCCCGCGCCCACGCCCGGCCATCCCGCGCAGGCGACCATCGACCTCGGCGCGCTGCGTCAGGTTGCCGGTTTCAGCCTGACGCCCTCGCGCACGGTGATGAACGGTGCGGCGCCACCGAAGGGTTATCGCGCCGAGACCAGCGAAGATGGCAAGCGCTGGCAGCCGGCTGGCGCCGGCGAGTTGTCCAATATCGCCTATGCGCTCTCGACCCAGCGCCTGAATTTCCCCGAGGTCCGCCAGATCCGCTACCTGCGGCTGTCGTTCGCGGAAACGGCGGTACCCGCCGAGCGGCTGGCGATCGCGGGTATCGGTGCGTTCTCGCGCTTGCGATGAGGGCTTGCATTCCCTCGCGGCCAGACGCCGCGAGGGGAAGCATCCGGGGTGACGGAGTTTGGCGGGATTGAGACGCGTCAAGCGACGCAATGGAGATAGACATCGCCGCATTCAGACCACGTGGCGAACCTGCGTCGTGAACCGCCTTGTCCAGAGCTTCCCAGGCGTGTCCAAATTACTCGGTTTGCGGGATTGCGGATCGCTTGCATGATGACGCGCAACCGTGAAGTCGCTTTTGTTGGCCGCTCTAAGTCGGAAGCGCCCACCCTGAGCGCAAGACCTCCAGCAGCACTGGCCGGGCGTCGCTGTCCGCGCCGCCGCTTGCAGCTCCTGCCCATGCAATCGCAAGCGCGGCAAGAAAGATGTCGCGGCCGCTCAACGCTGCCCGCGCCTGACCAGAGCGCTGTGCAGCCTCGAGGAAAACGCTTGAGGCCTCGACCATGGAGGTGCATGTCGGCATCAACACCGAACTGGGTTGGGACCATGCGGCACGGAGCGGTTCCGGGAGGCCTTCGTAGGCGTTCATCCAGGTTCCCAGCGCTTCAATCCATCGCTGCAGCGCACGCTCCGGGTCGCGCTCTTCGGCGGTAATGGCGGTACGCACTTGCTCAAGGTTGGCGTAATGCGTTTCGAGTAGCGCTGCCAGCAGGGCGTCGCGGGTAGGGAAGTGGCGATACAACGTGCCCGGGCCAACGCCTGCTCGCTTGGCAATGCTGTCCATCGATACGTCGATGCCTTCCTCGGCAAAGGCTTCGCCGGCCACCTCAAGGATGTGGGTCTTGTTGCGTTGGGCATCGGCTCGGGGGGGGCGTGGCTGAACGTCGGGAGGCATGGTCGGCAGGTCTGGCGCTTGATATCCGGAGTGTATCTCCATATAGTTCTTCGCAACAAACGGAGGGCCTCTCCTTTTCCTGAGCGCCATGCAACACAAGACGTTGCAAACGGAAGATGGCCACGTTCGTCGACTCACTGGCTAGTCGCCGGCCGACTCACGAACCACAGCCACAGGGTGAGAAACGCATGCGTACGTCCAAGACGATGATCATTGGCCTGCATCTGGGCAATGGGTACGGGTCCCAACCAGGGGCCTGGCGCATGCCGTGGATCGACCCGACCAACTACACCAGCTTCGATGCCCGCGTGCGCCAGGCGCAAGCCGCCGAGCGCGGGAAATTCCAGTTCATTTTCCTGCCGGATGGCCCGAGCGCCGTTGCCGATATCGACAACGAAGCGCCGCACTTCAATCTGGACGTGATGATGACCCTGGCTGCGGTGGCGCGCGGCACCGAGCGTATCGGTCTGGTGGCCACCGGCTCCACGACGTTCAACGAACCGTTCAACCTTGCACGGCAATTCAAGGCGCTGGACATCATGAGTCACGGGCGTGCCGGCTGGAACGCGGTGACCTCCAGTGGCGAGGATGTCGCTGCGAACTACGGGCGAACACTTCCATCCAGCGCTGATCGCTACGCACGCGCGCACGAGGTCGTGCAACTGGTGCAGGCCTTGTGGGGCAGCTGGGGAAAGGACGCCTGGCTGCACGACCAGGCCGCTGGGCGGTTTGCAGACGGCGCGCAAATTGCACCGATCAACCTGCAGGGCAAGTTCGTCGGTTCCCGTGGGCCGTTGTATATCCCACCCTCGGAGCAGGGACAGCCGGTGATCTTCCACGCGGGCGGCGGCCCGAACGCGCTGAAGCTGGCCGGACGCTATGCCAGTGCCGTGATCGGTGCCAGTTTCAGTATCGAAGACGCTCGGGCGCAACGTGCGGCGTTCCGTCATGCCGCCGAGCAGGCCGGCCGCGATCCGGACGAGATCAAGTTCATTCCGGGGTTGATGACGACAATTGCGCAGGACCGCCGCGCGGCATTGGATCGCCGGATCGCACTGACCGCGCACACGTTTCCTCAGCGGCTGGGTTACCTGCAACAGATGCTCGGGGTGCGTCTGGATCCCACTGCGCTCGACCGGCCGCTGTCGCCGGCGCAACTGGCTGCGGCACGCCCGTCATCGCAGGATCCTCGCTCGCCAAAGGCGTTGCAGATCGCGCGTGAGGGTTGGAGCCTGCGCGACATTCTGGCGCATGGCGTCATCGATTATCACCCGGTGATTGTCGGCCCGGCGGTCGAGGCGGCCGATCACATGCAGGCCTGGTTCGAGGCAGATGCGGCCGATGGCTTCTGGATTTCGCCGGATATCAACGACGACGGCATCGATGCCTTTGTCGATGGCGTCGTCCCGATCCTGCAAGCGCGCGGTCTGTTTCATCGCGATTACCGGGGCAGCACGCTTCGCGACCATCTGGGCGCATCTGCCCAATACGGCCGCGATCCACGCATCACTGCTTGAGCAACAAAACCCCACCTATTTTTGAATGGAGCGAACATGAAAATCGGCATCATTGGCGCAGGCAACATCGGTGGCACGTTGGCGCGCAAATTCGTAGCGGCAGGGCACATCGTCAAACTGGCTGCATCCAAAGGCCCCGACAGCATTCGCGAATTGGCCGAAAAGATCGGCGCCGAGCCTGTCACCGCTGCAGCGGCGGTCGAGGACGTGGAGGTGATCGTGTTGTCGATCCCGTTTGCCAAGATTCCCGAGGTTGCCGGCCTGTTCTCCACCGTGCCTGCGGAGGTGGTGGTGATCGATACGTCGAACTACTACCCGCAGCTGGGCACCCGGATCCCGGAAGTCGAGGACGGCAAGCTGGAAAGCGTCTGGTCGAGCGAGCAAGTCGGCCGGCCCATCATCAAGGCATTCAATGCCGTGCTCGCCAAGACGCTGGCCGAGCGCGGCAAGCCTGCAGGCACGGAAAACCGGATTGCCATCCCGGTGGCGGGCGACAGTCTGGCCGGCAAGGCGATCGCGCAGCAACTGCTGGACGATGCCGGGTTCGACTCGGTCGATGCGGGGAATCTTGCAGATTCTTGGCGGCTGCAGCCAGGCACTCCTGCGTATTGCACCGAGCTTTCGGTTGCCGCATTGGCGTCAGCGCTCAAGGCTGCAGTAAAGGACGATGCACCGCGTCATCGCGACGCCTTGATGGCGGAGTTCTTCGGCGGCGACGCACCGCCAAGTCATGAGACGATCGTTGCGCGCAATCGCGCGGTGAGTGCGGCGCGCTGATCTCCGATGCGCACAAGCGGTATCTGCGTCCCAGCCTCGCGTTAGAGTTGATGAGCCACTGTCCTCAGCACAGCGGGAGCGCGGTGCTGACGACTCGACTGTTCTGCCACAGTCTTAAAACGTGACCGCAGAAAGCATTCCCAGCATCTCGTCGTAGCTGCCGTTGGCGGCAGCATCGCGAAGGAATTTGGCACGTTCCACGACGATTTCCTTCGGTGTGGGTTCTGCATGCAAAAGCGCCAGTGCTTCGTCGAGGAATTCGTCCAGGGGCATGGCGTGCTCGTCGTTGCCTTGGCCATACAACTTGGTGCGAACGCCCGGCGGTACCAGCTCGATGACTTGCACGTTGCTGTCGGCCAGTTGCACACGCAAGCCTTCGGTGAAGGAGTGCACGGCGGCCTTGCTGGCGCTGTAGCTCATCGCGGCCGGGAACGGCACAAAGCCCAATGCGGAACTGACGTTGATGATGACGCTGTCGGTATTGGCGGCAAGTTGCGGCAGGAATGCATAGGTCATCCGGATGGTGCCGAGCAGGTTGATGGCGATCGCCTCTTCGGCTGCCTTCAAGGACTCTGGCTTGAAGACGTTCTCGCTCGGCATGATGCCGGCATTGTTGATCACGACATTCAAGCCGGGATAGCGCTCGGCCGCCACGCGGCTGGCCTGCACCACAGAGTCGGCGTCTGCGACATCGATTTCGATCGCATCAAGGCCCGGATGCTCGGCGGTGATCTGATCCAGCAGCGGCTTCTTTCGTCCGGAAACGATGACCCTGTTTCCAGCCTGCTGGAGCCGGAGTGCTAGCCCAAGTCCGATGCCGGAGGTCGAGCCGGTGATGAGGATGGTATTGCCGCTGTTCTTCACGGATGTCTCCTGATTGCAGAAAGGGGTAAAATCAAAACGGACAGTCATCCGCTTCCCAAAACATTGGCGGACAATTGTCCGTTTGTCAACGAGTTCATTAAAGGGTTGGGGTGTGGAGAAGCCAAAGCGATCTGATGCAGTGCAGAACCGGGAGCGCCTTCTGTCCGTCGCGCTTGCGGAATTGGTGCGCTCGGCCGATGTTCCACTGAGCGCAATTGCCAAGAAGGCGGGTGTCGGGCAGGGGACTTTCTACCGGCACTTCCCGACCCGGGAGGCCTTGGTGATCGAGGTCTATCGCCACGAAATGCTGCAGGTCACCGGTTTAGCCGAGCAGCTGCTGAAGACGCTCCCGCCGGAGCAAGCACTCCGCGAATGGATGAACCGCCTGGCCGAATACGCCATCACCAAGGCGGGTCTGGCGGATGCACTGCGGACAGTCGCCAACGCGAAAGAATGCGCGGGCAATGCAGGCTATGCGCCCGTGATCGCTGCCGCGCAACTGCTGCTCGATGCCAACGAGAAGGCCGGAACAATCCGTCCGGGGATCACCACAGACAAGTTTTTCCTGGCCATTGCGGGTATCTGGCAGATAGACGCCACCGAGAACTGGCAGCCCCGCCTGACCTGGCTGATGGAGACGGTCATGGAAGGGTTGTGCGCGGGAGCGCCGGGCCGCCCCGCAAGCGGATAACGGCGTTAGGCTTGCAGCCTGGAAGCGTGCAGCGCCACGTGTGTTAATGCTCCAACTTGCCCTGCTTGAGCTTTTCCCACATGTCTTCGGCTTGCTGGGACAAGCTGCCGATGTGCCGTATCAGACAGATCTCCATGCTGATATCCCACTGCGTGTGTCCGGGCGCTGCATGGACGAGCCGCCCTTTGGCGACGTCCTCTTCCACCAGCGTGCGCGGCAGCCAGGCCACCCCGCCACCGGAGCGGCACATGGCCAGCAAGGTCGCGGCAAGATCGGAGGTGAGTGCAGGGGTCAGGCGCGCTTCCACGTCCTTGAACGCCGGATGCCCGGCGATGATGCGGCCCAGCCCGGAATCTGCGCTGTAAGACAGCAAGGGCATTGCATCGGTGGAAGCGAGCGACCAGCGCGGGCTGCCTTCGCCATTTTCCTTCGGTGCACTGAAGGGCTGCAGCACATCGCTGCCCACCGCAACTCGCTCGAAGTGTTCGGGATCCAGCCCAAGCGGCATGCGCGGATGATGGTGGCACAGCAGGAATTGTGCTGCCCCTTGCAGCATCAGTTTTTCGCACGCCCTGAGCGTGTCGGAGACCAGCTGAAATGCGCCGATGCCGGTATTTGATTCGATGCGTCTTACGAAGGCCGGAAAGAAGGTGAAGGAGAGAACATGTGTGGCAAGGAATGCCAACGCAGGCCGTTGTTGTCCGGCCACCTCAAGCGCTTCTTGCCGCGCGGCGTAAATCGCCGCGGCCAATCCGGATGCTTTGCGAACGAAGGCTTCTCCAGCCGGCGTCATCAGCACCTCTTTGCGCGAACGCGTAAACAGCGGCGTGCCCAACCATTCTTCGAGGGCATGAATGCGCCGACTGAAGGCCGGCTGGGTGACGAAGCGACGCTGTGCCGCGCGCGAAAAATTGAGGGTGTCAGCCAACGCCAGGCAGTCTTCGAGCCATGTCAGTTCCATGATGCCGATTGTGCATCAAGCGCATAAAAAAGGCATTGGCAGCGCTTGGGGAGTGCCCCTTACGCTCTGACTCGAGCTTGCAACGCCTCGACACGCAGGTCGTCCAGCAAGCGGCAATTCCGGTGAATTCGCATGTCGACGGGAGCGGGCGATCATGCAGAAAAGAAGTGGCATGAGAGGGGCGTTGAGCCAACTCTATGTGCAGGTCTTGATCGCCATCGTCATTGGTGGCCTGGTGGGCTATGTCTGGCCGCATCTGGGTGTGGTCATGCAGCCTGCTGCAGAGGGTTTCATCAAGCTGATCAAGATGCTGTTGGCCCCCATCATCTTTGGAACGGTCGTGGTCGGGATCGCCAAGATGGGAAGCGTCAGAGAGGTCGGAAAAACCGGCATCAAGGCGCTGATTTACTTCGAGGTCGTCTCGACACTGGCGCTGGCGATCGGTCTTGTGGTGGGGAACATCATCCGGCCGGGCGATGGCATGAACATCGATGCCGCATCGATCGACAGCAGCGCGATTGGCCAGTATGTCGATCGTGCAAAAGACGACGCGGGCATGGTGGATTTTGTGTTGAACATCATTCCCACCACGTTGGTGGATGCCTTTGCCAAGGGCAACATGCTGCAGGTCATTCTGGTGTCGGTGTTGTTTGCAGTGGGGCTGTTGCAGCTGGGCGAGCGTGGCAAGCCGCTGGTCGATCTCATCGATAACGGGCTGCAGGCGCTGTTCAAGATGATCAACATGGTGATGCGGCTCGCGCCGCTGGGTGCCGGTGCAGGCATTGCTTTCACGATCGGCAAGTATGGCCTGGCCACCCTGTGGTCGCTTGGGCATTTGATGTTGGCCGTCTACGTGACCTCGGCACTGTTCGTTTTCGTGGTGTTGGGAGCGATCGCACGGTGGACCGGCTTTCCGCTGCTGCGCCTTCTCCGCTTCATCAAGGACGAACTGCTTGTCACGTTCGGAACCTGTTCGACCGAAGCCGTTCTGCCGCGCATGATGATGAAGCTCGAACTGGCCGGCGTGCGCAAATCGACGGTTGGCCTGGTTCTGCCAACGGGATACACCTTCAATGCGGACGGCACCTGTATCTATCTGACCATGGCGGCCATTTTCGTCGCGCAAGCGACCAATACACCGCTACCGGTCTATCAACAAATCGTACTGCTTGGGGTGTTGCTACTGACCTCGAAAGGATCCGCTGGCGTTGCTGGCGCGGGTTTTGTCGCGTTGGCCGCAACGCTTTCCACCATCGACACGCTGCCTGTTGCAGGGCTGGTGCTTTTGCTGGGCGTCGATCGCTTCATGAATGAGGCCAGGGCGGTGGTCAATCTGATCGGTAACAGTGTTGCCACCCTTGCGATCGCCAAGTGGGATGGCGCGCTGGATATCTCCAAGACCCAGGAAATCATTCGTCGTCAACAGGCGGGCGAGCCAATGCCTGTCGCGGCCTCTTCAACCGATTCATAACTCACCACACCTCGCGGGAGACTACCCAATGCGTATCATCGATGTCGTCGAAATCACCAAGCCGATCTCCTCGCCGATCCGTAACGCCTACATCGACTTTTCCAAGATGACCGCCAGTCTGGTGGCGGTGGTCACCGATCAGGTGCGCGACGGCCGTCGGGTCGTCGGCTACGGCTTCAACTCCAATGGGCGCTATGGACAGGGCGGACTGATACGCGAGCGGTTTCGCGATCGCATTCTGGAAGCCGAGAGCGCTGCGTTGTGCAACGACGCCGGCGACAATCTGGATCCCTCCAGGGTCTGGAAGGCGATGATGTCCAACGAAAAGCCGGGCGGTCATGGTGAGCGCTCTGTGGCGGTGGGCACGCTGGATATGGCGGTCTGGGATGCCACCGCCAAGATTGCCGGCATGCCGCTATTTCGTTATCTGGCGCAGATGAAAGGCCGGCAAGCTAATCCCCGCGTCTTTGTCTATGCAGCCGGTGGCTACTATTACCCGGGCAAGGACAACAGCGCCCTGCGCAAAGAGATGCGTGGCTATCTGGATCGCGGTTACAACGTGGTCAAGATGAAGATCGGTGGCGCCTCCATCGACGAGGACCGCGGCCGGATCGAGTCGGTGCTTGAGGAAATTGGTAGCCATGCCCGTCTGGCGGTCGATGCGAACGGCCGCTTCGATCTGGAGACCGGCATCGCCTACGCCAAGATGCTGCGCGACTACCCGCTGTTCTGGTACGAAGAAGTCGGTGATCCGCTCGACTACGCGCTACAAGCCAGCCTGAGCGAATTTTATCCAGGGCCGATGGCGACGGGCGAAAACCTGTTCTCGCACCAGGATGCACGCAACTTGCTGCGCTACGGCGGCATGCGCCCTGATCGCGATTATCTGCAGTTCGACTGCGCGCTGTCTTACGGCCTGGTGGAGTATCTCCGCACGCTGGAGGTGCTCGAACAATTCGGCTGGTCGCCCGCGCGTTGCATCCCGCACGGTGGTCATCAGATGTCGCTCAACATTGCCGCAGGGTTGGGCTTGGGCGGCAACGAGAGTTACCCGGATCTGTTTCAGCCGTATGGCGGGTTTCCGGATGGCGTAACAGTTCAAGACGGGCACATCGTGATGCCGGAATTGCCGGGCATCGGTTTCGAAGGCAAGTCCGACCTGATCAAGGTCATGCGCGAGCTCGCCGAGTAAGGACTGAGCCAGCCTCGCCCCGTGACCAACGGGGCGAGTTGCGTCAGATGACTGCTGCGCGTGGTTTGGTCGCTTGGGCAGTCACGCGCAGGGTCGCTGGCGTCAGGCCCTGCGCAGTCGCTTGCAAGATGATGTCGCCGGGCTTTTTAATTGCCTGTAGCAACGCCATGCACAAGCCATTGAACGCTTTGCGCTGCGGTGCCTTGTCGTCCTCATGGCTACTGGGGTCGCCGTTGCCGACGCCGATCAGGTTGCCTGCGCCGCGTACCGCGAACTGCACGTGCGTGTCGGCGGTGGGAACGATGCGGCCCTGTGCATCCACAATCTCTACCTTCACCACGGCCACATCTTCGGCATCGGCGCGCAATGCGTTGCGATCGCAACTCAAGCGGATCGCAGCCGGTTTGCCGACTGTCTCGCGGCGTTCGGTGAGCACCAGCTTGCCGCCGCGATAGCCGCGCGCTTCGATCACGCCCGGCGCATAAGCCACGCGCCATTCCACATGCCCGTAGGCCGGCACCTGTTGCAGGCCCTGGCTGACGCCGTTGACCAGCAGTTCCACCGCGTCGAGATTGGTATGGCACCACACGGCGACGCGGCCCTTGTCGTCGGGCTGCAGCAGGCCGTCCCAGTTCCAGTGCGGGAACAGATGCAGCACCGGTTCGCTGGTCCATTGCGCGCGGTAGTACCAGTAGTTGTCCTTGGGAAAGCCGCAGCTGTCGAGCACGCCGAACTGCGAGGCGACATTCGGCCAACGGTTATACGGTGTGGGTTCGCCGCGGTAATCGAAGCCGGTCCAGATAAAGCCGCCGGCGATGTACGGACGTTGTGCGACATAGCTCCACCAGGCTTCGGCAGTGCTCGCCCACCACGGGTGGTCCAGGTCGTAGGCGCGGGTATAGCCGCGTGCATCGTCGCGCTGATAGTTGCCGCGCACCGACACGGTGCTGCCGGTTTCGCTGCCGTAGATGGGGATGTTGGGGTATTGCGCGTGGAAGCCGTCCATCTGGCTGGTGCGGTAGTTGAAACCGACTACATCGACCACTTGACCGACGCCATCGCCAAAGCCCTTGTCCATGGCAAAAGTGGTGGGGCGGGTGGGGTCGAGTTGACGCACGCGTTGCTGCATGCGGCTCACGATACGTGCGCCGCGCTCGGTGACCTGTTGCGGCTCTTCGTTGCCGAGCGACCACAGGATCACGCTGGGATGATTACGCCCGCGCCGCACCATTGTCTCCAGTTCGCCCATGGCTTCCGGGTCGGTGGACATGCGCCGGGTCTCTTCGATCACGAACATGCCCAGGCGATCGCATAGCGCGAGCAGTTCAGGCGTGGCTGGATTGTGCGAGCTGCGATAGGCGTTGCAGCCCATCGACTTGAGTTGGCGCAGGCGCCACTCGTGCAGGCTGTCCGGGATGGCGGTGCCGACGCCGGCGTGATCCTGGTGGTTGTTGGTGCCGTGCAGCTTGAGCGGCGTGCCGTTCAACAGGAAACCGCGCTGCGCATCGAAGACAGCCGTGCGCACACCGAACGGCGTGACCACCGCATCGACCGCGTTGCCGTCGCTGTGCACGCTGGTGGTGAGGCTGTAGAGCTGCGGGGTATCGATCGACCATAGCGCGGTCTGGCCCAGCGGAAGTGTCTGTTCGACAACCTGCACCTGGCCCACTGCAATGGTGACCGCTGCACTGACCGCCTGTGCGACGACGCGCCCATCCGGTGCTGTCACGCGCGCTTGCACGTTGCACTGGCGCGGGGCGGTGCCGTCGTTGCGGACTTCGGTGGACACCTGCGCGGTTGCGTTGTCGCCTTGTACAGTGCTGCGCACGAACACGCCGTCTTGCGGCAGATGCAGCAGGTCGGTCTTTTGCAGCCACAGATGCCGATAGATGCCGGCACCTTCGTAGAACCAGCCTTCGCCCAGCGTGGCATCTACGCGCACGGCGATGAGGTTGGGCTTGCCGTAGTCGATCACTTCGCTGAGGTCGACCTCGAAGCCGCAATAGCCGCTGGCATTGCGCCCGACGATGTGGCCGTTGCAGAACACGATGCAATCGCGGAACACGCCGTCGAACACCAGGCTGATGCGCTTGCCCAAATCGCTTGCGGGAATCTGCAGCGTGCGGCGATACCAACCCACGCTGTGTTCCGGAAAGCTCGTGCCCAGCGGTTTGTAGCCGTGCGCGGCGGCCGGGTCTTCTTCGGTGATGGTGGCCGAGATGGGTTCCTGCCGGAAGGGCAGGGTAACGGCCCAATCGTGCGGCAGATCCAGCAGTTCCCAGGCACTGTCGTCGAAGGCCAGTTGCGAGGCGGTCGCGGTGTCCTTGCCAGCCTTGGCGAAGGTGCGCTGGAAGGTGCCGAACTCGAAGTCACGCGATGGGTCGCTGGCGTGGCCGAGATGGAAGCGCCAGCCAAAGTCGAATAGCAGCCGTTCGCGCGGTGCCAGCGTTGCATCGCCGAGCGCGGCAAGCGGCGTTGCGTTCTTGCCTACGGCTGGCGCTGCACCGGCGATGGCGGGCACTAATGCGCCGGCTGCGCCGACGGGGAGAGCGGCGCTCACGCCGCTTGCCAACATGCCGCGCAGCAGCTCGCGGCGATTGATGCCGGTCATGGCTGCGTCCTCTTGCTGGCGTCGGCAGCTTGGTCTTGTTTGGTCGAAGCAGGGTTGCCTGTTGCTGGCTTGCGCGATGCAGGCACGCCCGTATACGGGTGGCGCATGAAATCGATCGCCGGCAACACCTCGTTGTCATGCTTGAAATCGAAGAAACTGGCGTTTTCCCACGACGAGCCGGTGCCCCAGCGCGTCTTGCAGCTGCTGCTGGTCCATGCCGGTTCCCAATACACCACGCCGGCGCCGCCGGTGTCGATCACCAGCTGGGTGAGATCGATCATGTACTTGGACTGGCCTTGCGGTGTGGCCGGGTAGCCGGGAATCAGCGAGTCTTCGCCGAGCAGATTGTGCGAGGTGTCGCCGGACTCCAGCGTCCACGGATACGCGGTTTCCACCACCACCACATCGGCGTCGTAGCGGCCGCGCAGGCGCTTGATGGTCTTGCCCAGCTCGGCCATCGATTGGGTCGACCATTTGCGGTAGTAGCTGATGCCGATCAGGTCGTAGTCGGTAACGCCGGCCTTGGTGGCGGCGGCAAACCACGGTTCCACATTCTCCGGCTGGGCGATATGCAGCATCACCCGTGGCTTGATGCTGGAGCGTGCGCTGATATCGCGCACGGCCTTGATGCCGGCATTGAACAGTTTGGCGTTGCGTTGCCAGTCGATGGGGCGCTTCTTGTCCCAGGGAATGCTGTCCATCAGATCGGAATTGCTTTCGTTGCCCACCTGCACCAGTTCCGGCATCAGGCCGGCACGGTCGAGCGCGCTCAGCGTGTCGTAGGTGAAGCCATACAACGTGCGCGCCAGCTCATCGGTGTCGGTGATGCTGGCCCAGGCCTTGGGAATCAGCTGTTTTTCGCCATCGGCCCAATCGTCGGAATAGTGCAGGTCCAGCAAGACCTGCATGCCTTGCGCGCGTGCACGTGCGATGGTCTTCTTGACATCGGACAGGTCGCTGTAGCGGGTCCAGCGTGCGTCGTTCCACAACCGCACACGCACCAGATTGGCACCGTGCGCGTGGAAGAGTTCGAACGGGTCTTTGACCACGCCGTTCTCGCGGTATTGCACACCGCACTCTTCCATCTCGTTGACGTAGGACAGGTCCGCACCGAGATACAACGTGGCGGGGGCCGGGGCGGCGTGTGCGAAGGTGGAGATGGCCAGCGCCAGTAGCGCGGGCGTCCAGAGACGGCGTGTAGAGCGCATGCAATTCCTCGACAGAAAACGTGGAGCGGGTGACAGCATGCCGCACGCAGCGGTGCTGTCGTGCGGTTGGTGCGTGGAATCGGAACGTCGATGACAGATCCGATTCCACGCACCAACCGCACCGGTGTCGCAGTCGCGCAGCAGGGGTGTCAGCTGCGCTTAGAACTTGTAGCTGGCTTCCAGCGCATAGCGACGGCCGAACACCTGGTAGCCACCGTCGTCCTGATTGGCCAGGCGGTTGGGCTTGTTGTCGGTGTAGGCGCGCAGCGGTTCGTTGGTGAGATTGCCGGCCTGGAAGCGGAAGCTGAGCTGTTTGCTGTACTGCCAGTTCAGGCTCAGATCCACCGTGCCTTCGCTTTGCAGACGTGCAAGACGCGCCGCATTCCAGCCGTACACCACGGTGTAGGGGCTGTGGTACTTGTAACCCACACGCGCTTCGAAACTGCCGTTGCTGTACCACAGATCGAAGGTGCCGGTCTTGCGCGCCAGGCCGCTCAGCGGCAACGGGTTGTCGACCGGCGAGAATTCCTTGAGGTCGGAATCGACCAGCGAGAAGTTGGAATAGACGCCGAAGTTTTCCATGTGCGGGATGAAGTAGAACGGCGTCTGGAAGGTGAGCTCCACACCGTTGATATGCCCGCCGCCGCCATTGAACGGTGCGCTGACCAGGTAATCCAGGCCATTGATCACTTCACGGTCGGTGCGGTAGCCGATGCTGGAATCCACTTCCTTGCGGTAGACCGCAATCGCCGCCAGCGCTTCCTTGTGGAAGTACCACTCATACGACACATCGACCTGGGTGGCCTTGAACGGATCCAGCTGCGGGTTGCCGCCGCTGCCGGTGAGCTGGCCGACGGTGACATTGGGGTCGTCCAGGCGACGTCCGGTGCGCAGCTCGTCCAGCGGCGGACGCGCGATGACCTTGGCCACCGCAAAGCGCAGGATGCGTTGATCGTCGATCAGGAAGTTGACGGTGGCGCTGGGCAGGACGTCGGTGTATTCCTTGCTGTCGGTGCTGGCCTGCACGGTGTTGCCGACCGAATCGAAGCCGTCGCTGGTGGTCTTGGTGTTGACCAGGCGCACGCCGATATTGCCGGTGACATCGGTGCCGAACACCTGCGAGCTGAACACCGCTTTGGCGAAGGCTTCGCGCACGTCTTCCTTGACGTTCCAGTGGTCGAGCAGTTGTTCGTCGAGCGTGCTCGGATCGAAGCCGCCGAAGCCGATCTCGGCGATGGCGTCCATGTTGCCGCCGGTCAGCGTGGGCACGTTCAAGTCCGGCATGGTGACCGGATAGATCAGGCCCTGATACGCCGAAATCGGTTGGTCGTAGCCGGATTGATTGCTGATGAAGCGGCGGTTCTGCTTTTCGCGACGCGCGGCGCGTGCGCCGAATTCCAGCGAGGTGAACGGGCCGGCATCGACCGCGCGGCTGGCGTTGAGCGCGAGTGCGGCAATCTTGTCGCGCAGCGCCTGCGGCTCGGTCTGGCCGGCGATGCCGTATTCGGGCGTGTCCGAGCTGGTGCTGATGGTGGGGGTGACGCTGCGGCGGAAATCGAACGAGACGGTGTCCGGGTTGCTGCCGAAGCGCACCGCCTGCCAGGTGTTGTCGCGCTTGGCCTGCGAGAACGACAGGTCGCTGCCCAGCGTCCACACATCGCCGTTCCACTTGGCGTTCAAACCACCGGCGGTGAGCGTCTTGACCTCGTTGTAGTGGCTGACCACATGGTCGACCTGCAGGTTCGAATTGGCCAGCGTACCGGCGACCACATCGCCATCGACGATGGTGTAGGACGAGCCAGGCGTGGTGTACGGATTGGCACCGGTGGAGAACGTGCTGTAGGCCAGGCCGTTGAACCAGTTCTGCAACTGGTCTTCGTCGATTTCGATCCGCGAATACAGGCCGTCGAACTTCAACTCGAAGTTGCCCGAGCGCCATTGCACCGTGCCCATTGCACCGGTGCGGGTCTGGTCGGTCAGCTTGAGCTGGTCGGCCGCGCCGAATGGCGTGGGGTCCACGGTGCCGTCGCCATCCACATCGCGCGAGGTGGTGGCATCGGTGTAGCCCCAGCTACCGATCGAGGAGTTGGAGTTCTTCTGCTTCTGATAGGTGGCGCCGAGCGCAACTGCCAGGTTGTCGTTGATCTTGTGCACCCAGCTGGCGCCGAAGCGGTTGCCCCACGGGGTGTAGCCGTCCACGTCCTTGGCGTGGTCGTAGAACACCGGGCCGGCGGTGCCGACAAAGCCCGGGCCGGTGTAGTCCAGTGGGCTGATGGTGGAGATGTCCACCGTTGCGGCCAGGCCACCGGCCACCAGATCCGCCGACTGGGTCTTGTAGACCTTGACGGTGGAGACGATCTCGGTGGGAAACACTTCCCAGCGCACCGCGCGATTGGGCTCGGAGGAGGCGATTTCGCGCCCGTTGACGGTGCCCATGGTCATGCGCGGGCCCAGGCCGCGCACGGTGGCCAGGCTCTCGTTGCCGCGGTCACGGGTGCCATTGACGCCGGGCAGGCGCACCAGCGCTTCAGCCACGGTGACATTGGGCATCTGGCCCATGTTGTCGGCCGAGATCACTTCCATGACGTGATCGGACATCTGCTTGGCTTGCACTGCCTGATTCAGGCTGGCGCGCTGGCCGATCACGGTGATGTTGTCGAGTGTGACCGGTGGCGGCGCGGCGGTGGTGCTGTCGCTGGCCTGCGCTGCGGAAGGCGCAGCCGCGCTGTCCTGTGCGTGCGCACTGAACGCGCTGGCCAGAACGAAGGCGATGGTGGTGCAGAGGACGTCGCGCGCAGGGGTGCGGCGCAGGCGCCGGCTGGCCGAGTGGCCGGTGTGGTGAACGGGCATCGTTTGATCCCTCCCAGGACAAAGTTACCGAATGGAGATGGTGGCCGTTGCTGCGGCCGTCTGGCGCAGTGGCGCTTCTGGCGCATCCGCGCGGGCATGACTGAGGTAGTGCGGTATTGCGGTGTGAAGCACGGTTCGTTTGCGTGACGCTGCAACGCTCATCGAGCGATCGCGTTGGCGTTCCTCTGTCCTGCATGTGTCCGCTTCAGGGTAGAAGCGCAAGCCATTCCATTCCAATGAAGCATTTTGCGTGAGCTATCTCACGTTGGAATGCTGCAGTGCAGCGATAGCGAATGGCCCGTCACAGTTGCGGCTTAAGTGGCGACATGGTCACCAAAGGTTGCATTGGAGCGCATGCGCAGCCTTGTTTGCTGCCTAGCGCGCGCTGGCAGGCAATCGAGGCAATGCCGGGAAGGCACGCTGCACGCAGTCGCTGCGCTCGCAGGTCAGGCAGCCCGGGCCGATCGGCACCGCGTCGTCCACCGCATTCAGGTCCCAGCCGCGCGCATACACCAGTTGATCGGCATGGCGCAGGTCGCAGCCCATCGCTAATGCAAAGGTCTTGCGCGGGCGGCCGTAACCGGGCGCGCCACTGCTGACCTGCCGCGCAAGCCAGAAATAGCGCCGGCCATCGGGCATGCGCGCGATCTGGGTCAGGATGCGGTCGGGCTGATTGAAGGCTTCGTAGACGATCCACAACGGGCAGGCGCCGCCGACATGCGAGAAGTGGAAGTCGGTGGCCGAGTGACGTTTGGACACATTGCCGGCGCGGTCCACCCGCATGAAGAAGATCGGCAAGCCGGCTGCACCGCGCCGCTGCAAGGTGCTGAGCCGGTGGCAGACCGCCTCGAAGCCCACATCGAAACGATCGGCCAGCCATTCGATGTCGTAGCGGCAGGTCTGCGCGCTGTGCAGAAATTCGCCATACGGCATCACCAGGGCGCCGGCGAAATAGTTCGACAAACCAATGCGCGACAACGCGATGCGCTCGGCATCTTCGAATCCGGCATCGGCGATGCGCGCCTCCAGCAGCGGCGCACACTCCAGCAACGCCAATTGCGCCGCCATCTGAAATGCCTGCTGGCCCGGGCGCAGATGCGCAGGCAGCCACAGCACGCGTGCCTGCGCATCCACGCTCCGCTTGTCGCTGAGCAGGTCGGTGGCGTCCTGCACCAACAAGCCATGGCGATCGGCCAGGCGTTGGCGCAGCCGCAGCGCAAGGTTGTCCGGGGTCAGCCCGAGTTCGGCATACAGCGCTTCGGCGCGCTCATCCAGTTCGGGCAGGTAGTTGTGCGCGCGATTGAAGTAATCGCGCACCTGCTCGCCGGGCGACAGCGACGGCAGTGCGGCATGGTCGGCGCCGATCTGCAGTTCCAGTGCGGCATTGCGCTCGAGCAGGTGCCGATGGGCGCGGTGCAGATCCAGCAGTGCCTGCGCCACCTGCGGCAGATTGCCGGTGAGCACGCGCAGCTCGGCCGCCGACAGGCTGTGGCCCAGGCTGCGCAGCGATTCGTCCAAGGGTTCCACCAGCGCGGCGGGGTCGTCCAGGTCAAGCAGGCCTTCCAGGTCGCCCAGGGTGGCCTTGAGCCGCTGCTGGATCGCCAGCGTCAACGGGCGCTGGTTGCGCTCGATCTGGTTGAGATAGCTCGGCGACAACGCCAGCCGGCGCGCCAGTTCGGCCTGGGTCAGGCCATGGCGCTGGCGCAGCCGCTGCAGGCGCAGGCCGAGTTGGTGGCGCAGAAGTGGCTGCGTGTGTGGCATTCGCAAGATTCGCAAAATTGTGCCGCCAGCTTAGCGCGATTAAGCAATTGGCGGCTGGGAATGCCGGCGAGGGGTGCGAACAATGCGAAGCATCTGTATCGACCCTTCCGCGAGCGAACCTGCAATGAGCGAATCCGTCCCCCGCGTGTCCCTGTTGATCGATGGCGAATTTGTGGTTTCCGACAGTTCGCACTGGCAGGACGTGGTCAACCCGGCCGACCAGTCGGTGCTGGCGCAGGTGCCGTTCGCCACCACGGCCGAAGTCGACGCCGCAGTGGCCGCCGCCAGCCGTGCTTTCGTCAGCTGGCGCAAGACGCCCATCGGCACCCGCGCGCGTGTCTTCCTCAAGTACCAGCAACTGATCCGCGAGCACATGCCCGAGCTGGCCGCGCTGCTCAGTGCCGAGCAGGGCAAGACCCTGGCCGATGCCGAAGGCGATGTGTTCCGCGGGCTGGAGGTGGTGGAACACGCCGCGGCGATCGGCAATCTGCAGCTGGGCGAGCTGGCCAATAACGTCGCCAACGGCGTGGACACCTACAGCCTGCTGCAGCCGCTGGGCGTGTGCGCAGGCATTACCCCGTTCAACTTCCCGGCGATGATCCCGCTGTGGATGTTTCCGATGGCCATCGCCACCGGCAACACCTTCGTGCTCAAGCCCTCCGAGCAGGACCCGATGGTCACCATGCGCCTGGTGGAGCTCGCGCTGGAAGCAGGCATTCCCAAGGGCGTGCTCAACGTGGTGCACGGCGGCGAAGAGGTAGTCAACGCACTGTGCGACCACCCCGAGATCAAGGCGCTGTCGTTCGTCGGCTCCACCAAGGTGGGCACGCACGTCTATCGCCGCGCATCGCTGGCCGGCAAGCGCGTGCAATGCATGATGGGCGCCAAGAATCATGCCGTGGTGCTGCCGGACGCCAACCAGGAACAGACCCTCAACGCGATGGTTGGTGCCGCCTTTGGTGCCGCCGGCCAGCGTTGCATGGCGGCATCCACGCTGGTGCTGGTGGGCGAGGCGCAACAATGGATTCCGGCACTAGTTGCCAAGGCCAAGACCTTGAAGCTGGGTGCGGGCAGTGCGCAGGGCACCGACGTCGGCCCGCTGATTTCCTGCGCCGCACGCGAGCGTGTGGAGAGCCTGATCGCCTCCGGCGTGGAGCAGGGCGCCACGCTGGAACTGGATGGTCGCGCACCGCACGTACCGGGCTTTGAGCAAGGTAACTTTGTCGGCCCGACGATCTTCTCCGGCGTCACCCCGGGCATGCGCATCTACGACGAAGAAATCTTCGGGCCCGTGCTGGTGATTCTGTCAGCGGCCACGCTGGATGACGCCATCGCCTTGGTCAACGCCAATCCCAACGGCAACGGCACCGCGTTGTTCACCCAGTCCGGTGCTGCTGCGCGCCGTTTCCAGGAAGACATCGATGTGGGCCAGGTCGGCATCAATGTGCCGATTCCGGTGCCGGTACCGCTGTTTTCGTTCACCGGCTCGCGTGCCTCCAAGCTCGGCGACCTGGGCCCGTACGGCAAGCAGGTGGTGATGTTCTACACCCAGACCAAGACCGTCACCGCGCGCTGGTTCGACGACGAAACGCTGGGCCACGGCGTCAACACCACCATCTCTCTCAAGTGATCCGATCGCCATGAATGCAGCCATCCAGCTACACCCCAACGCGGCCGATTTGAACGACGAGCAGGAGGCCTTCCGCGCCGCCGCGCGCGACTTCGCCGACAAGGAACTCGCCCCACATGCCGCGCAATGGGACGCAGAAAGTCACTTCCCGCGCGAGGCGATCGCCAAGGCCGCCGAGCTCGGTTTCTGCGGCCTGTACACCGACGAAGGCGTGGGCGGCCTGGGCATGCGCCGGCTCGATGCAGCAGTGGTGTTCGAAGAGCTCGCCACGGTCGATCCGTCCACCTCGGCCTTCATCAGCATCCACAACATGGCCACCTGGCTGATTGCCAGCTATGGCAATGACACGGTGCGCGCGCAGTGGGGCGAGGCGATGACCAGCGGTGCCAAGCTGGGCTCGTATTGCCTGACCGAGCCAGGTGCCGGCTCGGACGCGGCATCGTTGAAAACCCGCGCCCAGCGCGATGGCGACGCGTATGTGCTCAACGGCAGCAAGGCCTTCATTTCCGGCGCCGGCGCCACCGATGTGCTGGTGGTGATGGCCCGCACCGGCGACGATGGCGCACGCGGCATCAGCGCCTTCGTGGTGCCGGCCGACGCGCCCGGCATCAGCTACGGCCGCAAGGAAGAAAAGATGGGCTGGAACAGCCAGCCCACGCGCGGGGTGACCTTTACCGATGTACGCATCCCGGCCGGCAATCTGCTCGGCAAGGAAGGCGAGGGCTTCAAGATGGCGATGAAGGCGCTGGATGGCGGCCGCATCAACATCGCGGCGTGTTCGCTGGGGGCGGCGCAGGGCGCACTGGATGCGGCGCGGCGTTACATGGGCGAGCGCCGCCAGTTCGGCAAAAAGTTGGCCGATTTCCAGGCGCTGCAATTCAAGCTGGCCGATATGGCCACCCAACTGGTGGCCGCGCGGCAGATGGTGCACACCGCCGCACGCAAGCTCGATGCCGGCAGCCACGATGCCACCGTGTGGTGCGCCATGGCCAAGCGCTTCGCCACCGACGCCGGCTTTGCGATCTGCGACGACGCACTGCAGATCCACGGCGGTTACGGCTATATCCGCGAGTACCCGATCGAACGCCTGCTGCGCGACAGCCGCGTGCATCGCATCCTTGAGGGCACCAACGAAGTGATGCGCATGATCATTGCGCGGCACCTGCTCAACGGCGAGGAGGAACTGCGATGAGCGATTGGGAAGGGCGCGCGCATACCGGCCTGCAGGTCGAGCGCGATGGGCATGTCGCCATCGTCACGTTGAGCAACCCGCCGGCCAATACCTGGACCGTGCAGAGTCTGGCCGCCTTGCGCGACCTGGTGCATGCATTGGATGCCGACCGCAGCGTGTATGCGCTGGTGATCACCGGCGAGGGCGAAAAGTTCTTCAGCGCCGGGGCCGACCTCAAGCAATTTGCCGATGGCGACAAGGCCGCTGCACGCGAGGCCGCGCGTCGCTTCGGCGAAGCGTTCGAGGCCTTGAGCGCCTTCCGTGGCATGTCGATTGCCGCCATCAACGGCTATGCCATGGGCGGTGGTCTGGAGTGCGCGCTGGCCTGCGACCTGCGCATTGCCGAGCAGCAGGCGCATCTGGCGCTGCCGGAAGCCAGCGTCGGTTTGCTGCCGTGCGCGGGTGGCACCCAGAACCTGCCGCGCCTGGTCGGCGAGGGCTGGGCCAAGCGCATGATCCTGCTGGGCGAGCGTATCGATGCCGCCACCGCGCACCGGATCGACCTGGTGGAAGAGGTGGTGGGCAAGGGCGAGTCGCGCGCGCTGGCAGTTGCATGGGCGCAGCGTGCCGGCAAGCAGAGCCCGGTGAGCGTGGCGGCCTGCAAACGCCTGGTGCAATCCACCCGCCATGGCACGCACGCTGCGGCCTTGGTTGCCGAGCGCGAAGCCTTTGTCGATCTGTTCGAGCAAGCCGATCAGGCCGAGGGCGTCGCGGCATTCCTCGAGAAGCGCGCGCCGCAGTGGAGCAACGGCTGATGGTGGATGTCAACGCAACTGAAGAGGCACCGGTGCTGTTCGAGCAACGCGATTGCGCGGACGGGCATCGCATCGGCATCGCCACCTTGAATTCGCCCAAGACGCTCAACGGCCTGTCGTTGCAGATGACGCGCCTGCTGGATGCGCAGCTGCGCGTCTGGGCCGACGATGCGCAGATCGCCTGCGTGGTGTTGCGTGGTGCCGGCGAGAAAGCGTTCTGCGCGGGCGGTGATCTGCATGGTCTGTACCAGAGCATGCGCGCGCATCGCGAGGCGGTGCCGGATGCGCAGGAACGCGTCGCGCAACCGCAAGGCAATGGATATGCTGCAGCGTTCTTCGAAGAAGAATATCGGCTCGACCATCGCATCCATACCTATCCCAAGCCGCTGCTGTGTTGGGGCCACGGTATTGTCATGGGTGGCGGCATCGGCCTGATGTCCGGCGCCAGCCATCGCGTGGTCACCGAGCGCTCGCGTCTGGCGATGCCCGAGATCAGCGTCGGCTTGTTTCCCGATGTCGGTGGCAGCTGGTTGTTGCGCCGCGTGCTGCACGGCGCCGGATTGTTTCTGGCATTGACGGGCGCTCCGTTGGATGCGAGCGACGCTATCTACGCGGGTCTGGCGGATGTGCGTCTGGAGCACGCGCAATATGCCGCCGTGCTGGATGCTTTGAGCGCGCACGCCTGGACGGACAATGTGCAGGACGACCGCGGCCAACTCAGCGCGTTTTTGCACGGCATTGCGCAAGCTCTGGAGCCCGGCCCCTTGCAAGTGCATGCGGCCTTGATCGAGCAACTGGTGGCGGGCGACACGCTGGAAGAGGTGGTCGCTGCGATCCTGGCACTGCAAAGCGAAGACGCCTGGTTGCAAGCCGCACGCGCAACGCTCGCAGCTGGCGCGCCCAGTTCCGCGCGACTGGCCTGGGAGCTGCAACGTCATCCGGCCACAAGCACCCTGGCCGATACCTTCCGCACCGAATACGTGGCGGCGCTGCACGTCGCCGCACATGGCGACTTTGCCGAAGGCATCCGCGCGCTGCTGATCGACAAGGACCGCCAGCCGCAATGGCAACCGGCCTCGCTGGAAGAAGCGGATACGCAGTGGGCTGCTGCATTCTTTCAATCGCCCTGGCCCGCCGCAGAGCACCCGCTTGCCGATCTTGCTGCACGTGAAGTCGGTGAATGCTGAGTGGCTGGCAAATGCGGTTGATGGCTAGCGCAACGCGCACGCGGCGGGGGAATCGCAACATTCGCATTGGCACCGGCAAGCCCGAAGTTTGCGATGGCCGCCTTGCGAGCCAGCCGCCAATCCATGACCGCACTAACTATTGATGATCGTTCTAACCTGGAAACCGACACCATGAGCAAGATCGCTTTTATCGGCCTGGGCAATATGGGCGGGCCGATGGCTGCCAACCTGATCAAGGCCGGGCACCAGCTACGCGTCTTCGATCTGGTGCCTGCCGCGCGGGACGCTGCCGCCGCCGCCGGCGCGCACGCCGCCAGCTCGGCGCACGACACCTTGGCCGATGCGGAGATCGTGATCTCGATGCTGCCGGCCAGCCGCCATGTCGAAGGCCTGTACTTCGGCGAGGCCGGCATTCTGGCGCAGATTCCCGCAGGTGCCTTGGTGATCGACTGCAGCACCATCGCGCCGGTCACCGCGCGCAAGGTCGCCGCCGCGGCGCAGGCGCGTGGCTTGGCAATGCTGGACGCGCCGGTTTCTGGCGGTACCGCGGGCGCGGCGGCCGGCACGCTGACCTTCATCGTCGGCGGTGCAGCCGAGACGCTTGAGCGCGCCCGCCCAGTGCTGCAGGCAATGGGCAAGAACATCTTCCACGTCGGCGACAACGGTGCCGGCCAGGTCGCCAAACTGTGCAACAACATGGCGCTGGGCGTGATCATGGCGGCCACCGGCGAGGCGCTGGCGCTGGGCGTCGCGCAAGGGCTGGACCCGGCGGTGCTGTCGCAGATGATGGCGGTCAGCACCGGGCGCAGCTGGGCCACCGAAGTCTGCAATCCCTGGCCGGGCGTGCTGCCCAACGCACCGGCTTCGCGCGGCTACAGCGGCGGCTTCGGCAACGATCTGATGCTCAAGGATCTGGGGCTGGTCGCCGAATCCGCAGTGCAGGCGGGCGTGTCGATTCCGCTCGGCGAGCTGGCACGCAATCTGTACGCGATGAACAGCCAGGCCGGTAACGGTGCGCTGGATTTTTCCAGCGTGATCAAGCTGGTGGCCAAGGTTTGAGAGTGGCTAATAGAGCTACTACGCCCACCACCAGGTGGGCGTCGCCGGCGTTGTAACTCGTATCCGTCTTGATGTAACTCGCATCCGTTTTGATAGGTGATCGAACGGGTATGCGTCGGGTGCAGAGCGGATGATTTGCGGCTTGGCTGCGAGGCCCTTGTCCGGCCACCATCGCGGGACACGCCGTAAGGCAGAGCGGCTGATCTGTGGCTTGTCTGCGGGGCCCTTGCCTGCCCAGCGTCGCGGGACACGCCGCAAGGCAGAGCGGCTGATCTGTGGCTTGTCTGCGAGGCCCTTGCCCGCCCAGCGTCGCGGGACACGCCGCAAGGCAGAGCGGCTGATCTGTGGCTTTTCTGCAGGGCCCTTGCCCGCTCACCGTCGCGGGACACGCCGCAAGTACGTCCATGTAGGCTCTTACGCGGCATCCATGCCGCGTAAGGTCCCGCGACGGTGAGCGGGCAAGGACCAGTCGAGAGTGTCGGTGTGCATGGTTGCAAGCAGGGCAAGCAGGGCAAGTAGTGCATGCAGTGCGGCCGTCCGATGATGTGCGGTCTGATCGGCTCCTCTCGATCCGAGCAATGTCACTGCCACTACCGACATCACTCCACTCGTCAACGAAGGCAGTGTGGCCAGCACGTTGCCGCCATTGCTGCGGCGTTCGAGAGCTTTTGTTAGCCGCTCCAAGTTGCCACCCGGCCTGTGGGCAATAAGGCACATCACTGCGCCCGCGTGATGTGATGTCATCACGCGCAGGTGTAATAGTCTCCGCCATCGCGTGCGCCTAAGGTGCGCGCATCGCACGAGGCCACCGCATCCATGGGACACGACCACAACCACGCACCTAGCGAGATCCGCCACGAGAAACCGTTGTGGTGGGCGCTCGCGCTGACCGCCACCTTCCTGTTGGCGGAGGTCATCGGCGCGTTCATCACCAACAGCCTGGCGCTGCTGTCCGACGCCGCGCATATGGCCACCGACACCGTCGGCCTGATGATCGCGCTGGTCGCGGTGCGGCTGAGCCGTCGCCCTGCCGATGCGCGTCGCACCTATGGCTATGTGCGCCTGGAGGCGCTCGGCGCGCTGGCCAATGGCGCGCTGTTGTTCGCAGTCGGCGCTTACATCCTGTGGGAAGCGGCGCAACGCTTTCGCGCGCCGCAGGATATTTCCTCCAGCGGCATGCTGTGGATCGCCGGCTTCGGCCTGGTGATCAACTTGATCGCGATGAAGCTGCTGCACGCCGGCAGCGGCGAGAGTCTCAACGTCAAGGGTGCCTATCTGGAAGTCTGGAGCGACATGCTTGGCTCGGTGGCGGTGATCATCGGCGCGCTGCTGATCCGCTGGACCGGCTGGCAGTGGATCGACCCGGTGCTGGCCGTGCTGATCGGCCTGTGGGTGCTGCCGCGCACCTGGGTGCTGTTGCGCGAAGCGATCAACGTATTGCTCGAAGGCGTGCCCAAAGGCATCGACCTGCCTCAGGTGCAGCAAGCGCTGAGCAGTTATCCCGGCGTCGAAGACGTCCACGACCTGCACGTCTGGGCACTGGCCTCCAGCACACCCGCACTCACCGCACACGTGGTGGTCGGCGAAACCACCGACCGCGACCGCCTGCGCGACGCGCTCGGCCAACTCCTGCACGAGCGCTTCGAGATCACCCACGTCACCCTGCAGGTGGAAAGCGGCGACTGCGGCACCGAGCCGTGCGGGACGCCAAGCGTGTCGAAAGGCGCTGCAGAAGACAGCCATCAAGGCCACTCGCACCTGCATGGCGCGCGCCATCATCACTGATGGGTAGTGTGGTGCTCCAAACAAAAAAGGCCGCCAATGGTGGCCTTTTTTGTTATCGGATTTGAGACAAAATCACACCACCGCCTCACGCAACAACGGCGAATCCCAACCTGGGCGCGGCGCGAAACGATCGCCGTAACGCGCATGCAGTGCCTGCAACCGTTCCAGCAGCGCGTCGGCGCCGACACTGCGGATGTGCTGGATCGGGCCGCCACGGAACGGGGCAAAGCCGGTGCCGAAGATGACGCCGGCATCGAGCAGATCCGCATCGGCTACCACGCCGTCGTGCAGGCAGGCGACCGCTTCGTTGAGCAGCGGCAGGATCAAGCGGCCCTCCAGATCCGCCGGCACCGCGTAGCCGCTGGCGACCTCGGGTTTGACCGCGCGCCCGTTCTCCCACTTGTACAAGCCCTGGCCGTCCTTCTTGCCGCGCTTGCCTGCTTCCACCGTGGCCAGCGCTGCGGGAATCGGCAGGTGCAGAAAGGGCGCGAGTTCCGCACCTACGCCTGCAGCAATGTCCAGCCCCACCGTATCGATCAGTTCGATCGGTCCCATCGGCATGCCGAACTTCACTGCGGTCTTGTCCAGTACCGGGCCCGGCACGCCTTCGGCATACGCGGTGGCCGCTTCGAGCAGATACGGGAACAGCACGCGATTGACCAGGAAACCGGGTGTGCCCGCCACCGGCACCGGGAACTTGTCCAGCGCCTTGCAGAACGCCGCCAGGCGCGCGACGTTGGCCGGATCCAGCCCGTCGTGCTGCACGATTTCCACCAGCGGCATCATCGATACCGGATTGAAGTAGTGCAGGCCGGCAAACTGCGCCGGGCGCTGGATATGCCCGCGGAGCTCGGTCAACGGAATCGACGAGGTATTGGTGGTCAGCAAGGCATCGGGCTTGAGCTGCGGCTCGATGGACTGATACAGCTCGCGCTTGGCCTGCGGGTTCTCGATGATCGCTTCGATCACCAGGTCCGCCTGCGCCACGCCCGCGCCGGCCAGGTCGCCACGCAGGCGCGCCGCCACCGCCGGCCGCTTGGCCTCGTCCTTGACGCGCTTGGCGAACAACTCGCCGCCGCGGCCCAGCGCCGTATCGATGAAGCGCTGCTCGCGATCCTGCAGCGTTACCTCAAAGCCCTTGTACGCCGCCCAGGCCGCGATATCGCCGCCCATCACGCCGGCACCGATCACATGCACATGGCGGATAGGGGCCAGCGCCGCAGCGCCAGCGTCCTTGCCGCCTAGCGCTTTCAGGCGCTCGGTGAGGAAGAAGATGCGGATCAGATTGCGCGCGGTCGGCGTGCTGGCGAGTTTCACCACCGCATTGCGCTCGGCGGCCAGGCGCGCCTGGATGCCACTGCCACCGGCGCGTTCCCACACGTTGATCAACGCATACGGCGCCGGGTAATGCTCCTTGCGCGCCTTGCGTGCGACCTGTTTGCGCATCTGTGGCGCCAGCAGCTTGCGCGCAATCAAGGTGTTGGTGGCCCACGCAGTGGCGCGTTGTTTGAACGGGCGCTTGCTGCCGGTGAGCGCCAGTGCGGCGGCGACATCCACCAGCACCGCAGGCGCGGCGACCTTGTCGACCAGGCCCATCGCGCGCGCGGCCTTGGCCGACACGGTGCGGCCGGTCAGCATCAGATCCATCGCCGCCGGCGCACCGATCAAGCGCGGCAAGCGGGCGCTGCCGCCCCAGCCGGGAAAGATGCCGAGCTTGGTTTCCGGCAGGCCGATACGCGTACTGCCATCGTCGGAGGCCACCCGATACCGGCACGCCAGCGCGATCTCGGTACCGCCGCCCATGCAGAAGCCATGAATCGCCGCGACCGTGGGGCAGGGCAGTTCGGCCAGCTTCTGAAACACGCTCTGCCCGCGCTGGATCGCGTCGTTGACGGTGCCTTTGCGGTCGAATTCCTGAAATTCCTTGAGGTCGGCGCCGGCGATAAAGCCGTTGGCCTTGCCCGAGCGCAGCACCACGCCCTTGGGCGGCTCCAGTGCCAGTCGTTCGATCAGCGCGCCCAGTTCGAGCAGCACCTCCTGCGAAAACGCGTTGACCGGTGCACCTTGGCGATCAAGGCTGAGCACGACCACGCCGTCCTCGCGCAGGTCGGCCTGCCAATGGCTGAATCGGAGCCCGTCGAAACCTGGAAGCATGCGTCTGGCCGTCCGGAGATATAAGGAAAGATCGTTATCATCCAGAGGTTGTTTCCTTCACGTCAAATACCCATACCTGTCGACAGGGCCGCGTGCGCTTGGTGCGAGGCGTCGCCAGCGGCGCATCGGTGCCGCTACCCTGATGCGTGACGATCGTACGGATCGGTATGAACTTTTCTTTTCAATGGCGGTCTCATTGCCCGACTTCGGTGGGCTGACAGGAGTGCGGCCCGACATGGCCGGAGTCGATACACCTCAGGAGTTGGACCTGGAATTGGTCCGGCGTGTGCAGCGCGGAGAGAGCGCAGCGTTCGATGTGCTGGTGCGCAAATACCAGCACCGCATCGTTGCGTTGATCGGGCGCTACATCGCCGATTGGAGCGAATGTCAGGACGTGGCCCAGGATACGTTTGTGCGCGCCTACCGCGCGATCAACAGTTTCCGCGGCGATTCGCAGTTCTATACATGGTTGCACCGAATTGCCGTGAACACTGCCAAGAACCATCTGGTTGCGCACAACCGCCGTCCGCCCACCGACGACATCGAGATCAGCGATGCCGAGCAGTTCGATGGGGCGACCCGCTTGCGCGACACCGATACCCCGGAGCGCGAATTGATGCGACAGGAGTTGGAACAAACGGTGATGCGTGCGGTCCAAGCCTTGCCGGAAGAACTCCGGTCGGCCATCACCCTGCGCGAGGTGGATGGGCTGAGCTACGACGAAATCGCGCGAAAAATGGATTGCCCGATCGGAACGGTGCGCTCGCGCATCTTCCGGGCGCGCGAGGCCATCGACATCGAGCTGCGGCCTCTGCTGGAGACCGAAAGCGCTACCCGTGAGCGACACCGCGTATGAGCCATACCCCTGTGATGTCCACCACCGACAAGTTCGAGCTTCACTATCGCCAGCAGTTGTCTGCGCTGGTGGATGGCGAATTGAACGCCGACGAGTCGCGCTTCTTGTTGCGCCGTCTGGCGCACGACGACGAGCTGGCCGGTTGCCACGAACGTTGGCAGCTGTGCGGCGATGTGCTGCGCGGCGCAGCCAGTGCGCCTGCACCGCTGGACTTCGCAGCGCGTGTGCGCACGGCTATTGCCGAGGAGCCCGCTCCACAGGCGCAACCCTCTACGCGCCCGGCGACGCGCTGGCGCTGGGGTGGTGGCGCGGCGATTGCGGCATCGGTCGCGGCGATCGCCTTGTTCATGGCGCGCGAGCGTTTGCCCGAGACGGCGCGGCCTGCCGCCCAGGTGCCGGTGTTCGCCTCGGCCGCGCAGATGCCCGCCGCAGTGCAGCCGCCGGCAGCGCCGAAAGCGCCGGCGACACCGGATCCGGCCACACCCGACGAGGGTGTCGCGCTCGCTGCAGCGGTGCCTGCCGCTGCGCTGGCTTCCACCCGTCGCGGTGCGGCCACGCGCAATCAGCAGGCGGCCCGCAGTGTCGCTGCCCGCCAGCAGCAGGCGCCGACCCGCATGGTGGCCGCTGCCACGCCGGCACCGGTTGCTCCAGCAGTGCGTCCGGCCACGCCGTCGAACCCGTTCACGCATTCCGAGATGACCTTGCAGGCGCGGCCCTGGCCACGCGCGGCCTTGTCCGGCGCTGGCGACAGTCCGCTCAATGCCAGCTTCAGTCAAAGCCGCCCGGGCCCGGCGTTCTATCCGTTCGAGCCTGCGCCGCAAGCGATTGCCAGCCCGGCAGCGAGCCGGCCGCTGCCGGTGCAGCCGCCGCAAGACTGATCCCGCCGCCGACCTTCATCGGTTTGGCGTCCTCCCTTCCGTTATCGTGCCGGACCCCTGCAAAGGCAGGGGCTTTGGCCCCTGTCGCCCTGCCATCGGAGGCAACCTGATGAACCATCGCATCCGCACCCAGATGTTCGGCCTGATCGCCATGACCCTGCCGCTGGCCGCTTGCGCGCAGCAGCCTGCGCCCGCCGCCAAGGACGCCGCACCGATTGCCGCCAACCGCAGCGCCACGCCGGCGCCGCAGCTGGTGGCGGGCCTGCCGGACTTCACCAATCTGGTCGAACAGGTCGGCCCGGGCGTGGTCAATATCGAAACCACCATCACCCGCAAGGACGCCATGGCGCGCCAGCGGCGCGGTGGGCCGGGTGGGCAGGACGGCGGCGCGATGCCGGGCGATGAGCAGATGCCGGAGTTCTTCCGCCGCTTCTTCGGGCCGGATTTCCAGATGCCGGGCGGGCCGCGCCAGGGGCCGGGTGGCCCAGGGCAGGGCGATGACGATGGCGGCATTGCCGGCAAGTCGATGGGCTCGGGCTTCATCATTTCGGCCGACGGCTATGTGCTGACCAACCATCACGTGGTCGATGGCGCCAGCGAAGTGACCGTCAAGCTGACCGACCGGCGCGAGTTCAAGGCCAAGGTGGTCGGCAGCGACGAGCAGTTCGATGTGGCGCTGCTCAAGATCGAGGCCAAGGGCCTGCCAACGGTGCGCCTGGGCGATTCCAATTCGCTTAAGCCGGGCCAGTGGGTGGTGGCGATCGGCTCGCCGTTCGGGCTGGATCACTCGGTCACCGCCGGTATCGTCAGTGCCATCGGCCGCAGCAACCCGTATGCGGATCAGCGCTACGTGCCCTTCATCCAGACCGACGTGGCGATCAATCAGGGCAACTCCGGTGGCCCGCTGCTCAACACGCGTGGCGAAGTGGTCGGCATCAACTCGCAGATCTTCTCCGCCTCGGGCGGCTACATGGGGATCAGTTTTGCGATCCCGATCGATCTGGCTTTCAGTGCCGCCGAACAGATCAAGGCCACCGGCCATGTGAGTCGCGGCATGCTGGGTGTGGCGGTCGGCCCGATCGATTCGCTCAAGGCGCAGGGCCTTAGCCTGCCGGACACGCGCGGCGCGCTGGTCAACGACATTCCCGCCGGCAGCCCGGCCGCCAAGGCCGGGATCGAAGTGGGCGATGTGATCACCGCCGTCAACGGCAAGCCGATCGATGTCTTCAGCGATCTGCCGCCGATGATCGGCCTGATGGCGCCGGGCACCAAGGTCAACCTGGACGTGTTGCGCGATGGCAAGCCGCGCAAGGTAGCTGTCACCCTGGCGACGCTGGACAACCCGGCCGGCAACGCCGCACCGCGCACCGCTGCCGACGACAGCAAGCCCAGCGCACCGGCCAGTGTGGAACTGCTCGGGCTGCAGCTCGCCGATCTGACCGCCGCCGAGCGCAGTCGCCTGGGCCTGGAAGCGGGCGAGGGCGTGCGCATCGCCTCGGTCACTGGCGCGGCAGCGCGCAGCACCCAGCCGCCGCTGTCGCCGGGCTTGATCATCGCGCGTGTCGGTCGCACCAAGGTCGGCAGCGTCGCCGACATCAACCGCGCGCTGGCCAGTGTCAAGAAGGGCGATGTGGTCATGTTGCTGGTCACTGACGGCAAGGCGACCAGCTATGTCGCTTTGAAGGCTGGCGGCTGAGGGCGGCCGGGATTCGGGATTGGTGATTCGGGATTGACAAGAGCAGGCTCCCGCTCGCGGGTGCTTGCTCTTGCTCTGCCTTTTCGAATCCCCAATCCCTACTCCCTAATCCCTGCCCCAAAGCGTGCGATAATGCTGCGTTACCCTGACGACGGCACCGCCGGCGCCCACCTCAATGTCCTCAGATTCAATGCGGAATATCCGCAACTTCTCCATCATCGCCCACGTCGACCACGGGAAATCCACCCTGGCCGACCGGATCATCCAGCTGTGCGGCGGCCTTCAGGCGCGCGAGATGGAAGCCCAGGTGCTCGACTCCAATCCGATCGAGCGCGAGCGTGGCATCACGATCAAGGCGCAGTCGGTGTCCTTGCCCTACACGGCCAAGGACGGGCAGGTCTACCAACTGAACTTCATCGACACCCCCGGGCATGTGGACTTCTCCTATGAAGTCAGCCGCTCGCTGGCCGCGTGCGAAGGTGCGTTGCTGGTGGTGGATGCGGCCCAGGGCGTGGAAGCGCAATCGGTCGCCAATTGCTATACCGCGGTCGAGCAGGGCCTGGAAGTGGTGCCGGTGCTCAACAAGATCGACCTGCCCACCGCCGACATCGAGCGCGCCAAGGCCGAGATCGAAGCGGTGATCGGCATCGATGCCGAAGACGCGGTGGCGGTCAGTGCCAAGACCGGCTTCAACGTCGATCTGGTGCTGGAAGCGATCGTGCAGCGCATTCCGCCGCCCAAGCCGCGCGATACCGACAAGCTGCAGGCGCTGATCATCGACTCCTGGTTCGACAACTACCTGGGCGTGGTCTCGCTGGTGCGCGTGATGCAGGGCGAGATCAAGCCGGGCAGCAAGATCCTGGTGATGTCCACCGGCCGCACCCATCTGGTCGACAAGGTCGGCGTGTTCACCCCCAAGCGCAAGGAATTGCCCGCGTTGGGCGCCGGCGAAGTGGGCTGGATCAACGCCTCGATCAAGGATGTGCACGGCGCACCGGTCGGCGATACCTTGACCCTGGCGGCCGACCCGGCACCGCATGCGCTGCCCGGTTTCCAGGAAATGCAGCCGCGCGTGTTCGCCGGCCTGTTCCCTGTCGATGCCGAGGATTATCCGGACCTGCGCGAAGCGCTGGACAAGTTGCGTCTGAACGATGCGGCGCTGCGTTTCGAGCCGGAAAGTTCCGAGGCGATGGGCTTCGGCTTCCGCTGCGGTTTCCTGGGCATGCTGCACATGGAAATCGTGCAGGAGCGGCTGGAGCGCGAGTACAACCTCAATCTGATCTCGACCGCGCCGACCGTGGTCTATGAAGTGCTCAAGACCGACGGCAGCGTGATCCCGATGGACAATCCGTCCAAGCTGCCGCCGTTGAACCATGTGGAGGAGATCCGCGAGCCGATCATCCGCGCCAACATCCTCACCCCGCCCGATTACGTCGGCAACATCATCACCTTGTGCGAAGAAAAGCGCGGCAGCCAGATCGGTATCAATTATCTGGGCAGCCAGGTGCAGATCAGCTACGAGTTGCCGATGGCCGAAGTGGTGCTGGATTTCTTCGACAAGCTCAAGTCGGTCTCGCGCGGTTACGCCTCGCTGGATTATCACTTCCTGCGTTTCGATGCCGGCCCGTTCGTACGTGTGGACACGCTGATCAACGGCGACAAGGTCGACGCGCTGAGCATCATCGTGCACCGCAGCTACGCCGATCGGCGCGGCCGCGAACTGTGCGAGAAGATGAAGGAATTGATCCCGCGGCAGATGTTCGACGTGGCAATTCAAGCCGCCGTCGGCGCGCAGATCATCTCGCGCTCCACGGTCAAGGCGATGCGCAAGAACGTGTTGGCCAAGTGCTATGGTGGCGACGTTTCGCGCAAGAAAAAGCTGCTGGAAAAGCAGAAAGAAGGCAAGAAGCGCATGAAGCAGGTCGGCCGCGTGGAGATTCCGCAGGAGGCCTTCCTGGCTGTGCTGCAGATGGATAAGTAGCAGGGATTTGGGATGCGTGATTCGGGATTGGCAACGACGCGCCAGCCCTGAGCTTTTGCGAATCCCCAATCTCCAATCCCGAATCCTGTTCCGAAGGAACCCGAATGAAATGGTTTGAAATCGCCCTGGTCGTGCTGACGCTGGGCACCGGCTTCATCTGGCTGCTGGACACGTTGTTTCTGGCCAAGCGCCGCGCCGCACGTGCCGGGCTGCTGGACAGCGAGCCGGCGATCATCGATTACTCGCGCGCGTTCTTTCCGGTGTTGGCGGTGGTGCTGATCCTGCGCAGCTTCGTGGCCGAGCCGTACAAGATTCCGTCCAGTTCGATGATGCCCAATCTGCTGATCGGCGACTTCATCCTGGTCAACAAGTTCGCTTACGGCTTCCGTCTGCCAATCACCAATACCAAGTTCATCCCCACCGGCGAGCCCAAGCGCGGGGACGTGGTGGTATTCAAGCCGCCGCATGCGCCCGACCAGAACTGGATCAAGCGCGTTGTGGGTTTGCCCGGCGACAAGATCGGTTTCCACGGCGATACGCTGTACATCAACGACAAGCCGATGCGCTACACGGTCAAGGGCGAGTACATCGGCAAGGGCAAGGGCGCCGAGATGACCGGTACCACGTTGCTGGTCGAGGACCTGCCGGGCCGCACGCACACCGTGCTGGAATGGGTGGATCGCAACATGCCGGCCGGGCAGGGCGACTGGACCGTGCCGGCCGCCAGTTATTTCGTGATGGGGGATAATCGCGACAACAGCGAAGACAGCCGCTTCTGGACCCAGACGCACTTTCTGCCGGAAGCCAATCTGCGCGGCAAGGCGTTCCTGATCTGGCTCAATTGCGAAGGGTGGTTCTGCAAGGGGAGTTTCGATCCGTCGCGGATCGGGACCGGAATCCAGTAAATGCACGCACGGCGTGCCAGGGGAAGCACAATGAAGCGCAAGCAGAGCGGTATGACGTTGACGTCGTTCGTGGTGGTGCTGGCGGTGGTGGGGTTTGGCCTGTACTTGGGAATGAAGCTGTTTCCGATGTATCAGGAATATTATTCCGTGCGCACCGCGATGAAGGGTCTGGCCAAAGAGCCCGGCGCCGGTGAGATGGATCCGTCCAAGTTGCAGGATCTGTTCTTCCGTCGGCTGTACATCAATTATTCGGAAAACGTCAAAAAAGAAGACGTCAAGTTCGAGCGTATCGAAGGCGGCTGGCGCATGAAGGTCAACTACGAAGTGCGTCGCGAAATGATCGGCAATCTCGATGTGGTCGGCAAATTCGATACATCGCAGGACATGACTGGACGTGGTGGGCAATAGAACTTTCCAGCGTGGTGATCCGATCGGGCACGCGTTTGCCGATCCGGGTCTGCTCGCCCAGGCGCTGCGGCATCGCAGCGCCGGGACCCCGCATAACGAACGACTGGAATTCCTCGGCGACGGCATCGTCAATCTGCTGATCGCCGAGGCGCTGTATCAGCGCTGGCCCAAGGCCGACGAAGGCGCATTGACCCGTGCGCGCGCCGAACTCGTGCGCGAAGGCGCGCTGGCCGTCATCGGCCGCACGCTGAATCTGGGTGAGCGCTTGACGCTTGGTCCGGGCGAGCTGAAATCCGGTGGCCACCGGCGCGATTCGATCCTGGCCGATGCGGTCGAGGCGATCGTCGCGGCGATCTATCTGGACTGTGGCTTCGAGCGCTGCCGTGAGGTGGTGTTGCCCTGGTTCGAGCCTTCATTGGCTGCGCTGCCGGTGGGCAAGGCTGAAAAAGATCCCAAGACCCGGCTGCAGGAATGGCTGCAGGCGCGGCAACTCCCGCTGCCCAATTACGCGCTGATCAGTGAAAGCGGCGACGAACATGCCAAGCAGTTCCATGTCGCCTGCATTCTGGAACAGCCCGTCGCCCGCGCCGAAGGCCAGGGCACCTCGCGTCGCCTCGCCGAGCAACAGGCGGCCACCCTCGTCATCGCACAACTGGATTCAAACACGTGAGCGAAACCTCTTCCCCCCACCGTAGCGGCAGTGTCGCCGTGATCGGCCGTCCCAATGTCGGCAAGTCCACCCTGACCAATGCGCTGGTCGGTGCGAAGGTCAGCATCGTGTCCAACCGGCCGCAGACCACGCGGCATCGCTTGCTGGGCATCGCCACCTTCCCCGAGGGGCAGCTGGCGCTGGTGGATACGCCCGGATTGCATCGCGAGCAGAAGCGCGCCATGAACCGGGTGATGAATCGCGCCGCGCGCGGCTCGCTGGAAGGCGTGGATGCCGCAGTGCTGGTGATCGAGGCCGGCCGGTGGGACGAAGAAGACACGCTGGCCTTCAAGGTCCTCAGCGATTCCAAGGTGCCGGTGGTGCTGGTGGTCAACAAGGTCGACCGGCTCAAGGACAAGACCGCGCTGTTCCCGTTTCTGGCGCAGGTCAGTGAAGGTCGCACATTCGCTGCAGTGCATCCGGTGTCGGCGCTCAAGCGCAAGGGCCTGGAAGCGCTGGTCGGCGACCTGCTCAAGCTGGTGCCCGAGGCCGAGGCGATGTTCGGCGAGGACGAGATCACCGATCGCAGCCAGCGCTTTCTGGCTGGCGAACTGGTGCGCGAGCAGTTGATGCGCCAGCTGGGCGAAGAACTGCCTTATGCCACCACCGTGGAGATCGAGCGCTTCGCCGAAGATGGCGCATTGCTGCGTATTGGCGCAGTGATCTGGGTCGAGCGCGAAGGCCAGAAGGCGATCGTGATCGGCAAGGGCGGCACCCGCCTGAAGGAAATCGGCGGCAAGGCGCGCTTGCAAATGGAGCGGCTGTTCGGTGCCAAGGTCTTTCTGGAAACCTGGGTGCGCGTGCGCGAGGGCTGGTCGGACGACGAAGCGGCATTGAAGGCGTTCGGGTACGAGTAAGGCCGGGACCCGGTCCCGCCTGCCGCCATGCTGATCGACAACGAACGCGGTTTTGTCCTGCATGTGCGCCCCTGGCGCGAGACCAGTCTGCTGGTGGAAGTGCTCACCGAGCAGCAGGGGCGGGTGGGATTGCTGGCGCGTGGTGTGCACGCGGCGCGCAAACAGGCCTTGCGCGCCGCATTGCAGCCCTTGCAACTGATCCAGTTCACGGCAATGCAGCGCGGCGAGCTTGCGCAACTGCGCCAGGCCGAGGCCTTGGACACTGCACCGCGCCTGGCCGGCGAAACCATGTTGGCCGGCTTCTATATCAGCGAGTTGCTGCTGCGGCTGGCTCCACGCAACGACCCGGTGCCCGAGCTGTTCGATTGCTATGCGCGGGCGCGGGCGCATCTGGCCTCCAACCTGCCGTTGGCCTGGGGACTGCGCCAGTTCGAGCGCGATGTACTCGATGGGCTCGGGTTTGCCTTCGATCTGCAACACGACAACGACGGCCAACCGATCGACCCGGCGGCACGTTACCGCCTCGATCCGCAGGAAGGCGCATTGCGCGTGTTGAGCGAGCGGCTGGCGCAGGACCGGCGCGAGACCGTGACCGGCGCGGCGTTGTTGGCGCTGGGCGAAGACGTCATGCCGGCGGCCGACGACATGCCGGGATTGCGCCGCAGCATGCGTGGCGTGCTGCTGCATCACCTGGGCGGGCGCGGTCTGAAGTCCTGGGAAATGCTCGAGGATCTGGCGCGCCGGCGCTGATCAGCAAGGCAAACTCGCTACGCGGCTGGGCGCGTCATTCAATCGAGCTCCGTACGCACTCTCTACAACGCCGAGTCCGAGCCTGAGCGTCGCGCAGCGACAGGCGCTCAGTTCAGTGCAGCAGCGCCGCCACCGCCGCATGAAACTGCGTCTGCGCCGTGCTCGATTGCGGGTCGCCGCGCAGTAAACGCACCGCGCCGGCAAGCCGCGCTGCGCCGACAAAGCCGCAACTGGCCTGCAGCCGGTGCAGATGGTTGCGCAGTGCCGGCTCGTCGCTGATCTGCAGGGCCGAATCCACCGCGTCGCGCGTGCCCGGCAACTCGGCCAGGAACAATTCGCGTAGCGCGTTCAGATGGTGCTGCTGGCCATTGAGCGCGCTGAGTGCGGCCGCTTCGTCCCAATCGCTGGCGGCGATGTCGACCACGCCGACCGGCGCCACGCTGTAACGGCCGCGCGCCAGTCCGCGACGCACCGCCTGCAGCAGACGTTCTGAGCTCAGCGGCTTGACCAGCATTTCCAGAAACCCATCGGACTGCAGGCTGCGTTGCATGGTCATGGTGCCGTCGGCGGTGTGGGCGAGTGCGGGGACGTCGGGATGCAACAGGCGCAGTGCGCGCAGCAGCTCGCTACCGGTGCCATCGGGAAGATTGACGTCGATCAGCCAAAGGTCGTGACGATGTTCGCGGGCGCGGTCGAGCGCCGAAGACAGGGAATCGGCGCAATCCACCCGGGCGGGCAGGTCTTCCAGGACGGCCTGGAGAAACCCGCGGCTGATCGGGTCGTCTTCCACCAGCAAGAGTCGTGGGTGGGGTTCCTGACGTGTCGCCATATTCATGCTGCCTCCTTGTCAGCGATGCCGCGTCGTGACCGCCGCGCGCAGCCGGAGTTTGCCTGTGTTTGCGGCGCGCGACAATTGTCCCATCGCTTCTAGCGGCCTCCATCGATCGCATCTGCGACAATACGCACCCTTTTGCCCGCAGCTCGTCGCCACGTGGCCAGAACCAGAAACCGTTTCGACCGTACCCCGTTCCAGATCGCCATTATCGACCTCAGTCACGACGGCCGCGGTGTTGCGCGCCGCGAGGGCGAGGGCGGCAAGGTCACCTTCATCAGCGGCGCCCTGCCCGGTGAGGTGGTACGTGCCGAACCCACCGCGCGCAACCGGCATTTCGATGAGGCCAAGACGGTGGAGGTGCTGGAGGCATCGCCGCAACGGGTGACCCCGCGCTGCCCGCATTTCGGCGTCTGTGCCGGCTGCGTGCTGCAGCATCTGGACGAGTCGCAGCAGATTGTGGCCAAACAGCGCGTGCTGATGGATAACCTGGAGCGCATCGGCCACGTCACCCCGCAGGCGATCCTGCCGGCGTTGGTGGGCGACAACTGGGGCTACCGCCGCAAGGGTCGCTTCTCGGTGCGGCGGGTGGAAAAGAAGGACAAGACGCTGGTCGGTTTCCGCGAGCTCGATCCGCGCTTCGTGGCCGATCTGTCGGTCTGCTACACGGTGATCCCGCAGATCGGCGAGAAGATTCCGTTGCTGGCCGCGCTGGTCGAAGGCCTGGACGGCAAACGCGACATTCCGCAGATCGAATTCATTGCCGGCGACGAAGCGGTGGTGCTGACCATCCGCCATATGCAGCCGCTCAGCGAGCGCGATCTACAGGCGCTGACGGAATTTGCGCAGGCGCACGCGTTTGCGATTTTCCTGCAGCCGGGCGGTGTGGAGAGCGTGCATCCGTTGTGGCCGCAAGAAGTGCCGCTGTCGTTCCGCTTGCCGCAATGGGATGTGGAACTGGCGTTCCGGCCGCTGGACTTCATCCAGGTCAACGCCTCGCTCAACCAGAAAATGATTGCGCATGCGCTGGCATTGCTCGACGCCAAGCCGGACGACCGCGTGCTGGATCTGTTCTGCGGCCTGGGCAATTTCACCCTGCCGCTGGCACGCGGCGTGCGCGAAGTGGTCGGCGTGGAAGGCGATGCCGGGCTGGTGGCGCGTGCGCGCGAGAATGCGCAGCGCAATGGACTGGAGAATGCGCAGTTTTATGCGGCCGACCTGACCCAGGATCAGCACCATACCGCGTGGATGCGGCAGGGCTTCGACAAGCTGCTGCTGGATCCGCCACGCTCGGGCGCGTTGGAAGTGTTGCAGCAGCTGCCGTTGAAAAAGTTCGAGCGCATCGTCTACGTAAGCTGCCATCCGGGGTCACTGGCGCGCGACGCCGGCTATCTGGTCAACGAACAGGGCTTTACGCTCAAGTCCGCCGGTGCGATGGACATGTTTCCGCATACGGCGCATGTGGAAAGCATCGCGGTGTTTGAGCGGCGCTAGGCCATTATGTTCCGGGCGTCGGTTACCCGTCGCCCGGACGGTGTGACTTTGGTCCTTAGTTTTTCTTTTCGACGGCGTTTTGCCACTGCCCGTCGACCAGCGCGAAGGCCATCGGCCGCGTGCCGCGTTTGCCCTCGGCTTCAACGATGACGTCGCACTCGACCACTGGCGCCTCACTGCCGAGTTTGCAGCGCTCGACACCGGAGACCTGCGCAGTACGCGCGGCGTCTTGAATGCGCGTGCGCATCGCCGCGTCGTTCTCCTGCGCAAGCATCTGGCTGATGGCCTCGCGCAGGAGCACCTGCACGCGATCCTGCGGCGGTACCGGCGCGGCGACTTCCATTTCCTTCTCGCTGTGCTGCAACGCCCACGCGCTCCCTTTCGGGACAAACCGCAGCGTCATGTGTTTTTCGCTGGGCCCGGCCTGGCCGGTGACGATGCAATCGAGCGTCTCCGGTTTGGCGTCGACAGCCGGCAGGCAGCCGGTCAACGCGGTCAAGCGCGGACGGAACATGGCGGACATGAGCGCGTCGCCCTGCTTCTGCGGGTTGGCTGCCATGTCATCGGCGATGGCCGCATCCAGTGCCTGTTGCGCCTGGGCCAGCGAGAGCGTGGCTGCAGCAGCGCCGGCTGTGGCAGTTGCGCACACAAATGCAGCAGTGAGCGCCGCAATGTGCAGGGTGGAGTATCGGCTGACTGTCATGGCGTTCTGTCCTTGAATGAGAGGGGGCGGAGTGTAGAGGTCGCAAGGCTGCGTCGGCCAGGCATTTTTCTGCAGGTCCCGCCATACTTGTGGACATGGGCATTGAAATCGAACGCAAGTTTCTCGTGACCGGCGACGGTTGGCGTAGCGCCGCGCATGCGGTGATCCCGATGGCGCAGGGCTATATCAACGACCAGGCAGCGATGCGCAGTGGCGCGCAGAACGCGTCGGTGCGCGTGCGCATCCAGGGCGAGAGCGCATTTCTCAATTTGAAATCGCGTGAGGTGGGGCATACGCGGCAGGAGTTCGACTACCCGATTCCGGTGGTCGATGCGCGTGCGCTGCTGGCGCTATGTGTCGGCGGTTTGATCGACAAGCGCCGGCATCTGGTCGAGTACCAGGGCCATGTGTGGGAAGTGGACGAATTTCTAGGCGACAACGCCGGGCTGGTCGTGGCCGAGATCGAACTCGGGAGTGCCGACGAGGCGTTTGCCAGGCCCGCCTGGGTCGGCGCGGAAGTCACCGACGATGTGCGCTATTACAACCTGGCGCTGGCCTCGCACCCGTTCTCGCAGTGGGTGGAGAGCCGGGATTCGGGATTGGGCAGTCGGGATTCGTAAAAGCTGAGGTGATGCGTCGGCCTGGGCTGATGCGTTGCGACTCCCCAATCCCTGCCTTGGAATTGGGCTTATGCTCTGCGCATCCCCAATAACGAATCTCCAATCCCCGCCCATGCGCATCGATATCTGGTCTGACGTTGTCTGTCCCTGGTGCTGGATCGGCAAGCGCCGTTTCGAGCAGGCGGTGGCCTCGCTTGGTGCGCAGGCACCTGCGCTGGACATCCATTACCACGCGTTTCAGCTGGATCCCGACGCCGGACTGGAACCGACACCGTTGCGTGATGCGCTGGCGCAAAAGTTCGGCGGTGCTGCGCGCGTGGATCAGATGCTGGCGCAGACGCAGGCCACTGCGCGTGCCGAAGGTTTGCCGTTCGATTTCGGGCGTGGGCAGGTGCAGGTCAGTACATTGCGCGCGCATCGGCTGATCTGGCTGGCGAGCCATGAGGGCGATGTCGAGGCCGTGATCGAAGCGCTGTTTCATGCGCATTTTGCCGAAGGCCACAACCTGGGCGCGACCGAAACGCTGGTGTCTGCCGGTGCCGCTGGCGGTCTGGATGAGGCGCGCGTGCGCGCACTGTTGGACTCCGATGAAGGCATCGTTGCGGTAGAGGCGCAATTGGCGCAGGCCACTGCGCTGGGAATCCGTGCGGTGCCCAGTTTCGTGATCGATGGACGCAGCCTGATCCAGGGCGCACAGCCGCCGGAGAGTTTTGCGCAAGCACTGTTGCAGCTGGCGGCCGAATCGGCGCCGATCGGTGGTCCCGATGCCTGCGGGCCGGACGGCTGTGCAGTGTGAACCGCCGGCGGCGTCTTGCAACTCCCAACTCATGACGAGATGACACAGCCCGCCCGCCCGAAGACGGTTGCGGTGATCGGCGCCGGATTGGCAGGGCTTGCCTGTGCGCAACGGCTGCAGGCGGCGGGATGGACGGTAACGCTGTTCGAGCAAGCCAATGTGCCCGGCGGGCGCATGCGCAGTTGCGCAGGCGATGGCTGGCAGTGCGACCACGGCGCGCAGTATTTCACCGCACGCGATCCGGCGTTTGCAACGGTGGTGGACGAATGGATTGTGGCCGGCATTGCGGCGGCCTGGCCTGCGCGCGTGGCGAGTTGGGATGGCATCGAATTTCGTCCCTCGCAGAGCGTTTTGGCGCGCTTTGTCGGTGTGCCGGACATGGCCGCACCGGCGCGTGCGCTTGCGGCAGACCTGGATGTTCGATTGGGCACCGCTGTGCGATCTCTGCAGCGCGACGGCGACACATGGTGTCTGGCTGTGTCGGGAGACGATACGAGACACGCCTTCGACACAGTGTTGCTGGCGGTGCCGGCGCCGGTAGCAGCTGCATTACTGGAGCACATCGCGCCCACGCTCGCGACGATTGCCGCTGGCGCAAACATGCAGCCGGCCTGGGCGGTGGTGCTGCATTTCGACACGCCGGTCGACCCTGGTTACGACGCCTTGTTCGTCAACGCCGGCCCGTTGCGCTGGGTGGCACGCAACGCCAGCAAGCCTGGACGAACCGGCGGCGAAACCTGGCTGCTGCATGCCAATGCCGATTGGAGCCAGGCGCATTTCGACGCGACGCCCGAGGCGGTGATTGCCAGTGTGTTGCCAACACTGGCCGCGCTTGGGTTGCCAGTGCCGCAGTCCTGCGCTGCGTCTCGCTGGATAGTGGCCAGCACAGATCCGCCCTTGCAGATCGGCTGTGCCTGGGATGCGCAATTGCGTATCGGTCTGTGTGGCGACTGGTTGGCCGGCGGCAAGGTGGAAGGCGCCTGGCAAAGCGGCGTGGCGCTGGCGGAGCGTGTGCGCGCCAGCGATGCCGTACGCAGCGATCGCGATTAATGCCGTGGCACACGTAGCCGACCTCAACCCACAGGCACCCGCACACACGCTGCGCCTGATTCTGGGCGATCAACTCAATCCGCAACACAGCTGGTTCGATGCGACCGATGCGGGCGTGGTCTACGTGCTGATGGAAGTGCGCGAAGAAACCGATTACGTGCTGCATCACGCGCAGAAGATTCTGGCGATCTTCGCGGCGATGCGCGCGTTCGCCGCGCGCTTGCGGCAGGCCGGTCATCGTGTGCGTTACGTGGCCATCGACAACCCCAGCAATCGGCAGTCGATTCCCGCCAATCTGGGCGCGTTGATGGCGCATTACCACGCTACCCATCTGGACTATCAGGCGCCTGACGAATGGCGGCTGGATGAAGCGCTGCGAGACTGGTGCACGCGCCAGCCATTCGCCACACGCATGGTCGATAGCGAGCATTTTCTGACCGAGCGCGATGAGGTGGCCGCGTGTTTCCGCCCCGGCAGCCAATGGCGTATGGAAGTGTTCTATCGAAAGATGCGCCGTCGCCACCGGGTCCTGCTTGATGCATCCGGCGAGCCGGAAGGCGGGCGCTGGAATTTCGATCACGACAACCGCGCGCCGTGGCCGGGCGATCCGCCGGCGCCGCAGGACTGGCGCGTAGCGCACGATCATCGCGCGTTGTGGAGCTGCATCGAAGCGGCTGGCGTGCGCAGCTTCGGCGCACCGAACGACGATGCCTTGCCATGGCCGCTGGACCGTGACGAAGCGCTGCAGCACCTGGATGCGTTTATTACGCACGGGTTGCCGCACTTCGGCCGCTACGAAGATGCGATGAGCACGCGCAGCCCACGTTTATTTCATTCGCTGCTGTCGTTCGCGCTCAACGTCAAGCTGCTGCATCCGCGTGAGGTGATCGAACGCGCGGAGGCGGCCTTGCATGACGGACATGCGCCGCTGGCATCGGTGGAAGGCTTTATCCGGCAGATTCTGGGCTGGCGCGAATACGTGCGCGGGGTGTATTGGTCGCAGATGCCGGGCTATGCACAGTCCAATCAGCTGGCGCAGCATGCGCCGCTACCGCACTGGTTCTGGGACGGGCAGATCGGCATGCGCTGCCTGGCCGATGCCATCTGCAACTCGCTGGCCAACGCGCATGCGCACCATATCCAGCGGCTGATGGTGATCGGCAATTTCGCGCTGCTGGCAGGGCTGGAGCCGCAGGCGCTGCATCGCTGGTACCTGGGCGTCTACATCGATGCGTTCGAGTGGGTGGAGTTGCCGAATACGATCGGCATGAGTCAGTTCGCCGACGGCGGCCTGCTCGGCAGCAAGCCGTATATCAGCGGCGCAGCCTATATCGACCGCATGAGCGATTACTGTGGCGGCTGCAAGTACCAGCGCAAGGCGCGGGTCGGCGCGCAGGCCTGCCCGTATAACGCGCTGTATTGGGATTTCCTGGCGCGGCAGCGCACGCTGCTGCACGCCAACGAGCGGCTGGCGATGCCCTACCGGCAGCTCGACGACATGGCGCCGGAGGTGCTGGCCCAGGTGCAGGCGCAGGCCGCGCATTGGCGGGCGAATCTTGAGGTGCTCTAACAAGCAGTGCACTGGGCCTGACGCACGGTGCGCCGGTCGGGCAGCGCGGGGCGGGGACGCTGGCGCAGCTCATCGCGACGCGACATAACGCCCCAATTCGGGCACCTGCCTGAATACGCGATCTGACGCTGCAACGCGCATCTGCGACAATGCCGCGCTGCGCCAACGTGGCGCCTGGCCCGGGAGTCCCCCAACATGCTTCTGATCGGCGTTGCCGGTACCGAACTCAGTGCACAGGAGCGCGACTGGCTGCAGCACGATGCGGTCGCCGGCGTGGTGCTGTTCAAGCGCAATTTCGCCTCGCGCACGCAAGTAGCCGAGCTGTCCGCGTCCATCCGCGCTGCCGCACCGCGCCCGGTATTGATCTGCGTGGACCAGGAAGGTGGGCGCGTGCAGCGGTTTCGCGACGGTTACAGCGCTCTGGCGCCGCTGCAGAGCTTCGGCGTGCAGTATGCGCATGACCCCGAGGCCGCCCTTGCTGCCGCGCGCGCGCATGCGCAGCTGATGGCCAGCGAAGTACGCGCCAGCGGGGTGGACCTGAGCTTTGCGCCGGTGGTGGATCTGGGCCGTGGCAACCGCGCCATCGGCGATCGCGCCTTCAGCGACGACCCACAGATCGTGGCCAGCTTCACCCGCGCCTATGTGCAGGCGCTGCACGGCGCCGGCATGGCCGCCACGCTCAAGCATTTCCCCGGCCATGGCACGGTGCTGGAAGACACCCATGTCGACCATGCCAGCGACCCGCGGCCGCTGGACGTGCTGCTGGCCGAGGACCTGGTGCCATTCATGGCCGGGATCGAGGCCGGTGCCGACGCGGTGATGATGGCGCACGTGGTCTACCCGCAGGTTGCGCCGGAACCGGCCGGTTATTCGCAGCGCTGGATCGAGCAGATCCTTCGTGGGCAACTGGGCTTCCGCGGCGTGGTGTTCTCCGACGACATCGGCATGGCGGCCTCGTTCAGTGCCGGTGGCGTGGCGGGCCGGGTGCATGCGCACCTGGATGCCGGCTGCGACGTAGTGCTGGTCTGCCATCCGGAACTGGTCGATGCATCGCTGCAGGCCGTGCAAGGCCGCAGCCTCAATACCGCAGCACTGATCGGCCTGATCGGCCGCGGCGCGCTGGGCTGGGATGGCCTGCTCGCCGGCACCGACGCCTCATTCACCACTTCCCCTTCCGCCCCTTTCGGAACAATTGCCTGATGTCCACGCTCACCATTTCCCAGGCCCTGGCCCAAGCCGATCTGCTGGTCGACCGCCCCGCCATCGACGCCGCCGTCGGCACCATTGCCGATGCGATCGCGCGCGACTATGCCGGCGAAGTGCCGGTATATCTCACCATCATGCATGGCGCGCTGCCGTTCTCCGGCCAGCTCGCGCTGGAGCTGGGCGCACGCGGCCAGGACCTGCAGTTCGATTACCTGCATGCCACCCGTTACCGCGGCGAAACCACCGGCGGCGAGCTGGTCTGGAAGCATCGCCCGGCCACCGCGTTGTTCGGCCGCCGGGTGATTCTGGTCGACGACATTCTCGATGAGGGTTACACGCTGCAGGGCGTGCGCCAGTGGTGCCTGGAGCAGGGCGCTACCGACGTGCGTGTGGCGGTGTTGACCGTCAAGCGCCATGACCGCTGCGTGCCCGGCGTCGCTGCCGATTATGTGGGCGTGGAAGTGGCCGACCGCTACGTGTTCGGCTTCGGCATGGACGTCAACGAGCAGCTGCGCGGCATTCCCGCCATCTATGCGATGAAGCAGTAATTCCCGCAGTGTGCCCGCATCGCTGCGGGCAGTCCGTCGCGCACGCGTGCGCGCGCCGTCATGTCTTTTCGTAGCAGAGGTCGGTTGTGCCCCCCAATTCCATCGCATTGGCCGTCATCGGCGGCACTGGTGTCTATAAGCTCGCGCAGCTGGACGAGGTGCAGACGCACCAGATCGAAACGCCGTACGGCGCGCCCTCCGGGCCGATTCGCGTCGGCATGTTGCTGGGTCACCGCGTGGCGTTTCTGGCGCGTCATGGTGAAGGCCATTCGCTGCCCCCGCACAAGGTGAACTACCGCGCAAACATCGCTGCGCTGCAGCAAATCGGCGCTTCGCGCGTGCTGGCACTCAACACCGTGGGCGGCATCACCGAGCGGTTCGGCCCGCGCGTATTGGCGTGCCCGGATCAGTTGATCGATTACACCTGGGGCCGCGTGTCCACCTTCGGCGAAGAGCCGGGCAGCGAGGTGCAGCACGTGGATTTCGGCCATCCGTATTCGCCGATGTTTCGCAGCAAAGTCATTGCCGCAGCCAAAGTGACGGGTGTCACGCTGGTTGCCGACGGATGTTACGGAACCACGCAAGGGCCACGGCTGGAAACGATTGCAGAGATCGCCCGCATGCGTCGCGACGGCTGCGATCTGGTCGGCATGACCGGCATGCCCGAAGCGGGGCTTGCACGCGAAAAAGGCCTGGAATATGCGTGTTTGGCGATCGTTGCGAACTGGGCGGCCGGCTGCGGCGACGCGCAGGAAATCACCATGGCCGAGGTGCTGAGTAACGTCGATGCGGCCTCGTCCGGATTGCCGGAGCTGATTGGCGAACTTGCACGCGGGTGATTGTCATTGGGGCATAAGCTTTGCATACTCGGCGCGTACGCTCTGCCGTACACCACCCATTAATTATTGCAAAGGTCTCGCATCACCATGCCGAACGGTACCGTCAAGTGGTTCAACGACGCCAAGGGATTTGGCTTCATCTCACCGGAGGACGGCAGCGCCGATGTCTTCGCGCACTTCTCCGCGATCAACTCCAAGGGCTTTCGCAGCCTGCAGGAAGGCCAGCGCGTCAGTTATGACGTGACCCAGGGCCCCAAGGGTGCCCAGGCTTCGAACATCACGCCGGTCGAGTGATGTGACTCGATTGTGCGGTTGAAGAACCCCGCCACGGCGGGGTTTTTTTTGCACCGGTCCATGCGGGATCGGTGCTAGCGAAACAGAGCAGGGACGATGCAACGAGCATTACGGATTGCGGTAGTGGGCTATGGCACGGCGGGGCAGGCACTGGCGGTGCTGCTGGGCGCCGATGGGCATCGACTGGATGTGTTCGAGCGCGCTGCCGCGCCCGGGCCGGTGGGCGCAGGATTTCTGTTGCAGCCCAGCGGCCTGCAGGTGTTGTGGAAGATGGGATTGCTGTCGCAGGCGCTTGCGCATGGCGCGCCGGTGCGGCGGCTGTATGGCGAGACGCCGTGCGGACGCGCGGTGATGGACATGCAGTATCGCGATCTGGATACGCGGCTGATGGGCTTGGGCATGCAGCGCGGCGCCTTGTTCGCGCTGTTGCGCGATGCATGGCCGGAGCAGGCGCAGCTGCATGTGGATACGCAGATCACCGCGATCGATCACGACGGCGTGCGTGTGCAGGACCAGCGCGGGCACTGGCATGGTCCGTACGATCTGATCGTCGCCGCCGATGGCTCGGCCTCCACGCTACGCGCGCAGGCGCAGGGCACGCGGCTGGATCGGGTCTATCCGTGGGGCGCGCTGTGGTGCCTGCTGCCACGCGAGGATTGGCCGTTCGTCGATGAGCTGCGACAGCGTTATATCGGCGCACGCAAGATGATCGGCCTGCTGCCGGTGGGCACGCGGCCCGGCGACGACACGCCGCGGCTGAGTTTTTTCTGGAGCCTGCCGTGCAGCGATTTTGCCGCGTGGGAACAGCGCGGCATCACGGCATGGCGCGATGAAGTGGCGCAGATGTGGCCGGATGCACACGCCCGCCTGGAAACTGTGCAAGTGCATGGCGCACTGGCGCGTGCCAGTTACCGCGACGCGGTGGTGACGCGCTGGCATCGCGGCCGTTTCGTGCTGGCCGGCGATGCCGCTCATGCGATGAGTCCGCAGCTGGGGCAGGGCGTCAACATGGCGCTGCTGGACGCGTTGGCGATGCGCGATGCGTTGCGGGTTGGCACTGATCTGGATGCGGCCTTGCAGCACTATCAGCGCGAACGCCAGGCGCATGTGGCGATCTACCACCGCTGGAGCCGTTGGTTGACGCCGCTGTTCCAGTCCGAACGCGATCTATGGGCACACGGACGCGATCTGCTGATGCGCCCGATGGGCCGCGTGCCTGTCGGGCGCGGACATATGCTGCGTGTGCTCAGCGGTACCCAGCAGGGTTGGTTCGGCAAGCTGGCGTTGGCGCCGGAGTTTGTGGAGGCGTTGTCGCAACCAGTGCCGCAACCGCAGCTGCAAACACGTGCTGAGGCCGATGGCGTTAAAGCCGTGATGTAGCGCGTGTGGGTTGTTGCGGGCCACACGCGTGATCTATCTGATGCGTGCTGGCGTGATCGCAGCGGCACTGCTGTGTCGCTAGCGTACCGGCAACGCCACCGCATCGCCTTCCACACAGGCGACCAGGCGCTCGCCTTCGATCAGCGTTGGCACGATGCCGGCGGTGAAATGCGAGAACGCCGGCAGGATGGTGACGCGCTCGCGCAGCCAGAATGCCGGCCAGCGACGCGACATGCCGGGCAGCGCGGCCAGCGGATGCAGATGCCCGCACAGCACGTGCCCGGTAGGATGCGGCAAGGGATCGTGGCGCAGCACGAACGGGCCGTCTTCGACCTGCTCGCCGGCCGCTTCGATATGCAGATCCGCACCGGCCAGAGCGCGGTCGTGGTTGCCGCGGATGGCGATCACGCGCAACGCGCAGTGACGCTCGCGCCATGCGCTCCAGCGGCGATGCCAGGCCGCGCGCGGGGCGGGTCCGTGCAGCAGATCGCCGAGGATCCACAACGCCTCCACGTCGCGTTGTTGCAGCAACGCATCCAGCCGATCCAGATCGTGCGCAGTGCCGCCGGCCGGCATCCCGATGCCGGCGCGGCGGAACACATCGGCCTTGCCCAGATGCAGGTCGGCGATCAACAAGGCGCGTTGTGCCGGCCGGTACAGCGCACGCTCGCCGAGCAATTCCACTGTTTCGCCGGCCAGCTGCAGTTGCACGCTATCGCCCATGTTTACGCTCCAGTTGTTCGGCAGCGCGCAGCACGCGGGCCTTCCAGTCTTCGGTACTCAGTTGGCCGCGCACACGTTCTGCCCATAACGGAAACGACAGAGGAGTCAGACTGCGCGGTTTGCACAGGCGTAGTTCGCGGCGTGCGCAATCTTCCAGTGCATGCGCAAGCCGCGCCAGTTCGAGCTGGCCTTCGAACACTTCGCGCTCGGCTTGAGCAAGCAGCAGATGCTCGGGATCGAAGCGCTGCAACACGTCGTAGAGCAAGCCGCTGGAGGCCTGCAGCTGACGCAGGCTGCGTGGTGCACGGCCAGGCAACGCTGGCGACAGCAACCCGGCAACGCGGGCGATCTCGCGGAATTGCCGGCGTGCCAGTTCGCCCAGATTGAGGCTGTCGCGCAGATCGTCGAGCAATCCGGCTGGCGACAACAAGCTCTGCAGTACGCTCGCGTCGAGTTCCACATCCTGCGCGGGCGATAGCACAAAGCCATAATCGTTGGCGGCGAAACTGAAGGTGTTGCGCTGACGCCGACCCCAGCGTGCGGCAAGCAATGCAGCCAACCCTTCATTGACCTGACGCCCGGCGAACGGATACACGAATACATGCCGGCCATCGCGCGCCTTGATGCTTTCCACCAGCAGATGTTCCGGGCCGGGCAGCGAGGACAGCGATGACTGCAAGCGCAGTAACGGCGCAAGCGCCTGCATTTCCGGCGCATCGCCGGGATCGGCAAACACCGCCTCGACCTCGCGTCCCAAGGCCGACGACAACGGCATGCGCCCGCCCATCCATTTCGGCACCACGCCACTGCCGCCCTTGGCCACGCGCACATAAGCGGTCATGTCTTCCAGCCGCACCAGCTCCAGCAAACGGCCGGCGAATTGAAAACGATCGCCACGGCGCAGACGGCCGACGAATTGTTCTTCTACCGCACCCAGGCGCCCGCCGCGCAGGAACTGCACGCGCACGCTGCCGTCGCTGGTGATGGTGCCGATGGACAAGCGATGCCGCAGCGCGACGCGCCGATCGATGACGCGATACACGCCCTCTTCGTCGCGCACGACTTTATGGAAATCCGGGTAATGCGCCAGCGCGCTGCCGCCTTGCACGATGAAGTCGAGTACCGCTTGCCAGGTGGCTTTATCCAGCGCCGCAAATGCATCGGTGCCGCGCACTTCTTCAAACACTGCATCGGCGCGGAAACCGCCGCCGAGTGCGAGCGTGACGCAGTGCTGCGCCAATACGTCCAGCGACAGGCGTGGCGGTGGGCGCGCTTCGATATGGCCATGCACGATCGCGCGGCGCGCAGCGGCGTATTCCACCAGTTCCAGCGCATGCGAGGGCACGCATACCACGTGTCCGGATTCGCCCGGGCGATGACGCGCGCGGCCCGCACGCTGCAGCAAGCGGGCAATGCCTTTCGGGCTGCCGACCTGCAGCACCTGATCCACCGCCGGAAAATCCACGCCCAGATCCAGGCTGGAGGTTGCCACCACGCAGCGCAGGCTGCCGTCGCGCAAGCCGAGTTCGGCCGCTGCGCGCAGCGAGGGGTCCAGCGAGCCGTGATGCAACGCGAGCATGGCCGGATCGTCCGGCCACACCGCGTTCAAGGCCTGATGCCACAACTCGGCCTGCGCGCGCGTGTTGGTAAACACCAGGCTGGTACGTTGCTGCATGATCTTCTGCAGCACGCGCGCCAGCTGCGCCAGGCCGAGATGCCCGGCCCAGGGAAAGCGTTCGCCGCTCTCCGGCAACAACGTCTCCAACGTCATCGCGCGCGGTTTGACGCCCGAGACCAGCGCAGCATCCGGGCGATGCGGCAACAGCACGTCGCGTGCCTGCGCCAGGTTGCCCAGCGTCGCCGACAAGCCCCAGATGCGTAGTGCCGGCGCCCAGCCGCGCAGGCGCGCCAAGCACAGCTGCAGCAGCACGCCGCGTTTGTTGCCGAGCAGCTCATGCCACTCGTCGACGATCACGCAGCGCAGCGCCGACAACTGCGGCGCGGTATCCGGGTACGACAGCAACAACGCCAACGATTCGGGCGTGGTGACCAGTACATCGAGCTTGCCGCTGCGCGCCAGCCGCTTGTCGCGCGCGCTGGCATCGCCGGTACGCAAGCCCACCTGCCAATCCAGCCCCAGTGCTTCCACCGGCTCGCGTAGAGCGCGTGCGGTATCGGCGGCGAGTGCGCGCAACGGGGTGATCCACAGCACCTGCAACGTGCGTTGCTGTTGGCGTCGCGCAGTCGTGGCGGGTTTGGTCGCCGGCTTGCGCCCACGTGCAGCCAATGCTTCCAGCAGCGGCCCGCCGAAGGCCGCCAGCGTCTTGCCGCTGCCGGTTGGCGTATGCAACAAGCCGGATTCGCTATCGAGATAGCGCTTCCACACATCGCGTTGAAACGGCAACGGCGCCCAGCCGCGCTGCGCGAACCAGGCACGCCATTGCTGCAATGGCGTGCCGCGTGTCTGCTGCGCGTTGCTCACCGTGCCAGCGCCTGCAAGCTGCTCAGGTGATCGGCCTCGGCCATCGGTTTGTCCTGGCGCCAGCGCAAAATCCGCGGAAAACGCACCGCAATGCCGGACTTGTGCCGCGCGCTGCGATTGACCGCTTCGAATCCCAGCTCGAACACATGATGCGCGGTGACCGCGCGCACCGGGCCGAAGCGCTCGGTGGTATTGGCGCGGATCCAGCGATCCAGTTGCAGAATTTCCTTGTCGTCCAGACCGGAGTAGGCCTTGGCGATCGGCACCAGCTGGCCCTCGTGCCACAGCCCGAAGGTGTAGTCGGTGTACAGCGTGCTGCGCCGGCCATGACCGGCTTGCGCATACAGCAGCACCGCGTCGATGGTGAGCGGGTCGATCTTCCACTTCCACCAGTCGCCGCGTCGACGACCGGATTGATACACCGAATTGGCGCGCTTGAGCATCAGCCCTTCCACGCCGCGCTCGCGTGCATCCAGGCGCACTTGCGCGGCGGCCTGCCAATCGCTCACCTGCACCAATGGCGAGGCAACGATGCGTGGATCGGCGAGTGTGGCCAGCACGCCTTCCAGCAATGCGCGACGCTCCCGCAATGGACGCTCGCGTAAATCCTCGCCGTCCAGCTCAAGCAAATCGTAGGCGACCACGCGCGCCGGCGCCGCCGCCAAGGTTTTGGGTCCGGGCTTGAGCCGCTGGATGCGCGTCTGCAAGGCGGTGAACGGCATCGGCAATGGCTGCTCCGCTTGCCAGGCCAACAGCTCGCCATCGATGACGGTGCCCTCTGGCAACTGCATCGCGGCCTGTTCGATTTCCGGAAAACGACCATCCAGACGTTCTTCGCCACGCGACCACAACGCCGCTTCGCCAGCGCGTCGAATCAGCTGCAGCCGAATGCCGTCCCACTTCCATTCCAGCAGCCAGGCATCGACCGCGCCCAGCGTGTCGACCTCGGCTTCCAGTGGCGAGGCGAGAAAGAAGGGGTAGGGCTGCTGCCGATCGCCGGGCAATTCTTCGGCGGTCAGCAGGTTGGCCAGATAGGTCGGATGCGGCCGCCAGCTGCCGAGCATGCGCTGCGCGATACGCGCGATCTCTATTCCGGACATCTCGGCCAAGGCCTGTTGCACCAGTCGCTGCGACACGCCGACGCGCAGCGCGCCGGTCAGCAGCTTGTTGAACACCAAACGCTCGTCGAAGGCCAGGCTGCGCCACGCCTGCACGATGCAGGCCTTGCGTACATCGACGTCTTGATTGGCGATCGGCAGCAGCCGCTGTTCGATCCATTCTGCAAGCGGTAAATCCGCCGCTTCGGTGGCCGGATCATCCAACAGCAAGGCCAGCGTTTCAGCCAGATCGCCAACGTGGTCGTAGCTATCTGCAACCAACCAATCGGCAATGCCGGCGGTTTCGGTGATCCATTCGCGCAACTCGCCGCTGCTGGCGATGCGCATGCGCGTGCTGGCCACCTTGCCGCCTGCCAGTAAATACAGCGCCCAGGCCGCATCAAGCGGCGGCGCGCTGCCGAAATAACGCACCAATGCTGCACGCTTGTCGAGCGTGCCGGTGCTGCGATCCAGGGTGCGGTACAACGCGGCAAATCGCTTCACGGCAGTGCCTGCGTCGTTGCGCACTTGCTTGCGGCGCGCAGTTTCATCGCGCGTTGCGTAAACGCACTCAAGCTGCGCGCGTGACGCTGCGGCTGCGGCGGTCCGACAATGGCCGCAGGCGCAGCGCGATGAATGCGAAACGCCAAGGCGTGCCGACGAAACGCAAGCGCGCCGCTCAGGAGAGTGCGGGGACGTGCGCGAACATAACGACGTGCGGGCAGCGGGTTCATTCCTCGGCTCCGAAATCGGTGCGGAAGGCTTCGGCAGCGACGCCGCGTTCCAGCAGATGCTGGATCAAGGCGTCGGTGTTGCCGTGGGTGGCGATCACGCGGCGCGCGCCGGTCTCTTCGATGGTGCGCAACAGGTCCGGCCAATCGGCATGATCGGACACCACAAAGCCGCGGTCGTAATTGCGCCGACGGCGATTGCCGCGAATGCGCATCCAGCCCGATGCAAAGCCCTGTTGCGCATGCCGGAAGCGACGGATCCAGGCGCTGCCGGCCGCCGAGGGCGGCGCCAATACCAATTGCCCGGCATAGTCGGCGCCGCGCGCGTGTTCGCTGACCGGTTGGGTCTCCAGCATCGCGATGCCGGCTTGCCGATACACCTCCACGCCCACCGCGATCGCGCCATGCAGCAACGCCGGTTGCGTGTCCCAGGCACGCAGTTCCGCCAACACCCGCTGCGCCTTGCCCAATGCGTAGCAATACAGAATGGCCGCTTCGCCGCGCTCGGCGCATTCGTGACGCCAGGCGACGATATCGGCTGCGACGTCTGAAGTATCCGGCCAGCGATACACCGGCAGCCCGAAGGTCGCTTCGGTGATGAAGGTGTCGCACGGCACCACTTCGAACGGCTTGCAGGTGGGGTCGTGCTGGCGTTTGTAGTCACCCGAGGCGACCCAGACCTCGCCATCGACTTCGATACGCACCTGCGCCGAGCCGAGCACGTGGCCGGCCGGATGCAGCGACACCTGCGCACGTCCCAGGCGAAACGCTTCACCATCGGCATGCGTGTGATAGACCTGCTCGCCAAGGCGCCACTGCAGGATCGGCAGGCTCTCGTGCGTGCAGTGGTATTCGCCCATGCCACTGCGCGCGTGGTCGCCATGCCCGTGGGTGATCACCGCACGCGGCACCGGCCGCCAGGGATCGATATGGAAGTCGCCCTGCGGGCAATACAGACCCTCGGGGCCAAGCACCACCAGATCGCCAGGTTTGTCGTTGCCGTTGCGCATGCGGCAACTCTGGCCAAGCCGGTGTGCAGATCCTGAGAATGGGAATGGCATGCATCGGCGTAACGCTTTGACACGTGCTTGCACGGCGAGGTTCGGGTGGACGCGTGCGTGATTACGCGAAAGCGTCTAGCGCGACGCGGTCGAGCGTTTCGCGTGGCGAGACGTGCGGCTTCAACGTCGCTGGGACGCTAGGACGTTGCCTTTTGCTGCATCGAAAACACCACTGAGAGGTGACAAGCGAACATCAAAGGCGAGGAGTGTCGGCTTTATCCGCGTTGATCCCGCTCCGATCCTGATCTCCCGCACGCCCGATCTCCTGCATGTCTTCCATCTGGCGCTTGCCGTCTTACACCCTAATGCCGCGTACGCCGGCCAGGTGAGCGCACCGCGGTCGCTTCCACAGCCAGCGTAAATCCACGCTCTTCGCCGCCCTGCATTGCGCCGACATCCACGACCTGGCGGCGAATCTCTTCGCCCTTGCCGTTACGCACCGACACCACCACGGTGTATTCCCATGGATCGCCATCGGCAGGATGGCGGATGGTGCCTTCGACCTTGAGCGGCACGATCGGGGCGGGCTGCGCATGTTGCACAGCTGCCGAGTCGAAGCGCAGGTGGTGCTTGCACGCAGGGCAGACGCTGGCGCTTTCCAGAATCGTCGCCTTGCAATGCGGGCAGCTGCGCGTGGCACCGGGCGTGCCCGGGCGGGGTCCACTCATGTGGCGTCGCTGTCTCCGCTCACGATTGCCTTGCTCGTGCCAACCGGCTTGCCGGTGTCTTCGCCCCAGCCGAAATCGGCCTGGCCGCGCATGCGGGCGCCCGACGCCACGGTGAGGCTACCGGCCTTGACGTCGCCGACCAGCACGCCGGAAGTCTGCAATTCCACTTGCGCAGCGGATTCGATATTGCCCTCCAGTTCGCCGGCGATGATCACCTTGTTGGCGCGCACGCCGCCGTTGAGCTTGGCACCGCGTTCGATGGTGAGATCGCCCTTGACGTTGACGTCGCCCTTGAAGCGGCCGGCCAGACGCACGTGCCCGGCGCCTTCGATCTTGCCTTCGATGCTGATGTCGGCGGCGATCAACGACTCTTTCGCTTCACTCTGGCGCTGCGGGGCCGCAGTACTGGCTGCCGGCGTCACCGGTGCAACATTGGGCGGGGCGGTGGCGGGCACCGGCGGAGCGGGGCTGGCCTCGGCGGTGAACAACCGCCCATCGGCGGCGGGGGGAACTTCGGGTGCGGCCGGAACGCCGTCTTTCTTGTTGGGACCTTGATCGCGCCACATCGACATCGGATTGCCTCGCTTGGGGGTCAAGGCCGACTATCGCCGCGTCGTTGGATCTTTTGTGTGACGAATTGCGCAATCCAACATCGACGGCGTGCGTGCTCAATCCAGTGGGGGCGTGGCGGCGCCGTGCTGCTCGACCCGGTTACGTCCGCGGTGTTTGGCGATATACAGCGCCGCATCGGCTTTCTGGATCAGGCTCGATCCCAATTCGCCGTCGACCGGGAAGCTGGCCACGCCGATCGACGCGGTCACGCGCGGCAACGCGCGCTGGCCATCGCTGACCGCCAATGCGGCGATAAAGCCACGGATCTGCTCGGCCACGCGCATGGCTTCGGCGCCATCGGTCTCGGGCAGGATCACAGTGAATTCTTCGCCGCCGTAGCGGCAGGCCACATCTTCGGCGCGCAGGCGGGTCAGCAGCAGCTCGCCCACCGCTGCCAGCAGCAGATCGCCGCCGGCATGGCCCTGGCTGTCGTTGAACTGTTTGAAGTGGTCCACATCCAGCATCAGCACCGACAACGGCAGGTCGCGGCGTGCGCAGCGCGCCAGTTCGTGGCTGAGCGATTCTTCCAGATAGCGGCGGTTGTACAGCCCGGTCAGCGCATCGCGAATGGATTGCCGCCGCAGCGATTCGCGCAGACGCAGATTGCTCAGTGCCAACGACAACTGCTCGGCGGCAGCCTCGGCAATTTCCAGGCGCGGCATCGGGCCAGGGCCGGGCGAGGACAGAAACAGAAAGCCGAGCTGGGTGCCTTGCGCCGACATCGGCAGGCAGGCGGTAGTGATTGGCGCGGTGGTGTCGGGCACGGCGATATGCGCACACAGCGCATCCCGGTGCAGGTCTTCGATGATGTGCGGCTGGCCCCGGCGCAGCGCCCAGCACTCTTCCGGCAGCAGATGCGGCGCGCTTTGCAGCAGCGGCTCGCCCCAATGGCTGATCGCTTCGGCGCGATCCTGCGACGCGCGCAGCAGATACACGCTTCCGGCCACGCCGGGCAGCAGGCCGGCCAGGGTGCGGCTGGTCACCACCAACGCCTCTTCGGCGCTGATGCAACTCTGCAGCAGGCCGGTGTAACGGCTGAGCAGATTGAGATCGGCGGTACTGCGTTGCAACGCGTCGACACTGTCGCCCAGCTCGCGATTGGCCTGCGCTGCCAGCCGCTCGGCCTGCGCGCGATTGCTCAGTTCGCGCATCAACAACCCGTAGACGGTGCCGACGACGACCAGCCCGAATGGAATGCCGGCCAGCGCCAGCACCAGCAGCAAGGTCGCACTTTGCCGGCTGCTGTCGGCGCGCTCCACCAACAGTTCCTGTTCGCGCTGCACCATGCTCAGCGACTGCTCGCGGATCGCGCTGGTGGTGCGGAAAGCGTTCTGTCGAATGCTTGCGCGCGCCGGTTCCAGACCGCTTTGCGTATAGAGGTCGAGCGTATGCTGGATCTGTTGCAGGCGCGTCTCCACCAACTGCTGCAAGCGGTCCAGATGCTGTTCCTGGGTGGTGTTGTCGGTAATCAGCCTTCGCAGGTTGCCGAGCAGAATCGGCAGGCGTTCGACGCTGGTCTGATAGTCGAGCAAATATCCATCGTTGCCGGTGAGCAAAAAGCCGCGCTGCGCCGATTCGGCATCCAGCATGCGCGCCTGGATCTCGTCGATCCGGCCGATCACTTCATGCGTGTGTGCCACCCACGCGGCATCGGCCAGCGAGCGGCGTGCACCGACGAAGATGCCGATGCCGATGGCGATAAAAATCAGCGCAGAAAAAGCTAGTGCAAGCTGATTGCTGCGGCGCGAGGTAAAAGAGGAGGGCATGCGCCGATGCTAGCCTGCCGTGCTCGACAACATGCGCTTTCTGCCGCCGACAAACGCACGCGCCGGCTCGATAAAGCCGGCGCGTGCGCAAAGTGCCAACGGGGTCACGCGGTGTTTCGGAGTGGCTGACAAGCGCGGCCGGCGGTCCTTGGTGGCACGAACGGCGCAGAAGAGCCGGCGTGTGCGTGATACATGGCGCTTTCCGAGCACCGACCGTGCCCGCCTAGCGGTGAGCGCAGTCGTTGTGACAGTCGCTCTTAGTGTTCCGGATGCTCTGCGTCGTGCTTGTCGGCGTTCTGCTCGGCCTTGTTGGCCATTTCGCGGGTCTTGTCGGCGGTGGCGTCGGCGGCATTGGCGGTTGCGCGGCTGGCATCGGCCGCCAGTTCGCGAGCGGCCACGCGTGCGTCGGCAGTGGCAGCCTTGGCCTGCACGGCAGCGCGATCGGCGGCCTGCTCGGTGGCGGCAGCGGCGTGCTTGGCGGCGGATGCGGCATCGCGTTGCGCCTGCTCTGCATCAGGGCCTTGGCAGGCGGCGAGCGTAAGGGCGGCAATGGCGCTCAACGACAGCATGCGGATCGTCTTCATGGGTGGGTCCTGTTCCTGTTCCGGTGTTGGAACGCGGAGCTTATGCAGGAGCCAATGCAGTGCGCGTCAATGCCGTACTGTCCATTCAGCCGCCGGGCGGGCATACGGCCGCTGTGCCATCCGCCGGACAAATCGCAGGCAAAGAAAAAGCCGCTGGAAACCAGCGGCTTTCTCCGAACTCGCTTGGAGCTAAGAAGTGATTACTTCTTGGCTTCTTCGGCGGTGTCCTTAGCAGCTTCGGCGGTGTTTTCAGCCGTCTTGGCAGCGTCGGCAGCCTGATCAGCAGCAGCGTCGGTCGCGGCGCCGGAAGCAGCCTGGGCAGCGTCAGCAGCGGTGTCAGCCGAAGCAGCAGCGGTGTTGGCAGCAGCCTGAGCGGCGTCAGCCGACTGCGAGCCCGAGGCAGCAGCCTGGTCAGCAGCGGTCTGAGCGTCGGCAGCAGCTTCGTTAGCCGAAGCAGCAGCGTCCTGAGCCTGTTCCGGCTTCGAGCAAGCGGTCAGGGCCAGGCCCAGAGCCATTGCGATCAGCAGCTTGTTAATGGTCATTGTTTCAATCCTCGTCGTTAGATTAGGCAACGCGCTATTGCGCGCCCCCGACATGATGACGGCCACAAGACTAGTGTCAAGCGTGCGCGCATTCAGTTTTGCAAAATCGCCGTTAAAAACAATCAAATCAATTCGATAGCGATGGCAGTCGCTTCGCCGCCGCCGATGCACAGCGTCGCGATTCCGCGCTTGCCGCCGCGCGTGCGCAACGCGTTCACCAATGTCACCACCAAGCGCGCACCGGATGCGCCGATCGGATGACCGAGTGCGCAGGCACCGCCATGCACGTTGACCTTGTCGTGCGCGATGCCCAGTTCCTTGATCGGCACCATCGGTACCACCGCGAACGCTTCGTTGATTTCGAACAGATCCACCTGGTCCAGGTGCCAGCCGATCTTGCCGACCAGGGTCTGGATCGCGGCCACCGGCGCGGTAGTGAACCACTCAGGTTCCTGCGAGTGGGTGACATGCCCGACGATGCGCGCCAACGGCGTGATGCCACGACGTTGCGCATCGTCTGCGTGCATCAGGATGGTGATTGCCGCGCCGTCGGAAATACTCGACGAACTGGCGGCGGTGACGGTGCCGTCCTTCTTGAAGGCCGGCTTCAGGGTCGGAATCTTGGCCACATCGGATTTGCCGGGCTGCTCGTCGCTGTCCACGACGACCTCGCCCTTGCGTGTTGCCACGGTGACCGGAACGATTTCATCGACGAACGCGCCGCTGCGCTGCGCTGCCTGCGCACGCTCGACCGAGGCGATCGCGAAGGCATCCTGATCGGCGCGGCTGAATTCGAACTTCTCCGCAGTGGCTTCGCCGAACACGCCCATCGCCTGGCCGTCGTACGGATTGGTCAGACCATCCCAGGCCATGTGATCGACTGCCTGGAAGTTGCCGTAACGGTTGCCGGTGCGCGAGTTGGGCAGCAGATGCGGCGCGTTGCTCATCGACTCCATGCCGCCGGCGACCACGATGCTGGCCGAGCCGGCCTTGATCAGATCGTGTCCGAACATGATTGCCTTCATGCCCGAGCCGCAGACCTTGTTGATGGTGGTGGCACCGGTGGAGGTGGGAATGCCTGCGGCAATCGCGGCCTGACGTGCAGGCGCCTGGCCGAGGTTGGCCGGCAGCACGCAGCCGACGATGACTTCTGAAATGTCGGCTGGTGCGATCCCTGATTGCGCCAGCGCACCCTCGATCGCGGCGGCGGCGAGCTTGGGCGCCGGCACGCCATTGAATTGGCCAAGGAACGAGCCGATGGCAGTGCGTTTGGCTGCAACGATGACGATGTCGGACATAGAAGAGATACCGTTTAAAGTGAAACGATTATCTGCCTCATGCTCCGTTCGCGCCAGCCGCGACATGCGCTACGCAGTTAGCTGCGACAGTGGCGTGACGATGCGTTATAAAGACGTCGTTCGGGTCCGGATTGGGCCCTATCCATGGAATGGGTTCGGGGAGAACAACGCAGATGAAGAAGAGAGACGTCGCCAGGACTGTCCTGGCCTCGGCGTTAGCTGTGGCGTTGACCGCGTGTGGCGGCGGTGGAGGTGGTGGCGGCATTCGTCCGACCACACCGACTGCACCGCCACCGACCTCGCCACCGCCACCACCGCCGCCAACCTCACCGCCGCCACCGCCACCGCCAGTGGTGGCACCGCCGACGACACCGGAACCCGCATTCGACGCGCATCTGACGCTGACCAATGCGCGCGCCGCGCAGGCGTTGGGGTTCACCGGTGCGGGGTATCGCATCGGCGTGATCGATACCGGCATCAATACCAATCATCCGGCCTTGCAGGGGCGGGTCAGCGACAGCTTCATCTATGTCGATCCGCGCACCAACAATGTCGCTGCGGGCGATGTGGTGGGCCACGGCACCGTGGTGGCGCAACTGGCGGCCGGGCGTGCAGTAGGGCAGTGGCCTGGCGGCATCGCCAGCGGCGCAGGCCTGGTGTCCGCACGCATCATCAGCGATGAAGCGCCGGACGATGACGGTAGCGGCGAAGGCAACGAGGTCGATGGCCCGCTTGGACTGGCCGGCGTACATGCCGACCTGATCAGCGCAGGCGTGCGCATCATGAATAATTCCTGGGGCGGGCTGTATTGGAACGACCCGGCGGTGACCAATCAGATTGCGCAGGAATACCGGCCTTTCATCATCGGCAACGATGGGCTGGTGGTGTTTGCGTCGGGCAACGAATCGCGTGCGCAGCCCTCCGATACGGCCGCGCTGCCCAGCCAACTGGGCCCGAATGGAACGCTGCCGGCCGCCGATCTGGAACGCGGCTGGTTGGTGGTCGCCGCGCTGGATACCGCCAATCCAACGCAGCTGGCCTCGTACTCCAATGCTTGCGGCGTTGCGATGCGTTATTGCCTGGTGGCGCCGGGCACCTCGATGTTTCTCGACCCAGATGCCACTGCCAGCAACATCCGTTATTTCTATGGCAGCGGCACCTCGTTTGCCGCGCCGCTGGTGTCCGGCGCAGCTGCGCTGGTGTGGGAGGCGTTTCCGTATTTCAACAATGATCTGGTGCGCCAGACGTTGCTGGGAACTGCCACCGATCTGGGCGCGGCGGGCGTCGATCCGACGTTCGGCTACGGCTTGCTCAATGTCGGCAAGGCGGTACTGGGACCGGCACGTTTCGATTGGGGGACGGTGGATGTCACCGTCAATACCTTGCGTTCGACCTGGGCCAACGACATCAGCGGCAGCGGTGGCCTGACCAAGCGTGGGACCGGTACCTTGGTATTAAGCAGCGATGCCAACACCTTTGCCGGCGACACCCAGGTGCTCGGTGGCACCTTGCAGACGGCCAGTCTGCAGAGTGCGCGCGTGGGCATCGCCAATGGCGCCAGGCTGGTCGGTGCCGGCAGGATCGGTGGAACGGTGAACAACGCCGGCACGCTGCAGGTCAACAGTGCCGCGCTGTCTGTCACCGGCAATTACACCCAGGCGGGTGACGGCCGTCTGGCCTTGAACGTCGGCGATCGTTTGAACGTTGCGGGCACCGCGACGATTGCGGGCGATCTGCAAGTGCTCGGCCGGCGCGATTACGTGATCGACAACAACACCTACACCTTGCTGCAAGCCACCAACGGGCTGCAGGGCCGGTTCGATTCGCTCAGCAACGGGCCGGCAGTGACCTTCCTCGATGCCAATCTCAGCTACGACAGCAATAGCGCGTATCTGACGTTGCGGCGCATGGATGTCACTGCAGTCGCGGCAACGCTGGGCGTCATCGGCACTGCATCGATGGATTCGGCAGTGCGTGTCGAGCAGGCGTTCCAGCAGGTGGATGCGCAACAACTGCAAGGCAGCGGCGCGATCAGTAACGGCTTCATTCGCGCCGCAGCGGCCTTGCAGCAATCGCCCACCGCCAAGGCAGCAGCCGATTCGTTGCGCAGTCTGTCCGGTCGTGCGCATGCGGCCTCGGCAGCGATGACCTTCGACACCATCGATCTGGGTCGGCGTGCGTTGGCGGCGCATTTCGATGGCTTGTCGCAGCAGCCGCGCATGCTCGGCGTCTGGCAACGCGCGCTCGGCGGGCCGGGCGAGGGTGGGGTGACCACGTCCGGATTCGCCACCTCCGGCTGGATGATGGGGAATGATCTGCGCCTGGCCTCCGGCGCGGTCGCGGGTTTTGCTTTCGGCGAAACGCGCTCCAACAGCCTGGGCGATCTGGATGGTGCGCGTGGGCGCGATCGTCAGGTGCAAGGTCAGCTGTACTGGGGCACCACGCTGGGCTCGGCCTACACGCTGGGTCAGCTGGGTTTCGGCAATGTCGATCGGCAGATCAAGCGCAGCCTGCAGTTCGGCGAAGACCGCAGCAGCGCCTTCAGCGACTACAGCGGCAGTTACCTCAGCGGCAACCTGGAAACCGGCTACCGCTGGGGCGGTGCACGCGCATCGCTGACGCCGTACATGGGTCTGGATTACGTGCGGCTGCGTAGCGAAGGCTTCCGCGAAAGCGGTGGCGACGGCTTCGGCTTGCGTGCCGATGCCAGCACGTCCTCACGCACCCAGGTGCTGGCCGGTGTGCGTTCGGCGTATCGCTGGCGCGGCATCCAGTTGGGCGGTTATGCCGAATGGCAGCAGGCATTGCGCAGCGACGGCTTGATGCTGGATGCTAGTTTCATCGGTGTGGATGCGTGGGCGCCGTTGCGTGGCATGCAGCCGGCGCGCTCGGGTGGCCTGTTCGGCATCGCGGCCTCCGCGCCGTTCGGCAACCGGAGCCAGCTGCGTTTCGGTTACGACCAGCGGGTGGGCGAGCGCGGCGACGATCGCGCGCTGAGCCTGCATTACAGCGCCGATTTCTGATCGGCGTCCTGCATGCCCAGGCACTGTTGCCTGGGCATGCGGATCACTCGCCGCGTAGCTTGTGCAAAAAGCGCGGTGCGGTGCGGCCCAGCGGCAATTTGAGCTTGCTGATGGCCTCGATACGCGTTTCGGCAATCTGATCGGCCGCCTGCTGCGGCGGTACGCCCAGCTGCGTGGATAGATCGAACACCTTTTCCAGATTGTGATAGATGCTGCGGATCAGCCGCATCGCGCGTTCGCGGTTGTAGCCGTCGATCTCCAGCGACACATTCATCACGCCACCGGCATTGACCACGTAATCGGGTGCGTACAGGATGCCGCGCTTGTGCAACTCTTGCCCGATGGCGGCGCTGGCGAGCTGGTTGTTGGCGGTGCCGCAAATGATCTTGGCCTTGAGCCGTGGCAGCGTCTGTTCGTTGATCGCGCCTTCCAGCGCGCACGGCGCGAACACATCGGCCGGCACTTCGTAGATCTCGTCCACACGCACGGCTTCGGCGCCGTATTCGGCCACTGCGCGGTCCACCAACGCCGGGTTCAGATCGGTCACATAGAGTTTGGCGCCGCGTTCCTTGAGCAGCTTGACCAGCTCCATGCCGATATGGCCCAGGCCCTGGATGGCGATGCTGGACTTGCCGACTTCTTCATGGCCAAGCCTGCGATTGAGCGAGGCCATCAGCGCCTGCAGCGCGCCATAGGCGGTGAACGGCGCCGGGTCGCCGGAGCCGCGATGCACCTGATGCACGCCGGTGACGTACTCGCTCTCCAGGTAGATCTTTTCCATGTCGTTGACGTCGGTGCCCACGTCTTCGGAGGTGATGTAGCGCCCGCCCAGGGTGTCGACAAAACGGCCGAACGCGCGAAACAGCGCCTCGCTCTTGTCGGTCTTGGGGTCGCCGATGATCACCGCCTTGCCGCCGCCGACATTCAGCCCGGCCAGTGCGTTCTTGTAGGTCATGGTGCGGCTGAGCCGCAGCGCGTCGTCGAGTGCCGCTTCGCTAGTGGGGTACGGGCGCATGCGCACGCCGCCCAGTGCCGGCCCGAGACGGGTGCTGTGCAAGGCGATGATCGCTTTAAGGCCGGCGTCGCGGTTGTGACAGAAAATCACCTGCTCGTGGCCGGTGGTATCGAGGGTTTCGAAAAGCATCGAAGGCTCCGCGGGGCTGCGTGATGTGCCTTCCCTGAGGCCGGGTCTGGACCCGTGCAATGGGAAACAAAAAACGCGACGTCTGCAGACCCTGTCCGATCACGTCGCGCTGCAACATTTTAAACCACGTCGGCAGGGGCTTGTGTATGAATCTGTTCACCAATGCCGATAACGCTGCTGCCGAAACCACAAGGTTCCCAGCCATTTGCTGCCCGTGGTGACCGGCAGGCCGGCGTGCAGCGAATCGGGATCGGGGTGGCCATCGGCCTGCAGGTTGTCGAAGCACACCACCGACCCGGCACGCGGCTGTACCCGAATGCCAGCAACAGGGAACTCGGTTTCGCCGCCTGCGCCGACAGCGTTGAGATAGACGCACGCGGTGCGCAGCCGATTGCCGGCGCCAGGGCGGTCTGCGGCGATCGTGCCGGGCGGCAGGTAGTCGCGATGGGCGCGGTAGTGCTCGCCCGGCGCGTAGCACAGCACCGACAGCGTTTCGGCGTGGGTCAACGGCAGCTGCGCGCAGGCCGCCACGCGCGCCTGCGCTGCACGCGCGGCGAAGTCTTCGAGGATCGGATCCAGCGTGGCGCCGCGGCTGGTGCGGATCGGCGCGCGGTGCGTGCTCGCATCGTTGGGGTCCACCACCTGCGAAGCACGCAGATGCGGCCGTGCCAGCAGCATCAGCAAGCGGCATTCGTCGGCAGACAGCACAGCGGAGACTTCCTCGATCATGGGCGCGTCGTGGCGCCGCGTCGTCACGTTTCTTTGGGGCGCGAAACTGATGTGATCCTCTTCGCCAATGGGGTCGCCACCGGGATCGGGTGGCGGGATCCGCACATCGGGCAGTGCGGCGATGCCCAAGGGTTGCAATTGCCGCAACAGCTGCGCCGCGGCCTCAGGCTGCGGCGGGACGCCTTCGCCGCGCAGCAGGCGCTCTGCCAGGAGTGCGGCCGCCAGCGCATCGCCGCCTGCGGCGGCGCGTTCCAGCAGGGCGACGCAGCGGCGTTGCTGTTGCGGGTCATCGATGCGGCCGTGCTGGATGGCCAGTGCGCGGAGTGCGAGTGGGTAGTCGGCCGAGGCTGCGGCGTGCAGTTGCGCGTATGCCTGCGGCGCCAGCGCCAATGGAGTGTCGGTGACTGCCAGCGTTGCCAGCAGGTAACGCGCCGCTGCGGAGTCCTGGCGCTCGGCCTGCTGCCAGTGCGCCCGCGCCTGGGCAATGTCCACATCGCAACCGACACCGTAGGCCAGCATGCGCCCGGCTTCGATCAGTGCCGTGGGATCGCCGGCGGCCGCGCCCCGTGTGTACCAGACCAAGGCCTGCTCGGTCTGCCCGGCGCGCACCAGCGCCTGTGCCAAGGCATTCATTGCGGCGGGCTGTTGCCCGTTGGCAGCTTGCGTCAGGGCGGCGAGTGCATGCGTCTGTTCCATCGCGGCATCCTAAGCCCTGCCCGCGCGATGCGCGATCAGCGGTTCGCCGACAGCGCCAGCTGGGTCAGATACAGGCGCAGATCGAACTCCAGTTGGTGGTAGTCGCGCGTCATGTGGTTGCACAGCTGGTAGAAGGCCTTGTTGTGATCGGCCTCCTTCAGATGCGCCAGTTCGTGGGCCACGATCATCTGCAGAAATGGCTCTGGAGCGTCGCGGAACAGCGAGGCGATGCGGATTTCGCGGCTGGCCTTGAGCCGGCTGCCGTGTACGCGCGAGATGGCGGTGTGCGTGCCCAGCGCATGCTTCACCACCTGCAGATGGTTGTCGTACATCGCCTTGTGCAAGGTGGGCGATGAGCGCATGTAGCGCTCCTTCATCGCTTTGACGTACTCGTACAGATGGCGGTCGGTGCGGATCTCATGGCGGTCCGGGTAGCGCCGCGCCAGCACCGTTGCGAGTTTGTCCTGCGCGATCAACTCCCGCACCTGATCCAGGACGGCGGGCGGGTAACCGGTGAGATAGCGGAGAGTGTCCATGCCGATCGAGTGCTGCGAAGTGCGCATGATCGCCGATGCAGGTCTCGGTGGCGAATCTGCGCGCGCGAATGTGGCGGTGTGTGTCAGGCGTATTCACGAATGCGGCACACCTGGATGCGTAGCGTGCAGCGCATGTTTTGCGGCGGATTGCCGCAGGCACACGACTAAAAACACGGCACCGTGCCGAATGAGGAGACAACAACATGATCAAGTGGGCCATTATTTTCGCCATCATCGGACTGATCGCCGGTGCGCTCGGGTTTGGCGGCATGGCGGGCGCTGCGATGGGCATTGCCAAGTTCCTGTTCTGGGCCGGCATCATCATCGCTATCGTGCTGTTCGTGCTGGGTGTGACGATCGCCAAGAAGGTGACCTGACGTCCGAGTGCCTGGCGTCGGCGCGCGCTTCGCACGCCAGCCGCGTTACCCGGAATGCAAAAGAGCGGCCACTGGCCGCTCTTTTTTATCACTGCAATCTGATCAATCGAATAGGCCGGGCAAGTATTCGGCCGGCGCAAGTAAAAGACCGCAGGCGAGTTCTACCGCAATGCCTTCGCTGCGCGCTTGCGCAGATCAGACGCCGGTGTCTTCGGCGGTGGTGTGCAGGGCGATGTTGAGTTGATCGATGGTCACGATCCAGTCGGCATCGTCGAGGCGTTCTTCACGCAGCAACTGTGCCTGTGCCGGGGTCCAGAAGGGTGCCTCTTCCAGACGCACATCGCCCGGCAATGGAGAGTGCTCATCGATAAAGTCGCGAATGCTGACTTCGTCCGATGGCAGACCCAACTGGGCGAATAATTCGGAGAACGGGTGGACAGGTTGTTCCATTGCAGATTCCTCGAAGAGTGCGAATACCCCGATGCTAGAACACCCGATTTGAGCGCACTGTGCACGTCCGGCTTGGATTTGCCTGCGGGCATGCCCATATTCCACTCCTGAGCCAACAAGCCGAGGCGATCATGGCGACCGGATGGGCGGGTGATGGGGCGGTGCAGGACCAGATCGATGCAACCGTCGAAGATGCGATCAAGCGCGCGCGGAGCCAGCTGCATCAGGGGCCGAGCCTGACGCATTGCGAAGAGTGCGATGCAGCGATTCCCGAAGCGCGCCGCAAGGCAGTGCCGGGCGTGCACCTGTGCGTGAATTGCCAGGAAGCGCACGATCTAGATCAGGCGGCACAGGGCGGCTACAACCGCCGCGGCAGCAAGGACAGCCAGCTGCGTTGACAGCTGGGTGGGCGTCTTAGTTTGCGTTGAAGTGGCTGGTCTCGCGCCAGCGCCGCGTGGTGCGCTGGAAGAACAGGCTGTTGGGGACCTGTAGCACGCTGCCGGCGTGATCGCCGGTTTCTTCCAGTGTCGTGTAAATCACGTTGATGTCGATCACGCGGCCTTTCAGGCCCGGCTTGTCGCCGCCTTCGAGCAATTCGATATGGTCGTGCAGGCGGAACGGGCGCGTGGTGATGATCAGGAACGTGCAGAAGATATTGGACAGCACGCTCCATGCCGCGAAGAACGCCACCGCACCGACCGCGGCGAACCCGGTGAACGCGGTCCACAAGGTGCCGCTGGAGACGCCAAGCACGTTCAGCACCGTCAGCACGGCGGTGACCGAGATGACGAAGCTGCCCACGCGCCGGATACCGATCATCATTTCTGCCGGCAGGCTGTAGCGCGTGCACAAGCGCCGCAGCAGTTGCCGTAGCAGCAACCGTACCAGCGCGGCAACGGCGACGATCAACACGATCTGCACCGTTGGCACTGCGACAGCCAGCCATTGCGGATTCCAGTGCGGCAGCAGGCCACGGATCATGGTGGGCAACGCATCGGGCGCGGACATCACATCATGCAGGTTGGGCGGATGCCCATTGTAACGGGGCGCTCGGGGAAGACGGCATGCAGTTGCAGGTGGCTAGCGCGTGACACGCGCACCGGATGCGGAGAGCGCGACCAAGCGCTGCCAGCGCTGTTCCAGGTGACGCACCAGTGTCCATTCCCATGGTGTGCTCATCGCGACGCAAGACACCTGCTTGAGCGGTAAACGCAGCAGGCACAGCTCCAGGCGCGCCGGGGTCAGCGTGAGCTGCAGCGCATCCATCGGCAGCGGGGCCGGGCAGTGGGTGGAGCACAGGCTCAGGAGCAATCCAAGAACATGCGGCATGTGGGCTTCCGATCAGAATGCCTGCGCTTGGAGCGGCCGATGACCGTGCCCAGGCAAGCGATGCGACGCAGGAGTGCGCTATCGAAAGGATTGGATGCGCCGGCAGGCGAAAAGGTTTACGCCGCGCTCGAAGAAAAAGAGTTTGCCGGGTTTAAACCTTTGCGCTGTCTGGCGCATCGAACTGGATATGCTCGACACCGCCATGCCCATCGATGCCTCAGAGTGCGACAGCCCCGCCGACCGCGACGACGCCGGCTTGGCGCGTGCTGCTGCGCGCGGAGATCGCGCTGCCTACGAGACCATCTATCGCCGCCACTCGCCACGGTTGTATGCGGTGGTCTGGCGGCTGTGCGGCGGCAATGCGGCGCGTGCCGACGATGTGCTGCAGGAAACCTTCATCGCGGCATGGAAGGCCTTGCCGCAATTCCGTTTTCAGAGTGCGCTGGGTACCTGGCTGCATCGCCTGGCGGTCAACACCGCCTTGATGGAGTTGCGTGCGCGCTCGGCTGCGAGCGATCACATGGTGGACGACGCCGACGGCGAGATTCTCGCGGCGATTCCCGGGGCAGCGCATTGCCAATCGACCCGGATGGATCTGGAGCGCGCGCTGCAAACATTGCCGCCGCGTGCACGCGCTGTGCTGGTGTTGCACGACATCGAGGGCTGGAAACATCAGGAAATTGCCGACCAACTGCACATGGCGGTCGGCAGTTCCAAGGCGCAACTACATCGCGCGCGTGGTTTGCTGCGTGCGCGGCTGGGAGACACCGTATGAACCACGATCACCATGATTCACGCGACCCACGCGAGACCGATGACGCTGCGTTATGCGCGGGTTTGCGGGCATTGCCGCAACACCGCCAGCCACCGGCGCAGGTGTGGGAGCGCATTGCGCCCGCATTGACGGCGCACTCCAACGTGGTCGCATTGCCGCCGCGCCGCCATCGCGCCTGGGTCTGGCCTGCATTGGGTGTGGCACTCGCCGCTGCGCTGGCGTTGGTGGTCATCGTGCCCGGGCTCGATCGGCAGGCACGTACGCCCGTCCCCACGCAGCCTGCGCTGGTGGCGCAGGCACAGGCGATGGCCGGGCAGTACCGGCAGGCGATTGCGGCATTTCCAGTCCAGCAGGTGCCTGCCGATCTACGTCCAGCGCTGGATGAGCTGGATCAAAGCGTACAGGCCATCCACGCCGCGATCGCGCAGAGCCCGCGCTCGGCATTTTTGTTGTCGCAGCTGCAGCGCACCTATGCGAAGCGGCTGCAATTGACCCGTCTCGCCGCACACGGCGAGGCGTCTTTCCCTAGCTGAGGAGCATGCCCATGCGTTACGCCCGTCTTTCCCTGTTGCTGCTGGCTGCGGTGTGCGCCGCGCCGGCAGCGGCGCAGACCGCGCTGAAGCAGACCCATCCGCTGGCGCGCGGTGGGCGCGTGGAGGTGGAAAACATTGCCGGGCAGATTCGCGTGCGCGGCTGGGATCGCGACGAGGTGGCGCTGACCGGCAGCTTGGGCGAGGGGCAGCGGCTGGATGTCGACGCAAGCCCGGACTTGCTGCAGCTGGAGGTGATCTACCCGCGCAACGGCCGCAACAGCAAGGGCGCTCAACTGGAGTTGCGGGTCCCGCGTGCGGCGTTGCTGGACGTGGAGGCGGTGAGTGCCTCGGTCGATGTCGATCAGGTCGATCTGGCGCGGTTGCAGCTCAAGTCGGTCAGCGGCGATGTAGTCGCCGGTGGGCGCGCCAAGGAGGCGCAACTGGAAACTGTCAGTGGCTCGCTGCGTAGCTCGGTGGCCAGCGGGCGGCTGACGCTGGGCACGGTGAGCGGGCAGATCGATGCGCCCTCGGGCGCCAGTGGGGTTATCTCGGTCGAGTCCGTCTCCGGCCAGATCCGGGTTGGCGCGGGGCAGGTGTCGCAGCTGCGCGCCGAGAGTGTGTCCGGGGGAACGGCGCTGACGGTGACCGGGCTGGCGCCTGGCGGCAGTATCGCGGCGGAGAGTGTCAGCGGTTCGATCACCCTGGGTGTGCCGCGCAATGTCTCGGCAGCGCTGCAGGTGGAGGTGTTCAGTGGCGACATCCGCTCGGTGGCCGGGCAGGTGGAGCGGCCGGAGTACGGCCCGGGCAAGAGTCTGAAAACCAGGCTGGGTGCGGGCAATGGCGACGTCAAACTGGAATCGCACTCGGGCTCGGTGCGCATTGATTACAGCAACTGATACCCATAACCTGACGCCTGAAACAAGCGTGCCACCTTACGGTGGCACGTTGAGCAAACACTTCGGGGCAACGCTTAGGCGATCTTGTCGCCATCGTTGCGAGCTGGGCCGAAGTTGGTGGTGAGCACTTCAATCCTGCCGCCGGTCTTGCGGAACGCGGCGATGTCGGCAGCGATACGCTCACGACTGAGCGGCTGCGACTTGCCTTCGCTGCGAGCGATGCTGGGCTGGGATTTCTGCTTGGTCGCGGGACGTGCCATGTGGCCTCCTGTAGCGGGGAAGTGCAAGGACATCGCGTGCGGCTAGGGTGGCGCGCGCAGAAGCGATGTCGAGAGGTGCGATCGCGTTCGGTGCGCAATCGCGGCGGCACGGCGAGCGTGCCTTGCGGACAAGACGGCGGGGCGTCCGGCAGCAACCGTGCATTATATGGGAAGTCGCGCCGGATTGCGTTAACGCGTGCTGTGCACAGCTAACCGATCATCTAGCTGCCGCTTACCGCGCGGCAGCCCAGGCCAGGCCCTGGACCACACCGAAGGACGGATCGCCCTGCACCAGGCGCGATTCCGGGAAGGCGGCCGCGACCGTGTCACGGATATAGCCTGCGCGCGACATGCCGCCGGTGAGGAACAGCGTGGCCGGCGGCGCGGCCAGGTCGGCACGCACCTGCGCGAGCAGGCCTTCCAGTTCGCCCAGATAGTTGGAAGCGGACGCCACCAGCGCGCTGGCCTGCACCTCCACGCCCAGCCCGCGCTCGATGAAGTCCAGCGCCGCCTGGTGCTGGTCGCGCTCGCTGAGCGCGATCTTGCAGGCTTCCACGCCGCGATACAGGCGCGCGGTGTTGCCGGTGTCCTGCAGCGCCTGCAGACGCTTGTCGAACGGGGCGGGCACGTCCTGGTACTTGTGCAGGCGGAATTCGCGCTGGCGTGTCATGTCCTGCACCATCGCCGCTTCCACGTAGTGGTGGGTCGGCACGCGGGTGATGCCGCGGCCGAACAGCGGCATGTAGGCGGCCAGGCTCAGCGCAAGATCGATATCGGTACCGCCGCGTGCGATGCCCCAGGCGCGGTGCACCTGCGGCGCGTCGCTGCCGCCGACGCTGGCATGCGCGATGTCGGTGGTACCGCCGCCGATGTCCACCACCACGGTGTCGTGCCGGGTGTCGTGGCTGACGTGGTAGTGCATCGCGGCCGCTGCGGGTTCTTCGAGGAAATCCACCGTGTCGAAGCCCGCAGCGATTGCGGCGGTCTGCAGGATCTCCAGTGCCTGCGCATTGCCGGCCTCGCCGATCGAGCTGCGGAACTGCACCGGGCGACCCAGCGTGGCGCTGCGGATGTTGATATCGAACTGGCGCGAGGCGGTGAGCCGGATGTGTTCCAGCACATGCGTGGCGATGCCGGTGATGGTCTGGCGCGCACGCGGATGCAGGTTGTAGCCGAGCATCGACTTGGGGCTCTGCACCAGGCTGCCTTCGCCTTCGAGGAAATACGCATCCAGGGCCTCGTCGCCATAGACCGCGTTCTGCAGCAGGGCGGCGGAGCTGCGCGGTTCGCGCACCTGCTCTTCCATCCATTGACGGCGCACGATGCGGATCGCGTCGCGGCGCAGGCTGTCGTTGCTGGACGTGCGGCCGGCTGCGGCGGCGTCGCGGCGGCCCGAGTCGATCAGCCGTTCCACCTCGTATTCCAGCGCCGGAGTGAGGCTGAAATCATCCGGGTCGCGCATGGCCTCGGGGAAATACACCGTGGTGCGGAACTGCAGGTCCTGCCCGAACCGCACCGGCACCACCTGGCCATCGACGATCGCCGCAGCGGCGGAATTGCTGGTACCGAAGTCGATGCCGAGTTTCATGCAGGCGGGCCTATGAGCGGGCCGCGCACTTTACTACTTCTGCCGTTTGCGTCGTGGGCAAGGGTCCGCGCGCAGGTCGCAGCAGCCGAAGCGCCGTGCACCCGCAGGCGCACGGCGCGATGACTCATGCCGCAAGGTTGGCGACGTGACCTTCGTTCAGTTCTTCGGTGGTGGCTTCGCGCACTTCGATGACTTCGACCGCGAAATGCAGGGACTTTCCAGCCAACGGGTGGTTGCCGTCGACGGTGACATGCTCCGGGCCGACGTCGGTGACCGTCACCAGCACCGGACCTTGCTGGGTGCGGGCCTCGAACTGCACGCCCGGCACCACCTCGATATCGGTGGGAAAGGCATCGCGTGGCACCTGCTGGATCAACTGCGCATGGCGCGGTCCGTACCCTTGCTCGGGCGCCACATCGGCGGTGAGCGTTTCGCCCAGACGCTTGCCATCCAGCGCCAGCTCTAGGCCCGGCACGATATTGCCGGCGCCGTGCAGATAGCTCAGCGGCGTGTCTGGCGTGGAGCGGTCCAGCACCTGGCCGGTGTCGTCGGAAAGAGTGTAGTGAATGGTCGCAACGCGACCCTGGCTGATTTCCATTGGAAACCTCCATGACGGTGATCGAGTGGAATGCATCGGCTGATTCACGATGCGAGGAGATGCTGCACGCCCACCGTAGGCAATCGCCTTCGATCATGCAACCGCAGCCGATCCGGCGGTTAGGGCGAGGATCAGCTTGGTCGTGGTGGTGTCAGGTCGGGCCATGCCTGCAGCCGAAGGTCAAGCGTCGACTGTCTGGCTGCACTGGAACTACGCGGCGGATGTTTTGCGTCGCACGTCAGCAGGTGTTTCGCATGTTTCAACGTGCACCCCAACGCAGGTGCTGCGCGCTAGTCGGGTTGTGCGCCGCGTTCGATCTCGGAGCGACGTGCATGCCAGGTTTCAGGCGTTTGCGGCTTGATGAACAGTGCGGTGAGCTCGGGGTGCTGGCGTTTGGCGGCGGCCTCGATGCGCCCGACGCAGGCTTCGATCTGCGGCGTGGTGCGGCTGTCTTCGAACTCGGCGCTCAACGCAGCCACCACTTGATTCGGGCCCATCTGCATGGTCAATACGCCGTTGGCGGCGCGCACATCCGGGTCGCTGGCGGCAATGCGCAGCAGCGATTCGGTGACGTGCGCATGTGCGGGCTCGCCGATCAGCAAGCCCTTGGTTTCGCGCGCCAGCAGGAACGCGGTGACCGCCAGTACGCCGGCGATGCCGATCGAGGCGATGCCATCGAGTTCGGGCATGTCCAGCAGTTGCGCGCCGGCCAACCCCAGCACGGCCATGAACAAACCGATCAATGCGGCGCTGTCTTCGAGCAGCACGGTGAACGTGCTGGGATCCTTGCTTTGCCGAAATGCCTGGAAATAGCCCATACGGCCCTTCTTCGCGCGGAACTCGCGCAAGGCCACCACCCAGGAAATGCCTTCGAACACGATCGACACGCCGAGCACGATGTAGGCGATCAGATGGCTCTTGGCCGGCTCGGGATTGCGCAGATGCACGATGCCTTCGTACAGCGATACGCCTGCGCCCATTGCAAACACCAGTAACGCGACGATGAAGCTCCAGAAATACAGCTCGCGTCCGTAGCCGAACGGATGGGTAGGCGTCGGCGCCTGCGCTGCGCGCCGCAGGCCGTAGAGCAGCAGCACTTCGTTGATGGTGTCCACCAGCGAATGCACGCCTTCGCTGAGCATCGCCGAGCTGCCGGAAATGCCGGCGGCGATGAACTTGGCGATGGCGATGGCCAGGTTGCCGGCCAGCGCCACGTAGACGACCAGATGCGAGCCGGTCTTCTTTGCGGGACTGGTCTTAGCCGCGCCGGGTCCGGTGGACCCAGGCCCGGCAACCCGATGCTCTCCAGATTCGGGCGCGCCGCTGGGCGTATTGGAGACCGATTGATTGGACACGCGCGACCTGCAAGGCATTCGACAAGCGCCGCACTATCGCGCCACCGCCGTGCCGGAGACGTGATCGCGCGGCCGGGGCGCTACAATCCACGCCCGTTTTGAGCTTAGGAATCGCATGTCCACCGTTCCCGCCTGTCCGCAATGCGGCCTGGACAACACCTATGTCGACGGCGCCTTGTCGATCTGCGCAGACTGCGGCTTCGAATGGAGTGCGGGCGACTCCGCCGCAACCGCGACGGTGGTACGCGACAGCAACGGCAATGTGCTGCAGGCTGGCGACACGGTGAGCGTGATCAAGGATCTGAAGGTCAAGGGCTCGTCGATTCCGCTCAAGCAGGGCACGCTGATCCGCAATATCCGCCTGGTCGAGGACGATGCCGAGCACATCGAAGGCAATTCGGAAAAGATCAAGGGCCTGGTGTTGAAGACCTGTTTTCTGCGCAAGGCGTGAGGCGGTTGCGGCTGCTGCAATGCCGCACGTAGTGTGTAGGAGCGCGCTTGCGCGCGATGAGGCGTTATCGATAACGCTTCATCGCGCGCAAGCGCGCTCCTACCAAGCGCCACTTTCAATCGCGCGGGTAGACCGCTGCAACCGTGCAGCTCTGGCGCATCCGCGCAGCCAGACCGCCGCGCGTGGCGCTCAGGTCGCCCTGCTGGCCGGATCCGGCAGCCGCGCCGGCAAGCGCCATCTCGTCGAGCACGTCGACCTTGTCGCCGGGATTGCCGCAGATGGCATTCAAACCCATGCCGGACACGAAGCGGATCGGCGGCGCGCCGCTGAGTTCGCGGCAGCTGTCCATCAGTTCCACACGGTAATGGCGGTGCGTGCCGGGATGACGTGGCGAGACTTCCACCACCAACCCTTGGCCATCTTCCGACCAGGAGCGCAGCATGCTGGGATTGAAGCAATAGCTGGATGAGCCGGCGAAATTGCGCCGACGCGACTCGCGCACGCTGATGCCTTCCAGGGTGGGTATGCCGTTATGGTCGCGTTGCCTGGCTGCGCTGGCGTACTCGCGCGCACTGAGCGTGGCGACCTGGCTGATCGCGCATCGCTGCTGAGCGGTGCTCACGTACGCTTGCGCACCATTGCAGACCCAACCGTGCGCCGCCAACAGGCTCGCGTCCGCTTGCGCGGCAAGTTGCGGGCAGTCCTGCGCCAGGGTGAGGCGGAACAGTCGTCCGCCGTGTTCGGCCACGGCCAGCGTGCGTGCATCGACTTGATGTAGCTCGGCCAGCTGGCGTGCATCCAGACACTCGGCGTTTGGTGCGGCCGGGCGCACCGGCTCGGCCGATGCAGTGGATAACGCGCAACTGAAAAACGTGCTGCCGAGCAGAACCGCAGTGAGTACACGCATCACGCACATCCTTGGCAATGAGGTATGGCTGCATCATCTGCCAAGCAGGCTGCGCTGACAATCGCAACGCGCGACGCGTCGCGCGTTCAACAAAACCGGGCGGGCGGCCTGCGCTGGGGCACCGCCAGTGACCATGTGCGCGCGCAACCTCATGCGCACCTTGCACCTTGCTGCTGCGATAACGCTGCGCAGCTTGCGCTCAAGGCGCTTCGGGCGGATCCGAATTCAGCACCTGCAACTTGCCGCCGGTGGTCTCGGGAAGAATGCGCTGATCGGTGGCCACCAACACCACACCAGGCGTCAGCAGCGGCAGCAATCCAGCCAGAAATGCCGGTGGAACCCGCAGCCGCGCGATGGTGTCGGCGTCCAGTGCCTGTCCTGCTGCAGCGCTGCTGCCGGGGATGCCGATGCGCATCCAGTTGGGCATGCGTTGACCGGGCAGGCCGGGCACCTCGCCAGGCAAAAATCCCTGGCCGACGATAAAGGCCTGCGTGCCCAGCGGCGCGGCGCCCGGTTGCGCGTGCAGCGCGACTTGCGCACGTCCGATTTCCACGCCATTGCGATACACCACCAGTTGCTGGTCGCTGCTGCTGACCAGCATCGAGATCGGGCCGGTGGGCGCCAGTTCCGGTTGCCATGCAAACGCCTGGCCGTTGGGTAGCGGCAGCAATGCGCGCTGCGCGCCGGTGGTCGGGTCGATCGGGCTGAGTGCGCGTGGATGCACCACTGCGTCGGCATCCACGCCCGCCTGCGCGACCACCACCACCATGCCCATGTTGGAGTTGTCGAACAGCAGTCGCGCGAATTCCGATGGCAGATGCACGCAGCCATGCGATTCCGGATAACCGGGCAAGCCGCCGGCATGCAGGGCCACGCCGTCCCAGGTCAGCCGTTGCTGATACGGCATCGGCGCGGCGTTGTAGATGTTGGAGCGGTGGTCCTTGTCCTTCTGCAGGATGGTGAACACGCCGGTAGGCGTCTCGTGCCCGGGCTTGCCGGAGCTGATGGTGGAAACGCCGATCAGGATACCGTTGCGATACGCATAGGCGCGTTGTTCGGTGAGGCTGACGATCACCGCCATCGGCCCCCAGCCCTTGCTGACGCCGCCCCAGATCCATTCGCCCGGTTTGAGCTGTGCGGGCGCGGTTTCGGCAGGGCTGGATTGGCGCGCGCCCCAGAACGGCACGGCAATGGCGTGCCCGCAGATCAGCAGCGTGCAGAAAAGAACGGAAGTGAGCAGGGGCCGCATCGGCATTCCAGAAAGCAGTGTCGGCACGATCCTAGCGGGGCAGGGTGTGCGCGTCATGTGGTTGGTGTTGGTGTTGGTGCGCGATGCGAAGGTGGCGGCGTTGCGATGGGCGCGATGTGTCCGCGGTTGGGTATCCAACGAGCCTGTGGCGCAACCAACGCATAAGCGTTTGGCCTTGCGCGCTGGGTCAACGATTGACTTGCAGACGCAAGACGCTCGCCCAATCGCGATGGCAATCGCGCAGAGGTCCGCGCTGCGCTCACCTGAGGAGTCGGCGGGCGATGTGCTCAGAGCCGCAGTGCGCGCATGTACAGGCAGATCTGAAGCATCGACTGCGCTCGCTTGATGCTGAGCGCAGCCGGTGTGCCAGCCGGGCTTAGTTCGGCAATGCGGGGTAGTCGATATAGCCTTCGGCACCGCCGCCGTACATGGTGGCCTGGTTGAAGTCGGCCAGCGGGGCGTTTTCGCGCAGGCGACGCACCAGATCCGGGTTGGCGATGTAGGGGCGGCCGTAGGCGATCGCATCGGCATAGCCGCTGTCGATAGCCTTCTCGGACAGCGCCTTGTCGTAGCTGTTGTTGGCGATCCAGGCACCGTCGAACTTCCCGCGCAGCGCGGCGTAGTCGAAGGCCACGTTGTCGCGCGGACCGCCGGTTGCACCTTCGATCACGTGCACGAAGGCCAGCCCGCCGATCAGGTTGAGACGCTCGACCGCACGCTCGAACAAGGGCTGCGGATCGGAGTCGTGCATGCCGTACACCGGTGTGACCGGCGACAGGCGCACACCGGTGCGCTCGGCGCCAATCTCGTCGGCAATGGCCTGCACCACTTCGGCCAGCAGACGGGTGCGGTTTTCGATATCGCCGCCGTACGCGTCGGTGCGCTGGTTGGAACCGTCACGCAGGAACTGGTCGAGCAGGTAGCCGTTGGCTGCATGCACTTCCACGCCGTCAAAGCCCGCATCGATGGCGTTGCGCGCGGCGATGCGGTAGTCCTCGATCAGGGCGGGGATTTCGTCCAGCCCAGTGCGCGCGGCTCGGACACATCTTCAAAGCCGTTCTTGGTGAAGGTCTTGCCTTCGGCACGGATGGCGCTGGGCGCAACCGGCGATTCGCCCGGCGGCAGCACGCTGGTATGCGACACGCGGCCCACGTGCCACAGCTGCAGCACGATCTTGCCGCCGCGGCGATGTACTTCCTCGGTGACCGCCCGCCAGCCTTCGACTTGTTCCTTGCTGTGGATGCCGGGTGTGTCGAGATAGCCCTGACCGAGCGGGCTGATCTGGGTGCCTTCGGCCACGATCAATCCGGCGCTGGCACGCTGGCCGTAATACTCGGCGGCGAGCGGCGAGGGCACCTGACCGGCGACGGCGCGGTTGCGCGTCAGCGGCGCCATGATCACGCGGTTGGCAAGATCCAGCGCGCCCAGGCGTACCGGGGAGAACAACGGAGATTCAGTGGATTTGGACATCAGCAACCAGTTGAAGTTGATCACGCGCCAGGCGCGACACCGCGCCGATCGCGAGTGCCCCTAGCGATGGTGGCGGACCCAAGCGGATTCGAGCGATGCCGATAGGACACAGCGTCTTTCATTGCAGTAGAAGGCGCTGAACTGTGACGTGTTGGGGCTTGGCGCTGAATCGCTGCAAGCGGCATCCTTTCGCTCGATGCTGCATTGCACAATAATAAGCCGCCCCGTCATTCTGGAGTCGGGCATGTCCGATATCGCTCTCTCACCGCCGCCCGTCTCGCGGCGCGATTACGTGCTGATCCTGTTTGCGCTGGCAATGGGCGGCTTTGCGATCGGCATCAGCGAATTCTCGACCATGGGGTTGATGACACAGATCGCGCAGGGGCTGCAGATCAGCGAGCCGCAGGTCGGTCACATCATCAGTGCCTATGCGTTAGGTGTGGTGGTCGGGGCACCGTTGCTGGCGATTCTTGGCGCGCGCTGGCCGCGGCGCACCTTGTTGCTGCTGTTGATGGTGTTCTACGCGTTGGGCAACCTGGCCAGTGCGTTGGCGCCGAGCTATCACACGATGTTGCTGTGCCGCTTTATCGCCGGTTTGCCGCATGGCGCTTACTTCGGCGTGGCCTCGTTGGTGGCCGCATCGATCAGTCCGCCCCATCAACGCGCCACTGCGGTGGGCCGCGTGTTGATGGGCCTGAGCATCGCCTTGCTGGTAGGCAACCCGCTGGCGACCTGGCTGGGCCAGATCGTGAGCTGGCGGTGGGCGTACGCGGCGGTGTCGGTGCTTGCGCTGTGCACGGTTGCCGCAGTGGCAGCGCGCTTGCCGCCTGCGCCGGACGAGCCACGTCAACAGCCGTTGCGCGAGCTGCGCGCGTTCAATCAGCCGCAGGTGTGGCTGGCATTGGCGATCGGCGCAGTGGGTTTTTCCGGCATGTTCTGCGTCTTCAGTTATCTGGCGCCGACCTTGACTGCCGTCACCGGCGTGGAGCCGGCGCTGATTCCGTTGGCCATGGTGGCGTTCGGTGTTGGCGGCGTGCTCGGAAGCATCCTGGGCGGCTGGTTGTTCGATCGCATGCAGTTCCGCGCGGTGCCGGTGCTGTTGGTGTGGTCGGTGGTGGTGATGCTGACGTTTCCGTTGGCCGCGCAATCGGGCCTGTGGGTGTTCGTCTCCATCGTGGCCGTCGGCACCATGGGCGCATTGGCCCCCGCATTGCAGACCCGTTTGATGGATGTGGCGGCCGAAGCGCAGACCCTGGCGGCAGCATCCAACCATGCGGCGTTCAATACCGCCAATGCCTTGGGCCCGTGGCTGGGTGGCATGGCGATCACCGCAGGTTGGGGCTGGACGTCCACCGGGTATGTGGGCGCGGCAACCGCGCTGGGCGGTTTGTTGGTGTACGCGCTGGCGGTGTGGCAGGAGCGTCGGCAACGTGTGTTGGTGGCGAGCTGATCCGCATTGCCACGGTCGGTAGCTCGTTTTTCTGGGGCTTCAACGGCAATCGGTAACGCGATGCAGCACAGACGCGCAGCGTATCCACAGCCACCTCACGGCATCGCACCGAGACTGCAGGCTTGAACACAAGCGGACCGAACAGCGCCATGACCGAGTTCACTCCACCGCCGTGGAAGCGCCCCAATCCCAAGCGTAAATCTGCCTCCACGCCACTAAGCGATGCGCAGAAAGCCGCGGCCAAACAACGTGCGGAAGAAGCCGGGCGGCCGTATCCCAATCTGGTCGACAACATGTGGGCAAGCCGGCAACCCAAGTGAGTTTTGACTTCGCGTTGGCATGGATGAATCGCTATTCATTGCCTGCATGACCGCGTGAGGAAGCGGCCCACATAACTCACATGCGGATTATGCGCGCAACGCCACTATGGGGCCGTACACCACATCACTGCAGCGCAATCAACGCATCGATTGCCTCATCCCAAAGTCGGCGCGACCGCATCTGCTAGACGACGCAGCGCTGGCCCATCGCAACAAGGAGCGATACATGAGCATTCAGAGCAAGACCGAGCATAGCCTCAACGACCTCATCGCCATTTCCCGCGACGGCAAGGACTTCTACGATGAAGCCGCAGCCAAGGTCGACGATGCAGAACTTGCGACGCTGTTCCGCCGCATCGCTGGCGTCAAGTCCGACATCGTCAGCAATCTGAGCACTGTTGTCGCAGCCGCCGGCGGCGAGCCGAAGACCAGCGGCACCCTGGTCGGCAGCATGCAGCAGTTCTACGGCAAGGTCCGTGCAACGCTGGGCGACACCAAGTATGGCTACGTGGCCGAGCTGGAAGAGTCCGAAGACCGTCTGTTGAAGGCGTTCGATGAAACCATTGCCGACCAGGATACGCCGGCCGCTGCACGCGACGCCGCACTGCGCCTGCTGCCGGAAGTGCGCGCATGTCACGACGTAATGCGTAACCGCAAGCACGCGATGAAAAGCGCCGCATAAGTTGCGTGCGTGACCGCAGCGCATCCAGGTGATGCAGCTCGCGGAGTAAACCGATAAAGGCGGAAACGGGTAGCGCAAGCTGCCCGTTTCTTTTTGTGTCGCGCATGCAGGCGCGCATGCAGATACGGCGCACGTGTTCTGTTCCACGCAACCTTGCGCGTTCCACATTGCCAGCCATGTTTTTGCGTATGTCGGACACCCGCCCGGTCTGCTAGTATCCGCCGCCCTTCCTCCGGCAGGCCCGCATGCGCGGTCGTGGACTCACCCCATGAAACAGCAGTTCCTGTACCTGTCGTCGGCCGAGGCGCAGTTGTCGCTGGGCCTGGGGGAAGAGAAGACCACCGAGCGTCTGTTTTTTGCGGTGATGGCCGATGCGCGCACTGCCGAGCATGCGGCCATCATCGCCGAAGGGTTGCTTGGTAATGGTCAGGTCGATGGCAAGCCGCTTGCGCGCGAGCGGCTGCATGTGACCTTGCATCATCTGGGCGATTACGCAGGCGGTTTGCCGCCGTCGTTGGTGAGCCGCGCCAGCCAGGCGGCCGAGCGCGTGGTGCTGGATGCATTCGACGTGGTGTTCGATCGGGTTGGTACCTTCGGTGGACGGCGTTCGCAGTTGCCGTGCGTGTTGCGCGGCGAAGAACAGGTGCGCGGCTTGTATGAATTGCAAGGTGCATTGGGTCGGCAACTGGCGCATGTGGGCATTGCCGGCGATGCGCAGTACACCCCGCATATGACGCTGCTGTATTGCAATCAGGCGTTGCCACAACGGCGCTGCGATACGCTCGCCTGGACGGTGCGCGAGTTCGCGCTGGTGCGCAGCTTTCTCGGCCAGTCGCGTTACCAGATCGAAGGGCGCTGGTCGCTGCGCTGATGTGCAGGCGGGCGCGCACGCGGTAGCCTGCGTGCATGGACGTCACCACACCACTGCCATTGCAGGCCGAGCACCTGGCCGCGCTCGAACAGGCCTATGCCACGCCACCGCGCGCCTACCATCACTTCGGCCATGTGCGCGCGCTGCTGCAGCATTACGCCGAGGTCGCCGCCGGGCCGGGCTGGCAGCAGCCGGCCGAGGTCTGGCTGGCGGTGTTGTTTCACGATGCGGTGTATCAGCCCGGACGCAGCGACAACGAGGCGGAATCTGCCAACTGGGCGGCGCAGTGCATTCCGCGCTGGTGGCCGCAGGCGCAGGTGGATGTGGAGCGCGTGCAGAGCCTGATTCTGCTGACCGCACGTCATGGGCAACTGCAGCCGCAGGATGTGGACGCCGAAGCGGCGTTGTTTCTGGATTGCGATATGGCGATTCTGGCCGCACCGGCAGCGGTGTTCGATGCGTACGACCGTGCCATTGCCGCCGAATACTGCGGACATGTGCCAAGCGTGCTGTTCCGGCTCAACCGCCGGCGTTTTCTGGCCGGCCTGCTCAAGCGCCCGCGCATCTTCTTGAGCGATGACTTCCATGCGCGCTGTGATGCGGCTGCGCGGGCCAATCTGCGCCGGCGGCTGGGTCGCTGATCCGCCTGGATGATCCTGGCGGTTTATCCAGGCACAGCAACAGCGCACGCTACAATGGCGCATGCACGACAGCGCCGTTTCCGCCACCGATCCACGCCCGCAACCCCCCGAGCCGCCTGCGCCCAATGAGTGCTGCGAAAGCGGTTGTCCGTTGTGCGTGCATGATCTGTACGCCGAGGAACTGGCGCGCTACCGGCAGGCACTGGCAGCCTGGGAAGCGCGTCAGCAAGCGGGTGCGCCGTAAGCGAAGCGTCGCGCTTCGCGCTGCAGCCTGGAACGATTATCTTTGAACCACTTTTTCCGATGGTGCGACATGCGACGACTTGAGATGTGGAGCGCGCTCTGCGGCGCGGCGGTGTTGGCGCTATCGGGCGCGGTCGCCGCACAGGCACCGCAACCGGTAAGCCATGGCCGTTTCGAGCAGGTGCCGGTGCTGATGCCCAAGGGCGAGCCGCAGCGTGTGGTGATCTGGCTGAGCGGTGCCGGCAATGCCGCCAAGCGCCAGGCGCAGGCAGAAAGCTTGCGTGCCGATGGCGCGATGGTGGCGATGGTGGACACCGCGCATCTGTACGCGGTGCTACGCAAGGCCGGTGGCAGCTGCGCGTTCTCGGTGGGCGATGTGGAGAACTTTTCCCGCTATCTGCAGGCCTTCTATCACATCCCCACCTACCGTCTGCCATTGCTGGTCGGCGACGGCGACGGAGCGGCACTGGCTTATGCGATCGGGGCACAAGCCAAGCCGCATGTGCTGGCCGGCGTGCTCACCGATGGGCTGTGCCCGGCGGCGGTCTCCGACCAGGCGATCTGCCAGCCGGGCGTGCGTCCGGGCAGCAACACGCTGCTCCCGGTGCCGCTGCAGATTCCCTGGGTGCTGGCCGGCAGCCAGGACAAGCGTTGCCCGGCCGCGACCGAGAACGCCTTCCTCAAGCAGGTGCCGCAGGCGCGTACGTTCACGCGTTCTGCCCAGGGCGATATTCTGCCGGGCCTGCGCGCCGCCGCCCGCTCGTTGGGCGAGCAGAAGGGCGTGGCGCTGCCGCCGCCGCCGGGCGGTCTGGCCGATCTGCCAGTGGTGGAAGTGCCGGCCAAACCCGACGGCGACAGCGACGACGACACCTTTGTGATCTTCGTCTCCGGTGATGGTGGCTGGGCGGGTCTGGACGAAGAAGTGGCCGACGCGTTGGCGGCGCAGGGCATTCCGGTGGTCGGCCTGGATTCGCTGCGTTACTTCTGGACCGAACGCACGCCGCAAGGCTTCGCGACCGATCTGGACCGCATCGCGCGCTTCTATGCGCAGCGTTGGCAGCGTCAGCGGGTGGTGCTGATCGGCTTTTCGCAAGGCGCAGACGTATTGCCCGCAGCGATCAACAAGCTACCGGCGCAGACCAGGCAGAACGTCCGCATGACGGCGCTGTTGTCGGTGGGCAAGCTGGCCGACTACGAGTTCCATGTCAGCAACTGGCTGGGTTCGGACGACGATGGCTTGCCGATCGCACCGGAAGTGCAGCGCCTGCCGGCCGGCACCACGGTGTGCATCTACGGCCAGGACGATGAGGACGCGCTTTGCCCGAGCCTGCCGGCGCAGGCGGCCAAGCGGGTCGCGTTGCCGGGCGATCATCACTTCAAGGGCGATTACGCCACCTTGGCCAAGGTGATCATGGAGCAGTTGCACGGGCTGTCGAAGCCGTAAGCGAGCGGTGCATCTTTCCATCCGCAGCTTTTCCTTCAGCCGCCAACAATATCCGAAGGTGCTTGCGCGCGTGCCGGCATGGGACCTTACGCGGCATGGATGCCGCGTAAGAGCCTACACGGACGTACTTGCGGCGTGTCCCATGCCGGTACGCGTGCAAGTGCCCGCAGCAAACCGAAGCATTCCCACGAAACCAGCTGACTTCGTCTGCTTGTTCGGCTTGCGCGCGGTGCCGCATCCAGTGTCGGGACACGCCGCAAGTACGTCCATGTAGGCTCGGTGGCGGCATCCATGCCGCCACACGGTCCCGCCCCTGGACGCGGCACCGCGCTGCCACTTTTCGCGACTGCTGATCGGCAAGCAATGACTTTATGTAGTCGAATGCCTGCGGATTCCGCAGTCGATACTCGACGCTGCCTTGTCTATCGCTTTGTCATGACTTCGCCAGCGAAGGCCACGCTTCAAGGCATGATCAATCAACCAGGCGACGCTGTTCCTTCAGCGACCGAAACGACTGAAGGTGCTTGCGCGCGTGCCGGCATGGGACCTTACGCGGCATGGATGCCGCGTAAGAGCCTACACGGACGTACTCGCGGCGTGTCCCATGCCGGCACGCGCGCAAGCGCCCCTCAGTAAACCGAGCATTTCGCACAAAGGCGCAGGCATCACGCGATCTTATTCCTGCCGACCAGGATCCACCGAGATCAAGCGGGTCACATCCAGCAACGCCGCCGGCAAGTGCATGCCGCCCGGCGCGACCAGATAGCGCGGGCGCCAGGTCGGCGCGAACTTCGACTTGAAGCGGCGCAGGCCGCTGAACCCGTAGAAGCGTTCGCCGTGCCGCGCGACCAGGCTGGCGAAGCGGTTCCAGCGGCCGGCCAGGCGATGCTCGGCCATGCCCGACAGTGGCGCCATGCCCAGCGAGAAGCGCGTGTAGCCATTGGCCTGGCCCCACAGGAACAGCTCGATAAACAGGAAGTCCATGGTGCCCTTGGGCGCCTGCGCACTGTGGCGCATCAGATCCACCGACAGCTCGCCGCCGGCCGGCGCCCACCACACGTTGGCGAAGGCCATGATCTGCCCTTCCGCCTCGGCCACCGCCACCGGAAACCGACGCAGGTACTCCGCATCGAAGCTGCCCAACGAAAAGCCTTTCTCTTCGCCGGCTTTTTCTTCCAGCCACTGCTCGGAGACCTCGGCCAGCTGCGGCAGCACCGCCTCCACTTGTTCGGGCTGCAGCATGCGGAAGGTCAGGCCGCCGCGCTTGCCGCGGTTCCAGGCCTGGCGCAGGTCGGCACGGTCGCGGCCTTCCAGGGTGAAGCCTTCCAGCGGCACGATCGCTTCTTCGCCCAGCTTGACCAGGGTCAGGCCCATGTCGAGATAGGTCTGCCAGTATTTTTCGCCGACCTGGTAGAACACCGGGCGCAGGCCCATGTGGTCGGCCTCTTCGCGGAAACGCCACATCAATGCGCGCGCGACCTCCGGCGGGCCGACCGGGTCGCCCATCGAGATCAGCGAGCCGCCGTAGCGCTGCATCATCACAAACCCACGCCCCTGCTCATCGAGCAGAAACGCTTTGTCGCCGGTCAGCGCCAGGCAGGCCTGGGTGTCGGTGCTGATGGCCAGAATCGGTGCCAACGTCTGCAGCGTCTGCGCATCGGCGGCCGGCATCGGGCGGCGCCCGCCACGCAGCAGGCGCGCCATGCCGAACACGATCACGCCTACGCACAGGATCAGCGCGGCGCGCAACGCACGCGGCGCATTGGCCGAGGTGGCGAACTGCCACCACAGGTCATTGCTGTATTCGACATGGCTGTAGACGAAGAACAGCAGCCAGAACGTGGCCACCAGCACCAGGCCTAGATTGCTCAGCCAGCGCCACGACCAGGCTTCGTCCAGCAGCGCGCCCTGGCGATAGAACTCGCGGCGTGCCGCCCACAGCGCAACCGCCGCCAATGCCGCCGACAGCGAGACCGAAATATGGCTGCCGCGTAACAGAGACAGCGGCGGCAACAGCACGCACACACCCAGCGCCAGCGCCCAGGCCGCATGGCTGCGGCGTTGCAGGCCCTGGCCGATCAGCAACAACAACATGCCGCCCAGGCTGACCAGCAGATGCGAGGTTTCGATCAGCGGCAGCGGCGCCACTTCCTGGCGCGCGCGCGGGGTGGGCAAGGTGCCGTCGATCATCAGCGCCGCGCCCACCGCAAACACTGCCAAAGCCAGAATCTGTGGCAGCCACGGGCGAAACGCCTTCCATACTGTGCGTGCGGTGCTCGCACTGGCGCGCACTGGCGCCCCCAGGCCGGAAGCCGCCGCCATTGCCACCGAGATCAGCAACGGCACGATGTAGTAGGTGACCCGGTAGGCCAGCGCCGCAGCCAGCACCGCCGCGGGAGTGACATGCGGCAGCAGCTTGAGCAGGCTCCACTCGAACACGCCCAGCCCGGCCGGCACGGTGGAGATCAGCCCGGCCACCACCGCCACCAGCCAGATGCCGATAAAACCGAAATAGCCGGTGCCCGGATCCGGCGGCAGCAGCACGTAGAACGCGGCCGCAGCCAGGCCCAGTTCGACCACGCTCAGCGCGGTCACGCCGAGCACCGTGGTGCGATCGGGCAGCCAGAAGCGATGACTGCGGATGCCGAATTCGCGGCCCTGTCTGCCGACCAATACCAGCATCGCCACATAGCCGACCAGCAGGGCGATGCCGGCAATGCGGATGCCTTCGGCAGCGATCGGCAGGGCGCGTGCGGCCGCTTCAGGTTCCAGCATCAAGGCCAGGCCAAGCAGCACCCATGCGCCGAAGATGAAGCCCAGCGTGCTCATCAGCACCACCTGGCCGATCTCGGCCAGGGTCAGCCCCACGCTGCCATAACCGCGCAAGCGCACCGCGCCGCCGGTCAGTGCAGCAAAGCCCAATGTCTGCCCGACCGCGTGCGCCATGAATGCAGTGATGCCCACCCGCGCCGGGTGCAAGCGCTTGCCGGTGCGCTTGAGCCCCACCCAGTCAAAGCCCACCAGGCAGGCGTAGCTGCTCAGGCCCAGCAGCAGGGTGAGCGCGATCTGGCCGACCCCCAGTTCACGGAACGCCTGGCGGATCTGCCGATAGCCGTGGTCAGTGAACTGAGAGGACAGCGCGTGCAGCGCCATCGCCAGGATCGCCAGGCTGATGATCACCGGCAGGGCGCGACGCCAACCGCTGGCGGGCGTTTCGGAAGACACGGGGGTATCCGTCATGAGGGCAACGGGATCTGCTTGAGGGAAAGAGGGTGCATGCACGGAATGTGCCGCGCGCGGAGGGTCTGCATGGGCCGGTCGATTGAAGTGCGTGCAGCGTGATCGCGTCAATGCAGAAATGAAGTGAACGCTAAGGTTCGGCCATACCGATATTTGTCCGCGCATGGCGGCCGCGCGCATCATAGGGCAAAGCCACGCGTACGTGCCGTCGGGGAGCCGGATGGATCAGATGACAGTTGCAGGGGAGACAGGCTGTTGATGGGGAATGCATGCGATCACCGCGCTGCTGCGCAAACCCGGCAGCCATGTCCGCCACGCTGGAGCGGTTACGCCGGAGCGATCACCGCAGCGACGGGCGTGGCCTTCATCGCTCTGGTGGTGTTGCTGCAATGGCTGCGCGGCGATCTGGACTGGATCGATGCACAACTGAGTGCCTACCTGCACGGCGCTTACGGCTTGCTGCTGCGCACCGCCTATTGCCTGCTAGCCGCAGCCATGGTGTGGCTGGCGCTGGGCCTGTACGCGGCGCTGGCGCCGGTCGTATGCAGTCGCACGGTGGTGGGCTTGTTCTGCATGGCGGCAGTAGGCCTGAGCGCGGTGGCGATCGGCGACAGCTGGATGCCGGTGCTCGCACCCGACGCGGCGACGATGGTGCATCTGTTGTCGGCCAATACCGCATTTCTGTGCGTAATTGCAGCGATATTGCTGCAATCCTGGTATTTCCGTCGTGATCGTTGGTGGCGCCAGCATTTCGTACCGGCATTCGGTCTGGGCTTGGTGGCATTTGCGCTGTTGTTGTTCCACGTCAGCGTGACCAGCGCGCCGCCGGGTATCAGCCAGAAGAGTGCCATCGTGGCGATCGTGTCCTGGATGGTGCTGGTTGGGCGGTGGCTAGCGCGCGACGTACATGCGCAGGCTGCATGTTTGCCGCATTCGCGGGACAATGCCCGGGTCAATCAACCGTAGGAAGTCTGAAATGGTGCAGCGATTCGATACAGGTCCGCGGATGTCCGAAATGGCCGTGCATGGCGGCGTGTGCTATCTGGCCGGCCAGATTGCCGAGGACACCAGCGAAGACATCACCGGGCAGACCCGCCAGGTGCTGGGCGAAATCGACAAATTGCTGGCGCAGGCGGCCAGCGACAAGACCAAGATCCTGCGTGCGGAAATCTTCCTGGCCGACATCGCCGATTTCGACGGCATGAACAAGGCCTGGGACGAGTGGGTGCCGCATGGCTTTACGCCCGCACGTGCCACTGTCGAAGCCAAACTGGCGCGGCCGGAGTGGAAGGTGGAAATCGTGATCACCGCTGCGGCGGGCTGATCGCCTGGCGGCGCGCGGATCGCCGAGCGATCGCGCGCTGCGACCCTATGATCTGCAACATTGCAGCCGCCTCAGCAGCCGGTTACGAAAACCTGCTTGCGTGCCGAGCTGGCATTGCCAGCCAACGCGCTGATCTGCGTGCCAGCGTTGTTGAAGAGCCGAGTGGAAGCCGACACATCGCGGCCATCTGCTGGCCGCGATGTCGTTTTGACGCGCGCTCCTGCGTCGATCAGCCTTGCTTCGATCAACGCTTGACGAAGCGATAGTGCGCCACGCCCCATTCGCGGCCCTGGTCGTAACCGAACAGCTCCGCGCAGGCCAGCCAGAACATCCGCCAGCGTTGCCACCAGCGCTGCGCATCCTCGCCGTAAGTCTGCTTCAGCAGCGGCATGATCTGCTCGCGGTGGCGGTCCTGATTCTCCAGCCAGGCATTGGCGGTTTTTTCGTAATGCTCGCCCGACAGCACCCAACGCTGTTCGATCACGACATCCTGCTGGAAATGCAGCAAGGTATCGGTGGCCGGCATCAGCCCGCCGGTGAAAAAGTGCCGCCCCATCCAGTTATCTTCGCCGGCCACTTCGAACGGGTAGGCCAGATCGCGATGACAGAAGACATGCACGAACAGCTTGCCGCCCGGCGCCAGCCAGCTGCCGACGCGCGCCAGCAGCTCGCGGTAATTGCGCATGTGCTCGAACATTTCCACCGACACCACACGGTCGAAATTGCCCGGCGGCAGCGCCAGCGCATTGACGTCGGCAGTGATGACCTGCACGTTGCTCAAGCCGCGTACGCGACACTGTTCTAGAATATGCGCGCGCTGCGGGCGTGAGTTGGACACCGCGGTGATGGTGGCGCCGGGATAGCGTTCGGCCATCCACAGGGTCAGCGAGCCCCAGCCGCAGCCCAGTTCCAGAATGCGCTGGCCGTCGGCCAGCTCGGCACGCTCGCCGTACAGCGCCAGCATGCGTTCTTCGGCGGCATCCAGATCCGGCGTGGTCGCGTCCCAATAGCAGCTGCTGTATTTGAGCCGGCGCCCCAGGCACAGGGTGAAGAACTGCGGCGGCAACTCGTAGTGCTGGCGATTGGCGGCATCGGTTTCGATCGCGATCGCGCTGGCACGCAGGCTGTCGATAAACGCGCGTTGACGTTCGCCGCTGGCATCGGCGCCGTCGCCGCGCTCATCGCGCAGGCGCTGTGCGCACAGTCGGCGGATGCCGTAGCGCAGCGCTGCATCGGGCAGCAGGCCGGATTCGGCCAGCCGGGTGGCGAAGGATTCTTCGGGCAGCGAGGAGGGCGGGATGGTAACGGTGGACATACGACTCTCCAGGCGACTCAGGACGAAGGGGGGAACGGAAAAAATGCGCTGGTGCTGCGTTGGTACTGCGCATAGTCCTCACCACGCGAGCGCAGCGCCTGCTGTTCGGTGTAGGGAATGCCGGTGAAGCGATACAGAAACACGAACATCACCACCGGCCCAAGCGCGCACAGCGCGACCGGCCACGGCCCGGCACCGACAGCCAGCGCCAGATAGGCAAACCAATGCACGAACTCGAAGAAATAATTGGGATGGCGCGAATACCGCCACAGCCCGCTGCGGCAGGTGACGCCGCGATTGGCCGGATTGGCCTTGTGCGCAGATAGTTGCTGGTCCGCCAGCGCTTCACCGCCGACCGCGATCAACCACACGGCGATTGCCAGGCTGCTCCACATGCTCCAGGCCGGATTCGGGTTGCTGGCAGCGGCCAGAAACGGCACCGAAAACAGCACCACCACCACCGCTTGCGCCAGGAAAAAGCCCAGGAATTTGCGCTGGTCGCCATTCCAGTGTTCGCGCAGTGCGCGATAGCGGCCATCTTCGTGCGGGTCGCCGAACACGCGCACGCCCAGATGCAGCGCCAGGCGCGCACCCCACACGCCGCCGAGCACGGCCACCAGCACGCGCGGTAGCAGCGCGCCATCGGACATCCACGCGCAATACGGTGCAGCGACGGCCAGGCACGCGGCCCACAGCACATCCACCGGGCCGGCATTGCCGCTGCGGCGCTGCCACAGCCAGCCGATCACCATCACCACGCTCGCAAACACGCCTACATGCAGCAGTGGCCAGACAGTCATTGCAGTTCTCCAGTGATGTGCTCAGGCGATGGTCGCGCCAGGCGGCGTGCATACAGCGACAACACGCCGCAGGCCACGCCCCAGCCGATGCCGACCGCAACCACTGCGTGCAGCTGTGGCGGCTGGAATTCCACTGCCTGCCAGCTGCGCTGCGCCAACCAATACGAGAACGGCCCGAAGATGGCGCCCAGCAGTACCGCCAGCCATGGACGTTGCATCACCGTGGCCAAGGAATGATTGAGGGTGAGCGCAAAGCCCAGCCACAACGCCAGAATCCACGGCGGTGCCAACGGCGTGCCCGGCCACGGTGCGGCGTAACGCACCCAACCGCCTGCAGCCAGCGTGGTATCCAGCAGCAAGCCCAGCGACAACGCGGCGATCAACAATTGCAGATCGCCCGGCGCGCGCCGCGACGGCCACAGCTGATACAGCGCAAATAGCGCCAACACCAGCAGTGTCGGCCAGATGCGCGCCTGCGCGGCGGCGCTGACCGCCACCACCCATAGCACCTGCAAACCGAGATAGTTGCCGAGCTGCTTCATGCGTCGGCAGGCAGGCCAGGCACGAACTGCGGCGGACGCGCGCCCGGCTTGCTCAGCCACAGATGCACATCGCCGATCGAGCGCTCCAGAAAACCGGCTTCGCAATAGGCCAGATAGAACTCCCACATGCGGATGAAGCGCTCGTCGTAGCCCAGCGCGCGCACCTGCGGCAGCTGCGCTATGAAGCGCTGCCGCCAGGCACGCAGCGTCAACGCATAGCTCGGCCCGATGTCTTCCAGGTTGAACAGGCGCAGGTCGCTGGCGCGTGCGATCGCGCCGGTCATCGCCGCCACCGAGGGAATGAAGCTGCCGGGGAAGATATGCCGCTTGATGAAGTCCACCGAGTGCAATGCCTGCGCATAGCGATGGTCTTCGATGGTGATGGCCTGGATCAGCGCCTCGCCATCGTCGGTGAGCAAGCTGCCGACCTTGGCGAAATAGGTGTCCAGATACTGATGGCCGATCGCCTCGATCATCTCGATCGACACCACCCGGTCGTAGCGGCCGTCCAGATCGCGATAGTCGCGCAGCAACACCGTCACACGATCGCTCAAACCGGCTGCAGCGATGCGTTGGGTTGCCAGATCGAACTGTTCGCGCGAGATGGTGGTGGTGGTGACGCGGCAGCCGTGCTCGCGCGCAGCATGCAGCGCGAATCCACCCCAGCCGGTGCCGATTTCCACCACATGGTGCTGCGGGCCGAGCCGCAGTTTCTGGCAGATGCGTTCGAGCTTGCGGGTGGCGGCGCGTTCCAGTGCCGCTTCGCCTTGCGCTTCTTCGCCATCGACGAAGATCGCCGAGGAATACATCAGGTTTTCATCGAGAAACAGGCTGAATAACGGATTGCCCAGATCGTAATGCGCGGCGATATTGCGCCGGCTGCCGCTGCGGGTATTGCGCGCAAAGGTGTGCAGGCTGCGCATCGCCCAGCCACCCAGACGTGCGGTGCCGGTTTCCATCGCATCCAGGCGGTCGCGATTGCGCAACAGCAGGCGCATCAGGCCGACCAGGTCGTCGCACTGCCATTGCCCATCCATGTACGACTCGCCGGCACCGACGCTGCCATTGAGCGCGGCCTGCCGATAGAAGCCCGGATCGGTGACGCGCAACTGCAGTTGCAAGGCATCCGCGCCGCTGGCATTGCCGAGGGTGGTGATGCCATCGGCCTCGTGCAGCTGCAATTGCCCATCGCGCAGGTCGCCGATCGTGGCAAGCAGGCGCTTGCGCAACAGGCGATCCGTCCAGGAAGCTGCGCGCGGGGCAGTGGTGTCGGGCAGGGACGTGGCGTTCATCGGCGTTCTCGCACAGGCGGATGGGGGGTGTCGTGCACAGGGTTGCCGCGCAGCCACAGGCGCAAGGCCTGCCAGTGGATGGCGACCACCACCTGCACGGTCATCAAGGGGTAGGCCAACAGCGTGCGCGCCAGGGTGCGCGCAGTCAGCGGCTGGCGCTGCAGCACCAGGGTGGCGTCGAAACGGCGGGCTCCGCTGTCGTTGCCTGCCGCGTCGGCATCGGGCGCATCCAGCACCTCCATATGTACGCGCAATTGCGCGTCCGGCACGCTGAAACGCCAGTCGTACTGGTGCTGCATGCCCATGAAGGGCGAGACGTGGAAGCGCTTGTCGAAACGCCAGGCATGCACGTCGCGATGGGTACGCGCCTGCGCGACCGGCAGCACGTAGGTGTGGCGCTGCTGCCAGGGCGTGTTGGTGATCTCGGCAACGATCCAGCGCAGGCCGTCGTGACGATCGAAACAGTAGTAGAAGCTGACCGGATTGAACACATGGCCGAAGTAGCGCAGATGCGTGAGCAGGCGGATCGCGCCGTCGGGGCGCTCGCCGGTGTGGGTCTGCACGCAATCGCGCACTGCTTCATCCAGTGGAATAGTTGGGTCGCCGAGATAATCGCTGCGACGGAACTGCGCCAGGTTCGTGCGCCCCACCGACCACAGCCAACGCTGCGCAAACACCCGATCCAGTTCGGACAGATCCAGATACATCAAAAACAGCTTGTAGCGAAAATCCAGCGGTTTTGGCGCAAACCGGCGATGCCGCACCCAACCGGTATAGATCGCGCTGCGCAACGGTGCGGCCACGCTGCCGGCGCCGCTGCCCTCGGTCGGGGGCAACGGCACCGCATCGTTGCTGGCTTCGCGCAACAGCTGCATCACCACGGCACTCCTAGCCCATGCGCTACGTCCACACCGCTGCGCAGGCCGTCCTCGTGGAAGCCGAAGCCCCACGCCGCACCGGCAAACCAGGTGTGCTGGACGCCTTGGATATCGGCCTTGCGCGTCTGCGCAGCGAGTGCGGCTGCGTTCTGCACCGGATGGCGATAGCGCATGCGGCGCAGCACCTTGTCCGGGTCGATATCGTGGTCGCGATTGAGGCTGACGATGAACGGCTGTGGCGCTTCGATCGACTGCAGCGCGTTCATCCAGTAACTCACCGTGCACGGCGCCTGCGGGTCGGCCGGCACATGCGCGTTCCACGCTGCCCAGGCGCGGCGATCGCGCGGCAACACGCGCGCATCGGTATGCAGCACGGTGTCGTTGTTCTGATAGGTGATGCCGCCCAGGATCTGTTGCTCGGCCGGTGTGGAGTCGCTGAGCAATGCCAAGGCATCGTCGGCGTGACAAGCCAGCACCACGTCGTTGAAATGTTCTTCGCCGCGCAGCGAGCTGAGCACCACGCCATTGCCGACGCGCCGGATCGCATGCACCGGGGTGGACAGCCGCTCCAGCACCTGCCAGCGCCGCCGCAGCGCGCGCACATAGCTATTGGATCCGCCACGCACCACCTGCCACTGCGGCCGCCCGCTGAGTTGCAGCATGTGGTGGTTGGCCATGAAGCCGATCAGCTGGCCCATCGGAAATTCCAGGATGCGCTGCGAGGGCGAGGACCACAGCGCCGAGGCCATGGGCACCAGATGCTGGTCGCGAAACGCCGACGAGTAGCCATGCCGCTGCAGATACTCGCCCAGCGTGCTGAACTGCTCGTCGCTGTGCAGCACCGCCGGTGCCTGACGATAGAAGCGGCGCAGGTCGGACAACATGCCCCAGAAGCGCGGGCTGAGCAGATTGCGGCGCTGGCAGAACAGCCCGCCCAGGCTGCCGGCGTTGTATTCGAGCCCGCTGCGCGCATCGTGCACGGAGAAGCTCATCGTGGTCGGCTGCGCGGCCACGTCGAGCTCGGCGAACATGCGCGTGAGCAACGGATAGTGCTGCGGGTTGAACACGATGAAGCCGCTGTCCACCGCGTAGCGCTGGCCTTGCAGCTGGATGTCGTGCGTGTGCGTATGCCCGCCGAGATAATCGGCTGCCTCGAACAGAGTGACTTCATAGCGCCGCGACAACAGCCACGCCGCGCCCAGGCCGGCGATGCCACTGCCGACCACGGCAATCCTGCCCTCGCTCATCGGCGCACCCGCTCGGCGCGCTGCGTGAGCAGTTTCGGCATCGGCTTGAGGTCCCACACCAGGCCCACCCACGACATCGCCGTGAGGCCGTACCAGGTCATGTCGTACTCCCACCAGCGCAAGCCTTGGCGCGCCGAGCCGGGGAAGAAGTGGTGATTGTTGTGCCAGCCTTCGCCGAAGGTGAGTAGCGCCAGCAGCCAGTTGTTGCGGCTGTCGTCGCGGGTGTCGAAGCGCCGGCTGCCGAAGCGATGCGCCAGCGAGTTGATGGTGAAGGTGGCATGGAACAAGGCCACGGTGGAGATCACAAAGCCCCATACCAGCAACTGCGCGCCATTGGTCTCCAGCGCGGGCGCGGCGGTGGCCAGCCAGTCGCCGAGCAGGTATAGGCCCAGCGCCAGCACCACCGGCATCACGATGTCGAAGCGGTCCAGAAAGCGCAGCTCGGCAAAGCGGCGCAGATCGGGAATGACCTCCCAATCGGTGCGGAAATTGCGCGGGGTCAGGAACCAGCCGGTATGGCTCCACCAGAAGCCGTGTTGCGCCGGCGAATGCGGGTCGCGGCCGGTGTCGGTATGCCGATGATGATTGCGATGATGCGCGGCCCACCACAGCGGCCCGCGTTGCACGCAGGTAGCACCGATCGCGGCGAACACGAACTGCAACACGCGCGAGGTCTTGAAGGCGCGGTGCGAGAAATAGCGATGATAGAAGCCGGTCAGCGCAAACATACGCAGCGCATACAGCGCCACCGCCATGCCCACCGCAAACCAGGACGCGCCCACCCAGATCACCGACAGGCAGGCCAGGTGCAGGGCGATGAAGGGGATGGCGCGCAACCAGTCGATGCGGTCTGCGCGCGCTTCGTCCAGCGGTTCGTCGGTCTGCGAATCCACCCAGCGGCGCAGGCTGCCGATACGCATTGCCAACCAGCCACGGGGATGTGGGCTGGTGGGCTGAGGCGTTGCAGCGTTGGGGTCGACTCCGGTACTCGGCACGCGTGGTTCTCCGTCGTTGGTCGTGACCCTTTACGAACGCTGCCGGCAAACAGATGCACCAGCGCGCATGATCGTCGCATGCGTGTGTAAGGTTCGTCTGATCACACTGATAATTCGCGCAATCGCGCACACAATTGACCACACGCCGTATCGCTGGCGCGCATGAGGTCGTTCGTGAAACGAGCTTGCCTGCGAGAGCCTCGCAGGCAAGCTCATAGCCGGGTCAGGGCGCCATTGCCAGCGTGCTGATGCCGCCCTTGGCCACCACGGTACCGGTGGGGATGCCACCCGGCGCACCGCCCAGTGGTTCCAGGGTGACGGCCAACAGAGCCTCGTTGCTGAGCATGGGCATCAGCTGATCGGGGATCTGCGCGCGGCGTGCGCGTTGATCGTCGAACGTGCCCATCGAATGCGGCTTGCCGTCTGCGGTGATCAACCACAGTTCGGGCACCTTGTCGGCGGTGGCGGTGCGATCCAGCGGCGTCACCGTGATGGTGTGCTTGTCGGCATCCATCAAGGCCACGTAGCCCGGCCGGCCGTCTTCGGTCGCCAGCGTGGCGGTCATCGCGATGCCGGTGGCAGGTGGTGTGGCCGGGGTTGCTGGAGTCGTGACCGGCGGTGCCTGTACCACCGGGCCAGTGGCTGGCGGCTGCACCGGTGCGGGCGGCGTGTTCACGTTCAATAACGCCAGCACGCACACCGCAGCAGTGGCCAGGCCACCGGCACTGGCCCAACGCCAGAAGCGCACGCTGTTCCACAGTGGCGTGGCCGATGTGGTGGTGGTCGATGCAGCCGGCACTGCGCGCAATGGCGTATCGAAGCCCAGCGTCTGGCGGATGCGCGGCCAGAGCTGATCGGACGGGGTCACCGCCGCGATTTCGTCCAGCAGCGGCATCAGATGTTGCTGCCATTGCAGAACCGCCTGATCGAACTGGCTGTCGGTGGCGATGCGTTGTTCGGCCGCCAGGCGCTCGTCGGCGCTCAGCAGGCCCAGCACGTATTCGCCGGCAAGCACGTCGCGCGGCGGTTCCTGGTCGATGGGGAATGGCGTGCTCATCGTTCCAGACATGCCTTGAGTTTGGCCAGGCCACGACGGATCCAGCTCTTGACCGTGCCGATCGGCGTGTCGGTGCGCGCCGCCAGTTCTTCGTAGGTGATGCCATCGAAGAAGGCGGTGCGGATCAATTCGCTGCGCGGCGGTTCGAGTTCGGCCAGACAATGGTCGATGCGGTGGCGCGTGCTGGCGCGCTCGGTGCGCTCCAGCGGTGAGGCATCGCTGGCACGCAGGTCGCCGGCATCGTCCAGGGTCACGTTGCGGCGCTGCGGTGCATTGGCGCGCAGATGGTCGATCGCCTTGTTGCGCGCAATCATCGCCAGCCACGTCAGCCCGCGTGCACGCGCCGGATCGAACTGCCCGGCCTTGTGCCAGATCAGCGTGAACACGTCCTGCAGCACTTCTTCGGCTTCGGCGCGTTGCGGAATCATGCGCAAGCACACCCCGAACAGCTTGGCCGAGGTCTGCCGATACAGCGCTTCGAAAGCATGCCGGTCGCCGCCCGCAGTTGCGGTGAGCAGGCGTCCGGTTTCATCGTCGTCGTGGCCAGGAATGGCACTCATGCGGTCGGGCGTTGAGTAAGGTGGCGCCGATCCTACCGGACTGGCTACAGCGTGTCTTTCACTTGTGCCGGAACCACAGCAGCACAGCGGCGAGCAGCAACAGGATTTCCACGCCTGCCAGCGCAACCGTCGGTGCAGAGACCGGCCACAGCCGCGAGAGCGCGACAGTGCGGAACAGTACGATCGGGACGTAGAAGGCGAGTGCCACCAGCAGCCCGGTGCGCGGTTGATCGATCCAGGCGAAGTAACCGAACAAAAACGCCATGCCCAACTGCAGGCCGCCGTAGATGACCAGGTATTCCGACTGCCCGGCCGGCGAAAGCTGGGTGTAACCGACCGCATTTGCGGTCTTGGCCGGTGAGAGCGTGCACCAGATCGCCAGGACGACATAGAGCACTGCGTTGATCCAGAGATAGGCCTTGGCCATGAGGATGTTCCTGCGTGGGGAATGGGTGCCCGGGCCGTTTTACGCAACGGCGCGTGGTCGAACGTGAAGATGGCACGTGTCTGGTTCACGGGGCGCTGCAGCGCTTGGCCAGCGGCTGCTCGCGTGCCTGGCGCAACTCGTCCGCACTGGCGGCACGCGCAGCGGTGTCCGGGAAAACGATGCGCACGTGCGGATAGCGGCCGCGTTCGTCGCGCAGATTGCCGACGCCGCGGAATTCGAGCAGGCGCTTGTCGGCGATGGAATAGCGCACTTCCAGCGACGGCACTGCGGCGCCGTACCAGGCATCCAGGCTGAGCCGATAGCGACGCTGGCCGGCGCTGTCGCCGATCCGTTCGACCTTGAAGGCCAGCTGGCGCTGCAGACTCGGCAGCACGAAGTCGACGCGCTGCGTTGCGCTGGCGAGTGCGTCCCATTGGGTGCGCAGATAGGCATCGAAACCGGCATCGATCACGCGCGCGCCTTCGCTGGCCGGCAGCGCGGTGCGGCGTTCGGTCTTGCCGGGTTCCTGCTGGAACATCTCGCGCACGCCATCGCGTTGGCGCACGCCTTCGCGGTAGCCGTCGCGTCCATCGAGCAGGCTGAAGTTGGGCGAGGGGCCGCCGCCATCGACCAGTTTGCGCGCGAACGGGCGCCCGTCCGTGCAGCGATACAGCACCACCCGGCCGCCGTCGTCGAGCAACCAGTGCGACTCGCGGTAACGCAGCGCGCCGCTGTCGCCGTCTAAGGCATCGCCGTCCACACGGGTGACGGCTGCGGCGTTGAGCGGCGAACAGCCCAGCACCAGCAACAACAACGGCGGGATCGGCCGGCAGCGTGCGGCGAGCGTGGCAAGGGCGGCGAATGGGCGCATCGGCGGATTCCTCGATGGGAGTACACACCAATACGAGCGCGTCCGCAGCACGGATGCGCCGGATGCGTCAGGACGTTCCTGACGGAAGGTAGGAGTTGGAGGCCTTTTGCGAGCCGTCTAGCCGATTGTGCGCAGCTCGATGCAATCCACCGGGCAGGCTGGCAGGCAGAGCTCGCAGCCGGTGCACAGCGGCGCGATCACCGTGTGCATGTGTTTGGCGCCGCCGACGATGGCATCCACCGGGCAGGCCTGGATGCATTTGGTGCAGCCGATGCAGTCGGCCTCCACGATCCACGCCACTTGCGGTGGCGTGTGGGTACCGCGGGTGCGGTCGTACGGGCGTGCAGGAACCTGCAGTGCGTGCGCCAGCGCGCGGGCACCGGCGTCGCCACCGGGCGGGCAATGATCGACGTCGGCGTGCCCATCGGCCATCGCTTGCGCATACGGGCGACAGCCGTCGTAACCGCACTGGCCGCATTGGGTCTGCGGCAGCAGGCGGTCGAGGCGTTCGACCAGATCGTGCGTGGGGGCGGGCGTTGCAATGGGCATGTCAGTGCAACAGATTGCCGCGATACCAGCGCTGCTGCGCCAGTGCCAGCATCGGCGTGTCTTCGCGGCTATCGCCATAGGCATGCACGCACTCGTACTGCGACAGGTCGTAGCGCAGGCGGATCTGCGTGGCCTTGTGCGGTCCGCAATCGCCATTGGCATAGCGCCCGCTCAACACGCCGGCGTGGTGTTCCAGCCGATTGCAGATCAACGACAGGTCATGCTGCGCACACCACGGCTGCAGATATAGGTCCAGCGAACCGGACACCACCACCACTTCATGCCCCTGCGCCTGGTGCCAGTCGATGCGCTGCATCATGTTCGTGCGCAACATGCCAGGCAGCTCGTTGCGTGCATACGCCGCCCCGTGCATGGTCATTTCTTCCAGCGAGCGAGCGCTGAAGACCAGGCGCGTGACGCGTGCGCGCAAGGCCTGCGCGGAGATCAACCCAACCCGATAGCCCAACACCCACGGACCCACCTGCCACCTCGCCGCCGCCAACTGCGCCGGCGTTGCCACCTTGCGCAGGAAGCGCGCATAGGTGTCGCAGGTGGTGATGGTGTGATCGAAGTCGAACAGGGCGAGCTGCATGGGGCTGGGAGTGGGGCGTGGGATTGGGGATTGGGGATTAGAGATTGGTTAAAGGCGCGGTGTTTTGCCTTCTCCCACCGGGAGAAGGTGCCCCATAGGGGCGGATGAGGGTACGGGCGAAGCCACGTGCAGTTGGAACGACACCAGGGCTTCGCACCGTACCCTCACCCCAACCCCTCTCCCGCAGGAGAGGGGCTTAGCCTCTTCCTTCTCCCATCGGGAGAAGGTGCCCCGAAGGGGCGGATGAGGGTACGGGCGAAGCCACGTGCAGTTGGAACCACACCAGGGCTTCGCCTCCGTACCCTCACCCCAACCCCTCTCCCGCAGGAGAGGGGCTTAGCCTCTTCCTTCTCCCACCGGGAGAAGGTGCCCCGTAGGGGCGGATGAGGGTACGGGCGAAGCACTCGTGTCAGGTCTCCCTCAACAATCAGGTCTTGCTTTTACGATTCCCGATTCCCGCCTCACCGAACCGGCATCCCCGGCTGCGCGCCTGTATCGGCATCCAGCAACGCCAACGCGCCGCCATCGAAGCCGGCCGACAAAATCATGCCTTCGCTGATGCCGAAGCGCATCTTGCGCGGTGCCAGGTTGGCGATGAACACCACGCTGCGGCCGACCAGCGTTTCGGGTTCGCCGTAGCTGGCGCGGATGCCGGAGAAGATCTGGCGCTTGCCCAGCTCGCCGGCGTCCAGTTCGAAGCGCAGCAGCTTGTCGGAGCCTTCCACGAACTCGCACACCAGCACCTTGCCGATACGCAGGTCGAGCTTGGCGAAATCGTCGATGCCAATAAGACCTGGATTCGAGACGGAGGCGGGGGGATTGGCCGGCGTAGCCGCTTTTGCATCGGTTTTGGTCACCTTTGCAGCGCTGACGGTGGCCGCAGCCGGTGCTGCGGGCGCAGAGAGAGTGTCTTTTGAAGCGTCGGTCATGGCGTCGATCAGTTTGGGGTCGATACGGGTGAACAGGGCGGTGTAGGGCTGGATCGTGTGTGCGGTCAGCGGGCGCGCGACGTCTTCCCAGCTGGTCATCGGTGCCGACAGGAAAGCCTCGGCCTCGGCGCAGGTGCGCGGCAGGATCGGCTTGAGTGCGGCGACCAGAATGCGGAACAGATTCAAACCCTGCGTGCATACCGATTGCAGTTGCGCATCGGCACCTTCCTGCTTGGCGATCACCCATGGCTTGGTGTCGTCGATGTACTTGTTGGCCTCGTCGGCCAGCGCCATGGTCTGGCGGATCGCGCTGGCCGCGTCGTTGCGCTCGTAGGCCTCGCGGATCGGCGCCAACGCGGCGACGAAGCGCTCGTATTGCGCCAGGTCGGGCAGGGTGTCGGCCAGCTTGCCGTCGAAGCGCTTGCCGATGAAGCCGGCGCAGCGGCTGGCCAGGTTGACGAACTTGCCGACCAGATCGGAGTTCACCCGCGTGACGAAATCGCCCAGATTGAGATCCAGATCATCCACACCGCCAGAGGACTTGGCCGCGAAGTAGTAGCGCAGCGCTTCCGGCTCCAGGCCCACGTCCAGGAAGGTCCGCGCCATCACGAAAGTGCCGCGCGACTTGGACATCTTGGCGCCGTCCACCATCAGGTAGCCGTTGACATGTAGACGGGTCGGCGCGCGATGGCCGGTGCCGTGCAGCACCGCCGGCCAGAACAGGCCGTGGAAATTGACGATGTCCTTGCCGATGAAGTGATGCAGCTCGGTCTGCGTGCCGGCGACCAGATGCGCGTCGAAGTCCTCGCCCATCTGCGCGCACAGCGTCTTGAAGCTGCACAGGTAGCCGATCGGCGCGTCCAGCCACACGTAGAAATACTTGCCCGGCTGGCCGGGAATCTGGAAGCCGAAGTACGGCGCATCGCGCGAGATGTCCCACGCGCGCAGGCCGCCTTCGGTATCCAGCCATTCCTTGAGCTTGGCCTTGACGCCGGGCAGTGCCACATCGCCGGCCAGCCACTCGCGCAAGAAACCGTCGAAATGGCCCACTTCGAAGAAGAAATGCTCCGAATCGCGCAGTTCCGGTGTGGCGCCGGAGATCACCGATTTGGGCTCTTTCAGCTCGGTCGGCGCATAGGTGGCGCCACAGACCTCGCAGTTGTCGCCGTATTGGTCGGCGCTGCCGCAGTTGGGGCAGATGCCCTTGATATAGCGATCCGGCAGAAACATGCCTTTGGCCGGGTCGTAAAACTGTGCCACCGAGCGACGGCTGATGTGACCGGCGGCCTCGAGCTTGGTATAGAAGACTTCGGTGAGCTCGCGATTGACCGGCGAATTGGTCGAATCGTAATGATCGAAGGTCACCCCGAACGCGGCGAAATCGCGCTCATGGCTGGCCTGGATGTTGGCGATGAAGGCTTCCGGGGTCACGCCGGCCTTTTCGGCGGCGAGCATGATCGGCGTGCCATGGGTGTCGTCGGCGCAGACGAACCAGGTCTTGTCGCCGCGCAAGCGGCGCGCGCGCACCCAGATGTCGGCCTGGATATAGCCGACCATATGGCCAAGATGCAGCGGGCCGTTGGCGTAGGGCAGGGCGGTGGTGACGAGTGCGGTGCGGGTCATGGCAGGCGTAATGCGGGGGACGGGCGATTATCGCATTAGTCGGGAATGGGGATTCGGGAATCGGGAATCGGTCAAAGCAGGGTCAGGCGGCCGTGTTGTTGAGGCGCGCAGGCATTTGGCTGTCCATTGGGCGTCATTGGCTGGCGATCGTCGCCTGCCAGGTCTCGCCGCACAGATACGCGCGGATGGACACGCACAAAAAAGGCGCCCTTGCGGGCGCCTGCTCTTACCGATTCCCCAATCCCGATTCCCGATTTACTCGCGAATCCAGGTCTGAGTGCGGCCCAGCGCCTCGATACCCACATAGCCGCGCATCTGCAGCTTCTTGCCGCCGTCGGTCAGGGTGACCTTGGCCTTGTAGGTCTTGCCCTTGGCCGGGTCAAGCACCGAGCCGCCGCTCCACACCGCGGTGCCGTCGGGCTTGAGGCCCCACAGGATGGTCATGCCCTTGATCGGCTTGCCTTTCTGGGCGCCATCGCATTTGTCGCAGAGCGGGTTCGGGCCCTTGTCCGATTGCAGGATGTCCACCACCTTGCCGCTCAGCGTGCCGTTGCCGGTCTGTTCGATCTGCACCACCGACTTGGGCCTGCCGGTCTCGTCGTCGATGGTCTTCCAGCGGCCCACCGGCGAGTCGGCGGCCTGGGCCAGCAGCGAGGCGGCGGCCAGCGGCAGGGCCAGCATCAGGGTCTTGAAGGTCTTGCGCATGTGTCCCCTCCCAGGGATTGCTGTGGCCGCCGTCGGCGGCCTGATCGCAATGTATACCGTGGAGTATGGTGGCGGAAAGACGCGCTGCGGCATGCGTTCATTCGGCTATTGCAGCGTCACCTGCTTGCGGTTGTCCGCCGGCACGCGGTCGATCAGCTTGTTGTCTGGGTCGAAGCCGGCTTCGGCAGGCAGGCCGTCGACCATGACCGTGAAACTCGGCGCGACGCTGGTGATGTGCTGACGCTGTAGATACAGCACCGGTGCTTGCGCGTCCTTGCCAGCGGCCTTCCCGTAAATCGCCACCTCGATCCAGTCATCCAGTGGCACTGCGTGCTCCTTGCCCTTGCCGTCGGCCTGCAACTTGGCCGCATGCGTCTGCACGGTGACCTCATAGCGCCCATCGGGGCGCTTGCGTGCCTGCGCGCTCACCACGCGGTTGTCGTAGAAGGTGATCTTCTCGAACAGGTCGGTGATCAGCCCTTGCTGGTCCGGGCGCGCCTCGGCCCGAATGGTCTGCAGCAGCTCGGCCGAGGTGGTGTAAGGCGGTTGTTCGAACGCCTTGGCGGCCAGGAAGCGCTGCAACGCGCGGTTGAGCGCCTGCTCACCGATCTCTTCGCGCAGCCGGTAAAACACCAGCGAGCCCTTGCGGTAGTGGATGTATTGCTGGTCTTCCACGCGATACAGCGGCAATTCCTCGATGGTTTCGCCACCACGGCCTTCCAGATAGCGGTCCAGTTCGTACTTGAGAAAGCGGCGCATGTGGGCGCGTCCGTACTCGCGTTCCATCACCATCAACGCCGAATACTGCGCCAGCGATTCCGACAGCATGGTGGCGCCTTGCACGTTCGCGCCGATCACCTGATGCGCCCACCATTGATGCGCCACTTCGTGGGCGGTGACATAGAACACGTAGTCGATATCGTTCTTGTCGCGCAGATCGGCAATGAAGCCGATCGATTCGGAGTAGGGAATGGTGTTGGCGAACGACTGCGCAAATCGCGCGTAGCCGGGGAACTCGATGATGCGCACCTGATGGTGCTGATACGGGCTGAAATTGGCTTCGTAATAGGCCAGCGATTTCTGCACGCTCTCGATCATGCGTTGCACGTTGTATGGGTGCTTGGGGTCGTAATAGATTTCGATCGGGATGTTCTTGTAACGCGCCTTGCGCACTTCCCAGCGTGCCGACAGGTAGGCGTAGAAGTTGAGCATCGGGCGGTCCATCACGTAGCGGAAGCAGCGCCTGCCATCGCGTTGGAATTCTTTCTGCAGATAGCCCGGTGCCAGGGCGATCTGATCCGGTGCGGTGCAGACGGTGCTGGCAAAACCGAGCCAGTCGGCATCGTTGCTGACGTAGCTGTTGGCACGCGCGGCCTGATCTTCCAGCTTGGGCATGCGCGTGGGTTCGCCCAGGCCGCGCTTGCGGCGGTCGTTGCGGTCGGTGATCTCGGTCTGCGTGTTGTAGCCGAACCAGGGCAGCAGGGTATTGTTGAAAAAGCTGCCGTTGGCGACCAGTTCGGTTTGCGCCTGTTCGGCGGTGAGGCCGTGCGGATGCTGGTCCACGCGGAAGCGGAACACGCGCTCTTCGCCAGGTTGCAGCGGCTTTTGCAGGCGATAGATGCGATAGCCGGCCGGGACGTCGTGCGTGGTCAGGGTCTGCCCGCCCAGATCCACCTTTACCAGGCTGCGGTCGCCAGTGCGGCCTTGCATGCCGATGTGCACCTCGCTGATCGGCGCGGTGTGGGTGTTGCGCACTGTCCAGGTGGCATCGATAACGACCGACTGGGTGTCCGGATGCAGATCGACATGGTTGTCGATCGCGACGATGCGCGGCTGCGGCAGATCCTTGTACTTGCGGTAATCGCGCTCGTAGCGCGCCTGCAGGTCCAGCCGCTGTTCCGGCGACAGGAAGCTGTTGTAGACGTTGGTGTTCCAGTACAGCCAGCCGCCGACCGCCGCGAAGCCGAGCAGGGTGGCCGCCAATGCCGCACCGGTCGGGCTGCGCAGGCGCCGCAACGCCAGCCGCACACGCTGTCGCAACCCGTGGCCCACGCCGCGCGGCCAGAATGCCGAGGACAGCAACAGCAAGGCCAGCAGGAACACGCCCCAGTAGCCCTGAAACCACAACTGGCCGGGCAAAAAGTGCCCGTAGCCGTTCATGTCCGAATACGGTGCGTTGGGCCAGCCACCGAAGGTGTAGAGGTTCTGGGTGTAGTCGAGCATCGACAGCACCGATTGCCCGATCAACACCAGCATCAGCAGCGCATAGCCGACGAACTTGTTGTTGCTCAGCACCTGCAGCGCCAAGGCCATGCCGCCCATCAGCACGTACAGCACCGAGCCCAGTGCCAGGGTTTTGAGATACAGCAGCGGTTCGATGCTGGTGTAGCCACGGCCAAGCTGCAGCGCGATCGAGGTCAGCGCACCGGCGAGCTGGAAACTGGCGATCACCGCCAGCAAAGCGACGAATTTGCCAAGCAGCGGCACCCAATCCGGGACCGGCATCGCGTCGGTGATGCCGTCGATGCGGTTGCTGCGCTCCTTCCACACCAGTTCGCCGGCATAGAACAGCACCACGATGATCAGCAGAAAGCTGTAGCTGTTCTGCAGCGCCTCCAGCATCAACGAGGTCACCGGCAGCACGGCGGTGCCGTAATTGCGCGAATTGAACAAGGCGGTCGGGATGAAGTTGGCCAGGCCCAGCATCAGCAGCACCACGAACGGCGCACTGCGCAGCACGCCGAGCGTGTCGAAGCGGATCTGCCGCAGCAGCTGCTTCCAGGCGGTGGCCACGCCGAAGCTCGGTGTGACCGTCAGGCGCGTGGTGGTGGCGCGTGTGCTGGTGGGCGCCGTATCGGCAGGCGCAATCGCGCCAGCGCCACGGCGCCGACGCGTGCCGCTGCGCTCGGTGCGAAACAGCGCGAAGGTGGCAGCGAACAGCACACCGCTCATGCCCAACCACACCGCGCGATTGGCGAGCAGATAACCGGTCAGTGGCGGCAACTGGTGATTGCGCTGGTCCACCGACCAGTAGCGCAGCGTCTGCGACAACGCGCGGATGCCGAGCGGGTCGGACAGCGTGGCGATCCACACATTGTCCAGGTCGGCCATCAGCGCACGGCTCACGCCATACAGCACGAAGAACACGATCACGCCGATATAGACCCACAGGATGCTGCGCGTGGTCACCGCCAGCACCGACAGCAGCGCGGTGGTGAACAGCAGATTGGGCAGCACCAGCACCAGCAACGACCACAGATAGGGCAGCACTGCGACCGGGCCGAGCCGTGCCTGATCGATCCACGGCATGAATTGCGCCGCGAACATGCCCAGCGCGATCACCACGTACATCACCATGCCGGCGATCAGCGCCGCGCCGATGCGGCCAAGCAGATAGTCACGCCGCCGCACCGGTGTGGAAAACACCAGCTCGGCAGTGCCCAGGTCGAAGTCACGCAGCAAGGCATTGCTGACGAACAGGGTGATCACCAGCAGACCGAGCAGGCTGAAAAGCCCCAGCAGCGTAGCGATCACGGTCGGCGCATTGCGCAGCACGTTGCCGATGCCGCCACCGATCTGCACCGCATCGCTGGACAGTGCGGCAAACGCCAGCAACGCATACAGCGCAGCCAGCAGCCACAGGAAGGGCGAGCGCAGTTGTTCGCGCAGCTCGAAGCGCAGGAACGCCAGGATCATCGCAGCGCTCCGTCAGGCAGCCAGCGCTTGCTTGCGCAGGCGCTGGAAATAGACATCCTCAAGATCGGGAGCGACCTGTTCGAAACCCGGCTCCGGGCAGTCGGCGCTGAACACGTGGATCACCGGATGCCCGGCAATCAGACGCGTGGACAGCACGGTGAAGCGTGCCTCGTAATCGGGCAGCGCCTGCTTGGCGACCTGTTTGCGCCAGACCTGCTGTTGCAGCATGTCGATCGCATCGGCGGGCCGCCCGGTCAGCAACACCTGGCCCTTGTTCATGATGGCCATCGTCGGGCACAGGTCGGTGACGTCTTCGACGATGTGGGTGGACAGGATCACCACCACGTTCTCGCCGATTTCGGCCAGCAGATTGAGAAAGCGATTGCGCTCTTCCGGATCCAGCCCGGCCGTCGGCTCATCGACGATGACCAATTGCGGGTTGCCCAGCAGCGCCTGCGCAATGCCGAAACGTTGCCGCATGCCGCCGGAATAGGTGCCGAGCTTGCGCTTGCGTGCGTCCCACAGATTCACTTGCTGCAACAGCCGCTCGACCACCTCCTTGCGCTGGCCGCGATGGCTCAGCCCTTTGAGCACGGCAAAGTGATCGAGCATGTCCAGCGCGCTGACCTTCGGGTACACGCCGAAATCCTGCGGCAGATAGCCCAGCCGGCGCCGCAATGCGTCCTTGTCGGTGAGCACATCGATGCTGCTGCCGTCGGCACCGGTCAGGCTGACGCTGCCCGAATCGGGTTCCTGCAGCGTGGCCAGCGTGCGCATCAACGACGACTTGCCGGCGCCGTTTGGCCCAAGCAATCCGAACATGCCGCGAGGAATGTCGAGGGTGACGCCTTGCAGCGCATGCACGCCATTGGCGTAGGTCTTGGACAACGCACGGATCTGCAGCATGTACGGTTCCTGTGTCCTGGTGTGGTTCGATCTTCATGGCGTTACCGCATCGCCGCATCCGCCGAAAGTCACAGCGACCATCGACTACCAGCGGCTCACAAAACATACCGAGCGCCCGCCTGGCGGCCGCGCAGTAGCTTTGGTGATCGCTCTGACTCTTCGACGTGCCTCCGTGGCAGATGTGACCGAACCTGCCCGGTCTGCTGTTCAACCGACTTCGTAGAGCTCCAGCGGCAAGTCGTCCGGGTCGGCAAAGAAGGTGAAGCGGCGGCCGGTGTACTCGTCGATGCGGATGTCTTCGGTGACCACGCCGTGCGCGTTGAGATGCGCGACGGCCGCGTCCAGCGCTTCGACCCGGAAGGCAAGATGACGCAGCCCGCGCGCTTCCGGGCGGCTGGGGCGCAGCGGTGCGTCGGGAAACGAAAACAGCTCGATCTGGCCGCCGTCGGGCAGCGCCAGATCCAGCTTCCAGGAATCGCGCGGCTGCCGGTAATGCTCAGCGAGTACGCGCAGGCCCAGGACGTTGCAATAGAACTGCTTGGAGCGCGCATAGTCGCCGGCGATGATCGCCACGTGGTGGATGCCGGCGAGCATCATGCGGCGCCTCGCACGCGATGGGGGAGCTGGCGCTGCCCCGCGTCGCTAGCGGCCAGCATGGATGCGCGACACGCGGCGACAGCGATGGCGATGGCGTCTGCGATACGTGCAGGCAGCGAGGATGCACTCCAGCGCTGCGTCTGCGCGTAGGTGCGTGTGTGCAAGTCGTGTGGCATGTCAGCGGTCCGGATGAGCAGTGGCGAGGATACCGCCCGGGTGCCCGGAGCGTGTCGTGCAGACCAGGCCAGGCCGGGCGCGGCGCGCGCTGGAGCGCATCGAGGCAGAACGCCCCGCGCGGTATCGCCGCACGGCATCCCGGATTGTTGGTGCCGCGTCACGGCTGGCCAACGCGTGGCTGTGCTCGCCTGCGCGCGCATGGCAGGATGCTGGGCCACCGACCCGTCCTGCCGATGCCCGAACCCACCTCCAACGCCGCACCGCAATTCCAGCGCAGCATGCAGGTGCGCCATCTGGTGATGCTGTCGCTGGGCGGTGTGATCGGCACCGGGTTGTTCTTCAACACCGGTTACATCATCGCCAGCACCGGTGCGTTGGGCACGGTGATGGCGTATCTGATCGGCGCATTGGTGGTGTATCTGGTGATGCAATGCTTGGGCGAGCTGGCGGTGGCGATGCCGCAGACCGGTGCCTTTCACGTGTATGCCGCGCGCTATCTCGGCCCGGCCACCGGCTACGTGGTGGCGTGGTTGTATTGGCTGACCTGGACGGTGGCGTTGGGATCGAGCCTGACCGCTGCCGCGTTCTGCATGCAGTACTGGTTCCCGCACACACCGGCATGGCCGTGGTGTCTGTTGTTCTGCGCGCTGATCTTCGGCTTGAACACGGTGTCGGCGCGCTGGTTTGCCGAAGGCGAATTCTGGTTTTCGCTGATCAAGGTGATCACCATCCTGGTGTTTATCGTGCTTGGTGGTGCGGCGGTGGTCGGCGTGTTGCCGTTGGCAGATGGTTCGCCGGCCCCCGGGCTGCGCCACCTGCGCGCCGATGGCTGGTTTGCGCAGGGCACCTTGCCGATTTTGATGACGATGGTGGCGGTGAACTTCGCCTTCTCCGGCACCGAGTTGATCGGTGTTGCCGCCGGCGAAACCGCGCAGCCTGCGCGTGCGATTCCGCTGGCGATCCGCACCACGCTGGTCCGGTTGGCGGTGTTGTTCGTTGGCACCGTGCTGGTGCTGGCCGCACTGTTACCGGCCGAGCAGGCAGCAGTGGAGACCAGTCCATTCGTGCGCGCCTTTGAATTGCTGGGCATTCCGTATGCGGCCGACATCTTGAATGCGGTGATCCTCACCGCGATCCTGTCGGCGGCCAATTCCGGCCTGTACGCAGCCGCGCGCATGCTGTGGTCGCTGGCCAACGAAGGCACGCTGCCGGCGCGGCTGGCGCGCCTGACCCGGCGCGGCATCCCGTTGCCGGCATTGGCGTTGAGCATGCTCGGTGGCCTGTTGGCGCTGCTCACCGGCGTGTACGCGGCCGACACCGTGTTCGTTGCGATCTCGGCAGTATCGGGTTTTGCGGTGGTAGTGGTGTGGCTGAGCATCTGCGCCTCGCACTACTTTTTTCGGCGCCAGTTGCTGCGCGATGGCATCGCGCCGGAGAGCCTGGCGTATCGCGCGCCGTGGTATCCGTGGACGCCGATCCTGGGGTTTTCGCTCTGTCTGCTGGCCTGTATCGGGCTGGCATTCGATCCGCAGCAACGCATCGCGCTGTGGTGCGGCATCCCGTTTGTGGCGCTGTGCTACGGCGCCTACGCACTCACGCAATGGCTTGCGACCCGGAGACAGCACGCATGACGATTCTTCCCCGCCGGCCGCGTGCCGACGCGCCTTTCAGCCAGGCCCTGCAGCACGACGGCTATGTGCTGCTCGATGGCGCACTCGCCACCGAACTGGAACAACGCGGCTGCGATCTCAACGATGCGCTGTGGTCGGCGCGCGTGCTGATGGAGCAGCCGGAGCTGATCTACCAGGTGCATCGCGACTACTTCGCCGCCGGGGCGCAATGCGCCATCACCGCCAGTTACCAGGCCACGCCGTTGGGCTTTGCCGCGCGCGGGCTGGATCTGGCGCAGTCGCAAGCGCTGATCGCACGCAGCGTGGCGTTGGCGGCGCAGGCGCGGGCCGATCATCTGCTTGCCCATCCACAGGACGTGCCGTTATGGGTGGCCGGGTCGGTCGGGCCGTATGGCGCGTATCTGGCAGATGGTTCGGAATATCGCGGCGACTACGCTCTGCCGTTGGCGCAGTTGCTGGACTTCCATCGTCCACGTATCGCCGCGTTGGCCGAGGCGGGTGTGGATGTCCTGGCCTGCGAGACGCTGCCGTCGGCTAACGAGATCGTCGCGCTGCGCCTGCTGCTGGAAGAATTTCCACAGCTGCATGCATGGTTTTCCTTCACCTTGCGCGATGCCGCGCATCTGAGCGACGGCACGCCGTTGGCGCAGGTCATCCCGGCGCTGGATGCCTGCAAGCAGGTGATCGCAGTGGGCATCAACTGCATCGCGCTGGAACACGTCACCGCCGCATTGCAGACCCTCTCTGCACTGACAGCGCTGCCGCTGGTGGTGTATCCCAATTCGGGCGAGCACTACGATGCCAGCGACAAACGCTGGCATGCCGGCAGCACGACGGCATGCAGCTTGGCCGACCAGCACGCACAGTGGCTGGCGGCCGGTGCGCGGTTGATCGGCGGTTGCTGCCGCACCACGCCGCGCGACATCGCCGCGCTGGCGGCTGCGCGCGCGGCGGGCTGAGCTGGCTCAGCCTTTTTGCGTGGCGATCCAGCGCTGGATCTTGTCCTGCAGGATCTCCAGCGGCACCGAGCCGTCCTTGAGCACTTCGGTGTGGAAGGCGCGCACATCGAAGCGTGGCCCAAGTTCGCGTTGCGCCTGTTCGCGCAGCTGCGCGATCTTCATCTCGCCGACCTTGTAGGCCAGCGCCTGGCCGGGGATGGCCATGTAGCGGTCGACCTCGGCTTCGGCATCGGTGCGGCTCATGCCCGAGTTGTCCAGCATGTAGTCGATCGCCTGGGTGCGGCTCCAGCCCTTGCTGTGCAGGCCGGTGTCAGCCACCAGGCGAATCGAGCGCCACAGCGCGTTCTGCAGATAACCGTAGGTGTTGTACGGATCCTGATACAGCCCCAGCTCGCGCCCCAGCGACTCTGCATACAGGCCCCAGCCTTCGATATACGCCGTCTCGCCGCCCAGGCGGCGGAACTTGGGCAGATCGGTCAGCTGCTGCTGCAGCCCGAGCTGGTAGTGATGGCCGGGAATCGCTTCGTGCAGGTACAGGCTCTCGGCCTCCCAGGTCTTGCGCGAGGGCAGGTCGGAGGTGTTGACGTAGAAGATGCCCGGCGTACTGCCGTCGCCGTTGGGGCGCATGTAGGAGCCACTGGCGGCCGCTTGCGCGCGCTGCGCTTCCACCACACGCACTTCCAGCGCCGGCATGCCCTGGACATTGAACAGGCGCGGCACCGCCAGCTGTACACGGCCTTGCAGGCCACGGTAATAACCCAGCAATTCGGTGTCGCTGCGGAAGGCGAAGCGCCTGTCGGTCTGCATGAACTTGTAGAACTTGGGCAGGTTGCCGCGGAACTTGACCTGCTTGGCCAGCGCGGCGATCTCGCCCTGCAGGCGCGCCACCTCATCCAGCCCGATCTGATGGATCTGGTCCGGGGTCAGCTCGGAGGTGGTGCTCTGGCGCACGTCGTAGGCGTACCAGGCCGCGCCATTGGGCAGCGCCGTCAGTCCGTCGGTATCGCGGCAGGCCGGCAGGTATTCGGTGGCGATGAAGCCACGCAGCTCCCGGTAGGCCGGCATGATGCGCACTTCGATCAAGCGCTTGTATTCGGCGGTGATGCGCTGCTTGTCGGCCTCGGGCATGTCTGCCGGCAGGTTGCGCACCGGGCCCCAGAACAGGCTGTCTTCCGCGTTGCGCGCGATGATCGCGTCCAGCTGCGGCAGCACTTTTTGCATCAGCACCTTCGGCTGCACCACGCCGGCCTGCATGCCGGCGCGCATATTGCTGATCGCCTGGTCGAACAGCTCGGGGATGCCGACCGCACGCCGCGACCAGTTGTCGTAGTCCTTGACCGTCTTGAACGGCTGCGCGCCGGTGCCCGAGCCCAGCACCACCGCGATGCTGGCGATGTTGTAGAACTGGTTGATCGGCAGCATCCAGCTGGGGAACTGCTCGGCCGCCAGTGCGCTGCGCGCGTCGCGCACGAAGATCTGGTAGCTGAGCAGGTCCTGCCCGCTCAAGCCGTCCGGCCCCAACGCTTCGGCCTTGCCCAGCCACAGCACGGTGAAATCGTGCGACTGTTGCCGGAACGCCGGCGACAGGAAGTTGGGCAACTGGTCGTTGTAGCGGGTTTCGCCCTGGAAGGTGGCCTGCAGCGGGTTGAGCTTGAGCGAGGCATCCCAGTACTGGTCGTAAAGCAGGTTGAGCTGCTGCGCCTTGGTCAGCACCACGGGCGGGGCGACCACGCGCGGCTTGGCCCTGGCGGCTTTGCCCCCTTTGGCAGCCTTGGTGGTCCTGGCCGCCGGCTTGGCGGTCTTCTTGCCTTTGCTCGCCTTCGCGCGCGTTTGCGAGGTCTGTGCCTTGCCGGTTTTCTTCTTGGCCGCATCGGCGGGCACTGCCAGCGACAGGCTCATGATGGCGGCCATGGCCAGGGACAGCAGGCGGGAAAAGCTGAGGGGCATTACCGGCTCCGGGAACAAGCGAGCGGGGAGCTTGCCCGATCCGCACCGTTCAAGCCACCCACCCGCGACACCTGGCCCGCCTGAAATTCATGAAGCCCGCGCTGCAGATGGGCGGCGCACACGCATGTTGCAGTGCGATAGTCTTGCGCGCATGCAACAGGATGAATCGACACGCGGGACGCAGTTGCCCCTGCAAGGCGGGCAGGGGTTCTGGCGCGATGCGGCATTGCCCTTCGTCGAACTCCGCCAGGTGATCAACAGCCGCACGCTCTGTTATGCGGCGCATACGCACGAACAATGGTCGGTGGGTGCGGTGGATCGCGGGCTTGCGCGTTACCGCAATGGACGCATGCGGGCGCAGGTGGGCGCGCAGTCGCTGACCTTGATCAACCCCGGCGATGTGCATGCCTGCAATCCGGATCCGCAGCAGGACTGGTCGTTCCGCATGCTGTATCTGGACGTGGCGTGGCTGCGCGAACAACAACGCGCACTCGGCCTGGCCGCCAATACGGATGTGCATATGCTGGCAGCGCCGTTGTGCCAGACGCCGGCAGCCTACGCCGCTTTCGACCGCATGCATGCGCTGCTGATCGACGACAACGCCGATGCGCTTGCACGCGAGAGCGCGTTGATCGCGTTCGTGGCGCGCCTGCATCTGCACGTGGAGCCGATGAGCCGTGCGGTTGCGGTCGATACCGGGCCGATGCAGCAGGTGGCCGAGTATCTGCAGACCCATCATGCGCGTGCGGTGTCGCTGCGCGAACTGTGCACGCTGGCCGGGATGCCCGCGCCGCGCTTGATTCGCGGTTTTCGTCAGGCCCATGGTCTGACCCCGCACGCGTATCTGCTGGACTGCCGGTTTCAGCGTGCGCGTGAGGCCTTGCGTCGCGGTGGTGGCATTGCCGAGGTCGCCTATGCGCACGGGTATGCCGACCAGGCGCATCTGCAGCGCAGCTTCAAACGCGCCTGGGCAGTGACACCCGGGCACTATCGCAATGCCGGACCCCATGTCCTCAGCAGAAGTCCCTCAACAGATAGACGGCGCTGAGTACGAGCAGGGCGGCCAATACCCGGTTCAACCGGCGTAGCTGTTTCGGCGCCTGCACATGCCGCCGCAGCACTGCACCGGCCAGCAACCAGCACGCCAGCGAGGGATAGCAGATCAGCGCATACACCGCCGCAAAGCCGGCCAGTTGCGTGCTGCCTGCCGTTGCATACAGGGCCACGCCGGAGGTCGCCGCCAGCCAGGCTTTGGGGTTGAGCCATTGCATTGCCGCGCCGTTCCAGAACGAGGCGCTCGGGCGCGGCCTGGCAGCGTCGATGACGCCATCGTCGCGCAGCAGGCGCCACGCCATGTAGAGCAGAAACGCCACCCCGGCCAGATGCAATGCGCGTCCGAGCAGCGGCCAGCGCACCAATACCTGCTGCAGCCCCATGCCGACCAACAACAGCAGCGCTACGAAGCCCACGGTGGCCCCGATCACATGGGTATGCCCGGCACGCGCGCCGGCGCTGGCGCCGGTGCTCAGCGCGACCAGGTTGACCGGGCCGGGCGAAATCGAACACACCAGCGCGAAGCTCGCCATTGCCACAAGATGATCCATTGCGCGACGTCCATAGCGGGGCGCAACAGCATGGCCAGCGAGGGCGATGACGGATTGAACAAAATTTCGACGGGCGACTTTCGTCCGCTAGAAGTTGCTGACAAATCGTAGCTGGCAGTCGTGATGTGCACGGAAGCGTGTTCTCGGAAACACGGCGGTCGAGTGCGACACGCCGTTGCGGGCGCCAACTGCGCGTACCCGGCGGTGAGCACGTTCGTCTTGCCGGCCACGCTCAGTCGGCAGCGGCTTCCTCACGCAACTGCTCGGCGCGCGCAGCGCCCAGATACGCGCCGATGGCGCGCCGGGCCAGATACAGCAGCGGGATCAGCGCGATCGCAAAGCCCATTTTGTAGACGTAGTTGAGCGTGCTCACCGCCAGAAACTGGTCGGTGGACCAATGCTGCGGGCCAAGCACGAAGGCGATGTAGATCACCACAAAGCTGTCCACCAACTGCGACACCGCCGTGGAGCCGGTGGCGCGCAGCCACACGTGTTTTTCGCCGGTGGCGCGGCGGATGCGGTGGAACACCGAGACATCGATCAATTGGCCGAACAGAAACGCCACCAGCGACCCACCGATCGTCCACAACCCCTGCCCGAACACCGCCGCAAACGCCGCCTGATAATCGGGCACGCCCTGGCTCTGCGCCGCAGTGACCCACCAACCGGCCGGCGCCAGCGCGATCGCGGCGAACGCAAACACAAAGCCGTAGCCGATCAGCGCCACCGCCACCCACGAGATGAAACGCACCCCGCGGCTGCCGAAGAACTCGTTGATGGTGTCGGTCATGATGAACACCACCGGCCACAGCAAGGTGCCGGCGGTGAAGCTGAGCGAGCCGGTCTGGCCGAACAGATTCCAGTTCAACGGCGCGATGCCGAGCGTGTCTTCCAGCGCAAAGATCTTGACGCCGATGAACTCGGCCAGCGCCGCGTTGACGCAGAAGAACGCCGCCAGCGCAATGAACAGGCGGACCGCAGGATCGTCGAGGGTACGCACCTGTGTCATGGCGTTAGCGATCCGCAGTACGGGTGAAGGGCACCGACTCCGGCGCCACCGCGCCGCCGGAGATGATGAAGCTCATTGCCTGATCCACGGTCCAGTCGGTCGGTGTGAGCAACTCCACCGGCACGATCTCCAGATAGCCGGAGGTCGGGTTGGGTGTGGTCGGCACATACACCGCCGCCAGCTCGCGGCCGGTGCCTTGTTCCTTGATCACGCGCGTGACCAGGCCCACCGACTTCATGTCGCGATGCGGGAAGTCGATCAGCACCACGCGTTGGGTGCTGCCGGGCTGGGTCTGCAGGATGTCGAGCAACTTGCGCGCGCTGTCGTAGACCACGCTGGCCAGCGGGATGCGCCGCATGATCGCCTCGAACCAGCGCAACAGGCGCTGGCCGATCACGCGCCGGCTCAGGATCCCGACGAACAGGATCACGCCCACGGTGGCAATCAGCGCGATGGTGTTCTGCACCCACAGCGCCTTGATCCAGCCCAGATAGTCGGGGAACGAGGCCGCGATGCGTTCGGACAACGGCACCACCCACGGGCTGCTGATGCCAGAGAGCAGCGAGAACACGAACTTCACCACCACCCAGGTCAACCAGACCGGCAGCAGGGTGAGCAAACCGGTCAGAAAGACCCGTTGCAGGGAAGGGCGGGGATGCGGAGTGGGGGATTCGGACATCCGCGCATTGTAGGCACTCGGCCGGGTCCGGTGCAGACCCGAGGCAGGGCTTGTTCGCCCGGGAGACGGCAAGTGCGCATATGCGTTATGGCACGCGTGAGCCGGTGCCTGCCGCTCTAAGATGGCGCAGTTCATCCACGGAAGGTTGCAAACGCATGCTCGCCAGATTCCTCAAGTCGGCCCTGCTGGGGCTCTGCATTCTGGTTGCCCTACTGGTGGCCCTGTACGCGATCTCCGCACGCTGGCCGATTCCTGAGGCACAACGCCAGGCGTTGGCGCAACTGCGTCAACCGCCGCTGCCGCTGCGTGGGCCCAACATGTTTGTCGCGCTATGGTCGTTGCCGTACGCGGTGCCGGATGCACAGCGTGAGGCGCTGCTTGCGCAGGACGTGCAGCGGTTCGAACGCCTGCCTGCCGGCATGCCGTTGCAAAGCGCCGCCACACGCTATCCACGCCGGCCGAATTGGCCTGCGTCGGCCCCGGAACTGTGTACGCGCTATGACGGGTGCCTGGACCGCGTGCGTCAACGGCAGCAAGCCTATGCCGACGCGCTAGCCGCGCATAGGCCGCAGTTGATCAAGTCGCGCGATCTTGCGGGCTATGCAGATTACCGCAGCCCGTTCCCGCCCAGCGCCACGGCCCCGCTACCGACACTGCCGCAGTTCAAGCTGTCGATGACCAGCAACGCGCTGGACTTCGTCCAAGGACGCACCGAGCAGGCGCTGGCGGGCGTCTGCGCCGATGCACGGATTGCGCGGGTACTGCTGCGCAGCGGCGACAACCTCATCATGCCGATGGTTGGCGCGGCGATGCTGCGTACCAACGCGCATCTGTTTGCTGAAATGCTGTCCGAGCTGCCTGCAAAGCATCCATTACCCGCGCAATGCCTCGCTGCATTCGCGCCGCTTGCGGTCGATGAGGTTTCGCTGTGCAATGCCTTGCACGGCGAATCGCGAATGGTGCTGTCGATGCTCGAGACAGAGGTTCGCAAGGACCCGGCAACCGACCTGTCCTGGGACGAACGGTTGTCGCTGCGTCTGCTGGACCACAAGCGTACCCGTGCGCTGATGGCGCCGACCTATACCTGGGCGTGTAGCGCGCCGGTGCGGACCTTGCTGGCGCAGGATCAAGCGGTGCCGCAGGCAATGATTCCGGTGCCGGACACTATGTCGATGGGCTGTATTGCCAATGCGGTTGGGTGTGTGTTGGCGGGTATGGCAAGCCCTGACTATGCGCATTATCAGCACAAGCTCCAGGACGCCGCGGCTGCATTGCGCGCGCTGTCGGCAGTGCTGTGGTTACGCGATCATCCCAATGATGCGCAGACACTTGAGCAGCGTCTTGCCAGCTTGCCGCCAGCGCTGCGCGGACAAGCGCGACCACTCCAGCCCGGTGCCGATGGCCGGAGCGTGCAGCTGCGTCAATACGCCAGGCGCGAGGAGAATGTAGTGGAAGATCAGTGGCCGCTGGCCGGCAGCAAGCGGCCGCCTGAGCCGGCGGCGATATCGATCAAACGGAGTTAGTGGCGTTTAGATGCAGTCAAAAACTGAGTCGGTCGAGTGCGCGGTGCCCTCACCGCTCGCGGGACACGCCGTGAATCCGTCCGTGGAGGCTCGGTGGCGGCATCCATGCCGCCACACGGTCCCGCAAGCGGTGAGGACACCGCACCAGAAAGTTTTTAGGTTGCTTTGTTGAAAGCCTGCCCATTGTTTTGACTGCATTGAGAAGATGATCGGACACGCCGTTATCTAAGCAACGCACGTCATGCATTGCTTGCACCATGCATACCGACACTCTCGACTGGTCCTTGCCCGCCTACCGTCGCGGGACCTTACGCGGCATGGATGCCGCGTAAGAGCCTACACGGACGTACTTGCGGCGTGTCCCGCGACGGTAGGCGGGCAAGGGCCGTGCAGCCAAGCCGAAGATCGTCGGCTCTACAAGCGATCTATCCGCAATGTCCAACTACTCAAAGCCAATCAATCTTTCGATTCGGTGCGTCGTCGTAGGTGCAGTCAAATGCTTAGGGAAGGTCTGAATAACGCGGCCTGAGAGCGCGGAATGTCGCGTCGTTGCGGAGAGTCGCGTTTGGATCTTCGGAGTTTGGCCATTTCTGGCGCTTTCCGTGGGAATTCCCCGGGTTACAGGCGCACGCTCCCCATAGCAGGAAGTAACTGCTTTCGCTTCATCCACAGGTTTGACAGCGCAAACAACGTCAGCACCTGCGCGGTGTTCTTGGCCAGGCCGCGATAGCGGACCTTGGTGTAACCGAATTGGCGCTTGATCACCCGGAATGGATGCTCCACCTTCGCGCGCACGCTGGCCTTGAAGTGTTCCCAACGCTGTTCCCGAGCACGCTCGCGGTTGTTGCCGATGGCTTGCGTCGTCGAGGGCCTGGCGGCGATGAAGAATGCTGCCTTGCAGGTCTGCAGTTCGTCGCGTTTGTCCGCGCCGGTGTAGCCGCTGTCGCCGAACACGCTGTCTTCGTTGCCATGCAGCAACGTGTGCGTCACCGTGACGTCGGCGACATTAGCCGCTGTGCAATGGACGTGGTGCACCAACCCGGAAAACTCATCCACGCCGATGTGCGCCTTCATCCCGAAATACCACTGATTGCCCTTCCTGGTCTGATGCATTTCAGGGTCGCGCGCGTGATCGGCATTCTTGGTCGAACTGGGCGCAGCGATCAGTGTCGCATCGACGATCGTGCCCGACCGCAGGCTCTGACCCTTGCGCGCCAGATGCGCATTGACCGCGTCCAGCATCCGCGCGGCAAGGCCATGGGTCTCCAGCAGGCGCCGAAAGTTCAAAATCGTGGTCTCGTCCGGAACGTTGTCCAAGCCACCGAGCTGGGCAAACCTCCGCAAGATCGGGATCTCGTGCAACGCTTCTTCCATCGCCGGATCGCTCAACGCATACCACTGCTGCAGCAAATGAATCCGCAACATCGTCGCCAGTGCGTATGGCTGTCGACCAGGGCGCCCCGACACCGGATAGTGCGGTTCGATCAGACCGAGCAAGTGCTGCCACGGAACGACCTGCTCCATCTCGGCCAGGAAGATCTCCCGGCGGGTCTGCTTACGCTTGCCCAGGCCTTCAGCGTCACCGAACGTCAGTTGCATGGATCACTCCTCAACATGAGGCGGGTAGTGTCGCGTATCTATGGTGCGTTGTTCAGAGGTTCCTTAGGTCAAAAGCCTGGTTAGTCGAGCGCGCGGTGCCCTCACCGCTCGCGGGACACGCCGCAAGTACGTCCATGTAGGCTCGGTGGCGGCATCCATGCCGCCACACGGTCCCGCAAGCGGTGAGGACACCGCGCCATAAAGTTGGTCGGTGGTTGGATGAAAAGCGAGCCATCTCGTTGCATTAGCTTGCTGTTGCGGTTCGCACCCACATGAGAGCTGGCGAATCAGAAGCGCGTCATGCACTGCTTGCACCCTGCACACCAACCATCTCGATTGGTCCTTGCCCGCCCACCGTTGCGGGACCTTACGCGGCATGGATGCCGCGTAAGAGCCTACACGGACGTACTTGCGGCGTGTCCCGCGATGGTGGGCGGGCAAGGGCCCTGCAGCCAAGCCGCAGCCAAGCCACAGATCAGCCGCTATGCAACCGACACATTCATCGCGTCCGATCCTAGTGCGCAGATCAGTGCAGAACAACGATCGGACCGTACCGCTTACTCAGAACCGGAAGTTCAACCACCCCATCACGAAGGTCGAATCGCCGTAACCGGCCTTGGTCAGCGCGGGGCCGGCGATCAGGTGTTCGGCGCGGAAGGTCACCGACCAGTTCGGGTCGATGTTCCAGGTCGCGTTGATGCGCGGCATGGTGCCGATGCGCCGCTCGCCGGTGCTCTGCGTACGTGCATAGGCGCGCGCCTGGTTGTTGTAGATCGCATCGCTGGTGGTCTGGCGCCACAAAGTTTCCCACTCCAGGTTCACGGTGAGCTTGGGCGTGGGCGAGAAGATCAGCGTTGGCGCGGCAGTGACCAGGTTGACCGGGCCGAAGAACGTCGCCCAGCTGAAATAGATCGTGTTGCCGTAGAGAAAATTGTTGTTGCGCAAGGTGCCGGTGCCGGAGGTACCGCCGCCACCGGATGCGATTTCGCTATGAAACCCCACGCGTGGCTTCCAGCCGCTGTCGCTCAACGTCCAGGCATTGGAGGTGCTCGCCATGTACGCGCGCAGGTCGCGTCCGCCAAAACTGCCGCGCTGCACGGTCACGAACGAATCGGTGCGCAGCTTGCCCACATTGCCCCACAGGCGCAGGCCGTAGTAATTGCGGTTTTCTTCGGCGGTCTGCCGGCCCCACACCTGATTGTCGTTGCGGAACTGATAGAAGAACGGCTCCAGATACATCGGCTTGGCGGTCGGCAGGCGATATCCGCCAACCACGCCGCGGAAATGCCGCGAGCGGTCGATGCGATCGTCGCCCAACCCTTCGGTGCCATCCAGATTGAAGTTGAAATCGAACACGTCCACACGGGTCTTTTCGCCGATCGCCCAGGCGCGCACACCGTTGAAGGTCACGAAGATATCGGTGTTGTCGCGCAGCGCCATCAATGTGGTCGGGCCGTCGACGAACACCTGACGGCCCACACGCAGACCGGTGTCGGCGCCGCCGATGTTGCCCTTCACGTCGAAGAACACCTGCTGCAGGATCGCGTTGTTTTCCTGGGTACCGGTCTTGGTACCTTCGTTGCGCCCATCCAGGCTGCCGTGCGCCAGTTCCGTATACAGACGGAAGTGCTCGCCGACATGGAAGTCGGCGCCGAAGAATGCACGGAACAGATACTGCTGCTGCGAATGGCTGCCCGGAATCAGGCCGGGATTGGTGATGGTGTTGCTGCGTATGCGCAGCTCGTTGCTGAGCGACACGTAGACATCGCCGGATTCGCTGAGCGGGATGTACTTGAGCGGATCGAACGGGCTCTTGCGCTTGGACGGATCTTTCAGATATGACCAGTCTTCGACCCAGCGCACCTGCCACATATTGCCGCCCTGTTTGGCACCCCAACCCTGCGCTTCGAGCGGGTAACCCTTGGATGCAGCGGGCGCTGCAGGGACAGCAGGTGCTGCAGCAGGCGCTTGCGATTTGCTGATGTCCGGCTGGGTCTGCTCGGCATTGACCGGCGCTGTCTGCGCCTGTGCAACGCTCACGCCAGGCAGCGACAACCCGATCGCAAGGCAGAGGCGCCGGGTGGTACCAAAGGAAGTGTCAGCCATGGCCGGTCGTGCCAAACGCGCAAGTCGCATCGTGTCGCCCTATCTAAAAGTGAGTCGCCTGAGCACGGTGTATCGGCTCAGTGACCAAGGACTGTAGTGGAGCCATGCCGTAAAGGCAGTAACCCAATGGTTCTAAGTACATGAGCCGGAATTTGTCATTGGGGATTGAGGATTCGCACCAGCAGGCGTGTCGATTGGTGTGCCAATTCTTCTTCAGTTCGCTTGAGTCGATGCACGGAAATTCTCGGCCGGCATGCTTTTGCGAATCCCGAATCCCGACTGACATAACCCGGCTCCATGACTAACAGCACATCCGCTATACCTAACTTCTCACTAGTATCGTCTTCGACCTAGCGGAGATGGCGATGAGCGAGCCGGATGCCTACCTACGAAAATTTCAGAAAGAGCTGAGCGCCGGCACCGTGTCGCTGGCGTTGCTGGCAGTGCTGGGGCAGGCCGACGAGCCATTGTATGGCTACCTGATCGCCAAGCGCCTGGAGCGATTGGACGGCGTGCTGAGCGGCAAGCAGAGCGCGCTGTATCCGGTGCTGCGCAATCTGGAAGCGGCAGGGCTGCTGCAGAGCCAGGTCGAGCCCTCTGCGTCCGGTCCGCCGCGGCGCTACTACCGCATCACCCAAACAGGGCGTGATTGCCTACGCGACTGGACCGCCGCCTGGCGCGCCACCCGCGATTCCGTTGATTCAGTGCTGGAGGGGACTCACCCATGACGACCATTGCGCAGACACGTCCGTTGCCGACCACCATTCCCGATTACCTGACCCAGTTGCGCCAGGCCCTGGCCGGCGCGGACCCGGCGATGATCCAGGACGCACTCTACGACGCCGAGGAATACCTGCGAGCCGAACTGGCCGAGCACGCTGACAAGAGCGAGGCGGAAGTGATCGCGGCGGTGGCCGGTAGCTACGGCGCGCCGGATGAAGTGGCCGAGATCTACCGCGAGACGGAAGTGACGGTGACGCGCGCACTGCGTCCGCCGCTACCGCCCAAACGCAGTTCCTGGGTGGGCAGGTTCTTCGGCGTCGCGGCCGACCCGCGCACGTACGGCGCATTGTTCTACATGCTGCTGTCGCTGGTCACCGGCGTGTTCTATTTCACCTGGGTGGTGACCGGCGCGAGTCTGTCGGCGGGCCTGTTGATCCTGATCATCGGTGTGCCGCTGCTGGTGCTGTTTTTCGGGTCGGTGCGTGTGCTGTCGCTGGTGGAAGGCCGCGTGGTGGAGACGCTGCTCGGTGTGCGCATGCCGCGTCGTCCCGCCCATCCCGGGCCGCAAGGTGGCTGGCTGCAACGCATCGGCGCGATGTTCACCGATGCGCGCACCTGGAGCACGATGCTGTACTTCCTGCTGATGCTGCCGTTGGGCATCATTTACTTCAGCGTGTTCACCACCTTGTTGTCGTTGTCGCTGGGCTTGGCCGCTTCACCGTTGGCGCTGTTGTTCGACAACACGGCGGTGCTGACCTGGGACGGCGTGGATGTCACCAGCCCCTGGCTGACGCTGCCGTCGTTCGTCGTGGGCGTGCTGCTGCTGTTCGTCACGCTGCATCTGGCACGCGCCTTCGGCAAGCTGCATGGCATGTTCGCCAAGCACTTGCTGGTCAAAAGTGGCGAAAGTTGAGTGCACTGCGTGATTGCGTGTTGTGCGACACGCGGCTGCGATCGCTGCAGTACCGCGTGGTCTGCAGTGCAGAACCTGAAAGACGCTACGACTTGAAATCCCGGTTGTCGTGGAAGTGATTGGACAGTGCGGATAGATCAGTTGCAGAGCGGGTGATCTGTGGCTTGGCTGTAGGGTCCTTGCCCGCCCACCATCGCGGGACACGCCGCAAGTACGTCCGTGTAGGCTCTTACGCGGCATCCATGCCGCGTAAGGTCCCGCGACGGTAAGCGGGCAAGGACCAATCAAGATGGTCGGTATGCATGGTTGCAAGCAAGGCATGACATGCGCTGTCTGGATAACTGCGCGTCCGATCAGCTTCGCAACGCAACGAGATCAACAGGCAGGCTTTCAACAAAGCAGCCGACTAACTTTCTGGTGCGGTGTCCTCGCCGCTTGCGGGACCGTGTGGCGGCATGGATGCCGCCACCGAGCCTACATGGACGTACTTGCGGCGTGTCCCGCGAGCGGCGAGGGCACCGCGCGCTCGACTAACTAGCTTGTGACTGTATCTAATGACGCTACGACTCGAAATCTCGGTTGTCTTGAACGCATGGAGAGTGCGGATAGATCAGTTGCAGAGCGGTTGATCTTCCACTTGGCTGCAGGGCCCTTGCCCGCTCACCATCGCGGGACACGCCGCAAGTACTTCCGTGTAGGCTCTTATGCGGCATCCATGCCGCATAAGGTCCCGCGACGGTGAGCGGACAAGGACCAGTCGAGATGGTCGGTGTGCAGGGTCTTCAATAAAACAGCCGGCAAACTGTCCGGTGCGGTGTCCTCGCCGATTGCGGGACCGTGTGGCGGCATGGATGCCGCCACCGAGCCTACACGGACGTACTTGCGGCGTGTCCCGCGGGCGGCGAGGGCACCGCGCACGCGACCGCGCGATCACGCACTACTCTGTCTTCGCATGAACCAAGAATCTGTCCATAAAAAAAGCGCCTTGATCGAGATCGATCAAGGCGCTTTTTTTCACCTGATCAAGCGCGTTTGCCGCGCTTGCGGATCGGGGTGACGGTGGCCGGATCGCGGTTGCCGACCGGGTCTGCGTCGTAGCGGCCGATGAATTCGCGCACCTGCGGATATACCACTTCGCGCCAGCGACGGCCGCTGAAGATGCCGTAATGGCCGGCGCCTTCCACCACCAGATGACGGCGATGCGCCGCATCGATGCCGGTGCACAGATCGTGCACGGCTTCGGTCTGACCGAGGCCGGCAATATCGTCCAGTTCGCCCTCGATGCTGAGCAGCGCGGTGTTGCGGATCGCCGATGGCTTCACCAACTGACCGTCCACTTTCCACTTGCCCTGCGGCAGCAGGAAGTCCTGGAACACCACGCGAATCGTGTCCAGGTAATACTCGGCCGGCATGTCGAGCACGGCGTTGTATTCGTCGTAGAACTGCCGGTGCGCCTGCGCATCCTGCAGGTCGCCCTTGACCAGATCGGTGTAGAAATCCCAGTGCGACATCACGTGCCGGTTGGGATTCATCGACAGGAAACCGGCGTGCTGCAGGAAGCCCGGATACACCTGCCGGCCATGTCCCGGATACGGGAACGGCACGGTGTGGATCAGGTTGTTCTGGAACCACTCGATGCCGTTCTCGGTGGCCAGGTTGTTGACCTGGGTCGGGCTGCGGCGTGCATCGATCGGCCCGCCCATCATCACCAGCGAGCGCGGCGTGGGCTCATCGTTGGTGGCCATCAGCGATACCGCCGCGAGCACCGGCACGGTGGGCTGGCACACGCTCACCACATGCAGGCGGTCGGCGCCGATGTGGCGGATGAACTCCTGGATGTAGCTGATGTAGTCCTCGAGCCGGAACGCGCCGGCTTCCAGCGGCACCATGCGCGCGTCGACCCAGTCGGTCACGTAGACCTTGTGGTTGCGCAGCAGGGTACGCACGGTATCGCGCAGCAGGGTGGCGTGGTGGCCGGACAACGGTGCCACCACCAGCACGGCAGGCTGCTGCTTCATCGTGCCGATCAGCTCGACATGGTCGCTGAAACGCTTGAAGCGCAGCAGGCGGCAGAACGGCTTGCTCAGGACTTCGCGTTCGATGATCGGCAGCGAGTGGCCATCGACCTCGACATCGTCGAGCGCCCAGGCGGGTTTTTCGTATTCCTTGCCGAGGCGGTGGAACAGCTCATTGCTGGCCGCCATGCGTTCGGCACCCGGGAGCGAGGCCCACAGACTGTCGGGGTCGGAGAACATCTTGGCGTTCGCCTGGGCCTGATGCACCCAGGGGGCTAGCAGATTGCGGGTTAGCTCGTGCAGTTGATAAAGCATTCCACCCATCCGTGCGGCTTTGCTGCCACGCAGCATACCCGCTTTGGCGCATTTGCACCTTAATGGGGCTGGGGACGGTAGAGGTTGTCATAGGAGCTATGGCAGGCGTAGGCGACGTATCTGCGGCTAATTGTGATCTTCGAGCGGCTGCGTGCGGCCAGAAGATCGCGACCATGAAAGCCCCTCTCCCTCCGGGAGAGGGGTTGGGGTGAGGGTACGGGGCGAAGCCACATGCACTCGAACTCCACCAAGCTTCGCCCGTACCCTCATCCGCCCCTGCGGGGCACCTTCTCCCGGTGGGAGAAGGGACAGCTCCGCGCGGATGATAGACCGCGTTCGCCGGTACGCTATGGACGGCCTGCGCAAACCTGCAGAAACAAGTCCCTCTCCCTGCGAGGCGAGAAGACACTGCTTGCTCGCCATGGCGCGCGTGCCTTGGAGCGCCCGCGCCGCAAGCGCGGGCCGGGGCGCGGAGCGAGGATTGGGGTGAGGGTAGGGAGCGAAGCTGCACGCAATGAATGCCTCAAGCAGCCCACTCACCCGTTAACTGCGCTCCAACGCCGACGTCTCCCCACCCAACTGCGGCGACAACCAGCAATGCGACCCCAGCGCCGTAAAGCCCACGCTGGCGAAGCGGCGCCGATACCAGCGTGCCGGCCGCGCCTGAAAACCTCCGTGGTCGCCTTCGAAGGCGTCTTCTTCGGCGAAGGTCTCCAGAAACGCCACGCCTGCGCACATCTCGGCCAGTCCGGGCAGGCCCTGATTGAACTCACGCGTGGGTACGTAGTGCAGCACGTCCGAGCAGATCAGCAGATCCACCGGCGCGCACGGGCGCAGCCAGGCGAAGTCGCCGAAGCGGGCAGGGTGGATCTGCCGGCTGCGCCCGTAGCGCTGCACTGCATAGGCGCTGCTGTCGAAACCCAGATAACTGAGCTTTGGCCGCAACGCCAGCAACGGTGCGCGCCACGCGGCCTCGCCACAGCCGATATCCAGCACGCTGCGGATCGGGCGCTCCAGGTAGTACTCGGCCTGGCTTACTGCGAGTGCGACCTTGCGTCGCAGACGCGCCGGGTCGGCTAGCCCTGCATCGCGATACCAGCGGCTGAAATAGTGGGCGTCGTACTGTTTGTCGTCGGGCTGATGCATGGACGGATGTGCTTTCGCGCAAGCGGATAGGTGAAAATGCGGGCCATCCTACGCCAGCCAGCGAAGCCAGCCCATGACCCTGTATCTGTGGATCAAGACCTTCCACCTGTTGTTCGTCATCGCCTGGATGGCCGCGGTGTTCTACCTGCCGCGCATCCTGGTCAATATCGCCGAAGCCGGCGCCGAACCCGCAGTGCGCACGCGCCTGGTGCTGATGGGGCGGCGCCTCTACAAGTTCGGCCACAGCATGCTGGGTCTGGCGCTGGTGCTGGGTGCGGTGTTGTGGCAAGGCTATCGGGTGATTCCTGACTTTCCGACGATGGTGGCTGGCGGCTGGATGCACGCGAAACTCTTTGCAGTGGCGCTGATTCTGGCGCACTACATCGTGTCCGGGCGCTGGTTGAAGGGCTTGGACCAGGGGCGCGCCGTGCCCAGCGGCCGCGCGCTGCGGTTGTTCAACGAAGTGCCGGTGTTCTTGTTGGTCGGCGTGATCTGGCTGGTGCTTGCCAAGCCGTTTTGAGCGCTGTTGACGAACAGACGGCGTGTGCCGAGGCGCTGGCCGACGCAGGGTGATTGGGTCAGGTAGCAATTACGCGTCGACGCCCAGCTCGCTCAGACCTTTGCGTGCGATGTCGATCCAGGCGCGTTGTTCGCGCTGGTAATGCTTGGGCGAGGCGGCCGCGTGGCGTAGCACCTGCTCGAAGATGGCCTTGGCCTCCTGCTGGCGCGCAGCGTGCAGCAGCAATTGCGCATAGCGCACGCGTGCTTCTTCGCCCGGATAGCCTTGCGCAAGCGTCTCGTACTCGTGCAGCGCCTCGTCGATGCTGCCGCTGTCTTCAACCGCGCGTGCATACAGCAGATGCCCGTCGTGCGAACGGTAGTTGGGATTGGCGGCGATCAATGCGTCCAGGGTCTTGCGTGTTTCCGCTGCCTGGCCCAGCCCGTACTGCGCCTTGGCCAGGCCCAGCATCAAGTCTGGATCGTCGCGGTAGATGCCACGCAGTGCGCCCTGGTAGAGCTCTGCCGCACGCGTGTAATCGCCTTGTTCCAGCAGCGTCTGCGCGAGCCGACGGCGGTTTTCCGGAGTGTCGGCCACATCCAGTTGCCGCGAGGCGTCGCGTTGTTCGCGTTGCGGATCGATGCGCTGACGCACCTTGCGCAAACCGCGGCGCGCGGTCGGGTCGTTGCGCAGATCCGGAATCACCGCCACCACGATGTAGACCAGCGTGGCCAGAAAAGGCAGCACCAGCAGGATGAAGATCCAGTACAGCGGGCGGCCGCTGCGGACCACGTGCACGCAGCAGGCGGCCTGTAACACCAGCGATAAAAGCAGCAGCGGGCTCATTGTGCGGACATCCTTTTCATGCGTGCCTGGCGGTGCGATGGCGCGTTCTGCGCCATCGTGAGTCAACCGCCGATCAGTTGCCTTCGTAGGCGCCGTAGCTGCGCAGGCGCTCGTAACGTTGCTGCAGCAGGGCGTCGACCGGGATCTTTTCCAGCGCGTCCAGCTCGTTGAGCAGTACCGCTTTCAGACGCTTGCCCATCTGCTCGGGATTGCGATGCGCGCCACCGGTGGGCTCGCGGATCACCTTGTCGACCAGGCCCAGGCCTTTCAGGCGCTTGGCGGTGAGGCCGAGTTGCTCGGCGGCGTCCTTGGCCTTGGCGGCGTCCTTCCACAGGATGGAGGCGCAGCCTTCCGGCGAAATCACCGAATAGGTGCCGTATTCCAGCATCAGGGTGCGGTCGCCCACACCGATCGCCAGCGCGCCGCCGGAGCCGCCTTCGCCGATCACCGTGCAGATCACCGGTACTTTCAGTTCTGCCATTTCGAGCAAATTGCGCGCGATCGCTTCGGACTGCCCGCGCTCTTCGGCGCCGATGCCGGGATAGGCACCCGGGGTGTCGATGAAGGTCAGCAGCGGCAGGCGGAAGCGGTCGGCCAGCTTCATCAGGCGCAGCGCCTTGCGGTAGCCCTCGGGGCGCGGCATGCCGAAGTTGCGCGCAACCTTGGTCTTGGTGTCGCGGCCTTTCTGGTGACCGATGATCACCACCGGGCGGCCATTGATGCGGCCCAGGCCACCGACGATCGCCTTGTCATCGGAATAGGCGCGGTCGCCGGCCAGTTCCTGGAATTCGTCGCAGATGGTGTTGATGTAGTCCAGCGTGTACGGGCGCTGCGGGTGGCGCGCCAGCTGCGAGACCTGCCAGGCGGAGAGGTCGCGGAAGATCTGTGCGGTGCGTATGCGCAGCTTGTCGCGCAGCGCACGCACTTCGGTGTCCACGTTGACTGCAGGGCCGGTGCTGGCCTTGCGCAGTTCCTGGATCTTGGCTTCCAGATCGGCGATGGGTTGCTCGAAGTCGAGGTAGTTAGGATTCATGCAGTGGTGTCGTCAACGTAAGGCGGGAAGTGTAGCTGAAGCGGTGCGCCCGACCCGTACGGAACCGTTCGGATGCGGGGATTCGGGATTGGGGATTCGCAACAGCGGTCCAGAGCAACCCGAACGTAGCAGCGCCGCTCTTGCCAATCCCGAATCCCCAATCCCCAATCCCGGCCCCTCACGCCCACGGTGGGCTGTACTTGATCTTCAAGGTGCGCACTGCCGGGTCGGCGCGCAGGCTGTCCATCAGGTGCTGGTCGATGCGCACCGAGTGGCTGCCGTTGAGGTCGAGCATGCCGGCGACGCCGCCGCTTGGGGCGCGTAGCAGCAGGTCCAGGCGCAGCGGCGTCTTGCCGGGGCGGTGCTTGGCCAGCAGTGCGTCGATGCGCTTCCAGGCCTGCTTTTCGCGTAGGTCCAGGCGCAGCGACAGCCGTTGCGCGTGGTCGGCGCAGATCTGCTCGTAGTCCCAGCACTGGCGGATGCGCAGGCTGTAGCCGCCGTTGAATTCGTCCTCGCGCAGGCCGCCCTTGACGATCAGGATGCGGTCGCGGGTGAGCAGATGCCCGAACTCGGCCATCGCATCGGAGAACGCGCTGCACTCGACCCGGCCACGGCCGTCTTCCAGTTGCACGAACACCTGGCTGTCGCCCTTGCGGCGCACGCCGACCACCAGGCCAGCGAGAATGGCGCTGACTTCCGGGCGCCAGGCACGTTTTTCGCCATCGCCGCCGCCCCCACCGCCGCCACGCTGTTGCGAGGCGAGAATCTTTTCCAGCGCCCCCAGATCGCAGCCGACCAGTTCGCGCACTTCGTCGCGGTGCGGGTCGAACGGGTGGCCGCTGAGATAAAAGCCCAGCGTTTCGCGCTCGCCGGTGAGCAGTTGGCCCAGCGGCCATTCCTTGCTTTCTGGCAGGTCCAGACGCAGCGCCGGTGCACTCGGGTCCGGCCCGCCGAACAGCGAGTTCTGCCCCGAGGCGCGCTCGCGCGCCATCTGCTCGGTGGCTTTCATCACCTCCGGCAGCTGCAGCATCAGCGAGGCGCGGTTCTTGCCCAGGCCGTCCATCGCGCCGGCATTGACCATCGCCTCCAGCGTGCGCCGGTTGAGCTTTGCGGTGCCCACACGCGTGCAGAAATCCAGCAGCGTGGTGTAAGGACCGCCGCGCTGGCGTTCTTCGATGATCGCCTCGCACGCGCCCTGGCCGACGCCCTTGATCGCGCCCAGGCCGTATTGAATCGTGTCCGGGGTGGCGGCCTCGAACATGTAGGCCGATTCGTTGACGCGCGGCGGCTTGACGGTCAGGCCGAGATTGCGCACCTCATCGAGGAAGCCGACCACCTTGTCGGTGTTGTCCATGTCCGAAGACAGCGTGGCGGCCATGAACTCGGCCGGGTAATGCCGTTTCAGCCAGGCGGTCTGGTAACTGACCAGCGCATAGGCGGCGGCGTGCGACTTGTTGAAGCCGTAGCCGGCGAACTTCTCCATCAGGTCGAAGATTTCGTCGGCCTTGTGCGCGCTCACCCCGCCCTTGGCGGCGCCCTCGCGGAATATCTCGCGGTGCTTGGCCATTTCGGCCGGCACTTTCTTGCCCATCGCGCGGCGCAGCAGGTCGGCACCGCCCAGCGAATAATCGCCGACGATCTGCGCCATCTGCATCACCTGCTCCTGGTACACCATGATCCCGTAGGTGTCCTTGAGGATGGCCTCGGTGCGCGGATCCGGGTAGATGATCTCCTGCTGGCCGTGCTTGCGCGCGTTGAAGTCCGGGATCAGGTCCATCGGGCCGGGGCGGTACAGCGACACCAGCGCGATCAGGTCTTCGAAGCGGTCCGGGCGCGCGTCCTTGAGCAGGCGGCGCATGCCCGAGGATTCGAACTGGAACACCGCGCCGGTATTGCCCGAGGCGAACACGCCCTTGTAGGTTGGCACGTCGTCGAGCGGAAGCGTGGTGATGTCGACCGGGTCGATGCCGGCGCGCGCGTGGCGCACGTTGATCGCCTTGACCGCCCAATCGATGATGGTCAGCGTGCGCAGGCCGAGGAAGTCGAACTTCACCAGGCCGACCGCTTCGACGTCGTCCTTGTCGAACTGGGTGACCTGATTCTTGCCGCGCCCGCCCTCGTCGTGTTCGGCGAACAGCGGGCAGAACTCGGAGAGCGGCTCGGGCGCGATCACCACGCCGCCGGCGTGCTTGCCGGCGTTGCGGGTGAGGTCCTCGAGCTGGCGCGCCAGGTCCATCAGGTCGCGCACGTCGTCTTCGACCTGATAGCGCTGGATCAGGTCCGGCGAGGCCATCTCCGAATCCTTGCCTTCGCCCATCGCATCCTTGAGCGTGATGCCCAGGATGTTGGGGATCAGCTTGGCCACGCTGTCGACCAGGCCATAGGTGAAGCCGAGCACGCGCCCGGCGTCGCGCACCACCGCCTTGGCCGCCATGGTGCCGTAGGTGATGATCTGGCTGACCCGCTCGCGCCCGTACTTGCGCGCCACGTAGTCGATCACCTCGTCGCGGCGATCCATGCAGAAGTCGATGTCGAAGTCGGGCATCGACACGCGCTCTGGATTCAAGAAGCGCTCGAACAGCAGGTTGTACGGCAGCGGATCCAGATCGGTGATCTGCAACGCCCAGGCCACCAGCGAGCCGGCACCGGAGCCGCGGCCCGGGCCGATCGGAATACCCTGGTTCTTGCCCCACTGGATGAAGTCGGCCACGATCAGGAAGTAGCCGGGGAAGCCCATCTTGATGATGGTATCCAGCTCGAATTCGAGCCGGTCCACATAGTCCTGACGGGTCTTGCCGGGTGCGATCGGGCTTTTTTCCAGGCGCGCGGCCAGACCGTCGCGCGCCTGGCTGCGGATCCAGCTGTCCAGCGTCTCGTCTTCCGGCACCGGATAGGCGGGCAGGAAGTAGGTACCCAGGCGCATCTCGATGTTGCAGCGTTGCGCCAGCGCGTGGGTGTTGTCGATCGCGTCGGGCACGTCGGCGAACAGCGCGGCCATCTCGTCGGCAGACTTCAGGTACTGCTGGTCGCTGTACTCGCGCGGGCGCTTGGGATCGTCGAGCACGCGGCCGGACGAAATGCACACACGCGCTTCGTGCGCATTGAAGTCGCTGGCGTACAGAAAGCGCACATCGTTGCTGGCCACCACCGGCAGGCCACGTACGCCGGCTGCATGCAGTGCGAACTGGTTGAAGCGTTCTTCGCCCTCGCGCCCGGTGCGGGTGAGTTCCAGATGCAGGCCATCGCCGAACACGCGTTGCCAGTCGGCCAGCTGCTGCTCGGCCAGATCGGCGCGGCCTTCGCCAAACAGGCGCCCGGCCAGGCTGTCGCGGCCGGCCAGGGCGAACAGGTTGGCGTGGCCGCTCTGCAGCCATTCGGGGTGGATCGCCACGCCGCCCTCGGGGCGGTGGCCTTCCATCCAGGCGCGGGTGAGCAGGCGCGACAGGCTCAAGTACCCTTCGCGGTCTCGGCACAGCAGGGTCATGCGCCAGGGCGTCATGTCCGGTGTGGCGATCATCACGTCGGCGCCGGCGATCGGCTTGATGCCCACACCTTCGGCGGCCTTGTAGAACTTGACCAGCGCGAACAGGTTGTTGAGGTCGGTGACTGCCAGCGCGGGCATGTCGAGCTCGACCGCGCGGCTCAGCAGGTTGGCCTGCTTGGCCTTTTTCGGGTCAGCCTGATCCGGTTTCTCGGGCACACGGATGGTGGAATCCGCCAGCGAGAACTCGGTGTGGACGTGCAGATGGACGAAGCGGGAAGTGGACATGCGAGACCGGAATAATGCGCGGTCAGGGTAGCGACCGTGGCCGGGCCGAACAAGGCTTGACAGCACCGGTACGGGGCTGCGGCCAGACGCCACGGGGGCTGGCCGGTGCAGCCGATTCAGGGTTCGGCTAGCTGCGTGGAGCGCGCTGACGGCGATTGCGCGGATCGGGGGGCGTGCGGGGCTGCGCGAGTGCAACGTCCGCTCCGCGAAGCCACGGCCGAAGCGGGCCGCATGCGCGCGGATGGACGGCACCGATACCGGGCCAGGTCCCCTGAACTGCGGTCAGTCAATCGGCCAGCAGCAGGCCATCGGCCGGGGCCACGCAGGGCACGTCCCAGTTCGACGGGGCGGCGGTCTCGATTCCCAGCGCACGCCGCACCGGTGCGAAACTGCGGCGATGCTGCGGGCAGGGCCCGTGCGTCTGCAATGCGGCCAGATGCACCGGGGTGGCGTAGCCCTTGTGCTGGTCGAAGCGGTATTCGGGATGCTGCGCGTGCAACTCATGCATCAAACGGTCGCGGGTGACCTTGGCCACGATCGAGGCCGCCATGATCGCGCGGTCGAGCGCATCGCCACCGATCAAGGCCTCGGCCGGGCAGGGCAAGCCCTTGGGCACGCGGTTGCCGTCGATGCGCGCGAACCCGGCCACATGCGCCACCCCTTCCACCGCGCGGCGCATGCCGAGCATGGTGGCCTGATAGATGTTGATGCGGTCGATCTCCTCGCTGTCGATCAGCACCACCGACCACGCCAGCGCCCGCTCGACGATGCGCGCGTACAACTGCTCGCGCCGCTGCGCACTCAGTTGCTTGGAATCATCCAGCCCGTTGATGCGCGGCTTGCTCGGGTCGAACACCACCGCAGCCACCGCAACCGGGCCAGCGAGCGGGCCGCGGCCGGCTTCGTCGACGCCGGCGATCAAGCGCCGGGATTCGGCATTCGGGATTGGGGATTGGCCGAACAAGGACGACTGGCGCGCCTCGGTGCTGGCGCTATCGGCTTGTGCGCACGGAGCCAGGATTTTCACGCCTTTGCTCCTGACGAATCCCGAATGCCCACTCCCGAATCCCTGCCCTCCAGCAACCCGGCCACCGCATCGGCCGCGCGCGCCGATGCATCGCGGCGCAGTTCTGCGTGCAGGGCCAGATACCGCGGCTGCAGCGCGGCGACTTTCTCCGGGTGCTTGAACCAGTCCAGCAGGGCCACGCACAGGCGCTCCGGGGTGCAGTCGTCCTGCATCAGCTCGGGCGCCAGATCGTCGTTGGCCAGGATGTTGGGCAGCGCATAGCGGTTGACCTTGAGCAGACCCAGTGTCTTGACGATGCGGTAGGTGAGCGGGGCGACCTTGTAGCCGACCACCATCGGGCGCTTGACCAGCATCGCCTCCAGTGTGGCAGTGCCGGAGGCCAGCAACACCACGTCGGCAGCCAGCATCGCGGTGCGCGCCTGGCCGTCGAGCAGGTGCGAGCGCAGCACCGGCAGCGACGAGTGCGACAGCTGTTCGGCCAGCAGTTGCTTGCAGCCAGGGTTGGCTGCCGGTACCAGCACGTGCAGGTTGGGCAGATGTTCGGACACCAGCCAGGCGGCCTGGAAAAACGTATCGCCGAGCTTGCTGATTTCGCCATGCCGGCTACCTGGCAACACCGCCAGCACGGTGCTGGAGGCAGACAGGCCCAGCTTGGCGCGCGCGGCCGCGCGATCGGCCTGGTAGGCGATGTCGTCGGCCATCGGGTGGCCGACAAACCGCGCATCGATGCCGTGCCGGGCGTAGATCGGCGGCTCCATCGGAAACAGGCACAGCACCAGGTCGGCGCTGGCACCGATCTTCTCGGCACGCTTCTCGCGCCATGCCCACACCGAGGGACTGACGTAATGCACGGTACGCACGCCACGCTGCTTGAGCCAGCGCTCGACCGAAAGATTGAAATCGGGCGCGTCGATGCCGATGAACACATCCGGCTTCCAGGCCAGCACGCGCTCGCGGAAGGCGCGGCGCAGCTTCAACAGCCGCGGCAGATGCTGCAGCACTTCGGTCAGGCCCATCACCGCCAGCTCGCTGGCATCGAACCAGGTCTGGCAGCCGGCGCCGCGCATCGCATCGCCACCGATGCCGACGAACTCGGCAGTCGGATAACGGCGGCGCAATTCATCGATCAACCCGGCACCCAGGATGTCGCCGGAGGCTTCGCCGGCGATCAGCGCGATGCGTGGGGAGCGGAGATTGGGGATTGGGGATTGGGGATTGGCCAGCGCGTCGTGCACGACGTCGCCCGGTGTGGTGTGGACGCTTTGCATCTCCAATCCCGAATCCCGAATCCCGGCCTTCATCGCAACAACGGCCTTTCCGCCGCTTCGATGAACTCGAGCAGCCCGCGCACGTCCTCGCTGCTCTTGGCCTGTTCGGCCAGCTGCAGTTTGGCCTCGCTCAGCGGCAGGCCGGCGACGTACAGCGTGCGGTAGGCGCGCTTGATCGCGGTGATGCGCTCGGCATCGAAGCCGCGGCGCTTGAGCCCTTCGCTATTGATGCCGCGTGGGCGGCCCAGCGATTCGCTGCCGACCATGGTGAACGGCGGCACGTCGCCATTGGTCAGCGCGCCCATGCCCAGGAAGGCGTGCGCGCCGATCCGGCAGAACTGATGCGCGCCGGCAAAGCCGCTGATGATCACGTAGTCGCCGACGGTGACGTGGCCGGCCAGCGTGGTGTTGTTGGAAAACACGCAGTGGTTGCCGACATGGCAGTCGTGCGCCACATGCGTATAGGCCAGCATCCAGTTGTCGTCGCCGACCACGGTGATGCCGCCACCGCCGCCGGTACCGCGATTGATGGTGACGAATTCGCGGATCACATTGCCGTCGCCGATCACCAGTTCGGTGCGCTCGCCGGCGTACTTCTTGTCCTGCGGCTCGCCGCCGATCGCCGCGTGGCCGATGAAGCGGTTATTGCGGCCGATCCGGGTCGGGCCATGGATCCAGCAATGCGGCCCGACCTCGGTGCCCGCGCCGATCTCCACATCGGCGCCGATCAGCGAAAACGCGCCGACGCGGACGTCGTCAGCCAGCGTTGCCGAGGGATCGATGACCGCCGTGGGATGAATCAAAGGTGTCGAATCACGCATCGTGTCTTACTCCGAAAGCGGGTTATTACCTGGCGCCGGCGCACATCACCTCGGCACTGGCCACCACTTCGCCATCGACCTTGGCCTCGCCGTAGAAGCATCCCACGTTACGGATCAGGCGCTTCATCTTCACCTCCATGATCAACACATCGCCCGGGATCACCTGCTTGTTGAAGCGGGCGTTGTCGACCTTGACCATGTAGAACAACTGCGACAACGCATCGCGGCCCAAGCCGAGTTGGGTCATCACGCCACCGACCTGCGCCAGCGCCTCGATGATCAGCACGCCAGGCATCACCGGGCGGTTCGGGAAGTGGCCCTGGAAGAACGGCTCGTTGATGGTGACGTTCTTCTGCGCCACGATCCACTTGGTTTCCAGATCGAGTTCGAGGACCCGGTCGACCAGCAGAAACGGGTAACGATGCGGGAGCAGCGTCTGGATCTGACTGACGTCGATCGGCAGCTCATACGTGGGGTAACTCATTCTTTCTCCTTGCCCACAGCCAGAATGCGCCTTGCCAGCACATCGAGTTGTTTGAAGCGCGCGGCATTCTTGCGCCACGTGCGATTGTCGGTGAGAGGGGTGCCGGACGAATACTCGCCCGGCTCATGGATGGAATTGCGCACCACCGATTTGCCGGTGATCACGACCTTGTCGCAGATCTCCAGGTGGCCGACCACGCCGACGTGGCCGCCGAGCAGACAGTAACGGCCGATCTTGGCGCTGCCGGCAATGCCGGTGCAGCCGGCGATCGCGCTATGCGCACCGATATGGCAGTTGTGCGCAATCTGCACCAGGTTATCCACGCGCACGTCTTCTTCCAGCACGGTGTCTTCCAGCGCGCCGCGGTCGATGCAGGTGTTGGCGCCAATCTCGCAATCGTCGCCGATCACCACACCGCCCAGTTGCGGCACCTTGATCCAGTGGCCGGCATCCATCGCCAGGCCGAAACCATCGGCGCCGATCACCGCGCCGGGGTGAATGCGCACCCGCTTGCCCAACCGCACGCGGGTCACCAGGGTGACGCGGGCGATCAGTTCGCTGCCGGCATCCACCACGCAGTCTTCGCCGATGATGCTGCCGGTGCCGATCACGCAGCCATCGCCCACGCGGCTGCGCGCACCGATGCTGACGAACGGGCCGACATGCGCGCTCGGCGAGACCTGAGCGGTGGGGTCGATCACCGCCAAGGGATGGATGCCCGGTTCGCGCACCGGCGCCACATCGAACAAGGCGGCGATCTTGGCGAACGCGGTATAGGGATCCTTGGCGACCAACGCGGTGCCGCGTGCGGCTTGCGCATCCTCGGCACGCAGGACAACGATGGCTGCCTGAGTGTCAGCCAGCTGCGGCCGATAGCGTGGGTTGGACAGGAAGCTCAGCTGCCCCGCGCCGGCATGCGCCAGGGTGGCGACACCGGTGACTTCGGTGGTGCCGTCGCCAACGACGGTCAACCCAAATTGTTCGGCAATCGCACTGGCGGTCAAGCGCATCAGGGTGAACCTCGCGTAAACAGTAAGTAGCTGGTTTTACGGAAAAAAAACGTTGCCAAACGTTTGCCAAACAGTCGGGCGTATCTCTGACTGGGCCGCAACTGTGCGGCGAACCCAGGAAAAGCATATGAAAACTGTCCTCTCCATTTTCGGAAGCGTGATCCTGCTGGGCGCGGTTGCCAGTGCCTCGGCCGACGACTTCGCAGAACAGCGCGCCAACGCTCAGGGCTTCTGGGACCAGCAGATCCAGTGCGTGGACTCGTCCGATTGGGGCGCCACCGCCACCTGCCTGGGCAACGTCTGGAACACCTACTTCTAAGTCCGGGTTTCAGACAGGAAGCAGTTCAAACAAACAATGGCGGCCCGAAGTTCGGGCCGCCATTGTTTTGCCTGCATTGATTAGAACTGGCCGCCGAAGGTGAACTGCAGACGTTCGATCTCGTCGTTGTCTTCCTTCTTCAGCGGGAACGCGTAGCTGATCGAGATGGGGCCGACCGGTGCGCGCCACAGCAACGCCACGCCGGTGGACGCGCGCAGTTCGTTGGCCTTGAAGTTGTCCACGCCGCTATACACGTTACCGAAGTCGAAGAATGCCGATACGCGCGCCGACGGGCTGTCGAACAGCTTGGGGAAATACATTTCCACCGAGCCCACGGTCTTGAACGAGCCACCCAGCGGCTGGCCGCGATTGAATCCGTTGATGGTTTCCGAACGCGGGCCCAGGGTGTTGTCTTCGAAGCCGCGCACCGAGTTGGTGCCGCCGGCGTAGAAGTTCTCGTAGAACGGCAGGCCGGTGGCGGTGATGGTGCGTGACACGCCATTGCCATCGGTCACCACACGCGTGCTGTCATTGCCGTAGCTGTCGCCATAGCCCAGTTCGAAGCGCGTGTTCAACACGATTGCCGGAATGATCGGCCAGTAGTTGGAGATCTGGTAATTGAGCTTGTAGTACTCGACCGTGGAGCCGGGCAGGGTGGTTTCCAGGCCGACGCGCTGGTACATGCCGCGGGTCGGCATGAAGAAGTCGTTGCGGGTATCGCGCGCCCAACCCAGCTCGGTCCGCCAGGCGTGGAAGGTACGGGTGCCGATCGCATCGATGTAATCGATGATCGCCCGAGGCGTGGTGCCCGGGAAGGTGGTGATCTGATTGCTGTCGATGCCGACCATTGCCGAGACGGTATCGTTCTCGGTGATCGGCACGCCGAACACCACCTGCGCCGAACCATTCTTGCTGTTGAACTGCGCGGTGTTGAAGTCCGAGTAGTCCAGTGCGCGCCAGGACAGGTTGTAGCCCAGCGACACGCCGTCGTCGGTAAAGAACGGGTTGGTGTAGGAGAACGCGTAACGCTGCTGGAAGGTGCTGCGCGAGGCCTCCACCGCCACACGGTTACCGCCGCCCAGGAAGTTGTTCTGCGACAACTGCACGGAGGTGGTCACACCAAAGCTCTGCGAGTAACCCAGGCCGAACACGAAGCTGCCGGAGGTGGTTTCCTTGACGTTGTAGACCACATCGACCTGGTCGTTGCTACCCGGCACGGCCGGCGTTTCCACGTCCACGCTCTCGAAGTAGCCCAGGCGTTGCAGACGGATCTTGGAGCGGTCGATCGCCGCCTGCGAGTACCAGGTGTTTTCGAACTGGCGCATTTCGCGGCGCAACACTTCGTCCGAGGTACGGCTGTTGCCCTTGTACAGGATGCGGCGCACGGTCACGCGCGGACCCGGCACTACTTGCAGGTTCACCGCAACGGTGCGGTCCTCGCGGTTCGGCGTCGGGATCGGGTTGACCTTGGCGAACGCGTAACCGACGTTGCTCAGCGTGTTGGTGATCGCATCGGAGGTGTATTCCAGCAACGCGCGCGAGAAGATGTCGCCGGCCTTGGGAATGACCAGGCGCTCGATGTCGGCCTGCGGCAACACGGTGTCGCCGGTGACCTTGATCTCGGAAATCTTGTACTGCTCGCCCTCGGTGACGCCGGCGCTGACGAACATGTCGCGCTTGTCGGGGCTGATCGCCACCTGGGTGGAGTCGATGCTGAAGTCCACGTAGCCGCGGTCCAGGTACCAGGAGTTGAGCTTCTCCAGGTCGCCGGACATCTTTTCCTTGGAGTACTGGTCGTCGCGGCGATACCACGAGGCCCAGTTGTGCTCCTTGGATTCCCAGTTTTCCAGGATGTCCTCGTTGGCGAACTTCTCGGTACCGATCAGGTTGACGTGGCGGATCTTGGCCGCCTTGCCTTCCTTGATCGCGATGGCCACGTCGACGCGGTTGCGATCCAGCGGGCTCACCGTCGGAGTGATCTCGACGTTGTACTTGCCGCGGTTGTTGTACTGGCGGGTCAGTTCCTGGGTCACGCGGTCCAGGCTCAGCCGGTCGAAGGTGCCGCCTTCGGTCAGGCCGATATCGCCCAGGCCCTTGAGCAGCTCTTCGGACTTGATGTCCTTGTTGCCGGTCACGGTGAGCTTGTTGATCGCCGGGCGCTCCTTGACCGTGATCACCAGGATGTTGCCCTGGCGATCCAGCTGCACGTCTTCGAAGAAGCCGGTGCGGTACAGCGCACGGATCGAGTCGGCAACCTTGCCATCGTCCACGGTGTCGCCGCGATTCACCGGCAGATAGGTGAACACGGTGCCGGAGGCAATGCGCTGCAGGCCGTCGACGCGGATGTCGCTGGCAACGAACGGCTCGGCCGCCAGGGCCAGGGCTGGCAGGCTGAGGCCGGCGGCAAGAGCGAGGGCAAGCAGGCGGCGAGTGGGAAGACGCGTCATGTCACATCCGGTTGGAGTCGATTTCGGGTGTTGCTGGATGCCGACGTATGACGACGACAACAGGCGGAAAGGGTGGAGCAGTTTCATCGTGGAAGCAGGCCGAGGATGTCGTTGTAGAACGCCAGTCCCATCAGCCCTGCCAGGAGCGCCAGGCCGACATATTGCCCGGCAATCATGGCCCGTTCGCTGATCGGGCTGCCCTTGATCAACTCGATAAGGTAATACAGCAGATGCCCACCGTCCAAGATCGGGATGGGCATCAGGTTGATGATCGCCAGGCTGAGCGACAGCAATCCCAGGAAATACAGGAACCAGTCGAGCCCGCGTTCGGCCGAGGCATTGGCGGCGCGCGCAATTGTGACTGGGCCGGAGATGTTTTTCACCGAGGCCTGGCCGGTCAGCATGCGCTTCATCATGCCCAGCGAATCGGCAGTCATCTTGCCGGTTTCGCGGATGGCGGCAGGGACGGCGGCGAACAGGCCGTACTGCTGGCGGCTGTCGTAGGCCGGGGCTGGTGCGGGGGCAAACCCCACGCCCAGCATCCACTGTCCTTGCGGCGACTTGCGCGGGGCAATTTCCAGCGCCAGCCGGTCTTCGCCGCGTGCGACCTCGATCATGCCTTTCCCGCCCTGCGCGCCCAGCGTCTGCAGCTGGGCAGGAATCTCGTCGGCCGAGCGGATCGGCTGGCCATCGATGGCCACGATGCGGTCGCCCGGCTTGAGCAGGCCCTCGGCCGCAGAGCCGGCGACCACCTGACCCACCACCGGCGGCTGCAGCATGAACTGCCAGCCGATGCCGGCCAGCGCGGCCACGCGGCGCTCGTCGAAACCGGCCGGCAGCTGCGACAGGCGCAGGGTGTGCTCGCTGTTGCCGGCGCCCTCGGCGGCGGTCAGCACGCGGATATCGCGCCTGTCCATCGCTGCGGTGGTGAGCTGCATGCTCGCATCGCTCCAGCTGCTCACGTTGCGGTCGTCGATCCGCACGATGCGCTCGCCAGGCGTCAGCCCGGCTTCGGCGGCCAGGCCATCGGCACGGCCGACGGTGGCCGAATAATCCTGCTTGCCGACCACGAACATCGCCCACAGCATCGCCATGCACAGCAACAGGTTGGCGATCGGGCCGGCCGCGACAATCGCGATGCGTTGCCACACCGTCTTGCGATTGAAGGCCTGATCCTGCTCGGCCGGATGCACCTCGCCTTCGCGCTCGTCGAGCATCTTGACGTAGCCGCCCAGCGGAATCGCGGCGATCGCGAACTCGGTACCGTGGCGGTCGCGGCGCATCCACAACGGCTTGCCGAAACCCACCGAAAACCGCAGCACCTTGACGCCACAGCGGCGCGCGACCCAGAAGTGCCCGAATTCGTGAAACGTCACCAACACGCCCAGGCTGACGATCATCCACCAGACCGAACCGATGAAATCACCCATGGATGCAACTCGGCTGCGTGGATCGATCAGGCATGAAAGGAATGATGGGCGAGGGCGCGTTCAGTGATCTGCCGTGCTTGGGCATCGGCAGAAAGAAGGGTGTCGAGGGTGTCGGCATTGTGCCGTGGGAGCGTTGTCAGTGTGTGTTCGACCAACGCTGGGATCGCTAGGAAACCCACTTTGCCCTGAAGAAAGGCTGAAACAGCCACTTCGTTGGCCGCGTTCAGGATCGCGGGCGCGGTTCCACCGGCCTCCAGTGCCTCCCAGGCCAGCCGCAGACACGGAAATGCGGCGGTGTCCGGTGCTTCGAAATCCAGTCGCCCCTGGCTCAGCAGATCCAGCCCGGCAACGCCCGATTCGACCCGCTCCGGCCACGCCAGGCCGACCGCCAGGGTGGTGCGCATGTCCGGCAGGCCAAGCTGGGCCAGGGTGGAGCCGTCGACGAATTCGACCAGCGAATGCACCAGGCTTTGCGGGTGCACCAGCACATCGATCTGCGCGCCGGGCAGGCCGAACAGGTGATGCGCCTCGATGACCTCCAGGCCTTTGTTCATCAGGGTCGCCGAATCCACCGAAATCTTCGGGCCCATCGACCATTTGGGATGTGCGACCGCTTGCGCCGGGGTGACCGCGCCCAGCGCGGCGCGCTCCCAGCCGCGGAATGGCCCGCCGGAGGCGGTCAGGATCACCCGCCGCACGCCACGGCTGGCGTCGCAGGAGCGCAGGCACTGGAAGATGGCGCTGTGCTCGCTGTCGATCGGGATGATCTCCGCGCCCGCCGCCGCCGCGGTGCGGGTCAGCAGCTCGCCGGCCAGCACCAGCGATTCCTTGTTGGCCAGCAGCAGGCGCTTGCCGGCGCGGGCGGCGGCCAGGGTCGAAGGCAGGCCGGCGGCGCCCACGATGGCGGCCACCACGGTGTCGCAGGCATCGCTGCCGGCCAGTGCATCCAGTGCCTCGCTACCTGCATGCGCCTGCGTGGCCAGGCTGGCCGCACGCAAGCCATCGCGCAGCGCCGGGTACAGGGAGTGGTCGGCAATCACCGCATGCGCGGGCCGATGCGCGGCGCATAGCGCCAGCAATGCCTCGACCTTGTTACCGGCCGACAGCACGCTGGCGCGCAGCCGCTCGGGGTGACGGGCGATCACATCCAATGCCGACGCACCGATCGAGCCGGTGGCGCCGAACACGGCGACCTGACGGAGAGAAGAGCCAGCCATGCCTAGAATCCGAGAATTTCCTTGCCGAGTGCGAACACCGGAAGGGCGGCGAGCACGCCATCGATGCGATCCAGCACGCCGCCGTGGCCCGGAATCACAGCACCCGAATCCTTGGCGCCGGCGTGGCGCTTGAGCAGGCTCTCGAACAGGTCGCCCAGCACCGAGGCCAGCACCGCAATGGCAGAGACCAGCATCAGCTGCGGCACATGCGCCAGGGTCAGACCGGCCAGCCAGCCGAATGCGCAGGCGACCACGATGCCGGCAACCATGCCGCCGAGCAGGCCTTCGATGGTCTTGTTCGGGCTGACCCGCGGCGCCAGCTTGTGCTTGCCGAACGCGCGACCGGCGAAATACGCGCCCGAATCGGCCGCCCACACCATGGTCAGCGCGGTCAGTAACCACAGATTGCCCTTGTCCGGATTGGCATGCAGCAGCACCAGCGCGGCCCAGGCCGGCAGCACCGCCAGCGTGCCGGCGGCCAGCTTGAGCGCACGCGCCTGGCCGTTGCCGTGGTCTGCGCCAAAGGTGAAAAAGCGCAGCCAGAGCAAGGCCAGCAGCCACCAGGCGACACCCACCAACGCGGCAATCTGGAACAGCACCATGGAGCCGGCCGACGCCCACACCATCAGCACCATCAGCAGCAGATTGAGCATCAGCAGCACGGTGCGCGGCAGGCTGTCGTCGATGCCGGACAGCTTGAGCCACTCCCACAGGCCGGTCAGGAACAGGATCGCCGCCAGCGCTGCCAGCCATTGGGTCGGCAGTAGTACGATCGCGCAGATGGCGAGCGGCGCCATGATCAACGCGGCAATCACGCGGGTCCTGGTCATGCGGAGGAGGCCTCTGTCGCCTTGTCGGCAATCTGGGCGCTGGTCAGGCCGAAGCGACGTTCGCGCCCGGCATAGTCGTCCAGCGCCTGCTGCAGCACCGCGGCATCGAACTCCGGCCACAGGGTTTCGGTGAACCACAGTTCGGTATAGGCCAGCTGCCACAACAGGAAATTGCTGATGCGGGTGTCGCCACCGGTGCGGATGAACAGATCCGGCGCCGGCAGGTCGGCCAATGCGATCCGGCTGGCCAGCAGGGCTTCGTCGATCTGCTGCGGCTGCAGACGGCCGGCAGCCACTTCTTCGGCCAGTGCACGTGCGGCCAGCGCGATGTCCTGGCGGCCGCCGTAGCTGGCAGCGATGCTCAGCACCAGCCGCGAGTTGGCGGCGGTGATGCGCTCGGCGCCGGCCATGCGCTCGCGCAACGGCGCGGCAAAGCGGCTGCGGTCGCCGATGAAACGCACTTGCACGCCACGCCGCTGCAGTTCGTCGACCTCGCGATCGAGTGCATGCAGGAACAACTTCATCAAGGCATCCACTTCCTCCTGCGGGCGGCCCCAGTTTTCACTGGAGAACGCGAACAGGGTCAGCGCCGAGACGCCTTTTTCCAGGCAGAAGTCGATGGTGCGATTGACCGCACGCGCGCCTGCGCGATGGCCGATCATGCGCGGACGGCGCCGACGCTGCGCCCAACGCCCGTTGCCATCCATGATGATGGCAATGTGGCGCGGCACGGCGGCAGCGGAGGGTTCTGGATGCATGGCAGGTGATGCCACGATCAGACCGTCATCAGTTCCTGTTCCTTGCCCTTGACGACCTCATCCACGTCCTTGATGGCCTTGTCGGTCAGCTTCTGGATGTCGTCTTCGGCGCTGCGCGCCTCGTCTTCGGTGACTGCCTTGTCCTTGAGCAGATCCTTGACCTGCTGGTTGGCATCGCGCCGGATGTTGCGGATGGCCACCTTGCTGTCTTCGCCTTCGCCGTGCACGGACTTGCTGAGCTCCTTGCGGCGCTCCTCGGTCAGCGGCGGCAGGTTCAGACGGATCACGGTGCCGACCACGGTCGGGGTCAGGCCCAGATCCGAGGCATAGATCGCTTTTTCGACGTCCTTGATCATGCCCTTGTCGAACAGGCTGATGACCAGCGAGCGGCCTTCGGAGACGCTGATGCTGGCAACCTGATTCAAGGGGGTGTCGGTGCCGTATGCCTTGACCTTGATGTTGTCCAGCAGCGCCGGAGAGGCGCGGCCGGTACGCACGGTGGTCAGGGAATGGCGCAGAGCATCGATGCTCTTGGTCATGCGCGTGAGCGCGTCTTGTTTGATCTGGTTGAGCATCGCCGGAATCCGTGTGGAGCTGAATCCGGGGATTATAGCCGGGACTGCGTTTTGAGACTTGCCGGCTGGCAGGGTCCTGCGCAGCCGGTTCACTTGCGGCGCCGCTTCAGCCCGGCGACGCTATCGGTCAGGTATCAGCGCAGTTCCTGGAACGGCGCTTTTGCGATTCCCCAATCCCGATTCCCAACCTCAGCTCCGGCCCTGAACCAGCGTGCCGATCTGCTCGCCGTGCAGGATGCGCAGCAGCACGCCGGGCTCGCTCATGCCGAAGATGCGCAGCGGCAGGTCGCTGTCGCGTGCCAGGGCGAAGGCGGCGGTGTCCATCACTTCCAGGCCCTGCATGATGACCTGGTCGTAGGTCAGGGTGTCGTAACGCACCGCATCGGTGTGCTTCTTCGGGTCCTTGTCGTAGACGCCGTCGACCTTGGTTGCCTTGAGCAGCAGGTCGGCACCGATCTCGATCGCGCGCAGCGCCGCACCCGAGTCGGTGGTGAAGAACGGGTTGCCGGTGCCGGCGGCGAAGATGGCGATGCGGCCCTTTTCCAGATGACGGATCGCGCGCCGGCGGATGAAGTCTTCGCACACGTCGTTGATCTTGATCGCGCTCATCACGCGCACCTTGGCGCCGAGCTTTTCCAGCGCGTCCTGCATGGCCAGTGCGTTGATCACGGTGGCCAGCATGCCCATGTGATCGCCGGTGACGCGGTCCATGCCGCTGGCGGCCAGACCTGCGCCGCGGAAGATGTTGCCGCCGCCGATCACCAGTGCGACCTGCGCGCCGGCCTGCTGCGCTTCGATCACTTCATGGGCGAGGCGATTGATGACTTTGGGGTCGATGCCGTAATCCCCGTCTCCCATCAGCGCCTCCCCGGAAAGTTTGAGAAGAATGCGGCGATAGGGAAGTGCAGACATGGGGGAACCTCGGTGTGGGGGATCGGCAAACGCCGGCAAGTCTAGCGGAAGCCTGTCACCGGGCGTGGTAAAAATTCGCTTGTCGGGGCGTGACGTGATGCGTTGCTCAGTGCGCGCGCAGCGGCTGCGGGGCTGGCACATCGGTCGCATCGTAAGCGGTGACACGGTTGCGGCCGCGATGCTTGGAGCGATACAGCGTACTGTCGGCAGCCTGCAATAAATGCTCGATGCTCTCGAACTGGCGGCCGCCGCCGCCATGCGTGGCCAGCCCTGCGGAGAAGGTGATGTGCAGCGGGCCGCTCTGCAATTGCGCCATCGGCGTGCGTGCGGTTTCGACCAGGATGCGCTCGATCACCATCAATGCGGCGTCGGCTGTGGTGTTGGGCAGGATCACCAGGAATTCTTCGCCACCATAGCGGGCGACCAGGTCGCTGGTGCGCACCATCCGCTGCAGTGTCTGCGCAAAATTACGCAGCACTTCGTCGCCGATCAGGTGCCCATGCGAATCGTTGACGCGCTTGAAGTCGTCCAGATCGATGAAGGCGATCGACAGCGGCCAGCTCTGGCGTGATGCAAGCTCGAATTCGTGCTCGAGCGCAGTGCCGAGCTGGTGCCGATTGAACACACCGGTGAGTGCGTCGCGGCTGGCCTGTTCGGCCAGATGACGCATGCGGTTTTCCGATTCGTCGGCATGCCGGCGCGCTTCGGCCACATCCTGCAACTCGCGCAGGCTGCGCAGCATCGCCAACTCGCGGGCCTGCTCGAAGATCATCTGGATGTGCTCGGGCTGCGGTACGCGGATGTCGAACAGGGCTTCCAGTTCGGGCAGCGATTCGGCGATGCGCTCGATCACTTTTTCGAAGCGTTCTGCGTCCAGTTCCAGCACCTGCTGGGCCTGCTGTTGCGCGTGTTCGGTGGCGGTGACCGCGCTGGCCGACAGCCAGATATCGGCCAGCCGTCCGGACAGCGCGACACAGGCCATGAACGGTTCCAGGCTGGCTGGCTCCTGTTCGCTTTGCGCGATCGCGTTCTGCAGATACGGCGGTAACTGCCATTGATGCGCAAGCCAGGCGCCGACCTCGGCATGGGTTGCGCCAAGGTGCTCGCGCTCGGCTTCCAGCAACGCGGTGTTGTCCGGTGCCTGTTCCAGCAGCGGCGCATACAGCGCGGGTGCGCCTTGCAGCAGGGCCAGCTTGCCGATGTCCTGCAGCAGGCCGGCCAGCATCAATTCTTCGGGTTTGCGGATGCCGTAGGCCTGCCCGAGGATGCGGCTGGCCAGTGCGCACAAGCCGGCACGCCGCCAGATACGATCGTGCAGCGGATGCGCGGTGAAGGTGCTGCGCACGCCGTGCACCATCGAAAACCCAAGTGCCAGGCTCAAGGTGGCGTTGAGGCCGAGCATGGTCAGCGCCTGGCCGAGGTTGTCGATGCGGCGGCGGCTGGCGTACAGCGGCGAATTGGCAACGCGCAGCATGCGTGCGCTCAATGCCATGTCCATGCCGATGACATTGGCCGTCGCGGTCATGTCCACATCGGGGTCTTGCGCAAGTTCAATGATGCGCAGCGCGACGCCGGGCGGCGATGGCAGATTGCGGCAGTAGTGCAGGGCGGCTTGGAGGTCTGGTTGCATGATTCATCGCCGACGGTGAGCGCAAGCATACAGCTGCGTTCGTTGAGTGGGGCACGCCAAGCTTTGCCATCGCTGCGCTGCGATATGCGCGTTCTGGACGCTGAGAGCCTTGTCGGCATTCAGATTTAGCGGCCACCGTCACAACATCTGTAGAGTCGAGGTCGGTTGTCGGTGCGGTGTATGCGTGCGCTTCAGCTTTGAGCGTCGGTGCGGATGCGCATCAGGTTTCAGGCAAAAAAAAGCCGCGGCATGCCGCGGCTTTTTTTTTGCGTGTGGCGAAGATCAGGCCAGGCCGGCCTGCTTCATCACTTCGGCGGCGTAGTCTTCCACCACCTTCTCGATGCCTTCGCCAACGGCCAGGCGCTGGAAGCCGATCACCTCTGCACCGGCCGCCTTGACGGCCTGCTCGACGGTCTGATCGGTGTTCAGCACGTACGGCTGACCGTACAGCGTGACTTCGTTGATGATCTTGCTGATCTTGCCGCTGATGATCTTTTCCAGGATCTCGGCCGGCTTGGACTTGTCCTTCTCGGACATCTTGGCCAGTTCGATTTCCTTTTCCTTCGCAACGAACTCGGCCGGAACGTCGGAGGCCTTGACGTGCGGCGGGTTCATCGCGGCGATGTGCATGGCGATGCCGCGTGCCAGCTCGATGTCGCCACCCTTCAGCTCGACCAGCACGCCGATGCGGCCGCCGTGCACGTAGGCTGCGACGTTGTTGGCGCTGTCGATGCGCACCAGGCGACGCACCTGCAGGTTCTCGCCGACCTTGGCGATGACCGCAGCGCGGCGTTCTTCGATGGTCTCGCCGCTGTCGAGCTTGACGCTCTTCAGCGCTTCGGCATCGGCCGCATCCGAGTTCAGCGCAGCGGTGGCCACGGTCTCGGTGAAGGCCAGGAAGTTCTCATCCTTGGCGACAAAGTCGGTTTCGGAATTGATTTCGACCAGCACGGCCTTGCCGCCGGCCTGGGCGGTCGCGATGCGGCCTTCGGCGGCAACACGGTCGGCCTTCTTGTCGGCCTTGGCCAGACCCGACTTGCGCAGCCATTCGGCAGCGGCGTCGATGTCGCCAGCGTTTTCGACGAGTGCCTTCTTGCACTCCATCATGCCGGCGCCAGTGCGCTCGCGCAGTTCCTTGACCAGGGAAGCAGTGATTTCCATGGAATTACCTCGTTTGGACGAATGCATGCGGCGGAGATGTTCCGCCAATGAGGAGACGGCGCAATGTGCTGGCCGCCCCCGTAGATGTCTTCAGTGGCCCGGGCGACGGGACGCCATGGTCCCGTCGGGGCTGCGGCCGCACAGCATGGTGCGGCCGCATTGCAGGCCGATTACTCGGCAGCAGGAGCAGCCGGAGCTGCGGCATCGGCCGGAGCGTCAGCCTTCTTTTCGGTCTTCTCGGCCTTCTTGGCCGGGGCGCGACGGCCCTTGCCTTCGTCGGCGGATTCGGCCGAGAACTCTTCTTCGCGCACGGAGGCGGAGTTCGGAGCAGCAGCCTTGCCTTCCAGCACGGCGTCGGCAGCGGCGCGTGCATACAGCTGCACGGCACGAATGGCGTCGTCGTTACCCGGGATGGCGTAGTCGACCAGGGCCGGGTCGTAGTTGGTATCGACCACGGCGATCACCGGGATGCCGAGCTTCTTGGCTTCCTTGATGGCGATATCTTCATGGCCGATGTCGATCACGAAGATCGCGTCGGGCAGGCGGTTCATTTCCTTGATGCCGCCCAGCGAGGCGTCCAGCTTCTCGCGCTCGCGACGCAGGCCCAGCACTTCGTGCTTGACCAGCTTCTCGAAGGTGCCATCGGTCTCGGCCGCTTCCAGTTCCTTCAGGCGCGCAACCGACTGCTTGACGGTGCGGAAGTTGGTCAGCGTGCCGCCCAGCCAGCGCTGGGTCATGAACGGCATGTTGCAACGCTCGGCTTCTTCCTTGATGGACTCGCGCGCGCTGCGCTTGGTGCCCAGGAACAGGATGGTGCCGCGCTTCTGCGCGATCGAGGAGAGGAAGTTCATCGCGTCGTTGAAGAGCGGAACGGTCTTCTCGAGGTTGATGATGTGGATCTTGCCGCGCGCGCCGAAGATGTACGGCGCCATCTTGGGGTTCCAGTAGCGGGTCTGGTGACCGAAATGGACGCCGGCTTCCAGCATCTGACGCATGGTGACTTGGGGCATTGAAGTAATTCCTGGTAGCGGAATCGCCGTGCGCGGCTGTTGTTGAAAAGTCCGCACATGGATGTGCGGGCTGTTGCGAGGGACTCGCATCAAAACGCACGTGATTCCGGGGTTGGGCTTCCCTGTCGCCTCCGTGTCGAACCCCTCGCGGGGCACCCCGGCACGGATGGCGGCGGCAGGTGTGAATTCGTCGGTGACGTCCGACGTGGACGACGCAATGCGTAAAGACGCAAAACAGCCGGCGGAGTATAGCCGGCAGGGCGCGTCTGCGCAATTGGTCGGCTTGGGGACGTCCAGCTGCGCTGAAGCTCAACAGCTTGGGCGCCTTGAGAGGTTCATTGGAGGTGTGGATGCTTCGGGGGCAGAGCAGTTGGTCTGTTGATTGACTGCGGGGCCCTTGCCCGCCCACCATTGCGGGACACGCCGCAAGTACGTCCGTGTAGCAACTGTGTTGATCAGGACCTCAACCCGCGACCTTTGAGCGGTTTCCTTCAGGCGCGTTCATCGGTAGGTGCCGGCCGCTGGCCGGCACGCTTTTTTGCGTTTGCGCATGGCCGTCAAATGCGCTCAGGCGGGCTGCATGGCGGCTCTTTCATCGCGCACGCGCGCATTGAGGATGACCAGCATCTTGCGCATCACCGCCACAAGGGCGACCTTGCCCTCCTTGCCGCGTGCCCGCAGCGCTCTGTAAAAATCGCGCAGACGTGGCTCGTGCCGAGCTGAGGACATGGCCGCCATATACAGCGCCTGTCGGATGTCGGCTCGGCCTCCGCCAATCCCCCGTTTACCTCGCATCGCGCCGCTGTCGCGCGAGAGCGGGGCAACGCCAACCAATCGGGATATCTGCTTTCCGCTGAGCGTCCCAAGCTCTGGTAACCGGCACGCCAGCACGGCCAGCAGCACCGGACCGACCCCTTTGAGCGTCTTCAACGCAGCCAGGTGCGGTTGCTCGGTGAGTAGCGTCTTCAGCTGCCCGGCGATCAGTTTGTCTAACCGCGCCACACTGCGCACAAGCTGGTTCACGTTGCCCTGCAGCAGCTTGCGCAGCGCTTTTTCCGCAACCTGCAGCAGCTGCTGCCTTGCTGTTTTCAACAGATCCACCAGTTGCCGACGGGCACGCACATGCTCGCCCAGATCGCGCTGCCATGGTTCCAGTGGAACATACTGATGGAGCTCCATCTTCTCGGCCATGCAGGCCAACATGGCGGCGTCCAGCCGGTCGGTCTTGGCCAGTCCCAAACCGTTGGCCAAGTTGCGTGCCCGTTGCGCATTGACGCGCGCCACCGGCAATGCGGCGTGATGCAAGGCATCCAGCGCTGCCAGCTCGTAGCCCCCGGTCGCCTCCAGCACCACCTGCCGCACCGACAGCGTATTCAGCCAATCGACAAGCTTCCGATGACCGCCTGCGGTGTTGGTGAACTGACGGGTCTGGCCTCGAAAAACCGCAACGTCAAGAGAGTGTTTGCACACATCGATCCCGATTCCGCTCATGGGAAATCTCCGCTAGGCTAGAAATGTCGAGAGCTCCCTCGCCTGCCCAGTCTTATCGTTTCGAGTGTCACCTCGGGCAACTGTTCGGGCGAATCAAGGGAGAATCCGGCGTGGGTACCAAGCTACACGGCGATCGCTGAGATCCAGGCTCTCACGGTGGCCCACGCCGGCTCTCGACACCTAAACTGCCAGATTCCGAACAGATAAGGCTCTTACGCGGCATCCATGCCGCGTAAGGTCCCGCGATGGTGGGAGGGCAAGGACCAGTGGAGATGGCTGGTGTGCATCGTTGCGAGCAGTGAATGCGACGCGGCGGTCAGATGTGGTGCGGCCTGATCAGCTCAGTTCGATCCAAACAACTGAGCGGTTTCGTCAGCCACTCTAATGCTGCCCCGATTCCCAATTCCCAATTCCCGATTCACGGCTCAAGCGTCAGCGTGGTCTCGATGTCGCTGTTGATGCGCGCCACGAAGCGGCCGCTGCCGGTGGGCAGGTTGGCCGGTAGTGCCCATTGGCGGGTTTGGCCTGGCAACACGTAACCGGCCAGATCATCACGGATGCTGCGGCGAGTGCCGCCAGCATCGATGTAGGCCAGATCGGCCAGCCGTGCATGGCTGAGCCCGGCATTGTGCACGCTCAGTGCGCGTCCGCCGCCGTGGCCGGACAGGGTGGTCCGCAGTACCGGATTCGGTTCGGCTGGCTGGCTGGGCAGGGCGAACACCGGGGTGGAATAACGCAGCAACTCGGTTTCGTCGCCGGTGGCGTGTTGGGTCACCACCAGTCGATAGCTGTCTTCGGTCTGCACCGGGCTGGGGCCGAGCCGGATCACCCGCAACAGCTGGCGCCCTTGCGACGGTATCTCGAAATGATTCGGGCTGACCGTGGCGCCGGTGGCGGGTTCAAGTACTTCGCGCTCGCCATCCTGCCGCCAGCGGTAGAGCTTGGCTTCGGCGCGCCATGGCAGCGCGGCCTGGTTGTAGAGCCAGACCGTTGCCTGATCGCTATCGGCCGGGATATGCGCAGTGGTCGGTGCGATGGCGATCTCGGCAGCGACGGCGCCGCCGTCGATTGCGACGCAGGCCAGCGCAACTGCGAGCCAGCAATGAAGGGAGCGTCGCGTGGCCATGGTCAGAACGCGATCGTGGTGATGCGTGCGGCGGTGGCCGGCGCCGGGCCTGCCAATGCGCTGGCGTCCTGGCCCGTGCTTGCGATGGCCGGTGTTTCGGCGGCACGCGCCGGCTGGGCGATCGCCATCGGCGTGCCCCTGGAACAACTGGCGCGCGGCGGCGTGGTGCGCAGCTCGCAGCCGCTGAGCAGGCGCAGGCCGATGTGCAGGGTGGAATTTTCCGGGCCGCGGCTGGCCGCAGCATTGGCCACAGACGCGCTGCAGAACAGAGCAAGCAGCATCAGGCGCTTCAGGAGGGTGACCGGCATCATGAAGGCAATCGTTTGCATTGGAGACGTAACAAATAGCGACGTCCCGGATGCGAACTTGATTAACTGTCAATAAGTGATGGAGACGGTCACCGTGTCGTTGTAGTCGCCTGCGATGGGGAGTTGCGGTGCGGGCGCGCGGCCGTAAACGGTCACCGTCTGGGCCACTCCGTTGCCGGTGCCGCTGAGCGTATCGACGCCGATGCTGGTCCCCCAACGGCTGCCGCGGCCGACGTCTCTGTAGAGCTCATAGGCGATGTAATTGGCGCTGCTGGAATGCCGCATGCGTCGGAGACTGCCCGTGGCGTTGATGCCGTCGCCCAGGCCGATGTTCCAGGCGGTGCGGTTGGTGCAGGTCAGGCTGATGGTGGAGCTGCGGTCGATGGCGGTGTTGATGGTGCCGGCAATGCTGCCGAAATCCAGGTCGGTGGTGACGTAGGTATTGCAGCGTGCCGGCACGTTGGCCGAGGCGGTGAACGGGAAGGCGTTGCTGGCGGTCTTGGCGCCGCTGCCGCCGGCCATGCAACTGCCCGGAAGCGGTGGGATGCCGATGATGCTCTCGTTGTAGGCATAGCGCAGCACGGTGTCGGCGCCGCCGAAGCTGCTGGTGTGGTTGCCGACCGACAGGATCTGGTTGGCCGGAATGCGTCCGTACAGCGTGATGGTGGCCGTCTGCGAGCCACCGGTGATCACCGGGACGCCGTACGACAGCGTCAAGGTGCGCGGCGACGGCGTTGTGGATCCGGTGGCACCCCAGATCTGGGTGCGCGTGGCATCGCTGTAGACCTGGAAGTCCAGGCTGTCGCTGGTGGAGTTGAGCATGCGGCGCGGTGCATACAGCCCGCTGCTGGCGCTGCCTGGCCCCAGGTCCAGGCAAAGGCTTACTTGTGCATAGCCCAGGACGCTGAGCGCGGCGGTTGCGCAGGAGACGTTGAGCGTTGCCACTGCATCGGTGGTGCCATTGGCGGCGACATTGCCGAATGCCAGCGGGGTGCCGAGGGTGACCGTACAGGTGGTGTCGGCATGCGCGCGCTGATTTGGTGCAAGCCATAGCGTTGCGATAGCCAGCGCAAACACCAGGCGCCAGAGGCCGTGCAGGTTCATGGCGTTTTCTGCTCGGTGACGCATTGCAGTGGTCCCACCCGCGGAATGCCGCTCGGGTGGGCCGGATAGGTGAACTGCGCGCTGCAGCGGCCCTGCGGCAAGTCGACCAGCAGGTGGTTGTGGCTCTGTAGATTGTCCAGATAGGTTTCGCCGTCGTAGCCGACCACCACGCGTTCGGCATCGCCCTCGCGCTGCACCACGCTGCCCACCGGCAGCGGGGCGCCTTGCGCGTCGTGCAACACGATGATCGCCGCGCGTACGCGGGTGATGCCGAAGCGCACCGCGACGCCGGATTGCTGGCGCGGCGTCACTGCGGTATCGACGCGGTCCACGCGCAGATCCGCCGGCAGGTTCAAGGTGTCGATCGACAACTGGTTGCGCTGCCACGATTGCAGCGGGGTGACCAGCAGCGTGCCGCGCGCATCGGTGACGCCGATCAGGCGATTCTCCAGCCGTACCGGAATGCCGGCCTGGCCGTCGGTGGACACCACCGCAAACGCATCCTGGATATCGCGCGCGGCAAAGCCACGCCCGTTCATCCACACCAGGCTGCCGCTGGCGCTGGCATAGCCGAAGTTGTCGCCATCCTGATTGGCTGCGCCGAGGTTGTAGCGGCCGACCCGGTTCAACCAGCCAAGTTCGGCCAGCCCGCCGCTGGCATCGTCGCCGGCACGCCCCTGCAGGCGCCAGCCGATGCCGCCCAGGTCGCCGTCGCCAGGCAACGGCTGGCTGACATCGGCCACAAATCCGGTGCGATTGCCGTTGCGCTGCATCGAGGCGCTGGCCTGACGCAGCTCGCCGAAGGTGGTCGATAGCGACAGATACAGGCTGCGATCGCTGCGCACGTCCAGGTTCTGATTGCCGGACAGATTGGCGGCCCAGTTGCGCCCGAAACTGCGCGACCAGAACACGCTGGCATAGCGCGAGGTGTCGCCTTGCGGATAGCTCAGCCGCACGTAGCTGGTCCCGAGTGAGCCGATCGGAGCGACGTTGACGCCGAACACCGCGCGGTCGCTGATGCGTGCCGGCAATGCGCCCTGCAGCGCGCCCAGGTCGCGGTAGTCGCCATGGGTGCGCTGGGTGCCGAGATTGAAATTGAAACGACGGTTGTTCCAGGCATAACCCAGCACGTACTGGCCGCCACGCAGCGCATCCATCTGGCTGTGCGCATAGGCGAGGTTGAACACCCCGCCCACGCCAAGCAGCCAGATCCCGCCGGCCCCGGCGTTGACCACGCCGCCGCCGGCTTCGGCATGCGCCTCGATGGTGAAATCGTCGCGCAGGCCCTTGCGCAGGGTGGCGCTGGCGACCGTGCGCGCATCGTAGGAAAACGAGCGCACGCCGTAGTCCTGGCGCAGGTGGCCGATCCCGGCCGACCATTCGGAGATGCCGCGCGCCAGCAGTTGCGGGGTGCCGTAAAACGCGAAGTCCAGCCGGCGCACGCGGCCGAACGCATCGGTCACCACGATCTGCGCCTGGCCGGTGCCGCTGATGCCCGGTTGTGCGGCCAGCTGAAACGGCCCGGCCGGCACCTGGCCGCTGTATTGGCGCAGGCCATCGACATACAGCTCGATGGTTGAAGGCACCGCCGCTTCGCCCAGAAAACTCGGCGTCGGCGTCAACACGCGATAGGGCTGCAAGGCGTAATTGCGGCCGATCTGCACGCCGCCCAGGCGGATCGAGCGGCTCCAGTCGACAAAGCCGCTGTAGAAGTCGCCGACCGTCAGGCTGGTGGCTGTATCCGGGAAATCCATCTGCCAGGCGCTGTCCAGGCGCACCGCTTCGCTGCGCCAGCGCTGGTCCTGCGGACGGTCGTAGGCCAGGAACACGGCGGTGGTGTCGACCATGCCGCGGCCGATGCCGAAGCCGCGCAGTTCGGTCGCCAACGACACGCTGCTGGCACCGGCATTGCGCGTGGCATAGACGTCGTAATTGAGCAGCATGCCCGGGGAGGCGGTGGCGCTGGGCGGGGCGACTTCTTCGGCTTTCAATACCGTGGTGGAGAGCGACAGCTGGGCCAGCGGCACCTGCAGCGCCAGCCGCTGCAGCGCGGCGTCGTAGCGCACTTCCACATCGGGCAGGCGATCCAGATCGACCAGCTCGCCGGCGCTGCGGTCGGCCAGGATGAAGCCTAGCTTGCGCAGCGTTTCGACCGACCCACGCAGGTGGCCGTCCACCAATTCGAACGGCGCCAGGCCGCGGTCGGCCTGATTCAGGGTGACATCCAGGTACAGCGTCTGCGGCAGTGCGCTGGCGCTTTGCGGGGTTTGATCGGGCAGCGCGGCAACGTCGGCCAGATCGACAGCCGCGGCGCTTCCCAGGCAGGTGGCGGTCGCGAGCAGCGTCATCGCCAGCCGGGCCGTGTCACGGCGCTGTCGGCGTTGCCAACAGGGTGCGTTCGTCCGCCTCACCATTGATCCTTGCGATGATGGTGCCGCGGGCGAACTGCGCCAGCGGTGCACCCAGCGACCAGCGCATGGTCTGGCCGGGCAGCACATAGCCCACCAGTCCGTTCAATGTGGTCTTGGTCGCGCCATCGACCCGATGCTGCAGGTCGGCGACCTGGGCATGCCCATTGCCGGTGTTGCTGATCTGGATCTGCGCATTGCCGTCGCTGCCGGCCACCACTTGCGTGCTCAAGGTCGGCGTGGGCTCGGCTTTTCCAGGCGGCAGCACGAAGATCGGCACCGAGTAGCGCAGCACGAACTGCATGCCCTTGCGGTCGGCATCGGCATTGGGCAATTCGTCGACGATGATGCGGTAGCAGACTTCCTGCCTGGTCGGCGCAGGCCCGGCGCGGATCACCCGGATCAGCTGGCGCTCGCCGGCGGCCAGGGTGCGCATCGGTGGGCTGACCAGCAGTTCCTGGGTCGGGTCGAGCTGGTCCTGCCCGTCTCGCTGGGTCCAGCGATAGGCGCGGGTCTGCACCTGCACCGGCACGCCGCCGCTGTTGCTCAGCCACAACCCGTCGGCGGACTGTTCTGCGCTCAGCGTCAGCGAGGTCGGTGCCAATTGCAGGCTGGCTGCGCGCGCCGATAGCAGCGGCCAGGCGCTGCTCAGCGCGAGCGTCAAGACCATTCCGGTCGTGACCAGCCACGCCGGCATGCGAGACGACAGGCGGTGGTGCAAAGGCATGCGCGCGCTCAATAGACGATCGTGGCGGTGATCGTGTCCTGGTACGCACCGGTTGCCGGATTGTTGGCGGACGGGTTGGTCACACGGCCGTAGACCGGATAGACCTGGTTGATGCCGGTGGCGGTACGACTCAGCGTATTGGTGCCGCTGGTGCTGCCCCACACCGTGCTGCGGCCCAGATCCTGGTACAGCTGGTAGGCGATGAAGTTGTTGGTGGTGACCAGCGCATCGGTGTTCTTCATGCGGCGGGTGGTGACGTCGTTGGCGGTGCCGGCATTGCTGCCTGCGCTCAAGGCGATGTTGTACGGCGTCAACGCGGTGCACTGCGCGGTCACGCTGCCGTTGGCGTCGGCATTGGCGGTCGAGGTGGACAACACCGAGCCGAAGTCGACGTCCGTCGCAGATGCCGCCGTGATGGTGCAGGCCTTGGTGACGGCGATCTTGACGTTGAATGTGGTGGTATCGGCTGCTGTGGCAACGCCAATGGTCGAGAGCAGGCCGAGGGACAGCAGGACAGGACGGACAGTACGCATGGACATTTCCTTGACCGGTCTGGTCATTGGTGACGCGACGACGTGTCGCCCTTCCTCCAATGCATCAGCTGTGCCAAACGATAACGCCGAATTCACGCGCTATCTAGCTGTTTAATCTGATTCTTTTCGCAAAATTGGGATGTCCTGCGGATGACTCCGTTAATGGAGAATTTGACGCTTTCTGAACTATGTCACACATGAATGCGCGGTGACGCCAGTTTTTTGCTGCACCGCCCGCTTCCGCCGTAACGGCGTGTTTTGCAAAAAACGGCTGCGCGGGTCGTTCAGATTCAGCCCGAATCGGCGATAATCCGGACCATGAGCGTCAATCTAAAAACCAAAGAAGAAATCGAACTGATGCGCGTCGCCGGCCGCCTGGCCGCCGAGGTGCTCGACATCGTGGCCCCGCACGTGCAACCGGGCGTGACCACTGCCGAGCTGGACCGCATCTGCCACGACCACATCGTCAACGTGCAGGGCACCATTCCTGCCAATGTCGGTTATCGCGGCTTCCCCAAGAGCGTGTGCACCTCGGTCAATAACGTGATCTGTCACGGCATCCCGAGCGCGGCCAAAGTCCTGAAGGAAGGCGACATCGTCAATATCGATGTCACCGTCATCAAGGACGGCTGGCACGGCGATACCAGCCGCATGTATTACGTCGGTACGCCGTCGGTGATGGCCAAGCGCCTGGTCGATACCACCTACGAAGCGATGTGGCGCGGCATCCGCGCGGTCAAGCCGGGTGCGACGCTGGGCGATGTCGGCCATGCGATCCAGAAGTATGCCGAGGCCGAGCGCTTCAGCGTGGTGCGCGATTACTGCGGCCACGGCATCGGCAAGGTCTATCACGACGAGCCGCAGGTGATGCATTACGGCCGTCCCGGCGAAGGCCTGGTGCTCAAGCCCGGCATGACCTTCACCATCGAGCCGATGATCAACGAAGGCACCTACCACCATAAGACGCTGCCCGATGGCTGGACCGTGGTCACCAAGGACCGCAAGTTGTCCGCGCAGTGGGAACACATGGTCGCGGTGACCGAAGACGGCGTGGATGTGCTGACGCTGTCGCCGAACGCGCCCGCCCCGGTATGACGGCCACGCCGGCGGATCGACCCGACCCGGGTGTCGCCGGCGATGCCGAGTGGGCCGCGCAGGCCCGTCCGCTGCTGGTGCATGCGGACATGCGGCTGTGCAAGCGCTTCGATCAGGGTGAACCGATCGAACGCCTGGTGGCCTTGCGCGCACGCGCGGTCGACCAATTGATGCGCAATGCCTGGACGCGCTGCATCCCGGGCGATGCCGGGTTGTCGTTGCATGCGGTTGGCGGTTACGGGCGCGGTGAACTGTTTCCGCGTTCGGACGTGGATGTGCTGGTGCTGGGCGAAAGCGCGGTGCAGCAACAGCACGAGCAGGCCCTGGCGCGCTTGTTCGCGTTGCTGTGGGATGTGGGCCTGCCGATCAGTCATGCGGTGCGCTCCGCTGCGCAGTGCACCGCCGCTGCAGCCGACCAGACCGTGCTGACCGCATTGATCGAATCGCGCCCGCTGGTTGCAGGGAGCGAGGCGCGCGCGGCACTGGCCGCAGCGATCGCCCCGCAACGGGTGTGGCCGGCGCGCGAATTCTTCCAGGCCAAGCGCGAAGAACTGCTGGCGCGGCATCAGCGCTTTGGCGACACCGCCGACAATCTGGAACCGGACATCAAGGACGGCCCTGGCGGCTTGCGCGATCTGCAGACGCTGGGCTGGATGGCGCTGCGCGCCTTCGGCGTCAAGGATCTGGAAGCGCTGGTCGGGCTTGGCCATGTCGGCTTCGACGAGGCTGCGGCGCTGCGGCGCGAGCGCGAAGAACTGGCGCGGCTGCGGTTCGGTCTGCACATCGTCGCCAACCGGCCGGAAGAACGCCTGCGTTTCGATTACCAGAAGACCCTGGCCGAGCGGCTGGGGTTTGCCGACGACCCGGAAAGCCTGGGCGTGGAAAAGATGATGCAGCGCTTCTATCGCAGCGCTGCATTGATCCGCCGCATCAGCGACCGGTTGTTGCAGCGCTTCGAAGAACAATTCGATGGCGAAGCGGTACCGGAACCGATCGGTGGCGGCTTCAGCCTGCGCCGCGGCTATCTGGCGGCCGACGCGGATGATTGGCCGGCCGGCGATGTGCTGCAGGTATTCGCGTTGTTTGCGCAGTGGGCGGCCCATCGCGAGGTGCGTGGCCTGCATTCGCTGACCGCGCGCGCGCTGGCCGAGGTGCTGCGCGAGCTGCCGGCTTACGACGTGGCCGACGCCACCGCGCGCGACCGTTTCATGGGGCTGCTGCGCGGCCCGCGTGCGATGGAAACGCTCAATCGCATGGCGCGCCTGGGCGTGTTGGGCCAGTGGATTCCCGCATTCGCCAGCGTGTCTGGGCGCATGCAGTTCGACCTGTTTCATGTCTACACGGTGGACCAGCACACGCTGATGGTGCTGCGCAATATCGCGCTGTTTGCGGCCGGTCGCGCCGACGAGCGTTTTTCGATCACGCATGAAGTCTGGCCGCGCTTGCGCAAGCCGGAATTGCTGCTGCTGGCCGGTCTGTTTCACGACATCGCCAAGGGCCGTGGCGGCGACCATTCCGAGCTGGGTGCGGTGGATGCGCGTGCGTTCTGCCAGGCGCATCGGCTCAGCGAAGGCGATACCGCCTTGGTGGCCTGGCTGGTGGAGCAGCATCTGCGCATGTCGGTGACCGCGCAGAAGCAGGACATCTCCGACCCGGAGGTGATCCATCGTTTCGCCACGCTGGTGGGCACGCGCGAACGGCTGGACTATCTGTATCTGCTGACCTGCGCCGACATCGCCGGCACCAGCCCCAAATTGTGGAATGCCTGGAAGGACCGGCTGCTGGCCGATCTGTATTTCGCTGCGCGCCGCGCCTTGCGCGAAGGTCTGGAACATCCGCCGCCGCGCGAAGAACGCCTGCGCGAAGCGCGCGAGTCCGCGCGTGCGCTGATGCAGGCGCAAGGCCACGACGATGCCACCATCGATCGTCAGTTCGCCGGCATGCCGGACGAGAATTTCCTGCGTTTCCGTCCTGAGCAACTGGCCTGGCAGGCGGTGTCGCTGATCGAAGTGCAGATCGGCCAGACCACGGTCAAGGCGCGTCGCGCAGTGCCGGACAACGACGCACTGGAAGTGTTCGTGTATTCGCGCGACCGTGACGGGTTGTTCTCGGCGATCGTCTCCACGCTGGATCGCAAGGGTTACGGCATCCACCGCGCCCGCGTGCTGGATGCACCCAACGATGCCATCTTCGACGTGTTCGAAGTGCTGCCGCAGGACAGCTCTGCCGATGGCGACCCGCAGCGTCTGGCTGCGGCCTTGCGGCAGGTGCTGGCCGGCGACCTGCAGAAGGTGCGTCCCTCGCGGCGTGCGGTGCCGCGCCAGCTGCGCCATTTCCGCTTTGCGCCGCGTGTGGAATTCAGCGAAAGCGCTGGCGGCCGCCGCACCCGCATCAGCCTGGTCGCACCCGATCGCCCCGGCTTGCTGGCCGACGTGGCCAACGTGTTGCGCCTGCAACACCTGCGCGTGCACGACGCGCGCATTGCCACGTTTGGCGAGCGCGCCGAAGACCAGTTCCAGATCACCGACGAGCACGACCGCCCGTTGTCCGAATCCGCCCGGCAGGCGCTGCGTGATGCGCTGTGCGCCTGTCTCGATCCCACCTAGCACCTCCGGAGACCCCCATGGCTACCAAGAAGACTGCGCGCAAGCAGAGCGCGACCACGACCAGCGCAGCGCCTGCGCGCGCGAACGCAAAAACCAGCAAGACCAGCGGCAAGCCAAGTGACAACAAGTCGGTCGGCAAGCCGGTAAGTAAGGCAGTCAGTAAGTCAGGCAAGCTGCCTGTTGCGCGCAAGGCCACCGCTGTCGCAGCTGCCGACACCAAGGCTGCTGCCAAGAAGAACGTTGCAAAGAAAGTCGCTGCCAGCGCACCGCGCGTGGCCAAGCAGCCGACCAGCGTGGTGTCTGCGCCGGCGGCCAAAAAGGCTGCCGCTGCGAAGAAACTGCCGATCGCCGAAAAGGCCTTGCACAGCGTTGCCGCGCAGGTGGGCACCGACGAACTCAAATTCGGTATCGAGAGCGCATTCGAGCGCCGCGCCAGCTTGACCATCGACGAAATCGACGGCTCCACCCGCGCCATCGTCACCCGCGTCATCGACGGATTGGAGAGCGGCGAGTTCCGCGTCGCCGAGCCGGACGGGCAGGGCGACTGGACCGTCAACGAGTGGTTGAAGAAGGCCGTGCTGCTGTATTTTCGTGTCAACGAGATGGCGGTGATCGAGGCGCAGCCGGCGCCGTTCTGGGACAAGGTGGAATCGCGTTTTGCCGGTTTCAACGAGGCCGAGTTCCGCAAGGCCGGTGTGCGTGTGGTGCCGGGCGCGGTGGCGCGTCGCGGCAGCTATTTCGGCAAGGACGTGGTGCTGATGCCGAGCTTTACCAATATCGGCGCGTACGTCGGCGAAGGCAGCATGGTCGACACCTGGGCCACGGTGGGTTCGTGTGCGCAGATCGGCAAGCACTGCCATCTGTCCGGCGGCGCCGGCATCGGCGGCGTGCTGGAGCCGCTGCAGGCCAGCCCGACCATCATCGAAGATCATTGCTTCATCGGCGCGCGTTCGGAAGTGGTGGAAGGCGTGGTGGTGGGCCATCACAGCGTGATCGGCATGGGCGTGTTCATCGGCCAGAGCACGCGCATCTACAACCGTGCCACCGGCGAAATCTCGTATGGCTATGTGCCGCCGTATAGCGTGGTGGTGTCCGGGCAACTGCCGTCCAAGGATGGCTCGCACTCGCTGTATTGCGCGGTGATCGTCAAGCAGGTGGATGCCAAGACGCGCAGCAAGACCAGCGTCAATGAGCTGCTGCGTGGCCTTGCCGATTGAGCACGCAACCGAACATGCACCAGGACATCCTCTCCAGGGCCGCATCGCGCTGGATGAGGTGGGGCATCCCGGCATTCTGGCTGGGCTGGGGCGTGCTCTACACGGTCGGTGTGCTGACCCGCGATCCTAGGGTCACAACCGGCGGGCCGTGGCATTGGATCGTGCCGGCGCTGGTAGTGGTGATGGCCGTGCGTTGGCTGCGGCAACCGGCGCGCTGGGCACAGGTGTACGACGCCGGCGATGCCTTGTTGGTCGAGCGCCAGGGACGGCGGCAGCGCATCGACCTGCGTGACTTGCGCGCGGTCGAGCCGGCCTGGCTGATTCCGCCGGTGCGCCTGGCACTGCAGGTGCAGGCCGGCGACGCACCGGTGATCTTCCTGCCTGCCCACGGCCGGTCGCCCGAACTGCTTGCCACCGACCTGATGGCGCGCGCCGATGCGCGCCGCGCAACCACAGGAGCTGCATGACATGACTACGCTATACGGACTCAAAAACTGCGACACCTGCAAAAAAGCCACCAAGTGGCTGGACCGCTTCGATGTCGCCTACACCTTCGTCGATTACCGCGATCACAAGCCCGAGCCGGAGACGCTGGTGGCGTGGGCCGAGCAGGCCGGCGGATTCGATGCGCTGATCAACAAGTCGTCGACCACCTGGCGGCAACTGCCGGACAACCGCAAGGCTGCAGCCAGCGCCGCCGAATGGAAACTGCTGCTACGCGAATATCCGCAACTGATCCGCCGCCCGGTGGTCATCACCGATGACGGCCAGCTCAGCCAGGGATTTTCGGACAACGGTTTCAAGCAGCGCTTTGGCGTTGCGTGAGCCAGTGCTGCCGCAGCTCCCCACTTCTCCAGTGATTCCCGATCATGTCCGACATTGTTGACCTCACCTGTGAACTGATCTCCCGCCCGTCGGTGACGCCGGACGATGCCGGCTGTCAGGAACTGATCGCGCAGCGGCTGGCGCGCGCCGGCTTTGCTGTCGAACACCTGCGCCTGGGCGCGGTGGACAATCTATGGGCCACGCATGGCAGCGGTGCGCCGGTGCTGGTGCTGCTCGGGCATACCGATGTGGTGCCGCCGGGGCCGCGCGAGGCGTGGACCAGCGATCCGTTCGACCCGCAGATTCGCGATGGTGTGCTGTACGGGCGCGGCGCCGCCGACATGAAGAGTGGAGTGGCCGCATTCGTGGTCGCCGCCGAACAGTTCGTTGCCGCGCATCCGCAGCACACCGGCACGCTGGCGCTGCTGCTGACCTCCGACGAAGAAGGCGATGCCATCAATGGCGTGCGGCGGGTGGCCGAGCTGTTCCGCGAGCGTGGGCAGGCGATCGATTGGTGCATCACCGGCGAGCCGTCGTCCACCGAGCGGTTGGGCGACCTGCTGCGGGTCGGCCGTCGCGGCAGCCTGTCCGGCACGCTGACGGTGAAAGGCGTGCAGGGGCATGTGGCGTACCCGCACAAGGCGCGCAATCCGATCCATCTGGCAGCACCTGCATTGGCAGAGTTGGTAGCACGGCAATGGGACGATGGCTTCGAGAGTTTTCCGCCGACCAGCCTGCAGATCTCCAATATCCATGCCGGCACCGGCGCCAACAACGTGATCCCCGGCGAGCTGCAGGTGGCCTTCAATCTGCGTTACACCCCGCATTGGGATGCGCCGCGATTGGAAGCGGAGATCGCCGCAGTGCTGGATCGCCACGCGCTGGAGTATTCGCTGCGTTGGCATCGCAGCGGCGAGCCGTTCTACACCCCCGAAGGGTGCCTGCGCAGCGTCGCGCGCGAGGTATTGGGGCAGTTTGCCGGAGCGCCGCCGGAAGAGAGCACTGGCGGCGGTACCTCCGATGCGCGCTTCATCGCACCGCTGGGCGCGCAATGCATCGAGGTCGGCCCGGTCAACGCCAGCATCCACCAGGTCGATGAGCATGTGCGCGTGGCCGATCTGGAAGCGCTGCCGGCGTTGTACCGCACGCTGATCGAACGCCTGCTGGTCTGAGTTGCCAGGACATGCCGATGCCAAGCGCTGGTTTGCAGAATACGCAGCGAGCGCCACGGCATGCGGTCACCTGCGGCATGCCGATGCTGCTGCTCGAAGCAGGCATCGCCAAGCTGCGCTAAGACCTTTTGGATTGCAGCAGCATCTCGCTTGCATTGCGCTGCCAGGTGGCATGGACGCCCAAGGCTCGGGGGCTAGTCGAACGTCCAGAACGGCGGTTTGATCGCCTCGCGCCAAAGCGATTCGTCGGCGATATAGAACGTCTGTGCGGACGCCTTGGCAAACCAGGTTGCCGCCGTCTCCACGTCGCGCGTCACGCCGCTGCTGCCGCGTCCGAGCAGCAGGCCAGAAAAATACTGGCCATACACATTGCGCTGGTCCGCCGCGCGCCGGTACCAGCGCAGCGCCTCCGTACCGTCTCTGTCCACGCCACCCATTCCTTTTTCATGCAGCGCGCCAAGATCGACTTGCGCCTCGGCGTCGCCGTTACGGGCGCGGCGCTGGATGTCGCGTACCAGCGGGTGCAATGCACCGCCGCTTGGCGCGATGGCGGCGGGAAGCCCCGACGATCCGGATGCGGAGCGCTCATAGATCGTTGCGCGCAGATCCCAGCGCAACGCCGCAGCCGCCTCCCCACGGTCGCGGTGGAACTTGGCGAGCTCGGCGATGGCATACGGGTTTCCATGCATGGCCGCTGCCAGGTACCAGCGCTCGCCCTTGCGCGGCGACGCACGTAATGCGACGCGCTGGTCGATGTGCGGGCTGTCGGGATGGAAGAGCGTCCCGCTTGCCCAGATTCGTCCCAGCGCCAGTTCGGCGCGGGTGTTGCGGAACGTCCACGGGGTGATCGCCGCGGCACGTTCGTACCAGTGGATGGCGCGCGGGTCGTTGCGTGCCTCCAGGCGTTCGGCCGCATTCCACGCGCTGTCGAAACTGCCATCGGCCGCCTGTTTTTCCAGCTGTTGCAGATAGACTGGATCGGTGCGCGGAGGGGCGCTGCTGCAGGCTTGCAGCAACACTGCAAGCAACAGGGCCAGGGGCGGCATGCGTCCGATGCGTGGGGTCATTCCATTACTGCCGATTGTTGGGGCGGTCATTATCCTCGCAATACGCCGGTGCGACTGCGGCGTGGTCTGCGATGCCGGGCTTGGTTGCCATCGCAACAGTTGCGCCGCCGTCGAAAGCGGGATACGGTCGAGTCATGTCATCGCTCCTGCCCAACCTCGTCAATAACGCCAACCGCAACAATCTGCGCGCGAATAATCGTGCGCGGCCGATGCGGATCTGCGACTAGGCGAAGTACAGCAAGCGCCCAGGAATCAGAAAACCCGCATCGGCCGATGCGGGTTTTTTTATGGGTGTCATTCTCGTGCAGCACGCTCTTCCACCGGCCGCCAACCCCCGCAGTTTTTCAGGAGTGTTTCCATGTGTTCCATCTTCGGTATTTTCGGCCTGCAACCCGGTGACGATCTGCAGGCATTGCGCCGGCAGGCACTGGAATGTTCGCAACGGCAGCGCCATCGCGGTCCCGACTGGAGCGGCGTGTATGTCGATACCGGCGCGATCCTGGTTCATGAGCGCCTGGCCATCGTCGACCCGGCCGGTGGTTCGCAGCCGTTGCTGTCCGAAGATGGGCAGCTCGCCCTCGCCGTGAACGGTGAGATCTACAACCATCGCGAGCTCAAGCAGGAGCTGACGCAGCCGTACGCGTTCCAGACCGGCTCCGATTGCGAGGTGATCAATGCGCTGTACCGCGAGGATGCGCCGGCCTCCTATCTCAACCGCCTCAACGGCATCTTCGCCTTCGCGCTATGGGACAAGACCGCCGGGCGGGTGATCATCGCGCGCGACCCGATCGGTGTAGTGCCGCTGTACTGGGGCCATGATCGCGAAGGCCGCTTGCGGGTGGCCTCCGAACTGAAATCGCTGGTCGACGATTGCGCCGATGCCGCGCAGTTCCCGCCCGGCCATTGGTACGACAGCGCCACCGGCGCATTGAGCCGCTACTACGAGCGCGCCTGGCGCGAATATGCCGAAGTGGAAGGCGTGCAGGTGCAGTTGCAGGAATTGCGCGAGGCGTTCGAGCGTGCAGTGCATCGCCAGTTGATGACCGACGTGCCGTACGGCGTGTTGCTGTCTGGCGGTCTGGATTCGTCGCTGGTCGCTGCCGTTGCCGCGCGCTACGCACGTCATCGCATCGAAGAGAACGACACCACCGAAGCCTGGTGGCCGCGCCTGCATTCGTTCGCGATCGGTTTGAAGGGCTCGCCGGATCTGGCCGCCGCCGAAGTCGCTGCCGCCGCGCTGGGCACTGTGCATCACGGCTTCGAATACACGTTCGAAGAAGGTCTGGATGCGCTGCCGGAAGTCATCCGTCATATCGAGACCTACGACGTCACCACCATTCGCGCATCCACCCCGATGTTTCTGCTGGCGCGGCGGATCAAGGCGATGGGCGTCAAGATGGTGCTCTCCGGCGAAGGCAGCGACGAAATCTTCGGCGGCTATCTGTACTTCCACAAAGCGCCGAACGCGCGCGAATTCCATGAGGAACTGGTGCGCAAGCTCGACGCGCTCAACAACTTCGATTGCCTGCGCGCCAACAAGTCGATGATGGCCTGGGGTGTGGAGCCGCGCGTGCCGTTCCTGGATCGCGAGTTCCTGGATGTGGCGATGCGCATGGATGCCAGTTTCAAGATGATCGACAAGACCAGCAGCGGCGCCATGCGCATGGAAAAGGGCGTGTTGCGCGAAGCCTTCGCCGGCTATCTGCCCGAGTCGATTCTGTGGCGACAGAAAGAGCAGTTCAGCGATGGCGTGGGCTATGGCTGGATCGATGGACTCAAGGCGCATGCCGCCGCGCATGTGAGCGATCGCGAGTTGGCCGCGGCCGACAAGCGCTATCCGGTCAATCCGCCGCAGACCAAGGAAGCGTATTTCTATCGCACGCTGTTTGCGCAGTTCTTCCCCAGCCAGGCGGCTGCGGAGACGGTGCCGGGCGGCAAGTCGATCGCGTGTTCGTCGCCGACCGCGATTGCCTGGGATGCGAGTTTTGCTGCGATGGCCGACCCGTCCGGCCGTGCGATTGCCGGCGTGCACGAACAGGCACTGGCTTCGTAACGTCGCTACAACTGCAGTGGCCGGCATGCGCTCACGCACTGCCGGCCACTGTTGCAATCACTCGTGGCGTACGCAATAGCCGTAGCGCTGCGGCTCGATATCCACACCGGCCACATCGGCCTGGTTGTTGCGCCACAGGTTCGGCTTGAAGTCGCCCGCAGTGCAGTTGGCGGCGCGGTCCACGCCGATGGTGTAGGTGAACGGATTGCTGGCAAAGCGGTTGTTCTCGAACACGTTGTCCTGGCTCATGCTGTTGTCCCAGCACAGGATTTCCGGGGTGCGGTAGCGAATCGCGCAGGCCAGAAAGATGCCGGCGACCTTGTTGCCTTCGAACTGGTTGTTGCTGAAGCGGTTGCGCCGCGCATCCGACAGATAGATGCCCTGGCTGCCATTGCGCTCGAAGCGGTTGTTGCGGATTTCGCTGTCTTCCAGGTGCTCGGTGGTCAGGCCTGCCGCCACGTTGTCGTGGATGTAGTTGTTGACCATGGTGACCTTGGCGGTGCGGTTGAACGACACGCCATCCCAGATCGCACCGGAGACGTCGTTGTTTTCGATGGTGATCTCGCGCGTGTCGTACTCGCTCAACAGGCAGGCGCTGCGGCATTTGTTGACCTGCAGGCCGGCAAGCCGGATGCCCTGGCCGGAACGCACCACCACTGCGCTATTGCTCAGATACGGGCGCTCGGGCATGAATTCCTTGTCGCCGGTGCTGGCGACGATCTGCATGTCTTCGATGCTGACGTTGCGGATCACACCGATCGGCTGCTGATTTTCGTAATCGCCGACCACCAGCGCCGGCTGCTGCACGCCATCGGCCATGCGCAGCACTGTGGTCGGGCCCTTGCCGCGCAAGGTGAGATTGCCGCGGTGGATCGAGACCAGGCCGTTGAGCGGAAATTCGCCTTTTTCCAGGCACAACACCGCAGGCGTATCGCTTTGCGGAAGCTTGTCGATGGCTTTTTGCAGATCCTGGCCGGGGCGCACTTTGGCGGTGCACGCGGCGACGGGCGCGTCCGGTGGGCCGGGTTGTGCGGGTGGCGCAGCCGAGCAGGCAGTGGCAATGAACAATGGCAACAGGGCGGAAACGGAGCGGGCAAGCTGAGGCATGCGGATTCCGGTCAGTGGGGGGAGGGGAGCGATGGTGTGGAGATGAACTCCATATCGCGACGGCCTCTAGTGTGTCCCACCGAACGTTAAGGTCTGGCTGATTCCGGCGTGCGCGATTCTGCGCAGGTTCATTGCGTCGCTGTAGTCGAGGCCGCAACGGCGTGTGCGTCACGCCGGAGCGGCTGACGAACGTCACAGTTGAGCGCAGCGATCAAGATCTGAGCACGTGCGCGGTTGCCACGCTTAAAAACTGTAAGCCAGCTGCGCATAGATGCGACGCGGTTCGCCCGGAAAATGCCCGGTGCGTTCGGTGAAACCGCTCACCGCATAGACCTTGTCGAACAGGTTCTTGACGTTGACCTGCAGCTTCCACGCATCCCACTGCGTCTGCCAACTGATGTCGAAGATCGCATACGGTTTGACGCGCTGGCCTTCCAGGCTGACCCGCTCGCCCACGTAATCGGCACCAAAGGCGATTGCCGATTTCCAGGCCGGCAGGTCGTAGCGCGTCCACAGGCCGAAGGTGTTGCGCGGTGCATTGGCAAAACGGTCGCCGGAGGCATTGGTGATGCCGTTGGTGCCTGCATCGAGCACGCGCGCATCGTTGTAGGCGTAGGTCAGATTGAGCACCCAACGCTCGGTGAGGTCGGCCAACAGATCCACTTCCAGACCTTCGCTGCGCACCAGGCCGAGGGCGGAGAGTTGATTGACGCCATCGACGATGCTGCCGTTGGCTTGCACGATATTGCTGCGTTCGATGCGGTACAGCGCAGTATTGAGCGTGAGCCCGCCATCGTTGAGCGCGGTTTTCAGACCGACTTCCCATTGCGTGCTGCGCTCGGGATCGAACGGCCCGCCGACGCTGCTGTCCTGATTTGCCGCATCCTGCGGCAGAAAACCGCTGGCATAACTTGCGTAGGCATTGACGCCATCGCGCAGCACGAAGGTGCTGCCCACGCGCCAACTGAGATCGTTGCCGGTGACGCGCGAGCCATCCAGCAGGTTGTCGTCCTTGAAGCCGTCCCAACGCAGCCCGGCCATCGCATACCAGCGCGGCGTCAGTGTGAGTTCGTCCTGCAGATACGCACCGTAGCGCTGGCTGCGGGTGCTGGTGGCGCGCCAGGGCAGGCTGTCCAGACCATAGTCGTAGAAGCCGCTGCGCCCGTACACCGGGTTGAGCAGATCGATGCCCGGCACCGGGCCGCGCGTGCGGCCGGTGTCGGCGGTATTTGCGGTTTGCGCGCGGAAATCCGCATCCAGCCGGTAGTAATCCGCGCCCATCAGCAGCTTGTGTTCGATCGCGCCGATGCTGGTGCGGAAGATCGCGTTGACGTTGCTGGAGATCGCATCGTTATCGCGGAACTGATTGCGCAACTGGCGCGTCATCCATTCGGCGGTGCCGTCGCCATCGCGGTCGATCAGGCCCATCGGCTCGTGATAGATCTGATGCTCGTCGTTCTTGAACCAGCGCAGCGCCATGTCCACGTCCCACGCATCCGATGGCGCAAAGCGGTACTGCGCAAACGCCACCTTGGCGCGCATGTCGAGGAAATCGGTGGGCTCGTTGTGATTCCAGCGACGATCGGTGAGGAAGTTGCCGTCGTCGTCCACCGGCACGCCACGCAGGCGATTGCCGCCCAGGTTCTGGGTGATGTCGGTGTACTGCAGCGTGAGCTCGCCGGTCTGTCCGATGTCGAACGCCACCGACGCATCGCCGATCTGGCTCTGGCTATCGGTATTCCAGCGAAAGCCATCCTCGCCATCGGCATAGGCACCGATGCGGTAGCGGATGCGCCCATCGTCGCGTGCCGGGCCGGTGGCTTCGAACGAGGCCGCACCGAAGGATTGATTGCCTACCTGCAGCTCGACCCGACGCGCGGCCTGATGGCCAGGTTTGCGGGTGACGTAGTTGATGACGCCGCCAGGCTCGCCACCGCCGTACAGCGCGCCGGCCGGGCCCTTGAGCACTTCCACGCGTTCGATATTGAACAGCTGCGGCACCGAGAAGCCCGCATACGGGTCGCCGCGCAATCCGTCGTACAACACGTTTTCCTGGCGGAATCCGCGCAGGGTGACACCGGCATAGCTGAAGAAACTGATGCCGCTGATGCTGCGATACAGATCGGTGATCTGCCGCGCCGCCTGGTCGTCGATCAGCTCGCGCGGCAGCACCTGCACCGACTGCGGCACCAGCGCCAGCGGCGTATCGGTGCGTGTGGCCACTGCGGCGTCTTCGGACTTGTAGAGCGTTTGCGCACGGCCGATGACATCGACGCCATCCAGGTCGGTGACGGTTGCTGAGGTGCTGGTGTGCTGAGCGAAAGCGGATGGCGAGTGTAGGGCGAGCGCAGCGGTAAGCGCGGTGACAAGGAGCGTGGGGCGCATTGGTCACTAATGGGAATGGTTATCAAATGCATCTTAGCATGATGTGCTCGCTTCGCTGCGTGGACCGCTAGGGCCGGGTGTAGGTTTTGAGCCGGGCGTAGGTTTGAGAGGTGCAGGGTGGAGATTTGCAGACGTGCAGATTTGTAGAACGCAGAACTTCAGACATGTGGACACGCAGACGCACAGCGCATCCCTTCTCCCGCCGGGAGAAGGTGCCCGAAGGGCGGATGAGGGTACGGGCGCAGCCTCGTGCTCGCCCACGCCATAGCGCTGTTGGACTCGAATGGATAGAGGCGCGCCGCGTGCAATCCAGCATTGCTTGATGCCCGTACCCTCACCCCAACCCCTCTCCCGCAGGAGAGGGGCTAATGCAGCTCACCCAAGCGTTTTGCTTTCGTCGAAACCCGTATCCACTGTCGAAACCTGTGTCGACAGACGAGACAACACGACCACGCCTAATTCGGCTGCAATCGCAGCGTGTAACGCGTAGCCGTCGGCAAAAACGGGGTCGGCCGGCCATGCACCCAATCGTCATGCCCCGCGCCCCAGAACGGCGACAACGGATGTCCGCTCTGGCCGCCCGGCATATGCACGATGCCGTCGCGTTCGTGGCCTGGCGAGACCACCATGCGTTCGGAGGCGCCGAAGGCCGGGCCTTGCACGCGCGGCATGTCGCGATCGCCGGGCAGTTGATCCGGCGGCATGCACAGCCAGCGCTTGGCGAGGGCAGGCAAGGCGCGCGCGATCGGGTGGCAGATCGCGGCGGTATTGCGCTCGCCCCAGGTGCGCTCGCTCAAGGGGCCGTCCTGCGCAGCTAAATCCGTCTGCGCACTGCGTGCAGCATCGGCAAGCAACTGATCCCAACTGGTGTACGTGGGCGGCAACAAATGTGCAGGGCGCTGCTGCAGCAACGGCCAGACGATGCCTTCCAACTGCGCGCGACGCGGCGGCAGGAAGTCATCGCCAAGCGCAGCGTTTGCCGGTGCCAGCAGTCCGGCTTCCACCGCATCGATGGTCATGCTGCGAAAACCGCGCACGATGCGATAGCTCACCGAGCCGGTGGACGCATGCCCGTGCCACTGCCGTGTGGCGACTTCGATTTGTTGCAGCGCCGGGTCCTTGCTGTGTTCGACCACGCTGCGCAACAACTGCCACCACCGCGTGAGCAGCACGGCGCGATCGTCGAGCTGGATGGCAAGCAGATCCAGTTCGTTGAAACGCTGTTTTGCGAACAAGTCGTCGCGAATCTGCTGCGCGCGCGCGCCCAGGTCGTAGCCGGCATTGCCGAGTGTCGCCAGCTGTTGCGCATCGACGATGCGGCTGTTTGCAGTCCAGAGCCGGTGCGCGGGTGGGTCGATCAAGGCGGGTGCATTGTCGCTGCGCACAGGCCAGGGCACGCAGCCGGTCGGCGCAGTTTCGGAGGCGACCGCTCCGGCAGTCGAAGGCACTGCCTCGTTCGACTCCTGCGCCGAGGTTGCAAGTTCGGCAGTACCGCTCGGGCTGCACCCCGCATTGCGTGCCGGGCGTGCGCCGATCAGCCGCCAGGCGATGCGGCCGCTGCGATCGGCCAGTACGAGATTTTGCGCGGGAATGCCCGAGCGATCCGCCACCGCAAAAGCCGCCTGCAGATCCGCCGCGCTGCTCATCTGCGCGAAATCCAGGCGGATTGCGCCGGGAAGCTGCGCGGCCCAGCGCAGTGCGAGCAAACTGCCGTCGGCATTCTCGTGCAGGATCGGGCCCCAGACCGCCTCGCGAACGGGAAAACTTACCGGTGCAGCGCCTGCCACACGAATCGTTTCGACATGCGTGGTGAGCGCTTGCGGATGCCCGGGCGTGGCTGGCGCAATCCGCGCGAAATCCGCCGTATCGATATAGCTGTTGGTGAACGCCCAGGCCACGTGCCCATTGCTGCCGACCACCACCGCCGGCAGGCCGGGCAGGGTGAAGCCGGTGACATCCACCTTGCCCTCGGGCGCGCTGATATCCGGATACCGCAAGCGCGCGCGGAACCAGATGTTGGGCGCACGCAGGCCCAGGTGCATGTCGTCGGCGACGATGGCGCGACCATCGCGGGTGAGGCTGCCGTCCACGGCGAAGTTGTTGCTGCCCGGGGTCGGTTGTTCGGCGCGTGGTGCGGCGGCTGGATGCGGCAAACGCCGCAGATCCAGCGTCGCCGCATCCGGAAGCGCCGCATCGCCCAGTGCCGGCCCGAACAGCGGTGCATCCCAGCTGGAGCCCTGATGATCGAGCAGCGCCGCCAGTGCGGGCGGCACCACCGCGCGGATGCGTGCGATGGCCAGTTCGGTCTGGTTGTCGTTGTCCTGCAGGTCGGCGTACATCGCCATGCCGGTGAGGATGGAATCGTCCAGCGTCCATGCGCGCGGCGTCTGCCGCAGCAGCAGGTACGGCCATGGACGCACGCGCAAGGCCGCCAGCCCGGCATTCACGCCGTCGGTATAGGCCTGCAATGCTGCGCGCTGGCTGCCTGCAGCAATGTCCAGGCTGGCATGCACGCGGGCGCGCAACCGATGCACGCGATTGCGCTTGTCCAGGTCCAGCGCCGCGGCGCCAAACAGCTCGGAGAGTTCACCGGCCGGCGCGCGGCGCATCAGATCCATCTCGAAATAGCGCTCCTGCGCGTGCACATAGCCGAGCGCACGCATGGCATCGACCTGGCTGGCCGCATCGATGGTGACCACGCCCAATCGGTCGCGCTGCACGCTGACCGGTGCCGCCAGGCCGTGCAGTGCGCTATTGCCGTCCAGCTGCGGCAGGCTGCCACGCATCAACAGATACACGGCCAACACGGCCGCCACGACCAACACCAAGATTGCCAGCAGCAGCCGGCCCAGCCATTTGCGCATTGTCGATTCCTTGAGCTCGGTCAAAGTGTGGCGCGCCGTCATGACGGTGGCGGGTCTGGTGGCAACGCAACTGAAAGTGATTCCGATTAGATCATTGCCCGGCGGCTTAGGGCACCATGCGCGCATTGCGTCGCTGGAGCACACCATGAAAGGCCATCCCGAAGTCGTCGATTACCTCAAGCAGCTGCTGCGCGGCGAGCTGGCGGCACGCGACCAGTATTTCCTGCATTCGCGCCGTTACGAAGATCAGGGCCTGATGGCGCTGTACGAGCGCATCAATCACGAGATGCAGGAAGAGACCGAGCACGCCGACGCGCTGCTGCGGCGCATCCTGTTCCTGGAAGGCGACCCGGACATGCGGCCGTCGGAGTTTGCGCCCGGCAAGACCGTGGTGGAGATGCTCGAGCGCGATCTGGTGGTGGAATACGAAGTGCGCGCTGCGCTCGCCGCCGGCATGAAGCTGTGCGAAGAGCACGGCGATTACGTCAGCCGCGACATGCTGCTCAAGCAGCTGCAGGACACCGAAGAAGATCACGCCTGGTGGCTGGAGCAGCAGCTCGGCCTGATCAAGCGCATTGGCCTGGAGTTGTACCAGACCTCGAAGATCGACAAGGGTCACGTGGCCGGCTGAGTCGGGCGACTGGGCGCTGCGCAGCCGAAGAGCTGGCGCAGCACAGCTTCGCAGTCGGCAGGTGCCGCGCTGTGCATCGCGATTGCTGCGCTGCCTGCGTCATCTACCGACCGTCTGCTGCGGTGTGTTGCTTGGCGCATTGCGCGCGTTGCAGAACCACCGCGTGGCGCAAGGTCACGCGGTCTCGATTGGCTTGCGACTCGCGCATTGTGCGAAGCATGCAGTGGCCGACTGATGCGAAGACGGCTTTGGGGCGCGACAGCGCGTTCGAACGCAATCGTCAGTTACGTTGCAGGCGATACACCCCGGTCGACAGCGCAGTAACGCCATCGGCACGGAAGCGTGGCTCCTGATCCAGGATGTCGCGGTGTTCCAACGCCTGCACCTGCCACTGCGCGTCGAACAATGCGTGCACCTCGGCAGTATCCACCGAGAAGGGTGGGCCGGCTTTTTCGGCTTGCGGATAGTCCAACGTGATCAGCAGACCGCAGCAGCCTGCGGGCAGGCGCGCATAGACGGTCTCCAGATGGCGCCGACGTAGCGCCGCAGGCAGGGCGATCAATGCAGCGCGGTCATAGACAGCGCTGCAATCGGCCAGCACGCTTGCGTCCAGTGCAAAGGCATCGCCGCAGATGATTTCGATCGGGCCGGCAATAAAGTGCTCGCCGGCGCTGCTGGTGTGTCGCTGCGGTTGCAGGCCTGCGTCATCGAAAAACTGCGTGACGGCCAACGGCGATACTTCCACACCCAGCACGCGATGGCCTTGCGCGGCCAACCAATGCATATCCAGTGTCTTGCCGCACAACGGCACCAGCACGCGGGCAGCCTTCGGCGACTGCAACGCCGGCCAATGCTTTTGCAGCAGCGGCATCACCTCGTCCTGATGGAAGCCGGTCTGACCGTCCTGCCACCGCTGCAGCCAGAAATCTGTGTCCATGATGTTGTCTTGTTGTCTTGTTGTCTTGCGTTGACCAGTGATGTGATGGCGAAAATAGGAGTGATATTGCCGCTCGAAAGGAGCTGATCAGACCGCAACTCATCGCACAGCTGCCTGGCAGACACCGCGCGCAACCACGCACACCGACCATCTTGATTGGTCCTTGCCCGCCCACCATCGCGGGACCTTACGCGGCATGGATGCCGCGTAAGAGCCTACATGGATGTACTTGCGGCGTGTCCCGCGATGGTGGGCCGGCAAGGACCCTGCAGCCAAGCCGCAGATCATCCGCTCTACAACCGACGCATCCGCACCGTTCGATGACCTCTCAAGACGACGCAGAGCTTGAACTTCAGCGTCGTTTGGATGTTCCAAGCCGAACTAATCGAGGGCGCGACGACAGCATCGAACGCGCCGCCGCGCGCCGCTTAGGTGAACAAGCGTTACTGCACTTCCAGCCCATCTACTTTCTGCCACCCGCGCGGCAACAACGCCCCGCGGCTCGCACGCGCGCCCACATACGTATCCAGATCCTTGAACGACAGGCTCATGGTGCGTGCTCCGCTGCGTACCAGCAGCGTGTTGCCCGGCGCCACCGCCACCACCGCCACCACGCGCTCGGTGCCGAGCTTGGCCTTGGGGATCTCGATGATCTTGTTGCCTTTGCCCTTGTCCAGCTCAGGCACATCGCTGGCCGCCACCGCCAGCAGATTGCCGGCGCTGGTGACCGCGACAATGCGATCGCTCTGCGGGTTGATCACTTGCGCCGGCGTGAGCACTTGCGCGCCGGTGGTCAGATTGAGCATCGCCTTGCCGGCCTTGTTGCGACCGGTGAGGTTTTCGAAGCGGGTGACGAAGCCATAGCCGTGCGATGAGGCCAGCACGAAGCGGGTGGCGTTGTCGGCGCTGGCCATGACCTGGAACGACGCGCCGGAAGCGGGCGAGAACCGCCCGGTCAACGGCTCGCCATTGCCTCGCGCCGAGGGAAGGGTGTGCACTGCGGTGGAGTAGGCGCGGCCTTCCGAATCCAGGAACGCCACTTGATGGGTGCTGCGGCTGCGCACTGCGGCCAGCAGGCTGTCGCCATCGCGGTAGGACATGCCGGGCGGATCCACTTCGTGGCCCTTGGCCGCGCGCACCCAGCCCTTTTCCGACAACACCACGGTCATCGGTTCGCTGGCGACCATCTCCGTTTCGTCGATCGCCTGCGCCGCGCCACGCTGCACCAGTGGCGAGCGACGTGCGTCGCCGAACTTCTTGGCATCGGCGGTCAGTTCGTCCTTGATCAGCTTCTTCAGCTTGGTCTTGCTTTCGAGAATGGCCAGGATCTGCGCGCGTTCCTTGGCGAGGGCTTCCTGCTCGCCGCGGATCTTCATTTCTTCCAGGCGCGCCAGCTGGCGCAGCTTGGTTTCCAGAATGTATTCGGCCTGTTCCTCGCTGAGTGCGAACTTGGCCATCAACACCGGCTTGGGTTCGTCCTCGCTGCGGACGATGCGGATCACTTCGTCCAGGTTGAGGAAGGCGATCAACAAACCTTCCAACAGGTGCAGGCGGCGCTCGACCTTCTGCAGGCGATGGTTGAGGCGGCGGGTGACGGTATCGCTGCGGAAGGTCAGCCACTCGCTCAGCAATTGGCGCAGATTCTTTACCTGCGGGCGGCCATCCAGCCCGATCACGTTGAGGTTGACGCGGTAGCTGCGCTCAAGATCGGTGGTGACGAACAGGTGGCCCATCAGCTGCTCGGCATCGACGCGGTTGGAGCGCGGCACCAGCACCACCCGCACCGGGCTGGTGTGGTCGGATTCGTCGCGGATGTCTTCCAGCCACGGCAGCTTCTTGGCGCGCATCTGCTGGGCGATCTGCTCGATCACCTTGGACGGCGAGACCTGGTACGGCAGCGCGTCGATGACAATGTTCGCGTGTTCTTTCTTGTAGGTGGCGCGCGCACGCACGCTGCCGTGGCCGGTCTCGTAGATGGCGCGCAGGTCGGCCACCGGGGTGATGATTTCGGCGGTGGTCGGGTAGTCCGGGCCGAGCACGTGCTCGCACAGTTCGGCGACCGTGGCATCGGGGTTGTCGAGCAGGCGCAGCAGCGCGCTGACGATCTCGTTGAGGTTGTGCGGCGGCACGTCGGTGGCCATGCCCACCGCAATGCCGGTGGTGCCGTTGAGCAGCAGGTGCGGCAGGCGTGCCGGCAACCAGGTCGGCTCTTCCAGGGTGCCGTCGAAGTTGGCGGCCCAATCGGTGGTGCCTTGGCTGATCTCGCCCAGCAGCACTTCGGCGATCGGGGTCAGCTTGGATTCGGTGTAGCGCATCGCCGCGAACGACTTCGGATCGTCGGTGGAACCGAAGTTGCCCTGGCCTTCGATCAGCGGGTAACGGTACGAAAACGGCTGCGCCATCAGCACCAGCGCTTCGTAGCACGCGCTGTCGCCGTGCGGATGGTACTTACCGATCACATCGCCCACGGTGCGTGCGGATTTCTTCGGCTTGGCGGCGGCGTTCAGGCCCAGCTCGCTCATCGCGAAGATGATGCGCCGCTGCACCGGCTTCAGTCCGTCACCCAGAAACGGCAGGGCGCGGTCGAGCACCACGTACATCGAATAGTCGAGATAGGCGCGTTCGGCGTACTCGCGCAGCGGCAGCTGTTCGAAGCCATGGAAGGTGGGGCGGGTCAGATCGGTCATTGCGAAGCCAGGTCCTACGAAAGAGGAGCCCGCGCGCCAGGCGCGAGCTCGAAGAGCGCCGATTATCCGGATGCGGCGGGGGATGCCAAGCCGCGCGCGTGGCCACCGGCCAGATAACGCGTGGGCGGGGCGCCGAAATGGCGGTGGAACACGCTGACGAAAGCGCTGGGGCTGCTGTAGCCGAGCTGGTCGGCGACCTGTGCCACCGCGCTGCCCTGACTCAAGCGCCGCAGGCCTTCGGCGAGCCTGGCCTGCTGCCGCCACTGCGCGAAACTCAGCCCGGTCTCGCTGCGGAAGTGCCGGCTCAGACTGCGCGGCGACAGCCCGCCCCAATCGGCCCAGGCATCCAGCGGGCGCGGGTCGGCGGGGTTATCGAGCAGCTGGCGGGCGATGCGCAGCAGCCGGCGGTCGGCCGGCATCGGCAGGTGCAGGTGGTCGATCTGGACCTGGCACAGCTCGTCCAGCAGCACGGCGGCCAGCCGTTGCTGGGCGCTATCCAGCGGCTGATCCAGCGGCCAGCTGGCGGCGCGCATGATCGCTTCGCGGGCCAGCCCGGTCAGCCGGATCACCCCGCCTTGCGCGGGCAGGGCGGCGCAGGCATCCGGCCGCACCACCACGCCCCAGCCGCGCATCGGCCCGGCCAGCTCCACGGTGTGCTGCTGGCCGGGCGGCATCCAGCCGGCGCAGCCCGGCGGCAATGAGAGGGTGCCCTGTTCGGTATGCACGGTCAGTACGCCGTGCTCCACATACATCAGCTGGCCGCGCACATGCGCGTGCGCGGCGGTCTCCGGCGCCCATACCGCATGCAGATCGGCCAGGAAGGCGATCACTTCCGGACCATCGGCCCACTCGAAGCTGGCGCGCACGCCCGGATGCAAGGCATCGACCGTCGTTGGCGGGTTTTCGATAGTCATTGGCGCAATTGTATTACCAGGCCAGCCAGACCCGCGCGTATCGTGGCGATCCTTTCAGGCGGTTTAATCCCTTTCGACATATTTGCATTGACAAATATATATTCCGGAAGAAAATAGCCGGCCATGAACGATCTCTCCTCCGCCTCGCCGTCGTTCGGTTTGTTGCTGCGCCAGGTGCGCGACGCGCTGATGCGGCAGCTCGATGCCGAGATGAAGGGCGAACTGCCCGACTTCGGCTTCAGCCACTACGTCGGCTTGAAGATTCTGGCGGTGCGCTCGCCCTGTACGGCCAACGAACTGGCGCTGGCGCTGGACCAGACCCCGAGCGCGGTGACCCGGCTGCTGGACAAGCTTGAAGCGCTGGGCGCGGTGCGGCGCGAGCCGCATGCGCAGGACCGGCGCGCGTTGCAGATCGTCATGACCGAACAGGGCGTGGCCTTGTGGGAGCGCCTGAAGCTGCGCGGCGAACGCGCCATTGAGCACGGCCTGCGCGATCTGGCCGCGCCCGAGCGCGAACAACTCACCTCTCTTCTCATTCGTGTCCGCGATGCACTCAACTCATGAACGCTGCTAGTTCCTCGATCCAGATGTTGCGCCTGCGCTCAACGCGCTTTGCGCGGCCGCTTGTGCTCACCGCCTTGACGCTGGCATTGGCCGCCTGCGCGAGTAGTCGTGGTCTGGCTCCGCAAGGCGCCGTGCTGGAACCGGGCGCGCTGCATGCCGAGCGCACCCTGGCGCAGACCACCCTGAGCCCGGCGGCGTGGCCGGCCAGCGATTGGTGGCGCGCCTTGGGCGATCCGCAATTGAATGCGTTGATTGCCGAAGGCCTGCAACACAGCCCCAGCCTGGCGGCGGCCGATGCGCGCCTGCGCCAGGCGCAGGCACGCATCGGCACCGCGCAGGCCGACCGCGGCCCGAGCCTGTCGGTGTCCGGTGGCTATGCCGGCGTGCAGTTGCCCGAATCGGTGGTGGGCGACGAACGCGGCGGCAAGTTCGGCGGCAACGGCCAGGTAGTGCTGGATTTCCGCTACGGCGTGGACCTGTGGGGCGGCAAGCGCGCCGCCTGGGAAGCGGCAGTGGACCAGGCGCATGCGTCCGATGTGGATGCGCAGGCAGCCCGCCTGAACCTGTCGGCGGCAATCGCCGAAGCCTATGCCCAGCTCGATTACGCGTGGCGTCTGCACGATGTGGCCAGCGACGAGTTGACGCGCGCGCAGAAGACCCTGGATTTGACTCGGCAACGTCGCGGCGCCGGCATCGATAGTGAACTGCAGGTGCGTCAATCGCAGGTGCGCGTGCCGGCTGCGCAACAGCAGCTGCAATCGGCGCAGCAGCAGATCGACGAAGCGCGCACGGCGCTGGCCGCCTTGGTCGGGCAGGGCCCGGACCGCGGGCTGGATATCGCGCGCCCCACCTTGAGCAGCGCAGGCGCGCTGCAATTGCCAAGTGCATTGCCGGCCGAGTTGTTGGGTCATCGCCCCGATGTGGTCGCCGCGCGCTGGCGCGTTGAAGCGGCCGATAAAAACATTGCGGTCGCCAAGACGCGCTTCTATCCCAGCTTCAACATCACTGCGTTGGGCGGGCTGGTGAACCGGGATGTCGGCCAGTTGCTGGAAAGTGCATCGCTGTTCGGCGTGGTCGCCCCGGCATTGAGCCTGCCGATCTTCGATGGCGGTAAGCTGCGCGCCAATCTCGCCGGCAGCGATGCGCAATACGACCTGGCGGTGGCCGACTACAACCAGAAGGTGCTCGATGCGCTGCGCGAGGTGGCCGACCAGGTCAACGCAGTGCGTTCGCTGGAGCAGCGCGCACGCTCGCAGGACGAGGCAGTGCAGACCGTCACTGCCGCCTTCGATCTCGCACAACAACGCTACCGCGCCGGCATTGGCAGCTATCTGGAAGTGCTCAGCGTGCAGGAGCAATTGCTGCTCGCACGCCAGCGCATGGCCAGCCTGCAATCGCAACAACTGTTGGCCTCGGTGAGGTTGCAGCGCGCCTTGGGCGGCGGATTCACGCCGGAACCTGCGCGCGACACCGCACACGCCGCGACCACTTCCGCACAACCGAATTCCTGAGACAGCGACGATGAGCCAGACGACTGCAACTTCTTCCCAACCTGCGCCGGCCGCGCCCAGCAAGCGCCGTGCGGCGCTGCGCATCGTGGCCATTGTGGTGATCCTGGCGATCATCGGTCTTGTGGTGTGGTACTTCCTGGTCGGCCGCTGGCACGAAGAGACCGACGACGCGTATGTGCAGGGCAACCAGGTGCAGATCACCCCGATGGTGGGCGGCACCGTGGTCAGCATCGGCGCCGAAGACGGCATGCGCGTGGAGCGCGGCCAGTTGCTGGTGCAGCTGGACCCGGCCGATACCGCAGTCGCATTGCAGCAGGCCGAAGCCAACCTGGCCAAGACCGTGCGTCAGGTGCGCGGTCTGTATCGCAGTGTGGAAGGTGCGCAAGCCGAATTGTCTTCGCGCGAAGTCACGTTGCGCAGCGCACGTGCCGACTTCGCACGGCGCAAGGATCTGGCTGCCAGCGGCGCGATTTCCAACGAAGAACTGGCGCATGCCCGCGAAGAACTCGCTGCTGCCGAAGCGGCGGTGAGCGGTTCGCGCGAGAGCTTCGAACGTAATCGCGCCTTGGTGGATGACAGCGCGGTGGCGAATCAGCCAGACGTGCAGACGGCCGCCGCGCAGCTGCGTCAGGCCTATCTCAACCATGCGCGCACCGGTGTGATTGCGCCGGTGTCCGGTTACGTGGCGCGTCGTTCGGCGCAGCTCGGCCAGCGTGTACAGCCGGGTAGCGTGCTGATGGCGGTGGTGCCGCTGGAGCAGGTGTGGGTGGAAGCCAATTTCAAGGAAACTCAGCTCAAGCACATGCGTCTGGGCCAGCCGGTGGAACTGCATTCGGATCTGTACGGCGGTGGCGTGAACTACATCGGCCGCATCGAAAGCCTGGGCCTGGGCACCGGCAGCGCGTTCTCGCTGTTGCCGGCGCAAAACGCCAGCGGCAACTGGATCAAGATCGTGCAGCGCGTGCCGGTGCGCATCGCGGTGGATGCCAAACAATTGGCCGGCAATCCCTTGCGCATTGGCTTGTCGATGAAGGTCGAGGTCAATCTGCACGATCAGCAGGGCAGCGTGTTGCCGACCAAGTTCGCCAATGGCGCGGTGTTTTCCACCGACGTGTATGCGCAGCAGTTGCAGGCCGCCGACGCGGATATCCAACGCATCATCCAGGACAACCTGCCCACGCAGGCTGTTTCCAAGGCGGGCTAAGCCAGCATGTCTTCGCAAGCTCCCACCGCGCCCGGCGGCCCCTCGGCGCCTGCGCCCGCCGCCGGCTTTCGCCCGGCGAGCGTGGCGTTGTGCACCGTGGGCCTGGCGATGGCCTCGTTCATGCAGGTGCTGGACACCACCATCGCCAACGTGTCGTTGCCGACCATCGCCGGCAATCTCGGTGCCAGTTCGCAGCAGGCCACCTGGGTCATCACCTCGTTTGCGGTCAGCACCGCGATCGCCTTGCCGCTGACCGGTTGGCTGAGTCGGCGTTTTGGCGAGACCAAGTTGTTCGTATGGTCGACACTGGCCTTCACCGTTGCTTCGTTGCTGTGCGGGCTGGCCCAGAGCATGGGCATGCTGGTGGTGTCGCGTGCGCTGCAGGGGTTTGTCGCCGGGCCGATGTACCCGATTACCCAGAGTCTGCTGGTGTCGATCTATCCACGCGAAAAACGCGGGCAGGCGCTCGCCTTGCTGGCAATGATCACAGTGGTGGCACCCATCGCCGGCCCGATCCTGGGTGGCTGGATCACCGACAACTACAGCTGGGAATGGATCTTTCTGATCAACGTGCCGCTGGGCATCATCGCCAGCAGCATCGTCGGTTCGCAGTTGCGCCATCGCCCTGAGCAACTTGAAAAGCCGCGCATGGATTACATCGGTCTGATCCTATTGGTGGTCGGTGTCGGCGCGCTGCAGCTGGTGCTGGATCTGGGCAACGACGAGGATTGGTTCTCTTCCGACAAGATCGTGGTGTTGGCCTGCGTCGCTGCGGTGGCGCTGGTGATATTCGTGATCTGGGAGCTCACCGACAAGGACCCCATCGTCGATCTCAAGCTGTTCCGGCACCGCAACTTCCGTGCCGGCACGCTGGCGATGGTGGTGGCGTATGCGGCGTTTTTCAGTGTGAGTCTGCTGATCCCGCAATGGCTGCAGCGCGACATGGGCTACACGGCGATCTGGGCTGGCCTGGCCACCGCGCCGATCGGCATCCTGCCGGTGCTGATGACGCCATTCGTGGGCAAGTACGCGCTGCGGTTCGATCTGCGCATGCTTGCCACCGTGGCCTTCATCTTTCTGTCGTTCACCAGCTTCCTGCGCTCCAACTTCAACCTGCAGGTGGACTTCAATCACGTGGCCACCGTGCAGTTGGTGATGGGCGTGGGCGTGGCGTTGTTCTTCATGCCGGTGCTGCAGATTCTGCTGTCGGATCTGGACGGGCGCGAGATCGCGGCAGGTTCCGGCCTGGCCACCTTCCTGCGCACCTTGGGCGGCAGCTTTGCCGCATCGTTGACCACCTATCTGTGGGCACGTCGCACCCAGGTGCACCACGCGCACATCACCGAACACATCTCGGTGTACACCCCGGGTATGCAGGAGCAGGTCACCGCGATGGGGCAGGGCGACCTGCAACGCGGTGCTGCCTCGCTCAACAACATGATCAACCACCAGGCCTCGCAGATGGGCTTCAACGACATCTTCTACCTGCTCGGCTGGACGTTCCTGGCGATCATCTTTTTCCTGTGGCTGGCCAAACCGCCGTTTGGTGCGGGTGCCGGTGGTGCGGCGGCAGCGGGTGGGCATTGACTTGGGTTGTGCACAGAGAAGCTTCTATCCGCAGCGATTTATTTAAAAGCTATTTTTGGAATCTAAAAGTAATAAGTGGATAGGATTTAATGGATGTAGTCATTGCTTCTTATGGTGATATTTATGGATCAGTTTCAGAAAAATCTTCCAGCAATAAAGTCTTAAACATAGTTCGAACATCACTTTCACTTAGTACGCGTTGAGGATGACGCTGACTAGGTGATCCATGTCCGGACTCAGCATCTTCTTCATCCGTATCGTCCGCACTAGCTTCCATTGCATCGCGAACTCCACGCAAAGGAATTGCAAAAAATCTTGACTTCTTTTTCTTCTGCGCTAGTTCGGACAAATTTTCAAGGAGACGCTCTTTCTCGTAGAGGTCTTCACAATTATCGTAGTCATCTTGCCAGCCCTCGTTCATGTAAAAGCGAAGTCCATCGTGAAATTTTTGCGAATTACGTTGCTGCCAGCCAGGAGTGTCTTCCGGTAGATTAATAAGGTCTCGCCAATGGTACGACCGAGCGTATGGTAATGAATCTAATAGTTTTTCAAGGACTAGCTGTCGAATGAAAGTTCCATGGCTCTTCTCCGGGCTGCTATAGGTTGCCATCTCGCGTACAAGTTCCCGAGTAGCCCAAATATTCACCATGTGGGGAGCCCAGTTCGCAATTAGCCTTATCATTGCGTCTTGAATTTGTTCGAGGCCAGCGTTTGCTTCTTTAGTAGCACAAAACTCGGTTAGAAATCGAATTCGTTCCTCTGTGCTGTTGTCAACCTTATCTGCAACTATTCGTCCCTCGGTTGAGGTTTCGAAAGCGTACGTTGGGGAATCTGCTAATGAAGTTAGCTTCGCGATGAAAACTGCGCTGTGATCACGCGGTAGCATTTGCGCTGTTGGTGAGCCAATTTCTTTTTTTAGCCGCCAAACAGCTGCGATTTGTTTGAAGTGGATAGCCGATTGTAGGATGTCAGAATATGCTTGTGCATCAGCAGAAATGACCGTTCCGACATATCCCTTTACTGACGGGTTTAAGTAATCAACGCTTCGGGATCTAATGGCTATGAATCCACCTTCAAGAATTTTAAGATTTGCCTCAAATTCATTCGGTTCGATTTGCTGGTTGTACCTCTTGGCCCTTGTGATGCGAAGCTCGTCAAAACAGGACTTCAGGCCGGCGAGGCTGTCTCCCCCGTCAGTGTACAAGGCTAGAAGAAGACAGCGTCCAGCCTCCGAAATCTGTGTGCGATAGGCGTGATCCCAAATTCTTTCTGGGTTTTCTAGTAAATTTTCGATGTATTTCTGATAGTTTTCGGGGAGTACTGACTCGATGCGATCTAGGTCAGCTAACCACTCAATTAATCGAGGGTTGAAGTGTGGGTGTTGAATAATCTTTAGAAAAAAATCGCCTATTAGTATTTTTTTCTTGTGCGAGTAGGGTAGTTCGCTGAAATAGAGATGGTTATAAAGTATTCTCGCCCGATCGCCAAAATTGTAGTGACTAAGCTTTAATATAATTCGGTCGCGAATTAATTTATTATCATTTAGTCGCTCAGATAGGTGTATCGCGCTGCTGAGGATGTGTTCGCGCGTAGTCAGGATAAACTTTGAGTTTGATGATCTTCTGATCATTTCAATAAAGTCAACCACGGCTTTGTCATGGTTTTGGCCAAAGTATTCTCGTCGGTCACCGAGAAAAGTTTGTCCGAGGAAGTCGTCATAATAGAATATTTGTTTAGATTCTTTTTTATATAAATTCTTACCTTCGGTGATGTTTGCTTGGATGACTACGGGTTCGTAACCCTCCTCTAGGCTGGAATAAAGAAGCATCTCAGCTAGTGTTGTCTTTCCAATTCCAGGAGGTCCGGAGATCACCAGGATTCTATCCTTACTCAAAATTTTTTTTGCCTGAGGATACGCTTGGTTCTGAACAAAAAGTGGAAGTTTTTGCCTGATGCGCTCTACTTCAAATTGGGTTTGGCAAACTTCAGCGTTGTGCAAAATTCGGTCAATAACATTTGTGCTCGCAAGCCATAATTTAAAATTTGCTCGCTCGACATCTGGATGTTTGGCGAGGAGTCCATCAATGTCGTTGGTTCCTAAAATATCTGATGGCGATTTTATATAAGGATTCAATGCTTCTAGAATGGAAAGTTTGTTTCCTGGTGAAAGACTTACTGTCGTCATGACGACATATCGACTTGGGTTAATTTTATGGATCTTAGGTAGCTCGGAGTCTTTCAAGTGACGTAGCAATGCGGCAAAGCCTGATTTGGCAAAGTGCTTGCATTGAATGACAACTAGGTTGCCAGGATGTGTGGTGTAACGCAGATCGATGCCGCCGTCGCGACCTTCCTTGAACGCCTCTAATACGACATTCCACTCTGCTTGCAAGAGATCTCGAGAGACTTCTTCAAAATCTTGAGGCGAGAGTGCTTCATAGTTGTAATTTGGCATTGGCGACCTTTTTCTAAACTGTCAAAATGAACACAATCCAGCAACGCAATGGCATACCTCACATTGCGTTCCATCTCGTTGGCAAGCTTGCCGAGTTTTATGAGGTGCGACATCTTCTCGCCTAAGCAGCGGGCTTAAATCCAAGTCCGATAATAATCCTACTCGCCAGGAGCTCAGCGTAGTCGCCAAGCGCGACGCTGTTGATTCTCACTGAGAAGCTGTTTGTCATGTTCCAGACGCCAGAGGTAGATCTCAGCCCAAACATGTAGCAACTTCAATGGTTGTGCTTGTTTTGACATTCTCGCGTGAGTGCAAGTAGATCTTCGCGGAGGTGACTTCGCGACAGCTATGCTAAGGCAAGATTGTGCGGGTATATGTTTAAGCGCGTAGCAGCTATCTATTAGTGAGGTTAGTGACAAAGCATGTACTCGCTAAGCTTCTAGCAGCCCTTGACCAAACGCAAAAAACCCCGCCTGAGCGGGGTTTTTTGCGATCTACCGTGAGTCGTGGTGCCCAGGAGAGGACTCGAACCTCCACGAAGTTGCCCCCGCTAGCACCTGAAGCTAGTGCGTCTACCAATTCCGCCACCTGGGCGACTCAGGGGGCGAATTGTGCAAGTTGCGCACGAAGCTGTCAACGCATCTCGCACAAATTCTTCGTGGTGGCTCGCGCCTGCCGGCGACGTGAGAAGACGGCGTGGCGGACGCGCGCAATGCGCGCCCGCCGCGATGCCGGTTTACGGCAGCTGCGCCGCCGGCAAGGTGACCTCCGCACTTTGCACCGGTTCGCTTGCCGAACGCGCCAACTGCACGCGGTAGGTGCCGGCCGCGATGGTCCAGTGACGTGCCTTGGCATCGAAGTCGGCCAGCGTCTTGGGTTCGGCGATCACCTGCACGTTGCGCTTTTCGCCCGGCTTGAGGGTGAGCTTCTGCCAGCCGATCAGGCGCAGCGGGGTGGCGTGGCCGTCGGGCAGGGTGAGGTAGAGTTGCGGCACGGCGGCGCCTTCGCGCTGGCCGATATTTTCCACTTCGAAGCTCGCCGTGAGCTGGCTGCCATTGGCCTGCACGCGTAACCCGCCCATGCGGAACTGGGTGTACGACAGGCCGTGGCCGAACGGGTAACGCGGGGTCAGCTTGCGCGCGGCGAACCACTTGTAGCCGACGTTGGCGCCTTCGATGGCGTAGTCGATGCTGTCTTCGCCCGGCTTGGCCGGCTTGAAGCCCAGGCCAGGAATCGAGGGACGCGGCAGCTGCGATTCGTCCACTGGCCAGGTCACCGGCAGATGGCCGGAAGGATTGACCTTGCCGGTCAGCAGGTTGGCGATCGCCTCGCCTCCGCCGATGCCCGGATACCACGCCTGCAACACCGCCGGTACGCGCTCGGCCCAGGGCATGCGCACCGGGCCGTTGGTTTCCAGCACCACGGTGGTCTTGGGGTTGGCCTTGGCCACCGCTTCGATCAGTGCGTCCTGGTTGTCGGGCAACTGCATGTCCGGCAGGTCCACCGATTCGGCGGCCCATTGGGTGGCGAACACGATGGCCACATCGGCGGCCTTGGCCGCGCGTGCTGCGGCAGCGCGGTCCTTGCCGTCGACATAATCGATCTGCACATTCGGCAATGCGGCGCGCAGCGCCTGCAACGGCGAGGACGGATGGATGATCACCGGGCCGGGCCAGGTGGTCGGGGTGAGGCCGGGCACCGCGTTGCCGCCGTTGATGGTGTAGTCCACCCGCGAAGAACCGCCGCCGGACATCACGCCCTTGTCGGCGTACCCACCGATCACCGCGATACGGCGCACGTCCTTGGACAGCGGCAAGGTGGCCTGCTCGTTACGCAGCAGCACGCTGCCTTCCTCGGCAACATGCTGCGCGGCCAGTAGTCCGGCCTTGCCGTCGATCGGCTGGCGCTGGGTTGGGTGATCGAACGCGCCATGCGCGAACAGGCTGCGCAGCACGCGCTTGACCATGTCGTCGAAGCGCGCGCGCGGCACCACGCCGGCCGACACCGCCATGCGCAGCGGCGCATCGAAGAACACCGCCGCATCGAATACTTCGCCGGCCGATTGCTGGTCCAGACCGGCCAGCGCCGCCTTGGAACCGCTGTGCACGCCGCCCCAGTCGGACATCACGTAGCCGGGGTATTTCCATTCCTGCTTGAGCACCTGATTGAGCAGGTAATCGTGCTCGCAGCCGTAGACACCGTTGATCTTGTTGTAGGAGCACATCACCGAGGCCGGGTCGCCGATCTTCAACGCGATCTCGAATGCCAGCAGATCCGATTCGTGCATCGCCTGCTCGCCGATCTCGGCGCTATGGAAGTTGCGCCGGGTTTCCATGTCGTTGAGCGCGAAGTGCTTCATCGTCGACAGCACATGCTCGCTCTGCACGCCACGAATCGATTCGCCAACCATCGTGCCGGCCAGCAGCGGGTCTTCGCCGGCATATTCGAAATTGCGCCCGTTGCGCGGGTCGCGCTGCAGGTTGACGCTGCCGGCCAGCAGCACATTGAAGCCCTGCTGCCAGGATTCGCGGCCCATGGTCTTGCCGCCGGCATAGGCCAGCTGCGGATTCCAGCTCGATGCCGTGGACGGGCCGGACGGCATCGCGGTGGCGAAGTCGCCCTTGCGAATGCCGCCCGGATTGGTCACGCCCACGCCGGCGTCGGCTAGCTGCTGCGCCGGGATGCCCAGGCGGGGGATGCCGGGCACGTAGCCGGCCGAGCCCAGCGCGCCCTCGGGCTTGGGAATCTTGTCGGTGCCCAGGCCGAAGTAGCTGCGCAGCATCTGGAATTTTTCGTCTTCGCTCATCTGCGCCAGCAGGCGGTCGGCGCGCTGGTCCGCAGTCAAGGCGGTGTCCATCCACGGCTGCGCTGCAGCGGCGGGTTGTGCGCTGAGCGGGGCGGCAAACGCGACGCTCATGCCGAGTGCAATGGCGAGCGCGAGACGGCGCGGCGTGGCGCGTGTAAACGTTTTCATATCGGGGTGTGGCACGGGGTGGTCCTTGTGGTGCGGTTGCAATCAGGGGAGGGCACCGCAGTGCCCAAGTTCGAATGGCGCGCGTGCGCGCCGAATCAGGGGGTTGCCGTAATCGGGCGCGGCATCAGAACTGCGTCTGTGCCGTGCGCAACACCGGATACAAGCGGTAGCGCTCGTCCCAGGAGGAATGCAGGCGGGCGAAGAATTCCAGCCTTGCCTTCGGGTCGGCGGCGAAGGCCGCATCGCTTGCCAGGCGCTGTTCGAATTGCGCTTTCACTGCCGGGTCGCGTTCGAGCATGTCGCGGGCGACATCCTCGGCGACGTAGTCTTCCATGTATTCCTTGCGCTCGAATGCGGTGTTGAAAAACCCCCACTGCAACAGCGAGTCTGGCGCCTGCGGTTCCAACATCGCCATCACCAGGCGCGACTTGGCCTGGGCAATCGGGACGAACAGCGAGCCGGCTGGCACGTTACGGGTTTCATCGCGCCAGTGGCCGGCGATTTCCAGGTTTTGATGGCCTTCGTTGGAGCGTGCGGCAAACGTTGCCTTGTCGGCACGGAAGCTCTGCACCGGATACTCGCCAGCAGTGGCGATGGTGTCGAAGGCGATGCCGTGCAGGCGTAGTTTTTCCGCCACCAGCGCGGCCTGCGCGGCAGGCACCAGATAGCCGCCGCGTGGTGCATCGATCACCACGTCGGGGGTGATCTGATCGCGTAACGGCACCTTCCAGATCTGTGGTTTGGTCTCGTCGTAGCGCGTCATCAATGCGCCGGAAATCGGCGAAGGCGTGCGCGTGTAGGCGTAGCCGCGGAAGGCAACAGTGCGTGCGGCCGGGCCGGCAGCGAAGCTCAACGGCTCCATTTCGCCAGCCAGTTTGGTGGCACGCTGATCGGCTGCCAGCGCATCGGCGCGCCACTTCGTACCGTTGCGCGCGGTCTGCTGCAGCACCGAGACGATGGCGTTGCGGGTGACGCGCACACGCACCGGGTAGGTCTTCCACGAATGCGTTTCCACCAGCATGCCGAAACGGTTGCGCAGCAGGAAATAGCCATGCGAAAAACGCGGCGGCGACACGTCGTCGGCAAAGCCGGAGGTCGGGTCGTCTTCGTGCACGAACGAGGGGTAATACGGCAGCGGCAGCGAGCCTTGTTTGGCCAGATCGGCAATCACAGCATCGCGCCAGCGCGTGCCGTCGCGTTGCAGCGTGGCATCGCCGGCATGCACCGGTTCCACCTGCACCGAGACATCGTGTTCGAACTTGGCGCCATCGGTGACATGCAGGTCCACATACATCAGCGGGTCCCACTGCTGCACCAGCCGCAGCATCGCCTGCATTTCCGGCGCGTCGGCCTTGAGGTAGTCGCGATTGAGATTGAGGTTCTGCGCGGTGGTGCGCCAGCCCATCTGTTCGGGGCCGCGTTGATTGGGGCGGTTCCAGGCACCGAAGCGTTCGTGGCCGTCGACGTTGAACACCGGCACGAACACCCACACCAGTTTGTCGAGCACGCCTTTGCCGGCCTTGCCGTCCAGCAACTCGCGCAGCGCCAGAAAGCCCGCGTCCTTGCCGTCGATCTCGCCGGCATGGATGCCGCCTTGCACCAGCACCACCGGCAACTTGCGCTGCGCGGCACTGGCCGCATCCAGCGCGCCGCTGGTGGAGACGATCAGCGCCTTCATCGGCCGGCCTTCCGGGGTGGTACCGAAGTCGATGCAGCGCACCGCCTGCGGATAGCGCTGGGCGAAGGCATCGCACAGTGCGATGACCTCATCGTAGCGTCCGGTTTGGGCAAAGCCGCTGCGCTCGGCCAGGGTGGTCAGCGGTTCGGCGGCCAGTGCGGCGGGGGCGGTGGTCAACAGCAACAGGCTCAGGGCCAGGCGGGTGAAGCGGGGCATCCAGCGGTCCAGTGTTCCAGGAAAACGTTTGCAATGTAGCCGAGCCGGCGCAGCAGGCCAATCTGCACTGCGTCATGACTTCCGTGTGATCGGCTTGGCAGCGGGGTTTCGATACGTGTTTTTCAGCATGCGCCTGGCCGGACGACTTTCCGAACCGAGCCACGACCGTAGCAACGGCCGCAGCGGGGTCGACGCATGCAACGTCCTCCACCGAAGCCTTATCCAATGGTCGCGATGGCGGCCAACCCGCAGCCGCCGGTACGATAGCGCGTGTTTTCTGCTCGACCGGACTGCCTTTGACCACTACCACCTTGCCGGGCTCTACTGCCGGGGCGCGGTTGCCGCGCCAGATTCCTTTCATCATCGGCAACGAGGCCTGCGAGCGTTTCAGCTTCTACGGGATGCGCAACATCCTGGTGCAGTTTCTGATCACCTCGCTGCTGTTGCAGGAAGTCGGCGGGCCCGGCCGTGAGGCCGAGGCCAAGCACATCCTGCACAGCTTCATGATCGGGGTGTTTTTCTTTCCGCTGCTCGGTGGCTGGTTGGCCGATCGCTTCTTCGGCAAATACAACACCATTGTGTGGTTCAGCCTGGTGTACTGCGCCGGCCATGCGTGCCTGGCGCTGTTCGAAGGCAGCCGCAACGGATTTTTCGTCGGGCTGGGGCTGATCGCATTGGGCGCGGGCGGCATCAAGCCGCTGGTGGCCTCGTTCATGGGCGACCAGTTCGACCAGACCAACAAGCACCGGGCCAAGGTGGTATTCGACGCCTTCTACTGGATCATCAACTTCGGCTCGTTGTTCGCTTCGTTGTTGATTCCGCTGGCGCTGAAACATCTGGGTCCGGCATGGGCGTTCGGCATTCCCGGCATTTTGATGTTCGTGGCCACGCTGGTGTTCTGGCTGGGCCGCAAGCGTTACGTGCGGGTGCCGCTGCCACCGACCGATCCGCATGGCTTCGGCGCGGTGATGCGCACCGCCTTGCTGGCGCATGAGCCGGGGCAGGGCCGTCCCGGCCTGATGCTGGCAGTGGTGTCGGTACTGCTGGCGCTGGCCTGCTTCGCGCTGGTCGAACAGCTCGGCATCGTCATCTGCCTGTGCATGGCGCTGGTGTTGCTGCTGGCGGGCATCGGTGGCGGCACCTGGTGGCAGCTGGAGCGTGCACGCGGTATCCATCCCGATACGGCGGTCGAAGGCGTGCGTGCGTTGCTGCGGGTGCTGGTGATCTTCGCGCTGGTGACGCCGTTCTTCTCGCTGTTCGACCAGAAGGCCTCGACCTGGGTGCTGCAGGGGCGCGAGATGACCATGCCGGCCTGGTTCACCGCCTCGCAGATGCAGGCGCTCAATCCGCTGCTGGTGATGCTGCTGATCCCGTTCAACAACCTGGTGCTGTATCCGCTGCTGCGGCGTGGCGGCTGGGAGCCGACTGCTTTGCGGCGCATGACCTGCGGCATCGCCTTCAGCGGCCTTGCCTGGATCGCGGTCGGTGGCATCCAGATCGGCATGGACGGCGGCGAGCCGATGCATATCGCCTGGCAGATCCTTCCCTACGCGCTGCTGACCTTCGGCGAGGTGCTGGTGTCGGCCACCGGTATCGAGTTCGCCTACAGCCAGGCGCCGCCGTCGATGAAGGGCGTGGTGATGAGCTTCTGGTACCTGACCACCACGGTGGGCAATCTATGGGTGCTGTTGTCGAACGTGGCGGTGCGTAACGAGACGGTGACCGCGCATATCGCCGATACTGGGCTCAGCGAAGCGGCATTTCTGATGTTCTTCTTCGCGGCCTTCGCGTTTCTGGCGGCACTGGCCTTCGGCCTGTACGCACGCCGGTATCGCATGGTCGACAATTACCGTTCTGCCTGAGGTCCGCATGATTACCCTGATCCTGATCGCCATCACCGGCATCGTCTCGTGGATGGCGTTCAACAACCGCAAGCTGGCCGACCGGCTGGTGCTGTGGCCGCCGGCGCTGGACAAGCAAAAGCAATACGACCGCCTGGTGACCTACGGCTTCATCCATGCCGACCTGGGCCATCTGGTCTTCAACATGATCACGCTGTTCTTCTTCGGCCGGTACATCGAAGACGTGATGACGCGGCTAAGCGGCAGCGTGCTGACCTATCCGTTGTTCTATCTGAGCGCGCTGGTGGTGTCGATCCTGCCCAGCTATCTGAAGAATCAGAAGAACCCCAATTACCTCAGCCTGGGCGCTTCCGGCGCGGTGTCGGCAGTGTTGTTCGCCTTCATCCTGCTCAAGCCGTGGACGATCATCCTGGTGCTGTTCATTCCGGCGCCGGCGATCATCTATGCGGTGTTCTACGTGGGCTACAGCCTGTGGATGGACCGCCGTGGCGGCGATCGCATCAACCACAGCGCGCATCTGGCCGGTGCGGCCTTCGGTGTGATGTTCATGCTGATCATGGAGCCGCGGGTGTGGCAGGTGTTTCTGGAGCAGCTGTCCAATCCGCGCTTCGGTTAAGCGCGTCGGTTTAGCAAGGTTTGCCGAAGGACAGCGTGGCCGTCAGGCGGCGCGGAGGTGATCGGAAATCGTGATGGCTGGGTTGCCTGAGGCAACCGGCCAGGGCCATCGATGCGATTGGCCCTGGCGGGTAACGCGACGCTTGGCTCAGGCCGCGTTGCGTTCCTGGTCGGCAACGGCAGTGCTGCCGTAGGCCTGCTGCAAGCGCTCGTACACCGTATCGTTGAGCTGCGCGAAGTCCGGGTTGTGGGTATCGCCGTTGATGGCGAACTGGAACAGGCCCTCAAGCAACGAGCTATCGCTGTCTGTGCTGTGTCCTGCCGAATCGTTGTTCATGCGGTGACTCCTCGTAGGTAAGGCGAAGACGTCGGCAGATGGCCGGCAGCCCGTGCCAGCCGGCCATGCGCAGCGAATGCCTTCGGCTCAGCTATCGGCGCTACGCGAACGAACTTAAGTGCGCCTTCGACGCGCTGCGCTACGTGTCACAGCATCGATTCATTTTCACGCAGGCGCGGCGCCGCGCTGGTCACACTCATCACCACATTCACTGCCAGACGCAGACCATGATGGAGGCCGCGACAGTGCAGGCAGAACACGATCCGACCCGGCAACGCTTCAGCGTAGACACCGATGGACAACGCGCCGAACTGGCCTACCGTCTTGAGGGCGAGCGCATGACCATCACGCATACGCATGTGCCGGAGGCGATCGGTGGGCGCGGCATCGCTGCCGTGCTGGTCGAGGCCGCTTTGCATTACGCGCGCCAGGCGGGGTGGAAGGTCGTACCCGAGTGCAGCTACGCCGAGGCGTATGTACGTCGGCATCAACAGTTTCAGGATCTGCTGGCCTGATCGCCGGCAGCGTGTCTTTGCAGCGTGTATTCGATGAGGGGCAGGTGGGATGGGGCGGTTGTTTGCAGTGAATGGAATGCGGGGCGTGCTGATGCTGGCTCTGCTGGCGGGGTGTACACAGCGCGCACCTACAACGGCAGAAACGACGGAGCCGGCAGCGGACGCAACAGCGCAAGCGATGCCGGCTCCGGAGCCCGTTGTCGTCCAGAGCGGCCCATTGGAAGATGTGATCGAGCATGCGCCTGCCTATATGGTCGGCATCAGCTATCCACGTGGGCTGGATGCGTACCCGGAATTGGCCGCGCTGATCCGCAGCTATTCGCAGGACGCGCGCGCCGAGTTGATGGAAGCCGTCTCTGGTCTTGGTAACGACAAACCTGCCGCACCCTATGAGCTGTCGCTGGCGTTCGAGACCGTGCTGCAGACTGCCGATCTGATCGTGGTGTCTGCCGATGGCAGCCGCTACACCGGCGGCGCGCATGGCGAGCCGCTGGTGGCGCGCTTCGTCTGGTTGGTCAAGGAGCGCAAGCAACTGACGGCGCAGGCGTTGATTCCCGACCCGGCGGGCTGGGAAAAGATCGCACGCGAGGTCGCCGCGCAGTTGCACAACGCCGCCGCCCAGCGCGTGGAAGCCGACCGCGTACCGGTCGAGGAGCAGGCTGAACAGGTCGCCTCGGCGGATCGCATGATTGCCGAAGGCACCGCGGCACAGGTCGACAACTTTGCCCAGTTCGTGCCGGTACTGAACCCGGCAGGGCAGATCACTGCGCTACGGTTCGTGTTTCCGCCGTATCAGGTGGGGCCGTATTCGGATGGCACGCAGACCGCCGATGTCGCTGCCACCACATTATTGGCCTGGGTCGCGCCGGAATATGTACATCTCTTCGCTCGCTGAGATGTCACCCCGCAGATGATGTGATTGAATGGCTTGGCCATTCAGTAATGTAATCAAACGGGTGATATGAGTAGTTTCGATCCAACCGCAAGTCGCGTGGACCACACCTGCGTGCGTTACCCGGCGTTCCCACGGGAGCCGGCGGTCCTGGTGAGGTTGATCAAGCATCTCTACAAGCGGCTGCATACGCAGGGCTGTAGAACGCTCAAGCCGTATGGGATCAGTCCACCGGAATACGAAATTCTGATGATGATCTACGGCACGCCGGAGCAGGCGATCACGCCTACCGAAGTGGCCGAAGCGGCCAGCGAGAAGCCGGCCAACATCACCCGGCTCACCGATCAGCTCTGCGAAAAGGGCTTGATCGCGCGTGGCAGCAGCCCCGACGATCGGCGCAAGATCGTGCTGACGTTGCAGCCGGCAGGCCTGGCCTTGATCAACAGTCTGCTTCCCGATGCCTGCACGCTGTTGAATGCAGAAACTTCCTGCATGAGCGAGGCAGAGCAGGTGCGTCTGGAAAAACTGCTGAGGAAATTGTTGGAAGGTGTGGATGCTGTCGAGCTCTGAACGACAGGCGTCTGGCTTGCCGCAGGACGCGCCACCGCACGCATGAAAAAACGCCGCCCGGATCGCTCCGGACGGCGTTTTTATTTTCCTGCAGATCCCTTTACGGCTTGGACTGTGGTGCTTCCGGCGTAGCGCCATCGCCGCCTTGCGCGCTCAGGCCGCGCTTTTCGAGCAGGGGCTCGATCTGCGGCGCATGCCCGGCAAAGTTCTGGAACAGCTCCATCGCATCCACGCTGCCGCCACGCGAGAGCAGGGTCTGGCGGAAACGATCGCCATTGGCGCGGCTCAACCCGCCATGCTGCTTGAACCACTGCTGGGTGTTGGCGTCCAGCACTTCTGACCAGATGTAGGCGTAATAGCCGGCCGCATAGCCGCCCATGATGTGGCTGAAATACGGGGTCTTGTAGCGCGGCGGCACCGGCGCATAGGCAATGCCGTCCTGCTGGAGTGCCTTGGCTTCGAAGGCCATGACGCCGGCTGCGTCGGGCACCTGGTTGGCGCTGAGTTGGTGCCAGTTCTGATCCAGCATCGCCGCACCCAGATACTCGGTGGTGGCAAAGCCCTGGTTGAACTTGGAGGCCGCAATCACCTTGTCCAGCAGCGCCTGCGGCATCGGCGTGCCGTTCTGGTAATGCTTGGCGTAGTTCTTCAGGATGGTCGGCTCGTCGGCCCACATTTCGTTGACCTGCGAGGGGAACTCGACGAAGTCGCGCGGCACGCTGGTACCGGAGAAATACGGGTATTTGACGTCCGAGAACATGCCGTGCAGCGCATGGCCGAACTCATGGAACATGGTGGTCACTTCGTCCCAGGTCAGCAACGTGGGCTGGCCGGCCGGCGGCTTGGGGATATTGAGGTGATTGGCCACCACCGGCTTGAAACCGGTCAGATCCGATTGCGAGACATACGAGTTCATCCACGCGCCGCCGCGCTTGGATTCGCGTGCGTACATGTCGGCGATGAAGATCGCCAGCTGCTTGCCGTCGGCATCGAACACGTCGTAGACGGTGATGTCGTCGCGATAGGTGGGCAGGTCGGTGCGCTGCTTGAAGGTCAGGCCGTATTCCTGATTGGCCGCATAGAACACGCCGTTTTCCAGCACGTTCTTCAGCTCGAAGTATGGCTTGAGCTGCGACTCGTCGAAGTTGTACTTGGCCTGGCGCACCTTCTCGCTGTAGTAGGCCCAATCCCAGGCTTCAAGCTTGAAGCTCGGCTTGCGCGCGGCCTTTTGTTCCTTGTCGATCATCGCCTGCAGATCGGCCGCTTCGCGCTTGGCATTGGCCACTGCGGCCGGCGCCAGCTTGCCCAGCATCGCATTGACCGCCTCGGGGGTCTTGGCGGTCTGGTTTTCCAGCGAATAGGCGGCGTAGGTGGGGAAGCCGAGCAGCTTGGCCTTGTCTGCGCGCAGCTTCATGATGCGTGCGACCAGCGCGGTGTTGTCGTACTGGCCGCCGTGGCTGCCACGCGACACCGAAGCGTCGTAGATTTTCTTGCGCAGCTCGCGATTCTTCAGCTGGGTCAGCGGCGGCTGGCCGGTGGTGTTGAGCAGTGCGATCACGTATTTGCCGTCGAGCTTGCGCGCCTTGGCGGCTTCTGCGGCGGAGGCGATCTGCTCGTCTGACAGGCCATCGAGCTGCTTGACGTCATCGACGACAACGGCGGCGGCATTCACTTCGGCCAGCACGTTCTGGCTGAAGGTGGTGCCCAGGTTGGCCAGCTCGGCATTCATCGCCTTGAGCGTGGTCTTGTCGGCATCGGAGAGCTTGGCGCCATCGCGCACGAAGTCGCTGTGGTACTTCTCGACCAGGCGCAGGCCTTGCGCATCCAGGCCCAGCTTGCTGCGTTGGTCGTACAAGGTCTGGATGCGTGCAAACAGCTTGCCATTGAGCGAGATCGCGTCGCGGTGCGCGGCGAATTTCGCCGAATAATCGGCCTGCAGTTTCTTGCGTGCGTCGTTGGTGTCGGCACCGACCAGGTTGAAGAACACCGTGGTGGCGCGATCGAGCGTGGCGCCGCTTTTTTCCAGCGCGATGATGGTGTTGTCGAAGCTCGGCTTGGCCTTCTGGTTGGCAATTTTTTCCACTTCCTTCAACTGCTCGGTCATTCCGGCGTCGAAGGCGGGTGCGAAATCGCTGTCTTTGATCTTGTCGAACTGCGGGTAATGCAGCGGCAACGTGCTGTCGGCGAAGAACGGATTGGCTTGGGTGGCGGCCTGCGTGGCGGCAGGTGCGGCGATGCTGTAGGACGGCATGGCAAGTCCCAGGGAAGCGGCCAGGGCAAAGGCGAGACGGGTGGTCAAGAGAGTGGCTCCAAAGTGCGAACCGCCGAGGCTAACCCAGCCGGGCCGGACAGGCGTGTGACAAAAGGCATGGCTGCAAGGTCATCGTGTAGCCAATCCGCGAACGTGGCCGGTGGACGAGGCCGAGCTCGACCAGCTGGTCGGCGGCAGTGCACGCGGGCTCCGCCGTTAGCTGGCGCCGCTGGACCGCGACTCGCAAGACGCAGCGTTACCGTGAAATGCCGTAGTCGAACGCTGCGGCGAAGTGCGCCATCTGGGCTGGTCCAATGATGGCTCGCTTGGGTCTCGTTCGTTTTGTGGGGCCGCCTGGCGTTTCACCTGCGGCGCTAACAATGATTCGGAGACATTGGATGAACTGTGGGGATGGCCCCAACAGAGCGTCGATCTGTCGCGCCTTTCTGCTGTCGCGCGCGTGCTGAGCACGCGCAGTGCGGATGCAGTGCCGCAATGCCGACAGCTGGGCTACGCTGCCGTTTCCCTGAGCATCCGAGCACGCCATGAGCGACATCTCCACGTTTGAATTCACCGACCTGGACGGTCGCACGCAGTCGATGCGCGACTATGCCGGCAAGGTGCTGCTGGTGGTCAATGTCGCTTCGAAATGCGGCTTTACGCCGCAATACGCAGGCCTGCAGGCGCTGTGGCAGCGCTATCGCGAACGTGGCTTGGTGGTGATCGGGTTCCCGTGCGATCAGTTCGGCCATCAGGAGCCGGGCGATGCGGCGCAGATCCGCCAGTTCTGCTCGCTCGATTACGCGGTGGATTTTCCGCTGGCCGAGAAGATCGAGGTCAACGGCAGTGGCGCGCATCCGCTGTGGCAGCACCTCAAGCACGAACAGCGCGGCGTCCTGGGATCGGAAGCGATCAAGTGGAATTTCACCAAGTTCCTGATCGGCCGGGATGGCACGGTGCTGGAGCGTTATGCGCCGACCACCAAGCCGGAAGCGTTGGCTGCGGATATCGAGCGCGCGCTGGGCGCGTGATCTTGCAGGGCGTGTTGCTCAACCCGTAGGAGCGCACCTGGGCGCGATGGGGCGTTACCGGGACTGCTTCATCGCGCCCAGGTGCGCTCCTACGACGGTGCGGTGGCGGCTACTCCGCGCGCCGCATCACTTCTCGACGAACGCGCGCTCGAAGACGTAATGCCCCGGCGTGCCGATGCGTGGCGAGGTTTCAAAACCGCGCGCATCCAGCACGTTGCGCAGGTCGGCCAGCATCTGCGGGCTGCCGCAGATCATGAAACGGTCGTTGGCCGGATCCAGCGGCGGCAAGCCCAGCGTCTGCTGCATGCGGCCGTCTTCCATCAGCTCGGTCAGGCGGCCCCGATTGGCGAAGTCTTCGCGCGTCACCGCCGGGTAATACAGCAACTTGTCGCGCAGGAGGTCGCCGAGAAACTCATGCTGCGGCAGCTCGCGCTCGAAATAGTCGCGGTAGGCCAGATCCTGCACGAAGCGCACGCCCTGGGTCAGGATCACCTTGTCGAAACGCTCGTAGGTTTCCGGATCCTTGATTACCGACAACCACGGCGCCAGGCCGGTGCCGGTGCCCAGCAGGTACAGGTTGCGTCCTGGGTGCAGATCGCTGATCAGCAGCGTGCCGGTGGGCTTCTTGCCGACCAGTACCTGATCGCCCGGTTTGATGTGCTGCAGCCGCGAGGTCAGCGGGCCGTCCGGCACCTTGATGCTGAAGAACTCCAGATGCTCTTCCCAGTTGGCGCTGGCGATGGAGTACGCACGCAGCAACGGGCGCGTCTCGGTTTCCAGGCCGATCATCACGAATTGGCCGTTCTCGAAACGGAAACCGGCATCGCGGGTCGTGGTAAAGCTGAAGTAGGCGTCGGTCCAGTGACGGACCTCGAGCACCGTTTGGGCGCCGAAAGCGGAAGACATGCCGGTGAGTGTCGTGGGAAGAATACCTGGCAATTCTACCTCAAGCCGGCCAAATGAGATGAACTCTCATTTAGGTGGCCGGGATGCGGGATTCGGGATTGGTGATTCGCAAGAGCGGATCCTTGGGTCCTGGACGTTCCCGGGCCCGCGATGGACCGGCAGCTCAGGCCAATCCCCAATCTCCCATCCCGAATCCCCGCCTCACCGATACCCCGCCGCCTGCAACTCGAACAACTCCGCATACCGCCCACCCTGCGCCATCAACTCCGCATGCGTGCCGTTGGCCTCGATGCGGCCCGCAGCCAGCACCAGGATGCGGTCGGCCATGCGTACGCTGGAGAAACGGTGCGAGATCAGCACCGCAGTGCGGTTGTCCGACAATTCCTTGAAGCGCTGGAACACCTCGAACTCGCTGCGTGCATCCAGTGCGGCGGTGGGTTCGTCCAGGATCATCAATTGCGCATCGCGCATGTAGGCGCGTGCGATGGCGATCTTCTGCCATTGCCCGCCGGACAGATCCACGCTGTTCTTGAAGCGTCGGCCGATCAATTGATCGTAGCCATCGGGCAGGCTGTCGATGAGCTCGCCGGCCATCGCGCGCTGCGCAGCGGCCTGGATGCGCGGCGCATCGCCCATTGCATCGACCTGGCCTACGCCAATGTTCTCGCCAACGCTCAGGTGATAGCGCACGAAGTCCTGAAAGATCACGCCCAGGTTGGCGCGCAGATCGTCCAGATCGTAGTCGCGCAGGTCCTGCCCATCGAGCAGGATGCGGCCTTCGTCCGGGTCGTACAGCCGTGCCAGCAGCTTGACCAGGGTGGTCTTGCCGGCGCCGTTTTCGCCGACCAGGGCCAGCACTTCGCCCGCCCGCAGCTCGAAATCCAGGTGCCGCACCGTCCATTGTTCGGCGTCCGGATAGCGAAAACCCACTTCCTCGAACACGAAGCCCTGGCGGATCGGTCGCGGCACCGGCAGCGCATTCGGGCGCGAGCGGATTTCCGGCACGATGTTGAAGAACGAATACAGATCGTCCAGATACAAGGCCTGCCCGGCGACCTGCGAAAACCCGATCAGCAGTCCTTCCAGCAACTGGCGCAGGCGCAGGAAACTGCCGGCCAGAAAGGTCAGATCGCCGATGCTGAAATCGCCGCGCACGGTGCGCCAGGCGATATAGCCATAGGCCATGTAGTAACCCAATGTGCCCAGCGCAGCCAGCAGCGCGCCCCATAGCGCCCGCTTGCGCGCCAATGCGCGATTGGCCTGGAAGAACTTGTCGGCCAGCCGGCGATAGCGTGCGATCAAAAACCGGTGCAGGTTGAGGATCTTGACTTCCTTGGCCGTCTCGACGCTCGCGCCGACCTGGCGCAGGTAGTCGAGCTGGCGCCGCTCCGGCGTCCACTGGAAATTGAGCGAATAGCCCAGCGCATTGAAATGCGCCTCGCCGATGAAGGCCGGGATCAGGGCGATGGCCAGCAGCAGGATCAACCACGGTGCATACACCACCAGGCCCACCGCCAGGCTGACCACGGTAATGGCGCCCTGCACCTGGCCGAACAACTGGCTCATCAGGTTCATGCGGTTCATGGTCTGGCGCCGCGCCCGATCCAGCTTGTCCTGCCGGTCGGGGTCTTCGAAATCCTCCAGATCCAGCTGTGCGGCGTGTTCCATCAGGCGCACGCTGGCGGCGTTGTTGAACAACTCCGACAGCAGCGCATCGGCGTAGCCGACCAGCCGGCCGAGCAGGTCCGAACCGATTGCCAGCGCCAGTTCCAGCGCCAGCAATTCCAGCAGCCGGTTCAGGCGGCCGCTGCTCAGCGCCTGGCTCAGCGAATCGAAGGCCGGCGGTTGACCGACCAGATGGATCGCCTCGTCGATGATCAATTTGCCGATATACAGCGAAGCCACCGGCATCAACGCGCGCAGCACGCGCAGGCCGATGCTGCTGGCGCTCAGCCAGCGGCTGGTCTGCCAGATCTGGCGCAGAAACGGTGGCAGGTTACGCAACGCATTCAAGCGCTCGCGCAGGGTGGGGCCGGTACGGGGTGCGGCGGGCGCGGTGGCGCCGGAACGGGAGGCTGACATCGCACTAGTGTGCAGCGCTTTGCGTAGGCGTGAAGTGTTGGAAGGCGCCAGTGCGCATCCCTGCATTGGCGCGCGATAGCTGCTCTGTCGCTGACTGCGCCCTCGCAAATCGGTGCGGCCGGTGTATCGCAGGGCACCCGGGCGTTGGGTCGGGCGCCACGCAATCCTTGGCCTGGTCAATCGCAGCCATTGACGCGGCCGCAGGACGCGCTGGAAGTTTGGACTAAAATGCCCGGATTGCCCCCGCCAGCCGTAGAGCCAGCCGTGACCTCGATCAAGCAGGAAGACCTCATCCAGTCCGTCGCCGACGCGCTGCAGTACATCAGCTATTACCACCCGGTCGACTACATCAAGAATCTGTCCGCCGCTTACGAGCGCGAAGAGTCGCCGGCCGCCAAGGACGCCATCGCGCAGATCCTGATCAACTCGCGCATGTGCGCCGAAGGCCACCGCCCGATCTGCCAGGACACCGGCATCGTCACCGTGTTCCTGGAAATCGGCATGCAGGTGCGCTGGGACGACGCCACCATGGGTGTGGAAGACATGGTCAACGAAGGCGTGCGCCGCGCCTACAACCACCCCGACAACAAGCTGCGCGCCAGCGTGCTGGCCGACCCGGCCGGCAAGCGGCAGAACACCAAGGACAACACGCCTGCGGTGGTCAACACCAAGATTGTGCCCGGCCACCATGTCGAGGTGATCGTCGCGGCCAAGGGCGGCGGTTCGGAAGCCAAGAGCAAATTCGCCATGCTCAACCCGTCCGACTCCATCGTCGACTGGGTGCTCAAGACCGTGCCGACCATGGGCGCCGGCTGGTGCCCGCCGGGCATGCTCGGCATCGGCATCGGCGGCACTGCCGAAAAGGCCATGCTGCTGGCCAAGGAAGCGCTGATGGAGCCGATCGACATCGTCGATCTGCAGGCGCGCGGTGCCTCCAATCGCGCCGAAGAACTGCGGTTGGAGCTGTACGAAAAGGTCAACGCGCTCGGCATCGGCGCGCAAGGCCTGGGCGGCCTGACAACGGTGCTGGACATCAAGGTCAAGGATTACCCGACCCACGCCGCCAACCTGCCGGTGGCGCTGATTCCCAACTGCGCCGCCACCCGCCACGCGCACTTCACCCTGGACGGCAGCGGCCCGGTGATGCTGGACCCGCCGTCGCTGGAAGACTGGCCCAAGCTCACCTACAACCCGACCAACGCGCGCCGGGTGAATCTGGACACCATCACCCGCGAGGAAGTCGCCAGCTTCAAGCCCGGCGAAGTGGTGCTGCTCAACGGCAAGCTGCTGACCGGCCGCGACGCCGCGCATAAGCGCATGATCGACATGCTCAACAAGGGCGAAACCTTGCCGGTCGACTTCACCAACCGCTTCATCTATTACGTCGGCCCGGTCGACCCGGTGCGCGATGAAGTGGTCGGCCCGGCCGGCCCGACCACTGCCACCCGCATGGACAAGTTCACCCGCCAGATGCTGGAACAGACCGGCCTGCTGGGCATGGTCGGCAAGTCCGAGCGCGGCGATGCGGCGATCGATGCGATCCGCGACAACAAGGCCGTCTATCTGATGGCCGTCGGCGGCTCGGCGTATCTGGTGTCCAAGGCGATCAAGGCTGCGCGCGTGCTGGCGTTCGAAGACCTCGGCATGGAAGCGATCTACGAATTCGAGGTCAAGGACATGCCGGTCACCGTCGCAGTGGATTCCACCGGTGAGTCGGTGCACAAGACCGGGCCGCGTTTGTGGCAGTCGCGCATCGGCAAGATTCCGGTGGTGGTGGAATAAGTTTGGCTGGAGCGGCGACGCAACTGCACGGCGTCGCCGCGTCCCGCAAACGAGTTAATACGCGTAGGTCCCCGTCGTCAGCCGGTGTCTGTGTATCGGGATGAAGACGGCCTGCCGGATCGACCACGCGGCCAGGCAACGCCGAGCGACAACCCGTTATGCTCGGCGTACTGACGGTCACAGGAGAACAGGAATGCTCCGACTCATCTGCATCGCGTTGTTGGCCTGCCTTAGCCAGGGTGTGGCAGCGCAGCAGAAGACAGCACCGACGGTGCTGTTTCCTTCCGGCAACTACGCACCGAGACCAGCCGCGCCGGTGCCGTTTGAAGAAAAAAAGCCACTCAGGCCAAGCGAGCCCTCCACACGATTCAGCGGGCCCGTAGCGTCGGACCGTTGCATCGCGCAGTGCAACCAGAGTGCCAGGCAATGCCGCGCCGATCGGCCCAGCGAGAGCAGTTGCAGCGCCTCGGTAGCGCCGCGCGGAAAACGCTGCGATGACGTGCAGAATCCGGCACAGCGGGCCAATTGCCTCGCGCAGGTCTTCGATTGCAGCCAACAGAGTGACGACAATCGCTGTGAACCACGCAAGCTCGCCTGCCTGCGCGCCTGCACCAACTGACTTCAGGAATCCGTATGACCACAACGCTTTATCACTCCCCCAGCACCGCCGCCCTGGTCGTGCATTGGCTGCTGATCGAACTGGATGTGCCGCACGTGCTGCAGCCGCTGGATTTCGATCGCGCAGAGCAGAAATCGCCTGAATACCTGGCACTCAATCCGGCCGGCGTGGTGCCGACGCTGGTGCTGGAGGGCCAGGTGTTGACCGAAGCTGCAGCAATCGTGCTGCATCTGGCCGACCTGTATCCGCAGGCCGGGCTGGCACCGCCGGTCGGCACGCCTGCGCGTGCGGACTACTACAGGTGGATGTTCTTCTGCGCCAACACCTTGCAGCCGGCGTATCGCGCCTGGTTCTACCCGAGCGAGCCGGCGGGCGCTGCGCATAGCGATGCGGCGCAGGCGCAGGCACGGCAAAAACTCGAAGCGGCCTGGACCCAGGTCGATGCGCACCTGCAAGCCAATGGTCCGTATCTGCTTGGCCAGACGTTGTCGGCAGCCGATTTCATGCTGACCATGATGATGCGCTGGTCGCGCAATATGCCCCGGCCCAGCGATACCTGGCCGGCGCTGCACGCGCATGCGCAGCGAATGAAAGCCCGGCCGGCGTTTCAGGAAACCTATCGCCGCGAGGGTCTAACGGACTGGACCTGAATCCCCAGCCGCAGCAGGCGTTGTGCGGCGTCCATCAGCGTGCTTCAAGGCGTTCCGCCGCGCTTGCCGCGTAGTACGATCGCGACACCAACCAGAGAGCAGGGGCTCGTCCATGTCGCATTCCGCATCCCGTCGAAAATTGCTGCAATGCGCCTGTTGCGCGCCGGTCGCGGCCGCCGCCGCGTCACTGCCATTTGCTGTGCGCGCCGCGCCGTCGAAGAAAACCGATCTAAATGCCGAGCAGGCGTTGCAGACCCTGCGTGACGGCAACGCTGCGTTTGTCGAGAACCGTCCCAAGAAGGTGATCTCCGACGGCAAGCGCCGGCTGGAACTGGCGCTGGGCCAGACTCCGTTCGTGATTCTGGTGTCGTGCTCGGATTCGCGCGTGCCGCCGGAACTGCTGTTCGGTCGCGGCCTTGGCGAGATGTTCATCGTGCGCAACGCCGGCAACACCGTCGATACCACTGCATTGGGTTCGATCGAATATGCGGTGAGTCAGCTCGGCGTGCCGCTGGTGGTGGTGATGGGCCACGAGAGTTGCGGCGCGGTTGCCGCCGCGGTGTCGGTGGTGGAGCAGGGCGCGTTCTTCCCCGGCGCGATCGGCTCGATGATCGAGCCGATCGTCCCCGCCGTGCTGACTGCCAAGAGCAAGGGCGGCGCTGACCTGCTGGCCGACTCGGTCAAGGCCAACGTCAAGCGCACCGTCGACCGCCTGCGTGCCGCTTCCGAGCCGGCACTGCTGGAACCACTGCGCGCAGGCAATGTTCGCGTGGTCGGTGCGTATTACACCCTGAAAGACGGCAAGGTGGATTTCTTCGACGTCTGATGGTTATTGCAATGGTTCGGGCAATGACAGCGCAGGATGATCTCCTGCGCTGTTTTCATATGTGCGGTGCAGCGCTGTCGTTAGCTCTGACACAACCTCCCGAACACTGTATCGATGGCGGCAACGTGTCGCGTTCGTTGACCGAATAGAGTGATGTCTGGAATGGTCGCAACATCGATCAGATCGACAGGCGCTGATCAAACCGCAGCTCATCGGACAGCCGCGCCGCATGCACTGCTAGCAACCATGCACACCGACACTCCCGACCGGTCCTTGCCCGCCCAGCGTCGCGGGACCTTACGCGGCATGGATGCCGCGTAAGAGCCTACACGGACGTACTTGCGGCGTGTCCCGCGAGGGTGGGCGGGCAAGGGCCCTGCAGCCAAGTGGCAGATCAGCCGTTCTGCACGGGATTATCTGCGCTGAGCAAACACTCCAACGCAAACCGTATCTCGAGTTTTAGTCCACATAATCATCGAACGTCTTGCGCCGACGGAATGGCATCAGGTGCTGGCGCATCAGCCCCTTGGGCACCGTTTCCAGTTTCATGACGCCGTATTCCTGCGGCCACGCGTCGCGACTCGGCGGCAGTTTGAACGTGCCCATCAACATGTCCACCAAGGGCAGATGGATGGCGTAGTTGACGTCGATATAGTCCTGCTGGCGCGCATGATGCCAATGGTGATAACGCGGCAAGACCAGCACATATTCCAGCCAGCCAAAACGCAGGCCGAGGTTGGAATGTGCGAGCACCGCCTGCAGGCCGACCAGAATCACGTACGCATTCACCGCCGGTGTCGAAAAACCGAGAATCAACAGCGGCAGCAGCACCGCACTGCGGGTCAGCACGATTTCCACAAAATGGATGCGCGATCCCGCCAGCCAGTCCATCTCGCGGCTGGAGTGATGCACCGCGTGGAAGCGCCACAGCCACGGAATGTTGTGATACGCCCGATGCAGCGATGCCTGCGCCATGTCGGCAACGAAGACTGCGATCAGAAACTGTCCCCACACCGGCAGGGACTGGATTGCCGCTTTCAGCGATGGAAACGCGGCCAGCCCGGCGATACTCGACGTGGAGGCGGTGACCAGGATCAGGATGAACTGCACCAGCACATGGCTCATGAAAAAGTAGCCGATATCGGTACGCCAGCCGGGGCGTAACGGCGAAATGCGGCGCTTGCCCAGATAGCGTTCCAGCGGCACGAACACCAGCGCCGAGAAAAACAGCGAAATCACAAACCAGTCCAGGCCAAGCGAATAGGGCGTGCGCCCGATCGTATCGAACTGCACGTTGGTGCCGCCGAACAACACCGCCAACGTTGCGCTGCCCACGCCGACCATCGCAATGCGCTTGTTGCGGTCGCGCAGAATGGCGAAGGTACCCAGCAGGAACGCGGCAACCAGCCCGACCAGCAGGAGATGGCGTGCGAACTGCTCGTTATAGGCGGCGCGGAACTCGCGGCTGGTCAACAGATCGGGAAAGTGGAAACACACCACACCCATCAGACTGAGCACGCCCAGCAGCGCAGAGGCATGGGCGAAGAAGGAGCGGTTCGGGCGAGCCATGGGACGTCCTGTCGACGGGGCGGCCTGGTTGGCCGTGCACGGAGTGCGTGCATCCATGCTCCCAGTACGCGTGCTCGGCCGCAAGCGTTTTGCGACGGGCACGCCAGCTCCGATCAAACGTCGACGCTGGCGACTGGCCGGCACTGCGCCGGCCAGTGAAACGGCAAGCGGTTAGAACCACTCCAACAACGACACACCCAGGCCGATATAGGTCGCCTTGTGGTTGTAGTCGATCAGGCTTTCGCCGTAGCCGTCGAACACCTGCACGTGGCCGCGCAACAGGTTGGTGATCGGGAAGCCGTAGTCCAGTTGCACCGAGCCGTGCGAGCGGTCGCCGCCACGTAGCGAATGCCGTGCGATCAATGCGAACTCGTGGCCGTCCTTGTTGTAGACCAGGGTCGCGTCGCCGCGGCCCATGTAATCCTCGATATCGGGATTGTTGTCGTCGGCGCGATCTTCCTTGATGCGGAACCACGGACGCAGCGTCAGTGCCCAGTTCTCGCGATCCAGACCGATGTTGAGGATCACCCGGTTCCAGGAACGCGACAGCGGATCCTCGCGGCCGTTGGACATGTGATTGATGCTGATGCCGCTCATGCGGCCCTTCCAGCCGAACAGGCTGTAGTTGTTGCGGAACACCAACATCGCCTCCGGCTCGTAGTTGGTTTCGCGGAACGGGCGCGAGGCATCGGTGTTGTAGGCCTGCCAACGCGAGCTCTGGGTGTAGCCCATCCAGATATCGCCGTTGTCGCCGAACAGATCCTCGACCACCTTGGTCTTGAAGCTGAGCTGGAACTTCAGCTCGGCGCTGTCCAGTTGCTGCGGGGTGGACACCGAGTTGGCCGGGTTCGGCGACTGCGGGGTGCGGTTGGAGTCGCTGGTCCAGAACGCCGGCAACAGATACACCGGCTTGTAGCCGCGCAGCTGGAACGTGCCCAGCTTGGAATCCTTGGCCAGCTCCCAGCGGCGATCCAGCAGCGAGCCACGGCCGGCGTTGGCGACCGCCTCGGCCTTGGGTTGGTCCTGTCCATCGGCACGGAAGAAATCGCCGACACGGCTGATGGTGCGTTCGTCCTGTGGCTTGGCCTCTTTCTGCTTGGCCAGTTGCGCGGCGGCGTCGGCTTCTGCGGTCAGCTGCGGCGTGTAGCCCAGCGCCTGGTCGTAGCACGCCAGCCGCGCCGCATCCGAGGTGACGGAGGTGCAGGCCTGCGGCGAGGCGGGGGTTGCGGCGATTTCCTGCGCGTGCGCCAGCGGCGCGGCCGCCAGCGCAATCAGCATCAAGGGACGGGTGCGGTGCTTTGACATGGGCAGTCTGGCCGAATGAAGGCGCCAGGCAGGCGCAGAGGTTTGTAGCTTAACGGTCGCGCCTGCATACGCGATGTGTACACGGCGGCATAACATTCGATCAGGCGGCTACATCGGCGGGGCAGCGATAGGTCAATACCTGCCCGCGCTGCCAACACCGAAACAGCCGTCTAGCTCAAACAGCCGTCTGGCGCCACCAACGCCAGTGGTCGCTGGAGCGACTAGAAAAACCAGGCGATCGCAAACACGCCAAGCATGCACAGACCCAGCGCCAGCTTGCTCGCGGTGCCCAGCATGATGCCGATCCAGGTGCCGATGCCGACCTTGGTGGCCTGGTCGGATTTGCGGGTCTGCCAGTATTCGCCGATCCACGCGCCCGCAAACGGGCCGACAAACAAGCCGATCGGCATGAAGAAGATGCCAATGATCGAGCCGATCACCGATCCCCATAACGCCATCTTGCTGGCGCCGACGCGCTTTGCGCCGTACACGGTGGCCAGAAAGTCGATCGCGAACGACAGCGCGGTGATCAGGCCCAGGATCACCAGCGCGACCCAGTCGACGTGGACGAAGCCATCGGCCCAGGCGGCCACCAGCAACCCCACGAACACCAATGGCAGGCCCGGTAGCGCCGGCAGGATGACTCCGGCCAGGCCGATCAGCACCAGCACGCCGGCCAGGATGTAATAAACGACGGTGGTGTCCATATGGTTTGGAAATATCCCGTTTCAGGCTTGACAAAAATGCGCAAGGGGTTCTTGAAAAATCGTTTTGTGCGGGTTAAGTTGCCAGCGCTGCTGTTTGCAACGGTCACCGTGAATCGTGGCCTGATGCGGCAGATCGTCCGATCCGCTACATCCTTGTACCTCGGCTCCTCCTTGCAATCACAGCGACCACCGCCAGTCCACCACAGTGTCGTAGGGAGTCAGTCGAGATGTCCAACATCGAACGCGAGAATGGTGTCGTGAAGTGGTTCAACGATGCCAAGGGTTTTGGATTCATCAGTCGCGAAAACGGCGAGGACGTGTTCGTCCATTTCCGCGCGATCCAGATCCAGGGTTTCAAGAGTCTCAAGGAAGGTCAGAAGGTCAGCTTCACCGTCGTGCAAGGGCAGAAAGGCCTACAGGCCGACGCGGTACAGGTGGTCTGAGTGCAGCGCAGCACTTCGAGCCACCATCCAAACAGCAGAAAGGCCCGTTGCCGGGCCTTTCTGTCATGTCACTCAGCGGGTAAGCCGATCAGCGCAGCACGACCTTGCCGTTGACCACGCGCACATAGGCGTTTTCGCGTACGCCGGCCAGGTCGCGCTGGTTCACCACGATCACGCGCCCATCGTCCATGCGCACCTGCACATCGAAGCTGTCGCTGGTGACGTTGTTCTGGATCGCGTTGCCTGCCAGCGCGCCAGCGGCGGCACCGGCCACGGCCGAGACGTTCTTGTTGCCCTTGCTGCCACCGGTCTCCTTGGAGATCTGACGGCCGGCCACCGCGCCGACGATGCCGCCGAGCACTGCGCCGGTGCCGGTGGGCGCGCTGCGGGTGGGGCCGACTTCATCGATGCGGGTCACGATGCCGCAATCCACGCAGCGCGCCTGCTGCGACTGCCCCTGGTCGTAACCGCGGTCGCCGCGATAGCCGCCGTACTGAGGTTGAGAGGTGGCGCAGCCAACCAGGGTCGCGGTTGCAGCCAGGCCAATGACGAGCAGTCGGGTCTTCATGAAATCTCTCCGGGGTGGTTCGAAAAGCGGTCAGGGCCGCGGCGACGTCATCCTGTGGTGGTCCAGGTGAACGGTCTGCCAACTGGATCGCTCCAGGCTTAACGAAACCCGAGCGCGTTCTTCATCGAAAGTCACGGTGGCAGGCGTCGCAGGCGTCCGACAGCGGTGTTTTGACTGCAGCAATCGCGGCGCAATCGTGCAATGGCGCGCGCTGCGCCTGATCCAGCGCGGCACGCAGCGCCTGCGCATGCTCGCCAAAGCGGCGGTCTTCGCCGATGTCTGCAAATGCGGGTTCCAGTTCGTCTGCAAGCAGACGTAGCGATTGCAGTCGTGCCTGCTGTTGCGTCGGGTTGCACACCTCGCCGGCACCGGGTTGTAAAGAGCGCAATTGATAGGCCATCACCTGCATCAAGCTATCCGGCACCGGGTTGCGCCTGGCCTGCAGCGCGCGCGCCACCATCACGCTGCAGACCAGGCCGATCAACAAGCCCAGGATCAGCATGAACGCGTAGCGGGACGCACGTGATTGGTGAGGGGGTGTGGCGGACATGGTGGCTCCACTGAAGGCGCCGGTGAAGGCGCGGGGTAAGCAAGCGCTTGTTGAGCGGCGCGCGTAAAATAGGCCGATGAAAGCACAATGGCGTGAACGCTTTGCCGGTATCGACCGGCTGTACGGAGTCGGCACGGTGGAGCGCCTTTCGGCCTGCCGCGTGGCGGTGGTCGGGATGGGCGGCGTCGGCTCGTGGGTGGTGGAGGCGCTGGCGCGTACCGGCGTCGGGCACATCCGCCTGATCGATGCCGACGACCTGTGCGTGTCCAACACCAACCGGCAATTGCCGGCCTTGGCCGGGCAATACGGACGCAACAAGGCGCGCGCGATGGCCGAGCGCTGTGTGGCGATCAATCCGGAGATCGCCGCCGATGCCGTGGAGTCGTTTCTCACCGCCGGCAATATCGAAAGCCTGCTCGGCGATGACTTCGATCTGGTGATCGATGCCTGCGACAGCTTCCGGGTGAAAGTGGAAACCATCGCCTGGTGCCGCCGGCGCAAGTTGCCGTTGCTCACGGTGGGCGCCGCTGGTGGGCGCTCTGACCCCACCCTGGTGCGGGTGCGCGATGTCTCGCGCACCGAGCACGACGCGATGCTGGCGCTGATCCGCAAGAAGCTGCGCAGCGAGTTCAATTTTCCCAAGAATCCGCAGCGTTACTTCGGCGTGCCGGCGGTGTACTCGCTGGAAAACGTCAAATACCCGCAGGCCGACGGCAGCGTGTGTGGCATCCGCCCGCAACTGGATGCCGATGCCACGCTCAAGCTGGATTGCGGGGCAGGGCTGGGCGCCGCCACGCATATCACCGGCACCTTCGCGTTTGTGGCAGTGGGCAAGGCGTTGGAGATGTTGCTCAAGCCGAAAGTGGCTGCCGCCGCTGCGTCGCCGACCGCCGAGGTGGCTGCAATTTCGTAACGTTTGTACATGGCGCGCTTCGGCAGCGCGCCTGCGTCAGCCGGGCAAAGCCAGGTCAGGCAATCCGAACAGCTGCCGCGCGTTGGCGCTGGTCTGCGCGGCAATGCGCTCTTCCGGCTCGCCGCGCAGCTGCGCGATGCAGGCCAGCACCGTGCGCAGGTATGCCGGCTCGTTGCGTTGGCCGCGGATGCCGGCGTCGGGCTGATCCGGCGCATCGGTTTCCAGTAACAGGTACTGCAGCGGCATCGTTGCGGCCAAGCCGCGCAGGCGGTTGGCGCGCGGGTAGGTCACCGGGCCGCCCAGGCCGATCATGAAATCCAGCTTCCACAGTTGCTGCGCCTGTTCGGGGCTGCCGGCAAAGCTGTGGACCACCCCGCGCAGGCCGCCCACGGCCTTGATGCGGGCGATGACCTCTTCGGTGGCGCGCCGCGCATGCACGATCAGCGGCAGCTCGAAGCGCCTGGCCAGCTGCAGTTGTCCGTCGAAATAAGCGCGCTGCGCCTGCGCGTCCAGCCCGTCCACATAGAAATCCAGCCCGCACTCGCCGATGGCGCACGGGCGCTCTCGCTCGATCCATTCGGCCAGCAGTTCCAGATGATCGGGACGGTGCTGCTCGAGAAAGATCGGGTGCAGCCCGTAGGCCGGGTGCAAGCCGGGGGCCTGGGTGCAGACGCTGCGCAGCTGCGGCCAGCTGGCGGCGGTGACCGCCGGGATCACCTGCTGCACGACACCGGCCGCCTGCGCGCGCGCGATCACCGCGGCGCGGTCGTGCTCGAACTCGCCGGCATCCAGGTGGCAATGGCTATCGACCAGCTGCATCAATCGCGGCGCACCGGCGCGGGCAGCGGCGCCTTGCGCGTCTTCCAGTTGGCCAGCAGCAGCGTGGTCAGGCCGAACAGCAGCTCGTCCAGGAACGGGATCGGGTCCGGGAGCACCAGGTCGACCAGAAACAGCGCCGCAGCCAGCTTGAACAAGGTGGGGTAGCGCAGCTTGCTGGCCCAGTCCAGGGCGCGCGAGGTGATGGGGTTGCGCATGCGAATGCTCCGGCTGTTAGAAGCGCATGAAGTAACCGCTAGCTGAACTTAACTGCGGCGTTCATGAGCGAGGGCGTTTTTGTTCAGGGTTCACGTGCTGGAATCACGCCGTCAACAACGCGGCGTGTCCGCACGGAGCTGGATCATGAAGAGCAATACGACAACTATACTGGTCGCTGCTGGTGCGTTGCTGGTCGGAGGCGTGGCCACGGCCGCCTTCATGAACAATCGCCCGTCGTCCGGCGATTTTGTCGCCAACGGCGAGCCGGCACCGCGTGGTCTGGAGTACGCCGACGTGGTCAAGGTCGCACCGATCACCGAGCGCGAGCCGCAGTACGCGCAGGTCGTCAACAGCGCCGCCATCCGCGAAACCACCACCAGCTCCTCGCCGCGCGAAGTCTGCCGCGACGTAGTGGTGCAGGAACGTCTGCCCGAGCGCGACGGCAATGTCGGCGGCACCGTCGCTGGCGCGGTGATCGGCGGTCTGCTGGGTAACCAGGTCGGCGGCGGCAATGGCCGCAAGCTGGCCACGGTGGCCGGTGCAGTCGGTGGCGGCATGGTCGGCAACCGTGTGGACCGCAACCATGTCGGCGGCCGCGTGGTGGACCGCACCGAGCGCCAGTGCCATACCGAAAACGCCAACTCGCAGTCTTCGCGTGTGGTCGGCTATGACGTGACCTACCGCAACGCCGATGGCACCACCGGCACCATGCGCATGGACAGCAAGCCGGGCGAGCGCATCTCGCTGGGCGACGCCGACAACGTGGTGGCCTACGACGTGACCTACCGCTACGACGGTTTCGAGAAGACCGTGCGTATGAACGACAAGCCGGCCAGCGATCGTCTGCCGGTGGTCGACGGTCAACTGGTGACCCAGACCGCTTCGACGGCCGGTGACAAGGGCGTTCGTATGGATGCGGGCAGCACGCGTCAGTAAATCGCTGGCAGTCATCCGCCCAGGATCGCTGCGATAGCAAGAAAAGAGCCGGCATTGCCGGCTCTTTTCGTTTTCAGGTGCTGCCTGCGACCAGCGTATGCAGGCGGGTGCGCTGAACAAGCCGGCGCAATGTTCGGCTGGCAACTGGCAGATAATCGCCGCTTCTCCTTTGGTGGAAGCCAGCATGCCGGTGCGCCCTGATGATCTGTTCGATGTACGCGCGCTGCTGACCGACGAGGAGCGTGCGGTGCAGGATGCGGTGGCCCGCTTCACCGACACGCGGGTGTTGCCGGCGATCGGCGATGCCTTCGATGCGGGGCGCTTCCCCGGCGAATGGGTGCCGGAATTGGCCGAGCTGGGACTGCTCGGCGCCAGCCTGCCGGTCCGCGATGGTGGCGCAGGCCTGGGCGCGGTGGCCTATGGGCTGATCTGCCAGGAACTGGAGCGCGGCGACAGCGGCCTGCGCAGTTTCGTCAGCGTGCAATCGTCGCTGTGCATGTATCCGATCCATGCCTACGGCAGCGACGAACAGCGGCAACGCTGGTTGCCGGAGATGGCGGCGGGCCGTTTGATCGGCTGCTTCGGATTGAGCGAAGCGCAGGGTGGCTCGGATCCGGCGGCGATGACCACCCGTGCGGTGCGCGAGGGCGATGGCTGGCGCTTGAACGGGTCCAAGATGTGGATCACCAACGGCAGCATCGCTGGTCTTGCGATCATCTGGGCGCATACCGACGATGGCGTGTGCGGCTTTCTGGTCGAGACCAGCAGCGCCGGTTTCAGTGCGCAGGACATCGCCCACAAGATGAGCCTGCGCGCGTCGGTGACCTCGGGTTTGTTCCTGGATAACGTGTTCGTGCCGGAGCAGATGCGGTTGCCGAACGCGGCCGGTTTGAAGGCGCCGCTGGGTTGCCTCAACCAGGCGCGCTACGGCATCGCCTGGGGCGCGATCGGTGCGGCGGTGGCCTGTCTGCGCGAAGCGCTGGCTTATAGCGGGCAGCGCATTCTGTTCGGCCGGCCGCTGGCGGCCACGCAAAGCGCGCAGATCAAACTGGCCGACATGGCCCGGCGGATTTCCACCGCGCAATTGCTGGCGCTGCAGCTGGGGCGGCTGAAAGAAGCCGGTACGCTGCGGCCGGAACAGATCTCGCTGGCAAAATGGAATAATTGCCGCATGGCGCTGGACGTGGCACGCGAGTGCCGCGATCTGCTGGGCGCGGCCGGCATCACCACCGAGCATGTGGCGATCCGGCATGCGCTGAACCTGGAATCGGTGATTACCTACGAGGGCACCGAGACCGTGCATCAGTTGGTGGTGGGGCGAGCACTGACCGGACTCAATGCGTTCTGACAAGGAGTGGATGTTGATCAGCAAGGATGTGAGGCGACGCCTGCAAGGCGTGTTCTGGATGCTGGGTGTGATCGCTGCAATCGCAGTCGTCTCGCCGGTGCAGGCCGACGAGGCGCCAAGCATGGCGCCGCCGCCGGCCTGGGTGGTGGCCGATGCAGTGCCCGACAAGGTGCCTGGCGCCAACGGTATGCGCTATGAGCTGGTGTCCGATCAGATCGATCTGACCGGCGCCGCGCCGCAGGCGTATCGCCGCCTCAGCTACAGCGTGCAGCGTGCAAAAAGCCTGGACGAAGCCGGGCAGATTTCCATCGATTACCAACCGCAATACCAGCGCCTGGAACTCAATAGCCTGGATGTCTGGCGCGACGGCAAGCGCATCGACATGCGCAGCCGCGCGCACTACGCCAGGTTGCGTCGCGAGAGCGGGCTGGAACAAGGCTTGATCGATGGCGCGTTGACGCTGTCGATCACCTTGCCGGACCTGCGCGTCGGCGACCGGGTCGACTATGCCGTGACCACCACCGGCAGCAATCCGGTGTTCGGCAAGGGCTATTACGACGTGTTCGAGGCGCGCTATGGCGTGGCGCTGGGCGAGCGCCGCGTGCGCGTGCGGTATCCCGCCGCCATGCCATTGCAGTGGCGGGTGAGCGCGCCGGGCTTCAGCCGCAACGTCAGCCGCGCCGGTGAGGTGGCCACGCTGGAGATCGCCGCACGCAATATCGCCGCCGTGCAGGAAGAAAAAGACGCGCCGGACGATGTCGATGCCTATGGCTTGATCGAACTCTCCACCGCCGGCAATTGGGAAGCGGTGGCGGCATGGGCGGCGCAGCTGTATCCGCGCGCGTTCAAGGATGCGCAGGTTGCCGCCAGCATGGTGCGCAGTCTGCAACTGCGCAGCGACGACCCGCAGGGCGCGTTGTTGCGTGCGGTGGCGTTCGTGCAGGGCGAGATCCGCTACGTCGGCCTGGACATGGGCGAGAACTCGCATGCCCCGCACGCACCGGAAGTGACGCTGCGCAATCGCTATGGCGACTGCAAGGACAAGGCGACGCTGTTGATCGCGCTGCTGCAACTGGCAGGCATTCGCGCCGAACCGGTGCTGGTCAACAGCGACCAGGGTCATGGCCTGGATGCACGGCTGCCCAGTCCTTACGCGTTCGATCATGTGGTGGTGCGCGCGCATCTGCCGCAGGGCGAGGTCTGGGTGGATGCCACGCGCGATCGCGAAGACGGCGTGCTGGCCCAGCGCCGGCCATTGCCGTTCGTGCGCGGGTTGCCGGTGCTGGCCGGGCAGAGCGGATTGGTCGCAGTGCCATCGCCGATGCCGACGCTGCCGCAGATCGAAGTGAACGAGGAGGTGGCGATCTCACTGCGCAAACCGCAACGCGTGGCGAGCTTTACCGTGGACACGCGTTATCGCCAAGGCCGCGGCGATCGCGTGTCTGCCAGCTTCGAAGACCATGGCGCAGAAACGGTTGGTGAGCACTATCTGGAGTTCATGCAGAAGTACTACACCGCGCTGACCCAGGTCGACGTGCCCAGCATCGACGATGCCGATGCGCTCGATGTGCGCACGCACGAAACCTATCGCCTGGAGTGGCCGGCTGAGGAGGGCGACGAGGTCGGCTTCCCGCTGTTTCAACTCGGCGAGTGGATGGATGCCTTGCCGAAACAGGCGCGCAAGCGGCCATTGGCGCTGGGCGGGCCGCAACGGGCGCGGCAGACCGTACGGGTGCAGACCGATCCGGTGGTACGGGTGAAACCGGAAGAGCAGATTGTCGCCAACCCGTGGTTCCGGTTCTCGCGCACGGTCTCCATGCACGATGGGCACATCGTCATCGTGGGCGAGTGGCAGCGGTTCACCGACCGCATTCCCGCCGATGGCGTGGCGCGCGCAGCGGCCGACATGGAGCGTGCGCGCGACCTGCTGTACTTCAATCACGATTTCAAGCCGCAGCGGCGCAGGCCTGAGGCCGACTGGAGTGCGCTGAGCTATCCGGCGGCAGGGCTGCTGGTGTTGATCGTGTTGCTGCTGGCGTGCCTGGTGTGGTGGCGCGGCGGTGGCCTGGGCGGGATGGTGTTCGATCCATACGCCACCGCGCAGCGCATGCCGCAGCAGGCCGGTTTGCGCTGGAGCGCCTGGAGCGTATTTGCGCTGGCCACGCTGTTGTCGGCCTGGATGTGGCTGCATGCCTTGCCGTGGTGGGCCAAGGCGCTGGGTGTCGTGGCGGTGGTGGCGATCGCTGTGCTGAGCTGCGTGTTGCTCAGGCAGGTGCTGCGCTGGATGGGGTGCATGGCGCAGGTCGGGCGGTTGTTGCCGGCTGTGCTGGGCTGCGCCTTGCCGTGGCTGGTCTGCTTGCTGGCAGCGTTGGTCGCACTCGCTGGCAATGTGGCGTTGCTGCACACCGGCGCAAGCGATCCGGCCGGCGTGGCGCAGCTGGCGATGTGCGCGCTGTTGCTGATGCTGGGGGTGCTGTGGTGGTCGGTGTGCGCGGTGCAGGCGGTGGCGGGTGCGGCCGGCTGCGGGCGTGCACGCGCATTCGGCGCAGTGGCATTGATGCTGTCGGCGCTGGGCGTGCTGATTGCGGTGCTGGGTGTGCCGGTGGCCTTGGTGGCGATGTACTGACACGTTGCGCTTGCATCCCATCGTGTCGGCGGCGGTGTGCCGAGCCGTCTGCGGCTTCGGCATGCGGCAATCGGATGCCCTGGTCACACTGCGGACGTGTCGGCATGGTCTGCGTTGCGTACTCGTCAGCGCTGGCGCGCCTGCCAGTAGATGCATCGGTCCAGGTAACCGTTGTGCGGCTGTGTCGCGCAATCCGGCAGGGCTTTGCAAAGATGCGCCGGGCTGTGACACTGCCAGCCCCCTCGTTGTTGCCGCGGAGCCAGCTTGATGTCGACCGTGCGTCCCCCGTTGACCGTCCATGGCATGTCTAGTTCCGGCAACTGCTACAAGGTGCGCCTGTTGCTGGAGCAACTGGGCAGCCGCTATCACTGGGTCGAGGTGGACAGCGCTGCGGGCGAAACCCGCACGCTGGAGTATCTGGCCAAAAATCCCAACGGCAAGGTGCCGATGGTGGAGCGCGACGACGGCCGCGTGCTGACCGAATCCAACGCGATCCTGTTCTGGCTGGCCGAAGGCACCCCGTATCTGCCCACCGACGCGTGGCAGCGCGCGCAGGCCTTGAGCTGGATGTTCTTCGAGCAATACAGCCATGAGCCGTATGTGGCGGTGGCGCGTTTCATCAGCCTGTGGACGCCGCGCGATGCGGCGCGCCGGGCCGAACTGCCGCAGCTGCGCGCACGTGGCGAGCAGGCGCTGGTGGTGATGGAACAGCATCTGCAGCAGCACGCCTGGTTTACCGGTGGCGAGTACGGCATCGCCGATATCGCGCTGTTCGCCTATACCCATTGCGCCGAAGACGGCGGCTTCGATCTGGAACGCTGGCCGGCGATCGGCGCCTGGCTGCAGTGCGTGCAGGCCTTGTCCGGTTTCATCGCGATGCCGGCGCCTGCATCCGCCTCGGTGCCGGCATGAGCGGCGCGCGCGCAATGCACAATCTGCAGGAGCACTGACGATGTGCGGATTGGCAGGACTGCTGCTGGCGTCGCCGCGCCTGCATGGCGAACAACTCGACGCGCTGGTGCGGCCGATGGGCGCGGCCTTGCGCCATCGCGGCCCCGACGATGCCGGCACCTGGTGCGATGCACAGGCGGGCGTGGCGCTGGCGCATCAGCGGCTGAGCATTCTGGATCTGTCGCCGCTCGGCCATCAGCCGATGCGCTCGGCCGATGGCCGTTACGTACTGGCCTACAACGGCGAGATCTACAACTTCGCGCAGCTGCGTGCGGCCTTGTCGGCGCTCGGGCATCGTTTCCGTGGCCACTCCGATACCGAAGTGCTGTTGGCTGCAGTGGTGGAGTGGGGCCTGGACGACACCCTGACCCGCTGCAACGGCATGTTCGCACTCGCCCTGTGGGACGAACGCGACACCTGCCTGTCGCTGGCGCGCGACCGCGTCGGCAAGAAGCCGCTGTACTACGGCTGGGCCGGCGACACGCTGGTGTTCGGGTCCGAACTCAAGGCGCTGTGGCAGCACCCGGATTTCGACAACGGCGTGGATCGCGATGCGCTGACCTTGCTGCTGCGGCTGGGTTACATCCCGGCGCCGGCCTGCATCCATGAGCGCACCTTCAAGCTGATGCCAGGCCGGGTGCTGCGGCTGGATGCGCAGGCGGTGGCGGCCGGCGCGGCGGCACATCGGCCGGATCAGGCGCAGCAGCCGTTCTGGAACGCGCGCGAAGCGATGCAGCGCGCCTTGGCTGCGCCGTTCACCGGCAGCGATGCGCAGGCCGAAGAACAACTCGATGCGGTGCTGCGCGATGCGGTGGCGCTGCGCATGGTGGCGGATGTACCGGTGGGCGTATTCCTGTCCGGCGGCACCGATTCGTCGATCGTCACCGCGATGATGCAGGCGCAGAGCAGCCAGCCGGTGCACACCTTCAGCATCGGATTCGAAGGCTCGCATCACGACGAAGCGCCGCTGGCGCGCGAAGTGGCCACGCACCTGCACACCGACCACACCGAGCTCTACGTCAGCGGTGCCGACGCACTGGCGGTGGTGCCTAGCTTGCCGGACATGTTCGACGAGCCGTTTGCCGATGCTTCGCAGGTGCCCACTGCGCTGGTCGCGCGGCTGGCGCGCGGCGGGGTGACGGTGGCGCTGTCCGGCGACGGCGGCGACGAATTGTTTTTCGGCTACGGCCGCTACCAGCGTGCGCTGCGCAACTGGCGCATGCATGGGCTGGTGCCGGGCCCGCTGCGAAAGCTGATGGCGGTGGCAGCGCGCAGCAATGGCGAGTCGTCGCGCACCGGCGGCCTGGCGGCGTTGGTGGCCGAGGCCGGCGCACGCGGTATCGGTGACATTTATCGCAACCGCATTTCACGCTGGCGCGACCCAGCGGCGGTGGTGCTGGGCGCGACCGAGCCGGACAGTTTCTACAGCCTGGCCGACCCACTGCACGGCTCCGGCACCCCGGCCGACGCGATGATGCTGGCCGACTTCGCCGCCTATCTGCCCGACGATCTGCTGTGCAAGGTGGACCGCACCACCATGGCGGTGGGGCTGGAGGCACGCGCGCCGTTGCTGGACTGGCGCGTGGCCGAGTTCGCCTGGTCGCTGCCGCTGTCGTTGAAGTACCGCGACGGGGTCAGCAAGTACCTGCTCAAGCGCGTGCTGTGCCGCTATCTGCCTGACCCGATGGTCTACCGCGGCAAGCGCGGCTTTGGCGCGCCGGTCAGCGCGTGGCTGCGCGGCGATCTGAACGGCTGGGCCGACGATCTGCTGGCGCACGGCACGCTGGAGCGCGAGGGTGTGTTCGCTGCCGACACCGTGGCCGGGCTGTGGCGCGACTTCAACCGCGGCGAGCGCAAATGGCATACGCATCTATGGACAGTGCTGATGTTCCAGGCCTGGCAGGCGCACTGGCGTGCGCAGCGGGCGGCGATGACGCGCTGATCTTGGTCACGTGTTGATCTTGCGCGCGGCGACCAACCGTTGCGCGGTGTGCGAGACCGCGCTGCCGTTGCCGAGTTGTTTCTGACGCTTGAAGCTGCCGCTCGGACATCAGGCCGGGTAGGGGCGTTAACGCCTTGCAGATTGAGACGCCGCCGTGTGCGTGCAGCTGCGGGTGATCGCCCGGTGCCGGGCGGCACTTCACCGGCTCTGAGCATCGCGCTGGGTAGGGTGGGGCCCTGTTTCCACGGAGCGTCCCCCATGAGCAAGATCACCATCGCCGTCCTGGTCGGCAGCCTGCGCGCAGCGTCCTACAACCGCCAGTTGGCGCGCGCGCTGGAGCATCTGGCCGGCGACAAGGCGGTGTTCGAGTATCTGGAGATCGGCGATATTCCGCTGTACAACCAGGACAACGATGCGGATTTCCCGGCTCAGGGCACCCGTTTCAAGCAGCAGGTGCGTGCCGCCGACGCGGTGTTGTTCGTGACCCCCGAATACAATCGTTCGATTCCCGGCGTGCTCAAGAATGCCATCGACACCGGCTCGCGGCCGTATGGCGATAGCGCGTTTTCCGGCAAGCCGGCGGCGGTGGTCGGCATCTCGGTCGGAGCGATCGGCACGGCGACCGCGCAGCAGCATCTGCGCAATGTGCTGTCGTATCTGAACATGCATGTGCTCGGTCAGCCGGAAGTGTTCCTGCAGTACAAGGAAGGCTTGTTCGGTCCCGATGATCAGATCGCCAACGCCGACAGCCGCGCGTTTCTACAGGGCTTTATCGACACGTTCCTGGGCTTGATCGAGCAGCTCAAGCACTGAGTGGCAGGTGATGTGATCCGCCTGACGCACTGCGCCGGGCGGCCCGGCCACGCGGCCAAAACGTAGGTGGGGCAAGGATCGCGGCTGCTGCGACAGCCGGCGCGTAGAACGTGATGCACCGGCTGTGCACCGGTTATCCACAGAGTTGTGCATGGTCGTCGACGCCATCGATGACTATGCTTCCTGCCCTCATCCCCCTAGCGTCAGGTTTGTTTGTCCATGTCCGCTCGTCCTGGTTTCCGTTCCAAACGCAATCGCGATCGCGACGACGACGATTACGATCGTCCCGAGCCGCGGCTGGACCAGCTGCGTGTGCCGCCGCATTCGGTCGAGGCCGAGCAGGCTGTGCTTGGCGGGTTGATGCTGGCGCCGGAGGCGTTTGACCGGGTCAACGACCAGCTCACCGACAACGATTTCTACCGCCGCGACCACCGGCTGATCTATCGCGCGATTCGCGAATTGAACGAGAAAGACCGCCCGTTCGATGCGGTGACGCTGGGCGAATGGTTCGAATCGCAAGGCAAGCTGGAGCAAGTGGCCGATGGCGCGTATCTGATCGAGCTGGCCAGCACCACGCCGTCGGCGGCCAACATCGCCGCCTATGCCGAAATTGTGCGCGACAAGGCGGTGCTGCGGCAGTTGATCGAAGTCGGCACCACCATCGTCAACGATGGCTTCCAGCCGGAAGGCCGCGAAAGCGTGGAGCTGCTGGCGTCGGCGGAAAAAGCGGTGTTCAAGATCGCCGAAGCCGGCGCGCGCGGGCGCACCGACTTCGTAGCGATGCCGGGCGCGTTGAAGGACGCCTTCGAAGAGCTGCGTAACCGTTTCGAAAACGGCGGCAACATCACCGGCCTGCCGACCGGCTACACCGATTTCGATGCGATGACCGCCGGCCTGCAGCCGACCGATCTGATCATCCTGGCCGCACGTCCGGCGATGGGCAAGACCACGCTGGCGTTGAACATTGCCGAATACGCCGCGATCAAGTCCAAGAAAGGCGTTGCGGTGTTTTCGATGGAAATGTCGGCCTCGCAGCTGGCGATGCGCTTGATCTCGTCCAATGGCCGCATCAACGCGCAGCGCCTGCGTACCGGTGCGCTGGAAGACGAGGACTGGGCGCGCGTGACCGGCGCGATCAAGATGCTGAAGGAAACCAAGATCTTCATCGACGACACGCCGGGCGTATCACCGGAAGTGCTGCGCTCCAAGTGCCGCCGGCTCAAGCGCGAGCACGACTTGGGTCTGATCGTCATCGACTATTTGCAGCTGATGTCGGTGCCTGGCAACAGCGAAAACCGCGCGACCGAAATCTCGGAGATTTCGCGTGGTCTGAAGGGACTGGCCAAGGAACTCAACGTGCCGGTAATTGCGCTGTCGCAGCTCAATCGCTCGCTGGAAACGCGTACCGACAAGCGCCCGGTGATGGCCGACTTGCGCGAATCCGGCGCAATCGAGCAGGACGCCGACATGATCGTCTTCATCTACCGCGACGATTATTACAACAAGGAAAACTCGCCGGACAAGGGCCTGGCCGAGATCATCATCGGCAAGCACCGCGGTGGTCCTACCGGCTCGTGCAAGCTCAAATTCTTTGGCGAATACACCCGTTTCGACAATCTGGCGCACGATTCGGTGGGCAGTTTCGAGTAAGCGTTTTGTTTTGGTTCGCCAAAAAGCTACTGCGCTCAGCGCTATGCGAGCGCGGCCTGCGTTGTGGTTCCCATCCGTACACGATCACGTTGGCAGGTGCGATGCCCTTACCGCTTGCGGGACCGTGTGGCGGCATGGATGCCGCCACCGAGCCTACATGGACGTACTTGCGGCGTGTCCCGCGAGCGGTGAGGGCATCGCACCCTCGACCTACTCGGTTGGGAACATCCAGACGACGCTGAAGCTCAAGCTCTCGGGCGCCTTGAGGGCTGCTCGAACCATTTGGATGCGTCGGTTGTAGAGCGGATGATCTGCAGTTTGGCTGCAGGGCCCTTGCCCGCCCACCATCGCGGGACACGCTGCAAGTACGTCCTTGTAAGCTCTTACGCGGCATCCATGCCGCGTAAGGTCCCGCGACGGTGGGCGGGCAAGGACCAGTCGAGAGTGTCGGTGTGCAGGGTTGCGAGCAGTGCGTGCAGCGCGGCCGGTTGATTAACTGCGGTCTGATCAACTCAGTTCGATCTGAATCGGACAGTGTTGCTGTTGTCCACGACATCCTCCACTGATCAACGAAGGCTGGTGTGGCCAACCACGCTGCCGCCATCGCTACAGCGCTCGGGAGGTTTTGTAGCCGCTCTTAGCTGGACCAGGAGTGCTCACCCCTGCGTCGCGCCATCGTTGCACCTGCTGGCTTATGCTGCGCAGCCTTATCGTCGCTGCCGAGTTCGTATGTCTTACGCCATCGTCTGGTTCCGTCGCGATCTGCGCCTTCAGGACAACCCGGCCTTGCGCGCTGCGCTGGATGCCGGGCATGCCCCGATTCCGCTGTATATCGATGCGCCGCACGAAGAAGGCGAGTGGACGCCCGGTGCCGCGTCGCGCAGTTGGCGGCATCGCTCGCTGGCTGCCTTGGACGCTGCATTGCGCGCGCTCGGCAGCGGCCTGGTGATTCGCGCGGGCGACAGCGCCCAGGTGCTGGATGAGGTGATCGCCCAGACCGGTGCGGTGGCGGTGTATTGGAACCGCAAGTACGAACCGGCCACCCAGCCGCGCGATGCGCAGATCAAGCGCAGCTTGCGCGAGCGCGGCATCGAGGTGCAGAGCTGCAATGCCGCGCTGTTGATGGAGCCGTGGCAGTTGTCGACTCAGCAGGGCGGCCCGTACAAGGTCTTCACTCCGTACTGGCGCAACGCACTCACGCAACTGCAGTTGCCCGCTGCAATGGCTACGCCACGCAGCCTGCCGCCGCTGCCTGCGACGTTGAAAAGCGCCGCGCTGGAGACGTTGGGGTTAGTGCCGAAACTGGACTGGGATCAAGGCTTCTGGGAGCACTGGCAACCTGGTGAGGCTGGTGCGCACGAGATGCTGGAAATTTTCATCGACGGCGCGCTGTCCGGCTATCGCGAAAACCGCGATCGGCCCGATCGGGTCGGCACTTCGCAGCTGTCTCCGCATCTGCATTTCGGCGAGATCGCGCCATGGCGGATCGCCAGCACGCTGGAAGCCAACCGCAACGCGCGCAACAGCGCAGAGATCGATGGCTACATCCGCCAGCTGGGTTGGCGCGATTTTGCGTATCACCTGTTGCATCACTTCCCGGAAACCACCAACCAGAATCTCAATCCGCGCTTCGAAGGCTTCGATTGGGCCAAGGTCGACCCGGTCGCGTTGCAGGCCTGGCAGCGCGGCCGCACCGGTATTCCGATCGTCGATGCCGGCATGCGTCAGCTCTGGCACACCGGCTGGATGCACAACCGTGTGCGCATGATCGTGGCGAGTCTGTTGTGCAAGCATTTGCGCATCCACTGGATCGAAGGGGCGCGCTGGTTCTGGGACACGCTGGTGGATGCGGACCTGGCCAACAACACCTTGGGCTGGCAATGGGTGGCCGGTACCGGCGCGGATGCGGCGCCGTATTTTCGCGTGTTCAATCCGGTGACGCAGGCGGAGAAATTCGATCCGCAGGCGGCTTACATCACACGCTGGGTGCCGGAGCTCGGCAAGCTTGCGGTGAAGGAGCGTTTCGCACCGTGGTTGTCTCCGTTGTCGTTGGCGCGATTTGCGCCGGAGTACCCGCGCACGCCAATTATCGGATTGGCCGAAGGTCGCGATGCGGCGTTGGCGGCGTATGCGAAGACGCGGGGATAACCGGAAACGTTTTCCTGAATGCAGTACCTGTCGCAGGCAATCTGCGGCCGCTTTCATCATGTGCCAGTCGCGTTGGTCTGTTTATCCTCGCCGACACGATTGAGTGCCGGATGGTCCGGCCACAGGAGAACACCATGTCCCCAGCAGCTACCAAGAGTCTGGCCGTTGCCCTGGCCAGCGCCATTGCGCTGTCCGCTTGCGCCACTGGCGGCTCGTATGTGCAGCGCGACCAGTACGGCGACCAGACCCAACAGCAGAACCGCACCGGCCGCAACGCGCTGATCGGCACCGCCATTGGTGTCGCTGCAGGGTTGCTCACCGGTGACAGCGCCACCGAGCGCCGTCAGCACGCGATGGTCGGCGCCGGTATCGGCGCACTGAGCGGCGCCGCGGTGGGTCAGTACCAGGATCGTCAGGAGCGCGCATTGCGTGAGCGTACCGCCAACACCGGTATCGAAGTGCAGCGCCAGGGCGACAACATCACCTTGAACCTGCCCGACGGCATCACCTTCGACTTCGGCAAGTCGGCGTTGAAGCCGCAGTTCTACACCGCGCTCAATGGTGTGGCGTCTACGTTGCGCGAGTACAACCAGACCATGGTGGAAGTGGTCGGTCATACCGACAGCGTCGGCAGCGATGCGGTGAACCAGCGTCTGTCCGAAGAACGTGCCGGCGCAGTTGCGCAGTATCTGACCGCACAAGGCGTGCAGCGCGAGCGCATGGAAACGATGGGCGCCGGCAAGCGTTACCCGATCGCCGACAACAACACCGATGCCGGTCGCGCACAGAACCGTCGCGTGGAAATCCGTTTGATTCCGCTGCGCTCTGAGGGCACTGGTAACAACACGGGTATGCGTTGAGTTTGACGCAGTGGATCGCGGCGAGTCGATTGACGAAACCGCGATGTCAAAAAAAACAGGTCGCGAAAGCGGCCTGTTTTTTTGCGCTACGGATTTTGTTGGTTAAGTGCGGCTGATCTGAGACTTGGCTGCAGGGCCCTTGCCCGCCCACCGTCGCGGGACACGCCGCAAGTACGTCCGTGTAGGCTCTTACGCGGCATCCATGCCGCGTAAGAGCTCGCGACGGTGGGCGGGCAAGGACCGGTCGAGATGGTCGGTGTGCATGTTTTCAATAAAGCAACTTGCCAACTGTCTGGCGAGGGTGCCGCGCCCTCAACCGACTCGGCTTGTGACTTAGAATTTGATTGCATCTAAACGACGCTACGAATCGACATCTCGATTGTCTTGTAGTGACTGAACAGTGCGGATAGATCAATTGCAGAGCGGCTGATCTGCGGGTTTGCTGCAGGGCCCTTGCCCGCCCACCGTCGCGGGACACGCCGCAAGTACTTCCCTGTAGGCTCTTACGCGGCATCCATGCCGCGTAAGGTCCCGCGACGGTGGGCGGGCAAGGACCGGTCGAGAGTGTCGGTGTGCATGGTGCAAGCAATGCACGATGCATATTGTTCGGATAACGGTGAGTTCGGTCAGCTTTCCAACGCAGGCCGAGCACCAACAAGCTTTTAAGAAAGCAACCGACTAACTCTCTGGTGCGGTGTCCTCACCGATTGCGGGACCGTGTGGCGGCATGGATGCCGCCACCGAGCCTACATGGACGTACTTGCGGCGTGTCCCGCGAGCGGTGAGGGCACCGCGCCCTCGACTGAGTAGGCTTTTGACCTGTAGCTAGGCTTTTGACCTAAATGTTGACTGCGTCCAAACGTGCAACCGTACCCTCATCCGCCCTTCGGGCACCTTCTCCCGGAGGGAGAAGGGTTACTCCGTTGGGCGGCTGCTTGATTCGGTATTACGCGGTGACGTTTTCCAGGATGCGCTTGCCTTCGGCGCGCAATTTCGCCTCTGTGACGACCTCCACTTTCGCATCGTTGTCTGCTTTCTGCGCTGCCAACCGTGCCGGGCACTGCGCCATCATGTAGTCGGCGTCGAAGTTCATCCGGGTGACCAGAAAGTCCACGAAGGCGCGCACTTTTGGCGAGACCAAACGGCCGCCGGCAAACACTGCGTTGAAGTCGACCTCCGGGCCTGTCCAACCAGCGAGCACGCGGCGTACCAGGCCCGATTGCACGAACGGTTTGGCCATTACATCGCCAGTCAATAGCAGGCCTTCGCCGCAGAGTACTGCACCGTTGAGCGCGGCCGGATCGTTGGCCACCATCAGCGGATTGACCGGGAAGTCGCGCACATCGCTGCCATCGCTGAGCGACCAGAAAAAGCGGTTGTTGTGCACATTGCGGTTCTTGCGCAGTGCCAGCGTGCGATGGAACTGCAGCTCGTCCGGATGCAGCGGTTCGCCATAGCGTTCGATATAGGACGGGCTGGCGAAGACCTGCGTGCGCAGGCTGCCGAGTTTGCGTGCGACCAGATTCGAATCCGGCAGCGCACCGACACGCAGCGCCAGATCGGCTTCGCCGCCGATCAGGTCCAGCTTCTCGTTGCCCAGGTGCATGTCCAGCTGGATCTCCGGATATTGCGCATGGAATTCGCCCAGCAACGGTGCGATCCAGGTAATGCCGAGCGAGTAGGGCACGGTAAAGCGCAACCAGCCGCGCGGGCCTGACTGCAATTGCCCGACCGCGCTTTCGGCTTCTTCCAGTTCGCGGGCGATGCGTTGGCAATGTTCGTGATACACCGAGCCGGCTTCGGTCAGGCCGATCCGGCGCGTGGTCCGATGCAGCAGGCGCGCGCCGAGCCGGGTTTCGAGTTCCTGCACCTTGCGACTGACGGTGGTCTTGGGCAGACCGAGCGCGTTGGCGGCGGCGATGAAACTACCTTGCTCGACCACCTTGACGAAGATCAGGGTGTCGTTGAGATCGTGGATCATGGGGGTGCCTTCCAGGGGGTCAGGAGGATTGGACCGCTTACGGGACGATTATTCCCCTAAATCAGGACTAATCAAGTCCTGCTTTGAGGCCTAACTTGTACGTCATCCCCTCCATGCAGGAGCACGGCCATGTGGTTGTGCGACGTTTTCGGTTTGTCCTCCACCTCACGCAATGCGATTGAAGGTGCCTTCGATCCAGTGATTTCGTCGGCGAAAAGCCCGCGTGCCGGTGTTTCGCGCACATTTGCAGCGTCGCCGAAGCGTCAGGCCGGCGGTGCGCCGGCCAAACGGGCTGGACTGCCTGCGCGCTGGATACAGAGCAGAATTGTCCCGATGTCGGGAGTGAAAGTCCCATGACTGGGATGGTTCAATCCGAGACGGCTGTCATCGGTGGTACGGGCAATGTGGGCGCCGGTATTGTCGCCGCGCTGCTCGACGCCGGCATGCGGGTGCTCGTGATTGGACGCGATGCTGCCAAGCTAGATGCGCTACGCGCGGAGCATGGCAACTCTCCCCTGTTGGACACCCTGCAAGGCTCGGTGGCCGATGACACCTCCGCGCAGGCGCTGGCGACCGAACTGGCGCAACGCCCACATCCGTTGGCGGCAGTGATCGCCAGCCTGGGCAGCCCGCTCAAGGCTGGCCGCTTGCTGGACCGCCCGGTCACCGCGTTGCGTCGCCGCCTGGAGCGTGACGTATTGCCACATCTGGCTGCTGCCCGCCATCTGTTGCCGCTGCTGAGCGAGGCCGATGGCGGCGGCCGCTACCTGTTGCTCGGCAGCCCGCTGCGGGCCTGGGCCGCGCATGGCGATATTTCCATCGCCGCTGCGGCCACCCGCATGCTCGCCCAGGTGCTGCACGAAGAAGCCAAGCCGCTGGGCGTGCGTGTCCACCTGCTGTCGATCGAGCAACCGGTGTGTACGCCCGGCCGTGCCAAGGATGCGTGTCCGGAATGGATCCGTGCCGTGGATGTCGGTCGCGCCGCCGTGTCGTTGATCGTCGGGCCTGGCCAGCCCGGACAACCTGTCGTGACCGTCAGTCGTCGCCTGCATGCCGCTCCGTCGGCGGACCGGCTGGCAGGTCTGCATTTCCCCATCCCCACCCGAGAGATTTCCCCATGACTACGAACGCCACCCCGTTCCGTTTTCCCTTGCGTACCGTATTGACGGGCGCCGTACTGGCGGTCGTGTTGGCCGGTTGCGGCAGCCAGGCCGCCGAGACCGGTGCACCGCCGCCGCCCAGCGTCAGCGTCGCCCCGGTGCTGACCAAGGAAATCAGCCAGTGGGACGAATTCAGCGGCCGTATCGAGCCGGTGGAAAGCGTCGAGCTGCGCCCGCGCGTGTCCGGCTATATCGACAAGGTCAACTATGTCGAAGGCGCCGAAGTGAAGAAGGGTGATGTGCTCTTCAGCATCGATGACCGCAGCTACCGTGCCGAATTCGCGCGTGCCAATGCGGCGTTGGTGCGTGCCCGCACGCAGGCCAATCTGGCCCGCAGCGAAGCGGCACGTGCGCGCAAGTTGTCCGAGCAGCAGGCCATTTCGACCGAAACCTGGGAGCAGCGTCGCGCCGCTGGCGACCAGGCCGATGCCGAGGTGCTGGCCGCGCAGGCCGCGGTGGATACCGCCAAGCTCAACCTGGACTGGACCCGCGTGCGCGCACCGATCGACGGCCGCGCCGGGCGTGCGATGGTCACCGCCGGCAACCTGGTCACGGCCAGCGACAGTGCCAGCGTGCTGACCACGTTGGTGTCGCTGGACAAGATGTTCGTCTACTTCGATGCCGACGAAGGCACCTTCCTGCGCTATTCGCAGATGACCCGCGATGGCGAGCGTCCGGACGCGCGTGGCGGCGAGTTGCCGGTACGCATCGGCCTGGTCGGCGAGCAGGGGTTCCCGCATGCCGGGCGCGTGGATTTCCTGGATAACCAGGTCACCCGCAGCACCGGCACCATCCGCGTGCGCGCGGTGCTGGACAACGCGCAGCGGCAGTTCACGCCGGGCCTGTATGCCCACGTGCAGTTGCTGGGCAGCGGCCAGTTCAAGGCCATGCTGGTCGACGAAAAGGCGGTGCTGACCGACCAGGACCGCAAGTACGTGTATGTGGTCGAGAAGGACGGCAAGGCGCAGCGGCGCGATGTGGAGCTCGGCCGCAATGCCGATGGTCTGCGCATCGTGCGCAAGGGACTGGTCGTTGGCGACCGCGTGGTGGTCGACGGCGTGCAGAAGATCTTCATGCCTGGCATGCCGGTCGATGCCAAGACCGTGGCGATGGTGCCCGCGTCGGACAAGCGCACCGCGTCGAACTGATTCATCGCTGCATCGCACCCATGAGCACCGGTCTTTCTAAAAGGCCGGTTCGGGGCTGCTGTGCCGCGCCGCCACCTGGCGGCAACCTCTTTCAGGACCACCCCAATGGACTTTTCCCGTTTTTTCATCGACCGGCCGATCTTTGCCGCGGTGCTGTCGATCATCATTTTCGCTGCCGGCCTGATCGCCATGCCGCTGCTGCCCATCAGCGAGTACCCCGAAGTGGTGCCGCCGAGCGTGCAGGTGCGTGCGGTGTATCCGGGCGCCAATCCCAAGGTCATCGCCGAGACCGTCGCCACGCCGCTTGAGGAAGCCATCAACGGCGTGGAAGACATGATGTACATGAAGTCGGTCGCCGGCTCCGATGGCGTGCTGGTGGTCACCGTGACCTTCAAGCCCGGCACCGATCCGGACCAGGCGCAAGTGCAGGTGCAGAACCGCGTCAGCCAGGCGCAGGCGCGTCTGCCCGAGGACGTGCGGCGCCAGGGTGTCACCACCCAGAAGCAGTCGCCGACGCTGACCATGGTCGTGCATCTGACCTCGCCCAAAGGCAAGTACAACTCGTTGTACCTGAGCAACTACGCGTTGCTGAAGGTCAAGGACGAGCTGTCGCGCCTGCCGGGCGTGGGCCAGATCCAGATCTTCGGTGCGGGCGATTACGCCATGCGCATCTGGCTGGATCCGGACAAGGTCGCCGCACGCGGGCTCACTGCCAGCGACGTGGTCGCCGCGATCCGCGAGCAGAACGTGCAGGTCTCCGCCGGTCAGCTCGGTGCCGAGCCGATGCCCAACAAGAGCGATTTCCTGCTCTCGATCAACGCGCAGGGCCGCCTCACCACCGAAGAAGAGTTCGGCAACATCGTGATCCGCAGCGGCAACAGCGGCGAGATCGTGCGCCTGTCGGATGTGGCGCGTCTGGAACTGGGTGCCGGCAACTACACCTTGCGCTCGCAGCTGGACAACCAGAACGCTGTGGGCATGGGCGTGTTCCAGTCGCCGGGTGCCAACGCGATCGAATTGTCCGATGCGGTGCGCGCCAAGATGGCCGAGCTGGAAAAGCAGTTCCCGCAGGACATGGCGTGGTCGGCTGCGTACGACCCGACCGTGTTCGTACGCGACTCGATCAGCGCGGTGGTGCACACGCTGCTGGAAGCGGTGCTGCTGGTGGTGCTGGTGGTGATCCTGTTCCTGCAGACCTGGCGCGCCTCGATCATTCCGTTGCTGGCAGTGCCGGTATCGGTGGTCGGTACGTTTGCCGCACTGTATCTGCTGGGTTTTTCGATCAATACGCTGAGCCTGTTCGGCCTGGTACTGGCGATTGGCATCGTGGTCGACGATGCGATCGTGGTGGTGGAAAACGTCGAGCGCAACATCGAAGAAGGGCTGGCCCCGTTGGCTGCTGCGCATCAGGCGATGCGCGAAGTGTCCGGGCCGATCATCGCCATCGCGCTGGTGCTGTGCGCGGTGTTCGTGCCGATGGCGTTCCTGTCGGGCGTGACCGGCCAGTTCTACAAGCAGTTCGCGGTGACCATCGCCATTTCCACGGTGATCTCGGCGATCAACTCGTTGACGCTGTCGCCGGCATTGGCGGCCATGTTGCTCAAGGCCCACGACGCACCCAAGGATGGCCCGACGCGATTGATCGATCGTTTGTTCGGCTGGTTGTTCCGTCCGTTCAATCGCTTCTTCAACACCAGCTCCAACAAGTATCAGGGCGCGGTGTCGCGTGCGCTGGGCAAGCGCGGTGCGGTGTTCATGGTGTATCTGCTGCTGCTGGTGGCCACCGGTTTCATGTTCAAGGTGGTGCCGGGTGGCTTCATTCCGACTCAGGACAAGCTGTATCTGATCGCCGGTACCAAACTGCCGGAAGGCGCATCGCTGGAGCGCACCAATGAGGTGATCCGTCAGATCACCCAGATCGCGCTGCAGACCGAAGGCGTGGACCATGCGATCGCGTTCCCGGGCCTGAATCCGCTGCAGTTCACCAACACGCCCAACACCGGCACGGTGTTCCTCACCCTCAAGCCGTTTAGCCAGCGCAGCCGCACGGCCGAGCAGATCAACGCGGAGATCAACGCACGCATCAGCCAGATCCAGCAGGGCTTTGCGTTTGCGTTCATGCCGCCGCCGATTCTGGGTCTGGGGCAGGGCTCGGGCTACTCGCTTTATATCCAGGACCGTGCCGGTCTGGGCTATGGCCAGTTGCAGAGTGCGGTCAATGCGATGTCCGGTGCGATCTCGCAAACGCCGGGCATGCAGTTCCCGATCGGCACGTATCAGGCCAACGTGCCGCAGCTCGACGCCAAGGTCGATCGCGACAAGGCCAAGGCGCAGGGCGTGCCGCTGACCAATCTGTTCGACACGCTGCAGACTTATCTGGGTTCGTCTTACATCAACGACTTCAATCGCTTCGGTCGCACCTACCAGGTGATCGCCCAGGCCGATGGACAGTTCCGCGACAGCGTCGAAGACATCGCCAACCTGCGCACCCGCAACGATCGCGGGCAGATGGTGCCGATCGGCAGCATGGTCACGCTGGGCCAGACCTATGGCCCGGACCCAGTGATTCGCTACAACGGCTATCCGGCTGCCGATCTGATCGGTGAAGCTGATCCGCGTGTGCTCTCGTCCACACAGGCGATGCAGACGCTGGCCGGCATGGCGCCGAAGGTGTTGCCCAACGGCATGAACATCGAGTGGACCGATCTGAGCTATCAGCAATCCATCCAGGGCAACTCGGCGTTGATCGTGTTCCCGATGGCGGTGTTGCTGGCGTTCCTGGTGCTGGCCGCGTTGTACGAAAGCTGGACGCTGCCACTGGCGGTGATCCTGATCGTGCCGATGACCTTGCTATCCGCCTTGTTCGGCGTGTGGCTCACCGGTGGCGACAACAACGTGTTCGTGCAGGTGGGGTTGGTGGTGCTGATGGGCCTGGCGTGCAAGAACGCGATCCTGATCGTGGAGTTCGCCCGCGAACTCGAAATGCACGGCAAGGGCATCGTCGAAGCCGCGCTGGAAGCCTGCCGCCTGCGTCTGCGCCCGATCGTGATGACCTCCATCGCCTTCATCGCCGGCACCGTGCCGCTGGTGTTCGGTCATGGCGCTGGCGCCGAAGTGCGCTCGGTCACCGGCATCACCGTCTTCGCCGGCATGCTCGGTGTGACCTTGTTCGGCCTGTTCCTGACCCCGGTGTTCTACGTGGCCCTGCGCAAGTGGGTGACCCGTGGCGAACAACCCGCCGCGCCGGCTGCCGTCTCGCATGAACCCGTCAATGCATAAGCGCCGCGGTGCATTCCATCCATTCGAAGGATCTTGAAATGAGCAACAGCAAAATTGCACTGGTCACCGGTGCCACCCGCGGCATTGGTCTGGAAACCGTTCGGCAATTGGCCCAGGCCGGCGTGCACACGCTGCTGGCCGGCCGCAAGCGCGATGACGCGGTCAAGCTGCAGGCCGAGGGCCTGCCGGTGGAAGCCATCCAGCTCGACGTCAACGACGACATCAGCATCGCCGCAGCAGTGGGCACGGTGGAACAGCGTCATGGCCACCTGGACATCCTGATCAACAACGCCGGCATCTTGATCGACGACATGCAGCGCACGCCGTCGCAGCAGAGTCTGGAGGTGTGGAAGCGCACCTTCGACACCAATCTGTTCGCCGTGGTCGGCGTGACCAAGGCGTTCCTGCCGCTGCTGCGACGTTCGCTGGCCGGGCGCATCGTCAACGTATCGAGCCAGCTCGGCTCGCTGACCTTGCACAGCCAACCCGGCTCGCCGATCTACGACGCCAAGGTTCCTGCGTACAACGCCTCCAAGAGCGCGCTGAACAGCTGGACCGTGCATCTGGCCTATGAGCTGCGCGACACCGCCATCAAGGTCAACAGCGTGCATCCGGGCTACGTCAAAACCGATATGAACGCTGGTAACGGTGAGATCGAAGTGGAGCAGGGCGCGCACAGCAGCGTGCAGATGGCGCTGCTCGACGCACACGGCGCCACCGGCAGCTTTACGTATATGGGAGACGTGTTGCCATGGTAAGGACATTCTTGAGCGTGGCACTGGCCGCGCTGGTGCTCAGCGGTTGTGCGGTCGGCCCGGATTACCGGCCCGACCCGCCCGCCGCGGTGACGCTGCAGGGCGCGCAGGACGCGGCCTACAGTGCCGAGTCGCCGGTCGGCAACTGGTGGTCGCAGTTCGACGACCCGGTGCTGGAGCAACTGGTGCGCGATGGCTTGTTTGCCAACCACGATCTGCGCATCGCCGTCTCGCGCGTCAAGCAGGCGCGTGCGGTGTTCGTCGAACGTCGTCTGGACCAGGCCCCGCACATCACTGCGCAGGGCAGCTTCGATCGCCGCGAACAACAGCAGGTGATCGCCGGCAATCAGCGTTTCCTCACCGAACAGACCACCCTGGGTCTGGATGCGGCCTGGGAACTGGATCTATTCGGTCGTCAGCGACGTGCGTCGGAAGCGGCGCGTGCCGATCTGGAAGCCGAGCAAGCCGGTTTGCTCGACGTGCAGGTCACGGTCGCAGCCGAAGTGGCCCGCAACTACTTCGAGTTGCGCGGTACGCAGAAGCAGCTGGATGTCTCCAAGCGCACGCTGACCAACCTGCACGACACCCAGAAACTGACGCAGACGCGTTGGGACCTGGGCGCCGGCAGCGAGCTGGAAGTGCAGAGCAGCCTGGCGCGGCTGAAGGCGATCGAGGCGGATATTCCGTTGCTGGAAACCGCCGAGGCGCAATACCGCCACCGTCTGGCCGTGTTGCTCGGCCAGGCGCCGGACGCGCTGGATGCGACCCTGGTACCGCGCACCACGCCCGCGTTCGCACGTGCGTTGCCGCTGGGCGACACCGCCGGGCTGCTGCGTCAGCGACCGGACGTGCGCAGTGCCGAACGGCGCCTGGCGGCAGCCACCGCGCAGGTTGGCGTCGCGACTGCCGACCTGTTCCCGCGCATCAGCGTGAGCGGCTTTGTCGGCTTCCTGTCCGGCGATGCGGCCAGGCTGACCGAGGGCAGTGGCAAGGCCTGGTCGATCACCCCGTCGATCAGCTGGGCAGCGTTCGACTTCGGCACCGTGCGTGCGCGCTTGCGTGCCAGCAAGGCGCAGGCCGAAGGCGCGTTGGCGCAATACCAGCAGGCCGTGTTGCTGGCGTTGGAAGACACCGAGAACGCACTGATCGGCTACGGCCGCCAACAGGCGCGTCTGGCGATCGTGGTGGAGCAGGCCAACGCCGCGCGGCGTGCCGAACAGTTGGCGCAGATCCGCTACCGCGAGGGCTCGGAAGACTTCCTCACGCTGCTGGATGCACAGCGCACCCAGCTGGCCGCAGACGATGCGTTGGCACAGGCCGAAGCGGCAGTGAATGTTGGTGTGGTCGGTGTCTACAAAGCGCTGGGCGGCTGGAAGCAGGGCGAAGCGCCTGCGGTACCGGTGGCTGTAGTCAATCGTTGAAGCAGGCATGCGGGGCGGCCAAGGTGTCGCCCCGCAACCGCTGGGTCAGTCGGCAACCCGCACGCTATCGCGGCCGCCGTTCTTGGCCAGATACAGCGCCGCATCGGCGCGTGAAAACCAGTCCTGCCAATGCGTTTCGCCATCGTGGCGGGCCGCACCCAGCGACACCGTGATACGTCCACCCGGGCCGCGCAGGCCATTGCGAATGACCTTGCGCAGGCGCTCGGTCGCCGCTTCCAGTTCCTGCAGCGAGCCGGCGCGCAACAACACCACGAATTCTTCGCCGCCGAAGCGGAACACCTGATGCGGATCGCGTACCTCGTAGCGCAGGATGGTGGCCAGATCCGAGAGTGCGGCATCGCCTGCGGCATGCCCGTACAGATCGTTGACCTCCTTGAAATGATCCAGATCCAGGATGATCAGGCTGTTGAGCCGATCATGCGGTTGCCGCTGATCGATCTGATGGGTGAGCGCGCGTTCGAGCATGCGTCGGTTGGGCAAACCAGTGAGCGCATCCAGCGATGCCAGCTCTTCCAGATGCACGCGGTCGTCCTGCATGCGCAGCGAAAACGCATACCCCACCGTCAGCGTCACCAAGGTCACCACGACCGTCGACACGCCTTGACCAGGGCTGACGATCAAACCGGGCAACAACAACAGTGCCGCCAACAGCGGCAGGCTGAGCAGCACCGCACGTTGCGGTCCGCATAGAAAATAATTGGTCGCCAGCACCGGAAACAGCCAGGGCAGCGCGCCATCGCCGCCGGTCCAGCACGCCACCAGGCACCCGCTCACATTGATCGATGCCAGCCACACCCCGCCCACACCGGTGCGGTCGGCACTGCGCATCTGCCAGCCGCGCCATACCGCAAGCACACCGAGCGTTGCGGTGATCAGGCAGGCGACGACCTGACCGGTCATGGCCAGGTACACCGCATAGAGGCAGAGCAACAGCGCGGTGATTGGCCCAAGCATCTTGACGATGCCGAGGCGGAAATCCCGCCGCAGGTGGAGGATCACAGGGAAGGTTCTATAGGAGTCGGCATCATTATCGGCTGCGCACTGTGGAAATTGAGCGTGCAGTGCCGCTGCATCGGGTAGGAAGATGAAGCATTGCAGGGCAGGACTTCGCACCTTGTTGACGGCCTTGCCGCAACCGTGTCCGCTCTGCCATTGGAGTCTGCCATGCCTACCCGCGAAGAACTCGAGACGCGTCTGGATGCGTTGCAGGATGCATTGCCGCAGCTGTCGGCCGATGATGATGCGGATTTCGACTATCTCGATTTCCAGGCGCGCGCCGAAGCCCTGCTGAGCAGCGTCGAGCCCGAGGATGCCGCCTATGTGCGGACCCGCGTCGATGCAATGCTTGCCGGCGCCGGCCTGATTCCAACCGACGAAGACGGACAGGCCTGCGTTTGAGTCTTGCTCTGCATGGTTGGCAATACTAGGGTACGGCAGTCAGGTAGGTGCGACCTGACCGAGAGGCAGCATCTGCAGATCGCATTCCTGGCTACAGTGCGCCTTGTTGCAGCTGATCGACGATTACACTGCGGCAGTCGAAGCGCCTGCGCTCACCACCTGATTGCGCCCAGCCTGTTTGGCCCGGTAGAGCGCCTCGTCCGCACGCCGCAGCAGCTGCATTGCATTGCCCGCATGCTCGGGGAAGCTGGCCGCACCAAACGATGCGGTAATCTTGGGTAGCGATACCCCGTCGGCCATGACCTGCAAGGCCTCGATGCCCACGCGCAACTTCTCGGCCATCTTGCTGGCGGTGGGGAGATCCACTTCCGGCAGGATGATGGTCAATTCTTCGCCACCATAGCGGCAGCAGATGTCTTCGCCGCGCATCTGCGTCAGCAGGAATTCGCCAATCGCCGCCAGCACGCGATCGCCACCACTGTGCCCATGCAGATCGTTGAACTGTTTGAAATGGTCCACGTCCAGCATCAATACCGACAACGGCAGCGCCCGGCGCGTGCAGCGTGCCAGTTCGTGGTTGAGCGCCTCTTCCAGATAGCGGCGGTTGTACAGACCGGTCAGCGGATCGCGGATGGATTGCTGACGCAGCGTCTCGCGCAAACGCAGGTTGTGCAGCGCCAGCGAGAGTTGTTCTGCGGCCGCTTCGGCCACGGTCAACGAGGTCAGTTCGCGCGGATCCTCGCTGCGCAACGCCAGCATGCCCAATTGCGTACCTTGCGCCGACAACGGAATGCAGACCGTGCTCGCATGCGCCGGAAGATTGGCGCCGGCATGTTGGCAGACCATGCCCTGACTGATGTCCTCCACCACATGCGTGCGATCGCGACGCAGCGCCCAACAGTCGTGCGGCGCAATGCTGGCACTGTCGTCGTCAGCCATCGCGCCCCAGGTGACCACCGGCTCGGCGCGATCGCGCGAGGCGCGCAGCAGGTAGACCGCGCCAGAGGCACCGGGGATCAACGGCGCAATCGTGCGCGCGGTGATTTCCAGTGCTTCTTCGGCATCGCGACAGTTCTGCAGCAGCCCCGAATAGCGCGACAGCGCCTCCAGCCCGGCGGAAGTGCGTTCGAGTGCGGCGAACGACTCCACCAGTCGCTCGCTGGTGCTGCTGGCCTCGTCTTCCGCACGCACGCGTCGTTCCAGTTCGCGCGACAGCAGGCGGTAGGCAAGCAGCATCACTAATAGCCCGCTGATGATGCCGATCACGGTGCTACGCAGCACCCACTGCGCGCTGGTTTGGTTGGTCTCGGTACGCGTCACCAACTGGCGGCGTTCCAGCTCGGTCATGGTCTGCACCTGGCGACGCAGCGTGGAGGAGGTCTGAAACACCCCGCGCGCAATCGAAGCACGTGCGCCATCCAGGCCGTTTGCGCGGTAGCTGTGCAGCAAGTCGTTGATCTGCACCAGGCGTGTGTCCATCAACCGCCGCAGCAGCACGACATTGCGCTCCTGCGCCACGTTGTCCTGTACCAGCGCTTCCAGGCGCACGATGCGTTCGGGCAGGCGTCCGATCGCATCGGCATACACGCCCAGAAATGCCTCGTTATCGGTCAGCACATAGCCACGCACAGACGACTCCGCCGACAGCATGCCGGCCTGGATTTCATCGATGGCGGCGATCACTTCCTGTGTGTGCGTTACCCAGCCGGCGTCGGAAAGCGAACGCTGCGTGGTGAAATAACCGCCCACACCGATCAGCACGAAGATCACCCCGCCGAGCAGTAAAGCCCCGGCGGCATGGCGTTTTGCTTTTTTGGTCAACACCGTGTTCCCCAACACTGATCGTCTGGTAGAGGCTGATGCAAAGCGCGTGCCTACGCTTCACCTCGTTTGACCGTTCGTTCAGAATTCCGGTAGTGACAGTGAGGCGCGTGCCGAGAACGGTGCGTCGATATCGCGTGGCACATTGGCGCCGCCCACACGTCTTGGTCACTCGTTGAATGCTGCTGCCCATCGATTGTGCTGGTGCTCGGCGCCACAACTCCCACGCTGATGTCCCCGATTCTGTGTGGTGCGAATACAGCACACGTCTGCCTGCAGCCACGACGCTGGCACGAGGCTTGCTCCCATTGCATCAAGATGCTGGGGAGTGTCTCCAGAGGAGCGTGAGATGGAAGAGCCCAACAAGAGCGCCCTGGTCCTGCTGCAGCAAGAAGCCACCGAATTACTGCAGCTTTTCGATCGATTGCGCGGCGATGCCTTGCCCGTGGAGGCAAGCTCGCCACAGATCGCGGTCGCGCCGACCATGGCCCCCGAATAGACGGGCCACGTCACTATCTGACGCAATGCGCAGCGCAGGGCGCTTCATCGGATGGGCCGTCGATCCGACGACCTTGTAGCGTCCATGAAAAAGGCCGAGAACCCTCTGCATCGAGAGCCCCGGCCTTAGTCGGTCGTCTTAGGACCGTTGTTTGGTGGAGGTGGGCGGAGCCTGAAGACGCCCTTACGCAAGTCATTGACCCTAAAGCATTTCGGGTCTTCCAGCTGATCCTGCTTTGATACCTCAAATGATACCTAATGTCCTGAGCTGAGGAAGTGGGGAATGGCGTTGCTGATCAGGTGCAGCAAGCCAGTCGGCTGCACAGCTTGATCGATAGCCCATTCTGAGATGCCTGCTCAGCAGTCCAGCTTGCTGCCGCGTCTTGGCTTGCAGCACTCCAAGACCGACGCCTCAGGGTTTGGCGATAAGCCAATTCCACGGCTGCTGACAGCGGCTCGCGCAAAGCGAAGACGCAACCTTGACCACCAGTTGCCTCCGGCGATAGTGCTGCCCCCGCACTCGGTTTGAGAGGTTGATCGTTCCGCGCTCTCGTCGTCTTCGGAGCTCAACCTGAGCTCCAAGAGAGGCAAAGCAGCGCGCAGCCGGGGCGTATCCCTCAGTATTTATCGCGTTCGTTGCCCTCGGGTCGATGGTCGTTTTGGCAGCGGGTTCCTGCTGACCTACAGCCGCTGCTCGGCTTGCAGGCGATCAAGCGCACCTTGCACACGACCGTTTTGGAAGAGGCGCAGTTGCGAGCGGCCACCTTGGCATCGCACTACGAGCGGCTGTTCGCGCGGTTGCGGGACGACGGGTTGGACCACCGCAGTCAGGCAGACGCTTCCGCATTGGTGGCATCCGCCTCTGCTGCAACACCCTTCCGCAACCTGACCTTGCATCGAACCAGGACGCCAGGCGGGACGGTGCATGAGCGTTGGCAAATCGACAGCACCAAAGGCGTGAGGCTGTTTCGAGAACTCCACGAAGGCCTCGGCTCGGAGGGGGAACGACCAGTCCCACTGCCGGGGTCGCCGCTGGCCGTGGCGGCGTATGCCGCCACGCTCGGCTCGACCCTTGAGCCAATGACGCTTGGGAAGGCGCGACATGCGTAATTGGCGACCTTGAAGGGCCGCACCTTGTCCAAGACCTATGTCATCAAGAAGTCGACCATCCAAGCATTGGTGGGCTACTTGGGTGAGAAGACGAAGTCCCCTCGACCCTATGTCCTTGTGGATCTTTGATGACCGCGCGAATGCCCAGTGAGACGAGCGTGACGCCGTCAAGGCTGGCGTGTCGCAAGCGGAGATGGCACCTATCCCCAAAGGCACCCTGACTTGAATTCGGGTGCCGATTGTTGGCTTTAGAGAGCTGGGATCTTTTGCCTTCAATATTACTAAATTCGCAACACTCATATGACGGCCATTTGGAGAAAACTGGCCTAGTAAGCGGCAAACTTGTGTCGTACGCGTTTGACAGAAGCGGCAGATGCTACTAGCCTCCAGACAGGAAAAAGCGGCGCGGCGGGACTTGTCTGCACAAGGAGGCGTTGGTTTGACGAGCTCAATCTCAAATCGGATCCGATCGGCACGCACTGATCGAGGGCTGTCCCAGACCGAGCTTTCGAAGTTGCTTGGCGTGAATCGTGCAACGGTTGGGCACTGGGAAAGAAGCGAAAGCTTTGCGCCTAATCTTCAACATCTCCATTCGCTCAGTCTTGCATTGGACGTCACCATCGATTGGCTAACAGGGGGTGACGAAGAGTCATCTCCGGTCGCTTCGTCGCGCGGTTCAAGATATCACCTTGAGGGCAGGATGCTTGAGCTGTCAAAGCACCTTCCTGTTTCGTTCCTTGCCAGCGTTGTGGCTCTTTTGGAGAAAGCTGAGCTTTATCTCTAATTGATACGCCCAGGGTTCCGTAGACACTCAAGACCCTCGTTGCGCGTAGCGCAGTTCAAACTCTACAGGGGACAAGTCGCCAGTTGAACCGTGGCGGCGGTTGGGGTTGTAGAACATCTCGCTGTAGTCGAATACCTCGGCGCGAGCGGCGTCCTTGGTGGGATAGGTCCGCCGCCTGATCCGCTCGCGTTTGAGCAGGCCGAACAAGCAACCAGCGTTGGGTTTGCGCCGCCACACCGCAGACAACAAGGCCTGCACGACCAACTCGGTGTCGGCCCGATCGCGCATCGCCCAGCCGACGACCTGCCTGGAAAACAGATCGATCACAACAGCCAAATACATCCAGCCTTCATGCGTGCGGATGAAGGTGAAATCGCTCGCCCAGGCCGTGTCCGGCTCCGTCACGTCGAACTGTCGGTCAAGCAGGTTGGCAGCCGCCTTGCACTGCATCCCTCCATGGAAGCGCGGTTTGCGACCATAGCCCACCTGGGCACGCAGTCCCTCGGTGCGCATCAGCCGATGCACCCGATGGCGACTACAACGCTCACCTAGATCGCGCAGATCCGTGGTGATCTTGCGATGCCCATAGACACTGCCGCTGGCCAGCCAGTGGTGCTTGATTAGTCCAAGCAAGCGATCATCTTCCTTGGCGCGCTCACTGTTGGGCGAGCACAACCAGGCGTAATAGCCGGACCGGTTGACCCGCAATACCCGGCACATTGCACACACCCTGAATTCCCCGCAGTGGGCTTGCATGAAGGCGTACTTTGCCTTTACCCCTTGGCAAAGTACGCGGCGGCCTTTTTTAGGATGTCGCGCTCCTCGGTCACTCGACGCAACTCTGCCTTCAGCCGCCGAACCTCGGCGCTCTGGTCCACCTCGGCGCGATGCACCACGCCAGGCTTGCCGAACTTGCGCAGCCAGGCGTACAGGCTGTGCGTCGTGACACCCAGCCGCTCGGCGACTTCTGCCACCTTGAACCCACGATCAGTCACTTGCCGGACCGCCTCGATCTTGAACTCATCCGTATATCGCTTGCTGCTCATAGGCACCTCCGAATCGACCATTTTCCATGGCCTTGAGATGTCTGGGAAACCCTGGGCGTATCACAGCGTTATAGATGCTCGTTGATCTAGGGAACCTCTGAACAACGCACCACAGATACGCGACACTACCCGCCTGATGTTGAGGAGTGATCCATGCAACTGACGTTCGGTGACGCTGAGGGCCTGGGCAAGCGCAAGCAGACCCGGCGCGAGATCTTTCTGGCCGAGATGGAGCAGGTGGTTCCGTGGCAGCAACTGCTCGGTCTGATCGCGCCGCACTATCCGGTATCGGGCCGGCCAGGTCGGCAGCCGTACGCACTGGCGACGATGTTGCGGATTCATCTGCTGCAGCAGTGGTATGCGCTGAGCGATCCGGCGATGGAAGAAGCACTGCACGAGATCCCGACCTTGCGGCGGTTTGCCCAGCTCGGTGGCTTGGACAACGTTCCGGACGAGACCACGATTCTCAACTTTCGGCGCCTGCTGGAGACCCATGGCCTTGCCGCGCGGATGCTGGAAGCGGTCAACGCGCATCTGGCGCGCAAGGGCCAGAGCCTGCGGTCGGGCACGATCGTCGATGCGACGCTGATCGCGGCGCCCAGTTCGACCAAGAATGCCGACAACGCGCGCGACCCTGAGATGCATCAGACCAAGAAGGGCAATCAGTGGTATTTCGGGATGAAGGCGCACATCGGCGTGGATGAATTTTCCGGGTTGGTGCACCACGTCCATTGCACAGCCGCCAACGTCGCCGATGTCACGGTGATGCACACGTTGCTGCATGGCAAAGAAGACAGCGTGTTCGGCGATAGCGGCTACACCGGTGCGGACAAACGCGAAGAACTGCAGGCCTGCAAGGCTGCATTCTTCATCGCCGCCAGGCCCTCGACGATGCAAGCCCTCGGCAACAAACGCGAGCGTGCTCGGGAAAGACGTTGGGAACACTTCAAGGCCAGCGTGCGCGCGAAGGTGGAGCATCCATTCCGGGTGATCAAGCGCCAGTTCGGCTACACCAAGGTCCGCTATCGCGGCCTGGCCAAGAACACCGCGCAGGTGCTGACCTTGTTTGCGCTATCGAACCTGTGGATGAAGCGAAAGCAGTTACTGCCGACGATGGGGAGCGTGCGCCTGTAACCCGGGCAACACCCTGCAAACGCGCCGGAAACGGCAAAAAAATCGAGGATCTGAGCGCCGTCAGCCTGGTCGATGTGGTTAGGCTCATCCTCCGATGCCGTTGATCAGACCATCCCTAGAGCATCCACGGCGAGTCGAAGCGGTGCAGCTGGCCTTGCTGTGCGCAGCACAGCAAAAAGCTTGATCAATGATTTCAGCTGGACTTAGATCGACAAGCGAGTAAAGCAAATGTCAAGGCTTTCACCGCAAAACCCCAATGCCAAAGGAAGGAATAAAATGAGCAAGAGCATCACTAGCAGAGCGATCTCGTCTTTAGCGCTGATCATCGCGGGTGCAGCCGGTTCGGCCGCAGCGTCGGAAGCTCCCTCCACCGCGACTCAAAGCCTCGAATCAGCGACGGCGATAAACGCTAGTCTCGAAAGTCTGCGAATGGCGGAGTTTGCCTCTCCCGACTCTCTATTGGCCGCAGCCGATGGTCACCATTCGGATTCTATTGGTTCTCATCACCATCACACCATTGCCAGCACCGATGGCGTGAAAGTGAGTGACGCAGCTTCGCGCTTTGATGTTTGATTCTTAAGCTGCCACTCTTCGTTAAAGGACTAATCGCTCGCCATGAATGATCATCGCAATCTCACCAAAACGCTCTCCGTGCTGACGTTGCTTGTCGTCGGCTCGACTGCAGGAGCTGCTCTGGCTGGAACCACTGTGGATCCGAGCGCAAACGCCGCGCTTGAAACCGCTGCCTCGTTGACGTCGCTTCACGACTTGGCCATGAACGAATTCGAGCAAACCGCAAAGGCTGGCAACCTTCTGGCGGCGGCCGATGGCCATCACGACGACTCCATTGGCTCGCATCACCATCATGCCATTGCGTCGGCTACAACGGCTGGTCGTCAAGCCGAATCGGGTCGCTTCGACGTTTGATCCAAGCGTGATCACCGAGGGGCCCAAGTGAGGCTCCTCGGTGTTGCTCAAGAACTTCTCAGGGAAGTGAGGTGCCATGAATGCCGTATTGAACAACCCAAGTATTGCCATCGCTCGTCCTCTCTGTCTCATGGAACTCACCACGGTGTCGGCTTATACCGGTGAAGTGATAGAAGGCATTATGTGGGCGCGGCTGAACCGCATGCGCATGCGTCTCCAAGAGGCGCTAAAGGGTCGGGGTGACGAAAAGTTTCTCGAAGCGATTTATCAATTTTATATATCTATGCCGCCCGATCGCCAGGCGCGTCTCCTTCTGAGTTCAGAGTTTTGCGAATGCTACCTGGCCATTGAAGCTGCCCAGCGCAAGATCAGCACCGGAAGATCTGAACAACAAGATGCATGGGAATTAGCGCGGAACTTTGCGCTCCTTCATGACATGGTTTGTCGCGAACATGCTATTGAAGAGCTAAGCAAGGGGCATGTGAGCAAATATTTGGCTGAGTCTCGCCAATGGCAGGTTTACAGCCCCCTTGGCGACACTTATGCCAATCGATCAAGTGGAGGCGACTGGAGCCTTGAAAAGGTTCAAAGTGTGGGCGAGTGCATTGCGGTTGACTTTGATAGTCCCGTTGCCACGAACTACGAGCCGCGCTCAGGCGTGCTTAGTCAGGCCTATTTGCCGCTTGACGATTTCGAACGGCACGCAGTTCGCACGAAGATTGCTGAAAGTCTGCGTTTGATTGACGAAGCGGAGCCGCTTTATGGCTTGATCATCCGAAACTTCGTTAGGCGCATCGTAGTGCGCAAGTCGCAAGAGCGATCCGACCAAGGACCCAAGCACTACGGGTCTGAGCATGTGCCAAGGCAACCGGGTTCGCTCAGATTGCTCAACATCCATCGGGATGAACTCAGCGTTGAAGCGTGCATGGAGAGCTTAATGCACGAAAGCACGCACAACTTCCTCGCTGCGTGGGAGCTTGCCCACGGATTTTTTGTCGCCAACGACTACAAGCATCGCGTGGTGTCTCCTTGGTCTGGGAACCAGATCCCGAACTCATCGTTCATTCATGCGGTTTTTGTCTACTACATTTGCCACCGTCTTCTGAGAAGTCATCTAGCAAACTCAAAAAACCTTGCCAAAAGTGCCGTTGCGCATGTGCATAAGCGATTGGCAGTTTGCGCATCGGGATTTCTCATTCAGCAGCCACTGAGCCAGCGCCTGATGTCCACTGCGCCGCTCAATGAGGACATCGGCAGCATGGTCGACATGATGCAGGCAGACATGCAGCGCGAATACGGATACGAGGCAGCAGTATGAACGCAACAACCGTTGTGCTTTACTCAGACCGGAATGATCCGATCGCGTTGAAGGCGCTGGATGAGGCGAACCCGGAGATCGCTTGCATCCATGTTGACCAGCTGATTCCGCTCTTGTCGCGCCGAGATTGGCCCAAGGTGCTCGATATAGCGACAACAGCAGACATTGAAGCGATGTTTGCGGGCGCCAAAATCATCAACCGCGCCTTCACCCTATCTGGAACTGAGCTTTCATCTTGCCTGTCCGCCTGGGGCGTCGATGAGCGCTGGTTCCATGTCCGCCTGCAGGATCTTTTGAAGCTCGGAAGTAGGGTGTCGTATGACACCGGAGTCAGAGGGGTGTCGCGGTCGCTTCTCCCCTTAAACGCACAATGGTTTGAGATGAAGCGTTTTTTGCCCGATCTGAGCACTCCCGCTTTCGAGTATGGCTTTGGTTACGAACATCCTGACATCTCGGCTTTGGCTTGCCCTTTGCAAAAATCGGTGTGGTCGCTCTTTGATTGGAAAGTTGAGCGTCACCTGAGTCCTGATGAGGCCAAGAGACATCAGTTCTTCGTGGAGGCCCCGAAGGGGGTGCCATTGATCGCTTGCTTTGCTGGCGACGCTTTGGAGGTGTTTTGGCCCCGGGAGCGCGTGGATGTGGATCTTGGGCAAGTCAATGAAGTGGTTGATGCTGCCAAGCGCGTTTTTTGTGCTGAAGCCGGTGAAGTGCTGCTCTATGCAGAAGATCGATCGTTGCGCTTTTATGCGTTCTCGCCGCATCTCCTCTCGGTGGCAGAAGAGCCCGCATTCCAATCGATGCTGAGCAATTGGCTGGTGCCCCCTCACCTTGATGCTGTAAGGAGTCTTGCCGATGCTGCGCCTCGGATCGTCCATTGAACAGCTTCTTCGAATTCGTGAGGAGATGGGTTGGCTTTACGGAAGCGAAGATCTTTGCGTGTTGCTTTACAGCTTGGTCAAGCGAGAGAAGCCAGCAATTGTCGTCGAGCTTGGAACAGGGCTCGGTGTTTCCACCGCTTGGATAGCGGCTGCGATGAAGGAGGCGGGAAGAGGTGTTTTGCACACCTATGACAACGGGTCCCATTACATCAGTGAGCCTTCAAAGAAGTTCCTTAGTGGTCTGTCTGAACCCCTGAACTCGTTTGCAGACCGGCAAGAAGGCTTGGATGGCTTTAATGCCTTCATTGGAAGTCTGCTGTCGTGGGTGGGTGCAGAGGAGCATGTGGTCATTCATCGAGGCGATATCGCCATGGATGAAGTGGCATCGGATGATGCCTTCCAATCAGGGATCGACATGGTTTTCTCGGACTTCAATCATTCGCCTGAGTGCATACAGGCGTTGCTGAGTGCTTTTCTTCCGGTCATGCAGGAGACCTCGTCCATCTTCGTCGATAGCGCTTCAACGCATCGGTTGAGCTATCTGGCGCTTGAAAAGATAGTGGAGCATCTCAACCAGGGACGATTGCCCTCAGGGCTCACCAAGGAGCTCGATGAGCTTGAAGTCCAGCGGCTTGAAACGAGGGTAAGGCGCTCGTCGTTTCGCCTCATGCACCTAACGAACCTGTGGATGAAGCGAAAGCAGTTACTGCCGACGATGGGGAACGTGCGCCTGTAACCCGGGCAACACCCTGCAAACGCGCCGGAAACGGCAAAAAAATCGAGGATCTGAGCGCCGTCAGCCTGGTCGATGTGGTTAGGCTCATCCTCCGATGCCGTTGATCAGACCATCCCTAATCGAAACGAGCGATCGCGCGCAAAATAGCACTGCCTGGTTGAGGATTGAGCCCATCGATATTCAGGCAGCGGGCGTGACTTTTTTCCACTAGATGCGGGGTGCAATGTTTAGCTACTACCTGACTTTGGCAAAGCAAAACCTGTTGGCGTCTAAGGCGATGACCTTGGCGCTGGTCGTTGCACTTGCTCTGGGCGTGGGCGCAAGCATGACGATGCTCACGGTGGTTCGGGTGCTGTCATGGGACCCCATGCCAGGTCGCAGCGCGTATCTGTTTCATCCCTACTTCGATCCTTTGCCTCGCTCTTATGAAGCGAAAGCGTCGCTCGATCCTCGCAACTCAGTGACTTGGGTCGATGCGAAAGAGATCATGCGCAGACTTCCTGCACCGTCAAGTGCTGCAATGGCCACAGGTCACTTGCTGGTGGTGGCTCAAGATGGAGTGGATTCGCCATTTTTTGTTGATGGGCAGTATGCAACCCCCGGCATCTTTCATATGTTTGGGATTAATCTGAGCCAGGGTAGATCTTGGACCGATGAAGAAGAGCAGTCGCGAGCAGCACTGGTAGTGATCAGTGAGTCGTTTAGAAAGCGCCTCGGCCAGGCCGGAGAAGTCGGAAAAAGCCTTCAACTGGGTGCAAAAGCGTTTCGCATCGTGGGAATTTCGCGCGATTGGGCACCGAAGCCGCGCTTTCATACTGATCTGCAAAAGGACATCTTTAAGGGGCAAGACGACTTTTACATCCCACTCCATACAGCGATTGATGACAAGCTCAGTGTCAGTTCGAGCATGTTCTCGTGGGCGCGGGGCGACGAGTCCAACAAGATGGAAAGCCCCTCAACCGCTTGGCTGCAACTTTGGGTCTATCTTGATCAGGCCGCGCAACAGCGCTACTTGGAGCAGCTTCAAAGCTACGTGGAGCAGCAAGCAGATGCTGGTCGTTTTGAGCGGCGTAGCCCTGCTCGCTTGGAGGGGCTTGAAGATTTTCTAATCCGGCGTCAGGTGGTGCCGGATGATGTGAAGCTCCAATTGGCGTTGGCCATCGGCTTCCTGATCGTCTGCATGGTCAATATCTGTGCTCTGCTTTTTTCACGTTTCATCCGGCGAACGCATGAAGTAGCGGTGCGCCGGGCGCTGGGGGCTCGCAGGATTGATATTATGGCGCAGCTTTGCACCGAGTCTCTCCTGATTGGGGCACTAGGAGGGCTAGGCGCACTTGTCGTCTGTCAAGTTGGGCTATCGGTGGTTAGGGCGCAGCCAGAAGACTATGCGGCGTTAGCGCACCTGGATCTGACCATGGTGGCAGCAACCCTGGCTTTCGCCTGCCTATCGAGTCTCGCGGCCGCCGCGTTTCCAGCCATTCGAACCGCCTCTGGTCGAATGGCCATGCAGATCAAGGTGGCAGAATGAGCATCTCTGAGATCCCGGTCATTGCGCGTAGCCTGAAACGGCATCGGTTGATTTCTGCCGTCTTCCTGTTGCAGATCATCATCACCACGGCAGTCATCAGCAATGTTTCCTCATTGCTGGCTAATCGGGTTGAACTTTTGACCTACCAGACGGGACTGCGTGAAGAGGGGCTTGGCGTCGTCGAGACCGAGTTCCTTGGTGAAGGTAGCGATGACGCACGATCCAAGGTGCTTGCTGATTTGCAGCGCCTTCGAGAAGTGCCCGGAGTTCAAAGCGTTGCCGCTGTTGACGCACTGCCATTGAGTCAAAACAACTGGACCGTTGGCATCACCAACAAGCTTCTAGACCGAAACGATCTTCACGGTCTGATTGAAGCTGAACCATCGGTTTACAGCGTTTCACCCGGCGCACTTCAAACCCTTGGCGTGGCGCTTTCGGCTGGGCGCGATTTCTCGCCAGATGCCTATGTCCCCATGGCAGCCAGTAATGACTACTCAGGGCTTTATGACGCAGGTGAGGTCATCATCTCAAAGGACTTAGCGCAGTTGCTGTTTCCAGGAGAGAAAGCGCTTGGTAAGGCAATTTTCATCGATGGCGAGCATCCGGTTCACATCGTAGGCGTCGTTGACCATTTTTCCCGCCCGCTTCTGGGAAGTGGTCAAGGCAACGATGTATCGATGCTCTTGCCGTTGGTTCCGGACGCCAAACGCGTCATTTATGCCATCCGAGCCGACCCAGATCGGTTAGAGAGTGTGCTGAGCGATGCAGAGGCAGGGATCCGAGTCCTGGATCGAAATCGAATGACCCCTCGGGTCATGAGCTACAAAGCGCTTCGTCACGGCTACTTCCGGCGTGATCGAATGATGGCTTACCTCTTCTTAGCAGCTGGCGCTTCACTGTTGGTGGTCACTGTGATCGGGGTCTATGGGCTAGTAAGCTTCTGGGTTCGTCAGCGTTATCGATATATCGGCATTCGGCGATCGCTCGGCGCGCGTTCGATCGACATCAGCAGGTATTTCATGACCGAGAACATGCTTCTGACAGGGGCGGGAGCGGTGATCGGTAGCGGTCTGGCAGCGGCATTGAGCATGTGGGTATCTGTGCATTATGGTGCTCCGAAGGTGCCTGGTGCATTTCTTATTGCTGGCTTTGTGTTGGTTTGCGCGCTGGGTCAGCTTGCCGCTTGGCTTCCGGCTCGTAAGGCAGCGAAGACTGCGCCTGTGGTCACGATGAGGTCCGTGTAGAAGGCGTTATAATCCAAGCATGAGTATTCCGGCTGATCCGTTCGCGCTTGGGTTGAGGGTCCTTTTTCAGTGTGGCGTTGGACTGGCACTGTTATGGTCTACCGATGTGCGTGCCGCTGACGCTGCTCAGCAAGACTACGCAGCCGATGAGCATGCCTTCTTCGCCTCGGCAAAGGCCGAAAGGGCCCAGCGAGAGGGACTTGCTAAGTCCCTGGCTTTGTCCAAGGTAAGCCCTCAGTCCTCAGATCCATCCGAGCGCTTTTCCAACTTTGAAAAGCTCTTTGGCAAATGCCTCAGGCACCATGCTTACTACGAACTTCTGAGTTCACGAAATACCCAAGATGCTCAGGCCCGTAAAGCTCTGAACGAGGTTGATGATCTTTGTGAGATCGCATCCTCTGAGGCGAGGGGGGTGTTGCTTTCCTCGCCCTCTAGCGAGGCGTGGACCCAGCCATATGCTTTTCTTCGGGCGCGTGCTGAGCGCGCACGAGATCACAAGGTGTCAGTGGACCAGCAGGCCGCCTTTGATGCATTGTCTGACCAGGTGGATCAGCTCTCCCGAGCATATAGGGAAATTCTTCAAGCGGTGCCGTTTGAAAGCGTTGAGACGGGTCAAAAGCGCCTGAACGCTTTCGTCGACAACAAGACATTGATGAGCAATCCAGATGGTAAGGTTCGTGCCATCTCGTGGCGGGCTTACTGGGATGGCGTGAATTCCCAATCTGAGCGTTTGGGGCAGACGCTCATCGGGATTGTTCGAAGCGAGAACGCGATGGCGGCGTTGAGGGGTTATCGAGATGCGCCCGAGGCGCACTATGCCGCGATGGGATTGACGCGCGATGAGGTGACTGAGACGCTCGCTCAGGTGGAAAGCCACGTCAGTGCTTGGCAGGCGTATCAGACCGTGAAGGGTGATAAGCCTTGGGACATGTCCGCACCGGTCGGTTCCTTTGCTCACCACCTTACCGTTGACCAGCTCAGACAAGTGGCTACGCGCGCGGTCGCACCGCTTGGTAAGCATCATGCAGAAGAGCTATCGCGCGTGCTTGATGCGCGAGAGCAGCGCATGGACTTGTCATCGGAAATCGGATCGAGAGCAAAGGATGCGTTTTCGATCACGGCTCCCGAAGTGCCTTCGGTGCTTTATGTTGGCTACCGAAGAGACGATCTGGAAAGTGATGTGGAGTTGATCCATGAGGCGGCGCATGCGGTGCATGGGCAGCTGATGAATGACGCTCAGACCTCTCCTCTGACGAGGAATGGGCCTTCTTGGATGATAGAAGCGTTCGCGATCTTGGACGAGCTACTGCTGCGTGAGCAACTTGCCAAAGAGGCCAAGACGCCACAAGCACGGGAGTTCTATCTTCGCTCACTGCTTGACGACATAGCGCTTCAAATTTTTACCTCCGCCGAAGAGGCGCAGTTGGAGCGCGATCTTTACGACAGCCAAGCGGCAGGGACTTTGCAAAGTGCAGCGGACTTATCACGCCTGACAACGGCTGTGCTTCAAAGGTATGAGCGCTGGCCTCAAGCGCATCCAGAGTTGGCCGAGACCTGGGCAACAAAGCGACTGTTCTATGAAGATCCGATGTATCTGACCAACTACCTCTATGCGGGGCTTGTCGCGGTCAAACTATTTGAGCTAAGTCACGAGCACAAAGCTGAATTTGCGAGCCAATATCGATCCCTGGAAGAACAGGGCTTTGGCCAATACCCCAACGCCGCCCTGGAAAAAGTGCTGGGCGGAAAGGTCGATTGGTCGCGTTTGGTTGACGAAGACGCGGATTTTTTCAATCGTCAAGTGCGTTTGCTCAATCAGTAAGATCCGCTTGGACGCTTCGAATTTCTAGGGCCTGTTAACACTAATGGCCCGAGCGATTAAACTATTGAGCATGGAGATCACGCCAGCACAATTTTCTCTGATCGAACACTGCCTGCCGGCGCAGCGCGGCAATGTCAGCATGACCAACCTGCAAGTGGTCAACGCCATCCTTTACGTTGCCGAGCATGGCTGCAAATGGCGCGGCCTACCCAAGCGCTTTGGCAACTGGCATACGGTCTACACACGCATGAACCGTTGGGCCAAGGCGGGTGTGCTGGACCGGATGTTCGCCCAATTGCAGAAGTCCCAGATCGTGCGCATCAAAATCGAAGCAGTCTCGCTGGACTCCACCAGCGTCAAGGTCCATCCCGATGGCACGGGTGCATTAAAAAAAACGGCCCGCAGGCCGTCGGCAAGTCCCGCGGTGGATGGAACACCAAGATTCATATGGTTGCCGCAGATGCTCGAACAGCCATCACCTTTGGATTGACGCCTGGCAACGTGCATGACGCACCTGCAGGCCGCGCGTTGCTTGAACACCTCGGGCCAGTGGAGCGGCCGATTCATTTGTTGATGGACCGTGCTTATGAAGGCAACGAAACCCGCCAGTTGGCGCTCGATCTTGGCTTCGTTCCGGTGGTTCCACCGAAATCCAATCGGGTCGAGCCTTGGGAATACAACCGGGAGATGTACAAGCGGCGCAACGAAGTAGAGAGACTGTTCCGTCGCTTGAAAGGCTACCGCCGGATTTTCTCGCGCTTCGAGAAGCTAGATGTCATGTTCCTTGGATTCCTCAGCTTCGTCCTAGTCGTTGATGGGCTTCGGATGTGTTAACAGGCCCTAGTTGACCTCCTCCCTCTAACTTGCACCAGCCAGAACTGGAAAATTCGGCGACACTCAGGCCCAAGGAGGCCTGTCGCCATGAAGAAGTCGAAGTTCACTGAAGAGCAGATCGCGTTCGCTCTGAAGCAGGCCGAGACCGGCACCATTGTCGAGGGAATCTGCCGCAAGATGGGCATTAGCCAGGCGACGTTCTACACGCGGCGCAAGAAGTTTGGTTGGCTCGGCATTGCCGAACTGCGCCGGCTACGCCAGCTTGAGGAAAAGAACCGCAAGCTCAAGCAGTTGGTCGCCGATCTGAGCCTGGACAAGGTCATGTTGCAGGATGCGCTATGAAAAAAGTTCTGAGGCCCGCGCAGCGCGAGACGCTTGTGGCCGTCTGCCTAAAGCCTTCACCATCTAGCAGGGTAGTGCGTTTTACAAGGAATCGAAAGCCAAGCATCCAGATGAGAAGTTTCCGGCTTTTCCATGCAGAGTCCTGCGAATACCGAAGCAACGAAACGAGTGTCCGAAGAGACTTCGGGAAGGGAGTTGGACTCCAAACTGGGGGTGCTACTCAAAATTGGGGGGGGGGGCGTCGCTCTACGCCACCGACTTTGATGGTGTAGGGGCTGGCGTCGCTCCCTTGCAACGCGGCCAGCGCCTGGCTCAGCAAATCGTCACGCATGCCCGCTCCTTGCCGCATCCGATCGAATGCTTCCGAGAGTGCCACAGCAGTTCGTGCCACGGCCAGACGGGCAGCATCACCAAGGGTCAAGCGAACGGGACGGACAAGGTAGCGGGAGCCGATGAGGGCTTGCAGGTCGGTCGGGACGAAGAAGCGCACATAGAGCCCAGCAGGGCGACGCAAAAAATAAGGCTTCGGCACGGGGTTTGATACCTCGTTTGATACCTAACGCAGGCTCAAACTGAACATCAAACCCCGGGCCTAACCTTCGCAGAATCAAGCAATTACTGCTCTTTTCCGCGATCAGATGGTGGAGGTGGGCGGAATCGAACCGCCGTCCGGAAGCACTCCATCCCCAGCACTACATGCTTAGCCCTCCGTTAGATCTCATTTCCAGGCAGCACGGTTGGCAAAGCGCACCTGGAAACCAGCCTGCTTTATCTAACCGGTAGCTGACAGGCAGCCACTACCGACGGTTCCGTGATAATGACCCTACATCTACGAGCACGGGCACAAGTAGGTTCGGGGGTTCGCCTTAGGCGGCTGTAGAACTAAAACTAAAGCCAGTTAAGCGGCGATAGCGTAGTCCGAACCGTAGTTGTCATCGTTGGCAACTAAGAGTTTGCTGCTGGATTAACGAGGAAAGCTGCCCCCTCGGCATGCGCCAAGCGACTTCGCGACCCCCGTCGAAACCAGTGCACCCCCGGGGAAAGCATCAAAACGCTGACCTGCCCAGTGTAGGGATCGGCGCGCCCTGTCACAAGTGGTGAGATACGCAGCGCTTACAGTGGCTTCAGTCCCGTACCGAACGGAACAATCTGTAAACGAAGGAGCGAAGCGATGGCGACCAGCAAGCCCCCACGTCCACGGCCGGCGCGTGCAGCGCCCCGCAAACCAGCGGCCACTGCCGATCAACTCGCGCGCAAACGTGCAGCGCGCAGCGCGCAGCCGCAGACCACGGCGAAGAGCCGCGTGCAGGACAAGGCGCGCACGGTGATCTACATCCATGGCATCGGCAACAAGCCGCCGGCCGAGGTGTTGCGCTGCCAATGGGACAAGGCCTTGTTCGGACGGCCGATGGGCGAGCGCACGCGCCTGGCGTACTGGGTCAATCGCGAGCGGTATCCGGTCGCCGAGCCCGGCAGTTGCGAGGCGCGCGATGTCGGCCCCGCGCTCAATCAGAGTGTGCAGCGCGCCTTGAGTACGCTTGGGTTGGTGCCAGGCGAGCAGGATCTGCATCTGCTGGCCGATGCGTTGGCGCAGAGCGAGCAGGAACGCAGCGATCTGCATCGCTTGCTGGACGAGCTGGACATGGCGTCCGCCACGCCTGCCGTTGGTGAAGTGCAGGCGAAAGGCCCGATCAATGCGATCAACCGCGTGCTGCTGCGCTTGATCTCTGCCGCGCTGCTGCAGGACGTGCACGATCTGTTCTTCGTGCCCGAGCGTGCGGCGTTGATGCGCGAAAGCCTGGCGCAGCGGTTGCGCTCGGGCGGCGGGCCGTTCGTGGTGGTCGCGCACAGCCAGGGCTCGATGATCGCCTTCGATGTGCTGCGCCAGCTACAGGCCGCCGAGTGCGAGGTCAGCTTGTTCCTGACCCTGGGCTCTCCGCTGGGCTTGCCGCAAGTGCGCAGCATGTTCAAACGCTGGACCGGCACGCGCAAGCTGCCGTTTCCCGAGTGCGTGCGGCGCTGGATCAACGTGGCCGAAACACGCGACCCGATCGCGCTGGACCCGGATCTCACCGACGACATCGCCAATGCCAAGGGACGTTTCGAAAACCTCTCGGACGCACGCTTGAATCCGGATTGGCAGCACAACCCGCATTCGGGCTCGGGCTATCTGTCGATTCCGCAGGTGCGTGCGGCGGTGCGTGAGGCCGTCGGCATGGGCTTCGATCAGCCGGTGTCCAACGCGGTGCTGATCAAGGATCTCAGCGAGCAACTGGAAGCGCATGGGTCCGAGCATCGGCATGAAGTGCTGATCGAACTGGATCGTCGCCTGCTCGGCAACGACCCGGCCGCCACGCGTGCGCTGCTGCTGGCGCAGTTGCGCGAGACCGCTGCACGCAGCACCGGCTTGAGCGGCGACGCGTTGGATGAGGCGATCGAACTGGAAGACGGCTTGCAGCGTTTCGTCTCGGCGCGGTTGACGCGCTTCGAGATCGAGTCATTGCAGGATCGCTACCGCGCACTCGGATTCCGGCGCGTGTGGCGCGATGCCGGCAAGCGCGCGCTGATCAACGTCTCCGGCAACGTGTTGCATGCCGATGCTGCGCGCACCGCGTATCGCGCGCGCGGTCAGCAGATCGGCTGGGCGGTGCTGGACACCGGCATTGCGGCCAGTCATCCGCATTTCTTCGTGAAGGGCGAGCGTGACAGTGTGGTGGCGCAATGGGATTGCACGCGGCGTGGTACGAAAAGCCAACCAACTGGACACTCATCGGCGACGGAACTGGACACCGCCGCCAAATGAATTGGATGCGAGCGCCAGAAGCGCTGGACAGCGCCGCCAATCTTCACTTCCCGGACTTGGCCACCTTCGTCTTTCGCATGGATTCACCCTTGAGCGCTAGTTTGTGGCTGCTGTGAATCAGTCGATCCATGATGGCATCAGCCAAAGCAGGGTCATGGATAAACGCATGCCAGTCCTGCACTGGCATCTGGCCAGCCACAATCGTGGCGCCAGAGCCGACACGGTCATCGAGTAATTCCAGTAGATCTGCACGTCCGCGGCTGCTCAGCGGCGTCAGGCCGAAATCATCCAAGATTAGTAGTCCGGTCCTGGCGAGTTGATTGCGAAGCTTGGCCAGTGAGCCGTCCGCATGCCCGACCTCCATGTCTTCCAACAGGCGGCCTACGCGCCGGTAGCCTACGGTGATCCCTTGGCGTGCGGCTTGTACGGCCAGGGCACATGCCAACCAGGTCTTTCCAGTACCTGTTTGTCCAGTGACCAAAACGTTTTGGCGGTGCTCAATCCAGCCACAGGTCAGCAAATCCGCGATCACCGATCGATCCAACCCGCGCCCAACACGATAGTCAATAGCCTCCGGTTCGGCGTAGACCTTGAGCTTGGCATTGCGAATCAGGCGCGTGAAGCGCTTGCTGTCGCGCTGACTCACCTCGGCGTCAACCAGATGGCCAAGGCGCTGATCGAAGCCGAGTGCTCCGTAGCTGGATTGGGCGAGTTGATGTTCGACGCCAGCCACCATGCCGGTCAATTTGAGCGTTCGTAGCTGATCAATCGTATGTTCCAAAGACATAATGTTCTCCCTGAATTATGAGTAGTAGTTAGCACCGCGCACGTTTTCGTGCGCCTGTGGAGCGTCATCGTTGCTTGCACTGTCATCGCAAGATGCGCTGCGATCCAGATGGCGCACCAGGATCGACTTCACCGAGCTGACACTGTTTGCTTGGATGCGCACTGCCCGGTCACAGGCCGCCTGCAGCCTTTCGATCCCGTGTTCACGCGCAAGGCGTCGCAGCCCTCGACAGGCTTGCAGGGTCAGTGCCGGTCGGCGATGGGTCGCGCTATGTCGTTGCACGAACTTATGCAGGGCGCCTCCTTGCTGACGCGCCCATGTCATCAGTACGTCCGGCGTGTCTTGTGCGTAAGCGCGATGAGCCGGTGGCTGGTGCTCCGGTGACGTGCTACATCCACCCACTTCGCCGCTGCGCGGATGCATGGCCACCCGCTTGTCGCGGTGGAAGACTGCCACGGCCTCCCGGGTGACCTTCAAGTTCACCTTTGCGCCAACCAATGTGTGAGGAACCGAGTAAAAGTGGCCCTGCCAAGGGACGTGGTAATCCTGTCCCACAGGGACCTTAAGCTTCCACTCTGCGTACTCGTAGGGCATCTGCGGACAGGGACGCAGCGCGGGGCCGTCCAGTTCCTCGAACAGTTGCTGACGGCTTTTTCCGCCGGACCCACGCATCGGACGAAGGTTCATGCGGTCCACCAGCTCGGCAATGGCGCGATTCAGTTCCTCCAGCGAGAAGAACACCCGATTGCGCAGCCGCGCCAGGATCCAACGCTGGGCCAGTTGCACCCCAATCTCCACCGGCGCCTTGTCCGTAGGTTTGCGCGGACGTGCCGGCAGCACCATGGTGTCGTAGTGTGCAGCGAACTCGGCGTAGGTCATGTTCAGCAGTGCCCCGTCCTGCCCGGAAACGGAGGTCACCGCCGCCTTGAGGTTATCCGGCACCAGATAGGTGGGCACGCCCGCAAAGAACTCCAGCGCCTTTGCATTGCAAGCGATCCAGTCAACCGATTTCTGGCTTGCGACGGCATAGACGAAGGTCTTGCGGCTGGCACCCATGACCGCCACGAAGAGCTCCACCGGGGTTGTTGCGCCGGTCATCTGATCAGTGATCGAAGGGCGCACTCCGGAGAAGTCCAGAAACAGCTGTTGTCCCGGTACACGCACCTGACGCATGACCAGTCCTCGCTTACGCGCATAGCGGCGGTAGCGGCGTCGGAACTCGGTCTCTGACATCGCCCCGGCTTCCAAGCCAAGGGCATATTCCTCATGCAATAGCGCGATCGTCATGCCGCGCCGCTGCAGCTCGGCGTGCACATACGACCAATCCGGTTCAACGAGCAACTTCTTCGCACTACTTTTGCCCGGATTCAATCGGCGCGCCAGCGCGACTTCGTCCATGCTCTCGATGTCATCCCACGATTGTGAGAGGGCTCGCAGGCGTTTGCGATAGCGGCCGACCGTGGTCGGCGAGCGATTCAACTTTTGACCAACCTGCCGATCGGTCAGGTCAGTGCGCAGCAGGCACCGGCACAGGTCTTTCAACGGATTCATGGCACTCCTTGCACCGCCTTCGTTCCAGGCACCAGCATCCGGGCCAGAACAGCGGCAACAGTCCCCCGCGCCAGCGCGTAAGAGCTGGCAAACAGGGATTGACGAAGGGAGGGCGGATGCCGAGAATGCAGCGAATAGGTTCTAGCTACACCCTCAAAGCCCCCAAGCGTTGACGCGCTTGGGGGCTTTTGCATTTCCCACGTGTGGAATGGCGGTGGGAGTCGTCAGGTCATGCTGACCCCCTGTCTTCCATGTTCGCAGTCATGGCGTGTTTCCGTTTGGGTGCGATGCCCGGATGGCTTGGTCGCGCAAGCCTGCCAGCCAGTGCGCAATGTCTTTGGCAAGCGCGTATTTGCCGCGGCGATTAGGGATGGGGAACACCGGCACCGGCAGCGAGTCACGGGACAGAGCCTGCCGGAACGCATCCAGCGAGGTGTAGCCCAGTGCTTGGCGCAGATCATCCTGGCCGATCACCGGGCCGTAGTGGTGCAACAGATCCTGCTCCAGGACTTTGGCCAACGCGCCGATGTGTTCGTCACGCTCTGTCATGCCGCTAGCGTAACGATTGCACCGATAGTCGCCCAGAAGGAAACTGAGGGCTTCCGCGTTACTCTAAATTGCACCGCAATGAGTCGATAAGCCATTGATACAGATCAAGGACTACAAACTTGGCCGGGTAAAAGCGGTAGTTCGCTTAGCCGAATCGAACGCAAACCGTTCCGCTGAGAAGGCCTTGAACGTGCTGAAGGTTGGCTTATGGTTCGAGGGGCTGCGGGCGCGTATGGGCCGTCCGACGGCCTATCGCCTGGGTCAGGTTTTGCAGCCCGGCACCTACCTCAAGGGCGAGCACCATCACAATTTGTGGGCCAAGTACGCCCTGGGTAAGCACGTCCCCGGCGCCGAAACTCTCCGCACCACAGAAGCAGCCATGGCAGGCTCCAGTGAAATCCTCATGGCAGCAGCTTGGGACGCGCTGGACATCTCCCGCCCTGTTGGGGTAAGTGCCGACACGCTGCTAAAGCGGTTGGGACCCGGGATCCAGATGGCGATCTTCGATCAGCAGGCGTTGGAGCGCGGACGCTATGTGCGGCGTAAAGCAACGCGCCAAGTGACTCGACGCCTGGAGGGACAAGCGGGCCTGGATAGCCTAGCCGCGCTCGTCGTATTGCTTCGAGAAGCGCATGAAGCAGGAAATCAAGGGCGGGCTTTTGAACTCGGGCGTTCGCTGCACGCCAGCCTGTTCCTGGCCACGATTGAGGGTCCGCTGTGGGAGATCGCAGAGGAGCTGTTCGCCTACTTCATCTGCTTCATTTTTCCGTTGGCAGAAGACAAGGAGCTTGCGTTTGATCTGCATCCAAGGATCATGCAAAGGCAGGCTTTCTGCTTCTCCCGCGTCGTACTGCAGCTAGAGGACGCTGGATGGGATGGCTATCTCCCGGGCGGGCATACCCGGCAGCTGCGTCGGTTGCTGACGATTGATTTTGGTTTCGATCTGTTCTTTGGGCTCGGACCACGCTTTCGGCTGACTCAGCCGGTCGAACAATCCAGCGAGAACGCCAGGCGATGGGTCGCAGAGCAAGACATTGCATGGGAGTGGGGACTGAGGACGCTTCAAGCCGGCAGGCGCGAGCGCCTGATGCCGGATGAGGTGAGAGATCGAATTGCCGCTTCGGGCGCCTGAACTTCCTTCGCTTTGACATGAACCCTCCTCACGGCCTCAATCGGCCTTCTCGTAAGCGCCCGTGGAATCGGATGTTGAACCCCTCTGCTCCAAGACTTCGCACCGAAGTGTTCGATTACATCGATATGTAATACAAGCCGATCGAGGGTCGGGGGGGGGATTCGTAAAAAAAGCAAAAAGTGATCTAACCTGCTGTCAGAAAAGGATTTTTTCAAGAATCCCTGCCAAGCCTCTATAGAGGCTCGAGAATCCCGCGCGTCAATGCTTCGTCGTCCCAGCTATGACTTCGGTGAGCCAGCGCGAATCGGAGAGCTTCTCGCCAAACTTGCTCCGACAGTCACTGTAGGAGATCAACATGGGTCTATGCGTTTCAAAGCCGAGCGTGGCGGGCTCACTTGAGGATTATGCAGCCCACGCCGCAGAGCAGACCACGCCCTCTACGCCGTCATCTCCCGAGGCGCCCATGTCACCTAGCCTGTATGGCTTGGGGTCACTCGGGGCTCGTAGGGCAAGGCGGGCTGGCGCCGGCCATTTGCCGCACAAAGTTCAGCAGCACGGGGAAAACGTAGCGCTGGCAGCTATCGACATGGCGCTGTCCAGACCGTGGGAGAAAGTGACCGTGGAACTGAAACATCGCCGCCCCCACCAGGCGCTGGCTCCAGAGGAACGAATCAGTTCTGATGTGCAGCTGCAAGTGCTTTACACCGAGGAACAAGGCGAACATACGCTCCACATTGAAAGCAGTCGCTTCCATGAGCCGAGACATCAATCCCTCACGGAGTGGTCCCAGACGTTGTTGAGGGAGGCTGCCTTCGCGGCTCTGGCGCCCGGCATGCAGGGGCTGAACCATAGTATCACCTCGGTATCGCCGCCTATCCGCAGGTCACTGCCAGGACCTGCTACCGAGTGCAGTCTGTCGCCCGCACAGGTCGCGCTGACGGGCGTGGCACGATGGCCAGATCCGCGCGTCAACCAAGAGTCAACCCCAGAGAATCAAGAGTATGGCCGCCGATTTTATGCCACTGCGCGGGAAGGTGGCGAACGTATTGCAAGCGGGCAGATCCAGACCTTCCGGCAGTTGTGGGATTTCTCAGGCGCAGCACGTCATAGCTGGGCTACACAACAAAATCCGCAGGCAGAGGGCCCCGGTCAAACGAAAGGAAATGCACAGCCATTTGCGGCGGGCTACCCACGGCAAAAGAACGTCTCCACGCCTCTTACAAAACACTATGCATATCTGCGACCAAGGGTGCGCCAGCTTCCGCTGATCCGGCAAGCGAACGACCTTGTTGCAAAAAGTGAGCAGGCGCTGCCCAAAACATTCATGGCGCATGATGTTTTCGAAATGGTAGGTGTACTGAATGGGGCAATGATACCGCTCACCCAATTAAAGCTGGCTGTGAATCCTGACGACTTCTACCATTCGCTCGCCCAGCAAGGGCGGAAAGGAAACGGTCTGCAGGTTGAAGGCTCAGCTTTTCCATTTGTCATTGAGCACACACCATTCGGAATGGTGCAGCCGATCATGAATCATGTCGAAACCTTGTTTAGCAACTTAATCGCACAACGCCACGATCCCGCCAGCCTGATGCCGACGCTGGGTAGTCTCCACTGGTGGATGGCGCATGCCATGCCTGACAGTAGAGGAAGCGCTGCGAAGACCGAATTGGCCGTCCGAGCATTGGCGCATGCGCATGGTATCGAATTACCACCTTTCGCGCATGGAATTGCAGCAGATCTGGAGGCATTCGTCACAGACCGCGAGAGCTTCAGTTCCCGCTACGCGGACTTCTTCGAACTGCCGGAGCAGGCGTGATCGGCCCGCGCCTGCTCTAGCTCTGCCGGCGTTTAGGCTCCGTGAGAATCCCTCGCTAGCAGTACGTGGCCGCGCAGTCCTCCCGCAGGCGGCGCTGGGCGCTCTATAAGCGCTGCCTCTGACCAGCAGCAGGCCAGCCGAGTTGCATCCTCCTTGCCTGGCTGCGCTGACTTTGCAAGTCACAACCGTCCAGCCTAAATGACGTCGCCGTCCAGTTTGGCTGATAGCTTCGTCCAGTTTATTTAGTGTCAGCGTCCACTTGCTTGGCTGTATGTAGCGTGGCGCGCCTAAACGATTGACGCGCGCAGATGGCGATGCATTCGCCAGACTCGATCGGCATGGGCACGGCACCCATATCGCCGGCATCATCGCCGGCCAATCTCGCGCGGTGATCGCGGACGTGGAGGGCAATCCCGGTAAACCACAGGAGTTCGCCGGCATGGCGCCGGACACGCAGTTGTATGGATTCAAGGTGCTGGACGACACCGGAAACGGTCGCGATTCCTGGATGATCAAGGCGGTGCAGCAAGTGGCGGCGATCAACGAGCGCGCAGGCGAGTTGGTCATCCACGGGGTCAACCTGAGCCTGGGCGGCTACTTCGACCCGGAGAGTTACGGCTGCGGTTTTACGCCGTTGTGCAACGAGTTGCGCCGGCTATGGCGGCAAGGTGTACTGGTTGTCGTTGCCGCCGGCAACGAGGGCATGGCCTGGTTGATGCGCAACGACGGCGATGCATATCCGGCCAACATGGATCTGTCGATCAGCGACCCGGGCAATCTGGAAGACGCCATCGTGGTCGGCTCGGTGCACAAGAGCAGCCCGCACAATTACGGCGTCTCGTATTTTTCGTCGCGCGGGCCGACCGCCGATGGCCGCGGCAAGCCCGATGTGGTCGCACCAGGCGAAAAGATCCTGTCGGCCTATTACGACTTCGACCCGAACGATGCGGCCAGCCTGATGGTGGAGATGAGCGGTACCAGCATGGCCGCACCGCATGTCTCCGGCGTATTGGCCGGCTTCCTCTCCGCACGCCGCGAGTTCATCGGCTTTCCGGATCGGGTCAAGCAACTGCTGCTGGAAACCAGTACCGACCTGCAACGCGATCGCTATGTGCAGGGCAGGGGGGTGCCGAATCTGATGCGGATGCTTGGGAGGACGTGATTCGGGATTCGGGATTGGGGATTGGCAAAAGCACGTCAGGACGCTGGTGGCTCCCATCGTGTGGATGGCGCAAAGACGTTGCTACATCTGAATCAGCAAGCAGCATTTGCGGTTACGAATTCCCAATGCCGAATCCCCAATCCCGGCCCCTCACGCATCGCGATTATGCCGCCGCATCACGCGCTGCTTGTCGCGCTGCCAGTCGCGGTCCTTGGCGGCGTCGCGCTTGTCGTGATTCTGCTTGCCCTTGGCCAGTGCGATTTCCAGCTTGACCTTGTTGTTGCTCCAGTACAGCGCAGTGGGCACCAGGGTGTAGCCGTCGCGTTCGACGCTGCTCAGCACCTTGTCGATTTCCCGACGATGCAGCAGCAGCTTGCGGTCGCGGCGTTCCACCGGCACGGTGTGGCTGGAGGCCTGGATCAGCGGTGTGATCTGCGCGCCGATCAGGAAAATCTCGCCGGAGCGCACATACGCGTAGCCGTCAATGATATTGGCGCGGCCGGCGCGAATCGCCTTGACCTCCCAGCCCTGCAGGGCCAGGCCGGCTTCGTAGCGCTCTTCCAGGTGGTACTCGTGGCGCGCACGCTTGTTCAACGCGATGGTTTTCGTGGCCGTCGCGCCGTTTGCTTTATCCTTGGCTGGTTTCTTGCTCATGCCGCTATTGTCGCCGATTCGGTGTCTTCAAACGATCTTCTGTCTTTCACAAGTTAGAGAATGCCTACCATCCGTCGCAGCGCACTGGTCGAACACAGCGCCACCCGCATGTTCGATCTGGTCAATGATGTCGCCGCCTATCCGCGCCGTTTCGGCTGGTGCGATGCTGCCCATGTGCTTGAGCAGGACCAGGCGCATATCGTGGCGCGCCTGGATCTGGGACTGGCGTCGTTCCGCACCTGGTTCACTACCGAAAATCGGCTTGAGCGTCCGGAACGTATCGTCATGCATCTGCGCGACGGCCCGTTCAAGCGTCTGGAAGGGCTGTGGGAATTTCAGTCGCTCGGCGAAAACGCCTGCAAGGTCAGTTTGACGATGGAAGTGGAGACCAGCTCGCGTCTGCTGGGTCCGGCGCTGGCGCTGGGCTTTCAGGGGCTGGCCGATCGCATGGTCAACGATTTCGTGCGGGTCGCCGATCGCGGCGACGTGTAAGCCATGCAGGTCGAAGTGGTGTTGGCCTGGCCGGATCGCTACAGCTCGATGCAACTGGATCTGCCTGACGGCGCCACGGTAGCCGAGGCGATTGCCGCTTCTGGTCTGGCGGTGGATCAGCCAATCGCAGCGCAGGCGATTCATGGGGTAATTGCGCGACCGGATCAGGTGCTGCGCGATGGCGACCGAGTCGAATTGCTCAGGCCGCTGCTGCTGGATCCGAAAGAGGCGCGTCGCCGCCGTGCCGGACCCAGCAAAAAAGCCGGTCCCAACGCCTAGTCGTTTGCCAGCGCTGCGACGCACGTGCGCGGTGCGGCACAGCGAACTCTTCCGGTCCCGAGAAGCCGAACCTAGCCGTTGGTTCGGACAAGCGCCTGTGGACACGACGCAGCCGACAAAAAACGCGCTGTATCGGTGTCAGGGCCCGCGCTGCAGTCCTTGATTGAACACGTCTTTCCGACCAGCCAAAAATGAAAAACGCATCCGTTCGAAGGGATGCGTTCTCTGGTCCTGCCAACACTCAGACGATCGCAAAATCGCCGAGCAGCCGCATCAACGGCCGCGCTGCTTCTTCTTGTCGCGCGCCAGATTGCGGCCGAACTGCTTGGGTGCCGACTTGGCGAGCTGCTCGTCCTGGGCCGGGAAATAATCGCCCTCCCAACGGGTAACCTGCTCGTTTTCGAAGTACACCACGAAGTTCTTGACCTCGGTGTGCGCCAGACGGTCTACGCGCTGGGTAGACGTGTAGTCCCAACGCTGCGCATGGAACGGGTCGGGGATCGAAGGAGTGCCCAGCAACGCGCTGACCTGCTGCTTGCTCTGGCCGACCTGGAGTTGCTCCACGGCATTCTGTTTGATCAGATTGCCCTGGTAGATCGGCTGCTTGTAGATGATGCCGCAGCCAGCGGTGGAAAGAGCAACGGCGGCGACCAGCAGGAGATTGCGCATCGGGGATTAAGTGCTGAGGAAATCACGCCGATGATACACTCCCCCCGGTCGCCGCGACCCGTTTGAAGGCAGCTGGCGCTAAATCGCCAATGAACGGAGAACGTATGGAAACCCACGACCTGCGCAAAGTCGGGCTCAAGGTGACCCATCCGCGGATGCGGATACTGGAATTGCTCGAACAAAAGAGCAATCACCATCACCTCAGCGCAGAAGACATCTATCGCCAGCTACTCGACCACGGCGACGAAATCGGTCTGGCCACGGTGTATCGGGTGCTGACCCAGTTCGAGGCTGCCGGCCTGGTGCTGAAGCACAATTTCGAAGGCGGCCAGGCTGTCTATGAGCTGGATCGCGGTGGCCACCACGACCATATGGTCGATGTGGATACCGGCCACGTGATCGAGTTCGAAAGCGAAGAGATCGAGGCGCTGCAGCGCCAGATCGCCGCCCAGCACGGTTACGAGCTGGAAGAGCATTCGCTGGTGCTGTACGTGCGCAAGAAGCGTGTGCGCTAAACCCGGCGCGCAGCACGGCGGCAACGACAAGGCGGCTTCGGCCGCCTTGTACGTTTGCAGAGGGTAGCCGCCTCGACAACGCCGAGCGTGTCGCCCGGCAATCCAGCAATCCAGCCGATTACGCGCTCTGCAGCAGCTTGCGTGCGGCCGCGCGAGCCTCTTTGCTCACTTCCACACCGCCCAGCATGCGCGCCAGTTCTTCCTGACGGGCCTGCGGGCCGAGCAGTTCGACCGCGCTCTGGGTCATGCCGTCCACCGGCGCCTTGCTGACCCGGTAATGCGCGTGGCCCTTGGCGGCGACCTGCGGCAAGTGGGTGACGCACAGCACCTGGCGCTCTTCGCCCAGGGCGCGCAGCTTCTGCCCGACGATGTCGGCCACCGCGCCGCCGATGCCGGAATCGACTTCGTCGAAGACCATGGTCGGCACGCTGTCCAGCCCCAGTGCAGCCACTTCGATCGCCAGAGAAATCCGCGACAGCTCGCCGCCGGAGGCGACCTTGCGCAGCGCGCGCGGCGGTTGCCCGGCGTTGGCGGCGACCAGGAATTCGACCCGCTCGGCGCCGTTCGGGTCCGGGCGCAGGGTGTCCTGCGGCTGCAACTGGATCAGGAACTGCCCGCCGCCCATGCCCAGCTCGCCGATCAGCGTGGTGGTGGCGGCCGACAAGGAGTCTGCCGCGGTGGTACGGCTGGCGCTGAGGGCGGCGGCGGCGTTGCGCCAGACGTCGGTTGCGGTGGCGATGTGCTTGTCCAGCTGCTGCAGGCGTTCGTCTGCGCCGCGCAGGCTTTCCACTTCCTGGCTCATGCGGTCGCGCTGCGCGGCCAGTTCGTCCGGGGTCACGCGGTGCTTGCGCGCCAGATCGTGCAGACGGCCGAGCCGGCGTTCCATCGCTTCGAACTGTGCCGGGTCGGCATCCAGGTCGTCGCGTACGCGGTCGAGCAGGGCCAGCGCTTCGTCGATCTGGATTGCGGCACTGTCCAGCAGTGCGTCCACCTCCCCAAGGCGCGGCTCGTGTTCGGCGACGCGGGCCAGGTCGTGGCGGCTGCCTTGCAGCAGGCCCAGCGCCGATGCGCCATCGTCGCCGTTGAGCTGCTGGACGACGCTTTCACAGGCGCCGATCAGCGCGGTGGCGTGCGCCTGACGACGATGATTGACGTCCAGCGCGGCAATTGCGGCCGGGTCCAGGTCTTCGCGTTCGAGTTCGCCCAACTGGTGTTCGAGAAAGCCGATACGGTCGGAGACATCGCCCTGCGCCGAGAGCGCATCGCGCTCGTCCAGCAGCGCCTGCCACTGCCGGCTGGCCTGGCGCACCTGTTCGCGCTGCGCGCTGTTACGTGCGTAGGCGTCGAGCAGGGTGAGCTGGCTGTGGCGGGCCATCAAGGCCTGGTGCTCGTGCTGGCCGTGGATTTCCACCAGCCGTGACGCCAGCTCGGACAGTTGCGAAGAGGTGACCGGGCGGCCGTTGATCCAGGCGCGCGAGCCGCCATCGGCGCGGATGATGCGGCGCAGTTGGCATTGCGCGTCGTCGTCCAGTTCGTTGTCGGCCAGCCAGGTCAGGCCAGGGTGTTCGCTGGGCAGCTGGAATTCGGCCGAGAGCTCGGCGCGGTCGGCGCCGTGGCGCACCACGCCGCTGTCGGCGCGCAGGCCGGACAGAAAGCCCAGCGCATCCACCATCAGCGACTTGCCGGCGCCGGTTTCGCCAGAGACCACGGTCATGCCCGGCCCGAATTCCAGTTCGGTGGCGCGGACGACGGCGAAATCCTTGATGGAGAGGTGTCTGAGCATGGGATCGAGTGTGGACGCTTTGGGCAAGCTTAGGGTGGGAGGGGCGGCGAGGGAATGAGACCCTTGCCAATCACGGGGCCAGAGATTATCTATGCCCAGTCTCACCGGATGATCCCATGCGCGCGTCACAGTCCCCAACGCTCGACCCCCGCGCACGCCAGTTGCTACGGACGCTGATTGCCCGTTACATCCGCGACGGCGAGCCGGTGGGCTCCAAGACGCTGGCCCAGCATGCGGGGCTGGATGTCAGCCCGGCCACCATCCGCAATATTCTGGCCGACCTGGAAGATGTGGGGCTGCTCAGCTCACCGCACACCTCGGCCGGGCGTATTCCTACCGCACACGGCTACCGCGTGTTCGTCGATAGCCTGGTGCAGATGCAGCCGCCGGGCGAGGAAGAAGTGCGCCGCCTGCGCGCCGAGCTTGCCAGCGGCAACGGGACTCAATCGTTGCTGGGCAGCGCCTCGCAGATGCTGTCGGCGATGAGCCACTTCGTCGGCGTGGTCAGCGCGCCGCGGCGCGAGCAGTTCGCGTTCCGGCATATCGATTTCGTGCCGCTGGATGCGCGGCGGGTGCTGGCGATTCTGGTGTTTGCCGACAACGAGGTGCAGAACCGGGTGATCGAGCCGCGCCGCGCTTACGAGCCCGCCGAGCTGGAGCGGGTGGCCAATTACCTCAATGCGCAGTTTGCCGGGCGCGCGCTGTCGGACATCCGCGCCTCGCTGCTGCGCGAGCTGCGCGTGGCCAAGAACGAGATGGAGCAGCTGCTGGCGCACAGCGTGGACCTGGCCAGCGAGGCGCTGGTGCCGGCCGAGGTCGACGACATGGTGATGGCTGGGCAGACCCGGCTGATGGGCGTGCAGGACCTGTCGGACCTGGACCGGCTGCGCGAGCTGTTCGAGGCTTTCGCTAGCAAGCGCGAGATCCTGCAGCTGCTCGAACGCACCATCCAGGCGCCTGGCGTGCGCATCTTCATCGGCGAGGAGACCGGCATGGTGTCGCTGGAAGACGTCTCGCTGGTCACCGCGCCGTATGCCGCCAATGGCCAGGTGCTGGGCGTGCTTGGGGTGATCGGGCCTAAACGCATGGCCTACGACCGCCTGATTCCGCTGGTGCAGACCGCCGCCCAGGTGCTGGGCGCGGCCATGGAACCGCACGCATCGCGATAACCGGAGTCGATCGGGGCGATCGTTTTGCTTGAAACGCGCGCGGGCGCCCACATACGGGGTGACGTTGGGGCGGGCGTTCCGCCGGCCCGGGAACTGTGCACATGAACCAAGACCACTCCGAATTCGACTCCGAAGACCTGTCCCAGAACCCACCCGAGACCGATCCGCTCAAGGCCGAGATCGAATCGCTGCGCAGCGAGATCGCGCTGGTCAAGGCCGACGCCCTGCGCGAGCGCGCCGATCTGGAAAACCAGCGCAAGCGCATCGCCCGCGATGTCGACAATGCACGCAAGTTCGCCAACGAGAAGCTGCTGGGCGAGCTGTTGCCGGTGTTCGACAGCCTGGATGCGGGCCTGACCGCCGCCGGCAGCCAGCCCAGCCCGCTGCGCGACGGTCTGGACATGACCTACAAGCAGCTGCTCAAGGTGGCCGCCGACAACGGCCTGACCCTGCTCGATCCGGTCGGCCAGCCGTTCAACCCGGACCAACACCAGGCGATCAGCCAGGGCGAGGCTGAGGGCATCGCACCGGGCCACGTGGTGCAGGTGTTCCAGAAAGGCTATCTGCTCAACGATCGCCTGCTGCGCCCGGCCCTGGTGGTCGTGGCCAAGCACGACTGAAGGCTGCTGCCGGCTGAACTGGCCGGCGCGGACGCGGAACGCAGATTCGTACAGGTGGCTTGAACACCTGCGCACCACCCCCACATCTCAGCCAGACCCGGCGTCGCCGGAAACAGCTACAGAATCATCAGGAGCGTATCCATGGGCAAGATCATTGGTATTGACCTCGGCACCACGAACTCGTGCGTGTCGATCATGGACGGCGGCAAGGCCCGCGTCATCGAAAATTCCGAGGGCGATCGCACCACGCCTTCGATCGTCGCCTACACCAAGGACGGCGAAGTGCTGGTGGGTGCCTCGGCCAAGCGCCAGGCGGTCACCAACCCGAAGAACACCTTCTACGCGGTGAAGCGCCTGATCGGCCGCAAGTTCACCGACGCCGAAGTGCAGAAGGACATCTCGCACGTGCCGTACGGCATCCTCGCCCACGACAATGGCGATGCCTGGGTGCAGACCAGCGATGCCAAGCGTATGGCGCCGCAGGAAATCTCTGCACGCGTGCTGGAAAAGATGAAGAAGACCGCCGAGGATTTCCTGGGCGAGAAGGTCACCGAGGCCGTGATCACGGTGCCGGCCTACTTCAACGACAGCCAGCGTCAGGCCACCAAGGACGCCGGCCGCATCGCCGGTCTGGACGTCAAGCGCATCATCAACGAGCCGACCGCTGCAGCCCTGGCCTATGGCCTGGACAAGAATGGCGGCGACCGCAAGATTGCGGTGTACGACCTGGGCGGCGGCACCTTCGACGTGTCGATCATCGAAATCGCCGAAGTCGATGGCGAGAAGCAGTTCGAAGTGCTGGCCACCAATGGCGACACCTTCCTGGGCGGCGAAGACTTCGACAACCGCGTCATCGAGTATCTGGTCGACGAATTCAACAAGGATCAGGGCATCGATCTGCGCAAGGATCCATTGGCGCTGCAGCGCCTGAAGGACGCCGCAGAGCGCGCCAAGATCGAGCTGTCGACCAGCCAGCAGACCGAAGTGAACCTGCCGTACGTCACCGCCGATGCATCGGGCCCGAAGCACCTCAACATCAAGTTGACCCGTGCCAAGCTCGAAGCGCTGGTGGAAGACCTGGTCAAGAAGTCGATCGAGCCGTGCCGCACCGCGTTGAACGATGCCGGCCTGCGCGCCAGTGATGTCAACGAAGTGATCCTGGTCGGCGGTCAGACCCGTATGCCGAAGGTGCAGCAGGCGGTTGCCGATTTCTTCGGCAAGGAACCGCGTAAGGACGTCAACCCGGACGAAGCCGTGGCCGTTGGCGCCGCGATCCAGGGCGGCGTGCTGGCCGGCGACGTCAAGGACGTGCTGCTGCTGGACGTGACCCCGCTGTCGCTGGGTATCGAAACCATGGGCGGCGTGTTCACCAAGATCATCGAAAAGAACACCACCATCCCGACTAAGGCCTCGCAGACCTTCTCCACCGCCGAAGACAACCAGTCGGCCGTGACCGTGCACGTGTTGCAGGGTGAGCGCGAGCAGGCCCGCTTCAACAAGTCGCTGGCCAAGTTCGACCTGTCCGGCATCGAGCCGGCGCCGCGCGGCATGCCGCAGGTGGAGGTGTCTTTCGACATCGACGCCAACGGCATCCTGCACGTATCGGCCAAGGACAAGAAGACCAACAAGGAGCAGAAGGTCGAGATCAAGGCCGGGTCGGGCCTGTCGGACGAAGAGATCCAGCGCATGGTCGCCGACGCGGAAGCCAACCGCGAAGAAGACAAGAAGTTCCAGGAACTGGTGCAGACCCGCAATCAGGCCGATGGCCTGATCCACGCCACCCGCACCGCGATCACCGAGCATGGCAGCAAGGTCGGTGGCGATGTGATCGGCAAGGTGGAAGCGGCGCTGTCGGATCTGGAAAAGGCCATGAAGGGCGACGACAAGGCGCAGATCGAAGCGCGCAGCAAGACCCTGGAAGAAGCCGGCCAGTCGCTGTACGCGGCAGCCGCCGCGGCAGAGCAGGGCGGCAACGCCGATGCAGCCAGCGGCAATGCGCAGGCGTCCAAGGCGGCCGATGACGTGGTGGACGCCGAGTTCACCGAGGTCAAGGACGACAAGAAGTAAGCCGTGATTTGGGAGTCGGGAGTGGGGATTTGCACGCCGCTGTGCGTGTGAGTTCCCGCCCCGATATCCTTTACGCGTCGCGTCGCCAAGGCGGACCAGCACACGCTGTCCGCTTTCGCGTTTCAACGAATCTCAAATCACGAATCCCCAATACCGGCTTATGAGCAAACGCGATTACTACGAAGTGCTGGGCGTGGCCCGTGGCGCCAGCGACGAGGAGCTGAAGAAGGCGTATCGGCGCTGTGCGATGAAGCACCATCCGGACCGCAATCCGGGCGACGCTGCTGCCGAGGCGATGTTCAAGGAGTGCAAGGAAGCCTATGAAGTGTTGTCGGACGGCAACAAGCGCCGCGCCTACGATGCGCATGGCCACGCTGCGTTCGAGCACGGCATGGGCGGTGGTAGCGGTGGGCCGGGTGGCCCGGACATGGGAGATATCTTTGGCGATATCTTCGGCAATATTTTCGGCGGTGGCGCCGCCGGTCCGCGCGCTGCGCGACGTGGCGCCGACGTCGGTTACGTGCTGGAACTGGATCTGGAAGAAGCCGTTGCCGGCATCGAGCGACGCATCGAGATTCCGACCCTGATCGAATGCGATCCCTGCCACGGCAGCGGGTCGGAAGACGGCAAGGTGGAGGTGTGCGGTACCTGTCACGGACGTGGCCAGGTGCGCATCCAGCGCGGCATCTTTGCGATGCAGCAGAGCTGCCCGCATTGCGATGGGCGTGGCACGCTGATCCAGAATCCGTGCAAGGTCTGCCACGGCGCCGGCCGGGTGGAAGAAGACAAGGTGCTGTCGATCAAGGTGCCTGCCGGTGTGGATACTGGCGACCGCATCCGTCTGGCAGGCGAGGGCGAAGCCGGCCCCGCCGGTACACCGCCGGGCGATCTGTATGTGGAAGTGCGCGTACGCGAGCATGCGATCTTCCAGCGCGATGGCGACGACCTGCATTGCGAGGTGCCGATCCGCATTTCGCAGGCGGCGCTCGGCGACACCGTGCGTGTGGCAACGCTGGGGGGCGAGGCAGAAATCCGCATTCCGGCCGAGACCCAGACCGGTAAGCTGTTCCGTCTGCGCGGCAAGGGCGTGCGTTCGGTGCGTAGTCGCACCGAAGGCGATCTGTACTGCCGCGTGGTGGTCGAAACGCCGGTCAATTTGACCGCCGATCAGCGCGAGTTGCTGCAGCAGTTCGAGTCCACCTTCACCGGTGAGGATGCGCGCAAGCATTCGCCCAAGTCGGCCACGTTCATCGATGGCGTCAAGGGCTTCTGGGATCGGATGACGTCCTGAGTCAGGTGTTCTGATGCAACGAGAGCCGGGCGCGTGGACCACTGCGTGCCCGGCTTTTTTTGTGCCTTATGCCCGTAGTGCACGTGTACTGCACTGATCCGCTGCGTTGGCATCGCACTGTCGATGTCGATGTAGTGTCTCGTCTTGCAGCATGCAGTTGTGCTGCGCGTTGCCTCCGCGACATGCTGCATCTACAGCATGCCGCATCTACAGCATGCTTCCGGTGTTGCGCGGATAATGGCGCCATCTCCTTCGACGATGGCCGCCCCTATGAGCGATGCAACCGACAGCCACCTCGTCCACGGTCGCCGCCAGCGCCCGGATGGTCCTTCGCCGATCGATGTGATCTCGGTGCAATCGCAACTGGTCTATGGGCATGCCGGCAACAGCGCGGCAGTGCCGCCGTTGCGCGCGCTCGGGCTACGGGTGGCGGAAGTGCCCACCACGCTGCTGAGCAATGCGCCGTTTTACGCCACCTTGCGCGGGCGTATTCTGCCGGCCGATTGGCTGGCCGATCTGTTGCTGGGTGCGAGCGAACGTGGGCTGCCGCAACGCGCGCGCATTCTGGTATCGGGCTATTTCGGCAGCCTGGCCAATGGCGAAGTCTTTGCCGATTGGCTGGAGCAGACCTTGCCGCAGGCGCCGCAGCTGCGTTACTGCCTGGATCCGGTGATTGGCGACACGCACACTGGCCCATATGTCGAACCCGGACTGGAACGCGTATTCGCCGAGCGGCTATTGCCGCATGCCTGGCTGGTGACGCCGAATGCCTTCGAGCTTGGGCGGTTGACCGGTTTGCCGAGTCTGGAACAGGACAATGCCATCATTGCCGCGCGCGCATTGCTTGCGCGCGGCCCGCAATGGGTGCTTGCGCACAGCGTGGCCGGTGCGGCCGGCGAGCTGGTGACGTTGGCGGTCAGCAACGAGGCGGTGTATCGCTGGGCCACGCCGCATTTGCCGGTGGATGTGGCCGGTACCGGCGATGTGTTGATGGCGTTGCTGATCGGTTTCCTGTTGCGCGATGTGCCGTTCGAGCAGGCGGTGGGGCATGCGCTCAGCGGTGTGCATAGCGCACTGGAAGCGACGCTGTCTGCAGGGTATGAAGAGTTCGATGTGCTGGCTGCCGCGCCGGCCGCGCTGGCGGGTGCACCGCGCTTTGCCGTCGAGCGCTTGGCATGATCGCGCAGCCGGTGATCGGCATCGTCGGCATTGCCGGCGCCTACGGTCGATGGCTGGCGCAGTTTCTGCGCGTGCGCATGGGGCTGGAGGTGATCGGCTTCGATCCGGCCGAGGCCGGCGGCATGGACGAGGCGACCCTGGCGCAGCGTGCGGATGTGCTGATTTTTTCTGCGCCGATTCGCCACACCGCCGCATTGATCGAGCGCTATGTCGAACTTGCCGGGCCGCGCGCGGCATCGCAGTTGTGGATGGATGTCACCTCGATCAAGCAGGCGCCGGTCGCTGCAATGCTCACCTCGCAGGCCGACGTCGTCGGTCTGCATCCGATGACCGCACCGCCCAAGTCACCGACCTTGAAGGGGCGGGTGATGGTGGTTTGCGAGGCGCGTCTGCAGCATTGGTCGGCGTGGGTGCAGACGCTCTACAGCGCGCTGCAGGCCGAATGCGTGTACGCCACGCCCGAGCACCACGACCGCGTGATGGCCCTGGTGCAGGCGATGGTGCACGCCACCCATCTGGCGCAGGCCGGCACCTTGCGTGACTACGCGCCGCTGCTCGGCGAACTGCGCGCGCTGATGCCGTATCGCTCGGCCTCGTTCGAGCTGGATACTGCAGTGATCGCGCGCATTCTCTCGCTCAATCCGTCGATCTACGAAGACATCCAGTTCGGTAATCCGTACGTGGGCGAGATGCTTGATCGCCTACTGCTGCAACTACAGGAATTGCGCGCCCTGGTCGCGCAAGGCGACGACGCGGCGCGTGCGCAGTTTCGCGGTCGATTTCTGGACGACAACGCACAGGCACTGCAACGCGAGTCGCTTGCGGCGGGCAACTACACCTACGAGCGTGTTGGCTACCTGTTGGCCGATCTCACCGAGCCGTTGACGCTGAGCGTGTATCTGCCGGAGGATCAACCCGGCTCGCTGCGCGCGCTGCTGCATGTGTTCGAGCAGCATGGGGTGAATCTGTCGTCGATCCATTCCTCGCGCACGCCGGTGGGCGAGCTGCATTTCCGGATTGGGTTCGAGCCGAACAGCGACCGCGTTGCGTTGACGCAAGCTGCCAGCGAGATCGATCGCAGCGGGATCGGGCGGGTGCTGGAGCGTTCCGATCGCGTTGGGTAACCGTAGTGCCGGCGTGCGGTTGGTCGATGTCGATGTTGGTATCGGGCTGCCGGGATGTGAGCAGCAACCATGTGTGGTTTGACTGCAGCTGTAGGCGAGGAGTCGACGTCGCGAGTGATTGTCGCCTGGCTGATTGTCGCTTGGCGTAATGCCGCACACTCACAACATACATTTCATCCACACAGGGTGTGGATGAAATCTGCACAAGCATGTGGATAACTGCGTGCAGCCATTGCGCTGCAACGGCTGCGGCTTGTGTGGTTAAAAAATGACCAGAGCCATCTCAGGACGTCGAAAGCCGCAACTCGCCACCCTGGGTGACGAAACGTTGGCCTTGCCGTTGCAGGTGGCGGCCATCGGGGAGTTCGTAACGTGGCGCAGCGTGCGCGGTCGTGCAGGATTGCTGCGCGTTGGGGGATTCGAGCTCGTCGCGGAATTCGATGATGACGTAAGACTCGCCATCTGCACCGACTGCGGGAAATTGCCGAAAAGACATACGCACCTCCGAAAGATTCCAAGGTCGCAGTGCGAACCGCCAGGGACCGCACGACCGGCGCCGGGCCGGTGGAGGCGAGCATGCGCAGGCACGTGTTACCCGGGCGTCATTGCGCGATGCGGAAAAGTTCGAACGACGCCGGCTCAACGACTCAGCTGCAACGCATCCCGATCAGCCGTCGCGGCTGCCAGTTCGGCGCGCGCAGAGGCAATGCGCGCCTGAGCATCGATCAAACGCACGCGTGCGTCGTTGGCGGTTTCTTCGCGCTGATTGACCAGGAAGAAGTCGCCCGACCCAAGCTCGAAGCGACGCCGCTCGGCCGCGGCGAGACGGTCGGCCAGGCTGCGTTCTTCGTCGGCGATCTTGGCCAGGCGCTCGGCGGCGTTGAGCGAGATGACCACCGACTCGACCTCCACCGAGATCTGGTCGCGCAGGTAACGGCTGCGTTGATCCAGCGCTTCGATCTCGGCGCGCGCTTCGGCAACGCGGCCCTTGGCGGCACGGTTTTCCAGCGGCACGCTGAAACGGAAGCCGATGATGGCATCGGTGGGCGAGCGGTTCGGGCCGCCGACGCCGGGTTCGCCCAGATCCTTGCTGACTTCCAGGCTCACATCCAGGCGGGGTTTGAGATCGTTCTGCGCCAGCATCAGCCGCGCGGTGGCCTGATCGATGCGGGTCAGCACGGCGCGGTAGTCCGGGCGCTCCACCGGTGCGGTGATCTTGCTGGCGCCGGCAAGGCCTTCCAGTGCGGAGGTATCGGCCGGCAGGCGCTCGCTGGAGACGATCAGTGGCATGCCGGTGTCGTCGCGCAGATACAGCGACAAGGCATTGGCCGCGTTGGCGAAGTCCTGCTCCGAACGCACCACCAGCGCACGTCGGCGTACCAGGTTCTGGTCGTTTTCGGTCAGCAGGATGGTCGGCCGCGCGCCCAGCGTCACCTGCCGCGAAATCGCGTTGCGGCGTTGCTCGGCCAGTTGCAGCAGGTCGTTGTACGCGCGCAGTTTCAGGCCCGCCGCGACCCAGCTCTGGTACGCGTCCACCGCGCGTCGCTGCACGCCAATGGCCACCATTTCGGCTTCGTACTGGGCGACATTGATGTCGGCGCTGGCAACGCTGCGCTTGGTGCGGCGCTCGTCGACCACGCGGTCGCGCAACAGCGCGTACAGCGCGCCCACTTTCACTTCGCCGCCGCGGTCGGCGTAGGACTTGTCTTCGTAGACCGGGAACGAACCACGCGAGGAGCGGTAACCACCGTAGTAATAGCCGCCGTTGTTATCGAACGGCCGCTTGACCGTGCTTTCGATCGCGCTGCCGTCGTAATACCCGGCCTCGCGCGAACGGCCGTCGATATCGAACACGGTATCGAACGCGCCATCGGCCGAGATGCCCTTGCCTTCGGCCTGACGGACCTTGGCCAGCGATTCGACAATCTGCGGCGCGGAGCGGGCCGAGGACTGCAGCACTTCGTCCAGGGTCAGCGCAGTGGTTTGGGCCGCTGCCGCGCCCGGCGCGAACGCGATCAGCAAGAAGACAAGACGGCGGATCATTTTTTGCCGGTCTCGTCGTCTTCGGCCTTGGACGCTGCCGGTTTGGCTTTGCCCTCATCCTGCGTCGCCGCTGCCGGGCGCCGGCCGAATTCCAGCGGGAAGTTGTTGAGCTGGCGCCACAATTCGTAGCCGACCTTCACCGTTTCGCCCTGCACCCAGCCGCGCACCTTGCCGCCCTGGCGGGCGAACTCGCGCGCCGGCCAGGCCGGCTTGCCCGGCTGCGGTTCGACCAGGATGCGGAACAAGCCATCGGGCGCGGCGTTGGGGTCGATCGCGCGCACGCGGCCGTCGAACATGCCATGCGCCACCGACGGCCAGCCGCTGAACTGGATCGCCGGCCAGCCTTCGAACTCCAGCCGCACCGGGCGACCGGGGCGGATCAACGGCACGTCGCGGCCGTCGATGTACAGCTCGACCGCGCGCTCCACCCGCTCCGGCGCGATCACCGCCAGCACCGTGCCGGGCGAGACCATCGCGCTGCCGCTGGCGGCGTTGAGCTGCTGCACGCGGCCGTCGCGCGGCGCGCGCACCAATTGCGCGGACTGACGATTCAACTGGATATCGATGCGGGTCAGCTTGGCGCGCGATTCGGCCAGCTTGGCGTCGGCCTCGGCGACCTTGATCTGGGTCAGCTCGAAGTCGCGGCGGCCGGCCAGCCCTTCGGCGAGCAATTGCCTGCTACGTGCCACGTCGATGCTGGCAACCGCGCGCGATTGCTGGATCGCGGCGATTTCGGCCTGCACCTGTGCACGTTCGCTGGCCAGGCGAGTGAGCAGGTCCGGATCCAGATCGCCGACGCGCGCGATCGGATCGCCGCGCGAGACATGCTGGCCGTCGTGCACATACCAACGCTCGACCCGGCCGGGCACGAAGGCGGTGACCTGTTGCTGGCGGTCGCCCGGATCCAGCGCCACCACCTGGCCCTTGCCGCTGGCGGTCTGCACCCACGGCGCCAGCGCCAGGATCGCGCTGGCAATGGCAATGCCGATCAGCAGCATCCACGCCAGCGCCTTGGCGATGCTGGGTGGGCGCATTGCCGCCAGGGTGGGGAAGTGCGTGTTGTGATCAGGAGCGTGCTGCATCGTTCGCCTCCTGCGTCGATGCGATCAATTCGGCGCGCGTGGCAAAGCGCTGCTGCCGCTCCGGCTGCAGGTGGAACCAGCCATCCAGGGTGATGTCTTCCGGCCGGCCGGTGCACAGCAGCACCGTGGTGCCGGCCTCTTTCAGGCGACGCAAGACATCGGTCAGCCGATCGGCGGGAATCAGATCGTACAACTGCGCCAGCATCAGCACGCGCGGGCGCACCAGTAGCGCATTGGCCAGCTTCAACGCCATCACTTCGCCGATCCACAACGGGTAGCCCGATGCGGCCAGGCGCGTATCCAGACCTTGCGGGAGTGCGGCGATGCGGCCGCGCAACCCAACTGCATCGATCGCTTCCAGCATCGCTTCGGAGGTCACATCGGCCGACGCCAGCGCCAAATATTCGCGGATGGTGACCTCGACAATGGTCGGCCGGTCGAGCACCGTCACTTCCGAGCGCAGCAGATACATGTCGAAGGTGGCCATGTCTGCGCCGCCCACCATCACCAGCCCGCGATCGGGCACTACGTGGCGCTTGAGGATCATCGCCAGCAGCCGCTCCGCACCGCCATCGGCGATCGTCACCAGCTGCTCGCCAGCGGCCAGAGAAAAATCGAAACGTGCGCCGTCGATCACCACGCCATCCAGGCGCACCGCGCTGTTGCCGGGCGTTTTGCCACGCGCAACCACGGCGCGTTCCTGCGGGATCGCAAACAGCAGCGACAGCTCTTCCGAGCTCGCCACCAGGTCGTAAAACGCGTCCAGATAACCACCGAGTTGCGAGATGCCGTAGAAGACCGCGCTGAGGATCAGTTCGGCCGCGACCAGCTGGCCGATCGACAGCTCGCCGCGCAGGATCAGGTTGCCGCCCAGCGCCAGCAACGCCGCGCTGGCTACCGCGTAGACCAGCAAAAACGCCACCGTCTGCGTGAAGCTGTAGCGGAAATGGCGCCGGTGCCGGTCGACATACGCTGCAGTGACGGCTTCGGAGCGGTCCATCGCGAAATTGAGATGGCGGCTGGATTTATAGAAACCGTTCGAGCCGCCGACGCTTTCCAGCCAGCGTGCGGCCTCGTGCTTGGCATGGCTCAGATCGACCGCGGTGCGGATCGAACCGCGCGACCAGATCATCCAAATGCCGAAGATGACCAACAACAGCAATGCGTTGAAGCCGAGGAAGAACGGGTGGTAGAAACTGGTGAGTATCAGCCCGACCGCCGATTGCAGCACGATGGTGAAGGCGCCGATGGCCAGGCTTGGCACCGCTTTTTGCACCACCACCAGATCGAAGTAACGATTGAACATGTCGCCGCGGTTCTGATCGGCGAAGAACGGGTTTTGCGCATGCACCGCGCGCACCGTGATTTCGGAGACCACGCGCGCAAACAGGCGGCGCTCGAACAGCGCCATGACCCACACCCGCATCGCGCTCAGGCCGGCCACCAGCAGCAACAGCCCCAGCAGCAGGCTCGACAGCGTCCACAGCGGTGCGGGCAGCGCGGTGTTGGCCACGCTGTTGATCAGCAACTGCACCGAGATCGGCGTGGCCAGCGACAGCAGGCTGATCGCCACGCCATACACCATGGCCAGACGCACATACGGCATGTCCGGCCCGACGATCTCCGCCAGCCAGGCTCCCGCTTCCCGCCATCCGATCTGCTTGCCCGCCATTCGATTTCCGTTGATGAGTTCAATGAAGCATTGACGAGTTGCAGGGAACGAACAAGGCCGCAGCGCTTATTCGACGCATAGGATTTTCCTATGCGGCCACCGCACGCAGGAGATCGGCGATCAACCCGAAGGCCGGCGCGCGTCCTGCGCCTTGCCGCCACAACAGCCCGATCTCCCTATAGTAGCGTCCGCCTTTGATCGGCCGAACGACGACGTCGTCGCCCTCGCGGATTTCCTGGCGCACATACAGGTCTGGCAATAGTGCAAGACCCATGCCCATTCCTGCCATCTGACGGATCGCATCCAGGCTGGTGCCTTCGTAATCGCGCAGGACGGTGGCGCCGACGTCCATGGCGATCGCGGCGATCTGTTCGGCCAGGCGGTATTCCGGCATCAGGGTCAGCAGGTTGGCGCCGCGCAGATCGGCCGGTGTGATGAAGGCTTTGGCACGCAACGGGTGATCTGCAGCCATGGTTACGTGCAGCGGTTCGCGGAACAGCCGCTCGCTATGCAGGCCGCGCCCGGCGACCGGCAATTGCGCAAGGATCACGTCATGCAGACCGCTGGCCAGGCCTGCGGCCAGCACCGTCGGCAAGCCTTCGCGCACATGCACGCGCAGCGCCGGGTGCTCGCGGTGCAGGCGCGCGACCAGGCTCGGCATCAGGTACGCACCGAGCGTGGGCGACACGCCCAGCCGGATGGTGCCGATCAGCGTGTCGGCCGAGGTGGCACGTACTTCTTCCAGGTCTGTGATGTCGAGCAGGATGCTGCGCGCGCGGTCGAGCAGATCGCGTCCCAGCGGTGTCAGGATCGCCGGCACGCCGCGTTCGAACAGCACTGCACCGATGATGGTTTCGAAGGCGCGAATCTGCTGCGACAGCGAGGGTTGCGACACGCCCATCTGCTCGGCGGCGCGGGTGAAGCTTCCGGTGTCGGCGAGCGCGACGAAATAACTAAGCTGGCGAATGGTGGTTCTAGGGCGGGGCATGCGTCACTTCGTTACCGTCACAGCGTTACTTCGGGAGTGCTCGGAGCGCACCACCGGCAAGGCGCCGGTGAGCGAAACGTACCGCCATGTCACTCAGGCAACAGCGCATCCAGGCGTCACTGATCGATGAACTGCAGCCGCGCCAGCTCTGCATACAGGCCGCCTTCGGCAATCAATTGCGCATGCGTGCCCTGCGCAACGATGCGGCCGGCATCCATCACCACGATGCGGTCGGCCTTGAGTACGGTGGCCAGGCGATGGGCGATGACCAGCGTGGTGCGGCCTTCCATCAGCCGGTCCAGCGCCTGCTGCACGGCACGCTCGCTCTGCGCGTCCAGTGCGCTGGTGGCCTCGTCCAGCAGCAGGATCGGCGCGTCCTTGAGCAATGCACGCGCAATCGCCACACGCTGCTGCTGGCCGCCGGACAGGCGTGCGCCGCGTTCGCCCAGTTCGCTGGCATAGCCCTGCGGCAGGGCGCGGATGAAGACATCGGCTTCGGCGGCAACGGCAGCGGCTTCCACTTGCGCATCGCTCGCTTCCAGGCGCCCATAACGAATATTGTCGGCGGCGCTGGCGGCAAACAGCGTGGGTTGCTGCGGCACCAAGGCAATGCGTTCGCGCAGCAGCACCGGATCGGTGTCGCGCAGATCCACATCGTCGATGCGCAGCTTGCCGCTGACCGGGTCGTGGAAACGCAGTAACATCGACAGCACCGTGCTCTTGCCGGCGCCGGAGGGCCCGACCAGCGCTACGGTTTCGCCCGGAAGGACATGCAGATCGAAGTGATCCAGGGCAGGCGCATCGGGGCGCTGCGGATAATGAAACACCACCTGATCGAAATGGATCGCGCCGCGCAGCGGCTGCGGCAATGGCTGCGGCGTGGCCGGCGCGACGATCACCGGTTGCTCGTCCAGCAATTCGCCAACGCGGCCCATGCCGCCGGCCGCGCGCTGCAACTCGTTCCAGACCTCGGCCAGCGCACCGACCGAACCACCGCCGATCAACGCGTACAACACGAATTGCCCCAGCGTGCCGGGCGTCATGCGCCCGCCGATCACATCGTGCGCACCCAGCCACAGCACCCCGACGATCGCGCCGAAGATCAGCATGATCGCCACCGCAGTGACGGTGGCCTGGGTACGGATGCGCAGCCGCGCGGTTTCGATCGCCGCCAACAAGGCCTGGCTGAAACGGTGGCTTTCGTAGCCTTCGCGCGCATGTGCCTGCACGGTGCGCACCGCGCCCAGCGTTTCGGCGGCCAGCGTGTTGGCGTCGGCCACACGGTCCTGGCTGGCGCGCGAGATCTTCTGCAGGCGGCGTGCGCCCAGCACGATCGGCAGCACTGCCAGCGGGATGCCGATCAGCGTGAACCCGGCCAGCCGCGGGCTGGTGACGAACAGCATCACCATGCTGCCGATCACCGTCACCGAGCTGCGCAAGGCTACCGACATGGTGGTGCCGATTACCCCACGCAGCAGCTCGCTGTCGGCCGACAGGCGCGAGACCAGCTCGCCGCTGCGGCTGCGATCATGAAAGCCGGCGTCCAGCCCGATCAGATGCGCGTACAACCGGCCACGCAGATCGGCGACGACTTTTTCGCCCAGCAACGCAACGAAGTAAAAGCGCGCGGCCGTGGCCAGTGCCAGCACCACCGCCACTGCAAACAACAGCGCGAAGGCCTGATTGATCTGCGAACCGCCGGAGAAACCGTGGTCGATCATCTGCTTGACCGCTGCCGGCAGGCTCAGCGTGGCGGCCGAAGATACTGCCAGCGCGATCAACCAGGCGGCGAACAGGCCGCGCTGGCGTTGTACGAATGGCCACAAGGTGCGCAGGCTGCCGAGCTTCCGCAATGGGTTGGGCCTGGCGGCGGCTGGCTGGTTCATGCGGCTTCCGGTGTTGAGAGGTGGACACGGTTGCGAGTGGCGTCGCACAGGCGGGTTTTCAAGCCGGCCAGTTGATCGGCAGGCAATTGCACGCGTAGCGCGGCGCCATTGGCGTCGAAATGTTCATCCAGCTTGTCGGCATGGAACGCGCTGAGTGCGGCATGCACCAGGCCCAGGTCGTCGAACTGGCACTGCAGGTCGAGCAGCGACAACGCGATCAATGGCTGTCGTGTCGCCAGCCGCAGGCATTCGGCCGCCGCGCCGCCGTAGGCACGTACCAGCCCACCGGCGCCCAGCTTGATGCCGCCGTACCAGCGTGTGACCACCACCACCACGCGATCAAAGCCCTGGCCATCGATGGCGGCCAGGATCGGCCGCCCGGCAGTGCCGCTGGGCTCGCCGTCGTCGCTGGAGCGGTACTCCTGCCCAAACCGGTACGCCCAGCAGTTGTGGGTGGCATCTGCAACAGACACGCGCTGCACGATCTCCAGCGCATGCGCAGGAGCGTCCAATGCAGCAGCGTTGGCCAGAAAGCGACTGTGCTTGATGTCCAGGCTGTGGTGCGCGTCAGCGGCGAGGGTATCGAGCATCGTCGCCATTCTATGCGAGCCGGTGATGCCTATCGCTGCGGCCAGTGTGACTACGGTTGCAAGCTGGCAGCTTGCGCGCACATGCGGTTGCACGGCGCACCTCGTGCAACCCGATCACATCGGTCAAGGACAGCAGTCGATTACACCAGTGTGGAGCGGCGCTTCTCGTCGATCCACTTGGATGCCTGCGCCGGCGTGTAGTGCTGCATCCACTCCAGCATCTGCGCCAGATCGTTGCCGTACCACAGGTCGGTGCGCTGGTCCGGATGCAGGAAGCGCTCTTCCACCATGCGATCGATCATGCCGATCAGCGGTGCATAAAAACCTTCGATATCCAGGAACGCGCAGGGCTTGTTGCCGATGCCCAGCTGGCGCCAGGTCAGCATCTCGAAGATCTCTTCCATGGTGCCGAAGCCCCCGGGCAGGGCGACGAAGGCATCCGACAGCTCGAACATGCGCATCTTGCGCTCATGCATGGAGCCGACGATTTCCAGCGTGGTCAGGCCGCGATGGGCCACTTCCCAATCGGCCAGCTGCTGCGGAATCACCCCGGTCACTTCGCCACCGGCCGCCAGCACCGCATTTGCCACCGTGCCCATCAAGCCGACGTTGCCGCCGCCATAGACCAGGCGCAAGCCCTGCTCGGCGATGCGCTGACCCAGCGCGGTGGCACGCTCGGCGTAGGCGGGTTTGTTGCCGGCATTGGAACCGCAGTAGACGCAGATGGATTTCATGGGATTCGGGAGTTGGGATTGGGGATTGGTTGAAGCGAGGGCGGCGTTGCGCTGATTGCACGTGGTGCTGTCGGCAGAGCCCGCGCTGATGTGTCTGAAGTTCTTGCCAGGCTTGAAAAACATAACGCCGGGTTTTCACCCGGCGCCATGTCATTGCCGGAAGGGGTCGGGACCGGGAGCCGCCGTCGCGAATCCCCAATCCCGAATCCACCAATCCCGATCAGTTCGCCTTATGGATCGCGCGCTTGCTCACTGCCATTGCGGCATCGTGGATCGCTTCGGACAGCGTCGGATGCGCGTGGCAGATGCGGGCCAGATCGTCGGCCGAGCCGTTGAATTCCATCGTCAGCACACCTTCGTGCACCAGTTCGGACACGCCCACGCCGACCAGGTGCATGCCCAGCACGCGGTCGGTTTCGGCATCGGCGATCACCTTGACGAAGCCGGCCGGCTCGCCCATGGCCACCGCACGGCCGATCGCCGCGAACGGGAAGCTGCCGGCCTTGTAGGCGACGCCTTCGGCCTTCAACTGTTGCTCGGTCTTGCCGACCCAGGCAATCTCCGGCTCGGTGTAGATGACCCACGGAATGGTGTCGAAGTTGACGTGACCAGGCAGGCCGGCGATCAGCTCGGCAACCGCAATGCCTTCTTCGAAGCCCTTGTGCGCCAGCATCGGGCCGCGCACGCAGTCGCCGACCGCCCACACGCCATCGACGCCGGTGTGGCAATGCGCGTCCACTTCGATCTGGCCACGCTCGTTGAGCTTGACGCCGGTACCGTCGGCCAGCAGGTTCTTGGTTGCCGCCTTGCGGCCCACTGCCACCAGCAGCTTGTCCACGGTGAGGGTCTGTTCGCCAGCGGCGTCGGTGTAGCTGACCACCACCTGCTTGGCATCGCCGCTGCCGGTGATCTCGGTCTTGCTGACCTTGGCGCCGAGCTTGATGTCCAGGCCCTGCTTCTTGAATTCCTTCAGCGCGGTCTTGGCGACTTCTGCATCGGCCAGCGCCAGGAAGTCCGGCAGCGCTTCGAGGATGGTGACCTCGGCGCCCAGACGCTTCCACACGCTGCCCAGTTCCAGGCCGATCACGCCGGCGCCGATCACGGCCATGCGCTTGGGCACGGCGGTGAAGTCCAGGCCGCCGACGTTGTCGACGATGGTGTCGCCTTCGAACTTGGCGAACGGCAGCTCGATCGACTCCGAGCCCGGCGCCAGGATCACATTGGTGCCCTTGAGCTCGATCTCGCCGCCTTCGTGCTGGGCGACCTTGACGATGTTGCCCGGCAGCAACTGGCCGAAGCCGTAGTACGGGGTGATCTTGTTCGCCTTGAACAGCATCGCGATGCCGCCGGTGAACTGCTTCACGATCTTGTCCTTGCGGCCGATCATGGTGGGCACGTCCATCTTGGCATCGTTGAAGCTGATGCCGTGGTCGCCGAACAGATGGCCCATGTTCCAGAACTGGCGCGAGGAATCCAGCAGCGCCTTGGACGGAATGCAGCCCACGCGCAGGCAGGTCCCGCCCAGGGCGGGCTTGCCGTCCTTGCCGAGTGCCGCGTCGATGCAGGCGACCTTCATGCCCAGCTGGGCCGCGCGGATGGCGGCGTGATAACCGGCCGGACCGGCACCGATGACGACGATGTCGTAGTTTTCAGCCATTTCTAAAGTCCTTTGCCTTTCCCTTCTCCCGTCGGGAGAAGGTGGCGCGTAGCGCCGGATGAGGGTGCGGCGGAGCGGAGATGGCGCTGCCGACTGGTGCTGCTTGGGTTTGGGGCGGACACCGTGCGATGCAAGTGCGGCCGTCCCCTCAAACCAACCCCCCTCCCGATGGGAGAGGGGCTGCAAGGCTTACAGGCCGAACAACATCCGGCCCGGGTTTTCCAGCTGGTTCTTGATGTCCACCAGGAACTGCACCGAATCCTTGCCGTCGATGATGCGGTGGTCGTAGGACAGCGCCAGATACATCATCGGCGCGATCACGACCTGGCCGTTCTCGGCGATCGGACGTTCCTTGATCGCGTGCATGCCCAGGATGGCGCTCTGCGGCGGGTTGATGATCGGGGTGGACAGCAGCGAGCCGAAAGTGCCGCCGTTGGTGATGGTGAAGGTACCGCCCTGCAGGTCGTCCAGGCCCAGCTTGCCGGCGCGCGCCTTGGCGGCGTAGTCGGCGATGCCCTGTTCGACTTCAGCGAACGACTGGCGCTCGACGTTACGCAACACCGGCGTGACCAGGCCCTTCTCGGTCGATACGGCGATCGAGATGTCGCTGTAGCCGTGATAGATGATGTCGTCGCCGTCGATCGAGGCATTGACCAGCGGGAAGCGCTGCAGCGCATTGGCGGCGGCCTTGACGAAGAAGCTCATGAAACCGAGCTTGATGCCGTGCGCCTTCTGGAATTCGTCCTGCAGTTCCTTGCGCGCGGCCGACACCTTGGCGAGATTGACCTCGTTGAAGGTGGTCAGCATCGCGGTGGAGTTCTTGGACTCCATCAGGCGCTTGGCGATGGTCTTGCGCACGCGGGTCATCGCCACGCGCTCTTCCGGACGGGCGCCGGATGCCTTGCCCACGCCGCCGGCCTTGGCGAAGTTGACGATGTCTTCCTTGGTCACCGCGCCGCGACGGCCGGTGCCGTCGACCTGCGCCGGGTCCACGCCCTGGGTGATCGCAGCAAAACGCGCACCCGGGGGCAGGGCATCGGCAGACGACTTGGACGCAGCTGCAGGTGCAGCGGCGGCAGCTGCCGGAGCGGCGGCCGGCGCAGCAGCGGCAGGTGCCGGTGCCTCAGCCTTCTTCTCGTCGGCCGGTGCGGCCGCAGCCACCGCGCCTTCTTCGATGATCGCCAGGATCTGGTTGCTGGTGACCGTGCTGCCGGCTTCGAACTTGATTTCCTTCAGCACGCCGTCGACGGGCGAAGGAACTTCCAACACGACCTTGTCGGTTTCCAGGTCGACCAGATTCTCGTCGCGCTTGACCGCTTCGCCGGCCTTCTTGTGCCAGCTGGCGATGGTGGCGTCGGAAACGGATTCGGGCAGTACCGGAACTTTGACTTCGGTGGCCATTCGGGGAGCGTCCTAGTGTGTGCGTTCTTTGGGGAAGAGGAGTTATTCAGCGACTTGGTCGTTGAACGGATTGAGGAGCGCATCGGCGACCAGCTTCTGCTGTTCGACGATGTGGTCGGCCATGTGGCCGGCGGCAGGCGAGGGCGAGCGGGCACGGCCGGCGTAATGCAGGCTCTGGGCGCCGGTCAGGCAGAAGTTCAGATGGTGGCGAATCTGGTACCACGCACCCTGGTTCTGCGGTTCTTCCTGACACCACACCACATCGGTGGCGTTGGCATAGGCCTTGAGCTCGGCCGCCAGCTGCGCACGCGGGAACGGATACAGCTGCTCCACGCGCAGGATGGCGACGTCGTCCTGGCCACGCTTGGTCTGGTCTTCGAGCAGGTCGTAATAGACCTTGCCCGAGCACAGCACCACGCGCTTGACCTTGCCGGCATCGGCCTTGGCATCGGGGATCAGATGCTGGAATTCGCCCTCGGCCAGTTCTTCCAGGCTCGACACCGCCAGCTTGTGGCGCAGCAGCGACTTGGGCGTCATCACCACCAGCGGCTTGCGGGTGGTCATGCGCATCTGGCGGCGGATCATGTGGAAGCACTGCGCCGGGGTGGTTGGCACGCAGACCAGCATGTTTTCCAGTGCGCACAGCTGCAGGAAACGTTCCAGACGCGCGGAGCTGTGCTCCGGGCCCTGGCCTTCGTAGCCGTGCGGCAGGAACAGCGACAGGCCCGCGATACGGCCCCACTTGGCTTCGCCGGCGGCGATGAACTGGTCGATCACCACCTGCGCGCCGTTGGCGAAGTCGCCGAACTGCGCTTCCCACACGCACAGCGCGTTCGGGTCGGTGGTGGAGTAGCCGTATTCGAAACCCATCACCGCTTCTTCGCTGAGCAGCGAGTCGATCACGGTGGCGTCTTCGGGGTTCTCGACCAACTGGCGCAGCGGCATGTAATAGCTGTCGCTCTTCTGGTCATGCAGGATCGCGTGACGGTGGAAGAACGTGCCACGACCAGCATCCTGGCCGACCAGGCGCAGCTTGTGGCCTTCGGCCAGCAGCGTTGCGTAGGCCAGGTTTTCGGCAAAGCCCCAGTCGCCGGCCTGCTGGCCGGCGGCCATCTTGACGCGATCGTCGTAGATCTTGGCCACACGTGCGTGCAGCTCCACGCCTTCCGGAATGGTGGTGATCAGCTTGGCCAAGCGGTCCAGCTGCTCGCGCTTGACACGGGTGTCGACCGGATCGGCAGCAGTGCCGACCAGATACTTCGACCAGTCGATGGCGAATTCGTCCGGCTTGCGCGTGGCCAGTTCGGTGGTGTATTCGCCCGAATCGAGCTTGTTGCGGTAGCCGTCGACCAGCGCCTTGGCCTCGTCGGCGCTCAGCACGCCATCGCTTTCCAGCTTGTTGGCGTACAGCTCGCGGGTGGTCTTGTGCTTGCGGATGGTCTGGTACATCACCGGCTGGGTCGCTGCCGGTTCGTCGGCCTCGTTATGGCCCCAACGGCGGTAGCAGACCAGGTCGATGACCACGTCCTTCTTGAACTGCTGGCGGAATTCATAGGCCAGCTTGGACACGAACATCACCGCGTCCGGGTCGTCGCCGTTCACATGGAAGACCGGCGCGCCGATCATCTTGGCCACGTCGGTGCAGTACAGCGTGGAACGGGCGTCGTCGCGGGCGCTGGTGGTGAAGCCGATCTGGTTGTTGATGACGATGTGCACGGTGCCGCCAACGGCGAAACCGCGCGCCTGCGACATCTGGAACAGCTCCATCACCACGCCCTGGCCGGCAAATGCGGCATCGCCGTGGATCAGGATCGGCAGCACGGTCTTGCGCTCGGCATCGCCGAAGCGTTCCTGACGCGAACGCACGCTGCCGACCACGACCGGGTCGACGATTTCCAGATGCGAGGGGTTGAACGCCAGCGCCAGATGCACCTGCTTGTCGGTGCCAACGGCGATGTCGGCCGAGAAGCCCATGTGGTACTTGACGTCGCCGGTGTGCGCGCGGTCGTCGTGGGCGTGCTCGAACTTGCCTTCGAACTCGTCGAACAGCTTGCGCGGGTTCTTGCCCAGCGTATTGACCAGTACGTTGAGGCGGCCGCGGTGGGCCATGCCGATCACGATGTCCTTGACCTGATCGTTGCCGGACTGGCGAATGATCTCGTCCATCATCGGGATCAGCGCATCGCCGCCTTCCAGCGAGAAGCGCTTCTGACCGACGTACTTGGTGTGCAGGTAGCGCTCCAGACCTTCGGCGGCGGTGAGCCGCTCCAGCGTGCGCTTGCGGCTGGCCGCGTCGCCGGCAATCTTGCCGCCGGCATCTTCCAGGCGCTTGTAGATCCACTGGCGCTGGTCGAATTCCTGGATGTGCATGAACTCCGCGCCGATGGTGCTGGCGTAGGTCGCCTTCAGGCGGGCCAGCAGGTCCTTCAGCTTCATCCGCGGCTGACCACCGACACCGCCGGTGCTGAACTCGCTGTCCATATCGGCCTGCGAGAGGCTATGGAACGGCAGGTCCAGATCGGGCGGGTTGACTGGTGGGGTGAGGCCGAGCGGGTCGAGCTGCGCGCCGAGGTGACCACGCGCACGGTAGGCAGTGATCAGGCGGCCGACGTTGCGCTCGCGCTCGTCACTGGTACCCGCGCCGGTTCCGGCATTGGCTGCCTGCTTGGAGGCAGTGAGGATGTGGGCGATGGCGGCCGAGTGCGGCACATCCCCGGCATCGCGACCTTTGAAGTCGTCGAAATAGCTCTTCCACTTCGGATCGACACTGTCCGGGGCGACGAGGTACTGCTCGTACAGATCCTCGATGTAGGCGGCGTTGCCGCCGGCGAGCTGCGATGACTGTGCGAACTGCTTTAGGAGATTATCCACGATGGTAAGTCGGGTCTGCTGTGAGGGGAGATTGTGCGGAAGCGGCAGGGCAAGATGCCCTATCGGTCGGTATCAAATCTCGAAAAATTATACCCCCTTGCGCTAATGACAGGGCGTCTGCGAGCTGACCGGACGGGTAGGTCGACCGGCCTCGCACCTACGTGCGAAGGGCGCTGCGGCGTCAGATGCCGAGCGCCCGCGGTTCGCTCCAAAGCGCGCTGCGCTCCCATATCTGCGCGAATTCGCGCTCCAGCTGACGACTGCGCGCGGCGCCCGACAGCCAGGTTTCGCCGTCGTCGAAGCGGTGGCCTGTTGGACGAAAGTAGTAGGCGTCATCGCCCACCACATAGGCCGACGCGTAGCTGCCATCGACCGGATCGCTGACCGCGCGGAAGCGAAACACGCTGGGCAGACGTTGGGCCAGGCGCAGCATTGCGCTGCCACTGGCGTTGGCGCTTGCGGTGTCCTGCACCAGCACGTGCACGCGTTTGTCATGCCGGGCGGTGGCGAAGCGACGCAGCGCATCGAGTGCCGCAGCGTTGTCGAACAGGGGCGGATCCAGTGCGCGCGTATAGATCAGTACTTGACGGCGCGCCGTACACAGCAGGCCGGTGGTGGCGGCAAGGGCTGCGCTCAGATTCTCGACTGCCATCGGGCCGTCGAGGCGGCGGTGCAGGGCAGTGCCTGCTGCGCCCTCCGTATCGAAGGCGCGGTCAGGACGAAATTCGGGGGAGGCTTCGGGCAGAAAACCGAGGCGTGCGAACACCGCTTCGGCATGTGTGTTGACGCGTGCGCTCAGGCTGGGCCAGCCGCGTTGGCGGGCGGTGTCCACTGCGGCGGCGAGCAATTGGTCGGCAATGCCACGGCGGCGCCAGTCGGGGAGCACGCCGAGCCGGTCGATGCGTCGGTCGGGTGTGAGCCGCACCGCGGCGATCAGCTGGCCGTCGTCAGTGCGCATGGCCAATTGCAGGCTGAGGGGATCCAGTGCGTCCCATTCGGCATCGCTGGTGGTGCTAGCGGTGCCGGTGGTGCACGCCAGGCGCAGCGCACGCAGGGCCGCGGCGTCGAGCGCCGGATCCAGCGAGACGGTCTGCGGCCTGGCGTGGTGGTTCATGCGCGCTTGGGCGACGCGTCGGTGTCGCCAGCGTCCGATGCCTCAGCGTCGTCGCTATCGTCGTTCTGATCGGCGTCTTCGCCTTGCCCGGCGTCACCGGCTTCGGCCGGGCCGTCCGCGGCGTCTGCGACCTGCTCGACGTCGGCTTCGGCGTCGATCTCCTCGTCCGCATCCTGCGTGTCGGGTTCGGCATCGTCGTGGTCGGCCGACAGGCTCAGTGCGTGCGCCTGGTCGTCGTCGATGTCCTCGAAGTCGTCGTCGTTCTCCTCGTGGGCGCGCTGGTAATGGCCCTGCGCCAGCAGCTCCAGCACCACCTCGCGGCCGCGGACTGACAACTGCGCATACAGCGCGCCGTCGATTTCTTCGGCGGCAGCCAGGCGCGCGGCGTCCTTGGCCGACAATGCAAATTCCAGCCCGCTGCAGAACAGCGTGGCGCCACGCTTGGCACGCCGCCAGGCCAGTCGCGACCATGGATGGCGATGCAGCAGCACGCCTTCTTCCAGAGCCTGCTCGACCGCCTCGCGTGGGATGGGTTCTGGCGCCGGCACCACGTCGCCGGAGGCGCGGTAGGTGGTCATGAAGCGGCCGAACCAGTCGCCCAGGCGATCCGGGTCGTTCATGCGCAGCGCGTTGAGTGCTTCGACCACGCGGTTCATTGCGGTGACGTCGATCTCGTACGGATCGGCGGGCACTTTGAGGTCTTCGTCGTGATAGCGCACGGCCTCGTCGGCGTCGGCGATCAAGGTGTCCAGATAGTCGCCGATCAGCTCGGCCGAGGACGGCGCGCGGGTGCCGATGGAGAAGGTCAGGCAGGCGTCTTCAGCCACGCCGTGGTGCGGCACCAGCGGCGGCAGGTACAGCATGTCGCCCGGGCCCAGCACCCAGTTGTGGGTGGGCTTGAAGGCGCTGAGCAGCTTGAGCTCGACATCGTCGCGGAATGCCAGCGGCGCGGCCTTGCGGCCCTGTTGCGCACGCGCGTCGATCTGCCAGCGGCGGTGGCCCTGGCCCTGCAGCAGGAATACGTCGTAATGGTCGACATGCGCGCCGACCGAGCCACCGGTGGCGGCGAAGCTGATCATGATGTCGTCGATCCGCCAGCGCGGCAGGAAGCGGAACTGCTCCAGCAAGGCGCGCACATCGGCGTCCCACTTGTCCACGTCCTGCACCAGCAAGGTCCAGTCGTGGTCGGGCAGGCCGGGGAAGTCGGTTTCCTGGAACGGGCCGGTGCGCACATTCCAGTCGTCGGTGGCGCGGTCGTGGCTGATCAGTCGCGCCAGCACGCCGTCTTCGCAGGCCAGGCCGGCCAGATCTTCGGGCTGCAGCGGCGACTGGAAGTCCGGGAACGCGTTACGGATCAACAGCGGGTGCTTGTGCCAGTAGTTGCGCAGGAAGCGCTCGACCGGCATGCCCAGCGGCTGGTCGCGGGTGGCATGGATCTCGAAAGGCAGCGGCGCGCCCTTTCTGGCGACGGTCTTTTTTGCGGCGGTCTTTTTCATGGTGTGACGGGTCCGACTGGGAAAAGCCGGCGCTGTGCGGCCGGCGAAGTGGCCTATTGTCGCCCAGCCCGCTGCGCGATGCCTTGCTGGCGTGTTGCACTAAGGTTTCAGTGCAGTCACGGCCACGCGAGGCATCGCCGGAACGTGCTGGTTGCTGGCGGGTATCAGCGGTTTAGCGGGTGGAAATCTGGTTGTCGCTGCCGTAGTCGTTGACCACGGCAGTGCCGGACTGCTGGGTGATGCGGTTGCCACGGCCGTGCAGCGTGGCTGCAGCGATCGCCTGCGCCTGTACCTGATTGTCGTCGCCAGGCACCCGCAGCGTGTCGATGCGTCCGGCCTTGAGTGTGGATTTGCGGCCGAATAGCTCAATGGTCTTGGCATCGCTTGCAAGGGTGACCTGGGCAGCGTCGGCAACGATGCGTACCGAGTCGGCGCGCTCGATCTGGACGATCGCATGCTCACCCAGCACCGCGATCGTGCCGCAATCGCCCTTGAAGGTCAGATTGGCGTTTTGTCCGGTCAGGTCGACGTTATGCCCGTCGCAGCTGACCGTGCCGCTGGTCGAGGTGACCATCAGCGTCGGCCGCTCGCCCGTGCTGGCGACCTGGGTGGCGCCGTCCATGCTCGGGACCGATGGCACGGAAGGCACCGATGGAACCGGTGCGATCGACGAGGCTGCCGGCGCTTGCGGCGCGGCAGCAGCGGACTCGGGAGCGGCCTGCTTTCCGCAGGCCACCAACGCGAGCAGGGACACATACAGCAGCGAGCGCAATGCCATGGCAATACTCCTGACAGCTGGATACAACGCAATGATGCGGGTCGCCGCAATGCGGCCAGATCGGGTGCGGCAGTCAGATCAGATGGCGCGCGCCAGCTGCTCGGCCAGGCCGGTATAGGCGCCCGGGGTCAACGCGCGCAGGCGCTGCTTGTCTTCTTCCGGCAACTGCAGGCTTTCCACAAACGCCTGCATCGAGGCGGCGGTGATGCCCTGGCCGCGGGTCAGTGCCTTCAATTGTTCGTACGGATTGGGCAGGCCGTGGCGGCGCATCACGGTCTGCACGGCTTCGGCCAGCACTTCCCAGGCAGCGTCCAGATCGGCGTTCAAACGCTCCGGGTTGACGGTCAGCTTGCCGAGGCCCTTGGCCAGCGAATCCAGCGCGACCTGGGTATGGCCGAAGGCGGTGCCGAGTGCGCGCAGCACGGTGGAATCGGTGAGGTCGCGCTGCCAGCGGCTGATCGGCAGCTTGGCGGAAAAGTGCTCGAACAGTGCATTGGCAATGCCGAAATTGCCTTCGGCATTTTCGAAGTCGATCGGGTTGACCTTGTGCGGCATGGTCGAGGAGCCGACTTCGCCTTCCTTGAGTTTCTGCTTGAAGTAGCCCAGCGAGATGTAGCCCCAGATGTCACGCGACAGGTCGATCAGGATGGTATTGACGCGACGGCTGGCGTCGCCGATTTCGGCCACGTTGTCGTGCGGCTCGATCTGGGTGGTGTAGGGGTTGAACACCAGGCCCAGGCTTTCGACGAAGCGCTGCGCGAATGCGGCCCAATCCAGGTCCGGGTACGACACCAGGTGCGCGTTGTAGTTGCCGACCGCGCCGTTGATCTTGCCGGTCAGTTCGACCGCGGCGATCTGCTTGCGCTGGCGCTCCAGGCGCGCGACCACGTTGGCGATTTCCTTGCCCAGCGTGGTGGGCGAGGCGGTCTGGCCATGCGTGCGCGACAGCATCGGCTGGCCGGCCTGGGCATGGGCGAGCGTGCGCAGGCTGGCGGTGATGCCGTCCAGCGTCGGCAGCAGCACCTCGCGGCGCGCCTGGTCCAGCATCAGGCCGTAGCTGAGGTTGTTGATGTCCTCGCTGGTGCAGGCGAAATGCACGAATTCCAGCGCTGGGCCCAGCTCGGCGTCATCCTTGAGTTGTTCCTTGATGAAGTATTCCACCGCCTTGACGTCGTGGTTGGTGGTGCGCTCGATCTGCTTGACGCGTGCGGCATCGCTCACGCTGAAGTCGTCGGCCAGGCGGCGCAGGGTCTGCGTGGCGTCGGCCGAGAACGGCGCCAGCTCGGCAATGCCCGGCTCGGCGGCCAGTGCCAGCAGCCATTCGATCTCGACCTTGACCCGCGCCTTGATCAGGCCGTATTCGGAAAAGATCGGGCGCAGCGCATCCACCTTGGAGGCGTAACGGCCGTCGAGCGGGGACAAAGCGAGCAGGGCGGAATCCGACATGGGCAGGGCACTGGGAGGCTGGCGGGGGTGGGTATTCTACGCCGCCCCGGCGCTCGCTTCGCCGATCGGGCGGACGGTGACGGCCTGGATCCGGTGCCCGTCCATGCGCCGCACGGTCAGCGCGTGGCCGTCCAGCTGCAGGGTTTCGCCTTCTTCCGGCAGCCGCTGCAGTCTGTGTACGATCAGCCCGCCGACCGAATTGACGTGGTCCGGCGCGCTCAGATCCCGGCCGAGCAGGCGTTCCAGGCGGAAGATCGAGGTGCTGCCGGCCACCAGCAGCGAGCCGTCCTGGCTGCGGATCGGCGCATCGCGCACCACGTGGCGATGCTCGTCCTCGATCTCGCCGACCATCACTTCCAGCAGGTCTTCCAGGGTGAAGAAGCCCAGGATGCGGCCCTGGTCCTCCACGCACAGCGCCAGATGGGTGGCGCCGGTGCGGAACTGCTCCAGCGCACTGGGGATCGGGGTTTCCAGAGTCAGCAGGGTGGCCGGGCGCAGCAGCGGGCGCAGATCGTCCAGGGCCTGGCCGCGCGCCATTGCCACCAGCAGATCCTTGGTATGCAGGATGCCCAAGACCTGCTCGCCCTCGGCATCGAACCACGGGTAGCGGCTATAGCGCGACTCGCTGAACTCGGCCAGCACCGATTCCAGCGTCGTGCCTTCGCGCAGGCTGCGCATGTGCTCGCGCGGGCGCATCAGGTCGCCGGCGACCAGGTCGGGCAATTCCAGCGCATGGCTCATCAAGGCCAGGCCGTGATCGGGCGTGGCTGCATTGGGGTCCTGGCGGCCGACGATGAGCATCAGCTCCTCGCGCGAGTAGCGATGCGATTGGTGCTCCACCTCGCCCCAGCCGAGCACCCGCAGCAACCGATTGGCGCTGGTATTGAGCACCCAGATCGCCGGATACATGGCCCAGTAAAAGACGTAGAGCGGCGCGGCGGTCCACAGCGACATCAGCTCCGGACGGCGAATGGCCATGCTCTTGGGCGCCAGTTCGCCCAGCACGATGTGCAGAAACGAAATCAGGCTGAAGGCAATGGCCAATGCGGTGAATTGCGCCGCTTCCGGCGACAGACCGAGCAAGTCGAACAGCGGCTGCAGCAGATGCGCAAACGCAGGTTCGCCGACCCAGCCCAAGCCGAGCGAGGCCAAGGTAATACCGAGTTGGCAGGCCGACAGATACGCATCCAGATGCGCATGCACCCCCAACAGCAAACGCCCGCGCCAACCGTTGTTCTGCGCCAGACCCACCGCCTGCGTGTGACGCAGTTTGACCAGCGCGAATTCGGCGGCGACGAAGAAGCCATTCAACAGCACCAGCAACAATGCCACCAACAGCAGCAGCACATTACCGAGCATGGCGTACGCCTGCGTGCTGTGCATCGGCGATCGTTCTATGCGCTATCTGCTGCGCGTAAGCGATGCTGCGGTGCGCAGAAGAGAAAGACGCAGGTGCTGCGTTTCTACAGTCAGGGTCGTCGCCCATGGCGGCGTGGTACCTCGTATTGATCGATGGGCAGTCTAGCCCACGGCTTGCGACGACATGGCCGCAACGCTGCGAGCGAGTATCGTAGGCAGCCTCGCCAGCCCGGGTACGCCCGCTGCCAGCCTTCCTTGACCACAAATCCAACGATGTGCGGAGAGTGCAGATGAGCGAACGTTTCAGGACCGAACACGACAGCATGGGTGAATTGCAGGTACCCGCCGATGCATTGTGGGGCGCGCAGACCCAGCGTGCCGTGCAGAATTTTCCGGTGTCGGGTCAGCCGATGCCACGTGGCTTCATTCGCGCGCTGGGCCTGATCAAGGCCGCTGCAGCCGGCGTCAATGCCGAGCTGGGATTGCTGCCCAAGTCTATCGCCAAGACGGTGCAGGACGCCGCCTTGCAGGTGGCCGAGGGCACGTATGACGCGCAATTTCCGATCGATGTCTATCAGACCGGCTCGGGTACCTCGTCCAACATGAATGCCAACGAGGTGATTGCCACGTTGGCCACGCGCGCCGGCAAGGATGCGGTGCATCCCAACGATCACGTCAATCTGGGGCAGAGTTCCAACGACGTGATCCCGACCGCGATTCGCGTGTCCGCGTTGCTTGCGGTGCAGGAGCATTTGCAGCCCGCGCTCAAGCATCTGCGCAAGACCATCGACAAACGCGCCAAGGGGCTGAGCAAGGTGGTCAAGACCGGGCGCACGCATCTGATGGATGCGATGCCGCTGACCTTCGGCCAGGAATTTGGCGCATGGTCGGCGCAGTTGAGTTCGGCGCAGGATCGCATCGACGACGCGCTCAAGCGTTTGCGGCGTCTGCCGCTGGGCGGCACCGCGATCGGCACCGGCATCAATGCCGATCCGCGTTTCGGCGGCAAGGTGGCCAAGGCCTTGTCGAGCCTGAGCAAATTCAAGTTCGAGAGTGCCGACAACAAGTTCGAAGGCCTGGCTGCGCAGGACGATGCGGTGGAACTGTCCGGTCAGCTCAATGCGCTGGCGGTGGCCTTGATCAAGATCGCCAATGATTTGCGCTGGATGAATGCCGGCCCGTTGGCGGGGCTGGGCGAGATCGAATTGCCGGCGCTGCAGCCGGGTAGCTCGATCATGCCGGGCAAGGTCAACCCGGTGATTCCCGAAGCCACCGTGATGGCATGCGCGCAGGTCATCGGCCACCACACCGCGATTACCGTGGCCGGGCAGACTGGCAACTTCCAGTTGAATGTGACCCTGCCGCTGATCGCCTACAACCTGCTGGATTCGATCACCCTGCTGGGCAATGTGTCGCGTCTGCTGGCCGATACCGCAATCGCCGGACTGAAGGTGCGTCAGGAACGCGTGCGCGAGGCGCTGGATCGCAATCCGATCCTGGTCACTGCGCTCAACCCGATCATCGGCTACGAGAAGGCCGCCGCGATCGCCAAGCGCGCCTACAAGGAACAGCGCCCGGTGCTGGACGTGGCCCTGGAAGACAGCGGGCTCAGCGAAGCGGATCTGCGGCGTTTGCTGGATCCGGCCGCGCTGACGCTTGGCGGCATCCAGGCCGGCAGCAGTGGAAGCGGTGGCTGATCACTGCTGTGTGTATGTAGGAGCGCACTTGTGCGCGATAGGGCGTTATCGATAAGGCCCCGTCGCGCACAAGTGCGCTCCTACGCAGGGTTCTTGCGAATCTGCGGTCTTCGCGCAGCTTCGCTACTCAGTGCCGCTCGGCCTGCACGTTGCCGAAGCTCTCGCGATACGGCTGCAGCGACGGGATTTCATTGAGTAATTCGCCGCTGAGCTTCTGGATGTCCGGCGTGACCGTCAGCTTGATCGACTTGTATTCCGGGTCCGCGCCTGCTTCGTTGACGGCCTGCTGACGCAGCATCTGCAGGTGCCCGAACAGCAGCTGCAGCTTGGCGCGCGTCGGCTCTTTCTGCGGTAGCGCAATGTCGTCGATCTTCAGCGTGCCGTCCGGGGTGATTTCCGCATTGGCAGCCGGTGGGCGGCGGATCATCACCGATTGGGTGGTGATCGCAACGCGCGGCTTGCCGCGTTCGGCGCGCCGGGACGACTGGTCGCCGCAGGCGGCGAGAGTGCACAGCAGCAGCGCCATGCAGAGCATCACGAACTTGTTCATGGGGTCGATGGGTTGAGGGGAGCGCACTAGTGTAATCCCGCACCGATCAGGCGATCCGGGCCGGGGCTACATGGCATGGCTGACAAAATGTCGCAGGCCAAGGTGGCGCTCAACTCACGTGCGGGAATCGGCATGGGTATGCGCTTCATCCGATGCGGGAAGCCGCTGCGTCTGACAACGCTTGCGCAGCGGCTGTCACGGCCGCACTTACTTGCGGCAGTCGTCGACGTCGTGTTGCGTCAGGGTGGAGTAGGGCGCAAACGCCGGCACCAGTTGCGCAGCGGCGTCCTGCGCGGCGCGCAGTTTGGCCAGCTGATCGCAGATCTGCATGGCGTTGTGCTTGAAGGTGTCCGCCTGCGCTTCGATCTTGTCGCCGATCTGGTCGGTATTGCCGCTGAGCACGCCCTTGAGTGCTTCGCCCGCCGCATGCGCGCCAAACGCTGCACCTTGGGTGCCGATGTCGATGCCTTTCTCGGCCACGCCCTGGATCTGTGCGTAGAAGCTGCGCATCGCCTGCTGCTGCGCATCGTTCAAGGTTACCGGCTTGCTATCGATGCTGAGCGCGCCATCCACACCGATGGTGGCTGCAGGCAGGCCGTCACGCTTGAGCGTTACGCTCTTGCCGTTGAAGGTCACACCACTGCCATTGGCCTGGCCCGATACATTGACCGTGGGCTCGGACTTGCCACAACCGACCAACAGCGCGCTCGCCAATACCGCAGAAATCAACAGTTTCATCAGCAGTTCCCCCTCGAATCATCAATGAGTGATCAGTTGTCGGTTGGCACGCGCGTGCTGCCGGTGACATCGCTGACGTCGATATCGCCGCTACCCTTGCGCGCCACGCTGACGTTGCCGCGCACCTTGCGCACGCTCAGTGCGCCGGAGTTGACCGCGTCCACGCCCACATCGCCTTGCACATCGTCGATCTCGACATCGCCGGAGCCGATCGTGCCGAGCTTGACGTTGCCGGCAACGCCACGCAGTTTGACGTCGCCCGAGCCGACCTTGCCGACCTCTGCTGCGCCACGCACGTGCGTGGCCTTGAGATCGCCCGAGCCCACTGCCAAGACACGCAACGCGCCCATGTCTTCCAGCTCGATGTCGCCGGAGCCGACCTTGGCGGTGACGCGGCCCTTGGTGCGACGAATCGCCATGTCGCCAGAGCCGACGTCGGCACTGACCGCTGCCGCACCGGAGATCTCCGCATCGCCGGAACCCACGTCGAACTGCACCAGCAGCGTGTCGGGCACGCTGCCGCGCAGATCCAGGTACGCGTAGCTGTCGCCGACGGAGATGCGCATGCTGCGGTCGTCGTCCAGCGTCACCACCAACTTGTCGCCGACGCGCTTCTGGGTGACGGTCAGGCCTTTGAGCAGATCGGCGCGTGCTGCACAGGCGCGGCCGCTCAGACGCCCGCTATTGCCCGGCGAGGCATCCAGATGCAGGTCGTTGGAGGCGACCTCGAACAATACCGACTTCACTCCGCTCAGTTTCAGCTCCAGGTTGCGCGGCTCGGAGAATTTGCATTGCTCCTGGGCAAACGCAGCGCCGGGCAACGCGAACAAGATGGCCAGACTCAGATGCAGGTGCGAACGCATGGGGTGTCCTTTACTCAGGCTTCGGAGCGCCGACGGCGCAGATAGATGGAGGCGGCGATCAGCACCACGCCGATGGCGGCGCCGATCCAGATGTCGGGGTTGCCGTAGACCAGCCTGCTATCGGTGTGCTGCAGCACCCACTGCACCAGATCGCTGGGGTTCTGCATCGCGCTGCTATCCAGGTTGCCGCTGACTGCAAGCGGCGACCAGGTGCCGGGCAGGGCACTGAGCAGGCCGCGGTAGCCGACGATGTACCAGATCCAGCCGATCGGCAGCGATACGCCCGGCATTGCCGAAAGAATGCTCAGCATCACGCAGGCCAGCAGCGGAAACAGCACCGCCCACAGGAACGGCTTGCTGGTGGCCCAGGCCGAGCAGAACATCAGCCAGCCCACGGTCGGCAGCGACCACAGCAAGCTCATCGGCACGGTCTGCAGCATCAGCCACAACAACGAGAACGGATGCGAGTGGGTGGCCAAGCCCCATGGATTGGGCACACCGGCGATCAACGCGCCGCCGATGGCGATCAACCACAGCGCCAGGCCGACCAGTACGCCGATCGCGATGGCGATCAGCGGCGCCAGCAACAGCGCCCAGGCGGCCTTGGACAACACCGTCTGCACGTCGGACACCGGCAGCGATTTCCAGAACAGCACGCTGCGGTCGCGGCGGTCGTCGTACAGACTGCCCAGTGCATAGAAGAACACCACGAACGCCAGCACCACCGAGGCGATGCCGATGCCGCCCAGCAGCAGGCCGTCGCCGACCTGGCCGAGGGTGCGGGTGTACTCGGCCATGTCCGACATCGTCATGCTGTCGCCGATCATGTTGCGGCGTGCACTGATCGCACCGATCACCGCGCCCAGCAGCGCGAAGAACACCGCGATGCCGCCAGTGATGATTTGCGCCCAGACGAAGCCGCCACGGTGTTCCCAGTATTCGCGTTTGAGCAGCCAGCCGAACGTGCGGGCGGGAGATGCTTGGTGAGTGAGTGCATTCATGCGTAGGTCCCCTTCATGACCGCAACGAACAGGTCGGCAAGGCCGGGATTGCGGGTTTCGCCAAAGCGGGCGAGCTGCTCTTTCGGCACGCCATCGAACAGCATCACGGTCTTGCCGAACGGCAGGCTGCGCTCGTCGATCGGCTTCATGGCTCTGGCAGCCTCAAGATGCTCGGCATTGACCAGCACTTCGGTGTAGCGTTCGGCCACGTTTTCCATGTCGGCGGTCAGCACGATGCGGCCGTCGCGGATGAACATCACATCGGTGAGGATGTGTTCGATCTCTTCCACCTGGTGGGTGGTGACGATGATGGTTTTTTGCTCATCGAAATAGTCTTCCAGCAGGCGCTGGTAGAACTGCTTGCGATACAGGATGTCCAGGCCCAGGGTGGGCTCGTCCAGCACCAGGATGCGCGCGTCGATGGCCATCACCAGCGCCAGATGCAGCTGCACGATCATGCCCTTGGACAATTCGCGCACCCGCGATTTGCGGTTGAGCTGCGTATTGGCCAAAAAGCGCTCGCACTTGGCGCGATCGAAGCGCGGATGCACGCCGGCAACGAAATCGATCGCCTCGCCAACCCGCAGCCAGCGCGGCAGCACCGCCACGTCGGCGATGAAGCAGACCTCGTTCATCAGGGCGTTGCGCTGGGTGCGCGGATCCATGCCGAGGACGCTCAACTCGCCGTCGAAATCGGTCAGCCCCAGCACCGCCTTGAGCGCGGTGGTCTTGCCGGCGCCGTTGGGGCCGATCAATCCAACGATGCGCCCGGTGGCGATGGTGAAACTGGTGTTGTCCAGCGCGAGCCGATGCTTGTAGGCCTTGCGCAGGCCACGTGCGTCGACCACATGGTCGGAGGAGACGGCGGTCATGGTGTTTTTCCCTGTGGCAACAGATCGTCGATGGACAGTCCCAGGCGCTGGATGCGTTCCAGCACTGCGGGCCATTCTTCATTCAAGAAACGCTCGCGCTCGCTGCCGCGCAATTTCTGCGCGGCCTCCGGGGTCATGAACATGCCCAGGCCGCGGCGTTTCTCCACCAGGTTCTCGTCGGCCAGTTCCTGGTAGGCGCGCGAGACGGTGATGGGATTGAGTTGGTAGTCGGCCGCCACCTGCCGTACCGAGGGCAGGGCGTCGCCAGGCTTGAGGATTCCATCGAGCATCATGGCTATCACCCGTTCCTTGAGTTGGCGGTAGATGGGAGCGCCGTCGCTCCATTGGATGTCGTTCATGGTCAGCTCCGTGGACGCAGAACCTGCGCGAAGGAGAAATAGGGCATCGACAGCGAAGCGCGCAGGTGCCGGCTGGGCCGGGTGCGCGCCTCGGGGGGAGTTGTCGCGTTTTCCGTAACCGCCTCCGACACGCCATAATCGGCGCCGGACTCCGTGACCTGACTGGAAGCGGCTCCCAGGCAACCAATGGCGAACAGGGCGCTGCCGAACAGCAGCAATGGAGCTGGTCGCGTGAAGCGTGTGCTGTTCATGCTTTCCCCTGCGTTGGATGACTGGTGTTGTATTAAACTATAACACCGACACGCAGGCAGTCAACTGCCTGTCATACCCAACTGATGGCACCCCGCGTCGGCGGGTGGCCCGGACCTATCGAAAGGGATCGCTCATGTTGCTCAAGCGTCTGCTGGTCGTTGTATTCGCTGGCTTTTTCTCCGCCTCGGCGCTGGCCGCCGGCGCGCCGGTGCTGGATCTGGATTACCGGCCGTTGGCCGGCAAGGCGCCAATCAACCTGAACCGTACCTACGGCGGCAAGGTCCTGATGGTGGTCAATACCGCCAGCAAGTGCGGCTACACCCCGCAGTACGAAGGGCTGGAGGCGCTGAACCAGCGCTTCGGCAGCCGCGGTTTTTCGGTGCTGGGCTTTCCGTCCAACGATTTCCAGGGACAGGAACCCGGATCTGAGAAGCAGATCCAGGAATTCTGCACGCTGACCTATGGCGTCAAGTTCCCGATGTTTGAGAAGGTGCATGTGCTGGGCAAGGATGCGACGCCGCTGTATCAGCGCTTGACGCAAGTCACGGGCGTTGCGCCGGGTTGGAACTTCCACAAGTATTTGATTAGTCGCGATGGACGCGTGGTGGCGCAGTTCCCCAGCAAGATCAAACCGGACGATCCGAGCGTGCTGGCGGCAATCGAACGCGAGCTCAAGGCACCGTCGCGCTGAGCGCGGCTCTCGCAACGTCGCGCGCACATGCGACAATGCGCATTCAGCGCCGGCGTCGGCGTGTCTTTTCACTTTCGGGAAGTGCATCGAATGAAGATGGGAAAGCGCGGCGCGGCGGCGTCGCTACTGATGGTGGCAATGTCGGCATCGATGCCGGCGATGTCGCAGCAACCGGCCGCAGCGGCCACCAAGGAGAAGCCAGTTGTGAATGCATCGTCTGAGAAGAGCACCCGCGACAACGTCAGCTACGCCATCGGTATGGATGTGGCGCGCTCGTTCGAGCCGATTGCCCAGGACATCGATGTAAGCGCACTGCAACGCGCCATCGAAAATGCATTCAAGGGCGGCAAGCCGTTGTTGTCCGATGAGCAGACCCAGGCCACCGATACCGCCCTGCGCACTGCGCTGGCAGCGCGTAACGGCCAGCAGGTTCCGGGCATGGCGCCGGGTAGCGCGCCTGCGACTCCGTCCAAAGAAAACGTCGGCCTGATGCTGGGCGATCGCGCGGTCGGCCCGTCGTTGGCCGGCATCAAGGACGAGATCGATCTGAGCATCCTGATGGAAGCCGTACGCACCGTGTTCGCCAAGGGCACCACGCGTCTGACCCAGCAGGAAGCCGCAGCGACGATGCAGGCCTTCGCCTCTGCCAAGCAGGGCGCTGCCGGTGCCAAGAATCGCGAAGAGGGCAATGCGTTCCTCGCCAAGAACAAGACCGAAAAAGGTGTGATCACCACCGCCTCGGGCTTGCAGTACACGGTGTTGCGCCAGGGTAGCGGCGAGCGTCCGATGCCCACCAACACGGTGCGCGTGAACTACGAAGGCAAGCTGCTCAACGGGCAGGTGTTCGACAGTTCCTACCAGCGCGGCCAGCCGGCCGAGTTCGGTCTGAATCAAGTCATTGCAGGTTGGACCGAGGGCGTCGCACTGATGCCTGTCGGTTCGAAATATCGTTTCTGGATTCCATCCAACTTGGCCTATGGCCCGAACGGCACGCAGGGGGGGCCGATCGGACCAGACGCAACGTTGACGTTCGATGTCGAACTGATGGGTATCCTTCCCTGATCCCCCACAGGAGTATCCCCCCCCATGCGAGTTGCGATCTTTGGTACCGGCTATGTTGGTCTAGTCACCGGTACCTGTCTGGCCGAAGTAGGTCATCACGTTATCTGCGTGGATATCGACCAGGCGAAAGTTGATGGTCTCAATCGAGGGGTGATCCCCATCTATGAACCCGGCCTGGAGCCGATGGTGAAAGCCAACCATGCCTCTGGCCGGTTGCGCTTCACCAGCGACGCTGCCGAGGCGATTGCGCACGGCGAAATCACCTTCATCGCCGTGGGCACGCCGCCGGATGAAGATGGCAGTGCCGACCTGCAGTACGTGCTGGCAGTTGCGCGTACCGTCGGTCGTCATATCGATGGCCCGTCGGTGGTCGTCAACAAGTCCACGGTGCCGGTCGGTACCGCCGACAAGGTACGCGTGGCGATCCAGGAAGAACTGGACGCACGCGGCGTGGAGCATGAGTTCGACGTCGTCTCCAATCCGGAATTCCTGAAGGAAGGCGACGCCGTTGCCGACTGCATGCGTCCGGATCGCATCGTGATCGGTGCCACCAAGCCGGCAGCGATTGCACGCATGCGCCGTCTGTATGCACCGTTCAATCGCAACCGCGATCGCATCGTCGAAATGGACGTGCGTTCGGCCGAGCTGACCAAGTACGCGGCCAACGCGATGCTGGCGACCAAGATCAGTTTCATGAACGAGATCGCCAACATTGCCGAGCGTGTCGGTGCGGACGTCGAGCACGTGCGTAACGGTATCGGTTCGGATCCGCGCATCGGCTGGCACTTCATCTATCCCGGTGCCGGTTATGGCGGCTCGTGCTTCCCCAAGGACGTGCAGGCGCTGGCCAAGACTGCCGAGCAGTACGGCATGCAGCCGACCCTCCTCAACGCGGTGGAAAGCGTCAACAACGCGCAGAAGGGTCACCTGTTCGAACTGGTGCAGCGTCACTACGGCGGCGAAGCTGGCGGCAGTCTTGCCGGCAAGACCTTCGCGGTGTGGGGCCTGGCGTTCAAGCCCAATACCGACGACATGCGTGCGGCTTCCAGCCGTCGCTTGCTGGCGCAGTTGTGGGAAGCCGGCGCCACGGTGCGTGCCTACGATCCGGAAGCCACCCACGAAGCCAAGCGCATCTTCGGTGAGCGCGACGATCTGACCTTCTGCGACGAAGCCTTCGCGGCCCTGGAAGGCGCCGATGCGCTGGTCGTGGTCACCGAGTGGAAGCAGTTCCGCAGCCCGGATTTCGGCAAGATCAAGCAGGCCTTGAAGGACGACGTCGTGTTCGACGGTCGCAACCTTTACGACCCGCAGGAAATCGAAGCTGCCGGCCTGGCTTACTACGCCATCGGACGAGGCCGTTCGTTGCATGCATGAGCAACTCTCGCCGCGCGACCAGGAACTGGACGCGCGGTTGGTTGAACTGGAAACGCGGCTCTCCTTTCAGGAGCACGCGCTCAATGAACTGAGTGAAGCACTTGCGGACGCCCGTTTGACGGGCGCCCGCAATGCCGAACTGATCCGCCACCTGCTCGAGGATCTGGGCAAGGTGCGCTCCACGTTGTTTGCCGATGCAGCGGACGAACCGCCGCCTCCGCACTATTGATTGCAGATTGCCACCGCCATGAGCGATACCTTACGTGACCAGTTGCTTGGGTTGGGCTTCAAGTCCGCCCCCAAGCCCGAACGCAAACCCGACGCACGGCCTGCCGCGCGTCACCATGGCAACGGTGGCAGGCCCGCGCCCGGCGGCAACACGCCGGGCGGCCAGGGCAGGGGACCGCAGCGGCCGCACGCCGCTGCGGCGACCGATGGCAAGCATGAGCGCACAAGCAACGGCAGGCCTGATCGTCGCAACGATGGCAAACCTGCAGCTTCGCCACGTCCGCAGCATCCCAATGCAGAGCGTCGCGGCCCCAAACCGGCACGCACGCGCGAAGACATCGACCTGGCCAAGGCCTATGCGATCCGTGCGCAGCGCGAGAAAGACGAACGGATCGAAGCCGAGCGACTGAAGCAGGAAGAAGCTCGCCTGCGTCGCGAAGCCAAGGCCAAGCTCGAAGAATTGCTCAAGGACAAGGGCCTGAATCATGCCGATGCCGATATCGCCCGGCATTTTCCGTATGGCGGCAAGATCAAGCGCATCTACGTGACTGCCGACCAACTCAAGGCGCTCAATGCCGGCGAGTTGGGTGTGCTGCAGCTCAACGGGCGTTATCTGCTGGTCACCGCCGAGTTGCTGGCCGAAGCCGAAGCGGTGTTCGCACCCTCTGTCGCATTGAAGGTGGATCCGAATGCACCGGCAAGCGACGACCCGTATGCAGACCCCCAGTATCAGGTGCCCGACGACCTGGTCTGGTAACGCTGCACGACATGGTTTTGTTGTTACATGGGCACCTGATGGGTGCCCATCTGTTTTGGCGCATGCCTTGGCGTTACGCATCTGGATCGTTGCTTGCGCGCGCGTGTGAGTTGAGCGGTGCAGCAAACACGCGGCTGGCGATACACAAGCCGGTCACGGCACGCGCGGCACCATGCGCGGCGTTGTTCGTCGACGTATGCGGGCACGGTGTCCGTGGCGTTGCAGCTCACTTCCTGCCGATGGTGTCGCGTATGTCCATGTCTTCGAATTCCCTGCCATCGTGTGCCGATGCATCAGTGCGCTCAGCCGTGCGCCGTGTTTCGTGCATGCATGGGCGTCGCAACGCTGTGTCGGTTGGATTATTGGGGCTCGTGCTCTGCGCGCTTAGTCAGCAGGCAGCCGCACAGGCGGACGAGGCGCCGGCATTCGATCGCCCCGGGATTCCGTTCGCTGCCGAAACGCTGCAGCCGGGTGCGTTTGCCTGGGAACAGGGCTTGCCGGATGCCAGCACCGACGGCGCCGATGGGCAGCGGACCACGCAGTACACCGCCGATACGGTGCTGCGTCTGGGGCTGTTGCAGAACGTGGAGCTGCAGCTGGGCAGCGACAGTTACAACTGGCAGCACGGCGGTGGCGCGCGCGTGCATGGCGGTGGCGACAGCCATATCGGCTTGAAGGTGGCACTGCCGTCGCGTTCGGACAGCTTTCATTTGGCCGCGCTCGCCAGCTACAGCGTGCCGACCGGCAGTCCTGATTTCAGCGATGGCTACGCGCGCGAGCTGGGCGTGACTGCGTCGTGGGATCTGGCGCAGGAGCGCGCGCTGGCGCTGTACGTCAACTATGCGCGCGACAACGACGGGCACACCTGGACCTTCTCGCCCAACTACACGTTCTTTTCCGGCGAGCGCTTCAGCAGCTATGTGGAAGCGGGCTTCGACACCGGCAGCGAGCATTCGCGCGTGGCCGGGGCCGGCGGCGCCTGGCAGTTGCCGCATGCGATGCAACTGGATGTATCGGTGCTGCGCGGGCTGACCTCGGAGAGCCCGGATTGGCAGGGCGGGATCGGCTTGTCGATCGCGTTTCAGTGATGGCAGTTGGTGTGGCGACGGCCAGGCCGTGCCCGCCGAATTGCCGCGAAAGCCAGGTACAGGGCTTGCAGCTTAGTTAGCACGATGTTCGCCAGTCCAGCCCGTGTGGACTAAATATGCTGCACTGCCGCATGCATTGATTGGCCGGAAAAGGCCTAATTGGATCGATCCAATCAACGCCAGATACATGCGCATTTTCTCCACTGCAAAGCCGGCTACATGACGCGTGCCAAGCCGATGCCGGCCGCCCCGGATGACGGCGATGCGCGCCGCATTCGACGCGGTGCAGTGACGCTGCGCGATATCGCCAGTGCCATCGGCGTATCGCGCGCGACCGTGTCTTTGGTGTTGCGCGGCAGCCCGCTGGTGCATGCGACCACGCGCGCGCGCGTGGAGGCCGAGCTGGATCGGCAGAACTACGTCTACAACCGTGCCGCGGCCAATCTGCGCTGCCGCACCTCGTCCAGCATTGCGCTGGTCATCAACGATCTGTCCAATCCGTTCTTCGCCGAGTTCGCTGCAGGCGTGGATGAGGCCTTGGGTGCCGCCGGCTACGTCACCCTGCTCGGCAGCACCGGCGAATCCACGCAGCGCCAGCAGGCGGTGCTGACCTCGCTGATGGAGCACACGCCCGCCGGCATCATCCTGTCGCCGGCCGAAGGCAGCCAGGCCCAGGCACTGACCCAGGTGCTGGGGCGCCAGCACAACGTGGTGTTGTTCAACCGCGAAGTGGAGGGCGCGCAGTGGGATCTGCTGGCACTGGATAACGAACAGGGTGCATTTCTGGCCTGCGAACATCTGATCGCGCAGGGCCATCGGCGCATCGTGTTTTTCGGTGGACATGCCGAATCCAGTTCCTGCCGCCAACGTCGCGCTGGCTACACCCGCGCGATGACGAATGCTGGCTTTACCGTGCACTACGTCGAATCCGCACCGAATCGTCAGGACGCCGCGCTGTGCGGCGCGCGCATGCTCGATGGCGCCGACCACGCTGCAACCGCTGCGGTTTGCTACAACGACAGCGTTGCGCTGGGCTTGATGGCCGCGCTGGCGATGCACGGCATCGTGCCGGGCCGCGATTTCGCAGTGACCGGCTTCGACGACATCGCCGAAGCGGCCTTGTTTACACCGGCATTGACTACGTTGGCCGCAGATCCGCGTGCGCGCGGCAGGCAAGCCGCGCAGCTGGTGCTGCAGCGTATCGGCAGCCCGGAGCGCGCATCGCAGCGCTTGACCACCGCAGTCGCATTAAACATCCGTGCGAGCAGCGCCTGCTCGCCATCCGTGCTGACGCATCATCCCCCAGGCGATTCCCCCGCTCATTCCCCCACCAAGGCCTCAGGCCGCTGACCAGGCAATTCCTATGGTTTCCCTTTCCACGCAATCCACTGTGCCAAGCGGCAACAAGGCGCCGGTCAACAACGGCGTTGCGTTGTCGGTCGTCACCACGATCTTTTTCATGTGGGGCTTTCTCACCTGCCTCAACGACATTCTGATTCCGCATCTGAAGGCGGTGTTCGAACTCAACTTCGCGCAGGCGATGCTGGTGCAGTTCACCTTCTTCGGTGCGTATTTCCTGATGTCGCTGCCGGCCGGTTGGCTGGTGGCCCGGCTTGGCTACAAGCAAGGCATCGTTGCCGGTCTGGCGGTTGCTGCGGTCGGTGCATTGGGCTTCTGGCCTGCCGCGGAACTGCGCGTCTATGGCGCATTTCTCGGCGCGCTGTTCGTGCTTGCCACCGGCATCACCATCCTGCAGGTGGCGGCCAACCCGTATGTTGCGTTGCTCGGTCCGGAGCGCAGTGCGTCCAGCCGTTTGACCCTGGCGCAGGCGCTCAATTCGTTGGGCACCGCAATCGCGCCGCTGTTCGGTGGCTGGCTGATCCTGTCCAACACCGTGATGAGCGGCGACCAGCTCAAGGTGCTGCCGGAAGCCGAGCAGCTGGCCTATCGCGTGCAGGAAGCGCAGGCGGTGCAGGGGCCTTACATCGGCCTTGGCATTGTGCTGTTTCTGCTGGCGATCTTCGTGTTTCTGTTCCGTCTGCCGGCCCTGACCGATGCGGGCACGCAAAAGGACGAAAGCAAGCATTCGCTGCTGGATGCCTTGCGTCATCCGCATGTGCGCTTCGGTGTGCTGGCGATTTTTTTCTATGTCGGCGCGGAAGTGGCGATCGGCAGCCTGATGGTCAACTACTTCTCGTTGCCGCAGATCGGTGGTTTCACCGAGCGTGAGGCGACCAACTACGTGTCGGCGTACTGGACGCTGGCGATGATCGGCCGCTTCATCGGTTCGGCCTTGCTGGCCAAGCTGTCGCCGCGTGTGTTGTTGTCGGTGTTCGCTGCAATCAATGCGCTGCTGCTGGGCCTGACCATGGCTAGCGGCGGCATGCTGGCGGTGTATGCATTGGTGGCGATCGGCTTGTTCAACTCGATCATGTTCCCGACCATCTTTACGCTAGGCATCGAGCGCCTTGGTCCGTTGACCGGCCGCGCATCGAGCCTGTTGATCATGGCGATTGTCGGCGGCGCCATCGTGCCGTATCTGCAAGGTCTGCTGGCCGACAGCATCGGTCTGCACGAGTCGTTCGTGCTGCCGCTGCTGTGCTACCTGTACATCGTGTTCTACGGCATCTGGGGCTCGCGTCTGCGTGGTGCACTGGCGGAGGCGCGCGCATGAGTGCTGTCAAGAATCGGGTGGTGTGTTTCGGCGAGGCCTTGATCGACATGCTGGCGCTGCCGCCGGCCGGCCCCGACGAGGCGCGCACGTTTGCGCAATACGCCGGTGGTGCGCCGGCCAACGTCGCCGTTGCGGTGGCGCGGCTGGGTGGTGCGGCGCATTTTGTCGGCATGCTCGGGCGCGACATGTTCGGCGATTTTCTGCTGCAGAGTCTGCAGCAGGCCGGCGTCGCCACCGATGGCATCGTGCGGACCGATCAGGCCAAGACTGCGCTGGCCTTCGTGGCATTGGATGAAGCCGGCGAGCGCAGTTTCAGTTTCTATCGCCCGCCGGCGGCGGATCTGTTGTTCCGTCCGGAGCACTTCGCTGCCGACGGTTTCAAGCAGGCCGCCGTGCTGCATGTGTGCTCCAACAGCATGACCGAGCCTGCGATTGCGCAGTGCACGCTCGATGGCATGCGCCGCGCGCGCGCCGATGGCGCCATCGTCAGCCTGGATCTCAATCTGCGTCCGATGTTGTGGCCGCAGGATGTAGATCCGGCAGCGTTGTTGTGGGAGGCGTTGGCGCTGGCCGATGTGGTCAAGCTCTCGCGCGAAGAACTCGATTACCTGGCCGGCACGCTCGATGGCGATGCCAGCACGGTCACCCAGAAGCTGTGGCAGGGCCAGGCCAGCTGGTTGTTGGTTACCGATGGTGGCGGGCCGGTGCATTGGCAGACACGCACCGATTCCGGCCAGGTGCCGGCGTTCCGTGTGCAGGTGCGCGACAGCACCGCGGCTGGCGATGCATTCGTCGGTGGTTTGTTGTTTCAGCTGGCTGCACGCGCGGCCACGCTGGAGCAGCTGTGTGGCGATGCCGCTGCGATCACCGAGGTGATCCGCTTCGCTGCGGCAGTCGGTGCGCTGGCGGTAACGCGCAAAGGCGCGTTCGCCGCGATGCCGAGCGTCGATGAAGTCCATTCTTTGATCCAGGAACAATCATGAGCCGTTTGCCTGCGACCCCCGCACCCGATTTCCGCTCGGCCGATGTGCTGCGTCAGCATATCGCCGACACCATGGCGTTCTACCATCCGCGCGCGATCGATCCGGCGGGCGGGTTTTTCCAGTATTTTCGCGACGATGGTGCGATCTACGACGCCGGGCATCGGCATCTGGTCAGCAGTACGCGCTTTGTCTTCAACTACGCGATGGCGTATCGCGAATTCGGCGATGCGCAGTATCTGGAAGCGGTACGCCACGGCCTGGATTATTTGCGCAACGTACATCGCAATGCGGCCACCGGCGGCTACGCATGGACCTTGCGCGATGGCGTGGTCGAAGACGACATGAATCACTGCTACGGCGTGGCGTTCGTGCTGCTGGCGTATTCGTGCGGCCTGAAGGCCGGCATCGAAGAGGCGCGCGCGTGGATGGACGAAACCTGGCAGCTGCTGGAAAAACATTTCTGGGAGCCGGAATTCGGGCTGTATCGCGACGAAGCCGATGCGCAGTTCAACTTCACCAGCTACCGCGGCCAGAACGCCAACATGCATATGTGCGAGGCGATGATTGCCGCGTACGAAGCCAGCGGCGAGCAACGCTATCTGGACCGCGCACTGTCGCTGGCCGACACCATGACCCGGCGTCAGGCAGCCAAGGCCGACGGGCTGGTCTGGGAACACTACGATCTGCAGTGGAACATCGACTGGGACTACAACCGCGACAATCCCAAGCACCTGTTCCGCCCGTGGGGCTTCCAGCCGGGCCATCAGACCGAGTGGGCCAAGCTGTTGATGCTGCTGGATCGTTACGCGCCGACCGATTGGTTGTTGCCGACCGCACAACATCTGTTCGATGTGGCCGTAGAGCGCTCATGGGATGCGCAGCGTGGCGGGCTGTATTACGGCTTCGACCCTGATGGCAAGGTTTGCGACGACGACAAGTATTTCTGGGTGCAGGCCGAGTCGCTGGCGGCCGCGGCGTTGCTGGCGCAGCGCAGCGGCGAAGCGCGTTATTGGCAGTGGTACGACAAGCTCTGGGAGTATTCCTGGAAGCACATGATCGACCATCGCTATGGCGCCTGGTATCGCATTCTGGATGCGGACAATCGCAAGTACAGCGACGAGAAGAGCCCGGCCGGCAAGACCGATTACCACACCATGGGCGCGTGTTATGAAGTCTTGAACGTGTTGCGGCCGGCTGCGTGATGCGACACGGTCGGCGAGGTGTGCCGACCGTTCAATGACTTCAAGACGCCGAGATATCTACTCGGAGTCGTCGTTTAGCTGCAGTCAGACGTTGAGGTCAGAAGCTTAGTCGGTCGAGGGCGCGGTGCCCTCACCGCTTGCCGGACACGCCGCAAGTACATCCGTGTAGGCTCGGTGGCGGCATCCATGCCGCCACACGGTCCCGCAAGCGGCGAGGACACCGCACCAGACAGTTTGCCGGCTGTTTTATTGAAAACCCTGCACACCGACCATCTTGACTGGCCCTTGCCCGCCCACCGTCGCGGGACCTTACGCGGCATGGATGCCGCGTAAGAGCTTACAAGGACGTACTTGCAGCGTGTCCCGCGACGGTGGGCGGGCAAGGGCCCTGCAGCCAGGCGGCAGAGCATCCAGGCGGCAGATCAGCTGCCCTCACTCCGGGTCGTAATCCAGATTCGATGCCAACCAGCGTTCGGCCAGCGCAAGTGTGATGCCCTTGCGTTTGGCGTAATCGGCAACCTGTTCCTTGCCCACTCGCCCGACCACGAAATACTGGCTCTTGGGATGGCTGAAGTAATAGCCCGACACCGCCGCGGTAGGCAGCATCGCGAAACTTTCGGTCAGCGTCATCGTGGTGTTGCGCTCGGCGTCGAGCAGATCGAACAAGGTACGTTTTTCGCTATGTTCCGGGCATGCAGGGTAGCCGGGTGCAGGACGGACGCCGCGATAGCGCTCGGCGATCAGTGCCTCGTTGTCCAAGCCCTCGTCTTCGATGTACCCCCAGAACTCGGTACGCACACGCTGATGCAAACGCTCGGCGAGCGCTTCGGCCAGACGGTCGGCCAAGGCCTTGAGCAGGATCGCGTTGTAGTCGTCGTGCGCCGCTTCGAAACGCGCCACATGCGGGTCGATACCAATGCCGGCAGTGACCGCGAACGCACCGATCCAGTCCTGCTTGCCGCTGCTCTTGGGCGCGATGAAATCGGCCAGACAGAAGTCGGGGCGGTCGGCGGGTTTGTCGACCTGCTGGCGCAGGAAGTGCAAGAGCTGCCGGGATTGGGAATTGGGGATGTGGGATTGGCTGGGCTGCTGCGAATCTCCAATCCCGATCGCCAAATCCCGTTGGTCCGTCAGGACCACTTCCACATCATCGCCCACACTATTGGCCGGCCACAGCCCGAACACGGCCTTCGCGGTCAGCCACTTCTCGGAGACGATCGTGCGCAGCATCTTGCGCGCATCGCGATACAACTCGTTGGCCTGCGGACCGACCACTTCATCGCTGAGAATTGCCGGGAACTTGCCGGCCAGTTCCCAGGCCTGGAAGAACGGGGTCCAGTCGATCAGCTCGATCAATTCCTGCAGTGGATAGTCGTCGAACACATGCACGCCCGGCTGACGCGGGGTAGGCGGCACATAGTTGTCCCAATCGCCATCGAAACGCTGCGCGCGTGCCTTTTCCAGCGAGACCAAGCGTTTTGCATCGCCACGATTTCTGTGGCGGGTACGGATCTCCGCGTAGTCGGCATCGTTGGCGGCCACGAACGCCTGGCGCAGATCGCGCGAGATCAGCGACTGCGCAACGCCCACTGCGCGCGAGGCGTCCTTCACCCACACGGTGGGCGCTTTGTAATGTGGGTCGATCTTCAGTGCGGTGTGCGCGCGCGAGGTAGTGGCGCCACCGATCAACAACGGAATCTCGAATCCCTGTCGCTGCATCTCGCGTGCAACATGCGACATCTCTTCCAGCGACGGCGTGATCAAGCCGGATAGCCCGATCAGATCGGCATTCTCCGCACGCGCCCGGTCCAGGATCACCTGCGCGGAGACCATCACGCCCAGATCCACCACGTCGAAGTTATTGCACGCCAACACCACCCCGACGATGTTCTTGCCGATGTCGTGCACGTCGCCCTTGACGGTGGCCATGATGATCTTGCCATTGGACTTGCCGATATCGCCGGTGCGCAGTTTTTCCGCTTCGATATACGGCAACAGATACGCCACCGCTTTCTTCATCACACGTGCGGATTTGACCACCTGGGGCAGGAACATCTTGCCCGCGCCGAACAGGTCGCCGACCACGTTCATGCCGTCCATCAGCGGACCTTCGATCACATCCAGCGGGCGCGTGGATTGCTGCCGCGCTTCTTCGGTATCGGTTTCCACGAACGCATCGATGCCATGCACCAGCGCATGCGCCAGGCGTGCGCGCACCGGCTTCTCGCGCCAGGCCAGGTCTTCGACCTTGGCGGCGCCCTTGCTGCCCTTGTAGCGCTCTGCAATTTCCAGCAAGCGTTCGGTGCCGTCCTTGCGACGGTTGAGGATCACATCCTCCACGCGCTCGCGCAGCTCCGGGTCCAGTTCGTCGTAGATCGGCATGCCGCCGGCATTGACGATGCCCATGTCCATGCCGGCCTTGATCGCATGGAACAGGAACACCGAATGGATCGCCTGGCGCACCATTTCGTTGCCGCGGAACGAAAACGACACATTGGAAACGCCGCCGGAAATATGGCAATGCGGCAGCGTGCGCTTGATCTGCCGGGTGGCCTCGATGAAGTCCACCGCGTAGTTGTCGTGCTCCTCGATACCGGTGGCGACGGCAAAGATATTCGGGTCGAAAATGATGTCTTCCGGCGGAAATCCCACCTGCTCGGTCAGCACTTTGTAGGCGCGCGTGCAGATCTCGACCTTGCGTGCACAGGTGTCGGCCTGGCCCACTTCATCGAAAGCCATCACCACTGCGGCTGCGCCATAGCGCAGCACCTTGCGCGCCTGTTCGATGAATTGCGCTTCGCCTTCCTTGAGCGAGATCGAGTTGACCACGCTCTTGCCCTGCAGGCACTTCAAACCGGCTTCGATCACGCTCCACTTGGACGAATCCACCATCACCGGAATGCGTGCGATGTCCGGCTCGGACATGATCAGGTTGAGAAAGCGCGTCATCGCTTTTTCGGAATCGATCAGGCCCTCGTCCATGTTGACGTCGAGGATCTGCGCACCGCTGGCGACCTGCTGGCGCGCGACCTCCACCGCTTCTTCGTAACGCTCTTCCTTGATCAGCTTGCGGAACTGCGCGCTGCCGGTGACGTTGGTGCGCTCGCCTACGTTGATGAACAGCAGATCCGGGGTGATGACCAGCGGCTCCAGGCCGGACAGGCGGGTGTAGCGGGGAGTGCTCATGCGATGCTCTGGTGGGCGTCGGACGTAGCGAATGTCCAGGCGAGGCGATGATGATTGGTGGTCGGCAGGGCGCGGATCGCGATGGCCCTTATCCGCCCTTTGGACACCTTCTTCCACTCGCGGGAGAAGGGAGCTTTCGTCCACGTGCCGAGCAATGTGCCGTCCTTCTTCCGCGAGCGGGAGAAGGTGGAACGCAGCGCCGGATGAGGGCCCACGTGCTGCATCACGCCGCCAGCTCCTGCGCACCCGGCAGCTGCCGCGGCGGCAGATCGGCCACCGCTTCGGCAATCGCGCGGATGTGATCCGGCGAGGTGCCGCAGCAGCCGCCGACCAGATTGAGCAGGCCGGCTTGCGCAAATTCGCGCAAGGTTGCGGCCATTTCTTCCGGGCTTTCGTCGTACTCGCCGAAGGCATTCGGCAGGCCGGCATTGGGATGCGCGCTGACATAGGCATCGGCGATCTGCGACAGCGTTTCCACATGCGGGCGCAGATCCTTGGCGCCAAGCGCACAGTTCAAGCCCACCGACAGCGGCCGCCCGTGCGCAACCGAGGCATAGAACGCCTCTGCCGTTTGGCCAGACAAGGTGCGACCTGAGGCGTCGGTGATGGTGCCGGAGATCATCACCGGCAAGCGCCCGCCGCGTGCTTCGAACACTTCTTCGATCGCATACAGCGCGGCCTTGGCGTTGAGCGTGTCGAAGATGGTTTCCACCATCAGCGTGTCGGCGCCGCCGTCGATCAGGCCGTCGATGGCCTCGCGATAGGTCTCGCGCAGCGCATCGAAACTGGTGTTGCGATATCCGGGGTCATTGACGTCCGGGCTGATCGATGCGGTGCGGCTGGTGGGGCCGAGTACGCCGATCACAAAGCGCGGCTTGTGCGGAGTGAGCGCTTCGACCTCGTCGCAGCACGCACGCGCAACCTGTGCGCCGGCCTTGTTCAATTCGTACACCAAGTGTTCGAGGTGATAGTCGGCCTGACTCACCGAGGTCGCATTGAAGGTGTTGGTTTCCAGCAGATCGGCACCGGCATCCAGATAGGCGCGATGGATGCCGGCGATGATCTCCGGGCGCGACAGCAGCAACAGGTCGTTGTTGCCTTTCAGGTCGTGGCCTTGCGGAGCGTGCGAGTGATCACAACCGGGCCCGTGCACATGCACCTGTGCGCTGTCGTAGCCGTCGGCAAAGCGGGTGCCGCGATAGTCGGGTTCCTGCAGATCATGGCGTTGGATCATGGTGCCCATCGCGCCGTCGATGATGAGGATGCGCTCGCGCAACGCAGCGCTGAGTTTTTCGGCGCGCTCGGGATGCAGCCAGGGCAGTGAGAACGAGAGTGGGGAGTGGGGATTAGGGATTGGCGTAGGCGTCATGATCCAGTTCTCCGCGAGTCAATGCTCTTGCTTTCATCCAATCCCGAATCCCGACTCACCACTCCCGGCTTCATCGCAATCAACGAGATCACTTCGAAATGCGGCGGGCGCTTCTCGCGCGTCACCGTCTCCAGGCTGGAGACGTCCAGCCCGGCTTTCTCGGCGAACTTGCGCAATTCCTTGGATGCAAAACCGAGATTGACGTGGCCATAGGCATGCACCGCGGCGCGATGTTCGTGCTTGGCCAGGCTGCACAACAGCAAACGGCCACCGGGGCGCAGCACGCGCGCGGATTCGGCCACCGCCTGCGCCGGCTTGGCCGCGTAGGTGAGCGCATGCATCAGCACCACCAGGTCGAAGCTGGCATCGGGGAACGGCAGCGCATGCATGTCGCCTTCGCGCACTTCCACATTGCGCAGCTTACGCAGGCGTTCGCTGGCGGCGGCGACCACGCGCGCGCTGGTGTCGATGCAGATGTAGCGGGTGGCGTGCGGGGCCACCAACTCGGCCAGCACGCCGTCGCCGGAGGCGATGTCGAGCACGTCTCCGGTTTCCAGCAAGGGCAGGGCGGTGCGCGCCAGCGCTTCCCAGGTGCGCCCGGGCGAGTAATGCCGCTCCATGTCGCCGGCCACCGAATCGGCCCAGTTCTGGTCGGCGGCGCGGTTGGCCAGCACGGCGGCCACGCGTTCGGCGTCCTGGCGCAACAGCGGGTCGTCGCTGCCGGTGCTCAGCGCCAGCCACAACGCGCGCTGCGCCGGGTCCAGCGACACCTCGTCGAAGCGGTAATAGGCCGAGACGCCGGCGCGGCGGTCGCGTACCAGCCCGGCTTCCTTGAGCTTGGCCAAGTGGGTGGACACGCGCGGCTGGGCCAGACGGGTGATGGCCGACAGCTCGGCCACGGTGAGTTCTTCCTGCTCAAGCAAGGTCAGCAGGCGTACTCGGGTGGCGTCGGCAAACACCTTCAGGCGCGCCGACCAGTCTTCCAGATCCATGAATATCTCTATATCGCGATATGGAGATATTTTCGGCCGGGCGGGGTGTGGGGTCAACTACATACGCATGCGAATGGTTGTGGCTACAATGGGCGCTCAGCCTAGGCCTGGAGGGATGCGACGTGGATTTCAGCTTTACCGAAGAACAATTGATGATCCAGGATGTGGCGCGCCGCATCGCCCAGGAAAAGATCGCCCCCAGCGCCGAGCAGTTCGACCGCAGCGGCGAGTTCCCGCTGGAGAACATCCGCCTGCTCGGCGAGAACGGCCTGATGGGCATCGAAGTACCGGCCGAGTACGGTGGCGCCGGCATGGACCCGATCAGCTACGCGCTGGCGATGATCGAAATTGCTGCCGCCGACGGCGCGCACTCCACCATCGTGTCGGTCAACAATTCGCTGTTCTGCACCGGTATTTTGAAGAATGGCAGCGAGGCGCAGAAGCAGCTGTACGTGCGTGCGATTGCCGAAGGCGCGCAGATCGGCGCGTTCGCGCTGACCGAGCCGCAGTCCGGTTCGGATGCCTCGGCGATGCGCTGCCGCGCGGTCAAACAGGCCGATGGCAGCTTCGTGATCAACGGCAAGAAGAGCTGGATCACCTCCGGCCCGGTCGCCAAGTACATCGTGCTGTTTGCAGTGACCGAGCCAGACAAGGGCTCGCGCGGCATCACCGCCTTTATGGTGGACGCCGATCGCGCCGGCTTCCATCGCGGCAAGACCGAACCCAAGCTCGGCATCCGTGCCTCGGCCACCTGCGAGATCGAGTTTGCCGATTACATCGCGCAGCCCGACGAGGTGCTGGGCCTGGAGGGCGAGGGCTTCAAGACTGCGATGAGCGTGCTCGACGCCGGGCGCATCGGCATCGCCTCGCAGGCGGTCGGCATCGCGCGTGCGGCGTACGAGGCCACGCTGGCTTACGTGAAAGAGCGCAAGGCGTTCGGCGCGGCCATCGGCACCTTCCAGATGACCCAGGCCAAGATCGCCGACATGAAGTGTAAGCTGGATGCAGCGCTGCTGCTCACGCTGCGCGCGGCCTGGTTGAAGGGGCAGGGCCAGAAGTTCGGCACCGAAGCGGCCGTGGCCAAGCTCACCGCCTCGGAAGCGGCAATGTGGATCACCCATCAGGCCGTGCAGATCCATGGCGGTATGGGCTACTCGAAGGAAATGCCGCTGGAGCGTTACTTCCGCGATGCCAAGATCACCGAGATCTACGAAGGCACCTCGGAAATCCAAAGGCTAGTGATTGCGCGCGCCGAGACCGGCTTGCGCTGAAGCCGGCCGCATCCAGCGCTGCCGCTGGATGCGGCGACGCCATCGGCCCAAGGTGCGCAGCGGTCGATCCGGCAACGTGTTGGTGTAGGCAATTGCTTCGCACCGCCGGGTAGGAGCGCGCTTGCGCGCGATGAAGCACTATCGATAACGCTTCATCGCGCGCAAGCGCGCTCCTACGCAAGCGTTAGCGGCCTGGCATCGCAGGTGTGGTGTCAGTGGCTTGGCGCCGGCACACGGTAAGTACTTCACAGCGCTACAAAGCGGATGGCTGCGTCCGCGCTTGTCGGGTGCGGCGCGCGCGGATCACAATCGCTGCTTCTCCAGCCTCTGGTGCGCGCATGCTCCGCTCTTCGCACGCTGTGTTTCCTCGCTTTTCGCTGTCTGCCATTGCGCCCGTGCTTGTGTGCTGGGGGCTGTTGTTGGTCTGCGGCGTGGCAAGTGCACAAACGCCACCGCCCTCGATCGTACCCACCGACCGCTTGCAGGAAGCCTGGTGGGCGCAACGACACGCGCAGGTGCTGGAGCAGGTCAAACAGCACGCCGACACGCCGCTGCTGTTGATCGGCGATTCGATCACCCAGAACTACGAAAAAGCGAAGGCGCCGGACGAACAATTCCAGCCGACCTGGCAGACCTTCTACGGCAGCCGCGGCGCGCTCAATCTGGGCTTCAGCGGCGACGGCACCGAGAACGTGTTGTGGCGGCTGGCCAATGGCGAGGTCGACGGTCTGCAACCCAAGGTTGCCCTGGTGCTGATCGGCACCAACAACACCGGCCATCTCGGCCAGACCGCCGAGCAGACTCAGCTGGGCATCGATGCGGTGGTCGCGGCGATCGAACAAAAACTGCCGCGCACGCACATTCTGTTGGTGAGCGTGCTGCCCAGCGATATTTCCAGCGAAAAATCGCGCCGCGATGCGCAGATCAATCAAGGCCTGGCAGTGCGTTATGGCGACAATCCGCGTGTCACTTATCTGGATGTGGGGTCGATCTTTCTGCGTGACGGCAAGCTGCGCACCGAGTTGTTTTACGACACGCGCTTCCGGCCGCCAGCCGGCGCCTTGCATCCGGACACCCATGGCCAGCGCATGCTTGCCGAAGCGATCGAACCGACCCTGGCCCGATTGCTGGGCGAGTCGCCGGTCAAGCCGGTCGCCGAACTCGGCCGCGAGTTTGCGACCTCGCTGATTCCGGTCGACTGGCTGGAACAGGACTCGTACGACTGGTACGCCCGCCACCATGCGGCGCTCGCCGCAGCGCGCACATTGAAGCCGGACGTGGTGGTGATCGGCGACTCGATCACGCATTTCTGGGCTGGCCCACCGCAGGCCACGCGCGTGAGTGGCGCGCAATCGTGGCAGTGGTTGTACGGCTCGCGGCCGGTGCTGAATCTGGGCTTCGGCTGGGACCGCACCCAGAACGTGCTGTGGCGGATCCGCCAGGGCGAGCTCGACGGTCTGGATCCGCAATGGGTGGTGCTGCATCTCGGCACCAATAACCTCACCGGCACCGCGCAATCGCGCGCGAGCACGCCGGCCGAGGCCGCGCTGGGCGTGGAGGCGGTGGTGAACGAAGTGCGTGGCCGCTTGCCCAACAGCAAGCTGATCCTGATGGCGATCATGCCGCGCGGCCGCCATGCGGGTGACGCGCAACGCGCACCGATCGCCGAGACCAACCGCTTGCTGGCCGCGCGCTATGCCAAGGATCCGTCAGTGCGTCTGGTCGATATCGGCAAGCAACTGCTGCAGCCCGACGGGACCTTGCCCGAGGCGCTGATGCCCGACGGCACGCACCCCAGTGAGGCCGGTTATGCGATCTGGGCGAAGGCCTTGCGCGAGGCGGGCATTACGGCCTTGCCGTAACGATAATGTCAGCAGCAGCTTCGAATGAGGCTGCTGTCGGTCAAGCCGTGTAGCAGCACTCAAGCATTTTCAGACCCCAGAAACCAGAAGACCCCCGATCGCTCGGAGGTCTTTTTAAACTGGTGCCCAGAAGAGGACTCGAACCTCCACGAAGTTGCCCCCGCTAGCACCTGAAGCTAGTGCGTCTACCAATTCCGCCACCTGGGCAAGGTGAGCCGCGAATTTTGCAGGCTCCTGGCGGCCTTGTCAACGGGTGAACACGGCGATCTGCGCCTGGACGGGCCGGCTTTCAGCCCACATCGCGGCTGCACGGGGTAATATGGTGGCAATGACCAAGAAAAACACCCCAGATTCCGATCGGCCGAGTCGCCGCAATTCCGCCAACACTGGCGAGCCCACCACCGCCGAAAAACAGAAGTTGCCGGGGTGGATGCCTGACTTCCTGGTTCGCGCCGCCGCTGGCGCCTCGACCAAGTCCGCAAACAAGCGCGCTGCCGATAAAGCCGCGCAAGCCTCGCCGGAGCTGCAAGTAGCGCCACCGCTGCCTGAGCCGCCGGCTCCGCGCGCACCGCATCCGCGCAAGAGCGGCCCGCCTGCGCCGCCGCCGGAACGCCTTCAGTCCGTCCAGCCTGCAGCTGTCACTGCTTCTCCCGCTGCCGCCGCTGAGTTCAAGGATCCGCACGCCGATCGCGAAGCACTGCGCTACGCCGAGCCGATCGCCAGCCGCGAGGCCATCCTGCAGCTGCTCGAAGCCTGCGACGGCCCGCAGACCGCCGAAGAAATCGCCGAGCAGTTGCATCTGAGCGACCGCATCGACGCGTTGGGCAAGCGCCTGTCCGCGATGGTGCGCGAAGCGCAGCTGGTGCAGAACCGCCGTGGCGGCTACGCGCCGGTGCAGCAGACCAGCCTGATCGCCGGCGTGGTGATCGCCAATCCGGAAGGCTTCGGCTTCCTCAAGCCGGATGAAGGCGGCGACGACCTGTTCCTGCCGCCGTACGAAATGCGCAAGGTCATGCACGGCGATCGTGCGCTGGCCAACGTCACCGGTATCGACCGCCGCGGCCGTCGCGAAGGTGCGATTGCACGCGTGCTCGAACGCCGCATGTCGCGCATGCTCGGGCGTTTCTTCTACGAGCATGGCGTGGCCTATGTCGACCCTGACGACAAGCGCGTGCAACGCAATGTGCAGATCGCACCGGACGGCATCGGTGAAGCGCGCGAAGGGCAGTTGGTGGTGTGCGAGCTGATCGCGCCACCGGATGCGCGTCGTCCGGCGATCGGCAAGATCATCGCGGTGCTCGGCGACAAGCTGACCCCGTCGCTGGTAGTGGAAATGGCCATCCACGGCCACGAGCTGCCGCACGAGTTCTCGCAGGAAGTGCTGGACGAGGCCGCAGCGGTGCCGCTGGTGGTCGAGCCGCAGATGATCGGCGGGCGTGTGGACCTGCGGCAGATGCCGCTGGTCACCATCGATGGCGAAGACGCCAAGGATTTCGACGACGCGGTGTATTGCGAACCCAACGCCGACGGCTTCCGTCTGGTGGTGGCGATCGCCGACGTCTCCAACTATGTGCGTCCGGGCACGCCGCTGGACGACGAAGCGCAGAAGCGCGCCACCTCGGTGTATTTCCCGGGGTTCGTGGTGCCGATGCTGCCGGAGACGCTGTCCAACGGCATCTGCTCGCTGATGCCCAAGGTCGACCGCATGTGCTTCGTCTGCGACATGCAGGTGGGCCGCGATGGCGAAGTCACCGGCTCGCGTTTCTACGAAGCAGTGATGAACTCGCACGCGCGCCTGACCTACAACCAGGTGTGGAAGGCGGTCGGCGAAGACGATGCCGACACCAAGGCCTTTATCGGCCCGTTGCTGCCGCAGGTGCAGCGTCTGCATCAGCTGTACAACGTGCTGTCGAAGGCGCGCACGCATCGCGGCGCGATCGAGTTCGAGACCTCCGAAGTGCGCTTCGTGCTCGACAACACCGGTGAAGTCACTCAGGCCGGCATGCTGGTGCGCAACGATGCGCACAAGCTGATCGAAGAATGCATGATCGCGGCTAACGTCGAGGCCGCACGCTATCTGCTGAGCATGCATGTGCCGGCGCCGTACCGCGTGCATGAGCGGCCGCCGGAGAGCAAGTTCGAAGACCTGCTGGAGTTCCTCAAGGAATTCCAGCTGAGCCTGCCGGCATGGAGCAAGGTGCGCCCCGGCGATTACACCAAGCTGCTGAAGAAGGTGCGTGCGCGCCCCGACGCCGCGTTGCTGGAATCGGTGCTGCTGCGCAGCCAGAGCCTGGCGGTGTACTCGCCCGACAACAACGGTCACTTCGGTCTGGCGTTGGAAGCGTATGCGCACTTCACCTCGCCGATCCGGCGTTACCCGGATCTGCTGGTGCACCGCGCAATCAAGCATGCCTTGACCGGCGCCAGCCCGGAAAAATATATCTATACCCCGCGCCAGATGTCGGCATTGTCGCTGCAGTGCTCCGAGCGCGGACGGCGTGCCGACGAAGCCGAGCGCGAGGTCGACGAGCGCTATCGCGCCGCGTGGATGGAAAAGCATGTCGGCGGCCAGTTCGATGGCGTGATCAGCGGTGTGACCGGCTTCGGCCTGTTCGTCGAGTTGAACGAATCCAAGGTCAATGGCCTGGTGCATGTCACCCAGTTGCCGCAGGACTATTACCAGTTCGACCCGATCCGCAAGACGCTCAGTGGCGAACGCCGCGGTCGCGCCTTCCGCCTGGGCGACCCGGTGCGGGTGCTGGTGCTCAAGGCGAGCATGGAAGAGCGCAAGATCGACTTCCGTCTGGCCGAAGATGGCGCAGCGCCCGAAGCGCCGTTGCCGCAGCGCGAGAAGCCGGCCAAGCGCAAGAAAAAGCAGTACTAAGCGCGACGACACCATCGCGAGTCGCTGCCTGGCGGCGGCTCGCGATGCGTGCGGATCGCAAGATATGACGCTACAGGTCCTTGCGAGTCACAAGCTCGCAACGATCTCCGGTCATCCGTGTTCAACAGCGCTGAGGCAACGATGGACGCAGCACTCGAGTACAGCGGTGGCTGCCAATGCGGCGCGGTGCGTTTCCGCGTGCGCGGCAGGTTGTCGGACGCTTCGATCTGCCACTGCCGCATGTGTCAGAAAGCCTTCGGTGCCTACTACGCGCCGTTGGTCTCCGTGCGCGGCACTGAGTTCAGCTGGACACGTGGCGAGCCGAAACGCTTCGCATCTTCCTCGCTGGTGTCGCGTGGATTCTGTGCCGAATGCGGCACGCCGCTGACCTATGAGGCGCCGGATGGCATCGCCATCGCCGCCGGTGCGTTCGATACGCCCGAACGGTTGCCACCGCTGATCCAGTACGGCGTGGAGCGCAAGCTGCCCTTCGTCGATGCATTGGGTGATCTGCCGGCGCGCACCACCGAGGACAATGTGGCTGCATTGGCGTTTCTGGCCGACCTCGTGTCAAGGCAGCATCCGGATCACGATACCGAGCAGTGGCCGGTGTGAGTTCGCGCCCGCTGGCATGAGCGCACCTCGCACCGGTTCGCGACGGCCAGCGAGCGTAGGTGTCGGCAGCATCACCACGGTGCGAGCGTGATCTTCGCTCATCGCGATCCGCTACACCGCGAGCGTCTCGTCGGCACCTCCATCCGCGCCCCGGCCGTGACGTGGCAGGCCGCAGGCCCTACCATTCCCCTTTATCTCTTCGTATGCCCGCGCAATGAGCAAGCAGAATCAGTGGATCGTCGGCGTCAACGCCGTTGCCTCGTCGGTCGAGAACGACGCCGACAACGTGCGCGAGGTGTTGATCGAGGCCGGTAGCAAGAACCCGCGCCTGACCGAGATCGAAGAGCAGGCGCGCCGCAAGGGCATCGAGGTGCGTCGCGTCAACACGCAGGCGCTCGATGGTGTGGGTGGGCAGGTCCGCCACCAGGGCGTGGTCGCGCGGTACGCAGCGGCGCGGCTGTGGGCAGAAAACGAGCTCGAAGCCTTGGTGACGGCCGCCGAAGGACGTGCGCTGTTGCTGATCCTGGATGGCGTGCAGGACCCGCACAATCTCGGCGCCTGCCTGCGCAGCGCTGCCGCCGCCAGCGTCACTGCGGTGGTGATTCCCAAAGACAAGTCGGCCACCGTCAATGCCACCGTGCGCAAGACCTCGGCCGGTGCGGCCGACCGGATTCCGGTGGTCGCGGTGACCAATCTGGCGCGGTGCCTGCGCGATCTGCAGAAGCAGGGCGTGTGGCTGTACGGTCTGGCCGGCGAAGCCGAGGCGTCGCTGTACAGCGTGGACCTGCGCGGCAATGTCGGGCTCGTGCTCGGTGGCGAGGCCGATGGCCTGCGCCGGCTTACGCGCGAGCATTGCGATGGCCTGGTCAAGATTCCGATGCCGGGCGATATCGAAAGCCTCAACGTGTCGGTGGCGGCTGGTGTGACCTTGTTCGAAGCCGTGCGCCAACGCCTGGGCGCGTAATCGCATTCGCGCCTAGAGATATGCGCGCGGATTGATCGCCAGACCCAAGCCGTCTCGTTCAACACGCACGCGTCGCATGTACTCGCAACAATCGTGCAGTTGCGCGCACGATTGCGCAGATGTCGATCGCGAAGTGTTGCCGGTCGCAGACGCAACGCTTGTGCATCAGCACTTTCGACAACACGCCTATCGATTACCGACGCGCGCATGCGTTATTGCCTACCATATCGTCAGCAAACGGCGTGTTGTGTCCGATGAATCATGGGGTGGGTGCCTGTCGTACAGGCCAGAGCACGTGCGCCGTCAGGGCGCCGGCACGAGGAGATAGACAGTGGCAGCGCTGGCTCAGTGCCGGTGCCTGGTTGCTGTTGACGTTGTGCGCGTTCGCCGCGGCTGCCGCACCCGCTGCAACGGCGCAATTGCGCGACTACGCGATCGACAGCTGGAGTTCGCGCAACGGATTGCCGCACAACTCGCTACGCGATATCGCCCAGACCCACGACGGCTACCTGTGGTTCGCCACCTGGGAAGGCCTGGTGCGCTACAACGGGCTGGAATTCAGCGTGATCGATCGCAGCACGCGCCCCGGCTTGCCCGATAACGGCGTCGGCGCGTTGTATGTCGATCGCGATGGCGCACTGTGGCTGAGCGATGCACGCGGTAATCTTGTGAGTCACAGCGCCGATGGGCAATGGCGGCGCTGGGAGCGAAGAGGGCAATGGCCACAAGCGCTGATCCACGCAATGACCATGGATGCGCAAGGCCGCATGTGGTTGTTGTTCGAAGGGCACGGGCTTGGTTGCCTGTGGCCGGATGGGCGCTTCGAGTATTTCCCGCCGCGCGATGGCGTGCCGCTGCAGAGCAGCTTTCCGCGCATGCTGTTCGACGACCAGGGACGGTTGCTGATCGGCACGCTCGACGGGCTGATTTACCGCGAACTGGATGGACACATGCATCGCGCGCCTGCGGCGTTCGGCCTGCCGCCCGGCCTGGCATGGCCGTATCGCGCACCGGACGGCAGCATCTGGGTCGTCGCGGGCGAGCAGTTGTATCGCCTTCAGGGCGAACGCGCCGAGCTGATGCATCGCGTACCGGGGCAGGGACACTTCACTGCGATGCTGCAGGATCGCCATGGCGACCTGTGGCTGGGCAGCGAAAACCAGGGGTTGCTGCGGATTGGCAGTCATGGGGTGGAGCATTTGCCAGCCGGCCGTAGCCTGCCGACCGGGCGCATCGTCAGCCTGCGCGAGGATGCCGAAGGCAGCATCTGGGTCGGCGCCAATGGCGGCCTGTTCCGGCTGCGCGAAACCTTGTTCAGCAGTTACAGCCAGCGCGATGGCTTGAGCGGCGATTACGCCCGCGCGGTGCTGGAGGACCGCGACGGCAGTCTGTGGATCGCCAGCACCGCAGGCCTGGATCGCATGCTGCCAGACGGGAGCATCGTGCCGGTGCCGATTGCCATCCCGTCCGGTCGACGGCTCTCAGTGCTGAGTCTGGCGCTGGATCGGCACGGCGACCTGTGGGTGGGCACCTATGCCGATGGCGTCTTCGTGTTGCGCGACGGGTGCGTGCTGCGGCACTACGGCGAGGCCGAGGGCATTCCCAGCGGGCATATCCGCGCCATCGTGATCGACGACCACGCCGCCGACCACGCAGTGGTGTGGCTGGCCACGCAGCGCGGCGTGGTGAAGTTGGTGGACGGCAAGCGGGTGGCGTTAACGATCGATGGCCTGCCCGATGGCGTGGTGACTGCGCTGGCGCGCATCGATGGTGCGCTGTGGATTGGCTCGGTCGATGGCGCCGCGGTGCTGCGCGACGGCAAGCTGCAGCAGCTGGAATTGGAGCGCCTGGGCGGCGCACGCAGCGTGTTCGGGTTTCAAAGCATCGGCAGCGACGTCTGGATCTCGACCGATCGCGGCCTGTATCGCGTGCGCAAAGGCGCGCTCGCACGCGTGGGCCTGGAGCAGGGCATGCCGGTGGATACGGTGTTCCAGCTGGTCAAGGACCGGCTTGGCAACGCGTGGATCAGCAGCAATCGCGGCGTCCTGCGCACCGAACTCGGCACGCTCGACGCGGTTGCCGATGGACGCGGCCAGCTCGTCGTCGAACGTTATGGCGAGATCGATGGCATGGGCAACGCGCAGGCCAATGGCAGTTCCAGCCCGAGCATGATCGCGCGCGCCGACGGCTCGTTGTGGGTGGTCACTGCAGGCGGCATCAGTACGGTCGATCCATCGCGGTTGCAGCGCTTTCGCGAGCGCCGCGCGCCGCCTGCATTGATCGAGAGCGTGCAGCAGGATGGCCGCCCGCTGGCCTGGCGGCAGCAGGCGAAGCTGCCCGGCGGGCATCGCTTGAACGTGTCCTACGTCGGCATGAGTTTTCTGTTGCCGGAGCGGATCGAGTACCGCACCCGCCTGGAAGGCCTGGACAACGACTGGACCGAACGTGGCCGGCAGCGCAGCGTGGAATTCATCGGCTTGCCGCCCGGCCGCTATCGTTTGCATGTGGCGGCCCGGCACCCTGGCGGTGCTTGGAGTCCGCACGAGGCGGTGTGGGCGTTCGAGGTCTTGCCGCTGTGGTGGCAACGCCACGACGTGCGTTTTGCGGCAGTGCTGGCTGCGCTGCTTGCGCTCGCCTTGTTGTACCGGTTGCTGTTGCATCGCTACAAGACCCACAACGCGCGCCTGGCCGAACTGGTGCGCAAACGCACCGAAGATCTGCAATTGCAGGCGCAGCGCCTGCTGCAGGCCAACCAGGAAAAGAGCGAGCTGCTGACGCGGCTACGCATCAAGTCCGACGTGTTCGAGCGCCAGGCGCACGAAGACGCACTGACCGGGCTCCCCAATCGTCGCCACTTCGACGAAGCGCTGGCGCGCGACATCAGTCGCGCACGCCGCAGTGGGCGCTCGCTGGTATTGGCGATTCTGGATATCGATCACTTCAAGCGCATCAACGACCATTACTCGCATGCCAGTGGCGATGCGGTGCTGCACGAAGTGGGTGTGCTACTGATTGCCGCTGCACGTGCCTCGGATCTGCCGGCCCGGCTGGGCGGCGAAGAATTCGCCCTGCTGCTCGCCGACACTTCGCTGGAAGAGGCGCAGGCGCTATGCCTGCGTATCCGCGCGCTGTTCCATGCGCGTCAAGACTGGGGCGGCGTGGACGGCCTGCAAGTGACCTTTAGTGCCGGCGTGGCCGAGCTGCGCGATGACGACACCGGCTCATCACTGATGCAACGCGCTGACCACGCCTTGTACGAAGCCAAGAGTGCAGGGCGCGACCGGATCTGCGTGGGCTAGGCGCTGGGTATCGGGATTAGGGATTAGGGATTCGCAAAAGCGAGCTAACTAGCGCTTCCCTTCTCCTGCGGGAGAAGGTGCCCGAAGGGCGGATGAGGGTACGACCACACGCGGTGGTGCCGCCAACTGCTGATTCTTTAAGCTGAGAAACCCGCTGCTTTTGCGAATCCCCAATCCCCAATCCCAGCTCAAACGGGCCCCGGCCAGGCATTGGCAATCTTGCAAAACAACCGCGCAGTCTGCTCGGTGTCGTACACCGCGCTATGCGCATCGGCCGCATTCCAGTCCAGGCCCGCAGCTTGTGCCGCGCGCGCCAGCACGGTCTGCCCGTACGCCACACCGGCCAAGGTCACGGTGTCGAACACGCTGAACGGATGGAACGGATTGCGTTTGTGGCCTACGCGCGCGACTGCCGCGTTGAGGAAGTTCAGATCGAAATGCGCGTTGTGGCCGACCAGGATCGCGCGCTGGCAGCCGTACTTCTTCACCGCCGCACGCACCGGTGCGAACACATGATCCAGCGCGTCTTTCTCCTGCTTGGCGAAGCGGAACGGGTGGTCGAGCACGATGCCGGTGATTTCCAGCGACTTCGGGTCGATCTCCAGGCCCGGCGCCGGCACCAGATGTGCGCTGGCGGTTTCGCCCGGAAAAAAGCGACCGTCGGCATCCATTTCGATCGGCACGCAGGCGATTTCCAGCAGCGCATGTTTGTTCCAGTCGAATCCACCGGTTTCCACATCCACCACCACGGGCAGATAGCCGCGAAAGCGCCGCGACATGGGCAAAAAGGAGGAAGCAGGCTGCAGGTCGACCGGTTCGTTCATCGGCATAGCCTAGCAGGTCGCACGCCGTGCTCGATCGTAGCCAGGTGCCGGCCGCACATGCCCTGCGCGCGCAGCGCTCCGGCAAACAAAAGCCCGACCCGCGTTGCCGCGGATCGGGCCAGTTTGACGACGCATCTGACGGTTCGCTTAGTGACCGGCGACCACGCTTGCGATCAGGCCGGTGGCCACTGCAATCAGCACGTAGGTGTTGTCCACCTGGCGCCATTCGTGCCCGCGCGGCGGCTTGTTCAGATGATGCCTGTGGTAATCGGCGACGCGATTGCCGCGATGGTCCGGCGCCAGGCGCTCGCCACGCCGGTAAGGCGGGCCGCGGCGGTCGTTGCGGTGATCGTCGTTGTGGGTGCTGCGGCGATCGTCGCGCTTGTCGTCGTGCCTGTCATCACGATGGTCGTCGCGGCGGTCGTTGCCGCGATCATCGTGACGCTGTGCATTGCGGTCGCGATCATGATCGCGGTCATCGTGTTGCTGAGGCGCAGCGAACGCTGCAGCGGAGGTCAGCAGCGACAAAGCCATGAGAGATCCAATGATGCGTTTCATCTGCGTACTCCTGCGTCACAGGAACGGCCTGTGTGATTTCACCCTAGGCGTGATTAGCTGAATACGTAATGAAATAAAGCGTTTCGGCTGGTTTCAGCGTGTCGGTGGCTGTTGCCGGCACGCGTCTTGAATCAAATGACGCAGGTGGTGTCGTCGCGCTTTACTCGCGGCGGCAGCGGCTGTTCGCCATGCACCAGGAACCACACGTTCTCGGCGATGTTGGTCGCGTGGTCGCCGATGCGCTCCAGATTCTTGGCCATGAACAGCAGATGCGTGCAGGGAGTGATGTTGCGCGGGTCCTCCATCATGTAGGTCAGCAATTCGCGAAACAGCGCGGTGTACTGCGCGTCCAGGCGTGCATCTTCATCGCGTACGCGAATCGCCGCATCGGCATCCTTGTTGCGATAGGCCTGCACGGCTTCGCGCACGGCATGCGCGGCCATCTGGCCCAGCGCACGCAGGCCCACGGTCTGTGGCAGCGGCGGTGCAGAGTTGAGCGCGATCGAGCGCTTGGCCACGTTGGCCGCGTAATCGCCGATGCGTTCGATGTCGGCAGGAATACGCAGGCCGGCCAGGATCTCGCGCAGGTCGCGCGCCATCGGACCACGCAACGCCAGGCGCATCACGTCGTGGCTGATCGCATGCTCCAGCGCATCGATCGCTTCGTCGTTGACCACGATGCGATGTGCGGCGTTGTCGTCGCGACGCTCCACCACATCCAGCGCGGCTTCCAGCTGCGCCACCGCCGTGTCGCCCATGCGCACGATCTCGGCGACAAGACGGTGCTGCTCCTCGTCGTAGCTTTTGACGATATGGTCGTTGAGGTGCTGGTTCATCGTGATCTCGATTCGTGGCAGTGGTGGATGTCCGCCGTCACCTTGGCGACATCGCACGTGATGTTGATGTCGTGCCGGGCGGTGCGGCGGAGCTGCGTCAATGCGGCATTGCGATGTTTCGCCCTACATCAACCGAAACGACCGGTGATGTAATCCTCGGTCTGCTGCTTGGACGGCTGGGAAAAGATCGTTTCGGTGCGGTCGTGTTCGATCAGATCGCCCAGATACATGAAGGCGGTGTAGTCGGACACGCGCGCGGCCTGCTGCATGTTGTGGGTCACGATCACGATGGTGTATTCGCGCTTGAGTTCTTCCACCAGCTGCTCGATGCGGCTGGTGGAAATCGGATCCAGCGCCGAGGTCGGTTCGTCCAGTAGCAACACATCCGGTCGCAGCGCCACCGCACGTGCGATGCACAGGCGCTGCTGCTGACCGCCGGACAGACCCAGCGCGCTTTGCCCCAGCTTGTCCTTGACCTCGTCCCACAGCGCACCTTGACGCAGCGCCTGCTCGACACGGTTCTGCATGTCGGCCTTGGACAGTTTTTCGTGGTGGCGAATGCCGTAGGCGACGTTTTCGAAGATCGTCATCGGAAACGGCACCGGCTTCTGAAACACCATGCCGACCTTGCTGCGCAGCCGGTTCATCGGGTACTTCGGCGACAGGATGTTTTCACCGTCCAGCAGCACTTCGCCGCGCGCTTCCATCTTCGGATACAGCGCATAGATGCGATTGAAGATGCGCAACAAGGTCGACTTGCCGCAACCCGAAGGCCCGATCAGCGCGGTGACACGCTTTTCCGGAATCTCGATGTTGATGCTCTTGAGCGCGTGGTACTTGTCGTAATAGAAATCCAGATTGCGTGCGGCCACCTTCACCGGCGCCTGCGCCGTCGGCGCCCCCTTGGCGGCCGGGACAGCGATGCGATGCATCGGCTTGGCGTTTTGGAGATCGTTCATGTCGGGTGTCCGGAAGGAAAGGTCAGTCATTGGAAATCTTGTTGCGCAATAGCAGCGCGCGTGCGCCCAGGCTCACCAACAACACGAACGCGGTCAGTACCAGTGCGCCGGACCAGGCCAGGGTCTGCCAGGTCTCGTAGGGGCTGCCGGCGAACTGATTCATGATCACCGGCACGCTGGCCATCGGCTGAAAGATGTTGCTGTTCCAATATTGATTGCCGAAGGCGGTGAACAGCAGTGGCGCGGTCTCGCCGCTGATGCGTGCCAGCGCCAGCAGGATGCCGGTGAGAATGCCGGCCGAGGCGGCGCGATACAGCACCTGCACGGTGACCTTCCACTGCGGGATGCCGAGCGACAACGCCGCTTCGCGCATCTGCGCCGGCACCAGACGCAACATTTCGTCGGTGGTCCGCACCACCACCGGCAGCACGATGAAGGCCAGCGACAACGCACCTGCAAACGCCGAGAAGCGCCCGCCGGTCTGCATTACGTACAGCGTGTAGACGAACAGGCCGAGCACGATCGACGGCGCCGACAACAGAATGTCGTTGACGAAACGCACCACCAAACCGGTCTTGCGCGCATTGCCGTATTCGGCCAGCCAGGTACCGGCGGCAATGCCGAGCGGGGTGCCGATCGCCAGCGCCAGGCCGCACATCACCGCACTGCCGAAGAAGGCGTTGAGCAAACCACCTTCCTGCATCGGCGGCGGTGTCATCTTGGTAAACAAATTGAGGTCGATGCCCGGCACGCCCTTGGACAACAGGGTCCACAGGATCCAGGCCAGGAAGAACAGCCCGAACAACGCGGTGACGCACGACAGCAGCAGCGCCACCACATTGATCACGCGGCGGCGGTTGTAGAGGGATTGCGAGACCGAGGACATCAGTTGCCCTCCCGACGCGACAGCTGCATCAGCATGAAGCGCGCAATCGCCAGCACGATGAAGGTCACGATGAACAAGACAAAGCCGAGCAGCAACAACGCCGAGCGATATGTTTCGGTGGCCTCGCCGAAGTCATTGGCGATCAAGGCAGCGATGGTGGTGCCAGGCTCCAGCAGCGACGGCGACAGCCGCACCGTGTTGCCGACCACGAATGCCACTGCCATGGTTTCGCCCAGCGCCCGGCCCAGGCCCAGAAACACACCGCCAATCACCGCAGAGCGGGTGTACGGCAGCACGATGTCCCAGCTGACTTCCCACTTGGTCGATCCCAGCGCGTAGGCCGATTCCTTCAAACGCGTGGGCACGGTCAGAAACACTTCGCGCATCACCGAAGAGATAAACGGAATCACCATGATCGCCAGCACGAAGCCTGCGGTCAGCAAGCCGATCCCCAGCGGCGGGCCCTGAAACAACGGGCCGATCAACGGCAGCGTGCCCAGGTGATCGTTGAGCCAGGGCGTCACGTGCTCGGTCATCACCGGCACCAGCACGAACAGGCCCCACATGCCGTAGATGATCGACGGGATGCCGGCCAGCAATTCGATCGCGGTACCCACCGGGCCGCGCAACCAGCGCGGCGCCACCTCGGTGAGGAAGAATGCGATGCCGAAACTCACCGGCACCGCAATCACCATCGCGATCAACGCGGTGACCAGGGTGCCGTAGATCGGCGCCAGTGCACCGTATTTGTTTTCCACCGGATTCCAGTCGGCGGAATAGAAAAAGCTCAGGCCCTGCATCTGCAAGGCATGGCGTCCGCCCCACAGCATCGACAGCGCGGCGCTGCCGAGCGCCAGCAGGACGAAAACGACCGTGGCGGCCAACGCAAGCTTGAACAGGCGATCGGCGCGCGCATCGCGCAGATCGCGGCCGCGTGGTGCGGTCATCGCTTCGGGAATGGCGGTGGCATTCATTCGATTGGACTCGTCACCCGCGCAATCGCGGGAGCGTGAGACAACAGGAACGGCGAGGCGCCCGCAGGCACCTCACCGCAGCGCAACCCGCCACGACAGCGGGTGCAGGGCATCACTTGAACTCGCTGGCCCAGTAGGTCTGGATCTGCTTCACCAGTTCCGGCGGCAGCGGCACGTAATGCAGTTCGCTGGCCTGGGTCTGGCCGTTTTCCAGCGCCCACTTGAAGAACTCCAGCTTCGCCTTGCTGCGCACCGCATCCTTGGGCTGCTTGTGCATCAGCATGAAGTTGGTGGCGGTGATCGGCCAGGCCTTCTCGCCCGGTGCATTGGTGATCACCAGATTGAAGTCCTTGGCATTGGCCCAGTCGGCGCTGGCGGCCGCGGCGGCGAAGCTTTCCGCATTCGGCTCCACCCACTGGCCGGCTGCATTCTGCAGCGAGGCGTAGGGCATCTTGTTCTGCAGGGCGTAGGCCAGTTCGACGTAACCGATCGAACCCTTGATTTGCTGCACGTACGAGGCAACACCTTCATTGCCCTTGCCGCCGACGCCACCCGGCCATTGCACGGAGGTGCCTTCGCCGACCTTGCTCTTCCACTCCGGGCTGACCTTGGACAGGTAGTTGGAGAAGTTGAAGGTGGTGCCCGAGCCATCCGAGCGATGCACCAGGTTGATCTTGGTCGCCGGCAGGGTCACGCCCGGGTTGGCCGCGACAATCGCCGCGTCGTTCCACATCGTGACCTTGCCCAGGAAGATGTCGCCCAGCAGCGCGCCGGTCAGACGCAGCTTGCCCGGTGCGATGCCTTCCAGATTAATCACCGGCACCACGCCGCCGATCGCCGACGGGAACTGGCCCAGACCTGCCTGGGCAAGCTCGGCGCTGTCCAGCGGCTTGTCGGTCGAACCGAAGTCCACCGTGCCGGCCTTGATCTGCGCAATACCGCCGCCGGAGCCGATCGATTGGTAATTGACCTTGTTGCCGGTGGCGGCGTTGTAATCGGCCGACCACTTGGACACCAGCGGGTAGATGAAGGAGGCACCGGCGCCGGAGATTTCAGCGATCTTGCTGTCCCCGGCGGTGGCGCCTGCGCTGGGAGCGCTCTTGGCGGTGTCGCCGGACTGCGCATCCTTGCCGCCGGGCGAACACGCGGCCAGGGCGAGGGCGATGGTGAGAGACAGGGCGGTCAGGCTGGCCGACTGCAGTTTCATGGAAGCTCCGAGGCTGGATTGGCCGGGTGTCCGGCAGACGACGCTATGAAATGATGTTTTTGTTACACACGCATGACAGTGCCTTCTGGCGAAGGCATCACAAAAAAGACGCGACCCCGAAAGGGCCGCGTCCCGGTGCCGACGCCGGGGAGAGAGACGGCGTCGTTCCTGTTGCTATGGCTCTCTCTTTACTTGGGCAGATTCTTCGCCCAGTAGCCTTCGATCTGGGTCACCAGGCTGTCCGGCAGCGGCACGTAGTCCAGCTGCTTGGCCTGGGCATCGCCCTTGCTGTAGACCCAGCGGAAGAAGTCCAGCGTGTTCTTGAGGCCTTCCGGGCTCTTGGGCTTTTTCTGAACCAGGATGAAGTTGGTGGCGGTGATCGGCCAGGCGTTGTCGCCAGCGGCGTTGGTCATCACCAGATAGAAGTCTTTGCTATTGGCCCAGTCGGCGCTGTTGGCAGCGGCGGCGAAGGTCTCATCGGACGGCTGCACGAACTTGCCGGCGGCGTTCTTCATCGCGGTGTAGGCCATCTTGTTCTGCAGCGCATAGGACAGCTCGACATAGCCAATGCCGCCCTTGATCTGCTTGACGTAGGCGGCCACGCCCTCGTTGCCCTTGCCGCCGATGCCGGTCGGCCACTGCACCGCGGTGCCTTCACCGACCTTGCTCTTCCAGTCCGGGTTGACCTTTGACAGGTAGTTGGTGAAGTTGAAGCTGGTGCCCGAACCGTCCGAGCGATGCACCACGGTGATCTTGCCCTCGGGCAGCTTCACGCCCGGGTTGAGCGCGGCGATGGCCGGATCGTTCCAGGTGCTGACCTTGCCAATGAAGATGTCGCCCAGGGTCTTGCCATCCAGCTTGAGCGCACCGGGGGCGATGCCCGCCACGTTGACCACCGGCACCACGCCGCCGATCACCGACGGGAACTGTGCCAGACCGGCCGCTGCCAGTTCTTCCGGCTTGAGCGGCGCATCGGACGAGCCGAAGTCCACACTGGCCGCCTTGATCTGGGCAATGCCGCCGCCCGAACCGATCGATTGATAGTTGACCTGCTTCTTGGTGGCGGCGTTGTAGTCGGCCGACCACTTGGACATCACCGGGTAAATAAACGACGCACCGGCGCCGGTGACATCGGCGGCCTGGGCGCACAGCGCCAGCGAGGCGGCAAGCACGCCCACGGCCAGACGGGTCTTCAAAGAGTGGATCACGGAACAGCTCCTGTAGCGAAGGGATAAGGACGTCCCGCGTGCATGCCATTGCAGGGCAGGGGCATGACCGCGCGATGTCGGAGAGATGACATGACCATGACGGCGTTGCGCCGAGGCGCTTTGCCGGGTCTGGCGAAGGCGTTTGCAGCCGCCGCGCGCTCAGCCGAGCGCGCCACGGCGGCCAAAACGTCGCTCACTTACCAATAGAACTGCGCACGTGCCTCGATGATCGACGGGTTGTCGTCGACCAGGCCACGCGTGGCGCTGCTGTAACGGGTGCTTTCCACCTTCGCGTAGTCGAGCGCGAACTTGAAGTTGGAGCGCCAGTACCAGTTGGCACCGATCGTCCACACATCCATCTTGCCGCCCAGCACGCCGTCCACGAACGGGGTGCTGCCGTTGGAGACCAGGTGGCCGTCGTTGAGATCCAGCGTGTCGTAGCGCACCGCCAGCTGCCACAGGCCCGAGGCCGGCGCGTTCGGCAGCGGGGTGGTCGGCACGCCGGCCTTGTAGCCCCAGGTCTCGCCGGTGATGTTCCAGACGCCGCTGACGTACCAGCCATCGCTCTTGTAATCGTTGGCGTTGTTGCCGATGCGCTTGGCGTTTTCCTGGAAGAATTCGCTCTGCAGCTTGAACGGGCCGGTGATCCACATCGCCTCGGCACCGGCCACACCCACGCTGTCCACGGTGGTGATGGCGCCGCTGTCGATCAGGCGGATGGTGGTCAGGTCGGCGTCCGGACGCGCGCGCAGGCGCAGGGTGTCGTCGTCGGTGTCGTAACCCAGATAGCTGAGGCCGAAGTGCAGCACATTGCCGCTTTCGTTGATCGGCGCCCAGGTGCCGCGCGCGCCGTAGCCGCTGCCATGAGCCTGATTACGGGTCAGTTCGCGACCGAACGCACTGGCAGTGATGCTCCAGTTGTTGTCGCCCATGCCGTAGGCCACGCCCAGCCGGCGCGAGATGCCGTAGGTATTGGTCACCGCGGCCTTGGAGACGAAATCGTTGTTCTTGGTGCTGGAGAGTTCTTCCAGGCTGTTGGGCTGCTTGAACTGACCGATCTGTAGGTAGTTGTTGGCGTTGCCGGCGAACTTGTACTTGATGTTGTTGTCGAGGAAGCGCCCGGTGCTGCGGATGGTGGTGCCGCGGATGGTGACTTCCTTCAGCACGCTCGGGTCATACCCGGCCACCCACTCGAAGTTGCCCGGGCCCTTGCCCTTGAGCACCAGCTCGGCGCGACGGATGCTGAATTCGGAATTGTCGCCGTTGGCGCCGATCGGGCCGTTGAGGTCCTGCACATCGTTGTGGAACCAGTTGCCGTCGGCCTGGACCAGGCCTTCCAGCGAGACTTCGGAGCCGCCGATCACATCGATGGCGATTTCGGCATGCGCAGCGGGCGCGGCCAGCGCCAGCAACAAGGCCGAGCCGAGCAGGGTAGGAGAAAGTTTCATGGGTGCCTTGCGACCTGACGAGAAAGTGAGCGCAGGCTAGGGCGTGAAAGTTGCGTTAATGTGACAACTTCGGACTGCATCGCAATTTGATTTTTGCCAATAAAGACAAAGATTTACGCGTGTTTAAACTTTGTCAATGTGTGTCATAAGTCTGAACGACGGCCGGTTTATGACAGTTGCGATAGCGCTTCTTTACTTGCCGCTGGCGGGCTCAAGCTTATGGCGACCTGAATCGATGCCGTGAAATGCCGGCCAATCAAGTGCTTTGTGCGTCGCACCACTTGCGCAGGCGCGTTCTAAATTGTTAGTTTCGAGGCCATGTTTCCTCGATTCCTCCAATTGCTGTTGGTCTGCCTGCTCGCGCTCACCGCGTGGTCGGCAGCCAATGCGCACGATCGCATCCACGATGCGCTTGTGGGCGACGGCTTGGCGGTGATGGTGGATGCTGGCGAAGAACGTGACGCAGCCGAAGGTCTGCAGGACGACGGGGACGCACAGACCCAGGTCGATACCCATTCTGCAGACGACATCCCCTTGCTCTCCCAAGCATGGCCGGTGGTCGCACGCTATTTTCCCTCTTGGTACGCGCACTACGCGCCGGCATCTCAAAAACGCGACCTGATCCCGCAACTGCGTCCTCCTAACGCACTGCGCGCCTGATCCTTCGTTTGTCGCGTCAACCGGTGCTGCGCACCGGACTTATTTGATTTGTTCGTCTTTGCACTTCGCGGTTTGCGCCGTGGATTGCCATCCGTTGCCTAGAGGTATCTCCCATGCAAAGCTTGCTAGATGGTTTTCGTCATTTCCGTAAGGAAGTGTATCCGCGCCAGAGTGCGCGCTTTCAGGAATTGGCCGGTGGCCAGAGTCCGCACACGTTGTTCATTACGTGCGCCGATTCGCGCGTCATGCCGGAGCTGATCTTCTCCGCCCAACCTGGCGAATTGTTCGTCTATCGCAACATCGGCAACGTCGTGCCGCCTTACTCGCAACACGTCAGCGGCGTTGTCGCTGCGATCGAGTACGCCATCGCCGTGCTGGGTGTGCGTCATATCGTGATCTGCGGCCATACCGATTGCGGCGCCATGAAGGCAGTGCTCAAGCCGGAATCGTTGGAAGATGTGCCGTCCGTGGCGGCGTGGCTCAAGCACACCGATTCGGCGCGCCATGTCACCGCCCATCATGGCCACGATCCGCACAGTCAGGACGCGCTGGACTGCATGACCGAAGAGAACGTGGTCTCGCAGCTGGACCATCTGCGCACGCAGCCGGTGGTTGCGGCACGTCTGGCCGCTGGCACCTTGCGTATCCACGGCTGGATCTATGACATCGCCCATGGCGAGATCCGCGCCTTCGATGCCGAGAAGGGTGGCTTCCGTCCGTTGTTGGCGGAAAACACCCCCGAAGCCACCCCACGTCCGCGACTGCAGCAAGTCGTGCGCGCTGAACTGGCCTGACGGAGCACATCATGAACACATCAGGTATCGGCGGATATTTCCGTCAGGGACTGTTCGGGCGTGATTTATTGGCGTCTGTCGTTGTCTTCCTCGTCGCGCTCCCGTTGTGTATGGGCATTGCGATCGCATCCGGCATGCCGCCGGCCGCAGGTCTGATCACCGGCATCATCGGTGGTCTGGTCGTTGGCTTTGTCGCGGGTTCTCCGTTGCAGGTGAGTGGGCCTGCCGCCGGCCTGGCTGTGTTGGTGTTCGAGCTGGTCCGGGAGCACGGCATCGCCGCGCTCGGGCCGGTGATCCTGTTGGCCGGTGCGATTCAGTTGGTCGCCGGTCTGTGCCGTGCAGGCGTGTGGTTCCGCATGACATCGCCGGCCGTGGTGGCCGGCATGTTGTCCGGTATCGGCATCCTGATCGTGGCCTCGCAGGCGCATGTGTTGATGGATGCCGCACCCAAGGCGCGCGGCCTGGAGAACTTCGCTGCACTGCCGGCCGTGGTGTGGCAGGCGATCAGCGAAGGCACCGGCCGCACTGCGTTGTTCGTGGGTCTGGCCACCATCGGCATCATCCTGGCGTGGGACAAGCTGCGTCCGCAGCGTCTGCGGTTCCTGCCGGGTGCGTTGATCGCGGTGGTGGCGGTCACGGCGGCGGTGCAGTTGCAGGGCTTGAACGTTGCCAAGGTCGATGTGCCGACCAACCTGTTCTCTGCGATCAGCATCCCCAGCATCTCGGACATCTTCGGCGTGTTCAACGCGACCTTGCTGGTGTCTGCAGTGACGTTTGCCTTCATCGCCAGCGCAGAAACCTTGCTGTCGGCGGCAGCGGTGGATCGCATGCATCAGGGCGCACGCACCAACTACGACCGTGAACTGGCGGCGCAGGGTGTGGGCAATATGTTGTGCGGTTTCCTGGGCGCATTGCCGATGACCGGCGTGATCGTGCGCAGTGCGGCCAACGTGCAGGCCGGTGCGGCCACACGCATGTCAACGGTGCTGCATGGCGGCTGGCTGCTGGTGTTCGCGATGCTGCTGCCGTGGCTGTTGCGGATGACGCCGGTGGCCTGTCTGGCCGGCATCCTGGTCTACACGGGCGTGAAGATGATCAAGATCGGTCAGGTCAAGGAGCTGGCGACCTATGGTCGTGGCACCGCGGCGATCTATCTGGCCACCACCTTCGCGATCGTGGCCACCGACCTGCTGACCGGTGTGTTGATCGGCTTTGGTCTGTCGCTGTTCCGTCTGGCCCTGCATTCTTCGCGCCTGAAGGTGGACGTGCGTGAGCACGAGCACAAGAAGGACGAGATGCATCTGACCCTGCAGGGTTCGGCAACGTTCCTGAAGGTGCCGGCGATGGCGCGTACGCTGGAAAGCGTGCCGCCCAATACCGCACTGCATCTGGACGTGGCCAAGCTGCACCACGTCGACCACGCCTGCATCGAATTGCTGCGCGACTGGAGCCGTAATGCGGCCTCGCGCGGCTGCGAGTTGGTGGTGGACTGGAAAGAGCTGGATCGACGCGTGGAAGGTCAGCCAACGGTGGAAAGCGTGCTGGTCGAACAGCGCGTCGAACAAGCCAAGGCAGCGTAAACCTGCTGCAAACCGCCCGGCGCTCGCGCCGGGTGCCCCCTGTCGTGACCGGATGATGCATGGCGCCGTAAGACGCATCATCCGGTCGCGATTTTTTTTGGCCGGGATTCGGGATTTGGGATTGGAGATTCGTAAAAAGCCTGGGTTTGCAGTGCTGATACGATGCAACTGGTGCAACTGGTGCAACTGGCGCGACTGGGCGCTGCGCAGTCGTCGATGGTCTTGCTAGATCGTCTCAGCCTAGATCGTCTCAGCCACGTTTGAGTGGGAGCGCGTCAGCTGCGCAAAGGTGCTGGCCGCTCGGCAGACGCCACGGTCTTGTCACGATAGCGGCACAGGTCGTGGATCACGCAGCCCGGGCAATCCGGTTTGCGTGCCTTGCAGACGTAGCGGCCATGCAGAATGAGCCAGTGATGCGCGTCGTGCAGAAACTCCGTAGGAATGACTTTCACCAGTTTGTCTTCGACCACGCGCACGTCCTTGCCCGGCGCAAGTCCGGTGCGATTGGCCACGCGGAAAATATGCGTGTCCACTGCCATGGTGGGCTCGCCGAATGCGGTATTGAGCACGACATTTGCGGTCTTGCGTCCGACGCCGGGTAATGCTTCCAGCGCGGCGCGGTCGTGCGGGACTTCGCCAGCGTATTGCTCGAGCAAAATACGACACGTGGCAATGACGTTCTTGGCCTTGGCGTTGAACAGACCGATGGTGGCGATATAGCGCTTCAGGCCTTCTTCGCCGAGATCGAGAATATCGCGCGGCGTATTGGCAACCGGATACAGCTTGCGCGTGGCCTTGTTGACGCCGACATCGGTGGCTTGCGCCGAAAGCAGCACGGCGATCAGCAACTCGAACGGGGTGGTGTATTCCAGCTCGGTGGTCGGGTGCGGGTTGAGTTCGCGCAGGCGCTCGAACATTTCCTGCACTTCGGGCTTGCGCATGGTGCTGCCGCGACGTGCCGGCAGGGTGGGGCGAATTGCGTTCATGGCTGTGTTCCACCTGCGGCCTTGGCCTTGGCGCGCGCCAGGATGGCGGCGGCCAACGGCGGTAATGCGGCAGCGACGGGTTGGCTGTGTACTGGTGCGGGCGTGCGGCGAGCATCGCGTTCGGCAGCGCGGCGTTGCAGGCGCGCGGTGCGTGCGCGGTAGCGTTCGCGTGCGGCCCAGGCATCACGCAGGCGCTGTTGTGCGGCGAGCAATACCGCGCGTAGCTGCGGGCAGGCCGGGTCCAGCAGGTCGTCGTGTGGATCAGGCAGGTACTCCATCAGGCCGAGCGCCAGCGCGCCGTCGAGATCGTCGGCTTGCACACAGTCGAATAGTTGCAGCGGCAGTGGACGTGATACCGGTATGGGGTCAGACGTCATGGCAAATCGATCAGCGATTGAGAAAGTGTGCGGGGCGTTTTTCGAGAAAGGCGCGGGTGCCTTCGCGCATGTCGTCGCTGGCGAACAACAGCGCAAATTGTGCGGTTTCCAGCTGCAGACCTTCTTCGATCGCGCATTCGCCGCCGAACACCACCGCATCCAGAATGCCGCGCAATGCGAGTGGTGCAGCAGCGGCCAGGCGCTGTGCCAAGGCGAGTGTTTCTTCCTGTAGGACCTCCGGCTCGACCACGCGGTTGAGCAGGCCCAGCTGCAATGCGCGCACTGCATCGATCGGCTGGCCGAGCAGACACAGTTCAAGCGCAGCAGTACGACCGGTCAGGCGCAACAGCCGCTGGGTGCCGCCAAAGCCGGGGATCAGGCCGAGATTGATTTCGGGCTGCCCCAGGCGTGCAGTGGCTGCGGCAATGCGCAGATGGCAGGCCATGGCCAGCTCCAGTCCGCCGCCCAGCGCAAAACCATTGATCATCGCGATCACCGGTTTGGGCATGCGTTCGATCCGGCGCATCAGCTGCTGGCCGAGCAGCGAAAACTCGCGCCCCTGCATCGCCGACAGATCGCGCATTTCGGCGATATCCGCACCCGCCACGAAGGCTTTCGGGCCTGCGCCGGTGAGAACCACCACGCGCACGTCATCCGCGCCGGCGGCATCCTGGAACGCCTGATCCAGCGCCCGCATCGTGTCCTGGTTCAAGGCGTTCAGTTTGTCCGGTCGATTGACCGTGATCGTCCGTACACTGGCGTGGTCGGCGATCAGAATGACGTGATTGGACATGGAAATCCTTACGAACGTAAAAAATTAGTAAATACGGAACTTCCGAAAGCCTTGCTGGTCATAGCTTTCGTGATAAGTAGCGGTTCGGTATCGCGGCCGCTATCCTAGCGCGTCATCTCAGGCGGCAGACCCGTCCTGTGCCACCACCCTGGAGAATTGTTTGATGAAGTTGCGTTCTATCGCGGTCGCTGTGGCGGCCCTGGCCCTGACGGGCAATGCACTGGCCCAGGACACAACGTCCGAGAAAGGCAAGTTGAGTTACTACTTCGGCTATGACTACGGCAACAACCTTGCCGAGCTCACCGGTCGCGGCGAGCAGCTCGACATCAATGCGGTGGTGAAGGGTCTGCAAGACGCCTATGCCAAAAAGCAGCCGTCGATCACTGCCGATCAGCTGAAGCCGGCCGTCGAGGCGTTCCAGAAGCGTGAGCAGGGCCGTGCCCAGCAGGCCAAGGCCGAGTACGACAAGGCCGCTGCTGCCAACAAGACCAAGAGCGACCAGTTCCTGGCCAAGAACAAGGGCACCGCTGGCGTGCAGACGCTGCCGAGCGGCGTGCAGTACCGCGTGATCGAAGCCGGCAAGGGCGCCAAGCCGACCCAGGCCAGCACCGTGCAGCTGGAAGTGGCCGGTCCGTTCCCCTTCGGCGATCGCGAGAAGGCACGTCCGGCGCAGCAGATTCCGGCCATCAAGGTCAGCGAAGTCGAGATGCAGGCCATGCGCGATACGCTGCTGCAGATGCCGGCTGGCTCGAAGTGGGAAGTGACCCTGCCGCCGGAGAAGGCCTACGGTGCCGACCCGCGTACGCCGTTCCCGCCGAACGTGGCCGTGCAGTTCGAGATCAAGCTGGTCAGCGTCAAGTAATTGCGTTTGATGTTGCTGTGACAACGCCGGCCACCAGGCCGGCGTTGTCGTTTGGGTCCACCGGACATGCGCGAGCGCAAAAGTCGGGTGGAGGTCTTGACGATGCGGGGCGGCAGGAGCGAGCGATGACCGACAAGGATTCGAACGACGGCAGTCTGCCCAGCCCATGTATCGGTGTATGTTCGTTGGACGCGCAGTCGCACTGTGTCGGCTGCCTGCGCAGCCTGGATGAAATTGCACGCTGGATGAGCATGAGCGACGCCGAACGCCAGACATATCTGCAGACGGTTCTGCCTGCGCGCGCATTGGCGGCGCGGCTGCCCGAATGCGCGCAGCTGCGGCGTGCGCTGTATCCGCTGGACACCGCGCCCGATGGGCCGGGTTGGAACCATGCCGAATTGATCGATCTGACCGAAGGCGGCGCCTCTGCCGAAGCGGCGGTGTTGTGCGGTCTGATTCCACGCGAGCATGGCAGTATGGTGCTGCTGACGCGCCGCACCGACAGCCTGCGCCATCACGCCGGGCAGGTCAGTTTTCCCGGTGGGCGGATCGAGCCTTCCGATGCCGATGCGGCGGCTGCGGCGTTGCGCGAGAGTTGCGAAGAGATCGCGCTCGGCGCAGATCAAGTGCATGCATTGGGTTATCTGGATCCGTTTTTGACCGTAAGCGGGTTTCGCGTGACGCCGGTGGTTGCAGTGATCGACCCGGCGTTTGTGGCGGTGCCGCAGCCGGACGAAGTGGCCGATGTGTTCGAAGTGCCGTTGGCGTATCTGATGGACCCGGACAATCTGCGCAGCGTGGAGCTGGAGTTCCGCGGCCGGCCACGCCGTGTGCTCGAGTACGATTGGCCGGGCCAGCGTATCTGGGGCGCCACCGCTGCCATTCTTCTCAATCTTCGTCGTCGCCTGGAGCAGGTTGCATGAGTGTCAATCCCGACTGGACCACGCTGGTCGATAGCGCCACCTTGGCGGCCGCGTTGCACCATCCACAGCTACGGCTGCTGGACGCCCGCGCCGCGCCGCCGACTGCGCCGGACCCGGATGCAGCGCGCAACGCGTATGCGCAGGGACATCTACCAGGCGCGTATTACGCGGATCTCAACGATGATCTGGCCGATCTGTCGCGGCCTGGTCAGGGCCGGCATCCGCTGCCGCACAGCGCGGCCTTCGCCAAGCGGCTGGGCGAATGGGGTATCGATCCGGACAGTCAGGTCGTGGTCTACGACGCTGCCGACGGCAGCATGGCCGCCGCGCGTGCGTGGTGGATGCTGCGATTGATGGGGCATCGTCGCGTGGCGGTACTGGATGGCGGATTGGCCGCGTGGCGCGCTGCCGGATTGCCGGAAAGTACCGAGCCGCCTGCATTGCACGCTGGCGCGGCGTATCCGGGCAGTTTCGACAGCGCTGCGGTGGTCGAGGCCGAGCAACTTCTGGCGCGGCTGGATCAGGCGCCGGGATGGCTGCTGGATGCGCGTGCCGGCGAGCGTTTTCGCGGCGAGGTGGAGCCGGTCGATCCGGTGGCTGGGCATGTGCCTGGTGCGGTGAGTCGCCCATTGGGTGTGAGCCTGCGCGATGGCCGTTTCAAGCCGGCAGACGAATTACGTGCGGAGCTGTCTGCGCTGCTGGGTGCAACTCCACCCGAGCACGCGGTGGTGATGTGCGGATCGGGCGTGACTGCCTGCCATTTGCTGCTGGCATTGGAAGTAGCCGGTCTGTCTGGCGCGCGTGTCTACGCCGGCTCGTGGAGCGGCTGGTTGCAGGACCCGGCACGTCCGGTCGCGACCACTGCCTGACCGATTGCAGGCACAATAGCGACAGGAACGGTGACCTGTGGGGACGCAGGTTCGCTGCGCGGAGCGCAGTTTCTCGCAGTGTTGGGTGACTCATGCGGTTGCAGTTACAGATCGGCGCACTCTGCGTCGCGGCGTGGTCGATGGCTGCGTGCTCGGCGGGGTCGACCACTGGCGTCAACGATGCGCGTCTGGCCGGTCGTGGACAAAGCGATGAGCAGGCGGTGTATCAGGTTGCGCTTGAACGTGCGCGTGCACAGCGTTTGACGCGGTTGCGGGCCCCCGACGGTTGGTTGAGCTACACCGGCTCCGGTCGCGTGCGTGCTGGCCAGTATCGGGTGGGCAGCGATCCGCAGAGCGACATCGTGTTGCCGGCCGGTCCAGCGCAGTTGGGGCAGCTGACGCTGGACGCCGATGGCCGTGTGCACTTTGAAGCGGCCGCCGGTGCGCCGGTGACCTTGAACGGGAAGCGTATTGATCGCGTCAGCCTGGAACCGGAGCGGGCAGGGCAGCGTGGCGATCGCCTGGACGTGGAGGGCCGGCAGTTCTATCTGGTGCAGACCGGCAGTTTGTTCGGCTGGCGTTTTCGCGATCCGGCTGCGCCGGCGCTGACCCAAGTCGATGGGCTGGACTATTTCCCAACCGATCCGCGGTGGCGCCTCCAGGCGCGCTGGGAGGCCTATTCCACGCCACGCACGACCACCTTGTTGACCTCGATCGGCACCCCGCTCACGGTCGATATACCGGGCGAGGCGGTGTTTTCGCGCCATGGCCACGAGTACCGCTTGCAGGCGCTGGCGCAGGAGGGCGGGGAGGGGCTGTTTTTCCTGTTCGCCGACCGCACCAGCGGCAAGGAAAGTTATGGCGGTGCGCGTTATCTCTACACCGCCGCGCCGCGCGACGGCCGCATCGTGCTGGACTTCAATCTGGCCGAAAATCCGCCCTGCGCGTTGACGCCGCACGTGGTCTGCCCGATCGCGCCACCGGAAAATCGGCTGGATGTCGCAGTGAATGCAGGCGAGAAAACCTATCGCGCGCCGGAGCGCTGAGCGCCGCGCTTAGCGGGGTGCGTGCGACCACGTCACGGCCGCTTCGATGCGCGGCCATGGAAACATAGGGCCGGGGTCGAGCTTGCGCTGGATCTTGCGCGACGGATCGTCGCTGGCCGCTTCCTGGGTGGTGTCCAGTGCCTGATGACCAGCGATGCGGCTGATCGATGGCAACTGCTGTTGCAGCCATTGCAGCAGCGTGATCAGCGCGACGATCTGGGCGTTGGGATAGGGCTCGGTCATGACCTGGTAACGCGAGTCCAGCCAATGCGGATAGCGGCCGCTATTGACCAGTTCGATGCCCAGCGTATGCGGGTTATGGCCGCGCACGTGATGTGCCACGCGCTCGAGCGCCACGTATTGCTGGATGCTGCCGTTGCGGTCGATGTAGTAATGACCGCTGTTGCCGGTGCCGCTGTCGTAGAGCACGCGCTCGCCGTATTCGCGCGCCATCGCCATGTCGGGCAATTCGGTGCAGTGGATGACCACCATGTCTATCTGTGTGAGCGCGCGTCGCGCCAGCCGGGATTCGTAGGACAACGGCGCGTAGGTGATCGGCGGAGACGGCAGGACGGCATCGGACATGAAGCGGATGCTAGCATTCGACGATGGCTTTGAATCCCGACAGCCCTTTGGGCAAATTGATGGCAACGCTGCCGCAGACCGGCCAGGTGACCTGGATCGGCGTGCGCCCGGCGCGCGATGTGGCCATGCTGGAGGTGGACGCGGCGCAGGCCACCACCGGCATTGGCCTGGTGGGCGACCGCTATAAAGGCGGCAGCGGCAAGCGTGGGCTGACCTTGATCCAGGCCGAGCATCTGCCGGTGATCGCGGCCCTGGCCGGTTACGCGACAATCGCGCCCGCCACGTTGCGGCGCAATCTGGTGGTGTCCGGCATCCCGCTGATCGCCTTGAAAGGGCGGCGCTTTCGTATCGGCGAGGTCGAGCTGGAAGGCACCGATCCGTGCGACCCGTGCTCGCGCATGGAAGATGCGCTGGGCGCGGGCGGCTACAACGCGATGCGCGGGCATGGCGGGCTGTGCGCGCGCATCCTGCGTGGCGGCGTGCTGCGCATCGGCGATACGGTGCAAGCGCTATGAGCCGCGGGCATTGCATTCTGTCGCACGGGTTCGAAAGTGGCCCGGACGCACTGAAAGTCACCGCACTGGCCGACGTCGCCGAGCAGTTGGGCTGGACCCACGAGCGCCCGGACTACACCGATCTGGACGCGCGCCGCGAGGTGAGTTCGCTTGGTGATGTGCAAGGCCGCTTGCAGCGTTTGCTGCAGATCGCGCGTGCAGCGTCCGACAAGGGGCCGCTGGTGTTGGTCGGATCCAGCCTTGGGTCGTATATCGCGGCCCAGGTGTCGTTGCAGGTGCCAACGCGCGGGCTGTTTTTGATGGTGCCGCCGACCAGGATGGGCCCGTTGCCGGCGCTGGATGCGGCGGCCGTGCCGATTTCGATCGTGCATGCCTGGCGCGATGAATTGATTCCTGCTGCCGATGTGATCGCCTGGGCGCAGGCGCGCAATGCGCGCTTGTTGTTGGTCGACGACGAACATCGGCTGGCGGCGCATGTGGACGCGTCGGCGCGTGCATTTGCCGAACTGTTGCAGAGTCTGTGATGCGTCCGCACCTGATTGCGTGCTGCATGCGGAGTTGCCGATGGATGTGTTGATCCGCGAAGCGAGCGACGGCGATGCCGCAGCGATCGAACTGCTGACGATGGTCGCGTTCATGCGCTCCGACCACAGCCGCCATGACGAGCAACACGTGATTGCCGCGTTGCGCAACGACGGCGCGCTGGCGTTGTCGTTGGTGGCCGACCACGACGGCTATGTGGTCGGGCATCTGGCGGTATCGCCGGTGTCGCTGTCGGACGACTCGCCAGGCTGGTACGCGCTGGGTCCGCTGGCGATCGGGCCGGGGCATCAGCGCCAGGGCCTGGGTACGCGCCTGGTGCAATCTGCACTGGCGAACTTGCGCGAGCGCGGTGCGGCCGGTTGTCTGGCACTGGGCGAACCGGCGTTTTTCAAACGTCTGGGGTTTGCGGTGGAACCGGGCCTGGTATTGCCCGACGTCCCGGTGTCCGAGCTGCAGGCGCTGGCTTTCGGCGATCGGTTGCTGCCGCTAGCCGATGTGTCTTATCACCCGGCCTTCGGGCTGGGTTGAGTCGAGCCTCTGTCGCCCCGTTGCCGAGATCTGCGCCACTGCAGTTCGCTCGGCGGCATCTTCCATCGCTATCGAGACGCCAGGACGCCGGCAGTGATCGCAGCATTGCAAGAGATGCAATGGCGCTCACCTGTCGAGGTGGAAGATGCAACGCGATGATGAAGACCTAGGTCAGGCCGCGCATGCGGGCCGACTGATTTCCCACGGTGGCGATCACCAGGACGATGCCGCAGTGTTGGCATCGATCAAATCGCGTCTGCGTCAGACCGGCGATCGATCCGATGCGGTGGTTCAACGTTTGATCGGTCTGGTCGATGCGCTCTGGTCGATCGAGTTCGGTCGGTTTCTGCTCAGAAATCGTGGGCTGAATGCCTATTGGACCCATCAGATGGTGACGTATCGCCCTAATGCACAGCCAAACGATTCGATGTCGGCGATGGAACGCCATATCTTCGAGAAGGCGCCTGCGGCGCTGGCTACCCGCGAACGGTTCGGCATCTTCAGGCAGCAGCTGCAGGGGCTGCTGCGGCCAGGCATGACGCTGGCATCGGTGCCCTGTGGATGGATGGGGGAGCTGTTGATGCTGGATTACCGGGAGTGCCCGGACGTGCGCCTGATCGGCATCGATCTGGATCCGCAGGCCTTGGAAGGGGCGCTCCAACTCGCACGGCAGCATGGGCTGGAGGGGCAGCTTTCGCTGCGTCTTGAGGACGCATGGACACCCGGCCCTGGCGATGAGGTGGATGTGCTGACGAGCAATGGTCTGAATATCTACGAGCCGGACGACGGGCGCGTGATCGCGCTGTATCGCGCCTTTTTCGATCGACTGACGCCAGGTGGCGTGCTGGTCGCAAGTTTTCTGACTCCGCCGCCAAGCATCTCTGCCGAGTCGCCGTGGAAGTTGGAGAACATCGACGCGGAGGCGCTGACTCTGCAGAACCAGATATTCGCCGAGATCGTACAAGCGCGCTGGGCCTCGTTCCGGACCCATGCACACACCCGTCTGCAGCTGGAAAGCGCCGGATTTACCGATATCCGGTTTATCGACGACGCCGCCAGCATATTTCCGACGGTGATCGCGCAGAAGCCATTGGGTCGATGAGTCGGCAATATCGCGTACTGCCCGGGGGTTCCGTTTGCAGGGCGCGCTGACTTAAAATCTGCTGCGTTTTCCACTGTCTGAGGATTGGTCCAATGCGCCATTGATGCCGCCGTCGTGAGGACGGCCTGACCCGCTGCTGGTCCGATTGGATCGGCGCGTGTGCTGGCATGCAATGGAGACACGTATGACCTGTTCGTCGCTGACGCTGGAAAGCGTTGCGTATCTGCTGCCCGATGGCAGCCCGCTGTTTTCCGATCTAAACATCAACATCGACCAACGCCCCACTGGCCTGGTCGGGCGCAATGGCGTGGGCAAGAGTGTGCTTGGGCGCCTGTTGGCTGGTGAGTTGCTGCCCAGCGCAGGGCGCTGCGTGCGCAGCGGCAGCGTGCATTACCTGCCGCAGCGGGTGAGCGTTGCGCCTGGACAAACCATTGCCGAGTTGGCGGGCGTTGCGCCGCTGCTGGACGCGCTGGACAGGATCGCTGCTGGCAGCGTGGCGCCAGCCGATTTCGACCTGGTTGGCGAGCGCTGGAGCGCGCATGCACAATTTGCCGCAGAACTGGAGCGACAAGGCCTGGGCGGGCGCGATCCATATGCACCGGCGGCGCAACTCAGCGGCGGCGAAGCGATGCGCGTGGCGTTGGCCGGTGCGTTTCTGACCCAGCCGGACCTGTTGATTCTGGATGAGCCCAGCAATCATCTGGATGGCCCGCAACGCCAGCGGCTGATGGATCACCTGCAGGCGTGGAGCGGTGGCCTGGTGGTGATCAGCCATGACCGCAGCTTGCTCGACGCGATGCAGCGCATTCTGGAGCTGTCCGCGCACGGGCTGCGCAGTTATGGCGGCAATTACGCGTTCTACGTCCAGCAGCGCGCGCTGGAACAGCAGGCGGCCGGCGACCTGCTGGCACAGCGCAAGCATGCACGCGCACGCGGCGAGCAGGCGCTGCGCGAGCAGCAGCAGCGTCAGCAACAACGCCAGGCGCGCGGCGCGCGTGCTGCCGGGCAGGCCAATCAGGCGGCGATCCTGCTCGGCGGGCAGAAGCAACGTAGCGAAGTCAGCGCCGGGCGGCTGCAGCAGCAACGTCAGGCCGAACAGGCACGGCTGAGCGAGGCGGTGGTGCAGGCCGCAGCGCAGGTGGAGGCCGATCCCGCGATCGCCGTGTTGGCGCCGACAGCGCCAGCCGGCGCATCGCGACGGTTGGCCACGCTGGAGCAGGTGGAACTGGCCGACGGGCGGCTGGGCGGGCGACGGGTGGATCTGTTGTTGCATGGGCAGCCGCGGATTGGCCTGGTCGGCCCCAATGGCAGCGGCAAGTCCTCGTTGCTGCGGTTGTTGGCCGGGCACCTGCAGCCGAGCGCAGGACACTGCGAGGTGCATGTGCCGGTGGCCTATCTGGATCAGGACCTAGGGCTGCTGGACCCGGCGCGCTCGGCCGCCGCGCAACTGCACGCTGCCGACCCGGGCGCGCCAGCGCACGCACAGCGGCTACGGCTGGCGCTGCTGGGGCTGGACCAGACGCGTGCCGATCTGCCCACCGGCCAGCTCAGCGGCGGCCAGCGGCTCAAGGCAGCGCTGGCCTGCGCGCTGTACCGGGCGCAGCCCGCGCAGCTGCTGTTGCTGGACGAGCCGACCAATCACCTGGATCTGGCCTCGGTAGAGGCGATCGAGGCGCTGCTGCGCAGCTACCAGGGGGCGCTGGTCGTCGCCTCGCACGATGCCGCCTTCCTGCAGCGGCTGGGCCTGCGGCAGCGCCTGGATACCGCGCAAGCGCAGTGGCGGCTGGCACCGTGGTGAACCGCGCAGCGGGCGATGCGGCCGCCGGGCTGGTAAAGCCGGCGCCGATGGCCGACCATTTGCGCCCCGCCCGCAGCGGCCACGGCATTGCCCTCCACGGCGCCGGCCCAGCGTCCTGCTCTCACGCTCGCCACGACGGCCGGCGTCTCCATCGATACCTGCCTACGTGAAATTCTTCGCATCCTGTGCCAAGGGCCTGGAATACCTGCTTGCCGACGAGCTGCTGTCGCTCGGTGCCAGCAAGGCCACTGCCACCATCTCCGGCGTCAACGTCGAAGGCGACATGCGTGACGCGCAGCGCGCCGTCCTATGGTCGCGCCTGGCCAGCCGCGTGCTGTGGCCGTTGAACGAGTTCGATTGCCCGGACGAGGACGCGCTGTATGCCGGCGTTTCCGAGTTGCCATGGGACGAACATCTGTCTGTCGGCCATACGCTGTCGGTGGATGCGCATGTTTCCGGCACTGCGATCACGCATGCCCGCTATGCGGCGCAGCGCATCAAGGATGCGGTGGTCGACACCATGCGCCGGCAGGGCCTGGAACGCCCGTCGGTGGATCTGGAGCGCCCGGATCTGCGGTTGAACCTGTCGCTGCGCAAGGGCCGCGCCACCATTTCGGTGGATCTGGGTGGCGGCCCGCTGCATCGGCGCGGCTGGCGCATGGCGCAGAACGAAGCGCCGTTGAAGGAGAACCTGGCGGCGGCCGTGCTGCTGCGCGCCGGCTGGCCGCGCGCCTACGCCGAGGGCGGCGGCCTGCTGGATCCGATGTGCGGCAGCGGCACCTTGTTGATCGAAGGCGCGCTGATGGCCGCCGACGTCGCGCCCGGCTTGCAGCGCTATGGCAGCGATGTCCCCAGCCGCTGGCGCGGCTTCGACCGCGAGGGCTGGCAACAGCTGGTGAGCGAAGCGCGCGAGCGCGACAGCCTCGGCCGCGCCGCGCTCAAGCAAGTGATCCACGGCAGCGATATGGACCCGCATGCGATCCGCGCGGCCAAGGAAAATGCGCAGGTGGCCGGCGTGGCCGAGGCGATCTGGTTCGGCGTGCGCGAGGTGGGCGATCTGCAGACCCCGCCGCAGGCCACCGGCGTGGTGGTGTGCAATCCGCCTTACGACGAGCGTCTGGCCGCCGATGCGGCGCTGTATCGCCGCCTGGGCGATACCTTGCAGCGCGCCGTGCCGCAATGGCGGGCCAGCCTGCTCTGCGGCAACGCCGAGCTGGCGTATGCCACCGGCCTGCGCGCGGGCAAGAAATACCAGCTGTTCAACGGCGCGATCGAGTGCGCGTTGATCGTCTGCGACCCGATCGCAGTGCCGCGGCGCACCCCGCTGGCGGCGCCGACCGCGCTCAGCGAAGGCGCGCAGATGGTCGCCAATCGTTTGCGCAAGAATCTGCAGAAGTTCAAGAAGTGGCGCGTGCGCGAAGGCATCGAATGCTTCCGCGTCTATGACGCCGATCTGCCGGAATATTCCGCCGCCATCGACGTGTATCAGCAAGCCGATGGCGATCGCCGCGTGTTTCTGCATGTGCAGGAATACGCCGCGCCGGCGACGATTCCGGAAGCCGATGTGCGCCGCCGTCTGGGCGAACTGCTGGCCGCCGCGCGCGAGGTGTTCGAGGTGCCGGGCGAGCGTGTTGCGCTCAAATCGCGTGAGCGCGGCAAGGGCGGCAGCAAGTACGGGCGCTTCGAGCAGCGCAATGAAGTCATCAATGTGCGCGAGCACGGCGCGCTGCTGCGGGTGAATCTGTTCGATTACCTGGATACCGGCCTGTTTCTGGACCATCGCCCGTTGCGCGGCACCATGGCCACGCAATCCAAGGGGCGGCGATTCCTCAATCTGTTCTGCTACACCGGCGTGGCCAGCGTACAGGCGGCAGTGGCCGGTGCGAGCTCCACTACCAGCGTGGATCTGTCCGGTACCTATCTGCAGTGGTGCGCCGACAACCTGGCCTTGAACGGCCAGGCCGGCAGCAAGCACAAGCTGGTGCAGGCCGACGCGCTGGCCTGGCTGGAAGCCGAGCGCGCGCATTTCGACGTGATCTTCTGCGACCCGCCGACCTTTTCAAATTCCGCACGCGCGGAAGACTTCGATATCCAGCGCGAGCATGTGCGCCTGTTGCGCGCGGCGGTGGCGCGTCTGGCGCCGGGCGGGGTGCTGTATTTCTCCAACAACTTCCGCCGCTTCAAGCTGGATGAGGAATTGGTGGCCGAGTTCGCGCAGTGCGAGGAAATCAGCCCGCGCACCATCGACCCGGATTTCGAACGGCATGCGCGGATCCATCGGGCGTGGCGGTTGACGGCGTGATGAAGTGGCCCGGTCGCGTCTGACCGGGCGGTGTGCGCATTGCGCGCCTGGTATCGCCTGCGCTTGGCTGGCTGCCGTGCGCCGCACCAGCGGCGGCGCCTGATCACGCAGGCGCAATTGCGGCCGGGCATGCGAGGGCAGGGCGTGGCCGCAACAAGCCCGGCACAGCGCTGCGGTATGCTGATTCGCATGCTTTGGAGTCAACGATGACCGCACCACCCCGCATCGCCTTTCTCGCCAGTCACGCCGAGCCGGCAGTGACCGCGCGCGCGCATCTTGTGCAGCGCTATGGCGATCATCCGCTGGCCACCGCCGACATCGTCTGCGCCCTGGGCGGTGACGGTTTCATGCTGCAGACCCTGCACCGGCATGGCGCTGCCAGCAAGCCGGTGTTCGGCATGAAACTGGGCTCGGTCGGGTTTTTGATGAACCAATACCGCGACGACGAAGACGACCTGCTCGCGCGCCTGCAACGTGCCGAGCCGGCGCATCTGCGCCCGCTGGAAATGCAGGTGCAGACCGAGTCCGGTGCCAGCACGGTGTCGCTGGCCTACAACGAGGTCTCGCTGCTGCGCCAGACCCGCCAGGCCGCGCATCTGAGCGTGGATCTCAATGGCCAGACCCGCATCGCCGAGCTGATCGGCGACGGGGTGATGGTCGCCACGCCCGCCGGCAGCACCGCGTACAACTATTCCGCGCACGGGCCGATTCTGCCGCTGGGCTCGCACACGCTGGCGCTGACGCCGATCGCCCCGTATCGCCCGCGTCGCTGGCGCGGCGCCATTCTCAAGGCCGATACCGAAGTGTGCTTCCGGGTGCTGGACCCGTACAAGCGCCCGGTCAGCGTCACCGCCGACTCGCACGAGATCCGCGACGTGATCGAAGTGACCATTCGCGAATCCACGCAGCGCCAGGTGACGCTGCTGTTCGATCCCGAACACAATCTGGAAGAGCGCATTTTCAGCGAGCAGTTTGCGGTGTGAGGGGCGGGGATTGGGCATTCGGGATTCGGGATTGGCAACGGCAGCAGCGCGGCACGTCGTCTTTGGAATCGCTCGCACGCGCTACGATGCTGTGCGGATGGGCGATCAACTCCCGACCTACGGTTCCTGCTTCAAACCAATCCCAAATCCCGAATCCCAAATCCCGGCCCCACAATGACTGACAACTCCCCCAGGCTCCTGACCGTCGCGGTCACCTCGCGCGCGCTGTTCGACCTCGAAGAAGGCCACGCGCTGTTCGAGGCCGATGGTGTGGAGGCGTATTCGGCGTTCCAGCGAGAGCATGAGGACGACATCCTGGAGCCGGGCGTGGCATTCCCGGTGGTGCGCAAGCTGCTGGCGCTCAACTACGATGTGCCCGAAGACGCGCCGCGGGTGGAGGTGATCCTGCTCTCACGTAATTCCGCCGATACCGGTTTGCGCATCTTCAATTCGATCCAGCACTACAACCTGGGCATCGTGCGGGCGACCTTCACCTCCGGGCAGCCGACCTGGCCGTACGTGAAGCCGTTCGGCACCGATCTGTTTCTGTCGGCCAATCCGGAATCGGTGCGGCGTGCACTCACCCATGGCATTGCGGCGGCGACCATCATGCCGCGCGCGCCGGGCGAACGCGCAGAAGCCGCAGCGGCGATCGTGGACAACGACGAGAGCCGCTTGCCGACGCAGCTGCGTATCGCCTTCGACGGCGATGCGGTGATCTTTGGCGACGAGAGCGAGCGTATTTCGCGCGAGCAGGGCGTGGAGGCGTTTGGACGCCACGAGCGCGAACGCGCGCGCGAGCCGTTGTCGGTCGGGCCGTTCCGCAATTTTCTGTCTGCGCTGCACGCGCTGCAGGCGGCATTTCCGCCGGGTGAGGCGTCGCCGATCCGTACTGCGCTGGTCACTGCGCGCTCGGCACCGGCGCATGAGCGGGTGATCCGCACCCTGCGCGAGTGGGGCGTGCGTCTGGACGAGGCCCTGTTCCTGGGTGGGCGCCACAAGGGGCCGTTCCTGGAGGCGTTTGGCGCGGATATCTTCTTCGACGATTCGCAGCACAACATCGATAGTGCGCGCCAGCATCAGCATGTGGCGGCCGGTCATGTGCCGCATGGCGTGGCCAACGATCCGCCGAGCAGGTGAGCGACGCACCGAAGCCGTCTGCACGCGCCGCGCTGCGCTCCAGCTGGCGTCAGTTGGAACTGTATTTCGCCGACGACACCGTGCAGACCCGCATGTCGCGCTGGGCGCCGTCTCGGCTGATGCTGCCGTACACGCGCGGCATGCTGGCCGCGTTGTGGCTGCAGCCGCGCCCCGAGCGAATTGGCATTGTTGGATTCGGCGGCGGCGCGCAGGCCAAGTTCTGCCATCGCTATCTGCGCAGCACGCGCATCGAGGCGGTGGACGCCGATGCGCAGGTGCTGGCGCTGCGCGATGCGTTTGCCGTGCCGCGCGACGATGCGCGGCTTGAGGTCACGCACGGCGATGGTGCGCATTGGATCGGCACGCGCGCAGGGCGCTACGACCTGTTGCTGCTGGATGCCTACGATGCCGACGGCATTCCGCCCGCGCTGTGCACGCCCGAGTTCTACGCCGATTGCCGCGCTGCGCTGACACCCAGCGGTGTGCTGGCGTTGAACCTGTTCCAGGTGCCGCTTGCCGGGCATCTGGCCAAGCTGCGTGATGTCTTCGATGGGCGGGTGCTGCTGTTGCCCGAGCCGGATCTGCGCAATCAGGTGCTGTACGCCTGGAATGGCAAACGCACGCCGGGCACTGCGGAGCAAGCATTGGCGGCGTTGCCGTGGTCGGCGCGCCGGCAGCTGCGGCCGGCAATGCTGCGGCTGCAGGCGGCGTGGATGGAACGGGCCTGGCGGTATTCCTGAGCCACTGTAGCGTCGCGGTCTGAGGTCAGTTGCACGCGGGTGCGATCTCGGAAATCGCACGTTCGCTCGCAAGCCCGCTGTTACGGTGTCAGCGGATTGCCGGCGTCAGCCAGCGGCAACTGGATATCGGTCAGCCGCCAACGCAAGCCTTGTCGGGTCAGTACGAAGACTACCGGCGCTCCGGTTGCGGTGCGCGTGGTGGCGGTGAAGCGGCGGGTGGATTCGAAGCGCTGCTCGGCGCCTTGCAGCGGACGCGCCGGCGCTGGCGCCGCATAGGTATCCGGGCTGACGGTCTCGCCAGTGACGCGATTCCACACGCTATGGCCTTGCAGTAGCGCACCGATGCCCAGCGGCGTCACCAGCGTGTCCACGCCGGCGCCGCTGATGCCGCTGGCAAGCTGCAAGGCGAACCCGCCGAGCAGACTCGATTGCATGCTGCTGCCGGCCTGGCGGATCAGATAATCGTCCAGTTGCGCCTTGAGGTTGACCCGCAGGCTGGGGAAATCCACGTGGCGTTCCAGCTGCCCGGCATCGCGATTGGCGACTGCCTCACTGATGCCGCGAATGGCCAGGTACGGGCCTGCAACGACATAACTGGCCAGTAGCAGCACGGCCAGCACAGGCACTAGCAACCAGCGTTTTTTCATGGTGCGCAGTCCATTGCTGGTGGTGGCAGGCGAGATCGCGAGACACAGCGCCGCGCAGTGGAAAACCGCCGGCTCACGCCGATGGCCGCTGCAGCTTGCATCGCTGCCTGCGCTGCGCGCTGCATCAAAATTCCAGATCCAGTGCGGCGCACAGATAATCGACAAACGGCGCCAGCACCACCAGATCCGCTTCGATGGTATGGCGCAGGCGCGGGCCGGTCATGATGGCGTCGTCCAGATGCCGCAGATAGGCCCAATTGCGATGCTTGAGATCGTCGATGAACTCGAAATCGTTCGGGAAGCCGCGCGGTGCGCGCACCAGTTTTTCGCTGTCGTCCAGCGCGAACTTGCGGCGCAGTTTGGGTTCGTATGCGGCCGCTTTCCAGTTGGCGGGATTGTCGAAAATGAACTGGCGCAGTTTGCGCTGGGTATCCGGCTCCGGGTGCCACAACCCCGCACCGACAAAGCTCTCGCCCGGCTGCAGATGGAGGTAGAACGAGGGCGCCGGCACTTGGCGGCGGCGCTCATGAAACAGGCGCGCACCTTGCCAGTTCTTGTACGGCGATTTGTCGTTGGAAAACCGCGCATCGCGGTAGATGCGAAACAGCGAACCACCCTGGGTCTTGGGATCGGCGCGATAGTGTTCGCTGACCTCGGTCAACGCCGGCTGCAGGTCGGTGATGAGCTGCAAAAACGGCTGGCGCACGTGCGCCTCGTACTGATGCCGGTGGTCGTTGAACCAGGTCTTGTCGTTGTGGCGGGCCAGGGCGCGCAGAAACTTGAAGCTGGCGTCGGAAAAATAGGTGGTCATAGCGTGCGTTGGAGGTCCGAACCCCAGGCGGCGAGCTGGTCGAGTAGGGCTTGCTTGGTAGCATCGTCGGGGTGAGCAAGCCGTAAATCCGCGATTTGCGCATGGAACTGATCGAGCGTGACCTCGCCCAGGCCACGGTCGTCGAGCAGGCGCTGACGACGGTAGACGTTCCAGCGTTCCTGCTCTTCGAACGACAACGTCTGCGGCCAGTTGCGCGCGCGGTAGCGGAACAGCAACTCGACCAGGCGCGGGTCGCGAAAGCGCGACTCCAGCGCGCCCAGTTCGGCCGGCGCACTGGCGCGCACCTGCGCCAGCAGGCGCTTGTCGCCTTCGGCCAGGAAGCCGTCATAGAGCGAGGCATCGGCATCGTTGACCGCCGGCGCCGCAGCGCGCTCGTTGCCGTACACCTGGCGCACTTTTTCGGCCAGCTCAGGGCCGAGTTCGCGCAGGCGTGCAGCCTTGGCCAGCACCGCGTCGTGGTCGATGCCCAGACGCTGGAAATCCGCTGCGCGCAGATGCTGCCAGGCCACCAGCGCCGGCGACTTGTTCAAGTGCACTTCCTTGAGCGGAATGCGCTGCTCGCCTTCGGGCAGGTCGGCGGCGCGGATATATAGCCGGTCGGCGATCTCGTCCGGGCTCAGGCGCAACAGCACTTCAGGGTCGCCATCCAGATCGAACACGATCACGCGGCTGTCGATGCGCGGATGGCGCGTCAACGGCAGCACCGCGGCGGCGCACATGCGCGAGGCGGGATAGCGCTGCGAGATATGCAGTACCGGTTGCATCGCGATGACGTCCAGCAGCGTCGCTGCAAAGCGCTTGTCGCGCAGACGCAGCGCGTACTCCCACAATTTCGGTTGATGTTGCTGGAATCTGCGCGCCATGCCGATGGTGGCGTACACGTCCGACAATGCCTCGTGCGCATCGCCTTCGCGCACAGCGTTGGCATCGGCCAGGTGTTCGAGCTTGAACGAGGTGGCGCCGTCTTCGCGCTGCGGCCAGACGATGCCGTCCGGGCGCAGGGCATGCACCAGCCGCAACACATCGAGCAGATCCCAACGCGAATTGCCGCCGCGCCACTCGCGCTCGTAGGGATCGTAGAAATTGCGGAACAGCCCGCAGCGCACGAACTCGTCGTCGAAGCGGATCGAGTTGTAGCCCAGCGTGCAGGTCTGCGGCCGGCTCATCTGTTCGGAAATGCGCGCAAACGCTTCGGCCTCGCTCACGCCTTCGCGCAGGGCGTGCTGCGGGGTGATGCCGGTGACCATGGTCGCGTACGGGGAGGGCAGCAGATCGTCGGCCGGCTGCACGTAGAAACTGATCGGTTCTTCGATCACGCGCAGCTGCGCATCGGTGCGCACGGCGGCGAACTGCGCGATGCGCGTGCGGCGCGGATCCTGGCCGAAGGTTTCCAGGTCGTAGAAGAGAAAGCTGTCAGGCATGCCGTATCAAATCCAGATCCGCGGCGCGCTGCGGAGGGCGCCGCCAGTGCTGGCTAGTATCTCTCATCCGCGCGCCGGCTCGTTGACGCCGGCCTGTGTGCGACGGAACAGTGCAGGGATCAGTGCGCGCCTTCCAGCGGCTGCAGACGCGCATGCACGACCGCGTCCAGCGCAGCCCAGTCGATGCGCGACAGATCGGTCTGCCCGCGCGTGGCCTCGACCAGGATCTCGCGCTGGATCTCGCTGCGCGCCAGGGCGATCGAATAGCGCGTGCGCAGGAAAGTCACCATCGTGTAATGCGGCACGAAGCGGGTGGGCCAGCGTGTCTGCAGTTCCTGTTCCAGTGCGCGTTGCAGCAGGAACGCGGCATCGCCGACGCGGTCGCGCATTTCCAGGTAGTTTTCCAGCGCCATCTGCTGGATCGCCGCGGCATCGTCGCGGCGCGCTGCTTCGAACGCAGCAAATGCGGCTTCAAGATCGTCGTGCGCGTCCAGCTGCTCTGCCAACGCCACGCAGTCTTCGAAGGCGCAATTCATGCCCTGGCCGTGGAACGGCACCATCGCATGCGCGGCGTCGCCGATCAGCAATGCGCGGCTGTCCAGATGCCAGCGGTCCAGCATCAAGGTGCCGAGCAGCCCGGGCGGATGTTCTTCCCAATGCTCCTTGAGCTGCGGAATCAGCGGCAAGGCATCCGGGAAGTCGCGCGCGAACAAGGCCAGCGCTTCGTCGCCGGTACGCGTGGTGGCAAAGCTTGGCTCGCCCGTGTTGGGCAGAAACAGCGTGACGGTGAAGGTGCCGCCATCATTGGGCAGCGCGATGCACATGTAACGCCCGCGTGGCCAGATGTGCAGCGCGTTGCGTTCGATGCGGAAACCGCCGCCGGGCAGGGGCGGAATTTCCAGTTCCTTGTACGAGTGGTCCAGAAATTCGATGCGCTCGCCCAGCGGCGATTTTCGCTGCATCGCCGCGCGCAGCGCCGAGCCTGCGCCATCGCTGCCGATCAGGCTCTGGAAGTGGATCTCGTGCGGTTGGTCGTCGCGGTCGTCGATGAAGCGCGCGTAGCCGGCGTCGAAGTCCACGGTGTGCAGGCGGCGGTAGAAATGCACGCGTGCGCCGGCCTGTTCGGCCAGATCCAGCAATGCGACGTTCAATGCGGCGCGGTGGATCGACCAGATTACTTCGCTGTCGTCGCGCCCGTAGCGTTGCAGCTGCGGCTCGCCAACCAGCGGATGCACCATGCGCCCGCGCATCATCACGGCCTTGGCCATTACCGCATCTTCGGCGCCGGCCTGGCGCAGCGCGTGGCGGCCGCGTTCGGCCAGCGCCAGGTTGATCGAGCGGCCGGACTCGTAGCCCTTGATGCGCGGATCGCCGCGGCGCTCGTAGACGGTGACCTGCCAGCCGCGACGCGACAGCAGGATAGCGAGCAGGCAACCGGCCAAGCCGGCGCCGATCAGGGTCAGGGAACGAGGAGAGACTGCGCTCAATGCGGTATCCGGCAGCGGCCGGACGCGGGTGCCGGCGGAGAGGGAAAAGGTGAAGCGGCTGGCAACAGCGCAAGCCGGTCAGCCAGGTGCGGGCTTGGAGTGTACGTGCGCGTGCGCCGGTTCCGGCTCACGCGCACACCTGTTCGATGGCACAGTCTGTGCCGTACGTGCTCAGGCGGCGGCCCAGGTTTCCACCTGCTCGACGAACTGGTGCAGATCGCAGAAGCGGTTGTACAGCGGCACCGGTGCGATGCGGATCACGTCCGGCTCGCGCCAGTCGCCAAGCACGCCCACCGACTGCAGATACTCGAACAGCGAGCGCCCTTGCGCGCGCCCGCCTGCCACCCGCAGCGACAGCTGGCAGCCACGCTGCGCAGGGTCGGCCGGGGTGACGATCTGCAGCACCTGCGGCACGCGTGTGTGGATCAACTGTTCCAGATGGCCGGTGAGCTGTTCGGATTTTGCACGCAACGCCGGCATGCCGGCCTGGTCGAACACATCAAGCGACGCACGCAGCGGCGCCAGCGCCAGTACCGGCGGATTGCTCAGCTGCCAGCCTTCGGCACCAGGCGAGGGCACGAACTGCGGGTCCATGCGGAAGCGGGTCTGCTGTTCGTGCCCCCACCAACCGGCCATGCGCGGCAGGTCGCTGTTGGCATGGCGTTCGTGCACGAAACAACCGCCCACCGCACCGGGCCCTGCGTTGAGATATTTGTAGTGGCACCACACCGCGAAATCCACGCCATCGTCGTGCAGCGTCAGCGGGATATTGCCGACCGCATGCGCCAGATCGAAACCCACCGCGGCGCCTTGCGCGCGCGCCAAACGCGCGATGTCGCCCAGCGCGAAGGCCTGGCCGTTGCGGTACTGGATGCCGGGCCACAGCACCAACGCCAGACGCGGGCCATGCAATGCGATGGCTTCGGCAATCGCCGCCATCGACAAGGTACCGTTGGGCTCATCGGCTTCCACTTCGATCAGGTGCGTGGCCGGATCCAGCCCATGCAGGCGCAGTTGCGATTCCACCGCATGGCGGTCGGACGGAAACGCACCGGCTTCGATCAGGATCGCGCCGCGCTCGGGCGTGGGGCGGTAAAAGCTGGCCATCATCAGATGCAGATTGACGCTCAGCGTGTTCATCGCGACCACTTCGCCGGGCAGTGCGCCGACCACGCGCGCCAGACCATCGCGCACCAATTGGTGATACGTCAGCCATTGCGTGGGGCCGGTGAAGTGGCCTTCCACTGCGAGTGCGCCCCACTGGTCGAGCACTTCGGCGACCATTGCGCGCGCGGCGCGCGGCTGCAGGCCCAGCGAATTGCCGACGAAATAGGTTTGATCCTGGCCGCCATGCTGCGGGAACACGAACGCATCGCGCAGGCGGCGCAGCGGGTCGGCGGCGTCCAGTGCAACGGCATGGGCGCGGGACAGCGGGTCGGTCATCGTCAAGGCTCGCAGCGCGGGTCGGTGAGGTCAGTTTACCCGCCGGCAGTGGGGGCGCCGTCATGCACGGCCGGTGCCTCTGCAGAGGCACCGGTTGACGCTGGTCGGGCCGGGCGCAACAGATGGGTCAACGTGCCGATGCTGTCGGTGATGCGGTCGACGGTGTCGGCCAGTGCAGCGGTGGTGGGCGAGCTGTCGGGCAGTGCGGCCAACGCATCGGACAAACGGCGCTCGGCGCTGCGCAAGGTGGCCGCTGCGGGGATGCCGCCGTGGATCAGGCAGTCGATCAGGTCCGTCAGCGCCTGATCGGCCTGTTCCGCAAATGCGGGCAATGCCGCCAGCGTGGGTAAGGGGTGGCCATCGCGCAGCACCGCTTCCAGCGACAAGGTGGCACGGATCAGCCGGTTGCCGTTGGCCAGCAGCGATTCGGCGAGTTTGAGTTCGTGCAGATTGCGCCGGCTGCGTGGCTCGCCGCGCAGCCGTTCGATCGAGGCCTGCGCATTGGTGCGCGCCACACGTGCGGCGGCGCGGGTATCGCTTAAATCCTCCATCTGGCCGAGCAACAGATGGCGCAGATGATCGCGATACGCGCTGAGCAGTTGCGCCAGCGATGCGCGGATATGCCGGCGCTCGCGCGTGGGCCACAACGCGTAGGCGATCAACGCCCATGCGCTGCCGGCTACCGTTGCCTGCAGACGCGCACCGATGGCGTCGCCCGGCGCCACGCCTTCGAACGACAGCAACAGCACCAGCATGCCGGTCAGAAACGCGACACCGATACCGTAATTCACCTGCGTCAACAAGCGGAAACCCAGGCAAAACAGCGCCAGCAACGCCAGCCGGATGCTGGCGCCATCCATCGCAAAATGTGCGAGTAACGTGGCCACCAACAAGCCGACGAAGGTACCTGCCACGCGCAAGGCGCCGAAGCTGAAAGTACCGCCGAAATCCGGCTTGAGCACGATGGCGGTGGTCATCGGAATCCAGAAGCCGTGCGGAATCTGCTGCCAACGCTGGAAGGCGATCGCCAGTGCCAGACACACGCCGCAACGCAACGCATGCCGAAACGCCACCGAGGACAGATCCAGATTTGCGCGCAAGGTGGCCAAGGTCGCCGCTGGCCTGAGTGCCGCAGGTAAACGCGCTTCGGCCAACTGCGCCTGGATCTCGCCACGGCTGCTGGCCCAGTGCGCATTGCGGATCAGGGCGCGCAACTGCCCGCCCAGGCCTTGCGCGCGCGCCACCGCCACACGCACCAGCCGGCGTTCGCGGGTGTCGGTGTTGTCGTGCTGAAACTGCGCCAGGGCCGCGACCAGATCGTCGAAGCCGGTCATCGAGGCATCCGCCGCTAACGGGTCTTCGCCCACCGTCATTGCGTGTGCGAGTTGTTCCAGCACGATGGCGCTGCGTTCGAGCACGCGCTCGATGGCCGGGCGCGCCTGCGACTCGGTCAGGCGGGTGTCGGCATCGGCCAGCGACAGCAGTTCCAGTCGTACCCGATCGCAGAGCTCGGCAATGATGCGAAAGCTCTGCACGGCGATCGCGCGCGAGCGATGTTCGCCGTGCAGCATCACCATCGCATCGAGTACTTCCTGCGTTGCCGGCGGCGCGGCGCTGGCTTCCGGGCGCTGGCGTGCGATGCCTGCCAGCTGGCGCATCAGATCGGCCAGTGCGAAGCGTTCCGGGCGATAGCGTTGCAGCGGCCACGCGGCCAATGCCAGCACGACCTGGAGCAGGCCGCCGGCTAAGATCAGCGCGGCCACGCCCGGTGCCTGCGCGATCGGCAAGCGCATATCGGCGCTGACCACCAGCAGGATCATGCTGGTCAGGCCCACGCGCGCGGCCACCGGGCCGAGCGCCACCAGCAGCCCGCCGCCCAGGCCGAGCAACAAGCCGGCGACCACCAGAGCAGGGGTGTTGTGGCCCACCCAAATGCCCAGCAACGCGGCCGCACCGGCGGCCAGCGCGGCCATCAACATGCGTTGCAGACGCGCGCGATACGGGCCGGGCTGGTCGGTGAACATGGTGTTGAGCGCGCCGGTGCACACCGCCAGACCCGCAGCGACATGCCCGGTGGCCACGCCCACCGCCAGCGGCAGCACCACTGCGGCGGTGTTGCGGAGCGCAACGCGCAGCGGTACGTCGCGCGGTTTGAGATCGATCAGTGCGCGCAGCATGGCATCGGTGGCAGTGCGTTCGAGCGGCATGCACGTTGCGCGTCTGCGCGGTTGAAAGCTGCGCGGATGAAAGACAGGCGTGTTGTTGGCCGGCGTGCGGTCGCTGCGTCGCCTGCCATTGCAGCCTCGCTGCACGGCACGCGCATCGGCCACTGTCGTTCGAGCGCCGTCGAGCGCCTCCCGCTACGCGTGTTCTGCATCGTCACCCTCTGCGCCACTTACGCCTCAGTTGCGGCATAACGCTCGGGCGCCGGGTGCACGTGCCCGCACTGGGTGCAGGTGCGCAGCGCAAGCGAGCGGTAGAAATGATCGAACACCGGCGGAAAATCGGTTTCGATGTTCTGCAGCGGAAACATCGCCTCGTACAGTTTGTGATTGCACTGCGGGCAATACCACTGCAGGCCGTCCTGTTCGTTGGGCAAGCGCTCGCGCTCGATCACCAGGCCGATCGAGCCGGCCGCGCGCTGCGGCGAGTGCGGCACCTTCGGTGGCAGTAGAAAGATTTCGCCGGCGCGGATCGGAATGTCGCGTGCCACGCCTTCGTCCTGCACCTTCAGCACCATCTCGCCTTCGAGCTGGAAGAACCACTCCGGGCCTTCGTCATAGTGATAGTCGGTGCGCGCATTCGGCCCGCCGACGATCATGATGATGAAACCGTCCTGCTGGATGCATTTGTTGCCCACCGGCGGTTTGAGCAGGTGGCGGTATTGCTCGATCCAGGCATGCAGGTTGATCGGCGGGACCAGCATGGACGTTCCTCGGCAAAGAAGACGTCCAGCATAGCCAACCGACGGCGCCGATGGGCACCGTCGTGAGATGGTGTGCGGGTGCGACTCAGCGTTCGGTGTGATCGGCCTGAATCTGCGCCAGCGCCGTGTCGTAACGCTCCTGCAGCAGCTCGGAGCGGTCGATCGACATGCCCAGATCGTGCACGCGGCCATCGCGCAGGCTGTAGACCCAGCCATGCACGCACAGGTCCTGGCCGCGTTCCCATGCATCGCGCACGATGGTGGTGCGACAGACATTGACCACCTGCTCGAGCACGTTGAGCTCGCACAACCGCGCGTGCTGCGCCGGCAATTCACCGGCATCGTGCAGGCAGGCTTCGTGCTTGTCGGCCACATCGGTGACGTGGCGGATCCAGTTGTCGACCAGGCCCATACGCTTCTGGGTGAGGCTGGCGAAGACGCCGCCGCAGCCGTAATGGCCCACCACCAGCACGTGCTTGACCTTGAGCACGTCCACCGCGAACTGGATCACCGACAGGCAATTCAGATCGGTGTGCACCACCACGTTGGCGATATTGCGGTGCACGAACACCTCGCCCGGCGCCATGTCGATGATCTGGTTGGCCGGCACGCGCGAATCCGAGCAGCCGATCCACAGATATTCCGGAGTCTGCTGGGTGGACAGCTTGGAGAAGAATTCCGGGTCTTCGCGACGGATGCGCTCGGACCAGGCCTGGTTGTTTGCGAGTAAATGGTTGAGCTCGTTCATGCGCGCAGTATTCCAGAGCAAAGAGGGCAGGGTGTGTTCGAGAGAGGAGCCATAAAGCGGTGGTGCAGAAATCGACTGTGTGCCGTGCCGGTCAGGCGGCGCCATCGCGTGCGCGCAAGGTATCGCGCATTAGCGTGGCCAGCTCACGGGATTCGCTGGAGGCTTGTTGTTCCAGCGCATCGCTGACCGCAGCGACATTGCCGGCCGGATGGTTCTGACTGAGCTTGAAGGTGAGCTCGATGCGGCTGGGCACGAAGCGAAAACCGACCAGGCCGCGCAATTGCCGGCGGTGGCTGTCGCGCTCCATCTCGAACAACCAATCGCTACCCACACGTTGTTCGAAATGCGCGCTCATGCGGCCGATCAGATCGCCGACTTCCCGCTCATCGGTGATCTGGCTGCAACGGCCATGCAGATGCGCCACCGCGTAATTCCAGGTCGGCACGCGCGCGGCAGGCTCCTTGTCCAGATACCAGCTGGGCGACACGTAGGCGTGCGGTCCCTGCACCACCATCACCGCATCGCCGGACTGGCGTGCCTGCGGGTTGGGGCGCGCCCAGTGGCCTTCGATGATCACGGCCTGCGCATCGCGTTGGTACAGCACCGGCAGATGCGTGATTGCCGGCTGGCCGTCCTCGCCCTGGCTGATCAGGGTGACGAACGGGTCGCGCGCGATCAGCCAGTCCAGCAAGGCCAGATCGGTCTGCACAAACGCGCGTGGGGCGTACATGTCAGGCGCGGCCACCCAGGGTCACGACCATGCGTTCGCGCAGATCCGCATCGTCTTCGCCGCGCGGCGGCGAGACTTCGTTGAGCGAGAAACCGCGCATCAGCGCGTCTTCTTCGTCCAACCCGTCGAGCGAGACGAATTCGGCATCGAACAAGGCCGCACGGGCGCTGTCTTCGCTGTCGTAGGGCAGCGTCTTGCCGTCGCTGTCCAGCACCTCGGCGGTGCCTGCCTCATTGACGCGCAGGCGTGCCCAGATCAGCGTGCGGCCGATCGTGGCCAGCCACCAGGAAACCTGTTCGCCCTGGGCAGTGTCTTCGTACGTGTTCATTGCATTACCTTGGAAAGCAGGCCGAGCAGGGCCGCCATGCCCAGGCCGAAAAAGATGGTGAGCAGCGACAGCCAGGCGGGAGTGGCCAGACCGGACAGCGCGCTGTCGCGGTGGCTGCGGTAGCGCCGCGTCAGCAACCAGCGCAGCGCCGTGGGACTAATGAAGGCCGGGTCGCCGAAGCTGGCCAATGCCTCCGGATGACGGTCGCGCATGTGTACCAGCGTCAGCGGCCAGAAGATCAGCAGCGCGGTGAGCCCGGCCACTGCGACACCGACAAAACACAGTGCGAAGAACAGCGTCATGCGGAGTGCTCCTGGGGCGGGGCGTCGAAGCGGGCGATGATCGCAATCAGGCCGACGATATTGTCGTTCAACGCATCCAGTTCCTCGGCAGGAATCCACCATTCGGTGTGATGCGCGCCGCCGACTTTTTGAACGGCGTAATTTTCGACGAATGACTTGCGCACATCGAACTGCGCCACATAGCCGACCCCACTGTCCTTAACGTTCCAGCGCGATGCGATTTCTTCGGCATAGCGTTGGTTGGTGACCGGATAGAAGATCGGTTGCTCCGGCAATCGCGGCGGCCAGCGTTGGAAGCCGGAGTCACGCACCAATGCGTATTCCTCCGGGCCCAACGGACGGTACATGGTCACAGTGGCCGCTTCAGTTGTCACATCAGAACTCGGCGCTGCCCGGCGCGCGCGGGTAGGGGATGGCGTCGCGGATATTGCTCAGCCCGCACACGTACACCACCAGCCGCTCGAACCCCAGGCCGAAGCCGGCATGCGGCACCGAGCCGTAGCGACGGAAATCGCGGTACCAGCTGTAGTGCTCCTTATCCAGGCCGAATTGCGCCATGCGTGCATCCAGTACATCCAGGCGCTCTTCGCGCTGGCTGCCGCCGATGATCTCGCCAATGCCCGGTGCCAGCACGTCCATCGCAGCGACCGTCTTGCCGTCGTCGTTCAGGCGCATGTAGAAGGCCTTGATGTGCTCTGGATAGTTGGTCACCACCACCGGACGGCCGATATGTTCTTCGGTCAGCCAGCGCTCGTGTTCGGTCTGCAGGTCCAGGCCCCATTCGACCGGGAAGTCGAACTTCTTGCCGGAGTTCTGCAGCAGCTTCACCGCCTCGGTGTAATCGATCTGCTCGAACGGCGCATTGATGAAGGCTTCCAGCTTGCTGATTGCGTTCTTGTCCACGCGCTCGGCCAGGAAGGCCAGATCGTCGCCGCGCTCGTCCAGCACCGCGCGGAACAGGTACTTGAGGAACTGCTCGGCCAGACGCGCGTCTTCGGCCAGATCGGCGAAGGCGATTTCCGGCTCGATCATCCAGAACTCGGCCAGATGGCGCGTGGTGTGGCTGTTCTCGGCGCGGAAGGTCGGGCCGAAGGTGTAGACCTTGCTCAGGGCCAGGCAATACGCCTCCACGTTGAGCTGGCCGGATACGGTCAAGAAGGTTTCCTTGCCGAAGAAGTCGCGGCTGAAATCGACCTCGCCCTTCTCGTTGCGCGGCAGGTTGGCCATGTCCAGGGTCGAGACGCGGAACATCTGCCCGGCACCTTCGGCGTCGGACGTGGTCACGATCGGGGTGCTGATCCAGTTGAAACCGTTCTGGTGAAAGAAGCGGTGCACCGCCTGCGCCAGGCAGTTGCGGATACGGGTGACCGCGCCGAACAGATTGGTGCGCGGGCGCAGATGCGCCACTTCGCGCAGGAACTCCGGCGACATCGGCTTGGGCTGGATCGGGTAGGTCAACGGGTCCTCGACCCAGCCGACGATCTCGACACCGCTGGCCTGGATCTCGAACGACTGGCCCTTGCCCTGCGACTTGACCAGCACGCCCTTGGCGATCAGCGAGCAGCCACTGGTCAGACGCTTGATTTCGTCGAAATTGGGCAACGTGTCGTTGGCCACTACCTGGATCGGAGCGAAGCACGAGCCATCGGTCACGTTGATGAAGGCCAGTCCGGCAGATCCGCGCAGCGTGCGCACCCACCCCCGTACCGTGACTTCGCCGCCTTCGGGGAGCTTCCCCGCAAGCGCATGTTCAACGCTGACCACCGTCATGACTTGTCCTCGCCGTAGCGACTTTGAATGGTCTGCGAGTTTACTGGCTGCGGGCGCGCTGGCGCGAGCATCTGAACCGCTTGCGGGTCGAGGTGCTTGTCGCAGGCCTGCTGTGCCCCCATTTGAGGGAGGTGACGCAGCTGAGGACGCCGCCGCGGTTGTTGCGGCCTCGCTATACTTGCCACCATCGTTTTCGGAGCACCTCCCATGGCCATCAGCCTCACCCCCGCCGCGCTGGAGCGCGTGCAGCGTTTCGTGCAGCAGACCCCGGGGACGCTGGGCCTGCGCTTCGGCGTGACCAAGACCGGTTGCTCCGGCTGGGGCCACATCACCGACCTGGCGCGCGACCAGCGCGATGACGACGCAGTGTTCGAGCAGGACGGCGTGCGCATCTTCGTCGACCCCACCAGCCTGCCGCTGGTCGATGGCACCTGCATCGACTTCGGCAAGCACGGCCTCAGCGAGACCTTTACCTTCAGCAACCCTAATGCCACGGCCGAGTGTGGGTGTGGGGAGAGCTTCACGACGGCCGCCGAGCACCGCTGATTCCTTCTCCCCTCGGGAGAAGGTGCCCGAAGGGCGGGTGAGGGTACGGAGCGAAGCCTCGCGTGGCTGAACGACACGAGTGGCTTTGCCCCGTACCCTCACCCCAACCCATCTCCCGGCGGGAGAGGGGCTTAAGCAGTCGCCGCGCAGATATCACGCTCGTAAACTTGGCTGCTGGTATGGCCAGGTTGCGGCTAAGCGCCTGAACTGCCATACTTTCCTGCTTCCTACCCGGTTTCGGGTGGGGATCCTTGCTCCACCGGCCGCCTTGCGCGGTTCACCGGGGAGCTGTCCGGCCCACGTGGCCACATCCGAAAGGTAATAACAAACATGAGTCGTCATTACGAAGTCGTGTTCCTGGTCCACCCGGATCAGAGCGAGCAGGTCCCGGCCATGATCGAGCGCTATAAGTCGCTGATCGAGGGCGGTAACGGCACCATCCACCGTCTGGAAGACTGGGGCCGTCGTCAGCTGGCTTACCCGATCCAGAACCTGGTGAAGGCGCACTACGTGCTGCTCAACATCGAAGTCGACCAGGCCGTGCTGAGCGAGCTGGTGGAAAGCTTCCGCTTCAACGATGCGGTGCTGCGTCACCTGGTCGTCAAGCGCGATGGCCCGGACACCGAGCAGTCGCTGATCATGAAGAGCAAGGACGAGAAGGGCGACAAGCCCGAGCGTAGCGAGCGTCGTCGTCGTGATGACGATGAGGGCGATGCTGCACCTGCCGCCACCGATACCGACGGCGACAACGCCGAAGCCGCTTAAGGAGCGCTGTCATGTCCAAGTTCTTCCGTCGTCGCAAGTTCTGCAAGTTCACCGCCGAAGGCGTGAAAGAGATCGATTACAAGGATCTCAACACCCTGCGTCAGTACCTCACCGAGAACGGCAAGATCGTGCCGAGCCGCGTGACCGGTACCAAGTCCAAGTACCAGCGTCAGCTGGCTACGGCCGTCAAGCGCTCGCGTTTCCTGGCGTTGATTCCGTACACGGACAATCACGACGTCTAATCCGAGTCCCTCGGAAGAGCCCGCACATCCATGTGCGGGTTATTAAAATATAGAGGCCGGTCATTCGAGATGCGGTGTTGATCGTGCTCTTGCGATTCCCAAATCCCGATTCCCGAATCCCCGTCTTTTCGGACAGCAAACGTTGCGTCGGCCAAAGCGCCGGCGCTAACGAATAACGGAGCACCACCATGGATCTGATTCTTCTGCAGAAAGTGACCAACCTGGGCAACCTGGGCGATAAGGTCAGCGTCAAGCCGGGTTACGGCCGCAATTTCCTCGTGCCGCAGGGCAAGGCCGTTCCGGCCACCGCTGCCAACGTGGAAGCGTTCGAAACCAAGCGTGCCGATTACGAAGCCAAGGCCAACAGCATCCTGGCCGATGCACAGAGCCGCGCCACCAAGTTCGAAGGCGCCAGCGTCACCATCGGTGCGCATGCGTCTACCGAAGGCAAGCTGTACGGTTCGGTCGGCCCGCGCGACATCGCCGAGGCGTTCACCGCCGCCGGCCTGCCGCTGGAAAAGAGCGAAGTGATCCTGGGCGAAGGCGCATTCCGCAATGTCGGCGAGTACGACGTTGTGCTGCACCTGCACGCCGATGTGGAAACCTCGGTCAAGGTCATCGTCGAATCCGACGCCTGATCCACGCCGCATGCTGTATCCGAAGGGCGCCTTGTTAGGCGCCCTTTGTCTTTATGGCGCCGCCGCCAGCGATGGCCGGCCCGTTATACTCATGCTCCATTGCCGGTTCCACGGCCTGCTGATCTTATGGATCAAGGGTTTAGGGACTGGCTTCACAGGAAAAAGCGCCTGCCGGCTTCGTCCGCGCGGTGCCCGGAACCTCCAGTCCCATGCGCCTGTCCACGATCAAACTGTCCGGTTTCAAGTCGTTCGTCGACCCGACCACGTTGCATCTGCCCACCAACATGACCGGCATCGTCGGCCCCAATGGTTGCGGCAAGTCCAACATCATCGATGCGGTGCGCTGGGTGATGGGCGAAAGCTCGGCCAGCCGCCTGCGCGGCGACTCGCTGACCGACGTGATCTTCTCCGGTTCCTCGGCGCGCAAGCCGGTGTCGCAGGCGACGGTGGAGCTGATCTTCGACAACTCCGATCACACCATCACCGGCGAGTTCGCCTCGTTCAACGAGATCTCGGTCAAGCGACTGGTCAGCCGCGACGGCACCAGTGCGTATTACCTCAACGGCACCAAGTGCCGACGCCGCGACATCACCGATCTGTTCCTGGGCACCGGTCTGGGGCCGCGCAGCTACTCGATCATCGAGCAGGGCATGATCAGCCAGATCATCGAGGCGCGCCCGGAAGATCTGCGCGTGTATCTGGAAGAGGCCGCCGGCATTTCCAAGTACAAGGAACGCCGCAAGGAAACCGAAACCCGTATTCGCCACACCCGCGAAAATCTCGATCGCCTGGGCGATCTGCGCGAAGAAATCACCAAGCAGCTGGCGCATCTGCAGCGCCAGGCGCGCCAGGCCGAGCAGTATCAGGCCTTGCAGGAAGAACGCCGGATCAAGGACGCCGAATGGAAGGCGCTGGAATACCGCGGCCTGGATGGCCGGCTGCAGGGCCTGCGCGAAAAATTGAATCAGGAAGAGACCCGCCTGCAGCAACTGATCGCCGAACAGCGCGATGCCGAAGCGCGCATCGAAACCGGCCGCGTGCGTCGCGAGGAAGCCGCCGAAGCGGTGGCCAAGGCGCAGGCTGATGTCTATCAGGTCGGTGGTGCGTTGGCGCGCATCGAGCAGCAGATCCAGCATCAGCGCGAACTCTCGCACCGCCTGCACAAGGCGCGCGATGAGGCGCAGAGCCAACTGCAGGAACTGACCCAGCACATCAGCGGTGACTCGGCCAGATTGGCGGTGCTGCGCGAGGCGGTGGACGCTGCCGAACCGCAGCTGGAACAGCTGCGCGAAGACCATGAATTCCGCCAGGAATCGCTGCGCGAAGCGGAAGCGCGGCTGGCCGACTGGCAGCAGCGCTGGGAAACCCATAACCGCGATACCGGCGAGGCCTCGCGTGCCGGCGAAGTGGAGCGCACGCGTGTCGATTATCTCGATCGCCAGTCGCTGGAAGCCGACCGCCGCCGCGAAGCTCTGGTCAACGAGCGCGCCGGGCTGGATCTGGATGCGCTGGCCGAAGCGTTCGAGCAGATCGAGCTGCGCCACGAAACCCAGAAGACCTCGCTGGACGGGCTGACCGAGCAGGTCGAAGCGCGCAAGCACGCGCTCGGCGGGCTGCAGGAACGACAGCGGGCCAGCCAGGGCGAGCTGGCCGAGGTACGCAAGCAGGCGCAGGCCGCACGTGGTCGGCTGTCGTCGCTGGAAACCCTGCAGCAGGCCGCGCTCGGTCAGGAGCAGGGCGCGGCGGTGGCGTGGCTGAAATCGCGCGGGCTGGATTCGGCCGCGCGTGTCGGCGAACGCATCACGGTCGAAAGCGGCTGGGAAAATGCGGTCGAAGGTGCGTTGGGGCAATTGATCGAAGGCGTGCTGGTGGATGCGCCGGAGCAACTGGTCGACGCGCTGGGCGAGTTGGGCGACGGCCGCATCGCGCTGGTATCCAGTGCCAGCGACAACGCCACCTTCGCACCGACCTCGCTTGCGGCCAAGGTGCAGGGGCCGATCGCGATCCGTCGCCTGCTCGCGCGCCTGCATGCGGCCGAGGATCTGGATGCCGCACGCACGCTGCAGCGCGGCCTGCCCGAGGGCGATTCGGTCATCACCCGCAATGGCGAGCGGCTGGGCGAGGGCTGGGTGCGGGTGTCGCGTTCCGGCGCCGCCAAGCAGGGCGCCTTGTTGCGCGAGCGCGAGATTCAAGAATTACGCGCGCAGATCGAAACGCTGCAGGAGCGCGAAGCCGACCTTGAGCAGCGCCTGGGCAGCTTCCGCGAGCAGTTGCTGGCTGCCGAGCAGCAACGCGAAGATGCGCAGCGTCAGTTATACATGGCGCATCGCAGCGTCTCCGAACTGGCCGGTCAATTGCAGAGCCAGCAAGGCAAGGTCGATGCCGCACGTACGCGCATCGAACGCATCGAAAGCGAGTTGTCGCAGCTGCTGGAAACGCTGGACACCAGCCGTGAGCAGGCACGCGAAGCGCGCGCCAAACTCGAAGACGCGGTGACCCTCATGGGCGATCTGCAGGGCACCCGTGCGGCTTTGGAAAGCGAACGCCGTCAGCTCACCGATGCACGCGACCAGGCCCGCGATGCCGCACGTGGCGTGCGCGATGCGATGCACGCACTGGCGCTTACGCTCGAATCGCAACGCACGCAAATCACCTCGCTCAGCCAGACGCTGGAGCGCATGGACAGCCAGCGCGGCCAGCTCGATACGCGCCTGGAAGATCTGGTCGCCCAGCTCAGCGAAGGCGATTCGCCGGTGGAAACGCTGGAGCACGAGCATCAGGCCGCCTTGAGCGAGCGTGTGCGCACCGAGCGCGTACTAAGCGAAGCGCGCACCATGCTGGAGAGTGTTGACGGCGAACTGCGCAGCTACGAACAGACCCGTCAGCAGCGCGACGAACAGGCACTGGGCCAGCGCGAGCGCATCTCGCAGCGCAAGCTCGATCAGCAAGCCCTGGTGCTCAGCGCCGAACAGCTGGAGGCTGCGGTGGTGAAGGCCGGCTTCGTGCTCGAAGACGTGGTCAACGGCTTGCCCGAATCGGCCAATCTGGCCGAGTGGGAAGCGGCGGTCGGCCAGATCGATGGGCGCATGCGGCGGCTGGAACCGGTCAACCTGGCGGCGATCCAGGAATATGGTGAAGCGGCGCAACGCTCGGAATATCTCGACGCGCAGAACCTGGATCTCAACACCGCGCTGGAAACCCTGGAAGAGGCGATCCGCAAGATCGACCGCGAAACCCGCGGCCGTTTCAAGGACACCTTCGACCGCGTCAATTCCGGCGTGCAGGCACTGTATCCGCGGCTGTTCGGCGGCGGGCATGCCTATCTAGAACTTACCGGCGAAGACCTGCTCGACACCGGCGTGACCATCATGGCGCGCCCGCCGGGCAAGCGCGTGTCCAGCATCTCGCTGCTGTCCGGTGGCGAAAAGGCGATGACCGCGGTGGCGCTGGTGTTTGCGATCTTCCAACTCAATCCCGCGCCGTTCTGCCTGCTCGACGAGGTCGACGCGCCGCTGGACGAAGCCAATGTCGGCCGCCTGGCCAACATGGTTCGGGAAATGAGCGAGAAAGTGCAGTTCCTGTTCGTCAGCCACAACAAGGCGACGATGGAGGCCGCGCGTCAGCTCTCCGGCGTGACCATGCGCGAGCCGGGCGTCAGCCGTCTGGTCAGCGTTGACCTGGAAGAAGCCGCACGTTTGGCGGGTGCGGCATGACGTGCCATGCTTGTTGGAATATCGACACCTGTCACTCTTATGCGGAGGCACGCTGAATGTCCGACATGGCCATGATCCGGATCGGGATCCTGATCGCTGGACTGCTGCTGGTCGCGGCCATCTTCCTGTTTGGTCGCCCGAAAAAATCGCCGCAAGGGCGCCGGGTCGACAAGGACGACGGGCAGCCGCGCGAACGCCGCGAGCCGGTGATTTCCGGCGAGCTTGGCGTGGAAGGCGACCGGTTCGAGCGCACTGAAGGTGCCGAGCAGAGCGAACTCAATCTGGACGATGCAGATGTGGCTGGCGGCAACGATGTCGGCAAGCGTCCGAATCAGGACTTCGACAAGATCGTCTCGCTGTTCGTCGCGGCCAAGGCCGGGCAGGTGCTGCGTGGCGAAGACGTGGTGGTGGCTGCCGAGAAAACCGGTTTGGTGTTCGGTCACATGAATGTCTTCCACCGGTTGGTGGAAGGGCACCCGGAGCGCGGGCCGATCTTCAGCATGGCCAGCATCCTCAAGCCCGGTAGTTTCGACATGGCCAACATCCGCGAGATGCAGACCCCGGCGATTGCGTTTTTCCTCACCTTGCCGGCGCCGATGACTGCGCTGGATGCCTGGGAAAAAATGCTGCCGACCGTGCAGCGCATGGCCGAACTGCTCGATGGCGTGGTGCTGGACGACAGCCGCAATGCGCTGGGCCGTCAGCGCGTGGCGCATATCCGCGACGAGCTACGCGCCTACGATCGCCAGCATCAGGCGCCGCCGCTGACCAAGTCGCCGCGCTGGTGAGTTGAGCGATGTTTAGCCTGCAGGGCGTGTTGGCAGTCGCGTTGTTGCTGGTGCTGTGGGCGATATTGGCGATGCCGTTGTTGTGGATCTTTACAAGGATCGCCGCGCGCCTGCGTAAGCGCCCGCGTCGTTCGCCCTGGCTTGAGTACGGTTTCGCAGCTGCGATGACGCTGCTGGTTGCGCCGGTGCCAACGCCCTTCATCAGCGTGTTCATGCCGCACGCCATCGCGCTGTTGGATCGCCGTTACTACACGCACCTCCTGCAAGGCCCGCCGATGCTGCGCGAGCTATTGCTATGGAACGCCAGCTCGATGGCATTGACCTTTGTGATTAGCTACCTCTGGCTCCGGAGCACGCTGCGCGCTCCGGAGCCAGAGGCGTTGGATCAGTAGGAATCCAAAGCCCCTCTCCCGACGGGGCGAGAAAGCGTGGCTTTCGCGCCGCAGGTGCGCATGCCTTGGAGTGCTCGCGCCCGCGCCGCAGGTGCGGGGGTTGGGGCAAGGACGAAGCTCTCGTGCAGCCGGGCAACGCCGGGCTTCGCGCGTACCCTCATCCGCCCCTTCGGGGCACCTTCTCCCGAGGGGAGAAGGGAATAACGCAGTACACACTCAGAGCAGCGTCATGCAATGCGACTGATTAAAGCCCCTCTCCTTCGGGAGAGGGGTTGGGGTGAGGGTACGGGGCGAAGCCCTCGTGCAACCGGACAACACTAGGCTTCGCACGTACCCTCATCCGCCCCTTCGGGGCACCTTTTCCCGAAGGGAGAAGGGTAAGCGCTTCGCTTTACTACGCGATCAGCGTTTCGCCTTGGCAAACGCCTCGCGAAACCGCAGCATCTCTGCCTCGGTGCCGACGCTTACGCGCACGCGCTTGGGCCAGATCGGCCAGCTGCGGCCGACGATGACGCCTTGTTTCTGCATCGAATCGGCGAACACGCTGGCGTCGTGCTTGACGTCGAGCAGGAAGCAGTTGGCCTGCGTGGGCAGGCAGGTGTAGCCCTTGGTCTTGAGCCAGGCGATGGTGTCGTCGCGCACGCGCGCATTTTCCGCGCGCCGGGTCTGCACCAGTTGCGGGTCGCGCAGGCTGGCGATGCCGGCGGCCATTGCCGGGACCGATAACGGGTTGCTACCCAAGCTGGCGAGCTTGGTCTGCAGCCCCGGCGGCGCCAACGCAGCGCCCAGGCGCAGGCCGGCCATGCCGTAGAGCTTGGAGAAGCTGCGCAGCACGATCAGGTCCTGGCGCTGACGCACCAGATCGGCCACCGACGGTTCGTTGCTGTAGTGGAGGTAGGCCTCGTCGACCACCAATACCGCGCTGGCCGGCTTGTTGGTCAGCAGCCACTCGATCTCGGCACGCGGAGTGATGGCGCCAGTGCCGTTGCCGGGGTTGCATAGATAGATCAGGCCTGCGGTGGGGTCGGCCTTGGCCATCGCTTTGACGTCGTGCGCGCCATCGGCCCGCAGCGGCACCTTGCGCACCGGCACGCCGCGCGCGTTTGCGCTGTCGACGATCGGATCGAAGCTCGGATCGGCCACTACCAGCCCGGCACGCGCCGAGGTGAACAAGCTGCCGGCACGATTCAATGCGTCCCTGGAACCGGGAAACAACGCCAGATGGTCGCCCGGCAGCTGCAACTCGCCGGTCATCAGATTGCGCAGGTCCTGCTCCATCTCGAACAGATAGCGTCCTGAACGCGCCAGCGAGCGTGTCGCGGCATCCAGCGCGGCCGGCGCCGGCCCGAGCGGATGCTCGTTGAGGTTGAGATACACCGCACCGGCGGCCGGCGCCACGCTGGGCGTTGCCGCTGCGGCTGCGCGCTTGCGGGCTGCCTCGGCGGCGGGTGCCAGTCCCAGTGCGGACACCGCCACGCCAACGCTGGCGAGGCTGAGAAACGAACGGCGCGAGACGGGCAACGACACGGGTGAACTCCAGACGGGTGGGCGGCAGAGGGCGCCACGCTATCGGGTTTGTGCTTGTCTGCCTATCGGGAAATACCCGTAGGGCTTGCTATCGATGGCGCCTGCGTGGTCGCGGCAGTGGCCGGGCCAGCTCTTGCGCATCGGCACGGCCCGTTAGAATAGGCGGCCCCTCAAGCCAGCCCAGCGATCGTATGACTGTCAGCCCGGATCCCGCGCAGCGTGTCGACGCCCTGCGTCATCGTCTCGAGGACGCCAACTACCGGTATCACGTGCTCGACGAGCCGCAGATGGCCGACGTCGACTACGACCGCCTGATGCGCGAACTGGAGGCGTTGGAGGCCGCGCATCCGCAGCTGGCCAGCGCCGATTCGCCAACCCAGCGCGTCGGCCATCTGGCTGCCTCGCGTTTTGCCGAAGTGCGGCATGCCTTGCCGATGTTGTCGCTGGGCAATGCCTTCAGCGATGAAGAAGTGGCCGAGTTCGTGCGTCGCATCAGCGAGCGGCTCGAGGTCAAGCAGCCGCTGTTTTCTGCCGAGCCCAAGCTCGATGGTCTGGCGATCAGCCTGCGCTACGAAAACGGCGAGTTCGTGCAGGGCGCCACGCGTGGCGACGGCGCCACCGGCGAGGATGTCAGCGCCAACCTGCGCACCGTCAAGGCGATTCCGCTGCGTCTGCGTGGCGAAGGGTGGCCACAAATTCTGGAAGTGCGCGGCGAGGTGTATATGCCGCGCGCCGCATTCGAAAGCTACAACGCGCAGATGCGGCTGCATGGCGGCAAGGTATTGGCCAACCCGCGCAACGGCGCCGCCGGTTCGCTGCGGCAGCTGGATGCGCGTATCACCGCGCAACGCCCGCTGAGTTTCTTCGCGTATGGCGTGGGCGAAGTGAGCGAGGGCGCATTACCGCAGACCCATTCGGCCATCCTGGCGCAATTGCGCGAATGGGGTTTCCCGGTCAGCGCCCTGGTCGAGGTAGTGCAGGGCAGTGACGGGCTGTTGGCGTATTACCAGCGCATTGGTGCCGCGCGCGACGGGCTGCCATTCGATATCGATGGCGTGGTCTACAAGCTCGACGATCTGGCCGGGCAGCGCGAGATGGGCTTTGTCTCACGCGCGCCGCGCTGGGCGATTGCGCATAAATTCCCGGCGCAGGAGCAGTCCACCACGGTGGAGGCGATCGAGATCCAGATCGGGCGTACCGGTGCGGCCACACCGGTGGCGCGGCTGAAGCCGGTGCATGTGGCCGGGGTGATCGTCACCAACGCCACGCTGCACAACGCCGACCAGATCGCGCGGCTGGATGTGCGCGTGGGCGATACGGTGATCGTGCGGCGTGCCGGCGATGTGATTCCGGAAGTGGCTGGTGTGGTCGCCGATCAACGGCCACCCGGCACGCAGCCATGGCAGATGCCCACGCAATGCCCGGTATGCGGCTCGGAGATCGTGCGCGAGGAGGGCGAGGCGGTATGGCGTTGCTCCGGCGAGCTGACCTGCCCGGCGCAGCGCAAGGAAGCGTTCCGGCATTTCGTCTCGCGCCGCGCGATGGATGTCGATGGCCTGGGCGAAAAATTCATCGAGGTGCTGGTCGACAGCGGCGTGGTGCAGGGCGTGGCCGATCTATATCTGCTCACCGTCGATCAGCTGCTGCAGTTGCGTCTGATCAGCACCACCGAAAGTCCGCACGCCTTCTTGCGCGAGGCGCGCGAGCATCTGGCCACCGGTGCGTATGCGCAGCTTGAAAAGACGATGGTGAGCATCGGTGTGGATCCGGCCGGCGAGCGCGAGGTGCCGCAGACCTGGCAGGCCGATCTATTGCGCGCCGGCCTGCCGGCCTTCGACTGGAACCGCAAGAAGATCGCCACCAAGTGGGCGGAAAACCTGATCGAGGCGATCGAAAAATCGCGCGATACCACCCTCGAACGTTTCCTGTTTGCGCTGGGCATCCAGCATGTCGGTGAGAGCACGGCCAAGGCCTTGTCGGCCTGGTTCGGCGATCTGGAGTTGATTCGCCATCTGCCGTGGCCGCTGTTCAAGCGCGTGCCGGATATCGGTGGCGAAGTGGCGCGCTCGCTCGGGCACTTTCTCGATCAGCCCGGCAATCAGCAGGCCATCGACGATCTGCTGCAACGTGGCGTGCGCATCGGCGATGCACATCCGCCTTCGCCCAGGCTGCGCGACGCGCTGAGTTTTGCCAGCGTGCTGGAAGACATGGATATCCCCAAGGTGACGCCGGTGCGTGCGCAGCAACTGGCCGCCGCGGTGGACTCGTTCGATGCGTTGCGCAGCGCCGGTGCCGATACCTTGTTGCAGGCCGGCGTGCCTGCGGCGGTCGTCGCCTCGGTGCAGCAATGGCTGGAGCGGCCGGAAAACGCGGACTTGGCCAGCGCAGCGCAGCAGGCGATGGAAACGGTGCTCTCGCGCCTGCCCGAAGCCGATGCGCTGCAGACCGGCCCGCTCGACGGCCAGACCGTGGTCATCACCGGCACCTTGGCCGCATTGACGCGCGATGCCGCCAAGCAGCGCCTGGAAGCGCTGGGCGCGAAAGTCGCCGGCAGCGTCTCCAAGAAAACCGCGTTTCTGGTCGCCGGCGAAGAAGCCGGTTCCAAGCTCGACAAGGCGCAGTCGCTGGGCGTGGAGATCTGGGACGAAGCGCGCTTGCTGGCGTTTCTTGGCGAGCACGGCCAGCAGCCATGAGTGCGGTGCAGATCGATCTGGCCGCGTTGCAGTTACGCGCGCGGCTCAATGCGCTGATCCGCGCGTTCTTCGCCGAGCGCGGCGTGCTGGAAGTGGAAACGCCGGTGCTCTCGGAGGCCGGCAACACCGAGCCGAATATCGACAGTTTCAGCACGCGCTTCAGCGGGCATGTGGATGCCGGCGCAGCGGTACGTTGGTTGCGCACCTCGCCGGAATATCCGCTCAAGCGCCTGCTTGCGGCCGGCGTGGGCGATTGTTACGAGCTGGGGCGGGTATTCCGTAATGGCGAAGCTGGCGGCCGACACAATCCCGAGTTCAGCATGATCGAGTGGTACCGGGTGGGCTGGGACGATCGCGCCTTGGCGCAGGAGACCATCGCGTTGGTGCAGCACGCGCTTGCATTGGTCGAGCGCGAAGCGCGCGTGCAGGTGCTGAGCTATCGCGACCTGTTCCTGCAGCAGTTGGGTATCGACCCGTTGCTCGATTCCATCGAAACGCTACGCGCGCTGTTGCACGACATCGCCATCGATCCGCACGGCCTGACCCGCGACGACTGGCTGGACCTGCTGATGACCCATCGCATCCAGCCCAGCTTCGCCAGCGACACCTTGACCGTGGTGCACGACTGGCCGGCCAGCCAATGCGCATTGGCGCGCATCCGCCACGACAGTCCGCCGGTGGCCGAGCGCTTCGAGCTGTATCTGGGCGCTTACGAGGTGGCCAACGGGTATCACGAGCTCAACGATGCGCAGGAGCAGCGTGCACGTTTCCTGCGCGACAACGCGGTGCGTGCCGCGCGCGGGGTACAGCAGTTGCCATTGGATGAACGCCTGCTCGCGGTGTTGTCGCAGCTACCCGATTGCGCCGGTGTGGCGGTCGGCGTCGACCGCTTGTTGATGGCCTTGCGTGGCACCGCGCAGATAGCGGATGTGCTCGCGTTCGAGTTTGCCCGCGCCTAGCGCCGACGCAGCCTGCTCGGGCTGTGCCGCCGACTCCATTGCGGATCGCAGGCACGAAGTGCCATCCAGTTGTCATCGGCACCGTATTGCTTTCTTCACATCGATGATGCTCTCATCCTCACGTCCACGGGGGCGCGGCGCAGAGTGTGTTTGGGTGAGGAGTGTCGGCATGAAGTGGCTGGTCAGCTTATGCGGTTTGTGGTGCTTGCCGCTGCTGATGCTCGCCGATGCGCGCGCTTCGGATCGCGCCTCCGGCGTGGTGCGTTGCGAGTCCAAGGACATGGCGCGCACGCACTGCGCGATGGATACCGAACACGGCGTGCAACTGGTGCGCCAGCTGTCCGAAACCAGTTGTATTCGCGGCAGCGAGTGGGATGTGGAACGCGACGGCGTGTGGGTCGAGCAGGGCTGCCGTGCGGAGTTTGCCTCTGCGCGCGCGCCAGCCTACCCGCAGATGCGCCGGGTGGTGCGCTGCGACTCCAACGGTGGCAAAGTGGCCTGCCCGGTGATCCTGCGCGGTGCGCCGGTCCGCTTGTTGCGTCAGCGCTCGATGTGGCCGTGCAAGGAGGGTCGCACGTGGGGCACCCGGCGTAATGAAATCTGGGTGTCACGCGGTTGCGATGGCGAGTTCGAAGTCGGTGCCGAAGATGGTTCCGGCTTTGTGGCCGTGCCGCGCATGATCACCTGCGAATCGAAGAAGAGCTCGCGCCGCACCTGTGGGGTGTCGGTGGAGCGCCAGGTGCGCGTGGGCCGGCAGATCTCCAAAAAAGAATGCGTGGAAGGCCAGACCTGGGGCTGGAGCCGCGACGGGGTGTGGGTGAACGACGGCTGCCGTGCCGAGTTCATCGTCGACTGAGCGGCTGACGAACCTGCTGCGTATTGGTCTATTGCAGAGCGGTGGATCTTGGCTTTCGCTGCACAGGGCGGCTGATCTGCGGTTTGGCTGCAGGGCCCTTGCCCGCCCACCATCGCGGGACACGCCGCAAGTACGTCCGTGTAGGCTCTTACGCGGCATCCATGCCGCGTAAGGTCCCGCGACGGTGGGCGGGCAAGGACCAGTGGAGATGGTCGTTGTGCATGGTTGCAAGCAAGGCGTGGTGTGTTGTCTGGATAACACCGCGACGGATCAGCTTCATAGCGCAATGCGATCGACGGGCAGGTTTCAACAAAGCAACCGGCAGACTTCCTGGTGCGGTGCCCTCGCCGATTGCGGGACCGTGTGGCGGCATGGATGCCGCCACCGAGCCTACATGGACGTACTTGCGGCGTGTCCCGCGAGCGGCGAGGGCACCGCGCGCTCGACCAATCAGGCTTTTGACTGCATCCAAACTACTCGCTACGTTTTTTAGCCGCTCTAAATACCTTCGCCTAGCACGCGCTTGAGGCATTGTTGCGCGCTGACCCCAGGCTGAGCACGGCAGGTCCACTGACTGGGCTGCCTGGGCACCTTACAATAGCGCCATGAACGACAGCGCCCACATCGATTACGCCCGCTACGACCACATCCGCCCATTGCTGTGGACCGGCGATGCCCTGGAATTGCTCGACCAACGCAAGCTGCCCTTCGTGGTGGAGCATGTGCGTTGCGAGAGCAGCGATGCCGTGGCCGAGGCGATCCATTCGCTGGCGGTGCGCGGCGCGCCGGCGATCGGCATTGCGGCCGGCTGGGGCGTGGTGTTGGCGGCGCGCGACATCGATGCCGATGACGGCAGCGCGGCATTGCAGAAGCTCGAACCGGCGCTGTTGCGGCTCAATGCCGCGCGTCCGACCGCGGTCAATCTGGCCTGGGCGCTGATGCGCATGCGTCGCGTGCTGGGCGCTGCCGGCGCCGACTGGCGCGCGGTGATCGCGCGCGAGGCGCAGGCCATCGCCGATGAAGATCTGGCAGCAAATCGGCACATGGGCGCACTCGGCGCTGCGCTGATCGCGCCGGGCAGTGGCGTGCTGACCCACTGCAATACCGGCTCGCTGGCCACCGCCGGTTTCGGTACCGCGCTGGGCGTGATCCGTGCCGGCATGGCGCAGCACCGCATCGGCAAGGTGTTTGCCGGCGAGACCCGCCCGTGGCTGCAGGGCGCACGCCTGACCGTGTGGGAGCTGCAGCAGGATGGCATCGACGCGACCTTGATTGCCGATTCGGCCGCCTCGCACCTGATGAAATCCGGCCTGGTGCAATGGGTGATCGTCGGCGCCGACCGCATCTGCGCCAATGGCGATACCGCCAACAAGATCGGCACCTATCAGCTGGCCATCGCCGCGCGCCATCACGGCGTCAAGTTCATGGTGGTCGCGCCGTCGTCGACGGTGGACATGGCGACTGCCAGCGGCGAGCAGATCGAGATCGAGCAGCGCGACCCGGGCGAATTGTTCGGGGTGGGCGGGGTCAGAACGGTGGCCGATGGCATCCATGCCTGGAACCCGGTGTTCGACGTCACCCCCGGCAGCTTGATCGATGCGATCGTCACCGAGCGCGGGGTGATTGCGCAGCCCGACCTGGCGCAGATGCAGGCCGCATTCGGCGCCTGAGCCCGGCGCGGTGCGATAACGCTGCCAACACCGCGCAAACGCCCTGCAAGTGCTTGTTTCTGGCTGGTAAACCGGCGGCATCGGGCTGCCCCTTCGTGGTACAATCCGGGGCTTGAATCGATCGGCGGGAGCGTGGGGCCGGCAGCCTGTTACAGGGTGCTCCCGACGCGGCTTTCCGGCTCGCCCGCCACCTCAAAATTACGGAACCCGAATGGCAGAAACCGCCAAGGAAATCATCCAGGTCAATCTGGAAGACGAGATGCGCAAGAGCTATCTCGATTACGCGATGAGCGTGATCGTGGGCCGCGCACTCCCCGATGCCCGTGATGGCCTCAAACCTGTGCATCGCCGCGTGCTGTTTGCCATGCACGTGCTGGGCGCGCACAGCAACAAGGCGTACTTCAAGTCGGCGCGTATCGTCGGCGACGTCATCGGTAAATACCATCCGCACGGCGACCAGTCGGTGTACGACACGTTGGTGCGGATGGCGCAGCCATTCTCGCTGCGCTACATGATGGTCGACGGCCAGGGTAACTTCGGTTCGGTCGATGGCGACTCTGCCGCGGCGATGCGTTACACCGAGTCGCGCATGTCGCGTCTGGCGCATGAGCTGATGGCCGACATCGACAAGGAAACCGTCGATTTCCAGCCAAATTACGACGAAAAGGAACTGGAACCGACGGTCATGCCGACCCGGTTCCCGAGCCTGCTGGTCAATGGCTCAGCCGGTATTGCGGTGGGTATGGCCACCAACATCCCGCCGCATAATCTGACCGAAGCGATCAACGCCTGCATCGCCTTGATCGACACGCCGGAGCTGGATGTCGAAGGCCTGATGGAGTACATCCCGGGCCCGGATTTCCCAACCGCCGGCATCATCAACGGCACCGCCGGCATTGCCGCCGGCTACCGCACCGGGCGTGGCCGGGTGCGCATGCGCGCCAAGGCCGACGTGGAAGTGGCCGACAACGGCCGTGAAGCGATCATCGTCACCGAGATCCCGTATCAGGTGAACAAGGCGCGGTTGATCGAGAAGATCGCCGAGCTGGTGAAGGAAAAGAAGCTCGAGGGCATCAGCGAGCTGCGCGATGAGTCCGACAAGGACGGCATGCGCATCTACATCGAGGTCAAGCGCGGCGAGTCGGCCGAGGTTGTGCTCAACAACCTGTATCAGCAGACCCAGATGGAGTCGGTGTTCGGCATCAACATGGTGGCGCTGATCGACGGCCGCCCGCAGTTGATGAACCTCAAGCAGATGCTGCAGGCGTTCATCCGCCACCGCCGCGAAGTGGTCACCCGCCGCACCATCTTTGAACTGCGCAAGGCGCGTGCGCGTGCGCACGTGCTGGAAGGTTTGACCGTCGCGTTGGCCAACATCGACGAGATGATCGAGCTGATCAAGACCTCGGCCAATCCGCAGGAAGCGCGCGAGCGCATGCTGGCCAAGACCTGGGAACCGGGGTTGGTCGGCGCCTTGCTGGGCGCAGCCGGTGCCGAAGCCTCCAAGCCGGAAGATCTGCCGCCGGGCGTGGGCCTGATCAAGGGCTTTTACCAGCTCACCGAAGTGCAGGCCTCGCAGATACTGGAAATGCGTCTGCATCGCCTGACCGGGTTGGAGCAGGAAAAGCTGACCGACGAGTACAAGCAGTTGCTCGAGGTCATCCAGGGCCTGATCCGCATCCTGGAAAATCCCGACGTGCTGCTGCAGGTGATCCGCGACGAGCTGATCAATATCCGCGAAGAGTACGGCGACGAACGCCGCACCGAAATCCGTCACAGCGAAGAAGATCTGGATATTCTCGATCTGATTTCGCCGGAAGACGTGGTGGTGACGCTTTCGCACGCGGGCTATGCCAAGCGCCAGCCGGTGAGTGCGTACCGCGCGCAGCGCCGTGGCGGCCGCGGTCGTTCTGCCGCGGCGACCAAGGAAGAGGATTTCATCGATCAGCTGTGGCTGGTCAACACGCACGACACGCTGCTCACCTTCACCAGCAGCGGCAAGGTGTTCTGGCTGCCGGTGTACCAGTTGCCGGAGGCCGGCTCCAATGCGCGCGGCCGTCCGATCATCAACTGGATTCCGCTGGAACCCGGCGAGCGGGTGCAGGCGGTGCTGCCGGTGCGCGAATACGCCGATAACCGCTATGTGTTCTTCGCCACGCGCAACGGCACGGTCAAGAAGACTCCGTTGAGCGAATTCGCGTTCCGCCTCGCGCGCGGCAAGATCGCCATCAACCTCGATGAGGGCGATGCGCTGGTCGGTGTGGCCTTGACCGATGGCGACCGCGACGTGCTGTTGTTCGCCTCCAACGGCAAGACCGTGCGCTTTGGCGAATCCACGGTGCGTTCGATGGGCCGTACCGCCACCGGCGTGCGCGGCATCCGTCTGACCAAGGGCGAAGAGGTGGTCAGCCTGATCGTGGCCGAGCGTGCCGGCGGTGTCGAAGGCGATGTCGAGGAAGAGGGCGTCGAAGACGTGGTGGAGACCACGGACGTGGCCGATGCTGCAGTGATCGAGGTCGCGGAAAACGACGACACGGCCTACATCCTCACCGCCACCGAGAACGGCTACGGCAAGCGCACCCCGCTGGCCGAGTATCCGCGCAAGGGACGTGGCACGCAGGGCGTGATCGGCATCCAGACCACCGAGCGCAACGGCAAGTTGGTGCGTGCGGTGTTGCTGGGCGGCACCGACGAAGTGCTGCTGATTTCCGACGGCGGTACGCTGGTGCGCACCCGCGGTTCGGAGATCTCGCGCGTGGGTCGCAACACGCAGGGCGTCACGCTGATCCGTCTGTCCAAGGGCGAAAAGCTGCAGGCGGTGGAACGTCTGGATGCCTCGCTGGATGAAGTGGAAGACGTGGTGGACGACGCAGCCGTTGCACCGGCGCCAAGCACCAGCGAGTTGCCGCCGACCGAAGCGTGATCGCGCCAAGCGAGTAACGCAGTTGAAGAAAAACGCCGGCGCACAGCCGGCGTTTTTTATTGCACGCGGTGACATCTGCAACGCAGTGTTTTTCGACCGAGGCCGCAAAGAACGCGGCTCTTTCACCGTTGCGGGTCGAAGGTGGTTGGCGGTGCGGCGGCGTTGCGTTGCCGCAGAATCGAAGAGGAACAACTGATGACGATCGTGCATCGTCCTTCCCGTCGCGGCCATTGGGCGCTGGCGACACTGGGAGGCGTGATTGGAGTGCTCGGCGCTGTGCTGCTTGCAGGCGGCGTGTGGTTAGCCGCGCTGGGCGGCTCCTGGTACTACGCGCCTGCGGGCGCGGCCATGCTGGTTGCCGGCGTGCTGCTGTTTCGCGGTCGCAATGCGGGCGCGTGGTGGTTTGCTGCAGTGGTCGTGGCGTCGTTGCTGTGGACATGGTGGGAATCGGGCAGCGATTACTGGCGTTGGGTGCCGCGTGCGGGCTTGATCGTCGGCCTGGCGTTCGTGCTGGCGCTGCTGCTGCCCAAGTTGGAGCGCCCGGTGTCGCGCGCGCTGTCGCGCAGCGTGGCCGGCGTACTGGCGGCGGTGTTTGTGGTGGCCTTCGCGCTGGCGTTCGTGCCGTTTGGAGTGACCGAGTCCGATGGCGCGTTGGCGCATGCAGCCGGCGTTGCCGCGAGCCTGGTCAATCGCAACGTTCCAGCGTCGCTTGCGTCCTCTGGCGCACAGCCGGCAAATGCGCCGGCCGATGACGATTGGGCCGCGTATGGACGCAGCCAGGCCGGGCTGCGTTATTCGCCGCTGCAGCAGATCAATCGCGATAACGTTGCGCAATTGAAGCAGGCCTGGCTCTTTCACACCGGCGACCTGCCAAGCAAGCGCTGGGGTGCGGAAACCACGCCGCTGAAGGTGGGCGACAGCCTGTATGTGTGCACTGCGCGCAATCAGGTGATCGCGCTGGATGCATCTAGCGGCAAGCAGCGTTGGCGCTACGATCCCAAGGTCAAGGACGAGGCAATTCCGTACACGGCTGCCTGCCGCGGCGTGTCGTATTACGAGATGCCGGCGGCAGCCAACGATGGCGCAGGAGCGGTGGCAGCGGATACCTCGGCAATGTGCCGCACGCGCATCATCGAAGGCACGCTGGACGGCCGCCTGATCGCACTGGATGCACGCAGCGGCAAGCCGTGCGCGGACTTCGGCAACAACGGCCAAGTCGACATCACCGTGGGAATGGGCGAGACCCCGCCGGGCTATGTGTCGATCAATTCGCCACCGGCGATCGTGCGCGGGGTGGTGGTCACCGGGCATCAGGTGCTGGATGGGCAGAAGCGTTACGAGCCGTCCGGTGTGATCGAAGGCTTCGATGCGGTGACCGGCAAGTTGCGCTGGGCCTGGGACATGACCCATCCGGACTGGGACGGCGCACCGCCGCCGGGCCAGAGCTGGACGCGTGGCACGCCGAATATGTGGACCACCGCCGCGGCCGACGAACAGTTGGGCTATGTGTATCTGCCGATGGGCAATTCCACCGCCGATTACTGGAGCAGCTCGCGTACGCCGCCGGAGAATCGCTATGCGACCTCGCTGGTGGCGCTGGATGTCACCACCGGCAAGCCGGTGTGGAATTTCCAGACCACGCATATCGATGCCTGGGATTACGATCTGGGGTCGCAGCCGAGCCTGATCGATTTCCCCAAGGACGGGGTCAACGTGCCGGCGGTGTTGTTGCCGAGCAAGCAGGGCGAGTTGTACGTGCTGGACCGGCGTACCGGCAAGCCGCTGGTGGGCGTGGAAGAACGTGCAGTGCCCGGTGGCGGTGTGGAGCCGCAAATGCGCGCCAGGACCCAGCCGTTCTCGCTGTATCACACCTTGCGCAAGCCGGATCTGACCGAGCGCGACATGTGGGGGATGACGCCGATCGATCAACTGGTGTGCCGCATCCAATTCCGCAAGGCCAGTTACAAGGGCATCTACACGCCGCCGGAAGCCGACCGGCATTCGATCGAATATCCCGGTTACAACGGCGGGTCGGATTGGGGCAGCGTGGCGGTGGATCCGCAGCGCGGCGTGATCGTGGCCAACTACAACGACATGCCCAACTACAACCTGTTGGTGCCGCGCGCCAAGGCCGACAAACTGGGCTGGGCACCGCGCGACGAAGTGCGTGGCGATGCGGGCGGTGCGGAAGGCGCGGGCGACCCGCAGGCTGGCACGCCATATGCGATCAACGTCAATGCCGGCTGGCGCTTGCCGTTCACCAAGTTGCTGTGCAAGGAGCCTCCTTATGGCGGCATCCGCGCGATCGATCTGGCCAGCGGCAAGACGCTATGGGACCGTCCGTTCGGCAGTGCGCGCGGCAACGGGCCGTTCGGTATCCGCTCGGGGTTGCCGATCGAGATCGGCACGCCGAACAACGGCGGTTCGGTAGTGACGGCAAGCGGGTTGATCTTCATTGCCGCAGCGACCGACGACCTGATCCGCGCCATCGATCTGTCTACCGGCAAGGAGCTGTGGCACGCCAAGTTGCCGGCCGGTGGTCAGGCCAACCCGATGGTGTATGCCTACGGTGGCCGCGAGTATATGGTGATCATGGCCGGCGGCCACCACTTCATGGAAACGCCTGCGGGCGATGCGGTAGTGGCGTATGCGTTGCCGCAGAAAACGCCTTGATTTGAGCCGTTCTCGAACCTGCTCGCCAGAGTTCGTTAGCCGTTCCTAAGGCTTGAAACAAAAAAAGCGCACCGTAAGTGGTGCGCTTTTTTTATGAGCAGTCGCAATGTACGTTTCAGCCAACGATGCTCATCGATACGCTGTCAGACAGTCATGCATCTACGTGTTGATCTAACAGAGCACCGCGCCGGCGCTCTTGCGAATCCCGAATCCCGAATCCCGAATCAAGCCACATTCGCCGCAACTGCTTCTTCCATCACCGCATCCTGCGCGTCCTGCGCCAGGGTGGCCTTGACGATGATCGAGCGGATGGCGTCGGTGGCATCGGACAGTGGCACATCGCTGCTCAGACGCTGAAAGGTGTCGCGGCTGTTGTAGCCGGAACCGTCCTTGAGATAGTGGTCGTACATCGACAGCAGGTCCTGGCAGGCCGTGATCAACGCGGCGACGTTACCGCGCACCAGCGCATGGCCGATCTGGTCGAAGCTGTGCAAGCAGTCCGCCAACCAGTGCAGGTCGTAGCGGGCGGTGTTCGGTTCGGGGGCATTGTGGCCGCGGCTGTAAGCGCTATAGCGACGCAGGCTGCGCGCAACGCGTGCCACATGCGCAAACAAGGTGCCGATTTCGTTGGCGATGTCCAGTTGCTGCACCATCACCATCGGAATCACCTGGGCCGTGGTCGCCTGTTGCTCGGCCGCGTTCTGTTCCTGCTGCTCCAGTGACTGTTTGAGCACCGCGTAGCTGCGCTGCAGCGATTCCAGCTCCAGCGTGCTGGCGGCCGCGCGTGCCTTCAATTGCGACAGCGCAGCCTGGTAGCGGGCAAGACTGTCCTGGGTGTTCGCAAGCTGGCCGGACTCGGCACGCAGTTGCCGGCCACGCACGAACGCCAGCCCGGTGGCGATGAGCGCCCAGAGTGCGAATGCAGGCACCAGGTAGATCAGGATGCCCATGGAGGCTCCTCGAAACGTTGCATACCTTGTCGGCCTGATCCCGGCAGTCTTGAGGGCAATTGTCGAGAATGTGACGGGCTACGGTGGTTTTGCCGTCAAAGCAGGCCGCAGGGGACAGATCTCGCGCACCCCTGACGAAAGACACGTTGCGAGCGGTATCCCTGCATGCTCGAATCAACGTACTCGCCAGCCCAGAGTTCCGCATGCGCAGATGGAGTGATTGCTGGCCGACCAAACTGCGGAACATGCGCGCAGTCGCACCGATCTGGATGTTGCTGTGCGCCACTGCGCATGCCGCGCCACCCACACCGTCATCGACGTCATCGACGCACGTCCAGGTGGGTTACAGCGAAGCGACGGATCTGTTCAACCTGCTGGATAACCTGTCGGACTGGTTGCCGGGCTTTACGGTGCCCGTCTACCGCAGCTACATGGAAGCCCATGGCGGGCTGGATCAGGCGGACCTTGCCGCGCTTGCCGCCTATGCGGATTTCCGCCGCCGCACCTCGGGGCTGGCAAAAGACGACGATCTGGAGGTGGTCGACCGAGTCTTTGCGCCAGACGTCACCCGTGAGGCGAATCCGTTCTCCCGACATTTCCTGGGGAGCGAAGACTTCGAAGCGTCAGCGAACGCCGCCATTGCAGAGCAGTCGGCAGATGATCAGAGACTGTTGCGCGCGTATTTTGCACGGTTCGTTCCGCGTGCCAGCCGTTTGATCGCAGTTGCCCCCCGTTTTGAGCAACAGATGCGCGTGCTGAGAGAGGAGCTGTCCAACCCGGCCGTTTCCCGCCTGGCATCGCAGATGCGTAATTTCTTTGCGGTGCCGGAACCTCCGGTATTCGAGGCACGATTCGTGTGGTGGCCGGAGATGGATACCACCCAGGCCAAAGTGCGTGGACGCACGATGCTGCTCTATTCGCAGCACGATGCGCCCACCGGCACGGCATCGATGGACTGGACGCCGATCGTGTTGCACGAGTTGAGTCACTACTTGTCTGCGGGGCAACCCTCCGCGCGTAAACGCATGCTCGCTGCCAACTTCTTGCGGCTGTGTCCGAGTGCGGCCACCTTGCGTAACCCGCTCAACGCGCTGGAAGAGCCATTGGCGATTTACTGGGGGCAGTATCGATTCGAACACGCGGTACGTGGACGTGCGTTGTCAATGGCGTCGCAGTGGTATATCCAGGCGGATGCAGATCGCGCGGCGAAGGCGATCGCAGCTTCTTACCCGGCAAGCGGGGCGGTGCCGCTGCTCGATGACAGCGCATTGCTGGCGGCTGCTGCATCGGCCTGCAAGTAGATAGGGATGGAAACCAAAGCCGATTAGAGCGGCTAACACAACTCGTGTAGAGCGGTTGATCTGCAGCTTGGCTGGTGGGTCCTTGCCCGCGCACCATCGCGGGACACGCCGCAAGTACATCCCTGTAGGCTCTTACGCGGCATCCATGCCGCGTAAGGTCCCGCGACGGTGGGCGGGCAAGGACCACTCGAGATGGTCGGTGTGCATGGTTGCGAGCAGTGCACACAGCCTGCCGACAGCGTGCGGTATACCGCGCTGTCGGCGAGCGAACTCAGCCAAGAATCCCCGGTAAATCCAGCCCTTTTTCTTTCGCACAGTCGGTGGCGATGGCATAGCCGGCATCGGCGTGGCGCATGACGCCGGTGGCCGGGTCGTTCCAGAGCACGCGTTCGATCCGCTTGTCTGCTGCTTCGCTGCCGTCGCAGACGATCACCATGCCGGCGTGCTGCGAGAACCCCATGCCGACGCCGCCGCCGTGGTGCAGCGACACCCAGGTGGCGCCGCTGGCAGTGTTGAGCAGGGCGTTGAGCAGCGGCCAGTCGGACACCGCATCCGAGCCATCGGCCATGGCTTCGGTTTCGCGATTGGGCGAGGCGACGCTGCCGGAATCCAGATGGTCGCGCCCGATGACGACCGGCGCCTTCAATTCACCACTGCGCACCATCGCGTTGAAGGCCAGACCCAGCCGGTGCCGGTCGCCCAGACCGACCCAGCAGATGCGCGCAGGCAGGCCCTGAAAGGCGATCTTTTCGGCGGCCATGTCGAGCCAGCGATGCAAATGCGCATCGTCGGGAATGAGTTCCTTGACCTTGGCATCGGTCTTGGCGATGTCCTGCGGATCGCCACTGAGCGCGACCCAGCGGAACGGGCCGACGCCGCGACAGAACAGTGGCCGGATGTAGGCGGGCACGAAGCCGGGGAAGTCGAACGCGTTGTCGACGCCTTCTTCCAGTGCCATCTGGCGCAGGTTGTTGCCGTAGTCCACGGTGGGCACGCCCAGCGCGTGGAAGGTGAGCATGGCGCGGATATGGCTGGCCATCGACTCGCGCGCGGCCGCTTCCACCTCCTTCGGCGCGCTCACGCGTTTTGCGTCCCATTCTTCCACGCTCCAGCCCTGCGGCAGGTAGCCGTTGACCGGGTCGTGCGCGGAGGTCTGGTCGGTCAGCAGGTCCGGCTTGATCCCGCGTAGCAGCAACTCGTCCAGCACGTCGGCCACGTTACCGAGCAGGCCGACCGACAGCGGCTTCTTCGCCGTGCACGATTCCTCGATCAGGCGCAGCGCTTCGTCCAGCGAGTCGGTCCAGGTGTCCAGATAACCGGTGCGCAGGCGCATGTCGATGCTGGAACGGCGGCATTCCACCGCCAGGCACGAGGCGCCGGCCATCACCGCGGCCAGCGGCTGCGCGCCACCCATGCCGCCGAGGCCGCCGGTGAACAGCCACTTGCCGGCCAGGTTGCCGGCGTAATGCTGGCGGCCCATCTCCACGAAGGTTTCGTAGGTGCCTTGCACGATGCCTTGCGCGCCGATGTAGATCCAACTGCCGGCGGTCATCTGGCCGTACATCGCCAGGCCTTTTTTATCGAGTTCGTTGAAGTGGTCCCAGGTGGCCCAGCGCGGCACCAGGTTGGAGTTGGCGATCAGCACGCGCGGCGCATCGGCATGGGTGCGGAACACGCCGACCGGCTTGCCGGATTGCACCAGCAAGGTCTGGTCGTCGTCCAGGCGTGTGAGCGCGGCGACGATCGCATCGAAGGATTCCCAATCGCGCGCGGCGCGGCCGATGCCGCCATACACCACCAGTTCCTGCGGGCGCTCGGCCACGTCCGGATCGAGGTTGTTCATCAGCATGCGCAGCGGCGCTTCGGTGAGCCAGCTCTTGGCGGTGAGCGTGGTGCCGGTGGCGGCGCGGATGACGCGGGTTGCATCGTGACGGGTCATGCCGGGTTCCTTGCAATCAACGGTGCGCCGCAGGCGGCGTGGTGTCGGAGGAGGGGGGTGTTGCGTTGGCGAAGTGCAGGCAGGTCAGCAGCACGTGACGCAGCACGGCGCGTAATGCCACTGCGTGCGCGGGATGCCACGGCGTGGGCCAGGTGTCTGGCGTGATGTCGTCGGGCTCGCGCATATAACCGCGGCAGGCCAGCTCCATCTGCAGCGTATGCACGCCGCGCTCGGGCTGCGCGTAGTGGCGGGTGATCCAGCCGCCCTTGAAGCGCCCGTTGCGCACGGTGCTGGAGCCACTGCTGCGGCACAGCCGTTCCACCGCATCGGTCAGGTCTGGATCGCAACTGCGGTCGTCGTTGCTGCCGATGTTGAACTGCGGCAACTCGCCGTCGAACAGATGCGGAATATGCGAGCGGATCGAATGCGCATCGTAGACCACGATCTTTGGGTGTTGCGCGTGCAGGCGCGCAATCTCGGTGTCGAGCGCAGCGTGATAAGGATCGAACCAGCGCGTGCGGCGTAGCTCGATCTGCGCTTGATCAGGTGCGTCACCGTCTGCGTACAACGGCTGATTGTCGAAGGTGGTCAGCGGGCACAGACCGGTGGTGTTCTGGCCCGGATACAACGATGCGCCGCTCGGGTCGCGATTGACGTCGATCACCGAGCGCGAGATCGCGGTACGCACAGTGGTGGCACCGAGCGATTGCGCGAAGTCGTACAGCTGATGCACCCACCAATCGGCATCGCGGCGCGCCAGCCACGGCGACACGAATTGATCGGCCACGTCGTCCGGCAACTCGGTGCCGGTATGCGGGAAGCTGACGATCAGTGGCGCCTCGCCGCGGTGAACTTCGAGCCAGGGCAGGGCGCTCATCGTTGCGCGCCTCGCATCAGTGCAATCGCCCAGACGTCTTGATGGCGCGATTGCGTCTTGTCGGCCTGCCGATTCATGCGTCCTGCTCCACGCCCGGCAATGCCATCGCCACCGCGCGCGCCAGTGCACCCGAGCGCACCAGCGCGCTGGCGGCCAGCATGTCGGGATGGAAATAGCGGTCGTCCTGCAGCGTGGGTACTTGCGCGCGCAGCAGTGCGCGTGCGGCTTCCAACGCGGCGCTTGAGCGTAGCGGCGCATGGAAGTCGCAGCCCTGCACGGCGGCCAGCAGTTCGATGCCGATCACGTGCGTGGCATTCTCGGCCATCGCCAACAAGCGCCGTGCGCCGTGCGCTGCCATCGACACGTGATCTTCCTGGTTGGCCGAGGTCGGAATCGAATCGACACTGGCCGGATACGCGCGCTGCTTGTTCTCCGACACCAAGGCCGCAGCGGTGACCTGCGGAATCATGAAGCCCGAATTCAAGCCCGGGCGCGGGGTGAGAAATGCCGGCAGGCCAGACAAGGCCGGGTCGACCAGCATCGCGGTGCGGCGTTCGCTGATCGAGCCGATTTCGCACACCGCCATCGCCAGCATGTCGGCGGCAAACGCCACCGGTTCGGCGTGGAAGTTGCCGCCCGACAAGGCCTCGCCGGTGTCGCTGAACACCAACGGATTATCGGACACGCCATTGGCCTCGATCTCCAGGGTGCGCGCGGCCTGACGCATGATGTCCAGCGCCGCGCCCATCACCTGCGGCTGGCAGCGCAGACAGTACGGATCCTGCACGCGCACATCGCCGAGCCGGTGCGATTCGCGAATGCTCGAATCGGCCATCAGCGCGCGCAGCGCTGCAGCGGTGGCAATCTGCCCAGGCTGCCCGCGCAGGGCATGGATGCGCGCATCGAACGGCGTATCCGAGCCCTTGGCCGCTTCCACCGACAAGGCGCCAGTGACCAGCGCGGCCTGCAGCACGGTTTCGATCTCGAACAAACCGGCCAATGCGCAGGCAGTGGAAAACTGGGTGCCGTTGAGCAGCGCCAGGCCTTCCTTTGCGCCGAGCACGCGCGGCTGCAACTGCGCCTGTGCAAGCGCCTCGGCGGCAGGCAAACGTTGCTCGCCGACGAAGGCCTCGCCAACGCCGATCATCACTGCGGCCAGATGCGACAGCGGCGCCAGATCGCCGGAGGCGCCGACCGAGCCCTGGCACGGCACCACCGGGGTGATGCCCAGACGCAGCATCGCGTCTAGCAGCGCCAAGGTGTCCGGCTGCACTCCGGAGGCGCCTTGGGCCAGGCTGGTGAGCTTGAGCGCCATCATCAGCCGCACCACCGGCACCGGTGTGGGTTCCCCGACACCGGCCGCATGCGACAGCACGATATTGCGTTGCAGGGTCTGCAGGTCTTCGCGCTCGATGCGCACGCTGGCCAGTTTGCCGAAGCCGGTATTGACGCCGTAGACCGGCTCGCCGCGCGCGACGATGGCCTCCACCGTCTGCGCGCTGCGCAGTACGGCGGCTGCGCAAGTGTCGTCCAACACGACCTCGGCGCCGCGATACAACGCACGCCATTGCGCCAGGGCGACCTGGCCGGGCTGCAAGACAACAGAACTCATGACGACTCCGGATTCAGCAGGAATGCCCGCGCCAGACGCGGGCATGAAGTGGGTTGAAGCCCATGCGGTAGACCAGATCGGCCGGCGCGTCGATGTTCCAGATCGCCAGATCGCAGTGCATGCCGGCGCGCAGCCGGCCAAGCCGCTCGCCGCGTCCAAGTGCGCGTGCGGCCTCGCGGGTAAAACCGGCGATGCATTCGTCCACGGTCATGCGGAACAAGGTGGCGGCCATGTTCATCGCCAACAGCGGACTGGTCAGCGGCGAGGTGCCTGGATTGCAGTCGGTGGCCAGGGCAAGCGGCACGCCGGCGGCGCGCAGCGCGGCGATCGGTGGCAGCTGGGTGTCGCGGGTGAAATAGAACGCGCCCGGCAACAGCACCGCCACCGTGCCGGCGCTGGCCATCGCGGCAACGCCGTCGCTGTCCAGATATTCGATGTGATCGGCCGACAGCGCGCCATAGCGTGCGGCCAACGCTGCGCCGTGCTGGTTGCTCAGTTGTTCGGCATGGATCTTGATGCCCAAGCCGTGTGCTTGTGCGGCGACGAACACCTGTTCGGCCTGCGCGGGTGAGAACGCCAGGTGCTCGCAGAACACGTCCACCGCCTCGGCAAGACCTTGCGCGGCAATGGCCGGAATCATCTGCGTGCAGACCGCGTCGATATAGGTCTTTGCATCGCCGCCCGGTGGCACCGCGTGCGCGCCAAGAAACGTCGGCACCACTTCGACCTTGCGCAGCGCGGTGAGCTGGCGTGCCACGCGCAGCTGCTTGGTTTCATCTTCCAGCGTGAGTCCGTAGCCGGATTTGATTTCCAGCGTGGTCACGCCTTCGGCAAGCATGGCGTCCAGGCGCGGCAGGCTGGCGGCCAGCAGCGCTGCGTCGTCGGCCGCGCGGGTGGCGCGCACGGTGGCCACGATGCCGCCGCCGGCTGCTGCGATTTCGGCGTAAGTGGCGCCGCGCAGGCGTTGCTCGAATTCGTTGGCGCGGTTGCCTGCGTACACCAGATGGGTGTGGCAATCGATCAGGCCGGGGCTGATCCAGCGGCGCTGGCAATCGTGCGCAACGTCCGGCTTCAGTGCCGGGGCCTGCGCGGCCGGGCCGGCATAGGTGATGCGGCCGTCCTGGCAGGCAATCACGCCATCGTCCACGATGCCCAGGCCGCCATCGGCAGCGTCCAGGGTCATCAGTTGCGCGTTGTGCCAGAGGACGTCGCAATGCATGGCGCAGGCTCGTGGTGTCTGATATGTATATACAATAGAACCGGCAATCGAGGGTGTCCAGTGGCAGACCAACAGGTGCAGGCGGTGTGGGCAGCGCGGGCGCTTTTGCCTGATGGCTGGGCGAGCGGTGTGCGGATCGCGCTGGCGCAGGGGCGTATCGCCTCGGTGCAGACCGAGACTGCTATGGCCGCCACCGATACCCGTGCCGAGGTGCTGCTGCCCGGGTTGGGCAACCTGCACAGCCACGCGTTCCAGCGCGGCATGGCCGGCCTGACCGAAGTGGGCGGACGCAGCGGCGACAGTTTCTGGAGCTGGCGCGAGTTGATGTATCGCTTCGTCGACCGGCTGGACCCGGATAGCCTGCAGGCGATCGCCGAACAGGCCTATGTGGAAATGCTCGAAAGCGGCTTCACCCGTGTCGGCGAATTCCACTATCTGCATCACAGCCCCGGCGGCGCGGCGTATGCGCACGCAGGCGAAATGTCAGAGCGCATTGCCGCCGCTGCCGCCACGACTGGCATCGGGTTGACGCTGTTGCCGGTGTTCTATGCGCATTCGGATTTCGGCGGTGTCGCGCCAAGTACAGCGCAGCGTCGTTTGATCCACGACATCGACGGTTTCGCGCGCTTGCTGGACGACTGCACGCGCAGCCTCAAAGCCTTGCCCGATGCAGTGCTCGGGTTGGCGCCGCACAGCCTGCGCGCGGTCACACCAGAACAACTGGCTGCGCTGGTGCCGCTCACCGATGGCCCGATCCACATCCATATCGCCGAGCAGCAACGCGAGGTCGATGCGTGTCTGGCCTGGTCAGGGCAGCGCCCGGTGCAGTGGCTGCAGGCCAACGCGTCGGTGGATGCGCGCTGGTGTCTGGTGCACGCCACGCATGTGGATGCAAGCGAACTGCAGGCGATCGTCGATAGCGGTGCGGTGGTCGGGCTGTGCCCGATCACCGAGGCGAATCTGGGTGACGGGCTGTTCCCGATGCAGGCATTTGCCGCCGCAGGCGGGCGTTTGGGCGTGGGTTCGGATTCGAATGTCTTGATCGATGCGGCCGAAGAACTGCGCCTGCTCGAATACGGCCAGCGCCTGCACCTGCAGGCGCGCAATGTGCTGGCGCAAGGCGGCGTTTCCAGCGGGCGATGGTTGTTCGACCAAGCCAGCGATGGCGCGGCGCAGGCCTTGGGTATTGCGCACAGCGGCATCCGTGTCGGCGCATCGGCCGATCTGCTTGAGCTGGATATCACCCATCCGGCACTGCTGGCGCGCAGCGACGATGCCTTGCTCGACAGTTGGCTGTTCGCCGCACGCGGCAGCGCCGTGCGCACTGTCTGGCGCGCCGGGCAACAGGTGGTGCGCGACGGGCAGCATGTGGATCGCGCGCGCATTGCCACGCGTTTTGCCGGCGTTTTGCGATCGCTGCTGAGCAACTGAGCGGATGCGCGCACAATGCGGGTCTGACCGGAGACCTGCTTTGACCGCCCACCCCATCGCCGCGCCCGGCACCCTGCATCAACGCATCCGTCAGGATCTGGAACAGCGCATCCACAGCGGCGACTGGCCGCCCGGTCACCGCGTGCCGCCCGAACACGAGTTGATGACGCAGTACGGCTGTTCGCGCATGACGGTCAACAAGGTGCTCGGGCTGCTCGCCGACGCCGGCATGATCGAACGTCGCCGCCGCACCGGCTCGTTCGTGGCGCGGCCGCATCCGCATCTGGAACAGGTGGCGCTGTCGATCCCGGATATCGAAGTGGAGATGACCACGCGCGGCCATGCCTATCGGTTTTCGTTGTTGTCGCGGCGACTGCGCAACCTGCGTCAGCGCGTGCCGCAGGAACGCGCCCTGGGCAGCACCGGCAAGGTTCTGGCGCTGGAAAGCGTGCACCTTGCCGATGGCAGCCCGTTCGCGCTGGAGCAACGCGTGATCGACATCACCACGGTGCCGGAGGCGTTATTGCAATCGTTCACCGATGTCGCGCCGGGCAGTTGGCTGTTGCGCAACGTGCCGTGGACGCGCGCCGAACATCGCATCAGCGCGGTCAATGCCGACGCCGCGCAGGCGCAATGCCTGCAGGTGGACGATGGCGCCGCATGTCTGGTGATCGATCGCCACACCTGGCGCGGCGATCAACCGGTCACCTACGTGCGTCAGTGGTTTCTCGGCGGCTCGTACGATCTGGTGGCGCGATTTGCGCCAGGAATGCGCTGAGGTTCGCAGCGGCTGACCAACGCGCCAATCACCCACTCAAATCGTTGTGCATTGACGCCAGCGCACCGGCTCGTCCACGCCTGCGCGCGGGTTGAGTTGCACGCGCACGGTGCGCAGGTACGGGTAGCGTTCCAGTTCGCGGCAGATCAGCGGCCATGCGGCGGCATCTTCGACCGTGCGGTCCACCGCCAACGTTGCCTGGGTGATCCAGATCCCGCGGAGTAGACCGGGCGTCTGTGCGAGCGCTTTGGAAACCTCGCGTTGATAGCCCTGCATGGTCGCTGCATCCGGTTCCTTCCCGCTTGCGAATGGCATGGCTGCCGGGGGCGATGCAGTTGTCGGCGCTGCCTGCGACGTAGCAGTAGCAGTAGCCGGGGCAGCGGAAGGCGCAGCACGCACAGGTGCGGCAACCGGTGGGGGCGGTGCAATTGCAGTCTGCGTCAGCGCCGCTTCCGGCAGCGCCGGCTGCAGTGCCAGTACAGCGACCAGCGCCAAGGTTGCCAACGCCACACCGGCGATGACGCTGTGGCGGATCGCGCGGCGCCTTGCCATGCCGACCACGCCGGTTTCCATATCGCCGGGCAGGTAGGGTTTGAGCAGTGGCCACAGGCGCGTGCCATCCAGCACTTCGATGGATTGCTTGTCGGCAGCCGCAATGCCTTCGCGCTCCATGCGGCCCTCGGTCACCATCACGCCGCCGCCGGCACCGGCCAGCCGCGCCATCGCGCCCAACTCGTTGACCGCCGCCACGCCGATGCGATAACCGCGCCCGTGCTTGCATGCAACCAGGCGGGTGCCGTGGTCGGTCTGCATCATGAAATCGGCGGTGGGCAGGCCGTCCTGCGGCAACCGGGTCGGTTGCCAACCGCGTTGGTCCTGCAGCATGCGCAGCACCAGGGCGGAAAAATCACGCCAATGCATCGCGGCCAGGGCGCGCACGCCCTGGGTGGTTTCGTCGGCGCGACGTCGCACCAGCCAGACATAAGCGCACACCGCCAGCCACAGCAAGAGGGCGGCCAACAGCGCCAAAATCCAGGAAGGCATCAGCATCAAACGAAGTTATGGCGCGTATAACGAAATGGTGCGCCTAGAAGAATCCCTCGCGGCAGATTCGTCAATGGATCGCGCGCGGCGAACTCACGAGCCGTGATCCAGATAGCGAAAGACCCGCCAGTCCGAAGCCGTGAGGGGAGGGGAGCAAACGGACTTCGTGTTACAGGACTGGCGGGTCCTTCTCGATTGTGTGGAAAATCATGCTGCTTTGCAACATTCGCCGGGTGCCGGGCTTATTCGCCGTCGAATGCAGCGGTGTTTCCGGTCGAGGCGCTGCCTGGCGTGGTTGATCCAGTGCCGGCCGTGTCGCTGCTGGCAGCCTGCGCCGCTTGATTGGCGGTACGGTTGGCACGCTTGGTGGCGGCGGTATTGGCACGCACCTGGGCCTTCAACGATTCCACTTCTCGACGCAGGTTTTCCAGCTCGTCCTGTTCGGGGATGTTGAGGGTGCGCAGCACGCCCTTGACGCGTTCGTCGAAGGCCTTGCCCAGCCGGTCCCAGCCACGCACCGCGGTGTCGCGTGCCTGCTCGAACTGGGTCTCCACCTCTTCGCGCAGTTCGTCGACGCTTTCGCTGGCCTTCTGCTGACCCGTGCGCTCATAGGCCGCGCCCTCGCGAACCAGGGAATCGAACAATTTGCCGCCCTCGGTCTGGACGCGACCCAGCGCGCCGAGCCCGGCCAACCACACCGTCTGTGCCGATTCACCAAGCCGGCGAGAAATCTGCTCTGCCTGCGCCTGGAACCCATGGGCCGCGTTGTTGCGGTTGCCGTTCTGATCGTATCCGGTCGTCATGCGATGCTCCTGTAGGTTGCTAAAGCGACGTTGCTTTCACCCTAGTGCCGACGCTGCATCGGGCAGGTGAAGCATTGCCTGCTGGCGTCTATCTAGGTGATGTGTGCGCGAGACGCGTTTTCAAGCATCCGCGTATCCAGCGCGATGCGGGTGACCTTGCGCTGAAGGGCAGGCACCTTCAGCGCGGCCTGCCCAAGTTCGCAGGCCCCAGGCCTGGCCCGCTTGGGGCAAGGACGATCAGACCGGCCTGCTCAGGCGAGTTTTTCGCTCAGCAACCGACGGATTTCCGATTCCACCATCGGCTGCACCGCCGACAACAGAAAGCCAAGCTCGGCGGTGACATGCACCTGTTGCGGCAACAAGGCGATCGCCCCGTCCACACCGGCACGCGCGATGCGCAAGGTGTCGCCTTCCCAGTGCGAAGCGATGCCGTAGCGATCGGTCAGTTTGCGTGCCGCCTCGTCGATCGCTGCGCGGGCCTGGGCCGGCGTCAAGGAATGGTCGTGGCGGATATCGATGCTGGACATGGCGTGGATAGGTGAGACGAAAGGAGCGCGCATTGTGCGCATGCGCGGGCCAGGCTCCAAGTGCGGATGCTTGCAGCGGACCAGGAACGACGCGCAAACACCGCGCCTGTTGGGCGGACGCCGGTCACGTTGTTGGCCGCTGCAAGGGGCAGACCTGCTAGGCTACTGCGGGTGCGCGATCTGCAAGTTCATTTCACTCACCGGCAGCAGCCGGATCATTCTCTCAAGCCCGGCGTCCACCGGATCGTCCGTCATGCCTCCGGCAGCGTGCGGGTGGTGGACGATGCGCAGGGCGCGTTGCTATTGGCGCAGTTCTGCCTGGACCAGCGCGGCCTGTGGCTGCAGGTGGCCAACGGAATCCGCGGCATCCATGTCAATGGACGCCCGGTACGCCGCATGGCACTGCTGCGCCCCGGCGATGCGATCTACGCCGACGGCGTGGAGATGCTGCTGCGCAGTGCGCCGTCGAGCGCGCCGGCCAACGACGTGCCAGAGGACGACGCCGGCCTGAGCGAGGTCTGTCTGTTGTTGCGCGGGCTGGGTGGTCGTCATCACGGGCGCAGCTTCACGCTGGATCGTTCACGGCTGGTCGGCAGCGACCCGGCGGCGGACATCGTCATCGACGACCCGGCCTTTGCGGCCCAGCATGCGCGCCTGGAACGCCATGGCGACCGCGTGCTGATCCGCGATCTGGGTTCGGAAGAAGGCAGCTGGATCAATGGCGTGCAGGTGCGCGACGGCTGGCTGCAGGCCGGCGACCAGGTCGTATTCGATGCCCGCCACCGGTTCGTCGTCGAGGTACCGCGAACCCATCACGGCACCACCTGGGATATCCCCGACACCGAGCCGTTGCCACCGCCGCGCGCCACCACCGAACCGACGCGTGCGCCGGTCAAGGTCGCGCGCTGGCCGTGGCTGCTGCTCAGCGCGGTGTTGCTGGCGGCGGCGCTGAGCGCCTTGCTGTGGTTCGGCGCGCGCTGAGTCTTTTCCAGACCCGCCAGCCCAGCAATACCGCAAGAATCCCGGCATACAGCGCCGGTTCGCGGATATCGGATTTCACCAGCCACCAGAAGTGCAGCACCGCCAACAGCCCGATCGGGTAGATCAGCATGTGCAGGCGGCCCCAGTTGCGCTTGAGCCGACGCATCCAGCCCTGGGTGGAAGTGATCGCCAACGGCAGCAGTAACAGCCAGGCCGTGAAGCCGACGGTGATATAGGGCCGTTTGATGATCTCTTCGAAGATCTGCGTCCAGAAGCCGCGCAGATCCAGGCTCAGGTAGGCCGCCAGATGCACGCTGGCGTAGAAGAACGCGTACAGCCCGAGCATGCGGCGGAAGCGGATCAGCACCGCCTGGCCGGTGAGCTGGCGCAGTGGCGTGACTGCCAAGGTGATCAACAGGAAGCGCAGCGCCCACAGCCCGGTACGGTGCTCGATCTCGGCGACCGGATCGGCACCCAGCGCGTCGCTGCCGGTTTGCCACACCTGCCAGAACTGCCAGCCGAGCAATGCGATCGGCGTCAGCGCGGCCGCATGCAGCAGCGTTTTGGCAGCGATCAGGGAGGTGGATGTCTTGGCCATGCGATCTCAGAAAAGGAAGCGATGCCGCGCGGGTGCCATGCCTGCATCGTAGGAGCGCACCTGGGCGCGACGGGCATTACCAGGAAATCCCGTCGCGCCCAGGTGCGCTCCTACGATAGGTCGATATCAGATCGTTTGTTGCCTAAAACCACTTCTTCAAATCCATCCCCGCGTACAACGAAGCGACCTGATCCGCATAGCCGTTGAACGGCCTGGTCGCGATGCGCTCGGCGAACAACTTGCTGGCGGTGCCGGCGATACGGCGCTCGGTCTTCTGGCTCCAGCGCGGATGGTCCACCGCCGGATTGACGTTGGAAAAGAATCCATATTCGGACGGCTGCAGATCGTGCCACGCGGTCTCGGGCATCTTCTCGACGAAGCGGATCTCCACGATCGACTTGATGCTCTTGAAGCCGTACTTCCACGGCACCACCAGCCGCAACGGCGCGCCGTTCTGCTGCGGCAGCGGCTTGCCGTACAGGCCGGTGGCCAGCAGGGTCAGCGGATGCATTGCTTCATCGATGCGCAGGCCTTCGCGATACGGCCAGTTGATCGAGCGGTAGCGCACGCCGGGCATCTGCTGCGGGTCGGCCAGCGTGGTGAACGCCACGTACTTGGCCTTGGAGGTCGGCGCAAAGCGCTTGAGCACCTCGCCCAGCGGCACGCCGGTCCACGGAATCACCATCGACCAGCCCTCCACGCAGCGCAGCCGGTAGATGCGTTCTTCGGCAGGGATGCCCTTGAGCAATTCGTCCAGCGACAGGCTGCCCGGCTTTTCGCACTCGCCGCTGACCTTCACCGACCACGGCGACAGCTTCAAGGTCTTGGCGGCCTTCGAAGGATCGGTCTTGTCGGTGCCGAATTCGTAGAAATTGTTGTAGCTGGTGACGTCTTCCAGCCGGGTCAGTTCTTCGGCGGTACGGAAGCCACTGCGCGCCTGCGCCGGGGTCACCACGGTCTTGGGCGGAGGCGGCGGGTCGGCCTCGGCGCAGCCGGCCACGCCCAGCGCCGGGGTCAGCGCGAACAGCTGCAGCAGCCGGCGCCGGTCGCGGTAAACGGCCTCATCGGTGATCTCGCTGGACGGCGTCTTCAAGACATCGCGAAGGGACATGGCTCGCTCCTGACAGTGGCTGCAGATGAGAATAACGGACCATGGTGACGGTGCTGCCCATGGACGCTGCAACACCATACGTCGGCGTCGGTGAGAAGGATGCAGCTGCAACTTTTCTGCAACGCTGCCAAGGCCGATGCGCTGCGGCATACTAGAAGGCTAGCTCGACAAGGTGTGCCATGACACGCGCGTTCAATTTCAGTGCCGGCCCTGCGACATTGCCGGAATCGGTCCTGCGGCAGGCGCAGGCGGAGATGGTCGAGTGGAACGGCGTCGGCGCCTCGATCGTGGAAATCAGCCACCGCAGCGCCGATTTCATGGCTGTGGCGGCCGCGGCCGCGGCCGATCTGCGCACCCTGTTGTCGATTCCCGACGACTATGCGGTGTTGTTCACCGCCGGTGGCGCCACCACCATTCAGGCGCTGCTACCGCTGAATTTCGCCGCGCCCGGTCAGGCCGCCGACTACGTGATCAGTGGGCACTGGGGCAAGACCGCGATCAAGCAGGCGGCCCCGTATGTGGATGCACGGATCGCTGCCGACGGCCAGGCGGAAGGCTTCACCGATATCCCGCCGGTGGCCAGCTGGACCTTGTCGCCGCACTCGGCCTATGTGCACATCACCGCCAACGAGACCATCCATGGCGTGGAGTTTCGCGACACGCCGGATGTGGGCACGTTGCCGTTGTTCGCCGACTTCAGTTCGTCGATCGCCTCCGAGCCGCTGGACATCTCGCGCTACGGCTTGATCTACGCCGGTGCGCAGAAAAATCTTGGGCCGGTTGGCATTTCGGTGCTGATCGTGCGCCGCGACCTGCTCGAACGTGCCGGCCAGCCGCGCGCGGATATCTTCAACTACGCCTCGCACGCGGCCCGCGATTCGATGCTCAACACGCCGCCGACCTGGAACTGGTATCTGCTCGGCCTCAACGTGAAGTGGATGCTGGAGCAGGGCGGAGTGGCCGAGTTCGCGCGTCGCAATGCGGAGAAAGCCGCGCTGGTGTATGGCGCCATCGATGGCTCCGGCGGCTTCTATCGCAACCTGATCAAGCCCGCCGTGCGTTCGCGCATGAACATCCCGTTCTTTCTGCCCGATGAGCAGCTGGACGCGTTGTTCGTCAGCGAATCCAAGGCGGCCGGCCTGTTGGCGTTGAAGGGGCACAAGGCCGTCGGCGGCTTGCGTGCCTCGCTCTATAACGCGATGCCGGTGGCAGGCGCGCAGGCGCTGGTGAGCTTCATGCACGACTTCCAGCAGCGGCACGGCTGAGTCTTCTCTTCGACCGCGGCAACTGCCGCGCAGGCGCATGCGCCGTTATTCAAGGAATGCCCAGCGATGGCTCCCAAGTCCAACAAGCCCACCACCGCGACTGGCGGCAAGACCAAGCCGGCGAGTAAATCGGTAGAGAAATCTGCGGAAAAAGTTGCAGGCAAGCTTGCAAAGCCGGCGGTCGCCGCGCCGGTGCTGGCCGACGTGCGCGCCAAGATCGACCAGATCGACCGCACCATCCAGGAGCTGATCGCCGAGCGCGCCAACTTCGCCCATCAGGTCGGCAAGGCCAAGGGCAAGCTCGCCGCGGCGGTGGATTACTACCGGCCCGAGCGCGAGGCGCAGGTGCTGCGCATGGTGGTGGACCGCAACGAAGGCCCGCTCAGCGACGAAGTGCTGGTGCACGTGTATCGCGAAATCATGTCTGCGTGCCTGGCCCAGCAGGAACCCTTGAAGATCGGTTATCTCGGCCCGGAAGGCACCTTCAGCCAGCAGGCCGTGCTCAAGCATTTCGGTCGTTCGGCAGTGGGCTTGCCGATGGCGACCATCGAAGAAGTGTTCCAGGAAGTGGAAGCCGGCAACGCCGATTTCGGCGTGGTGCCGGTGGAAAATTCCGGGCAGGGCACCATCCAGGTCACGCTGGACATGTTCCTGACCTCCAACCTGAAAATCTGCGGCGAAGTCGAGCTACGCGTGCATCAGTATTTGCTCTCGCGCAATGGCCGGCTGGAAGATATCGAGCGTATCTACGCGCATTCGCAATCGTTCGCGCAGACAGCCGGCTGGTTGCGTTCGCACCTGCCCAAGGTCGAGAAAATCGCCGTCTCCAGCAATGCCGAGGGCGCACGCCGCGCCCGCAATGCCGAAGATGCCGCAGCGATCGGCGGCGAGAGCGCGGCGCACGTGTATGGCTTGAAGAAAGTCATCATGAAGTCGATCGAAGACGACGACGACAACACCACGCGCTTTCTGGTGATCGGCCGGCAGATCTTCCCCTCGTCCGGGCACGACCGCACCTCGGTGCTGGTGTTCATCCACGACAAGCCGGGCGCATTGTTCGACGTGCTCAGCCCGTTCGCGCGGCATGGCATCAGCATGAATCGCATCGAGTCGCGGCCATCGCATCAGGCCAAGTGGGAGTACGGCTTCTTCATCGATCTGGCCGGTCATGTGGAAGACGAGGCGATGAAGCAGGCGCTGGCCGAACTGGAAGCGCACTCGGCGCAGATCAAGGTGCTGGGCTCGTATCCGGTGGCGATTCCGTAAGCGCTTTTCCTCTAAGCCGGTAACAGCTGGCGCGCCGCCATCTGCAAGGTGACGGCGCTACCACACCATTCTTCAAAGCGCAGTGCCGTGCATGGCGCTGCCGCAGCAATCGGATCACACGTATGAGCAGCAATACGCAACATTGGATCGCGCAGCAGGGCAGCGCATTGCAGGGCAGCCTGGCCATTCCCGGCGACAAATCGGTCTCGCATCGCGCGGTGATGTTCGCCGCCTTGGCCGATGGGATCTCGCAGATCGATGGCTTTCTTGAAGGCGAAGACACACGCTCCACTGCGGCCATTTTCGCCAAGCTCGGCGTGCGCATCGAAACGCTGTCGGCATCGCAGCGCATCGTGCACGGCGTGGGCGTGGATGGCCTGCAGCCGCCGAATGAGGCGCTGGACTGCGGTAACGCCGGCACTGGCATGCGCCTGCTCGCCGGCCTGCTGGCCGCGCAGCGCTTCGACAGCGTGCTGGTGGGCGACGACTCCTTGTCCAAGCGCCCGATGCGGCGCGTGACCGGCCCGCTGGCGCAGATGGGCGCCCACATCGACACCGAAGAAGACGGCACGCCGCCATTGCGTGTGCATGGCGGGCAAACCTTGCATGGCATCGACTTCGTCTCGCCGGTCGCCAGCGCACAGGTCAAGTCCGCCGTGTTGTTGGCAGGGTTGTATGCAAAGGGCGACACCTCGGTGACCGAGCCGCACCCAACGCGCGATTACACCGAACGCATGTTGTCCGCATTCGGTGTGGAGATCGATTTCTCGCCAGGCAAGGCGCGTCTGCGCGGTGGTCAGCGTTTGCGTGCGACCGATATCGCGGTGCCGGCGGATTTCTCCTCGGCGGCGTTCTTCATCGTTGCCGCCAGCATCATTCCAGGCTCTGACGTGATGGTGCGTGCGGTGGGTTTGAATCCGCGTCGTACCGGGCTGCTCGCTGCATTGCGGCTGATGGGCGCGAATATCGTCGAAGAAAACCACGCCGAACATGGCGGCGAGCCGGTGGCCGATCTGCGCGTACGCTACGCACCGCTGCAGGGCGCGCAGATTCCCGAAGCGCTGGTGCCGGACATGATCGACGAATTTCCGGCCTTGTTCGTGGCTGCGGCGGCGGCGAACGGGCAGACGGTTGTGACTGGGGCGGCCGAGTTGCGGGTCAAGGAATCCGATCGTCTGGCGGCCATGGCCACCGGGCTACGCACGCTTGGCGTGCAAGTCGACGAGACGCCTGACGGTGCGACCATTCACGGCGGCAGCATCGGTAGCGGCGTGATCGAAAGCCACGGCGATCACCGCATTGCGATGGCCTTCGCCATTGCCGGTCAGCTCTCGACCGGCACCGTGCAGGTGAACGATGTCGCCAATGTCGCGACCTCGTTTCCAGGTTTCGATACCTTGGCGCAGGGTGCCGGGTTCGGGCTCAACGTTCGGACGTAAATTCGACCGGCACCTGCACGCTGCTGACGACCGCGTGGCCGTCGCGCGTTGCAGGTTCAAAGCGCCACTGCCCCAGGCTCTCCATCACCGCAGCATCCAGACGCGGGTCGTCGCTGCCGCTGCGATCGACGATGGTCACATCGCTCACCTGGCCCTGCACATCCAGTTGAAGACGCGCGGTGCGGCTGCCTTCGATGCCGGCTTGCGCAATGTCGGCTGGATAGCGCGGCATCGCGTTACCCGGCAGCGGCTTGGCTTCTTCGCTGCTGACCGGTGTACGCGCCGGCTGGTGCGCAATCATGGTCATCGCACGCGGGCCTTCGGAGGTCGGCAGGATCTGGCGGCTTGCCGCCGGCAACGGGCGCATGTCCTGCGCAAACGATTCGTCGCCATGCCGCGTCCACCACCAGGTCGGCAATATTACCAGCACCGCCAGCAGGGTGGCCCACAACCACGGCGATGCGCCATCTGCATCGTCTTCGCGCACACGCTCACGCACGTGCGCGGCCTGTTGCGGCAGCGATTGCGTCTGGTGTGAAGAAGGATTCGAGGTGAAGGACATGGCCGGCCTCCTGGCGCATCTGTGGGATGACACGGCCAGTCTGGTCGGCGCTGCCTGAGGGGGAGCTAAGGCAGGGCGCCAATGAAGGGCTAAAACTCGGCAGGCGTTCAGCTTTGTCGAACTGGCAAATCACCCGTGCCGCTGCCAGATTGGCGCGCCCGGCAGACCAGATTCCGATGCATGCGCTGATGCGTCAACGCTTTGCGCGTGGCCATCTGATGACCATCTGCGACGGTGCTGTCCGCAGGTCTTACTGCGCCGGCTTGAACTCGAAGGGGATATCCACACTGCCGGCAATCGGCTGGCCATTGCGCTGCGCCGGGTGGAAGCGCCACTGACGCACCGCTTCCATCGCGGCGCGGTCCAGATCGCGCGAACCGCTACGCTGCACCAGTGTCACGCCGCCGGGCTTGCCCGCTGCGTTTACGTCCACCCGCACCACCACATCGCCGGCATCGCCACGACGCAACGCGGCCGAGGGGTACCGCGGCGGCGGCATCTGGCCCTGCATCGGTACCGGGCGATCGCCGCCTGCGGCTACCGTAGTATTTGTGGGTGCTGTGGTGCCAGGCGCTCCAGGACCGGTGTCTTCGGGCAAGGGCATCGGCGCGGGTGTGGCAGGCGGCGCAGTGTCCACCAGGGTCGCGGTTTCTTCGGGCGGCTTGGCCTGCGGCATGTCGCTGGCGCCGTCCTGGGCCGGCAGCGGCGCGGGTAGCGGCTGGATATCGTCGGTGGCTGGCGCACCTGCGCTCGGCTGGGCCGGCGAGGCCTTGTAGAAGTCGTCCTTGCGGCCGGTGGCCCACACCAACAGGAACAACAGCAGCCCGGCAACGAAGGCGATACCGGCAATTTTCAGGGTGTGGCGGGGCAGACGTAGAACGATCTGGCGATCGGACGCAGGGCGGGGCGCGGGCATAGGGCTCACCTGAAGGATCGGGTCAATTCTGGCATAGCGGCGGTGAATCGATCGCAGCAGGTGGCGGAACAGGCGATAATCTCGCGCTTCCTACTGACCCACAGACTTCCGATGCTAGATCCGGCCCTGCTTCGCCAACATCCCGCCGACCTTGCCGAGCGCCTGCGCAGCACGCGCAGTTTCGCCCTGGACACCGCGGAACTGGAGTCGCTGGAAGGCGAGCGCAAGCGCATCCAGGTGCGCACGCAGGAGCTGCAGAGTCAGCGCAATTCCAAATCCAAGGCGATCGGGCAGGCCAAGGCCAAGGGCGAGGATGTCACCGCGCTGATGGCGGAAGTGGCTGGTTTCGGCGATGAGCTCAAGGCTTCCGAAGACGCGCTGGATGCGATCCGCGCCAAACTTGAAACCATCGCGCTGGGCCTGCCCAATCTGCCGGCCGACGATGTGCCGCACGGCAAGGACGCGAGCGAGAACGTCGAGCAATCGCGCTGGGGCACGCCGCGCCAGTTCGATTTCGCGGTCAAGGATCATGTGGAACTTGGCGCGCCGCATGGCTGGCTGGATGGCGAAACCGCCGCCAAGTTGTCGGGCGCACGTTTCACCGTATTGCGCGGGCCGATCGCGCGTCTGCATCGCGCGCTGGCGCAATTCATGCTCGATCTGCATGTCGGCGAACATGGCTACGAAGAGACCAATGTGCCCTTGCTGGTCAACGCCGAGTCGATGCGTGGCACCGGGCAGTTGCCGAAGTTCGAGGAGGATTTGTTCCAGACCGAAGTGGGCGAGTCGCGCCGCTATCTGATCCCCACCTCCGAAGTGCCGCTGACCAATATCGTGCGCGACGAGATCGTCGATGCCGAGCGCTTGCCGTTGCGCATGACCGCGCATTCGATGTGCTTCCGCGCCGAAGCCGGCAGCGGCGGCCGCGATACGCGCGGCATGATCCGCCAGCACCAGTTCGAAAAAGTGGAGCTGGTCACCGCCTGCGCGCCGGAAGACAGCGATGCCGAGCATCAGCGCATGACGCGCTGCGCCGAGGTGGTGCTGGAAAAACTCGGGCTGCCGTATCGCAAGGTGCTGTTGTGCACCGGCGACATGGGGTTTGCTGCGATCAAGACCTACGATCTGGAAGTGTGGCTGCCTTCGCAGGACACCTATCGCGAGATTTCGTCGTGTTCCAATTGCGGCGATTTCCAGGCGCGGCGCATGCAGGCGCGCTGGCGCAATCCGACCAGCGGCAAGCCGGAGCTGATGCACACGCTCAACGGTTCGGGTACTGCCGTGGGCCGCGCAATGATCGCGGTGATGGAGAACTACCAGAACGCCGATGGCTCGATTGATGTGCCCGAGGTGCTGCGCCCGTATATGGGCGGGATCGAGCGGATCGGCTAAGCGCGGCTGACAAAAGGTGCTGAAAGCGGGGCTGCGCTCATCGCCAGGCGGGCGCGGCCGCTGCCCGGAAGCAGCGAGCGCCACGCGTGCACGCCACTTTTGAGCGGGATGTCCGTACTCACCGACGAGTGCTCGCTACGTTTTGCTAGCTACTCCAAGTGCCGCTGCCGGTACGACCGTGCAGCCGACAGATGTACGCGACCTGGCCGCTTCCAAAAACATTGAAGAAAACGGGGCCGTCAGTGGCCCCGTTTTGCGTTTTTACGTGACGAGCTCATGCGCTTCGTCTGGGCAGACCACCTTGCGAATCCTGCGGGCGCGGCCCAGTTGGCGCCAACGCCGGTGCGCTGCGCGCTTTCGCGGCAAGACGAGAGGTCCTCGACGCCAAGCACTCCATATCCCGGAAGCCCGCCAGACCGGGAACCCGATGCGACCGCGGTCGTTGCTCTGTTGGGATAAAGGTGGTTAAATATCACTTATCGTTCTATCCATGGATACCTGCGCCATGCACGACCTGAATGACCTGTACTACTTCGCGATGGTGGTGGACCACGGCGGCTTCGCTGCGGCCGAGCGTGCGCTCGGGATCCCCAAATCGCGCCTGAGCCGCCGCATCAGCCAGCTCGAAACCGATTTGGGCGTGCGCCTGTTGCAGCGTTCCACGCGCCGCTTTGCGGTGACCGACGTCGGCACCAGCGTGCATCGCCATGCCCAGACCATGCTGGCCGAAGCCCAGGCCGCGCGCGAGGTGGTGGATCGTCTCAGCGCCGAGCCGCGTGGCCTTGTGCGTGTGAGCGTTCCGGTCTCGCTGGCGCAGATTCAATTGCCCAAGCTGTTGCCGGAATTTCTGACCAAGTACCCCAAGGTGCGGCTGCAGCTCAATATCAGCAACCGCCGCGTCGACGTCATCAATGAGGGCTACGACATCGCACTGCGCGTGCGCTCGCGCCTGGACGACGACGGCAGCCTGGTGATGCGCAGCTTCGGCCAGGTGCAGGAATTGCTGGTCGCCAGCCCCAAGTACCTGGACCGCGCCGGCCGCCCCAAAGACCCGAGCGAGCTGGCCAACCACACCACCATGAGCACCAGCGAAGACGAAGCGCATCAGCGCTGGGAACTGCACGGCCCCAACGGCGAGATGCGCCGCGTAGACCTGCAGCCGCGTCTGGCCGGTTTCGATTTCCCGCTGCTGCAGTCGATGGCGCGCGATGGCTTCGGCATCACCATGTTGCCGGAGACCGTGTGCGCCCAAGCGGTGCGCAGCGGCGAGCTGGAAGTGGTGCTGCCGCACTGGTCGCTGCCGCAAGGCATCTGCCACGCGGTGTTCGCCTCGCGCCGCGGCCTGCTGCCAGCGGTGCGCGTGTTCATCGACTTCCTGGCCGAACACCTGCCGCGCGAGATCGAACGCTCGCGTCTGGATTGCGGCGGCAACTGCGCCGAACTGGCCGAAAAGCTCAAGCGTGCCGCCGGAACTGCACCGCGTCTGGCCGTGGCCGAAGCCGGCTGAGCTGCGCCTGGTCGCCGAGGCCGGCTGACACGCCATTCGGCAGTCAGCTCGTTCTCGGTAGTTAGCTCGCTTCAACGTTCGGCAGGTTGCACCCTTAGTCGGGTGCTCGCGGCCGGCCGGTAACATGCAGTGGCCTGCCGCGAGTGACGGCGCGGCACGCTGCGCCAGCCAAAAGCAGTGCGGTGTAACCAAGCAAAGCGCGCCCGGGCATGCGAGAATGCGCGCCCGGGAGCGATCCCGGGGGGTGACACCGCATAAGCGGTGGTCACCATCAGCGTCACCCGCAAAGCGCGTGGCGCCTGCGTGATACACCGATGCCATCGGCGACCACGCAGAGCAGAATCAAAGCAGCATCGGAGAGATGGCCGAGCGGTTGAAGGCACCGGTCTTGAAAACCGGCGAAGGGTCAAACCTTCCGTGGGTTCGAATCCCACTCTCTCCGCCAGTCACTTCTAAGTCATTGATTTATAACATAAAAATCTGACTTGGTTGGATTGGAAGGCAGGAAGCATGCAGAGGAAACACTCGCATGCGCATCCCTCATCATTTGAGCCGTTCGTCCACCGGCCGCTGGTCGTTCGTCCAACGTGTGCCCGTCGATTTGCAAACCGTGATGGGCTGCCGGCTTATCAAACGCACCTTGCAAACGAAGGACTTGGCGCAGGCGCATGTGCGTGCGGTGGTGCTTGGGGCGGGCTATGCTCGGCTCTTCGCACAGTTGACGGATCAACGCGTGACCAAGCTCAGTAAGTCGGACGCTGACCTGCTTATTGCTCGACTGACGAGCGCCGAAAACCTCCGGGAACTGACGCTCAATCGCACCCGCCAACCGGATGGGACGGTGACCGAACAGTGGCAGATCGACAGCCCAAAAGACCTGAAGTTGTATCGACAGTTGATGGAGCTGGAAGCACGGGGTGGGGCAACCGTCCAAGCATCGCGGCTCCCGGTGGCGGCCTTCAACGCATTCGAAGCGTCGCACCAGGCCAGTCCTGTGAGGCAAGCCTCTGTGCCAGCACTTGAAACGATGACCTTGGGCAAGGCTCGGGACGCGTTCCTTGCCACCCTCAAGGGCTCGACGCTGCCCAAGACCTTCACCATCAAAAAAACGGCCATCGAGGCGCTGGTGGCATTCCTGGGTCCGAAGGCCAAGGTCCATGCCATCACCCGGTCCGACCTGGCGCGGTGGTATCAAGACATGCGCGAGAAGGGCGCTTCCACGCCAACCCTCACGAACAAGCAGAGCTACATCGGTGGCAAAGGTGGCTTCTTCGAGTGGGCCATGGCGTCGGGCCACTACCCGAAGGGCGACAATCCTGCCTCCGGCCATGTCAGCTATTCCCAGCGTGAGAAGCGGGCCCGAAAGAAGCTGGGGTTCAAGGCCTACGACAGGGCCCAGATCCAAGCCCTGTTTGCCCCCGAGGCGCTCGGCAGGCTTTCAGAGTCGGCCCGCTGGGCCTCGCTACTTGGACTCTATACGGGGGCGAGGGCGTCAGAGGTCGGCCAGTTGCTGATCAAAGACGTGTTTGAAGAAGACGGTATTCCGTGCATCCGCATCTCAGACGAAGGCGAACACCAAAAGGTAAAAACCGAAGTGAGCCTTAGGACAGTGCCCCTCCATCCTGAGCTGCTCAAGATGGGCTTTATGAAATGGGTGGACGATAAGCGCAAGGCCGGTGAAACGAGGTTGTTCCCAGCGGCCAAAGCCACCGCCGTGAACGGGCAGGGGAACTGGATCACCAAGGCTTTCAGTCGGCATCTGGCTGAGGTGGGGAAGGACTGGGAGCCGGCCAAGCGGGGCTTTCATTCCCTCAGAAAAACCTTCATTCAGGAGCTTCAGGGAGCTGGAGTGGTGTCAGAGCTCCGTGCGCAGATCGTTGGGCATGAGCTCGATGATGAGCATCATTCAACCTATAGTCGGGAATTTACAGCTAACGAGAAGCTGGCTGGGCTCGGTGTCCATTCTCCAGGTTTGCATGCATTTCAGTTAGGTTTCGGCTATCAAGGGTCTTAATTCTTTACTCGCTGGCTGGTAGGTTGACATTCTTTCATAGGCCATTAGTGTGTGCGAAAAATAGGTGGCTAAAAGTGAAAAATAGCAATCCAATCTTCCAGCTGTCTGAGGCTGGTGATAGCGCGGTGAAGCCAGTAGAATTGCTGCGCCACGCTCATCAGCAGGCAGCCACCCTTCAGGAAACTATTGAGCGCCTGCTAAGGTTGGTAAATAAGGGAACGAGTCTGGAATCGAGCATTCCTATGCTTACTCGTCTTCGTGAGAAGGAAAGTCCTTGGGCGTTCGTTGACTACGAGGCGGCGAGGAATATTGTTCCTGACGGGATGGATGCAAAGGAATACAACAACACCATAGATGCGTGCATCGAGGCTCAGATGCGCGCTAGGGCGACAGGCGGGCATCAGGCTAAATAAAGTCGTCAATCTAACGAATGTTTGTTCGATGCGTAGGGGTTGGCCCCTGATTTTTCTGCTTCTTTGAAGCGAACCTTAAGTCAGCTGATTCATTATGGCTGACGGGGGAGCTGGTGGATTCTATTTTCGGGTCCAGTTTTTGTAGTAATGACAGAAGATCTGCCGTATCGACAATGTGAGCGAATATTTTTCCACTAGTTGATAGGAGGACGCAGTTTGTTTTGAAGGACTCTCCCTCGCACATGTCTTGGATGTAGGAGTGAAATTCATCAAACTGAAGTCCAAGAAAATCCCAGCTGTAATCGCCGTAATTGGCGTCTTTATGTATTAGGCGCGCAGACTTTTCGTTGAGCATGTGCGGACTAATGAAGCTGATGGTTTTAAAGTTTATTGGGATCGACTCGTCTTGATGGGGTGGTGATTTCGTCGATCCGATCGTGTAGGCTCGGGATGTTTCTATCGCGATCCCTCGATTCTTGATTGCGATTTTACGAGTAGCAAGGTTTTCTTTGGTGAAGCCTTGCTTTCGCCTGCAGGCGGTCAAGTATGGTTCTATACGGAAGTCCTCAGTCGCTTTATCCCAATAGAGAAAATGGTGGCATGCTATGGACTGACCAATAACCTCCATGGCTCTGTCATGATTCAATTGATCTACTATTTCATCACTTTCGTCATAGCAGTTGCCGAGCGAGTCGAGTAGTTGGCAAGTTTTTCTAAAAAGCTGTTTGGGGTTGGGGGATTTGTCAGATTTGACTTTAGTCCACTCTTCCTGGATTGTATCTTCCGTTGATTTTACCTCAAGGAGGAAAAGTCTTTCGGATGCCGATATCTGAAGGTCGCCCAGCTTCGACTCTGGGGTTCCTTCCATTACGATCATCAGCGGTGGAATAGTTGCATCAGCGCACCGATTCAGCCATTGCCAGTCACGAAATGCTATTACAACAGAACTTTCTGCTAGCCGTGGCATGTGATTTCCTTCATCGAGCTGCGGTTGATTGTTGGCCACAGTTTCGGAAATGTTAGTATTTTGGAAATGGATTTTCTGACTTGAGAGAAAATTCAGATGTCGCGCAGCTTGAGCTAGGACCCAGGCGGGGTTGTCACGGAATCATCATCCCAATCCAACGGCACCAATGCTTTGCCGTTTCGCCATCGCTCGACAACTAGATCTTGATACCAAGGCTCCTGAATATCGGCGTGTTCCGTGATAATCACCTGCATGCGGGGAGCTAGGTCCTGAACGACATTGACGATGAGCTGGAAGATCCGAATCACGGCGAGGCGGTCTTCATCTTCTTCGCCGACCTGGTTTACATCGCGCTCCTGCTCTGCCGGGAAGTAGACCTGCGACGGTTGGTCCAGGATGAGGAACCGAGGCACAGGCCTCGCGCTCCGTGCGAAGAAGTCATGTAGGGCGAGGAAGGCGATAAGGTGGCAGCCGAGCCAAGTTTCACCGCTGCCCATCCGGCTCATGGGGACGGCACCGTCTTCCGTGTCAGCGACGACGATGAGCTTTTTCGGGTCAAGCCGGAAGGGGATTCCGGCGTGTTCCAGTTCCAAGAATTTCGCCCAGCGAGTCATCAGCGTTGCCACCCTGCTCATGGCCGAGGCAGTGCGCTCGCGAACGCTTTCGTCGCTGAGTTGCAACTCCAGTTCGCTGATTTGCCCGGAGAGGGTATCGATGGTCTGCTGGAGCTGTTCGTTGTCTTTAGCGGTCGGGAGCGATTCCAAGGTGAGGCTGATCCTGCCCAATACGTGGGCACGACGAGAGGTGACCTCCCGCATCGACTGAAGGCGGGAGTCGGAGGCGCGCACGGCTTCAAGCGCAGCCCAGTTGTTCCTCAATGATTCCTTGATGCCATCGAGTTCCTTGGTCTTCTCCCCAATCAACGTGTCCAAGCCCGGAGTGTGTCGACGGACGTTCTGGAGCTGCGTCCTCACTGACACGAGTTCTGCTCGCAGGTCCTTGGCAGATGGGACTGTCTCCGTCAGGGCATGGCTGCAAAGCGGACAGGTATGCTCGTCCTCATCGATGAGACCGATGCTCTCCAGTCGAGATACCTGTTCCGCAGATTCTTTGGCGAAATTACTGCCGTCCGTGCGCAGGCCCGACATTGACTGCAACTCATCGTTAACCAGATGAAGGCGGACACGCAGCTCGGATCTCGATGCAGTGAGCTGACTTAACGCCAGTTGGTCAACCTCGGTTTCCGCGCGTGCGAGCTGGTCTTCAAACGGCGCAGTCGAGGCGACGCGCAAGGATTCCAGCATGTCCTGATAGCTTCCCCCTGAAGAGTCCGCGTCAATAAGTCCGGCGGACTTGGCTTCAGACACCAGACCTTCTATTCGAGCCTCGCTGGTCAGTGAAAGCGATCGGGAAAGTTCGGACTCCTTTAGTCGAAGCTCACGGCGCAGCGAGCGAAGTTTGGCCGATAGCTCCACGTGGTCGTGGTCCATCGCGCCAATAAAGTAGGAAAACGTGTCCTTGATACCCTGAGCGACGAAGTGATCGCCTTGTCCGTGGAAGAGAAATCCAGGCTGGGAAATCTCCGTTTGCTTCTGGAAAACATAGGCTAAAGCGTGCCGGATGCTGGCCGATAGGGGTGCCCTAGTCTGACCATCTGGCGGCACATGGCGATGAGTTCCTATTCCCGTTGCTAGTTCGATGCGCGCCATGACGGCATCTATGTTGGTCGTAACCGACAGATCGTCATAACCGGGAACTGCGAGTGCGCTGCCGGTAATGTAGAAGGCGTCCCCGGTGGTCGCCTTCCCCTTGTCGGGGGCACGACGTGCAACAAAGTGTTCTTCCGTGCCATCGGTCAGCCGAAGACCATACCAGTGGATGGTCTTCGCCATGATGCCGTGGGGAATTTCGCAGGTCCCGCTGCCCAGGCAATAGTCGACGATAGAGATAAGAGACGACTTTCCCGTGCCGGACTCGCCGGTGATGATGTTCACCTGGCCGGGCTTCAGCGAAATCGTCCGGGGAGGGCGGCCTTCATGGTAGATGACGATGTCTAGGATCTGAATGCTCATGGTCGCACGCCCCACAGGGCCATAACGGTGGAGTAGTCGCCGGCAGCTGCGAACCAGCGGCCAGTGAAGTGGGCTTTCTTTATGCAGTCGGCCACTTCAGGTGTGGCGAGGTCGCGATAATACTTGTTGATCTTGCGCACATTTAATTCTGGAACAAGCCTATGCCCATCCATAGAAATCATTCCGCTCGACGCTGCGACCGCAATTGACTGCCGGACAAGTGGAGCGATGGCCTTAGCCCGATCGGCAAATCCAACCAAGGCAGATGGATGGACGCTCAGCCAAGCTGCCAAGCTAGTGCTGATGGCTCGGGGAAGGGCTTCACGCGTCACTTTTTGTAAGACCGCCGGCAAAGCAACAAATGCCAATGCATAGGGGAGACCGCTGCCGTCGCTTTCTTCTTCGTATCCTTTTGCGGCACTGTAGATCAATGCTCCCAAGAACGCAGGGTTGAGTAGGCGGACTTGTTCCTGCGGCTGACGACGCCATAGAGGCTCAATGAGCCTCGGTTCACGGTGGACGGTCATGCCGCGACTCCTGGAATTGCGAGAAGGTGTCGGAGTCTGGCTTCAAATTCTGGGTGCCAGCCAATGCGCAACTCATTGGCCATCATGTGCAAGGATCCGCGACAGATGCTGGGGTGGTCGACGTTCTTCCGGATAGGAAGGCACGCGGATTCCACCCACTTGAAAACCGCGCGTGCCATTTTTTGTTGTTCTTCCTCTGCTGCCCCAGGGCCAAGATCGTCCAGTGCCTGGGCAAACGAAATTTCCCATTCTTCGTGGAGCGTGCGCTCGTATTTTTCTAAGTCACCCACCAGTATCAAGTGCTCCCGCACCCAGCGAGACCGCTGCTCAAAGGCCCGGTAGTAGTCTCTGACCGCAGCAAGGACACGCGAGTGGTGAGCCCCTGTCAACCTTGCTTGGTGCACAAACAACTCGCTCTCGTAGCTGGAAATCTCTACCTCATGCTCAAATATGTCGTCATCGACGGGTAGAGCGCTGACCAGTTGGTGACGAAGGTCGTCCATCTGCGCCTGCAGGGCAGAGCAGCGCAACGGCTCTTTGGATTTCCCAACCAAGTGCCTCAAGCACTGAGTGAACCACCATCCCTCCAGGCGACTGACGAAAGACTCCACATGATCCCGTCGAACAGTGAAGCGGACCTCGTGTCGAATGTCCTCACCCACCTGTTCAATGTTGGGTTGATTGGGCGCAATGACGACGGAGGCAACAAGAGCCTTTTGTTCTTCTGAACTCAATGCTTTGAAAGCGGTGTAAGCGGCGGCGTTTTCAGCGTTTGCCGATGTTTGTGCAACGTTTCGCAGGGCCGTGAGCGCAGCATCCTCATCGCGATTCATTGCTAGAAGCTTGCTGGCAATCGAATCCTTGCCCACCATTTGTGTAGTGATGAGCACCAAGCGATCAAGTGGCGTGACGTTCCCAGACTTCCTCCCTTCGATCCATACGCGCAGCGACTTCCAGATGTCCGGAGAGGCATCGGTCAGATTCGCTTGCGCGTTGGAGTGGTGCTTGAGCTGAAAAAGCTCAAGAGGCGTCCCGGTCTTTTCAAAGACGACGTCGTCCAGCGTCTCCAAGAAAATCGAGAAATCGTCGTCGTCTGCGGGGTTGATGCGGCGCAAGGCGGTCAGAAGCGCCATGCGGATCTGATAGAGGTATCCCAGCGCTGAGTCGCCAGCGCCAAACGCAGTGTTCGTCCCTGCAGTCGACCCCGTCATCGGTCCCCCATTCCTTGGCTATTAATTACGTCCTGCCAGTCTGAGCGACAGAGCGTGGATCGCATCCTCGCACGAATGTGACATGGGGCCAACGCTGGAGCGAAAGGAGGATTGTCCGGCTAGTTGGGGATAGCTTCTTGAGGAGCGGCGGCCTCAACAGCGACGCAATACCGGCAATCCATGGAGCAAAAAGAAAGCCCGGAGTGCCGCGCTTTCTTGATGCAGATGCCCCATTGGGATCAGCGGGTCAGCTGAAGCCACAACACAAGCAGCACCATGGGGAGTCCGCTGAGCATCGAGCTGACCCAGAAAGCCCCCATCACGGTCAGCGGGGTCATCACCCACCACTGCGCAGCTGTAAACCCTTGGTCGCGTCGTCGAGCCGCGTAAGCCTCCTGCGGATAGAGCCGCTCCGCCCTCCTCAGTCCTCGCCGAGCCATCAGCGGCCCAACGATGAAGCCGAATGGGCCCAGGAAGAGCAGGCTGAGCGAGAACCACCAGAAGAATCGGTTGTGCGGGGTGGTCACCTTTTTAGGGGCAGCGCGCATGACGACGTCTTCGCGGAAGCCGCCCACAGCGCCGGCTGAAGTTCCCACCATCGAATCGGGTTGGGTCTTCATTTGGCGTAGGCCCTCCAGGTGCCGTCGCTCTTGGCGTAGCGCAGGTTCTTGCTCACGGGGATGGGCACTTGCCGGCCTCCGATGTCGATCGCCACCTTGCCCCTCGTGTCGCAGCGATAGCCGTCGACGCCCTCCGCCTCAACGCAGCCGGTGAGCTCGAAATTCTGAACGTCGGTGACTTGGCCGGCGCCGCTGTCTTTCAGCAACCGGACGAATGCCTCTTTGGCGTTTTCAGACGAGGGCTTGCCACTACAGGCAGTGAGGCTCAAGGCCATAGTCAGAGCGATCAGGCCGATCCTTGCGTGTTTCATGTCTGTCCTTTGAGAGGGAGTGGGGGAGGGCAGGGTTACTTGTCGCGGTTGCCGTCGGGCTTGAACCCGGCGATCCACATCCGGCTGTCCTTGAACGGGGTCAGCATTCCGGAGGGGCCCGGGTGCAGGTCGGCGGTCTGGATAAAGCCGGCTACCCAAGCGATGCGCAGCGACACGTCCACGGCCCGGTCAGCGACGCCAGGCCGGCTCACATTGACCACGAACGGCTGAGCCGGCGGGTTGGGACCCGTGGACCGCTGAGCCCCCGTGTTGGGCTTGCTGGGCGGCACCCGGATGCCGCTGAGCGAGTCCCGGCCTTTCCACAGGGCTGCGCTGTTGAGCTCCGCCGTCTCGCCCAGGTCGTCCGTTTCCGTCACTGCAGCATCGAAGCAGGTGCGGAAGGTCTCTGTGCTCGATGCGGTTGGGCTGGTCCAGATGCGGGCCTCCGCCGTCCAGCAGGGCAGCGAAGCCCCCCACTCGGTGAAGGTCAACGCGACTCGGGGCCAGTCCAGGCGCCCCGCCTGGGCAGCCTGGTGGTTGTCGCCCTTGAAGAGGTTCGGTAGCTTCCCGGCGCCATTGATGGGCGCGTAGATCGAGCCTGTCCCTTGGATGCCGGCCTTGCTCGCGGCGTTCGGCTTGATGCCGACCATCTGCTTGCCCGTGTCGGCCAACCCCTTTCCGAGTTGACGGAAAAAGCCGGACTTCTGCTCCGGCACCTCTTGGGCTTGGGCACTGAGTGGAGAGACGAGCGTCAACGCCAAGAGCGCAGCGAACGCTCCTTGTCCTGCGTGCTTCATAGGAAAAGCCCCTGTAGACCGCCGGTCTGGCAGCATTTACGATAATCGCAGATGAGTCGCCCGCTTCCAAGCGGCACACTGAGAGAATTCAGCTTTCGTGCAATCTTCTCGATGCCCAAACCCAAGACACCGGCCACGGTCTATGGCACACGTCTGCGCCATGCGCGGATGGCCATGGGCTGGACTCAGGCCGAGCTGGCGGAGCGCATTGGGATGGTGGACTCGGTGTCGGGAGCCACGCGTGTGAGCCGCTACGAGACGGGGCAACATGACCCGGACCCTGCGACGGCCGAGGCACTAGCGAAGGCGTTGAATCTTCCAGTCGCTTATTTCCACGCCACGTCCGACGTGCTGGCTGACATCATCCTGCTCGTGTCTCGGTTGCCTGTCGCCAAGCAAAAAGAGGCCTTGGAGCGACTCAGGGATCTTGCAGGCAAGCACTCCGGCGAATGACGGAGATAGTCGAGCCGGTGCTAACCGATGCTTGGCCGAATCTCAGGCAATGAGATTGTCAAGGCCTAGGATTAGGGACAAGGGATAAGGGATGTTGCCGCACCGGACACCAACGTGTGTTACGCCTTGGTGCGAGCACTGCCTCTAACCTGCATCGAGGAAATTCAATGTCAGTCGACCAGCGCCGCAGGGATGTCGAAAGACATCAAAAGGAAATAGCTCGGCTCCAGACCGAAAAATCTCGAGAAGAGACCAAGGCCGTTGGGGAGAAGAAGAAAGCGTTCGATGCGACGGCGGCCGCAAGTCGGACAAGGTCTGTTTCCACACAGCAGTCGAAGCTGCGCGAGGCCCAGCGCTATGAAGGCAGTGCCGTCGCAATTCAAAAGAAGATAGCTGATCTTGAGACGAAGATAGCCCGGGAGTATGAGCGATTAGGAAATGCCAACCGGCAACTTTCCGCAGCGCAAGCTCAGGAGCAAAAAAAGCAAGTCCAGGAGGAAAAGAAGAGAGATGCTGAGCGTAAGCGGGCAATGGTAGCGAGCGCGCAAGAGCTCTCTAGGGTCCAAGGCCGTCTTACGCACCACGACCATTTACACCGAAGCACTGAGGCTACTTTGCAGCGGTTACAGGAGTTGCCAGAGCTGTTAACGGTGCTGTTCCTGGCCTCCAATCCCATTGACCAACAGCAGCTTCGGCTTGACGAGGAGGCCAGGTCCATCCACGAAATGGTGCGGAAGTCCGAACACCGTGATGTGGTGAAATTGGAGTCCAGGTGGGCGGTCCAGCCGTTGGACGTGCTTCAGGCCATCAACGAATGCAGGCCGGGCGTTGTGCACTTCAGCGGTCATGGATCGGAAGAAGATGACATCTTGTTCCAAGACAGCGTTGGCCGGTCCAAGCTGGTCAGTAAGGAAGCCATCGTGCAAACGATGATGGCGGGGTCTGGCGATATCCAGCTTGTCTTCTTCAACACTTGCTTTTCCCATGGCCAAGCCGCTGCGATCGTGGAGCATGTGCCCTGCGCGATTGGGATGAATACGTCCATCGGCGATCAGGCCGCTCGCGTTTTCGCCGCCCAGTTTTATTCGGCGGTAGGGTTTGGGCTATCGGTAGCGGGGGCGTTTGAGCAGGCTAGGGCGGCCCTGATGCTTGAAGGGATTCCTGAGGCGCATACGCCCGAACTCTTCGCTGGGCCCGGAGTGGATCCATCCCAAGTGTTTCTGGTCAGGCCCCCGGGTTAAAACTACGTCCCAAGCGCAGGGGCCGGTCCCATAAATCCTACTTGGCTCTTCAGAGATGGATAGCTACCCCAGCCGCTCCGCTCACGACCTCAACAGCGGGCCACGCGGGATGCTACGTTTGTTTAAGAATCCGACGTGCGCGCCGATAGGGACAGTGCCTGCTGATGCGTGAGGACAAGGATGTGAGGAAGACGCTTATATTTGGAAACGGGCTAGGAATGGCTCTTGACCCAACCCTATTCTCGCTCGACGAGGCGATCGGACGGGCATGGGAAGGCGAAGGGATCTTTGATCCAGAGACGCGGGCCTTGGTTCGCTGCTGCCTAATGGATGATGGCGATACAGAGCGACCTCACGGAGAGGGCGACCTAGACGCGCTTCAACTGGTGGTCTCGTCATGTGACTTCTTGGATCGGATGAGTCAAGGCGGTGCACATTGGCTCAGCGACCATGGGCAAAGATTTCCTGCCGCAGTGCGCAAGTTTCTTTATCAGACGGCACTCCAGTTCCACCGGAGGGATGTGCTCCTTCCGCTAGAGTTCGCTCAGCCGCTGGCCGCCTTTCTTCATGAGACCCACTCGCACGTCGCGACCCTTAACTACGACAACCTGCTGTATCAGCGAATGATTGAGGCGCATGTCCTCAGCGGATACGACGGCGCGTTGGTTGACGGTATGCTGGGACGTGGCTTCTCGCCGGAGAACCTGGAGCGGAAATGGGGGCGAACTTTCGGTTACTACCTTCATCTACATGGTTCCCCACTGTTCGTCGACCAGGACGACATCGTCCGAAAGTTGCAGCAGGGAGAGCTTGGTGGAGACGATGATGTAGTTGGCTCCCACATCGTGCTGACTCATGTCAAACACAAGCCCACGGTCATCGCCGCATCAGCGCTCTTGCAGAGCTATTGGCAGCACCTGGAGTCGGCCTTGGAGGAGTCCAACGAGGTCATATTGTTTGGATATTCCGGACTGGATACCCATCTCAATGAGCTGTTGGAGCGACGGTCACCGGAACGCATCCGCGTGGTGGAATGGGATGGTTCCGGTGAACAGGCAAAAAGAGAGGTCTTTTGGAAAAAAGCGCTAGGCAAGGAAGCAGCCGTCATGCGAATGGAGAGCATCCTGGCGTTCGCCGATTGGGGCTGAGAGGTATGTCCAAAGTCGGCGTGAATGCCTAGGCGGCGGTGGCGCTGGCCGCGCGCTGCGAGCCGGAGGGTTGCAACCTCTTGCAAATCTAGCCTTCCCTTATAGTGATTTTCTTGGATCAAATTGTGGGTCCACATCCACTAGGTCAAATTTGATAATTTTAGCTTTAGGGAATAACCGTCGCCCAATTTCTCTAATCTCTTTCTGCAAGACGGGGATTGACTCATCGCTTTGATAGACGTGATACCGCATGGTGGTAACGAGATTTACCGCGGATTCCAGGACTTGCTCACCCAGATTTGCTTTCAGATCTTTGTAACTGTAAGCGGCCCCTCTTGCCAGGGTGGAAGCTGCAAATGCAGGCTGTAACTCATCTAAACAGTGCTGTGCTCTCAAGCGAGTAGCGACAAGTGTTTGGTCGAATCGTAGTTGCTCAATGTGAATTTTAAAAATGAGGTTCGGATCTGATGAATCGATTAGAAAATCCAAATCATCGATTTTTTGAGAAAGCCCTATGGTATCCGGAGGAACAAAGGCGTTCATTCCGAGGGCGCAGTCCACGTCTTTTTCGAACTTTTCTAGTTCTTTTTTCATGGTTCTTATTTCGTTGTGTTGAGCGCCTAAAACCAGTAGCGATCGATTAATTGCCGAAATTCGTCGCTGAACCTCCTTTTCCAACTCGCGACGTTCACCTAGTCGGAAGGCAAACTGTGCGCCGAAAAACGTGCTTAGAAGCGCAAGGAGCGCTAGGGCGAGGTCTTTTGATTGGATTTCCCCTGCCCATGCGAGAGTTGCTATGCAACCGGAGGCAGCCACAACGGCAAGGACATAGATCCAAGGTGCAAGTCGTGACTGTCTATTCATTTCTCTATTTTCTGGGGATGGGCGCATCGGGATTGAAGTTGCATGAGGTTTATTCTCATGATGTGGAAAAATTGGTCAATAGTCTAATGCTGAGTGACCGCAGCCCTTATATTTTTCTGAGCCCTTGGACTAGGGATAAAACTTGCTGGGATCGGCCAAGCACTTGGTGAACTGTCCCCGCTGGTAGCGCGGCAGCTCCACGTTGGGCTGATACAGCTCCAAAGCGCTGATCTGCTTGCTGCGCGTCACCTGCGGCTTCTTGTGGAGGTAGTGCCTGCGCAGCACTTGGACGCGGTCGCGGGGATCGGTGCTGTGGCCTGTGACGAGCGCATCGTCCCTGAGCCGTTGCACTCCTCATGGAGCCGCGATACGTTGATCATTCCTAACAACTAGGGAGTGGCGGCGATGAACCTTCACAGATGGCTACCGGCCCTGGCATGCGGCCTTGCCGTGAGCAGCCAAGCACCCGCCGCGACACCGAAGACGGTGAATTATTACGCTGAGCACAACGAAGAACGGAAGGCCGTTCTGGCTCGGTGTCGCGACAACCCTGGCGAGCTTCGCGAGACGCCGGATTGCGTCAACGCAGAAAGGGCGGATGCCAAGAAGGCCTTGGCTCGCCGTGGGCACTTGGACCTCAAGCCACTGACCGCTGAGGATTTTAAGAAGCCGTGATTGGGGATGACAGGCGAGCCATGACAGGGTAGCCGTGCCTGAGTAACACTAGACTTATAAACACAAGAGAAGATCGCTCTTCCTGCGTTCACCATAGTGCAAAACGAATTAGGTAGCACAAGCTAGGGTTCCGCTCTTTTGCGATCTGCTTCGCTTTTTCTGAGGCTGGAAGAGTTACCCGTAACGGGCAGCCCCATGCGTGCGCACAAGCACCTGGTCGCCCATAAAGCGTGGCAAGGTCAGCCCATCACAGGAGATCTTATTCAGCGATTTTTTTAGGCTACTCATCCGACAACTTGGGTAAAGGAACCACGTAAAAGCCGGGAAGTGGCGCTCTGACGCTCGGGCCAACTCCCTTTTATCAGCCCAGCTGATGTCAGCATCCATCAAGCGTTCTCCGAAGGTCTGGCGTAGCGCTGAGAATCCGCTTTTTTTGATGCCATGAGAGCGCAAGTATCGAGCGAACTTGCTCCTAAGCCATGCGGCTGTGTCGGCTGTTCGCTCCCTCTGGCTGGTGGGAAAGAGTTCCCGCCTGTCCTTGCTTTTGATGGCTGCGACGTAGTCCGGAAACCCGGCATCAAGCAACACTTTCGGCACCGGCATTGACCCTGTGCTATGCCTCTGTCGAGTTCGGTATTTGGAGTCAGTGGTGCTTTTCGATTCCGGCGCAGCTCGATTATTGAGCACGATGCACATCAGCCCGGCGGGTTCGATGATGTCGTCGATAGACAGCGCAGCCGCCTCCGATGCCCGGACACCCATGTAGAGTCCGAGCAAGGGTGCCCAAAAAAGCAGCGGTTCGTTGGCTGCCCATTGATCGTAGGCCGGAGATGCGAAAATCGTCGCTAGGTCGCTCTCAGCAAGACGCTGTGGGCGTTGGTGGTGAGATTCGGCATTCATAACAAATGCGGTGCTTGCAGTGCTGCGAAGTGTTCGAAAGATTACTTTGCCAGGTAGGCGTTGATTGAGGAGAGAGGACAGATGTTCGGCAGTAGGCGTGCTGGTGATGCTCATGACTGAATTCCGAAAGGGTGGAGAAGGGCGTTGAGGTTTGAGCCGGCTGCGTCAGTCGTTTGGCCTCCGTCTTCAGTTGCCCAACAACGGGGGTCGAAGCAGGCGACATAGCGGTGGCGACAGCACAGCAACAAGGTTGCAAAACCGGACATCAGGGCAGGGCACGGTCAGGGGTAAAACTTGCTCGGGTCCGCCAAACACTCCGAAAACTGGCCACGCTCATAGTTGGGCAATTCGACCGGCGGCTTGTATTTCGCCAGAATTCTGATCTGCGTGGCCCGGGCAAGCTTGGGCTTCTTGTGGAAATACGCGTCGTGCAAGACGGGGACGTTCTTCCGCAGCGAGTGGCCGGTGATGAGGGCGATGTCTTGGTCGGACACGTTCTTGTGGTGCAGCTCGGTGGCGAGCGTGTGGCGGAACGCGTGAGCACCGATGCCCTTTCCGAAGCCCAAGGTCTTCATGTAGCTGCTGAACTGGTTCACCGCGCCTTGGCTGTAGCGCGCATTGGTCTCTCCAGTCTCCCGGTTCACGCCCGCAGACAGATGCGGAAAGAGTCTGGGATGGCCAGTAGCCTTGATGTCCTCAATGAAATCCAGGAAACCAGCATCCAGCAATGGTTTGGGGATAGGCAGGGTGCGAACTGCTGCTTTGCCTTTTAGGCTTTGACGGCTCCTGTCTCGATCCTTATGCCTGAGATCGGCGTCGACCGTTTTTTGGATGCGGATACACCAGACCTTGGCCTCCTCAACGATGTCCGCGACCTTCAACTGAGCGAGCTCGTTGATGCGCGCCCCCGTGTAGAGCGAGAGCATGGGCAGCCACCACCGATGCGGATACTTCTTCGCCCAGGCGGGGAACGTCTTGGGTGAAAAGATGCGCTGAAGCTCTTCCTCGTCAAACAAGCGCTCTGGCTTGCTCGTGTCTACGACCAGGTCCTTCTTGATTTCGGGGAATGCATCCATGGGCGACATGGGAATCGCTTTGGCTTTCACCAGCTTGCCGAAGAAGGTCACCAGGAACCGCCGATGCTTCTCCAGTGTAGCGGGAGCGGGCGGCGTCACGCCAAGTTCCTTACCAAGGGCAACCGACTGCTCGAACGTGTAATCCCTATACTTGAAGTCGGACAGTAGAAGCGGTGGTGCCCAACGCAACAGGTCCCAAAGCTTGTAGATGTGAGCGTGGTCGATGCGCGACACAGGAACGTCACCGCAGGCAATCCGCAAGAGCTTCAGCGACCGAGCCGTGTCTTCGACGGTCTCTTTGGCCAGGCCGCACCGCTCGCGATAGCCGAGGTAGTCCGAGATCTCGACCGAGAGCAAGCGCGCCGGCGAGCCGAGGGGCAGGGGCTCGGGGTAGAGCGTTCTGTTCTTGCTGAGGCGCACCCGTCGAGAGCGCTCATCTGCGCGGTCAAAAAGCTCCAAGGCGTGGATCGCGGCTTCACGGCCCGTGATGTTGATCTCGGAGGCCCGGACGTTGCCAACATGGACATCCTTGATTTGCAGGAGCCCAAACGGGGAGGTGATGTAATCGCGAAGCTGTTGCTGGACGATAGAGGACATTGCTTGCTTCCATTGGTTCAATGGAAGTAGTGATAAAACAGCCCGGAAATTCGTCAATCAGAACGGGCAATTTTTTACTTTTCCTGAAGCAAACTCTACCGTAAAGGCCTAGCCTGAACTTCTGCCAAAATTATTATGTCTGGTTTAAGTGCGGTGGTGCTATATAATTCAATGGTTTAGCGGCGCGTCGGGGAATAATTTCGAGTGTTTTGCCCTGTCATTATTGTACTGTTTAACTGAAATAAGCTAACTGATTTGACCGATATGTTAGTTTTTAAATGTACTGCTCCTAAACCGCTTGTATAGGATGGTAGGTTTTCTTGAATAATTGGCCGGCAGGGTGATGCCTCAGGTTCGGCGATAAGCCAGCAGGCGCACCATTCGGAGCAATAGCTCCAAGTGGCCTGGAATGGATGAGCTAGAGAGTTCGTTGATTGGACTTGACAAGTTTTAGTCATCACATAGTTTGCTGGTGTTTGGAGAGGTTACTATGTGCGACGATGTTGGGGAGATTTTGAGAGGCCTTGGTATTGGATTGGCCTCAACTGCGGACGGAAGCTGGACGATATCCCTGCCGCCAGACGGGAAGGAACGGTGTTTTCCAAATTTTGAGGACGTTGGCATTTGGTTGGCTTCATGGACAGCAACCGAATATTCCGAATATTTGGCGATTCAGCATTTTCGGGGAGAAGTGGAAGGTGCTGATGACGCGTTCCTTGATGAGATCGACCATTGGTTAAAGAGCAATGTGTTGACTGATCGTATCAAAGCACTGCGAGCGGTCGTTGATAGCATTGTTCTTTCACATGACGATGGATTCTTTCCGACGCCAGCCTTAATCGTGCTCGTCCTGCGCGAGCGGGTTGGACACCCCTATTACTCTCTTGGGGTCAGGATGCTCATGTCACTGGAAGAAGAGCGAGAGAAGAGGCGCTTGGCTGGAGTTTGACCGAGAGCTTGCCTACACTCCAACGCTCTAGTGACGGAGAGCGCAATGGATCTGGCAGCTTGGGTCAAGCAGTCTTACGGCCTTGGAGATGACGTTCAATCGGCGATTGAGATGAACTTGCAGTTGTGCGCCAAGTCGATTTCGGCACTCAATACGGTCAGTCCTCGTTTTGACGAGGAGACACTAACCGGAGCGATGATTGGCGCGCTGGTTGGTTCCTATCCGTTGTGTGCAGCCAGCTACCCAGGTTCGGTCAAAGATGCGCTGCAGTGGCGTAGCTACGGCAAGAATGATCGTGGCGAGTTCGGTGAGAGCAGGACAGGGGCCGACTTTGCTCTGATGCTGTTGGTTCCGAACAAGGCTCCGCGGTTGGCGATTTTCCAAGCAAAAAGCGACGCCTCAAAAGGAAAAGCGAATAACCGATTGTATGTTGGGCAGATCAAACAGTCGAAACTGTATCCCAAAGACGCCAGAGGACGTCACGATAAGACAACTGGTTCGTTTGCAGTGGTCCATCGTAACCAAGTGAAAGCTCTTACGGATGCGTCTCTCTCAATCCATCGCCTTATTGAGCCGACTGCTGGTCTGAGCGACCTTCGCTGGGTCCATTACCTTGGACAGTTTGAGAGCGGTGTGGTGGCAGTGCCGATTTCTAAGATCGCCGAGGTCGTCCAAACCTCAATCGCAAATGTGTCTGTTGAGTCGGTTGACATCAGTGCAGATATAAGCTGTCCGCTGGATAGGCTTCTGCGTGATGCATGTCTTGACGATCCCTCCTGTTGGTTGAAGATTGACTTGGACATGGGGGAGCACTTGCCTCCGCCCGTCGATTTAACACAACTGTCAGAGATGATGCCGGTAGTCGTTGGCGGAGGAGGCGGGGACATGGGGATGACTTTTACGATTGCTGGCGCTGATCCTGCGCCTCTTACCGGCGTCATCGTGGCAGCTTCTCCGCCTGCCCCGGATGCTACGTATGAGCCGCCTACGCCTCGCTGGTAGAAGCTGCGTTGGTGCGGACATCGGCGTCCGAGCGGGGTGGTTCGTGTGCGCTGGCTGTCCGTGCCGTTGCGAGCGAGCTTGAGGCCTCTTCTCGCCTGGATGGGGTGCTGATCTGGCCCTACCTACACTAGGCCTGATCTGTTAAGAGAACCGCCATTTTTCATCACGTCGCATGGCTCCGGTTGCACTCGCGAATGACAACTGGCTGCTTAAGCTGATTTCCTTTGGCCGGTCATATGGCAGTCGCGAGGTATGGAAAAAAAGAGACGCGCTAATTTCCGGGTGACCACCTCCGAGAGTCGGGTCGGTAGTGAGTGGCGCTCTAACGTTTACATTCTTCTAGGACCGCACGACAGATTGGTGGATTGGATCGTCGATGCGGGTCGATCGCAGGATCTCCATGTGGCCCGATTACAGGCGAAGACAATCGGTCGGGGGCGAGCGGGCGAGCTCGAGCGTATCTATGTCAGCGTGCGCTCTGACGAAGGGAGCGAACGCGAGTCCAGCTAGTCATGCCGACGAGGCTGCCATCAGTAGTGCACGTTTTCGTAATGCTGGTGGATAATCGCTTCATGCCCTACAGCCCTCCCATCCGCACCAGCAGCCTCAGCCTTCTTGGCGAGTTCCGCGTCGAAACCATGGCGAGCAAGGCACCAGGCGGGGCATGCTGGAGCGCTACTGCTTTTGTCTATCACCGGGATCAGTCGCAGGCGATAGCCACGCTTGAACAAGCGGGCCGTGGAGAAGATCGGGATGAGGCGCATAGGCAGGCTGTCATTGCAGGGCGTGCTTTGATTGCGGAGCTTGATCCCAGGAACTACCGAACCATTCCGGACAGTGAGCCAGAGATCATCTGGAAGCTGTAGCTTTTGATTCCACCGCTTCCATGCTTTCATCTGCATGGCCTAGCTTGCCGATTGAACCATTGCGCAAAGCCTGGGTTGAAGCTTGTTGCGTTCCCGGGCTGGCGTAATTTGACGCTGCATTGAGGCGAACAGGGCAACCATCCGCATATGCCACACAGAACCCTGAGGCGAACTCCCTTACATGGCTACTGCGGAGAATTCCGGGTAGAGACCATGGAGACGCAGAAACCGGGGGAGACCACCTGGACCTCCAGCGCCTACGTTTATCACCGCGATCGGTCCCATCCCATCGCCACAATTGAAGGGGCTGGTGAAGGCAATGACCGCAGCGACGCGCGTGAACAGGCGTTGAGGATTGGGTGCGCCTTTGCTATGAACCTGGATCCTGGAAAGTGGCGTGAATAGCGGGCTAGGAGACGGCTGCGCTAAACTTGATTTGCCGGACTCGGGACCGCTAGTCGAGTTTCCCGCGGGACGGTTGGGCGGCGTCAGGCCGCCAACCTCTAAAGAATAGAGTTGACCTCACTCTGACGCGTGAGTGGGCGGCGAACATGCGGCGCCAAGACCAGAGCCAAGCGTCGCCGACATTCCCGAAAAGCAAGTGCAGATGCAGGCATGTCGCACGACTCAAAATTCTTTGCTTGGGCATCTAGAGCCGCCAGTAGCACTTCCAGGTCACTTATTAGTCTCTGCATTCAATTCCTCGGATGCGTCAACGGGTAGCCCCGCCTCCAGTCAGCCCGTGAGGAGGAAGCCTATCAAGTCGCTATGCCGGTTACTGTTACGCACGCTCAGGAAACTTATAGCGGACTCGACAATGCAGGACAAGCGTAGCCATCGCTTGGTCCTGCGGAATGAATGTCAAATCGGAACTCCGGTGGGTCCGACGTCCCCCCGCCCTGAGTAGCGGCTTGGTTTAGAGTCCGGGGGTAATGATATCGGTGTTTGCCAGATGTTGGGCATAAGCAGCCGGGGTCATGCCGCCGATTGCATTCTTGGGTCGCTCTTCGTTGTACGCGCGTCGCCAGCGTTCGATTTCGGTGCGCGCGTGCAGCAGTGTCGGGAACCAGTGCTCGTTGAGGCATTCGTCGCGTAGTCGGCCGTTGAACGATTCGACGTAGGCGTTCTGGTTCGGTTTGCCGGGTTGGATCAGCCGCAACTGCACACCACGGGCATGTGCCCAGGCGACCATCGCCCTGCCGCAAAACTCCTTGCCGTTGTCAGTGCGGATCACCTTCGGCAAACCGCGACTGTGTGCCAACCGATCCAGCACGCGCGCAACGCCATGTCCCGAGATCGCGCGCTCCACGTCGATGGCGACCGCTTCGTGGGTTGCATCGTCCACGATCACCAGACACTTGACCACCCGACCGTCGGCAGTGCGGTCGAACACGAAGTCCATCGACCACACCTGATTGGCCTGCGCTGGCCGCAGCAGCGGCTGACGCTCGCTTATTGGCACCTTTTTGCGTTTGCGCCGTCGGACCTGTAGCTGCTGCTCGCGGTACAACCGCTCCACCCGTTTGTAGTTCACGATGCGCCCTTCCTGTCGCAGTTTGAGATAGATCATTCCCACGCCATAGCGGCGATGGCGATGCGCCAACGCAACGATGCGCTCGCGCAGTTCGCCATTGCGGTCTTCGCGTGGGCAATAGCGCAGCGCACTGGCGCTCATGCCGATCGCTGCCAAGGCGCGACGCTCGCTGGCGCCACGCCCGATCCACTCGCGCACCAGCGTACGACGCGCCGGTGCGCTTACCACTTTTTTCGCAGCGCATCCTTGATCAGGTCGTTCTCGAACAATTGCTCGGCCAGCAACTTCTTCAGCCGCGCGTTCTCGGACTCGAGGTCCTTGAGCCGCTTGGCATCAGGCACGCTCATCCCGCCGAATTTGCTGCGCCACAGGTAGTACGAGGCCTCGCTGAAGCCATGGCGCCGGCACAGGTCCTTGATCGCCACGCCGCTTTCGGCTTCGCGCAGAAAGCCGATGACCTGCTCGTCAGTAAAACGTTTCTTCACGTCCAATCTCCTCGGGGTAGGGAATTGGACTCCAAACTGAGGCGCTACTCAAAATCGGGGGGACGTCGGGTCCAGGATCTGGACCCACCTGGGCTCGTTCAGAACTCCTGCCAACCTGCGCCGTCTGTTGAACCACTGAGCAATTCGAGTTTGCGCGGTGCGCGGTGCGGGACAATTTTTGCGGGTGTCTTCAGGGGAGATGCCGCTTTTCTGCTGCTAGAGTTGGCAATGGCTGATGCGGCAGGAGCTGCGCCGACCGGAAGAGCTTTCTCTTTGTCGATCTTGAAGACTGCCACCGCCTCGGTTAGCTGCGTGGCTTGCTCTTCCATGGCCCGGGCCGCAGCGGTCGCTTCCTCCACCAGGGCGGCGTTCTGCTGGGTCGTTTCATCCATCTGAGTGACTGTGGTGTTCACCTGCTCGATGCCCACAGACTGTTCCTGGGAGGCAGCGGAGATTTCACCCATGATGTCGGTGACGCGCTGCACGCTGGAGACGATCTCCGCCATGGTGGTGCCCGCCGTATGCACAAGGGCAGAGCCTTCAGTGACGCGCTCGACAGAGTCGTCGATCAGGGTCTTGATTTCCTTGGCAGCGGCGGTGGAACGCTGGGCAAGCGTCCGCACTTCCGAGGCAACCACGGCAAAACCGCGCCCCTGTTCGCCAGCGCGTGCCGCTTCCACTGCGGCATTCAATGCCAAGATATTGGTCTGGAACGAGATGCCGTCAATCACGCTGATGATGTCTGCAATCTTTTTGGACGAGGCTTCGATGCCGGCCATGGTCCCCACGACCTGGCTCACAATCTCGCCGCCCTGGGATGCCACACCAGCTGCCCCGATGGCTAGCTGGTTGGCTTGGCGTGCGTGTTCGGCATTCTGGCGAACGGTGGAGGTCAGTTCTTCCATCGAGGCGGCGGTTTCTTCCAGATTGGCGGCCTGTTGCTCGGTGCGCTGTGATAAATCTTGGTTGCCTGCGGCAATCTCGCTGGCTGCCGAATTGATCGACACCGCCGACTGCTGGATGCGTCCGACGATCTCTGCAAGCTGCGCAGCCGTGGTGTTGGCGTCGTCACGCATCTGAGCAAAGACCCCCTTGAAATCGCCCGTCATGCGCGCGGTAAGGTCGCCTGCGGCGATGGACTGCAGCAGCGAGGACAGGGACTGCAGGTTGCCGTCGGCGGTGGCCATAAGCAGGTTCAAGCTTTCCACCATCACGCGGAAATCGTATTGGAAGCGATCGGTGTCGCCGCGCACACTAAAGTCGCCTTCTGCAGCAGCTGAGGCTAGGCGACTTGTTTCATGATTGATCGCTTTCAAGTTGTGCTTAACCTGGTCCATCGTTTCGGAAAGCACGGCTTTTTCACCAGGTAGCCGATCCATGTCTTCAGAAAGATCGCCAATCGCGTAGCGCCCTGCAATCTTCGCCAAGCGCATCATGACTTCAATGTGCGAATTGGCCAATGCATTGGCGTCGCGCACCATATGGCCATACTCGCCCGGGAATGTGTCTTCATCCATGCGATAGCTGATTGCACCAGCATCGTGTTGACGGGCCATCTCCAGTTGCGCCGCAATGACTCCTTGCAAGCGGTCACGTATGCGATATACCGCTTTGGCCAGCTGCGCGGTCTCGTCTCTACCGGTGACCTTGACGTCGACTGTGAGCACTCCGTCTGACAGGTGTTCGACAGCTGTCACCGCCCTTCGAATAGAACGAGAAATCGCATTACCAAGTAATAGGGCAATGCTGACACCAGCCAAGGTAATTAGTCCTAGCGCAATTGCGGAGAGCATCATTGCGCGTGTGTTGGCTGCCTGCTGCTGCTGATAACGCAGCTTGGCCGAATTGCCCAGCTCTTCGCGAAGTGTGGCAAGCCCGGCAAAGGTAGCATCGGCATTGTCTTTGACCTGAGTCCGATTGACTTCTGCGCCCCCTGGAATATCGCCAGCTTCGATCAGCTCAACTTGGCGCTGCATACCGGCCTGCATCAACGCATAGCTCGCCGTAATTGTTTGCAGTTTCGTAGTGTATTCCTTTTCCTGGCTCAGCAAATGTTTGAGCTCAGCAATGCTGGCGGCCACTTGAGTAAATCGCTTTTCGTTCTCCCGTTTCCATTGTGCGATCAACTCTGGCGTGCCAATGGCAATCATGCGCAGGATATTGATATCGACTCGCGTCAGCTGACCGTCGATGCTGCTGGCAAGCGCAGAGCCGGTGAAGTCCCGATTGTAGAGCGTGCCGACATTGTTCTTGGAGGTGTGCAGGCTATTCAGTAGAAACAGGCACAGCAGGATGCTCGGGATCAGCGTTCCCAGCAATGCCAATAAAAATTTGCTCTTGATCGTGGTTAACATGGCAGGCCTTGTGATGCGGCTGAGGGGTGGAAAAAAGCCGATGGGGAGCGGGAGACAAGGCAGTCTGAAGCTTCACCTTGGCAGTCGATTCGTTCATTCCGGTAGAGTTTGCTTGGCGCGTGTTACTGCTTAGCGGCAGTCATCACGAAATCTTGACTGTGATGCTGATATGAGCGGGCTGATGCCGGGACGACACGTCTTGTATTCGTGGACCAGATGCCCGTTGGGGTGCAGCCTTCGTTCGCAGCTGGGTTGAATACTTGTCTTCTACGGCGTTGTCCGCTACTTGTAGGATCGACGAGGCCGTATAGGCGGGCGTCAACCAAGCGAGCACACTGGAGTGGTGGCGGTAGGGGACAGCGCATTGAGCGCTGTTTGCCCAGGCTGGAGGGGAATCGTAGGCCCAACATCCTTAGGTGGCGCTCAGCGAGCCTCTTTTCGACACATGGCGCGTGGCCATTCAGCGCTTGGCGTGGTCAAGCGCAGCGTTCTTGATTAGCGGAGGTGGCACTGTAAGGTTGGCATCGGCGCGTGATGCCGCCGGGCTTGGAAATCAAGAGTTCCAGCAAATTTCCGTCGCACGGAATACCATTGCCGCGAGCAGGTAATTGCCCACGTGCCGAGTGTCGGTGACGCTCAATAGATCCTCCTCAATAGGGCTCGGCACCCGGGTTTGCCCAAGATCAGTGTCAGACGATCGGCCGTCGATGGCCGCCGAGTGGCATGTCATCATCGAAGAAAAGGCGTCAGTCCGCTATCGGCAATAGACGAACGCGACTGTAAGTATTTTCCCTACCATCGCCCGCATGCCTTTGGCCTTCACGCTTAGCTTGGTCCTTGGGGGCGACGGCGCTGGGGTCGGTCGCTTGTCGCGCCCGGTTGGATTCACGCTTGGCAGAAGACCAGCCTTGATGAGCTGGTCAATGTTGCTGAGCTGAGGCATCCCCTTGAACCAACTTGCTCCCGCCTCGCGCTACGTCAATTCTTGTCGCCGTCATCCGGCGTAGCCGTCTGTTGCTGAGGGTCAGCCCCTCTACAAGGCCACTGCTATCGCGGATGAATGTGATGGTTCCACGACTGCTGGAGAAGCGATTGCCGCCCACCGGATCGAGTGGGAGATCATACCCCCGGGGCCAGGAGACTCTCAGTCGCCCATCCACGAACGCAACGGTATACGTCATGTCGGTCTCTTCACTTTGATATGTCCCGGTCAGTGCCTCTAAGTCGGACTGAGCAGGCATGGGCTCTGTGAGTTTAACGAACTCCCGTGTGGTCGGCCAAAAGTCGCGCACCACCAAACGAAAGTCGCCAACCCGGCCCGAGGGCCGGTGAAACGTCCATTCGTGCGGTTGGTCGCTCGGGCGGAAAACATCGCTGCCTATCGGAACGAGAACAGAGCCTGCGGCCGGCCTCAACGCATTGTCCCTCCAATCGATCCGTATCAGCTCATCGGTCTGCGGGCTCCAATAGGTCCCGGCCAAGACGGACTGCGCCTCGGGAGTCATCCGCACAGACGGGGCGAGGTTTGCGGGCAGATTCAGCGGATCGAGGTAGATATCAGCTATTGAGCGGGTGATACTTGCCGGGTTGGTTGTCGCGCCATTGCAAAGTGCGACGATTGCTAGGCGCTGATCGGGGAAAAGCAATGCGTCTGACCGAAAACCTACGTCCGCGCCGTCATGGCTGATGAGATTCAGGCTGCGGTATTTGTCTAGCCGCAGTCCACTGCCATAGTTGATCCTGGTCCCGTCACGGAGCTCGCCCGACTCTTTCATTTTGGCAATCAAGGTTTGGCCGCCGACCCGACCATCGATCAGATTCTGCTCCCACTTCAGTAGGTCGCCAACGGTGGTGAGAAGGCCAGTCGAGCCGTAGTGGGTGATCGTCAGCGGGGCGAAATCCCAGGCGGCTCTTTCATTCGGAACATAACTCAGCGCCTTGTTGGCTACCACCTCGGTATAGCGCTCGCTGAAACGCGTGTCGCGCATGCCGAGCGGGATGAATATCTCGTCCTGCGCGAACTGGCGGAGCGTCTTGCCGGAAACGCGTTGGACAACGATGCCAAGAAGCGTATATGCAGCGTTGGTGTAAACGACCTCGGTGCCGGGCTTGAAGTTGAGACCTTGCTGGCGCGTGAGCGCCCAGATGACATCGGACTCGGTGTAGACGTCGGAGTCGCGCCATCCAGCCAGGTTGAGCAATTGGCCCTGTTCCCTGAGGCCGTTGGTGTGGTGTATCAGATCGCTGATCGTGATCGAGTCTGCGTAGCTGGGAAGTTCCGGCATGTATCTCCGGATGCTGTCGTCGTAGGAGAGCTTGCCCCTTTCTTCCAACACGCCGATGGAGAAGGCTGTGAACTGTTTGGAGATCGACGCGACGTGGAAGACCGTCGCAGGTGTGATCGGCGCGTCGCTGGAGAGGTCGGCACTTCCGAAGCCCTTGGCGTAGTCGAGGACATCGTTCACCGAGATACCTATAGCGCACCCAGGCGTTTCCCCCGCTTTCCATCTTGAGAGGATGGCGTCCACCTGATCGTGATGATTAGACCGAACCGAGTCGACCTGCTCGGCTTGCGCGCCCTGAGGAGATACAGCCATTGCAAGAAGTGCCGTGGCGATAACAGCGTGCAAATGCATGACTATTCTCCTAAAGCTGGCTTGGATCGGACAAAATCGGAGCCGATTCCCATGCAGCACAGTAGCATCGGGCAGTATCATGGCAGCGACTGAAATCTCGGGCATGGCAGGATTTGGAACCCACCAAGTCGAGATGAACTACCCATCTGCCACGCACGTTGCGGCATAGCACTCAGCCTCGCACCTCTTAAGGGCGATACCGGGCCTGCATGCGTAAAATCCCAGCTTCAGGCCAAGGCCATCTGCTTGTTCTAGCCCATCTGTCGTAGTCCAGCTGGCCATGAGTGGCTAAGCTGCGCTGACCGATCCCGTGCTCGACACATGGCACGCCGCCATCCAGTGTTTGGCGTAGTCATACGCGGCGCTTTTATCAGTGAAGCCAACACTGGGGACGCGATGACTATGAAGCGTAATGCCGCCGGGCTTGGAGATTAGGAGTTGTTCTCGATACCCACGCGCTCGACAAGGGGCGGAAGAGGTCGTTCTTGCAGGGCTCCTTTTCGAAGACTTTCCAGGCCCCGGACTTAGCACCTCCGAGCGGTTCCAGCGCAGCCGTATTTACGTGGCAGGTGGAGCTTCCAGGCATGCAAGCGAGATTCTTGCAGTGTGAAATTCAGCTTGGGCCACGAGAGTGGGTATATAAGGTATCAAGCAGGTAGCCCGGTTGCCGATATCAGCGTAACGCTCCTACGAGCCAGCACGCCCAGCCGCTGTTTCCTTCCACGCTACTTGGAAAAACTCATGAACACATTTTTGCAGCGCTACAACGTCGGCCATCGCCTGGGCGTGGCCTTCGGAATCCTCATCCTCTTGTCGGGCTTGCTGGTGGCGATTGGGCTTAGCGCAATGGCCAGTGCTCGCTCAGAAATGGACAACATCGTTAAGGTTAACGTCGCCAAGATGCGTTTGGGCAATGCAATGCGCGATGCAAACTCCAACATCTTTATCTCGCTCGGGACGCTTGCAATGGTCACGTCAGACGCCTTGAATCAAGAGGCCTTGGCAACCATCAAAAACCAGCGCCAGCGCTATGCGGATGAGCGCAAAGCGCTTGATGCATTTCCGCCAACGGAAGCAGGGCGTAAGGTCCGCGCTGAGATTGATGCAGCACGTGAGGTCGCCCGCGGGCTGAATGATCAGGTGATAGCGCTTGCAGCTGCTAACAATAATGCTGAAGCGCAAGCCCTTCTGAGTGAGAAGGCACGCCCGGCGATGTTGAAGTGGCAGGGCAAGATTGCAGAGAACGTCAAACTGCAGGAGACGCAAACGGCCGCATCCTATGACCAAGCCATTGCGGCGATGGGACGCGGCAAGAGTCTGCTCATCGCTGGCGGCGCTGCTGTGGTCCTGATCAGTGGCCTGCTTGCGCTATTGATTACCCGCAGCCTGACGCAACCGCTCAGTCGTGCAACGCGTGCAGCTGAGTCCATTGCCGGCGGCAACCTGGATAACGACGTTGCCACGCAGGCACAGGACGAAAGTGGTCGCTTGCTTAGAGCGATGAGCAAGATGCAGCAGCAGCTGCGCAGCTTGATCGATGCCCAGATCGACATGGCCAAGCGCCATGACGAGGGCCAGATCAGCTTCCGCATGGATGCCACTTCGTTCCCGGGCGACTACGGCCGGATGGCGCATGACACCAATGCCCTGGTTGCTGCGCACGTCTCTGTGAAGTTAAAGCTCGCCGAGATCATGGGCCGCTACGCGATTGGCGACCTGAGCCAGGACATGGACCGTCTGCCGGGCGAGAAAGCGGTGTTGACGCGCACGATGGACGAAGTGAAATCCAATCTGTCGGCCATGAACCATGAGATCAAGCATCTGGCTCAATCAGCAGCCAACGGGGACTTCAGTGCACGCGGCGATTCTGAGCGCTTTCAATACGACTTCCGCGTGATGGTGGATAGCCTCAATACCTTGATGTCGACCGCCGATGGCAACTTGCAATCGCTGTCCAGCCTGTTGCAGTCCATCGCGGCCGGAGATCTCACCGCACGGATGAGCGGCGAGTTTCGTGGTGTGTTCGCGCAGATGCGCGATGACGCCAATGCGACCGCTACCCAGTTGGCCGAGATCGTCGGCAGCATCAAGACCTCAGCGATCTCAATTAAGGGTGCGGCCAGCGAGATCGCCGCCGGCAATCAAGATTTGTCGCAGCGCACCGAGCAGCAGGCTGCCAATCTCGAAGAAACCGCTGCCTCGATGGAGGAGCTCACCTCCACCGTCAAGCAGAACGCGGAAGGTGCGCGCCAGGCCAATCAGCTGGCGATCGGCGCAGCGACCGTGGCTGCGCAGGGTGGGGAAGTGGTGAGCAAGGTTGTCGAAACCATGTCGGGCATTGAAGCGTCGTCGAAGAAGATCGCCGACATCATCAGTGTCATCGACGGCATCGCATTCCAAACCAACATCCTCGCCCTGAACGCGGCAGTCGAAGCGGCCCGAGCAGGTGACCAGGGACGCGGCTTCGCAGTGGTTGCCAGTGAGGTGCGCACGCTCGCCCAGCGGTCTTCGGGTGCAGCCAAGGAAATCAAGGGCCTCATCGACGATTCTGTTGAGCGTGTTGCTGCTGGCTCGGCCCTGGTGCACAGCGCTGGCCAGACAATGGTCGAGGTAGTGGCCAGCGTGCAGCGCGTGACCGACATCATGGGCGAGATTTCTGCGGCATCGCAGGAGCAATCGGCCGGCATTGAGCAGGTCAACCAGACCATCACCCAGATGGACGAGACCACCCAGCAAAACGCCGCGTTGGTGGAAGAAGCCACCGCCGCTGCGCGCTCGCTTGAGGAGCAGGCAGTGCAACTCACCGAGGCGGTGGCTGTGTTCAAGACGGACGACGTCCATGTGAGCTCAGCGAAGGCATTGGCTCAGAAGCTGGTGGCCCCGGCGACTACGCAGAAGAAAGTGCCCAGCGCAGGTCGTGTCGCGGCTTTCAAGCCGCGGGCTGCTGCGACCTCTCCCAGCGGCGAGAGCAGCTGGCAGGAGTTTTAACCGGCATCGGGTCCGAGTGCAGCATCGCGGCCAGCCTTCTAGGGCTGGCCACGATGCACATTGATGGGGTGGATGGGGCCTTATCTGACTCTACGAACGCTAAGCAGCGTCACGGCGGTCCCTTGAGGTCAAGCGCCATGTCCCACCGGTCCAAGCCGGCACCGTAGCCGTCCTGGGTCACCTGCTGCACAATGAAGCCGTGGCGGGCATAGAACGCTTGGGTGTGTTGGCTGGTGTCCAACACAACCCTCTCAATACCTGCCGTCAGGCACAGGGCTTCTAGTCGAGCCAAGAGCAGCGTTGTCCCCAAGCCTTGCCGGTGCAGCTTTGGATGCACCATGCCCCAGCACAGGCTGGCCGTCGTGCCATCTGCATTAACCGAGTAGCCCGCGCAGCCAACCACGTCACCCGCGCGCTCAACGACTTGGTAGTGCCAAGCAGCAGCATGGTGCATCAGGAACCACACGAAGTCTGGACGCTCTTCAGCATTGAAGAACGTGGGCATGTTCGTGTCGAACAGCTCAATGCATGCGTCACAGTCGTGAGGGCGGTAGGCCCGAATTGTATCCATGCGTCCAGTTTGCCTTAGACGCGCAGTCGCACTGTAAGTGTCAACATGCCATGGCGGATCCCAGGCTGATGCGCCTGGTTCGGAACTTTCTGACACCCCATCGCGCGCGGGACCTATGGCGTGGTAAACGGCGGAGGTTCAATATGAGCTTGCCGGACGTGGGACCCAATGGTCGCTCACCCTGCGAGACGCTTGAGCAGCGTCGTGCCGGCACCCAAAAAAACTGACTCCGCGCTGTCCTGACGATGATGCGTCTCAAGCGGCGCGACCGCACTGCCGATACTTAGCTCATGGACCGAGCCGAGCTACGCCTTCACCTCGAACGCCTGGATGCAGCCGTGCCGACATTGCGGGCCTCAAGTCCCGATCGTCGCCACTTCTGGCGAGCTTTTACAGTCATGGCCGCCGCCATCGAGAGCAAGGCAGCGACGAGCGAGGACGCCCAATTCGTTGGCCGTCGGGCCGAGGAAATTTTGTCCTGGCACGGGCTCTCCAGCACTGACGAACCAAGCTAAAAGCGCAAATGGCCAAGGCGCTGCGTGTTGAACACCCTTGGCTACCGCCCGCCCTGAAACTTGAACGTGAAACGAGCGGCAGATGCTGGGACGGCCTCCCCACTGAGGGGCACGGGTGTGGCGTCCACCAGCGTCAACATGCCATCGGCCACAGGGACCGGAATACCCAGCGTGAGGTCGATCTGCTTGGACCAGCCGCCGCCCATCACGGTCGTCCTGACGATCAACCGGCCTGCCACGACGCATTGAACGTCGGCCGGGCAACGGCTGTCCTCAACCACTTGGTCGGGACGCACTTTGGGCCCGTCGACCGCCGAAATCTCGCCCAGACCCACGGGGCCTTCGATGGGCGGGCTGGTGACGGGGCCAGTCGCTGCGCACCCGACAAGTGAGACGACCAAAAGCATTGCAAGCACCAGGCTGCGCAAGTGGCGGATACGCTTCATGGCGGCGGTCATGCTCGCGTGTTGTGGAGATAAAAGCTGATGTCCTCGGCGAGCTGCGCATAGGCTTCGATTGCGTCGATGTGATGCAGCATCACGTCACCGTGGTGCTTGCGCGCGAGCGCCAGCATCGCGGTCTCAAACTCCAAGCTCTCAGCGGGTAAACCAACCACCTCGAAGGCGGCAGCTAGGGATCGATGGAAGCGCTGCTCGTCAAGCGGATGAAAGGTGTGCCACGTTTCCACGCGCATCCAAGGGTCCAGGGCCGCTTTCAGTCGTTCATTTCCCATGTCTCGGTGCCAGTCCGAAGATGCCTCGAGTGTCCCACAGCTAGGCGGCATTTCGTTGAGATACACGCCTCAGCTACTGAGCCCGAAATGCGTTGAGCATGAGTGCTTTCCGTGGGTCGACGCTCAAGGCTGCTGGCAGCTGTCAGCGGATTTGCAAGCGGCGGGATACGGCAGTGGGCGGTAAGGCGAGTGCAGCAGATGGCAATGGCACGCGAGCAGCATGGAGCCCACCCTCGGCTGTTCAACCACCGGCATGGGAGTCGCACATCACCACTTTCCACCAGCGCTGGGCCTCTGAAAGGGACCTTAGCTTCGCTGCCCCTATCCGCAAGGACAGGCCTCCTTCTCGACGCTGATGCTCTGTTGCGGCCCTACGTTGCGCGCCGCTTGCACGGTGCTCACTTCCGGGTGCGGTAGGGCCGAACGCTTCGCCTGTCGGTTCCCACGAGGCGCACAACGCGCTGGTGGAAGAACCGATGAAGCGCACCCAAGACCTGAAGGCTCAATACCAACTCCAGATGGACGAGGAGGGCATATTGCTCGCCGCCGCGACCATCTTGGAACAGCGCCTTCAACGCCAAGGCCGCATCCACAGCCCCGACCAAGCCGGCGATTACTTGGTTGCCCGCTGCGCACATCTGCCGCACGAAGTCTTCGGGGTCGTCTTCCTGGACAACCAGCACCACATCATTTCTACCGAGCACTTGTTCACCGGCACCGTCGACGGCTGCGAAGTCCATAGCCGGGTGGTCGCCAAGCGTGCCCTGGAACTCAACGCCGCCGCTGTCATCCTCTTTCACAACCATCCGAGCGGCAATCCAGAGCCGAGCGAAGCGGACCGCAAGGTCACCCAGCGCCTGCAGGAAGCCTTGGGCCTCCTGGACATCCGAGTGCTGGACCACTTGGTCATCGGTGGCCAGAAGAGCGTCAGCCTCGCGGCAAGGGGGTGGGCGTAGCCCCCCCCCCCTTTCTTTCATCGGTTGACGACGGCGCGGATGTGCTCCGTAGAACGTGACCCACTTCTTACCGCACAGCAAGCCACAGCAACAGCAAGAACATGCATGCTCCTGCGACAGCAGCGAACATCTTCCATTGTCGGAGTTCGGCTTTTAAGCTCTGGCTATCCAGCTTGCTTTGCTGCAATAGCTCTCCCAAGTGGCGGCGGGTCTCATCGAGCTCCGATTCTCTCCGATCCAACTTGCTTGCGAGCTGAATCAGCTTGTCTTCGGCATCGCTTGCTTCTGTTCGTGCGTCTTCTGCCTCTTGAGCTGCATCCAGGCAATCTCGCAGTCGGTGGCCGAAATCGCTGGGCGTGAGGAAAACGTCGTCGGCGTGCTTGTCCAGCAACAGCACGTCGTTGGCATGGCCCAGCGCGGCATAGAAGGGCAGGCCTGTTTCGATCAGGGCACGGGTAACGTTGCGTGAGTCACCAATGGTCTCTAGTCGCTCGCCACCCCCTCGCGCGATGACCAGTCCTTTCACGCCGGTTGCAGTGAGCTGCTTCAATGCTTCAAGGAACTTGGTTTCATCACCGAAGTTGGCCATCACAAGCGTGTTATTGCGAAGCTTCTGCAATCGTGCCGCAGAGCAGATGTCGTCCCAACCGGTCTTGCTCGCAAGGAAGCCAAGCCCAGAAAGGCCGTTTTTCCCGAGGAACTCCCCAATCGCCACTGGATTGCGTCCTCGATCCGGGATGGGCACCACTGGCTCGCGCGTGACCGTGAGCCAGGGGCCCTCCACGCGCCCCTGGAGCTCTACGGACATTTTTCTGTTCACCGTCAACACGCCTGCAATGATGATCGGGGCGTCGTCTTGAGGTTGCTCGTCCACGGGAATCCTGAAGCTCAACTCGGTGCCGGGATAAGGCTCAAAAACCCCGTAGCAGAAGTGTTTCCATGGCATGAGTTTCTTGGCTCTCCCGGCTACCCGGATTGGTAGCTTCCAGCCCTCCAGGCGCGCAAGAGGCAACACCTGGTCAGCGGTGATCCAAGGCGTGTTGGCGTCGGTGGCTGCTGAGTCGAGATTGCGGCTTGCTTGGGACATGAGCGCATCAATGGAAGCATTTCACTCAATGTAGCCCAGCGATCGAAACGTGGCCCACGAGCGCCTCGCTATACCGGGAGATTTGTCACACAACCATGGGGTGCGTCCGACAATTCTCACGTTTGACCTGCTGGGCCACTGTGCGGATAGACTGAGCCTCCCAACTCTTCGTATGAGCTGGCTTATGGACTTCAGTCGCAACGGACGCCCCCTCTCCTGTGCCTTGGCCATGACATTGGCCGCAGGGGTTTTGACTTCGGGACTGGTGGCGTGCGCTCAACCTTCGGCCTTGCCCCAGGAGACCACTGTGCCAACACCCCCAAGCCAGGCCGCGATTGAGGCCGAGCAAAACAAAGCTGCCGCGGCATCCGATCTCGCGGCGGACGCTGCGGCAAAGGCCACGCCTCGGCTTGTCGATGTGGACGCTTACCCCGAGTTGCAGGCGGGTCCCGCGTTGACCGCCACTACGTTGATTAATGCCATGTCTCAGTTGGCGCAGGCTCTCCGATCCCAAGCCGACACGGCTCCAGGAGCTGTTGAGCAGGCCGTGGGGTTGAAGTTGCCTCCTGATGGCAAGGGGCGGCGCTATGGGGTCAAGGGTGCATTAGGGCAGGGTGGCTACGAGTTGGCGGTCTGGAAGCCTTACGCCAAGCACCCTGGGCACTTGATAGAAGTGTCGGTCAGCCCGCCTAGTTCATGCGAACTCACCATGGACGCGGTGCAAGCCCAGTTGGTGTCGGCGGGCTTTCGAATGACCAAGCCGGGTTTTGGTGACGACCACCGGATCATGTTCGACAAGCAGGCCGGTCAAAACCTTGGTGTCTACATCGCCGTTAAGACAGACAACCGCAACGATCCGCACTGTGTTTCGAGAGTGACCTTCGAGTTGGAGCCAATCGATGGTTGATCCACGTGTCGAGCAGCTGCTCAACGAGGTAGAGAAGCAGTCCGGGTTGCCGCCTTCGGCTGCTCGGGACTTTCGCGAGGCCGTCGAAACCTCTCCCTATCTTGCGTCTGCGATGGCGCAAGCCATCGAGAGCGGCAGCTTGCGTCACCTGTCGGTGTCAAACCGGCCGAACGAGGGCGGGCACTACGACGCGAGCACGGGCACGGTCAATGTCAGCGTGGATATATTCCAGAGGACCAAGCAATCGGATCGCGTGGATTTGCTGACGGGTGTGTTGGGTCACGAGACCGGGCATGCGTTGATGGCCAAGTCGGCTGAGCAATCGCGATACAAGCTCGCCTACGGCATCGACCAAGCCCTGAAAGAGGGAGCCCAATACGGTGAGCCGGTGGTGGATGTCACTCCTATAGCCAAGGAATATCTTGCCTCCGCTCGCCGGGACGAGGGCCTGGCAGAGTTGATGAGCATGAACTCTGTGGCGAGCCGGGTTGTCACGACCACCGGCGAAGTCAACCAAAAAGACCTGCTTCGTCGGCTGGACCCCACGACCGCTTGCGTCACCAACGAGCAATTGGAGCCCGGCGTCCGGCTGGATGAGCACGGGTTGCAGCTTACGCAGGGTCGTATTGCGAGTCCTGCCGTGGAGGCGGTGGCCGAGTGCCATTTTGACAAGGGCGGCAGCACCTTGGGGCACAAGGGCACGTCGGTCTATCAGGCCTACTACACGGCTTACGCCATCGGTGCTGGCGCCGAAATCTGGAAAGATCGTGCGAATGTCACGGCGCAGCCGATGCCTAAGTTGGGCTACAACCTGCAGGAGCTGGGGGTGAGTGCCCAGCAAGCCGAAGATGCGGGTATTGACCTGGGCGGGGTGGGCAAGACGTTCGGGTTTGCGGATACCTCCCAGGGACAAGTGCGTCAAGTGGAGGTGCGTCAGCTAGGCGCAGGCAACAGCAATCGCCCTGAGTTGAAGGCAAACAATGATGTCCAGCCGCAGCTGATTCTGGCCGATAACCCGGCGCACGCCGACCATCAGACTTATGCCCGCATTCACGACTGGGTCAAAGGCACGGGCAATTGGAACGACGAGGAGAGCCGCAACGTGTCGGCGTCGCTCTACAAGCAGCAAGCCGAAGACTCGCTGTTGCAACGGGTGGACCGGGTGACGGGAGGCTTGGGGGACAATGGCGCGCAGAATGTCTTCGCGGTCTATGCGCCCTTTGGGGACAAAGGACCGTTCTTCCATGCTCACGTAGATGGGCGCGAGGCCTCTCAGCAGCCGGCTCAGCAGAATCTGCAGCAGGCGGAGGTCATCAAGCAAGACCAAGTGCGGCAGCAGCAGATGGAGCAGACTCAGCAGCAAACAGCCCAGCAGGAGCAGGGGCCGCGGATGACGATGGGTGGTCCATGATGGTTTTGTTAGTATTTTTTTGATGCGCTGGCGGGCTTGCAAGGAATAGCATGGCCTTGCAGCCAGTGGAATGGACTCAGGGGGAAGGTATGTGGTCTGACATCGAGACAAAGCGTGATTACCTCAACTACCTCGAATTAGCGGAGGTTGTATCGGAGGTGTTGCTCAATCCCAGCATGCGGCCAGTCTCGGTCGGGGTATTCGGAACCTGGGGAACTGGTAAGTCCAGCCTGCTGAATCTCATAGAGGGGCGCCTGCAGGATGATGCAAAAGATGAAGTGATCATCGTCCGGTTCGATGCCTGGCTCTATCAGGGCTACGACGATGCACGCGCAGCACTAATGGATGTCATCGCGCGCCGGTTGTATGAGGCGGCAAAGAAAGATGATGGACTGTTAGGGATTGCTAAAAGCTTGCTGGCGCGTGTGAACACCATGCGCACCCTCGGGCTAGGGATCGAAGTCGTTGCCGCCCTGCATGGTGTGCCATTGATGGGAGTTGGCTCCAAAGCAGTGGCAGGCCTTGGAAAGTTGTTCGCGGGAACCCCCGAGGCTGAAGACACTCAAGCGGCGGCGGACGGAGTTAAGGCTTTGGCTGGATTGGTGGATCCAGTAAAGGGGAAAAGCCCGCCTGAACATGTCGACGCATTTCGTGAAGAGTTCCAGAGGCTGCTGGTCGGTTTGGACAAGACGCTGGTGGTCTTTGTCGACAATCTGGACCGTTGCCTGCCAGAGCAGACAATTCATACGCTTGAAGCGTTGCGACTATTCCTCTTCATGGAGCAATCCGCATTTGTTGTAGCAGCCGATGAGGACATGGTTCGTCACTCGGTGAGTCAGCATTTCGATGGCGCCAACGAGCGGCATGTAACGGATTATTTGGATAAGCTCATCCAAATTCCAGTGCGAGTTCCGAGGCTGGGCGTCACCGAAATTCGCGCATATCTCTTCATGCTCTTTGCTGAAGCCGGTGAGGTGAATCAAGCCAAGTTGGACGGACTTCGAAATGCCCTCGAAAAAAATCTGCGCGCCAGCTGGAAAGAACCGCCGATAACGGTAGAGGCAGCTTCAAAGCTAGCGGGGGGCGGTGACGATGTAAGAATGAGTTTTGATATAGCAGAACGCATGTCTGCGCTCCTAGCGAAATCAACATTCGTCGAGGGAAATCCGAGAATTGTCAAAAGGCTTCTCAATGTTGTGCGTTTGCGCGCCCGCATTGCGGCAAGGCGCGTTATGCCAGTGGACGAGGCCATGGTCGCCAAGTTTGCTCTATTCGAACGTTGCGTCGACCCTGTGGCCGTTAGAAAGCTCTATGCACTTATCAATGAAGCCGCTCAAGGAAAGCCTGAGCTCATCGCTACCTTGGAAAGGCTTTCTGACGACCCCAAGAAGTTCGAAGAGGCGTGTCCAGTAGAATGGAAGAAGAGTGCGGATTTCTTACACGATTGGCTTGGGTTAAAGCCTGCCTTGAGTGGCCTTGATTTGAGGCCATTGGTGTATCTCAGTAAGGAAACAGCCGTGCTGCGCTCCGTTGCCGGTGACATGTCTCAGTCGTCGGCTGAAGCGGTTCTGCGCTTGGCCAATGTGAAGACACTTTCGTCACCTGCTGCCGCGATGGCAATCGCTGGCATTGCTTCAGGTGAGCATGGGGCCGTAATGCGTGAGCTACTCGCTTCTCTCAGAGGACACGCAGACTGGAGTGATCGTCCTGATGCGATAAATGGTGCGGTGCTGCTCGCTGGTGCAGATGAAGAAGCCGGTCGGCAGCTTGGCGCATTTTTAGCTGGCCTGCCCGGTAAGAAGTCACCATGGTTGAAGGCGCTTTTAAGTGATAAGGCATGGGCTAAGGGAGTAGCATAAATGGGAACATCAACATCGAGCAGGGGGGCGAGTAACCGCAGCCCCCTTGTTCCGCCGTGGGCGGATGTAGACGGGCAAGGTCCCGGGCCGGATCCTGAGGAGAACCGCTTCAAGTCGTTTCGGACGCACCTTGGTAAGTTTGTGGCGAGCGGTGATGGGCAGCAACTGAGTAAGGCACTCCACAGCTACGCTCGCTCTTCTACTGGAGGCTCTGCGGTAGGACCCAGGCGCTTTGGTGCAGTCGCTCAAACCGGCGCCGGTTTGTTCGGAACGCTAAATCAGCTTCGGACCAACTCGCCAGGAGCACCAGTCAACCTTGCCGCTTTGTCTGGAAGACCAACGCGGGAGGTCATCGATGCCTTGGTTGACGCTCTTGTGCCAGAAAATGGCGACGCGGACCGAATCCGGACAGCGCTCAATGAGGCTCTCTCCATCTGTCTGGATGGGGTGGAGGCCTTCGACTTTGCCAGCATCACAGACGAGATTCTTGTGAACCTTATGGTGACCTATACGGCGCTATCAATTTTTCAAGCAATCGTCATGGATTCGGACAAAGCTTTTACGAAAGCCGACACTCCCGAGGCCGTTGAGCGAGCGGAAAAAGAACTCATGCAACTGGTTGAGGTTGTTACCGACAAGCATATGAAGCCCTTACTGTCGGGGAAGATCTCGCAGCTGACCACTGATGAAATGCAGGCTGTCCAAATCGCAGCCATCAAGGAAGTTTGGACGGAGTGGGAGGACTATCAATCATGACTACTGTGGTCGTGCACCCTGATTTGACTAGACTTCCGGCTCCGCAAACCGATGTTATTCCAATCCATTTGTATGGAGGCGTCCCTAACAAGATGGGGATGGCAGCGATTGGGTTGAGTCTCTACAACCGGCTTACTCGCCTAAAGGCACCTATTGACCCTATTGCGTTCGATTTCCTTTCGCTATCCATGGCGGTCACCGCTTCAGATACGTTTGTCACTCGGGATGATGCAGCCGACGGGTGGGCGAGGGACATACAGCTGACTGTGGCGCTAGTTGATCCTGCTCGTTGGGCTCCGGTGCTCCCTCTGCTGACGAGTGCGCTCAACTTCCTGAGTGGAGACGTCTGGTCCATCAAGCTCGTGGGGGACGGTGCGCCGCCGCCCGTCTTTAAGGTTCGAACCAGGCTAGTGATCGACCCGACCCCATGCGACTGCGCGTGCTTGTTTTCGGGAGGTCTGGATAGCGCCATCGGGGTGCTGGATCTGCTTAAGAAAGGCCGCAATCCAATTTTGGTGAGCCACGCCTATACACACGATGCTAAGCGTCAAATTGAGATTTTGCCAAAGCTGGGCGTCAATTTGGTCAGGTTTGGCGCTCAGGCAAATCCTAGTGGTTGGCTGGAGGTGGGGAACGACGTTCAAATGCGGACCCGTAGTTTCAACTTCCTCGCCATGGGAGTCTTGATGGCTTCCGCTTTGGTAGGGCCGGGTGCAAATCGCCGAACCTTATTTGTTCCCGAAAACGGTCTGATCGCGCTGAATCCGCCGCTGACTCCGCGGCGGATTGGCGCGCTTAGCACCAGGACAACGCACCCTTACTACCTGCATCTCGTGCAGAGGATTCTTGACCAAGTCGGCTTGCTCGTCGACATCGAGAACCCTTACGCAGATAAGAGCAAAGGCGAAATGATGAAGGGTTGCCTGGATCAAGCTCGCCTGGAGCAGATCGCTGACAGAACTGTGTCTTGTGGGAAATGGAAACGTAAGAGAACTCAGTGCGGTCGCTGCGTTCCTTGCCTCATTCGCCGCGCTGCATACCATGGGGCAGGGATGAAGGATGGAACGGACTATCAACCGGAGGGACAAGTGCTCCAGCACTTCTTAGATCACGGCGCCGACGCTGACGATTTGATGGCGATGTTGCTGGCCGTCAGACGGCTTCCTAAGGCTGATGTGGCGAAATGGGTCGCACAGACCGGGCCAATGCCACTGGTTGCAGCCGACCGCGATTCTCGCGTGGAAGCGGTGCGGCGTGGGATGATTGAGGTGGAGGATTACCTCAGGTCACAAGTCCAGTTTTGATGCCGGCCCCCGCTGTAGACATGCATTGCCATCTCGACCTCTATCCTGACCCTGGGGTGGAGGTCGAGCGGGCAGGACGCAGTGGTGCCTACGTGTTGTCGGTTACAACGACTCCCTCTGCTTGGATCAAAACGCGTGAACTGGCTAGTCGCTACCCGCGCATCAAGACTGCCCTGGGGCTCCATCCTCAGTTGGCGGGGGAGCGTATTGGAGAACTCAGCCTGTTCGACCGCCTTTTGCCAGAGGCTAGATACGTTGGAGAGGTGGGCTTGGATGGCGGGTCCGACTGCAGAGAGTTCTGGAGTCGGCAGGTCGAGGTATTTCACCATGTCCTGAAATCGTGTGCCGACCAGGGCGGAAGAATCTTGACCATTCACAGCCGCAATGCCGCGACGGAGGTCATGGATGCTTTGGATCAGCATAAAGGCTTTGGTGTCGCGATACTTCACTGGTTCTCAGGGACAAAGAGAGAGCTGGCTAGGGCTATAGAAATGGACTGCTGGTTCTCCGTCGGAAGCGCCATGGTCAGCGGAGCGAAAGGCCGTGAGCTTGTGAAGCATATGCCGCCTGAGCGCGTTCTCACTGAGACGGATGGTCCCTTTGCGAAGATACGTGGACGGGTTTTGGCACCGGCGCAGTGCAGCGAAGTCGTCCAGCACCTGTCCCGGGCCTGGGGCGTATCTGTTGAAGCTGCTGCCGATCAAGTGGTGAAGAACCTGAGAGAGTTGGTTTCGCTGTAGCAGTGCTGAAAGGGCAGCCAGTTGGTTGGATTCTTTCTGCGCCAGCGCTGACGGGCACGGTTCAATGGGGGCGTGTTGGTCTACTCTCCATGAGCGCCTTTAGGGCGCTCAGCAGAGCGTCGTCGTCGAGTGCCTGGGCTCCGGCTAAAAAAACCAGGTCGGCCACGCGTTGCCGTCGTTTCATTTCTTCTCGCTTTGCCGTTTCCTGCGCCTTCGCTTCGCGGCGCTGGTTGGCCAAAAGCTCTCTTGCTTGCAGTTGGGCCAAGCGCTCGGTGGCCCGCTGAATTTGGTCTCGGTAGTGATTCGTTGCGGTCATGCGTTTCTCCTGTCGCTTGGAAATGAGTCAAGCAGGAAAACGGCTAGCGTCAAGCGTTGAGGTGCTCTCGAATTTCGTCCGCCGTGTGACTCGAAAGTTCTGAAAAACAAGGCTTCAAAGAAAGAAGCAAGAGCGCACTGATGCAATGTCTTCGACATAGCGCGCGCAAAGGGCTCCGCCCCTTGGACCCCAAGCGCGGTGCGCTTGCGAAAATCAAAAGCCACGGCATAAAGAGAGCAAACTCATCCGGAGCTCTCCATGGCCATCTACCACTCTCGCGTCAAAGTTTTTAGTCGTTCCCGCGGTGACTCTGCCGTTGCTGCAGCCGCCTACCGGGCCGGCCTGCTACTCATCGACCACCTCACCGGTCAGCGTCACGATTACCGCCGACGCGGTGGAGTCGTGATGTCCGAGTGCCTCGCCCCCCAGGATGCCCCAGCATGGGCCCTTTCCCCCGCAGAGCTCTGGCCACAGGCCGAGGCCGCGGAAAACCGCAAGAACTCGGTGGTCGCCCGTGAGTTCGAGGTGGCCTTGCCCCACGAGCTCAGCGACGAGCAGCGGTCCGACCTCGCCATTGCCATCGGACAGGCCCTGGTCGCCCGCTACGGTTTCGCGTTGCAGGCCAGCATCCACTCCCCAGGTTCCCGCGATGGGCTGAACCATCACGTCCACCTGCTGGCCACCACGCGCAGGTTGAACAGCGACGGCTTCGCCGAGAAAACGAGGGAGCTGGACGGCGGAGCGTCGGGGAAGATCGAGATCGAATGGGTTCGCCATACATTCGCCTCCACGATCAACGAGCACTTGGCCGCTGCGGGAATCGATGCGCGGGTCGACCACCGTCGCCTGGAAGTCCAGGCCGAAGATGCTCTGGCTCGCGGGGACTGGGCCGAAGCGATGGTGCTCTCCCGCCAGCCCACAAAGCACGTGGGCAAGACCGCCACCGCACTGGTCCGCAAAGGCGTGATGACCGACCGTGCCGCCGAGAACGCTCGCATCGTTCGAGAAAACGAGGAAGCGTTCGAACAGTTGCTTGCGCGAGCCGAGCAGGAGGGCAGGGCAACTCTGGGCTCCGCTGGTCATAGCCACGACCAGGCACAGCGCGATCGTCGACGCAGGGTTGGCTCCCCAAAAGACCTTCCGTCCTCTGTCCCGGGGTTGGAAATCCAAGGGCTCAGCGGCATGCGCCTCTCCGATGCGTTGGGTCGGCCTGCGGAAAATGCGCGGCCGCTGCGCTCTATCACTGAGCTGGTCGCCGAGGCAGCTCGGGACCTGGCGGAGATCTTCTCGACCCGGCCCGACCTGGCGTTGACCGCCACCCAGCGCCTAGTGAGGCAATGGACCGCGCATGCGGCGACCCTGCGTGACAGTGTCGATTTGCACAGGTGGCTCAACGGCCTGGTTGAACGACTCGGCCGTCTGAAACGGAGCGTGCTCAAGTTCGCTCAGCGGACCAGCTCCTTGGGGCGTGCCGAGAAGCTCTTCCACTTGGCCGAACAGGCGTGGGAGCAGTTCAACGGTGACCACCCTCGTCCCGATGGCGAGTGGACCTCTCAAGAATGGGAAAAGCGGCGGGGAAGGCGGTTGGCCGTGCTGGAAAAACGCACAGCCGAACTGGCGACAGCTCGGGCAGCGGTCTCTGAGCAGCGCTGGAACGACTACGAGAACGAGATTGAGATCCGCACAGCTGAGGTGGAGCAGTGGAGCGAGGAGGTTCTTGCGAGTCCTCAGCTCGAAACCGTAAGCCGGCCTATTGAATCGGTCAAGGCCACTCCTGCTGCGCCCAAGCCCTCCCCAATGCCGAAGCCAGCGCCGCAACCAAAACGCCGTCGGCCACGCCCCTGATGGATGTCAAAAGCCCCGCAAGAGCGGGGCTTTTTTTCTTGGCCTTAGTGCCGGGGACGAGGGCGGAGATCTATCCGCTCGATCCCGATGGGTTCCTTGGGGCGGGGGACATTGTCCTTTTCCTTGTTCTTCTTGCGCGTCTCCCGCCATTCTTCGACGGACGCCGGCATGGTCGGCACGATGCTGCGATCAACGGCCGCTCGTTTGACCAGTATGGGTTGAGAAGGTGCCATGGCTGAGGCCTGGGTTTGACTGGCTGGCCCTGGCCCGCCGAGCCGTAGCAACTCTGCAGCCAAATCGAGTGAGTATTGGATGTCCTCCACTTGGTTAGGGGGAAGGCGTGTGGTGTGTTGCTGGAGGAGGTGGCCGAGCAAGCGACTGGCGACTTGGATTTGCGTTTGGTGGTGCATGGGTGCTCCTGTGTTGGGTAAGCCCTCATCCAACCAAGAAACGGTGCTTACGCAAGAGCTCGCTTGTGGCTGCATTTCACAAATTTGAATACGCGAAGAAATTCGATGGCAGTTATGCCATTTGACGAATAGGAAAGATTTCAACTGGGTCGGCGTCCCCGATTTGTCGTTTGTAGAAGCACATGGTCCGCTGAGGCAATGGGAGCAATCACGCCGTATCGGCGGGTTCTGATTTGTGCGCGATACTGACCGACCAGCCTCCGGTCTCCTCCCGTTGCGTGGTCAGCAGGTCATAGGTCTTCACCATGTTGAGCAGGCCGGAGTGGCCATAGAGGTTGGGTGAGAAGGACGGGTCAGTGCGTTTGAGGTATTGGCCCAGTGCTCCCAATCCAACCTTGCCTTCGGAGGTGTCTCCCGTCAGCAGGGTGACGGCTTCAACCAAGAACCGAGGGCGGCGCTTGGGTAGCGGCTTGGCTTCAGCGCGGAGCGCTTCTTCTTTCGCCGCCTCCGATTTCAGGACAGGAAGTTCATTGCCCTGGACTTCGGGTGCTGCCGCTTCCTTGGCCTTCCGGTCCCATTCGAAGAACTGGTCGCAGGCGTTGCGCAAAGCATCCGGGGTCTTGGGCTCGCCCACGATGAAGACCGTCGCTCCACGCTCCCGGAGCTTGCGGCAAAGGTAAGAAAAGTCCGAGTCGCTGGTGACCAGGCAGAAGGTGTCGGCTCGGTGATCGAACAACGCCTCCAAGGCATCGAGCGCCAATGCGATGTCGGCCGTGTTCTTGCCGGAGGCGTATTGGTATTGAAGGCATGGGGTGAACGCTTGGCGGACCAGGACTTCCTGCCACTTGTTGGCGAGGGTGTTGTGGTTGCCATACCCACGGCGCAGCACGACCCGACCGAACTGCGCCACCATGAGCAACGCGTGCTCCACGATGTCGGTCGGCACGTTGTCGCAGTCGACCAATACAGCCACGCGGGATTCGTGCGGGAGGTTTGAGTTGCTCATGTTTGCGCGTCCCTAGGAAGCAATCCGAGCATCCATACCGGTATGCTCACGTAGCAAATAGAGCAATCCGCCGCCGTCTATGAGTTCCAGAGGCTTGTTTTTGACGAAGTTGAAGGCGTCTGGCCCATAGCCACTGGTGCACACCAAGATGCCTTTGCTCGCTCCCTCGTTTTGCATGGTTCCATAGAGATCTCGAACAGCACTAATACCCACTGTGTCGCGATACCGTTTTGCTTGGATAACCACCTTCCCACCGAGCACCGGACGGGTATCGAAGGCCACTGCATCCACGCCTCCATCGCGAGAGCTGCGGGTGAGTTTAGTGTCGAGGCCCATCTTCGAAAACAGATTCGCCACCAGCACCTCAAACTCTCCTGGAGTCAGGTCCAGCAGATTTGGTCGCGATTCGAGCGAGGAGAGCACATCCCCCTGCTCGATGAACCGCTTGTCCACCATGTCGAAGTCGATGATGGGTTTGATTGCCTGGAGCTCGTCTGGACGATTAGAGACCTGGGCGCCTAAGTTTCGGAGGCACGGGATCTTCTCTACACGTTCCAGTCGGAGTTCCAGAAACGCTGCCTTTGTTGTGCGAACTGAAACCACAGGAACTCGCAACTCGCGGCCGCTGGCGGGATCGTGGGTGTCGATCAAGCCGTTGAAGGTGACCAGCGATAAGGCGTTTGCTTGATCTGCCTCAAACACCTCGTGCAGGGTTCGAAGCGCAATCGAAGCAATGATGTCTTGATAGAGCGCTTTGATCTCCGCTGGCTTACGGGGCTTGGATTCAATGAGATCCTTCGTCTTAACGTAGCGGTATTCAGCATCTACAGGAATCATTGATATTTCTGGCAAATCGTATTCGATGACAAGCTCGGACGAGTCTTCGCCATAAGCAAGTTTGAAGACCTGAGGGAAGCCCTCGGACGGATATTCTGAGCGTGTCAAAACCATCTCGTTATAGGCCACGATCGCATCTGCATCGTGTGCCATGTAGGCCGATTGGAGAGCATCTATCTCGGCGTCGCGACGTTTGACATCGGCTTTGTAGACTGCTCGTTCCTTTTCGTATTTGGCCTTCAGTCCGGCAACACGATTGCTTTTGGCTCTTTCTTTTTCTTCAAAATCGTTCAGCACGAGCCTATGCGCCGCTGTTGCTTTTGCTACAGCTGCGGCATGGCGACCAGAGGCACCCGGAATGAATTGATAGATGCCCGTGGGGAGCGGAACTGACTGCATCTCGGGAGGGCGAGCAGGTTGCAGATCCTTTGGTGTCTCGAACCGTTCAAAAGGCTCGACATGCCGAAGGCTTGCAAAGTCGATGGTGTCGTCATGAGACAGCGTATGGGCAAGGATTCCACGCAAGTCCTCCATGCGGTCGGCAAGCTCTGCGTTGAGGTCATCCACCTCTCCCTGGCGGTCATCGAGGTATTCCGCTTTGGCTCGCTTGGCCGATTCTTTTTGTTCACGGTCGAACGCACGTTGATCGCGGACTTGCTGTGCCGCAGCCATGCGAGCATGGCGCTCCAATTGCCTAAAATGCGTTTGACGCATGCGCTCCTGCCGCTTGCGTTCCCTCTCAGCGCTTGCCGCAGCTCGTCCAGCTGCGCGGATGAATCCTTCCAAGCCTGTCCGTCTCCCCATACCTTCCCCCTTGTTTGTCTGATCTTGAAAGCGTTGCGAATACCATCCTATCGTTGCTCAACGCAGCTTTAGATTCAGCGCACTAAATTTCCCAGCGGCTGACCAAAGTGAGCGGTTACCAATCACGTAGACGGCTTCCTTGGCTCGGGTGACGGCGACATTGAGAAGGTTCGGCGTCGCGCCGGCCCATTGCCGGGCACCATTTTGGCCAGGGTCCGGGGCCCCTAGAACGATGATGACGGCCTCCGCCTCTCTTCCTTGGACAGTGTGGACGGTGCCAATCCGCTCGGATGGCCACTTGGAGGCATTTTCCACCCAGCCTTGCAAGACGCCGTCCTGCTTCACCAGCTCTCGAAGGCCATCTTGAACGGCGACAAAGGGCGTGACGATGTAGAGATCAGGGAGAACCGCGTTGTTTCTCAACGTCCTGAGAAAAAGCAACAGCTGCTGGCCTTCCTCCGGTGAGAACTTGTCCCGCGCACTTCCAAGCACGTCTATCCAATGGGAGTTGCCCAAGACATCTCGAATGCTCGAGCCCTTAGGGGGCTTTGCCTGGACCATCAACCCGCCATAAGCAATTGTGTTGGAAATCTCGAACATCGGCGACGCACACCGACGGTGGACGAGCAGGGGAGATCCCACCGTCCGGAATCCACCGGCCGTATCGAACGTGGCGCAATAGTCTCCAGCCTCGTCGGCCAAGGTTTGAACCGACGCATTTGGGGCTCCGAATTTGTCAGGGTCGGCATCAAACTCGCGAAGGACGGCAGCAGTCAGCACGTCAGGCAGCGGAACGACTGGCTCAACTTGCTGCGGATCGCCCACGACCACTGCTCGCTGACATCGAAGCAGGGCACCTACGACTGCTTGCGGCGTCGCTTGCCCTGCTTCATCCACCAGCAGCCAGCCAAAGGTTTCCTGGGGAAGACGTCCCAACATTCGCTCGACGGAAGCAAACGTTGTTGAAATGACCGGCACGACCAGGAACAAGCTGCTCCATAGATGTCCGCTCAAGTGCTGTCGGTCTGGTGGAATGTTGAAGTTTCCTCCGACCAAGGCGTTGATGTTATGGAGAAGGGGCTTTGCTGCTGCGTCGATGAAGGCCCGATGCACTTCCATGGCTGCTTCGAAGACCTCCATTCGAAGCTTCTGTAGCTCACTGTCCAGCCAGGGCACGGCCAGCTGCTTCTGCTCGTGCGGCAGTGAAAGGAAATGCTCGTCCAGCACGTGAGCTCCAGCGCCGATCTGCACCTCGTGGCACTGCTGCTCCGTCGCTTCGCGTTTCTTACTGGCCTTTTCGAGTTCCTGTGAAGCAATCACTGCTTGCTGCCCAGCTGCCCGCGCCAAACCATCTGCCTTGGATTGGGCTTCTACAGCGATGCCCCTCGCCGTCTTTGCGATGTCAGCCTGATGTTTGAGAGGCCCATGCGTGACCTCCCAAGATTTGGCGGACTGGGCACCAAAAAGACGCCTTAGACTGAAAAAACTAGGTCGCTTTTGCGCATGATGGGACAGCGCGGTCTCACACTGCTGTAGCGCCAAAGTTGCGGTCTGTGTATCTCGAACCAAGGCAGCAAGCAGCGACTGTGCCTGGTTGGCATGACTGGATGCCTCCAGATGTTGTTGGCGTTTTTCCTTCTCGTCTTCCCGCAGCTTGGGCAGTTGGATCAAGGCGCGTCGCAAGCTTTCCAGCTGAGACAACCGCGTGGAGCACGCACTGGAGAGTTGCTTGAAATGCTTTCGAGCACGCTCCCAGCGGTCTTGGGCTTCCTTTGGAGTAGATGGCGCACTGCAAAGTTCGGCCAGGCCCTCGGGAGACCCGTCTTCACGCGGTGCGATGCCGCTGACCTGTTTGAGGTAGCGTTCAAGGGAGCGTGGCGAGTCTCCCCAAAATTTCTTTCGGAACGCAGACCGATTGGATGCATTGCCGAGGACCGCTGTCATCAACCCCCATGCCTCGCGGTCCAATAGATCAGAAGCCAACGGCGCGAAATAGCGCAGGGGGGAGTCGCCGGGAATCGCTTGCAGCGATGGCATTTCTGCACTGACGTTCTCGACGGCCTTGTTGTTCGAGCTGGCAACGATCATCTCGAATCCCCGCAAGCTGGCATCCAGCGCGTGAAGCTCCTGGGTCTCTCCCTTGGCCCTCTTTGTCCAACCGACTTTAAAAGCTTGGGTCGGGTCGGTGAACGCGCACATGGCTGTGGCTCGGCGAGTCAGCAAATCCGCCACAATGTCCCGCAGCAGGGTGCTTTTTCCCGTCCCAGGTGGGCCATTGACGCCTAAAATCCCGGGTCCTCCGGACAAACGCCCCGCCGAGTTGACAGCAGCCTGCTGTAACAGGGCAGGGGTATGCGATGCAGGGGTGGGCCATCGACCCAGCGGCACATCGGCTGGAGCCAACGAAGCTTCCAGGGCGGCATCGTCTTTCAATAAGTCCCGTCGTGCTGCTGGCTTCTGGCTGCCCAGATAGAGAGACAACGCTTTGGGGAGTTCGCCCTTGTTGGCGATCTCTCGTGCCTTGGCCAAGTCGCGCAGGTAAAAGCTATTGAGAAGAAGCGGATCTGGAACAATCCGCAACATGTAGTAGAGGTAATGGGCGACAGCGAATGTCGGGCCGCTTACTTGGTGTCCGGATAACCCAAGGGTGTCTACCAGCCAGGAAGAGGCGCGTTGTAGCGCTTCCCACGTCAGTGGAACTGGGGTCTCTGTTGATGAAACGCCCAACTGCTTGGTGAGGCCTTCGATCAGCCGCGGTTCTTGTTGGGTCCAGGCAGCCAGATCCTTGAGCGACCCTCCCAGGGCGACAGGCAAGCCCCATCCGAACGCGGACAGCGAGACGGGTGCCTCTCCAGCAAGGATTCCTTCCTTGTCCACAAGCAACGAGGCAAGAACAACGTCACCTTTAACGCTCGGGCGTTCAAGACGGGAGTCTTTGAAGCGGTCGATCAATGCAGCGAAAGCGGGCGCGGCAGGAATGGTTGCCAAAACGATATGGAAATAAATCTTCTGCCTGGGGCGCGAGTTCGCAGGCCCTCTGTCCCAAGGCAGGCGGCCATCGCTGATAGAAACAATGGCTCGGTCTCCCTTCGCCAGGTCGGTAGGGCGGTCATACGTCTGCGGTGACAGCACCTCCAGTGCAGACCACGCAGCAAGCACATCCTTGGGGCGATTGGCATAAATTTGGGGGCGGTGTGCCGAATCAGGCGGAGCCACGGGTGGAGACCAGAGCCTGTCCCCATCTCCGGTGGCACCTTCGGCCTGCGATGGGGGTTCAGGACGTTCTTGCTCAGCTTCCGGGCTCAAGCGAGCCAAGGTCTGCATCACCTCGACCTCCAACTCTTTTGCCCGTGCAGTTCTTCTAAACCCTAGTTCGGTCGCAATGGCGAGCAATACCGGGGAGGCATTCTGGGAAGTGGAAAACAGTTCCTCGAGCTGATCGATGGAGCTGGAAAGATAGGGACGGCTCATCCTTGACTCGGTGGTGATTTGGCTTCGGTCCAGTTTACGCAGAGGAGCGGTGCCAGCGTCGATCTACCTCACAGGCAAGCGGGCGCTAGCAATCGGGCCAAGCCGAAGGCTATGATCGAGGAAACACTGAAAGGAAACCTGCCAAGCAGGCTTTCTGCAACGGTGAGAGGGGCTTAGGTCGGAGGTGATCCGATCCCACTCTCTCCGCCAAATCAAGGCGCGTTTTAGCTTGATCACAGCGTTTAATATTTTCTCGAGATCCGAAGATCCGGGAAATACGCAAGTCGGGACATCTTCGACGTCTTGGCAAGACAGACGCAGGCCACTGCTGCCGAATTTGCTCTCACTTTCATGCGCCATCTAGGCGGGTGTTTCGGCTACAAACGCGTCTGGCAGCAAGGTGGCTGAGTTCAGCCTCTATCCAAAGCGTTCAACGCGCTGTTGACGAGTTTATAGAGCCACATCCGTCTTACGATTCCAAAAATTTATCTGGTCAAGAGCGCAGTTCATCCATTAACCGGCTGGCGTTCTTGAAGCAGGCGTGCGCATGGCGGCCAATCTCGATCTGTTCGACTGAAGCATTAAAGAACCCATCTCCGACGCTTACCTCAAGCCGCTTGTGTGGTGTCGGGCAGCACGATCCCTCGGCTGGAAAGCAGGCTGACCGAATTGCGGAACACGTAGAGAATCAGGTCATCGTCGATCGAGCTGCTGTCGGGAATCACGACGACGCAATCGATTTGTTTGTGCTCGGGCGGAATCGTGTCCGCGAACTGCACGGAGAAGTCGTTGGATCCCATGGCGAAGGTGCCGGATGGGTCCGGGTAGCGCGAGCGTGCGACGATGACGAAGTAGGGCGTGCATGTGGCGGAATTCATCGGGCGTGCGGGCGTGCTGACAGGCGTGTTGTTGATGGAGTACGTCGCGGCCGAGGCGCTGATGTTTGCGATATAGACTTTGCCCGTCATTGCATCCTCCGATAGCGCATGGGTGTCACTCCGGCGGTCTGGCATCGCGACTGCCCGCAAGCCGGTGGCGGCGCGGCGTGTCGGCAGGGTCGCCGCCGGTCCACATTACGTCTGCTGCTGGAACGTGGCGGTCTGCATTCCGCCACCTGGCGCGTGCACCAGCTCTACTAAGATTCCGTTGTTGCCGCTTGCGATGGCGCGGAAGCCGGGATTTGCTTCACGGTGGTAGGCATGATGCGGTTCCTTCAATGATGCGAGGCGGAACGGGCGGCCTCGCTACGCACTCGGCGTCGGAGCGGTCGTTGGCGTTCATAGGGAGGGCGTCCACCCGCCCGGCGGAACCTGGATCTCCAGCTCGGGCGCAAGCACGATCGGTACTTGAGTGCCTTCCACATTGGCGAACAACGTGACGTCCAGACGCAGCAGTGCGACGTCGGTGGATGGCTGCATGATCGCGAACCAGCGCGCGCAGTCGTTGGCCAATTGTCCGGCCAGCACAGGCAGCGTCACGGCATTATCCGAGACGGCTTGCACGTCATCGCTGGTGAGTCGCACGTCGGTGGCCAGCAAAATCGGCATGTCGCTCCACAGGCCGGTGCCACCTTGTGCTGGCGCGGCAATCTGGTAGCTATACGTGGCAGCGATTTTGAGCAGGCGTTCCTTGGCCGCTGCGCTGGTGGCCTCGGCGAGCGGCGCCAACACGTTTTCGATTGCGTCGGCCAGTGCGTCGCCGGAGCCGAAGGTGCAGCGCGGTACGGTGATGATCGGCACCACTGGCGAGGCGAACGAGACCTCCGGCGTCCGGTAGATCAGGGCGGGATTGGTCCTTACGCCGTTGGCGCTGGCGAGATTGGCGTTGCGGACGATCCACCAGGTCGAATAGCCGGTCTGGCGCGTGGCGATGTCGAGGTTTGCCCAGACGAAGTCGAGGGTGCCGGTGGCTGCTTCCGGCAACGCCGCGTAGGCGTAGGTCGCCATGAACCAGCACGCCGTGTCGTCGGGTGCAGCCGCGCCCGCAGGTGACACCTCGCCGTGCATCTGGCCATTAATGGCTGGCCAGACGATGCTTGAGGCATCGCATTGGCCGTTCGCATACGCACCCTGGGCCAACAGCTGCACGGTTTTCTGTTCGTCGAACGCATGCGAAAGATTCAAGACGTAGCCCGTGCTCGACTGCACCACCGGTGCGTTGGCGAGCAGCACCCGGGCGGCATCGCCGGGCGGGCCGCGCCATGCCGCCCACGCAGCGGTGACATGGCCGATCTGATCGAGCAGTGCGCCGATCACCTGCTGTGGTGTCGGCATGCCCACATGTGCGTCGAACGCACTCTGCTGCAGCGCCAGCACGGCGGGCCGCAACACCGGCCAAGCGGCCATGAACGCGGCCAACGCCTCGAACACGGCTTCGATGGTGCCGAGCTCGGAGAGCTGCCGGCCGCGCAGCGTGCCGCTCACTGGCCGGTTATAGGTCAGCGTCAGCCACAGTTCGTCCTGCGCTTCCTGTTCGGCCAGCACGAGCCGGGTCGAGTAATCCCATTGCAACGCGGTGGTGGCCGAGGCGGTGAAACGGACCGGCGTTGTCTGTTCGGCGCGCTGCGTCTGCAGCACCGGCGAGGCGGGAAACGCGCGCACCGGCACCGGTGCGTCGATCGCACCAAGCGGCATGGACAGCGGATCGTTGGGAAGTTCGAGCACGAAGCGCAGCCATTGCGACGGCGTATAGCCGAATGCCGCTTGCGTGTCGTCGATCTGATGCTCGACGAAACGTGCGCCGTAGGTCAGGTCCAGATGCAGGTTGGCATCGTTGCCCGCGTGCGCGGCCGTCACCAGGAAATTGAGCAGGCCAGGCGTGGACGCGGTAGCTGTGGCAATCGGCAGCTTTGCGCTGCTGATGCTGCAGGAGGAGGGCAGGGTTTCGGTCGGGCCACTTGCCGTAGCGCTGGCAGTGAGGCCACCGAAGAAACGCGGTGGCAGCGTGCCCGCTTCTGCGGTGTTGGCCACAAAGACGTCGGCCGGCATTTGTACGATCGAGGAGACTGCGTAGGCGGTCGAGAGTGCGGCCAGCACGCTTTGTTCGAATTGATCCTGCGCGGCGGCAAGATCGCCGCCGGAAAGCGCTGGGAACACCGGGCCGACACCGCGCGCGAGCGCTTTTGCCAGGGTGGCTTTATGCCCCATCAGCGTCTGGTAGGCGGCACCGTCGAGCGCGGCGAGCGCGGCGCAGTTTGCCGGCGCGAGCAGTTCGTCGAATGCGGATAAAAAGCTCTGCGCCCATGCATCGACATCCACGCTACTGAAGGTCTGCGTGGTGTAGGTCGGCACGAGCGTATCGGGATTGTAGACAGGCACCTGGGCGGGACCAGACATCAGCTTGGTGTTGAGCGGCAGCAGGGTGAAGTAGTTGGCCGCGTCCTGGCGGAACTGCACATGGATGCCGTGGGTCTTGCTCCAGCGCATGCTCCATAGCGAGGCCCCGCCGTCGCCGGTTGCCGGGCTGTCGGCTGTTGTGCGCACGGCGAGCCGGGTGGTGCCGTCGGCGCCGTCGAAACCCGCGAAGCTGGCCTCGAACTGGCTGGCAAACCAGGCCAGGCCGACATCTTCCACCGGCGCCGCGCCACTGGCAGCAGCGCGCTGGCGTGCGCGGGCAGTGCCCTGCGACGGCGGGTCGAGATCGGCGGCCAGCGGCATCGCCACCGACACCGCGCGCGGCATGCCAGTGCGGGCTACCTCGTCGACCAACTCGGGCGGTCGGGCGAAGGTGAGCGTGACCGTGACCGCAAACAAATCATCGCCGCGATTTGCCAGATCGGTCTTGTCGAAGGGGAGCTGCAGCAGCAGGCTTTGCGGCGTTGCCGTGCCGCCGCCGAGCGCGTTGCTCAACTGCTGCACGATGTCGTTTGCGAACGCGGTCAGCGCCTGCTTGATGGCGTTACCGTCGCCGAGTTCGCCGCCGTTGGAGGGCAACACCGATTGGGTGAGCGTCACGCAGGTATGCGGATCTGCCAATTGCGCGGCCACGGTGGCATAGCGACCGAGTGCTGCGCGAATCTGCTGCTGAGCGCGGTCGTCGTCGGTTGCGGTCGCACCAGCTGCCAGGCCATGTACGCGCACGTGGGCCAGCGCCGGGTCGGTGCGGATCACCAGGCTGGGGTCGAACTGCATCGACAAGCCCAGCTGGCTAGGCTTGTCCAGCTGGCCGGGTTCGAAGCGATAGGCGCAGCGCACGCCAGGCCATTCCATTGGCGCGAGCAGCGCATCGTTGTAAAGCACCGGGAAGTCGGTGGTAAAGGTGTCGGTCGCGCCGTCGAGCGCGTTGCCGAACACGTCGTTCACGCGCAGCATCAGATTCGGCTTGCCGCCGATCGCCGCGTAGGGCAACGGCGTGCTGCTGACCAGTCCATTCTGGGTGACGAAGCGATAGGCAGGCACCACTTGCCGATAGCTCTGCTGGGCCGCGTCGAAGCTGTCCGGGCGCGCAGCATTGGCCGCGTCCTCCCCGGCGCTGTCGGACGACGGGCTCAGCGCCAGACTCCACAGCGAGGTGCCGAACGGAACTGCGCTGTCGGCCGCTGCGCCGTCGATGCGGAACTGCAGCAGGTGATAGAGGGCGGCGATCCAGTCGGCGTCGTACAGCGTGCCGGCTTCGCGCGCGAGCATCGTGTTGGCAAGCGACCAGTCGGCCACAAAGCCAAGACAGCCGGGTGGATAAGATGGCTGGTAGTGCAGCAGCGGCGTGCCTGCGGCGTCGGCGACGCCGAGATACAGCGTGCCGTCCAGGCTGCCCTGTGGCGCGAGCGCGAACGCGTTGTGCCAGGGCTGGAATGTGGTCGAGGCGGGGAAGCTCACCAGCAGCGTAAGGGTGGCGGTGTCGCCGTTGGCAATGCCGTCGGTGGGCGCCAGTTGCCCCTTGGGGGTGAAGATACGCACCGGTAGCGGTTGGCCGCTGACGTCTGCGTAGCGCAGGAAATAGCCATCTGACTGGGTGACGCTGACTTCCCAGATCAATTGCAGAAGCGTTTCGAGGCGCTGCTGGTTTTCCGGGGCGTCGGGGTGCTGCGGATCGGGGAAAAGTGTCGACACCGGGCCGAGTGGGTCGTCGTCCGCGCGCAGCAAGGTCTGGCGCATCGGTATATTCGCAAGCGCCGGTTCGCTGCTCGTCGACAGGTTGGTCTTTGCCAGCAATATCGGTTGCGCGGACAACGAAATCGCGTCGGACTGGTAGCCGGTGGTGGTGGCGTCGTAGAGCACCGAGAGCGTTGCGCCGGCCAGTGCTTGCGCGCTCAGTAAGGCATGGATGCGCTCGCGCGTGGCGTCGTCTGCACCGCCGATGCGGTAGATATCGGTGTAATACGGATTCGCAGGGCCGCCGTCGCCATCCACACTGCCGGCTGCGGCGCGATTCACTAGCCAGATCGGCAACTGGATCATCAGGGCCGGGTTGACCTGCTGCAGGCCGGCCGGGTCCGAGGTCTGCGGCCGGCCGGTCTGGACCTTCAAGGTGAGCGGCGCTCCGGCCGACTGCTGCAGCACCGCCGGCGGCAGCGGCACTACGAAGCGTGCTGGCGCGTCTGGTGCTGTCCAGGGCAGGCGATCGCGCGCGGCATACCAGACGGCCTCGCCATGCACCGGCGGGATCGGCGCCACGCTGACGGCTGCAGCTGCGGCAAGCGCCAGGCCGCGTCGGCTCCATAGCGGGCAGGGCACCGGTGGCACGGCCTCGACGGGCATCGTTGAGGTGACGCTGCTGCCGCCACCGGCGAATTTCACCGGAATTGCCGCCACCGCGCCGAGCGGGGCGGGTGCAAGCGAGAGGGTCGCCGAGACACTGGTGGGCGGCTCGCTTGCGTTGGTCGTAATTGCGAACTGCTGCCCGTTGAGCGCGTAGCCGGCGGCAATGTCGAGCGTGTATAGATCCACCTTGTCGATATCTGCTGGCGTTGTGGCCGGGTCGGGAAGGCGCATGCCGTTCATCAGGTAGCGCGAGGTCATGCCCCCAAGGGTGCGCGTCAGCGCGGTGTCCGGCAGTGCGCCAGGCTGCCCCGTCCCGCGCTCTGCGTCGGCGAGGCTGCTCGCCATCTGGCGGCACAGCGTGAGGAAATAGTCGTCGAACATGTAAGCGGTCAGCGACGGACCCTGCGGCGCGTCGCTGTCGGCTGCGCCGAAGCGTGCCGCGCCGCGCAGGTCGGGGTTGTCGGTCAGCACGCTGAGCGAGAGCTGGGCGAAATAGGCCTCGACGGCCTGACGGTAATCCGGATAGGTGCGCGCGTGGTCGGCGAACACCAGCGGCGTATCCTGTCCGGTCCAGCTCATCTGCAGCGCGTCGAACATCGGGAACATCGCCCAGTCGCCGTCCTCGCCGTCCTCGCGATGCACGCTCAGATCGATCGGATTGAGCGTGAAGCGGACCTCGGTGGACAGGCAACCGGTCAGCGTCTTATCCCACTCGGCAGGTGGCAAAGCGCGGCCTTGTCCCAGGTTCGCGATCACCTGGGCCCAACTGCCGGTACCGTTGGACCAGGTGCGCAAGAGCCATGATGCGAGCGCGCCGACCAGCATCTCGAGCGCGCTCAAGTGCGCGGCGTCGCTGGCGCCGGGCGCACCGATGATCAGCGTCGCCACGCCGACTGCGCTGCCGACGTCAGCCGTATACACCACCGACGGCTGCAGCAGGAACGACAGCGCCACCTCGACCGGCGCGACCGGCGGACTTGCGTGCCATGCGGTCCGGGCCAGCGGTGCGGTGGCAGCACGCAGCCGCTGACGATGGGCGAGCAGACTGCGCTCATGCTGTTCGATGCCGCGATGCGCCCAGTCGTTCATGCCATGGAAGGCGGGATCGAGCGGTCCATCCAGGCTGGCCGGGGTGCCGCCGGTGATCTCGAAAGAGGTGGAAATCGTGGTGTGGAAGCCCACCGAGATCGTGACGAACAGGATCTTCAGGCGTGCCTCGGCGTCCACGCGCGCGGTGACGTTGATGACCGTGCCGTAGCCGGTTTCGAATGCGATGCCGGCAACCACCGAGAGCCGCACAAGCACCGAGAGTTTGACCACGCTCAGATCGACCTCGCCCTGCAACTGCCCGACAATGCCGACGGTGGCGGCGAACCAGAAATAATCGGGCGTCTTGGAAACCGAGCCGCCATCCGCCGCGTCGCGCCATGCCAGGATTCCCTGGAAGGTGCCCTGCGCGGTCAGCGACAGCGACGCCGAGAATGGGCCCGCACTGATCGAACGCCCGACCCCGAACCACATCGCCAGACCGAAGGTCACAATCGGGTTGTAGCTGACCACGTCGGCGGCCGCCGCCGAGCCGATTGCCTTCAGCGCGGCGGTGGCGCTGGCTGGATTGTCGCCGCTGCGCAGCTTGCCGAAGTAGAAGCCGCAGCCGCCGGTGAAGATGTAGACCTGCACGCCGATCGAATCGTCGCCGAGCGGCCAGCCGACGCTGACCTTGAAGTCGCCATTGGTGTAGATCCAGATCTTGAACGAGGGCAGCGTGAGCGCCACCGCGCCGAGGTTGATCTGACGGAACTGCGTGGGCATCGTCAGCGCGCCGTAATACACGCCAAGATGTGGGCCGAGTTTTTGGTACAGGATTTCGAACAGCAGCCCTTTGAACTGGTCGGCCGAGCAGGTGATTTCCAGTCCGTAAAGCACTGGATCGTTGAAGACGGCGCGCATGTCCCAGCCACGCACCAGGATGTGTGCGGCCACGAACCAGTCGCGCGATGCGTCGTAATACGTGCCAAGGCTATCCAGCAGTTGCCGCGGGTTGTTGGTGGTGAACGTCGATTCGAGTTCGGTAAACATCGCCGCAATCGGATCGTCCTTGGTCATATCCGCGCGCGGGCCGAAGCGCTGGCCCAGGCCCAGATACTTCACCTGAAAATTGCTGCCGCCCTGCGCGGGGACCGGGAACGGATAGTTGACGACCGAGGTCTTGGCGTCATCGCCCAGCGGTGCGGCGATCGTTGTTCCCGGTTCGATCCCTGCCGCGAGCAAACGCGTCTGCATAAACGCGTCCTGCTCCGAAAACGCCACGCGTGCACTGACCGCCAGCCCATCCTTGGACGTGTCGTAACCGACGATCAGATCGTAGACGGTGAATTTCGGCTCGATGGTGACCGGGCCATAGCTGCCGCCGAGCCGGATGCCGTAGCCATCGTCGTCGTACAGTTTCACCACCAGTTGTACTGCCGTCACCTCACCGATCGACACAGTGAGATAAGGCGCGATCTGCACCTCGAAGATCTTGCTCCATGGCAGCGAGGCGCTCAGATGCGCAATTTGCGCGACCGCATCGATCCCCAGCATCTTGGCGATCTGTTCGATCACCGTGCCCAGGCTCAGCGGCGGCTGCCGCGGCGATGGCCCCACCACGAATTGGGCAGGGCCATCGCCGAACGCAAAGCCGAATTGCAGGCCATAGCCGGCCGCATCGGCATCGACGAGTGCGTGCGATGCCGACGGCAGCAGCAGAGTGGCTTGGACACCTAGCGTGAACCTGCTCATGGGCGGCGCGTCAGCTGTTGGACTTGGGCGTTTCGTTACTGGCGCCGAACACCGCGCCTTCGATCGACAGCACGCCCGGAATCAGCGGGATGCCCTGGCCGTCAGGCCACACCGCCGACATCGCAAGTGTGTACAGGGTGGACTGGTCGGGGGAGGCCGTGCCCGGTACCTTTATGTGGAATTGGTCGACGGCCACGTCGAGCGTGGTGAGCTTGCTCATGATGCTGTCCAGCGGTGCCGGCAATTGGTCGGCGCTGGGCAGGTCGATGTTGAACTGCGTCTTGAACCATGCCGCAAAGTCGTCCAGCGTGCCGAGATCGACCGGCGCGGGCAGCGTGAACTCGATTCCGTTGGTCTTGGCGTTGGCGATGTCGTCGGTCGATACCGGCACCATGGTGCCGTGCAGATTGAAGTTCAGGCCGAAGACCAGATGCGTGCTCGGCGGGGTCGGCGGATCAGCGGCGACCACGGCGGCGGCCTTGCGCGACAGTTGCTTGCTCATGGGTGGTTCTCCTGGGTGCGGCACTGCGGTGGGTGATGGGCGCGGGAGGCAACGGGTGGGTGCCGCCGCTGAGGACCCGGGCATCGACGATCCCTTCGAGGATCGCCGCGACCGGGTAGGTGGTGCTGCCAGTGGCGAGGTAGAGCACGCCGGTGGCCGGATCCTTGCGCACGCTGATGGCGATTGCCCACAGTGCCGCCAGCGGCGTGCCGGCGGCCATCGTGACGGGCAGGTTCCACCCGTAGACGTCGTTGAGCGCTTGCATCAGCACAGGAACACTGCGTGCGGCGAGAATCGGATCGGTGTCGGTCATGGCGTCTGCGTCGCAGCCAGGCTCCAGCCCAGATTGCCGCCGCCCGGATCATTGGCGTCGGCGAACAGGATGAAATCGGCAAGTACCTTCGGCGGCAGCGTGATACCGAACACGCTGAGTGCCACGTTGTTGAACATCAGCACGTAGGCCGGCCCATTCTTTGTCTTCACCAGCCCGAGGTTGGCCGCCGAAAAGGTCGTCTTGAGCAGGCCTTGCAGGTTGAAGCCGAAGGCGCCGGCAGTGACCTGCGGCAACTGCACGAACAGCGCGACGCCGTCGTCGTCGGGCGTGTAGGTGCTCGCACCCCAGGCGACGATCAGCGAGGCATCGAGCGATGCGTGGGCATCGGCCAGCGCGCCGAGCGCGCCGAGCGGCAGCGCGAATTGCAGGGCATACAGCGGCTTGGAGGTCACATACGCGACCTGCGTGGGCATCGGCGCAACGCCACCGCCGCCTGGCACGCTGGCAGCGACGCCGGTCAGCGCCGGCACCTGCACGGGCAACGCGCCCAGCGCCTTGATATCCAGGCCCGCCTCGTCGTGCAGGATCGCCTGCAGCGTGAGCGGCAGCATGCGCACCAGTGCGCCGGGCCGCCGTCCGCTGCGATCGTCCGTTGCCCGAAGCCCCGAGAAATCCACCGTGATCTGCGGCAGCCCGATGCGCTTGCCGTCGGCGTCGAGCTGACAGCTGATGCCAAACGCCAGGCTTGTCAGCGCCACACCGGTGGTGGTCGTGCCGGGTGCGGCACCGGGCAGGCCGTACGAGAACAGGTCGAGCCCGGTCACGCCAGGAAACGGATCGGCCGCGAACGCGAGCGTGCCGCTCAGTGCAAAGCGCGAGGTGATGGTGGTGCCGGCATCGGCATCGGCGGGGACGGACGGGACGGAGGCAATCGGCACCAGGCTGGCACCGCTGACCTGGAAGGTATCGATCACCCGGATGCGTGAGCGGTCCGGGTTGAACGCGAAGCTGCCGTGCTGGCCGCCGTCGAACGTCACCGTGCCGACCTCGCCGTGCCGCTGATAACGGCCCGCCACTACCACGGTGTTGGGCGGCACGTCGGCGTTGATATCCGCGCCGGTCAGCGTGACCGCGCGGCCGAACAGCGTGTTGATGGTCATTCCCACCCGGCAATGGAACTGGGTGACGAGCGACTGGTTGATCGCCACCGACAGCTCCTCCACGACGAATGCGTAGTCCGGCGGCGTCTGGTCCGAGTGCGGCGCGGCCGGCTCGCGTTTGAATATCGCAGTCGCCGCGTGGTGATAGATCACCCCGAACAGCGCGCTTTCGCTGATCTGCGGCTCCTGGTCGGCGCCGTCGCTGATGCGGTTGACCTGCACGCCGAAGTGATGGGCGCTCAACTGCCCGTCGATGCCGGCCAGCAGCATCTGCAGATCGTCCGGCATGCCGTTGCCATTGATCGGCGCATTGAAGGCAAGCATGCCGGTCCAGCCGGGATCGGCGGCCTTGGTGCGGAAATCGGCGAACGGGTCGTCGTCATCGCTGCTCGCCTTTTCTGCAACGGCCAGCGCATCGATCAGCACAGACTGCGTGTCGGTTACACGCGTAGCGTCGCCGATGAAATACTCCGTGTTGGCCCAACTCTCCGGCGCACGGATCAGCTCGGCCAGGCTCTGTGTCGTTGCGTACTTGAAGACAACGACGGTGCGCCAGCGATCGGTTGCGTCGACGTCGGGCGCAATCTCGAAGTTGAAGCCTGCCACCGCGATCATGCGGGTGATGTTCGGGAACCGGCTCCAGTCGTTGAGCACCAGAAACAGTTGTTCGCGCATCAAGGTGCTGGCCAACTGCGCGTCCACCACGCCGGTTGCAGGATCGGCGTCGAACGACAGCGTCTGCTCCGCACTGCGTGCGAGCAATAGCGACTGCCAGGTGCCGGCCTGCACCTCGGGCGCCTGCGCGGCGGCAATGCCGGCCCGCGTTGACTGTGTTGCCGAGTTGAGCTGGACCAGCAGCCCTTGCGGTGTGGAAGTGCGGGTGCCGGGCAAGGGCGCGCCCTGTTCGCCAACGAACACCGGGCGATCAGGCGTGCTACCGCGGATCAGCGCACCGCGCAGGCCGGCGATCACCTGTTTCTCGTAGCCAGCCAGCAGCTGAGCGTCCTGTACGGTCGCGTCGGCGAGCGCGAACACGCCGCCGTACTGCACCATCGGAAACGCCACCGGGATCTCGTCACTCTTCGTCGTCGATGCGAGCGTGGAGACGAGCGCAGACACCGCAGCCGGATAGCGCATGTCCGGGGAGACCGCGCCGCGCCCGAAATTGACCGACGCGCCAGGTTGCGCGTAGTAGCCGCGCATGGCAGTGGCCGCGCCTGGACGAAACCGCACCCACGAGGTGGCAAATGGCCCGTCGAGCAATGGCTTGGTGTCGGCGCCATCGGCCAGCGTCATGCGCCGGGCCATGGCGGTGCCAAACGCCGTCGAGCAGGCCGGCATCGATGGCACGAAATCGAGAATGTCGCCGTCTGCGACGCGCAGGTATTCGGTGCCGAGCGTGCCGCAGGAAAGCTTCGCCGCACCGCCCGGTACCGTCAGCACGAACGGGCCAAGTGGGGCGAGATAGGCTGCCGGCGCTTGCGCAGCGCCGGGCCGTGCAGCCGGATAGAGCCCGGCCGGCGAACCGTTGGACGGCACGCTCGGTGCCAGTGTCACCAGATCGCCAGACACGGTACGGCCGAACGACGAGGCCAGGTTGTCCAGCCGCTGCGGCAGGAACAGAAAACGGGTGCGTGTCCCGTCTAGCGGTGCGAGCGGATCCATCTCGCAGTCCAGCAGAAACGCCGGCCAGTCGTTGGCGGGCAGCGGCGGTAGCGGCGGTAGCACCGGATAGCGCAGTTGCGTAAACCCCTGCGGCGCCTGCGGGTCCGGATGGAAGTAGCGCAGCTCGCCGCCTTGCAGGCCGGGCGCCTGCGGATCGTCGGCGAACAGCCCGAACAGGTTGTACGGGTCCCACGCTGCGGTGAAGCGCAGCAGGCCGGCCGCGGCCGGATCGAACGACAGCGACACCCTGTAGGCGTCTGGCGAGAGCGGCGTGCCCTGGCCGGAGTCGCGTAGCAGGGCGATGCCATCGCCCACGAAGGTGGCCTGCCCGGTCTCTGCTGACAGCGTCCATTGCGTACCGCTCGGTAGCACCAGATCGACATGACCGAACGGCAGCGAGCCGTTGCTGCCCGCCACCTGCCCGCTGGTGGGCGAGAAATAGAACAGCGGCACGCTCGTGCAGGCCCAGGATTGCGGCGCCGCCGCTTGCCATAGCCAGGCCACCCCACGCAGCGTGGCGTAAGGCGGCGTGAGCCCGAGGGTTTGTGCGATGTCGGCCGGCTCCGCCGGCAGTGCCTGCGATTGCGGATGGAACAGGAAATAGCCGGGCTGTTGCCAGGCTTGCGACAAGCTCAACTCCTGCGGCGCCTGCTCGTCTCGCCGGACGCCGGTCTGCGATGCGCCGGCACCGCCCGGCAGCAGCAAAAAGCCTGCCTGGACGGGCGCGACACCAATGGCCTGATCCACGGCGGCCGAATAGAGCGCAAAGCCGGCAGCGTCGAGCGCGATCCGAGTGAAGATCATGTCTGCCATGGCGTGCATCGGTGAGCTGATCTCCGGTGAGCCGCGACGTACCTCGATCCGAGTGCGCCGACGGACGCAATGACGACGATCCGGATGCAGCGTGGTCGTCGGCATCGATGGACGGCGGTTGTCTGCCGGCCATCGCGCCTGCATCAACCGCGGACGTTGGGTACGCCAGATGCCGCCTGTGCGTGGTCGATCAGACCGCGTCCTGCGATTCTTCCTTGGCCGCCATGCTCAGCGATGTGGTGACATCGAAGGTGTTGAGCACCACGCCGCGCGCCGTCAACAGGATCGCCTTGTTCTGCGTGATATACAGAATCAGGTCGTCGTCGAGGCTGCTGTCCTGTGAAAGAGTGACCGTGGCGTGGCCAGTGCGGCTATCCCATGGGAAGACCAACGTGTTGTCGCCGTATGCGAACACCGCGCTCGTCGAGGGATACTTCGAACGCGGCACGGCCAGCGAACTCGGCGTATATAACGGCGGCGTCGGGCCGGCGGCCCAACCGGCGATGTTGCCGGCATTGTTGTTGGTTACCAGCAGAGACGTGATGGGTTCGTTGTAGCTGTTGAATACCGTGACTTTGCCTGCCATGAGATGCTCCCGACGTTGTGGGTGAAGAGACGGAGACGGTGATTCGCTCCGTTTGCCGATTGGCTTGCTGCGCTAACGACAGTTGGAAAAGGAATCCGAATTGGTATCGATGCCACACGTGAGACATGGCGCCCAGCGATCATCCTGACGAGGGTGGCGACGCGTTTGCGGTGGATCGTTCAAAGGTTCCCTCTGTCTGCACCTTGCCGGTTTAAAAAAACGCTACCCGACATAACGTCTCACCAGGTGGTCCATCTTCGATTGCTCCGAACCAACGGCTCAAATGCAGGTGGTTGGGTTTCTGCTTCCCTGCGGCGCATTGGAAGGGAGCTTGAAGACGTGGCAGGTCCTGATCGGCGCGGTATCGATGCGAACCGTGACATGGGTGTCGCCCCCTGCTCCGGGAGGTATTTGCCCACCGCCATGCTCTCCTATCGTGAAGGTGCAGCTATTGGCGGCGTATGCGGTTCTGAGCCGATCATTTGAAGAGTTCGCAACCCGGGTGGGCCAGCCGCTGATGGAGCCCTCGATGTGGGCGGCAACGTTGCAACTGGCGGTTGCGTGACCACTTGACGCAAGCAGCGTCAGCAAGACGGCTGCTTTGATGCCTTGATTGTGGATAGGCATATCGATGTCCTGACGAGAGTTGGCAGCTGCATAAAATGCGTTGGCCAACCTTGTCGGATGCGCCAATGGGAACCCGACATAACGTCTCAGAGTCGACGAAATCTTCAGCCGACCATGTGGTCCGGCGCATTCGTGGCGCGACGTCCAGCGAGGGCAATCGATGGTGTGAGAGCGGCTAACAAAGCGACTGCGCTCACCGCCAGGCGAGCGCAGCGGGTACTCGGTGCGGCATGTGCCACTCGTCCACTGTTGTTCTGAGTGCGCTGTCCATACCCAGCCGACGGCTGCTCGCGACGTTGGGGGCGCCGCGCTTAAATGACCGCAGCCTTGACCTTGAACACGTCCACAGCGCGGATCAGCTGCACGGAGTGGTCTTCCAGCGCACGCGCGGCAGTGCTTGCCGCTTCCACCAAGCGGACATTGTGTTGGGTGGTTTCGTCCATCTGGGCGATGGTCTGATTGACCTGTTCGATGCCGCCGGCCTGCTCTTGGGAGGCGGCGGAGATGTGGCCCATGATGTCGGTGACGTGCTGGACGCTGGTGACGACCTCGCTCATGGTGGTGCCGGCCTTTTGCACCAGTGTGGCGCCGTCGGCGACGCGTTGTACGGAGTCGTCGATGAGCCGTTTGATTTCCTTGGCGGCGTCCGATGAGCGGTGCGAAAGGGTGCGCACTTCCGAGGCGACCACGGCGAATCCGCGGCCTTGTTCGCCTGCGCGTGCGGCTTCGACGGCGGCGTTGAGGGCGAGGATGTTGGTCTGGAAGGCGATGCCGTCGATGACCGAGATGATGTCGGCGATGCGCTTGGACGCCGCTTCGATCCCTGACATCTTTTCGATGACCTGGCCGACCACGTCGCGTCCGTCCGAGGCGATCGCGGCGGCGCCCAGCGCGAGCTGGTTGGCGCGGCCCGCGTGCTCGGCGTTTTGCTTGACGGTGGAGGTCAGCTCTTCCATCGAGGCGGCGGTTTCTTCGAGACTGGCGGCCTGTTGTTCGCTGCGGCGCGCCAGTTCCTGATTGCCGCTGGCGATGTCTTCGGCGGCAAACCCAATGCTGTTGGAGGTTGTCTGGATATGCGTGACGATGTCGGTCAGGCGATGCACGGTGCTGTTGGCATCGTCGCGCATCGAGGCGAACACGCCGTGGAAGTTGCCGGTCATGCGCACGGTCAGGTCGCCGTCGGCGATGGCGCGCAGCAGGTCGGAGAACTTGGCCAGGTTGGTGTCGGAGGTGGCCATCATGGTGTTGAGGTTTTCGACCATCAGGCGGAAGTCGTGCTCGAACTTTTCCGGCTGGCCGCGGAGTGCGAAGTTGCCTGCACAGGCGGCCTGGGTGAGTTCCTGGATCTGTGCGTTGATGGCGCGCAGGTTCTGCCGTACCTGCTGCATGGTGGCGGTGATGGCGGCCTTTTCGCCGGGATACTGTTCGATTTCCTGCGCGAGATTGCCCACCGCGTAGTTGCCCATGACCTCGGTCATGCGCAACTGAGTCTGCACGTGCGCATGCACCAGTGCGTTGGTGTCCTGCACCATATCGCCGTATTCGCCCGGGAAACGCTTGGCGTCGGTGCGGTAGCTGATCTCGCCGGCTTCGTGGCGGGCGGCCATGGCGCGCTGGGCGGAGATCACCTCTTGCAGGCGGCGCTGCATCTGTTGCATGGCACGCAGCAGCTGGCCGGATTCGTCCTGGCTGGTGGGCATGTCCTGGCTGCGCAGATCGCCGTCGTTGATGCGCTCTGCCAGCCGCAGCGATTGGCGCAGGGGCAGCACCACGCTACGGGTGAGCAGGAAGGCAATCGTGGCGCCCAGCAGCAGCGCGATGACGGTGGAGATCACCATCAGCATGGCGAAGCCGCGTGCAGTGGCGACGGCGTCTTTGGCGGCCTCGCGGTTCTTGGCTTCCTGCAGATCGATGAAGGCGTTGATGCTGGCCAGCCAGGCGATGAAGTCGGGCCGCGCTTCATGCAACAGCAGCTGCTCTGCCTGCGGTTTGTCGCCTGCCTCTCGCAGTGCACGCACGTTGGCGATAAACGGCATGGTGCGCTGCTCGATCGCCTTGATCTGCTGGAGAATCTTTTTCTCTTTGGCATCCGAAGAGGCGGCGATCATGTTGTCGAGCGGCTGCGCGGAGCGTGCGTAGTCTGCGGCGAGCTTGTCGATCGATTGTTCTGCTGCGTGCCGGTCTGCCGCCTCGTCCATCAGCACCACATCGCGCAGCGCAATCGCACGGTCGTGGACGCTGCCGCGAAAGTTGATCGCATAGCGTTGTTTGACGCTGTTGACCTCGTTGATGGCGGTCAGCTGCTGGTCGATGCTGCGCACGCGGTGGATGCCGACGACGGTCAGGATCACCATCAGCACGATGATCGACAGAAAGCCAAGGGCCAGGCGTTGACCAATACGCAGATTCAAAAAGACATGCATGGGGGTTCGATCGATGATCCGACAAAGCGGAGAGCAGGGGAGTCCCGGCAGCAGCCGGGAGGCGAAGGCAGGTGCACGCTCCTCGAAGCGACATGGCTGCCGCTGCTCCGATTGCGTCTCTACGTGTTCGTTAGCGACCCCAGCCATTGAAACTGAAACCGGCGCGTCGGCCGATTCAGGTGTGGTTGGTTTCGTGGCGATGCGACGTCATCCCCGATCGGGACGACACGTCGCAACGTCACCGCGCTGTGCAGCGCTTGAGAGCCCGGCAGGCTCAGTCGTAGCGCGCCAGATCCAGCGCCTTGATCGAGGGCGTCATCAGCTTCGCAGCGATGGTCTGGATACTCGGTTGGCTGGCGAACTTCAGTGCGCCGTGCAACAGCTGGATGCCGAGCCGGCTATGCGGGTTCATCAGTCGCGGACCGATCTTGGGCACGCCCTGGCCCTGTTCGACCATCGGCCGCATGGCGGTCGCGTAGGCCGCGAATGCGCTCTGCAGATCATCGGTGCGTGCGATCTCGCTTGCCAACACATAGCCGCCGGTGACCGCCAGGGTGGCGCCGATACCGGCCAGCGGGGTTGCGCACCACGCTGCGTCACCGGTCAGGACGACGCGGCCTGTGTGCCAGCGCGGCATGCGCACCTGCCGCAAGGCGTCGAAGTAGAAGTCGTCGGTGCTGTCCATGCCGTCCAGTACGCGCGCTGCCTGCCAGCCGGCGTCGGCGAACTGTTCACGCAAGTACGCTTTCTGCGTTGCCTGATCCCAGTCCTGTTCGCCGTCGGTGACCTTCTGCAGCGACAGCATGGCGCGCGTGGTGCCGTGCCGGTCCGGCCGCAACGAGATGCTGCGGCCGCCGGTGGTGTGATACCAGCGCCACAGGCGATCGTCGTCTGCGCTGCGTGCGATAGTGAAGTAGGCGATGGTCAGATCCATCCAGCGTGGGTCGTTTTCGCCCGGGAAAAGCTGTTCGCGCGTGGAGGAGCCGACGCCTTCGGCGATGATGACTGCATCGAAGCGGTCGCTGCTTCCGCTGTGGAAATTGACTATCGCGCAGTTGCCGTCGTCCTGGATGCTGGCGATGCGGTCGCCGAAGCGATAGGTCACCTTGTCGCGTGCGGCTTCGTAGAGCAGGCGGGCGAGGTCGCCGCGCAGGATTTCCAGCTCGGCGGTCGGGCCGTCGCCGTCGATGTCGTCGGTCTTGAAAGTGGCCACCGCATGGCCGTGTTCGTCGACCCAGGCAGTGCCTTGCTCGCCGGTGCCATGGTCGAGTGCGGCCTGCTCCAGGCCCATGCGCTGCAGGACCTGGCGGCCGACGCCGCGCACGTCGATGTTTTGGCCACCGTCGCGGAAGTGCGCCGCCTGTTCCACCACCACGACGTCGATGCCCTGGTTGGCCAGCGTCCAGGCGGCGGTGTTGCCGGCGACGCTGGCGCCGGTGATGAGGATGCGACGCGCCATTACAATCACCCGTAGAGATAAATATCAGAGGTGATATTACAGGTCTGCGCCGCGTTGCTCCAGGTTGACGATCAGGCGCTGCATGAACGCGACGGTTTTCTGCGCCTCCTCAGCTGAGAAGCCTTGCAAGGCATCGGCATTCAGATCGATCAGCACCCGAGCGCCCAGCTCGGCCGTCTTGCGACCGCGCGCGGTGAGCGATACCAGCGCGGCGCGGCGGTCCTGCGCGGTGGGTGCGCGTTTGATGAGCTTTTGCGCTTCCAGCTTGTCGAGCAGGGCCACCATGGCGGGCTGCTTGACCGCCGAGGCGATCACCAGGTCGCGTTGCAACATCGGCCCCTTCCAGGACAGCAGCAGAATCGGGCCGATCAGGGCCAGCGAGACGCCGTGCGGCCGCAGTTCGGCGTCGACCAGCCGGTTGAAGACCCGCGCTGCGTGATTGGCCAGGTAACCCGGCGCCACTGCCGCCTGGGGGTGAATGCGTTCGTCTTGATCCTGCATGCGCGCAACCGTGTGATGCCTTTCAGCCATCGGGCGATTTTATCGGGCATCCAGGCGCGGGGCATGGGTGCTGCTCCCGGCGACGCGTTCACGCCTGCATCGGTGCGACCTTTGCTGCCTGGCATGGCACGCCGTCGTCGGTTGGGTGCGCTGCCGGTCAGGCAGTCGTTGCGCAGTCGAGGCAGTGCATCGCCTGGGTGCTGCGCAGCGAGCGTTGCCTGCGCTAGCTATTCAGCAATGCCGGGTGGGTTCGGCTGGACGCAGCCGGGCGCAGGCCAGATGATAGCCGGATGCGCGTGCGCCCGGTCTTGCGATAGGCGATACGCAAGGTTGGCAGCTGGCCTCTCTATCAATGGTTTGAAAAAGATGCAGGTAGGTGTGATCGATAATCCGGGCCAGGGCCGCGTTGCGTTGCGCCCGTGGTCCAGACAGTGCGGCTGCCGCATGGCGCTAGTGCGGTCGCATTGCGTATGAGTTCGTCATTCCCGCACGGCGACAGCGCCATGGCGCAGGCGGTGCGCAGCCACGATTGGGCGTCCACGCCACTGGGGCCGAGTGCGCAGTGGCCATCGCCGTTGCGCAACGCGGTCAGCCTGATGCTGGGCTCGCCGGAAAGCATGTATGTGGTGTGGGGCGATGCGCTGACGTTTTTCTACAACGATGCGTATGCGCCGATTTTGGGGCCGCGTCAGCCGCAGGCCTTGGGTGCGCCGCTGCGCGCATTGTGGGCCGATGCGTGGGAAGCCGTGCGTGGGCCGATCGAAGCCGCGTTCGAAGGGCGCGCGTCGCGCTTCGAAGAAGTGCCGATCGGCATGAGCCGCTACGGCGCGCCCGAAGAGACCTGGTGGACGTTCTCGTTCTCGCCGATCTATCTGGACGATGGCCGTGTCGGCGGTGCGTTCTGCGTGACCAACGAAGTCACTGACCGCAAGCTGGCGCAGAGCCGGCTTGCCGATGAGCACGAGCGCTTGATCCGGTTGTTCGAGCAGGCGCCGATGTTCATGGCGTTCCTGAGCGGGCCGCAGCACCGGGTGGAATTCGCCAATCCGTGTTATTCGCGTTTGATCGGCCACCGCGACGTGATCGGGAAGCCATTGGCCGAGGCCCTGCCTGACCTGGTCGAGCAAGGCCATCTGCGCCGCCTGGACGAGGTCTATCAGTCGGGGCGTGCCTACGCGGCCAATGCGCTTGCGTACAACGTGCAGGCCGCGCCAGGTGGCCCGGTGGAGCGGCGCCTGCTGGATCTGGTCTATCAGCCGATTGCAGGCGCCAACGGCACCGTCTCCGGCATCTTCGTGCAGGGTCTGGACATCACCGATCGCATCAGCCTGGAACGCGCGGTGCGCGAGGCGGAAGTGCGCAACCGGCAGATCCTGGACAGCGTCATGGATTACGCGATCATCGCCACCGATCTGCAGGGGCGGGTCACCTCATGGAACGAAGGCGCGCGGCGCATCCTGGGCTGGACCGAGACGGAAATGCTCGGCCAGTCGTTGGAGCGCACGTTCACGCCTGAAGATGTGGAGCACCGGCAGATCCTGATCGAAGCGGCTGCGGCGCTGGAAAGCGGCAGCGGCATGGACGAGCGCTGGCACATCCGCAAATCCGGCGAGCGCTTCTGGGCCAATGGTTCGTTGATGGTGCTGCGCGAAGAGACCGGCGCGGCGATCGGCTTCGTCAAAGTGCTGCGCGATCGCACTGCCGAACGGCTGGCCAGCGAGGCCTTGCGCAAGAGCGAACGCCGGCTCGATGCGCTGGTGCGTGCATCGTCGCAATCGATTTTTTCGGCCAGTGCCGATTGGTGCGAACTGCGTCAGCTGGTTGGCGATGGCGCGCTGAGCGATGCGTTGTCGGCCACGCCGAACTGGCAGCAGGACATGGTGCATCCGGACGATCGCGCGCGGCTGGCAGAGGCCATTGCGCATTCGATCGTCAACAAGACCGCACTGGATCTGGAATACCGCGTGCCGGGTTCCGACCAACGCGTGGGCTGGACCTTGATGCGCGCCATTCCGCTGCTCAACGAGCATGAGCAGATCGTCGAATGGTTTGGCACCGCAGCGGATATCACCGACAAGCGCATTGCCGAAGAGCAATTGCGCCAGCTGACCGAAACGCTGGAAGAGCGCGTGCGCGAGCGCAGCGCGGCCTTGCTGTTGGCCGAAGAGAAACTGCGCCAGAGCCAGAAGATGGAAGCGGTGGGCCAGCTCACCGGCGGCCTGGCGCACGACTTCAACAACCTGCTGACGGCCATCAGCGTTGGGCTGGAGCTGCTGCAGACGCGCATCGAACAAGGCAAGTACGACCGTCTGGAACGCTATGTGGAGATGGCGCAATCCAGCGCCGCGCGCGCCACGGCGCTGACGCAGCGGTTGCTGGCGTTTTCGCGCAGGCAGACCCTGGCACCGACCGCGCTGGAGGTGGAAGCGCTGGTGCGCGACATGCACGACATCATTGCGCGCACGCTGGGGCCTTCGATCAGTTTGCAACTGCGCCCGGCGGCAGAGTCGTGGAAAGTGTTGGTGGATGCGCCGCAGCTGGAAAACGCGTTGTTGAACCTGTGCATCAACGCACGCGATGCCATGCCCGATGGCGGCGAGCTCACCATTGCCATTGCCAATTGCATGTTGAACGAGGCCGCGGCGCAGCAGCTCGATCTGCCGGTTGGCGATTATGTGTGCCTGAGCGTGCAGGACAGCGGCACCGGCATGAGCGCCGAGGTCATGTCCAAGGTGTTCGAGCCGTTCTTCACCACCAAACCGATCGGGCAGGGCACCGGCCTGGGCTTGTCGATGATCTATGGGTTCACCCGGCAATCCGGCGGGCATGTGCGCATCGATTCGGAAGAGGGCGTGGGCACCACCATGTTGCTGTATCTGCCGCGTTTCACCGGCCTGCTGCCGGCCGATGAGACGCAGCACTCAGTCGAACCCTCGCTGCAATCGCCCACGCACAGCAGCACGGTGCTGCTGGTGGAAGACGAAACCGCGATCCGTGTCCTGGTGTCCGAAGTGCTGACCGAAGCGGGCTACCGCGTCATCGAAACAGCCGAAGGCAGTGCTGCCGTGGAGCGCTTGCGCTCGCAGGAAGCGATCGACTTGCTGGTGACGGACGTTGGCCTGACCGGCGGCTTGAACGGACGCCAGGTCGCCGATGCGGGGCGCCAGTATCGACCGTCGCTACCGGTGCTGTTCGTGACCGGCTATGCGGCCACCGCTGCGGTTGGAGCCGGTCAGTTGGACGATGGCATGGAAGTGCTCACCAAGCCTTTTCTTGCGATCGATCTGGAGCGGCGCGTGGCGCAACTGCTGGGGCGGACGCCGCAGTAATCGTGCACACGGAGTGGATGGCGCAATTGCTCCGCTCGCTTACATCGTGGTCTGCACGATACCCAGCAGATCACGCAACGAGAACGGTTTGGTCAGCAATCGCATGCCGGTATCCAGAAAGTCGGCACGCTTGGCAATGGCGCCTGCGTAGCCGGTCATGAACACGATGGGCAATGCCGGGTAAAGAAACCGGGCCTCGTCGGCCAGGTCGCGGCCGTTCATGCCCGGCAGGCAGATATCCGAGAGCAACAGGTCGAACGGGCGCGCCGTGTTGAGCTGTTCCAGCGCGTGCTCGGCATCGGCGGTGGCGACGACCTGGTAACCCTCGTCACCCAGGATATCTTCGGTCATGGCGCGGATCGCATCGTCGTCTTCGACCAACAGGATGCGTCTGGTGCTTGCTGCGTGATTCACCGCTATCCTCGAACAATCGCAACAACGCGATGTACTTCATGCGCAACGCTAGGCTGGCGGATGTGACGGGAGCGTCGGATTTGTCATAAAGGCATTGCCGAAAAACTCGGTTGAGCGCGCAATGGCAGCAGCAAACGCAAGCTGTGAGCAAACAGGTCCGCGCAAGCAAGCTGATCAATTCAGTCGTCCGCATCGGGCTATCACGTGCGCGTGATAAATTGAAGGCTATGGGAAATTTGAAGCAGACGACCGCAAAACGCATTGCCACGGGTACCGAGGGGTTGGACACCATCCTTCGCGGTGGCCTGCCACCCAATCGGCTGTATCTGCTGGAGGGGCAGCCTGGGTCGGGCAAGACCACGCTGGCGCTGCAGTTCCTGCTCGACGGTGCAGCCAAGGGCGAGAGCTGCCTGTATGTGACCTTGTCGGAGACCATCGACGAGCTCAACGAGGTGGCGGCCTCGCACGACTGGACGCTGGATGCGCTGAATATCTTCGAGCTGGCATCGGCCGAGGCGTTTTTGGGCGACGGGCGCCAGCAGTCGATCCTGCACCCCTGGGAAATGGAACTGGATGGCACCATCAAGCTCATCCAGGCCGAGATCGATCGGGTCAAGCCGACCCGCGTGGTGTTCGATTCGCTGTCCGAACTGCGTCTGCTGGCACAGGATTCGCTGCGTTATCGCCGCCAGGTGCTGGCGCTCAAGCAGTTTTTCGCGCCGCGCAACATCACCGTGCTTCTGGTCGACGATCTTACCGGCGAAAACGGCCAGCGTGACGCGCATCTGCACAGCCTGTGCCATGGCGTGATCTCGCTGGAGCGCATGACGCTGGACTTCGGTGCGGCGCGTCGGCGCATGCAGGTGCAAAAGCTGCGCGGCGTGAATTTCATCGCCGGCTATCACGACCTGACCATCGTCACCGGTGGCATGCGGATTTATCCGCGCCTGATCGCCTCCGACCACCACGTGCCCTTCGTTGGCGAAGCGGTGTCCAGCGGGGTGGGACGCATCGATGCGCTGCTGCATGGCGGCCCGCTGCGTGGCACCAGCACGTTGCTGACCGGGCCGGCCGGGTCGGGCAAAACCAATATCGCGCTGCAGTACGTTGTTGCCGCCTGCGAGCGTGGCGAGCACTGCTGCATCCTGGAGTTCGACGAGCGCACTGGCACCTTGCTGACGCGCGCCGAAAGCCTGGGCATGGATCTGCGCAAGCATCTGGACTCGGGTCTGCTGGAACTGCATCAGATGGACCCGGCCGAACTGACACCGGGCGAGTTCGCCTGGACGGTGCGCGCCAGTGTCGAAGAGCGTCATTGCCGGGTGCTGGTGATCGACAGCCTCAACGGCTATCTGACGTCGATGCCGCAGGAAAAGCAGCTGATGCTGCAGATGCACGAGTTGCTGTCGTATCTCAACCAGTGCGGCGTCACCACGTTCCTGATCAACCCGCAGCACGGGCTGGTGGGCACGATGTCGACCAGCAACCTCAACGTTTCTTATATGGCCGACACCGTCATCCTGTTCCGCTTTTTCGAAGCGCAAGGACGCATTCGCAAGGCCTTGTCGGTGATCAAGAATCGCAGCGGCGCGCATGAGGATTCGATCCGCGAGTTGCGCATCGGTGGCGGCGGGATCCAGTTGAGCGAGCCGCTGGAGAAATTCCACGGTGTGCTGACCGGCACGCCGCAGTTCGTTGGAGACGCTACGCCGTTGCTGGATCGTCCACTTGACTACCCGTGACCCGGACGGGTCCATCGTCCACATCATTGCGCCGTTCGGGCGCGACGCGGAGAGCATTGCCGGCATCGTCGGCCAGCGCGGGCTGACGCGTCGGGTGTATGCCTCGCTGGCTGCGCTGGCGGACGAACTGCTCGATGCGTCGGGCGTGGTCGTCTTGACCGAAGAGGTGATCGGCGGCGATCTGCAGCAGCTGTCGCACATCCTGCGGGGCCAGGCCGCGTGGTCGGACATTCCGTTCGTGCTGTTGCGTGCCCCGCGCGGAACCCACAACGGGCGTCAGGCCACGCTGCCGGCCGAGCTGACCAACGTCATCGAGCTGGAACGGCCGCTGAGTTCGGCCTCGTTGCTGAGCGCCATTTCCACCGCGTTGCGCTCGCGGCAGAAGCAGTTCGTGATCCGCGACCAGATGGCACAGCTGGCCGAAAGCAAGGCGGCGCTGGCATCGAGCGAAGCCGAACTGCGTCGCGTCACCGATGCCTTGCCGGTGCTGATCGCCTTTATCGACAAGAACCTGATCTATCGCTTTGCCAATCGCTCTTACGAAGACTGGATCGGCATTCCGCCTGCCGATGTGATCGGGCGGCAGTTGGTGGATGTGGTCGGACCTGCGGTGGTGGAGGAGCGTCGCGCCTGGATCGAAGCCGCATTGGCCGGTCAGACGTTAACGGTGGAAGCAAGCTGGCCACACGCCGATGGGCGCCGCCGCGATGCGGAGATCCGCTATATGCCGCGCCTGGATGCAGATGGCGTGGTGGATGGCTTTCATGTGTTCGCCACCGACATCACCGCACGCACGCTGGCGTTGGAATCGATCCAGCAGCAGGCCAATCTGCTCGAGGTCAAGGTCGCCGAGCGCACTGCCGAGTTGCAGCAGCAGATGCAGGCGCGCGAATCCAGCGAAGCGGCGTTGCGTCAGGCGCAGAAGATGGAGGCGGTGGGCCAGCTGACCGGTGGTATCGCGCACGACTTCAACAACATGCTCACCGGTATTTTGTCTGCGCTGGATCTGGCACGCCTGCGTATCGATCAAGGCCGCACCGAAGGACTGGGCCGCTTTCTGGATGTGGCCTCGGCCTCGGCATTGCGGGCCGCCGCGCTGACGCAGCGGTTGCTGGCGTTTTCGCGCCGGCAATCACTGGAAGCGCGCCATCTGCATCTGAACGATCTGGTGGTGTCGCTGCAGGAATTGCTGGCGCGCACGCTGGGCGAATCGGTGCGGCTGGAAACCGATCTGCACGCCGATATGCCGCAGGCGTATGTCGATGAAAACCAGCTGGAGAGCGCACTGCTCAATCTGGCGATCAACGCACGCGATGCCATGCCCGGTGGTGGTCAATTACGGATCGCCACGCGTCATCTGCTGGTCGATGCGCAGCCGCTCGAACTTGGCCGTGGCGTGACGCTGGCGCCCGGCAATTATGCGGTGGTGTCGGTCACCGACAGCGGTACCGGCATGCCGATGGATGTGCTGGAGCGCGTGTTCGAGCCGTTCTACACCACCAAGCCGATCGGGCAGGGCACCGGCCTAGGCATGTCGATGATCTACGGCTTCATGCAGCAGTCCAACGGGCAGGTGTGGGTGGAGTCGGCGATGGGCGTGGGCACCACCGTGAGTCTCTATCTGCCGGCGGGCGTGCATCTGCAGCCAGCGCAGCCGCTGCCGCAGGCCGGGGCGGTGGTCACCGGGAGAGGCCAGCAGGTGCTGGTGGTAGAAGACGACGAACAGGTGCGCTTGCTGGTCACCGAGCTGCTCAACGAATTGGGCTACGAGGCCGATGTGGTTGCCGATGCAGATGCCGCACTGCCGATTCTGGCCTCGCAGCGGCGGATCGATCTGCTGGTGACCGATGTCGGCTTGCCCGGGCTCAACGGGCGCCAGCTGGCAGAAATCGCACGTCAGTCACGCCGCGATCTGCCGGTGATCTTCATGACCGGCTATGCGGAAACCGCGCGCGATCGTGGCGAATTTCTGGGCGAAGGCATGAGCATGATCGCCAAGCCTTTTACGCTGGGCGAATTCAGCGGCAAGTTGCACGAAGTGCTGGGGCCTTCGGCCTGAGTGCGGAGCACGTTTGACTCCACGTGCACTTGGTTGTGCATTGCCCATGGCTTCAGAGCGGCTAGCAAAACCTTTTGAATGCTGTAACGCCGAATCGATATCCATCTGGCGTTGCCCTGGTTTGCTTGCTCCATCGTCTGTTGATGGTTTCTTTCTGGGTTTGTTAGCGACTCTTCGCTACATTTGAATACTTCCAAGCAGCGTCGGTCTGTCGGTCGAGGGCGCGGTGCCCTCACCGCTTGCGGGACACGCCGCAAGTACGTCCCTGTAGGCTCGGTGGCGGCATCCATGCCGCCACACGGTCCCGCAATCGGTGAGGACACCGCACCAGAGTGTTGGTCGGTCGCCGGGTAAAAAGCTGAGCGTCTCGCAGGTTGAGTGGGCTTGCTGGTGCGGGTCGCAGAAGGACACGATAGCTAGCCAATTAGAAGAACGTCATGCATGGCTTGCAACCGTGCACACCAACCATCTCGACTGGTCCTTGCCCGCCCACCGTCGCGGGACCTTACGCGGCATGGATGCCGCGTAAGAGCCTACACGGACGTACTTGCGGCGTGTCCCGCGATGGTGGGCGGGCAAGAGCCCTGCAGCCAAGCCGCAGATCAGCCGCTCTGCAATCTACGCACTCATCGCGTCCAATCTTTCAAGACAACTAAGATCTCACGATCTCGAAATGGCTGAAGAACGGCACAAGCAATGGGCAGATGGATGTGGATGGCGCACTCAATAGCGGTATCTACGCGTGGTATATGCGCACTGAGTACAGCGGCACCCGCTGATGGCCGCGAAGTGGGTTTTGTCAGCCGTTACTAGCGAGTAGCGCGTTTGGCCTGCCGCGCACTCGCCAACGATTCAGCCACGGCGATTTTTTCCGCGACCGCTTTCTGCATCGCCGAGCCGGTGTCCAGCAAGTCATGCAAATGGCGCCAGTGTTCGCTGGCGGCGCTGTAGTCCTGCTGCTGGAAGTCGCTGATGCCGAGCAGCCACAGAGCGCGTTGATGATCCGGCTCGCGTGCGATCACCTGTTGCAGGCGTGTGCGCGATGCGGCGTCGATGGCGAAATCGCTGCGCGTACCCATGTCTGCCGCGATCCAGCCGACAATGGCGGCGCTGTTGTCGGGGGCGAGCTTGAGTGCTTGCGCATAGGCATCGCGCGCGTCGGCCGAACGGTTTTCCTGCTCGTGCGCCTTGGCCTGCTGCATCCAGGCGTCCAGCGCCTGCAGTTGTGCTTCTTCAGCCGGACTGATGGCTGGTGTTTGTGCTTGCGTGCTGCCGGCAGCAGTCGCCTCAGACGTCGCCTGCACTGTCTGCTGCGCTGGCGTAGCGTACACGCGCGTTGCGATGGCGTCGGGCGCGCCGACCAGGCGATACAGGCCGGCGGTGGCGATCGGCAAGCCGAGCACCAACACAATCGGCAGCGCATAGCGTGTGCCGCGATGGCGCGTTGGCCGGCGCAGCAATGGCACCAGCAACAACAGCAGCGCGATTACCACCAACGCCGCGCTTATCAAATAGAAACCGGTCATCACCACTCTTCCTCAGCTTGCGGTGCCACCGGTGTCCCGGCACGCGCACGTTTGCGCACGGTGTGGATCACCACGCCTGCACCGGCACCCAGCATCAACAGCGGGCCGAACCACAGCAGCCAGGTGCCGCGTTTGACCGGCGGGTCGTACAGCACGAAATCCGAATAGCGCTCGACCATGTACTGCTTGATCTGCGCATCGCTGTGGCCGGCCTGGATCTGCGCGAACACCTGATGGCGCAGATCGCGTGCGAGCGCGGCGTTGGAGTCGGCCAGGTTTTCGTTCTGGCACACCAGGCAGCGCAGTTGTGCGGTCAGACGCTGGTAACGCGCTTCCTCGCTGCGGTTCTTGAACGGCAGCGGGTCCACTGCCTGCGCCGCCAGCGGCGGCGCAAGCAGCACGCCAAGCAGCAACACCAGCAGCAAGCGCAGTTGCCGGCCTTGCAGACGCCAGTGCCAGCGCCACCAGGGGCGAGCCGACATCACTGCGCACCCTTGGGCAGCGCGGCGATGGCCGGCAGCAGTGTGTCGTTGATGACATCGGGTGTGAGCACGCCGATGTGCTTGTAGCGGATCATGCCTTGCGCATCGATCAGAAACGTCTCCGGCGCACCGTAGACGCCGAAATCGATCGCGGTCTGGCCGGCTTCGTCAGCGATCACTAAGGCATACGGGTTGCCGTATTGCGCGAGCCACGCGGTGGCATCGGCGGGCGCATCTTTATAGTTGTAGCCGATCAGCGGCACGCCGAGCCCGTTGGCCTGCGCCATCAAGACCGGATGTTCGTGCACGCATTCGGCGCACCAGCTGCCGAACACGTTGAGCACATACGGCTTGCCTAGCAGCTGGTCGCGGCTGACGTGTTGTTCGGGCTGATCCAGCCTTGGCAGCGAGAACGCTGGCGCTTGTTTGCCGATCAACGGTGAGGGCACATCGCGCGGGTTGTGTTGCATCGTCCAGTAGATGCCGAAGCCGAACAGCGCCGCCAGCAACAGGAAACCCAGCAAGGGCAGCAGACGGTTCATGCGGGCGATTCCTGCGCAGTGACGATGGCATCGTGTGCCGGCGAGGTGGTTGCCTTGCCGGCGACGGCTGGCGCACGAAAGCGGCGCGCGCAGGCGCTGACAAAACCGCCCAGCATCATCAGCAGGCCGCCGGCCCAGATCCAGCGGATGAAGGGTTTGTAGTACAGCCGCAGCGTCCAGTCGTATTCGATGTGTTGATCGTCCAGCGGCTCGCCGAGTGCGACGTACAGATCGCGGGTGATGCCGGGATCGATCGCTGATTCGGTCTGAATGCGCTCGCTGCTGTACAGGCGTTTTTGCGGATGCAGCAGCGCGATTACCTTGCCATCGCGACTGACCTGCACGCTGCCTTGTTCGGCCTTCCAGTTCGGCCCATCGATCATTTGCACGCCGTCAAACCGGAACGCGTAACCGGCGATCTCAGCGCTCTGGCCGGGCGACAGCCGCACATCGCGTTCGACCGACAGGCTGTCGGACACCAGCACGCCGGCAACGAATACCGCCACGCCCGCATGCGCGAGCAACATGCCGGCCATTTCAGCCGGAAAGCGCCGCCCGCGCGGCATTTCGCGCCAGCGCTTGTGCATGTACAGCGCGGTGCCGGCGGCCACCCACGCCGCGACGCCGATGCCGGCAATCGCCTTGATCTGGCCATCAGCGAAGAGGCTGCCGACCAACGCACACGCAATCGCGGCGATGCCGGCGCGCGTGCCAAGTGCCTTCAACGGTGCTGCCTCGGCCTTGCCCCAGCGCAGGTAAGGGCCGAACGGTAGCAACAGCACCACAGGCAACATCAGCAACGGGAACAACAGGCCGAAATACGGTGGCCCCACCGAGACCTTGCCCAGTCCGAACGCGTCGGCGATCAGCGGGAACAAGGTGCCCAGCAACACCATCGCGGCGGCCACGGTGAGCAGCAGATTGCCGATCAAAATGGCCGTCTCGCGCGAGGCGGCGGCGAACGGTTTGCCGCTGGCGATCTTCGGTGCGCGCAAGGCGTACAGCAGCAGCGAGCCGCCGACCACTGCCACCAGGAAAATGAGGATGTACAGGCCGCGGCGCGGATCGGCGGCGAACGCATGCACCGAGGTGAGCACGCCCGAGCGCACCAGGAAGGTGCCCAGCAACGACAGCGAGAACGCCAGGATCGACAACAGAATCGTCCACGCACGCAGGCTGCCGCGTTTTTCGGTGACCGCCTGGGTGTGGATCAGGGCGGTGCCGACCAGCCACGGCATGAAACTGGCGTTTTCCACCGGGTCCCAGAACCACCAGCCGCCCCAGCCCAGTTCCGCATACGCCCACCAGCTGCCGGCGACGATGCCGGCCGTGAGGCAGGCCCAGGCCACGTTGGTCCACGGCCGCGCCCAGCGCACCCAGGCCTGTTCCAGCTCGCCGCCCAGCAAGGCCGCCACCGCAAACGCGAACGCCACCGAGAAGCCGACATAACCGGTGTACAGCACCGGCGGGTGGAAGGTCATGCCCGGGTCCTGCAGCACCGGATTGAGTTCGTTGCCATCCAGGGGAATCGGCGACAGCCGCCCGAACGGATTGGAGGTCAGCAGGATGAAGGCGAGAAAACCCACCGATACCAGCCCCAGCACCGCCAGCACTCGGGCGGCGAAATGCTGCGGCAGATGCCGGCTGAAGGCGGCCAGCAACACCGTCCATGTTGCAAGGATGGCGATCCACAGCAGCAACGAGCCTTCGTGCGCGCCCCATACCGCGGCAAAGCGGTAGTACCAGGGCAGGGCGATATTGGCGTTGGCAGCGACATAGGCCACCGAAAAGTCCAGCGACAGCAGCGACCAGGCGAGCAGGCCGAACGCCATCCACACGAACACTGCCTGGCCTACCGCTGCCGGCCGTGCAATGCCCATCAAGGCGGAGTTGCCACGCCAGGCACCGATCAGCGGCAAGACGCCCTGGGCAAGCGACAACAGCAGCGCCAGGATCAGTGCGATCTGGCCGAGTTCAGGCGTCATGGGCAAATCGCATTGTGCAACGAAGGAAGATCATGGAAGTGGTGGAAAGCGGTGCGCGCCGCATCAACGCGGCGCCGACAGCGGCACCGCGGCGGCAGGAATCGGCTTGCCGACATGGCCCTCGGCCATCGCGTCCTTGAGTTCTTTGGGCATATAGGTTTCGTCGTGCTTGGCCAGCACTTCGTTGGCGACAAAGCGCCCGCCTTGCATGCGTCCGTTGGCGATCACCGATTGGTTGTCGCGAAACAGATCCGGAAGGATGCCGGTGTATTCGACCTGCGTTGCGGCGTGCTTGTCGATCACGGTGAAATTGACTTTCAGGCTATCGGTTGCGCGCTGGATCGAGCCGGCCTTGACCATGCCGCCGAGGCGAAATTGCTGATAACTGGCCGCCTCGCCGGCGTGCACCTGGCTGGGCGTGAACAGATAGCTCATGTTCCGCTGCAGCGCGAGCACGATCAGCGTCACCGCCAGTGCGGCAGCGGCGATGACGCCGATCACCAGCCAAAGGCGTTGCTTACGTGTTGCATTCATGGCGCGTCCCGCTCCAGCGTGGGAACTGGCTGATCGCGTGCACGTCGCGGTGTCTGTCGTTGCAGCTGGCCGCGCAATTCGCGTGGCAGGCGGCGTCGACGTAACCACGGCGAGGCCAGATCGGCCAGCAACACCAGCACGAACAACGCGTACGCGGTCCACACGTAGTGGCCGTAACCGCCCATCGCCAGAAAGGTGTTCATGCGGTGCGCTCCGTCAACACGATCCGGCGTGCCCAGTCCTTGCCGCTTTCCAGTGCGAGCAGGTCCACTCGCACGCGGCCGAACAGACTGGCCAGGTAATAAAACTTGGTGGCCAGCATCATCGTCAGCAGAGGCCACAGCATGTCGGCGCCCATCTTGGAGGGGCCGAGCAGGCGCACGGTGGAGCCTTGATGCAGCGTGTTCCACCACACCACCGAGTAATGCACGATCGGCAGATTCACCAGGCCCACCAACGCGAGCAAGCCGGCCGCACGCATCGCCTGACGGCGATCTTCCACCGCGTGATACAGGCCGAGCACACCCAGATACAAGAACAGCAGCAGCAGCTCCGAGGTGAGCCGTGCATCCCAGGTCCACCAGGTGCCCCACATCGGCTTGCCCCACAGCGAGCCGGTGCACAAGGTGATGAAGGTAAAGGCCGCGCCGATCGGCGCCGAGGCCATGGTCACCACTTCGGCCAGCTTGATCCGCCACACCAGCGCAATGAACGCGGACACGCCCATTGCCGCGTAGATGAAAAGACTCATCCAGGCGCTGGGTACGTGGATGAAGATGATGCGGTAGGCATCGTGCTGCTGGTAATCCGGTGGCGCCAGTACCAGCCCGCCGTAAGCGGCCACCGCGCCGAGCAGCAGCGCCAGCGCCAGCGCCCACGGGCGCACGATGCCGGCGACGCGGTAGAACGTGGGCGGCGAGCTGAGTTTATGCAGCCACAAGGGAATCCACTTGGCCATGCCGGTGTCGTCAGTTGGAATGTTTGGCGTGCGAAGCCAGCGCGTCGACCGCAGCGCCGGCGTTGACCTGCAGCTGGCCGTCGGACATCTTGCTGGTGCGTTGCATCAGTTCGCGCAAGCCGGTCGCGTCCATCGACGGCGACATCGACAACAGCAACGCGGCCATGCCGCTGACATGCGCGGTGGCCATCGACGAGCCGGAGGTGAAGTCGTAGCGGCCGTTCGGCTGAGTGGTGAGGATGTCCTTGCCGGGCGCGCTCAGCACACCGGGCATCGCGGCGGTGGCGCTACTGCTGCGCACCACCAGCACGCCGGGCACATCGTTGGGAAAGCCATCCATGCGCCCGTTCGGCGGCATCGCGGCCACCACGATGCGGCCCTGTTGCACCAGATGCAGCAGCATCTTGCTCAGCAGCGGGTCGGCCGGGCCGCCCAGGCTCAGATTGATCACGCGCGCCGAGCTGTTGTTGATCGCCGCCAGCGCCTTGGCCAGGGTGAAGGTGTTGCAGCGTGCGGTGGCACCGACGGTCGGTGCATACCAGCACGCCTTGTAGATGCTCAGCATGGCCTTGGGCGCCATGCCGACAATGCCTTGATGGTTGTTGCTGCCGGCAGCAATGATGCCGGCCACTTCGGTGCCGTGCGAATCGCTGCTGGTGGCGAGCGCGGTGTCGTCGACCAGATCGTGCACGTCGCGGATGCGCGACTTCAGATCGGGGTGAGCGGTGTCCACGCCGGTGTCGACCACCGCCACCACCACGCCGCGGCCCTGGGTGACGGTCTGCGCGCTGGCCGCATCGGTGGCGATGAAGCCGCGTTGCATGTCCACGTATGGGTCGTTGTAGCCGGACAGCGCCGTGGTCTTTTCCGATGCATCGGCGGAGAACACCGAGAAATCCTGCACCGGCTGCACCAGCTCCACGCCTTCGTCGTCGGCCAGCGCGCTGACCAGCTCGTCGCGCGATACGCCAGCCGGCGGCTGCAGCACGGCGCAATACAGGCCCAGCGAGGTGATCGGCCAGCCGGAAACTTCGCGTAGCTTGTAGCGCTGCTTGATGGCTTCCATGCGCACGGCGGCCTTCTGGCCGGCGCCGTAATAGCTGGAGGCGTAGCCGATCAGGCTGGAGCCGGCGCGTGCCGGCGGCGCGGTGAGCGGGTTGGCCACCGCCAGCAGGATGTCGCGGCTGCTATCGGGCGTATGCGCAGCGGCCTGCGCCGGCGCGGTACTGGTGCCGACAGCTTGCGCAGCATGCTGGGGCGTGTCCTGGGCATGCACGCAGGTGCAGCTGCCCAGGCCGATGAAGCCGGCGATCAAGCCGATAACGTAGAAGCGGCTCATGGTGCCGACACGATCTCGGCCAGGCGGATGCGCGGGTTCGCACGCAGCTGCTGCACGGTGTGCTGCGGCTGGGCAGGCGGCTGCGGTGCGACAGGCACCACGGTGTAGGCGCCCATTTCATTGGGGCCGCCGACCACCTGCAACTGCTGCGCATGCAGCAGGCTGTCCCAGTCGGCCACGGTCATCCTGGCGTCGGGCACCACGCGGATGGCACCCTGCGGGACCGGCAAGGCGGTGGCGCTGCTGAGCGTGCGGTAGTCGTGCGAGGGCGCGGCCAGCTTGACGCCCATGACGCCAAGACCAATGGCCTGCACCAGGGCGGCGGCGGCCAGGGCGCGCACCGTCCAGTTGCCGGAGCGACGTGCTGCCGGCACCGGTGCAGCAGGTGCGGTGTGCTGTTCCGGCGCATCCAGGCGGCCGAGCAGGCGTAGCAGGCCGGCGTTGGCGTCCAGCTTGACCGCCGACGGCAGTGCAAGCGCTTGCCGCAGACGATTCTGCTGGGCGAATTCGGCGCTGCACGAGGCACATTTGGCCACGTGCGCGATCAGCCAGGTGTTCTCTTCCTCTGTGGCACTGTCCAGCAATACTGCGGGCATCAGTTCCCAGGCGTGCGAGCATTCCTTGCCAGGCGCGATGAAAAACGTCTTCATTGCATGGTCTCCGTGTAAGGGGCGCCGCCGGCCAGGCCGGGCAGCACATTGCGTAATTTGACCCGCGCATGAAACAGCCGGGCTTTGATGGTGCCGACCGGGCACTGCATGATTTCGGCGACTTCTTCGAGTTTGTGGCCAACGCCATAGACCAGTTCGATCACCATGCGCTGGTCCGGCGAGAGCCGTTGCATGCCCTTGTCGAGCCAGTCGCGCAGCTCGCGGTCGTCGTTGTCGTCGGCGCTGGGGGCGTGGTCTTCCACCACGGCGGTGTCGTCGATTGCCTCGCCGTCATGCTGGCGCAGGCATTTGAGCCCGCAGCGATAGGCGATGCCCATGATCCAGGTCGACACCTGCGAATCGCCGCGGAAGTCGCCGGCTTTCTGCCAGGCGATCCAGAAGCAGTCGTTGATGGCTTCCTCGATGATGTCCGGGCGGCGGGTCAGCCGCGACAGGAACCGGCACAGCCGGCCGTGGTAGCTGGTGTACATGGTCGCCAGGGCGGCACGGTCGCCCGCGGCCATGCGCCGCAGCAGCATGCGGTCGGTGGCATCACCCAGGGTGTCGGAATCATTCATCGAGGCAGGCACGGCAGAAGACGTAGGTCAGTGCCCGCACGGGGGCAAAAGGTTGCAGCTGGATCAGAACGTGGTGGAGACCGTGCCCAGCCAGGGCGTTTCGCCCGGGCCGCCCTGCAGGCGCGGGGTATTGCTGCTGGTGACGATGCGTTCCAGTTTCAGCGTCCATCGTGCCCGGCTCCACTTCAGGCCCAATTGCCCGTACTGATAGCGGCCGGATTCGGCAGCGCCGTAGGCCATCGCCGGAAAGCGCGAAGAACCGGCGCCGACCAACAGGCTGAAGTCGTTTTGCAGCGGGACATTGGCGGTGACGTCGATGGCCACATTCCACGGCGATTGGTCGGCGCGGGGAAAGTTGAACACCGACACCGAAAAGGTCAGCACGTCGCGGTAGGACCAGGCCAGGCTGGCTTCCTGGCGGTCGAAGGTGCGCGTGGCCTGGTTGGTCGGGTAGCCGTAGTAGAGCAGGCTTGCCTGCATCTGCCAGCGGTCGTCCAGCATCCAGGCGCGTGCGGCCTGGGCGGTGACCGCCACCGGCTTGCTCAGCGAGGGCGATTGCAGCGCGACCGAGGTGGAAACCGACCAGCCGGGCGAGGGCAGCCAGTAGCCGGCCGCCTGCAGCGTGGCTTTGTTGGGCGCGATCGAGATGCCCCGGTCGATCAGCTGCGAGGTCAGCGCCACCGCGCCGCCGACATTGGCGGCCACGGCGGCGGGGCTGATGACCAGGGCCAGCAGCAGGCAGTGGCGCAACGGGGAGTTGCGCCGGCGCACGTGCGGGCACAGGCAACGCGGGTTGGCGCTGGCCGTTGTGCAGTGCCGCTGCCGCATGTTCAGACGTGGCCTGTCCCACGGCTGCCCGCCGCAGGCGCAATGGCGTCGCGTTCGGAAGGGGGACGACCTGGCAGGCGAGACAGGGGGCAACGGATGAGCGTCTACGGTGAGCGGGGCGCAATAGTGCCTGATTGCGTCGGGCAGACCGCCGCGGGCACGACGGTTCCGTTCATATACGCGAAGGAATCGCGGCCGGCAACGCGGCCGGCGCGACGCCCGAAGCGCAGTGCGCCCCGGTTGCCGGTCGGCAGGGATGACTGCCGGCCGGTCAAACAACGCTCAGTGCAGCGTGTTGAGGTAGGCGATCAGCGCGTCTAGCTCTTTCTGATCCTCCAGGCCTTCGTACTTCATCTTGGTGCCCGGCAAGGCCTTGGACGAGGATTGCGACAGATAGGTCTTGAGCTGGGCGGGCGTCCACTGCCACTTGCTGCCCTTGAGTGCATCTGAGTAATTGCTGTAGTCCGCCAGGCTGGCGGCCGGGCGCCCGGCCACGCCGAACATGGACGGGCCTTTCTTGTTCTTGCCCTGGGCCGCGCTGTGGCACTCGGCGCATTCGGTCATGAACACGCCTTTGCCATCGGCCGCGCGCGCGGGCGGGGCAAGCAGTGCGCCGGCCAACAACAGGCCGGCCAGCGGGGCGCACAACAAGGTTTTGTGGAGTGACTTCATGGGGGTCCTTACGCGTGCAGGGGAATCAGAACGAGACATTGACCGACAACGAAAAGGTGTCGAGATCGCGCGGGTTGGTGATTGGATTGCCGCCACCGAACACGTTGGTGGTGCTGCCGTTGAACTTGTCGAAGCGGAACCAGGTGGCCGCGAAACGCACGTTGGCGTTGGTGGTGTAGGTGCCTTCCTTACCGAACGGGGTCCAGTACAACAGGATCAGATTGGCGGTGGTGTCGGGGATGCCGTAGGGCTGATAACGCGCCACATCGAACGAGCCGCTGTTGATCAGATGCGCTGCCAGCACGCCATAGGTCTGCTTGAACGCGTAGTTCATGCTGATGTTCTGGTCGCGCACGCTGCCGCGGTCGCGCGGCGACATGCTCGGGTCGGTCGGCTGCAGCGGGCTGCCGTACTTGCGGCGCTCGTAGATGTTGACGTAGGCCAGCGACAGCACGTGCTCGCGGGTGCCGAGGAACTGATAGGTCAGGTCGTAACCCAGATCGGTGAAGTCATCGGTGGGACCGCCGGTGCGCAGGCGTTGGCGACGGGTGGTCATCGCGGTCAGGCCGGCCGAGAAGAACTGCCGCTTCATGTCCTTCATATAGGCAAAGCGCGCATAGCCGGTGTCGCTGAGCTTGCCCGGGTCGTTGTTGGGGTTCCAGCCCAGGTGGTCCTGCGCATCGGCGGACAATGCGCTGTAGCTGCCGACTTCGCCGTACCAATTGCGGTCGAACAAGCCGTACACGCTGGCGCCGATCACGCGGTTGGAGAGCGCCGAGGAACTCAGCATGCTGGCCGAACCGGCATTGGAAACCGGGCTGAGGGTCGATGCATTGGGCAGCACCTGGATCGGATCGGACACGCCGGGGTTGTTGTTGACGCTGACGCCGATCATGGCGTCCTTGCCGGCCAGCTGGAACGGCTTGCTGACAAAGCGCAGATCCACATCGTCCAACTGGGTGTTGAAGGTGTCGTTGCCGCCGTTGTTGGAGCGGATCTTGGAGTAACCGCCGATGTGGTCGTTGACCCGGCCGGCCAGATACAGATCGGCTTCGTTGATGCGTGCGCTGCTGTCGCCGCGGCTGGGATTGCTCCGCGTCCAGGTGACCTGGCCGGAGACCGGAATCTTGGTGCCGTTGCCATCGGTATCGGTGAAGCCGCCGAGCTTGAAGCGCATGCCATATGGGGTGAGCGAGGGGCCATAGGAGCCGACATGGCAATCTGCGCACGAAGAGCCGGTCTGGCGCGCGAACGAAGGGATCGCCTGCGCCTGCGTGCTGGCCAGCAGCAACAACGGGCCGGACACGCACAACAAGGACGTCAGGGAGGCGGTGCGCGTGGCGGCAACGCGACGCGGGGCGGGCTGGGGAGTAGGCATGGAAAGTCCTTGTTCGACGGTGCGGGGTTCGGCGCTGCGGGAGCGGGGGAGGGCTGGCAACTCGGGGGAATTCATCGGGCTTTTTTCGGCAGCACGCGATGCAACACGCCATCGCCGAGCACCAGGTGATGCCAGAGCGCGGCGCCGATATGCAGGATCACCAGGGCCAGCAAGACCCAGGCGGCATTCAAGTGCCAGGTGCCCAGGGTGTCGGCCAGATCTTCGTCCGGCGCGACCAGATTCGGCAGCGTCAATCCGAACAGGTAGACCGGTTTGGCGTAGGCGTTGCTCAACGACCAGCCGATCAGCGGCAATGCGACCATCAGGCCGTACAGCGCGAAATGGGTGGCGCCTGCAGCCAGCCGCATCAGCAGCGGCGACGGCGGGCCGGGCGGCAGCTTGCGCAGGCGGATGCGCAAGCCCACGCGCAGGACGAAGAGAAAGAGCACCATCAAACCGAAGTGGCGATGGCCTTCCATCAGCCACTGACGCAATGCGCGTCCTTCCAGCTCGGCGCGCAGCAAAATCAGGGTGGCGGCCATGGCCAGGCACAGCACCGTCAGCCAGTGCAGCACGCGCATCGATTTGGGAAGTGGAATGACCTGCGCTGTGGGTGGCGCCTGTTGCGGCAGCACAGTGGCGCTGTCGGTGGCGGCGGTGTCTGGCGCCTGAGGGGATGAACGCATTTGGTCGGTGTGCTCCGGTGCTGGTCGTTGGTTCCGGCAGTGCGTCGTGCGCTGCCAGGCCTGGCTCCCCACGCCGGCCGATCTGCGGCCAGGTGAACGTGCACCGATATGTGCGGCGATGCCGGCAAAAGGTTGCATCGCCCTGCGGGTGTTGCGCGGCAGTCCGTGCATATCCACGTCTGCTGCGTCTGCAACTGCGCTTGCGCGCACATGGATTCGCAGTGCCGTGACGTGGTGCAACCTTTGGCGCATCCCGGTGCACTCAGGCATGTCGCACTACGTGCAGTCAGCGGTTACGCCCCCGAATCATGGCCATCGAACGCATCCAGTTGCACACCCACGGTGACGATCGCGGTCTGCTCATCTCGTTGGAGCAGCAGCGCAACGTCCCGTTCGAGATACGTCGCGTGTATTACCTGTTCGGCACCCGCGACGGCGTGCACCGCGGCCAGCATGCGCACCGCCAGCTCAATCAACTCGCCGTCGCCTTGCATGGCTCGGTGACGATTCTGCTGGACAGGGGCGATGGCAACGGCCAGGAAGAAGTGGTGCTGGACGACCCCTCGCAAGGCCTGCTGCTCGGGCGCATGGTGTGGCGCGATCTGTATCGCTTCAGCCCCGACTGCGTGTTGATGGTACTGGCCGACCAGTTCTACGACCCGGCCGATTACATTCTGGATTACGACGAATTCCTGAGCGAAGTGCGCGGCGAACATCGCCTGGACGCACGCAGGCTGGAAGCATGAGCATGCATAAGCCATTGGTGATCATCGGTGACGGCGAGTTTGCGCAGATCGCCTGCGAGTATTTCCAGCACGACAGCGATTACACCGTGGTCGCCTTCAGCGTGGAGCGCGACTTCCTGCTGCGGCCCATGCTGGCCGAGCTGCCGGTGGTGGCGTTCGAAGAACTCGAACAGCGCTATCCACCCGAGCAGTACGAGGTTTTCGTGGCGATTCCGGCCACGCAGCTCAACCGCCTGCGCACACGTTTCTTCGAAGACATGGTGCGCCGCGGCTATCGCTGCGCCAGCTATGTCAGCTCGCGCGCGTTCGTCTGGCGCAATGCGCAGATTGGCGCCAACTGCTTCATCTTCGAAGGCAACGTCATCCAGCCGTTCACCCGCATCGGCGACAACTGCGTGCTGTGGAGCGGCAACCATATCGGCCACCGCACGGTGGTGCAGGACAACGTGTTCATTGCCTCGCATGCGGTGATTTCCGGCTATTGCGAGATCGGGCGCGGCAGCTTCATCGGCGTCAATGCCACGCTCAGCGACAAGGTGCACATTGCCGCAGACAACATCATCGGCGCGGGCGCGCTGGTCACCCGGCATACCGAGGCCGAGCGCGTGTATGTGGGTTCGCCGGCGCGTGCGGTGGCCGGCAGATCCAGCTTCGACGTGGAGCTCTAACCCATGTTTGCCTGGACCAAGCGAGGCCTGGTGTTCGATGTCGCGCGCGATGGCGTGGGCGGCTGGATGCAGCATGCCGCGCTGACGCCGACACCGTATCGGTTGTCTGCGCAGGTGCTACGCATCTATGCAGGTTTTCGCGATGCGCAGGGCGTGAGCCGGATCGGCTATGTGGACGTGCGCGCCGATGCGCCGACCCAGATCGTCGGCGTCAGCAAACAGCCGGTGCTGGAGATCGGCCGCGATGGCTGCTTCGACGATAACGGCATGATTCTGGGCGATGTGGTGGCCGGGCCGGATGGCCTGTACATGTTCTATGTCGGCTTCCAGCGTGTGGCCAAGGCCAAGTTCCTGGCCTTCACCGGGCTTGCGGTCTCCCGCGATGGTGGAGAGAGCTTTCAGCGCCGACAAGACACGCCACTGCTGGATCGTGCCCCTGGTCGCAGCACGATTGCTGCGGTGCATTCGGCCCGCTATGAAGATGGCCGTTGGCGATTGTGGTACGCGGTGGGCGACGATTGGGAAACCATCGGCGGCCAGCCGTATCCGCGGTACCACATCCGTTACGCAGAGACCGACGATCTGCGCCACATCCCCAGCGACGACGTGGTGTGCCTGCGTCCGCGCGACGACGAATACCGCATCGGCCGCCCGCGCGTGTATCGCCTGGGCGATCGCTATCTGATGTATTTCACCCGCGGCGATACGCACGGCGGCTACTTCCCGGGCATCGCCTTCAGCGGCGATGGTGTGCACTGGGAACGCGACGACAGTCAGCTGGGGCTGCAGCTCTCCGAGCACGGCTGGGATGCGCAGACCTTGTGCTACCCGGCGTTGATCCAGCAGCACGATCGCGTGCTGATGTTCTACAACGGCAACGCAATGGGGCAGGCCGGCTTCGGTCTGGCCGAGGCCGCGCTGCCGGTGGACCTGCAGGGACGCCATGTTTTCGGTTAGGCCGTATGCCGCCAGCGATGCGCCTGCGTGGGACGCGTTGGTGACGTCCTCGCGCAACGGTAACCTGTTGCATCGGCGTGGCTATATGGACTATCACGCCGACCGCTTCGTGGATGCGTCGTTGCTGGTCGAACGTGGCGGCGAGGTGGTGGCGGTGTTTCCGGCAAGCGTGCACGGCGATTGCGTCAGCAGCCACGCCGGGTTGACCTATGCGGGCTTGTTGTCGTCGATGGCGTTGCGTGCGGGCGCTACATTGCAGGTGCTCGAGCAGATTGCCGCGCACTATCGCGCGCGCGCCGTGGGCCAGATCGTGTACAAGCCGGTGCCGCATGTGTTTCATGCGTATCCGGCCGAGGAGGATCTGTATGCCTTGCATCGGTTGGGCGCGCAGCTGTTCCGGCGCGACCTGTCGTCGGTGATCGCGCTGCGCGAGCCGTTCGCGTTCAGTGCCGAGCGTCGGCGTTCGCTGGTCAAGGCGCGCAAGGCCGGTGTGCAGATCCAGACCGGCACGCAGCTGGAGGCGTTTCATGCCTTGCTGACCCAGGTGTTGCAACGGCACGGTGTGGCGCCGACCCATCGGCTGGACGAATTGCAGCTGCTGCACAGCCGGTTTCCGCAGCAGATCGTGCTGCACGAAGCGCGCGCTGAGGGGCAGTTGGTGGCCGCCGCACTGGTGTTGGATTTCGGTCGCAGCGTGCACACCCAGTATCTGGCGGTGTCCGAACGCGGTCGCCAGCTGGATGCGTTGAGCCTGCTGCTGGCCGAGCTGATCACTGAGGTGTACGCGCAGCGCCATTACTTCAGCTTCGGTATCTCCACCGAGCAGGGCGGGCAGGTGCTCAACGATGGCTTGGTCGAACAAAAGGAACGCTTCGGCGCGCGTGCCGTGGTGCAGGATTTCTATCGATGGACGTTGTAATGGATGTGCCGTTTCTGGATTTGCGTGCAGTCAATGCGCGCTACGCGGATGAATTGAAAGTTGCTGCCGCGCGGGTGATCGAGGCCGGCTGGTATGTGCTCGGGCAGGAACTGGCCGCGTTCGAAGAAGAATTCGCCAGCTACTGCGGCGCCGCGCATGCGGTGGGCGTGGGCAACGGGCTGGATGCGTTGTCGCTGATCCTGCGCGGCTATCGCGAGCTGGGGGTATTGCGCGAGGGCGACGAGATCATCGTGCCTGCCAACACCTTCATCGCGAGCTTTCTGGCGATCAGCCAGAACCAGTTGGTGCTGGTGCCGGTGGAGCCGGATCCGCTGACTTTCAACATGGACCCGGCCAGTGTGGAGAAGGCGATCGGCCCACGCACGCGCGCCATCATGGCGGTGCATCTGTATGGGCAGCTGGCCGACATGGCCGCGTTGCAAACGCTTGCCCATCGCTACGGGCTGCTGCTGATCGAAGATGCCGCGCAAGCGCATGGCGCGCGCGCACACGGGCGGCGTGCCGGTGCCTTCGGCGATGCGGCGGCGTTCAGTTTTTTTCCGACCAAGAACCTGGGCGCACTCGGCGATGGTGGTGCGGTGGTGACCTCGGATCCGCGCCTGGCCGAGCGCATTCGCGCGCTGCGCAATTACGGCTCGGAAGTGAAATATCACCACACCTGCCAGGGCGTGAATTCGCGGCTGGATGAAATGCAGGCGGCGTTCTTGCGGGTCAAACTGGGGTATCTGGAGGATGAGATCGCGCGTCGGCGCGCGGTGGCGCAGCATTATCTGCAAGGCATCGATAACCCGTTGATCACGTTGCCTACGGTGGTCGCTGAGGAACAGCACGTCTGGCATCTGTTCGTGGTGCGCAGTCCGCAGCGCGCTGCCTTGCAGGCGCATTTGCTGCGGCTGGGTATCCACACCCAGATCCATTACCCGGTGCCGCCGCATCGGCAGCCGGCCTATACCACGCTGGGCGATGCCTGCCTGCCGGTGAGCGAGGGCCTGCATCGTGAAGTGTTGAGTCTGCCGATGGGCCCGGCACTGGATGACGCGTCGGTGGAACGTGTGATTGCCGCATGCCAATCGTTCGGCAGCCCTGCATGAATCTGATGCACAGCAGCGTGTACACCGGCGTTGCGACGCTGGCCAAGCTGCTGGCTGCGCTGGTGGTGGTGAAGTTGGTAGCCGTCTATGCCGGCCCGCAGGGTGTCGGCCGCTTGGGCCAGTTTCTCAATCTGATGTCGGTGCTGGCGGTGTTGGCGGGCGGCGGTATCAGCGCCGGCATCGTCAAGTACGTGGCCGAGTATCGCAACGACGCACCGGCACTGGCACGCTTGCTCAGCGCGGCGCTCTGGTACGCCTTCTGTGCGGCTTGCGTGATGGCGGTGTTGGCGGTGTTGTTCAGTGGCGTGATCGCCGAGCGCCTGTTGGGCGATGCAGCGTATCGGCCGCTGATCTGCGTGCTGGCGATCGCGCAGCTGGGCATTGCCCTGGTCAATTACATCCTGGCGGTGATCAACGGTTTCATGGATGTTCGCCGTCTGGCATTTGTGCAGGTGAGCGGCGCGGTGTTGAGCGTTGCGCTGGTGGCGTGGCTGTCCAGCCTGGCGCAGCTGCAGGGCGCATTGCTGGCACTGGTGCTGGGCCAGGTGCTGTGGTTGTTGGCCGGCGTGCCGGCATTGCGACGCAGCCCGTATTTCCAACGCGAGATGTTGCGCCTGCGTTTCGATGCGCCGATGACGCGCAAGCTGGCCGCGTTCTCGGCGATGACGCTGACCGCCACGCTGGTGCCGCAGTTGGTGGCCATTGTGGTGCGCGACCATCTGGCGTTGCAGTTCGGATGGCAGCAGGTGGGTTATTGGCAGGCCGTCAGCCGGGTGTCGGATGCCTATCTGCTGTTCTTCACTACCGCCATCAACGTGTATTACCTGCCCAAGCTGGCCTCCCTGCACGATCGTGCGGCGCTCGGGCGCGAGCTGCGAGCCGCGTATCGTTATGTGATGCCGGCGGTGATCGCGATGGCGCTAGGTGTGTACATGCTCCGCGATTGGGTCACCTGGCTGTTGTTCGATGCGCGATTCGCTGCAGCAGCACCGCTTTATGGTCCGCAGTTGCTGGGCGATGTGATCAAGATTGCCGCGTTCGTGCTGTCGTACGTGATGCTGGCCAAGGCGATGACGCGGCTGTTCGTGATTTCCGAATGCGTGTTCGCCGCCAGCTATCTGGCGCTGGTGTATCTGTTCACGGCGCAGTTCGGGCTGATCGGGGCGATGTATGCCTTCGTCGCCAACTACGTGGTGTATCTGCTGTTCAATATCGTGGTGGTGCGTCGCTATCTGGTGCAGGCCGCATGAGCGATCAAACGCAGTCGAGCGGGCGAGCGAGCTGGCCGCTGGTGTCGGTGCTGATTCCGGCCTATAACCACGCGCGTTTCGTGCAACGGTGCCTGGATAGCGTGTTGGAAGACCCGTACCCGTGCAAGGAGATCGTCATCATCGACGATGGCTCCAGCGACGCCACGGGCGAAAAGATCGCGCAGTGGGTTGCCATCCATGGCCATCGGCTGCCGGTGCAGTTCGTGCAACGCGACAATCGCGGTGTGGCGGCCACGCTCAACGAGCTGGCCTTGCGTGCGCGTGGCGACTACCTGCGCCTTGGCGCGAGCGACGATTATCTGTTGGCCGGCGGGTTGGATGCGCAGGTGCGTTACTTGCGTGCGCATCCGCAAAAACTGGCGGTGATCGGCGACGCCTGCGTGGTCGATCAGCATGGAAGACTGCTGCACGGCAGCGCCATGCGCGACCTGCATCGGGTGGATACCGGTATGTACCGCTCAGAGCCGGGCATCCGCCGCGCGGTGATCCAGCAATGGGCGGTCAGTGGTGCGGTGGCGTTGCTGCGCCGCAGTGCCTTCGATGCGCGCACCGGCTGGGACGAATCGCTGCGGATCGAGGACTGGGATTTTTTCCTGCGCCTGGCCGCGCGCAACGCGCTTGGTTTCGTCGACGTGCCGGTCTGTGCGTACCGTCTGCATGGCAACAACCTCAGCAAGACCGCAAACGTGCGTGCGCGGATTGCCAACTTGAGCGAGTCGCGTCAGGTGGCGTTGCGTTGTGCGGAGTTGTTCGATGAGCCCGAGCGCACCTTGCTGCGGTCGCAATCGCGTTACATCGCGGCCAAGGTGGCGTTTCTGCAGCGACGACCGCACAGGGTGATCGGGCATCTGCTCGCCTATGCCTGGTTGTCGTTGCCGGCCAGGTGGCGGCCCAGGCATGCGCGTAGCGCGGTGGAGCCGGCATGAACACGTTGTTGCGCCGGCCTGCGACGTATCTGGCACTGCCGATGCTGCTCAGCTGCGCGCTGACGCTGCTGACCTACATGCTGCCCGGCGACTATCTGGACGGCATCGCGCTGCTGGCGGTCGCTGCCGCTGCAACGTTTGTGCTGGATGCGTTGCTACGCACGCAGCTGCCTGCCGTGGAGCGCTTTCGCAATTATCGCTACGCCGGCACGCGCGATGCCTTCGTGGTGATGACGCTGGCGGCAATGGTGACGGTGTTCTGCATCGTGGATGTGGCGCTGTTTCCGATTCCGTTGTTCAGCGATCCGTCCTCGTACGCCACCTTGAGCCCCTTGCGCTCGCATGTGCGGCACATCTCCAACATGTGCTGGATCCTGCCGCCGATCGCGCTGCTGTGCGTGCGCCACAGCGGGCTGCGCGCGGCGATGGTGACGCTGGGGTTCGTATTCCCGATCGTGGTGATCGACCGCAACCGCATCTTTGCCGGACTGTTTTCGTTCGTGCTGGTGATGCTGTTGCGCCGCGATCCTGCGCGCCGCCTGCCGTGGAAGACCATTGGCCTGCTCGTGCTGGCTGGGGGTGGGGTGTTTTCGATCCTGGGCGCACTGCGTTCCGGCTCGTTGGCCACGGTCGCCTTGCCGTTCAGTGCGTTGTATCGCGCGATGCCGCAGGGTGTGCAGTGGCTGCTGCTGTACATCAGCGCCGGGCCGTACAACTTCGGCGCGATTCTGGCCAAGGGCTACGTCAACGCCAGTTTTCTGGTCAATCAACTGGTGCCGTTCAGTGGTTCGATCGCCACCGCCGGCACCAGCATTCCGCTGGATGCGCCCAATATCAATGTGGGCACGGAATTCTTCCCGTTTCTGATGGCCTGGGGCGCGCCGGGCGCCGTGATTGCACTGTTGGCGTTGTATGCGGGCCTGGTGTGGAGCGTGCGCCTGCTCGGCAGCTCGCTGTCGATCTTTCATGTGCTGATCTTCCTTCGCCTCGCCTATGCCTGCCTGATGTCGCCGTTCGCGCCGCAGGCATTCACCTGGACCAACTTCGGCTTCATCGCGCTGTGCCTGGTGTTGCATGCCTGCACCGTGTTGTTGCCCAGCCGCAATGCGGCATCTAGCGCTGCTGCGTAGTGCGCGGCAACTTCGTTTTTTCACCACGTTCCAGAGCAGGTGCACCATGAATCAACACGACGATATCTACCTGATCGACCTGTGGCACATCCTGCGCCGCGAATGGCGCTGGGCGTTGGCCGCGCTGGTGGTGGTGCTTGGCCTGACGTTCGCCTTCACCCGGTTGGCCAAACCGCAGTGGGAGGCCACCGCCTGGATCCAGGTCGGCGAAATCGGCCCGACACCGGCCGGGCGCGACCCCAAGGTCGAGCCGTTCCAACGCGTGATCGATCGTATGAAGACGCGGCTGTTTCAGGATGCGGTGCTGCGCAAGGCTGGCCTGCCGCTCAACAGCCGCGCTGCGCAGTTGTATCGCGGCAGTCTCAAGCCCGATCCGGACCCGTACGCGAATCTGATCGGCGTGACCATTCGTGCCGAATCGTCCGCGCAGGCACGCCGCCTTGCGATGGCCACCGTGACCGAGCTGCAGACGCTGCACGGCCAGACCAATGCGGTGGCGCTTGAGCTCGCACGCACGCGCCTGCAAGGGTTGAATGAAGACCTGCGCGCGGCGCTCGTCAACCGGACGCAACTGCAACAGCAAGTGCAGGCCGGGCAGGGCGGTGCTGCGGCCACTCCGGCGCAGTTGGTTGCCGGTGTATTGCTGACCGACAGCAACACCACCATTCGCGCGTTGAAAGCCGAGCGCGACGATCTCATCGCCCGCCTTACCACCCGCTACACGTATCAGACCTCGTTGGCGTGGCCGCTGTATGTGCCCGATCGCCAGGCGTTTCCAAATGCGATCACCGCCTGGGCGGCCGGTTTGCTCGCTGGCGCCGGGTTGGGCGTGCTGGCGGCGGTGTTACGCAATGCCTGGCGGCGTCGCAGGGGTGCGGCAGGGCATTCCGTCGCCTGATGTAAACGGCAACGCGTTGCAGGTGGGACATCGCTCACCAGGCTGCAACCAAAGCCGCTGCGCGTGGCACTCACGGGTCAATCAAGCGATACCGCGTTGGCAGTGTCGCGTCTGGAGAGTGTCGTGAGAACAACTGGTCTGGTGTGGGAGGCTGCGCATGTCGGTGGTCAATGAGCATGCGGCGCGTGGCGGCACTGTGGCCCCGGAGCGCTTGCTTGAGACGCAACGTGCGTTCGATAGCGTGGCCCCCGACTACGACGGCCCGCGCGGCAACAATGCGCTGATCCAGCGCATGCGCACCACGCTGTGGGACACGGTTGCGGCCGAGTTGCCGGTGGGGTCGCGGCTAGTGGATCTGGGCTGCGGCACCGGTCTGGATGCCGGCGAGTTCGCACGCCGCGGTTACAGTGTGCTGGCTACCGACTGGTCGCCGGCGATGGTCGAACGCACCCGCCATCGCGCTGCCACGCAAGGTCTTGAAGCACGGTTGACCGCCGCCCACGTCGGCATCCAGCAGCTCGATCAGCTGGACGGCACCTTCGATGGCATGTACTCCAACTTCGGCCCGCTCAATTGCGCTCCCGACCTGCCGGCAGTGGCTGCCGAGTGCGCACGTCTGCTGCGCGCCGATGGCTGCCTGGTGTTCTCGGTGATCGGGCGCATCTGCCCGTGGGAAATCGGTCATTACACGCTGCGCGGGCGCTTCAAGCGCGCAGCGGTGCGTGCCGCGCGCGGGGTCACCGCGGTGGGCATGAACGGCCATACCATCTGGACCTGGTACCACCTGCCGCGCGAGTTCTACCGCGCCTTCAACAAGCACTTCGTGCTGGACAGCTATCGCGCGTTGAGCCTGTTCCTGCCGCCGCCGTATCTGGTGGATTTTTGCGAACGGCATCCGCGTCTGTCCGAGCGCCTGGGCCAGTGCGACGACCGTTTGGGCGGGCTGCCGCTGCTGCGCGACATGGGCGACCACTTCCTGATCGTGATGCGCAAGCGCTGAGTGGAGATGCCGATGTCCATGGCCGATGTCTGTTTGCAGGGCGCACGCGCGATCACCCTGGCCGGTCCTTCGCGCGCCGCAGTGACGATGCGCGCGGGCCGCTTCGGCGGCACGCTCGGCACCGGCAGCCTGCGGCTGGATCTGCAGGGCCACGTGCTGGCGCCGGGCTTGATCAACGCGCACGATCATCTGCAGGTCAACTGCGTGCCGCCGCTGCCGCAAGGCGCACCGTTCGCCAACAGCTACGCATGGATCGAGGCGTTTCAGGCGCATTTTCAGCATCCCGATGTGGCGGCTGCGTTGCGCGTGCCCAAGGCGGTGCGCTTGCGCCACGGCGGTTTGAAGAATCTGCTGGCCGGCGTCACCTGCGTGGCGCAGCACGACCCTTGGCACGCCACCTTGGATGAGGCGAACTTTCCGGTCGGCCTGCTGCGCGAGTTCGGTTGGAGCTACGCGCTGGGCTGGACCGGCTACGGACCGCCGGTGCAAGGCAGCTTTGCCGCCACGTCGCCCGAACATCCGTGGATGATCCACCTGGCCGAAGGCACCGACGCGGTGGCGGGTGCCGAACTCGACGAACTGGATCGGCTCGGCTGCCTGGCCTCCAATAGCGTGCTGATCCACGGCGTGGGCATGGGCGAATGCGATATCGACCGGGTGATTGCACGCGGCGCGGCGGTGGTGTGGTGTCCTTCGAGCAATCTCGCGCTGCTGGGCCGCACGCTCGATCCATGGCGCTTGTGCATGGCCGGGCGGCTGGCATTGGGCAACGATTCGCGCATCAGCGGTGCGCGCGATCTGCTGGAAGAACTGCGCATCGCCGCCGACAGCGGGCTCGCACCGGATCTATTGCTCGGCATGGTCACCCATCAATCTGCGCGCATCCTGCGCATGCAAGCGCGCGGGTGCATCGCGCCAGGCGCAGCCGCAGATCTGCTGATCGTGCGCGATCGCGGTGGCGATCCTGCCACCAGCGTCATCGGTTGCCAACGCAGTGAACTGCGCGCAGTGATACGCGATGGCGCCCCGCGCATTGCCGACCCGGATTTCGCCGACTGGTTCGAGGCGGCCGGTATCCAGACCGTGCCGGTGTTGCTGGACGGTCGCCCCAAACTGCTTGATGCCAGGCTGGCCGACCCGGCAGTGCTGGCACTCGAACCCGGCCTGGAGTGCGTGCCGCATGCCGCGCACGCGCCATCCATTGCGATGGCAGCAAATGGTGCTGTGTCATGAGCGCTGTGCCGACACTTGAGCCGGCAGCGGCGTATGCGTTGTGGGCGCAGGCGTATCCGCCACATGCGCATAACCCGGTGATGCTGGCCGAAGAACGCGCCATGCTCGCGCTGATGCCCGGCGCCCTGCAGGGCCAACATGTGCTGGATGCCGGCTGCGGCAGTGGTCGCTACATGCTGCATGCATTACAGCGTGGCGCGCTGCATGTCACCGGTGTGGATCTGTCGCCGCAGATGCTGCAACGCGCCGCCACCGAGCTCGCCCGCGACTGGCCAGCGGCACGCGTGAGTCTGCAACAAGGCAGTCTCGATAAACTGCCGTTGCCCGACGCACTTGCCGACCTCAGCGTCTGCGGTCTGGTGGTCGGGCATCTGCAGCAGCTGTGGCCTGCGCTGGAAGAACTGCATCGCGTCACCCGCGTGGGCGGGATCGTGCTGTGCAGCGATGTGCATCCGATCGGCCATGCACTGGGCTGGCGACGCGATTTCAAGGCCGACGGCCGGCAGTACGCAGTGCGGCATACGCAGCATCTCTACAGCCAGTGGCATGCGGCATGCGCATCGCTGGGCCTGGCGATCGAAGCGGTGGCCGAACCGATGCTGGACCCGGCCGATATTCCGCCCGGTGCACGTTTCGACCAGGCGGCATTGCAGGTGCCGGTTGCCTTGGTGATGCGTCTGCGGCGCATCGCGTGAGTGATGTGGTGTTCATTGCGATTCCCGATGGCAGCGCATGCACGGCCTGCAAGCACTACGACCCGAGCCGCTTGCGTTGCGCGCAAGCGCGCGTCATTGGCGTTGCAGAACGTGCATGCCAGTCGATGTCTGCGCCATGACCCTGCATGTGGCGCAACTCAATCTGCTGCCAACGCCCGACGGCCTGAGCGTCGAACAGGTCTTCGCGCAATGGCCATCGCTGGCCGACATCGCCGAGGCGGTGGCCAGCGCAGGGGTGCGGGTGACGGTGATCCAGGCCTCGGCACTGAACACTCGACTCACACGCCAGGGCGTGGACTACCGCTTCGTCGAGCTGGCCGCGCGTGGTAGCAAGCAGCGTGCGCACATTCTCGCCACGATGCTGCGCCAGATCGACGCAGACGTGATTCACGTGCACGGGCTGGAATTTGCCGGCGATGCGCGGCGGCTTGGGCGCCTGCTGCCGCAGAGTCCCATCCTGTTGCAGGACCATGCCAATCGCCCGCCACGCTGGTGGCGCCGGATTGTGTGGCGTGCGCGTTATGCGGCGGCTGCCGGTATTGCGTTCACCTCGCTGGAACTGGCACAACCATTTCTGCGTGCGCGCCTGTTTCGATCCAGCACTCAGCTATTCGAGATTCCCGAATCGAGCAGCCGCTTCTTGCCGGGCGATCGCTTACAGGCACGCGAGCACACGCGTCTGCATGGCGACCCGTGTGTGTTATGGGTCGGCCATCTGAGTGCGGCCAAGGATCCGTTATGCGTACTCGAAGCCGTCACGATGGCCGCACGCGTGTTGCCCGGGCTGCGGCTGTGGTGCGTGTTCGACCAGGCGCCGTTGATGGAGCAGATACAGCAGCGCCTGCGCGACGATCCGCAGCTGGCGCGCTGTGTGCAGCTGCTGGGCAAGGTGCCGCATGCACGCGTGGAGACCCTGTTGCGCGCCTGCGATCTGTTCGTCTCGGCCAGCCATGCGGAAAGTTGCGGTTATGCCGCAGTGGAAGCGTATGCCTGCGGCAGCTTGCCGCTATTGACCGAGATCCCTGCTTTCCGCGCGCTCAGCGATGCCGGTGCGGTGGGCGAGTTGTATCCCGTGGGCGATGCCTCGGCCTTGGCGGAACTGCTATTGCGTGTCTCCAGGCAGCGACCCAATCGCACACAGATCCGTGCGCATTTCGATGCACGGCTGTCTTTCGCCGCCGTGGGGCAGCGCTGGGCGAACGCCTACACCCAATTATTGGCCGCCGCGCCGGGACGCACAGCATGAAACTGGCCTTGGTGGTACCGGGCGGTGTGGACCGCAGCGGCGAAGTCCGCGTGATTCCCGTGTTCCTGACCCTGATCGAATGGCTGGCGCGCCATCATCAGGTACATGTCTTCGTGTTGCATCAGGAGCCGATGCCGGGCACCTGGACATTGCGCGGCGCCACCGTGCACAACATCGGCGCGCAGCGTACCCGTCTACGCGCGATCGCCGCTATTCGTGACGAACATCGGCGCGCACCGTTCGACGTCATCCAGGCGATCTTTTCCGGCTACTGCAGCTTGATCGCCGTTGCGGCGGCAAAACTGCTGCGTCGCCCAAGCATGGTGCATATCGCCGGTGGCGAGCTGGTCGCACTGCATGCCATCGGCTACGGCGGCCGGCGTAAGTGGCGCGGGCGTCTGCGCGAAGCGGTGATCCTGCGCTTGGCCGACTGCGTCACCGCCGCCAGCGCGCCCATCGTCGATTCGCTGCAAGCACTCGGCATCCGCGCGCAGCGGGTGCCCTTGGGCGTGGATCTGCGTGCCTGGCCAGCGGCCGCACCACGCGCACGCACTGGTGGAATCGCACGGTTGCTGCACGTGGCCAGCCTCAACCCGGTCAAGGACCAGACCACGTTGTTACAGGCGATGGCGGCGCTCAAACGCGCCGATGTCGCCTTTACCCTCGACATGGTCGGCGTCGATACCCTGGATGGCGCCATGCATCGCTTGGTGCAGCAGCTGGGCCTGAGCGAGCAGGTGCGTTTCTTGGGTTTCAAGACCCAGCGCGAGTTGCGCCCGATCATGCAATCGGCCGATCTGCTGGTGCTGTCGTCCTTGCACGAGGCCGGGCCGTTGGTGCTGCTGGAAGCTGCGGTGGCAGGTGTTCCCACAGTGGGGACGGCCGTCGGGCATCTGGTCGAGTGGGCACCGGTCTGCGCACTGGCAGTGCCGCCGGGCGATTGGGCCGGGCTGGCAGAAGCCGTCCGTCAGGTAGTGGCCGACGACGAACTGCGCTTGCGTCTGGCCTGGGCGGCGCAGTGCCGTGCGGTACGCGAAGACGCGGCATCGACCACGCGTCTGTTCGAAAAGCTCTACCGCCAACTATGCGAGAAGCGCCCACTGCGCTGAATACCTGGGCGCGGAGTAGGCAATAGACTGCGGGCTTGCACAAACCACTTTCAGATCAGCCAACAAAACGCAAAGAGCGGTCGCCTGGCGGTGAGCGCATGGGTTTTGTTGGCTTTCTCTTGTTGGATGCAGTCAGAAGCCCAGCTCAAACGCTGAGTCGGTCGAGGGCGCGGTGGCCTCACCGCACCAGAATCGAGTCATAAGCCTAGTCGGTCGAGGGCGCGATGCCCTCACCGCTCGCGGGACACGCCGCAAGTACGTCCATGTAGGCTCGGTGGCGGCATCCATGCCGCCACACGGTCCCGCAATCGGCGAGGGCACCGCACCAGACAGTTTGCTGGTTGCTTGAAAACATGCACACCGACCATCTTGATTGGTCCTTGCCCGCCCACCATCGCGGGACCTTACGCGGCATGGATGCCGCGTAAGAGCCTACATGGACGTACTTGCGGCGTGTCCCGCGATGGTGGGCGGGCAAGGGCCCTGCAACCAGGCCGCAGATCAACCGCTCTGCAGCCAAGCCGCCAATCAGCCGCCCTGCAGCAGACCTACGTAAAGTGGTTTTGTCAGTCGCTCCTACCTTCAAACCGGCTGCAAATACCCATCCAACGCCGCACGCACCACGTACAACATATCGGTGCGCGGTACTGGTCGCGTAAGCCGCGTCATCAATCGGCGTGCCTGAGTCTGCCGTACCCATGGTTGCCCTTGAAGCCACAGCTGTGTCTGCAACATGTCCGCACGTTCCTTGCGGCTTTCGGCCGACGGCGCAACGCGGTTGTGCAGATACTGCCGCGCTTCGCTCAGCGACCGCGACCATTCGATGCCGGGCAGTGCCGGCAACCACAGGTTGGAGCATGAGGCCGTGGTCAAGGTCTGGCGGCCCGCACGCATGCGCAACAACCGCGGGCAATCGGCCTGCAGGCGCGCCATCACCGCCGCCGGCACCACGCTGCGGTAGTAGCGTTGCAGCAGCAACAACGGCGGCAATGCCCACCACGGCGACACGCTCGCCTCTTCCCACAATTGGTCCCAATCGCGCTGCCCCATGCGCGTGGCCAGCAACGCAAGATCGTGCAGATGCATCAGCCGGATGCTGCGATGGCAGATGCCACCGGCCGCGTGCAGCAGCAGATGGCACATCAATGCGCCGACGGACGGATAGGGGTTCAAACCCGGCTGCGGGCGCTCCGGCAGGATGCGTGATGTGATGTCCACGCTGTGCACCGGCAAGCGTTCCTGGATGCGCGTGTGCAGCTCGATATTGATCGGCGCATCGCGATGCTCGCCCAGTCCCGCGACCGCTTCGCCTTGAATCGGCTTGAAGACCTGATGCTTCCATTGTTCGAACGAGGCCACGTAACCGAGTCCGCACAACAGTGCTGCTGCAGCTGGTGCGTCTCCCGGCTCCACCAGTAGATCGATATCGGCCATCGGCCGATCGCCCGGCAGGTACACGCCAAGCCGATGCAGTGCGGTTCCCTTCAGACCGACCAACGCGATGCCTGCAGCACGCGCCGCAGCATCGATGCGCGTCAGCAATACGGCGATGCGCCGATGCCGATCTTCGACATGGCGGCGTTGCTCACTCAGAAACGTCGTCCATTCGGCGTTCTGCCATAGCGAGCGACGCTGTAGCAGCGGTGATACGCCATGCGCTGCCGCCGCTGCGGCTGCAAGCTGCCATTGCAACCGATCCCACTGCGGCGCCACTTCCCCCGGCTGCGCCAATTCCTGCGCCAGCCGTTCGGTGGCCGTGCGCAGGCCGTGCTTGATGGTGCGAAGGGAAGGCTGCATGCGAAGGTGATCCGGTAAGGCGAGGTGATGTGCGAGAAGATCGAGAGGCGTTGCGCGCTAGCCGACCAGCACGGTTGCCAGCTGCCGCGGTTGACCTGTGGCAACGCTGACCAGCGGTTCGGTGCGATGCTGTTTTTCTGATGCGATCAGGGCAGACCAGCGCGCTTCCAGGTGCTCGGATGCCTGCGCAAACGCATCGGCACTCATCGTTGCGCGTGCCTGTTGCAGATCCACTTGCGTATGCAGCAGATCGCGCACGCTGCGATAGAACTCCGAGCCGTAGGCGCCACGGAACATCATCGCCAGGTCGTCGCTGTCCTGCCAATGGGTCTTGCCGCCCAACTGGTTTTTCACTTCTTCGTAGAACTTGGTGCCGGGCAGGGGATAGGACACGCTGACGCCGATGATGTCCGGGTTGGCCTGCGTCACCAGGGCGCGCGTGGCCAGGATGTCGTCGAGTTCCTCGCCCAGATACCCGAGTTGAATGAAGAAACCCACGCGAATGCCGCGCGCACCAAGGCGTTGGCGTGCGGCGATCACCTCGCCAACCGTGGTTCCCTTGGTCATCTTGTCGAGGATGCGCTGGCTGCCGCTTTCTGCACCCAGCCAGGCCTCTGCGCAGCCGGCGCGCGCCAGTGCCGCGGCCATGCGCTCGCTGGCCAGATCGGCGCGGGTCTGGATGGTGAACGGAATCGCGCCATCGGCATCGGTCAAACGCTGCGCAAAGGTTTCCACCCAATCGATATGGAAGCCGAAGATGTCATCGGCCATCCAGATGTGATCGGGTTGAAAACTGCGCTTGAGGTGGATCATTTCCGCAGCCACATCTTCGGCATCGCGGCGCTTGTAGTGGTTGCCCCAGATCGGTTTGGCGCACCAGTTGCAGCGGAACGGGCAACCGCGCGAGGCGGCCATGTTCAAGCTGAAGTAGCCGTGCCGTTGCTGCCAGAAACGCTGGTAACGCGGCATGTCGACCAGGTCCCACGCCGGCAGGCCGCTCAGGCGTGCGTCCGGCGGTTGTGCGCCGCGATGCACGTGTGCCTCAGCAGAGGGGCTGGTGGCGATACGTGCAACGCCGGCGAGCCAGGCACCCGTGTCGATGGTGGGATCTGCTTCGACGCGCGCCACCAGTTCCAGCAGCGGTGCGATGCCTTCGCCGATCAGTACCGCATGTGCGCCAGCGGCCAGAAACACATCCGGATTGTCGGAGGCATCCGATCCGGCCACCAGCACGCGGCAACCGGCCGCACGCGCCTGCGCAATCATCTGGCAGGCAGCCTCGCGCATGCGGCTCAGGCACATCTTGGTGAGGAAGTTGAAGTTGTCTTCGTAGAACACCACCAGGTCCGGCTGCGCGGCGTGCAAAGCGCCGGTGTAGTCCTGCACATCCTCGGCCAGCATCGCGTCGAACAGGCTCAAGGTGTGGCCACGCTCGCGCAGCAACGCTGCGACCTGCAGTGTTGCCAACGGTGGATACGGCTTGCCGCGCTCCCATTGCTTCGGGTCGTAACGCAGAAAATACGAATGACTGACCTGGATCTTTAGCATCTGCACAAGGCTCTCGTTCTGTCGCCAGGTACGCGCAGCAATGGCGTGCGCAGACACCGGCATTCGGCTCGGCAGTAGGTGCGCACGCAGATGCGTTTGGTTGCGCCGCTGCGATGCACACTGTGCAAAGCGTTGTGCATCTGCATCGATGGCAGCGATGCAACCTTTCAGCAACGGATCGGCACACACCGGCTGATTGATGCAATGGATGGAAGGCATGCCGCACTCGGCCGCGTTGGCGGAACTCCTGCCAGTGAGCGATAGCGCACGCTCGGCGGCGCCCGGCAATGCGCTATCGGCCGCAGATCCGTTCGGTGAGGGCCGCGTGCGTCAGCTGGTTGTGCGCCGGCAGATTCTCGGTGCGCTGTTTCATTTCCACAGCGACAGCGAGGCGTTGCTGGCGTTGGTGGATGCCGCCTATGCAGGCTTGCCCGCGCATCGCCTGCCGGCTGCGCCGGAATTCCATATCACGCTGGATCTGGTGTCGCGTGGCCAGGCGCCATCGAGCGCAGAACCGCCGCCGGTGCACACGCATGCAAGCGGTGGCTTGCTGTGCGGCGTCATGGATGCCTGCAATTACCTGATGCTGTCGGTGCCCGAGCGCCGCGCCATGCTGGTGGTCTCCGAGGACATGCTCGCCTACGCCTATCACGTGCGCTATGAGCTGATCGAATTTGCGGTGTTCCTGCTCGCCGCGCGTGGCATGGCCTTGGTGCCGTTGCATGGCGCATGCGTGGGCCGGCACGGACGCAGCGTGTTGCTGCTCGGCGCCAGCGGTGCGGGCAAGTCGACGCTGGCGCTGCACAGCTTGCTGCATGGGCTGGACTTCATCGCCGAAGACGGCGTGTTCGTTGCGCCGGAGAGTCTGTTGACCACCGGCGTTGCCAACTTCCTGCATCTGCGCTCGGACGCGCTTGGCCTGGTCGATGCAGACACTCGCGCGTGGATCAGCGCATCGCCGACCATCCGCCGCCGCAGTGGCGTGGAAAAGTTCGAGATCGATATCCGCCATGGCCGTGCACGGCTTGCGCGCACGCCCTTGCAGCTGTGCGCAGTGGTGATGCTGTCCGGCACTCCTGCCAGCACGTCGGCGCAGCGTCTGCTGCCAACGCCGGCCGAGCAGATTGCCGAGTGTCTGGTGCGCGATCAACCTTACGCCGCCGGTCAACCAGGGTGGCAGCGCTTTGTCGAACAGGTGCAGCGCGTAGGCATGTTCACGCTGCGGCGCGGCGCGCATCCGCAGGCATCGGTGGATGCACTGCTGCAGTTGTTGCGATGAGGGCGCAGATGCCGGTGCGTCGTCGCGTGATCCATACGCCTGCCAGCGTGACGAAGCGCCTCTTGCACGATGTGCATCGCTGAGATGCAGACCTCCATCCCCCGCGATCGCAGGCGTGCCAGCTTGCGCACGTTCGTCGGCACGCTGGTGCCTGCAGACCTGCCAACCATCGCGCTCTATGTCGCCCTGTCGCTGGCGGCTGCATTGGCAGGCAGCATCGTGGCGGTCTGCCTGGTCCCCTTGGTGCAGCCTGGCCATGGCGTGCAATTGGCCGGCTATCGGTTGGCGTTGCCTGATGGTCTGGCGATGCAGACGGCGCTGTTTGCCGGCGTCAGCCTGGTATTTGCCGCACTGCGATGGCACAGCGCGCGGCTGGCCGCACGGCTGACCAGCCGCTACGCAATCGGGCTGCGCCGTCGCGTGCATGCCGCGTTGATCGACGCACCGTTGCCAGCCTTGTCCGGCGCCAGTTCGGCAGAAATCGCCAACGTACTCACCTACAACATCGAAATCGCCACACAAGGGTTCAGCGCGGTGCTGCAACTGCTGGTGGCCGGCATGACGGCGCTGGTGAGCATCTGCATTGCCGTGCTGATCGCACCCGCGCTGGTGCTGGCGATGCCGTTGCTGCTCGCCCTGGCCTGGTTGGGCTTGCGCATCTCCAGCAGCGACAGGCAGGCGCGCATCAGCCGCGACTACGTGGCCGACATGACGCAGTTGTTCTGGTTGAGCGAAGACTTCCCGCGTCGTCTGCGGCATGTGCGCTCGTTCCAGCGCGAAGACGTCGAAAGCCGACATTACGAGCGCATTTCCACGCGGCTGGGGCAGGGCTATGCGCAACAGCAGGAGCTGGTGGCGGGCAGCCGCTTGGTGCTCGAACTCACTGCCGTGGCCGCGATCGCCGGCATTCTGGTGCTGGCCAATCTGTGGCAGGGCGCCGACCGCGCCGCGCTGATCACCGTCAGCCTGCTGCTCGGGCGCTTGCTGCCGTATCTGGTCACCACGCGGCAAAGCGTGCAGCAACTGCGCTCGGCCTGGCCGGCGCTGCAATTGTGGCGGCGCTATGTGGAACTGGGCACCACGCCCACGCACGCATCAGCCGAGACGGCAGTGCCATTGCCCGCAGCGCTGCATATCGAACACATCGGCCTGGCACCGCCGCTGCCCAGGCTCGATCTCGGTCCGATGATTCTGCTGCCAGGCGAAATGACCTTGGTCGTCGGGCCGTCCGGTATCGGCAAGAGCAGTCTGATGGATGTGCTTTCCGGGCAGACCCCGCCCGCACAGTTCACCGCGCATATGGCCGGGCGCCGGCTGGATTTCGGCGCGTATCGCACGTTGGTTCGGCATAGCGCCTACATCGGCCAGGGCGTGCGGCCATGGCAGCGCAGCGTGCGCGATTGTCTGGACTGGGCGCTGCCCGGCACAGCGGATGCACGCATGTGGGAGGTGTTGGGCGATGTCGGTTTGAGCGTGCGCCTGCAGCGCGACGGTCAAGGTCTGGACACGCCGATCAATGGCCCGGAGGGACGCCTGTCCGGTGGCGAATCGCAGCGCTTGTTGTTGGCGCAAGTGCTGTTGCGCCAACCGACCCTGGCGGTGTTGGACGAAGCCACCAGTGCGCTGGACGCGGATGCCGAACAGCAGGTGTTGTGCACGCTACGCCAGCGTCTGCCGCAGACCGTGTTGGTGGTGGTCTCGCACCGCACCAGCCTGGCCGCAGTGGCCGATCGTACGGTTGCGCTCGGCGTCGTGCTTGCTGCGCAGGCAGCTGTCAAAGTCGATGCAGTTGCAAGCTCGCGCGCGTAATCGCTGCGCAGTTCAGTTGCGTCGGCACAGGATTAACCGGCAATTTCTTCCAGCGCGCGATTGCGCGTACGCGGCCCGAACAGCGCAATCACGCTCGCCACGATCGACATGCTGATGACGATAAACGCCAGCACGCCATGGCTGCCGACCTGAGCAAGCAGCCAACCGATCAGCACGCTGCTCACGGCGGTGGAAAGACGGCTGAAGGAATAACAGAAACCTACTGCACGCGCGCGCAATCCGGTGGGGAACAGCTCGGCCTGGTAGCCGTGATAAGCGAAGCTCATCCAGGCATTGCAGAACGCAATCATCGCCCCACACACCACCATGCCGGTCGCCTGATGCTGCTGCGAAAACAGCACGCCAAACAGCACTGCGCCCAACGCCGATGCGGTGATCTGCCACTTGTTTTCCCAGCGCTGCGCAAACCGCAACAACAGCAGCGGCGCCAACGGGTAGGCCAGCGAGATCGCAAAGGAATAGCCCAGGCTCTTGGTCACGCCGGTGCCTTGCGCCGAGATCAGTGCCGGCAGCCAATTGCCGAAACCGAAGAAGCCGATTGCCTGAAAGATATGGAACACCACCAGCATGCCGATGCGCCCGCGATAGGGCGCTCGCCATAACAGCGATGCCTGGGTGTCGCTGTGTGCCAACGGCACCGCCCCCTGCTGCGGCATGGCCAATGGCGCGCCCAGATCGCGTTCGCAGCGCGCCTCCAGTTGGATCAGCACCGCGTCCGCTTCGGCATGGCGTCCTTGCGCCGCCAACCAACGTGCCGATTCCGGCAAACGGCTGCGCAGCCACCAGATCGCCAGCGCAAACACGCCACTCAGCAATACCACCCAACGCCAGCCGCTCACCCCCAGCGGTGCATGCGGCACCAGCAGCCAGGCGGTCAGCGCCACTGCCGGCACGGCCAGAAACTGCACGAAGAACGCAAACGCAAATGCGGCGCTACGCATATGCCGCGGCACCAATTCGGACAGGTAGGTGTCGATGGTGACCAGCTCGATGCCTAACCCGATCCCCACCACAAAGCGCAGCACGATGACGCCGGTGGCAGTGCTTTGCAGGCCCATCGCCACAGTGGCAGCGGTGTACCAGATCAACGCGAACGTAAAGACCAGCCGGCGCCCAAAACGATCGGCAAACGGACTCAGCAATGCGGCGCCGACAAACAGCCCCAGAAAGGTCGCTGCCGCAAACGCAGCCTGGTCGGACATGCCGAATACGCCATCCGCACCGCTGGCGAAGATGCCATCGCGGATCAGCCCGGGGCTGATGTAGGCGGTCTGGAACAGATCGTACAACTCGAAAAATCCGCCCAGCGCGAGCAAGCCAACCAGCCGCCACAGCGTGGCACTGGCCGGCAGCCGATCGATGCGCGCCGCGATCTGCGCAGCGCCGGAAGCAGGGTCAAGCGGAGCGGTCAAAGCCATTGTTATGCAGCGCGGTCAGTTCGGCATTCATCATAGCCAGCCATCTGACGGGTCAGTAGCTGTGCTTCGCGGCGCGCTCAACGCATTCGCGCACCAGCAGCCACAGGCATCTAAAAGCCCCTCTAAAAGCCCCTCTCCTGCGGGGCGAGGCCCTAGCAATAGTTGAGCACACCAAGCTTCGCACGCACCCTCATCCGCCCCTGCGGGGCACCTTCTCCCGAGGGGAGAAGGAAGTAAAGCTTCCATAAACCATCCCCGCTGTTCGACCACTGGAATGCTGTAATCCCCTCAGCGCCACCTGAGCGGGTAGCAATGCCGGCCGGCCAGCCCCATCTCTTGCACATCATTCATTCCCCGGAGTCATCCGATGACGCCCATTTCCGTGCTCGACCTGGCGCCGGTCTGCGAAGGCAGCGACACCACCCACGCCTTCGCCAACATGCTCGATCTGGCCCAGCACGCCGAGCGCTGGGGCTATCAGCGTTATTGGCTGGCCGAGCACCACAACATGCCGGGCATCGCCAGCGCCGCCACTGCGGTGCTGATCGGTCATGTGGCCGGTGGCACCAAGACCATCCGCGTCGGCGCTGGCGGCATCATGCTGCCCAACCATGCGCCGCTGCAGGTGGCCGAACAGTTCGGCACGCTGGCGTCGTTGTATCCGCAGCGCATCGACCTGGGCCTGGGCCGTGCGCCCGGTACCGACCAGCCCACCGCGCGCGCCTTGCGCCGCTATTTCGACAGTGCCGATCACTTCCCGCAGGACGTGGCCGAGCTGCTGCGCTACTTCGCACCGGCGGTGCCGGGGCAACTGGTGCAGGCCGTGCCGGGCGCCGGGCTGGACGTGCCGGTATGGTTGCTGGGCTCCAGCCTGTTCAGTGCACGGCTGGCCGCAGCGATGGGCCTGTCGTTCGCGTTCGCCTCGCACTTCGCGCCCGATGCGATGGACGAAGCCGTGGCCATCTACCGCCGCGAGTTCCGCCCGTCCGCACAGTTGGCCAGGCCGCACGTGATGCTGGCCTTGAACGTGGTGGCCGCCGAGACCGAGGCGCAGGCGCGTCGCCTGTTTACTACCCAGCAGCAGAGTTTCGTGAACCTGCGTCGCGGCAAGCCGGGCAAGATTCCCGCGCCGATCGACGATATCGACAGCTTCTGGCAGCCGCATGAACGTGCCGGTGTCGAGCGCGCGTTGGCCTGCACGGTGCTGGGCGATGCCGAGCAGATCGCGCAGGGCGTGGCCGAGTTCATCGACCGCCACACGCCGGACGAGCTGTTGTTCACCGCCAACATCTACGACCATGCCGCGCGTCTGCGCTCGTTCGAAATCGCCGCCATCGCCTGCCGCGAAATGGACGTGACCACTGCGTGATTCACGTCGCTTTGCGCGGCGATCCGCTCAGATGTGTGCACATCTATTGGGAAGACCAGCATGCACCTTCAGCAACGCAGCGAGAGCATCAAGCAGTTGGCGGAATTGATCCGCGGCGTGGACATTGCGATGTTCACCACCGTCTCGGCCGACGGCAAGTTGGTGAGCCGGCCGTTGGGCACGCAGGAAGTCGAGTTCGATGGCGACCTGTGGTTCGCCACCGCTGCCGATAGCCCGAAGGTGGCAGAGATTGCCGCCGACCCGCGCGTCAATGTGGCGTACGCCTCGGCGTCGAAGAACAGCTATGTGTCGGTCGCCGGTACCGCACGCGTGGTCAATGACCGCGCCAAGATCGATGAACTCTGGTCGCCGGCAATGAGGGTGTTTTTTCCGGGCGGCAAGGACGACCCCAATCTGCGTCTGATCCACGTGCGCGCCGAATCGGCCGAATACTGGGACGGCCCGAGCGGGCTGCTGGGCAAGGCGCTGTACTTCGTGATGACGGCAGTCACCGACGACACGGGCAGCCTGTCAGACAACCGTGTGGTCGATCTGAAGTAACGGCGACCGATCAGGTGTGCCGATCGCCTCGCGCATCAGCGCCAGGCGACCGGCCACCAATCGCGCACCAGATCCAGCAACTGGTCGGAAGTGACCCCGAACACCGCCACCGACACCAGCGCCGCCGCCCAGCCTACCAACAGCAAAGCGCCATCGCGCTCCAGCAGGGCCAGCGCGAACAACAGCAGGATCAGGCCGAAAATGTAGTTGGTGAACGGGATCGGCAGCGTCAGCAAGATGCCGACCAGCACCAGCAGCAAGCCGGTGAACACCTGCGCCGGAATACGATCCAGCATGCCGTGCAAACGCGGCTTGAGCAGCCGATCCAGGCGTTGCAACGTCGGTGCAAGCCGCGCAACGAAACGCTGGCTGGTACTGCGGCGCGGCCCACGATCGCCGATGAAACGCGGCACCCACGGCTTGCGCAGGCAGCACATCATCTGCACGCCGATCAGCACTGTCAGCGGGCCGCTGATGCCACCGGCCACGCCGGGAATCGGGATGAAGGAGGGCAGGATCGCCAGAAACAGGAACACGCCGAACGCGCTCTGCTGCAGATCGGCCAGAATCTCGCGCACACGCAACACATGATTCGGGTCGCCCTCGCTGAAGGCTGCCAGCAGGCTGCGGATGCCTTCATTGCGATACCGCATGTGTTCGCCGCCGGAATCATCGGATGGCGGCGCGCCGTTATCCGACGATGTCATCGCTGTCCTCATCGCCGATGCGGCTCAGCAACAGCTTGTCCACGCGCGCCCCATCCAGATCCACGATCTCGATGCGCCAGCCGGCCCAATCGAAGAATTCGCCGGCCTGCGGAATACGTCCGAAGTAGTAGATGCACAGCCCGGCGAGCGTGTGGTAATCGCCTTCGTCGGCTTCGGGCAGTTCGGCGCCCAGCACTTCGCGCAGTTCTTCCACCGGCAGCGACCCGTCGATCAGTAACGAACCGTCGGCGCGCGTGATCACCAGCGCGTCTTCGTCGGTGTTTTCCACTGCCTGCAGCCGGCCGACCACCGCGCCCATCAGGTCGCTGATGGTCACCAGGCCGCGGATTTCGCCGTATTCGTCCACCACCAGGGCCATCGACTGCTGTTCTTCGCGAAAGATCTCCAGCAGCTTCATCGCATGCGTGGATTCGGACACGAACAAGGTGTCGCGCAGCGCCTGGAACAGGTTCTCGCCGTGCCCGCCCATGCGAGTGACCAGCGATTTGACTTCCAGCACGCCAGCAATGTCCTGGTCGCTGCCGCGATACACCGGGTAACGCGAGAACTCATGCTCGCGCATCATCTGCAGGTTGCGTTCCGGCTCGGCATTGGCATCCAGCCAGGCGATGCGGTTACGCGGCGTCATCAGGCTGTCGGCGGTGCGGTCGCCCAGCCGCATCACCCGATTCATCATGTCGCGCTCGTGCGCGTCGATCACGCCGGCCTCGTGGCTTTCGGCCACCAGCATGCGGATCTCTTCTTCGGTCACCGATGCCGATTCGTCCTTGCCCATGCCCAGCATGCGCAGCACCAACCGGGTCGAGCGCGCCAGCACCCACACGCCGGGTGCGGCAATCTTTGCCAGCCACGCCATCGGCACCGCCACCACGCCGGCAATGTCTTCGGAATTGCGCAGCGCCAGCCGTTTGGGGACCAGTTCGCCGAAGATCAGCGTCAGGAAGGTGATCAAGGCTACCGCCAGCGTGCTGCCGATTACCGCCGAATACGGTTTGGGGTCGCCAACCAGCGAGAAAGTGGCCGACAGCGCGGGGAAGGCCAACTGCAGCCGCTCGCCGATCGCCTCGCCGATGGCTTCGCCGCCGAACAGGCCGGTCAGGATGCCGATCGAGGTGATGCCGATCTGCACCGTGGACAGAAAGTTTTCCGGGCTTTCGGCCAATGCCAGGGCCCGCGCGGCGCGCTTGCTGGAGCCGGCCATCTGCTTCAGGCGGCTCTTGCGCGAGGTCATCAGCGACATCTCCGACATGGCGAAGAAACCGTTCAACAAAATCAGCGCGATAACGATCAGAAACTCAACCACGGGCGTCTTCCCCGGTCAGTGAAGGGGAGGGCGGGCGAGCACTAGGTTGGCCGGCGCGCACGAGGGCGGGGCGGCAACGGGAGGGTAGGGGGTCGTCTTCCATAGGGTGCACCCGAAGGCGCGCGAGCATGTTAGCAAACCGCAGGGTGGTTCGAGCCGGGAAATGCGCATGTGAAGGCCGCCCCAGGCACCGAGATATCCAGACACGTCATGGAACGGTCATAATTCGCCCTCGGCGTCCGTCTCTCCCTCGACGGCAGGAAGTTCTTCACCCATGTTCTCGTTGCAGACCATCTTCGGTTCCGGCAAGCAGTTCTATGCGCTTCTGAACGAAGCGGCGCAGGCCGCCTACGACAGCACCAAGGCCTTGCACGCCATGATGCGCACGTCCGACCGCCAACCCGCGCTGGACGCCTTCAAGCTGGCCCGCCTGCGCGAACGCGCCGCCTCGGACAAGATCGGCCAGGCGCTGGTGGACAGCTTCATGACCCCGATCGAGCGCGAGGACATCGAAGCGCTGGGTTCGGCGCTGTACAAGATCCCCAAGCAGGTCGAGAAATTCGCCGACCGCTATTCGCTGGCCACCAAGCATCTGGAGCACATCGACTTCGCGCCGCGCGCGGCGATGCTGGAACAGGCTGCGGCCGTCGTGGTGGAGATGGTGACCGACCTGCCGCAGATGAACATCGATCGCATGACCGCGCTCAACGACAAGCTGCGCATGCTGGAAAACGAAGCCGACCGGCTGATGCTCGAGCTGTATCGCGACATCTATTCCGGCCGCCTGGACACGCTGCAGATGTTCCTGCTCAAGGAATTCTTCGAGATTCTGGAAAAGGCCATCGACCGTTGCCGCGAGGCAGGGGTGGTGGTGTACCAGATCGTGCTGAAGAACAGCTGAGGTCGCCGCGTGCTTACCCTAGTTCTGGTGGTGATCCTGGCGGCGTTGGTATTCGAATTCATCAACGGCTTCCACGACACCGCCAACTCCATCGCTACCGTGGTCGCCACCAAGGTGTTGTCGCCGGGTTGGGCGGTCATGCTGGCCGCCGGTATGAACCTCATCGGCGCGCTCACCGGCACCGCCGTGGCGCTGACGATCGCCTCCGGCCTGCTCAACACCAACGTGGTCGAGGTCACCCCGCAGGTGATTCTGTGCGCGCTGCTGGGCGGCATCATCTGGAACCTGATCACCTGGTGGAAGGGCCTGCCGTCGTCGTCTTCGCACGCCTTGATCGGTGGCCTGTGCGGCGCCGGCCTGGCTGCGGCGCACAACAACTGGGACGCGCTGATCTGGTCGGAGAACATCGGCAACTGGGCCAAGAACAAGGGCCTGTTGTGGAAGGTGTTCGTGCCGATGATCACCTCGCCGATCGCCGGCTTCCTGCTCGGCATCGTGGTGATGCTGCTGCTGTGGGCGATCATCGCCGGCATGGCCAAACTCGGCGGGCCGATCGGCCGGCTGGCGCGTCCGCGCTGGGTCAACGCCTTCTTCGGCAAGGCGCAGATCGCCTCGGCCGCCTACATGGGGTATGCGCACGGCCACAACGACGCGCAGAAGACCATGGGCATCATCGCCATGACCCTGATCGGCGCGCAGTCGGCCGGTGCACTGGACGATCTGCCGAGCTGGCTGAGCTTCCTGCATCCGGGTACCGGCATTGGAGCCGGCGACGGCATCCCGATGTGGATCGTGCTGACCTGCGCGGTGGTGATGGCCGCCGGTACCGCCTCGGGCGGCTGGAAGATCATCAAGACGCTCGGCCACAAGATGGTCAAGCTGCACCCCATCCACGGCTTTGCCGCAGAAACCAGCTCGGCGACCGTGCTCACCGTGGCCGCGCATTTCGGCATGCCGGTATCGACCACGCACAGCATTTCCACCGCGATCATGGGCGTGGGCTTTGCCAAGAATCCACGCTCGCTGCGGCTGGGCGTGATCGAGCGCATCGTCTGGGCCTGGATTTTGACCATCCCGGCCGCTGGCGGCGTCGCGTATCTGATTCTGCGTTGCTTCGAATGGTTTGGCTGGACCTGAGCGCTGTCGTAGCCTGGTCACCTCGGTCGGCGACGATACGGCGCTGATTGCGGGTGGTCCTGTTGCAGGTCATCCCGTTCGACACTGATGTTCTAACGCGTTCTGCCTGAGGAAAACGCGCCGATGATGCTTGCGCTGGTGTGCGTGTTGTTCCTGCTGTCCTGGCTGATCGGTCGCCGGCGCTGGCGGCGCAGCGCCCGCGCGCTGGCGGCGGCCACGTTGGCGTTGCTGCTGCTGGTCGGTTGCGGTCCCTTGTCGAGCTGGATGTTGCACGGCTTGCAACAGACCGGCGTCAACGATTTCAACGACTGGCGCGCGCGCAACATGATCGTGTTGCTGGGCGCGGGCACGGTGCGGCCCGATGGCCCGGATGCCACCGCCGAAGCGAACATGTTTGCTTACGGCCGCATCGTCGAGTCGGCGCGGCTGTATCGGCAATGCCGCGCGCATGGCGGCGACTGCAAGATCGAGATCAGCGGCGGCGACGCGCGCGGACTGGGCCTGTCCGAAGCGGTGGTCTATCGAAAGGTGTTGATCGGGATAGGCATCGATCAGGCCGATCTGATCATGGAGCCCTCCAGCATGAACACCTGGCAGAACGCGCAGTTCAGCCAGCCGTTGCTGCGCAAGTACCGTGCCGATCGGGTCGTGCTGGTGTCCTCGGCCACGCATCTGCGCCGCGCTGAACTCTACTTCCGTCACTTCGGCATCGAGGCCACGCCGGTGCGCTCGGACTGGTTGACCGCCTCCTGGGCCTGGTTGCCGCAGAGCTACAACTTCACCGTGGCCGATGTCGCCTTGCACGAGTATCTGGGCATCGCGCGCTATCGGGTCTACGAGTGGTTGGGCTGGAATGTGAAGGCCACGCTGCCTGGGGAGTTGTGAGCCGGGAGCGGGGATTCGGGAATGGGAATTCGAGATTCGTAAAAGCCGGCGTGCGTCCTGTTGTGCGCGGCTGATTTATTTTCAACGTTGCCTGGTGCCGTGGAGATCTCGACGGGAGCAACGCATGCGCGGCGGCCGGGAAAAGTAACGGCTCAGCACGGTGGTTTTGCGACTGCTGCGCATTCGCTTGCTGCAACCGGTCTGCAGCATCGCCAGCCGCGTGTGCGGCCGGCGATGCTTGCGCTCAGCGTGTTTCGTACATCGCCTTGACGTCGTTGCGGAATGCGGTCTGGCTGTCGGCGCGGTTGTAGAACATGTGGCCGCCCGGATACTCGCGCACCTGCACACGTTTCGGGTCGTTGCCCATCGCCGGCATCTGATCCACCGTCAGCACCGAGCCCATGAACGGGCAGGAGAGATCGTTCCAGCCGTGCGCGATCAACACGCGCAGTTTCGGGTCGATGGCCACCGATTGGCGCAGTTGTGTTACTGCGCCCTTGCGCAGTTCGTCGTTCCAGTCCCACAGTTTGTTGACGTCGTAATTGAGCGCCTGATAACGCGCATCGACCTTCCAGCCGACCACGCGGGTGACGAAGTCCACCATCGCGGTGGTGGTCGGCGCGATGATGCTGTCCAGCAACGGGTCGTTGGCGCGTTGCTCCGGATCGTTGGGGAACGGGTCGAACGCGGTCACGTTGGAGTCGTAACGGCTACCCAGTTCGCCCTTGTCGCGAAACACCTCGCGCAGATACGCCTGCGTTTCCAGGCGTCCGCCGGAGCGCCGCACATAGGCCGGATCCAGCCCGGTCATGCGCGTGACCTGCTGCAGCATCGCCTCGCTGGCCTGCGGGTCGGTGCGTCCTTTCATCAGTGCCACCGCGTAGTCGCCGCGGGTGTAATCGATCACCTCGCGCATGGCGCTGTCGCTGAGCTTGCCCTGGCGCTCCAGGTGCGCGGCGGCGATCGAGGGCAGCGTCATCATCCATGCCAGTGGCGACACATCGCTGTTGTCGTCCAGGGTCGGATTGAGATACGGCGACACCAGCACCACACCGTTCATCGCCACGCCCAGCCGGGTTTGCAGGTAATGAGTGATGCGCGGGCCACGGAAGCCGCCATAGCTTTCGCCGACCAGGTACTTGCGCGCCTGCAGGCGACGGTTCTTGAGCAGCCAGTCGTAGACCACGCGCGAGAGGTATTCCACGTCGGCCTGCGGGTTGTAGAACTGCTTCTTGGCCTCGTCATCGCCGATCAGGGAGCGGCTGAAGCCGGTGCCGACCGGGTCGATGAACACCAGATCGGTAAAGTCCAGCCAGGTGCCGGGGTTGTCGCGCAATGCCGCCGGTGCCGAGGCGCTATCGCCTTCGGCGCCGAAACCCACCACCTTCGGCCCGATCGCGCCCATGTTCAGATACACCGACGACGCGCCGGGCCCGCCGTTCAGTGCGAACGTGACTGGCCGGTCCTTGCCATCCACGGTGTAGGCGGTGAATACCACTTCGCCGGTGGTCTTGCCTTGCGCGTCGCGTACCGGCAGCGTGCCGACGGTGGCGGTGTAACTCAGCGTCCGGCCGGCCACGCGCGTGCTCTGACGTACGCTGGCATCGGCCGGCAACGGCGCAGGCTTGGATGACGCTGCGTCGGGTTTTGCATCGCTTTTGGCGTCGCTTTTGCTATCGTTTTTATCTGGCGCAGCGGCCAGCGCCGTCCCGCTGAGCAGGACACAGGCCAGCAGGCTGGCACGGAGAAAAGAGGGCATGGCGATCGAGGTTCGAACAGGGGAGCGACGATGCTAGGCCCCGGCAGCGCTCGGTGGATGTGCACAAAGGCATGTGTGTCGCGTTGACCGATGTGGCTTGCCTGGCCTGCAGCAGTATGTGCCGCAGCAGGCAGCCGTCTGACTCAAGGGGTGAGGTTTGCGCAGTGCGCTGAAAATCGGCGGCTACCGAAAAAAAACCGATAGCACACCCTTCTCCCCTCGGGAGAAGGTGCCCCGCAGGGGCGGATGAGGGTACGGGCGAAGCCTCGTGTCATCCATTACAGAGTGGCTTCGCCCCGTACCCTCACCCCAACCCCTCTCCCGGCGGGAGCGGGGCTTTAACTTCCGATGTTTTTACCCTTTCCGTATCTTTTAAACTTCCAGCGACGCCAGATCGCCCTTGCTCTCAAGCCACTGCTTGCGATCGCCGGCGCGCTTCTTCGCCAGCAGCATATCCATCAACGAACGGGTCTGTTCGCCATCGTCGATGGTCAGCTGCACCAGCCGGCGCGTGTCCGGGTGAATGGTCGATTCGCGCAGCTGCTGCGGATTCATCTCGCCCAGGCCCTTGAAGCGGGTGACGCTGACCTGGCCCTTGATCTTCTCGCGCGCGATCTTGTCCAGCAGCGTGGTCTTTTCTTCTTCGTCCAGCGCATAGAACACCTGCTTGCCCACGTCCACACGGAACAGCGGCGGCATTGCCACGAATACGTGTCCAGCCGCCACCAATGCCGGGAAATGCCTTAAGAACAGCGCAGTCAACAAGGTCGCGATATGCAAACCATCGGAGTCGGCGTCGGCCAGGATGGTGACCTTGCCGTAGCGCAGCCCGCTGATGTCGTCCTTGCCCGGGTCGCAGCCGATCGCGATCGCCAGGTTGTGCACTTCTTCGGAGGCCAGCACGCTGCCCGAGGCCACTTCCCAGGTATTGAGGATCTTGCCACGCAGCGGCAGGATCGCCTGAAAATCCTTGTCGCGCGCCTGCTTGGCCGAGCCGCCGGCCGAGTCGCCTTCGACCAGGAACAATTCGGTGCGCGACAGGTCCTGGCTGATGCAGTCGGCCAGCTTGCCGGGCAGGGCGGGGCCCTGGGTGACCTTCTTGCGGACGATCTGCTTTTCGGTCTTCAACCGCGCACTGGCGCGATCGATGGCAATCTGCGCGATCTTCTCGCCGATCTCCACGTTCTGATTGAGATACAGGCTGAAGGCGTCGTGCGCGGCGCCTTCGATAAAGCCGGCGGCCTGGCGCGAGGACAGGCGCTCCTTGGTCTGCCCGGAAAATTGTGGGTCGGTCATCTTCAGGCTGAGCACGAAGGTGACCCGGTCCCACACATCTTCCGGTGCCAGCTTGACCCCGCGCGGCAGCAGGTTGCGGAAGTCGCAGAACTCGCGCAACGCATCGGTCAGGCCCGAGCGCAGGCCGTTGACGTGGGTGCCGTGCTGCGCGGTCGGAATCAGGTTGACGTAGCTTTCCTGCACCAGTTCGCCTTCGGGAACCCAGGCCGCGGCCCAGTCGACGATCTCGGTGTCTTTCTTCAGGCTGCCTGCGAACAGGTCGGCCGGCAGCATCTCGTGCTCGGCCATCTCGCCTTTCAGATAGTCGCGCAGGCCATTTTCGAAGTACCAGCTGTCCTGCTCGCCGGTGGCTTCGTCGTGCAGTTTGACGGTCAGGCCGGGGCACAGCACCGCCTTGGCGCGCAGCAGATGGCGCAGCGCGCGCACGTTGAACTTGGGCGTGTCGAAATACTTCGGGTCGGCCCAGAAGCGCAGCCGCGTGCCGGTGTTCTTCTTGCCGACGGTGCCGACCACTTCCAGCTTGGAGGCGGCGATGCCGTCGCGGAACTCCATGCGGTGCTCGCTGCCTTCGCGCTTGATGAACAGCTCGACCTTGGTCGACAGCGCATTGACCACGCTCACACCCACGCCGTGCAGGCCGCCGGAGAAGGTGTAGTTGCGATTGTTGAATTTGCCGCCGGCATGCAGGCGGGTCAGGATCAACTCCACGCCGGGAATCTTCTCCTCCGGGTGCATGTCCACCGGCATGCCGCGGCCGTCGTCGGACACCTCGCAGCTGCCGTCCTTGAACAAGGTCACTTCGACCTGCTTGGCGTGACCGGCCAGCGCCTCGTCGACCGAGTTGTCGATCACTTCCTGCGCCAGATGGTTCGGGCGCGCAGTGTCGGTGTACATGCCAGGACGGCGTTTGACCGGGTCCAGGCCCGACAGCACTTCAATATCGGCGGCGTTATAACGGGTGTTCATGCATCTCTTGGCACGTGAAACGACGCGCAAGTGTGGGGGCAGAACCGTTTTTTTGCACGCGACAGGCGTTCAGTGCAGGGCGGGGTGCGGCTGGATACCCTGGCGTTGGATTCGGAACCAAACGTCCCCACCTGAGGATGTCACCGAAACCGGAGGACACCATGAAGTTCAAGCACATTCTGATGCTCACCCTGGGTGCGGCTGCAGTCGCGGCGCTTCCTGCCATGGCCCAGGCCGCTCCGCAGCAGACCGGTCAGGGCGCCGCCGCGCAGAAGGCCGACGACGCCAAGGCCAAGACCGAAGCCGAGCGCAAGGCAGAGCGCCGTGCCGCCGCTGCCGCGCAGAAGCCCAAGGCCGATGCCGCGCTGCCCGAGGAAGAGGAAGAAAAGAAGCCGGCGCGCTGATCGCGCTGCGCATCGGCAGGCTTCACATCGGTCATCTGCTTCACAGACGCCCCGGCCCAGGTCGGGGCGTCTGCATTTGCGGCCCACGCGGCGCGCGTTTGTCACTGCGTGATCGCAGCGGCGTCACGCAACCCTTGGGCATTCGTCCGTCACCCGCTAAACTATGGCTTTCCGGGAGGCTTCAAGCCCCATGACCCCCCTGATTTTTGTTACAGGCGGCGTAGTGTCCTCGTTGGGTAAGGGCATTGCGGCCGCTTCGCTTGCGTCCATTCTTGAAGCGCGTGGCCTGAAGGTCACGATGATGAAGCTGGACCCGTACATCAATGTGGACCCGGGCACGATGAGCCCGTTCCAGCACGGCGAGGTCTACGTCACCGACGACGGTGCCGAGACCGATCTGGATCTGGGCCACTACGAGCGCTACGTGCGCACGCGCCTTTCGCGCAAGAACTCCGTCACCACCGGCCGGATCTACGAGAACGTGATCCGCAAGGAGCGTCGCGGCGATTATCTGGGCGCCACCGTACAGGTGATTCCGCATATTACCGACGAAATCCGTCGTTGCATCGACGAGGCCACCGCAGGTTTCGATGTCGCATTGATCGAGATCGGCGGCACCGTGGGCGACATCGAGTCGCTGCCGTTCCTGGAAGCGATTCGCCAGGTGCGCACCGAGCGCGGCGCCGAAAAGGCCATGTTCATGCACCTCACCCTGGTGCCGTACATCGCTGCTGCCGGTGAGTTGAAGACCAAGCCGACCCAGCATTCGGTCAAGGAACTGCGCTCGATCGGCATCCAGCCGGACGTGCTGCTGTGCCGCTCCGAGCAGGCGGTGCCGGATTCGGAACGTCGCAAGATCGCGTTGTTCACCAACGTCTCCGAGCGCGCGGTGATCAGCTGCCCGGATATCGACGTGCTGTACGGCATGCCGCTGGAACTGCGCCGCCAGGGCCTGGACGAGTTGGTCATCGACCAGTTCAAGCTGCGCGACAAGGTCGCCGCGGCCGATCTGTCCGAATGGGCTGCGGTGGTGGATGCGGTCAAGCATCCGCTGGACGAAGTCACCATTGCGGTGGTCGGCAAGTACGTCGATCATCAGGACGCCTACAAGTCGGTGGCCGAAGCATTGCGGCACGGTGGCCTGCGCCAGCGCACCAAGGTCAATCTGAAGTGGCTGGAAGCGCAGGATCTGGAAGGCAGCGACATGGCCGCCTTGCAGGACATCGACGGCATTCTGGTGCCGGGCGGCTTCGGCGACCGCGGCTTCGAAGGCAAGGTGCAGACTTCCAAGTACGCGCGTGAGCACAAGGTGCCGTACTTCGGTATCTGCTATGGCATGCAGGCAGCGGTGGTGGACTATGCGCGCCATGTCGCCAATCTGGATGCGGCCAACAGCACCGAGAATGATCGCCAGTCGCCGCACCCGGTGATCGGCCTGATCACCGAATGGCGTACCGCCACCGGCGAAGTCGAAAAGCGTGACGAGAAGTCCGATCTGGGCGGCACCATGCGGCTGGGTCTGCAGGAGCAGCGCCTGAAACCGGGCACGCTGGCGCGCGAGGTGTACGGCAAGGACGTGGTGGCAGAGCGGCATCGGCATCGCTACGAGTTCAACAACCGCTACCGCACCCAGCTGGAAGATGCCGGCCTGGTGATTTCCGGCAAGTCGATGGACGACACGCTGGTGGAAATGGTGGAGTTGCCGCGCGAGACGCACCCATGGTTCCTGGCCTGCCAGGCGCACCCGGAATTCCTGTCCACACCACGCGACGGGCACCCGCTGTTCATCGGCTTCGTGCGCGCCGCGCGCGAGAAGAAGGCGGGCGGCAAGTTGTTGAAGGAAGCGCGCGCGTGAAATTTTCCTTCTCCCATCGGGAGAAGGTGGCGCGCAGCGCCGGATGAGGGGCGCCGCAGTAAACCGGAAGATGGCAACCATGACGAACGCGTCGCCACGCGCCAGCCAGGGCAAACCATCGGGCTTCACCAGCGCTTCGCCAACCTTACCCTCACCCCAACCCCTCTCCCGGTGGGAGAGGGGCTTAACCAATAGGTGACCTGATGAAACTGTGTGACTTCGACGTTGGCCTGGATCAGCCGTTGTTCCTGATCGCCGGCCCCTGCGTGATCGAGTCGATGCAGCTGCAGCTCGACGTGGCCGGCAAACTCAAGGAGATCACCGGCAGGCTGGGGATCAACTTCATCTTCAAGTCGAGCTTCGACAAGGCCAATCGCACCTCTGGCACCAGCTTCCGCGGCCCTGGCCTGGAAGAGGGCCTGAAGGTGCTGGCTGCGGTGAAGCAGCAGATCGGCGTGCCGGTGCTGACTGACGTGCACGAATACACCCCGATGAACGAGGTCGCCGCCGTCGTCGACGTGCTGCAGACCCCGGCTTTCCTGGTGCGCCAGACCGACTTCATCAAGAACGTCTGCGCCGCCGGCAAGCCGGTCAACATCAAGAAGGGCCAGTTCCTGGCGCCGTGGGACATGAAGCCGGTGGTCGACAAGGCCAAGTCGACCGGCAACGAGCAGATCATGGTCTGCGAGCGGGGCGCCTCGTTCGGCTACAACAATCTGGTCAGCGACATGCGCTCGCTGAGCGTCATGCGCGACACCGGCTGCCCGGTCGTCTTCGATGCCACCCATTCGGTGCAGTTGCCGGGCGGGCAGGGAACCAGCTCCGGCGGCCAGCGCGAGTTCGTGCCGGTGCTGGCGCGTGCTGCGGTGGCGGTGGGCATTTCCGGCCTGTTTGCCGAAACCCATCCGGATCCGTCCAAGGCGCTGTCCGATGGCCCCAACGCGTGGCCGCTGGACCGCATGGAAGAGCTGCTCGAGACCCTGATGGAACTGGATGCCGTCACCAAAAAGCACGGGTTCGCGCGCTTCGCATGAGTTCCGATCCCTGGGCGCTGGCCGCGTCGCGCCGCCAGCGTCGGCAGCGGCGCCACTGGCCTTGGGGCTGGATCGCGCTGGTCGCATCGATCACCGCGTGGGCGTGCATGGCCGCGATGACGGTGCTGGTCGCTGCCAGCATGGGCATGCCGGGCGACGGCGACCATGCCATGCGGGCCACGCGGGTGCCAATGCTGGTCACGCTGCTGCTGGCTGCGGTAGCGATCACAAGTTGCCTGATCGCCGGCCCGCTGGCGTTGCGGCTGGCTCGCCAATCCGGCGCAGCGATCGTTGCGCTGGTGTTGCTGTCGGTCTTGCTGCTGCTGTCTGGTTTACCGCTGCTGGGCTTGATGGCCTAGCGGCATGCTCGCCGGCCGGTTGCGTGCGACGGCTGCATGCGATTTGGCAATGTGCCGGTGTGCGGCGATAATCCCGCAGCTTGTTTCCGGTGTACTTCCCCCCTTACTGGTAACCGATCGTTCCTATGACCACTATCGCCAAGATCCTCGCCCGCGAAATCCTCGACTCCCGCGGCAATCCCACGCTGGAGGCCGAAGTCACGCTGGAAGACGGCTCGTTCGGCCGCGCCGCTGTGCCCTCGGGCGCCTCGACCGGCACCAAGGAAGCGGTGGAGCTGCGCGATGGCGACAAGACCCGCTACCTGGGCAAGGGCGTGCTGCATGCGGTGCAGAACGTCAACGGCACCATCGCCGAGACGCTCAAGGGCTTCGATGCGGCCGACCAGCAGGGCTTGGACCGTCGCCTGATCGACCTGGACGGCACCGAGAACAAGGGCCGCCTGGGCGCCAACGCGCTGCTGGGTGTGTCGCTGGCCGCCGCGCATGCCGTGGCCGCCTCGCGCAAGCAGCCGCTGTGGCAGTACCTGTCCACCATTACCGAATCCGATGTGTCGCTGCCGGTGCCGATGATGAACATCATCAACGGCGGCGCGCACGCCGACAACAACGTCGACTTCCAGGAGTTCATGGTGCTGCCGGTCGGCTGCAGCTCGTTCTCCGAAGCGCTGCGTGCCGGTACCGAAATCTTCCACGCGCTCAAGTCGGTGCTCAAGGGCCATGGCCTGAGCACGGCAGTGGGCGATGAAGGCGGCTTTGCGCCGGACTTCCGCAGCAACGTCGAAGCGCTGGACACCATTCTCGAGGCGATCGGCAAGGCCGGCTACACCGCAGGCGAAGACATCCTGCTGGGCCTGGACGTGGCCTCCAGCGAGTTCTACGACAACGGCAAGTACAACCTGGTCGGCGAGAACAAGCGCCTGACCAGCGAGCAGTTCGTCGACTTCCTGGCCGACTGGGTTGCGCAGTACCCGATCATCAGCATCGAAGACGGCCTGGCCGAGGACGACTGGGCCGGCTGGAAGCTGCTCACCGATCGCGTCGGCAAGAAGGTGCAACTGGTCGGCGACGATCTGTTCGTCACCAATCCGAAGATCTTCAAGCAGGGCATCGACTCGGGCACCGCCAATGCGATCCTGATCAAGGTCAACCAGATCGGCACGCTGACCGAGACGCTGGAAGCCATCGCGATGGCGCATGCGGCCAACTACGCCTCGATCGTCTCGCACCGCTCGGGCGAAACCGAAGACACCACCATCGCCGACATCGCCGTGGCCACCACCGCCACGCAGATCAAGACCGGCTCGCTGTGCCGCAGCGATCGCGTCGCCAAGTACAACCAGTTGCTGCGCATCGAGCAGGCGTTGGGCTCCGGCGCACGCTATGCCGGTCGCGACGCGTTCGTTTCGATCAAGCGATAAGCCGTGCGCAACTGGCGCTGGCTACTGCTGGTGCTGGCGGTGCTGCTGGCTTGGCTGCAGTACCGCTTCTGGTTCGGGCCTGGGAATTCCGGCGAAGTCATGATGCTGGAAGCCCAGGTCGCGCATCAGACACAGGACAACGAAGGTCTGCGCCAACGCAACCAGGCGTTGGCAGCAGAGGTGAAGGATTTGAAGGACGGCGAGGCGGCAATCGAGGAACGCGCGCGTAGCGAGCTGGGCATGATCAAACCCGGCGAGACGTTCTATCGCGTGGTCGAGGATGCGCCGCCGCTGCCGCCCGCAGTGGCCGCGCCGTCGATCGAACCCGAGGCGCCCGCTGCAACCGCTCCGGCGGAACAGCCATGACCGGTTCGATCTGGGCGATCGTGCCGGCCGCCGGGCGCGGCACGCGCTTTGGTGGACAGACCCCCAAACAATATCTGCATGCTGCTGGTCAGCCTTTGATGGCTTACACGCTGGCGGCACTGGCAGCGCATCCGGTGGTGGCCGGAATTGTCGTGGCGATCGCGCCCGACGATGCCGACTGGCCGGGTTGGACGGCGGTGCAGTCCAAGCCGGTGTTGACCTGCGTGGGCGGCGTGACCCGCGCCGCATCGGTGCTGGCTGGATTGCTGGCCTTGCCCGAGAGCGTGCGCGCCGATGACTTTGTGCTGGTGCACGATGCCGCACGTCCCAATCTGGCGCTGGCCGATCTGGAGCGCTTGCTGGAAATCGGTCGCGGCGATCCGGTCGGCGCGATCCTGGCCGCACCGGTGCGCGATACCCTCAAGCGGGCCGGCGACGATGGCGGCATCGATGCCACCGAGCCGCGCGAGTGTCTGTGGCGCGCGCTGACCCCGCAGCTGTTTCGCCGCCATCAACTGATCCGCGGCCTTACCGAAGCGTCGGCCGCTGGCGTGGACGTGACCGACGAGGCGATGGCGATGGAGCGGCTGGGATTGCGCCCGTTGTTGGTGGAAGGTGCCGAAGACAACTTCAAGGTGACCACGCCGGTTGACCTGGCACGCTTCGAATTCGAACTGGCACGTCGCGGCGTTGAGGTGGATGCCGAATTAGTGGCTACACGCAACGATGCGGTGTTTGCCGGTGCCAATCACGACGTTTAGAGCGGCTGTCGAACGATTGCGAGGCCGGTTTGCGGACCCGGCTGTGTAGGCCACTCGTACACTGCTTTGCAACGTCCATGTCGACCTAAACGACAGCTTGCTCCCTGTTGCTGGGCACTCTCACTCACCACGGAATTCCCATGTCTTTCAATGTTCGAATCGGTCAGGGCTACGACGTGCATGCGTTCGGCGCGGGCGACCACGTGATGCTGGGCGGGGTGCGCGTTGCGCACAGCCATGGCGTGCTCGCGCACAGCGACGGCGACGTGGTGCTGCACGCGCTATGCGATGCGATGCTGGGCGCGCTGGCGCTGGGCGATATCGGCCAGCATTTCCCGCCGTCCGACCAACGCTGGAAGGACGCCGACAGCGCGCAGTTCCTGCAGCACTGCGATCACTTGCTGCGCGAGCGTGGCTGGCGCGTGGGCAATGCCGACATCACCGTAATCTGCGAGCGTCCCAAGATCGGCCCGCATGCGCTCGCAATGCGCGAACGCATCGCCGGGCTGCTGGCGATCGAGCTCGATGCGGTCAGCGTCAAGGCCACCACCAGCGAACAACTCGGCTTCACTGGTCGCAGCGAGGGCATCGCTGCGCAGGCGGCGGTGTTGCTCGGCAGGATCGCAGCCTGACGGCGACCAACGAAACAACGGCGCTCATCGTCAGGCGGGCGCGACCGATGCTCGTTACAGCATGTAGCACGCGTACCCTGCGGTTCCGAGCGTGCCGTCCACACTCACCTGACGCCTGCCGGCCAGGTTTTTAGCCGCTCTAACTCGTAGTCACGCACGCCGGGCTCGCCTCGACGTTGCAACGCGACACCACCGCGCCGAGGCATTCGGCACACAGCGCACGACACGTCGGCGCGAAGGTAACCACAGCATGAGCGACACCTCTGTTCTGCCGCGCGCGCATGGCGCTGCGGTCCTTGGCGCAGCAATGCGCAGCACGCCCGAAGATTTTCAGGTCGATGAGCTGCCGGCATTCGAAGCCTCCGGCGAAGGCGAGCACCTGTTGCTCAGCGTGCGCAAACGTGGCCAGAACACCGCGTATATCGCCAAGAAACTTGCGCTGTGGGCGGGCATTGCGGAAATGGGCGTCAGCTACGCCGGCTTGAAGGATCGCCATGCGGTGACCACGCAGCGTTTCAGCGTGCATCTGCCAAAACGTATTGCGCCGGACATCGCTGCGCTCGACGACGACGAAATGCAGGTGGTCGACAGCACCTGGCACAACCGCAAGCTGCAACGCGGCGCGCTGCACGGCAATCGCTTCGTGTTGACGCTGCGCCAGGTGCAGGGCGAACGCGGCGCGATCGAGCAACGCTTGCAGGCGATCGCTGCACGCGGCATTCCCAACTGGTTTGGCGAACAACGCTTTGGTCGCGATGGCGGCAACGTGGCATCGGCGTTGGCGATGTTCGGCTACATGCAGGATGCCGAGGGGGCTTTGGTGCCGGCACCGAAGCGGCGTCTGCGCAACGATCAACGCTCGATGCTGCTATCGGCGGCGCGCTCGGCACTGTTCAATCGCGTGCTCATCGCTCGCGTGGAGCAGGGCAGTTGGGACGCCGCGCTGGAGGGCGAGGCCTGGATGCTGGATGGCTCACGCAGCGTGTTCGGCCCCGAGCCGTGGAGCGATGTGCTGGCCGAGCGGCTGGCGCGTTTCGATATCCACCCCAGTGGCCCGTTATGGGGCGTGGGTGAGCTGCGCTCGACCGACCAGGCTGCAGCAGTGGAGCAGGGCGCGTTGTCCGATCCGCAATCCGAGGCGCTGCGGATCGGTCTGGAAGCCGCTGGCTTGAAGCAGGAGCGCCGCGCCTTGCGTCTGCGCCCGCAAGGATTGGACTACCGCTGGCTGGATGCGCAGACCCTGCAGGTCGAATTCGCACTGCCGCCGGGCTGCTACGCCACCGCGGTGCTGTGGGAGCTGGGTGAGGTGATCGACGCAGGTCGCTTCAACGCCAGCGTGCGTTCCGACGCGTAAGCCTGTTCGGTCGCCGGTCGCCGGTCGCCGCGCGGCAGGGCGCCTAGCCCGCGATGGAAATCTTCAATAGGTGTTGCTTGGCGAACGCGTCACCTCACGTAGGAGCGGCCCTGGCCGCGAGAGGCATGCCCGGTAACGCCTCACTTGGCGTAAGCGTCGGCCACGACTCACATCAGCCGTTCGTCGCGCAATCGGCCTAACGCCGCGCCAACAACACCAACAACGCCCCCGTACCACCTTGCGTGGTCGGCGCCGAATGAAACGCCAGCACATCGTTGCGCTGGCGCAACAGACGGTCCATCAGGTTCTTCAGCACCGGCGCGCCGTTATCGGATTGCAGGCCTTTGCCGTGGATGATGCGCACGCAGCCATGTTCGTGCGCATGCGCATCGAGCAGGAACTGCCGCAACAACGATTCGGCCTGCGTTGCGGTGGCGCCATGCAGATCCAGTTCGTCCTGGATCGAGAACTGGCCGCGCTTGAGCCGCTGAAACAAGCGGGTGGGAAGATTCTCGCGCCGATAACTGGCGGTGTCGCCCGCCTCCAACGGCGCGCTGTCGCGCAGCAGACGTGCGAATTCGGTATGCGCTTCGGCGTCGTCGCGCTCGGCCATGCGCGCGCGCGGCTTCGGGCGCGGTTTGGCGTTGGCCGGGGGTGCGACTTCACGAATCGGCTTGACCGCGCCAATCGCTGCGCGGAACAACGCGCCGTCGTCTTCGTCTTCAGGATGCGACATGGTCACAGCGTAACGTGCCCAACCTCAGGTGCAAGCGAAGATCAAGCGCGAAGGCGAGGGACGCATCCGGTATCATGACCCGGTTTTCCGAGGAGTCCCATGCGCGTACTGGTTAGCAACGACGACGGTGTCGACGCCCCCGGCATCCAGATTCTGGCCGAGGCGCTGCGGCGTGCCGGTCATGAAGTGATGGTGGTCGCCCCCGACCGCGACCGCTCCGGCGCCAGCAATTCGCTGACGCTGGACGTGCCGATCCGCACCCGCCGCATCGACGCGCAGACCTGCGCGGTGGCCGGCACGCCGACTGACTGCGTGCATCTGGCGCTGACCGGCATGCTCGATTACGACCCGGACATCGTGGTTTCCGGCATCAATAACTCGGCCAATCTGGGCGACGACGTGATCTATTCGGGCACTGTGTCTGCCGCGATGGAAGGCCGCTTTCTCGGCTTGCCCGCAGTGGCGGTCTCGTTGGTGACGCACAACCACGAAGCACATCACTATGAAACCGCCGCGCGCGCAGCGGTGGAGATCGTGGCGCGGCTCAAATCCGATCCCTTGCCCGCCGACACCATTCTCAACGTCAACGTGCCGGATCTGGCCTGGTCGGATGTGCTCGGTTTCGAAGTCACCCGGCTCGGCAACCGCCACCGTTCCGAGCCCTGCGTGCCGCAACGCGATCCGCGCGGCCGTACCGTGTACTGGATCGGCCCGGCCGGTCCCGAACAGGACGCCGGCGCCGGCACCGACTTTCACGCCGTGCGCACCGGGCATATCTCGATCACCCCGATCCATGTCGACCTCACCCGCTATCAGGCGCTGGAAACCGTCGCCGGTTGGGTCGGTGGCTTGACTGCCGCACTGGACGCACCGGCATGACGCCGAGGCTGCGTCTGCTGCAACCGGAGTCGGTGGGGATCGGCATGACCTCGCAACGCGTGCGCGACCGGCTGGTCGAGCGCCTGCGCGAGGCCGGCATCCAGGACGAGGCCACGCTCAACGCGGTGCGTACCGTGCCGCGCCATCTGTTCATCGACGAAGCGCTGGCCTCGCGCGCCTACGAAGACACCGCATTGCCGATCGGCCACGGCCAGACCATCTCGCAGCCCTGGGTGGTCGCGCGCATGACCGAGGCGGTGCTGCAGGTTGCGCCGACAAAAGTGCTGGAAGTGGGCACCGGCTCCGGCTATCAGGGCGCGATCCTGGCCGCGCTGGGCCTGGAGGTCTACACCGTCGAGCGCATCGGCGACCTGCTACGGCAGGCGCGCAAGCGCTTCCGCCATCTGGGCATGAACGTGCGCAGCAAGCACGACGACGGCCGCATCGGCTGGCCCGAACACGGCCCCTACGACGCTATCGTGGTGACGGCTGCCGCGCCGGCGCTGGTCGATGCGCTGGTCGATCAATTGGCGGTCGGCGGGAGGCTGGTCGCACCGGTCGGTGGCGCGTCCTCGCAGTCCCTAGTGCAACTCACACGTGGTGCCGATGGCGCGATCGAACAGCAGGTTCTGGCGCCGGTCACGTTCGTCCCGCTGTTGTCGGGCATGCTGGATTGAATCCATGAGAGTTCCTCGATGAAGATCTTCGGGCCGTTGTACGACGTGGCCATTCGTTGGTCGCGCAATCGGCGCGCACCCGCGCTGCTGACCGGCCTCAGTTTCGTGGAGGGCTTCATCTTCCCGGTGCCGCCGGAGGTGATGCTGGCGCCGATGTCGCTGGCCGAGCCCAAGCGTGCGTTGTGGTTCGCCACCTTGAGCCTGATCGGCTCGGTGTGCGGCGCGCTGGTCGGCTATCTGCTCGGCCATTTCGCCTTTGCCGCATTGCAGCCGGTGATCGAATGGCTGGGCTGGAGCGTGAAGATCCAGGCGCAGATCGAGATGCTGCGCGCGCTGGTGGCCGAGTCGCCGTGGAAGGCCTTCTGGGCGCTGGTGCTGGTGGGTTTCACCCCGATTCCGTTGAAGATCTTTACCTGGGCCTCGGGCGTGGTCGGTGTGCCGATCCTGCCCTTCATCGCCAGCATGCTGGTGGGGCGCGGCAAGCGCGTGTATCTGGTGGCCGGCGCGATCCGGTTGGGTGGCGCACGCGCCGAAGCAGCGTTGCATCGCTGGATCGAGCCGCTGGGCTGGGTGGCCATGGCTGTCCTGGCTGCGGGAGCAGGGTGGTTGGTGTGGAAGACAATGAACGGATGAGCACGTTGCAGATGAATTCGGTACGTAAGACAGCAGTCATGCTCGTGGTCGCCATCGGGCTCACCGCCTGCAGCAGCGCCACGGTGGTGCGTTCGTCCGGCACCGGCGGTGGTTCGTCATCCTCTCGTCCGTCCGCGGCTGCGCGTGCGTCGGTGCCGCGCCCAGGTGCGACCGTCACCGTCCAGCGCGGCGACACGCTGTACGCCATTTCGCGCCGGACCAATATCACTGCGCCGGATCTGGCCGCCTGGAACGGGCTGTCTTCACCGAACACCATCTATCCCGGCCAGACGCTCAAGCTGTATCCGGGTAGTGCCAGCAGGCCGGGCAGCAGCACCTCGACGGCCGGCACGGTGGTTCCGCCGCGGCCGACTGCACCGATCGCTGCGCCTGTCAGTAGTGGATTCCAATGGCGCTGGCCGGCTGATGGCGTGGTGGTCGGCACCTTCGTCGCTGGCGAGACCACCAAGCAGGGCGTAGATATCGCCGGTGCCAGCGGGCAGGCGGTACGTGCCGCTGCCGATGGCGTGGTGGTGTATTCCGGCGCCGGCCTGGTCGGCTATGGCGAGCTGATCATCATCAAACACAATGATCAGTGGCTGTCTGCCTATGGGCACAACCGCAAGCGCCTGCTCAACGAAGGCCAGAGCGTCAAGGCCGGCCAGCAGATCGCGGAGATGGGCCGCAGCGGTGCCGCCCGCGACATGCTGCACTTCGAAATTCGCTACAACGGCAAGCCGGTCGATCCGCTGCTGTACTTGCCGAAGAAGTGATTCGGGAGTGGTGATTCGGGATTCGCAACGGCAACGGCGCTGAGCTGATAGTGCTGCGTGGAAGGCACTTTCTAGCGGCCGGGAAATGGTTTGAGGCGTCGCGGCCGCTGTTCGCCTGAGAGCGAAACCTGCTCCAGCCCGCGTTTACGAAACCCCAATCCCGACTCCCTAATCCCGGCCTTCCAGAATCATCGCCAACGCCACCCGGCGGCCTTCGCTGGCCAGCACGTTATACGTGCGCGCCGCGGCCGCATTGGTCATCGCTTCCAGCCCGATGCCGCGCGTCAGGCAGGCCGCCAGGACATCGGTGGTCGGAAACTGCTGGCGCTCGCCGGTGCCCAGCAGGATCACCGCCGGGGCCAGCGCCAGCACCGCGTCCATATGCCCGGACCGGAGCTGTTCCAGGCTGGGCACCGGCCAGCGTTCGACCAGTTCGTCGGGCATCAGGATGAAGCTCTGCTGCAAGATGCGCTCGTTCACCTTGGCGTGGCGGCCATCGGCCGCGCGCAGCGCATAGGTGTAGTCGGGATGTTCCTGGCTTAAAGGCATAACGAACTCGTCGGGTCAGCCGCGCGGCAACACGATCTGACGCTTTTCCTTGCTGGGGCGGTAAAGAATGGCGACATGGCCGATCCGCTGCACCAGCGCGCTGCCGGTCTTCTGGGTAATGTCGGCAATCATGGCGTCGCGGGCCTCGCGATCCTCCGATGCCACCTTCACCTTGATCAGTTCGTGGCGCTCGAGCACTTCCTCGAGTTCGGCCAGAAATGCAGGCGTGACCCCTTTGCCGCCGGTTTGCAGCAGTGCTTTGAGATCGTGGGCCTGGCCGCGCAGGAAACGGTTCTGGGCGGAGGTGAGAACAATGGACATGCAGGATCAAAGGGAAGCAAAGGGTGTTCAGGGTATCATGGCGACCCGTTCGGACCCCTTTGCCAATGCCCTCCCGCAGTAAAAGCAGCCAGCGCTGGCTCAAGGAACACTTCGCCGACCCTTACGTGAAGAAGGCTCAGGCCGAAGGCATGCGCTCGCGCGCTGCCTACAAGCTGGAGGAATTGCTCCAGCGCGACCGCCTGCTCAAGCCGGACATGGTGGTGGTCGATTTGGGCGCCGCGCCCGGCGGCTGGTGCCAGCAGGTGCGCAGGTCGCTCGGCGACACCGGCCGGGTACTGGCGCTGGACATCCTGGAGATGCCCCCGCTGGCCGGGGTGGAGTTCCTTCATGGCGACTTCAGGGAACAAGCCGTCCTATCGGAATTCGAAGCGATGTTGGGCGATGTGCCGGTGGACCTTGTTCTGTCCGATATGGCCCCCAATAAGAGTGGCATGGATGCGGTCGACCAACCGCGGATGATGCACCTGGCAGAACTGGCGATGGAATTTGCCGACAACCACCTCAAGACGGGTGGGGCATTTTTGATCAAGCTGTTCCAGGGTGTTGGATCCGACGACTACATTCGCGAGCTTCGCCGCCGCTATGAGAAGGTGACGATTCGCAAACCGGCGGCCTCGCGCAAGCGCTCCCCGGAAGTTTATGCGCTCGGTCAGGGCAAGCGTGCCCAGATCAAGTAAGCTGCCAATGACCACCGTGTTTCAAGAATTTGAAGAGTAGAGGGCACCGGAGCCAATGAGGATGAACGACTTGACCAAGAATCTGCTGCTGTGGGTGGTCGTCGCGGTTGTGCTGATGGTCGTCTTCCAGAGCTTTTCGCCGCGGATGGCAGGCGGCGTCGGCCCCGACTCGATCACCTACACCCAGTTCCTGAAGGAAGTGGACTCCGGTCGCGTCAAGTCGGTGGACTACACCGATGAGACCAACCTGGCCGTCAACGCGATCCGCTTCAAGCGCACCGACGGCAGCGAAGCCACCGTGTATGGTCCGCGCGACGACAAGCTGGTCGACGTGCTGTACAGCAAGAACATCGAAATGACCCGCCAGAAGCCCTCTACCGGGCCTGGGTTCTGGTCGTTGGTGCTCAACTTCCTGCCGGTCATCCTGATCATCGGCTTCTGGCTGTTCATCATGCGCCAGATGCAAGGCGGTGGCGGCGGTGCCAAGGGTGCGATGAGCTTTGGCAAATCGCGCGCCAAGTTGCAGGGCGAGGACCAGGTCAAGATCACCTTTGCCGACGTTGCCGGTTGCGACGAGGCCAAGGAAGAAGTCAGCGAGCTGGTCGACTTCCTGCGCGACCCGACCAAGTTCACCAAGCTGGGCGGCAAGATTCCGCGCGGCGTGTTGATGGTCGGCCCGCCGGGTACCGGCAAGACGCTGCTGGCCCGCGCGATCGCCGGCGAAGCCAAGGTGCCGTTCTTCAGCATCTCCGGTTCGGACTTTGTCGAAATGTTTGTCGGCGTCGGCGCAAGCCGTGTTCGCGACATGTTCGAGCAGGCCAAGAAGCACGCGCCGTGCATCATCTTCATCGACGAAATCGATGCGGTGGGCCGTCATCGCGGTGCCGGTCTCGGCGGCGGGCATGACGAGCGCGAGCAGACCTTGAACCAGCTGCTGGTCGAAATGGACGGCTTTGAAGGCGGCGAAGGCGTGATCGTGATCGCGGCCACCAACCGTCCCGACGTGCTGGATCCGGCGCTGCTGCGTCCGGGCCGTTTCGATCGCCAGGTCGTGGTCGGGTTGCCGGACGTCAAGGGTCGCGAGCAGATCCTGCGTGTGCACATGCGCAAGCTGCCATTGGCCGACGACGTGGTGCCGATGGTCATCGCACGCGGTACGCCGGGTTTCTCGGGCGCCGATCTGGCCAACCTGTGTAATGAAGCGGCGTTGTTTGCGGCGCGCGGTAGCGAGAAGGAAGTCCGCATGGACCACTTCGACCGTGCCCGCGACAAGATCCTGATGGGTGCCGAGCGCCGCTCGATGGCCATGAGCGAGGACGAGAAGACGCTGACCGCGTACCACGAAGCTGGCCATGCCATCGTCGGCCGTCTGGTGCCGGAACATGACCCGGTTTACAAGGTCACCATCATTCCGCGTGGTCGCGCCCTCGGCGTGACGATGTATCTGCCGGAAGGCGACCGTTATTCGATGAACCGGGTGGCGATCGAATCCCAGCTGTGCTCGCTGTATGGCGGCCGTGTTGCCGAGGAGTTGATCTTCGGCGGCGACAAGGTCACCACCGGTGCCTCCAATGACATCGAGCGTGCGACCAAGATGGCGCGCAACATGGTCACCAAGTGGGGCTTGTCCGACGAGCTCGGCCCGGTGGCCTATGGGGAGGAAGAAGACGAGGTGTTCCTGGGCCGTTCGGTAACCCAGCACAAGAACGTCTCCGACGAAACCGCGCGCATGATCGACGAAGTGGTGCGGTCGATCCTGGACAAGGCCTACAGCAAGACCAAGGCGATCCTCACCGAGAACCTGGACAAGCTGCATGCGATGTCGCAGTTGTTGTTGCAGTACGAAACCATCGACGTGCCGCAGATCGACGCCATCATGGAAGGTCGTGAGCCGCCGCCGCCGGCCGGTTGGGCCAAATCCGACAAGGACGGTGGCAACAACAACGACAAGGGCAGCCCGCGTCCGTTGCCGCCGATTGCCGGGCCAGCCGAGCAGCTGTAACTACGCATCGGTCAGCTGCAGCAGCATCCATCAAGGCCGGGGAGCGATTCCCGGCCTTGATGCGTTTGGACGCTGACCAACGCAGCTCCCGGCCTCGGTCATTTGGCGGCCTCGGTTGATAATGCATTCGGCAGATCGCAAAACACGCGCGCCACGGCAGTGCGCACCGATCGCCACCCATCGCAACCGCTCCAGGAGAACCCCACGATGTTCGACACCGCCCTCAAGCTGGATTGCGCCGGTCGCATCCTGCGACTGGATGCGCCGCAGGTGATGGGCATCGTCAATGTCACGCCCGATTCGTTTTCCGACGGTGGCCAGCACGCCACCTGCGAGGCCGCCATCGCACACGGCCTGCGTCTGGTTGAGGAGGGCGCTGCGGTGCTGGATATCGGTGGCGAATCCACCCGTCCTGGCGCGACGCCGGTCGCGCTGGAAGAAGAGCTGCAGCGCGTGATTCCGGTGATCGACGCATTGGCGCGCCAAACCAGCGTGCCGATCAGTGTGGATACCTTCAAACCGGAGGTGATGCGCGCGGCTGTCGCGGCCGGCGCCGGCATGATCAACGACGTGCACGCGCTACGCTCACCTGGTGCGCTGGACGCGGTAGCCGAATTGCGCGTGCCGGTGGTGCTGATGCACGCACGCAGCGCACCGCATGCCATGCAGGACGCGCCGCACTACGACGACGTGGTGGCCGAGGTGCACCGCTTTCTGGCCGAGCGCATCTTCGCGGCCGAAATGGCCGGCATCGACAAGCGCCGGTTGATCCTCGACCCCGGCTTCGGCTTCGACAAGACCACCACACATAACCTCACCGTGCTGGCACAGCTGCAGCGCCTGCAGGAATTCGGCCTGCCGGTGCTGGCAGGGCTGTCGCGCAAGCGCAGCATCGGCGAGTTGACCGGCCGCGAGATTGCCGCAGACCGCGTATACGGTTCGATCGCCGCGCATCTGATTGCCGCGCAGCACGGTGCCCTGTTGCTGCGCGTGCACGATGTGGCCGCGACCGTGGATGCCTTGAAGGTGTGGAGCGCGATGTCGGCGATTCCCGTGCCGCGCGTGAGCGCGCCTGCGGTACCGACCATCCGTTGGCCGGACGAGGACTGATGCCGGCCGACCGACGCCCGCTCGCGATCGCGTTGATGGGCCCGACCGCCAGCGGCAAGACCGCGCTGGCACTGGAAGCGGCGCAGCGCTGGAATGGCGAGATCGTCAGCGTCGATTCGGCGTTGGTGTATCGCGGCTTGGAGATCGGTGCGGCCAAGCCGGATGCCGCCATGCGTGCAGCCGTGCCGCACCACCTGCTCGACCTGCGAGATCCCTGGCAGATCTATTCCGCAGCGGAGTTCGCCAGCGATGCGCGGCAGGCGATCGAGGACATCGTGGCGCGCGGCAAGCTGCCGATTCTCGCTGGTGGCACCGGGCTGTACTTTCGCGCCTTGCTGGAAGGGCTGTCGCAGCTGCCCGAAGCCGATCCGCAGGTTCGCCTGACCATCGCAGCCGAAGCCGAACAACTCGGCTGGGCCGCGCTGCATACACAACTGGCGCAGGTCGATCCGATTGCGGCTGCGCGTATCCACAGCACCGATCCGCAGCGTATCCAGCGGGCGTTGGAGGTCTACCGTATCAGCGGCAGGCCGATCAGTTACTGGCAGGCGCTACCGCCAGGCCCGCGCCTGCCGGTGCGGGTGTTGAAGGTGGTGCTAGCGCCGCGCGAGCGCGCAGTGCTGCATGCGCGGATCGAACAGCGACTGGACGCCATGCTGGCGCAGGATTTTCTGGCCGAAGTGGAGTGCCTGCGCGCGCTGCCGCAACTGCACGCGGTTGCCGCGCAGCTGGATCTGCCTGCGATCCGCGCGGTCGGTTATCGCCAGGCCTGGGAGTATCTGGATGGCGCCGGCAGCCTGGCGCAGTTCCGCGAAAAAGCCATCCATGCGACGCGTCAACTGGCCAAGCGGCAACTGACCTGGCTGCGTGGCGAGCTCGACGCGCGCTGGTTCGATCCGGAGCGTGACCGCCATCAATTGGAGGCCGCACTTGTCGGCTTCCTCGCTCATTGTCCCGCTGTGCCGCAGGCTTCAGGCGTGTAACATCCCGTTTCCGGGGCCGGCTGGGGATGGCAGGTGTCGACCGGGACAATAAGAACAATAATGAAGAGGAGTTTTCGATGGCTAAGGGGCAATCTTTACAGGATCCATTCCTCAACGCGCTGCGGCGCGAGCGGGTGCCGGTCTCTGTGTATCTGGTCAACGGCATCAAGCTGCAGGGCACGATCGAGTCGTTCGATCAGTTCGTGGTGCTACTGCGCAACACCGTGAGTCAGATGGTTTACAAGCACGCCATCTCCACGGTTGTGCCGGCGCGCAATGTGCGCGTGGGACCGGGCGGTGGTTATGTGCAACCCAATGAAGGCAACCAGGCGGAAGATGACGACGTCGAGCAGTAATGGAGTAGTGCGTGTTTGATCGCTCACGTAAGGGTGAACATGCGCTGTTGATTCAGACCCACTCCGGTGGGCCTGCCGAAGAGGATGTGCTGGAGGAGTTCGCCGACCTTGCAAAGTCGGCGGGCGCCACGATCGCGGCCACGCTCACCGCGCGCATCGACAAACCGAGCCCGTCGACCCTGATCGGCAGCGGCAAGCTGGAAGAGGTCAAGGCGGCTGCCGAAGCCACCGGCGCGGATCTGGTGCTGGTCAACCACACCTTGTCGCCGGGTCAGGAGCGCAATCTGGAGCGCTACCTGGAGCGGCGCGTGATCGACCGCACCGGGCTGATCCTGGACATCTTCGCGCAACGTGCGCGCAGCCATGAAGGCAAGCTGCAGGTCGAGCTGGCACAATTGCGGCACATGGCCACCCGGCTGGTGCGCGGCTGGACCCACCTGGAGCGTCAGCGCGGCGGTGCGATCGGCCTGCGCGGCCCCGGCGAAACCCAGCTGGAAACCGACCGCCGCCTGCTGCAGAAGCGGGTGGAGCAGTTGCAGCAGCGGCTGGAAAAAGTCGAGGTGCAGCGCACCCAGATGCGCCGCGCGCGCATGCGCAGCGAACTGCCGCGCATTGCATTGGTCGGCTACACCAACGCCGGCAAATCGACGCTGTTCAATGCGTTGACCGGTGCCGAGGCCTATGTGGCCGACCAATTGTTCGCCACGCTCGATCCCACCGTGCGCCGCATCGCGTTGCCGGGCGGCAGTGCGATTCTGGCCGATACGGTCGGCTTCGTGCGCGATCTGCCACACCAACTGGTCGCCGCGTTCCGTTCGACCCTGTCCGAAGCACGCGACGCCGATCTGTTGCTGCACATCGTCGATGCGGCCGATCCGTTGCGCGAAGAACGCATCCGCCAGGTCGATGAGGTGTTGCATGCCGTCGGCGCGGGCGATCTGCCGCAGCTGCTGGTGTTCAACAAGATCGACAAGATCGAGGGCGCGCAAGTGCGTCACGATGCACAGGACGGCATCCCCGACCAGGCGCGGCGCGAACGCGTGTGGGTCTCTGCGCGCGATGGACGCGGGCTGGAAGAGCTGCAACACGCACTCGGCCAGCGGCTGGATCTGCGTCATCTGACCGGACAGCTGCGGCTGCCGCCGTCGGCGGGGCGCTTGCGTTCCAAGCTGCATCAGCTGGAAGTGGTGCGTAACGAGCAATCCGACGAGGATGGATGGTTGCTGGATGTCGATCTGCCGATGGTCGAAGCCGAGCGGCTCGCCGCCAGCGAAGACGGCGCACCGCTGCGCGCGATGCTGCCGGATCGCCGCGAAGACTGGGAATCGTGATCGGCACTGCACAGTCGGGTTGGCTCGACTGTGCAGAACGCCCGAGTCGATCCAGCGCGGGTCGAGCAGTACGCCTGCCTTGCGCATATCGCCACTGAACCTCTGCCACGCCGTGGCTGTCCCGTTCTGCAGCCGCCGCAGACAGATGGGACGAATTGGGCTAAAACGTTCGCTGCCTCTTTATTCCCTTGCCTATGTCCATGTCCGCCGATTTCGAACTGCAGCAGCTGGCCGAAACCCTTGGTCAGCAACTGCTTGCCGCGCGCGAGCGCCTGGTCACCGCCGAGAGTTGCACCGGCGGCTGGATCGCCAAGGCGGTGACTGATGTGGCGGGCTCTTCGCACTGGTTCGACTGCGGCATGGCCGCCTACAGCTACGAGGCCAAGCAGGCATTGCTCGGCGTGCGGCCGCACACGCTGGAAGTGCACGGTGCGGTCAGCCGCGAAACGGTGATCGAAATGGTGTCCGGTGCGCTGGTCAATTCCGGCGCCAGCATCGCCGTGGCGGTGACCGGCATTGCCGGGCCGGGTGGCGGCAGCGAGGACAAGCCAGTCGGCACGGTGTGGATCGGCTGGAAGCGTCGTGGTGGTTATGCCACTGCGCAGCTGTTCCAGTTCAACGGCGATCGCGATGCAGTGCGTCGGCAAACCGTGGTTGCGGCGCTGCGCGGTTTGAGCGCATTGCTATAGGTGTGTGATCTGCGCGCCAGCGGCTCGGGTTCATTAGCTGTCTGATGTGTCGCACAAGTGTGATTGCCAACGCCGCGATGCTCGCCCGACGATGCGTGGCATTGTTTAACGCATGGCTCCAATGCGTATCGAACGATAGCCGCATTCGTCACGCGCTCCGCGTGTTCGGTTACCTGCGTTGCTCAGTCTCGTTAACCCGGTAAGGTGTGAAGCCACGCGAACTGCGGCGCTCGCCGTACTGCATCGCCTGCGCGCTTTGTCGGGGGATAAACATGGGTATGGATCAGCAACGTGGCACCACGCTTGCGCTCGCACTTTTTGCGGGCATGCAGGTATCGCCGCTGTGTGCACAGACAACGGCGCAGCCAGATCCAAAGGAGCCAGCAACGCTGGCAGCGCTCAAGGTCACCGCTCAAAAGCGCGAGGAATCGCTGCAGAACGTGCCGGTGGTGCTTTCGGTGCTGCCCGAGCAGCTGTTGCAAGACAGCGGCGTGCACGACATCAAGGAGCTGCAGATGCTGGTGCCCGGCTTGATCGTGACCAGCAGTCAAAGTGCAGCGCAGACCACCGCGCGCATTCGCGGCATCGGCACGGTTGGCGACAATGCCGGGCTCGAATCCTCGGTGGGTGTGGTCATCGATGGCGTGGCCCGCGCGCGCAACGGCGTGAGCTTTGCCGACCTGGGAGAGCTTGAGCGCATCGAAGTGTTGAAAGGCCCGCAAGGTACTGTCTTCGGCAAGAACACCTCGGCCGGTGTCATCAACGTGGTCACGCGCCGGCCCAGTTTTACCCGCAGCGCCGATGCCGAAATCACTGCAGGCAACTATGGCGCGCTCGGGATTGCCGCCGCCTTCAACGATGCGCTGGGCGACACCAGCGCATTACGCGTGTATGCCGCCAGACGGCGTCGCGATGGATTCGAGCAGGTGGTCACCGGCGCTGGCCCGCGCACCGCCACCGACGATGGCGACCAGAATCTGCGTACCGCGCGCGTGCAGCTTCTTTGGGAGCCCACTGACGATCTGGACATCAATCTTGCGGCCGACTACACCCGCCGTGAGGAAAATTGCTGCGTCACGGTGACCACCGAGCGCGGACCGACTGCAGCGTTGATCGACGCGCTGACGCCGGGCGGGCAGGGCACCACTGCGCGTGCAGACCCGCAGAGCAGGCATGCCTACAGCAATCGCAGCACCGCGCAGGAGATTCAGGACAAGGGCATGTCCGCACAGATCGACTGGACCACCCCATGGTTGAGCGAGGCGGTGCTGACTTCGATCACCGCGTTGCGCGACTGGAAGTCCGTCAATGGCCTGGATTTCGATTACGGCGCTGCCGATATTCTCTATCGCGCTCCGCGCGAGGACGAGATGCTGACCAGGTTCAAGACCTTCAGTCAGGAACTGCGCCTGGCTGGATCGAGTGAGCGTCTTGATTGGATGGTCGGCGCGTTTTACGCAGACGAAACCCTGCATCGCAACGAGTCCTATCGCTTCGGCAGTGCGTACGAGCCGTATCTGTCCAGCGTGCTGCTTGCACGCGTCAATCCTGCGTTGGCCGCACGTGCGGATGGGACGCGTTTTCTCGCCGACGCCACCGGCTTGCCGGCCGGCACGCTGTTCCGCGGCCAGGGGAGCCAGGATCGCTTTCGGCAGGATGGCACCAGCGCCGCGCTGTTCACCAACAACACCTGGCACGCCACCGACGCGCTGGATGTCGTGGTGGGGTTGCGCTACACCTACGAGAACAAAACGCTGCGATCGGCATTTCAGAATCCCGATGGAAGCCCCGCGTGCGCCAGTTATTTCGCGCCTAGCGGCCAGGTCGATCCGGCTGCATTACGGCGGATCGGTGCGGCGCTGGTGGCGCGCGGTGTGCCCGCATCTGCGGTGCCGACGATCGCACCGCAAGTGATCGGCTTCACCTGTCTGCCTTGGGCCAATGTCGCCCATGATGGTCGTCGGACCGAGCAGCAACGCACCGAGCGCGAGTGGTCCGGTACCGCGAAGCTGGCGTATCGCTGGAACGATGCGCTGATGACGTATGTGTCGGCGGCGCGTGGCTACAAGGCAGGCGGTTTCAATCTGGATCGCGTGCAGTCCTCCGATGGCTTGTCCAGCGGCGTGCAGGGCATCCTGCCGGTGGATGACACCGCGTTCCCGGGCGAGTTCGTCGACAGCTACGAGCTCGGCGCCAAGAGCACCTGGCTAGGTGGCAACCTGCTGTTGAATGCAGCCCTGTTCTACCAGGATTTCAGCGATTTTCAGCTCAACAACTTCCTGGGGGACCAGCTTTGTGGTGCGTGCCATTCCCACCGTGGTGTCGCGCGGCATCGATACCGAAATCCTGTGGCAGGGCGCAGTGCCCGGCCTGATGTTGCAAGGCGGGCTCAGCTATACCGACACCCGCTATGGCGACGATCTCTTACCGGATGCGGATCTGGCGCTGCTGCCGGGCAGCCGTTTGAGTTTTGCGCCGCGCTGGTCGGCCAATCTGTCGATGACCTAAGAACGCGCGCTTGGCAATCGGCTCACGGGCCGTTTCAACGTTGGCGCCAAGTACAGCTCCGAATACAACGCAGGCTCGGATCTGGATCCGCAAAAATCGCAACCGGGCTACACTTTGCTCAATGCGCGCCTGGGCATCGGCGCCAACGACAAGCGCTGGCTGCTGGAAGCTTGGGCAGAAAATCTAGGCAATGAAACCTATCGGCAGATCGTCATCGACGCGCCGCTCCAGGCTGGTTCGTGGAATGCGTTTCTGGGTGCGCCGCGCACGTATGGAGTGACGCTGCGGCTGCGTTATTGAGCCTGTTTCGCCCGACGTCCTGGCAGCGTTACACGGACGCGTTACAGCAAGCACGATCTAACGTGGGCTAAGCCTGATGTTGAGGGAGGCGCGACATCGTCATGCAGATCGGCTACAAACAAGCTCTCGTTGTTGAGCTGCGTGCCGATGCATCTGATTTTCGCCCCTGTGTTGTTTTCGTCCATGCCAGAGGCAGTTGGCAGACGGTTCGCGTCTCTGGATCGCCCGGGCGCCTATTTTCAACCGCCTGTATACACATCTGCCGGTCACTCGATGACCCCGCGCGTGCGTGATGATGCAGGTGCCTGCATGGCACCGGGATCGTCTCGAAACACAGCTCCGATGCGGTCGATCTTCGACGACCCGCAACGCGCTGCACCTTCTGCAAGCGTGCAGCGCCTGGCTGCCGCACACGCACAGGCGGTGCACTGATGTGGGAAGCGCTCGGCACCGTTCGTGACCTCGGACGTCTGCAGGAAATCGCCGCGGTCCTGATTCGTTACGGGTTCGGCGATGTGGTACGCCGTATCGGTCTGGCCGATGTGCTCGAACGTGCCGGCAAGCTGTTGCACTGGCATAACGCCGAGGGCCGTTTGCGCATGTCCGCCGCAATGCGCGTGCGGCGCGCCCTGGAAGAACTCGGGCCAACCTTCGTCAAGCTCGGGCAGGTGCTGGCCACACGCGTGGACCTGTTGCCGCAGGAGTGGATCGAGGAATTGAGCGAGCTGCAAAACGCAGTGCCCGCGCTGCCGTTCGAGCAGATCCGCCCGCAATTGGTCGCAGCGCTGGGCGCGGAACCGGAGAGCATCTTCGCGCGCCTTGACGAGCAACCGTTGGCTGCCGCATCGCTGGCGCAGACGCATCGGGCCTGGCTCGCCGATGGCACACCGGTGGTGTTGAAGATCCGTCGCCCCGGCATCGGCGACACCATCGATGCGGATCTGCGCTTGCTTGCGCGGCTGGCGGAGATCGTGGAAGCACGTGCCCCCGACCTGAAGCGCTATCGCCCCGCCGAAGTCGTACAGCAGTTCACCGTGTCACTGCGGCGCGAACTCGACTTCGCCGCCGAGTGCCGCAATGCCGAACGCATCGCCGCCAATTTCGCCAACGACCCCAATGTCGTGGTGCCAAAGGTGTATTGGGAGTGGACCTGCGAATCGCTGAATGTGCAGGAGTTCATCGACGGTATTCCCGGGCGCGATCTGGCCGCAGTCGATGCCGCCGGCCTGGACCGCAAGGCGCTCGCACGCACCGGTGCCGGCATTGTGTTCAAGATGGTGCTGCAGGATGGCTGCTTCCATGCCGACCCGCACCCGGGAAACATTTTCTATCTGCGTGACGGGCGCATTGCGGTGATCGACTTCGGCATGGTCGGGCGTGTGTCAGAGCAGCGCCGGTTTCAGGTCGCGCAACTGCTGCACGGCATGGTGAGCTATGACGCCGAAGCGGTCATCGACGTGCTGCTTGAATGGGCCGGCACCAATCTGGATGTGGATGAGTCGCGCCTGCAGCAGGACATCGGCGCCTTCGTCGACGAGTATCGCGGCGTGCCGTTGAAGGAACTGCGCATCGGCGCAATGCTTGGCGATGTCACGTCCATCCTGCGCGATCACGGGCTCACGTTGCCCTCGGATCTAGCGTTGATGATCAAGGCGTTTCTCACGCTCGAAGGCATGGGCCGCCAGCTCGACCCGGATTTCGATATGGCCAGCGAGGCGCGCCCGTATCTTGAACGCGTGGTGCTGCAGCGTTACGCACCGAGCGCGATGTTGCGGCGCAGCCGGCGTACCGTGACCGGGGCGATCGATCTACTTGGCGATCTGCCGCGCGATCTTAAACGGCTGCTGCAGGCCGCGCGTCGCGGCAAGCTGCAACTGCATGTCGAAACGCGTGCGTTGCGCGAGTTTGGCGAGCAGGTCGATCGTGCCGCCAATCGGCTCACCATGGGCATTGTCACCGCCGCATTGGTGATTGGCTCGTCGATCGTCATGAACAGCGTCGGCGGCAGTGCCAGTCGCTGGCTGCTGGCGTTGGGTGTCGGCGGGTTCATCGGCGCGGCACTGTGCGGCATCTGGATCCTGTTCTCGATCTGGCGCAGTCGGCGCTAGCGCAGCGGTTCGGCTCCGATGCAGCTATCTGCAACCCATTCGTCGAATCGCCGGCTGAAGTAGCAATCAACAGTTGCGCAGGCGTCAGTTAGTAGTAATACTACTAACCATGGAACTCACCGATACCCAGCAAGCAATCCTGGCCTTGATCGCCGAGCGCATCGACGCCGATGGCGTGCCGCCCTCGCAAACCGAGATCGCGCGTGCGTTCGGTTTCAAGGGCGTGCGCGCAGCGCAGTACCACCTGGAGGCGCTGGAACAGGCGGGTGCGATCCGTCGTGTTCCGGGTCAAGCGCGTGGCATCCGCCTGGCCGGGCGGGGCACACAGTCGCGCACACCACCGGCCAGCGAGCCTGTCCGCGATGACGTATTGCGTCTGCCAGTGCTGGGCCGCGTTGCAGCCGGCCTGCCGATCGGCGCGGATATCGGCTCGGACGATTTCGTGGTGCTGGACCGGGTGTTCTTCTCGCCCTCGCCGGACTATCTGCTGAAAGTGCAGGGCGATTCGATGCGCGACGAAGGCATCTTCAACGGCGACCTGATCGGCGTGCATCGCACCCGTGACGCGCGCTCGGGGCAGATCGTGGTCGCCCGGATAGACGAGGAGATCACGGTAAAACTGTTGAAGATCGGCAAGGACCGCATTCGGCTGCTGCCGCGCAATCCGGACTACGCGCCGATCGAAGTGCTGCCGGATCAGGATTTCGCGATCGAGGGCTTGTATTGCGGGCTACTGAGGCCAAATCGTTGAGCAGTGCGCCGATGGGCGTGCTGGCTTTTTCCCGAGCCGGCACCGCAGGATTTCCCGCTGCCACCGCACTGCCCGCATCCCTAATCTGAGTGTGTCGCCGCCAGTCTCAGCCTGTGCGATACACCGCCGCTACATTTGCCCTACACCGAAATCACTGACAAGGATCACCCAGATGGATGAGAACAAAAAGCGCGCCCTTTCCGCAGCACTGAGCCAGATCGAAAAGCAATTCGGCAAGGGTTCGGTCATGCGCATGGGCGACCGCGCCATCGAGGCGGTCGAAGTCATTCCAACCGGTTCGTTGATGCTGGATATCGCACTCGGCATCGGCGGTCTGCCCAAGGGGCGCGTGGTCGAAATCTACGGGCCGGAAGCCTCGGGCAAGACCACCCTGACCCTGCAGGCGATCGCCGAATGCCAGAAGAAGGGCGGCACCGCAGCCTTCATCGATGCCGAGCATGCGCTGGACCCGATCTATGCCGCCAAGCTGGGCGTCAACGTCGACGACCTGCTGCTGTCGCAGCCCGATACCGGTGAGCAGGCGCTGGAAATCGCCGACATGCTGGTACGTTCGAGCTCGGTGGACATCGTGGTGGTCGACTCGGTCGCCGCGCTGACCCCGAAGGCAGAAATCGAAGGCGAGATGGGCGACCAGCTGCCGGGTCTGCAGGCACGTCTGATGAGCCAGGCGCTGCGCAAGCTGACCGGCAACATCAAGCGCTCCAACACCCTGGTGGTCTTCATCAACCAACTGCGCCACAAGATCGGCGTGATGATGCCGGGCCAGAGCCCGGAAGTGACCACCGGCGGCAATGCGCTGAAGTTCTACGCCTCGGTGCGTCTGGATATCCGTCGTATCGGCGCGATCAAGAAGGGCGATGAAATCATCGGCAATCAGACCAAGATCAAGGTGGTCAAGAACAAGCTGGCGCCTCCGTTCAAGCAGGTCGTGACTGAAATCCTCTACGGCGAAGGCATCAGCCGCGAGGGCGAATTGATCGATATGGGCGTGGAAGCCAAGCTGGTCGAGAAGGCCGGTGCCTGGTACAGCTACGGCGAAGAGCGCATCGGCCAGGGCAAGGACAATGCGCGTACCTATCTGCGCGATAACCCGCAGGTTGCGATCAAGCTGGAAGCCGAGCTGCGCGAGAAGTTCCAGCCCGCCGAAGCGCCGCGTGAAGCAGGCGACGACGCCGAGAAGGAATAAGCGATAAGAGCAGCCAGAAGAACCTGGCGGATAGCTGTCAGATAGGTGGGGCGGTGCGCAGGAAGCGCAGGCGACGGGTGGTAGGTGCTCGTCTCTAACGCTGGCCGCACCTGCCTGACACCAGCGCAACAGGTTTCGATGGCCGCTCCAAAGTTTTTCTATCGCGGGGACGGTGGAGTCAGTGCCGCCGCGCTTCGCGGTAGATCTATCGAAGGCCAGGAGGGCAGGCGCCATGGACGGCGCATTGGTTGAGCAGTGATTTGGTGATTCAGGACACCTCACGATGGACGAGCAAGAGCCCGCGCCAAAGCGGGGACGCCGGTTCAAGGAGCAGACGCCGGTCCAACGCGCACTCGGATTGCTGGTGCGTCGCGAGCATTCGCGCAAGGAATTGAACCGCAAGCTGTTGGCACGCGGCATAGAGCCGGAAGCTGCCGAGGCCGCCGTAGAGCGTCTCGCGGGTGAAGGCTGGCAGGACGACACCCGGTTTGCGGCGTCGGTCGTTCGTAATCGTGCAGGCTCGGGCTACGGTCCACTGCATATTCGCGCCGAACTCGGAACCCATGGCCTGGATAGCGAGGCCATCAGTGCTGCAATGGCGACCTTTGAAGGCGATTGGACCGAAAACGCACGCGATCTGATCCGTCGTCGGTTCGGCGAACAAGGCCCGGTGGATCTGCCGCAGCGGCGCAAGGCCGCCGATCTATTGGCCCGGCGTGGTTTTGATGGCAACAGCATTCGCAGCGCCACGCGCTTCGACCTTGAGGACTGAGGGCGTCAGGCCTGCTACCCTTTGTGGTTTAAGGTTGTTCCGCTCGTCTGCGCCCACATTCATTGGGTGACCGGGACCGCCGCCCGCCCAATGCCAGCACATGAACGCACCTGCCAAATACAGCACTTCCCAGATCCGTAGTGACTTCCTCGCCTTCTTCGAAGGCAAGGGCCACACCATCGTGCCGTCCGCACCGCTGGTGCCGGGCAACGACCCGACCTTGCTGTTCACCAACTCGGGCATGGTCCAATTCAAGGACGTCTTTCTCGGCGCGGAAAAGCGCAGCTATGTGCGTGCTGCCGACGTGCAGCGCTGCCTGCGTGCCGGCGGCAAGCACAACGATCTGGATTCGGTGGGCTATACCGCGCGCCACCACACCTTCTTCGAAATGCTGGGCAACTGGTCGTTCGGCGATTATTTCAAGAAGGACGCCATCAGCTGGGCCTGGGAGCTGCTGACCCAGGTCTGGAAGCTGCCGGCCGACCGCCTGCTGGTCACGGTCTACCACACCGACGAAGAAGCCTTCGCGTTGTGGCGCGACATGATCGGCATCCCGGAAAGCCGCATCGTGCGCATCGGCGACAACAAGGGGGCGCCATATGCCTCCGACAATTTCTGGCAGATGGCCGATACCGGTCCATGCGGCCCGTGCACCGAGATCTTCTTCGACCATGGCGATCACATCGCCGGTGGTCCGCCGGGTTCGCCGGACGAGGATGGCGATCGCTTCATCGAGATCTGGAATCTGGTCTTCATGCAGTTCGATCGGCAGCCCGATGGCACCTTGATTCCGTTGCCGGCCCCGTGTGTGGATACCGGCATGGGTCTGGAGCGTCTTGCCGCGATCCTGCAGCACGTGCATACCAATTACGAAATCGACGTATTCCAGGCGTTGATCGGCAAGGCCAGCGCGCTGACCGGTGTTGCCGATCTGGAAAACAAGTCGCTGCGGGTGATCGCCGATCACATCCGCGCCTGTTCGTTCCTGATCGTCGATGGCGTGCTGCCCTCCAACGAAGGCCGCGGTTACGTGTTGCGCCGGATCATCCGGCGTGCGCTGCGCCATGGCTGGATGCTCGGTGTGCGCCAGCCGTTCTTCAGCAAGATGGTGCCGACCCTGGTCGAGTTGATGGGTGAGGCTTATCCGGAGCTGGTAGTCGCTCAAGCGACGGTCGCGCGCGCCTTGCTGGCCGAGGAAGAGCGCTTTGCCGAAACGCTGGACGCCGGCATGAAGATCTTCGACGACGTCGCTTCGCGCGCGCAGGAGGTCATTCCCGGTGCCGATGCATTCCGTCTGTTCGACACCTACGGATTTCCGGTCGATCTGACCTCCGACATCGCACGCGAGCGCGGCTTGCGTGTGGACATGGAGGGCTTCGAGTTCGCGATGGAGCGTCAGCGCGAGACGGCGCGTGCCGCAGGCAAGTTCGGCGGTGGCGTCGCATTGCCGGCCGATCTGGTCGCTACGATGGCGCCGACAGTGTTTCTGGGTTACGAAGCCTACGACGCCGATGCGCTCAAGGTCGTTGCGCTGCTCAAGCAGGGCCGTCCGGTCGAACGCGCCGACGCCGGTGACGAGGTCATCGTGTTCACCGACCGCACACCGTTCTATGCCGAGTCGGGTGGTCAAGTCGGCGATAGCGGTCAACTGAGCGGGACCGGTGTCTCCATCGACATTGCCGACACGCAGAAGTTTGCCGGGCAGTTCCATGGTCATGTGGGGCGCATCACCGAAGGCGCGCTTGCGCTGGGCGATGTGCTGTCCGGCGGGATCGACGTGCAGCGTCGCGGCAAGACCATCCTCAATCACTCGGCCACGCATCTGCTGCATGCGGCCTTGCGCGAAGTGTTGGGCACGCACGTCCAGCAGAAGGGATCGTTGGTTGCGCCGGACCGTCTGCGTTTCGACTTCTCGCACTTTCAGCCGATCACTGCCGAAGAACTCGCCGTGATCGAACGCAAGGTCAACGCCGAGGTGCGCTCCAACCACAGTGTGGAGGTGCACAACATGGCCATGCAGGAAGCGCTGGATTTCGGCGCGATGGCGTTGTTTGGCGAGAAGTACGGCGAGAACGTGCGTGTGCTGAAGATGGGTGGGTATTCGACCGAACTCTGCGGCGGCACCCACGTCACCCGCACTGGCGATATCGGCCTGTTCAAGATTACCTCCGAGGGTGGTGTGTCTTCGGGCGTGCGCCGTATCGAAGCGGTGACCGGGCAGGGCGCGCTGGACCATGTGGCCGACGAAGAGCGTCGTCTGCTTGAGGCCGCTCATCTGCTCGGCGGCAATGCGACTGAAGTCGTCGACAAGGTGCGCGCGCTCACCGAGCGCCAGAAGCGTCTGGAGCGTGAGCTGGAGTCGCTCAAGGCCAAGCTCGCCTCGGGTGCGACTGCAGATTTGGGCGCCAGTGCTGTCGACGTGGCCGGAGTCAAGGTCATCGCGGTGCGTCTGGAAGGCTTCGACGCCAAGGCGCTGCGCGATGCGATGGATCGGCTGAAGCAGCAATTGGGCGATTCGGTGATCGTGCTGGCGGGTGCATCAGCCGGCAAGGTCGCGCTTGTTGCCGGCGTGAACGGTAGCCCAACTGGCAAGGTGAAGGCAGGGGAACTCCTCGGCCATATCGCCAGTCAGATCGGGGGCAAGGGCGGTGGCCGTCCGGATCTCGCCCAGGGTGGTGGCGAGGACGGGCCCGCCCTTGCGACCGCGCTTGACGGCGTGCACTCCTGGGTCAAGCAACACTTGGGCTGAACACTTGTCCTGCCATGCCTTGCTGGCTGGCAGGATCTGCCGCTACCATTTCCGGTCTATTCCCTTTACCTATAGACGCGTCTCATCAGGAGGCCGTCGATGCTGGTGGGAAACCCACCGGTTCCAGGAGATTTGAAAAATGTTGATCCTCACTCGCCGGGTAGGCGAAACCTTGATGATCGGCGACTCGGTCACTGTTACCGTGCTCGGCGTCAAGGGTAATCAGGTGCGCATTGGCATCACCGCACCGAAAGATGTGGCTGTGCATCGCGAAGAAATCTATCAGCGCATCCAGCGTGGCGATGAGCCGGTTGCTTCCGGCGCGCATCACGGCGACGATTCTTCGAATTGATTGTCGCAAAGGGTTTACGTTAACCCCCCTTACCCGGTATTCTTCGCGGCCTGCCACGGACAACGCGGCAGGACGTGAAACTGGAGCGATGCCCGAGCGGCTGAAGGGGCTCCCCTGCTAAGGGAGTATAGGGTCAAAAGCTCTATCGAGGGTTCGAATCCCTCTCGCTCCGCCAGTGTTCTAGACGCCCGCAAATCTTTGATTTGCGGGCGTTTTTATTTGCATCGCGGCATGGGTTTGCAAGCCCTTTCGAGTGAGCTGCGCAGCATGCTTGCTGCCAGTCGGCTCGCCGCATCCTGCATAAGGCATCTGGTTGTCGCGACAGCATCTGAATCGCCTCAAACGTGCTGCATGAAGCGGTTCAAGTAACTCCGGTATAGGTCGCTAAACACGTGACATATATCTCGGACTTCAACGTGATGCGCCTACCGCCACTGCTTGGACGCCTGTTCTCTTTCTGGGGCCGTGGGCTGCAGCACAAGGCCAATGCGGTGGACCGGGTGATGGCGGTGATCGAGTTCGATCTGGATGGCCGCATTCTGGATGCGAACGAGAACTTCCTGTCCTTGATGGGCTATCGGCTGGACGAGGTGGTCGGCCAGCATCACCGCATGTTCGTGACTGCCAGTGATCGCGACAGCGAAAGCTATCGTCAGTTCTGGGCGGCACTGCGGCGTGGCGACTTCAACGCTGGGCGCTTTTGCCGGTTGGACAAACACGGGCGCGAGGTGTGGATCAACGCGTCGTACAACCCGCTGCTGGATCGATCCGGCAACGCCTATCGCGTGGTGAAGTACGCCACCGACATCACTGCGCAGGTGCGCCAGACCGCCGATTTCGAAGGGCGGATCGATGCGATCGACCGGGTCATGGCGGTCATCGAGTTTTCGCTGGATGGCACCGTGCTCGAGGCCAACCAGAATTTTCTGCAGGTGATGGGTTACCGGCTCGATGAGATCCGCGGCAAGCATCACGGCATGTTCGTGGATGCGTCCACGCGCCAATCGGCGGCCTATCGCGCGTTCTGGGAAAAGCTCGGGCGCGGCGCATTCGATGCGGGGCGCTACAAGCGCGTTGGTAAGGATGGGCAGGACGTGTGGATCCAGGCGTCCTACAACCCGGTACTCGATGAGCATGGGCGTCCATACAAGGTGGTCAAGTACGCCACCGAGGTGACCCGTCAGGTGATCGATTCTGCCGATGCGGATGGCCGCATCCAGGCCATCGACAAGGTGATGGGCGTGATCGAATTCGATCTGGAAGGGCACGTGCTGAGCGCCAACGATAATTTCCTGGCGATTTTGGGGTACCCGGCAGAGGAGGCGATCGGCCAGCACCATCGCGTGTTCGTGGATGCGGTGTATGGCGCCTCCGAGGAGTACCGCAATTTCTGGGCGAAGCTGGCGCGTGGGCAGTTCGATGCGGGCCGTTATCGCCGGCTGCGCAAGGACGGCAGCGCGGTGTGGATCCAGGCCTCCTACAACCCGATCCTGGATGTCTCCGGACGGCCGTACAAGGTGGTCAAGTACGCCACCGATGTGACTGATCAAGTGCGCTCGGCCGAGCGCATGCGCGAGTTGATGCGGCAGACCATGAGCATCGCGCAGAACGTGCAGCGCGAGGCGCACCATATTTCGATCAGCAATGAGGAACTGGTGAGCCGCGCATCCTCGCAGTCCACCGCAGTGGCGCAGACCTCGACCACCATCGATCAGCTGGCGGAAACCGTGCGCATCAATTCCGAGAGCGCGGGGTCGGCGCAGCGCATGGCCGAAGAGTCGGCCAATGTTGCGCGACGCGGTGCCGAGGTCATCGCCGAGGTGGTCAAGACCACCGCCAATATTCGTTCGGCGACCGATCGCATTGGCCAGATCATCGAGGTGATCGACGGCATCGCCTTCCAGACCAACATCCTGGCGCTCAACGCGGCGGTGGAAGCGGCGCGCGCCGACGAGCAGGGGCGTGGATTTGCAGTGGTAGCGACCGAGGTGCGTAGCCTGGCGCAGCGCTGCAGCGTGTCGGCCAAGGAGATTCGTTCCCTGATCGACAACGCGACCGATCAGGTTGGCGATGGTTCGCGCCTGGCCGAACAGGCCGGTGTGGTGATGCAGGATATGGTCGGCTCAGTGCTTCGCGTGACCGCAACCGTGGAGCAGATCGCCGCCGCCAGCCAGGAGCAGGCGCAGGATATTTCGACCGCCAACACGGCGCTGCAATCCATTGGCGTGCAGGCGCGCGATCAGGCGCGGATGGTCGATGATCTGGCGCGTTCGGCGCATGTGCTCGAAGCCGATGCGGATGCGTTGTTCGCATTGGTCAACGGCGATGCCGATGGGTCTTCTGCACTAAAGGATGCGCACGCAGAGCCGTTCGCCAAATCGCAGGCCGCGTGACTCAGGCCACGTGACTGTGAGGGGTCTGGTGCATTCGCTGTGCGGCGTCGTTGAGGCGGTGACACGCACGCTCGTAGTTGCCTAGCTGCCGCGCGTGCCAGCAGCTAGGTCTGCGCAAAACTAAAAGCGCTCGCCAGCAGATACATCCGCGCACCACAATGACCGCCAGAACCTAATGCTGTTCACTGAGGTTGCTGATCGAGGGCTCCTGTATCTCGGCATAGTCTCCAATCGGCTCAGTTTTCAAGCCAAATAAAAAACGGCACTTCCCGCGCGGGAAGTGCCGTTTTTTTCAAGTGAACTGCATTGCGCCAGGAGCGCGCTTTGCCTGTTCCAACCAGCTGCGATCATGCGGCGCGCCGATTGACTGCAGCGCGCCGCACTACCACGCGTTGCCGCTTACTGCGGCAGATCGAACACCAGCACTTCTGCGTCGCGTGCGTCGGCCAGCACGAGTTCCGGCTCGGCGGTGATCTGCAGCGCATCGCCGGCCGACAGTGCTTGTCCGTTGACGCTCAGGCTGCCGCGCACCACCTGCACGTAACCGATGCGTCCCGGTGCCAGCGGGTGTTGCAGACGCACGTCGCCGTCGAGGATGGAGGCGTACAGGCGTGCGTCCTGGTGCAGGCGCAGCGAGCCGGCTTCGCCGTTGGGCGAGGCGATCAGACGCAGCTGATTGCGCTTGCTGTCGGTGTCGAAATGCTTTTCCTCGTAGCTGGGTTCGATGCCGTTGCGCTCGGGCATCACCCAGATCTGCAGGAAGTGCACCGGCTCGCTGGCCGAGTGATTGAACTCGCTGTGGCTGACGCCGCTGCCGGCGCTCATGCGCTGCACGTCGCCGTAGTGCAGCACCGAGCCGGTGCCCATGCTGTCCTTGTGCTCCAGCGCGCCATCCAGGACGTAGGAAATGATCTCCATGTCGCGATGGGCATGGGTGCCGAAGCCTTCGCCCGGCTGCACCTTGTCTTCGTTGATCACCCGCAGCGGGCCGACGCCCATGTGGCGCGGGTCGTGGTAGCTGGCGAAGGAAAAGGTGTGGCGCGAGGACAGCCAGCCATGCTCGGCGCGGCCACGGGTTTCGCTCTTGCGGACATTCAACATGCTGCCTCTCCTTGAAAGATCTCGAATGGCGCCGGGGAGTGAATCGGTGTCCCTGCGGCTTGATGCGTAGTCTCCGCCTCTGTGCGGGAGACAAAAAGCGAGTAGATTTGGCCGCTATCATCGAAAAAATCGAACAATGAAAATCAGCCTGGAAGCGCTGCAAATCCTCGATGCAATTGACCGTCGTGGCTCGTTTGCGGCGGCGGCCAAGGTATTGTTCAAGGTGCCGTCGACGATTTCCTACACGGTGTCCAAGCTCGAAGACGATCTGGGGGTGCAACTGTTCGAGCGGCTCGGCCCGAAGGCGACGCCGACCCAGGCTGGGCGCGAGTTGTTGCGCGAGGGGAGGCACCTGTTGCGTGCTGCGCAAGAGCTGGAGGTGCGGGTGCGGCGGGTGGCGTCGGGTTGGGAGTCGGACTTTGCGATCGGGCTGGATGCGATTCTGCCGGTGGCGTTGCTGCAGGCGCAGATCCTGGACTTCTACACGGTGGCCGATAGCACGCGCCTGCGCGTCGTGAGCGAATCGCTGTCCGGCAGCTGGGAGGCGCTACTGGATCGGCGCGTGGATCTGATCGTCGCGGCAGGCGAGGGGCCGAGTGGTGGTGGCTATGTTGCCGAGCAGATCGGCACGCTGCGCTTTGTGTTCGCGGTGGCCTCTACGCATCCGCTGGCGGGCGCCGGCATGCTGGGTGCGACCGAGCTGGCCGAGCATCGTGCGATCGCTGTAGCGGATTCAGCGCGGCGGTTGCTGCCGCGCACCGTGGGCCTGTTGTCCGGGCGCGACGTGCTCACCGTGCCGGACATGCAGGCCAAGCTGCAGTTGCAGCTGGCCGGCGCCGGTTACGGCTTTCTGCCTGAGGCGTATGCGCGCGGCGCGCTGCAGGACGGCCGGCTGTGCGAGGTGCAGGTAGAAACCCACAAGCCCGACGAGACGTTCTCCCTGGCATGGCGGCCGGGCGAGGAGGGCGAGGCGTTGGGCTGGTGGCGGCGCGCCCTGCGCAGCGAGGGCCTGTTCGATGGCTGGTTGCAGTCGCTTGCCGAGACGTATCGTTCTGCCGCTGCCGGGCAGTCGCGTGCGTGAGGAAGGGCGGATAATGCGCGTTCGTCGTCGCGCAGGATCGTCGCATGCAGGGCTTGATCGAACAGTACGGATTGGCCCTGGTGTTCGCCAACGTGCTGGCGTTGTCGCTGGGGCTGCCGGTGCCGGCGTTGCCGACGCTGGTGTTGGTCGGTGCCGGCTACGCGCTGCGCGGCGGCAGCGATGCATGGCTGGCCGGGTTGGCGGCGTTGGGCGTTTCGGTGTTGGCGAGCCTGCTCGGCGATCTGGCCTGGTATCTGGCCGGCCGCCGCTTCGGTAATCGCACCTTGCAGTCGCTGTGCCGGCTGTCGCTGTCGCGCGATACCTGCATGAAAAAGACCGAGCGGTTCTTCTCGCGCTGGGGCGTGCGGATATTGGCGGTGGCCAAGTTCGTACCGGGGTTGTCGATGGTCTCGGTGCCGATGGCCGGCGCAATGCGGGTGCGCCCGGCGGCATTTCTGCGCTACGACGCCTTCGGTGCAGCGTTGTGGGCGTTGGTCGGTCTGGGCCTGGGGGCGTTGTTCGCCCACCAGGTACAGGACGTACTCGCGTTTCTGTCCGAGCTTGGGTCGGGCGCGGTTGTCGTGGTGGCGGTGTTGTTGGCCTGCTACATCGGTTGGCGCTGGTGGCGACGGCATAGCCTGCTGCGTTCGCTGGTGCATGCGCGCATCGCGGTCGACGAACTGGTGCCCTTGCTCGATGGCGAAGAGAGCTTGCGGCCTGCCGTGCTGGATATCCGCGCACCGGGATATCGCGATCTGCAGCCGTACACGATTCCCGGCGCGGTGTTTGCCGACGAGCGACAGCTCGCACAGATTCTGGCCACCGTGCCGCGCGATCGCAGTGTGGTGATCTATTGCGCGTGTCCGGATGAGGTGTCGGCGGCGTGGCTGGCGGGGCGAATGCGCGAGCGCGGTTATCGCGATGTGCGTCCGCTGCTGGGCGGGCTGGATGCATGGCGCGATGCCGGGCATCCGGTGACCTCGCTGCTGCCGGTGGCGGTGGTTGGTGGGCCAGATGCCGTTGGGGCGATGGCCTGATTGCGGTTGCTTTCATTCGGACAAAAAAAAGACCAGCAAGCTGGTCGTTTTCTTCAAGATTGGTGCGCCCGGAGAGATTCGAACTCCCGACCGCCTGGTTCGTAGCCAGGTACTCTATCCAACTGAGCTACGGGCGCATTATCTTGTTTTGACTTGCACATCCGTCGCAGTGCGATCGGAGGTTTAACTAAAAAGACAGCGATGCAATGCTGTCTTTTTGTTGTTCTGATGATGGTGCGCCCGGAGAGATTCGAACTCCCGACCGCCTGGTTCGTAGCCAGGTACTCTATCCAACTGAGCTACGGGCGCGTCGTCAGGAGCGGAATTATGCGGATGCCCGGCGTACTCGTCAATCCTTTTGTGACACGCGATTGTCGGCCGCGTTGCCGATGCGTCCGCGCCGTGGCGCTGCCAGCGCGACTGCAGGTGCTTTCATCCATGCGCAGTGATCGCTGCAGGCGCCTAGCTGTGCGTGGTCCGATTTCGGCAGGTCAGATGTGCCAGTACACGCGCTCATATGCTGGGCGCGGCGCCGAAGTGGTCGAGCACCAGCACCTCGCTGTGACCTGGGGTGTGGCCGAGGCGGATCGCGCGCGCAACGTAGTCGATCGCCGCTTCGCAGGCGTTGAGCAGGGACAGGCCCTGGCACAGCTGCGCGGCAATCGCGGCCGACAGGCTGCAGCCGGTACCGTGCGCGTCGACCTGCAGGCGTGGATGCATGAACACGTCCTGGGTGACGCCGTCATCGAAGCGGTCGATCACGCGTGCGCCTTCGAGCAGATGTCCGCCCTTGAGCAGCACGGCGTTGGCGCCGAGGTCGAGCAGGGCGGCGGTGGCGTGCTCGGCGGCGTCGGCATCGTCGATGCGGCGACCGGTTAGCAGCTCGGCTTCGGGCGTGTTGGGGGTGATCAGCGTGGCCAGGGGCAGCAGCCGCGTACGTAGCGCGTCCAATGCGGCGTCTTCGAGCAGGCGCGCGCCGCTGGTGGAGACCATCACCGGGTCGAGTACCACGAACGGTGGGCGATATTTTTCGAGCAGATCGGCCACGCAATGGATGACCTCGGCATTGGCGAGCATGCCGAGCTTGACCGCCTGAATGTCGAAATCGGCGAAACAGGCGTCGATCTGCGCCTGCAGAAATGCGATCGGCGGGATGTGCACGGCGGTGACCGAACGGGTGTTTTGCGCGGTCAACGCAGCGATGGCCGACAACCCATGCACGCGGTGTGCGGCGAAGGTCTTGAGATCGGCCTGGATGCCGGCACCGCCGCCGGAATCGGAGCCGGCGATGGTCAATGCGGACAGCGTGCTGGGCGTGGTCATGCGTGGATTCTGCACTGCTGTCGGTTGGATGTGCGGGTCATCGCGCGCGCCAGCGACGCCATTGCAGGTAGGCAACGTAGCCGGCACCGGTCAATCCGGTGAGGCCGGCTGGCAGATAGAGCGCGTCGTAGTGCCAGCGCTGGAACAGCCAGGTGCCGAGGATGCTGCCGCCGAGAAAACCGCTGATGATCAGCCCGCTCAGCGTGAGCCGGCGCAGTTGCAGCGGGCGTCCGCGCAGCAGGTGCCCCAGACCGATGCCCAGGTCGGTGAACATGCCGCTCAGATGCGTGGTCCGGACCGCTGCGCCGCTGAGGGTGGTGGCCATGGCGTTCTGCAGGCCGCAGGCGCCTGCGGCGACCAGTACGCCGCCGATGTGATGCAGCTTGAACAGCGGAATCGCGGCCAGCAACAGCAGCGCTTCGAGCAGCAGTGCCGCGCCGTAGCGCTGTCCAAGCCGCAGGACATCGTCCTGGATGATCAGGCCGCTGAGCATGGCGCCTGCGCAGAAGGCGATCAGAATGCCCCAAAGAAAGCCGATCTCCGGCCCGGTGCTTTGTATCAGGGCAACGCCGAGCAGGCTGGTGGTGCCGGTGAGGTGGCTGACCACCTGATGTTCGGAGCCCAGGTAGCCGACCACGTTGACCATGCCCGCCACACCCGACAATGCCACCGCGCCAATCCAGACCCAGCGCGGCAGCAGGATTCCCATGTCGGGTCAGGGGGTACCGTTGACGGCGATCTGCGAAAACGCGCCGGTTTGCGGGTCGTACAGCGCGCCCCAGAAGGCACTGCCGCCGTCGCACACCCGGATCGCCTCTTTGGCCGGTTTCACTGGCGGATCGTTCGGCAGCTTGAAGGCATTGATGTAGATCAGCTGCTGACCCTGGATCACCACGCCCACATATTGACGGTCGAAATCGCGGGGCTCGGGGATGGTCGGCGTCAATGCATCCTGCCTGGATTCGAGCTGTTCGATCTGTTGCTGGCTCGGCGTCCAATAGCCGGTGATCTGGCCCGGATGACGCGCCGGGCTGTCGCGCGAGCAGGTGTCCAGCACCTGCTCGGCAATGCCCTGGCGCGTGATGACCCACGACTGCCCGCTCTTGATGTTGGTGGGCACGCTGGCCGGCGGCGGCGTGGTTGCGCAGCCGGCCAGTGCAATCAGTGCGAACGCCGCAGCGCCGCGCAGCGGATGCATCACAGCACCTCCGAGGCGAAGTCGGCCAGGCGCGAGCGCTCGCCGCGACGCAGCGTGATATGCGCGCTATGCGGCCAGGCCTTGAAGCGATCCACCGCGTAGGTCAGGCCCGAGGTGGTCTCGGTGAGGTAGGGCGTGTCGATCTGTTCGACGTTGCCCAGACACACGATCTTGGTGCCGGGGCCGGCGCGGGTGATCAGCGTCTTCATCTGCTTGGGAGTGAGGTTCTGTGCCTCGTCCAGAATCAGATAGCGCGACAGGAAGGTGCGCCCGCGCATGAAGTTCATCGAGCGGATCTTGATGCGGCTGGCGAGCAGATCGTTGGTTGCCGCACGCCCCCAGGCACCGCCTTCCTGATTGTGCGTGAGCACTTCCAGGTTGTCGGTCAGTGCGCCCATCCATGGGGTCATCTTTTCCTCTTCGGTGCCGGGCAAAAAACCGATGTCTTCGCCCACGCTCACAGTGGCGCGGGTCATGATGATTTCGCGATAACGCTGCTGATCCATCGTCTGCGCCAGGCCGGCAGCCAGCGCCAGCAGGGTCTTGCCGGTGCCGGCGGTGCCGAGCAGGGTGACGAAATCGATCTCCGGATCCATCAACGCGTTGAGCGCGAAATTCTGCTCGCGGTTGCGCGCCACGATGCCCCACACCGCGTGCGGGCTGGTGCGGAAATCGTCCACCAGGCACAACGTGGCCTTGCCGCCGCCGATCCTGGCCACGCGCAGTTCCACTTCGTCCTCGCCCGGCAGATACAGGTACTGGTTGTGATGCCAGTCTTCGTCGTCGGCCAGCACGATTTCGTAATGGGTGCGGCCACGCTCGTTCCAGCTGCGCAGATCTTCATTGTGCTTCTGCCAAAAGTCTTCCGGCAGCTCGACAGCGCCGGTGAACAGCAGGCTGAAATCGTCCAGCGCGCGATCGTTCTGATAGTCCTCTGCATTCAGGCCGCTGATGTAGGCCTTGATGCGCAGGTTGATGTCCTTGGACACCAGAATGACCGGCACGTCCGGGTTTTCTTCGCACAGCGCCAGCACCGATGCCAGGATCTTGTTGTCCGGAATCATCTCGCCGAAGGTGCGGCCCGGATCGATCGGGTGGATCTGGAAATACAGCCGGCCGATCGCGGCCTGGCCCTTGAGCTGGATACCCTGCGGGTGGCTGAGCAGGATGCCAGTCTTGATCTGCTCGGCGTTGGTGTTCTCCAGCAGTTCGTCCAGGAAGCGACTGACCTGGCGCGCATTGCGGCTGACTTCGGAAGTGCCCTTCTTGGCGTTGTCGAGTTCCTCGATCACCTGCATCGGCAGGAACACATCGTGTTCCTCGAATTTGAACAGCGCGGTGGGATCGTGCATCAGCACGTTGGTGTCCAGCACGTAGATGCGCTTGCCTCGGGTCATTGGGTCTTCCAAGTGATGGAGCAGGGGCGAGCCATCACGCCTGCAGGCGCAGGGTGATGGAGGACACGGGAAACGAGGGGTGTCACTGTTTGGCGTGCGCCTTCAACGCAGCCAGCACGGCGTCGGCATGGCCGGCGACCTTGACCTTGCGCCAGGCCTGCACCACATGCCCCTCGGGCGACAGCAGAAAGGTGCTGCGCTCGATGCCGAGCACCTGCTTGCCGTACATGTTTTTTTCCTTGATCACGTCGAAGGCGCGGCACAAGGCCTCGTCGCCATCGCTGATCAGCGGAAAGGTGAATCCCTGCTTGGCGCAGAAATTGTCGTGCGACTTCACCGAGTCGCGCGAGACGCCCAGGATCACTGCGCCAGCCTGTGTGAACTGCGGCAGCAGCGCGTTGAAATCCAGGCCTTCGGTGGTGCAGCCGGGCGTGCTGTCTTTCGGATAGAAGTACAGCACCACCCATTTGCCGGCGTAGCCGCGCAAGCTGGTGTGGATGCCGCCGGACAGCGCCAGCGGCAGGTCGAAGGTTGCAGCGGGTAAATCAAAGACAGCGTCGGTCATCGTTGCTCAGCCCAAAGTGGAGGGGCGTGCGGCTCGGTCATGCCGGGCCGACGTCCATCCCATCATAAGCAGCCACATGGAAACGTTTGGCAAGCGCGTCGAACTCCGCATTGCGCTGATTCAGCGACTCGATGGTGTGCTGTTCCAGCTTGTCCACATGCAGGAAATACGATTCTTCGTCGTCGCCATCGTCTTCGTCGCGTTCGCCGAGGAAGATGTCGATGACGCGATAGCCGTCCGTGGTCAGTTGCTCGGCGAGTTTTTGCAGCGGTTGCTGCGCCGGGTCGGCGAAGAAATATTCCCAGCGCAACGGACCGTCGAGATTCCAGTCGGTCTCGGAGCGGATGTGATCGAACATCTGTTTCAGCGCGGATAGGGCGATGGCCATCGGAACGTCTGCCTTAAAACTTCATCGGGTCCATGATCGCGTCGAGATTGAGGTGATCACAGAATTCCAGAAAATCATCGCGCAATGCGGCGATGTGCATGTTGGCCGGCACCCCGATCGTCACCTGCGCAGAAAACATCTCCGCGCCGGTCTGCATGGCGCGATAGCGCGTGCTCTGCAGGTTCTCGATGGTGATGCCCTGGCGGTCGAAGAAATCGGCCAGCTGGAACAGGATGCCCGGCTTGTCGGCAGCGATGACTTCGACGATGTAGGGCAGCAGGTTGGACTGGGTCTGCTTGGGGCCGGTGCGGTACCAGACCAGCTTGAGGCCTTCCTCGCGTTCGAGCCGGGTCAGCATCGCCTCGAGCTTGGCGACCGAATCCCAGGAGCCGGTGGCCAGTGCGGTGACCGAGACATCGCGCCCCACCGTGGCCAGGCGGGCGTCCACGAGATTGCAGCCGCTGTCGGCGATGCGGCGGGTGACGGGCAACAGGGGGGACTCCGGATGCGTCGTGTAGGCGTTGATCAGGAGGTGATTTTCGGTCGGCGAGGGCCGGGGTGTGGTGTCGGTCAAAGGGGGTTCCGGCATTGCATCAGGCTGAATGGCCGCCCGGGCAGGCGCCCTGGCGATGACCAGCATACTTGCCCGTGGTTTCGCGCCGCAAGTAACATGCAGGCGGCCACAACCCGCGTGCGCGCGGGCCTTTTCCTGTCACGTAAGAGCAGCTGAATCTTGTCCCTTTCCGGCATCATCACCGCGCTGGCGACCCCTTTCGGTCCGGATGGCGCACTCGACCTGGATGCCTGGCGGCGGCTGCTGGAGCAGCAGCTGCATGGCGGCGTGCAGGGAATCGTGGTTGCCGGCTCCACCGGCGAAGCCGCTGCATTGAGCGACGAGGAGTACGACACGCTGTTGCGTGCTGCCGTTGCGCAGGTCGCCGGCCGGGTGCCTGTGCTGGCCGGTACCGGGCTGTCGGGCACCGCCAAGACCATTGCGCAGACACGTCGCGCCGCTGCCTTGGGCGCGCAGTACGCGCTGGTGGTGACGCCGCCGTACGTGCGTCCGACCCAGTCCGGCTTGCAAGCGCACTTTCTGGCGGTCGCCGACAACGGCGGGCTGCCGGTGGTGCTGTACAACGTGCCGGGCCGCACCGGTTGCGATCTGTTGCCGGAGACGGTTGCCGAGCTGGTCGGGCATCCGAATATCATCGGCATCAAGGAAGCGCGTAGCGAACCCGAGCGCATTGCCGCGCTGCTTGCGTTGCGCAGCGATACCTTTGTGGTGCTCAGTGGCGACGATGGCAGTGCCGCGCATGCGATGCTGTCGGGCGCCGATGGGCTGATTTCGGTGGCGTCCAACGCGTTGCCGTCGGCATATCGGCGGTTGTGCGATCTGGCCCGCGACGGTCAGCATGACGCCGCACTCGCCTGGGACGCGCGCCTGAGCGAGTACCACAGCTTCTGCGGTATCGAATCCAATCCCATCCCGGTCAAGGCGCTGCTGCAGCGGGCCGGGATCGGGCACGGCCTGCGTTTGCCGTTACTTCCCCTTTCTGCGGCGCACCAGCCTGCTGCCGACCGCCTTGCCGCCGACGCTGTTGCGTTGGAAGCGCTTTCCAGCCGCGAAATGCTCGCGGCCTGACCCAGGAGATCTATCGATGCGTCATTCCGTTTCCCCCGTCCGCGTGCTCTCGCTCGCGTTGCTGGCGACCGCCACCGTCGCCGCCACGAGCGGTTGCAGCTGGTTCCACAAGGGCGCGCGCGGCGACTACGCGCTGGCGCCGGAGGCCCGTCCGCTGGAAGTGCCGCCGGACCTGAACCTGCCCGACACCTCGGGTGCGATGAAGGTGCCGACGCTGGCATCGACCACCCAGCAGACCACCTCGGCCCCTTCGGCAAGCGCCAACAGCGGCTTCACCGTGCCTGGCGAGCGCGATGAGGTGTTTGCCAAGGTGGGCGCGGCACTGGCCGATATCCCGGGCCTGACCATCGCCAGCAAGGCGCAGATGCTCGGTTCCTACGACGTGACCTACGAAGGCGCCAGCTTCCTGGTGCGCGTGGTCAAGACCGACGCCGGCAGCTACGTGTCGGCCGTGGACCCGCGTGGCATGCCGGCAACGTTGGCGGCACCGGTGTCGCTGATTGCTGCGTTGAAGGGCAAGTTGGGCGGCTGAGTCTGGTAGTTGCCAGTGTCAGATAGCGAAACGGGCGCTTTGGGCGCCCGTTTTGCGTTTCAGTACCGTGTTTTGCTGCGGTGATGCGGTTTCGCACATTCCCGACTGGATAGCGAAACGCTGTGTCAGCGCTGCAGCAGCGGCAACTTGTTCGGCTTGCCGTCCCATTCGGCGGCATCGGGCAACGGCTCCTGGCGCACGGTCAGGACGGGCCACGCCTTGGCGAGCTCGGCGTTAAGCGCGACGAAGCCTTCCTGGCCTGCTGGCACGTCGTCTTCCGGGTAGATCGCGTTGGCCGGGCATTCGGGCTCGCACAGGGTGCAGTCGATGCACTCGTCCGGGTCGATGACCAGAAAGTTCGGGCCGACATGGAAGCAATCCACCGGGCAGACCTCGACGCAGTCGGTGTATTTGCACTTGATGCAGTTTTCGGTGACAACAAAAGGCATGGTGGAATCCGGCGTTTAGCCTGCCAATTCTAAAGCAGTCGGGTGCTGGGTGTGGGGGTGCTGGGGATTTTGGTTTTCTGCGTTGGGGTTGATTCCTTATCCCATCGGGAGAAGGTGCCCCGCAGGGGCGGATGAGGGTACGGGCGAAGCCTCGGGTTACCCACCATTCGTAGCGGCTTCGCCCCCGTACCCTCACCCCAACCCCTCTCCCGCAGGAGAGGGGCTTTATTTCCCTACTCGAGGGTTCGGCATGACGAACGCGTCGCCACGCGCCAGCCGAAGTAAATCAACGGCCGGCCGCTTGATCAGATCAACTCACGCTGCGTATCAAGCCAACCCGCGCTGCCTGGCCAGCGCGAACAACCCCGTAGCAGCCAGATCTTCCGGATGCAGCTGGGTTTTGACACCCAAATGCGCCAGCGCCAGTGCATAGCGCTGCGCAAGGGCGGGGCTGCCGACCAAGTGGACGGTGCCGTGGTCACCGCGGTGGTCGCGCAGTTCGTGGCCGATCAGCAGGCCCGAGAGGTAGGACGGCAGTGCGGTGGCGGTGAGGCGGTCGAACAACCCCAACGTGCGGGCGCCGAACAGATGATGGCTGAGGCCGCCGGGTTCGCCACTGCGATCGACACCTTGCAGGAACGCGTCGCTGTCGAGTTCGGCGTGATCGTCCTGCATCAACTTGCCGAGGATGCTGTGCTGGCGCAGTACGGCGTACAGCTCGCCGGTCATGACGGTGGCGAAACCGGTCAGCTGGCCATTGGCGATCTGCGCCCATTTACTGTGTGTGCCGGGCAGGCAGGCGACGTGTTCGCCGTCGCCGAGTGCGGCGATCAGGCCGACCAGTTGGGTTTCTTCGCCGCGCATGACGTCGGGCACGCTATGCCGTGCGCTGGCGCTCAGATCCGGCGTGCTGCGCCGTTCGCCAGTGCTCGCCTCAGGCACGCCGTGCTGTTCGCCGGTACTCACGCCTGGCACGAACCACAGTGTGCGTCCGGGCAGCAGGTCGTCGTAGCCGCGCATTGCCTGCGCAAGCGCGGCGGTGTCGGCAGGGCAGGGTAGATAGGCCTGTTCAACCCAGCCGTTGCGGCTGCCGATCATGCCCGAGAGCAGAACCGGGCCGGCCCAGCCGTCGATCAGCGCGCTCAACACTTCGGCAAAGCGGCCCTGGCAGGCCAGGATGCCGTCGCTGCCGCGGCGTTGCTCCAGCACGCTGCCGTTGGCATCGAGCAGATACCCGCGCAGGCTGCTGGTGCCCCAGTCGATGGCGATCATGCGCTGGCCACCCGGCTCTCGGGCAGGCCGTTGATCGGCAGGTCGCAGAGGTACAGGCCGCCGGCTTCCGGCGTGCGGGCAAGTTCTTCGGCGCTGTGGTCCAGGCGTGAGCTGATCACATGCAGACGATCCAGCGCGGCGCCGCCGAAGGCGCTGCAGGTGGGGTGCTTGACCGGTAGCTGCACGATGCGCTCGACGCTGCCGTCGGGGCGGTAGCGCACCACGCGCCAGGCGCGCCACTGCGCATTCCAGAGATGACCCTCGCTGTCGATGATGGAGCCATCCGGCTCGGCATCGTCGCGATCCAGTGTGGCGAACACGCGCGTATTGCTGGTCTGCGCGCTGTCGGCGTCGTAGTCGCAGCACAGGATCTGCGGGCGTACCGAGTCGCAGTAATACAGGGTGCGGCCATCGGGGCTGAAGCAGATCGAGTTGGGGATCGACACGCCCGGCAGCGGCAAGGCGCGCAGACCGTGACGCAGCGAGAACTGATATATCGCGCCGCGCGCGGCCTTGTCGTCGTGCTCGTCCATGGTGCCGAACACGAAGTTGCCGTTGCGATCGGCGCGGCCATCGTTGCTGCGCGTGAGCGGATTGTCGGCTTCGACATCGGCGAGCTTTTCCAGCGGCAGCGCATCGCCCTCTCCGTCGGCGTTGTCCGGGTCGGCGATGCAGATCGCTTTGGCCAGCGCGATCAGCACGCGGCCGTCGTCCATCAAGCCGATGCAGCCCGGCCGATCGGGCAGCGTCCAGTAGCGCGTATGCGCGCTTTGCGGGTGATGGCGCCACAGGCGTTTTTCGCTGATGTCGACCCAGCACAGCGCCTGGCGCTGCTCGCACCAAAGCACGCCTTCGCCATGCGTGCAGCGGCTGTCGACCGCCAACACGGCAGTGTGTTCGATCGTGCTCACCATTCGGCGATGCTGCCATCGCTGTGACGCCACACCGGGTTGCGCCAATCGGGCGGATTTTCGTTTGCGCGCTTGAGCATCTCTTCGTTGATCTCCACACCGAGCCCGGGCTTGGGCAGGGCGGCGATACTGCCATCCACACACTGAAAATCGTCTTTATTGATGACGTAATCGAGCAGGTCGGCGCCTTCGTTGTAATGGATGCCGATGCTCTGTTCCTGCAGCACCGCGTTGTGCGAAACGAAGTCCACGTGCAGGCAGGCGGCGAGCGCGATCGGGCCGAGCGGGCAGTGCGGGGCGAAGCCGACGTCGTAGGCTTCGGCCATCGCGGCGATCTTGACGCATTCGGTGATGCCGCCGGCATGCGAGAGATCCGGCTGCACCATGCCGATACCACCGGCGCACAGCACGTTCTTGAATTCGAAGCGCGAGAACATGCGCTCGCCGGCAGCCAGCGGAATCGAGGTGCTTGCGGCCAGGCGCGGGTAATACTCGGCCTGTTCGGCCAGTACCGGTTCTTCCACGAACAACGGCTTGAACGGTTCGAGCTCGCGCAGCAGCGCCTTGGCCATCGGCGCGCCGACGCGGCCGTGGAAGTCGATGCCGAAGTCGATGGTGTTGCCGAAGGCTTCGCGGATTTCGGCGACCTTGACCACGGCGGCATCGACGGCGCGCGCGCTGTCGATCAGCTTCATTTCTTCGGTGCCGTTGAACTTGAAGGTGTCAAAGCCCAGCGCGCGGTAGTCGGTGATCTGCTGGATGATGGCGCCGGGGCGGTCGCCGCCGACCCAGCGATAAGTCTTCATGCGGTCGCGCACCAGCCCGCCCAGCAGCTCGTACACCGGCACGCCCAGCGCCTTGCCCTTGATGTCCCACAAGGCCTGGTCGATACCGGCGATGGCGCTCATCAGGATGGCGCCGCCGCGATAGAAACCGGCGCGGTACATGGTCTGCCACAGGTCGTTGATGCGCGCCGGATCCTTGCCGACGACGTAGCCGGCCAGTTCGTGCACGGCCGCTTCCACCGAGCGTGCGCGGCCTTCGATGACCGGCTCGCCCCAGCCGGTGATGCCCTCGTCGGTCTCGACCTTGAGGAACAGCCAGCGCGGGGCGGCGTGGTAGGTGGTAAGGCGGGTGATCTTCATCCTTGCAGTTCCTGGTAGGCCTGCACGAAGGCGCGTGCATGCGTCTGGGTCGTTTCGAGCGATTGCGCGGGTTTGTACAGTTCGCCACCGATGCCGGCACCGGCAGCGCCCTGCGCGAGGAAGCCGGCCAGGGTCTGCGGGCTGACGCCGCCGACCACGTAGACCGGAATGTGCTTGGGCAGCACCGAGCGCAGCGCGCGTACGTGTGCGGCGCCATACGTCGCGGCCGGGAATAGCTTGAGGATGGTGGCGCCGGCGTCGATGGCGTCGAACGCCTCGCTGGCGGTGGCGAAGCCTGCCACCACGGTGAGGCCGCGCGAGACCGCATGGCGGATCAGCGACGGACGCGTATTCGGGGTGACGATGAAGCGCGAACCGATCTCGGCCAGGGTGTCGACGTCTTCGTTGCGCAGTACGGTGCCGGCACCGATCCAGGCGCGCTCGCCGTAGGTCTGCTGGGCCAGCGCGATGCTCTCGGCCCAGCGCGGCGAATTGAGCGGGATTTCGATCGCGTCGAAACCGGCATCGATCAGCGCGCCGACATGGTCGAGCGTTTCTTCCGGCGTGATGCCACGCAGGATGGCGATCAGCGGCAGGGCGAACAGGCTGGCAGTGGTGTCTGAGGTCATCGGGTTACTCGCGATAGAGCGGAAAGCGGCCGTCGGCGACCAGATGGCCGGCAACGTCGGGGGAGCTTGCGCAACTGCGTGCTGCAACGTGGTCTGCAGGCGCACGGTGAAAGATCAGGAACATGGGGGCGGGCAGGGCGCCGCGACGCAATGACGGGCCGATTGCAGCAATTGCGTGCGCACTCCAACAGCCTGCAATGGGCTGGCAAGATGCCGTCATCGTCGTCCACCTCCGCAGTCATGGCATGCGTGTTGCCACCTTGTGGAAGATGGGTCACGTCTGTTCTGGCCGCGCCCGGGAGGTCGGGGCTCCTGCTGCGGCGTTCGATAGCCTCGCGCGGGGAGATATGTGCTGCAAATGAAATTTTCGGCATATTCTATTCCTCCTACGAATACACCTTCGCGGCGACCTCCATGGCAAATTCCGGTACTCCCTGGTTCAACGCAGCCCGGCTGAAGACGCGTCAGCTCTTGTTGCTGCTGCATTTGCACGAACAACGCTCGGTGCTACGTGCGGCCGAGGCTGCCAGCATGACCCAGCCGGCAGCCTCCAAGCTACTGGCGGAAATGGAGGACATGCTGGGGGTGAAGTTGTTCGAGCGGCATGCGCGCGGGGTCGAGCCGACTTGGTACGGCCATGTGCTGATCCGGCGCGCGCGCGCGGCGATGTCGGAGATCGGGCGGGCGCAGGAAGAGATCGCTGCACTGCGTGCCGGGCGCATGGGCCAGGCCTCGATCGGCACCGTGGTCAATCCGGGGACCAATCTGGTGCCGCAGGCGATTGCCGAGGTCAAACGCGAGTTCCCGGACATCCTGGTGCGGGTGGAAATGGACTACAGCCGCCCGCTGGTGGCCAAGTTGCTGGATGGCCAGCTGGACATCGTAATCGGCCGCATCCTGGGGCCGGAGGGCGTGGGCGAGCTGGAGTTCGAGCCGCTGGCCGACGAGCCGCATTCGGTGATCGCACGTGCCGGCCACCCGCTGGCCAGTCGCGCCGGTCTGCAGCATGCCGATCTGGTGCGCTATGGCTGGATCCTGCCGCCGGCCGACAGCGTGCTGCGCGCGCGGCTGGATTCGATGTTCATGGAGCACGGCGTGCAGACGCCGACCAATGCGATCGAGACCTCGTCCTTGCCGGTCACCTCGACCCTGCTGCGCGGCACCGACATGTTGACCGCCTTGCCGGTGGAATCGGTGGCGGCGCTGATCCAGGCCAAGCTGCTGACCGTGCTGCCGATCGAACTGGGGGTACGGATGGAGTCGTTCGGCATCATCCGCCGGCGCGATTACATCCTGCCGCCGGGTGCCGAGCGCATTTTGCAGGCGCTACGCACCACCGCGCGCCGTTTGTATCCGGCTTTGCGCGGTCCGGAATCCCTTGGCTAAGCGGGCTCTGCCATTTCTATTCCGCCAGGGAATAGTGGTTCGTGATTTTTTCATTGGTTGACGCTAGATCACGCGCCTATATCTGTGAGCCAGATCGCACGCTGAAGCGCACGTGAAGTCGGGCAGGTGATCGGCGGCCAAGCCGCCATGCAGTGGGAGGGTGGACCCGCACGCTCGCGTGCGGATCCCACACGATCGTGCGGCCCGCTTGCGGTGCCGCGACAACCAGTCTTCAGTCGTCTTGCGTCCTGGGAGGGATTCGGATGTACACCTTTTCAAGCCATGCACCGGCAGGTACGGGCGTGCGCGCTCGCCGTACCTTGCGTTTGCCTCATTCCGCCATGGCCGTCAGCATTGCGCTGCTGCTCGCAGCGCCGGTTTATGCTCAGCAGGCGCAGACGTCCCAGAACGCTCCGCTCACCAATGCCGGCGGCAACGCCGTGGATCTGGATGCGGTGGAAGTGCGCGGTGTGCGCGCCAGCCTGATCAAGTCGCAGGTAATCAAGCGCGACGCCAGCCAGATCGTGGATTCGGTCAGCGCCGAAGACATCGGCGCCTTGCCCGATCGCAGCGTCACCGAAACCCTGCAGCGCGTCAGCGGCGTGACCATCGATCACTTTGCCGCGCGCAGCGACCCCGATCACTTCTCGGCCGAAGGCAGCGGGGTGATGATCCGCGGCCTGACCCAGGTGCGCGGCGAACTCAATGGGCGCGACATCTTCAGCGCCGCCAGCGGCCGTGGCCTGAGCTTCGAGGACGTGCCGGCCGAGCTGATGGCCGGTGTGGACGTCTACAAGAATCCCTCGGCCGAAATCATCGAAGGCGGCCTGGGCGGCACGGTCAACCTGCGCACGCGCATGCCGTTCGACAATCCGGGCCGGATCGTCGGTGGCAATGTCGATTACAACTACGGCGACATGAGCAAGCAGTACAAGCCGTCGGCCTCGTTCCTGTTCAGCGATCGCTGGGACACCGGCATCGGCGAAATGGGCTTCATGATCGACGTTGCGCATTCGGAGCTGGCAACGCGCTCGGATGGCATCCAGGTCGAACCGTACGTGCGGCGTACCGATGAGGCCGTGCTGGCCGGCAGCGGGCGCAGCGAGGTGTTCGTGCCGGGCGGGGTGAACTGGCGTCAGCTGGATTTCGAGCGCAAGCGCGACGGCATTGCGGCCGCCTTCCAGTGGAAGCCGACCGATGCCACCGAGATCTATGCGCAGTTCCTGCGTTCGCGCTACGAGATGAACTGGCAGGAGCGCGCGGCGTTCTTCAACGACAGCAACAACAGCATCACCCCGGCGCCGGGCACCACCTTCGACTACGACGATCGTGGCGGGTTTCTGCGGGGCTCGCCGGTGTCCAGCTCGTGGCGCGGGGTGCTTACCGGCGACGGCGTGCGCTTCAATACCGACAACCGCTATTCCGAGCAGCGCACCACTACCACCGACCTGTCGGTGGGTTTCAGCCACTTCTTCAACGACAACCTGCAGATCAAGGGCGATATGCAGTTGGTGCAATCGGAGAACGAGCAGCTGGATTTCACCTTGTTCAGCGCGACCTATCTGCCCGGGCTGTCTTATGACGTGTCGGGCAAGTATCCCAGCGTGCAGATCGCCAACCCGGCCTTCACCCAGGATCCGTCCAATTATTTCTGGGCGGCGGCGATGGACCACCTGGGCAAGAATCGCGGGCGGCAGCTGTCCACGCGCGTGGATCTGGAATACACCTTCGATGACAGCAGCGGGTTGCGCTTTGCGCGCTTCGGCATGCGCGCCACCGACCGCAACCAGATCAACAAGAATTCCGGCTACAACTGGGGCGTGATCTCCGACAACTGGGCAGCGATTCCAGGCACCAGCAACGGCCTGGCGAATATGTCGGAGTTCATGACCGACCAATCGTCGCTGTTCACCTTCTCCAACTTCTTCCGTGGCGGCGTGAACGTGCCGACCACCCTGGTGGTGCCCAACAGCAGCCTGGTCAACAACTATGGCTCGGCCTCGCAGATGATCCAGCAGATCGTGGCGCTGCGCGGCTATGGCTGGGCACCGGACACCTATCAGCCGCAGGACACCAACCGGCAGTTTGAGCGCACCCAGGCGGCGTATGCGGCGCTGTATTTCGGCAACGACGAGGCCTGGGGCATTCCGGTGGACGGCAACGTCGGCATCCGTGTGGTGCAGACCAAGACCCAGGCCGAAGGCTTCGGGCAGTTTCAGAATCTGGCCGGGCTCAATGTTTCGCCCGAACTGCAGGCGCGCTACACCGGGCAGTATTTCGAGAACAATTCCGAAGGCAGCTACACCAATGTATTGCCCAGCTTGAACCTGCGCTTGCGCTTCACCGACACCTTGCAGTGGCGCTTTGCCGCCTCCAAGGCGATGGCGCGCCCGGATTACACCCAGCTGCAGCCGTATGTGTTGCTCAACGTGGAGACCAACGACGCCGGCCAGGCCACCGACTTCGTCGGCACCGCCGGCAACCCGAACCTCAAGCCGATGGTGGCCAACCAGTTCGATACCGCGCTGGAGTGGTACTTCGACACCAGCGACATGCTGTACGCCACGCTGTTCTACAAGAAGGTCAAGGATTACTTCTCCACCCAGACCCGCAACGAGATCTACGACAACCGCCCGTGGCTGGTGACGCGCCCGTACAACATGGACGAGGGCACCATCCGCGGCGCGGAGCTGGGCTATACCCAGTTTTTCGATCAGCTGCCGGGCTGGCTGAGCGGGTTCGGCGTCAATGCCAACTTCACCTTTGTCGACAGCGAGGGCGGCGCCAACACCGCGACCGACCCGTACACCAACACCACCGTCACCGGCGTCGAGTTGCCGCTGGAAGGCTTGTCGCGGCGCAGCTACAACCTGGCCGGCATCTACGAGAAGGGCCCGTTGTCGTTGCGACTGGCCTACAACTGGCGCTCGCGCTATCTGCTGACCACCAGCGACGCGGCCACGCGCCTGCCGACCTGGGCCGACGACTACGGCCAGCTTGACGGCTCGTTCTTCTATCGCTTCAACGACCATCTGCAATTGGGCGTGCAGGCCAATAACCTGACCAATACCGTCACCAAGGTGTTGATGGGGCCGACCTCGTACGAAGGGGGCGAAGTGGACCCGCGCTTGTACACGCGTTCTTCGTTCGTCAACGACCGGCGCTATTCGCTGGTGCTGCGCATGAACTGGTAAGCGTGCTCGATCACGGTTCCGGCTGCGTTGGTTCGCAGAGTTGAGCCCGTTTCGGTGAATCCGGCAGCCTGGCCCGCAACGCCAGACCTGCCGGGTTTCTCTATGTTGCTATAGGTTTCAGGAATAGCTCGCCAGGAATATTTCATTGGTGTGGCATGACAGCCGCGCCCTATGCTCCGGCCGCAGCCGCTAGGTAAGCCTTATCGGGATTACCACGCATCCAACCAGTCGCAGCCTTTGCCGTGTGCGGATGCGGGCCAGCAACAACGACGGGCAGGGCGTTCGCGCACCCACCCGCTAAAAATTAGCAGTACATGCGTCCTGGGAGGGAGCACCATGTCAGTGCAACATCGCCACATTCCGGCAGGCCGGACTGTGGGTCAGCGTTCGATCCGTGATTTCCGCCGCTCCGTGATGGCCATCAGTGTGGCCACGCTGCTGAGCGCGCAGGCCTATGCGCAGGACGCGACCACCACTGCTGCTCCAGCGCAGGACCCGACCACCCAGCAGCTCGACACCGTGCAGGTCACCGGCACCCGCAGCAGCGTCACCAAGGCGCAGCTGGTCAAGCAGAACGCCGAGCAGATCGTCGATTCGATCGTTGCCGAAGACATCGGCAAGCTGCCCGACAACAACGTTGCCGAGGCGCTGCAGCGCATCTCCGGCATCCAGATCACCCGCAATTACGGCGAAGGCAGCTCGATCGCCATTCGCGGCCTGACCCAGGTGCGGACCGAGCTCAATGGCCGCGACATCTTCACCGCCAACGACGGCCGTGGCCTGAGCTTCGAAGACGTCTCTGCCGAGTTGCTTGGCGGCGTCAACGTCTACAAGAATCCCTCGGCCGACATGATCGAAGGTGGCCTGGGCGGCACTGTGGATCTGCGCACGCGCCTGCCGTTCGACTATGACGGCCGCAAGATCGCCGGCAGCGTCCAGTACAACCATTACGACCTGGCCGACGACGGCAAGCCGGCGTTCTCGGGCCTGTTCAGCGATCGCTGGCAGACCGGTATCGGCGAGATCGGCCTGCTGGTGAATTATTCGCAGCAGAAGAGCCCGTTCCGTCAGGACACCATTTCGATCGAGCCGTGGTACACGCAGACCGATCTGCCGGGCTATGAAGGCCAGGAAGTGTCGGTGCCGCACGGCGCCGGCATCAACACCACCGTCGGTGAGCGCGAGCGCAAGACCGGCGCATTTGCGATGCAGTGGCGCCCGAACGATTCGGTCGAGGTCTATACGCAGGTGCTGCGTTCGGAATACGACTTCAGCTGGCATGACTATTCGTTCTTCGCGCTGACCGGCACGAACAACATGCAGGGCTTGCCCGGCATCCAGGTCAACGACCGCAACGAATTCGTCGACGGCTCGTTCCAGAATGTGCCGACCGAATCCAACACCAGCCTGACCGAACGTCACTCGGTGACCACCGATTACTCGCTGGGCGGCAAGTGGACAGTCAACGAGAAGCTGACCCTGAGCACCGACTTCCAGTATGTCGATGCCACCACCACCGGCACGCGCTACATCCTGTCCACCGGTCAGTCCACCAGCCCGCAGTTCAACGTCGATTTCCGTGGCGACCTGCCGCGTTTGTCGGTGACCGATTCCAGCGGTGCGGAAGGCTATCTGGCCGACGTCAACAATTACGACGGTTGGCGCTATCACCTGGATAACAAGGACGACAACAAGGGCACTGAGTTCGCCTGGCGCGCCGATATGGACCTGGCCTTCGACAGCGACTTCGTGCGCAGCTTCAAGGCCGGTGTGCGCTACACCGACCGCGATGCAGAGACCAAGGGCAACATCTATCGCTTCATGTGCATCAACAACTGCGCAGGCGCACCGTTCTCGCAATTCCCGAGCGTGGGCGTGGTGACCAATCCGATCACCGATTTCTTCCGCGGTGAAAGTCATGCATTTGGGCCGACCCTGACCGCATCCGATGCGGCGGTGGCCAACTACCAGCAGACGCTCGCCACCTTCGGTGCCAGCCCGCTGGAGTTTTCCCCGAACAACATCAATGCGCAGACCGAGAAGACCTACGCGGCCTACGGTGTATTGCGCTTCGGCGTGGACAGCGATTCGATCCCGTTCGACGGCAATATCGGCGTGCGCGTCGTGCGTACCGAGGTCGGTTCCACCGGTGTGCGTACCGGCACCGATGGCGAGGGTGGCGGTCTGATTCCGGTGGATGCACAGCAGACCTATACCGACGTGCTGCCGAGCTTGAATCTGCGCTGGATGCTCAGCGACACGCTGCAGTGGCGGTTTGCGGCCTCGCGCGGCATTTCGCGTCCTACTTTCGACCGCCTCAATCCGAACCTGAGCCTGAGCACCGGCAGCTCCAACGGTGCCTCGACCTTTACCGGCAGGGCGGGCAATCCCGATCTGGAGCCGGTCAAGGCCGATCAGTTCGACACCGCGCTGGAGTGGTACTTCGGCCAGGGCTCGATGATGTACGGCACCCTGTTCTACAAGAAGATCGAAGGCTTCATCGCCGACAGCGTGTTCAACGAGGTCTACGATGGTCGCGTGTGGCAGATCACCCGCCCGGTCAACGGCGATGCCGGCAAGATCCGCGGTGCGGAACTGGGCTATACGCAGTTCTTCGACTTCCTGCCGGGCTGGCTGAGCGGCTTCGGCCTGCAGACTAACTACACCTATGTCGACAGCGAGGCGCCGAGCCCCACTGCCACCGACACCAACGGCCAGGCACTCACCGTGCCGCTGGAAGGGTTGTCCAAGAACAGCTACAACGCGATCCTCAGCTACGAAACGGCGCGCTTCCAGGGCCGTGTGGCCTACAACTGGCGCAGCGACTGGCTGGTGACCACCGCAGGCAACGGCACTGAAAATCTGCCGGTCTACAACAAGGGCTTCGGCCAGCTGGATGCCTCGCTGCGTTTCAACATCAATAATGTGTGGTCGATCTCGCTCGATGGCGTGAATCTGCTCGATACCCGTCGCGAAAGCTATCTGGGTTCCGAGTCGCGCTACCGCGACTTCGTGATCAACGATCGTCGGTATGGCCTGACCTTGCGGGCCAGCCTGTAGAACGTGCCGTAGGAAGGGCGTCTCCGGTCCGGCGAGCTGTGCAGGCAGCTCGTTGGACCGGTGTTTTCCAGTCGGTGGCCATCATCGACCGCAAAGGGAGCCGGAGGAATGATCGTCATGATCGATCCGCCTACTGAGCGCCGTCGTCTTCGTACGCAAGCGTGGCAGGCCGGTCTTTGGGCGTTGCTGCTGTTGGCGTCTGTCTTTCGGCTGCATGCCGCCGATTCCGGTGCGCAGGGGCCTTACCAATGGCGCAGCGTTGCCATTGGCGGTGGCGGATTCGTCACCGGTGTGCTGTTTCATCCCGCAGAGCGCGATCTTGCGTATGCGCGCACCGATGTCGGTGGCGCCTACCGTTGGGATGCGCGTGCGCAGCAGTGGATCGCACTGACCGATTGGTTGGGTGCCGACGACTGGAATCTGATGGGGATCGACGCATTTGCGGTCGATCCTGCCGACCCGAAGGCGCTGTATCTGGCCGCGGGCACCTATATGCACGAGCGCGCCGGCAATGCCGCGGTGCTGCGCTCGTTCGATCGCGGGCACAGCTTCGAGCGTGCCGAGTTGCCGTTCAAACTGGGCGGCAACCAGCTGGGGCGTTCCAATGGCGAACGCTTGGCAGTGGACCCGCACGATGGCCGCGTGCTGTTGCTCGGTTCGCGCGATGCGGGTCTGTGGCGCAGCACCGATCGCGGCGCGCACTGGGCGCGTGTGGAGGGGTTTCCTGCCGAGGCACTGGCGGGTTCCACTGCGCGTAATCATGTCGGGCGCGAGCAGGCGGTGGGCATCGCGTTTGTCGTGTTCGATGCCGCCAGCGGCCGCGCTGGTGCGCCCACGCCGCGGATCTATGTCGGTGTGTCCACTGCGCAGACCAGTCTGTATGTGTCCGAAGACGCGGGTCGCAGCTGGTCGGCAGTGGCCGGGCAACCCAAGGGTCTGCGTCCCAGTCATATGGCCGGTGGTAGCGATGGGCAGTGGTATCTGAGCTACGGCGACCAGCCCGGCCCGGATCTGATGGCCGGTGGCGCGCTTTGGAAATACACCCCGGCGCAGGCGGGGTCGCAGGCGCGCTGGAGCGAGATCAGCCCGATCGCGCAGCCGGCCACTGGCGATGGTTTCGGTTGGGGCGCGGTGGCGGTGGATCCGCAACAGCCGCAGGTGCTATTGGCCAGCACGTTCCGCCGCTCACCGCGCGATGAAGTGTTCCGCAGCGTCGATGGTGGTCGCAGCTGGACGCCATTGTTGGCCGCCTCGCAGTTCGATCACAGCGCCGCGCCGTGGACCGCGCAGGCAACGCCGCACTGGATGGGCGCATTGGCGATCGATCCGTTCGACAGCAATCACGCGATGTTCGTTACCGGCTACGGCATCTGGGCCTCGCGCAATCTGCAGGATTTCGCCAAGCAGCAGCGTCCGTTGCAGTGGTGGTTTCAGGACCGTGGGCTGGAAGAAACCGTGCCGCTGGATCTGCTCAGCCCGATGCAGGGCGCGCATCTGCTCAGCGCGCTGGGCGATATCGATGGCTTTCGGCATGACGATCTGGACAGTGCGCAATTGCAGTACGCCGGCCCGCGCCTGACCAATGGCGAAAGTATCGATGCCGCCGGGCAGGCCGCGCAGTGGGTGGTGCGCAGCGGCACCGTGCGTAATCGCCGCAACAATGAAATCCGCGCGCTCTACTCGCGCGATGGCGGCGCGCAGTGGACGGCGTTTGCCAGTGAGCCGCCGGCAGGGCAGGGCGCCGGCAACATCGCCATTTCCGCCGACGCATCCCACGTTGTATGGGCGCCCGAGAAAGGCGGTGTGTGGCGCACAGCCGATTTCGGCAAGCAGTGGCAACGTGTGCAGGGTCTGCCCGACACTGCGGTGGCGGTGGCCGATCGCGTCGATGCGCGGCGCTGGTATGCGGTTGACACCGCAAGCGGGCGCTTGTTCGAAAGCAGCGATGGCGCAGCGAACTTTCGCGACACCGGTGCGCAGGTCGGCAGCCCGGCGCGCGATGAGCGTGCGCGTCCGCAACTGCGCCCCGATCCGTGGCGTGCGGGTGTGGTGTATCTGGCCAGCCCCACGCTTGGCGTGATGCGCTGGCAGGACGGTCGTTTGCAAACCTTGTCCACGCCGGACCAGGCGCGTTCGTTGGGCATCGGCAAGGCACTGCGCGAGGGTGCACCGCCGGCGCTGTATCTGGCCGGCCGCGTGCGTGGTGTGGACGGTGTATTCCGCTCCGACGACGACGGCGCGCACTGGTTGCGCATCAACGACGACGCGCACCGTTTCGGCAAGCCGTACAGCGTGACCGGCGATCCGCGCATCCCCGGGCGCGTGTACTTCGCTACCGGTGGGCGTGGCATTTTCTACGGCGATCCACGATGAGCGCTGCGTGCCTGCGCGCGTCATCGCGCTGTCTTACTGTATGCGGCGGCGCGTGCTGTCGCTTTGTTGCGCGCCGAGTGGCTGCGCCGACTCTGGAGATCACTGCATGACCGCTTCTTTCATCCGTCGTGGCTGCCTGTTGGGCCTGGCGCTGATCAGCCCCGCCGCGTTGGCGCAACCGACCCTGCCATTGTTGTTTGCCGATGGCGCAGTGTTGCAGCGCGACCAGCCGATGCCGGTGTGGGGCTGGGCATCGCCGAATGCCGCCATCACGGTCAGCTTTGACGGCAAGCGAGCCACCGCCAAGGCCGATGCGAAAGGGCAGTGGAAGGTGAGTCTGCCCGCGCACAAGGCCGGTGGCCCTTATGTGTTGAGCGTGCAGGGCGACGGCGGCGAGCTGCAGGTGCGCGACGTGCTGGTCGGCGATGTGTGGCTGGCCAGCGGCCAATCGAACATGGAGTGGCCCTTGGCGCAGGCCAGCGATGGTCCGCAGGCAGTGGCTGACGCCAACGACCCGCAGCTGCGTCACTTCAAGGTGCCCAAGTCGTGGTCGGTGCAGCCGGAAGCGCGCCTGACCGGCGGCGACTGGAAAGCGGCGACGCCGGAGAATGCCGGCGAGTTCACTGCAGTGGGATATTTCTTCGCCAAGGAGCTACGTGCCAGCACCGGCGTGCCGATCGGCATCGTCAACAGCACCTGGGGCGGCAGTGCGATCGAAGCGTGGATGGATGCGGCTTCGCTGGGGTTGAACGCCGACCAGAACCAGGGCGCGATCGAAGCGATCAAGCAACGCGATGCCGCCGCGCAGGCCGCCACCGGCAAGCGCATCGCGCGCTGGCCCAAGGTGGACGGCGACATGCCGCAGTGGCGCGAAGCGACGTTCGACGATAGCGACTGGGACAGCATCCCGACGACCCAGCAATGGGAACTCAGCGGCTATGACGGCATGGATGGTATCGCCTGGTACCGCACCACGGTCACCTTGAGCGCTGCCGAGGCCAAGGCCGGTATTGCGCTGGGCGTGGGCCAGATCGATGACTCCGATATCACCTATGTCAACGGCACCCAGGTTGGCCAGACCACCAAGCAGTGGAACCTGCCGCGCGTCTACACCGTGCCGCCTTCTGCACTGCATGCAGGCGTCAACCACATTGCGGTGCGGGTGGAAGATCTCAGCGGTGGCGGCGGCATGCATGGTCCGGACGAGCAGCGCTTTGTGCAGACCACCGCCGGTGCCAAGCGCGCCTTGAGCGGTTGGAAGTTCCGCCCCGCGGCCGTGCGCGTGTCGCTGGCCGACAACAAGAATCAGCTGCCCACGCTGCTGTACAACCAGATGATCCATCCGCTGCAGCCGTTCCCGGTCAAGGGCGTGATCTGGTACCAGGGCGAAACCAATGCCAGCGACACCGGCGCGGTGAAATATCGCGAGCAGTTCGCGGCGATGATCCAGCAATGGCGCGCCGAACGCGGTGCGAAGACGCTGCCGTTTCTGTGGGTGCAGCTGACCAACTTCAAGGCCGGCGGCGACAAGGGCGATATGAGCCCGTGGGCGCTATTGCGCGAGTCGCAATCCAAGACGCTGGCGCTGCCGGCGACCGGGCAGGCGGTGATCATCGATATCGGCAACCCCACCGATATCCATCCCACCAACAAGCGCGATGTCGGCCATCGTCTGGCGCTTGCGGCGCGGCATGTGGCTTATGGCGAAACGCTGGTGTACAGCGCGCCGGTGTTCAAGCGCGCAAGCTTCGCCGATGGCCAGGCAGTGCTGAGTTTCGATCTGCAAGGCAGTGCCTTGCAGGTGCGTGGCGGTGGCCAAGTGCAAGGCTTCCGTGTCGCCGGTGCCGACAAACAGTTCCAGCCGGCCACCGCGCAACTCGATGGTGATCGCGTGATCGTGCGCAGCGATGCGGTGCGCGCACCGGTCGCTGTGCGCTACGGCTGGAGCGAGAACCCGGACGACGCCAACCTGGTCAATCGCGAACACCTTCCTGTTTCCCCCTTCCGCACCGATACCTGGTGACACGGAGTCTTATGTCCATGCATTCCCCCGTTGCACGTGTGATCGCTCCTTCCACTGCACGCCGTTGCCTGCGTCCGCTGTTGCTGTCCGCGCTGACGCTGGCCTTGGCTGCGTGCCAATCTGGCGAGCAGGACAAGGCCAAACCGGCCGCCGTTGCACCAGCTGCCGGCACCGCAGCGACCACCCCTGCCACTGCGGCTGCGCCGGCTGCGCAGACACCGATGCCGCAGTTCGTCAGCAAGGACGGCAAGCATGCGTTGATGGTCGATGGCGCGCCGTTCCTGATCCTGGGCGCGCAGGTCAACAACTCCAGCAACTATCCCGGGGTGATGGACAAGGTGTGGCCGGCGATGCAGGTGCTGGGCCCCAACACCGTGCAGGTGCCGATCGCCTGGGAGCAGGTTGAGCCGGAAGAAGGCAAGTTCGATTTCTCCTTCGTCGATACGTTGCTGACACAAGCGCGCGAGCACAAGGTGCGGCTGGTGCTGCTGTGGTTTGCGACCTGGAAGAACAACGGCCCGGCGTATGCGCCGCATTGGGTCAAGACCGACAACCAGCGCTTCCCGCGCGTGGTGACGCGCGAGGGCAAGGCGATCGGGTCGCTGTCGCCGCATGCGCAGGCCACATTGGATGCAGACCGCAAAGCCTTCGTCGCCTTCATGCAGCATCTGAAGCAAGTCGATCCACAGCACACCGTGATCATGATCCAGCCGGAGAACGAGCCGGGCACCTACGGCAGCGTGCGCGACTTCTCGCCGATGGCGCAGAAGCTGTTCGACGGCCCGGTGCCGGACGAACTGCTCAAGCGCTTGAACAAGCCGCCGGGCAGCTGGGCGCAGGTGTTCGGTGCCGATGCCGACGAGATCTTCCATGCCTGGTCGATCGGTCGCTACATCGATCAAGTGGCCGAAGCCGGCAAGGCCGAGTACCCATTGCCGATGTACGTCAACGCCGCACTGCGTGGCCCGTTCAATCCCGGCCAGCCCGGTCAATACGCCAGCGGTGGTCCCACCGACAACGTGCTGGATGTGTGGAAGGCCGCCGGCCCGCATATCGATCTGCTGGCGCCGGACATCTACATGCCCGAGTACCGCATGTACACCACGGTGCTGGAGCGTTACGCACGTGCTGATAACGCGCTGTTCGTTGCCGAAACCGGCAACCGCCCCGAGTACGCGCGTTATCTGTTCCCCACGCTGGGCCACGACGGCATCGGCTGGTCGGCGTTCGGCATGGACTACACGCGTTATTCCAACTATCCGTTGGGCGCCAAGCACGTCAACGAAGAAACCTTGGCGCCATTCGCGCTCGGTTTCGACCTGGTCAAGCGCGGCATGCGTCCGTTCGCCAAGGCCGCGTCCGAAGGCAAACTCCACGGCACCGCCGAAGAACCCGGCCAGGCGGTGCAGGAGCTCAAGCTCAACGAGCGCTGGAGCGCCACCATCACCTATGGCGTGCCGCAGTTCTGGTTCAAGGGAGAGCCGCCGGGCAACCCCGAACCGATCGGCGCGGCCTTGATCGCCGAGCTCGGCCCGGACGAATTTCTGGTCACCGGTTACCACGTGCGCGTGACCCTGCATCCGGCCAGCGAGGCGACCGCCAACATGCTGTACGACCGCGTCGAGGAAGGCGTGTACGAAGGCAGCGACTGGAAGTTCGAGCGCAACTGGAACGGCGACCAGACCGATTACGGCGTCAATTTTTCCAGTGCGCCGCAGCTGCTGAAGATCAAGCTGGCCACCTACAAATAAGTGCGGCGACCAGCGTCGCTGCGCAATCGGCTCTCTGTGCAGCACGCTGTCAGCCACGTCGAATCCATCGAACCCATGCGCTGCCGCCCCCGCGGCACCGCTTCGTAATTCCAAGGGAGTGAACATGCAAATCACCAATCGTTCCGCCGGCCATGCGCCTGCCACCCGACGTACACCGCTCGCGCATTGCCTGGCGTTGTCGCTGGCCCTGCTGGCCAATGCCGCGCATGCGCAGGAAGTGCGCAAGGCCGCCGATGGCGTCACCGTGGTGCCGAGCGCCAAGGGCGCCGCACCGGTGCGCCTGCAGGTGGTGGATGCCGGCATCATCCGCGTCAGTGCCGATCCGGATGGCGACTTCGCGCGCACGCCCAGCCTGATGCGCGTGCCAGTGCAGGGCGATGGCAAGTTCCAGCTGGCCGAGCAGGGCGACAGCGTGCAGCTGAAGACCGGCAAGGTCACCGCCACGGTGTCCACCGTCGATGGCCATGTCAGCTTCGCCGATGCCAATGGCAAGCCGGTGCTGTCGGAATTGGCTGGCGGGCGCAGCTTTGCACCGCTCAAGGTCGAAGGCAAGCAGTACCTGAGCGTGCGTCAGCGCTTCCAGTCGCCCGACGACGAAGCGCTGTACGGCTTCGGCCAGCATCAGCAGGGCTGGATGAATCAGAAGGGCCGCAACGTCGAGTTGCAGCAGAACAATATCGATATGGCGGTGCCGTATCTGGTCTCCAGCCGCAACTACGGCCTGCTGTGGGACAACAACTCGATCAGCCGCCTGGGCGACCCGCGCGGCCTGCAGCCGCTGCCCAAGACGCTCAAGTTGTACGACGCCAAGGGCAAGGCCGGCGCATTGACCGCGCGCTACGCGATCAACGGCAAGCAGATCGTCGAGCGTCGCGAGAGCGAGGTGAACTACCAGTACCTCAGCGACCTGACCAAGTATCCGAAGAAGGCAACGACCAAGGACAAGGACAGCCGCATGCAGGTCACCTGGGAGGGCGAGATCGAAGCGCTCACCGGTGGCGAGCACACCTTCTCGCTGTATTCGAGCGAATACGCCAAGTTGTACGTGGACGGCAAGCTGATCATCGATCGCTGGCGCCAGAACTGGAACCCGTGGAATCACGAGTTCAAGCTCGAGTTGGAGCCGGGCAAGCGCCACACCGTCAAGGTCGAGTGGGACCTGATCGACCCCAGCTATATCGCGCTGCTGCATCGCGACCCGCTGCCGGCGACCGAAGCCAAGGATTTGTCGCTGTGGTCCGAAGCCGGGCAGATGATCGACTACTACTTCGTCTCGGCCGATTCCTACGACCAGGCGGTTGCCGGCTATCGCGAACTCACCGGCAAGTCGGTGATGCTGCCCAAGTGGGCCTATGGCTTCTGGCAGAGCCGCGAGCGTTACAAGAGCCAGGATGAGCTGGTGGGCGTGCTGGCCGAATACCGCAAGCGCAAGCTGTCGCTGGACAACATCGTGCTGGATTGGTCGTACTGGCCGGAAAACGCCTGGGGCTCGCACGATTTCGACCCGCAGCACTTCCCGGATCCGGATGGCATGGTCAAGTCCGTGCACGACATGCACGCGCAGATCATGATTTCGATCTGGCCCAAGTTCTATCCCACCACCGCCAACTACAAGGAGCTGGATGCCGCCGGTTTCATGTACAAGCGCAATGTCGAAGTGGGTGAGCTGGACTGGATCGCCAAGGGCTACAAGAACTCGTTCTACGATCCGTATTCGGAAAAGGCGCAAGCCATCTACTGGCGCCAGGTCAACGAGAAGCTCAACAGCAAGGGTTTCGATGCATGGTGGATGGACGCCGACGAGCCGGACGTGCATTCCAACCTGGACATCGGCGAGCGCAAGGCACGCACCACGCCGACTGCGTTGGGCCCGTCCACCGAGTTCTTCAATTCGTATCCGTTGCCGCACACCCACGGCGTGTACGTAGGTGACCGTGCGGCCGACGACAAGCGCGTGTTCATCCTGTCGCGCAAGGGCTATGCCGGCACTCAGCGCAATGCGGTAGCGGTGTGGAGCGGTGACATCGTCTCGCGCTGGGATGACATGCACGACCAGATCTCCGCGGGCGTGAACATGGCGCTGTCGGGCCTGCCCAACTGGACCTTCGACATCGGCGGTTTCGCGGTGGAGAAGCGCTACGAAAACCAGGACCCGGCGCATCTGCCGGAATGGCGCGAGCTCAATACGCGCTGGTTCCAGTTCGGCGCCTTCGTGCCGATCTTCCGCTCGCACGGCCAGTTCCCGTACCGCGAAATCTGGAACATCGCCCCGGAAGGCACACCGTTCTACGACAGCATGGCCTACTACAACCGTCTGCGTTACGCGTTGCTGCCGTACATCTACAGCCTGGCCGGCGACACCTATCAGCGCGACGGCGTGATCATGCGCGGCATGATGATGGACTTCCCGAACGACCCCAAGGTTCGCGACATCAACGACCAGTATCTGTTCGGGCCGGCGTTCCTGGTCGCACCAGTGACCCGCTTCGGCGCGACCTCACGTCAGGTGTATCTGCCGGCCGGCAGCAGCTGGCTGGATTTCGCCACCGGCAAGCGCTACGAAGGTGGCCAGAGCATCGAAGCGGCCGCGCCGATCGAGCGCATGCCGTTGTTCGTGCGCGCCGGTTCCATCGTGCCCACCGGCCCGGTGCAGGAATACGTGGACCAGACGCCGGATGCACCGCTCACTGTGGTGGTCTACACCGGCGCCGACGGCCAGTTCTCGCTGTATGAGGACGACGGCAAGGGCTACGGCTACGAGAAGGGCGAGTTCAGCCGCATTCCGCTGAGCTGGAACCAGGCCAAGGGCGAGCTGAGCATCGGCAAGCGCGAAGGCAGCTGGACCGGCATGCAGGCCAAGCGCACCGTCAACGTGCGCTTCGTCGACGGCCCGCGCGACGACGCCGGTGCGCTCGAGCCCAAGACCGACGCCAGCATCCAGTACGACGGCAAGCCGGTCAGCGTGTTGCAGCGCAAGATTGCGTCCGGCAAAGCGCGTCGTCGATGATCGCGGGTCGTTGTCAGTCAGTGAGTGCGCAGATGCCGGATCGCCGCGAGGCTCGGGCGTGCAGGTCCGGTCATGCAGCACGGTGGTGCACGTGCTGACCCGCAGGGAAGTCTGCAAGGCAACCGGTGCCGCACTCGCGGTGCTGGGGGCTGCGCCGGCCGCGTCCGCGGTTGCTGCGCCGGCAGTCGCCAAGGCAGCTGGCAAGCAATCGCTGCCTGCCGTCGCGGCCGGCGATGCCTTGCAGCTGTGGTATCGCGAACCGGCCAACGAATGGGTACAGGCCTTGCCGGTCGGCAACGGCCGGCTGGGCGCGATGGTGTGGGGCGGCATTGCCCACGAGCGCCTGCAACTCAACGAAGACACGTTGTACGCCGGCGGCCCGTACGACGCCACCAGCCCCGACGCGCTGGCGGCCTTGCCACAGGTGCGCGCACTGATTTTTGCCGGGCGCTATGCCGAAGCCGAAGCACTGGCCGACGCCAAGTTGCTCTCGCGTCCGCTCAAGCAGATGCCATATCAACCGCTGGGCGATCTGCTGCTGGATTTCGACCGTGCCGACGGCATCAGCGAGTATCGCCGTCAGCTCGATCTGGATACCGGCGTTGCCACCACCACGTTTCGTTCCGGCGGCGCAGTGCATCGGCGCGAGGTGTTCGTATCTGCGCAATCGCAGTGCATCGTGGTGCGCCTGTCGTGTGATCGCCCCCGTGCGGTTTCCTTGCGCGTGGGCATCGACAGCCCGCAGACAGGCGAGGTCACGGTGGAGCAGGGCGGCCTGCTGTTCAGCGGTCGCAACGGCAGCTTCGCCGGCATCGACGGCAAGCTGCGTTTTGCGTTGCGCGTGTTGCCGCAGATCAAGGGCGGCACAGTCAGCGATCTGCGCGACCGCTTGCGCATCGAAGGCGCCGATGAAGTGGTGTTGCTGCTCACTGCCGCCACCAGCTACCAACGCTACGACGCCGTCGATGGCGATCCGCTCGCGCTGACTGCAGCAAGTTTGAAAAAAGCAGGCAAGCTGGACTACGCCGCATTGCTGCGTGCGCATCTGGCCGATCATCAGCGGCTGTTCCGGCGCGTGGCGATCGACCTCGGCACCAGCGAAGCGGCGAAGCTGCCCACCGACGAACGCGTGCAGGCGTTTGCCAAGGGCAATGACCCGGCACTGGCGGCGATGTATCACCAATTCGGCCGGTACCTGCTGATCTGCAGCTCGCGTCCAGGTTCCCAGCCGGCCAATCTGCAGGGCATCTGGAACGACCTGATGCAGCCGCCGTGGGAAAGCAAGTACACCATCAACATCAACACCGAGATGAACTACTGGCCCAGCGAGGCCAACGCGCTGCACGAGTGCGTCGAACCGCTGGAATCCATGGTGTTCGATCTGGCCAAAACCGGGGCGCACACCGCACGCGCGATGTACGACGCGCCCGGTTGGGTGGTGCACAACAACACCGACCTGTGGCGCCAGGCCGGGCCGATCGATGGCGCCAAGTGGAGCCTGTGGCCGATGGGCGGCGTGTGGCTGCTGCAACAGCTGTGGGACCGCTGGGATTACGGCCGCGACCGTGCCTACCTGGGCAAGATCTATCCCTTGTTCAAGGGCGCGGCGGAGTTCTTCGTCGCCACGTTGGTCAAGGATCCGCAGACCGGCGCGATGGTGACCAATCCCTCGATCTCGCCGGAAAACCAGCATCCGTTCAATGCTGCGCTGTGTGCCGGCCCCACCATGGACGCGCAACTGCTGCGCGATCTGTTCGCGCAATGCATCGCGATGAGCAAGCTGCTCAAGGTCGACGACGCCTTTGCGCAACACCTGAGCACGCTGCGCGAGCAACTGCCGCCCAACCGTATCGGCAAGGCGGGGCAGTTGCAGGAATGGCAGCAGGACTGGGATATGCAGGCGCCGGAGATCCATCACCGTCACGTTTCGCATCTGTACGCCCTGCATCCCTCCAGCCAGATCAATCTGCGCGATACGCCCGAGCTTGCCGCTGCAGCCAAGCGCACGCTGGAAACACGTGGCGACAACACCACCGGCTGGGGCATCGGCTGGCGCCTGAATCTATGGGCACGTCTGGCCGATGGCGAGCATGCGTATCGCATCCTGCAGCTGCTGATTTCGCCCGAGCGCACCTACCCGAATCTGTTCGACGCGCATCCGCCGTTCCAGATCGATGGCAACTTCGGCGGCACCGCCGGCATCACCGAGATGCTGTTACAAAGTTGGGGTGGCAGCGTGTTCTTGCTGCCCGCATTGCCCAGTGCCTGGCCGCGCGGCAGTGTGCGCGGGTTGCGCATCCGCGGCGGTGCCAGCGTGGACCTGGAATGGGACGGCGGTCGCCTGCAGCAGGCACGCGTGCACAGCGACCGTGGCGGGCGCTATCAACTGTCTTACGCAGGGCAGATCCTGGACCTGGAACTGGGCGCCGGTCGCACCCAGCAGGTCGGCCTCAACAACAACCGATTGGTGACGCAATGAGCTTGTACATAGGACTGGATGTGGGCACGCAGAGCGTCAAGCTGGTGGCCTACGATCCGCAAGAGCGCGCCGTGGTGGCCACCATCGCCGCGCCCATGGAGCTGATCAGCCGCGACGACGGCACCCGCGAGCAACAGGCGCAGTGGTGGATCGACGGCATCGTGCATTGCTTCGCACAGCTCGATGGAGAGCTGCGTGCGCAGGTGCGCGGCATCTCGGTCTCTGGCCAGCAGCACGGCTTTGTGCCGGTGGCCGCCGATGGCAGCGTCACCGCACCGGTGAAGCTGTGGTGCGACACCAGCACCGCGCGGGAGTGCGACGAGATCATGGACGCGGTGGGCGGCGTGGCCGGCACTGTGGCCACTGCAGGCAACCCGATCATGGCCGGCTATACCGCCTCCAAGTTGCCGTGGACGCGCAAGCATCGCCCCGAGGCGTACGCCGCGATGACCACGGTGATGCTGCCGCACGATTACGTGAACTTCTGGCTCACCGGCGAGCGCTTCACCGAAGTCGGCGATGCCTCCGGCACCGGCTGGCTGGATGTGCGCACCCGCCAGTGGTCCGAGCGCATGCTCGGCGCGATGGATGCACAGCGCGACTTGCGCGCTGCATTGCCGCCGCTGGTGGAAACCGGAGCGGTGTATGCGTTGTCCGACGCAGCTGCAGAAGCGCTGAATCTGCCGGCCGGCGTGCGTGTCACCACCGGTGGTGGCGACAACATGATGGCCGCGATCGGCACCGGCAACGTGGTGCCGGGTCGCCTGACCATGAGCCTGGGCACTTCCGGCACCTTGTTCGCATATGCCGATCACCCGGTGGTGGACGACGACGCACGCTGGGCCGCGTTCTGCTCGTCCAGTGGCGGTTGGTTGCCGCTGATCTGCACGATGAACTGCACCGTCGCCACCGAGGCGGTGATGCAGATGTTCTCCATCACCCGCGAGCAGACCGAGGCGCTGATTGCCAGCACCACACCGGGCGCCGATGGCCTGGTGTTGCTGCCGTTCTTCAACGGCGAGCGCACCCCGAATCTGCCGTCCGCACGCGGTTGCCTGTTCGGCATGGAGTTGCACAACACCACGCCGGCGCACTTCTATCGCGCCGCGATGGAAGGGGCGACCTACAGCTTGCGCAACGGCTTCGATGCCTTCGTTGCCGCGGGCCTGCAGTTCGACACCATCCTGCTCACCGGCGGCGGCAGCAAGAGCGCGCAGTGGCGGCAGATGGTGGCCGACATTTTCAATCTGCAGGTCGTGGTGCCAACCCAGCCCGAAGGCGCCGCCTTCGGTGCCGCGCTGCAGGCGTTGTGGGCGTGCGATCGCGACGACGGCGGCGCAGACGCATTGTCGGATGTGGTGCTGGAGCATTTGCAGACCGACGAGGCGCTATCGGCACGCCCGGATCCGCAGCGCGTGGCCCAGTATCAACAGCATTACCAGAACTTCCTCAAGCACCTGCAGGTCGTCAGCCCGCTCTACGCCGGCTGATCGACAACCCCCTTTACAACTCCCCCAGCAGCAAGGACATCTCACCCCATGAGCAATACCGTCTACATCGGCGCGAAAGAATATTTCCCCGGCATCGGCAAGATCGGCTTCGAAGGCCGCGACTCTGACAACCCGCTCGCCTTCAAGGTTTACGACGCCAACAAGCAGATCGGCGACAAGACCATGGCCGAGCATCTGCGCTTTGCGGTGGCCTACTGGCACAGCTTCTGCGGCAACGGCGCCGATCCGTTCGGCCCGGGCACGCGTGCGTATCCGTGGGATGTGGGCGCTACCGCATTGAACCGCGCCGAAGCCAAGGCCGATGCCGCGTTCGAATTCTTCACCAAGCTCGGCGTGCCGTACTACTGCTTCCACGATATCGATCTGTCGCCGGATGCCGACGACATCGGTGAGTACGAAAGCAATCTCAAGCACATGGTCGGCATTGCCAAGCAGCGCCAGGCCGACACCGGCGTCAAGCTGCTGTGGGGTACCGCCAACCTGTTCTCGCACCCGCGTTACATGAATGGTGCGTCCACCAACCCCGACTTCAACGTCGTTGCGCGTGCGGCGGTGCAGGTCAAGGCGGCGATCGATGCCACCGTCGAGTTGGGCGGGGAAAACTACGTGTTCTGGGGCGGCCGCGAAGGCTATGCCTGCCTGCACAACACGCAGATGAAGCGCGAGCAGGACAACATGGCGCGCTTCCTCACCCTCGCGCGCGACTACGGGCGTGCGATCGGCTTCACCGGCAATTTCCTGATCGAGCCTAAGCCGATGGAGCCGATGAAGCACCAGTACGACTTCGACAGCGCCACGGTGATCGGCTTCCTGCGTCAGCACGGCCTGGACCAGGATTTCAAGCTCAATATCGAAGCCAACCACGCCACGCTCTCGGGCCACAGCTTCGAGCACGATCTGCAGGTCGCCTCCGATGCCGGCCTGCTCGGCAGCATCGACGCCAACCGTGGCAATCCGCAGAACGGCTGGGACACCGACCAGTTCCCGACTGATCTCTACGACACCGTCGGCGCGATGCTGGTGGTGCTGCGGCAGGGCGGGCTGGCACCGGGCGGCTTGAATTTCGATGCCAAGGTGCGTCGCGAATCGTCAGACCCGCAGGATCTGTTCCTGGCACACATCGGCGGCATGGACGCGTTCGCACGCGGGCTGGAAGTGGCCAATGCGTTGCTGACGTCTTCGCCGTTGGAGCAGTGGCGCGCCGAGCGTTACGCCAGCTTCGACAGCGGCGCCGGTGCGGCATTTGCCGATGGCACCAGCACGTTGGTGGACGTGGCCCAACATGCGGCTGGCAATGCGCCAAAGCAGATCAGCGGCCGCCAGGAAGCCTACGAGAACCTGATCAATCAGTATCTGACGCGTTGATGTCCCGTGGCCGGCGGCGCATTGCGCGTCGCCAGCCGATGCCGGCCACCCCCATGGCCGCTCCTTTGCATGCTTCCAGGTGAATCCATGTCCAGTGTCTCCGTAAACGGCGCCCCCGATGCCGGTGAGAACACCCGTTTTATCGTCCTGATCAGTTGTGTAGCCACGATCGGCGGATTTTTGTTCGGTTTCGATAGCGGTGTGATCAACGGCACTGTCGATGGCCTGAAGCAGACCTTTAATTCAAGTGCCGCCGAGACCGGGTTTGAAGTCGCCTCGATGCTGCTGGGTTGCGCCATCGGCGCTTTCTTTGCCGGCCGTCTGGCCGACCGCTGGGGCCGCCGCGCGGTCCTGATCATTTCTGCAGCGCTGTTCCTGCTCTCGGCCATTGGCGCCGGTGCCTCGCACAGCTCTGGCTTTTTCATCTTCGCGCGCGTCATGGGCGGCTTTGCGGTGGGCGCGGCCAGCGTCATCTCGCCGGCCTACATCGCCGAGGTCGCTTCCGCACGCTATCGCGGCCGGCTCGCCACCATGCAGCAGATCGCCATCATCAGCGGGCTGTTCTGTGCGTTCCTGAGCAACTATCTGCTGGCCAACGCCGCCGGTGCCTCTACCGAGCCGTTATGGGGCGGGCAGGCCGCGTGGCGCTGGATGTTCTGGATGCAGGCGATTCCCTCGCTGGCGTTCCTGTTGTTGCTGCTGGTCATCCCGGAGAGCCCGCGCTACCTGGTGGTGAAGGGCCGTCGCGAGCAGGCGCTGGTGGTGTTGAAGCGTTTGTACGGCAACGCCGCCGCGCAAACCAAGCTGACCGAAATCTCTGCATCCATGTCGGCCGACCAGCACAAGCCCAAGTTCTCCGACCTGATCAACAAGGCCACCGGCAAGGTGCGCTCCATTGTCTGGATCGGCGTCGGCCTAGCGGTGTTCCAGCAGCTGGTCGGCATCAACGTGGTGTTCTACTACGGTGCGGTGTTGTGGCAGGCGGTGGGCTTCTCCGAACAGGACGCACTGCTGATCAACGTGCTGTCCGGCGGCCTCAGCATCGGCGCCTGCCTGGTCACGGTGATGCTGGTCGACAAGATCGGCCGCAAGCCGTTGCTGTGGATCGGCTCGGTCGGTATGGCGGTGTCGCTGGCCCTGGTCACCTATGCCTTCGCCACAGCCTCGCTGGATGCCACCGGCAAGCTCGCCATGTCCGATGCCATGGGCATGCTGGCGCTGGTCGCTGCCAACGTCTACGTGGTGTTCTTCAATGCCTCCTGGGGCCCGGTGATGTGGGTGATGCTGGGCGAGATGTTCCCCAACCAGATCCGCGGCTCGGGCCTGGCGATTGCTGGTGCGGCGCAGTGGACTTCCAACTTTGCCATCACCGTCAGCTTCCCGATCCTGCTCGGCAGCATTGGTCTTGCCGGCGCCTACGGCATCTACACCGTCGCCGCCTTCATCTCGGTGTTCTTCGTGCTCAAGTACGTCTACGAGACCAAGGGCAAGGAATTGGAGCAGATGGAAGGCTGATTCTGTCTGTTATGCCGATATCGGTATGAAAAACGAAGAAGGCCGCGTAGTGCGCGGCCTTCTTCGTTGATGGTCTCGCTTATGTCGAGCATTGGGGCGCAGTTGCATAAGCTGTTCTATCAGGCGGTGGTGATCGCTTGAATCAATCATGCGCGTGCACTGACTGCTGCAAGCGATCGGCAGGATCCAACCCGCAGCTCACCGCTACGCGCTGATGTGTCTGGAATGCTGCACAAGCCAATGCACCAGCAAAGTGCAACGCGCGTCTTCAAACGCAATAGGCTATCGGCGAAGAGCACATCTTCATTGCAAATTGTGCGCCACCGCTATACTCCGTCAGGCAGTTCCCCCCAGACTAGGACGCATGATGAACCAAGGAGTGGTGGTATGGCGGTAGTTAAAGAAGCTCTCAGGGGCACGCTGATCAGCGTTTGCTATGGTCTGGCATTTGTGATGCTTTGGTACTGCTCGATCGATCAGTGGTTCTTACCTGTCGGTTTGCGTGTCGTCACATTGCTGTTTCGGCCTTACCGCGACTGGCCCTTTCTCCTGGCGGGGGATGCAGTTGCGATGTTGTGGCTGCGCATTCCTTTGGGGGAAATACAGGGATACGACCCTTTATGGTCTTACTTAAGCCCCTTTCTCCACGCACCTTTGATTGCCTGCGCCGTTGGCCTGCTGCGATATCGTGCCCCTCAAATCACCAAGAGCAATCAATGGCTTGTTCCGGCCGCGGCTGCGCTAGCGCTGTGGAACGCAGTGTGCAGCCTTGGATTTAATGGGGTGCTTGGCGGGCCGCCTACCAATCCCATGTTTGATCTGATGTTGCGGTATTGGTTAGGTAGTTACCTTGGGCTTTTGATTTTTTTGCTTCCTGCGATGCTATGGACAAACTGGAAAGAGGCGCCGGTCCGGTCTGAACTCATTCGAGATCTCGCGTCCTCAGTGGTTGTAATTTTAAGTCTGTTCTTAATGCTTGGCTTTGTGGCTAACCCTGTCTTGCGAAACGCGGTAATGCTGGGAATGCTTGTGCCAATGGTGGTGCTGACTTTTCGACATGGTTGGAAGGGGGCTGCCCTAGGATCGTTGTTGGCAAGCTTGTCACTTGAGCTCTCGCTTCCCAGGATTTTTCAGATAGGGCTCTTTGATCGCGCCGTTTTCAACATGCAGTTGCTTCATGCAGTGATGACTACTGTGCTTTTTCTCCTGGCTGCGCGCTTGCGCGCGCCATCTTTTCTAAACGCTGCCAATCGCGCTCGAGAAGAGTCACTACATCTCGCCCAAGCCAGCTATCTGGGCGCTGAGCGCATGTTACGTAATCGTGTGATCGAATACTCCGACATCAATGTACAGATCAATCGAATGCGCAAAGATGTGGTAGCCGATTTGAGGGCTAGAGGTCAGCATGCAGCAGCGATGGAAATGACCAGGGTTGGTGTCATCGAGTCGCAATTGCTCCAGCAGTACGTTGCCGCGCTCTATCCCTTGGAGATTGAGACGCATGGACTGTACCAAGCGTTGCGCTCGCCGGCGATTGAGCGATTTTGTGGGTCTCAGCTACACTGCGTCTTACGTGGCGACTGCAAGAATCTCTCACTTGGGCTTCAGTTGGCAGCTTATAGATGTGTACTTAACAGTATTGAATTGCTACCAGCAGCCAACAAGCATTTTATTCAAGCACGTGCATGGACCGGAATGCATTCAAAAGGAGTCGTTCTTAGAATCATCGCCGATACGTCCCTTGTGGGCTCAGTGCGGCGCGACTGCCCTGATGCGGAAACAGAGCTGAAGGCAAGATTAAAGGCGCATGGCGGAATGCTTCGCCGCCGCCATGCACTGGTTTTGACTTTTCTAGTTGCTGAGGCTCGTCTCGTTACAACTAAGGAGATACCATCCAGTGCTCCCCGGTGGCTTCCTGCCGGACATGCACTGTGAAGTTTTTTGTTTGGTAAACAAGGCGAGCGTTGGCGCGATTGGCATCAGCTGGTGGCGAGGCGGTCGAGTAAGTGTTTGACGCAATTCGGTTGACTGCTGGTAACTCTACGCGGTCTGGATCTTTACCCATCGGTAAAACCCAGAGCGCGTCGTCAACTCTTGCGACGACCGCGCGAACTACGCCTGTGGTGTCGTTGATTTGTAGATATGTCACTCCATCGCGGTTGAGCTCATAGATCGCCAACGAGGGGTCTATGGCAAGATTCTTTACTTTGGGAGCGCTGTCCCCAAGTCCCATTGTGGCTTGCACGCCGACGCCGCCATTGGAACAACACTGTGCCATGACATTGCTCGACAACAGAACGCCGGCAATCACGCCAATGACCCTGAGCCAATTTGCTGTTTTCTTATTCATGATTTTCGCCTTCCCCTGCTAGGGGCGATGCTGCCTGCGATCCAGGCTCGCCTACGGTACGTCCATACGGTGCGTTGGTGTTGGTGTTTTTTGCAAAAATTATTGGGCTAAAGCGACGCTGTCTCAGTGCGCGTTCGCGGCATTCGGTCAAGCCTTTCAGATTTCTAAAGGGCTGTAAGTTGCTGAGTGACCGGAGTGCTCGCTGGAATACGCAAAGTCAGTTATTTGACGGATCATGCAGCATGGATAGCAGGTTCAGGCGCCTGGGCCACGTTGCGTTTTATCACACGGTAGCGGCTCGTCACATTCTGACTCTCTCATACGAGATATTGCTCAGTTCGGTAGAAGTGCCACCTGTGCAAAGACGTTTTGAAGGTCGTGGGATTATTGAATTAACGCCCCAGCCCCAAATCCGTACGTGCGTGCTCAAACCACTCAATCACTTGCTGGTGATGCGCCTGGCCCCAACGACGCACGAACTGCTGGGTGTGGTGGTCGCTTGAGTCGCGCAGGTTTGTCAGGCGCTCGGCGATGAAAGGGGCGGTCAGTGGTTGGGCGCAATCGACTTCGATGCAGTGGCGCCACGCGGTGTAGCTGGCGGGGAGGGCGGCGGACATTGGGCGGGCTCCGGTAGACGAGGAAATGAACGTGAAGACGCAGGCGAACACGCACGGGCTTGCTTTTGCGTCGCAAATGTTACTTTATAACACTTCATCTTCTTCGCTCAGCCTGGCCTCCCGTGTCGTGTTCAATGCCGTTGTGCGTGTGCTCCAAGCCGAGTCGGTCACCAGATCGGAGATGGCGAAGCCGCTTCACCGATAGTCCGAGACGGGCGCAATGAAGCGGCGACAGCTGCTGCAGACCGCCGGCGCGGGGCTGGTGCTGTCGCCGGGCCTGGGCTATGCGCAAGGGGTTCCCGCACTGCGCAGCTGCGGCGTACAGCAGCACGATGACGGCCTGCGGCTTCGACTCGACTTGAGCGGCCAGGTCGCGTACCGCAGTTTCGGTCTGTCCGATCCCGAGCGCTTGGTCATCGACCTGTCCGGCGTCTCGACCCAGCCACCGCGGATCGATCCGTTGCCTGGCGGCCTTGCCGTCGTCGCGATTCGCAGCGGTCCGCAGATGGACGGATTGCGCGTGGTGCTCGATCTGGCGCAGCCGCTGGCAGCGACTGCGCGGTGGGAGGGCAATGCGCTGGTGCTGGATCTTGCTGCGGCTTCCGGCGCTGCGTCGTTGTCCGCCGCCGATCGAAGCGATCCGGCCGTCGCAGCGGCGGTGCCCACACGTTCGCGCCTGCACCCCTACGTGGTCGCTATCGACGCCGGCCACGGCGGCAAGGATCCTGGCGCGGTCAGTGCAGATGCGCGCTACGAGAAGCATGTGGCCATGGCGGTCGCGGGGCGTCTGCACCAGCGTCTGGCGGCCGATCCGCGTTACCGGCCGACGATGATCCGCAGCGACGATCGCTTTGTGCCGCTGCATGAGCGGGTGTTGATCGCCCATCGCCACAACGCCGATCTGTTCGTCTCCATCCACGCCGATGCTGCACCCAACAGCGAAGCACGCGGTGCCTCGGTATTCGCGCTGTCGCAGAACGGCGCCAGCTCCGCATTGGCGCGCTGGATCGCCGATAGCGAGAACGCTGCCGACGACATGGGCGATAGCGCGCGCCGTTTGCGGGTGCCGAGCAATCCGGTGTTGTCGCAGGTGCTGGCCGATCTGTCGCTGAGCGGCACCATCGCCAGCAGCCTGCAGTTCGGCAGTTTGATGCTCGGCCGTCTGCAGCAGGTGACACGGCTGCATCAGAACCAGGTCGGGCAGGCCGGCTTTGCGGTGTTGAAGTCGCCGGATATTCCCTCGCTACTGGTGGAAACCGGCTTCATGAGCAATCGCGACGATTGCCGGCGGCTGTGTGGAGATGCGCATCAGGACGAACTTGCGCAGACCTTGCACGCCGGCATCGACGATTACTTTCAGGCATTTCCCGGTCGCGCCTGAGGCGCGATCACTCCCTCCTCATTCAACGAGCTTTCGATGTCCGCCACGCTTCCCGATGTTGCCGTTACCGAACTTTCCACCTTGAGCGCGCCGCTGCGTTGGGTGGGCATGCAGGACATCGCCATGCCGGTGCGCCTGGACGAAGCCGAGCCAAGCGGAACTGTGGCTGCACGCGCCACTGTGCAGGTGGACCTGCCACAGCCCGAGCGCAAGGGCATCCATATGTCGCGGTTGTATCGATTGCTCGATCAGCACCTGGAGCAACCGTTGTCGCCGGCGATGCTGTCGCATTTGCTGCAGGCCATGATCGACAGCCACGCCGATTGCGGAAGCCGCGCGGCGCGCGTGTCGCTGGCTTTCGAGTTGATGCTGCGCATGCCGGCATTGCTGAGCGAAGGGTTGGCCGGTTGGCGCGCGTATCCGGTGCGGATCGACGCGCAATGCAGGGCAGGGCGCAGCCATGTGCGTCTGCAGATCGATGTGCTCTACGCCTCTACATGCCCATGCTCTGCGGCCTTATCGCGCCAGTTGCTGAGCGAGGCGTTCTTGCAGCAACACGCCGGGCGTGAGGCACTGCCGCCGGAAGACGTTGCGCACTGGCTGCAACATCACGGCTCGTACGCCACGCCGCATAGCCAGCGCAGCGTGGCGCAGGTACGCGTGGATCTGATCGCCTGTACGCAGCGGTTCGATATCCGCGAGTTGGTCGGTCTGTGCGAACAAGCGCTGGCCACGCCGGTGCAGGCCGCAGTACGGCGCATCGACGAGCAGGCGTTTGCGCGCTTGAACGGCGCCAACCTGATGTATGTCGAAGACGCTGCGCGGCGTCTGCGCAAGATACTGGCCGAGCGCTATGCCAACTTCCATGTGGCGGTTCGCCATTTCGAAAGTCTGCATGCCCACGACGCGGTTGCCGAGACCGACAGCGCTGCCGAGGGCTTTCATCCATTTGCCGATTGAGGGATTGCCATGCCGTGCAAGAATTCGCTGCGTTGTGCGCCACTTCCACGCAAGTGTGGTGTCGATCTTCCGACGATGCGTAGTAGGCAAGTCACCGCGCAAGCGTGCGTCTTGGTCGGTCCGTACATGGTCATGCGCGCCAACGCGGTCGGTACGAATACGAGGATGCGCCGCTGCTGATCGGCAGCGATGTTGAGGAACGTCTTCGGCATGTTCGCAGCAAGCCACGCAGCGCCTGCAAACGACCTCGACCGGTGAACGTCTCAGCACGGCAGGCTCGCACTCTCTGACGCGGTGGCTCAGGCGCCTCTCGCGTCTTGGCTTCGAGCTGCAGCGACTGCGCAATGCAGTGCAGACCCACTGCGCGATGACGCCTGCGCCACAACGCAAAAGCCCCGCAATGCGGGGCCCTGGCGTTTTTCTGCAGCGAGACGGGAGTGGTGCTCCCTAGGGGGCTCGAACCCCTGTTTTAGCCTTGAGAGGGCCACGTCCTAACCATTAGACGAAGGGAGCGTTTTGTCGCGTCCTGTGCAGCGGGCTAGTATAGTGTGGCAACAGCCGTTGGGCAATCCTGCAACACAAAACGGAAACGCCATCATCGAACCCTCAGTTACATCTCCGTTCACGCTGCGCGTCATTCCACGCGACCAGCACACCATCTCGCGCAAGGACATCAGCCCAAACGCGCTGCGCGTGCTGTACCGCCTGCGCGAATCGGGCTTTGGCGCCTACCTGGTCGGCGGCGCGGTCCGTGACCTTTTGGTTGGCGGGCATCCCAAGGATTTCGACGTCGCCACCAGCGCCACGCCGGAAGAAGTCAAAGCGCTGTTCCGCAACTGTCGTCTGATCGGCCGGCGCTTCCGCCTGGCGCATGTGGTGTTCGGCCGCGAGATCATCGAAGTGGCCACGTTCCGCGCCAATGTCGATGACGGCAGCGGCGATCGCGAACTGGATAACGGCCGGCTGGTGCGCGACAACGTCTACGGCAGCATCGAAGACGACGCGATCCGCCGCGACTTCACCTGCAATGCCTTGTACTACGCGATCGAGGATTTCTCGGTGCGCGATTACTGCGGCGGCTTCGAAGACGTGCAGGCACGGCTGATGAAGTTGATCGGCGACCCGGAGCTGCGTTACCAGGAAGATCCGGTGCGCATGCTGCGCGCGGTACGCCTGGCGGCCAAGTTGAACTTCGATATCGAAGCCGGTACTGCAGAACCCATTCCGCGCCTGGCCGGGCTGTTGTCCGAAGCCGCGCCAGCGCGCTTGTTCGAAGAAATCCTCAAGCTGTTCCTGTCCGGGCACGGCGTGGCCAGTTTCGAAGGCCTGGAGCGTTATGGCCTGCTCGGCGCACTTTTCCCCGAAAGTGCCGCAGCCCTGAAATCCAACCGCAGCGGCGCATTGCGCGCCATGGTGCTGGAAGGCCTGCGTAATACCGATGCACGCGTTGCCAACGACGAGCCGGTGTCGCCCGCATTCCTGTTCGCCTTGCTGCTGTGGCCGGCATTCTGCCGCACCTTGATGGGCTTGCAGGCACAAGGCGTGCAGCCGGAAGACGCGCAGCGACGCGCCGCCGACCGGGTCACCTTGCATCAGCTCGAGCGCGTGGCCTTGCCGCGCCGTTTCTCGCTGCCGATGCAGGAAATCTGGCTGCTGCAGACGCGCTTTTCCTCGCGTCAGCGCAAGCGCGTGTTCCGCACCTTGTCGCATCCGCGTTTTCGCGCCGCGTTCGATTTTCTGGTGCTGCGCCAGTTTGCTTCGCCGGATCACGCCGCCGACGTGGAGTTCTGGCGCGAGGCGCAGAAGTCCTCCGGCCAGGAGCTGGTCGATGCGATCGAAACCGCGCAGGTCGATCAGGAAGGCGACGAAGGCGCGCCGCGCAAGCGTCGCCGCCGCCGTCGTCGCACCGGCGCCCCTGCAGGCGAGTAGGGCATGCACACTGCCTTTGTCGGCCTGGGTGCCAACCTGGGCCCGGCCGAGGCCAGCGTCCGCGCCGCCATCGCCGCGCTCGGCGCGTTGCCGCAGTCCACGTTGATTGCGGCCTCGCGCCTGTATCGCACGCCGGCCTGGGGCCGCGAGGACCAGCCTGATTTCATCAACGCCGCGGCGCAGTTGCACACCACGCTGGCGCCGCTGCAGTTGCTGGACGCTTTACTCGGCATTGAGCAGGCCTTCGGTCGGCAGCGCCAGGCCGGTGAGCGCTGGGGCCCGCGCACGCTGGACCTGGATCTGCTGCTGTATGCCGATCAGGTGATCGACCTGCCGCGCCTGCAGGTGCCGCATCCGCATCTGCAGGTGCGCGCCTTTGCGCTGTTGCCGCTGTCCGAGCTGGCTCCGGAGGCGATCATTCCTGGGCATGGAACAGTGCGGCACGCCTTGCAATCGATCCAGGTCAGCGGGCTGGAGCCGATTGGGTAGATAATGGCCGGCTTATCACCCCACGTAATGACTTCATGAGCAGCCATACCGACAGCAAGCCCTGGACCGTGCCCGCCTTGGCGCAGGCCAAGCGCGACGGTCGAAAACTGGTCATGTTGACCGCGTACGACGCCGGCTTTGCGCGCACCTTCGATGCCAATGGCGTGGACCTGATTCTGGTCGGCGATTCGCTGGGCATGGTGGTGCAGGGGCATGCCTCCACGCTGCCGGTGACCACCGCCGATATGGTCTATCACACCGCCTCGGTCGCGCGTGCGCTGGAGCGTGCGTTGCTGGTGGCCGATCTGTCGTTCCAGGCCGATGCCACGCCCGAGCGTGCGCTGGACGCGGCCACCCAGCTGCTGCAGGCCGGCGCGGAGATGGTCAAGCTCGAAGGCGCCGGGCACAAGCTTGAGGTCATCCGCTATCTGGTCGAGCGCGAGATCCCGGTCTGTTCGCACCTGGGGCTCACCCCGCAATCGGTGCTGCGCTTCGGCGGCTACAAGGTGCAGGGACGCGGCGAAGCCGGCGAGCAGTTGCGTCGCGATGCGCAGGCGGTGGTCGATGCCGGTGCCAGCCTGGTCGTATTGGAATGCGTGCCGACCCCGATCGCCGCGCAGATCAGCGCCGAACTCAGTGTGCCCACCATCGGCATCGGTGCCGGCCCCGGCTGCGACGGCCAGGTGCTGGTGATGCATGACATGCTGGGCCTGGACAGCGGCCATCGCCGCCCCAAGTTCGTGAAGGATTTCCTCGCCGAAGGCGGCTCGGTTGCGGGCGCGGTACGCGCGTATGCGCAAGCCGTGCGCGACGGCAGCTTTCCCGATGCAGAGCACGCGTACGCCGCATGATTCAGACCATTACCGATCTTTCCACCCTGCGCGCACTGGTCACCGGCTGGAAGCGTGAGGGCTTGCGCGTGGCGCTGGTGCCGACCATGGGCAACCTGCACGCCGGCCATTATTCACTGGTGATGCTGGCGCGCCAGTACGCCGACCGTGTGGTGTCGAGCGTGTTCGTCAACCCGACCCAGTTCGGCCCGAACGAAGACTTCGCGCGGTACCCGCGCACGCCCGAGTCCGACCTGCGCGGGCTGGAAGACGCCGGCTGCGATGCGCTGTGGCTGCCGGACGTGGACACCATGTATCCGCTCGGCACCGCATTGGCCACGCCGATCCATGCGCCGGGCGTCAGCGATGTGCTGGAAGGCGTGTGCCGGCCGGGGCACTTCGATGGCGTGTGCACCGTGGTGGCGCGGTTGTTCAATCAGGTGCAGCCGGACGTGGCCGCATTCGGCAAGAAGGACTATCAGCAGCTGGCGGTGATCCGGCAGATGGTGGCCGACCTGGCGTTTCCGATCGAGATCCTGGGCGGCAGCATCGTGCGCGAGGCTGACGGCCTGGCGATGAGCTCGCGCAACCAGTACCTGACGGCCGACGAGCGCCCGCGCTCGGCGCAGATCCGCAAGGTGTTGTTGCAGATGCGCGAGCGCTATGCCGCCGGCACGCCGCGTGCTCAGGTCGAAGACACCGCCACCCAGGCGCTGGAACAGGCCGGTTTCCGCGTCGACTACGCAGTGGTGCGTCTGCCCGACCTCAGCGAGCCGGGCGACAGCAACACTGGCGCGCGGGTTGCCTTGATCGCTGCACGCCTGGGCAACACCCGGTTGATCGACAACCTGGAATTCTGAGGGCCGCCGCTGCGGCCGGGCTGAAGCCCTCACCACCGACCGCGCTGCAGGCCGGTCGGCGCGGGCGCTTTCCGCTAAAATGCCTGCTTTCCTTTAGCCGTTGCCCGTCATGCACCTGTCCCTGCTGAAAGCCAAGATCCACCGCGCCACCGTCACCCACTCCGAGCTCAATTACGAAGGCTCGATCGCCATCGACGGCCTGCTGCTGGAAGCCACCGGCATCCGCGAGTTCGAACAGGTGCATATCTGGGACGTCACCAACGGTGCGCGTTTCAGCACCTATGCCATTCGTGCCGAAGACGGCAGCGGCATCATGTCGCTCAACGGCGGCGCCGCGCGTCACGTGCAGGTCGGCGATCTGATCATCGTTGCCGCCTTTGCCAGCATGAGCGAAGACGAAGCCAAGACCTTCAAGCCCAATCTGGTATATGTGAACGCGCACAACGCGATCTCCCACACCAACCACAGCATCCCCACGCAGGCCGCATGACACACACCAACGGATTCGACGCGCTTCACGCCCACGCCCAGCGCCTGCGCGGCGCTGCCATCCCCGCATTGCTTGCCGCCGAGCCGCAACGGCCGACGCAGTACGCCAGGCAAGTCGGTCCGTTGTATTTCAACTTCGCGCGGCAGAAGTACGACCGCGCCGCGCTCGATGCCTTGTTCGCGATTGCGCGCGAGCGTGATCTGGCCGGCGCGTTCCAGCGTCTGTTCCGCGGCGAGCAGGTCAATGTCACCGAACAACGCGCTGCCTTGCACACCGCGTTGCGTGGCGATCTGACCGACGCGTCGGTGGCCTCCGAAGCGTATGCAACGGCTGCCGAAGTACGCCAACGCATGGGCGCATTGATTCAGCAACTGGAAGCCACCGACGTCACCGATATCGTCAGTGTCGGCATCGGTGGCTCCGACCTGGGTCCGCGGCTGGTGGCCGATGCCTTGCGTGCTCCGTCGGGTGCGCGTTTTCGCGTGCATTTCGTCTCCAATGTCGATGGCGCGGCGATGCAGCGCACGCTGGCAACGCTGGACCCGGCGCGCACCGCCGGCATCCTGATTTCCAAGACCTTCGGCACCCAGGAAACCTTGCTCAACGGCAGCATCCTGCATGCCTGGTTGGGCGGCAGCGAGCGGCTGTATGCGGTCAGTGCGAACCCGGAGCGCGCCGCCAAAGCGTTCGACATCGCGCAAAGCCGCGTGCTGCCGATGTGGGACTGGGTTGGCGGGCGTTATTCGCTGTGGTCGGCGGTGGGTTTTCCGATTGCATTGGCCATTGGTTTCGAACGTTTCGAGCAGTTGCTCGAAGGCGCAGCGCAGTTCGATGTGCATGCGCTCAACACGCCGCTGGAAGAGAACATCGCGGTGCTGCACGGGCTCACTGCCGTGTGGAATCGCAACCTGCTTGGCAGCGCGACGCATGCGGTGATGACCTACGACCAGCGTCTGGCTTTGCTGCCGGCTTATTTGCAGCAGCTGGTGATGGAAAGCCTGGGCAAGCGGGTCAAGCTCGATGGGTCTGCGGTGGATAGCGACACCGTGTCGGTGTGGTGGGGCGGTGCGGGCACCGATGTGCAGCACAGCTTTTTCCAGGCGCTGCACCAGGGCACCAGCGTGGTGCCAGCCGATTTCATCGGCACCGTGCATAACGACGATCCATACGCGGAAAACCATGTCGCGTTGATGGCCAACGTGCTGGCGCAGACCGAGGCGCTGGCCAACGGCCAGGACAGCAGCGATCCGCACCGCAGCTATCCGGGCGGCCGCCCGAGCACGGTGATCCTGCTCGATGCGCTCACCCCGCAATCGCTGGGCGCGCTGATCTCGATGTACGAGCACAGCGTGTACGTGCAGTCGGTGATGTGGGGCATCAATGCGTTCGACCAGTTCGGTGTGGAGCTGGGCAAGCAACTGGCCAGCCAGTTGCTGCCGGCGCTGAAGGGCGAGTCGGCCGACGTGGCAGACCCGGTGACGCGCGAGCTGCTGTCCAAGTTGCGCGGCTGAGCAGTCGCGCAGCGATAGCGTGCTGGACAACGAGGCCTTCGGGCCTCGTTGTCGTTTGGGGTAAGCGGTACGGTGCGTGGGTGTATACGACCCGCAGCCTGCAGGCGCTCTCTACGCCGGCATAGGCTGGTCTGGCTAAAATGGCCAAATTACCAAAAATGGTAAATTTGGGAGTAGGCTGATACCCGTCACTCCTTGCAGGACCGTCCGATGCCACACCCGCAGGATCTGCCCGGCCTGGAAAAATCTCCTGCTGCCGACATCAAGGTGAAGGGCTGGCCCAGCCTGATGCGCAAGGTGCGCACGCATGGCGCAGTGGTCATCACCAATCACAATCACCCCGAGGCGGTGGTGGTGGATGCGGAGGAATACCGCCGCCTGGTGAGTCAGGCAAGCGCGGCCGCCGATGCATCGACGCGGGCGCAATCGCTGAAGGCATTGCAGCTGAAGTTCGATGCGCATCTGGCGGCAGTGACCGAAGGCGCAGGCCTGGCCAAGGTGATCAGCAAGCCGGCGCGCAGGGGCAGAAAGATCACCCTGGGTCCGTCGCTCTAAGTCGTGGGCAATATTCTGGTGCTGGCCGGCGTCAACGGCGCCGGCAAGAGTTCGCTGCTGGGCAGCTTGTTGCGGGAAGACGGCGCCACCTGGTTCAACCCGGACGCGTTCACCAGGCAACTGGTGGAGCAGGGTTGGGCGCTCGAAGAGGCCAACGCACAAGCCTGGCAGGAAGGGGTACGGCGGCTACGCCAGGCGATGGCCGATGGCCGCGATTACGCGTTCGAAACCACGCTTGGCGCAACGACCATCCCGCGCCTGCTGCGCGAGGCCTGCGCGCAGCACACGGTGGCGGTCTGGTTCTGCGGTTTGTCGATGGTCGAGTTGCATATCGAACGTGTGGCCGCACGCGTTGCCGCTGGCGGGCATGCCATTGCCGAGCACAAGATCCGCGAACGCTTCGATGCTTCGCGTGAGAATCTGATCGCGCTGTTGCCGCATCTGGCGGTGCTGCACGTCTACGACAACAGCGCGCCGGCCGATGCGGCGGGGCAGGCCGAGCCGCTGCTGGTGCTGGAACTGGATCGTGCCGGCTTGCATTACCCGACAACGTTGGAGGAATTGGCGCAGGTGCCCGACTAGGCAAAGCCCATCGTGATGGCGGCATTGGAGACGCGCCGCGCGTTTTGAGCAGAGTATCCGGGCGGACATGCGCGAGTCGCCTGCCTGATTGAATATTAGGAGTGGCTAGTAAACCTACTTCACACCGGTCTACTGCAGGCCGGCTGATCTGCGGGTTTGCTGCAGGGCCCTTGCCCGCCCACCATCGCGGGACACGCTGCAAGTACGTCCTTGTAAGCTCTTACGCGGCATCCATGCCGCGTAAGGTCCCGCGACGGTGAGCGGGCAAGGACCAATCAAGATGGTCGGTGTGCATGATTTCAACAAAGCAATCGGCTGACTCTCTGGTGCGGTGTCCTCGCCGATTGCGGGACCGTGTGGCGGCATGGATGCCGCCACCGAGCCCCCAGGGACGGGTTCACGGCGTGTCCCGCGAGCGGTGAGGGCACCTTGCCCTCGACGCACTCGACTTCTTCGCGTTTGCTGCAGGGCCCTTGCCCGCCCACCATCGCGGGACACGCCGCAAGTACGTCCGTGTAGGCTCTTACGCGGCATCCATGCCGCGTAAGGTCCCGCGACGGTGGGCGGGCAAGGACCAGTCGAGATGGTCGGTGTGCATGTTTTCAACAAAGCAGCCGACTAACTCTCTGGTGCGGTGTCCTCACCGATTGCGGGACCGTGTGGCGGCATGGATGCCGCCACCGAGCCCCCAGGGATGGGTTCACGGCGTGTCCCGCGAGCGGTGAGGGCACCGTGCCCTCGACGCACTCGACTTCTTCGCGTTTGCTGCAGGGCCCTTGCCCGCCCGCCATCGCGGGACACGCTGCAAGTACGTCCCTGTAAGCTCTTACGCGGCATCCATGCCGCGTAAGGTCCCGCGACGGTGGGCGGGCAAGGGCCAGTCGAGTTGGTCGGTGTGCGTAGCTTTCAACAAAGCAACCAGTACTCTGTCTGGTGCGGTGTCCTCACCGATTGCGGGACCGTGTGGCGGCATGGATGCCGCCACCGAGCCCCCATGGACGGGTTCACTGCGTGTCCCGCGCGCGGTAAGGGCATCGCACGCTCGACCGACTCACGCGCCCTCACACGAGCGCCCGTCGCGCAGTTGATATAACGGACGAAAGACCATGCCGCTCGCAGCGCTTTGCCAGCACTGCGAGCGACGAGACCATGCGCTTAGGCCTTGCCCAACTTCACCGCCACCGGGTCACCGGTGAGATAGCCCACCGCCGCGCCGAAGCGGTTCTTGTAGTTGGCGCGGATCAGCGGATCCAGCGTGGCCTTGACGGTGTCGTGCAGCGGGCTTTCCCAGTCGCCGGGGTGCTGGAAATTACTCATCACGTAGGTCCAGCCGTGGATCTCGTCGACTGCATGCAGACCGGTGGATTCGGCACCGGCGGGCACCGACAGCACACGCGTCAGCGTGCCGCTGTCCACGTTGTAGGCCCACAGGAAATTGTTGACGTGCAGGCTGCTGTCTTCGCCAATGAACAAGGTGCGCAGGGTTTCGGAGAACTTGAGGTTGTCCGGGTTGGCCAGGCGTTCCGGGTCGGCCAGGTTGCCCAGCGCATCGGCCTTGGCCAGGTCGTGGCCGGTGAGCGCGGCCGGAGCGGCCATGTCGATCGGTACCCACTCGCTGTGAATCGGCGCGCCGCTGCTGTCGTGGCGGCCGCCACGCAGGTTGAGCGCATATACCGCACCGGAGTCCGGACCTTGTACCTTCACATCGCCCGAGCCGTCGCGCATGCTGGTGACGATGTAGGACATCGCCATGTAGGCGACCTTGTCGCGGGCATTGACGGTGGTGCCTTCGAGTTTGGTGAAGCCCAGGCTGCCGCCGGCCAATGCCGCGTAGCGATGGGTTTCCAGATACGTTGCGGCTTTCTCCATGCCGGGTTTGATGCGGATCCAGTTGAAGGTGCCGTTGAACGGGATCTTGGTGAAGGATGAATCGCCCGGGTCGCTCAGATGCACGTCGAGGATGTCGGCGGCGGTGAGGCGGTCAGCCAGGGCCTGGATCTCGGCGCTAGTGGCGTGGCCGAGCTTGATCCAGCTCAGCGTGGCGGCGCCCGGGCCGACGCCGGAGGTCTGGTGCCACTTGCCGACGTACAGCGTGCCGGCCGATAGATCCGCCTTGCGATCGGCGATGAACATGAAAAGCCCGCCGTTGGTGGCGTCGTCGCCCATCAGCACGGTGCGTTGGTCGGGCATCACCTGCACCAGCTCGTGCGAGATGCGGCCCAGGCAATAGTGCTTGCGTACGCTGCCGGTGCCGTCCGGATGCACGGTGATTTCCGGCAGGTGGCCGTAGTGATACGGATTGGCTTTCTCCGGGTCGCCGTACAGATGCGTGCTGTAGCTGCGGAACTGGGTGTTACCGGCCAGCGCGGTGGCGTCGGGCTCGTACTCTTCGCTAGACAGATGGGTATTCCACGGCGACAGGCTGGCGCCGCAGGTGGTCCACAGCCCGTGCACCGGCGCGGTGTCGACGTTGTGGTACTTCACCAGCGACAGCTTGCCGGTGGCCGGGTCCTGGTCCAGCGTCAGTACCGCGATCGGTGCGGGCAAATGGCGGTTGGTGTCGTTGCCGGCCTGGTCGCGGGTGGTGTATTCGAACTGCACCACCGCGAACACGTGGTTGCCTTTGACTCCGGTCACCTTGGCATTGGGCAGGGTCAGCAGCGAAGAGCCGTCCGGGCAATCGGAAAAGAACGGGCGTTCGGCACCGGGTTTGGAGCGGTCGATGATCGGCCGGTGCTGGATGTCGTAATAGCCGCCAGCCAGCACAGTGCCGCCCTTGCCGTCGGGCACCTGGTCGCCGGTGACGAAGAACGGGTGATAGGCCAAATCGTAGCGTTGGGTGCTGCCGTCGCTACGGGCGATGGTCAGTGCCGAGCCGACCGTGGTGGTGGCCATGGCAGCCGGGTTGGCCAGACTGGGCGCGGGCATGCCATGGAACGTGGCCGACACCAACTGGGTCGGATTTTCCGAGGGCCGTAACGGGCGTGCAGCCAAGGCGGCGCCACCGAGTTGCTGCAGGGCGGCGGCGCTGGCGCTGCCAAGCGGCAGCATCGGGACGGACGCCAGTAGTTGCATGAGGCGGCGGCGGGCGGGATCGGGGGAGGCAGACATCGAAACTCCAGGCAAAGACAACGATCAACGATGGCCTGCGGCGCATCGGCAAGCCGGTCACGCTAGGCCGGCCGTATGACAGTTGTTTGACGACGGGCTCACCCGTTGGCTGGGGTTTGGATGTGCGCATCGCAGCGGACCCGACCACGCTGTATCGACACGGGCCGGCTGCGCATCCCTGACAGCACCGAGTGGTGCGATGCAACAAAGTTCACGTTTGTCGAATGCCAAGCAGCGCGCCGGATTCGGCGGTTTTCCGTGGTTTGACAGGTGCTGCCGGTATTCCAAGGCTATAGCCGCGGCCAATAAGTTGCCGGCCATTTGGCATATGGGCTGGCGCGGTTGACAGGGTAGGGGAATCACGCAAGCGTACGCCGCCTAATGGCCTGCGGCGTCACGCATCGCCGTGGGGAGAACCACCTGGAGACCTGGATCTTGGACAAGCTGCTTCGTCGTACCGCCGCGCCCGTCGCGCGTCGCGCCCTTTCTCTGGCCACCGCCGCTGCAGTGCTGATGCTGGCCGCCTGCCAAGGCAAGGACACCGCTGCCGAGGCGAGCAAGACCGCGCCGGCCGCCGCACCCGCCGAGGCGTCCACTACGATCCATCCCGACCAGTGGCCGTCGCCGAAGTGGCCGTTCGCGCAGGACCAGGCCCTGGAGCAGCGCATCACCGATGTGATGGCCAAGATGAGCGTCGAAGAGAAGGTCGCGCAGACCATCCAGGGCGACATCGCCAGCATGACCCCGGACGATGTGCGCAAGTACCGCATTGGCTCGGTGCTGGCCGGCGGCAATTCCGATCCGGGCGGCAAGTACAACGCCAGCCCGGCCGAGTGGCTGAAGCTGGCCGACGCGTTCTATGAAGCGTCGATGGACACCTCCAAGGGCGGCAACGCGATCCCGATCATCTTCGGCATCGATGCGGTGCACGGCCAGAGCAATATCGTCGGCGCCACGCTGTTCCCGCACAACATCGGCCTGGGCGCCACGCGCAACCCGGAGCTGATCAAGCAGATCGGCGAAGTCACCGCTGCCGAAACCCGCGTCACCGGCATGGAGTGGACCTTCGCGCCCACCGTGGCGGTGCCGCAGGACGACCGCTGGGGCCGCAGCTACGAAGGCTATTCCGAGTCGCCGGACGTGGTGGCCAGCTTCGCCGGCAAGATGGTCGAAGGCGTGCAGGGCGTGCCGGGCACCCCGCAGTTCCTCGACGGCAGCCACGTGATTTCCTCGGTGAAGCATTTCGTCGGCGACGGCGGCACCACCGACGGCAAGGACCAGGGCGACACCAAGGTGTCCGAAGCCACCATGCGCGATATCCACGCGGCCGGTTATCCGCCGGCGATCGCGGCCGGTGCGCAGACGGTGATGGCCTCGTTCAACAGCTTCAACGGCGAAAAGATGCACGGCAACAAGGTCATGCTGACCGACGTGCTCAAGGGCCGGATGAACTTCGGCGGCTTCGTGGTCGGCGACTGGAACGGCCACGGCCAGGTCAAGGGCTGCACCAACGAAAACTGCCCGGCCTCGTTCATTGCCGGCGTCGACATGGCGATGGCCTCCGACAGCTGGAAGGGCATCTACGACACCGAACTGGCGGCAGTGAAGTCGGGCCAGATCTCGGCTGAGCGCCTGGACGATGCGGTGCGCCGTATCCTGCGCGTCAAGTTGCGTCTGGGCCTGTTCGAAGCCGGCAAGCCGTCCAAGCGCCCGCTCGGCGGCAAGTACGAATTGCTGGGCGCGCCGGAACACCGCGCGATCGCCCGTCAGGCAGTGCGCGAGTCGCTGGTGCTGTTGAAGAACCAGGCCGGCATCCTGCCGCTGGACCCTAAAAAGCGCGTGCTGGTGCTGGGCGATGGCGCCAACGACATGGGCAAGCAGTCCGGCGGTTGGACGCTGAACTGGCAGGGCACCGGCACCAAGCGCAGCGATTACCCCAATGGCAACACCATCTGGGAAGGCCTGGACAAGCAGATCAAGGCGGCCGGCGGCAAGGCCGAGCTGGCAGTCGACGGCGCTTACAAGACCAAGCCCGACGTGGCGGTGGTGGTGTTCGGCGAGAACCCGTACGCCGAGTTCCAGGGCGACATCGCCACCTTGCTGTACAAGCCGGGCGATGAGAGCGAACTGGCACTGATCAAGAAGCTCAAGGCCGAGGGCATCCCGGTGGTGGCGGTGTTCCTGAGCGGGCGTCCGTTGTGGATGAACCAGTACATCAACGCGGCCGATGCGTTCGTTGCCGCCTGGTTGCCGGGTTCGGAAGGCGAGGGCATTGCCGACGTACTGCTGCGCAAGGCCGATGGCACGGTACAGAACGACTTCAAGGGCAAGCTGAGCTTCTCCTGGCCCAAGACAGCGGTGCAGTTCGCCAACAACGTCGGCCAGAAGGATTACGACCCGCAGTTCAAGTTCGGCTTCGGCCTGACCTATGCCGACAAGGGCGACCTGGCCGCACTGCCGGAGGAATCGGGCGTGTCCGGTGAGCAGTCGGTGGGTGGGGTGTATTTCGTGCGCGGCAAGCCGGCGCTGGGCATTGCGATGCAGCTGTCCAATGCCGGCCAGGCCAACATGCCGGCGACCACGCTGCCGGTGGGTCTGTCCGATGGCAGCCTGAAGATGACCGCAGTCGACCACAAGGCACAGGAAGACGCGCGGCGTCTGGTGTGGTCCGGTGCCAAGGCCTCCAGCGTGTTGCTGGTGTCCGGCAAGCCGGTCGATGTCTCGCGTGAGAGCAACGGCGATGTGCAGCTGCAGCTGACCGTGCGCCGCGACAGTGCAGTGACTGCGCCGGTGTGGCTGGGCGTGGGCTGCGGCGACAAGTGCAGCGGCCGTGTCGATGCACAGAAGACCCTGGCCGCGCTGCCGCAAGGCCAGTGGAAGGTGGTCGGCGTGCCGTTGAAGTGCTTCGCAGTGGCCGGTGCCGATGTGACCAAGCTGAGCCAGGTCGCCAGCATCGAAAGCGGCGCAGCGCTGGATCTGTCGATCTCCAAGATCGCGCTGGGCGCGCTCAACGAAGCCGAAGTCACGCTCGACTGCCCGGTCAAGTAAGCAGTACTCCCGCAGGCGCGCTTGCGGGAGTGTGCAGGTAATCAAGCAACACACGCGTCGCCGGCCCCGGCGACGTGTTACAGCGGCCACCCTCAGCGGTGGTGTCATCAGCCGCCGCGGGACGCGCGCGTCGATCGGCCGGGACGGCCTGCAGCTGCGGTTCGCCGCGCTGCCGTCATGCACACGGTGCGGGCGGCGGCAGTCTGCAGACCTGTCCGGTCCACGACGCACACCCCAGAGCCAGACAGGAGAGTGCAGTGGGTTTGGCGACGTTGGATATCGTGATTGTGCTGGTCTATCTGACCGGCATCTTCGTGCTCGCGCAGTGGGTCTCGCGCGAGAAGGCAGGCCACACCAAGAGCGCCGAGGATTACTTCCTGGCGAGCAAGTCGTTGCCGTGGTGGGCGATCGGCGCCTCGCTGATTGCCGCGAACATTTCGGCCGAGCAGATCATCGGCATGGCCGGTTCCGGCTATGCGATCGGTCTGGCGATCGCCTCCTACGAATGGATGGCGGCGCTGACGTTGTTGATCGTCGGCAAGTTCTTCCTGCCGATCTTCTTGCGCAACGGCATCTACACCATGCCGCAGTTCCTGGAACAGCGTTACGGCAAGTGGATCCGCACGCTGATGGCGGTGTTCTGGCTGCTGCTGTACGTGTTCGTCAATCTCACCTCGATCCTGTGGCTGGGGTCGATCGCGGTCAGCCAGGTCACCGGTATGGACCAGACCCTGGCGCTGACGCTGATCGGAGTGTTCGCGCTGGTCTACCAGTTGTACGGCGGTCTCAAAGCAGTGGCGTTGACCGACATTGTGCAGGTCACCCTGCTGGTGCTGGGCGGCCTGCTGGTGGCCGGGCTGACCCTGGCGCGGATCGGCGACGGCGCCGGCGTGCTGGCCGGCTTCAAGCAGCTGTGGAGTGCGCACCCCGAGCATTTCCACATGATCCTGAGCAAGGACAACCCGTTCTACAAAGATTTGCCCGGCCTGAGCGTGCTGCTCGGCGGTCTGTGGGTGATGAACATCAGTTACTGGGGTTTCAACCAGTACATCATCCAGCGCGCGCTGGCGGCCAAGAACATCGGTGAGGCGCAGAAGGGCATGGTGTTTGCCGCGTTCCTGAAATTGCTGATGCCGTTGGTGATCGTGGTGCCGGGTATCGCTGCGGTGGTGCTGGCACCGGATCTGGCCAAGCCCGACCAGGCCTATCCGACCATGATGCAGCTGTTGCCGACCGGCATTCTGGGGTTGGTGTTTGCAGCTCTGGTCGCGGCGATCGTGGCCTCGCTGGCCTCGAAGATCAATTCGGTGGCGACGATCTTCACCCTGGATTTCTACGCCAAGTTCCGCCCGCAGACCGAGCAGAAGCAGTTGGTGCGCGTGGGCCGTATCGTGGCCATCGTGGCGGTGGTGATCGGCATCCTCACCGCGCGGCCGTTGTTGGGCAACTTCGATCAGGGCTTCCAGTTCATCCAGGAATTCACCGGCTTCTTTACCCCGGGCGTGGTGGTGATCTTCATGCTCGGCCTGTTCTGGAAGCGCGCCAACGAAGCTGGCGCATTGACCGCGGCGATCGGCTCGGTGGTGTTGTCGTTCGCGCTCAAGTTCGCCTGGCCGGAACTGCCGTTCATGGACCGCATCGGCGTGGTGTTCGTGGCGGCGCTGGTGCTGGCGGTGCTGGTGTCGTTGATGACCGCGCCCACCCAGGCGCGCGATCTGATCCGCACCGACGATGTGGCCTACGGCACCACGCTGGGCTTCAAGATCGGTGCGATCGGCGTGGTGGTGATTCTGATCGCGCTGTACGCGGTGTTCTGGTAATCGCCAACGCAACCGGCTGACATCGGTTGTTGCACGCGGCGCGGCACGCAGGTGTCGCGCCGCAGTGCGTTTGGACGTTGTGGTTTATACGCGACGCAACGATTTACACCCGCGCAGCCGCCAGGCTCGCGGCGAGCAGATTGACCGGGGCTTCAAATTGCGCATGCCACGGCGTCTGCAGCCAGGTTTCCAACGCGGCGGCCGGCATTGGCTTGGCGATCCAGTAACCCTGGCCTTCGTCACAGCCCCAGGCGCGCAACTGCGCATACGCCTCGGCCGACTCGATGCCTTCGGCGACCACGCGCTGGCCCAGGCTGTGGCCGAGCTGGATCATCGCCGGCACCAGGGTGCGGTCGGTGCGGCTGTCCGGCAGCGAGCGGACGAAGGATTGATCGATCTTCAACGAACTGGCCGGCAGCTGCTTGAGATAGCTGAAATTGCTGTAGCCGGTGCCGAAGTCGTCGATGGCGATATGCACGCCCAGCGCCGCGATGGCTGCCAATTGCTCGGCAAGATGCTCCGGGTGGCGGATCATCGCGCTTTCGGTGAATTCGATTTCCAGCCGGCGCGGATCCAGTTTGTGGCGCTCCAATCCACGCTTGAGCAGGCCGGCAAAACCGGGCCGGTCCAGATCGGCGGCCGACACGTTCAAGGCCAGATTGAAGTCCAGGCCTTGTTGCTGCCAGCGCGCGGCCTGGGCGATGCCGTTGTCGATGACCCAGGCGGTGATGCGATTGATCAGCGCAGTCTTCTCGGCCATCGGTACGAAGTCGGACGGCATCACTGGGCCGATCATCGGGTGCTGCCAGCGCAGCAGCGCTTCCACCGCCACGCAGCGGTGATCGTGCAGATCCACGCGCGGTTGATAATGCAGACGCAACTGGCTGGCGCTGTCGAGCGCTGCGGGTAAGGCCGCGAGCAAGCGGAAGGTATTGCGCTGGGCCACATCGTGCTTGCGCTCGTACATGCTCCACGGCAAGGCGCGCTCGCGTGAGACATCCACCGCAGTGGTGAGCGAGCGGATGGTATCGGCCGCGCCATAGCTGGTCTGCAGCGCAACCGCGCCGATCGAGGCCACGGCCGTATGCGGAATACCCTGATGTTCCAGCGGTTCGGCGAAGGCCTTGGAGACCTTGGTGCACAGTGTGGACAAGCGTTGCGTTTCGGCCTGCGCCAGAAAGCCGAAGGTGGTCGGGTCCAGGCGATACAGCGCGGTGCCGGCCGGCAGATAGGTCGCCAGACGACGTTGCGCCATGGCCACATAGCCGTCCGCGTAATCCCAGCCCAGCGCCTTGACCATGTCGCGGAAGTAATCGCTGCCGCAGATGTCCACCGCCACCGCAGTGGTGGTCGGCGCGGTATCGCGTTGCGAGAGCCAGGCATCCAGGTCCTCGCCAAAGCGCGATCGATTGGGCAGACCGGTCGGGCCATCGCGATAGGTGGTACTGCGCAGGTTTTCCACCCGCAGTACGGCCAGGTCGCGCAGGCCTTCCAACTGGGCGATGGTCGCTGCGTCCAGACCTGGGCGCGGGCTGGTGCCGATCACGCACAAGGTGCCGATGCTGTGGCCGTCGAGCAGTTTCAGCGGTGCGCCTGCGTAGAAGCGGATGAACGGCGGGCCCAGCACCAGCGGGTTGTCGCAGAAGCGCGGATCCAGCTGCGCGTCGGGTACCACCATCACCTCGTCCGAGCGGATCGCATGGGCGCAAAACGCCTGGTCGCGCGGGGTTTCCTGCGCCTCCAGGCCAATACGTGCCTTGAACCACTGGCGGTGCTCGTCCACCAGCGAGACCAGCGCGATTTCCGCGCCCAGAGTGCGTGCCGCCATCGCGGCGATGGTCTCGAACATCGGGTCCGGTGGCGAGTCCAGCAGGCACAAGCCACGCAGGACGGCCAGCCGGGTCGACTCATCGGCCATCGGCGAAAGCAGGGATTCGGCAGAGCTGAGCATGGATTGCATGTGTTCGTATCGGCCTGAAGCGTGATCCCTTGATCAGGGGCGACTGGCTTTGTTCAGTTGATTGCGGGCTGTACTGCCGGCAGGCGGCGTGCCATGCGCTGTCGCTGCCCGGATCGATGCAATCGCGCGGTGTTTACCGCGACTCGCAGCGTCGCTGATTGGTCTGACTCGGACGACATTCCTGATCTGCAAAGCCTGTCGCACAAGCGGCGACGGAATGCCTCCAGACCGCTAAACATTGCCGGCTTACGGCCGATCACTGGCTGTACGCAGATTCGTAGAGCCAGCGACAAGCCCGATTTATTTCAGCGCGTGGTTGCTTCTGTGATCTGGGTTGCCTTCACCGCTGTCGGGAGTTGACACAGTGTTCATGCGATCTGTGGATTCCGCCGTCGCGGTTACGACGTCCCTGCCTGGAAACCGATCGTGAAATTATTGCAGTCTTTCGCTCAACGCATGCTCCTGATCACCGCCGGTCTGGCGCTCTCGTCTGCTGCGCATGCGGGATTGTCGGTCTCGGGCACGCAGTTGCGTGAGTCCAACGGCAACGCGCTGGTGTTGCGCGGGGTCAATCTGCCGCATGCCTGGTACGCAAGCCGTACCGATGCAGCCTTGGTGGCCATCGCTGCGACCGGCGCCAACAGCGTGCGGGTGGTGCTCAGCTCCGGCTACCGCTGGAACCGCACACCGGAAGCCGAGGTGGCGCGCATCATTGCGCGTTGCAAGAGCCTGGGCCTGATCGCGGTGCTGGAAGTGCACGACACCACCGGTTATGGCGAAGACGGCGCGGCGGCCGGTCTGGCCCATGCCACCGCTTACTGGACCAGCATCCGCAAGGCGCTGATCGGTAACGAAGACCACGTGATCATCAATATCGGCAACGAGCCGTTCGGCAATCGCTTGAGCGCGAGTGAATGGGTCAACGGCCATGCCACCGCGATCGTTGCGTTACGCAAAAGCGGTCTGACCCACGCGCTGATGGTGGATGCGCCGAACTGGGGGCAGGACTGGCAGTTCTACATGCGCGACAACGCTGCTGCACTGCTGGCGCGCGACAGCAAGCGCAATGTGATCTTCAGCGTGCACATGTACGAGGTGTTCGGCAGCGATGCGACGGTCAACAATTATCTGCGTGCCTTCCGCGATAAAAAGCTGACGCTGGTGATCGGCGAGTTCGGTGGAGACCATCGCGGCGCGCACGTGGACGAAGCGGCGATCATGCGGCGCGCACGCGAGTACAGCGTCGGCTACATGGGCTGGTCGTGGTCGGGCAACGACAGCAGCACCAAATCGCTGGACATTGCAGTTGGCTGGAATGCCGCACGCCTCAGCACCTGGGGAACCAGATTGCTCCTGGGCGCCGATGGTATTGCGGCGACTTCGCGCAGGGCTAGCGTGTTCGGCCCGCGTTGAGAGGTCAGATCCATCGGCGCGCGTCGGCGGTCTTTTGAATCGGTATTGCGTCTTAGGTAGGTGTAGAGCGGCTGGTCCTTGGTTTGGTTGCAGGGCCCTTGCCCGCCCACCGTCGCGGGACACGCCGCAAGTACGTCCATGTAGGCTCTTACGCGGCATCCATGCCGCGTAAGGTCCCGCGACGGTGGGCGGGCAAGGGCCAGTGGAGGTGGTCGGTGTGCATGCTTGCAAGCAGTGCATGACGCGCGTTTTTGGATGACGGCGAGAATGACGGCGCGTCCGATCAGCGTCGCAACGCGAACGAACAACAGGCAGGCTTTCAACGAAGCGACCTACGAACTTCCTGGTGTGGTGTCCTTGCCGATTGCGGGACCGTGTGGCGGCATGGATGCCGCCACCGAGCCTCCACGGACGGATTTACGGCGTGTCCCGCGAGCGGTGAGGGCGCCGCGCACTCGACTGACCAGACTTGGGTGCATTTAGACACCACGATTCGAAATCTTGGGTGTCCTGCTAAGTGATTGGACGGTGCAGACGGGTCGTGCTGAGCGGCGAGGGCACCGCGCCCCCGGCCAGCTCGCCCTCACGACAACCTAGCCAGCTCTCAACGCCCGGGCTCGCGTAACGGGCCCGGGCTTGGACGCTTGGTCAACTTGCGCTGCAGTGAGCGGCGATGCATGCCGAGCAGGCGTGCGGCGGCGGAGACATTGCCGCCGGTTTCGTGCAGCGCCTGCTGGATGTGCTCCCACTGCAGACGGCTGAGCGGAGTCATCATTTCCTGCGCGGTTTCTTCTTCGTCCGGCTCGGGCAGCTCGTCGTCTTCCTCGCCCAGCGCGCGCATGATGGTGGGGATATTGGCCGGCTTGGGTAGATAGTCGTCCGCGCCGAGTTTGATCGCCTCCACGGCGGTGGCGATGCTCGCGTAACCGGTGACCAGCAGGATGCGCATGTCGGTGCGAATCTCGCGTAGCGGCTGGATCAGGTTCAAACCCGAATCGTTGCCGAGCTTGAGATCGATCAGCGCGAAATCCGGCAACGCGCTGCGCGCGATCGACAATGCACTGGCCGCGTCGGTGGCGGTCAGCGTTTCGACGCCGCGACGGGCGAGGCTGCGTTGCAGGGTGCGCAGGTACAAGGTGTCGTCGTCGACCAGCAGGCCGGTACGCAGGGGAGTGCTTGTCATGCGAGTGCCTCGTGTTCGGAGAGCGGCAGGCGGAAACCGACGCGGGCGCCGCTGCCTTCGGCGGGCAGCATCCACAATTCGCCCTGCAGCCGCTCGACGGTGGCATGCGACAAGGCAAGACCCACACCCATGCCGTCGTGCTTGCCGCTGTTGAACAGGGTGCCTGGCAGCATGGCCTGCGAGGTGTCGAAGCCCGGCCCGTAGTCGCGCACTTCGCCGCTGAGGTGGTCTTGCTCTATGCGCAGGGTCAGATCGATTTGCGGGCGCCCGGCACGTTCGCCGGCGTCAGCGGCATTGTTGAGCAGCACCATCAGCAGATGGCTGACGCCGGGCTGCAGCAGCAGTCGCATCGGTGCGTCGTCGTTGCGGCGCAGCTCGATGGTCGGGCGCACCAGCCGCCACTGTTCCAGCACGTCCGTGACCGCCACTTCGCGGCTCAGGTGCCCATTGTCGGCCGGCGCTGCCAGCGCCAGCACGCGCTCATGGCACTGCACCAGCAGCTCGCGCAAGGTGTCCAGATCTTCGCGCAGCTCGTTCTGGTCGCACTGGTCGGCGATGTCGTCGACCAGCAGGGTCATCGTCGCCAGCGGGGTGTTCAACTCATGCGCGACCGAGGCCGCATGCGTGGCCAGCGCCACGATGCCCTCGTTGCGCGCAAAGCGCTCGCGCAGCATGGAGATCTCGCGCTCGCGCTCGCGCATCGACAAGGCCAGCCGCGTGGCGAACGCCAGCACCACCACCGTGGAGAGCAAGAAGTTGGCTGCCATGCCCCACATGTGCAGGCTCAGCGGGTCGAAGCTGCCGTAAGGCAACGGCAGGCCGAAGGCGGCGCTGATCACGTAACCGGCCACACAGGAGGCCGCTACCGCCATCGCCCAGCCCAGCGGCAGGGCCAGTGCGGCCAGCGCGATCAACACCAGGAACAGCGAGCCGAACGGATTGGCGATGCCGCCGCTCCAGCCCACCATCCAGGTCAGCACGGTCACATCGACCAGGATGTGGCCAAACTCGGTGGCCTGGCTGACCGCGCCGCGGTGGGCCACACGCAGCTGCGCATACAGGTTGAACACTGCCAGCGCGGCCACGCCGGCCCACAGCGGTTGCTGCGGCAGGTTCAGGCCCATCACCCCGGTGGCGACCAGGATGGTGGCGGCCTGGCCGGCAGTGGCCAGCCAACGCAGGCTGCACAGGGTTCGCAGGAAAGAAGCGTCGGAGCTGTTCATCACGGCAATGCTATGCGCTCGGGGAGGTGGCGGTATGCGACAAACCGTCGCATCGGTGTGGAAGACGGCCCGCGCGGCGCTTCAGCTGTGAGCGGACCGATGACAGGCTAAAATACCGCGATGTACGACGCCGTGACCCGCCCAACCCCTCCCGCCGACGCCACCGCCTGGCCGCGTCGCATCACCCGCAGCGTCAAGATCGGTAGCGTGATCGTGGGCGGCGGCCACCCGGTGGTCGTCCAGTCGATGACCAATACCGACACCGCCGACATCGCCGGCAGCGTCAAGCAGGTGTCCGAGCTCTGGCGCGCCGGCTCGGAAATGGTGCGCCTAACCGTCAACAACGCCGAGTCCGCCGCGGCCATTCCGCGCATCGTCGACAAGTTGCGGATGATGGGGATCGAGGTCCCGTTGATCGGCGACTTCCATTACAACGGTCACCAGTTGCTCGCCGCCGAGCCGGCCTGCGCCGAAGCGCTGGCCAAGTACCGCATCAACCCCGGCAATGTCGGTTTCGGCAAGAAGAAGGATCTGCAGTTCGCGCAGCTGATCGAATTCGCCATCAAGTACGACAAGCCGGTGCGCATCGGTGCCAACTGGGGCTCGCTGGATCAGTCGCTGGCGGCGCAGCTGATGGACGAGAATTCGCAGCGCGATACACCGTGGGATGCCGGCCGTGTGCTGCGCGAGGCATTGATTCGCTCGGCAGTGGATTCGGCCGAGCGTGCGGTGGAGCTGGGCCTGGCGCGCGAGCGCATCATTCTGTCGGCCAAGGTGTCCGGCGTGCAGGAGCTGATCGCGGTGTATCGCGACATGGCGAGCCGCTGCGACTTTGCGCTGCACCTGGGCCTGACTGAAGCCGGCATCGGCAGCAAGGGCATCGTGGCCTCGGCTGCCGCGCTGAGCGTACTGCTGCAGGAAGGCATCGGCGACACCATCCGTATCTCGCTGACGCCGGAGCCGGGCCAGTCGCGCACCCAGGAAGTGATCGTTGCGCAGGAACTGCTGCAGACCACCGGCCAACGCGCCTTCACCCCGATGGTCACTGCGTGCCCGGGCTGCGGCCGCACCACTTCGGAGTTTTTCCAGGAACTGGCTGGCGTGGTGCAGAACCATGTGCGCGCCAAGATGCCGGAGTGGAAGATCAGCAATCCCGGCGCGGAAAACATGACCCTGGCGGTGATGGGCTGCGTGGTTAACGGGCCGGGCGAATCGCGCCACGCCAATATCGGTATCTCGTTGCCGGGCACCGGCGAGGCGCCGTCGGCGCCGGTATTCATCGATGGCGAAAAAAGCGTCACCCTGCGTGGCGAGAACATCGCCTACGAGTTCATCGATCTGATCGACCAGTATGTCGAACGCACCTATGTCCGCCGCGCCGGCTGAATCGCCGGCCGGTTTCAGATATTGGCTGCGCAACAATGCGTGGCGCATGGCGTTGTTGTTCGCCGGCGTGTTGTTTCCGCTGGGGCTGTTTGTTGACCTGGCCGATGAAGTCCACGAGCTGGAAAATTTCTACTTCGACGAGCCCTTGCTGTGGAGCATGCGCAGCATCGCCACGCCGGGGCTGGATGCGTTTTTCGGCCTGATCTCCAGAGTCGGCTACCAGTACGGCGTGATTCCGATCGATATCGCGATCGTGCTGGTATTGCTGGCGTTGCGGCGCTGGCGCGAAAGCACCTTCGCCGCGCTGGGGTTCGGTGGATCGGCGTTGTTGAACATGGGCGCCAAACAGTTCTTTCAGCGCAATCGCCCGAGCTTGTGGGAATCGATCGCCCCGGAAAGCACTTTCAGCTTCCCGAGTGGTCACGCGATGGGCTCGATGACGCTGGCTGCGGTGGTCGTTGCGCTGGCATGGAACACGCGCTGGCGCTGGCCGGTGACCATTGCCGCCAGTCTGTTCGCAGCGCTGGTCGGCGTGTCGCGGATTTACCTGGGCGTGCATTACCCCTCCGACATCCTGGGCGGCTGGTCGGCCGCACTGGTGTGGGTGGTCGGGCTATATCTGGTGATGTTTCGCGGCGCGCGGCGTCCACATTGGCGTCGCCATCGCATTTCAACCTGAGTGCACGGCCGTTCCGATCGCGAACGTGGTTGCCGCAAGCGCAGGCACCGAGCATGGTGCAGACAGGTACGGCCTTTGACTCAGCAACGACTTGCTCGCTCCCGGCGCCATAACTGCAGCCCGATCACGCTGCCAATCACTGCCAGCAGACTCATGTAGTACGCCGGTCCCATCGGGTGCTGCTTGAGTAACATCACCACCACCAACGGTGTCAGACCACCAAAGACGGCATAGCCCAGGTTGTAGGCGAACGACACGCCAGACAGTCGCACCACCGGCGGAAATGCTTCGACCATGATGCGCGGGATCGCGCCCAGGACGCCGAGCGCAGCGCCCAGCAGGGCATACAGCGGAAACAACAGCTGCGGGTCGCCCGCCAGCCGATAGAACAGCCATGCGCTAATGCCCAGAAACACACTGCCGGCAAGCAGCACGCGTCCGTTGCCCCAGCGGTCGGACAAGGCGCCGGCCACGATCGAGCCGATGGCCTGCAGCAGAACCGCGAGCAGATTGGCCTGCAACGCAACCGCTGCCGGGTAGCGATACACGCTCTGCAGCAGCGTGGGCGTCATCAGCGATACCACCAGCACCCCGGCCGCCACCATCCAGGTCAGCCACAACGACAGCGCCACACTGCGTGGATGATCGCGCAGCACCACCTTGAGTGGCGTTTCGCGCGCGATCGCACGCATGGCCATCAGTTCGGCGAACACCGGGGTTTCGTGCAGCCAGCGCCGCAGATAGACCGAAAGCAGCCCGAAGACGCCGCCTGCCAGGAACGGCAGGCGCCAGGCGTAGTCGGCGATCTCCTGCGGGGTGAAGGCGCGGTTGATCGCCCCGGCGCTCAGCGAACCGAGCAGGACGCCGGCAGCCAGGCCGGCGGTCAATGTTCCGCAGGCGAGTCCTCTGCGCTGCGCCGGCACGTGTTCTGCGACGAAGACCCATGCACTGGGGACTTCGCCGCCGATGGCCGCGCCCTGCAGCAACCGCATCGTCAGCAGCAGGAGCGGGGCGGCCAGGCCGATCTGCGCATAGGTTGGCAGCACGCCGATGGCCAGCGTGGGCAATGCCATCAGCCCGATGCTCAGCGCGAACATGCGCTTGCGACCAAGCAGATCGCCGAAGTGCGCCATCACGATCCCGCCCAGCGGGCGGATCAGGTAGCCGGCCGCAAAGATGCCGAAGGTCTGCAACTGGCGCATCCAGTCCGGGATGCCTGGCGGAAAGAACAGTTCTCCCAGCACCGTCGCGAAGAAAATGAAGATGATGAAGTCGTAGAGTTCCAGCGCGCCGCCCAGCGCAGACAGGGCCAGCGTCTTGTAATCGCCGCGTGTGAGCTGGGTTGCTGGTGCAGTGCCTGGTAATGGGTCGGTCTTCAAGGCGTGACCTCCTGTGGCAGGTGATGGCGCGCATGCGCGTGCTGGAACAGTGGCGTTTGACGCAGCTGCGCTGCCGCGCCAGCAAGGTACAGCTTGCACGTTTGTACGCAAGCACGACGCAGATGCACTTCGGTAAAGGCGCGGTGGCTGCGCCTTCGATACCGATCAATCGTGCACGCTTGCCAGCGCCGCCGCCTCAGCGTGCAGTGCGGTGGTGTCGAATAGCGGCAGCGGCGCATCGGCGGCACCCACCAGCAGCGAAATCTCGGTGCAGCCCAGGATGATCGCCTGCGCACCTTGCTGGCCGACGCATGCCCCCGATCAGGCCAATGGTTTTGCTTGGAACCGGCATGCCGACCTCATCGCGGAGCATTCAATGAAAGTGCGCCTGCCGACGTGGTCCCGTCAATGTCCGTGTCGCGCCGACAGCGCAGTGTACGTTGGCATCGTTGCCACGCCACCGCGCGGGCCTGCAAGGCGCCGCACAGACGGTTGATCACTCGCCTGGTTTTACGCCCTCTATCGGCGCGTGCGTGGCAGCGCGCCGTGCCAGCACGCTTTCGCGATGGGCGATATAGACGTTGGCACCGATGATGATGGCCGCACCGATCAAGGTATGGCGTTCGATCGCCTCGCCGAACAACCACCAGCCCAGCAATGCTACCAGCGGCAGCTGCATGAAGCTGATCGGCTGCAGCGCCGAGACTTCGCCCAGCTTGAGCGCGCGCGTCCAGAACAACTGCCCGGCGGTGCCGAAGATGCCGGTCGCCACCAGCCACAGCCAGTCGATGCCCTGCGGCCAGGTCCATTGAAACATTGCCGGAATCAATGACATCGGCACCCAGAACACATAGGTGTAGAACACCACAGTGTCGGAGTCGTCGTTGCGCGACAGCTGTTTGATCTGGATCGCGACGATGGCGCTGATGACCGCAGCCAACAGCGCAACCAACAGGCCGGGCGTAAAGGTGGACGAACCTGGCCGCAGGATCACCAACACGCCGATGAATCCTGCCGCCACTGCCAGCCAGCGGCGCATGCGCACTTGTTCGTGCAGCCATACCACCGCCAAGACGGTGACGAACAACGGCGTGGAATACGATAACGAAATCGCCTGCGACAGCGGCAGATGGCCGATCGCCCAGAACCCGCACAGCATCGAGGCCAGACCGATCGAGGTGCGCGCCAGATACTGCGGCAATTGCCGCGTACGCGGCAGCGGTTTGCCCGGCCGCACGATCAGCGGCAACAACGCCAATAATCCGAACGCGTTACGAAAAAACGCAATCTCGGTGGTGGAGATATTGCTTGATGCCAGCCGGATGGCGATGGCCATCAGGCCGAAGGCGAAGGTACTGGTGAGCATCCACAGCGCAGCACGTCGTGATGCCTGTTGCGCTGTCACCAATGCGCTCCGATGACGCGCGGTTCCGGTTCAAGAATCACCGAGTAACGCTCGCGTACCGACTCGGCGATGCGCCGTGCAAATTCCAGCAATTGCGCGCCGCTGGCCGTGCCGTAGTTGACCAGTACCAGGGCATGCTCCGGCGACACACCGGCATCGCCTTCGCGCCGGCCCTTCCAGCCGCATTGCTCGATCAACCAGGCCGCCGACAATTTGCCCTGGCCGGGCTGTTCGCCGGGATACACCGGCATGTCCGCAAACGTGGCTTGCAGCGCGGCGATTTGTTCGCTCGGCAACAACGGATTCTTGAAGAAACTGCCTGCATTGCCCAGCACATCCGGGTCCGGCAATTTGCGCTGGCGGATGTTGATCACCGCCTGTGCCACATCGGCCGCACCAGCTAGCTCGGCGCCCATGCTGGCGAGTTCCTCGCGGATGCCGGCATAGTCCAGCCGCAACTCATGCAGCAGCGGCAGATTGAATTCCACTGCGACGATCAGATAGCGCTCCGGCAGTTGCTTGAACATGCTGTCGCGATAACCAAATGCGCACTCGGCTGCAGCCAGCCGCACGAACTGCTGCGTGTGCCGATCGAAGGCTTCCACCACATGGATGAAGTCGCCCACTTGCGCGCCGTAGGCGCCGATGTTCTGAATCGGACAAGCGCCTACCGTGCCGGGAATCAATGCCAGATTTTCCAGCCCCGACAGGCCTTGCTGCAGCGAATACAGCACCAGCGCATGCCAGTTGACGCCGGCACCGGCGCGCACGATGGCGTGGTCGGCATGATGCGCGATGATGCTCAGATCGCGGTTTTCGAAACACAACACGCAGCCTGGCGGGTCGCCAGCCAGCAACACGTTGCTGCCGCTGCCCAGGACCAATAGCGGTTGCCCGGCGATCTCGGGAGCGGCCAGTGCCTCGGGCAATGCGTCGGGCGCATGGATGCTGAGCAACCAGCGCGCCGTGGCCTCCACATGAAAGGTGTTGAGCGCACGCAGCGGCGCGTACTCGCGCAACTGCCAGCCCGGCTGCACGGCATCGCTCATAACGGCGACACCGCACCGCCGCTCGGCGCTTCGCGGCGACGACGAATTGCATCCACGCATTCGCCGATCAACTGCGGCCCGCGATACACCAGGCCGCTATAGCACTGCACCAGGGTTGCGCCGGCCGCCATCTTCGCCAGCGCATCGGCACCGGAGTTGATACCGCCCACGCCGATCAACGGAATCGATTCGGGCAGGCGCGCACGCAAGCGGCGCAGCACCAGGGTGGATTGCCCCAGCAGCGGTGCGCCGGACAGTCCGCCGGCCTCGCCAGCCAATGGATGGTTGGCGATCAACGTACGCGTCACCGTGGTGTTGGTGGCGATCACGCCATCCACCGCCAGGTCGGCCAGTACGCGCGCCGCAGCATCGATGTCGCGGTCGTTGAGATCCGGCGCCACCTTCACCAGCATCGGCACGCGTTTGCCGTGTTGAGCGGCCAGTGCTTCCTGGGTTTCGCGCAACTCGGAAATCAAACGACGCAGCGCCTGTTCTTCCTGCAACTCGCGCAGGCCGGCGGTATTTGGGGAGGAAATATTGACGGTGATGTAGTCGGCCAGCGGGTACACGCGCTCCATGCAATAGCGGTAGTCGCTGGTGGCTTCCTCGTTGGGCGTGTCCTTGTTCTTGCCGATGTTGATGCCAAGCAAGCCGCCGCGACGGCGCGCGCGCTGCACGTTGGCCACCAGCGCATCCACGCCCAGATTGTTGAAGCCCATGCGGTTGATCACCGCCTGATATTCCGGCAGCCGGAACATGCGCGGCTTGGGATTGCCTTCCTGCGCACGCGGCGTCACCGTGCCGATTTCGACGAAGCCAAAACCCAGCGCCAGCAGCGCATCGATATGTTCACCGTTCTTGTCCAGCCCGGCACCGAGCCCGACCGGATTGGGAAACATCAAACCAAATGCGGGCGTCGGCAGTGGCACCGGGCGCTTGGCCAGCAGCGGCGTGGTGCCGGTGCGGTAGGCGGTGTCGATGGAGCGCAGGGCCAGCGCGTGGGCGCGCTCGGCGTCGAGGGAAAACAGAAAGGGGCGGGCAAGCGAATACATGCGGGTCAGTTCAATCTCCCGGCGAAAACGCGGGTCTGGTATTGGAAGTCGATGTGTCCGTCATGCGCATGCGCATCGAACAGCGTGCGTAGCGCGGCGAGCATCGGTGCATGGCGCGGGTCGTGCGCGAGCGGCGCATACGAAGACGACAATAGCCGGCCGCGCAAGGCGTCGAAATCCAGCTGTTGCGCATTGGGAAAGCGCGCCATCGCGCGGAAGCCTGTGCCAAACCAGGCCTGCATCGTGGCATCGTCCTGGTAACGCTCGGCCACGGCCGAATAGTCGGTGCCGTAGTCCAGCAGGATTTGCTCATAGCCGCGCAAGAAGTCGGTGGTGTCCAGCTCGCGGGTGTTCCAGTAGATCATCGCCAGCCCGTCGGGTTGCAGGATGCGCGCCCATTCGGCGCGAATGGCCTGCGTGTCGAACCAGTGGAACGCCTGCGCGGCAGACACCAGGCCAACGCTGGCATCGGCCAGCCCGGTGGCCTCGGCGGTGCCATCGATCGCCTGAAACTTGGGGAACCCCGCCAGCCACTGCTGCGCAGCTTCACGCATGGCCGGGTTGGGTTCCACTGCCGTGACCGGATAACCGGCCTCCAGAAACAGGCGGCTGGAGATGCCGGTGCCGGCGCCAATATCGGCCACTGCGGTTGCCGGGGTCACACCCAATTCTTCGTGCAACCAGCGCAGCAACTGCGGCGGATAACCGGGCCGGTAGCGCACATAGGCCGCGACGCGGTCGTTGAAGCGCTGGGCAGAGGAGGGCGCGGCCATGCTCAACTGTTTGCGGCCGCAAGCCAGGCCATACCGCCGAAAAACAGGATGAAGATCGCGAGTCCTGCCACCCAGAGCGCTACCGCCAGCCAGCCAAGAATCAGCCCGCCGATGGCCAGCCCGTCGCCGTCCAGGCCTTGCGGGTTGCGGCGGATTTCCGCCCGCGCCAGATGGCCGGTGATGATGGCGCAGAGGCTGCCCAGGAACGGGATCAGCGTCCAGCCAAGAATGCCTGCAACCAGGCTGACGATGGCCATGGCACTGGTCTGTCGAACGACGACGTTCATCAGCAACTCCTGTAGAAGGGCCGGCAGCCGACGGCTGACGTACCGCGATTATCCCAGAGCGGCCGCCCGAAAGGCGTGCCGTTTGCGGCCAAACGGCGATCGCGTGGGCGCGTTTGGCGCGTTTGAGCGCTCGAATCGGCTGAGTGTGCGGCGTTGGGCGCCGCTACTCATGGCAACAAGGGTGCCGGACGCTCCGCAGATTGCTGGTCCGGTGGCCCTGGTGCAGGCGGTTATCGGCTAGCGGTCGCGGTATATCGGCGACCAATGCCGTCACTGTCAGGCTGTCCTGCCAGCAAGCTGCCGATTGCAGTGCAGCGGCGTTGCCCACCCGCAGATACGGCAGCGCGCCGGGCATTCTCCGGCGCGCCGTGCGGCCTTCAATCGAGATCGAACTTGATGCCCTGGGCAAGCGGCAGCGAGTCGGAGTAGTTGATCGTATTGGTCTGGCGACGCATATAGACCTTCCACGCATCCGAGCCGGATTCGCGACCGCCGCCGGTTTCCTTCTCGCCACCGAACGCGCCACCGATTTCCGCACCCGAGGTGCCGATATTGACGTTGGCGATGCCGCAATCGCTGCCCGCAGCGGACAGGAACTTCTCGGCCGCCTTCAGGTTCTGGGTGAAGATCGACGACGACAGGCCCTGCGGCACGCCGTTCTGCAGGTCGATCGCTTCGTCCAGCGTGCTGTACTTCATCACGTACAGGATCGGTGCGAAGGTCTCGTGCTGTACCACCGCGTCGCTGTTCTGCAGCCCGGTGACGATGGCCGGCAGCACGAAGTTGCCCGAGCGATTGATCGCGGTGCCGCCTACTTCGACCGTACCGCCGGCGGCCTTGGCCTTGGCGATCGAGGCCAGGAACTGCTCCACCGCACCCTGGCTGTTGAGCGGGCCCATCAGGTTTGCCGGGTCGGTGGGGTCGCCGATCTTGCTGTCGAGCTGCTTGTACGCCTTGACCAGCGTGGCCAGCACGTTGTCGTGGATGGACTCATGCACGATCAGGCGGCGCGTGGTGGTGCAGCGCTGCCCGGCGGTGCCCACCGCACCGAACACGATGCCCGGGATGGCCAGCTTCAGGTCGGCGGTTTCGTCCAGGATGATGGCGTTGTTGCCGCCCAATTCCAGCAGGCAACGGCCCAGGCGATGCGCGACCTTCTCGGCGACCACGCGGCCGATCTGGGTCGAACCGGTGAAGCTGATCAGCGGCACGCGGCCGTCCTCGACCAGCTTCTCCGACAGCGATGTGCCGGCATCGTTGATCAGGAAGAAGATGTCCGGGAAGCCTGCGTCCTTCAATGCCGCATTGCAGATCTTCATCGTCGCGATCGCGGTCAGCGGAGTCTTGTTGGACGGCTTCCAGATGCAGATATCGCCGCAGATCGCCGCCAGGAACGCATTCCACGCCCACACCGCCACCGGGAAATTGAACGCACTGATGATGCCGACCAGGCCCAGCGGCTGGTACTGCTCGTACATGCGGTGGCCCGGCCGCTCCGAGTGCATGGTGTAGCCGTAGAGCATGCGGCTCTGGCCCACCGCGAAGTCGGCGATGTCGATCATCTCCTGCACTTCGCCATCGCCCTCGGGCTTGCTCTTGCCCATTTCCAGCGCCACCAACGACCCCAGCGCATCCTTGTGCGCCCGCAGCGCCTCGCCACACAGGCGAACGGCTTCGCCACGACGCGGCGCCGGTGTGGTCCGCCACACCTTGAAGGCGGCCTGCGCACGCTGCACGATCAGCTCGTAGTCTTCCGGCGTGGTCGCCTGCACATCGGCGATGACTTCATTGGTGGTCGGATTGAGCGGCTGCAGCACCCCGGCGCCGGTGGCCTGCGACCAGGTCGCCTCGCCAAGATAGGTACCGGAATTGGACGCGGCGAGGTCGAGCGCCTTGAGCAGGTCAGCGGACATGGGATCTCCAAAGGTCGGGACGGTCGCGCAGCGGCCATGGCCGCCCGCGACACGGGTAGCCGCCGATTTTAGCAGGCTCCGCCGACCACCCACCGGCTTGGCAATCGCAACGATCGTGCGACAATGCCGCCCTTGGCCCCGTAGCTCAGCTGGATAGAGCGTCCCCCTCCTAAGGGGAAGGTCGCCCGTTCGAATCGGGCCGGGGTCACCAGGATCGATCAGATAGTCAATAAGGCAGCAACGTGTGGGCCAAGCATGCTCACATGCCGACTATAGGTTGCCGTGCCAGCAATAGTTCACTTGTTGCCCTAAACCTCCGACATCTCCCGGCTGCACAGTCGCAGCAGGTGCTTGGTGTTTGAAGCGCCTTAGATAATGACTGAGTTCAACCGTTCGGTAAAAATTTTGGTCATATTCCACATGGAGCTAAATTCTCAATAAAGATTTTCGTCTCCAAGCGACTGTCGCTTCGTGCAATTCTAGGCTCTCAGATCAAGATCGCTGAATGCCTTAAATTGAGATTTTCTTCAATAAATCAGGAGGCAAAGGTGCAGCCTGGAAGTTTGATCTTTGCCGATGTGTGTCAAGCGCTGACAAATTCCGGTAAATTAGTATTGCTAGCCGTTTCTAACGGCAGTGAAATGTTCAGATATTTTTTGATTTCAGTATTGATTTAATCTTGACGTGGCAACGGAACAGAACTAGTCTTTGGCTTGTGACGCCGTCAATTTTCTGACTTGTTGTTTTGATAACGTCAGTGGACTGCTAAGGAACCTCTGAACAACGCACCACAGATACGCGACACTACCCGCCTGATGTTGAGGAGTGATCCATGCAACTGACGTTCGGTGACGCTGAGGGCCTGGGCAAGCGCAAGCAGACCCGGCGCGAGATCTTTCTGGCCGAGATGGAGCAGGTGGTTCCGTGGCAGCAACTGCTCGGTCTGATCGCGCCGCACTATCCGGTATCGGGCCGGCCAGGTCGGCAGCCGTACGCACTGGCGACGATGTCGCGGATTCATCTGCTGCAGCAGTGGTATGCGCTGAGCGATCCGGCGATGGAAGAAGCACTGCACGAGATCCCGACCTTGCGGCGGTTTGCCCAGCTCGGTGGCTTGGACAACGTTCCGGACGAGACCACGATTCTCAACTTTCGGCGCCTGCTGGAGACCCATGGCCTTGCCGCGCGGATGCTGGAAGCGGTCAACGCGCATCTGGCGCGCAAGGGCCAGAGCCTGCGGTCGGGCACGATCGTCGATGCGACGCTGATCGCGGCGCCCAGTTCGACCAAGAATGCCGACAACGCGCGCGACCCTGAGATGCATCAGACCAAGAAGGGCAATCAGTGGTATTTCGGGATGAAGGCGCACATCGGCGTGGATGAATTTTCCGGGTTGGTGCACCACGTCCATTGCACAGCCGCCAACGTCGCCGATGTCACGGTGATGCACACGTTGCTGCATGGCAAAGAAGACAGCGTGTTCGGCGATAGCGGCTACACCGGTGCGGACAAACGCGAAGAACTGCAGGCCTGCAAGGCTGCATTCTTCATCGCCGCCAGGCCCTCGACGATGCAAGCCCTCGGCAACAAACGCGAGCGTGCTCGGGAAAGACGTTGGGAACACTTCAAGGCCAGCGTGCGCGCGAAGGTGGAGCATCCATTCCGGGTGATCAAGCGCCAGTTCGGCTACACCAAGGTCCGCTATCGCGGCCTGGCCAAGAACACCGCGCAGGTGCTGACCTTGTTTGCGCTATCGAACCTGTGGATGAAGCGAAAGCAGTTACTGCCGACGATGGGGAACGTGCGCCTGTAACCCGGGCAACACCCTGCAAACGCGCCGGAAACGGCAAAAAAATCGAGGATCTGAGCGCCGTCAGCCTGGTCGATGTGGTTAGGCTCATCCTCCGATGCCGTTGATCAGACCATCCCTAAAGAAAAAAACTTAAACACATGGAGAGTGGTATGAGCACCAAGAAGTGCATATTGACACGAAGCTTTTATTTTTGCGCCGCGATGGGCTTGCTCTTTGCAGTGTCGGTTGATGCGTTTGCAGCTTCTTACTACGGACCGCCCTACACGGTTAATTCTATCTACGGGAACGGTAGGTTTGACTCGGCAGGCGCTGCTGCTGATTGGCTCATAGGTCAGATGACCAAAGGATGCAGCTCTTCCCCTAAAGGATGTTCGTCGTGGCCTGTGGTCAAGTACAACTCGACCACGACAGGGGCGATTGTCATGTGGCCGAAGGATTCATCTGGTTTTTTTGTAATCGCGACTACCTATTCTGTCGGTTCGCCGAGAAAAAATCTTGGCAGCTGCAGCATGTCCTGCAGCGGAGGGCTTGGCGCCGGCAAGGACGGAACCGGGCCGCGCGGAAGCCGTGATAGCGCAGCCAGCGCAAACCGAGCGGGATCCGTTTTTGAAGGGGATCCGATCAATACCGCCACAGGCAACTTCTACCGTCAAGAAACGGACTACGAGAATCCAAGCGGTCTTATGTTTCGCCGCTTTTACAACAGCTCGGCATCAGTTACCTCCTCCACAATGGGCAAGCAGTGGCGTCACTTGTTTGATCGAAAATTGGAAATTCAGCGTTCGACAAGTGCGGCTACCGATACGCAGTCGATCAATGCCCATCGGCCAGATGGAGGTTCGTTGATCTTTCAGCTGATAGGTGGCGTTTGGAAGACCAGCTCAGACTACTCCGAAACACTTGTAGAGCGGCCGGATGGTGCAGGTTTTGCCTTGGCGATCTCTGCTACCCAGCAGACAGAGATTTATGATGCGAAAGGTCTTCTGCAGGAGGTGTACGACAAGGCCGGCCAAAGGATCTATCTGTTGACCTATAGCCTCCCTGATGCAACGGGAGCGGGCGGCGGGATTCTCCAGAGCGTGGCCGACAGGAGTGGCCGGCAATTGATTTTTGATTACGATAGTGCTGCAAGGTTGGCCGGAGTCACCCTTCCGGACAAAGGAAAAATTGTCTATTCATATGACGCCGCTGGATACCTCGCGTCTGCGAAATATTCTGACGAGAAATCGATTGGCTATATTTACAATGAGAGTAACTATACCGGGGGGAATAATCTTCCTGGTGTGATGACTGGGGTGATCGACGAAAAAGGTGTGCGATACGAAACGATTACCTATCAATCGTCGAGAAAAGCGACATCGGCTTCATTTGCTGATGGTGTCGATACCACTAAGATTGACTACAATGCCTACTCCACAAACGGCATAGTCGACTCTGCAGTCATCGGGCCGCTTGGGACGCGGAGCGGGTTAACGTTTGTTGATGCTGCGACGGGTGCAATACGACTTGCAGGTGCAGGTACACCCTGCGGTACGCAGTGCAATCAGTCCTACAAGGCGATTACGTACGATGCAAATGGCTATGTTGCTTCTACGACCGACTTCCAAGGTAACAAAAGCCAGACCAGCTTCGACAGCGATGGGCTTTTGAAGCAGCAGATCGATGGGGTGGGTTCTGCACAGCAGCGTACCATCAGCACTGTGTGGAATGGGGCGATCCGTGAGCCCCTAGAACGAACCATTCTCGATGCTGGTAACGTCGTCAGAGCCAAGTCGAAATGGGCTTATAACGCCAGTGGATTGCAGACTGCCAGTTGCGAGATCAACACAGCGGTGGCTGCTGCCCTTTCTTATGCGTGTGGGAGTGCAGCAGATGCGCCCGCAGGTGTTCGTCAGTGGCGCATAAGCTATTGTGAAAAGGTGGATGCAGCCAACTGTCCCCAAGTCGGTTTGGTTCTCTCGGTAGACGGGCCGCGCACGGACGTAAGCGACATCACGTCGTACCGCTACTACGCTAGCAGCGATGAATCCGGATGCGGTACTGCGAGCGGCCAATGCCACCGGGTTGGTGATCTTTTCCAAAGCACGAATGCAGCAGGTCAGACCACCACCTACGCTTCGTATGACAGCAATGGGCGGCCGACGCGCGTTATCGATTCGAACGCGATAGCGACTGATTTCAGCTATGCACCTCGTGGATGGCTCACTTCCCAAATTACTCGGTTCGCAGCGAGTGCCGCTGCTTCCAGCCAGGATCGGGTGATGACGGTTGCGTACGACGAAACAGGCAATGTCAAGCAGGTAACGCAGCCCGATGGCGATTTCGTAAAGTACGACTACGATGCAGCCCACCGCCTCACGGATATCACTGACAGTGCCGGCAGTAACCTGCATTATTCTCTCGACGTAGCTGGGAATTGTTTTAAGGAAGAAATCAAAGATGCGTCCGGAAACGTCAAGCGGACTCTGACGCGGGTCTATAACAAACTTGGTCAGCTGCAGACGCAGGCCGATGCGTCTGCTAATCCCACTGAGTTTGCTTATGACCTCAATGGTGATCTGAAATTGGTGACCGATGCGCTTGGGCGCAAGACACAGCTGGATCCCGACCCTCTGCGTCGTGTGGTACGTACGCTTCAAGATGTGGGCGGGCTGGCGGTGGAGATAACGCAACAACTGGATGCGCTGGACCGCGTCACCGCGGTCATCGATCCTAAGGGTCTGACCACGCGTTACGACTACAGCAGCCTTGGCGACCTCGGCAAGCTAACTAGCCCCGATACCGGTGCCACCACGTATAGTTACGATGCCGCTGGCAACCGCACACTCGAAGCGACTGCCCGCGGGGTCAAGATCAGTTCGAGCTATGACGTGTTAGGACGCCTGACCAAGCTGAGCTACCCCACCAGCGCGCTCAACGTAGCCTACAGTTACGACGTCGCGCCGGTCAGCTGCCAGGCGGGAGAGACTTTTGCGCAGGGTCGCTTGGCGTCCATCAAGGACAGTAGCGGAGCGACCGAGTATTGCTACAATAGTTTCGGCGATCTGGTACGCAAGCTGCAGACCACCAACGGCAAGGCTTTCACGCTGCGCTATGGCTACACCGCGTCGGGTCGTCTGGCGAGCGTTATCTACCCGGATGGCGCCAAGGTGGATTACGTCCGCAACGGGCTGGGTCAAGCCACCGAAGTGGGCTATACCCCCGCAACGGGCGCTCGCCAAATTCTCTTGAAAAACGCCAGCTATCTTCCGCTTGGTCCAATCGCAGGCTGGATGTACGGTAATGGTCGTGTACTGACGCGTGCCTATGATCAGGACTATCGCCCGAAAGCAATTCAGGACACGAGCGCCGGAGGTCTGAATGTCGGTTTTGGTTTCGACCCGGTCGGAAATCTGTCCAAGCTGACCCCGGCCGGCGGCACTGTTGCGGATGTCACGCTGGGCTATGACCCGCTTGGCCGGTTGACGGAGTTCAAGGACGGCGTGACCGGCACGGTGCTGGATGGCTACACCTACGATAAGACAGGTAACCGTCAGAGCAGTAAATCGGCAGCCGGCGAAGTCGCTTACACCTACGAGGCAAACAGCCATCGCCTAATCAAGGTAGGTGGGGCACCACGTGTCTACAACGCCGTAGGCGATACCACCTCGATCAACGGAACCGAGCGCGAATTCGTTTACGACGTGACCGGCCGTATGAGCCAAGTCAAGCGCAATGGCGTAGTGGTACGCGAGTACCGTTACAACGGCAAGGGCGAGCAGATCCGTCGCTTCCTCGGTACTGCAAATACTTACACGCTCTATGATGAGTCCGGCCGCTGGATGGGTGACTACGACAACGCGGGCAAGTCGCTGCAGCAAGCGATCTGGCTAGACGACATGCCGGTGGGCGTCACCGGTGCGGATGCCAAGTTGGCCTACATCGAGCCTGACCACTTGGGTAGCCCGCGCGTGGTGGTTGATCCAGGGCGTAATGTGGCTGTTTGGACTTGGAACTTACAGGGTGAGGCGTTTGGGAGTACGGCGCCGAATCAGGATCCCGATGGTGACGGTAAAGCGTTTGTATTGGATATGCGTTTTCCGGGTCAGCGGTTCGATACAGCTAGCGGATTCAATCAGAACTATTTCCGGGACTACGACGCTGCAACTGGTCGTTACTCGAAGAGTGATCCTGTGGGATTAGGGGGTGGGGTAAATACCTATTCTTACGTAAGAGGTAATCCTTTATTTGCTAGTGATTTGCTGGGTCTCGATACTGCGTTGATATTGTCAGGAGGAACAGCTGATAATCCGTTCGGCCACTTGGCGACGGCAATAGAAGGGCAGGGTGTTTATAGTCGCGGCACTAAACATGATTTTGGATCAAGTTTTGATGAATACTTAAATGATCAACTTAGTGATCGTTTTGTGGAGGTGATCGTTCTCAAGACTGATGTTAAGCAAGAGCGGGCGATCATTGAGGCGATAAGGGCTGATTCAAAAAATCCTTATCATGTTCTTTCAAGTAATTGCGCCACCACTGTCGGTGTAGGCCTGGCAGCTGCTGGGATTGAGAATAATGGCTCGATTCTGCCTGGAGGTGCATTTATGAATTTCCTCGGAAGTGACTTGAAAGTTGGTTATTATCATATTCCTAAGGGTGGCGTTGTTCCATCTGGCCTGAAATTCTTGAATCCTGGAAGATAGAATGAAGGATATATTTAAAATTGTAAATTTTTCATTGATTTTTATGGTATTACAAAACCTACTGGGTTGTTCCCTTAGGGATAAGGAAGTATATGGTCAGCTTCAAGCGTTGGATGCAAGGTTTAGGGGCGATAGAGCCGCGCTTATTGTATCTGAACTTGATGGGGTAAAGGCTGTGCGCTTCCGAGATCGCGATAAGCGTGTATGGTGGGCTTTAAATAAATTGGATGAAAAGGAGGGGGTTTATACATATCCTGTTAATGGGTTGAGGCCGAAATGTGATTTCCTCAAGGAAATAAATAAAATAGATGGCGTCGAGTCCCAGGTGCGGTCAAAATTCATGGCTAGTTGTAGATAGTTGGTTACCAACCCGTGCCCATGCTGGAGTTTGAAGCGCGAAAAATTTGTCACACTGGGCTAGCCACTTCCTCGGTACCGCCAACACGTACACACTTCATGACGAGTCTGGCCGCTGGATGGGTGACTACGACAACTCGCGTAAGTCGCTGCAACAAGCAATCTGGCTAGATGACATGCCTATAGGTGTGATTAGTGCCGATGCCAAGTTGGCCTATATTGAGCCTGACCACTTAGGTAGCCCTCGCGTGGTGGTTGATCCGGTGAGAAACGTGGCTGTTTGGACTTGAACTTAAAGGGTGAGGCGTTTGGGAATACGGCGCCGAATCAAGATCCTGATCAAGATGGTGCAGGTTTCGTTTTGGATATGCGGTTTCCAGGGCAGTGCTACGATGCAATGAATGAGCTAAGTCAGAACTATTTTAGAGACTTTGATGTTGCCGCCGGGCGATATGTTCAGAGCGATCCGATTGGGTTAAATGGCGGATTTTCTACATATTCCTACGTCGAAGGCGATCCCCTCTTTTCTAAGGATCCACTTAGCTTCGAAAAGTTGGTTTGGATTTCCCCTATTCGAGATCCGGTCATTTATTCGTGAGCTAGAGCTGATGAAGACAGGCCTGGCATCTTGACAATTTATGCGCATGGAGGTCCGAATGCAGTGAACGGTCCATCCTTCTTTAGTAAGTATGGCCTTGCATTCAGTGCTGATCAGGTTGCAGATATTATCGAGGATAGTTCTTGGAACCATAAGGATGTTGTTTGGTTGAAATCTTGCAACACGGGTAAAGATCCCAACGGATTTGCTCAGCAATTAGCTAATCGGCTTGGCGTGACTGTTTTGCGCCAAACGCTCAAGTTTGGTTTAATAAGCAAGGTGTTATTGGTCCGATGCCACGGATAGGTGGAGTGGGAAAGCTGATTATTCAAACCCTGGGCAGTACACTCCATTTCGGCCGATGCCTTAAGTTGGGAAATGATGAAAAACAATATTTATTTATTTCTGATGATCTTGTTAGCCGCCTGTGGTGCTAAAAGTCCGAGTGATGCCTTTATTGTTTCAGATTCGAAATTAGAACGTCTGACTAGGCAGGCTGATTCTGGTGATTTGGCAGCAGTAAAATTTCTTATAGCTCATTATGATGCTACTTCGGGAAATGAAGAGGCCAGTGAAAAGTGGCGAGCTAAGGCAAGGTTGCTTGGGGATCCGGATGAGTTGTATTATTATTCAGCAAGGCTATCTACGGAAGCTAAGAGGAGTAATGATCGTAAAGAAAGGCGTGCAACGTTATTGGAATCGCTTAAAGCAGCAAGGCATTCATATGCAATTCGCCCTAATGAATCTGCTAAAAAATTAATTGATGAGGCAAGTCAATCTCTAGATTTTTTGGAGAGCGCTGATTAGGGGGGGGGCTGTTAGGTTATCGGGAAATGTTAATTAAGATGATGTGGTGATCAAATTTTACTCATGATTTTATGGTCATCCTAGCTTTTGCAGTTTGATATGGTTTTAAGTAAATTCAAATTTTTAAGTAATGGGGTGAGAATTGGCTTGGTTAATTCTGGTGTCTGTTCGAGATTGAGATATTTATAGTTGTGACATTGGTTTTTTTCAATTAGAGCTGATGCTGGTTTTTATCGAAGCGATCATCGTAAAAGGATGGTGCGGCCATTCATCTATTTCTGAGGTAACAAGTTATCAAAGCATTGTTTCAGGTAACTGGCGATGCAAAAATATTGGTATAGGATTAACCGCCAGCGGGGGTGGGCAAAGCGACGAATTCACCAAATTTCTAGTGGTTGTAGAGGAGTAGAGCGGTTGCTGTTTGCAGCAGACATAAAAGGCTTTGAAGCAAACGCTGCGCTACCGGCATCCAGCCTACCGATGCCTAACCACCCGCACCCCCACCGGCCTTGCAAGCTTATCCATCGCCACCGATGAGATACGGCTATGACGCAGCAGGCTACCAAGCTGTTCGGGAACGCCCAGGCGCTGATCGACTTCCGGTTCGAGCACGGTGCGGCGGCGTTTGCGCCGGTCGGCTTTGGCAAAGCGCAGGCGGTTGTACTCGGCCCAGCCGACGGTGGTGATGGCGCTCATCAGTGCGATCACCGGCAGGGCGCCCAGTGCGAACGGGTCCAGCGCGTTGTGCTTGAGGTACAGCTCCATGTAGGCGCTGCGCAGGCCGAAGAACCAGGCGATCAGCGTTGCCAGAGGTGCCCACAGATAGAAGTAGATCATCCAGGCGCCGGCGGTGGCGGCGCCGTAGGCGAGGCGGCGCGAGCGGCCGAGGCGTTGCGGCAGGTTGATGATGGGCGGTGTCATTGGATTCCTCGGTCGGGGCTTTTCCAGCGGGCGCGTTTGCTGCGACGCGCGAGCAGGGCACGTGGGAAGGCGATGACGGCAGTGAGCATGCCGATCATCCAGAAGGCGACCGGATACCAGATCACCCAGAAAAACTGGCGCGCCAGGCCTTTTTCGTAGCGGCGTTCGATCACCAGGCTGGTGGCGAACTGCATCAGGCACACCACCGCCAGCACCAGGCCATGCCAGCGCGGCAGGATGGTGTCGATGTACAACGCAGGCGGCATGGCGATGAACTTGCCGAGCAGCCACAGCACGATGATGAAGAGCATCGTGTAGGCCCATGCCAGGCTCAGCGCGTATTCCAGCAGCACGCCCCACATGCGTCGGCTGCGCCAGGAGAGCACGCGGCGGCCATGGCTCAGCAACACTTCCACGCCACCGCGTGCCCAGCGCAGGCGCTGCATCCACAGGCCGCGAAAGGTTTCCGGCATCAGGATCCAGCACAGCGCGTTAGGTTCATAGCGGATATCCCAGTCGTCGAGCTGCAGACGCCAGGAGATATCGATGTCTTCGGTGACCATGTTGTCGGACCAGAAGCCAACGTGATGCAGCGCCGAACGGCGAAACGCGCAGATCACACCCGACACGGTGAACAACCGTCCGTAGACCCGCTGCGCACGCTTGATCAGCCCCACGATGGCGGAAAATTCGCCCACCTGCATGCGGCCCATCAGCGTTGTGCGATTGCGCACGCGCGGATTGCCGGTGACGCCGCCGACGCGCGGGCCGGAGATCAGGTGGCCCACCATCCAGCGCGTGGCATTCGGGTCCAGGATGGCGTCGGCATCCACGCACACCAGATAGTCCGAGCGCGATGCCAGCGTGCCCACACGCAGCGCGTTGGCCTTGCCGTGGTTCTGCTCCAGATGCACCACGCGCAGGCGCGGATGCTGGTGGGTGAGATCGTCGAGCGCTTCGGCCGTGTTGTCGCTGCTGCCATCGTTGATGGCGATGATCTCGAAATCCGGATAGTTCTGCGCGCTCATCGCGGCGATGGTTTCGCCCACGTGCTTGGCCTCGTTGTAGCAAGGCACCAGCAACGACACAAACGGCTCGCTGGACAACGGTGGCGGCGATGAAGGACCCGGCGTGCCGCGTTCGCGTCGCAGGTAGTAGTACGTGCCTCCGATCATCCAGAAGAAGGCCATGATGATGGGATAGAAAAACGCGAAGTTGAACAGGGCGCCCAACAGGAGGCTGGTCGTCATCGGTTACCGCTCGATATAAGGGAATTGCCGAGCCGACACGGCCTCGCGCGCTTCGGGAAGAGACGGGTGGCCGCCGATGAAGTCGTCGGGGTAGTACGCCAGATGGCGCACGCCCGCAGCCAGAAGCAACTTGGTGTGTTCGAGCAGCACACCGTCGGGCAGCGGCTTGCCGGTGCGCCAATCCACGGTCTGCAGTTCGAAGATGGTGTTCTCGAAGCCACGCGGCTGCTGGCCGACACGCTGCGCCAGCTGCTGCAGCCAATGCTGCGGGTCGTTGGCCTGCTCCATGTACGGCATCGCCATCAGCGCGGTGTAGTCGTAGGCCGAAGCAAACGCGTCCAGGCGCTGCGCAAACCAGGCTTCGCTCTGCGGCTCCAGCACTGGCTGCGCGAACAGGTTGCGCACGGTCACCAGCTTGGGGCGCCAGCGTTCGGCGGCCGCTTTGAGTTCCTGTGTGAAGCCGATCAACTGCTGCGTGCGTTTGGCCGGATCGCCATTGCCGTAAGCAGGCACTTCGTCGTCGCGCAGGTAAGCATCGTCATGGAACAGCAGGCCTTCGAAATACGTGTTTGCGGCAAGGTCTTCGTAGATATCCGCAACCAGCTGCTGCGTGCGCGGATTGCCCGGATCCAGGCGCGGCACATCCTTCGGATCCTTGCCGCGAATCTGCAGTGCGGCCTGCTGTTGGGCATCAGGTAGATGAAAGCCCAGCACCGGCAGCCAGGCGAACACGCGCACGCCCGCACGGGTGCGCAGCTGCCAGGCGACACGCCCGAACAGATCCGCGCGCATCGGCAGATGCCGGTTGGGGAAGTACAGCGCATCGGCGGCGCCGTCGCCATCCGGGTCGGCGAAGGCCTGCAAAAACACGTGGCTGGGGCCGATGTCCTTGACGCGCTGGACCAGGATGTCGAGGTTACGTGCCAGCTGCGCCGGATCCGGGTCGTAGACGTAATCCAGATCGATCTGGATCGCACGCAGGCCATCGCGCGACAGATCGCGTCGCAGTTCGCCGGCCAGATCGCGCACATCCGGATTGTTGAACAGCAACAGGCGGCCAAGGCTGGCCAGCGATTGCCCATCCACGCGATCGCGGCCTTGTTGGCCGATATCGGCTTCGTGCGAGCGGCCTTCCAGATCGAAGCTGAGCGTCATGCCCAGTTGCGCGGCAATGGCGTTGCTTGCACGGTTGTACGCGGCATACGGCCACACCATGGCGCGCGGCGGCTTGCCGAGATGGGCGACGATCGCGTCGCGACTGTGGCGCAGATCGGTCTGGATGCGCTGACGGTAATCCGCTTCGCTTTCATAGCCTTTGCCCGCATCCCAATGACGGGTGACAGCGGCAGGCGTCTGATTGCCGAACGGATTGCCGGCGATGCCTTTGTGCAAGTCATCGCTATGCGAGCCGATTTCGATCAGGCCGCTGTCCTGCATCTCGCGCAGTTGCGCCCAGGTGACGAAATCATCGTGAGTGAAATCGCGATGGCCGTAGGGCACCACTTGACCAACCGGCAATTCGACCCAGCTGGTGACGGGTGCGACCAGAGCGGGATAACCGTAGGCCTGCAATAACGGGAAGACACGCGTGTAGACGCTGCGCAAGCCGTCGTCGAAGGTGAGTAGCACCGGCCTGGAGGGCAGGGCGCGCTTGCCGGCACGTGCGTCCAGCACCTGCTGCACGCTCACCGGGTGGTAGGCATGCGAGCGCAACCAATCCAGATGCGCGGCGAAGTTGCTGGTGGATACCGCATAACGATCGGGATCGCCCTTGGCGGCGACATCGTCGCGAATATCGTGGTAGCTGAGCACCAGCAAGCCCGCCTGCGCCGATGACGCAAACGTCATCAGCAGCAAGGCGACCAGCAACAGCGGCAGGCGGATCAAGGCGTACCTCCCCATCGGAAATCCAGGTCAAATCCAAGTTGTTGTTCGCGCTGGCCGTCGTAGACCGGGCGCGACCAGCTCACGCCATAACTCAGCGCGCTGCCATCGCCCAGCGACCACAGGTGGCGATAGATCGCGCTGGGCACCCACTGGCTGCCGAAGCCTGATTGATAAGTCGGCCCGGCAGTGACTTCCAGCCGCTGCCGAAAGGCGTAGTCGTAGCGACGCCAGCCGATCTGATCGATGCGCACGCCGGCGGCCACCGCAGAGCTGCGGCGTGGATTGAAGTAATTGACTGCGCGGTCGTCTTCGGCGCGTCCTGCCGAGGCGGCGAACAGGCCGTCGAGCAGCACGTGCGGGCTGGCCCACAGGCGTTGGCTGCCGGAGAGATCGAGCTGGTCGCGTCGATTGCCGTCGCTATAGCGCAACTGGCGTGCCTGTAAGTCCCAGCGGCTTTCGTCGTTGGGTGTCCAGCGCACGGCGGCGCCGATGCTGTCGCCGGTGATGCCGAAGCGGCGTGCCTGCAATGAAGCTTCTGGATCACGCGTGCGCCAGGCGACGCTGCCATACCAGGCATCGGAAAAACGCCAGCCGGCATCCAGCGCCCAGGCGGTGCCGTCGCGATCGAATTCATCGAGCGCACGTCCGCCGTAAGCGCTGAGATCCAGCCGGTTGTAGTGGTAGTGCGTGCCCAGCCAGAAGCTGCGATAGCGCACGCGCGTGTTCTGGAAATCGGCCCAATCGTCGCGTGCGCGCAAGCCCACACGCCAGCCCTCGCCGAGAAACGGCGATTCGGCTTCCAGCAACGTACTGCCGAAGTCGTTGCCGAGCGGCGAGGTGCTGTTGGTCAAGGTGTCGTTGTCGCTGCGTCCGCGCGCATGGCTGAGATGTACCTGCCAGCCGCGTTGACGTTCCAGCGAAGCGCCGAGCCGTTGCAGGCCGGCATCGTCGGGGTATTCGTTGCGAAGCGACGCAAACGTGGCATCGGCCAGATCCAGACGGTCCAGATCGCGCTGCGCTTCCACCACACCACTGCGGGCCTGTTTTTGATGCGGATCCAGCGTCAGCGCAACCGCATTACGTTGCAACGCTTTGGTGGGTTGCCCTCGGCGAAACTCGATAGAGGCCAGTGCGGCCTGTAGCTCTGCATTGTCGGGACCAATTGCAACGCGCTCGCGCAGCAAGGCGTCTGCGTCGCGGTTATTGTTCCCTGCCGAGCGTGCAGTGGCCAGTGCGATATCTGCACTGAAGCGATCCCAGTTTTCGTAACCGCTGGCCGCACCATTGCGACGCGGCCACGGCGCTTGTGTGGTCGAGAGTTTTTCGAACAGTGGCATTGCCAGATCGAAGCGTTCCTGCTCCAGCAATGCGTAGCCGAGCAGGAGCTGGCTGTTGAAGTCGTTCGGCGTGTGCTGCAAGGCTTGCCGAAGCACGGCTTCGGCTTCGGCCGGGCGACGCAGGCCCATCAGCGAATCGCCGACCGTTGGCAACACATACGCGGGAACGTCGATGCCTTCGGCTTTTAATGCCTGATAGTTGGCCACCACATCGCGATGGCGCTGGCGCTGGTTGAGTGCAACCAAGGTATCGACGCGCAGCCGCGTGGCTTCCCATGTCACCTTCGGCGGTGCTTCGCGCTCGATGCGGGCGACATTGACCAGGGCCTGATCGGTTTCTGCATAGCGGTGCGCTGCATCGATCGGCTCGGCGCTGGCCCAGCCGATCATGCGGGCGACGCGATCGTTTTCGATGCGCTCGCGCTCTTGCTGCGAGAACCAGTCCGGATGCCGCCACATGGCCTCCGCCGCAAGCTGCGCGCTGCCGAGGTCGGTCAGCGTGATTGCGCGCATGGTGTAGGCACCGCGGTCGCGTGGGTCTTGGCGTAGTACACGCTCGTAAATGGCGAGCGCATCTGCATAGCGGTGCTGGCCGCGTAACTGCTCAGCCTGCTGCATGGGAGTGTGGGCAACGGAGGCGCCAGTCACTTCTGTCGGCCGCACTTCACCGCTGTGCGCCTGAGGCACATATGCGGCAATCAAAGCGAGGCTGAGCAGGGGAGTGAGTGCGCCTTTGCGGTCAGGACAGCCGCGACGCACGTGGTTGCGTAGGCAGGAGGGAAAGGGTGTTCATTAGCGTTCCAGGCGTATGACGACTGGCGATACTGCGTATGCCCATGTAAAGCCTATGTCGTCACGGAGCTAACGAGATCTTCATCGGTTGTGTTCGCTAGATTTTGTGATTTTTGTCACAAAAAGCCTGGTTTGGTTTGAGAGATCACGTGTAGCTATCTAACAGCCAAGCGCCGACTTCGCTTAGGCAAGGAGCGTTATTTCGAATGCCATTTTTATCGTTTATTGGAAATTTCTCTAGAAAATTTCGTCATTCTGAGCGTGAATTGACCGCGAATTGGCGCCCAATCGAGTGAGTAAAATGATCAAAAAAATGCAGCGACTTGGTTTGATGTGCTGGCTGTTACTTTGCTACGTAGTAGCCGCCCTGGGAGCGGCGGCATCGATCAAAGCGGCGAGCTTCTACGCCGAGTTGCAGCAGCCGGCCTGGGCGCCGCCGGAGTGGCTGTTCGGGCCGGTGTGGACCGCGTTGTACGGAATGATGGCGGTGTCGGTGTGGCTGGTCTGGCGGCGCGGTGGGTGGAGCAGTGCGCGTGGGGCGCTGAGTCTGTTCGTGCTGCAGTTAGGGTTGAACGGGTTGTGGAGCTGGTTGTTCTTTGCCTGGCACATGGGCGCCTGGGCGTTTGTCGATATCGTGGCACTGTGGGTGGCGTTGGTGCTGACGATCGTAGCGTTCGCCAAGTGGCAACGGGTTGCTGCGTGGTTGTTGGTTCCGTATCTGCTGTGGGTGAGTTTTGCGGCGGCGTTGAACTATTCGGTGTGGCAGCTCAATCCGCAGGTGCTTGGCTAAGGGCTGTATGGATCAAAAGTGGCTGATGCACTTTGCGTTCGGCGCAAGATGGGCGCGCGGCCGCTAGGCGGAATTCGTCGAATCTGACCTCGTCTTGCACTAGGTCTCCGCTGCAGGATGCTGCGCAAGCAACGCTTGGCCCAGCGCATTAAAAGTTTCCATAGCAATCAATCGTTTGGGGCTGCGTCGCTTAAATCTTTGTCCTGCAAGGCTTTCTGTATAGGTGCGCGGTCGCGCAGGGCTGACGTAATACGCGGTGCTTGACAGCCTTCGGCCCGGTGATGTCTTTTGCACACATGCTTAACGCCTTCGCCACCGCCTCGCTTACCTGTCAGCCGCAGCTGCGGCCGGGTGCGGGCGTGGCCCGCATTACCACCACCATTACCACCGCCACCATTCGCCCGGTGCGGTCCGTCGTCTTCGCGTAATTTCCGAAAACAACGGCCCCGCACCCGGATCAGGATGCGGGGGTCTCCCTCTCTTACCTGAAGCGGACGGGGCCTCCCCAACGAGGTCTGTCGATGTCATCGCTTGCTGTTTCGCTCGAACCCGCTGCAGTTCCCGCGTCCTCTGCGCGCACCGTTGTGCACAAATTTGGTGGCACCTCGGTGGCCGATGCCGAGCGCTACCGGCATGTGGCGCAGCTGTTGCTTGCACGCGACGAGTCGGTGCAGGTCACCGTGGTGTCGGCGATGAAGGGCGTGACTGACGCCTTGATCGAGTTGGCCGAGCTGGCGTCGCAAGACCGCCCCGAGTGGCGCGATCGCTGGCATGAGACGCGGGCGCGCCATCGCGGTGCCGCAGTGGCGTTGCTGGGTGAACATTCCGGGCCGACGGTAGAGTGGCTGGACGAGCGCTTCGAGCATCTATCGCAAATCCTCGGCGCGCTGGCGGTGATCGGCGAGCTGCCGCGCGAGGTGCTCGACCGCGTGCAAGGCCTGGGCGAGGTGTATTCGGCACAATTGCTCGGCGATCATTTCCGCGCGCTTGGTGAGGATTGCGCGGTGCTGGATGCGCGCGATGTGCTGGTGGTCAATCGCGGCGAACTCGGCGTGGACGTGGACTGGGACATCAGCGCGCAGCGGCTTGCAACCTGGCGCCAGGCGCATCCGCAGACGCGCGTGGTGGTCACCGGGTTTGTGGCGCGCGATCGCGCCGATCGCATCACCACGTTGGGGCGCAACGGCAGCGATTTTTCCGGCGCGATCTTCGCGGCCTTGTTCGATGCCGATGAGCTGCATATCTGGACCGATGTGGATGGCGTGCTCTCGGCCGATCCGCGCGTGGTGCCAGAAGCGGTGCAGCTGGAAACCTTGAGCTACGACGAGGCCTGCGAGCTGGCGTATTTCGGCGCCAAGGTGGTGCATCCGCAGACGATGTCGCCGGCGATCGAGCGCGGGCTGCCGATCATCATCCGCAATACCTTTCAGCCCGAACATCCTGGCACGCGCATCACCGCCAGCAGCAAGGTCAGCGGGCCGATCAAGGGGCTCACCTTGAGCCCGGATCTGGCGGTGCTCAACCTGGAAGGCACCGGCCTGATCGGTGTGCCGGGCACGGCCGAGCGGGTGTTTGCGGCGCTGCGCGTGGCGCAGGTGTCGGTGGTGATGATCTCGCAGGGCTCGTCGGAGCATTCGATCTGTTGCGTGGTCAAACAGCACGAGTCCGAACGCGCGCGCAATGCTTTGTTGCAAGCGTTTGCGCACGAACTCACGGTTGGGCAGGTGCAGCGCGTGCAGCTGACTACCGGCATCAGTGTGCTGGCCGCGGTAGGCGATGGCATGGCTGGGCAGCCCGGTGTGGCGGCGCGCTTGTTCGAGTCGTTGGGGCGTGCGCAGGTCAATATCCTGGCGATCGCGCAAGGCTCGTCGGAGCGCAATATCTCGGTGGCGATCGATGCGGCGCATGCGACCAAGGCCTTGCGTGCGGCGCATGCGGGCTTCTGGTTGTCGCCGCAGACCTTTTCGGTGGGCGTGATCGGGCCGGGCAACGTGGGCGCGGCGTTGCTGGATCAACTGCGCATTGCGCAGCCGCAATTGCTGGGCAAGGCCAACATCGATCTTCGCCTGCGCGCAGTGGTTTCGCGCGGCCGCATGTTGCTGGACGAGCGCGGCCTGGTCGGCAATTGGCGTGATGCGTTTGCCTCCGCAGCCACTGCCACCGATCTGGAACAGTTCACCACGCATCTGCTGTCTGCACATCTGCCGCATACGGTGATCATCGATTGCAGCGGCAGCGCCGAAGTGGCCGATCGCTACGCTCAGTGGCTGGCCGCCGGCATCCACGTGGTGACGCCGAACAAGCAGGCAGGCTCCGGCCCGCTGGCGCGCTACCAGGCGATCCGCGCGGCGGCCGATGCCAGCGGTGCGCGCTTCCGTTACGAGGCCACCGTGGGTGCGGGGCTGCCGGTGATCACCACGCTGCGCGATCTGGTCGATACCGGCGATGCGGTGACCTCGATCGAAGGCATCTTTTCGGGCACGCTGGCCTGGTTGTTCAACAAATACGATGGCAGCGTGCCGTTCGCCGAATTGGTGACGCAGGCGCGCGGAATGGGCTATACCGAACCGGATCCGCGCGACGATCTGTCCGGCGTGGATGTGGCGCGCAAGCTGGTGATCCTGGCGCGCGAAGCCGGGCGCGAGATCAGCCTGGAAGATGTGCAGGTCGAGAGCCTGGTGCCCGAAGCTTTGCGCCAGGCCAGCGTGGACGATTTCATGGCGCGCCTGCATGAAGTGGATGCGATGTTCGCGCAGCGCCTGGCCGATGCGCGTGCACGCGGCCATGTGTTGCGTTACGTCGCGCAGCTGCCGCCGGATCGTGCGCCCAGCGTGGGTCTGGTCGAGCTGCCGGCCGATCACGCGTTCGCCAATCTGCGTTTGACCGACAACGTGGTGCAATTCACCACGCGCCGTTATTGCGAGAACCCGCTGGTGGTGCAGGGGCCAGGCGCGGGGCCGGAAGTCACTGCGGCAGGTGTGTTTGCCGATCTGCTGCGGGTGGCGGCAGGCGAGGGGGCGCGGTTGTGAATCAGGCGGTTGCAAACCAGGCGGCTGTAAATCAAACGGCGCTAAATCAGACAACCGAAGCGAATCACGTGGCGACCGCGACGCAGGGCCTGCACGAAGCACGCGCATTCGCACCGGCTTCGGTGGCGAATGTGGCAGTGGGATTCGATCTGCTCGGTTATCCGATCGATGGCGTCGGCGATACGGTGACGGTGCGACGCATCGATGCTCCATTGGTGCGCATCGCCGCCATCCGCGGCACTACCGTGGCCTTGCCGCTGGATGCCGAGCGCAACACGGCGGGCGCGGCGTTGATCTCGTTGCGTGCGGCATTGGCGCTGCCGTTCGGTTTCGAGATAGAGATCGACAAAGGCATCGCCTTGAGTTCGGGCATGGGCGGCTCGGCGGCATCGTGCGTGGCGGCGTTGGTTGCCGCCAACGCGCTGCTGGATGCGCCGCTGCGCAACGAGCAGCTCTACCAGCACGCACTCGATGGCGAGGCGGTGGCCAGCGGCAGTCGCCATGGCGACAACCTGGGGCCGCTGTTTTTAGGCGGCCTGGTGTTGTGCACGTTGGAGCGGCTGGTGCCGATCAGCGTGCCGGCCGCGTGGCATAGCCTGCTGGTGCATCCGGACGCGGTGTTGGAAACCCGCCGCGCGCGCGAAGCCTTGGCTGGCGACTATCACTTGCGTGAGTTCGTCGCGCAGAGCACCAACCTGGCGTTGGTGCTGGCTGGCTGCCATGCCGGCGATGCGGGCCTGGTCCGTGCGGGCTTGCGCGATGTGTTGATCGAGCCACGCCGCGCGCCGTTGATCGCCGGGTTCGCGGCTGCCAAGCAAGCTGCGCTGGATCACGATGCACTGGGTGCCAGTATCTCCGGCGCCGGCCCCAGTGTGTTCGCCTGGTTCGAATCGCGCGCGGCCGCCGACGCTGCGGCCGCGTCAGTGAAGGCTGCATTCGCAGGCGTTGGCCTGGATAGCCAGCATTGGGTGTCTCCGATCACCAGCCCGGCCGCGCGGTTGCTCGCATGAGTCGGCGCGCGCATGCGGTACTCGACCGATCACGCTTGCAGTGCACGCATGCCGTGCAACCTGCGACGCAGTATTCAACCGACCACAACCTCGCTGATCTGCATCACCGGCGCAAGATCGGTGTAGTTGGGGATGTCGCCCAGGATTTCCTCGGCATGCGGCCCGAAACTGGCGCCGAAGGCCTCCACCGAGTCGCAAAAAATGTGGCACATGCCGATGTAGGGCGGGGTGCTGCCCGGCTCGCCGCCACTGATGCCTTTATCCACCGTGTAACTGAGGCAAGCCGCGCCCATCCGTGCGCTCACCAGCGGCATGTGGGTGTCGCGGTAGTAAGCGTGGTCGAAGCGGGCGCCGTCGCGGTACGGGTACATCACGCTGACCTTGATCATCTGCCTGCTCCGCGGAAAGGTGCCCGCAGCATAGCGCCGTGGCGCCGGCAGTGGATGACCATCGGGCCGGGTGCGGCCAGGGCACCGACATCGGCCCAACCGCCAATCCTGGTCTCCGCGTTCTCGGGCAATGCCGAGTTGCCCACTTCGTTCTCGCTTTGTCTGGAGTCACCATGAACTTCATCTCCACCCGTGGCGGCGCGCCTGCCGCAAGCCTGAGTCAGGCGATCGCCGCCGGCCTGGCACCCGATGGCGGCCTGTACGTGCCGCAGATCCTGCCGCCGGCACGCACGCTCGCTGCCGGCGCCACTCTGGCCGATACCGCCGCTACGTTGCTGCAGCCTTTCTTCGAAGGCGATGCGCTGGCAACAGAGCTGCCGGCCATCTGCGCCGAAGCGTTCGACTTCCCCGCGCCGTTGGTGCCGCTGGCTACGCCCGGCGATTACGCGCTGGAGCTGTTCCATGGGCCGACCGCCGCATTCAAGGATTTCGGCGCGCGCTTTCTTGCCGCCTGCCTGACCCGGCTGCGTCGCGCCGAAGACCGCCCGCTCACCATCCTGGTCGCCACCTCCGGCGATACCGGCGCTGCCGTGGCCGCGGCGTTCCATCGCCAGCCGGGCTTGCGTGTGGTGGTGCTGTATCCGGATGGCCGCGTGTCGCCGCGCCAGGCGCATCAGTTGGGCTGCTTCGGCGACAACATCCAGGCCTTGCGCGTGGCCGGCTCGTTCGACGATTGCCAGGCGATGGTCAAGCAGGCCCTGAGCGATGCTACGTTGCAGGCGCAGGTGCCGCTGAGTTCGGCCAACAGCATCAGCCTTGGGCGCTTGCTGCCGCAGATGAGCTACTACGCGCATGCCGCTCTGCAACACCATGCCGGCGCGGGCGCGGCGCTGAATCTGGTGGTGCCTACCGGCAATCTGGGCAATGGATTGGCGGCGATCCTGGCGCGCGCGCTCGGTGTGCCGTTGGGCCGTATCGCGCTGGCGTCCAACGCCAATCACGTGTTGCCGGATTATTTTGCCGGCGACGATTACGCGCCGCAGCCCAGCGTGGCGACGCTGGCCAATGCGATGGACGTGGGCGCGCCGAGCAATTTCGAACGCCTGCGTTGGCTCTACCAGGGCGACGATGCCGCGTTGCGCGAGGCATTCCGTGCGTTGTCGGTGGACGATGCGGCGATCCGCCACACCGTGCAGCAGCGCTTTGCGCGCTACGGCGAAGTGCACTGCCCGCACACCGCCACCGCCGTGCACGTGCTCGAACAACTACGCGCAGAAGGAGCCGAGGGCGGAACCGGCGACTGGGCGGTGGCGGCCACCGCGCATCCGGCCAAGTTCGAGGGCGTGGTGGAGCCGCTGATCGGCCGTGCTGTCGAGGTTCCACCGGCGCTGGCCGCGCTGTTGCAGCGTCCCGCACACGCCGAAGCACTTGCGCCGGACTACGCCGCCTTCCGGCAGCGTCTGCTTGCGGATGCGGCCTGACCCAACGCGTTCAGGCGCCAGGGGTTGGAAAGTTCCGCACATGAGGCTATCTCTATCGGGTGCGGCCCCGGCGTGGCGCCGCGTCCGCTGTGGGTTGTTGCATGTCTTATCGAGTGATCGCCGCTGCCATCGCCTTATGCGGTTGGGCAGCGGCTGGAACGGCCAGTGCGGCCGATGCCATTTCTGCCGCCCCATTGGCATCGTTGGGGACACCCAGCATGGGGTTGGTGGATGCCCTGGCACGCCAGGCGCCGTCGCTGGACCGCCAGGTGCTGGCCTTGGCTGCCGAGGCGCTGCAATGCGCCCGGCAGCGCCAGCAGGTGGGTGCCGAGCGCGTGCTCAGCGTCATCGACTACAGCCGGCCATCGACCGAGCGCCGGCTGTGGGTGTTCGATCTTGAGCGGCAGCGGCTGCTGTTCCAGGAATGGGTGGCGCACGGGCGCAACACCGGCAACAACCTGGCGGCGAAGTTTTCCAACGATGACGGCAGTTTCCAGTCCAGCCTCGGCGCGTTCACCGCGCAGGAGTCGTATACCGGCCACAACGGCTATTCGTTACGGCTGAAAGGCCTGGAGCCCGGGTTCAACGACCATGCGCGCGACCGGGCGATCGTGATCCACGGCGCGCCCTACGTCAGCGAGGCGGTGATCCGCTCCCAGGGCCGGCTCGGGCGCAGCCTGGGCTGCCCGGCGGTGCGTCCGGCGGTGGCCAGGCAATTGATCGATACCTTGCGTGAAGGCGCCTTCGTGTTCGCCTACTACCCGGACCGTGCCTGGCTACGCCAATCGCGGTTGCTGAGTGGCGGATGTGGCGCATCGGTGGCGAGTGCGAACGTGGGCGGGCGTTGATTCCTTAGCGTCTGCGTCGCGGGGCTGTCACCAGCGCGATCGGCCTGCAACGCTGACAGTGCTTTCGAACTGGCGCGTCGGTCACTCGGCGATGGGGTTACCAGAGCAACCTGCAACGCGTCGGCAGCGGTCCTCAGTGATCCGGTGCGGGCAGGCGTGCAGAAGTTATGTGTTTGGTGCTGCCGGCCGCGCCTGTTGGGTGCGCGCGCATTAGCTAAACGAACCGGTCTAACCAGAACCGCCACACCTCAAACCGTATCGCCCGCCAGGCTGCGCAGCGCCGCGTAATCCAGGATCTGCACCAGATGCAGTTGCGGCAGCGCGATCAGCTGCTGTTGCCTGAGCTTGGTAAAGGTGCGGCTCACCGTCTCCACGGTCAGTCCGAGATGGTCGGCGATATCGCTGCGGCTCATCGGCAGCGCCACGGTGTCGCCGCTGGCGCCGGGCTGGGTGGAGCGCGCCGCCAGCCGCAGCAGGAAATGCGCCAGCCGCTCGCTGGGTTGCAGGCGCGCCAGTAGCATGCCGGTGTCCTGCGCGGCGGCCAGTTCCATGCTGGCGCGCTGCAGCAGCTTGCGTTCCAGCTGCGGGTAGCGATCGCGCAACTGGCGCATCTGTGTGATCGGCGTGCGGCAGACCCGGCTGTCGATGATGGCTTCGATATCGTGGCGGTGCTGTGGCGTTTCGGTCAGCCCCACGTAGTCGCCGGGCAACACGAATCCGGTGATCTGGCGGCGCCCGTCGGCCAGCGTGCGTACCAGCCGCAACGCGCCGGAGGTGACGGTGTAGACGTGATGGCGGCTCTCGCCCGCGCGCACCAGGGTGCTGCCGGGCGCATAGGTCTGGGCGTGGGTGGCCTGATCCAGTGCTTCCATTTCCTGTGGCGACAGCGCCGCGCAGATGGCCCGGCCGCGCACCGCGCACTGCGCGCATTCGGAATGGCGCGCGTCGCTGCCCGATACGGCGCTTGGCACCGCACAGTTCGTGCTGGGATCTGAAAGCTGCCGGTACATGGGCCACGCATTGCCAAGAGGCGCTGCAATGATACGCCATGCGGTCAGCGCGGCCGCCAGCCGGTAGAATTGCGCGTTCGCCACATTGCCCTGCAGGAGTTTCGCTCGTGATCAAGCCCCGTACGCCGCCCGGCATCATGGAATTGCTGCCGCGCGAGCAGATCGCGTTCCAGCGCATGCTGGACGTCATCCGCCGCAATTACGAGCGGTTCGGGTTCCTGCCGGTCGAAACCCCGGTGTTCGAACTGTCCGATGTGCTGTTGACCAAATCCGGCGGCGAGACCGAGCGCCAGGTGTACTTCGTGCAGTCCACCGGCGCGCTGGCCAATGCGGCGGCCGCCGTCGACGAGGGCGCCGAGAGTGGCGGCCTGCCGGAGCTGGCGCTGCGCTTCGACCTGACCGTGCCGCTGGCGCGCTATGTGGCCGAGCACGAGCACGACTTGAGCTTCCCGTTCCGCCGCTATCAGATGCAGCGCGTGTACCGCGGCGAGCGTGCCCAGCGCGGGCGCTTCCGCGAGTTCTATCAGTGCGATATCGACGTGATCGGCAAGGATGCGTTGAGCATCCGCTACGACGCCGAAGTGCTGGCGGTGATCCACGCGGTGTTCGCCGAGCTGGGCATCGGCGAGTTCAAGGTGCAGTTGAACAACCGCAAGCTGCTGCGCGGCTTCTTCGAAAGCCTGGGCGTGGCCGAAGGCGAGCTGCAGCTGGCGGTGTTGCGCGAGGTCGACAAGATCGACAAGCGAGGTGCCGATTACGTGCGCGATACGCTGGTGGGCGAGGGCTTCGGCATCGCCGCCGAGCAGGTTGACAAGATCCTGGCCTTCGTGGCGGTGCGCTCGAACGGACATGCCGATGCGCTGGCGCAGTTGCAGGCGCTGAACGCCTCGGTCGGCGCCAGCGCGACGTTGGGCGAGGGCATCGCCGAACTGCGCGAGGTCCTTGAATTGGTCAAGGCGCTGGGCGTACCCGAGAGCGCGTACTGCCTGAACTTCTCGATCGCACGCGGGCTGGATTACTACACCGGCACCGTCTACGAGACCACGCTGACCGACCACCCGCAGATCGGCTCGATCTGCTCGGGCGGCCGTTACGAGAGCCTGGCCAGCCACTACACCAAGTCCAAATTGCCCGGCGTGGGCATCTCCATTGGTCTGACCCGGCTGTTCTGGCAGCTGCGCGAGGCCGGCCTGATCCAGGGCATCGCCGAAAGCAGCGTGCACGCGATGGTGGCGTTGATGGACGAGTCGCGCCTGGGCGATGCGCTGGATATCGCGCGCCGGCTACGCATCGGTGGCATCAATACCGAAGTGCAGATGGAGCCGAAGAAGATCGGCAAGCAGTTCCAGTACGCCGCACGCGCGGGCATCCGCTTCGTAGTGCTCGCCGGCGACGACGAACTGGCGCGCGGGGTGGTGGCGGTCAAGGACCTGGTGCGCGAGCAGCAGTTCGACGTTGCCCGCGACGAGCTGGCCAGCACGTTGCTGGTGGAGCTGGAGCAGGCCAAGGCGATGCTGGTGGCTGGTGGCGTCAAGGCCGATTGAGTCGCTGGCTGGCTAGATAGGGAATGCAGCCAGGTTGGTACAGCGTAGGCGGCGCCCGGTACCGATGCGGAAACAAACCCACTGACACCTCGCTGTCGGTGGGTTTTTCGTTTCTGATCCGCAGCAGGGTCCGCTACTTCGCTGAACGCTTCGGACGGCAGCGCTTGTCCTACGAACCCTGGTTGCGTTAACGTACTAACACGCTATTACATTAACGCAATGAAACAACGACCCGCTCCCCGCGAAAGTGCCGATGTCGCCGCCTCCCTCAAGATGCTGGCCGATGCACTGGCGTGCCTGAAGGAGCCTGGCGCGGTCGAGGCCTTTCTGCGCGATCTGTGCACGCCTGCCGAGCTGGAGGCCATGTCCGACCGCTGGCGCGTGGTGCCGTTGTTGATCAAGGGCGTGCCGTATCGCGAGATCCACGAGCTGACCCAGGTCAGCGTGACCACCATCGGGCGCGTTGCACGCACCCTGGACCACGGTGCCGGCGGCTATGCCACGGCCCTGCGCGAGCAATCGGCGCGCCCTGACGAATCCCACTGAGAGAACAAGATGAGTGCTTCCACGGCAGCACCGGCACGTGACCGGTTGCGTATCGCCATCCAGAAGAGCGGCCGCCTGGCTGAACCGGCGCGCAGCTTATTGGCCGCCTGCGGGCTGAGCTGGCGGCAGAGCCGCGACAAATTGTTCTGCTACGGCGAATCGCTGCCAGTGGATCTGCTGCTGGTGCGCGACGACGACATCCCCGGCCTGATCGCCGATGGCGTCTGCGACCTGGGCATCGTGGGCCAGAACGAGCTGGAAGAGCAGGCCGCCGAGCGCCGCCGCAACGGCTTGCCTGCTGCGTATCACGCGGTGCGCGGGGTCGGCTTCGGCCAGTGCCGCCTGATGCTCGCGGTGCCGGAAGAGTGGGACTGGCAGGGTGTGGAGCAACTGGCCGGCAAGCGCATCGCCACCAGCTACCCGGCGATCCTGGCCGACTGGCTGGAGCGCCAGGGCATCGACGCGGCGGTGGTGGAATTGTCCGGCTCGGTGGAAATCGCACCGCGCCTGGGCACCGCCGATCTGATCTGCGATCTGGTCTCCAGCGGCGCTACCCTGGCCGCCAACCAGCTCAAGCCGGTCGAACTGGTGATGGAAAGCGAGGCCGTACTGGCCGGCGCCGTGCGCGAACCGGCCGATGCACGTGCCGCCTTGCTGGCGATGCTGCTGCGGCGTATGGATGGCGTGCTCAAGCTGCGCGACAGCAAGCTGCTGATGTTTCGCGCCGAACAGGACAACGTGGATGCACTACGCCGCCTGCTGCCCGACGCCGACCCACTGGTGCAGTTGCCAGACGATGGAAACGGTGTCCTGCGGTTGCAGACCATGTGCCATGGCGCGGTGACCTGGCAACGCTTGGAAGAACTCGAACGCGCCGGTGCGCAAGGTCTGATGGTGTTGACGGTGGAGCGCTCGCTGGCATGAACATTCTCGATTGGTCCCAACTCGATGCCGCTGCACGCAGCCAGGCATTGACCCGCCCGGTGCAGACCGTGGCCACGCAGACACGCGATGCGGTCGCTGCGTTGATTGGCGATGTGCGCGCCCGCGGCGATGTCGCATTGCGCGACATCACTGCGCGCTTCGATGGCGTGTCGCTGGAGAGCTTCGCCGTGAGCGAGGCCGAATTCGCCGCCGCCGAAGCGACGGTGGCCCCGGAACTGCGTCAGGCCATGCAGGATGCGGTCGCGCGGATCGACACCTTCCACCGCGCCGGCATGAGCGCAGGCTATGCGGTGGAAACCGCGCCGGGCGTGGTGTGCGAAAAGATCGTGCGGCCGATCGGCCGGGTCGGCCTGTATGTGCCGGCCGGCAGCGCGCCGTTGCCGTCGACCGCGTTGATGCTCGGGGTGCCGGCGCGCCTGGCCGGTTGCCGCGAAGTCGTGCTGTGCACGCCGCCGCGCAAGGACGGCAGCGTGGATCCGGCGGTGCTGGTGGCCGCGCAGCTCACCGGCGTGCGCCGCGTGTTCAAGCTCGGTGGTGCGCAGGCAATTGCGGCAATGGCCTATGGCACCGAATCGGTGCCGAGTTGCGACAAGTTGTTCGGCCCGGGCAACAGCTTCGTTACCGAAGCCAAGCAGCAGGTGGCGCAGTCCGGCGCGGCGGCGATCGACATGCCGGCTGGCCCGTCGGAAGTGCTGGTGATCGCCGATGCCGGTGCGCAGCCTGCCTTTGTCGCCGCCGATCTACTCTCGCAGGCCGAACACGGCCCGGATTCGCAAGTGTTGCTGTTGTCCGACAGCGATGCGTTGATTGCAGCCGTAGAGGCGCAGTTGGACGTTCAGCTGGCGCAACTTTCGCGCGCAGAGATCGCGCGCCAGGCTCTGGCGCAATCGCGCCTGATCAAGGTGACCACGCTGGACGAGGCGTTTACGATCAGTAATCGCTATGCGCCGGAACACCTGATTCTTGCACTGCGCGAACCGCGTGCGTGGCTGAGCCAGGTCGAAGCGGCCGGTTCAGTGTTTCTTGGCGATTACACGCCCGAAGCGCTCGGCGATTACTGCAGCGGCACCAACCACGTATTGCCGACCAGCGGCGCGGCACGCGCCTATAGCGGCGTGAGCGTGGCCAGCTTCCAGAACATGGTCAGCGTGCAGGCCGCCAGCAAGGCCGGCATCGACGGCATCGGCGAATGCGCATTGATTCTCGCGCGTGCCGAAGGCCTGGATGCGCACGCCAATGCGGTGGCATTGCGGATGGGAGTGGCGGCATGAGTACCACATCGATTCTGGATCTTGTGCGTGAGGACCTGCGCGCCTTTGCCGGCTACTCGTCGGCACGCACCAGCGCCTTGCAGGGCGATGTGTGGCTCAACGCCAACGAGTCGGCGTGGGGAAATCCAGCCGACCCGGGCGCCAGCACGCGGCGCTATCCGGACCCGCAACCCAAGGGTCTGCGCAGCGCGTTGGCGACGCTGTACGGCTGCGCGCCCGAGCAACTATTGATCGGCCGCGGCAGCGACGAGGCGATCGATCTGCTGGTGCGCGGACTGTGCGTGCCCGAGCGCGATGCGGTGGTGGTGACCCCGCCGGTGTTCGGCATGTACGCGGTGTGTGCGCGCTTGCAGAACGCGCCGTTGGTCGAAGTGCCGCTGGTGGACGGGCCTGAGGGTTTTCACGCGGACATCCCGGTGATTGTCCAAGCAGCGTTGGCCTCGCGTGCCAAGTTGGTATTCCTGTGCTCGCCGTCCAACCCGGCCGGCTCGGCGATTCCGTTGGACGAGATCGAAACCGCTTTGCAGGCATTGCAGGGCAAAGCGCTGGTGGTTGTCGATGAAGCCTATGGCGAATTCTCCGATGTGCCATCGGCAGTGAGTCTGCTTGCGCGCTACGACAATCTGGCCGTGTTGCGCACGCTGTCCAAGGCGCATGCGCTGGCGGCGGCACGCATCGGCAGCCTGATCGCCAACGCCGAATTGATCGCCTTGCTGCGGCGCTGCCAGGCGCCGTACCCGGTGCCGACCCCGTGCGCGGCGATGGCCGAGCAGGCCTTGTCCGTGCCGGCGCTGGAAGTCACCCGTCGGCGCATTGCCGAGGTGCGCAGCGAGCGTACACGCGTGCACAATGCGTTTGAACAACTGGCCGGTGTGCGTCAGGTGTATCCCTCGCAAGGCAACTTCCTGCTGGTGCGCTTCGACGACGCCGAAGCGGCATTTCAGGCGCTGCTGGAGGCCGGTGTGGTGGTGCGCGACCAACGCGCGGTGCCGCAGCTGTTCGATGCACTGCGCATCACCCTGGGCACGCACGAGCAAAACGAGCGCGTATTGAGCGCGCTGCAACGCAAGCAGGAGGCCGCCGCATGACCCCGATTCTTTTCGTCGACCGCGATGGCACGCTGATCACCGAGCCGGCGGATTATCAAATCGACGCCTACGAAAAACTGCGCTTCGTCGACAACGTGATTCCGGCGATGCTCAAGTTGCGCGATGCCGGCTACCAGTTCGTCATCGTCAGCAATCAGGACGGCCTGGGCAGCGAAAGCTATCCGCGCGCATCCTTCGATGGCCCCAACAACCTGATGCTGCAGATCTTCGCCAGCCAGGGCATCGTGTTCCGCGAAGTGTTGATCGACTGCAGCTGGCCCGCCGACAACGCGCCCACGCGCAAACCCGGCGTCGGCCTGATGGTGCCGTATCTGCAGGATCGCAATATCGATTGGGCACGCTCGGCGATGGTAGGCGACCGCATCACCGACATCCAGTTTGCGCAGAACCTCAATATCCGTGGCTTCCAGCTGCGTACCGACGAGTTTGGCGGCGAGTGGGATTGGCCCGGCATTGCGCACGAGCTCGCCGATGCGCCCAGGCGCGCGGTAGTCCAGCGCAACACCAAGGAAACCAAGATCCGCGTCGAGCTGGATCTGGATCGCGTGGCCGAACCGCACACTGCCACCGGCCTGCCGTTCTTCGATCATATGCTGGAGCAGATCGGCAAACATGGCGGTTTTGCGCTGGACATCCGCGCCGAAGGCGATCTGCATATCGATGAGCACCACACCATCGAGGACACCGGTCTTGCGCTGGGCCAGGCCTTGCGCGAAGCGCTGGGCGATAAGCGCGGCATCGGCCGTTATGGCTTCGATCCTGAAGACAGCCCGTGGCGTGTTGCCGGCGACACCGCGCAACATGGCTTCACGTTGCCGATGGACGAAACCATCGCCAGTGCTGCGCTGGATTTCAGCGGCCGGCCGTATTTCGTGTTCGAAGGCGATTTCAAGCGCGAGCGCGTGGGCGATATGCCCACCGAACTGGTGCCGCATTTTTTCCGTTCGATCTGCGATGCGTCCGGTTTGAATCTGCACCTGAGCGTGCGCGGCGAGAACGATCACCACAAGGTCGAAGCCTGCTTCAAGGCGCTGGCGCGTGCGCTGCGTCAGGCGATCCGCCGCGAGGGTACCGCATTGCCATCGACCAAGGGTGCGCTATGACCGACCTTGCGCTGATCGATGCCGGCGGCGCCAATCTGGGCTCGGTGCGCTATGCGTTGGAGCGGCTGGGCGTGGAAGCGCGCGTGGTACGCGATGCCGAAGGGTTGCAGGGCGCGCAGCGCGTCATCCTGCCCGGCGTCGGCGCCGCACCTGAAGCGATGTCGCGCTTGCGCGCGCAGGGCTTGATCGAACCTTTGCGACAACTGCAGGTGCCGCTGATCGGCATCTGCTTGGGGATGCAATTGCTGTTTGAACATTCCGAAGAAGGCGATGTCGATTGCCTCGGGCTGTTGCCGGGTATCGTGCGCCACATGACGCCTGCGCTGGGCATTCGGGTGCCGCATATGGGCTGGAATCAGCTGGTGCCGATGCGCGAATCCGCGCTGTTGGCCGGTCTGCCGGAACGTGCCAGTGCCTATTTCGTGCACGGTTACGCTGCGCCGGTGACGGCCGATACCGTGGCCGCCTGCGATCACGGCGGCTTGTTTACCGCAGTGGTGCAGCAAGGCCTGCGCTGCGGCGCGCAGTTCCATCCCGAGCGTTCGGCCGAAACCGGTGCACGCATCCTGCGCAATTTTCTTGAGATGAGCTTCCCATGAGTTTCACCGTTTACCCGGCGCTGGATATCCGCAACGGCCGCGTGGTGCGTTTGCTGCAAGGCGATTACACGCGCGAAACCCAGTACGGCGACGATGTACTGCCGCGCGCGCAGGCGTTTGCCGATACCGGCGCGCGGTGGATGCATCTGGTCGATCTGGATGCGGCAAAGGCGGGCGGCTACACCTTGGCCGCGACACTCGGCGAGATCGTGCGCCAGACTGGCCTGCAGGTGCAGACCGGCGGCGGTGTGCGCTCACGCGAGGATGTAGCGCGCATCCTTGATGCTGGCGCCGCACGCGTGGTGGTCGGTTCGTTGGCCGTGCGCGAGAGCGAGACCGTCATCGACTGGCTGCAGGAATTCGGTGCCGACCGGCTGACCATCGCGCTGGACACGCGGCAGGACGCCCACGGCGTCTGGCAATTGCCAGTGCATGGCTGGACCGAAGCGGCCGAGGCCACGCTGGACCAACTGGCCGTGCGTTACGCGCAAGCCGGTCTGCAGCATCTGTTGTGTACCGATATCGCCCGCGACGGCATGCTGTCCGGCCCGAACATGGACCTGTACGCACACCTGCGCACGCTGGCGCCGCAACTGCAGGTGCAGGTCTCCGGCGGTGCGCGCAATCTGGCCGATGTGGCTGCCGCCAAGGCCGCAGGCTGCGCCGGCATCGTGCTCGGCAAGGCCTTGCTGGAAGGGCATCTGGCGTTGAAGGAGGCACTGGCATGCTGAGTCGCCGCATCATTCCCTGCCTGGACGTGCGCGACGGGCGCGTAGTCAAGGGCGTCAAGTTCCGCGACCACATCGACATGGGCGATATCGTCGAGCTGGCGCTGCGTTATCGCGCGCAAGGTGCCGACGAACTGGTGTTCTACGACATCGGCGCCAGCCCGGAAGGGCGCTCGGTAGATTACACCTGGGTCGAGCGGGTCGCGCGGTTGATCGATATTCCGTTCTGCGTGGCCGGCGGCATCCGTGATGTGGACACTGCGCGCGCGGTGCTGCATGCCGGTGCCGACAAGATTTCGATCAATTCGCCAGCGCTCGGCAGGCCGCAGTTGATCTCCGAGCTGGCCGACGCCTTCGGCGTGCAATGCGTGGTTGTCGGTGTCGACTCGATCCGCGAGGACGATGGGCAGTGGCGCGTGCGCCGCTATACCGGCGACCCGAGCAAGACGCAGGCCTTGCCGATGCGCACCCTGGATTGGGTGGCCGAAGCGCAGCGTCTGGGTGCCGGCGAGATCGTGCTCAACTGCATGGACAACGATGGCGTGCGGCGTGGCTATGACATCGCGCAATTGCGTCAGGTGCGTGCGCTGTGCCACGTGCCGTTGATCGCCTCAGGCGGTGCCGGTGAGATGCAGCATTTTGCCGATGTATTCGACCAGGCCGATGTCGATGGCGCCCTGGCGGCGAGCGTGTTTCATAGCGGCGCGATTCCGATTCCGGAACTCAAGCAATTCCTGCGCGCGCAACAGATCGAGGTACGTGATGGGCAGTAACGACAACGAGACGGCAGCGGGCGACGCGCTCGCCACGCTGGACTGGAGCAAGGGCGACGGCTTGCTGCCGGTGGTCGTGCAGGACGCCGACAACCTGCGCGTGCTGATGCTGGGCTACATGAATGCCGAAGCGCTGGCGGTCACCCAGCAACGTGGCGAAGTCACCTTCTTCAGCCGCAGCAAGCAGCGTTTGTGGACCAAGGGCGAGAGCTCGGGCAATGTCTTGCGCGTGGTGTCGATCGAGACCGATTGCGATGCCGATACGCTGCTGGTGCAGGCGCGGCCGCATGGGCCAACCTGCCATCTCGGCCGCACCAGCTGTTTCCCGAATGCGCCAGGCCAGTTCCTCGGCAGTCTGGATGCCTTGATCGCCGCGCGCGAACACGAGCGCCCGCACGGCAGCTACACCACCAAACTGTTCGAGCAGGGCATCCGACGCATCGCGCAGAAGGTGGGCGAAGAGGGCGTTGAAACCGCACTGGCCGGCGTGGTGCAGGGCGATGCCGAGTTGCTGGGCGAATCGGCCGATCTGCTGTATCACCTGATCGTGCTGCTGCGCGCGCGCGGCCTGGGCCTGGGCGATGCGGTGGCGCTGCTGGAGTCGCGGCACAAGTAACGCGCTTGTGTAGGAGCGCCCTCGGGCGCGATGAGGCTTCATCGATAACGCCCATCGCGCCCAAGGGCGCTCCTACGAGGATGTGTCGTAGGGGTTTCGGCGTTCAAACCCGCGCCGTGCGCCTGGCCACCACAGGTACAATTTCCGCTGATCTTCGCGCGGGAAAACGCATGCAGCTTCGTATCGCTCTGTTGGCCCTGGGATTTTTCGCGGGAAGCGCATACGCGCGCGATGCGGCTGTCGACGGCATCGTCTACGAAGAGCGCGACGGGCGGGCCGGACGCAGCGCGGATGACCCGGGCATCGCCGGTGTGACGGTTTCCAACGGCGAGCAGCTGGTGCGCACCGATGCGCAAGGCCGCTACCGCTTGCCGGTGCGCGACGGGCAGACGGTGTTCGTGATCAAGCCGGGCGACCGCAGCTTTGTGCCAACCGCCGACGGACTACCGGGTTTCTGGCGTCACTACGCGCCCAACGGTTCGGCCAAGCGCAAGTACCCAGGCATTGCCGCCACCGGGCGCAATACGCGTAACTGGGATTTCGCACTGACCCCGCGCGCAAGTGCTGCCGCCGATGGCTTTCAGATGTTGGTGTTTGCCGACAGCCAGACCGCCAGCCTCGTTGACGTGGGTTACTACCAGCGCGACATCGTCGCGCCGATCGTGGGCAAAACCTCGGCAAAGCTGGGCACCACGCTGGGCGATATCGTCAGCGACGATCTGAGCCTGTATCCGGCCTTGAACAAAGTCACCACGCAGTTGGGCGTGCCATGGTTCCATGTGCCGGGCAATCACGATCTCAACTTTGATGCCGGCGACGATGCGCATTCGCTGGATAGCTGGCGTGCGGTGTACGGCCCGGACACCTATGCGGTGGAAGAGGCCAACGCCAGCTTCGTGTTTCTGGACGATGTGATCTATACGCCCGGCGCTAAGCCGGCGTATGTCGGCGGACTGCGCGAGGATCAATTCGTGTTTCTGCAGGCGTATCTTGCGCAGTTGCCGCGCGAGCGCCTGCTGGTGCTGGGCATGCATATTCCATTGTTCGATGCAGCGCCAGGACAGGAAACCTTCCGGCATGCCGATCGCAGTCGCCTGTTTGCGCTGTTGAAGGAGTTTCCGCATGTACTGGTGCTCAGCGGGCACAGCCATACCCAGCGGCAAGTCGATCACGGCGCCGACGAAGGGTGGCAGGGCGCCAAGCCGCTGCACGAATACAACGTCGGCGCGGCCTGCGGTGCGTTCTGGTCGGGCGCCAAGGACGGCGACGGCATTCCCACCGCCACGATGAGCGACGGCACGCCGAACGGCTATGCGGTGCTGCAGGTGGCGCCCAGCGGCGACTACACACTGGCGTATCACGCCGCGCGCTTGGTCGATGACGCGCAACTGCTGTTGCATGCGCCCAAAGTGCTGCGCCAGGGCGCGTATGCGGCGTGGGGCATCTACGCCAATGTGTTCATGGGGCAGGACGATACCGTTGTTCAGATGCGTATCGACAATGGCGCATGGCAGCCGATGAAGCGGGTGGAGCGTGCCGACCCACGCTTGCTGGCCGAGAACGTGCGCGACGATGCGGCCGAGCAATTGCGCGGTTACGACCGCTCGCCAGAGGCCACACCGTCCACGCATCTATGGCGTGGCGCGTTGCCGACCACGCTGGAGGTTGGCGAGCACACCGTTGAAGTGCGCGCTGCGTTGCCGACTGGTGAGTACAGCGCAAACACGGTGTATCGCTTGCAGCGTGCGGATCCTTGATGGAGAGGCGTGCGCCGTGCGTGGGTTCTTGGTGTGGAGCCCATCGCGCATAAATGCGCTCCTACTGCATTTATTGGTCGAAACGTTTGCGTTGGATGCGACGCATCAACCCTATCGCCAGAAACACAAACGCCTCCACAAGGGAGGCGTTTTGGGATCCTGGCTGGCTGGCTGGCAGGCGATGGCGCGCTGGCGGGGATCGAGGCTGGCTGGCGTGTGCTGGCTGGCTGCGCGAGTGTAGCGAGGCCGCGCAAGCGCTGACGAAATGAGAATTAGTCTCAGCGCGTTGCAGCTGTCAGGGTGTCGACGGTGCAGGTACAGGCGACGGTTTGCGCGCAGTGGTGGAGACCGTCGGCAGCTTGGTTTTCGTCGGGCTGTCCGCTGACTCAGCCTCGGAGTCGGCATTCGGATCGACGTCCTGCTCGGTTTCCGGCGCAACCTCCAGCGGCGGATATGGATAGGCAACGGCCGGCCCTGCGCGCAGCCCCGCACGCCAGCGTGCCAGCACCGGCGCGATGCGTCTGCCGAGCGATTGCTGCGGCAACGAGGGCAGTTCGCCGTCCTGTTTCTCGCGCGCAGTGATGGCGGCCTTGGCCATATCGAACGCAGCCAGTGGGTCATCGCGCTGGTTCATCGCATCGATCAGCCAGGCCTGGCCGAAGTAGGTCGCGTTGGAGGTATTGCCGCAGCCGAACGATGGGCGATCGGCACGCGCAGCGGTGAGGATCAGCGTGTCGGGCGAGCGCAGTGCCGGGATGAACCCACCCGAATAGCACGCCGACAACACGATGATGCGATTGCCGATACCGGCATCGTCCAGCGCCTTGCGCAGGTCTTGCGGGCTGATGAAATCCTCTTCGTTCTCGTCCACCTGCACGTATAGCGCGTGGTCTTCGGTGCCATGGGTGGTGACGAACAGCAGCAGCGCGTCTTCCTTGCGATCCATGCGCTTGCCGACTGCGGCGAGCGTGTCGTAGAGGTTGTCGTAGGTTGCCAGCGGTGCGTATGGCTGCTCGCCCAGATTGTCCGGGTTATTGACCAGCGTGACCACGCGTCCGCGCGCATCGAAGCGCTGCTCGAACAGCTGTTTGAGGTACAGCGTCTCGTTGCGGAACACGTCGTCGCTGGCATCGCCGGCGAAGCCGACCACATACAGATCAGTGACGCCGGGGCGCTGCGGCTGCAACGCTTTCAACGCCTGCGCAAGCGCGGCCTGGTCGACCGCATCGGCCTCGTCCTGAGTTGCCGCAGCCTGGCTCGTCGCAGATTGGCTCGGCAGTGCGGCACCGGCATCGGGATGGCAGCCGGCCATCAAGGTCATGATGACGATCAACAGCGACAGGCGCCGCAGCAAGGCGTTCGATCCGGTGGTGAAATGCAGCGACATGAAAAACGCCGAGGTCTGAGAGAAACGGGTGGGGCGCCTGGGCGCAGTGATCGCAACGCAGACCGTGACGTCGCATGACGTCCACCGATCCATTTCATGCACGTCTTGAAGAACAGGTCTTGCGGAACACGTTTTGTAGAGCGGGCCTTTAAGAGTGGCTAGCAAACTACTGCGCAGCCGCCAGGCGGGCGCGATCAGTGCTCGGAACCGGCATGTACCACTTGTACACTCCGGTTCCTCCGCGCCCACCTGACAGTTTTGTTAGCCACTCCAAGTGCATGCGTCGCCGATAGTTCATGGGCATCATCCGCCGCCATAACCGGCTAACAAAACCAAGCCGGCGGTCGTCCTATGGATTTGGACGGCGCGCCCAAGGCCGCAGCCTCCGCGTGCTAGATGCGCGCGATACATGCCGCACCGAACACCGACTGCACTCACATGCCAATGCGTCCAGCCGGTTTGTCGATCGCGCTTACAGCACCAGCTGGGTAAAGCTCTCCACGCGCTGGTGGCTACCGACATCCTCGGCCGAGCGCGGGGTGGGGTAGTCCTCCAGACGGTCCAGCAGCGCGGTGCGCATGCCCGCACGTTTGGCGGCATCGAGCTCTTCGATCACGTCCGACAAAAACAGGATCTCGCCAGGCGGCACCCCGATGCGTTCGGCAATACGCCGATAGCTGGCGGTCTCGCGCTTGGGGCCCACTTCGGTATCGAACCAGTCGCTGACCAGCCCGCTCAGGTCGCCTGCATCGCTATGCGCGAAGAACAGCTTCTGCGCTGGCACCGAGCCGGACGAATACACGTACAGCGGAATGCCGGCCGCATGCCAGGCCTGCAGCTGGATCGCCGCGTCGGCATAGATATGCGCAGTGAAGTCGGCGGTCTTGTAGCCATCGCCCCAGATCAGCCCCTGCAAGGCCTTGAGCGCGGTGTGCTTGCGGTCTTCGTCGATCCAGGTCTGCAGCGTGCTGACCAGGACCTCGTCGGGCACGTCCTCGCCGATTTCATCGGCCACCTGGTTGAGCCAGTGGCGCACCTGCGGGTGACTGCCGTGCTCTTGCACATAGGCCGGCATGGCGCGGCGCGCATACGGAAACAACACGTCCTTGACGAACGAGATGCTGCTGGTGGTGCCTTCGATATCGGTGAGGATCGCTTGCGGTCGTGTCATCGTCAGCTGGCCTTGTGAGGTTTCTCGGGGGCGTAGCGGGGGAATTGTTGGGCGATTTCGGTACCGGTGAAGTGGCCGACCCAGCCATCGGGCTCGGTGAAGAAGCGGATCGCCACGAAGTGCGGCTCCGGCCCCATATCGAACCAGTGCAGAGTGCTGTCGGGCACGGCGATCAGGTCGTCCTTGACGCATTCGATCTCGTAGACCTTGTCGTCCACGTGCAGCGTGAACTGGCCCGAGCCGGCGACGAAGAAGCGCACCTCGTCTTCCTTGTGGAAGTGCTCATCCAGAAATTTGGCGCGCATTTCTTCGCGCTTGGGATTGTCCGGCGCGATGCTGACCACATCCACGGTCTTCAAGCCGCGCTCGGCGCTCAGCCGTTCGATATCCTCGCGATAGGCGGCCATGACCTGTTCGGGTGTGGCGCCCGGCTCGATCGGCTGCGTGGCCTGCCAGCGCTCGAAGGTCACGCCGATCTTGCTCAGCTCGGCGGCGATCTGCTCGCCGTCGCGGCTATCGAACTGCGCCAGGTTGGGGTCGGAATCGTTGAAGATGCGAAGTCGGCTCATGGCGATCTGGCTCACAAGGGGATAGGGGAGGTGGCGAGGACTCAGCGCGTGCCGCGCAGTTTCAGCAGCTCGAGTTCGCAATGCAGCAGGAACTCGAACGCCTCCAGATGACGGCGCGCCTCGGCCATGTTGCGGCCCCAGGCATACAGGCCGTGTCCTTCGATGAGATACCCCCACAGGTTCTGTTTGTCTAGCAGTGCTTCGACCTGCGCGGCCAGCACCTGCATGTCCTGGGTATTGGCGAACACTGGCACGTCCACCGCAGTTTCGTGGGTGGTGTTGCCTTCGAAGGCTTTCAACAGCTCATAGCCCTCCAGCCGGATCACGCCGCTACCGGCGTACAGCCGCGAGGCAATGGTCTGCACCGGCGAATGCGTGTGCAGCACGCAGCCGATCTCCGGAAACCGGCGGTACAGCTGGGTGTGCAGCAGCGTTTCGGCGGAGGGGCGCAACGGCCGGCCGACGGCCAGGCCATCGAAGTCCACCACCATGATGTCTTCTTCGACCAGGCGGCCCTTGTCGCGGCCGGACACGGTGATCGCGGCGTGCTGTTCGTCCAGGCGGTGGGAGAAATTGCTGCTGGTGGCGGGCGTCCAGCCGGCCTGGGCCAGCTCGCGGATGTTGCCGATCAACAACTGCGCCAGCTCGTGCAGACGCGCGGCGCTATAGGGCAGGGGGGCAGTGGTCGCATTCATGGACCTATTCTACTGCGCCACTCGATTACGGCCAGGTGCAGCGCAGCAGGGTGTGTTCCTGCCACGCCCTGACTCGAGGCGGGTGGCAAACGTAGCGAGCGCTCGCCTGGCAGTGAGCGCAGTGGTTTTGTTGACTGTCTCTTGTTGGATGCAGTCAGAAGCTCAGGTCAAACGCTGAGTCGCCGAGTCGGTCGAGGGCGCGGTGCCCTCACCGCTCGCGGGACACGCCGCAAGTACGTCCCTGTAGGCTCGGTGGCGGCATCCATGCCGCCACACGGTCCCGCAATCGGTGAGGACACCGCACCAGAACGTTCGTAGGTCGCTTCTTTAAAAGCCTGCCTATTAATCGTTCGAGTTGCGACGCTGATCGGACGCGCCGTCATCCAAAAAACGCGCGTATTGCACTTTGCACTGCTTGCAACCATGCACACCGACCATCCTGACCGGCCCTTGCCCGCCCACCGTCGCGGGACCTTACGCGGCATGGATGCCGCGTAAGAGCCTACATGGACGTACTTGCGGCGTGTCCCGCGATGGTGGGCGGGCAAGGGCCCTGCAGCCAAGGTGGGCGGGCAAGGACCCCGCAGCCAAGCCCCAGATCATCGGCCCTACAGACAAGCCGAAAATCATCCGCTCTGCCCTACACCGGCGCGCAGTCGTTTTGCCAACCGCTATCAGCCAACGCGCCTAATCAGCGACCGTCGCGCAGACGGCTATGGCGATAGCCGTAGCCGAAATAGACCACCAGCCCGACCAGCGTCCACACCCCCATCAGCATCCAGTTGTGCAGCGTCATCGCCGACAGCAGGGCCAGGCAGCTCAATACGCCGGCGCTGCAGATCAGCCAAGCCACCGGCATGCGGAACGGGCGCGGCAGTTCCGGGTGGGTGCGGCGCAGGATCAACACGCCGGCGCACACCGCCGCAAACGCGATCAGCGTGCCCATCGAGGTCAGCTCGCCCAGCACATCCAGCGGGAACACCGCTGCCAGCAAGGCAATGCCGACACCGGTGATGACGGTATTGATATGCGGAGTGCGGTACTTGGGATGGATGCGGGTGAAGATCGATGGCAGCAGCCCATCGCGCGCAATGATCATGAAGATGCGCGGCTGCCCGATGATCATCACCAGCACCACCGACGACAGCCCGATCAACGCACCCACTTCCACGATCACCCGCAACCAGGCCAGCTGCGGATGCGCCGCTACCGCGGTCACCACCGGCTCGTCGGTACCCAGCAAGGTGTAGGGCACCAGCCCGGTCATCACCGCGGCCATCGCGATGTAGAGCACGGTGCAGATGACCAGCGACAGGATCATGCCGATCGGCAGATCGCGTTGCGGGCGGTGCGATTCCTGCGCCGCCACCGACACCGCCTCGAAGCCAATGTAGGCGAAGAACACCATCGCCGCACCGCGCAGCACACCTTCCATGCCGTACTTGCCCGGGCCTTCGTTGGCCGGAATGAACGGGTGCCAGTTGGCGGTGTCCACGTATTTCCAGCCCACCCCAATCACCAGCAGGATCAGCCCGGTCTTGAGGATCACCATGGCCATGTTCATCGCCGACGACTTACGGATGCCCACATAACAGAGCCAGGTCAGCAACAGCACGATACCGGCCGCGGGCAGGTTGGCGATCGCACCGGTGCGCTGCAGCTTGCCGTCCAGCGGTGCGCTGACGAAGGCGGCGGGCAGATGGATGTCGAAATGTTCCAGCAGGCTGAGGAAATAGCCGGTCCAGCTGACCGCCACTGCCGAGGCGGACACGCCGTATTCCAGCACCAGCATCCAGCCGATGAACCAGGCCGCCAGCTCGCCGAAGGTGGCGTAGGTATAGGTGTAGGCGCTGCCGGAGACCGGCACCATCGCGGCGAATTCGGCGTAGGCCATCGCGCAGAACGCGCAGCACACCGCCGCCAGCACGAACGACAGCATGATCGCCGGGCCGGCATGGTCGGCGGCTGCCTGGCCGGTGATGACGAAGATGCCGCCGCCGATCACTGCGCCAATGCCCAGTGCAGTCAATCCCCACGGCCCGAGCGCGCGTTGCAGGCCCAGCCCGTCGGCCGCCTCATGGCTGGCGTGCGGGTGTTTGGTGGCCCAGAGTTGCTTGAACATGCAGCGGTTCCTGTTGAATCCCTGCACATGGCGGTGCGGGCGTGTGCGAGATATGCGGGCTCTTGCGAGGGACTCGCGTGATTGAATCCCCGCACACGGATGTGCGGGCTCTTGCGAGGGACTCGCAGTAGTGACTCGCAATTACACCTTACGGGCCAGACGGCTATGGCGGATGCCGTAACCGAAATAGATAAACAGACCGATCACGGTCCAGCCCACGAACACTTTCCAGTGCTCCTGGAATGCCTGGAAGAACAGGAACAGGCAGGCCAGCGCGCCCAGCGGGCAGATCAGCATCGCCAGCGGCACCCGGAACGGGCGCTCCAGCTCGGGCTTGGTGAAGCGCAAGACCATCACGCCGGCGCAGACGGTGGCGAAGGCGAGCAGGGTGCCCATCGACACCAGTTCGCCCAACACGCTGAGCGGGATCAACCCGGCCAGCAGCGCCGCGACCACGCCGACGAAGATCGTACCGACATAGGGCGTGTGGAACTTCGGATGCACCTTGCCGAACAGTTTGGGCATCAACCCATCCTTGGCCATGGTGTAGAAGATGCGCGGCTGCGCCATCAGCATCACCAGCACCACCGAGGACAGGCCGGCGATCGCACCGATCTCCACTGCGGTCTTGAGCCAGGTCAGTTGCGGGTGCGCTTCCAGTGCGGTGGCCACCGGCTTGGCGGTGCCAAGCTGGGTGTAGGGCAGCAAGCCGGTCAGCACCGCGCAGACGATGATGTAGATGACGGTGCAGACCGCCAGCGACACCAGGATGCCGATCGGCATGTTCTTCTGCGGATCCTTGGTCTCGCCGGCGGAGGTAGAGACTGCGTCGAAACCGATATAGGAGAAGAACACGATGGACGCCGCACGGAATACCCCGTCCCAGCCGAACTTGCCCGGCCCGGTGTTTTCCGGGATGAAGGGGTGCCAGTTGGCCGGGTCGATATAGGAAATGCCGAAGCCGACGAATAGGCAGATCACCACCACCTTGATCGCCACCACGATTGCATTGGCGAACGCCGACTGGGTGACGCCGACGTAGCAGAGCATGCTTACCGCAGCCACGATCAGCACGGCCGGCAGATTGATGAGGTTGCCGGAGCTGACGAAGTTATGGCCGTCCCAGGCCAATGGCGCACCGGCCAGTTCCGCCGGGAACGGCAATCCGAGCGTGCCGGTCAAAAAGCTGATCAGGTAGGCGGACCAACCGACGGCGACGCTGGAGCCGGCGAACAGGTATTCCAGCACCAGGCACCAGCCGATGAACCAGGCGATGCCCTCGCCGAGCGTGGCGTATGAATACGAATAGGCGCTGCCGGACACCGGCATCATCGCGGCAAACTCTGCGTAGCACAGGCCGGCGAACGCGCAGGCGATGCCGGCAAACACGAACGACAGCATCACCGCCGGTCCTGCGTGGTTGGCGGCGGCCTGGCCGGTCAGCACGAAGATGCCGGCGCCGATCACCGCGCCGATGCCGAGCATGATCAGGTGCTTGGCGGTGAGGGTGCGTTGCAGCGTGGCCTCGCCTTCTAGGCTGCCTTCGACCGGTTCACCCGCATCGACACGTCCGGCGGGTTCGATCGGTTTGACCCTCAACAAAGACTTCAGCATTCGGTACATCCCTAAGTGGCAAAGCTAAGGCGCAGGCGCCCGGACGAAGGTGGTGCGCCGCATCCCGGTGGGACAGGCAAGCGGCCTACCTTGCCAAAGCTACACGCTCACGACAAGCACGTACGCAGCATGAACGACGATAATGGTCGCCTGGCCCGCAACGGGCGACCGAGAGCGACAGATGGTGGATGCGACGCTGCAACAGCAATTGGCTGCCTACCGCGCACGCTGGCCGGACGAAGCCGAGCTGGCCGAGCAATTCGCGCAACTGCTGGACGATGCCAGTAATCCATTCGTGCGCGAGCGTGTCGAAGGTCATTTCACCGGTTCTGCATGGGTGGTCAGCGCCGATGGCACGCGCACGCTGCTGACCCATCACCGCAAGCTGCAGCGTTGGCTGCAACTGGGCGGACACGCCGACGGCGACCGCGATCTGGCGCAGGTGGCCTTGCGCGAGGCGCAGGAGGAGTCTGGATTGAGCGGGCTGCGCCTGGCCGAGACGGCAATCTTTGACCTAGACCGGCACTGGATTCCAGCAAGGGGCGAGGTAGCCGGGCATTGGCATTACGACGCGCGCTATGTGGTGGTGGCGGGAGCGGACGAGGCGTTCGAGGTCAGCGAAGAGTCGCTGGCGTTGGCGTGGCGGCCGATCGCCGAGCTGCTTGCAGAGCCGGAGCTGGATCCTTCGATGCGGCGCATGGCGGAGAAGTGGGTTGCGCGTGCGCGTTAAGCGGATTGTTAAAGCCTCTCCCGCCGGGACGATGAGGCGCTGCCCATGCGTCACGGGTGCGCGCATTGGGGCGCCCGCGCCGCAGCGCGGAGCGGCGTTGGGGGAGTGTGCGGACTCAGGCGCGGTCTAGCCGGCCTGTCGCTTACTGGCTTCGGTGGGCGGCAGCAGCGCGGCCGGGGATCGGCTCCTCGGCTCGGTCAGACATCCTGTCTGACTCGCCGCCGCGGCACATCCATGTGCCGCTTTCCGCCAATCCCCAGCCACGCTGCTGCCTCGGCAGATCATTTCAATGACCTAAAGAGGTCTCGAAGAAACTCATTGACGCCTTGCTTTAAGCCCCTCTCCTGCGGGAGAGGGGTTGGGGTGAGGGTACGGCGAAGCCGTTGCCTGTCAGGTCGATGATTCACCCCTTGCTGGCGCGTAGCGACGCGTTCGCCATGGCCGACCTCTGAAGGCGCTCGCGGCGCCCCTCATCCGGCGCTGCACGCCCTTCTCCCGATGGGAAAAGGGATCAACTCAATACAAAATGCGCGTCCGCAACGTCCCTTCGATCAACGCCAATCCTTCCTTCAGCGCGGTGGCCTGCGCCTCGCTGGCGCTGACATCGATCACCACGTAACCCACCTTGGCGTCGGTGCGTAGGAACTGGCCGTCGATGTTGACGTTATGGCGCGAGAACAGTTCGTTGATCTTGGACAGCACGCCCGGCACGTTGCGGTGGATATGCAGCAAGCGCAGGCTGTCGGGGTGCTCGGGTAGCGTAACTTCGGGGAAATTCACCGCCGACAAGGTGCTGCCGTTGTCGCTGTAGCGCACCAGTTTGGCGGCCACTTCGACACCGATATTGTCCTGCGCTTCCAGCGTGCTGCCGCCCACGTGCGGGGTCAGGATCACGTTGTCGTGCGCAATCAACGGGGACTCGAACGCATCGCCGTTGCCCTTGGGCTCGATCGGGAACACGTCCACTGCCGCTCCACCGATCTGGCCGGAGGTCAACGCCGCATCCAGCGCGCCGATGTCGATGACGGTGCCGCGTGAGGCGTTGATCAGATGCGCGCCATGCTTCATGCGGGCAATTTCTGCGGCGCCGATCATGTCCTTGGTGGATGGCGTTTCGGGCACGTGCAAGGTCACCACGTCCGAGCGCGCCAGCAGGTCGTTCAGATCGATCGCCGCACGTGCGTTGCCCAGCGACAGCTTGGTTTCGATGTCGTGGAAGATCACCTGCATGCCCAAGGATTCGGCCAGCACGCCGACCTGGGTGCCGATATGCCCGTAACCGACGATGCCCAGCACCTTGCCGCGCGTTTCGTGGCTGCCGGCGGCCGACTTGGACCAGCCGCCGCGATGGCATTCGGCGTTTTTCTGCGGAATGCCGCGCAACAGCAGGATTGCCTCGGCGATGACCAGTTCGGCCACGCTGCGGGTATTGGAGTAGGGCGCGTTGAAGACCGGGATGCCGGCCAGCTCGGCCGCGTCCAGGTCGACCTGGTTGGTGCCGATGCAGAAGCAGCCAATGGCGATCAAGCGCTTGGCATGCGCCAGCACCTCGGCACTCAATTGCGAGCGCGAGCGGATGCCGACGATGTGGGCCTCGGCGATGCGCGCCTTGAGTTCGTCTTCCGGCAACGACTTGGCGTGCAGTTCGATCTGCGAATAACCGGCGGCGCGCAGCACATCCACGGCGGTCTGGCTGATGCCTTCCAGCAACAGGACGCGGATGTCCTGCTTGGGAAACGAGGTTCTCTTCGGCGACATGAGGGGGCGTACTGCAGCAATCGGGTCGGCAACTATGCCAGATGGGGTGCCGGATTTGGCGGCCGCAACGCAGTGTTTGCGCAGGCAAAGTCCTTGCGGTGCAACGGTTTCAGCTGAATCCAACACTGCAGCGTTAGTACGTGCGGCCGCTGGACGAGGCTGGCGCACACTGGCAGGCTGTGCGGTTCCTACCGCAGCGCCGCGTGCCATGACCGATCCCCGCATCCTTTCGTTGCAACAGGCCGTGCCCGCGTTGCGTTTGAAGACTGAGCCGGCCGACCTGGAGCATTACGGCCGCGACTGGACGCGGCGCTGGACGCCCAACCCGCTCGCGATCGCCTTGCCCGGCTCGGTGGACGAAGTGCAGGCCGTGGTGCGCTGGGCAAATGCGCAAGGTGTGGCAGTGGTGCCGTCGGGCGGGCGCACCGGGTTGTCCGGCGGCGCGGTGGCGGCCAATGGCGAGCTGGTACTCAGCCTGGAGCGTCTGAACAAGCCGCTGGAGTTCAACGCAGTGGACCGCACGCTCACCGTGCAGGCCGGCATGCCGCTGGAAGCAGTGCACAACGCCGCAAGCGAACATGGCTTGATCTATCCGGTGGATTTCGCTGCGCGCGGGTCGTGTTCGATCGGCGGCAATATCGCCACCAATGCCGGCGGCATCCGGGTGATCCGCTACGGCAATACGCGCGAATGGGTGGCAGGCTTGAAGGTGGTCACCGGCGCGGGCGAAGTGCTCGAGCTCAATAATGCGCTGGTGAAAAATTCCAGCGGCTACGACTTCCGCCATCTGATGATCGGCTCCGAAGGCACGCTCGGCATCGTGGTCGAAGCGACGCTGCGGCTGACCGACCCGCCGCCGCCGAGCAACGTGATGCTGCTGGCGCTGCCGTCCTTCGATGTATTGATGCAGGTGTTTGCCGCATTCCGTGCGCAGCTGCGTCTGGAAGCGTTCGAATTCTTCACCGACCGCGCGCTGGAACATGTGCTGGCGCATGGCGCACAGGCGCCATTTGCGGAAGTCCACCCCTATTACGTGGTCACCGAATTCGCTGCCGGCGACGAGGTGCAGGAAGCCGCCGCGATGGCCGCGTTCGAAACCTGCATGGAGCAGGGCTGGGTCAGCGATGGTGTGATCAGCCAGAGCGATGCGCAGGCCGCGCAACTGTGGCGCCTGCGCGAAGGCATTACCGAAGCGCTAGCGCGCTACACGCCGTACAAGAACGACGTGTCGGTGCGCATCTCGGCAATGCCGGCGTTTATGGCCGAAACGCAGGCGTTGTTGCATGACGCGTATCCGCATTTCGATGTGGTGTGGTTCGGCCATATCGGCGACGGCAATCTGCACATCAATGTGCTCAAGCCGGATGACATGACGCAGGCCGATTTCGTTGCTGCCTGCGACCACGTCACCAAGCTGCTGGCGCAGGCCTTGCAGCGTTTTGGCGGCAGCATTTCTGCCGAACACGGGATTGGGTTGGTCAAGAAGGCGTACCTGTGGAGCACGCGCTCTGCGGCGGAAATCGCCTTGATGCGCGGCATCAAACATGTGCTCGATCCTCATCTTTTGCTGAATCCCGGCAAGCTGTTCGAGATGGACGAGCTGCCCGGCACCACGCGCGCCGGTTAGTCTCTCACCACCTTCACATGGAATCGATACGCCGATGATGCGCTCTCTCGTGTTTTGCGCTTTGACGCTGCTGCCGCTGGCAGCTTTCGCAACCAGCCTGGCTGGGACCTCGGCGGGTGCATCGTCGGCCGGTTCGTCCGACAGCAGCAGCTCGGGCGACGACAAAGTGGTTGCCGATGCACGCGAAGACGCGGCCGGCTTCGTCGCCAGCGACGGCGCCATCCGTGGCGCGCGTCTGGAAGCGGCGCTGCTGCAGCTGCGTAGCCGCAACGATGCGGCGCGGCTGTCCAGCGACCTGCAACTGGCTCAGTCCATCCTGGCCCAGTGAGTTTGCGCCGCTGGTGCGGGTGGCTGTGGTTGGCCGCCGTGATCGCACCGGCGGCGCAGGCCGAGTTGCATGTTGAAGTTGTTCCGTTGGACCTCAGTCCTGCGCAGATCGCAGCAACGCATGTCTTAGTTGAACAGGTGGCGCAGCGTCTGCCGTCAGGGTGGACGCAGCGCATCACCGCACCGATCCAGCTGCAATGGCGCATGGATCTACCGGCGCACGTGCATGGTCGTGCGATCGGCAAGCGCGTTCTGATCGATCGCGCGTTGCTGCAGGCGTGGAGCGCGCAATCGGCGACGGCGCAGGCGGATATCGACGCACCGGCCACGCGCGCGGCAATGGCGGCCGTGGTGCACGAGCTGGCACATGTGCTCGATCGTGGCCCGCAAGGCGGGTTGTCGCGCGATCCGCGTCTGCGCGATCTGGCTGGCTGGCAGGTGCGTCCATGGCGGCTCGGGCGTGGCGAAAATCAATTTAGCGATCGCAGCCCCGACGACTACGAACGGCGTAGCCCCGCCGAGTTTGTTGCGGTGAATCTCGAACATTACGTGCTGGATGCCGACTATCACTGCCGGCGCCCGGCGCTGTCTGCCTGGTTCGGCGAGCAGCTTGGCGCGCCACGCGAGGTGGTCGCCTGCGACACGACGCTGCCGTACCTGCAGGCTGATAGCGATGCCGGTGCGATGTCGCTGCTGAAACTGGATCCGTCGCGCGTGTATGCGGTGGATTATCTGCTTGCTGAAGGCAACGAGCAGCCGATGAGTCGCTGGGGCCACAGCATGTTGCGTCTGGTGATCTGTGCGCCTGGCCGTATACCTGGCCCGGATTGCCGCATGGATCTGCAGTATCACCGCGTGCTGTCGTTTCGCGCGTTTGTCGGCGATGTGCAGATTTCCAGCTGGCGCGGGCTGACCGGTTCGTATCCGTCGCGGCTGTTCGTGCTGCCGTTGAATCAGGTCGTCGACGAATACACCAAGGTCGAACTGCGCGCTTTGTCGTCGGTCCCGTTGAAGTTGACACCCGACGATATCGCCGCTCTGCTCGCACGCGTGGCACAGGTGCATTGGAGCTACGACGGGCGCTATTACTTCATCGGCAACAACTGTGCGGTGGAGACCTTCAAGCTGCTGCACGACGGCGTGCCACGCCTGGCCGCAGCCAGGTTGTCGTCGATCACGCCGCGCGGTGTGCGGCATCGCCTGCAACGCGCCGGCATCGCCGACATGCAGGTGCTGGACGACCGTGCGCAAGCGATTCGCCAAGGCTATTACTTCGAATCGGCGGCCGCGCATTACCAGACCATGTTCGAGGTAATCCGCCGCGGCATGCCGGTGCCGCAGACGAGCGTGGAGCAATGGCTGGATGCGCGACCGGACGCACGTGCGCAATGGGTCGACCAAGGCGGTTTGCGTGAAACCGCAGCGGCCTTGCTGCTCGAACAAGCTGCATTGCGGCGACAGGAATTGCTGGCGCGCGATGCGCTCAAGCGCCTGCTGCAACCGGGTGCTGCAGGGCGTGATGCTGTGCAAGGCCAGCTACAGGCGTTGTTCGCACGGCAGGCGCAACTCAGTCACCCGGCCACGCTGCTGGGAACGTCCGGTTACGGAGTGCCTCAGGCAGACGAGCAGCAACAACTGACCTCACGCGTGGCGCAAGAAAGTGGCGTGTTGATCGATGGTTGGAAGCAGCTGCAAGCGCTGGGCCGGCAGCAATTACCGGCCGACGTGCGCATTGGCTTGGAGCAGGGCGAGGCGAATGTTGAGCGCTTGCGCGCGCGGCTGCGTGTGCTTGCGCGCGGCGACGCGGCCGCCGACAAGGTGCAGTCGGATATGGGCATGCCGCTGGAAGCGCAATAGCGCCCCGGACTCCCGGGTTAGCTGAGCAGTACAAGCCCCTCTCCCATCGGGAGAGGGGTTGGGGTGAGGGTACGGGGCGAAGCTCTCGTGTGGGTCCAGCTGCACGAGGCTCCCGCACCCTCATCCGCCCCTGCGGGGCACCTTCTCCCGTTGGGAGAAGGGATGTGCTGCGCATACCTCAGCCGGCTGGTTTCAGATCCGCTTGTACCGAATACTTGCGCAGCCATTCGATGACATGCGCATCGCTGCGGTACTGCTTTAGTAGCCGGGCTAGCCGCGCCGGTGCCGGTGTGCAGAACTGCGCAATCGCCACTTCTATCTCGTGTCGACGATCGGCGTCGTACGGCTCTTCCCCAGCGAAGTGCTCGCAGGTGTCGTAGTCCTCCACCAGCGTGCGCACATCCTCCGGCATGCCGCACAGGCCCGGGGGATGTTGCAGCCATTCGTCGTCCACCTTGGCGTCGGTGCAGGCCACTGGCGCGGGCTTGGATGCGGATGTCGGCGCCGGGGCGGGTTGCTCCGTGCAGGCGGTCAACAACCCCAGCGTCAAGGCAACCACCAGCGTGCGCATCAGTCGGCGCGGCCTGCGAATTCGCCGGTGGTGGTGTTGACCAGCACGCGCTCGCCGTTGGTGATGTACTCGGGAACCATGATTTCCAGGCCGGTGTCGAGCTTGGCCGGCTTGGGGCGCTTGGTGGCGGTGCCGCCCTTGAGCTCCGGCGGGGTTTCGATTACTTCCAGCGTCACCGTTTGCGGCAACTGCACGGCCACCGGCTGGTCGTCGATCACCTGCACGTAGATGCCGGTCAGCCCGTCGGTGATGTAGCCGGCATCGGTGCCGATCACATCCGCATCCAGCGTGTACGGGGTGAAGTCCTCGTCGTCCATGAACACGAAGGCCTCGCCATCCTTGTACGAAAACGTGGACAGACGACGCAGCAGCTCCACTTCCGGCAGGTTGTCGTCGGCATCGAAGCTGGCGTCGGTTTTCACTCCGCCCGGCACGCTGTACATGATGAAGCGGAAGCGCACATTGCCGCCGCGGCCCTGCGGCGAGCTGCGTTCGATGTCGCGGATCTGGTAAATGCCGCCGTTGTATTCGACGACGTTGCCTTTCTTGATGTCGTTAGCTTTCATGGGAATCGGGAGTTGGGAATGGGGAATCGGAAAAGCCGAGTGCGGGGTGCTGAGAGTGAGGCGCCGTTACGATTCCCCATTCTCGATTCCCCATTCCCGGCTACTTGGGCGCCAACCGCACGCCACCGTCCAGGCGAATCGTTTCGCCGTTGAGGTAGCGATTGCGCAGGATGAAGGCGACGGTGTCGGCGTATTCGTCGGGTTGGCCCAGGCGCGAGGGGAACGGGATCGACGCGGCCAGCGATTGCTGCACGGCCTCGGGCATGCCGTCCACCATCGGGGTCCAGAACACACCCGGCGCGATCGTCATCACACGGATGCCGAAGCGCGCCAGTTCGCGTGCCATCGGCAAGGTCATGCCGACCACGCCACCCTTGCTGGCAGCGTAGGCAGCCTGACCGATCTGGCCTTCATAGGCGGCCACTGATGCGGTGTTGATGATCACTCCGCGCTCGCCGTCGTCGCCGGCGGCGTTGTGCTGCATCACATCGGCCGCTGCCTTGGCCACATTGAAGCTGCCGACCAGGTTGACCAGCACAGTGGTGCGGAAGGTCGCCAGCGGCATCGGTGCTTCCTTGCCCAACACGCGGCCCGAGCCCAGGATGCCGGCGCAGTTCACCGCAAGGTTGAGCCCGCCAAGCGCCTGCGCGGCCTGCGCCACGTTGGCGGCAACCTGCGCCTCGTCGGTGACATCGGTGGCGAAGTAATGCGCGTTGCCGGCACCGAGCAGCGCCAGAGCCGTCTCGGCCTTGTCGGCATTGACGTCGAACAAGGCGACCTTGCCGCCGTTGGCAACGATGCGCTGCGCCACGGCCAGGCCCAGGCCGGACACGCCGCCGGTGACAATGGCAAGAACAGAAGATGGCTGCATGCGGTGGTTCCCCGGTAAACGTTGGATGCCGATGGAGGCTGGCGGCGATCGGTGGGCGAAGCGGTCGGCAATTCTAGCCGAAGCGTCCAGGCGATCGCCCTGGCGGCAGGGGGCGTGAGTAGGCCGTGGGCGAGCTGTTGCGTCAACGCCTCAGCCAGCCGCCGCCAACGCCTTGCCGACCTTGCTGCCGGTCTCGCGGCCGAGCAGTTGCGCCAGCCAGCGGCCGGTGCGGGCGAGGGCAGCCAGATCGATGCCGGTTTGCATGCCTAATCCGTGCAGCAGATAGACCACATCTTCGCTGGCCACATTGCCGCTGGCGCCCTTGGCATACGGGCAGCCGCCGGCGCCGGACACCGCCGCATCGACCACGCGCACGCCTTGCTCCAGGCAGGCGGTGATATTGGCCAGCGCCTGGCCGTAGGTGTCGTGAAAATGCACCGCTAATGCCTGCATCGGCACGGCTTGCGCCACGGCGGCCAACATCTGGCGCGCCTTGACCGGCGTGCCGACGCCGATGGTGTCGCCCAGCGAAATCTCGTAGCAGCCCAACGCGTACAGCCGCTGCGCGACATCCACCACGTCGGCCACCGGCACGGCGCCTTGATACGGGCACCCCAACACGGTGGAGACGTAACCGCGCACGCGCACGCCGTCGAGCGCGGCCTGTTCCAGGATCGGGCGAAAGCGCTCGATCGATTCGTCGATGCAGGCATTGGTGTTGGTGCGATTGAAGGCTTCGGACGCCGCAGTGAACACCGCCACTTCCTGCACGCCGGCCGCGCGTGCCCGCACATAGCCCTGCAGGTTCGGCACCAGCACCGGATAGGCAATCCCCGGCGCCTGGGTGATGCCGGCAAACACCTCGGCCGCATCGGCCAGTTGCGGCACCCAGCGCGGGCTGACGAAGCTGGTCGCTTCGATGCTGCGCAGGCCGGTGGCCGAAAGCTGATTGATCAAGGCGATCTTGTCGGCGGTCGCGATCGGCTGCGCTTCGTTCTGCAAGCCATCGCGCGGGCCTACTTCGACAATGCGCACGAACGCGCTCATGCCATGTCCTCCGGCACCCAGGCCGGCGCACGCTTGTCGAGAAAGGCGCTCAAGCCTTCCTGGCCCTCGGGCGAGACGCGCAGGCGCGCGATCCACGCGGCATTGGCCGCATCGATGGCATCGCGGTCGGAAGGCGGCAACACCGAACGCACCAGGGATTTGGCGCTGGCCGCCGCCAGTGGTGCGGCCGCCAGCAGCAAGCGGACCTGTCGCTCCACCGCGATGTCCAATTGATCGGCGGCAACCAGTTGATGCAACAGGCCCAGCAACTGCGCGGTGCTGGCGTCGAAAATTTCGGCAGTGGCGAACCAGCGCCGCGCCTGGCGCGCGCCGATCGCTGTAATCACATACGGCGAAATGACCGCTGGAAGCAGGCCGAGCTTGCTTTCGGTCAGACCGAAGCGCGCCTCGGTGCAGCCGATGGCGATATCGCAGCACGCCACCAGGCCTACGCCGCCGCCGAACGCGGCGCCATTGACGCGTGCGATGGTCGGCTTGGGCAATTCGTCGAGCGTGCGCATCAAACGTGCGAGCGCCAGTGCATCGGCAGCATTCTCGGCCTCGCTGGCGCTGGCCATGCCGCGCATCCAGTTCAGGTCCGCGCCGGCGGAGAAGGCGCCGCCTACACCGGTGATCACGACTACCCGGATCTGCGCCGCCTGGCCGGCCTGCTGCAAGGCCTCGGTGAGCGCGTTGATCAAGGTTGCGTCGAAGGCGTTGTGCACCGCCGGGCGGTTCAGTCGCAAAGTGCGGACCGCTCCCTGGTCCTCCACGATCAAGCCGGTGTCCTGCATTGCGTCAACGTCCATGAATGGGATGCGAACCATGATAGCGGCACGGCTGGCCCCAGCCATGACGCGGTGCGTCGATGCTAGAATTGAGAACCATTCCTAACAATCAGGCCGTCTTTGTGACGCTGTCCGACATGCCCTTGCATCGCGCCGCCATCGTGGATTCGGTAGAGGATCGTCAGCCCAACGACACGATCGCCCGGCGCCTGCGCGAACTGGGCTTTGTCGCTGGCGAAGAAGTGACGGTGCTGGCGACCGGGCCGGTTGGACGCGAACCGTTGCTGGTGCAGGTCGGTTACACGCGTTTTGCATTGCGTCGCAGCGAGGCCGCGCGCGTGCAGGTGCGCGTCGAAGGAGCACTGGCATGAATGCGGCAAGTGTTCCGCTGCGCCTGGCTTTGGTCGGCAACCCCAACAGTGGCAAGACCGCGCTGTTCAACCAGCTGACCGGCAGCCGGCAGAAGGTGGCCAATTACACCGGCGTCACCGTCGAGCGTAAGGAGGGGCATTTCCGTGCGCCGTCCGGGCGCGACTTCGCGGTGCTGGATCTGCCCGGCGCCTACAGCCTGCAACCGGCCAGCCTGGACGAAGCGATCACCCGCGACCTGTGCCGCGGTTTCTATCCGGGCGAGCCGGCGCCAGACGTGTTGGTGTGCGTGATGGACGCCACCAACCTGCGCCTGCATCTGCGTTTTGCGCTGGAGCTGCGCGAGTTGGGGCGGCCGATGATCGTGGCCTTGAACATGGTCGACGCCGCGCAACGCCGCGGCATCGTCATCGATCTGCCGGCCTTGGAGCAGGCGCTCGGCGTGCCGGTGGTGGAAACGGTGGCGGTACGCCGCGGCGGTGCCAAGGCGCTGGTGGAGCGCATCGATGCGCAGGCCGCGCACCTGGCCGCACCGACCGCGACGCCGCCGGCCGGCGGTAACTATCACGCGCAGGTGCGGCAGATCCTGAGCGCGTCGGTGACCATGCCCACCCGCACCTCGCGCGTGGACGACGCACTGGACCGCTGGCTGCTGCATCCGATCTGGGGGTTGGTGACGCTGGCGGTGGTGATGTTCCTGATCTTCCAGGCGGTGTACGCCTGGGCCACCCCAGTGATGGACCTGATCGATGTCGGCACCGCGATGCTGGGCGAGTGGGTGGGCACCACCCTGCCGGAGGGTCCGCTCAACAGCCTGCTCAAGGACGGCATCGTCACCGGCCTGGGAGGGGTGATCAAGTTCCTGCCGCAGATCCTGATCCTCTTCGCTTTCATCCTGGCGCTGGAAGAATCCGGCTATCTGCCGCGCGCGGCGTTTTTGCTGGATCGCATGATGGCGGCGGCCGGATTGTCCGGGCGCTCGTTCATTCCCTTGCTGTCGAGTTTTGCGTGTGCGGTGCCGGGCATCATGTCCACGCGCAGTATCCAGGACCCGCGCGACCGGCTCGCCACCATCATGGTCGCACCATTGATGACCTGTTCGGCGCGCTTGCCGGTCTACGCGTTGTTGATCGGCGCCTTCATCCCGCAAAAAACCGTGTGGGGCATTTTCAATCAGCAGGGCCTGATCCTGTTCGCGCTGTACGCCGCGGCCATTGTCAGTGCCTTGCTGGTGTCGTGGACGATGAAGAAGTGGCGGCGCGATAAGAGCGAGCATCCGTTGATGCTGGAGTTGCCGTCCTACCGCGTTCCGCAGCTGCGCGATCTGGCGCTGGGCTTGTGGGAACGTGCGGTGATCTTTCTCAAGCGCGTCGGCGGCATCATCCTGGCGCTGACCGTGCTGCTGTGGTTTCTGCTGTCGTTTCCGGCAGCACCGGCCAATGCGACTTTGCCAGCAATCGACTACAGCTTTGCCGGCCGTATCGGGCATGCAATGTCGATCTTCTTCGCGCCGCTGGGCTTCAACTGGCAGATCTGTATCGCCTTGATTCCCGGCCTGGCCGCGCGCGAAGTGGCGGTGGCCTCGCTGGCGACGGTGTATGCGCTGTCGGCTGCCGATGACGATGCTGCTGCGCAAGCCTTGTCGCCGCTGATCAGCGATGGCTGGTCGCTGGCCACCGCACTGTCGCTGCTGGTCTGGTACATCTACGCTCCGATGTGCATCTCCACGCTGGCGACCATCAAGCGCGAAACCAACTCGTGGAAGCAGATGACCATCAGCGCGGTGTACCTGTTCGCGCTGGCCTATCTGGCCTCGCTGGTGACCTACCAAGTGGCCGTGCTGCTCGGAGCCGGCTGAGATGGATCTCTCGCTCACCCTGCAATACGCGGTCATCGCATGCGCAGTGCTGCTGAGCCTGTGGGTGGTGCTGAAGAAGCAGTTCCCCGGCGTCTTGCGGCGCATGCGTGGCGCGCTGGCGATCGGTCTGCTGCGCGATGGGCGACCTGCATGGATGCAATCGCTGGGCCGTCGCGTGGCACCACCGGCGACGCAGAGCGCGGCGGCCTGCGGTGGTTGCGACAGCTGCGGGCCCACGCCGCCACGTAGTCACTGAACACGCTGCACTGCACAGCGCCTCGGCCACAGGCCTTCGCTATCCTTGGCCGATGACGACCTCCTTCCAGATCTCCCGACGTGCGCAGGCGCTGACCAGTTCGGCGATTCGCGAAATCCTCAAGATCACCGAGCGGCCGGAGGTCATTTCCTTCGCCGGTGGGCTGCCGTCGCCGGCCACCTTTCCGGTGGAGCGCATGCGTGCGGCCAGCGACCAGGTGCTGCGCGAGGCACCGCAGGCCGCGCTGCAATACGGCCCCACCGAAGGGTATGCGCCGCTGCGCGAATGGGTTGCCGCACGCCTGAGTCGCGACGGCGCCAGCATCCGGCCCAGCCAGGTGCTGATCACCACCGGCTCGCAACAGGGCCTGGATTTGCTCGGCAAGGTCTTTATCGACGAAGGCAGCAAGGTGCTGGTGGAAACCCCGAGCTATCTGGGTGCGTTGCAGGCGTTCTCGTTGTTCCAGCCGGCGTTCGTCGGCATGCCGTCGGACGAGGACGGCGTGGTGGTGGATGCGCTGGATCCGGCGATGCTGGCCGATGCGCGCTTTCTGTATTGCCTGCCGAATTTCCAGAATCCTACCGGGCGCCGCTTGCCTTTGGCGCGGCGGCAGGCCTTGGTCGCACGCGCAGCTGAAGCGGGCGTGCCGATCGTTGAAGACGATCCGTACGGCGAGCTGTACTACAGCGGCCAGCCGTTGCCGAGCCTGCTGTCGCTCAACCCGGAGGGCGTGATCTATATGGGCTCGTTCTCCAAGGTGCTCGCGCCCGGGCTGCGACTGGGCTATGTGGTCGCACCGGAGGCGGTGCTGGGCAAGCTGATCCAGGCCAAGCAGGCGGCCGATCTGCATACACCTTCTTTCACCCAGCGTGTGGTCTACCAGACGCTGCAGGACGATTTTCTCGAGACGCATATCCCGCAAATTCGCGCACTGTACGCGCGCCAGTGCAGCCTGATGCTGGAAGCGCTGGATCGCCATTTCCCGTCACAGGTGCAGTGGAATCGCCCAGAAGGCGGCATGTTCCTGTGGGTGACTTTGCCTCCCGGACTGGATGGCACCGCACTGCTGGCGCGTGCGATCGCGCGCAATGTCGCTTTCGTGCCTGGTGCGCCGTTCTACGCCACGTTGCCGCAGACCAATACCTTGCGGCTGTCGTTCGTCACTGTGCCTGGCGAGAAGATCGATGCCGGCATCCGGATCCTGGGCGAGGTGCTGCGCGAAGCGCTGGCCGAGTTACCAGGGCAAGGCGCATAACCTCGGCCAGCACGCCGCTGCAAAGCGCACCGATCGCGACAACGCTCGCACTGCTCGGCGCTTTTGCGTTTTCCGACTCCCCAATCCCGACTCCCCAATCCCGGCTATCTTGTACAACCCACATCGCCTAGCTAGCCTGCCGCCATGACAACGTCTCCTGTGAAAGTTCTGATCCACGGCGCCTCCGGGCGGATGGGCAAGGCATTGCTGCGACTGGCCGCTGAAGACGAGGGCTTGCACGTCGTCGGCGCGGTGGTGGGGCGTTCGCCGTCGCAACGCGTGGTGGACGGCGTGCCGTATTTCGCAGCCAGCGAACTCGGCGGTGCGCCGGCCTTCGATGTGGCGATCGACTTCAGCCTGCCGCAAGGCTTCGCGCCGATCCTGGCCTTGTGTGCGCAACGCGGCAAACCGCTGGTGTCCGGCACCACCGGGCTGGACGATGTGCAGCGCGCTGCGTTGCTCGACGCCGCAAGCAAGATCCCGTTGGTGTGGGCGTCCAACTTCAGTCTCGGTGTCGCGGTGCTCACCGAGCTGGTGGAGCGTGCCGCCGGCAGCCTGCCGGGTTGGGATTGCGACATCGTCGAGGCGCATCACGTGCACAAGCAGGACGCGCCATCCGGCACCGCACTGACGCTGGGTGAAGCCGCCACCGGTAGTGGCGCGCAGCCGCGCTTTGCCAGCCTGCGTGCCGGCGATATCGTCGGCGAGCACACGGTGCAGTTCACCGGGCTGGGCGAACGGGTGGAACTGATTCACCGCGCCAGCAACCGCGACATCTTCGCGCGTGGTGCGCTGCATGCGGCCAAACGTCTGATCGGCAAGCCGGCCGGCAGCTATCGGGTGCGTGACCTGGTGCTGTAACCCGGCGCGCAACCGCGCATGAATGGCGAGCTGCTCCAGCAGCGCATTCACCTCGCTGTTGCGATGTCACTGCGGCATCGGGCGCTCTTCAGGCTGGCATGCCGTGGCACTTGCCTTTACAATTCTCGCTTGCCCGAACCAGCGTCGGACCGGTCCTCAGCACCGCGTCCGCGCTTTGCTGCAACCGGAATTTGGCCGGAAGCGCATCGGAGTCCCAGGCAGCCAGAGCGAGACCCCACGTGACCCAACCCGCAATCCTTGTCCTCGAAGACGGCACCGTGTTCGAGGGCGAATCCGTAGGCGCCAACGGGCTTTCCGTCGGCGAAGTGGTGTTCAATACCGCCATGACCGGTTATCAGGAAGTCCTGACCGATCCGTCCTATGCCCGCCAGATGGTCACGCTGACCTATCCGCATATCGGCAATACCGGTTTCACCGATCAGGACGACGAGGCCACAAAGATCTGGGCCGCCGGCCTGATTGTGCGCGATGTGCCGCGTCGTCCCAGCAGCTGGCGTAGCGAAGTGGCTTTGCCGGAATGGCTGCAGGCCCGTGGTGTGGTGGCCATTTCCGGCATCGACACCCGCAAGCTGACCCGCTTGCTGCGGCAGAAGGGCGCCCAGAACGGCGCGCTGATGGCCGGCGAGATCGACGTGGAAAAGGCGCTGGAAGCGGCGCGCAGCTTCCCCGGTCTGAAGGGCATGGACCTGGCCAAGGTGGTTTCCACCGAGTCCCGCTACAACTGGCAGGAAGGCTCGCTGGATCTGAACTCCGACACCTTCGTGCGGGCCGAGCTGAGGCACAAGGTTGTCGCGTACGACTACGGCGTCAAGCTCAACATCCTGCGCATGCTGGCCGATCGTGGTTGCGACGTCACCGTGGTGCCGGCACGCACGCCGGTGGCCGAGGTGCTGGCGATGAATCCGGACGGCGTGTTCCTGTCCAACGGCCCGGGCGATCCGGAGCCGTGCGATTACGCCATCAGCGCGATCCAGGAATTGATTGCCAAGAAGGTGCCAACCTTCGGCATCTGCCTGGGCCATCAGCTGCTGGCGCTGGCCGCCGGTGCCAGCACGGTCAAGATGGCCACCGGCCACCATGGCGCCAATCACCCGGTGCAGGATCTGGATGGCGGGCGAGTGATGATCACCTCGCAGAACCATGGTTTCGCGGTTGACGAAAGCACGTTGCCGGCCAATGTGCGGGTGACCCATCGGTCGCTGTTCGATGGCACCAACCAGGGCATCGCACTGACCGACGCCCCGGCGTTCTCGTTCCAGGGCCACCCGGAAGCCTCGCCCGGCCCGCGCGATGTGGGGCCGTTGTTCGATCGGTTTGTGGCATTGATGGCCAAGGATGCCAAGCGCGCATGAGCGCTCGGTTGATGGGTGTGCTGATCGTGCTGGTGGGCATTGCCTTGACTTACTGGGGCGTGTGGATGCCGCTGGAGCAGGCACGCGCTGGCGCCGAGTCGATCACGCTGCACGGCGGCATGAAGCTGGCCTTGATGGTGCCGATGTGCTTCGTTTTCGGTGTCGGCTATGTGACTGGCGGGGAATCCTTTCACCATCGCATGCAGAACACCGACCCGGACAAGGTGCGCCGTTGGGGCAAGACCTCCGCGATCGGCTGGCTGCTGATCCTGGGCAGCCTTGCCGCGTCCTTCGGGCTGTATCAATGGCTTCAGCACACCCTGCACGGCCTCGGCTATGGATCTGCCGGATGAACCGGCTTTCGGCTCTGCTGAGTCGATGCACTATCACGCTGCGTCGCGATTCGATCGCCGCGGCCACTCTTCCGCACTTGCGGCTCGCCGCAAGTCCTTAATCGAGTAAAGAAATGCCAAAGCGCACCGACCTAAAAACCATCCTGATCATCGGCGCCGGCCCGATCGTCATCGGCCAGGCCTGCGAGTTTGATTACTCCGGCGCGCAGGCGTGCAAGGCGCTGCGCGACGAGGGCTATCGCGTGGTGCTGGTCAACAGCAATCCGGCCACGATCATGACCGACCCGGACATGGCCGATGCGGTCTACATCGAGCCGATCAACTGGCAGACGGTCGAGAAGATCATCGCCAAGGAAAAGCCCGACGCCCTGCTGCCGACCATGGGCGGGCAGACCGCGCTGAATTGCGCGCTGGATCTGGCTGACCACGGCGTGCTGGAGAAGTACAACGTCGAGCTGATCGGCGCCAAGCGCGAAGCGATCCGCATGGCCGAGGATCGCGAGCTGTTCCGCGTGGCGATGGGCGAGATCGGCCTGGATTGCCCCAGGGCCGAGGTGGCGCACACGCTGGAAGAAGCGCTGGATATCCAGACCCGCGTCGGCTACCCGACCATCATCCGCCCCAGCTTCACCCTGGGCGGCAGCGGTGGCGGCATCGCCTACAACCGCGAAGAGCTGATCGAGATCGTCGGCCGTGGCCTGGAGCTGTCGCCGACCACCGAAGTGCTGGTGGAAGAATCGGTGCTGGGCTGGAAGGAATTCGAGATGGAAGTTGTGCGCGACACCGCGGACAACTGCATCATCGTCTGCGCGATCGAAAACCTCGATCCGATGGGCGTGCACACCGGCGACTCGATCACCGTGGCGCCGGCGCAAACGCTCACCGACAAGGAATATCAGCGCCTGCGCGATGCCTCGATCGCGGTGCTGCGCAAGATCGGTGTGGATACCGGCGGCTCCAACGTGCAGTTCGGCATCAGCCCGACCAACGGCCGGGTGGTGGTGATCGAAATGAATCCGCGCGTGTCGCGTTCGTCGGCGCTGGCCTCCAAGGCCACCGGCTTCCCGATCGCCAAGGTCGCCGCCAAGCTGGCGGTGGGCTACACATTGGACGAGTTGAAGAACGAGATCACCGGCGGTTTGACCCCGGCCTCGTTCGAGCCGTCGATCGACTACGTGGTCACCAAGATTCCGCGCTTTGCCTTCGAGAAATTCCCGCAGGCTGATGCGCGTTTGACCACGCAGATGAAGTCGGTGGGTGAGGTGATGGCGATGGGCCGCACCTTCCAGGAATCGCTGCAGAAAGCGCTGCGTGGCCTGGAAACCGGCAAGATCGGGCTGGACCCGACCGGCCTGGATCTGAGCAGCGAAGACGATATCGCCGCGCTCAAGCGCGAGCTCAAGGCGCCGGGCCCGGAGCGCCTGTTCTACGTCGCCGATGCGTTCCGCGCCGGTATGAGTGTGGCCGATATCTACGCGCTGTCGTTCATCGACCCATGGTTCCTGGATCAGATCGAAGAACTGATCAGCCACGAACAGCAGCTCGCCGACGACGGTATGGCCTCGCTGGATGCCGCGCGCCTGCGCACGCTCAAGCGCGCCGGTTTCTCCGATGCGCGGTTGGCCGAGTTGACCGGCACCAACGAAGAATCGGTGCGCACGCTGCGTCGCGCGCTGAAAGTTCGCCCGGTCTACAAGCGCGTGGATTCGTGCGCGGCCGAATTCGCCACCAGCACCGCGTATCTGTATTCGACCTACGAGGACGAATGCGAAGCGCTGCCGACCGATCGCGACAAGATCATGATCCTGGGCGGTGGCCCCAACCGCATCGGCCAGGGCATCGAGTTCGACTACTGCTGCGTGCATGCGGCGCTGGCGCTGCGCGATGACGGTTACGAGACCATCATGGTCAACTGCAACCCGGAAACCGTGTCCACCGATTACGACACCTCCGACCGTCTGTATTTCGAGCCGTTGACGCTGGAAGACGTGCTGGAAATCGTCGAGCTGGAAAAACCCAAGGGCGTGATCGTGCAGTACGGCGGCCAGACTCCGCTGAAGCTGGCGCGTGCGCTGGAAGCCAATGGCGTGCCGGTGATCGGCACCTCGCCGGATTCGATCGATCTGGCCGAAGACCGCGAGCGTTTCCAGCAATTGGTCGACAAGCTGGGCCTGAAGCAGCCGCCGAACCGCATCGCGCGCAATTCAGAAGAAGCCTTGGTGCTGGCACGCGAGATCGGCTACCCGCTGGTGGTGCGCCCGAGCTATGTGCTGGGCGGTCGCGCGATGGAGATTGTTTACGGCGAGTCCGACCTGGCGCGCTACGTGCGCGATGCGGTCAAGGTCTCCAACGATTCGCCGGTGCTGCTGGACCGCTTCCTGGATAACGCAGTGGAAGTGGACGTGGACATCATTGCCGACAAGGACGGCAACGTGCTGATCGGCGGGCTGATGGAACACATCGAAGAAGCCGGCGTGCACTCGGGCGATTCGTCGTGCTCGCTGCCGCCGTATTCGCTCTCGCCCAAGACCCAGGCCGAGCTGCGCCGTCAGGTCGTCATGCTGGCCGAAGGCTTGAACGTGGTCGGGCTGATGAACACGCAGTTCGCGGTGCAGGTCGATGAGGCCGGCGACGATGTGGTGTTCCTGCTGGAAGTGAACCCGCGTGCCTCGCGCACGGTGCCGTTCGTGTCCAAGGCCACCGGCATGCCGCTGGCCAAGATCGCCGCGCGCTGCATGGCCGGCAAGACGCTGGCCGAGCAGGGCGCCACCAAAGAAATCGTGCCGGATTATTACTCGGTGAAGGAGGCGATCTTCCCGTTCGCCAAGTTCCAGGGTGTGGACCCGATCCTCGGGCCGGAGATGCGCTCCACCGGTGAGGTGATGGGCGTGGGCCGCAGCTTCAGCGCCGCGTTCGCGCGCGCGCAGGAAGCCGGCGGCATCAAGGCGCCGCCGGTAGGCAAGGCGTTCGTGTCGGTGCGCGACCCGGACAAGAAGCGCGTGCTGCCGGTGGCGCAGGCGCTGGTGGAGCGTGGCTATACGTTGGTCGCCACACGTGGCACCGGCGCCTGGCTGCAGGAAAACGGGTTGAGCTGCGAAATCGTCAACAAGGTCGCCGAAGGGCGCCCGCATATCGTCGATTCGATCAAGAACGGCGAGATCGTGTACATCGTCAACACCACCGAAGGGCGCGCCGCCATCTCCGATTCGTTCTCGATCCGGCGTGAAGCGCTGCAGCATCGCGTGACCTATTCGACCACTGTCGCCGGCGCCAAGGCGCTGGTGCATTCGCTGGAATTCCGCGGCACTGGCCCTGTGTGGTCGCTGCAGGAACTGCACAAGGAGCTGCAAGCATGAGAGCACCCATGACCGCGAAGGGCGCCCAGCGTCTGCGCGAAGAACTCGATCAGCTGAAGTCGCTCAAGCGCCCGGCGGTGATCAGTGCGATCGCCGAAGCGCGTGCGCACGGCGATCTGAAAGAAAATGCCGAATACCACGCCGCGCGCGAGCAGCAGAGCTTTATCGAAGGCCGCATCAAGCAGCTGGAAGGCGAGCTCTCGCATGCCGAGATCATCGACATCACCAAGTTGTCGGCCGGCAACAAGATCGTGTTCGGCGCCACCGTGACGCTGGCCGACACCGAGACCGACGAAGAGAAGCGCTACCAGATTGTTGGTGATCTGGAAGCGGACATCAAGCTGGGCATGATCGCGATCTCCTCGCCATTGGCACGTGCGTTGATCGGCAAGCTGGAAGGCGATTCGGTCACCATCGACGCGCCGGCCGGCCAGCGCGAGTACGAAGTCGTCAGCGTTGCCTATCTAGATTGATTGCCTGGACTGATCGACTGCCATTGATCGACGCCACCGACCGATGACGACCGCAACGCTGCTGCTGCCGGAAACACGCCGTCTACCCGGCGAGTTGGGCGACACGCCGGTGGCGCGTGCGCTTGCGCGTGCCGATCAGCAAAGCACCGCGCCCGGCGAAGTGGCGCAGTTGCAACGCCACTTCAGCTTGACGCCTGCGCAGTGGCCGGTGGCCGCGCTGACCCGTCAGCTCGATGCCGGCGACGCCGCCGGTGCGACCTGGGTACGTGCCGATCCGGCCTATGTGGTGCCGGACATGCAGGGCGCGCGATTGATGGGGTATGGCGAGGCGCTTGGTCCCACGGCAGAAGATCTGGAGGTGTTGTTGCCGATCCTCAAGCCGATGTTCGGCGATGCCGGGTTTCTGCTGGATGCGCCAACCCCCTCGCGCTGGTATCTGCGCTTGTCGCCGGATGCCAAACTGCCGGAATTCGCGCCGCCTGATCTGGCGATCGGCGACGACTTGTTCGAGCATCTTCCCGCTGGCGATGTCGGCCGACGCTGGCGCGCGTTGTTGACCGAAGCGCAGGTGCTGCTGCATCAACATCCCTGGAACGAAGGCCGCGTGGCCAGTGGCAAACCGGCGATCAATTCGCTGTGGTTCTGGGGCGGCGGCGTGCTGCCGCATGCGGTGAGCTCGCCGCATCGGCAAGTGCGCAGCCGCGAGTCGCTGCTGCGTGCGTTGGCCCTGGCGGCCGGCGCGGATGCGCAGGGCGAGCAGCGTGTGGATGCCTTGGTGGATCTGCGTCATCTGCGCTCGCTGCAGCAATTCAGCGACGATGCGGTGGCGCCGTTGTTGGCGGCCATGGCACGTGGCGAGCTGGATCGGCTGGTACTGGATTTTCAGGACGGGCAAACCGTCTCGCTGACGCACGCGCAACGCTGGCGTTTCTGGCGCAAGCCGCGCTTACAGCTGGCGCAATGACGTCCACTCCGCAGATCGTCCGGCGCCCGCCCGGGCAGGCCGGCAGTTGGCCCGATTCCATGTTGCCGCTGTTGCGCCGCATCTATGGCGCGCGTGGCGTCACCGATACGCACGGTGCGCATCCGCGGTTGGGGCAACTGCTTTCGCCGGAGTTGCTGCACAACAGCGACGCTGCCGCCGAGCTGCTGGCCGATGCGATCGCACACCAGCGCCGCATCCTGGTGGTGGGCGATTTCGATTGCGATGGCGCCACCGCGTGCGCGGTTGGCGTGCGCGGCTTGCGCATGCTCGGCGCGCTGGATGTGCATCATGCAGTGCCCAATCGCATGGTGCACGGCTATGGCCTGTCGCCTGCGCTGGTGGACGAACTGGCCGCGTTGCAGCCGGATCTGCTGGTCACCGTCGATCACGGCATCGCCTGTCACGCCGGTGTGGCCGCAGCCAAGGCGCGCGGTTGGACCGTGCTGGTCACCGACCACCATTTGCCCGGCGAGGTGTTGCCGCCTGCCGATGCGATCGTGGATCCGAATTTGGCCAACGACGCCTTCCCGAGCAAGTCGTTGGCCGGCGTCGGGGTGATCTTCTATGTGCTGCTTGCGCTGCGCAGTGTGCTGCGCGCGCGCGGCGCATTTGCCGACCGTACGGAACCGGATCTGTCGGTGTTGCTGGATCTGGTCGCGGTCGGCACCGTCGCCGATCTGGTGCCGCTGGATACCAACAACCGTGCGCTGGTCTCGGCCGGCTTGCGCCGCTTGCGCGAGGGCAGGGGCTGTATCGGACTGCGCGCCCTGATCGATGCCAGCGGTCGCGATGTGGCGCGCCTGAGCGCCAGCGACATCGGATTCGCGCTCGCCCCACGCCTCAATGCCGCGGGCCGGCTCGAAGACATGGCCTTGGGCATCGAGCTATTGCTCAGCGAAGACTGGAGCCGCGCACGCGAGATCGCCGGCACCCTGGAGGAGATCAACGCAGAGCGCCGCGCGGTGCAGCAGTTGATGACCGACGACGCCGAGCAAGCCGTCACCAAGGTGGTGCTGGATGCCGATGGCGCGTTGCCGATCGCGGCCTGCCTGTTCGATGCCGAGTGGCATCCCGGCGTCATTGGATTGGTCGCTTCCAAACTCAAGGACCGCCTGCATCGCCCGGTGATCGCGCTGGCGCCGGCCGAGCCGGGCAGCAGCCTGTTGCGCGGCTCGGCACGGTCGATTCCCGGCCTGCATATCCGCGATGTGCTGGCGGCGGTGGATGCGCGCCACCCTGGCCTGATCCAGAAGTTCGGCGGGCATGCGATGGCGGCCGGGTTGAGCATGGATCACGCCGCGCTGGCCACGTTTGAACAGGCATTCCGGTCGCAAGTGCAATCGATGGTGGATGCCTCGCTACTGCACGCCGAACTCCAAAGCGATGGCGAACTGGCCGCGCACGAACTCGATCACCTGCACGCCGAAGCGCTGCGCGTGGCCGGGCCGTGGGGGCAGGGCTTTCCCGAACCGCTGTTCGATGGTCGGTTCGAGGTGCTGCAGTGCCGCGTGCTCAAGGAGCGCCATCTCAAGTTGACGCTGCGTTGCCCCGGGCGCGCCGAGCCGCTCAATGCGATCCACTTCAACGGCTGGCGCGGCAGTGAGCCGGGCCGCATGGTGCGGCTGGCCTATCGCCTGGTCAGCGACGATTATCGCGGCGGCACGGCCGTGCAATTGATCGTCGAGCATTGCGAGCCGGCAACCGTCACTGGCTGATCTGCGGGCCCAGCGTTCGTTCTACGTTTTGTTGGCTGCACCTGGCCTCATCTGGATGTTTCCAAGCCGCGTTGGTCGAGGGCGCGGTGTCCTCACCGCACCGCTCGCGGGACACGCCGTGAATCCGTCCGTGTAGGGCGCTGAGGGTACGGTTCTAAGCGCGCGGCTGTCAGTCGCTGGCTTCGGTAGGGGCGGCAGCGCGGCCGGGGATCGGCTCCTCGGCTCGGTCAGACATCCTGTCTGACTCTTCGCCGCGGCACATCCTGAGTGCCGCTCTCCGCCAATCCTCGGCCACGCTGCCGCCTCGGCTTGTCGTCTCCATGACCTGGTCAAGGCAAGCCGATTGGTCATCTTGTTTTCCAGTGACCCACGCGATTCGCGATGACAAGTCTGTAGGTGCTTTCTCTAAGGCCTGTGTTGTTCGGCATGTACTGGGAAGCTGATCGGAGGCGCCGTGATCCGAGAAACACACGTCATGCTCTGCTTGCAACCACGCACATCGACCATCTTCGATGGTCCTTGCCCGCCCACCGTCGCGGGACCTTACGCGGCATGGATGCCGCGTAAGAGCCTACATGGACGTACTTGCGGCGTGTCCCGCGATGGTGGGCGGGCAAGGGCCCTGCAGCCAAGTCGCGGATCAGCCGCTCTGCACTTGACGGCGCACTCACAAGCGGCATTTGCGCGGTGGTACATGCCCTAGCGGCCGCACGCCTGATGGCCGCAAAGTAGCTTCATTCGCCGCTCAAAGCGTCTTGCAAGACAGTGCAAGCGCGCACTGGCGCTAGCACTCACTCGCACTGTCCTCGCCTCGATCAAGGTGACTTTTTGACCTCGGTCACCAGCGTCGGCAATTCCCACGCGCCGCCCGCGGCCACCAGCCGGCACAGGCCGGAGGTGGATTTGGAGGTCGGCACAAACCGGCGGCCGTCCCAGGTCCAGCTGGCCTGGCTATAACAATCGCCCAGACCGCGCCCCTTGTGCGATGCGAGGATGGTCGCCTCATCCAGATCGCTGGCCTGGGTGGTGATCAAGGTGGGCGCGAACGGCGCGCGCGCATTGATGACCCAGTAGCCTGTGCCGACGTTGTAGGCGCCCATCCAGCAGTCGGTCGACACCAATAATTTGTCGCTGCTGAGCCGGGTGATCGTCAGCGGTTCCGGCGCAGTGCTTGCGTCCAGCCCCTTGCATTCGTCGTTGGCCGGCAAGCTGGCACGCAGCGCCTGATAGAGCGCCGGCAGTTTGCCCAGGCGCGCATCGGCCGCTTGCGGGGCGGCGAGTTTGGCTTCATGTATCTGCGGTACCGGCACGGCCGGCAGCACGGCGGTTTCGTCGCGATCGCCCTTGCGCACCAGTGCGCCGCGCGTGCCCAGCCGGCCCTGGAATTCGTCCATCTTCAGCAGCACCGCCGCCGCGCCGCGATCGGACAGCTGCCAGCGGCGACCATCGTTGCCCACCGCCACGATCGTGCTGCTGCGGGTCAGCGCGGCCAGCAGTGCGGTGACCTGTGCGTTGGTCAGCGGCGCGGTGCCGCTGTCGCGATTGAGCGCCAGCTTGCCCAGATCGCGCTGGTCGATGCGCAATGTGAGCGACGCCGGCATCTTGACCTCGTCGTACTGGCCCAGCATCAGCTCAGCGGTCACCGCTTGCCCCGCGCCTGCCTTGCGCGTCAACAGCACCGACACCGGCGTGCTGTCGCCTTCGTCCGGCTGGTAACCGGCAGCGCGGCAGGTGCGGGTGTTGTCGCAGGCGATGGTCCAGTCTTCATGGTCGAAGGCGATGCCGACCGGGGCCTCGGCAAGGGCGGCGACGGGCGTGAGCAACAAGGCGGCGGCAAGCAGGGTGGGGCGCATGGTGTTCTTCGAAAGAGCGTGTCCGGCGCGCATCTTGCGTTGCTGCGGATAGGCCGTCCAGTCCATCGCGCGCCAAACAGCGCCATCGGTGCGCAATGTGTTCATGACGGCATTTGCATGACGTCGAGCTGCCTCGTCGAACGCTGCGTGCGTCCACGTAATCCGAACAACGGACGCAGCCAGCGCACGCGGCGAATCGCACATTCATGCAGTGCCAGACAGCCGATCACGGTGGCGGCAATCACCAGCGCCGGTTCCAGCCAGGCATTCAAGTGCAACGGCATCAGCCAGTAGAGCACCACGATGATCAGGCTCTGATGCAGGATGTACCAGGGAAACACGGCTTCGGTGCAGTAAGGCAGCCAGCGGAACGGACGGTTCAAACGGTGCCTGGCCCAGCCAAGGATCGTCAGCAGCGCCAGCCAGGTGTAGGCGGCACGTGCGCTGTGTTCGATCGTCTCCCACGGCAACGCAGTCAGCGTTGCACCCAGGTGCGTAGGTTGCCCATGGATACCGACATAGCGAATGCCCAGTTCGGTGCCGATCGCCAACACCGCAGCGCCCAGGGTGATCCAGCGCAGCTGCACCGCCCATGCCCAGAAGCGCTCGCGACGTGCCAGCAGATACCCCAGCACGAACAACGGGAACGATTCGGCATGCACGAACCAGTCGCCGACCAGCGCGTGGGTCGGCGGGTGGCGCGGCATCACCCACAGGACGCAGAACGCTTCCCACAGGATCGGCAACAGCAGCAGTGCCGGTACCGCCAGCGCAGCGGGCAAGCGAGGCAACGCGGCCAACCGCAGCCGCGTTGTCAGCGACACCAACGCCATCAACGCGACGGTGTAGGGCAGCAGATAGGCCAGATACCACAGATGATTCCAGGTGATGCCGTGCTGCCAGCCATCGAAACTGCCGGCTGGCCATGGCCGCACCTGCCAGTAGCGCAGCAGGAAGCTGCCCAAGCCCGGGCTGACCTTGCCGTTGCTCACGCCCTGGCAATACGCCTGCACCGCAACCACCACGAACATGCCGAACAGCAATGGCGGCAGCAACCGCCCGCAGCGCTGCAAGGCGAAGCGCCATGGCTTCGCCTGCGGCCGCGCCAGCCCGATCGCGATGCCGGAGATCATGAACAGCAACGGCATCCGCCACCGATTGAGCACGATCATCGGCCACTGCAACCACTGCGCCGTGTGCACGCTCTTGAGGTGGAAATCCCAGTCGGCCACATAGGCCATGCCCACGTGATAGAGGATCAGCAGTGCAAAGGCGAAGACGCGCAAGGCATCGATATCGTGGCGGCGCTCGGTCATGGTCGTGTCGATAGAAGGCATGCCTGCATCCTCGGCACATCCGGCCCATGCAGATGCACCAAGGGTGGCAACGCTGTCCCTGAGTGACCAGTTGCGGTACTGCAGGGACGAACCGAGGACGGCAGGCAGACGGTTTGCCTAGAATGCGCGGATGAATTCACCAGCATCCGGGGCCATTCCACCTGATACCGGCAGCAACGCCAGCGCGGGCAAGCGCTGGGTGGCGTTGATCTGGCTGCTGGTTTTCTATGGCAGTGCGCTCGGCAACACCGCGACCGCATGGCTGGCGGCGCGTCGCGATGGTCAGCCGTTGCTGCTATGGCAGGTGCTGACCTGGGAGCTGAGTAGCGCAACCGCCTCGTTACTGCTCCTGCCGCTGTTGCTCTGGCTATGCCGGCGCTGGCCGTTGCATGCCGATGTCTGGCAGCGGCGCATTCCGCTTTATATGGCGGCCGGGCTGGTCTGGTGGTTGCTGCACGTCAGCGGCATGGTGCTGCTGCGCAAGCTGGTCTATCTCGCGGTGGGGGCGCACTACGACTTCGGTGGCTGGCGCTTGCAGTGGGTGTACGAACTCTCCAAGGATCTGCGCACCTTCGCCTTGCTGGTGGCGCTGCAACACACGCTGGCCTGGTATGGGCGGCGTCGGCAGGGCGAGGCGCATCTGCTGGCCGCGCCGGACGAAGGCGCGCCGGTGGAGCCGCTGGATCGCCCGCAACGCTTTCTGGTGCGCAAGCTGGGACGCGACTTCCTGGTCGCCACCGCCGACATCGAATGGGTCCAGGCCTCGGGCAACTACGTCAATCTGCACGTGCGCAGCCACGACTACCCGTTACGCAGCACCATGGCCGCGATCGAGGCCAAACTCGATCCGGCGGTGTTCGTGCGCATCCACCGCAGCTACCTGGTGAAGCTGGCACGTGTGCAGGCGATCGAACCGCTGGAATCCGGCGATGCCCGCGTGCACCTGACCGATGCAACGGTACTGCCATGCAGCCGCCGCTATCTGGCTGCGTTGCGGACAGTGGCCGGGCAGGCGCCCGTCGCGCAACGTGTCGAGGCTGCACCGGCTGGCTGAGTGGAGCGGCGCCGATCGTATGCAATGCCGCCTTTGTCCGGCCTGGGTCAGTCAGCGCCCCGGCACCTGACCTGTGCGCCGGCCCGGCTGCCGACTGCAGCGGCCGGCGCTTATCGATGCTTGCTGTGCCCGCAGAACGCTGCGACCCGGCATGGCCACCGCCGCGTTCCGCCGCCGCCGCCCGCTTGCTAAACTACCGGGCTTGTTTGCCGGAAGTCCGTCATGATCGAAACCAATCCGATCCGCCAGCGCATCACCGATCTCAACGATCGCGTGCTCTCGCTCAGGGGGTATCTTTGACTACGACGTCAAGAAAGAGCGTTTAGAGGAAGTCACCCGGGAGCTTGAAAACCCCGATGTGTGGAACGACTCCGAGCGCGCGCAGGCGCTGGGCCGGGAGCGTTCGATGCTGGAAAAGACCGTCATCGGCATTGCCGACGTGCTGGCCGGGCTGGCCGACGCCGCCGACCTGCTGGAGCTTGCCGAAAGCGAGCAGGACGAAGACACCGCTGTGGCGGTGCTTGCCGACCTGGACAAGTATCAGGTGCACGTCGAGAAGCTGGAATTCCAGCGCATGTTCTCCGGCCAGATGGACGGCGCCAACGCGTTCGTCGACATCCAGGCCGGCGCCGGTGGCACCGAGGCGCAGGACTGGGCCGAAATCCTGTTGCGCATGTATCTGCGCTGGGCCGAGTCGCGCGGCTGGAAGACCGAGCTGATGGAAGTGTCCGGCGGCGAAGTCGCGGGCATCAAATCGGCCACCATCCGCATCGAAGGCGAGTTCGTCTATGGCTGGTTGAAGACCGAAATCGGCGTGCACCGGCTGGTGCGCAAGTCGCCGTTCGATTCGGACAATCGCCGACATACCAGTTTCACCTCGGTATTCGTGTCGCCGGAAGTGGACGACAACATCGAGATCGACATCAACCCGGCCGATCTGCGCACCGACGTGTATCGCTCCTCCGGCGCCGGTGGTCAGCACGTCAACAAGACCGAATCGGCGGTGCGTATCACGCATATTCCGACCAACACCGTGGTGGCCTGCCAGACCGGTCGCAGCCAGCACCAGAACCGCGACAACGCGATGAAGATGCTGGCCGCCAAGTTGTACGAGCTGGAAGTGCAGAAGCGCAACGTCGAACGCGACGCGCTGGAAGCCACCAAGTCCGACATCGGATGGGGCAGCCAGATCCGCAATTACGTGCTCGACCAGAGCCGCATCAAGGATCTGCGCACCGGCATCGAACGCAGCGATACGCAGAAGGTGCTCGACGGCGACCTGGACGAATTCGTCGAGGCCAGCCTGAAGGCCGGTCTGGCGGCAGGCTCCAAACGCCTGGATGCCTGATCGCTGTGCGAGGTCGATGTGCCTGCGCGCATATCGACCTCGCGCTACCTGCGGCCGCAATGCGTCCTGATCGTGCAGCGGCTGCAGATTGCCCAACAGTCGACACTGCTGCACCGCGCAGTCGTCACAGTCCCACCGTAAAACAAAGCAGGAACCAGCAAGTCCGGTTCCTCACTCCCCACCGGGCACGCGCCCGACCCATAGCAGATCGATTCCCGCCATGACCGAGCAGACCCCCGCGCCGCAGATCCCCGCCGACGAGAACAGCCTCATCGCCGAGCGTCGCGCGAAACTGGGCGCGTTGCGCAGCCAGGGCATCGCCTATCCCAACGATTTCGTGCGCGAACAGTTCGCCGGCGACCTGCAGGCCGAATTCGCCGATGCCGAGACCTGGACCCCCGAGGCGCTTGAAGCGAGCGGCCGCACGGTCAAGATGGCCGGCCGCCTGATGGCCAAGCGGGTGATGGGCAAGGCGAGTTTTGCGCAGATCCAGGACGAATCCGGGCGCGTGCAGCTGTTTCTGCAGGGCAATGTGCTCGGCGATGCCTACACCGCGTTCAAGGGCTGGGACGTTGGCGACATCGTGGCGGTGGAGGGCGGGTTGACCCGCACCAAGACCGGCGAGCTGTCGGTCAAGGCCACTGCGTTGCGCCTGCTGACCAAGTCGCTGCGCCCGCTGCCGGACAAGTGGCACGGCCTGTCGGACGTGGAGCAGCGCTACCGGCAGCGCTATGTCGATCTGATCGTGACCCCGGAAGCGCGCGAGGTCTTCATCAAGCGCTCCAAGATCATCCGCGCCATGCGCGCCTGGCTGGACGCGCGGCGTTTCCTGGAAGTGGAAACGCCGATGATGCATTACATCCCCGGTGGCGCCACCGCCAAGCCGTTCACCACCCACCACAACGCGCTGGATCTGGATCTGTACCTGCGCGTGGCGCCGGAGCTGTATCTCAAGCGGCTGGTGGTCGGTGGGCTGGAGCGCGTCTACGAGATTAACCGCAATTTCCGCAACGAAGGCGTGTCGACCCGGCACAACCCCGAGTTCACCATGCTCGAACTCTACGAGGCCTATGCCACGTACCACGAGATCATGGACCTGACCGAGCAGGTGATCCGCGATACCGCGCAGTCGGTACTGGGCACCACCCAGGTGAACTGGGATGGCGCCGACATCGACCTGGCGCCGGCTTTCCGGCGCTGGCGCATGGATGAGGCCGTTCGCCATCACAATCCGGACATCAGCGCGGCCGATTGCACCGATCGCGATGCGCTGCTGCGCCATTGCGAGCGCCTGAAGATCAAGGTCAAGCCGTCGTACGGCTGGGGCAAGCTGCTGCTGGAAATCTTCGAAGCCACCGTGGAGCACACCTTGGTGCAGCCGACCTTCATTACCGACCATCCGGTCGAAGTATCGCCGCTGGCGCGTTCCAGCGACACCGAGCCGGGGTACACCGATCGCTTCGAGCTTTTCATCAACGGCAAGGAACTGGCCAACGGCTTCTCCGAGCTCAATGACCCCGAAGACCAGGCCGCGCGCTTCCAGGCGCAGGTGCAGGCCAAGGATGGTGGCGACGACGAAGCGATGCATTACGACGCCGATTACATCCGTGCGTTGGAGTACGGCATGGCGCCGACCGGAGGTCTGGGCATCGGCATCGACCGGCTGGTGATGCTGCTGACCGGCAGCACCTCGATCCGCGATGTGCTGCTGTTCCCGTATATGCGTCCGGAAGCCTGATGCGCTGCGCCGTCGGGTCGCCGACGGCACAGATACTGCATATGCTTGAGCGGAGCCCCGAATGGCGTATCGTCGGGGGAGTCGGCAGTACCGTCGGCGTTATCGCTTTCCCGTTCTCGAGACAGAGGAGCAACGGCTATGCAGGATGTTTTAGGGAATCCGGTCGGTGTATCGTCGACGGATACATGGGGAAGCTGGTCGGAAAAGGCGGATCTGGGATTGAACATCGTTATTGTCGATGACCAGATGTCTGCGCGGACGATGCTGCGTCACGTCATCGAAGACATCGCACCGGAGTTGAAGGTCTATGACTTCGGTGACCCGCTCGACGCGCTCGCCTGGTGCGAAGCCGGACGCGTGGATCTGCTGCTGCTCGACTATCGCATGCCGGGCATGGACGGCCTGGAGTTCGCACGCCGGCTACGGCGGCTGCCAAGCCATCGCGATATTCCGATCATCCTGATCACCATCGTCGGTGACGAACCGATTCGTCAGGCCGCACTGGAAGCCGGCGTGATCGACTTCCTGGTCAAGCCGATCCGCCCGCGCGAACTGCGCGCGCGCTGCGCCAATTTGCTGCAGCTGCGTCAGCAGAGCGAAAGCGTCAAGCAACGCGCGCTGTCGCTGGAACAGCGCCTGCTGGCCAGCATGAACGAGGTCGAAGAGCGCGAACGCGAAACCTTGTCGCGGCTGGCGCGCGCCATCGAGTACCGCGATTCGGGGACCAGCGCGTTCCTGGAGCGCATGTCGCATGTGGCCGGCCTGATCGCCGAGCAACTCGGCCTGTCGGAAGAAGAGGTGCGCATCATCGAGATGGCCGCACCGCTGCACGACATGGGCAAGATCGCCATTCCCGATTCGGTGCTGCTCAAGCCGGGCAAGCTCACCGACGACGAGATGAGCATCATGAAGCGGCATCCGCGCATCGGCTACGAGCTGCTCAGCGGCAGCCAGAACCGCTTCATCCAGGTCGGCGCCCTGATCGCGCTACGTCACCACGAACGCTACGACGGCACCGGCTACCCGGACGGACTGGTGGGCGAGGCGATTCCGCTGGAAGCGCGCATCGTGGCGGTGGCCGACGTCTTCGACGCCCTGCTGTCGCCGCGCCCGTACAAGGAGGCCTGGACCATGGACGCTGCGCTTGCGTATCTGTACGCCCAACGCGGCCGCCTGTTCGACCCGCGTTGCGTGGATGCGCTGCTACGCGGCCGCGCGCAGCTGGATCAGATCTGCGGGGAGTTCTCGACCGCATCGGCACGACCCGGGGTATAGGTGATGAATCCGTTCGGAAGGATCCGGCAGCGGCTGACGAATCGTCCTGACAGCGAACATGGTCAGGCAATGATCCGTATTGCCATGGTTGCTTTGATTCTTGTCTACGAGGTGCTCTTCGCCGGTCGCTGGGCATTGCCGGCAACGCAGCTGTTCTACGTAGTCGGCCTGACGCTCCTCAGCCAGGCGCTGGCATTGATGATCTTTAGTTGGATTATCTGGAAGCCACAGCGCTCACATCCGCGTCGGGTCATCGGCATGTTGGCTGACTACGGTCTGATGTCGATGGCAATGAGTGCGATCGGCGAACCGATGGCTTGCATCTACGTCGTCGTGATGTGGGTGACTATCGGTAACGGCCTGCGCTTCGGTAGCAAGTATCTGTATCTAGCTGTTGCCATGGCGATGGTGAGTTTCGGCATCACGTTATTGACCAATGACTACTGGGGACGCAATTTTGGTCTGGGGGTCGGTCTTTGGCTCGGTCTTGCGGCGATTCCGTTGTATCTATCCGGCCTGCTCAACAAGCTCACCCGAGCTATGGCGGAAGCGCGTCGCGCCAGTGAAGCCAAAAGTCGCTTCCTGGCCAACATGAGTCATGAATTCCGTACTCCGCTCAACGGCCTTTCCGGCATGACGGAAGTCTTGGCAACTACCCGTTTGGATGCAGAACAGCGGGAGTGCCTGAGTACCATTCAAGCATCCGCTCGTAGCTTGCTTTCGTTGGTTGAGGAAGTCCTTGATATCTCTGCAATTGAAGCAGGTAAAGTTCGGGTCGAACATCGCGAATTCGCGCTCCGGGGTTTGTTCGGCACTATCGATCTGATCCTGCAGCCACAAGCTAAGGCCAAAGGGATCGAATACGCCGTGGTCATTGCACCGGATGTGCCTGATTTGCTCAAGGGCGATGCAGGACATCTTCGACAGATATTGCTTAATTTGGCGGGCAATGCGGTCAAATTCACTGACCGAGGCCATGTCGATGTGAACATCGGGGTAGTCGCGCGTCCTGCTGCAAATAAGGTGCGCCTGCGTGTTGACCTGATCGATAGTGGAATCGGCGTGCCGGTCGATATGCAGCCGCGTTTGTTCGAGGCATTCGAGCAAGCAGACAATGGGCTAGCGCGACGTTTCGAGGGCAGTGGCCTTGGTACTACTATTGCCAAAGGCCTGGTCGAATCGATGGGTGGCGAGATCGGCTTTGAAGAGAACCCAAGCGGCGGCAGCCATTTCTGGTTTGAATTGCCTTTCGAATATGTGGTTGAATCCAATGCGCTCGCAAAGAAGCAAGGTAGTACGACGCTCGAGAATGGCGATGCCGGAAACGTTATTGCCTTCGCTGACCCGTTTCTGCGTCACCGGGCACGCGTGCGCTCGATGCAGATTCTGGTGGCAGACGATCACGCTGCCAACCGCATGGTCTTGCAACGCCTTCTACAGAAGGCTGGCCATAAGGTGACATGCGTCAATGGAGGCGAGCATGTCCTGGATACGCTTGCCGAGGCCGATTTCGACGCAGCCATCGTCGACTTGCATATGCCGGGTGTCAGTGGTCTGGATTTGTTAAAACACTTGCGTGTGATGCAGGCAGGAAACCAACCCAGAACGCCGGTTGTCGTATTGAGTGCGGATGTGACGCCTGAAGCGATTCGCAGTTGTGAGCAGGCAGGTGCCTATGCATTCCTTGCCAAGCCAATTGTCGCGGTGAAGTTGTTGGACACGCTCGCCGAAATTGCAACACAAGACAAATTTACGCGGGTCAGCTTTGCACCTCTACGCATCGGATCGGCGCCGGATGGTGTTCTTGATGGCACTGTGCTCGATGAGTTGGCCTCTCTTGGAATGGGCAAGAACTTCGAGAAGGAGTTCATCCGTCAGTGCTTGATTGATGCAGAATCGTGCATCGTCGCAATGTCAGGTGATGCCCAAGCCTCGGACTGGGAGCGACTGCGTGAGCATGCCCATGCGACGAAAGGGGTCGCCAGCAATCTTGGACTGGTGGTGTTGGCAGAGCAGGGTGGTGAGCTGATGGGTATGTCCGATGCGCAGATCAAGTCGGAATGGCAGATGCACGTCAATCAGCTACAGCACAATTTGCAGTTGGGCCGTGCTGCACTTGAGTCACGCGCAAAAGAGCGGTTCGAGAAGGACTCGGACGAAGACGCGTCCTGACCAGAAGCCCGGCAGTAAGCCGGGCCTGATTCCCCTTGCGGCATGCTGTCATGCTAATCAGGCAATTCCCTTTGCAGCTCGGCGCGTCTGCGCTTTCACCAGTCGATCCATCGTCTTGAGGGATTTTTCTCCCAATTCCAGTGCGGCCTCCACCCATACCTGCGTCACTGCCAACAGCTCTTCATGCGTGACCGGATTGCATAGCCGCCTTGCGCGATTCATTGCCAAATACGACTGAGGCGCGCGCTGCTGCCTTGTAAGTAATTCATGGGTTGCCTGGATACCTTGTCCGCGCGGGACTAGCATATCCACGACGCCCATGGCGTGCATTTCTTCGCTGCTGTAGACGCGTCCGTCGAGAATGATCCGTTCTGCCAATTGGGGCGATACGCGTCTAGATAGGAACGAGTACGCGCCCATGCCCGGAAACAATCCGAACAATATTTCGGGCAATCCCATGCCTATGCCTTCCTCTGCAACAATCATGTGGCAAGACAATGCCATCTCCAGACCACCGCCCAGTGCATCTCCCTGCAGAAGCGCAATAGTTCTGAAGTCGCCTGCCAAGCCCTGATGAAACTGGAAGACACCACGTACGCAACTCTGCGCATATCGCATTAGACCCTGTCGGTCACGTGCGCGAATCATGTGGCCGAATAAATCCAGGTCTCCACCGAGGTTGAATGCATTTGCGTCAGAGGCGAGGACGAGGCTTTGCAAGCAGCCAGGCTCACGCTTTGACGGATGAGAAAGCGCGTCCAGGTAGGCGTGCATTTCCGTCATCAACTGCGGACGGAAGCATGGCCTTACACCGGTTGATGCATCGGCATGCATAAATAGCCAATGGCCTTTATCCGCGTGACTGGACTGCGTGCGAATCGTGGAGTGATCGGTTTGAAGCTGTAGTTTTTCGATCATGCTCATGAGCTTTTCTCGAGGAGGTCGCCGGCGGATTATGTGGCGCAGCGGGCGGTGCGGGCTCCACAAACGGATCCTACACCGGCGCTATCTGTCTGAACGCAAAGGGCTTTCCCATTGTTGGGAGAGCCTTCCGGTATGAATCTTCAGCAGGTTCTTGGCTTCTGCGCCAAGTCATGTCTGTGATTACTGCTTGGGCGCATCCCGCAATCCGCGACGCAGGATCTTGCCAACGTTGGCTTTCGGCAGTTTCTAGCGGAATTCGATCGCTCGCGGCTGCTTATAGCCGCTCAGGTAGCGCATGCATGCGTCTTGAAGTCGGCAGCGGTCTGCCGTGCCTTTCTTCACGATGACTACCTTACGATCTCCCAGGGTTTTTCGTCTGGTTGGTCCGGACAGAACAGGGACTGTCACCTTGCGCGCAATCATCCGCAGATCGACCTGTCCTGGTAAGCCGTTACTGTGGGTTTGGCTTGCGCAGTGAAATCACCCGATACTGGCCACTATCACCGTAGCGGGTGGCTTTTTTCTCGAAAGTGGCGCAGAGCCGGTCTTTGCCGCACGCAATCAGATCGGCGCGTACAACGCGATCCAAATAGGCGATCTCCGCACGACGCTGTTTGGCTTCGGCAAAAACCGGCAGGGCGCCTTTGACCGTATAGCCCACAGCACCCACGCACATGACGGTTCCAACGATCACCGTAATGAAGCCGATCCACATGCGTCGCGCGGCTGTTGTTTCCAGGGATTGCTGCGCCTGCGCATAGCGCTGGGTGGCCTGCTGAAGCGTCTGCTCCGCATTTGCCATCTTCTTGTTGAATCGCTCGGCCACCGGCTCCAGCGTCTGCGTCAGCGCCTGATTGCTCAATTGCGTCAGCCGGGGAAGCGCATTCTCCACCACCCGATTGACGCGCTGATCGGCGTTTTTGACCGCGATCTGAAGCAGCTGCAGCTGCTCCCGGACTAGATCTTCCAGTGCGTGCTCTCGCCGCTGCAGCGCCCCGATCACCGCTGCCATCGCCTGGATCGATTCTTTCATTGCGCGTTCCGAGCCGTTGGCATCGGGCAGCTCTGAGGTGTTCTGCATGTCCATAGTGTTCTCTTGATGATTCAAGTCGCTGCACGTGTTCCGGCTATCCACCACCGCCTCCACCTCCACCGCCACCGCCACCGCCGTCTCCGCCACCACCGCCGTCACCCTGTGGCCCGCTTTGCATCGCGGGATTGTTGGCAAACTGCGGCAGCGTCATCACCATCACCGGGCCACGGCTGGTCTGTACCTCTGTCGAAACGTCCATGCCCAGCGCTTGGCGTGTGGTCACCTCTTCCTGCGCTTCTTGCTGCGCCTTGGCTTCCAGATGCTCGCGGCCCTGCTGTGCGAGGGCATTGCTATGCGCGCTGTTGGCAACCCGGCTCAATGCCTGTTCGATCGCAAGATCGTTCTTGGAATCGAGGGCGTACAGCAGATCATCCACATCGGGGTCGCCGGTGATGTTCTTGCGCGTAGTCGGTGGCCGATCGTCCTGCTCGCCAGCCGCTTGCCCAACAGCGGTACCGGCATTACCTTGCGGCGCAACGCGTGTCGGTGCGAGCGCCGGTTGTCTCAACGCAGAGGGGCCATCCGGATCATACCCGTCGCGAAGTTCCAACTCGGTAAACGGCTGCTCACCACGCTCCACACGTACTTGCCGCGCTTCTGCGACGCGAGTTTCTGTTTCCAGATCCTGTTCGAGTTGGATGCGCAGCTCACGCATGGAGCGCGTTATTTCCGCCCAGGAGTCCGGATCTGCGGGCACAGCAGTGGCAGGAGGATCCTGCTCATTTGCCTGGGACACAGAAGGTGGCTGGCGCTCATCCGCTGCGTCTTCGCGGATGTCGACGGAGCCGCCAGCGGTAGGCATTTCTAGCGATAGCCCTGTCGCTTGCACAGGGTGTGCGGACAACAGCAACGCTGTGGGGGTATCCGGTGCTTCCAGTGCTGGGGCCTGTGGTGTCCGAGTTAGGGCCTGTTAACACATCCGAAGCCCATCAACGACTAGGACGAAGCTGAGGAATCCAAGGAACATGACATCTAGCTTCTCGAAGCGCGAGAAAATCCGGCGGTAGCCTTTCAAGCGACGGAACAGTCTCTCTACTTCGTTGCGCCGCTTGTACATCTCCCGGTTGTATTCCCAAGGCTCGACCCGATTGGATTTCGGTGGAACCACCGGAACGAAGCCAAGATCGAGCGCCAACTGGCGGGTTTCGTTGCCTTCATAAGCACGGTCCATCAACAAATGAATCGGCCGCTCCACTGGCCCGAGGTGTTCAAGCAACGCGCGGCCTGCAGGTGCGTCATGCACGTTGCCAGGCGTCAATCCAAAGGTGATGGCTGTTCGAGCATCTGCGGCAACCATATGAATCTTGGTGTTCCATCCACCGCGGGACTTGCCGACGGCCTGCGGGCCGTTTTTTTTAATGCACCCGTGCCATCGGGATGGACCTTGACGCTGGTGGAGTCCAGCGAGACTGCTTCGATTTTGATGCGCACGATCTGGGACTTCTGCAATTGGGCGAACATCCGGTCCAGCACACCCGCCTTGGCCCAACGGTTCATGCGTGTGTAGACCGTATGCCAGTTGCCAAAGCGCTTGGGTAGGCCGCGCCATTTGCAGCCATGCTCGGCAACGTAAAGGATGGCGTTGACCACTTGCAGGTTGGTCATGCTGACATTGCCGCGCTGCGCCGGCAGGCAGTGTTCGATCAGAGAAAATTGTGCTGGCGTGATCTCCATGCTCAATAGTTTAATCGCTCGGGCCATTAGTGTTAACAGGCCCTAGTTGATCGTCGGTGCGTTCTGAGGGGACTGTTGTGGCGAGCGATGGCTCGGAGTGTGGGTTGGCCAGTTGGGCCAAGTCCGCTTGCATTGGCTCCTCACGCTGTTGTGCAGATGCATCGTGATGAGCGTCCGAGGCTTGCACATTGGGCGGCTGTGGGCCGCTGCGCGGGTCCGCAACCTGCTGCAGATCTGTCGGCGATGTGCGCGCGATCGCAGCGCGCTGCGCTGTCTGTTGATGGGCTTCGTGCGAGCGCTCTTCTTGCGGGTGTTGGCCTTGCGCCTGCTGCTGCGCTAAGTCTGTTACATGCGCCTGCCCACGTTCTGCCTGCTGCTCCTGAGAGAGTTGCGCGCCGTCGTTCTGATTAGAACGCTGTTCCATTTCACGCTGCTGCGTGTCCTGAGCATGGAGCGAGTAAGGATCGCGCGATAATGTGCCCTCCTTGCGTTCCTGTTCGAGTTGTAGAGCCGCTTGGGCGTGTAGCGGCTGTTGCTCGGGATGTTGAGCATCCTGCGCTTGGTGGTGCTCCTCTTGGTTTTGCTGGGCATCCTGGGCCAGGCTTGTCTCCTGTTCCCGCTGCTGCGTTTCCTGAGTGTGCTGCTGTGCTTGTTCGTGCCGTTGGTTGTCGTGTGCCTGACGCTGGATTTGCTCGCGTTGCTGTACCTCCTGTGTCTGATGCTCTCGCTGTTCTAACTGCTGCGATTCTTGCTGCTGAAGTTCCTGCACTGCATGCGCCTGCAGCGCCTGGGTGGCTCGCGCTCGATCCTCGTGTGAGGTCTGCTCCTGCAGCGCATGCGCGCGCGTCTGCGCAAGTTGCTGGTCTTGCGTCTGGCGTTCCTGCTGGTCACGCTCCTGACGCGCCTGTACTGCACTGGCTGCCTGCATTCGCACCTGCATATCCATAACCAGTTGCGGGCTGGACGATGCGTTGGAGCCAGATGTGCCGCTATCTGCCGATCCATCGGATGGGCGCGACGTAGAGGCTAGCTGTTTTGCGGATGCGGCTGGTTGCTGCCGTGCTTGCACCTCCTGCAGCGCCTGGCGGATTTCCTCTGTGCTGGTGAGTGCTGCAACACGCTCCACACCATCGTGACCGCGCTGCAGATGCGCAATGGGGCTATCGGCGCCGAACTGGCCGCCCGGCCCGCGCTGCAGCTGCATTGCGCCATCGCCAACGAGTCCCTCTGACTCACGCGTGCGCTGCGTCGCGAGCTCGATCGCTTCGCGCCACTGCGGTTGCAACTCCGTGCCGACGATGCGATAGCGGTAGAGCGTCTGCTCGCGCTGCAACTCCTGCGGCGACGGAGGCGATTGCTGAATGGCGGCAATCGCCTGGGCTTGCTCCGCAAGCGCGGGCTGCAGCATCGCGCGCGTCGTCTCCAGTTCCAGCACGCGGTTGCCATCGGGCGGGGCGCCGTTGGTGGTCCACTGACCATCGATATTGCGGTAGTAGCGCTGGCCGTTGGAGGCAGTCAACGCATCCGGATCGGGCAACATCTGCTGCACCGCTGGCGACATCGGCAGCCCATCGGCCGCCCAGCCGCTGCGGTGATAGGCCAGCTCATAACGCGCAGCGATCGCGCCTGGGCTGTTGGCGATGTTGCGGGCGATGACGGCGTGCGCCTGCGCATCCAGTTCCGCCGCGCGTGGCGGCAAGGCAGTTTCTTGCACGTAGCTGCCGCGATCGTTGGCCCCAGTGATGTCGGTCTTGACCTGGCGATGCCATTGGCCGTTTGCCGCATCGCGTGTCCAGTCGGCGCTGCTCAGGCTAGGGCGATCTGTGGCGTTGGCTGGCTGGCGATAGGGATCAGCAGGCGAGTGCGCATCTTTGAGTGCCAGCGCGGCAGCGGCATTGGTGGCCTGGTAGTTCAACTCGCGGGCTTTGTCGTAGCTGGCGACGATTGGCGTGGCGGTGGGGTTATTCACGCCGTCGCGCGTGGTGTCGGCCATCCCGTCGCGCGTCCAGGCCGTGCCGTTGAACGACCACTGCACGCCGGTGCGATCGGTCTGCTGATAAATGGCCCGGTTGTCGAGTAACTCGGCGGCCTTCTCACCGGCCTTGCTCATGAAATACGCATCGGCCGCGATCAGCACCATCGGCCCGGCGCCTGAACTTCCCAGCGCGTAGGCAGCGGTGGTACCGCCGGCCCAGCCACCGACATTGCGGCCTGCGAAATGCACCAGCTCCGACTGCGCGGCGAGCGGATTGTCCTGGCCGAGGAACTGCGTGGCGCGTTGACCTGTGATGGCCGTATCGACTGCCGTGGAGAGCAAGCCTGCGCCGCGCAGTGTCTGGCCAGCCGATAGGTCGCCTGCCAGCAACTCCGCAGTGGCGAAGCCGCGTTGGCCGAAGGGAATGCGGAGTGGTCGTACTGCTTCTTCTCCGAGTACGTTTTCGACCTGCAGGATGCTTTGGTCGGAGAGCGTTAGGCGACCGTTTGCATGGGCTTGGGCGATAGCTTGAGAAAGCGAATTTCTTCCAATCTCTGGGTCACCACCTTTAGTGAGGTTGTTGCTCGATTGCCCTACGTATTGAAGCGTAGAGATGACGCGCTGCTCGGAGTGGACGATTGATGACCAGCCAAGCTCGGGTCTTTGCAACGTTGGAACTGCATCGATCTGAGATGCAAGCCTCTCGTCATAGCTCAGCACGCCCTTGAAAAACGCATTGATGCCAGGCCGCATGTCGTCTGCAACCTGGCCGATTGGCGCATTGGTGTAGAGGTCCGCATTAACTAAGCCAACCCTCATCGTATCGATCAGGCGATCAACCTTCGGGGTAATTCTCGTGATGGCATCCGGATCGCCTGCTACAGCTAATTGGCCGTCTACGGTCTGCGATAGACGTCTCAATCGAGCTATGGAACCGTCTTGGTAATCTCTTATCGGTCCACCGCTATGAGGGGATATCCCAAGCGCTTGTGCAAGCGCTGGATCACTTGGCATATAAATCAGGTTGCGTTGCGCATCGATATTGAAGGCATCAGCCTCCTGAAGAACGCCAAGTAGTCTGCTGTTTCGTAGCGTTTGCCTTTCAGCAATATGGTGTTCTTGAAAAATTGTGCGTGCAGGCATGGCGAGAGGTCTCTACGCAGTCAAGCATCTTTCCAATTCGAAGAATCTCTAAGCCAAAGTCCGTCGGAATTTCCATTCATTCCTATTCCTGCTTTCCTCACGGCATCCTTCATGGTTTCGTCAAGAAATACGCAGTCACCCGAATATTTAAGACTGAATACATGTGCTTCCTTCACGGCATCATTTCTGAACGCCAATCTTGCGCCGCCAGTGAAGTCATAAAATTTTCCTTCTACGAACTCGTCGCTAACCTCGATTTCAACTTCTGATCGCTCTTCGTCAAGTGCATCCAGAACTCGCACGACATCGCACAGAAAATAGCGAGGTCCCTTGCTGCCATCCTCCATCCGGAAATCGCACTCAACAAAGGCAAAGCCCTCTGGATCAACCGTGGAGAACACTTGGTGCAGCCGCTCGGATATCAGCCAATAACCACTAAATCCTGCCTCCAGATCCCTGGGCATGACGCCCTTTTTTGGATCAAAAACCAAGCGCGGAACTTCCGTCAGAGGCGGAAATCCTCCGTCATTTGGCCTCAAGATCAGCCTTGGAGGCGTGAGCAGCTGTTTTACATTTTCGAACACGACCCCGGGCTGAGGACCAGACTCAAGGTCAGGCATCAGAAAATAGAAGTTGCTCTTCTTCGGCGTGTTTTGAACTGTCATCAGGATTTTTCCGCTCCGGTCATAGGGCGTGATGTCTCGCGTCCTTCTGCGGTTATTTAGCATGAGCCATTGAGTGAAGCAAAGGAGGCAGAGGACGTATTCGACTTTGTCTAAGGATGGTCTGATCAACGGCATCGGAGGATGAGCCTAACCACATCGACCAGGCTGACGGCGCTCAGATCCTCGATTTTTTTGCCGTTTCCGGCGCGTTTGCAGGGTGTTGCCCGGGTTACAGGCGCACGTTCCCCATCGTCGGCAGTAACTGCTTTCGCTTCATCCACAGGTTCGATAGCGCAAACAAGGTCAGCACCTGCGCGGTGTTCTTGGCCAGGCCGCGATAGCGGACCTTGGTGTAGCCGAACTGGCGCTTGATCACCCGGAATGGATGCTCCACCTTCGCGCGCACGCTGGCCTTGAAGTGTTCCCAACGTCTTTCCCGAGCACGCTCGCGTTTGTTGCCGAGGGCTTGCATCGTCGAGGGCCTGGCGGCGATGAAGAATGCAGCCTTGCAGGCCTGCAGTTCTTCGCGTTTGTCCGCACCGGTGTAGCCGCTATCGCCGAACACGCTGTCTTCTTTGCCATGCAGCAACGTGTGCATCACCGTGACATCGGCGACGTTGGCGGCTGTGCAATGGACGTGGTGCACCAACCCGGAAAATTCATCCACGCCGATGTGCGCCTTCATCCCGAAATACCACTGATTGCCCTTCTTGGTCTGATGCATCTCAGGGTCGCGCGCGTTGTCGGCATTCTTGGTCGAACTGGGCGCCGCGATCAGCGTCGCATCGACGATCGTGCCCGACCGCAGGCTCTGGCCCTTGCGCGCCAGATGCGCGTTGACCGCTTCCAGCATCCGCGCGGCAAGGCCATGGGTCTCCAGCAGGCGCCGAAAGTTGAGAATCGTGGTCTCGTCCGGAACGTTGTCCAAGCCACCGAGCTGGGCAAACCGCCGCAAGGTCGGGATCTCGTGCAGTGCTTCTTCCATCGCCGGATCGCTCAGCGCATACCACTGCTGCAGCAGATGAATCCGCAACATCGTCGCCAGTGCGTACGGCTGCCGACCTGGCCGGCCCGATACCGGATAGTGCGGCGCGATCAGACCGAGCAGTTGCTGCCACGGAACCACCTGCTCCATCTCGGCCAGAAAGATCTCGCGCCGGGTCTGCTTGCGCTTGCCCAGGCCCTCAGCGTCACCGAACGTCAGTTGCATGGATCACTCCTCAACATCAGGCGGGTAGTGTCGCGTATCTGTGGTGCGTTGTTCAGAGGTTCCCTAATGCCGGACGCCAAACGTAGACGCCCGCAAGGCCTTGCGGCATTGCGGGCGTCGAGTGACGGCCGGATGGCCGTCGATCTGCGCTGGCGCAGGTGGATTACTGCTTGGGCGCATCCCGCAATTCGCGGCGCAGGATCTTGCCGACGTTGGTTTTCGGCAATTCCTTGCGGAATTCGATCACGCGCGGCTGCTTGTAGCCGGTCAGGTTGGCGCGGCAATGCGCCTTCACGGCGTCGGCAGTCAGGGCAGGGTCCTTCTTGACGATGACGGCCTTGACGATCTCGCCGGACTTCTCGTCCGGCACGCCCACGGCGGCCACTTCCAGTACGCCTGGCATCTCGGCGATCACGTCTTCGATCTCGTTCGGATACACGTTGAAACCGGAGACCAGAATCATGTCTTTCTTGCGATCGACGATGTAGACGAAGCCTTGTTCGTCCATGCGGGCGATGTCGCCGGTGTGCAGCCAGCCCTCGGCGTCCATGACCTTGGCGGTTTCTTCGGGTTTCTTCCAATAGCCCTTCATCACCTGCGGGCCCTTGATGCACAGCTCGCCGATCTCGCCCTGCGGCAGCACCGCGCCGGCGTCGTCCTTGATGCAGGCATCGGTGGACGGTATCGGCAGGCCGATCGAGCCGTTGTAGTCCTTCAGATCCATGGGGTTGATGCAGGCGGCCGGCGAGGTCTCGGTCAGGCCGTAGGCCTCGACCAGGGTCAGGCCGGTGACCTTCTTCCAGCGTTCGGCGACCGAGCGTTGCACCGCCATGCCGCCGCCGAGGGACATCTTGAGCGAGGAGAAATCGACCTGATCGAAACCGGGCGTATTGAGCAGGCCGTTGAACAGCGTGTTGACGCCGGTGAAGGCAGTGAAGCGGGTCTTCTTCAATTCCTTGACGAAGCCGGGCATGTCGCGCGGGTTGCTGATCAGGTGGTTGCAGCCGCCGATCTTCATGAAGACCAGCCCGTTCGCCGTCAGTGCGAAGATGTGATACAGCGGCAGTGCGGTGATCACCACCTCGTGGCCTTCTTCCAGCTTTCCGGTACTGGCAAGCCACTGGTGGGCCTGCTGCATATTGGCGACCAGGTTGCGGTGGGTGAGCATCGCGCCCTTGGCCACGCCGGTGGTGCCGCCGGTGTATTGCAGGAAGGCGATGTCGTCGGACTCGATCTGCAGCGTCGGAACTTTGTGTTTGCGGCCCAGCGCGAGCGCGTCGCGGAAACGGATCGCGCCCTTGAGGCGATACTCCGGCACCAGCTTCTTGACGTACTTGACGACGAAGTTGACCACCGCCGCTTTCGGGAAGCCGAGCATGTCGCCCAGGCCGGTGGTGATCACCTGCTTGACCGGGGTATCGGCGATGACCTGCTGCACGGTGGTGCCGAAGTTATCGATGACCACCAGCACGCTGGCACCGGAGTCGATCAGCTGATGCTTCAGCTCGCGCGGGGTGTACAGCGGATTGACATTGACCACGGTCAGGCCGGCACGCAGGATGCCGAACGTGGCGACCGGGTACTGCAGGCAGTTGGGCATCATCAAAGCGACGCGATCGCCTTTTTTCAACTGCAATTCGCCAAGCAGATAGGCGGCAAATTGCTCGACCAGCTGATCGGCTTCGCGGTAAGTGATGGTCTTGCCGAAGCTGTGATACGCGGGGCGATCGGCGAAGCGCGCGACCGACGTGGCGAACACTTCCGCAACGGTGCGGAACTGATCAAGATCGATCTCGGCGGCGACGCCGGCCGGATAACTCTGTAACCAAGGACGTGCCTGATTCATCTGCCCCCCTCCAGGGTGTTCGGTGCGTGACGCGGTGTGTTCCACGGCACGACTGCAAGTGGCAGCATACCGTCATGCATGTAAAAGGCGAAGTGTGATGCAGGGCATTATTCAACTGCGATGGCGATATTGGCTCGCCGTACTGTGCATGCTTGCGCTGATCGGTTGCGCGCGGCCTGCGCCGGAACAACGTTTGCGTTCGACGCTGGAGCAACTGCATCAGGCGATCGAAGCACGCGATATCGGTGATGCGGTGGCGCCGGTGGCCGAGGATTTTATCGGCGAACAAGGATTGGACGTAGCCGGTCTGCGGCGATTGATGCAGCTGCAGATGCTGGGCAATCAAAAGATCGGCGTGACCCTGGGGCCGGTGGATGTGCAACTGCGCGGTGACACCGCAAGCGTGCGTTTCACTGCATTGCTGACCGGTGGCAGCGGGCGCTGGCTACCCGAGCAGGCGCAGACGTATCAGGTCACCACCGGCTGGCGATTGCAGGGCGGCGACTGGCAGCTGTATCACGCGCAGTGGGAGCCGACCGGGCGTTGAGCGCTCGCCTGAAACGACACTCCCGCCAAGCGGCGGGAGTGTCGTTGAACGTGTAAAGCGCAATGCGCTGTGCGATCAGGCCGCTTTGCGTGCAGCCAATTGGCGTAGCACGTACTGCAACAAACCACCGTGCTTGAAGTACTCCACTTCCTTGGGCGTGAGCAGCAGTACCTTGACCTGGAACTGCTTGACGCTGCCGTCGGACTTCTTGGCATCGACGGTAGCGCGACGGCTGGCGCCATCTTGCAGGCCGGTAATGTCCAGCACTTCCGAGCCGTCCAGGCCCAGGGTCTGCGCATTTTCGTTTTCGAGGAACTGCAGCGGCAGCACGCCCATGCCGACCAGGTTGGAGCGATGGATGCGCTCGAAGCTCTCGGCGATCACCGCCTTGACGCCGAGCAGGTTGGTGCCCTTGGCGGCCCAGTCGCGCGACGAGCCGGTGCCGTATTCCTTGCCGGCCAGCACCACCAACGGCACGCCATCGGCCTTGTACTTCACTGCCGCATCGTAGATCGCCAGTTTTTCCGGCTGGCCACCGTCGGCCGGGTAATAAAGCGTGTTGCCGCCTTCTTCGCCGCCGAACATCAGGTTCTTGATGCGGATGTTGGCGAAGGTGCCGCGCACCATCACGTCATCGTTGCCCCGGCGGCTGCCGTAGCTGTTGAAGTCGGCCGGCTGCACGCCGCGCTCCTGCAGGAAGCGACCCGCCGGCGAATCCTTCTTGATGTTGCCGGCCGGCGAGATGTGGTCGGTGGTGATCGAATCGCCGAACAGGCCCATGATGCGCGCACCGTGCACGTCCTCGACGTGGCCGACCTGCATGGTCATGCCGTCGAAGTAGGGCGGGTTCTTGATGTAGGTCGAAGCCGCGTCCCATTCGTACAGCGCGCCATCCGGCGAGGCAATGGTGTTCCAGCGGCTGTCGCCCTTGAACACGTCAGCGTAGTTCTGCTTGAACATCTCCGGGCCGACGGTGGCGGCAATGGTGTCGCCGATTTCCTTGTTGCTCGGCCAGATGTCGCGCAGATAGACCGGCTGCCCGTCGCTACCGGTACCCAGCGGGTCGGTAGTGAGGTTGATGTCGGTGGTGCCGGCGATCGCATACGCCACCACCAGCGGCGGCGAGGCGAGGTAGTTCATCTTCACTTCGGGATGCACGCGGCCTTCGAAGTTGCGGTTGCCCGACAACACCGAGGACACCACCAGATCGTCCTTGGCGATCGCCGCCGACACGTCGTCCGGCAGCGGGCCGGAGTTGCCGATGCAGGTGGTGCAGCCATAGCCGACCACGTAGAAGCCCAGCGTTTCCAGATCGGCCAGCACGCCGGCCTTGCTCAGATAATCGGTGACCACGCGCGAGCCCGGCCCGAGCGAGGTCTTCACCCACGGCTGTGCCTTCAGGCCCTTGGCTGCCGCGTTACGCGCCAGCAGGCCGGCACCGAGCATCACCGCCGGGTTGGAGGTGTTGGTGCACGAGGTAATCGCCGCGATCACCACCGAGCCATCGCGCAGCTGCCAGCCGGCGCCGCTGTCGTTGGAGGCTTCGGCTTGCGAGGCCTTGGCGCCGACTGCCGTGCCGCCGCCGCCTTCGTTCTTCAGGCGGTCTTCCTGCTTGATGTCGGTCAGGCGCTTGCTGCGCGCATCGACGAACGGCTTGAGGCTCTCACGGAAGTTGGTCTGCATGTCTTCCAGCAGCACCCGATCCTGCGGCCGTTTGGGGCCGGCCAACGACGGCTTGACCTCGCCCATGTCCAGCTCCAGCGTGGCGCTGTACTGCGCCTGCGGGGTGTTCACGTCGTGCCACAAACCCTGCGCCTTTGCGTAGGCCTCGACCAGCGCAATCTGTTCCTCGCTGCGGCCGGACAGGCGCAGATAGGTCAGCGATTCTTCGTCGACCGGGAAGATGCCGCAGGTGGCGCCGTATTCCGGTGCCATGTTGCCGATGGTGGCGCGGTCGGCCAGCGGCAGATGCTGCAAGCCTTCGCCATAGAACTCGACGAACTTGCCGACCACGCCGGCCTTGCGCAGCATCTGGGTGACGGTGAGTACCAGGTCGGTGGCGGTGGCGCCTTCAGGCATCTTGCCGCTGAGCTTGAAGCCGACCACCTGCGGAATCAGCATGGAGGACGGCTGCCCCAGCATCGCCGCCTCGGCCTCGATGCCGCCCACGCCCCAGCCCAACACGCCGATGCCGTTGATCATGGTGGTGTGGCTGTCGGTGCCGAACACGGTGTCCGGATACGCAATCTGGGTGCCGTCCTTGTCCGCGCTCATCACTACGCGCGCCAGGTTTTCCAGGTTCACCTGGTGGACGATGCCGGTGTTGGGCGGCACCACTTTGAAGTTTTCGAACGCCTTCTGGCCCCAACGCAGGAAGCCGTAACGTTCCTGATTGCGCTGGAATTCGATCTTGCCGTTGAGGTCGAGCGCATCGGCCGAGCCGAACACATCTACCTGCACCGAGTGGTCAATGACCAGTTCGGAAGGAATTTGCGGATTGATCTGGTCGGCGTTGCCGCCGAGCTTGACCACGGCATCGCGCATCGCGGCCAGGTCGACCACGCACGGCACGCCGGTGAAGTCCTGCAGCACCACGCGGGCCGGCATGAAGGCGATCTCGATATCGGGCTCGGCCTTGGGGTCCCATTTGGCGACCGCCTCGACGTGATCCTTGCCGACGGTGACACCGCCGTCTTCATGCCGGAGCAGGTTCTCCAGCAGGATCTTCATGGAATAGGGCAGGTGGCCGATATCGAAGCGCTCGCCCAGCTTTGGCAGGCTGTAGTACGCGTAGCGCTTGCCGTGGACCTCAAGCGAGGTGCGGGTGGAAAAGGAATCGCTCATGCATCACTCCTATGGCAGCAGGCTGTAGGTTTCTTCTGAACAGTGTGACTAATTCAGTGTGTACGTTCGGTTGCAGGACTGGGTATGTGGCCTTGAGTACGACAAGTCAAGTATGTAGAATCGCTGCATACTTTATGCCGGGGCCACCTTCATGGAAGCCACAGTTGCCGAACGCGGGCAGATCACGCTGCCCAAAGCCGTACGCGATGCCCTGGGCCTGACCAAGGGCACCACGCTCAAGATCGAGCTCGACGGCGGCCGCATCATCTTGCGCAAGGACGTCAGCGAGGCGCTGCGCAAGGTGCGCGGCAAGTTCAAGCTGGTCGACGGCCTGACCAACACCGACGAAGCCATGCGCGCCATCCGTGGCCGCGCGCCCGGGGATCCGTTCGACCCATGATCGCCCTGGATTCTTCGGTGCTGCTGGACATCCTGATCGGCGATGCGGTCTACGGCGAGGTGTCGGAGATCTGCATCGGCGATGCGCTGGCGCGCGACGAGGTGGTGGTCTGCGATGCGGTGGTGGCCGAGGTGCTGGCCATGCTCGATACCCAGGTCGACCTGATGGAAACGCTGGCCTCGATCGGCGTGCGCTACGAAGCCACCCAGGAAGCGGCGGCGGTACGCGCCGGGCATATGAACAAGCGCTTCCGCGCGCGCGGCGGCAAGCGCGAGCGGGTGGTGGCCGATTTTCTGATCGGCGCTCACGCGATGCTCCAGTGCGACGGGCTGATCACCCGCGACGAGGGCTTTTTTCGCGACTACTTCAAGGGTTTGAAGATCGTTGTTCCCAAACCCGCAAGCTGATCCGCACGCATCCACGTTTCGCATTTACACATTCACGTTTTACACATTCACACGTTGTCTTTTCGGAGAATCCGCATGTTGGAAGCCTATCGCCACCACGTTGCAGAGCGCGCCGCGCTCGGTATCCCGCCGCTGCCGCTCACCGCGCAGCAGACCGCCGAGGTCATCGAGCTGCTCAAGGCTCCGCCTGCGGGTGAAGCGGAGTTCCTGGTCGAGCTGCTCAGCCAGCGCGTGCCGGCCGGCGTCGACGACGCTGCCAAGGTCAAGGCCTCGTACCTGGCCGCGCTGGCGTTCGGCACCGAGACCACCGCGCTGATCAACCCCACGCGTGCGACCGAGCTGCTCGGCACCATGCTGGGCGGCTACAACATCCAGCCGCTGATCGATCTGCTCGACAACGCCGAGCTGGGCGCCACCGCCGCCGAAGCGCTCAAGCACACCTTGCTGGTGTTCGATGCCTTCCACGACGTGCAGGAAAAGGCCGAGGCCGGTAATGCGCACGCCAAGGCCGTGCTGCAGAGCTGGGCTGAGGGCGAGTGGTTCACCAGCAAGCCGGAAGTGCCGCAGAGCCTGACTGTCACCGTGTTCAAGGTGCCGGGCGAAACCAATACCGACGACCTGTCGCCGGCCCCGGATGCGACCACGCGCCCGGACATCCCGCTGCATGCGCTGGCGATGCTGAAGAACGCCCGCGACGGCGCGGCCTTTGTGCCGGAAGAAGACGGCAAGCGCGGCCCGATCCAGGCCATTGCCGATCTCAAGGACAAGGGCCATCTGGTCGCCTATGTGGGCGATGTGGTCGGTACCGGTTCCTCGCGTAAGTCGGCGACCAACTCGGTGTTGTGGTGGACCGGCGAGGACATTCCGTTCATTCCGAACAAGCGCTTCGGCGGCGTGTGCCTGGGCGCGAAGATCGCGCCGATCTTCTACAACACGATGGAAGATGCGGGTGCATTGCCGATCGAGCTGGACGTGTCGCAGATGGAGCACGGCGATGTGGTCGAGCTGCGTCCTTACGACGGCAAGGCGCTGAAGAATGGCCAGGTGATCGCTGAGTTCGCGATGAAGTCGGACGTGCTGTTCGATGAAGTGCGCGCCGGTGGCCGCATTCCGCTGATCGTGGGCCGCGGCCTCACTGCCAAGGCGCGCGAATTCCTGGGCCTGCCGGCGTCGGACCTGTTCCGTCTGCCGATGGTGCCGCCGGATACCGGCAAGGGCTTCTCGCTGGCGCAGAAGATGGTTGGCCGCGCCTGTGGCTTGCCGGAAGGCGAGGGCATGCGCCCGGGCACCTATTGCGAACCGAAGATGACCTCGGTGGGCTCGCAGGACACCACCGGCCCGATGACCCGCGACGAGCTCAAGGACCTGGCCTGCCTGGGCTTCTCGGCCGACCTGGTGATGCAGTCGTTCTGCCACACCGCCGCTTATCCGAAGCCGGTGGACGTCAAGACCCACCACACCTTGCCGGAGTTCATCTCCACCCGTGGCGGCGTCTCGCTGCGTCCGGGCGACGGCGTGATTCACAGCTGGCTCAACCGCATGCTGCTGCCAGACACCGTCGGCACCGGTGGCGATTCGCACACCCGTTTCCCGATCGGTATTTCGTTCCCGGCCGGCTCCGGTCTGGTGGCCTTTGCCGCCGCCACCGGTGTGATGCCGCTGGACATGCCCGAGAGCGTGCTGGTGCGCTTCAAGGGTGAGATGCAGCCGGGCGTGACCCTGCGTGACCTGGTCAACGCGATCCCGCTGTATGCGATCAAGGACGGTCTGCTGACCGTGGCCAAGCAGGGCAAGAAGAACATCTTCTCCGGCCGCATCCTGGAAATCGAAGGCTTGCCGAATCTGAAAGTGGAGCAGGCGTTCGAGCTGTCCGATGCTTCGGCCGAACGTTCGGCCGCAGGTTGCACTGTGCACCTGGACAAGGCGCCGATCATTGAATACCTGACCAGCAACATCACCTTGCTGCGCTGGATGATTGCCGAAGGCTATGCCGATGCGCGCACGCTGGGCCGCCGCATCAAAAAGATGGAGGAGTGGCTGGCCGATCCGCAACTCCTGCAGCCCGATGCCGATGCCGAATACGCCGCCGTCATCGAGATCGACCTGGCCGACATCCACGAGCCGATCGTGGCCTGCCCGAACGACCCGGACGACGTCAAGACGCTGTCCGAGGTTGCCGGTGCGGCGATCGACGAGGTGTTCATTGGTTCGTGCATGACCAACATCGGTCACTTCCGTGCCGCTGCCAAGTTGCTCGAAGGCAAGCGCGATATCCCGACCCGCTTGTGGGTTGCGCCGCCGACCAAGATGGACGCCTCCGAGCTGACCAAGGAAGGCCATTACGGCACCTTCGGCGCAGCCGGCGCGCGCATGGAAATGCCCGGCTGCTCGTTGTGCATGGGCAACCAGGCGCAGGCACGCGAGGGCGCCACGGTGTTCTCTACCTCCACGCGTAACTTTCCGAATCGCCTTGGTCGCAACACCAACGTGTATCTGGGTTCGGCAGAGTTGGCCGCGATCTGCTCGCGTCTGGGTCGCATCCCGACCAAGGACGAGTACATGGCCGATGTGGGCGTGATCAAGACCAGTGGCGATCAGATCTACCGCTACATGAACTTCGATCAGATCCAGGAATATCAGGATGTGGCGGATACTGTCGCTGCCTGATCCAGCTGCTTGATCTTGTGTTCGAAAACGCCCGGCAATGCCGGGCGTTTTTCGTTATTCGGGCGGTCACTTCGCTTTGCCTGCACGATGCCGGAAGTTAAAGCCAATAGCAGTTAACTCGCCTGTCGCGTTGCAACAAAAATCTGAAGTGCAGGGGACTAGAGTGGCGCCGCTCCCATGGCTCTCATGATTTCCAATGCCTATTTGCACGATCGCTGGTCAAACGCTGCACTACGCACAATACGGTCAAGGGTTTCCGGTTCTGCTTGGCCACAGCTACCTCTGGGATGCGGCCATGTGGGAGCCGCAGATCCAGGCGCTCTCGCAGCACTATCAGGTCATCGTTCCCGAGCTGTGGGGACATGGGCAATCGGCTGCGCTGCCGGCCGGCACGCAGACGGTTGGCGATCTTGCCGAGCAGATGCTGCTATTGCTGGATGCGCTGGAACTGCCGCAATGCGCGGTGGTCGGTTTGTCGGTCGGTGGCATGTGGGGCGCGGAGCTCGCGTTGCTTGCGCCGGAGCGCGTGCGCAGCCTTGTGCTGATGGATACGTTTCTGGGTGCAGAGCCGCAGGCGACGCAGACGCGCTACTTCGGCCTGCTGGATGCGATCGAAGCGGCGGGGCAGGTGACGCCTGCATTGATCGAGGCAATCGTGCCGATCTTTTTCCGTCCTGGTATCGATCTGAGTTCCGCGCTGCCGGCTGCGTTTGCGCAACGATTGGCGGCGATGTCGGCCGAGCAGCTACGTGCATCGGTGGTGCCGTTGGGCCGGTTGATCTTCGGGCGTGCCGATCGGTTGGAGGTGTTGTCGGTGCTGAACCCCGCAAACACGTTCTTGCTGGGTGGCGAATACGATATTCCGCGCCCGCCGGAAGAGCTATGGCTGATGGCCGAAGTGATCGGCTGCGATTACGAGTTGGTGCCCGATGCCGGACATATCGCGTCGCTGGAGAATCCTGCGTTCGTCACTGCGCAGTTGTTGGGTTGGTTGAAGCGGACAGTGGGGCAAGGTGTTGGCATGAATGCCGCGATGTACGCTTGAAGGCCGCGCTCGGAAGGATGGTCCCAAGCGACGTAGGTCGGGCGCGCGGTGTCCTCACCGCTCGCGGGACACGCCGCAAGTACGTCCATGTAGGCTCGGTGGCGGCATCCATGCCGCCACACGGTCCCGCAATCGGCGAGGACACCGCACCAGAAAGTTGGTCGGTGGTTGGATGAAAGCCTGCCTGTAGTCGCGTTGTGTTTTGCGTTGCGAAGCTGATCGGCCGCGGCGTTATCCGAACACCGCACGTCATGCATCGCTTGCACCACGCACACCGACCATCTCGATTGGTCCTTGCCCGCCCACCATCGCGGGACCTTACGCGGCATGGATGCCGCGTAAGAGCCTACACGGACGTACTTGCGGCGTGTCCCGCGATGGTGGGCGGGCAAGGGCCCTGCAGCCAACGAGCCTGCGGGTAAGAGCCCTGCGGCCAAGCCACAGATCAACCGCTCTGCAGCCTACGCATGCATAGCATCCAAGCTTCCGAAGATAATCGAGATCTCACAGCCTTGCAGTGGCTGACAAAACGTCGTGAGCACGGAGCACGTTGGCGTGGACGGCGCACTCAGAACTGGCATGTAAGCGTGGTACACGCCGCATCGAGCGACAGCGGCGCCCGTCCGATGGCCACGAAGTACAGTGTCAGCCGCGCTAAGGCTGCGCGCCCAACCAGGCTTCCAATGCCGCAGCCGGCAGCGGTCGCGAGAACAGATAGCCCTGCAGCACTTCGCAGCCCAGGTCGGCGAGGAACAAGCGCTGCGCCTCGTTTTCCACGCCTTCTGCAACCACATGCTTGCGCATATGCTCGCCGATGCGCAGCACAGAGGTGGTGAGCGCGCGAGCGTCTTCGCTGTGTTCGATGTCGCGCACGAAGCTCATGTCCAGCTTGAGTTCGTCGATCGGCAGGCGGTGCAGATGGCTCAGGCTGGAATAGCCGGTGCCGAAGTCGTCCAGCGACAACGAGATGCCTGCTTCGCGGATGGCATGCAGGTTTTCCAGCACCCCGGGTTGCCCCGAGAGCATCACGCTTTCGGTCATTTCCAATGTGAGATCGGAGGGCAGCACGCCCATGTCGGCGATGAGTCTGAGCAGGTCGCTGAGCATGCGCGGACTTTCGAAACTGCTGGCCGACAGATTCACCGATACACGGGCCACCGGCACGCCGCGTTGGCGCCAGTCGGCAACCTGCTGGCAGGCGCGGCGCAATACCCAATCGTTTAGCTGCGGCATCATGCCTTGTTCTTCGGCCACGGGCAGAAACCGTGCCGGCGACACCGCGCCGAGTTGCGGGTGGTTCCAGCGCAGCAGTGCTTCCACGCCATATAGCGCGTGCGGTGCGGCGCTGTGCAGCTGCGGTTGATAGTGCAGTTGCAACTGATTGCGGCCGATGGCCTGGCGCAGCTCCGCTTCCAGCGCAACGCGCTCCTGCGCCATGCGATTCATGTCGGCGCTGAAGAAGCGGAAGCGTCCGCCGCCTTCCTGCTTGGCGCGATTCATCGCCAGATCGGCATGCCGCAACAGGATGTTGATGTCGCGACCGTCCTCGGGAAACATCGCCACGCCCACGCTGGCAGACGGATGCACGGTCATGTGGCCGACCGGCAATGGCACGGCGATGGTGCAGAGCAGACGCTCCGCGGCGGCGCTGGCCTGTTCGGCACTGCATTGCGGCAGGGCGAGCGCGAATTCGTCGCCGGCCAGGCGCGCCAGCATGGCGGTGGCGGTGAGTTGTTCGCCGATGCGTAATGCGATGTCGCGCAACAGGCCATCGCCTGCGGCATGGCCCTGGCTGTCATTGATCAGCTTGAAGCGGTCGATGTTGATGAACATCAACGCGGCCGGTTCGCTGGCGTATTCGGCCTGCGTCAACGCCTGCTCGGCGCGTGCGCTGAACATGATGCGGTTGGGCAGGCCGGTCAGCGCATCGTAGAACGCGAGCTGATGCACGCGTTGGCGGATCTGTTCGCGTTCCAGCGCCAGCGTGCACAACTGTTGGCACAGATCGGTGAGCCGCACATGCCAGGCATCGGCACGTTGCGCCTTGCGGTAATACAGCGCGAAGGTGCCGAGCACGCGCGAGCTGTTGGAGCGGATCGGCGTGCTCCAGCAGGCGCGCAAGCCCATCGGCAGCAGCAGGTCGCGGTACGGTGCGAACAGCGGGTCGGTGGCGATGTCTTCCACCATGACCGCGCGCCCACGCCAGGCCGCGGTGCCGCAGGCGCCTGCACCGGGCGCGATCTTCAACCCGTTGACCGCATCGGCGTATTCGGGCGGCAGGCTGGGAGCGGCCAGCGAATGCAGGCAGCCCTGGTTGTCCGCGCTCATCACCGTGGCCAGCACGTCCGGTGCGATGCGTTCGACCTCGGTGCAGATCAAGGTCATCACGTCGATCAGCGGACGCTCCTGCACCAGCGCCTCAAGCACGCGGTGCTGCAATACCTCGTGCATCTTGGTGTCGGTGATGTCGGTCAGCACCGCCACGTAATGCGATGGGTTGTGCCTGGCGTCGTAGATCGGATTGAAGTTGAGCGAGATCCACAGCGGCGTGCCGTCCTTGCGATAGACCAGCAGGTCGGCTTGGGTCTGCTGCAAGGCGTCGGCGCGATCGCGGATGCGCGCCACCTCGCTCTGATCGCTTTGCGCGCGGGTGAGCACGTCCGAGGGACGCTTGCCGACCAGTTCGGCCTCGGTATAGCCGAACATGCGCTGGAAGCCGTCGTTGGCATAGAGCAGGTGCGATTGCAGATCGCAGATCAGGATCGCACTGCTGCTGCCATCCAGCGCTTCGGCCAACAGGCGCGAGCGCGTGGCATCGGGGCGTTCGTCGGGTTTGACCATGCCGGCAGTGACCGGGCCGGCCTTGATCGACGGTGTGTCGAGTGCGCCAAGTGCTGTCGCGCTATCTACCGTTGAATCCGCAGCAGCGACCGACGTGGTTCCCGGTGCGCCGGGAACCTCCGCCTGGTCGGTCGGAGACGGGGGCAGGGCGCTCATGCCGGATCAACGTGCCTGCGCCGACAGCGCGATCAAGCGCTCGGCAACGCGGTCCAGCGGCACCACTTCCTGCGCGGCGCCGAGCTTGTAGGCGGCACCGGGCATGCCCCATACCACGCTGCTGGCTTCGTCCTGCACCAGCGTGGGCGCGCCGGCCTGCAGCATTTCCAGCAGGCCGCGTGCGCCGTCGTCGCCCATGCCGGTGAGGATGGCGCCGACCGCGTTCGGGCCGGCGTTGGCGGCGACCGAGCGGAACAGCACGTCCACCGCCGGCTTGTGGCGATTGACCGGCGGGCCGTCGTCGATGCGGCAGCGCCAGCGGGCACCGTCGCGGATGATGCGCAGATGCTGGCCGCCGGGCGGCAGATAGGCGTGGCCGGGCAGGATCGCTTCGCCATCGCTGGCTTCGCGCACCGACATGGCCGAATGACGATTGAGGCGCTCGGCAAAGGCGGTGCTGAAGCTGGCCGGCAAGTGCTGGGTCATGACCACCGCCGGTGCATCGGCGGGCATGTGTTCGAGCACCACGCGCAGGGCTTCAGTGCCGCCGGCCGAGGCGCCGATGGCGATCAGGCGGTCGGTGGTACGGAAGCGCAGGGCGCTGCCAGCCACCGGCGCGGCCTGCATGTCCAGGGTGACCTTGGGCGCGCTGGGGCGATTGAGCGCGCTGACCTTGGCCTTGGAGGCCATCTTGACTTTGCTGACGATTTCTTCGGCGTAGCCTTCCAGCCCGCGTGCGACATCGATCTTGGGCTTGGAGATGAAATCCACCGCGCCCAGCGACAAGGCCTGCAAGGTGGTGTCGGCGCCACGCTCGGTCAGCGATGAAATCATCACCACCGGGGTGGGGCGCAGGCGCATGAGGTTTTCCAGGAACACCAGGCCGTCCATGCGCGGCATTTCCACATCCAGCGTGATCACGTCCGGATTGAGGCGTTTGATCTTTTCGCGCGCCAGGATCGGGTCGGCGGCCGAGCCGATCACTTCGATGCCGGCATCGCGCGACAGGATCTCGGTCAGCATCTGACGCACCACCGCCGAGTCGTCGACGATCAATACGCGAACAGGGGTTTCCAGCGTCATTCGAACAACTCCACTCCACCGGTGACCGGTGCTTTGGACAGACGGGCGCGCACGGCAGATTCGGTAGCGGCGACTTCGGCTTCGTGTGCGTGCGGCAACCGCTGCACGACAACGCGTCCGGTCGTCGGGAAGAACCAGACCTTGCGCGGATGGATGCCGCACAGATCTTCGGCAATGATGGGGATGTGCTCGGCCAGCAGATACTGGCGCACGAACTCGGCGTTGCGGGTGCCCACCGGGTTGCTGGTGAAGCCCTTGAGCACGTTGGCGCCACCGAAGACCTTGGCTTCGATCCGCTTGCGATGCGCGCCGCGCTTGAGCATGTCGTTGATCAGCAACTCCATCGCATAACTGCCGTAGCGCGCGGGTGCGCCATCGCCAACCTGGCCTTCCGGCAGCAGGAAATGGTTCATGCCGCCGATCTTCAACACCGGGTCGCGAAGACAGGCCGCAACGCACGATCCCAAGGTGGTCGTCAACGCGGTGTCGTCGTCCACCACCAGGTATTGGGTGGGCAGCAGCTTGGCGGTGATGGTCTGGAACCGCGAATCGCGGTAGCGCATGACATCGTCGACCTGCACAGCGGTACTCATGTAGCGGCTCCCGCGCGCGGAGCGCGCCGATACAGCGTGCGCCCGCACGGCTGGATCAGGTCGGCCGCGTGCAGGTAGTTCTCCGAGTGCCCGGTATAGAGCAGGCCGTCATCGCCCATGTGGCTGACCAGACGCGACAGGATGCCGCGCTGGGTGGGCTTGTCGAAATAGATCATCACGTTGCGGCAGAACAGCGCCGCATACGGGCCGCCGACGTCGTAGCGCGGCGACAGCAGATTCAACTGCTTGTATTCGATGAGTTGGCGCAGCGCGGGAATGACCCGGCACTTGCCTTCGTTGGGGCCGCTGCCGCGCTGGAAATACTTGCGCTTGATCGATGCATCCAGCGAGGCGACGCGGTCGATGGCGTAGACGCCGCGCGAGGCGGTTTCCAGCACCTGGGTATCGACGTCGGTGGCGATGATGCTCACCGGTGGCGTCAGCGAGCCGAAGGCTTCGCAGGCGGTGATGGCGATGGAGTAGGGTTCCTCACCGGTGGAGGCCGCACACGACCAGATCTTCAGCGGTGCCTGCGAGGCACGCTTTTGCAGTTCTTCGCGCAGCTTGTCGAAGTGATGCGGCTCGCGGAAGAACGAGGTCAGGTTGGTGGTCAGCGCGTTGGTGAACGCCTGCCATTCTTCCTCGTCGTTGCCTGCTTCGAGTTGGTCGATGTAGTCGCGGAAAGAGCGCAGACCGAGCACGCGCAGACGACGCGACAGCCGGCCATACACCATGTCGCGCTTGGCCGGAGCCAGGGCGATGCCGACACGCTGATAGATCAGATCGCAAACGCGTTTGAAATCGCGGTCGCCAAAATCAAATTCGCGTGTGTCTGAAGCGGAAGTCGAGGTGGTCGTCATATCCGTACGCGTCGTTAGCTAGTACTGGATATCGGCCATATGGTCATGCAACTGAAGCACCAATCTGCGCCGTCGCGGGCGGTTGGGGCCGGTTGCCGAGGATTTGTCGAGCATGGCGCTACGGCATGGCGCCGGCAGCAGGGGATGGCGGCGCAGATGCGTGTCGCAACAGAGGCAGAAATACACCGTAGAAACACACCGCCCCGGCTTGGCCGGGGCGGTGTGGGTGACGGCGGTGAATCAGAACTCTTGCCAGTTACCGTCGGCCAGTGCGGCCTGCGGCTTGGCCTGGCGCGAAGGCGCGGCCGTTGCACGCGCAGCCGGTTTGGCAGCGGTCTTGGCTGCGAGCGGACGTGAGGCCACGGCCACCGGGCGCGCGCGTGCGACCGGCGCGGCAGGCTCGTCCAGCTTGAACACCGAGACTGCTTCGGCCAGGTGACCGGCCTGCTCTTCCATCGAGCGTGCGGCGGCAGTGGCTTCTTCCACCAGCGCGGCGTTCTGCTGGGTGGTTTCGTCCATCTGGGTGATGGTCTGGTTGACCTGTTCGATCCCGGCCGACTGTTCCTGCGAAGCGGCAGAGATCTCGCCCATGATGTCGGTGACGCGCTGCACGCTGGCCACGATATCGGCCATGGTCGCACCGGCCTTGCGCACCAGTGCCGAGCCTTCGGCGACCTTGTGCACGGAGTCGTCGATCAGTCCCTTGATCTCCTTGGCTGCACCGGCCGAACGCTGCGCCAGCGTGCGCACTTCCGAGGCCACCACCGCAAAGCCGCGGCCCTGTTCGCCGGCACGTGCCGCTTCTACCGCCGCGTTCAACGCGAGGATATTGGTCTGGAAGGCGATGCCGTCGATGACGGAGATGATGTCGGCGATCTTCTTGGACGAGGCTTCGATGCCGGACATGGTGGCGACCACCTGCGAGACCACTTCACCGCCTTGCGAGGCCACACCGGTGGCGCCGATGGCAAGCTGGTTGGCCTGACGGGCGCTTTCGGCGTTCTGCTTGACGGTGGAGGTGAGCTCTTCCATCGACGCCGCAGTTTCTTCCAGGTTGGCTGCCTGCTGCTCGGTGCGATGCGACAGGTCGCTGTTGCCCGAGGCGATTTCGCCGGCCGCCGAGTTGATGGCGGTGGAGGAGACCTTGATGCGCCCGACAATGTCGGCCAGCTGCTCGGCGGTGGCATTGGCATCGTCACGCATCTGCGCGAACACGCCGCTGAATTCGCCGTGCATGCGCACGGTCAGATCGCCACGCGACAGCGCCGACAGCAGCGAGGAAATCTGCTCCAGGCTGGCAGCGTTGGCATCCAGCAAGCCGTTGAGCTGCTGCGCCAGCTGCAGGAAGAAACCCTGCTTGCCCTCGGTTTCCACCCGGCCGCTCATGTCGCCGCTGGCAGCGGCGCGCACGATACGGGCGACTTCTTCTTCGACCTGGACTTCGATGGTGCGGTCGCGCCATTCGCAGACATCGCCGGTGCTTTCGTCCTGCTCGTTCTTGATCACGGTGACGGTCTGCATCATCACGAACTCGCCGTAGCGTTCTTCGAAGCTGGTGATGCCGTCGCGTTCCAGTGCGGCGATGGCCTTGCGCACGGTCGTCTCGGGCAGGCCGAGATAACTGATGTGCTGACCGATAATCTTGCTGGCTTCAAAATCCGACGATGCCAGACGGATGCTGCCTTCGTAATGCGCGACGAGCTTCATGAACGCTTCGTTGGCGTAGATGATGATGCGATCGGTATCGGTGATGAAGGTGGCGGTGGAGGACTTGTCCAGCGCGGTGCGAATGCGCAGGTTTTCGTCGGCAATCTTCTGATCGCGTTCGATGCGTTCCTTCAGATCGCGCTGCATGCGCTGCATGGAGCGCATCAGTTCGCCCACTTCGTCCTGGCCCTGCACGTTGATCTGGCCATCGAGTTTGCCGCCGGCGATTTCGGTGGCGGTCGAGACGGCGCCGCGCATGCTCTTGACGATGGAACGGGCGAACAGAAACGCAAGGCCCAGGCCGCCGGCGATGCCGAGCAGCAACACCACCATGCTCAAGGTGACCGAGGTGGCGTGGACCTTCTCGGCCTTGCTCTTGGCCGCCTGTGCCAGGCGGTTGTCTTCGACGATCAACGCGGCCAGCGAATCCTTGGCCTTGTTGTGCAGGGTGCGGGTTTCGCCGACGAAGGTGTCGACGGCATCGTCGGGCAGATTGAGTTCGAGCATTTCGTTGACGCTGGCGTAGGAAGCCGAGGCCTTCTTCCAGTCTGCCACGAAGCTCGCAAACAGCTTCTTCTGCTCCGGGCTTTCGATCAGGCGGGGATAGCCCTTGATCGTCGCTTCGATTTCGCCATCGAGCCGCTTGGCGCGGAGCTTGGCTTCCTGCTTCACCGCGTCGCTTGCGCGCACCAAACTTTGATAAGAAGCATTACGGTATTCGCCGAGCATGCCGCGCAGGTCGCCTGCTTCGCGCACGCTGGACATGGTGTTGCCGGCCAGGTCACTGGTGACGTTGTTGAGCGAGGCCAGACCCGAATAAGCGATGATCCCCTGCACCAGCAAGATCAGCAGCACGATGCCGAATGCCAGCATCAGCTTGGGCATCAATTTCAGATTGTTGATCCATTGCATTGACACGATTCCCCGTAGAAGTCAGTCCGCATAAGCGCAAACAGCAGATCGCCACGCGCGAGGGCGTGGCGATGTGCGAGGCGATTACTTGATGGTGGCGAGCTTCAGGCTGGCCGGCGAGCTGACTTCGATTTCGGCACGCGAGCTGTCGCGCTGGATCTTGCCGAGCACACAGACGTCCTTGCCTTCCAGGGATTCGGGAGCAAAGCTGAACTTGCCGCGGTTGGCGCCGTCGATGCGGGCCGAGAAGGTGTGGCGCGGGAACATGCCACCCATGTAGAGGAAGGTGGGTTCGCCTTCCGAGCTCTGCGCGTACTTGGCCTTTTCGACCTTGCCGCACACCATGCCGTCCTTGCCGACGAAGCGGGTGGCCATTTCCGGCGGAATCATTTCCTGCGACTGAGCCGAAAGCGTGGGAGCAACGATGACGAGAGCAGCGACGGGGAGGAGCGAGAGCAGGAACTTCATTGGGATTCTCCAGAATCAAAAGTCGAACGGTGACCCGTTTAAGTGCGCGGGCTTCTATTCAGCTATCGGCTAGCTGCCGTTCAACTTGAATCTAAAAAATGTGATTCCTATCTCACTTCACTCTAGGCGCACGTCTCGTGTCGGGATGCTCCCGACACCAGATGGTCGTAACAGGGACTGCCGGCACCCATGCGGCCGTCATGCAGATTCTCTCGGTGCCTGAAGTCGTCGTGCATTGCTCTACACGGCGGCTTTTGTGCACTGCCTATACCTGCATAACGACCGCTTGGGACGTGCCCGAGTGGCTATAGGTCAGGCGGCTTCTTCGGCCAATTGCTGCTGACCGAGTTCGGCGCTGTCCAGCAAGGTTTCGATATCCAGCAGGATCAGCATGCGATCGTCCTGGGTACCGATGCCCGAGATGAAACGGGTGTCGACGGCGGCGCCAAATTCCGGCGTCGGGCGGATCTGGTCGTCGTTGAGCGGGATCACGTCGGAGACGCTGTCCACCACGATGCCGACCACGCGGTCTTCGACGTTGAGCACGATCATCACGGTGAAGGCGTCGTAGCGCGCTTCTTTCAGCCGCAGCTTCAGGCGTAGGTCGATCACCGGCACGATGGTGCCGCGCAGGTTGATCACACCCTTGATGTAATCGGGAGCGTCGGGCAGACGGGTGACCGAATCGTAGCCGCGGATTTCCTGCACTTTCAGGATGTCCACGCCGTAGTGTTCTTCGCCCAAGGCGAAGCTGAGGAATTCACCACCGGTGCCGGTGGCAGTGCTTTTGTCGTTCATGGAAACTCCGGGCGTTGCGGCTGAGTGTCAGATTGCTGAAGAAATGCGGCAGAAGCGTGCGAAAAAGAGTGTGGAAGAGGTTGCCCTAGCAACATCGGCGCAGCGCACGGCAACTTTAGCGGTGCGCTGTGCACGGTACGGGCGGGTTCAGAACACGCCGCTCTTGCGCGCGTTGCGCTGGCGGTCGACGCGAAAAATATAGCGTTGAATGGTTTCGTCGGCGCCACGCGGCAGATCGCTGAACTGCATGCCGACACGGAAGCCCTCGCTGCCGTTGGGCAGTGACTGCTTATATTGGCTGCAGACGGTAAGCGGTAGCGTGATCGGCGCGGTGTCGGGCAATTGCAGCGTGCAATTGCGGTAGGTGCGTTGCGGTTCGAGCAGCGGCATGCCGTCCGTGATCGCTACCGCCAGGCCGCCGCTGCTGATGTCGATCACGCGCAGCTGCAAGTTGAGAGTGCCGCCCTGTGCGTCGTCCTGACGAATGGTGCAGATGGGCGAATCGGTGATCGGCGTTTCCAGCCGGTACGATTCGCGGCGCTGCATGTGATACATGGTGTCGGGCAATGCAGCGCGGAAGGCGACGTGGATGTCGCGTTCCAGCCGGTCGGGCGTCTCCAGCCGGAAACGAATATTGACCCGTTCCAGTTGCGCGTAGCACAGCAGATACTTGGCATCTTCGATGGCGCGGTTGGAAGCTTCATTATGGCTGCCGTCCAGAATCACGCAGTCGTCGTCTTCGTCCACTTCGAGCACGGCGGTGGGCACGGCCATGTCGCGGCCGGCCACATGCATGGTCACCACGGCGCGTTGGTCGAGCAGCTGGCGCAACAAGCCACGGATCTGCCGTTTGTTGCGCAGCAGATAGCGCTCGTCGCCTTCGGCAAGGTGATCGGCGTCGTGGTTCAGCTCTGAGGTATCGCCTTGGGACATGAGCACCAGCACAGTGGATGCGGGAATGCGCCCGGACGGTTGTCCCGGCGTCGCCTTGATATCGGCGGCAAAACCAAATCTTTAAGAGCGGCTCATAAAACGACTTAGGCTTGGCTGCAGGGCCCTTGCCCGCCCACCGTCGCGGGACACGCTGCAAGTACGTCCCTGTAAGCTCTTCTGTGGCATCCATGCCGCATAAGGTCCCGCGACGGTGGGCGGGCAAGGACCAGTCGAAATGGTCGGTGTGCATGGCTTTGAATAAAACTGCCAGCAAACTGTCCTGTGCGATGAGGGGACCGCGCTCTCAACGCTGGGGGTTTGCTGCAGGGCCCTTGCCCGCCCACCATCGCGGGACACGCCGCAAGTACGTCCGTGTAGGCTCTTACGCGGCATCCATGCCGCGTAAGGTCCCGCGACGGTGGGCGGGCAAGGGCCAGTCGAGATGGTCGGTGCCCATGATTAAGAGCAGTGCGTGATCCGCGTTGTTCGATGATGTAGCGTCGGCTCAACGTCCGATGCACATAGCGCGACAAACAGTTTTTTGCGCGACCACCGACTAATTTTACTGGTGCGGTGTCCTCGCCGATTGCGGGACCGTGTGGCGGCATGGATGCCGCCACCGAGCCTACATGGACGTACTTGCGGCGTGTCCCGCGAGCGGCGAGGGCACCGCGCCCTCGACTGACTAGGCTTTGGTGCATTTAAACGCCGCCATAACTCGAAATTTTGGTTGTCTCGCTAAGTGATTGGACTGTGCAGACAGGTCGTGCTGATCGGCGAGGGCACCGCGCCCTCGACTCATCGAGCGTTTGACTTACATCAGTGGTAGGCGTGGCGTGCGTTGGCCAGCAGGGTGCTCAGTTGGTCTTGTTGTTCCAGACGGAACACCGCCACTGCGTCCACCAACTGCGCGGCCTGGTCTTCCATCGAGCGCGCTGCGGCAGTGGCTTCTTCCACCAATGCGGCGTTCTGCTGGGTGGTTTCGTCCATCTGGGTGACGGTCTGGTTGACCTGGGTGATGCCGGCGGCCTGCTCGCGCGAGGCGCTGGTGATCTCGCCCATGATGTCGGTGACGCGCTGCACCGAGCCCACCACCTGCTGCATGGTGTTGCCTGCCTCGGAGGCGAGCGCGGCGCCGCTACCGATGCGGGTGACCGAGTCTTCGATCAGGTGCTTGATCTCCTTGGCGGCGCCGGCCGAGCGCTGGGCGAGGCTGCGCACCTCGGAGGCGACCACGGCGAAGCCGCGGCCTTGTTCGCCGGCACGTGCGGCTTCCACTGCGGCGTTCAAGGCCAGGATGTTGGTCTGGAAGGCGATGCCGTCGATGACGGAGATGATCTCGGCGATCTTCTTGGACGAGGTGTCGATGTCGGCCATGGTGGTGACAACGCGGCCGACCACATCGCCGCCCTTGGCCGCCACGCCGGCTGCGTCCAGCACCAGGCGATTGGCCTGATCGGCGTTGTCGGCGTTCTGCTTGACGGTGGCGGTGAGCTCTTCCATCGAGGCGGCGGTTTCTTCCAGCGCAGCGGCTTGTTGCTCGGTGCGACGCGACAGGTCGCTATTGCCGGTGGCGATTTCGCTGGCGGCCGAGTTGATCGCCAGCGAGGAGTCCTTGATCCGGCGCACGATGCCGGCCAACTGGTCGGCGGTGGCATTGGCATCGTCGCGGATGGTGGCGAACACGCCTTGCAGGTCGCCATCCATGCGTGCGGTCAGATCGCCTTGCGACAGCGACGACAGCAGAGCGGACACGCGCGACAGGCCATCTGCATTGTTGTCCAGCAGCACGTTGAGTTGTTCTGCAAGCAGCAGCAGGAAGCCCTGCTTGCCCTCGGTGCCGACGCGCTCGCTCAGGTCGCCAGCGGCGGCGGCCCGCACGATACGCGCGACCTCTTCTTCGACCTGCACTTCCTGGGTGCGGTCGGCCCACTCGACTACAAAGCCCATGCGCTCGCCGGCCGCGCCCAGCACCGGGTTGACCACCAGCCGCATGGTGCGGCCGCCGACATGGATCTGCGCGGTGTGGGTGCCGGTGAGTTGATCGAGCATGCGTGCCTGATGCTCGGGCTTGCGATGGAACTGGTCGATGCTGGCATTGATCAACGCATCGGCATCGAAGTGGGGCAGGTCGCGGCGCAGTTCGTCCTGCACGCTCTTGAGCATGCGCTGCAGCGGGCGATTGACGTAGATGATGCGGCGATCGGCGTCGGCGATCATCACGTTGGTGCTGACGTCGTCCAGTGCGGTGCGCACGCGTAGCGCTTCGCTGGCAATCAGGTGGTCGCGTTCCAGACGTGCGCGCAGGTCGTCGCGCATGGTGCGGGCGCTGAGCAGCAGGCGGCCGAGTTCGTCGTGCCGGTCGATCTCGATCGGGTTGTCCAGGCGGCCGGCCGCGACATCGCCGAGCACGCGCTCCACCGCCAGCAACGGGCGGGTGACCATCTTGCGTGCCGCCACAAAGACCACCGCGATGCACAGCGCCAGCACCACCAGCGAGAACAGCAGCATGCTGCCCATCAGCTCGTCCAGCGGGCCGTCGATGGCGCTGCGCGGCTGGGTGCCGATCACCGCCCACTGCCACGGCGCATAGCGCTGGGCGGTGACTTCGAATGCCTGTGCAGTGCCCTTGGCATCGCGCAACTGCAGGTTGGCGCTGGGCTGCTTGCCATCCAGTACCGATTGCAACAGCGCCTGCTGCTCGGCCGGTACCAGTGCCGCCAGGGTGGCCGGGGTGCCCGGCGGGGCGGCGATGACCTGGCCCTGATGCTCGCCCGGTGCCATGTCGACGATGACGAAGTAGCCGTCCTGGCCGAGCTTGGTGGTGCCGACCTGCGCCTTGAGCGCGGCCAGGCCCTGGGTGTAGTTGCGACCGACGAAAAGCGCGCCGATTACCTCGCCGGCGGCATCGCGCAGCGGCTGGTAGTGGGTCATGTATTGCTCGCCGAACAGCTGTGCCTGGCCGGTGAAAGGCTTGCCTTGCGACAACGCGGCGTAGGCCTTGCCCTTGCGGTCGAGCAGGGTGCCGATCACACGCTCGTTCTGCTTGTTACGCAGCGAGGTGGTGATACGCACGAAGTCCTCGCCGGTGCGCGCGAAGATCGTGGCGACACCGCCGGTGGCTTGCGCAAAGCGGTCCACCGCGTTGACATTGAGGTTGAGCGCCTGCTTGCCTGCGCGCAGGGATGGGGTGGCCTGCTCGCCGATGGTGACGGTGCTGGCGGTATCGAGCGTGCGTGCGCCGCTGGGGAGCATGTCGTCGAACACGCTGCCCAGGCGCTGGGTGCTTTCGGTCAGGGTGACGTCGTACATCGCCACCGACTGCTGCATCAGCCGGGTGCTGGAGCGCAGTTCGGCCTTGACCTGGGATTCGATATCGCCAGCGGACTGGCGGTAGATGGTCAGGGCCAGCAGGCCCAGCGAAATGGCGATGACCAGGGTCAGCAGCGCGGAGAGCCGGGTGCCAACGGAAAGCCGGTTGAAGGAATGCATGAGGAATCGACCTTGCCCGGGGGAGGGCGTTACGGATGCGTGAAGTCGATAGCGGCCGTCTATGCTCAAAATTGATGTTTTATGTTGAATTAGGCACAAATTGTCGCGTTCGCTTGGTTCCAGAGCAGGGGCGCAAGATTGCCATTTGTTAAGGAAGGGTGAGTTTTTACGGCAAGGCAGCGTCCGCATCCAGCATGGTCAGGCGCTGATGTGAAGAAACATCTCGGCACAAAAAAAGGGCCGCCTCCCTCGCAAGGAAGCGACCCTCAAGATTCGTTGACCACGAATCAAACTACTCTCGAATGGTGTTCTTGGATGCGGCGTGTGTTGCGGGTTGCGGTGTGTGTCTTAGAACTCCTGCCAGTCGTTCGGCCCGGCCGCCGCGGTCGCCGTGCCGATGACGCTGCGACGTGGCGGGGCGATGCTGGCGGCACCGACGGCCGGGCGCGCAGCGAAGCGTGCATTGACCGGCGCAGCCACCATCGACGATGGCTGACGTGCCACCGGGCCTTGCTCGACGATCTTGAACACGGCCACCGCTTCAGTGAGCTGCTGGGCCTGTTCTTCCATCGCGCGGGCGGCGGCGGTGGCTTCTTCCACCAATGCGGCGTTCTGCTGGGTGGCTTCGTCCATATGGGTAACGGTCTGGTTGACCTGCTCGATACCGGCCGACTGCTCCTGCGAGGCGGCGGAAATCTCGCCCATGATGTTGGTGACGCGCTGCACGCTGGCGACGATCTCGGCCATGGTCTTGCCGGCCTGGTCCACCAGCTGCGAGCCGTCGGCCACACGCTGCACCGAGTCGTCGATCAAGCTCTTGATCTCCTTGGCCGCGGCGGACGAACGCTGTGCCAGCGTACGCACCTCGGAGGCGACCACCGCAAAGCCACGGCCCTGGTCGCCGGCACGCGCCGCTTCCACCGCCGCGTTCAAGGCCAGGATATTGGTCTGGAACGAGATACCGTCGATGACGCTGATGATGTCGGCGATGCGCTTGGACGAGGCTTCGATGCCGCTCATGGTGTCGACCACCTTGCTGACCACGGCGCCGCCCTGTGAGGCGACGCTTGCGGCGCCGATGGCGAGCTGATTGGCCTGGCGTGCGCTTTCGGCGTTCTGCTTGACGGTGGAGGTGAGCTCTTCCATCGAGGCGGCGGTTTCTTCCAGGTTGGCGGCCTGCTGTTCGGTACGCTGCGACAGATCCTGGTTGCCGGCCGCGATCTCGCTGGCGGCGGCATTGATCGAGGTCGCCGAGTGCTGGATGTGCCCGACGATGCCGGCCAGCTGGGTGGAGGTGGCGTTGGCGTCGTCACGCATCTGTGCGAACACGCCCTTGAAATCGCCGTCCATGCGCGCGGTCAGATCGCCTGCGGCGATGGACCGCAAGATGCCCGACAGCGACTGCAGGCTGCCATCGGCGGTGGCCATCAACTGATTGAGGCTCTCGACCATCACGCGGAAATCGAACTGGAACTGCGCCGCATCGCCGCGTGCGCTGAAATCGCCGTTGGCGGCGGACTGCGCCAGCTGCTTGATCTGCTGATTCATCGACGCCAGGTTGGTTTTCACCTGCGCCATGGTGTCGGTCAGCATGGCTTTTTCGCCGGGAAGCGCGTCCATGTCCTGGCTGAGGTCGCCGATCGCATAGCGGCCCATGATCTGCGCCAGGCGCTGTGTGAGCTGGATGTGGCTGTCGACCAGCGCGTTGGTGTCGCCGGCCATACGGCCGTAGTCGCCCGGGAATGCGCCGGCATCCATGCGGAAGCTGATCTGGCCGCTGTCGTGGCGCTTGGCCATGTCCAGCTGGCCGGTGATCAGGTTGCGTACCTGCGATTGCATCTTGTCCATCGCCTGCAGCAGGCGGCCGGTTTCGTCGCTGGCCTCGCTGTGCACTGCGTTGTCGAGCTTGCCCTCGGCAATCGCCTCGGCAGCGCGGGTGGCGCGGTTCAAGGGGCCGGTGAGGCTGCGGGTGATCATCCAGGCCAGCAGGGCGCTCAGCAGCACCACGGCAACGCCGCCGCCGATCAGCATGCTGCGGCCACGCGCCATCGAGGCGCTGGCCTGGTCATAGGCCAACTGGCTGCTCTTGCGCTGCGCGTTGGAGTAGGTGCGGATCGCATCCTGCCAACGCTGGGTGGCGGGCGCTGCACGTTCGAGCAGGATCGGCATGGCCTGGTCGACCTTGCCGGCCATCCCCAGCTCGCGGACCTGCTGGTTGTGCGACAGCGCCTGCTCGCGCGTCAGATCCAGCGCGTTGCGCAGTTGCTGGTCGTGCGCATCGGCAGGAAACGCGTAGAGCTTTTCGCGCAGTTCCTTGTAGCGGATGCGCTGGGCATCGATCACTTCGGCGAACTGCCGGTTTTGCTCGTCGGTGGTGGGCAGCACGATGTTGCGCAGATTCAACGAGATGGTGGCATTGGCGTCCAGCATGTCGGTGGCGTACTGGATCATCGCCATGTTGCGGTTGACGATGGTGTCCAGGCGCTCGCGCGCCTGGCTGAGCGTATACAGGCCGGCGGCCACCAGCGCGCACGAGAGAAGGATCAAAACGCCAAAGGCCAGCGAGAGGCGCTTGCCGACGTTGAAGCGGTGCAGGAAGGAGTTCATTGAGGGACCTGAGCGGATGTGCCGTTGGGGTGGCATGACGTACAACGCAGCGCTGGAGCATTGCGTCAGGCGTCATGCCTTGTGTGATGCATCGGTCAGATAACGGCGTTAGGCGCGCTGCATTGAGGCAAGCAGAACTGGCTGGTAAAGCCCGGTCTCAGCCACGTGATCGCCATGTGTAGAACGGGTAGGGAATTGGTGGGGAGGTGTCGGGAATATCCTGAAAAAGCAGCCATAAATGGCGGTTTTGACCCCAGCTTGGCGCGGGGTCACGTGCACGATGTGAAGTGCGATTTCACGCTTGCCGCAGTGCCTGCGGGTTGCGTGCAGGCAGCGATGTCGCGCACAACGCAAAACGGCACCGCAAGAGCGGTGCCGTGGTGAACATCTTGCAGATGCAGATGCAGATGCAGATTTGCGTGATCGCGTACTTGAGAAGTTGCGCAAGGCGCAACCATCTCAAGCGCGATGTGGAGGCACTGAGGCGCGCTTAAAACCACATTGCCGACAGCGGTGGGGCGTGGCTCAGAACTCCTGCCAATCGCTAGGGTCGGCCGCTGCTGCCGAGGCGCCAGTCACGCTGCGACGCGGCGGAGCGATGCTGCCGGCACGTGCGGCCGGACGCGCAGCGAAGCGGGCATTGGCCGGTGCCTTGGCAATGGCAGAGAGCTGACGCGCCACCGCGGTGTGCTCGGCAACCTTGAACACTGCAACCGCTTCGGTGAGCTGCTGGGCCTGTTCTTCCATCGCCCGTGCGGCGGCAGTGGCTTCTTCCACCAGTGCGGCGTTCTGCTGGGTGGTTTCGTCCATCTGGGTCACGGTCTGGTTGACCTGTTCGATGCCGGCGTACTGCTCCTGCGATGCCGATGAGATCTCGCTCATGATGTTGGTCACGCGCTGCACGCTGGCGACGATTTCGGCCATGGTGGTGCCGGCCTGGTCGACCAGGGTGGCGCCTTGGGTGACCTTGCTGACCGAGTCGTCGATCAGGTGCTTGATCTCCTTCGCCGCACCGGCCGAACGCTGGGCCAGGGTGCGCACTTCGGAAGCCACCACCGCAAACCCGCGGCCCTGTTCGCCGGCGCGCGCCGCTTCCACTGCGGCATTCAAGGCCAGGATGTTGGTCTGGAAGGCGATGCCGTCGATAACGCTGATGATCTCGGCAATCTTCTTCGACGAGCCCTGGATGTCGGCCATGGTGGTGACCACCTTGGCCACCACATCGCCGCCTTGCGAGGCCACGGCAGCGGCGCCGATGGCGAGCTGATTAGCTTGACTTGCGTGTTCGGCGTTCTGCTTGACGGTGGAAGTGAGTTCTTCCATCGAGGCGGCGGTTTCTTCCAGATTGGCGGCCTGTTGCTCGGTACGCTGCGACAGATCCTGGTTACCGGAGGCGATTTCGCCCGAGGCCGACCCAATCGCATTGGCGGCCAGCTGGATGCGGCCCACGATGCCGGCCAGTTGTTCGGCGGTGGCGTTGGCGTCGTCGCGCATCTGTGCGAACACGCCCTGATACTGGCCGGTCATGCGGGCGGTGAGATCGCCGGCAGCGATCGACTGCAACAGGCCAGAGAGCGACTGCAGATTGCCGTCGGCGGTGGCCATCAGGTGGTTGAGGCTTTCCACCATGATGCGGAAATCGAACTGGAACTGCTCGGCGTTGCCGCGTGCGCTGAAGTCGCCATTGGCGGCGGCCTGCGCCAGCTGCTTGATCTCCGCATTCATCGTCGACAGGTTCAACTTGACCTGATTCATCGCCGTGGTAATCGCCGCCTTTTCGCCAGGCAACTGCGGCATGTCTTCGCTCAGATCACCGATCGCGTAACGCTCCACCAGGTGGATGGTCTGCATCTTGACCTTGATGTGCGCGGCGACCAATTCGTTGGTGTCGGTGGCCATGCGGCCGTAGTCGCCGGGGAACGCGCCGGCATCCATACGGAAGCTGATCTGGCCTTCGTCGTGGCGCTTGGCCATGTCCAGCTGTGCGCTGATCAGATTGCGTACCTGGCCCTGCATGCGATCCATGGCCTGCAACAGGCGCCCGGTTTCGTCGTTGGATTGCGTACGCACATCGTTATCGAGGTTGCCGTTGGCAATCGCTTCAGCGGCGCGGGTGGCCTGGGTGAGCGGGCGCACCAGGCTGCGGGTGATCAAAAAGCCCAGCAACACGCTGAACAGCACCACCGCCAGGCCGCCACCGATCAGCAGGGCACGGCCGCGCGCCATCTCGGCAGTGGTTGCGACGTAGGCCTCCAGGGTGCGTTGACGCTGCAGCGCCGAATAGTCTGCCAACGCGTTCTGCCACTGCTCTGTGGCCGGTGCGGCCTTTGCCAGCAGCAGCGTCAGTGCTTCATCGGGCTTGCCGGTCAGACCCAGCTGCGCGACCTGCTCGTTGGCCTTGGCGGCTTCTGCGCTAGCCAGGTCGATCCGGTTGCGGATCTCGGTGGCCTGCGGCGAGGCGGAAAATTCGTACAGTTTGTCGTGCGTGTGCTGATAGCTCTCGAGCTGCTTCTTGATGATGGCGTAGAAGCGCAGATTGTCTTCCTGCGTGGTCGGCAACACGATATTGCGCAACTGCACGGCGATGACCGAGGTGGCATTGGTCATGTCCTGCGCGTGCTGCATGATCGTGATGTTGCGATTGACCACGGTGTCCATGCGGTCGCGCGCCTGCGCCAGCGTGTAGAGGCCTGCGGCGACCAGCCCGCATGACAACAGGATCAGCGTGCCGAAAGCGAAAGTCAGGCGCTTGCCGACGTTATACCGTTGAAGAAGAGCGATCATTGTGGGGTCTCGAGGCAGTGGCAAGAAGGACAAGACGCGTCGGCGCGGACGCGTTGGGCAATAGGTGAGGTAACGCGAGGCTGGGCATGGAGCGAGCCGATCATCGGTGCATGTGATACGTCGTCACGACGCGACCGAGTGCAGGGTAGGTATGCATGCTTGGGATCTGTAACGGCCGGCTTGCTTGCCGCTTGATTCGCAAGTCCCATCACGTATGGGTGGCCGTCATTGAAGTGACGTGGATGTGCACAACCTGCCCGGAAAGCCCAGTGGGGCGCGATACCCAGACACGCGCCGATGGCAGCGGATTCACTTCGTGATCACGCTTCGAAAAGCACTGCGAAGGTGCCGCATTGCAAAACGCTGGGTAAAAGCACCGATTGAGCGTGGATGCACGCTAGCTGTTTCGGCGTACTGGCGTGCGGCATCAGACCGATGGATGCAAGGCCGCGTGCAATGGACTCACGCCGTCACGCCGTCACGCGGCGCGACCAAGCCGGGCGGGTGTGGCGGCTGCCTGTAACTGAAACACCGAGACAGCATCGCGCAACTGCTGCGCTTGTTCTTCCATCGAACGCGCGGCGGCGGTGGCTTCTTCCACCAGCGCGGCATTCTGCTGGGTGGCCTGGTCCATCTGTGCGATGGTCTGGCTCACCTGCTCGATGCCTTGCGACTGCTGCTGCGAGGCCTCGCTGATCTCGTGCATGATCTCGGTGACGCTGCGCACCGAGTTGACGATGTCCTGCATGGTGCGGCCGGCCTGGCCGACCAGCTGGTTGCCGTGTTCGACCCTGCTCACCGAATCGTCGATCAGCTGCTTGATCTCTTTTGCAGCACCGGCCGAACGTTGTGCCAGCGTGCGCACCTCGGAGGCGACCACCGCAAAACCGCGCCCCTGTTCGCCGGCACGCGCCGCTTCTACCGCCGCATTCAAGGCCAGGATGTTGGTCTGGAACGCGATACCGTCGATGACGCCGATGATGTCGGCGATCTTCTTGGAGGCGGCCTGGATGCCGGCCATGGTGCCGACCACTTGCCCGACTACCTCGCCACCTTGCGAGGCCACCGTTGCTGCGCCAACCACCAGCTGATTGGCGCGGCGTGCATGCTCGGCGTTGTTGCGCACGGTGGAGGTGAGTTCTTCCATCGAGGCGGCGGTTTCTTCCAGATTGGCCGCTTGTTGCTCGGTGCGCTGCGACAGATCCTGGTTGCCGGAGGCGATTTCGCTGGCGGCATCGTTGATCGCGTCGGTTGAATGCTGGATGCGCCCGATGATATCGGCCAACTGCATGACGGTGGCATTGGCATCGTCGCGCATGCGTGCGAACACGCCGTGGAAGTCGCCATGCATGCGGGTGGTGAGATCGCCGGCGGCGATCGCCTGCAGCACGCTGGAGAGCGAGGTCAGATTAGCGTCGGCGGTGGCCATCAGTTGATTGAGGCTGTCCACCATCGCGCGGAAGTCGTATTGAAAACGCTGCGCATCGCCACGCACGCTGAAATCGCCGTTGGCGGCGGCCTGCGCAAGCAATTTGATCTCGCTGTTCATCGCCGCCAGATTGCCCTTGACCGTGTCCATGGTGTCGCTGAGCACGGCCTTTTCGCCGGGCAGGCGATCCATGTCCTGGCTCAGATCGCCGATGGCGTAGCGCGACATGATCTGCGCCAACTGCATCATCACCGCGATGTGCGAGCCGACCAACGTGTTGGTCTCGCGCACCATGGTGGCGTAGGCACCGGGGAAGGTTTCGGACTGCATGCGATAGCCGATCTGGCCGGCGTCGTGGCGCTGCGCCATCTCGCTCTGCGCGGCCAGCACGGCCTGCAGCTGTTCCTGCATCTGGCGCATGTTGTCGAGCAACTGGCCGGTTTCGTCCCGGCTGGGCGCGACGATGCGCTCGTCCAGCCGGCCTTGCGCGATGTTGGCGGCTACCGCGGCGGCGCGGCGCACATTGCGGGTGAGCTTGGACAAGGTGTACCAGCCCAGCGCTGCAATCAGCACGGCCAGCACCGACAGGCCGGCGATCGCTTGCCACATCGCAGTGCGGGCTTCGACCAGGTGCCGCTCGGACTGGCGCTGCAAGGCCTGCAACGACACGCCGCTCAAGTCCTGCATGGCCTGGCCGAGATCGTCGAGCGCGGCATTCCAGCGCGTATCGGCCTGTGCATCGCTGCCTTCCAGCGCGCTGCGCAGTGCAGCCAATGCTGCGTCTGCACGCGCCGCTTCGGTCTTGGCGGCAGTCGCCAGGGCGGGGTCGGGGTGTTCCAGCAAGCCCATCGCCTTGTCTAGCTCATGGCGAAAGCGCAGGTGGTTGCGTGCGAGCTGGCTCAGTTGTTCGCGCAGCATGGCGCGGCTGTCGGCTGCCTGCGAGGGGTCGTTGGCGGCGTCCAGCCGGGTCAGCGACTCGGTGGCATCGGGGCTGTAGATCAGCGTGGAGACCACCAGGTGGTAGCTCTCGATATACGGGGTGTAGACCAGTTGGCTGTCGTCGCGCAGCGCGTCGAGTGCGGCAAACGCCTGCTCGCTCACTGCGGCATAGCCGTCCGCGGCAACGCCAGCGACATGGCGTTTTTGCAAGGCAAGCAATTCTTTCTGGCTGCGTTCGAAACCGGGCATGCGCGCGGTGGTGGCGAGCAGCTGTTGCAGATCGCGATTGGCGCGTTGCGCGGCTCTACTGGCGGCGCTGCCGCTGCCCACATGTGCGGCGTGCAGGTCGGTGATCAAACCCAGCATCTGCCCGAGCGGGGCATAGCTGCGCAGTTCGTTGCTGCTGATGGCCACACTTTCATTGAGCTTGCCGCGATAGAGCAGCACCGGGATGACCATGCCTGCCAAGGCGAGCACACCGATCGCGCCGAGCTTTCTTGCGATTGCCAGATCGTCCCAGCGGCTGCTCCAGCGGCGCGGGGAGGGGTGGGCAGTTTGAGTCGACAGCGCGGGCGAAGTGGTCATTGATGCTTCTCGTAGGCGTACGCAACCTATCGGCCAATAGCTGCTATGCCTTGAGCCGGCCGGCACGATGGCCGGCCGGCTCCATTCAGTCAAAACTCCTGCCAGCTGCTGTCGTTGCTGGGTGCGGTGACCACGGCACGCGGCTTGGACGCGGCGCTGCGACCGGCTGCGGCGACCTTTGCCTTGACGGCCGTGGTCACTGCCGGGCGCAGCACCGCAGCGCGTACCGGCGCCTGGGCATAGGCGGTATCGGTCTTGAACACCGCCACTGCGTCGGTGAGCTGGGTGGCCTGGTCTTCCAGCGCACGTGCGGCGGCAGTGGCTTCTTCCACCAACGCGGCGTTCTGCTGGGTGGTTTCGTCCATCTGGGTGATGGTCTGGTTGACCTGTTCGATCCCGGCCGACTGTTCCTGCGAGGCGGCGGAAATCTCGCCCATGATGTCGGTGACGCGCTGCACGCTGGCCACCACTTCGCCCATGGTCTTGCCGGCGGTGTGCACCAGTGCCGAGCCTTCGGCGACACGTTCGACCGAATCGTCGATCAGGCCCTTGATCTCCTTGGCCGCAGCAGACGAACGCTGGGCCAGCGTGCGGACTTCCGAGGCCACCACCGCAAACCCGCGGCCCTGTTCGCCGGCACGTGCCGCTTCCACCGCCGCGTTCAACGCCAGGATATTGGTCTGGAAGGCGATGCCGTCGATGACGGAGATGATGTCGGCGATCTTCTTGGACGAGGCTTCGATGCCACTCATGGTCTGCACCACCTTGCCGACCACGTCGCCGCCTTGCGAGGCCACGCTGGCCGCGCCGATGGCGAGCTGGTTGGCCTGGCGCGCGCCTTCGGCATTCTGCTTGACGGTGGAGGTGAGCTCTTCCATCGAGGCGGCGGTTTCTTCCAGGTTGGCGGCCTGTTGTTCGGTGCGCTGCGACAGATCCTGGTTGCCGGCGGCGATCTCGCTGGCGGCGCCCTTGATCGAAATCGCCGAGGCCTTGATGCCGCTGACGATCTCGGCCAGCTGCGTGGCCGTGGCATTGGCATCGTCACGCATCTGCGCGAACACGCCGCGGAAATCGCCGCTCATGCGTGCGGTGAGGTCGCCGGCAGCGATCGACTGCAACAGGCCGGACAACGCCTGCAGGTTGCCGTCGGCGGTGGACATCAGGTTATTGAGGCTTTCCACCATCACACGGAAGTCGTACTGGAAGCGCTCGGCATCGCCGCGGGCGCTGAAGTCGCCGTCGGCGGCTGACTGCGCCAGCTGCTTGATCTCGCCGTTCATCGCACCGAGGTTGCGTTTGACCTGCTCCATGGCGTCGGTGAACACGGCTTTTTCGCCGGGCAGCTTGTCCATGTCGTCGCTGAGATCCCCGATCGCGTAACGACCCATGATGCGTGCCAGATCGGTCTGCACGGCCACATGCGAGGCCACCAGCAGGTTAGTGTCGTTGGCCATGCGGCCGTAGTCGCCCGGGAAGGTGGCCGCGTCGATGCGGAAGCTGATTTGGCCATCGTCGTGGCGCTTGGCCATGTCGGCCTGCGCGGCGATCAGGTTGCGCAGCTGTAGCTGCATCTTGCTCATCGCCTTGAGCAGACGGCCGGTCTCGTCGTTGGCCTGGGTGTCGACATCGTTATCGAGCTTGCCACCGGCAATCGACTCTGCCGCACGGGTGGCGCGGCTCAGCGGCTGGGTCAGGCTACGGGTGATCAGCACGCCCAGCGCTGCGCTCAGCAACAGCACCAGTAACGTGCCGGCGATCAGCAGCTTGCGCGAATCGTCCATCGACTCCAACGCAACTGCGGAGGCATCGGCGGCCGCCTTGTCCTGCAAAACGATGTTCTCAGTGATCTTGTCCTGCCAACGCTGCAACGCCGGTGCCGCTTTGGTTTGTAATAGGGCGAGGGCTTCGTCCTGCTTGTTAGCCATTCCGAGTTCGACCACCTTGTCGTTGAACCCCTTGACCTCGGCGCGGAGGCCATCGATCTCGTCGCGGATGGCCTGGCCCTGTGGGGTGGTGGGCATTGCATACAAGGCATCGCGCGCCTTGGTGTAGTCGGCGCGTGCCTGCTTGAACCCTGCCGCAAACTGCTGGTTCTCCTCGTTGGTGGTGGGCAGTACGATGTTGCGGATCAGTACGGCAATGGAATAGTTGGCATTGATCATATCGTTGGAAAGACGGATCTTGACCATGTTTTGATGGACGATCGCATCCACCAGTGTCCGCGCGGAGCTCAGGCCCCGATAACCGATCAAGGCGATGGCTGCTGACAGCAAGATCAAGACAGCAAAGGCAGCGGCGAGTCGCCGGCCAACGTTGTAGCGTTGCAGTAGTGCATTCATGGTCGATTCCTGGCAGGCGTTGCGCGGTGAAGGGGGGCGATGAGGTAACGCCGGCCGGTTATGGCAAGACGTCTCGCTATGCCCAATAGCGGCGCCTGCATGGATTTGCTGAATACCTCGATATCAAAAAATATATAAATCAAGTCAGGCTTGTGAAATAAAGTGGTATTTCATTGGATTTAGATTCTTTTGTTTTTTTGCTGGATAATGCGGGCTCTGCAATTGGTTATCTAATTCAGGTCTAAACTGTATCCAGATAATCCATTTTAAATGTACTGATGGGTTTATTTAGTTTGGCAATGCAATAAAAAAGCCGCGCTCCGGAGAGCGCGGCTTCGACGACAGCGGTCACTTCAGGGCCGTGCAGGTTGTTCAAAGCGACTGCAAAAAATGTAACCAACTGTCGGCAGCTGGGCGTGGACGACGCGGAGGACCTGCGGCGTACGTGTGTCGCGCCGGGCCGCGGCCGCGCCCGCCTGGCGGTGAGCGCAGTCGTGTTGTCGCCGCAGTTAGAACTCGGCCCAATCGGACTCATTAGACGTGCCAGTGCCACGGCGGCAGGGCCTGCCGGGCGCTTGGCGGCGATGTGGCGCACCACCGGAGTGCCGCAGCGGCGGTGGCTTCTCCACCAATGCGGCGTCTTGCTGGGTGGCTTCGTCCATCTGGGTGACTGTCTGCCCAACTGAAACGAACAACGACTCAAAAGAACCGTAATGCATCAGTAACCGTTACCAACCGAGCGAGACCATTGGGCGAGTAGATCGTCGCAGCCGCGATGCGATATATGGAGTTGACGCGTGTCGCGTGCTGCATGAGGCGCGGCCTACAGCTGCATGCAAATGTCCGCTGTTCAACGGCTGCATCCCAGCCACTTCAAGCAGCGCGCAGCACGATGTCATCCTCTCGAAGACAACTGAAGCTCGGTCTAAACGTCGCCTTGATGCCGCTGCGTGCGCAACGCTATTGCATCCTCGTCGGCGTCCGGCCAGCTGCGCACATGCACGTCCTGCTGTGGGAACGGGATGACGATGTGCGCTGCGTTCAACGCGTCGTGGATGTAGGTGGCCAGGGTGCTGCGAATGACCAGCCAATGGTCGTAGTCCTGGGTCCAGGCACGTACGCTGAAATCCAGCGTACTGCTGCCGAAGCCCTCGAAGAAAGCGGCCGGCGGCGGTGTGTCGACAATACCGGTGGTCTGCTCTGCGCAGCGGGTGAGCAGGGCGATCAGTTGCTTCGGATCGCTGCCATAGGCAACACCGACTTTGATCTCGATGCGCCGGCTGCGGTCCAGCAGCGTCCAGTTGGTCAGGCGTTCGGAGAGGAGTGTGCCGTTGGGTACCACCACGTCGGCACCATCGAAGGTGCGGATGCGCGTGGCACGCATGCCGATGTCGCGCACGCTGCCTTGGGTGGTGCCGATCTCCACCACATCGCCGGGCTGGATGGGGCGTTCGAACATCAGGATCAGGCCAGACACGAAGTTGTTGACCACGTTCTGCAGGCCGAAGCCAATACCCACACCCAGCGCCCCGAACAGCAAGGCCAATTGCGAACCCTTGAGTCCGGCTGCGGAAAGGGCCACCACAATGCCCAGTAGCAGGACTGCATACGACGCCAGCGAAGCGATGCTGTTACCAATGCCGCGAGCAAACAGCGCACGTGATTCCAATATGTGCTGCAAGATCAAACGGGTGATGCGCGAGGCCCAGCTGGCAACCACGATCGCTACCACGAATACCAACACATGCCCCAGCGACAAGCTGAAATCGCCAATGCCGAACTCATGCGAGAGCACGGTGTGCAGCACCCGGTAGATCGGCCGCAGGACGCGAAAGCTGTCCATGGCATAGAGCACCCAGCCGATCCCGGCTGCGCCGATCGCCAAGCGTGTGAGCAGGTGCAAGATGGACGGTGATTGGGTATGCGCCAGGGTGAAGCGCTGCACGCCGGGGCGACCGAGTGCCTGATGCAACAGCGTGAGTACCACGCTGATGCCAACGAACAACAGCAGTCCCAGGTAGGCGCTGTCGATCACGGCGTCGGTGAGCATTTCGCCGAGCGAGACATTGCCTATGGCATTGCTCACCACCGCGGTAGCAAACAACAACGCAGCCAGCCACGCTGCGCCACGTAGAACACGGCCCAGGCGGCCGGTCCGGGCGCGATGGCCACGCGTCTGCGCACGCCAGAGCATCCATGCGGTGGTCGCCAGTGCCACCGTGCCGAGCACCAGCATATAGAGGCGGTAAGCCAGGCTGTTGCCCAAGAAAATCACTCCAATGCCGGACAGCACAAACAGCGCTGTGGCGGCATAGGGCCAGATATCGAGCAGTCGCCTGCTCTGCGGTGGCAACAGGCGCAGCACCGGCACCAAGGCGATCAACATCGCAAATTGGCGGGTGAGCACTGGAGCGTCAGGCTCGAAGGCCAGGCTCACCAACATGCACAGCAGCAGCCACGTCGACCAGGGCCGGCCGAGCACGCGTGCAGCGCCGGCATCGAGCATGCCGGGTGCCGCCTTGCGCGAGCGATACCACAGCAAAAGCAGCAGGGGGAGGCTCATGTACTGCAATGCACGCGTGGCGACCTGATTGCTGAAGTGCGCATGGTTGTAGGCCGCAGCAAAGTCCGTTTCGATACGCAGGCCGGTAGAGATAGCGTTGCCACTGGCAGCCGGCGTGGCAGCCAGCCCGGGGGACAGCTGCCAGAGCGGTGGCGCCTCGACCACCAGCAGGCGCCGGTCGATATAGGCAATGGCGTCGCCAACGGCTGCTTGCCCACTCCGCAGGCGGCTTTCCAGTGCATTGGCCCGCGTACCCAGTACCACCTGAGTCTCCAGCGGCACCGCCAACGCTTGTTCGGCACGTGTCAGCAGGGCGATCAGGGTATCGATGCGTGACAACAGCACGTCAGGCAACCCGGGGGATTGGCTACGCGTGAGTTGCCAGGCTGTCCGCCGGCGCGCCAGCTCGGCCACGTCGGCCGCGTAGGGCGCGGTAGCCAGAGTCATCGCTTCGCGCCAACGCGCGTAGCGCCGCGCGTCGAAATGCCAATGACGGTCCAGACTTTCCAGCCGCATGATCGGAAGCAGGCGCAACTGCGTGGGCGAGAACTGATGTAGGCGTGCGTCCACCGAGCGTGCGATCAATTCCAGTGATGCTGCTAAGGGCAGGGTCGGGTCGGGCGCGCCAGCGCGCGCGATGGCCGACATCGCGAGACGTTCATCGGTATCTGCGCGCGCGATCAGGATCTCGGTCTCGATGGCGCGCGTGGCCACACCCGCCGACGCCGGGGCCGCTGCGGGCGAGGGGGCGGATGTCTGTGCCCATGCGGGAATGCCGAACAGCAACAACCAGGCGATGCAATGAATACGAAAGCGCGCCATGGTCGGCTTCGGCCAAAAGTGAAGGGGTTCTAGATAACGATCTAGGCAGTGCGACGTCAAGGACGGCTGCAGTCGTCAGGTGTTGCGGCGTGCCGTCGCCTGCACCGCGATGCGCGGAAAATCGCGCAATACGATGCGCCGATGGTCTCGGATGGATGGGTTCGCTTCGGGCGAGTGCGTGCGCAGAAATTTGCGACTGCCATGTGTAGCGGCGCATCGCCGTGCAATGATGCTCGGCGACGCACACGATGTAGAAGATTACAGTCGTCTTGCATCACAGCATGCCTGGGCGCGATGAGCCCGGTCGGCGATGACTCTGAGAAAAGACAGCGCCCGCTTGAGTGGACAAGCCGCTTCATCGCGTCCCTTGCAAGATCCACGCCTCCATCAGGCAAAAGAAAAGCCGCGTTTCTCTAGGAAACGCGGCGCGATCTTTTCAGCCGTTCGAGGTCGTTGCGGAGCTGCTTAGAACTCCGCCCAATCCGACTCGTTCGAGGCGACCGCCGCCTTGGGCGCGGCACGCACCACCGGCTTGCTCGGCTTGGCAACGGCGGCGGCCACGGCGGCAGGGCGTGCCGCTGCGGCTTGCCGACGCACCACCGGGGTGGCACGTGTCACTGCTTCCAGCTCGGCCGACAGCCGGAAAAGCGCGACCGCTTCGGTGAGCTGCTGCGCCTGCTCTTCCATCGAGCGTGCGGCGGCGGTGGCCTCTTCCACCAGCGCGGCGTTCTGCTGGGTGGCCTCATCCATGTGGGTGACGGTCTGGTTGACCTGCTCGATGCCGACCGACTGCTCCTGGGAGGCGGCGGAGATCTCGCTCATGATGTCGGTCACGCGCTGCACCGAAGAGACGATCTCGCTCATGGTGCTGCCGGCCTGATTCACCAGCGCCGAGCCTTCGGCCACCTTGCTCACCGAGTCGTCGATCAGGCTCTTGATCTCCTTGGCTGCGCCGGCCGAACGCTGTGCCAGCGTGCGCACCTCGGAGGCGACTACCGCAAATCCACGGCCCTGCTCACCGGCACGTGCCGCTTCCACTGCCGCGTTCAAGGCCAGGATATTGGTCTGGAAGGCGATGCCATCGATGACGCTGATGATCTCGGCGATCTTCTTGGATGAGGTCTCGATGCCGGACATGGTGGTGACCACCTGGCCGACCACGCTGCCGCCATGCGAGGCAACACCGGCTGCGCCGATCGCCAATTGATTCGCCTGGCGCGCGTGTTCGGCGTTCTGCTTGACGGTGGAGGTGAGCTCTTCCATCGAGGCGGCGGTTTCTTCCAGATTGGCCGCCTGCTGCTCGGTGCGCTGCGACAGGTCCTGGTTGCCGGCGGCGATTTCGCCTGCGGCTGTGTTGATGGCCAAGGTGGAGTGCTTGATGCGGCCGACGATGTCGGTCAGGCGCTGGGTGGTGGCATTGGCATCGTCGCGCAGGCGCGCGAACACGCCGTGGAACTCGCCATCCATGCGCGCGGTGAGATCACCCTCGGCAACGGCGCCGAGCAACTGCGACAGCTTGCCCAGATTGCGGTCGCTGACTTCCATCATCGAGTTCAGATCCGACACCATCACCGCGAAGTCGTACTTGAAGCGTGCTGCGTCGCCACGTGCGCTGAAATCGCCGGCGGCGGCGGCCTGTGCCAGCTGCTTGATCTCGGTGTTGATCGACAACAGGCTGGCCTTGGCCGCATCCATCGCTTCATGCAGGATCGCGCGGCTGGCCGGCAGACGGCGTGCGTCCTGGGTCAGGTCGCCTTGCGCGTATTGATTGAGGATGCGCACCGAATCGGTGATGGCATCCAGATGCTCGAAGATCATCGTGTTGATGCCGCCGGCCAGGTTGCCATACACGCCTGGGAAATCTTCCGGCATGCGGTGGGTGATGTCTTCGGCCGCATGCAGGTGCGACATGCGCGCGGTTTCGTCGCTGAAGCGGCGCAGCATCTGCGTCATGCCACCGGTGGCCTCCAGCATCTGGCCGATTTCATCGTTGCTGGTCTTGCTGACCTGCACGCTCAGATCGCCACGCGAGACCGCCTTGATCGCGCCCAGTGCCTTGGATAGTGGAGTGGTGATGCTGCGTGCGATCAACCAGCCGAAGGTGACCGACAACGCCGCCATCAGCAGCGTGCCGAGCAGCAGCACTGCGCTGGTGAGTTTGAACGAGGCAGCGCTGGCGGTCACCATATCGCTCAGTGCTTTGGACTGCTGCGCATAGAGCTTGTCGACCGAGGCGAATAGTTCCTTGCGGATCTCGCCGGACTGCTTGCGCGAAAATTCCATCGCCGCGGCGCGGTCTGGGTCTGTATAGAGCTTGCGCAGTTGCTGGTTGGCCGCGAAGTAGCGCGTGCTGGCATCGGTCAGCCTGGCGTACTCGGCCTTCAACGGCGAGGCGGCGCCGATCTTGGTATCCAGGACCTTTTGCGTTTCGATGTATTTGGCCTGGATCTCGTCCATGCGCTTGAAGAACATCGCATAGCGTTCCGGATCGTCGAGATTGACGAACTGGCCCACTTCATAGACGCGGAATTCGCCAGCGAAACCACGCAACTCGGACAGGCGGCTCAGCACCGGCACCACGTCCTGATTGATCAGGTCGGTTTCCTGCTGCATCTGCTTCATGCGTGAAAAGCCGAGTCCACCCAGCAGGGCAGTCAGCACGGCGCTCAGGCAGAAGGCAAACATCAGTTTGCGGCGGATCGGCCAGTCGTTGAACTTGTTCATTATTTACCTCGGAGTTACGCAGAGACGTTGTCCAGCACGCTAGCGGCACGACCGGAAGATTCTTTATTCATGAAGAAGAATCGGTCATGCGGCACGCGTTTTTTCCATAGTCCAGGCTGTTGCAATACGCCGTTTCGATAGGGAAGGGCATGCGTTACGGTCGCGCGCGCAGCGCTGCGCACGCGACCGATACAGGATTCAGAAGTCCTGCCACTGGCTGTCGTTGCCGGCAGTTGCCGCAGGCGTACTGCTCGATCGACGTGGTGAGGCCGGTGCACGCGTCGCGGTAGCGGTTGCACGCTTGGCTGCGGCGCTGGCCGATTTTTTCGTGGGCGCGACAACGGCAATGCCGGGCGTCGTCTCCAGGGTGAAGCGCGCCACTGTCAGTGCCAGTTGCCCGGCCTGTTCTTCCATCGTGCGTGCGGCGGCGGTGGCTTCTTCCACAAGCGCGGCATTCTGCTGGGTGGCTTCGTCCATCTGGGTGATGGTGCGGTTGACCTGTTCGATGCCGGACGACTGTTCCTGCGAAGCCGCTGCAATCTCGCCCATGATGTCGGTCACGCGCTGCACGCTGGCCACGATATCGGACATGGTGGTGCCGGCCTGGTGCACCAGCAGCGAGCCTTCGGTCACCTTGCCGACCGAGTCGTCGATGAGGTGTTTGATCTCTTTTGCCGCGCCGGCCGAACGCTGCGCGAGCGTGCGCACTTCGCTGGCGACGACCGCGAATCCGCGGCCCTGTTCGCCGGCGCGCGCCGCTTCCACGGCGGCATTCAAGGCCAGGATATTGGTCTGGAAGGCGATACCGTCGATGACGCTGATGATCTCGGCGATCTTCTTGGATGACACCGCGATTGCGGACATGGTGGTCACCACGTTAGCCACCACCGCACCACCTTGCGAGGCGACACCGGCTGCGCCAATGGCCAGCTGATTGGCCTGGCGTGCGCTTTCGGCATTCTGCTTGACGGTGGAGGTGAGCTCTTCCATCGAGGCGGCAGTTTCTTCCAGGTTGGCCGCTTGCTGCTCGGTGCGCTGCGACAGATCGTTGTTGCCGGCGGCAATTTCGCTGGATGCGGTATGGATGCTGCCGGCGGCCTGCTGGATGTGTCCGATCACCTGCGCCAGTTGCTCGGCGGTGCTGTTGGCATCGTCGCGCATGCTGGCGAACACGCCCTGAAAATCGCCGTGCATGCGTGCACTCAAATCGCCCTCGGCCAGCGCGCTGAGCAGGCGCGAGACCTCGGCGATGCTGCCTGCATTGGCATCGAGCAAGGCATTGAGTTGCTGCGCCAACTGCAGGAAGAAGCCCTGCTTGCCGACGCTGTCGATGCGCTTGGACAAGTCGCCTGCGGCCGCGCTGCGTACCACGTCGGCCACGGCGATTTCGACCTGCGCTTCGGCGCTGCGGTCGCGCCATTCGCAGACAAACCCCAGGTGTGCGCTGGCCGCGTCGCGGATCGCCGAGACATCCTGCACGATGCAGGCGGCGCGATACTGCACTTCGCGCTGCGCCGAGCCCTGGCGATCCAGGCGTTGATAGATTTCCGCGTCCTGCGCGTTGCCCACTTCCAGCTGCGACACCGGTTGGCCGATCAATGGTGCAGCGCGGTCGAAGGCGGGCGCGCAGGCGTGGATATCGTCGGCGTAGGTGTGCAGCAAGGTCTTCAGCGCGTTGTTGGTGTAGATGATGGTCAGATCCGGATCGGCGATGTACATGCCGGTGGAGGCGTTGTCGAGCGCGGTGCGGATGCGCAGGTTTTCGGCGGCGATGCTGCGCTCGCGCTCCAATCGTTCGCGCAGATCGCGCTGCATGCGTGCCAATGCCGCCATCAGACTGCGTGCGTGTTTGGCGGCGACCGGAATCGGCTGATCCAGGCGGCCCTCGGCGATATGTTGTGCGGCAGCCATGGCCAGCTGCGGTTCGCCGCCGAGCAGGCCGAACACCGAGCGCAGAATCCAGCCAGCCGCCAGCGCCAGACACACGAACGCGAGCACCACCGCGCCGCCTTGTTGCCACATCACCCGCTGGCTGTAGTGCTCGGCCTGGCTGCGGTTGGCCGCGTTCAAGGCCAGGATGCGCTCGCTGATCGCGCCCATGCGGGTTTCGAGCTGGCCGAATTTGTCGTTGAAATCGGCGTAGGCCGTGCCGCTGTCGGCATGCGTTTCGGCCAGTGTCATCACCTGGTCGGCCGCGGCGATGTAGGCCTGCAAGGTCGGTGTCACCGCTTCCAGCTCGCTGCGCAATGCCGGATCGAGCGGCAACGTGCGGTTGGCCTCCAGCGACTGGCGAAATTCTGTGGCGTGTTCGCCCAGCGAGGTGCGTGCGGCGGCAATGGCGGCATCGTCCTGCCTGGATGCGGCAAGCAGGGCGGCAGTGACATCGCCGCGCAAGGCGTCATGCATCATGTCCGCCTGCATGTGGTTGCGCAGTGCATCGGAAGAGATCACCTGCGCGGCGATTGCCGCAAGCAAGCCGCGTTGGCCGTTGTAGCCGACGCCACCCAGGGCGAGCAGCGCCAGCGCAGCCACCAGTACCAGAATGCCCAACATGTGCATGATTTTCATTGTGCGGCCTGTTTCAGAAGCGGAAAGACAGACCCACGCCGAGTGCGTGATCCGGTGAGCGCTGGTTGAGCCCGCGGCTGTACACCGCGTCCAATTGCACATCGTTGCTCAGCAGCCAGGCCGAGCCGACGTCGAGCAGTGCCACGGTGCCGCCGTTCTCGCTGCTGGCGATTTGCGGCAATGCCACTTCGACGAAGGAGCGCACGCGGTCATTCCAGGCCTTGCCGAGCACCGCGCCGAAGATGCCGGCGGTATAGCCATGGCCTTGCCCGTCGTCGTCCCGGATCACGCCGGGCATCATGCCGGCCGAGATGCTGTCGCTGAGATCCCACTCGGCCACCAGCCGGAACGATGGCCGCGCGCCATGCCCGCGTAGCGCACGTGCGCCGCTGGGCAGATCCACATGCAGCAGCCAGGCCAGCGAGGTCTTGCCGCTGTCGGAACTGGCCAGGTGGTGTTTGATGCCGAGCGCGACATCGGACATGCCGCTGAGCGTGTCTTCGCCGGGTGCGTCGATGCGCTGCCAGCCATCGGTTTCCAGCCGCAATTCCCAGGTCTGACCCAGGCCGTAGCGGAACAAGGTGGGCGTGGCGTAGCCATCGACCGCGTCATCGCGTTCCCACGCGACGCTGGTTTCCACCTGCAGCCGGCGGTCGCCGACGGTCAGGCTGGACTCGACGAAATCGGGGCGGTCGGTGGCGATCGGATCTTCGGCGCGGGCATGGCCGACGACGCCGAACAGGATGAGGCAGCTGGCAAGAATACGTGGCTTCATGGCGACCCCTGAAACGCGCGAACATCCGGAACGCATGCGTCTGCTTGCACTGTCTGACAACAGCGCGCATGCGGTGCTAGAGCGGCTGTTGCGGTGGGGCGCAGGCAGTCGATGTCCTCCTCGCTAGCGGCAACGGCGGATGAATCTTGATGCGTGGCCGATGGACGGAGCTGTAGTCGGGGAGGGCGTCTGCCACGTGCCGGCCGTGTAGCGTGCGCGCTGCCTGGATCAAGCAATGCTGCGGCATGCATCCGGTTGACGAGTGCAACCGGATGCCGCTACGCACACGCGTGTGCGCATGCACCGAACGCCTGTCTCAGAACTCGTGCCACTGACTGTCGTTGCCCGCGTTGCTGGACGTCTTGCCTGCCGCGTGAGGCTGCGGCGCTGCCATGTGCTTGCGGGTTGTTGGCGCACGTTTGGGCGCTGGCGCGGTGCTGACGGCCGGTTTGACGCTCGATTTGGCGCTCGACGTGCCGACCGATTTGGCGGTGGATGCAGCAGGCTTGGGCCCGGCTGCCTGCGTGAGCTTGAACACCGCCACCGCGTCGGTCAGCTGGCCGGCCTGTTCTTCCATTGCACGTGCCGCAGCGGTGGCTTCTTCCACCAGCGCTGCGTTCTGTTGGGTGGCTTCGTCCATCTGGGTGACGGTGAGGTTGACCTGTTCGATCCCGCTGGATTGCTCCTGCGAAGCGGCCGAAATCTCGCCCATGATGTCGGTGACGCGCTGCACGCTGGCCACGATTTCACTCATGGTGGTGCCGGCCTGGTGCACCAGCGACGCGCCCTGCGCAACCTTGCTCACCGAGTCGTCGATCAGCTGCTTGATTTCTTTTGCAGCGCCGGCCGAACGCTGTGCAAGCGTGCGTACCTCGGAGGCGACCACCGCAAAACCACGGCCCTGTTCGCCAGCGCGCGCCGCTTCCACTGCCGCGTTCAAGGCCAGGATATTGGTCTGGAAGGCGATGCCGTCGATGACGCTGATGATCTCGGCGATCTTCTTGGACGAGGTCTGGATACCGGACATGGTGGTGACCACCTGCGCCACCACTGCGCCGCCATGCGAGGCGACATCGGCAGCGCCGATCGCCAGCTGATTGGCCTGGCGTGCGCTCTCGGCATTCTGTTTGACGGTGGAGGTGAGTTCTTCCATCGAGGCGGCGGTTTCTTCCAGATTGGCCGCTTGTTGTTCGGTGCGTTGCGACAGATCGTTGTTGCCGGCGGCAATTTCGCTGGCCGCCGCATTGATCTGCGTGGCCGAGGTCTGGATGCCGGACACTATCTCGGTCAACTGCGCCACGGTGGCATTGGCGTCGTCGCGCATGCGCGCAAACACGCCCTGGAAGTCGCCATCCATGCGCACCGTGAGGTCGCCTTCGGCCAGCGCGCTGAGCAGCGTAGAAATACGCTCCAGTCCATGCGAGGTGGTGCGACGTCCCCCCGATTTTGAGTAGCGCCTCAGTTTGGAGTCCAATTCCCTACCCCGAGGAGATTGGACGTGAAGAAACGTTTTACTGACGAGCAGGTCATCGGCTTTCTGCGCGAAGCCGAAAGCGGCGTGGCGATCAAGGACCTGTGCCGGCGCCATGGCTTCAGCGAGGCCTCGTACTACCTGTGGCGCAGCAAATTCGGCGGGATGAGCGTGCCTGATGCCAAGCGGCTCAAGGACCTCGAGTCCGAGAACGCGCGGCTGAAGAAGTTGCTGGCCGAGCAATTGTTCGAGAACGACCTGATCAAGGATGCGCTGCGAAAAAAGTGGTAAGCGCACCGGCGCGTCGTACGCTGGTGCGCGAGTGGATCGGGCGTGGCGCCAGCGAGCGTCGCGCCTTGGCAGCGATCGGCATGAGCGCCAGTGCGCTGCGCTATTGCCCACGCGAAGACCGCAATGGCGAACTGCGCGAGCGCATCGTTGCGTTGGCGCATCGCCATCGCCGCTATGGCGTGGGAATGATCTATCTCAAACTGCGACAGGAAGGGCGCATCGTGAACTACAAACGGGTGGAGCGGTTGTACCGCGAGCAGCAGCTACAGGTCCGACGGCGCAAACGCAAAAAGGTGCCAATAAGCGAGCGTCAGCCGCTGCTGCGGCCAGCGCAGGCCAATCAGGTGTGGTCGATGGACTTCGTGTTCGACCGCACTGCCGACGGTCGGGTGGTCAAGTGTCTGGTGATCGTGGACGATGCAACCCACGAAGCGGTCGCCATCGACGTGGAGCGCGCGATCTCGGGACATGGCGTTGCGCGCGTGCTGGATCGGTTGGCACACAGTCGCGGTTTGCCGAAGGTGATCCGCACTGACAACGGCAAGGAGTTTTGCGGCAGGGCGATGGTCGCCTGGGCACATGCCCGTGGTGTGCAGTTGCGGCTGATCCAACCCGGCAAACCGAACCAGAACGCCTACGTCGAATCGTTCAACGGCCGACTACGCGACGAATGCCTCAACGAGCACTGGTTCCCGACACTGCTGCACGCGCGCACCGAAATCGAACGCTGGCGACGCGCGTACAACGAAGAGCGACCCAAGAATGCAATCGGCGGCATGACCCCGGCTGCTTATGCCCAACATCTGGCAAACACCGATATCATTACCCCCGGACTCTAAACCAAGCCGCTACTCAGGGCGGGGGGACGTCGGGTGTCCAGCAAACCGTTGAGCTGGCGGCCGAACTCCAGATAGAAGCCGTGCTTGTCGTCCAGTGCCAGGCGCTGCCCGAAGTCGCCCATCAAGGCGGACTGCACCACTGCAGCGACTTCTTGTTGCGTGCTGACCTCGGCGCTGACATTGCGCCACAGCAACATGCTGCCGCTGCGATGGCCGTCGGCGGCATACAGCGGGGTCATGGTCAGGTCCAGCGTCACCGGACCGAAGGTGTAGCGCTCCAGCGTGGTGGACTGCAACTGCTGCAGGCGCTGCAAACGCGCCTTGCCGTCGGCGTCGGTGCCGAACACATAGTCCAGCGGTTTGCCGACCACCGCATCGGCGCTGAAGCCCTGCTGGCCCTTGGCATGAAACGCCGCTTCGCCGCATTTCAACGAGGTATGCAGCGCTTCGGTGATGAACACCGCGTTGTGCTGTTCGTCGGCGAGCAGCACTTCCATCTCCGAATGTTCCAGCGCGGTGCGGATGCGCAGGTTTTCGTTGGCGATCTGCGCTTCGCGCTCGATGCGCTGGCGCAGGTCGGTCTGCATGCGCTGCATGGCGCCCATCAGGCGGCCCACCTCATCCTGGCGCTGCGCGGCAATCTGGTTGTCCAGCTTGCCGGCGGCAATGGCACCTGCCACCTTTGCGGCAGCATCCAGCGGCCCCACTACCTGACGGCGCAACAGTGCAAACAGCGCAATGCTGAGCACCAGCGCCGAGCCCAGGCCGACCGCCAGAATGGTCCACAACAGGCGATGCGCCTGCTGCATGATCGCCGCATACGGCACCACCACACCCAACGCAAAGCGCTCTTGCGCCTGGCCGATCTGCAACGGCACATAGGCGCTGACCGTGCCGGCTGCATCCGGCGTGAAATCCAGATAGTCCTTGCCGGCCCTGGTCGCCTCCAGCATCGCGCGATAGTCGGCGCCGTCGGCCGGCTTGCCGATCCGCGCAGCGTCACGCGAGGCCAGAATCACCCCGGCAGGCGAGATCAGCTCGACATAGCCGTCGTCCATCGGACGTAGCGCACTCAGGCGTTTCTGCAGAGCGGCCAGGGCGAAATCCACCGAGACCACGCCCACATACTTGCCCTGATCCATGATGGGCGTGGACAAGGTGGTCATCAGCACCGGCTTGCCGCCGATCTGGTAATCGTAGGGACCAGCCACGATCTGCCGGCCCAGCTGACGGGGTTTGAGGTTCCAGTCGCCGTCGCCGGGTTTTTCGTAACCGACCAACGGTTCGCGGATCAGCGACTGCCCGTTATAGGCCCAGTAGGTCATGAAACGACCAGTGTTGTCGTGGCCCTTGGCATCGACATAGTCGCCGTCCTTGCCATCGAAGGCCTGCGGTTCCCACAACGTCCCCATGCCCACCCATTCGGGATGGTTCTGCAACTGGTCGTGCACGATCGCCGCCGCCGCATCGCGGCTCACCCCACCATGGGCACGCTGCGCCAGCAAGGCGCTGGCGACCGACTGGCCGGTGGTGAACGCTTGCCCCAGCTCGTTGCCGATCTGCTCGGCTTGATAGCGTGCCGCGTTCTGCATCGTGGTCTGTGCCGAGGCGATCAGCGCGCGACTGCTTTGCCAGTAGCTGATCGCCGCAGTCAGACCGAAACACAGCAAGGCAGCCACCGCGGTGCCCAGCATCAGGCGGTACGCCAGACTGCCGCCGGAGCGAGATTGCGTGGAAGACACGGTCATGGGAGTCGCTGCGAAAGAAGGGGTTGACTGCTGAAGGCGACGGTGTGGATGTTTGCTCAGCCGGTGGCGAGCAGGGCTCCTGCGCGTGCGCCAACGCGGCTGTGGCTGCGCTGTGCCGGAACCGCTGCGCTCACCCGGAAGCTGGACACCGCTTCGTCGAGCTGCTGCGCCTGCTGCTGCATGGCGTTGGCGGCGGCGGTGGCTTCTTCCACCAGCGCGGCGTTCTGCTGGGTGCTCTCGTCCATCTGGGTGACGGTGAGATTGACCTGCTCGATACCGGCCGATTGTTCCTGGGAGGCAGCGGAGATCTCGCTCATGATGTCGGTCACGCGCTGCACCGAGGAGACGATCTCGGCCATGGTCTTGCCGGCCTGATCCACCAGCGCCGAGCCCTGTGCCACCTTGCCGACCGAGTCGTCGATCAGATGCTTGATCTCTTTCGCCGCGCCGGCGGAACGTTGCGCCAGCGTGCGTACTTCGCTGGCGACCACCGCAAACCCGCGGCCCTGTTCGCCGGCACGCGCCGCTTCCACTGCCGCGTTCAAGGCGAGGATATTGGTCTGGAACGCGATGCCGTCGATGACGCTGATGATTTCGGCGATCTTCTTGGACGAGGTCTGGATACCGGACATGGTGTCCACCACCTGGCTGACCACGTGCCCGCCTTGTGATGCCACCGATGCCGCACCGATCGCCAGTTGATTGGCCTGACGTGCGCTCTCGGCGTTTTGCTTGACGGTGGAGGTGAGTTCCTCCATCGAGGCGGCGGTTTCTTCCAGATTGGCCGCTTGTTGTTCGGTGCGCTGCGACAGGTCGTTGTTGCCGGCGGCGATTTCGCTGGCCGATCCGGTGATGGAACTGGCCGCTTGCTGGATGCGTCCGACGATCCCGGCCAACTGCGTGGCAGTGGTGTTGGCGTCATCACGCATGCGTGCAAACACGCCGTGGAACTGGCCGTCCATGCGCGCAGTGAGGTCGCCCTCGGCCAGCGCGGCTAGCAGCTCGGACAGCTTGCCCAGGTTGCGGTCGCTGACCTCCATCATCGCGTTGAGGTCGTTGATCATGCGTGCCGAATCGTGCTTGAAGCGTGTGGCATCGCCGCGCTGGCTGAAGTCGCCATTGGCCGCAGCCTGGGCCAGGCGCTTGATCTCGGTGTTGATCGCCAGCAGGCTGGCTTTGGCCGCATCCATCGCTTCGTGCAGCACGGCACGCGTGCCGGGCAGGCGTGCGGCGTCGCGCGACAGGTCGCCCTGCGCGTATTCGTTGAGTACCCCGATCGCATCGATGATGGCGTCCAGGTGTTCGAAGATCATGGTGTTGATGCCGCCCGCCAGCTCGCCGTAGACACCGGGGAAATCGGTCGGCATGCGGTGGCTGACGTCTTCGCCGGCGTGCATGTGCATCATCACCTTGGTCTGCGCGGAGAAGCGCTCCAGCGTGTGCACCATCTCGTCGGTGGCCTTGAGCATCTGGCCGATTTCATCGCTGCCGTGCTGGGCGGTGCGCACGCTCAGATCGCCACGCGCCACACCCTTGATGGCGGCAAGCGCACGCGACACCGGCTCCAGAATCGAGTTGCCGATCAGCCAGCCCACCAGCAGATTGATCAGTACCAGCACGCCGCCGGCCACGGCGACAATGCCGGTGAAGGCCAGCGCCTGCGCCTGGGTGTCGTCCAGATACACGCCGGTGCCGATCACCCAGCCCCACGGCTTGTACAGCGCCGCGTAGGAGGTCTTCTGCACCGGCTCTTTTTCGCCGGGCTTGGCCCAGGCGTAATCGACGTAGCCGCCGCCAGCCTGCGCGGCAGTGACGAATGCCGGAAAGATGCGCTTGCCGTCCGGGCTCAGCACATCGTTGAGCGGTTTGCCGTTGAGATCCGGGCGGGTGGGGTGCATCAGCATCACCGGTGCCTGGTCGGTGACGTAGATGTAATCCACACCGCCGCGTGCGCGCATCGTCGACAAGGTGGCCAGCGCTCTGCTCTTTGCGGTCGCCACATCCATCTCGCCCTTTTCGGCTCGCTCGGCGTAACCATTGACCACCGCGATCGCCATTTCGATCTGGCTCTTGAGCCCATCGCGGCGCGTATCGGTGAGATCCACGTACTGCATGCGCGCGGCGATGACCGCCAGCGCGATGATGCCCAGCGCCACCAACGCAGTCTGGAACAGGAACTTGCGCTTGAGCGGCACGTTGGCCAGCGTGTTTGCGATCGTGGTCTTAAACGTCATGGCAGGTATCCAGTGAAAGGATGTGTGACCGGGATATGTCGGATAGCGACCCGATTGCAGAAATGTTGAGCGTTGCCCGACGGCTGGTGTGTGGGTGATTTGCAGTGCTTTTTTGAAGACTTTCCTGGTCCCGCGCCGGCGCAGGACCTGGCAAGTCTGCGGCGGGTTACGCGCACCGTCAGGCCGCGCAGCGCACGCCGCACGCCGACCTGGACGTCAGGTCGCGTGGATCGGCGCAGCGTGGGGGCTGGCTGGAATGGGCTTGCGGTGCCGCCACGACCGAGGAGTGGCGGGGTAGGCGTTCGGCGGATGCGCAGTAGTTTTGTTAGCCGCTCTTAGTTGCGCTGCGTGCTGCTGACGCTTGCCACGGACTGCTGCAGGTTCTGCAATTCGCTCCACAACTGGTGGCGGGTATCGCCGTCGTGGCCGAGCGACAAGGCTTGTGCGGTTTGCAGATCGCCATCGTGCAGGGCGCGATTGGCCTGACGGTGTTGCGCCAGATACTGGCCCAACTGCTGCTGCACCAGCGCAAACTGCCGTGCCTGTTCGCCTTGCGGTGCAGTGGCCTGGAAGTAACCGGCATGCCGCGCGATACGTTGACGCAGATTGCCCAGACGCTCGTCGTAGGCATCGATGCGTGCGAGGTCATGCGAGGCGGCAAGCTGCGCACGCTGGTCGTCGCGCAATTGCACCAGATCGATGGCAAGCGACTGCAGCGCGCTCACCGGGACGTTGTCCAGAAGCACCGAGACCGGCGCTGCCGGCGCGGCGAAAGAGGGGGGCAACGACACACCGGCAGCCAGCAGCGCGACAACGAGCATGGAGCCCAGCATGTGGCGGGCAGAGCGTGTGGAATTGGCGGTGTGCATGCGGAGTTCCTTCGACGTAGCGCGGGCAAGACTGCCCTCATTGCTCTGTGTATCGGCCGCGGAAGCTTGCGCTTGATCACCTTTCGACCAACGGCAGTGTTGGGGGAATCTCAGGGGTGTTGCGATGTGGCCGGGGTGTTACGACGTGGGGTATGTCTGCCGGTTTTTTGCCAGATAGCAAAACGCCCCGACAGGAGCGGGGCGTTTTGAGGGGCAATGACAACGTGAGCGAAGGTGGAGTGCTGTGACAGCATTGCGCGTGATTGGCGGTTGGCGATTGGCCGCGGCGCCGTACCCTCACCCCACCCCCTCTCCCGGCGGGAGAGGGGCTATGAACCCTTCTCCCTGCGGGAGAAGGTGGCGCGCAGCGCCGGATGAGGGTACGGGCGAAGCCTAGTGTGCTTAAAGCCTCGTGCGCTTAAAGCACTGTCTGATGCCTAAACCAACGTCATATGCCTAGACCCACGTCAGATGCCAAAGCACCGTCAGACGCTTAAACCACCACCAGACGCCGAGGTGCAGGGGCGCTACTTACCGAAGGCAGCGCAGCGTTCGGCTGGATCTTGAAGATCGCCACCGCATCGGACAGCTCACCGGCCTGTTCTTCCATCGCACGCGCGGCGGCGCTGGCTTCTTCCACCAATGCGGCGTTCTGCTGGGTGGCTTCGTCCATCTGCGTCACGGTGAGGTTGACCTGTTCGATACCGGCGGATTGCTCCTGCGAGGCGGCGGAGATCTCGCCCATGATGTCGGTCACGCGCTGCACGCTGGCAACGACTTCGGTCATGGTGGTACCGGCCTGATTCACCAATAGCGAGCCTTCGGCGACCTTGCCGACCGAATCGTCGATCAGCTGCTTGATCTCCTTGGCCGCACCAGCCGAGCGCTGGGCCAGTGTTCGCACTTCTGAGGCAACCACTGCAAAACCGCGGCCCTGATCGCCCGCACGCGCCGCTTCCACGGCGGCGTTCAAGGCCAGGATGTTGGTCTGGAAGGCGATGCCGTCGATCACGCTGATGATGTCGGCAATCTTCTTCGACGATGCCTCGATGTCGGCCATCGTGGCGACCACCTTGCCCACCACTTCGCCCCCTTGCGAGGCGACGCTGGCCGCGCCGATCGCCAACTGGTTGGCCTGGCGGGCGCCTTCGGCGTTCTGCCTGACGGTGGAGGTGAGTTCTTCCATCGACGCGGCGGTTTCTTCCAGGTTGGCCGCTTGTTGCTCGGTGCGTTGCGACAGGTCGTTGTTGCCGGCGGCAATGTCGCTGGCAGCGGCATTGATCGACGTGGTGGCGTGCTGGATGCGCCCGACGATGCCGGACAACTGCTCGGTGGTGGCGTTGGCATCGTCGCGCATCTGTGCGAACACACCGTGGAACTGGCCGTGCATCCGCTCGGTCAGATCGCCGGCGGCAATCGCCTGCAGCACTTTGGACAGTGCGCCCAGATTGCCGTCGGCAGTGGCCATCAGCTGGTTGAGGCTCTCCACCATCGCAAGGAAATCGTACTGGAAGCGCTGCGTATCGCCGCGCACGCTGAAGTCGCCATTGGCGGCGGCCTGCGCCAGCAATTTGATTTCGCTGTTCATTGCCAAGAGATTGCGCTTGACCGCGTCCATGGTGTCGCTGAGCACGGCCTTCTCGCCAGGCAGGCGGTCCATGTCCTGGCTCATATCGCCGATCGCATAGCGCGACATAATCCGTGCAAGCTTCATCTTCACCGCAATATGCGATTCGACCAGTGCATTGGTGTCGCGCACCATGCTGCCGTATTCGCCGGGAAACGCCGCTTCGTCCATGCGGAAGCTGATCTGCCCGCTGTCGTGGCGGCGGGCCATGTCCTGCTGCGCCGCGGAGACGGCTTTGAGCTGTTCCTGCATGCCACGCATGCTGGTCAACAACTGGCCGGGTTCGTCGCCGGGCTGCGGGCCGATCGGGTTGTCCAGCTTGCCATGCGCGATCGCTTCGGCCACTTGCGTGGCTTGGGTCAATGGACGCACCAGGCTGCGCGAAATCAGCCACGCCAGTGCAGCGGCCAGAAACGCCGACAGCAGGCCGAAGGCGATCAAGGCACGGTTGGCCAGTGCAACACTGCCCAGGATGGCGGCTGCACCGGCGGCGTTCTGCTGGTTTTGCAATTCCACTGCGGCGGCAATCGCGTTGGAGCGTCGCTCCAGCAGCGGCTGTGCTTCACCGCTCAACAGCTGCTTGGCGCCGTCCAGATTGCCGTCGCGGATCATGCCGAGCAGGCGGTTGTTGGTGGCACGGGCGGCGGTGAGGCTGTCTTCGATGGTCTGGCGTGCACGCATGCCATCTGCAGTGGTCGGCAGGCGTTTCAGCGCAGTCCACAACTGGGCGTAGTGCGCGCGATTGGCCTTGAGCTGCGCATCGATCGTGGGCTGTTGCTGCGGCGTGGCCAGCATGAAGTCGCGGATATAACGCTCGCCCAGCATATTGCTCTCGCGCATCTGGTTGAGCAGCTGCGCCTTGCGGTTATTGATCTCGATAATGATGGAGACCTGGTTCTTGACCGTCTTGAATTCGTATAACGCCAGGCTGGTGGAGCCGGCCAATAAAACGATCAACAAGGTGAAGGCCAACGCCAGGCGTCGCCCGACATTGAGCGAATGCAGAAATTTCATGGTGTTCTCGGGGAGGAGGGAGGAAAAGAGGTACAGCGGTAGCGTTCGCTGGCGGGTTTTCTTGAGCTGATGCGCGTTCGTCGATGCGTCTGCGTTCATCGTCGCTGCGGCGTGTGCGCTGCGTATGAAGCGTTGCGTTGCGTCGTGCAATGGGGACAGGCACGGGCGGCAACGGCGGCATTGCCAGCGTGTGGCGAGTGGGTGCGTGGTAACGACAAAGCCCCGGCATCGCTGCCAGGGCTTTGTCGTTACCGCACAACATCGGCGGCCTTCGCGGTTTAGAGCGGCTAACAAAACTACGTCACGTCAGCCTACTGCAGGCCGGTTGATCTGATGTCTGGCTGCAGGGCCCTTGCCCGCCCCCCATCGCAGGACACGCCGCAAGTACGTCCGTGTAGCAACTGTGTTGATCAGGACCTCAACCCGCGACCTTTGAGCGGTTTCCTTCAGGCGCGTTCATCGGTAGGTGCCGGCCGCTGGCCGGCACGCTTTTTTGCGTTTGCGCATGGCCGTCAAATGCGCTCAGGCGGGCTGCATGGCGGCTCTTTCATCGCGCACGCGCGCATTGAGGATGACCAGCATCTTGCGCATCACCGCCACAAGGGCGACCTTGCCCTCCTTGCCGCGTGCCCGCAGCGCTCTGTAAAAATCGCGCAGACGTGGCTCGTGCCGAGCTGAGGACATGGCCGCCATATACAGCGCCTGTCGGATGTCGGCTCGGCCTCCGCCAATCCCCCGTTTACCTCGCATCGCGCCGCTGTCGCGCGAGAGCGGGGCAACGCCAACCAATCGGGATATCTGCTTTCCGCTGAGCGTCCCAAGCTCTGGTAACCGGCACGCCAGCACGGCCAGCAGCACCGGACCGACCCCTTTGAGCGTCTTCAACGCAGCCAGGTGCGGTTGCTCGGTGAGTAGCGTCTTCAGCTGCCCGGCGATCAGTTTGTCTAACCGCGCCACACTGCGCACAAGCTGGTTCACGTTGCCCTGCAGCAGCTTGCGCAGCGCTTTTTCCGCAACCTGCAGCAGCTGCTGCCTTGCTGTTTTCAACAGATCCACCAGTTGCCGACGGGCACGCACATGCTCGCCCAGATCGCGCTGCCATGGTTCCAGTGGAACATACTGATGGAGCTCCATCTTCTCGGCCATGCAGGCCAACATGGCGGCGTCCAGCCGGTCGGTCTTGGCCAGTCCCAAACCGTTGGCCAAGTTGCGTGCCCGTTGCGCATTGACGCGCGCCACCGGCAATGCGGCGTGATGCAAGGCATCCAGCGCTGCCAGCTCGTAGCCCCCGGTCGCCTCCAGCACCACCTGCCGCACCGACAGCGTATTCAGCCAATCGACAAGCTTCCGATGACCGCCTGCGGTGTTGGTGAACTGACGGGTCTGGCCTCGAAAAACCGCAACGTCAAGAGAGTGTTTGCACACATCGATCCCGATTCCGCTCATGGGAAATCTCCGCTAGGCTAGAAATGTCGAGAGCTCCCTCGCCTGCCCAGTCTTATCGTTTCGAGTGTCACCTCGGGCAACTGTTCGGGCGAATCAAGGGAGAATCCGGCGTGGGTACCAAGCTACACGGCGATCGCTGAGATCCAGGCTCTCACGGTGGCCCACGCCGGCTCTCGACACCTAAACTGCCAGATTCCGAACAGATAAGGCTCTTACGCGGCATCCATGCCGCGTAAGGTCCCGCGACGGGGGGCAGGCAAGGACCAGTCGAGATGGTCGGTATGCATGGTTTTAAACAAAGCAACCAGCAGACTCTCTGGTGCGGTGAGGGCACCGCGCATTCGACCCACTCAGTGTTTGATCTGGACGTCTGACTGCATCCACCAAGAGACGGCCGACAAAACCAATGCAGTCACTGACAGGCGCTCGCTAGGTTTTGTTAGCCGCTCTTAGTGCCTTCTTCTGCGGCTTTGCGTCTTACGCCGCCTGCGGCACTTTCAACGAACGCACCAGGCCACCGATGTCCACGATCAGCGAGACCCGTCCATCGCCGAGGATGGTGGCGCCGGAGACGCCCGGGATACGGCGATAGTTGTTTTCGATGTTCTTGACCACGACCTGCTGCTGGCCAAGCAATTCGTCCACTTCCAGCGCGATCTTCTGGCCGTCGCCTTCGACCACCACCACCAGCGATTCCTTGGAGGACTGTTGCCCGCCGAAACCGTAGTAATTGGTGAGCGACAGGATCGGCAGATATTCGCCACGCACCCGCAGCACCCGGCCGTCGCCGGCCATCGAGCGGACATCTTCCGGCGCCGGCTGCAGCGCTTCGAGCACGTAGGACAGCGGCAGGATCAGGGTTTCGCCGGCAACCGACACGGTCATGCCGTCCAGGATGGCCAGGGTCAGCGGCAGACGGATCAGCACGCGGGTACCGCTGCCGGCGCTGCTTTCCAGCTGCACTTCGCCACCCAGGCCCTGGATGTTGCGGCGGACCACGTCCATGCCCACGCCACGACCGGAGAGATCGGTCACTGCATCGGCGGTGGAGAAGCCCGGTGCGAAGATCAGATCCCACACCTGCGCATCGGTCGGGTTGTCCGGCACGGCAATGCCGCGTTCGGCCGCTTTTTCCAGGATCTTGGCGCGATTGAGGCCACGGCCGTCGTCGCTGACTTCGATCACGATGTGACCGCCCTGGTGCGATGCCGCCAGGGTGATGGTGCCGGTCTCGTCCTTGCCGGAGGCGCGGCGCGCATCGGGCATTTCCAGACCATGGTCGATCGAGTTGCGCACCAGATGCACCAACGGATCGGCAATCTTTTCGATCAAGCCCTTGTCCAGTTCCGTGCTTTCGCCAATCGTGCGCAGACGCACCTGCTTGCCGAGGCGGCTGGAGAGGTCGCGCACCAGACGCGGGAAGCGGCGGAATACCGCATCGACGGGCAGCATGCGCACGCCGATGACCGCTTCCTGCAGATCGCGGGTGTTGCGTTCGAGCAGATCCAGGCCGGCAAACAACTGTTCGGCATGCGCCGGGTCCAGGCCGGTGGAGACCTGCTTGAGCATGGCCTGTGTAATGACCAGTTCGCCGACCAGGTTGATCAGGGCATCGACCTTGTCGACGCTGACGCGGATGGAGCTTTCGGCTTCGGCAGCGGCGGCCTTGGCAGGCGTGGCAACGGCGGCCGCAGGTTCTGCAGCGGCGGTTGCTGCAACCGCGACGGCGGCAGTGTCAGCCGCGTCGACCGCCAGGCTCGGCGGCGGGCCGGGCACGGCCATCGGACGGATATCCAGCTCGCAATCGTCCACCACCCAGGCAAAGGTGTCTTCGATCTTACTGCGCGGAATCTTGCCGATCAGGCCCAGATCCCAGGCCAGGTAGGCTTCCAGCGGGTCGATGTTTTCAAAGCCCGGCATGCGCTCCAGACGGGCGGCAATCTGCAGCGGGCCCAGGTGCTCGAGCTCGCGGATGATGCGCAGCGGGTCGTTGCCGCTCATGAACAGCGACGGCGCCGGGGTAAAGCCGATGTGCCAGGCTTCGGGTTCTTCTTCCTTCGGCTTGGCAACGACTGCAGCTACAGGTGCTTCGCCAGCCAGCACCGCGTTCAAGCGGGTGTGCACGGCCTTGACCGCAGCCGGGTCGGCCGGGGTGCCGTGTTCGGCTTCGCGCAGCAGGGCGCGCAGCACGTCGACCGAGCCGAGCATGGCATCGACCGCGTTGGGTGCGAGCTGGCGCTTGTTGGAGCGCAGTTCGTCCAGCAGCGTCTCCAGCACGTGGGTCAGGCCGGCGACGGCCTCGAAACCGAAAGTGGCAGCGCCACCCTTGATCGAGTGCGCAGCGCGGAACACCGAGTTGATGATTTCCGGGTCGCGGTTGCCCTCTTCAAGGGACAGCAGCCCGGCCTCCATCGCATCGAGCCCTTCACGGCTTTCCTCGAAAAAGGTGGCGTGGAAACGTTGCAGGTCCATGCTCATGGGTGCGAAATCCGATGGTGAAGCGAGAGAGAATTAACCCAGAACTTTCTGGACGGTGGCGATCAGCTGTTCTGGATTGAACGGCTTGACCAGCCAGCCGGTGGCACCGGCAGCTTTGCCTTCGGATTTCTTGTCGGCCGCCGATTCGGTGGTGAGCATCAGCATCGGGGTGAACTTGTAATCCGGTAGCTGGCGCAGTTCGCGAATCAGCGAAATGCCGTCCATGTTGGGCATGTTCACGTCGGTCACCACCGCATTGAAGCGCTGGCCCTTCGCGCGGCCCAGCGCAACGGCGCCGTCTTCGGCTTCTTCGACGGCAAAGCCGGCAGAGGTGAGGGCGAAAGAGACCATCTGGCGCATTGACGCCGAATCGTCCACCACCAAGATACGTGCGCTCATGCGGCGTTCTCCACAGATTTCAGGTTGTCATTGGATGCGGAAAGTCCGAGCGCGTCGGTGACGCCGAGCAGACGGGCCGCATCTCTAAAAGTGTCGTTGCAGCCATCGAACTCGGTGTTCAACCCGGCCTGGCGGCGGGCCTGCACGAAGGCGCAGAGCAACTGCACGCTGGCGGTGTGGATGCGGCGGACTTCACCGGCGTCAAGCACCAGATCGCCATCCTCCGCGAGGACTGCGGCTAGCTTTTGCTTGAGGTCGGTGCTGGTCTCGATGCCGAGATCCTCACCCAATGTCACTGTGCTCATCGTTGCTCCGAACGGACGGTTCTATGCGTACTAACGGCGGGGGGCGGGAAAGCTTTAACGTTGAATCGCTGCGCGTGCATGCGCGCGTCAGCTATGCGGCGCATCAATGCAGCAGATGGCTGGCATCAAGCAGGATCATCGGCTGATGACCCAGGCGCGCGACGCCGCGGAACAGGTTGTTCGAGATGCGGCACAGGCGTGCGTTGTCCGGCGGCTCGATCTGCTGATCGGTGAGGCTGGTGACGTCTTCCACCGCCGACACGCGCAGACCCATGGTCTCGCCGTTTTCTTCCAGCACCACCACGCGGGTGTGCAGATCCATGTCCACTGCCGATGCACCGAGATGGATACCCAGATCCATCACCGGCACCACCTGGCCACGCAGATTCATGATGCCGAGCATCGCGCTGGGGGTGCCGCGCAATGGCAGCAGCGGCACCGGCAAGACCACTTCCTGCACCTTGAGCAATTCGAGTGCATACGTCTGTTCGCCGCAGCGCAGGCGCAGCCAACGCGTACTGCGTTCGGCCGCGCGGCGTTCGGCATGGATGCGTTCGGCCTGGCCGGGCGCCAGCAGCGCTTCAAGGCCTTGCGGATAGATCGATGGCGGTGGCGCGCGGTGCGGTGCGATCGGCGCCTGCGCCGGGCGCGCAGGTGCCGGCGCAGCCGGTGCGGCAAGACCGAAGGCCGGGTCCGCATCCATCTCCGACAACAGATCTGCAGCCAGCAGATCGGCACTGGATGCGGCGGTGCCGAAGGCAGGGTCTGCGTCCATTTCGGCCATCAGGTCGGCCGTGCTCATGAACGGGCTGGGCGCGGCGCTGGCGAAGGCGGGATCGGCATCCATTTCAGCCAGGAAATCGGCGGCGATGTCTGCAGCGCTCGGCGCGGCAATGACCGGCGGTCCGAAGGCCGGGTCGGCATCCATCTCGGCGAGGAAATCGGCGGCGATGTCTGCGGCACTCGGCGCGGCGACGACTGGCGGGCCGAAGGCCGGGTCGGCATCCATTTCAGCCAGGAAATCGGCAGCGATGTCTGCAGCGCTCGGCGCGGCAACGACCGGTGGGCCGAAGGCGGGGTCGGCATCCATTTCGGCGAGGAAATCGGCAGCGATCGCTTCGGCGCTGAGCACGGGGGTGATCGCTTCCGGCACAGCGACGGCCTGCACGGGTGGCTCTGCCAGCGCGACGTCTGCGTCGGTGTCGGCAAGCGCCGGTGCCGCGGCGATGTCGGCAGTCGCCACCGCAGCGGTGACAGCAGCGGCAGTCACGGCAGCGGGGATCTCCACGCCGGCATCGTGCAGCAGGCCTTCCAGATAATCGTCGAGCTCACCGTTGGCGGTGTGGTTGCTCATGCGGCTTGCTCCATGGGCATCGCGTCATCGGCCAGCACCCATTCCAGCGCGCGGCGATAAGCAGACAGGCCACGGCCCTGATAGTCGCCGCCGGTGGCGGGAACGGTCAGCGCAGCGGCGTTACAGATACGGGTATCCACCGGCACCGCGTCTTCCCAGACCACTGCGCCATAGGTGGCCTGCATTTCCTTGAGGGTGTCGGTGCCGGCGCGGGTGCGGCGGTCGAACAACGTCGGCAAGATCGACACCGGCAACGGGCGGCGACGCGAGCGCTGCACCATGTCGGCAGTGCGCACCATGCTGGCCAGGCCATGCAATGCGAGCGGTTCGGCCTGGGTCGGCACCACCACGCGGTCGCAGGCGGCCAGGGCATTGATCATCAGCAGGCCAAGGGTCGGCGGGCAGTCCAGCAGGATGTAGTCGTGCTGGCCGGCGTGGCGGGTCATCGCGTTCTGCAGGGCCAGGCCCAGACCGGGCTGATTGGCGCTGCGACGTTCCAGTGTGGCCAGTGCCGCTTGCGCGCACACATAGGACAGGCCGGGGATGCTGCTTTCGTGCAACAGGCTGGCCAGATCGCTTGGCGGGGTGCCGAACAGGTCCAGTACCCCGCGCGGCGGCGGGTCCACCGCCACGCCGAACGCGCGGGTCAGCGAGGAGTGCGGATCGAGGTCGACCAACAGCACCCGGTGGCCGAGCGCGGCCAGGCCGCGACCCAGTGCCAGCGTCGTGGTGGTCTTGCCCACGCCGCCCTTTTGGTTGGCGATTGCCCAGATACGCATCTCACTGCACTCCTTGAATTACGGCGGGGACGGAACTTGTGCCGCTTTCGGTGGTGACGGCCGTTTGGCCGCCGTCAGACTTGGGAAGCTTCGGCGCCCCGGCGGCGGTCGCATGCATCTGCGATGGCGGATCGGGTGCGAGTGAGCCAGCCGAATCAGCGAGGATGATCAACACCACGCGCCGGTTCGCATTCCGTCCCGCCTCAGTGCTGTTATCGGCACGTGCGCGGAATTCTCCATAGCCCACCATCGCCAATCGCTGCGGGGCGACACCGTCGTCGGCGAACAGGTGCACCACGCTGGCGGCACGCGCGGCCGACAGTTCCCAGTTGGAGGGGAACTGTGCGGTGGCGATCGGCTGGTTATCGGTATAGCCCTCCACGCGCACGCCGTTGGGCGCATCGCGCAGCACCGAGGCGAGGGTGGACAGGGTGTCGCGGGCGGTGCCGGCCAATGCCGCCGAGCCGGTGCCGAACAGAATGTCGCTGTTGATCTCCACTTCGATCCACAGATCGTTGCGGCGGATGGTGATGAGTTTCTTGTCGATCAGCGGCGCCAGCGTCTTGCTCAGCTGCGCGGCCACCGCATCCATCTGCCGCTGCGCACGCGCCAGCTGCGCCTGGTTGCGCAGCGACACCGGCATGCGCATCTGCGCTGCCATCGATGGCAGCAGGGTAGGGTCGGTGGGGCCGTTGGAGGCGGCCATCGGTGCGCCGGCCTTGATCACGGACGGGCGGTCGTAGTCCGCCCCCAAGGTCTGGGTCTTGCCGATCTGCACCGGGCTGGCCGCATTGGACGAGCCACCGAACGCGGTGGTCAACGCCTGCGCCATGACCTTGTACTTGCCCTCGTTGAGCGAGGAGATGGCGTACATCACCACGAAGAACGCCAGCAGCAGCGTCATCAGATCGGCATACGGAATCGCCCACGCTTCGTGGTTGCCATGTTCTTCGTGATGTTTGCGACGGCGGGCCATGACGAGCTTAATGCAAGTATCCGGCCAATTTCGATTCGATGTTGCGCGGGTTCTCGCCCTGGGCGATCGCAATCAAGCCTTCGATCGCCATTTCGCGCTCGTTGGTGCTGCAATGGATGACGCTCTTGAGCTTGGCGGCGACCGGGAGAAACAGCAGGTTGGCCGAGGCGATGCCATAGATGGTGGCGGTGAACGCAGCCGCGATGCCGTGCCCGAGCATGGCCGGGTCGGCCAGATTCTTCATCACCGCCATCAGGCCCAGCACCGCGCCGATGATGCCCAGCGTGGGCGCGTAGATGCCCATGCCTTCGAACACCTTGGCGGCGGCAAGATCCTGACGCTCCTGGTTGTCCACTTCGATCTCGAGCATATGCCGCATGGATTCGGGCTCCACGCCATCGACCAGCATCTGCAGGCCCTTGCGCAGGAACGCGTCGTCCTGGCGCGGGAGTTGGTCTTCCAGGCCCAGCAGGCCCTGGCGGCGCGCGATGTTGCTCCATTCGACGATGCGCGCCAGCAGCTGCGGGCGGTCGCTGGCCGGCGGCTGGATCACCCAGCGCAGGATCTTGAAGGCGCGCCGGAAAACTGCCGGGGAGGTGTGCAGCAAAATCGCCGCCACGGTACCGACGATCACGATCAGGAAGGCAGCCGGCGACCACAGCGACGAAATACCGGCGCCTTTCAACACGCTACCGCCCACGATCGCCACGATCGCGAGCAGCAGTCCGATAATGCTAAGTCTGTCCATGCATGCGGTATCGGCGCGAGCGCGGCGGACTTGATAGACGTGCTCGGTTGATGCGCCAGAAAGTTGTCGTTTGGGGCTGAAGGTCCATTTCCTGCTGGCTTAAAGCCCCTCTCCCGCCGGGGCGAGAAGGCACAGCTTGCGCGGCATGGGCGCGCGTGCCTTGGAGCGCCCGCGCCGCAAGCGCGGGCCGGGGCGCGGAGCGGGGGTTGGGGTGAGGGTACGGTTGACCAATGTTATTGCTGCAGCCGTACCTCATCCGGTGCTGAGCGCCACCTGTCAGTCGCCGGCTTCGGTAAGCGGCGGTAGCGCGGCCGGGGACTGGCTTCTCGGCTCGGTCGGACATCCTGTCTGACTCGCCGCGCGGCACATCCGTGTGCCGCTCTCCGCCAATCCCCGGCCACGCTACCGCCTCGGTACTTTGTTGCTGTGACTTCGAGAAGGCATGAATGCGGTGATGAAGAAGTTGCTTGAAGCCCATCTCCCGTCGGGGCGAGAAGGCACGATTTGCGCTCCATTGGCGCGCGTGCCTCGAAGCGACCGCGCCGTAAGCGCGGGCCGGGGCGCGAGGATTGGGGTGAGGGTATGAATCACCCTTGCGCTATTACGCGATGCGTAATATGTTCCGTCTGACGTAATGAGGGTGATCAGGATGATCCAGTCGTTTCGATGCAAGCACACACGCGCCTTGTTCGAAGGCGCTAGCCCGCGGCAATTCCGGTCCATGCAGGCAGCGGCCGAACGGAAGCTGCAATTGCTGGATTCGGCGCAGACGCTGGAGTTCTTGCGCAGCCCGCCGGGCAATCGGCTTGAGCTGTTGGCGGGTACGCGTGCAGGTCAGCACAGCATCAGCATCAGCATCAATGACCAATGGCGTGTGTGCTTTGTCTGGACTGACGCCGGCCCCGAGCACGTTGAGATTGTTGATTACCACTGAGGTGTTGCCATGCGACTCACCAACAAACTGCGCGCCATCCATCCTGGCGAAATCCTGCGGGAAGATTTCATGCTGCCGCTGGGGCTGACCATCAACGGCCTGGCGCGGGCGCTGGATGTACCGGCAACGCGCATCCACAGCATCGTGCATGGCGAGCGTGCCATCAGCGCCGATACCGCAGCGCGGCTTGCACGCCACTTCGGTGGCGATGCGGCGTCCTGGCTCGCGCTGCAGGCCACGTATGAACTCAAGACCTTGCCCAACCGCAGCGAGATCGAGCGCAACGTGCAGCCGCGTGTGGCGGCCTAGGTTCTCGGTGAGGCGACGCGTGGAAACGACAAAGGCCGCAATACGCAGCCGTTGTCATCAACATCATGCGACCAGGATCGTAATGCCGATTCCCGATTCCCGATTCCCGATTCCCGACTTTCCCAATCCCGAATCCCGAATCCCCAAACTCAATGATCACTGGAGCGCAATCCATCCACATCCAGGATCAGCGCCATGCGGCCATCGCCGATCAGGGTGGCGCCGGCGTAGCCGGGCAGGCCGCGCAGGGCGCGCGGTAGCGGTTTGATCACCACTTCCTCGCGGCCGCGGACCTGGTCCACCACTAGGCCGAAGCGGGTTTCGCCGGCCTGCAGCAGCACCACGGTCAACAGCGGCGGTTGTTCGGCCGGGACGCCCAGCCAGCGACGCAGGTCGATCAGCGGCAAGGTGTGCGAGCGGCGGTCCAGCACGGCGCGGCCGTCGAACCAGCCCAGCGAGGTCTGTGGTGCATGCAGCACTTCTACCACGCGGGCCAGCGGCAAGGCATAGACCGCTTCGCCGGCCTGCACCAGCAGGGTCGGCAGGATCGCCAGGGTCAGCGGCACGCGGATCATGAAGCGGCTGCCGCGGCCGAGTTCGGACTGGATCTGGATCTGCCCGCTGAGTTCGCGGATGCGCGATTGCACCACGTCCATGCCCACCCCACGGCCGGAGATGTCGGTGACCTCGGCCTTGGTGGAGAAGCCCGGCATGAAGATCAGATGCAGGCACTCGTCGGTGCTCAGGCGGGCAGCAGCTTCGGCGTCGATCAGGCCCTTGTTGCGGGCGATTTCGCGCAGGCGCTCGGGGTCGATGCCGGCGCCGTCGTCCTGAATTTCGATGCTGACGTAGTCGCCTTCGATCGCCACGATCGCCAGCACCAGTCCGATGATGCTCAATCTGTCTATGCAAGCGGTATCGGCCCAGGCGCGGCGGACTTGATAGAGCCAGATGGTTGAGAGCGCCAGAAAGTTTTCGTTTTGCGGCATGGGCCGCTTCCACTCGGCATCGATGCAGGGTTTCCAGGTCATCGGCGCATGCGCTTCCGACCAGGGCGTGTCATCAAGCCCGCAGCAGGCCCCGCCGCCCTTGCGCGTGCACGCAGGCAACAAGCGCGCGCATGTTCGGTGTGGCGATCGCGTTGGCGATGGCCGCCAAGCGGCGTGTGGTGGGCGATGCCCTCACGTCGATCCAGTCTCTTGCTGAGCCCGGTTTCAAATGAGGTGTGTGCTGGCGCTTCGGTTAACCGCTTGCGTCCGGTTGCGGGCGAGGGTGTGTTGCTTGCAGCGATCACGCTGCTGCAGCCGGCGACGCAGCAGGCCCTACCGTGCCGTGTGCAAGCGTGGCCGGCCGGCCGCCCATCGTGGACGGCTTGCAACGCCGCTGGTCTGTTGCGCGGCAGAATGCGCTGCCGCATGGGCTGTGCTACTTAGCTTTCCACGCCATTAGAACGATCTAATTGCATCTGCATGCGGAAGCGGACGCAAGAGGAGGGGGCGGGTTGCCGCAACGACGCCGGATATTTTTTGTGCCACTTCGCGCAGCGTTCCTGGCCGATCGTTGGATCGACAGACATCCGCCGAAGCCAATCACCTTTGGGAGAGCACGATCGAAATGAACTGCATGCCATTCGCACGCAACCACAGCACGCTGTACGCCGGTATCGCCATCGCCTTGTTCGCGAGCGCTGCCTCCACCAGCGTCTCCGCCCAGCAGGCCGACGGCACGCCGGCGCCCACGGGCCAGGCCGCGCTGCAGGCCACGGACCTGGACGCGGTGACGGTGACCGGCTACCGCTACGCGATCGAAAAAAGCCTGGAGCAGAAGCGCAACGCCAACGCCGTGGTCGATGTGATCACCGCCGAGGACGTGGGCAAGTTCCCCGACAAGAACGTGGCCGATGCGCTGCAGCGCGTGCCCGGCGTTGTCATCAGCCGCGACGGTGGCGAGGGCAAGAACGTCAGTGTGCGCGGCCTGTCCTCGGAGTTGGTGCTGACCGAATTGAACGGCAACTACATCGCCACCGCCGAGTCCAACGGCGACCCGACGCGCTCGTTCAACTACACGCTGCTGCCGTCGAACCTGCTGGGCAGCGCGGAGTTGTACAAGACCCCGGAGGCGCGCATCGACGAAGGCGGCATCGGCGGCACGGTGATCCTGCAGACGCGGCGCCCGCTGGAACTGGAGCCAAACTCCGGCTTCGTCTCCGCCGAGGGCACCTGGTCGGATACCAGCAAGAAGACCGACGGCCAGTTCTCCGGTTCGTACTCGTGGCACGACAAGGACAACCGCTTCGGTGTCTTTGTTGGCTACACGCAGCAGAAGCGCACCGCACGCACGCTCGATGCCAGTACCGAGAGCTGGCAGTGGTATGGGCGCGACGAAGTGGGCCCGGCGGTCGACGTGAACGGAAATCCCTCGGACTTCAATGCCAACTGGTGGGGAGGTACCGGTTTCTGGAACCAGGACGGCAATTACTCCACCGGTTTCATGATGCCGACCGCGGTCAGCCTGGGCGCCAAACGCGAGGAGCGCGAGCGCAAGGGCGCGCAACTGACCTTGCAGTTCAAGCCGACAGACGACCTGACGCTGACCGCGAACTACTTCCGCTTCGACCTGTCGCAGGACTCGCAGACCAATACCATCAAGATTCCCGAGTGGAACATTGCCCGCTATAACGGCGACGGCAACTGGCGCGGCGGCCGTCTGCTCGATGGGCTGCAGTTCGATCCCAGCGGCACCATCGTCACTGGCGCCGCCTACAGCCTGCGTCCGGGCAAGACCTATTATTGCAGCGAGGCGCAGGCCGCCGCGGCCGGCCTGCCGCCGGGCGGCTGGGGCTCGGACGATTGCACCGTGCCGACGCCGCAGATCACCGGCAGCTACAACATCGAGAAATCGCAGTCGCAGACGGTGGACCTGGGCGGCGAATGGCGTGGCGAGCAGGTGGACGTGGCGTTCAAGGTCGGCCGCACCTGGGCCAAGGGCGGGCCGGAGCTGCAGTTCTCGCTGCCGATCAAGCCGCGCCTGCAGAACGCCGACGGCAGCTGGACCAACGCCAACTTTGCCAGCGCCTGGGACCTGACCGGCACGCCGAGCATGACGTTCTCGCCGCAGCTGATGCAGAACCTGCGCGACGGCATCCTGCAGGTCGACCTGGGCTCGACCGGTTCGTCCTGGACCCGCAACACCAATCAGCAGCAGTACGCGCAGATCGATACCACCTGGCATTTCGATGGCGAGGTCGTCGACTCGCTGCAGTTCGGCCTCAAGCGGCGCGACGGCGGCATCCACCGCAGTACCGGCAACAACTACTGGGTGTGCCCGGGCACCGATCCAAGCGACTACGACAACCGCTACTGGAACGGGCGCTGCAATGCCATCGCCACCCAGTTCTCGCCGGGCCTGCTGTTCGCGCAGGACAACCTGGCCGGTGGCGTCAACGCCAGCGCGTTCCCGGCGATCAACTTCCCGGGCTACATCGGCTACTTGAATCAAACCTACGGCGCGATGCAGACCCGCAGCGAAGACAACTTCGTCTACAACGTCGACGAGGAAATCTATTCCACCTACCTGCAACTCAACTTCCACACCGAGCGGCTGCGTGGCAACGTCGGCGTGCGGGTGGCGCGCACCGGCCAGCGTGCCGATTCCACCGACAAGGTGACCGCCTACAACGACTACTTCTTCGATGGCGCCGACGGCAATCCGCTGGCCTGCCAGCAGGGCGCCGCCATGCCCAGCGGCGCCCCGGCCGACACCTATTGCGGGACCGAAGGCTACTGGCGTTTGTCCGACAGCGTGCAACGCACCGAGTCGTTCGTGGTCAGCGGGCTGGACCGCAACTACACCGACGTGCTGCCGAGTTTCAACCTGGCCTACGACCTGACCGAGAACCTGCTGCTGCGCGCGGCAGCCGCGAAGGTGATCGCACGTCCCAGCTACAACGACATCGCTGCGCCCGGCAGCCTGGAGTTTTACAGTCCCGAGTACGTGGCCGACCGGCGCCTGACCGGCGGTGCCAGCGAGCAGGGCTGGTACGGCTCGGGCAGCAACAAGAACCTGGAGCCGTACAAGGCCAACCAGTTCGACCTGGGGCTGGAATGGTATTTCCACCCGGGTTCGGTGGCGGGTGTGGGGCTGTTCCGCAAGAACGTGGAGAACTTCGCGGTCGACGTCATCAGCGACGTCAACATGATGGTCGACGGGCAACCGGTCACCGTGCAGAACTACAGCACCCAGGCCGGCGGCCAGGATGCGGTCTCGCAGGGTGTGGAGCTCTACGCGCAGCACACGCTGCCATTCGGTCTCGGTGTGCAGTTCAATTACACCTACAACGATGCCAGCAAGGCGGCGGTGCGGCTGGAGGACGGCACCGAGGTCGGCAAGACCTCCATGCCGGGCAGCGCCAGAAACCAGACCAACCTCACCGTGTTCTACGAGACCGACAGCCTGCTGCTGCGCGCCTCGTACAACCGTCGCGGCGAGCTGGTGCAAGGCCTGGTCAACGGGTTGAACGTCTTTGAGGAGCCGTACTACCAGATCGATCTGAACGCGGCGTACAACATCACCCCGGCGCTCAGCCTCACCGCCTCGGTGCTGAACCTGACCAAGCAGGAGTCCCGCTCGCACCTGGGCGACGACACCCGCGCCCGCTTCTACACCGGCGGATACGCCGGCCGGCTGGCGTACCTGGGGCTGACCTACAAGTTCTAGGTCCCAGCGTGTCGCGCCCATGCCTGCCGCGTGGCGGTATGGGCGCGATGGTAAAGAAGTGAACCTGGAACTGTTATTTGTTCCATCTAAAAGACCTTAATTTTCTTCAATCAGACTGAACGTCAACATAGAATTTGACTTGATCCTCAAGATTAACCAAATAGGCCGCTCGGTGTTTCCAGAGTTGCAAGGTGACGTCAGCTTCTATATTGCGCATTGCATTGCCAGTAAACGGCGCGTGCAGCGCAAGCCGCAGATTGGACTCGGCCTCGTGATGTGCCTGAAACGCTTTAATCGCTTCATTGAACAACTCCGGAAGATAATTCCCATCTGATTTTAATGAAGCAATCTTCTCAAAAACATGCTGTTGTATCGTCTCCGCTTCTTGCACAACTCTTCCAGCTTTCGCCAATTGCTGAACTGACCCGGCCATTCCGCTTCTCGACATGCCAAGATTCAAGGTCTGCTCCACGAGTTCATAAAGTGCGTTTAGGAAGCTTCGAGCACTTGTCATGTACTTTTGCAGATCAGTATGTGAAACAGCCTGGAAATTCGCCTCATGGGCGACTAAGTGGCGAGTCTCGAATATGGATGAGATATCACTCAGCAGCCGTTCCGTGTCTTTCAATAGGAACGGTGCGAATCTTTGCGCCATCCCCACCTCGCCATCCCCAAAAACTTCTTCCTCGCTAGGCTCGACGTACTCGCGAACCTCCGAAAGAATCCTGCTGAACTCAATCCTATCGTTACCATTGGAAAACAATGTGGCAAAGTGCGACGCGATATGATTCAGATTGCTAACGGGCAGCGAATGAGAAACTAGATCTCCGAAGGTGATTTGAGTAGCACTTAGTGCCCTCGTCAGCGCGAAATCGAAACGTATGTGATCCTTGAAAATCTCCGAGCGGTCAAGAAAAGGACTGCCCGAATCCACCAAGCGCTTAATCGCTTCCCGGACACCAACTTCAATGCAAGAGGCGATGCCCATCACATGTAGGGCTATCAACGCTGAATCAGATTCTACGAGTCGGCGAAAGCTCGATTCCAGCTCGTAGAGTTCCAGATTCCCGTGGAGATAGCGGCCGGAAGCCCTTGCATTCTTTTGCTGAATCTCGGTGATCAGATTTCTTTTGGACATGGAATTTTAGTACCGGGGAAGTCAAGGGTCCTATGAGTCTAATTTCTAAGGTTCGATCAAACCACTCTTTCGCTGGATCGATTAAAAACGCGCAGCTTCATGTCACCTGAGTGAATCTACTGGGTTCCTTGCTTGGATACCAAAGACATCATCGAGACCATTATGTTAAGTGATCTCAATTGCTCGTATGCATCCCGGTAGATCACTCGTCCCGGTTCGAGCAATGCGATACCTGAGGGTCAGGTGCACTTATCAGGCGACGGCGCTCGGCTTGCGTGGCCCTTATGGAACTGCGCCAGCGGCGCACACAGCCGCGCGAGACCAGCCAGCGTGTATTGACACACCAGACCGTGCACTTGCAATCTAATCCCAAGGAGCGTCGAAACTCCTCTAGTAGCGGTACCCACCTCCGTCAAACCGGTGGGTTTTTTGTGCCTGCATCCTGCAGGTACAAGCCGACGCAATGCCTGCGTCGGGAGGGCGGCTAATACAACACCCGCAAGGGGAATACGCCCGCCGGCTACTAGCGGTTTCGAACCTCCCGACATCCCGTCGCCGTTGGCGGCGGTTCTTGGGTTGTTCCAGGAGGGCGTTGCCATGTCTACCGCACCATCCATGCCGGCTTCGGTGCCGGGTTATCTGTTGCCAGCTTCCGCCCACAGCTTGCTGAGCGAGGTAGGCGAAGTGCTGCGCCGGCTGGCCGCACGCGCGGCCGTTGAGCAGGCCAGCGACGATCTTGCGCAGCAGTTGCTCAACCAGCCCGGCGTGTTGTCGCAGGCCTTGCATAGCCTTTCTGCACGCATCGACGTGGCGTTGCAGCAGTGCGTCGCTGCACCCAGCGCTACCCGCCGCCAATCGGAGGCGCCATGACACGCCACCGCCCACCCACCACATCTGCCAGCACGCGGCCCACCCGCACGCGTGCGCGCCCCACGCCGCCCAAGCGGGTGCAGTGGGTCGTTGTGGAACCCGACCGCACCAAGCTGCCACCGGTGCTCCCACCCGACCCGGACGCCTCCCCGCAAGGCCCCGGCACGCTGCGCGCACCCCGCCGAGCCCGCCGCCCGCGCCAATGCACCGTCAGCTACACCCACTACCCCGGCGCCCACGACCACGCCGGCGACCAGCACGTGCCCCACGTCCGCCTCAGCGGCCTATGGCTGGAACAACTGGGCTTTGTCATCGGCACCAAGCTGCGCATCACCGCCAGCGAAGGGCAGCTGCTGATGGAGGTGTTACCGCCGGTGGAGGTGCCGGCCAAGGCGCGCAGCGTGCGGCGATGATGCTGCGTCTGCCAGACGCCTTGCGATTGACCTCGGTGCCGGATGCCACTAGCGCCCCAGCCACACCAGCGCACAACGGACGCTTCATAAATAACGGTTCCAGGTTCAGTTCTACGGCAGCCAGACCATCGCGCCCATGCCTGCGCGCGTAGCGGCGTAGATCGGCAGCGAGGCTGGTAGTGAAACGACAACGGCCGCAGTACGCGGCCGTTGTCGTTAGATCAGGCATCCAGGATCGTCTTGACGATTCTCGATTCCCGAGAATCAATGATCGCTGGAGCGCAGCCCATCCACATCCAGGATCAGCGCCATGCGGCCGTCGCCGATCAAGGTGGCGCCGGCGTAGCCGGGCAGGCCGCGCAGGGCGCGGGGCAGGGGCTTGATCACCACTTCCTCGCGGCCGCGCACCTGGTCCACCACCAGGCCGAAGCGGGTTTCGCCGGCCTGCAGCAACACCACCGTCAGTAGCGGCGGCTGTTCGGCAGGCACGCCCAGCCAGCGGCGCAGGTCGATCAGCGGCAGGGTGTGCGAGCGGCGGTCCAGCACGGCGCGGCCGTCGAACCAGCCCAGCGAGGTCTGCGGGGCGTGCGGTACATGAGGATTCCGAGCGGCGCCTGCGCACGCCGAACGGTTGCGCAGCGGTTCTGTTAACTGCTCTAAATGCTGGTACCTCTACATCTGAAAGTACTTTCAAGAAGATCTATCCAATGACAAAAAGCAGCAACATTGACGTGCTAACCAAGTTTATGGAGATGAAGTGAAATAGATAAGAATTTTCTAATTGAGTGTTGACGTGGAGTTGCGTTACAGCTAGTCTTCGCGAATCGCGGTGTCAAATTTCTGACTCAAGAAATATAAAAAACGCAAGCCATCTTAAAATTTTTCACAGGGAGAGTGATGTGGGGAAGACTAATTCCAAAGTTATTGAGCTTCTGAGGCTTTTTTCCTCAATAGGGCTGTTGTTAGTGGCCTCATTTAATGTAAGTGCGGCTTCTTACTATGGCGCACCCTATTACGTAAACTCGATTTATGGCAGCCGATCATTTGGGTCTGCTAGCGCAGGCGCAGAGTGGCTCGTTGGCCAGATGACGAAGGGATGCATCTCGAAACCAGCCGGTTGCTCGTCTTGGCCAGTTATTAAATATAGCTCGACCACCACAGGCGCTTTCGTGATGTGGCCAAATGATCCAACAGGGCTAGGTTATTTTGTCGAGGCGACAAAGTATTCAGTCGGCTCGCCGAAGAAGAATCTCGGTAGCTGCAATATGTCATGTAGCGGTGGCATCGGCGCTAGCCGAGATGGAACCGGCCCGCGCGGTAGCCGAGATAGTGCGGCTGCTACGAACAAGCCTGGATCAGTTTTCGAAGGTGATCCGATCAACACCGCAACTGGAAATTTCTATCGTCAGGACACGGACTACGATGGTGCAAGCGGGCTAGTTTTCCGTCGTTTTTACAATAGCTCTCAAGCTGTAACATCAACTTCTTTGGGGCCGCAATGGCGTCATTTCTTTGATCGGAGCCTTGAGGTTCAGCGCTCTACGAGCGCGACTACGGACACGCAGTCTATCAATGCGTTTCGGCCAGATGGAAGCTCTATAACCTTCCAGCTGAGTGATGGGCTTTGGAAGGCCAGCCCTGATTACTCGGAGACGTTAGTTGAAAGGCCAGATGGCGCAGGCTTCGCCTTAGCGATTTCAGCGACACAACAGCTAGAGATTTATGATGCCAAGGGTTTATTGCAGGAGATCTATGATAAGTCAGGCCAGCGAATTTATCTCTTGGTCTACACTCTTCCCGATGCGGTGGGCCTAGGCGGCGGAATTCTTTCAAGTGTGTCTGACAAAAGTGGCCGCAAAATTTCATTCGATTACGATAGTGCATCAAGATTGATTGGGATGACACTCCCTGATAAAGGTAGGGTAGTTTACGCCTACGACGCAGATGGATATCTCGCATCAGCCACTTACCCTGATGGAAAAACGGTAGGTTATCTTTATAATGAGAGTTCTTATACTGGAGGAAATAAGCTTCCTGGGGTTTTGACTGGGGTGATCGACGAGAAGGGCTCTAGGTTTGAAACGATCACTTATCAGTCATTAAGAAAAGCAACTTCAGCTTCTTTTGCGGGATCAGTTGACACGACTAAGATTAATTACGATGCTTATTCGACAAATGGCATAGTAAATTCTACTGTGACTGGCCCCTTAGGTGTGAGTTCTTATCTGAAGTTTGTTGATGCGGCATCCGGTGCGATACGTTTCGCCAGTTCTGGCGTAGCATGCGGTACGCAGTGTAACCAGCCGTATAAGGCGATCACGTATGATATGAACGGTTATGTGGCTTCAGTAACGGATTTCCAGGGCAACAAAACCCAAACCACATTCGATATAAATGGTTTGCTTCAACAGCAAATTGATGGAGTAGGCTCACCTCAGCAACGAACTACGAATATCGTTTGGGATACCTCGATCCGTGAGCCGCTTGAACGTACTGTTCTTGATGCGAGCAATGTGGTTAAAGGGAAGTCGACGTGGGCCTACAATAATGTCGGTCTGCAGACTGCCAGATGCGAGATCGACACTGCAGTGACTGCAGCTATCGCCTATGTGTGTGGGAGCGCGACAAATGCGCCTACAGGTGTTAGACAGTGGCGCACTAGCTATTGCGAGAAAGTTGACACTTTTAGCTGCCCGCAAGTGGGTTTGGTTTTGTCTATTGATGGTCCCCGGACGGATGTGAGTGATATGAAATCATATCGCTATTACATCTCAAATGATGAGTCTGGATGTGCCACAGTGGGTGGTGAGTGCCACCGAGTTGGAGATCTGCTGCAAATCACAAATGCCTTAGGACAGAACACCACTTACGCGTCTTATGACAGCAATGGTCGGCCAGCGCGAGTTATCGATTTGAACGGCGTCGCGACTGATTTTAGTTACTCACCTCGCGGATGGGTGACGTCGCAGGTCACCAGATCTGCAGTGGGCAACAGTTCTTTTGCCCAGGATCGTGTGACAGCATTCGAATACGATGAAACAGGTAATATTACCAAGGTAACCAGTCCTGACGGTGACCTGGTCAAGTATGGTTATGACACAGCTCACCGACTTACTGACATAACCGACAGTGCCGGTAGTAACCTGCATTATACTCTGGATTCGGCGGGAAATCGGATCAAAGAAGTTGTAATAGATTCATCGGGAATTATTAAGAAAACTCTGACGCGCGTCTACAATAAGCTCGGACAGCTTCAGTCGCAGACCGATGCTTCTTCCAACTCAAGCATTTTTTCATACGACCTCAACGGCGATTTGAAGTTGATGACCGATGCACTAGGTCGTAAGACGCAGTTAGATCCTGATCCATTGCGCCGAATCGCACACACGCTTCAAGATGTGGGAGGGTTGGCGGTAGAAACAACAAAGCAGTTGGATGCGCTGGATCGCGTGACTTCAGTGATTGATCCTAAGGGCTTGACCACGCGGTACGATTATAACACCCTCGGTGACCTCATTAAGCTCACCAGCCCAGATACGGGGTCGACGTCATACGGATACGACTCTGCTGGGAATCGTGTACTTGAAGCTACTGCCCGTGGGGTCAAGATCAGTTCGAGCTATGATGCCTTAGGGCGATTGATTAAGCTGAGCTATCCCACCAATGCATTTAATGTCGTCTATACCTACGATTCTGCATCTGCTAGCTGTCAGGCGGAAGAGAGCTTTGCTCGTGGCCGCCTTGCGTCAATTAAAGATAGCAGCGGGGTGACCGAATACTGCTATAACGGCTTCGGGGACTTAGTAAGTAAGCGGCAGACCACAAATGGTAAGAGCTTGGCACTTCGCTACGGGTATACGTTAGCGGGGCGCCTATCCAGCGTGATTTATCCTGATGGTGCAAAGATTGATTACGTCCGCAATTCGCTTGGTCAAGCTACAGAAGTGGGCTATACGAGCTCGGGAGGTGTGCGCCAGATTTTGCTGACTAATGCCACGTATTTGCCGCAGGGGCCAGTTTTGGGTTGGACTTATGGTAATGGTCGCATTATGGCGCGGACCTACGACCAAGACTATCGTCCAAAGGCGGTCCAGGACAGCAGCGCTGGGGGACTGGATGTGGGCTTAGTCTTCGACCCTGTGGGCAATCTGGTCAAGCTAACCCCAGCAGGAAGCAACATCGCAGATGTCTCGCTGAGCTATGACTCACTCGGGCGATTGACGGAGTTCAAAGACGGTGTGACTGGCACTGTTTTAGATGGGTATTCATACGATAAAACCGGTGACCGCCAGAGCAGCAAATCGGCAGCTGGGGAGGTGTTGTACGGCTACGAGACGAGTAGCCACCGCTTGATCAAGGTGGGATCGATATCGCGCGTTAATAACGCGGTGGGCGATACCACATCGATTAATGGGGCTGACAGGGAATTTGTCTATGACGCGACAGGTCGCATGAGCCAGGTTAAACGTAATGGCATTGTGGTACGCGAGTATCGCTACAACGGGAAAGGTGAGCAGGTTCGCCAATTCCTCGGTGCTTCTAATAACTACACGCTGTACGATGAGTCTGGTCGGTGGATTGGCGACTATGATGCCGCAGGCAAGCCAGTGGAGCAGGCGATTTGGCTTGATGGACTGCCCGTGGGTATCATTGATGCTGCAGCGAAGCTCGTATACCTGGAGCCAGACCATTTAGGCGCCCCTCGTGTGGCGATTGATTCTCAGACCGATAAGCCAATTTGGTCCTGGAGCCTAAAGGGAGAAGTGTTTGGAAACACTTCCCCCGATCAAGATCCAGATAAAAATGGCGTTCCGTTTGTGCTCGATATGCGATTTCCTGGCTAGCGCTACGACGCCGTAAGTGGACTCGTTCAAAATTACCGTCGTGAATATGATCCATCTACAGGACGGTACTTGCAGAGCGATCCGATTGGTTTGGAAGGGGGGGCTTCCACCTATTCTTATGTCGAAGGAAGTCCCTTGATCGCAGTAGATCCGCGAGGGCTTCTCAGGTATCGCCCTGAAGCTGCTAGTAAATATCCTCGTACAGTTGCGTATCTAAACGACCTGCAGAAGCGGATGACGCCAAGAAAGTACGAAGGATTCGCTCGATTTGGAAAGATTGATAAGGGGCATTTGGATGATTTGCTTAAAAAATGCGCGGGCCCTGTTATAACCCCTAAGGCGATGCGGCATGAGCATGGTCAATATACTCCTCGCGAGGGTGAGATATTTATCAATGAGGCGTATTTCGAAAAATACGAATCTGGTGATCGGAGTACTCAGTTCTTGAGGGATTTTGACGCAACTGTTGAGCATGAGCTTGTACATTTTTCCGAAGCTTTTTTCAATGGTAATAACTTCAAGGGGGAGGAGGGCGATTTGTATGAGAATTCTGTATACGGAAGGCCGATGCCGATTTACTGAAAAATTAAGAATGTTTACTATGGTTGCCAGCTTGCTTGTAAGCTTGGCCGGCTGCTCAAAGAGCGGCACACAGGTCGCGGAAAGCTATTCGCCCAGTGGATCTTGCGATGACGAAAAAATGGATATACTGACGGCTATAAGTAAAAATTCAGATATAGTCACTTATGGCTCGGGATATTTCACCGACTCAGAAGTGGTGTTTTTGTGGGATGCAGGGCCGAGAAGCGTTGCTGAATGTAAGCGGGCGCAGGGGAATTTACGGATAATCAGATCAATCGAGCCGAATTACGTCCGCCCACGTGATTTTGTTCTTATCGAAAAGTTGTATTCTGATTCGGATGCGGCGTTCGTTCAATTTCATCTCGTACCCACTGGTAAAAATGGCGACGTGTTCCTGAGGAAGCAAGGGGGGTATTGGCGCGTGACGCAAAAGAAACTTTGGGAGAATTGAGGCACTACAAAAGTTGCTTAAGTCCGAATTCAAGACAAATAACGGTCCAGGTTCAGTTCCACGGCAGCCAAACCATCGCGCCTATGTCCGCGCGCGTAGCGGCGTAAATCGGCAGCGATACTGCTAGTGAAACGACAACGGCCGCAGTACGCGGCCGTTGTCGTTAGATCAGGCAACCAGGATCGTCTTGCCGAATCCCGATTCCCGAATCCCCAACCTCAATGATCGCTGGAGCGCAATCCATCCACATCCAGGATCAGTGCCATGCGGCCGTCGCCGATCAGGGTGGCGCCGGCATAGCCGGGCAGGCCGCGCAGGGCGCGGGGCAGGGGCTTGATCACCACTTCCTCGCGGCCGCGGACCTGGTCCACCACCAGGCCGAAGCGGGTTTCGCCGGCCTGCAACAGCACCACGGTCAATAGCGGCGGTTGTTCGGCCGGCACGCCCAGCCAGCGGCGCAGGTCGATCAGGGGCAAGGTGTGCGAGCGGCGGTCCAGCACGGCGCGGCCGTCGAACCAGCCCAGCGAGGTCTGCGGGGCGTGCAGCACCTCCACCACGCGGGCCAGCGGTAGTGCATAGACCGCTTCGCCGGCCTGCACCAGCAGGGTCGGCAGGATCGCCAGGGTCAGCGGCACGCGGATCATGAAACGGCTGCCGCGGCCCAGTTCGGACTGGATCTGGATCTGCCCGCTGAGTTCGCGGATGCGCGATTGCACCACGTCCATGCCTACGCCACGGCCGGAGATGTCGGTGACCTCGGCCTTGGTCGAAAAGCCCGGCATGAAGATCAGATGCAGGCACTCGTCGGTGCTCAGTCGGGCGGCGGCTTCGGCGTCGATCAGGCCCTTGTTGCGGGCGATTTCGCGCAGGCGCTCGGGGTCGATGCCGGCGCCGTCGTCCTGAATTTCGATGCTGACGTAGTCGCCTTCCTGCTGCGCGGACAGACGTACGTGACCGCTGCGCGGTTTGCCGGTGGCTTCGCGCAGGGCAGGGGATTCGATGCCGTGGTCGATCGCGTTGCGCACCAGATGCACCAGCGGATCGGCCAGGGCTTCGACCAGATTACGGTCCAGTTCTGTTTCGGCGCCGATCAGCTCCAGCTCCACTTCCTTGGACAAGGTGCGCGCGACATCGCGGGCCACCTTGGGGAAGCGCGAGAACACCTTGCTGACCGGCTGCATGCGGGTGCGCATGACCGCGGTCTGCAAACGCGCGGTGGCGATATCCAGCACGCTGACCGCGCGATCGAGTTCTTCGTCGCGCAGGCGGGTACGCAGGGTCTTGAGACGATTGCGCGAGAGCACCAGTTCGCCGATCAGGTTGACGATGGCGTCCAGGCGCTTGGTGTCCACGCGCACGGTCTGTTCGGCTTCGGCACCTTTTGCGGCTGCTTTGGGTGCGGCCTTGGCACCGGGTGCCGGTGCGTGGCCATCGTCGTGCGCGGCGTTAGCCACCGCGGCCAATGCGGCTTTGGGTGCGGCCTTGACCGCCGGCGGGCCGCTCTTGGCATCGAACTGCGCAATCAGCGAGGCCGGCGCATGCGGCACGGTTTCGCCCGAGCCCATTGCATCCAGCATCGCCTGCAGATAATCCAGCGACTGCTGCGCGGCATCGAAGTGATGCGCCTGCAGCACGGCCTGGCCGGAGCGCGCCATGCCGAGGGTTTCTTCAGCGGCGTGGCACAGCTCCACCATGGGCTTGATCGCCAGAAAGCCGGCGCCGCCCTTGAGCGTGTGGAAACCGCGGAACACCGCGTTGAGCTGGTCGGCTTCGTCAGGTGCCTGTTCCAGCGCGACCAGCTGTTCGCCTAGGCGATCCAGGATTTCCTGGGCCTCGACGATGAAATCGGCAGCAATATCGTCTGGAACAGCACTCATGGTTACAACCCCAATCCGGACAGCAGGTCATCGGCGTCGTCCTGCGACACCGCGTGACGGTCCAGGCCCTTGACTGCAGGACCGGCAAGACCGCCGTCGTCTTTCTTCGGTTCGGTGCTCTTGGGCGGCAGGCCCAGCGCACCGAAGCCTTCGTGCACGCGCCGCACGATACCGGCCACGCGACGGATGATCTGCCCGCTCAGGTCCTGGTAGCTCTGCGCCAGCGACAGCTCGGTCAGGTTGTGGCGCATCTTGTCCATCAGCGCGCCCTGGTCCTGATTCAGGCCGCCGTCGCGCAGCTGGTTGGCCAGCTCACGGCATTCTTCGACCAGATCCAGCGTGCGATGGCTGGCCTTTTCGGTCATTTCCACCACGTGGTCCAGGCGCGAACACGCATCGTCCAGTTCGCCGGCTTCCTCGGGCACGGTGGGCAGTTCGCCCAGCGCCTGACCGAGTTCGCGTGCGAGCCGGCTCAGGCCCTGCATCATCGGACGGGTCCGCAAGGCGGCGAGGTGATCGACCTCGCGCTTCCAGGCGGCTTCGTCACCGCTTTCCAGTGCATCGAGCGCGCCTTGCAGGCGGTCGATCAAGGCAGCGCGTTCGGCATTGGTGTCCACGGTGGCGTTCATCAGGCGGTCGCCGCCAGACGTTCGAACACCTTGCCCAGCTTTTCTTCCAGCGTCTGCGCGGTGAACGGCTTGATGATGTAGCCGTTCACGCCGCACTGGGCGGCTTCGATGATCTGCTCGCGCTTGGCTTCGGCGGTCACCATCATCACCGGCAGGTGCTTGAGCTTGGCGTCGGCGCGGATGTTGCGCAGCAGGTCGATACCGGTCATGCCGGGCATGTTCCAGTCGGTGACCACGAAATCGAACGGGCCGGCCCGCAACGCAGCCAATGCGCTGTTGCCGTCTTCGGCCTCTGCGGTATTGGTGAAGCCAAGATCGCCCAACAGATTCTTGACGATACGTCGCATCGTCGAGAAGTCGTCCACGATCAAAATCCGCATGTTCTTGTTCACATCAAGCTCCTAACACTAAAAAATACGCGAAAAAATCATTCGTCAATTTCGACACCGGCATCGGCCAGTTCGAAGACCTTGAGGCGGCCGCGCAGACGCACCACGGCCTGGCCGTGGATCTGGCAGACGCGCGATTCGCTGACACCGAGCACGGCGCCGATTTCCTTCAGGTTCAATTCCTGTTCGTAGTAAAGCGACAGCACCAGCTGCTCGCGCTCGGGCAACTGGCCGATGGCCTTGCCCAGCTCGCGGCCGAACTCGCCACGCTCCATCATCTGCTGCGGGTTGGGGCCACCCTTGGCGGTGGTGTCCAGCTCGCCGTGATCTTCGATGCGCGACTCCAGGCTCAGCACCTGGCCGCGCGCGGCGTCTTCCATCAGACGCAGGTAATCGGGCAACGGCATTTCCATCGCGGCAGCCACTTCGGTGGCGGCGGCGGCGCGGCCGGTGTTCTGTTCGATCTTGCGTACTGCAGCAGCAGCGTCGCGGGCACGGCGGTGTACCGAACGCGGCACCCAGTCGCCACGGCGGATCTCGTCGATCATCGAGCCGCGGATACGGATCGAGGCATAGGTTTCGAACGAGGCGCCCTGCTCGGAGTCGTAACTGCGCGAGGCTTCGATCAGGCCGATCATGCCGGCCTGGATCAGGTCGTCCACTTCCACGCTCGCCGGCAGGCGCGCGGCCAGATGGTGGGCGATGCGGCGCACCAGATCGGCGTGCTGGGTGACGATGTCGTTGGCGTTGTTGCGTTGCACTGCACGGTACTGCGCGGTGGCCGTCGTTGCGGTTGCGGTAGCGGTGCTCATGCGGCGACCCCCCGTTGGATGATGCGTTCGACAAAGAACTCGACGTTGCCGCGTGGCACGGTGGGGGCCTGCCAGCGCGAGGTACGCCGCGCGATTTCTGCGATGGCCAGCGCCGAGGGGCTGGCGGGGTAAGCCTTGATGACCGGTTGCTGGCGCTGTACCGACAAACGCAACCAGTCGTCCTGCGGCACGTGGCCGAGGTAGTTCAGCGACACGTCGCCGAGGAATTTTTCGCAGACCCGCGACAGCTTGTCGTACAGCAGGCGGCCTTCGTTGGGGTCGCGCACCATGTTGGCGATGATCTGCAGACGGTCCACGCCGCGTTCGCGCGAGAGCACCTTGATCAGCGCGTAGGCGTCGGTGATCGAGGCCGGTTCGTCGCAGACCACCACCACGGTGTCCTGGGCGGCTTGGCAGAAGGTCAGCACGCTGTCGGTGATGCCGGCGGCGGTGTCGATGACCATCACGTCCAGGTCGCGTTCCAGTTCGGAGAACACATTGACCAGGCCGATGTGCTGGGCCGGAGCCAGTTCGGCCATGTGGCGGCGACCGGAGGCGGCCGGGACCACCAACACGCCACCGGGGCCTTCGATGATCACTTCGTCCAGCGTGCAGCGGCCAGCGATCAGGTCGGCCAGGGTGTACTTGGGCGACAGGCCCAAGACCACGTCCAGGTTGGCCAGGCCAAGGTCGGCGTCGAGCAGCAGGGTGCGCTTGCCCATCTCGGCGAGGGCCACGGCCAGGTTGGCGGAGATGTTGGTTTTACCCACGCCGCCCTTGCCACCGGTCACGGCAATGGTGCGCACCGGGCCCAAGGGCTCGGGACGGGTCGCCGTCAGGGGGAAGGCGTTGGTCAGCTTGGCGTATTCACGCGACTGCATGGTTGTGCTCCGGAGTACAGGGCTTATCGGCAGCGCGCCGCAAATCTTCAAGGCGAAGAACGAGACTGGCGGCATTGGCGCGGTGCAGGTCGTCGGGGACCCGCTGTCCGTCAGTCACCCAGGTGATGGGCATTTGGTGGTCGACCACCACCGACAAGGCGCTGCCGAAGCGGCCGGTCTCGTCGAGTTTGGTCAGCACCACGCCTTGGGGTTTGGCGTGGGCGAAGCGGCGCACGACCTCGTCGAGGTCTGAAAAATGGGCGTTGGCCGGCAGCACCAGCAGCGAGGTGACCTGGTGCGCGGCGCGCAGCCAGTTCAGCTGCGCGGCCAGGGCGCGGTCGCGCTGACCCATGCCGGCGGTGTCGATCAGCACCAGCTTGTAGTCGCGCAGGCGCTCGAGCAGTTCCAGCAGGCTCTCGGCGCTGTCGGCCTCGTGCACCGCGATACCGAGCTGACGGCCGTAGCTGTGCAGCTGCTCGCGGCCGCCGACGCGCTGGGTGTCGGTGGTGACCAGGGCCACGTCGCGCGGGGCGTGCTGGGCGGCGAAGCGCTGGGCGAGCTTGGCGATGGTGGTGGTCTTGCCGGCACCGGTCGGGCCGACCAGGGCGATCACGCCGCCGCGTTCCAGCGGGTCGATCGGAGCCACCGGCAGACGCTTGGACAGCAGGCCCAGCATCAGCCCGCGGCCTCGGTGCAATTCGGTATCGGCCGGGATCTGCAGGGCCACATCGCGGATCAGACCGGCATCGAAGCCGTAGTCGTCCATCAGCTCCAGAGCCTGCGCACGCACCGGTGAGCCACGCAGGCGCTCGTCGGTGAGGCGGTTCATTTCGCGCTCGATCATCTGACGCATCAGCGCCAGCTCACCGCGCAGCTGCTTGAGTTCTTCGTCGTTCTGCGGCACCGGGGCGGCGGCGACCGGCACGGCGGCCAGGGCGACCGGGGCGGCGACCAGCGGCAGCAATGCGGCCGGCGGCAGGATCTGCGGCAGCGCGTCGTCCATGTCGAAGCCGTCGTCGTCCTGCTCGTCGTCGTCCTGCCCGTAAGAGGCGTGGGTGGCGAGCGCGGCGGCCATGATCGGCGTGCGTGCCTGCACCGGGGCCGCGTGCACCGGAGCCTGCACCGGTGCGGTGGTCAGGAAGTCGGCGAACAGCTGTTCCGGTACTGCCGACAGCGCATGTTCCTGGCGCGGTGCGGCGGCAACTGCAACGGCGTGGGCCAATGCTTGAGCGGCGGCAGACGGGGCGGCGGCAGTCCGCACCGGTGCGGCGACCGGCGCCGAGCGCGGCACGTTGACCGGCTGGCGCAGCGCCATCGCGGCGATCATGTCGTCTGCGGCGCTGGCAACACGCTGACGCTGGCTGCTGCCGGTGTCGCCGGCTGGCTTCAGCGGGGCGTGGAACGGCGCGGCCGGCCTGGCCGGGGCCTGCTGGGCAGGTGCTTGTTCGATCTGTGCCGCCGCAGCGGCCGGAGTCTCGGAGCGCGCGGTTTCCAGAGCGCGCTGCACGAGTTCTTCGTCGTAGTTGCTGGCAGCGACGATCTCGATGCCTTCGGCGGTGCGGCGGTTGGACAGGATCACTGCGTCCGGGCCGTGTTCTTCACGCACCATGCGGAATGCGGTGCGCATGTCCGGGGCAACGAAGCGTTTGATTTTCATGCGAAGTGCCTCCAGGAACGGGACCCGCCGGACGCCGGACGGGTGCGCGATGAATGTGGGTGTGTTGCCAGCGTCATGAGTTGCCTGTCCCGTTCGGTTGTTCCAAGTGCTGCTGCTCGCCCCGCAGCGATCAAGCTGACTGCGGTCTCGCCAGAGCTAATGCACGCGGCGTGCCAAAACGTGGTGCCGGGGTTCCGGCGCGGGAATCTGGAAGGTTGGGACAGGCTGGAGCTGTGCGATTGGCCCGGCTGCAAGATTTCAAGTCACTGGTTTGATTGACTTTTCTCTAGGGGCGCGCTGCGTTGGCATCCACTGTGCGGGTGGATGCGCTGGCGGGTGGGAGGTCGAGCGTGGAGCGCCCGCAAAGTCTCGAAACGGCTGGCGTCGTGCAATCGATTGGAGGTTTGGACCAGTGGCGGCTTTCCGACGCGGTGGTCGGACGCCTGTCTGCAGCGAGAGGACCGAGCGCGGGTGGGTTCGTAGGAGCGCCCTTGGGCGCGACGGGCCATCCCGGTAAAGCCCTCGCGCCCAGGTGCGCTCCTACAGGTGGCGACTTTGCCTGTCCGCAGCATGTCGTCAGATTGCCCAGCGTGTTGTAGGAGCGCACCCGGGCGCGATGGGCCCTCCCGGTAACGCCCTCGCGACCAAGGTCGCTCCTACAGTGATGTCAGCAAGCTTTCCTGGTCCGCAGCATGTCGCGTGTCGTAGGAGCGCCCTTGGGCGCGATGGGCCGTCCCGGTAGAGCCCGTCGCGCCCGGGTGCGCTCCTACGAGGTGCGTCAGGCTCAGCTGATCGTGCCGACCAGCTTCAGGCGCTTGTCTTCCGGCACTTCGCTATACGCCAATACCGACAGGGTCGGCACGCTATGGCGGACCAGGCGGGCCAGCGCTGCGCGGACCTGGCCGGGTACCAGCACCACGGCCGGTTCGTTGCGGGCTTCCTGCTTGCCGACGCAATCGGCCAGGCTCTGGTGCAGGCGCTCGGCCAGGCCGGGTTCCAGTGCCACGCCATTGCCGTGGGTGGATTCCTGCAGCACGCGCTCCAGCTGCGGGGCCAGCGTGTAGACCGGCAGCTCGGCCGACATGCCGGCGATTTCCTGCACGATGAAGCGGCCCAGCGAGGTGCGTACCGCGGCGGTGAGGGTGGTGGGGTCCTGGCTGTGCGGGGCGTGTTCGACCAGCGCTTCGACGATCTTGCGCAGCTGGCGCACCGGGATGCGCTCGATCAGCAGGTTCTGCAGCACCCGTACCACCACCGACAGCGGCAACGCCTTGGGGGTGAGGTCTTCGACCATCTTCGGCGCGGTCTTGGCCAGGGTCGCCAGCAGTTGCTGCACTTCCTCGTGGCCGAGCAGTTCCGGGGCGTGTTCGCGGATCAGGTGCGACAGGTGGGTGGCAATGACGGTGGCCGGGTCGACCACGGTGTAGCCCATCGATTCGGCATAGGCGCGCTGATGCGGCTGGATCCAGGTGGCGTCCAGGCCGAACGCCGGGTCCTTGCCGGGAATGCCGTCGAGCTGGCCGAGTGCGCCGCCCGGGTCCAGCGCCAGTTCGCGGTCGGGATAGATTTCCGCAGTGGCCACCGGCACGCCGTGCACCAGCAGGCGGTAGGCGTTGGCCGACAGCTCCAGGTTGTCGCGGATATGCACCGGCGGCACCAGGAAGCCGATGTCCTGGGTGAGCTTGCGGCGGACGCCCTTGATGCGCGCCATCAACTCGCCGCCCTGGTTCTTGTCCACCAGCGGGATCAGCCGGTAGCCCACTTCCAGGCCCAGCGGGTCGATCGGGCGCAGCTCGTCCCAGCTCAGTTCCGAGCTGGCCTGGGCGGCAGTGGCCGCAGCAGCGGCCTTGGGGTCGGTGGCGGGGTCGCCGGTGGGCGGGATGACCAGGCTGCGCTTGTACATTTTCCAGGCGATCACGCCCAGGATCAGGCCGAGCGTCAAAAACGCGACGTTCGGCATGCCCGGCACCAGGCCGACCAGGCCCAGGATGGCCGCAGCCACCGCCAACGCGCGGTGCTGGCCGAACACCTGGCTGATCATGGCCCCGCGCATGTCCTGCGCACGCGAGGCGCGGGTGACCAGCAAGGCCACCGAGGACGACACCAGCAAGGCCGGCAGCTGCGCCACCAAACCGTCACCGATCGACAGCAGGGTGTAGGTGGAGGCGGCATCCACAAAGCTCATGCCGTGCTGGAACATGCCCACCGCCATGCCGCCGATGAGGTTGATGAACAAAATCATGATGGCGGCGATGGCGTCGCCGCGGATGAACTTGTTGGCGCCGTCCATCGCGCCGTAGAAGTCGGCTTCTTCGCGCACTTCTTCGCGGCGGGCCTTGGCTTCCTCACGCGTCAGCAAACCGGCGTTGAGGTCGGCGTCGATCGCCATCTGCTTGCCGGGCATGGCGTCCAGGATGAAGCGCGCGGTCACTTCCGACACGCGCCCGGCACCCTTGGTGATGACCACGAAGTTGATGATGGTCAGGATCGCGAACACCACGATGCCCACCGCGTAATTGCCGCCGATGACGAACTGGCCGAACGCCTCGATGACCTTGCCGGCTGCGGCATGGCCGTCCTGGCCGTTGATCAGGATCACGCGGCTGGAGGCGACGTTCAGCGCCAGGCGCAGCATCGTGGTCATCAACAGCACGATCGGGAAAATGGTGAATTCCAGCGGGCGCTGCACGTAGATCACCGCCAGCAGCACCATCAGCGAGATGGCGATGTTGAAGGTGAACAAGGCATCCAGCACCGGTGCGGCCAGCGGCACCATCAGCATGGCCAGCATGGCCATCAGCGCCAGCGGGGCGCCCAGGCCGTTGCGCAGCAACTCCATGATGCGTCGGGCATTCAGCGGTGCGGGTTGGGCGCTCATGCGCTGGCTCCCTTGCCGAACTCATCCACTTCGAGGGAAGGCAATTCCGGCATCGGGCCGCCGTTCCAGCCACGCAACTGGTAGACGTAGGACAGCACCTGGGCCACGACCGAATAGAGTCTCACGGGAATTTCCTTGCCAATTTGAGCTTCTCTATACAAGGCGCGTGCCAAAGGCGGGGCGGTGACGATCGACACCCGGTGTTGTTCGCAGACTTCGCGGATGCGGAAGGCCATTTCGTCCACGCCCTTGGCCACCACGATCGGGGCGCGCATCTTGCCGCCCTCGTACTTGAGCGCCACCGCGTAGTGGGTCGGATTCATCAGCACCACGTCGGCCTTGGGCACCGCTTCCATCATCTGGCGCTGCGACATCTGCATCTGCATCTGGCGGATGCGCCCCTTGACCTCCGGGCTGCCCTCGCTTTCCTTCATTTCGCGCTTGATCTCTTCGCGGGTCATCTTGAGCTTCCGCATCCAGTTCCACTTCTGGTACGGCGCGTCGATGGCAGCCAGCAGCACCAGCGCACCGGCGGTGTAGAACAGCAGGCTCTTGGTGAAGTCCAGACCGTTGCCCACGGCCTGTTCCAGTGGCTGGTTCACCAGCGAGCGCAGGCCGTGCAGGCCCTTGGAGATGCACAGGCTGGCGGCCAGCCCGACGAACAGCAGCCGCAGCACCGACTTGACCAACTCGGCCAGGCTATTGCTGCCCCACATGCGCTTGATCCCGTTGGCCGGGTTGAGCTTGTTGAGGTCGGGCATGATGGCCTTGCCGGAGAAGTGCAGACCGCTCATCAGCAGCGGGCCGGCCAGGCCGGCGGCCAGGCAGATGCCGATCAGCGGCACCATCACCCACAGCAGTTGCAGCAGCAGGTCGCCGAAGTGGCCGAACAGCGCCATCGGGTTTTCACGCATTTTCGGGTCCGGGCTCAGCGCGGTCTTCATCCAGACGCTGGCGCCATCGCCGATGCCGCGGGCCAGGGCCATCAGTCCGAACACGCCGGCACCGAACACCGCGGCAGTGGACAACTCGCGCGACTGCGGGATGTTGCCCTGCTCGCGGGCTTCGCGCAGGCGTTTTTCGGTGGGAAGCTCTGTACGTTCGCCGCCGTCTTCGGACTCGGACATGGAGGTGCCGGTGACTTGTCAGCCCTGCCTCATGCAAGCGGCGTTCCAGTTGGTGGGGCGGGGATTGGGGGGGCGGGAATCGGGATTGGGGATTCGGGACGCAGCGGCCGCGCGTGAAGCCGCTGGCGGGGTGTTGTAGTTGGGTGGTTAGCGGGGAGGGCCGAAGGTCGGGAATCGGGCGCGAGGGCTGACCAACTGCAGGCTGGTGCTCGGCTCGGTTGGCGGGTCGTCGAGCGTGGATGCAGGTCTACGGTCGTTTTTTGATGCTTTTTGCTCAGCTGGCCTGGCGGCGCACGCCGTCGCGCTGGGCAACCACCGTGGTGATAAAACGCTCTGCGTCCATCGGCCGGCCCAGCAGATAGCCCTGCAGCTGGTCGCAGCCCAGCCGTTCCAGGGTGTTGCGCTGGGCGGTGGTCTCCACGCCCTCGGCCACTACCTGCAGGCGCATGGTGTGGGCCAGCGCGACGACGGCCGCGACGATGGCGATGTCTTCGGGGCAGGTGTCCATCGCCTGCACGAAGCTGCGGTCGATCTTGAGTTCGTGCGCGGGCAGCTTGCGCAGGTAGAGCAGGTTGGAATAGCCGGTGCCGAAATCGTCGATGGCGATGCGCACGCCCAGCGCGTTGAGCTGGCCGAGCGTGCGCAGGCAGGCGTCGGCATCGCGCATGGCCATGGTTTCGGTGATTTCCAGGGTGAGCTGGCCGGGCGGAATCAGATGCTCGGCCAGGGTGGTGGCTACTTCGTCCAGCAGGCTGGGCGAGGCCAGCTGCGTGGCCGAGAGGTTCACCGCCACCCGCCAGTCGCCATGCCCGGCCTCGCGCCAGGCGCGCATCTGCCGGCAGGCCTGCTGCACACCCAGCTGCCGAGCGGGCCGATCATGCCGCTGCGTTCAGCCAGCGGGATGAAGCTGTCCGGCGGCACCAGGCCGCGTTCGGGATGTTGCCAGCGGATCAGCGCCTCGGCGCCGATCGGGCGGCCATCCTCGGCGCAGTACTTGGGTTGGTAATGCAGCACGAACTGGCCCAGCTCCAGCGCGCGCGGCAGGTCCTGCAGCAGCTGCAGGCGCTCGCGGGTGGTGCCGGTCATCGAACGCTCGAAGAAGCTGTAGCGGTTGCGCCCGGCCTGTTTGGCGTGGCGCATCGCCGCATCGGCATGGGTCATCAGTTGATGCTCGCTGCCGGCGTCTTCCGGTCCGGCGTCTTCGGGATATAGCGCAATGCCGACGCTGCTGCTCAGGCGCAGCTCCTGGTCGCCGACCAGGAACGGCACCGCCAGCGCCTGCAGCAGATGCGCGGCGATCGCGGCGGCGTCCTCGGGGTCGGCGATGTCGGACACCAGCGCGAACTCGTCGGCGCCCAGCCGCGCCAGGCTGCCGTTGGCGCGGCGGTGCGCGCTCATACGCCCGGCCACCGCCACCAGCAGCTGGTCGCCGAACTGATGCCCGTAGCCGTCGTTGACCGCCTTGAAGCCATCCAGATTGATCAGCATCACCGCAAAGCGCTGCCCGTCGTGCAGGGCGCGATCGATGCTCTGCAGCACGTGTTCGTGCAGCAGCACGCGGTTGGGCAGGCGAGTGAGCGGGTCGTGCAGCGCGGCCAGCACCAGCTCGGCATTGGCCTGCGCCAGCGATTGCGCCAGCACATCGGTGCGCTGCTGGAAGCGCCGCGACAGCACCGAGATCACCAGCGCCAACACCAGCAAGGCCAGCGTCACCGCCACCACCGCGGTCAGCCAGGACAACGGCAACTGTGCACCGGTTGTGGCGACGCACAGACTCGCTGGCGCGAGATGCGCGGCAGCCGTGCCGTCGGCCCGGATGCAGTGCGCACGCATGCACGGCGGTTGCGGCATGTCGCGCACATCGGCCCGGCAGCCGTTCGCGGCACTGGGGCGATGGGAGTGACTGCTCATGCCACCGACGACTCTGGCTCCTCCGGTTCGATGCGATTGCGTCCGTATCGCTTGGCCCGGTACAGCGCCTCGTCGGCGCGCGCCAGCAGCGTGGCCGCCGTGTCGCCGATCCGGAACCAGGCCACACCGACCGAACAGGTCACCGGTAGCGGGCGGGCAGCGCCCACTTCGTACGGGGCCACGCTGAGCTTTTCGTGGATGGCGCGCAGCCGGTGCTGGCTGTGTTGCGACATGCCCGGCAGCAACAGCAGCAATTCTTCGCCGCCGTAACGGCCCACGCGGTCCGAATCGCGCAGGCAGGCGGTCAGCCGCGCGCCGACCTTGGCCAGCACCGCATCGCCGACCAGATGCCCATGTTCGTCGTTGACCAGCTTGAAGTGGTCCAGGTCGATCAGTACCACCGCCAGCGGATGCGCACCGTGGGCGCAGGCCTGTAGTTCTTCGGCCATCGCCTCGAGCACGCCGGAGCGATTGAGCAGGCCGGTCAGCGCGTCGTGGCTGGCCTTCAGTGCCAGCGCCGCGCGGGCGCTTTCCAGCTCGCGTTTTTCGCGCTCCAGCTGATAGGTGCGCTCGGCGACCAGCTCGGCGAGCATGCGTTCGCGCGCCACCAGATGGCGGTGCCGCCAGCGCCACAAACCGGCCAGCAGGGCGCTGCCGATCAGCAGATACAGCGCGATTGCCGGCGGGCTGCGCCACCACAGCGGCGCTACCGCGAACGGCAGGTCGGCGATCGGCGAGGTGGTGCGTCGGTAGCGGTCCAGCAGCTGCACCTGCAGGCGGAAATGCCCGGACGGCAGCGGCGGTTGGTCGATGGACAGTGTGTCGCTCTGGATCCATTCGTTGTGCAGACCGAGCAGGCGATAGCGCACCGTGAGCCGGCTGGGGTCGTCGTAGACCTCCATGCTGGACAGCTCGATATGCAACGGCCTGTCGCTCCAGGCGAGCAACTGGCCGCGCTGCACCGGCACGCCACCGCGGCTGACGCTGTCGATACGCACGCTGGGCTGGCGCTGATCGAACAGGCGCGCCGGGTCGCGCAGGTGGCTCACCCCGCGCGCGGTGCCGATCCACACCGAGCCATCGGGATCTTCGGCAAACGCCGCTTCGGACACGTCGTCCCACAACAGCCCCTGCGACTGCGACAGATGCGCCCAATGCTCGCCGTCGTAGACCTCCACGCCGCGTGCGTGACCCACCCAGACCCGGCCGACGCTGTCGCCGCGTAACTGGTACACGCTGACGTCGGCGAGCGCTTCATCGCTGACCGCCTGCAGATCCACTTCTTCGTCCAGCAACAGGCCGTGCCATAGCCCGGCGCGATAGAACGCCAGCCACACTTCGCCGCTGTCGCTGATATGGAATTTGCTGATCCACGGGTCGGAGGCGCCGCCATTGACCTTGACCTTCACCTTCGACCAGTGCGCGCCCTGCAGCCGAAACAGGCCATTGGCGCTGGACACCCACAACGTGCCGTCGGCAGTCTGCTGGATATCGGTATAGGCGATGGCCGGCATCTGGCTGACCATGTGCAGCGTGCCGCCGTCCAGCGGCCGTTCGAGCGCAAACAGGCCACCGGCAGTGAGCACCCACAGCCGGCCCTGGCGGTCGATGATCAGACGCCGCCCGGTACGCGGAAGTTTGGCGATCTCGGCGCTGCGGCCATCCGGCCAGTTGCGGCGCACGAAGCCGGCCGAGTTCAGCGTCCACAGGCTGCCGTCGGCACTGCGCGCCATGCCCACGATCTGGATCCCGGAGTTGGGTAATGCAGGAACGAAGCGCCCCTTCGGATCGGCCTGGCGACCTACGCCATGTTCGTTGCCGACCAGCAGCGCGCCCTGCGCATCGCGGGCGATCGACCAGGTCGGCGCAACCGGCATGCCTTGCGAGGCGTCCCAGTTCTCGATCCACTCGTAGCCGGCCCAGCGCACCAGGCCTTCGCCGTCCACGGTCATCCAGATATCGCCGTCGCGGTCCACCACCATGGCATCGCTGCTGCCCGGCGGCAGCCCGTTCTCGGTGCCGAAACTGCGCCACTGGCCGTTTTCCCAGCGCACCAGTCCGTCGTTGCGGCGCACCAGCACCCGTCCCTCGCGGTCGAGCACCAGCGGCGCCTGCTGCCCGACGGTGCTGCCATCCAGCAACGGCAGCGGCCGCACGCTGAAGGTGGCCGCGCCCGGTGCCCGGTAGAGCAGGGTGCCGGTGCCACGTACCCACAATGCGCCGTCGTGGTCGCGCAGCACGCTGTACCAGCGATCTTCCGGCACGCCTTGTTCGGGCCCGTACACCTGCACCTTGCGCTGCGCATCGATGGCGCATAGCCGCTTGGCACAGCCGGCCCACAAGGTGTCGCCGTCCACCGACAGGCTCAACACCTTGGACAACTCGGGCACGCGCACGCGGGTGGCGGTATCCAGCAGCGGCTCGCTATGCCAGCGGCCGTTGCCGCGTGCACTCAGCCGCTCCAGCGTGCCGCCGTTGGCCAGCACCGTACCCCACGGCGGGCTGGCCAGCAGCATGCCTTCCTGCAGATGCTCGGCCTCGTACGGCGCCAGTCTGCGGAAGCCGTGTTCGTTGCCGACGAACAGCGTCTGGAAGCCGGCCACCCACAACGTACCGTCGGCGGTTTCGGTCATCGAGCTGATCGATTCGTTGCGCAGGCCATCCAGCACCACCTGCTGAAAGCTGCGCCCATTGAAGCGATACAGGCCGCTTTCGGTGCACACCCACAGCAACGTGGCGCGGGTCTGCAGCAGGCAGGTGCCGGCCAACCCGAGCAGGCCCTGGTCATGGGCGTAGCGGCGAATGCTTGCGGTCTGCGCGCCGGCCAGATCGGCCAACGACAGCAACGCCAACAGCAACACCGCGGCAAACGGCGCGCGCCGGCTCGACGACCTCCACTGGCGGTACTCACACCCCACGAGCGTTGCACTCTCCCACGCGTCGGCAGGTGTGGTCCGCGCCTTGCGCGGGTGTCTCACGCTTGCCATGGGCGGCCCCCATAGTAGGCCGCAGTAAACCGACTAACGGCTGTTCACGCGTGTTTCTTTAATGCGCGCAGCAACACGATGGCGTGATTGCCGCCCGCCAGTCGATTACATGCGAGCTCGACAGGCGCCGGTATCGGTTTGCCGGCAGCGCAGTCGAATCGAGTTGTGCGTTCACTGCAACCCCGCTTTCGATGTATTTCAAGGCGCTTCGGCGCTAACGCTCAACTCTCAGCAGCGTGCTCAGACGGGGTGTGGTCGTAGTCGATGCGATTGCGTCCACTGCGTTTGGCGCGATACAGCGCCGCGTCGGCGCGCGCCAGCAACTGTTCCAGGGTTTCGCCCGGCTGAAACCAGGCCACGCCGATCGAGCAGGTCACCGCCAGCACGCTGCCGTCGATCGGGTAATCGCCGCAGATGCCGCGATGCAAGGCCTGCAAGCGATGCGTGGAGTCGGCATTCAGACCGGGCAGCAGCGCCAGCAATTCCTCGCCACCGTAGCGGCCGATCCGGTCGTCGCCGCGCACCAACGTATCCAGGCGCCGGCCGACCTCGGCCAGCACCGCATCGCCGGCCAGATGGCCGTGTTGGTCGTTGACCAGCTTGAAGTGATCCAGATCGATCAGCACCACCGCCAACGGCTGCGCCTGGACCGTGGCACGCGCCAGCATGCCGCGCAGCGCGTGCAAGATGCCGGCGCGATTGAGCAGGCCGGTCAGCTCGTCGTGGGTGGCCTTGAGCGCCAGTTCGGCGCGCGCGACTTCCAGCTCGCGCTTGTCCTGCTCCAGTTCGGCGGTGCGTTCGGCCACCAGTTGCTCCAGCTCGCGTTTGCGCCGCAGCAGTTTGCGCGTGCGCCAGCGCAGCAGCACGATCACGGCTGCGATGCCCAGCAGCACGTAGCCGATCAACGCGGGAATGCCGCGCCACCATGGCGGATGCAGCACAAAACGAAAGCGCGTGATCGGGCTGCTACTGCGTTGATAGGCATCCAGCACCTGCACTTCCAGCGTGTAGGTGCCGGGCGGCAGCAGCGGATAGGTCAGGTGACTGAGCGAGGTGGTGGTCCAGCGCGCCTGATGGCCTTCCACCCGGTAGCGGAAGCTGATCCGGTCTGCGCCGCCCTCCACGCCGGGCGTGGCCAGGTCGATATCCAGCGGAATGTCGGACCACTCCAGCGCCGCCCCGGCGCGCACCGTCTCGGTGCCGCGCCGCACGTGCGCGATCTCCACCTGCAGCGGTTGTGCGGCGAACAACCGCTGCGGGTCGAGCAAGTGGCTCAGCCCGCGGCTGCTGCCGATCCACAGGCTGCCGTCGTCGTCTTCCAGAAACGCGTTGGACGACAGGTCGTCCCACAGCAGGCCCTCGCTGCGCGTGATGCGCGACCAGCGGCCTTGCTGATACAGATCCAGCCCCTGGCTGCTGCCGACCCACAGCCGGCCCTTGCGGTCGTGGCGCAGGATGAAGGGCATCACCTTGGAGATCAGCGGGTCGTCGACCGTCTGCACCGATAAGCCGCCGTCGGCCTGCAGGCGACCGTGCCAAAGCCCGGCCTCGCGCAGCGACAGCCAGATTTCGCCGTCCGGTGCGAAGTCGATCTGAAACATGTCCTGGCTGGGCAGCGAGCCGCGCACCGGCACGCGCACCCACTGCGCGCCCTCGCGGCGATACAGCCCGTCGCCGGTCGCCGCCCACAGCCGCCCCTGGCGGTCGACATCGATGTCGCCGACAAACTTGCCTTGCAGCGCCGGCTCGAAGTTCAGCGCATAGGGCGGGGTGGTCTGACCGCGTGCCAGCCCGCGCGGGGTCGAGATCCAGACCGAACCGGCGTTGTCGAACAACAGCTTGTAGCCCGGCCTGGGCATGTCCATCACCACGCGGGTCAGCCCGGTGTGCGGATCGCGCCGGGCAATGGCGCCGGAAAAGTACGACACCCAGGCCGCGCCATCCGGTGCCACCGCAAGGCTGAGCGTTTGCGACAACGGCTTGCCGTTGTCCAGCAGCCACGGCTGGGCGCGTTGGGCATGCCGGGGCAGCAGGGCAGCGCCGCCATCGGCACCAACCGCCAGCATGCCGTTGGGCAGGCGCTGCATCGCCCAGGTCGGCGCCGATGGCATGCCTTGCGGCTCGGTCAGATGCTCGATGCTGCCGTAGCCGAGCAGGCGTTGCACCCCAAGCCCACGGGTGCCGATCCACAAGGTGCCGTTGCTCTGCAATAGCAGTGGGCCGACCATGGCATCCAGCTGCAGGCCCTGGTCGGGGCCGATGTCGTGCCAATGGGTGCCGTCCCAGCGCACCAGCCCATGATCGGAGCGGGTCAGCATGCGCCCGCGCGCGTCCTCCACCATGGTGGTGGCGCCGGACATGGTGCTGAAGCTGCTGTGCGCGCTGGCCGGATGGGTTTGGAAGCGGCGCGCGCCCGGCTCGCGCGACACGATGGCGCCGCCGCCACGCAGCCACAGCCGACCGCCACGTTCGCGAAAGATCACCCGCCAGCGGCGCGCTGGCACGCCATCGGCTTCGGAGAGGGATTCGACCACCTTGCCGGCTGCATCCAACCGGCAGACGCCAGCGCCGCACGACGCCCAAAGAAACTGCCCATCGGCCAGCAGGGTGCTGCCCGATGGTTGCAGGATTCCATCGGGCGTTCGCAGCGGCAGCGGTTGCACCTGCCATTGCTTGCCCGCGCCCGGCGTCACCGCCAGCAGCGCCCCTGCGCTGATCACCGCGACCCCGTCGCGGTAGGCGGCGATCACATTGCCGGCATCGGCGCGAATGCGCTTGCCCTCGCGCAGCACCTGGACGAACTGCTCGCCGTCGCGCACGAACACGCCATTGGCGGTGGCCACCCACAAGCGCCCGGCGCTATCCAGCGTGAGGCCGCGGGTGAAGCGCGCGTCCAGGCCCTGATCCTGGCCGACGGCAATGAAGCGCTCGCGCTCGAACCGGTGCAACGCCAGTTCGGTGGCCACCCACACCACACCACGGCGATCCTCGACCAGACCGGTGATGGTCATGCCCTGCAGGCCATCGGCCTGGGCGTAATCGCGGAAGCTGTAACTCTGCGCCTGCACGCTCGCGATACTGGCCAGGCCGGTCACAAGCAGGCAGAGCCATGCCCACGGCGCAATGCTGCGCACGGCAGAACGGGCGAACAGCGCAGACACGTTGGGCATCGGTTCCCGCAGGCGTGGCAGTGAGGATGTGATGACTGGCGATTGGCGTCGTCAGTGATCCTGTGGCGTTGACGGCTTGCCGGCCAAAAACTTGAGGCAGCTCACACTTACGTCGTCAATGCTCTGGCGGCGTCGAACGCAGTGTCGAACATGCGCTGCACGGGCGGTGCGAATTCGCTGGCGAAGCTGGAGAGCAGAAACAGGCCCAGCAATACCGTCAGTGGCAAGCCCAACTGCACCGGATTCAACGCTGGCGCCGCCTTGGCCAATGCGCCGAAGGCCAGGTTGACCGCCAGCATCGCCACCATCATCGGCAACGCCAAGGTGAGCCCGCCGCGCAGGATCTGCAGGAACAGCGTCGGTGCAACTTCGGCAAAGGCGGCCGCATCCGGCACTGCGGTGCCGATCGGCAAGGCCTTGTAGCTGTCCACCAGCAACGAGATCACCGCCAGGTGCCCGTTGGCCGCGAAGAACAGCAGCCCGAACCCGATGTAGAACCACTGTGCGATCACGCCGGACGTCACCCCGCGCAGCGGATCGGACATCTGCGCAAACGACAGACCGGTGGATTGCGACACCAGCTCGCCGGCCAACGCGCCGGCTTCGAAGATCAGCTTGAGCATGAAGCCCATGCTCGCGCCCACCGCCAGCTCGCGTGCCACGCTGAGCACCGCCTGCGCGGTAAAACCATCCCACTCCGGTACCGGCGGCAGCAGCGGCGCCAGTACCATCGACAAGGTGCCGGCCAGCATCACCCGCACTCGCCCGGGCACCGCACGCGTGCCGATCAACGGCATCGCGGTCAGCAACGCGCCGGTGCGCAGCATCGTCCACATGATCGCCCCGACCATCGCAAACGCGCGCTGGCCGTCGATCACCATCTGGGTGGCAGCATCCATCCGATCTATCCCGCTAACCGATCAGATGCGGAATGCGCTGAAACAGCGCAATGGTGAACTCCACCAGATGCCCCAGCAGCATGCTGCCGGTGGCAAACAGCGTGGCCGTCAGCGCCACGGCCTTGGCGACGAAGGCGATGGTCGGTTCGTTCAACTGGGTAGCAGCCTGCACCACACCAATCACCACGCCGACCACCAGCACCGCCAGCAACATCGGCCCGGCAATCCACAGGACGGTGACCAGGCCACCACGCAATTCAGTCAGGGCGATTTCAGGGCTCATGGAGGGGTCTGATGCAAGTGGGGTGCCAAAGGACGGGAGTGGGGAGTCGGGACTAGCCCCTCTCCAGCGGGGCGAGAAGGCACGGCTTGCGCGCCACTGGCGCGCGTGCCTTGGAGCGCCCGCGCCGTGAGCGCGGGCCGGGGCGCGAAGCGGGGGTTGGGGTGAGGGTACGAGGCGAAGCCACGCGTGTTGTGTGGCTTCGCTGGCTCATTGCTCAGCGCGGGCTTCGGCGTCAGGCTGAAGTGGCAAGCCGGGTAGACATCCCGGCAGGGCGGCGCGCATGCAAATCTCGCGGCGGCTACGACGCGTTGAAGCTCGCTGCCAGCGTGCCCACCACCAGCACCCACCCATCCACCAGGATGAACAACAGGATCTTGAACGGCGCCGAGATCAGCATCGGCGACAGCATCATCATGCCCATCGACATCAGCACGCTGGCGACCACCAGATCGATGATCACGAACGGAATGAAGATCAGAAAGCCGATCTCGAACGCGGTCTTCAACTCGCTGGTCACGAACGAGGCCACCAGCACCGGGAACGGCACGGCATCCGGGCCGGCATACTTGCCGTCGCCGGCCATGCCAGCGAAGGTCATCAGATCGGTCTCGCGGATCTGCGCCAGCATGAAGGCGCGTAGCGGCTGGGTGGTGAGCGTCCAGGCGGTGGAGAAATCGATCTGGTTGTTGAGGTACGGCGACAGGCCGGCGCCCCACATCTTCTGCCACACCGGCATCATCACCAGCGCGGTGAGGAACATCGACAGGCCCAGCAGCACCTGATTGGACGGGGTCTGGCCGGTACCCAGCGCCTGGCGCAGCAGGCCCAGCACGATGGTGATGCGGGTGAAGGCGGTCAGCACCAGCAGCATCGACGGCAGCAGCGTGATCGCCGTCATCAGCAGCAAAGTCTGCAGCGGCAGGCTTACCGGCTGGTCGCCGATGCGGCCGACGCTCACGTTCGGCAACGAAGGCAATTGATTGGCGCCGGCCGGAGCGGGCGCCGCAGCGGGAGCGGCGGCCTGGGCCATCGCCGGCAAGGCGGCAGGTGCGGCGGCGGCCAGCAGCGGGCAGCTCATCACCAGCAGGATCAGGATCAGGCGCAGGCTGCGCCCCCAGCGATTCCAACGACTGAACATGTCACGGGTCCTTGCGCAGCTTCTGTGCCAGCAGCTGGGCGAAATTGGGGAGTTGCTTGAAGTTGGGCAGGGTGGGGGCCGGCATGGGCGGTAGCGGTTCGGGCAAGGTGTGCAAGGTGCTGATGCCGCCGGCGGTGACGCCGAGCAACAACTGCTGGCCGTTCACCTCCACCACCACCACGCGTTCCTTGGCACCCACCGCCAGGCTGGTCACCACACGCAGGCCTTCGGTATTGCGGAAACCGCTGCCGGGCAGGCGCTTGAGCAACCAGCCCAGGCCGACGATCAGCGCGAGCACCAGCAGCAATGCAAAGACCGCGCCAAACAGGCTGGGCGAGGACGGTGCCTGCGCGCCGACCTGGCTGGCCTTGGCCGCGACTGGCGCGGCAGTGGCCAGCAAGCCGATCACCGCAGCCTCCGGATCCGTTCGCTGGGGCTGACCACGTCGGTCAAACGGATGCCGAAGCGGTCGTTGATGACGACCACTTCGCCATGCGCGATCAAGGTGCCGTTGACGTACACGTCCAGCGGCTCGCCGGCGCCGCGTTCCAGTTCCACCACCGAGCCCTGGTTGAGCTGCAGCAGGTTGCGGATCGGGATGCGCGCGCGGCCCACTTCCAGCGACAGCGTCACCGGCACGTCCAGGATGACGTCCAGGTTGAGGTCGGTGGCGTTGAGGTCGCGCTCGGGCTGCAGGCTGTCGAAGGTGGCGGGCGCGGCGTCGAGGATGTCGGAGTTGATCATTTGCTGGGGTCCTGGGATGGAACGGCACGCGGGGCTTGCACGCCGGGCGGGCGTACGGCGGTGATCTTGACGGCGTTGTTGCCATTGGAAACGCCGAATTCGCCGGTGAACAACGGGATTTCTTCCACGCACAGCGGCACCTGTGCAGGCAGGTCGATCGGCAGGATGTCGCCGATTTTCAAACCGGTGAGCTGGCGCAGACTCATGCGCTTGCTGGCCAGCACGCTGGACAGGGTGACCTCGGCAGTGTCCAGCTGCTCGCGCAGCATCACGTTCCAGGAATCGTCGCGGTCGTTGCGGTCGCTCTGGATGCCGGCATCGAGCAATTCGCGGATCGGCTCCAGCATCGAATACGGCAGGGTGATGTGGATCTCGCCGCCGCCGCCTTCCAGCTCCACATGGAAGCGGCACACCACCACGTACTCGCGCGGGGTGACGATATTGGCGAAGTGCGGGTTGATCTCCGAGTTGATGTACTCGAAGTCCACTTCCATCACCGGCGCCCAGGCTTCCTTCAGATCGGCGAAGGTCTGCTTGAGCATCAACTGCACCACGCGCATCTCGGTGGCGGTGAATTCGCGACCTTCGATACGGGTGTGGTAACGGCCGTCGCCACCGAAGAAGTTGTCCACCACGGTGAACACCAGCGTGGGTTCGAACACGATCAGGCCGGTACCGCGCAGCGGTTTGAAGCGGATCAGGTTGAGGTTGGTCGGCACGTACAGCGAGTGCATGTACTCGTTGAACTTGACCAGGTCGATGCCGCGCACCGACAGGTCGGCCGAGCGCCGGATCAGGTTGAACAGGCCAATGCGCCACAGCCGCGCGAAGCGCTCGTTGACCATCTCCAGGGTCGGCATGCGCCCACGGATGATGCGGTCCTGGCTGGACAGATCGTACTGGCGCGCCTCGCCGGGCAACGGCTCCGGCTCGGTGTTGACCACGCCCGAATCCACGCCATGCAGCAGGGCATCGATTTCGTCCTGGGAAAGCAGATCGCTGACGCTCATGGGCAGGCCTTACTGGGTAACGAAACTGGTGAACAGCAGTTCTTCGACGCACTTCTTGCCGGTCTCGCTGGTCATGACCTTCTGTGCTTCGACCAGGGCGGCTTTCTGCAGCTTCTGCTTGCCGACCAGGTCGGCCACGTCGGTGGCCTTGGTCTGCGACAGCAGCATCAGCAGATGCGCGCGGATGGCCGGGGCGTTCTCGGTGATGAGCTTGAGTTCTTCCGGGTCGCGGGTGACCAGCTGCACTTCGACCTGCAGGTACTGCGGGCCATCGCCGGGGTCTGCCAGATTGACCACGATCGCCGGGTCCATCGGGAAGTACTGGGCCGGCTTGGGCACTTCGGCGACCTTGGGCGCGGCGTGCTTGCCGCCTTTCTCATCGCCCTTGTGGCCGAAGAAGAACCAGGCGCCGCCGCCAGCGGCCGCAAGTACCACTACACCGATGGCGATCAGCAGGATGGACTTCTTGCCACCCTTCTTCTTTTCGCCTTTCTCGTCTTTGTCTTCGGTCTTCTTGGGTTTTTCGGCGGCTGCCACAGTCTGCTCCAGGGGAATGCTCACCCTGTGGATGCAATTGGCATGCCAAAACCGCGACGGTTTCCTGGCGCGGCCTGCGCGCTAATACGAAAAGCCCCGCAAGCCTTGCGCTGCGAGGGGAGGCGGGCCGCGCGCGCATCATGCCGACGCGCGGTTTTCAGTCGCGCCGGGGGGATCCGGCGCAGTACTTCAGGCGTAGGCGTCCAGCAATCCACGCTGGCGTAACACCACCGACGGAATTCCGACGGGCGGGCTGTCGTCCAGGGTGAGGCCGTTGCCATCGCGCCCACTGCCGTTGCGGTTGCCGGCCTGGCCCTGCTGTTGCTGGCCCACATCGGCCTGGCCCAGCTGGAAGCCGTTCTGGCCGAGCATTTCGCGCAGCCGCGGCAGGCTTTGTTCCAGCGCCTGGCGCACCTCGGCGTTGGCCGAGGTGAAGCTGGCGCTGACCTTGTCGCCATCCAGATGCAGACGCACTTCGACCGGGCCCATCTCGTTCGGGGTCACCTTGATATGCGCATGGCCGATCTTCTGGTCGGCCAGCCAGCTCATACGCGCGCCGATGGCATCGTCGAAGTTGTCGCTGCCCATTTCCGGGGTCGGGGTGGGCGAGGCGCTGAACACCGGCGCCGGATCCTGCAGGCGACCGAGCGTGGCGGCCGTGGTAGTCGGCAATACGAACGCCGGGGCGTCCGGCGCTGCCGGGCTTGCGGAGTCGTCGGCGCTTGGGTCCAGTGCCTTGGTGGCCATGCTCATCAGCGCGGCTGTCTGGGCATCGCCGCTCAAGGCGGTGACGGAAGTGGGCTTGGCGCCTGCGGCGGCAGCCGGTGCCAGTGCGCCCAACGAGGGCAGGGCGGTGCCGGTTGTTGCCGTTGCGGTAGGTGCGGCGGCATCGGTGGGCAGGGCGGTTGCACTCGCCGTGCCGCCCGCTGCCCCGGCCATGCTGGCGGTCAGGGCCGCTGCCGCGGCAGCCAGCACCTCACCACCGGGCAAGGCTTGCGCCAGCAGGCCCATGCCGAAACCGCCCAGACCTGGCGGTGGCCAGGTGGAATCGGTCGCGGTGGCGGCTTCAGCGGGTGCGTCTTCGCTGGCGGTCGCGGGTTTTGCGTTCTTGCCGGTCTTGGCGGTGCCTGCGGCAGAGCTACTCTCGGCTGTAGTTGATTCTTTGGGGGAGCCGGACTTGGCGGGCTTTGCAGCCTTGCTGTCGCCGTCCTGCGCACGCGGCCGTGCAGTGGCATCGCCGGCTGCATCGTCGCCGTTATCGTTGTCGTCGCGTTGCTTGTCGGACTGGCTGGGCTTGGGCGCGGTCTGCTTGGCCGGCACGCGCTCGGGCGCCTGCGGCGGGGCCTGGTTCGGCGTGTTGGCCGGATTGAGCATGCGCGCGAACTGGTCCTGGCCGGTGTCCGGCTCGGACGACGGGTCGCTATAGCTGGATTTCTTGCCGGTGCCGGCAAGCGCGCCAAGACCAGCGGCAAAAGCGGACAGGGGGTTCATGCGGATTCTCCGTGGGTGTCTTCGCTGCGGGCCAGGCGCGAGCGGCGCGCGCCGAGGTCGTCCATCTCACGCTGGTCGCGGCGTTCGATCACCTTGTTCTCCTGTGCGCGGTAGCTGGCCGCCAATTGCTCCAGCACCTGTTTTTCGCGGCTGGCCAGCAGCAGGCGGGTGCGTTCGGCCTCCACCTTGTTGCGGTTGCTTTCCACGGTCTGCGCCTGCTGCAGCACCGCGCTGTCGAGCCGGTCCAGGAAGGCGCGGCGGTTGGTCAACGCCGCGGCGCTGGTGCCGGCCATATGGCTGTTGGCGTATTCCTCGGCGTAGCGGCGCAGTTCTTCCAGACGCGACTGGTGCGTGTCCAGGGCGCGCTGACGCTCGGCCAGATCGCGCGCGACCTGGTCTTCCTGTTCCTGCGCGCGGCGCAACAGGGGGTCGATCCGTTTGGACTGCATCATGGATTAGTTCTCGGGTTCGACCAGCCGCTGCAACGCGGACAGGCTGTCGGGCAGGTGGGCGGCCTTGTGGACGTCCTGTCCGAGGAATTCGACGATGTCCGGCCAACGCGCCAAGGCTTCGTCGGTGGCCGGGTCGCTGCCGCGCTGGTAGGCGCCGATGGCGATCAGGTCGCGGTTGGACGAATACGCCGAGAGCAGCCGCTTGAGCTTGCGGATGCGCAGGCGCCAGGTGTCGTCGGCGATGTCCTGCACCACACGGCTGACCGAGGATTCGACATCGATGGCCGGGTACAGGCCGCTGTCGGCAACCCGACGCGAGAGCAGGATGTGGCCGTCGAGAATGGCACGGGCGGCGTCGGCGATCGGGTCCTGCGGGTCGTCGCCTTCGGTCAGCACGGTGTAGAAGGCGGTGATCGAACCGCGCCCCTTGGCGCCGTTGCCGGCACGTTCCACCAGCGCCGGCAATTTGGCGAACACCGATGGCGGGTAGCCGCGGGTGGTCGGCGGCTCGCCCACCGACAGGCCGATCTCGCGCTGCGCCTGGGCGAAGCGGGTCAGCGAATCCATCAGCAGCAGCACGTTCAAACCCTGGTCGCGGAACCACTCGGCGATGGCAGTAGCGCGGTAGGCGCCGTGCAGACGCGCCAACGGTGGGCGGTCGGCCGGGGCGGCCACCACCACGGCGCGGCGCAGGCCTTCTTCGCCGAGGGTGGTTTCGACGAAGTCGCGCACTTCGCGGCCACGTTCGCCGATCAGCCCGACCACGATCACGTCGGCCGAGGTGAAGCGGGTCATCATGCCGAGCAGTGTCGATTTACCGACGCCGGAGCCGGCGAACAGGCCCACACGCTGGCCGCGGCCGATCGGCAGCAGCGCGTTGATGGCGCGCACGCCGACGTCCAACGAGGTGGTGATGGGCTCGCGCGCCAGCGGGTTGATCGACACGCCGGCCATGCTGACGCTGCCTTCGCCGCGGATCGGGCCCTTGCCGTCGAGCGGGGTGCCGTCGCTGTCGATGACGCGGCCGAGCAGGCCTTCGCCCACTTCCACGCCGCCGCGGCGCCGCGAGGGCACCACGCGCGCATTCGGCAGCAGGCCATGCAGTTCGGCGCTGGGCATCAGATAGGTGCGTTCGCCGGCAAAGCCGACCACTTCGGCATCGACCCAGCCGCCGTCGACTTCGACCTTGCAGGTAGCGCCCATCGGCGCTTCGCAACCGGTGGCTTCCAGGGTCAGGCCGACCGCGCGACGCAGGATGCCTTCGCGGATCAGGGTGCGGCCGGCAGTCGGCTCCAGCCCCAGCCCGCTCAGGCGCGTGGCCAGGCGCAGGTTGCGCGCATCCAGCCAATCGGCCGGGGCTGGGGTGGCTGCCAACACGTCGCTCACAGGCCCGCTCCGGATTTGCGCATGACGGTCTCCAACGCGGCGCGCAGGCGCGCATCCAAGGTTCCATCCACGCGCACGCTTTCGGCATGCACGCGCAGGTCGCCACGGCTCAGGCTCAGGTCCGGGGCCACGCGGGTGGTGCTGCTGGGCGCCAGATGCGGCAGCAGCGCGGTGATGTCGTCCGGGTGCAGGCGCACCTCGACTTCGCGACCGGCACTGCCGACCGCGTCGATGGCTTCGTGCACCAGATCGGCCAGCAGCTGCGGTTCGACCTGGTAGGCACGCCCGACCAGGGAACCGGCGATGCGCACGGCCAGCTCGCCGAGCGCGCCGACCACTTCATTCTCCAGCCGCGCCAGCGGGCGGGTGAAGTTGTCCAGAATGCCGTCGATCTGCGCAGTCAACCGGCGCACCTCGGACTGGCCCTGGGCGAAGCCTTCGGCATGCCCACGCTCCAGACCTTCCTGACGGGCGGCGTCTTCGATGGCCTGGATCTCTTCCAGGGTCGGCGGGCGCAGCACCGGCTCATAGATCGCCGGGTCGTCGAATTCGGTTTCCGGCAGCGCCGGGGCCATGTGCAGGTCGGGGGCCAGCCAGCGGGTGACGATGTCGTTCATACCATCGCCTCCGCACCGGCGCCGCCCAGGCTGATGGCACCTTCGTCAGCCAGGCGGCGGACGATGGTGAGGATTTCCTTCTGCGCCGCTTCCACGTCGGCCAGGCGTACCGGGCCACGCGCTTCCATGTCTTCGAGCAGGATTTCGGCGGCGCGCTGGGACATGTTGCGGGTGATCTTCTCGCGCACCTTGGTGTCGGCGCCGCGCAGGGCCAGGCCCAGGCGCTCGCCGGAGACTTCGCGCAGCAGCGTCTGCAGGCCGCGGTCGTCCAGGTCCACCAGGTTGTCGAACACGAACATCAGGTCCTGGATCTTGCTGGCCAGGTCGGCGTCGATCTTGCCGATCTCGCCCAGCACGCCCTGCTCGGGGCCGGTGTCCAGGAAGTTGAGGATATTGGCAGCGACCTTGATGCCGCCCACGTTGGACGACTTGAGGTTCTGGTTGCCGGAAAATTGGCGCTCCATGATGTCGTTGAGCTCGCTCAGCGCATTCGGCGGAATGCCGTCCAGCGTTGCGATGCGCAGCAGCACGTCGGCGCGGGTGCGCTCGGGCAGCAGCTTCAGCGCTTCAGCGGCCTGGTCGCTGTCCAGATGCGCCATGACGATGGCGATGATCTGCGGGTGTTCGTTGCGCACCAGATCGGCGACCGCGCGCGGGTCCATCCACTTCAGGGTGTCCAGACCGGTCGTGTTGCGGCCGAGCAGGATGCGGTCGATCAGGCCACCGGCCTTGTCGGCGCCCAGCGCCTGGATCAGCACGTTGCGGATGTAGTCGTCGGCGCCCACGCCCAGCGAGGTCTTGCCGGCCAGTTCGCCGTTGAAGTCGTCCATCACCCGCTCGACCTGGTCGCGCGAGATGCCGGTCATCGTGGCCATGGCGATGCCGATCTTCTGCACCTCCTTGGGGTCCATATGCTTGAGCACTTCGGCGGCGTCGCTTTCCCCAAGCGACAGCAACAGCACGGCGGCGCGCTGTACTCCGGTCATCGGCGGTGTTTCAGGCTTCACTGGCGACCCATCCCTTTACGACTTGTGCGACACGTTTTGAATCGGCTTTGACGGCTTCGCGTGCGACCCGCATGCGTTCTTCGTAGGCGTCCGGCAGGGCGATCGGGACTTTCTTGTCCTGACCGAGCTGGGCGGTGTCTTCTTCCAGGCGCGGCATCAGGTCGTCGTCATCGACCATCCGCACATCCGCACTCTGCGGAGTGCCATCCTTGCCGCCCTTGCCTTGCTTGTCCTTGACCACGGTCACGCCGGTGAGCTGACGCAGGGTGGGGCGCACCACACCGAACAGCAGTGCCAGCACCACCACCGCACCGACCAGCAGGCGCAGACCGTTCTGCACGCGCGGGTCTTCCCACCACTTCGGGCCTTCTTCGCCGGCCACCGCTTCACGCACGAACGGGGCATTCATCACCGACACCGTGTCGCCACGGGCCGCGTCGAACCCCACGGCCTGCTTGACCAGGCCCTCGATGCGGGTGAGCTCGGCGGCGGTTAGCGGCTGCTCGACGATCTTGCCCTTGGCACCGGGGCGCGGCACGTTGTCCAGCAGCACCGCCACCGACACCCGCTTGATGCGGCCGGCCGGCTGACGGGTGTGTTGCAAGGTGCGGTCCAATTCGTAATTGCGGGTGGCGCTCTTGGAACTTTCGGTCGGCGCGGCAGGCGCGGCGGCCTGGCCATTGGCAGCGGCCGGTGTGCCCGGTGCGCCGGCAGTGGCGTTTGCTGCCGGGGCCGGCGGCTGGCCGGGGCTGTTGCTGGTGGCGCCCGGGGGACCTTGCGGGCCGGTGGCGCTGGTGCTGGTGTCGTTGATCTGCTCGCTGCGCAGCTTGGCCGGCTCGCCGTTGTAGAGTTCGCGGGCTTCTTCGACCACCGAGAAATCCATGTCCACGCTGACTTCCGGGTTGACCCGGCCGGCGCCGGTCATCGGCTCGAGCAGCTCGCGGATGCGCTGGTTGTAGGAGCTCTCCTGGCGACGCACCTGTTCGAACTGGGCGGCGTGCTGGGCGGCGTCGCTGTTGGGGTCGGCGATGGAGAGCATGCGGCCGCTCTGGTCGACCACGGTCACGCGTTCGGGTGTCATGTCCGGGATGCTGGAGGCGACCAGGTTGACGATGGCGTCGACCTGATTGCGTTCCAGACCCTGGCCGCCGCGCAGCTCCAGCACCACCGAGGCACTGGCCACATCACGCTGGCGGGTGAAGGCGCTAGGCTTGGGAATGGCCAGATGCACGCGGGCCTCGCGCACCGGGCGCAGGGTGCCGATGGTGCGCGACAATTCGGTTTCCAGGGCGTGCTGGTAACGGGCGTTTTCCACGAACTGGCTGACGCCGAAGCCGGGGTCTTTTTCCATCAGCTCGAAGCCGCCGCCGGTCTCTTTACCGGTCAGGCCGGAGCCGGCCAGCTTCAGGCGGGCATCGTACAAGCGGTCCTGCGGCACTGAGATGGCGCCGGTGTTCTGGTCGATCTTGTACGGGATCTGCGCGGTGCGCAGCAGGTCGGCCGCTTCGGCATTGCCCTTGTCGTCCAGGCCGGTGTACAGCGACTGATAGCCGGGTTTCTGCGACCAGTAGAACACCGCCAGACCGGCGCCCACCGCCAGGGCGATCATCGCCATCATGGTCAGTTTGCGGGTGATCTGCAGGCTGCGGACACGGTCGAACCATTGCCCGGCCTTTTCGGCGTTCTGGTTGATGTTTTCTTTGGAAATCGCGAGTGCCATGTGTCGTTAACCCTTACAGCGGCATGTTCATGACGTCCTGATAAGCCTGGACGAGACGGTTGCGGACTTCCACGGTGGCGCGGAAGGCCACCTGGGACTGCTGGGAGGCGACCATGACCCGTGCCAGATCGGCACTGGGGTCGCCCATTTCGAATGCTTTGGCCAGCGCACCGGACTTCTGCTGGGCCTCGTTGACGCCGCCAATGGCGCCACGCAAGGTCTCGCTGAAGCTCGGTGCCTGGGTGGCCGGGGTGCCCTGCGTGCCGGCCAGCCCCTGGATCTGATTGCCGCGCGCCGCATCGCCCACCGCGCCCATGGGGCCTTGGCCCATCTGCGTCTGGTAGCTGCGGATCTGCGAGAGGATGGAGGTAACGGAATCGCTCATGGGTGCGGTCAGCCAGGGAGGCATCCACACCAATGCAAGCGGCGTGCCGAAACCGCGCCGGGATTCCGGCGCCGGGGCAGGGAGGACTGCCGTAGCTGGGCTGAGTGTGATCTGCGGGCGCAACTTTCTCTGCGCTAGCGAGGCGGGCACCTACTGTTGAGTCGGGTGCTTCTCTAGCCGGGCCTTGTCGACAGCGCGCGCGTTTGTTCAGCCGGTTTGTCTAGCAAGGCGCGGGCCTGTCTGGCGAAGAGCGACTGATCTGCGGCTTGGCGGCAGGGCCCTTGCCCGCCCACCGTCGCGGGACACGCTGCAAGTACGTCCTTGTAAGCTCTTACGCGGCATCCATGCCGCGTAAGGTCCCGCGACGGTGAGCGGGCAAGGACCAGCCGAGATAGTCGGTGTGCGCGGTATGCGTTGCGTCTTGAGGGCGTCCGCAGTGCGGATAGATCAGTTGCGGAGAGGCGGGATCTGCGGCTTGGCTGCAGGGTCCTTGCCCGCTCACCATCGCGGGACACGCTGCAAGTACGTCCTTGTAAGCTCTTACGCGGCATCCATGCCGCGTAAGGTCCCGCGACGGTGAGCGGGCAAGGACCAGTCGAGACGGTCGGTGTGCATGGTTGCAAGCGGGCATGAGGTGCGTTGTTCTGATAACCGCGCACCGATTCCCAACGAAGGCCGAGCAACGAGCAGGCTCTCAACAAAGCAACCTGCAAACTCTCTGGTGCGGTGTCCTCGCCGCTTGCGGGACCGTGTGGCGGCATGGATGCCGCCACCGAGCCTACATGGACGTACTTGCGGCGTGTCCCGCGGGCGGCGAGGGCGCCGCGCGCTCGACCAACCAGGCTTTTGATCTATTCATTTGACTGTCTAAACGACGCTACGACTCGATATCTCTGCGACTGTGAGCTGATTGAGTCGGCGGGCTTGGTTTCGATGACAACGTGTCCTAACAGTAGTGCATGCACCCGCGCACTTGACCAGCTAATCCGGCAACCACGCCTCACGCCACCGATCAAGATTGCTGCCGGTCAACATCCAGTCGCGGCGCACCACTTCACGCAACGCCGCGCCCGTTGCTGCCGCAGCGGCCGGGTCGGCCAGGTGCTCCCGGATCGCACCGATCCAGTCGCGATAGCGGTTCTTCACCAGCGTCACCGGCAGATTGCCTTGGTAGCAGCGCACGTCGCTGGCGATCACCGGGTAGCCGCAGGCACCGTATTCGAGCAGGCGCAGGTTGCTCTTGCACTCGTTGAACAGGTTCTGCTCCACCGGTGCCAGTGCCAGATCCAGGTCCAGCGCGGCCAGCGCGGCGGGATAGTGATCGATCGGCACGCCAGGCTGAAAGTGATGAATGTGCTGGCGCAGCGCGAACGGGTACATGCCCATGAACACCCAGTCGACCTCGTCGGCCAGCTCGCGCACTACATCTGCGATCAGTTCCAGGTCGCCTGTGTGGCTGGCGCCGCCGGCCCAGCCGATGCGTGGGCGACGTCCGCGTTCGAGCGAACGCTCCGGCAATACGTTCCACCAATGTGCCGGCAGGCGGTTTTCGGCCACGCGGATGTCGCTGTGCAGTCCGGCGAATGCCTCGGCCAGCGCCGGTGTGGAGACCACGAAGCGGTCCACCATGCCCAGCCCGCGCCGCACGGTCTTGAGGATGTCCTTGGGCATGTGCTCGCGATGGGCATTCTTCAGCGGCAGGTTGGGCAGGTAGTCGTCCAGCTCGTAGACCTTGAATGCGCGCGATAGCGCCTTCATCCGCCGCATAGCTTCCAGTCGCGGCTCGCCGACCTGGCGTTGCAGGATCACCACGTCGGGATCCTGGCGCGCCAGCTCGCTGATCTCCAGATAGCCGTTGAACAGCACGCCCTCGACCATGCCGGCTTCGCGCAAGGCGCGCAGCGGCTGGATCACCCGATAGTGGCCGCAGCCTTCGATATCGGCCGGCAGCGCGATCACGCTCGGCAGCGGCCGCCACGACTGTAACGGCCGCCAGCTGGCGCGCGGATCGGCCAGTTTGAAGCCGGCGCCGGGATCCAGCGAAAAACCCGGGTTGTAAGCCGGGTCGTTAGCCATCACCGGCAGCCAACGTGCGTACATCGCCTCTTCGTCGAGAGCGGTGGCGGGCGCTGTTTCGGGCGGGTCGATCAACAACTGCGCGCGTGCGGCATACACATTCAGATAGCCGGCCTGCTGCAGGCGCAGGCACAGATCGACATCGCTCCACTGCGCCAACGCCGGCTCCTGCGCAAAGCCGCCAGCGTCCAGAAACAGCTGGCGCGGCAGCATCAGGCATTCGCCACTGAGTGCGCTGTAGTTCTGATCGAGTTGCAGCCGCTGCAGGTAGCCCGATTCGTCGAACGCGGCGCCTTCGAATGCGCGCGTTGCCGGTGCGCCCAGGCCCAGCAGCAAGCCGGCGTGATGCACGGTACCGTCGCCGCGCAGCAACTTGCCGGCTACTGCGCCGACCTCGGGACGCAGCGCATGGTTGAGCAACTGCGCCAGCCAATCGGCCTTGATCGCTGCCGCGCCCGCTGCCAGCCACAGCAGCAGGTCCCCACGTGCCTGCTCGGCTGCAGCATTGCAGGCCGCCTCGCGCGAGGGTTCACCTTCAAAGCGCAGCACGCGGATCTGCTGCAGGCCTAGGTTTTCGATGCTCGCCAGCCAGTCGCGTAGCTCCGGCTCGGCGCTGTCGCCGCGATCCAGCAACAGCAACTCATAATGCGGATAGGTGGTATTGGCGAGCAGGCTTTCCAGGCAACGCTGCACCTGCGCGAGGCGTCCATCCACCAACACCAGAATGCTGACCAAGGGCTGCGGCGCATGCTGGTAATCCACAACATGGCGGCCGGGGCCGTTGCTGCTCACTACCGCGTCCACATAGCCGCGCGCGGCGAGATGGCGCGTGATGGCGCGTTGTTCGTCCTCGTCGCTGTGCCGGGAGGTGTTGGCCGATGCAACCAGCAAGGGTTCGGCGATGTGCTGGATGCAGGCCAGGCCGTGGCGCTCGACCAGGCCAAATTGGTAATCGAGCTCGAATGCGTCGCTCGTTTCGGTTGGGAAGCCGCCATCGGCCAGCAACGTGCGGTGCCGGAACAGCCAATGCCGCGACATCGTCGATGGCGCGCTCAACAGCATGTCCAGATACAGCGCCGGCCGCATCGCCAGTCCCAGCTGACCGTCGTCCAGCGCGACCACTTCGTCGGCGTAGACAGCCTGGCAATCGTCCGGCAGCGCGAGCATCTCCAGCGCCAGCATCAACAGGCCGCTGGCAGTGAAGAGGCTGCCGGCTTCGACCAGTAATACCCAGTCGATAGAGTCCTGCGTAGCGATGGTTTGGTTGAGTGTCGCTGCCAGGCCGTGGTGGCCAACCAGCACGCCGCGCTCGCCGTGGTCGGCGACCTGCTGAGGCGAGTTGCTGAAAACCCAGGTCTGCTGATTCCGATAACACGCCACCGCCGCCAGACTGGCCTGAGTTGCGGCCACCGCTGCCGCATCGCCATTGCTGTCGACCAACATCACTGCGATCCGCGGGCCGCCTGCATGCGCCTGCAAGCGCGCCTCGATCAGTGAGCGCTGGACGTTGCTGGGATGGCGCACGCCCAACCAGGTGGAGGGCGACACACGCTCGGCCATGCCGGCGCTTTGCATCAGCGCATTGACCAGATCCACCGACTTGAACACCCGCGCCTTGTGCGGGCTGAGCGGCGCGACGCGCACCTGGCGGTTGTCGCCGTTTTCGCGTCGCCAGCCGAGCTCGCGGATGCCTTGGCGCAAGTCTTCATGGCCCTGATCGCCGATGCCGGGTTGATCGCGGCCGGCCTGACTGAACTGCGCGCTTGACACGCGAAAATGCGTGAGCGTGCTGGACAGCAGGGCAAGGTTGCCGTGACGCAGCAGCTTGACGTAGATCGCCAGATCGCCAACCCAATGGATGGCCTTGCCGTTCAACATCATCAGCTCACCACCCAGCGCCACCAGGTCGGCGCGCCGTGCAAGCACGCAACTCGGCTCGCCGATGAAGTTAATGGCGTGGTCGGCCAGGAACGACACCAGCTCTGGCCCGTCGATCAGCACATCCTCGGCAAACGGAAAATGGGTTGCCAGAATGTCCGGCAGCGGCGCACCGTCATCGTCGATGCGCAACCGGCGCGAGGACGCCAGCGCCGTGCCGGGGTTACGCTCCATTGCGCCGACCAGCTGCGCGACGCAGTCCGGCTGCAGCACGTCGTCGTCGTGCAGGAACTTGACGTATTCGCCCTGCGCCAGGCCGATGCCCTTGACGGTACTGGCGAGTTCACCGAGGCGGGTGGCATTGCGGTGGTAGCGGATCGGAAATGGGGCGTCAGCCAGCCTCGACGCCGACACGGCCTCAATGGCGCCATCGGCGTTGTCGTCGCAGATCACCAGCTCCAGCGCCGTGTAGGTCTGCGCCAGCACGCCGTCCAGCGCCTGCGCGAAATAGCGCGGCTTGTAGGTCGGCATGACGATGCTGACGAGGGGAGTGGAAGCCATGCAGAGTTCACCGTGTTCAAAGTTGGTGGGTGCCTGAGCAACAGACGAGACCGATTTGGCTTCAGATGCAAAATGCATGCCTCGCGCGGCTCCCGGTGAAGGTCATTCCCGCAGGAACAACCGTTTCATGTGCGGATGCGTTCGGTGGACTAAGAATGTCGCGACGGCGCATTGTCGGTCTTAGGGTATCCGGTCTATATCGATGCAACATTATGCGGCCGCCTCTGTCAGCATTACCTAGCGAGTAAGCTCTGCCGATGATATGGGGTATCTCATACACCCTGAAGCCTCTTAGTCTGAAGAACTCCTGTTTGGGCCTTGTCGCACGTTGCGCAGCCTGTAAAGTCACGCATGGATAAATTTTGACGTTAAAGTGAGCTTTGTGTTAAATTCATTGTTAAAATCAGCTGAGTCTCAAATCCCATGTATCCATTTTTTTCTCACCAGCAGCTCGTTAGAGAAATTTTTGAATTGCGGGATTCGCTCGCGAGGCCAAATGGACTTTTTCCTAGTTGGTTCGATAAAAATCCAAAAGATTTTCTCGAGAATCAAAAGTTTATTGTATGCGGATCGGGATGTAGGTCTGAAATTCGCGTTTTGGCTAGGTGTGCCAACGTCGTTGCGATTGTCGACGACTTTTTGCATGAACGTCAGGAGCAAATATTTGGGATACCTATCATCAGCTCTGATGCCTGGGTGGGGTTAGCTGCGGGTCGGTCGGATGTCGTTTCTTGCATCCTGACACCAGGCGCGACGGGCTTTCAGCACTTCACCAAAATCGCTGATCAATGGGGCTTGCATACACTTCTTCCTCTGCAATTTCTGCAACTACTCGAATCCTGCAATGTTGACCGTAATGGTGAAGGTGGCAGATTATTTTGGTATGGCTACGAATTCTTCAGCGCTGCCATCAACGACCTTGATCGTCTTGTAAGCGTTTCCGATCAACTGGTTGATGAATACTCGCGCTCGACATGGCTATGCATATTGCTTTATCGATTGACCTTAAACCCATTTTATCTCGAAGCGTGCGCGGTAGGTTATGGCGGGAATGACTTTAGCCTAAATTCCTACTCCACTAATCGTCAATTTTTGAGCTTCAGTGATCAAGAGGTATATGTGGATGGCGGCGCTTTTAACGGAGATACCATAGAGGGTTTCTTGCGCGCATGTAAAGGTAATTTTAAGCGAATCCATTCTTTTGAACCATCCGTTAGCAATAATCAATTAATTCGGACGCGCCTTAATTTTTTGCAGGATCAATACCTCAAGCCTTTAGCCTCTTCTGTCGTTCTGCATGAAAAAGGTTTATGGGATAGCAATGCAACCCTCAGGTTTAATCCAGGGCAAATTAGTCCTGGCTTCGAAGCTTCTGTACCTATTCATCCACAAACCGCTCACTTATTGGATTCCAATATTCTTGGGCATATATATGAAAAATCACTTGAAGATGATGTGTCGGTAACCGTGCCCGTTACGACCATTGACGATGCTACCGAAAGAACGGCAACATTTATCAAATTGGAAATAGAGGGTTCCGAACTCAAGGCGCTGCATGGTGCGCGAGAAACAATTGAGAAGAATCGGCCAAAAATGGCTATTTCTCTTTATCACAAGCCTGAAGATTTGTTGACATTGACGGATTTTGTTAACGAAACGGATAAGGGTTATACGCTCGGCTTCCGCCAGCACAATCGTCTATGTCCTGATGCAATGGTCTTATATTGTTTTTAGGGAAAGTCTGGACAATCTGCCAGACTTCTCAATTTCAGTCTGGGGGGAGGGGGCGTCATGACGGTACTATGCTTTTCAGGGAGTCCGATGTTTTCGGAGGTTTAGGAAAGGCCTAGTTGAAAAGAACATTTTTTTGCGGGCGTCAGTCATCGCTCTATCTTTCCAAGTCGTGAATTTCCCTAGGGAACCTCTGAACAACGCACCACAGATACGCGACACTACCCGCCTGATGTTGAGGAGTGATCCATGCAACTGACGTTCGGTGACGCTGAGGGCCTGGGCAAGCGCAAGCAGACCCGGCGCGAGATCTTTCTGGCCGAGATGGAGCAGGTGGTTCCGTGGCAGCAACTGCTCGGTCTGATCGCGCCGCACTATCCGGTATCGGGCCGGCCAGGTCGGCAGCCGTACGCACTGGCGACGATGTTGCGGATTCATCTGCTGCAGCAGTGGTATGCGCTGAGCGATCCGGCGATGGAAGAAGCACTGCACGAGATCCCGACCTTGCGGCGGTTTGCCCAGCTCGGTGGCTTGGACAACGTTCCGGACGAGACCACGATTCTCAACTTTCGGCGCCTGCTGGAGACCCATGGCCTTGCCGCGCGGATGCTGGAAGCGGTCAACGCGCATCTGGCGCGCAAGGGCCAGAGCCTGCGGTCGGGCACGATCGTCGATGCGACGCTGATCGCGGCGCCCAGTTCGACCAAGAATGCCGACAACGCGCGCGACCCTGAGATGCATCAGACCAAGAAGGGCAATCAGTGGTATTTCGGGATGAAGGCGCACATCGGCGTGGATGAATTTTCCGGGTTGGTGCACCACGTCCATTGCACAGCCGCCAACGTCGCCGATGTCACGGTGATGCACACGTTGCTGCATGGCAAAGAAGACAGCGTGTTCGGCGATAGCGGCTACACCGGTGCGGACAAACGCGAAGAACTGCAGGCCTGCAAGGCTGCATTCTTCATCGCCGCCAGGCCCTCGACGATGCAAGCCCTCGGCAACAAACGCGAGCGTGCTCGGGAAAGACGTTGGGAACACTTCAAGGCCAGCGTGCGCGCGAAGGTGGAGCATCCATTCCGGGTGATCAAGCGCCAGTTCGGCTACACCAAGGTCCGCTATCGCGGCCTGGCCAAGAACACCGCGCAGGTGCTGACCTTGTTTGCGCTATCGAACCTGTGGATGAAGCGAAAGCAGTTACTGCCGACGATGGGGAACGTGCGCCTGTAACCCGGGCAACACCCTGCAAACGCGCCGGAAACGGCAAAAAAATCGAGGATCTGAGCGCCGTCAGCCTGGTCGATGTGGTTAGGCTCATCCTCCGATGCCGTTGATCAGACCATCCCTAGGCTTACTCCGCCCAGGGCGGCGGTGCGGCACCGGCGACGGGCGATGCATACAAAACGAGGTCGTAGTAGTGGGCGGGAGAGTGCTGGCGTAGACGGAAGTGATAGCCATCCACCAGTTTGTCCAGTTGCCCCACGATATCCAGTAGATCCTGGGCGTAGTGGTACACGCAAATAGCCATACGGGGGCGCTGGGTACGGATGAGGCGAGATGCGCCTTCTAGTGCCCTGGCTTCGAACCCTTCGATATCCAACTTCAGTAGCGTCAGTTTTTCCAACTCGTCGTCCAGGCGCGTAGTAGTCACGGAGATTCCGCCATCCGGCGATACATGGCTGGAAACGGTGCCGGTCTCCTCGAAGCGTAGCGTCGCCTGTTCGTTGGAGATGGCTTTTTTTATGGCCTTGAAATTGTGCGGGGGAAGGGGGAAGGCGCTGGCGATGCCCTCCAGTTTCTGGAAGTTGATGCGATCGGGTTCAAAGGCGGTGATGCTTTCGTAGCGATAGCGGGATGCTTCCAGAAACTTGTGGACGATGGGGCCCTGGAAGGCACCGCCATCGCAGAAATGTTCACGCTGACCCAGCTGGAAAGTACTGCTATCGGCGAATTCTGAAAAGTACTCGTTGATCGGCGTAGCCCAGCAGTCCAATAGGAGGCTGGAATCGTAGGTCAGGCGGAACAACAGGTTGCTGTAGAGCGTAAAAACGCTGAAATCGTCGTCCAGCCGATCCGCAAAACTCAGAAATTCGTCCAGGCGCGTAAGCGTCCGCTGACGGTATACCTGGGCAGGCTCATATACGGCGAGAAGCCCACAGTGAGCAACGGCCAGGCAGGCATCTACCCTTTCAATGCCTGCTTGTTCGCAGAGCTTGCGTGCCAGGCCGGATTCTCCGGGGCTGTAGGAAAAATCGATGGCCAATGCCTGGGAATACTGGGCCGCCTGTTCGATGAACTGGCGCGAACTCCAGCGCGGCACCCCATGAACGGTGTCGCTGTCGCTTGGCTGGTCATCAATGGCGGCGATTACATGGCTGGAGTGCTGGACGATCTTTGAGCCATAAATGTTGCCAATGCCCGAGCGCGGATGGAGCAGAAAGAGGGGGCGCTGCTCAAAGTGTGGGATCAGCGGATCCACGGAAGGCGCAATGCTCAGTTGCTCGATGCCCGCGCTGGCACAGAGGTCGTTTGCAAACGCCCGACCGCGCGGGCTGCAAGAGAAATCGATAGCGATCGCATCGGCGTACTGCCCTGCCTTGGCAAGGAACTCCTGACTATTCCAGCGCGGCGCGCCGTGAATGCGGTCCAGGTGGATGCTTTGATCATCAATTGCGGCAACAACATGGCGCAGGTTGGCAACGACCCCGGGCCCATGCACCATGCCTGCATAGGACTCGGGAGCGACGAGGAATACAGGACGGTTGGCAATCGCGGGCAAGCGCGCAATAACATCCTCGAGTGCAGGGCGCTCCTGCTCCGCAATACGGAGAATCCGCTGGCGAAGCTGCTCATTTCTTGCGTTCATGAACGTCATCTCTCGTAGGTATGAATGGGGGTGTCGTAGCGGGCGTCGAAATAGGTCTTGGCAGGCACGTCCTCGCGGTAGGCGCGCGGCCAACCCAGTTCGCAGCTTCGTCCCACCTTGACGCCCCAACTCACGATGGCGCCGGTGCGCAGGATGCTATTGCCGCCGATCTCGACGCCCGCGCCGATTTGCACACCATTCTCTATCCAGCATGACGATTTGACGCGGCATGCCGGTCCCAGGTGCGCGCCGGCATGGATGACGGTGTTGTAGTCGATCCTGCACCCGTGCCCGACGACAGCATTGGCACCCACGAATGCGTTGAGCCCGATGACCGTGTCAGAGGCGATGGCTGCGCTGGAGTGGATGAAGGGCTCCAGCTTGAAGCCACGTTCCATCGCTGCCTGCATCAGTTCTAGGCGCTTGAAGTTGCCGAAGCGTTCGTCGATCGCCACGAACATGGCCCCATCGGTCGGATTCAGTCCATCCAGCACGCCCAGATCGAATTCGTGTTCCGCGTCTTGTGGCACATCGATCCTGATGACCGCCTCGTCCTGACGCGCCTGCTTCCAGGCGTGAAAGGCCAGGTCGAGGTATGCGCTGCCGCCGATGATCCACCTAGATTTCATGTTCGGTCTCCATCAGCAGCGTGTACCAGCGTTCGACCAGGCGATTCATGGATTCGTAGGCACCCTGGGTGGGTAGCGGAGCATCCGTGTGTAATGCCGCCTGCACCCGCTCCATGATGTCCACGTCTTCGCCCACCACCACCTTGCTGCCGTGCATCTGTGCCAGTAGCACTTGGCTGGAAGAACCGTAAGGCTGTTTCCTGCGTGCGCTAAACCAATAGATTTCCAAATCGGTCGTGTCCGGCGCAACGGGGACATGGTGTTCCAGGGTAAAAGAATAGCCGCCATTGGAACTGGCGATATGCATGTTCGGGAAAGCCAACCAGTTGAAGTAGGCATCCTGCTTGCCCCAGCGTTCCACTTTATCGTGCCAGCCGAAGTGCTTAAGGTTGGGTATGGGTGCGTCCGGGCCGCCGAAACTGAAGCGGCGCATCTCGCGCCTCAAGGCAGCGGGCGAGCTGTCTTGCAAAGCTTCCATGGACTCCTTGGCTTGTTCTTCGTTTACCGCAGCAAAGAAGCTGACACTCTTGGCCAGAGTCTTAGGGTGGACGAAGCGCGGGTGATTGGCATCCCGGAGATTTTCGTAAGCGAGTTTCCAGTTGTACCGGCCACGCCATGTGGTCACCATGACCTCGGTGTCGTAGGCGTTGGAACTACTTTCCAGCAAGGCGATGAAGTCTGCCGAAAACTGCTCCTCGATGGGCATCGGGTTGGGGTCGAGGTTGACGAACAGCAGGTTGCCGATGGCGCGCAGTGAGAATTCGCGCAGCTTCAGGTTGTCCCTTTCACTAGTGTCCAGGCGATAGATCGCATCGCAGTCCGGGATGTTCTTTACCCGGCCTTGTTCGTCGTAACTCCAGGCGTGGTAGGGGCACACCAAAGGCCGGCAACCGATAGCACCGGTTTGAATCAGTGCACTGCGGTGAAGGCAGACGTTCTCGAACGCACGGATTTGGCCGTGGAAGTTCTGGATCACCAGGGGAATGCCTGCGATCTTGCGGGTGATGAAGCAGTTGTTTTCCCGCAGCAGTGTCTTGAGCCCTGCAAACAACCAAACCCGACGGAAGATCTTGCGCTGCTCGCGCTCAAAGATTTCCTGCGACAGGTAATATTTGGGGTGCATCCGGGAACGCATCGATCAGTCTGCTGGGTTGTTTTTGTGGAAAACAATTTTGGCCGGATTGCCGAACACAGTGGCGCCGGCCGGTACGTCCTTCATGACCACCGCACCGGCTCCGATGACCGCGCCGTCACCGACCTTGATGCCTGGCATCAGGGTAGCGCGTGGGTGCACGGTGACGAAGTCGCCGATCTGCACGCCACCGCCCATGAACGTCATTGCGCCAACGTGCACGTAGTCACCGATGCGTACATCGTGCCCGAGCATGCTTTGGGCATGGATGGTGACAAAGTCGCCCATGCGCACGTCCGGCCCGGAATGGACCAGCAAACCAAAGAAGCAGCCCTGGCCGAAATGCACCCGCCTGCCCAGGCGGACGTCGGTGCAGATTGGAATGAACCGCCCGCCCTTTTCGAGGATCGGCAGAGCATAGCGGTGGCGGTCGTAGGGATTTCCCATCGCACAGACGAATACATCGTCAGGCTGGGGCAGATAGCTCATCGGATCGCCGATGATCGGTGTATCGACCCCGTAGCGATCTAGGATATCGGCGCGGCTGTCCAGGAACCCGCCGATCAGCCAGTCCTTGCCATGCCCGGCATCGTTACGCATTTGCTCCAGGACTTCGCGGCCCCAGCCGCCGGCGCCGATAATGAGTGCGCGTTCCATCAGAGCACCGCCCCGCCGTCCATGACCAGGCTGGTGCCGGTGACCCAGCGGCTGGCGTCGGACAGCAGGTAGACCGCAGCGTTGGCGACATCTTGCGGTGTGCCTAGACCCAGTGGATGGCGCGCGCGTTGTTGGTTCAGCAGTTCATTGAGCCCGTTGTCCTCGCCCCAAAGGCGCGGAGTGGGCACGGCCGATGGCGAAATCCCGTTGACTCTCACGCGGTGCTTCGCCTGTTCCAAAGCTAAGCACCGGATAATGCCCAGCAGGGCGGACTTCATTGCCGAGTACGGCCCCACGCCGCGTGTACCAATATGCGCGGAGGTGGACAGCATGAACACGATAGAGCCTTGCGGGTTAATGGCATTGGCTTGCAGCAGACGCTGCGTCAGCATGACCGGTGCCAGGAAATGAACCTGGTACATGCGCGTCATCAGTTCTTCCTTCAGTTGGCGGATCGGCGACAGCATCTGCCCGCCGAAGCAGTGCACGACGCCGTCGATGCGCTGGCTGGCTTGCACCAGGCGCTCCCGGTCCTGCGAAACAGTCAGGTCGGCCTGCACCTGCACATGCCCGTCGCCGGCCAGTTGCGCATGGGTTTGCTGGAGACGCTCGGGATCGCGACCGCTGATGACCAAGCGTGCGCCACGCCGTGCGCAGGTCAGCGCGATTTCCTGGCCAAGGCCGGACGATGCGCCGGTGACCAGGATGGTCTTGCCAGTTAGGGAAAAGGCTTTGCGAGTCGGATTGCTCATGCGTAGATGTCCATCGGCACGGTCAGGCCACCATCTACGACGAAGTAGTTGCGGGTGACCCAGCGACTTGCGTCGGACAGATAAAACACCGCCGCATAAGCCACGTCTTCCGGTTCGCCCAGTCCCAGCGGGGTCAGTTTGGCGTGCTCATCGATGTTGCCGCCGCTCTTGTTGAGGCCTTCAAGCATTGGCGTGCGCACGTAGCCGGGCACGATGCAGTTGGCGCGGATACCGTGCTTGGCCACTTCCAGTGCCAGAGTGCGCATTGCGCCGAGCAGGGCTGACTTGCTGGCGGAGTAGGCGGCAGTGGCCACAGGACCGATGTGCGAGCCCACCGCCGAGATGAATAGGATCGAGCCGTTGGCGTTGATGCGCTTTTTCGCCAGCAGACCGCGCGTCAGTAGCAGCGGTGCATAGACATTACTGGCGAAGGTTTCGTCCAGTTGCGCGCGGTTGATCATCCGGAATGGTGCTAGCCGGGCGATGCCGGCCGCGTGTGCGACGCCATCCAGGGCACCGACCAAAGCCACCAGATGGTCGATGTCTTCCTGCTTGTCCAGATTGGCGATTACCTGCTCATGCCCGGTGCCTTCAAGTGTGGCGAAGGTCTCGGCCAGGCGGCCTTCGTCGCGGCCGCTGATGACCAGTTGTGCGCCGATCTGCGCGCAGCTCAACGCGATCTGTCGTCCGATGCCTGACGACGCGCCGGTGACCAGGATACGTTTGCCCTGCAACGAGAACGGGTCGTTCGGATCGATGCCTGCACTCACGACTCGATCAACTCCGGAAACACCGCGCCTTCGATATCAATCAGGCAGGTACCCCACGACAAGCCGATCCCGAAGCCTGAAAGCAGCACACGCTTGGGGCCAGATTCCAGTTCTTTGTTGATCCTTGCGGTCATGGTGAGGGGCAACGATGCGCCGCTCGTGTTGCCGAAGTCGCGCAGGGTGGATGGCACCTTTTCGACCGGAAGGCCGAGCTTCTTGCGAATGGTCTCGTTGATCATCTTGTTGGCTTGATGAAAGACGAAGTAGTCGATGTCGTCTTTGCTGACGCCGGCATACGCGATCAATTTTTCAACTGCAGGCGGCACCCGCTGAGTCGAAAAGCTGAGCACGGCGGTGCCATCGAGCTGCAGATCGGTAGCCTGGTGCCAGCGATCCTTCTCGTTTTCACGATAAGGCAGCAGGTGCTGAATGGCGACAGGCTCGCGTTGACCACCCACCGGCAAGATGATGGCTTTATAGCCGCTCCCATCGCTGTTGAGGTCGAAATACATCGGTGCTGCGTTCTGGTCGAACTCTAGCGCCGTGGCGGTGCCAGAGTCGGAGAAGATCGGGTCTTCCAGATTGGCACTGCGGTCACCCACTAGCAGCAGGCCTTTCTTGACGCCGCCGGCGGCGATCATCGAGCCGAGCAGGTTGATGCCGAACGGGTAGGCCGAGCAGCCCAGATTGACGTCGAAAGCCACCGTGGCATGCGACAGGCCCAGCCGGTCTTGCAGGATGATGGCAGTGGCCGGGATCGGGTAATCCGGCGATTGGGTCACCACGATCAGTGCATCGATCTCCTCACGCTTCCACTGCAGCGTTTCCAGCAGCACCTGCGTCGCATCGAAGGCTAGGTCCGAAAAGCACTGCCAGGGCTGGGCCATGCGGCGCGTCTCGATACCGATGTTGCGCACCAGGCGCTCGCGCTCGGAACGGATCTGCGGCCGGCAGTCGGTGAGGTTGGACACGACCCGCTTCGGCACGCAAGTCGCCATGCCGGCAAAGCGAACGTTGTGCAGCGTGGAGGTCGGCATGGTGCTTACGCCTCGGTCAGTTTGTAGAGATCGCCGACAGTGATGGCCGTGGTCAGGTCTTCGCCGGTGATGGTCTTGCCGTATTCCATATCGAACATCACGATCACGCCCAGCGCGGCCAGCGAATCCCATTCCGGCAATTCCAGCAGCACGGTGTCCAGCGTGACCTCCACCGGTTCCTGGAAGTCGGTGGCGGAGATGAAGTTCTCGATAAACGTTGCCTGAGTCATGCGATCTCGCCTGGTTGCCTGTTGAAGAAATGGGAGTCTGAAATGCAGGTGCAGCGTGTTGCGGTCATGTTGCCTGTTGGCCGGCGATCAGATCGGCAATGGTATCGACCTGGTCGCGGGTCAAGCCAGGAAAGATCGGCAGGCACAACACCTGCGCCGCCACCGAGCGCGCCACCGGCAGCCATGCCGGTGCCGACGAGGGCAGGGCGCGATACATCGGGAAATCGCTGATCAACGGATAGAAGTAACGCCGTACCAGGATGCCGTGCTCGCGCATCAATTGGTAGAGCGCATCGCGCGCCAGCGGGTAGTCGTCCTGCACCAGAATCGGAAAGTACGCGTAGTTGGCAGTGGCGTGATCGGGCCGCGCAACGCAGCGGATGCCGCGAATATCGCTCAATCGCTGCCGATACTGCGCGTCGATGTCGCTGCGCTGCGCGATGGCGTGATCGATGTGCTTGAGTTGCAACAAGCCGAACGCCGCGCTGATCTCATTCATCTTGCCGTTGATGCCCGGCGCGACCACCGTGGTTTCGTCGACGAAGCCGAAGTTCTTCAGATGCCCGATACGTTGATAGGTTTTTTCGTCCGGGCAGATAATCGCGCCGCCTTCGAAGGTGTTGAACACCTTGGTGGCATGAAAGCTCAACACGCTCAGGTCGCCATGGCGCAGGATCGAGCCACCGCCATCGCGCACACCGAAGGCATGCGCCGCGTCGTAGATCACCTTGAGGTTGTAGATATCGGCGATGCGCGTGATGGCGGCGGTGTCGCAGGTCGTGCCGTAACAATGCACGGGCATGATGGCGGTGGTCTGCGGCGTGATGGCCGCTTCGATCTTGGACGGATCCATGTTGAGCGTCACCGGGTCGATGTCCACAAACACCGGGGTGATGCTTTTCCACAGCAGCGAGTGCGCGGTGGCCACGAACGAGTAGGGCGTGGTGATCACTTCACCGGTGATGCGCAGCGCCTGCAACGCGGTGATCAGCGCAGTGGTGCCGTTGGTCAGCAAGGCAAGATGCGGCACGCCCAGGTACTCGCACAGTGCGCGCTCGAGTGCCCGATGCATTTCGCCACCGTTGCTGAGGATGCGGCTGGTCCAGATCTGCTCCAGATAGGGCAGAAATTCTTCCAGCGGCGGCAGCAGCGGACTGGTGACGGGTATGGTCATCAAACACTCGGCAAGTGGAGTCGGCACGTCGATGTCGATTCCGTTCGCAGCCGATGACTGCGAACGGAGTGATCCTGCTGAAGCAAGCGCTGTGCCAGCAGACGTGGCCGGCGCGCTGGTCCTAGTTCGCCAGCTCGGTTTGCTCGCGATCGATGCCGTACTTGCGCAGCTTTTCCACCAGCGTGGTGCGGCGCAGGCCGAGCAGCTGCGCGGCGTGCGCCACCACGCCCTGGGTACGTTCCAGCGCTTCGTTGATCAGCGCCAGCTCGATGTTGGCCATGTGACCACGCAGGTCGATGCCATCGTCGGGCAGGCTGGACGCGGTGGCCGGTTCGGTGGTGGCCGATTTGGGCTGCAGCGTCACCACATTGCTCGGCAAGGTGCTGACCTCTGCGGGTGCGGCAACCAACGCCGGCTCGGGCGGAAGTTCGAGCGCAGTGGCCGCGGCAAAATCACCGCGATAGCGTGCCGGCAGATCCTGCACGCGCACCAGACCGCCCGGGTGCAGCACCGCAAGGCGCTCCACCAAGTTGGTCAGCTCGCGCACGTTGCCCGGCCAGTCGTAGCTGCGCAGCGCCTGCAAGGCTTCATCGGCAAAGCGCACTTCGCCGCGCCCGGTGCGCGCCAGCTGCCCGGCGATGGTCTGCACCAGAATCGCCAGGTCGTCCACGCGTTCGCGCAGCGCCGGCATTTCGATCGGAAACACGTTGAGGCGATAGAACAGATCCTCGCGGAACTGGCCATCGCTGATGCGCGTTTCCAGATTGCGGTGGGTGGCGGCGATCACGCGCACGTTGCAGCGGATGGTCTGGCCACCGCCCACGCGCTCGAAGCTGCGCTCCTGCAGCACGCGCAGCAGCTTCACCTGCATCGGCAGGCTCATGTCGCCGATTTCATCGAGCAGCAGCGTGCCGCCCTCGGCCATTTCGAAGCGGCCCTTGCGGGTGCTCAGGGCGCCGGTAAAGGCGCCTTTTTCGTGGCCGAACAGTTCGCTTTCCAGCAGGTCCGGCGGAATCGCGCCGCAGTTGATCGCCACAAACGGCCCGTCGCGCCGCGGCGAATGCTGGTGGATGGCGCGCGCGACGACTTCTTTGCCGGTGCCAGATTCGCCCAGTACCAGCACGGTGGTGTCGAACGCCGCCACCTGGTCGATCAAGCGGCGCAGACGGGTCACCGCCTCGCTGTTGCCGGTCGGGCCGGTGTCCTGCTGCACGCCGGCCTGATGCTCGGCATCCAGCCGCTTGAGGCTGGCACGGCGCAACAAGGCTTCCAGCTGCGCGTGACGCAGCGGCGTGTCCAGCGTCCAGACGTTGGCTTCGTGCAGCCCGTGCGTCTGCGCGAACGCGCTCGGGCTGCCTTCCATCAGCAGCACCGGTGGCGGCAGCTTGGCGTCGGCCAGCCAGTCAAAGAACTTGTCGGCCTGTGCAGCATCCTGCGCCGAGCCCACCATCACCGCCATCCACTCGTCGTGGCGATGACGGCCAGGATTGATGTCGGCGCCGTCGGTGACCCAGCGTGGATTGAAGTCCATGAACTCGAGCAGCGAGACCGTGCGCTCGGCGCGCACGGCATCGCTGTCGATCAGCAGAATGCGGGACTCACTCATTCCTGGCTCCTTCCGTCAGGCCCTCCAGGATTGGCATGACTTCCTGGATATAGGACAGCTTGCTAACAAAATTGTCAGCACCCGCGCGAAGGGCATGTTCACGATGCTCTGCATCGTCAAAGTGGCTCGCGATGACAATATACGGCGGATCGTCCTGCGTCTTGATCAAACGGGTCGCCTGCAACCCGCCCATCTCCGGCATGGCCAGGTCCATCAACACGACATTGGGGCGCAGCGACTCAGAGCGCTCGATCGCTTCCAGTCCATTGGCGGCACTGCCCACGATATTGAGCCACTCCACTTTGCGAAAATGACGCATCGCAGCGTTGATGAAGCCCTCGTGGTCGTCGACCAGCAGCACGGTGAGTTTGCTCATAGTAGTCCTTATCCTGCCCGGGCAAGCAGCGGTTTGTTGATGCGGCGGCGCTCGCGTGCCGGGGCGATGTCGAGTTGTTCGCGGTACTTGGCCACAGTGCGACGGGCAATGTTAACGCCCTGACGCGACAACAGCCCGGCGATGGCTTCGTCGGCCAGCGGCCGGCCGGCCGGTTCGCTTTCGATCAGTCTGCGCACCATCGCCTTGACTGCCTGGCCGGAGACGCTGGCGCCTTCCAGACGCACGGCAAAGAAATGCTTGAGCTCGAAGGTGCCGCGCGGTGTCTGGATGTATTTACCGGTGGTAATGCGCGAAATCGTCGATTCGTGCATGCCGATCTCATCGGCAATTTCCTTTAGCGTCAGCGGTGCCATGGCTTCTTCGCCACGCACCAGAAACGCGGCCTGACGCTCGACGATGGCGCGCGTGGCACGCAGCAAGGTCTCGTAGCGCATCGACAGGCCGCGGGTCAGCCAGCGCGCTTCTTGCAGCATGTCGCGCAGCGGTTGTGCGGCTTCGCCGGCCTCGGCCAGTGCGCGCTCGTGCACGGGATTGATGCTTACGCGATGCGTGGTGGCCGGATTCAATGCAACGCGCCAGCTGCCATCGGCATGCCATGCAAGCACATCGGGAATCACGCTGGCGTTGCTTTCCTGCAGCAGGTCGTCGCCCGGGCGTGGCTGCAGCGAGAGGATCAGGCGCACCGCTTCGCGGGCGTCGTCGAGCTCGGCGTCGTGCGCGCGTGCCAGCAATGCGTAGTCGTGGCTGGCCAGCAATTCCAGATCGCCGGACAGGATGCGCGCAGCCAGATGGCGTGCCGGCACGCGGCCGGGCAGGGCGCTCAGCTGGGCCTGCAGACACTCGCGCAGATCGCAGGCGGCCAGGCCGGCCGGGTCGCCGTGCAGCAGGCGCTGACGGATCGCTTCCATTGCCTGCACGGTCATACCCAAGCGAGTGGCGCCGAGCTGCTGCAGGGTCGCCAACGCTTCGCTCAGATAGCCGGCGTCGTCGGTCTGCTCCAACCAGAACGCGGCGGCCGCCAATGCGGCCTCGTCCAGGTCCAGTGCCAGTTCGCGCAGGATGCGCACATGCGGGTCGGTGGATTCGCCAGCGGCCACGCGCTGCATGCGGTCGTCGTCGCCATCGTTCCAGCTGCTGCTTTGCACATCCCACATCGTGCTCTCGGGCAGCTCGTCGAAGGCGGCGATATCGGAGGCGCCATCATCGCTGGTCGCGACGTCGTCGCTGCTGTCGGCCAGTTCTTCCAGCTCCAGCAGCGGATTGGTTTCCAGTGCGCGACGGATTTCCAGCTCCAACTGCATGCCGTCCAATTGCAACAGACGGATAGACTGCAGCAACTGCGGGGTCAGGTGCAGTTGCTGGCCAAGCTGGGCGGAAATGGTCGTCTTCATCGAAGCGCTTCCGTAAGGCGCCGCATGTAGCGGCGATGGAACGCATCTTGCAGGACAACGCGACGGGTTTCTAATCAGGGAGTGGTGTGAGGTGACTCATGATATTCCTGACAGCATGTCAGGAACTCCCTGACACTACAGGCGGGCTCAAGCATGCCCGCCGGAATCCCGTCACTGTTTTGGCCTTCAACGGCCTGCAGACTCTCGCAACCGAGCGAACGCCTCAGACCAGCTCGTTGTGATGTTTGGCCGCCAGCAGCACCAGGTCGTTGGCACGCCGGCAGCCGAGCGATTCCATCATGCGCGCGCGGTGTGTCTCCACCGTCTTGACGCTGATGCCCAGGTCGGCGGCGATTTCCTTGTTGCTCTGGCCGCGGCCGATCTCGCGCAGGATCTCGCGTTGGCGCGGGGACAGCGCGGCGATGCCGACCGGTTTTTCGCGGCCCAGCATCGGCGCGATCATCTTGGACGAAATCTGCGGGCTCAAAAACACCTGGCCGGCGGCTGCAGCACGCAGCGCCAGTTCCAGTTCGAGCGGCGCGGCGTCTTTGACCACGAAACCGACCGCGCCGCGATCCAGCGCGTCGCGCACATGCACCGGGTCGTCGTGCATCGACATCATCACCACATGCGTACGCGGCGCAGCGCGCAACACATCGGTCATGGCATCCAGGCCGCTACGGCCGGGCAGGGACAGGTCCATCAACACCAGATCGGGTCGGTGCAGGGATGTCATATCCAGGGCTTGTTGCGCATTGCTGGCCTCGCCAACGACATCGATGCCGGCGAAGGTTTGCAGCAGCCTGGACAGGCCGGCACGTACAAGGGTGTGATCGTCGACGATGATGACTCGCACGGCGCAGAAGAGACCTTTTTTCAGTAAAGGGCACCTTAGCCGACCCGGCGCCTCGCGCCAACAGGCGGCGTCAGCGCTGGCGGCGGGCGTCGGCGATCTGACGGCGATGCAGACGGAACAGATGGCGTTCCAGTGCGTCCTGCAGGCCGGGCGAGAGCGGCGCAAACCGCAGCCACAGCCAGTGATCGTGGCCATCGTGGGCGCTCGCTAACACCTCGGCGGGCAACTGTACCAGTTCAGGAAGCCAGTCGGATGGCTGCAGGCAAACGCTGCCAACCGTGCCTGGCGGCTGGCTGCTTGCGCAACTCAGGCGGATCCCTCGGACCGACCAGCGCACCGTGCCCTGGATCAGGCCGGTGTCGGCTTGCCGCACCAGGCGGCCGATCAAGGCCAGCATCAGGTCGAGTTTGGCATCCATGCGCTGCACCAGCAGCGGCAGGTCGCCGCGGTCTTCGCTGGTTTCTTCGCTGCGCAGGTCTTCCACCTGGCCCAGGCTGCGCAGTAGGGTTTCTGCGGCACTGTGCGAGCCGGCATCGCTACCGGCGCGAAAACCGGCCGGCAGACGCAATTCGCAACTGAGCGTGTCGGCGAACAGCGCGGCATCGGCGGATGGCGCGAGTGTGCCGAGCGTACTCATCAGATCCGTCCGACCCGGGCATAGGCGCGGCTGGCTGTCGATGAGGTGCGCTGTGCGCGGATCAGGTCCAGCAGCTTGCGGCGACGCTCGAGCATCATCCGCATCAAATCCTGCTGCATGGTGTGCAAGGTCTGCAGCGCGTCGCGGTCCTGGCTCAGGTCCACATGCTCGGCATACTCGCGCAAATGCAGATCGTGGCTGTCCAGCAGGAACGGCATCACCTCGAACTCCTCCTGCGCCATGGCGAGGCGGATATCGGCGATTTCGGCTTGAAGGCTTTGCGCGCTATGCATGGCTGGACTCACGAAACGGCAGAAAGGCCGCGTTGTTCGAGGGGGATGGAGTTCCACGCCGAGTCGATTTCGCTGAGCAGTTCCAGCGCTTCGGTCAACGCAGTTTCGTCGTTATGCAGGTTGGCTGCGGTCAGGCGCTGCATGACGTAGTCGTACAGTGCCGACAGGTTACCTGCGATCTCGCCGCCGGCTTCGTGATCCAGCGAGCCGTTCAAGTGACCGACGATGGCGCAGGCTTCGCCGATGGCCTTGCCCTTGCGCGCCTGGTCGCCCTGCGCCAGGCAGGCCTGGGCCAGACGAATGCGCTGGCAGGCGCCGGCAAACAGCAACGACACCAGCTTGTGCGGGTCGGCTTCGGTCACGCTGGTGGACACGCCGACCTTGCGGTATTGCTCGGCATATTGGCGATTGGAACCGTACATGGATGACTCCCTCAATTGGCTGGCCTTCGCGGGTCCCGGAGCGGGGTGCTCCTGCGACAACGCTCCTGCCAAGAGGCAAGGCCGACATCACGATAGGTACTACTTGTATCGGCAACACCGGCGTACGACTTGAGGACTGCGATCACGGAAATCAGCTTGTCAGCAGTCCGCTGAGTGAGCTGGTGCTGCCCTGCAGCTTGCTGATCATGGTTTCCATCGCGGTGAACTGCGCGTTGTAACGATCTGTCAGCTTGGTCATGCGCGCGTCCAGGTCGTCCAGGTCGGACTCGTAGCCCTTGATGGACTTGTTCAAGCTGTCCGAGCGCAGAGTCAAAGTGCCCGTATTGGCATTGACGTTGCTGTCCAGCAGCTTGGTCATGCCGGAGGCGAACTTGCTGTCCTTGCCGAACACCTCGGCGGCAGCGCCGCCATCGGAGGCGATGGCGGTGTCGAACTTGGCGCCGTCGAAGCTCATCACCCCATCCTTGTCGATGGTCAGGCCCAGCGCCTTGAGCTCGTTGACGTTGCCGCTCACCTGGCCGCGCAACTGCTGCTGCAGGCTACGCACCAGTGCGTCGCCGGTCAGTGCCGAGGCGGTCTTGGTGGTGGAATCGTAGGCGCTGCTTTTCGCCAGCAACGTATTGGCCGTGTTATAGGCCGCGGCGAAGGCGGTGAGATTGCCCTTCAGACCGCTGGTGTCGGCGGCGATGCCCAGGTTGAACTTGGTGCCTTCGGTGGCCTTGGTGAGGTTGAGCACCACGCCCGGCACGATGTCGGTGATGGTGTTGGAGCTGGAGGTGCGCTCGAAGCCATCTACACGCACCAGCGCGTCGGCCGCGGCCACTGACTGGTTCAAGCCGCCGGTGACGCCGGGGCCATAGGTGAGGCTGCTCAGGCTCGGGTCGCTGGCACTGACGGTCAATGCGCCCTTGGTGCCGGAGTCGACCGCGTTGAAGACCAGATGCTGGCCATCGTTGGCGGTGACCACGCTGGCGGTGACGCCCTTGCCACCGGCGGCCTTGTTGATGGCGGCGGCGATGTCGGTGAGCTTGTCAGTACCGCTGATGTCCACCGTGATGCTTTTGTCGCCATACCCAATCGTCAGCGTGCCGCTGCCGACGGTGGCATCGGCCGTAAACGCACCGGAGGCCAATTTCTGAGAGGCGGCCAGCGAGACCACTTCCACCGAGTAGTTGCCGGGGGCGGCCGAACTGGTGGTGGTGGCGGTGAAGCCCGCATCGGTCGGCACGGTCGCTTTGTAAGCGTTGGTGTCGGCGCTGCTGACGACCTTGTCCAGCGCAGATTTGAGCGTGGTCATGCTGCTCTTGATCTGGCTGATGGCCGACAGCTGCGTGGTCGCTGCGGTGCCGGCCTTGTTGATGCGTGCCTGCTCCGGATCCCTCTGACGGGATACCAGGGTGGACACCACCGTGGGGATATCCAACCCTGAAGCAGAAGTACTGATCAACGATGCCATGTTGCATTCCTCGTCTGGGCATCCGGATAACGGATACATGGGATTACGAGACGGATATCGGCCGCATCCACGAGGACTTTAGCGGCGGCGACACGTTTCGCTCACGGGAGACGTTGATGCAATTTCCGTGCCCGAGCCGCGTCAAAAAAACCGCGCCAACACATCGTGCCGTGCTTCCTCGTCAAATCTGCGGCCACAAAAAAGCCCCTCCGAGGAGGGGCTTTGGACTTGCTGCAAAGCGCTGCTGATTTGCTGCAAAAGTTACTGCAGCAGGCTCAGCACGTTCTGCGGAACCGACTTGGCCTGGGCCAGCATCGCGGTACCGGCCTGCTGCAGGATCTGCGTGCGGGTCAGCTCGGCGGTGGTCTTGGCGTAGTCAGTATCGGCGATGCGGCTGCGTGATGCCGACAGGTTCTCCGAAGTCGCGCTCAGGTTGGCGATGGTGGAGGTGAAGCGGTTCTGCACTGCACCCATGTCGGCGCGTGAGGAGTTGACCGTGGTCAATGCCTTGTCGACGATTTCAAGGGCCTGCTGCGCGCCGGAGAACGTAGAGATATCAAGGCTGCCCAGGGTCGAAGCGGTGGAGCCGGAAGCGGCCGAAGCGGTCTGGATGCCGGCGCCGACGGTGATGCCGGTGGCGCTGGAGGTACCGGCGGTCAGCGCGGTGAAGTCCTGGCCAGCCTTCAACGATTCGATCTGCACCGAGCCGTCGCTCTTGATCGAGGCGTACATGCCGGTCTGGTCGAGCTTGTCGTTGATCGCCGAGGCAACCTTCTTGTTGACGTCGGCAGCGGTGTCGCCGGCGGCGACCTTGACGTCGGCGATGGTGACGCTCTTGGCTGAACCGCTAGCGTCCTTGAACGACAGGCTGATGCCGCTGACCGAACCCGAGGCTGTGGCAGTGCCGGTCACGCCAGCGCCGGAGACGGCGGCAGCGAAGTTGGCCTTGCCCAGCGAATCGATGTTGGCGTCGGCGATACTGTTGATGCCGATGGTCTGGCCGGCATCGGCACCGACCTGGAACAGCGCGCCGGAGAACGAACCATCCAGCAGCTTGGTACCGTTGAAGCTGGTCTGATTGGCTACGCGGTCAATTTCTGCGGTCAGCTGCTTGACTTCGGAGTTCAGCGCCTCGCGGTCGGTGGACGAGTTGGTTGCATTTGCCGACTGCACCGACAGTTCGCGAATACGCTGCAGGTTGTTGCCGATTTCCTGCATCGCGCCTTCGGCGGTCTGGGACAGCGAGATGCCGTCGTTGGCGTTGCGCGAGGCAACGTCCAAGCCGCGGATCTGGGTAGTGAAGCGCTCGGCGATTGCGCCGCCGGCTGCGTCGACGGCAAAGCTGGTGATCCGCTTGCCCGACGAAAGCTGCTGGATGCTCAGCGCCAAGCTGGAGCTGTTGGTGTTGAGGTTACGCTGAGCGTTCAGCGACATTACGTTGGTGTTGATTACCTGTGCCATTTTGATTTCTCCTAAGCGATTTTTCCGGCAAGGGGGACTTGCCCGGAGCCTCCGCAGGGGGGCCATCAAGTTGGCCGTTGCCGCTGCTGAGATGAATAACGGCGTTGCGTCGGGAACCTTTAGCGAAATCCAGTATTTTTTTACTGTTTTCTGCATCGGGACAAAATACGGAAACGTTGTGTAGCAAGGGGTTTGGTTTATTCGGCAGCACCCCGCAGATCTTTAGGGATGGTCTGATCAACGGCATCGGAGGATGAGCCTAACCACATCGACCAGGCTGACGGCGCTCAGATCCTCGATTTTTTTGCCGTTTCCGGCGCGTTTGCAGGGTGTTGCCCGGGTTACAGGCGCACGTTCCCCATCGTCGGCAGTAACTGCTTTCGCTTCATCCACAGGTTCGATAGCGCAAACAAGGTCAGCACCTGCGCGGTGTTCTTGGCCAGGCCGCGATAGCGGACCTTGGTGTAGCCGAACTGGCGCTTGATCACCCGGAATGGATGCTCCACCTTCGCGCGCACGCTGGCCTTGAAGTGTTCCCAACGTCTTTCCCGAGCACGCTCGCGTTTGTTGCCGAGGGCTTGCATCGTCGAGGGCCTGGCGGCGATGAAGAATGCAGCCTTGCAGGCCTGCAGTTCTTCGCGTTTGTCCGCACCGGTGTAGCCGCTATCGCCGAACACGCTGTCTTCTTTGCCATGCAGCAACGTGTGCATCACCGTGACATCGGCGACGTTGGCGGCTGTGCAATGGACGTGGTGCACCAACCCGGAAAATTCATCCACGCCGATGTGCGCCTTCATCCCGAAATACCACTGATTGCCCTTCTTGGTCTGATGCATCTCAGGGTCGCGCGCGTTGTCGGCATTCTTGGTCGAACTGGGCGCCGCGATCAGCGTCGCATCGACGATCGTGCCCGACCGCAGGCTCTGGCCCTTGCGCGCCAGATGCGCGTTGACCGCTTCCAGCATCCGCGCGGCAAGGCCATGGGTCTCCAGCAGGCGCCGAAAGTTGAGAATCGTGGTCTCGTCCGGAACGTTGTCCAAGCCACCGAGCTGGGCAAACCGCCGCAAGGTCGGGATCTCGTGCAGTGCTTCTTCCATCGCCGGATCGCTCAGCGCATACCACTGCTGCAGCAGATGAATCCGCAACATCGTCGCCAGTGCGTACGGCTGCCGACCTGGCCGGCCCGATACCGGATAGTGCGGCGCGATCAGACCGAGCAGTTGCTGCCACGGAACCACCTGCTCCATCTCGGCCAGAAAGATCTCGCGCCGGGTCTGCTTGCGCTTGCCCAGGCCCTCAGCGTCACCGAACGTCAGTTGCATGGATCACTCCTCAACATCAGGCGGGTAGTGTCGCGTATCTGTGGTGCGTTGTTCAGAGGTTCCTTAGCGCTGGTATAACTTTCTACAAATAAACTCCGTCCGCCTGGCGCACTGCTCACGCGCAGGAGCGAAGAAGACCCTGGTTTTCTACTGCAAAATCAGCGGAGCAGGTTGAACAACGACGACGACTGCATCTGCTGAAAAATCGTTTGAGCGGCCTGCAACGAGGCCTTCTCGAGTTCGTACTGCCCGATCGCCGAGGCGTAATCCAGATCGCGGATCGACGACAGGGTGGTCTTGAGCGTGACTTCGTTGGATTCGAGCAGCGAGTTGGCGTTATCGATCGCCGACAACTGCGCGCCGCCCGAGGCGCGTGCGTCAATCATCTTCGACGAGGCCTGGCTGATGTCGCGCATGGAGGTCTGCAGCGTATTGATCATCGCTGCCTTCTGCGGCTGTGTCAGGGTGTCGGAGTTGAGTGCGCCGACCAGGTCGTCGATGCTGGAAAACACGTCCTTGGTGGTGGAGGCGCCGATCTGGAAACTGTCGCGCACCGCCGGTGCGCCGCTGATGCGCATGCGCACGCCGGCGGCGGTGATGTCTTCGCCATCTTTATAGGTGCCGGTGCCGACCACTGCGTTGGTGCTGTCGCGCACCTCGTAGGTGTCGGCGGCGGTGAACTGCACGCTGTAGCTGCCGCCATTCCAGCTGCCGGTACTGGCATCGCGGCTGAAATCCAGCAGCAGCCCGGTGCCGGTATTGGTGTTGGCGGGGTGCGCGTCCACGGTGCCGTCGCCGGTGCGGATACGCATGAAGATTTCGCTGCCGGGCAGGGTGTCGCTGACGAAGGTGTCTGGCGCCACTTCGACCTGCTTCTGGGTCTGGTCGCCGTTGTAGACGACGCCGCCATTGCTCTTGATGAACGGTGCGCTGCCATCAGCGGTGCCGCCGAACAGATAGCGCCCGGTGCCGTCGGTGCTGTTGGCCAGACTCACCATGCTGTCGCGCAGCGCAGTCAGTTCCGAGGCGATCGCCTTGCGGTCGTCTGGGCTGAGCGTGGAGTTATTGGCCTGCACCGCCAATTCGGTGACGCGCGCCATTTTGTCGCCGGCTTGCGACAGGGCGTTTTCCTGCAGGCCAAGCCGGTTCTGCACGTTGTTGGCGTTCTCGCCGAACCGTGTGATGGCTGCCAGGGCGCGATCCAGGCCCACCGCGGTGCCGGCGGCGACCGGATCGTCCTTGGCGGTGACCAGGCGCTGCCCGCTGGCGAGCTGGGCCTGGATCTGATTCAGCCGTGACTGCTTGGCCGTCATCGACGACACCGACTGGCTGTACATCATGCTGGTGGAGATACGGTCGGTCATCAGCGTACGGCGCCCAGGATGGCTTGGAAGATGGTGTCGGCGGTGGAGATCATCTGTGCGGCGGCCTGATAGGCCTGCTGCAGTTTCAGCATGTCGGCGGCTTCCTCGTCGAGGTTGACGCCGGAAATCGAATCGCGGCTGGCCTGCGCCTGGTCGTTGATGACCTTCTGTGCATCGGCCGAGTAACTGGCCGCACGTGCGGCCGAGCCCACCGAGGTGGTCAGACCGGACAGCGCGCCATTGAGCGTGACCGTGCCGCCATTGAGCGCCTTGGCGTCTTCCACCTTGGCCAGCAGTTTGGCGTTGCCGTTGTCGCTGGAGCCGGCGCCCATCGGGCCGACGCCGAAGGTGTCGCCGGCCTTGGGCGCGCCATCCAGCGCAAAACTCCAGCCATTGGCGCTGATGGTCTGGCCGGCGGTATAGGGAAACGGGCCGTTGCCATCGATGGTGTACTGGTTGGCGTCGATGAACTCGACCGACGACGGCGTCAGCAGCGCAGGGTTCTGCGCATTGGTGACCTTGACGTCGCTGATCTTGCCGGTGCCCAGGTTGGCGAGCGTGGCGGTGGCCTTGACCGGCGTTGCCGCGGCAATGCGCGAGGGGTCGGTGATGGCCACCGAGATGCTGCCAGCCAGCCCTGCGGTGGGCTGCAGCAGGAATTTGTCGCCGTTGGCCGGCGTGCCGCCGACCACCAGGCTGACACCGTTGAGTACCAGTGGATCGCCCGTGCTGCCGGTGCCGGTGATCGGCACGGCGGCGCCGGTGTCGGCGCGCGTGGCCTTCCACGCCGCACCGTCGAAGCTGAGCGTGACGTTCTGCCCGTCCACTGCGCTCATGTTGCTGAAACTGGCGCTCAGCGCCGCGGTGCCGGTGTTCTTGGGATTGGCGGCGGTGGTGGGCGAGCCGATGTTGAAGAAGTTGCCGCCCATCGCGCCGTACAGGTCCATGCCCTGGGCGTGACCGGCGTTGAAGGTGCTGGCCATGCCCACGGCCAGGCGCCCCAGTTCGGCCTGGGTCGGTTCGAGCACGCTGCTGCGGAACTCCAGCAGACCGCCCATCTGCCCGCCCAGCGAGTTGGCGCTGAGGCTGACGTTCTGGCCCTGGGTCTGCAACGCCACCTGCAGCTTGGTCGGCTGATACGGGTCGGCCACGGTGGTCAGTTTTGCCGCCGTGGTCCCCACCACCAGCGCCTGGCCGCCGGCGGTGAAAACATTCATGAAGCCGCCGTCCTGGATCACCGCGGTGCCGCCGGTGAAGCCGACCAGCTTGGACACCAGCGCATCGCGTTGATCGAGCAGATCCGGCGAGGCGTTGTCCACGCTGTTGCCGATGGTGCCGTTGATCTTGGCGATCTGTTGGGTCAGGCGATTGACCTCGTCCACCGAGGACGTCAGCCCGCTATTGACCTCGTTGCTCAGGCTGTCCATCTGCCCGTTGAGCTGCTTGAAGCGCGTCGCCAGCGAGTTGCCGCTGTCGAGCATGCTCTGCCGCTCGGCGGTGGAGGAGGCATTGGACGACACCGCGCTGGTGGAGTCGAAGAAGTTCGACCACAGCCCGGCGACATTGGTGGCGGTGTTGGAGTACAGGCTGTCGACGCGATTGGTCAGCGAGGACAGCTGCTGCAGGCGCGAGAGCTCGCCGCCGCTGTCGAGCAGCCGCGAGATGGCCAGCTGGTCGGCCACCCGGCCCACGTCGGTGATCTTGGCGCCATTGCCCACGAACGCGTAGCCCATGTCGGTGGGCGTGCGCGTTGCAAATTCCACACGTTGGCGGCTGTAACCTTCGGTATTGATGTTGGCGACGTTATGGCTAACGGTCGACAACGCCCGTTGGAAGGCGATTAGCGCACTGGTCCCGGTGGACATGATGGACATGGGCGTTTACCTCAACGACGGATGGTGCCAAGCCCGGCGGGCTCGGCGGTGCTGGCATAGCGGTTGGACAGGTCGGCCGCCGCGTTGCCGATGGCGGCCACCGCGCGGTCGATGGTCGGACCGTTGGCGATCGCCGCGATCTTGGCTGCATAGCCCGGATCGGTGGCGTACCCAGCCTGTTGCAAGCCGCGTGCAAAACCCTTGATATCGGTGCCGGCCTGCAGTGCGGGCTGGTAACGACTGTTGTTTTTCAGCAGCCGCACGTAGTCGGCAAAGCTCTCTTCGGCCGAGCCGTAGGCACGGAAATCGGCGGTTTCGGTGGTTTTGACGCCATTGACGTATTCGTGGGTGCCGGTGGTGACCTTGTCGCCGCTCCAGCCGGTGGCCTTGATGCCGAACAGGTTGTTGGAATCGCCGCCATTGCCGATACCGCGACGGCCCCAGCCGGTTTCCAGCGCGGCCTGTGCGACCAGCGCACGCGGGTCAACGCCCAGTTCGCGCGCGGCTTTCTGCGCATGCGTCCAGATCTTGGCGACGAAGCCTTCCGGGGTGCGCTCGCCCAGGCTGGCGGCGGCGCTGCTGGCCGCGCTCGCATTGACCGCGGCACTGGCATCGGCGGCATCGCTGACAGCCACATCGCTCCAGCGATCGTTGGCCGACGGCCAGCTCAGTGCGGCCGCATCGTCGCCGCCGGACTCGCCACCGCCGGTACGCCCGGCGATCAGATCCAGCACCTGGCTCATGCCGATACCGGTCAGGCCGCCTGCGCCGATGCCTGCAGCGGTGCCGACCGCTGCGCCGAGGCTCGCACCCACGCTGGTTGCCGCGCCATCGCGTGCCGGCAGCGGCAACGAGGCATCGCGCTTGCCGGCCACCAGGGCGTAGGCTTTGGCCGCATCGGCGGTGCTCAGCGAGGTGTTCAACGCCGGGCCGCCAGTGTCGCCACTCAACTGCTTGGAGATCATCGCCGACAGACCCAGACCCTTGCCTTCGGTCAGCGCCTTGGCCATCTGCTGGTCGTACATTTCGCGAAACATCTGGTTTTCACCCGGAAACATCGGGTCGCCGGAGCTCGCATCGCGCATGCTCTTGACCAGCATCTGCGCGAACTGGCCTTCGAGCTGACGTGAGACCTTGTCGATCTTTGCCGGATCGGCCTTGGTGCTCGGGTTGAGATCAATGGGCGAGGCTGCGATACGCATGTCAGATGACCTCTAGCTCCGCCGTCAGCGCGCCAGCCTGCTTCAGAGCTTCGAGAATGGCGACCAGGTCGCCGGGAGCCGCGCCCACTTCGTTGACTGCGCGCACGATCTGATCGAGCGTGGTGCCGCCTTCGAACTTGAACATGCGGCTGCCTTCGGAGGTGGCCGTGATGGTCGATTGCGGCGTCACTGCCGTACGGCCGCCACTGAAGGCACCCGGCTGGCTGACGTTGGTGTTTTCGCTGATGGTGACGGTGAGCGAGCCATGCGCAATCGCCGCCGGCATCACCCGCACCAGCTGGCCGATCACCACCGTGCCGGTGCGTGCGTTGACCACCACCTTGGCCGGCGCGTCGCCCGGCGAGAGTTCGACGTTTTCCAGCCGCGCCAGCAGGCCGATACGGGCGCCTGGATCGGTGGGCGAGCGCACCGACACGGTGACCCCATCGACCGCACGCGCGGTGCCGGCGCCGAAGCTGTTGTCGATCGCCGCGACCATGCGCGAGACGGTGGTGAAATCGTTCTGATGCAGGTTGAGCGTGATCTCGCCGGTGCCGGCAAACACGTCCGGCAATGCGCGCTCAACAGTGGCGCCGTTGGGAATGCGACCGACGCTGGGAATGTTGACCGACACCCGCGAGCCATCCTTGCCCTGCGCGCCGAAGCCACCGACCACCAGGTTGCCCTGGGCCATCGCGTAGACCTGGCCATCGGCGCCTTTCAGCGGGGCCATCAGCAGCGAGCCGCCACGTAGCGACACCGCGTTGGCGATCGAGGAGACGGTGATGTCGATCGGCTGGCCGGGCTTGGCAAACGGCGGCAATTCGGCGTGGATGGCCACGGCCGCGACGTTTTTCAGCTGCGGATTGACGTTCGCCGGAACATTGACGCCCAGCTCGCCGAGCAGGTTCTTCAAACTCTGCACGGTGAAGGGCGCCTGGCTGGTGCGGTCGCCGCTGCCGTCCAGGCCAACCACCAGGCCGTAGCCGACCAGCGCGTTGCCGCGCACGCCGCCGACCTGGGCAAGATCCTTGATGCGCTCGGCCGAGGCCGGCGCGGCGATCGCGCAGACCGCAACAGCGGCAGCGGCAGCGAGCAGACGGAAGGGCAGGGAAGACAGATTCATGGTCGCAGGCTCAGTAGGGCGACAAACGGGAATTGAAGAAGCGGCTCAGCCAGCCCATCGCGTTGGACTGCGCGATCGCGCCGCGGCCGCCGTAGGCGATGCGTGCGTCGGCCACCTTGCTGGAGGGCACGGTGTTGTCCGGGGAGATGTCGGCGGCGCGCACGATGCCTTGCACCTGCACCAGTTCGTCGCCCTGGGTCAGGCGCAGATTCTTCTGCCCCTGGATCACCAGATTGCCGTTGGGCAGGCGCTGCATCACGGTGACGGTCACGCTGCCCTGCATGCGGTTGCTCTGCGCGGTGTTGCCCTTGCCGGCAAAGCTGCGGTCGCCGCTGGTGGAGTTGCGCAACACGTCGGTGCCATTGACGGTGAGCGGCACACCCAGCAGCGTCGGCGTGCTCATGTCCACGGTGTCGGCCTTGCTGACGCTGGTGTTGGCGGTGGACGAGGCGGTAGTGCTTTCCACCAGGTTCACCGTCAGCAGGTCGCCGACATCGCGTGCGCGGCGGTCGCCGTACAGATTCAGGCCCGGGCCGGCGGCATAGATGGCACCGGCAGTGGGCTGCGCCACCGGCGCGACCACCGGCACGATCGGCGCCAGTTCGGCAAACGGCCGCACATCGCCGGCTGCCACACAGCCACCCAGCAGCGCGCTGCAGGCGAGGGCAAGACCCAGAGAGGAGAGAGAGGGCAGGCGTGACATGGCGTGGATTCCTGAGAGGGCAGCGACCGGCGAGCCGATCAGACGTTGTTGTTCAAGTAACCGAGCATCGAGTCGGTGGTGGAGATCGCCTTGGCATTCATCTCGTAGGCGCGCTGGGTCTCGATCATGCTCACCAGCTCTTCCACCGTATTGACGTTGCTGCCTTCCAGGGCGCCCTGCACGGTGGTGCCCAGGCCATTGAGGCCGGGGGTGCCGTTCTGCGCGGGGCCGGAGGCGGTGGTTTCGACGAACAGGTTCTCGCCCTTGGACTGCAGGCCCGAGGGGTTGATGAAGTCGGTCAGCGTCAATGCGCCGATTTCCTGCGCGGCGGCCTGGCCGGCCAGGGTCACGCTGATGGTGCCGTCGTTGCCGATGGTCAGCGACTGCGCGCCTTCGGGCACCTGGATGCCGGGCTGCAGCGGGTAGCCGCTGTTGGTGACCACTTCGCCCTGCGCATTGATCTGGAAGGTGCCGTCGCGGGTGTAGGCGGAGGTACCGTCGGGCATCTGCACTTCGAAGAAGCCGCGGCCGTTGACCATCACGTCGAGCGCGCGGCCGGTCTGCTGCTGGCTGCCCTGGTCGAAGCCCTTGAAGGTGGAGACCACGCGCACACCGGTACCCAGTTGCAGGCCGGTCGGCAACTGCGTCTGCGCGGAGGTGGAACCGCCCGGCGCACGCACCTGTTGATACAACAGGTCTTCGAACGCAGCACGATCGCGCTTGAAGCCGGTTGTATTGGTATTGGCCAGGTTGTTGGAAATGACCGACATGCGCGTCTGCTGCGCATCCAGTCCGGTTTTGGCGACCCACAAAGCCTGATTCATGACCCGATTCCTCGTTAGACCCGGGGATGTGTTCCGGGCACGGCTGGGTATATGCACGTGCCGTGCCAAACCCGCGCCGGATTTTTGCCGGCTGTGCGCTGGATCACGCGGAGTGGGGCGCGGCGGCCTGCGCGGGGCAGGGCTGGCTGCAGGTGGGTAGCAGCTAGGCGGAAGCGGTGGAAACTTGCGCTGCAGATCAGGCGCGGTAGATCGGTTGCCGGTCAGAGCGGCTAATAGAACGTGGCGGGGCTTGCTGACGAGGAGCGCAGTAGGGGTTCGTTGGTTGCATCTTGTTGGATGCAGTCAGAAGCCAGATCAAACGCTGGGTCGGTCGAGGGCGCGGTGCCCTCACCGCTCGCGGGACACGCCGTGAATCCATCCGTGGAGGCTCGGTGGCGGCATCCATGCCGCCACACGGTCCCGCAATCGGTGAGGACACCGCACCAGAGAGTGAGTCGGTGCTTTGTTGAAAACATGCACACCGACCATCTCGACTGGTCCTTGCCCGCCCACCGTCGCGGGACCTTACGCGGCATGGATGCCGCGTAAGAGCCTACACGGACGTACTTGCGGCGTGTCCCGCGACGGTGGGCGGGCAAGGACCCCGCAGCCAAGCCACAGAGTGAGCCACTTTTAGCCGTTCAAAAGAGAGTGCAGGGACGTACTTGCGGCGTGTCCCGCGATGGTGAGCGGGGAAGGGCCCCGCAGCCAAGCCACAGAGTGAGCCACTTTTAGCCGTTCAAAAGAGAGTGCAGGGACGTACTTGCGGCGTGTCCCGCGATGGTGGGCGGGCAAGGGCCCTGCAGTCAAAGCCTCAGAGTGAGCCACTTTTAGCGGTTCAAAGAGAGAGTGCAGGGACGTACTTGCGACGTGTCCCGCGACGGTGGGCGGGCAAGCGCTCTGCAGCAAAGCCACAGAGTGAGCCACGTTTAGCCGTTCAGACGCATCATCGAATTGGCCGATTGTGCGTTGTCGTCGCCGTTCTTGATGATCTTGACCTGCATTTCGAACTGACGCTGCAGCTGGATCATTTCCACCAGCGCGCCGGCGGCGTCCACGTTGCTGCCTTCCAGCATGCCGCTGTTGATGGTCTTGCCGGTGGCGATCTGGAACGCCTGCGCTGGGTCGGTGCTGGTGTTGCGCATCAGCCCGTCCGGGCGCCGCGTCAAACGGTCGGCGGGGGCATCGACCACCTTCATCTTGCCGACGATGGCCATGGTCTGCGGGCCTTCGCCCTGCGGAATGATCGAGATGCTGCCGTCGCTGCCGATTTCCATCGCCTGGTGCGGCGGAATCGTCATCGGGGCGCCGCCTTCATCCAGCACCGCATGCCCATTGGCGGTGACCAGTTGGCCATTGGCGGTAAGCGCCAACTCGCCGTTGCGGGTGTAGGCCTCGCTGCCGTCGGGCGACTGCACCGACAGCCAGCGGTCCTGTTGCAGCGACACATCCAGCGGGTTGCCGGTGACCTGTTGATGGCCCTGGCTGCGATCGAAGCCTTGATCCACGTGCAGCGCATCGATCCGCGACGGATAGCCCTTGCCCTGGATCTTGAACGCCTCGGTGTTGGCCAACGCGGCCTTGAACCCTACCGTATCGACGTTGGCGAGATTGTGCGACACGGTGCCCTGCGCCTGCAGGGAGGCGCGGGCGCCGGTCATCGCAACGTAGAGAGCTTTGTCCATGGGGCACCGGGAATCGTGAATCGAGAATGGGGAATTGCAAAAGCGGAGTTGCAGGAAGCTGGGAGAGAAGGGGCAAGGCCGGCATCCGATACACGCAATGCCAGCTCTTACGATTCCCTATTCCCAACTCCCGATTCCCAGCCGTTAACGGATATTGATGATCGTCTGGGTGACCTGGTCCTGGGTCGAGATCATCTGCGAGTTGGCCTGGAAGTTGCGCTGGGCCACGATCATGTTCACCAGCTGCTCGGTCAGGTCCACCGTGGAGGCTTCCAGCGAGCCGGATTCGATCTGGCCCAGGTCCGAGGTGTCCGGTGCGCCGATGCGGGCGGCGCCGGAGGTATAGCTTTCGGCCCACATGTTGTTGCCCTGCGACTGCAGGCCCTGCGGGTTGACGAAGCTGCTCAGCGCGACCTGGCCCAGCGCCTTGTCGGCACCGTTGGAGTAGCGCGCGAACACCACGCCGCTGGTGTCGATGCTGATCTCGTTGAGCTTGCCGCTGGCATAACCGTCCTGGCGGGTGTCGCGCAGTGCGAACGCCTCGCCGTACTGGGTGGAGCCAGTGACGTTGAGCTGCATGTTCAGCACGCCGGCGCCGGTGCTCGGGGTGAACGGATCCATCGCGATGATGCCGTTGGCCGGGTTGGTCAGCGCGCCGGTGTCGGAGAACTGCAGCGCGGTCGGGGCACCGACCGCTGCGCCGTCCACGTAGTTGTGCACCTGCCATTCGTTCGGGTTGGCCGTCTTGACGAAGTAGGAGGTCTGCACATGGCTGACGCCCAACGAATCGTAGACATTGATGCCGCCGGTGGAATGGCTATAGGTCTTGTCGTCGGCCGGGTTGAATGGCGTGACCGTCGGTGCGGTGGCATTACCGGGCAGGGTGAAGGCCAGGTTGACCGTGGAGGTCGACTTGGGCGGGCTGTCGGTGGTCAGCAACTGCAGGTCCGACAAACGGCCCACGTCGAAGCCATTGCCGCTGGGATTGGGCGCGAACACCTGCAGGCGTGCGCCCTGCGGGTTGATCACATAGCCGTTGGCATCGGTCTGGAAGTTGCCGGCGCGGGTGTACATCTTGGCGCCGTTGGAGGACACGGCGAAGAAGCCTTCGCCGGAGATCGCTAGATCCAGGCTGCGCCCGGTCGGGTCGATATTGCCCTGCGAAAACTGCTGCGCCACATTGCTGACGCGCACGCCCGAACCCACTGCATTGCGCGACAGACCATAGCTGGTGCTCTGGAACATGTCGGCAAACTCGGCGCGCGATTCCTTGAAACCGGTCGTGTTGACGTTGGCGATGTTGTTGGAAGTCACGTTCAGATCGGCATTGGCTGCGTTGATGCCGGACAACGAGGTATTGAAAGCCATGGATGAGGTCCTTTAAGTGTCGGTTGCCGGCTCAGCTGACGCGGAGCACGTTGGCGAGCGGGGAAGTGCCTAGCCCGGTCAGGTTGAGATACAGGCCATCGGAGCCGATCGTGACGCTGTCCACCGGTGCGTCCACGTAGGTGGCCAGTTTGCTTTTGGCACCGGCGGTGTCGGTCTGGGTGGCGGTGACGCCGTATTTGCCCGCTGCCATGCGGTTGCCGTTGGCATCGGTGCCGTCCCAGGCGAACGACACCTCACCGGCGGCACTGGACGGCACGCTGAGCTGTTTGACGAAGGTGCCGTTGGCGTCGGTGATTTCGAAGTTGACCGTGCCGGCCGCTGTTGCGGCGACCACGCCCTTGGCCGAGTTGGTGGCGTCGATGGACACCTGCGCCGACGGCACCAGCACGTTGTGGCCGACCAGCGCCGCGCCCTTGAGCACCTGATCGCTGCTTTGCGATGCAGAAAAATTGCTGACCTTGGTATTGAGATCGCCAATGCCCTGCACGGTGGAGAACTGCGCCAACTGGCCCAGAAACGCGCTGTTTTCCATCGGTTTGAGCGGGTCCTGGTGCTGCAGCTGCTCGGTCATCAATTTGAGGAAGTCGGCCTGGCCGAGCGCTTCTTCCTTCTTGGCGACGGTGCTGCTGGTGCTCAGGCCGAGCGTTTTATAGAGGTCACTGCCGATCGTGCTCATCTGGAAAGGTCCGTTAGTAAAGGTCAGCTAAGAAGGGTCAGCGACCCATCGTGAGGGTCGCGAGCGCCAGTTCCTTGGCGGTATTGAGCATTTCCACGCCGGCCTGGTAGTTGCGCGAGGCCGAGATCATGTTGACCATCTGCGCCACCGGGTCCACGTCGGGCGAGAACACGTAGCCGTCGGCATCGGCCAGCGGATGGCCGGGCTCGTAGCGACGGATCGGCGGTGCGTTGGTGGTGGTGATCTCCTTGACGTTTACCGAGGTCAGGCTGGGATCCTGGCGGTTCTGCTGGGCCTGGAAGATCGGCTCGATCGGCTTGTAGGTCGCCTCGGCCGAGCCTGCGACAGAGTCCGCATTGGCCAGGTTGGAGGCGATCGTGCTCAGGCGCACCGATTGCGCATGCAGCGCAGAGCCGGCCACATCGAAGATGGGAAGATTGCTCATGACTTATTGGCCCGTGATCGCGGTGAGCATCGAGCGCACCTTGGATTCGAGGAAGCTCAGCGAGGCGCGGTATTCCAGCGCGGCGCGGCCGTAGGCTGCACGTTCGGCGTCGGCATCGACGGTGTTGCCGTCCAGGCTGGGCTGATCGGATTCGCGGGTGATCTGGAACGGGTTGAGCCCGCCGCTGCTGCCGATTTCGTAATGCTTGGCGTCGGTGGTCTGCATCAGACTGCCGTCGCGCACGCCTTCGGCGGATTTCAGCGCGGCCTCGAAGTCCATGTCCTTGGCCTTGTATCCAGGGGTGTCCACATTGCTCAGATTGCTGGCAATGAGCTTCATGCGCTGCTCGCGCAGCGGCAGAGCATCGCCGTGGATGCCGAGGAAGGACGAAATGGAGTTGGACACGGTGCTCTCCCGCGAAGTGTTACCAGGGAGAAAGCAAAGTTTGTGCCAATCGAGGTGGTACGGGCCGCAGAACGCGGAGAATGATCGGTGCTGCCGACGAACGGCGCTTTGGCCGTTCGCGAAACGTGATGGACTTGTGTCCGTCACGACGTTGATTCAATCAAGCGCGCCAAGCCGAAGGTTCGGCATTACCCGAGGCGCGGTCTGGCGTCAGCGGGTCTCACCTCAAAAGCGCGTCGACGCAACCGACCCACTTCTATGACGCGGAGCCTTTTGCAGCCCGGCGCGACGCCTTGTTGCTGCTATCGGCTCGGATCCAGCAGCTGATTGGCCTGATCAGGCCGCTTCAGCGACCACTTTCAGGCGCGCCAACACATAATCGGCCAATTCGTGGGCGCTGTACTTGGCCACGAAGGCATTAGCGCCGACCTGTTCGACCATGGCGTTGTTGAACACGCCCGACAACGAGGTGTGCAACAGCACGTACAGGCCTTGCAGCCCCGGCGTGCGTCGGATTTCCGTCGTCAAGGTGTAGCCATCCATCGCCGGCATTTCGATGTCGGAGATCACCATCGCGTAGCGGTCGGCCGGATTCTCGCCTGACGCTGCAACCTGCAAGAGATGGTCCAGCGCCTGGCGGCCGTCCGATAGCAAGGTTGCCGCGACGCCGAGCTGGTCGAGCACGCTGCGGATCTGCTGACGCGCCACCCGCGAATCGTCCACCACCAGCACCTGGAACTGCCGGTCGTAGGCAACCAGCTGCAGCGAGGGATCCAGCTGCACGTCCTTGCTGACCTTGGCGATGTCGGCGAGCACGCTTTCCACGTCGATCACCTGGATCAACTCACCCTGGAAGCGCGTTACCGCCGTCAAATAAGTGGCTTCGGCGCCAAGTTCCGGCGGCGGATGGATATCTTCCACCGCAATATTGACGATGCGCTCCACGCCGCTGACCAGAAAGCCCTGCACCGAGCGGTTGAATTCGGCCACCACCAGATAGCCAGGGCCGTTTTCGGAAAGCGTGTCGCGCTCCGGGTGGCCGATGGCCAGGCCCAAGTCCAGCACCGGCACCGAGCGCCCGCGCACGTCGGCAACGCCGGCGAACTCGGTCGGCAGGCCGGGTACCTGAAACAGGTCCGGGCGGCGCAGCACTTCCTGCACCTTGAAGACGTTCACGCCAAAAAGCTGGCGCCCGCCCAGCCGGAACAGCAGCAGGGCCAGTCGATTGTGGCCAGCCAGACGGGTGCGCTGGTCGATGCGGTTGAGCAGATCGTGGGTCATGGGGCAGATATCGACAGCGCCATCGGAAAACTTGAGCGGTTTTAAGGTTGGCGTGGGGCGCTGTCGGGAATCGGGAGTCGGGAATGGGGAATCGCAAAAGCGGAGGGCTTTGCGCAGCAAGCCCGAGGCGAGGGGCCGTGCTCTGACGTACTTACGGTGTTCACTAAGCAAATCGCACATCAGCAACGAAGACCGACCAAGGCTCAGCCCCCGACCGATTCCCCATTCCCGATTCCCGATTCCCGATTCCCGATTCCCGATTCCCGATTCAAAACAGGCACACCTCTTGCACTGTCTGTTTCGTCTTCCTCCGGATCTGGTCCCATGCGCCTGCTACTGCTTGTCATCTTGTTGGCTGCCGCTCCGGCCTGGGCCCAGAGTTACCAGTCTGTCGATTCCATCCGGGCTGCCGCCCTGGCTACCGTCGGCCCCGATGCCGAGGCCGAGGCCACGCTCGATCCGGGCCTGCGCATGCCGGCGTGCCCGATTGCGCTGCAGGCGCAGCCCACCGGGACCAACACCGTCGAAGTGGCCTGCCCGCAGCCGGCCGGCTGGCGTCTGTTCGTGCCGCTGAAGGTGCGTCGCAATCAGGACGTGCTGGTGCTGCGCCGGGGCATCAGCGCTGGAGAAACCATCTCGCTGGCCGATATCAGCATCGAGAAACGCGATGCCGCGCGCATTGTCGGTGCGGTACTGGCCGATCCGGTGGCTGCGGTGGGCAAGACCGCCCGGCGCATTCTGCCGGCCGGGTCGCTGCTGTCGTCGAACGATCTGGTCACGCAGCGGCTGGTGCGGCGCGGCGATACGGTGCCGCTGGTATCGCGCAACGGCGGTCTGGAAGTGCGCATGAGCGGTCGCGCCTTGTCGGATGCCGGCGAGAACGAGCGCGTCTCGGTAGAGAACTCGTCCTCGCGCCGGGTGGTGCAGGGGATCGTCGAAGCGAGCGGGACCGTTGTGGTGTCCAGATAGAAATTCGCTATAAAGTTTTTTTTTGGCATGCCGTTATCCCCTACGACCTGTAGAGGAGTTCCTGACATGACCCAGAAAATCGAAGGCAATCTACCGACCGCCGCCACCCTTCGTACCGCCGCCACAAGCAGCAAGATCGCTTCGGCCGGTGAAGACCGCGCGTCCCCGATTGCAGCACTTCCGCCCACCGACAGCGTCAAGCTGACCGGCGAGGCCACCAACCTGCAGAACTTGCAGCGCACGCTTTCGCAGTCCTCGGCGATCGACACCGGTCGCGTCCAGGCCGTGAAGGAGTCGTTGCAGAACGGCAGCTATTCCATCAACCCGGATGCCATCGCCAGCCGCATGATGGATCTGAATCAGCAACTGGCGGGTTAATTCCCAGCCGAAAGGATGAACGTGAACGAGTTCCTGCAACGTCTCAGCGACGCGCTGGCCGGCGAACGCCAGGCATTACTCGAGAACGACATCGATGGGTTGATGCGGCATACGCAAGACAAGCTCTCGGCACTGCGCGCGCTCGAAGCGCGAATGCCCGAAGGCGAAGAAGCGCGTCTGCGCGAACTGGCCGAAGCCAATCGCGCCAACGGCGCGCTGCTGGCACGTCGGCGCCGCGAAGTGAACTGGGCGCTGCGTCACCTGGGCCGCACCGAGAGTGCACCGTCCTATGACGCCAAGGGCCAATCGAGCGTACTGCGCGGCGGACGTTCGCTGGCAGTGGCTTAATCCAAGTCACGTTGCATAGAGCGCATGCGCGTGCTGTCCGGCGCACACGCGTCACGCACTCGATCTGCTCGGGCGATCTGCTCGACTTGTCAGAGCGTGGCCTTGCGCAATACGGCACGTGAGCGGTTGGGCGTATATTGACGCGTCTTCTACGCCGCCTCTTCCCGTGACTGCCAAGTTTTTTCTCAATCAGACCTTATTGCCGTCTTCGGACATGCTGCGCGCCTTCGGCGATCAGATGCTTGAAGGCGTATTGCTGTTCCGCGCAGACGGGCAGCTGATTCTGGCCAACGCCATCGCGCGCCAAAGCCTGTGCAAGGAAGACCCCGACGACGATCGCAATCTCGGCGAGCGGATATCGCAGGTCTTGCCGTCCGATGCGCTCAATCAGGCGCGTAGCAAGGGCACCTGGACCGGCAGCCTGCCGGTCGGCGACCGCGTGGTCATCGCGCATCTGTACTACAACGAAGAGCAGGGCGTCGGGCATTTTCTGGCGTTGTTTCACAACATCGAAGGCCAGCAGGATTACGAGCGCGAGCTGCAACAGCGCCACGCCGAATTGCGCCAGGCCTACCTGCGTCTGAACGGTGCGCAGGACAAACTGCTGCAATCGGAAAAGATGGCCTCCATCGGCCAGCTCGCTGCGGGCGTGGCGCACGAAATCAATAATCCGATCGGTTATGTGCACTCCAACCTGGGTAGCCTGCAGGAATATCTGCGCAGCCTGTTCACGCTGATCGAAGCCTACGAGCGCGCGCTGCAGGCGCCGGATCCGAAGGCGCTGATTCCCGAAATCGACGAGATCCGCAACCGCGCCGATATCGACTTCATCAGCCGCGATCTGCCGCAGCTGATGGCCGAATCGCGCGAAGGCATCGAACGGGTGACCCGCATCGTGCGCGACCTCAAGGACTTCTCGTATTCGGACCGTTCCGAGTCGTGGAAGATGGTGGACCTGCACGCCGGTCTCGAATCCACGATCAACATCATCTGGAACGAGCTCAAGTACAAGGTGACTCTGGAGCGCAATTACGCCGAGCTGCCGCTGGTGGAATGCCTGCCGTCCGAGCTCAACCAGGTCTACATGAACATGCTGCTCAACGCCGGCCAGGCGATTGTCGAGCGCGGCACGATTATCGTGACCACCGGCCGCGAAAGCACCGATGGCACCGAGCAGGTCTGGATCCAGTTCCAGGACACCGGCGCCGGCATCGCCCCGGACTTGATGCAACGCATCTTCGACCCGTTCTTCACCACCAAACCGGTCGGCAGCGGCACTGGTCTGGGCCTGTCGATTTCCTACGGCATCATCAACAAGCACCACGGCCGTATCGACGTCGAAAGCACACCGGGGCAGGGCGCGAGCTTCCGCATCGTGTTGCCGGTGCGGCAGCCCCGGTAGCGCTTCGCGCTGGGAATGGGGAATCGGGAGTAGGGAATCGGTAGAGCGGCGTGCGCTGGTGCTTTGGTTTTGAGGCACGATTTGGCACGCGGGGAATCAGGCGGTAGAGATCTGCTCTACCGATTCTCCATTCCCGATTCCCTATTCCCGGCCGTTACGCAGCTCATCGTGCGTGCGGAAGGCCTGACGAATGTGCTCGCGCAGTTCGTCGTCGTTCCAGGGCTTGGTCAGGAAGCGGTAGATCGCGCCGCGGTTGATCGCCTCGGTCACGGTAGCCAGATCTGTGTAGCCGGAGAGCACCAGGCGCACGGTGTCGGGGTAGAGCATCTTGACCCGGCCCAGGAACTCGGTGCCGCTCATGTCGCTCATGCGCTGGTCGGAGAGGATCACCTGCACGTCGTTGGTGGCGAGCAGGTCGAAGGCATCGCGGACATTGCCGGCGGCCAGGATCCGGTAGCCGTCGCGGCGGAACAACCGCACCAGCGAGCGCAGCACGTTTTCTTCGTCGTCCAGCAACAACAGCGTGCGGTCGGGGCGGCTTTCGGCAAACGATTCCGGGCGCAGATAGCGGCGACGTAACGCCATGCCTGCCGACTCGGCCGACATCGGTTCGCCGAACAGATAACCCTGGAAGATGTCGCAATCGTTGCGACGCAGAAAGCCCAGCTGCGCCTGCGATTCCACACCGTTGGCGATCACCGTCATGCCGAGCTGATGGCCCATCGCGATGATCGCGCGCGCAATCGCCGCCTCGCGGCTGCCGGCCGGTGCGCTCTTGATGAAGCTGCGATCGATCTTGAGTCGATCCACCGGATACCGCACCAGCGCACTGAGGCTGGAATCGCCGGTGCCGAAGTTGTCCAGACTCAGGCTGATGCCTTCGTTGCGCAGGTTGGCCATCGTCTCGTGGACGAAGTTGACGTTGTTGGTCAACGCGCTTTCGTTGATCTCCAGCGTGACGAATTGCGCCGGCACGCCGGCGGTCTGCAACATGCCCATGACTTCGTTGAAGAAGCCCGGGCGCAGCAACTGCAGCGTGGACACATTCACCGCAATGCTGAAGTCGTCGAACCCCTGGTCGCGCCACAGACGCGCCTGGCGCACCGCGTTCTGCAGCACCCATTCGCCGATCTGCACGATCACGCCCAGGCGCTCGGCGGTGCGCATGAAACGCTCCGGCACCAGCATGCCCAGCGTCGGCGATTGCCAACGCAGCAAAGCCTCCATGCCCACGATGCGGCCATCGCGTGCGCTCACCAGCGGCTGATAGCGCAGACGCAGCTCGCCATGCGGAATCGCATCCACGATCTGCCGCGCGATGATGCTTTCGCTATGCGCACTGGTGGTCGAGTTGCGCGTGTACAGCCGCACCGTATTGCCGCCTTCGCGCGCGGCCTGGTAGCTGGCTTCCTCGGCGTAATCGAGCAGGATCGACAGCGAGCTCGAGTGTTCCGGGCACAGGCTGATGCCGACCTTGCCGGTCATGAACAAGGTGTACGGCAACACCGATAACGGCAATTCCAGCTGCTGGCGGATCTCTTCGGCGAAATCTTCCGGCAGTGGCGTGTCTTCGCGACGCACCGCCACCACCACCATTTCATCGCTGCCGTGACGCCACAACTTGCCGCGTGCGCCCAGGAAATCCTGCAGCCTGCGCGCGACCAGCGTGAGCGCCTGATCGCCGACCTCGGCACTCATGTTCTCGTTGATCGAGGCAAAGTGATCGATATCGATATGGAACACCATCAACGGCGGGCCGCCGGATGCCGCAGCGTCCACCAGATGCAGCAGTTCGGGATTGCCTGCACCCAGGCGCGTGGGTTTGACGATTTCCAATCCAGGCGGAATAACCGGGCTCCACATGACTCAACGTCCACCATCGTCGTGGACGGACTCGCCGACCGGGTGATAGGGCAGGCGCAACGTCACGCGCGTGCCTGCTCCGGGGGCTGATTCTATCGCGAGCGCGCCGCCGACGGTTTGCGCACGCTCACGCATCACGATCAGCCCGAGACCGCGCGGGCCTTCGGGTTCGAAGCCATCGCCGTCATCGCTCACTTCCAGGCGAAAGCTCTGGCTGTCGATCGTCTGCAGGCTCATGCGCACTTCGCCCGCGCACGCATGCCGCAACGCATTGGTCAGGCTTTCCTGCGCGATGCGAAAACACGCCTGTTCGATTTCGTTGCCGGGGCGGACGTCCAGGGCCTGGATATCCAGTTCCAGATGCACCTGCGAGGCGCGGAACAACATCGAAGCCTGCCAGCGCAGTGCCGCTTCCAGACCCAGTGCATCGAGTTGTGGCGGGCGCAACAGCATCGACAGATTACGCAGCTTGGTCACCGTGCTGTCGGCCAGCGACACCACCTCGAGCAGATCCTCGCGACGCGCGGCCGGGTCCAGCTCGTCCAGCGCGGCATGTGCGGATAGCTTCATCGCGGTGATCGCCTGGCCGATATCGTCGTGCAGATCGCGCGAGATCGCGCGGCGCTCGTCTTCCTGCAACGAGAACAACCGCTTGGCCATCGCCTGCAGTTCGGCATTGCTTTCGGCCAGAGCGTCGCGCATACGCTCGGGTTCGCTCAAATCGCGCACCACCAGCAACTTGCAGGCGCGCCCGCCATAGCGGATATCGCCAGCCGACAAGCCGGCATAAAAAGTGCTGCCATCGCGACGGCGCATCGCCCGTGCGCTGGACACCGGCTCGTTGCGGTCGCTGCCTGCGCGTAAATACTCGCGCACGATCGGCAGATCGTGCTCGCCGACCAGCGTCTGCAACGGTTCACCCAGAATGGTCTCGCCCTGGAAGCCGAACTGCGTCGAGCCTGCCGCATTGGCATACATCACGTGCTCGTCGGCCAGGATCAGCACACCATCGGGTAGCACACGCACCAGCTCGCGGAACTGTTCCTCGCGCTCGCGCAGCAGGCGCCGCGATTGTTCGCGCTCGCTCACATCCTGCAGCGTGCCGTGGATATGGCGTGCGCCGCTCGTCGTGGTGACGCTCTCGGCACGCAGGTGCACGGTGCGCGGCTGCGAGTCGCCGCCAGTGAGCGGTAGCAGCACATCGATCTGCACCTGCCCACCGGTACACATGTCTTCGATCATCCGTTCGATGCGTGCCTGGGTGGCGGTATCCGAGGCGGTCAGCAATTCTTCCAGCCGATGTTCACGGCGATGCATCGGCACGCTGCGGCCCAGCAACCGATACACCGCCGGCGAATAACGGCCCAGACCGGTTGCGCGATCCAACTGCCACGATCCCAGCCGTGCAATACCTTGCGCCTCTTCCAGCCGCTCGAGTGCTTCGTCGCGCAGATGCTGCGCCTGGCGCTCCTCGCTGCGGTCCACAGTGACCACCAGGCGGGCAGGGCCGCTGGCCAGATGCAGCTGATTGCTGCGGATCTCGACATGGCGCGGGCCGCTGCGGGTCAGCAGATCCTCGTGCAGGGTGCAGGTGTCGTCGCCCTTGGCACGGATCTGGGTGATGATTTCTTCCAGGCGCACGCCGTCGGCATTGGGCCAGATCGCCTGCAATGTCTGCTGCAGAAACTCGTCGCGCTCCCAGCCAAAGAATTCCAGCGCTGCCGGGTTGGCATCCAGGATGCGCAGCGTGGCCAGGTCGTAGATCAGGGCCGGGCTGGGCAGGGCCAGGAACTTGGCCTGCAGCAGTGCCTCGGACTGCGCCAGCTGGGCGTGCTCTTCCACGATCAGCGCGACAAAGCGGCGCAGCACCAGATGGATCACGATGCTCGATACCACCAGAAAGCTCGCATCCGACCAGCGCTCCGGCATGGCGGCGCCGGCCAGGTGCAGCAGCCGGTTGCCCAGCAGCAGCCACACCACACCGGTCAGCAGATACAGCCCTGTCAGCGTCCACAGACCCTGTTGCAGGCGTTCGGCGAGGCGAAGTCGGGAGACGGGGGCGGACGAAAACGCGGGCGCGGCAACGGGATCAGGCATGGGTCCGCGAACGACCTTTGGAGCGGGCGATGCAGACATCTTAGCCGTAACTCGGCCTGGTTCGGTCGTGCCGCAAACAGGCACCTCAACTAATCGCCAAAACGGCCGTTATCCATTGCGACTCCGAGGCAGGGGTCGATTCTTCGGAGTGTTCCAGAGTGGACTCAGGCGTCATTGCAAGCATGCTGCAGCACCCGTTGACCTCAGCGGTGGTGTTGTTGGATGCGCATGGTCAGCCTCTGGCGGCCAACCGCGTTGCGCAGTCGCTTGGATTGCCGGCAACCCTGGGTGCCTATGCCGAAGTTCTGGAAAGCAGCCGAGCCCAGGTGGCCGATAACGGCGGCATGGCGGCCTGCGTGCTGCCGGGCACCGGCGGCGGGCGTCTGGAAGGTTGGTTGCGCGCAGTCTGCGACGAACACGGCCAGGTGATGGCCTTCACGCTGAGCATTCCCGAGCCGGTGGGCGCCGATGGCACCAGCCGTTGGGAAATGGGCCTGGACAGCGCCGATCACGGTTTGTGGGATTGGGATATTCCTGCCGACGTGGTGTACCGCTCGGAGCGCTGGACCCGCATGCTCGGTTACTTGGAGCAGCCGCTGCCGAACAATCTCACCGCCTTGTCCGGATTGATTCATCCCGACGACCATGCGCTGGTCAGTGCCGCCGTACAGGCGCACCTGGATGGACGCACCGATACCTATGTGGCCGAATTCCGCTTGCGTCAGAGCGACGGGCAGTGGCGCTGGATCCTCGATCGCGGCCGCGTGGTCTCGCGGACCGCCGACGGCCGCCCACTGCGCATGGTCGGCACGCATACCGACGTGCATCACCACAAATTGCTCGAGCAGCAGCTGCGCGAGCAGCAGGCCCAGCTCGAAGATGCCCAGCGTATCGCCAGCATGGGCAGCTGGAGCTTGGACACGCTCAAAGACGCGTTGTGGGTCTCGCCCGATTTCCTGCAGCAGCTCGGCATGACCCAGGTACGGCTGCAGAGCATTCGCGACATCCTGCGTCTGCTCGGCCGGCCCTCGATTGCGCAGCTGCGCAGCGCCTGGCGCAAGATCAAGCACGAAGGCATGCCGATGCATTTCGAGCTGGAAATCAATGGCCTTGCCGGCATCAATCCGCATCATCTGCGGGTGTGGGCACAGCCGGTCTTCGATGGCGACGGCACCATGGTGCGCCTGCTCGGCCAGCTGCAGAACGTCACCGAGCAACGCCAGACCGACGCGTTGATCCGCTGGCGCACCGAGTTGCTCAACCGCGTCTCCGCGCTGGGCAAGATCGGCGGCTGCGAGATCGAGGTCGAGACCCGGCGCATGCAGTGGACCGAGGAGTGCTATCGCATTCACGGTCTGCGTAAAGAGAACATCACCCTGGAGCAGGCGCTGTCGCTATACACCCAGGATTCGCGCGACGCCTTCGAAGCGGCGCTGTTGCGGATTTCCGATGGCGGCCTGCCCGAGCAGCTGGAGCTGTGTTTCTATCGCAATTCCGGCCAGCGTGTGTGGGTGCAGGTACTGATCGAACTGGACCGCCGCGAAGGCCTGCCGCCGCGTTTTGTCGCCCTGTTCCGCGATGTCACCCGCGAACGCGAAGCCAACGAGCGCATCGAGCTGCTGGCGCACTACGACCGTCTGACCGGCTTGCCGAACCGCTTTCTGCTGCGCGAGCAGGCAGAGAGCGCGATTCGCGAAGCGCATGAGCGCGGCCAGGTGCTGGCGATGCTGCTGATCGATCTGGATGGCTTCAAGAGCATCAACGACTCGTTCGGCCATGCCACCGGCGACAATTTGCTCAAGCTTGCGTCTTCTCGCCTGCATCAGCATTTGCGCAACAGCGATCTGTTCGGTCGCTTCAGCGACGACGAATTCATCGTGCTGCTGCGCGATCTGGGCGAGCCGGAAGATGCCGGCCACGTGGCGCGCAAGTTGATCAGCGCGCTGGGCGAGCCGCTGCGCAAGGACCACGTTACCCTCAAGCTCGGTGCCAGCATCGGGATTGCGCTGCAGGGCGATGGCCTGTCGGATTTCGATAGCCTGCTGCGCGCCGCCGATGCGGCGATGTACGCGGCCAAGGAATCCGGCCGCAACACATTCCATTACTACAGCCAGGACGTGCTGCTGCGTGCGCAGCGCCGCCTGGAGCTGGAACACGCGCTGCAGGGCGCGCTCGAGCGCGAAGAATTCACGCTGGTCTACCAGCCGCTGGTCAACACGGTCGGCGATACCTCGCCGGCGATCGAAGCGCTGATGCGCTGGAATCGTCCAGGTCATGGTCCCTGCAGCCCGGTCGAGTTCATTCCGATCGCCGAGGAATGCGGCGAAATCGTGCGCCTTGGCGAATGGGTCATCGGTGAAGCCTGCCGCCAGGCGGTGGTCTGGGACCGCGCTGGACTTAATTTCAGCCGCATCGCGGTCAATGTGTCTGCGGTGCAGCTGCGCGAGCGCGGCTTTGCCGAGCGGGTGCTGGAAATCTGCCGCGACAACGGTTGGCCGCCGTCGCGGCTTGAGCTGGAACTGACCGAGTCCGCATTGATCCGCGATTCGGATTCGCTGCGCCGCTGCTTCGAGCTGTTCGAACAGAACGGCGTGCTGCTGGCGGTGGACGACTTCGGTACCGGCTTCTCGAATCTGCACTATCTCAACCGTTTCCCGGTGCAGCGCCTGAAGATCGACCGCAGCTTCGTGCAAGGCATGCTCGACGACGCCAACACCGCCGAAGTCACCCAGGCCATCGTGCATCTGGGCCATGCGCTGGGCATGCAGGTGGTCGCCGAAGGTGTTGAAACGGTGCAGGAAGACGCACTGCTGCGCCTGCAGGGCTGCGACGAGATCCAGGGTTACTTCTACTCACGCCCATTGTCGCCACGCGACATGGCGCAGTGGCTGCGCGAAGCCGAAGCCGGCATGCGCCTTGGCGCTCGTCTGGTCGTTGCCAACTGACGCAGTGTGTTGCATCGCCTGCATTTAGAGCGGCTAATTAAGACTACTGCGGAGCCGCAAGCTGTGCGGCCGGTGCTTGGAGTCGGCAGCTACCACTCATGCATTCCGGTTCGCCTGCGCCTTCCACGCCTATCCTGATGACTGCTCGCTACGTTTTCGTGAGCCGCTGCTGGTCAGTCCAGGGTGCGATGTCCTCACCAGCGCAAAGCAGCAAATCAACGGTCTACAAGTGAGCTATCGAGCTATCGAGCTATCGAGTCATAGCGTAGTTTGGCCAAGGTCAAAAGTTGAGTCAGTCGAGGGCGCGATGCCCTCACCGCTCGCGGGACACGCCGCAAGTACGTCCATGTAGGCTCGGTGGCGGCATCCATGCCGCCACACGGTCCCGCAATCGGTGAGGACACCGCACCAGGACGTTTGTAGGTTGTTTCGTTGAAAGTCTGCCTGATGCTTGACTTGCTTGGGATGCTGATCAGACGAGCCGTTATCCGAACATTGCACGTCGTGCATTGCTTGCAACCATGCACACCGACCATCTCTACTGGTCCTTGCCCGCCCACCGTCGCGGGACCTTACGCGGCATGGATGCCGCGTAAGAGCCTACATGGACGTACTTGCGGCGTGTCCTGCGATGGTGGGCGGGCAAGGGCCCTGCAGCCAAACCGCAGATCATCCGCTCTACGACCGATCTATCCGCAGTCTCCAACGACGTGAAGACAACCGAGATGTCGAGTCATAGCAAGCAGCGCTTAGATGCAAACAAACGCTTGGTCAATCGAGGGCCTGCAACCAAGCCGCAGATCAGCCGCTCTGCAACAACACATTGCGAGTGTCTAATACCCCAAGAAAGCCGAGATCTCACGGCTTTTTTATCGCTAGCAAGCACCCATCTCGCAAGCGCACTCACGCGCAAGAGGTGTCGTGCCACATCGTTCCCATGACATCGCATCGATCGAAGCGTCAAGTTGTGTTGTGTCGCAGAAGTCGCAGAGCAGGCGGGCAGGGGAGACGTCACCCTGATGCTGCAATCGAAAGATGCTGCGTGGTTCAGAGCCAGGCTTGTCGGCACTGCCTAACCCATCATCGATAACTCAGGCAGTCACGACAACCAGCGGGGCGCCTGCCGAGGCACGCCCCGCCGTTTCGACATCAGCGTCCGGACACGCTGACCGCAGCACCGTCCAGGCCCAGATCCCACGCTACCGTTGCGAACAGCAATTCTTCTTCGCTGCTGCTACGGCGCGGATGGATCAATGCCTGCACCTCCGCACGTGCCGCGCATTCCAGCCGTTCCAACGCAGCCGGCATGCGCACGCGTCGCGGCGTGGGCCGGGCAGCATCGCTCTGCGCGATGCGCTCGGCCTGTGCGGCCGCAACGACGGCTGATTCCAGCACGGCGGTGGGTCTATCGACGGTCGGGGGGAGAAGCGTCATGAGCGGAACACCAGGTCGTTGCGGAACGACAAATCCCCGGGGAGGCCGGGGAATGTCGGGGTCAGATGGTGCGTGGCATCGGTCTTAGAACAACTCGACCGTGCCGGCACCCATGCCTTGCTGCGCCACCGGCTTGTGCGGCGGGCGCTCCCATTCCACGCGCATATCGCGCAGGCGGGTGGACACCTTCTGCAGCGCGGCGACCAGATCGCTGTCGTACACGCCGCCATTGCGATGCAGCAGTTCCTGCAGCGCCACCGCTTCACGGTTGATCGCGGTGAGGCGATCGAGGTGCGTGTGGATGCCGCTCAGCGTCTGCGTGGCGATGTCCTCGAACTGCAGGGCACGCACCGCTTCGGCCACGCTACCGTCGATGGAGCGAGCGCACTCGGAAATTTCGCGCATGCCATCGCCCAACGAGGCGTTGATCTGAGCGACATTCTCCAGCATCGCCGCCGATTCATGGCGGGCTTCGCGGGAACGGTCCATGTGGCGCGAGGCCAGCTGCGAGACCGTTTCACGCACCTTGGAGATCGATTCCTTGGAGCTGTGCGCCAGCTTGCGGATCTGTTCGTTGAAGGTGGTGGAACGCTCTGACAGGTTGCGCACCTCGTCGGCGACCACTGCGAAGCCGCGACCGGCTTCACCGGCACGTGCTGCTTCGATGGCGGCGTTCAAGGCCAGCAGGTTGGTCTGGTCGGCGATCGACTTGACGTCTTCCAGCAGCGCGAAGATGCCATCCAGGTGCTGCGCCATCTCATCGATGTGATGCACCGTGTTGGTACTTTGGCCGCTCACCTGCTCCAGCGCTTCCACCAATTGCTCCATGCGGGAGCTGGCGTGCTGGGCGAAGCGGGCGACGTCGACGCCAGCGCTGCCATCGTCACCGGCACGGTCGACGATGCGGGCCAGTGCCTGGCTTTGCTGACGCGACTTGCGGTTCATCGCTTCGAAGCTGCCACCCAGACCGGACACGGCCTGGCGGATCAGTTCGCGGGCACGCTCGACTTCCGAGCGCGAACCGTCGACTTCGTTGCTGACGAACGTACGCAGTTCGTTGAGCAGTTGGTCCTGCTCGCGCAGGATGCGGGTCTGGTCCGGATTACGCCGGAACTGGGAATACGTCACCCAGGCAGCGAAAACCAACCAACTAAGGGTCATGGTCGCCAGGATCGCCCAGCGCACCGAAGCGGGCCAGTCGAATCCGACAGCGAAGGGAAACAGCAAGGTCAGAGCCAAAGGGGCGGCTAGACGGATCAGTGGACGTGAATACATGGGCGTTCTCGGCAGAGTCACGGTTGCTGTATCGGCCGTACCCCCTTTGTCTTTAGCGACGATCGCCACATCGTCTCGCCCATTCAACCGCTGTTGACGCGCGCCAGCGGCCGCTAGCGCGTGTGGCAAAGCATGTTTGTCGCGGAGTTCAACGCAGCGCGCGGTCCACCGCTTCGAGCATTGCGCGCTTGGCAAACAGAAAATCCCACAGGCTGCCACCCATCTGGCGCCACAACACCGCCGAGCGGACCGCTGCCAGCAGCAACGCACGGATTTCCGCCACCACGCCGGCCTGGCCCAGATAATGCGGGTTGCCTTGCACCATCACCTTGGGGCGCAAGTGGCTGATGGTCTGCGCATACAGCGCGCCCAGCGCGCTCAGCACGTCGGGGTGGCCACTGTCGCCCAGCGTCTGTGCCTGACGTGCGGCCGCCTCGATGCCGTTGGACACGGTGGTGACGGTGGCGGTGTCGCGCACGAAGCGGCGCTCCAGCTGCAGCACCGCCAGTGCCAGGCGCGGCAACACCTCGTCCTGGCCCTGATTGCGGAAGTAGTTATGCAGCAGCCGCAGACCTGGCGCCAGATCGGTTGGCGAGCCGTACACGGCCTCCGGCGACGACGCATCCACCCGGAACACGCTGTCCATGGCGGTGCGCACCGTCGCAGCCTCCGAATGCCCGGTTTCGGCGATCCGCCGCACCTGCTGCAAGGCCTGGGCGACGCCGGCCAGCGCCAGCACACGGTGATCCATGGAAGAACTCATCAAGCCACTACCTCAGGTAAAAAAGAAGATCCCGCCAATTGGCGTTCCATCGGTGCATCGGTGGCCGCAATGACTGCGCCCCCCAGGCATTCTTCGCCGTCGTACAGCACCAGCGATTGCCCTGGCGTCACCGCACGCTGCGGCCGCTCGAAACGCACCTGCACGCTGCCATCGTCCTGCACCTCCACCGTGCACGGCTCATCGGGCTGCCGGTAGCGCGTCTGTGCGGTGCAACTGAAGCTGCGCGCCGGCGGCGCCCCGGTGACCCAATGGGCCTGCTCGGACTGCAGCCAGTGCGATTGCAGCAGCGGGCTGTCGCGGTCCTGATCGACGTACAGCACGTTGCTCGCCACATCCTTGCCCACCACATACCACGGCGCCGCAGCACGCCCACGCACGCCGCCGATGTTCAGGCCTTCGCGCTGACCCAGGGTGAAATAGAACACCCCCGGATGTTCGGCGATGCGTTGCCCCTGCGGGTCGCGGATCTCGCCGGTGCGCGCAGGCAGATAACGGCCCAGAAACTCGCGAAAATCGCGCTCGCCGATGAAGCAGATGCCGGTGGAATCCTTCTTGGCATGCGTCGGCAGATTGGCGTCCTGGGCGATCCGGCGCAGCGTACTTTTTTCCAGATCGCCGATCGGGAACAACGTCGCCGCCAGCTGGGTCTGCCCCAGTTGGTGCAGAAAATAACTCTGGTCCTTGCCGCGGTCGGCACCACGCAACAGGCGCCAACGCCCGCCGCTGTGCGCAACCCGCGCGTAGTGACCGGTGGCGATGCGTTCGGCACCCAGCGCCTGGGCCGCATCCAGGAAATGCTTGAACTTCACTTCGCGGTTGCACAGCACGTCCGGGTTGGGCGTGCGTCCGGCTGCGTATTCGGCCAGAAAATGCTCGAACACACCGCCCCAGTACTCGCTGGAAAAATCGCGGAAGTGGAAGGGAATGCCGAGCACCCCGCACACCGCCACCGCATCGCGACGATCATCTTCGGCGCGGCAGTCGCCGCTGCCGTCGTCGGCCCAGTTCTGCATGAACAGCCCGGCGATGGACTCGCCTTGCTGGGCAAGCCGCCAGGCGGCCACCGACGAATCCACGCCGCCCGACACGCCAACGATGATGCGCGGCGTACTCATGCGACGTGCTGCACCAACGCCAAAGGATAGCGCTGACCGGCCAGATAATCTTTCACCACTTCCCACACCAGCGGACTGCGTAGCCGGCCGGCCGCGCTGCGCAGTTCTTCCGGGGTCATCCACAGTGCGCGTACCACCCCGGTATCGAGGCTGCGCTCGGGGTGGTGGGTCAGCGCATCGGCGACGAAGGCAAAGCGCAGAAAACACTGGCCGCTTGGCGCAACCCACTGGTAGGTGCCGATGAACTGGGTCAGCTGCACATCCCAGCCGGTCTCTTCCAGGGTCTCGCGCACCGCTGCGTCCAGCAAACTTTCGTTCGGCTCCAGATGTCCGGCCGGCTGATTCAATAGCAGGCGGCCGCCGATGGTCTCCTCCACCTGCAAAAATCGCCCGTCGCGCACCACCACAGTGGCGACGGTGACATCCGGGTGCCAGCGTTCTACGGGCGTGTTCATCGACATTGGCTCCGGCGGATGAAAAACCGGCGCGCAGCATCCGCACTCGCCACGATCACAACCCGTCTCACAGCTCGGCTCGAACGATCAGGCGTACCAAGCCTCGGCGCGGATCGTTGCGCAGTGGAGGCGCACGACGGTGCCAGTGGCAGCGCGGTCACGGAATCGGTCATCAAGGGCCAGCCAGGGAATCGGAGACAAATTGTGCGGGCCGCGGCGCAAATCGTCCAATGCGCGCAACGATGAACCGTATAATGGCCACATGCCTCGTAATACTACGCACGAACACGATCACGGCCTGATGGTCGAAGCCAGCAAGCCTGAAGTGGCGCCACCGCCGCGTTATCAGGTGCTTCTGCTGAACGATGACTACACCCCGATGGACTTCGTGGTGACCGTTCTGGAGCAGTTTTTCAACCTGAGCCTGGAGCAGGCGACCCAGGTCATGCTGCATGTCCATACCCGTGGGCGCGGTGTCTGCGGGGTCTACAGCCGCGAGGTCGCCGAGTCCAAAGTGGCGCAGGTCAACGAGTTTTCGCGGATGAATCAGCACCCGCTGCTGTGCACGATGGAGCAAACCTGAGTTCGGTCAGGGATCATTCCAGCAGTGCAACACTGTGGCTGCAATCACATGCTAACGCCGTCTGAACATACCTATCCGATAGGGTTGTGGTAAATCCCAACAAAAGCCGCATATTGTTGGCAACAGCCGTTCGGAGTTACCAATGTTCAGCAAAGACCTAGAGCAAACCATCGGCCAGTGCTACAAGCGAGCACGCGAGGCGCGTCATGAATTCATGACCGTCGAGCACCTGCTGCTCTCGCTGCTGGACAACCCTTCCGCCCAGGCCGTCCTCAAGGCCTGCGGTGCGGACCAGGTGCGTTTGCACAACGACCTGGAGCAGGCGATTGAGGCCTCGGTCTCGCGACTGGCCGAAGACGATGGCCGCGACACCCAGCCCACCCTGGGCTTTCAGCGTGTGCTGCAGCGTGCGGTCTATCACGTGCAATCCTCGGGCAAGAAGGAAGTCACCGGCGCCAACGTGCTGGTCGCGATCTTCGGCGAGAAGGATTCGCACGCGGTGTACTTCCTGAACCAGCAGGACATCACCCGTCTGGATATCGTCAATTACCTCTCGCATGGCATCGCCAAGCTGGGTGAGGACGGCGAGCAGCCGTCCGCGTCCGATGGCGAGCCCAAGAGCGAAGGTGGGGAAGGCGAGGCCAAGGGCGATGCGCTGGCCGAGTTCGCCACCAACCTCAACGAGCAGGCCCGTAACGGCAAGATCGACCCGTTGGTCGGCCGTGCCGACGAAATCGAGCGCACCATCCAGGTGCTGTGCCGTCGGCGCAAGAACAACCCGCTGTACGTGGGCGAGGCCGGCGTGGGCAAGACGGCGATCGCCGAAGGCCTGGCCAAGCGCATCGTCGACAACGACGTGCCGGAAGTGCTGGCCGAAGCGGTGATCTTCTCGCTCGACCTGGGCGCGCTGGTGGCCGGCACCAAATACCGCGGCGACTTCGAAAAGCGCCTCAAGGGCGTGCTCGCGGCGCTGAAGAAGGTGCCGAATGCGGTGCTGTTCATCGACGAGATCCACACCATCATCGGTGCGGGTTCTGCGTCGGGCGGCACCATGGATGCGTCCAATCTGATCAAGCCGGCGCTGTCGTCTGGCGAGCTGCGTTGCATCGGTTCGACCACGTTCCAGGAATACCGCGGCATCTTCGAAAAAGACCGTGCGCTGGCACGTCGCTTCCAGAAGATCGACATCGTCGAGCCGACCGTGGGCGAGACCTTTGAAATCCTGCAGGGCCTCAAGCCCAAGTATGAAGCGCACCACGGCGTGACCTACGCCGACGACGCGCTGCAGGCCGCCGTGGATCTGTCGGTCAAGCATATCGGTGACCGGTTGCTGCCGGACAAGGCGATCGACGTGATCGATGAAGCCGGTGCGCGTCAGCGCCTGCTGCCGGAAGGCAAGCGCAAGGAGTTGATCGACATCGAAGAGATCGAGACCATCGTCGCCAAGATGGCGCGGATTCCTGCAAAGCAGGTCAGCGCGACCGACAAGGACGTGCTGCAGCATCTGGAGCGCAATCTCAAGATGGTGATCTTCGGCCAGAACCCGGCGATCGAGACGCTGGCCGGCTCGATCAAGCTCGCGCGTTCGGGCCTGGCCAATCCGGAAAAGCCGATCGGCAACTTCCTGTTTGCCGGCCCCACCGGTGTAGGCAAGACCGAAGTGACCAAGCAGCTCGCGCTGCAGCTGGGCATCGAGCTGGTCCGCTTCGACATGTCCGAGTACATGGAAGCGCATTCGATCAGCCGCCTGATTGGCGCGCCCCCGGGCTATGTCGGTTTCGACCAGGGCGGCCTGCTGACCGAGAAGGTGGTCAAGACGCCGCACTGCGTGCTGCTGCTGGACGAAGTGGAGAAAGCGCACCCGGACATCTTCAACATCCTGTTGCAGGTCATGGATCGCGGCATCCTCACTGACACCAACGGGCGCGAGGCGAACTTCAAGAACGTGATCCTGGTGATGACGACGAATGCAGGCGCCACGCAGGCGTCGCGGCGCTCGATCGGTTTTACCAAGCAGGATCATTCCACCGATGCGATGGAGTCGATCCGTCGCGGGTTCACACCGGAATTCCGCAACCGCCTGGACGCGATTGTGCAGTTCCAGCCGCTCGGCTTCGACCATATCCTGCGGGTGGTGGACAAGTTCATCATCGAACTGGAAATGCTGTTGCAGGAAAAGCACGTCTCGCTGTCGGCAACCCCGACCGCGCGCGACTGGCTGGCCCAGCATGGTTTCGATCCGCTGATGGGTGCACGCCCGATGTCGCGCGTGATCCAGGAGAAGATCAAGCGCCCGCTGGCCGACGAGTTGTTGTTCGGCAAGCTGATCGCTGGCGGCCGGGTCAACATCGACGTCAAGGATGGCGAGCTGGTGGTGGAAGCGCATCCGGAACCGGAGCGCCTGTTGCCGGCAACCGTCGACTGATCGTCTTGCGATCTTGAAGCGAAAAAGCCGCTCTTATGAGCGGCTTTTTTTGTCTGCGGCACTGATTCTGTCGCTGAGCCCAGAATGCCTGGCGCGATCAAATGTAGCTGCAACTGCTGCGATCAGCGAGGCTTCCGCCATGCACTTTTTGACGACGTCCTTGCACGCGACCACCTGCTTTACATGACCGGGGGCATCCGCCACACAAATCGCAGGCACGACAAAAAGCGGCCAGTGGCCGCCTCGCGTCTCACACCAGAACCGCTTACTTCATGCGGTAGGTAATACGACCCTTGGTCAGGTCGTAGGGAGTCATCTCAACTTTGACCCGGTCGCCGGTCAGGATGCGGATGTAGTTCTTGCGCATACGGCCGGAGATATGGGCGATGATTTCATGCCCGTTTTCCAGCTTGACCCGGAACGTGGTGTTGGGGAGCGTCTCGCTGACGCTGCCTTCGAATTCAATGGAGTCGTCTTTCGACATGTAATCCTGTGCAATCACGGCTGGCCCGGGAGGGCCGTAAGGGACAGCATTTTACGCTCCATCTCCCCCCGGTGCAAATTTTATGTTAAGCGGACTTCAGCGAGTGCCCTGGCAGGCCGCTCGCCGTAGCGCTCGGACCAGTTGCCGGGCAGGGCGGGTTGGGCGACCTGCCGCCGCACCTGCTGCAGGAACTGCGCGCGTGGCAGGCGTTGTGCGCCCAGCCGCATCAGATGGGGGTTTTCCACCTGCGCATCGATCAGCGGCCATCCGCAGCCATGCAGATACCCAGCGAGCGCTGCCAGCGCTACCTTCGAGCCGCCGCTTTCGGCGCTGAACATGCTTTCGCCGAAAAACATCTGGCCGATCGCCACGCCATAGATGCCGCCAATCAAGCGCGCACCATCGAACACTTCCAGCGAGTGCGCGTGGCCCAGGCGGTGCAGTTCGATGTAGGCCTGCTGCATCGGCGTGGTGATCCAGGTGCCGTGCTGGCCTGCGCGCGGTACCGATGCGCAAGCGTCGATCACCTGCGCAAACGCAGTGTCGGCACGCACGGTCCAGGTGCTGCTGCGCAGCTCGCGCCGAAAGCGCGAGGACAGATGCACGGCATCGGTACGAAAGACCGTGCGCGGATCCGGGCTCCACCACAGGATCGGCTGGTCGTCGGAGAACCACGGGAATACGCCGTGCGCATACGCATTGAGCAACCGCTGCGGTGACAGATCGCCGCCGAGTGCGAGCAAGCCGTCCGGCTCGCGCAAGGCGTGTTCGACGGGCGGAAACGGCGCGGCAGGATCGGCGTCAAGCAGGTAGGGAAGGGGGCGCGACATGTGGGGAGTTTAGAGCCTGCCATGCGGTTCGCACTGAGGACGCCTGCCAATCGGCTGCACTCACCTGACGACATCGTGGTGTGTTGTCAGCGACTCTCAGCCCGAAGAGCGCAGCGCGCTTTCGCAGCCATCAGGCACGCATGACGACTGCGTCCGTCGCGACGCGTCAGGCATGCGGGTCAACCGCGCGGCATTAATCACGGAATGGGCTGTGCTCGAACAGCTCACGCGCATGTTGGGCGACAGCCTCGCGCTCATCCGCGCACCATTGCGCCAGCGGTTCGCGAAAGGCAGGGTCGGCGATCCAGTGGCGGCTGCGTACCAGCGTCGGCAAAAAGCCCCGCGCGATCTTGTGTTGGCCCTGGGCGCCCGGTTCGAACCGGCTCAGGCCTTCGCGCAGGCAGTATTCGATGCCTTGGTAATAGCAGGTTTCGAAGTGCAGCCCCGGTAGCGCTTCGCCGCCCCAGTAGCGTCCGTAGAGCGTGTCGTGGCCGCGCAGGCACAGCGCGCCGGCAATTGGGTGTCCGTCCAGTTCGGCCAGAAACATCACCAGTTGACGTGGCAGGTGCTGGGCCAGGTGTCGCAGGAATTCCGGCGTCAAAGCCGGCGAGTTGCCGTATTCGTTGAAGGTCTTGAGGTAGAAGCCATACATCGCATCCAGATCGGCAGCGCTGGCCTCGTCGCCGTGCACCACGCGCAACTGCACGCCGGCGCGCTGCACCTTGGCGCGCTCCTGGCGGATGTTCTTGCGCCGCTTGTGATCCATCGCTGCCAGGAAGCTTTCGAAATCGCTCCAGCCGCTGGCGTTATGCCAGTGGTATTGCAGGTCGTTGCGCTCCAGCCAGTCGGCATCGAAGGCGGCGTCTTCGTCGACTGGGTAGAAATTCACGTGCGCCGACGACAGCCCGCTGCGCTCCACCAGTTCACGCATCGCCGCGAGCAGCTGCGGCCGCCATTGCGCCGCGCCGAGCAGGCGCGGGCCGGTCACCGGCGAGTAGGGCACGCCGCACAGCCACTTGGGGAAGTATTCCTGGCCGTAGCGCGCATACGCATGTGCCCAGGCGTGATCGAACACGAATTCGCCGTGCGAGTTGTTCTTCAAATATCCCGGCGCAGCTGCAACCAGCGTGTCACCGTCCCACAACGTCAGGTGCAACGGGTTCCAGCCCCAATCCGGGCGCAGGCAGCCCTCGCGTTCGAGACCTTGCAGGAAGGCATAGGACACGAAGGGATGCGTGCCGTCGTGCAGCGCATCCCAGGCGCCGGCCGGAAGCTCGTCCAGCCGGCGGCACCAGCGGGCGGTGACGCTCATGCGTGCGGCCCGTGGGGAGCGAGGCTGCCCGCACGGCGCGGCCGGCGGTCAGCCACCTCAGGCGCTCTTGTCGAGATAACGCTCGGCATCCAGCGCGGCCATGCAGCCGAACCCAGCCGAGGTGATGGCCTGGCGGTAGTGCTGGTCGGCAACGTCGCCGGCAGCGAACACGCCGCTGACCGAGGTCTCGGTCGCCGCGCCGTTCAGGCCGGAGCGGATTTCCAGGTAGCCGTTGTTCATCGCCAGCTGGCCGTCGAACAGTTGCGTGTTGGGGTGATGGCCGATGGCGACGAAGAAGCCGTGTGCAACGATCTCGCGGGTGCTGCCGTCGAGGGTGGACTTGACCCGCACGCCGGTGACGCCGGCATCGTTGCCCAACACTTCGTCGATGGCGTGGTGCCAGACGGTTTCGATCTTGCCGGCGGCGACCTTGGCGAACAGCTTGTCCTGCATGATCTTTTCGGCGCGCAGCGTGTCTCGGCGGTGCACCAGGTAGACCTTGCGGGCAATGTTGGACAGGTACAGCGCTTCTTCGACTGCGGTATTGCCGCCGCCGACCACGACCACGTCCTGGTCCTTGTAGAAGAACCCGTCGCAGGTGGCGCAGGCAGACACGCCGCGGCCCTTGAAGGCTTCTTCGCTGGGGATGCCCAGGTACTTGGCGGTGGCACCGGTGGCGATCACCAGCGCGTCGCAGGTGTACTCGGCGCCGTCGCCGGTCAGCCGGAACGGGCGCTGCGAGAGATCGGCGGTGTGGATGTGATCGAAGATCACCTCGGTCTCGAAGCGCTCGGCATGCGCCTGCATGCGGCTCATCAGGTCCGGGCCCATCAGGCCATGGGGGTCGCCCGGCCAGTTGTCGACCTCGGTGGTGGTCATCAGCTGGCCGCCCTGCTGCAGGCCGGTGATCACCACCGGCTTGAGGTTGGCGCGCGCGGCATAGACCGCGGCGGTCCAGCCGGCCGGGCCGGAGCCCAGGATCAGCAGGCGGGAATGCTTGGCGGGACTGGCAGATGAGGCGCTCATGTATACTCGCGATCTAGGAAAAGGCAGGGCTGGCGCATGAATTCGCGCCCCTGTGGCGGCATAGAGTGGCGGTCCCCACCCGGTGAATCAAGGCGGCGCGATGGAACTGCATGAACCGCAGATGGCATGGTCCACCCAGTACGCGTAGTCGACGCCGCCTTGTGCGGCGTTTTTCGTTGACTGGCTGGTGCCAAGGCAAGCGGTGAAGTTCAACAGCTGAAACTGTGGCGTCAGTCGTTTATTATCAATCACTAACAGCATATTTCTAAGGTCTGGCTACAGGTGGCAAAGCAGGTTCCCGAACGCAGCAAGCCCGCAGAGGGCAAACCGTCCTCGCGCAAGACGGCGGTGGCGGACAATCCGCGTCGGCAGAAGCTCTGGCGCGATCTGGCATTGATCGCGGTGGCGCCGTTGCTGCTGTATCTGCTGGCCAGCCTGTTCACCTATTCGGCGGCCGATCCGGGCTGGTCGCAGACCGGCAGCGTGGTCGCGCCGGTGCACAACATGGGCGGCCGGGTCGGTGCATGGACGGCCGACGTGCTACTGCAGCTCTTCGGTTATGTGGCCTTTCTGCTGCCGGTGGTGCTGGGCGCGGTGGCCTGGATCGCCTTGTTCGGCATGGACAAGGAAGGGCAGGCCGAGGCCGATCTGGGGCCGGCACTGCGCCTGGTCGGCATGGTGGGCTTCCTGATTTCTTCGACTGGCTTCCTGCATCTGCGCCTGTTCACCGGCGATGTGGCCGGGGCCGGCGGCATCCTGGGGCGGTTGGTCAGCAATTCGCTGAGCGCCGGGTTCGGTGCGCTGGGCGCGAACCTGTTCGTGATGGTGTTGTTGCTGGTGTCGATCACGCTGGCCACGGGGTTGTCGTGGTTTGCGCTGATGGAACGTATCGGTAAGGGCGTGTTGGCACTGGGGCCGCTGATGCAGCGCAAGACTCATCAGGCCACCGAATGGCAGCAGACCCGCGTGATGCGCGAAGAGCGCGAGGAAGTGCGCAAGGTCGATGCGGTCAAGCAGGCCAAGCGTGAGCCGGTCAAGATCGAGCCGCCGCCGGCACCGGTGGTGGAAAAGAGCGAGCGCGCCAAGCGCGACACCCAGATTCCGATGTTCCAGGGCGTGAGCACCGATGGCTCCGATCTGCCGCCGCTTGCCTTGCTGGACGACCCCAAGCCGCAGGCCAAGGGCTATTCGGAAGAAACGTTGGAGACGCTGTCGCGGCAGATCGAATTCAAGCTCAAGGACTTCCGCATCGAGGCGCAGGTGGTCGGGGCCTATCCGGGTCCGGTGATCACGCGCTTCGAAATCGAGCCGGCGCCCGGCATCAAGGTCAGCCAGATCAGTTCGCTGGACAAGGACATCGCGCGCGGGTTGTCGGTCAAGTCGGTGCGCGTGGTGGATGTGATTCCGGGCAAGTCGGTGGTGGGTCTGGAGATCCCCAACGTCACCCGCGAGATGATCTTCCTGTCCGAACTGTTGCGCTCCAAGGAATACGACAAGTCGCCGAGCCCGTTGACGCTTGCGTTGGGCAAGGACATCGCCGGGCGCCCGACGGTGGCCGATCTGGCGCGCATGCCGCACTTGCTGGTGGCCGGTACCACTGGTTCGGGCAAGTCGGTGGCGGTCAATGCGATGGTGCTGAGCCTGCTGTTCAAGGCCTCGCACAAGGAGCTGCGGATGCTGATGATCGACCCGAAGATGCTCGAACTGAGCGTCTATCAGGGCATCCCGCATCTGCTGGCGCCGGTGGTCACCGACATGAAGGAGGCCGCCAACGGCCTGCGTTGGTGCGTGGCCGAGATGGAACGCCGCTACAAGCTGATGAGCGCGGTGGGTGTGCGCAACCTGGCCGGCTTCAACAAGAAGATCAAGGACGCCATCGACGCCGGCCAGCCGATGATGGACCCGCTGTTCAAGCCCAATCCCGAATTGGGTGAGGCGCCGCGGCCGCTGGAGTCGCTGCCGTTCATCGTGATCTTCATCGACGAATTTGCCGACATGATGATGATCGTCGGCAAGAAGGTCGAAGAGCTGATCGCGCGTCTGGCGCAGAAGGCGCGCGCGGCTGGTATCCATCTCATTCTGGCCACGCAGCGGCCGTCGGTGGACGTCATCACCGGCTTGATCAAGGCCAATATTCCAACCCGTGTGGCGTTCCAGGTCAGCTCCAAGATTGACTCGCGCACCATCCTGGATCAGTCAGGGGCCGAGGCGTTGCTGGGCAACGGCGACATGCTGTACCTGCCGCCGGGCACGGCGCTGCCGGACCGCGTGCATGGTGCCTTCGTTAGCGACGAAGAAGTGCATCGTGTGGTCGAGCATCTCAAGGCGAGCGGGCCGGTGTCGTACGTCGAAGGCGTGCTGGACGAAGTGCAGACCATGGGCGACGGCACCGTGGTGGGTGCGACCGGCTTGCCCGAAAGCAGCGGCGGTGGCGGCGACGAGTCCGACCCGTTGTACGACGAGGCCTTGCGCATCGTCACCGAAACCCGGCGTGCCTCGATCTCCGGCGTGCAGCGACGCTTGAAGATCGGCTACAACCGCGCCGCGCGTTTGATCGAAGCAATGGAAGCGGCCGGCGTTGTCAGCCAGCCCGAGCACAATGGCGACCGTACCGTGCTGGCACCGCCGCCGCCCAAGTAATCGGCGGCCGGCAACGCGGCGCGTGTCGGCTTACGCTTGGCGCGGTGTTCCGGGCGTAGGGGCGGCTAACAAACCGTGGCGAGAGGCCGCCTGGCGGTGAGCGCAGGTGTTTTGTTGGCCGCATCTTGGTTGATACAGTCAGAAGCCAAGGTCAAGAAGCCGAGTCGGTCGAGGGCGCGGTGCCCTCACCGCTCGCGGGGCACGCCGCAAGTACGTCCATGTAGGCTCAGTAGCGGCATCCATGCCGCCACATGGTCCCGCAATCGGCGAGGACACCGCACCAGACAGCTTGCTGCTTGGTTTTGTCGGCCGCTCTTATCCGGATTGCGTGCGCGTACCCGCAGCCACATGGATGCGGCGATGTTGGAGGCCGGTGCCTGACGCTGCCGCGTACACCGGCTACCCTGTTGAGCAAGGGCCGCTCCGGCCCGTCGTGATCGAGACCCATGCTGCGTCGTCCTGTGTTGCTGCTTCTGCTGCTGATCTCATTGCCGCTGCTGGCTCAGCCGCAGCAGCAGGCCGCGCCTGCCGCTGCTGCGGCACGTACGCAGGCCGACACCAACTACAGTTTCGTGCGCTATCGCGCCGACTACGAAGTACGTGCCGACGCCAGCAGCGTGGAAACCGACGAATACGAGATCCTGCTCAAGACCAAATCGGCAGTGGAGCAGTTCAGCCAGGTGCGGCTGAGCTATAGCGAGAAGATGGAAACCCTGGAGGTGCTGCAGGCCTACACGGTTACCGCCGAAGGCCTGCGCCAGGACGTGGCGGCCAACAAGATCTACACCCAGGAAAGCTATTCCAGCGCGGCGGCAGCGATGTACGCCGACCGCAAGGTCAAGGTGGTGGTGTTCCCGAATCTGGCGCCGGGTGCGCGCATCGTCTATCGCGTACGCCGTGCGCAGAACACCCCGTATTTCCCTGGCTATTTCAGCCTGTGGGAGACCTTCAGCGTGTTCGCGCAGTACGACGATGCGGTGGTCACGCTGGTGGCGCCGAAGGCGTTGCCGATGCATTTATCGGTGCGCGGGCTGCAGGGCCGTACCAAGCCGGTGGTACGCGGCGATCAGGCCCGCTGGGAGTGGCGCTACCAACGCACCACGCCGATGAAGAACCAGAACTGGAGCGCAGCAACCTGGGAATTCAGCCCGACCTTGATGGCCAGCACCTTCGACAGCTGGTCGCAGATGGGCCTGGCCTACCACGTCAAAGGCGGCCGCGCTGCTGCGGTGACGCCAGCGATCCAGTCGCTGGCCGATGAGGTGACCCGCAGCATCGACGACCCGCGTGCGCAGGCGGCGGCGTTGTACGCCTGGGTAGCGCGCAATATCCGCTACGTGGCGGTGTACTTGGGCAACGGCGGGCTGGAGCCCAACAGCGCCGACAGCATCCTGTCCAACCACTATGGCGACTGCAAGGATCACACCGTGATCCTGGAAGCCTTGCTGGCCGCCAAGGGCATTGCCAGTACGCCGGTGCTGATCGGCGCCGAGGGCGGGCCCACGTTGCCGCCGATTCCGGTGCTTGGTCGTTTCAACCATGCGATCACCTATATCCCGGCGTTCGATCTTTACGTGGATTCGACCAACCCCTACGCGCGCTTCGGCCAGCTGCCGGCCGGCGACCTCGGTGCGCCGGTGGTGCATACGCTGGACGGCAAGGTCACGCACACCCCACCCAACGACCGCAAGGTCAACCGCTACGTCGCGCGCACCGAGTATCGCTTCACCCCGCAAGGCGGCCTGCAAGGCATGACCATGCTGGATAGCGGGCAGACCGGCGAGGTGGGCTTGCGTGCGATGTTCGTGCAACTCAACGCGCAGAACCGCAATCGCATCGAAGAATCGATCATTGCCCAGTCCGGCTTCGACGGCACCGGCGATCTGCTGATCCAGGGCGACCCGCTGGATCTGGATGCGCCATTCAATTACCGCTACACGTTCCAGGCCAACGATGCGGTGGATTTTTCGGTGGTCGGCGGCATGACCTTGCCCGACATGCCCGGTGCCGAATCGACACGCGGGATCTATACCACCACCTCGGCCGAAGACAATCTGACTCCGTTCTACTGCAACGACAGCGTGCGCGAAGAAACCTATGTGGTGAGCTTCCCGGCGACGGTGCCGATCATCGCGATCCCGCGCAGCAGCACCTTTCGCAATGCTGCCGGCGAATACGCGGTCGACTGGACGCGCCAAGGGCAGACGGTGACTGCGGTGCATCGGTTGCAGCGTGCCGCAGTGCGTGGGCCGCAGGCGCTGTGTCAGCCGCAGGATTACCGCGCATTCCGCGAGCTTTACCAGCAGGTGCGGCGTGGCTTTCGCGGGCAGATCGTGTATGGCGACCTGTCCAGGGTGCAGACGGCGCAGTGAGATGGATTGGTTTGTCGCAACCGCGATCCGAGCGCGGCAGGCGACAGCGCTCGCCCATTCATCTATGAAGTATCAGAATCCACGCATTCCCTTTTGGAAGACCGCGATGCATCGCCAGCTCCGTTATGCCGTCCTCGCCACCGCCCTGTTCGCCAGCACCGCATTTGCCGGTGCACGTCAGGAGCTGGATACGTTCACGCGCGGCCTCAAAGGGCTGGACGGGCAGTTCAGTCAGCAGGTCTCCGATGCCAATGGCCGGGTCAAGGAAAGCTCGAGCGGGCGGGTGGCATTGTCGGCGCCGCGCCAGTTCCGTTGGGAATACGCCAAGCCCTACAAGCAGCTGATCGTTGCCGACGGCAAGAAGGTGTGGGTGTTCGACCCGGACCTGGAGCAGGTCACCGTGCGCGCGCAGGGTAGCGAAGAACAGAACAGCCCGTTGGTCGCCTTGATCGATCCGGCACGCCTGGACAAGCAATACGACGTCAGCGAAGAAGCCGCGCCGCGTGACGGTCTGCAGTGGTTGTCGCTGACGCCGAAGGTCGACACCGAAGCCAGCTTCCAGATGGCCTCGCTCGGTTTCGGCAAAGACGGCCTGGCCAAGATGGAAGTGGTGGATGCGGTTGGTCAGCGCACCGCGATCAGCTTCAGTGGCTGGAAGCGTAATCCGGCGTTCGCTGCAGACACCTTTCGCTATACGCCTGGCAAGGGTGTGGACGTGGTCGGCGACGCGCAGTAAGCCCTCGTTCGACGCATCCGCACTGACAACGGCCTTCTTCGCAGAAGGCCGTTTGCTTACGCGATACAATGACGCGTGGCACGAACCAAGCTCCCTATCGCTCCCGAAGCCGATCTGCTCAGCGTAGACGGCGAGCATCTGCGCCCGCTGGCCGAGCGCATGCGTCCGCGCACCCTCGACGAGATGGTCGGGCAGAAACGCCTGCTGGCACCCGACAGCGCATTGCGACGCGCGGTGGAATCCGGCCGCGTGCATTCGATGATCCTGTGGGGGCCGCCCGGTTGCGGCAAAACCACCCTGGCGCTGCTGCTGGCGCATTACTCGGATGCCGAATTCAAGGCGATCTCGGCGGTCTTGTCGGGATTGCCGGAAGTGCGCCAGGTATTGGCCGAGGCCGCGCAGCGCTTTGCCAGCGGCCGCCGCACGGTGTTGTTCGTCGATGAGGTGCATCGCTTCAACAAAGCGCAACAGGACGCGTTTTTGCCGCATATCGAGCGCGGCACGATCCTGTTCGTCGGTGCGACCACCGAAAATCCATCCTTCGAATTGAACTCCGCATTGCTATCGCGTTGCCGCGTACATGTGCTGGAAGGCGTCTCGCCGCAGGACATTGTCGAGGCCTTGCAGCGGGCCTTGCATGATTCGGAGCGCGGGCTGGGGCAGGAGACCATCCAGGTCAGCGATGCCTCGCTGCTGGAAATCGCCAGCGCGGCCGACGGCGATGTGCGCCGTGCATTGACGCTGCTGGAGATCGCTGCGGAACTGGCGACGGGCGAGGGCGGCGAGATCACCCCGCAGACGCTGCTGCAGGTGCTGGCCGACCGCACCCGTCGTTTCGACAAGAACGGCGAGCAGTTCTACGACCAGATCTCGGCGCTGCACAAATCGGTGCGTAGTTCCAATCCCGATGCCGCGCTGTACTGGCTGACCCGCATGCTCGATGGCGGCTGCGACCCGGCGTATCTGGCGCGGCGGCTGACCCGCATGGCGATCGAAGATATCGGCCTGGCCGATCCGCGCGCGCAGAGCATGGCGCTGGAAGCCTGGGACATCTACGAGCGCCTGGGCAGCCCGGAAGGCGAGCTGGCGTTCGCACAATTGGTGCTGTATCTGGCCAGCACCGCCAAGTCCAATGCCGGCTATGCGGCCTTCAATCAGGCCAAGGCCGAAGTGCGCGCCACCGGCACCCAAGAGGTGCCGCTGCATCTGCGCAATGCGCCGACCAAGCTGATGAAGACGCTCGGTTACGGGCAGGACTATCAATACGACCACGATGCCGAAGGCGGCATTGCGCTGGATCAGACCGGCTTCCCCGATGCGATGGGCGAGCGGGTTTTTTACAACCCGGTGCCGCGCGGGCTGGAGATCAAGCTCAAGGAAAAGCTCGATCGTTTGCGCGCGGCGCGCGAGCAGGCCAGGGCTGAGAAGGCCCGCAAGCCGGCGGGATAAGTGGTGACAACGCTGGATAGCATCGCGCCCTGGAGCTGCACGCCGCCTGGACTAAAGGGATGTGTTTGCCAACCCTGCCGGCACGGCGTTCTGTGTCCAGCGAGTGTTTCTCGACTTGAAGCCAGCGAGAAAACGAACGCGTGGCCACTGAGCGGACGCGGCCGATGCTCGGTGCGGCGTCACCACTCGTACAATCCGGTTAGAGCGCGCCGTTTGATGACCTGATGCGAGCTCGCCACGTTTTGTTCGCAGCTTTCAGGAATGACAATGCACGACACGCACTTGCAGACGCAGCCAATCCATTGCGGAACGCGCGCATGAACGCTCCGGTGTGGTGGCAGCAATTGCTGCTGGCGATGACCGGCGGCGCGCTCGGATCGGGCCTGCGCTTTGCCATTGGCGCGTCCTTGCTGCAGCGCTTCGGTACAGGATTTCCATGGGGCACCCTGACCGTGAACCTGGTCGGTTCGTTCGTCGCCGGTGTGCTGCTGGTGTGGCTGGATGCGCGCGGAGCGTCGAGTTGGCCGCTGCGGGCCTTGCTGATCGTCGGTGTGATCGGCGGGCTGACAACGTTCTCGTCGTTGATGATGGAATGCCTGGTGTTTGCGCGCACCGATCGCTCCGCGATGATCGGCGTGTATCTGGCAATCACGCTGGTGGCCGGCTTGGCCTTGGTGTTTTTGGGTGCACGCACCGGTCAATGGCTGGTGGCGCGCTGAAAGTAAAAGAGGGCGTGCTTTCGCACACCCTCTCGATCACTGCATGTCGATGAAGTGCGCGATCGTGACAACGCCCCGATCGCGCGGCAGGCAGCGGCTTACAACGCTTCGATAATGCCTGCCGCGCCCATGCCGGTGCCGATGCACATGGTGACCATGCCGTACTTCTGCTGCCGGCGACGCAGGCCGTGCACCAGCGTTGCGGCACGGATCGCGCCGGTCGCGCCCAGCGGGTGGCCCAGAGCGATCGCGCCGCCCAGCGGGTTGACCTTGGACGGATCCAGTTCGCTGTCGCGGATCACCGCCAATGCCTGCGCGGCAAAGGCTTCGTTGAGCTCGATCCAGTCGATCTGGTCCTTGGTCAGGCCGGCCTGCTTGAGCGCCTTGGGAATCGCCGCGATCGGGCCGATGCCCATCACTTCAGGACGCACGCCGGCTACCGAGAAGCTGACGAAACGGGCTAGCGGGGTCAGGCCGTAATCCTTGATCGCCTGCTCGGAGGCCAGCAGCACCGCACCGGCGCCGTCGCTCATCTGCGAGGAGTTGCCGGCGGTGACGCTGCCGCCGAACTGGCCGTTACGGAACACCGGGCGCAGCTTGGCCAGGCCTTCGAGCGAGCTGTCCGGGCGCGGGCCTTCGTCGGTGTCGACCAGGCGCTTGCGCAGCGCGATGACATTGCCTTGCAGGTCAGGCTGGTGCGAGAGAATTTCGTACGGGGTGATCTCGTCGCGGAATTCGCCGGCGGCAATCGCGGCAATCGCCTTCTGATGCGAGGCCAGTGCAAACGCGTCCTGATCCTCGCGCGAGACTTTCCATTCCTCAGCCACTTTCTCGGCGGTGATGCCCATGCCATAGGCGATGGCGACATGGTCGTCGGCGAACACGTTCGGCGACATGGCGACCTTGTTGCCCATCATCGGCACCATCGACATCGACTCGGTGCCGCCGGCCAGCATCAGGTCGGCGTTGCCCAGACGAATCTGGTCGGCCGCCATCGCCACGGCCTGGATGCCGGACGAACAGAAGCGGTTGATGGTCTGGCCGGCCACGGTGTTGGGCAGGCCGGCCAACAGCACGCCGATGCGCGCCACGTTCATGCCTTGCTCGCCCTCGGGCATGGCGCAGCCGATGATGGCATCGTCGATCCGCGACAGATCGATGCCCGGCGCCTGCGCCACCACCGCACGCAGCACGTGCGCCAGCATGTCGTCGGGACGGGTATTACGGAACACGCCCTTGGGCGCCTTGCCGACCGGGGTACGGGTGGCGGCGACGATGTAGGCTTCTTGAATCTGCTTGCTCATGGCTATCTCCGATAGCCGGGAATCGAGAATGGGGAGTCGGGAATCGCAAGTGCGGATTCGCCTGAGTTCGCCATTTTCATTACCCGGCAGAATAGTGGGGAGAAGCGGGGAGTCGGTTGGGCTTTTACCCATTCCCGATTCCCCACTCCCGATTCTCAGTTCCTGAGTGGCTTACCCGTCTTGAGCATGTGCCCAATCCGCGCCTGGGTCTTTTCCTGCTGGGCCAGTTCGACGAAGTGCTTGCGCTCCAGCTTGAGCAGCCATTCTTCGTCGACCAGCGCGCCGCGATCGACTTCGCCGCCGCACATCACCGTGGCGATGCGGGTGGCGATTTCATAGTCGTATTCGCTGATGAAGCGGCCTTCCAGCATGTTGACCAGCAGCATCTTGAAGGTGGCGATGCCGACGTCGCCGGCGACCTGGATGCGGCGTGCCGGCAGCGGCGCGCGGTAGCCGCCTTCGGCCAGTGCGCGCGCTTCGGCCTTGGCGATGTGCAGCGCTTCGAAGCTGTTGAACACGATCTTGTCGGTACCGCGCAGTAGGCCCAGTTCCTGGGCATTGACCGCAGAGTTGGAGACTTTGGCCATCGCGATGGTTTCGAAGGTCTTCTTCAGCTCGGCGAACACATCGCCACCCGGGCCGGCGGCAATCGATGCGCGCACGGCGATTTCCTTCAAGCCACCACCGGCCGGCAGCAGGCCGACGCCGGCCTCGACCAGGCCGATGTAGCTTTCCAGCGAGGCCACGGTCTTGGCGCTATGCATCTGGAACTCGCAACCGCCGCCCAGCGCCAGGCCGCGCACGGCCGAAATCACCGGGACCTGCGCGTACTTGATGCGCTGGCTGGTGGCCTGGAAATTGGCGACCAGCGCTTCGAACGCATCGACCTTGCCGGCCTGCAGCAGACCCAATGCACCGGCCAGATCGGCACCGGCGGAGAAGGGTTCCTTCTGCTGCCAGATCACCAGCCCGGCGAAGTCTTTCTCGGCGCGGCCCACCACTTCCTGCAACCCGTTGAGCACGTGATCGGAGACGGTATTCATCTTGGTCTTGAAGCTGACCACGGCGATATCGTCGCCGTCATGCCACATGCGCACGCCGTCGTTTTCAAACACCGTCTCGCCCGGGGAGAACTGCTCGCCCAGCAGCGGATCCGGGAAGCGCTGACGCTTGTACACCGGCAGCGCCGAACGCGGCAGCTTGGCATCGTGCGCCGGGCTGTAGGAGCCTTCGGCCGCATGCACGCCGTCGCGGCCGTCGAACACCCAGTTCGGCAACGGCGCGCTGCTCATGCTCTTGCCGTTAGAGATATCTTCGGCAATCCACTGCGCCACCTGCTTCCAGCCGGCGGCCTGCCAAGTCTCGAACGGGCCAAGCGACCAGCCGTAGCCCCAGCGGATCGCCAGATCCACGTCGCGCGCAGTCTCGGCGATGTCGGCCAAGTGATAGGCGCTGTAGTGGAACAGATCGCGGAAGCTGGCCCACAGGAACTGTGCCTGTGGGTGCTGGCTCTCGCGCAACTTGGCAAACTTTTCGGCCGGGTTCTTGATCTTGAGGATCTCGATCACTTCCGGTGCGGCAGTGCGATCAGCGGCGCGGTAATCCTGCTTCTGCAGGTCCAGCACCACGATGTCCTTGCCGACCTTGCGGAAGATGCCGGCGCCGACCTTCTGGCCGAGCGCGCCCTTGGCGATCAGCGCGTCCAGCCACTTCGGCGACTTGAAATACTGGTGCCACGGATCCTCGGGCAGGGTGTCGCCCATGGTCTTGATCACGTGCGCCATGGTATCCAGACCGACCACGTCCGAGGTGCGGTAGGTCGCCGACTTCGGGCGCCCGACCAGCGGGCCGGTCAGGCCGTCCACTTCATCGAAACCCAGGCCGAATTCCTGCGTGTGATGGATGGTGGCCAGGATCGAGAACACGCCGATGCGGTTGCCAATGAAGTTCGGCGTGTCCTTGGCATACACCACGCCCTTGCCAAGCGTGGTGACCAGGAAGCTTTCCAGCCCTTCCAGCACCGCCTTGTCGGTGCCCTTGGCTGGAATCAGCTCGGCCAGATGCATGTAACGCGGCGGGTTGAAGAAATGCACGCCGCAGAAGCGGTGGCGCAATTGCTCTGGCAGCACGTCGGAGAGCTTGTTGATGCCCAGACCGGAGGTGTTGGACGCCAGCACCGCATGCTCGGACACGAACGGGGCGATCTTCTTGTACAGGTCCTGCTTCCAGTCCATGCGTTCGGCGATCGCCTCGATGATCAGATCGCAATCGCGCAGCTGCTCCAGGCCACTCTCGTAGTTGGCCGGCGTGATCGCCTCGGCCAGCGCCTTGCTGGCGAGCGGGGCAGGGCTGAGCTTGCCGAGGTTGGCGATGGCCTTGAGCACGATGCCGTCGGCAGGGCCCTCCTTGGCAGGCAGGTCGAACAGCACGGTGTCGACACCGGCATTGGTGAGGTGCGCGGCGATCTGCGCGCCCATGACGCCGGCACCGAGCACGGCGGCGCGACGGACTAGCAACGGATTGGACATAGCAATTAGCCTCTTGGTGGAACGTTTACGGTGTGGAATGAGCGCGGAAACCGGGTTCCGCGAAACGAATCAGTTCGCGCGCGGCCCGCGCACGGTGGTCGGCCTCGCTGACGCCGGCCGGGCGCTTGATCAGCCCGAAGTCGGCCATCGCATAGGTCAGCGCACCGGCCAGAAAATCCAGCCGCCAGTACAGCTCTTCCTTGCTCAGGCCCGGCACGCAGGCGGCGATGGCCTTGCCGAATTCGCGCAGCACATGGCCGTAGTGATCGGACAGGAACTTGCGCAGGTTGTCGTTCTTTTCGGCGTAGGCACGTGCGATCACGCGCACGAACGCGCCGCCGCTCTGGCGGTCCTGCGCCATCGCCAGGGCAGGCTCGACGAAGGCCGCTAGCACCGCGGTGAGTTCGCCCGGATGCGCACGCTTGGCGGCTTCCAGCTGCTGCAGCCGCGCGGTGGTCATTTCGTCCATGCGGCGCCGGAACACCTCGTTGACCAGGTTCTCCTTGGAGCCGAAGTGGTAGTTGACCGCGGCGATATTGACGTCGGCCTGGGTGGTCAGCTGGCGCAGCGAGGTGCCGGCGAAGCCATGCTGTGCGAACAGCTCCTCGGCCGCGCCGAGAATGCGGTCCTTGGTGGAGAAGTGGGCGGGCTTGGGCATGCGCAGGGGTGGAACTCAATCAAACGATTGTTTGAGTCTACGGGCTGGAGACTGCGCCGGTCATGCGGCAATGCAGCACGATTCAGGAGGCGGTGTGCAAAGGTCTTCACTAAGAGATAGAATTGATCATCGCAAAGAAGCCTAAGCCCGCGTTTTGACGCGGGTTTTTTTCATGATAACCTCGGGTCTTCAAGTGGCCCGCCCAACGGAGATCTTCCCATGGCGCTGGAGCGCACCCTGTCCATCATCAAGCCCGATGCCGTCGCCAAGAACGTCATCGGCGAAATCTACAGCCGTTTCGAAAAGGCCGGCCTGAAGATCGTGGCCGCCAAGTACAAGCAGCTGTCGCGTCGCGAAGCCGAAGGCTTCTACGCCGTGCACCGGGAGCGTCCGTTCTTCAATGCGCTGGTCGAGTTCATGATCTCCGGCCCGGTGGTGATCCAGGCGCTGGAAGGCGAGAACGCCGTTGCTGCACACCGTGACCTGCTGGGCGCGACCAATCCCAAGGACGCTGCGCCGGGCACCATCCGCGCCGACTTCGCCGATTCGATCGATGCCAACGCCGCCCACGGCTCGGATTCGGTCGAGAACGCTGCCAACGAAGTCGCGTATTTCTTTGCCGCTACTGAAGTGGTCTCGCGCTGAGGCCGAGAGAGTCGAATCGTGAATGAGGTCGTGATCCCCTCCGTGCTGCAGGACGTCCCTGTCCGTACCCCGGAACTGCGCAAGCAGAACCTGCTCGACCTCGACCGCGAGGGACTGGAGCGCTTCTTCGCCGACACGCTCGGCGAAGCGCGTTACCGTGCCCATCAGGTGATGAAGTGGATTCACCATCGCTACGTCACCGACTTCGACCAGATGACGGACCTCGGCAAGGCGCTGCGTGCGAAATTGCACCAGCACGCCGAGGTCCTCGTCCCGACCGTCGTGTTCGACAAGCCTTCCACCGACGGCACCCACAAGTGGCTGCTGGCCATGGGCACCGATGGCAAGAATGCGATCGAGACGGTGTATATCCCCGACAAGGGCCGTGGCACGCTGTGCGTGTCCTCCCAGGTCGGCTGCGGCTTGAACTGCACCTTCTGTTCGACCGCGACCCAGGGCTTCAACCGCAACCTCACCACCGCCGAGATCGTTGGGCAGGTGTGGGTAGCGGCGCGCCATCTGGGCAACGTGCCGCACCAGCAGCGTCGTCTCACCAATGTGGTGATGATGGGCATGGGCGAGCCGCTGATGAATTTCGACAACGTCGTGCGCGCGATGAGCGTGATGCGCGACGATCTGGGCTACGGCCTTGCCAGCAAGCGGGTGACGCTGTCGACCTCCGGCCTGGTGCCAATGATCGACCGGCTCTCGACCGAAAGCGATGTGTCGCTGGCCGTTTCGCTGCATGCCGCCAACGACGCGCTGCGCGAGAGCCTGGTGCCACTGAACAAGAAGTACCCGATCGCCGAGCTGATGGAGTCGTGCGCGCGCTATCTGCGCGGCAACAAGAAGCGCGATTCGGTCACCTTCGAATACACCTTGATGAAGGGCATCAACGATCAGCCGGAGCATGCGCGTCAGCTGGCCCGCTTGATGCGTCAGTTCGACAATGCGGTGCAGTCAAAGGATGCGGGCAAGGTCAACCTGATTCCGTTCAATCCGTTCCCGGGCACGCGCTACGAGCGTTCTGGCGAGACGGAGATCCGGGCTTTCCAGAAGATCCTGCTCGACGCGCAGGTGCTGACGATGGTTCGCCGCACGCGTGGCGACGATATCGACGCCGCGTGCGGACAGCTCAAGGGGCAGGTCATGGACCGTACCCGTCGCCAGGCAGATTTCCTGCGCACACTGGAAGGCCAGGCCGATCGCGATGCGGCAGCGTGATCTCGCGTTAATGGCGGCTGTGGCGATCGCGCTTGGCGCAGTCGGCTGCGGTGGTCGTAATGCCAAGGCCGGGAGTGTGGAACAGGTAGCGCCGAGTTACGATTTCCGTGACAGCGCAGCAACGCGTGATCGGATTGCATTGGAGCAAAGACTTGGTCTTGCGAACAATCGCCTGCAAAGTGGTAACTATGCCGCCGCCGAACAGTTGGTGCGTGAGGTTCTAAAAAAAACGCCCAATTCGGTTGATGCGTTGATGTTTCTGGGTGTGATTCAGCAGGGGCAGGGTAATCCGGCAGCAGGTGAGACGTATCGCCGTACCGCTGAACTCGCGCCCCAACGTGGCGATGTGTTGAACAATTATGGTGCTTGGCTGTGTGCGAACGGCCAGGCACTGGAGTCTCTGGCCTGGTTTGATCGTGCGCTGCAGGATTCGAACTACCCACCGGCACCGGCTTTGGCTAATGCGGGTGGATGCGCGCTGCAGTCTGGGCAATCGGAGCGTGCTGTACGCGATCTCCGTAAAGCGTTAGAACTGGATCCGGTCAGCGCATATGCGCTCGAATCAATGGCGCGCTACGAGGCCGGGCGAAAGACCTATTTCGAAGCCCGCGCGTTTATCGAAAGACGTCTTGCGGCTGCACCGGTCACTGCTTCCGTGTTACAACTCGCCATTCAGATTGAGCAAGGGCTCGGCGACAAGGTAGCCGCCGGCCGTTACCACCAGCGGTTGGTCAAGGAATTCCCTGACGCAGCGACCGCCAACCCCGGGGCCAATGCATTGTGATCAATGATTCCCATCCGAACCCTTTCGAGCAGGAAAAGGGCTGCGGACAGCATTTGCGCGAAGCGCGCGAAGCAGTAGGTCTGAGCGTGGAAGATGTCGCCGGCAAGCTGCGCATGCCGGCACACGTGGTGCGTTCGTTGGAGCAGGAAGAGTGGCAGCGTCTGGGCGCGCCGGTCTTCGTGCGCGGCCAGCTGCGCAGTTATGCGCGTCTGCTGCATGTGGACCTGGAGCCGCTGTTGCTGCAGGCAACCATTGCGCCGGTCGAACCGGTCACCCTGGTCAGCCATACGCATACCCCGCGTGCGCGCCGCATTCTCGAAAGCACCGCGCGCAAGGCGATGTATGTCGTCATCACCGGTGTGTTTGCCGTACCGGTCTGGTATGCGACCCGCTCGCATCTTGATGGCAACGCGCCGAGTACGGTGTCGCTGGACAGCATGCCGGAAGCGGCAAACACCGGCACATCCGCCGCGGGTGCAACGCAGCCGGCCAATGCGCCACGCGAGCAACCCGCGCCGTACATCGCGTCGATGACGCCGGTGCCGCGGGCCACACCCGACGTGGAGACGTCTGCAGCTGCGGCCGCCAGTGGCGGCAGTTTGTCGTTGAGTTTCAGCGGCGACAGCTGGGTGCAGATCCTGTCACCGGATGGCAGCGCGGTCGAAAAAGCGCTGGTGCGTGCCGGCGAACGTCGCAGCTATTCGCCGGGGCAGGTGGGTCGCATCGTGCTGGGCAATGCGTCGGCGGTAGAGGTTCAGCAAGGCGGCAGTATCGTCGATTTGAAACCGTTCCAGCGCGCTAACGTGGCCCGTTTTGCGGTATCCTCCGACGGCTCCGTGGTACCTGCTTCCGAGTGAAGCGGACTGCGGTTTTTCATTTTTCCCTATTGATGTTCCGCGCCTCCGGGACGACGGAGCGAGAGTACGCATGGCGATCGACGATCTGCTGGACGAACACGAACAAGGCGAACGCGTTCGTTCCTGGTTGAGAAAGAATGGCGCGGGTCTGGTGGGCGGCGTCGTGGTTGGCCTGGCCCTGATCCTGGGCTGGCAGTGGTGGCAGAAGCACACCAACACCCAATCGGTGGAAGCCAACACCCGTTACGAGGCGGTGGTGAAGTCGATCCAGGGCAAGGACCTGGACAAGGCCGCCAAAGAGATCGTGGCGCTCGACGACGGCAAGGGCGGTGTCTACGCCGAACTGGCTGCGTTGCGTCTGGCCAAGGCCCAGGTGGATGCCGGCAAGCATGCCGAAGCGATCAAGACCCTGCGCGATGTGCCTGCCGAAGGCGAGCTCAAGCAGATCGTGCAGCAGCGCCTGGCGCGTGTGTTGACCGAAAGCGGCAAGCCGGACGAAGCGATCAAGCTGCTGGCCGATGCGCAGGACCACACCAGTCTGGAGATCCGCGCCGATGCGCTGGTCGTGCAGGGCAAGCCGGATGAAGCGCGTGCGCTCTACGCCAAGGCCCTGACCACGGTGGATGTGGCCTCGCCGCAGCGCCGTTTGCTGGAAACCAAGCTGATGGATGTGGGCGGCAAAGTGCCCAATCCGGCGGAGCCGATTTGATGAAGCAGGTTGATATGTACAAGCGCATTGCATTGATCGCCCTGATGGGCGTGTCGTTGGCTGGTTGCAGCACGGTCAAGGGCTGGTTTGCCGGGAAGGATGCTGCTGCCAAGAAGGCGCAGGAACCTGCCGAACTGGTCAAGTTCGAGCCCTCGGTCAAGGTTGACAAGCTGTGGTCCACCGGCGTGGGCAAGGGCGAAGGCCATATCGGCGTGCGTCAGCGCCCGGCCGTGGCCGATGGCAAGGTGTACGCCTCGGCGATCACTGGTGGCGTGGAGGCATTGGACCTGCAGACCGGCAAGCGCGTGTGGGAATACAAGCCCAAAAAAGAAGAGCGCAACGATCGCAAGTTCAAGCAGCGCCTGTCCGGTGGCCCCGGCGTTGGCGAAGGTCTGGTGGTGATCGGTACGCTGTCTGGCGATGTGATTGCGCTGAACCAGGCCGATGGCACCGAAAAGTGGCGCGCCAAGGTACCGAACGAGGTCATCGCTGCACCGGCCATTGCGCAGGGTCTGGTGTTGGTGCGTAGCAACGACGGTCGCGTCAGCGCCTTCGACGCGACCACCGGCGAGCGCCGCTGGTTCCATGCCGAGGAAGGCCCGACCCTGTCGGTGCGCGGCAATGCGCCGATCGTCACCGGCCCGGGCGTGGTGTTCGTCGGCAATGACAGCGGCACCTTGAGTGCGCTGGCGCTGCAGGACGGACGCCCGTTGTGGGAACAGGCCATCGGCGTGCCGGAAGGCCGTACCGAGCTGGAGCGCATGTCCGACGTGGATGGCGCACCGGTACTCGACGGCACCACGCTGTACGCAACCAGCTTCAAGAACGAAACCCTCGCACTGGAAGGCCCGAGTGGCCGTCCGCTGTGGACGCGCGATCACGGCGGTGCCGGTGGCGTTGGCGTGTCGTCCAGCGTGGTGGTGGTGTCGGATAACGCCGGTTCGGTGTGGGGTCTGGACAAGAGCAGCGGTGCGGCGATGTGGTCGCAGGCCGCGCTTGCACGTCGCTCCCTGACCGGTGTGGCCATCCAGGGCGATTACGCCGTGGTTGGTGATTACAAGGGTTATCTGCACTGGCTGAAACTCAGCGATGGTGCACTGGCCGCGCGCGCTCGCGCTGGACGCGACACGCTGCTGGCGCAGCCGATCGTCGTGGATGGCATTCTGTTGGTACAAAACACCGATGGCGATATCACCGCCTTCCGGTTGGCACAATAAGGACTTTGCGATGCTGCCCCTGGTCGCCCTGGTTGGACGGCCCAATGTCGGCAAGTCCACCATTTTCAATGCGCTGACGCGCACCCGTGACGCGCTGGTCCACGACCAGCCTGGCGTCACCCGCGACCGTAACTACGGGGTCTGCCGTCTCGATGAGGAGCGCCCCTTCATCGTCGTCGATACCGGCGGTATCGCCGGCGACGAGGAAGGTCTTGCCGGCGCCACCGCGCGTCAGGCACGTGCCGCTGCCGGCGAAGCCGATCTGGTGCTGTTCGTGGTCGATGGCCGCGAAGGTGCGTCGTCGCTCGACGACGAGATCCTGGCCTGGCTGCGCAAGCTGGCGCGGCCGACCGTGCTGGTCATCAACAAGATCGACGGCACCGACGAAGAAACCGTGCGCTCGGAGTTCGCGCGCTACGGGTTCTCCGATGTGGTGGCGCTGTCTGCCGCGCATCGGCAGGGCATCGACGAACTACTGGAAGAAGTCGGTGCACGCTTGCCTGCCGAAGGTGCCGGCGAGTTGCTGGATACCGACCCGGCGCGTGTGCGCATCGCCTTTGTCGGCCGCCCGAATGTGGGCAAGTCGACGCTGGTCAATCGCCTGCTCGGCGAAGAGCGCATGATCGCCTCGGAAGTGCCGGGCACCACGCGCGATTCGATCGCCGTGGACATGGACCGCGACGGGCGTCAATACCGCTTGATCGATACGGCCGGCCTGCGTCGCCGTGGCAAGGTCGAGGAGGCGGTGGAGAAATTCAGCGCGTTCAAGACGCTGCAGGCGATCGAACAATGCCAGGTCGCGGTGCTGATGCTCGATGCCGGCGAAGGCGTCACCGATCAGGACGCGACCATTCTGGGCGCTATCCTGGACGCTGGCCGCGCGTTGGTGGTGGCGATCAACAAGTGGGACGGGCAGAGCGACTATCAGCGTGCACAGGCCGAAGACCTGCTGTCGCGCAAATTGGGCTTTGTCAGCTGGGCCGAGGCGGTGCGGATCTCCGCGCTGCACGGCTCGGGCATGCGCGAACTGTTTCAGGCGATCCACCGCGCGCATGCCTCGGCGACGCATGAATTCAGCACCAGCGAAGTCAACCAGGCGCTGGAAATCGCCTACGAGACCAATCCGCCGCCGAGCATCCGTGGTCACGTATCCAAGCTGCGTTACGTGCATCCGGGTGGCGCAAATCCGCCGACCTTCATCGTGCATGGCACGCGTCTGAAAGTATTGCCGGAGTCGTACAAGCGCTATCTGGAAAACTTCTTCCGCAAGCGTTTTAAGCTGGTCGGCACGCCGGTGCGTTTCATCTTCCGCGAAGGCGCCAATCCGTACGAGGGCAAGAAGAACACGCTCACCGAGCGGCAGGTGGCGCGCAAGCGGCGTTTGATGAAGCACGTCAAGGGCAAGTAGGCAGGCTGCCGCGCTGGGCGTGGCGAGCCATCTTCGACGAGCTGGCATGCATGGCGTGCTAGCTCAAGCTTGGGTTGAGTAATTCGCCTGGAAGCTGCCGTGTTCGCGCGGTTCGTGCTGGCCGCAGTGCCGGCCATGCTCTCTGACGGACAGGTGATCGTGCTGGTCGCCGCTCTGAGCCGGCCTGGCGCACTGGTATCCTGCGCGCCATGACCGACTATCCCTCCCGCATTCCGTATGCGCAGGCGCTGCAGATTCTGCAGGCCGTTGCGGCCCAAAACCGCCCGCCCGATGAAAACATCGCCACCTCGCGTGCCGATGGGCGGATTTCCGCTGCCGATCTGATTGCACCGCTGGCACTACCGCCGTTTGCCAACAGTGCGATGGACGGCTTTGCGTTGCGGCATGCCGATGTCGCTGGCGGCGATGCGTCGTTGCAACTGGTCGGCGAGCAATTCGCTGGCGAGCGTTGGACCGGCACGCTCAGCGCAGGCCAATGTCTGCGCATCACCACCGGCGCGCCGCTGCCCGATGGCGCCGACACCGTGATCCCGAAGGAAGATGCAGACGAGCGCGATGGTGTTGTGCGCTTCCGCACGATGCCTGCGTTGGGCGCGGCGGTGCGTCTGGCCGGCAGCGACGTGCGCGCGGGCGATCTGGTGATCCAGAGCGGGCAGGTGTTGACGCCTGCCCGCATCGGGTTGGCGGCGGCGCTCGGGCTGTCGCGGCTTGCAGTGGCACCAAGGCCGACTATCGCGGTGCTGGCCACCGGCGATGAGTTGATGGAGCCTGGCATGCCGTTGGGGCCGGGGCAGATCTACAACAGCAACCGCGACATGTTGATGGCGCAGCTACGGGCCCTGGGTTACGCGCCGACGGCATGGCCGACCCTGCCGGATGATCCGCAGCGTATCCGCACCATGCTGGAAGATGCAGCCGCTGCATTCGATGTGGTGATCACCTGCGGCGGCGTCTCGGCGGGCGAAAAAGATTATCTGCCGCAGCTGATCGGCGAGCTGGGCCGTATCCACTTCTGGCGCGTGCGCATGCGCCCGGGCATGCCGGCGGTGCTGGGGCAGATCGGCCGCTGTCTGGTGCTGGGTTTGCCGGGCAATCCGGTGTCGGTGCTGGCGACGCTGATCGCCTACGGTGTGCCGCTGCTGGATGGCTTGCAGGGACGCAGCGAACCGCGTCCGGTGTGGCATGCAGCGCTGGCAGGCCCGTGGGAAAAGCGCCACGAACGCCTGGAGTTTTTGCGCGGACGGCTGGAGTGCGGCGAGGACGGGCGGTTGACCGCGCTGCCGCATCGCGGCGATGCATCGCATCTGCTGCGTGGCGCGGCTGACAGCAATGCCTTGATCGTGTTGCCGGAGCCGGCACGACGCTTCGAGGCAGGCGAGATCGTGCGGGTGATTCCTTACGCGCTTTGATCGCTCACTGGATCAGTGGCGAACAACACGTGGCGATAGCTCTCACGCGCGTGTGCGGCAAGCGTGTAGGTGGCAGGTCGAAGCGCTGCGGCCGGGCGGTGCGCCATGACGCCCGCTCAGGCCTGGCTGACGCTGCGCAGTCGATTTAAGTGCCGCTTTCAGCCGACTGCGCTGCCGCAGAACGCGGCGTAGTCGGCATAGCCGGGGAACGCGGTGCCAGGCGCGCAGACTGGGCAATGCGGATCGGGTGGCAGGCGGATTTCGCGAAAGCGTATGGCCAAGGCATCGAAGCTGAGCAGGCGCCCGGCCAGGCTGTCGCCGATGCCCAGCAGCAACTTGATCGCTTCGCTGGCTTGCAGCAATCCGATGACGCCAGGCAGCACGCCGAGAACGCCGGCGTCGGCGCAGCTGGGCGCAAACTCCGGCGGTGGCGGTTCGGGAAACAGGCAGCGATAGCAGGGCGCATGACCGCGGTTGCGGCCGGCATCGAACACACTCAATTGCCCTTCGAACTGCTGCACTGCGCCGTAGACCAACGGTTTGCCGAGTTTGACGCAGGCATCGTTGAGCAGATAACGCGCAGGAAAATTGTCCGCACCGTCGATCACCACATCCACGTCCTGCAGCAATGCTTCGACATTGCTGGCGGTGACGCGTGTCTGCAGCGCGTCGACCTGCACGCGTGGATTGAGTGCGGCGATGCGCTGCGTGGCCGAGGCGACTTTCGCGATCCCTACGCTGTCTTCGGTATGCAGAATCTGGCGCTGCAGATTGCTGCGATCCACCACATCGTCGTCGGCGATGCGCAGATGGCCGATACCCGCAGCGGCAAGATAAAACGCGGCCGGCGAGCCAAGCCCGCCCGCGCCGACCAGCAAGACGCGCGCGCGCGCCAGCCGCTGCTGGCCTTCCAGACCGACCTGCGGCAGGCGTAGATGGCGCGAATAGCGCTCTAGAAAATCCTGTTCGTCCGCCGGCAGCGTGGGGCGCACCAGCGGCAGGCCGTCGTTCGTCCACGCGGTGGTGCCGCCGAGTACCGAAGACACCGCTGTATAGCCGTGCGCACGCAGCACCTCGGCCGTCTGCGCCGAGCGCTTGCCGCTTTGGCAGATCACTACGATCTCGCGCGTGTGCTCGGGCAGATGCCGTGCGGGTGCAGTTTCCAGATCGCTCTGCACGATGGCCAGTGCGCCTTCGGCCTGGCCGCTGGCGCGTTCGTGCAGTTGCCGGATATCGATCAACAAGGCGCCCTGCATGGCACGAGCGCGGGCGTCGGCGGGAGTAATGTCGTGGCTGCTCATCCCGCCATTGTCGCGCAAACCCCGATACGGCGATGTGCTGGCTGGCGGCGTTGGCATCAGGCTCACCGAGGTCGCGGTAGCGTGGAGGCAAAAGGAGACAGTCATGACACCTGAGATCGATGCGCAACTGAAACACCTCGCCGACGAATTGCCCGATATCCGACGCCAGCACCCGGATGATTTCTGGGATGTCTTCCATGCACGTGCGGAGACGATCACAGCGAAGGCCGATTCGACAGAACAAGCCGCACAGATCGTCAAGCGGATCGACGAGATGCTGGCGGCCCATCAGCTTGGGCCTGCGGACCCTGGAGCTTGACTAAGCGTTTCGCGCTGCAAGGCCGATAAAACTGGTTTGGCAGTGCTTGCTGCTTCGGCATTGATTGCTGAGCTAACTGTGCGGCATGGCCTTCACATGGGCGGGGTACGCAGAGGCTTCACCTCGCTTGAGCATCGGCTTCATGCGGCTGCAGCCATTGTCGTTACCTTACGCAGAGGGCCGCTCGCATCCCCATGTCAGCCACCACACGCAAGATCGCCACCTTCAACGTCAATGGCATCCATAGCCGGCTGCCGCATCTGCTGGAATGGCTGCAGCGCGAGCAACCGGATATCGTCGGTTTGCAGGAGCTGAAAGCCACCCAGGAGGCCTTTCCGGAACAGGCGATCCGTGACGCCGGCTATGGGGTGATCTGGCAGGGCGAGAAGTCGTGGAACGGTGTGGCCCTGCTTGCACGGGGCGCAGACCCGGTAGAGATTCGTCGCGGCCTGCCGTGGGACCCAGGCGATAGGCAAAGCCGCTATCTGGAAGCTGCGATTCACGGCGTGGTGGTGGCGTGTCTGTATCTGCCCAACGGCAATCCGCAGCCGGGACCGAAGTTCGATTACAAGCTCGCCTGGTTTCAGCGCTTGATCCGCCATGCCAAGACCTTGGTCGAGTTGCCGCATCCGGTGGCCTTGATCGGCGATTTCAACGTGGTGCCGACCGATGCGGATATCTACGACCCCAAGGGCTGGCGCAAGGATGCGTTGCTGCAGCCCGAAAGTCGCCAGGCATATGCAGGGCTGTTGCAGCAAGGCTGGACCGACAGCTTGCTGGCCGTGCATGGCGATACACCCATCTACACGTTCTGGGATTATTTTCGCCAGCACTTTGCGCGTGACCGCGGCTTGCGTATCGATCATCTACTGCTCAATCGCACGCTGGCGCCCGGCTTGCAGGATGCCGGCGTGGACAAGTGGGTGCGCGCCCTGGAGAAGGCCAGCGACCATGCGCCGACCTGGATCAGCGTGCGTGTGCCGGATGCAGTTGCAGAGACAGTGGTGGAGACCGAGGCTCCGTCGAAGCCGCGCAAGCGTGCGGCTGTGAAAAAGACGCCTGCGCGCAAGAAGGACAACAAGGCCGCATCGAAGGCCGCCGCGAAAACGACCGCAGCAAAAAAACCGACGCCCCGCACTGCCAAGCCGCGCAAGGCAGCCAAGCGCGTCAGCTGATGCCACGCAGCTGGCGATGCTTGATCCGTTGCAGCACATAGCCGGTGATGGCGGTCAGCAGGATCAGTGCATTGCTGACGATAAACACCGCGTTGCCGACCAGGTAGCTGTAAACGATAAACAACACCGAGGCGCTGATCTGACCGACAAACAACCAGCGCGAGACACCCTGTGCCGCAGGCGACTGCCATTGCTTGTAAATCTGGCGGATCAAGGTGGCGATCAGAACGGCGCTGGCGAGCCAGCCAACAAGGTCGACGAATTGCATGGTGTGCAAAGATGAAAAAACTACCTGCAAGTGTGCGGCGCAGCGTGTTGACGATGCGTTCGAGCAGCGTCGAGCGCTGGGGTGATCACGTGATCGTTCACTGGTGCATTCGCCATCGCCACGCCGTCGCAGCATGCCTGTACCAGCCGCGCTGGAGGCCGGTATCCTAGCCAGGTCATCCATCGGTCGGCAGTCGCCTTGCTCATGATCAGCTACGCCGAAGCCTTTGCACTGATCCATCAGCAGGTCGCCACGCTCGCCAGCGAGTGGGCGGACAGTGCGGATGCGCAAGGCCGCGTGCTTGCGCAGGCATTGTCGAGCCCGGCCGAGCTGCCGGCTTTCGACAACAGTGCGATGGATGGATTTGCGCTGGTCACCGATGGCCGTGGTGCAATGACCGCAAGTGAGCACGCGGTCGGTGGCACCGTTGCCGCAGGCGAAGATGCGGGTGGCATTACGGCAGGCGCTGCCTGGGAAATCATGACCGGTGCCGGCTTGCCTGCAGGTGCCGATGCCGTGGTGCCGATCGAAAAGGTGGAGCTGCTGGCGCATGACGGCACACGCCCCAGCCGCATCCGGCTACGCGCCGATGTACGCGTGGGCCAGCACATTCGCCGACGTGGTGAAGATGTGGCCTTGCACGATCGTGTGATCGAGGCCGGTACGGTGCTGCGCGGTGCACATCTGATGCTGTTGGCCGGACTGGGCTGCGTGCGTGTGCAGGTGGTGCGGCGCCCGCGTGTGGCCTTGATCGCGACCGGCCGCGAATTGGTGGGCGATCCTGCGCAGCCGCTGCAGCCCGGCCAGATCCGCGATGGCACCAGCAGCTATCTGCTCAGTCAGTTGCATGCAGCCGGTGCCGAACTGGTGTGGCGAGGGCAGGTGGGCGATGACGTTGCCGCCTTCGATGCGGCGCTCGCGCAAGCGCGACATGCGGGAGCCGACGTGATTCTGAGCACCGGTGCGGTGTCGCGTGGTCGCTACGATTTCGTGCCGGATGCGTTGGCGCGACATGGGGCGGCGTTGCTATTTCATAAGGTGGCGGTGCGGCCAGGCAAGCCGGTGTTGTTGGCGCGCTTTGCGGACGGCGCGCTGTATTTCGGTTTGCCGGGCAATCCGATGGCCAGCGCTGCCGGGCTACGTTTTTTTGTCGAGCCGGCCTTGCGTGGTTTGCTGGGCATGCCTGCAGAGCGCGGTTTGCGTGTTGCGCTGCACACACCGATGCATGCAAGACCGATCTGGCGGCAGCACCTGCGCGCGCGTTTGAACTGCAGCGATGCCGGTGTGCTGTGCGTGCAGATCTTGCCGCAGCAAGAGTCGTTTCGCGTGGCGCCGTTGTTGCAGGCCAATGTGTGGACGGTGCTGGAGCCGCAGGACGATGGCGCCGCGCCCAGTACGACGGCGCAGGTGTTCGGGCTGGGACATCTGCAGCCGGCTGCACCGGCGATTGCGCCATGAGCGTGTGCCGGCACGCAGCGCGACGCAGTGCCTGCGGGCAGGCGGCATGACCGCAACACACCCGTGGATCGGCGTGGTGCTGGCCGGCGGCCGTTCCTCACGCATGGGCCAGGACAAGGCGCTGCTGCCGTGGCGCGGGCGTCCGCTGGTTGCGCATATGCAGGCGGTGCTGCGCGATGCAGGCGCGCTGGACGTAGTGATCAGCGGTGATCGTCCTGGCTATGCAGGGATTGCCGATGCGCAGCCGGATCTGGGGCCGTTGGGCGGTCTGGCCAGCGTGATCGATCATGTGGCCGATGCAACGACACTTGTGGTGGTACCGGTCGACATGCCGCTGCTGTCCAAACCATTGCTGGAACGACTGCTGGCGCCACCAGACCAACGCTGCGCCGCTTTCGAAGACGAGATGTTGCCGATGCGTCTGTGCGTGGATGGCGTTGTGCGTGAGGCGCTCTCGGTGTTAATGGCCGGCGCTGCATCGTCACGCTCGCTGCGCGCCTTGCAGCGTTCACTGCAGTGCCATCGCGTGGCTGTCACCGCCAGCGAACGCGGCGCGTTCGTCAATTGCAATACGCCCGAGCAGTGGAGTCAGCTCAGTCATGAAAATCCAGATTGAAGGTCAGCAGTTGCGCTTTCGCATCGACGAAGCCGAATTGGCCGAATTGCTTGCCGGGCGCACCGTCGATAACGAAAGCCGCTTGCCGAGTGGGCAGGGCGCGCGATTGGTGCGCCACAGCGTGAGCCTGACCGGTGGTCACGCGGCCTGCAACTGCGCCACCGATCATTGGCAGTTGTCGGTGCCGCGCGATGCGCTGGAGGAGCATGCACGGCAGTTGCCCATCCGCGACGGGCTGAGTTTCAGCTTCGATGCCGGGGCTGGCCATGCCGAACACACGGCGTTGCGCGTGACCTTCGATATCGACGTGCGCGACAGTGCGCGCAAGCGGTTTCTGAAAGCGTGATCCAGCTGTGGCCGTACGTGCGTGCCGCTCATGCGTTGGCGTGCATGTGCATGGCAATGCCGGGCACACGATCACACGCCAGGCCCCGCGCATGGAGCGCTGCTTCAATCGCAGCAGCATCGGCATCGCTGTAGCCGGCGCCGCTGCGCAATGCGACCACATGCAGGCCTTCTGTCGCCAGTTCCAGCAACAGATGCCGTTGTGCATCGGTATCACGCGGCAAGGCGCGGCGTGAGGCATCGCGACGCGCCAGTTCCAGCACCGCATCGGGGATGTCGTCGCCGATCAGCAGCACGTCGGCCAGATTCATCGCGCGTAGCGCTTTCAAGGTGAGCAGGCCGGGATCGCCCGGGCCGGTGCCGACCAGTTGCACGCTGCCACGCGCCGGCACCGCGCCAGCATCGTCCAGTGCTGCGGTGAACGCGGTTTCGGCGGCGTCATCGTTGCCGGCCTGCAGCAGCAACGGCACGTCGCCGTCGATGACGCGGTCGAACCAACGCCTGCGCCGATTCATATCCGGGAACTGGCTGCGGATGCGCTCGCGGTGACGCGCAAATAGTCCAGCGAAGCGGCCGACCGAGGCATCCAGCTCGCGCTCCAGCCGTTCGCGCAGACGCCGTGCCAGCATGGGTGCGGCGCCTGCCGAGGAGATGGCGATGACCAGCGGGTCGCGGTCCACGATCGCCGGTACCTGGTAGGTCGACAGCTCTGCATCGTCCACCACATTGACCAGGCGCTGACGCGCGCCGGCGGCAGTGGCGACACGTTGATTCAAGTCTGCATCGTCGGTGGCGGCGACCACCAGCCACACATCGTCGATCCAGGCTGGATCGAATTCGCCGCCCAACTGTTCGAAGCGACCGGCTTGCATCAATACATCGAGTTCCGGCGAGAGCGCATGCGCATACAGACGGATCTGCGCGCCGGCCTTGAGCAGGGCGAGCACCTTGCGCGTGGCGACCTCGCCACCGCCGATCACCAACACGGGGCGCGCTTGCAGGTTTGCGAACAACGGGAACAACGGCATCAGACGGACTCCGAAAAGATGACTCGCACCGACAGCATGTTGCATGGCACCATCCAGCCACGTCCACGCCTCGCCGCCGCCAATGCGTGTTTTGCTGGTCAACGATACCGAAAAGCCGATTGGCGAACTGCGCCAGGCATTGACGCGTGCCGGTTATACGGTGCTCGACGATGTGGCCTCGGTCGGTGCGTTGCTGCATGCGGTGCAGAGCCAGCAGCCGGATGTGGTGGTGATCGATGTGGACTCGCCTTCGCGCGATACCTTGGAGCAACTGTCGATGCTGCACGCACACGCGCCGCGCCCGGTGGTGATGTTTTCCGGCGATGGCGACGATGCGTTGATCCATGCGGCCGTAGGCGCAGGTGTCACCGCGTATGTAGTCGATGGGCTGGCACCGGCGCGGCTGGCGCCGATCGTGCAGGTGGCGCTTGCCCGATTCGCGCAGGAAAGCAGCATGCGCAAACGCCTGGACGATGTGCAGCAGGCGCTGCAGGACCGCAAGCAGATCGATCGCGCCAAGGGCCTGCTGATGGAAAAACGTGGCCTGAGCGAGGCCGACGCCTACGCGGCGCTGCGCCAGCAAGCGATGAAGCAGGGCGTCAAACTGGCCGAAGTGGCGCGACGCATCGTGGCCATGGCCGAGCTGTTGGGATGAACACATGAGCCAAGCCAACCTCCCCGTATTGCGCGTGGCCTACATGCCGCTGATCGATTGCGCACCGCTGATCGCGGCGCAACGGCTGGGCCTGGACCGTGCGCATGGCTTGCAGTTGGCGCTGCAGCGTCAGGCGTCGTGGGCTGGCGTGCGCGACCGTCTGCTGGCCGGCGAGGTCGATGCGGCGCATGCCTTGGCCAGCCTGGTGTATGCGATCGATCTCGGCATTGCCGGGCCGCAATGCCCGATGGCGTTGTTGATGACGCTCAACCACAACGGCCAGGCGATCACGCTGGCACCTGCGCTCGCGCAGGCCTTGGCCGATGGTCACGCGTTGCCGCAGGTGCTGGCCGGTCTGGGCCGCCGTGCGGTGTTTGCGCAGACATTTCCCACCGGTACGCATGCGTTGTGGCTGTATTACTGGCTGGCCGCATGCAGGGTGGACCCGATGCGCGATGTGGATGTGCTCAGCATTCCGCCGCCGCAGATGCCCGAGGCCTTGGCTAGCGGGTTGGTCGATGGCTATTGCTCCGGCGAGCCGTGGGCTGCGGTGGCCGAGGCGCAGGGCAGCGGTCGCCGCGTGATCCGCAGTGGCGAGTTGTGGGCGGGGCATCCGGAAAAAGTGCTGGCCTGCCGGCGCGAGTTCGCCGCGCTGCAACCGGAGTTGACCGAGCGCCTGACCGCCTGCGTGCTGGAAGCCTGTCGCTGGCTGGATGCGGCGCCAGGCAATCGCGCGCAGTGTGCGCAGTGGTTGGCCGAGCCGCAGCATATCGGTGTGTCGGCTGCGCATCTGGCGGCGTGTCTGGACGCGGATATCGAGATCCATGCGAACGATGCGACGGCGCTGGCCTTTCATCGCAATGGTGCGGTGAACATGCCGTGGCTGTCGGATGGCGAGTGGTTCCTGACCCAGTTTCAGCGCTGGGGCTGGCATGACATCCACGACGACGACATCGCGCGGCTGCGCGATATCCATCGGCTGGACAACTATCGGCGCGCGGCAGCCCGCGTGGGTGTGGCTGTGCCGGATGACGATCACCGCAGCAATCGGTTGTTCGATGCGCTCTAGGGATGGTCTGATCAACGGCATCGGAGGATGAGCCTAACCACATCGACCAGGCTGACGGCGCTCAGATCCTCGATTTTTTTGCCGTTTCCGGCGCGTTTGCAGGGTGTTGCCCGGGTTACAGGCGCACGTTCCCCATCGTCGGCAGTAACTGCTTTCGCTTCATCCACAGGTTCGATAGCGCAAACAAGGTCAGCACCTGCGCGGTGTTCTTGGCCAGGCCGCGATAGCGGACCTTGGTGTAGCCGAACTGGCGCTTGATCACCCGGAATGGATGCTCCACCTTCGCGCGCACGCTGGCCTTGAAGTGTTCCCAACGTCTTTCCCGAGCACGCTCGCGTTTGTTGCCGAGGGCTTGCATCGTCGAGGGCCTGGCGGCGATGAAGAATGCAGCCTTGCAGGCCTGCAGTTCTTCGCGTTTGTCCGCACCGGTGTAGCCGCTATCGCCGAACACGCTGTCTTCTTTGCCATGCAGCAACGTGTGCATCACCGTGACATCGGCGACGTTGGCGGCTGTGCAATGGACGTGGTGCACCAACCCGGAAAATTCATCCACGCCGATGTGCGCCTTCATCCCGAAATACCACTGATTGCCCTTCTTGGTCTGATGCATCTCAGGGTCGCGCGCGTTGTCGGCATTCTTGGTCGAACTGGGCGCCGCGATCAGCGTCGCATCGACGATCGTGCCCGACCGCAGGCTCTGGCCCTTGCGCGCCAGATGCGCGTTGACCGCTTCCAGCATCCGCGCGGCAAGGCCATGGGTCTCCAGCAGGCGCCGAAAGTTGAGAATCGTGGTCTCGTCCGGAACGTTGTCCAAGCCACCGAGCTGGGCAAACCGCCGCAAGGTCGGGATCTCGTGCAGTGCTTCTTCCATCGCCGGATCGCTCAGCGCATACCACTGCTGCAGCAGATGAATCCGCAACATCGTCGCCAGTGCGTACGGCTGCCGACCTGGCCGGCCCGATACCGGATAGTGCGGCGCGATCAGACCGAGCAGTTGCTGCCACGGAACCACCTGCTCCATCTCGGCCAGAAAGATCTCGCGCCGGGTCTGCTTGCGCTTGCCCAGGCCCTCAGCGTCACCGAACGTCAGTTGCATGGATCACTCCTCAACATCAGGCGGGTAGTGTCGCGTATCTGTGGTGCGTTGTTCAGAGGTTCCCTAGGGCGGATGACTACACGACGGTGTTACCGCTAGGCAGGAGCGCGTCACCGGCAAGGCAATCAGCATGGACCCGCATGAACTCCGAACTCTTGCGCATGCTTGCACTCGTCTGACGCCTAAGGCCTAACGCCTGACGTTTGAGTTGGTTGTGGAGCTATCGATCTGTGGGTTTGCTGGAGGGCCCTTGCCCGCCCACCATCGCGGGACACGCCGCAAGTACGTCCATGTAGGCTCTTACGCGGCATCCATGCCGCGTAAGGTCCCGCGACGGTGGGCGGGCAAGGGCCAGTGGAGATGGTAGGTGTGCATGTTTTCAACAAAGCAGCCGACTAACTTTCTGGTGCGGTGTCCTCGCCGCTTGCGGGACCGTGTGGCGGCATAGATGCCGCCACCGAGCCTACATGGACGTACTTGCGGCGTGTCCCGCGAGCGGCGAGGGCACCGCGCGCTCGACTAACTCGGCTTTTGACCTAGATATTTGATCGGTGTGCACGCGTCCTAGATGAGGCTTCCTAGCGCCAGCCGCGCTGTAGTTTTGTTCGGCGCCATCAGGCGTGCCAAGCGGCAGAGCAAGTGGTACACGACGCACGCTGTTGGTGCATTGCTGCACGAAAGACGGGAATGATGGGCTGCACTGGCGTGTCGACAGGCCGTCGTTAAGTCGGACGCGCTGCATCCAAAACACTATTTTTCAATGACTTGTATCGTCGTGATGCTCAGGTGAGCAAGTTGGCACGTTGATTGCGTAGTGATTACGTGCAGGTGCAACGGCGTGCCTGCAACAACACGAACACGATGCAGTGGATCAACGGCGATCCGCACGCATCCAGGACAACGGCGTCCTTCCGGTTTACCGGAGGGGCGCCGTTTTTTTTTGGCCATCGCATTCGAAGAGGTCTCTATGCAGCGCTCGTTCTGGCGATCCGGGCACACGCCCACCTTGTTCGCATCCTTTCTGTATTTCGACCTGAGCTTTATGGTGTGGTATCTGCTTGGTCCGCTGCAGGTGCCGATCGCGCAAGCGCTGGGACTGGATACGCAGCAGCGTGCCTTGATGGTGGCGGTGCCGATTCTGTGCGGCGCGGTGTTGCGGCTGGTGCTGGGCATGCTGGCCGACCGCATCGGTGCCAAGCGTGCTGGCGTTGTCGCACAACTTGCGGTGATTGCCTCGTTGTTCGGTGCATGGCAGTTGGGCGTGCACAGCATGGGGCAGGTGTTGTTGCTGGGCGTGTTGCTCGGCATTGCCGGCGCCTCGTTCGCCGTGGCGCTGCCGTTGGCCTCGCGTTGGTATCCGCCAGAGCATCAGGGCACCGCGATGGGGATTGCCGGTGCAGGGAATTCCGGCACGGTGCTGGCTGCATTGTTCGCACCGATGCTGGCGTTGGCGTTCGGTTATCAGAACGTGTTTGGGCTGGCGTGCATTCCATTACTGCTGACGCTGATCGTGTTCGTCTTGATCGCGAAAGAAGCGCCTGCACCGATCGCGCGTAAGCGTTGGGCCGACTATGGCCGCGTGCTGTTGGGCAACCGCGATGCGTGGCGCTTCATGTTTTTTTACTCGGTGACCTTTGGTGGGTTTTCCGGGTTTGCCAGTGCATTGCCCGGCTATTTCCACGATCAGTTCGGCTTCGATGCGCGCACTGCAGGGTGGGCGACGGCCGCCTGCGTGTTGGCGGGTTCGGTGATGCGTCCATTGGGCGGGGTGATTGCCGACCGCGTTGGAGGCACGCGTGCCTTGCTCACGGTGTATCTGTTGGTTGCCGCGTTGGTGGGCATCGCAGGTTTCGGTGCCGGCGGCGCGATGGTGACGCTGGCGTTGTTTGTGTTGACCTTGTTATGCCTGGGCGCCGGCAATGGTGCGGTGTTTCAACTGGTACCGCAGCGGTTTGCGCAGGATATCGGGGTGATGACCGGCTTGATCGGCATGGCCGGCGGCATCGGTGGATTTGCGCTTGCTGCAGGCTTGGGCGTGCTCAAGCAGCACACCGGCAGCTATGCGATCGGCATGTGGTTGTTTGCTGCTTTCGCACTCGTTGGCTGGGCGTTGCTGGCCGGCGTCAAGACGCAATGGCGTAGCGAATGGTCCACCGCTGGCGCGGCGCGCGTCTGAACATGTCGACAGGAATCCAGGCAATGAAGCAACCCAGACTCGTCGTCATCGGCAATGGCATGGCCGGCATCCGCACCGTGGAGGAACTGCTCAAGCTGATGCCGGGCATGTACCAGATCACTGTGTTCGGCGCCGAGCCGCATCCCAACTACAACCGCATTCTGTTGTCGCCGGTGTTGGCCGGCGAGCAGGAGTTCGACGATATCGTGCTCAATCCGTTGCAGTGGTATCAGGACAACGGCATCCACCTGCACTTGAACAAGGAGGTCACGCGCATCGATCGCGTGCGGCGTCGCGTGATTGCCGCCGATGGCACCGAGGCCGAATACGACCGCTTGTTGATCGCCACCGGCTCGGTGCCGTTCGTGTTGCCGATTCCCGGGAACGACTTGAAGGGCGTGATTGGATACCGCGATATCCAGGACACGCGCACGATGATCGAGACCGCGCGCAGCAAGCAGCACGCGGTGGTGATCGGTGGCGGCTTGCTCGGTCTGGAAGCGGCCAATGGGTTGAAAGTGCGCGGGATGGACGTGACCGTGGTGCACCTGGCCGGTTGGTTGCTGGAGCGTCAGCTCGACCCGGTGGCTGGTGGTTTGTTGCAGCAGGCGCTGCGTGCACGCGGGTTGGAGTTCAAGCTGAGTACTGCGACCAGTGTGCTGCTGGGCAATGCGCAGGGCGAAGTGATCGGGGTGAGGTTTGCCGATGGCAGCGAGATCCCGGCCGATCTGGTGGTGATGGCGGCGGGCATTCGCCCGAACACGCGCTTGGCCGAAGAAGCCGGCATCCACTGTTCGCGCGGCATCGTGGTCAACGACAGTCTGCAGAGCTTCGACCCACGCGTGTACGCGGTGGGCGAGTGCGCAAATCATCGGGGCATTGCGTACGGCCTGGTGGCGCCGTTGTTCGAGCAGGCCAAGGTGTGCGCGAATCATCTGGCGCAGTTCGGTATCGGTATCTATCGCGGGTCGGTGGCGTCGACCAAGCTCAAGGTCACCGGGATCGATCTATTTTCGGCAGGCGACTTCATGGGCGGCGATGGCTGCGAGGAGATCGTGCTGTCCGACCCGGCCGGCGGCGTCTACAAGAAACTGGTGATCCGCGACGACGTGCTGGTGGGCGCCTGCCTGTATGGCGACACCAGCGATGGTGGCTGGTATTTCAAGTTGCTCAAGGACGGCACACCGATCCAGGCGCAGCGCGATCAATTGATCTTCGGCGAAAGCGCGTTGGGCGATGCCGGTACGGGCGGGCAGGATCGTGCCAGTGCGATGGCCGACAGCGACGAGGTCTGCGGCTGCAATGGCGTCTGCAAGGGCACGATTGTGAAAGCGATCAGCGAGCAAGGCCTGTTCACCGTCGACGACGTCAAGAAAAACACCAAGGCGGCGAGTTCGTGCGGGTCGTGTACCGGGCTGGTCGAGCAGATCCTGATGAACTGCCTGGGCTCCAACTTCCAGGAAACCCCGAAAACCAAGGCGGTTTGCGCATGTACGGACCTGAGCCATGGCGAAGTGCGGCGCGCCATTCGCGAACACAAGTTGCTGACCCACGCGCAGGCCTATGCCTTTATGGAATGGCGCACGCCCAACGGCTGCGCCACCTGCCGGCCGGCGATCAACTACTACATGTTGTCGACCTGGCCGCATGAGGCCATCGACGACCCGCAGTCGCGTTTCATCAACGAGCGGGCGCACGCCAATATTCAAAAAGACGGCACCTTCTCGGTGATTCCACAGATGAAGGGCGGGGTGACCAATGCCAGCGAGCTGCGCCGCATTGCCGATGTTGCCGACAAATATGCGGTGCCGATGGTCAAGGTGACCGGCGGCCAGCGGATCGATCTGCTCGGGGTCAAGAAGGAAGATCTGGTCGATGTGTGGCGCGATCTGGGCATGCAATCCGGGCATGCCTACGGCAAATCAATCCGCACGGTGAAGACCTGCGTGGGCAGCGAGTTCTGCCGTTTCGGCACACAGAACAGCACGCAGATGGGCATCGATCTGGAAACCATGCTGGCCAATATGTGGAGCCCGCACAAGGTGAAGCTGGCAGTGTCCGGTTGCCCGCGCAACTGCGCCGAATCCGGCATCAAGGACGTGGGCATCATTGCGGTGGATTCGGGGTGGGAGCTGCATATCGGCGGCAACGGCGGCATCAAGACCGAAGTGGCGCGATTTCTGGTCAAGGTGACCACTACCGACGAAGTGCGCGAGTACACCGGTGCGTTCTTGCAGCTGTATCGCGAGCAGGCCTATTACCTGGATCGTACCGTGCACTACATCGCACGCGTGGGGCTGGACTATATCCGCGCGCAGGTGGTCGATGACGCGGCCAACCGACGTGCGCTCTACGAGCGCCTGCTGTATTCGCTGGAAGGTTTGGTCGACCCGTGGAAGGCGCGTATCGCCGGGGAACGGCGGCAGGAATACCAACCGCTGCGTATCGCCGCGCCGGCCGCAACGGTGGAGGAATGAGCATGCAGGAAAACGCCTGGATCCGCGTCTGCGCGCTGCAGGAATTGCCTGCATTGGGCGCACGTGTACTCGATATCGACGGCATCCCGCCGATCGCCTTGTTCCGCACCGCCAGCGATCAGGTGTTCGCGTTGCGCGACCGTTGCCCGCACAAGGGCGGCCCGTTGTCGCAAGGGATTGTCGCCGGCGAAACCGTGACCTGCCCGTTGCATGGGTGGGCGATTGCCTTGCAGAGCGGCCAGGCCTGCGCACCGGATGTGGGCTGCGCGCCGCGTTACCCGGTCAAGGTGGAAGCCGACGCGGTGTGGATCGTGTTGCAGCCGGTGTCGCAACCCGACGCAATCGCCGAGCCAGCCGCATGAGCGAAGGTCTGCAGCCCGCATCAAGCGGCGAGGCGGTGCAGCCGCACGCATCCTCGCCGATGCATCGCATCACACCTTCGACCTGCTGCTACTGCGGCGTTGGCTGCGGGGTACTGATCCAGAGCGAGCACGACACCAATGGTGAGCGCATCGTCGGGATCGAAGGCGACCCGCTGCATCCAGCCAATCATGGGCGCTTGTGCAGCAAGGGCCTGGCCTTGCCGCAGACCGTCGCCAGTACGCAGGGGCGCGTGCTTGAACCCGAGCTGCGTCGTCATCGGCAGGCACCGCGGGCGGCGGTGAGCTGGGATCAAGCCCTGCAGCATGTGAGCAGCAAACTGGCGGCGATCATCGAGGAGCACGGCCCGGATGCGGTGGCGTTTTATCTCTCCGGGCAATTGCTGACCGAGGACTATTACGTCTTCAACAAGCTCGCCAAGGGCCTGCTTGGCACCAACAATATCGATACCAATTCGCGCCTGTGCATGTCCAGCGCGGTCACCGGCTACAAGCTCGCCCTGGGCGCTGATGGTCCGCCGACCTGTTACGAAGATCTGGAGCTGGCCCAGACGGTGCTGTTTGCCGGCAGCAACATGGCGTATGCGCATCCGGTGTTGTTTCGCCGGCTGGAAGAGGCGCGCGCACGCAACCCCGAGATTCGCTGGATCGTGATCGATCCGCGTCGCACCGACACTGCGGCCATGGCCGACCTGCACCTGGCGATCGAGCCCGGGACCGACGTCGCCCTGTTCAACGGCATGCTGCATCACCTGATCTGGGAGGGTCTGGTGGATGCGCGTTTCGTTGCGGCGCATACCGAGGATTTCGACGCCCTCAAGCACATGCTGCGCGAATACACCCCGCGGATGAGCGCCGAGATCTGCGGGATCTCGCATGAGGACCTGGTGCAGGCCGCCGAGTGGTTCGGGCGCAGCCCGGCGGCGTTGTCGCTGTATTGCATGGGCTTGAATCAATCCGCGCATGGCACCGACAAGAATCTGGCCTTGATCAATCTGCATCTGGCGACGGGGCAGATCGGCAAGCCAGGTGCCGGGCCGTTTTCGCTGACCGGCCAGCCCAATGCGATGGGTGGGCGCGAGGTTGGGGGGATGGCGACGATGCTGGCGGCGCACCGCGAGATCGGCAATGCCGACGATCGTGCGGAACTGGAGCGCTTGTGGAACTTGCCTGCCGGCCGTGTGAGCGCCACTGCCGGCACGCCGGCCGTGCAGTTGTTCGAGCGCCTGCGTGCCGGAACGTTGAAAGCGGTATGGATTGTCTGCACCAACCCCGTGCATTCGATGCCGGAGGTGGAGGGCATCCGCGCCGCACTGGAGCAGGCCGAGCTGGTGATCGTGCAGGACGCGTTTTCCGGCACCGACACCGTGCCGTATGCCGATGTGCTGTTGCCGGCAGCCAGTTGGGGAGAGAAGGACGGTACCGTGACCAACTCCGAGCGCCGCATCACCCGCGTACGCAAGGCGGTGGACGCGCCGGGCCAGGCGCGTGCGGATTGGTGGATCGCGCGCGAAGTCGCACGCCGCCTGGAAGCGCGCTTGGCGCCAGCCGAGGGCAAGGGATTGTTCGCGTTCGACAGCACCGCGCAGATCTTCGACGAGCATCGTGCGCTGACGGTGGGCCGCGATCTGGATATCGGCGGGCTGGATTACGCGATGCTGGATTGCGGCCCGCAGCAGTGGCCGTTTCCGGCCGGTGCCGCACACGGGCAGGCACGGCGCTATACCGATGGCGTGTTTGCCACCAGCAACGGACGCGCGCGCTTCCACGCCACGCCGTATCGCAAGGTTGCCGAGCCGACCTCGGCGCGGTTTCCGATGCGGCTGCTGACCGGCCGCCTGCGCGATCAGTGGCATGGCATGTCGCGCAGTGGGCGTGTGCCTGCGGCGTTTGCGCATAGCCCGGAACCGGCGTTGCGCATGCATCCGGACGACGCGACGCGACGCGGTCTGGTCGCGGGCGAACTGGTGCAGATTGCGAGCAAGCGCGGCGCGCTGGTGTTGCCGCTGGAACTCTCCGACGAACTGCGCTCGGGCACCGTGTTCGCCGCGATGCATTGGAGTGGGCAGAGCCTGTCCAGTGGCGGCATCAATGAAGTGAGCAGCCCGGCGGTGGATGCGCGCTCGCAGCAGCCCGAGCTCAAGCACGCAGCGGTGCGTGTAGAGAAGGCCAGTTTCGGCTGGCATCTGCTGGCCGCACGGCGCGGTGATGCGTTGGCCTTGCAACAAGCCCTGCAGCCGCTATTGCGCGCGTGCGGCTATGCATCGCTGCGGCTGCATGCCGAGCCGCTGGCGGAAGGGCGCGGGCACTGGGCGGTGTTGCATGCCGCCTGCGAACGCGCACCGGAGGCGCAATGGCTCGATCGCCTGGTCGCCGCCTTGCAGCTGCCGTCCGGCGCGGACGTACTTGAGTACCGCGATCTGCGCCGCGGCCTGATGCGCCGCGTCGGCTGGCGCATGCAGGACGGTCACAGCCATATCGATGGCTTGCTGCTCACTGCTGCGCAGCCCAGTGAAGCCAATCACGCCTTGCTTGCTACCGCATTGGCAGGCCAGGCGTGGCGTGGTCCGCGGCTGGCGGTGTTCGCGCAGACGCAACGCACGCCGAGCGACCCGATCGTGTGCACCTGCATGCAGGTGTCGACGTCTGCGATTCATGCCGCCATCGACGACGGCGCCGATCTGGATCAGCTCAAACAACGCCTGGGCTGCGGCAGCGTCTGCGGTTCCTGCGTTCCGCAACTCACCCGGCTATGCCGGCAACCACGGCTCGCCTGAGCGCACGTCCTTCCCTCCACACACTGCGAGATCTTTCTCATGTTCGTCAGTCATTCTTGCACGCGCGATGTGGTGTTGTTGTCCGCCGGCCCCGGCGATCTGGAACTGCTCACGATCAAGGCGGTCAAGGCGCTTGCTGCCGCGCAAGTGGTATTGCTGGACGATCTGGCCAATCCGCAGATCGTCGAACTCGCACCGCAAGCGCGGGTGATCCGGGTCGGCAAGCGCGGTGGTTGCAGATCGACGCCGCAGGACTTCATCTGCCGGCTGATGCGGCGCTACGCCTTGCAGGGCTTGCGCGTGGTGCGCGTCAAAGGGGGCGATGCACTCCTGTTCGGGCGAGCAGGGGAGGAAATCAGCTTCCTGCGCCGCGCCGGGGTGGGTGTGCAGATCATCAACGGCGTCAGTGCCGCATTCGCCGCTGCCTCTGCGCTGGAAGTGTCGTTGACCCATCGCAGCCATTGCCACGGCATCACTTTCGTCACCGCGCATACGCACGATCACGGCGAGCCGAATTGGGGCGCGCTTGCCGCCAGCGGCACGACGCTGGGGATCTACATGGGGCTGCGGCGCGCCGATGCAGTGGCCAGTGCCTTGCTCGCGCATCTGCCCGCAAGCACGCCGGCCGCGATCGTGCAGGCCGCCACACGTCCCGAGCAGCAACGCCGGCTCACCACATTGGGCGAGCTTGGAAGCACCGCTGCGGCACTGCTGCCGGGTTTGCCGACCTTGCTGCTGGTGGGCACTGCGTTATCCGAGGCGGCAGTGCAGTGCGACGATCGTTTCGGTGTGATGTTGGAGCAGGCGGTGGGCTGAGCGCGATTTCAAAACAGTGGCCTGCAACGTGGTGTGCGCCGCTTCATCGCGGAAAAGATGCTCACTGCACAACGCGACGTGCCAACAGGCGACGCGCATGCCGCAAGGCGATGCGCTCGTAACACAGGTGATAGACCACGCCGAGCAGCAGTGCGGCGCTCACGCTGAGCAGCAGGTTCACCGGCCAGGTGGCCAGCGGCCCGAGTCGGCGTGTGGTGCGTGCCACCAGCGACATCAGCGGCATATGCACCAGGTAGATGGCGTACGAGGCATTGCCCAGCAACAGCTGGGTCGGGCCGATGCGTAGCCAGCCGCGCCATTCGGCCCGCACCAGGCCGACCAATACGCCGGCGATCGACAGGCCGAGCAGCGGCGAATGCATGCGTTGCATGCCATCGAGCACGAAGCACAGCAACGCGACGACCGCGACAGCACTGCTGACCCAGACAGTCCATGGTGCAGTGCTCAGCACCGCGCGCGCGGCCAGCATGCCGAAGACGAATTCCAGGGTGATGGGATGCAGCAGCAGCGCACGCCAGGACAGATCGACCGGCTGTGCAAACGGCGCGCCAACTGCCGCGTAAAGCAGCGTCACGCTTGCCCAGAGCACTGCGCAGCGCAACGGATGCCCGCTGCGAAAGAACAACCACGCCAGCGCGTAGAACATGAGCTCGTAACTCAGCGTCCACGCCACGCCCAGGGCGGATGCTCCATCGACCGGCAGCAGGGTCAGCGTGGCAAACCACGACCAACCCATGTCGCCATCATCCAGGCTGGGCCGCAGCGTGTAGGCCAGCGCCAACGCAACCCCCACCGGCCAGTACGGCAGATAGATGCGGCTGATGCGGCTGCCGGCGTAGTCGCGGCTCCAGCCTGGCGTGCCCGCGCTGGCGTGGTTGACGTAGTAGATGATGAAGCCCGACAGCACGAAGAAAAAATCCACGCCCAGATAGCCATGCGCCAGTGCCGCAGCCAGCCATGCGGGTAACGGCTGCACCAGGTGCGTGGTGGGCAGCACGCTGTGGCTGAGTACCACCATCATCGCGGCCAGCGCACGCCCGGCCTGCAGGACGCGGATGGTGGGACGGGCAGGCAGCGCTGCCATCGGCTGCGACATCGGCACGCGGACGCCGGCCGGTGTCTCTGCGCTCAGGCGGCCATTTCCGCAGCGTCGGCAAAGACGCTGGCCTGTTCCGCACGTAGGCGGTCGATCAGGCGGTTGGCCGGCAGCTGCACGTCGTCGTAAGTCAGCACCTGGTCCTTGGCCACCGCATGCCGCAGCACACAGCCTTCGGCCACGCCCATCGGCAGCAGGCGTGCGTTCGCGGTGCTATCGGCGCGCTCGCATTGACCGTAGCTCATGTAGCCGCCAAGCCCGTCGATGGTTTCGCCGGTGGCCAGGTCGCGTTTGGCGGTGGCGATCACTTCCACCAGCGGCGCACCGAGCGGCTGCAGCACCGCATCGCCGAGCAGCACCACGCGCGCCACCGACAACGGCACCTCGAAATGGCACAAGTGATACGGCGTGTAGAAGCTGTACAGCGGGCCTTCGCCGAGCTTGTAGAGATTGAGGTAATGCTGTTGTTTGGCATCCTCGTGACTGGCCAGCACGAACACGCCGGGCGAGGGCAGGGCGCCCACCACGTAATCCACCGCGCCGCCCACTGCACGTAACGCCTCGATGTCGTAACGCTTGGTCAATGCGTCCACATGCCCGCGATGCTCATAGCCGGTCATGCCGCGCTGCAGGATCGACATGCCGGTGCCGTTGGCGACGATCGCCTGTTCAAAGCTGATCTTGGTGCCATCGGCAAAACTGGTGACCATATGCGGGTCCTGGCCCCACTTCGCGGCGAAACCGGCTTGTGTCGCCGGTGTGCGATACGGGTCCTGCAAGCCTTTGATGTTGCCGCACAGCAGCGGCGTCAAACCGATCGAGCGCACGAACCGATACAGGTTCATCTGCACGCCGGGCTGGTCGCCATCGCAGGCGCTGAAGATCACCCCGGCCGCATCGGCCTTGCGCTTGAGCAGCGGGCCGATGGTGCCGTCGAGCTCGGCGTTCATCGTGACCATGTGGCGGCCATGGGCGATGGCGCCCAGGCTGATGTGCGCGCCGTACTCGATGGCGCCGGTGGCATCGATCAGGCAATCCAGTGCGTCGCATTCGTAGACCAATGCAGGGTCATCGGTTACGGCAGGAATGCCGGCAGCCATCTGGCGCTTCAATTCGGTGGCGCCATCCACCACACGTGCATGCTGGCCGGCTTGGCGGTACGCCTCCAGCGCCTTGTCCACGCTGCGGTTGCAGATCACCGATACCCGCATGCCCGGCACCGAGTGCGCGATCTGGTTGACGATGCCGCGTGCCATGAAGCCTGCCCCGTACAGGCCAACCCGCAATGGGCGACCTGCATCGGCGCGTGCCTGCAAGAGACGATCGATATTCATGCGCGCTCCTTCTGGGTAAGCCCGGCAAGCTGCGCAATGCCGTGCTGGTGTTCGTTGAAGTCTGGCCAGGCGGCATCCTTGTCGGACACCAGCTGCGGCTTGAGCGGCCACTGCAGGCCCAGACGTGGATCGTTCCAGCGCAAGCCGCGCTCGGCCTGCGGCGTGTACATCGCACTGGCGAAGTAGAAGGCTTCGGTCTGCGGCTGCAAGGTGATGAAGCCATGCGCAAAGCCGCGCGGCACGTACAGCGCCAGACGATTGTCTGCAGTCAATTCGGTGCCGTACCACTGCAGGTAGGTGCGCGAATCCGGGCGCAGATCCACGATCGCATCCCATAGCCCACCGCGAATGCAGCGCACGATCTTGACCTCGGCGGCAGGCGGCAATTGGTAGTGCATGCCGCGCAAGGTACCGGCCTGCGCATTGAACGAGTTGTTGACCTGCACGAACTGATCGACCAGGCCGGCCTGGGCCATTTCCTGGGTGCAAAACACCCTTGCAAACCAACCGCGCGCATCGCCACGTTGTTCCGGCTCGATCACAAACGCGCCTGCCAGCGGGGTAGGGTGAAAGATCATGCAGCCACCCTCAGGTCCGCTGCGAGGGTGCCGGCATCGACCAACTGCTGCAGGATGCGCAGCCGGATGAAGTCCGAGCTCTGGCGGAAGTCGCCATCGGTGAAGCCGGCACGCTGCAGATCGTGGCGGAGTTCGGTGATGGTGGAGCGCAGGGTTTCCTGCGGTTGATGCTCGGGAGCCAGACGTTCGAACAGGGAAAAATCCACACGATACGAGCGGCTGTCGGCCGGCGCGTTGCTGGAGATCGACACCGTTGCGCTGGGAATCGCCACACCGACCGCATGCGCCAAATCGCGTACCTGTACATTCCAGCGTGCCGAGCCGGCATTGACGAACAGGAACTGCCCACCGGCCAGCGGTGTGCGGCTCAATGCCCAGTCGATGGCGCGCGCCATATCGCGCACATGGATCAACGGCCGCCACGGCGAGCCATCCGACAGTACCTCCACGGTGCCGTTGGCCACGGCGCTGGCGACGAAATCGTTGAGCACCAGATCCAGCCGCAGGCGTGGCGAGGCGCCGCAGGCAGTGGCAAAACGCAGGCAGGTGATCACCATGTCGGTATCCAGCTGCGCAAGCGCACGTTCGGTATCGATCTTGGAATGCGCATACGCGGTCAGCGGGGCGATGGTGCTGGTTTCCGAGCGCGGCGTGCCATCGGCGGCTGCCCCATACACGCTGCAGCTGGAGGCGAACACGAAGTGGCGCACTCCGGCCTGCGCAGCGGCTTGCGCCACGGCAACGCTCGCCTTGCAGTTGATCGCGTCGGTGACCAGCTCGAAGCGCTTGCCCATCGCATCGTTGGAGATCGCCGCCAGGTGCACCACCGCGTCGAAACCCTGCAGTTGCTGCGCGGTGAGGTCGCGCACATCGCCGAACCATTGCTGGTCCAGCACCACTTCCGGCAGGCGCCGCGGGTCGGACAGGCAATGCGCGAACCAGCCGCGATCCAGCCCCACCAACCAGGCCTGCGGATAGCGTTGCCGCAAATGGGCGGCCACTACCGGCCCGATATAGCCCATGTTGCCGGTGATCAGAATGCGCATGCTGTTACTCCCACACGCGCCACGGCGCGCGATTGGACGACCAGAGGGTTTCGAGATGATTGCGGTCGCGCAGTGTGTCCATCGGTTGCCAGAACCCGTCGTGGCGATAGACGCTCAACTCGTCGCGGTCGACCAGCGTTTCCAGCGGGCTGTTCTCCCACACGGTGGCGTCGTCTTCGATCACGTCGATCACGCGTGGGTCCAGCACGAAAAAACCGCCGTTGATCAATCCGTCGCCATCCAGCGGTTTTTCGCGGAAACCGGTGACGTGTTCGCCTTCCACCCGCAGCGCGCCGAAGCGGCCGGGCGGTTGCACGGCAGTGACCGTGGCAAGCCTGCCTTCGCGTTGATGCAGCGCGATGGCTGCGCCGATATCCACATCGGCCACGCCATCGCCGTAGGTCATGCAGAACGCCGATTCGCCGCGCAGATGCTCGCGCACGCGGCGCAGCCGGCCGCCGGTCATGGTCTGCGCACCGGTGTCCACCAGCGTCACCCGCCAGGGTTCGGCACGGGTGTTATGCAAGGTGGTGGTATTGCTGCCAAGGTCGCAGGTCACATCCGATTCGCGCATGTGGTAGTTCATGAAAAAATCCTTGATCACTTCGCCGCGGTACCCCAGACACACGACGAAATCCTGGATGCCGTGGTGCGCGTAGATTTTCATGATGTGCCACAGGATCGGTTTGCCGCCGATTTCCACCATGGGCTTGGGGCGGATGGCGGTTTCTTCGGAAATGCGCGTTCCCAGTCCGCCAGCCAGAATGACTGCTTTCATTGATACGTCCTTTGGGGCTGGAGCCTTGCGTGATGCCGGAGCACTGCGATGCAACGTTATGCGGTCATGCTCAGCACGGGTGCCGGGGAGCAGGCAGCGTGTTCGGCCATGGCCGCCAGGTTGTCGAGCATGGAAAAACGCTCGGCCATCAACGCCGGGCGAGGCAGCTGCAGCGTCTGCAGAATCTGCGCCCACCGGTGCGCCCAATCGTGCCGGCGTAGCGATTGCACGGTGTTGTGCAGGCGTGCGCGATCCAGTCGCTCGCTCTGCTGTTCCAGATCGTGCAGAAACTGGCCGATGTCGCGGACGTCTGATGGCAGATCGATGACCGCATCGTCCCAATCGAAGAACTGCCGGAATTCCGGGCAGCCCTGCGCAGAACCCAGCACGATCGCGCCGCCTGCGGCACCTTCGAAATAGCGCGTGGCCAAGGCCTGTTTTTTCACGCCCTTGAAGAAGCCTGCCGTGTCGACAGTAAAGTCGTGGGCCATGAAGAACTTGGCGCGCTTGATCATGGCGCTCGATTGCAGGCGGTGTGCAGCCCAGTCCTGCACCGCACCGCCACGTAGCACGTCGTGCAGATAGAAAAATCCTGGGTTGGCCTGTGCATGCGCCAGCAATTGCGCATGCACCTGCGGCACGCGCCGGCCAATGCTGACCACATCGATGCAGCGCTGTGGCGCACGCGGCAGTGGGGTTGCCAACAAGGTGTCGCACGCGCTGGCCAGAAACGACACTGGCGTGCTGGTGTAGCCACGCAGCGCATCCACGCAGCTGGCATTGAGCACGAAGACATGATCGAACTGATCGAGCAGTTTCAATTCGGTCTTTTGCGATTCCAGCAGCTCAGGCCAGGTTTCCAGCAGGTACACCACACGCGTGCGGCAGCGCTTGCGCCAGCCGTCCATGCGTCCGAGCGCGCTCAGCTCTCTTGGGAACTGGCACACGTAGAAAAACAGATCGTAGTCCTGCTCGACTTTGCGTGGCTGTGCATTGGAGAGGGCAGGCCGCCCACTCAACCGATGCAGCGCAGAGGCGCCGCGATGCTTCAGTTCGTTGAGCAGATACGACACACCCGGATTGACCCCGCGCCCGCTGGTGTACTCCGCTGCGGGCGGGCACAGCAGGTCTGCATGTTCCAGACTGCCGATGACATTGAGCAAGGCATAGGCCTGCCCGTTGAAGGCCTCTGGCCAGGCCTGGTAATTGGAGGCCAGCAGGACCGAGCGCGTTGCGTCCATCGATACTCCTTCGGTGATCGCACCTGCCAACCGGCCGCGACTGCTTTTACTCGGGTGGGTAAAACAACGCACGCCCCAGACCAAGGCCAGGAAAACGTTCGTCGCCTTGCAGCACTGTGCGGTTCAACATAACCCGACCTAAATATAAGAGCAGATAGTGAGAAAAGAGTGATACCGGTCGCGATAATCCTGTGCGCTATGGTGTAAGCCCGCTGGGTTGCCGATGGTTTGAGGCCGAACATGCACGACGTTGAATGTGTGGTGGTGGGCGCAGGCGTGGTGGGGCTGGCGATTGCGCGTCACCTCGCGCTGCAGGGGCATGCGGTGTTGGTACTGGAAGAGCAGGCCGCGATCGGCACTGGCAGCAGTGCGCGCAATAGTGAGGTGATCCACGCAGGTCTCTACTACCCGGCCGAGTCGTTGAAGGCACAGTTGTGCGTCAGCGGCAATACCGTGTTGTATGCCTATTGCGAGCAACGTCACGTGCCGTATCGGCGTTGCGGCAAATTGATCATTGCGTGCGATCACGCGCAACGCGAACAACTCGACCGGCTGCATCACAACGCGGTGGCCAGTGGTGCGCACGGTGTTGTGCCGCTCACTCAGGCGCAGGTGCGGGAGCGCGCGCCGCAGCTGCGCTGCGTTGCCGCTCTGGAGTCCACCGCCACCGGCATCATCGACAGCCATGCATTGATGCTGGCATTGCAGGGCGATGCCGAAGCGCACGGCGCCACCGTGGCGCTACGCACGAGGGTGGAACACGTCGAGCCAAGTGCAGCAGGATTCCGTCTTTCGATTGCAGGTGACGGCCATGCGCCGGTGTCGCTCACCTGCAACTGGCTGGTGAATGCGGCCGGCCATGGCGCGCCACCCCTGGCTGCCCGCACCGATGGTTTGCCCGCGCGTGCACAGGTGCGGGCCTACTTCGCCAAGGGCAGCTACTTCACGTTGGCCGGCCGCTCACCGTTTGGTCAATTGATCTATCCGCTGCCCGAACCTGGCGGCCTGGGCGTGCATCTCACCCTGGACCTGCACGGGCGTGCACGCTTCGGCCCTGATGTGGAGTGGGTAAGTGCGCCCGATTACCACTGCGAGCCAACGCGGGCAGACAGCTTTGTGGCGGCGATACGGCGTTACTGGCCTGGCTTGCCGGAGCGCGCATTGCAGCCTGGCTATTGCGGCGTAAGACCGAAGATCAGCGGGCCCGGCGAGGCGGCCGCCGATTTCCGCATCGATGGGCCAGGTCTGCACGGCATCGCCGGGCTGGTGAATCTGTTGGGCATCGAATCGCCGGGGTTGACCTGCTGCCTGAGCATCGCCGCGCACGTGGCCGCGTTGCTGGAAGATCGCCCCTTGCAGGCCAGTACTGGTAGCGCTACCCACGCATCACCGCAAGCGGCAGGCACGTCTTGCTGACAGGAGTGCAAGATTTGCACAGCGAGCGCAGCCGTTTTTTCCGACACCCCATGTACGTGCACCGTGTGGCCTGCATTTGCGGGTTGGCACGATTGTTGCGTTGACCCCATTACCCAATGGCGTACCAACGAAGCATCGAGAGGAGGCACAGTGGAAGACGGACAGAACGTTACTCGTAGCCGGCGCGGCTTTGCCGCATTGGATCCTGAAAAGCGCCGCGTGTTGGCCAGCAGCGGTGGAAAAGCCGCCCACGCCAGCGGCAATGCACATGAATTCACCAGCGACGAAGCACGTGAAGCGGGTCGCAAGGGTGGCCAGGCAGTCAGCCGCGATCGCGATCATATGTCGCGTATCGGCAGCAAAGGTGGCCGTTCCAAGCAGGCCAAGCCGCAGGAAGAAGCAGTCTAAATCCGCCGTTCGGCGCGCCGATGGCGTGCCGGTGCGGGTTGCAGCACGACAGGCTCTGCGTCAGCTGGATGCAGGGCCTGTTACGTTTTGGGAAGGTACTTCGCGATGTCATTCGAGGTCTGCAGGCACAAACGATTGCAGCACTCCGTCGCTTGAGGTCGCCTGATGGCGATTGGATTGCAAAGGTGTGGTCTTGAACCTGTTGGTGCGCAACGCATCGGCACGGATGAGGAAAATTTTGCACACCTTGTGCGGCGCTGCCATCGATTGCAGGGAAATTCTTCACCCTCACTGTCGCACCTCTCACAGTGTCTGCAGGATTTGCAGAGCTGGCCAGACCCCTCATTCTCTCGTCCCGGCCCATTCGCTGGGTCGTGATGTCAATTACATGTGGACGTCCCACTGCGCGCTCACCTTGTGCAGCCGTGTCTTTCATGCGGTGCGCGCCACGCTGGAGTCCTCGCACATAACAGGAGATGTCGCATGGCCGAACCCCAAGAAAATTTGATGGACTGGTTGCGCGATGCGCATGCAATGGAGCAGCAGGCCGAACAGATGCTCAAGGCTCAGGCGGCGCGCATCGAGCATTATCCCCAGCTCAAGGCACGTCTCGAGCAGCACCTGGAAGAGACGCTGGGCCAGCAGCGCCTGGTCGATTCCTGCATCGAGCGCCTTGGCGGTTCGCCGTCGGTGATCAAGGACACCATGGGCAAGATGGCCGCGTTCGGCCAGGCCATGGGCGGCATGACCACCTCCGACGAAATCGTCAAGGGTGCGATGGCCGGCTATGTGTTCGAGAATCTGGAGATCGCCACCTATACCGCGTTGCTCGGTGCAGCCAGGACGGTAGGCGATGTGCAAACCCAGCACGTGTGCGAGCAGATACTGGAGCAGGAACATGCAATGGCCGACTGGTTGCTGGACTATCTGCCGCAGCTGACCGAAGAATTCCTGGTGCGGGATGCAACCCCGGGCGTCATTGCGAAGAAGTGAGCCGCAACGCGGGCCGCCGCGCCGTGGACCGGTAAACACAAAAGGCCCTGCGATGCAGGGCCTTTCTTGTTCCGAGACAGGCTTGGATGCGGCAGCGTGCGCGATCCGGCACTGCCATGGACCGGCTTATCCGCAACGCTTACCCTTGTCGATCTCTCGACAAACGGTTGCAGTGATGACAGCGCACGCGGCTTATCCGATCGGCAGTGCAGGGCACCCCTGGGGTGAGACAGAGCGCAGTGCATGGCGTGCACGCCAGCTGCGCCAGCGTAGTTATGCCGACGATGTCGTGCAGCCCATCGAGCGCCTGGATGCGCACCTTGAACGCGTGCATTACGGGACGATCGGCGCGGCACCCGAGCACTATCCGTTGATCGCACTGCGCAATGCCGACTGGGACGCTGCGCTACCGTGCGCACTGGTCACCGGCGGTGTGCATGGGTATGAAACCAGTGGCGTGCAGGGCGCGCTGCAGTTCTTGCAGCAACACGCTGCCCATTACGCGGGCCGGATCAATCTGCTGGTGGCGCCCTGCATCAATCCGTGGGGGTATGAGCGCATCCAACGCTGGAATGCCGATGCAATCGATCCGAATCGTTCCTTTCGCCAGGACAGTCCTGCAGCAGAATCGGCCGCGTTGATGCAGCTGGTCACCGCACTGCCTGGGCAGATGCACGTGCATATCGATCTGCACGAAACCACCGACAGCGACGAAACCGAATTCCGCCCGGCGTTGGCCGCGCGCGACGGTGTTGCGTACGTGCCGGGCACTATTCCGGATGGTTTCTATCTGGTCGGCGACAGCGAAGATCCGCAGCCGGAATTTCAGCAGGCCGTGATTGCGGCGGTGGCGCAGATCACCCACATCGCGCCTGCCGACGCGCAGGGCCAGATCATCGGCGCACCTGTGGTGGGCCATGGTGTCATCAACTATCCGGTGCGGCGTCTGGGCTTGTGCGCCGGCGTGACGCAGGCACGCTATCGCACCACCACCGAGGTGTATCCGGACAGCCCGCGTGCAACGCCTGCGCAATGCAATGCGGCGCAGGTGGCGGCGATCTGTGCGGCACTGGATTACGCGCTGGCACATGCGTGAAGACGCGGAGCCGGGAAAAGCAGGTCACAACGAATTCGGAGATCAGCATGCCGCATGACACGGCCTGGCACGGTGGTATCTGGCTCAACCGGCCGAAGACAGTGGAGATCGATGGCGACACCTTGGAGGTGGTGACCGACCAGGCCACCGACTTCTGGCGCCAGACCCATTACGGATTTACCCGCGATAGCGGGCACTTTCTGGGTGTCGCAGCTGCAGCGGGTTTCACCGCGCAGCTGCGCGTGCGCGCCCAATACGCATCGCTCTACGACCAGGCTGGCATCATGGTGCGCCTGGACGAGCAGCGCTGGGTCAAGGCGGGCATCGAACTCAGCGACGGCCGCGCGATGCTCAGCAGCGTGCTGACCAATCCGGTGTCGGACTGGGCCACCGGTCCCTACGAAGCCGATCCGAAGGATTTCTGGATCCGCGCCACCGTTGCCGAGGGTGTGTTGCGCCTGCAGGTCTCTGCCGATGGACGCAGCTGGCCGTTGATCAGGCTTTGCCCGTTCCCGGTGGCCGACGCCTATCGGGTCGGGCCGATGTGCTGCACGCCGGAGCGCGCGGGGTTGAAGGTGCGCTTCTCCGACTGGACGCTGGGTCCACCATTGGGCAAGGCGCTGCACGATCTGAGTTGAACGCTGCGGTCACGGCAGTCGCTGCGCGGCCAGCGCCTGCGCAACGTAAGCGGCCACCAGGTGCGCTTCCATCGGGCGGGAGAGCAGATATCCCTGCGCTTCGTCGCATCCCCAGCTACGCAACAGCGCGATTTCGTCGGCATGTTCGATGCCTTCGGTACGAAAAGCCAACCAACTGGACACTCATCGGCGACGGAACTGGACACCGCCGCCAAATGAATTGGATGCGAGCGCCAGAAGCGCTGGACAGCGCCGCCAATCTTCACTTCCCGGACTTGGCCACCTTCGTCTTTCGCATGGATTCACCCTTGAGCGCTAGTTTGTGGCTGCTGTGAATCAGTCGATCCATGATGGCATCAGCCAAAGCAGGGTCATGGATAAACGCATGCCAGTCCTGCACTGGCATCTGGCCAGCCACAATCGTGGCGCCAGAGCCGACACGGTCATCGAGTAATTCCAGTAGATCTGCACGTCCGCGGCTGCTCAGCGGCGTCAGGCCGAAATCATCCAAGATTAGTAGTCCGGTCCTGGCGAGTTGATTGCGAAGCTTGGCCAGTGAGCCGTCCGCATGCCCGACCTCCATGTCTTCCAACAGGCGGCCTACGCGCCGGTAGCCTACGGTGATCCCTTGGCGTGCGGCTTGTACGGCCAGGGCACATGCCAACCAGGTCTTTCCAGTACCTGTTTGTCCAGTGACCAAAACGTTTTGGCGGTGCTCAATCCAGCCACAGGTCAGCAAATCCGCGATCACCGATCGATCCAACCCGCGCCCAACACGATAGTCAATAGCCTCCGGTTCGGCGTAGACCTTGAGCTTGGCATTGCGAATCAGGCGCGTGAAGCGCTTGCTGTCGCGCTGACTCACCTCGGCGTCAACCAGATGGCCAAGGCGCTGATCGAAGCCGAGTGCTCCGTAGCTGGATTGGGCGAGTTGATGTTCGACGCCAGCCACCATGCCGGTCAATTTGAGCGTTCGTAGCTGATCAATCGTATGTTCCAAAGACATAATGTTCTCCCTGAATTATGAGTAGTAGTTAGCACCGCGCACGTTTTCGTGCGCCTGTGGAGCGTCATCGTTGCTTGCACTGTCATCGCAAGATGCGCTGCGATCCAGATGGCGCACCAGGATCGACTTCACCGAGCTGACACTGTTTGCTTGGATGCGCACTGCCCGGTCACAGGCCGCCTGCAGCCTTTCGATCCCGTGTTCACGCGCAAGGCGTCGCAGCCCTCGACAGGCTTGCAGGGTCAGTGCCGGTCGGCGATGGGTCGCGCTATGTCGTTGCACGAACTTATGCAGGGCGCCTCCTTGCTGACGCGCCCATGTCATCAGTACGTCCGGCGTGTCTTGTGCGTAAGCGCGATGAGCCGGTGGCTGGTGCTCCGGTGACGTGCTACATCCACCCACTTCGCCGCTGCGCGGATGCATGGCCACCCGCTTGTCGCGGTGGAAGACTGCCACGGCCTCCCGGGTGACCTTCAAGTTCACCTTTGCGCCAACCAATGTGTGAGGAACCGAGTAAAAGTGGCCCTGCCAAGGGACGTGGTAATCCTGTCCCACAGGGACCTTAAGCTTCCACTCTGCGTACTCGTAGGGCATCTGCGGACAGGGACGCAGCGCGGGGCCGTCCAGTTCCTCGAACAGTTGCTGACGGCTTTTTCCGCCGGACCCACGCATCGGACGAAGGTTCATGCGGTCCACCAGCTCGGCAATGGCGCGATTCAGTTCCTCCAGCGAGAAGAACACCCGATTGCGCAGCCGCGCCAGGATCCAACGCTGGGCCAGTTGCACCCCAATCTCCACCGGCGCCTTGTCCGTAGGTTTGCGCGGACGTGCCGGCAGCACCATGGTGTCGTAGTGTGCAGCGAACTCGGCGTAGGTCATGTTCAGCAGTGCCCCGTCCTGCCCGGAAACGGAGGTCACCGCCGCCTTGAGGTTATCCGGCACCAGATAGGTGGGCACGCCCGCAAAGAACTCCAGCGCCTTTGCATTGCAAGCGATCCAGTCAACCGATTTCTGGCTTGCGACGGCATAGACGAAGGTCTTGCGGCTGGCACCCATGACCGCCACGAAGAGCTCCACCGGGGTTGTTGCGCCGGTCATCTGATCAGTGATCGAAGGGCGCACTCCGGAGAAGTCCAGAAACAGCTGTTGTCCCGGTACACGCACCTGACGCATGACCAGTCCTCGCTTACGCGCATAGCGGCGGTAGCGGCGTCGGAACTCGGTCTCTGACATCGCCCCGGCTTCCAAGCCAAGGGCATATTCCTCATGCAATAGCGCGATCGTCATGCCGCGCCGCTGCAGCTCGGCGTGCACATACGACCAATCCGGTTCAACGAGCAACTTCTTCGCACTACTTTTGCCCGGATTCAATCGGCGCGCCAGCGCGACTTCGTCCATGCTCTCGATGTCATCCCACGATTGTGAGAGGGCTCGCAGGCGTTTGCGATAGCGGCCGACCGTGGTCGGCGAGCGATTCAACTTTTGACCAACCTGCCGATCGGTCAGGTCAGTGCGCAGCAGGCACCGGCACAGGTCTTTCAACGGATTCATGGCACTCCTTGCACCGCCTTCGTTCCAGGCACCAGCATCCGGGCCAGAACAGCGGCAACAGTCCCCCGCGCCAGCGCGTAAGAGCTGGCAAACAGGGATTGACGAAGGGAGGGCGGATGCCGAGAATGCAGCGAATAGGTTCTAGCTACACCCTCAAAGCCCCCAAGCGTTGACGCGCTTGGGGGCTTTTGCATTTCCCACGTGTGGAATGGCGGTGGGAGTCGTCAGGTCATGCTGACCCCCTGTCTTCCATGTTCGCAGTCATGGCGTGTTTCCGTTTGGGTGCGATGCCCGGATGGCTTGGTCGCGCAAGCCTGCCAGCCAGTGCGCAATGTCTTTGGCAAGCGCGTATTTGCCGCGGCGATTAGGGATGGGGAACACCGGCACCGGCAGCGAGTCACGGGACAGAGCCTGCCGGAACGCATCCAGCGAGGTGTAGCCCAGTGCTTGGCGCAGATCATCCTGGCCGATCACCGGGCCGTAGTGGTGCAACAGATCCTGCTCCAGGACTTTGGCCAACGCGCCGATGTGTTCGTCACGCTCTGTCATGCCGCTAGCGTAACGATTGCACCGATAGTCGCCCAGAAGGAAACTGAGGGCTTCCGCGTTACTCTAAATTGCACCGCAATGAGTCGATAAGCCATTGATACAGATCAAGGACTACAAACTTGGCCGGGTAAAAGCGGTAGTTCGCTTAGCCGAATCGAACGCAAACCGTTCCGCTGAGAAGGCCTTGAACGTGCTGAAGGTTGGCTTATGGTTCGAGGGGCTGCGGGCGCGTATGGGCCGTCCGACGGCCTATCGCCTGGGTCAGGTTTTGCAGCCCGGCACCTACCTCAAGGGCGAGCACCATCACAATTTGTGGGCCAAGTACGCCCTGGGTAAGCACGTCCCCGGCGCCGAAACTCTCCGCACCACAGAAGCAGCCATGGCAGGCTCCAGTGAAATCCTCATGGCAGCAGCTTGGGACGCGCTGGACATCTCCCGCCCTGTTGGGGTAAGTGCCGACACGCTGCTAAAGCGGTTGGGACCCGGGATCCAGATGGCGATCTTCGATCAGCAGGCGTTGGAGCGCGGACGCTATGTGCGGCGTAAAGCAACGCGCCAAGTGACTCGACGCCTGGAGGGACAAGCGGGCCTGGATAGCCTAGCCGCGCTCGTCGTATTGCTTCGAGAAGCGCATGAAGCAGGAAATCAAGGGCGGGCTTTTGAACTCGGGCGTTCGCTGCACGCCAGCCTGTTCCTGGCCACGATTGAGGGTCCGCTGTGGGAGATCGCAGAGGAGCTGTTCGCCTACTTCATCTGCTTCATTTTTCCGTTGGCAGAAGACAAGGAGCTTGCGTTTGATCTGCATCCAAGGATCATGCAAAGGCAGGCTTTCTGCTTCTCCCGCGTCGTACTGCAGCTAGAGGACGCTGGATGGGATGGCTATCTCCCGGGCGGGCATACCCGGCAGCTGCGTCGGTTGCTGACGATTGATTTTGGTTTCGATCTGTTCTTTGGGCTCGGACCACGCTTTCGGCTGACTCAGCCGGTCGAACAATCCAGCGAGAACGCCAGGCGATGGGTCGCAGAGCAAGACATTGCATGGGAGTGGGGACTGAGGACGCTTCAAGCCGGCAGGCGCGAGCGCCTGATGCCGGATGAGGTGAGAGATCGAATTGCCGCTTCGGGCGCCTGAACTTCCTTCGCTTTGACATGAACCCTCCTCACGGCCTCAATCGGCCTTCTCGTAAGCGCCCGTGGAATCGGATGTTGAACCCCTCTGCTCCAAGACTTCGCACCGAAGTGTTCGATTACATCGATATGTAATACAAGCCGATCGAGGGTCGGGGGGGGGATTCGTAAAAAAAGCAAAAAGTGATCTAACCTGCTGTCAGAAAAGGATTTTTTCAAGAATCCCTGCCAAGCCTCTATAGAGGCTCGAGAATCCCGCGCGTCAATGCTTCGTCGTCCCAGCTATGACTTCGGTGAGCCAGCGCGAATCGGAGAGCTTCTCGCCAAACTTGCTCCGACAGTCACTGTAGGAGATCAACATGGGTCTATGCGTTTCAAAGCCGAGCGTGGCGGGCTCACTTGAGGATTATGCAGCCCACGCCGCAGAGCAGACCACGCCCTCTACGCCGTCATCTCCCGAGGCGCCCATGTCACCTAGCCTGTATGGCTTGGGGTCACTCGGGGCTCGTAGGGCAAGGCGGGCTGGCGCCGGCCATTTGCCGCACAAAGTTCAGCAGCACGGGGAAAACGTAGCGCTGGCAGCTATCGACATGGCGCTGTCCAGACCGTGGGAGAAAGTGACCGTGGAACTGAAACATCGCCGCCCCCACCAGGCGCTGGCTCCAGAGGAACGAATCAGTTCTGATGTGCAGCTGCAAGTGCTTTACACCGAGGAACAAGGCGAACATACGCTCCACATTGAAAGCAGTCGCTTCCATGAGCCGAGACATCAATCCCTCACGGAGTGGTCCCAGACGTTGTTGAGGGAGGCTGCCTTCGCGGCTCTGGCGCCCGGCATGCAGGGGCTGAACCATAGTATCACCTCGGTATCGCCGCCTATCCGCAGGTCACTGCCAGGACCTGCTACCGAGTGCAGTCTGTCGCCCGCACAGGTCGCGCTGACGGGCGTGGCACGATGGCCAGATCCGCGCGTCAACCAAGAGTCAACCCCAGAGAATCAAGAGTATGGCCGCCGATTTTATGCCACTGCGCGGGAAGGTGGCGAACGTATTGCAAGCGGGCAGATCCAGACCTTCCGGCAGTTGTGGGATTTCTCAGGCGCAGCACGTCATAGCTGGGCTACACAACAAAATCCGCAGGCAGAGGGCCCCGGTCAAACGAAAGGAAATGCACAGCCATTTGCGGCGGGCTACCCACGGCAAAAGAACGTCTCCACGCCTCTTACAAAACACTATGCATATCTGCGACCAAGGGTGCGCCAGCTTCCGCTGATCCGGCAAGCGAACGACCTTGTTGCAAAAAGTGAGCAGGCGCTGCCCAAAACATTCATGGCGCATGATGTTTTCGAAATGGTAGGTGTACTGAATGGGGCAATGATACCGCTCACCCAATTAAAGCTGGCTGTGAATCCTGACGACTTCTACCATTCGCTCGCCCAGCAAGGGCGGAAAGGAAACGGTCTGCAGGTTGAAGGCTCAGCTTTTCCATTTGTCATTGAGCACACACCATTCGGAATGGTGCAGCCGATCATGAATCATGTCGAAACCTTGTTTAGCAACTTAATCGCACAACGCCACGATCCCGCCAGCCTGATGCCGACGCTGGGTAGTCTCCACTGGTGGATGGCGCATGCCATGCCTGACAGTAGAGGAAGCGCTGCGAAGACCGAATTGGCCGTCCGAGCATTGGCGCATGCGCATGGTATCGAATTACCACCTTTCGCGCATGGAATTGCAGCAGATCTGGAGGCATTCGTCACAGACCGCGAGAGCTTCAGTTCCCGCTACGCGGACTTCTTCGAACTGCCAGAGCAGGCGTGATCGGCCCGCGCCTGCTCTAGCTCTGCCGGCGTTTAGGCTCCGTGAGAATCCCTCGCTAGCAGTACGTGGCCGCGCAGTCCTCCCGCAGGCGGCGCTGGGCGCTCTATAAGCGCTGCCTCTGACCAGCAGCAGGCCAGCCGAGTTGCATCCTCCTTGCCTGGCTGCGCTGACTTTGCAAGTCACAACCGTCCAGCCTAAATGACGTCGCCGTCCAGTTTGGCTGATAGCTTCGTCCAGTTTATTTAGTGTCAGCGTCCACTTGCTTGGCTGTATGTACCTTCGGCCACGGTGCGATAGCCCAGCGCATTGGCCAGCCGCACCACCGCCTCGGCGCGCATCTGCATGCCGGCCTTGGTGGCAATGCCGGTGACCAGCGAGCGATCGAGCTTGAGCACATTGACCGGCAACTCGGTGAGGTAACCGAAGTTGCTGTAGCCGGTGCCGAAATCGTCGATGGCCACGCTGACGCCGGCATCGCGTAGTGCGCGTAGCCGAGGGACTGCTTCCACATTGCTGCGCAACCAGCGGCCTTCGGTGATTTCCAATTCGATCCGCGAGGTGGGGATCGCCAGTTCCCTGCAGCGATTGATGACATCCGCAGCAAGATTGAGGTTGCCGAAATCGCGTGAAGACAGATTGATCGAGATCGAGAAATCCAGCCCCTGTGCCCGCCACTTGGCCAGCTGCACCAGCGCAGTTTCGATCACCCAGTTGGTGACGGTGCACATCAGGGCGGTCTTTTCGAACAGCGGAATGAATTCGTCCGGGCCGATCGGGCCAAGACTGGCGTGGTGCCAGCGCAGCAGCGCTTCGAAACCGGTCACCGACAGGTCGGCAAGGTCGATGCGCGGCTGAAACACCAGCCGGAAATCGCCGGCGTCCAATGCACGTTCTGCATCCAATGCCAGGCGGTAAGAGCGTTGAATCGCATCGTCGTGCAGGGCGCTGTACCAGCACACGATGGCGTGGTTGTTGATCGCATCGCCCAACGCCACCAGCCCCTTGCGCATGACATCGTTGGTGTCGGGTTGCTGCGGCGCAAAGCGCACAACACCGGCGTGAAAGGTCAACGACATCGGCACGCCGGCCGCATCCATCGGCTGATGCAGCATGTCCCGCAGATCGAGCAACAGGTCTTCCATCTCGTCGGGCGCAGAGTTCAACAGAAAGAACGCAAACCGCATCGGTGCCACGTGATACACGGTGGCCTTGCCACGCAGTGCGCGGGTCAGCACGTAGCTGGCGTGCCGTATCAACTCTTCCAACGGTTGCATGCCCAGCGCCTGGCGTGCTTCGTTGGCGGCCTGCGTGTCGTAGACCTCGATGAACGAGGCGATGGTCGGCACGCAGTGGCTGCCAAAGGCGAGGGCATCCAGATCCGATTGCAGCTGACGCGCATTGAGCAGGCCGCTATGCGGTTCGCGACGGCCAGCGCCGAATTGCAATTCGAGTTGCGCCGCCGCCACGTTGGCGAACATCAGCAGTTGCTGATGCTCCTGGCTGGCCAGATGGCGCTCACGCGTATCGATCACGCACAGCGTGCCGGTGACACCGGTTTGCGGCGTGCCGACCGGCACACAGGCGATGAAGCGCGCAGGCAGTCCGGGAAACGCGGCATCGCCCAATTGAATCGGTGCCAGCGCGGAGTGACCGATCAACTCCGAAACGCCGTTGGCGGCGGCATTGACCTGACAGCAAGACGCGATGGCCTGTTCGACATGGCCGATGCTGATGCCGCGCGCCGCCAGCACACGTAAGCGGCCGCCTTCGGTGATGGTCAGCGCAGCAGCAGGCGCTACCAATGCGTGGCAAACCAGGCGTGCGATCTGATCGAGCGGCTCCATTCCGCCCAGGTCGATCGGCACGCCTGACCAGTCGGCGTGCCGTTCCTGCGTTTTGTTGTCCAGAGCAAGCGTCATCTCGTCAGAGTCCGTGTTGAAGATCACACACTGCATGGCTACTAGAAACAAACCGGAGTCATCGGCAGGTGACGAACATCTGGGATCTGATCCACATCCCATGCCCGATGTAATGCACGAAAAAACGGTATCACATCAGCAGGCTCTGCAAGCGTTGTTTCAATAAGTTTCGCTCACCGCAGATATTCGGTCGGCTGAGTTCTGAGAGCAATGTCCATTGGTATTAATATAGAAAACGATTGCAATGATTCTCCAAACGATTGCAATACAAGTCTCTAGGTTGCCGGCTGCATATACGAATTTTTGCATCGCAGCATCCTTGAATAACATGCCATGCCTATTGTTCGGTTCGCTAGCATGGCCAGGCGCGCGCATCTTCCTGCTTTTAACTACCAGGCTCATCCAATCAAATTCCGCATAGATCGTGGATAAATTCCCATTTTAACGGTGAAGCAGGTGGTGCATGGAGCGTGCGCCAATGCGGATGAGGCACGTCACTGCCTCTAGCGAGCCCGAGCAAACCAGTCGACAGATTTTGTTTGTGTAACGGATGGGTTTATGGTTAGTGATATTCCGCACAGTTTCAGCTGTGCCGCTTCGCCTATTAATCGCAGCATGTTCTTTATCGGGATTGGTATTAATCTCCGTCACGCTTGAACTACCCAGGTCTGTAGCAGTACGTCCTGTTTTAAACCGACTCAACCATTGGTCAACTCTCGTCTTTGAAGGCGCGTGCATGGGCACACGCCGGTCTCTGTACGGCAATCAGGGGAAAATGAAATGAATCGTGCATTTGCGCTGGTCTGGAACGCGGCGATTGGCAATTGGGTCGTAACGCATGAGTTGGTGCGTCGGCGGCGCAAGTCCGGGGCAACCCGTCGTTGTTTGTCGAGCCTGGTTGTATTGGCGGTGGGGGCCGCCGCACCCGCTCTGGCCTGGGGAGCATGTACACCGGCGCTACCTGCGGCGGGCGCAACCGTCACCTGCACCGGATTGCCGATTACCAGCAATAGTTTTGCCAGCGGCGCAAACAACTTGACTGTCAATGTCGCAGCCGGCACGCAAATGACTGCCGGGTTGCTCGGTGGCACCGCCATCGCGCTCAGTGGTACCAATGCCACGCTCAACAATGGCGGCACGGTCGACCCTTCCGTGCTTGGCTTGTTGTCGGTGTTGAGCACCGGCGTCACCATGGGCAATGCCAGTTCCACCTTGGTCACTGCCAATAACCTAAGCACCGGCACGATCTACGGCACCGGCGGCCTGCTTGGTGCCAACCTACTCAATCTCGACGGCATGGCGCTGGGCATCACCTCGGCCAGCAATGGCGTTGTGCAGATCAACAACGCAGGCCTGATCGATAGCCGTGCATTGTTGAATCTGTCGGTCCTGAGTTCCGATACGCCGGTGATTGCGGTCAGCGGCGGCGGTACCGTCAATGCGGTCAATACCGGCACCATCAACGGACGTGTGGGCTTCCAGAGTTCGGCCACCGGCAATACCTTCGTCAACTCGGGCACCATCAACGGCAGCGTGTCGATGGGGGCGGGGAGCACCAACAGCTTCACTGCGGTGACGGGCGGCAGCGTCAACAGCAGCGGTGGACTGGCGCTCGAACTGCTGGGTCCCGGCGGCTTGCTGAGCTTCGCGCAGACCGGCGTGGTGGATGGTGGTGCAGGCGGCACCAATACGTTGATCCTGCAGAATTCGGCAACCGGCACCGGCACTGGCAGTACCGGTGTTGGATCGCTCAGCACGGCGCAGTACATCAATTTCGGCAGCCTGCGCGTCAACAGCGGTACCTGGTCAGTCGGTGGCGGCAGCAACTTCGGCAGCAGCGCGCTCAATGGCGGCGTGCTGCAGTTCGCAAACCCTGCCCAGCTCGGCACCAGCATCGCTGCCAATGGCGGTGCACTGGAGGCCACTGCCGCAGGGTTGACGCTGAATCCCACCGGCGGCATCGCGCTGGGTGCAGGCGGCTTGACCCTGCAAGGCGCCAACGACCTGACGGTTGCCAGCCCCGTCACCGGCACCGGTGCGCTGACCAAGACCGGCACCGGTGCCTTGGGTTTGACCGGCGCCAATACCTTCAGCGGCGGCGTGAACCTGCTCGGTGGCGCGCTGACCGTCGGCAACAACGTCGCGCTGGGAACCGGCACCGTCAACGCATCTGCTGGCAGCCTACTTTCAAGTACTGCAGTCAACTTGCCGAACGCGTTCGTACTCAACGATTTCATCGGCATCGGCGGTGCCAACAACCTGCGGCTTGGCGGCGGTATCAGCGGTGCCGGGGCGCTGAACAAGATCGGCACCGGCACGCTGACCCTTGGCGGCACCAATACCTACGCCGGTGGTACCTCGCTGGGCGCCGGCACCGTGCTGCTGGAAACCTCCGGTGCGCTCGGCACCGGCACGGTGACCGCAGCGGGCGGGCTACTGGATACCACTGCTCCGCTGACATTGAACAATGCATTTGCGCTGACCAACACCCTGGGCCTTGGTGCCAGCAGCAACGCGCTGACCTTGAGTGGCACGCTTGCCGGTGCCGGTGGCATCAACAAGACCGGCACCGGCACGCTCGCGCTCAACGGCACCAACACGTATACCGGCGGCACCACGTTGGCGTCGGGCGCGTTGCAGCTCGGCACGGCCTCCGCATTGGGAACGGGCGCATTAAATGTCACTGGCCCGGCCAACCTGAGCACCGGCGCTGCGTTGACGGTGGCCAACGGCATCAACCTCGCAGGTCCGTTGAACTGGACCGGCGCGCAGGCGCTGACGCTCAGCGGTGCCATCACTGGCGGCGGCAGTTTGATCAAGAGCGGTGCGGGCGACCTCACGCTGACCAACAGTAATGCCTATACCGGCGGTACCACGCTGAGCACCGGGCGGCTGGTGGTCGGCTCCAACGCGGCGCTGGGCACCGGTACGCTGACCGCCAGTGGCGGCGTACTCGATGCGACCACAGCGGCAACGCTCGGAAACGCCATCACGTTGACCGACACCATGGGCGTGGGCAGCAACGGCACCGCCTTGAACTTGACGGGCACGATTGGCGGCAGCGGTACGTTGAACAAACTCGGCACCGGCACACTCACGCTCGGTGGGCTCAATACCTATACCGGCGGCACGTTGCTCAATGCCGGCATCCTGCAGGTGACCAGTGACGGATCACTCGGCAGCGGTGCATTGACCGTCACCGGTAATGCCAGTCTGCAGGGCACGGTGCCTACCACGGTGGCCAACGATATTGCGCTGACCGCCGGCGCGCTCAGCCTCGATGGCACGCAGGCACTGACCTTGAGCGGCGATATCAGCGGTGCGGGCAGCCTGATCAAATCCGGCAGTGGCGACCTGACGTTGAGCGGCAACAGTTTGTACAGCGGCGGCACTGCGCTCGGTGCCGGTCGCCTCACGGTGGGCAGCGACACCGCACTCGGCGTTGGTGCACTCAGCGCCGCCGCCGGCACCACCTTGGACAATGCCACGGTGAGCACGCTCGCCAATGCCATCGCACTGGCGGGCCTGGTCAATGTGGGTGGCAGCAATGCGCTGACGCTCAATGGTGCGATCACCGGCGCCGGCAGTCTCGACAAGCTCGGCCCGGCCAGTCTGACATTGGCAGGCAACAACACCTATGCCGGTGGTACGCGCTTGTCTGCAGGCAGTCTGGTACTGGGCAGCGATACGGCGTTGGGCACAGGCACCCTGACCATCGGCGGCGGTCTGCTCGACAGCACCGCAGCACGCATCGTCGATAACAACGTGGCACTGGAAGCGGATCTGCAACTCGGCGGCAGCCAGGATCTTGCGCTCAACGGCGTTGTCAGCGGCGTGGGCGGGGTGATCAAGGACGGCGGCGCCACACTCACCCTGGGTGGACCAAACACCTTTGCCGGCGGCGTGGATCTCAATGCAGGCGCGTTGCTGATCGGCAACGCCACTGCACTGGGCAGCGGCGTGCTGACGGCGGCCGATGGCACGCAACTGCAAGCCACCACCGCAACCACGATCGGCAACGATGTCGCCCTGAACGGCGCGCTCTCGCTTACCGGCAACAACGATCTTGGCGTGACCGGTATCGTCAGTGGCGCAGGTAGCCTGATCAAACAGGGCGCTGGTGCGCTCACGCTCACCGGCAACAACCTCTACACCGGTGGAACCGTGCTGGACACCGGCACCTTGGTGGTCGGCAGCAACACTGCACTGGGCACCGGCGCACTCACTGCTGCCGATGGGACGCAACTCACTGCCAGCACTGCAGTGACGTTGCAGAACGCGCTCAACGTTGCCGGTCAACTCGGCATCGATGGCCAGGACCTCACGCTCGATGGTGTGATCGATGGCGCCGGCAGCTTGATCAAGAACGGCCCCCAGACGCTCACCCTTACTGGCAACAATACCTGGGTGGGCGGCCTGCAATTGCAGGGCGGCGCGTTGCTGGTCGGCAGCGATACCGCACTGGGACTAGGCACGCTGACTGCGGCGGCTGGCACCACGCTGGATGCCACCACTGCAGTGACACTGGGCAATGCGCTCGCATTGAACGGCGCGTTGACGCTGCCCGGCACGCAGGACACCACGCTCAATGGCGTGATCAGCGGCATCGGCAGTCTGGATAAACAAGGCACGGCCACGCTGACCTTGAACAACGCCAACAGCTTCAGCGGCGGCGTTGCGCTGGATGCAGGGCGTGTGGTGCTGGGTAACGACACTGCGTTGGGGGTAGGTGGTCTGCTGGTCGGCGGCGCTGCGGAACTGGATACCAATGCAGCGCTGACGCTGGGCAATACGGTGCAGTTGAATGATCAGCTCACCCTGATCGGCAGCAACGATCTGACGTTGAACGGTGCCATCAGCGGCACCGGTAGCCTGATCAAGAATGGCGCCACCACGTTGTCGCTCAATGCAGGCAACACGTACGCAGGCGGCACCACATTGGCTGCGGGCACCATTGCGGTCGGTGCAAACGATGCACTCGGTACCGGCAGTCTGTCGGTCGTCGGCAACGCGGCATTGAGCAATGCAATTGCGGTGGCATTGGGCAACGACATCGCACTTGGCGCAGCGCTCACCGTGGACAACGGCGCAGACATGCTGGTCAGTGGCAACATCAGCGGTGCCGGCGATTTGATCAAGACCGGCGCCGGGACCCTGACCTTGAATGGCAGCAACAGCTACACCGGCCCGTTGGCGATTCAGGCCGGCACGCTGGTGGCCAGCACCGGTGCGGCGCTGGGCAATGCCAGCAACGTCGATGTGGCGGCGGGCGCAGCGTTGAATCTGACCAACGGCGGCCTGATCACCGCACTCAGTGGTGCCGGCAATGTCGACACCGATGCCGGCGGCACGCTGCAATTGGGCGGCGGCGATTTTGCCGGCAGCCTGGGCGGTGGCGGCAATCTGGACAAGGTCGGCGTGGACACGGTGCGCTTGCTCGGCACCAGTGCGATCGGTGGTGCCACGCAAGTCAGTGGCGGCACCTTGGATGTGATCGGCAGTCTCGGCACCAGCGCGTTGAACGTTGCGCTCGGCGGCACGCTGACGGGCACCGGCACGAACGGCAGTGTGGCCAGTGGCGTCACCATCGGTGATGGCGGCCGGCTTGCGTTGACCAGTGGCTCCTCGCTGAGCGTGGGTGGCTTGTCGCTGGCACCGGGCGCATTTCTCGATGTCGCACTGGCCGCGCCGAGCAACACGCGTCTGCTTGCAGTCAATGGCGATCTCACCCTGGACGGCACACTCAACATCACCGACATCGGTGGCTTCGGCACCGGCGTGTATCGCTTGATCGATTACACCGGCCTGCTCACCAACAACGGGTTGGCATTCGGCGTGATTCCCGGCAGCGTGGATCTGAGCCAGCTCGCCTTGCAGACCGCCATCGGCCAGCAGCTCAATCTGGTGGTCACCGCGCCGGGCAGCATCGTGCAGTTCTGGGACGGCGTGCAGACCACGGCCAATGGCACGGTCGATGGTGGCGCCGGCACCTGGGGCGCGGCCACCAACTGGACCAGTCAGGACGGCACCGCCAACAGCACCTGGCAGGGCGATTTTGCGGTGTTTGCCGGTACCGCAGGTGCGGTGGGCGTGCAGGGCACGCAGAGCATCGGTGGCCTGCAGTTCGTCACCGACGGGTATCAGTTGACCGATGCCGGCGCCGGTGCGCTGGACGTGGTCGCACCGTTGACCGCAGTGCGTGTGGACCCGGGTGCAACTGCCACGATCGACGTCGCGATTTCCGGTGTTGGTGGCGTGGAGAAACTCGACACCGGCACGCTGGTGCTCGACGCGGCCAACAGCTACACCGGCGGTACGGCACTCAGCGGCGGCACCCTGGTGCTCGGCGACGCGCAGGCACTCGGCACCGGCACGTTGACTGCGGCAGCCGGCACCAACCTCGATAGCAATCAAGCATTGGCAGTGGGCAATGCGGTAGTGCTCGGCGGTGTGCTCAATCTGGTTGGCAGTAACGATCTGACCTTGTCCGGTGCGATCAGCGGTGCGGGAAGTCTGATCAAGAACGGTGCGTCCACGCTGACGCTGGATGGCGCCAACAGCTATGTCGGCGGCAGCGTGTTGAACGCAGGCACCTTGGCGGTTGGCAGCAACAGCGCGTTGGGTGCCGGCAGCCTGTCTGTGCTGGGCAATTCCACCTTGAGCAACGCGATTGCGCTGGCCTTGGGCAATGCAGTCAATCTGGGTGCCGATCTGACCATTGCCAGTGCGGACGATCTGGCACTGACCGGCGCCATCAGTGGTGGCGGTGCGTTGACCAAGAACGGGTTGGGCACACTGACCTTGTCCGGCCCCAACAGCTTCACCGGCCCGGTGGCGGTGCAGGCCGGCGTGCTGGCGACCGCTGCACCGGGTGCGTTGGGAAATGCCAGCGCAGTGGATGTCGCGGCAGGCGCCGGGCTCTCGTTGGGCAGCAACACGGCGTTGGGTGCGGTGACCGGGCAGGGCAATGTCGCGATTCTTGGCGGCAATACGCTGCAGCTGGGCGTCAACAACGTTACTAGCACCTTTGCAGGTAGCCTCAGCGATGCCGGCAATCTGGAGAAGGTGGGCGCAGGCACGGTGCAGCTCACCGGCACCAGCACGCTCGGCGGCGCAACGCAGATCACTGCAGGCACGCTGGATGTGGATGGCGTTCTGGCCAGCACTGGCGGTGTGACCGTCGCAACGGGCGGCACGCTGAGCGGTAGCGGCGAGGTCGCTGCACCGGTCACCGTCAACGATGGCGGCCGTCTGGTGGTGACCAGCGGTGCGGTGCTGACCACGGGCACGTTGAATCTGGCGCCAAATGCCAGCATCGATGCGTTCCTCGGTACGCCCAGCACCACGGGTGTGTTGGCGGTCAACGGCGATCTCACCCTGGACGGCACGCTCAACATCACCGACATCGGTGGTTTTGGAAATGGCGTGTATCGCCTGATCGATTACACCGGCGCACTGACCAATAACGGGCTGGGCTTCGGCACCATTCCGGGCACGATCGATCTCACCCAGTTGACGCTGCAAACCGGGTTGTCGCAGCAGGTCAACGTGGTGGTCTCCGCACCCGGCACCAACGTGCAGTTCTGGGATGGTGCGCAGACGCTGGCCAACGGCAGCATCGATGGCGGCGCAGGCGTGTGGGCAGCGGGTACGACCAACTGGACCACGGCCGATGGCTTGCTCAACAGCGACTGGCAAAACAGCTTCGCCGTCTTCGCCGGCCCAGCAGGTAACGTGGGCGTGCAGGGTACGCAGGGCATCACCGGGATCCAGTTCGCCAGCGACGGCTATGTGCTGAGCGATGCTGGCGCCGGTGCACTGAGCGCCAATGCGGCCACCACCATCGTGCGCGTCGATCCGGGCGCCACCGGCACCATCGATGTGAGCATCGGTGGCACCGGCACGCTGCAGAAACTCGATACCGGTACATTGATCCTGGGCGCCGCCAATACCTACACCGGCGGCACCGCACTCGGCGGCGGCACGCTGGTGTTGGGCGATGCACAGGCATTGGGTACCGGTACGCTGACGGCTGCAGCGGGCACCACGCTGGATACCGATCAGGCACTGACGGTCGCCAATGCGCTGGATCTGAGCGGTGCACTCACGCTGGCGGGCAGCAACGATCTCACCCTGACCGGTGCGATTGGCGGTGCCGGTGGCTTGATCAAGAATGGTGCGACCACGCTGACGCTCAGCGGCAACAACAGCTATGCCGGCGGCACCGTGCTCAGCGATGGCACCCTGGCGGTCGGCAGCAACACCGCGCTGGGTAGCGGCGGTTTGTCGGTGACGGGCGATGCGGTGTTGAGTAATGCGGCTGCAGCAACACTGGGCAACGCGGTCACGCTGGGCGCTGCGCTCACTGTCGATAATCCGGCGGATCTGATCCTGGCCGGCGACATCAACGGCAGCGGTGCGCTGATCAAGACCAACGCCGGCACGCTGACGCTGGATGGCAGCAACAGCTATACCGGCGGCACCACGCTCAACGCCGGCACGCTGGTAGGCGATAGCGCAAGTTTGCAAGGGGCGATCGTCGACAACGCGACCCTGGCGTTCAACCAGGTGGCCGATGGTGTGTTCACCGGCTCGATCATCGGCACTGGCACTGTGATCAAGGATGGCGCCGGCGCTCTGTTGCTCAACGGTGCGAATGGTTACACCGGTGGCACCACGATCGTTGCAGGGACGTTGATCGGCGATACCAGCAGCCTGCAGGGCGACATCGCCAACAACGCGGCCCTGGTCTTCAATCAGGCCACCGGCGGCGTGTATGCAGGCACGGTCAGCGGCACTGGTTCGCTGGAAAAGGCCGGCACAGGCGTGTTGCAGTTGATCGGTCCCAACAGCTACACCGGCGGCACGGTGGTCAGTGCCGGCACGTTGATCGGCAACACCACCAGCCTGCAGGGCAACGTGGTGGACAACGGCACGCTGGTGTTCGATCAGGCTACCGATGGCGTGTTTGCCGGCGCCGTCAGCGGCACCGGGAGCGTGATCAAGCAAGGTGCTGGCGCGCTGACGCTCGACGTCGCCAACAGCCATGCCGGTGGCACCACGCTTGCCAGCGGCACGCTGGTGCTTGGCGATGCGCAGGCATTGGGTACCGGCAGCTTGACTGCGGCAGCAGGCACCACCTTGGATACCGATCAGGTATTGACGGTGAGCAATGCAGTCAATCTGACAGGCGCAGGTGCACTTGCGCTGGCAGGCAGCAACGATCTCGCGTTGACCGGCCCGATCACGGGCGCTGGTGGTTTGATCAAGAACGGTGCATCCACGCTGACGCTCGATGGCAACAACAGCTACACCGGCGGCACCACGCTCAACGCCGGCACGCTGGTAGGCGATAGCGCAAGCTTGCAAGGGGCGATCGTCGACAACGCGACCCTGGCATTCAATCAGGTGGCCGATGGTGTGTTCACCGGCTCGATCACCGGCACTGGCACCCTGATCAAGGATGGTTCCGGCGCTCTGTTGCTCAACGGTGCGAATGGTTACACCGGTGGCACCACGATCGCTGCAGGGACGTTGATCGGCGACACCACCAGCCTGCAGGGCGACATCGCCAACAACGCGGCCTTGGTCTTCAACCAGGCCACCGGCGGCGTGTATGCAGGCACGGTCAGCGGCACTGGTTCGCTGGAAAAGGCCGGCACAGGCGTGTTGCAGTTGATCGGTCCCAACAGCTACACCGGCGGCACGGTGGTCAGTGCCGGCACGTTGATCGGCAACACCACCAGCCTGCAGGGCAACGTGGTGGACAACGGCACGCTGGTGTTCGATCAGGCCACCGATGGCGTGTTTGCCGGCGCCGTCAGCGGCACCGGGAGCGTGATCAAGCAGGGTACGGGCGCGTTGACGCTGGTCGCTCCCAACACCTATAGCGGTGGTACCACGATTGCCAGCGGCAGCCTGATCGGCAACACCACCAGCCTGCAAGGCAACATCCTCGACAACGCGGTACTGGTGTTCGATCAGGCTGGCGCCGGTACGTTTGCCGGCAACATCACCGGTAGCGGTGCGTTGATCAAGACCGGGGCAGGTGCACTCACGCTGGATGGCGTCAACGCCTATCTCGGTGGCACCACCATCGCTGCTGGCACGCTGGTCGGCGATACCGACAGCCTGCAGGGCAACATCGCCAATAACAGCGCGCTGGTGTTCCAGCAGACCAGCAATGGCACCTACGCAGGGACGTTGTCGGGCACTGGCAGCTTGCTCAAGGATGGTGTTGGTACCTTGCTGGTCACCGCAAACAGCAGTGGCTTCACCGGGCCGACCACGGTCGCCGCCGGCACCTTGAGTGTAGGCAACCCAGCCAATCCGGGCGCCGCGTTGGGCGGGCCGGTCACGGTAGGCCCAGGAGGCACGCTTACCGGTAGCGGCAGCGTTGGCAGCCTGAGTTCGGGCGGCACCGTGGTGATCGGCGGCACTGCCGGCACGATCAGTGTCGGCGGCAATGCCACGCTCGGCAATGGCTCCACCTTGCAGGTCACGCCCGGCGCAGGTGGCGCGGTCACACCCATCAGCGTGGGCGGTGCGGCCACGTTGTCCCCGGGCAGCACTCTGCAGTTGGTGCGTGCGACGGATCTGCCGTTGTTTACCGAAATTCCGGTCATCAACGCCGCTGGCGGGCTCAGCGGGCAGTTCAGCAACGTTGTTTCCGACTACGCCTTCGTCGAGCCGAACGTCAGCACCAGCGCCACGGCGTTGTCGGTCTCTTTGGGTCGCAACACCGTGGCCATGGTCGATGCGGTCACCGTGCCAAACCAGCAGGCTGCCGCAGCTGCTGTGGACGGATTGCCGACCACCAACCCGGTCTATCAGGCTGTGGTGCGCTTGCCTGACGATCCGCAGGCGATCAGCACCGCGTTTGCCTCGCTGTCTGGCGAAAGCCATGCCAGCACGGCCACCGCGTTGCTGGATAGCCGCTTCCTGCTGAGTGGCGTCGGCAACCATCTGCGTGGCGATAGCCAGGACGCGCGCGTGGGAGACACTACGGTGTGGATCACCGGTCGCAGCCTGCCCAATCGTGTCGATGGCAATGCCAATGCGGCCTCGGTACGGCGCGAGGACAACGGCATCATGGCCGGCGCAGAACGGCGCATCGGCGAGCGCAGTGTGCTCGGTATCGCGGTCGGTAATCAGGACATCGAAACCCGCTCGCGCGAGTCCTTCGATCGCTCCGATATCGATGGCACCCATGCCGGCATCTACGGCCAAGCCGATTGGTCCGCGTTCGCGCTGCAAGCCTCGGTCGACTATGCCGATTACAGCGTGGACAGCACGCGTCGGGTGATGTTGCCCGGCGTGCTCGAGGAGCGGCTGAGCAGCAATTACGATGCGAAGGCCATCACCGTGTCGCTGGAAGCGGCCTGGAATCTGCGCACCGGCAACGCGGTGTACAGTCCCTTCATCGCAGCCGACTACACGCACCTGAAGACCGATGGTTTCAACGAGCGCGGCGGCATTGCCGGGCTGTCGGTGGACAGCGCCAAGGACGAGTACACCACCAGCACGGTGGGTGTGCGTGGGCGTTGGCAGCTGGGCCAGGCGGCCGGGTTGTATGCGTCGGTGGGTTGGCGGCACGCGTTCGGCGACCGCGCTGTGGAACGTTCGGCCGGTTTCATCGGCACCGGCTCGCAGTTCTCGGTGCAGAGCGTCACCCTGGCGAAGAATGCGGTGGTCGGCGAGTTGGGCGTGAGCCTGATTACCTCGCCTGCCAGTCGCCTGTCGTTGTCGTTGCAAGGACTCAACGGCGATGGCCAGACCGCGTACGGCGGCCAGGTCACCTGGGGCTGGAACTTCTGATTCACTGCAGACCAAAAAGCCCCGGCACTGCCGGGGCTTTTTTTTGGCCGATACAAAGGCACGCACATACAGCGTCATGCTTGCACTTGCAGCGTACCCGCAGCCGCACCCGCTGGTCGGCCGCATCGGCAACCGCTGCGTGGGCATAGCGCAGGCCGACTCCGCGTACCGGCCATGCAGCCTTGCGGCCACACTGCCGGTCTGCAGACGGCGCTTAGAACTGCCAGCGCAGGCCGACATTGGCGTTGATGCTGTTGGCATCCGAACGACCACGCTCGGCACCCACGTTGCCGTAGATCGAGAACGCATCGTTCACCTGGTAACGCACACCGACCGAGGCACGCAGCGCTTGCTTGGACACCGGCTCGCCGGCGACGTTGAAGCGCGCTTCCGGCAAATCGGTGAACCATGCGGTGAAGTCGGAGTTCGGGTTGCCGAACAGCGAGCGGTAGGCAACCAGACCATCGAAGCCCCACTTGCCGCGCGTCAGATGGCCACGCACGCCCACTTCGCCGTAGCCCGCGCGCAGCGTGTCGCTATTGGCACTCAAGCCCAGGCCGGTGGCCGATGCTTCGCTGAAGGCATCCTGCTTCTGGCTGACCACACCGACGGCAACGAACGGCGACAAACCCGCGTGCGGCAGCAGGCCGAGTTCGGCGCGCAGCGACCAGTTGGTGTCGTGGCGACGATCCTGCAGACGCTCGCCGATGCTGCCCGCTTGTACGCTGCGTTCGGTTTCCACATTGCTCATGCCATACGAACCGATGCCCGAGAGGTAGGCCTGGCCGATCGGCTGATACAGATACGCCGTCATCGCATAACGGTCCGAGCGCAGACGGCTGGCCGAGGCATCGATGTTTGCGCGATCCTGACCCGAGCTCACCGCCGCACCCACCACCGTGCCAGTGCTGCCCACCGGCAGATCCACACCGAAGGTGGTGGACTGCTGGGTGTAATCGGCCGAGTCGAAACCGTTGCCGCCCAGATTGCCGTCCAGATAGCTGCCCTGCATCCAGGTGGTCAGCGTGGTGGTGTCGGCCAGGTAGGGCAGGCGATCGGCAGCCACGCGTGCATCGTTGAGTGCGGACTGGAAGCCCAGGGTGCGCTCGATGCCGTGTACCTGGCCAGCCAGGGTCGGCAGCGATGCGGCAACCTGCGCATCGGTCGCGGCCAGCAGCGAGCCGGTGGCGCTGATCAAACCACCCAGATTGTCGGTGTCGCCCGAAGCCACACGCGTATCCAGCACCTTGACCAGCGTATCGGCCTGCGCAGCACCGTTGACCACCGATTGCGGCGCACCGGCCGCTTGCGCGCTGGCAGCGGAGGCATTACGCGTCAGCGTGGCGGTGACGGTGGTGGGGTCGTAGGCGAGTGAGGCGGTCCAGAAGAAATTGTTGGCGTACTGCACGCGATCGAAGGTGCCCTGCAGGTTGCCCGCCTGGACGATCTTTTCGCTGCTGCCGACGGTGTAGCCAGCCGCTTCCGGCAGCAACAGCAGATTGCCCTTCAGGCTGGCCTGGCCGGTGACGGTCAAGCCCTTGCCCAATTCGAGTGCGGTGGTGCCGGTGTTGTTGACCAGGCTGTAGTTACCGTTGATCACACCGCCGTGCGATTCGAACGTGGCCGAGTTGAGCACGATCACATCCGAGCGCAGGCTGCCGGACAGTGCGAGCACGCCGTCGCTGACGCTGGTGCCGCCGGTGTAGCTGTTGTTGCCGCTGAGCGTGAGCTTGCCGGCGCCGTTCTTGGTCAGGTTGCCCGCGCCGGAAATGTCGTTGCTGAAGGTGCTGTCGTAACCGGAGGTCACATTGGCCGACCAGTTGTTGACGAACTGCGCCGGGCCCTTGATCGCCTTGGCCGCATTGACCAGGCCATAGCCGTACAACGCATCCACGCCCGGGTCGCCCAGATCGGTGGCAGTGGTCAACAAGGTCTGCTGCAGATTGGAGGCGCTCATCCACGGATACACGCCCAGCACCTGCGCCGCGACGCCGGTGACGGCAGCGGTGGAGAACGAGGTGCCGGCGATCTGGCCCTGCAACTCGGTGCCGGCCAGGGCCGGGGCGAAGTAGCTGCCCGGCGCCACCAGGCACCACTGCGCAGCGGCGCCGCAATGGTTGGAATAGCTGGTCAGGCCGGCGGCATTGCCGGCGCTGTCGATATTGATTGCGCCCACTGCCAGCCAGTTGTTGCGCAGGCTGGCTTCCTGCACTGGCGTGGCCGCCGGGTAGGACGCTTCTGACGCACCTTCGTTGCCGGTCGATGCCACGATCAGCGCGTCGGCCTGCACCAGCGGAGCCAGTGCGAACTTCCAGGCCAGCGCAGCGTTCGCGCTGCTGGCAGCATCTGCATACGAGGCACCGATCGAAAGGTTGGCAATCCGCACGCCGGCAGCCGCCAGATCCACCGCGGCGCGGCGAGCCTGCTGGGTGCCGCAGGAATTTTCGGCGCAGATGCGCGCATAGAACAGGTCTGCATCCGGCGCGATACCGCCGGCAAAGCCGTCCTGCGCCGACCCCAGCACCAGTGCCGAGATGACCGTGCCGTGGCCGCGCAACGCGTTCGCAGACGACTCCGGCGTGCCGGGGCTGGCGGTGTAGTCATTGAAGCTGTCGACCTTGCCGCTGATCGGCGCGTAGCTCGGCACCAGGTTGTCGTCCAGCACGGCCAACTTCACGCCCTGGCCGCGGGCACCGGCCTGCTGTGCCAGATCCGCATTGGTCGGCACCAGCAGGTTGCTGCGCAGACCCTGGTAACGGGCCGGTGCAGGAGCTGTCTTGGGCAGCGGGTCGGCTGCGGGGGTTGGCGGAGGCGCAGTCGGCATCGGCGTCGGGGCCGGTGTCGTCGGAGTTGTCGGTGCAGGCGTGGACGGCGTCGGGGCCACGACCGTGGTCTGCGGCGGGTCGCTGCGGACGTTGCCGCCACCGCCACCGCCGCCACAGGCGGTCAGGACGAGGCAGGATGCGATGGTCGTTGCGAGTAGCGAGCGATTCATAGTTTGTTTAATCCGGTCATTTGGCGCGCCGCTACTGCTGAATACTGAATTTGGCGCAAAGGTTTCCCACGTCAGCGGTTGTGCCGACGGAGGCATTTAATTTCACGGGTTATTCACTTTATTCGTCGCTGATCCGTCCCTTCGGATAAGCGCCGCTTAGAACACGGGGAATGCAGTGATGCATCCAATCGTGTGCTTGCGAGATTGTTTAACGGCGCTATCCAGAAACTCTAAAACCTGAATGGTCAGTTGCAATTCAGAGAAAAACCGAGTCGATAGATATTTGCGAATTAATCCATAGCCAGAAAGAATTAGAATGCCGCTAGCGAGCTCTAGTACAGCGGAAAGTCGAAGCGAACGCGACCGTAAACCATCACATTTCTCAAGGGGCCGCAATCCTAAATGCGATTGCTATCGCAGTGAATCAGGGATATACCTCAAGCTGTCGGTGAATCCCTCACATGCTGTAGCGGATTCGACCGTAAGTTAGCGAATCTAACGGACTCTGCCGTATGAGCGGCGAATGATTTTTCCCGCGATATAAAAGCAGTGGGATCTTTATCGTCGGTCAATGTTTAAATTAGTATATCCATCTGAATTTATACTAAGCAGCCACAACAAATGGAATCGATTGTGCAAAATTCAATGGTTTTTGCATGCTAATCGGCCTAGATTTCTGTATAGGCAGCTAGGGTGATTCGAGTGGTTGCTCGATAGAAGCCGATTCTCTTTAGGCAGGAAAAACGCCGTTGCTGTTAGCGAATAGGCGCTTTTTTAGTCCAGCGATCAATCGGGCAATAAAAGATTGAAGCCCAGCGTGACCCACGGCGTGTGGTCTGCGCCATGCTGATATCCGGCCAGTAGATCAATGCTTGCACGCTCGCCGATCAGGCGGCGCACGCCAGCCTGCTGGCCAAAACCGCCACGGTCGTCGCCAAACGCCTCGGCCAGCACCGTCCAGGCGGGGCCGAGCGTGTGCTCCACGCCCACACTTGCCGTCAGCGCCATCGCCGCGCTGCGGGGCGTGTTCGCGCCCACGTTCAGATGCAGCAAGCTGCGCCGGTCCGCATCCAGCGCAATGCTCACCGGCACATTGAGGATCAGCCCATCCAGCCGCTGCCGGCGCATATCCCAGTTCGCCCCCAGCGAGGCACCCACGCCCCAGCGCTGCTGGTCCAGGTCGCGAAACAGCCGCTTCACGCCCAGTGCGGCGATACCGGCCCGGGATTGGTCGCTGAATGTCGACAGCCCCAGGCTGACCTCGTTGCCAGCCCAGGTGCAGGCAGGCACGGCGGTCAGTTCGCGCCCCGGGCGGGAGCCACGTAGCCAGGTTTCCACCTGGCAGCGTCCTTCCGGGGTAAGGGCGGCATCGTCGGTGGTCAGGCTGGCGGCGGCCTGCGCACGGAACGCAAGCACGGACGCAGCTGCCAGCAGCAGGGCGGGGAACAGCTTCAGGGACATCGGCACTCTCCAGGGTCGGAGCGCCAAAGACCGCGCTTTGGGTCTAGCTGGATTGTGTGGGTAATGCAGGCAATGCGTGGGCGCAAGCGCACGCGATGAGCCCCGCCCTGTGCGGACGGAGCCGACCTTGGGTCAGGATCCGTCGGCGCAGGTGCCGCGACGCAATCGACTATGACTGTCCAAGGAGCAGGCCTCTGGGGTGGGGGGACGAAAAACGTGGCGCATGATGCCTGCAAGGCCGTGACGAGCGCAATCGGTGGAGCGCATCGGACAAGGACCGCGTGGCGCTCTGGTAAGCGCCTGCACCGGCTTCCCGGCTATCGGGGAATTGCGGTAGCACCACCGACTGGCAGACCATCAGTTCAGTGCGTCGCTGACAGCGCACGAACGCGAGGTCTGCAGCGGCTCTCGGTTACGGATTGAAATCGATCATCGCCAGGGTTCCCTCGGCGATGGTCGACTCCAGATGCAGGCGCCAGCCGAAGCGCTCGCAGATACGCTGAGTCAGGAACAGGCCCAGCCCCGAACCGCCGCCTTGCTTGACCGAGTGTTTCAATGAGGCGGTGTAACGCTCTGCCGCCAGCGCGGTATCGAAGCCTTCGCCCGAGTCGCGGATGCAGAGCCTGTGCTTGATCAGCGAGACGCGGATGTCGCCGGCATAGGTATGGTCGGCCGCATTGCGCAGCAGGTTGCCCACGGCAATACGCACCATCGATTCGGATGCGTGCAAGATCAGCGGCTCCAGCGCGTCGATGTGGTACTGCACCGGCTTTGCCGAGACCAGATACAGATGGTCCTGGACCAGATCGGGAAGCAGTCCGTGCAGGACGGTGATCTCTTCGCGCTCGGCAGGGGTTGGTTCGCGCGAAAGATACAGCAGCGCTTCCATGATCTGTTTGAGGTTGCCCACGGCTTCGTCGATGCGATGCAACGGCCGCTGCGCGCGCTCCGGCAACTGCTGCTTGTGCAGTACATCGGCCGCGCCGGAGATGACGGCCAGCGGCGTGCGGAATTCGTGGCTGGCCTGGTCCAGCAGACTGCGCTCGCGTTCGATCGCGCGCGCTACACGTTCCAGGTGCGCGTTCACCTCACGCGCAATCGTATTCAGCTCGCTCTTGCGGTAGTCGGTGGGCAGCCGTTGCGCGGGTTGCAGCGGGTCCAGCTGCCGCATGCGCCGTGCCAGGTCGGTGACCGGCCGGGTCAGACTGATGAAGAGCCACCAGATCACCAACGCGATCATCGCCAGATTCAACAGCATGAACAGCACGCTCACTTGAACGCTTTCGTTCTGCTTGTCTTCGAGCTCGGTCATGTCGATGCTCATGACCAATCGCCCTTGCGGCAGCGTGGTGATCAACACCGAGTAACTGCGATCGGGCCGTGTCTGGCCCGGGGGTTCAGCGAACGGCCCCCAATGCGGTTGCAGGATGTTGATGAACTTCCTGGTCAGGAAGGGGGCTCCCTTGGCGGCTTCAAGATCACCTTCGCCGTAGTAGCCAGGCGTCAGCGCAGCGAAGAAGGCCGGCATTCCTGCGGGGAGTCGCGCAGGATCTGACACCAGCCAGCCCTGCACCGGGCCATCGGTAGGAAGCGCGCTTTGCAACTCGGCCACAGGCAGGTGCGCAATGCTTTGCGTGCTCGAGGTGAGCAGCTGTTTCCAGATCGGAGCTTCGATCAACTCCTGGCTCAAAAACCCTTGAACCGCCAACCCCAGGGCAAGCATCGCGCCGGACACGATCAGGCTGCTGCTGATCAACCACTGCAGACTTCCCAGGCGCCCGCCAAATCTCATCGCGTCCCACCACCCAGGCGATAGCCGACACCGGTGACGGTGTGCAGCAGTTTGTGTTCGCCGCTCTGATCCAGGGCACGCCGCAACACATGCATGTGGGAACGCAGCAGATCGCCTTCGGGCAATGCGTCGCCCCAGATCAGGCTTTCCAGTCGATCGCGACGCACGATTCTCGGGGATTCGCGCATCAGCAATTCCAGCACGTTGCGCAAGGTGCTGGAGAGCACCACGCTGCGCTCGCCGCGCGAGACCTTCAGGCTGTCCAGGTCGAAGCGCAAATCGCCGACCTGCAGCAAGTGACCCGCTGTTGCTGCATTCGCGCTGGCTCTGCCCACCATCACGCGCAAGCGCATTTCCAGCTCCGGCAGCGCGACCGGTTTGACCAGATAATCGTCGGCGCCGTTTTCGAACCCGAGCAGCTTGCCCTCCAGCCGATCCTTGGCGGTGAGCATGATGATCGGCGTGCGGCAGCCATGGTCTTCGCGCAACGTGCGCAGCACGCTCATGCCATCCATGCGCGGCAGCATCCAATCCAGAATGATGGCGTCGTAGCGATTGCTGATGGCCAGATTCAGTCCCGAGTTGCCGTCGGGCGCAGCATCGGGTTGATGTCCGCATGCCTCCAGATAATCGAAGATATTGGCCGCCAGTGCACGGTTGTCTTCGATGATGAGCACCTGCAATACCTGCGCAGGCTGGATCGAGCTGGAGGTCATCGCATCGGTGTTTTTCAGGGTGGGAAACATCATACGCAGCATCGTCTCCATGCACTCGACCAGCTCGCGCAACAGGCGGCCGATCGATGCCAGCAGGGCAGGGGAATGCTCAAACATGCAGTAGCCAGCGCCCGGCACCGATCACGCCGGCAAGGCTTGCCAGCGCAACACTGAGCAACAGCAGATTGATCGCCCACTTGATGGCGGTGTAGGTCGGCCGATGCCGCGCACGCAGCTGCTTTCCGCGCGCCATCAGCGGGCTGATCCAGGTGAACAAGGTGCTCGCCGGGCCGCGCTTGTCGCGCGTGTCGTTGGGTGTCATCGCGGCACGTGCGAGCTGGCAGTACAGCAGGTTGAACAGCCTTCCCGGCCAGCGCATCGGCCTGGTGACGTCGCACATGAGGATCAGGCGCGCAACATCGGTGTCGTTGCGGACGAAATGCAGATAGGTTTCATCGAAGATGAACGCCTGGCCGTCGTGCCAGGCACGCGTCTGGCCATCGACGTCGATGAAGCATTGCGCGGCATTGGGCGTGGCCAGGCCCAGGTGGTAGCGCAACGAGCAGCCCAGCGGATCGGCATGCGGTGTGAGCCCCGAATGCGGCGGCAGGATCGCAAACATGGCGGCCTTGACCTGCGGATACTGCGCCAGGATCCGCAGCGTCTGCGGGCAGCTGGCACGCGCCGATGCATGCGTGTAGCCATACCAGCGCAGGTAGTAGCGGCTCCAGCCATATTTGTAGAACGTGCGAAATCCCACATCGAACGACGCCACCGAGCCTTCCCGGCGCGCCTCGTCGAAACTGCCGCCAGCCTGGATCGCCAGTGCCTCGTCGCGCATCACTTCCCAATGTTGCGCAAGCGATGCCAGCGTTGGATAGGCATCCAACGCGACGAACGGGCCACGCGCTGCGCGTTTGGTGAACGTGTAGAGAATCACGTTCGGCAGGGCGAACACCGGCCAGCTCTTGCGCAGGTATTGCTTCAAGCTGGCATAGCGCGCTCGACCGCGATAGCGGTAGACGTAGGTCATCGCTGCGATCCAGCTCGCCACCAGGCACAGCAAGGTCCAGGCGATCATGCTGCGCTCGCGCGCAGGCATCGCTTACATTGCCGCTGCATGGCGGCGGCATGGCCCGGTGTCATCAAAAGCCCCTGGAAAAACCGATCAACACCGTGCCGACGCCGTCGGTATCGGGTTCGAGCAGCGGGCTGTCGCTGAGCTTGCTGGGCAACACGCTGTATTGCAGGCGCGTCATGAACTGCCAGCGCTTGCCGATCGGTCGCACATAAGTGACACCCACGGTCGGCACGGTGGCCGAATCCGGCTTGTAATCCACCACACCGCGCGCGACTTCCTCGTCCAGCGTGCCGTAGTAGTAATTGGCCATGTCCTTGGAGAGGTGGCTGATGCTGACGCTGGGCGTCAATCGGCCGCGTCCCACGCTGATGGGGTAGCCGTAACGCGCAGTCAATTCGTAGCCTTCGCTGGTGCCGGTCACGTCGGCTTTGGCCGTGAATTCGAATTCGCCTGCCGCGTCTTCCCATGTACCGACCAGACCCAGGTCCAGACTGTCATCGCGATCTTCCAGCAACGCGCGATCGATGCCGTTGCGCGCCAATTCCTCGCTACCCAGATCGTCTGCCGCCACGCCGTCCATGCGTAGCGCCGCAATCGCATCCAGGCTGAAGGTCTCGCCTTTGACGATGTGGTATCCGCCGGTGATACCGCGCAAGAACACCCGCTCGCCCTCGAACAGGATCAATGGCACCGGGTTGATCCGCGTGCCCTCACCGGCGAACGGGCTATCCGAGGCAATCGCGCCCAGGCCCAGGCCCCAGCGATAAGGCGATTGTTCGGCCAGCGATGGGTCCGCTTCCGGTGTGGTCTGCGCTGCGGCGAGAGAGGGGAGTGCCAATAGTGTGGCGAGGAAGAAACGGGAATGCGTCATGGGGAGGCTTCAGTGGGAGAGGGCAGCGCCGCCGCTGTGCCGACCCGCGGTCGAGCAGGGAGCGATGGCGCGGCAGCAGCGTGCGTCATGCATGTCGGCCAAATGTCGGCAGTGCAGCAGCGGCGCTTGCGACGTTCCACCGACATCGGCGTGGCAACGTGCAGCGCAATCGCACTGCGTCCTACGCCGTCTTGCTTGCCACCACGATGCTTCGCCTATGGAGTTCGCCATGACCGCTTTCTGTAGTTGCCTGTCGTCTTCATCGCCGATACCGCCGTATGCGAGATGAGGCGACGATCCTGACGTTGGCGCTGAAGATTGTTCCTGTTGCCGAAGCGGCCGCTTGGTTTCATCACGACCCGATTCGCGAGCTGGGAGGTAAGACGGCAGCCGAACTCGCCGCGCGGGGTCATTCCGCCCAGGTCGTCAGGTTTCTGCAGTCGGTTCTGCGCGGCGAACGCGACTGAAAAGGATGCAGAGCGCGGGCCTTGCGCGCCGGCCGGGCCAAGCCAGCAGTGCCGGCTGAATATGTGCTACTTGCACTCTTTTTTCGATGGGCCTAAGCTGCCGCCAGATTAAGTGCATATTGCACATATATGGATGGCCATGAACGACGACAAAGACCTCGATGTGCTGATCTGCGGCGCCGGTGCCGCCGGCCTGACCCTGGCGCTGGAGCTGGCGCGCCGGGGAGTGAAGTTCCGCTTGATCGACAAGATCAGCGAGCCGTTCGGTGGCTCGCGCGGCAAGGGCATCCAACCGAGAACGCTGGAGATTTTCGAAGACCTGGGCATCGCAAACCGCCTGGTAACCGTGGGCGGCCCGTATCCGCCTGAACGCAGTTATGCTCAGGACGGCAGCTACACGGACGCCGAACCCGATCGTGCGGAGCCGACCATGACCGAGCCGTTTGCGCAGCCATTGATGGCCCCGCAATTCCTGACCGAGCGCGTGTTACGCGAGCGTCTCGCCGAGTTCGGGCATGCCCCGCACTATGGATGCGAGCTGGTCGGACTGGAGCAGCACGCCACCGGCGTGAGCGTGCAGCTAAGCGATGGCGGCGGGCCACAGGTGATCCGCTGCCGCTATCTTGTGGCAACCGATGGCGGCCGCAGCTTTGTGCGGCAGGCACTCGCGATCAATTTCCCCGGCAAGACGCTGGGCGTGCGCGCAATCGTGGCCGACGTGGTCATCCGTGGTCTGGATCGGGCGTGTTGGCACCGCTTCAACCAGGCGTCGATGCAAACCCAGATTTCGTTTTGCCCGCTGGCGGGGACCGATTGGTTCCAGATCCAGGCACCGGTGCCGCTGGAAGGCGACATCGATCTGTCGGTCGGCGGCCTCAACGCGATGATCGCCGCGCGCATCGGCGACACCGCAATCCGCGTCGAGCAGGTGTTCTGGGCATCGGCATATGCGATGAACGCGCGACTGGCCGACCGTTATCGCGTCGGGCGCATCTTGCTGGCTGGCGACGCCGCCCATATCCATCCACCGACTGGCGGGCAGGGGCTCAATACCAGCGTGCAGGATGCCTACAACCTGGGTTGGAAACTGGCTGCGGTGGTGCGCGGTGCGTCCGAGAGCCTGCTCGACAGCTACGAGCAGGAACGCCGGCCAATCGCTGCCGCAATGCTGGGCCTGTCGGTCAAGCTGCTCGACGCAGCCAAGCAGGGCGACTTGCGCCGTAGTCGGCAGACGCAGCAACTGGACCTGCACTACGACGCCTCTGTATTGGTGTGGCCGACCACCTCTACGACCGCGATCGCCTCCGGTTGGCGCGCACCGGATGCACCCTTGCTTGGCGCGGCAGGGCAGGCAACGCGCCTGTTCGAGCTGTTCAAGGGACCGCACTGGACGTTGTTGGCTTACCAGATCGCTGCACACACGCTGCCGTGTTATCCGGGTGTTCGCAGCTATTCGATCGGTAGCGACGGCGATCTGCAGGATCCGGGCCAGCAGATCGAACGTGCCTATGGGCTGGCAGCGGGCGATCTGGTGCTAGTGCGGCCGGACGGCTACGTTGCCCTCACCGGCCGCATCGAGGCAACGCAGCGCATCACCGACTACCTGCACACGACCGGTGTTGTTGCGACAGAGCATGCCGAATTCGAGTTGATGTGATCATTCGAATCGACAAGTGTGAAGCTCCCGCGTAGGTCTCCTTCAGGTCGCAGAGATGACTGGGCCTCTTATGGAACGCCGCGTTTGAGATCGTCCGCAAACTTGCGCATCAGACGCACCAGTGCATCGAGATCGCGCTCTTTCCATTCGGAAAAGATGGAGAACCCGATCTTCTTGCGCGCTTCATCGACCTTGTCGGTCATCGTCTTTCCCTTCCTGGTGATCACCGCCTCGCGCACACGACGGTCGGCAGCGCTCTCGCGCCGGCTGACCAGGCCTTGTTCTTCCAGCTTTGCAATCTGCCGGCTGACGGTGGTGTAGTCGCGCCCCACGCGATCGGCAAGTTCGACCACGCCGATCGGCCCGAACCGTTCAATCAATACCAGCAGCGGAAATTGCGCGCGCTCCAGGGTGATCCCAGCCTCCAGAATCATCGCTGCATCGCGCTGCGGTTGGTTCATCACACCAACGATCTCAAGCAGCGCGCCATGCAGCTCACGCAGTCGTGCACCTTCAGGCGTGTCTTCGGTTTTCTTCATCAGGGCCGGGCCTTGCGTTCAATGGGTGCATTTTACACCCACTGATGACTGGTAACCGCCCGTCATGAATGACGATCGTGCAGACCATAGGACCTGGGCGTGCATGTCCGATCTGTCGTAGCTTGATCACGTGTCGCCGTTGAACCGATGGCTGTCTTGCTACGCGTTCTTGCTGGGCACAGGGCTCATGGCCATGACGGCGGCTTCCAGACGGATCAGGTAATCGCTGAATCCGCCGGTGGCGCGGGCGTCGCGGCGGGCGCTGGTGTTGACGACCGGGGTGACCAGGCGCGCGATGTGCATGCCGGCGTCTTCCAGTGCGCAGACCAGGGCGACGTCTTCGCTGGAGGTGCGCGTGGAAAAACCGCCGGCGGCCAGGTAGGCAGCTGCGCTCATGCCCAGGTTGGCGCCGTGCACATGCGGATGGCCGTCACAGCGGATTTCCGTGTCCATGAAGGCTTTGCGCGTCTCCGGCCGAAAGTCGCGCCAATCGCCAACCTCCACGACGCCGCAGAATACATCGGCCGCACAGCCAAGCTGGGCCGACAGCCAGTCTGGTGGCACGCGGGTGTCGGCATCGGTGAAGGCAAGCCAGCGCGCACCGCGAGAGATTGCCGCAGAAGCCGCTGCCGCACGCGCAATGCCGACGCCGCCGCTGGTCTTGAGCGTCATGGCGCCATGCGAACGGGCAATGCTGCCAGTGAGGTCGGTGCAGCGGTCGAGCGCGACATGGATTTCCACGCGCTCGCCATACAACTGCGGATGCCCTGCCGCCACCAGGATGGATTGTAGACACTGCCCAATCAACGCTGCTTCGTTATGCGCCGGAATGGTCACCGCAATCATCGCAGGCACTCCTGTTGCGCAATCGACGGTCCAGCCATCCATGCCTGCAGCACGAAATCAGGGTCTTGATACGTGCACAGCGTTTCCAGCGCCAATGCATCGTTCAATCCTTCATGCACCCGCTCTGCACTGCGCAGCGCGCCCTGGAAGTCGTGACGCCAGTGACAGGCGACGAGGCAACCGCGCTCGCTGAGCGATTGCGCAAACAGTGCAGCGGTTTTTTCGAATGCGGCATCTTCCAGGTAATAACCGACCTCACTGAACACGATCAGATCGAAGCTGCCCTCCGGCCAATCCGCAGGATGCGCCGCTTGTTGCAGGGTCACATGGCGCATCTGGTCGACGCGCGCACTCGCCAGATCGACCGCCTGCTGAGAGAGATCGGTGGCCAGCAACGCGTCGCAGCGTTGCCCGAGTGCTGCAGTGAGTTCTCCGTTGGAACATCCAAATTCCCAACCTTTTGCAAAGCGTCGATAGGGCAGGGTGCCGAGCAGGATCTCGCGTTTGCGCTGCTCGTACCAACGCGAGCGATAGCCGAACGGGTCGTCGTCGGCATACAGCTGCTCGAAATGCGCGACGCTCAAGGCCGTCATCGGATGAACACCTCAAAAGAGCGATCGAACCGTTCCAATACGTGCAATGGCAGGATCGGCGCCGCAACAGCCGGCGTGCACTGACCGATCTGCGTTGCGAAACACTGGATGGCCTGCCGCTTCGCCTCCATCACTGCGGGAGCCAGATCGAATCGGGTCGCACGCTCGTCGGTAAAGACGCCATCGTCCGGTTGCGACCAATGCCATGCCCAGACCGGGTATTGCAGCAAGCGCGCACCGTGGGTGTCGCAGGCAGCCTTGGTGGCGCGCGATGCGGCTTCGTGATCGGGATGGCCGTCGCGTTGCCAGGTCACCAGCACCGTATCGTTTGCATCGAGCAAGCCGCCCACGGCCTCTGCAATGCGCACCTCGCACGCAGCCAGCGCGCCGTCACCCAATGCAAGATGGATCAACGCGCCTGGCAACAGACCCAGATGTTGAACGGCTGCGTCGAGCTCCAGCCGACGCGCAGGGCCAAGCACCTGCGGCGCCCAGCCCGGTTCGTCGGGATACGCCAGCTCGCCGTCGGTGAGCGCAATGATCAGCACAGGTACACCAGCCGCGCGTGCAGCTGCGATGAGCCCACCGCAGCCAAGCACTTCATCGTCAGGGTGGGGCGCGACCACGACCAGCCGAGGGCTGCCTTGCAGCAGTTGCGATAGCGAGCTGCGCGGCATGCCACTCAGACACGCTGCATCGCGCCACACCGACTCGGGTGTGCCTGCGCCTTCGATTGGCTGACCGGTCAAATCTTCCATGCGAGATCCTGTTGATGGCAGAGCTCACCCAAGGCTTGCAGATCACGTTCGCCGTGGTGTTGTCGGATGAAGACCGACAAGTCGGCGCAGCGCTGTGCATGCACGCGGTCGCCGCAAAGCGGACCCGGGCCCAGGGCACGGCCGACCCGATCGAGCGTGTCGCGCGCCACCGCCTCGACAACACTGCGTACCTGCAGCACGCCGCGCATCTGCGGATCCTGCGGTTGTGCGTCAATCTGTTGCGCGAGCTGACGCAACAACGCACCAGCAGCGGCCAAGCCTGCGTCGATGGCGCCCAGGTGCGCAGCGGCATGCGGATCGCGGCGTACCCGAGACGCTGTGCGTAGCACATCGGCAACGGCGCTGGTTGCGCCAAACCAGCATGCGGCGATGCCGGCACCACCATGCCAGAACCCTGGCCGTGTCAGATACGCATCGCTCGCTCCAACCTGCTGCGCGGGAACCCTGGTGAAGGTGACATTGGCGGTCTCGATGTCGCGCATGCCGATCGCCTGCCAGCCACTTGCATCGATCTGCACACCGGGTTGATTCAAGGCCACCGCAAACAGACCGCTGGCACCGGCGTGCTGCGTGGTCACCAACGCGTGCGTGACCTGTGCTGCACCAGAGCACCACGCCTTGGTTCCTTCGAGCGTGCTGCCGGTAAATCGCATGTCCGAACCCGGTGGCTCCGCCGCCCACACAGCCCAGCGCTGCCCCGGTTCGATCAGTTCGACAGCCAGATCGGCACAGATGGCCTGCGCGTCGTAATGCGCTTCCAGAAACTTGGCGACACACAGGTCTTCCGCAGCGATATCGGCGAGCAGCTGCCAGCGTTCGGCAGTTCGGCCGCGCCCTGGTAAAGGGAGCACAGGGTGATCGCGCAACCAACGTTGCAGCATTGATTGGTTGAGCCCGTTCTTTGCGTCGAGATCGTCAGGCGATGAAAAAACTGGATCGTTGGATGTGATGCGTGCGCTCATCGCAAGGAAGCTAAGCAGCGAGTGGTGCAAAGCGTGTGAGGCGCTCAATCGATGACATCGCTGTGAAGCGGGCTGTGCAATTGGGGGCCGCGCTGCAGCCGCCCTGTTTCTAGTGACCGACGAACGCCTCAATCTGTTGCACCAGACCACGGCGCGTGTAGGGTTTGCTCAGGAAGATGGTGCGCTCGGGCAGCCCGTTGGGCGAGCGGCCCAGACCGGAGGTGAGGATGGCTGGCACATTGTTGCCATTGGAGCGCAGGTAAGAGATGAGACCATAGCCGTCCAGCAGGCCCGGCATCTGAAGGTCGGTAAAGAGCAGGTCGATGCCCGGATGGTTGTCGATATGTTCGAGTGCTTCCTGGGCGTCTACAGCAGTCACAACCGCATATCCAATAGCCGACAGCAACAGCGCAGCGACCTCAAGGGTGTCAACATCGTCGTCGACCACGAGGATCAGTTTTTCGTTCTTGAATTCCATAAAGCAGGTGTTCTGAGGATGCCCGCACCACACTACGTTTCCCACGCGAAAGGCATGTGATCGATTTGAGCACGATGAACACGACGCAAGATTTCCCCGATCATCGCTACCGGCAAGTGGTCGAACTCTCGCTGGATTCCATCAAGGAAATTTCGTTGGATGGGCGCGTCAAATTCGTCAATGCGCATGGTCTGGCACGTGTGGCGGCAGAGCATGCCAGGTCCATCGTGGGCGAGCGCTGGTCTGCAAAACGGCGCCTTGTAAGTCTTCATTGATCGGTGCGGCGCCCCGGAAAGCACAGCCATGTCAGCTGTCTTCAAGAATGCCCAACGCCGAGAGCTTGCATCTGCCCATCCATTGCCTGGCGTAATGCCTCGCAGCAAGCTGGGTATCGAATCTGACATCCGGCGGTTTATAACCGCGCAGAGTAATGCCATCTTCGAAAGAGACAAGAATTTCCGGAGCGTACAAGGCACCTGCCGGCGCCGTGTGCGCCGTCAATCGGTAGTGACCGATGTTCCGGATCATGGTGAGCCCCATACACACCTCAGTGCCTGCATTGAGCGGCTTGAACCAGTAAGGCTTGCCCAGTAAGAAGTTGTCGATTCCAGAGTGGGCGCTAATTTTGCAACTTGCAAGGAATCAACGGGATTCATTGCTGCTGTTTGCAATGAAGCTTTAAACACGGCAGATCGCATACTGCACAGGTCGCTCTTAGATAAAAGGATTCATAAAGCAGCGGAACGATTTCATTGCCGGGCTTGTTACTCGATACAGCCAGCAGTGGCGGTCAGGAATTGATCAACCAAATGGTATTCCGAAAGCAATCCACAGCAAATAAAATCGCAACACGCAGCCGACCTCGATCAACAAAAACTACTCACTACGCATCATTGCTGACGTGAATCCGGACTTGAGGCGTGTGCACGTTCTGTGAGATGGCTGGCATCAAACCTTTGAAACCTGCAGAGCCAGCTAGGTGCAAGCTTGACGCCACCCAACCGGCACGCAAAGCGTGAGCTGCCATCGACTCACAACACCGCGACGGTCCACAGACGATCATTGCGCGCATGAACAGCAGTAGCCAGATCTCGGTGCGCGCATTTTCCGCTGCACCCAAGAACACCGCGAGCGATGCCAGCAGTCTCATCGAAGTGCATCTGTCCAGCAGCCCGGATCCGCGCTGGCGTGCCTGCTTCAACTTTGTCCTGCAAGGCCGGGAGATCGCATACCTGCAGGACAAGCCGGTGTTCGACCACGCGAGCTTCAAGGCGACCCTGTTGCCCGGATACGCGGATTCCTTCCGGCAGGAACTGCCAGAGCTCATCGCAGCCGCAAGCGCGCTTGCGCGTGCCCAGACCAACAAAGACGCCAGCCGCTAGTATCTACATTGCGCTTCTCATCACATGCCTGCTGGCAGCATCAAGCCACGTCCAGATCTCGTCCTAAATGAGTCCGCCATGAATTCAACTGCGCTTCCCGCCCGGTCCTGGGCGATCCATCCATTCCATGCCGCCGTGCTCGGTGGCGTGTGGCCACTGTTTCTCGGTGCGCTACTGAGCGACTACGCCTACTGGAGCACTTACCAGATCCAGTGGAGCAACTTTGCCGCCTGGCTGCTGGTCGCGGCGATGGTGCTGACCAGCATTGCGCTGGTGTGCGCGATCGTTGGATTCGCGCGTGGAAGCCGCAACGTCATCTACATCATCGCGCTCGGCGCGGCGTGGATCGTGGGCTTTTTCGATGCCTTGCATCATGCGCGTGACGCCTGGGCAGTGATGCCGGCGGCACTGGTGTTTTCAGCGATCGCAACCGCGTTTGCGTTGGTCGCAACCTGGGCGGGATTGTCCGGCCTGCGCGTAGGAGGTGCACGATGAAGCGTCAAACCATCACGATCATTGCAGTGTCCGTACTCGCTGCAGCACTGGCCGCCTGCAGCAAGGCGCCCGAGCTCAATCAGCGTGGCGCCACTCCGGAGTTGCCGGAGCCCGACCGCGGGCTGATGCCCGACATGACCATCGCCAAGCCCACCGCGTGGGGCGACCGGCGTCCGACCGTGCCAGCCGGCTACCGCATCGCTGCGATCGCCACCGACCTGGGCATTCCGCGCCAGACCCTGGTGTTGCCCAATGGCGACATTCTGGTGGCCGAAGGTCGAGGTGGCGGCGCGCCCAATCTCAAGCCCAAGGACGTGATTGCCGGCGCGATTAAGGCCAAGGGCAATACATCGGTCAAGAGTGGCAACCGGCTGACCTTGTTGCGCGATGCCAATGGCGACGGCACCTATGAGCTGAAGACGGTATTCGCTGAAAACCTCAACGCGCCTTACGGGCTCGCGCTGATCGGCGACGCGCTCTATATCGCCAACCAGGATGCGTTGGTGCGCTTCGACTATCGCGAAGGGCAGACCAAGGCGAGCGGCGCGCCAGCCAAGGTCACCGACTTGCCCTCGGCCATCAACCATCACTGGACCAAGGCGCTGACCGCCAGTGCCGACGGGCGTTACCTGTATGTGGCGATCGGCTCCAACAGCAACATCACCGAGCGCGGCATGGCGGTGGAGATCGATCGTGCGCAGATCTGGCAGGTGGATCCGGCAACCGGTGCGCACAAGCCCTACGCGACCGGCATCCGCAACCCCACCGCACTGGCGATCCAGCCGGGCAGCGGTGTGTTGTGGGCCGTGGTGAACGAGCGCGATGAAATCGGCCCGAACCTGGTTCCCGATTATTTGACCTCGGTGCGCGAAGGCGGCTTCTACGGTTGGCCTTACAGCTACTGGGGCAAGCATGTGGACACACGGGTGATGCCGCAGGATCCGCAAAAGGTCGCATCGGCCATCGTTCCCGATTACGCATTGGGCTCGCATGTGGCCGCACTCGGCGTTGCATTTTCATCTGCAGCGATGGGGACGCAGTTTGTCGACGGTGTGTTCGTTGGCGAACACGGCAGCTGGAACCGCGACCCGCCGGTCGGCTACAAAGTGGTGTTCGTGCCGTTCCGCGATGGTCGCCCGGCAGGCGATGCGATCGACTTCGTCTCCGGCTTCCATGGCGACGATGGCCTGACTCGCGGCCGTCCGGTCGGCGTCACTGTCGACCCACGTGGTGCGCTGATCGTTGCTGACGACCTGGCCAATACCATCTGGCGGGTCACGCCTGATGCCGCGCCCAACGCCGTGCCGAATCCCGCACCTGAGGCGGCGCCCGCTTCGGCGCCCGCTTCACCAAACTAAGCGGCGCAGCGACTCACCGCCAATGCCCGGTTCCGCAAGGAGCCGGGCATTGACGTGTGTGGAACCGCAAAAACAGCTGGTCTGTTGCGATCCTCACCCATGCAGCTGAAGACGTTGCACGCGTGCAAGCAGCCGGCTTGCCAGACCAGTCGCTTGCCCCTCAAGCGACGGCCCCACCGTGACCCGCAATGCCGGAGCGCGCAGCCGGCCGGGAGGCAGGCAGATCAACACGCACGGCGTCTTCGCCAATGCGGCATGCAGCGAGGAGCGCCAGACGCCGCGACGCACCACGGCATCGTGTTCGACCACCAGCACATCGGCGCGGGCACGTTTGAGCAGGCTGGCGATTTCGCGCCGTGGGTTGCCCACTGCCACGTGGATGCGCACGCGTAAGTCGTCGTCCTGCAACTGCGCGGCAAGCTCGCTCAGCCAATGGCTAGCTGCCGATTCGGTCAAGGGTTGGTCGTTGAACAGGCTGTCCATCAGCAAGCCCTCGCTGATGTCTGGCATCACATGCAGCAGATGCAGGTCTGCGCCGCGACGACGTGCCAGCGCTGCCGCATCGCGCAAGGAGTCCAGGCTGGTTTCGCGGCCGGTGATCCAGCACGCGACATGACCGCCCACGGCGCCATCGCGCGGCAACGCCTCGGCGTAGGGCAGGGTCAGCATCGGCGTGGCCACGCGCTGCAGCACCCGCGCACGCAGGGAGACATGCAACGGCCGCGGCAGGCCGGTGCGTTCGGAGGGCGGCATGATCAGCAGCGCATCGTTGCGGCTGCGGCAGAACGAGACGATACCGGCGGCGGCCGGGCCGCTGCTCAGCGCACGTTCGCAGCCCGGGTAGTTGGACGCTTCGGCAAAGAAGGAGTCCAGCGATTGTTGCGCCTGCGCACGCTTGCCCTTGGCATGCACGTGCAGGATGGTCAGGCGTGCACGCAGGCGGTCGACCAATTGCGCCACCGTCGGGATCGCGGCATGGCAGGTCTCGGAAAAGTTGGTGGCAAAGATCAGCTGGGTGGGCGTGGTCTGCATGGCTGTGTCCCTGGTCAGTAGATGAAACCGTCGATGGCGCGCACCTCGCGCAGCGGCACGCGCTGGCCGAGCATTTCGCGCAAGGTCAATTCGATCCCGCGCGACAACGCGGTCATCGGGGTGTCGTGCACGGTGTTTTCGAACGGGTCCTCGATCGCGCTGCTGGCGCTGTCGATCGCGATCAACGTGAAGCTGATCAGCACCGAGGCTATCGGCATCGCCAGGCCCATGCCGGCGATCAGGCCGAGCGGCACCAGCCAGCAATACAGGTTCACCAAGGCGCGCGGCAGCGACGAAAACTGGCGTGGCAGCGGCGTGTTCTTGATGCGCTCGCAGGCACCCTGGATATTGGCAAGCGTGGTCAGGTTGGCATCCAGCGACGACCAGCGCAGGCTGTCGAGCATGCCCAGGGCACGGGCCTGCTGCAGCTGTTGCCCCAGGCGCAAGGTCAGGGCATTTGGGATGTTGGCATAGACGCGCAGTGCGTCGGCGCGCTCTGCGCCGAGCAGCCCGGCCAGTTCCGGAAACGGATTCTGCTTGCGCAGATGGCAGCGCAGCGCATGGACGAAGGCCACCTGATGCACCACGATGTCGTCGCGCAGCGTCACCTGCTGTGGATCGGCTGGATCCACATCCAATGCGGTCAGCGCCTGACGCGCGATCGCACGCGAGGTATTCACCAGCGACCCCCACAGCTGACGCGCCTCCCACCAACGGCCGTACGCGGCATTGGCGCGGAACGCCAGAAAGATCGTTAGTGCCGATCCCAGTTGCGCAAGCGGCAGCGCCTCGATCGACAGCCAATGCCAATCGACAAAGGTGTAGAGCCCGGCCACCGCGCAATCGAATGCCAGCAGCACCAGCAAGCGCTTGTAGGTCTTTGGCCAGATACGGCGCAGCGGAAACGTATCGCGAAGAATCATGGGAGGCGGTATCGACGTGGGTGCCGCCATTACACCCAGCCTCCACGGATGTGTCTGCCATCCTTGCGCCAGCGTTGGACGGTCACTGCGCCGTCCAACGATGCCGTCCAGCTATCTTTCGATAGGATGCAATAAGCGGGCGCCGCCGCAATGCTGTTGCATGAGCACAGCTGATTGATGATTCGGAACGTGGTGAAGCAATGGACAGACTGAGGTTGCCGTTCAAATGGCGCGGGCAGGTGGTCAGGCTCAATCGAGCTCCCACGCTGTGGGCGTCGCTGGCCATGCTCGCGCTGCTGGTGCTGGCCGAGTGGTACTCACACCTGGGCGTGTCGCTCGGGCTGCTGTACATCCTGCCGGTGGTGCTGGCAGCCACCGTGCTGTCGCGGCGAAATATTGTGATTGCCGCCGTCGCCTGTGCGGCGCTACGCGGTCTGTTCGTCACCGAAGAATCGTTGGTCGAGCAGGCCTTGCGCTTCTTCATGGCGACCATCGCCTACGCCGGCTGCGGCCTGCTGGTGGCCGAGATCAGCCGCACCCGCCGGGTGATCCTCTCGCACTACGTGCAGCTGCGTGCCGAACAACGCCTGCGCCGGCGGCTGGAGCGGCAACTGCGCCTGCTTGCCGAGAGCAGCCCCGCCGCGCTGCTGACCGTGGCCGGCGATGGACGTATCGTCGCGGCAAACCGCGCCGCCCACGAAATTCTCGACATGGCCGAGGAGGGCGGGCTGCAAGGGCGCGCCGTGCGCGACTTCCTGCCGCTGCTCGACGACGCGCTCAGCATGAGCGCCAACCTCGACGGCATGCGCACATCGGCCAGCACCTGGGGCCGGCGCGACGATGGCAGCACGTTTCCTGCAACCACCTGGTTCTCGGTCTACGAAGACAGCGAGGAGCGCCATCTGGCCGCGATCCTGGTCGACACCAGCGAAGAAGTGCGCGCGCGCGAATCGGCGCACTTCGATGACCTGCTCAAGAACAATCGGCTGCTCGCCGGCGCCGTCTCGCATGAGATCCGCAACCTGTGCTCGGCCGCTGGCGTGGTGACCTCCAATCTTGCGCGTCATCCGGCCATCCGCGCCGATCCGGACCTGGCCGCATTGCAAAGCCTGGTCGCCGCATTGATGGAACTGGCCTCGTTCAACCTGCGCCGGCAGACACCGCATGCGGCGCACGAGACCCGCCTGCAGACCCTGTGCAGCGAGTTGGACGTAATCATCCGCTCGGACTGGGACGACATCGATGGCCAGCTGGTCATCCAGATCCCGGCGGATTTTCCGGCGGTGCACGGCGACCGTCATGCGCTGTTGCAGGTGCTGCTCAACCTGGCACGCAACGCGCTGCGTGCGGTGCAGCCGCTGCCGCAGCCGCGGCGCCAGCTGATCGTCAGCGCCCGCATGGAGCAGGGCAGTGCCGTATTGAGCGTGCGTGACACCGGCCCGGGCATCGCCGAGCCCGGGCGCTTGTTCCAGCCGTTTCGCAGTGATAGCGATGGGTCCGGATTGGGGCTCTACATCTCGCGCGCCTTGATGAGCAATCAGGAGGGCGCGCTGCGCTACGCACCGGGAGGCGAGGGCGCCTGCTTCGAGCTGCACATGCCGCTTGCGCATGCACCACTGGCGGAGACGCTGGATGGATGAGTCGCGGCGTAATCCGGTGCGTCTGTATCTGCTCGATGACCACACGCTGTTCCGCGAAGGCCTGCTGCGCCTGCTCGGCGCCGACGCACGGTTCGATGTGGTCGGGCAGTCCGGCAACCTGGCACAGGCGATCGTGCAGATCGCATCGCTGGCACCGGACGTGGTCATCCTTGATTACGACATGGGCGAATACAACGCGCTGGACTACATGCGGCGGCAGGCCGACCAGGCCAAGCGCCCGGCAACCCTGGTGGTCACCGCCGGGCTTCCCGAGCGCGATGCATTGGCGTTGATACGCCTTGGCGTGTCGGGCATCTGCCGCAAGGACGTCTCCACCGACGAGCTGATCGACAGCATTCATGCGGTTGCGATGGGGCGGGTGTTGATCGACCAACGCTACCTGCAATCGCTGGTCGCCCAGGACACGCAGGAAAGCCGCCCCAGCTTTACCGAACGCGAGCGCGAAGTGCTGCGCGGCCTGTTGCGCGGCCAATCCAACAAGTTGATCGCCCGCCAACTCGGCAGCTCGGAGAGCGCCATCAAGGCCACGTTCCAGCAATTGTTCAACAAACTGGACGTGCGCTCGCGCAGTCAACTGGTGATGGTGATCCTGCAGGACTATCGCGATCTGGTGTGAGCCTCGCCACCCTGATGGAAGTGCGCCGTTTGCTAGCATGCAACCACCTGCAACTGCGAAGGCCACAGCATGGCGCCAACCACATTTCCCGAGCCCGACCTGTTCTTGCCAGGACAGGGCGAGCCATCGCTGCGATGGGGCGTATTGGGTCCGGGGCTGATCGCAGCGGCATTCGTCAGCGCACTGCGCAAGCACACCAGGCAGCAGCCGTTCGCGGTCGCCTCACGCAATCGTGCGCGTGCTGACACCTTCGCAAAGACCTGGGCGATGGAGCGTGCGTACGACAGCTACCAGGCATTGGTCGACGACCCCGAGATCGACATCGTCTACGTTGCCACGCCCCACAGCGAGCATCTGGAACATGGCTTGTTGGCGCTGCGCGCCGGCAAACATGTGTTGATCGAAAAACCCATGACCACCTGCGCCGACGACGCACGCGTGCTGGTGCAGGAAGCACGCGCACGCGGCCTTTTCCTGATGGAAGCCATGTGGAGCCGGTATCTGCCTCACACCTCGGTGCTGCGCAAACTGCTGGCCGATGGCGCAATCGGCGAGGTCCGGCATGTCTTTGCGGACCTCAGTCAAATCGGCCCCAATGATCCGATGCATCGGCAACGCCGGCCGGAACTCGGCGGCGGAGCGTTGCTGGATCTGGGTGTGTATACCGTGCAGTTCTCATCGATGATCCTGGCCGCCCCCACCGCCATCGCGGCAACCGGTGCGCTGACCGACACCGGCGTGGATGCGTTTTCGACCGTCGTGCTCTCGCATGCAGGAATCGCGCAATCCACCCTGATCAGTTCCATCGTAGCCCGCAGCAGCTCGGTCGCTTATGTCACAGGCAGCGAAGGCCGCATCGACCTTGCCGGCGACTTCCATAACCCGACAACCCTGTGCCTGGTCGGCAACGATTACGCCAGCAAACCCGCTCTGTGGGCAGACCCGACCGGCGTCAACGGCTACGACGGGCTGTCCTGGCAAGCCACCGCCGCTGCACGCTACATCGGCGAAGGGCGCAAGGAATCGCCACTGCATCCACTCGACGAAGTGGTCCAGATCATGACCACCCTGGATGTGGCACGCGCGCAATTGGGCGTTGGCACCGCAGCTTAGGACCTCAAACAGCCGCTCTTAATCTGCATCCCGGCGCACGCGCGTTCGGTACGCAGCCACATTGTCGCCGTCGATGTGCTTGGCTTGCGTGCCGGTGATCGTATCGATCTTGCGGTCCGAGCCGGTCACTGGCTTGGCATCGACCGTCGTTTCCCGCTCGAAGGCGTGCGACTGATCGGTATTGCGGTAGTACTGGTACAGCACCCAATACAGCGCAGACGCACCGACCGGGCCGGCCAGCAGTAACCACAGTCCGTTGTTGTCGCTCATGCAGTCACCGCCACGATCCAGAGGGCAATTGCTTCGATGACGGTGCCGGCGGTGAGTGCGGCCAGCAGCAGTTTCCACTGCTGCACCGGCACGCTGCCCATGGTCTCGCCGGTACGGCCGTTCACCGCGATGTAGTGCAGCATGCCGCCACCGCGTCCGGGCTGGTGGTACGAGTACAGCCACACCGGCAGATACATCGACACCCAGCGCGTGCCATGGACATCCAGCCGCTCCACCTCCCAACGCACGCCGCGGTCGTAGCGGCGCACCGAGCTTTCCACTTGTACGCGGGCGATCGACAGCAGCTGGTCTTCCAGGCGCGGCCTTAGCTGCTCGACATCGCGGTCGCGCTTTTCCGAGGTGAACCCCGCCAGATACGACGCGTTCCACTTCACTGCATTCTTGGTGTCGAACGGCAGGATCGTATTGATGATGTTGTTGGTGTTGACCCGGCTATCCAGGTTGCCGCGTTCGGCAGACGATTCCAGCGGCAGATCGTCCACCGTGAATTCCACCTGCCGCTGCACCTGGTACACGTCGGCGTCGTAATAGGTGCGCTTGTTCTTTTCGGTGCCTTGCGTGTACTGCCGCGTCTTGATCTCGCCCTTGCCGCTTACGCTGGCGCTAACGCTGCCATCGACGATCATGTAAGGCAGGTAGACGCCCACCACGTTCTCGGGCGTGAACTGCTGCTTGAAGGCCTTGAGCGCAAACAGGCGCCGCTTGTCAACGAACTGACGGATACGCGCCACGGCATCGTCTTTGTTGATGTGGAAGGGCAGCACTGCGTCGGGCACCGCGCCATTGGCCACCTGCTCGTTGACGCCGAACACATGCCGGCACCAGTGGCAACGCGCCGTCATCGTGCTCTGCGTATTGATGGTCACCTCGGCGCCGCAGCCAGTGCACTTGAAACTCATCAGGCTGGCGGCGTCTGCAGCAATATCCTGCGCGCCCGAAGCGATGACCGTGCCGCGTAATTGGCTGATGCCTTCGCCGAATCCGAACACTTCTTCCACCCGCGCGCCGTGCCATTCGTGACGACAGAACTGGCAGACCAGCAGATCGGTGCCGAGCTTGAGCCGTATATCGCTGGCACCGCATTTTGGGCAGCGATTGAGGCCGTCCTTGAGCTCGGCGGCGGCGGTGTCGATGGCCAGCGGGTCGGGCGCCTGCAGCTCGTTGCGGATTGGGGCGGGCAGGGTGGCCGGGTCGAGCTTGAAACTACCCGGCAACGGCGGTACGTCCTGCGGCGAACCGGGGCCGGTCGCAGGCGCTGCGGGCAGCGGCGGCAACGGAGGAGGTGTCGCCGGCAACGGCGGCGGGATGCGGGAGTCGGACATGATGGCGGCGCGTCTCGCTTACAGGCCCAACGCCTTGGCTTTTGCCGCGTTGTAGTCGTCCTGCGTGATCAGGCCGAGGTCCAGCATTTCCTTGGCCTTCTTCAATTTGGCGACTACATCGTCGGCAGCGGGTGCGGCGGGCGCGACCGGCTGTTGCAGCCCGCCAACGCCACCCACCATGCCGGTGGCCATGCCCACGCCCACCAAACCTGCAGCGCCGCCATGTTCGCCCGCAGACTGGATGCCTTGCGCCACGCTCGCCTGCAAATTGGAGTTGCCGCGTGCGCCCGCCAGTGCGTCGGCGCGCTGCACGGTCTTGAGCAATTCCCGTGTATTGGCGTCGTATTCGATCGACACGATGGCGGTCTTGACGATGGCCAGACCACGCTCGGAGTTCCATTGATACGCCTGCTCGACCGCATCGGACAGACTCTTGGCAAAGCCCAGCGAATCCTGCTGCAGCCGCGCGATGCGGTTGCCTTTGCCCGGATCGTTCGTATACAGGCTGAAGGCCGGCGCCAGCGCACTCACCACCTCGTTGAACAGCTGGCTGGCAGCAGCGTTGTCCAGATCAGTGAAATCGAACACCTGGCCCGGCTGCAGGTAGCGCGCAGGCACGAAGTTCTTCACGAACAAAATGGGGTCGACAATCTTCAACGTATACGAGCCACGCGTGATCGCGCCGACCTGCGTCCCAAGAAAGCCATCGTCCCAATAGATTTCCGACTGCGTGCCGAATCGGTTATCGGGCAGCTCCTTCAGCGACACGAAGAACGCGGCCTGCTGCGCACCCGGCTGGCCACCGAACTTGAAGCGCTCCCAGCTCTGCCGGATCAGCGGCGTCACCAGGCCATCGCCAGCGAAGATCGACTGCGCATTGACATCGTCGGAGCGCCATTCGTAACCACCCGGCTCGGCGACAAACCCGGTGATCGCACCGTCCTGCAACAACAGCAGCCCGTAACCCTCGGGAACGACGATCTTCGAGCCGTTGCTGATGATGTTCGAAGACCCGTTGGTGTTGGCACCGCGCCCGGCGTTGCTTCCACTCGGCACCGCAGCGAACAGCGCGGCGGTGGATGGCAGGCCAGCCGGCACGGTGTAGAAGTCCTTCCACTGATCAGCAAGCACGCCACCGACTGCACCTGCTACCGCCTGCAAAAGACCCATGACAACTCCCTGTAATTGGTGACGAGATATTGATGATGGGTGTTGCGCCCACCGCGTTCGCCGCACTATATCAGCAGCGCGCTGGCGTTATGGCGTTGCCCATCCAGGCACGGCGTGGTGGTGCTGCAACGACGTGTCGCGGTGCGAGCTAGCGCACGATGCAACAGACACAAAAAGCCCCGCATGCGCGGGGCTCTATCGCGGTGTTATCGCCGCCAATGGCACAATGGCGTAGCAGCCGCTGTCAGCCTTACGGAAGATCGCACTTGAGTTTCGCGTCCACGTAATAAGGCTTGGGAACCTCCGGATTCGTGCTGGTCTTTTCGAACACCACCTCGAACGAATCCAGATCCGGCTTGCCCTGACGTCCCGTGCAGGCATCCTGCAATTTCTTCTTGACTGCCGCGATGCCAGCATCGCGATTGGCGCCGTCGGCGCTGTTGGTCAGATTGGCGACCTCGGCAAATGCCGGCGAACTCATGCCCAACAAGCCAGCAACAACCATAAGAGCGTGCAGCTTTTTCATACAATCTCCTTTGCGATGTCTTTAGATCTTCCGGGGGGCATGGACGCCAGCGGCGATCGAGGCTTGGCAAAACAGCGCGCCGCGAGCTGTCCAGCCCGGCGCAGCATAGGCCGGTCGAGTTAAGGCATCGTGCATACGCGCGTATGCGCCGTGGCGGATCGCCTCAACGTGTTGGCCATCTGCAGATTCGATCACCTCTCAAACGCAAACGGCCCGGGCAAGCCGGGCCGTTTGCGACGCGCAAGATCAGAACTCCTGCCAGTCGCTTGCATCGTGCGAGGCGCCTGCGGCCACCGCGCGCTTCGGTGCAGCCGCCGGGCGTACCGGGCTTTTGGCAGCGGCAACAGTTCGTCCAGCAATCACACTGAGCTTTGCAGCAACCGGTGTTGTCGAACGCAGGGTGCGCGTGCTGTCGTCGCTGATCTTGAACACGGACACTGCCTGCGTCAGCTGCACAGCCTGTTCTTCCATCGAGCGTGCCGCGGCGGTGGCTTCTTCCACCAGGGCTGCGTTTTGCTGGGTGGTTTCGTCCATCTGCGTCACGGTGGTGTTGACTTGTTCGATACCGGCCGACTGTTCCTGCGAGGCCGCAGAAATCTCGCCCATGATGTCGGTCACGCGCTGCACGCTGGCAACGATCTCCGCCATCGTGGAGCCCGCCGTATGCACCAGCGTCGAGCCTTCGGCAACCCGCTCGACCGAATCGTCGATCAGACTCTTGATCTCCTTCGCCGCAGCAGTGGAACGCTGGGCGAGGGTGCGCACTTCCGACGCCACCACCGCAAAGCCGCGGCCTTGTTCGCCGGCACGTGCGGCTTCCACCGCGGCATTCAACGCGAGGATGTTGGTCTGGAACGAGATACCGTCGATGACCGAGATGATGTCGGCAATCTTCTTGGACGAAGCTTCGATACCAGACATGGTGCCCACGACCTTGCTCACGATCTCGCCACCCTGTGACGCGACGCTTGCCGCACCGATCGCCAACTGATTGGCTTGACGGGCATGCTCGGCATTCTGGCGCACGGTGGAGGTCAGTTCTTCCATCGAAGCGGCGGTTTCTTCCAAGTTGGCCGCTTGTTGCTCGGTACGCTGCGACAGATCCTGATTGCCGGCGGCGATTTCGCTGGCGGCCGAGTTGATCGAGATCGCCGAATGCTGGATACGCCCCACGATTTCGGCAAGTTGCGCAGCAGTGGCATTGGCGTCGTCGCGCATCTGCGCAAACACGCCCTTGAACTCGCCGCTCATCCGCGCGGTCAGGTCGCCTGCGGCGATGGATTGCAGCAGCGACGACAGCGACTGCAGGTTGCCATCGGCCGTGGCCATAAGCTGGTTGAGGCTATCGACCATCACATGGAAATCGTATTGGAAGCGGTCGGCGTCGCCGCGTGCGGTGAAGTCGCCATTGGCCGCAGATTGCGCCAGCTGTTTGATCTGGTGGTTCATTGCAGACAGGTTGGCCTTCACCTCGTCCATGGTCTGCGTCAGCACCGCCTTCTCGCCGGGCAGGCGGTCCATGCTTTCGCTGAGGTCGCCGATGGCGTAACGCCCCATAATGCGCGCCAGATTTGTCTGCACGGCCAGATGCGAGGCCACCAGCGTATTGGTGTCCTTGGCCATGCGGCCGTAGTCGCCGGGAAACGCCGTGGCGTCGATACGGAAACTGACCTGGCCATCATCGTGGCGCTTGGCCATGTCGCTCTGTGCAGTGAGCAAGGATTGCAGCTGCGTCTGCATGCCACGCATGGCCCGCAGCAGGCGGCCGGTTTCATCCTTGGCGTCGCTTTCCACGTTGTTGTCCAGCTGCCCGTTGGCAATTGCCTCTGCAGCCTTCGTTGCACGTGCGAGCGGCTGGGTCAGGCTGCGGGTGATGAGCCAGGCAAGCAGGCTGCTGATCACCACCACGGCAACGCCACCGGAGATGATCAATAGCTTGCCGCGATTCATCGACGCCACTGCGTCGGCATAGGCTTGCTGGCTCTGACCTTCCTGACGCGTCACCAGCTCGCGGATTTTGTCCTGCCATGCAATCGTCGCCGGGCGCGCCTTTTCGCTGAGCAACGCCTGCGCCGGCGTATTGTCGTTTTGAGCCGCGAGCGCCATGACCTGGTCGTTGATTTTTCCCGAGATGGCGCGTCGCGCATCCATCTCTGCACGAATCTTGCGGCCTTCCTCGGAGCTGGGCAATGTGTCCAGCTTGGCCCGCAACTCGTTGTAACGCTGACGTTGCGCCTTGATGGTGGAGAGCGCTTCGTTGTTGAGTTCATCGCTGGTTGCCATGGCGTACGTGCCCAGCGCGATCAGGATCGATGAATTGGCATCCAGCATGCCATTTCCGATCTGGATCTTAGCCATACGATCGAGCACGATGAAATCGAACTGTTGTCGTGCGTTGGCCATGGTGATCAAGCCCGTCGCCACCAGCAGGCTCGACAATAGGATCAAAATTCCAAAGGCGACGCCGAGACGGCGACCGACGTTATAGCGTTGCAAATAGGCAGTCATGCGAATCGTCCTGATGTCCAGTAAGTGGCACCGGCTAGCAGGCCGCGTGATGTTCGCGTGAGTGCCTCGGCAACGTGATAACGACGCGAAAATCGGAAACTTGAACCGCGCGCTCCAGGCTGCATTTAGCTTGCATTTTCGTTCACGTACGTCAGGAAAAAACCGACTGGCAGCGTAGTGATTATGTGCGTGAGAATGCTGATACCACTGGTCAGTTCGCCTCCAGCAGATGCTTGTACGCAACAAGCGGGGTTTCCCACGCTTGTTGCGTCGCATGCGATCAAGCCCGCGCCGTCGCCTCGCGCACGAAGTCTTCATAGGTGCGCAGCGGGCGCCCCAGCATGGCCTGCAGTTTTTCTACCGTGCCGTCGGCTGCCTGCATGCCGAATCTCTGGATACCGGCCATCATCAGGCGCATGTCGTAGGCCAGCCAGGATGGGCCGTAGGCCGCCATCTGCGCTTCGAACGCGGCCACGTCGTCGCCCGCGTAGGCGATCTCGCGCCCAAGCGCCGAACTCCAAACCTTCGCAACAGAGCTGCCCGTGACGGCATGTGGGCCAACCAGTTCGAGCGTGACACGTGCGAGCGCGGCAGGTGCACGGTCGCGTCGCAGCAGCTCGACAACCGCGATGTCTGCGATATCGCGCGCATCGATCATGGCCACACCCGCAGAGCCGATCGGCATCGGGTAGACACCGTAGTCCTGAATCGTCTGCTGGATCATCGCTTCGTTCTGCATGAAGTACGCAGGACGCAGAATCGTTGCAGGAATATCCAGGCTGTCGATCATGCGCTCCACCGTGTGCTTGCCGGTGAAGTGGGGCACGTTGGTGAACTTATCGGCATGGATCACCGACAGGTACACGATGCGCTCGATGCCTGCCTCCTTGGCCAGATTCAATGCGATCAGCGCCTGCGTCACTTCATCGGGAGTGACCGCATTCAACAGGAACAGCGTGCGCGCCGACGACAACGCGGCACGCATCGATGCAACGTCGGTGAGGTCTGCGACAACTTCAGTCACACCCGCCGGAAAAACGCGCTTGCCCGGTTGGCGAACCAATGCTTTGACTTCTGCGCCTGCGTCGGCAAGGCCGTGGGTGATGAGAGAACCGATGGTGCCGGTGGCACCGATGACAAGAATGCTCATGTGAATCTCCTGCTATGGATGGAAGAGGCGTCAGTGCGACATCGCTGCCACGACTGACGTTGCGGTGACCAGACGATAGGCCGTTGCACCTCCAAGACGAAGACGCCAAGATGTGGACGCCTGGTTTCAAATCTGGAACACCATGGATCTCAATGCATTGATCGATTTCGCGCTGGTCGCAGCGAACCAGGGCCTGGGAAAGGCGAGCCGTGCCAGTGGCAGATCCAAGGCAACCTTGTCGCGGCGCATTGCCGATCTCGAAGAGCAGTTGGGGGTGCGACTGGTCGAGCGCAGTGCCCGTGGCCTCAGGCTCACCGAAGCCGGGCAGCTGCTGATGGACCGCACCGAAGTGCCGTTGAGCGAGGTGGCCGAGGCCATGGCTGCCGCACGCGAAGGGCTCTCGACACCGCGCGGACGCTTGCGGGTGGCATCTCCCGTGCTGTTCTCGCAATTGGCGATGGGACGTATTGGCGCAGAGTTCTGCGCGGCCTATCCGGAGATCATGCTCGAGGTGATGGCAGAAGACCGCACGGTCGATCTGGTGGAAGAGCAGTTCGATGTGGCCATCCGCATCAACCCAAGCCCGGACAGCAGCCTGGTCGGGCGGTGTTTTGCCAAGGATCGGCTGGTTGTCGTGGCTGCGCCCGGCATCGCCATGCCCACCAGCGGCGCGCTCACATCAGTTCCCGCTGTGGTGATGTCGAGCTTCCAGCCGACCACATGGGCGCTCGATGACGGGCGCCTGGTCCTGGAACCCATTCCAAGGCTGCGGTTTTCCTCCTTCCTGATGGTCCGCGACGCGGCGATTGCAGGCGGTGGCGTGGCGCTGCTTCCGCAGTCGATCGCATGGAACCAACTCGCGCGCGGCGAACTGGTGCAGTGGGGCACGATCGCGGGCGTAGAGCCGGCGCTGTGGGTGTTGCACACTTCCAAACGTCTGGCCGCACCCAAGGTGCGCGCCTTCGTGGACTTCATGTGCGACAGATATCCGGATGTGTCGCTGGTGTTGAAGGGGTAGGGCGGCGGGATGTTCAAAGCGCAGACCGCATGCCAGCGATGCTGCGCTCAACAAGCCGCTGCCCTCCATCCTCAAGATCGCTCGCTTCAATCAGTTGCACAATGTCAGGCCGCACGCCCATAGCCTGCGTCATGTAGGGCCGCAGGTGGCTCGGGGCGAAGCGTTCCGCAGCAACGCGGTCGATCAAGCGTTGCTCGTTGATTTCACCAGGCTGGAGTTCGCTGGTTGGATCGAAAACGTAAAAGTCTTCGCTGACCAAGGCGTTGTAGCCGGAGTCGCCGACCGGAATCCCTTTGATTTCCGCCAAAGGTAAGCGCCGCTGCCATTCCGGTGTGGTGACGTCATTGATCGCGAGAACTTTGTCGCCGATGCTCAGTGACGTCACAGTCGGATCAAGGATGCGCCAGACAACCATCTGCCCATCGCTTGAAGTCCGAAAGAGAACACCAAGCGTCTCGGTCTTCCCGGCCTTCGGTTCGGATAACGCGACGTGCTGGTCGGCCAAGCCGGTCAATAGCTGCGTCACGGCGGCGGGCGCACTAACGCCCTGCTTTAACGAATTGTCCTGCCAAGCCGCGGTAGATCCCACGACATCTTGCGGAACGCATCGCGATAACGCTCGACATAGCTAAGCGACGGGTAGACGCTGCGCAGCGAAGTGGCAAAGTCGCCTGCCACTGCCGCTGGGCCATACAGTGATACGGCAAGCACAGCGGCTAGATTCAGTGTCTTCATGATGGGCAGTGCTTCAGGGTGCGAACGGCGCTATAGGCAGGGTAAGTGCCTGAGTAACGTGCCGTTTGGCATGGCCGCCTTTGGCCAGAGGCGAACTGGCACGTGCAGGTGGTTGGGCGTTTTTATAGGGATAGGGCAGGGCGTTTCTCAACCTGAAGCGGACATTCGCCCGCTACCTGTGAGGCAACCGATAGGCCTTACTTCCCGATCATTTGGCCCGGTTATGCGGCGACTTGTTTGCCCGTTCCAGTAGCTCTAAGGAACCTCTGAACAACGCACCACAGATACGCGACACTACCCGCCTGATGTTGAGGAGTGATCCATGCAACTGACGTTCGGTGACGCTGAGGGCCTGGGCAAGCGCAAGCAGACCCGGCGCGAGATCTTTCTGGCCGAGATGGAGCAGGTGGTTCCGTGGCAGCAACTGCTCGGTCTGATCGCGCCGCACTATCCGGTATCGGGCCGGCCAGGTCGGCAGCCGTACGCACTGGCGACGATGTTGCGGATTCATCTGCTGCAGCAGTGGTATGCGCTGAGCGATCCGGCGATGGAAGAAGCACTGCACGAGATCCCGACCTTGCGGCGGTTTGCCCAGCTCGGTGGCTTGGACAAGGGGTTCAGCCGACATACGTGTAAAAATAGCTCACAAGATCGGATTTCATCCATTGCATCAGTGAGTTAGCGGATATTTTGGAGTAACAAAACTACACGACTAATGCCAGTTCAGTCTCATACGGTTCCGGTACCGCCTCCACATTAATCAGGTAATCCCCGAAGCGCTTCACATGGCTGGTCACGTACGGGCTGAGGAAAGCCACGTCCTCCCGCGTGATCTTCCACCCCTGCCGCATCAGAGACTTCATGATCCGGGTCTGTTCGACCACGTTGTAGAAGATGACTGCATTGGAAACCAGGTCGTTGTACTTGACGGCTTTCTCCTGCTCGACGGGGTCGTTGTCGGCAATCACCCCTTCCCCGCCGAAGAAGAAATACTTTGCGAAGCCGTTGTAGGCCTCCACCTTGTTGGTCGAGGCGGTGATCTGTTCGCGCAACTCGCGGTTGGAGATGTACTGCAGCAGGAACAAGGTGCGCACGGCTGAACCGAGCGCCTTGAAGGTCTGGTACAGCCGGTTCTTGCGGCTGTAGTTGCCCAGCTTGCGCATCAGCGTCGAGGCCGCGATCTTGCCGGTCTTGATCGAGAGCACGACCTGCATCAGGTCCTTCCAGTGCGTCTCGATCAGATCCCAGTCGACAGTGTCCCGGAACAGCGCATCGATGTGTTCGTAACGAATGTCCTCATCGGGGCGGAAGAACTTGTATTCGCGCCAGTTGCGGATGCGCGGCATCAGCTGGATGCCCAGCAGATGCGAAAGGCCGAACACCGGCAGCGACTGCCCCTGCGTGTCGGCGTGGACGGTGTCAGGCTGGATGTCGGAGGTGTTCTTCAGCAGGCCATCGATGATGTAGACCGCCTCCCAGACACCGCACGGAATGAAGTGGCTGAACAGCGCGACGTACGTATCGGACACGTGGTGGTAGGCGATGCCGCCGTAGCCGCCATAGCGGATGTGGTACGAGGCGAGCAGATTCTGGTCGTAGAGGTCGTACTTGGTGCCGTCGGCGGCTGCGCTCTTGCCATCGCCCCAGCATTTGGGGAGCTGCAGGCCGGCGTAGCTGTTGATGATGTCCCGACAGGCCGCCGCCAGTTTGTTGGCATCCACATGCCGGCGGTTGACGAACGACAGCATGTGTGCCGAGACGGCGCCACGCAGGTGTCGGGCAGCCTGGGCCGGTCCGAGGTTGCAACCATAGGTGAAGGCGGTGAGGACGTAGCGCTCGGTCGGTTGCTCGATCTTGGCGTCCGAGCCGGACAGAGGACCGAAGTGCCGGGGCCAGCGCGTCCAGTGGGCCACATCGCACAGGATCTCGATGACGCTGCGTTCGCGCATGCGGTCGAGGACGGCGGTTTCCAGGGCACGGGCCCCGACGCTCATCTCCTTTGCCTTGCTGCGCTTGAGTACCGGAATGCCATCCTCGCCGATGACCACTTGGCCGTTCTCTAGATAGCCCTGATCGGTCAGCTCGGCGACCTGCGTCAGGCGCGATTGCAAGGCATTGACGAAGCCCACGGCCGTAGCCGGCAGCCCCACCTGCTTGCAGTAATCCTCCAACATAGGTTCGCACTGGTCCCACGGCAGCAACTGCTCGCGGTAGTCGGCGTAGGTTTCCGATCCGCGCACAGCCACGTCGCCCGATTTCAGTTCGTTGGCCAGCGATGAGAACACACAAACCTCGAACAGGCGCCGGTGGATGCGCTCTTCGCCCTGTTCGGTGCGATGGATGATGGTCTTGCGCCAGAGTTGGGTGGTGAACGCCAGATCGACCGCTTCGTCCAACCAATCGCTGCGGGTTCGTTCCTGCGTCAGGATCAGCTCGATCGCGTCGATCAGCGAGCGGTCCTCCGTGGTCGAGGCCAAGTCCAGCCTACGCACCATCCGCAGGATGGTGGAGCGGTGACTTTTGTAGAACAGCCAAAGCAGCGGCAAGTGATTGTCGCCACTATGCGCCGCAATGGCGTTGCAGTCGGCCTGCAACGTCTGCACGCCACCATGGGCGTTGACCAGGCGGCGGATTTCACGCCCCGCCTCGGTGTCGCCGCGATGATGGTCGAGGACGCGGACCACATCCGACATCGTCGCCACGATCGCTTCGGTCGTCTTGCGATAGCGCGCCCTCAGCCGCTCCAGTTCCTCTCGGCCCCGGTTGTGGATGTTCCCCATGCGCTTGATGAACATCTCCGCGAGATCGTCGCGCGTCTGGACCCGGGCCCGGTGGATCAAGCACACCAGTACGGCGTAGCGCTTGGCGGGCCGAAACTTGCGCAGCTCGGAAGCATCCAATGCCCGTGCCTCGGCGGCAAAGTGCTTGCGCTTGACCTCCGGGATGCCCGCCAGGTGCAACTCGCTGCCGACCAATTCGCCCAGTTCGGCGATATGGTCGATCAACTCCTGGAAATGCTGCAGCGAAGAGCGCTTGGGCAGGCGCTTGATCGCGTGGAGCGGGCTCTTCTGACGCCCCTGTTCGACCTGCAGGAGGCCTTCCAGGCACTGTTTTTCGTCGATGGTCAGTCGAGCCTCGATCTGGGCGAAATAGCGCCCGTTGACCAGCGTGCGGATGCGCCGGGTCAGGCGATCCAGTGTGGAGAACGCCGGCAGCTCAACGCGATCACGCACGAGCTGTTCGATGGCTACATTGATCAGGTCCGCCGGGTTATCCATCACCGCAGCGGCTTCGTATACCGCGCGTGCCGCAATCTTCAGCCCGCCGTCGCTGTAGGCCCGGACCTGCAGGAATTGTCGGATCCGGCGGTAGTAGCGATAGCGCGAGGCGTTGGCAAGATTCGCTGGCTTGACCTGCACGCGCAGTTTCAGCTCGCTGCGGATATGGCGCACCACCGCCGGCGGGACTTCGTCCAGCATGGGGAAGTACCCCAGCCGTTGGAAGGTCTTGAGCAGGATCGTCAGCGTCAGGCGGTGCGCAGGCTGCCGGGTGTACTCGGCAACGAAGGCCACCTCAGCGTCGGTTGGCGTGTAGGCCGCAACCAGTTCGCGGACGACCGGGTTGCGCTTGCATTGCGGGTATGCGGTCCGTTCGATCGACGCCATCCAGCCCCTCAGGTCGTTGCAGGCCTTGGCAGCGCGGGCGCTTCCGGCAGACTGGCTTCGATGCGCTGGCGGGCGAACGGATCGGCCCCGTCGATGTAGCGCATCGCCGACTGCACGTCTCGCCAGCCGACGTACTCCATCAGCGCCTTGACGTCCCAGCCGTTGGCGTTGGCCCAGCCAGCGAAGCCGCGGCGCAGCGAGTGGCCGCTGTAGTCGTTGGGAGAGCTCAGCCCGGCCTCGCGGAAGATCCGCCGTAGCAGGCGCACCAGGCTGTTGGGGTGGAGCGGGGCGGCGGCAATCCCGCCCCACTGGTTGACCGCGCGAAACAGTGGCCCCTCGTGGAGGGCGGCTGCCATGACCCAGGCCATGGTGGCAGCCACCGGGCACCAGCGCGACAGCGCCGGGACCTTGTAGGTGGTGCCGGCGTGCTGGCGATCGCTCTTGCTGTGCGGCAGGAAGCAGGTCATGCCTTCGCCCGGCACCAGGCGCAGGTGGTTCACCTGGAGACGGGTGAGTTCATCGCCGCGGAAGCCGCGCCAGAAGCCGAGCAGCAGCAAGGCGCGATCGCGCAGATGCCGCAGTTTTGCGACGCGATCACCGCGAGAGTGGGCCGCAGCCGCAGCGTCTTCCAGCCATGTCGTGACCTGGCCCAGCTGGGTGAGTTGCAGGGGCGTGGCGCGTTTTTCGACGCTAGGGTGAAGAGCTTGGATGCCCTTGAGCACTTGGCGCACCACGGGCGCCCGGGTTGGGTCGATAAAGCCGTGCACCTGGTGCCACTGCGCCAGTGCTGCGAGCCGGTGCCTGAGTGTGTTGATCGCCAACTGGCCGGCGTAGGCGGCCAAGTAGCGCGCCACCTGCTCCGCAGTCGCCGGGAGATGACCACCCCACTCGACCTCGAAGTGACGGGTCGCTCCTGCATACGCGCGCGCGGTGTTGGCGCGGGTTGCCGCTTCCAGATACTGGTTGACCGAGCTCACCGCCTCGCTCCGAAACGCCGTTTCGTACGGCCGCAGGGCGACTATAGCCGAAAATTCCGGCTAACGCGGGATAATTCCATATTATCCCGCGTAAGATCACGGCCCGCAGCTGGTCCTTCTAACGCGTTGAATGGTACGTAATTACATGGTATGTAATACGTTACGAAATACGTGGAGTGACGGATGGCAAGGTCCGGGCTGTACAAAAGCGATGTGCAACGCGCCCGCGATCGCCTGCGCGCCACGGGCACGCACCCGTCCGTGGACGCGGTGCGGGTGGCGCTCGGCAACACGGGGTCCAAGACCACCATCCACCGTTATCTGAGGGAGTTGGACGACGAGGACGGGCAGCGCCCCGGCGCCAAGGTCGCCATCGGCGACGCGCTGCAGGATCTGGTCAGCCGCCTGGCCGAGCGGTTGCACGCCGAGGCCGACACGGTCGTGGCGCAGGCGCAGGCGCGTTTCCAGGCGCAGTTGCAGGAGCGCACCCAAGCGCTGGAGCAGGCCTGTCACGAGGCTGACTCACTCAGGACGCAACTGCAACGCACAGAGATAGCACTGCAGGCCGAACGCGAGGCGGGCGACGCCGCCAGGGGCGAGGTGGCCAGCCGCACCACCGAACTGGCCCAACTGGCTGAGCGGATCGCAGGCCTCACGGCGCGATTGGCGGAGCACGAACGTCATGCCCAGTCGCTGGAGCAGAAGCACGAGCATGCCAGGGAAGCCCTTGAGCACTACCGGACCTCCGTCCGAGACCAGCGCGAGCAGGAGCAGCGCCGGCACGCGCATCAAGTGCAGGAGTTGCAGGTCGCCCTGCGGCGGGCCAACGAGGCCTTGACCGCCAAGAACCACGATCTGATGCAGCTCAACCGCGACAATGGCCAGTGGCTGGAACGCCATACCCGCCTGGAGCGGGAACTGGCGCAGGCACGCCAGCGGACCGATGCCCAGCAACGCGAGCGCGACGCGCTGCGCCTGACGGCCGCCGAGCACCAAGCCCTGCAGGTGCGCTGGACCCAAGATGTCCAAGCGCTGGAATGCGTGCGCGCCGAACTGGCTGCGGCGCGGGCCGAGCTGGTCGAAGAGCGCCAGCGCCGGGAATACGCCGAGGCGGACACCTTGCGGGCCACGGTGCGCCTGAGCACGTTGGAACAACTCCTGGCGCGGCTGCGGCCAGTGCACTCCGTTGGCGAACCCGAAAACGCCATCTCAGCCGGTGCAATGCCGGCAGGCAGATGATCAGCCGCTTGGCGAAGGCTCGGGAATCCCCCGCGTCAATGCTTCGCCGTCCCAACCATGCCTTCGGTGAGGCGAAGCGAAGCGGAGCGCTCCCCGCCAAACTTGCTTCTACAGTCACTGCAGGAGATCGACATGGGTCTATGCAATTCAAAGCCGAGCGTGGCAGGGTCACCTGCGCGTTATACAACCCGCACTACAGAGCAGGCCACGCCATCCGAGTCGTCGTCGCCATCGCGCAGGGACTCGTCTTCCTCCTCGACCAATGCACTGCGCGACGCTTTGCCTTCCCCGCCGCGTCGCGCGGCTTCTCCTGAACCGCAGGGCTCACCCAGTCGGCAAGGGGCAGGATGGTCCGGCCAGGAAGGTTTTAGCGGTTGGTCAGAATACCAGGGCAACTTGCATGACTCAGCCCATGAGTGGCAGGGCGTATCGACCGGCGAGTATCCGATCGCTCCTGCCGATATGTGGGCTCCTCCCGCCTGGAACCCTTATCCCACTGGCACAGCTTCTTCGCACCATCAAGCACTCCAAAAGCGGGCGCAAGAGTGGGCGAACCTCACCACCACCACCTTGCAGCACGACGGGAAGGACCCGCGGCTAGCGCAGGCTATCACGCATCTTTTCCTGATATTCGCGGATTCTCCAACGTTCCGTCAGACCATGGCGACTATCCAGAAGGAAGGCATGGTAGGGATTCGCATTGATCCCGAAGTAGCCACAGCGCACTTCAATCCGCAACAGAGGGAGGTGGTGTTGGGAGAGATGATGGCGCGCGACCCCACCACTGCAATGGGCGTTCTTGCCTTTGAATTGAGCAACGCTTCGCTAGACCTCGCATTCAAAGAATGCGAGCGCAATGCAGCCATCGCCCAGCTTTCCCCCCGCGAACTCGCGGAAAGCATTGAAAGAGTTGAATACAATTCCACCCGCAACGTTCAGGCTTATTATATGGAAGCGCACGAAACGCTGCGTCGGGTTGGTCTCGACAACCCCTACGCATGGCATTGCATGGTTACAGCCCAAGGACACATCGAGCCTAGCACCCGGTCGGAGGACGAGGCAGTGGCAAATTCGTTGGCTACTGGTCATTTGGGTTGGTATGAGCAACAGTACGCAAAACGAAATATGTGATCTCTTGCATCCTCGATGCTGGGTCAGCGTACATAAGGGCATCTACATCCTGGATGACCTGTTGGCTAACACCTCTGATATCCAACTTGAGATGTTATTGCGCAAGTAAGAAATCCTCACGAAGATCCGCGCATCGACCATTTGCTGACGATGGCAGGAGAAATTTACAAGGCATCAAGCACGTTCAGGAAAAGAATGAACGCAGTTGCAGGCGAAGGTGGTGTCACGATAAGGATCGTGCCAGACAGTGAGATCGGCCAGTCCTTTGGGCATGCCGCAACACGACCGGGAACTCGGACTATTGCCTTGACAGAGACAACAGCCAGCAACGTTCAAGGGAGCCACTATCAATCTCTCAATATATTATTGGTTGAACTCTCCAACCTGAGCCGGGCCAATGAAATTGCGGAGATCAGATCCGGTTTCCAGCAGGGGCGAATAGGTCAGCGGCGAGCGGCTTATAACGCCGAAAGAGTAGAGTATGGAACTATCGAAGACATGGTCAAATATTTTACCGAGGCTCAACCTGTCATCGAATCACTAGGCTACGGAAATCCGTTGATGTGGTACGCCGCATACGACTACGGCGGCGGAATCGTGCCAGCATACCGATCATTTGAGGATTACTACGCAACAGCGCTTTCAAGCGGTCATACCGATGTTCATCTTAACAACTATTCTCGGTCTGAAGAATAACGGTAGTGAACCGCCCGGGATTGAAATGACCCCCAGAAGTTGGACGGTTCATTCAGCGCTTCTGGTCCAGCAATTGAGTGCGCACGGCAGCCATCAGGGCGTCTTGCTGGAGAGGTGCAGAGAGGTGGCTCCATTCATTTAAACAGCGTAGCCGTGCTGGATAAGTGGATCGCCTGCGGGTTCAAGCTGCCTTGGGCAAGGACAGCATCTGGTTGAAGTAGACCTGATCGGGGGTCAGCCGATCAAGCGCGGTGTGTGGCCTGCGCTGGTTATAGAAGCTCAGGTAACGGCCGATCGATGCCTTCGCGTGGCTGACGCTGTCGTAGGCGCGCAGGTAGACCTCCTCGTATTTGACCGACTTCCACAGCCGCTCGATGAATACGTTGTCGCGCCAGCAGCCCTTGCCGTCCATGCTGATGGCAATACGGGGTTCAGCCGACATACGTGCAAAAATGCCCCCCAAAAAATCCGCTAACCCACTGATGAAATGGACGAAATCCAATCTTGTGAGCCACTTTTGCACGTATGTCGGCCGAACCCTTACTCGGGTTAAACCCAACAGTCGTGTCACCAGTCGCCAGGGGAGCCCGACACCGAAACGGAAAGATCGACCTTTAGATTCAATAGTTTAGAGAGATTTCGGCCCCGCACGTAATGATTCCCTGCCGAACCTCGAATTGATCCTGCGGCACATGCCAGAGTTCACCCTGGACGAATGGGCTGCGCTTGCAGAAATGCTCAACGACGCGTGCAACGAGGCGGACTACCTTGTTGGTCGAGGCGGTGATCTGTTCGCGCAACTCGCGGTTGGAGATGTACTGCAGCAGGAACAAGGTGCGCACGGCTGAACCGAGCGCCTTGAAGGTCTGGTACAGCCGGTTCTTGCGGCTGTAGTTGCCCAGCTTGCGCATCAGCGTCGAGGCCGCGATCTTGCCGGTCTTGATCGAGAGCACGACCTGCATCAGGTCCTTCCAGTGCGTCTCGATCAGATCCCAGTCGACAGTGTCCCGGAACAGCGCGGGCCACGGTACGTCTGAGCACGCTGGAACAGCTCCTGGCGCAGCTGCGGCCACCGCGCCCCGTTGGCGAACAAGTAACGTCTGGGAAGGACGAAACCTCCCCAGACGCAAATAGTCAGTTGCTTTGAGGAAAGCTAATGCCGGGCGAAGCGCCACCAAAGACGGAGCAACTACCGCGCGTCAGGTTGTTCTGCTCGAACGTCTGGCCGGCATTGCCCAGGCAAGTCGGGGCATTTGTCGTACCATCGTTTACCGCTACGTTTACCGTGACGTGCGAGCCGCGATTGAACGACACCGTCTGAGTTCTGGCGCCGTTGCCGAAGATGTTGAATTCGGTCAGGCGCCAGATCTTATTGATATCCACCGTAGAGGCGCGCTGACTCACGCTGTAGGCCCTTCCGTTCACCGAAAACGACACGGTATCCACGCCCCCCGAGGTCGCAGAACCGGTCAGCTTGACACCAGCGATGCCCGAAACTGGCACCAGAGGCACTCGCACCGATTCGCTGTTAATCTCGCAAGCGTTGCCTTCGTAAGCATCCCAGCCGGACGGGCAACCCGCCGCATCGTATTCCGAGGTACTGTCCGCATATACCCAGCTTTCAATGAAGATGACCGGGTCAAAGCCATTACTTGAGTCTTCGTCGGCGTCGCTGGAGTAGACGTACTGTTGCCAGGTCTTGCACGAAGAAAAACCGAACTGCGCGCAAGCGGCGGGGTTGCTGTCGTTGTCGGTATTGATTTGCAGCGAGTATTGGACTACCCCAGTGGTCACGCCGCTTACGCTCGGGAACGAACCGACGGCTGAGTGGGTGAGCCTGCCCGTGCGTGCAGCGTAGTCATCGCCATTGCCGGTGATGAGCACACGGTTGTCGGTGGTGGTACGAGCGTTGCCGCTGGCAACGTGTCGTGGCTTCATGACCAACTTCGGCGGTGCGCCACAGCGTACCGCCTGCCACCCCATGTCCGGAAATGTCGAGCTAAAGCAGCCCTCCATAGCCGGAGCCTCGTGCTTGAGCGTAGTTTCCCATGCAGACATAGCCTCGGCACGGCCAGTATTGTTTATTGCAGCGACCTGCGCCGCTGCACCCGCGCTAACGATGCTTCCAACGATGCAGGCGCCAAGCATGTACTTCGATTTAAATTTTCTCATGGTCTTTCTTCTGGTTTGATAGTTAAATTACAGTAAAATTTTAGTAAATTTGCGGCGCACCAAATCGGAAGTAATCGCCGCGTTAGAGAAGTGCCACTTCTGCGGCAACGCGTTACTTCGTCCTCGATCACAATTCATAAAATGGCGCGAGACCAGCGCTAAACCGCCAGACGTGGAGGTCGCGGGCCAGCATGCGCGCGGGCCAGCTCGGTCAGGCGTCGCGCGGCGCTGGCGATGGGCGCATCGAACCAGACGGCATGCGGAGTGCCGGAAGCCGGGGCGGTTCACCGGCCTACACCCCCCAAAAAAAGTGAGCTAACTCGCTGTCAGTAAAGGCCTTTTACACGAATCCCTGCCGACCCCTAATCCTGCCGGGCACGATGGTGCTAACCGCCGGCCAGGCGGCTAGCGCCATCGTCCGGATCAACGCGCCTCGAATGCCCCCAGGTCCGGCGCACGTCCGTTAAAGGCCTCACCGGTATCGGCGCCGGCGTCGATCAAGGCGCTGCCCGGTGCCAGGGTGGCGAAGGTGATGATGGGTAGGTCGCCGTTGGCCTGGCGCGGACGCATGAGCTGTCGCTCGTCCAGGCTGACGAAATCGCCTGCACTGATGACAAGGGGAAGATTGAACGAATTGCGGCCGATATCGTTCTCACTGGCAGACCCCAGGTTGATCATTTCGATGCGCGTTCCGAATCCCAGGTTATTGGCCAGATGGTGGTCGTATCCAGGCACGTCGGTGAGGTTGTCGCTTAAGGTGGATTGCATGTCGTAGTTGGCGCGGCCGTTCTTGATCGATGTATTGCTGATCCACTCCTGCCCACCGATGTGGTGATTGGCGTAGAGGCCGTTGGATCGATTGCCCACTGCCAGATTGAACCGCACGATATGGCGCGGCACCGGCTTGGGATAATCGCTTCCGTTGCGGCCGTAGCCGCCTGCCTTGAAGCCTGCGCCATTGCCCAGCGGGGTGAATGCGCTGTCGTACCCGTTGTAGAACGACCAGTTGCGTTGCAGGGTGACTGCGGCAGCAGCATTGATCAGGTCGAACCCATCGTCGCTGTTGAACCATGCGCGGCTGCCTTCGATAAGGTTTCCGGTGCTTCCGGCAAGCGTCGGGTGCACGCCGAAACCGTCGATGTTTCCATCGGAGAAGGCATTTAGTCCGCGGTTGTTATAGGCATCGACGTTGTGAACCCGGTTGTCGTTGCCGGAAACCAGGTACCAGCCGATCGCCTGGCCGTCATGGATCGCCAGATTCTCGAACAGGTTGCCGTTGCCGCGGTCAACGCGGAATGCCTCGGACTGGGTCAGGCGGTCTGCAATGGTGATCCGCACACCCACCACCTCGAATCCGCGAAAGACGCAGTTGTTGCTGGCCACCCGGAATGCGGCCACGCGCAGGCCGGTGGGCGTCACCGCAGAGAAGTCGAACACCGGCCGCTCGTTGGCGACGTTGACATAGGCGATGCCGGGCTTGGTGATCTCGTTGACCACGGCGTAGGGCTGCCGCACCACGCTGATGTTGGCGCTGGTCAGGCGATAGGTGCCGCCGCGCAGGTAAACGGTATCGCCACCGGACGCGGCGGCCTGCGCAGCCATCACGCTGGCAAAGGGGGCGGCGCGGGTGCCGGGATTGCCGTCGTTGCCGGTGGGGGCGACGTACCAGTCGGCGGCAACGGCCGTGCACGGCGGCACGCAGGCGGCAATGGCGATCGCCACGATGGTGCAAAGAGAGAGGTTCATCGGATGTCCCTGGTGTACCGCATGAAAGTGGCTGCTTGCCGCCCTTGACCCGGCGTGGCGCAAGGCCGCGAGTCGCGCAGCTTGCGGGAACCGGTTTGCGCTCGACAGTGGTCGTGCTCGGTTCTGCTACGGCGGTTGACGTTTCGATGTGCCGCAACGCAGAAGTGTGCAAACGGGACATAGGTCTCTGGATCGATGCGGGCGCTGCCGCTGCCCGCACTGCGGCGCGACGTTCCACGGCCGCCCTGTGTCCGGCATCGCATCGCCGCGCGCCATGCGATAGAGAACCGCCGTGGACCGTCGTACCTTCCTCACCCTGTCGGGCATTGGTGCTGCCGGCTTGCTGCTGCCGAACACCCGCCTGATCGCCGCCAAACAGTTGCTCACGCCCAACGATGCCGCACGCAGCCGGCGCTTGTCCGATACCGCGCTGAGCACCGCCAAGGCAGCCGGCGCCAATTATTGCGATGTGCGCGTAAGCAACTATCTGCGCCAGTTCGTGATCACCAGCGAGGCGCAGGTGGAGAACGTGGTCAACGCCGAATCCAGTGGGGTGTGCGTGCTGGCCGATGGCGCCTGGGGTTTGCGCCACCAACACGCTGACAGCGATGGCGTAACCACCGCCACGCCGGGCGGTGGCGATCGCCAAGGCCAACGCGCGGCCGGCCATCGCAAGCTGGTGCACTAGCTGGCACGACGCGAGGTTGGCCAAATTGTCCTGGAGACATCGGGCGGCTCCAGGGCCTGCACGTCTTCAGCCCAGTGCCGCTGCAATGACACTGCGGTGTTGCTTTGCTGCCCAAAATATCCGCTAACGCACTGATGCAATGAATGAAATACGAACGTATGAGCTATTTTTACACGTATGTCGGCTGAACCCCTTGTCGCAGCGAATCACGCGCGGCTTGCCGCGCCACTGGATGATCTGTTCCAGTGCCCGAATCACACGAGCCGAGGGCAAGGACAGGTCGACCTCGATCCCCAGCCCTTGGCGGTTGAAGTCGTCAATCACGTTGAACAATCGGAAGCTGCGCCCATCACTGAGCTGGTCGTGCATGAAGTCCATCGACCAGACCTGGTTGATCGACTCGGGCACAGCCAGCGGCTCTGGGCGTTCTCGCACAAGCCGCTTCCTTGGCTTGATCCGCAGGTTCAACTCCAGCTCCCGGTAGATGCGATACACGCGCTTGTGGTTCCAGCCAAAGCCCTTGACGTTGCGCAGGTGCAGGAAGCACAAGCCGAAGCCCCAGTCGCGGTAAGCGGTGGTCAATCGGATCAACCAGTCGGCGATCAGCGCGTTCTCATCCGATGCCTTGGCCTGGTAGCGGTAGCAGGTCTGACTGACCGTAAACGCCATGCAGGCTGACCGGATACTCATCGCCTTGTTGTTCACCGCCCATCGGGCCATCTCTCGGCGTTGAGATGGCCTCACCATTTTTTTGCCATGGCCTCCCGAAGCACCTCGGATGTCATCTGCGACTCGGCATACATCTTCTTCAGGCGCCGGTTCTCCTCCTGCAGCTCCTTGAGCTGGGACACCATCGATGCGTCCATACCGCCGAACTTGCTACGCCACTTGTAGAAGGTTGCCGAGCTGATGCCGTGCTCACGGCATAGCTCTGGCACAGGCGTGCCGGCCTCGGCCTGCTTGAGTACCGCGATGATCTGACTGTCGGTGAATCGTGATGTCTTCATGGAAATCTCCTCAGGAAAGGTTACGAGAAAATTCCACTTCTGGCTCCTGCTGATCTGAGGGGGGATTACCCCCCGACTCTCAAATCCCAGAGCTCTTCAACCGCTTTTTCTGACGCTTGGCCAGCGCGGTTTTTGACACGAATTCCCCCGTTTTCGGGTCGACCACCTTCTGACGACTGGACAGCGTGTTTCTTGACACGAATTCCCCCGTTTTCGGGTCGAACACCTTCTCACGCCCGTACAGCGCGGCTTTTGACACGAGTTTCCCCGTTTTCGGGTCGAACACCTTCTGATGCCGGTACTGCGCGGCTTTTGACACGGTTTCCCCCGTTTCCGGGTCGACCACCTTCTGGCGCCCGTACAGCGTGGATTTGGGAATTGGCCCAGGCGTGCTCGAGCCGGGAGCCTGTGAGGGAAGACCGGGGACGATCGGTCCCTTGCCCGTGCTGGCGGGAGTCGGCATGACTGTCGCGTGCGTCGACGAACTGGCTAACAATGAAGCGGAAGGGGCGGGACAGTGTCCAACGCCCTGGGAATAGCTCGATGTAGGGGGGAGCGCGATTGCAGGGCAATCAACAGACTCTCCCGCAGGCACCGACAGCTCCGACCGGTTGGCAACCTCCTGTAATGCAGGGGCGCTTGAGGCGGAGGATGGCATCGGGTCAAACGCAAGCTCTCCGGACAACGACACTGCCGGCGGTGGCGCAGGTGGCGCGGACTGTATGGAGGTAGAGGCGCGGTTGAGGCGGTGTTGCCGTATCTCCTGGATCCGATACGGGGTGGGATCGGCGGGAAGAACACGCCGTCTCCACGGAGGTGCCATCTCAGCCAATTGCGCCAACGCGTCCTGGCCGTGTTGGGTGCGGCGCCAATTGACGGTGTCGGCGATTTCCTGATCGGGCGAGTGAGGATCGGCGAGGCTGTTGTCGATCAGGTCATTGGCGATGATGGCTGAATAGGGCGAAAGAGGTCGCATTCTTGAGTCCTCGTTGTTTTTCGGAGAAGGCGTGATGGAACCAGTTTTTGGTAATCCGTCCGCTTTTAGCGGACTCCAGAAGTGGAGTTATGCAGCCATCGCCAGTTTCATCGCTGGCGTGATGCCGCCTAGCGCCATGTTCGGGCGCTCATGGTTGTAAGTCCATAGCCAGCGCGTGGCTTTGTCCTGCACCTGCTCGATGGTGTCGAACAGGGTGCGGGCCAGAAAGGCGTAGCGGACCGTGCGGTTGTAACGTTCAACGTAGGCGTTCTGTTGTGGCTTGCCCGGCTGGATGTGTTCGATGCGGATGCCGTTGCGTTGCGCCCACCCCAGCAGTGCTCCGCTGATGTATTCGGGTCCGTTCAGGTAGTCCCCGACTGAGCCTCAATGAGGCAATAGCTCCATCAACCATGCGAGCTCCTCTTCGTTGAATGCCGGGAAATCATCCGCTGTCCCTGCGAAGGGGTCCGCATCTTGTTCCCAAACCACGGTGCTGGACGCTACCAGGTCGGCATCCATGGGCGTGCCAGGATCCGGCAGGCCGCCGATCCTGGTACGCGGGCGTTTTACACCCCAGCTGAGGAGGGACAACGCATCGCGCTGTTCGGGAACGAGCACCTCGACAGCTTGCTGTGCGGAGGAGCCGGTGACAGAACGATCCGATCGGGACCGTTTGCGGCGGCTGCTTGCCAGCGCCTGGCCTGCCTGGTCCATTGGGCTGGGCGCATCCAGCTCACGCTCCAGCGAATCGGCGAATGCATGCAAAGACTCCTGGTCCGGCGTTTGAGCCGAAGCAGAGGACGGTTTCGCCCTTTTCATCCCTAATGCTTGGAGAATACGACCCCAACGCTGCGAGGCTGGAGGGAGCGTTCCACTGCGGGCTTCGAGTTCGGTGACGCCCACCCTGCGAAATAGCTGTAACAACCCGTGCCTGCTCATCCCGAACTGCGTCATGGCTTCATCAAATGCTTGCGCTGGATGGGAGTGGCACTGGAAAAAACCCAGCACGCGAACAACTTGCGTTTGGTCGGCAACGAGATGCGATGTGCGTTCGGGAATACGGCTTTTGGCTCTTCTGATCAATGTCAGCGCATTCGGCAATCCGTCTTTCACTGCATTCAGCGCAGAGCGTCCGCCGATGCAGGCCAAGGCGACGAGGCGGTCGTTGGTCAACGCGGCCAACGCCGGATCAGGGCGAGATAACTGTGCAAAAATGCTCTTCAGCGCCTGCTTGCCGCCGCCATTGCTGGCGATGGCCACCACCTGCTCCCGGGTCAGGCCATGGGGGGCCTGGCACAGCACCGGCAACAGCCGCTGCACCGTCTCCAGCGCCTGCTTGCCGCCGCCATTGCTGGCGATGGCCACCACCTGGTCCGGGGTCAGGTTCAGGGGGGCACCAGTCAGTGCATTGCGCCATGCATGCACTGCCTCCACCGCGGTCACGCCGCCACGTTTTGCAATCTTGAAAAGTTGGCCTGTGTCCAACTGTAACGGTAGACCTCTCAACTCTCCCGCCAACGTGAGCAATGCCTCCAGAGCGCGTGCGCCGGACCCCTGTTTGCCGACGCCAACGACGTCTTTGTGTGTCGCCTCTGGCAACGCCGCGATCATGGCCTGATACTTGACAGCGACGGTCCCTAACGCTGCCGGGTGTTTGCTGAGCTCAACGATGTGCGCGTGTGTAAACCCATGGCCGACCAGTGCCTTGTGGTGCTGCGCTACTGTCGAACGAGCCTCCGATTTGATCTCTTCTTGCTGCTGCTGACTGTAGCCGAGCGTGCGTAGATCCACCTGCGCGGCCGGCGAAGCGTCGGAGGGTTGCGCAGCACGCCGTCGCGGCGCCGGCTTGGCGCGCGGCGGCCGCGCGGCAGTGACAGCGACGTGCACGGTGGGTTGCGGGTCATCGGCTGCACGCAGAACCGATTGCACCTGAGGGTCGGCAGGGATTCGTGTAAAAAACAGCCAAAAGTGAGCTAACTCGCGGTCATCAAAGAAGTTTTTCACAACCGCCTGCCGGCCCTCCATACGGGTCCGGGATCGCCGCCACGTCTGCGCCTCAACCCCGGTCGTCGAAGGTTGCCAGGATCACCCGAAGTTGTGTGCTGCCATGCGGATTCGGAAGAAGTGTAGGGACCAGAGACCTTTAGTCTTGAGGCGACCATGTTTTCTGTAAAGAGGTATGCCTGATGGATCCCATTCGTTCGCGCACGCCAATTCCTGCCCGCGAACTTCTGCCCGGACCCCAACCGGATAGGGTTCAGCCGACTGCAGATCGGGGGGTGTCTCCGCCTGCTGGCGGCCCCCTGGATGGCTTGCCGGCTCGGCGGACGATGTCTCAGACCCGGCTGCCGCCCCCCCCTGCACCCATGCCTGCATTCTCAGCGGGCAGCTTCAGCGATCTGCTACGTCAGTTCGATCCGTCGCTTCTTGATTCGGTGTCTGCCTTCGGCGCTCCTCATACAGAGGCTGCCCCAGGAGAGTTGGATGAGGTGGAGGGTCGGCAGGGATTCGTGCAAAAAACAGCCAAAAGTGGGATAACTTGCTGTTAGTAAAGAATTTTTTCACAGATTCCTGCCGGCCCTCAATCCCGGCTGCGTGTACTCCCGAATAGTTCTTGCGTGCTCTGCTGTGAAGCCGGCGGCATCCGTCTATGACCCACCCTGCGACCGACCGGTCTCGCATAGTCGCCGCAAGACAGTTGCAGCGTGTCGAACCTCGAAAGGGACGAGGTAGTGGATGAGCCGATGGAAGCGCCGTTTTATCTGGCAACTTCATGTTTTCACAAAAGAAATCGGATTCTGCGAGTCATTTTTACACGTATGTCGGCTGAACCCCGGGCAGAGCTGCTCGCTGAGCTGAAAACGGACGACTCCCGCAATGGGATCCAGTGCCACCATGTGCGCACAGGAAAAATCGAAGTAGCGGCCTACTGCGGAAAAACTCGCCTTGAACAGACTCTCCTTGGCAGAGAAGACGATGGTCAGCAACACTTCCAGCGGCACGTGGGTGGACCCGCAGATCGACTGCAGCAACGCCAGCTCCGAGCTATCCACGACAGTGCTCAACAACGCCTCGCGTGCGTCAGCACCGACCACGTGCTCCAGATCGATGCCGATACCGCGCCATCTGCCAAGTGGTGCAACCGCCGCCGCGGCCAGGCGATTGGTGTGCGAGATGCTGCCGATCACCTGCGCTGGCCATAGCGGTTCACGCGAGCTGCCGGTGGCGATGTCGGGGCACATACCGGCGGCGACCAGTACCTGATGCTGCAAGGCTTGTTGCGCAGCCAGTCGACCGAAGAAATACTCGGCCTGGCGTTTTCGGACGCTACGCGCAATCGTGTCAGGGCATGCGATGTTGCAGAGACCAAATGCTTCCAGCGAAAACTGCGCAAGTTCGAATGCCATGATCTGCACGATCAAACTGCTACCGCCCAGGCAGGGCAGGGCGTACTGCCAACGCCCGTGCAATGCCTCGATCGAATCGATGCCTGGATCGCTCGCTGGAGGCGTGTTTCTGCTCAACAGCACGAACTGCATGCCGTCATCGAGCTGGTCGCCTTGCGTGCTGGACATCATCGACGCCTTCAACTTCGTCCGGCTTACCTGTCCGAGCGACATCTGCCAACGTATTCGTGCCAAGCACGGCTGCGAGCGCGTGACAGATGGAGATGGATGAAGAGTGTGCCCGGGGCGGGAATCGAACCCGCATAGCCTTGCAGCTGAGGGATTTTAAGTCCCTTGCGTCTACCAGTTTCGCCACCCGGGCATTGCGATAGCGTGCCTGATTGCGCGCCGATTGTGAATCTCTGTGCGTATGTCTTGCTGCACTGCCGGCGCCTGTGCGGCCTGCGCTATCCTGCCGCTGTATAGCCGCGTGGAAAACCGCCCGCGCACGATCGAAGGAACCGCATGTCCCGCACCACGCTTCTCGCACCGCTTCAAGCGCGTATCGCCGTCATCGGGCTGGGCTATGTCGGCCTGCCGCTGGCGGTTGCCTTTGGCGAGCAGCGCGACACGCTGGGCTTCGACATCGATGCGCAGCGGGTAGCGCAGTTGCGCGATGGCCACGACGCCACGCTGGAACTGGACGACGCCGAACTGGCTGCCGCCACCCGGTTGCGCTACACCGCGAACGCGGCCGACCTGGCCGCGTGCAGCATCTTCATCGTCACGGTGCCGACGCCGATCGACAGCTTCGAGCAACCCGACCTGGAGCCGCTGCGCAGCGCCACCACCTTGATCGCCGCCGCGCTCAAGCCCGGCGACCTGGTGATCTACGAATCCACCGTGTATCCGGGCACCACCGAAGAAGTCTGCGTGCCCTTGCTCGAAGCCGCATCGGGGCTACGTTTTAACGACGATTTTTTCTGCGGCTACAGCCCCGAACGCGTCAATCCGGGCGACCGCCAACGGCGTCTGCGCGATATCCGCAAGATCACCTCCGGCTCCACCGCAGAAGCTGCCGATGCGGTCGATGCGCTGTACACCAGCATCATCACCGCAGGTACCTGGCGCGCGCCGTCGATGCGCGTGGCCGAGGCTGCCAAGGTGGTCGAAAACATCCAGCGCGACGTCAATATCGCGCTGGTCAACGAGCTGGCATTGATCTTCGACAAACTGGGCATCGACACGCTGGATGTGCTGGAAGCGGCCGGAACCAAATGGAATTTCCTGCCATTCCGGCCCGGGCTGGTCGGCGGCCACTGCATCGGCGTGGATCCGTATTACCTGATGCACAAGTCCGAGAGCGTGGGCTATCACCCGGATCTGATCCATACCGCGCGGCAGGTCAATAACCGTGTCGGCCGGCACGTTGCCGAGCGCGTTTGCGGCATGCTCGCCACGCGCGGCGTGGTGCTCGCGCAGGCGAGGGTGCTGGTGCTGGGCGCGACCTTCAAAGAGAACTGCCCGGATCTACGCAATAGCCGCGCACTGGAACTGGTGCAGTTGCTGCAAGCTGCGGGCGTGCAGGTCGATACCTGTGACCCCTGGGCCGACCCGGCAGAAGCCCTGCAGCATGCCGGCGTGCAGTTGTGCGAGGTTGCGGACGAAGGTGCCTACGACGCGGTCGTGCTGGCGGTGGCGCATGCGCAGTACCGCGACTACGACGCCCAGCGCATCGCCGCGTTGGGCAAACCCGGCGCGGTGATTTACGACGTCAAATCGGTTTGGCCGCGCGAAGCGGTCAACGATCGTCTGTAACTCACCCGTCTTGCTGCTGCAGCCAGTGCACCGCGCCATGTGCGGCACGTAATCCGCTGGCGAAGCAGGCGGTCAGCAGATAGCCGCCGGTCGGTGCCTCCCAATCGAGCATTTCTCCGGCGCAAAACACGCCAGGTTGTGCGAGCGCCATCAGCCCATCGTCCAGCGCTTCCAGCCGCACGCCGCCTGCCGAGCTGATCGCCTCGGCAAGCGGGCGCGGCCTGAGCAAGCGCAACGGTAATTGCTTGAGCGTGCGTGCCACTTGCACAAGATTGTCGCCGGCCTGTTTGCCCAGGTGTTCGTACAGCAGCGCCGCCTTGACGCCATCGATGCCGACCTGCCGGCGTAAATGCTCGCTAAAACTCCGTCCCTTGCGCGGCTTGTCCAGTTCGGCGCTCACGCGCTCAAGGGAACGTCCAGGGACCAGATCCAGGCCAAGTTCGGCCACGCCTTGCGCATCGATCTGCTCTCGCAAGTCTGCAGCCAACGCATAAATCAGGCTGCCTTCGATTCCGGTGGCGGTGGCAACGCACTCTCCCTGCAGTTCGTGTTGCACGCCATGGCGATCATGCCAATGCGCCACCACCGGCTTGAGCGGCGCACCGGCATGCCGCTGCACAAAATGCGCGCTCCAGTCGATGTCGAAACCGCAATTGGCCGGCACCAAGGGCGCAACCGCGATGCCGCGTTGCTGCAGTGGCGCTTGCCACAGACCATCCGAGCCAAGCTGCGGCCAACTGCCGCCACCGAGCGCCAACACCACCGCGTCTGCGACGCGCTCGATGTCACCGGTTGGTGTGTCGAAGCGCAGTGCACTGTCCTCGCTCCAACCAAGCCAGCGATGCTGCACATGAAAGACCACGCCTTGTTCCTTGAGTCGACGCACCCAGCCACGCAACAACGGCGCCGCCTTGCGATCCATCGGAAACACACGCCCGGAGCTGCCGACATAGGTGTCCACACCCAACCCGCGCGCCCAATCGCGTAGCGCGTCCGCATCGAAGTCCCGCAACCAGGCCGCCACCGGTTCGGCACGCTCGCGATAACGCTGCGCAAACAGCGGCATCGGATCCGAATGGGTGAGATTCAAACCGCCCTTGCCGGCAATCAAAAACTTGCGCCCGGCCGAGCCCTTCGCCTCGTAAAGGTCCACCGCAAGGCCGGCCGCACACGCCACTTCTGCGGCCATCAAGCCGGCCGGCCCGCCGCCAATCACCGCCAGCCGCCGCTTGCTCACATCCGTCATTGCTCAGGCACTCAGCGCGGCTGCACGCCAAGCAATTCCACATCGAACACCAGCGAGGCGCCAGGCGGAATCACCCCACCTGCACCGTTATCGCCATAGCCGTAATCGGGCGGAATCATCAAGGTGCGCTTGCCACCCACGCGCATGCCGTCAACGCCATCGTCCCAGCCGCGGATGACCTGATGGCCGCCCAACACGAACTGAAATGGCTCGGCGCGATCGAGCGAGCTGTCGAACTTTTTGCCGTGCTTGTCGGCGGCCTTTTCGTCGTACAACCAGCCGGTGTAGTGCACGGTGACCATCGCGCCGGGCGTTGCCACTGCGCCGGTGCCGACGGTGCGGTCGATCCGTTCGAAGGTGGCGATGCTGCCACCGGACGGCGGCAGGGCAGGCGCGCAACTCGCGAGCAACAAGGCGGCACAGAGCGTCAACAGAAGGCGCATGAGATGGTCCATGAAGGAAGTGCGCCATTATCGCATCTGGCTCCGGCTATCATCGCGCCCATGGCCAAGCTACTGCTCAATCTGCGCAATGTTCCCGATGACGAAGCCGACGAGGTGCGAGCGCTGATGCGCGAGAACCTGGTGCAGATCTACGAAACGCGGCCGAGCAATTGGGGCATTTCCGCCGGTGGCATCTGGCTCAGCGACGATGCCGACTACCCGCGCGCCAAGGCGGCGATGGATGCCTATCAGGCCCAACGCGGGGCGGTCGCACGCGCGCAGCGTCAGGAGGCACTGGCATCCGGCACCGCCGAAACCTTCGCTGCGCTGCTGCGCAAGCGTCCGTTGTTCGTGATCGCCACGCTGATCGGCATGCTGGTGGTCGCCTCGCTGGTACTGCTGCCGTTTCTGCTGTTGCGCGGCTGACCCACTGCGGCGCCATCAGGCTTAAAATGACCCGATGATCACCAATACCGCCGCCTATCAATTCGTCGCCATCCAGGACCCGCAGCAGCTTGCCGATAGCGTGCTGAGCCACGCCGAGCAGCAGGCGTTGAAGGGCTCGGTGCTGGTGGCCGAAGAGGGCATCAATCTGTTTCTGGCCGGCGAGGCCGAGCAGGTCGGCGCGTTCTATGCGTGGTTGCAGAGCGATTCGCGCTTTGCGCAGATGCGCATCAAGTACAGCCTGAGCGCGCAGCAGCCGTTCGCGCGGCTCAAGGTCAAGCGCAAGCCGGAGATCATCAGCTTCCGTCGCGACGATGCCTCGCCGCTGCAGGGACGTGCGTCGGCAGTGACGCCAAGCGTGCTGCGCGAATGGATGCGACAAGGACACGACGATCGCGGTCGCCCGCTGGTGCTGCTGGACACGCGCAATGCGCAGGAAGTGGCATATGGCACGTTCCAGGGTGCGTTGACGTTGCCGATCGACAAGTTCACCGAGTTGCCGGGCGCGTTGGAACCGCATCGCACTGCGCTGGCGGATGCCACAGTGGTGAGCTTCTGCACCGGCGGCATCCGCTGCGAAAAAGCCGCGCTGTGGATGCAGGCCGATGGCATGGACAACGTGTTGCAGCTCGAAGGCGGGATCCTGGGCTACTTCGAAGAGGTCGGCGGCGAAGGCTATGACGGCCGCTGCTTCGTCTTCGACGAGCGTGTCGCGCTGGATCCCGAACTGCGCCCACTGGTGGATGCCGAGCGCAGCACCGAGGCCGGGGAAATCTGACCGGGCGCGAGTGAATTTCCCGATATTCGCGCACTGCGCGTGTTCGGATCATGCAAACACGACGCAACGTTGCCCCGCATGTGCGTCATGCCTCACCGTGGCGAGAGGCTTTGGTCTCTGACTTGAAAGTAATACGTCGCATCGTGCTTGCCCTGAATTATTCACGGAGATAGGCTGCACCAGCCAGCCGCATAGCGAGGACAACAAGGATGACCATCAGAGTTTTTCTGATTGACGATCATGCACTCGTGCGTACAGGCATGAAGATGATCCTGTCCAAGGAAGTGGACATCGATGTGGTAGGAGAGGCCGAGAGCGGGGAGTCGGCGTTGCCGCAAATCCGCCAGCTCAAGCCCGAGATCGTGTTGTGCGATCTGCATCTACCCGGCGTCAGCGGTCTGGAAATCACCGAGCGCATCGTCAAGGGCGATTACGGCACCCGCGTGGTCATCGTGTCGGTACTGGAAGATGGCCCCCTGCCCAAGCGTCTGCTCGAAGCCGGTGCATCCGGCTACGTCGGCAAGGGCGGCGATGCGCAGGAACTGCTGCGTGCAGTGCGTGAAGTCGCACTGGGGCGGCGCTATCTCGGCAACACCATCGCGCAGAACCTTGCGCTCTCCAACCTAGAAGGTGGCGGCTCGCCGTTCGATGCGTTGTCGCCACGCGAGCTGGAGGTCGCTTTGTTGCTGACGCAGGGGCTGCGCCAGGAAGACATCGCCAAGCGCCTGAACCTCAGTGCCAAGACCATCAATACGCACAAGGCGCGTCTGTTCGAAAAGGTTGGAATCCAGGACAGCATCGCGCTGGCGCGTCTGGCCAACCAATACGGTCTGACCGATCCCGCGCAAACAATGTAGGTCATGCGCTGGTGATTGGTCTCGCTCCTGACAAGCGAGATCTCAGAACGAAGCGACTCACTCAGCAGCTAACGCGCTGGTGCGAATCCTCGCAGCCGTCTTATTCGCAACTTGCACGCAAAAACAAAGCGGCTCGAAGGCCGCTTTGTTTGACGTCGACCTTGCCTGATTAGTCAGGCAAGGTCGAAACAGGCGATGCAGGGATCAGTGATCGCTACGTGGCTTGTTGGTGTCGTCTTCCTGCTCTTGAGCCTCAGTCACAGTGGTCGACGGAGCCACCGGCTTTACAGCTTCCGGAACGACAACCGTCGGCTTGTGCGCATCGTCTGCCTGCTTCTGCACGTTCGCAGGAGCTACGGGGGCGACTGCTGCAGGCTGCTCAGGCGCCTTGTACGGTGCCGGCGTTTCAGCAGGCGCCGAGGCCGACGATGCCGGTGCTTTGGCATCGGCCGGAGCCAATGCGTCGAGCAGCGTCGTCTGCACCGGTGCGTACGGCTTGCGTGCCTGAGTCACTGGAGCAGCGTCAGCGGCCGGAGTGCTCTGCGGCACCGTCGTGGTGGAGGTCACTGCGACATCTACAGCCGGGCTTGCAGCGCTGGACGGCTCTGCTTGCGACGGCTTGACGGTGACCACCTCAGCCTGGGCAGCCGGGACGCTCGAAGGCGCAGGTGCCGCTTGCGTGTGCACTGGAGCAACAGCCGGAGCTGTCTCGGCTTTCACCGACTCCGCTTGCACTGGTGCCGGGGCCACGACGGGTGCAGCGCGTTCCGGGCTGACCGCAGCGGGTGCTGCAACGTCAGTCGATGCCGACGACACCTGCCTCTGCTGCGTAACCGACTCCGGCGCAGTCGCCGACGTCGTCGTAGCGGCACGCTCGAAAGGCGCAGCTGCAGGAGCAGACGACACGACCGCGGCAGGAGTTGCAACGGGAGCCGGGTTGGCAGCCGGTGTCGAAGCAGCGACGGGAGACGGAGCTGCAACTGGAGCCGGAGTAGCAACCGAAGCCTGAGTCGGCGTCGGAGCTGCAACCGGAGCAGGTGTCGCCGCCGGTGCCGATTGCGCAACAGGTGCCGCAGAGGCAACTAAAGCATCGCCACGCGTCTGCTCAGCTGCAGCTGCAACCGGAGCCGCCGCAGCCTGCCGTTCGAAGGACGGCGTGGCATTGGAAACCGGTGCAGTGGTCGACGTGGTGTCGGCCGCTACCTGGCTTTCCGAACGCTCCTTCGGCACCGGACGCGGCTTCACTGCTGCTGGAGTGCTGGACTCCGGCTTGGCGCGGACAGCTGCTGCAGGCGCGGCGTCATCGTCGAAGTCGAATTCCGGCTGGCCGGCGCGCGGTGCAGCGGAGGCATGCGTCTGCGTGCCGGCTTCGTCGCCCTCGTTCTCGTTGTCGCCATCGAGATCGCCTTCGGCATCGCCATCCAGATCGTCCGTTTCCAGGCCGTCGGCGCCGATACCACCTTCACCATTTGCGCCAGCGCCACGACGACGACGACGGCCGCCACGACGGCCACGACGACGACGGCTGCCGCCTTCGCCATTGGCCGAATCATCGCCTGCTGCATCCGGTGCCTGCCCGTCTGCACTGGCGTCAGTGCCACGGTCGGCATGCGCTTCGGTCACGATCACATCGACCGGGTGTGCCGGGTTGGCTTCATTAGCGGGAACGTGCGTCGTCGCCGGCGCGGCGGTTTCAGCGATTGCCGAAACCACACCGGCAGTCGGCGCGGTTGCGGCAGTTGCGGTCAGCGTCTGTGCCGAAGCCGTGCCTTCGTCCTGACGGGCGGGGCGCTGTTGCCTCTCGGACGGCGCGCCGTCCTGCTGTGCAGATGCACGCGGGGGACGCGGAGCCTGATTCTGCGGCTTCTGCTTTTGCTGCTGCTGGCCTTGCTGCGGTTGCTTGGGCGCCTGCGGTTCGTTGCGCGGCGGCTTGGCGACCTGCACCTGCTGCTGCGCCTGACCACCATTCTGCGGGTTCTGCGCGCTCTGGCCATTGGCAGGCTGGCGACGCTCATCGCGACGCTCCTTGTTGGCGCCATTGCCGTTGCCATTGCCGCCGTTACCGCCATTGCCACGCTGCTGATTGCCGCCGTTACGCGCTTCACCACGGCCATCGCGGCGCTGACCACCACGATCGCCACGCTCGTTGCGGTTGCCACGGGCTGGATCGTTCTGGCGCGGACGCTGGGTCGACTCGGGGACCGGAGCCACTGGCTCGACGCCACCGAAGATCCGCTTCAGCCAACCGACCACGCCGGTGACCGGCGCAGGAAGTGGCAGTGCGACGACCGGAGCCGGCGCAGGTGCTGCAGCGACCGGGGCAGGGGCTTCCTCACGTACCGGAGCCGGCTGGCTCGGCTTGATCGAGGTCACTGCAGGCGCTGCCGGGATGTTCAACTGCGCCTTGGTCAGCGCATGCACCGGCAACTTGCGCGGCGTACCACGCTGATAACTCGGCTTGCCGCTGTCTTCGCCCAGCTCGTTCTCACGCAGGCGCGTGACTTCGTAATGCGGGGTGTGCAGCTGCTCGTCGGCGACGATGATGATCGGCGAGGCGTGGCGATTTTCGATCTCGCGCAGCGCACTGCGCTTTTCGTTGAGCAGGTAGTTGGCGATCTCCACCGGGGCCTGCACCAGCACCTGTCCGGTGTTCTCCTTCATCGCGTGCTCTTCGGCGACGCGGATGATCGACAGCGACAACGACTCGACGCTGCGCATGCGGCCATGGCCGTCGCAACGTGGGCACACGATCTGACTGGATTCGCCCAGGCTGGGACGCAGGCGCTGGCGGCTCATTTCCATCAGGCCGAAGCGCGAGATACGGCCCAGCTGCACGCGCGCACGGTCGTACTTGAGCGCGTTCTGCAGCTTGTTTTCGACTTCGCGCTGGTGCTTGGTCGAGGCCATGTCGATGAAGTCGATCACCACCAGGCCGCCCAGGTCGCGCAGGCGCAACTGACGGGCCACTTCTTCGGCCGCTTCCAGATTGGTCTGGAAGGCGGTCTCTTCGATATCGCTGCCCTTGGTGGCGCGCGAGGAGTTGACGTCGACGGCAGTCAGCGCTTCGGTCTGGTCGACCACGATCGAGCCGCCCGACGGCAACCGCACGTTGCGCTCATAGGCGCCTTCGATCTGCGATTCGATCTGGAAGCGATTGAACAGCGGAATGTCGTCGGTGTAGTGCTTGAGCTTGCGCAGGCTCTGCGGCATCACCTGCTGCATGAATTCCTGGGCGTCGGCGTACAGTTCCGGCGTATCGACCAGGATTTCGCCGATGTCGGCGCGCAGGTAATCGCGCAGGGCGCGGATGATCAGGCGCGATTCCTGGTAGATCAGGAACGCCGCCGGCTTGCTCAGCGCCGCCTCGGCAATCGCCTTCCAGGTCTGTAGCAGGTAATCGAGATCCCACTGCAGCTCTTCGGCGTCACGGCCGACACCGGCGGTGCGGATGATCACGCCCATGTCGTCGGGGATATCGAGCTTGTCCAGCGCTTCCTTCAGCGCGGCACGGTCTTCGCCTTCGATCCGGCGCGAGACGCCACCGGCGCTCGGCGAATTGGGCATCAGTACCATGTAGCGGCCGGCCAGCGAGATGAACGTGGTCAGGGCAGCGCCCTTGTTGCCACGCTCTTCCTTGTCGACCTGCACCACGATTTCCTGGCCTTCGCGCAACAGCTCGCGAATGGTCGACTTGTTGTGGTCGACGCCAGCTTGGAAGTAATCGCGGGAGATTTCCTTCAGCGGCAGGAAGCCATGGCGCTCGGCGCCATAGTCCACGAACGCCGCTTCCAGCGAGGGCTCGAGCCGGGTGATACGGCCCTTGTAGATGTTGGACTTCTTTTGTTCCTTGGACGGCTGTTCGATGTCGATGTCGTACAGGGTCTGGCCGTCCACAATCGCTACGCGCAGCTCTTCGGCCTGCGTTGCGTTGATCAGCATTCGCTTCATTGTTGCGTTCCTCACGCGCTCTACCGCGCGGAACGCCGTGACGTTTCGCCTCTGGAACAGCTTGTCGGCCCTTCGCGCAACGCGCGGACAGGCCTGACCAGGGTTTCCAGCGCTGCAACACCACGGCAGGCCGCGGGAGCGCTTGTCTTTAAGTTTTATAGGTGTTTCAGGGCCGGCAGCCGCGTCCGGACGAACCGGGGCAGCGCACGGGACATGTTCAGCGCGACGGTCCAAAAACCGACGGCGATGGCCGGGCAGGCCGGTGAGCCGCTAACATGGCCGCCCCGGGGGCGGTGGTCGCGCACTGTGCCGGAATCATCGGAAGTCAGGCTTCTGGCCAATCAACTTCCAACGAAATCAAACCCTTATCTCGCTCGCCGAGTGTAACAGAATAAAGAGCCAGATGACCGACCCCCAGTCCCCCCAGCCGCCTGCCGACCGTGTAGGCGTACGCATTCTCAAAGTTCCGGAAGACCGTGCCGGGCAGCGGCTGGACAATTTCCTGCTTGGCCAGCTCAAGGGCGCGCCGCGCAGCCTGATCTACAAGCTGGTGCGCAGCGGTCAGGTGCGGGTGAATGGCGGCCGCGCCAAGGCCGAGCGCAAGCTCGAGGGTGGGGAAGAAGTCCGCATCCCGCCCGTGCGCGTGAATGAGGAGGGCGACAAGGCAGCGCCGCCGTCGGCGTTCATGGCCCGGCTGGAGGCGGCGATCGTGTTCGAAGACGCGCGCCTGCTGGCGCTCAACAAGCCGTCGGGCGTCGCCAGCCATGGCGGCAGCGGGATCAGCTTCGGCGCCATCGAAACCTTGCGCGCGTTACGCCCAAACCAGACCTTAGAGCTGGTGCACCGGCTCGATCGCGACACCTCCGGCTTGCTGATCGTGGCCAAGAAGCGCTCTGCGCTGACCGAGATGCAGGCACTGATGCGCGAGGACGACCGCGTCCAGGGCCGCGGTATCACCAAGCGCTACCTGACCCTGTTGGTCGGGCGGATGCCGGACGGGGTGATGACGGTGGATGCGCCGTTGCATATCGGCCTGCGCCAGGGCGGCGAGCGGCATGTGCAGGTGAACGCGATCGGCAAGCCGTCGCTGAGCCACTTCAAGCTGCTCGAGCGACGCGGCGGGCATTCGTACTGCGAAGTCCGCATCGAGACCGGCCGCACCCATCAGATCCGTGTGCACGCCCAGCACCTGGGGCATGCGGTGGCCGGCGACGACAAGTACGGCGAGGCGGAGGTCAACAAGCGTCTGCGCGATCAGCTCGGCCTGAAGCGGTTGTTTCTGCACGCGGCGTCGCTTGAGTTCGCACTGGATGCCGGCAAGGCGCCGTATGTGCTGAATGCGCCGCTGGCGCCGGAGCTGGCCGAAGCGCTGGGCCGGCTGGGTCGCTAAACGAAGCCACCGCAGGCCACGTCAGCCTCAGGGCGTCGCAAAGCGGAACAGCACCAGGCTGATCGCCAAGGTGCCCATTCCGGCCACCAGGCCGTAGACGGTCTCATGGCCTTTCGCATAGCGCTTGGCGGCGGGCAACAATTCATCCAGCGCCAGAAACACCATTACGCCAGAAATCAAGCCGAAGACGGTGCCGAACACCGCTTCGGACAGCACATTGGACAAGGCCAGATAGCCGATGCCGGCACCGATCGGCTCGGCCAATCCGCTCAGCAGACTGGCGCCGAATGCATAGAACTTGTTGCGCGTGGCGAAGTAAACCGGCACTGCAATCGCAATGCCTTCGGGAATGTTGTGGATGGCGATGGCGAACGCCAGCGGCATGCCGACTGCGGGGCTTTCCAGCGTCGCAAAAAACGTGGCCAGGCCTTCGGGAAAATTATGCGCGGTGATCGCAATGGCCGTCATCAAGCCGACCCGACGGATGTAGGCGCGGTTGTCGTCGCGAAACTGCGGGTCGTCGCTGGACAGGCTCTGGTGCGGGTTGGGCACCAAGCGGTCGATCGCCATGATCAGCAGCATGCCAGCCAAAAACGCCAAGGTGCCGAAGGTAAAGCCGAGCTTGTCGTTATAGGCGTTGGAGAACGAGGCGATCGACTTGTTGAGGATCTCCGATAGCGACACGTACACCATCGCGCCGCCGGCGAATGCCAGCCCGAATGCCAGCAGGCGCGGATTGGGCTTCTTGGAGAACACCACCATGAGGCTGCCGAGCCCGGTAGCGAGCCCGGCGGCCAGGGTGACCGCAAACGCGGTCCAGACGTTCTGTGATGACACTTCGAGCATGTGACGCGACGACCTCGTGGAATGGAACGCACTTCTGCGGGGAGCGTGGCGATTGCTGCGCGATAGGCGCACGGCCACCCTCGATTGCAGGATGGTCATGCCTGGATGACGAACGTGTGGTGCCTGGTGCGATGGGCAGAACGATTAAGCGGCAAACAAACGAATGCATTTGCTGCCGGAAACGGACATGCGCCGTTCGCCTGTCCGTTTCCCCAGCGTCGCCTGTCTGGCGACGCGCTACCTGCGAGATTCCATCAAGGCTTAGCCGCCGCGACGTGCACGCTCTTCGATGGCGAAGCATTCGTCCGGACGCGGCACCGGCGGCTTGAACGCGACCGGCACCTGGATCGTCTGCGGCACCGGCTGCCCGTTGCGGGTGGCAGGCTTGAACTTCCATTCGCGCACGCGCGTTTGCGCGGCCTCGTCCAGCACCGGTTGACCGCTGCTTTGCGCCAGCGACACGTCGGTGGGGGTGCCTTCGGTACCGATCACGACTCTGAGCACGGAGGTTCCGCCGACTCCGGCGCAGGCGAGTTGCGGCGAGTATTCCGGCGGCGGCGTCTTCAAGGCGGCCAGCTCGGTCGGTGCAACCGCTGGCGCGGACGCCTGCTGGGACGACTTGCCACACCCGCTGATGCCGACGGCAACGAATAGGCAGGCGAGGGCGGTGCGGTAACGGGTCATGCAGTGGCTCCCTGATCGTAGAGCTGCGCAGCCTTGGCCGCGCAGATGAAGTCGTTCTCGCTCAGCCCGCCGACGTCGTGGGTGGAATAGCGCACCACCACGCGGTCGTAATGCACGCCCAGATCGGGGTGATGGTCCTCGCGGTGGGCAATCCAGGCCAGCGCGTTCACGAAGGCGAGGGTGCGGTAATAGTCGGCAAAGCGGAACGTGCGGGTGATCGCCGTGCCCGCTTCGGCCAGCTCCCAGCCCGGCACTTGCGGGAACAGCTCGGCCAGGCGGGCTTCGCCAAGCTTGTGGTCGCTGCCTTTGCGCGGGAGGCAATGGGCCTGCTCCAGGGGAATCAGATCGGTCATGACGGTCTCGCAGGGGTGGCGGACAGCGCGCCCAGCGGGATCACGGTGTTCCATGAGCGCGGGCGCATTGAGCGGTAGAATAACCCGCATGATCCAGATATCCGACAAAGCCCAGACCTATTTCCGCAAGCTCATCGAACGTGAGGGCGTGCCCGGCATGGGCGTGCGCCTGAGCGCGGTGGATGCGGGTACCCCGCGCGCCGATGCCCGCCTCGAGTTCGCCGAACCGGCCGATCTCAGCGGCGACGAATGGGCGATCGACTGCGACGGCTTCACTTTATATATCGTCGCCGCTAGCGTGCCATGGGTGGATGGCGCCGAGATCGACTACGTCACCCAGTCCACCGGCAACCAGCAGCTCACCATCAAGGCGCCCAAGATCAAGGGCGAGGCGCCGGCAGATTCCGCCTCGATGGTGGAGCGCGTGCGCTGGGTGGTGGAGAACGAGATCAACCCGCAGCTGGCCTCGCACGGCGGCCGCGTGGCAGTGCAAGAGGTCTCGGCCGATGGTGTGGTGCTGCTGCGCTTCGGCGGCGGTTGCCACGGTTGCGGCATGGCCGATGTGACCTTGAAGCAGGGCATCGAGAAGACCTTGATGGGACGCGTGCCCGGCGTGATTGCGGTGCGCGACGCGACCGACCACGCCACCGGCGACGCGCCGTACATTCCGCGCGACAGCGCGGCCTGATTCCGCACCACCGGTGACAACGGCCGCCGATCTGCTGCAGGCACTGCGCGCGCGCATGCCGAGCAAGCTCATTCTGGATCGGCGCACTGGCCTGCCTTACGGCTGGGCAACCTGGATGCGCAACCGCGACAACGTGGTTGCGCCGTTCGACCGCGGCCAGGTGACCGATGTACTGCTGGCGCGGCCAGCGTTACCGCACAGCATGCAGACTGCTGCGCTGCTGTCTCCATTTCAGGCCTTTCGCAGCCTGTGGTGGCAACACTGGGAACCGCGCCGGAAAGACGAACGCCCGCTGCATTGGCTGGCGCTGCTCGGCAGTTTTCTGATCCACCTCGGTTTCATCGCCTTGCTGATCTGGGTGGTCAGCGTGCGCTGGGCGCCGGATGAAACCACGCAGGGCGACGAATCGCGCGTGCGCATGAGCTTCATTGGCGAGGGCGCGGCGGAGCAGGGCGGTGGTGAAGGGGAACCTGCTGCTGCGCAGGCGGCGTCGGGTGAAGCGTCTGCAGCGTCGCAAGCGAATGCGAATGCGGCGAGTGATAACACCACTGCTTCGGCAACGCCGCCGCCTCAGCCAACGCAGGCCACCGCCGATTCCGTTGACAGTCCAAGTGTTGCCGAGGCGCAGCAGGTCGCGCCCGAACCCGTGGCTGCCGTCAGCGAGCCGACGACGCCGGATGTGCCGCAGGTGAGGGTGCAGGTGTCGCCGGTGACGATCGAATCGCCGCTGCAAGTGACCGAAACGCCAGTAGCCACCAACGACTTCGTAGTGCCGCCACCGCCCACGATCACCGTGGCTCCGCGCCCGATCGAGGCTGCAGCGCCTCAGATACAGGTGCGTCAGCGTGAGATTCAGACTGTGACCGAACAGCCGCAATTGCGCGAGTTGCAACGTCCTGCCACCAACGTTGCGGTGCGATCTGCCGATGCGCCAGCGGTCCGTGAGCGCGAAATCGTCGTGCCGGATCGACCTCAGGTCGTTGCGCCAGTCGTGCGCAATCGCGAGCTCACGCCGACGGTTCGCATGCCGGAAATAGCGGTTCGAACGGCCGAGTTGCCGAGCGTGCCGGATCCGGCGCCGCAGCTTCAGCCGGCACCTGCGGTGCCTGCCCAATCGACCCCGACCATTCCGTCGCCGACAGCATCAGCCACTAGCGCTGCGGCGCAGCCGACGCCTTCCACTGCGCCTTCCACACAATCGCAAGCGACCCAATCGCGATCCGAACAATCCACCAACGGGGCAGCAGCATCTTCATCCAGCAAACCTGCAACCAATAGCAACGCCGGCCCGCAGCTGGCTGATCGCAGCGGCGGCTGGGATGTGGCAACCAAGGCCGACGACTGGAGCAAATCCGACCGCAACCGTGACGGGAAAACGACCGGCGCCGATGGCCAACGCGACGGCATGTTCAACGCCGATGGCAGCGTCCGTGTTGCCGCCGGAACAGGCGATACAGGCAACGGCGCGGGCGAACGCGGACCGCCAGGCAGCGACACCGACACCTGGACCCGCGACCAGATCGCCCAGGGCGGCACCTGGCTCAAACGTCCGCCATACGGCTACACGCCGACCTCGCTAGACAAGTACTGGATGCCGAACCAGTCGCTGCTGCAGGAATGGGTGCGCCGCGGCCTGAAGAAGATCGAGATCCCGATCCCGGGAACGACCACCAAGATCAGCTGCGTGGTGTCGCTGCTGCAGTTCGGCGGCGGCTGCGGCCTGAGCGACCCGAATCTCAACGATCAGCCGGCAACAGCCAGACCGCCGCCGGATGTGCCTTTCAAGCGGGAGTTGCAGGAGGACAACGGGGCTGTGAGGTAGAAGATCAGCTGGGCATTTCCTGACATAATATACATTATGCGAAATCGGTTCTTGGGGCGGCGCGGGCGCGGCTCCGCTGGATCTGGCTATGGATCAAATCTTGCCTGCCCAACCGTTCCCCTAGCGAAACGGAAATCGCGGCATGACCGACACCTACAATCTCGACCTTCGCCCGCCGTGCTGGCCCGTTGGCGAGCAATGCCCGAACAGCTGCGCGGCAGATCTGCATCGGCGCGTCGTCACCAACCATGTAGAACTCACCGGCCCCTGGGCTGGCTGGCGCTTGGCTGGTCGCGACCTGGTCGCCCCCAGCGGCGAACGAATCCCAGAACGCCGGCTTCGCGGATTGCTATGGCATGCCAATGCCAGCGACATTCGGGATTCGGTCCGCAGGCGGAACGCCAAACGAAAGGCGGTTCAGCAGTCGATGGTCAAGGTCGTCGTGGTGGATCTTGGCGAATGGCGAGACCGCCACTTCGGACGCATAGCGGGATAAGGCGTTATCCGTAGGGGCTATGCCCCTACACCCCGGTTATTTGCAGGCGTCTTGGACCGCGTTGTCCCATTGGCTGGACAACGCAAAATCTCGATGGACCCCGGCGGCCTCATAGATCGTTGCACGGTTACGCTTCGCGGATTCGCATGCATTGCCAGACGCAGAGCTAGACATAGATGCGGCTGAAGAAGATGCGCGGTCAGCGGCATACCGCCGATCCAGCTGCTTTTGAATGCGATAGCGACGCCACAACTCTGCGTTGCTTGGCTCAGCGACCGGCGTAGCGGCCCAGACCTTTTCAGCAGCACCAGCGGCGCATGGCGCGGATTGATAGACGACCTGGCCGCGCTCCCTGCACTTGTGAACCTGCTGGGCATGGGCATTTGACGGAACTATGAATGAAGTCCACACGTAAAATGAACATGCGATAAATGGCATGATTCTTGCCTTATTGCTTTCCATTGCAATCTCTGATAGGCGCGCTGGCTTGCTGCAGCAATTCAGCATAACAAATTTCCTTTGAGAAGGCTCAGAACGGCCAGGTGCCCGACGTAATAGCCGTAAAACGCCCACCGCAGGCGCGGCAGCTTCCAGTTGCGATAACCGATCTCCATGAGTGGAATGGCGAGCAATGCCCAGGCGTTGCCGTTGTAGAGGCACATCAGGGTCATTGCGGCTGCAAGAAGTACAGGGATGCGCACGTGGGCAAGCGTGGTGGAGGTGTCGTACCAGGCGAAAATATTGACCAACCTGCCCTGCCCCTTGAACCAGTGCCACGCCGCCAGAACGAGCCAGACGCCCGTCCACTGGTAATCGACCAATATGGGTGCCAGCAGGCCAAGGAAGGCAGCTAGCGGCCACTGGCGACGATCTACCGCCCAGACCAAGCAGGCGGCCAGGGAGAAGGTCAGCAGCACGTTGAGTGGCATCCAGGCTCCGAATGCCCACGCGTGCACCGGCTGGGCGATCAGGCCCCAGATCGCAAGCCGCGAGACAGACTTGCGGTAGTCGGCACGCGGCTGCGCCAGGTTGTAGGCCATGACCAGGGCGAACACCGGAAAAGCGATGCGACCAAGCTGCGACAGAACCGGCACGTAGCCGCCATAGACGATGGTTGCCACGTGGTCGCACGTCATGCAGATGAGCGCGACCCACTTGAGCAACTCGCGGCCGCTGCTGGTCATAGGTCAAGGCCTGTTGACGGCGTGCTGGTGGACGGCACATAGCCAGGCGACTCAGGAAACGTGCCCTGCGCACGCTGACCGCGATCAATCGTCATTGCGTCCAGACGACGCTGCGCGACGGCTTGCATACCGCGATCAATCTGCGTAGGACCGTCAACCAATCGATCATTGCGCTCATCGCGATACGGTTCGTACTGGCCGCGACGGGCGATGTAGCGACACGTCTGCTGATCCACCACGTACTGCGTGCCCTGCTCTGTCATGCACGTGCACGTGGGGCCGACACGCTCACCGTGCGCGTTACTGCCTGTCAGCGAGGACATGCAGAACAACCGCGGTGCCTCATTCGGCAATGTCAGCTTGCCATCGTATATGGGCGCACTCCACGGCTCAGACGGGACACGCGGCAGAAATTGCTTGGCGAATTCAGCAGCAGTGATGACCCTCTGCGGCGTAGCCGCGCCGGCCGCCTTCGCTGACGCTCCGTCGGGCCGCGCCGCATCGCCTTGAGGGGTTGGCACAGCAGCCGGAACCGACTCACCGCTTAGCCGCTTGCCCATGTTGCCGAAGGTGTAATACATCAAGCCCAAACCGACCACAACGAAGATCGGCAGCGCGATGTAGTACCACGGAATCCTACGCTGCGTGGTGTCAAGCTCAGTGGATTTGTAGGTGCCCATGGGGCGCTTGGGCAAGGCCTTGCGCTTGACAACGAGTGGTGTTGCCTTCTCAGCGCGAGCCTCAAACCGGTCGAACTCGCGCAAGTGCACAAACTTGGTTCCGAAGCGCCTGCGCACATGGATATGTCGTTCGATCAGATCGTGCACGAACTGGTCGCACTGCTTATCGGGCGACTGGCTAACGAAGATGAAATCCAGGCCGCGATGCCGATGCTTCGCAAGCTGTTCGACATGATGCGGAACCTTGGAACTATTCGGACGCTTGGGAAGCATGCCGTGTTCGTAAGCCTCATCGACCAGCGCCACAGCACCATCGGGCAGGAAATTAGGCCAGTCGCGAAACTGCTCCGGCGTCATCTCAAGCACACCGGTTTTTGCGTAGTCGAACTCGCGGATATTGCACGCGTAAACAATGCGGCCCTGATCCTTGAACTCCAGCAATTTTTCAATCGCATGCAGCGTTTTGCCGTGCCCAGGCTGGCCGGTATACCAATAAATCATGAGCCGGCTCCAAGCTGGTCAGCGACGGTTTTCGGAATGACGAAAACCTTCCAAGCCATCTGGATGGTCAGCGCGGATAGCACCATCGACATAGCTTGACCAACACCGAGATAGCCGAGGAAATCCATGGTAGGACCGGATAACCCAGATGCCTGCTCGGTGATGAGCTCCTTCAATCTTGGCAGCACCGCTTCGAAGGAGACGATGGTCAGACCAAAGCTCGACAAAATCTTGCCAACGATGCCGGCCGCAATGTCCTTTAGCTTGCCGAGGAAAAAGAAAATGCCCTTAGTGATCCACTCCCAGACCATGCCCATATCAACCCATCCATCCCATGAGAATTTTTATAGCGTAATAAGCGCCGAACATCAGAACGAGCGCACGGAGAATTGCAGCTGCACGACAGAAATAAGGGAAGTCACCACCGCTAATCGTCTTGCCCATGATGACGAAGCTGGGAGGCTCAGGGCAGCTGCCGCCGCCGAAAATATTCTCTCTATCCAGCTTGTCAGTAGAGAAGCGAATACCGAAGCGTTTAGCGCCGTCCACGTCAGATTTCCCATCGCCAGGATCGGTAGCGTTGCCACTGCCCTCAAGCACATCGGCAACACCGTTGCCATTCTTGTCGGTGTTGTTGCCAGATGACGTGCCGCCCTTGGCAATCTTTTCGAGTGCGCAGGTAGAACGCCACTGCTGCATCAATTGCGCGTATTCCATGGCATCACAGGCCTTGCCCGTGCAGACCGGCACTGCCTCGCAGGCACCGCCGCTGATGTTCTGAGCGCGACGCGTATTGCAGTCAATGCGCCATTGAATCTTGACCTGTATGCACTGGATTGCGTTGCCGCTACAGGTCGGAGGCGTGTCGCACGTCTCGCCGCCAGATGCAGAATCTTTATCACCCTCCCCAGGATCATCGCCCTCCCCGTCTCCATCACCATCTTTTTTACAAGTACCGTCCTTGCCAGGTGCCTCACCCTCGGCGCATTGACCCTCGCCAGGTAAGCACTTGCCAGAAGGTGCCATGATGGTGCCGGGCGGGCATTCTTCCTTCTCAGGTGCGCAATAGAGCGCGCCCTGTGCAACAGCACCGGGTGTGGATGCCTGCACGGCGACCATGCCTTGCGGGCATTTGTTCTCGGGCTTGCAAACGCCGTCCTGCTTCACCTGGCCCTCTGGGCAATCAGGCTCAATCGGCTGACAGACGCCCATGTAGCCGTTCCAGAACGAGCCGGCTGGGCACTTCTTCTTATAGTCGGGATCGCACACCGCACCTGTAGTGCTGCGGGTGCTGGTTTCGTCGTCGCCGTTCTGGCGGTACTTCACTTCGCAGCCGTTCCAGCATTGGCTAGAGCCGTTCATCGGCTGGAACTGCGTTATGTCGCTAGTGCGGCTTTTGCAATCCTTGCCAATAGGCCAGATGTAAAACGGGTCTTTTCCTGAGCAACCAACGATCTGGCCGCCACCCTTGGTGTAGCCGTAACAGGTGTATTGCGGCCAGTCACCAAACTTTTCGCAATTCGTTGTGACCTCACGCCCCTCAGACCAGGCCTGATGCCCGGCAGATGCGCCCATGCAAGCTGCATACGCTGCGCCTTGATCGTCAAAGCTAGCCGCCCGTGCGTTTCCCGCGCCGAGCGCAGCGAACAGCAATGCAACGATGAAATAGGCAACGCGGCGCGCCACTGCGGATGCAAACACGCGTGCAAGCCAGCGCATCACATGCCCTCGAATGCGAGCCAGACTGCACCCAGGATTGCCACCAAAATGAAATAGCCCATAACTCCCCCTTTTGCCTAAAAAAAAGGGGCGAACGTTGCCGCGCGCCCCTCCCACTTTTCCCTGGAGCGACGCGGTTAGTGGGCGCGCTTCACGTAGGCCCACAGGATGATCGCGCCGAGGATGATGGCGCACGCACCGATGACCAACATCACATCACCCTTGCCGCTGGCCAACTCGCCGGCAACAGCAGCACCGGGCGAACCGGTACCGGTTGCGAATGCAGCACCGGATGCGAGGAGGCTGGAAGCGCCGGCACTGAACTTGCCGGTGGTGGACGAACCGAAACGACGGGCAGCGTTGACAACGTTCTTCATAAATCTCTCCATTTTCAGTAGACCCCAAGACGCGCCGCGCGGAATACGAGGCGCGCTTTCAACCCGATTGCCCACACCGATACGATGGCGAAAGCGATCATGGTTCCATCTGCCAAATCCAGGGGTGGAAGAATTGGCTGGTGGTACGGCACCCACACCGGAACCGAACACGTCCCGTCCTGCTGCATGTTTTGCGCAGCGCAGCCGATGACGAACAGCGGTTCCGGTGTGGACATGGTTTAGCCGACCTTGGCGGACTGCTGTTGCAGCTTCGCAGTGAGGTCCGGAATCAGACGAATGCGACGGCCAAACTCGAGACCGCCGTATTTATTGTTCTGCAACGACTTGGGATCGATGACGTAGAAGCCATCGCCATACGGCGGTTGGTCCTCATCGAGACCGATGGTGAACGGCAGCGGGAAATCGCCGTCGCGCAGCACAGCCGCAGTTTGCTCACGAAAATGCGTGGCAGGCTTGCCATCGCGCGCAGGGAACGAACGAACCGCGACTGCGGAACTCATGATCTGAACTTTCATAGTTGGACTACCTTCCAGGCAAATGTCCGGCCGAAAATGAATGTGACTTTCCACGGAGACGGCCAGAACTCTCCGGTAAGCCTGTCAAACCATCCGCCCTTTGCTTTGCGGATATCCGCTTCCCCGCCGAGAGCTTCGCGCGCGTCCTTGGGGGCTTTCCACCAGCGCAATTCGCGCTTGGATTCGGTGTTGAGTCCACCGCAGCCGTGTGTGCGAAATCCCTTGGGAAAAGCAGCAGCTGTAATGGCGGTGAACTTGCTTGCGTACTTGGCGAGATAGCCGACGCAGTTGCGCGCTTTCTCAATTTGGCTGCTGCCATGGGGCCACCATCCGCGTTGATCGACCTTGCCGAAAAACATGCCCTGCGGTACCCACAACATCACGTGGTAGTGCGGGCGGAATCGTTGGGTGAGCTCTCCGACCCATACGTAACGAAAGCTTTCACGGTTCCACCGTGCGCGCCCAGATTTAAGGCGATTGAAGTGGCCGCGCATGCGTTTAAATAATTCGCTAACGTCACGAGGGCTGCTGTCGCTTCCATCACGGTAGGTGAGCGTGAGGAAATACCACGCACCCCGGAAGGAGCCTTTTTTCGCTTCCTGGTCATGCAGACGTGCTCCGGTAATCACGGACTTGCGCAGCCGTTGCGCCCGCGCTTGTAGCGGGTCAATTTCAATGGTCACGGTGCCGGTCGTAGCCGCCCGCGTGTCACTTGTTTTGTAATGGACAAGCCCAAGGGCCAGCGCTGCGCGCTGGCCCTCTGGGGTCAATGCGATCGGATGGGCAGCGTCGAACTCACGCACGCTTGTGCCGACGACGCGCTTATTCTTTTGAAGGGTTTCAGCGGCTAATTCAGTACGGCGCGTAGCGGCCTGCATGACGCCGATAGACGCATCGAACGCAGACAGCTCACGCGACTGCGTGGGCTGTTCCTGCATGCGGATGCGTGCTTTTTTACCGGTGCATGCGACGCATAAACCACCGGGGAAAAAATAGACGGTTGTTTCACCGCAGAAGGAGCATGTGCCGTCAGCCACGGTAGAACTCCATGGCAGCATCGCGCGCATCAAAGGCATCGCTGCGAAATGCGAAATAGGCTTGCTCAACGACTTTACCGTTGACAGTGATGGTCAACACGTAGATGCGCGGACCGCCCTGCACTGGCGCTGAGAAAATCCCCCATGCAACAGATCGAGCGTCACTCATGGCCGGCACCAGACAGGTAAGCAATGAAGCCAGCAGGCGTTACAAACAAAAAGACGCCGCAGATCCATGCCCACGGCTCAGCGAGGTAATGGAATCCGAGGATGAACAACGAAAGGAAAAGAGCGAGCGCCCAGACAAAACCGATGCACTTTGCGAACTCCTTCATGAGCGCAGCTCCATGACGCGGCAAGCGTTGTTGTTGCCGTCAATGCATTGCTGCTGGATAGCTTCGTCGCGCTCAAGCTGTGCATTGATGCCGTGAGCAGTGCTGATGCCAAAGAAAGCACCAACGACCGCACCGAAGATCAAGCCGAAGAAAATGGGCCACGGCGTTTCACTGAGGAACTGCAAAACCTTACGCATGATCCACCTCGCGCTCGGCAGCGGCACGAACAGAGCGCTTGATCCTTGCGATGCGAACGTGGTGATTAGCTGAAGCAATCAAATCCTCTTCGCGCAGCTGGCGAAGAATGGCAGCGTCGCGGCGATCCAAGATCCAACCGACGAGGCGCGCGGTGCCGATGCTGCACACGAAGCAGGCAACACCGAGCAGCGAAAATGCGATAAGGCCTGTCATGCGGCCACCTGCTGGGAGACGCCGCGCACGCGGAAGTCGCGAACCACATCGCAGTGCTTAAAACCGTCGGCGACCAGAAAGGCAATACGAGCAGCGGCGTCATCACGCGCTTCATTGCGAGTAGGAAAACGCGCAAGCACGATCCAGCGACGCTCGTAACGGTACTGAACTTGAAATTCCATGGTGTATCCCCTTACCCCTACCCTTGACCCGGGCCCCTGGGGGGTACCAGGGGGCGGGATCGTCTACGCCTGTAGACGATGGGCGCGACACTACACGGCTACACCCGTAGTCGTCAACGCCTGTAGTCTTCGCCCGTAGTCAACGGGTGGAGACGGTCGTGAATTGGGTGGAGTTCTTCGAACAAACGCGGGTAGCAGCTGGCGTGGAGAGCTTCGCGAAGCTAGCTCCTAAGCTGGGAATTTCAGACGGCGCGATATCGCACTACCGCACCGGAAAAAGAGTGCCCCAGGTTTGGGTAGTTGCTGAATGCCTGAAATTGCAAGGGCATCCGCAGCCAGAAAAGGCAGCAATACAAATAATGAAATCGGAGGCTCAGACGTCGCCAGAACGGACGTTCTGGAAGCGATTGGCAGCTACTGCCATGACCCTAGCGATAGGGGTGTCGCTCGCCCTACCCGTGCGCGCTGAGGCGGTCACGCAGGGCTTTGAGGCGTCACCCACTATACATTATGCGAAATGGAGTGTTGCCACTCCCGTGCGTCTTGCAGGCCTATCACTGACAAATGTCAGTTCTTGTCATCCGTTTTGACTCCCGCCGGGTAATTTAATTCGCGCCCCATTTTTCTTGGACAACTCAAGGCGTAGATCATCCCAACTAAGAAGCAAAGGAATCGCACGCTGCCATTTATCGCCGTCTTTGAAGCAGGCCGTCAAGCCAATCGATGGATTGGGTCCGCTATCTGTTCCTTGTACTTTGGTAAAATCATCCAAGGCCATCTGGATGTCTGTTCGCGCTTTCTCACATGCATTCTTAATGGACTTACGGTAATGTAACCTGCACATGGCTTATTGCACACATGTATTGTCGAATCATGTCTAGGGATGGTCTGATCAACGGCATCGGAGGATGAGCCTAACCACATCGACCAGGCTGACGGCGCTCAGATCCTCGATTTTTTTGCCGTTTCCGGCGCGTTTGCAGGGTGTTGCCCGGGTTACAGGCGCACGTTCCCCATCGTCGGCAGTAACTGCTTTCGCTTCATCCACAGGTTCGATAGCGCAAACAAGGTCAGCACCTGCGCGGTGTTCTTGGCCAGGCCGCGATAGCGGACCTTGGTGTAGCCGAACTGGCGCTTGATCACCCGGAATGGATGCTCCACCTTCGCGCGCACGCTGGCCTTGAAGTGTTCCCAACGTCTTTCCCGAGCACGCTCGCGTTTGTTGCCGAGGGCTTGCATCGTCGAGGGCCTGGCGGCGATGAAGAATGCAGCCTTGCAGGCCTGCAGTTCTTCGCGTTTGTCCGCACCGGTGTAGCCGCTATCGCCGAACACGCTGTCTTCTTTGCCATGCAGCAACGTGTGCATCACCGTGACATCGGCGACGTTGGCGGCTGTGCAATGGACGTGGTGCACCAACCCGGAAAATTCATCCACGCCGATGTGCGCCTTCATCCCGAAATACCACTGATTGCCCTTCTTGGTCTGATGCATCTCAGGGTCGCGCGCGTTGTCGGCATTCTTGGTCGAACTGGGCGCCGCGATCAGCGTCGCATCGACGATCGTGCCCGACCGCAGGCTCTGGCCCTTGCGCGCCAGATGCGCGTTGACCGCTTCCAGCATCCGCGCGGCAAGGCCATGGGTCTCCAGCAGGCGCCGAAAGTTGAGAATCGTGGTCTCGTCCGGAACGTTGTCGGGGTTCAGCCGACATACGTGTAAAAATAGCTCATACGTTCGTATTTCATTCATTGCATCAGTGCGTTAGCGGATATTTTGGGCAGCAAAGCAACACCGCAGTGTCATTGCAGCGGCACTGGGCTGAAGACGTGCAGGCCCTGGAGCCGCCCGATGTCTCCAGGACAATTTGGCCAACCTCGCGTCGTGCCAGCTAGTGCACCAGCTTGCGATGGCCGGCCGCGCGTTGGCCTTGGCGATCGCCACCGCCCGGCGTGGCGGTGGTTACGCCATCGCTGTCAGCGTGTTGGTGGCGCAAACCCCAGGCGCCATCGGCCAGCACGCACACCCCACTGGATTCGGCGTTGACCACGTTCTCCACCTGCGCCTCGCTGGTGATCACGAACTGGCGCAGATAGTTGCTTACGCGCACATCGCAATAATTGGCGCCGGCTGCCTTGGCGGTGCTCAGCGCGGTATCGGACAAGCGCCGGCTGCGTGCGGCATCGTTGGGCGTGAGCAACTGTTTGGCGGCGATCAGGCGGTGTTCGGCAGCAGCAAGCCGGCAGCACCAATGCCCGACAGGGTGAGGAAGGTACGACGGTCCACGGCGGTTCTCTATCGCATGGCGCGCGGCGATGCGATGCCGGACACAGGGCGGCCGTGGAACGTCGCGCCGCAGTGCGGGCAGCGGCAGCGCCCGCATCGATCCAGAGACCTATGTCCCGTTTGCACACTTCTGCGTTGCGGCACATCGAAACGTCAACCGCCGTAGCAGAACCGAGCACGACCACTGTCGAGCGCAAACCGGTTCCCGCAAGCTGCGCGACTCGCGGCCTTGCGCCACGCCGGGTCAAGGGCGGCAAGCAGCCACTTTCATGCGGTACACCAGGGACATCCGATGAACCTCTCTCTTTGCACCATCGTGGCGATCGCCATTGCCGCCTGCGTGCCGCCGTGCACGGCCGTTGCCGCCGACTGGTACGTCGCCCCCACCGGCAACGACGGCAATCCCGGCACCCGCGCCGCCCCCTTTGCCAGCGTGATGGCTGCGCAGGCCGCCGCGTCCGGTGGCGATACCGTTTACCTGCGCGGCGGCACCTATCGCCTGACCAGCGCCAACATCAGCGTGGTGCGGCAGCCCTACGCCGTGGTCAACGAGATCACCAAGCCCGGCATCGCCTATGTCAACGTCGCCAACGAGCGGCCGGTGTTCGACTTCTCTGCGGTGACGCCCACCGGCCTGCGCGTGGCCGCATTCCGGGTGGCCAGCAACAACTGCGTCTTTCGCGGATTCGAGGTGGTGGGTGTGCGGATCACCATTGCAGACCGCCTGACCCAGTCCGAGGCATTCCGCGTTGACCGCGGCAACGGCAACCTGTTCGAGAATCTGGCGATCCATGACGGCCAGGCGATCGGCTGGTACCTGGTTTCCGGCAACGACAACCGGGTTCACAACGTCGATGCCTATAACAACCGCGGACTAAATGCCTTCTCCGATGGAAACATCGACGGTTTCGGCGTGCACCCGACGCTTGCCGGAAGCACCGGAAACCTTATCGAAGGCAGCCGCGCATGGTTCAACAGCGACGATGGGTTCGACCTGATCAATGCTGCTGCCGCAGTCACCCTGCAACGCAACTGGTCGTTCTACAACGGGTACGACAGCGCATTCACCCCGCTGGGCAATGGCGCAGGCTTCAAGGCAGGCGGCTACGGCCGCAACGGAAGCGATTATCCCAAGCCGGTGCCGCGCCATATCGTGCGGTTCAATCTGGCAGTGGGCAATCGATCCAACGGCCTCTACGCCAATCACCACATCGGTGGGCAGGAGTGGATCAGCAATACATCGATCAAGAACGGCCGCGCCAACTACGACATGCAATCCACCTTAAGCGACAACCTCACCGACGTGCCTGGATACGACCACCATCTGGCCAATAACCTGGGATTCGGAACGCGCATCGAAATGATCAACCTGGGGTCTGCCAGTGAGAACGATATCGGCCGCAATTCGTTCAATCTTCCCCTTGTCATCAGTGCAGGCGATTTCGTCAGCCTGGACGAGCGACAGCTCATGCGTCCGCGCCAGGCCAACGGCGACCTACCCATCATCACCTTCGCCACCCTGGCACCGGGCAGCGCCTTGATCGACGCCGGCGCCGATACCGGTGAGGCCTTTAACGGACGTGCGCCGGACCTGGGGGCATTCGAGGCGCGTTGATCCGGACGATGGCGCTAGCCGCCTGGCCGGCGGTTAGCACCATCGTGCCCGGCAGGATTAGGGGTCGGCAGGGATTCGTGTAAAAGGCCTTTACTGACAGCGAGTTAGCTCACTTTTTTTGGGGGTGTAGGCCGGTGAACCGCCCCGGCTTCCGGCACTCCGCATGCCGTCTGGTTCGATGCGCCCATCGCCAGCGCCGCGCGACGCCTGACCGAGCTGGCCCGCGCGCATGCTGGCCCGCGACCTCCACGTCTGGCGGTTTAGCGCTGGTCTCGCGCCATTTTATGAATTGTGATCGAGGACGAAGTAACGCGTTGCCGCAGAAGTGGCACTTCTCTAACGCGGCGATTACTTCCGATTTGGTGCGCCGCAAATTTACTAAAATTTTACTGTAATTTAACTATCAAACCAGAAGAAAGACCATGAGAAAATTTAAATCGAAGTACATGCTTGGCGCCTGCATCGTTGGAAGCATCGTTAGCGCGGGTGCAGCGGCGCAGGTCGCTGCAATAAACAATACTGGCCGTGCCGAGGCTATGTCTGCATGGGAAACTACGCTCAAGCACGAGGCTCCGGCTATGGAGGGCTGCTTTAGCTCGACATTTCCGGACATGGGGTGGCAGGCGGTACGCTGTGGCGCACCGCCGAAGTTGGTCATGAAGCCACGACACGTTGCCAGCGGCAACGCTCGTACCACCACCGACAACCGTGTGCTCATCACCGGCAATGGCGATGACTACGCTGCACGCACGGGCAGGCTCACCCACTCAGCCGTCGGTTCGTTCCCGAGCGTAAGCGGCGTGACCACTGGGGTAGTCCAATACTCGCTGCAAATCAATACCGACAACGACAGCAACCCCGCCGCTTGCGCGCAGTTCGGTTTTTCTTCGTGCAAGACCTGGCAACAGTACGTCTACTCCAGCGACGCCGACGAAGACTCAAGTAATGGCTTTGACCCGGTCATCTTCATTGAAAGCTGGGTATATGCGGACAGTACCTCGGAATACGATGCGGCGGGTTGCCCGTCCGGCTGGGATGCTTACGAAGGCAACGCTTGCGAGATTAACAGCGAATCGGTGCGAGTGCCTCTGGTGCCAGTTTCGGGCATCGCTGGTGTCAAGCTGACCGGTTCTGCGACCTCGGGGGGCGTGGATACCGTGTCGTTTTCGGTGAACGGAAGGGCCTACAGCGTGAGTCAGCGCGCCTCTACGGTGGATATCAATAAGATCTGGCGCCTGACCGAATTCAACATCTTCGGCAACGGCGCCAGAACTCAGACGGTGTCGTTCAATCGCGGCTCGCACGTCACGGTAAACGTAGCGGTAAACGATGGTACGACAAATGCCCCGACTTGCCTGGGCAATGCCGGCCAGACGTTCGAGCAGAACAACCTGACGCGCGGTAGTTGCTCCGTCTTTGGTGGCGCTTCGCCCGGCATTAGCTTTCCTCAAAGCAACTGACTATTTGCGTCTGGGGAGGTTTCGTCCTTCCCAGACGTTACTTGTTCGCCAACGGGGCGCGGTGGCCGCAGCTGCGCCAGGAGCTGTTCCAGCGTGCTCAGACGTACCGTGGCCCGCGCTGTTCCGGGACACTGTCGACTGGGATCTGATCGAGACGCACTGGAAGGACCTGATGCAGGTCGTGCTCTCGATCAAGACCGGCAAGATCGCGGCCTCGACGCTGATGCGCAAGCTGGGCAACTACAGCCGCAAGAACCGGCTGTACCAGACCTTCAAGGCGCTCGGTTCAGCCGTGCGCACCTTGTTCCTGCTGCAGTACATCTCCAACCGCGAGTTGCGCGAACAGATCACCGCCTCGACCAACAAGGTAGTCCGCCTCGTTGCACGCGTCGTTGAGCATTTCTGCAAGCGCAGCCCATTCGTCCAGGGTGAACTCTGGCATGTGCCGCAGGATCAATTCGAGGTTCGGCAGGGAATCATTACGTGCGGGGCCGAAATCTCTCTAAACTATTGAATCTAAAGGTCGATCTTTCCGTTTCGGTGTCGGGCTCCCCTGGCGACTGGTGACACGACTGTTGGGTTTAACCCGAGTAAGGGTTCGGCCGACATACGTGCAAAAGTGGCTCACAAGATTGGATTTCGTCCATTTCATCAGTGGGTTAGCGGATTTTTTGGGGGGCATTTTTGCACGTATGTCGGCTGAACCCCGTATTGCCATCAGCATGGACGGCAAGGGCTGCTGGCGCGACAACGTATTCATCGAGCGGCTGTGGAAGTCGGTCAAATACGAGGAGGTCTACCTGCGCGCCTACGACAGCGTCAGCCACGCGAAGGCATCGATCGGCCGTTACCTGAGCTTCTATAACCAGCGCAGGCCACACACCGCGCTTGATCGGCTGACCCCCGATCAGGTCTACTTCAACCAGATGCTGTCCTTGCCCAAGGCAGCTTGAACCCGCAGGCGATCCACTTATCCAGCACGGCTACGCTGTTTAAATGAATGGAGCCACCTCTCTGCACCTCTCCAGCAAGACGCCCTGATGGCTGCCGTGCGCACTCAATTGCTGGACCAGAAGCGCTGAATGAACCGTCCAACTTCTGGGGGTCATTTCAATCCCGGGCGGTTCACTACCGTTATTCTTCAGACCGAGAATAGTTGTTAAGATGAACATCGGTATGACCGCTTGAAAGCGCTGTTGCGTAGTAATCCTCAAATGATCGGTATGCTGGCACGATTCCGCCGCCGTAGTCGTATGCGGCGTACCACATCAACGGATTTCCGTAGCCTAGGGATGGTCTGATCAACGGCATCGGAGGATGAGCCTAACCACATCGACCAGGCTGACGGCGCTCAGATCCTCGATTTTTTTGCCGTTTCCGGCGCGTTTGCAGGGTGTTGCCCGGGTTACAGGCGCACGTTCCCCATCGTCGGCAGTAACTGCTTTCGCTTCATCCACAGGTTCGATAGCGCAAACAAGGTCAGCACCTGCGCGGTGTTCTTGGCCAGGCCGCGATAGCGGACCTTGGTGTAGCCGAACTGGCGCTTGATCACCCGGAATGGATGCTCCACCTTCGCGCGCACGCTGGCCTTGAAGTGTTCCCAACGTCTTTCCCGAGCACGCTCGCGTTTGTTGCCGAGGGCTTGCATCGTCGAGGGCCTGGCGGCGATGAAGAATGCAGCCTTGCAGGCCTGCAGTTCTTCGCGTTTGTCCGCACCGGTGTAGCCGCTATCGCCGAACACGCTGTCTTCTTTGCCATGCAGCAACGTGTGCATCACCGTGACATCGGCGACGTTGGCGGCTGTGCAATGGACGTGGTGCACCAACCCGGAAAATTCATCCACGCCGATGTGCGCCTTCATCCCGAAATACCACTGATTGCCCTTCTTGGTCTGATGCATCTCAGGGTCGCGCGCGTTGTCGGCATTCTTGGTCGAACTGGGCGCCGCGATCAGCGTCGCATCGACGATCGTGCCCGACCGCAGGCTCTGGCCCTTGCGCGCCAGATGCGCGTTGACCGCTTCCAGCATCCGCGCGGCAAGGCCATGGGTCTCCAGCAGGCGCCGAAAGTTGAGAATCGTGGTCTCGTCCGGAACGTTGTCCAAGCCACCGAGCTGGGCAAACCGCCGCAAGGTCGGGATCTCGTGCAGTGCTTCTTCCATCGCCGGATCGCTCAGCGCATACCACTGCTGCAGCAGATGAATCCGCAACATCGTCGCCAGTGCGTACGGCTGCCGACCTGGCCGGCCCGATACCGGATAGTGCGGCGCGATCAGACCGAGCAGTTGCTGCCACGGAACCACCTGCTCCATCTCGGCCAGAAAGATCTCGCGCCGGGTCTGCTTGCGCTTGCCCAGGCCCTCAGCGTCACCGAACGTCAGTTGCATGGATCACTCCTCAACATCAGGCGGGTAGTGTCGCGTATCTGTGGTGCGTTGTTCAGAGGTTCCCTAGTGATTCGATGACAGGTTGAGCCTCGGTAAAATATTTGACCATGTCTTCGATAGTTCCATACTCTACTCTTTCGGCGTTATAAGCCGCTCGCCGCTGACCTATTCGCCCCTGCTGGAAACCGGATCTGATCTCCGCAATTTCATTGGCCCGGCTCAGGTTGGAGAGTTCAACCAATAATATATTGAGAGATTGATAGTGGCTCCCTTGAACGTTGCTGGCTGTTGTCTCTGTCAAGGCAATAGTCCGAGTTCCCGGTCGTGTTGCGGCATGCCCAAAGGACTGGCCGATCTCACTGTCTGGCACGATCCTTATCGTGACACCACCTTCGCCTGCAACTGCGTTCATTCTTTTCCTGAACGTGCTTGATGCCTTGTAAATTTCTCCTGCCATCGTCAGCAAATGGTCGATGCGCGGATCTTCGTGAGGATTTCTTACTTGCGCAATAACATCTCAAGTTGGATATCAGAGGTGTTAGCCAACAGGTCATCCAGGATGTAGATGCCCTTATGTACGCTGACCCAGCATCGAGGATGCAAGAGATCACATATTTCGTTTTGCGTACTGTTGCTCATACCAACCCAAATGACCAGTAGCCAACGAATTTGCCACTGCCTCGTCCTCCGACCGGGTGCTAGGCTCGATGTGTCCTTGGGCTGTAACCATGCAATGCCATGCGTAGGGGTTGTCGAGACCAACCCGACGCAGCGTTTCGTGCGCTTCCATATAATAAGCCTGAACGTTGCGGGTGGAATTGTATTCAACTCTTTCAATGCTTTCCGCGAGTTCGCGGGGGGAAAGCTGGGCGATGGCTGCATTGCGCTCGCATTCTTTGAATGCGAGGTCTAGCGAAGCGTTGCTCAATTCAAAGGCAAGAACGCCCATTGCAGTGGTGGGGTCGCGCGCCATCATCTCTCCCAACACCACCTCCCTCTGTTGCGGATTGAAGTGCGCTGTGGCTACTTCGGGATCAATGCGAATCCCTACCATGCCTTCCTTCTGGATAGTCGCCATGGTCTGACGGAACGTTGGAGAATCCGCGAATATCAGGAAAAGATGCGTGATAGCCTGCGCTAGCCGCGGGTCCTTCCCGTCGTGCTGCAAGGTGGTGGTGGTGAGGTTCGCCCACTCTTGCGCCCGCTTTTGGAGTGCTTGATGGTGCGAAGAAGCTGTGCCAGTGGGATAAGGGTTCCAGGCGGGAGGAGCCCACATATCGGCAGGAGCGATCGGATACTCGCCGGTCGATACGCCCTGCCACTCATGGGCTGAGTCATGCAAGTTGCCCTGGTATTCTGACCAACCGCTAAAACCTTCCTGGCCGGACCATCCTGCCCTTGCCGACTGGGTGAGCCCTGCGGTTCAGGAGAAGCCGCGCGACGCGGCGGGGAAGGCAAAGCGTCGCGCAGTGCATTGGTCGAGGAGGAAGACGAGTCCCTGCGCGATGGCGACGACGACTCGGATGGCGTGGCCTGCTCTGTAGTGCGGGTTGTATAACGCGCAGGTGACCCTGCCACGCTCGGCTTTGAATTGCATAGACCCATGTCGATCTCCTGCAGTGACTGTAGAAGCAAGTTTGGCGGGGAGCGCTCCGCTTCGCTTCGCCTCACCGAAGGCATGGTTGGGACGGCGAAGCATTGACGCGGGGGATTCCCGAGCCTTCGCCAAGCGGCTGATCATCTGCCTGCCGGCATTGCACCGGCTGAGATGGCGTTTTCGGGTTCGCCAACGGAGTGCACTGGCCGCAGCCGCGCCAGGAGTTGTTCCAACGTGCTCAGGCGCACCGTGGCCCGCAAGGTGTCCGCCTCGGCGTATTCCCGGCGCTGGCGCTCTTCGACCAGCTCGGCCCGCGCCGCAGCCAGTTCGGCGCGCACGCATTCCAGCGCTTGGACATCTTGGGTCCAGCGCACCTGCAGGGCTTGGTGCTCGGCGGCCGTCAGGCGCAGCGCGTCGCGCTCGCGTTGCTGGGCATCGGTCCGCTGGCGTGCCTGCGCCAGTTCCCGCTCCAGGCGGGTATGGCGTTCCAGCCACTGGCCATTGTCGCGGTTGAGCTGCATCAGATCGTGGTTCTTGGCGGTCAAGGCCTCGTTGGCCCGCCGCAGGGCGACCTGCAACTCCTGCACTTGATGCGCGTGCCGGCGCTGCTCCTGCTCGCGCTGGTCTCGGACGGAGGTCCGGTAGTGCTCAAGGGCTTCCCTGGCATGCTCGTGCTTCTGCTCCAGCGACTGGGCATGACGTTCGTGCTCCGCCAATCGCGCCGTGAGGCCTGCGATCCGCTCAGCCAGTTGGGCCAGTTCGGTGGTGCGGCTGGCCACCTCGCCCCTGGCGGCGTCGCCCGCCTCGCGTTCGGCCTGCAGTGCTATCTCTGTGCGTTGCAGTTGCGTCCTGAGTGAGTCAGCCTCGTGACAGGCCTGCTCCAGCGCTTGGGTGCGCTCCTGCAACTGCGCCTGGAAACGCGCCTGCGCCTGCGCCACGACCGTGTCGGCCTCGGCGTGCAACCGCTCGGCCAGGCGGCTGACCAGATCCTGCAGCGCGTCGCCGATGGCGACCTTGGCGCCGGGGCGCTGCCCGTCCTCGTCGTCCAACTCCCTCAGATAACGGTGGATGGTGGTCTTGGACCCCGTGTTGCCGAGCGCCACCCGCACCGCGTCCACGGACGGGTGCGTGCCCGTGGCGCGCAGGCGATCGCGGGCGCGTTGCACATCGCTTTTGTACAGCCCGGACCTTGCCATCCGTCACTCCACGTATTTCGTAACGTATTACATACCATGTAATTACGTACCATTCAACGCGTTAGAAGGACCAGCTGCGGGCCGTGATCTTACGCGGGATAATATGGAATTATCCCGCGTTAGCCGGAATTTTCGGCTATAGTCGCCCTGCGGCCGTACGAAACGGCGTTTCGGAGCGAGGCGGTGAGCTCGGTCAACCAGTATCTGGAAGCGGCAACCCGCGCCAACACCGCGCGCGCGTATGCAGGAGCGACCCGTCACTTCGAGGTCGAGTGGGGTGGTCATCTCCCGGCGACTGCGGAGCAGGTGGCGCGCTACTTGGCCGCCTACGCCGGCCAGTTGGCGATCAACACACTCAGGCACCGGCTCGCAGCACTGGCGCAGTGGCACCAGGTGCACGGCTTTATCGACCCAACCCGGGCGCCCGTGGTGCGCCAAGTGCTCAAGGGCATCCAAGCTCTTCACCCTAGCGTCGAAAAACGCGCCACGCCCCTGCAACTCACCCAGCTGGGCCAGGTCACGACATGGCTGGAAGACGCTGCGGCTGCGGCCCACTCTCGCGGTGATCGCGTCGCAAAACTGCGGCATCTGCGCGATCGCGCCTTGCTGCTGCTCGGCTTCTGGCGCGGCTTCCGCGGCGATGAACTCACCCGTCTCCAGGTGAACCACCTGCGCCTGGTGCCGGGCGAAGGCATGACCTGCTTCCTGCCGCACAGCAAGAGCGATCGCCAGCACGCCGGCACCACCTACAAGGTCCCGGCGCTGTCGCGCTGGTGCCCGGTGGCTGCCACCATGGCCTGGGTCATGGCAGCCGCCCTCCACGAGGGGCCACTGTTTCGCGCGGTCAACCAGTGGGGCGGGATTGCCGCCGCCCCGCTCCACCCCAACAGCCTGGTGCGCCTGCTACGGCGGATCTTCCGCGAGGCCGGGCTGAGCTCTCCCAACGACTACAGCGGCCACTCGCTGCGCCGCGGCTTCGCTGGCTGGGCCAACGCCAACGGCTGGGACGTCAAGGCGCTGATGGAGTACGTCGGCTGGCGAGACGTGCAGTCGGCGATGCGCTACATCGACGGGGCCGATCCGTTCGCCCGCCAGCGCATCGAAGCCAGTCTGCCGGAAGCGCCCGCGCTGCCAAGGCCTGCAACGACCTGAGGGGCTGGATGGCGTCGATCGAACGGACCGCATACCCGCAATGCAAGCGCAACCCGGTCGTCCGCGAACTGGTTGCGGCCTACACGCCAACCGACGCTGAGGTGGCCTTCGTTGCCGAGTACACCCGGCAGCCTGCGCACCGCCTGACGCTGACGATCCTGCTCAAGACCTTCCAACGGCTGGGGTACTTCCCCATGCTGGACGAAGTCCCGCCGGCGGTGGTGCGCCATATCCGCAGCGAGCTGAAACTGCGCGTGCAGGTCAAGCCAGCGAATCTTGCCAACGCCTCGCGCTATCGCTACTACCGCCGGATCCGACAATTCCTGCAGGTCCGGGCCTACAGCGACGGCGGGCTGAAGATTGCGGCACGCGCGGTATACGAAGCCGCTGCGGTGATGGATAACCCGGCGGACCTGATCAATGTAGCCATCGAACAGCTCGTGCGTGATCGCGTTGAGCTGCCGGCGTTCTCCACACTGGATCGCCTGACCCGGCGCATCCGCACGCTGGTCAACGGGCGCTATTTCGCCCAGATCGAGGCTCGACTGACCATCGACGAAAAACAGTGCCTGGAAGGCCTCCTGCAGGTCGAACAGGGGCGTCAGAAGAGCCCGCTCCACGCGATCAAGCGCCTGCCCAAGCGCTCTTCGCTGCAGCATTTCCAGGAGTTGATCGACCATATCGCCGAACTGGGCGAATTGGTCGGCAGCGAGTTGCACCTGGCGGGCATCCCGGAGGTCAAGCGCAAGCACTTTGCCGCCGAGGCACGGGCATTGGATGCTTCCGAGCTGCGCAAGTTTCGGCCCGCCAAGCGCTACGCCGTACTGGTGTGCTTGATCCACCGGGCCCGGGTCCAGACGCGCGACGATCTCGCGGAGATGTTCATCAAGCGCATGGGGAACATCCACAACCGGGGCCGAGAGGAACTGGAGCGGCTGAGGGCGCGCTATCGCAAGACGACCGAAGCGATCGTGGCGACGATGTCGGATGTGGTCCGCGTCCTCGACCATCATCGCGGCGACACCGAGGCGGGGCGTGAAATCCGCCGCCTGGTCAACGCCCATGGTGGCGTGCAGACGTTGCAGGCCGACTGCAACGCCATTGCGGCGCATAGTGGCGACAATCACTTGCCGCTGCTTTGGCTGTTCTACAAAAGTCACCGCTCCACCATCCTGCGGATGGTGCGTAGGCTGGACTTGGCCTCGACCACGGAGGACCGCTCGCTGATCGACGCGATCGAGCTGATCCTGACGCAGGAACGAACCCGCAGCGATTGGTTGGACGAAGCGGTCGATCTGGCGTTCACCACCCAACTCTGGCGCAAGACCATCATCCATCGCACCGAACAGGGCGAAGAGCGCATCCACCGGCGCCTGTTCGAGGTTTGTGTGTTCTCATCGCTGGCCAACGAACTGAAATCGGGCGACGTGGCTGTGCGCGGATCGGAAACCTACGCCGACTACCGCGAGCAGTTGCTGCCGTGGGACCAGTGCGAACCTATGTTGGAGGATTACTGCAAGCAGGTGGGGCTGCCGGCTACGGCCGTGGGCTTCGTCAATGCCTTGCAATCGCGCCTGACGCAGGTCGCCGAGCTGACCGATCAGGGCTATCTAGAGAACGGCCAAGTGGTCATCGGCGAGGATGGCATTCCGGTACTCAAGCGCAGCAAGGCAAAGGAGATGAGCGTCGGGGCCCGTGCCCTGGAAACCGCCGTCCTCGACCGCATGCGCGAACGCAGCGTCATCGAGATCCTGTGCGATGTGGCCCACTGGACGCGCTGGCCCCGGCACTTCGGTCCTCTGTCCGGCTCGGACGCCAAGATCGAGCAACCGACCGAGCGCTACGTCCTCACCGCCTTCACCTATGGTTGCAACCTCGGACCGGCCCAGGCTGCCCGACACCTGCGTGGCGCCGTCTCGGCACACATGCTGTCGTTCGTCAACCGCCGGCATGTGGATGCCAACAAACTGGCGGCGGCCTGTCGGGACATCATCAACAGCTACGCCGGCCTGCAGCTCCCCAAATGCTGGGGCGATGGCAAGAGCGCAGCCGCCGACGGCACCAAGTACGACCTCTACGACCAGAATCTGCTCGCCTCGTACCACATCCGCTATGGCGGCTACGGCGGCATCGCCTACCACCACGTGTCCGATACGTACGTCGCGCTGTTCAGCCACTTCATTCCGTGCGGTGTCTGGGAGGCGGTCTACATCATCGATGGCCTGCTGAAGAACACCTCCGACATCCAGCCTGACACCGTCCACGCCGACACGCAGGGGCAGTCGCTGCCGGTGTTCGGCCTTTCGCATCTGCTGGGCATCCAGCTGATGCCGCGCATCCGCAACTGGCGCGAATACAAGTTCTTCCGCCCCGATGAGGACATTCGTTACGAACACATCGATGCGCTGTTCCGGGACACTGTCGACTGGGATCTGATCGAGACGCACTGGAAGGACCTGATGCAGGTCGTGCTCTCGATCAAGACCGGCAAGATCGCGGCCTCGACGCTGATGCGCAAGCTGGGCAACTACAGCCGCAAGAACCGGCTGTACCAGACCTTCAAGGCGCTCGGTTCAGCCGTGCGCACCTTGTTCCTGCTGCAGTACATCTCCAACCGCGAGTTGCGCGAACAGATCACCGCCTCGACCAACAAGGTGGAGGCCTACAACGGCTTCGCAAAGTATTTCTTCTTCGGCGGGGAAGGGGTGATTGCCGACAACGACCCCGTCGAGCAGGAGAAAGCCGTCAAGTACAACGACCTGGTTTCCAATGCAGTCATCTTCTACAACGTGGTCGAACAGACCCGGATCATGAAGTCTCTGATGCGGCAGGGGTGGAAGATCACGCGGGAGGACGTGGCTTTCCTCAGCCCGTACGTGACCAGCCATGTGAAGCGCTTCGGGGATTACCTGATTAATGTGGAGGCGGTACCGGAACCGTATGAGACTGAACTGGCATTAGTCGTGTAGTTTTGTTACTCCAAAATATCCGCTAACTCACTGATGCAATGGATGAAATCCGATCTTGTGAGCTATTTTTACACGTATGTCGGCTGAACCCCTGCCCGGATCTACCGAGCGGGCATCTGTGCGATATCAGTTTCGGTTTTGTCGATTCGCAGACGGTGATCACCTATCGAGTCTGGTGAGTCTGGCCGAAGAACGTCGAGCCACAGGCGCGGGAACAGAGTGCCTGCACAAATCCGACGCAACAAAAAAGGGCCGTGAGGCCCTTTTGAGTGATCAACTGAATCGTCAAATTCAGTCGTTCTGATTTGGAGCGGGAAACGAGTCATGCTTTAGAGCGCTAAGTCGTTGATTCCCAATTACTTTCTTCGCCTCGGTGCTTAGCGAAGGCCTGAATTCTAGCCTTGTTTTTCGCCCTATGCAACAAAATTCGTCCAAGGACTTCCATCAAGGTTCAAGGACTGCCATCCGCGTCGTCGCAACGGACGCAGAGCCCTACCGAAAAACGCACCACAGATACGCGACACTACCCGCCTCATGTTGAGCAGTGATCCATGCAACTGAACGTTCGGCGACCCTGAAGGCCTGGGCAAGCGCAAGCAGACCCGGCGCGAGATCTTTTTGGCAGAGATGGAGCGGGTGGTTCCGTGGCATCACTTGCTCGGGCTGATCACGCCGGACTATGCCGGTGTCGGGGCGGCCAGGTCGGTTGTGGATCAGTCAGAAGGACTCGGCCATTGGCGGGAGCTTATTCATCGAGGCTTTCTTCGGTTTCGACAGCGAGCTCTGCAGCTTCGGGAGCCTGTGCTTCCTGCTCGACAGGAGTGGCGGCGCGCTCGCTGGCTTCGTCTTCGGACTCGGCGGACTTCGGCTCGGCCTTGTAGACCATGTTGCCGTCGACCTTGATCCAGCTGATATACCGCAGACGAGCCTTGACACTGACGCCCTGTTCGCTGGCGCGCTCACCTTTTTCATAGGTGAAGACGTCGGTCCACAGATCGCCCAGGCGAAAGCCGATCAGCACCTTCTTGAGATTAGGCAGGGATTCGTATAAAAAACAGCCAAAAGTGAGCTAACTCACCGTCAATAAAGGATTTTTCACGAATTCCTGCCGAGCCTCGATTCGGCGTGCACCTGGGGTTACACCCCGGAACCCCAGAAAGAAAGCTGCCTCGCAGAGCGAGGCCGTGAAAGACTGCGTGCTGTCAGGAAGGAAAACGCCGCTACAAGGCAGTCACCCCGGATTATTCAGCGCGGAGGGCAAGGGCATCAGAACTCGTACTTCATCTTTGCGCTTAATGAAGGCGTCGCGCCCTCCTTCCAGAATGCTGGCCACCTGATCCCGCTTCCGGCCTCAGCTCGACGAGCTGGGCCGCCTGCATCGGCAATGGCTGTCCGACCTGGACGCCTTCAAAGACTCGCTGCGCACGCAGGGCGCAGAACCCAAGGTGCTGGAATACGTGAACGAGGCTTTCGGCAATCTGGCCGAGCGCATCAAGCAGCTTGCCAGTTAATCGTCAGGTCGGTCAACGGAGTGACACGACTGTTGGGTCTACCCCGTGTAACACCCTGACCTTCGTCAAGGATGAGGGATGGAGACACCCATCCCAGCAACGCGGACCCGGTCGGTGCTATTTAGTCGCTGGCTTGAACCGGCCACTTTTCGCTTGATTACGAGGAGAACTGATGATGTGCATGTCCATGCGTCAATATGCTGCCTGCGTTGCGCTGCTCGGAAGTTGCGTCTCGCTCGCCCAGGCCGCGCCAACCTGCAACAACCCGGTAGGCGAGTGGAAAAACCAGCTGGGTTCCACACTCACGATCACCGCTGTCCATACCTCCGGACAGCTCTTGGGCACGTACATCTCGCCTTCCGGCACCACTGGTGGGGTGTATCCGCTAGTCGGCTGGTTTGCCAACCCGGTTGCCGGGTCGACGGCATTGAGCAAACTGCCCGCCATCACTTTTTCGGTGCAGTGGGGTAATTACGGCAGCATGACTGCCTGGACCGGCACCTGTGATGCGTCTGGCGGCGTACCGGCCATCACCACAGTCTGGCACTTGGTGCGGACCGGTTCCCAGTATTCGTGGGACCACATGCTCACCAACAGCGATGTTTTCGTCCCCAAATGACAGAGAGCTGTCGCCAACAAAACGCCCAGCGCAGAGGCTGGGCGGTTGGTGACAGCTCGCAGTATTCGTGAGACCAAGGTCATAGCCGGTGCCCCCTGCTCTTCAACCAAAGGAAATGCTCAATGTTGCGATTGAACGGATTACGCGTGTTGTTACGGACGCTGGCGGCAATCGGCGCTTTGCTGACAACGGCATCGGCGTCGGCCGCCTGCGCCGACCTGCTCGCGCTGTCGCTGCCGTCCACCACAATCAGCAGCGCTACCGACGTGCCCGCCGGTGCCTTCACCGCGCCGGACGGTACCGTGCTCGACGCACTGCCGGCGTTCTGTCGCGTCGTCGGTGTGTCGCGGCCGGCCAGCGATTCGGAAATCGGGTTCGAGGTGTGGATCCCGTCCGCAGGCTGGAACCAGAACTACCTGCAGGTCGGTACGGTCGTCTTCGCCGGCAACATTCAATACAGGTCGCTTGGTTTCGCCTTGCGCCGCGGCTATGCGACCGCAACCACCGATGGCGGCCACCGGGCGTCGATCGGCGATGCGAGCTTTGCGCGCGGCCACCCGCAGAAGATCCTCGACTGGGGCTATCAGGCGCTGGCCACGACGATCTCCAACGGCAAGGCGCTGGTCTCCGCCTACACGCACCGCGCGCCGCACTATTCCTACTTTTTCGGCGCCTCCAATGGTGGCCGCGATGCGCTGATCGCAGCGCAGCGCTTTCCGGGCGCCTTCGACGGCATCATCGCCGATGCGCCTTCCAGCGCCTGGGTCCACAACGCGTTTTCCTGGCTGTGGTCGCAGGACGCCCAGTTCGGCAGTCCGGCGGCGACTATCTCGGCGGCCAAGCTGCCGGCCATCCAGGCCGCCGCGCTCGCCCAATGCGATGCAAAGGACCACACGGCCGACGGCGTGGTCAACGACCCGCGCCGGTGCCGTTTCGATCCCCGCGTGCTGTTGTGCAGCGGTGCCGAGAGCGACGCGTGTCTCACTGCGCCGCAACTGCAAACGCTCGCCGCCATCCTTGCCGGCCCGGTCAACCCGCGCACCGGCGAGCGCATCTACTACGGTTTCGAGCCGTTCGCAGTCGCCACGCCGGGGACATGGAACCAGTGGATCACCGGCAACGCCGCCGTTCCCGGCGGGGGCCATGCGGTGCTCGCCAACCAGTTCTTCGCCAACATGGTGTTCGATACCGGCAGCGCCGGGTTCGACCATACGCAAGTGAACTTCGATACCGATGTCGCCCGCGCCGAACGCAAGCCGGTCGCCGGCCAGCCGCTGGCCAGCGTCATCGACGCCACCTCCGCAGATCTGAGCGGATTTCGCGCGCGCAACGGCAAGATGATCCTGTATATCGGCTGGGAAGATCCGGTGGTTCCGCCGCGAGGCGCGATCACCTATTACGAATCGGTCGTGGCCAGGCAATGGCTGGACAACCCGCAGATCAGCAGGGCCGAGGATGCGCTTGCGCAGACCCAGCAGTTCTTCCGCCTGTTCATGGTGCCCGGCATGGGCCACTTCACCGGCGGACCCGGCACGTCGGCCTTCGGCGCGCTGTATGGGCCGCCCGCATTGGCCATCGATCGCCAGCACGACGTGTTGGCGGCGATGGAGGCGTGGGTCGAGCAAGGCATCGCCCCGGAACGCATCGTCGCGGCAAAATACGCCAATGACGACCCGGCCAAGGGGGTGGTCCGCACCCGGCCGCTCTGCCACTATCCGCAATCGGCGGTGTGGATCGGCCAGGGCAGCGCCGAAGATGCGCAGAACTTTATCTGTGTGGACAGTCCGCGCGGTGCCTACCTCGACGCGGCACCTGCGCGCGCGCCGCTGCCAAGCTCGGCGCAAAGCCGATAAGTCGGGCGTTCTTGCGCCGCGCCTGGGTATCCAGCTTAGGGCTGTCCAGGCCCAGGACCGCCATGACCTGCCCCGCCCGGTTGACGCCCAGATCGCTCAAGGTGCCTTCTCCAGGCCGACCAACGTCTTACGAGACAGGCAGCTCAGGTGCGCCAACTGCGCTTGGGACAGGCCCAGCTCAGCGCGCCGGGTCCGCACGGCATGGCCGATATCGATGAGATTCATGGCAGATGGCAAGCAAATAAAATGTCTGATATTTTGTAAATACCACCCCTGCGTGCCCTAACCTACAAGAAGCGGATCCGTCGGCCCCGATCTACCCCCCCCCACGCTGCCATAACTCTCATCTGCCGAAATGTCAGGCAATTAGCGCTAATATCGTGGCAGAGCGTAACGGGGCGTAATGCATGTTACGGGGGGGGGCACCACAGGGGATTCCATGGACGAGACACAACCGCAAGCTTCGGCCGTCGCTGCCGAACTGAAGATCGACGTAACCCTGATCGCCAAATTGAACTTGGCGGACTTTCAGAATGCAGTTCCACTGGTCCGGGACCTCTGGCTGATCAACGAAACCGATCAGGTACATGAGCAGGTCGAGTTAGTCCTGACGTCCGACCCGCCTTTTCTTAAGCCGCGCCGTTGGCGGATTGATGCGCTGGCAGCAGGCTCCCGCTATCCGATCCGCGATCTGGATGTGAACCTGGATGGTGGACTGCTGGCTCGGCTGACCGAAGCCGAGACGGCCACGGTTTCTCTGGCATTGCGTTCCGTGGCCGCGGATGCCTCCAACACAGCTCTCGCCCAGCGCGATACCCATCTTGAGCTGCTGCCACGCAATCAATGGGGCGGCATCTCGCATCTGCCCGACCTGGTCGCCGCGTTCGTTCAGCCCAACGATCCGGCCGTGGATCGGCTACTCAAGCGCACCGCCGAGGTACTGCGTCAGAACAATCGCAACCCCGCACTGGATGGCTACACCGGCGGCGCCAAGCGCGCCTGGGAACTTGCCTCGGCCCTCTGGGGGGCCACGGCTGGCATGCAACTGGACTATGCCCTGCCCCCCGCCAGCTTCGAGCAATCGGGCCAGAAGGTGCGCAGCCCCAGCCAGATCGAAAGCTCGGGCCTGGGAACGTGTTTCGACCTCACGTTGCTGTTCTGCGCCGCACTCGAGCAGGCAGGCTTGAACCCCCTGCTGGTCTTCACCGAGGGCCATGCCTTTGCAGGCGTCTGGCTGCAATCGGAGGAGTTTTCAAATACGGTCGTCGACGACGTGACCGCATTGCGCAAGCGCCTCAGGCTCAAGGAACTGGTGCTGTTCGAGACCACTCTGATCACCCAGCGCCCCACCGTTCCCTTCAGCTATGCCACCGACCGCGGTGCCCAGCAGGTTGACGAATCTCAGGATGCGGGATTCCGCCTGGCCGTGGACATCCGCCGGGCGCGGCTGCAGCGCATCAAGCCATTGGCCAGTGCAGAAGCGGCAGTTGCTGCGGTGTCAGACAGTGAAGCGACGCTGTCTTCACCCGCCGTATCAGTGATCGAAGACGCGCCTGACCTTCCCGATAGCCCGCCATTCAAAACAGAAGACGCCAGCCAACTTGATCCCAAGGACCGGTTGCTTCGCTGGCAACGCAAGCTGCTGGATCTGTCGCTTCGCAACAACTTGCTCAACTTCAAGGCCGGCAAGAAGGCACTCAAACTGGAAGCACCGGACCCCAGCACGCTGGAAGACCTGCTGGCCAGCGGCCAGTCCCTGAAGCTGCGCCCGCGCCCGGACCTGATGGACGGCGCTGATCCACGCGATCAGGCCATCTACGAAGCCCGTGAACGTGAGAACGTGCGCCGCGCGCACGCGCTGGAAGCCCTGCAGAAACGCGAGGTTTTCGTTGGCGTTCCCGAAACCGAGCTCGACTCACGTCTGGTCGATTTGTTTCGCAGCGCTCGCACGACCTTGCAGGAAGGCGGCGCCAACACGCTTTATCTCGCGCTGGGCTTCCTGTCCTGGACCCGTGAAGACCGTGACGGTCAGCGCTACCGCGCCCCCTTGGTCCTGGTGCCGGTCAGCCTGCAGCGCAAGAGTGCTCGCTCGGGCTTCACGCTCAGCCTGCATGACGATGAGCCTCGCTTCAATCCGACCTTGATCGAGATGTTGCGTCAGGACTTCGAACTGAACCTGGGCGCGGTCGAAGGCGAACTGCCGAGAGACGATGCCGGCTTGGACGTCACTGCGGTCTGGAAGGCTGTCGGCCACGCGATCAAGGACATCAAGGGCTGGGAAGTGACCGAGGACGTGGTGTTGTCCATGTTCTCGTTCGCCAAGTACCTGATGTGGAAAGATCTGGCCGAGCACAGCGAGCAGTTGCGCGAGAACCCGGTCGTGCGCCACCTGCTGGACACCCCGCGCGATGCCTATCCTCCGGGTGCTCCGTTCCCGCAAGTGCGCGAACTGGACCAGCACTTCGACCCCAAGCAGGTGTTCTGCCCCTTGCCGGCGGATTCCTCGCAGTTGTCGGCCGTGCTGGCCGCCTCGCAGGGCAAGGACTTCGTGCTGATCGGTCCCCCTGGGACCGGCAAGAGCCAGACCATCGCCAACCTGATCGCCCAATCCCTGGCACAGGGCCGGCGCGTGCTCTTCGTGTCCGAGAAGATTGCGGCGCTGGACGTCGTCTACCGGCGCCTGCGCGAAATTGGCCTGGGCGAGTTCTGCCTGGAACTGCACTCGAGCAAGGCCCGCAAGCTCGACGTGCTGGCGCAGTTGCAGTCGGCTTGGTCCAGCAGCGGCCAGACCGATGCCGAGCAATGGCGGGCCGAAGCCGAGAAGCTCAAACGTCTGCGCGATGCGCTGAACATCTATGTGGAACGCCTTCACCAGCGTCGCCGCAACGGCCTGAGCCTGTTTGATGCTATCGGCACCGTCAGCGCGGGACACGACATCCCGACACTCCCCTTGGCCTGGCTCTCGGCCGATCAGCACGATCATGCCGGCATCGACCAGTTGCGCAGTGCCGTGGACCGCTTGGAAGTCAATGCACAAGCCATTGGCCATGCCGCGCTGGCGCAGCACCCCTTGGCGCTGGTCGGCCATAGAGACTGGTCGCCCACCTGGCAACAGCAACTGATCGCCGCTGCGCGTGACGTGCTTCCCGCCGCCCAGGCGACAATCGAGTCAGCCCACGCGTTTGTCCAGGCCATTGGCCTGCCCTCGCCCTTGTTGACGCCCGAAACCTGCGAAGCGCTACTGCTCCTCGCCCAACGTCTCACTTTGGCAGCGGGACACGATTGGCGCTTTGTCCTGCGGCCCGACGCACGCAGCCTGAGCCAACGCCTGCAGGAAGGTGCGGCACGGGTGCGCCGCCATGCGGAACTGAACACGCTGCTGTCCACGCCGTGGCCCGCTTCCGTCATAACCGCCTGCGCCGACGGGCTGGCCCTGCTCACCGAGCACCGGCAGACTCACGCAGAACTCGGCGAGCCCTGGCCGGTACGCATCACCGTGCAGCTCAACCAGGCGCTAGGCCTGCTGGCCCAGCTCAGCGAGCATCATGCGGCCCTGTCGGTTCCCTACGGCAAGACGATCGAACAGCTCGACGTCGCCCAGTTGCAGCAAATGTGGGAACAGGCCGAGCAGACGTTCTGGCCCAAGTCGTGGCTGGGCAAACGCAAGGTCACAACTCAACTGTCCAGCGCCACCACAGGCGGCTCGCAGCCTGACGTCGCCAACGATCTGCAGCATTGGAATGCCATCCGCGCCTTGCGCCAACGGATCCAGGCAATCGATCCAGGCCAGCAGTGTGCGGACGTCTGGGCAGGACTTGACACACAACAGGACAAGGTGAGCACGGCCCTGCGCTGGCAAATCGCCCTGGCTGCCGTACTCGAAGGCCAGGCCTGGGAAGACGACGGCTTCGACGCCATCGCCGGTGGCCAATGCGGAGCCACCCTGCAGGCCGATCTGCAACGGGCACGACGACTGCGCCAGCTCGACCAGGACATTGCTGCACATGCATCGCTGGAAACGGCGACCGACGGCCTATGGGCAGGCCATGCGACGCAATTCAACTGCCTGCGTGCCGCACTCGACTTCCTTAGCGACTGGCGCAGCCATGCCCAGCAAGGTGCATTGGATGCCCACACCTTGGTTGAGGAAGGCGCTTGCGGCCCCACGCTGGCACGCGACCACCAGACGCTTCGCCAGCGGGCCGATATGGAACAGGCGCTGGCTGCCCTGGACGACTTGCGCGAGTCCACCGCAGGCTTGTGGAAAGGTCTCGCGACCAACCTGGATGACCTCGAACAGGCCTGCCAGCTCCGAGAGGATCTGGCAGCCGTGCTGGCCCGCCTGGCCACTACGCCCGAACATATCTCTGCCTGCAAGGCACCGCTGCATACGTTATTGGGCGATGCCAATGCACTGCTGGAGCCAGGTGGTCGAATCGCGCTGGCCGGCGCCCGATACGTGGAAAAATGGGAACAGCTGCTACCCCGGCGCGAGGCACTCGCGACCACCGGACATTTTGCCGAGGCCGCCCAGACGCAGTGGCAGTCCATGTCACTCGACGGGCTGATCGAGCAAAGCCAGTCCATCGTGCGCGCCGAACACGGACTGCGCAGCTGGTGCGCATGGCGCCAGGCGCGCGACGAGGCGCTGGCACTGGGGCTGGCCACGCTGGTCCAGGGCATCAAGCAAGGCCAGGTCGGCCCGGACCAGGCACGCCGAACTTTCGAGGCCAACTACGCGCGCTGGTGGCTCAACGCCGTGGTCGATCACGAGCCGGTCATCCGCGGCTTCGTCAGCGCCGAGCACGAACAGCGCATCCGCGATTTCCGCGAGCTCGACGAGCGCTTCACCGCCCTGACCCGGGACTGGCTGCGCGCCCGCCTGTGCGCCGACCTGCCCTCGCAGGACAACGTCAGCCGCAACTCCGAATGGGGGCTGCTACGGCACGAGATGGGCAAGAAGCGTGCGCACCTGCCCTTGCGCGAACTGATGGCCCAGATTCCCGAGGCGCTGACCAAGCTCACGCCCTGCCTGCTAATGAGTCCCCTGTCCATCGCACAGTACCTCCAGGCCGGGGCAAACGCCTTCGACCTGGTGATCTTCGACGAAGCCTCGCAGATCCCAGTCTGGGATGCGATCGGCGCCATCGCCCGCGGCCACCAGGTCGTCATGGTCGGCGATCCCAAGCAGTTGCCGCCGACTTCCTTCTTCGACCGCGCCGAATCCGGGCTGGACGACGAAGACGTCGAGGCCGACCTGGAGAGCATCCTCGACGAGTGCATCGGTGCTAACCTGCCGACACGGAATTTGAACTGGCACTACCGCTCCCGTCATGAAAGCCTGATCGCGTTCTCCAACCATGCCTACTACGACGGCGGACTGGTCACCTTTCCTTCCCCCGTCACCAACGATCGCGCGGTCAGCCTGCAGCCAGTCTCCGGCACTTACCAGAAAGGCGGTACACGGACCAACCCGGCCGAAGCGAAGGCGCTGGTGGCCGACGTGGTGGCGCGCCTGACGGCGCCTGGCTTCCGCGAAAGCGGGCTCACGATTGGGGTGGTCACCTTCAATGCCGAACAGCAGAAGCTGATCGAGGACCTGCTCGACGAGGCACGCCGCCAGGATCCAAGGCTGGAGCCCTATTTCGCCGAGAGCGAACTGGAACCGCTGTTCGTCAAGAACCTGGAAAGCGTACAGGGCGACGAACGCGATCTCATCTATTTCTCCATCACTTACGGTCCGGATCCCGCAGGCCAACTGGCCATGAACTTCGGTCCGCTCAACCGTCAAGGTGGCGAGCGCCGGCTCAACGTGGCCATTACACGCGCACGTCACGAACTGCGTGTATTCGCCAGCTTCCACGCGGAGCAGATGGATTTGGCGCGAACGCAAGCAATCGGCGTGCGCGACCTCAAGCACTTCCTGGAATTCGCCGAACGCGGTGCCCGTGCGCTGGCAGAAGCCAACTGCGGCAGCCTGGGTGGCTTCGACAGTCCCTTTGAACAGGCCGTGGCCGCAGCCCTGGCCCGGCGCGGCTGGCACGTCCAGCCGCAGATCGGCGCCTCCTCCTTCCGCATCGACCTCGGCATCGTCGATCCCGACGCGCCTGGACGCTACCTGGCAGGTGTGGAATGCGATGGCGCCACCTACCATCGCAGCGCCACCGCACGCGACCGCGACAAACTGCGCGAGCAAGTCCTGCGCGGCCTGGGATGGGACATTGTTCGCGTCTGGTCCACCGACTGGTGGATCGATCCGGCCGGCACGCTCGACAGACTGGATGCCCGCTTGCAAGCCGTACTCATAGCCCAGCGCGAGCAGCGCGCCGAACAGGCCGAGCGCGATGCCGAGGCCGAGAGCCTGGCGCAAGCGGCCATCGCGCAGGCCATAGCATCGGTGACGAAGCCAGACGGGGAAATGGCGCCCCCAGCTCAGGACGCGGACCCGATCGCACCGGAAGTCTCGGCGACAGCTCCATCACAGCAAGTCGAGGAAGTCTTTGCTCGCCAGGTCTCCGCAGAAGCAGCCCATGCCAATGCCGAAGAAACAACGCCACCGGAAGCCTCGCTCTATCGGATCACCGATCCCGCCGAAGCTGTGACCGGCGCCAATCCCGATCGCTTTTTCGACGGTGAGTACAACGACATCCTGTTGACCATGATCGCCCACGTCGTCGATCACGAAGGGCCCGTGCTCGACGCCCTGCTGGCCCGCCGCATCGCCCGTGCCCACGGCTGGCTGCGTACAGGCGGACGCATCCGAGAGCGCGTTTTCCAAATCGCGCGTCCCCGCTATCGGACGACCGATGAAGAAGTCGGCACGTTCTACTGGCCCGAGCATCTGGATCCTGCGACAGAGCCTCCCTTTCGCGAGCCCGCCGACGAGGACAGCGTGCGGGCCGCTGATGAGATCAGTATCGCGGAATTGGCCTCCCTGGCTCGCGCCGTCATCGCACAGGGCACCCAAGGCGAAGGGATCTATCAAGCAATGGCGCGCAGGCTCAGGCTCCAACAGCTACGAGCAGCCAGCCGGGCACGTCTTGAAAATGTTGTGCGCTCTCTGCGTGCAGAGCCATGACCTGAAGAGTTCGCCGACAGAACATGGAGGGAGCTATGCCAAAAACCAGGCAACTCGGACAAAAAAATGCGGCTATCACAACGACGCTTTCACTACGCCTGCTGCGTCCCGATAGGACAGTCGAGCAAGCGATCAGAGATACGAGCGCTGTGGCAGAGGTTGAGTGTGATTCTGGTCGCTTGTTTATAGCACAAGCTCCTGGAACTCCCCCCACTTGGCTCAGGGTCGTGAACCAGTTCACCAAACAGGGAGACCTGAAACTCGAGAACAAGAGCTGTGCAGCAGTCCTATTTCTCGATATTCAGCCAGATGACAAGAGATTGCGAACTCGCACCTTTGCGCTTACGTTCGGCAGCGGTCACCATGCCCTCGATACCGATGCATTTGTCCGAAACTTCGGCCTGAAGGTCACGCTCAACTCTGTTGCGCGGGGCGCACTAAAGAATCTTGATATCGCCACGCTCGACAGTACGACCATTCAGAAACGCATTCAAGCAAGTAGAAAAGCCGATCTACAGGGTTTTGGAATTGATCTCCAGAACGATCTGTTGCGTCTCGCCGGTGGAGTTCCCACCGACACGTCATTTGCAAATGCGCTTGCAGGAAGAGACGCACTCACCCTAACCAGCAAGCTCTCAGCAACTGAAATTCCTGAAAAATGCAAAACGGCGCTTAGGCTATTTGACGCCAACGATTACAAGAAAGACTATTCCTTTATTGATCAGATAATTCCCGTCCTGGACAAGAAAACACTTGCAGATCTCGATGATATTGTCTTTAAAGAAATAAAAACCTTACTTGATGGAAAACCGTCAGACTTACACATAACTCTGCCGGAGATCATTGATCCGGAAGAGTCGAGTGACTTCGGATATTTCGGCATAGGCTTCAACTCTGGATCGAAGAAATCTTACGGCGAGCTTGCCATCGAGGACTATATTCTCGAATTACAGGCTGGACGGCCACAAGAAATTTCTGACATAACAGAATTAAAGGCTAGCCATGAGATCCGAGTTGTAATTGACGGTCACGGAGATCGCCAGAGGCGGCGACGAGTCTATGATTGTTTTGTGTACGAAGTGATCTACAAGAAGAAAACCTACGTGCTTTTCTCTGGAGAGTGGTATTGCATCGAAAGCAAGTTTTTCGACGCAGTGGAAAAAGACTATCAGGCGCTACTGGGGGTTTCATTCCACTTAAAAACGAAAGCCAAAAATGAGCAAGAGCTAATCTCAGAGCTCGACAAGAATAGCAACCTGCTAAATCTAGATAAAGTGAAAGCCTCGCCGTCAGGGGCAAAGGGCGCCAATCTTGAGCCTTGTGATTTCTTATCTCGCCGAAAGGAGTTTATTCACCTAAAAGACGGCCACGGCTCCGCCCCAATTAGCCATCTATGGAATCAAGGGCTCGTCTCGGCAGAAAGCTTTATTCGTGATGACGTTTTTCGAAAATCCATGCGAGACTCGGCAATCAAGCGACAAAAGGCTGCAAAAAAGTCAAAATTTGAGCTATTGCTACCCGATGGCCGTTCAAAAGTAACTTCCACGGACTACAAGGTGGTTTTTGGCATAATGCGACATCCGTACCAGCGGAGCAAACGACTCGGCCTTCCGTTTTTTAGCAAAGTGAGTCTTCGTGCCGTCGCAAGCCGGATCCAACTAATGGGCTATGCCGTGGAAGTACACCTTATTGAAAAGACATAATAGGCATGTAAGAAACCATGGAGGTTACGCTGGAACCTACTGGAGATGGCTCCAGCACGATCGACCCACTCGATCATCAACAGATCGCGTAAGTCCGCGTAAGTAAAGGGATTATCTGCGAGGGAATTAGCTCAATTGGTAATCCCCCCGCTTTTAGCGGACTCCAGAAGTGGAGTTATGCAGCCATTGCCAGTTTCATCGCTGGCGTGATGCCGCCTAGCGCCATGTTCGGGCTCATGGTTGTAAGTCCATAGCCAGCGCGTGGCTTTGTCCTGCACCTGCTCGATGGTGTCGAACAGGGTGCGGGCCAGCCAGGCGTAGCGGACCGTGCGGTTGTAACGTTCAACGTAGGCGTTCTGTTGTGGCTTGCCCGGCTGGATGTGCTCGATGCGGATGCCGTTGCGTTCCGCCCACGCCAGCAGTGCTGCGCTGATGTATTCGGGCCCGTTATCGCAGCGAATGACGCGCGGCTTGCCGCGCCACTCGATGACCTGCTCCAACGATCGGATCACCCGGGCAGATGGCTACTACCACGTGTCTGACAAATACGTGGCGCTGTTCAGCCACTTCATTCCCTGTGGCGTGCACGAGGGCATCTACATCCTCGACGGCCTGTTGGCCAACACTTCCGACATCCAGCCTGAGATCGTCCATGGGGACACGCAGGCCCAAAGCTATCCGGTCTTCGGCTTGGCCCACATGCTGGGTATCCAGCTGATGCCCAGGATCCGAAACATCAAGGATCTGACGTTCTTCCGACCCGAACCGGGCAGGGCCTATAAGAACATCCAGGCGCTATTCGGGGACAACATCGACTGGCAGCTGATCGCCACCCATCTTCACGACATGCTGCGTGTGGTGATCTCCATCCGACTGGGCAAGATCACCGCGTCCTCGATCCTGCGCCGGCTTGGCACCTACAGCCGGAAGAACAAGCTGTACTTTGCTTTTCGGGAGCTGGGCAAGGCTGTTAGAACACTGTTCTTGCTGCGCTACATTGATGACAACAAGATTCGCAAAACGATTCATGCCGCGACCAACAAGAGCGAGGAGTATAACGGCTTCGTGAAATGGGTCTTCTTTGGCAGCCAAGGGATCATTGCTGAGAACGTCCAACACGAGCAGCGCAAGATCATCAAGTACAGCCAGCTGGTGGCCAACATGATCATCCTCCACAACGTGGAGGGTATGAGCCGGACGTTGGCTGAGATGCGGAAGGAGGGGGTCGAACTGACGCCCGAGATCCTGGCCGGTCTGTCGCCTTATCGGACCAGTCACATCAATCGCTTTGGCGATTACCACCTAGATCTTGAAAGGGAAGTGGCGCCCTTGAGCTACACGGCCAAGGTCCTCGAACAGGCCCCATAGATGGGGAGATTACCCACGCGATGAGAAAATAGCCTTATACGTCAGCCGCTTAGGCTAGTTCTGGCCCTGTACGTAATGATTCCCTGCCGACCCTCATCTACGCAATTGCGTGGTCGACGACATCAGCGTCAAGAACGAGGCCAACGGTTTGTACTGGGACGAATGCGATGGCGGGTGGAAATGATGGACGGAATTTTCTGGGGTTCCGGCTTACACCCCCGTTCTCGGCAGCCGTGAACACGCCAATCCACTCGGCATCGCCGAACACCGGGATGTTCGCGTTGTGTGTGGCGAAACCAAGATCAGACTACCGATCTGCTGCACGGCAGGCATTTCACAGATCCGGCGCCAGGCAGGCTTCGATATCGCGATTGACGACATAACTTCCGATCACGATATAAAACTAGTTAGCGCGACAATTAAAATTAGGAGTTCTAATCCATATATAGGCGCCTGAAAATGCCGAACAAAATCTCCGGCTCAATTGCACCATCGGCCAGCAGCGACGCGATGAAGAGTGCCGACTGCGCTGAGAATATTAAAGAGGAAGTTGTATCAAAACACGTTCATCAAGCGGTTCCCGCAGAACTCGCCGATCTACCAAGCCGGCAACCACCTCGGTCAAAAACAGCACTTTATCAGGTAATCCAGAAATTCAGAGACCCTTTGCCTCTCCCGCCACCACCCACGTCACATCCTGTTCTAGCTTACGACAGGGATCTAGGATCATCCGATAATTTTCGCTCTTCGGATGAATTTGACCTCCCCGAAAGTCTCAATCCGACTGGTTGGAAAAACCTGCACGTTTCAGGTAGCGGCAGTATAGCGTCCATTGGACAGATTACTAGGTTGAGGCCGTCCAAGGAGCGCCCAGTGGTCGTTCTGGATGCTCGCGAAGAGTCGCATGCCATTGTCGGCGGTTATCCGGGTACTTGGCGTACACCAAACAACTGGGGCAATGCTGGCAAATCACGTGACGAAGCCTTGGCAGACGAGCAACAGAGGATTCAAGCGCTTAAATCGCAAGAGACGGTACATATCTTCCATCGCAAAGATGTCAAGAGCGAAGCCCGCAACCCACGCGGAGCGACGTTAAGTAAGCCACTGATTTTTAGCGAAGAAGAGCTTGTGAGAGCTGCGGGCGCCAAATATGTACGTTTAACAGTGACAGATCATCTTTCACCACGGGCGGACGATATTGATGCGTTTATTGCAATGGAGCGGGAGATGGCCCATGATGAGAGACTGCATGTACATTGTGGTATGGGCCTAGGCCGTACGACAATATTTATTGTCATGCATGACATACTAAGAAATGCTGCAATGTTATCGTTTGATGATATCATCGAACGGCAACGTAAATTTAATCCAGGGCGAAGCTTGGATAATAATAAAGACGTTTCTGACAAGGGGCGCTCAGAATTTCGTAATGAACGGTCAGAGTTCCTTCCTCTATTCTACGAGTACGCCAAGCAAAATCCAAAGGGCCAGCCATTGTTATGGTCCGAATGGCTCGACCACAATGCATAAATCGCAAGTACATTTTCGGCTATGACGGACTTGTGCTCGATGCGCTGGCGGCTTTCTCGATAAATATCAATTAATATAAATATCGAACTAATGTCCGACATGAAAGTTAATTTCTCTTCAAAAATAATAGATTCAACACCCAGTGAAGAGGAGGTCGCCACTCAGCAAGATAGTTATACGAAATCTGGACTGGTGGCGCCATCGCTCGATTCACAAGCCTTGAAAAAAGCACCTAGAAAAAGAGTAATAAAAGAAAATATAGCTGCTTTGCACACCTCATCGTTAGAGCGAGTTCATCAAAAGAAGGTATTAGTTCAGAATTTAGCGCAGTTGCAGAGAGGGTTGGCTAAGATAAATGGTAGAGTCGAACTCGAAGAGCTAATTGATGGATTTTCAGTCAAGGAATTGCTAATAAAAAGAAATCCAAAGATTGCTGAAGAGTATGGAGAAGGAAATCCTTTAATGATTCGATCTCTAAGATTTTCAAACCCCCAAGAGGTGACTAGTAAGCTTGGGGCGGAAGGAAAAACGCCAGCCAAAAGAGAGGTTGATACGATTTGCAATAAATCCACGCTGCATGACATTGTCATGACGCCCGCCTCCCTTGTAAAAAAGGAAGTGCGGATGAACCTGATATCTGAAGTCCCAAGGGCGAAGGATAAACAAAAATACAGAGGTCTTCCTTCAGTCGTATATGGCCAAAGCAGCCGCCGTAGTGAATCAGACTATCTAACGTCTCGAAATGGTTTCGGCGACGTGCACTCTTTCAAATCCAATAACGCATTTAATTCCGACTACGAAAAAATATGTGGGTCGCTTAGCCATGCCGAAAAGCTGGGGTTAATTGAAAGGAATCTTACTCCCTTTATAAGGCATGATCCAGATAGAATCTCCACCGACTTTGTTCACTCTATTGAAGAATTGGCTGAACACCAGATGCTATTGCAATCAAGAAAACCTGCCAGTGCTTTGCGGCATAATGAATATTGCACCAAGCTTGAACTGTGGGATGCTAAAGCTATAGCAGTTGGTGAATCTCGTGCCTTGGCGGTCGCTACCCTGATTGAATTTAATTTGGAGATGTTGTCGATAGCACAAGAGATAGATGATGATGGGCACAAGAGTAAAATGGTCGCCGATTTTATCGAGCGCCAACTATCATGGCTTGGCCCACAAACCGCACTTGACAGCAAGTCAACGCTTGAAAGGGTTTCAGCGGTGACCATACAAGAAAGGGAATTTATTGCTAATGAGATTAGCCGATCGTTGCGTCAAGGTGTTTCACTTTGCACTTACGATAAAGATGAAGCAGGAAGTCATATCCGTGAAATGAGTTTGTTGGATTTTAGGGTTGAAGAAATCATAGAGGGGATAAGTATTTTTATTTCCTCCAAGCTTTTACATGTTACAAATGCAGGAGAAGCGTAAGAGAAGAAGTATCCGCCACAATCGAAGCGGCGGACCGACGTCCTTACGCCCTTCTGGAGGGTCGGCAGGGATTCGTGTAAAAGACCTTTGCTGAGAGCCAGTTAGCTCACTTTTGGCTGTTTTTTAAACGAATCCCTGCCGACCCTCAACATGGCGCCAGTTTCGCACCAGCCCACTCCGGCGGCCATGGGAAATCGGTACTGGCCCATCGCCCCCCGTTGTGTCTGAGGTATTCGCCTCAACGGAAATACGGATAGTCCCTGCGCACCCGCTCCTCCACCGTCACGGCGAGCGGATGCGACGCACACTCGGTCAGGTTGCGCAGGATAGCCCAGGGCGTGTCAATCAGCAGATGGTCGGTGTCGAAATGCGGCAGGCCGTCGCGCTGGCGCAGTGCCTGCACGGCGAGCAGTTCGGCTGGGTAGACGCGATCGATGTCCTTCTCAAACTCGTAGGTGTTGCGCTCGGTGCCATCCTTGCTGCGGGCGATGTGCCAGTCGGCCGCGACCTGCATGGCCGCCTGGAAAGCCGCTGCGTCGGTGCTGCGCCAGTGTTCGAGCACGGCCTGGTATTCGGGGATCAGCGGGTGCACAGGCTGGTAATGGGTCGAAATGCCGAAAGCCTGTGCGAACAGGAAAATCAGGAAGGCGTCGTTAGTGCCTTTACCCCACCCCTCGCGACGCCACTCATCGGGCTTCAGGGCCTGGTCCTTTTGCGCGACCTGGACCAGGAAGCGGGCACCAGCCTCGGTGGCCTCCCACTGCGAGAGCATTGCGGTGGCAGCCACCTTCATGCTGGTCCAGAACGGTAGCAGCGGCTGCCTCTCAGTGGTCCAGGCCAGGGTCACGGCGGCCTCGAAACGAAATGCGATTGAGCGCATCGCCACCGCCCAGCACAGCGGCTGGGCGAGTTCGTCCAAGCGGCCCTGGCCGCTGAGGGCGCAGGCTTGGACCGCATACACATGGCCAGCCCAAGTTAGTTCCATCCAAAGTTTGCCCGACACGGGGCCGGATGCCGCAAGATAGTTCTCTATGTTGTCGAAATATCGCTGTGGTTCATTGTCCCGGCTGGCGTGCTCGATCCAGCGATCACACCGCTTGAAGGTCTTCTTCAACGAAGGATGCCACGTGGGCAGGTGTTGGTCGCTCTTGTCTTTTGCCATCAACTCATCCTCGGGCCGCGCTGAGCTAGCGTGCCGGATCATCTCCGCGATGGAGTCTTTACTGCTGATTGATCTACTTTGAGGCCCAACGAAGCATCAGGTTGCGTACGCGCCCTGTGGAAATACCTTTACTGTTTGACCAGCGCAGCCCGGGCCGGATCATAGATGTAGTCGGTGATGGATCCATCCTGGATGCGCTTTACAGCCTCATCAATGACAGGCAAAGGCACGAGAAACCACTCACGTGGGCGGACATTATCGCCAAAGCGATCTTGGAGTTTCAGATCCAAGCGCGCCGATTGGAAAATGCGGTGAAAGAGATTTTCCAAACGGACGTGATTGAGATTGGAAAGCTTATAGGTAGCCACCACTTCTACCTTGGCTAGCATATAAGTCGGATCCTTTTGAGCATTGGCGATGCGCGCTTCGACGCTCCCGCCTGTGATGCCGATTTTATGGATCAACTCACGATGTGCGACCACGAATGGATTGTTAGACAGGCTACGCACCACATAGATGGTGCCGTTAACGATATCTTTCAGCTCCAACGTATCGCCAAAGAGAGGACCAGCGTCGTCATCTGTGATGCGTCGACCCGTGTCGTCCTTGTAGAGGGCTCGTTGCAATGAGCGTTGCAGCAGATTGCTCTCAGTGCCGTTTGAGTAGATGACGCGCAGCCTAGCATCGGCTTCGCCATTGGGGGCGCGGATAGTTTCCCCTACTTCGACGACATAGGCCATCTGGCCGCCCAGGATGAAGAAGTTTCCTTCGGCCACGCTCGCATCCCGGCCAAACCGCAGCGTCTTGCGAAGGCCTGTCTTAATATCCCTTTCCACTCGCTCAAATAGAGGCTGGAACCGATCGAAATCGACACATGCGGTCCGGTTTGCCACATCCTCAGCAGCTTTACGCTCTTCGAAAGATCGGACATGACGCAGATTGGTGATGTCGTCCTCACCGGATCCAAGGCCAAGTTCAGCCAGCAGCGCCGCATCATCTAAGTCATCGGCAGCATCAGGCGCGGCGCGGCTGGGTGGCGCCGATAGCAGGCCTTGGGAATCTAGTGGCATAAGCAACGCGTGGGCGCTGGTCAGAGCCCTCAATCGATCCAGCCGAACGGCGTAAAGGCGCTCGAAAATGTCGCGGTCTTCGCCGTGTTGGGGAGCTCGCCCATGCTCTTGGACGAACCGGAGAATGTCTTCAAACCCTGCCAGGAGGCGTTCCTCCTGTGGGGTGTGGCTACTGGCCTTGATCGGTGTCGCTTCAAGGCCCAGTTCTTCCAGCAGGTCCTCGCCTTCCCGATCAGCCATTGCCGCCTCCCTGGGCTGCTGCTGCCTTTTGCTGAGCGATGTGGCGTTGCAACGAGGCCACGCCTTCGGCCATGCGACGCTCCCAAGGATCTGCCGAGCCGATTTCAGGCAAGCGCCCCCGCTCGTTCTTGAAGGCAACGGCGCGCTTGGCCAAGTCCTTAGCTTCCTCGTAGGAGATAGCCAGGCGCTTTGCTGCAATAGCGGATTGAACTTGACGAAGCACACGTTCGTCCATGGCCTTGGCCAGGACGGCGTAGGCGGCGTCGAACGGATTGATCCGATCAATCAGGTCGATATCAAGGTCTTTAACATTGACAAATTTCCGGACACCCTCGATCAAGGACATGTTTGGCGACTCTCCCTTCGCATCAACTTGGGCTATCACCTGCTTGGCTTGCTGGGTAATGTTCAGAACCGCAATAGCGTGCTGGCGCACAGCCTCGTGATCTTCCTCACTCAGGTCCGGGTAGCGATCTCGAACGATCTTCGCCATCTGGACTTGGGTGATTTCCTCAGGCAGCGTATTTTCCTTGTCGAACAACCCTCGTTCCAAGGTCGGCTTGTCCTGAATGAAACCAGTAATGACCTCATTGATATCCTCTTTGCAGATACGCGCTGCCTCAGGAGACTTGGGTTGCGCGAGGCCGTTGATTTCAACGTGGACTTCTCCGGTCGCGGCGTTTACGCCTACATTGGCGTTGCCTTCCTGGTAGCCCTCATCACCGTAGTCAAACCCCTCTTTCTCGCCTGCATTCTTGGGCGTGAACTCAAACCGCGGCGCCAGCACTTGCTCCATCAGCAGGCTTGCAGCGATGGCTTTAAGCGTGTCATTCACGGCATCGACCACTATCTCCGAGTCTGCGGCCGGCTCAGCAATGAGGTTAGTGAAGCGGGAGCGCCCCTTACCTGGTGCATCGCGAGTGGCTCGACCAATGATCTGGACGATCTCAGTCAGGCTACTGCGGTAGCCAATGGTCAGAGCGTGCTCACACCAAATCCAGTCGAACCCTTCCTTGGCCATCCCAAGGGCAATGATGATGTCGACGTTGTCGCGGTTGTCCTTCTGAGCCGGATCCTTCAAGGCCGTAAGGATCTTGGAGCGACGGGCCGCGTCGCTGTCGTCCACCAAGTCAGCCACCCTGATGATCCGCCCACCCTCGATTTCAATCAGGTGAAAGCCCGTTGCTTCATCGCGTCCCTTCCAATCGCCCAGCGAGGCGAGGATTTCGTCAACCTCTTTGTGCTTGTCCTTCAAAGATTCGCGGGCATTGACATTGGGGATATGGATGATCGTCTTCAAAGACGGATCCAGAACCTTCATGATCGCGTCTAGGTAGCGACCGGTATAGAAGAAATACCCGATGTCCAGGCTTTTGAGGTAGGTATAGCCGTTTAGCTGCTCGTAGTAGGTATAGGAGACCGACTCGAACTTGCCCTCATCTTCCGGCGAAAGAACCGCGACCGCATCCCCACGGAAATACGAACCCGTCATCGCAACCACATGGACCTGTCCACGGCCAATGAGTTGTCCGAGCTGCGTGCCTAGCTTGTTGTCCGGGTTGCTACTGACATGGTGGAATTCATCAATGGCGATAAGGCGTCCGTCAAAGGCTTCGATACCGAATTCATCCACGGCGAAACGGAAGGTGGCATGAGTGCACACCAGAACCGGATCTTCGCTGGCCAGGAAAGCACCTACTGCCTTCACTTTGGACGGGGCTACCTTTCCGTTGTCCTCACCTGGCGCATTGCAAAGGTTCCACTGAGGCCTAACCATCCAGTCCGCCCAAAAGCCCTGCTCAGACAATTTCTCGTCGGCAAAGCTGCCACCGATGGAACGTTCGGGCACTACGATGATGGCCTGCTTTAAGCCCTGGTTCTTGATCTTGTCCAAGGCAATGAACATTAAGGCTCGGGACTTACCGGAGGCCGGGGGCGACTTGATCAGCAGGTGTTGCTCGCCTCGCTTGGCATAGGCCTTCTCCTGCATCGGACGCATGCCCAGAGCATTGATCTTGCTGGAAGCACCCGTCTGTGCCGTCGCGATGGACACTGACGGGACGGTGTATTTGTTGGTCGGATTGCCTTCCATGCTCATTTCTTAGCCTTCTTCTTTGGCTTGCCTTGGCCCGCCGTCATCTTAGTGTAGAGGTCGAACAGCTTTTCCAAGCGTTCGGTGTCATTGCGGAAGCGCCGACCGATGTAGATCCGCTCCAGGACTTCGTCATTGCGCTCGTGGGCACGGAGAAGGTCATCCGGCATATTATCAGGGCCGTAAAGATCGGCAATTGTGGCCGGATAGTGCGACTCTCGTGCAAGCAGAATGTCTTCCGCGCATCGAGTTAGATCCGCTTTGTTTTGTTCAGTGAGAGTCGGCACCGGAAAGGTGTTCCAACCCAAAGTATTTGAGTAGGAATAACGCATCTCTAAGCGCACACAGACAGCCGCCACCCAGACAAGATGCATCTTTGACACAATCAGCGCAAAGTTCCAAAGAGGCGCGTCATACAGCGCAAACGCCTTGTTATGGACTATCGCCTCTTTCGACAGCAGAACAACTGGCAGATACGGCCTGTTCTCCGAGCTTACAATCGGAACGACCAGCAAACTGCTTTCCGCTTCATATTGATCTCGGAAGCGCCACGGCGTCTCAACTAGCTTTTTTGCCTGAACATCCTTTGTCTTAGTTTTACGATCCTTGCGGACTTTTTCAACACGAGCCCATACAGCAGGGATTTCTTGCGCTAGCGCAAGGTTTTCGTCTGTAATCCACAAACACGTGCGGGGCGTGCCACTGATGCTCTCACGTGAGCCATACAAGGGACGTATAAATTCAGCAACCCGCGCATCTTCTCCTACCATCCCGGACGCTTCATCCAGCGAAAGCATTAGCTCATTCGCGTAGTAAGGATGATTGCCAAATTGCATAGGTGCGCGCTCGTCTGGAACTTTGGATCGAGGTGAAACCAGAACATTGTCTCCTGGAACAAGATAAGGGCTTATATTAGAGACAGTGCGAACGGTAACTACCCCATCCTCATTGGCGATAAAAATCTGCTTAGTGCCGCCATTCCTACGTGTTAAACCAATAATGGCAACCGAAACCCCCGCATTCTTTGCTGCAAGGTTCGCCCATTTAAAGGATTGATAAGCAAATCTAATTTCTGCACCTTCACCAAACAACGTGGGCCAAAGAGCTGAGACTTGGATACCTTGGCAGATGGAATTCGTCGAAACAAACGCAACGTCTGCCAGCGTTTCCGCCATGTAATCGGTGGCCTTCATGAACCAGCCAGATACATAGTCCAACGACAAAGTGTCGTTGGATCGACCACGAAAAACGGCCTTTAATTCCGCCTTTTGTGCATCTGTCTGATATTTACGCCCCACATAGGGGGGATTACCGCAAATATATGTTTCACCACCTTCGTTCTCAAAGTCGATCTCTGCCTGGTCAATAGAAGTGTCAAAAAGATCGTCTCCGATCAGCTTTACCGTTGTGCCAGTGGGCGGGCAGATCGCCAACCAATCCAGACGCAGCGCGTTATCACATGTAATCCAGTTCTGGGAATCCAAAGGCAACACATCTGCCAACGCTTCCTTTTGGCCGCGGTAGAGTTGATCGCACTGAAACTCAGCGATTATGAGAGCCAGCCGCGCAATCTCAGCCGGGAACTCGCGTAGCTCGATGCCTCGGAAATTGGTCAGCGGGATCTCAGTGCGCAGTTCCGCTTCCCCTCGCCGCATGTTGATCTCAGCCTCGATTTCTCGCATCTGCTTGTAGGCGATGACTAGGAAGTTGCCGGAACCGCAGGCTGGGTCGAACACGCGAATGCGTGCCATGCGCTTTCGCAAGTTCAGCAGCTTCACCTTGTTCTCGCCGGCAGCTTCCAACTGTGCGCGCAGGTCATCCAGAAAAAGTGGGTTCAGCACTTTGAGGATGTTGGGCACACTGGTGTAGTGCATGCCCAGTGAGCCGCGCTCCTCCTCATCGGCCACGGCTTGGATCATCGACCCGAAGATGTCGGGATTAATTTCCTGCCATTTCAGCTCGCCAGTGCGGATCAAGTAGGAGCGCGCCGTGCGAGTAAACACCGGAACATCGGTGCTACCAGAGAACAGGCCTCCGTTGACATAAGGAAAATGCTCAGCCCAACCCGGCAGCTTGGCCGTTGCCCGCTCTTCGGTAGCAAGGTTCATGGCACGGAAGATGGTTTCCAACACTTGGTGGGTGTTGGAGCCATCAGACTCGGTCATCGTTTGCAGAGTCTTGGTAAACAGACTCGTGCCGTGGAAGATATCTGTGTCTTCCGCGAAGAAGCAGAACACTAAGCGCGCCATGAAGTGGTTCATGTCCGCTCGGCGCTCGTCCGACGCCCAGGTCTTGTTGTTCTGCAAAAGCTCGATGTAGAGCTTAGTCAGTCGGCCAGTGGCTCGAACGTCAAACGGGTTCTCCTTGATCTCCTTGATCGTGGAGATGCCTGCCAGTGGAAGGAAGAAGCCGAAGTGGTCAGCAAAGTTCACGAATTCGCAGGCTAGCACTTCTCCGCTGATCAGGTCCTCAGCTTCCAAGATTTGGCCATCGGTCGCTAGGACGAACTTGGCTTTGGCTGGCAGAGTCCGCGGACTGTCGCGCAACGCCTGCAAGGTCTCTTGGACCTTTCCCAGGGCACAGGTGGCCAGATGGATGTTGCTTCGTTGCAGGACGGCGCCCGGAACGTCGGACGCGTTGCTATCGCCCTTCCGCAGGCGCTTGATAGTAGTGTCTTTGTTCCCAAACGCTGTCAGGAACTGATATGGGAATTCTGCCGGCTCAAACTGGGCCTCAGCCAGAGCTGATAGTGCCTCTTCAATCTCAACTGCGTTCATGCGCTTGCCGCTCTCTTAATCATTTCAGCCCTTGACCAAGCGCAGTTTTGCACGACTGGCTTTTGGAACAGCATCATCGCTGCGACCACCTTTGAGTGCATTGAGCATCAGCCCAAAGGTCAGATCATTGATTTCTTCTGGCGGGATGGCCAATTGTCTCGCTACATCTGCTTTGCCTAGACCCTCATTTCGAAGTGCTGTGAACACCTTTTCCAGAACGAGAGACTTCTCATGATTGATGCTCTCGGGCTCCTTTCCTCGATACCCAGCTTGTGCAATCTGGATGCAAAGCGTTCGATAGGTCCAATCGGTCGTAAGACTTAGCGCATGCAGCCGATAGTTCAATGCAGCGACGGAAACCAGCCAGTGTTTTTTGTGTCGAATAAGGCTGGGAATGGTGGCTGACTTGGGAGCGAGTGCCAGCACGCTGGCCTTTGGCATCAGGAAGGCAGAAGCGAAAGCATTAGCCTCCCTTTCAAGATCAGGGCCTTGCGGCTGCGCATGCTGGTGCATTACCAGATGACCCAATTCATGGGCCGCATCAAAGCGACAGTGCTCAGCCGATTTAAAGGTATTAAGGAATACAAACGGCCGCCCACCCTTCCACATCGAAAAAGCGTCTACTTCCTTGGCGTCAATAGCCAGAGAATAGACACGCACCCCCTTGGATTCAAGCAAGGCGATCATGTTTTTGACGGGCTGCTCACCCATGCCCCAATGAGCGCGCAGCATTCCAGCTGCGGCCTCAGGATCCTGAGCGGAGGCACGCGTTGGATAAGGTTCGGCTTCCTTCGATGACTGATCACCCCGCACACCACGGGAGGATCCCCCCTCCCTGCCCAGATCGGGAACATCTGGGTCAGGCAACTGGAAGCGAGACTCGATCCAGTCGTTTAGCAACAGGGCAACAGCGCCCGCTCCCAACGCGGAGTCGCGCTGAGGAGCAGACATTTTTGAGAGGGAACGGAAGCTAGCGACGTCAGGAGTTGGAACTTCTGGGTCATCACCAAAGAAGAACGCTTCGGGAAACCGAAGCGCTTCTGATAGCTTGCTCAGCGTCGTGCTCTCTGGCTCTTGGGATCCGGCTTCGTAATTTGAAACCGACTTCTCCGTTAAACCAATCTTTTCAGCTAGCTCACGTTTCTTCATTCCCCGGCGCTTTCTTGCCAGGGTCAATCGCAACGGGTTGAACATAACAATCCCGTTATGCTTTTCGCTGGATGTCGAAATCGATGTCCGGTCCGCTAGGCGGATAGATTTCAATCAGTTGATCGTCAAACGGAATGCCAGCCAAGATGATGCGCTCGGCCCACTGGTTAATCTTGCCGTCGCTCCCAATACTCAATGGGCGGGACAACTCCACACGAATTTCGCCACGGGCAATGTCGGTGTGATGCATCAGCACCCATGTCTGCTTACCCTCATCTTCATCAGTCGTCGCAGGCGGCATCTGTTCGAATAGTTCGAACTGACGATTAGCCTCGATCGCGTCCACGGTGTTGCGCCCCTTGCGGGAGCGATTAGTGGGATGTGCATCCGGATTGCCAGTAGCTTCATCACCTGATGCCACGGTGATCGCCAGCTTGAGCTCTTCATTGACGGTCAGAGCATAGCTGCCGATATCCTCTCTGACCCAATCCAACGACCGGAGCTGGTCACGCAACGCAGCGACAATTTCCCCCCACATGTTCAAGCCGTGGTAGATGATGGGGTGGTTGGCGGTCAGGCGAGTCCGCTGCAAATAACCCTGATTGACGGCCTCCCGCAGCGCAGCCTCATTCAGGCCCATCGCCTCCAAACGGTTGGCAACGTCAACAGGATTGGTGGCGGTCATGGGAACTCCAAGGCGGGACAGGCTTCCGGTAATTCTCCCACATTTGAGGAAGGGAAACAAGAAGTCTATGTAGACTGCTGTGCGGCTCCGCCAAGGAAAGACGGTAGAACGCCGATCACAAAGCTTCTAGAGGCCCGGTCGGCTTAGCTCAGCTAACCAATCCTGCTGTACCGAAGGCCAACGCCCCTGTTACTCGTCCGTTGGAAACGATCCGGCTATCCCCTTGGCCGTAGTCAAAGAGTGCCTGGTCAAGGTGGGCAACTCAACGTCCTTCCAACTAATCTCCTGATTAGCCCTGACTTTCAGCTACCAGTCGCAGGATCTGCGCCGCGCTTTGTGGATGCTGCTGTCACCTGAAGCCGACGAGGTGGCGTGATGAGCATCAATGCCGTGCAGTTCCAAGCGGGATTGTCGATGCCCGAGTTCTTTGCGTCCTACGGCACCGAAGCCAAATGCTACCGCGCGCTTTACAAGTGGCGCTGGCCGCAAGGCTTTCGTTGCCCAGTCTGTGCCGGGCGCGTGCGTTCGCGTTTCAAGCGGGGTGCTGCGATCTACTCCCAATGCAGCGCGTGTCGGCATCAGACACAGCTCGGCGCCGACGCCCAGCAAGGTGGTCAGCACCACACCGGCGAAGATGCGATCCCAATGCCTATCGACGCCATCCTCCAGGCCGGCGTAGCCGGCCAGATCGGTGAGCGACACAGAGCAGCTTCAAACAATCCATAGCGCATCACCACCGGATGCTATGTCGATATATCAAGATGCCGAATCAAGCATGACATGCTTGAATTTCTCTAAGTTTAACTAGGCCTTGAGCAAGCCAGCGCGCCCTGTAAAACCGTGGCGATATCAGACCATATCGAAACGGTCTTGATGGACTTGCTGCCCCCCATAACGCTGGCACCGTGAGCGCCGATATCGAGCGGGCTTTTCCTCATTGGGCGACGGGCCTACAGCTGTTCAAGTCTCGCACACCGAATAACAGAGGACTACCCGTTGCAAGATGCTAGGTCTTGTCCGTCCACGTTCTAGGCATGAGCCGTTGGCATAACGACATGACAGCCCTTAGTAGGAGCCAATGTCTAGAAGGATGTCCGTAGCGCAGCCGCGTGACGGTTTCCAGCACGTATGCGGAATCGCGGAGATTGCATTTGCAATGTCTTTCCGCAGCCATGTCTATTGAATGGAGCTCACGCCAACAAACGCCACTGAGCGTTCAGGAGTGACCGCCATGTCGCAAGCACCTGTATTGCCACCGCAAGAGCGCCGCATCCTGCGGCTTGACGAAGTCGAAGCGAAGTCTGGCTTCAAGCGCGCCCACATCTACAACCTGATGAAGAAGCGCCAGTTCCCGCAAGCGCTGCGCCTGGGCGTGCGTGCGGTGGGTTGGGATTCGGTCGAGATCGATCAATGGATCGCCGAACGCCTCAACAACCGGACCTGATCCGCTCCCCTCCTCGGATTTCCCCATCCTTCAGACGGAGAGCGCCATGCAGGTTGTATCCATCATCTCGACCAAGGGCGGCGTTGGCAAAACGACCACAGCCGCCAACCTCGGCGGGCTCGCCGCGGACGCGGGGCTGCGCGTCCTGCTGCTCGACCTCGACGTGCAGCCAACGCTGTCCTCTTACTACGAATTGGCCCACCGCGCTCCCAGCGGCATCTACGAGTTGTTGGCATTCAACGAGCGCGACTTGGGCAGGCTCATTTCGCGCACGATCATCGCAGGCCTCGATCTGGTGCTCTCTAACGACCATCGGGGCGAGTTGAGCACCTTGCTTTTGCATGCACCGGATGGGCGCCTGCGTCTGCGACACCTGCTGCCGATGCTGGCGCCGCTCTACGACCTAGTGTTGATCGACACCCAGGGCGCGCGCTCCGTTTTGCTCGAGATGGCGGTGCTTGCCTCCAATCTGGCCCTGTCTCCGGTCACGCCCGAAATACTTGCAGCCCGCGAGCTACGGCGCGGCACCATGCAATTGCTGGAGGACATCGCGCCGTACCGACACCTCGGCATCGAACCACCGTCGCTGAACCTGCTGATCAACCGCGTCCACACCGTGTCCGCTAACGCGCGGCTGATCCAGCAGGCCTTGCGTGATCTGTTCCAAGACCATGCGGACATCCGCGTGCTTGACACCGACGTACCGGCCATCGAAGCCTATCCGCGTGCCGCGACCCGTGGCCTGCCGGTGCATCGTGTCGAGCATCGCCAGCCACCGGGCAGAGTTGCGCCCTCCTCGCTCGACACCATGCGCGCGCTCGCCGGCGAATTGTTCCCTGAGTGGCAAGACAGATTTGTCCATGTATCCGGCCGTCCATCGCGTCCTATTGAAACCGGGAGGCCTCATGGCGAACGCACATGAACTGGCCCGTGGCCACAAGCGGCTGCGCGCTCTGATCGAGTTTGCTGTGAGCGAAGGCTGGCACGTCAAGCGCACACCCGGCGGACACCTCAAGTTCACCAAGGCCGGCTGCGCCGCTATCTACACCAGTTCAACCGCAAGCGACCACCGGGCAACTCTTAACGCCCGCGCGCAGATACGCCGTGCAGAGCGCGAGGCTCGCATGGCACGGGCTGCTAACGCCGAGGGACGAGGCCATGGCTGAGATGACGTCCCAAGACATGGCCGGCAAGCTGCTTGCAGCTGGGTTCGAGCGCAGCGGCCCATCGGCCACGGCATTGAGCGACCCAATCGCCGACACCCCGATGGTTGTGACGTTGGACCAGTTGCGGCCTTACGACCACGATCCCCGCAAAAAGCGCAACTCGGCCTACGATGAAATCAAGGCCTCCATACGAGAGCGCGGCCTGGATGCGGCACCAGCCATCACACGCCGTCCTGGCGACACGCACTACATCATCCGCAACGGTGGCAATACAAGGCTGGCGATCCTGCGTGAACTCTGGGCAGAGACGAAGGACGAGCGCTTCTTCCGCATATCGTGCCTGTTCCGGCCCTGGCCTGCGCGCGGAGAAATCGTTGCGCTGACCGGACACCTCGCCGAGAACGAGCTGCGCGGCGGCCTCACGTTCATCGAGCGCGCCTTGGGCGTCGAAAAAGCCCGCGAGTTCTATGAAGAGGAAAGCGGCGCCACACTGAGCCAGTCCGAACTGGCCCGCCGCCTGGTCGCCGACGGCTACCCCGTACAGCAGTCGCACATCAGCCGCATGGCCGATGCGGTGCGTTACCTGCTGCCCGCGATTCCGACCGTGCTCTATGGCGGTCTGGGCCGCCACCAGGTCGAGCGACTGTCGGTCATGCGCAAGGCCTGCGAGCGCACCTGGGAGTACTATGCCAAAGGCCGCTCCCTTCAATTGGACTTCGACAACTTCTTTCAAGAGGTGCTGTCGCAGTTCGACACTCAGGCTGACGAATTCGCACCTCAGCGGGTGCAGGACGAGCTGATCGGTCAAATGTCCGAACTGCTGGGCGTCAATTACGACGTGCTGGCCTTGGACCTGACCGAATCCGAGAACCGCTACCGTGTGCTGGTCAGCGACCCGACTCCGCCGTCGGCACCAACTGCGTTGCCTGACCCAGGAGCCATCGCACGGTCGCCCGCCGGACCGGCGCCGTCCACCGATACGCCTTCGCCAACTAAAGCGCGGTCAGCGAGCGGCCCGCTCACGGGCGAGAATGATGCGACCGCTGGCAATGCATCCGCAGGAAGCCCAGCGGCAGCGGCTGGAGAGCTGCTGCAGGAGCATATCGTCTCGCCGGCACCGACGACAGAGCGGCTCCAGTCCATCCAGCGGATGATCGCGGACCAGTTGGGTGATGCGCTACCGCCCGACTTCTCAGCCCGCGTATTGCAGTCGATCCCGGTGCAAGCCGGTGGCCTCTATCCCATCTCCGACGTCTGGTACATCGACCCCGGCCTGGAAGCGCCCGACCGGCTGCGCATCCATATCGCGCAATTCGCGCGCGAGATCGCCGGCGAGGCGGATTTGGACGAGTTCATCGAGGACCGTCCCGACGGCATCGGGTTCGCATGTAGCGCCCAGGCCCCTTTGCCGCGTGGACACGCCGTGCTGGCGCTGCTGGGGTCTCTGTCCGGTCAGCAGCCGACCGATACCAGCCCCTACGGGCAATTCGTCACCGATCTGCCGGCACTGCTACACGGTCAAGGCGATGTCACCAAGCGATTGAGCGATACCGCGCTGGTCAAGTTGTTCCGGTTGCTGCGGCTTGCCCGACGCCTGCTGGATTTGGGAGCCGGTGCCAGGGCTCCCGATTCTTGAACGAGGAAGGCGAGCATGTCTGCACCACACCCCCTCAACCAAGCTGTCATCGCCCAAGCACTCTACGACCTGCGCAATGGGCAATTGCGTCGTTGCAAATCGATGGGATTCGGTGAGGAAGAGCTTGATGCGCTCAAGCACCCAGTGCTGATCAGCGTGCTGGCAAACGCCAGCGTCTCGTGGTGCTCCGTAACGGTCAACCGCGAAGTGCTCCTTCGGCTACTAAAGCAGGCTCAGGACGTGGAGAAGGAAATCGCCACGGTTGATCGCATGCTGAGGTTGGCAGCAAGTACGGAAATGGTGAGCCGCTTCTACGGGCTGACCCATCAGGAGGTCGCCCTTCGCCGCGAAGTCCTTGGTCTGCCCAAGCGCAAGGGGCGCCATGCCGTTTTAGACGAAGCCCAGGACACGGAGTTGTGGCGGCAATGGAAGGCCGTGACCAGCAGCAGAAACGTCGATCTGGAGGACGACACCTCGATTCTCGATGCGGCCATGGACCTGGCAGAAGGCATGTCATTGCCGCTGTCGGTGGTCTGGGCGGCGATCAAGAAATGGATCGACCAAGGATTGGGATGACCCATGGCCGTGGATGAAACAGCACCGCGAACACCACGCCAAGGCCCAGTAGCCCTCGCCGATTTGTTCGATAGTGCGCTGAAAGACCTTGAGCCTAAACCTAGTGTGCCTGCGCCTGCTCCTATCCCTACATGCGGGGACGGTTTCCTTTTCAGCGGTAACCGGCACGAGAGCGTGCCGCGGCGCCTGTTCCTGGATCGTCGGTTGACGCCACTGGAACGTAATGCCTGGCAAGTCTTCCGGCTGATGCTCAACAACGACGGCGTGACGGCGTTCCCCACCTATGAGCAATTGCGCCCCTGGCTGGCATCGATGCCCAACGCAGGAAAGGCTTCGCATGAAACCGTAGCACGTGCCTTGACGCTGTTGCGCCTGACACGCTGGTTGAGCCTCGTGCGCAGGCGCCGCGATCCCAAGACCGGACGCATCCTCGGCAACCTCTATGTGCTGCACGATGAGCCCTTGACCCCATTCGAGGCTATGCAGCTTGACACCGACTATCTGGAGCTGGTCAGCCAGTCACTGGGCCATTCTGCGAAGGCCGTGCAGATGGTGGGGCTCAACACCCTCAAGGAAATCGAGGAAGACCCGCTGCTGTCCGGCCGCACGTTGCCGTCGCGGTTGCAGGTGCTTGCCGAACGCCTTGCCCAACAGGGCATCGCTGCCCCCGAGAGTTATCCACAAGAAGACGCCACCCACGATTCCGAAGAAAGGGTTTCGAACCTTCTTCGGAATGGCGAACAGCATTCTTCGGAATCCGAAGCAGGGCTGGAACCCACGCCGGACGGTGCCCTTCGGAATCCGAAGCAGGACCGTACTGTACGTAGTAAAAGTAATAAAGAAATACGTACTACCGCGCGTGAACATGGGCATGTGCGCGCGATGCCAGGTGTTCGCATGCCTGATCGCTTCCTGAGCCTGAAGGAAGAGCAGCAGGCCGGCGCACTGGTGGCGTTACAGCAGGTCGATGCGCCATTGAGGCAAGCCGTACTGGATGAATGGGCGGATCGCTGTCGAGGCTCGACCATTCGCAATCCCGCAGGGTATTTGTTCGGCATCATCCAGCGCGCTATCCGGGGCGAGTTCAATGCATGGGCCAAGCAAGTCGGGACGGCACCACCGGTACCTGCTGCGTATGATCGGCCACCGGAAGCACCACGTAACGTGGTTCCGACCGAAGTGGCTCTGCAGCACATCGAACGGCTGCGCGAGCTTCTGCGTAAGGCCTGACTTTTCGGGGCCGCAAGGTCATGAAGAAGATGCCCATAGCCGTCAGTAGCGCTATCCCCTGGGGATAGCCGCGCGGAGGTTCAGGACGGCAAACAGGTGTGGGCAGGCATCGGGATGCCATGCACTGGATCATATGTGTGCGATCTGTCCTTGGCGAACAGCGTTCCTTGGCGCGCCATGGAGCTATCCCCTGGGGATAGCTCGTGCCGCTCGCAGCGGCCACAACTTAAACCAGGGCTTGGCCAATTTCGGTTTGTTGACTGACTGCCTTCCGCTGCATGCCGATGCTGACCGCTCCTTTTCCAAAAGCGAACGGACACCATGGCAACCAATGAACCTTTGCAATTGAATCTCGGCTCACTGCGCAGCGCGATGTCGCTGACGCTGCATACCCATCACGCTTCCCGCATCTGGCATGGCCGCGCTGCCGCCGAGGGGCGACCGGGCATCGTAGGCCTGAACGGCTACATCGCCGTGATGAACAAGATGAAACGCGGCTCAGAGCAGGACGACCCGTACAGCGACTGGTGGATGCTACGCATCGAGGAAAAACTCGACCAGACCAAGGCCACGCTGCAATCGCTACGCGAACAGGTGGACCAGGCACTGGCAGACGTCCCCGCCGCGTTGAGCCTGGGCGAAAACCTAAACGTGCAGCCGGTTAAGTTGCCTCTCTTCGTTAACGCCCAGCTCGGCTTTGCCGCAGTCTATCTCCTGGCCGATTACGACGACATCGCCCGCAAGCTGATCCTCGCCCATCACACCGCACTCATCGACCGCAGCACACTGGAGCGCTGGCTCAACGAGGGCGCACATGCGCTGCGTAGCCTTTTCAGCCTGGCACAGCAATACCGTTACTCGGGCTGCACCCGCGATGATTTCGCGGCGAAGAATGCGGCGGCGCGGGTCGCGATGGACAAGTTTGGCGAGCTGCCGCAGGACGTACTCGAAGGCACGCGACGTTCGAAGTTTTCGCCGCCCATCGCGCGCCAGGGTCTGCAACAGCGCAGTGTGATTTCTGCCGCAGCCGTCCTCCCTGGCGAAGAGGCCAACACCGACGGGGACCAGTCGGCATGAGCGATCAGGATCAGGACCGGCCCACCCTCTACTTCCAAAGTCTGCAACAGACGGCCTTCATGAGGCTGGAACACGCAGCCTCTCTAAAAGGCCTTTTAAAGCCTTTTAAAGGTAAGGGGACATTGGACACATGGGCCAGCCAGTGCTTTGCCATGCGCGACGAGTTGATGGCCCTGGCGCAGCGGCAGGTGCTGCCACAGGCGTGTGGGCATCCCTTCCACCTGCTGTCCATTGAGCTGGCCCAGCAGTCCACTGGCGCAGGCACGGCCTTTCTGCGCTGGCGCAGGCACGACAGGTCGGCCATGGGCGTAGCGCTGTGGCAGGAACTGATCGCCAGCACCAACACGCCGGTCAACCTGCTGGCCGATCTGCACGCGATCGAGCTTCAGCGCATCACGTTGAACATGCAGATCAGCGTGCTTCACACCCTGGGCAGGCAGGCGCAGGAATGCGCAAGCAAGGCCGGCGAAGCGGATGCCGTCTATCTGCACCGGCTCACATCCCTCCCCGCTGCAGTGCGCAATCAGTGATTGCGCCGGGCATCCCCACACGCGCCCGGGGCCGATGAGGCACGAGTATTTCAACCACCACGGAGATTGCATCATGAGCACGCATTTTTGGGGCGAAGGCAACGTCGGCTCGCCACCCGAGTACCGCGAATTTCCCAACGGAAACGATGAACCGCGCCGGCTGCTGCGCCTGAACGTTTACTTCGACAACCCCATTCCAAGAAAAGATGGCGAGTTCGAGGATCGCGGAGGCTTCTGGGCGCCCGTCGAACTCTGGCACCGCGATGCCGAGCACTGGAAGGATCTTTACCAGAAAGGCATGCGCGTGCTCGTCATCGGCCGCATGGAGCGTGAACCGTGGACGGACAACGAGGATCAGCCACGCGAGACCTGGCAGATCAACGCACGCAGCGTCGGCATCCTGCCCTACCGCATCGAATCCGTGGCCCTCAGTCCGAAACCGCAGGATGCAGAGCCGAAGCCCCAAGCCGCCCAGGAATCGACTCCGCCGAAAGACGCGAAGCGCAGGAAGTGAACCAGCATGGAGGGCGGCGGTGCAGTTTTTCGCCGCCTTCCATTCACCCCCAAGCTATCCCCAGGGGATAGCTCCATCGAAGTCCACCGACTTCCACGCGCTCTCGCCAATCGCAGCTTCCGGCCGGCACATCTGCACCCACGCTCGATCCCCACCCAAGCCATTCCATCCCGTGAAAGTGGTCGCCACCGCATGCGGCTTGTTTGCTGCTGCTCTTGGTAGCGCTCGGCATCCTCGATTCCAGCAACTCAATGAACCACGGAAATCGGGTGGACGGACATGCGGCTGTTCTTGTGCGAGAAGCCTTCCCAGGGCAAAGACATTGGCCGGATTCTCGGCGCCACGCAACGCGGTGAAGGCTGCCTCAACGGTTCCGGCGTCACCGTCACCTGGTGCATCGGCCATCTCGTAGAGGCGGCGGCACCCGAAGCCTACGACGAACAGCTAAAGCGCTGGTCCATCGAGCAGTTGCCCATCATTCCCCAGCGTTGGCAGGTCGAGGTCAAACCGAAAACCGCCACGCAATTCAAGGTCGTCAAGGCGCTACTGGCGAAGGCAACACAGCTTGTCATCGCCACCGATGCCGACCGCGAAGGCGAACTGATCGCCCGCGAGATCATTGACCTGTGCGGCTACCGCGGCCCCATCGAGCGGCTGTGGTTGTCGGCACTCAACGATGCGTCCATTCGCGCCGCGCTAGGCAAACTCCGGCCATCGGCCGAGACGCTGCCGATGTACTACTCGGCACTAGCGCGCTCGCGTGCGGACTGGCTTGTGGGCATGAACCTCAGTCGGTTGTTCACGGTGCTGGGTCGGCAAGCCGGCTACGACGGAGTGCTGTCGGTCGGTCGCGTCCAGACCCCGACGCTCAAGCTGGTCGTGGACCGCGACCGCGAGATCGCGGCCTTCGTGTCCGTGCCGTACTGGGCCATCGACGTGTACCTGACCACAAGCGGCCAAGCCTTCACCGCGCAGTGGGTTTCGCCCGACACCTGCACCGACGACTCGGGCCGCTGCCTGCAGCAGCCGGTGGCACAGCAGGCGGCGCAGCAGATCCGCGCCACCGGCAGTGCCCAGGTTGTCTCGGTCGAAACCGAGCGCGTGCGTGAAGGCCCGCCGCTGCCGTTCGACCTGGGCACCTTGCAGGAGTTGTGTTCCAAGCAGCTTGGGCTGGATGTGCAGGAAACCTTGGACATCGCTCAGGCCCTGTACGAAACGCACAAGGCCACGACCTATCCGCGTTCGGATTCCGGCTACCTGCCGGAGAGCATGTTTGCCGAAGTCCCCATAGTCCTCGACAGCCTGCTCAAGACCGATTTCTCGCTGCGCCCGATCATTGACCAACTCGACCGCACACAACGCTCACGCGCTTGGAACGACGCGAAGGTGTCCGCGCACCACGGCATCATCCCGACGCTCGAACCGGCGAACCTCTCGGCCATGAGCGAGAAGGAACTGGCGGTGTACAAGCTCATCCGGGCGCACTACCTCGCGCAGTTCCTTCCTCACCACGAGTTCGATCGCACAGTGGCGAACCTCTCTTGCGGCCAGCAGACGCTGACGGCCACAGGAAAGCAGGTGGTCGTCAAGGGCTGGCGCCTGGTGTTGGCCGAACCGCAACCCGAGGAGGATAGCGACACCGCGGCGCGCAGCCAGGTGCTGCCCGCGCTACGCGAGGGCGTGTCATGCCAGGTAGCAGATGTCGATCTGAAGGCGCTCAAGACACAGCCATCTCGACCCTACACGCAGGGCGAATTGGTCAAGTCCATGAAAGGCGTCGCCAAGCTGGTCTCGGATCCGCGCTTGAAACAGAAACTCAAGGATACGGTCGGCATCGGCACCGAAGCGACACGGGCTAACATCATCAGCGGCCTGATCGCACGCGGCTATCTCATGAAGAAGGGGCGCGCGATTCGCGCCTCGGATGCGGCATTCACCCTCATCGACGCCGTGCCCGCAGCGATTGCCGACCCCGGGACCACCGCCGTATGGGAACAAGCGCTAGACATGATCGAAGCGGGACAACTCACGCTGGACGTGTTCATCGGCAAGCAGGCCGCATGGATTTCGCAGTTGATCACGCAGTACGCCAGCGCGTCCCTGTCAATCAAGGTTCCCCATGGGCCGGCTTGCCCGCAGTGCGGCGCACCCACGCGCCAGCGCAGTGGCAAGAGCGGCCCGTTCTGGTCGTGCAGTCGCTATCCAGACTGCAAAGGCACGCTGCCGGTCGAGTCCGGCACGTCCAAGCGCGTAGCCTCACGCTCGCGCCGTGGCTGCCGAAAAGACTCCTGATCGACCCCGCCCCCCCGTGAGCCGTGCTCGCCTTCGGCGGCGCGACTCGTGTCCCGCATGCCCTGCTGGACGCCCAGCGCACAACACCTTCTTGATCCGTGTGCGCGTCCCGCTCAGCCGTCCCCGGCCGCGGGACCTGAAGGTGACTTCTCCACGAATCGCGTCACTTGCATTCTGCTGATCTGCTTTTCTTCCGCCTATCGCGAAGGGTCCCCCGATGGCTTGCTCGCCCACGCAAGCCATCGGGAGACCCCTTTCGGTCAGCGGTATTCAGTGCCGGTGCCCGCCGGCGCAAAAACGGGCTCCCTTTGTGCGCGGATGTGCGCCAGACGATGCCGGCCCCAGCCACGACATGGGCCGGGTGTGCTTGCTGACAGCAGACGGTTCTTCCGACGACCGGGACTGCCAATCAGCCCACGGGTGGCTTCTTCTTTCCTCCCGAGCCGAAGGCCTTGCGGCCTTCGGCGCCTTTCTCCTGCCCATCAACGTCCCGGCCCGGCCATTGGCCTGGGTCATACGAACAGGAGAGCTGATATGCACCCTCAGCCTTGCGCGCCGCTGCTTTACGGCAGCGTGTGCAGCGGCATCGAGGCCGTGAGCCTCGCGTGGCAACCGCTCGGCCTCGAAGCCGCGTGGTTCGCCGAGATCGAACCGTTCCCGAGCGCCGTGCTCGCCCACCACTACCCGCACGTGCCCAACCTGGGCGACATGACCATGATCGCCCGCCAGGTTCACGCCGGCACCGTGCCGGCCCCCGACATCCTGGTCGGCGGCACGCCATGCCAGTCGTTCAGCGTGGCCGGCGCGCGCCGGGGACTGGATGACCCACGCGGAGCCTTGACCCTTGCCTATGTGGAGTTAGCCAATGCCATCGACCAAGCCCGTCACCAAAATGACCGCTCGCCGGCCACCCTTGTCTGGGAAAACGTCCCGGGCGTCCTCAGCGACCGCAGCAACGCCTTCGGGAATTTCCTGGGCGCATTGGCCGGAGAAAGCCGTGCGCTCCAACCGCCAGGGGAAAAATGGGCGCACGCAGGTTACGTGTCTGGCCCCAGGCGCCGCATCGCCTGGCGCGTGCTCGACGCTCAATATTTCGGCGTCGCCCAACGCCGCAAGCGTGTGTTTCTTGTGGCAAGTGGTGGAGATGGTTTCGATCCCGCCGAAGTACTTTTTGAGCGCACGGGCCTGCGCGGGGATTCTTCTGCGGGCAGCGCGCCGTGGCAAGAAGCTGCCCGTGCTGCTGGACCAAGCGCTGAAGCATCAGGCGGCTACGCAGGACTGAAACCGTCCTACGGTGAGGTCAAGACGACGTTCGGATTCAGTGGAGGCATCGGCCCTGTCGATGTGGCCGCATGCCTAATGGCGGCTGGCCCCAAGCATGACATCCGCACGGAGACGTTCATGGTGCAGTCGGTCGCCGGCAGCATCACCCACACCCTCGACACCGCCAACGGCGGCAAGGGCAGCAGCGAGGACGGTACGGGCAAAGGTGTGCCGATCATCGCTTTCACCGCCCAGGGCAGCGGCGCGGATGCCACGATGGATCTGACGCCGACGCTGCGTGCAGGCGGGCATCGCAGCAGCCATGCGAACGCAGGTGTCGTGCCTGCTATCGCCTTCGCGCAGAACCACCGCTGCGAGGTGCGCTTCGAGTCGGGCCACGGACAGGTGGCTTGCACCGTGCTGTCCAACGGCAAGCCGGGGTATGGCGTGCCAATGATCGCCTGCGTTGCCCTGCATGATCGTCAGAACGGTCTGGCTGCTGAACTGGGCAGCGGGGCCAATGGGCATGTGCTGGCGCCTGACCACGAGGCGCATTTCCGCTATGACTGGAATGACCCCATTCCAAGGGGCTGGTCGCAGTGGCGGGTACGGCGGTTGATGCCCGTGGAATGCGAACGTCTGCAAGGCATGCCCGACGACTACACGCTGGTTCCGTATCGCGGTAAGCCGGCTGCGGACGCGCCGCGCTACAAGGCAATCGGCAACTCCATGGCCATGCCGTGCGTCGCCTGGCTAGGCCAGCGGCTGGTGCAGTGCTTGCACAAGATGGGATCGATCGCTTCGGATTGATGCACGACGCCGCCAACGGGCCGCGCCATTCTCGTTCCTGTATTGCCGACATGTCGGCAGCCGCCAGGGTGTCGAGGCTGCCGTGGGTTGCACCCATGCCACCCGCCAGTTCGCATCTGCATCCGCATCCCTCCGGCGATCCAGCATCACGCACCGTCCTGACAGCCCCGCACGTGTTGCGGGGCTTTCTTTTTTTCCACTTTCGCCAATCGGGGCTGTGCCGGGTTCCGATTCTCGGCTGACGTGGCTCGCCTCGCACATCAAGCTGCCCGCATGTGTCGCTGATCCGTCAGCACCATGCCAGCAGCCAGGGTTTCCAGGCTGCCGCGGAGTTTCTCCGCGCTACCCGCCAGTCCGCCATCGCATCGAGTCTGCGGACGCGCGTCCTCGTGATGCCGGTGCTTTTTTTAACCGCTAGCGGGAGCTGCCATCCCGTTAGGGACAGGGCCCCGCTTTTCCTAGGAGCCTATCCATGTCCCAGCAAGCCTCTTTCAGCCAATTGGCTTTGATCTATTGCGGCAAGTTACTGCCGCTCGAAGTCCTGCAGAGCGCCGCAGGCCACTACATCGGCACACGCAATAGCGAGGGACCCGTTTCGCGGGAATCTCGCGAGTACTTCCGCAGCTACGCCGCGGCTCAACGTGTCCTCGAAAGTGGCGGCTGGTCCCAGCTGGCCAATCCCTGATCCAACTAGAGGAGCCACATCATGAACCCACATCTGCCTCTGGAAATCGTCGGTCAGATCATGCAGGAAGTGCAGCATTTCGCTGATGCGCCCCAAGCCTTCTTCGAGGCGTGGAAGCGTGGCGTCGAGATCGCTGGCGCCGAGTGGTTCGGCGAGGGCACCCCTGAAGGCCTGAACCAGGCCAAGAGCAAATGGGATTTGCGTCCCAACGTGCTGCGGATCAACGACGCCCTCGGCGTCCTGAGCAGCGGGGAACGCATGTTCCTGTCCGCCATGGTCAGCTTCTACAACGCGCGCGATGGCGGTGCCATGCTCAAGCGCTGCCAGTTCCACGGGCTGTCGGATTTCGACGGTCTCGACCTGGAACGCCGCAAGGTCATCGCCGATCTGCTGGTGAACTACAGCGGCTGGTGAGCATCTCTCCGGCATACCACTACTTTCTCGTCCCCCCAATGAGGAACATGCGCCCGCAAGGCCCTGTTCCTCATATTTTTTTCCCCATCACCCAGCGCCACTAGCCTTGGGCTATTAGCAGGATATTGACTGTCTTGATCTGCTGCTTGGGTCAGACGCTACAGTGGAACTTGCAGGGCTGGCCCCGCCGCGCTAAAACCGTGGCCGAAGGAGCACAGCTCACACGCTTGGAGACAGCCACATGGCCAGCACCACCGAAATCGCTGCCCTGTTGGCTGCGACCGACGCGCAGGGCCGCGTCGATCCGCTGGCCTACGAAGCGCAGCGCCTAATCCTGCAGCATCAAGGTCTGGGTAGCGTAGATGCGGCCGCACTGGTGCGCGCCCTGCCGGCCTCGCCGGGTTTTACCGCCTTCGACCGCACCACGCTCTTTTCCGCCATCGACCAGCGCCTGGATACGCCGCAGGAACGGCAGCGTTTCGCCGACGCGCTGGACCAGGCCAACCTCAGCGACGGATGGCTCGAACGGCTGGGCGAGCAGGCGGCCGAGGTCGGCGGCCAGGCCTATGACAGTACCCGCACCGCAGTGCGCTGGGCCGATACCCAGGTCAGTGACGGCTTGGCCGCCGCGCAACGCAGCACCCGCGACACTGCGGCCGCTCCTGGCGTGTTGCCCGGCCTGCGCGCCGAAGCGCAGGCCGGCAACAATCTGGTCGGCAATGTGCAGCAAGGCTATGGCTTCGTCACTGGCGGGGCGGGACATGCCGTGTCCACGCTCGGCGATACCGTCGACCTGGTGCGCATGGGCACGCGCTTGGTCACCGACCCGAACTATCGCGATGTGGTGGTCGGCATGGTCCGTATTTATGCGGCCGAGGTCGTCGCCGACCCGCACAAGCCGATCGACCAGGCCCGCAGCGCCGCCACCCAGGCGCTGCAGCAGTGGCAGCAGGGGCTGGCGCAGGCGCAACGCGAAGGCCGCGAGCACGAATATGTCGGCAGCGCAGCCGGCGCGGCTGGGGTGGAGATCCTGGCCACGTTGGTCCCGGCCAGTAAACTGGGCAAGCTCGGCAAGGCCGCGCGAATCATGGAGGACATCGCCCCGCGCGCAGCCGGCGAAGCCAGCGAGGGTCTGGCCGATGCCGCCCGTGCCGAGCGCGTCGGCACCGGCGCGCGCGACGCGGGCGAACTCGCACCCGAGCGGGGCGCGGCATTGCCCGGCCGCGCCGGCGCCTACGCCGAAGCGCTGGAAGAAGTCGGCCAGGCCGCGCAGCGCGGCGGTGCGGCGGGCGAAGGCGCGCAGCAATTGCTGCGCGGGCTGGTCGGCCAGGCGCGCCAGGACGGCCACCTGGACGACTTGGTCCGCGCCGCCCGCGCCACTGATAATGTCGAAGGCCTGCTACGCAGCGGCGAACTGGCACCGCGCGAACTCACCGCCATCCTCAAGCGCAACCCGGATGTCTTCGATGGCAGGATCGACTTCCCGACTGCGCTAGACCACAGCACGCAGGGCGTGGACCTGACCCGGCTCACCACGCGCCAGCTCGGCGACATCGGCGAAGCCATCCAGACCCACGAACTGGTAAAGCAAGGCTATAGCGACATCGTCGCGATCAAAAACCGCTCCGGCCACGGCATCGACCTGGTCGGCCGCAACCCCGACGGTGATCTGGAGTTCTTCGAGATCAAGACCTCGGCCAAGGGGATCGCGCCGGCGCAACATGGGGATCCGGAAGAATTCGTGGCCAAGCGAATTGACCTGGCGATCCGTGCGGAAAAGCACTGGGATCCGAAAAACACGATTCCCGGATTGAATGACATAGCCGATGGCATAAGAAGAGAGATCGGCCCCGAGGCCGAGAACATCAACGTCACGTGGGTGCGGCTCAATCTGAGTCGCAGCCCAGACTCGCCGCACCTGCAGATCGAACGCAAGGTTGACCCATGGGTCAAGCCCACAGCACCGAAACAGACCATGCTGACCCCTGGCGATGCCGGCCACCCGGACCATGCGGTGTTCGACAAGATGCTACGCACGGTGCAGCGCGACGGCCGCTGGAACGAGGGGCAGAGCCACAACATTGCCGCAAGCCTGCTGCAGGAGTATAAAGCCGACGCGCTGTGCAAGACCCTGGATTCGGTGCGCATTGGCGGCAGCGCCGATGCGCCACGCGTTTTCGCGGTCAGTTCGCCGCACGGCGAGAAAGGCCCGGATTTCCATGTCCACGTCGAAGCGGAGCATGCCGCACAGCGCCCGGTGTCCGAGAGCTTCGCTCAGGTCCAGCAGCTCAATCAGCAACAGGCGCTGGCCCAGGAAACAGAACAGCAGAACCAAGCCCAGCGCGGCCCGAGGATGAGTTAATGGCGGCAGGCAAGAGCGACAAACAGTTGCCAGTATGGCATCCCTCGCTGAAGAAGCTATTCAAGTCCTGTGACAGATGGATTGAGTGGGCGCTCACCACGGATCGCAGGCCGACGAAATATCTGGAACGCATCGAAGGGTGCCTGGCGCAAACTGGTATCCTGAAAGGCGAGGTCTGGCTGGATTTAGGCCAAGCCGGTCACACCTACGCCATGCAAACCTGCGCCCTCAGCGGCCAGGGCCGACTGGACGAACTCGCCCAGCCGCTGCGCTGGGCAGTGGCAATGCGCTCCATCGCATTTCGTTTCGAAGCCGCCGTAACCCTGGCCTGGACCACCGAGCGGCAACCGTTGCTGTCGTTCGGGACAAGCATGAAAGTGGCAGCGACCGCGATGCTCTCGCAATGGGACGCCACCGAGGCCGGCGCCCGCTTCCTGATCCAGGTCGCGCACAAGGACCAGGCCCTGAAGCCGGACGAGTGGCGTCGCGAGGGTTGGGGCAAAGGCACCAACGACGCCTTCCTGATTTTCCTGTTCGCGCAGGCCTTCGGCATCCCCACCCATTACCAACCGGTGCATCCGCTGATCCCCGAGTATCAGGCGGTGCTCGACCAGTGGCGCAGCACCGACGCAGCGGTGTTCCAGACCGCGATGCAGGCCGCGGCCGACTGGCATATCACCCGCAGCAAAGACAGTACCGAGCGCAATACCTATGAGTTCGATGAAAGCTTCAATGGCGTTTACCCCGCCGAATTGCTTGCCGTGCAGGCCCTGCGCCAGCGCGACGGCCTGCCACATTTCGATACTGGCCATCTGCTGATCGACACGCCGTGGGCCATCCTGAGCAAGCTGCCCGAGTGCCCGCCGCATCCGCTCGCTATGGCGGTGGAAGAGCGGGTGCGCCGGGACTATCCGGATTACAACTGAAGCGAATACCCCAGACACAATGGGGCGATGAGCCAGTACAGATTTCCCATGGCCGCCGGAGTGGGCTGGTGCGACGCTGCCGCCATGTTCCGCTGAACTCGGTCAGCAACATGCCCAGAGCGCTACGCGCCCGCCGGCACTAAGGAAGACGGTCGAGACGAACACGCCCGTGAGCGACCGCATCCGACTTCGAGCACCAGCTTGGAGCCTGCGTCAACGCCATGAACCAGCACGACTCCATCGGCCAGATCCTGGTGTTCGCGCGCATGAGCGGCACGCTGCACATGCGCCAAATCGCCAGCGCCGACCTAGTGGACGCCGACATTGATGACTACGAAATGGTCGTGTTCGACGGTGGCAACACAAGCGGCGACACGTGGAAGCACGTGTTCTTCCCGCGTCAACGCGAACACTACTTCGTGTACTAGGCCTGCCCACCACCAGCCCCTTTCGAGGGGCTTTTTTCTTGCCGTCGCGCAGGAATATGGGTGCGGCAACGTGCCGTTTCCTGCGAGCAGGTAGCCCACTCCAGGGCCATCCTTTCCCCATGTTCGTCGGCGTTGCCGACACATGCCCAGGCAGCCGAGACCTTCAAGGCTGCAAGTGCGGGAAACCGCACAGGTCGTTTCATTCCAAGGACGCGTCCGCGTCCATCAACGCCACCCACAAGGGACCTCTCCCTTGCGGGCGGGGAATCCCTTGTTTGTTCCTCAAGGAGATTTCCCATGGACCGTTCCCTCGTCAAATCCATGATGCCTTCGCTTGTCGCAGGCCATGTCCCTCGCAACGTGCGGTCGTTCAAGTACCGCGTGTTCGATGATCAGCCGCAGTCTTCGACATTGGGCTTCGCCATCGATCCCCTACCCTTCGATGGGCGCGTGGTCGTGGTGACGGACGACACCATCGTCGTCAAGCTCAAGCCCAGCGAGTTCGCTGTGCTCGATCCCAAACTGGTGACCGTCGTTCCCACCGAAGGCGCCAATGTGCATGTCCAACCCTACGCGCGGCGCCGTTTCGACGGACTGCGCGCGGACACTCCGGAAGTACGCACCGAGATGACGTCGGACGGCGTCCCCTACACCGTCAAGACGCACCTTCTTGGATCCGCGCAGGCCAAGCTTCCCATCCCCACGCCGCAGTGCATGGAGCTGGGCCAGCTCATCGAGCAACTGGAGGAAATGCCGGCGCCCGATGGCTTCCGACGCATTACCCATATGCTGGTCGATGCGGGCGCTCGCGATTTCTCCTGGGTCGATCCGAAGCCGTCCAAGATCATCGAGACGCCTCCGGCGATCACCTTCACGGTCTCGACCGCGAAGTTCGAGGGTCAGGTGAAGGTGCTGTACGACCGCGCGGGGGATACCTACGTGGTGGAGCTGCACCGAGACGGCGAATTGGTCGATCGGCATGACGAAGTGCATTTCGACATGCTCGGCGAAGTGCTAGAGCAACTCATCGACGACGGGCGTTGGCGCCTGATCGACGTGAGTGTCATCAAAGCGAAGGCGGCTCGACCACGCCAGGCGCTGCCGGCATGACGCCCCGCACCGAAGCCAGACGGTTCTTCGGCTGATCCGAGCCGCCGTCACGGCGTTACAGCCCTTCTGTCCATGTGCCCCACAGGCTCTCCATCCATTCGGGTGGAGGGCCTTTTATCTATCCGACACAGGAGATTTCAACCATGTCACTGCGATTCAAAGGCTCCGACCTGCGCCCCGTGTTGACGGAGGCGATCGCCAACCAATGCCGCGTCATCCTAGTCAAGGACCAAGGCGTGTACTTCCTTGCCGAGCACGGGGAGCGTCGCCCGGGTGGACGCGTGAAGCTGCTGGCCTATGCCGTCGGCTGCAACCCGGACACCGATCCGTTTGACAACTGGTGGGAACTGGCGCGCGACGAACTAGGCGGCGACGACTTCGCGGAGTACTTCGATCCGAAGGATGGCGTATTCAATCGCATGCTGCACTCCGCAGACGATCTGATACTGTCCGCCACCGCCACGCATCTGTCGCTGGAGGTAGTGCCTTCCGCATAGCGCGGCTTGCTGAGTCAGATTTGCGATCGAGCGGTCGGCAATGTCCCGAGTGAGCGAATATCCGGACCGGCCCAGGCATTAATGCAGTATTCCAGAAGAAAAAAGGCCCTTCACTCATTGAGTAAGGACTTTTCTTTTCTGAATGGATTCAGAGCTATTTATCCACGCTTGAACAGGCGTTCGTGCATCCACCCATCGTTGGTCAGGATGACTGCCGCCTTGGCCTGTACATCTCCCTGAGTCTGCTCCGCAAAATTCTTATAATTGGCACGCATGACTTCCGATTTGGCCCAGTCATCTGCACCGTCCACCTTGTAGCGGTAGTTCACCTGCGACAGCTTTACGCCCATCATGTCGCTGGGTTCGGTGAAGTTGTCCACTTCCACGACGGTGTACTTGCCGGTGCAGAAGGCATCTTGTGCAGCCAGCGTGTTTGCACCGTTGGCGACGAGAAATTTCTTGCCGGTATCAGTAATTTGGTATTCGGTGGCCGGCTCCATCTTGTTGCCGAACATGGCTTTGACTTCGGTGTCTCGCTTAGTCAGCAGCCCCGCATCGACCAGCGCATCGGCGCGCTTCTTGTTCTGGCCGCCCATCATATCTTGGTTCGCCAGGGTGAACGGCAAGCCCTTTGCAGGAATCGCAGCGCACAGACCCTTCTGAGTGTCCAGGTACGCCTGGATGGCCTTGCTAAAGTTGCTCTTGTTAGCGTCTTTGGCGCTGCCGCACGCGGCAAGCGTAAGGGCAAGACTGCTAATGGCGACGATTTTGATGGCGGTATGCAAAACGAGCTTCCTCTGTAGGTTAAGACAAGCGGTTATTCATTTTGGCAACGCGATTAGGCGATGCGCGGTTCTCGGCATGGCGGGTAGCTTATAGTCGGTTTGTAGAAGCGGACGGAGCGGTCCGAGGGTGCGGTGAAGCGTCTGTACCAACTGTTCCGCTCGAACGTGGGTGTTGCGCTTGAGCATCTGCATAGTAGCCATGAGTACTCAAGAATGAGGCTCACGCCGCATCACTTTACCGAAAATGTAACTGACCACAACTTTAGAAAATCCCCCAACGATGCGGGACCACACCACGTTCCAACTATTCAAGGAGCGTTTTGAATCCGAGCATCTTGCGCGGACGATTGTAGAGCCGCTGCTCAATCGACCGCAGGTGCGCATTGGTGATGGTGCTGAAATCGGTCTGTCGTGGCAAGTACTGGCGGGTCAACCCGTTGGCATTTTCGTTGCTTCCTCGCTGCTATGCGCAGCACGGATCTGCAAAATAGAAATCGCTCTGCAAGCAGGCAGCAATGAGCCGATGATCAGCGAAGCGTGCTGGTTGCGGCGCAGTTCGCGGTTGATCGTGCTGGGCGCACGCGGCACTGCGCCGGCGATGGCCCGCATCGACATACAAATTTCATATAACGCATGCAGACGGTATCGTTCTGCCAGATCCAGGCGGCGGGATGACATGGGCAACTCCACTTGGCGGTGAAGTCGTCCAGGTCTGGTCGCCTGCACCACTTCACAACCGTTGGTGTTGCGATCCACAGTTGGAGCCGCCAATTTTATTAATATTTTTCTGATTATGTCATCTCTACCGCTGTAACTGATGTGGCAGACGTTGGTCGCCGTGGACAAAGGGAGGCGCTCGGTTACCGATTCATTGCTGCTCCACACATGAGGCCCGGCCATGCTGCCCCCATGCCTGCTGACGTTGTCAGCAACATGCCAGGCAACCATCGGTCTTCGAGGTTGCGGCGCAGTTCCCACTGCGTGACCGAGCCAGCTCGCACCGCATCCATCTGCGAGCGACCACCGGCCTGTCCGGTGGCGGATGCTTTCGCCTTATCAACCCATCGCGGGGTTACGCACCCTTCCCCGCTTGCGTGGCTTGGTGTGCCTCCGCTTTTCCCAATGGAGATCACCATGAACACCACGTCCAACGAGAAATCGTATTTCGATCTGCACACCTCGGGCATCGGCTATCTGCAACGTGCTCGTGAAGTACCCGTCAGGGGCGGCCGCCGTGCGCAGCCTTTCCTGGCATGCACCATCGCCGCGCTGGTCGGCCCCGCCAGGGACCCAAGCTACCGCTACTTCGATGTCAAGGTCTCGGGTGCCGAGGCCAAGAAGCTCGTTCAGCGCTACATCGGCGTTGACGATCCCAAGCAGCGCCCGCTGGTGCGCTTCCGCCTCGGCGACCTATGGGGCGATGCGTACATCCGCGACAAGGGCGAGCACCAGGGCAAGGCCGCAGCGTCCCTCAAGGCGCGACTGCTCAAGGCCGAGCTGATTGAACGGGACGAATTGGCTTCGATCAAACAGCACGAGCTGATCACCCGCGGCATCGGCTACCTCAACCGTCCGAAGGACGTCACCCCCAAGGATGGCGATCCGTTCCTGTCGTGCTCCATCGCCGCGCTGGCCGGACCTGTCGATGAACCGGAGTATCGGTACTTCGACACGATCGTCTCCACCCCTGAAGCCGAGCATCTGGTTCGCCGATGCGTGCAGGCCATCGAAGGGGATCGCAAGGTGCTGATCGCCTTCCGTCTCAACGACATGAAGATCGATCCGTACATCCGCACCAAGGGCGAGCACGCTGGGGAACCTGCCGCGAGCCTTGAATCGACGTTGGTTCACATCGGTCTGATCAAGATCGACGGCACCCAGGTCTATCCGACGAGCCAGACGCAAGCCAAGGCGCCGCCGGCGGAGGACGCATCCGCGCCCAAAGCCGACAACGTCATCGACACGGCCGCCGACACCGTTTCCGACCAGCCTATCGAGTCCGCCGAGCGCGAGTCCGAAGGTGCAGTCGAGGAGCAGGAGCCTGCATTGGTTGCTTCGTTCTGATCCGGCTTGGCCCCTCACGGGGCCTTGCCGCTTTTTCCTAGTTTCTCAAAGGAGAGCCATCATGGCAGTCACATCGGTGCCCGATAGATCGGTATCGCCCATCGTCGTCCCAGGCCAGCTCACACTGCGCATCATCCGCGGTAAAAACGGCCCGTTCCCGGTCGGTCGCCTCTCCACACATCTTGGTGTGTTCGAGGTCAAGGACCCTGAACTAGAGCAGTACCCCGAAGGCAAATACGACGGGGAGTTCGTCATCAGGTACATTTTCCCGAAGTCCTACCCGGTCGGCGGCGGCATGCGATTTGAGATCCGCGCCAGCCTCGACGGAATGACGCTCAACGGCATCGATAAACTGAGCTGTGACGAAGCACGCAGCTTCGCCACCCATGACGTCGATCCCCTCGATGAGGAACTGGGCACGCAGCCGGTGGCAACCCCGGCCAGAGCATCCCGGCCCGCCAAACCTGCCCCCGTGCAGGCATCGGCAGACCCGCTGGTCGATACCACGCCGTTCGGTGTGGATGCGCAGCCGCTCGATACGTCTGCCGCCCCCGGCAGCACCGAAGATCCGGACGCCACGCTTTTCGGCGGGCTGTGGCCGCTGGGCGAATCTGTGAAGCTTGATTCGACCATCGACCGCCGCGCCCTGCGCGCGCAGATCGCCCGCCTTGGCGAGCTGGGTTTCGCGCTGGACTTCAAGACGCAAGAGTGGAGCCGACAGGCCGAGCTGCAACCTGCGTGATCACAAGCACCGCATCCGTGGTGTCCTTCATCCACCCGTCGGGGGTTACTTCCCCATGCGGGGAGGCTCCCGGTTTTTTTCCTGGAGGTCTCATGTCCATTATCACTTGCGATACACCCCGTTGCGCGCTGGATGAATCCGCGTGGCGGGCTCTCTGCGAGACGGCAGCCGCACAAGCCATGAAAGGTTGCGGTCTGTCTCACGACTACTACGTTGAACGCTTCAGTTCGGCAATCGACACGCAAGTTGGTCGATTGCCCGAATCACAGCGCGCACAGGCCTTGCAGATTGCTCAGAAATGGGACTACGCAACACCTGCCGCTCGGCAGGAAGCCCAGGACTGGAATGCTGAAAACGGCTACTGCTCGCATGGCATCGAACTGGGTTACTGCCCGGCCGGTTGCGATTCGTACTGAGAACTAGCAGTGAGTTTCATAGCCGCACACTCGGCAGTTCGAGCCGGACTGAGCGACTTTCTTCCACCCCGTGGGGCAGTACCTGCCCCACGGGCGGTGCTGTCCCCGCTCATCCGAGGACACCACCATGTTTATAAACACTTCTTCCACCACGCTGTACCGCATTGACGAATGCCCGGACGTGATGGCCGACGCTTGCGTCGGCGATGACCAGGGCAACCTGATCTTCCTGTCGATATGGGCGCGAGACACCGCCGTCCAGCAGTTCCTCGCTCGCCTGACCCTCGGGCGCGATGAGCAGGGACTAGACCAGTTCCACGTCATCACTGACCAGGGCGGCAGCGTCCCGATGTTCATCGGCAACGTCGATCGCCTGGAAAAACGCGTCACGCGCGCCTATCGGCGAACGCGGTTCGGCTCTCTCTCCAACGTGTGGCTGTTCGACCGGCGCTGCGTCAAGCCCGACAAAGCCAACGCCAGCGCGCTGGCATTGCTGCCACGCGACAGCGCCCACCGGCTCGACCGCCTGTGGATGCTAGTGCGGGACACCTGCCCGTTGCCGCTGCTCGATCACTGGCGCGAGACCGTGCTGGAACTGCTGCAAACCCGCGAGATGCTGGCCCGCCTTCCGTTCGCCCTCGGGCCGCTGGAAGGCCATCGGCTCGCCATCGACGTGCCGACGCTGACTCTGGCGCTGGGCTCCCTGATCCGCAGTGATGTGCTCACCGCCTATGCCCATCCGGCCAAGATTTCTACGCCGGAAGCGGTAGCGGCTTGACCCACCCGTGGAGCACGCCTTGGCGTGGTTCCGTCATTCATCCCCGCCAACCAGGAGATTTCCATGGCCCTCATGTTCCCGCGGCTAGCCCGCAATTTCGTGAAAACCGGGTACTTCCCCACGGATGAACCCACGCTCGAAAGAGCCCTCAACGCACTGATGCCCAGCGATGGTCCGATGTGCATCCTCGATCCCTGCGCAGGCGAAGGCGTGGCGATCGCCGAAGCCGCCCATGCTCTCGGGCGCGAGCAGGCCAAGGCATTCGCTGTCGAGTTCGACGCGGAGCGGGCGCACCATGCCCGCGGCCTGGTCGATCACTGCCTGCACGCGGACCTGATGGACACGATGATTTCCAAGCAGTCCTTCGGGCTGCTCTGGCTCAACCCTCCATATGGCGACCTGTCCAAGGACGTCAACGGCAACATCGGTTACCAGGGCCAGGGCCGCGCCCGTCTCGAAAAGCTGTTCTATCAGCGAACCTTGTCGCTGGTGCAGTACGGCGGTGTGCTGGTCTTCATCGTTCCGAGCTATGTGCTCGACGCGGAGCTGGTCGGCTGGCTGACGCGTCACTACACGGACCTTCGGATCTACCGAGCAGTGGAGACGCAGTTCAAGCAGGTGGTGATCTTCGGCCGCAGGATGCGCCAGCGCGAGCAGGCGCCGGATGGCGTCAAGGCCATGCGTAATCTGCTGCTGCAGGTTGGGCTTGGCGAAGTCGAAGCCGAGGAGCTGCCAAGCGAATGGCCGTTTCTGCCTTACATCGTCCCCGCCAGTCCGGCCGAGCCGGAGCATTTTTTCCGCGTGACGATGGAGCCGGAGCAGTTCGCCGATGAGGTTGGTCGGCTCCAAGGCCTCTGGCCGTCGCTGGACACGCACCTGGGGGCCGCGCAGCAGTTGCTGCGTCCACCGGCGCGTGCTCTTTCCCACTGGCATCTCGCTCTGGCCCTGGCCGCGGGCGCGATATCCGGTGTGGTGCGTTCCAAGAAAGGGCGCCTGCTCGTCGTCAAAGGTGACACCCACAAGGAAAAGACGCTCCAGAGGGAATTCACCGAACGCGACGACGGCTCCATCGCCGAAACCCGGATCCTCACCGACAAGTTCGTCCCCGTCATCCGAGCATGGGATATGACGCCTGGCTCCCCGACACGGGGCGAGGTGTTGACCATTCGCTAATCCCCGGACGCCTGACGTCCCGCTGCACTTCATCAAAGGAGAAACACCATGCTCTCACGTCTGTTCCAGCGGCGTGCGCCGCAAAAGCAACCGTTGTTCGCACCGGCCTCCTTGCAGCTGAGCGAGAAGGTGCATTGGCTGGCCCGCAGAGGCCTCATCGATCCCTTGGCTGCAGCGCCATGTGCGCGGCGATTGGGGAGAGATCGACGAGGCGACCGGCCAAGCCAACGATGTCGCACTCCAACAGGACAACCTGATGATCTCCTCCTACCGGATCACGTCGGAACTGGTGCTGATCGTCAAGACCAGCGAAGACCACCAGACCACGGTTGTCCAGCTTTCCGAAGAGCGCGACATGATCTGAAGGCAGTCCATCGTCATCCCATCCACCTGACGGAGCCACTTCACTCCGCCAGGGGGTCGTGGCTCAAAGTTTCTTCAAGGAGGAGCCCATGGCATCACATCGAATCGAAACGTACTGCCGGGAGCTGCTGTTTACCCCCGGCGCACTCGTCCTCAGCGCAGACATCGACCGCTTGGTTCGCGCCGGCTGCCTGGATCCGCTTCCGTACTTTCGTCGCCACGTCCGTGGCGACTGGGGTGATGTTACCGAGGAGCAATGGCACGCCAACGGCATCGCACTGCAATCGGGTGCCTTGCTGGAATCGCGCTACTTGGTCAGCCCTGATCTGAGCCTTCGCATCGTCACCGATGAGAAACGCCATTTCACCCTCATCGTGCTGCCGTCCGAGGACTGAGCACGTTTCCCCCGCAGGCCGCCAGCGCCTGCGTTTTCCATCCACAGTCGGCCGTGTGCCGATTGAGATTGATCTTCCCACCCGGGGCATGCCATTGCCCCGCTGGGGATGGTGATGCCCCATTTTTTATGGAGCATCACCATGTCCCTCGATCTTGAATCTACTGCTGCACAAGCCACGCCCGTGCAGAGCGAACTGCTCGACGCGGAATCTTCCCCTTTAACCCTGAGCCTTCAGGATTTCGTTGGTGAGTTCGGCGACGAACTGCTCGACTCCCTCAATCGCGCCAACCCGCCGGTCTATACGGGTCAGCCGCAAACGCGCCGTCAGCTCATCGTCGCCAGCCTCAAGCGCAAACTGTTTGAGGCCCAGGCGGAAGTCGTCCATGCCGCCGCCGAGTTGCTGATCGACCGTGGCGAACGCGCCGCGATCGTCAACGGCGAGATGGGTTGCGGCAAGACGACCGTCGGCATCGCCACGGCCGCCGTTCTCAACGCCGAGGGCTACCGCCGCACCCTGGTTCTTTCGCCACCGCATCTGGTTTACAAGTGGCGGCGCGAGATCCAGGAGACAGTGGCCGGCGCCAGGGTCTGGGTACTCAACGGCCCCGACACGCTGGTCAAACTTATCAAACTGCGCGAGCAGTTGGGTGTGCAGCCCACGGGCCAGGAGTTCTTCGTCCTGGGGCGTGTGCGGATGCGGATGGGCTTCCACTGGCGGCCCGTCTTCACCCGGCGGCGCACCCGCCACGGCGACGTGGCAGCCTGCCCGGACTGCGGCCATGTCATCACAGACCTCGACGGCGAGCCGGTCAATCCGATCGAACTCGACGCCGAGGAGTACCGCAGGAAGTGCAGCCATTGCGCCGCACCCCTGTGGACGCTGATCCGCCCGAGAAGCCTGTCCGGTAGCGACCAGTCTTCGGCCGTCCTCAAAGCCTTGAAACGGATTCCCACGATCGGGGAAGTCACCGCGCAGAAGCTCATGAAACGCTTCGGTGACGGCTTCCTCGCCTCGATGTTGGGAGACAACGTGCATGAGTTCATCAACCTCATGGACGGCAACGGTGAGCTGGTGTTTTCCGACCGCCAAGCCACCCGCATGGAACGGGCGATGGCGAACATGGAGTTCGGGTTTGGCGAGGGTGGCTACCAACCGTCCGAGTTCATCAAACGCTACCTGCCGCAAGGCACGTTCGACCTGCTCATCGCTGATGAAGCGCACGAGTACAAGAACGGCGGCAGTGCCCAGGGCCAGGCCATGGGCGTGCTGGCGGCGAAGGCGCGCAAGACGCTGCTCCTCACCGGCACCTTGATGGGCGGCTACGGCGACGACCTGTTCTACCTGCTGTTCCGCGCCCTGCCTGGGCGGATGATCGAAGACGGTTACCGCCCGTCCACGAGCGGCAGCATGGCCTCGGCCGCGATGGCGTTCATGAGGGACCACGGAGTCCTCAAGGATATTTATTCGGAAAGCACAGGTACGGCGCACAAGACCGCGAAAGGCTCGAAAGTCAGTGTCAGAACGGTCAAGGCCCCAGGTTTCGGCCCCAAGGGCGTGCTGCGCTGCATCCTGCCGTTCACGGTCTTCCTCAAGCTCAAGGACATCGGTGGCAACGTCCTGCCTCCGTATGACGAGGAGTTCCGTGAAGTCGCGATGGACACGGCACAAGTCGCGGCCTACCGCGACCTGGCGGGTCGGCTGACCGCAGAGCTGAAGCAGGCTCTGGCGCGACGCGATACGACTTTATTGGGGGTGGTCCTCAACGTACTGCTGGCCTGGCCGGATTGCTGCTTCCGGTCGGAGACCGTCTTACATCCGCGCACGCGCGACACCTTGGCGTTCGTCCCGGCTCAGTTCCACGAGTTCGAGATCAGCCCCAAGGAGCGTGAGCTGATCGACATCTGCAAGCAGGAGAAGGCGCAGGGGCGCAATGTCCTGACCTACACGGTCTATACCGGCAAGCGCGACACCACGTCACGCCTGAAGGTGCTGCTGGAGCAGGAAGGCTTCAAGGTGGCGGTGCTGCGCGCGAGCGTAGATGCCAGCCGCCGTGAAGACTGGATCGCCGAGCAGTTGGACCGCGGCATCGATGTGCTCATCACCAACCCCGAACTCGTCAAGACGGGATTGGACCTGTTGGACTTCCCGACGATCGTGTTCATGCAGTCGGGCTACAACGTGTACTCGCTCCAGCAAGCGGCACGCCGCTCCTGGCGCATCGGGCAGAAAGAACCCGTGCGAGTGATCTATCTCGGCTACGCCGGCTCATCGCAGATGACCTGCTTGGAGTTAATGGCCAAGAAGATCATGGTATCGCAGTCCACCTCGGGCGACGTGCCCGAATCGGGGCTGGATGTCCTGAACCAGGACGGTGATTCTGTCGAGGTCGCGTTGGCCCGACAGCTTGTCGCCGCCTGACTATCTCCACTTACGGCCCTTCGGGGCCGTTTTTTTTAACCGTTACCGGCAAATCAGACGCGGCGTGATTCGCATTGTTTGCTGTTGCACACGTCGTTAGCGGTGATGGTGAGGGCTCGATGTTTCAGGACGCCGAGCTATGTGCCCTTTTCCACTCTGGTTTCATCATCCCGAACGCCGCCTGCTGGCGGGAACCCTCGGCCTGCTCTGTTCGGTGCTGGCTGGCGGCTGCGCGACGACTGCGGCGCCGCACGCGCCCGATGCCATCAAGGAAGCCTCGCCCGCACCGGAACTCGAGGCACCGCAGTTCATTCCGGTCGTGCGCTATGGACGCTACACCTTGGTGGAACTGGCCCCGATGGCGGCGCAGCGCGACCTGCTGCTGCAGACCGTCGATGTATCCATGCCCGCAGATGCACGCGCCACGGTCGGCGACGGACTCCGGCACGTGCTCAAGCGCAGCGGCTACCAGCTTTGCGAGACGGCGCACGCCGTGATCGAGCTATACCCGCTGCCGCTGCCGGTGGCGCACCTGAATCTGGGCCCCATGACCTTGCGCAATGCGCTGCTCACTCTGGCCGGCCCGTCCTGGGAGCTGCACGTGGATGACCGCACGCGCCAAGTCTGCTTCGAGCAGGTCCACGGCGACGCTACCGCGCCGATGCCCGAACCGCCTGCCACCGACGCGATGCAGACGTTTCCCCTCGCGGGAGGCCAACCATGAACAACGCCTCGCAGCCTTCCCGGCGAGCGACTGCCGCCGTAGTCGTGCAAAGCCTGCTCTGGCTTGGGCTGATCAGCCTGAGCGTCTTCACTGCCGTGAACTATCAAGCGATGAACGACCTGACCGACCTCAAGCAGGTCGATTCCGGTCTGCAGCGCCTCCAAGCGCAGGTCGCCGGGCTCACCGAAACCACCCAAGCCTTGCAGCAGCGGCCGGCAGCGGCAACGGCGGCAGGACTGCAAGACACCCGCCAGGCCCTGGACGCCCGCATCGCACATATCGAGCAGACGCTGTTCGGTCTTGCCTCCATGGACGACCTTCAGGCGCTGCGCGTCGAGGTCGAGCAGATCAAGACACGACAGGCGACGACACGTTCGGCTACGCCTGTGAAGCCGCGCCCACAGAGCAAGCCCACTGCCGCCAAGTCTGAGCTGGCCCCGCTGCCATTCCGCATCGTAGGCGCTGAACTGCGTGCCGGCCAGCGAAGCGTATCCGTCGCCCCGGCCGAGGGGAATTTCACCGCCGACCAGGTGCAGGTACTGCTGCCCGGCGACGCGGCCGGTCTGTGGCGCTTGCAGGGCATCGAAGGAAATACCGCCGTGTTCCAGGCGGGCGAGCAGACCCGCCGCCTAGCGATTCCCTGACGCAGAGACCATGCGATGAAACACTGTCCCGTTCTCATTCTATCGCTGCTGGCAGCGCTGCACCTGCCGGCTTCGGCCCAGCAGCCTGCCACCGCTCAGTCCCGTAATATGCCCAACCAGGAGCGGCCCCTGGCAGGCCGCATCCTGGACGACCGCGTGGCGCGCGACTGGGGCCTGCAACCGCAGGATTGGGCGCGCTACCGCGAGCTGATGGAGGGACCACTCGGCATCTACTCACCGAACCTGGACCCGCTATCGGCCTTGGGAATCGAGGCCCGCACCGACGAAGAGCGGCGGCGCTACGCAGAGTTGCAGGTGCAGGTCGAAGCGCGTCGCGTGGAGAAGCTGCTGGCGTACCAGCGCGCCTACGACGAAGCCTGGCAGCGGCTGAACCCTGGCATGCAGCGCGTGAACCTGCCCGATGACAAACCAGGCGCCGCCGTGCGCAGCAGCGGCCGCATGGCAGTATTCATTAAGGACGGCTGCGCCGCATGCGGGCAGCTCGTGCAACGCCTGCAAACTTCGGGCACCGAGTTCGATCTGTACATGGTCGGCAGCCGACAGGAAGACGCGCGTATCCGCGACTGGGCCAAGCGCGCGCAGATCGATCCAGCACGAGTGCGCAGCGGCAGCATCACGCTCAACCACGACGGCGGCCGCTGGCTGTCACTCGGCCTAACCGGTGATCTGCCGGCCGCCGTGCGCGAGGTGAACGGTCAATGGCAGCGTCAGCCGTAGCCGCTATGCCCGTCTTGCCGCACCTGCGTGCAGTGGTGCTAGCTGCGGGCCTGTACGCCTGCGCCGCCCAGGCCCAGGAGATGCCGCCGCCGGCCTACCAGCTTGCCGCGCAGAGCGCCGGCATTCCTTCGCCGGTGCTCTACGCCGTGGCCTTGCAGGAGAGCGGCATCCGGCGCCACGGGCGCGTCGTCCCATGGCCGTGGTCCCTCAACATCGCCGGCCAATCGCGCCGCTATGCGACCCGCGCCGACGCCTGCGCCGGTTTGCAGCAAGCCATCCGCTCCACGCCGCACACGCGCATCGACGCTGGCCTGGGCCAGATTAACCTCGGCTACCACCAGCAGCGCTACGCCAGCGCGTGCGACTTGCTCGACCCGTACCGCAATCTCGCCATCGCCGCCGAGATCCTGCAAGAGCAGCACACCCCCGGCGAAAACTGGCTGGTGGCGATCGGCCGCTACCACCGCCCCGCCGGTGGCGAGCCCGCAGCCCGCTATCGGCGCAGCGTGTCCCGCCACCTCGCGCGCGTGCAGGGCACGCGCCCAACCACCGCAGTCCTCGCCGCGCGGCAGGAGACCTCCCCATGACGAAATCCCATCTGGCCCATCTCGCGGCGAAGGGCCTGCTCGTGCTGTTGGCGGGTCTGCCGCTGACCTCGCGTGCCGGTGAGTCGCTGATCGTGGTCGAAGACCGTGGCGGCACGTCCGCGCTACCGTACTACGAAGCCCTGAACCTCCAACCGCGTGTCAACTCCCCTGCCCGGCCGCAGATCCCGACGCCCCAGGTTCCCGCCACCCCCGCAGACGAGGCCGCGATGCTGCCGGTGCGCAGCACCAAGCTCACGCCCGGCACCGTCGCGCGGCGAGTGATCGAGGCCCCTGGCCTTCGGCCTTTCGTGGTCGCCGGCGACGACAAGGCTTCCCAAGACTGGCTGCGGCGCAATGCGGCCTCGTTGCACGAGCGCGGCGCGGTCGGCCTGGTGGTCAATGTCGAGACCGTGCAGGCATTGGCGCGGCTACGCGCATTAGCGCCCGGCGTTCAAATGGCCCCCGTGGCCGGCGACGACCTGGCAGAGCGCTTGGGCCTGCGGCACTACCCGGCGCTGATCACCGCCACCAGCATCGAGCAATGAACCCATGTCGGGCAAACAGCCGGTTGAAGTTCTACTTCGCCCAGCAGTGGAGCTATACACCGTCGCAGCGTGTGCAGGCGCCGCGTTTCTGTCCTTGGTGGCCCCGTGGTCGCTTGCGCTGAGTCCGGGCATGGGCGTCGGCAGCGCGCTGGCATTCAGTGCCTACGGCGCGATTCGATACCGCGATGCCCGCATCATACTGCGCTACCGGCGCAACATCCGCCGCCTGCCGCGCTATGTGATGACGAGCAAGGACGTGCCGGTCAGCCAGCAGCGGCTCTTCATCGGCAAGGGCTTTCTGTGGGAGCAGAAACACACTCATCGGCTGATGCAGACGTACCGGCCGGAGTTCCGCCGCTACGTTGAACCGACTCCTGCATATCGGCTGGCAAGGCGGCTGGAAGAAAGATTGGAGTTCGCGCCGTTTCCGCTTTCGCGCTTGCCTGGGCTCACGGGCTGGGATGTGCCTTTCAATCCGGTGCGGCCGCTGCCGCCCGTGGGTGGCCTCCCGCGACTGCATGGCATCGAACCGGAGGAAGTGGACGTCAGCCTGCCGCTGGGCGAGCGCGTCGGGCATTCGCTGGTATTGGGTACAACGCGCGTGGGCAAGACACGGCTCGCTGAATTGTTCGTTACCCAGGACATCCGCCGCAAAAACGCCGCAGGCGAGCATGAAGTCGTCATCGTCATCGACCCCAAGGGCGATGCTGATCTCCTGAAGCGCATGTACGTCGAGGCCAAACGCGCGGGCCGCGAAGGCGAGTTCTACATCTTTCACCTTGGATGGCCGGAGATTTCCGCGCGCTACAACGCCGTGGGGCGCTTCGGGCGCATCTCGGAAGTCGCCACCCGCATTGCCGGTCAGCTCTCTGGTGAAGGCAACAGCGCAGCTTTCCGCGAGTTCGCTTGGCGCTTCGTGAACATCATCGCGCGGGCATTGGTGGAGCTGGGACAGCGCCCGGACTATATGCTGATCCAGCGGCACGTCATCAACATCGACGCGCTGTTTATCGAGTACGCCCAGCATTACTTCGCAAAGACCGAGCCCAAGGCCTGGGAGGTGATCGTCCAGATTGAGGCCAAGCTCAACGAGAAGAACATCCCGAGGAACATGATCGGACGCGAGAAGCGCGTCGTGGCGCTTGAGCAATACCTCTCCCAGGCGCGCAACTACGATCCAGTGCTCGACGGCCTGCGCTCGGCGGTCCGGTACGACAAGACGTATTTCGACAAGATCGTCGCATCGCTTCTGCCTCTGCTGGAGAAGCTCACCAGCGGCAAGATCGCGCAGCTCCTGGCGCCGAACTACTCAGACCTGGCGGACCCGCGGCCAATCTTCGATTGGATGCAGGTGATCAGGAAGCGTGCCGTGGTCTATGTGGGCCTGGATGCGTTGTCCGACGCCGAGGTCGCCGCAGCGGTCGGAAACTCCATGTTCTCCGACTTGGTATCGGTTGCTGGGCACATCTACAAGCATGGGATCAACGATGGCCTGCCGGATGCATCGGCGAGCGCGCTGGTGCCGATCAATATCCATGCCGACGAGTTCAACGAGCTGATGGGCGATGAGTTCATACCGCTCATCAACAAGGGCGGCGGCGCCGGGCTGCAAGTCACCGCCTACACGCAGACGCTCTCCGACATTGAAGCCCGAATTGGCAACCGCGCGAAGGCCGGTCAGGTTATCGGCAACTTCAACAACCTGTTCATGCTGCGGGTCCGGGAGACGGCCACTGCTGAATTGCTGACCCGGCAATTGCCCAAAGTCGAGGTCTATAGCACCACCATCGTCTCGGGCGCCACCGACAGTTCGGACATTCGCGGCGCGACAGACTTCACGTCCAACACCCAGGACCGTATCAGTATGTCCAGCGTGCCTATGATCGAGCCATCGCACGTGGTCGGCCTGCCCAAAGGACAGTGCTTCGCGCTGCTGCAGGGCGGTCAGCTCTGGAAGATCAGAATGCCGCTGCCTGCCCCTGCCCCCGATGAGGTCATGCCGCAGGATCTGCAACAGCTCGCGGGCTACATGCGTCAGACCTACACCGACGCCACGCAGTGGTGGGAGTACACCAGCTCTTCGGTTATGCAGGACGCGGCCTTGCCTGGCGACCTGCTTGATGAGGTGGTCACCGCTGTGCCCATCGCCGACGCCGGCGCGATAGATGACAGCGGCAACGAGGCCTCGCCATGAGAGACGTCGCCTCAACCGCGCAACGAGAGCAGAACCAGAGCCAAGGCCTGATCGTCGGCACCCTTACGCTACCGTTTCGGCTGCTCGCGGTGTTGATCGGCTCGCTGCTGTTTTCGATCGTCGTGGAGTGTGTCGGCATGCACCTGTTCTGGAAGGACCAGGGATGGCGCCACTCCCAGCAGATGTTGCAGTCCGAACTGGGGCACCTCTCCAGTCACTTCACGCGCAGCATGGTCGTGCAGGAGCCGGGGCGCACGGCGCACGAGCTGGTGGATACCGGCTACGAATGGGTGTTCGTGCGCTCAGGCTTGTTGGAACGGATGAGCCAGACCGCCGAGCGCGCCCACGCGCCAAGCAACGGACAGACGCGCAACTTTCGCTACTACATTAGCCAAGTCTACGTCTTGACCGAGAGCTATCTGATCGCTGCTGCCTTCACGATGCTGACCTTCATCGTGCGTCTGCTGGTCCTGGTTCTCACGCTGCCACTGATCTTCACGGCAGCATTCGTTGGTTTGATCGACGGCCTGGTGCGGCGCGACGTGCGTCGATTCGGTGCGGGTCGGGAATCTGGCTTTATTTATCACCGGGCAAAAGCGAGCCTGATGCCGCTGGTCGTGCTGCCTTGGGTGACCTACCTCGCGCTGCCGATCTCAGTGCACCCGTTGCTGATCCTCTTGCCCAGCGCAGCCTTGCTGGGCTGGGCTGTGAGTCTGACCGCCGGGAGCTTCAAAAAGTACCTCTAGACCATCAATCCGGTCGCCCACGAGTTCCGATTGTTTGCGGCCTGAAGTCGCCTTGATCTCCACGATCAAGCCATTGCTGAACACACAGGAATGGCGCGATGGTGGCTTCAACTTGGCTACGCGCCGCGCATCGCGGCGTGCCCACTTTTCTCTTGACGGCCCTCTTGATGGGGCAGTCCCCAATGGCGTTGGCCGAATCTCCGGCACAGCGCCAGGAACTGGTCGCCGCGCTGCGCCAGCTTGATGCCCTGGAGCGCACCGTCGCGAACAGCGCCGCGCATACCCCCATCACACCGGGCGAACGCTACCACTTCGACTACCCGCGTCTCCTGGCTGATCTGGCGCGCGTGCGCGTCGGCATCCAGGACCACCTCACGCCATCGCGTGCCCAGCCGCGTGATTCCTCCGAACTGGCCGGTGACTACCGCACCGAGCAGCGCACCGAGCTGCCGCGGACGACCGCGGAGGGCGAGCCATGAACGGTGCCCAGATCTCGGCATTTCAAGCCAACAGCGGCATCGCGCCTTCAGCGATGGCGACCGTGCTGGTCGGCGTCGTGTTTGCGGTCCTGCTCGTCTGGGGCGTCTGGGCCATCCGAACCGCCTACGTGGGGTGGTCGGAGAGCCGCCTCAACCAGCGCCAGTTCCTCGGCGTCTGCATCCGCTTTGTCGCGATGTACCTCGTCCTGAGTTTCCTCCTCCTCTCCTGACCTGAAAGGACTGACCATGCAAAGCCGTATCCTCACGACTCGTCTTGCCCAACGCGCCATGGTGGCCCTTGGCACCGCAGCGCTGCCCGCGCTGTCGTTCGCGCAGGGCCTGCCTCAGTTGGAGAACCCGACCAGGGGTACCGGCAACGGCATTATGGAGACCATCCGCAATTACGGTTACGACATCATCATGCTCGTGGCCTTGCTGGTGGTGGCGTCGATGTTCATCGGCGTCTGCTACCACGCATACGGCACCTACGCGGAAATCCACACCGGTCGCAAGACCTGGGGCCAGTTCGGCCTCACGGTCGCCATCGGTGCCGTACTGCTCGTGATCGGCATCTGGCTGCTCACCGAAGCCACCGGCATCCTGTAAGGGGCTGGCCATGTCCGAACACCAGCACGTCCGTGCCGACGGGACGGTGACGTTCCTTCCGCACCGGCTCAACCGCCATCCCGTTGTTGTGCGTGGACTCACCGCCGACGAGCTGTGGATTTGCTGCGGTCTGTCCGGCGGCGCCGGCCTGCTGGTCGGCGCGCCGCTGTCCTGGGTGTTCCGCACGATCGCACTCGCGCCCACGTTCGTCGTCCTGGGCGTGGCCCTCGGCGTGTTCATCGGCGGCGGCATCCTCCGTCGACTCAAGCGTGGGCGGCCAGATACCTGGCTATACCGGCAGTTGCAGTGGCGGATCACCATGCGCCATCCGCTCGCAGCCAACTGGGTGGGCGGCCGTACGCTGATCTCGCACTCGGGTTTCTGGTCCACCCGCAGGTCCATGCCAAGGGGGGCGCGATGAGCCGCTTCAAGAACGAGATCACCCACCTGCAGGCGCACATCAAGACGCTGCGACTGGGCGCCGGCGCGCTGGTGATCCTCGCCCTCGTGATGGGCGGCGGCTGGTGGAGCGCACCGCGCGACCTGACGATCCACGTCCCACCGGATTTGCGCTCGGGGAGCACCCGCAAGTGGTGGGAGGTCCCGCCCGAATCGGTCTACTCCTTCACGTTCTACGTGTTCCAGCAATTGAATCGCTGGCCGACCAATGGCGAGGAAGACTACCCGCGCAACCTGCACGCACTTTCGCCGTACCTCACACCGTCCTGCCACGCCTTTCTGCGTGCCGACTTCGATTACCGGCGCAGCACGGGCGAACTGCGGCACCGCGTGCGCGGCATCTATGAAATCCCTGGCCGCGGCTATGGCGATGATCCCAACGCCCGCGTGCGCGTGGTCTCCGACCGCGACTGGGTGGTGACGCTGGACATCAGCGCCGACGAGTACTACGGCGCCGAGCAGGTCAAGCGCGCCCTGGTGCGCTACCCCATCAAAGTCACGCGGGTGGACGTCGACCCCTCGCACAACCCGTTCGGCTTGGCACTGGACTGCTACGACGGCACGCCCCAGCGCATCAGCGCACCGGAAGCCTCCCGCCCAGCGGCTGGCGGCCTGTCTCCGCAAGCGCCCCAAGGAGAAACACCATGAAGCACCCTGTACTCGCGCTGCTGGGACTGCTGGCCGTGGCCTCGGCTCCCGTCGCCCAGGCCTTGGAGGTTATGCGCTGGGAACGCATGCCGCTTGCGGTGGCGCTGAAGGTCGGCCAGGAACGCATCGTGTTTATCGACCGGAACGTCCGCGTGGGCGTGCCTGCGGGTGTGGGCGAGCGCCTGCGCGTGCAGAGCGCGGGCGGCGCGGTGTATCTGCGCGCGAACGAGCCGATCGAACCCACGCGGCTGCAACTGCAAGACACCGACACCGGGGCATTGATCCTGCTGGACATTGCTGCCGAGCCGGCCAAGGGTGGCGAGCCTGCGCTGGAGCCGGTGCGCATCGTCGAGGGCGATGTGCCCTCCGCGCGCTCCGGCGATCAGCCGACCGATGCCGACGAAGTGCCAGCACCCGCCAATCGCCAGGCGGCCGCGCAGTCAGCCCGGCGCGAAACGCCAATCTCGGTAGTCCTTACACGCTTTGCCGCGCAGAACCTATACGCACCGCTGCGCACGGTCGAGCCGCTGCCGGGCGTCATGCGGGTCAACCTGCGCCGTGACCTGGACCTCGGCACCTTGATTCCGACACTGCCGGTGCGCGCCACCGCACTCGCCTCGTGGCGGCTGGAAGACCAATGGGTGACGGCCGTGCGCCTCACCAACACCGACGCCGGCTGGATCACGCTAGACCCGCGCGTGCTGCAAGGCGATTTCCTCACTGCCACCTTCCAGCATGAGGCACTCGGCCCGCGCGGCACGCCCGAGGACACCACCGTCCTGTACCTGATGACGCGCGGGCGAGGCATCACGCAGTCGCTTTTGCCCGCCCTCCACCGCTTCGACCCGGCCACGCATTTGCCGCAGCCGGAAGCCAGCGTCGAGGATCCGAAGGACGGCAAGGAGGCTCCCCATGCGCAGTAACGGACTCCTGAAGTGGCTGATGATTCCTGTGGCCCTGCTGGTGCTGTTCTTCGGCATTCGGCTGTTCTCGGGCGGAGGGTCGTCGGCACCCTCGCAAGCCGAGACGGGTAGCCAACTCACGCCCGAAGAAATGAAGGCATTGGGCATTGCAGGCGATACCCCGCGCGACACCGTGGCAACGCTCGTCGCCCAGGTAAAGCAACTGCGCACCGAGCTTCAGACCGCGCTGTCTGATAACAAGTCCCAGCGCGAGGAGAACCAGCGGCTGCGCCAGCGCGAGAACTCGATCGACCAGCGCATCAACTCGGCGCTGGAGACCGAGCGCTCCAACCTGCGCCGCGACCAGCAACAGGCGGCCAGTGAACGCCAGCAGACCGAGGGCCTGCTCGCCGACTTGCAGCAGCGTCTGGACAGCATCGGCGGACGCGGGGGCGGCCATACAGATATGCCTGTGGGCCTGGGGCTGCGCGACGGCGACGAGGCCGGAATGGAAGGCGGCATGCGCTGGGTGGATCCAGACGATAAGAAGCCCGTCGATGGACGCAATGGCAACCGTGGCACGGGTGGCGGCAACAACTTCCCGACGAGCTTCGGCCCGGCGCAGAGCACGCTGGACACCACGGCGGAAACCGTGCCGAAGGCGAGTGAGGGCTCCGCCCGGGCCAAAAGCACCAAACCCGTCTATACCGTGCCGACGAACTCGACGCTCATGGGGTCGGTGGCGATGACGGCGCTGATTGGCCGCGTCCCGATCGACGGAACCGTGAACGATCCGTACCCCTTCAAAGTCCTCGTCGGCCCCGACAATCTCACCGCCAACGGCATCGACATTCCTGACGTGGCCGGTGCGGTCTTCAGCGGCACGGCTTCGGGGGACTGGACGCTGTCATGCGTGCGCGGCCAGGTGCGCAGCATCACCTTCGTCTTTCATGATGGAACGATCCGCACGATCCCCGAGGACCGCGAGGGCAATCAGCAGAACAACCAGCAGCAGAACGCTCAAAGTGGGGGCCTGGGCTGGATCAGTGATCCCTACGGCATCCCGTGCGTCGGCGGAGAGCGGCGCAGCAATGCGCAGCAGTACATCGGCTCGCAAGCCCTCATCACGGCGGCCGGCGCCGGCGTGGCCTCGCTCATCCAAAGCGACAGCGGCCAGATGTCCTACGTGGGCTCGGACGGCTCTATTGGCACCGTGGGCATCAGCGGTCAGGAAGCGGTCGGCCGGATTCTCGCAGGCGGTGTCAAGGAGATGTCGAACTGGGTCAACAAGCTGTACGGCCAGGCATTCGCCGCAGTGTATGTCCAGCCCGGCGCCAAAGTCGCCGTCCACCTCGACAAGCCGCTCGCCATCGACTTCGATCCCGAAGGTCGCAAGGTTGATCACCGCGCAGGAGAAAACCATGCTCTCGAACTTGACTAAGGGCCTTGCGTCGGCCCTCCTCCTCGCGCTGCTGGGCGGCTGCGCCACCAGCAAGGAGGATCTGCTGACCCACGGCGACCGCTCGATGATGGATATCTGGCAGCAGGAAACCGGCGACGGCGCGGTGGGTGGTGCCGGCCAGGTGGCTCACCGCCTGCTGCTCGACGCGCGCCAGAGCCTGCGTCGGCCGCTGACCGACGCCGACGTGCAGGCCGCACCCGCCGAGCAGATGCGCTACACGCGCACGGCGCGCAACGAGGTCTATCGCCAGTTCCAGCGCCTGCCCAATCCCGACCTGGTGATGTACGTATTCCCCCATTTGGCCGGCACGGACCCCGTGCCGGTTCCGGGCTACAGCACCGTGTTTCCGCTGTACCAACGCATCCAATACGCCATGCCGGGCGAGCGCGTGGAGGACTACTGATGCGGTGGAAACTCCCTTGGCCCAAGCTGGCCGCCGCAGCAAACGGAAACGACGAGCCGTCTGACGGATGGCTGCGCCATGTCGAGGCCTTGCGCCAAGCTGGCCTGCCCGAACCCGGTGCTGCGGTCCAGGGCCACAGGCCGGCGACCGTGGCCGACGAGCAGGCGCTGTACGACGTTGCGCCGTCCTTTGTGGAACTGCTGCCCTGGGTGGAGTTCCTGCCCGAGTCGAAGTCGATGCTGCTGGAGGACGGGCAATCGGTGGCAGCCTTCTATGAGCTGGTGCCGTTGGGCACCGAGGGCCGGGAACCCGGCTGGCTCGCGCATGCCCGCGACGCGTTGGAGAATGCGCTCCAGGACAGCTTCGATGAACTGGATGAGAACCCTTGGGTGCTCCAGCTCTACGCCCAGGACGAGCCCAGCTTCGACCAGTACATGCAGACCCTGCGCGACTACGTGCGGCCGAGTGCCCGCGATACGGCATTCACCGAGTTCTACCTACGCTTCTTCAGCCATCACCTGCGCGCGGTGGCCAAGCCGGGCGGCCTGTTCGAGGACACCGTGGTCACGCGGCTGCGCTGGCGCGGCCAGACTCGGCGTGTACGGATGGTGGTCTATCGCCGTTCCATCGGACAGACGAGCCGCCGTGGTCAGACCCCGGAGCAGATGCTCAACATCGTCTGCGACCGCCTGTGCGGAGGACTGGCGAACGCTGGCATCGAGGCCCGGCGCATGGTCGCCGCAGACATTCACGACTGGCTACTGCGGTGGTTCAACCCGAATCCCAAGTTGCTTGGTCCTGGTGCCGAGGACCGCGAGCGCTTCTTCGCGCTGGCGCGCTACCCCGACAAAGCTGAGGACGGCGAGATCGAACTGGCGAGCGGGCGGGATTTCAGCCAGCGGATGTTCTTTGGGCAACCACGTTCCGACGTCGCGCAAGGCGCTTGGTATTTCGACGGGATGCCGCACCGCGTGCTCGTCACTGACCGGCTTCGCATGCCACCGGGCACGGGGCACTTGACCGGCGAAACCCGCAAGGGCGATGCGATCAACACGCTGTTCGACCAGATGCCCGAAGACACGTTGATGTGCCTGACGATGGTCGCCACGCCGCAGGACGTCCTCGAATCAGACCTGAACCACTTGGCGAGAAAGGCTGTGGGCGAGACGCTTGCGTCCGAGCAGACGCTCAAGGATGTGCATGAGGCGCGCTCGATGATCGGCAGCGCGCATAAGCTCTACAGAGGCAGCTTGGCGTTCTATCTGCGTGGGCACGATGAAGCAGAACTGGACCGGCGCGGCCTCGATCTCGCGAACGTGATGCTCAACGCCGGCTTGCAGCCGGTGCGCGAGGAAGACGAGGTGGCGCCGCTCAACAGCTATCTGCGCTGGCTGCCGTGTTGCTACAACCCTGGCCTGGATCGGAAGAAGTGGTACACGCAACTGATGTTCGCGCAGCATGCCGCGAACCTATCGCCGGTGTGGGGGCGCAGCCAGGGCACAGGGCATCCCGGCATCACGATGTTCAATCGCGGCGGCGGGCCGATCACCTTCGATCCCCTCAACAGGTTTGACAGGCAGATGAATGCCCACCTCTTCCTGTTCGGACCGACGGGTTCGGGCAAGTCAGCCACGCTCAACAACCTGCTGAACCAGGTCACGGCGATCTACCGGCCGCGCCTGTTCATCGTGGAGGCTGGCAACAGCTTCGGGCTGTTCGCCGAGTTCGCGCGCAAGCTCGGACTGACTGTCCACCGCGTGAAGCTCGCACCCGGGGTGGACGTGAGCCTAGCTCCCTTTGCTGACGCACGTCGCCTGATCGAGACGCCGAGCGACGTGCAGACGCTCGATGCCGATGCGCTGGACGAGGACCGGCCACCCGACGCCACAGAGGCGGACGAGCAGCGCGACGTGCTAGGCGAACTGGAAATCACCGCACGCCTCATGATCACCGGCGGCGAGGACAAAGAGGAGGCGCGCATGACGCGCGCGGATCGCTCGCTGATCCGTCAGTGCATCCTCGATGCGGCCGAGCACTGCGTGGCCGATGGGCGCACGGTACTCACGCGCGACGTGCGCAACGCGCTTCGCACCCGCGGCCAGGACCCGACGTTGCCGGAAACGCGGCGCGTGCGCCTACTGGAAATGGCCGACGCAATGGACATGTTCTGCCAGGGCAACGATGGCGAGATGTTCGACCGGCCCGGCACGCCGTGGCCCGAGGCCGACATCACGCTGGTTGATCTCGCCACCTATGCCCGCGAAGGCTACAACGCGCAGCTCTCCATCGCCTACATCAGTCTGATCAGCACCGTCAACAACATCGCCGAGCGCGACCAATACCTCGGGCGGCCGATCGTCAACGTGACCGATGAAGGGCACATCATCACCAAAAATCCGCTGCTTGCCCCTTACGTCGTGAAGATCACGAAGATGTGGCGCAAGTTGGGCGCTTGGTTCTGGTTGGCGACACAGAACATCGACGACTTGCCGCGTGCCGCGGAGCCCATGCTCAACATGATCGAATGGTGGATCTGCCTGTCGATGCCACCGGACGAGGTGGAGAAGATTGCGCGCTTCCGCGAACTCTCGCCCGCGCAGAAGGCATTGATGTTGTCAGCCCGCAAGGAAGCCGGCAAGTTCACCGAGGGCGTCATCCTGTCCAAGAACATGGAAGTGCTCTTCCGGGCCGTGCCACCGAGCCTTTACCTCGCCCTCGCGCAAACCGAACCCGAGGAAAAAGCCGAGCGCTACCAGCTCATGCAGCAGTTCGGCATCAGCGAGTTGGACGCCGCCTTCAAGGTGGCCGAGAAGATTGACCAGGCGCGCGGCATTGAGTCGCCGGCCCTGGACCAGCCCCAATAGCCGCCGGAGAGAACCATGACGCCCAGACGTCCTTCCATCCCGATACAGGTGCTGGCATTCCGCCACAGGCGCTGGCGGCCTCGCTGGCTCTGGGGCTTGGCCGCCGCGCTGGTCGCGCTATTGCTGATTTGGCTTTCGTCCAGGTGGTCCGGCGATTCCACGACGCGGTCTCCCGTGGCGGTCAACACCGCACAGGTGGCTGGGCCTCCCTGGCAGTTGGGCAACCCCGAGGGCCGTTTCACCATGACGCTCTATGGGGACCTCGAATGCCCATTCTGCCGCTCCTACTTCCCGCTGCTCAAGCGCTGGGTGGGCGTCAACGCGGACGTGGCCCTGCAATGGCAGCACATGCCGCTGGCCGCGCATGAGCCGGCTGCGTCAGCCGAAGCACGTTTAGCCGAATGCGCCGCTGAGGTGGGTGGGCATGCTGCCTTTTGGCAGACCATCGAATGGGTCTATGCCCATACGCGCAGCGACGGCCAGGGCTTGCCCGTTGGCCTGCGCTATCCCGACCTCACGCCCGCTATCGATCAGTGCCTGGCGAGCGAGCGGCCGGACTTGGCGATCCGTACCCAGGCCGCGGAAGCGACGAAGAGCGGCGTGACCGCCACGCCATCGGTCAGACTGCACGATCGCCAGACCGGTCAGACCATCCTGCTGCAGGGGCCGATCGAGGGCGACGCCCTGCTGTCGGCCATGGACATTTTGTCGGCTGACGACCCGGCCGACACACCCACCACCGAAATGCCTGCCGACGTTGTCGGCGACATGCCCAGGTAGCCTGCGGTCCTTGAGGCTACGGCGCAGCCCGCTGCGCTGACCGCTACCCGTTCGCCTCGCATCCTGGCCGCGAACGATCACCGCAGCCGCGGTGGTGGATGCATCCTGTTCCGTTATTCCTATCCCCCGGAGGGCTTGCCCTTCAGGGGCGTGCGCCCTCCTATCTCACATCTGGAGGTTCGTCATGCCTTTCGCCGTTAATAACTCCTGCGTGGAGTCACTTCCTTTCGTCGCTGCGCAGCACGAGGACCGGATCATCCAGCAAGCCATCGCGCTGCTGGAACAGCGTGTTTTCAAAGCCGGCCCGCGTCTCGACTGGCCAGCAGACGTTCGGGACTACCTGCGTCTGAAGCTGGTCGACGAGCCCAACGAAGTATTCGTCGTTGTGTTCATGGACAATCTGCACCAAGTGCTGGCCTGTGAACCGATGTTCAGAGGCACGATCAATTCGGCCACGGTTCACGCGCGTGTCATCGTGCAGCGTGCATTGGCGCTGAACGCTGCCGCCGTCATTCTTTCGCACCAGCATCCCTCGGGGGCCACTGAACCGTCGAACGCTGATCGCACGCTAACCCACCAACTGGAAGCTGCGCTGGCGCTCATCGATGTTCGGGTACTGGACCACATCATCATCGGCAAGGGAACTCCATTTTCCTTCGCTGAGCGCGGCCTGCTGTAGCCCATCTTTTTCATTGATCATTGCGGGGGCTTCGGCCCCCGTTTTTTCTTTGCAGCGAGATAATCTGGTATGTGGGGTGCCCGCGATGCGCTTTGTTTGTGCGTGTCGCATCGGGTTCGGCGTTTGACTATCGCCCTGATCAACTTCCGGGGCACGCGACATGCCAGCATCTTTTCTCAGGTTCGCGCCAGGCTTGCGAGCCCTTGGATTAGCCGTCGTGCTGCCTGCGTCCTTGGTGGCATTCAGCCCGGCCACACTGGCTACCGATGTGCTGGTCATCACCGACAGCCGTCATCCGGTCAGGACCATGCGCGGCGAGCGGCTGATCGAGCTGGACGAAGCGCCGCGGATCGAAGCTGAGCTTTCTGCGGCACTGCCCGCCGATCCCGATCAGGCAACAGCCATCGCCAGGCGCCGGTTGAACCAAGGCGGTGCCGACCTTCAGCACCGCATCGCTTCCGCATACCAAGGCGTCACCGACGCATGGAGCTTGGGCATCACCAGCATCCCGGCCGTCGTGGTGGACCGGCGCTATGTGGTCTATGGCGAGCCTGACGTGGCGCGTGCCATCGCGCGAATCGAACAGCATCGGAGGACACAGCCGTGATCCGCCTATTCGACCCGTTGCGCCGCCTGCGTGTCGCGGTGGCCTCGCTGCTGCTGGTCAGCGCCACAGCGAGCTACGCATTGAATACCGCAACCATCGTCGGTTCAGTGGCATCGCCAGATTGCCTGGAGTACCGGGTGGTGGGCATCTGCTACTGGCTCTACTGCACTGTAAGCGGCTGCACGGTGCGCACGTCCGTCAAAGTGCGCCACTACATTCCCGATGCGGTCGTCTCCAGCTACAACAACACTGGCGAAAATCCTTGGACCGATGTGCGTGCGATGAGCGCCTCCAACGCGACAGCTCGCGCGGGTGGTGACGGCATCACTAACGACGACCACGAGAACAATCTCGCACGATTCAAGAACGCCGATGTCATCGGCCATCCCGGCGGCGAGGTGTTCAACCAGTTCGCGTCGTCTTCGGGCTATTTCTGCGAGGGCGCTGGCATGGCGTTCATGCCGTATCTGCTCAGCACCCTGGACACACTGGCCTGGCGCTACAACGTGCCCGAGATGGCTTACCCGGAGGCGCTGACCCCGGGCATTCGCGAGATCGGCGCGCGCTCGACGTCGAACCTCTGGGGCAACGTCTATCCGCGCGGCGGCTTCCTGCACCAGACGGACGACCACAAGGCTGGTGCCGTGGTGGCCCAACGCGCGGGGGATGTGGTCACGCGCCGCGGGCAGGTCCATGTCTATCAGCCGCTGCTGGCAAACTCGCGGCCCGGCTACTGGCCTGCCGGCGCGCTGATGGAGGGTAATGCCTCGACCGGCAAGTGGCAGGAACTCACGCCCGCGCTGTCCTCGTCCTGCACGGTCTTCCCGCGCGGCGGCTCCCTGATTCAAGCCACTCAAACCACTCAAGCCCAGCAAGGCGACTACGCCTGGGCGCTGTGGCGGCCCTATGTGTGCTGCGAACGCCGGGGCCAGGTGTTCCTCGGCAGCGTCGATTTCGATTGAGGATACGGCGATGAAGCGTCCTGAACTGATGAATCTCTCTACCAAGGCACGCCGCCTGCTGCGCACCACGGCGCTGGCCGGCGCGCTTGCCCTGGGCTGCGGCCTCGCATGGGCGCAGAACGGCTTCCAGGCCAGCGGCCCCGTCATCGGCGATGAGGTCATGTATTCGATTGGTGGTGGCAGCGCGGTGTCCATGGGCCGCGCGGCAGGCATGCGTTCGATCGGAGTCGGTGCGGGCTGGAACAGCAACCTGATCTGCGGCGACATGAACATCCAGACCACGCTGAAGAACCAGCTCAACGGTGTCACGAACGGCTTTCAGCAGATCATGAGCAACGTGATCCAGAGTGCTACCAGCGCCGTGGCATCCCTGCCTGCGCTGATCATCCAGCGCGCCGATCCAGGCTTGTACAACCTGCTCACAAATGGCGTGCTGCAGGCGCGGCTGGACTTCGACCGCTCGAAGCTGACGTGCCGCGCCATGGCCGAGAAGATGGCCGAGACGGCCGGCGGCCAGCTTGGCTGGAGCCAGATGGCACAAGGCATGGCGCTGCGCGATGCGGTGTCTAGCACGGATGCCGTGTCGGCGATCGAGCAAGCGGAAACCAAGCGCGGCAATGACGGCGTGCCCTGGGTGGGCGGCAGCAATGCCGGTGGCGCGGGCCAGCCGGCCATCCGAGTGGTCGGCGATGTCACTCGGGCGGGCTACAACCTGGTCAATGGCCGCAGCGTGACCGACACGTCATCCATCGCCCAAGCGAGTTGCGCAAGCCTGTCCTGCCAGACCTGGACCTCGCCGCAACAGGCGGTCGAATGGGCGACGCGGGTCCTGGGCGAGAAAGAGCAGCGCATCTGCGATGCCTGCACCAAGACCGAGACAGTGCCCGGTGTGGGGCTCACGCCGCTGATCCAGGAGGAGTACGAGGCGAAGTTGGAAGCCTTGCAGGAGCTGATCTCGGGGACGCGCAACACGACGTTCGAGAACCTGCGCGTGGCTGGCAGCACCTCGCTGCCCATCACGCGCGGCGTCATCGAGGCGCTACGCGACGAGCCCGATCAAGACCTGCTGGCGCGGCGGCTGGCGTCCGAGGTGGCGCTGTCGTCCGTGCTGGAGAAAGCTCTGCTGCTCCAGCGGACCCTGCTGACGGGCAAGAAGGAGCCCAACGTCGCCGCCAATGAACTCGCGGTGGAGGCCGTGAACCACGAGAGCGACACGCTCGACCGCGAGATCCAGAACCTGAAGACCGAGCTGGAACTGCGCCGCGAGCTGGCCAACAACTCGCCGATGGCCATCATCCAGCGCCACGGCACGCGTGCGGCGGGTTCGCGTGGCATCTACGAGGGTGATCCGGTGCCTGACCGTCTCGACCAGTTGCAGAAGGGCAATCCGGGAGTCCGGCCATGAGCATGACTGGGCTGCGGCCGCGCTGGCTGTTCAGCAGGCGCGCGGCGAAGGCGCTGATGTGGACGGTGGTGATCATTGCCGCTGCCGTGGGCACCAACATTGCTGGCATCTACATGGTCGGCAGCGTTACCGGTTGGGAGCGCTGGCTGGCGGCCGCGGAAGGCTATTTCCTGGTGTGGAGGCTCTGCCTGTACGGGACGACGGCCTATGGATGGATCTGGATGCGCCGCCGGCTGCTGGCGCGCGAGGCCGATGCGCAGGCGCGACGCCGCTTGGGGCGCAGTGAGATCGCCGGCGTCCTCGCCATCGTGGCGCTGGAAACCAGTCTGCTGATACAGGGCTAAGGGGAGAGTCAGGCAATGACGCTTTTCACCACCGACTACCTGGAGTACTACCTCACCCTTGTCTCCTGGATCGTCAATAACGGCATCTGGGCCGTGTTGGTATCCAGCGGGGTATTTGCGCTGCCCTTTGTGGCGATCATCGTGCAGGAATGGCTCAAGGCCCGCACGGAAGGTGCCGACGAAGGCAACAAGGGCGTGCTCTCGGCTGCGCGCATCGAGAACCGAGTGTTCGTCGCCATCGTGGTAGTGATGTTTGCTGGCATCCCTTTCATCGACGTCGACCTCAACACCATCCAGTACGACAGCTCACGCTCCGCGCAGTGCCAGGTCAGCGTGCCGCAGCCGGCCGACACAGGTTGGTCGCAGTCCTTCTCGACCCTCAACAATCAAAGCGCAAAGTTGCCGGTGTGGTGGGCCTTCATCCACGCGCTCTCGCGCGCTGTCACGGGCGCTTCTGTCGCGGCAATCCCCTGCGGCACCGACCTGCGGCAGATGCGGATGGAGATTGACGCCACGCGCATCGACGATCCAATGCTGGCCCAGGAAGTGGCGGATTTCAGCCACGATTGCTACGGGCCGGCCCGTGCCAAGCTGTTCATGCAGCGCCCGCAACTTGATGAAGACCAGATGCACGATGTCACCTGGATCGGCTCGCGCTTCTTGACGGACACGGCCGGCTACTACGACAGCTATCGCTCCAGCACGCCGCGCGAGGACTGGCCCTACGACAGCAACCGAGATGCAGGGCTTGCGCAGGTGTCCAGCGGCGGCGGATACCCGAACTGTCGGCAATGGTGGGCCGATGGCAGCAACGGCCTGCGGGCACGGCTGCTGGGCCAGGTGGACCCAAACCTGCTCACGCGGCTGGCGGGCTGGGCTGGGTTCCTGAGCCGCGCCGACGTGGATGATTCGGTGATTCGCGCGATCGCCTCGCCGCGTCAGCAGAAACTCAACCAAGGCTCGGTCTATACAGACTACGGTGGCCAGATCGACAAAACCTTGCCGAACATCGTGACGCGCGCGGCAGGTGACGTGGGAATGGCCGTTGGGGGACTGGCAGCATTCCCCGCAATGGACGTGGTGCGCCAGGCCCTGCCCATGGTGCTCGCGCTCCTCAAGATGGCGTTGGTGATTTGCATTCCTCTGGTATTGGTCGTGGGCACCTACGACCTCAAGATGGTCGTCACGGTCAGCGTCGTGCAGTTCGCGCTGTTCTTCGTCGATTTTTGGCTCCAGTTGGCCCGCTGGATCGACAGCACCATCCTTGATGCGCTCTATGGATGGGGCTGGGGATGGAACCGGCCGCACAATAACTTCGATCCGATGGTCGGATTGAACAATGCCTTCGGCGACATGCTTCTGAACTTCGTCACCGGGACGATGTTCTTGGTCCTGCCGACTTTTTGGGTCGCAGCGTTGGGGTGGGTCGGGATCAAGGCCGGGGTGATCGCTCAGAACCTTGCCGTAGGCTCCAAGGAAGCTCGTGATAGCGCAGGGGTGGGTGTAAACAAGGTAGCTGGCAAAGTGCTGTGACTGATAGGCCAAACCTCAGTCATCGAGGCGTCATCCCAACACATCCCTGATCGACATGCGTCGTGAGGGCAAGCTTTTGCCCATTGCATTGAGTAATGGGCGCAAAATGGAAGACCTGATAAAGGGAGAGCCAATGGGACATTTACAGCCTAGCTGTGCTTAGCATTGGCAAGCACATCTTCATAGAGGAATTCAAGGCCGATTTGTTCTTCGGTGTGTAAGCGTCGTCTCAGCACCCTCTGTTTTTATTGATGGCTTTGTGATCATCAGGCCCGTTCCTGGGGCTGCACATCCGTTGGCTTAGTGCACAGCCGCACGCCAGCCGCTGCTAGCACCACGCCGGCCCAAGCCAGCGCTGGCATCGGTTCATTCAGCAGTACGAGAGCGAAAAGCGCGGCGCAGGGAGGCACCAAAAAAAACACCGCTGATACTTTAGCCGCCTCGTTGCGCCGGATCATCAACATCAGCAGCGCCACAGCCAGCAGCGAGTTGCATAACGCCAGATAACCGAGCGCCCCGAGCAGCGGCCAAGTCCAAACGAGGTGCGTGGTTTCCAGGCTCAGCACCAATGGCACTACCACCACAAGGCCAAACACATACTGAACGGTCAACGACACCAGCACCGGCTGCGGCTCCAGGGTTTTCTCCAGGAGCACGGCGCCACAAAGACCCAGCAACGACAGCCACGCCAAGCCCATGCCCAACGCGGTGAAGCGCTCCACTTGCGACTTGCTCAGGATGACCACCGCTGCGCCAGCGAACCCCAACAACATGCCCATCCATTGAGGACGAGCCAGCGGTGTACGCAGCAGCGGCGAGGCCACACCGACCAGCACCGGCTGCATCGATACGATCAGCGCCAAAAGGCCTGCGGAAATTCCCGCACTTATCGCCAGGTAAGTCCCGGCAAAGTAAACGCACTGCATGAGCATGCCGATGGCGATAAGGCCAAGCCATTGCCGGCCTTTAGGCAAGGGGGGCTTTTGCAGGAACACCAGCGGCAACAGCACCAGTACCACCAGCACATAGCGCAACCATAGAAACAATAATGGACTGCTGTAGTTCAGTCCCACTTTGACAATGGAAAACCCGGACGACCACAGCAGCAAGAACACTAAGCAGATCAGCAGATCCGCACGCTTGCGTAACGCCTTCAGGCATTTCCTCACTCAACACCCTCATTATGCAGGCTGTGAGGGAACGCCTCACTGCCAATCTGCTCGCTACACGCCAAGGCATGGATTATGCCGTCGAGCCCAGTGTGGTCCAGCACGATATCGCACGCCGGCAGCAGCGCTGCCTGTGGCCGAAAACCTACAAACAGGCCGCAGAACCTGGCCATTTCCAGATCGTTGGCACCATCCCCCACGGCAATTACCTGCTGCGGCGAAAAGCCGTTGCGCTTGCAAAGACTGGCCAGGATGTCAGCTTTGCCCTGGGCGTCGATCACCTCGCCGAGTAGCGTGCCGGTAAGGGTCTCATGGGCGATCTCCAACTCATGTGCAAACGCCTCGTCAATTCCCAGTGCCTGGCGAAGCGGCTGCGCAACCAACTGAAAGCCGCCGCTGACGATAGCGCTGCGAAGGCCGGCCGCTGCCGCTGCGTGGATCAACTCGCGTGCACCAGGAGCGAGCGGGCAGGAATGTTCTATCAATTCGTGTACATCGCTTAACGCCGTTCCGCGCAGCAGGCCGATTCGATAGCGCATGCTGGCGGCGTAGTCGTGCCCAGGATCCGTAATCGCCTGGAGGGTGAGTGCGCTGACTTGCTGCCCTACCCCGGCAAGGTTGGCCAGTTCCACCATGGTTTCGCTCTCGATGAGGGTGGAATCCATGTCGCAAGCTAACAGGCGAAAGCGCCTCAAGGTCAGGCCCCCCGGTACCACCGCAAAGTCGATTTCGTGCTGGCGCAACGCGAAGAAAAGATCCCCGCGTCCCCCCTCATGGCGGTCAAGCCAAGGAGTGAACAGAAACCCGGGGCCAACACGTGGCCCCGCGAAACCGACCTCTTTCATCCATCGCACAAGGCCACTACGTGATTGCAGATCTGAGCCAAACAAGATCAGGTATCGTTTCATAAGTGTCGCCGAGGTGACGCGCGCGGTGTAGCGGCGCCCTGCCGTTGCTGAAAACTCAGCTCCAATAAGTCAACGGTCGATCACTGCCATAGCAACCGATAAACGCTGCCATGCCAATACGATAACTCTCATCGCTGGGCGTAACGGCGTGCAGCATGCGCGAGCTAAAAATGATCAAATCGCCAGCATCGGGATGGATCACCAGCGGAGCTTGCTCGACCTCATCTGGCAGCAGGCCTTCAACGTCGCGGATTTTAACCATTTCCTCGGGGGTCGGGTCGCGCAACCAGAGTTGCAGGTCGCCGCCCTGCTTGGGGGTGCGTAAGTACATATTAGCGACCATCTGCTCTTCAATACCGGCCAGTTCAGGCGCATCCGACTCTTCGATGATGGTGTCGTTATGCGGATAAAAGCGCGATGAGGAAGGCCTGAATACCCGGATGGCTCCCACAAAGCAGCTATGTCCGTGCAAGCGCTGAATGTTTGCACCGCCCGGCCAGAACTCCTGCAATTGCAGGCGAATTTTGTCGGCCGGCGTCAGATGCGGAGCAAACAGCGTGCGTAGGTCCTGAATGTTTTCCACTGCTTCATCGTGATACTTGCGCGCTGCCAACGGATCCCATTCCGAGTCGATATGAGGTGTACAGATGCGTCCCACGCTGCTGGTGTACTTTTTGTTGTAGTGGCCCAGTTTCGGGTGGTCGATACACCGGGACGCTGCCCGATCAGCAACGTCTACCGGGTAATAGCCCTTGACATGAATGGCACCGATCTCGCGCATCGACAGTTCGAGAAGCGTGTCGGTCGTTAATTCCGTGGCGACGATGGCCGGAGCGATTTCTCTTCTTGCCGGTTTTACTTGTACGTTCATGCCTTTAGTCCTCATTGGGAAAAAAATACGTAGGATCAAACCCGCTGGCGGGTGGGACGCAGACGGATGTCATCGATATGCACGTGGGGCGGCTGATCAAGCACGAAACGGATGGAGCGGGCTACATCCTCAGCGCTCAGGAACGGGCCGAGGTCACGTTCCAGCGTGTCGAAGGCGTTCATGTCGTAACCTGCGGACTGCTGGAACCCGCTGCGCACGAAACCAGGCTCAATCAGAGTGACGCGGATCAGGCTGCTGGCCAGTTCCTGGCGCAGCGACTCCACCAGAGAATGCAGGGCGAACTTGGTGGCCCCATAGACGGGGTTGCCCGCGGACAACGTGCGGCCAACGGTGGAGCCGATCACGACGATGTCCTGCACCGTATCGCTGCTGCGCTCGCGCTCGCTGAACGCTTTGGCCACGGCGCGTAATTGCTGCATCGCGCCAAGCACATTGATAGCAATCAGCTCCTCCCATTGCGCCTGGTCCGAGGTGAGCAGCGAGCCGGGCAAGCCCCTACCTGCGCAGAGCACAAAGGCACTCGGCGGCTCGCCGAAGTTGTGTTCACTCGCGCGCCACAGTTGCTCCACGTGGGTGACATCGCGTACGTCTGCCGCTACGCCGATGATGCCTCCGGGCTGCTGGGAAGCCGCGCAGATCTGCTCCAGGCTGTCCTGATTACGCCCGCTGATGGCCACCTGAATACCTGATTGCGCGAGGTTTTGCGCTATCGCTCGGCCGATGCCAGAGGTGCCGCCTGATACCGCGACTGTCATGTGGTTAGTCATGTCCTGCTGTACTCCTTGCGTTGAACACTTGCATTAAATGCTGCCGGCTGCGCCTGACGGAATAGGCCCAGATCGCTCAGGCGCTTCACGAACCTCAATACCCAGTCGTGCGACAGCTCAGTGAATTCCACTCCGTGGGCTGACAGCCGTGACAGCGTTCGGGAATGGTCGTAGATAATGTTGCGGGGCTCTCGCGATGCCCAAAACAAGCCGAGCGCGACCGGCGCCAAAGCGGTTTTCCCGGACCGTTCCAGCGCCTCCTTGAGGCTGCCTGCAACGGTGCGTGCCACGGGAATACCCAGCTTTTGAAGCGCGTCTACGAATAGGCCGGGCGATATCGATAAGGGTGACTCGACGTGATAGGTGCCGCTGGGAAGGCTGCTGTCCAGCGAGAGCACCACGATGCCACGGGCAACGGTATCGACCGGACTAAGCACTAAAGGCTCGTTGTAGTTGACCGGTACCATTCCCGCATGGGCGATCGCATTCACGCACTGCACCCAGCGGTTGGCATCGGCATTGCGCTGGAACAGAGCAGTTTGTGAATGCCCTGTCACATTCCCGGAGCGATAGGGAACCTCTGAACAACGCACCACAGATACGCGACACTACCCGCCTGATGTTGAGGAGTGATCCATGCAACTGACGTTCGGTGACGCTGAGGGCCTGGGCAAGCGCAAGCAGACCCGGCGCGAGATCTTTCTGGCCGAGATGGAGCAGGTGGTTCCGTGGCAGCAACTGCTCGGTCTGATCGCGCCGCACTATCCGGTATCGGGCCGGCCAGGTCGGCAGCCGTACGCACTGGCGACGATGTTGCGGATTCATCTGCTGCAGCAGTGGTATGCGCTGAGCGATCCGGCGATGGAAGAAGCACTGCACGAGATCCCGACCTTGCGGCGGTTTGCCCAGCTCGGTGGCTTGGACAACGTTCCGGACGAGACCACGATTCTCAACTTTCGGCGCCTGCTGGAGACCCATGGCCTTGCCGCGCGGATGCTGGAAGCGGTCAACGCGCATCTGGCGCGCAAGGGCCAGAGCCTGCGGTCGGGCACGATCGTCGATGCGACGCTGATCGCGGCGCCCAGTTCGACCAAGAATGCCGACAACGCGCGCGACCCTGAGATGCATCAGACCAAGAAGGGCAATCAGTGGTATTTCGGGATGAAGGCGCACATCGGCGTGGATGAATTTTCCGGGTTGGTGCACCACGTCCATTGCACAGCCGCCAACGTCGCCGATGTCACGGTGATGCACACGTTGCTGCATGGCAAAGAAGACAGCGTGTTCGGCGATAGCGGCTACACCGGTGCGGACAAACGCGAAGAACTGCAGGCCTGCAAGGCTGCATTCTTCATCGCCGCCAGGCCCTCGACGATGCAAGCCCTCGGCAACAAACGCGAGCGTGCTCGGGAAAGACGTTGGGAACACTTCAAGGCCAGCGTGCGCGCGAAGGTGGAGCATCCATTCCGGGTGATCAAGCGCCAGTTCGGCTACACCAAGGTCCGCTATCGCGGCCTGGCCAAGAACACCGCGCAGGTGCTGACCTTGTTTGCGCTATCGAACCTGTGGATGAAGCGAAAGCAGTTACTGCCGACGATGGGGAACGTGCGCCTGTAACCCGGGCAACACCCTGCAAACGCGCCGGAAACGGCAAAAAAATCGAGGATCTGAGCGCCGTCAGCCTGGTCGATGTGGTTAGGCTCATCCTCCGATGCCGTTGATCAGACCATCCATAGATGAACGCGCTGTGCCCGCGATAGGCCAGTTCCCGAACAATGCCTTCGGTCAAGAATTTGCTGCGCTCGTACTCATTCAGAAAGTCTTGACCGACATCGAGGGCATCTTCATCGAATCGCGCCGCCAGCTTGCCTCGGTAACAACCGCCCACGGCCAACGTAGACATAAAATGTAGCACCTTGCTCTTGCCGGCCTCCACAAAGCGGATGAGCTCATAGGCGGGTGCAACGATGCTGCGTTGCATGTCCACGCGGCTGCCCACCAGGCGCGTGTCGGCTGCAAAGTGATAGACCGCGTCCACAGTGGAGGCCAAATGGTCCCAATCGATCTGCGCCAAACCGAGACGAGGCTGACGCATGTCACCAACAATCACTCGCACGCGCTCGATAGCAGAGAGCGGCTGGCTGTGACCGAAGAAGTGTGCCCAGACTTCCGTAAGCCGCTGCTGGGCATCCGCTTGCGAAGGAGCCCGCACCAGACAGTGCACGGTCGCGCAACTCTGCTCGAGCAGCTCGCGCAGTATGTGCACCCCAATGAAGCCGGTGGCGCCGGTCAACAAAATAGTGCCGGGCGCATTGACGGGCGTATCGGTCGCAAAGCCTGTGGTTGCTGGCAACGCCTGCGCGGGAATGTTCCATAAAGCGCCGCTGGAGCTGCTTGAACTCAGATAAATGCCGGCTGGCTGGGCGTCCGCCCCGAGCAGCGCATGCCGCAACCCCTGCGCGAACGCCTGCATTTGGGCGGGACTGCTCATCCGTGCATTGAAGTTCAAGTCCAGGATCAACTGTTCTTCCAGCAGCCTGCCGGTCAGCTTGAACTGATTCACGCGATGGTTATCGCGCCCGCGCACCCCTTGGTAGGCCACGGCAGCAGGACGCAGTTGCAGATCGTCGCGCAGGCCCAACCGGGCTCTGCCCAGATAGTTGAAGCAATGACGGGTGGCGGTGGACGGCAACCCGGACAAGGCATAGGAATGACCTAGGTTGGGAACCTGTGCCAAGGCTCGACCGACCACCAGCGCCGGTGCGTGTAGCAGATCGCTTGCTGGCACCGCGACTGGAAAGGCTGCAGTAAACCAGCCAACCGTGCGTGATACATCCACCTCGTCGCTCAGGCTGAGCCGCCCATGGCTTTCCACTGTGACGTTGAGAACCGGCTCCGGCCAATGAAGGCTGGCCAATTGCAGGTAGGTGCCCAGTAAGTATTGGTCGATCGAAATGCCCGCTGCGGCTGCACGTTCAATAATGTGTGCGGTTTCGCTACGGCTGAACGAAACCCAAGCGGTGTGTGCATCCGCTTCTGTACCCGCCTCGAAGGCTTGCGGCTGCGTGACGGACAGGCGCTGATGCCACCAGCCTGCATCTGCGGCCCACTGAGCCTGGTGCTCGTGCAAATGCCGTGTCCAATTGGCGTAGCTCAACGAGCGAAGCGGACACGCCTGGCCATCGTTGACATAACGCACCGTCAGCTCATCCAGGATCAAACTCCAGGACACTACATCGACCGCCAAGTGATGTGCCACAAGTAGCAGGTACTGCTTACCCCCTGCACGAATCAGTTCTACAAAAAACAGCGTACCTGCGCTGACATTCAACTTCTGTTCGAGGGCGGCATAGCGCTGATTCAGCAGTGCAGCGAGGTCGTCCACGGCTGCATCTGCTTCCCAGCAGGAAAACACATGTTCGTAAGCCGGCACAGCCTCGAACACCCAGGCGTGTTCAATGCTGTCATAGCAAAAGCGAGATCGCAGCAGTTCATGTGCTTGAAGCGTTTGCAGGCAGGCACGCTGCAGCCGGTCTGCATAGAGCCGCACGCCGGCTTCGACCAGCATGGACTGGCTCCACCGATTCGGTTCGCGAAAGTCCTGCTGCAGGAACCATTCTTGTGCCGGGCCGGCCTTGCAGGGGTTGGTCTCACGCTCGCTCCCAGTGTCGTCGGTCGTTTGCTGCGTGGCGCAGCGTAATTGGTCCAACAGCCCGTTGAGGGTCGGGTTGCCCAGAAACGCGCGGGCGGTGACATCGAACCCCTCGAGTTGTAACTCAGAGATCAGCCGCACGGCATCCAGAGAGTCACCGCCTAAATCGAAGAAATCGCTCGTAGCATCCACGGTCATCGCCCGGCAGTGGCGCTGAAAAATCCCCCTCACCTTGTCAGACGGGTTATCGCCAACGGGCTGGGCTTGGGCTGCGTCCGCCAGCGCCGCCGTGAAGCTGGCGAGTAACTGGTGTTCTACCGCGACGATGTCGAGTTTACCGTTGGCGTTCATCGGCAACTTTGCCAAGTGATCGAAGCGAAACGGCACCATATATCCGGGCAGGGTCTTGGAAAGTTCGCTACGCAATTGCGCGGCACTTTGGTGCACGCCTTCGTAGGCACACAGCAGGTAATCGCGCTCATCGTAGCGGTGATGAACCACCACAGCGCGCGCGTCCAGAATGCGTTGCAGGACCACTTCGACATGGCCCAGCTCGACCCGATAACCATTGACCTTGACTTGCCGATCTGCCCGGCCAACAAATTGCAACTGGCCCTGGGCGTCCAATCGCACTTGGTCTCCGGAGCGGTAGAATCGGCGACCGTCAAGCTCGACGAAGCGTCCGGCATCCAAGTCTGAGCGCTTCCAGTAACCAAGTGCCACCTGCGGCCCACCGATAAATAGTTCGCCAACTTCCCCAGGCGCACAGTGAACGCCTTCACGGTTGTAAATGCGGATCTCTGTTTCACCCAGAGGCCGCCCCATGGGCACACTGCCCTTGAGACTATCGAGCCAGGCACCCGGCTCCACGGCTTGAACACTGATACCGATGGTGGCCTCAGTCGGGCCATAGTGATTAAAAAGTTGGGTTACCGCGCCACTGGCCAACGTGGCCCGCGCAAGCGCCGCGCTCAGCGGTTCTCCCCCGAGCAACAACCAGCCCAATTCCGGGCGCCGGGTTGTACCGCCCCCGGCTTGCTCAAGCACTGTGCGCCAATGGGTAGGCGTGATTTTCAGCATATCGATGTTGCGCTCGCTCAATAGCCGGCACAACGCTTGCGGGTCTTTGCGTTCGGCGTCGTCTGCCACATAGAGGCTGCCACCGGTCCACAGCGCCAAAAACAGCCCGGTATTGCCCAAGTCCGCCGCCAGCGTGCTCACGTGGGCATAACGCAGCCCATCGCGGATTCCCAACACCTGAGTAATACCGCGGCAATAATGCGCAATGTTGTCATGGGATACCGCGACGCCCTTAGGGGTACCGGTGGAACCCGAGGTGTACAGCACGTAGGCGGCAGCGTCTGCGGTACAAGGCAGCGTGATGGAGGGTACAGGGGCCTGGCTTGCGCTAAAGTGATAACGCACAACGTTGTCACACTCCAGGCCATAGCCTCCGGTCGCAATAACGAGGTCGGCTCCAATCTGCGCCAGCCGGGCGGTGGCCTCCTCCTGCTGGTCAGCCACCTCGATTATCGTGTAGGTCGCGCCGCTGAACATGACAGCCACCAACCCAATCACGATCTCCAGGTTTCTGGGCCCGACCACGGCCACCAGTTTGCCGTGCCCTGCCCCGCACTCGACCAGTCTATGGGCCAATGCCCTAGCCTCAAGGCCCAGTACTTCCCAACTAATCTGCCGGTAAGCATCACACAAGGCGACTTGCTCAGGCGTGCGGTTTATCCAATTGGCTAACTTAGTAATTAGTAGTCCCGACATATTTATTCCCTGTAATAATACTTCCCCATTGATCTAATAACGGGGCGCGGAAGCAACTACGCAACGAACTGGCAACAAAGGCTAGGCAGGGCCGAGGCGATCGTCCAATACTGATGAAGTATGTTTTTATAGAACCGGCATATACTGTATGCGACCTATTGACAGCCAGAACAAATCGCTTATATATGTGGAAGTTAATTAACTTACCTACAGTAGAAGAGGTCTTTTATGGCAGAACTTGCAGTGGTGACTGGTGGCAGTCGCGGTATCGGCGCTGCCATTGCCTTGAAGCTTGGGGGGCTCGGTTATCACGTGGTCCTGACATACACCCGGGACGCCACCGCCGCCGAGCGAGTCATCCAAACCATCGTTGCGGCAGGCGGTAAGGCGCAGGCAATGCAACTGGACATCGCCTGCGAACAACAGGTACTTACCCTGTTCAATATGCTGGATCAACAGGGCGAGCAGTTGACGCTGCTGGTCAACAACGCTGGAATCACTGAAGGCTTTTGCCGGCTCGAAGCGCTGACCTTCGAACAGTTGCAGCGGGTTTTCCAGGTGAATGTGTTTGGCGCGTTCCTGTGTGCACGTGAAGCCGTCCGGCGCATGGGCTATTCCCGAGGCGGGCATGGGGGGTCAATCATCAACGTTTCTTCGCGTGCTGCACAGTTGGGTGGCGGCGGCGAGTGGATCCATTACGCCGCCACCAAGGGCGCGATCGATAGCCTCACCCATGGCTTGGCTAAAGAAGTAGCCGGCGATGGTATTCGAGTCAACGCCGTGGCGCCGGGGCTCATTGAGACAGACCTGCACGCCGCCGCCGGCAAGCCCGACCGGGCGGCCACCCTGGCGACGGCGGTGCCCATGGAGAGGGCCGGTCAACCCGAAGAGGTTGCAGACTGCGTTGCCTGGCTTGCCTCATCTGCAGCAACTTACGTAACCGGCGCTATTGTTCCCGTTGCTGGGGGGCGTTGAGCCTGCAGCCATGTACCGGCCAGGTCGAGCATCGGTAACAAATTGTGTACCGCAGCCGTGCAGTTTTCGGTTAGCCAGGCGGCGCTCATTGGCGAGCGCAGTAGATCCCCCTCAATGGGCAAGAACACAATGCCTTGGCGCTGCTCGGCGCCCACACTCTGAGGCACGAATGTCAACCCCACTCCGGCTCGCGTAAGCCCCAGGGCCGCTTGCAGGTTCTCGATCGGCTGCACGATGTGCACCCTGACCGACGCTGCGTCGAGCGTGTTCAGGATCAGATCGGTCAGGCTGGGAAGAGGATAACGGGGGTAGAGCACGACTTTTTCGCCGTGCAGGTCCGTCACGCTGATGCGCTCGCGCCCGGCCAGTCGGTGCCATGCCGGGACGGCCGCGACCAAAGGTTCGTTCAACAGCAGTTTTTGATGGATCGCCGGGTTCTCGTTAATAGGGGGGCGGGCGAAGCCTATGTCGATGCTGCGCGTCAGGAGCGCAGGGGATATCTCGGCGGCAAGCATTTCTTTGAATGCCAACTCCACCCCCGGACAGCATTGCTGAAACAGACCCAGCACTTCGGGTAAACCGTTGTACATGGCCGAGCCCGCGAACCCTATCACCAGACGCCCACTGCGCCCTTCGGCGATGCCCTTTACGTCGCGAATGCTGTTATGGATATCCGCCAGAATGGAATTGACCCTGAGCAGAAACTGCTCCCCCGCTTCGGTCAGACGGATGGGCCGAGTGTCGCGCTCAAGCAGTTTCACATTCAGCTCATCTTCGAGTTGTTTGATCTGCTGACTCAACGGTGGCTGGGCCATATGCAGCTTTTCGGCTGCACGGGTAAAACTCAACTCTTCTGCGACCGCCTTGAAATATCGTAAATGGCGAATTTCCAGTCGATGTTCAGAGATAGGCAGGGTTGACACGGCTTTGAGGGAATGACGACTAGGCTCTGACATATAAAAACATCCTTTTTATTAGTGCTTAATTCATATTTTTTAGCAATTATAAATTCCACCTCATTATTACCATACGCAACAATCCATATCGGAGTGCTTGCCTAAAAGTAGACAACTTGCCTCCCTGCGACCACGTCATTCGGACACTCGGCAGTCGTTACGTCTGCGCGATAGTCCAGCGTGGTCTCGCAAACCCGGTTTCTTCCTGATCGTAGGTCATGCAAACACGCCTCTTGAACTCTATGTCCTTGAGCTACGCAGCACTGAATCCCTCCGGGGCTATTCATCTTGCCGAACATCGTGACGCGCGCGGCAGACGACATGGGAATGGCCGTTGGAAACTCGCAATATTCCCGGCCATGCACGTAGCGCGCCTGGCCCTACCCATGGTGCTCGTGCTGCTCAAGATGGCGTTGGTGATTGCATTTCGCTGGTATTGGTCGTCGGCACCTACGACCTCAAGACAGTCGTCACCGTCAGCGTGGCGCAGTTCGGGTTGTTCCTCTTGGATTTCTAGTTCCAGTTGGCCCGTTGGATCGACAGCACAATCTTGGACGCGCTCTACGATGGGGCTGGAACCGGCCACACAACAATTTCAATCCGATGATTGGCTTGAACAACGCATTCGGCGACATGCTGCTGAACTTCGTCACGGGAAGATGTTCTTGATCCTACCGACCTTTGGGTCGCGCCCTTGGGGTGGCCGAGTCAAGGTTGGAGTGATAGCGCAGAACCTTGCCGTCGGCTTCAAGGAAGCGCGTGATACCGCCGGGGCAGGTGTAAACAAGGTAGCCGGAAGGCGCTGTGACGGGCCAGCCAAACCTCAGCCATCAAACGGGTCGTTCGGGTCGTGAGGGTCGATCCTTTGACCGGAAGACGAATACAGTCCGAAGCCCGCCTCCCCATTGCGCAGTTCGTCCTGTTGTGCCCAGCGGTCGTCCCTTCTAGCCAAACTACCTGCCATCCATGCCGCCGCAACTCCCGACAGCAGCAAAACCGCCAGCCAGGAAGCAACGTAGAGCAGAAGTCCCAGCACAGCTAGCTTGACCACCCACAACGCCAACGCGGCACCAACGACAGGCACGCCTTTAGAGGCGAGCCAGCTCGCCAACCTTCGCTCGCCGCGCGCATAGGCGCGCCATCCACGGCCAACGCTGCGGCCGAGACGTTCTGCGGTACTGATGCGGGTTGTCGTGTTCATGATCGTCTCCTGCTACACGAGGAATTCCTATTCCAGTCTGGTCCAATTCACTCTGCTTGGGGCATCAATGTACTCTTTTGCTGCTTTAGGACGCTTCGTCATCCGGTTCCACCGGCCCAGGGTCGGGCTCCACACCGATGCGATAGGTAGCAACGAAACCCGGCCAGTCCACGTGGTCAACCAGGTCGATGTCCTTGATGACCCTGACTTTCGCTTCCGCACGCTCGAACAGGGCAATGCTCTTGGCGGGATAGTTGTTGCGCGACGGATAGAGTACCCCGTCGAACAGCGGCAGGCCGTCGTCGCCGAGCATCGCATGCACCTGGGTGGACACCTGCTGTGTGTGCGTGTAGTCGCGGCTGGCCAATTGCTCCAGGTTCAAGCCGAAGTAGCCCGCCATGACGCCCGGTGCCGTGAGATCGGCTAGGCGCAAGTCGCACAAAACGCCCACGGCGCGCACCATCCGACCCTGGACTTCTTGCAGCGCGATCGAGCGCGTGGTGTCCGCAAGCCACTGGTGCTTGTGAAACACCGATTCCATCAGCGCCGTAGGTAGGTCGGGCCCCAGGTAGAGCACGCCGTAGGCCCCCGTCGGGTCGTCGTAGCGGTTGGTGCTGCTGCGGCCATAGTGCAGCGGACTGCCTCGATAGACGACGCGGCTCACATGCTGGAGCAGTTCACCCGCATCGATCAGGAACGACGGCAGCTCACGACTCATGGCAGTTTCACCTCAATGCACCTGAACGCCCAGCACGTTGAACACGGCCTCGCTCACCTTGTCGATCGAGTCTGGCGTCACCGCATCTACCGGCGAACGCCCGCCCAAGCCTTCGAGCGGTTCGGAAAGCGCACCGTAAATCGTCCAGTTGTCGATGCCCTCGACCTCCTGGAGGACGGCTTGGGTCAACTGCTGTTTCACCGGGTCGAGTTGCCAGTCGGGCAGCTTCTGGCCGCGCGGCCCCACGTTCAGTGCCAGCAACCGACGGGCGAGGATGTCCTTGTAGATCTGCTGACGCGACTTGTCCGCCAACTTGGCGAATTCGGGGATCGGCAGGTTATGCGGCTGGTTAAAGGTTTTCAGCAACGCGGTGCGGCCACGCTGGACTTCGGTTTCATTCGGTGCCCAGCGCGTCTCGGCGCGCAGCGCGGCCGCCTTGCGTGCCAAGGTCTGCTCCATCGTCTCCATTTCCAGGCGGGCGGGAAGCTCCACCGCCTCTACACGCTCGTGGACGAACGCCTGCAGCTCGGCCGCGAAAGCCCCGGCATCTCGGATATCAACAATGGCGGCGAAGCGACGCACATCCTCCACCGTGACGCGCGGCAAACGGTCGGCAATTAACTCAGTGGAATTGGACATGATCATCTCCCAGGCAGGTTTAAGACAGGAATCACCCTAGTCTCCCCTGTCGTCTTTGTCAACTTTGTCGCCTGATAAAACCCTCTTGGCTGAAACGGCGTCCGCGCAGCATAGGCAGAGCTAGCACAGAGGGTCGCCGCCCAATCCACACAAGCGGATTCCACATTGACGCTGGAACCGCAATCTGAGCCTCGCTATACCGAAACGGCTAAAGACCAAAGGGCAGAAATGGCAAGGGAATGGGGTGCAAGGGGAAAGGCCCTACCCCGAAAAGGCTAAAAGGCCTCCCGCACGGCCCGCTATCAGGACACCTACATGCTCTCCCTGTTCCAGCGAAAAAGGGCTTCGGTCGCTGCCGCTGCGTCGCCAGGACCCACCACCGACCTCCCGAAAGGGCTGACGCGGCCGGAGACGGCCGCGTCCTTGCTCGCCACCCCACGCCGTCAGAAGCTGCTGGAACACATTTGGCAGCGCACGTCGCTGTCTCGCCAGCAGTTCGACACGCTGTACCGCACGCCCTTGGAGCGCTACGCCGCGCTTGTGCAGCAATTTTCCGCCTCAGAGAGCCACCACCATGCCTACCACGGCGGCATGCTCGACCATGGTCTTGAAATCGTTGCCTACGCGCTCAAGCTGCGGCAGTCCTATCTGCTGCCCGCTGGCGCAACACCCGAAGACCAGGCCGCACAAGCCGAAGCCTGGACCGCCGCCACCGCCTACGCCGCCCTGCTTCACGACATCGGCAAGATCGCTGTTGATCTGCATGTCGAGCAGGCCGACGGCAGTGTCTGGCACCCCTGGCATGGCCAGCTGAAGCAACCCTACCGATTCCGCTATCGAGAGGATCGCGAGTACCGCCTGCACAGTGCAGCTACCGGCCTGCTGTACCACCAGGTGATCGATCGCTTCATCCTTGACTGGCTCAGCGGCTTCCCATCGCTGTGGGCGGCGCTGCTGTACATCATGGCAGGACAGTACGAGCATGCCGGGGTGCTCGGGGAACTGGTGATCAAGGCTGACCGTGCGTCCGTCGCCCAAGAACTGGGAGGCGATCCGGCAAAGGCGATGGCCGCACCGAAGCATGCTCTGCAGCGCAAGCTGCTTGACGGCCTGCGCTATCTGCTCAAGGAAGAGTTGAAACTAAATCAGCCCCAGGCGTCCGATGGCTGGCTGACGCACGATGCGCTCTGGCTCGTCAGCAAGACCGTCTCGGACAAGTTGCGTGCCCACCTGTTATCGCAAGGCATAGACGGCATCCCAGCGAACAACTCAGCTGTGTTCAACGTTCTTCAAGAGCACAGCATGCTCCAGCCCGCACCGGACGGCAAAGCGATCTGGCGCGCAACGGTGACCAGCTCAAGCGGCTGGTCACATGCCTTTACGTTACTGCGGCTCTCGCCGGCCCTGATCTGGGAGGCTGGTGAGCGGCCGGCCGCCTACGCGGGGACGGTGCTTGTTGAAGCAGCCCAAGGTGCCGAGACAACCGGCGAGAGTGCGCCGGACTTGCTTGACTCGGCCATGCAGGACACCGCCGATGATCGAGCCAATCCGCCGTTGGAATCGAAGCCTTCGTTGAGCACACAACCCGTAGCGAAAAACGCGCCGGACATGATGGATGAACTGCTGGCAATGATTGGGGCACCAGATCCGCCGAAGGCCGATGACCAAGGAAGTTCATCGTCTCAGCCAATGCCTGAAGCTCCCGGAAAGCCACACCAGGTGAGCGAGTCCGTCCCAGCGAAAAAAAATCCAATGTCGACCAGTACCCAACCATCCAGGGACGAGTCGAATGGCACCTCAACTCAAATGTCAGCTGATCATTTTGTGACATGGCTGCAGCAGGCGATTGCATCGCGCCGACTCGTCATCAACGACGCTAAGGCGCTGGTGCATATCGTGGCGGATGCCGTCTATCTGGTAAGCCCAGGTGTGTTTCAGCGCTATGCGCAAGAACATCCTCAAATCGCTGACTATGCCAAGCGTGAGGAGATGGCAGATTGGCAGTGGGCGCAAAAGAGATTTGAGAAATTGCATCTACACCGTAAGCAAGCCAATGGCCTGAACATCTGGACGTGCGAAGTAACCGGACCTCGCAAATCGCGCCGGCTTCACGGCTACCTGCTTGAGCGTTGGCAGGGTGTATTTGGCGAGCTTCCGCCAAACAACCCTTACCTAAAACTTCGGGAAGTTGCCTCAGAAGCCACGATAGAAGCGGATGATCATCCGCGCGCAACGCATAACTGAGTCAGATAAGGGCAGGCCTCAAAAATATTTGAAATTTGATCGGTGCATGCCCAAAAATAAGATACATGTAATTAATACCTCTGAAAGATTGGCTCGGAGCACGCAGTGTAAATAACTCGACATTCCCCGTTGTTCTCTGATGAGCAAATGTCTCTGACCTCGCGCTGAATATCCTCAGCTGAAGCTCCCGTTCTGAAATGCAAGCTTCCTGCTGAAGAACGTCCATCTTTATAAGGCTCTGCAACTGCAGCACACTGGTTTTCATATGCCGCCCAATCTTTACAGTTCTTTCCTCCCGCCTTGATGCACCCAGCTATCGCATCTCGCTGAGCTTCGCGCTTAGAAAGTTTCCCTACTGAAACGCCTAAAGCTCCCACATCAGATTTATCAAGCGACACAGCCCCCCAAGTTTTGATCCATTTTCCTAGCGGCCGAGGTGCTGGTGCAGTCTCTTGAGAGCTTCCTTGGGGAATAGGCGCACATGCGATAGCTCCCTGCCCACCAATTTGATACTGCCCTGGCGGACAGCCTTGAGCCCAAGCAATTACAGGAAGATATAAAATTGGAAAAGCCAAAAGAACACAAAGCCTCATAGATGCATTACCCAAATATAAATTAATTCATCTGAAGTACATCGGTTTCATTAACACACAAACGTCAGTCTCGTCCATATCTGCAGTAACGCTACTGATAAAGTGATGGTGGTTACCCAATCTGATGAGCTTGAAGCCGAAAACGGCGAACACGCGGCTACCCTGTTTCATTACGACTGACGTGATAGCGCTCTATTAAATGATCTTTACAGCGCCCGCATCGGCGACTGCTGAGCGATGTCCGGCTGGGACCGCTGAGCATCCAAGGCCTGTGACTGGCGGATGCTTTCCTGCAGTGGAGGCACGGTCTCGGACAGATCCACCTTGACCCGGAAGCCCGGTGTCTGGCCAACGATCCAAACCGCGTCCTGATGCGAGGTCACGCTTTGCAACTGATCGACACGCAGGATACCCACGCGTTTGGCCTCGACAGTGGCGTGCATCGCTTCGGCTGGAGAGGTGCCGGCGGGGAGTTTGCTGTGGATGGCTTGGTAAAGCGGATCGTTGGGAACCGATGCAGATGCAGGCTCGTCGAACCGACCACGCGGTGCTGCCGGAGCACCCACTTCGCCGCCAGATGGGCCCAAAGGCATCTTCCAGCCTAGCGGGACATATGTCGGCGCATGCTCGCTCTGCATGCGCTGCTGTACCTCCTCCCAGCGTGCCGCTGCCATGTCCGCGCGCCCTGCGCCGGGTGCGAGCGTGCCGCGCAACTGATCGATGCCATCGGCCATGGTCATTGCCTGCATGCTACGTGTACCGAGCGTGGCACCGAGGCGCATCGACGCTATGTCGTCGCGGTACTTGTCGATCATCGGTGAGTACTTTTGCGCCAACTGCTGCGCTTTAGGGTCTTCCAATACCGAGCGATCTGGATTGCCGTTGCCGTCCACTGGGAGGAAGTTGTGGATGCGGTGCGAATCGCCCAGGGGGATGGCAACAAACGGATTGCGCGCATCCAGCACACTGGCGGTATTGGCGTAACCAGCCTGTTCCAGGGTGGCAACCTCATGTGGTGTGGCATACACCTTCACCTGGCCATAGTGCTTGCTGGCAGCGCTGACGGCATCGCCGGCCATCACGTGGTTGATCACGTCGGTGCCGCCTTCTGGAATCCGCCGATCCAGGCTGACCGCGCCGTAGGCGTTGAAGGTCTCGCCCCTGAGCCCGAAGTGGTGGGCGGTGACCTGGGCCAGGTTGCCACCGAGGGAATGGCCGGTGACAAAGACGTCGGGTTTGTGCCCGTCACGCTTGCCTAGTCGCTCAGCTGTCTCCATTGCATGGCGGGTCAATTCAATTGCATCGTCTGACTGGTTGTTGTGACGTGCTGCAACCATCCCGCCATCCGCGGACACACCATCCTGCTGGAGTTGCCGCTCAAACTCGGTGCCGCGATGGGCTACAACAAGTTCGCCTGTGTCGACCCTCCTGTAGATCATGCCCTGATAGCCAGAAGGCCTATCAACGTATTCAAGCCGCTTGTATGGAGCACCACCGATATCTACCGTTCGACTATTTTCACCAGTTTCGCGTGGCTCGTCATAAACATCGCTCGCCAAAGCAGCATATTGTTGCGCAGTCAGAGTCATGGCGTTTCCTTAGTGGAAAGCAGGGTCACTTTGAACAACTGGTTGCGCAAACTTTCCTTGAACTGAGTGGGGTCCGAATGGCCAGAGTCGGGATAGTTATCCATTTCATCTTTCGGATATCCACCAGACCAGAAATATGTCACCACCGGCTCGCCACTAAGCAATTTATCTTTATAAATCCCTGGCTGAAATCGTGTTTCTTCATGCTTGCCGGTAGCTCTTAACGAAACATCTGCGCTAGTTAGCTCCCATCGGCAGACGCCCTTGCCGTAGTAGTCCGAATCCACCATTCCATCTGCGTAGATCGTCGCCACATATGTAGATTCGTTTATTTTCTTAAAATGGATGGGGATTCCATCTTCTTTAGATTTGCTCCAGACACCTGCAATCGGCTCGATTGGCGTGCATTGCTTGTGGTTGGTCATTTCGTAGAACGCAGTCCCCGTCACCCACTCAAACGGACCCGGCGCATCCTCGATTGTCATTGTGATCCGATACGCTTGCGTCGGATGCGGGTTTTTCTGGTAGATCGGGTCGCCGTCAGCCATGGTCTCACCGCTGTCATGTCTTTCAGAGGCAGCATTCATGGGATTGCATCCTGCCAGGAAAAATAGGAAAAACCCGCCGACAATCTTGACTCTCAGATATCCGTTCATGCCGCCATCGTGCGATGGGCAGCATGCTTTGCGGCCGTCACTGAGTCGGTAAGTCGCCGACAGGCACGGTTGATGTTGATGCCATGTATCAGCAAGGCAATGATCATAAGAGCGAACACCACCCCAAACTCTGGGATTTGTCTGATTATCTTCATCACTACGGGGACACACGCCGCTCCCACTGCTAGCAGAAACATCAAACCCGTCATGGCAGTTGCATTAACGATGCCCCGACGCAGCTGTTTCAATTCACAGGTATTTTTCCCGTTTGCTTGCAGCTTTTTCCAAACTTTCAGAGCACCTGCAATGAGACTCAGCAGCATCGACACTACAGCGAAGTGCAATACAGCACAGATGGTGGCCGCATACTGTGCAAGGTCCAGCAGGACTATGAGCGAAGTTCGATAGGCCAGAACAACCAAGCTTGCGGTCAGTAAGGTTGACATCAGCAGGATAGTCCACATGCACTGAACGCCCTTGGGTGACCGGTACCAATGTGCATTTGGGGAGGGAAATACGCTATACATTACATCGCTCCTACGAGCTCTATTTAACTAACGGCGAACGTGATCAGGGGCACGGGATGAACTTTTAGGGATACCAGTTGGAAGTCTTATTGGCCACGCGGCTCTTGCGTATCTAAGCTTCGCTTGATGATGAACCTGGCAGTGCATTCAGGCATGTATCAGAACTTTTCAAAGATTGGATCCGAGCAGTTGGAATAAATAAATCTGCACTAAATATTATTTACAGAGGTACAGTCTTTTTCTGCCTGGGCTGTAACTTTCTCAAGTGCCGCCCCCGCAGTGTGTTTGCCTTGGCTGCACAGGTTTTTACAGACGATTGCAGCATGTGCAATCCGCACTGTCAGCAGCAGGACAACGGCAACGTGCAGCATTGCACCGACAATGGCCACATAGTGCGCAAGCCCGAGCAGGACATTAAACGTCGTGCGATAGGCCAATGCGATCAGGGTGATGGTAAGGGCGAGCATCAAGACAACAACGATCATCAGATTTCGAAGGCTCTCGGCAGACCGATACCAACGTGCCTCATGAGGGAAGAGCGCTCTATCCACTGCATCGCTCCTATGACGTGCGAGTTACCTACTTCGTAGAACCTGAAGTACCCTGGGGCGTGCCATGCCTGTGCGCGATGGGGCAGACCCGCGCAAAGATCTGTGCCGACGCTACATTGAAACAGTATGGGTTGGTGCGTCTCAATGATATTTAAATATTGGTTCCGAGCATGCGCTATAAATTACTTTGCACTGATTTTCCGGATTTCTGCGCTCGCAAGCTGTCTGTGCGGATGCAGATGCCTTTTCAATTGTTTGATCTGCAAAGAATTGTACATTTCCTACCAAGTTGGGTTTACCATTAATCTGTGGTTCCCCAATGGCAATACATTGATTTCGATAAGATAAGCCGATTTTACAATCTTTTTCGCCGTGCTTTGCGCAGCGAGCGAGTGCATCACTCTCCGCTTCCGTTTTTGAAAGCTTTCCGGTAGTCACCCCGAAATTCCGCTCCAAGTCCAGTGATCCCATTGCAACAGCACCCCATGTTTTAATCCACTTGCCAAGAGGGCGAGGTTCCGCCGGCTGCTGAGCATTTCCTTGCGGGATGGGCGCGCATGCTGCTACTCCCTGACCTCCGATGGGATACTGGCCAGGTGGGCAGCCTTGCTCTGCTCTGGCAGTCACCGAGAAAACTAAAGATAAAACGCACACATAGAAAAAAATTCTCATCGCGAGTAAACCTATATTTCTTAACTGAAGCTACTATCTTTAGGACCAGCTAAGCCACGTGACCCAGATGGCTGTGAGGTTATGCCTTGATCTGGATTTCGCGTTAGATTGCCGTTGCCAACGTTCCCGCCGCTGAGTTCGCTAGAAGGTCTGTTATTGTCTCTTCCAATCTGCTGCGGCATATAGGACCCGGCCGGTTGCCCCTGTGGTCCAGGACTTGCTGAGCCGCCACGATCAAATGCTGAATATGCCATGAACGTTCCCATATTACCCTGCCAAATTGCAGCCGCCAATGTTGGAACGCTTATGATCAACAAGGTCATGACCAGTCCGATACCGCCCTGTTGTAGGGCTTGGCTAGATAGTCCTTCTGCATTGCCCAATGTGATGAGTCGGGCAGCCCAGTAGGCCGCAGCCACTTTTGCCGTGAATTTCAGCACCATCGCCGTGACCACCGACAGCATTGCCATCGAGAACAGCGTGCCGATCACGTAGAACAACCACTTCTTGAACAGGTCCTTGGTCTGATCGAAGATCAGAGCCAAGATGAAAATTGGCCCGATCCCGATCAAGAAGGCCATGGTGAACTTGAACAACAGCAGCATCGCCCCAGCTGCCATCGGCGGGCTGGCGGTGCCGAAGCCCGCCATCAAGATAGCGCGGCCTTTCTTCTCCAGTGCCTCCGGATCGGTGGCGTCGACGCGCACCGCATCCAACGCGGTGAGGGCTACCTGCGTGTAGGCAAGATTTTCGTCGATCGCATCGGAGGCGGTGCTGTCCTTATCACCCGTGAACAGGCCGTGGATCTCCTTGTCCAGGTTTTGGGTCATGGTCTGGTGCAGCATTGCGCCATTGACCCCGACAGCCGAAGCAAGGCTGATGATGATCGCGACCTTACCGGCCTTGATCATTGTCGCCATTGCACTTTCACGCGACTGCCCGGTTGCGATGCGATAGCCCAGAATCAGTACCCACAGAGTGGTCACTGTCAAAGCCATCGTACTGACCCACCTCATAGCGCGGCTCATCAACTCCAAGCCGAACTCTTGAATCTCGTTGCTGAAGTAGTCGTTGACCAGTTTGAAGAAAACGAACTCACCGAGGCCGATATCCGCCAAAGGCTGCAACCAGTTCATCGCTCCGTGGAGAATTGCGTCCATTACCTTCTGCCTGTCTGTCGTGGTGTAGCGATCAATTGGATAACGCGGCTTTCAGCGTTGCGGCCTGCACGAGCTGTCCCAGCGGTTTGAGCCAGCTATTTTGGTCACCATCCAAAGCTTTTCTGGCCAATCGCGACTGATCTTCCTTGAGCCCGACGATATAGCTGTCATATGCCGTCATCTGGGCATTCCAGTAGTCCAGGTCCATGGCGTTTTGTGCTACGAAACGCTGAACTTCGTTATCGTTGGCAGCAAGCGCTCCCTGGCTGGTGCCACCTAGGTCGCGCTGCGCCTCAATCGCTTTAAACTTGTTGTTGCGTTCTATAAGGCGCTTGAGCATGCGTACCGACTCGTTGTATTTGGCATTTTTTGCCAGCACCATGCGTGTGCAGACCTTCATTTGCTCCTCCACCATATTTCCGTTCATGTTGGGGGCGAGAGACTTGAATTGCTGGAGCACCCCTGCGAGGCCAGTCTTTGGGGCACCCGGACAGTCGTCTTCCAGGCCATAGTCTTCTGGACGTTCGGCAAAGTTGTCAGCCATGCTGGACGTCCCTAGATCCAACCGCGGAATCTTGATGAGCTGCTGCTGATAGTGATCCAGCTGCTGCTGATACTGCTTGAGAGTCTCGGTCCATCGCTTAGCCTGCTCTCCGTACTCCTGCAAGGCCTTCGCCAGCGACGTTTGATCATTGACGAGCACACCCAAACCCACTGCATTCGCGGGCCCAGCACTAAGACCGGCCGCAAGCAACAAGCCTGCGGCGAGACGTGAAAATGAAAGGCGTGAGCGGCGTGAGCGGTCATTCATGGCGGGACTCGTCGGTCTTGTTGGGTGCAGATGGATGGCGGGGATAGCAAAACGAGGGATATAGAGGGCACAGCCCGGAAGGCGATAGGCAGCCCAGGCAGGTGGTGGGGAGTCAAGCCCGTAACGCAATCATGAAGCGAGAGAATTTTTGTTCAGACACAGGCACAGCGACGAGAAAGACGCCGCCGGGGGTGCGGAGATGAGCGCCTGCTAGGGCCATTATCCTTATGTGCTATTGAGGCAGGTTGGGTCGAACTCTGGCATAGGTCAAGGCAGATTGCCACTACCTGCTCCCCTCCAGACCGTCCTCTCATCGTCTAGCGGCCGCCACCTCAAGGGACAAGGTTGCCTGGGTAGGAAAAATCTGACATCAGGGAACGGCAATTCCTCACCCTCTGCAATGGCGTGCCCGGTCGAGTCCGCACGATATTTGTCAACCGAGGAAAGCTCTGGATCGCGTACCGTCGCAGCTGCCTGGACCGCAGGCGAGCACTCCCTCTTCGAGGGGAAAGGACATGTGATGCGTAACTTCCAACGTACGGCAAAAGTAGCTGTGGGACTGCTAGGACTGGCACTGTCATACAGTGCGGCGGCATGCTGTCCGGATGTCGGTCATAGCCCTGCTGCTGCTGCGACAACAGGGCTGGGGGCCAGTCGTCCCTCTGCTACTGATCTCTCGGCTGTCAGCACCTTGCACGTGTATACGTTCGAGCGAGACGGAATCCGCTATCTGCAAGTCAATGGCCCTAGTGGCGATGTCCGAACTGCAATCGGGTGGATCGACGGTACCCGTTGGGTCATGCCGGTTGGTATCGATGCAGACCGCACCAAGATCCTGGCGGCTGGTTCACTTCCGAGCGGAACAGTCGTATATGAAGGAGACGGTATGACGGTGCTGCTACAGACACTCGCGCGTGGTAACAGCTGGCTCATCGTACCTAAAAATTGATCGTGTCCCTGTTGGTTCGGAAACAAAGAAGCTGATCTTGCCCGTATGGTGGCGCCGGCAGGTGCCACCATACGAGCGCACCCTGCTGGACAACTCTGCTGTGTTCTCAAGAGCGGTCCGACTGGCAGGCTTGCTCTGTGGCTTATCCCCGTAAATTGATATAGCGATGCCCTGCAGCCCGCGCAGCTTCCCGACCCTGGCCTTGATGGTATGACGCCTTGCTGGAGGCAGACAGGCAATCGCCTGCTGGGTGCATCTGTAGACGGCAAGCTGCAGCCCAACAGACAATTGCATGGGATTGCCGCGAAGCATGACTGGGTGGATTTCTGTGTGACTGGAACTGGCGAAGCCTGGCGAACGGAAAACGTGATAGAGCCCATGCGTCTCGATCTCCAGCGGGTACAAAGCATTGATGTACTCGTGCAGCATCTTCGATTGGATAGAGCCCGTGCGAATCATCCGCATGGCGGCTTCATGTTGTCCGCGTGACTTGAGATGACTTTCGATGTCGCGGCGTAGTCGGTTCATCTGTACCTCAATGTCGACGTACTCGATCACGTGCTCGCGCAATTCCCGCTCAGCCCAAAGGTAGCTCAGTTTTGCCGTATCCAACGCTTGTTGCTCGCCCCGCAGACGCAGGCGCGCTTCGGCAAGGGTGCTGGAGATACGCGCGCCCAGCACGAATAGTCCCGTAGCCGTTGTTGCGAGCATCACCTGCACAACAAAGCCTATTGAGTCATAGGCCCCCAGCACACCCGTATTTCGCAGTGAAAATGCCAGAGCAGTATTCGCCAGCACAACGCCGATGGCCGCGCCCCGCCAGCCATGCAGCCAGGTGAGTAGAACGGCAGGAACGATCAGCAACGACATTAAGCCCAACCGTGCAACATTGCTTTGCGGTAGTGTTGCTAATGCAAAGATCAATGCAGTCGCCAGAACCGCCAGTGCGCAATGAGGCGTCAGGCGGCTGGGCGTCTCTTCGTCGTGGCGGCGCATCCATAGAAGCACCGGCAGGACCACCATCAACATTCCGAGGTAGTCACCTACAGCGAAACGGGCGAACTTGACGCCGCTGATTGCCGACGAAGGTCCATCGAGCATGATGTTAGTCCCCAGAGTGCAGAGCGCGCCCCAGACTGCCGTGACCAGAAGCATCGGGATCAGTGACGCTCCTGCGCGATGTACTGCCCCACACCTTGCCCGAATAGCAATAGGGACCAGGGCAATGGCCGGGACCAGGATCCAGGGGCTTGCGTAGGCCCAGGTAGGATTGACACCGACACTGCTGATCGCAGGAACCCGAATCATCAGCAATGCCGCGACATCGCCCATCAGTATCCAGGGTAGCAAGCGAGAAGGGGCGAGCAGCAACGCTGCGATCCGAAGGCCAGCTGGCAGGTACCACTGATCCAGTGAGCAGTGCCAAGACAGTTGAAACGCCAGACAGTAGGCCGTAGCGGTTAACAGGCCCTGCGTCACACTTTTCAGCCCTTCCATGGGAATACCTTGAGTTTTGACGACGCCAGAGCATACCTGAGCGGGAGCCGTAACGGTGTGGGTGACCAAGACCGGTACATGCCCCTACAGCCCAGTGAAACGGGTACGCCACAGATGCGCGTCAGGTATGTAGAGAGCCTGCTGCAAAAACTATGGACGTCCTTGCCCCCTCGGCTTGATCAGATGGACAGAGGCCGTGGCGGGGAGCGTGGAGTTGGCGGGAGCCCTGGAATGCAATTCGGCTTGGTCACGCGATGAGCCGTGTTCTTCGGCACCCTGTCACGCTGGGAAAGAGCGCTGCCGCCAGGCACGGCGTCCCAGCCAAAGTAAAAGCGTGCCATCATCACCACATCTAAGCGAGCACGTCATTTCAACCACTACCAGGGAGGTACTTGTCATGAAGCCACGCACCACTGCCGCCACTTTCGCACTGGCTGCGGCTTTAGGCCTTGGCCTGAGCGCCCCAGCTCGCGCCCAGGCGCCTGATCCTTGCTCGGTCTTTCTTTGCATGTCCAGCATGTCCGGCTTCGGCACTCCGTCTCCTGAATGTGCAGCGCCGATCGCAACCTTCCACGCCATCCAGGTATGGAGCCCGGCCTTCAACCCGCCGGCCACGGCGGCGGCACGCCGGGTATATCTGACGACATGTCCAGGCGCGACTGCACCGAATCAAGCCATCTTGGAAGCCATCATCGCGAAGTGGGGCTATAGACCTTGACGGGCATCGCCCGCTGACTCAGAAACATGCTTCTGAGACTTTGCGGGAATACCACCACGCTCCTGTTCGCGATGTGGATCGCGCATTGCCTTTCTGTGCGATTGGGTTCCTACGCATCGGCCAGTGGGAAGTGAACACGCAACCTTTGTATGTTCGCCCGCAGGAAAGTGAACTCTGCAGCCAACTTTGGGGTTGCTGATACACCGCCTCCCAAGGTGGAAATCGTTGGGAAGCAATCACTATGGTGCGCCGGCCAGTGCGATCCAGCGCAGTGCGTTGAACATCGCGTCTAACGCTTACTTACGCTGTGGCGCCTGCGCATCCATTAGTGTCAAATACGGCGCAGCAAAGGCCCATTCGTCTTCGGAAATGTCGGTCGGATAAGGATTACGAGGCTTCATCCGTATACTTTAGAGTGGCAAGGGCAACAGCAGCATCCACAAAGCCCCGCGCAGATCCTGCGACTAGCGGCTGAAGGTCAGGGCTAATCAGGTCTCTCTTTGATTGTTATAGGCAGCTAGCTATATTGATAGCAAACTGACACTCTTCAGGCTTTCAAGGACGATCCATGCGCATTCAGCACGTAGAGATATCTAACTTCCGAAAGCTGCTTTCTGTGCGAATTGACTTCGCTAATGAGACCACGCTGCTTGTAGGTGCAAACAACAGCGGCAAATCATCTGCCATGCTGGCACTCCGGAGATTTTTGGTTTCGAAGGGATCTGCTTTTCGGCTCCAGGATCTGACTCTTTGTCATTTCGCAAAGCTTGACGAGATTGGTAAGGAGTGGGAGAACCCACCAGCAAACTTTGAAATTCCTACAGCCAAGGACTGGGCCGACTGGCTCCCTAGGAAAGGTCTGAACAACTCGCAGCGCTGCGAGAGAACTTGGGATTTCGCTTGATCGCCAAGGTCGCCAACGCTGAAAATCAAGCACTTGCGCGTGACGGAGATTGCTTCGGATGTTGATCGGAAAATCATAGAAGAGTTGTTCAGAGCTTCCCTAGTCTGGATATCTGGGTGTCGGCAGATCAAGGAGAGTTCCACTTCATCCGCGATCTCATTCCCAGCTTTGCGTGGCGCGGGGGGCTTGTGGGAATGCGTTTCCTGCTTGAACCAGATGATATGAATATGCTGTACACGGACTATCGCAAGGAGCGCGCGAGGGTTGCAGAGCTTGAGGATGCTTTAGGGAAGGAGGAGCCGCTTGGTAGCCCGCTGACGCTATGGCCACAGAGCCTCCATGATTACTTGAACCGTAGGCTGGGAGATAAATTCAAGGTTCGTTGGTATCGCCTAGATCCGCAACAACTTAAGAAGCCTCACAAGTCGACTCGAATGGCTCAAATGCAGCAATTGAGTCCTACCTCCCTGCCTCTGGAAAGCAATCCCCTCAGTGGATTAATTCGAGTACACGAGATCAATGCACAGCGGGGATTCGGCGACCATTCGGACGACAATCAAGGCGATAACACTAGACCCAGCGGTGCCCGAAAACTCTCGGAACAACTCAGATCCTATTACTCCCGACACCTAGATCCAGGTGACAGCCCAGATATCTCAGATCTCGAAGCGTTGCGGGCGATAGAAGCAGCCCAGTCGGCATTCGATACCAGGCTAAGTAGCAGCTTCGAATCTGCTATTAAAGAGGTCGAGGGATTGGGCTACCCTGGCCGCAATGACCCACGCATCAAAGTCGCAAGTCGCCTAGCAGCAACCGACGGCATGAACCATGAAGCTGCCGTCCTTTTTGAGTTGGATTCAATTCAGGGCGCCCCGGGAGCCCCTCCTCTTCATTTACCTGAGACCGCTAACGGGTTGGGATATCAAAACCTGATATCCATGATTTTCCGGCTGATGGGTTTTAGGGATGAGTGGCTAAGAAAAACCAGGGCCGCCAGCGCGGAGGTAATAGACCGCGTCGAGCCCATCCACCTCGTGCTCATTGAAGAGCCTGAAGCCCACCTTCATGTTCAAGTGCAGCAAGTGTTCGTACGGCACGCCTACCAAGTTCTATGCCGAGACGCTTTGCTTGAACGCTACCCAAATCTGAAGACTCAGCTTTTGGTGAGTACGCACTCCAGCCATGTAACTCATGAAGTGGAGTACCAGAATCTTAGGTATTTCAGGCGACTCCCAGCAGGGATGTATGGCATCGGCGTACCGGTGTCGACGGTGTCTAACCTCTCTAACGTGTTCGGCGATGGAACAAAGACGAAGGAGTTCGTAACCAGGTACCTACGGGCACAGCACGCAGACATATTCTTCGCCGACGCCGCCATCTTGGTAGAGGGCTCAGCAGAGCGAATGATGCTGCCGCATTTCTTGCGGAATAAGTTTCCATTCCTTGACCGCTGCTACATCACAACCCTTGATATCGGTGGCAGTCACGCACACCGACTAAGGCCTTTAATTGACGCGCTTGGCATCCTCACTCTGGTTATTACAGACCTCGATGCAGGGTTGAATAAAGCGGCAAAACCGGTGCAAAGAAACGCAGATCAGATTACGAACAATCCGACATTGCGGAGCTGGATGAAACTGATGCATCTGGGCAGTACAGTGGATGAGCTGCTTGAGCTGCCAGCGAATCAAAAAGAGCACCAGATCGACGACCTGTACTCGGTGCGCATCGCCTATCAAACTCCTATTTCCACCCACCTGCCCGCTACTGGTAAAGCAATACAAACCCTACCAAATACCTTTGAAGACAGCTTTGTGCTTAGCAACGCCGGTCACTTTGCGGAAAAAACAAACGGCACTGGTATGATGAAGGCCTTCGTAAAAGTTTTGAATGAAGCGCAAACATCGGAAGCCGTCGGAGAAGGTTTTTTCAACGAATTACGCGAAGGAAAGAAAGCAGAGTTTGTGTTGCTCGTTTTGGGCGACAAGAACTTCCCCAACCTTGAAATCCCTGAATACATCAGTGAAGGCCTCAACTGGCTTGAGTCGAAATTGCGAAGCAAGCAAATAGAGCTGCTGGTAATTCCACCCGAGTGCGCGGAGGTGACGCCATGAGCGAGGCAGTTATCGCAGATGCCGACGACACTATGCAGGCTTGCCTGAATCTGGCAGACCCGAAGAGTTTTTTTCTATACGCAGGTGCTGGCTCAGGAAAAACCCACTCACTCGTCGAAGCTATCCGCGAACTCAAAGGTCGCGAGCGAGAACGCCTGACATTCGAGGGCAGACGCATTGCGGTGATCACCTACACAAACTCAGCCTGTGATGAGATTCTTCGGAGGCTAGAGTTTGATCCACTCGTGGAAGTCTCAACCATTCACGCGTTCGCCTGGCGCCTAATCCAAGGATTCGACAATGAGATCAGAGAATGGCTAAGGATCAAACTTCCCCAGGACATTGAGAAGATCGAGGGCGAGCTAGCACGTTCGAGAGGCGACAATAAAACATCTCGAGCAAACAGACGGAAGCTACAAAGCAAGAGACGCAGACTTGAGAATCTCGACGAGATTACGAAGTTTATCTACAGCCCCATTGGCGACAACAGAGAGCGGCAAGCACTCAATCACGATAAGATCATCAAGTTAACTGCAGCATTCGTTCCTGAACGCCCTTTGCTGGATGTTCTAGTAGACCGCTACCCAGTCGTATTGATCGACGAAAGTCAGGACACCCACGCTCCAGTAATGGAGGCTTTTCTGAAGGTCCAGCAATTGGCGAAGACTCGCTTCTGCTTGGGGCTACTCGGCGACACCATGCAACAGATTTACGGCCATGGAGTAACGCGCCTTGACAAAGCGATACCGGATGACTGGTTGAAACCTGAAAAGGTCGTTAATCGCCGCTGTCCTCGTAGGGTTGTAGACCTTATCAACGTGATTCGAAGCACTGCAGACACTCATCAGCAGACCCCCAAGCCCGATGCCATTGAAGGTGTGGTGCGCATGTACTGCATTAGTCAAAGCCAAGAACAGGCACCAAATCTTGAGGAAGGCATCGCTCAGTCGATGGCTGCAATCACTGACGACGGCGAATGGGCTACCGGTTCTGCGGGCCGAAAAACCTTGATCCTCGAACATAAGATGGCTGGACGGCGGATGGGGTTCGAAAAGCTGTTCACGCCCCTATACGGGGTTGAGCACCTTCAAACAGGCTTGCTGGATGGAACATTGCCCGCACTTCGCGTTTTCAGCGAAGGCGTTCTTCCCATTCTTACCGCAAAGGACGATCACTTCCTTGTGCTTGAAGCCGTACGCTCTCGCTCTCCGTTGCTCAGCAAGGATGCAATGCAATCAACAGGGGATCAATCGGCCCACATGCAACGTGTAGAGGACGCGACGCATGCCCTGCTCTCTCTTTTCGAAAAAAACGATCCAACACTGAGCGAGGTCGCAACGCTTCTGTTGCAAACCCAACTGCTTGATGTGCCTGATAATCTGGTTGGGGCTATGGTGCTGGGAGCCCCTAGTGAGGCTCCAGATCCTGAAGATACGAACGCGATGACCAACTACGCCTACCAGCTATTCCTTGAGCGTCCATTTTCGGAGCTTGCAGCCTTTGCGAGTTATGCGGATGGCCTTTCACCCTACGGTACACATCAAGGGGTAAAGGGGCTGGAGTTTCCACGAGTCATGGTCGTCATCAACGATGAGGAGGCAGGCGGCTTCTTATTCAGCTACGACAAATTGCTGGGTGTAAAAGAACCAACAAAGACTGACCGGGACAACGAGCGTGACGGCAAGGACAACGCACTAGCACGTACTCGTAGGCTGCTTTACGTGACATGTAGTCGGGCTGAAAAGAGCCTGGCGATTGTCGTATACACACCCCAGCCTGCACTCGCCAAGCGAAACGTTGTTGCTGCTGGCTGGCTTCAGGAGAGCGAGGTCGAAATCCTTTGAGGCCTTCCTCCTAGGCAATTCCCCAACTGGTTGAATTATGCACTATTGCTCACTTTATGCGGTGTGACCATGGCGCCACGAAACGAAGAACTTGCTGCACTGTATGAGTTACCTGAAGAGATGACTCTTGCCGAGGGAAAAACTTTTTCCTCATTTTCATCTGAATGGCTGAAGAAAATCGAAGACTGGCTGATGATCAGTTTCTTGATCACGATTCTTGTAATTCTATATTTTGCAGCGTGGTATCGCTATGGTCCAGATGCGCCAGTCGTGAAGATGATTCGAAAGAATAGCCACCTGATTTGCTGGGTTCAATAGTACGGATGTGCTATGGGCAGCCTGAGTCAAGCCCTCTATGTTAATCAAGCAGTTCAGCTTCCGAAGTGAGTGGGTTTAGAAGACATTGAGAGATGCGCAGTTTGCATGTCGACTTGTTTGATTGCTCAGCGCCAGCATTTCAATGGTATTTATACTAGATATCCTATCTTGAGTTGATGCGCATCTCGTCGACATATCATGAATTGCGTCAGGAAATTCATCGCCAACCTACGCGATTATACGAGCCAGCAACCGAACCAACCTTGCCCTCTGCTGTTGGCACAGATGATTGTGACTGTTAAGGAGTCTTGCGGATGGAGCTGCGACATCTGCGCTGCTTTGTGGTTTTGGCCGAGGAACTGCACTTCACAAGAGCAGCTGAACGCCTCCATATCGAACAATCTCCTTTATCCAGGACTATCAAGGAACTGGAAGACGACTTGGGCGCTTTACTGTTCAACCGTGATCGAAGAGGAACGCGGCTGACCGATGCCGGCAAAGCATTTCTTCTGGACGTACGCCGTTTATTTACCACTTTGGATCAAGCCCGAGAAAATGTGAAGGCGGTTTCCGCGGGCTTCCGGGTAAGTATGCGGATTGCAGTATCTCACGGAGCGATCGATTCCAGATTGTCTGACCTCCTTGCACGTTGTCGCGAGGAGGAGCCTGATGTTGAAATTCGTCTCACAGAAGTCACGCTCTCTGAGCTCCTCCATGGACTAAGGTCGGGAGACTTCACCATTGGGTTCACACACACAGAAGAGGTTGGCGATGGCATTGTTGCTGAACCCATTTGGCATGCACGAATGGTTGCAGTGATACCAGCCCGTCATCCGCTACTCGCCTTCAAAGAAGTGCCTATCGAAGAACTTCTCCGCGCCCCATTGATCATGTGGAACCACCAAGCCTATGAGGGCTACGATAAGGCCTTTACCAAGCTGTTGCGAGGCTTGGATGAGAAACCGAACGTCATCGAGCGCGCAGCTTCGCTCGACGTTATGCTAGCTCTCGTTGCGGCTGGTTACGGGATTGGCCTCGCATCTGGCGCGAAGCTGGAACCGTGCAAGCATTCTGATATCGTCATCCGTCCATTGGCAAATCAATCAGCGGTGATTACGACGTACATGCTGAAAGCTGCCAGTGCTGCGCCTTCAATCTCTGTGGATCGCTTCACAACACGTTTGAAAGATAGAAATTAGATAATCGTCGCAATCAAATCGAACACTTCACCCTTCTGAGTCAGCGTACAGAATGCTTTCAGCAGCAGTCATTAGGTTGGCTGCACTGTCGTTCAATGCGATGGATACCCGCAAAATCAACGCTAGTGTAGGCATGTGTTGCCCCCGCTCGATCTTTCCCATGTGAGAGCGCTCAATGCCGGCGCGAGTAGCAAGCTCTTCTTGCGATATCTGACGCGCAACACGTGCGGCGCGTTCTGCCTTGCCGAAAGCTATCGCCGGCTCGGCTTCATAGGTGGTGGCGCCCACTGGGCGTCCTGGTTTCATTGTGCGCTTCTGCATCGGCAAAAGCGTTACGCAATAAGCTTAACTAAACCACGTTAAACTTAAATCTATGCATGATGTTTGGTGACTTTTTCCTTACATACTCCGGAGGGGCAGACCATGAACCAGAATTGTTGCTCGCAATTCATCAGAGTTGCCGTCGCTCCAGCAGTGCTGTCCCCAGAGTTGGCTGATCTCCTTGCGCTTCAGCGAACAGAAGAGCCTGAAACACCTGTGCTACTGCAAGAGGTCACCCAGGACGTGCTCACGACTAGCATCCTCGGAGGAACCTACGATCTAGGCATCGGTTGGCCGGTATCCACCCTTGCCCTGGCCGTCCTGCCACTGTGGCGCGACCGATTAGCCATCGCTTTGCCCGCTCGGTCCCCACTGCTGGCACAGCATGCTATTTCATTACAGGTATCACTCAGTTACCCCCTGATTTGTTGGCATCCGGATCCTTGTGTTGAAGGGCTTGATACGGAGGCAGAAACGGATGATGGAAGCGCTCATCTATGCCGCATTGCAGTCACATCCTTCGATCTTCTGACGGTACTCGTTGCGGCTGGCTATGGCATCGGTATTGCGCCGCAGAGCTACATAGTCAGGGCCCGCAATCGAGGTATCGTCATGCGTCAGATCCTCGGCACTCCTCAATGGGTTTACACCTGTCTTTTTCGATCGGCAAATGCTCTATCACCTGCAGTTAAAAGGCTTGTCGAGCGAGCGTCACGGGTAGCGATGTCCACGGAAAACAACCGCTCTTGGTGAAGAAAGGAGCGTGATTTGATAGACCGTTTATGGCGTTGTCGTGCATCGCTGCTCTCGGCAAAGAGGTTACAGCGAAGGCGAACTCGGCCGCTCCCGCGCTTCTTGGTCCGAAATCTGGTGAAGAGGTTGCTGCTGTGCGGGCTCCCCTACTGATTCACTGCTTTGCAGCGTTCGCACCTTTTCGAAAGACTGGTCGCCCATGATGGTCCGAACGATCGCGACCACGTTGGTCGGCGTGACTACATCAATCGCTGCGCGATCACCAAGATCCGTGTGCGGTCGGGTCAGCATTCGGAACAGGTCCCACGAGTCCGCTCCTTGGCACTGATTCATGAGGACCTGGGTCAGCTTGTGCTTGAGTGGCACCAGTTGCCAATCGGGAACACGCTGCCCTCGATTACCCAGGCCGATGGACAGTAGCTTGCCTGCCTTCAGTTCGCGATTGATCTGGTCCTTAGACTTACCGGCCAGCTTGCCGAACAGCGGCACCGGCAGGCAGCTAGGCGACTCGTACATGGCCAGCATTTCCTTGCGCTCGCGCTGGATTGCGGATGCTTCCGGTTCCGGCGTCCGAGTGGGGGGCGGAGGCACCTGCGACAGCCGCTGGAAGGTGGTTCCCTCAGTACTTGGCATCACAATGATCGGCGTGGGCGACACGGCGGCTTTAGCAGAAACATCGGCGATGGCCGCCGGCCCTTCCGCCATCGCTGGCACCCCTTCGATATGGATGGTTAGATGTGTACTGGCAGCTTCCACTTTGCCCTGTTCGAGCAGGTCAAGACGGTCGGCCCAATCCTGCATCATCCGGCGGCGCGGCTCGACATACTTGGCGTGGTTGTAGGCCGAACTCACCTTGTTCGGATCGGAGTGCGAAAGCTGCGCGTCCACCCAAATCTTGGGATAGCCGATCTCGTTGAGCGCCGTAGAAATCGTTCCCCGAATGCCATGGCCGGTCAGTTGGGCGTCGTAGCCCATTCGTTTCAAGGCAGCGTTGAGGGTGTTCTCACTGATGCGCTTCTTGAGTTCGCTGCGGTGCGCCAGCAGATGCGTCTGGGCAGGCCGCATTACGCCCAGGAGGTAGCGCACGATCTCGACCGCCTGGACAGACAGAGGCACGATGTAAGGCGGTATGTCATGCGGGCGCTTGCCGGCCTTGCGCATCTCGTCCTGAAGCTGCTTGACGATCTGCGGCGGAATAATCCACAGACCGCGGTCGAGGTCGAACTGGTCCGGTGTAGCCAGTCGCAGTTCGCCGGTGCGCACCCCGGTCAGGAACAGCAGTCGAATGCCGAGTTGCGTTTGCCAGCCACGCGGGTTGTAGAGCCTGAGCTTCTGGAGGAAGTCGGGCAGTTCGGGCAGACGCAGGTAGGGGTTGTGGCTCACCGGCGGCTTGGGCTCGGCCACCACGTCGAGGTCTGTGGCCGGATTGGCCTCCATGCCCTCGACAATGACCAGGGCGTAGCGGAACAACTGGCTCAGCCAAGTGCGGACCTTCTCGGCAGTGGTGAAAGCCTTGCGCCGCTCGATCCTCGCCAAGACGCCCAGGAGTTGAGGTCGGCGAATGTCGTAGATCGACATCCTCTCAAGGCTGGGCAGCACGTCCTTTCCGAAGATTCTCTGGATCTGCGACAGCGTGCTGTTTCTGCCTTCTTTGAGTTCCTTCGCGCGATGCTCGACCCAGGCATCGAAGACGGCCTTGAACGTGTAGTCCGAGGCTAGCTTGATAGCGCGTCGCTTCTGTTTGCGGTCAGCATGGGGATTGATGCCCTTCGCCACGAGCGCTCGGGCTTCATCACGCAAGGTGCGTGCTTCGCGCAGGCCGACCTCGGGGTAGTTGCCCAAAGAGATGCGCTTTTGCTTGCCGAGCCAGTAGTAGCGCAGATGCCACGATTTGCCGCCGGTGGGGGCGACTACAAGGCCGAGGCCGTCAGTGTCAGGGATGCTGTAGGTTTTCTCGGCGGCCTTGGCTTGCCGCACGGTCAGATCAGAGAGTGCCATCATTAAACTCCTAAGTCATGAGACTTAGGCTCAATGCTGCTGGTCATCCCGATCCAACCCCAGCAACAACCCGGAACCGGCACCACCCACATTCTTTGGCCTCAATTTTGGCCTCAAAAACGCTGGCTGTTGGTGGATGTCCGTGGCGTTTGCCGGAATGAAAAAAGGAGCCGAAGCTCCTCTTTTCAACGACCTACAGATGCCAGTGGAAGTCTGTAGATCAATATTTGGAGCGGGAAACGAGACTCGAACTCGCGACCTCAACCTTGGCAAGGTTGCGCTCTACCAACTGAGCTATTCCCGCGTGGAGCGAAATTGTACAGCTTGTCACATCATTACGCTAGCCCTTTCACACCACCAGCTCGCTGTTTCTTGCGGAGCCACCCGCTTGCGAACCGGCACTTAGATGCGACTAGAACAGCGTGCGATGTGGAGGCCTGGGCCGGAATTGAACCGGCGTACGCGGATTTGCAGTCCGCTGCATAACCACTCTACCACCAGGCCGAACATCGCATTCCACAACACTTGCTATGCAACAACAAGGCCCCGCAAACGGGGCCTGTTCGTCTCAAGACAGCAACTGCACGCTAGTTGCATGCGTCCAACCTATTGTGTTGCAACAGGTTTTTCGCTGTCCCTGCCTTGGAACGGACGCTATTGTAGCCTTATTTGGCGTAGACGCCAAGAGGAGTGATCGGGCGCGCCACAGTGCGCTGGCGCCTGCAACCGCCGGACGCGATGTCCACGCGACAGGTCTGACAGCGCGCACCTCTGCGAGATCGAGCCTGCCTACTGGATCAGGCGCGCAGGTCTGATTGAATCTCACACATCTGCTTCTCATTCATAGCCTAGCAGCCCGATGACGGCGCATCTGCAAGGGGTCCAATGTCCGGCCTGTCGTTTGGCCGGTCGAGGCGCGCCGCGCCGACAGCGCCTGCTCTATCCGAGACGAGCTGCAAGTTTATGCGATGCAATTCACACACCTACATCGACCGGGTCCACATGGGGTAAGGCGCTTGCCATACAACAAAGCGAATGACGCAACACGGATCACATCGGCTTGAAAAGCATCGGGAGAAGTAATTCGTTAAATTAACTTCATAACCAAAGTAAATGGAACATTGATAATAGTTAGATTATCCAGCTAAACAATAAATCCGCGCGAATGTAATAAATCCTTCTCGAATCGCGCCTATGGTGAGCCGCACACAAGGAGACTCATCCGTCACGCAAGGACGTCCGAACCTCCGCAGTTTTGCGATGGATATCTTGTGTCCAACCTCAGTAGCGCTGTGCTTTGCGGTTTTCAACGTGACTTCTGACTCCGAAGCAGTAGTGATCGGCGCCGCCACTGCTTCATCGCGGCCTGCCATCGAGCCAGGCAACTCGATGCTCCCCCACCCTGACACTTCGCAGGCGCAGTGCGCGCCTGAGGAGACTGCAAGTGCATTTGTCTGGTCACGCTGGCAGGCCTTGCCAAGGTCGACAGAGGCCGAGCGGCTGGAACGTCTGCTCGCTGCAGTGGCGATCTACTTAGCACGGACCTGCGAGCAAGTGCCCTTGCAGATCAGGCTGCGCTATTCAGACCGCACACGCCAGCTGACATTGCATCCACGCGTGCACGACACCTGCAGTGCGATCTGCGAACAGGTGCACGGCGCATTGGATGAACGTGCACTCCATACTGCAGGCCAGGAGGATGCGCAATCGAAAAAGGCGCAACGTGGTGACGTTGCACATGCATGGCCGACGTTGATCGAGATCGGTGTAACGAACGACAGTGCGGTGATTGTTGGCGCAACTGCGACACCGCAGCTGCAATTGCAGATCTGCCAGTTACGCAAGCGATTTCGTTGCGGATTGCATAGCTCGCATTCGACACGGCGGCAGGCCTTGCGCGTCGGTGCACGTCTGAGATGTCTGCTAACGGCTCTTGAACGTGGCGAGGCACAGCATAGCCCTGTAGCGTTATTGCCGCTCTTGCCAGCGAGCGAGCGCCGTCGCTTGTTACAGACATTCAATTGCAGTCACACGCGGTTTCCGCAACGTGGCATGGCAGTGTTGTTTGCCGAGCAGGCCGCGCGCGCGCCGCAGGCGACCGCGCTTGTGTGTGGCGAGACACGTCTGAGTTATGCCGAGCTGGATCTTCAGGCCAATCGTCTTGCGCATCGTCTGTGTGCGCTTGGCGTTGGCCCGGATTGTCTGGTTGCGATCAGTGCGGCACGCAGCCCTGCGTTGGTGATCGGCTTGCTGGCGATCCTCAAGGCCGGAGGTGCGTATCTGCCGCTGGATGCCGATGCGCCTTCACAGCGTTTGAGTACGTTGCTGGATGATGCGCGTCCATGTGCTGTGCTCGCCGATGCAGATGCGTTGCGTCGTTTGCCGCTGCCCGATACGTTGCCGGTGTGTCGGCTGGATCAGGTCAATCCCGCGTGGGGCGATTTCCCTGGCACCGCACCCGATGTGCCAGCGCTGCAGCCGCATCATCTGGCCTACGTGCTGTATACCTCCGGCTCCACCGGCGTGCCCAAGGGCGTGATGGTCGAGCAACGCAACGTCGTGCGCCTGGTGTGTGCGCCCGACTATGTTGATTGCGATGCTTCGCAGCGTTTCCTGCTTGCCGCGCCGCTGGCCTTCGATGCGTCCACGTTCGAGCTATGGGGGGCGTTGCTCAATGGCGCACAGTTGGTGCTTGCCCCGCCCGGCACGCTGGATCTGGATGCGATCTGTGCACAGGTGCAGCAGCATCGGGTGACCACCTTATGGCTGACCGCTGGCCTGTTCGAGCTGCTTGATCCTGTGCAGCTGAGCCAGTTGCACAGCCTGCGCCAGCTATTGGCTGGCGGGGATGTGCTGTCGCGTGCCGCTGTCGAACGTGTCAACCAAGCCTTGCCGCACTGCCAGTTGATCAACGCGTACGGGCCAACCGAGGCGACCACCTTCAGTAGCTGTCATCGCTTCGACGAGGCAGCGGTGACCTCGGTACCGATTGGGCGCCCGATCGCCGGTACGCGGATCTATCTGTTGGATGACCAGCGCGAGCTTGTGCCGATCGGTGTGCCTGGTGAGATCTACATCGGTGGCCCGGGCGTGGCCCGTGGTTATCTCAATCAGTCGTCATTGACCGCTGAGCGTTTTGGAGAAGATCCGTTTTTGCCAGGTGGTCGGCTGTATCGAAGCGGCGATCTGGCGCGGTGGCGCGAGGATGGCAGCCTGGACTTTCTGGGTCGTGTCGATCAACAGCTGAAGGTGCGTGGTTTCCGTATCGAGCCTGGCGAGATCGAGGCGGCGTTACGCAGGTGCACCGGGGTGGCCGACGCGGTGGTCGTTGCGCGACAGGAAGGTGCGGCTGATAAACAATTGGTGGCATATGTCATCGCTTCACCGCAGCCAAGCGACAGCAATGGCTGCGATATCGACGCACTGGCTCCCGCCACCTTGCGCGCCGCGCTGGCCCAAAAACTGCCCGAGCACATGCTGCCGTCGGCATTTGTGCGGTTACAGCAGTTACCGCTGACTGCCAGCGGCAAACTGGATCGACGTGCCTTGCCGGCGCCGGATCGTGCTGCAGTCGCGGCAGCCGGCTATGTGCCGCCGCAAGGCGCAAACGAGTGTCTGCTGGCCACAGTGTGGGCCGAGCTACTTGGGTTGCCGCAGGTAGGCCGGCACGATCATTTTTTTGCACTCGGCGGGCATTCGTTGCTGGCCATGCGCGTCTGTGGCCGGCTGCAGACCGCACTGATGCGGCAGGTGCCGATGGCGCTGCTGTTTGCGCATCCGGTGTTATGTGAACTAGCAATCGCGTTACAGGGCAGTGCTGGCGATGCGCTAGGCGCAATCCCGCACCTGCCGCGCGACCAGCCGTTGCCGCTGTCTTTCGCGCAGCAGCGGCTGTGGTTCCTGGATCAACTGGAAGGCCCTAGCGCCACTTACATCATGCCGATGGGCCTGCGTCTGCGCGGTGCGCTGGATCGTGGTGCGCTGCGAGCGGCGCTGCATGCGCTTGTTGCGCGGCACGAAGCCTTGCGCAGTTGCTTCAGGCAACGCCGCTTGCCGCAAGAAAACGGCGATATCGCAACCGCTCCGCTATCCACTTGTCTGCTGCCCACGTCGTGTCTGGCCGAGCAGGTCCAAGCAGAGAGAGTTCATAGCGAACAGGTGCATATCGAACTACTGCCGCCCGAACAAGCCTTGGTGCTGCACGAGCAACTGCTTACAGATCACGCACTCAACAATCACTTCGATCCAGACGCCGAACTACGATGCTGGATCGCGTATGAGGCCAGCACGCCGTTCCAGCTCGATCGCGATGCACCGATCCGTTTCCGTCTGCTGCAGCTCTCACTCGATGAACATGCATTGCTGATCACCCAGCATCACAGTGCCTCGGACGGCTGGTCGGTGGGTGTGTTGTTGCATGAGCTGTCTGCGCTGTATGCAAGTTGCCTGCGCGGCCAGCCAGACCCGCTGCCGCCACTGCCGATCCAGTATCCCGACTACGCCACCTGGCAGCGTCAGTGGCTGGAAGGGCAACGTCGGCAGCAGCAACTCGATTATTGGCAACGTCAGCTTGCAGGCGCCCCCAGCTTGCTCGATCTGCCGCTGGATCGCCCACGCCCGCCGCAGCAGGATTTCAGCGGTGCCGAGGTCGCCATCCACTTCGATGCCGATCTCAGCCACGCACTGGAGACTTTGGCGCGCCGCCATGGCTGCACCGTGTTCATGACCGTGCTGGCGGCGTGGGGCGCGCTGTTGTCGCGTTTATGTCGCCAGGACTGCGTGCTGGTCGGCATCCCGGTTGCCGGGCGCACGCGCGCCGAGCTGGAGCCGCTGATCGGTTTCTTCGTCAACACGCTGGCGATCCGTTTCGATGCCCCCGCAAGCGTGAGTACTGCCGCGCTGTTGGCGCAGGTGCGCCAGCAAGTACTCGATGCGCAGGCGCATCAGGATGTGCCGTTCGAGCAGGTGGTGCAGGCCGTACAACCCGTACGCAGCAGTGCGCATACACCGTTAGTGCAGACGTTGTTGGCCTGGGAGCAGGACGCAGTGGCTGGCGTGGTTCCACACGTCTCTGGTGCAGATGCTGACCATCCAAAAATCGCGGACGATCCCTGGGCCGCACTGGATCCGCAACGGCTGCAGATTCCCGCCAAGGCCGCCCGCTTCGATCTCACCTTGCAGTTGCGCAGTGGTGACGAGCCAGTGGGACAGCGACACAGCGGCAATCTCGCCGAATCCTGTGTGCAAGGCACGCTGAGCTATGCCACTGCCGTGTTCGATGCCGCGACTGCCAACCGCATCGTTGGCTATCTGCAAAGCTTGCTGCGCGCCATGGCTGCCGACAGCACCGTGCCACTGGACACCGTGGCATTACTGGATGCGCACGAACGCCAGCAGTTGTTGGTCGACTTCCAGCCGGCTGCTGTCGTTTATCCCTGCACGTTGTTGCATGAGCTGATCGAGCAGCAAGTCCAGCGCACGCCGCACGCCATCGCGGTGGCCCAGGACCAACTGCAGTTGGACTATGCCGCGCTGGATGCGCAGGCCAATCAGCTTGCCCACCATCTGCGCCAACTCGGCGTTGGCCCTGATGTACGCGTGGCGATTTGCGCGCAGCGCAGCCCAATGTTGGTGGTCGGGCTGCTCGCGATTTTGAAAGCCGGCGGCGCCTATGTGCCGCTGGATCCGGAGTACCCGGCCCAGCGTTTGGCCGACATGCTCGCCGACAGCCAACCGCTCGCCCTGCTTGTCGATGCGTATGCGTGCGAACACCTCCCGCTACTGGCTAGCGACGCGCTGCACCGCGTCTCGCTGCTTGATACTGAGCTAGCGGACAGCGTGCTGCTCTGCAAAGGACTGCCGAGCACATTGGCAGTTTATCAGCTGGATCAGCCCAATACGCCCTGGGACCACCAGCCCACGACCACCCCGCACGTGCCAGCGCTAGAACACGACCACCTGGCCTACGTGATCTACACCTCCGGCTCCACCGGCACGCCCAAGGGCGCGATGAACACCCATCGCGGCGTGGTCAATCGGCTGCTGTGGATGCAGGACACCTATGCGCTCACCCCAGACGATGTGGTGCTGCAAAAAACGCCGATCAGCTTCGATGTCTCGGTGTGGGAACTGTTTTGGCCGCTGTTGAGTGGCGCGCGTTTGCAGCTGGCGCGTCCTGGTGGGCACAAGGATCCGGCTTACCTCGGCGCAACCATCGCCGAGGCTGCAGTGACAACGCTGCACTTCGTGCCTTCGATGCTCGACGCATTTCTGGCAACCGACGCACCGCAGCACTGCAGCGGACTCACCCGCGTGATTTGCAGCGGCGAAGCTTTGCCCGGGCAACTGGTACAGCGCTTCCGCAGACAGCTGCCCGGCGTGCAACTGCACAATCTTTATGGCCCGACCGAAGCCGCCATCGACGTCAGCTTCTGGGATTGCAACGCTAATCCCGATATCCCCGACAACACACCGATCGGCACCCCAGTCGCCAACACGCAGCTCTATGTGCTCGATACGCATCTGCAGCCAGTGCCAATCGGCGTGGCGGGAGAGCTACATATCGGCGGTGTGCAAGTCGCGCGCGGCTATCTCGATCGCCCTGAGCTCACTGCCCAGCGTTTCATTCCCGATCCTTTCCGCCCCGCACCCGATGCGCAGCTCTACAAGACGGGTGACCTTGCGCGCTGGCGTGCCGATGGCGTCCTCGAATACCTCGGCCGCAACGACGATCAGGTCAAGATCCGTGGCCTGCGCATTGAACCTGGTGAGATCGCTGCAAGGCTCGCTACGCACTCCGATGTGCGCGATGCAGTCGTGCTTGCACGCAAAGATCAATCCGGACAGCTGCGCCTGGTCGCTTACTACCTGGCCGCCAAGCTGCTGCCGATCGAAACACTGCGAAGCCATCTCTCCGCGCAACTCCCCGACTACATGGTGCCAGCGGCTTACGTGCACCTGGAGGCGCTGCCACTGACGCCCAACGGCAAGCTCGATCGCCGCGCCCTGCCCGCGCCAACCGAAGCCGCCTTGGGAACACGCGACTTCGTGCCTCCGCAAGGACCAACCGAGAACATCATTGCAGCACATTGGTGCGAGCTCCTCGGAGTGCAACACGTCGGTCGCGACGATCAGTTCTTCGCTCTCGGCGGGCACTCGTTGCTGGCGATCCATCTGATCGAACGCTTGCGCGCCGATGGGTTGCACGCCGAAGTGCGCAACCTCTTCGCCAGCCCCACCCTGTCCGGTTTTGCCGCAAGCCTGCACAACACGACAACTACCAACACCACGCTAGTCATCCCACCCAACCGCATCACCCCCGACCTAACCCAACTCACCCCGCAACACCTGCCGCTAGCCGACCTCACCCAGCAAGACATCGACCGCGTGCTGGAACAGGTTCCCGGCGGCCTTGCCAACGTCCAGGACATCTACGCACTCTCGCCGTTGCAGGACGGCCTGCTGTTCCATCACCTGCTTGCCACCGATGGCGATCCTTACCTATTACGCCTGCGGCTGCGCTTTAACGATCGCGCCGGGTTGGACGCCTATCTGACCGCACTGCAAACCGTGATCGACCGCCATGACATCCTGCGCAGTGCGGTGCTGTGGGAAGGCCTGAGCGAACCGGTACAAGTGGTCTATCGCCGCGCAACGCTCGCGATCGACGCACTGGATTGCTGCAGCTTCGATCCACGACAACCGTTCGAAGAGCAACTAGCCACGCGCCCACAACTGCGCCAGTTGGATCTGCGCCGCGCACCGCTGCTGCACGCCAGCGTAGTTGCCGATCCTGATGGTCAACGTTGGCATCTGCTGCTGTTGCAACACCATCTGATCGGCGATCACACCACGCTGGAAACCATCCAGTCCGAGATCCAGGCGCTGCAAGCCGGACACGGCGCTGAGCTCCCGCCGCCGCAACCGTTCCGCAACCTTGTGGCACAAGCGCGTCTGGGATTGCCGCAAGCCGCGCACGAAGCGTTTTTCCGCGAGCGCCTGGGCGATCTGGATACGCCGTGCGCGCCATTCGGCCTGTTGCAGGCGGCCGATACCGCGCCCGGCGAACACACGATGGTGCTGGATGCTGCATTGGTTGCACGACTGCGCCAAGCGGCGCAACGATTGGGTGTCAGTCTTGCAAGCGTGTGCCATCTGGCCTGGGCATTGGTCGTGGCCCGCACCAGCGGCTGCACCGACGCGGTGTTCGGCAGCGTGCTGTTCGGCCGCATGGGGCAGACCGCAGCTGGAGCACTCGGACCGTTTATCAATACCCTGCCGCTACGCATCGCGCTGGCCGAGCCGATCGGCGCCGAAGCGGCCGTGCGCCGCACGCACGCCGATCTGGCCGCGTTACTGCGTCACGAACACGCCTCGCTGGCACTGGCGCAGCGTTGCAGCGCGGTGCCGGCACCGGCGCCGCTGTTCACCGCCTTGTTCAACTACCGGCACAATCGCGACGGCGGCGATGCTGCTCTGCGCGGCGGCGAGGAGCGCACGCACTATCCGATGCATCTGGCCGTGGAAGACGATGGGCATGGCCTGGCGCTGACCGCGCAAGTCTGTGCAGCGCTGAACCCACAACGGTTGTGCAGCTATCTGGCCACCGCTCTGAGCGGCCTGGTCGATGCGTTGGAGCATGCGCCGCAGACGCCGGTGCAGCGATTGCCAGTGTTGCCCGAAGAAGAGCAAACGCAGGTACTGGAAAGCTTCAATGCCAGCGTCACCGCGTTTGTCCCCGGCATCTGCCTGCACCAGCTGTTCGAAGCGCAGGTACGGCTCACGCCCGATGCCATCGCGGTGGAACTGGATGCACGCTCGTTGAGTTACGCCGAATTGGAGGCCCAGGCCAACCAGTTGGCCCATCACCTGCGCAGCCTCGGCGTGGGCCCGGAATGTCGCGTGGCGCTGTGTCTGCAGCGCAGCCCTGAGCTGGTGATCGGCCTGCTCGGCATTCTCAAGGCCGGCGCTGCGTATGTGCCATTGGATCCGGAGTATCCGAGCGAGCGACTGGCCTACATGCTGGCCGACAGCCAACCGCTGGCGGTGCTCTGCGACGGCTATGGCCTGGCAAGAATCCCGCAACTTCCCGAAGTCACTTACTGTCGTCTGGATGCACCAGAGCTGCCGTGGAACGCGCAGCCCGCTAGCGCACCGCAGCTGCCCGACCTGCATCCAGACTGCCTGGCTTACGTGATCTACACCTCCGGCTCCACCGGCCAGCCGAAGGGAGTGATGAACGCACATCGCGGCGTGGTCAACCGACTGCAGTGGCATCAAACCATGTTCCCGCTGGGGCCGCATGATCGGGCGCTGCAGAAGACGCCGTTCGGTTTCGATATCTCGCTATGGGAGATCTTCTCGCCGCTGCAGGCCGGCGCACGCCTGGTGCTTGCGCGCCCGCAGGGGCATCAGGATCCGCAGTATCTGGCCAGTTTGATCCAACAACGCGGTATCACCCAGGCGCACTTCGTTCCGTCGATGCTGCAGCTGTTTCTCGATCAAGCCGAACCGCCACGTTGCCCCAGCCTGCGCTGGCTGCTGTGCAGTGGCGAGGCGCTGAGCGATGCCTTGCAGCGGCGCTGTCTACAGGCGCTGCCGCATGTTGAATTGCACAACCTCTATGGTCCAACTGAGGCGGCGATTGAAGTCAGTCATTGGCAGTGCGATCCGCAGCTGCACCCCGGGCTGGTGCCGATCGGCCGGCCGATCGCCAATACCCGCTTGTACGTGCTCGATACCCATGGCCAGCCGGTGCCGGTCGGCGTGCCCGGCGAGCTGCATATCGGTGGCGTGCAGGTGGCGCGCGGGTATTGGAATCTGCCTGAGCTCAGTGCCGAGCGCTTCATCGCCGACGACCATTTCGACGTGCACCACGCGCGCCGCTACAAGACCGGCGACCTGGCGCGCTGGCTGCCCGATGGCAACCTGCAGTACCTGGGACGCAACGATCACCAGGTCAAGATCCGCGGCTTGCGGGTGGAGCTGAGCGAGATCGAATCGCGTCTGCTCGCGGCCCCCGGGGTGCGTGAAGCGGTGGTGCTGGCACGCGAAGACAGCCCGGGCCTGACGCGGCTGGTGGCCTATCTCACCGCGCTGCCCGATGTCGATGCCGATGCCGATGCCGGGGCTTTACGGCCTGCCACGCTGCGTGCCGCACTCGACCGCGCATTGCCCGAGCACATGCTGCCGTCGGCCTGGGTGGTGCTACCCAAGCTGCCGCTGACCGCCAACGGCAAGCTCGATCGCAAGGCCCTGCCGGCGCCGGACGGCCAGGCGTTTGCGCTGCGCCCATACAGCGCGCCGAGCGGCCCCACCGAATGCCTGGTGGCCGCGCATTGGTGCCGGCTGCTCGGGCTGCCGCAGGTGGGCCGCGACGACGACTTCTTCGCGCTGGGCGGGCAATCGCTGCTGGCGGTGCGCTTGCTGGCGCAGTTGAGCGAACAGGCGCAGGTGCGGTTGCCGCTGTCGGCGGTGTTCGAGTTCCCGACCCTGGCCGCCTTCAGCCGCAGGCTCGCGCTGGCACAGCTGCAACGCCTGGCGCCCGACGCGCTGGCGCAACTGAGTGCACTTACGGAGATGGATCATGTCGCACGATAAGTCCACCGCGCTGGACGCTCTGGACACCGACGCACTGGAACGCTTGCTCGCGCTGGCGCAGCAACAGCACCTCGCCCCCGCACCGGTGCTGGACACCTTGGTGCCAACCGACCACAGCGGCCTGCTGCCGGCCTCGTTCGCGCAGCAGCGGCTGTGGTTTCTGGAGCAGTTGCATGGCTCCGGCACGAGTTACCTGATGTGCGCCGGGCTACGTCTGCAAGGCACGCTGGACCGCACCGCACTGATCGAAGCACTGCAGGCATTGCTGGCGCGCCATGGACCACTGCGCAGCCGCTTTGTGCCCGACGGCGAGCAGGTGCGGATGCAATGGTTGCCGGCCGAGCAGGCACTGCAGCTCAACGAACATGATCTGTCCACGCTTGATGCTGTGCAGGCCGATGCAGCGCTGAAGCACTGGCTGGACCACGAAGCCAGTACGCCGTTCCAACTCGAACAAGGCCCACTGATCCGTTTCCGCCTGCTGAAGCGGGCAGACGATGCACATGTGCTGCTCAGCACGACACATCACAGCGCTTCCGATGCCTGGTCCGAAGCAGTGCTGCAGCGCGAACTGGCTGCGCTTTACAACGCCTTCCACGCACGCCGGCCGAACCCGCTACCGGCGCTTGCGATCGACTACGCCGACTACGCCGCCTGGCAAGGCCAGTGGCTTGGCGCGGGCGAAGGCAAACGCCAGGTCGACTACTGGCGCGCGCAGCTGGCCGATGCACCGACCCTGATCGACCTGCCAGTGGATCGCCCGCGCCCGCCACTGGTCAACAGCGATGGCGGCGAACTCAGGTTTGCGTTCGACGCTGAGTTCAGCGATGCGTTGGACGCCCTGTCGCGGCGGCATGGCTGCACGCGTTTCATGACCTTGGTGGCCGGCTGGGGCGCGCTGCTGGCACGGCTGTGCCGGCAATCCAGCGTATTGATCGGCAGTCCGTTCGCCGGCCGCACGCGTGCGGCGCTGGAGCCGCTGGTGGGTTTTTTCGTCAACACCTTGCCGGTGCGCGTGGATGTGGACCTCACCACAGACACCGCCACGCTGCTGGCCCAGGTACGCCGCAATGTGCTGGCCGCGCAGGACCATCAGGAGCTGCCGTTCGAGCAGTTGGTCGAACATCTGCAACCGTTGCGCGATGCCGGCTATACCCCGCTGGTGCAGGTGATGTTTGCGTGGGAGGAATCGCACTCTGCGCCGGAACAAGGCGCGTGGGCAGCACTCCAACCGCAGCCACTGACGCTGGCCGAGCGCAGCGCAAAATTCGATCTGACCCTGACCCTGGCGGCGACCCCGCAAGGGATATGTGGGCGGCTCAGCTATGCCACCGCCTTGTTCGATGCATCGACAATCGCGCGGCTGGTGGGCTATTTCGAAGCGCTGCTGCGCGGCATGTTGGACGACGAGCGGCGCGCACTGGCAACGATCGAACTGCTGTCGCCTGCCGAGCGCCGACAGTTGCTGCACGATCGTAATCAGACCCACATGACGGTACCGGCCGGCAGTGTGGTGCACTGGTTCACGGCACAAGCTGCAGCCACACCGGATGCACTTGCGCTGGTGCAAGGCGAGCAGCAGCTGAGCTACGCGCAGCTGCAAGCGCAGGCAACACAGCTCGCACGGTATCTGCGCAGGCTCGGCGTGATGCCGGATGCGCGTGTCGCGGTGTGTTTGCGGCGCAGCCCGCAGCAGGTCGTTGGCCTGCTGGCCAGCCTGCTGGCCGGAGCCGCGTATGTGCCGCTGGACCCGGAAGATCCAGGCGAGCGCCTGGCATTCCTGCTCGCCGATTGCCGGCCCAGCGTGTTGCTGGCAGACAGCGTCACGCTGTCGCATTTGATGCCGCCCACCGATCTGCCGATCTGCCGGATGGATGACGCCGCGCCTGCCTGGGCAGAGGCTTCGATGCTGGACGAAGCGCTCGCGCTTGCGCAGCCGCAGCATCTGGCCTACGTGATCTATACCTCCGGCTCCACCGGCACACCGAAGGGCGTGATGGTGGAACATCGCGCGCTTGCAAATCTGGTGCACTGGCATCAGCAGAGCTTCGGCCTGACTGCAGGACAGCACACTGCCGCCACAGCGGCAATCGGCTTCGACGCCAATGCCTGGGAACTGTGGCCGGCCTTGTGCAGCGGCGCCACCTTGCACCTGCCGCCAGCGACCACCGCGCGCGACCCGCAGGCTTTGCTCGACTGGTGGCGGCAGCAGCCATTGCACAGCGGTTTTCTGGTCACGCCCATCGCCGAACTGGCGCTGGAACAAGGCGCGCTGCCGCCGTCATTGCAGCAGCTGTTGATCGGTGGCGACCAACTGCGGCGGCTACCGCGGTTGCCGGCCGGCCTGCGCCTGAGCAACAACTACGGGCCCACCGAAACAACGGTCGTGGCCACCTCCGGCCTGTTGGCCGATGGCGATCACCCCGCCGACATCGGCCGGCCGATCGCCAATACCCGCGTGTATCTGCTCGACGCCTTCCAGCAGCTGGTGCCGCACGGCTGCGTCGGCGAGTTGTACATCGGCGGGCACGGTGTTGCGCGTGGTTATCTGCATCAGCCGGTGCTGAGCGCGGAACGGTTTATCGACGATCCGTTCGAGCCGGCCGAACGTTGTTACCGCAGCGGCGATCTGGCGCGCTGGCGGGCCGATGGCCGTCTGGAATTTCGCGGGCGCGCCGACGACCAGGTCAAGATCTGCGGCTTCCGCATCGAGCCCGGCGAGATCGCCGCGCGGCTCGCCGCCTGCCCTGGCGTGGCCGAAGCCGCAGTGATCGCCACCGGCAGCGGCGCGACAGAAAAACGCTTGGTCGCCTACATCACCGCGCAGCCCGATACTGACGCCGACACGCTCGCACCGGCCCAGCTGCGTGCCGCACTGACCGCGCAATTGCCCGACTACATGCTGCCGGCCGCGTACGTGCTACTGGACGCGCTGCCACTGACGGCCAACGGCAAGCTCGATCGCCGCGCCCTGCCCGCCCCCACCGACGATGCCCTGGCCGCGCGTGCGTTCGTCCCGCCACAGGGACCGACCGAATGCGCCATCGCCGCGCACTGGTGCGCATTGCTCGGTGTGCAGCAAGTAGGCCGCGACGATCAGTTCTTTGCACTCGGCGGTCACTCGTTGTTGGCGATCCGCCTGGTAGAGCGTCTGCGTGCCGATGGGCTGCATGCGCAGGTGCGCCACCTGTTTACCGCGCCCACCCTGGCCGGTTTCGCCGCCAGCCTGCACGGCGACAACAGCGCCGCGCTGGTGGTGCCACCCAACCACATCACCCCTGAGCTGACCAAGCTCACGCCGCAGCAGTTGCCACTTGCCGAGCTCACCCAGCAAGACATCGATCGCGTGCTCGAACACGTGCCCGGCGGCCTAGCCAACCTGCAGGATTTGTACGCGCTATCGCCGCTGCAGGACGGCCTGCTGTTCCATCACCTGCTCGCGCCCGATGGCGATCCGTATCTGCTACGCCTGCGCCTGCGCTTTGCCGACCGCGCCGGGCTGGACGCTTACCTGGCCGCACTGCAGCGCGTGATCGATCGCCACGACATCCTGCGCAGCGCAGTGCTGTGGGAAGGCCTGAGCGAGCCGGTACAAGTGGTCTATCGCCATGCATCGTTGCCGCTCGAAGCGTTGGATTGCTCCAGCTTCGATTCACAGCAATCGTTCGAAGAACAGCTCGCCGCGCACCCGCAGCCGCGCCAGCTGGATCTGCGCCGTGCACCGTTGCTGCATGCCAGCGTGGTTGCCGACCCGGATAGCCAACGCTGGCATCTGCTGTTGTTGCAACACCATCTGATCGGCGACCACACCACGCTGGAAACCATCCAGTCCGAAATCCAGGCGCTGCTGGCTGGGCGCGGCGGCGAATTCCCGCCGCCGCAACCGTTCCGCAACCTTGTCGCACAAGCGCGCCTGGGACTACCGCAAGCTGCGCACGAAGCATTTTTCCGCGCACGTCTAGGCGATCTGGACACGCCATGTGCGCCGTTCGGTCTGCTCGACGCCACTGGTGTGGTGAGCAGCTACGAACACGCGTTGCCGCCAGCGCTGAGCGCACGCCTGCGGCAACTTGCCAGCCAACACGGTATCAGTCTGGCCAGCCTGTGCCATCTCGCCTGGGGGTTGGTGGTGGCACGCAGCAGCGGTTGCGCCGAGCCGGTGTTCGGCACCGTGTTGTTCGGCCGCATGGACCAGCCCGATGCCAGCACTCTGGGCCTGTTCATCAACACCTTGCCGTTGCGTCTGCGGCTGCAGCAACACACTGGCGTGGCAGCGGCGCTGCAGCACACCCATGCCGAACTGAGCGCACTGCTGCGCCACGAACACGCCTCGCTCGCGCTGGCACAGCGTTGCAGTGCGGTGCCGGCTCCTGCGCCGCTGTTCACCGCGTTGCTCAACTATCGTCACAACGCCGGCTCCAACGCGGTGGCCGCGCCTCCGCAAGACGGCGCCTTGCTGAGCGCCGAGGAACGCACGCATTACCCGCTGGCGCTGTCGGTAGGGGACGATGGCCGCACGCTGGAGCTGAGCGCGCAAAGCGTCGCGCCGCTGGCACCGGAGCGGCTGTGCGCCTTCATGGAGTCGGCATTGCAGGCGCTGGCCGCTGCGCTGGAGCGATCGCCGGACACAGCGCTGACCCAGCTCGATGTGCTGCCGCCAGACGAACGCCGGCAGGTGCTGCACAGCTTCAACCAGACCGACGCGCCCTGCCCCGACGACACTGCGCTGGCCGCACTGTTCGAGCGTCAGGCGCAGCGCAGCCCTGCCGCCATCGCGGTGGTCGATGGCGCGCGCCAGATCGATTACGCCACGCTGGACGCGCAGGCCACTGCGCTGGCCCGGCAGTTGCGCGCTGCCGGCGTCGGCCCCGGTGAGCTGGTGGCCATGTGGCTACCTCGCAGTGCGGAACTGGTGCTGGCGCAGTTGGCCATTCTGAAAGCCGGTGCCGTCTATGTGCCGCTGGATCCGGACGCGCCGTGGACACGCAGCGCCAGCATTCTCGATGACTGCGCAGCGCGACATCTGCTGCATGCTGCCGGACGCGCGCCGCAAGCCGCACTGGCGGCGACGCTGCAATTGCATGCGGTCGATCTTGATGCCGATGCCGCTGCGGTCACCAGCGTCTCGCCACGTCCGGCAAGCGCCGCAGCACTGGCCTATGTGATGTACACCTCCGGCTCCAGCGGCCGGCCCAAAGGTGTGCAGATCACCCAACGTGCAGTGATCAACCTGGCCTGCAATCCGGCCTGCGGCAATTTCATCGAGCAGGACCGCGTTGCCTGGGTCGGCAATCCCGCTTTCGACATCAGCACGCTGGAAGTTTGGGCGCCGCTGCTGCATGGCGCGCGCCTGGTGGTCGTCGATCACGCGCAGACCTTGCAGGCCGACGCGCTGGCACAGCTGATGCGTCGCGAAGCGATCAGCGTGCTGCATCTCACCGCAGGTCTGTTTCAGCAGCATGCACGCGCGTTGGGCGATGTCATCGGGCAGCTACGCCTGTTGATGATGGGCGGCGATGCAGTGGATTCGAGCGCCATCGATCACGTGCTGCGCCAACACCCGCCCGGGCAGTTGCTGCATTGCTATGGCCCCACCGAGGCCACCACCTTCGCCACCACCTGCGTGCTGCGCCGGCCGCTGGACGGGCAACGGCCACCGCTGGGAAGGCCGATCGGCAATGCCCGCATCTACCTGCTCGATGGCGAACTGCAGCCGGTGCCGATCGGTGTGCCGGGCGAGCTGTGCATCGGCGGCATTGGCGTGGCGCACGGTTATCTCAACCGGCCGCAGCTCACTGCCGAGCGCTTCCTCGCCGACCCGTTCCATCCAGGCGGGCGGATCTACCGTAGCGGCGATCTGGGGCGTTGGCTGGCCGACGGTAGCCTGGAGTTTCTCGGCCGTGGCGACCAGCAGGTCAAGATCCGCGGTTTCCGCGTCGAGCCGGGCGAGGTCGAAGCAGCGTTGCGCCAGTGCAGCGGCGTGGCCGAAGCGGCCGTGATCGCACGCGAAGATGGCCCGGCCGGCAACGGCAAGGTGCTGGTGGCTTATGTCACCGCAACGACGAACGCGAAAGACAGCGAGCTTGTTCCTGCAACGCTGCGCGCGGCGTTGGCAATGCGGCTGCCCGACTATCTGGTACCCGCCGCGTTCGTGCGTCTGCACAGCCTGCCGTTGACGCGCAACGGCAAGCTGGATCGCAACGCGTTGCCGGCACCGGACAACAATGCGTTCGCCACCCACGCCTATCGCGCGCCCGAAGGCGCCACCGAAGTCAGCCTGGCAGGCCTGTGGGCCGAGCTGTTGGGGCTGCCGCGCATTGGCCGCTATGACGATTTCTTCGCACTGGGTGGGCACTCGTTGCTAGCGATGCGCTTGAGTGCGCGGGTGCAGGCAAGCTTGGGTCGCCACATGCCTGTGGCGTTGCTGTTCGCGCATCCGGTGCTGCATACGCTGGCGCGCGCTCTGGATGCCGGCACCGTACAGGCGCTGGCACCGATCCAAAGGCATGCACGCAAGCAGCGGCTTCCCTTGTCCTTTGCCCAGCAGCGGCTGTGGTTTCTGGATCAGTTACAGGGGCCTGCTGCCACGTATCTGATGCCGATAGGTCTTCGCCTGCACGGCGCACTGGATCGCGCCGCGCTGATCGCGGCACTGCAAATGTTGCTGGCCAGACACGATGCGCTGCGCAGCTGTTTCGTGACCAGTGACGGCGACGCGCACGTTGCGCTACTGGAGCCGGTACACGCGTTGGTGCTGACCGAGCACGCGTTGCACGACCTCAGCGCCGACGCCTCCGAAGCGGCCGTGCGGCAGTGGCTGGAACAGGAAGCCCAGACTCCGTTTCAGCTGGATCGGGAGGCGCCGATCCGCTTCCGTCTGCTGCAATTGGGCGCAACCGAGCATGTACTGCTGATCACCCAGCACCACAGTTGCTCGGACGGCTGGTCGGTGGGCGTGCTGCTGCAGGAACTGTCCACGCTGTATGCCAGCTGCCGCCACGGCCAACCCGATCCATTGCCGCCGCTGCCGATCCAGTATCCGGACTACGCCGTCTGGCAGCGCGAATGGTTGCAGGGGCCACGCCGCCAGCAGCAACTCGACTATTGGCAAGGCCAGCTCGCCGACGCACCGACGCTGCTCGATCTACCGCTGGACCGCCAGCGGCCAGCGCAGCAGGACGGCATCGGCGCAGAGCTCCGCTTCGAACTGGATGCCGAGCTGACGCGTGATCTTGAAGCGTTGTCGCGCCGCAATGGCTGCACCTTGTTCATGACCTTGCTCGCGGCCTGGGGTGCACTGTTGTCGCGGCTGTGTCGCCAGGACTGCGTGCTGGTCGGCATCCCGGTGGCGGGGCGCACGCGGGTGGAACTGGAACCGCTGATCGGGTTCTTCGTCAATACGCTGGCGATCCGCTTCGACGCACCTGGCAGCCTGGATGCGACCGCATTGCTGGCACAGATCCGCCAGACCGTGCTGGACGCGCAGGCGCATCAGGACCTGCCGTTCGAACAGGTGGTCGAGGCGCTGCGGCCGCTGCGCAGCACCGCGTATCCACCGCTGGTGCAGACGATTTTTTCTTGGGAAGACACGCTGGCAATGACCCAGTGGGATGGACTCAAGATCGAGCCGATGCCGGTGGCCAACACCACCGCCAAGTTCGAGCTTGGGCTAACTGTGGGGCCAGCAGGCGACGGCTTGGTCGGCCAGCTCAACTACGCCACCGCGTTGTTCGATGTGCGGAGTGCGCAACGTTTCGCCACGCATTTTCAAGACGTATTGCGTGCGATGACCGCGCAGCCGGCTGCCATCGTGGGCCAGGCGCAACTGCTGAAAAGCAGTGAGCGCGATCGCTTGCTGCAAGCGTTCAACTGCAGCCACACGCAGTTTCCGCAACGTGGCATGGCAACGTTGTTCGCCGAGCAGGCCGCACGCGCGCCGCAAGCGACTGCGCTGGTGTGCGGCGATACACAGTTGAGTTACGGCGAGTTGGATCTGCAGGCCAATCGTCTGGCACATCATCTGCGTGCACTGGGCGTTGGCCCCGATTGTCTGGTTGCGATCAGCGCCGTGCGCAGCCCCGCGTTGGTGATCGGCTTGCTCGCCATTCTCAAAGCAGGCGGTGCTTATTTGCCGTTGGATGCTAAGGCACCGCCGCAGCGATTGCACGCGTTGCTGGACGATGCTCGCCCAGTGGCTGTGCTTGCAGATGCTCAGTCTCTGCATCGCTTGCCGCTGCCCGATGCGTTGGCGGTGTGTCAGCTGGATCAGATCGATCCTGCCTGGGCCTCGTTGCCCACCACTGCACCTGCTGTGCCTGAGCTACAGCCGCATCACCTGGCCTACGTGCTCTATACCTCCGGCTCTACCGGCACGCCCAAGGGCGTGATGGTCGAGCAGCGCAATGTGGTGCGACTGGTGTGCGCGCCTGACTACGCCGACTGCGATGTGTCGCAATGCTTCCTCCTCGCAGCACCGCTGGCTTTCGATGCTTCAACGTTCGAGCTATGGGGTGCGCTGCTCAATGGTGCGCGATTGGTGCTTGCACCGCCCAGCCCGCTGAACCTGGACGTGATCTGTGCGCAGGTCCAACAGCATCAGGTCAGCACGTTGTGGCTGACCGCTGGGCTGTTCGAACTGCTTGGTGCTGCGCAACTGAGCCAGTTGCACAGCCTGCGACAGCTGTTGGCCGGCGGCGATGTGCTGTCGCGAGCGGCTGTCGAGCGTGTAAATCGAGCCTTGCCGCACTGCCAGTTGATCAACGCATACGGGCCGACCGAGGCAACCACCTTCAGCACCTGTCATCGCTTTGCCAAGGCACCGGTAACTGCAGTGCCGATTGGGCGCCCGATCGCCAGCACGCGGATTTATCTATTGGACGATCAACGCCAATTGGTGCCGATCGGCGTGCCTGGCGAGCTCTACATCGGCGGGCCAGGCGTGGCACGCGGTTATCTCAATCAGCCGGTCCTCACGGAAGAACGCTTTAGCGAAGATCCGTTCGTGCCCGGTGGTCGGTTGTATCGAAGCGGCGATCTGGCGCGTTGGCGCGAGGACGGCAGCCTGGACTTCCTGGGCCGCTGCGATCAGCAGCTGAAAGTACGCGGCTTCCGCATCGAACCCGGCGAGATTGAAATGGCACTGCGCGGCTGCGCTGGAGTGGCCGACGCGGTGGTGATCGCACGTCAGCAAGGCGCAGCCGACAAGCAGTTGGTGGCGTATGTCGTTGCAGCGACGAAGCCAAGCGAGAGCAGTGACAATGGCATCGACGACGCGTTGGATCCGGCAACGCTGCGTGAGGCGCTAGCCAAGCACCTGCCCGAGCACATGCTGCCATCGGCGGTCGTGCGCTTGCACTGCCTGCCACTCACCGCCAGCGGAAAAGTCGACCGTCGCGCGTTGCCTGCGCCCGATCGCGCTGCAGTCGCAGCGGCCGGCTATGCAACGCCACAAGGCCCTAATGAATATCTGCTGGCCGCGTTATGGAGTGAGCTACTCGGGCTGCCGCATGTTGGCCGGCATGATCACTTCTTCGAACTCGGCGGCCACTCGTTACTGGCCATGCGCGTGTGCGCCCGCCTGCAGACCGCGCTTGCACGGCACGTACCGGTAGCGCTGTTGTTTTCCCACCCGGTGCTATGCGACCTGGCGCTCGCGCTGCAAGACGCTGAGGAGGATGTCTCTACACCGATCCCACGCCTGCCGCGCGATCAGCCATTGCCGCTGTCCTTCGCCCAGCAGCGGCTGTGGTTTCTGGATCAGCTGGAAGGCCCCAGCGCGACGTACATCATGCCAATGGGTTTGCGTCTGCACGGCGCGTTGGATCGCGGTGCCCTGCGTGCGGCGCTGCACGCGCTGGTCGCACGGCATGAGGCGTTGCGCAGTTGTTTTCGGCAGAGCCGCGTGCCGCACCAAAGCAGCGATATCGCCGATGCCACACTACCCAGCGGTCTGATTCCGGCGCCGCGTTCTGCCGAGCAAGCGCATGTCGAAAAGGTGCGTGGCGAACAGGTACATGTCGTGTTACTACCGCCCGAACAAGCTTTGCTACTGCACGAGCACCTGCTCACTGATCGCACGCTCACAGATCACTCTGACGCAGACGCCGCGCTGCAGCAGTGGATCGTGCATGAGGCTAACACGCCGTTCCAGCTCGATCGCGATGCCCCGATCCGTTTTCGTCTGCTGCAATTGTCGGCCGATGAACATGCCCTGCTGATCACTCAGCATCACAGCGCCTCGGATGGCTGGTCGGTCGGTGTGCTGCTGCACGAACTGGCAGTCCTGTACGTCAGTTGCCTAGGTGGCCTGCCAAACCCTTTACCACCGCTGCCGATCCAGTATCCCGACTACGCCGCCTGGCAGCGCCAGTGGCTGCAAGGAGCGCGCCGTCAGCAGCAAGTCGAGTACTGGCAACGCCAGCTCGCCGACGTACCCACCCTGCTTGATCTGCCGTTGGATCGTCCGCGTCCGCCCCAGCAGGATTTCAGCGGCGCTGAAGTTCCTGTTGCCTTCGACGCCGACCTTGGCCAGGCACTGGAAATGCTGGCGCGCCGCCATGGCTGCACGGTGTTCATGACCGTGCTGGCGGCATGGGGTGCGCTGTTGTCGCGATTGTGCCGGCAGGATTGCGTGTTGATCGGCATCCCGGTCGCCGGGCGTACGCGCGCCGAGCTGGAGCCGCTGATCGGGTTCTTCGTCAACACGCTGGCGATCCGTTTCGATACCCCAGCAAGCTTGAGCACTGCTGCGCTGTTGGCGCATGTAAAACAGCACGTACTCGCTGCGCAGGCGCATCAGGATCTGCCATTCGAGCAGGTAGTCCAGGCCGTGCAGCCCGTACGCAGCAGTGCGCATACGCCGCTGGTGCAGACGCTGATGGCATGGGAGCAAGACGCGATTGCTGGCGTGTGGCCCACTGCTGTCGACGAGCATGCCAATCATCCGGGAACCACGGACGAACCTGGTGAGTCGTCAGAGATGACAAACGACCCTTGGTTCGCGCTGAATCCGCAATCGCTGCAGATTCCGGCCAACGCCGCGCGTTTCGATCTTGCCTTGCAATTGCACAGTGGCGGCACTTCAGTCGGGCAGCTCGCCGATGGCAGCCAGGGCGTCAGCATCAACGGGACGCTGAGTTATGCCACCGCAGTCTTCGACGCCGCCACTGCCACCCGCATCGTCGGCTATCTGCACGCTCTCCTGCGCGCCATGGTCGCCGACAGTGACGCGCCACTGGACACTGTCGCATTGCTCGATCCACGCGAGCGCCAACAACTGCTGGTCGAGTTCCAGCCCGCGCCGGTGGTCTACCCCGCCACGCTCTTGCACGAGGTGATCGCACAGCAGGTGCAGCGCACTCCACATGCCATCGCCGTCGCGCAAGACGACCAGCAACTTGACTACGCCGCGCTCGAAGCACAGGCCAATCAGCTGGCTCACCATCTGCGCCAACTGGGCGTCGGCCCCGATGTCTGCGTGGCGATTTGCGCGCAGCGCAGCACGGCGTTGGTAGTCGGCTTGCTCGCCATCCTGAAGGCCGGTGGCGCCTACGTCCCGCTGGATCCGGACTACCCCGCCCAGCGCCTGACCGACATGCTCGCCGACAGCCAACCGCTTGCCCTGCTCGTCGATGCCCATGCGCGCGATCACGTGTCGCTGTTTGCTACCGATGCACTAGGTTGCGTGTCGCTGCTAAACCCCAACGCAACGGAGCGCCTGCCACCACTCGATACCAATGCACTGGACAGCATGCAGCGTCTGGCAGGGCTGCCCATCTGCGTTCTGGACCACGCCAGCCCACCGTGGGCAACGTTGCCCACCACCGCCCCGCACGTCCCCGAATTACAACCGCATCACCTGGCCTACGTGATCTACACCTCCGGCTCCACTGGCACGCCCAAGGGCGCGATGAACACCCATCGCGGCGTGGTCAATCGGCTGCTGTGGATGCAGGACACTTATGCGCTCAGCCCAGACGATGTGGTGCTGCAAAAAACGCCGATCAGCTTCGATGTCTCGGTGTGGGAACTGTTTTGGCCGCTGTTGAGTGGCGCGCGTTTACAGCTGGCGCGTCCTGGTGGGCACAAGGATCCGGCTTACCTCGGCGCAATCATCGCCGAGGCTGCAGTGACAACGCTGCACTTCGTGCCTTCGATGCTCGACGCCTTTCTGGCAACCGACGCACCGCAACACTGCAGCGGACTCACCCGCGTGATTTGCAGCGGCGAAGCTTTGCCCGGGCAACTGGTACAGCGCTTCCGCACCCAGCTACCCGGCGTGCAACTGCACAATCTTTATGGCCCGACCGAAGCCGCCATCGACGTCAGCTTCTGGGATTGCACGGCTAATCCAGATACCCCCGACAACACACCCATCGGCACCCCAGTGGCCAATACCCAGCTCTATGTGCTCGATACGCATCTGCAGCCGGTGCCAATCGGTGTGGCGGGAGAGCTGCATATCGGCGGTGTGCAAGTCGCACGTGGCTATCTCGATCGCCCTGAGCTCACTGCCCAGCGTTTTATTCCTGATCCTTTCCGCCCCGCATCCGATGCTCAGCTCTACAAGACTGGTGATCTGGCACGTTGGCGTGCCAATGGCGTCCTCGAATACCTCGGCCGCAACGACGATCAGGTCAAGATCCGTGGCCTGCGCATTGAACCTGGTGAGATCGCTGCAAGGCTCGCTACGCACTCCGATGTGCGCGATGCAGTTGTGCTTGCACGCAAAGATCAATCCGGCCAGCTGCACCTGGTCGCTTACTACCTGGCCGCTAAGCTGCTGCCGATCGAAACGCTGCGCACCCATCTGGCCGCGCAGCTCCCCGACTACATGGTGCCAGCCGCTTACGTGCACCTCGACGCGCTGCCACTGACGCCCAACGGCAAGCTCGATCGCCGCGCCCTGCCCGCGCCCACCGAAGACGCCTTGACGAAGCAAGACTTCGTGCCCCCACAAGGACATATCGAATGCACCATCGCAGCACATTGGTGTGAGTTGCTCGGCGTACATCAGGTCGGTCGCGACGATCAGTTCTTCGCGCTCGGCGGGCACTCGTTGCTGGCGATCCACCTGATCGAACGCTTGCGCGCCGATGGGTTGCACGCCGAAGTGCGCAACCTCTTCGCCTCCCCCACCTTGGCTGGCTTTGCCGCCAGTCTGCGCAGCAACACAGAAACCAGCAGTGCACCGGCGGTCCCACCCAACCGCATCACACCCGACCTAACCCAACTCACCCCGCAACACCTGCCGCTAGCCGACCTCACCCAACAAGACATCGACCGCGTGCTGGAACAGGTTCCCGGCGGCCTCGCCAACGTCCAGGACATCTACGCACTCTCGCCATTCCAGCATGGCCTGCTGTTCCACCATCTGCTCGCCAGCACAGGCGATCCCTACATCCTCAGCGCGCAATGGGCCTTCGCCGATCGCGCAGCAGCGCAGCGTTATCTAGCTGCACTGCAGGCCGTGATCGACCGCCACGACATCCTGCGCAGCGCGGTGTTGTGGGAGGGCCTGAGCGAGCCGGTGCAAGTGGTTCTGCGGCATGCGCCACTGCAGGTGAACGTGTTGGACCCTGCCGCCCTGGAACCCAACGATCAGACAAGCGCACAGCTGGACGACCTCATCACCCCGCTGCACCATCGCCTGGACCTGCATCAAGCACCGCTGATGCACGCCACCTTGGTACACGACGCCCACGCGCAACGCTGGTTACTTGCGCTGCGCTGGCACCACATGGTCGGCGACCACGCCACGCTGGATCTGCTGATGGACGAGATCCAGCAGCATCTGGACGAACACGCGCCGCAGCTGCCGCCGCCCTCGCCGTTTCGCGCGTTGGTGGCGCATACCCGCCAACCCGAAGCGGCCGTGCAGCAACAACACTTCTTCCGTCGCCTGCTCGGCGATGTGGACACCGCCACCGCGCCGTTCGGCCTGGTCGGCCTGCATCCGGATGGCGCGCCGGTTCAAGAACATCACCTGCCGCTGGATCCGGCGCTGAGCGAGCGCCTGCGCACCCAGGCCAAGGCCGCCGGGGCGAGCCTGGCCAGCCTGTGCCATCTGGCCTGGGGCCTGGTGATGGCGCGCGCCGCCGGTGCCGACGATGCCGTGTTCGGCACCGTGTTGCTGGGGCGCATGGGTCAGGCAGACGCGCAGTTGATGGGCCCATGCATCAACGTGCTGCCAGTGCGCGTGCGCAGCAACAGCGACGCTGCACGCACAGCGCTGCAGCAACTGCACGCACAGCTGGCCGAACTGCTGCTGCACGAACATGCCTCTCTCAGCATGGTGCAACGCTGCAGCGGTGTGCCTGCACCCGCACCGTTGTTCAACAGCTTGATCAACTACCGCCACCAGTCACCGGCACGTGCACAGCACACGCTAGGCGGCGCGCAACTGCTGCATGCGCGCGAATGCAGTCCGTTGCCGTTGGTGATCTCGGTGGAAGATTTCGGCACTGCATTGGGCCTCACCGCGCAGGCCTTGCCCGAGATCGGCGCAGCCCGCGTGTGCCGCTTCATGCAGAGCGCGTTGCTGCAGCTGGTACAGGCACTGGAACAGGCTCCCGACACCCCATTGCATGACATCGACTTATTGCCTGCAGAAGAAGCCGCGCGGCTTCGCAACCGCTGCAGCACCGCACGGCCAATCGACGAACATGCTCTGCACCGGTGGTTCGAAATCCAGGCGCAACGCATTCCCGAGGCCCTTGCAGTGGAATGCGGCGAGCAGCGGCTGAGCTATGCCGAACTCGATCTGCAGGCCGACCGCCTCGCGCACTATCTGCACACCGCGGGTGTGGCGCCGGAGCGATTGGTTGCGGTCATCGCCACACCTGGCCCGCAGGCGATGACGGCGATTCTGGCCACACTCAAGGCCGGCGGCGCCTATCTGGCGCTCGACCCACGCCTGCCCACGGCGCGACTGATGCAACTGCTCGCCGACAGTGCACCGCTGCTGGTGCTGGCTGACAGCGCGGGCGTGCAGCAACTGGGCGCGGCGCATGACCTGAAGGTCTGCGCGCTGGACGATCCCGCGCCAGCCTGGAAGAACCTGGCAACCACAGCGCCAGCGCTACCTGACCTGAGTCCGCACCATCTGGCCTACGTCGTCTATACCTCCGGCTCCAGCGGTGCGCCGAAAGCAGTGCTGGTCGAACATCACAGCACCGCCAACTTGGTTGCCGCGCAGCTGGCAGCCTTCGGCGCAGGGCCCGGCGACCGCGTGGCACAGCTGGCACCTCACGGCGTGGATGCGCACGTGTTCGAGTGGTTGCTCGCACTTGCCAGCGGCGCCAGCCTGCATGTGCCTCCGGCCACACAGGCGCGCAGCGGCGAGTCACTGCATCAATGGCTCGCGCAATCGCAGATCACCCACGCAGTGCTGCCGCCGGCCGTGCTGCAGTCGCTGCCACACACACCGCTGCCACACTTGCAGACCCTGATTGCCGCTGGCGACGTCCTGCCCGCCGCACTGGCGCAACAGTGGGCACCGGGCCGCCGCCTGTTCAACGCCTATGGCCCCAGCGAAGCCACCGTGTGGAGCACGTTGCACGTGTGCGGCGAAGACGAACACGCTCCGCCAGCGATCGGCCTGCCCATCGCCAATACCCGCATCTATCTGCTCGATTCCGCTGGACGATTGGTACCGGATGGCACACCCGGCGAGATCTGCATCACCGGCCGCACTGTCGCACGCGGCTATCTCGGGCACGCGGCATTGAGCGTGGCTGCGTTTGTGGCCGATCCGTTCAATGTCGGCGAACGCATGTACCGCAGCGGCGACCTGGCACGTTGGCGCAGCGATGGAACGCTGGAATTCCTCGGCCGGCGCGACCGGCAACTCAAGCTCCGCGGCTACCGAGTCGACCCCGGCGAAATCGAGGCCGCATTGCGCGAAGCCTGCAGCGAGCTGGCCGAGGTCTTGGTCATGCTGTACAACACCGATCAAGCCGAGCCAGTGCTGGTGGCGTATCTGGTCGCACGCCCCGAGGTAGATCGGCAGTCGCTGTCTCCGGCAGCACTGCGCGCCAGGCTGGCGGCCCGCCTGCCCGCCCACATGGTGCCAGCGGCTTATGTGCAGTTGGATGCACTGCCATTGAGCATCAATGGCAAGCACAACCTGCGTGCCTTACCCGCGCCGCAAGCAGCCGACCGCGCCATCGCCGCCTTCAGCGCACCACGCGGCGCGACCGAGACCCAGATCGCCACGCTCTGGACCGAGCTGCTGGCGCTGCCGCAGGTCGGCCGCGACGACGCGTTCTTCGCCATCGGCGGCGATTCAATGCGCGCCATCGCATTCCTTCAGCAAGCATCACGACTGGGGCTGGCGCTCACCCTGCGCCAGCTCTACCAGGCGCCCACCCCGGCCGGTCTGGCCGCGCTGTTGCAGACCGACACCGACGCAAACGCGACCCACGTCGGCAGCCCAGCCGACCTTCCCCCTGCCCCATCGCAAGACGTCCGGAGTTCCCCATGACTGCCTCGCCACTGCAACACACCGATCCGACCCCGCGCTACCACAGCATCGACCACATCGCGCTCGCCGTGCGGGACCTGGAAGCAGCGGTCGACTTCTTTCAGCACCGCTTGGGTTTCGAGCTGATGGGGCGCCGGCAGATCGCCGGCAAGCACACCGGCATGGTCTCGGCAGAGATGCGCCAGGGCGAGATCACCTTCGTGCTGTGCCAGGGCACCGAGCCGGAATCGCAGGTGTCGCGGCTGATCGAGCATCACGGCGTTGGCGTCGCCCACATCGCGCTGCGCGTGGACGACGTACACGCCACCACCGGCCAGCTGCGCGAGCGCGGGCTCGGTTTCGACACCAGCGTGATCGAAGGAAGTGGCTTGAAACAGGCCTTTTCCAGCCGCGACAGCGTGACCGGCCTGTGCTTCGAACTGATCGAACGCCATGGCGAAAGCGGATTCCAGGACGCCTCGGTCAACGAACTGTTCGCCCAACTCGAACGCAGCGGTGCGTATTGAGCGCCGCGCCTGCGATGCAGCTGCCACCGCCGCCTAGCACCGCAACCGCAGGCGATCGCCTGGAGGTGATGAACTTCCTCAACGAGGTCTCCGCGCGCTATCCGCAGGCGATCTCGTTCGCCTCCGGCCGCCCCAGCGATAGCGGCTTCGACCTGCAAGCCTGGCTGCACACGCTGCCGCGCTTTGCCAGCTATTTTGCGCAGCGCCACGGCCTTGCACCGCAACGCGCACTGGAGTTGATCGCCCAGTACGGACGCACCCAGGGCATCCTCGACGAACTGATCGCAACACAGCTGCGGCATGACGAACAGGTCCTCGCCACGCCCGAGCGCATCATCGTCACCGCCGGTTGCCAGGAGGCCTTGTTGTTGTGCGTGACCGAACTGTGCCAAACCAAGGGCGATGTGATTCTGGCGCGCAATCCCAGCTACATCGGCATCACCGGCGTGGCCGACACGCACGGTATCGAGATCGTCGCTTTCAATCAGCACGCATGCAGCGACGCACACACCGATGCCAGCGCGTTACAGCACACGCTGCAGCAACTGCAGGCGGCCGGCAAGCGCGCACGCGTGCTCTATCTGGTGCCGGATTTCGACAATCCCACCGGCACGCTGCTATCGCGTGAGGCACGCGAGGCCATCCTGGAGGTGTGTGCCGAACACGGCATCGTGATCCTGGAAGACAACCCGTACGGCATGTTCGGCTTCGAAGCCGAGCGGGTCGCGCCGATGGTGGCACTGGATCGGCACGGCTGCGTGATCTATCTGGGCACTTATTCCAAGACCTTGTGCCCGGCGGTGCGAGTGGGCTTTGCAGTGCTGCCTGCACAGTTGTTCGGCGATGCCGACGCCGCGACTGCATTGAAAGAGCGGTTATTGCGTCGCAAGAGTTTCTGCAGCTTGAACACCAGCCAGATCGGCCAGGCCATCGTCGGCGGCGTGCTGCTCGAACATGGCGGCAGCCTGCAACGCCTGATTGCCGCGCCGCGTGCGCTGTATCGGCACAACCGCGATCGCATGCTCGATTGCCTGCAGCACGAACTCGGCCAGTGCGCACCACAGGTGCGCTGGAATACGCCGGCCGGCGGTTTCTTTCTGATCGTGACGTTGCCGTTCGCTTTCACTGCCGAGGACGCGGAAATCTGCGCGCGGCAGTACGGCGTGCTGGTGATGCCGCTGTCGTTCTTCGCTATCGATAGCGGTTGCAGCATGCAAGTGCGGTTGGCCTACAGCAACGTCGCAAGCCAGGACATCGCGCACGGCATTGCGCAGTTCGCCGCGTTCGTTCGCACGCGTCTGGATGCGGGAGTGGTGACTACAGCGGCAATCGGCGAACGCTGCACATAACGCAGCAACAACTCAGCGCTAAGAGCGGCTAACAAAACTACTGCGCTGACTGCCAGGTGGACGCGGCCGGTGCTCGGAATCAACATGTACCACTCGTACACTCCGCTTCCTCCGCGCCATCCACGCCCCACCTGACAGTTGCTTGCTACGCTTGTTAGCCGCTCCGAGGAAGCAGCACGCTGGCGTCGATATCCGCAATCTGCGGCCTGCCGCACAGCCCCATGCTCAGCTCCAGCTCGCGCTGGATCAGCCGCAGTACCTCGGTCACACCGGCCTGGCCCAACGCGGCCAACCCATACAGCCAGGCACGCCCGATGTAAGCGCCGCGCGCGCCAAGCGCCAGCGCCTTCAGCACGTCCTGGCCGCAGCGGATACCGCTATCCAGATGAATTTCGACATCGCCACCGACCGCAGCGACGATGCCCGGCAGCATGCGGATGCTGGACGCCGCCCCATCGAGTTGGCGCCCGCCATGATTGCTCACCACCAGCGCGTCCGCGCCTGCAGCGACTGCCTGCCGCGCATCGTCCACATCCAGGATGCCCTTGACGATCAGCGGGCCATCCCAGCGCGCCCGCACCCAGGCCACATCGTCCCAGGTCAGCGCCGCATCAAACTGACTGGCGGTCCATGCTGCCAGCGATGCGAGATCACCCTGGCCATCCACCTGCCCGGCAAGATTGCCGAAGCCGTGCTGACGGCTACCGAGCATGCGCAGACACCAACGCGGATGCGTCGCGAAATCGCGCAGCGTCGCCAGGCTCACACGCGGCGGCACGCTCAACCCATTGCGCAGATCGGCATGCCGCTGCCCCATGAACGGCACATCCAGCGTCAGCATCAACGCGCCGCAGCCGGACGCTTGTGCGCGCGCGATCAACGCGGCAGAGAATCCGCGGTCGCGCATCAGATAGAGCTGAAACCAGCATGGCGTCTGCACGCTGGCGCAGACCTGTTGCAGCGAACAGATGCTCATCGTCGACAGCACAAACGGCACCCCGAATGCCTCGGCCGCGCGTGCGGCCAGCACCTCGCCATCCGGATACAACAGGCCGGCCAAGCCGGTCGGCGCCAATGCCAATGGCATCGCCACCGGCACGCCCAGCAGCGTGCTGGTGGTACTGCGCCGCGCCACATCGATGGCAACGCGCTGGCGCAGCCGCAACGCATCCAGATCGCAGCGATTGGCCTGCCGCGTGGTCTGGCTCCAACTGCCCGCCGCAACGTAATCGTAGAGCATGCGCGGCAGGCAGCGTTGCGCCAAAGTCTGCAAATCGTCGACACACACAATCGCACTCATCCGCACAGGCTAGCGGCGGCCTGTGACAGTTCGGCAGGTGTCGCGTGTCGCGTCCCGGTCATCGCAGCATCATGAGTCTACGCGAGCATCTGCACTTCACAGTGCCAACGAGCCCGCATCGATGCAGCACCACATCCAGATCGAACGCGCGCGCGAGCAGCATGCCGACGGCGTGTGCGCGCTCTACAACGTCCCCGAGGTGGCGCGACAGCTGCTGGAGCTGCCGTATCGCGGGGGCGAGCAATGGCGCCGGCAATTGCTGCACGAAGACGAGCGGCAGTTGGCCCTGGTCGCACTGCACGGCGCGCAAGTCGTCGGTGCCGGCAGCCTGGGCAGCCAGGCACGGGTACGTCGCGCGCACGTCGGCGGCATCGCGCTGGCGGTCCGGCCGGACTGGCATGGCCGTGGTGTCGGCACGCGCCTGCTGAGCGCGTTGCTCGACGTCGCCGACCGCTGGATGCAACTGCACCGGCTCGAACTCACCGTCTATGCGGACAACACCGCAGCAGTGGCGCTGTACCAGCGTCATGGCTTCGAGGTGGAAGGCGAACTGCGCGACTACGCCATGCGCGATGGCGGTTTCGTCAGCGCTTACAGCATGGCGCGGCTACGTCAGGCAGGCATCGCGCTCAATGCACCAGACAGCATTGCCATGGATGCGTGAGACCAGGTCATCCAAGCCCGCCTTACGCGACTGGCACAAATCGCCGGGCAGACAACTCGACAGCATCTATAGCGGCGCGTAGCCCAAGCGTTCCAGCATCGGATTCGCCCGCCGCCCCAGGCTACGCAGCAGTTCCGGCGGCCACGCATGCCAACTCGGTACACGCGCGCCAGCATCGATCGCAAGCCCGCGCTGCGCGGTCAGGTTGTCGCCCATAAACGGCCGGATGCGTTGTTGGGCCATGCGCGGCAGCACCTGCTCAGACCATGGCTCGCCAAGAAACTCGAACACGCGCGCCCCGACCACTTCTGGCGTACGCGAAAGTTCGTCATAACCCAGCTGCAAGCAGCGATCGCCCGCACGTTCGGCAAAATCCAGCGCCGCTTCGTTGGTGGCGACCCACTCGTCGAGATACTGCATCAGATACAAGCCGGAACGCGGATTGCCCGGCAAGCCATCACGACGTACGAAACGCTGAAAGCACGACAACGCCACATCCAACCCATGACGATGCAGAAACAGAAACTTGCCGCGAAAATCGAACATCGTATCGATCACATCGAGCCGGCTGGACGAAAACAATTCCTTGGCGATCCAGCGCTGCCGCCCGAAGCGCTGCGCGTACTCGCAATGCAACTCATCGATCATGCGCCCCAAGCGCGGGTACAACCCGCTCTGCGGCAAGCCCAGATGCGGCAGCACCATGCTGCCGAGGCGCAGCAAGCTGTCGCACTTGGCCAGCTCTCCGCACAACATGTTTTCCGGCAGGCTGCAGATCGTCTCGCTGGCATTGACCAGATACGCCAGCAACGTGGTGCCAGAGCGACGATTGCCGATGATGAAATGCGCGCGATCGCCGAACGGGTTATCCGCAAGGCGACTGCTCTTATGCAGATCTGACATCAGATCGTAGGCCAACTCCGGCGAGGTCCCTTCCTGCACCAACGCAGCCCGTGTCTGCACCAGGCTGCGCTCCAGCAATGCGTCCACCCCATCCAACTGCGGCGCCAGCGCAGGCGCTGCTGCTCGCACGCGCTGCAGTTCGTCCGGCAGACTGGACAAGGTCGAAAGCAACTCGCTCAGGTCGGCTTCGTTCATGGGTCGGTGGTCCCACAGGCAGGTACCGCGATGGGCAAATGCACCGATGCATGCCCTGCCAAACAAGCATCGGCACGCACCAGCACAAACCGACGCCAGTCACGCTCGGTTGCCGAAATGCTAGGCAACGCGTGCGACCTGTGTATGACAACAAGACCGCTGAAAACCACTGAAACGGTTCAAAAGCTACGATGACGGCAGTTATCTCGCTAGCTGCAATGAGCCTGGCAACACCTTCGACGACACGACCGCTCCTCCCTGCGAGAGCGTTATCCGCAGGCACTGTCCGAACGGGTTTACCGTCGCGAGCGTGGGCGCCACTGAGAACCATAAGCCCCGCAACTTTACTGAGAAGTATCGGGTAACGGCCCTGGCGTACTGCAAATGCGTCGCAAGGCATGCAGTGTGTCGATGCTGCGATCTGCGACAGCGTGCTCTGGCGGCCAAGCTTCTGGCTCTGGACACGCAGATCCATTTTATAGAAATACGTGGCTCGGAATGGATTTCAGCAGACTTGGCTAGATGCTCCACAGGCAAAACCCACTGTGTGATCGAACCGCGATGGACTTCAGCAGAAGTCCGAACATCAAAACCTGGAGCGGGAAACGAGACTCGAACTCGCGACCTCAACCTTGGCAAGGTTGCGCTCTACCAACTGAGCTATTCCCGCTTGGGAGGCGAGATTCTACAGCGAACAGCAGGGCTGTCAACCATTGCCTTCGACTTTTTTTGGCTTGCTGCTGATTGCGGCTTTTTCATCGGCGCGCAGGCTTGGCCATGCGGCCTGCAGGTACTGAAAACCAGACCACAATGTCAGCAGCGCGGCGATCGCCAGCGTCCAGTAACCGGCGCGGAAGATCAGATTGCCGAACCAGATTTCGTGCGTGGGCATCTGCCCCGGCGTGACCGAATACAGCAGGCACAACAGCGCGACCATCTGCGCGGTGGTCTTGATCTTGCCGATCGCCGCCACGCGCACCTTGGCACGCTGGCCGATCTCGGCCATCCACTCGCGCAGCGCAGAGACGGCGATTTCGCGGCCCACAATCACCGCCGCCCAGAATGCCATCCACGGCGTCGGGTGGCCTTGCACGATCAGAAACAGCGCCACGGCGACCATCAGCTTGTCGGCCACCGGGTCCAGGAAGGCGCCGAAAGCGGAATACTGGTGATACCGCCGTGCGACCCAGCCATCCAGCCAGTCGGTGATGGCCGCCAGCCCGAACACGCCGGCAGACGCAAAATTGGTCCACGTGTACGGCAGGTAGAACACCACGACCAACACCGGGATCATCAAGATCCTCAGCAGTGTCAGCCACGTGGGGATGGTCAACTTCATTACGGACTCGACTCGCCTGCCGCATCGGGGAGCGCCAGCCCATGCAGGTTAGCGTAGATTCGCGCGGCGAGTGCGGCATTGACCCCTTCCACGCGTGCAATCTCGGCCTCGCCGGCGGCTTTGAGCCCGACCAAACCGCCGAAATGCTTGAGCAGGCTGGCCCGACGGCGCGGGCCGATACCGGGGATATCCTCGAGCTTGCTGGTCATGCGCGCCTTCTGGCGACGACCGCGGTGACCGGTAATCGCAAAGCGATGCGCTTCGTCGCGCACCTGCTGGATGAACTGCAGCGCCGGCGATGCCGCACCCGGGCGCAGCTCGCGGCCGTCGGCCATGACCAGCGCCTCGTGCCCTGCCCTGCGCTCCTCGCCCTTGGCCACGCCGACCAGCAGCACGTTCTCGATGCCCAGATCGGCCAGCGCGCCCTTTGCCTGCGCCAGCTGGCCGGCGCCGCCGTCGATCAGCAACACATCCGGCAGCACACCGTTCTCTTCCACTGCGCGCCGAAAGCGCCGCTCGATGGCCTGGCGCATCGCCGCGTAGTCATCGCCCGGCGTGATCCCGGAAATATTGAAGCGCCGGTATTGCCCGCGCACCGGGCCGCTGGCATCGAACACCACACACGAGGCCACCGTCGCCTCACCCATGGTGTGACTGATATCGAAGCACTCCACCCGCTTGACCTGCTCGGCAAGCCCCAGCATTTCGCGCAGCGCTTCGCTGCGTGCGTGTTGCGCGCTCTGGCTGGTGAGTTCGGTGACCAGGGTCAGCTGCGCGTTGCGCGTGGCCAGCAGCAGATAGCCGGCACGCTCGCCGCGCACGTTCCACTTCAACGTCACCTTGTACTCGGCGGCGCTGCTGAGCGCGGCTTCGATCAACTCGGCATCGGGGATTTCGCGATCGAGCAGGATCTCGCGCGGCGGCGAATGTTCGGCGTAGTACTGCGAGACGAACGCACCCAGGATCTCGTCGGCGCTGTCTTCGCCATTGGTCTTGGGGAAGAACGAACGCGTGCCCAGGTTGCGGCCGTCGCGAAAACTCAACAGCAGCACGCAGGCTTGGCTGGCTTGCGTGGCGCAGGCCAGCACGTCCAGGTCGGCCGCGCGGCCGTCCACGTACTGGCGGTTCTGCATGCTGCGCAGCGAGGACAGCAGATCGCGCAGACGCGCGGCGCGCTCGAACTCCAGCGCTTCGCTGGCCTGCTGCATCGACTGCATGATCTCTTCGCCAAGCTGGTCGCTCTTGCCTTCGAGAAACATCGTGGCGCGGCGTACCGATTCTGCGTAGTCGGGCGCTGCGACCAGGTCCACGCACGGCGCGCTGCAGCGGCCGATCTGATATTGCAGACACGGCCGCGAGCGATTGCGGAACACGCTGTCTTCGCAGCTGCGCAGCTTGAACAGCTTGTGCATCAGGCTCAAGGTTTCGCGCACGCCGGTCACGCCGGTGTACGGGCCGAAATAGCGCCCCTGCACCGCACGCGGGCCGCGGTGCAGCGCGATGCGCGGCCAGTCTTCGCGCGTCAGCAACACATACGGGTAACTCTTGTCGTCGCGCAGCGACACGTTGTAGCGCGGCGACAGCGACTTGATCAGCTGGTTTTCCAGCAGCAGCGCTTCGGCTTCGCTGCGGGTCACGGTGACATCCATGCGCGCCACCTGCGACAGCATCGAGGTCAGCCGCGCGTTCTTCGGCGTGCCGTTGAAATAGCTGCCCACGCGCTTGCGCAGCGCGCCGGCCTTGCCCACGTACAGCAGCGTGTCGTCGCCCGCATACATGCGGTAGACGCCGGGCGCGGTGCTCAGTTGGGCAGCAAACGCCTTTCCATCGAAATCAGCTTGGGGCCTTGCGCTCATTCTGCTATCGAAACATCGCTCAGTTCGCCACTTGCAAGGTCGTAACGCAAGACGGCATGGGCATCGGTCTCGGCAATCCAGACCGCACCTGCGGCAACCGCCAGCCCGGCCGGGCCATGCAGGCGGCGCGGCAGCTCGACCGTGGTCAGTTCGCCACCTCCCAGACGCAGGCAACGCAGACTGCCGTTGCCGGTGTCGGCGATCCACAGCAGCGGCGAATCGGCGGCCAAGGCAATCGCTTGCGGAAACTGTAGGCGGGCGGTGCCGCGTGGGCCATCCTGGTCGCCGAACAGCCAGGTGCCCTGCCCGCCGACCAGGGTCTGCACCAGATCGCCGCGCAATTGCATGGTGCGGATCGACGAACCCAACCCGTCACAGACATAGGCCACCTGCTGCACCGCAGCCAATCCGGCCGGTTGCGCGAACGCGGCCAGATGGCCGCTGCCATCGCGGATTTCGAGCGAGCCGGTGCCTGCGCGCGCGGTCAACGCGGCGCTACCCAGGTGATAGCTCCAGATGCGGTTGTCGCCAGCCATGGCGATCAACACCTGATTGTCGGCGATGGCCAGACCTTGCGGGTAATTCAGCGCAGACGCGCTGGAGGACGCCAGCGGGCCCTCGACCGGCTCGCCGGAGCGACCGGTGCCGCACAAGGTGTCGACCTGCCCGCTGCGCAGATTGATGCGGCGCAGGGCGTGATTGCCGGTGTCGGCGACATAGAGCTGGTCGCGTTCCAGCGCCAGGCCTTGCGGACGTCGAAACGCCGCTTCGCCGACGCCACCGTCGATCAGATCGGCATTGCCATGGCCGAACTGGCGCAACACCCGCCCGCCATGCGTGCATTCAAGCACGCGGTGATGGCCGGTGTCGGCGATATACAGGCGGTCTTCGGTGGCGGCCAGGCCGGTCGGAAATTGCAGTTCCAGGCGCGGCTCGGCTTCGCGTTCGGCCACGCCATGCAGGTCGATGTCCGACGGCGGTTGCTGGCCTTCGCACAGGGCAACCAATGCCTTGTCCAGATCGCCGGTCACGCCCACCAGACGTTGACGCTCGCGGCCGTAGGCATCGAGCAGCACCAGCGTGGGCCAGGATTCGATACCGAAGCGGCGCCAGGTTTCCCAGTCCTTGTCGAGCAGGATCGGCGCACTCACACCATGCCCGCGCAGTTGCTTGAGCGAGCGTTGCGGCAAGCGCTCGCTATCGAAACGCGGCACCTGCACCACGATCACCTGCAACCGCCCCGGGCTGCGCGCCTGCCAATGGGCCAGCTCGGCCAGGCGCTCGGCGCACCACACCGAGCTGGCATTGACGAACGCCAGCACCAGCGCGCGTCCACGATGCTCCTGCAAGGTGGATGGCCTGGCGTTGAGCCAGGTAGGGAATTCCGGCAATTCCTGGGTGAGCTGGGCAGTCATCCGGTAATTATGCCCAAGCCCGATTAGCTGCGGGTGAGCCTGGCCACGGTCTGGCTTGCAGCGGTGTCGACCAGCTGCCAGGCACGCTCGAAATCGTCCATGCCGCCGGTATAGGGGTCGGGGATCTCGTCGCGCTCTGCAACGCCCGCCCACGGCAGCCAGAGTGCGACCTTGTCGCGCAGCGGCGCCGGGGCAAGCCGCTGCAGATCGCGCAGATTGCTGTTGTCGGCACACAGCACCCAATCGAAGTGTTCGAAGTCCGCTGCACGCACCTGACGGGCGCGCAATCCGGAAATATCCACGCCATGACCGCGTGCGCAGCGAATGGCGCGCGGATCGGGTGGCTCGCCGGCATGCCAGTCGCCGGTGCCGGCCGAATCGACCTCGACACGCCGCGACAACCGCGCTTGGTCCAGCCGCGCACGCAAGGCGCCCTCGCCCATCGGCGAGCGGCAGATGTTGCCCAGACACACGATCAGTACCTTCATGCCGACGCCACCCGCGTCTGCGCACGCGCCAGATCGTCCGGCGTATCGATGCCGGGCGGAAACTGCTCCGGCGTCAACGCCACTGCGATGCGGTAGCCTGCCTCCATCACGCGCAATTGTTCCAGCGACTCGATGCGCTCCAGCAGGCCGGGCGGCATCGCCGCAAAACGCTGCAGAAATCCGGCGCTGTACGCGTAGATACCGATATGGCGCAGCCACTGACCGGCATCGGGCAAGGTCTCACGCTGATTGGCGAAGCTGTCGCGGTGCCAGGGAATCGGCGCGCGGCTGAAGTACAGCGCGTCGCCGTGCGCCGTGCGCACCAGCTTGACCACATTCGGATCGAACAGCTCGTGCGCGCTATCCACCTGCGCGGCAAGCGTAGCCATTTCAGCACCGGAGCGCAGCAGCAGCTCGGCGACTGCGCGGATACCGGCAGCAGGCGCAAACGGTTCGTCACCCTGCAGATTCACCACACAGGTCTCGACCTCCCAGCCGGCGATCCGTGCACATTCGGCAAGCCGGTCGGTCCCGGACATGTGCTCGCTGCCGGTCATCGCCACATGCACGCCGGCCAGGCCTTCGATCGCCTCGGCAATCCGCGCATCGTCGGTGGCCACCCAGACCTCGCGCGCACCTGCGAGCAGCGCCCGCTCGGCCACATGCTGGATCATCGGGCGATCGCCGATCAATTGCAGTGGCTTGCCCGGCAACCGCGTGGAGGCATAGCGCGCGGGAATGGCGACGACGAAATCTGCAGGCGTTGTGGTGGTCATGCGTACGCGCTCTGGGATGCAGGAAAAATTGGAGAAACGAAATAACCGAATCGCATGATGTATCTATGTGATTGAGCGAAATAACGGTATTCGGTTGGAGCAGCGATGCGCTACATCACTAGGACGCCGCTGCATACACTGCTCGCACATGCACACCGACCATCTCGACTGGTCCTTGCCCGCCCACCGTCGCGGGACCTTACGCGGCATGGATGCCGCGTAAGAGCCTACATGGATGTACTTGCGGCGTGTCCCGCGACGGTGGGCGGGCAAGGACCCTGCAGCCGAACCAAGATCACCATTGCCAGAAAAACCGCACTCACACACCCTGCCGACTCGCCAACTTGTCCAGACGATCCAGCAAACTCACCCAGAACGCGGCCGGCAACTCCGCCTTGAGCGGCACGCTGTACAACCACTCGTCGGCAAACGGCCTGCACTTCACTGCGTCCTTTTCGGTCATCAGCACCGGCAAGCGGCTGCCGAAACTGAAATCCGCAGCGCGATACACGTGATGATCGGGGAAGGCATGCGGCACCACGCCAATGCCGCGCGCGCGCAGCATCGCAAAGAAGCGTTCCGGATGCGCGATCCCGGCCACCGCGTGCACGCGTTGCCCGGCAAGCATGCTCAACGGCTGCACACGCTTGCCATCCATCGGTTGCACGCTGTCGATGCTCAGGCGCATCTGCCACTCGCCAAAACCGGCGTCTTCAGGCGTTTGCGGTGTCGCCGCAGCGCTGCCCTGCCCCAGATTGACCACACGGAAATCGCAATCGCGCGCACGCGCTGCAGGCTCGCGTAGCGGCCCGGCCGGCAGCAGGCGCCCGTTACCGTAGAGGCGTTGACCATCGACCACTTCGATTTCCACATCGCGCGCAAGCCGGTAATGCTGCAACCCATCGTCGCAGACGACGATGTCGCAACCTGCTTCGACGAGTGCGCGTGCCGCGGCCAGACGATCGCTATCCACGCGCACCCGCGCGCCGGTTTTCCAGGCGATCAATACCGGCTCGTCGCCGCCGAGCGCCACAGGCGTGTCCGCTTCGACCCAACGCGCCGTGCCCGATTCGTCGCGGCCATAGCCACGACTGGCAACACCCGGCGTCCAACCGGCTTCCTGCAATTTGGTCACCAAGGCGATCGTCAGCGGCGTCTTACCGGTGCCGCCGGCAGTGACGTTACCCACCACGATCACCGGCACCGGCACGCCGTGGCGCTTGCGCCAGCCGCGGCGATACAGCGCGCGTCGCAGCGCGATGGCAGCCCCATAGACCGGCGCAAGCATGCGCGCTGATAGCGGAATCGGCGCATTGTCGTACCAATAGCCCGGCGTGCGGGCGCCGCGCTTGCTCATGCCTGCCGTTCGCGGAACTGCATGCCGTGCAGGTGCGAATACAGCCCGCCCTGCGCCAGCAATTCACTGTGCGTACCGCGCTCGACGATGCGGCCCTGATCCATCACCAGTACCTGGTCGGCATGTTCGATGGTGGACAGGCGGTGCGCGATCACCAGCGTGGTGCGGTCCGGCATCAGCTTGTGCAAGGCATCCTGCACCAGCCGCTCGGACTCGTTGTCCAGCGCGGCGGTAGCTTCGTCCAGAATCAGGATCGGCGCATCCTTGAGCATCGCGCGCGCGATCGCCAGACGCTGGCGCTGCCCGCCGGACAGACGCCCGCCCTTGGTACCGACGTGCGACTGCAAGCCTTCGGGCAACTGAGCGACGAATTCCATCGCATTGGCGCCCTGGATCGCGCGCTCCAGCTGGCCGGCGTCGGCGCTACGCATCTCGCCATAGGCCACGTTGTCGGCGATGCTGCCGTCGAACAACATCACCTGTTGGCCGACCAGCGCGATCTGCCGGCGCAGATCGGCCAACGAGTACGCCTGCACCGGATGACCGTCGAGCAGGATCTGCCCGGCCTCGGCCTCGTAGAAGCGCGGAATCAGCTTGATTAGGCTGGATTTGCCGCTGCCCGAGCGCCCGACAATCGCCGTCACCGTGCCCGGCTGCGCAACAAAACTCACCCCCGCCAGCGCCGGATTCACCTGACCCGGATAGCGCGCGGTGACATCGCGGAATTCGATCAAGCCCTTCGCACGCTTGAGCGGGATGGCGCCTTGGTCCGGCTCGTCGGGGCTGTCGAGCACCGAGAACAAGCGCTCGGCCGAGGCCAGGCCGCGTTGCACCATGTTCTGCACATTGGTGAGCTGCTTGAGGCCAGGAATGATCGTCAGCATCGAGGTCATCAGCACCACGAAGTCGCCTGCGGTCAGCCGCCCCGCCAGTGCCTGCGCACCGGCCACGAACAACAGCGCCGACAGACCGATCGCGCCGATCATCTGCACCGTGGCGGTGGAAATGCCACGCGTGGATTCGACCTTCATCGCCAGACGCAGATTGCGGTCGGCCAGCGCGCCGTAGCGCTCCATTTCGGTCTGTTGTGCGCCGTAGATCTTGACCTCCTGATGGCTGGACAAGGTCTGATCGGCTGCCTGCAACAGATGCGCGCCGCTCTCCTGGATGCTGTGGCTGATGCGGCGATATCGCCGCGCCACCTTGTCCATCACCCACGCCAGCACCGGCGCCAGCACCAGGATGGTCAGCGTGACCTGCCAGCTATGCCACAGCATCAGTGCCAACGCACCGATCACCTGCAACGACTGCTGGATCATCACCTTGACCGCATCCACCGCCGCCTGCGCCACTTGATCCGAGTCCGAACCCAGGCGGATCAGCATCGACGGCACCGGCTCGGAATCGAACCGCGATCCCGGCAGGCGCAGATACTTGGACATCACCTTGACGCGCAGATCGCGCGCGATGCTGCGTGCGGATTTGCCCATCGCCATATCGGTGATGTAACCGGCAATGCCGCGCACCACAAACAACAGGATGATCTGCACCGGCAGCCAGCGACTGACTTCGGCGTTCTTGTAGATGAAGGTTTCGTCGGTGATCGGCTTCATCAACGCCAGAAAGCCGGTGGTGCCCGCCGCTTCGACCAGCGCGGCAATCAGCGCGGCGATCAGCAACAGACGATACGGCTTGGCGAAGGCCAGCAGGCGACGGTACGTGCGCCAGGACGAGACTGGCGCCGGGCGGTCGTTGGAGATGTTCACTGGCGGGTTCCGTGCTTGCTTGTCGTGCCGGTAGTACCGGAAGTGCCGGTTTCGGGCGCAGTCGCAATCGCGATGCGCCGAAAGCCGAGTTGCCCCAGGGCATCCTGCGCGGTGACGACAGCCTGGTACGGCGTACGCGCATCGGCGCGCATCAGCACTGTCTGCTCACGATCATCGCCGGCGATCTGCGCGATGGTCTGCTTGAGCGAATCGACATCCGAACGCAGCACTTCCTGGTCGTTGATGAAGTAACGCCCATCGGCATTGACCAGCACGCTCAACGCACGTGGCGGCGCACTGGTGTGTTGGTCGCTGGCAGTCGGCAGCTGCAATTGCAGCGTGGAGCGTGCGTCGAAAGTCGTGGTCACCACGAAGAAGATGATGAGGACAAGAATGACGTCAATCAATGGCACCAGGTCGATATGCGGCTCGTCCTGGCTTCGGTCACTGCCGATGCGCATCCGTCAGCCCTTTGCCATGACGGGCTTGGTACCCGCCGCAACCGGTGCCGCAGCGACCGGCATCGCACGTCCATCCATCGTATCCAGCAACAACGTGGCTTCCTGCTCCATCTCGATGATGTAGCCGGCGATGCGGCCCTTGAAGAAGCGATGCGCCATCAATGCGGGTACCGCAATGATCATGCCGGTGGCCGTGCACACCAACGCCTTGCCGATGCCGCCAGCCAGTTGGTTCACATCGCCAACCCCGTGATCGAGGATGCCCATGAACATCTGGATCATGCCGACCACGGTCCCCAGCAGACCCAGCAACGGCCCAGCCGAGGCAATCGTGCCCAAGGCATTCAGATAGCGCTCCATGCGGTGCACCACATGTCGGCCGGTGTCCTCGATACGTTCGCGGATCAACTCGCGCGGGCGGCCACGCACGTCCAGCGCGGCCGCGAGCAAGGCGCCCAGCGGCGAATTGCGACGCAGCGACTCGATATGGCCGGGATCCAGCTTGCCACGCGCGGCCCAGTTGCGGACCTCTTCGCCCAGACCTGGCGGAGTCACTTCGTTGCGGCGCAGGCTCCACAGACGCTCCAGCACGATCGCCAGGGCGATCACGCCCAGCAACAGCAACGGCACCATCGGCCAACCGCCCGCCTTGACCAGCTCCAACACAATTCGATTCCTCCGGCAACGCGGCCGCCTATTCGCTGGCCGATAGGATAGCAGCCGACCGCCGCCGTTCTGCAGCATCCCACAGCCGCGGCTGCCAGCGCCGTCGCTCGCGGACCTGCAGGCCGTCGGCGCCCAGCCAGACCCGGATCGCGCCGGCCTGCGCGGTGTCGAGCAGCTCGGCGCCACTGCCCTGCCAGCGCTGCACCACCTCCGCACGCGGGTGGCCGAAGCGGTTGCCGTGCCCGGAGGACACCAGCGCCAGCCGCGCGCCGGTCGCGGCAATGAAACCGGCATGCGAGCCATCGGCGCTGCCATGGTGCGGAACGATCACCAGATCGGCGCGTAGCTCGGACAGATGCCCATGCATCAATCGACGTTCGACGATCTCGCCGATATCGCCCGGCAGCAGCGCGCTTGCATACCACGTCTCCACTCGCAGCACGCAGCTGGACTGATTGCGCAGATACGGAAAACCGGCACTCGGATGCAGGAAGCGAAAGCGTACGCCGTCCCATTCCCACTGTTGGCCGGCATGGCAGCGCGTGCTGACGTCCAGCGGTGCATCCGGCGGCGCAGTGGTGATGGCAACCGGCAATCCCGCACGCACTGCTGTATAGCCGCCGGCATGATCGGCATCGGCATGACTGAGCACGATGGCATCCAGGCGGCGCAGGCCGAGCGCACGCAATGCCGGCAGTACCACCCGCTCGCCGGCGTCGAAGCCATCGCGCACTGCAGGGCCGGTATCGAACAACAGCGCATGCCGTTGCGTGCGCACCAGCACCGCCAGGCCCTGCCCCACGTCCAGCACCTGCACATCCGCCTCGCCGGCTGCAGGCAGTTCGCGGTCCGGCCATAGCAGTGGCAACCACAACAGCACGGCCAATGACTTGCCGGGCGTACCGCGCGGCAGCAACAGCCAGAACGCGCCGAGCAAGGCCAACACCAGCGCGATCGCATCGGATTCGGGCACCCACCACAACGCCATCGGGGTCTGCCCGAGCCAGACGAAGCCCGGCCAGGTCAGCTCGAAACACCAGCCGGCCAATCGCCATGCCCACACGCCCGCGCCTGGATGGAGCGCTTCGAGCGCAGTACCCAGCAAGGCGAGCGGCACCACCACGAAGGTCCACCATGGGATCGCAACAAGATTCGCGAATGGCCCGACCAACGACGCCTGCCCGAACAGGCTGACCGTCAGCGGCAGCAGGCCCACAGTGGCGACGGTCTGCGCCGATAAAAAGCCACGCAGGATGGCGCGATCGTCGGACAGCAGGCACCACACCAACCAGGCCACACCGGCGAAGCTGAGCCAGAAGCCGGCGACCAGCACGCTCAGCGGGTCCCACAGCACGACAGCCAACAAGGCGAGCGCAAGGATCTGCGCGGTCGTGGCACGGCGGCGCACAACCCGCGCCAGCGCGACCACGGCAATCATCAACACCGTGCGCACGGTGGGCAGCGCCAATCCTGCCAGCACTGCATACGCAGCGGCGGCGAGTAATGCCGCGATGGCCGCGGCGTGGAGGCGTGGAAGGCGCGTTCCCAGACCGGGCCACACTCGCCAGAGTCCGGCCACCAGCATCGCGAAGAACGCGGCGACCAATCCGACATGGAATCCGGAGATTGCGATCAGATGGCTGAGCCCGGTCGCACGCAGCGTCGCCCAGGCCGCATCGTCCAGCCCGCGCGTGTCGCCTAGCGCAAGTGCGCGCAGATAAGGCGCTGAAGGCCCGGGCACGTGCTCGGCAATCCGCTGCGACATGCGTTCGCGCCAGGCATCCACGCCACGCGGTGCCGCGATTTGCCGTGCGGCAGCAGGGACGCGCACGTAACCGGTCGCGACAATGCGCTGCGCCAATGCCTGACGTTCGGCATCGAACCCACCGGGATTGCGCAAGCCACGCGGCGCCCGCAGCTTGAGGCGCAATTGCCAACCTGCACCGGCGCGAAGTGCTGCGCGTGGACCGATGTGTTCGGCACCGAAGTCGTCGTACCAGGCCAACTGCACTAGCTTGCCGCGTAGCGATGCTGGTTGTGTGTGGTCGTCATCCACCCGCAGCTGAAAGCGCGTGCGTCGTTGCTCGGCCACCGGCAGTCCTACGATCTGGCCGCGCACAGCCAGCTCGCGCGCTTCGTCTTGCGGGAGCAGCTGCGCCTGCAAGGTGCTGGTGACTTGCCAGCCCATCAGACCGAAGCCGCACAGTGCCGTTGCCGTTGCCGTTGCCAGCAACAACAAGATCCGCTGCGGCCGCAGCCACAGGGTCAAGCCGATACCCAGCCCACCTGCACACACAAAGATCGCGTAGACCGCACGCGGCAACACCGCAGGCGACCAGGCGCACACCACCACGCCCAGCAGCAACGCCGCTGCAGCGGCGACCGCCGATCCTGCGCGCGTCGCCGACGGCACTGGTGCTGACACATCCATGCTGCCGGTCGCCTCCCGTCCGTGGTCCATCCACCGATTCAAGCTAATTGATCGCACAGCTGGACCACAGCGGCGATCGGCGCATTGGCGGGTAGGAAGACGGCTGTGCACGCGACACACGCATCACTCCGGCATGCATTCGCCTCGATTTCATGGCCGCAGCGCTATGTTCAATGCTGTCTTCGAGGAGCTCCCCCCATGCGTAAAGGCATTGCATTGATTGTCGGCGTGACCGGCATTTCTGGTTACAACCTCGCCAACGTGTTGGTCGCCGACGGTTGGACCGTCTATGGCCTGGCGCGGCGTCCGCTCGCCCAGGACGGCGTGATTCCGGTGGCAGCCGATCTGCTGGATGCCGAGAGCACCGCCAACGCGCTACGTGGCTTGCCGATCACCCACGTATTTTTCTGCACCTGGACACGCCGCGATACCGAGCGTGAGAACGTCGAGGCCAACGGCGCGATGATGCGTCATCTGTGCGAGGCGCTGAGCGATGCACCGCTGCAGCACATGGCGCTGGTCACCGGCACCAAGCACTATCTGGGTGCGTTCGAGAACTACGGCAGCGGCAAGGCCGAAACCCCCTTTCGCGAAAGCGAGCCGCGCCAGCCTGGCGAGAATTTCTACTACACGCTGGAAGACCTGCTGTTCACGAATGCTGAGCAGCATGGCTTCGGCTGGAGCGTGCATCGCTCGCACACCATGATCGGCATGGCCAACGGCAGCAATGCGATGAACATGGGCGTGACGCTGGCGGTGTATGCGTCGCTGTGCAAGCACACCGGTCAGCCGTTCGTGTTCCCCGGCTCGCAAGCGCAGTGGAACAGCCTCACCGACCTCACCGACGCCGGCCTGCTTGGCCGGCAGCTGGCCTGGGCCGGCTTGAGCCCGGCCGCACGCAATCAGGCCTTCAACACCGTCAACGGCGATGTGTTCCGCTGGCGCTGGATGTGGGGCCAGATTGCCGACTTCTTCGAACTCGAAGTTCTGCCCTGCCCCGAAACGCCGGCACCTCTAGAAGCACGCTTGAGCGAGACCGCGCCGGCAGTGTGGGCAGAGATCGCCAAGCAGCATGGTTTGGTGGAAGCCGACGTCAACCGACTGGCATCGTGGTGGCATACCGACGCCGACCTGGGCCGCGAGATCGAGTGCGTCAACGATATGACCAAGAGCCGCGAGCTGGGCTTTCTGGATTTCTACGACAGCCGCGCCTCGTTCCTGGAGCTGTTCACGCGATTGCGTGCGCAGCGCATCATTCCCTGATGCGCAAGGTCGCCGTCACATGCGTGGCGGCGACCGCGTGTTGTCAATGCGACGATTGACTCGATAGCGCTTGCGAGCACCACATCGTGAGCAAGCGTGTTGCTGCGCTAGCCGGCTAATGCATCGCGCCGATGCATCGGCAACCGGAATCAGGATTTTCAAACTGAAATCCGGAGTTCAATATGACCCAGCCGCCAGAGATTCCGACGGCTGGGCGTTGCTTACACCGCAGACGGCGCCAACTCGCGTAGCTTGCCCTGATGCAGCTCCAGCACGCGATCCAGACGACGCGCCAGGCTGCGATCGTGCGTCACCAGGACCAGACTGGTGCGCTGGGCACGATTGAGTTCCAGCATCAGCTCGAACACGGTCTCCGCCGTCTTGTCGTCCAGGTTGCCGGTGGGCTCGTCGCCGAGCACGCAGCCCGGCTTGTTCACCAGCGCACGTGCCACGGCAGCACGCTGGCGCTCGCCGCCGGACAACTCGCTGGGCTTGTGCTCGATGCGATGCCCCAGCCCGACCGATTCCAGCAGTTGCAATGCCTGCGCCCTGGCCACCGACACCTCTTTGCCGGACAACAGCACCGGCATCATCACGTTTTCCAACGCGGTGAATTCCGGCAGCAGATGGTGGAACTGATACACGAAACCCAACGCCTGATTACGCAGCTTGCCGCGCTCGCCATCGGACAACGCCGACATGCGCCGACCGGCCACATACACCTCGCCCGAGGTCGGAATATCCAGCCCGCCGAGCAGATGCAACAACGTGCTCTTGCCCGCGCCGGACGCCCCGACGATCGCCACCGTTTCGCCGGTCGCCACCGACAGATCCAATCCATCGAACACCGGCGTGCGCATCTTGCCTTCGGCGTAGGTCTTGGCCAGACCCTCGGCGCGGATCACCGCCTCTGCTTGACCTGACTTTTGCACGGCCGATTCCCGGTTCTCATTCATAACGCAGCGCCTCCGCCGGCTGCGTACGCGAGGCGCGCCATGCCGGATACAAGGTCGCCAGAAAACTCATCACCAACGCCACCACGGTGATCACCACCACGTCCTGGGTCTGCATATCGGTCGGCAGGCCGGTGATGTAATACACGTCTTCGGGCAGCAGCTTGACGCTGAAGATCGTCTCGATCACACCGAGGATGCGCTCAAGATTGAGCGTCAGCACGATGCCGCCGATCACCCCCATGATCGTGCCCATGAAGCCGATCAGCGAGCCCTGCACCATGAACACCTGCATCACGCCCGCAGGCGACAGACCCAAGGTGCGCAGGATCGCGATATCGGCCTGTTTGTCGGTCACCAGCATCACCTGCGAAGACACCAGGTTGAACGCGCCCATCGCCACGATCAGCGACAGCAGGATGCCCATCACGGTTTTTTCCATCTTCAACGAGTGATAGAGATTGGCGTTCTCCTGGGTCCAGTCGCTGACCCGATATGGACCATGCAACTTGATCGCAAGATCGCGCGCCACCGTCCAGGCCTGATCCATATCGTGCAGCCGCAGCCGCACGCCGGTGACACCATCCATGCGCAGCACGCGGGCCAGGTCCTGCATGTTGACCACCGCCAGACCGCGGTCGATCTCGTTGTAGCCGGCCTCGAAAATACCGCTGACGGTGAAGCGCTTGAGCCGCGGCATCGCGCCCAGCGGCGTGGCCTGGGTATCGCTGAGCAACACGACGATGCTGTCGCCGACATCCACGCCCAGCCAGATTGCCAGTTCCTTGCCGATGACGATGTTGTAGGAGCCCGGGGTCAGGCTATCTACCGAACCCTGCTGCATCTTCTTGGCCAGTACCGAGACCTTGCCTTCTTCGGCAGGAATGATGCCGCGCACGATGGCCGGCTGCTTGCGCGGGCCCTGCAGCAACGACTCGGTTTCGATGTAAGGTGCGGCACCGGCGATACGCGGATCGGCGGTGGCGACCTCGACCGCATGCTTCCAGTCGCGCATCGGCGCGCCGTCCGCACTGACCGTGGCATGCGCGGCCATCTGCAACAGGCGATCGCGGATTTCCTTCTGGAAACCGCTCATCACTGCCAGCGTAGTGATCAGCACCGTCACCCCCAGGGCAATGCCCAGGATCGATGCCATCGAGATAAACGAGATGAAGCCATTGCGCCGTTTGGCACGCAGATAGCGCAAGCCGATGGCAACCGGGATAGGTTTGAACATGCGGTTCAACCAGGAAAGGGACGCCATGGTGCCACTTGCGGCGGCCCGGACGAAATGGCGTGTGCCTGAGCGGCCAGACGCAGTTCACGTCGCTGCGCTGCCGGCAACGTATCAGGCCAGAAATGCAGGCGCTCGCGGCGTGCATCCAGACGCGTCCACGACACCACCGCGATCGGCCCGCGCCATGCGACCTGCAGGCTTTGTACCTGCGCGCCGTCAACGCTGGCGGGCGTTTCGCCCCAGGGCACGATCACTTCTCGCACTGGCGAACGCAACAGCATGCGCAACGTTCGTCCACTGGCCAACAGCGCGTAGGCAGACAACACCGCTGCCAGCCACACCGGCACCCCGCTACGCCAGACCGCCCAAAGCGCCAGCGCGTTCAACACGCTCAATGCGCAACCCATCCCGCGCGAAGGCCGCCATTCAAGCTGGCAAGGCGCGGATATCGGCAATGAGTGCGGCGTTGTCGGCATCGGGGCAGGCCTCGTATCCCATGAACCAGCGCCACAACTTATCGTCTTCGCAATCCAGCAGCCGTAGGAAAACCGCGCGCTCGGACTCGGACGCCTGCGCCCAGCGTTGATCCAGATAGCGCCCGAACAACTGATCGAGCTCGCGCATACCGCGCCGGCAGCGCCAGCGCAGTTTTTTCAGCAGGGTTTCTTCGTCCATCTCACTCTCCTCGCCTGACGCGGCGCCGAAAACGACAGCGGCACCAGACCAAGGGCCGGTGCCGCTGTGAACCACCTCCCCGCCAAGGCGGGGCGGCATTGCCTTGCGATCAGGCGCGGCGCGCCATCATCAACTTCTTGATTTCGGCAATCGCCAGCGCAGGGTTCAGCCCCTTCGGACAGGTCCGCGCGCAGTTCATGATGGTGTGGCAGCGATACAGCTTGAACGGATCTTCCAGATCGTCCAGACGCGCGCCGGTATCTTCATCGCGCGAATCGATGATCCAGCGATACGCCTGAAGCAGGATCGCCGGGCCCAGATAACGCTCGCCATTCCACCAGTAGCTTGGGCAACTCGTCGAGCAGCAGGCGCACAGGATGCATTCGTACAACCCATCGAGCTTGCGGCGATCTTCCGGCGACTGCAGGCGCTCGCGATCCGGCGGCGGCGGCGTCTGGGTACGGATCCACGGCTTGATCGACGCGTACTGCGCGTAGAAATGCGTCAGATCCGGCACCAGATCCTTGATCACGCTCATGTGCGGCAGCGGATAGATCGGCACTTCGGCCTTGCCGCAGGCATCGATCGCCTTGGTGCAGGCCAGCGTGTTGGTGCCGTCGATGTTCATCGCGCATGAACCGCAGATGCCTTCGCGGCACGAACGGCGGAACGCCAGCGTCGGGTCGATCTCGTTCTTGATCTTGATCAGCGCGTCCAACACCATCGGGCCGCACTTGTCGAGATCGATCTCATAGCTGTCGGTCCGCGGGTTGGCGTCGCCATCCGGATCCCAGCGGTAGACCTTGAAGGTGCGCGTGTTCTTGGCGCCCTGTGCAGGGTAATGCTTGCCCTTGCCGATCTTTGAATTCTTGGGGAGGGTGAACTCTGCCATAGCTGCTCTCGTTGGCTCAGGCGATGCGCGGTGCGAACGACAGCCGCACCGTGCGCATGAAGGTAAAGACGATGGATCCCGCCACCGAAGCGGCGGTGCAGCGACCGGCGTATTGCCGGCCCTGCCCCTGCGTGATGAAACGCCCCGACCGCTGCAAGCGATTGCCGCTGCGCCAGGACAACCCGGCGACTGGCCTCAATGCAGCGAGGGCGCGTTGCATGCGCATCGATCAGTAGACGCGCGGCTTCGGCGGGACGACATCCACGTCCTGACTCAGCGTGTACATGTGCACCGGGCGATATTCGAACTCGCACTTGCCCTTGTCGTCGACGGTGACCAGCGTGTGCTTCTGCCAGTTGACGTCGTCGCGGTCCGGGAAGTCTTCGTGCGAATGCGCGCCACGGCTTTCCTTGCGCTGCTCGGCCGAATTGATCGTCGCCACCGCATTGAGCAGCAGGTTGTTCAACTCGTAGGTCTCGATCAGATCCGAGTTCCAGACCAGCGAGCGGTCGGAGACCTTGACGTCTTCGAAGGTGGCGAAGATCTCGGCCATCTTGTCCACGCCTTCCTTAAGCGTCTTGCTGGTGCGGAACACCGCAGCATCGGACTGCATGGTGCGCTGCATGTTGTCGCGGATCACCGAGGTCGGCGTGGAGCCGTTGGCGTAGCGCAACTTGTCCAGCAGGCCGAGCGCCTTGTCGCAGGCATCTGAAGGCAAGGTCTTGTGCGGCTGGTTGGGCTTGACCGTCTCGGCGCAGCGGTTTGCCACCGCACGGCCAAACACCACCAGATCCAGCAGCGAGTTGGAACCCAACCGGTTGGCACCGTGCACCGACACGCAGGCGGCTTCGCCGATCGCGTACAAGCCCGGCACCACCGCATCCGGGTCGTCGCCCTGCTTGCGCACGACTTCGCCGTAGAAATTGGTCGGAATGCCGCCCATGTTGTAGTGCACGGTCGGCAGCACCGGGATCGGCTGCTTGGTCACGTCCACACCGGCAAAGATGTGCGCGCTTTCGGCAATACCGGGCAGTTTTTCGTTGATGACTTCCGGGCCGAGATGGGTCAGGTCGAGCAGGATGTGATCCTTGTGCTCGCCCACGCCGCGGCCCTCGCGGATCTCCACCGTCATCGAGCGCGAGACCACATCGCGCGATGCCAGATCCTTGTAATGCGGTGCGTAGCGCTCCATGAAGCGCTCGCCGTTGCTGTTGCGCAGAATGCCGCCTTCGCCGCGCACGCCCTCGGTGATCAGGCAGCCCGCACCGTAAATGCCGGTGGGATGGAACTGCACGAACTCCATGTCCTGCACCGGCAGGCCGGCACGCATCACCAAACCGCCGCCGTCACCGGTACAGGTGTGGGCGGAGGTGGCGCTGAAGTACGCACGGCCATAACCGCCGGTGGCCAGTACCACGCCGTGGGCGCGGAACAGATGCAAGGTGCCGTCGGCCATGTCCAGCGCAAGCACGCCGCGGCAGACGCCTTCTTCGTCGAAGATCAGGTCGAGCGCGAAGTACTCGATCATGAAACGCGCGTTATGCGCCAGCGACTGCTGATACAGCGTGTGCAACATGGCGTGACCGGTACGGTCGGCCGCCGCGCAGGTGCGCTGGGCAGACGGGCCTTCGCCGTACTTGGTGGTCATGCCACCGAACGGGCGCTGATAGATCTTGCCCTCTTCGGTGCGCGAGAACGGCACGCCGTAGTGTTCGAGTTCGATGATGGCCGGGATCGCCTCGCGACACATGTACTCGATCGCGTCCTGGTCGCCCAGCCAATCGGAGCCCTTGATGGTGTCGTAGAAGTGGTAGCGCCAATCGTCTTCGCCCATGTTGCCGAGCGCGGCGGAAATACCGCCCTGCGCTGCCACAGTATGCGAACGGGTCGGGAAGACCTTGGTCAGGCAGACCGTCTGCAGGCCCTTCTGGGCCAGGCCGAACGTGGCGCGCAGGCCGGCGCCGCCGGCGCCCACCACGACCATGTCGTACTTGTGTTCTGTAATCTTATAAGCGGACATCTAATCTGGATTCCTGTTCTGGGTGCCCGATGACTCAGGCACCGCCCAGCGCGATGCGCGCCACTGCGAAAATGCTGACGATCGCACCGAGCGCGGCGACGAACTTGACCGTGGTCTGCAACGCCAGCGCCAGCAACGAGTTGTGGATGTAGTCCTCGAGCACGACCTGCAGACCGATCTGCGCATGCCAGAACATCGCCACCAGGAAGCCGACCAGCAAGATCGCGTTCCAGGGTTTGGACACGGCCGCAACAGCGGTCGGGTAGTCCGAACCGAGCAGGCTCAGCACGAAGACCAGGAACCAGATCGACAACACCACCAGCGCGGTGGCGGTCAGTCGCTGCAGAACGAAATGCTCGGTGCCGGTCTTGGCCGCGCCCAGACCACGCACATTTTTCAGCGGGGTGCGGTAACGGTTCATGCGCCAGCTCCAATCAATACATAGGCCCAGATCGCAGCGGTGATCAGCAGGCTGACCACAACCGAGGCCCAGCCGCTACGCACGAAGGCGGGAATGCTGTAGCCATACCCGAAGTCCTGCACGATGTGGCGGATGCCGTTGGACAGATGGTAGGCAAATGCCCATGTCCAGCCGAACAGGAACAGCTGGCCATACCAGGCGCCAAGCTGTTGCGTGAGGCAGGTCCAGTGGTCCTGGCCGAGCATCAACACCAGCAAAGCGGCGGCAATCACCAGCGCTCCTCCTGACAGAATGATGCCGGTCGCTCGATGCAGGATCGAGGTGACCATTTGTATCTGCCAGCGGTACACCTGGAGATGCGGGGAAAGAGGACGTTCTCGGATCGCCATTCGCTGGGCTCATTATCTCGGCTGGGCGGCACTAGGCCGCTGTGGCTAAAAGCTGATCAGAAATCGATGCAGCGTCCATTTTTTTCCCAGTCGCCGTAGCGCGTTGGCTCAGGGCCGTCGCGCCCACCAATCTCCTTGGGCAGTGGCTGCTTCTCGGGAACATGCTCCTGAGGAGAAGGCTGCGTCTCGGAATCCTGCGCTGGGGTGGGGGTTGGATGGCCTATCATAGTGGTCTCACAACATTGCGATTTTAGTCCTCCCCTTCCATGGCTGACAACCTGAATCTTATTCCACAGGGTTTTGGCTCCCTGCACGACATGCAATACGTCCGCTTGATCGGGACGGATGCAGTGGCGTTCGCGCATGCGCAATTTGCCAACGACGTACAGGCGCTGGTGGTTGGGCAGTGGCAGTGGAATGCGTGGTTGACTGCGAAGGGGCGCGTGATTGCCATCTTCGCACTGTTGCGTGAGGACGACACACACGTATTGATGCTGTTGCCCGACGGCAACGCGGCCGAGATCGCCTTGCAACTGGGCCGTTTCGTGTTCCGGCGCAAGCTCAAGATCGTTGTTGCAGCGCTATCTGCCTACGGCGGATTCGAAGCAGCGCAACGCGCGCGGGGCGCACAGGCCGATATCGGAACGCAGCGTATCGAATTGGATATGGGCACGGCCGCCCTGCCCCGCACCTTGCTGTTGCACACCGACCAGGCATTGGCAGCGCCTATCGAAGTGCCAGGCGTGGATGCGCAGTGGCGCCGCGCCGATCTGCAACTGGGATTGGTCCGCCTGCCCGATGCACAACGCGAGCAGTGGACACCGCAACAGCTGGCACTGGATCGCCTGCACGCCTTCAGCGTGAAAAAAGGCTGTTATCCCGGCCAGGAAATCGTCGCGCGCACGCACTTTCTGGGCAAGGCCAAACGCGCTTTGCAGCTACTGGAAGTCGATGGCGCCATCGAGGCGGGCGATGCGGTCACGCTGGATGGCACAGCCATCGGCACGCTGGTGAGTGTTGCCGGCACTCTTGCGCTGGCGGTGCTGCCGCTGGAGCTGACATTGGACGCCACCACCGCACTGCAAGCAGGCGCGCACAGCGCACGCCCACTTGCCATGACACCCGGATTGGAGCGTTAAGCCGGATCCAGCCGCTCGCCGGTGGCCGGGTCGAAGAAGTGCAGCGCCTCGCTGCGCAACGCCAGGCGCAGTGGCTCACCGACCGCCGGCAAAGCCTGCGGCGCGACGCGGATGACCAGCGGCTGACCGCCACGATCCAGGTTGAGGAAGATCTCGTTGCCGACCGGCTCGATGACTTCCACCTTCGCCTCGAAGCCCAGCAGCGCATCGCTCGACGGCTGCAGATGCTCCGGGCGCACGCCGACGATCACCTCGCGATCGAACCAGCTGCGATCCACCCGCGCCGCACCCAGTGGCACACGCCAGCCGTCGGCCATGACCAGATGCAGGCCGTCCTGCTCGTCCAGCCGCCCCTGCAGCATGTTCATTGCCGGGCTGCCGAGAAAGCCGGCCACGAACAGATTGGCCGGGCGGTCGTACAGCGCCATCGGGCTGTCGATCTGCTGGATCACGCCATCCTTGAGCACCACGATGCGCTGGCCGAGCGTCATCGCCTCGACCTGGTCGTGGGTGACGTAGATCATGGTGGTGCCGAGCTTGCGGTGCAGCTGCGCAATCTCGGTACGCACGCTGTGGCGCAGCTTGGCATCCAGATTGGAGAGCGGCTCGTCGAGCAGGAACACCGACGATTCGCGCACCATCGCCCGGCCCAGCGCCACACGCTGCCGCTGGCCGCCGGACATCGCCTTGGGCAGCTTGTCGAGCATCGGAGTCAGGCCAAGCAGTTCGGCGGCGTTGTTGACGCGTTCGGCGATGACCTGCTTGGGATGGCCGCGCAGCTTGAGACCGAAGGACAGATTCTCGGCCACGGTCATGTGCGGATACAGCGCATAGCTCTGGAACACCATGGCGATGTCGCGGTCTTTTGGTGCCACATCATTGACCACGCGCTCGCCGATCTTCAGCCTGCCGGCACTGATGTCCTCGAGCCCGGCGATCATGCGCAGCAAGGTCGACTTGCCGCAGCCGGATGGCCCCACCAGCACCATCAGCTCGCCATCGGCGACTTCGAAGCTCGCACCCTGCACCGCGACCTGGCCATTCTCGTAGACCTTGCGGACACCTTCCAACTGCACTTTCGCCATCTTCGGCCTCAACGTAAGTTGTGCGCCCTGCCCTCGGCCCTCCCGACGGCGGTGACGCCACATGCGCTTTCAAGGAAATCTCCTGCAAGCGGATGCATTGGTTTATTCTGACATGTAATCGTTTTCACATGGCAACATCGATCTCGGGAGGGACCATGACGCCAGTTACCCACGCCGCTGTTTCAAGCGGTGCAGCCTACCGTGCGAGGCCAGGCATTTCGCCACGCATGTGCAGGTCTACCGCCGCAGCGCTAACCGCTGACGGCCACTTGCTGCAACAATCGGGGATTGGGCGTGCGCGTCCATCCTCCGCTGCGCGCACGTCAGTGTCGCTCAGGAACAGACGTACCGACCGCCGGCTGTCCGGCGCCTTTCCGACAAGCTGCTGATAACGATGTCTCCAGAATCTGAAATTCGGTCCATGCACAACACCCTGATCCTGTTCGGCGCCACCGGCGATCTTGCCCAGCGCTATCTGTTTCCTTCCCTGTTGCGGTTGTTCGTCGACGGCTTGCTGCCGGAGGATTTCCGTATCCGTGCGCTGGCGTTGTCGCCGCACGACACCGAGGCCTTCCGCGAGGTGCTGCGGCCGCGTCTGACCCAGGCCTTGCCGATCGCCACGCCCGAACAGATCGAAACGCTGCTGCAGCGGGTCGACTACCGCTCGGTGGATCTGCGCGATGCCGAATCGGTGGCCAACGCCGTGCGCGAGCTGTCCAGCCGCCAGTGCGTGAGCTACCTGGCGATTCCGCCGGGCCTGTACATCAGCACCTGTCAGGGTCTGGCCCTGGGTGGTGCGCTGGCAGCCCCGCATCGATTGATGCTGGAAAAGCCGATCGGCCACGATTCGGATAGCGCGCTCGAGATTTTGCAGTCGATCGGCGCGCTGATCGACGAAGACCGCGTGTTCCGCCTCGACCATTACCTGGGCAAGGCGGCGGTACAGAACCTGATCGCGCTGCGCTTCGGCAATACGCTGCTGGAGGCGGTGTGGAACCGCACCTACATCGAGTCGGTGCAGATCCTGGTGGCCGAAAGCGAAGGTGTGGACGGGCGCGATGCCTATTACGCCCGCTCCGGTGCGCTGCGCGACATGGTGCAGAGTCACATCCTGCAGCTGCTGTGTCTGGTGGCGATGGAGCCGCCGGCCTCGCTGGAAGCCGACCGCATCCGCGACGAGAAGGTCAAGGTACTGCGCGCCCTGCGCCCGATGACCGCCGAACACGCCGCCCATGACAGCGTACGCGGCCGCTACACCGCCGGCAGCATCAACGGCCAGCCGGCGCAGGCCTATCACCCGCCGGAAGGCAGCGATGTGGAGACCTTCGTTGCGGTGACCGCGCATATCGACAACTGGCGTTGGGCCGGCGTGCCGTTCCACCTGTGCACCGGCAAGCGCCTGGCCGAGCGCTCCACCCGCATCGTGGTCACGCTCAAGCCGGTGACGCATTGGTTGTTCGAGCGCCCGGACCGTCAGAACGCGGTGCCCAACCGTCTGACCTTCCAGCTGCAGCCGCAGGAAAACATCGAGCTCGGCCTGATGAGCAGCCTCGCCGGCCCGGAATGGGGCGCGATCGAACTGCAGCCGCTGGAACTGGAATTGTCGGTCCCCACCGGCCTGCACCGCCGCATCGCGTACGAGCGCCTGTTCGTGGATGCCTTCAACGGCAACCCGGCGCTGTTCGTGCGCGACGATGAGGTCAAGGCCGCCTGGTCGTGGATCGACAGCGTCAGCGATGCCTGGAAAGACGCGCAGTTGCCGCTTCAGACCTACCCGGCCGGCAGTTGGGGACCAGATAGCGCTGCGCCCTTCCTGCCCCCGGCCACCGACGCACAGGGACACACCGCATGACCGCTCCTTCCAAGCCGGTGCTGGTTGCCGATATCGGCGGAACCAATGCGCGCTTCGCGCTGGCCGACGTCGACGCCTCGGTACCGCTGCTGGATGACACCTCGCGCGAATTTGCGGTGGTTGATTTCGGTTCGCTCGGCGAAGCCGCACGGTATTACCTCGACCAGATCGGCGTGCAGGCTACCCAGGGCGTGTTCGCCGTGGCTGGCCGCGTGGATGGCGACGAGGCGCGCATCACCAACCACCCGTGGGTGATCTCGCGCTCGCGCACTGCGGCCATGCTGGGCTTCAGCACCCTGCACCTGATCAACGACTTTGCCGCGCAGGCCATGGCGATCAGCCTGCTGCGTCCGCAGGACGTGGTGCAGGTGGGCGGCGCCAGCTGGCGGCCGGCGGCGATCGATCAACCGCGCAATTACGGGGTGATCGGCCCCGGCACCGGCCTGGGTGTGGGCGGCCTGATCGTGCGCAACGGGCGCTGTTTTCCGCTGGAAACCGAAGGCGGCCATGTCAGCTTCCCGCCGGGTACTCCGGAAGAAATCCGCATCCTGGAAATCCTCTCCGAGCAGTTCGGCCGGGTCTCCAACGAGCGCCTGATCTGTGGGCCGGGCCTGGTCAACATCCACCGTGCGCTCAGCGAGATTGCCGGGGTCGACCCGGGCCCGCTGCAGCCCAAGGACATCACCGCGCGTGCGGCTGCGGGCGACCCGCGCTCGTCGCGCACCATCGATCTGTTCTGCGCCATCTTCGGTGCGATCGCTGGCGACATGGTGTTGATGCAGGGCGCCTGGGACGGCGTGTTCCTCACTGGCGGGCTGGTGCCCAAGGTGCTGGATTCGCTGCAGCATTCCGGCTTCCGCCAGCGCTTCGAACACAAGGGACGCTTCTCCGCAATCATGTCGCGGGTACCGTCGCTGGCCGTCATGCATCCGCATGCCGGCCTGCTCGGCGCCGCCGCGTATGCGGTGGATGCGCAGCGTCAGCATCCAGGAGAGCAGCGATGAGCCTGCAGGACAATCCGCGCATCACCTTGGTGCGCTACGAAGACCCGGCCGAATGGACCGAGGCGGTGGCCAGCGAGATGGCCGATCTGCTGGAACAGGAGATTTCGCGCCGCGGTCAGGCGCGCATGCTGCTGTCCGGCGGCACCACGCCGGCGCCGGTGTACGAATCCCTCCCCCACCGTTCGCTGGACTGGTCGCGGGTGGAAGTGGGCCTGGTCGATGAGCGCTGGCTGTCGCCGCAGGATCAGGACAGCAATGCCTGGCTGGTGAATCACAGCTTCCTGAGCCATGCGCCGGCAGCGACCTTCATCCCGCTGGTGCGCCCGGGCAAGCAGTTGCCCGAGTGCGTGCACACCGCGAACCTGCAGGCCACGCATGCCGAACCCGCCTGCCTGGCGGTGCTGGGCATGGGCGGCGACGGGCATACCGCCTCGCTGTTTCCCGGCGCCACCGATCTGCCCAAGGCGCTGGCCAGTCCGCAGCCGTACGCCTCACTGGATGCCACTGGCTGCCCAGGCTCCAATCAGTGGCCGCTGCGCATCACGCTGACGCCGGCCGGGCTCGCTGCGATCCCGACCCGCCTGCTGTTGCTGCGCGGAAAGCAGAAGCTCGACGTGCTGCAGGCCGCATTGGCGGGTGACGATGTCAGCGAATATCCGATCCGGGTGGCGTTGCAGCAGTCGGGTCCGCGTTTACGGGTGCATTGGTGTGCTTGAGTGCGAATCGTTAATGCGAGTCCCTCGCAACAGCCCGCACATCAGTGTGCGGGGAATTAAAACAGCATTTTCTTCCCCCGTTTCTCATAGCCGGTAGCCAATGAGCCTGCATCCGAATATCCAAGCTGTCACCGACCGTATCCGCAAGCGCAGCGCGCCGTCGCGCGCGGCGTATCTGGCCGGTCTCGATGCCGCCCTGCGTGAGGGGCCGTTCCGTAGCCGTTTGAGCTGCGGCAATCTTGCACATGGGTTTGCCGCGTCCGAGCCGACTGACAAGTCGCGCCTGCGCGGTGCCGCAACGCCCAACCTCGGCATCATCACCGCCTACAACGACATGCTGTCGGCGCATCAGCCGTTCGAGCATTACCCGCAGCTGATACGCGAAACCGCGCGCGCGCTCGGTGCCACCGCACAGGTTGCCGGCGGTGTGCCGGCGATGTGCGACGGCGTGACCCAGGGCCGTGCCGGCATGGAGCTGTCGCTGTTCTCGCGCGACAACATCGCCCAGGCCGCGGCGATCGGCCTCAGCCACGACATGTTCGACAGCGTGGTGTATCTGGGCGTGTGCGACAAGATCGTGCCGGGCTTGCTGATCGGCGCGCTGGCGTTCGGGCATCTGCCGGCGCTGTTCATGCCGGCCGGCCCGATGACGCCGGGCATTCCGAACAAGCAGAAGGCCGAAGTGCGCGAGCGCTATGCGGCCGGCGAAGCCACTCGCGCCGAGTTGCTGGAGGCCGAGTCGTCGTCTTACCACTCGCCCGGCACCTGCACCTTCTACGGCACCGCCAACTCCAACCAGGTGTTGCTCGAAGCAATGGGCGTGCAGTTGCCCGGCGCCTCGTTCGTCAACCCGGAACTGCCGTTGCGCGATGCGCTGACGCGTGAGGGGACCGCGCGTGCGCTGGCGATTTCCGGATTGGGTCAGGACTTCCGCCCGTTCGGCCGCCTGATCGACGAGCGCGCCATCGTCAACGCCGTGGTCGCGCTGATGGCCACCGGCGGTTCGACCAACCACACCATCCACTGGATTGCGGTGGCGCGCGCGGCCGGCATCGTGCTGACCTGGGACGACATGGATCTGATCTCGCAGACCGTGCCGCTGCTGACCCGCGTCTACCCGAACGGCGAAGCCGACGTGAACCGCTTCCAGGCCGCTGGCGGCACGGCATTCGTGTTCCGCGAGCTGATGGACGCCGGGATGATGCACGACGACATCCCCACCGTGGTCGAAGGCGGCATGCGTGCCTACGCCAACGAGCCGCGGCTGCAGGACGGCAAGGTCGTGTACGTGCCCGGCACCGCGACCACCGCCGACGACAGCGTGGCGCGTCCGGTCAGCGCCGCATTCGAATCGCAAGGCGGGCTGCGTCTGTTGCGCGGCAATCTCGGCCGCTCACTGATCAAGCTGTCGGCGGTCAAGCCGCAACACCGCACCATCGAGGCGCCGGCGGTAGTGATCGATACACCGCAGGTACTCAACAAACTGCACGCCGCCGGTGTGCTGCCGCACGATTTTGTGGTGGTGCTGCGCTATCAGGGGCCGCGTGCCAACGGCATGCCGGAACTGCATTCGATGGCACCGCTGCTGGGCCTGCTGCAGAACCAGGGCCGGCGTGTGGCGCTGGTCACCGACGGCCGTTTGTCCGGCGCCTCGGGCAAATTCCCGGCCGCGATCCACATGACCCCGGAAGCCGCACGCGGCGGTCCGATCGGGCGCGTGCGCGAAGGCGACATCGTGCGCCTGGATGGCGAAGCCGGCACGCTGGAAGTGCTGGTCTCGGCCGAAGAATGGGCATCGCGCGAAGTCGCACCGAACACCACGGTGGCCGGCAATGACCTGGGCCGCAACCTGTTCGGCATCAACCGCCAGGTCGTGGGCCCGGCAGACCAGGGCGCGATCTCGATTTCCTGCGGCCCGACCCATCAGGACGGCGCACTGTGGAGCTACGACGCCGAGTACGAACTCGGTGCCGATGCCGCCGCTGCTGCGGCACCACACGAGTCCAAGGACGCCTGATCCCCTTCCCTCTGAGCGACCGCCTGGCGGTCGCCGTCTAACGGAGTTGCAATGACGATTGCCCAGACCCAGAACACCGCCGAACAGCTGCTGCGCGACGCCGGCATCCTGCCGGTGGTCACCGTCGATACGCTGGACCAGGCGCGCCGCGTCGCCGATGCGCTGCTCGAAGGCGGCCTGCCCGCGATCGAGCTGACCCTGCGCACCCCGATCGCGATCGAAGCGCTGGCCATGCTCAAGCGCGAGCTACCCAACATCGTGATCGGCGCCGGCACCGTGCTGAGCGAGCTGCAACTGCGTCAGTCGGTGGATGCCGGTGCGGACTTTCTGGTCACCCCAGGCACCCCCGCGCCGCTGGCACGCCTGCTCGCCGATGCGCCGATTCCGGCCGTGCCTGGCGCGGCCACGCCGACCGAACTGCTGACCCTGATGGGCCTGGGTTTCCGTGTGTGCAAGCTGTTCCCGGCCACCGCCGTGGGTGGCTTGCAGATGCTCAAGGGCCTGGCAGGTCCGCTGTCCGAGCTCAAGTTGTGCCCTACCGGCGGCATCAGCGAGGCCAACGCGGCCGAATTCCTGTCGCAACCGAACGTGGTGTGCATCGGCGGCTCGTGGATGGTGCCCAAAGACTGGCTGGCCCAGGGTCAGTGGGACAAGGTCAAGGAAAGCTCGGCCAAGGCGGCGGCGATCGTTCGACAGGTGCGTGCGGGCTGATTTCTGGGCGCCGCATCCAGCGACTTGTAAGGCCGGGCTTCTGCGTGAAGAAAGCTGGTTGCTCGATTAAAGCCTGATTGGCTGGCGCCTTGATCTTTGCGTGGGAGCGGCCCGCGGGCGCCGGGGCAGGACACGCCGTGAACCCATCCATGGGGGCTCTTACACGACATCCATGTCGTGTAAGGTCCTGCCCCGGCACCCGCGGACCGCTCTTCAAATGTTCCTGTGTTGGCGGAACGGGGAGCGGCGATTCCTGTCGGGCACATCCCCGCCAAGCTTTGAAAAATTGCCTTACCTGATCAAGATCATGATGGCGACTCGCCGAGGCGGCAGCGTGGCTGGGGATTGGCGGAGAGCGGCACAAGGATGTGCCGCGGCGGCGAGTCAGACAGGATGTCTGACCGAGCCGAGGAGCCGATCCCCGGCCGCGCTGCCGCCCCTCACCGAAGCCAGTAACCAACAGCCGCGCACTTGGCAGTGCCCGGAAAACCGTATCCTCACCCCAACCCCTCTCCCGACGGGAGAGGGGCTTCGGGCGGCTCATGACATTCAAGACTCTAGCGCTACGTAGCGGTGCCGTTTTCGGCGCACCACGACACGCCAGCAGATACCTGATCTGCTGCTGTCATCGAAAATCGCGCAGGTCACGGAAAACAGGAAGGAATTCGCTTGCCTTAACTAAGGCGTTGCAGTGACTCGCCGAGGCGGCAGCGTGGCCGGGGATTGGCGGAGAGCGGCACAGGGATGTGCCGCGGCGGCGAGTCAGACAGGATGTCTGACCGAGCCGAAGAGCCAGTCCCCGGCCGCGCTGCCGCCACTCACCGACGCCAGTAACCAACAGCCGCGCACTTGGCAGTACCCGGAGAAACCGTACCCTCACCCCAACCCCTCTCCCGACGGGAGAGGGGCTTTATGTACCTGGCGTTGTTTGAAGACTCCAGCACACTGGTCGATGACTACGCCATGAAAGACCTCAGCACGATTGACTGCTCATGACTCCAAAGCAGCACTCGCCTGCGTCGTCTTCGGCATACCACGCGCACGTCGTACCAGCGCTGCTGCTCCGTTGCTCATGTCATCGAGAATCGCGTAGATCGTCGGCAGGAACAGCAGGCTCACTACCGTCGAAAACGCCAACCCTCCCGCGATCGCGCGGGCCATCGGGAAGTACGGTGGGCCGTCGCTGAACATCGTGGTGCTGGTCAGCGAGATCGGTACCATCGCCAGGATCGCTGTGCCCATCGTCATCATGATAGGCCGCAAGCGCTCGCGTGAGCCTTCGATCAACGCCTGCGTGCGGCCCATGCCGCGGCGGCGCAGATTGTTGATGTGTTCGATCATCACGATGCCGTTGTTCACCACCACCCCCATCAGCACCAGAATGCCGATGAAGGACATGATGCCGAACGAGGTACCGGTGATCCAGAACAGCCAGAACACCCCGAAGATCGAAAACAGCACGCCACTCATGATCGCTGCAGGAAACAGCAGCGACTCGAACACTGCTGCCATCACCACGTAGATCATCACCAGCGCGATCACCAGATTGAACACCATCTGGCCCATCGCTTCGCCGTCGTTCTGATAATCGCCGCCGTCGAAGGTATAGCTGTAACCGGCCGGGAAGCTCATCGCCTTGAGCGGTTTTTCCATCGCCGCGCGTGCCTCGGGCACGGTCACCTTTTCGGCCAGATTGGCCTTGATGGTCAACGTGGTCTGCCGATTGGTGCGGCCGATCTGCGTCGCCGCCGGGCGAATCTGCACGTCCACCAGACTGAGCAACGGCACGCTGCGTCCATCTTTGGTACGCACAGTGAAGCTGGCCAAATCCTCAGGCTTGCTCTGTTCGGCACCGGCAAACCGCACCCATACCGGCACCTCGTTGTCGCCGCGGCGGAACTCGCGTAGCGGCGTCCCACGCAAGGCCAGCCCGACGAAACTCGCCACCTGCTCGGCACTGAAACCGAAGGCCGCCGCACGCTCGCGATCGACGCGGATCGCCAACTCACTGGTGCGGTCGCCGGTGTCCACGTGCACATCGCGCAATTCCTTGCGCTGTGCCAGCAATGGAATCACGTCGTCAGCCAACGCCTGCAATGCCTGGGTCGAATCGCCGACCAACTGCACCTGCACGCCTTGATTGCCGCTGCCGCCATCGCCCTGGTTGCCGATGCTGTAGTCCGCACGCGCCGAGCGCGGCAGGGCCTTGCGGATCTGCTCAAGCAATGCGGGCAGGTCTTTGACCTTGCTCGCGTCAAAGGTCACCGTGGTGCTGCTGCCTTCCACCTCGCTGAACCACGAATACACCTGGGTGATGTGGTACTTGTCGCGATTGGCTTCCAGGAAATTTTCGACCCGCCCGATTTCCTCGCCGAGCTGCTCATGCGTGTACGAGCCTTTCCATTGGTACTGGATGAAGGCCTCGTTGCCGCCATCGCCACCGAACATGTCGACCTTGGTCAGCTTCATCGGCACCAGGCTGATCGCGCTCACCAACACGATGCCGGCCACGCTCCAGCCGCGATGGGCAAGCGTCCATGCCAGCACCTTGGCGTAGCGACGCTGCAGCCGCGCGATCACGCCATGTTCGGAGGTCACCATCGGCGGTGTCTTCATGCGCGCCGACAACATCGGGATCAGGCTGATCGCCACCAACCACGAGGCCAGCAACGACACCGAAATGGTGATCGCGATCTGCGCCATGAAAATGCTGATGTTGTTGGTCTCGCCGAACAGATTGGGCACGAACACGATGCAGTGACACAAGGTGCCGGCGCTGAGTGCGATCGCCACGCTGCGCGTACCCAGCAGCGCCGCCAGCTGCGGTTGGCCCGGCATGCGCTCGCGTTCCTGGTAGATGCTTTCCACCACCACCACCGCGTTGTCCACCAACATGCCGACCGCCAGCAGCAAGCCCATCATCGTAAGGATGTTGAGCGTGACGCCGACGAAGTACATGAAGCCCAGCGTGATCGCAAAGCAGATCGGAATCGCCAGCGTCACCATCAGCGTCGAGGGCCAATGACGCAGGAAGAAGAACAGCACCGTGATCGACAACAACAAGCCCACCGCACCGGCTTCGGCCAGTTCGGCCAGCGATGAGGTCACCGCCTTGCCCTGGTTGTCGATCACCTTGACCTGTACATCGCGCATCGCAGGCTCGGCGCGGATATCTTCGACTTCCTTCAACGCGGCCTTTGACACGTCCACCAGGTTGGCGCTGCGCTCCTTGTAGACATCCAACCCGATCGCCGGGCGTCCATCTAGACGACGCCCATAATTCATCCGCGTCGGCTTGAGCCGCACCTCGGCGATATCGCCCAAACGCAGTCCTTTTGCGTTGAGCACCAAATCGCGCAACTCCTGCAGATCGCGCAGTTCGCCGATCGGCTGCACGCGGATGCGCTGGCCGTTGTCATCGATCTGGCCAGCAGATACCGAGAAATTGAGCTTGCTCAGTCGCTCGCTCAAATCGTTGAGGCTGAGGTCGTGCGCGGTCAGCCGGTCCGGCGCGATGGCGATCTCGACCTCGTTCGGCGGTGCGCCGGAGATCTCCACCTTGGCCACGCCGGGAATCCGTTCGATACGCCGCTTGAACTCGCGGTCGAGCATGTCGTACGCGCCGGTCAAGTCGGTCTGGCTGGCCAGGCGCACCTTGAGTACCGGCTCGTCGCTGCTGGACCACTTGAAGATATGGAAGCGCTGCAGATCCTCCGGAAAATCATCGCGAATGGCATCCAGCCGCTCGCGCGCATCCGATGCAGCGATGGCGATGTCGCGGTCCCAGTCGGAGAACTCGATGAAGATATTCGCGCCATCGGCGGTGGCGGTCGAGCGCATGCGCTTGATGCCGGTCATCGTCGCCAGCGCTTCCTCGGCCGGCCGCACCAGGTTGCGTTCCACCTCGTCCGGGGTGGAACCGGTGTACGGTAATTGCACGAACAGGAACGGTGCGGAGATATCCGGCAATGCTTCCAGCGGCAGCCGGAAGGCGGCGATCAACCCCACCACCACCAGCGACACGAAGCACATGATGGTGGTGACCGGGCGACGGATGCTGAAGGCGGCAACGCTCATAGCGCCTCCAGTCCGTCGGTGTTATCGCGCGCCTGCGCCTGCTGCCGCGCCATGCGCCGGCCGCGCTCCAGGTAGTACGCGTCCGCGCGGCGATCCAGCAAGTCGTACACCACCGGAATCACCAGCAGCGTCAGCAGCGTGGACACCAGCAGGCCGCCGATCACGGTGATCGCCATCGGCGCGCGCACTTCCGCGCCCTCGCCCATCGCCACCGCCAGCGGCAGGAAGCCGAACAGCGTGCACAGCGTGGTCATCACGATCGGCCGCAACCGCGAACGCGCGCCTTCGATCAAGGCCTCGCGCTTGGGCACGCCTTCCTCGCGCAACTGGTTGACCTTGTCGATCAGGATGATCGCATTCTTGGTCACCAGCCCTACCAGCAGGATCAAGCCGATGAATACCACCACCGACACCGGCTTGCCGGTCATCAGCAAGGCCAACACCGCGCCGACCATCGCCAGTGGGATGGTGAACAGGATGACAAACGGATGCAGCAGCGATTCGAACTGCGAGGCCATCACCAGATAGACCAGAAAAATCGCCAGGCCGAACGCGAACAACAGCGACTTCACCGACTGCGCCAACTCTTCGCCCTGCCCGCCGATATGCATGCCCACCCCGGCGGCCAGCGGATTGTTGCGCACCATCGACTCGACCTCGCGCACCGCACCGCCCAGATCCATGTCATGCAGGCTCGCCGAGACGATCGCCACGCGGGTCTGGTCGGCGCGATGGATCTCGCTTGGCCCGGTCGTCGCCAACACCTCGGCCACCGCCGCCAGACGCACCGGTCGGCTGCTGCCCGGGTTGACGATCAGCTGCCGGATCGCCTCCACACTGGCGCGGTCGCTGTGTTGCGCACGCACCAGCACATCGATCTTGCGATCGCGAAAGCTGTAACGCGTGGCCACATCGCCGCGCACCTTCTTGACGATGACATCGGCGATCTGACGCGTGGTCAACCCCAACGCACCGGCGCGTTCCTGATCGAAACGGATCTGGATTTCCGGAAAGCCTTCTTCCACCGTCGATTTGACGTCGGCGTAGTGGCCATTGGCCCGCAGCATCGCCGCCAACTTCTGCCCGGCGCGTTCCAGTTCGCCCAGATCCTGCCCACGCAGCTCCACTTCCAGCGGCGTGGAAAAGCTGAACAACGCCGGACGCGCGAAATCCACCTGCGCACCCGGATGCCCGACCATGCTGCTGCGCAGCCGCTCGGTGGCCACCGCCTCCACTGCCGGGCTGCCGCCGCCGGCCATCACCACGGTGAGCTTGCCGATGTTCTCGCCGCTCTCGGTGGGGTTGGCATCCAGCCGCGTGCCGCTGCCGCTGACGCCATACAACGAGGCGATGCCCGGGTCCTTGTCGTGCGCCAGCTGCAACTCGCGCACCAACGCATCGGTCTGCGCCAGCGGCGTGCCGGAAGGCAGCTTCACGGTCATTTCAAAACGGTCCTGCGCCAGCTGCGGGATCAGGTCCGCGCCCAGCATCGGCACCAGAAACACCGTGCCGATAAACGCAGCCGCCGCCAATCCCAGCACCAGGCCGGGACGCCGCAAGGCAGCCGGCAACATCGCCAGATAACCACGCTCGGCACGCCCATATGGCGCCATCGCCAGGTCGCTGGCCTTGCGCATCACCGGCGACACCACCCGCGCCACGCCGCGCCACAGCTTGACTACCGCCCACGCCGCACCGAAGAACGCATAGCGCACGCTCGCACCCGCGCCACGCCGGCCTGCGGCCACCGGCTTGAGCCAGCCCTGCTCCGGCTGCCACTGCGGATGGCTCGGCTCGTCCGGGAACGCCATCGGCGGCGCGCCCTTGAGCGAACTCAACATCGGAATCAGCGTCATCGACACCACCAGCGAAATCGCGATCGCAATCGCCACCGTCATCGCCTGGTCGCGGAACAGCTGCCCTGCTATGCCTTCGACAAACACCAGCGGCAGAAACACCGCGATCGTGGTCAGCGTGGAGGCCATCACCGCCATGCTCACTTCCCGGGTGCCGGCGATCGCCGCATCCAGCACGCTCAAGCCACGTTCGCGCGCCTTGGCGATGCTTTCCAGCACCACGATCGAATCGTCCACCACCAGGCCGGTCGCCAGCGCCAAGCCGCCCAGCGACATCACGTTGAGGCTCAGTCCCAACTGACCCATGAAGAAGAACGTGGTGATGATCGACACCGGCAACGACAGGCTGATCACAAACGTGCTCCAGCCATCGCGCAGGAACAAGAAGATGATCAGGATCGCCAGCACGCCACCGACCACCGCATCCTTCTTGACGTCGCTGATCGCGTGCTCGATGAAGTGCGACTGGTCCTCGATGGTGGTGATCTCCACATCGCCGGGCACGGTCGCCTTCAACTGCTCCAGGCGCTTGCGCAACGCAGCTGCCGTGGACACGGTATTGGCATCGCCTTCCTTGTAGATCGCCAGTTCCACCGTTTCCTTGCCGCCCAGGCGGATGATCGCCTCGCGTTCCTTGTAACCCTGGCGCACCTCGGCCACATCTTTCAATCGCACCGGCATGCCGCCGGCAATGCTGCTGCTGGCCGACGACGAGGTGCTTTGCACTTCGGCCGCTGCCGCCAATGCCGCCTGCGAGCCGGTGGACGCAGCAATCGCATACATCTGCTGCATCGCCGCCTGCGCCGCGCTACCGCTGCTGCTTTGCGTGGTGACCAGCATGTTGCGAATCTCGTCCAGATCCACGAACTGGTTGACCGTGCGCACCAGATACCGCTGCGAGCCTTCTTCCAGGCGGCCGCCGGAGATGTTGACGTTCTCTTCCTTGAGCCGGGTGATCACGTTGTCGATCGGCAGATTGAGCTGGGCGAGTTTCTGCTGGTCGATATCGACCTGGATCTCGTCTTCCAGCCCGCCGCCGACCTTGACCGCCGCGACGCCGGCCACCGGCTCGAGCTTCTTCTTCAGATCCTCATCGGCATAACGACGCAAGCCGGTGAGCTGGCGGATCGCATCGCTGTCGGAGGCTGGCGCCTGCTTGGGCGACAGCGCCAGCCGCATGATCGGCTCGGTCGAAGGATTGAAGCGCAACAGCACCGGCGGCTTGGTTTCCAGGGGCAGCGACAGGGCTTCCATCTTGTCGCGCACTTCCAGGCCGGCCTGGTCCATGTTGGTGCCCCAGGCGAATTCCAGTACCACATCGCTTTGCCCGGTGCGCGAGATCGACTTGAGCTTGCGCAGGTTCTTGACCACACCGACCGCTTCTTCCACCGGCTCGGTCACCAGCGTCTCGATTTCCGCCGGCGCCGCACCGGTGTACTCGGTGCGCACGGTCAGCGTGGGATAGCTCAGATCCGGCAGCAGATTGACCTTGAGGCTACGCAGCGCGATCAGCCCGAACAGCAGCATGGTCACGGTGATCATCGCGATGGTCACCCGCCGCCGCGTCGCGAAGGCCACCAAACCGCCACCACCTCCGTGCAATGGCGCATGCGGGTCGTGCACGGGTCCGTGCGCGTTGCCGTGATCGCTCATGAGCGCGTCTCATCGCTGCCGGTGTTGTCGCCGGCTGCCGGTGCCGCCGCCACCGGCTTGCGCTCGGGCTGGCCGATGATCTGCACCGCCGTGCCATCGCGCAGCGCGACCTTGCCGGCGGTGACCACCTGGTCGCCCTCTTTCAGGCCTTGCCGCACTTCCAGCCACGGACCTTCGGCATAACCGAGCTTCACCGGCACCCGGCTGGCCTTGCCGTTACGCACCACGAACACCGCCGGTTCGCCATCGTCCAGCAGCGCCAGGCGCGGAATCACCAATGCATCCTTGCGCTGGTCGTAATCGATACGGATGCGCCCGAACATGCCCGGCTGCAGCGCTTCGGCGCCTTGGCCGAACGCACACACCACGCGAAACGTGCCGCTGCCCGAATCCACCACCGGCGCAATGCGATCGACCTTGCCAATGAATTGCTGGCCCGGCAATGCGTCGGCGAGCAAGGTCACCGGCTGGCCGGATTTGAGCGTGGCCAGTTCGCGCTCGGGCACATTGAGCGTGGCTTCCAGCTGCGAGTCGTCGACGATGCGGAAGATCGGCGTGTTGATCTGCACGAAGTTGCCGGTCTTGATCGAACGCGAGGCGATCACCCCGGAAATCGGCGCCTGCACCGTGGTGTAGGACAACTCGAGCGATGCGAGCCGGTACTGCGCGCGGCTGTTTTCGACATCGAACTTGAGCTGATCGACATCGGCGGCACTGACCAATTGCTGGCCGACCAGTTGCGTGGCACGGCGATAGCTGTTTTCCAGCTTGCGCAATTGCGCCTCGCTTTGCGCCACCGCCAGATGCGCGCGGTCCGGGTCCAGCCGTACCAATGCCTGGCCAGCCGACACTTTTTGCCCCTCTTCCACCATCACCGCCAACGCCACGCCGGACGTCTTGGCCACCACCTGTGCTTCGGCACGTGGCTCCAGGGCGGCGGTGCCGGTATAGCTGGCCGCCACCGCACGGCGCGCGGCCTTGGCGATTTCCACCGGCACCGCATCGACGGTTTTCTTTTCCTCGGCGGCCTTGGCCTCGCCGTCTCCGGTCTTGCAACCGCCCAGCAGCAGGCTAGTGGTGATCAACAAAGCGGCGGCGCAGGTTCCGCTGCGGCCGGGCAAGAAAGAGAGTGGCGACATCGTCGTGTCCTAGTGGATGCGTGAACAGGTGTTGTAGGCAAGTAGACCACCCGAACGATCATGTCGCCAATGCGCCAAAGGTCATGGTCTGTTCAAGTTTGCCTATTCACCCCCGGTTTGCGCCGCGCCAAATCGCAGGCATACTCGGACCGGTTCGCCACGCCCCCACGTGCGGACGCTCAATCAGTCTTCCGGATACGAAACCATGCGCCCGCAGCCGCTCGCCGCTTGTCTCGCTCTGGTCGTCTTCCTGCCGTTTGGGGGCGCATCAGCGACACCGTCAATCCCGCCTGCAGTTCCGTCCACGCCTGCGCCCGCCGCGGCGGTGGCAGCACCTGCAGCGCCCACCGGCAATCCGTCGAATGGCCGGCTACTGGCTTATACCTGCCAGGGCTGCCATGGCGTGACCGGCTACAAGAACGCCTACCCCAGTTATCGCGTGCCCAAGATCGGCGGCCAGTCCAGCCAGTACCTCACGCAGGCGCTGACCGAATATCGCCAGGGCAAGCGTAAACACCCGACCATGCAGGCACAGGCGCAGAGCTTTTCCGAGCAGGATATCGCCGATATCTCCGCCTACCTGTCCACCCTCAAATAAGCGCCCACATGACGAACGCCCTGTACGCTCCGCGTCTAGCCATCGCCCTGGTCGCTGCCCTGATGCTGGCGGCCTGCTCCCAATCCCAGGTGGAATCCACCGATCACTCTGCCGGCGATGCCGGCCACGCCAGCGGCGAGCACGGCTCCGGCTCGTCAGCCGGCCTGCCGACCGGCCGCGCTGCCGCCGGCGACAAGCTGGCTCACGCGAAAGGCAAAGCCACCGGCCAGAGCTGCGTGGATTGTCACGGCGCCGATGGCAATGCGCCGATCGACCCCAGCTACCCCAAGCTCGGCGGCCAGTACGGGGACTATCTTGCGCATGCCTTGCAGGCCTACCGCAGCGGTGACCGCCAACACGTGTTGATGACCGCGCAGGCCACCGCGTTGAGCGACCAGGACATCGCCGATCTGGCCGCGTATTTCGGTGCACGGCAGACGCAATTGCGCGATCTGCACGGCGTCAATTGAGTCATGGCGTGCGTGCCGTATCGGGCGCACGCTCCGTCTCATTCCGAATGAAAAACCACTTGCGCGAACCTTAACCGGCCGCTATCATTTCGTTCTCAGCTTCGTGGGGCCATAGCTCAGCTGGGAGAGCGCCTGCATGGCATGCAGGAGGTCGGCGGTTCGATCCCGCCTGGCTCCACCACTCCTGGCATTAGGCCGTCAGGATGACAACTCAGGTTTTGATACGCGTCCCCATCGTCTAGAGGCCTAGGACACCACCCTTTCACGGTGGACACCGGGGTTCGAATCCCCGTGGGGACGCCAATCATCTGAAAGCCTCGGCATTGCCGGGGCTTTTTTTTGCGTGCTTTTTGTTGCGACCACTGCGGGCGAGCAGATGCATTAGTCGAGGCACCCAGCGGCAGATGCATCTAGTAAATTTTTTCTACGAATCACTTCCCAAGCGCTCTCGATGTCGCTATGATTGCCGGCTAGCAACACTGCGGGGCCATAGCTCAGCTGGGAGAGCGCCTGCATGGCATGCAGGAGGTCGGCGGTTCGATCCCGCCTGGCTCCACCAATTCTAGACATAGGCCGTCTGGAATCTACAACCAGGTTTTGATACGCGTCCCCATCGTCTAGAGGCCTAGGACACCACCCTTTCACGGTGGACACCGGGGTTCGAATCCCCGTGGGGACGCCAATCATCTAGAAGCCCCGGCACTGCCGGGGCTTTTTTTGCCTGACGTTTACGTATGCGAACGTCTACGCAAAAAACTGCGTCAGGTCTGCCCATCGTCCAATGCCTTGCGACCTTCGTGAGTCAGATCGATATCGCCGTCTTCGGCTTGTGTCGCGTAGCCGGCACGCACTGCCCAATTAGCTTCTTCGTCGGCGACCGGTGTGGTGTCGTGGATGTCGCGAAGAATGCGCAGTTGCTGCGAAGAGTCAAAATCCATGGAGGCCACCTGCTTGTAAAGAGCCTTCCACGGTACGGACCGGGCGTGATGGCTGCGTGCCTGCATGTCGTTCGACGCGCATCTAGATCATCTCGCGTGCATGCGCTTGCACTGCGCAATGCCATGCCGATCATGTGCCCGCCGTGCGAACAGAACGCACTGCGCTACACCGCAGACATGCGCCACATCGCACGGCTCGACCGCGGGTGCGAAAAAAAGCGCTCGCATGCGACAACATCAGTGTGCGTGGTGAGGCAAATCAGCAGACCCATCACTCCTTTCATCACCAGCAAACCGCCAAAGCAAAAAGCCCCTCCGACTTTCGCCGGAAGGGCTTTCGCTTGTACTACAGTAACTTGGTGCCGAAGGTGGGACTCGAACCCACACGCTTTTAAGGGCGGCGGATTTTGAATCCGCTGCGTCTACCGATTCCGCCACTTCGGCGTGGCCGCGCAGTATAGCGAGTCGCGAGCGAAACGAACAGTGTCAGGACGTGGCTGACGAATTCAGCTGCAAGCGGGGTCTGCAACCCGTGGGCGAACCGGTGTCGATATACTGGCCGACTTACGTGGAGGAGTGGGCAATGTCGGTGTTGCGTGGAATTCGGGTACTCGTGGTCGAAAACGATGACATGAATGCCATGCTGCTCGAGTTGCAGCTCGTCCAGGCTGGCGCCGCCGTGCTGGGCCCTGTTGGAGAAGTCGCCGAAGCGTTGCAGCTGATCAATGCCGACGCGCCCGATATTGCAGTGCTGGATTATCGTCTCGGCAATGGTCAGACCAGCGAGCCGATCGCTCGGCTATTGTCGGAGCTCGGAATTCCGTTCGTGCTGGCCACCGGTGTTGCCAGCGGCAGCATCCCGAGCGGCTTCGAACGCGGCGTGATCCTGACCAAGCCCTATTTGTCCGAAGAACTCGTCGGTGCTCTGTCCAGGGCGCGGCAGCTGAGCGACGCAAACAGCTAAAGCAGCGAACAGCACCACCACACAGCGCAAAGCGAGCGCGGCCGCCGTTCGAAATCCGCAGGTTTCCACCTATGTCGCAGTCTGTGCGTGCCCGCATCTAAATGGTGGGCACCTGCTGCGCTATCAGCCGGTCCAAAGCAGCCGCTACCACCCTGGTTGCCACTAGAATCGTGGATTGAAGGTTTACAGGCGGGCCGCCGGATGGATAGCGCCGTGTTGCCGTTTGCCGGCCTGCTGCCGGAGACGAGCGAAACTGCCGTGTTGTTTCACGCCTCTACGTGCGCTGCCGACACGTTGTTGCGCAACAGTGCGGCGTTGCGCACCACCTTGTCGGTGTGTCTGCACGCGCAGCTTCCGATGCTACTGGTCTGGGGCGAGGCGTCGCACTGCGTCTACAACGATGCCTGCATTGCGTTACTGGGTGAGCGGCATCCGGCGGCATTCGGACAACCGCTTGCAACACCGACCAACGCGCGCACCTCCAACGGCGTGCGTGTCGAAGCGACGCCTGCACCGAATCTGGCGGCATGGTCGTGCAGCCCGGTATTGGATGCCGGCGAACGCGTGGGTACGTTATATGTTGCCGGCACACCAGCCGCCAACATCCGCGCTGCCGGCAGCGACCCCGATCCGCTTGCCGTGTCCACGGCACTCGATCAATCGCCCGCCTTCATGGCAGTGCTGCGCGGACCCGACTACATCATCGAAAGCGTCAATCAACGCTTCCACGAACTGGTTGGCGAGCGGCTGCTGATTGGTCGTCCGTTGGTCGAAGCGATGCCGGAAATCGTCGACCAGGGCTATCTGGGTCTGCTCGATGAAGTGCGTCGCAGTGGCCAGCCCTTCATCGGCGAATCGATGACCGCCTACCTGCAGCGCACGCCCGGCAGTGCGCTGGATGAAACCTTCGTGGATTTTCTCTATCAGCCGATGCGCGATAGCGAAGGCTGCATCGATGCGATTCTGGTGCACGGATTCGACGTCACCCAACCACGCCGCGGCGAGAGTCGCGACAGTTTCCTGTTGATGCTCGAGGACGCGCTGCAGCACGTGTCCGATCCGCGTCAGATCATCGACACCAGCGTGCGTTTGCTCGGCGAACATCTGCAGGCCAATCGCTGTGCGTTCGGTCTAGCGGGTGCGGACGGCAAGACCATGCACGTGATCAGCGACCACGTGCAGGACATGCCGAGCCTGCAAGGCGATTTCCCATTGGAAGTGGCGCAAGGACTGCGCGATGCCTTACTGGAAAATCGCCCCTGGTTCACCACCGATGCCACCGCGCCCGGTGCACCGGACTATGTGGCAGAGCAATATCGCCGCTCCGGCCTGCGCGCATCGCTGGCCATTCCGTTGCACAAACACGGCCGCCTGGTCGCGGCGATCGGCGTGCATCAGCGCGCACCGCGACGCTGGTTGTCGACCGAGATCGAACTGGTCCGCCTGGTCGCGGCACGCTGCTGGGAATCCATGCAACGGGCCAAGACGCAGCAGCAACTGGCTGCCAGCGAAGCACGTCTGCGTCGCCTGGCAGACACGCTGCCGCAGATCATTTTCATTGCCGCAGCGGATGGGCATCCGCACTACTTCAACCAGCGTTGGTACGAGTACACCGGGCTGAATCCCGCAGACAGCGAAGCGGCTGCATGGCAGCAAGCGCATACCGCCGACGGCCTGCAACTGTCCGCGCAGGCGTGGACGCAGGCATTGCGTGGCGAGCGCGCTTACGAGGTCGAATGCGAACTGCGGCGGCACGACGGCCAGACGCGCTGGCATCTAGCGCGTGCGCTGCCGGTGCGCGGTGACGCTGGCAGCATCAGCGAATGGATCGGTACCTATACCGACATCCACGACCGGCGCGCGTTCGAGCAGCAATTGCGCGAAAGTGAGACGCGCTTCCGCGCCTTGTGCGAGACCGTGCCGGCAATGATCTGGATGTCCGACGCGCAAGGCGACTGCGTGTACTGGAATCCGCGCTGGTACGACTTCACCGGGCAGGCCGAAGACCAGGCCATGGATCAGGGCTGGTGGGATGTGATGCATCCCGACGATGCCGCGCGCGTGCGCGACGCGTTCGAACAATCGCTGCAGCAGCGCGGTGAATTTCTGGCCGAATACCGCGTGCGTCGCCATGACGGGCAATACCGCTGGTGCATCGATAACGCCTCGCCGCACTTCGCCAGCGATGGACGTTTTCTGGGCCACATCGGCTCGCTCACCGACATCTCCGAACGCAAGCACATCGAAGACGCCACTGCCTCGGACCGCGCCATCCTGAGTCTGATCACTACCGGCGCACCACTGCAGGTGGTGCTGGACGCCATCGCCTTGAGCGTGGAAGCGCGTGGCGAAATCCCCTTGTATTGCGCGGTGATGGTGCTGGATGAAGTACGAAAAACACTGAGCTTCGGCTCGGCGCCACATTTTCCAATCGAGTACTGCGGGCCGTTCGAAGCATCGCCGATCGGGCTGAGCGGGCCGCCCTGCGCGCGCTCGGCCTATCTTGGCCGGCAAGTGATCTGTGAGGACATCCAGGCAGACCCCAGCTTCAGCGACCATCACGCCGTCTCGTCGGCACTGGGTATCGTGGCTTGTTGCGTGACGCCGATCCTGGACAGCAATGGCCAGGTGCTGGGCACGCTCAACATCTATTACGACCGCACTCACCTGCCCTCGCTGCGCGAACAGGCGATGGCGCGCTCTGCATCGCATCTGGCCGGCATCGTCATCGAACGCACGCGCGTGGATGCCAAGCTCAAGCTGTCTCTGCAAGCAGAAACCACCGCGCGCGGCCAGGCCGAACATGCCAGCCGGGTCAAGGACGAGTTTCTGGCCACGCTCAGCCACGAATTGCGCACGCCGCTCAACGCCATCCTGGGCTGGTCGCGGCTGATGCAGTCGGACATCTTCGAGCCGGCCAATCTGGGCAAGGGCATGGTCATCATCGAGCGCAGCGCGCGTGCGCAAACGCAGATCATCGACGACCTGCTGGACATGAGCGCGATCCTGTCCGGCAAGCTCCGCTTGCAGCCGGAGCATTTCGACATCGCCGGGCTGGCGCGCAGCACAGTGGAATTGATGCAGCCGGCCGCATTCGCACGCGAGATCAGCTTGGAGCTGGATGCGCCCACGCAGGGCGAATTGTGGTTCTTCGGCGATGCCGGGCGCCTGCAGCAGGTGCTGACCAACCTGCTCAGCAACGCGCTCAAGTTCACCGCCCCCGGCGGCACGGTGCGGGTGGCGTTGGACATCGAAGACGAGCGACTGCGGCTATGCGTACAGGATAGCGGCATGGGCATTGCGGCCGACTTCCTGCCGCACGTGTTCGACCGTTTTCGGCAGGCCGATGCAGGCACCACGCGTCGTGTCGGCGGGCTGGGATTGGGCTTGTCGATCTCGCGCCAGCTGGTGGATCTGCATGGCGGCAGTCTGGGCGCCTCCAGCGAAGGCGAAGGCAAGGGATCGACCTTCACCATCGTGCTGCCATTCCAGCACGGCGTCAGCGACCTACGTCCGGCCTCGACAGAAACCAAGCAGGTCGGCCCGTTGCCGGCCGATTGTCATGGACGATTGGAGGGCGTGCGCTTGCTACTGGTCGACGATGACCAGGATTCACGCGAGGCGGTGATGCAATTCCTGATGCACGCGGGCGCACAGGTGCATGCGGCCGGCTCGGTGGACGCCGCCGAACAATGCCTGGCACAAGGGCAATTCGACATACTGGTCAGCGACATTGCGATGCCGGTACGCGATGGCTACGATCTCATTCGCACGGTGCGCTCCGGCTGCGCCGACCTGCCGCAGCATATTCCGGCGATCGCGCTGACCGCCTATGTGCGCGAAGAAGACCGCGACCGCGCCGTCATCGCCGGGTTCGATGCACATATGGGCAAGCCGGTGGAGCCGCCCGGTCTGGTCGATCTGATCGAACGTTTGATGTTGCCGAAGCGCGCGCTACTGGACGAGGTTTGATATCGCTGGGAGCGGCTGACTAAAACGACCTTGTTTACCATCGGACGCGCGCTTTAGACCGACATTGACGATGCTCAACCGCTTCGTGCGCTGCTCGGCTAGTGCGTTACTGAGATAGGTCAAAAGCTAGTAAATCAGAAGCCAGTGAGTCGAGTGCGCGGTGCCCTCACCGCTCGCGGGACACGCCGCAAGTACGTCCATGTAGGCTCAGTAGCGGCATCCATGCCGCCACATGGTCCCGCAAGCGGTAAGGACACCGCACCAGAAAGTTAGTCGGTAGCTGGTTTAAAAATCGCGCCATCTCGCGGGTTGCGTTGGCTTGCTTGTGCAGTTCGCAGCACTAGATGAAAGCTAGCGAGTTGAAACGTCATGCACTTGCTCGCAACCGGAAACACCGACCATCCCGACTGGTCCTTGCCCGCTCACCGTTACGGGACCTTATGCGGCATGGATGCCGCAGAAGAGCCTACATGGACGTACTTGCGGCGTGTCCCGCAATGGTGGGCGGGCAAGGACCCTGCAGCCAAGCTGCAGATCAGCGGCCCTACAACTGATCTATCCGCACAGTTGATCTATCCGCAAGGTACAACGCCCCCAAGACAGCAGCCGGGCAACATCACTCAAGTGCGCTTTGCGCGTGCAAACGCGGCTGCCAGCGCGTTGTCGGCCGGCGGTGCAGTGGTGCGCGGTTTGTTGTTGCCCTGCCCAGGGCCTCGCCCACCACCACCGTCGCGGCGGCCCTGCCCCGGGCCGCCATTGCCGCGTTGATCACGCGACTGGGCCGCAGCATCGGCCGGCGGCGGCGTGTCGGACAGGCGGCAGGTCAGCGCGATGCGCTTGCGCGCCACGTCCACTTCCAACACCTTGACCTTGACGATGTCGCCGGCCTTGACCACATCGCGCGGATCCTTGACGAAGGTGTCCGACAACGCCGAGATATGCACCAACCCATCCTGGTGCACACCGATATCGACGAAGGCACCGAATGCAGCCACGTTGCTGACCACCCCTTCGAGCACCATGCCGGGCTTGAGATGCTTGATGTCCTCGATGCCGTCGGCAAACTGCGCCGCCTTGAACTCGGGGCGCGGATCGCGGCCGGGTTTTTCCAGCTCCTTAAGGATGTCGCGCACGGTCGGTACGCCGAACTGCTCGTCGGTGAACAGCTCCGGCTTCAAGCCGCGCAGAAAGCTGCCGTCGCCCAGCAAGGCCTTGATCGGCTTGCCGGTGCTGCCGACGATGCGCTCCACCACCGGATAGGCTTCCGGATGCACCGCCGACACGTCCAGCGGCTCGTCGCCATCGGCGATGCGCAGGAAACCGGCGCACTGCTCGAAGGTCTTGTCGCCCAGGCGCGGCACTTTGAGCAAGTCCTTGCGGCGCTTGAACGGACCGTTGTCGTCGCGATGGCGCACGATGTTTTCCGCCACCGTGCTCGACAGCCCCGACACCCGCGACAGCAGCGCCGCCGAGGCGGTGTTGACGTACACGCCGACCGCATTGACGCAGTCTTCCACGCGCGCTTCCAACGCCTTGGCCAGACGATATTGATCCACGTCGTGCTGGTACTGGCCCACGCCGATCGCCTTGGGTTCGATCTTGACCAGCTCGGCCAATGGATCCTGCAGGCGCCGCGCGATCGATACCGCACCGCGTATCGAGACATCCAGGTTGGGGAACTCTTTAGCCGCGAATTCGGATGCCGAATACACCGACGCACCGGCTTCGCTGACCACCACCTTCTGCAGCTTGGCCGCGCCGCACAGCGCAATTGCTTCGCCGGCCAGCTTGTCGGTCTCGCGGCTGGCGGTGCCGTTGCCGATCGCGATCAGTTCCACATTGTGCTGCAGGCACAGCTGCTTGATCGTCTGCAGCGACTGATCCCACTGCCGCTTGGGCTCATGCGGATAGATCGTCTCGGTCGCCACCAGCTTGCCGGTGGCATCGACCACGGCGATCTTGCAACCGGTGCGGATGCCCGGATCCAGCCCGAGCACCACGCGTGCGCCGGCCGGCGCGGCCAGCATCAGGTCCTTGAGGTTGTCGCCGAACACCGCGATCGCCTCGGCCTCGGCCTTTTCGCGCGCCTGGTTGAACAGGTCCAGCAGCAGATGCATGTGCAGCTTGGCGCGCCAGGTCAGCCGGCAGGCGTCCAGCAGCCAGCGGTCGGCCGGGCGGCCCTGGTTGGACACGCCGGCGCTGAGTGCCACCCGGCCTTCGGCATACTGGTGGCCGGTCTCGGCGTCGCTGCCCGGGTCCAGATCCAGATACAGAAATTCCTCGCGACGCGCGCGGAACAACGCCAGCAAGCGGTGCGAAGGAATCTTTGCCAACGATTCGACATGGTCGAAGTAATCGCGGTATTTGGCACCGGCCTCTTCCTTGCCCTCGGCCACGCGCGCGCGGATCACGCCGTTGTCGTTCAACCAGCTGCGCAGCTCGCCGACCAGGGCGGCATCTTCGCCCCAGCGCTCCATCAGGATGGCGCGCGCACCTTCCAGCGCCGCCTTGATGTCGGCAACGCCCTTCTCTGCATCGATGAACGGCGCGGCGGCCACTTCCGGCGCCTGGCTCGGGTCAGCCAACAACCCATCGGCCAAAGGCTCCAGGCCGGCTTCGCGCGCGATTTGCGCGCGGGTACGGCGCTTGGGCTTGTACGGCAGATACAGATCTTCCAGCCGCGACTTGGTATCGGCCGCGCCGATCTCGTCACGCAATTCGTCGCTGAGCTTGCCCTGCTCGCCGATGCTGGACAGGATCGCTGCGCGGCGCTCTTCCAGCTCGCGCAGATAGGTCAGCCGCGTTTCCAGATTACGTAGTTGGGTGTCGTCCAGACCGCCGGTGACTTCCTTGCGGTAGCGGGCGATGAACGGAACGCTGGCGCCTTCGTCGAGAAGGGCGATGGCGGCGCGCGCCTGAGCGGGTTGGGCACCGATCTCATCGGCGATGGTGCGAGCGATCTGCTGGGCAAGCTGACTATCGATCATGACGGCGCGGTAAGAACCGCTTCACTGAAAAAAGCATTTTCGCAGTGCTGGCCCGCTGCGGGAACCCGTTGACAGGGCACCCGTAAACCTATGCCGACGCGCTCAGCTGACGCGGCGCGCGTAATGGGTGGCTGCGCGCTCGACCAGAATGCTTTCGTGCAGCGATTCGAGCGCCATCACACGGATCTTGCCGACGTCTTTCAGCGGCACCATGCGCTCAACATAGACCTCCGGGCCGGCATCGGTCATCGCACGCGACTTGCTGAACCCATAAGGCACAACGCCTTTGTCGCCATCTTTGCTGCCACCGACGTACAAAACGATCGACATACCCACACCCTCGTTAACAACTGTGACTACGTTAGTGGCGCGAGCATAACGACCGTGCCGTGAGGAGCTTTCCACGCACGTTAACGCCGGCTGTTTGCGGTTTGGTGACGGCCCCGCGTCTGCTCGATCTGCACGACCGCTTCACCCCGCTTGGCCGTCAAATTGCAGACCGCCCGCTCTCTGACGACACCGCATGGACCTCAAAAGTGGCTACCCGTTCTGGTCGATCCGCAACGGATTGATGCGCGCCTATCCGCGCCTGGAACAAGACGCCCACTGCGAGGTCGCCATCGTCGGTGGCGGCGTCACCGCAGCCCTGATCGCGCACGAACTGCTCAAGCACGGGCACGACGTGGTAGTGGTCGAACAACGCGAGATCGGCTGGGGTAGCACCTCGGCCAGCACCGCCTTGCTGCAATACGAAATCGATACGCCGATGATCGAGTTGGCCAGGCAACACGGCATGACGGCGGCCGCGCTCGCTTACGGCGCGTGCGCGCAGGCCATCCTCGACCTGCAGGGCCTGTGCAATACGCTGGGCGGCTGCGACTTCACCCGCCAGGACAGCCTGTATTACGCGAGCCGGGCACGCGATCTGAAAGATTTACGCAGCGAGCTGGAGGCACGCCAGGCGCATGCCTTGCCGGTGGAGTGGATCGAGCGCGCACCGCTATGGCACAACTACGGCGTACGCTCGGAGGGCGCGATCCTCAGCCGCCTGGCCGCCAGCGTCGACCCGTACCGGCTGTGCTATCGCCTGCTCGCCGAGTGCGAGCAGTACGGTGCGCGCATCTACGACCGCAGCACGATTGCCACGCTCGAACCTCACGACCAGCACGTGGTATTGCGCACCCAGGATGGTGTCAGCTTGCGCGCGCGCCACGTGATCATGGCTGCCGGTTATGGCAATCAGCAGTGGCTATCGCAACGCGTGGCGCGCAATCGCAGCAGCTACGCATTCGTGACCGACCCCTTGCACGACAGCGAGATGGGCGCGCTCAAGCACACCATGATGTGGGAAACCGCGCGTCCGTATCTGTACTTGCGCAGCACGCCGGATGGGCGCGTGGTGGCCGGTGGCGAAGACGACAACGTCGATCTCCCGGCACGTCGCGATGCGCGCGTCATGCGCAAGCTGAAAACGCTGTTGAAGAAAATCGAAAAGACGATGCCGGATGTGAGCCTGCGCCCGGTGTTTGCCTGGGGCGGCACCTTCGCCGAAACCGCAGACGGATTGCCGTTCTTCGGCACCCACCCCCAATACGGGCCGCGCGTGTCGTTCGCAATGGCTTACGGCGGCAACGGCATCACCTATAGCGTAATCGGCGCCGGGTTACTGCGCGCGCAACTGGAAGGCAGATCTCATCCCTTGTCCGAGTTGTTCGGGTTCTCGCGACTGGGCTGAACCCACCACGGCCACCACCCGTGGCCGTACATCGCATAGTGATCAGCAGCCCGCTCCAGCGGATTGCGCACGTGGATGCCGCCGCACAGGACATAGACCGGCAAGAACAGCGGCCCGAGCAGCATGTATTGATAGACGTGTGCACGTTCGTGATCGCCCAGACGCACCGGAGGATGCTGGCAGCGGCCGGCGGCATGCGCATAGGTGCTGCACTGCAGATCGAGCGAGGCACCTTTCAACAGGATCACGTTGCCCAGCGTCATCGCCCCGCCCGGCCCCCATGGCCAGGCGTGGAAGACCAGTGCCAGCTCCTGGCTGGACCAGCGCGGGCGTGCGCCGAAACAGCTGCCCACCGCACCGATCGCAACACCAAGCAAAGTGTTGGGCAGCGTCCACAACGCGCCCAACACCTGCATTGCGGGCCACCCGCGCGGAGCGGGCGTCAATCGGCCTGATTGGGGATCAGCAGCCACAGGATCAGATAGACCAGGATGCCAGGGAATGCGGCAGAAGCGATCGACACGATCACAAACAACACGCGCAGCAACGTGGAACTCCAGCCGAGCCGGCGCGCGATGCCGCCGACAACGCCGGCGATCATGCGATCGTTGAGAGAACGGGACAGCGTGGTGCTGGTGGACATGGCAAGGCTCCTGCAAACGTTGCGTTTAGTCTAAAAAGACCGGCGACAGCGTGTGGTGATGGCGACGGCGGCGTGCTTGATGGCAGGCCTCTGGATCACGCCCCTCGCGCCGCGTCAGGCGTTGCCGCCACGCTCCTGCAGCCAGCGATGGATCGCCACCGGCACTTCGCGCTGCGCACGCCCGGAGACGTAGATACCGATATGCCCGCCGCGAAAACTCAGCTCGCTGTAATCGTCGCTGCCGACCAGGCCACGCAGCGCGCGCGAGGCATCAGGCGGCACCAGGTGATCGTGTTCGGCGTAGATGTTCAGCACCGGCATGTCGACGGCCTGCAGATCGACCGCCTGCCCGCCGATGCTCACCTGCCCCGTCACCAGGCCATTGCGCTGATAGAACAGCTTGACGAACTCGCGGAAGGCTTCGCCGGCCAGGTCGGGCGAATCGAAGATCCATTTTTCCATGCGCAGGAAATCTTCCAGCGCCTGCTTGTCGTCGAGGATGTCGAGCAAGCCGACGTACTTCTGCAGATTCAGCCGGAACGGCTTGAGCATCAGGTAACTGGCATTCATCAAATCCGCCGGCACGTTGCCCATCGTATCGACGAACAGATCCACATCGACCATGCGCGCCCAGTTGGAGAGCATGTTGTCGGGCGTGTGGAAATCCACCGGCGTGACCATGGTGACCAGGTTGCGCACCTTGGGCCGTTGCAACGCGGCGTAGCACAGCGAGAACGTGCCGCCCTGGCAGATGCCGAGCACATCGACCGCATCCAGACCTGATTGCGCACGCAGATGATCCACCGCGCCATCGATATAGCGCAGCAGATAATCCTCGAGTGTGAGGTAACGCTCGGAGCGGTCCGGGTAGCCCCAGTCCAGCACATAGACATCCTGGCCATGACTCAGCAAGCCCTTGACCAGCGAGCGGTCGGCCTGCAGGTCGACCATGTACGGACGATTGACCAGCGCGTAGACGATCAGCAGCGGCGTCTTGGCCACCGGTGCCTGTTCGCCAACGAAGCGATACAGCACCACCTTGCCGTCGCGCCAGATTTCTTCGCGCTCGGTGACGCCGTAATCCACGTCTTCCACACCGGGCAGCAGCTTGAGCCCCTCGCGCAGCTTGCGCTGCATCGACAAGGTTTCCTGCATGAGGTCTTCGGCGCTGAATCCCAACGGGCCTTTCATGCCTGCGCTCCACGTGGCTTGCGTGCGGCCGCCTTGCTGACGGGTTTGCCAGTGGCTGGCCTGGAGACCGGCTTCGAAGCGGTCGCTTGTTTGGCCGGAGAGTGTTTGGCCGGAGACTTTTTAGCTTCAGTCTTTTTCGCTGCGGTCTTTTTGACGGCGCTCGCTGCATGCGCTGCTTCGGACACTGCGCTCGCCTTGGACGACGACGCACGCTTGGCCGTGGCCGATGCCACCGGATCTGCTGCCGGCGCTGCCGCAGGTTTGCTCGCCGGGCTCGCTGCAGTGCGCAGCATCCGCCGCACCGCGCGCTCCAGCTCGGCAATACGGCGATGCGCAGCATCCATCTCCGACCGGGTCGGCATGCCGAAGCGCTCGCTCAGTTGCTCCACTTCTTCCTGCAGTGCGGCGCGCAGGCGCATATGCGCGTTGGCAAAGCCGCCGTACACCTCGCGGAACCGGTCGGACAACGCAATGTCTGCATAAGACTCTTCGGCCGCTTCGATCCACAGATCGAACAAGGCGCGCGCACTGGTCAGCTGACTGCCGCTGCTTTCATGCTCGCCCAGCTTGGAGGTAAACCGCCCGAACGCCTGCTCGACGGCCGACTTGAGTTGTTCGCCATAGGCCTGCGACTGCGCTTGATAGTCCTGCTGCGCGCGTGCCAGCGTCTGCAGGCGTGCCTGATGATTGCGGTTCAAGCCGAATGCCGGCATCTGCAGCCAGGGCGCGTTTTCCTGCTGCCACTTTTCCAGGGTCTGCGCTGCCTGCTGCAGCCACGGATCGAACCCGCCCGGGCTGCCGCCGCGCAACGAGCCCAGCGTCCACTGCATCAGTTGCTCGCCCTGCCCTTGCACGGCCTGTCGCCAGGCATCGGAGACTTCGTTGGCCGAGGTATCGCGCCCGGCAAACTGCGCGGCCACCTGTTGCATCGTGCCGAACCAGTCGCCGGCCTGATTGCGGAAGCGGTCGATCGCCTCCTGCGCCTGCGGTGCGGCCTGGGTGGGCAACAACTGCGACCACCAGTCCATCGCCTTGCGCCAGTCCTGCGGTGCGTCCGTGCCCGGCCCCATGCCTGGAACCGCACCCGGCGGCGCAGCGGAGCCGGACTGGCCGTGGCGCATGGCATCTGCCCAGGCGTTCCAGTACTGGCGCGCCTTGTCCTCGTTGCCATTGTCCGAACCGCTGCTTGCCATCATCCCTTCCTGTGCCTGTTCACCGAGCCATCCTACCGCGTGTGTCCCGGCGTGCCGGTCAGGGTTTGGGAATACGCAGCGTCTTGCTGATCATCAGCGAGCCGGAAACCGCAAACAGCAGCACCAACGGATGCAGCTGCCACGGCCCGAGCTGCCACTGGCCCCACCACAGGCTTTGACCGATATGGCCACTGCTGGCGGCCACCGCAAGCAGGATCACCAGCAGCAGGCTGCTGGGAATCGGCGTGCCTTCGAAATACGGCACCTTGTCGGCCTCGCCTGCGATCTCTTCGGCGGTCACGTTGTAGCGCGCCAACCGGCTCACGCCGCAGCAGACGAAATAGCTCAGCACCAGCCAGTCCCAGCCGCCGCGCATGCCGCAGGCATAGCCCAGCGCCGCCGGCGCCACGCCGAAGGAGATCACATCGGCCAGCGAATCCAGCTCGCGCCCCAGCGTCGAGGATGCCTTGCGCCAGCGCGCCACGTGCCCGTCCAGCGCATCGAAGACGAACGCCAGCGGAATCAGCGCCATGCCCAGCAGCAGGTCGCCGCGATGGCCTTCCTGCAGAAAGCGCATCGAGGCAAACACCGCACCGGTGCCGCAGAAGGCGTTGGCCAGGGTGAACCAGTCCGCGAGTTGGAAATCGCGCAGCATCGAGAAATGGCGTTTCATGCGCAGCCTGAGGTGATTGAGGCGCAAAGGGTAACGCGCGCGCGCCACGCAGGCGACCGTTTCGCGGGACTCGGCTAGTCTGGCGGCCAGCGTTGCCGCCCTGGCCGCGCACGATTCCCGAGAAGGACACCCGATGCGCAGCATCCTGATCACCGGTGCAGGCAGCGGCATTGGCGCCGGTATCGCCACCGAGCTGGCCGCCGCTGGCCACCATCTGATCGTCAGCGATATGGACCTGGCGGCCGCCGAGCACACTGCGCGCACTCTGCGCGACGCCGGCGGCTCGGCCGAAGCGCTGGCGCTGGACGTGACCGATGACGACAGCATCGCGCATGCGCTGGCCAGCGCATCGCGCGCGCCGCAGGTGCTGATCAACAACGCCGGCCTGCAGCACGTGTCCGCGCTGGAAGACTTCCCGATGCAGCGTTGGGCCTTGCTGGTGGAGGTGATGTTGACCGGTGCCGCACGGCTCAGCCGTGCGGTGTTGCCCGGTATGCGTGAAGCCGGCTACGGGCGCATTGTCAATATCGGCAGCATCCATTCGTTGGTGGCCAGCCCGTACAAGAGTGCGTATGTCGCGGCCAAGCATGGCCTGGTCGGTCTTGCGAAAGTCATCGCGCTGGAAACCGCAGACTGCGACATCACCGTCAACACGCTGTGCCCCAGCTATGTGCGCACGCCGTTGGTGGAGCGCCAGATTGCCGACCAGGCACGCACGCGCGGCATCGCGGAGGATGCGGTGATCCGCGATGTAATGCTCAAGCCGATGCCCAAGGGCGCCTTTATCGCGTACGACGAACTGGCCGGAACGGTCGCGTTCCTGATGTCGCATGCTGCGCGCAACATCACCGGCCAGTCGATCGCCATCGATGGCGGCTGGACGGCGCAATAATCACGACTGGCGAAAATTTCACCAGTCGACTTGACAGCCTTGCGCCGCAAGGCGCGTGCACAGTTGTCCACAGACTTGCGCAGGTTTCATCCACAGCGGATGTGGAGAAGTGCTCGGTGCGGCAGCTGGGTTCAACGCAGCCTTGATATAAGAGAAAAGACCACCCTCGCGCTCGCTAGCGGACCCATGCGCTCAGATGCGCGAGTACGTCCACGATTGCATACGCCCGTCGCGATACGGCATCACGCCATGGAACGGACGCGGGTCGCCATCGAACACCAGCGGCAGGAAATTGCGGTCGCCTTCCCACATCGGCAGCTGCTCCATGCGATCGAGTGCCACCCACTCCAGCGTGCCTTCCGGGTTGGAGGCCTGCGGCTCGCCTTCGAAGCTGTGGATCAGGAAGACAAAGCCCAGCCAGTCTTCGCCGTGCTTGCCGAAGCCGGGCCAACTGATGGTGCCGCGCAATTGCATCTGGCCGCATTCCACGCCAGCTTCTTCGCGAATTTCGCGGCGCATGCCGGCCAGCACGTCTTCATGCGGTTCCACCTTGCCGCCGAGCCCGTTGTACTTGCCCAGGTGCTGATCGCCGGGGCGGGCATTGCGGTGGATCATCAAAACCTGGCTGCCGTCCGGCGACAACAGGTAGCCAAGTGTGGCGACGATAGGGGTATAGGGCATGGCATGCGATCTGACACGAAGCACATCAGTATGACCGATGCGCCATCAACAGCGGACGCGTCGTCAACCACGAGTGGGCACGGCAGCGACGCGCCCGCTCAACCGATCTGCGAACCGGCGCGCGGCGGTGCAACGTAATCGTGATCCCGGCGCAGCGTGGCGACGCCGTGACCGCGCTCGGCCAGATAGTCCAGCCACTTGCCCAGGAACGTATTCATGCGCATGCGGTGGCTGATCAGCTCCGCCGGCGGCGGGAACATGCCCATCACGTCCTGCCAGCGGCGGCCGACATAGCAATGCGTGGTCTCGGCCTGGCGCGCGTCGCGGTACAGGCGCACGTACGCGGAAGGATCGGGTTCCCCGGTCACCGGGTCGCACAGGTCGTAGGTCAGCCGCAGCTCCACCGTATAGCGGTGGCACTCGATCACGTCCAGACGCAGGTTCAGCCCATCGTCGATCGAGGACACATAGGAGCCGGGAGCGAGGTCGGCCGGTGCGAACAGCCGGGTCAGGTGCTGGAAGTTTTCTGCGTACAAACCCATCAGCCAGCCAAATCGGCTCAACTTGGGGATGCGTTCGAGTTTGCTCAGTGCTTGCGCCATAAACCGATCCTACACGCTGCGCTGCCGCACGGGCAGCATTGACGACTGCCCATCGGCAGGCCTACTTTATTCGAGCATTGTCCCGCCCGCTTGATTTCGCTTGGGTTGTCAGCAAGCCATCAGCCGCGTCGCGGCAGCACCCGGATTGTGTGTGAACGCGCCGCCTGCTTGCCCAATCCCGAATCCCGCCCCACCAATCCCGGCCTCAAAACATCTCGCGCTGCAGCCCCAGCGTGGACAACACCTTGCTGGAGATTTCCTCGATCGAGGTATTGGTGGTGCTCAAGGTGGGAATGCGCTCCATCTGGAACATGCGCTCGGCGGTGGCGACTTCACGCCGGCAGGTCTCCGCCGCGCTATAGCGCGAATTGGCGCGCCGCTCCTGACGGATCTGCTGCAGCCGCTCCGGGTCGATGGTCAGACCGAACAGCTTGCTGCGGTAGTTGCGCAAGCGCGGCGGCAAACGTTCGTTTTCCAGATCTTCTTCGGTCAACGGATAGTTGGCGGCGCGGATGCCGTAATGCAATGCCAGATAGATGCAGGTGGGCGTCTTGCCCGCGCGCGACACTGCGACCAGGATCACATCGGCCTCGTCGTAATTGAGCGCGATGCCGTCATCGTGGCTCAGCGCGAAATTCATCGCATTGATGCGGCGGTGATAGGTCTCGAAGTCCACCATGCCGTGCGCGCGGCCCACCAGCGAGTGCCGCGGCGCGTTGAGTTCGCGCTCCAGTGGCTCGATGAAGGGCGCGAACACATCCAGCATCAACGCGCCGCTTTCGGCCAGGATCATGCTCAATTGTGGGTCGACGCACGAATTGACCACCACCGGGCGCACCTGGTACCGCTCGCCTGCGGCACGAATGCGCAGCGCGGCATCGCGCGCTTTTTCTGCATCGTCAATGAACGACATGCGGTCGGTGACAAAGTTGAATCCACTGAACTGGGTGAGCAGGCTATGCCCAATCGTTTCAGCGGTGATACCGGTTCCATCGGAGACGTAGAACACCGGTCGAATTGTTGACATCAAGGCCACCTCTTTGAACTGGTGTTCAAAACTTACGGGTTCATGCTTGTGCAGATTCCGCTGTGCACTGCATCATAGCGGCTTCTTCCTACGGTCGCGGCCATCCAGCCCGCTCGGGCGATGGCCTTACGGAGCATCGCGCTTGAACGAGAATATCCTGTGGTTGCATGAGCTACGCCTGGTCGATCTGGCCCGCGTAGGCGGTAAAAATTCCTCGCTTGGCGAGATGATTGGCAACCTGGCCGGGCTTGGCGTTTCGGTTCCCGGTGGATATGCGACCACTGCGGAAGCTTTCAAGGACTTCATCGCCCACAACGATCTGTCCAAACGCATCTTCGACAAGCTGGCCACGCTGGACGTGGAAGATGTCACTGCGCTCACCATCGCCGGCAAGGAGATCCGCGGCTGGGTGATCGATGCGCCGCTGCAACCCGAACTGGACCGCGACATCCGCACCGCCTACGAACAGCTGTGCGCCGAAAACGGCGGCGGCGAAGTGGCAGTGGCAGTGCGTTCGTCGGCAACGGCCGAAGATCTGCCGGATGCCTCGTTCGCCGGTCAGCAGGAAACCTTCCTCAACGTGACCGGCGCCGACGATGTGGTGCACAAGGTCAAGGAAGTGTTCGCCAGCCTCTACAACGACCGTGCGATTGCCTATCGCGTGCATCACGGGTTCAAGCACGAAGACGTGTTCCTCTCGGCCGGCGTGCAGTTGATGGTGCGCTCGGGCGTCGGTGCGGCCGGCGTGCTGTTCACCCTGGACACCGAATCGGGTTTCCGCGATGTGGTATTCGTCACCTCCAGCTTCGGACTGGGCGAGATGGTCGTGCAAGGCGCGGTCAACCCGGACGAGTTCTATGTCTACAAGCCCACACTCAATGCAGGCAAGCCGGCGATCCTGCGTCGCTCGCTCGGCAGCAAGGCGATCCGCATGGTGTATTCGGATGTGCCCGGCGAGCGTGTGCGCACCGAGGACACGCCGGTGGAACTGCGCAACACCTTCTCGATCAGCGACGAAGACGTGCAGGAGCTCTCCAAGCAGGCGCTGGTGATCGAAAAGCATTACGGCCGCCCGATGGATATCGAGTGGGCCAAGGACGGTGTCAGCGGCAAGCTGTTCATCGTGCAGGCGCGCCCTGAGACGGTGAAGTCGCGCAGTCATGCCACCCAGATCGAGCGTTTTTCGCTGGATGCCAAGGATGCCAAGATCCTGGTCGAAGGCCGCGCGGTCGGTGCCAAGATCGGTAGCGGCGTCGCGCGCGTGGTGCGCTCGCTGGACGATATGAATCGTGTGCAGGCCGGCGATGTGTTGATCGCCGACATGACCGATCCCGATTGGGAGCCGGTGATGAAGCGCGCCTCGGCGATCGTCACCAACCGCGGCGGCCGCACCTGCCATGCGGCGATCATCGCGCGCGAGCTCGGTGTGCCGGCCGTGGTCGGCTCGGGCAATGCCACCGACATGATCAGCGATGGCCAGGAAGTGACGGTGAGCTGCGCCGAAGGCGATACCGGCTTCATCTACGACGGTCTGCTGCCGTTCGAGCGCACCACCACCGATCTGGGCAACATGCCGCCTGCCCCGCTCAAGATCATGATGAACGTGGCCAACCCGGAGCGTGCGTTCGACTTCGGTCAGCTGCCCAATGCCGGCATTGGTTTGGCGCGTCTGGAAATGATCATCGCCGCGCATATCGGCATTCATCCCAATGCGCTGCTGGAATACGACAAGCAGGACGCCGACGTCCGCAAGAAGATCGACGCCAAGACCGCCGGTTACGGCGATCCGGTGAGCTTCTACATCAACCGTCTAGCCGAAGGCATCGCCACGCTGACCGCCTCGGTGGCGCCCAACACGGTGATCGTGCGGTTGTCGGACTTCAAGTCCAACGAGTACGCCAACCTGATCGGCGGCTCGCGTTACGAGCCGCATGAAGAAAACCCGATGATCGGCTTCCGCGGCGCCAGCCGTTACGTCGACCCGTCCTTCACCAAGGCGTTCGCGCTGGAGTGCAAGGCGGTGCTGAAGGTGCGCAACGAGATGGGCCTGGACAACCTCTGGGTGATGATCCCGTTCGTGCGCACGCTGGAAGAAGGTCGCAAGGTGATCGAGGTGCTGGAGCAGAACGGCCTGAAGAAGGGCGAGAACGGACTGAAGATCATCATGATGTGCGAGCTGCCGTCCAATGCGCTGCTGGCCGATGAGTTCCTGGAGATCTTCGACGGCTTCTCGATCGGTTCCAACGATCTGACCCAGCTGACATTGGGCCTGGACCGTGACTCCTCGATCGTGGCGCATCTGTTCGACGAGCGGAATCCGGCGGTCAAGAAGCTGCTGTCGATGGCGATCAAGTCCGCGCGCGCCAAGGGCAAGTACGTCGGTATCTGCGGCCAGGGGCCGTCGGATCACCCGGAACTGGCCGAGTGGTTGATGCAGGAAGGCATCGAGTCGGTGTCGCTGAATCCTGACACCGTGGTCGACACCTGGTTGCGTCTGGCCAAGTTGAAGAGCGAGAGCTGATGGGAATGTTGGGTGTGGTGTGGGCGGCGGCTGCAGGAGCAGTCGCCGCAAAGCCGGCAGCGGCGGCCACCAAGGTGGCGGAGCCGGCGTTCAATTGGGCCAACATCCCGTGGGCGCAGTACGCGCTCAATTGGGGGCTGGCGCTGCTGATCGTGGTGGTCGGCATGTGGCTGGCCAAGCAACTCAGCCAGTGGCTGCATCGTGCGCTGACCCGCGCGCGTATCGAGATCACGCTGACCAACTTCCTGCGCAACGTGCTGTATGCGTTGTTGCTGGTGCTGGTGTTCGTCAGCGCGTTGAGCAAGATCGGCGTGCCGCCAACCTCGCTGATCGCGGTGCTGGGTGCGGCCGGTCTGGCGGTCGGTCTGGCGTTGAAGGATTCGCTGTCCAACATCGCCGCAGGCGTGATGCTGATCGTGCTGCGACCGATGCGCGATGGCGACCATGTCGTGATCGCAGGCCAGGAAGGCATCGTGGACGAGATCCGGATCTTTCAGACCCGGCTGCGCTCATTCGACGAACGCATGATCACCCTGCCCAACAGCACGATCACCACCTCACCGATCGTCAACTACAGCACCCTGCCCAACCGTCGCCTGGAAGTGACCGTGGGCGTGGGCTACGGCGACGATCTGAAAAAAGCCCAGCAGCTGTTGCTGCAGATCGCCAAGGAGAATCCGAACTTGCTGGATTCGCCGGCACCGTTCGTACAGGTCACCAACCTGGGCGAGAGCACGGTGGATCTGATGTTGTTTGCGTATGCCACCAACGGCAACTTCGGTGCGGCCAAGAGCACCACGCTGGAACAGATCCGCAACCAGCTGCTGGAAAACGGGCTCAATATCCCGTACCCGCAGCGCGACCTGCATGTGTATCACCACGATGCCGACGGCAAGCCGATCTCGGATCTGTTGCTGAAAGGCATCGCCGATGATGGCGATGTGAGCAAGGGGCCGTCGTTGGCGCGTTGAGTGCGTTTTCGCGTGTAAAGCAATCTGTCATGCAAAAGGCCGCATCCAGTGATGCGGCCTTTTTGTTGTGTGGCGTCTCCGGCGCCTGCTGCATCGAACGGATGAGCCTGAAGATACGCAATTTCCAAGTCGCAACGTTCGCTGCACACCAGTTGCAGCACGCCGTCGGCGTGCCGCGAACCAATGCCGCCCTTATCCCTGCGCGCCGCCCTGGTTGGCACCGCCCAACGCGCCCATGAACTGCCTGTAATGTCGCAACTCGTCGATCGAATCACGCACGTCGCTCAGCGCGGTATGCGCCGAGCTCTTGGCAAACCCATTGGCCACCGTCGGCGCCCAGCGGCGTGCCAGTTCCTTGATGGTGGACACGTCGAGATTGCGGTAGTGGAAGTAGCGCTCCAGGCGCGACATCTGCCGGTGCAGGAAGCGGCGATCCTGGCAGATCGAGTTGCCGCACATCGGCGAGGCGCCGGCGCGGATCCATTCGCTCAGGAACGCAACGGTCTGCGCTTCGGCCTGCGCATGGGTGACTTGGCTGTCGAGCACGCGTTGCCACAGGCCCGAACGGCGATGCTGATTGCGGTTCCATTCGTCCATCGCTTCGAGTTTTTCCAGCGGATGGGCGATGGCCAGTTCCGGCCCCTCGGCAAGCACGTTCAACTGCGCATCGGTGACGATGGTGGCGATCTCGATGATGGAGTCGCGATCGGTATCCAGCCCGGTCATTTCCAGATCGATCCAGATCAGTCGGTCGTTGCCCGCAAGGTTGTCTGCCATATCGCCGTCCTGTGGAGGGCCGTCGCCGGCCAGATGCTGAAGGGCGCGCATCATACCGCGGCCGCGCCGCTCAGGGCGCGAGGGGCGGCTTGCCACGCTTGGCCCTGAAGTAATTGGTCAGCCGCAGGCTCGCTTCTGCTGCGAGCACCCCGCCGCTGACCTGCACACGATGATTGTGACGCGGGTCGGCCAACAGGTCGAACACGCTGCCGCAGGCGCCGGTCTTGGGGTCGCTGGCGGCGAACACCACCCGCGCGATACGCGCATGGATCATCGCCATCGCACACATCGCGCACGGCTCCAGGGTGACGTACAAGGTGCAGCCGATCAGCCGGTGATTGGCCAGCCGGCGGCCGGCCTCGCGCATGGCCATGATTTCGGCATGCGCAGTAGGGTCGTGGCTGGCGATATTGAAGTTCCAGCCTTCGCCCAGCACGTTGCCATCGGCATCGACCAGCAACGCACCCACCGGGATCTCGTCATAGTCGCGCTCGGCACGCTCGGCCAGTTGCAGGGCGCGCTGCATCCATTGCTGGTCTATCGGCGACCGCGCCGCGTCGAAGGGCATCTCCACCGATGTGCTCACGCAGCGCTGCCGCCCTGGCGATCCAGGAAGGCGGCGAACGCGGCAACGGTGGCTTCGCTGACATGGTGCTCAATGCCCTCGGCATCGCGGCGCGCGGTGGCTTCGTCGATGCCCAGCGCCAGCAGGAAGCGCTCGACGATCTGATGGCGCTGCCGGCTGGACGCGGCCAGCGCCTCGCCGGCCGGGGTCAGGAACACGCCGCGGTACGGGCGCTGCACCACCCAGCCATCGCGCACCAGCCGCTTGAGCATCTTGGCCACGGTCGGCTGGGCCACGCCCAGGCGCGCGGCGATATCGACCTGACGCGCTTCGCCACCGTCGACCAGCAGATCGGAGATCAGCTCCACATAATCCTCGACCAACTCGGCGCGGCGCGCTTCGCGCACCTGACGGAAGCTTTCCATATGCACCTGCGCATCGATCAGCACCGGCGCGGCGGCTTCCTGTTCTTCGCTCTTGCCCACCCTCTTCCTCGTCATCGCGTCCGGCGCGAGTGCCGGTCTGCGTAGTGTGAAGCACACCGCCGATCATTACGATTTAAATTGCCAATGCTCAATAGCATAGCAGTTGCTATATCATCGCTCCGATCCATTGCCGACACCGTCTCGCATGTCCGCCGACACCCTCTCGCCCACTCATCCGCCCACCCCAGTAGCGCATTCCGCCAGCGGCGGTCTGGGCGAGCACCACGCCAGTGTCGCCGTGCCCAAGGACGGCCACTGGTGGTTCCGCTTGCTGGCGTTTCTGGGGCCGGGCTACATGGTGTCGGTGGGTTACATGGACCCGGGCAACTGGGCCACCGATCTGGCCGGCGGCTCGCAGTTCGGCTATCTGCTGCTGTCGGTGATCCTGCTGTCCAACGTAATGGCGATCGTGTTGCAGAGTTTGTCGGCACGCCTGGGCATCGCGACAGGGCTGGATCTGGCCCAGGCCTGCCGGGCGCGTTACCCGCGCGGGGTGAACCTGGCGCTGTGGGGATTGTGCGAGCTGGCGATCATCGCCTGCGACCTGGCCGAAGTGATCGGCACCGCCATCGCATTGAAGCTGTTGTTCGGCATCCCGCTGACCATGGGCGCGATCATCACCGCGGTCGATGTGGTGTTGGTGCTGCTGCTGATGAACCGCGGTTTCCGCGCGCTGGAAGCGTTCGTGATGGCGTTGCTGCTGATCATCTTCGTGTGCTTCGGCATCCAGATCGCGCTGGCCGCACCGCCGATCGCGGCGGTGTTGGGCGGCTTCATTCCGCGTGCGCAAGTGATCACCGACCCGCAGGCCTTGTATCTGGCAATCGGCATCATCGGTGCGACGGTGATGCCGCATAACCTGTATCTGCATTCGTCGATCGTGCAGACGCGTGCGTATCCGCGCACCGATGTCGGGCGCAAGTCGGCGTTGCGCTGGGCGGTGACCGACAGCACCGTGGCCTTGATGTTCGCGTTGTTCATCAATGCCTCGATCCTGATTCTGGCAGCGGCGGTGTTTCATGCGCAGGGCCGCACCGATGTGCAGGAGATCGAACAGGCACATGCGCTGCTGGCGCCGATGCTGGGCGTGGGCCTGGCTTCCACCTTGTTTGCGGTTGCGTTGCTTGCTTCAGGCGTGAACTCCACGGTGACTGCAACGTTGGCCGGTCAGATCGTGATGGAAGGATTCTTGCAACTGCGGCTACCCCCGTGGATACGCCGCCTGCTGACCCGCGGCATCGCCATCGTGCCGGTGGTGATCGTGACCTGGCTGTACGGCGAAGCCGGTACTGCGCGGCTGCTGGTGCTCAGCCAGGTGGTGTTATCCATGCAGCTGCCGTTTGCGGTGATTCCGCTGGTGCGCTTCGTGTCGGATCGTCAATTGATGGGTGCGCTGGTGGCACCGGCGTGGCTGGTACGCATCGCCTGGGTGATCGCGGCGGTGATCGTCTGTTTGAACATCAAGTTGTTGTGGGATACCGCGCTGCAGTGACTGGCGATATCGGTTGGGGCTGAGCGAGCCTCATCGACTCGCCATCCATTCGAAGCGCGTGTGCGATCGCCTGCACGATGCATGCTCTTGCCGCACGACCGAGTCTGCTTGACCAGCGTGTTTCGCAGCCGCCGCTTGCTTTGATCGACCAGATCACAGTCAGCGTGCACCCCTGCGACAGTGCGCACGCGTGTGCAATCTGCTTGCTGCTTGCGCGGGTCTACTGAGTGGATGCACCGGTGTGTCCACGGCCTGCGCTGCATTCGCGCTGCGCTTCGCAGAGACAGCCATGACGCTTCACGCTGTCACGCGACGCCCGGGATGCATGCCCTCGCCCACAGGAGTGTTTATGCATCCGTTCGAGCCCACTCCGGCCGACGCCGGACGCCGCAGCTTTCTCATCTCCAGCACGGCCGCCGTGGCAGCGTTGTCCTTGCCCGCTCTCGCCAGTGCCGCCGCAGCCGTGCGCGCACCTCCCTCCACACCGCCCCACCCGACCAACAACGGAGTCAACCCGATGTCCAATTTCGTCACCCGCCCCGACGGCGCCAACATTTTCTACAAGGATTGGGGCAAGGGCCAACCGGTCGTGTTCTCGCACGGCTGGCCGCTCAGCGCCGATGCCTGGGATGCGCAAATGCTGTTCATGGGCCAACACGGCTTCCGTGTGATTGCGCACGATCGTCGCAGCCACGGTCGCTCGACCCAGACCTGGGACGGCAACGACATGGACACCTACGCCGACGATCTGGCTGCGGTGATCGAAAAGCTGGATCTGAAAGACGCGATCCTGGTCGGGCATTCCACCGGCGGTGGCGAAGTGGCGCATTACGTGGGCCGCCATGGCAGCAAGCGTGTGGCCAAGGTCGTGCTGGTCGGCGCGGTGCCGCCGCAGATGGTCAAGAGCCCGACCAATCCGGGCGGCCTGCCGCTGAGCGTGTTCGACGGCATTCGCGAAGGCGTGGCCAAGGATCGTTCGCAGTTCTATCAGGATCTGACCACGCCGTTCTTCGGCGCCAACCGTGACGGCAACAAGGTCACCCAGGGCATGCGCGACTCGTTCTGGCTGCAGGGCATGCTGGGCGGCCACAAGGGCCAGTACGACTGCATCAAGGAATTCTCCGAGGTCGACTACACCGCCGACCTCAAGAAGATCGATGTGCCGGCGCTGGTGGTACATGGCGACGACGACCAGATCGTGCCGATCGATGCGTCGGGCAATTTGTCGGCCAAGATCATCAAGCACGCCGAACTGAAGATCTATGCCGGTGCGCCGCATGGTCTACCGGTCACCCATGCCGACCAGTTCAACAAGGATCTGCTGGCGTTCGCAAAAGCCTGATCTGTTTTGAATCGCTGAGAGAAGGCCGGCTTGTGAGAGCCGGCCTTTTTTTGGCGATACTGAGGGTGTGCTTAAAAGCAGCTAACACACCCTAGCGAGCGGTCGTGAGATAGGCGCGGACGGCGCGTGGGAACTGCCGTGTACGAGTGGTACCTGCCGATTTCGAGCATTGTTCGCACTAGCGTGGCAGTGAGCGCAGTAGTTTTGTTAGCCGCAACTTATTGGATGCATTTTTTATTGGATGCTGTCACAAGCCTGGTTGGTCGAGCGCGCGGTGCCCTCGCCGCTCGCGGGACACGCCGCAAGTACGTCCATGTAGGCTCGGTGGCGGCATCCATGCCGCCACACGGTCCCGCAATCGGCGAGGGCACCGCACCAGGAAGTCTGCCGGTTGATTTGTTGAAACCTGCCCGTCGATCGCGTGGCGCTGCGAAGCTGATCCGTCGCGGTGTTATCCAGACAACACACCATGCCTTGCTTGCAACCATGCACACCGACCATCTCCACTGGTCCTTGCCCGCCCACCGTCGCGGGACCTTACGCGGCATGGATGCCGCGTAAGAGCCTACACGGACGTACTTGCGGCGTGTCCCGCGACGGTGGGCGGGCAAGGGCCCTGCAGCAAATCAACAGATCAGCCGCCCTGCACCGAAGACCCAGATCAGCCGCTCCGCAACAGACCGGCATGAAGTAGTTTTTTCAGCCGCTCCAACACATCAATTCGACATCATTGATTCGTCAGTGCATCTGCGTCACCAGCGCCTACCAAACATCGTGCTGAGTTAACGCAGCACCCAATCGGCCAGCAAAAACCCGCCACTCATCGCGACCACTAATAACGCGCCAGTGAGGCGTGGCGGTGCCGGCAACGGCAGATCCAGCAGCCGGCAACCGACACCAATTGCCAATGCGAGCAGTACGCCAAGCAATGCCAGGCTCATCCTTCGCCATGCCCCGCAACGCGGCCGCTGGGCCCGCCGCAATGCACCAGGTTGCGCGCAGCACGGCGGGCCAGAAAGCGGTCGGCCAATGCGTAGCCGCAGGTCATCGCCAGCACCAGCAGCGCGCCTACAAAAGCTGTCGGTGCAGGCGATGGAATGCCCGCCGCGCGGCAGCCGAAGCCGATTGCCACACCCAGCACAACACCGCTGATGAATTTCCAGTTCACGGTCATCAGATGTCCGAATGCGCATGCGGTGGAACGGCCACGCCACCGCCACCGACAAAATGCCGCACCACCGGCGCACGCTCGCCTTGATGCAAAGCGCGGATCCGCTCCTGCAACTGGCGGTCGTCGCCGGTAACGCGTTCGTGCTGGCGCAAGTGCTCCAGCCACGAGGCGACGATGAAATATTCCAGCTGCACGCCAGGCGTTGCGGCGTCTTCGGCCACCCCCCAGACCACTGCGCCATCGCGGCGGCGTGCGTTGCCGAGTTGCGTCATCAATTGGATGAACGCGGCACGTGCATCTACGGCAATGCGGTATTCCACTGTCACCAGTACCGGGCCGCGATCGTGTTCGACCATGTCCGATTGCGCAGGCGTGGGCCAGTGTCCCCCGGGTGCAAGGTCCAGCTGTTCGGTGCCGGCAATGCGCGCGCGCTTGACCAGTACCGCCGCAATCACCGCACCGGCGGCGGCGATCTGCAGCGCAGTGGCAATCGAGGTGCGTTGCGCCAACGCACCCCACAGCAACGAGCCGCTGGCCATGCCTGCAGAAAACACCACGATGTACAACGACAGCGCACGCGCACGCACCCATGCCGGCACCGACGTTTGCGCGGCGATCTGCAGCGACGACAGCACGGTGATCCAGGCTAGCCCATTCACCACCATCACCACGCACAACACGCCGATCTGGCGCGACAACGCGAGCCCCAACAGCGATGCCGCGCACACCAAGGTGGCGACGAACACCAGCAGATCGCGGTCGTACCACGCGCGCAGCCGCGGCAACAGCAATGCGCCACTGATCGCACCGATCCCGATACAGCCCAGCAAGATGCCGTAACTGCCCGCGCCCAGTTGCATCTCGCGGCGCACTACCAAGGGCAACAATGCCGTCAGCGCGCTGGCAAACAGAAAAAATCCGCCGGCTTTGATCAACACCGCCTGCAGCACACCGGCACGCGCGGCGTAACGCAAGCCGGCGCGCAAGCCGGCGCCAAAACTCTCCGGTGGCAACGCCGAGGCATGCGTCTCGCGGCGCCAACGCCACACCACCCACAGCATCAATCCGAAGGTGAGCCCATTGAGCAGGAAGGCCCATGGCGGGCCGAACTGCGCCACGATCAGGCCGCCTATCGCCGGGCCGATCGAGCGTGCGATGTTCATTCCAATCGAGTTGAGCGCCACTGCCGAGGCCAGCATCGGGCGCGGCACCAGCTCCGACACGATCGCCGCCTGTGCCGGCATCGCCATCGCCGCGCCGGTGCCCATCGCAAAGGTCAGGCCCACCAGCACCCAGGGGGTGAGCAACTGCAGATGCGACAGCAGTGCCAACATGCCGGCCACCAGCAACATCCACGCTTGCGTGAACATCAGATAGCGGCGCCGGTCGACGATGTCAGCCAGGGTGCCGGCCGCCAGCGCAAACAATACCACCGGCAAGGTGGTGGCCGATTGCACCGCCGCCACCATCAACGGCGAGCCGGTCTGTTCGGCCATCACCCACGAAGCGGCGACATCGTTGATCCAGGTGCCGATGTTGCTGCCCAGGATCGCCAGCCACAACGCACGGAAGACCGGCTCGCGCAGCGGTGCCCAGGCACCGCCATCGGCAGGTGCAGCGGAAGAAGTCATTGCGGCCAAGCTCCAGGCAGTGGGATGAAACAGGCGATGCGGCGGTATGCGCAACGCACGCTAGCGCACCATGGCAGCGGCATCAGAACGCGAAACACGCGCATCCCAATGCACCCCAGAAACTGCGCAGATCGTCGGACGGTGCAGCGTGCTGCGCCGCGTGGCGATGTGCGCCATGGGTGTGACAGCCGTGGCCGTGCACATGCGTGGCACCGGCAAGCCCGGTAACCACACCACCAACGTGATAGCCACCGAAACGGTTAATCGGCGACCAGTCCGGCATGGCAGGTGGCAGGGTCGGCGCCAGCGCGGCAAAGTCGCCATCGCCATGCACCACGCGCCCGCCCAACACGGTCAGCACGCTGGTGATGTCGGCGATGGCGGCATCGTCGACGTGCAGGTAATCGTTCGACAACACGATGAAGTCGGCCAGCTGCCCCACCGCCAACGTGCCCTTGTTGGCCTCGTCGCCGGAGAACCACGCACTGCCCTGCGTCCACAATCGCAAGGCCTGTTCGCGATCGAGCAGATTCTCCTCGCCATACAAGGCCAGCCCGCCTACGGTGCGGCCGGTGACTAGCCACGACAGCGCCACCCACGGGTTGTAACTGGCAACACGCGTGGCATCGGTGCCGGCACCGACCGGTACCCCGGCGGCCAGCATGCGACGCACCGGCGGTGTGTGCCGTGCGGCTTGCACGCCATAGCGTTCGACGAAGGCTTCGCCTTGATAGGCCATGCGGTGCTGCACGGCGATGCCGCCATTCAAGGCCCGGATGCGATCGATATTGCGCGGGGTGATGGTTTCGGCGTGATCGATGAACCAGTGCAGGCCATCGAACGGAATCTCCGCGTTGACCTTTTCGTAGACATCGAGAATGCGCCCGATGCTTTCGTCGTAGGTGGCATGGATGCGGAACGGCCAACGCTTTTCCACCAACAGCCGCACGACCTGTTCAAGCTCCGGCTCCAGTTCCGGCGGCAACTCCGGACGCGGCTCGCTGAACTGCTCGAAGTCGGCCGCAGAGAACACCAGCATTTCACCAGCACCGTTGTGACGTAGCAGATCGTCGCCCTTGCGTACCGGCATCATCTCGGTCCAGCCACGGAAGTCATCGACCTCCTTGCCCTTGTTCTGGGTGAACAGGTTGTAGGCGATGCGCACGCTCAGTTGATCGGCTGCATGCAACTGCTCGATGACCTGATAGTCCTCGGGATAGTTCTGGAAACCGCCGCCGGCATCGATCACCGAGGTGATACCCAGCCGGTTGAGTTCGCGCATGAAGTGGCGCGTTGAGTTGGCTTGGTATTCCAGCGGCAAGCGCGGGCCTTTGGCCAGACTTGCGTACAGGATCAGCGCGTTGGGCTTGGCCAAGAGCAGGCCGGTGGGATTGCCGAGTTTGTCGCGTTCGATACGCCCGCCCGGCGGATCCGGTGTCTGTTTGTCGTAGCCGCAGGCGCGCAGCGCGGCGCGATTGAGCAAGGCGCGGTCGTACAGATGCAGCAGAAATACCGGCGTGTCCGGTGCGATCGTATTGATCTCATCCAATGTGGGCAGACGTTTTTCGACGAATTGATGCGCGGTGAAACCGCCGACTACGCGCACCCATTGCGGCGCAGGCGTGCGATCGACCTGCGCCTTGAGCATTGCCATCGCATCGGCCAGCGAACGCACGCCGTCCCAGCGCAACTCGAGGTTGTAATTCAGCCCGCCGCGAATCAGATGGGTATGGCTATCGTTGAGGCCGGGCAGCAGGCGTCGACCCTGCGCATCGATGACGCGTGCGCCCTTAGCTAGCGCCATGACGTGTGCATCGTCGCCGACCGCGACGATGCGTCCATCGGCCACCGCAATTGCGCTGGCACTGGGCTGGCGCGGATCCAGTGTGGTGATGCGCGCATTGCGAACGACAAGATCGACCATGTCAGGTGCCTTGGAAGTCGGCGAGCTGGCGGCAGACACGACGCCCGGGAGTGCAGCAACCGCGAGGCTGGCCGCAGCGCCCTGCAGCAGTTGACGTCGTCCGGCATCGTGTGAGGGGTTGTTGCTCATCTGGCGACGCGCCTGCGCCATCCATCCAGCGACCAGTCGCCGCCACCGGTGCCGATCAGTGCCAGCAAGACCAGCAGCCACATCAGCGGATACTCCATGCCGCCGTGCATCCAGAACCAGCCGTTGGGCACTGCCAACACCACTGTGATGGCGATGAACGACGCGGCAAGCGTCGCACTGGCGCGCGTCCATGCGCCGAGCAAGACCGTAACGCCGGACAAGGCCTGTACCAGTGCCAACACCAGCGGCAACGGTGCCGCTGCAGGAAAGCCAAAGTGCTGCAATTCACCAGCAAAGCCGACCAGGCCCGGACCACCAAACCACCCAAGCAACTTGCCTAATCCATGCGGCAACAGAAAGCCGCCACCGGCGAGGCGCAGCAGCAATACCGCAGCTGCCTGGCCGGCAGTGCCGCGCAGCAGAGAGCGGTTCAATGCCCGCCTTCCTGCGCGCCGAACATCGTCTTGGCGTACTGGATGCCGATGCCGTAGCCGCCGGCATGTGCGCGTGCGATCCCGGTGGTCAGCTCATAGGTCTCACCACGCGCCCAATCGCGCTGCAATTCCAGCAGATATTGCACGCTGGTGATCGGCGCGGCGCCGGCCTGCAGCATGCGCGCGACCGCGCGTTCGTGCGCTTCATCGCTGACATCGCCGCAGGCATCGGTGATGACGTAGACCTCAAACCCTTGCTCGATCGCCGACAGCGTCGGGCCGACGATGCACACGCTGGTCCACAGCCCGGCGATCACCAGCCGCTGCTTGCCGATGGCGTTGACGCGGTCGATCACGGCAGGATCTTCCCAGGCATTCATGCTGGTGCGGTCGTACACCGGCTCGCCGGGAAAGATCTCCGGCAGCTCGGGAAACAACGGACCGGAGAAAGACTTTTCCGCCACGGTGGTCAGGATCACCGGCACCTTGAAGCCTTTGGCACCCTTGGCAATCAGCGCCACGTTGTTGCGCAGCGTGGAGATGTCGATGGTGTGGGTGGCGAAGGCCATCTGCGATTGATGGTCGATCAGGATCAGGACGTGATCGCCGGGCGACAGCAGGCGTGTGCCGGGAACTGCAGTAGCGGTGCTCATGGGTGATGCTCCAGGGAAGTTGAAAAGGCGTGGCCGCTGCGCACTTGCGCACGCGATGTGGTCAACGCAGCGCAGGCATCCATCGCGTCTTGCGCGGCAAAGCGCGCCGGTGTGCAGCCGGTGGCATGCCGAAAGCTGCGCACGAAATGGCTCTGATCGAAGAAGCACAGATCGGTGGCGATCTGGCTGATGCTGTGACGTCTTTGGCGCAGCAACACCTGTGCACGTTCGATGCGGCGACCACGCAGGTATTCCATCGGGCTGGCACCCACCACCTCGCGAAACACGCGTGCGAAATGGAAGCGGCTCATACACGCCGCACCCGCCAATTGCGCCACGCTGATGGGTTCGCACAGATGCGTGTCGATGTAGTGCATGGCTCTGGCCACCGCACGCACACGTGGTGCAGTCGGTTGGCTGACGCATGCACTGTGCGCATCGGGGCGAGCGGCGGCGGTCAGACCTGCCATGCGGCGTCTCCGGCGTGGAATGAGCTCATGGTGAGGTCAGGTGCCGTCGCGCCCTACCCCTGATGGTGAGGCAAATCGCTCACTCTTTCGGGGGTATCGATCGACGTGCTCGGCAGTAGAGAACGCAGGCAACCGATCACAACCGCATCGCCAGCCTGCACGTTACGCCGCTCATCACCACAATCGCCCCGCCCTATAGTTGCGTACAGCGCAGCGCACCCGGCGCTGAAGTCCAACCGTGCCGAATCTCGCTCTCTAGTAGCACCTACTCGAATCCGATCCACACGTCGCTCCCCCGAAAGAGGTGTTGGTGCTTGCCCTGATCTCGCCCGACAATGCCGCGATGCCGCATGCGCCCGCTATTCGATCGTCTTCGCTGCTGCGCCTGTGCATCGCGCTGGCGGCGTTGGCGTGCTGTGGCAGCAACCTGCTGTGCGCACCGGCCTGGGCAAGCGCGATCGCCTCCACGCGCGACGGATTGCTGCAGTTCCACCACACCGCGTGGAGCACCGAGCGCGGTGCGCCGGCCGATATCTGGGACATCCAGCAGGCCGACACCGGCCCGTTGTGGTTGGCCACCGGCTTCGGGCTGTTCCAGTTCGATGGCCAACGCTTCGCGCGGCAGCCGCCGCCCGACGGTGAGGCCTATGCCTCGCACAACATGACCACGCTGGCGCTGACGCCGGACAACAGCGCCTGGATCGGCTATTTCAACGCCGGCATCGACCGGATGGCGGACGGCCACCTCACCCACTTCGCACCCGGCAAGGACCTGCCGGCCGGCATGGTGTTCCGGATCGAGCGCGATGGTAGCGGGCGTCTGTGGGCGGCCATCGATGGCGGGTTGTGCTGGTTCGACAGGCAACGTTGGCAACGCGCCGGTATGGATTGGGGCTATGCAGCCACCCGCGCGCAATGGCTGTTGCGCGATCGCCGCGGCGTGCTGTGGGTCAGTGATGGCGCGCAGATTCTGCTGCTGCGGCCCGGCGCCAAACGTTTCGAGCCCAGCGGCCAGCAAATCGGCCATTTCGTCACCATGACCGAGAGTCCCGATGGCGCGATCTGGGTGGCCGATCCATATCGCGGCGTGTTCGCGCTGACCGACGCGCACGGCCGGGTGCTGCCCGCGGCGGTACGCGCGCAGCCGCAGTTTCCCGGCCTATTCGCGCACCGCATCCGCTTCACCCGCGACGGTGCGTTGTGGGGCAGCGACTACGCGGCGCGCGGGCTGTTCCGCATCGCATCGCCGGCGTCACCGGCGCCGGTGCTGGAACGCTTCGACACCATGCAGGGCCTGACCTCGACCACCGCCGGCCCGCTGCTGGAAGATCGCGAAGGCAATCTGTGGGCCGGCACCAATCTGGGCCTCAACCGCTTCCGTCATCGCGCGTTGCTGCCGCTTGCGCCGCTGTTGCCGGGTCAGGCGATGGCGGTGGCGCTGTTCACCACCACGCCCAGCCAGACCGCAGCACCGCTACTGGCGACCTTTCGCGACGGTCGCCTGCAGGCGTTGACGCGCGATCGCGTCGAACGTTTGCAGCACGGTGCGTCTGTCGCGGTGCTGGACGTCCCGGCGACCGCCAGCGGCTGGGTGCTGGGCAGGCACGACCTGTTACGGCTGCAAGCAGGCCGCGGGCAAGCAGTGCCGCTGCCACATGCATTGTCGGCCGGCTCGGTGCGCGCCCTGGTTGTCGATGCGCATAACCGTCCATGGATCTGCACCGAAGCCGATGGAGCCTTCCAGTTCGACAACGGCCTCTGGCAACCCATCACCAGCCTGCAGGACACGCCATGTTCGGTGCTGGCAAACAGCAGCGATGGCGGCATGTGGGTGGGTACCGTCACGGGCGAGCTGCGCATGTTGCGCGGCACGCAGGTCCACCGATACAGCGCGGCCGACGGCTTGTCGGTCGGCCCGATCACCGCCGTGCTGCAACGCGGCTCGCTCACGCTGGTGGCTGGCGAAACCGGGCTTGCGGTGTTGGGCGAGGATGGCCGCTTTCGGCAGGTACCCGACCAGGCCACTGCGCTACTGCAAGGCATCACCGGCATCGCGCAGGACCGCCGCGGCACGTTCTGGTTGAACGGCAATCGCGGCGTGGTGCACCTCGGTCGGCAAGCGCTGCTGACCAGCCTGCGCACCGACGTGGCCAGCCCGGCGCTGCACCTGTACGACATCATGGATGGGCTGCCGGGCGTCGCCCAGCAGGCCACGCCGGTGCCCACCGCACTTGCCGCCGACGATGGGTTGCTCTGGTTCGCCACCAATCAGGGCCTGGCCTGGCTCGATCCCGAACAGACCTACCGCAACCCGATCGCACCGGCGGTGTTCATCACCGAGGTAGTCGCCAACGACCGGCCCTATCCGCGGCAGGAGGGCCTGCAACTGCCAAAATGGACCGATCGCCTGCGCATCGGCTACGACGCCATCAGCCTCACCCGCCCCGAACGCGTGCGCTTCCGCTACCGGCTGGAGGGCGTGGACGCGCAATGGCAGGACGCCGGCAATCGCAACGAGGCGTTCTATACCAATCTCGCTCCGGGGCGTTATCGCTTCCACATTGCCGCAGCCAACAACGACGGCGTATGGAACCAACGCGGCGACACGCTGGAGTTCGTCATTGCCGCAGCGTTCGTGCAGACCTGGCAGTTCAAGCTCTGCTGCGCGCTCGCGGTGCTGCTGGCGTTGGGCATCGCCTGGCGCATGCGTACCCGCCACGTTGCCGGCCGCTTGCGTGCGCGCCTGGAAGAGCGTTATCGCGAACGCGAGCGCATCGCCCGCGAATTGCACGACACCTTGTTGCAGGGCACGCAGGGACTGATTCTGCGTCTGCACGCGGCCAGCCGCTCGTTGCCCTCGAACGACCCGCGCCGGCTGGAACTGGAGCAGGCGGTGGACCTGGCCGAAGACGCGCTGATCGAAGGCCGCGACCGCGTCAACGGGCTGCGCGACAGCCAATCCCTGCACGAAGACCTGGCCGGTGCCCTGCAACGGGCACGCAATGCGACCATGCCGCCACCCACGGCGGAACTGCATCTCCTGGTCGAAGGCCGGCCCCTGCGCTTGCGCCCGCTGGTGGCCGATGAGCTGTTCCAGCTCGGCCGCGAAGCGCTCACCAATGCCGACCGGCATGCCAATGCCACCCGCATTGCGCTGGAACTGCGTTACGGTGCACGTGACTTCGTGCTGCGCATCCACGACGATGGCTGCGGTCTCGAACCGGACGTGCTGCACGGCCAGGCCCGCACCGGCCACTGGGGACTTACCGGCATGCAGGAACGCGCGCAACGCATCGGCGCCAAGATGCAGTTGTGGTCGCGCCCCGGCAGCGGTACCGAAATTCAGATCCTGGTACCCGCGCGTGCGGCCTACGCAAGTCCACCGCGCTGGTGGTGGCCATTTCGACAGGCAACATCCACGGAGAGCCGCAATGGTTGAGATGGTCAAAGCAACCGATGTGCTGGTGGTAGACGATCATCCGCTGCTGCGCGATGGTCTCAGCGCCATGCTCGCGGCCGAGCACGACATGCGCGTGGTCGGCGAGGCCGAAGACGGCGAGCAGGCGGTGGCCTGCTACAGCAGCCTGCGCCCGGATGTGGTGCTGATGGATCTGCAGATGCCGCGCGTGGATGGTGTGGAAGCGATCCAGCGCATTCGCCGCCTCGACCCGGCAGCCAAGGTCATCGTGCTGACCACCTACACCGGCGATGTGCGTGCGGTGCGCGCGTTGCAGGCCGGTGCCTGCGGCTACCTGCTGAAAAGTTCGCTGCGCCGCGAACTGGTGGACACCATCCGCGACGTGCGCCGCGGACAACGTCGGCATGTGCCGGCGCTGGTGGCCGAAAACATCGCCGCACACGTACTCGACGATGCCCTGTCTGCGCGCGAGACCGAAGTACTCAGCCTGGTCGCCACCGGCTGCTCCAACAAGCAGATCGGCAGCGCCTTGACGATTTCCGAAGAGACCGTCAAGGCGCATATGAAAAACATCCTGTGCAAGCTCGGCGTGCACGATCGCACCCATGCAGTGACCGTTGCTTTGCGTCGCGGGATCCTGTCGCTGGAGACCTGAGCGGTCCAGCATTCTTGAACGCAGGGCCAGGCAGCGTGACCGCCGCCCTGTCAAATCGACCGGCTTGCGCTATGGTATGCACCGCCGAGCGGCAAGGGGGCCGCTTCAGCATCGTGTGCGACAGCCGATAACGGCTACGTCCGGACGCAGCAAAGCGCAGCGGCGGCACTCGATCCAATCACTAAACGCGTTCAGGGGAATTGCGATGCTTCGTCACTCTTTGCGGGTGCGCCTGCTGTTGCCGGTGCTGGCCTTGGTGCTGGTCGTGGTGGCGGCACTGACGGTCATTCTGGCCATTACCGAAGCGAACCGGGTCAAGTTCGAGGCCGGCGACGCGATCGAGCGCCAGTCGGTGTCCTTGCAGACCCTGTTCTCGGTCACTCGCGCGATGATGCTCGACCGCGTCAATTCCTCCATGCGCCAGCTGCGCAAGGAAGCCAACGCACACGGCGCCGCAAGCATCGGCAACGAAGTGCGCGTGGGCGACCGCAACGCCAACGACTTGCTGCTGGGCCAGAAGGCGCAGGCCAATGCCTTCGACATGCTCGACGATGTCACCGCCATCCACGAAGGCACCGCCACGCTGTTCTCGCGGACCGGCGATGACTTCGTGCGCATCTCCACCAACGTCAAGAAGGACGACGGCAGCCGCGCCATCGGCACCGTGCTCGATCCCAACGGCCAGGCCGCCGCCAAGCTGCGTAACGGCGAAAGTTTCTACGGCGTGGTCGACATCCTCGGCAACCCGTATGTTACCGGCTACGAGCCGATCTTTGCCGGCAACGACAAGCGCGTGATCGGTGCCTGGTACGTCGGCTACAAGGCCGATACGCAGGCACTGGAAAACGTGGTCAGCAGCCGCCGCGTGCTCGATTCCGGCTTCATCGCCATCTTCGACAGCAAGAACAAGCTGCGCTTCCAGTCCACCACCGGTGCCACCACCGACACCGCCACCATCGAACGCATCGTCAAGGACAGCCCCGGCGATTGGGTCGTGACCAAGCAGGAAGTGCCCGATTGGGGCTTCACCCTGGTCTCTGCCTATCCCAAGAGCGACGTCAATGGCGTGATCGTGCGCCAATCGCTGTGGATCGCCGGCATCGGCCTGCTGGTCTGCGCGTTGCTGCTCGGCCTGCAATGGGCATTGATCTGGAGCCGCGTGTTGCGCCCCATCCAGCATTTGACCACCGTGGCCGAAGAACTGAGCCTGGGCAAGTGGAACCACACCATCGACGAGGTCAATCTCAAAGATGAAATCGGTACCCTGGCGCGCGCCATCTCTCGCCTGTCCAACAGTGTTCGGCTGGCCATGGAGCGCCTCAGCAAACGCTGAGCCGCTCGCACCCACTCCGTACCAGATGATGCAAGGAAGACGCCATGTCCACTGAATTCCGTCCGCTGATCGAGATCCTGCGCGAGCTCAAGGCGCTGGCATTGAAGAAGGCGTCCGGCTTTCTGTTCATCGTCACCGAGGAAAACCACTCCTGCATCGTCCGCCTCAATGCCGGGCAGATCGAAGAAGTGGTGTTCCGCATGCTGCGCAATGACGAGGCAGTGCAACGTCTCACCATGGTCAACGCGGCAAAGGCACGTTTTCAGACCGACCCCGGCGCCGGCATGGGCAAGCCCTCGCTGCTGAGCGATGACTCGCGCCAGTGGTTGATGGGTGGTTTCGAGCAGGATCTGGGCGGTGCGCCGGCTGCGCCGCGTGCGCCAGTTGCACCGGCAGTCGTGACGACCGCAGCAACGCCTGTCGCGGCACCGAGCGCAGCGTCTGCATCCGTCGGCGTTGGATCTGCACCCGACGAGCGCGTACGCGATGCATTGGAAAAAGTCGCGTTGAACTACCTCGGCCCGATCGCCGGCATGCTCTGCGACGAAGCCTGGGAGGCATCGAGCGACATCGAGCAAGTGCTCAATCAGCTTGGCGCCAACCTCTCCACGCCGCAGGAAACGCAGAAGTTCATGGCCGACGCGCGCGTGGCGCTGGCCAAGCTGCGCTGAGGCGAGGCCACGCTGCCAGCGACGCATCAAACCATCCAGCGCCGATCTAGTCCTCGTCCACCACTTCACTCATCACTGTCTCCTTCGAAAAGTAATACTTGAGCAGGAAATCTGCGGGGGCATTACAGACCAGACACCGCGTCGACGGTTGCACAGTGATTGAGCCGGATTGAAATACGGTCATCGTGCCCCGGACCTGGCGCCCCCCGCCCTAGGCGCTGCGCGGTGCACCTGCCCACTGAGCGATGAAGTCGTCGATACTCTCTGCGATGCCGCTCTTGATCGTGCTCAGGCGTAGGATGGGGATGCCACTTTTCGCCAGAATTCCGTTCTTCAAGGCGTCCCGCGCCGCCTGATCTGGCCGGTCATGGGAACCACCATCGACCTCGATCACCCCTAAAGGCACCTTGCCCACCTTGAAATAAATCACAAAATCGCAGCTGGCGCGTGCCATGAAGGCTCGCTCGCGTTGCGTTAAATCTGGATTATTCGGCGATGCGACCTGATCCAATTTAATCTGATCGTGGTACATCAACGATCGGTACACCGAGGCGGACAGCGCCTCGCGCAGTAGCTGCGCCACGATCTGTTCGGACTTGTAGCGTGAGTCCTCGGGCCTCAAGCGCGCGTTCAAGCGCGCAAGGGAGTGGTCGTACTCGCGATACAGTAGATCGAAGGCCGACACCACCGGCGCGCGCAAAATCTGCTCGTCCTGCGCGTAATAGGTGACGTAACGCACAAGAGCCGCAATCTGGCCGTTGTTGCCGGTGAACACCTCGTCGCCCGTCACCAGGGTGAAGCGGTGCTTGGCTCGCGACACCGCTACGTTGATCATGTGCGGGTCGTCGACGAAATCTAGCCGCTCGCGTTGCTGGTTGTAGCGCTTCTTGTCCAGCACGGTGGAGAAGACGATCTCGTCGCACTCCCGGCCTTGGAACTTGTGCACGGTATCCTTAACGAAATCCTCCGGCAGGCACCTGCCCGAGAGATTAACCTGCGCCCGGAACGGGGCGATAAAGCCACGGCCGTCGTGGTCCATCCCGACGGGATCGCCCTCGTCGTCTAGCAGCTTAAGCAGGGAATCCAGCTCCCTAAGGTTGGTGTTCTTACGGGTATGGTTCCCCCTGGCAGTCACCACCAAGCGTAGAGGCGCCTCCCCTTTGTCCTCGGTCATTGGTATCAATGCGTTGTCGTAGAACTGCTGATTGCAGAACTGGATGATCCTGGGGTGGCAGCGGTAGTGCTCTTTCAGCATCGTCCTGGGTATCGCAGCACCGAATACCTTGATGCACGAATCGAGCAAACTGTAGCGCTCGCAATCGTAGGCGTCGGCTGGCGCAGGCAGGTCCAGCACCACCGGAATATGCGCCAACTGGCGGTTGTCGCCGACGACGATCAGATTCTTTGCGCAGCCCAGCGGCAGGATGCCCGGCACAATATTCTGCAGTGAAGCCTCGTCGATAATCACATAATCGAGGATTGCCCCAGACGCGATCGAATTGACAATGGAGTGCGTGCCGCTACCCAGAATTGGAAAACGCTGCAGGAAGGCATCGAATTGTTGTTGATGCCGGTACGTATTGGCATTGAAGCTATCCAAAGGCCGCACCTGAGCTTGCAGATGTTGCTTCAGGTGACGCATCGATGCCGCCTTCAACGCCTCCAGCGAAACATCAAAATTTGCGAGCGCCAGCGAGTCGCGGCACTTCTGCAACTCCGCTTCCTTATCCCGTAACGCCTTGTCGTAGTAGTGCATCTGCAGGGCATGGAAAACGGTCAGGCGCGCATCGCCATCAGCGAACGGCTTGGTGCGGAAAATCTTGAACTGGAACAGCAGCTCGATGCGATCTTTCAGGCGGATGCGCTGCTCACCTAGATAGGCCAGATAGGCCATCAGATCCGTGGTCTTGGGCGGCGACAGTCCGTACTTGTCCAGCGAGGCCGCCACCTGCACACCGCTTTCTGCTTGCCACTGCTGCAGATAGCGCCGCTCGACAGTCAGCTCGTCTAGCTCGACCTGCAGTTGCGCTACCCGATTGCGATCGTGCAGGTGCTGCTTCAAGCGGTCAAGCAGGACCTGGATTTCCTCTAGCGACGGCGCGGGCTCGGATTCGATGGGGGGCCACGGCGCTAGATCCGCGAAGAAGTCCCTACGGTTGTCCTGGTTACCGAGCTTGGCGACTAGGTGGCCCAAGCCGCACTTTTCCAGCTTCTCGTAGACGTTTTCCACCGCCGCATTGTTGTTGGACAGTACCGCCACCGTCTGTCCACGCAGAAGGATATTGGCGAGGATGTTGAGGATGGTCTGTGTCTTGCCGGTCCCTGGCGGGCCCTCGATTACGCTTACCTGCGCGCGGAACGCCTGCTCGACTGCCGCAAGCTGGCTCTCGTTAAGCCCGAACGGATAGATTAGCCCACGGCTTGGCACCAGTGCACCGTTACGCCCCGTGCAATAGGCCTGCAAGGCAGTGTCGGCACTGGCAGGCAATCTTTCCAGTTGGCGCACGACATTTGCAGCGATTTCACGGTCAGTCTCAGATTTCGCGCAATCGCGACGGGCATTCGCCACGGCTAAGAAGTAATGGAAGATCGGCGTATCTTTTATCGCCGTCGGCGCCACAAGACCGATACCGTCCATCTTATGAACGTAGGGCCTATTGGCGTCCGGATAGTGCACGACCGCATACCGTTCGCCATAGATCGTCACCTTGGAGACGGGCTTGACGATCGTACTAGTTGGTTTTGTTAGTAACATCTCGCCCAATTCGCGCGATGGAGAAACGCAACAGTTGCTAAGTGGGCGGGTGTAGGTTTTCTTTGAGGGGTAATGACAAGTCAGTTGCAGGGCTTTGTACTTGTCGCTCCAGCAAATCACCCAATCACTGATCTTCGCAGTCTTATCTTCGCCATCCACATGGATAGAAACCATACGTCCCTTATTCGTGTGCGAACGGCATCTTGATTCCGCTTTGCGGCGAACATCGAATGCAATTCTCTGTGCCAATAAGAAATTATCTTGCCATCACCGCATCATGAAAAATATGGCTGTATGGTCAGCAAAAGGCAATCTGTGACGCAAAGCAATTAGTGCTCAATTGCAAACCGGCGCATGAGACTCTTCGATATTTTCAGGCACTGCACCATTGCATGGCTTCAGCGCCACGGCGCCGCTTCAGTATGCTCACCTATCAGAATGCTTGTCAGAATCGCCCCGTCAGTGGAAGGCAGTTGCCGAAAGCAAGTTTTCGCGAGCTTGAACAATCGAGAGGCCACAACAGCCATAAGCGCCACGCCTCCGGCGCAACCTTGGCCGCTTTTGGGGCAGCAAGGTCAGCAGTGTCATCCCGGCTCATGGTCTGTTCCTCCGCACCACGCCATCGATGCGCTCTATCCTCACTCCGTCGCTGCCATCACCGCCTAGCCGCAGTTCGGCGGTGCCAAACAGGAGATCCACGCTGTACTAGCCGGCGATAGCCACCGATAGCTTTCGTGACGTATTTTTCTTAAATCAACACGTTACGACAATTTTTCGATAGTCAGCGATAGTCCCCGATGGACTAATTTCACTCCCACTCGATCGTCGCAGGCGGCTTGCCGGAGATGTCGTAGACCACGCGCGAGACGCCGCGCAGTTCGTTGATGATGCGGTTGGAGACCTTGCCGAGGAAGTCGTACGGCAGGTGTGCCCAGTGCGCGGTCATGAAGTCGATGGTTTCCACCGCGCGCAGCGCGATCACCCATTCGTAGGCGCGTGCATCGCCGACCACACCCACCGATTTCACCGGCAAGAACACCGCGAACGCCTGGCTGGTCTTGTCGTACAGATCGGCCTTGCGCAGTTCGTCGATGAAGATCGCATCGGCCTTGGCCAGCAGTTCGGCGTACTCGCGCTTCACTTCGCCCAGAATGCGCACGCCCAGGCCCGGGCCCGGAAACGGATGGCGATACACCATCGTGCGTGGCAAGCCGAGCTCGACACCGAGACGACGCACTTCGTCCTTGAACAATTCGCGCAGCGGTTCGACCAAGCCCAGCTTCATGTGCTCCGGCAAACCACCGACGTTGTGGTGGCTCTTGATCACGTGCGCCTTGCCGGTCTTGCTGCCGGCCGACTCGATCACGTCCGGATAGATCGTGCCCTGCGCCAGCCACTTGGCATTGGCCAGCTTGTTGGATTCTTCGTCGAAGATATCCACGAACAGGTTGCCGATGATCTTGCGCTTGGCTTCCGGGTCGCTCACGCCTTCGAGCTTGGCGAAGTAGCGATCGGCCGCGTTGACGCGGATCACCTTCACACCCATGTGCTCGGCGAACATCGCCATCACCTGGTCGCCTTCCTGCCAGCGCAGCAGGCCGGTATCGACGAACACGCAGGTCAGCTTGTCGCCGATCGCCTTGTGCAACAACGCCGCGACCACCGACGAATCGACGCCGCCAGACAAACCCAAGATGACTTCGTCATCGCCCACCTGCGCGCGCACGCGCGCAATCTGGTCGTCGATGATGTTGGCCGCCGTCCACAGCGTCTGACAGCCGCATACATCGACCACGAAGCGACGCAGCAAGGTCTGGCCCTGCAGCGTGTGGGTGACTTCCGGGTGGAACTGCACGCCGTACCAGCGCTTGTCCTCGTTGGACATCGCCGCCACCGGTATGCGGTCGGTCACTGCGGTAACGGTGAAGCCCGGCGGCACCTGCGACACGTGATCGCCGTGGCTCATCCACACATTCAAACGCGAGGCGCCGGCGTGATCGGTCAGGCCGGCGAACAGCGCATCGGCCGCCACCACATCGACCTCTGCATGACCGAATTCGCGCTGGTCGGCCGCCTCGGTGGCACCGCCCAGCTGCGCCGCCAGTGTCTGCATGCCGTAGCAGATGCCGAACACCGGCAGGCCGCTGTCGAACACTTCCTGCGGCGCGACCGGCGCACCCGGCAAGGTGGTCGATTCCGGCCCACCAGACAGAATGATGCCCTTGGCACCGAATCCAGCAATCTGGGATGGATCATGATCCCAGGCCCAGATCTCGCAGTACACGCCGATTTCGCGGATACGCCGCGCAATCAGCTGGGTGTACTGCGCGCCGAAATCGAGGATGAGGATCTTGTCGGTATGGATGTTGGTCATCGAGGGCCGGGATTGGGGAGTTGGGATTGGAGATTCGCAAAAACGCTAGCCACAACCGCTGCCGGATGAGGACGCGGTAGGCTCTTGCGAATCCCGAATGCCGAATCCCCACTCCCGCGCGCTGGCTTACCCAGCGCGATAGTTCGGCGGCTCTTTGGTGATCTGCACGTCGTGGACATGGCTTTCGCGTTGGCCGGCGCCGGTGATCTTGACGAACTTCGGCTTGGTGCGCATGTCTTCGATGGTGGCGCAGCCGACATAGCCCATGGTCGCGCGCAGGCCGCCGATCAGCTGATGAATGATGCCGCCGACCGAGCCGCGATACGGCACACGCCCTTCGATGCCTTCCGGCACCAGCTTGTCGGCGTCGCTGGAATCCTGGAAATAGCGGTCCTTGGACCCCTTCTCCATCGCGCCCAGGCTGCCCATGCCGCGGTAGCTCTTGTAGCTGCGGCCCTGGAACAACTCGACCTCGCCCGGTGCCTCCTCGGTACCGGCCAGCAAACCGCCGACCATCACCGTGGACGCACCGGCGACCAACGCCTTGCCGATGTCGCCGGAATAGCGGATGCCGCCATCGGCGATCAGCGGAATACGGTCCTGCAGCGCCTCGGCGACCATGTCCACCGCGGTGATCTGCGGCACGCCGACACCGGCGACCACGCGCGTGGTGCAGATCGAACCCGGACCCACGCCGACCTTGACCGCATCGGCGCCGGCATCCATCAGCGCCAGCGCGGCATCGCCGGTGACGATATTGCCGCCAATCACCTGCAGTTGCGGATAGGTCTTCTTGACCCACGCCACGCGGTCGATCACGCCCTGCGAATGGCCGTGCGCGGTATCCACGATCACCACGTCCACGCCCGCTGCGGCGAGCAGTTCGATGCGCTGTTCGGTATCGCCGCCCACGCCCACCGCGGCGCCCACCAGCAAGCGCTTGGCAGCGTCTTTGGCAGCGTTGGGGTTGTCGGTCTTTTTCTGGATGTCCTTGACCGTGATCAGGCCGCGCAGCTCGAAGCCGTCGTTGACCACCAGGATCTTTTCGATGCGGTTGCGATGCAGCAGCTCCAGCACTTCCTCATCGCTGGCGCCTTCGCGCACAGTGATCAGGCGATCCTTCTTGGTCATGATGTGGCGGACCGGATCGTCGAGCTTCTTCTCGAAGCGCATATCGCGGCTGGTGACGATGCCGACCAGTTCGCTGCCATCTACCACCGGCACGCCGGAGATGTTGCGCGCGCGGGTCAGCGCAATCACTTCACCGATCGTGGTATCCGGGCTGACCGTGAACGGCTCGGTGATCACGCCGGATTCGAACTTCTTGACCCGGGCCACTTCGCCGGCCTGTTGCGCAGGTGTCAGGTTCTTGTGGATGATGCCGATGCCGCCCAGCTGGGCCATGGCCACCGCAAGGCGGTGTTCGGTCACTGTATCCATCGCGGCCGAAAGAATCGGCAGTTTCAGGCGCAGATCGCGGGTCAGCCGGGTTTCCAGGCTGACATCCTTGGGCAGGACGATCGAATGAGCGGGGACGAGCGAAACGTCGTCGTAGGTGAGAGCTTCAGCCTGGATGCGGAGCATCGGCGGACCCGAGTTTGGGGAAGCGCGGCATTTTACCCTGAAAGCCTTCACGAAGACACAACGCAACCGCAATGCTGCGTTACGCGCGTGCCTCAGCCGGCTGCATCGGCCGCTTCCAGCGTGTTCTGCATCAACGTGGCGACCGTCATCGGCCCTACTCCACCCGGCACCGGCGTGATCCAGGCCGCGCGCTGCACGGCGGCGTCGAAACCGACATCGCCAACCAGACGCCCGTCTTCCAGCCGATTGATGCCCACATCGATCACCACCGCGCCCGGCTTGACCCATTCGCCCGGAATCAAACCCGGGCGACCCACCGCGACCACCAAAATGTCGGCGTTGCGCACGCTGGCTTCCAGCACCTCGGGCGGGGTGAACTTGTGGCAGCTGGTGACCGTGCAACCGGCGATCAGCAATTCCAGACCCATCGGCCGGCCCACGTGATTGCTCACGCCCACGATGGTCGCATTGCGCCCGCGCACCGGTTGGTCGGTATGCGCGAGCAAGGTCACGATGCCGCGCGGCGTGCACGGGCGCAGGCCGAATTCGCGCAGCGCCAGATGCCCCACATTCTGCGGATGAAAGCCATCCACGTCCTTGCGCGGGTCGATGCGCTGGATCAGGCGATTGGCGTCGGGAATGCCCGGCAGCGGCAGCTGGATCAGGATGCCGTGGATCTTGGGATCGGCGTTGAGCCGGTCGATCAGCCGCGCCAGTTCGGCCTCGCTGGTGCCCTGCGGCAAGTCGTAGTCGAAAGCCGCGATACCGACCTTCTCTGCCGCGCGCCGCTTGTTGCGCACATACACCGACGAGGCCGGATCGCCGCCCACCAGCACCACCGCCAACCCGGGGCGCGCCTTGCCGGTCGCCACGCGCGCATCCACCCGCAGCTTCAATCCGTCGAGCAGGTCCTCGGCAATGCGGCGGCCATCGAGGAGGCGGGCCGGAGCAGAGGCAGCTGGCGCGGAAACGGTCATGGGGCGTCAGGTGTAGAGTCGAAGGCCGTCTATTGTCCCCGATTCCGTCATGACCGACACCACCTCAACGCCCGATTCCATCACCACCTCTATCGAAGCGGCCGCATTTCGCCGTCTGTTGCAGCATCTCAACCAGGACCGCCTCGATGTGCAGAACATCGATCTGATGATCCTGGCCGGCTTCTGCCGCAATTGCCTGGGCGACTGGTACCGCGAAGCCGCCGAAGCGCACGGCCAACCGATGAGCAAGGATCAGGCTCGCGAAACGGTGTACGGCATGCCGTTTGCCGACTGGAAACAGCAGCATCAGAAGGACGCCACGCCCGAGCAGTTGGAAGCCTTTGCGGCCGCGCAACGCACGCACGGCTGAGTCGATCGGCTGGCGGCTGACGCATGGGCGCCGGCTACGTTGGCGCCCAATGTGTTTTCTCGACCAGCCAATGCAAGCGCAGCACTGAACACGTGTCGGCGCTCACCCTGCACACGTGGCTCAGTCGCGGGCCGCTTCTTCTACCTGATTGGCCTGCGGCACCGCATCGGGATTGAGCGTACGGCTTTCGCGCCGCGGCGGGGTAAATGGCGTGGGCTTGGGCACGGTCGGCGTGATATTGCCGTACATCAGCCCTGACACAGCACCGGCACGCGTGTTGCCGGCCGCAATCTCCAATTCGAAACGCTCCGCATCGCGACGCCGGATCTCGCGCGCGATGGTGACGGCCTCGTCCTCGTCAACGCCCAACTCGACCAGGGCCGCTTGACCGAACGCCACCGCCGACTCGAAGGTCTCGCGGATCTGGTAATCCACGCCGGCAGCGACCAACTGCAACGAATGCTCACGATCGTACGAGCGCACCAACAATCGGGCGTGCGGGAACTCGCGCGTTGCCAGCTCCACGATGCGATTGGCCGCCTCGCGGCTGTCGACGCACACCGCAATCGCGCGTGCGCTATGCGCACCGGACGCATGCAACACATCCAGCCGGGTGCCGTCGCCGTAGTAGATCTTGAAACCAAACTCCTCCGCGCTCTGGATCATCTCGATGTCGTTGTCGATGATGGTCACGTCCACATCGCGCGCCAGCAGCGACTGGCTGGCGACCTGGCCAAAGCGCCCGAACCCGATGATCAGCACGCTGCCGGTCTGGCCATTGACTGCTTCCACGCCCTCCAGCGACGGCTTGGCGGCTGGCGTCAGCCGGCGCTGCAGCAGCACGAACAACGGCGTCAGCGCCATCGACACCACCACGATCGCGGTCAGGCTGGCGTTGACCTGTGCATCGATGACGCCGGAAGCCGATGCCGCGGCAAACAGCACGAACGCGAACTCGCCGCCCTGCGCCATCAGCACGCCACGGTCCAGCGCCTGGCGATGGTCGCTGCGCATCAGCCGCGCCACCGCATAGATGCACACGCCCTTGCCCACCATCAAGGCCAGCACGCCGGCAACGATCAGCCGCCAATCCGCCGCAACCACGTGCAGGTCCAGGCTCATGCCGACGCCAAGGAAGAACAGCCCCAGCAAAATCCCGCGAAACGGCTCGATGTCCGCTTCGATCTGATGGCGGAAGGTGGATTCGGACAGCAGCACACCGGCCAGAAACGCCCCCATCGCCATCGACAACCCACCCACCTGCATCAACAGCGCCGCGCCCAGCACCACCAACAAGGCAGCCGCCGTCATCACCTCGCGTGCCTTGGACGCAGCCAGGATCCGAAACAAGGGATTGAGCAGCCAGCGCCCTGCCACCAATAACCCGACGATGCAGGCCAGACCGATGCCGATATCCTGCCAGCGCTGCGACGCCGCCTGCGGGTCACCGTTGGACCCCATCCAGGCCACGATCGCCAGCAGCGGCACGATCAACAGATCTTCGAACAGCAGAATCGCCACGATCTTTTGACCCGGCGGCAAGGCGACATCGCCACGCTCGGCCAGCAATTGCATCACCACCGCCGTGGAGGTCAGCACGAAGCCGGACGCGGCGACAAAGGCCACCGGCGGCGCAAAGCCGAGCAACATGCCGATGCCGGTCAGTACCAGCGTGCAAACGGCAATCTGCGCGGTCCCAAGACCGAAGATCTCCTTGCGCAGACTCCACAGGTGGGACGGCCGCATTTCCAGCCCGATCACGAACAGGAACATCACCACGCCCAACTCGGCCACATGCAGGATCGCCTGCGGCTCATCGAACAGCCCCAGGCCGAACGGACCAATCGCCAATCCCGCGGCCAGGTATCCCAACACCGAGCCCAGGCCGAGACGTCGGAATAACGGGATCGCAACGACGGCAGCGCCGAGCAGGACGACGACATTGATCAGTTCACTGGATTCGGCTGCTTGGCTCATGCCAAGGATTCTAGCGGCACAGGCTTGGCGCTGCCCTGCACCTGCGTGCGCATCGGTCGATCAGCCAGCGCTTCCACATCGATCTCGACCAGCACGTCGATCCTGATCTGCGACGCCCCAAATGACGAACGACGCCAGATGGCGTCGTTCGTGGATGCAGGCAATGGCCGAGCAATCAGCCGCGCGCGTCGGCCTCGGCCAATGCAGCACGCAGGATTTCCTTGGCCGGCCCACCATGCTTCTCGTGCTCGAGCGCGAAATGCACCGTGGCCTCGATCAGGCCGATGTGCGCGCCGCAATCGAAACGACGGCCTTCGAAGCGATACGCATCGACGGTTTCCTGCTGCAGCAGCCCGGCAATCGCATCGGTCAGCTGGATCTCGCCGCCTGCGCCTGCACCGGTTTCTTCGAGCAGTTCGAAGATCTTCGGGCTGAGCACGTAACGACCGACCACTGCCAGATTGCTCGGTGCCACTTCCGGCTTGGGCTTTTCGACGATGGCGTTAATACGCCCCTTGCGACCATCGAATGCATCGGTAGCCACGATGCCGTAACTGGCGGTCTTGTCATGCGGCACGTCTTCAACGGCGATGACGCTGCCGCCGGACGCTTCGGCCACATCGGCCATCTGGGTCAGCGCACCAGCACCGCGGTTCCAGATGAGATCGTCAGGCAACAACACCGCGAACGGCTCGTCGCCGACCACGGCCTTAGCGCACAGCACCGCATGACCCAGACCCAGTGCCTCGGCCTGCGTCACGAAAATGGCGCGCACGCCTTCGGGCAATGCATGACGCACCAGCTCCAGCTGTTCGAGCTTGCCGGCGCGCTCGAGCTTCTGCTCAAGCTCGTAGGCCTTGTCGAAGTAGTCGGCGATCGAGTGCTTGTAGCGATTGGTCACGAAGATCAGCGTATCGCAACCGGCCTGGATGGCCTCGTCGACGGCGTACTGGATCAACGGTTTGTCGATGATTGGCAGCATTTCTTTCGGCACCGTCTTGGTTGCCGGAAGAAAGCGGGTCCCAAGACCTGCGACGGGGAATACGGCCTTGCGAATACGCTTGCTCATTAAAGTCTTCTGACCTCACGTGCGGGGAATGGAACGACCGTATCAGATCGCGTGTCGACTTTCCGTCGAGCAGCCGCAAAATCCGGCATCAGACTGCCCAACACAGTCTCCATTGCCTTGATGTCATAGCGGTTAACCGCCTCACGCAAGCGCGTCACCAGCTGCAACACCTGCTCGTGCGAGAACTCGCGCACACCGGCTTCCAGGATCTTGGGATGCGCGGTGGGGCGATAGTCTTCGTCCGAATAGAACAGCGTTTCATGCAGCTTCTCGCCCGGACGCAAGCCGGTATAGAGAATCGCCACATCCTTGCCCGGCTGCTTGCCGGCAAGCCGAATCATCTGCTCGGCCAGCAAACGGATCGGCACCGGCTCGCCCATGTCCAATGTGTAGATCGCACCATGCGAAGCGGAGGCAGCGGCCTGCACCACCAACTGGCAGGCTTCGGGAATGGTCATGAAGTAACGCGTCACATCCGGGTGCGTCACCGTGACCGGCCCGCCCTGACGGATCTGCTCACGGAACAACGGCACCACGCTGCCGGCCGAATCCAGCACGTTGCCGAAGCGCACCGTGATGAAGCGCGTCGGCGCATCGCGGGCGTCAAGACTCTGGCAGATCATCTCGGCGTAGCGCTTGCTCGCGCCCAGCACATTGACCGGCTCGACGGCCTTGTCGGTCGAGATGAAGACGAAGGTCTCGATGCGCGCACGCTGACAGGCGCGCGCCACGTTCTCGGTTGCCAGCACGTTGTTGCGCACCGCTTCGCGCAACTGTTCTTCCAGCAACGGCACCTGCTTGTAGGCGGCGGCATGGAACACCGCATCCGGGGTCGCAGTGTTCAGCGCATACGCGACCACAGCCGGGTCGCCGCAATCGCCGAGCACGCGCACCACTTCGATATCGGGGAACAGCCGGCGCAGATCCGAATCGATGGTCAGCAATGCCAGCTCGTCGATTTCCAGCAGCACAATCCGACGCGCACCATGCCGCGCGCACTGGCGGCAGACTTCCGAGCCAATCGAACCGCCAGCACCGGTGACCATCACCGTCTTGTTGGTCAGCCAATCGCGGATCAGGCGCCAATCGGGCGTGACCGGCTTGCGATTGAGCAGGTCCTCGATCGCGACCTCCTTCAATTCGCCAGGCAAGGAGCGCCCTTCCAGCACATTGATCAGCTTGGGCACCATACGGAACGGCAAACCGGTGCTTTCGCAGATCGCCACCACGCGCTGCATCCCCGAAGCATCCAGCGACGGGATCGCGATCACCAGCAACTTGGCCGCCGTCTCCTTGGCGATCGATGCGGCCTGATCCAGGTTACCCAGGACGTTGAGGCCCTGGATCTTGGCGCCATGCAGATTGCTGGCGTCGTCCAGATACCCGACCGGTACGAACGTGCCGCTACGACGAAGATCGCGCACCAGCCCTTCGGCAGCGCGACCGGCGCCCAGGATCAACACGCGCTGCGCGGCATCGCCGGAATGCGCGATCTGATAATCCTTCCAGGCGCGATACAGCAGCCGCGGCGTCCCCAGCAATGCCGACAGCGCGAACGGATAGACCACCAGCACAGACAGCGGCACCCCATCCAGGCGGTCGTAAGACAGCGCCAGCACGATCGCGACCAGGCCAAGGAAACTGGACTTGAAGATATTCCACAGGTCCGGCACCGAGGCGAATCGCCACAGCCCGCGATACAGCCCCATCTTCCAGAACACCAGTCCCTGCGCGACCAGCACCACCGCAGTGCGCCAATCCCACAGTGGAAGGTCGGGCGCGTCGCGCAGCATGGAGTAGCGGCCGGCATGCAGCAGTTGCCAGCACACCCAGACCATCAACAGGTCGTGCAGCACGACTGCCGCTTGCGGCAACACTTTGGTCAAACGGTCACGCCAGGAAATCATAAAAGTCCATTACTCAGGAATTGCGCAGTCCATCGCGCAGAAAGTGCCAGATCGCGGTAGCACCCGCAGCCCAGGTCAGGGCACCGACCACCTGCATGCAAACCGGATCATGACGAATTAACACATACAAGCAGAACGCAGCGACGCTGAAAGCGAAATAAACACCCGTTACCGGAACGTGCGTCTCAAGCCGGCGTGCAAGTCGTTGATAGACGTGCTGAGCATGCGGCTCCCACCAACGTTGCCCGGCGAGCATGCGAGACAGCAACGTGAAGCCTGCGTCTACGAGAAATGCGGTCAATGGCAGCCAACCGATCCACCAGCTCACCTGCCCCGTCGCTACGGTGAGTGCGAGCAACGCGGCCAGCACATATCCCAGCGCGCCACTGCCGCCATCGCCCAGAAAAATGCGCGCGCGCGGAAAATTGAACGGCAAGAACCCCAGGCAGGACGCCGCAACTGCAAGACCCGCCCATGCCCATGCGCCGGGTAGGACAAACGCAAATGCCAACGCCGCCAAGGCCGCCTGGCTGGAAGCCAGACCGTTGATGCCGTCCATGAAATTCCAGACGTTGATCAACACGACAGACGCCACTGCGCTGAGCACGCCATCCCAGACATTGCCAGTGGAGTGACTGACCAAGACTCCCAACGACGCCGATGCCGTCAGATGGATCGCAAAACGCAGCCTGGCCGACAGTGGACGATGGTCGTCCCACCAACCCACGCCCGCCACCAGTACCAGCCCGACGGCGAACCAGCCAATGACCATGCGAGCAGCCGGCCAGAACACCGTGGCAGCGATGCAACCCAGCAGGATTGCCGCCACGATCGCCATGCCACCGCCACGCGGGGTCGCGATCACATGACTGCGGCGCTCGCCCGGCTGATCCAGCAGGCGGCGATGCAAGGCATAACGGCGCAACAGCCAAGTTCCCAGCGCTGCGACCACCAGGTGCGACAGGCACCACAGCCAGACCTGCGGCATTAGACCACCGCGTAGTTCAACAGCGGTTTGACCGTGCCCCATTCCTTGCAGCTCGGGCATTGCCAGTGATGCGTCTTGGCGCCGAAGCCGCAGCGGGTGCAGCGGTAGCTTGGGTTACGTACCAGCAGCTGGTCGGTGATGTGCTTGAGATCCTGCAGCGTGCCAACCGGGTCGCTGCCTTCAGCCAGGGTGAGATCGATCAACGCCGATTCGCCACGTACCGACGGCCGATCCTTGAGCTGGCGCCCCAGGTACGCCAACGCAGGCGCCACCCCATCCTGCGCTTCCATCAACTGGGTCAGCGCCAAGACCGGTGCGATGCCGCGATAGTGCTCGGTCATCTCCGACAGGAAGTTGCGCGCGCCAGCAATGTCGCCGACACGGCGATAGGCCGCCATCAATGCAGGAATGATTTCCGGCAGGTATTCCGGGTCATGCCGCGCCGCTCGTTCGAATGCGCGTACCGCCGCTTCGTCATGACCGCGCTCGGCTTCGATACGGCCTTCCAGAATGCCCGCACGCACGGACGTACCGTCGGCCTGGTAGGCACGGGCGACGGCCTGCAGCGCCTCGTCGGTCTTGCTCGAACCGCGATAGCGATCGGCCAGCTCACACTCGAATTGGGAAATCAGCTTGCCCATCGGCTCGCCGGTGACTTCTTCGTAGCGGGTGGCGTTGTCGATCGCTTTTTCCCAATCGCGCTCGGCCTGATAGATGCCAATCAGGTGCCGCAATGCCTGTGGCGCGCGTTGATCCAGCTGCGCCAACTCGGTGAAGACTGTTTCGGCGCGATCCAGCAGACCGGACTTCATGTAGTCCTCGCCCAGCGCCAGCAAGGCCTGCACACGCTGCTGATCGGTCAGGTCGGCGCGCTGCACCAGCCCCTGATGCAAACGAATCGCACGATCGACTTCACCACGACGACGGAACAGATGCCCCAGCGCGACCTGCGTTTCGAAGGTTTCCTTGTCCAGTTCGGCGATGTGCAGAAACAGCTCGATCGCCTTGTCCGGCTGCTCGTTGAGCAGATAGTTCAGACCGCGAAAGTAGGTACTGGAGAGACGACTGACCTGCGTATCGCCGTGGCGCTGACCGCCACGACGGCCGACGATCCACCCGCCCAGTGCTGCCAGCGGCACAAACAGGAAGAACCAGATCCACTCGGTCAGAAATTCCATACGTACTTACAGTCCATCGATGGGGCGCGTCTGGACTGCGGCAGGCGCAACGGGCCCGGCGTCGACGCGACTGACCGCAACAGCCTTGTTGGCCTGGCGCAATCTGGAATAGAGGGGAATAACCACACTGACCAGCACCATGCCGGCACCGATCAACACACCGACCAGCAGCGCGACGATGATCGCGACCCCGGAGGTCGTGTGCACACTTGAGAACAGGAAATCGAGAGTGACATCCTGGGAATTGACCGCACCGATGATCAGACCGGCCAGCAGGAAGGCCAACATCACCAGCAAGCGAAACACCTTCATGGACAGACTCCGTCGGGAAGGGGCCTAGCTTAACCGAGCCGACATAAACACAGCGGTAGAACGATCTTCAATCTGCCGTATCGGCCAGATCGACGGGCACCACGGAGCTGACACGCTCACGTAATTCCTTGCCCGGCTTGAAGTGCGGAACATGCTTGCCCGGCAGCGCAACCGATTCGCCGGTCTTGGGATTACGCCCCAGACGTGGCGGACGGTAATGCAGCGAAAAACTGCCGAACCCACGGATTTCGATCCGATCACCATCGGAGAGCGCTTGCCCCATCATTTCCAGCAGCGACTTGACTGCCAGATCCACGTCGTCCGACTTCAGATGCGCTTGGCGTTGCGCCAGGATTTCAATCAATTCGGACTTGGTCATGGGAAGACTTGCTTTTTTCGACTGACACATCGGAATCGGCCCGGGGCAAGCCCGGGCCGATCCATCACGCTCTTGCGAGCGCTACGCGCTTACTCGGACTTGTTGCTGTTCAACTGTGCACGCAGCAGCGCGCCCAGCTGAGTCATGCCGCCCGACGCTGCGGAAGAGGACTGGTATTCCTCCATCGTTTCGCGCATTTCGGCATCGTCCTTGGCCTTGATCGACAGCTGCAGGGTGCGGCCCTTACGGTCCATGCCCACGAACTTGGCTTCGATCTTGTCGCCGACCTTCAGGTGCTGGGTCGCGTCGTCGACGCGCTCGTTGGCGATGTCGCGTGCAGCGACATAGCCTTCGATGCCGTCGGCCAGGTCGATCGTGGCGCCCTTGGCGTCCACTTCACGCACCACGCCTTCGACCTTCGAACCCTTCGGGTTGGACGCCATGTACTGGCCGAACGGATCCTGCTCCAGCTGCTTGACGCCCAGGCTGATGCGCTCACGTTCCGGGTCCACTGCCAGCACAACGGCTTCCAGCGTGTCGCCCTTCTTGTAGTTGCGCACGACATCTTCGCCGGTGGTGTTCCAGCTGATGTCGGACAGGTGCACCAGACCGTCGATGCCGCCGTCCAGACCGATGAAGATGCCGAAGTCGGTGATCGACTTGATCTGACCGGACACCTTGTCGTTCTTCTTGTGGGTGGCAGCGAAGGTTTCCCACGGATTGGCGGCAACCTGCTTCATGCCCAGCGAGATGCGGCGACGCTCCTCGTCGACATCCAGCACCATCACTTCGACTTCGTCACCAACCTGCACAACCTTGGACGGGTTGACGTTCTTGTTGGTCCAATCCATCTCGGAGACGTGCACCAGACCTTCGACGCCCGGCTCGATCTCGACGAATGCGCCGTAATCGGTGACGTTGGAGACCTTGCCGAACACGCGGCTGTTGGCCGGGTAACGACGGGCGATGTTGTCCCACGGATCTTCGCCCAGCTGCTTCAGGCCGAGGCTGACGCGGTTACGCTCGCGATCGAACTTCAACACGCGCACGTCGAGCTCGTCGCCGACATTGACGACTTCGGACGGATGGCGCACGCGCTTCCAGGCCATGTCGGTGATGTGCAGCAGACCGTCGATACCGCCCAGGTCCACGAATGCGCCGTAATCGGTCAGGTTCTTGACGACACCCTTCAAGATCGCGCCTTCCTGCAGCTTGTCCATCAGCTGCTCGCGCTCTTCCGAATGCTCGCTCTCGACCACTGCACGACGCGAAACCACCACGTTGTTGCGCTTGCGGTCCAGCTTGATCAGCTTGAACTCGAGTTCCTTGCCTTCCAGGTAGGCCGGGTCGCGCACCGGGCGCACATCCACCAGCGAACCAGGCAGGAACGCGCGAACATCCTTGATGTCCACGGTGAAACCACCCTTGACCTTGCCGCTGATGCGCCCGGTGATGGTTTCGTTCTTTTCCAACGCCTCTTCCAGCTCGTCCCACACCATTGCGCGCTTGGCCTTCTCGCGCGACAGCACGGTCTCACCGAAGCCGTTCTCGATGGAATCGAGGGCAACCTTGACTTGGTCGCCTACGCCGACATCGATCTCGCCAGCGTCATTACGGAACTGCTCGATCGGCACGATGCCTTCGGACTTCAAGCCAGCGTTGATCACCACCACGTCGCCGCGCACTTCCACGACGGTACCGGTGACGATCGAGCCCGGCTTCAGCTTCGCCAGATTGGCTTGACTGGCTTCGAACAGTTCAGCAAAAGATTCTGTCATTTGAATTTTACTCAGTTGAACACACGGGCGTTGATCGTCGGATTGCGACAGATACGAGCCGCCCAGCCTGTTGGTCGACTCCGGACAGCGAGTCGGTTAAGTAGTCATAGAACCGCCACACGGGATGTGCGGCAGAGCCTTGGAACGCCTTACGGTCGGCGGGACGTGCCCGCTTGCGGAACGCTTACGACGACGTGCGAGCGGCTAACAACCCGACCACACACTGGACGACATCTTCGATTCCCATCCCGCTGGTATCGATCAGCACGGCGTCTTCGGCCGGCCGTAATGGCGCCACCACCCGCTGCGCATCACGCGCATCGCGAGCCATGATCTCGCGCAGCAGGTCGTCAAAGATAACCGAAACACCCTTTTCCATCAACTGTTTATGGCGACGGCCCGCACGTTCCTCGGCACTGGCGGTCAGAAAGATCTTGAATGCGGCATCCGGGAAGATCACCGTGCCCATATCGCGCCCATCGGCAACCAGGCCGGGCGCTCGCCTGAATGCGCGTTGGCGCTCTTTCAGGGCACTGCGCACCTCGGGAATGGCCGCAATTGCAGAGGCCAGCGCACCGGTCGTTTCCAGGCGCAACTCGCTGGTGGCGTCCACGCCATTGACCAGCACCCGCAGCCCCGCCTCGCCTGCGTCATCGAATTCGACCTTGGTGTCGAAGGTGCAACGCACCAGCGCCGCCGGGTCGGACACGTCCAGATCGGCCCAACTCGCTGCAACACCGACGGCGCGGTACAGTGCGCCCGAATCGAGGTAGTGCCAGCCCAACCGCGCGGCCACGATCCGGCTCACGGTGCCCTTGCCGGCACCGGAGGGTCCGTCGATGGTGAGGACGGGCGAAAGGTCGGTCATTCAGGTTTCCGGAAGGTAATGAAGCGACCAGTGTAGCGCCGCTCGCAGCGATTCGGATGCAACCACTTGAAAGCACGACGAAAAGCCGGTTAGAATTGCCGGCTTAATTCCGGGTGCACCCTCGATAGCGGGCACTCTTCCATCGAATCCAACCGTTTACGCCGAGGTGTGCCATGAAAGTCCTGTCCTCCCTGAAGTCTGCGAAGACCCGTCACCGCGACTGCAAGGTGGTCCGCCGCCGTGGCAAGGTGTTCGTGATCTGCAAGTCGAACCCGCGTTTCAAGGCGCGTCAGCGCTAAACCTTTGCTGCGCGTGCAAGACCCGAGAAAGCCGCCTTCGGGCGGTTTTTTCTTGGCCGATGTTTCCTGGCCGATGGAGACTTCACGGGCATCGTCTTGACGGACACCGTGATGCGCTTGGGTGCGGCGGTCGAGGACGCCCCGGCGCAGCGTGCCGGAACCTGCACGTCGTCATCGGGCCCAGCACTGGCACCAACGCCTGACCTGGTTTTTTGCTGTAATCACCACTCGAAGTCTTGTCCACTGGGGAGTAGATGACATGCGCAACCGTTTGTTTGTGATGCCGCCGATCATGCTGGCAATCGCGCTGATGGGGATCAGTGCCGTTGCCTCGGCCGACACACTGTTGGTCGATCGTGCAAAGCAAAAGCCCGCCGCCGCCCTGCCCTTGCGTGGCGACAGCATGAGCCAGGTCGAAGGCCGTTACGGCGCGCCGCAGGAAAAGTTGGATCCGCGCGGTGGTCAGAAGCGTCAGTGGCCGACCATCCATCGCTGGGTGTATCCGGCTTTTACCGTGTATTTCGAAAAGAGCCGGGTGATCGACGTGGTGGCCAATCAGGCCGATGCGAACGAGATCGGGCCCAAGCCGCTTTGATGCGAGTCCCTCGCAAGAGCCCGCACATCCATGTGCGGGGATTGAATTAACAGCCTGGGCTCGCTTGGGTATCGATAGGTAATTTTCAGGTATGACCGACAGCGTTCGCTTTCCTGCCGAGTGGGAACCTCAATCCGCCGTATTGATCGCGTGGCCGCATGCGGGCACCGATTGGGCCGAGCGTCTGGCCGAGGTGGAAGAGACCTATATCGCGCTGGTGACGGCGATTTCCCGTTTCGAGCCGGTGATCGTGTGCGTGGCCGATGACGACCTGCAGATCTACGCGGAAGCGCGGCTGCGCTCGGCACGGGTGGACATGGCGCGGGTGCGCTTCGTGGTTGCAGCCTACAACGACACCTGGCTGCGCGATTCGGGCCCGATCACGCTGCGCCAGGACGGCGGTTTCCGCCTGATGGATTTCCGCTTCACCGGCTGGGGCGGCAAGTTCGAGGCCAGCCTGGACGATCAGCTGGTCACCTCGCTGGATGCGGCGCAGGTATTCGTGCCCTCGCAGGTGCAGACGGTGGACTTCGCGCTGGAAGGCGGCGCGATCGAGACCGATGGTGCGGGCACCTTGCTGACCACCTGGAAGTGCCTGCACGAGCGGCATCCGCAGCGCACGCGCGATTCGCTGAGTGCCGATCTTGCCGCGTGGCTGGCGCAGGACCGCGTGCTGTGGCTGGATCACGGCTATCTGGAAGGCGACGACACCGACGCGCATATCGATACGCTGGCGCGCTTCGCCGGCCCGGATGCGATCGTCTACCAGGGCTGCGACGTGGCCAACGATTCGCATTACACCGAACTGCAGGCGATGGGCGCCGAACTGGCTGCGTTGCGCAAGGCCGATGGGCAGCCGTATCGGCTGTTCGTGTTGCCGTGGGCCGAGCCGATCCTGGATCAGGGCCGGCGTCTGGCCGCCTCGTACGCCAACTTCCTGATCGTCAACGGGGCGGTGCTGATGCCGGCTTACGGCGACAAGGCCGATGCGGGCGCGCAGGCGGTGCTGGCCGAGGCGTTTCCGCAGCACGTCATCGTGCCGGTGCCGTGCCGCCCATTGATCTGGCAGAACGGCAGCCTGCACTGTCTGACCATGCAGCTGCCCGCCGGTCTGCTGGCTGCCTGAGTCACTCCTGTTCCGGCCGGCAGGCCGGTGTTACACCATCGCGCGCTACCTTAGTGCGTCACTACGCTGGACGAATCGCCATGACCCGTCATCTCCTTCCCGTCGCGCTGATCCAGGAGCGCAACCACGGCGACGCCGCGGCCAATCTGGCCATCATCGAATCGCGCGTGGCCGAAGCCGCCGCTCAGGGCGCCAAGCTGGTGCTGCTGCAGGAACTGCACAACGGTGCGTATTTCTGCCAGCACGAGTCGGTGGACGAATTCGACCTGGCCGAGCCGATCCCCGGCCCCAGCACCGAGCGGCTGGGCGCGCTGGCCAAGCAGCACGGCGTGGTGCTGGTGGCCTCGTTGTTCGAGCGCCGCGCGGCCGGGCTGTATCACAACACGGCGGTGGTGTTCGAAAAGGACGGCCGCCTGCTCGGCAAGTACCGCAAGATGCATATCCCCGACGACCCGGGTTTTTACGAGAAGTTCTACTTCACGCCGGGCGATCTGGGTTTCGCTCCGATCGATACTTCGGTGGGTCGTCTCGGCGTGTTGGTGTGCTGGGATCAGTGGTACCCCGAGGCTGCGCGCCTGATGGCGCTGGCCGGTGCAGAACTGTTGCTCTACCCCACCGCGATCGGCTGGGATCCGGACGATCAGCAACCCGAACAGGAGCGTCAGCGCGATGCATGGGTGCTCAGCCATCGCGGCCATGCAGTGGCCAACGGGGTGCCGGTGCTGTCGTGCAACCGCGTGGGGCATGAGCCTTCGCCGATGGGCGCCTCGGGCATCCAGTTCTGGGGCAACAGCCATGTGCTGGGGCCGCAGGGCGAGTTCATCGCCGAAGCCGGACAGGACCCGACGGTGCTGGTATGCGATGTCGATCTGCAGCGCAGCGAGCATGTGCGGCGCATCTGGCCGTTCCTGCGCGATCGCCGCATCGATGCGTATGGCGATCTGCTCAAGCGTTACATCGACTGACCGCATGCCTGTCGAGGTACGCGAGGTCCGCGAGGCGGACATCCCGGCGATCACCGCGATCTATGCGGAGCAGATCGCCGGGGTCAACAGCTACGAATACAGCGCGCCGTCGAGCGACGAGATGCGCACGCGGGTGCGCGCCACCGTGGATGCGGGATATCCGTATCTGGTCGCCGAACGCGATGCTGCGGTGGTCGGTTATGCCTATGCTGGCGCGTACCGCGCACGCTCGGGGTATCGCTGGACCGTGGAGAATTCGATCTACCTTGCCTGCAACATGCAAGGACGTGGCATCGGCAAGGCCTTGTTGGGCGAGCTGATCGCACGCTGTGAACAACGCGGCTATCGACAGATGATTGCAGTGATCGGCGATGCCGAGAATCAGGCATCGCGACGGCTGCACGAACGTTTTGGTTTTCGCACGGTCGGAGTGTTCACCGGAATCGGCCGCAAGCATGGCCGCTGGCTGGACGGTTTGCAGATGCAACGCCCGCTCGGCCCCGGTGACACCGCCCCTCCTTCTGATGAATGACCCCATGACTGAGCAGACCACCCACGTTCTGGACGATGCGCTGTCCGGCCAGCCGCACCGCATCGTCGAGCGCGACGGCGTGCGCTACACCTTGCTCGGCACTGCGCATGTCTCGCTGGCCAGCGTGGCTGCGGTGCAGCGGGCGATCGGCAGCGGGCGCTACGATGCGGTGGCGGTGGAATTGGATGCACAGCGCCTGCAGGCGCTCAGCGACCCGGACGCCCTCGCCCGCCTGGACCTGGTGCAGGTGATCCGCAAGGGCCGCGTGGCCTTGTTCGCTGCAAACCTTGCCTTGGCGGCTTATCAGCGCCGCCTGGCCAAGCAGCTCGGCATCGAGCCGGGTGCGGAATTGAAGGAGGCGGTCAATCTGGCGCGCGCACAAGGCTTGCCGGTGCATCTGATCGATCGCGAGGTCGGCCTGACCTTCAAGCGCGCCTCCGGGCGGCTGGGATTCTTCGGCAAGATGAAGCTGGCCGGCGGTCTGCTGAGCGGCCTGTTCGCCGCCGATGAGGTGGGCGAAGAGGAAATCGAAAAGCTCAAGCAAGGCGACATGCTGGAAGCGAGCTTCGGCGATTTTGCCAGCGAAAGCCCGGAGCTGTACGAGACCGTGATTGCCGAGCGCGATCAGTACATGGCTGCGCGTCTGCGCGAGGAAGCCAACGCCGGTCAGCACGAGGTGCTGGCGGTGGTCGGCGCGGGACATCTGGCCGGGCTTGCACGTCATCTGGAACAGGACACCGATGCACCCGGCCCGCTGCGCGAGTCGCTGGAATACGTGCAGCAACGCAAGCGCGTTCCGTGGATCACGCTGGGCGTGCTGGCGGTCATCATCGTTGGCATCGGGATCGGTTTCTGGCGCGGCGGCCTGAGCATGGGAGCCGATTTGTTGTTGCAATGGGCGATGTACACCGGCGGTATGGCGGCGCTGGGCTGTCTGCTGGCCGGCAGTCATCCGTTGAGCATTTTGACCGCTGCGGTGGTCGCGCCGTTCAAGCCGTTCCGGTTGAGCGTACCGACCGGTGCGTTCGCAGCGTTGGTCGAGGTGCATATGCGCAAGCCGGCCTATGGCGATTTCCTGACGCTGCGCGACGATGCGCAGACCTTGCGCGGCTGGTACCGCAATCGCGTCTCGCGTGTGGTGCTGACGTTCTTGCTGACCAACTTCGGCAGCATGGCCGGTGTGTGGCTGGCGGGTGTGCAGATCTTCAATCGTCTGCATGGTTGATTGCGGCGGCGATGCGTTGCGCCGCAATCCGCGAAACATCCGTTGCCTTCCGTAGGAGCGCCCCTGGGCGCGATGGGGTTTTACCGGCAAAGCCCATCGCGCCCAGGGGCGCTCCTACGAGAGCTGGAGCACACGCCAGGTTACGGGGCGGCAGGTGCGCCTGGCGCTAGCTGCAAACGCACCCACACGCCGTAGTGGTCCGAGGCCCAGCGGCCTTCGGCGTACGGCGCGTCGAACAGGATGCGCGCTTCACGGGCCAGCAGGCGGTTTTGCTGGAAGAACACGTGGTCGATCCGCGCCGGCTTGTCGAATACGTGTAGGTTCAAGGTGCTGACCGTGGCGTCGCTGTTGCGATGCACGCTGCCGTAGCTGTCGCCATAGCCCTTGCGTAGCGCTTCCAGATCGAGGGCATCGGCGGCGGTGTTGAAATCGCCAGCAATCACGACTGGGGCTTGATCGCTGTTGGAGGCAATGAAGTCCAGCAGGTCGGCCACCTGGCGCGTGCGCGTGGCAGTGCCGCGCGCATCGGCGCGTTCGTTGAGATGGGTGACGTAGACGTTGACCGGCTGGCCGTCGACATCGACCTGCAAATGCGCGGCGACGCGGTAATCGTCCAAGGGCTGCAACAGGCGCTGATGCATGGCCAGCACTTTACGCCGGCTCAACAACGCATTGCCGTAGCGCTTGGGCGCGCCGACCGGATCGACCGAGGCGAAGGTGTAGTCGTACCCGAGCTTGCGTGCCAGCCAGGCAGCCTGGTTTTCCACGCTGCTCCGCCGTTCGATCACTTCCTGCAGCGCGATCACATCCGGCGCCAGTTGCTTGAGCTGTTTGGCGATGTAGGCGCGACGTGCCGGCCAGTCTTCGCGGTCGTGATGCAGGTTGAGCGTGACCAGGGTCATTTCGCGCTGCACCGCGCCCGGAGACTGCGCTGCCCGGGATGCGCGTGCTATGTGATCGGTCTTGTCTACCTGTGCGGGTTGCGCAGCCTGCACGGCGTGGGTGGCCTGCGTGGCGTGTGCAGCAACAGAACACAGCAGCAGTGCAGCCAACACGACCGGCCATCCGGCACGTCGCCGCGCCGGCGCTGCCCGGGTAGGCCGACGTGCGTCCTTCATTGCGTAGCGCGCTCGGCGCGCCGCACCGCGCTGGGCACATCGATCTGCACATTGGCCGGCAGTTGCTGGATGCGCAGTTCACCGTTCTGCCATTCGGCCGATTCGCCGTTGATGCTGGCCTTGCCCGGCGTGCCCTGGTACGGCCAAGGCAACACCACTCCACCCGGCGGCAAAATCAGGCCGGGCTGCAGTTGCAGCACCAGTTGCTTGTCGGTGCGTTGCAGGGTGTAGTTGAGGCGCCCGTACGGGGTGCGCAATTCGGCAATCCCGATGCCCTTGCCTTCGAACCAGCGCGTGGGCGTGCCGGCCGCAATCACCAGGCTGGCATCGGATTCGCGCCCGTAGGCAAACATGTCCAGCACCGAGCGCACGAAGTCCGAGGCGACCCAGGCATGCGGCAGATCGCCGACGAAGAACGGTGTGCGTGGCGTGCGCGAGACCACTTCGGCCCATTGATTCCACGGCTGCGGCGCGCGGTCCTTGAAGAAGAATGCGGTGGCGTCCCAGGCGCGGTCGCGCCAGCCCAGGCGCACGAACGCGGCCACGTTGCGCCATTCGTAGGGCGTGTAGTCCTTCCATTCGCGCTTGCTGTCGCGGCGGTCGGAGAACTCCTTCCAGTAGCGCTCGAAGGTATTGGTCAGCAGGTCCTGCGGCAGTCGCTGCTGCTCGCCACCCGGTGCCAGCGCGATGGTGGTCGAGGTCGCATCGAAGTCGCCGAGCTCGGCCGAGCCAGGCAGGAAATCGAGATTGTGCTGGCGCACCGCCGCACCCAGCGAGGCGATCAGGTCGCCACTGAATTCGTCGCGTGCGGTGCTGAAGCGGGCGACCTCATCGGGCTTGTCGAGCGCGCCGGCCAGCATCACCGCATCCTTGTAGCCGCGCAGCGCCCAGAAGTTGTCCCAGTACGAATGCACCGGCTTGGCCGAATAGCCTTCGTGGCTGATCGACACCGGCATCATTCCGTAGAAGGCCGGATTGCGCATGAAGTTGTCTTCGGTGCGCTCGCTGGCGCGCAGCGTTTCCATATAGTCGTAGGCGCCGGTGACGTGCGGCCACATCTTTTCCAGGAACGCCTTGTCGCCGGTATAGCGGTAGTACTCGGCGATGTTGAAGATCAGCTCGCCATGGCTGTCGTTCTCCGGCACCGGGTCGCTGCCGCGGTCGTCCACGCAGCACGGCACCATGCCGTTGTCGAACTGATACGGCGCGAACCAGTCGACGTACTCGCGCACCACGTCTTCGCGGCCAAGCCGCAACAGGCCCTCGGAAATCATTGCGCCATCGCGGATCCAGCTACGCGAGTACGAACGCGTGCCCGGCTGCAGACGCGGGCCGATACGCGAGATCAACATATGCGCCAGCGCGGTGCGCAAGGTATCGACCACCGGCTTGCCTTCGGCCGGCACGCTGATGCGTACGCGATCGAGCTTGCTGCGCCACTGCTGGGCAACCTGCTGTTGCGCCTTGTCGGCATCGAAGCCGGCCGGCAGTTGCGCGGTGCCGGTTTGCGGAATCACCAACGCCACTTCGCGCCGTTGGCCAGGCTCCAGCTTCCAGCGATACAACAACACACCCGAGGCCAGACCGGTCTCGTCCTTCACCTGGGTGATCGTCGGCGGTGTGGCAGCGGTGAGATGGCTGACGTCCATGCCGCTGTCGAAAGCGCTGGCAAAGCCGGCATCCGGACGCTGCGCGGCGAATACGCGCGGCTTGCCGTTGACGCTGACCTGCGCGCCGTCCACGGCCAGTTGCTCGATCCGGCTGACGCCGCCCAGGGTGTTGAGGAACTGCGCCGGCGGGTTGACCTGGAACGGACGCACCGCCAATGCTAGGGTGAAGTCGCGCGCTTCCTTGCCGGTGTTGTGCAGTTGGTAGCGTGCGACCAGCTGCGCCTGATCCGGTGTGCCCTGCACGAAGGCAGTCACTCGCAGATTCATCAGGTCGTGGTGCCAGTCGACGCTGGGAATCGGCAGGTAATCGTCCTGCAGGCTCTGCTCGCTGCTGACGTCGGACCAATGCAGCAGCTTGCCGCCGGTGACCACGAACGGTTCGATACTGAAACCGCCCTTGCCCACTTCTACCGCGCCGTCTTCGCCGATCAGGCCCTGCTCGGTGCCGCCATCCAGGCCCAGGATGGTCCAGTACGGCTGCTCGCCGGAGAAACCGCGCGGATAGCTGCCGCGCGGCATCTGCGCGGCCAGCGACTTGATGAAGTCGTTCGGGGTCGCCGCAAACGCCAGCGGCTGCAGCTGCACTTCCTTGATGCCGTAGCGCCAGTTGGGGCCGTCCTTGAGATCGAAGCGCAGGTAGCGCGCCTCGGTGTCCGGCAGCGCCAGCCAGTCGGTGCCACCGGCACCGGCCGTGACGGTACGCAGGTCGCGCCAGCCGCGCCCGTCGCTGGACGCGCGCACCACGTATTGCGAGGCCTGCAGGCCCGGCACCCACTGCACCACCGCGCCGCCGAATTCGCGCACCTTGCCCAGATCCAGCGTCACGGTCTGTTGCTTGACCGCACCGCTGAGCCAGAAGGTCTCCGGCTTGCCGTCGGCCAGGCGTTGTTCCAGTGCGGGAGCGGTGTCGGTGATGGCCTCGGCCTTCAACGGCGAGGTGTCTTCCGGCGGCAGCGGTGTGAGGGTCAGCCGATCGAAGCACACCGAGCCCTTGCCACCGACCTTGTTGTAGACGGTGAATTCCACATCCGCGCTGCTGCGCAACTGTTTGTCCGCGCCAGGACCCCAGGCCTTCTCGATATTGCGCTTGCGGTAGGCGAAGGTGGTCCAGTTCTTCGGGAAATTGAAGCCTGGCCGGTTGACCCACCACACGTTGTCGCCGCTGGCATCGATCAGTTTGACCTGCAGATCGTTGGACGGCGATTCGCCGCGCAGCGCGAAGCCGATGCGGTAGTTGTCCGGATACTCGATCGGCAAGTTGCGACGGATGCCGACATAGCCGGACACGCCGTTGAAGTTGTAGTCCAGGCATAGCGCATGCCCGCCGGATGTAGTGGCCACCGGGCGCAGCGAGCCGCTGACCTGATTGGACACCACCAGGCGCCAGGCGCCGATGTCGTTGAAACCGTCGAGCACGCGCTCCTGCGCCTGCGCCGCGCCCGCAGACGTGACGACAGCGGCCATGGCAAACAGTCGCAGGAACACTCGCCTCACCCCTTCACACTCCCCAGCAGAAGACCTTGGATGTAGTAACGCTGCAGCGCGACGAACAATAGCAGCACCGGAATCACCGTCACCACCGCGCCGGCCATCATCAGTTCCACGTCCATGATGTGCTCGCGCGACAGTGCCGCCAGCGCCACCGGCAAGGTGTATTGCTCCTGGTCGGTCAGCACGATCAGCGGCCACATGAAGTCGTTCCACGAGCCCATGAAGGTGAAAATGGTCAAGGTGACCAGCACCGGCTTGAGCATCGGCAGCACGATCTGGAAGAAGATGCGCATCTCGCTGGCGCCATCGATGCGCGCGGCTTCGATCAGCTCATCGGGAATGCTGCGCGCGTACTGGCGCACCAGAAAGATGCCGAACACCGTCGCCAACGCCGGCACCACCACCCCGCCGATGTTGTTGACCAGATGCAGCTGCTTCATCAGCAGGAACAACGGCAGCATCGCCACCTGCGCCGGGATCACCAGCGCGGCCATCAGGATCTTGAAGATGCGCTCGCGGCCGACGAACTGCAGCTTGGCGAACGCATAACCGGCCATGGTGTTGATCAGCAACGAGCCGAGCGTGATCAGCCCGGACACCATCAGGCTGTTGGCGAAGTTGCGCGCCATGCCGGTGCGCGCGAACAGCTCGTGGTAGTTGGCCAGGGTGAACGCCGAAGGCAGCATCGGCGGCGGGAAGCGGCTGGCCTCGCCGGTGGGCATGAACGACACCGACAACATCCACAGCAACGGCGCCAGGCTGACCAGCGCCAACACGAGCAAACCGCCGTTGATCAGCACGGCATTCCAGTGCGATTGGCCGACATCACGACTCATATCAAATCTCTCTTGCGGCCGAAGCGCAGCATCACGGTGGTCACCGCCAGGATGATCAGGAACAGCAGGAACGCCACTGCCGACGCGCGGCCAAGGTTCCACCACTTGAAGCCTTCTTCGAACATGAAATACAGCACGCTCACGGTGCTTTGCAGTGGGTCGCCGCGGGTCATCACGTAGGGCTCGGCAAACAGCTGGAAGTAGCCGGAAATGGTGATCACCCCGACCACCATCAGCACCGGGCCGAGCATCGGCAAGGTGATGTGCAGGAACTGCTTCCAGCGCGAGGCGCCATCGATGCGCGCGGCTTCATACAGGTCTTGCGGAATCGCCTGCAGGCCGGCCAGGAAGATCACCATGTTGTAGCCGAAGTTCTTCCACACCGCGAACAGCATGATGGTCGGCATCGCCCAGCGCGGGTCGCCCAGCCAGTCGATCGGGGCGATGCCCAGATGGCTCAGACCGAAGTTCACCAGGCCGTACTTGATGTGGAACAGGTAGCGCCAGATCACCGCCACTGCCACCAGCGTGGTCACCACCGGGGCGAACAATGCGGTGCGGAACACCGCCTTGAAGCGCGAGGCCTTGGCGTTGAGCAGCAAGGCCGCGCCCAGCGACACGCCAATCGACATCGGCACGCCCAGCAGCACGAAGTACGTGGTGTTCCACAACGACTTCCAGAACAGCGGCGTCTGCAGCAGCTCGATGTAATTGCCCAGGCCGACGAAGCGCAGATGGCTGCTGTCGGCCAGCGCGTACAGGTCGAAGTCGGTGACGCTGAGCACCAGCGCGGCGAACACCGGCACGCCGAAGAACATGCCCAGCACCAGGATCGAGGGCGCGGCAAACACCCAGCCGGCGACGGAATTGCGCTTCATCATCGTGCTGCCTCCTTGTCCGCTGCTGCGGCTGGCGCGGCGGCCGGCGTCACGACGGGCGCTGCGACCGGGGCAGCGGCAGGTTGGGCCGAGTCACCCGCCGGACCGACATGCCCGCCTTCCTGCTCGAAGATCCAGCGGCGCTTGGCCAGAATCTCGTCCACGCGTTTATCCAGTTCCTGCACGGCGGCCTCGTGCGATTGGCCGCCACGTACCACGCGCTCGGTCACCAGACGCATTTCCTGCACGATGCGCTCCCACTCCAGCACCTTGGGCGTGGCCTTGACCCGCTCCAGCTGGTCGCCAAAGGCATGCGCCAGTTCGTCGTTGGCCAGCGAGGGCAACTTCCAGGTGCTACGACGCGGCGGCAGGTCGCCGATGATGGCGTGGAAGCGCGCCTGCACCTGCGGCTGCGACAGGTATTCGATCAGCTTCCAGCTGGCGTCCTTGTGCTGGGACGACTTGAAGATCACCAGGCTGGAACCGCCGGCGATGCCCGCGCCCAACCCATTCGGACCCGGCAGCGGCGCGGTGCCCCACTTGCCTTCCATGCCCGGCGGCTGGCGCAACTTGAACTCGCGCACGTTCCACGGGCCGGACAGATAGAACGCGTAATAGCCGTTGAAGAATTCGTACCAGACATTGGAGACCTGGGTCTCGGAGACCTTTGGCGCCCAGCCTTTTTGATACATGGTGTCGTAGAAGCCCAGCGCCTTGCGGAAGCCTTCGCCACGAAAGTTGCCGTAGTTGTCGTGGTCGCGCAGCAGGCGGTCGTCCTGTTGCAGCGCGAACGACAGCTGCTGCTCGAATTCGTTGAGCGGCATCAGGATGGCGTAGCGGTCGGGGCCGACCTTGCGCTTGATCGCCGCCATCACCTGTTCCATCCCGGCCCAGGTCTTGGGCATCTCGTTATAGCCGGCTTCGCGCAGCAGATCCTTGCGATAGAACAGCAGTCGCGTGTCCACATACCACGGCACCCCATACAAGGTGCCGTCGACCAGATTGGTGTCCCACACGCCGGGGAAGTAATCCTGCGGGTCGACAATCTTGGAGCGCGCCACGTACGGCTGCATCGGTTCCAGCGTGTCGAGCAAGGCGAACTCCGGCAGCCAGGTGTTGCCGAGCTGGCACACGTCCGGCAAGCCATCCGCAGCGAAGGCGGTGAGCAGTTTTTCGTGCGCCGCCGTCATCGGAATGTTCTGCACATCCACCCGGATGTCCGGGTTCTGCTTCTCGAACTCGGTCACCAACTCGGCGACCACCTCGGCCTCCTTGCCCATGGCCCAGAAGCGCACGGTGGTCTTGGCCGGGTCGGCGCGGTCGCATCCCGCCGCACCTGCACACAGGGCGGCGGCCAGTATCAACAATTTCAAAAGGCGCACGGATTACTCGGGTTTGGGGCGTTGCGTGGAGTTTTGCCGCTGCGACGGGTCCTGCTGGGCCTGGGCGGCGGCGGCGCGCGACTCGGCCATGCCCAGCGAGCGTGCAGCGGCTGCCTGCTCGTCCTTCTTGGGCAACGGCTGCGGCTCGCCTTCGGGGGTGAGCCAACCGCCGGTGAAGCCGGCACGTTCCAGACCGGCGCGGATGTAGGGGTTCTTCTTCATCACCGTCCAGACAAATTCGTTCTGGTAGTTGGCGATCATCGCCAGGATCGGGCCCTGGTCGATGGCGATGTAGTCGCTGGCCACCCAGCCGCGGTCCGGCACCATGCGCCCGGTCTTGAGCGGGATGTCGTAGTTGAAGCTGGGGTTGAACGAATCCAGAAAGCCGTAGCTGGAATACAGGAAGTCGCCGTAGCGCTTGTGCATTTCTTCGGCCGCCGGAATCACCACCTCGGGCGCGAACACGATCGAGGAGATCGCCGCCGACGGCACGATGGTGCCGTCGTCGAAGTTCTCGCGCAGGCCGGCGCCGCGCGAGGAGTAATGGCGGAACTGGCGCTGCTCGCCACGGTATTCCTGGCTGGTGTTCTGCGGGCCATCGCCGGCGGTCAGGCCCCAGACGTTCTCGCCGTAGTCCTTCCACTTCATCGGGTTGTCGATGGCGTAGTCGCGCTGCGCCAGCGTGGCGCGGCGGCTGTTGAGGAAGTAGTCGATGCCGCGCTCGCGCATGTACTGGTCCTGGATATCGCGGAAATCGATCCAGACATGGCTGTATTGGTGACCGAACAGCGGGCCGAAGGACAGGTATTCCTGACCCTGGTAGACGCCCCAGTCGTTGTTGTAGGTGCGGGTCCAGCTGGTCCACGCCTCCGGATCCACGCCGTGGGTGGGCGAGCCGAGCGCGAGGATGTACAGCATCATCGCTTCGTTGTAGCCCATCCAGTCGTGGTCGATGAAGCCGCTCTCGGGGAACCAGCCCATCGAGATCAGCGGTGCACGCTGCTGCAGCCAGCGCCAATCCACACGCTTGTACAGCGTGTCGGCGATCTGGCGGATCTCTTTTTCGCGCGGGTCCTCGCCGTCGTAATACGACTGGGTGAACAACACGCCCATCATCAGCAGCGCGGTGTCCACGCTCGACAACTCGACCCAGCTGTCGTACCGGTTGCCCTGCTGCATGTCCAGAAAGTGGTAGTAGAAGCCCTTGTAACCGGCCCTACCGGTCCGCTGCGGCCCCATTGGCGCATCGCGGAAGAATTTCAGTGTGGTCAAGGTGCGGTCGATCGCCTGATTGCGGCTGATCCACCCATTCTCGATCCCGATCGGATACGCGGTCAGCGCAAACCCGACCGACGCGATACTGGCAAACGGGCGCGACGGAAACCGATCCGGTGCCAGTCCGTTGAGTTCGTTGGTGGTGTCCCAGAAAAACTGGAAGGTGCGTCGCTCGATGTCCGAAAACAGCGGCGGCAACGGCGGTTTGACCGGTTTGGGTGGCAGCTGCGCTTCCACCAGAATGACTTTCACCGGTGCCTTCTTTTCGGCCACCTTAGGTTCCTCGGCCTGTTTGCATGACGCCAGCACCAGCGCGCCCAGCAATAGTGGAATCGTCAACCAATACGAAGTCCTGCCCCTGTTCATCCGCCCCCCACTCGTGTAATCGATTACATCTCGCACGCCAACCTACCCTATCCAGGCGCCGAGTTCGACCGCCCTAACACTGCCAGGGCGGTCGAGTACCTCACCAGTTCAGGCCAAAGGCCAGACGGAAGGTACGCATCGGCGACGCCAGCACACCGGTTGGTGTGCCGTAAGCCGTGTTCAAGTCTTCGAGTGTCCCGGTTTCGCCGTTGAAGTTGGCGTAGTTCACCCAATTGAACACGTTGAGGATATCCGCACGCACGTTGAATTTGACACCGCCACCGGTATCCCATTCTTTATTGGCCGCGATGCTGAACTCCTTGTAGCCCAGCGTGCCGTCCGGCTTGAACTGGACGATATAGCACTGGTCGTTACCGGCTACGCAGTTCTGGCCATAGCGCGCAGTCTGGCTGGCCAGCGACAGCTTGCCGGACAGCTTGATCTCGTACGGCAGCTCGTAGATGCCGGTGACCACCAGACGGTTCTTGGCGATACCGCCGGCCTCACGCCAGCCGTAGTCTTCGACGCGTTCGCGATCCAGTGCGTAATGCTCGCCGAACTGGCGGTTTTCCTTGGCATCGGAAAAGGTGTAGGCCACGGTCAGGCCCCAGCCGGATTCCTCGTCATAGGGCTTTTCGACCTGCAAGGCGAGTTGGTTGTTGCGGGTTTCCACGCCATTGGTGCCCAGCACGATGGCGCTGTAGCCATTGGGACCATCGTTCGGCGAGCCGGAAGTGGTACCCGGCTGGAAGAACGAGCCGTCCGGCAGACGGTTGCCGCGCACGAACGCGAAGCCGTCATGACTTTCGATACGGCTCAAGGTCACATCGGTGTACCAGTCCTGGCCCCACAGCGGCACCATGTTGCGCATGCCGATGCTGTATTGGTCCGAGTACGGGGTCTTGATGTTGTTGTCGATCAGGTAGACCTCGCGACCGCCACCGCCGGTGCTGTTGGCCGTCAAGGTGTTCAAGCCTTCCTGCGTGCTGTAGGCCGGATCCCATGCGGTGCACGGGTCGCCCAGGCAAGCCGGGTTGTTGGCGCTGGTGAAGTAGTAGCTATAGGAGTTGAACGAGTTGTTGAGCTGCTCCAACGCCAGGTAATCGAAGATGTTGCGGTCGTACGCACGGCCGGCACCGCCGTAGATCACATGCGCCTGATCGCCGAATAGGTCATAGGAGGCACCCAGGCGCGGCTGCCAGGCGTTCTTGAACGCCTTGCGGTTGTTGCCGGTGCTGATGAAGTCGTTGATGTTGTAGTTGGCGTTTTGCAGGTTGGGCCAGTTCTGCAGCGCACCGGCGACGTCGGAGGGCGTCACGAAGTCCAGAAACGCCGGGGATTCTTCATAGTCGTAGCGCACGCCCAGGTTCAGGGTCCAGTGCTCGTTGACCTCCCAGTCGTCCTGCAGGTAGATGCCGTACTGCTTGTTCTTGGACACCACCGAGCCGCCGCCTTCCACCAGCGGCGCACCGAAGCGCACCCGGTACGGCGTTTCGACGTCGCTGAGGATGTTGTAGTAGTACTGCGGGTTGGCCGGGTTGAACTGGGTGGAATTCAGATCGATGCTCTTGAACTTCACGCCCATCTTGACGGTGTGCGCGCCGTGCCATTCCAGGCTGTTCAAGGTCAAATCGTCCTGGAAGGTCCAGCCCTTCTGGCCCTTGCGCTGGAAGCTGCTGCCCGCGCCTGCGGCGAGCACGTCGGTCTCGTTACCGCGGTTGGGCGTGTAGCTGAGCACGTAGCCGGTGCCGTTGTTGATCGGCGCCTGGTTCCAGAACGCGCTCTCGTAGCTGAGGTTGGCTTCGTTGAGGAAGTTGGCACCGCTGTACTGCCAGCGCAGGTTGGCGCGCTTTTCTTCCTGGCCGTTGATGCTGCCGTGCTCGAAGGTCGAGGTGCCGCCGACGTCGTTGAGCTCGTCCTCCTTGCGGTACTTGCCGCTCAGTTCGAACAGGTTGTTCTCGCCGATGGTCCAGTCGATCTTGGCGAAGTACAGGTCTTCCTTGAACGGCGTGCTGTAGGTGGCCACCAGCGGCTGCAGCTGCGCGGGCAGCTGGTCGATGCGGTCGGAATAGATCGAACCCGGGATCACCACGTTCGGGGTGGTGTATTCCTTGGCCTCATAGGCGATGAAGAAATGCGCCTTGTCCTTGAGGATCGGGCCGCTGAAGGTGGCGCCGTACTGGGTCTCTTCGAAGTCGTCGCGCACGCCGGCGCGCTTTTCCAGCGGGCTCTCTTCGCGCCAGCCGTCGTTGCTGGTGTCCCAGAAGAAGCTGCCGTGGAAATCGTTGGTACCGGACTTGGACGAGGCCACGATGGCCGCGCCGCTGACCTGGTCGAACTCGGCCTTGTAGTTCGAAGTGATGACCTTGTACTCGCCGATCGCCGACTGCGGGAACGGGTTGCCGCGGCTGGAATCCTGGCCACTGACGCCGCCGGTCAGCACGTAGTTCTTCTGGCTCACGCCGTCGATGTAGACGTTGGTACCTTCGGCCGAGGTGGCGCCCGAACGGACCTTGGTGGTGCCGTTGGCATCGCGGGTGAACTGCACGTTCGGCACGGTGTCGGCCAGTTCCAGGAAGTTGCGCGTGGCACGCGGCAGGTTCTGGATCTGCACGTTGGAGATATACGTGGCGTTCTCGGAGGTGCGGGTTTCCACCAGCACCGGCGGCGCCTTCACCTGCACCGCATCCAGCGTGGTGGCGTTACCACCGTCGGCCGTGGCAGGTTCGCCGCCGACGCCCAGGTTCAACGTGGCGGTCTGGCCGACCTGCACGGTGACGTTCTGCGAGGTGGTCTGGCCATTGGCGGTGACGTCCAGGCGGTACGAACCCGGCGGCAGGCCGCCGAGCGAATAGCCGCCGTTGCTGACCTGCACGCTGCGGGTCAGGCCGGTGGCGAGATTGGTGGCGGTGACCTGGGCCTGGGTGGCAGGTGCGGAGTCGACGGTGACCTGGCCGCGGATGGTCGCGGCAGCACTCTGCGCAAAGGACGGTGCGGCGCCCAGCAGCAGGCAACTGGCCAGGGCGCAGCTGAGCAGCTTGCGCGCCGGACTGGCGGAATAGGGGTTGTGGTGGCGCATTGGTCCCTCCAGGGATCGGTACAGAGTGTTGTTGTGGCGTTGCGGTCTTGCAGGAACGACCGCTGCGGGGGCAGCGGGAGCGGACAGAACGTCCGCGAAGAGGTCAGTGGCCAGACAAAGGTCAGGGCCGAATGGATCAGCAGCGAATGGAGTCAGAGGCCGGGCTCGCCGGCACCGCAGGAGGCGCGGATCACCAGCTCTGGCGTCAGCAACTGGCGGATGCCGTCGTCGTCGCCGGTCTGGTCGACCAGCCGCATCAGCCGGGTCATCGCCTGCCCGCCCAGGTGGGCGATGCTGACCCGCATCGTGGTCAGTGCCGGATGGACGAAACGGGCCAGCGGAATATCGTCGAAGCCCGCCAGGGCCACATCGCCAGGCACCGAGACATCGGCCTGCGCGAACGCGTACAGGCAGCCCAGCGCGGTCATGTCGTTGGCGGCGAACACCGCATCCGGCAACGTGCCGTCGGCCAGCATCGCCAACCCGGCGCGGTGACCGGAGGCCTCGTCGAAGTCGCCCGGATATTCCAGACCCTGTGCTTGATCGCCATGCGCGGCGATCGCATCGCGGAACCCGCGCAGGCGTTCGCGCGCATCGAAATTGAGCGCCGGACCGCCGATGAAGGCGATGCGCCGATGGCCGGCGCGCAGCAGATGCTCGGTCATCGCCATGGCGCCGGCATGGTCGTCGATGCTCAGTACCGGGTAATCGGCACCGGGCAGATGCGCATTGATCAACACCGTCGGCAGCGCCTGCGGCAGGTTATCGGTGAGAAAACCCGGCTGCTCGGCGTAGGGAGACAGCACCAGCAAGCCGTCCACGCGTCCGCGCATGGACTGCAACGCCCTGCCCTGCGCTTCCGGATCGCCGTGATAGCTGGACACTAGCAGGTGCTGGCCAGCGGCGCGCGCCGCACCATCGATGCCGCGGATCAGTTCGGAAAAGAATTCGCCGTACAGATCCGGCAGCACCACGCCCAGGGTCTGGGTGCGTCGGCTGCTGAGGCTGCGCGCCGCCGCATGCGGGCTGTAGCGCAACCGCGCGGCCACTTCCTGCACCAACTGGCGCACCGGCCCGGCGACGTTATCGTGCCCATTGAGCGCACGCGACACCGTTGCGACGGAGACCTGTGCTTCCCGAGCGACATCTTTGATGGTGACCGCACCATTGGCCATTCGTGTCGCCCTCCGCGACCGAGTTCCCAAAACTGGCGCGGACTGTAAGCGTTTTCATATGAGGGCGTAAACCCCCATCTTCACATCAATGAAAACGCTTACAGATCAAGTAGCTGCAGGTGATGAATAGGTGAAAGATTGTGCTGCGTCGCAACAATCCCGCACTGTCGTGTCCACAAGCGAAGCACAACGTGGATCACGGTTGGGGCAGTTTGTTCCGCCATGTCAGGGGACAGTCGACCCCGTAGGAGCGCACCTGGGCGCGACGGGCCTTACCGATAACCCCTGTCGCGCCCAGGTGCGCTCCTACGACGGCTGACTTGGTTACCCCGCCTCACCAGGCGCAAACGCCTCGATCGACAAGGCGTGGATATCGGTCTGCATCATCTCGCCGACTGCGGCGTACACCGCCCGGTGGCGCGCCAGCGGCGCCTTTCCAACGAACGCGGCACTGACCACGCGCACATTGAAATGCCCGCGCCCATCGCGCGCACCGGCATGCCCGGCGTGGCGATGGCTGTCGTCCACCACCTCCAGCTCGCTCGGCGCCAGGGCCGTCTGCAATGCGGTGCGAATCCGCTCGACCCGGCTCATGGCAGCACCCGCCGGAACGGGCGGACCTCGGTGCGCACATACACGCCCGCCGCCACATACGGATCCGCATCGGCCCAGACGCGCGCCTGTTCCAGCGATTCGAATTCGGCAATGACCACGCTGCCGCTGAAACCGGCCGGACCCGGATCCTCGGCATCGATGGCCGGGCATGGGCCCGCCACCAGCAAGCGGCCGGACGCCGCAAGCGCCTGCAAACGTGCCAGATGCGCCGGTCGCGCCTGCTGCCGCGCGGCCAGCGCCTCGGCCTGGTCATACCCTTCGATTACGTACCACACACGCCACCTCGCCAAAGACTTGAAGATCACTGCCGGAGATTCTAGCCGTGTCAGCGCTGGACACCGCCCCCGCGCACGCATTACCCTTGGCACCACTGCACACGCAACCGGACACAGCGGCCCGTCGGCCCAGGCCCCACGCCTCACTCGACGACCGATTCGCTGCCTACCACCGGCCCCGTGTAGACGACCTCCTCGCTGTTCCGTCGCCGCATGCCACGTGGCGTCTGTTTTTATGTGGATTGGCGTATGTGGATTTATGGGATCGTGCCGGCACAGGCGCGACATTAGATTGCAATTACTCAAGGCAAAGCCCTGCAGGCGCGGCTCAGACCGCGGCCGGCGACCGTAACACCCGATGTCGACCTGATGAATTCCGAACTCGCGCACGACGCGAATCCGCCAGCCACAAGCGCGCCGCCACAGCAGCAGGAAATGCCGCTGGCGGTGGTGCATGGGCAACCGGTGCTGCAGATCCCGCAGGATCTGTATATTCCGCCGGACGCGCTGGAAGTCATCCTGGATGCCTTCGAAGGCCCGCTGGATCTACTGCTGTATCTGATCCGCCGCCAGAATCTGGACATTCTGGATATCCCCGTCGCCGAGATCACCCGGCAGTACGTGGACTACATCAATGTGATGCAGGAGCTGCGCTTCGAACTGGCGGCCGAATATCTGGTGATGGCCGCGATCCTGGCCGAGATCAAATCGCGCATGCTGTTACCGCGCCCGCCCAGCCAGGAAGGCGAAGAAAACGACCCGCGTGCCGAGTTGGTACGCCGGTTGCAGGAATACGAACGCTTCAAACAGGCCGCCGAGGATCTGGACACCCTGCCCCGCATGGGCCGCGACAGCGCGCCGGTACAGGCGCATCTGCCCGAGCGCGCAGCGGTCAAGCTGCCGCCGCCGGTGGAACTGAAAGAAATGCTGATGGCGCTGTACGACGTGCTCAAGCGCGCCGAGCTGTTCACCGGCCATGCGATCAAGCGCGAGGCGCTGAGTGTGCGCCAGCGCATGGGCGACGTGCTGAGCCGTCTGGACGATGGCAAGTTTTACCGTTTCGAATCGCTGTTCACTGCCGAAGAAGGCAAGCTCGGCGTACTGGTCACCTTTTTGGCGCTGCTCGAATTGGCCAAGGAGCAGTTGCTGGACATCGTGCAGGAAGCGCCGCTGGCGCCGATCTACGTGAAGTCGCTGGCGTTGGGCAATACCAATGCGCCGTTGCAATTCTCCAGCGAATTCGACGACAGCGATGCCGCCAACGAACCTATCTGAAGCCGATCACCGAATGGATCAAGCGTTGATCACCCGCATTATCGAAGCCGCCCTGTTGGCGAGCAGCCAGCCGCTGACGCTGGCGCAGCTGCAGGGGCTGTTTCCGGAAGAAGAACCGGCGCCGCCCGGCAGCGTCGAGCGCGCGCTTGAACTGTTGCGCGAGGGCTGCGCCGACCGCGGCGTGGAACTGGTCGAGGTGGCCTCTGGCTTCCGCTTCCAGGTCAAGGCCGACGTGCATGGCTGGGTTGCCCGGCTGTGGACCGAACGCCGCACCAAGTACACCCGCGCCACGCTGGAAACCCTGGCGCTGATCGCCTACCGCCAACCGATCACCCGCGGCGAGATCGAGCAGGTGCGCGGCGTGGCGGTCAGCAGCAACATCATCCAGGCCCTGGAAGAACGCGAATGGATCCGCGTGGTGGGTCACCGCGACGTGCCCGGCAAGCCGGCCCTGTTCGGTACCACCAAGGGGTTTCTGGACTACTTCGGACTCAAGCGATTGGACGAGCTGCCGCCATTGTCTGAGTTGAAGGACATCGCCGAGCTGGAACCGCAGCTGCCGCTGGACCGCGATGGTCAGCTGGATGGCGCAGTGCCGGCATCGGTGGCGATGGATGCAGCACTGGGTGAGACGCATGCCGATGCGGCAGACGCGGACTCTGATGGCGACACCACCGATACCGAATTGGATGAAGAAACACACGACGCCGGCGATGCAGACAACGCCACCGACGCCGAAGACCCGATCGACGCAACACCGCAACACTCCGAGCATGCCTCGGCGCAGGACCAGAACACGTTGGACCCAGACGACGCCCGTGAGGGCGCCCCCGACACCGCGCCGGGCACGCGCGCGGATGCAGTGAACGAAGACGAAGACAACGCCGTCGCGACGACGACCGTGGCTGTTGACGAAGCCGATTCCGACCCAGAGGCCGACCCGCAACGCGTCGGCCGGAGCCAGACACATGAGTGACACCCCCCGCAAGCTGTCGTTGAACAAACTCTCCCTCAAGCGCGACAGCGCGCCCGAAGCGCCCAAGCTGGAAGAGCGCCTGCACAAGGTGCTGGCCCAGGCCGGCCTGGGGTCGCGCCGCGCGCTGGAACAGCGCATTGCCGATGGCCTGATCAAGGTCAATGGCGCCGTCGCGCAGACCGGCATGTCGGTGCGCAGCGGCGACAAGATCGAACTGGACGGCCGCAGTTTCGTCGCCAGCGCGCTGACCGAGCCCTCGCGCGTGCTGATCTACAACAAGCCCGAAGGCGAAGTGACCACGCGCGAAGATCCAGAAGGCCGCCCGACCGTGTTCGAGTCGCTGCCGGCACTGAAAGGTTCGCGCTGGATCGCGATCGGCCGCCTGGACATCAACACCACCGGCCTGCTGCTGCTGACCACCGACGGTGAGCTGGCCAACGCGATGATGCATCCCTCCTACGAAGTCGAACGCGAATACGTGGTTCGCGTGCGTGCGCCGGAAGGCGAGGACAAGGTCTCCGACGCCATCATCGAGCGCCTGTCGCGCGGCGTGCTGCTGGAAGACGGCGGTGCCAAGTTCGACGAGATCGAACGTATCGGCGGTACCGACTCGCACGACTGGTTCCGCGTGGTGGTCAAGGAAGGCCGCAACCGCGAAGTGCGCCGCCTGTGGGAGTCGCAAGGCTGCCAGGTCAGCCGCCTCAAGCGCAGCCGCTACGGCAAGATCTCGCTGCCGCGCGAGTTGCTGCGTGGGCAGTCGGTGGAAGTGGCGCAGGAAAAGGTCGACGCCCTGCGCGCCGAACTCAAGCTGGAAGAAGGCGCACCGTCGGCACTGACGCTGCAGCCGGTGATCGGCCAGCGCCGTGCGGCCAAATCCACCGTGCACGTCTCGCGCGATGGTCGCAGCAATGCCTACGTCAACGGCCAGACTTCCGGCGCCGACGAAGGCCGCGAGCTGCGGCGTTTCGACAATCCGCGTGACGATCGTGGCGGCCGTGGTCGCGGCAAGCCCGGCGGTTTCAAGGGTGGTCTCACTGTCAGCGGCGAAGCGGCCGCGCGGCAGTCGCAGCAGCGCCCGTTCAAGCCGCGCGCGCCGGGCAAGGGCGACCGCGCGTTGCCGGACGGCAATCCGGCCGCGTTCCGCAGCTGGTATGTGCCCGATGGCGTGAGCACCGGCCCGAGCGGCCACCGCAACGCCGGCCCCAGCGGTCCCGGCACCGGCCAGGCACGTCCGTACGCCAAGAAGGGTCCGGGCGGTGCGCGTCCGGGTGCAGGCGGTCAGGGCCAGGGTCAGGGCCGTGGCGGTGCTGGCGGCGGCGGTGGACAAGGCCAGTCGCAGGGTCAAGGCCAGGGTCAGCGCAAGCATCCGTACGGTCACCCGGGCAACGCACCGAGCTTCCCGTCCGACCACGCCAACCCGGGTTTCAGCCCGTATGGCGCGGCACGTCCGGCAGCTGGTCGCCCGACCGGCGCACGTGCAGGCGGCCCCGGCGGCAACCGTGGACCGGGCGGTAATCGCGGTCCCGGTGGTCCGGGCGGCGCTCCACGTGGCCCAGGTGGTCCAGGCGGTCGTCCCCCGGGTGGCGGCAACCGTCGGCCACCAGGTGGCGGCAATCGCGGTCGCTAAGCTACAAGACGCGCAATAAAAAAACGGCCCTGCGAAGGGCCGTTTTTCGTTTTCGCTTGGATCATGTCCGCTTGAATCACGCGATACATCGAAGTAAGCGCGAAAATATTAACTGTGGCTCGCACCAGCGAACCGGCACGCGAGGCAGCTTTAGCGCGGCCAACAAGATGATCTGCGGCTTGGCTACAGGGCCCCTTGCCCGCCCACCATCGCGGGACACGCCGCAAGTACGTCCGTGTAGGCTCTTACGCGGCATCCATGCTGCGTAAGGTCCCGCGATGGTGGGCGGGCAAGGACCGGTCGAGATGGTCGGTATGCGTAGTTACGAGCAGTGCGTGTTGCACGGCCGTCCGATGCGCTTGTTCAGTGCCGTCTTCAGCGCGATCTGCTGCGCCTTACTTGCGACGCTCGATCACGAAGTTGCCTACATTGACGCCCAGATCCACGCCCTCGCCCGTTCCGGCCAAGGCCAGCGAAATGTCGCCCTTGGTGACGACCTGTGCGGTGCTGGATTTGACGATGCCGGCATGCGCTTCGGCCGCCGCGTAGGTGCCGAGCAGATCATTGAGGCTGTAGGCGCCGCTGAAGGTGCCGCGGCCGCCGGTGATCTTGGACTTGCCAACCGTCAGGCCGCCGCCCTTGCTGGAGATCTTGACCGGAATCACTGCACCGTTGTCGCAGGTGATGGTGCCGGTGCCGCTGGCGGTCTTGTAGAACACCGACCAGCCTTCCAGATTGAACGACAGTTTGCAGTCGATGTTGCCTGCAGCCTGGGCCTGCGGTGCGAGTGCGGCAGCGCCCAGCAGCGCGAAAAGAGAAAGCGACTTGATCATGTGGGCATTCCGGTTGATGAACGTGGCGCCGAGCCTAGCAGCGCCGGCGTGGCAGTCGCGACAACTTCCGGGCATCGCACAGGCGACCGTTCAGCGAATGTTTGCCGCTGCCGCCAGGCGTGCCTGGTGGTGCAGAAAGCGCCTTGCACATGGGATGATCGCGGCATGTTGCGTACCGCTCACCTAACAATGTTGACCGCCCTGCTATTGCCGTCTGCGGCCATTGCCGGCGAGGCCATTCCGACCCAGCGCTACACCGTGGTGAAGACCTATCCGCACGACACCGGCGCGTTCACCGAGGGCCTGTTCTATCTGGACGGATACCTTTACGAAAGCACCGGGGAACTGGGCCGTTCCAGCGTACGCAAGGTCGAGCTGCACACCGGCCGCGTATTGCAGCAAGCCACGACACCGCCGCCCTACTTCGGCGAAGGCATCGTGGCCTGGCGCGACAAGCTGATTCAACTGACCTGGCGCAATCAGCAAGGCTTTGTCTACGACCTGGCCACCCTCACGCCGCGTACGCGTTTTGCGTACTCCGGCGAGGGCTGGGCGCTGACCAGCGATGCCAGCAGCCTGTACATGAGCGATGGCAGCGCCACCATCCGCCGCCTCGATCCGGAGACGCTGCAACAGGTTGGCAGCATCAAGGTCACCGCCAGCGGCAGGCCATTGGACAACCTCAACGAGCTGGAATGGGTGAAAGGCGAGTTGTTGGCAAATGTCTGGCTGACCACGCGCATCGCACGCATCGACCCGGCCAGCGGCAAGGTGGTCGGCTGGATCGATCTGAAGGCACTGGTGCCGGATGACCAGACACTGACGGATCCGGCCAACGATGTGCTCAACGGCATCGCCTATGACGCCAAGCACGATCGCCTGTTCGTGACCGGCAAGCATTGGCCGAAGCTTTATGAAATTCGGCTGGCTGAGTAGCCGAGATTGGGGATTGGATATTCGGGATTCGGAATTGGCGTAAGCGACATTGGCGCAGGCAGCAGCATGCCCGCTGTTGCGAATCCCTAATCCCTAATCCCTAATTCCCAATCCCGACCGCCGACTCCGCCCTACTCCGTCAACGAAAACGTATCCGCATCCAGCATCGCAGGGAAGCGCGCGCGATGCTCGGCCAGCGCCGACGCACTGATGGTGGTGGTGACCACCTGCGGCCGCTCGCGAATTTCCACCTGCGGCTGGCCCAGGAAATCGATCACCGCGCTGTCGCCGGCGTAGTGCAGCTGATTGCCATCGACGCCGACGCGGTTGACCGCTGCCACAAAGCACAGGTTCTCGATCGCACGTGCGCGCAGCAGCGTCTTCCACGCGTAGGCGCGCGCAGACGGCCAGTTGGCCACGAACAATTGCAGATCGAAATCCAGCTGGCCCGGCCGCTCGACATCGTAGCGATTGCGGCAGAACACCGGAAAACGCAGGTCGTAGCAAACCTGTGGATTGATCCGCCAGCCCTTCCATTCCACCGACAGGCGATCACGCCCTGCCGCGTAGCGCAGATGCTCGTTGCCGAAGCGGAACAGATGGCGCTTGTCGTAGTACTGCAGCGCGCCATCGGGCGTGGCCCATAGCAGGCGGTTGAACACGCCCTGTTCGGTGCGCACCTGCACGCTGCCGGTGATGGCGGCCCCCAGCGTTGCTGCCTGTGCACAGACCCACGCCACCGTGGGGCCGTCCATGCCTTCCGCCTTGAAGATGGCATCGTTGGAGAACCCACTGGTGAAGGTCTCCGGCAGGATCACCAGATCGGTCTGCCCGACCAACGGCTCCAGCAACGCGCCGTAATAGTCGCGATTGCCGGCCGGGTCATGCCAGCGGGTGTCGCCCTGGACAAGCGAGATGCGGAGGTCGTGCATGGTTGAGGCTCGGGAATGTAGGATCGGGATTCGGGAATCGGACGGCGAGTTTTCGTGCGGCTTCATGGCATCAGGCTTTCTGCGGATTCAGATCGAAAAGCGACCAACCGCCTTTTCGATTCCCGAATCCCCATTCCCGAATCCCAGCCCCTCAGAGCTTCTGCAAGCGCTCGATCGCCGCATCCAGCGTCGCATCGTTCTTGGCAAAGCACAGCCGTGCCAGACGCTGGCCGGCGGGCGCGGTTTCATAGAACGGCGAGAGCGGAATCGCCGCCACGCCCTTCTCCACCGTCAGCCACTTCACGAACTCGGTGTCGGGCAAGTCGCTGATCGCCGAATAATCCACCAGCTGGAAATAGCCGCCAGGCACCGGCAGTGGTTTCAGACGTGTGGTCAGCAGCTGTTCGCGGAAACGGTCGCGCTTGGCTTGATAGAACGCGCCAAGTTGCTCGTCGTGTTCGGGTTCGTCGCGGATCATCGCGGCAAACGCGTGCTGGGCCGGGCCGAAGCTGGTGAAGGTGTTGTACTGGTGCACCTTGCGGAATTCGGCGCTCAGTGCGGGCGGTGCGATGGCGTAGCCGATCTTCCAGCCGGTGCAGTGATAGGTCTTGCCGAAGCTGGAAATCACGAATGCGCGCTCGCGCAACTCCGGCCAGCGCAGCACCGACTTGTGACGGCGGCCGTCGAACACGATGTGTTCGTAGACCTCGTCAGAGAGCAGGAAGATGTCGGTGCCGCGCAGCAGTTCGGTCAGCGCCTGCATGTCGTCGGCAGACAGCATCGCGCCGGACGGATTGTGCGGCGAGTTGATCATCAGCAGGCGCGTCTTCGGCGTGATCGCCGCGCGCAAGGCATCCCAATCGACCGCGAAGGTCTGCGGGTGCAGCGCCACGTGCACCGCGCGCGCGCCGGCCAGATCGATCGCCGGCTCGTAACAGTCGTAGGCCGGGTCCAGCACGATGACCTCCTCGCCTGCGCGCACGACCGCGTGGATGGCGTTGAAGATCGCCTCGGTGGCTCCGCTGGTGACGGTGATCTCGCTGTCGGCATCGACCTGCGCGCCATAGCAGCGCTGCGCCTTGCCGGCGATGGCCTGGCGCAAGGCCGCCACGCCGGTCATCGGCGGGTACTGGTTGTGGCCGGCCGCCATGGCCTTGGTCAGTTCATCGATCAGCCGCGACGGCACCGCGAAATCAGGAAAACCCTGGCCCAGATTCACCGCGCCGTGCTCGGCCGCCAGCTGCGACATGACGGTGAAGATGGTGGTGCCCACCTTGGGCAGCTTGGTCGTGAGGGGCATCGTGCCGGTCCGGACAAGAAACGGGGGGACCGCGAGTGTACGCAAAGCCGCCAGGTGGTTGCGCCCGGCCGGTGCAAAACAGCGTTCCCGGACACATCACGCCGCCCCACTCGCCCCCGGCACCGGGCCATCGTCGCTACAATGCGCGCCCAGTCTGGAGCGTGCCATGCCCAGGCCCTTCCCCATGCCGTCCTGCGACGGGAGCCCGCTGCGCCGATGATCGAACCGCTGCACACTGCGCCACCGCTGCTGGCCGCGCGCGCCCTGGCCTTCAGCCGCAACGAGGAGCCGGTGTTCGGCCCGCTGGATTTCCATGTCGATGCCGGCGAGGCCTTGCTGGTGCAGGGTGACAACGGCGCCGGCAAGACCACGCTGTTGCGGGTGCTGGCCGGGCTGCTGCATGTGGAGCGTGGGCAGATCCTGATCGACGGCAAGACTGCGCGGCGTGGCGACCGCAGCCGCTTCATGGCTTATCTGGGCCACCTGCCGGGCCTGAAGGCCGACCTCAGCACGCTGGAGAACCTGCATTTTCTGTGCGGTTTGCATGGCCGCCGCGCCAAGCAGATGCCCGGCAGTGCGCTGGCCATCGTCGGCCTGGCCGGTTACGAAGATGCACTGGTGCGGCAATTGTCGGCCGGCCAACGCAAGCGCCTGGCATTGGCGCGGCTGTGGCTGTCGCCGGCCCCGCTGTGGCTGCTGGACGAGCCCTACGCCAACCTGGATCTGGACGGCATCACCCTGGTCAACCGGATGATCTCCGCGCATCTGCGCGGCGGTGGCGCGGCGTTGGTCACCACCCACGGCGCCTATGCGGCGCCGCCGGTGCGCACGCGCATGCTCACGCTGGAGGCGGCGGTATGAGCCTGCATTCGCCGCAACCCTCGCTGTGGCAGGCCGCACGCGCCCTGCTCAGCCGCGATCTGCAATTGCTGTGGCGGCGCCGCAGCGATGCGCTGCAGCCGGCCCTGTTCGCCCTGCTGATCGTGGTGTTGTTCGCGCTGGGCCTGGGCGGACGCCCCGACCTGCTGGCGCAGGCCGCGCCGGCAGTGCTGTGGTTGTCGGTACTGCTGGCCGGCTTACTGTCGCTGGATGCGTTGTTCCGCAGCGATGTGGAAGACGGCTCGATGGAGCAATGGCTGCTGGCGCCGGTGCCGTTGGCTTGGCTGATCGCGGTACGCGTGCTGCTGCACTGGGCGACCAGCGCGTTGCCGCTGATTGCGGTGACGCCGCTGCTGGGCGAATTGCTGCACCTGCCACATGACCAACTCCCTGTGTTGCTGGCATCGTTGGCGCTGGGAACACCGCTTTTAAGTCTGCTCGGCGCCGTGGTTGCAGCGCTGACGGTGACGATGAAACGCTCTGGTATTCTCGTGGCGTTGCTGGCGTTGCCGTTGTATGTGCCGGTGCTGGTGTTCGGTGCCGGCAGTGTTGCGGCAAGTGGACAAGGACAGGATGCGGTGGGTGCGTTGTTGTTGTTGGGCGCCGGCTTGGTGATTGGCGTGGTCCTGGCACCGCTGGCTGCGGCTGCCGCGATCCGTATTTCGCTGAGCTGAGTGTGTGATCGATGCGGTGGTGATGAGGCGCACAGCGCCGAGCGCCATTGCAGTTGCAAGCGCTATTTCAGTTGCAAGCGCCCCTGCTGTTTCGAGAGCTAATGCCATTCCAAGGGCTACTGCCATCGTATGAACGTCGTCGTCCACTGGTTCCACCAACTCGCCTCCCCCCCGATCTTCGACCGTTTCACTGCGCGCTGGGCGCCGTGGTGCTATGCGCTGGCCGCGGTGCTGCTGGGCGTGGGCATCTGGCAGGCCTTGTTCGCGGTGCCGGCCGATTACCAGCAGGGCGACAGCTTCCGCATTCTCTACATCCATGTGCCCAGCGCGTGGATGAGCTTGTTCGTGTTCGGACTGATGGCGGTATATGCGGCGATTGCGCTGATCTGGCGCATCAAGATCTGCGAAATCCTGGCAATGGCCTGCGCGCCGATCGGCGCTGCGTTCACCGTGATCACCCTGCTCACCGGCAGCATCTGGGGCAAGCCGATGTGGGGCGCCTGGTGGGATTGGGACCCGCGCCTGACCACCGAATTGATCCTGCTGTTTCTGTATCTGGGCGTGATCGGCCTGTATCACGCCATCGACGATCGACGTCAGGCCGCGCGCGCGGCCGCGCTGCTGGCGATCGTCGGCGTGGCGCTGCTGCCGGTGATCCGCTATTCGGTGGTGTGGTGGAACTCGCTGCATCAAGGCCAGAGCATTCGCCTGCTCGGCCCCTCGACCATCGATGCGAGCATGTTGCTGCCGCTGTGGCTGATGGTGATCGGCACCAAGTTCTGGTTCGCCGGGTCGCTGCTGACGCGTGCGCGCGCCGACAACCTGCGCCGCGAGGCTGGCAAGGCCTGGATCGTGCGCGATGCCCCGGAGGGCGCGGCATGAGCTACCTGCCCTACGTCATCGCCGCCTACGCGGTGTTCGTGCTGGTACTGCTGTGGGACCTGATCGCCGGCCGCTGGCAGGTGCGCCGCGCCTTGAAGATTGCGCAGGCGCGGCGCCTGCGCGAGCGCAAGCGCGCGGCGGTGCCCACCGATGCGGAGCTGATCCGGTGAACCCGCAACGCCGCCGCCGCATGTGGCTGGTGATCGCGCTGGTGCTGGCCGGCGGGCTGGCGACCACGCTGGTGGCGATGGCGCTGCAACGCAACGTGGCCTATCTGTACACGCCGTCGGAAGTACTGCGTGGCGACGCCGGCGACCACGCGCGCTTCCGGCTCGGCGGCATGGTGGAAAAAGGCTCGTTCAAACGCGCGTCCGGCTCGCTGGAAGCGCAGTTCCGCGTCACCGACGGCGATGCACAGCTGGCAGTGCGCTACGACCGCATCCTGCCGGACCTGTTCCGCGAGGGGCAGGCAGTGGTGGCCACCGGTCGCATGCAGCAAGGCGTGTTCGTGGCCGAAGATATCCTGGCCAAGCACGACGAGACCTATATGCCGAAGGAAGTCGCCGACAAGATGGGCAGCGCGCATCGCAAGCACGATGTGCCGGCGGCGGCTGACCAGGCTGGAGGGCTGCGTTGATGGCAGATGTCGGTATGACCGTGGCGTTGCTGCAAGATGGTGGCTGGCGCGAAAGCAGCCTGGCTGACAACGTCGCTGTAGCTGCGCAACGCTACGCCGACGCTGCATCAATGAGGCCTCGTCATTGCGCGCGCAATCGCTGCACCGCTTCATCGTCAAAAACGCGCCTGCCCAATGCTGCCTGAGCTCGGCACCTTCCTGCTGATTCTGGCGTTGCTGGTGGCGTTGGTGCAGGCCGCGCTGCCGCTGGCCGGCGCGCAGCGCGGACGCAGTAGCTGGATGGCGGTCGCGCGGCCGGCAGCCCTGGTGCAGCTCGGCCTGATCGCCGCGGCATTCGCGCTGTTGACGCATGCCTTCCTGGTGCAGGACTTTTCGGTGCGCTACGTCGCTGAGAATTCCAACAGTTTGTTGCCGGTGATGTATCGCTACTCGGCAGTGTGGGGCGCGCACGAAGGCTCGCTGCTGCTGTGGACGCTGGTGCTGGCGCTGTGGACCGGCGCGGTGGCGATCTGGTCGCTGCAGCTGCCCGAACATGTCATCGCGCGCGTGCTCGGGGTGATGGCGCTGGTGAGCATTGGGTTCCTGGCGTTCTTGCTGTTCACCTCCAATCCGTTTGCGCGGTTGTTCCCGGTACCGCTGGAAGGCGCCGATCTCAACCCGCTGTTGCAGGATCCGGGCCTGATCATCCATCCGCCGATGCTGTATTGCGGCTACGTCGGCTTTGCGGTGCCGTTCGCCTTCGCCATCGCCGCGCTGCTGGAAGGCCGGATGGATGCACGCTGGCTGCGCTGGACGCGGCCGTGGACCAATGTGGCCTGGGCGATGCTCACCGTCGGCATCGCGCTGGGCAGCTGGTGGGCGTATTACGAACTGGGCTGGGGCGGTTGGTGGTTCTGGGACCCGGTGGAAAACGCCAGTTTCATGCCGTGGCTGGTGGGCACTGCGTTGCTGCATTCGCAGGCGGTGACCGAAAAGCGCGGCAACTTCGCCAGCTGGACGTTATTGCTGGCGATCGCTGCATTTTCATTGTCGCTATTGGGTACGTTTTTGGTGCGCTCGGGCGTGCTGACCAGCGTGCATTCGTTTGCGGCCGATCCCTCGCGCGGGCTGTTTATTCTGGTGTTCCTGCTGGCAGTGGTGGGTGGTTCGCTGGTGCTGTATGCGATTCGCGCGCCGCGCTTGTCGCTGGTCGATGACCCGCGCCGCGCGTTCGCCGGCAGCTCGCGCGAAACCTTGTTGCTGTTGAATAACCTGCTGCTCACCTGCGCCTGCGCGATGGTGTTGCTGGGCACGCTGTATCCGCTGCTGGCCGACGCGCTTGGGCTGGGCAAGTTGTCGGTGGGCCCGCCCTACTTCGGCACGCTGTTTTTGGTGTTGATGGCGCCGCTGGTGGCGCTGCTGCCGTTCGGCCCATTGACCCGCTGGCAGCGCGAGCAGGCCTCGCGCCCGTTGGCGATGTTGGCGCCGTGGGCGGGCCTGGCGGTTGCCGCAGGCGTGCTGGCATGGTTCGTCGCCCCGCAGGGTCAGCTGAAAGCGGCGATCGGTGTGGCCGGCGCAGCCTGGGTCCTGTTCGGCACGTTGCGGTTCCTGTGGACGCGGCGCGCGGCCAAGGGACGGAAATTCACCGCCGAAATGCTTGGCATGGTGCTGGCGCATCTGGGCGTGGCGGTGTTCCTGGCCGGTGCGCTGCTGGTGGAATCGCTGAGCCTGCAGCGCGAGGTCGCGTTGGCGCCCGGTGAGCAGATGCAGATCGGCCGCTACGCGCTGCACTTCGATCACGTCGAAGAATTGCGCGGGCCCAATTACGTCTCCGATCGTGCCAACCTGCAGGTGTTCAAGGACGATGCGCCGGTGGGCCTGTTGTATGCGGAAAAACGCCGCTACGCCAGCGGCGGGCAGACCTTGACCGAGGCGGCGATCCGTCCCGGTCCGTTCGGCGATCTGTATGTCGCCCTTGGCGAACCGCTGGGCAATCAGGCCTGGGCGGTGCGCGTCCACCTCAAACCGTTCGTCCGCTGGATCTGGCTGGGAGCGCTGCTGATGGCGCTCGGTGGCCTGGTCACCGCGGCCGACCGGCGTTTTCGTCGTTCTCCGGAGATCCAAGATGGTTGAGTCACGTTCGCCCCGCCTACCCACTGCCGTACTCGTGGGTGCCATCGTGCTGCTGCTCGCACTTGCAGCGCTGCTGGTCTACGCGGTGGTGCGCTCCGGTCAGGACGATCGCGATGCCCTGCCCTCGGCACTGATCGGCAAGCCTGCGCCGGAGTTCGCGCTGCCATTGCTGCACGACCCAAGCATCGTGGTGCACGCACGCGAGCTGCGTGGCGCCCCCTACATCATCAACGTGTGGGGCAGCTGGTGCCCGGCCTGCCGCGAAGAACACCCGGTGCTGAGCCGCTTTGCGCTGACCAAGCGCGTGCGCGTGATCGGCTACAACTGGAAGGACGAGCGCACCGATGCGCTGCGCTGGCTCGAACAACTGGGCAACCCGTATCTGCTGGTGGTCGCCGACAAAGACGGCCGTACCGCGATCGACTTCGGTATTGCGGCGGCACCGGAAACCTTCCTGGTCGACGGGCGCGGCGTGGTGCGCTGGAAATACAGCGGCATGCTCACCCAATCCATCATCGACACGCAACTGATTCCGGCGTTGAGCAAGATCGAGCGCTCGCCCAGCGCCGCACCGGATCTGCACACCAGCCGATGATGCGCGCCTGGCTGCTGACGCTGCTGTTGTTGCCCTGGCTGGCCCTGGCACAGCCGGTCGGCGACCCGGCGCCGCTGCGCTATGCCTCTGCCGAAGAAGAAGCACGCTTCCACGCGTTGACTGCCGAATTGCGTTGCGTGCAATGCCAGAACCAGTCGCTGGCCGACTCCAATGCGCAAATTGCGCAGGACCTGCGCCGCGAAGTGTTGGCGTTGATGCACGAAGGCCGCAGCGATACGCAGATCCGCCAGTTTCTGGTCGCGCGCTATGGCGAGTTCGTGCTGTATCGCCCGCGTGTCGAATCGCGCACCTGGCTGCTGTGGTTCGGCCCGCTGCTGGTGTTGTTGCTGGGCGGTGGCGCGGTTGTGTTCGTGGTGCGCAGACGCAGCGTTGCTGCGCCCGCCCTGCCCGCCGATGAGCAGGAGTGGTGATGGTCGGCTTCGTCATTGCAGTGGTGGTGCTGGCCTTGCTCGCGTTCGCCGTGGCGCTGCGGCCGCTGTGGCGCCAGACACGCGGGCTGGCTGCCAGCGTCGCGATGTTGTTGCTGGCCGCGAGCGCGGCCTTGTATTGGCTGGTCGGTACGCCGAGTGCGATTCAACAGCCGGCCAATCGGCCCGCCACACCACGCTCGTTGGACGAAGCCATTGTGCAACTGCGCGCGGCATTGGCAAGCAATCCCGATCAGGCCGAAGGCTGGGTGTTGCTGGGGCGCTCACTGTCCAGCCAGCAAAAATTCGCCGAAGCGCGTGACGCATTTGCGCGCGCGGTTGCGTTGCGCCCGGATGAGCCGGACGTGCTGGTGGCTGCCGCGCAATCGCGCATGCTCGCCGACGAAAGCGGGCGCCCGGATCCAGAGGCCATGCGCTTGCTCGAACACGCGTTGGCGGTGCAACCGGACCATCAACGCGCGCGCTGGTTTCTCGGTGTGGTGCAGCGCCAGGCCGGTCAACCGGCCAGGGCCAGCGAGACCTGGACGCCGTTGCTCGCTGTGGTCGATGCCAACACCCGCCCCGGCCTGCTCGAACAGATCAATGCCGCGCGCCAGGAAGCAAAGCTTGAGCTGATTCAGGCACCGGCTGCGCCTGCTGCTGCAGCCAGCGGCAAACGCATCCAGGTGCGCGTAACGCTGGATGCCGAGTTCGCCAAACGCGCCGGATTGCCCGGCAATACCAGCGTCTTCGTGATCGCACGCGCGGCAGACACCCCGATGCCGGTGGCGGTGGAAAAACACGCGCTCAGCGAATTGCCGTTGACCATCACCCTGGACGATGGCGACAGCCCGATGCCGACGCGCACGCTGTCGTCGCTGGACAAAGTGCAGGTGCTGGCACGGGTGTCGCGCAGCGGCAACGCAATGCGCCAGGCCGACGATGTGGAAAGCGCGCCAGTGATGGTGGCACTCCCGGCCGATGCTCCAGTGGAGTTGGTGATCGGGCGCTGATTGCTCGCCATGTTTCGTCGCGACGCTTGGGCCAATGGACGAAGAGCGGCCACAAAACGTAGCGCGCAGTCGTAAGGCCGATGTGGACGGCGCCGAGGAATCGGAGCGTCACTTATCACATGCCGCACCGAGTAACGGCTGCGCCATCGTTGTGTTAGCTGCTACCAACGTCATCTGGATGGTCCCAAGCCGCGTTGGTCGAGGGTGCGATGCCCTCGCCGCTCGCGGGACACGCCGTAAACCCGTCCATGAGGGCTAGGTAGCGGCATCCATGCCGCCACACGGTCCCGCAATCGGCAAGGACACCGCACCAGGAAGTTGGTCGGTAGCCAAGTAAAAAGCGGGTCATCTCGCGGGTTGCATTGGCTTGCGAGTACGGGCCGCAACTACAGAGATCCAGCGCATCAGAAGTACGTCATGCATTGCTTGCACCATGCACACCGACCATATCGACTGGTCCTTGCCCGCCCACCCTCGCGGGACCTTACGCGGCATGGATGCCGCGTAAGAGCCTACACGGACGTACTTGCGGCGTGTCCCGCGACGGTGGGCGGGCAAGGGCCCTGCAGCCAAGAAGCAGATCAGCGCTCTGAAGGCTGACATCAAGCAGCGCAAGGGCTCAAACCCATTCCCATCCTGCACCCGGCGCACGCCATGGCAGATAGAATTGCGACATGACTGAATTCATTCCCCCCGGCACGCGCTTCCACGCCCTGCCCTCGCCGTTTCCGATGAAGCGTGGCGGCGCGCTGCACCAGGCGCACGTCGCCTACGAAACCTGGGGCACGCTGGCCGCCGATCGCAGCAATGCGGTGTTGATCGTCACCGGGTTGTCGCCGAACGCGCATGCTGCGGCAAATCAAGCCAACCCCGAACCGGGTTGGTGGGAAGCGATGCTCGGGCCAGGCAAGCCGATTGATACCGAGCGCTGGTTCGTGGTGTGCGTCAATTCCCTGGGCAGTTGCAAGGGCTCGACCGGCCCGGCCTCGATCGACCCCGCCACCGGCGCGCTGTATCGCCTGACATTTCCGGAGTTGTCGATCGAAGATGTGGCCGATGCTGCAGCCGATGTCGTGCGTGCGTTGGGCATCGAACAACTGGCCTGCCTGATCGGCAACTCGATGGGCGGCATGACCGCGTTGGCGTTGCTGCTGCGGCACCAAGGCATTGCGCGCAGCCACATCAACATCTCCGGCAGCGCGCAGGCACTGCCGTTTTCGATCGCCATCCGCTCGCTGCAGCGTGAAGCCATCCGCCTGGATCCGCACTGGAACGGCGGCCGCTACGACGATACCCGTTATCCCGAATCGGGCATGCGTATGGCGCGCAAACTCGGCGTGATCACTTACCGCTCCGCACTGGAATGGGACGGCCGCTTCGGCCGCGTGCGGCTGGATTCCGAACAGGCTGCCGACGACCCGTTCGGCCTGGAATTCCAGGTAGAAAGTTATCTGGAAGGTCACGCGCGCCGCTTCGTGCGCTTCTTCGATCCCAATTGCTATCTGTATCTGAGCCGCTCGATGGACTGGTTCGATCTGGCCGAATATGTCGCCGACAAACCGGTCATTGACGCCGGAGTCGATGGCCAGCAAGTCGATAATTCACACCTCGCCGCCAAGCCAGACACAGGCGTCTCGACCGATGCCACGGTGCTGGCCGGCCTGGCGCAGATCCGCATCGCGCGCGCGCTGGCGATCGGTGCCAATACCGATATCCTGTTTCCCGTGCAGCAACAGGAACAGATCGCCGAAGGCTTACGCGCCGGCGGCGCCAATGCCCAGTTTCTCGGGCTGGATTCGCCACAGGGCCACGACGCCTTCCTGGTCGATTTCGCGCGCTTCGGTCCGGCCGTGCGCACCTTTCTGGATGCTTGCTAATTTCCAGAACCGCGCAACGGCGCCGTGATCTTCCCAAGCATCGTGGCCTGCCGCGCAAGACGCTGGCCCTGCTGTTTCTGACCGGCATGGCAGCGATGGTGGTTGCAGGTCGACTGCCGGCGCTGCTGGCACTGTGGTACGCGGCCGCCAGTGTGGTGGCGATGATCGTCTACCGGCGCGACAAGAGCGCAGCACAGCGCGGCCAGCAACGCACACCGGAAACGACCTTGCACATCATCGCGCTGCTCGGCGGATGGCCGGGTGCGTTGTTGGCGCAGGGGCTGTTCCGACATAAATCCAGCAAGGCGGCCTTCCAGGCGTGGTTCTGGATCATCGTCATGGTGAACGTCGCCGTGTTGGTTCTGGCATTACGCCAGTCTGCACTGATGGCTGCATTACACGCGCTGCTGGAATGAGCCGCACACGTGCAATGCGTGCGTGCAAGAAATCAACGCGAAGACCTGCAACCCCCGTCCGCACGACATGGGCATGGGTCGCCACCTATTCGCTGCTGGCGCATTGAAAGAAACGCGTCAGCGCAACAGTTCCAACACACCCGCACGCATGCGATACCGCCGATGCACCACGCCAGCCGGCAGGCTGTCGTGGGTGATCATCACCAGGCTGCGTTCGCCGAGCGCAGCGGAGAGATCCAGCAGCAACGCGTCTGCGGTATCCACATCCAGGCCGTCGGTGGGTTCGTCCAGCAACAGGATCGGTGCGTCGCGCAGCAGCGCGCGTGCGAGTGCCAGCCGGCGCGCCTGTCCGGCAGAGAGCGTGGCACCGTTTTCGCCAACCCAGGTGTCCAGGCCGTTCTGCGCAGTGGCCCACTCGCGCAGACGCACCTGATCCAGCACGCTCCACATGGTGGCATCGCTGGCGCTGGCATCGCCGATCAGCAGATTGTCGCGCACCGTGCCGGCAAAAACCGGGGCGTTCTGCGGCAGCCAGGCGATGCGTCGATGCCATTGCGTCTGCGCGAAGTGGCGCAGGTCGATATCGGCGTAGGTCACCTGCCCGGCCTGCGGATCCCACAAACGCAGTAGCAGTGCGGACAAGGTGCTCTTGCCGCTGCCGCTGTCGCCGCTGATGGCGATACGCTCGCCAGGCGCCAGCGTCAGATCGAGACCTTTCAACACCGGACGCACGCTGCCCGGCCACGCAAAGCTGACCTGATGCAGCTGCAGCGTGCCGCTGCGCGGCGCATCCGTGGCGTGCGGCGGATCGACGACCGACGGCGCCTGATCGACGATGGACTGCAGGCGTTTGGCCGCAACGCGTGCGCGCTGCAGTGCCTGCAAGGCGAGCCCGGCGCCGGCCCAGACTTCCAGCAACGCCATGGTCAAAAACACCAAGCCGGCCGCCATCTCCGCCGCAATCAATCCGCGCTCTGCCGCACTCAACCCAAGCCACACCATGCCGGCCAGGCCGATGCCGCCACAGAAGGCGTGCAGCAGATTGCCGCCGATCAAGCGACGGCGCTGAATGCGGTCGCCGTCGACGACGGCCGCCGCAGCCGCATCGACCTGATGCAACCAGGCACCTTGCGCATCCACTGCGGTGAGATCCGCTGCACCTTCCAATCCCTCGAACGCCTGCGTCCGCAACGCGGTGCGTTGCTGCGCGCGCAGCTGTTCGCGCTGCGCACCGCCGCGTGCCACCTGCCACGGCACCACGCCACCGATGACCACACCGAGCAGTATCAGCAACAGCGCGGCGGGCGGATAGATCAGCGCCGCTGCACCCTCACCAGCAAGCCAGATCCCGAGCAATGCGGTCAACGGCGCCAGCGCGCGCACGCTCAAGCCATCAACTTCGCCGATATCGGACATCAGCCGCGCCAGCAGATCGCCGGTACGCGTGGCCGACAACCGGCCTGGCGCAAGCGGCAACGCACGGCGGAAGAACCACACGCGCAGATCGCGGGCGATGCGCAGCGTGGCGTCGTGGCCGATCAATTTTTCGCCATAGCGCGAAACGATGCGCGCAAAGGTCAGCGCGCGAATGCCGGCCGAGGGCGAGAAGAAATTGAAACCTGTGCCCATGCCGGCAACACCCGCCAATGCAGCGGCGGTCAGGAAACTGCCGGACAGGCCGAGCAAACCGACGCCTGCCAGCATGGTGACCAGCACCAACAAGGCCGACAGCAGCAGGCGCCAGACATGCTGGCGGAATACATCGCGCAGACGATCGGGGGGTGTGCTGTTCATGGCAGCTCCGCTGCGACGGTGGCGCCGCGCAGATCGATCACGGTATCGGCCCAGCGCATTACCGCAGCGCTGTGCGTGGCCAGGATCACCGCGCGGCCGCGTGCGAACACGCCCAGCGTGCGCAGCAGCTCCGCTTCGGTATCGGGGTCGAGAAAGGCGGTGGGCTCGTCCAGCAGCAACAGGTCCGGCTCGCGCAGCAACAGCCGCGCCAGGGCCACGCGACGCGCCTCGCCACCGGAGAGCCCGAAGCCGCGCTCGCCGATCACCGTGTCCAGGCCGGCCGGCAGCTGCGCGGCAAAGCGCAATACTTGCGCCGCGTCGGCCACCGCATGCAGCCGCGCATCGCTGGCCTGTGGATCGGCCAGGCGCAGGTTGTCGGCGATGCTGCCGTGAAACAGATACGGCCGCTGCGTGGCGTAGCCGATGCGTGCACCCGGACGCAGCGCAACGCTACCCGCCTCGGGCGCAAGCCAGCCGGCAAGACCTTCCAGCAAGGTGCTCTTGCCGCTGCCGCTTGCACCGATCACCGCCACGCGCTGCCCGGGCTGCAAGATCAGCGAAAAATGCTCCACCACCACGTGTGGCGCGCCCGGTGGACGCAGCGCCAGTCCACGCGCCTGCAACAATGGCGCATGTGCCTGCGCCGGCTCCAATGCACGCGGCGGCACCGTGGCTGCTTGCGCGATTGCGGGCGGCGCGAATCCTTCCAGCAAGCGCTCGGCTTCGGCCACCGCCGCCAGCGCATTGGCACGGTCGTGGTAATGCGCGGCAAGCCTGCGCAGCGGCGCGAAGAATTCCGGTGCCAGCAGCAGGCAGAACATGCCCGCGCCCAGCGTCGGCAGGCCGTGCAGATCGAGCATGCCCAGATAACTCAGGCCAAAGTACAGCGCCACGATCGCCACGCTCACCGAGGCGAAGAATTCCAGCACCGTGGACGACAGGAACGCGATCCGCAGCACCTTGAGCGAGCGCTCGCGCACGCCCTCGGCTGCGGCGGCAATGCCGCTCAACTCGGCTTCGCCGCGCCCGTACACACGCAGCAGGCCCAGGCCCTTGAGGCGATCGGCAAAGTGCCCGCCCATCCGCGCCAGCTCGCCGAGTTGCTCGCGCCCCGCAGCTTCGGCGCCCCAACCCACCAGCATCATGAAGAACGGGATCAGTGGCGCAGTCAGCAGCAACACCAGGCCCACCACCCAGTCGACCGAGAACACTGCGATCAGGATCAGCGGCGGCACCAGCATCATCTCGGTGCGCGCCAGTTGATAGCCAACGAAATAGCCCTCCAGCGCATCGGTGTGCGCCAGGCTCAGCTCGCCCAGTTCGCCGCTGCGTTGCCGACGCAACCACACCGGCCCGTGCTGCACCAGGCGGCGTGCGATGCGTGCCCGCAGTTCGCGTTTGGCCACATCGGCCACCTCGCCGGTCAGCGACTGCGCCCAGGCATTGAGCAAGGCGCGTCCGACCAGTACAGCCAACAACCCCACGCCCACATCGCGTAAGTGCAGCAGCGGCAGATGCTGCACCAGCACCGCCTGCAACAACCAGGCGATCGCCGCTGCTTGCGCCAGCAGCAGCCCGCCCGACACCGCGACCGCCACACCAGCCAGCCGCTTCGCACGCGCAGCCGGTGCGGCGAGCGCATCCAGCCATTGGCCGCGTTGACGGCGCTGGGCTGGCGTTTCGCTGGCTCGCACGCTGGGCTGGCTCACATCGCTCTCTAAGAAGACATCGTGTTGCAAGCGATTGTAAGTCGCCACTTCCCGCTACGGGCTGCGCATTGTGCCGCACCCGCTCGCCACGGCATTGATTTGGATCAACGCGCATGTCGCGGCAAGCGCAGATGATCGGTTGCATTCCTTCATCGACACCCAACCAGGCCACCCCGCCATGATCGACTCGACAGTTGTTGAACTGTCGCGGCTGCAGTTCGCAGTCACCGCGATGTACCACTTCATCTTTCCGCCGCTGACCATGGGCCTGTCGTTCCTGCTCGGCATCATGGAGAGCGTCTATGTGATGACCGGCAAGCAGATCTGGCGGCGCATGACCATGTTCTGGGGCGTGCTGTTCGGCATCAACTTCGCCATGGGTGTCGGCACCGGCATCGTGATGGAGTTCGAGTTCGGCATGAACTGGTCGTACTACAGCCATTACGTGGGCGACATCTTCGGCGCGCCGCTGGCGATCGAAGGGTTGATGGCGTTCTTCCTGGAGGCGACCTTCCTGGGCCTGTTCTTCCTCGGCTGGAACCGCCTGAGCAAGGTGCAGCATCTGGCCACCACCTGGCTGGTGGCGCTGGGCAGCAACTTCTCGGCACTGTGGATCCTGATCGCCAACGGCTGGATGCAGAACCCGGCCGGCGCGGTGTTCAACCCGGACACCATGCGCATGGAGGTGGTCGATTTCATGGCGGTGCTGTTCAACCCGGTGGCGCAGGCCAAGTTCGTGCATACCGTCAGCGCGGGCTACGTGCTAGGTGCGGTGTTCGTGATGTCGATCAGCGCGTTCTACCTGCTGCGCGGCAAGCATGTGGAGATGGCGCGACGCTCGTTCGCCGTGGCTGCCGCGTTCGGCCTGTTGTCGTCGCTGTCGGTGGTGGTGCTCGGCGATGAGAGCGGCTATGCCGCCAACGAACATCAGAAAATGAAATTGGCAGCGATCGAGGCAATGTGGGAAACCGAAGCCGCGCCGGCCGACTTCACCGCGTTCGGCATTCCCAATCAGCAGACCCATCGCAACGACTACGCGATCAAGATTCCGTATCTGATGGGCTTGATCGCGACCCGTTCGCTGGATGAGCCGATTCCCGGCATTCTGGAACTGGTGGGGCGTGCCGAGCATCGCATCCGCGGCGGCCAGATCGCCTACGGTGCATTGGAGCGCGTGCGCGCCAACAAGGACGATGCCGAAGCGCGCAAGGTGTTCGATGCGCATTGGCAGGATCTGGGCCACGGCCTGCTGCTCAAGCGTTATCGCGACGATATCGGCAATGCCACGCCGGAGCAGATCGCTCAGGCCGCCATGGACACCGTACCGCGGGTGCTGCCGCTGTTCTGGACCTTCCGCATCATGGCCGCCATCGGCATCTACCTGATCGTGTTCTTCGCCGTCGCGTTCTGGTTTGCCTGCAAGCACAACTTCCAGGACAAGCGCTGGTTCCTGACGCTGGCGCTGTGGACGCTGCCGCTGCCGTGGATTGCGATCGAATGCGGTTGGTTCGTGGCCGAATACGGCCGCCAGCCGTGGGCGGTGGAAGGCGTGCTGCCGACCTTCTATGCCGCCTCTGGCCTGGATCTGTACGAAATCGTGTTGACCTTGGTCGGCTTCACCGCGCTGTACACCACGCTGCTGGTCATCGCGATCAAGCTGTCGCTGAAGACCATCCGCAAGGGCCCGGATGCGCTGTTTCCGCCGACATATCAAGGCACCTCGCCGAACACCACATCGCCTCACGCTTCCTCACCCAGCGCCCCATTGAGCACCGGTGCGTTGGCCGGCGGCGCACCGTAAGCCAGGAGAAACACCATGGATTTCATCTTGCTCGACTACACCACACTGCGCGTGATCTGGTGGCTGCTGCTGGGCGTCTTGCTGTCCGGTTACGCGGTGATGGGCGGCTTCGATCTGGGGGTCAGCACGTTGCTGCCGCTGGTTGCCCGTAACGATGCCGAACGCCGCCTGGTGATCAACACCATCGGCCCGGTCTGGGAAGGCAACCAGGTGTGGCTGATCCTGGGCGGCGGCGCGATCTTCGCTGCGTTCCCGCCGCTGTACGCGGTGAGTTTTTCCGGATTCTATCTGGCGATGTTCCTGATCCTGTTCGCGCTGATCCTGCGTCCGGTCGGTTTCAAGTTCCGTGGCAAGCTGGCCGATCAGCGCTGGCGCAATAACTGGGACTGGGCGTTGTTTATCGGCGGCTGCATTCCTGCGCTGATCATGGGCGTGGCGGTCGGCAACGTGCTGCTCGGGGTGCCGTTCCATTTCGACGACAGCATGCGCATCTTCTATACCGGCAATCTGTTCGGCTTGCTGACGCCATTCGCACTGCTCGCCGGTTTGCTCAGCGTGGCGATGCTGATGGCGCACGGGGCGGCGATGCTGGTGCTCAAGACCGATGGGCCGGTGGCCGATCGCGCCGCGCGCCTCGGCAGCATCGCCGCGTTGTGTGCGGTGGCGCTGTTCGCAGGTGCCGGTGCATGGGTCGCGCTGGGTCTGCCTGGTTACGCGGTGACTTCGGTCCTGGCCACCGATGCGCCGACCAATCCGCTGGCCAAGACCGCCGCGCTCACCGCCGCCGGTGGCTGGCTGCACAACTACAGCAGCATGCCGGCCACCTTGATGGCACCGCTGGTCGGCCTGGTCGGGCTTGCGATGAATGCGCTGCTGCTGCGTGTGCGGCGTGGCGGCCTGGCGTTCATCGCCTCGGGCTGCGCCATCGTCGGCATCATTCTCACTGTCGGCTTTGCGCTGTTTCCGTTCCTGCTGCCCTCCTCCACTGCACCGCGCATGAGCTTGACGCTGTGGGATGCGTCCAGCAGCCGTCTGACGCTGTGGATCATGTTGCTGGCGACGGCGGTGTTCATGCCGATCGTGCTGGCCTACACAAGCTGGGTCTACCGCGTGCTCAAGGGCAAGGTCACCGCCGATGAACTATCGGCCAATCCCAACGCGTATTGACCGCGCCCGCTGCGACTGCGGTGCACAAGCACGTTGCCGCACCCGCTCGACATCTCACACCCTTCAACAATTTTAAGGAGAACACCGATGTGGTATTTCGCATGGATCCTCGGCACCGGCCTGGCTGCGTTGGCTGCCGTGCTCAACGGCATGTGGTTCGAAGCACGCGAATCCGAGCGTGGTCAGCCGCGCCAGTAAAATAAATCGCGCAGATGCTTGCCGATTCGGCAATCCGTATGTAACATACGCGGCTCCTTCGGGGTGTAGCTCAGTCTGGTAGAGCGCTACGTTCGGGACGTAGAGGTCGCAGGTTCGAATCCTGTCTCCCCGACCAGTTTCAAAACACAAAACCGGCCTCGTGCCGGTTTTGTGTTTTCAGGCGTTGGCGCAGCGATGCGCGCAATGCGGATGGTCTGTCATGTCTGTTGTCATTGCCGGTGCTTCCTCGTCTGCCCAGTTGCGTGGCCGCGGGTTGGTGCTGGCTGCCATTTTGTTGTCCGCATTCAACTTGCGTACGGCGGTCACCTCGTTGACGCCGCTGCTGGAACGCATCGCAGATGAGTACGCATTCGGTGCGCCCACCATGGGTGCGATCGGCATGTTGCCGACCGCTGCGTTCGCACTCACCGGCGTCGCCACGCCCGCGTTGCTGCGCCGCTTCGGCCTGCTGCGCACTGCGCTGTTGTCGATGGCATTGGCCACGCTCGGATTAGTGTTGCGACCGCTGCTGCCGGACACCGCCGGCCTGCTGGTCGGATCGCTGATTGCGCTGGCCGGCATGGGCATGGGCAACGTGGTGTTGCCGCCGCTGGTGAAGCGCTATTTCGGCGATCGCGTGGGCGGGGTCAGCACGCTGTACATCACCGTGCTGCAGATCGGCACCTTGTTGCCCGCGTTGCTGGCGGTGCCGGTGGCCGATGCGCTGGGCTGGCGCAGCTCGATGGTGGTGTGGGTATTGCCGGCATTGCTGGCGTTTGCGGCCTGGGCGTTGGTGTACGCCAACCATCGCCGCCTGCGCGCCACCGGGCCTGCACCGATCACGCCGACAACCGAGGCAGAAGGCCGCGTCGCACGCACAGCGTTGGGCTGGAGCATGGCGCTGACCTTCGGCATGACCTCGCTGATCACCTATTCGATGTTCACCTGGCTGCCGACGCTGCTGCGCGAAGCCGGCGCCTCGCCCGCATTCGGCGGCACCATGGTCGCGCTGTTTGCGGCATTGGGCATGGTCGGCGCGTTGACCATGCCGGCGCTGGCGGTGCGCATGCGCAATCCCTTCCCGATCGTGCTGCTGTGCGCGGCCTGCCATCTGGTCGCGTTTGCCGGGCTGTGGTGGGCACCGCTGGCCGCGCCGATTCTCTGGGTGACCTTGCTGGGTTTGGGTCCGAGCACGTTTCCGCTGGCGCTGGTGCTGGTCAATCAACGCTGCCGCACCGCTGCCGGGTCGGCAGCGTTGTCCGGATTCTCGCAGGGCATGGGGTATGCGGTGAGCTGCCTGGGGCCGTTCCTGTTCGGCTGGTTGCACGCGCACCACGGCGGCTGGACGTCGCCGTTCGTGTTCCTGGTCATCTGCCTGCTGGTGCAGCTGGCCGCCGCCTGGGTGGCCTGCCGCCCGCAGCTGCTGGAAGACGTCTGGGCGCCGCCAGCACGCGGCGCCCGTGTGCTCAACGTAACGGCAGACTGATGTAGCTGGGCTGCTCCGGTGTCACGTAAACCCGCTGTGTGGCTTTCAGGTAATCGCCTGGTTTGGCGAAGAAGATGTTCGGCACATAGGTCTGCGGGTTGCGGTCGTACAGCGGAAACAGGCTGGACTGCACCTGCACCATCACCCGGTGCCCGGGCTGGAAGGTGTGATTGGCAGTCGGCAGGCCGAACTGGAACCCCAGCGGCTGATTGGCTGCCAGCGGCTTGGGCGTGCTGAAACTCTCGCGGTAGCGGCCGCGGAAGATCGCCAGCGAGACGGGGAGCTCGTAGCCGCCCATCTTGGGAGTGGAGGCCATCTCGTCAGGATACACGTCGATCAGCTTCACCACCCAATCGCTGTCGCTGCCGCTGGTGGAGGCCTGCAGATGCACTTCCGGTGCGCCGGCGATCTGCAAGGGCTCGGTCAACGGCTCGGTGACGAAGGTCAGCACGTCCGGACGGCCATCGACGAAGCGCTGGTCCTGCACCAGCCAGGTGGTCCACATGGCGCGATCGCCGAAGTCCACCGGGCGCGGCGCGAACGGCACCGGCTTGGCCGGGTCGGAGACGTATTCCTCAAAGCCCACCTGCCCCGCCGCCGGCTGCTGGAACGACAGCTTGCCGCCGGCCTGCAGATACAGCGGCTTGCTGGTCGAGGCACAACCCTTGGCGCAACTGCGCGGCCAGGCCTGCAGACGGTCCCAATGGTTTTCGCCGGTGTTGTAGATGAATACCGGCGGCGTGCTCGCCTTGGGCGCGCCATCGACCAGGTATTGATCGAAGAACGGGCGCAGCACATCGCGACGGAACTGGCGCGCGGTATCGCCGTCGAAATTCAGTGCACCCAGTGAACTGGCGTCGCTATTGACCTGGCTGTGCCGCCACGGCCCCATCACCAGATAGTTGAGCGTATTGCGCTTGTCGCGCGGTTCCATCGCCGCGTAACTGTGGATGGCGCCCCACATGTCTTCCTGGTCCCAGAGGCCCTGCAACCACATGGTCGGCACTTTCAACGGCGTGCGTGCCATCACCTTGTCCAGCGCCTGCTCCTGCCAGAAGTTGTCGTAAGCCGCGTGTTCGGTGAGCTTGTGCCACCACGGCAGCTGCTCCAGGCCGGCGGCCTTGGCGAAGTCGCCGGCCGAGCCGGCCTGCAGGAAATTGCTGTAATCGTCGTGCCCCTGACGCGGGATGCCGGCGCCCTTGCCGCGCTTGCTGAGCTGGCCGGTGAAGTAGTCGAAATTGACCTGGCGGAACGCACCGTAATTGAACCAGTCGTCGCCCATCCAGCCATCGATCATCGGGCTCTCCGGCGCAGCTACCTTCAATGCGGGATGCGGATTGGTCAGCGCCATCACCACGGTGAAACCTTCGTAGGACGAGCCGATCATGCCGACCTTGCCGTTGGACTCCTTGAGGTTCTTCACCAGCCAATCGATGGTGTCCCAGGCATCGGTGGCATGGTCGACCTCGCTGGGATTGAGCGCGCCACGCAACGGCCGGGTCATTACGTACTCGCCTTCCGAGCCGTACTTGCCGCGCACATCCTGGAACACGCGGATATAGCCGCCTTCCACGAACACGTCATCGCCTGCAGACAACAGGTCCTTCATATGCGGCGAGGCCAGACGCTCGGTGCGGCCGCTGGCGTCGTACGGCGTGCGCGTGAGCACGATCGGCGCATTGCGCGCGCCCTTGGGCAGCACGATCACCGTATGCAGCTTGACCCCGTCGCGCATCGGGATCATCACCTCGCGTTTGACGTAGTCGTTGGCGGCGTCGCCTGCCACGAACGGCTTGCCGGTAATATCCGGCGTCATCGGCGAGGTTTGCGCCATCGTGCTGCCGGTGGCGGCAGCAATGGCGGTGGCGAGCAAACAGGTGGCAAGGCGGCGCATGACGACTCCGGAAGGACGGGGCAGCTGTCCACTGTAGGCAGGCGCAGGCCTGCCAGGGGAGTGTCAAAGGTCGTGGGTGGCAACTTCAGCTCGTGCGATTGCCCATGAGGGAGACCGTCGGACGGGGCGCACGGTCTGCCCACGCTGGTGCATCTGGTTCGCTGAAGTCTGGTCGACTGGAGTGACGACGACCCGGAGTGCAGTGTCGATAACGCCACCTGCACTAACGCGCTTGATGTGAGACTTCATTAAGACCATCCAACCAACGCTATTTCAATGCGCCTTCTCGATCAGACTGCGCGCCGGGACCGACGTTCGTATAGAAACTGATTCGGCGCAGACGAAAGCGATTCGCCTATCCAGTGATCGCTTCGTCTTTGATGTTGCCTCGACATGCATCCACTCACAACATATCGCCCACATCCAATGATTGAGGAGATAAACCATGGGCCTTTGTGGATCAGTCAACCGGGGGCATTCGGAAAGAATTACCTACACCGGCGACGCCCAAGCCACCTCACAACACACGGGCAGCAGCGCGCAAGGCGCGGGAAACATCGACCAGACCGGCGCCCAGTTGAGCGGCTTGCGTGACCTGAATCGCAGCCGCCCTTCTGCATCCGGCACGTCTCCCAGCCAGAGCGCCACATCTCCTATGCAAGATGCAGTTAGCACAGTGCTGCTTAAGGTACGCAAATACTACTATGACCCCAACCTTAAGTCGGGAAACAAGATGCGGCTCAGTCGCGGAGATGATGAAGTGTTCCGACTGATGGACGCACAGGAAGAAATCGTCAGGATGCGTAAGCAGCAATACGAGGACGAGGATGTCATCGGCGTGGCAATGAGCGGAAGAGCACACAACTGCGAAGAGCTGTCTCGGCTCGCGACGCACCTCCTGCAAGACTGCGGATATACTGCAAGGATGGGCCATTTCGGCGAAAGCCATGGCGTTGCCATGATCGGTGCGCCTTCAGGTGAACTGCCCGCAGACATGACCCAATGGGATTCGGAAATCTATATCTGCGACCCGTGGTGCAAAATCGCTTGCCGCGCCAATGACTACCCACACCAGTTCGTCGAGAAGATGCACAAATGGGAGCGCGACGGCAAGCAGATTGCATATACCACGAGTGGTTTTACCTCACCGACAGACCCCAATTGGATTGATGCGGTGCTGGGCGGAAAAAAGATCGCTTATTGATCCCCCCACTACCTCCAAGAACGACTGAAAATACGACATCCGGATGCGGTGCCCTTACCCGCTGCAAGCAAAAGGTGGCTCGCCTTTACAGCGGCATGGCATTGGTACGCACGCACATCGTGGCTTGCGTTCCCCGGAGGGTCGCCGAGGGTGCCGCCACAAGGAAGTTTGGTCGGCACGAGGTGTATATCAGTGCCGCACCTGGCCCTCGCCACGCACCACGAAGCGCTCCACCGTGAGCGCTTCCAGGCCCATCGGGCCGTAGGAATGCAGACGCGTGGTGGAGATGCCGATTTCGGCGCCCAGGCCAAGCTCGCCACCGTCGGAAAAACGCGAGGACGCGTTGACCATGACCACGGCCGAGCGCAGCGATTGCACGAAGTGTTCGGCATTGGCTGTGCTCTGCGTGGCGATGACCTCGGTGTGGTCCGAGCCGTAGTGGCGGATATGCGCCAGCGCGGTGTCCAGATCCGGCACCACGCGGATCGCCAGGATCAGATCGAGGAATTCAGCGGCATAGTCGTCATCGCTGGCAGGCGCGATATCGGGCAGCAATGCACGCGTTGCCGCATCGCCCCGCAACTCCACCTTACGTTCGCGCAGCGCTTGCGCGGCGGCCGGCAGAAAACGCTCGGCGATGTCTGCATGCACCAGCAAGGTCTCCAGCGAATTGCAGGCCGACGGTCGGCTGGCCTTGCCATCGACCAACAGACGCAAGGCCAGGTCCACGTCGGCGGAGGCATCCACGAACAGATGGCACACGCCCTTGTAATGCTTGATCACCGGCACGCGCGCGTGTTCGGCAACAAAACGGATCAGGCCTTCGCCGCCGCGCGGAATCGCCAGGTCGACGATATCGCTGAGCTGCAGCAGCTCCAGCATGGTCTCGCGGCGCAGATCCTCGACCAGCGTCAACGCGGCCTCGGGCACATTGGCCTCACGCAATGCGCGCTGCAGTGCGCGCGCAATCGCGGTGTTGGAGTGAATCGCCTCCGAGCCGCCACGCAGGATCACACCGTTGCCGGCCTTGATGCACAGCGCTGCGGCGTCGGCGGTCACGTTCGGGCGCGCCTCGTAGATCATCGCGATCACGCCGAGCGGCACGCGCACCTTCTGCACGACGATGCCATTGGGGCGCACGTCTTCGCGCGTGATCTGCCCGACCGGATCGGGCAGCTGCGCGACCTCGCGCAATGCGGCGGCGATGCCGGCCAGGCGCTTTGTGTCCAACGCCAGACGATCGAGCATCGCAGCACCCACGCCCTTCTCCCGCGCCGCCTCCAGATCGCGCGCATTCGCCGCCAGGATCACCGCCGCATCGTGCTCCAGCGCAGCGGCCATCGCCTCCAGCAAGGCCTGCTTGGCAGACGACGACAGTTGCGACAGCACGTGCGCAGCATCACGGCATTGCAGGGCGAGGGTTTTGATGGTCATTTGGGGGCCGGGATTGGGGAGTCGGGATTGGGGATTGGCAAAAGCAATCCGTATCGTTTTACCACCAGAAAGCAATCAGTCACTGGGACGCGGAGGCGGCGTTTGGGAAACGCAATGCACATGCGTTTGCGAATCCCCAATCCCGACTCCCCAATCCCCGCTACAACAGCACCAGATCATCGCGATGCACCACATTCTCGCCATAGCTGTAACCGAGCACGGTTTCGATCTCGCGCGAATGGCGTCCGGCGATGCGGCGGATATCCACTGCCGAATACTGGCTGACGCCGCGTGCCAGGCAGCGTTCGCCATCGGCGTCGCGCAGGCGGATCTCCACCATGTCGCCGCGCCGGAAGTCGCCTTGCGCGCTGGCCACACCGCCCGGTAGCAGCGATGCGCCCTTTCCGGTCAGCGCCGCCGCGGCACCGGCATCGATCAGGATCGCGCCCGGCTCCACCGGTGCGTGGCGCAGCCAGTACTTGCGGGCGGCAATGCGCGTGCGTGCGGGGTGGATGCGCGTGCCGCGCAGGCGATCCTGCGCAAGCCCGCGCACCACCTCGCTGCTGCGGCCGTTGAACAGATAGGTTTCGATGCCGGCAGCACCGGCTTTTGCGGCGGCTTCCAGCTTGGTGCGCATGCCGCCGGTACCCACGCTGCTGCCGCTGCCGCCGGCCATTGCCAGCACCTCGGCAGTGAGCTCAGGCACATCGTCGAGCGGACGCGCCAACGGATTGCTGCGCGGGTCGGCGCTGTACAAGCCATCGATATCGGTGGCGATGAACAACGCATCGGCATCGACCAGCGCGGCCACGATCGCGGCGAGATTGTCGTTATCACCCAGCTTGAGCTCGTCCACCGAGACGGTGTCGTTCTCGTTGATCACCGGCAACGCACCCAGCCGCAACAACTCGCCCAGGGTGGCGCGCGCATTGAGATACCGGCGGCGGTTACGCAGGTCGTCGTGGGTGAGCAGTACCTGCGCCACCGGACGTTCGAAAAAGCGCTGCCACAGCGCGATCAATTGCGCCTGACCGAGCGCCGCCAGGGCCTGGCGCGCGGCGATCGGTGCACCGGCTTCGGCGGCTTTCGGCAGGATCGCACGGCCTGCCGCCACCGCACCGGAAGAGACGATCACCAGCTCGCGCCCTGCGGCCAGGTTGGCCGAGACGAACTGCGCCAGGCCCAACGCAAAGCGCGGCGACAGGCCACCACCATCGGCGGCCAACAGGCTGCTGCCGACCTTGAGCACCGCGCGCCGCCATGGCGGCAACGGCTGCTCGGTAAATAACGACGGCATGTCGGCAGGGGTTGTCATGGCAGCCAGACGCTCAGTGCGTGTTCCACTCATACACGGTCAGCGTCGAGGCATCGCGCAGCACCAAGGGATCACGCGCAACGATCTGCTGCGCCTCCTCCAGACTGCCCAGATTGACCAACACATACGCACCGCCGGTGCGATCGCCGAAACCACCGGTCATTTCGAGCTGCCCGGCCGCACGCAATGCAGCGAGAAAATCCAGATGCGGCTGCACCACATCGGCGGGAAAATCCGGCTTGCGCATCGCCAGCACCAGATAGCGCGTAGTCATCAGCTGACGTCCTTCGCGCGTGCTGTCGTGGGTGCACGATCGTCGCGACCATGCGGTGCCGAGATCACCAGAAAGCGCGCCTCGACATCGGACAGATTGTGCATCTGGTGCGTGGTGCCAGGCGGCACGTCCAGGCCCTGCCCGACCCCGAGCACGTGCTGCGCGCCATCCAGTTGCAGCATCACTTCGCCGGCCAGCACATAGAAAAATGGCGTGCGCGACTATGCCGATGACGCGACTCCGCAACGCCTGGCGGCATGCGTTCCTCGAGCACGCTCAAGCTGGGGTCGCGCAACAGATGCCAGCCTTCGCAGGCTTCGCCCCAGGGATAGTGTTCTGCGGTCTCGATACTGATCACGGCCATCAGCGCAGCGCCTCCCAACGGGCACGCAAGACATCCAGCTGCAGATCCGCGGCGGCGCCTGGCGAGACGCGTGCGGCCAGGCTGCCTTCCGGCGTGCGCCCCTGCCCTGCAGTGTCGGAGGCTTCCGCTGCCGCCTTGTAGGCCTCGCGGAACGGCACACCGGCCACGGCCGCTTCCACCGCCACATCGGTGGCGTACATGCCCGAATCGATCGCCGCGCGCAGCTTGTCCGGGCGCCATTCCAGATTGGCCAGCAACGCCGGCAGCAGTTCGAGCGCGGCCAGGCCGCGCCCGAAGCCATGCACGATCGCGCCCTTGCTGCTCTGCAGATCACGGTGATAACCGGACGGCAGGGACAACAACTGTTCGATTTCGGTCCGCGCCGCCGCGATGCTGGCATGGGTGGCACGCATCAGTTCGATGACGTCAGGATTGCGCTTGTTCGGCATGATCGAGCTGCCGGTGGTGTATTGCGCCGGCAACGCGACGAAAGCGAATTCGCCGCTGGTGAACAACGACAGATCCCAGGCAATACGCCGCAAGTCCAGGGTGGCGCTGCCAAGCGCTTCGAGTGCAGCCAGTTCGTACTTGCCGCGCGAGAGCTGTGCGTAGATCGGCGAGACCTGCAGGCGCGCAAAGCCGAGCTCGGCGGTGGTATGCGCACGGTCCAGTGGCAGATTGACGCCGTAACCGGCCGCAGTGCCGAGCGGATTGCTGTCCACCAACCGCAAGGTGTCGGTTGCGCGCAGTGCATTGTCGATAAAGGCTTCTGCCCAGCCTGCCCACCACATGCCGGCCGACGACACCACCGCACGCTGGATATGCGTATAGCCCGGCACCGGCAGGTCGGCTTCGGCCTGCGCGCGGTCCAGCGCCACCTTGGCGATCTCCGCGCTGAGCTCGGCCACACGTTGCAGCTTGTCCTTCAACCATAGCCGCGTGGCGACCAGAATCTGGTCATTACGGCTGCGTCCGGTGTGGATCTTGCGGCCGGCATCGCCCAGGCGCTCGGTCAGGCGCGCCTCGATCGCCGAATGGCAATCTTCGTATTGCGCATCGAGCACGAACGCGCCGCTGCGGAAATCATCGGCCAGCAGATCCAGTTGCTCGCTCAGCCCGCCCAGTTCCTGCAGCGACAGGATGCCGATGTGCTGCAGCCCCTGCGCATGCGCCTTGCTGGCAGCGATGTCGTACAGGAAAAACTCGCGGTCCAGGATGACGTCGTCGCCGGCCAGGAAGCGCTGGATCTTGGCGTCCACTGCCACACCGGGTTTTTGCCACAACAGATTGGTCATTGGAAAGCGTCTCGAAATAGGTCGTCCAGTTGAATCTCCGCACATGGATGTGCGGGCTTCTGCGAGGGACTCGCGTCTTTTAATCCCCGCACATGATGGATGTGCGGGCTCTTGCGAGGGACGCGCATCAACGAATCGCAGTCAATTCGTCCCAGCCAAACGCCAGGTTGAGGTTCTGCATCGCCTGCGTGGCCGCGCCCTTGAGCAGGTTGTCCAGCGTTGCCACCACCACCACGCGCTTGTTGCCCGGCGCCAATGTCACGCCACCGATCTGCACACCGTGCTTGCCGGCGATGCGGCTGACCCACGGCGCCTCATCGACAATCTCGATCAGCGGCTCGTCGGCATAACGCTGCGCGTAGCGCGCCTGGATCTGCTCGCGTGTGAGCGGTTGCTGCAGCCACAGGTTGACGGTCATGGTGAGGCCGCGGAAATGCGGCGCCACATGCGGCATGAACTCCACCGGCACGCCGAGCTGCGCAGAGACCTCGCGCTCGTGCATGTGGTTGGTCAGCGCATACGGCATCAGGTTATCGGCCAGCAGCGCGGGGTTGTTCTTGTCCGAGGGCGTGGTACCTGCGCCGGAATAGCCGGAGACGCCAAAGCACTGCGGCGGGCCGGCCAGTTGATCGAGCAGCGGCGCGATCGTCAGCTGCATTGCGGTGGCGTAGCAGCCCGGGTTGCTGATGCGCTTCTGCCCGGCGTACTTTCCTCGCGTCAACTCCGGCAGCCCGTAATACCAGGCCGGATCGAAGCGGTAATCGGCCGACAGGTCGATCAACAGCGTCTGCGGTCTGGCCGCATCGATCGCTGCCACGAACGGCTCTGCCTTGCCGTTGGGCAGCGCCAGGATCACCACATCGGCGGCCTTGGCGGCCACCGCATCGGCATCCAGGCTCTCGTAACGCAACTCGCCCTGATAGGCATCGTTGTGGCCGGCCACAGCTTGCCCGGCCAGTTCGCGCGAGGACACGAACACCAGCCGCAGGTGCGGATGCGCCGTCACCAGCTTGATCAATTCCGAACCGGTATGCCCGCGGGCGCCGACAATGCCGATGCTTGTTTTAACAGTCATGCGTTTGCTTCCAGGCGGAACTGCAGGTGGCGTTTCACCCCGGCCCATTCCGTATCGATGATGGAGAACACTACGGTATCGCGCGGCGTGCCGTCGGCATGGCGGGTGTGGTTGCGCAGCACGCCGTCCTGCTTGGCCCCGAGCCGCGCGATTGCCGCGCGCGAGGTGTGATTGAACCAACTGGTTTCGAAGACCACGCTCAAACAGCCCAGCATTTCGAAGGCATGCTGCAACAGCAGCAGCTTGGTGTCGGTATTGACGCCGCTGCGCTGCACGCGCGGCGCGTACCAGGTGTAGCCGATCGACAGCTTGGGCACGGTCGCATCCAGCCCGTAATAGCGCGTGCAGCCGACGATCTCGCCGGCCGCATCACGTACCACGTAAGGCAGCACCAGCCTGTCGGTTTGCGCAGCCAAGGCTGCAGCAACGTAGTCGTCCACCTGCGCCGGTGCCGGCACGCCGGTGTACCACAGCCGCGACAAGCCACCGTCGCCCAGCGCATTACGCAGACCGTCGGCATGCGCAGCTTGCAGCGGTTCCAGCGTTGCGTGTTGGCCGCGTAGTGTGGGCAAATCGCGCCAGCGCGGTTGCAAGGGGATGGGGGCCATCGTACTCAGCCCAGCAGCGTCGGCTGACGCATCGCGCAATGCGCCACGCAATGCTGGATCTGCTCGAAGTTTTCCAGCCCGTACCAGAACACCTTCCACTTTTCCTGCTTGATGCAGCCGTCGGCCTCGGCGTAATAGAAAATGTTGACCTGGTTGTTATGACGCGAGCGCCAGAACAGCTGCGGGGTTTCTTCGCGCATCACATTCCACACCGCGCGGCCCAGGCCCTCGCCTTGCGCATCGTCGAGCACGGCAAACTTGTCCAGATAAATCAGCGCGCTTGCACCCAGCATGCCCTCATCGGTGAGGATCACCGCGGCGCGATAGTTCTCGCTGACATAGGCACGCAGCAGCTTGGTGTTGCTGAAGTAATCGGGCACCAGCGTACGGCCGAAGCTGGATTCGATCAGCGAGGTGAGGCGCGGCAGATCCAGTTCGTCCCACGAGGTCGCGCGCAATACGCGCTCGCCACGCCGCACCAGCGTGCCCGAGCCTTTATGCGTGAACAGCTCCTTGGCCAGATCTGCCGGCCGGGTGATCGACACCGACGATTCCAACGGCAGACGATCGAGCAAGTCCTTGATCTGCTCGATCTTGACCCGCATGCCGCCATTGATCCACGGCTGCTGCATCAGGTGATCGAACTCGGTGGACAGGTTGATCGAATCGATCACCTTGCCGTCGGGATCCAGCAAGCCGCCGGTGCCGGTGAGGAAGATGATCTTGTATGGCTGCAGTTCCTGCACCAGTTCGTTTGCAGCAAAATCTGCGTTGACGTTGAGGATCTGCCCGCTCGGCGTCTCGCCTAGGCTGGTGATCACCGGGATCGAGCCAGCCTGCAGGCTGGCTTCGATCGGCGCCAGATTCACCGCCTTGACCTCACCGACCAGGCCATAGGTGTCGCGGTCCAGATACTCGGCTTCGAACACGCCGCCGGTGATCGAGGTCGCACGCGCACCGTTCTGCTGCAGCGCTTCGACCAGCTTGAGGTTGGAGGCCTGGAACACCTTGCGCACGATCGCCAGGGCTTCAGGCGAGGTCACCCGCAGTCCATTGACGGTGCGCTTCTCGATGCCGGCCGCCGAGAGTTCGGCATCCAGCTGCGGGCCGGCACCATGCAGCACGATCGGGGTCAGCCCCACTTCCTGCAGGAACGACAGCGACGAGGTCAGCGCGTCCAGATCGTCGCGCAGCACCGCGCCGCCCACCTTGACCACCGCAAAGCGTTTGGCATCCAGCTGCGAAAAACGCTTGAGGTACTGGCTGATTTCCTTGGCGCTGGCCATGCTCGAAAGCAGGCGCACGATGGTCTGGCGGGTCTGTTTGTGGGGCTGTGCGGAGAGGGACATTGCCGTGATCGAAAAGAGGAATGGCCGCGCCAGGCGCGGAATGCGGCTTTAGTACGAGCCGTTAGTGAAAGCGGTCAGTGCGCGCCGTTGATGATGCGGTGGACCGACTCGGCATAACGCTGCAACTGCGCAAGCGTCACGAACTCGTCGGCGGTATGTGCCTGTGCGATATCGCCGGGGCCGTACACCAACGCGGTGTAACCGCCAGCGGAAAACAGCGAGGCCTCGGTCCAGAAGTCCACCGCATTGCCGATCGGCAGATCCAGCGCATCGGCCACATCGCGCGCGGCCAGCCGGCGTTCTTCTGCACGCGCGATATCGCCAGACGGCAGGCTCGGCCCGCGAAAGGTTTCTTCGAACTGCGCTGCAGCCGGCTCGGCAAATCCGGCGAAGGTGGCCAGCAATCCATCCACGTCCATCGACGGCAGCGGACGGAAGCCAAAACGCACTTCGGCTGCCGGCGCGATCATGTTGGCCTTGATGCCGCCATCGACGCGACCGATGTTGAAGCGCAATCCAGTCAAGCCACCGAAGCGCGCATGCGCCAGCGACTCGACATGATCCAGCGCCCTGCCGCCCCAGCGCATCGCCTGATGCAAGGCACTTGCCGACGGATCCTGCTTGCCCGACGCATGCCCGGCACGCCCGGCAAACCGCATCAGTACCGAGCTGATGCCGCGATGCGCCAGCACCGCCTCGCTCATGGTCGGCTCGGCCACCAGCACCGCTTCATACGGCAATCCACGCGCCAGAAACGCGGCGATGCAGCGCGGGTCGTTGGCTTCTTCGTCGGAGGAAAACAGGAATGCCGCGTCGCCCTGCCCGGCATTGGCCGCCGCCACCAGCGCCGCCGCCGCACCTTTGATATCGCAGACACCCAGCCCGATCACACGATCGTCGGTGCGCCGCATCACGTGCGGATCGGCACTCCAGTGCGGCGAATCCGGCACCGTGTCCAGATGCACGTTGAACAGGTAGTTGGGCTTTCCACGCACCGCATACAGGCTCACCGCGCCGGCACCGTGGTCGATCACCTCAACCTGGAAACCAGGCAACTGCGCACGCAAGTAATCGAAGATGCCGCCCTCGGCAGCGATCGCACGCGGCGGATTGCGGGTGTCGAAGGACACCAGCGTTTCCAGGTGTTTGAGGGTGGATGCGAGTAGATCGGTCATGTTGGTTCGATCAAAGGTCCGAAGCAGCGGCTAAACGGAAGTAAGGAAGGTGCGCAAACAGCTCATAAATCTCGTCGAAGCCACCCTTCTCCCACCGGGAGAAGGTGCCCCAAAGGGGCGGATGAGGGTGCGGGCGAAGCCTCGTGCACTGAACATTGCGAGAGCTTCGCTCCGTACCCTCACCCCAACCCCTCTCCCGACGGGAGAGGGGCTTTAGATCCTCAGCGATTCACCTGCGCATACAACGTCGAGCTCATCCCGAACAGCTTGATGAAGCCCTCTGCTTCTTCCACACCCCAGTCGGCCGACTGTGCGTACGTCGCGCCCTTGGTGTTGAGCAGATGCGGCGAGCGCACCGCCACCGCATCGACGCGGCCACCGCGGGTTTCCAGCGTGACTTCGCCGTTGACCTTGGACTGCGAGGACTGCAAGAACGCCTCGATGTCGGTCTTGAGCGGGTCGTGATAGAAGCCCTCGTACACCAGCTCCACCCACTTGCGCGCCACGTCCGGCTTGAAGCGGTTCTGCTGCTTGGTCAGCACCGCGTCTTCCAGCGCGCGGTGCGCGGTGAGCAGCGAAATCAGGCCGGGCGCTTCGAACACGATGCGGCCCTTCAGGCCGATCACGGTATCGCCGGTGTACACGCCACGGCCCACGCCGTAAGGCGCAAACAGCTTGTTGAGCTGGGCCAGAATCTGCTCGCCCGGCAATGCCTTGCCGTCCAGCGCGACCGCCTCGCCTTCGACGAACTTCAAGGTGACGTTCAACGGCTCCACCGGCCACTCGCTGCGCGGCGCACACCAGCCGCGCGCGCCCTCGCCCGGCGCTTCCCAACGGTCGATCTCGCCGCCGGACATGGTCAGCCCGAGCAGGTTCTCGTTGATGGTGTAGGCCTGCTGCTTGGCACGCACGCCGAAGCCGCGCTCTTCCAGATACTTCTGCTCGTAGGCGCGGGTCTGGGTGTGCTCTTTCTGGATTTCACGGATCGGCGCCACGATCTGGTAGTCGCCCAAGGCCTTCACTGCCAGATCGAAACGCACTTGGTCGTTACCCATGCCGGTGCAACCATGCGCGATGCTGCGCGTGCCCAGTTCCTCGGCGCGCTTGAGCGCAGCATCCACGATCAGGTAACGGTCGGACACCAGCAACGGGTACTGGCCCTGATAGCCCTCGCCCGCCCACACGAACGGCTTGACGAAGCCCTGCCAGATCGCCGGGCCGCCATCGACGGTGACATGGCTGGCGGCGCCGAGTTCGGCAGCACGCTTTTCGATGAAATCACGCTCCTCGGCATCCACCCCGCCGGTATCGGCAAACACGGTGTGCACCGCATAGCCTTGCGCCTGCAGATACGGAATGCAAAAGCTGGTATCCAGGCCACCGGAGAACGCCAGGACGATGTCCTTCTTGGTGCCGGGATTGGAGAGTGGGGATTCGGGATTGGTGGAAGCGGTCTGCTGCGACATGGGGGCTCTCTGTGAAAGTTGACTAAGTTGGATCGGGAGCGGGGTTCGCCGTTGCGAATCCCCGATCACGAATCACGAATCCCGGCTGCCCTGGCCCACCAGGGCAGCCATGATCGCCTTCTGCACATGCAGGCGATTCTCAGCTTCATCGATGGCGATGCAGTTGGGCGAATCCATTACCGCGTCGGTGGCCTTGACGTTGCGACGCAGCGGCAGGCAGTGCGAGAACACGCCGTTGTTGGTCAGCGCCATCTTGCGTTCGTCGACGATGAAATGCTGGTACTGGTCGCGGATCGGCTTTTCCGGCTCCCAGTTGCCGAAGAACGGCAACGCACCCCAGCTCTTGGCATACACCACGTCGGCACCGGCATAGGCGCTGTCGATATCGTGACTCACCTGCAGCGAGCCGCCGCTTTCGGCCACGTTCTGCGCCGCCCAGTCCATGTAGCGCGGGTCCAGGATGTAGTCCGGCGTCGGGCACAACAAGGTCACGTCCATGCCCATGCGCGTGGCGATCGTCAACGCGGAATTGGCCACCGCGGTGTTCAACGGCTTGGGGTGATAGGTCCAGGTCAGCACGTACTTCTTGCCGCGCAGATCCTGCGTGCCGAAGTGTTCCTGCAGCGCCATCGCGTGCGCCAGCTCCTGGCACGGGTGGGTGATCGTCTCCATGTTGATCACCGGCACCGGCGAATACTTGGCGAAGCTCTTGAGCACCTGGTCCTCGCGGTCCTTGGACCAGTCGACGAACTTGGGAAACGCACGCACGCCGATCAGGTCGACATAGCGGCCCAGCACCCGCGCCACTTCGGCGATGTGCTCTTCGGTGTCGCCGTCCATGACCGTGCCCAGGTTGAACTCGATCGGCCAGGCATCCTTGCCCGGCTGCAGTACCACCGCATGCCCGCCCAGCTGGAACGCGCCCAGCTCGAAGCTGGTGCGAGTACGCATGGACGGGTTGAAGAACACCAGCGCGATCGACTTGCCCTTCAGCTCGCTTCCCAGCTTGTTACGTTTGAACAACGCGGCCTGGGTCAACAGCGCATCCAGTTCGGCGCGGCTCCAGTCCTGGGTGTTCAAGAAGTGCTTCAGTGACATCGATCGATCCTTGTGCTGCGTGCTTCTGCTGCGTGGTCCGCCAGGAGCGACGGGGTGCGCGACATGCGCGTTTCTTGCGGTTGAAACTTTTATGACGCCTGAAACGAAAAAACCCAGCCTTAGAGGCTGGGTTTTCAACAACGGACAGCAAAACGCCCGGGTCACCCAGCGAAAATGTGGGATTCCGGTCGGCGGGCACGCGAGGTCATGCCGGAGGCCATCCGGGCGGCGCTGGTGTCGTGCTGAAAGGCGTTTGCGTGCATAGGGCGCGAATCCTCGCATGCATGCGCGCACGGCGCAACCGCTGCGCGCGTCATCGCGGCGGCGCGACGATGGCGTCGGGAATATACGGAGTCACCGAGACCCGGATACGCAGCCGGTTGCCCGGATCTTCCGGCAGCCGCGAACGGTACTTGGTGCCCTTGTAGACGTAATCCACATCGAAGGCGATCGGCCGCCGGAACTCGCGCGGCACTTCCACCACCCGGCAATTGCGCCGCGTGCTGGTCGGCGGCACTGCCACCGGTGCAGACGGCAGCTCGGGCCTGCGCGAGAACATCTCCTTGACCGAATCGACCATCCGGTTGATCCGGCCTTCGTCGTCTACCGCAGGCGCAGCGGCGACAGGCGCAATCTGCTCGGCCTCGCACTGTTCTTCGATACGGGTGGCGCGCAAGGTCTGGTAGACCGGCTCCACGTTGAGTACCTGCGCGTAATCCAGCTTCACGTTCTCGATCACCACGACCCGGTTCTTGGGGTCAGGCTCTGCCGCATGCGCCGCCAGTGCCTGCCAGGCAAACACACACAGCAGCATGAAGAACAGGGAAGGTCGCATCAGTACCAGAGAAGGCGTCGCCAGGCAGTACGTAAGTGTATGGAGCTTGCGATCTCCGGGGCTGAACGCAACCCATCCGATTGCGAGTGCCGGCCGTGACATGCCATCGCCTGGGGGTTTGGTTCGCCTAGCCGCCGCGACCGGCTAGAATCGTGCAGTTACCCTTTTCCAGATGCCGATGATCCTGCGCCTGCACAACAACCTGACGCGGCGGGTCGAGCCGTTCGCGCCGCTCGACCCCACCAGCCCCACCCTGTATGTGTGCGGCCCCACCGTCTACAACTACGCGCATATCGGCAACGCCCGCGGCCCGGTGGTGTTCGATGTGCTGGCCGCACTGCTGCGGCGGCGCTATGGCGCGCTGCGCTACGCGCGCAACATCACCGACGTGGACGACAAGATCAACGCCGCCGCCCAGGCGCAGGGCGTGCCGATCTCGACCATCACCGATCGCTTCGCCGCGATCTACCGCCAGGACATGGCCGCGCTCGGCGTGGTGCCGCCGGACATCGAGCCGGCAGCCACCGCGCATATTCCGCAGATCGTGGCGATGATCGAGCAGCTGATCGCCAACGGGCATGCCTATGCCGCCGAAGGCCACGTGCTGTTCGCGGTGGCCAGCTTCGAACACTACGGCAAGCTCTCGCGTCGCGACCCGGACGAGATGCTGGCCGGCGCGCGCGTGGATGTGGCTCCCTACAAGCGCGACCCGGGCGACTTCGTGCTGTGGAAACCCTCCAGCGACGAGCTGCCCGGTTGGGAATCGCCCTGGGGCCGTGGCCGCCCGGGCTGGCATATCGAATGCTCGGCGATGGCCGCCGCGCACCTGGGCCCGACCATCGACATCCATGCCGGCGGCGTGGACCTGCAGTTCCCGCATCACGAGAACGAGATCGCGCAGAGCGAGTGCGCGCATGGCGGGGCCACCTTTGCGCGGTTCTGGCTGCACAACGGCATGCTCAATTTCAGCGGCGCCAAGATGAGCAAGTCGCTGGGCAACATCGAAACCGTGCACGACCTGATCGCCAGGCACCCGCCCGAAGCGCTGCGCTACGCCCTGCTGAGCGCGCATTACCGGCAGCCGCTGGACTGGTCGGATGGCTTGATCGAGCAGGCCAAGAACACGCTGGACCGGCTGTATGGCACGTTGCGCGATCTGGCAGCTGTGGAAACCGATGCAGGCGTCGGCCCCACACAGCCGACCACGATTCCTGGCGATGTGGAATCTGCGCTGGACGATGACCTCAATACGCCGCTGGCGCTTGCAGCACTGGCGAAGCTTGCAAAGGAGGCCAGCCGGGCACTGCACGATTTCGCACAGGCGGGCGGGCCGGACAGCGAGCGAAGCGGCGAGCATCTTGCGGCGCTGCGCCGAGCCAAATCCGTTCTGCTTGGCGCAGGCCTGGCGCTAGGCCTGCTGCAGCAGGACCCGGCCGCATGGTTCTCGCGCGGCACCGATGCCGGCGACGATGCGCGCATCACCACGCTGGTCGAAGAGCGCAATGCGGCAAAGAAAGCCAAGGATTTCGCCCGTGCCGACGCCATCCGCAAGCAACTGGCCGACGAAGGCATCGTGCTGGAAGACACCCCGCAAGGCGTACGCTGGAAGCGCGCATGACTCTCCCCTTCTCCCTTCGGGAGAAGGTGGCGCGTAGCGCCGGATGAGGGTACGGGCGAAGCCACATGAGAAGAAGTTAATGCACGTGGCTCCGCCCGCACCCTCACCCCAACCCCAACCCCCGCTCCGCGCCCCGGCCCGCGCTGGCGGCGCGGGCGGCGCGGGCGCTCCAAGGCACGCGCGCCAGTGGCGCGCAAACCGCGCCTTCTCGCCCCATAGGGAGAGGGGCTTTCACAGAATTGATTCTGGATTTTAGATGACCACTACCCCCTTCCCGCTCGAACCCACCGCCATCGAAGCACAGGCCACCATCGCCGAGGAATTTTCCTTCTTCAGCGACTGGTCCGAGCGCTACCAGTACCTGATCGACCTGGGCCGCAAACTGCCCACCTTCCCGGAACAGTGGAAGACCGAAGAACACCGCCTGCATGGCTGCCAGTCGATGGTATGGATCGTGCCGGAGGGCAACGCCGAGCGGCTGGACTTCCACGCCGTCAGCGATTCGGCGATCGTCTCCGGGCTGATCTATCTCGCCTTGCGCGTGTACTCGGGGCGTAGCGCGCAGGAAATCATCGCCACCGAGCCGGACTATATCGCCGGGATTGGACTGGCCAAGCACCTGTCGCCGACCCGCAGCAACGGTGTGGCGGCGATGCTGGCCTTCATTCGCGACACCGCCCGCGCCCAGCAGTGAGCACGCCCACGCCTCCCTCGCCCGCCGCCTCGCTGCGCACGCTTTTTGCCTACCCCGGCTTCGGCCTGGTGCTGCTGTATCGCGTGGCGGCGATGCTGTCGTACCAGATCGTCGCGGTCACGGTCGGTTGGCATATCTACGAGATCACCCGCAATCCGCTCTCGCTCGGGCTGATCGGGCTGGCGGAGATCCTGCCGTTCTTCTGCATCGCGCCGTTTGCCGGTTATCTGGTCGATCACTTGCCGCGCCGCCGTCTGGGCATGGTCGCGGTGCTGGGCCTGGTCGCCACTGCGCTACTGCTGTTGGCGATCACGCATGGCTGGCTGCCGGTACAAGGCGTGTGGCCGATCTATGCGGCCATCGCACTGACCGGTGCGGCGCGCTCGTTCCTGTCGCCGGTTTACAACGCCTTGTTCGCGCGCGCGTTGCCGCGCGAGGCCTTCGCGCGCGGCGCTAGCATCGGCAGCGTCACTTTTCAGGCCGGCATGGTCATCGGCCCGGCGCTGGGCGGCGTGCTGGTCGGCTGGGGCGGCAAGGGCCTGGCTTATGGCGTTGCGGCGAGTGTGGCGTTGGTGGCGATCCTGGCGCTGGCCCTGTTGCGCGTCAGCGAGCCGGTCAACGAAGGTCCGCGCGCGCCGATCTTTCGCAGCATCGCCGAAGGTGCGCAATTCGTGCTGTCCAACCAGATCATGCTGGGCGCGATGGCGCTGGACATGTTTTCGGTACTGCTGGGTGGCGCAGTGTCGATGCTGCCCGCCTTCATCCACGACATCCTGCACTACGGTCCGGAAGGCCTGGGCATCCTGCGCGGTGCACCGGCACTGGGCTCGATCGTGGTCGGCGTGTGGCTGGCGCGGCACCCGCTGCAGCGCAATGCCGGGCGCATCCTGATGCTGTCGGTGGCCGGTTTCGGGTTGTGCACGATCGCGTTCGGCCTGTCGCGGCATTTCTGGCTGTCGGCGGCCATCCTGCTGGTCTACGGCATGTGCGACGGCGTCTCGGTGGTGGTGCGTCAGACCATCCTGCAGCTGGCCACGCCCGATGCGATGCGCGGCCGGGTGTCGTCGATCAACGGCATCTTCATCGGCTCGTCCAACGAGCTGGGCGCGTTCTACGACGGGGTGATGGCGCGCCTGGTCGGCCTGGTGCCGGCGGTGGTGATCGGCGGCTGCGTCACGCTGGGCGTGGTTGCGACCACCGCGTGGAAGGCGCCGAAGCTACGCAAGCTGGATCTGCGCGACTTGCAGTGATGTGCGCAATGGCGAGATGCCGGTAGCGAACGCAGCCGGCATCGCTATTCCCCTAACGCATCAAAAACCCCGCACATGGCGGGGTTTTTTTAGTCGACCAATGAGGCTTCGACGCTTGCTGAGCGATCAATTTTAACGATCAATCGCCCTGCTGCTTCTGCAGATGCTCCCAACGCTCTTGCGCGTCGATGGTGCGCTCGGCGGTCAGACGCGCTTCCAGGCGGTCCAGGCCGATCTCTTCGCCGGTGTCCACGCAATAGCCGTAGTCGCCATCTTCCAGACGCTTGAGCGTGCTGTCGATCTTGGAGATCAGCTTGCGTGCACGGTCGCGGGCGCGCAGTTCCAGCGAGTTCTCGGTCTCGCGGGTGGCACGCTCGGCTTCGTCGCCGATATCGCGCACTTCTTCGCGCAGGTTCTCGATGGTCTGCTTGGATTCCTCGACCATCTCGTTGCGCCACCGCTGCAGACGCTGACGGAAGTACTCCTGCTGCAGCTTGCTCATGTACTCCTCGTCCGCGGCAGGCTTGTAGCCCTGCGGCAGGATCGGGCGACCGGTGGTCTCGTCGATCTTGTAGTCGACCACCTTGTACTTGGTCTTGGGCGTCGGGCTGGACGACTTGGCAGTCACGGCCACGGCCACCTTACCGACCGGACGGGTCGCGGCGGGCTTGGCGGGGGCTTCGGTTTTGGTTGGTGTTTTTGCTGAAGATTTCGAAACGGGCACGGGATTCTTAACTGACGGGGTCGCAGGCTTTGCCGGCTTCGCAGGGACGGCCTTGGGGGCCGGTGCGGGCGCGGGCTTTTCAGCCTTGACCGGGACTGACTTGGCCGGAGTCGGCTTGGCAGCCGGCTTCGGTACGGACTTGGGCGCCACCGGCGTGGCGGCCGGTTTGGCGGCAGCCGGAGCTGCCTTGTTTGCCGCCGGCTTTGCAGCACTCTTGGCGGCCGGTTTTACAGGTTTAACAGCCGCGGGCTGGGGCACTGCGGCCTTGGAGGCCGGCGCCGGCTTGGCAGCGGCCTTGGTCACAGCTGCCTTCTTGGCAACAGGTTGCTTGGTGGCCGGCGTCGCCTGCTTGGCAGCCGGTTTTGCAGCGGCAGGCGCCGCCGCTTTCTTCGCAACGGGTTTGGCGGACTTCTTGGCGGCCTCTACGGCCTTGTTTGCAGTTTTTTTAGCAGCCACGAAACGCTCATCCTTGGTTCCCCCGGGGCCCGGGAAAGCGGGCCTTTATAGCTTACCCCAATGACCCCCGGCAACCACCCATTAGTCCAAGTGGCATATCATTGGCAAGTGATCTCACGCCTGCTCATCGCGCTGCTGCGCTTCTACAAAATATTCATTAGCCCTCTGTTAGGGCCGCGCTGCCGGTTTGCGCCCAGTTGCTCGGAGTATGCAATGACCGCGATCGGCCGCTTTGGCCCGCTTCGCGGCTGCTGGCTGGCTGCACGCCGGCTGGGCCGTTGCCATCCTTTCCATCCGGGCGGGTTCGATCCCGTCCCCGACGCGCCTACGTCCGCGTCTTCGCCCTCTTCCACTTCCTGCCGCTGCAAAGGACCCCACCCATGAGCCGAACCGTCATCGTCAATGCCCGCCTGGTCAATGAAGGCAAGGAGTTCGACGCCGATCTCCTGATCGAGGGTGGCCGCATCGCCAAGATCGCCGACAAGATCACTCCGGCTGCAGGCGATACGGTGGTGGACGCGGCCGGGCGCTGGGTGCTGCCGGGCATGATCGACGACCAGGTGCACTTCCGCGAGCCGGGGCTGACCCACAAGGGCGATATCGCCACCGAATCCGGCGCTGCCGTGGCCGGCGGCCTGACCAGCTTCATGGACATGCCCAACACCAATCCGCCGACCCTGGATGCGGCTGCGCTGCAGTCCAAGTACGACGCTGCGGCCGGGCGCGCCTGGGCCAATTACGGCTTCTACATGGGCGCCAGCAACGACAATCTGGCCGCGATCCAGACGCTGGATCCCAAGACCGCGCCGGGCATCAAGGTGTTCATGGGCGCCTCCACCGGCAACATGCTGGTCGACAACCCCGAAACGCTGGATGCGATCTTCCGCGACGCGCCCACGCCGATCATCACCCACTGTGAAGACACCCCGACCATCGATGCGACGCTGGCGCAGTTCAAGGAAAAGTACGGCGACGCATTGACCCCGGAGATGCACCCGGACATCCGCTCGCGCGAGGCCTGCCTGAAGTCCTCGCAGCTGGCGGTGTCGTTGGCGCGCAAGCACAACACGCGCCTGCACGTGCTGCATATCTCCACTGCCGACGAGCTGGCGCTGTTCGAGGCCGGCCCGCTGGTCGACGCCGACGGCAAAGTGCGCAAGCGCATCACCGCCGAGACTTGCATCCACTTTTTGCGCTTCGACCGCAGCGATTACGCGCGGCTGGGCAACCTGATCAAGTGCAACCCCGCGATCAAGGACGCCGACGACCGCCTGGCGCTGATCGAAGCGCTGGCCGAAGACGTCATCGACGTGCTTGCCACCGACCACGCCCCGCACACCTGGGAAGAGAAGCAGAAGCCCTACGCGCAGGCGCCGTCGGGCCTGCCGTTGGTGCAGTACGCGCTGGTCGCCGCGCTGGAGCTGGTGCATGAAGGCAAGCTGCCGATCACCCGTATCGTGCAGAAGTTCGCGCATGCGCCGGCGCAGTTGTTCGATGTGGAAGAGCGCGGTTTTCTGCGCGAAGGCTATTTCGCCGATCTTGTGATGATCGACAACACCCCGTTCACCGTGAAGCGCGAGCAGGTGCTGTCCAAGTGCGGCTGGTCGCCGTTCGAAGGCACCACCTTCCGCTCGCGCATCGCCGCGACCTGGGTCAACGGCCAGCAGGTGTGGGATGGCGAACAGTTGGTCGGTAGCGCCGCCGGTCAGCGCCTGACCTTCGACCGCTGATGCGCGCAGCCCTGCTTGGCGCCTGGCTTGCGCTGGCGCCGCTCGCGTTTGCTGTGGGTGATGCCGCTGCGCAATCTGCGAGCGCTGCGGATGTGGTGTTTCCGCCAAGCGCCTCGCAAGGCGCGATGGTGATCGGCAAGGTGCCGGCAGGCAGCCAGGTGCAGTACGCCGGCCGCACGTTGCGGGTGAGCGGCTATGGCAGCGTGGTGTTCGGTATCGGCCGCGATGCCACCGGCCCCTTGCAGGTGCAGATCACCCGGCCCGATGGCGGCAAGGAGACTGCCAGCATCGCAGTGACGCCGCGCGATTGGCCGGTGGAACGCGTCAACGGCGTGCCGCCCAAGACCGTCAACCCGCCTGCGGCGATCGCCGAACGGATCAAGCGCGAACAAGCGCAGGTCACCGCTGCGCGCGATCGCGACGACGCGCGTACTGATTTCGCGCAGCCCTTCATCTGGCCGGTGCAGGGCCGCATCAGCGGGCGCTTCGGCAATGCGCGTGTCTATAACGGTCAGCCCGGCGCCGGTCATTCGGGCATGGATATCGCGGTACCCACCGGCACGCCGGTCAAGGCGCCGGCCGCCGGCGTGGTCACCTTCGCCGCGCCGGATCTGTATCTGACCGGTGGCACGGTGCTGCTCGATCATGGCTTCGGGGTGAGCTCCAACTTTCTGCACCTGTCGCGCATCGACGTGAAAGTGGGCGATCGCGTGGAGCAGGGTCAGGTGATTGCTGCCGTGGGCGCCACCGGGCGCGCGACCGGGCCGCATCTGCATTGGGGGATGAATTGGTTCGATGTGCGCATCGATCCGTTGCTGGTGCTTGAGCGCAACAAATAGAGCCGTTGGGTAGCGAAATGAAACAGCGGGCACCGGTTGCGTTAGCGTGGCGGCCTGTTCTCTGCGGCCTACCCGCTGTGCCTGTGTTGGTCGCGGGGCTTTGCGGTATAACCGGGACGACCGTCGATCTTCGATCCTCGCCACTTTCGTAGCGGACGATCGAGCCAGACGGTTAGTCCATCGCTGCGGCGTCGGACGTGCTTCATCTCCCCTCCCCCGACCGCAGGAGATGTGCGACATGCGCAACGAGCAACTCAAACCCACACTGGGCACCTGGCAACTGTGGGGGATCGCCGTGGGACTGGTGATTTCCGGCGAGTATTTCGGTTGGAGCTACGGCTGGGGCACCGCCGGTACCCTGGGATTTCTGGTGACCACCGTGCTGGTGGCGGTGATGTACACCTGCTTCATCTTCAGCTTCACCGAGTTGACCACGGCCATCCCGAACGCCGGTGGGCCGTTCGCCTATAGCCTGCGCGCGTTCGGCACCTACGGCGGCATGCTGGCGGGCCTGGCCACACTGATCGAATTCGTGTTCGCGCCACCGGCCATTGCGATGGCGATCGGCGCCTATCTCAACGTGCAGTTTCCGACCCTGGACCCACGTATCGCCGCAATCGGGGCGTATGTGATCTTCATGAGCTTGAACATCGTCGGCGTGGCGATCGCCGCCACCTTCGAGTTGGTGGTGACTCTGCTGGCGGTGATCGAACTGCTGGTGTTCATGGGTGTGGTGGCGCCGGGTTTCAGCGTCGCGCGCTTTGCCGCCAACGGTTGGGCCGGCAGCAACGACTTCGGCCCGGCGGCGATCTCCGGCATCTTCGCTGCGATTCCGTTTGCGATCTGGTTCTTTCTGGCGATCGAGGGCGCGGCGATGGCGGCCGAAGAAGCCAAGGATCCCAAGCGCACGATCCCGCGCGCCTACATCGCCGGCATCCTCACGCTGGTGGTGCTGGCGTTGGGAACGATGGTGTTTGCCGGCGGCGTCGGCGATTGGCGCCAGCTGTCCAACATCAACGACCCGTTGCCGCAGGCAATGAAAGCGGTGGTCGGCAATAGCTCGACCTGGCTGCACATGCTGGTGTGGATCGGCCTGTTCGGTCTGGTGGCCAGTTTCCACGGCATCATCCTGGGCTATTCGCGGCAATTCTTCGCATTGGCGCGTGCGGGTTTTTTGCCGCACGGGCTGGCCAAACTGTCGCGCTTTCGCACGCCGCATCGCGCGATTCTTGCTGGCGGCGCGATCGGCATCGCGGCGATCTGCAGCGATGGCGTGGTCAAGATCCAGGGCATGTCGCTGACCGCGGCGATGATCACCATGTCGGTGTTCGGCGCGATCGTGATGTATCTGATGAGCATGCTCAGCCTGTTCAAACTGCGCCGCGCCGAGCCATTGCTTGAGCGCAGTTTTCGCGCACCGGGTTATCCGGTGGTGCCGGCGATTGCGCTGCTGCTGGCGCTGGTGTGCCTGGTGGCGATGGTGTGGTTCAACCCGATCGTGGCGCTGATCTTTGTAGGCCTGCTGCTGTTTGGTGCGGTGTGTTGCGTGCTGAGCTTGCGCGGCCAACACACACCTGCGAGCACTGTCAGATGAGTGGGTTCGCCTTCACCGCCGGCGGCGAGCGCTTCCAGTTTGCCGATCTCAAAACGTTGCTGGCCAAGGCCACGCCGGCACGCTCGGGCGATCAACTGGCCGGGCTCGCCGCTGACTCCGGTCTGCAGCGCGTCGCTGCGCAGATGGCGCTGGCGGACCTACCGCTGCGCCATTTTCTGGATGAAGCGGTGGTGCCGTACGAAGCGGATGAAGTCACCCGCTTGATCGTCGACCAACACGATGCAACCGCGTTCGCCCCGGTCGCGCATCTCACCGTCGGCGGCTTTCGCGATTGGCTGTTGAGTGCGCAGGCCGACGAAGCGGCACTCACCGCACTAGCGCCCGGACTGACACCGGAGATGGTGGCGGCGGTGTCCAAACTGATGCGGGTGCAGGACCTGATTCTGGTCGCGCAGAAAACGCGCGTGGTCACGCGCTTTCGCAACACGCTGGGATTACGCGGACGCTTGTCGACGCGCCTGCAACCCAACCACCCCACCGACGACGCCACCGGCATTGCCGCCAGCGTGCTCGACGGTTTGTTGTATGGCAACGGCGATGCGGTGATCGGCATCAACCCGGCCAGCGACAGCCTGGCCGCCACCACCGCATTGTTGCGCATGCTCGATGCGGTGATCGCCGGCTACCAGATTCCCACTCAGTCCTGCGTGCTGGCGCACATCACCACCACCATCGAGGCGATCGGACGCGGCGTGCCGGTGGATCTGGTGTTCCAGTCCATCGCCGGCACCGAAGCGGCCAATACCAGCTTCGGCATCAATCTTGCGTTGCTGCAGGAAGGCTACGAGGCGGGTCTGTCGTTGCGCCGTGGCAGCGTGGGCGACAACGTGATGTATTTCGAAACCGGCCAGGGCAGCGCATTGTCGGCCAATGCGCATCATGGCGTCGATCAGCAGACCTGCGAGGTGCGCGCGTATGCAGTGGCGCGGCAGTTCAAACCGTTGCTGGTGAATACCGTGGTGGGCTTTATCGGCCCGGAGTATCTCTACGACGGCAAGCAGATCATCCGCGCCGGGCTGGAGGATCATTTCTGCGGCAAGTTGCTCGGCGTCCCGATGGGCTGCGACATCTGCTACACCAACCATGCCGAAGCCGATCAGGACGACATGGACGTGCTGCTGACCCTGCTCGGCACCGCCGGCATCAACTTCATCATGGGCATCCCCGGCTCGGACGATGTGATGCTCAACTACCAGACCACCTCGTTCCACGATGCGCTGTATGCGCGCCAGGCACTGGGCCTGCGTGCTGCGCCCGAGTTCGAACAGTGGCTGGAACAGCAAGGCATCCTGCGCCTGCGCGATGGCCGCTTCGAACTCGGTAACGAGGTGCCGGCACCGTTCCGGCGTGCGCTGGCGCAATTGAACAGCGGCACGGCGCAATGAGCAGCCCCACGACGCCACCTCGCGATGCCTGGGCGCAGCTGCGTCACCTCACGCCGGCACGGATCGCGCTGGGGCGCGTCGGCACCAGCCTGCCGACAGCTGCGCATCTGGATTTCCAGCTGGCGCATGCGCAGGCACGCGATGCGGTGCATCTGGCGTTCGATCCGGCGCCGTTGCAGGCCGAACTCGAACAGCGCGGGCGTACCAGCATGCTGCTGCACAGCGCGGCGGCGGATCGGCATGTGTATCTGCAACGCCCGGATCTGGGCCGGCGCCTGGCCGCCGACGCCGCCACGCAACTGCGTGGTCTGACCGCCGTGCATGGCGGTGGACATGACGTGGCGGTCGTGGTCGCGGACGGGCTTTCGGCGCTGGCCGTACACCGCAATGCCCCGCAGATGCTGGAACATATCGATCGCTTGGCCGCACACGAGGGCTGGTCGTTGGCACCGGTGGTGCTGATCGCGCAAGGGCGTGTGGCCATCGGCGACGAGGTCGGCGAATTGCTCAAGGCCCGTGCAGTGATCGTGCTGATCGGCGAGCGGCCGGGACTGAGTTCGCCCGACAGCCTGGGCCTGTATCTGACTTACACCCCACGGCTCGGCCTGACCGACGCCGCGCGTAATTGCATCTCCAATATCCGCGCCGAAGGGCTGAGTTACGCCGAAGCCACGCACAAACTTGCGTACCTGTTACGCGAGGCGTTTCGACGCAAGCTATCCGGCGTGCAACTCAAGGACGAAGCCGAGCAACCGGCACTACCCTCGGCTGGCCCGCCAGATGCCGCGCCGCGTACGTTTTTATTACCGGATGGTCTGCCGCCAGACGTTGTGGGCAGCTGAGCCAGAGACCCGTGCGATATGGCGGCCTGCCTGCATCGATGTATTCGCTTGAGTACTTTCGAACGCAGCCGGCGAAGCATGTCTGTGCTCATTCTTCGCGCGCAGCAGGATCTTCGCGCATGGCACGTTCGCTGACGACGCCGTTTTCATACACCACCAACGTTTTGGAAAGTCCGTCGCCGTTGGTCTCGAAGTCGAAGCGCAGATCGCGCTCCATCGCAAAGAAACGCGTGGTGGATTGCGGATAGAGCGTGGCGATGAAACTGCCGGCGGTGAGCGTCAGATGATCGCCGGCGACCGCGATCTGAATGATTCCGATGCGAGGCGAGCGATAACGGCCTGCGTAGCGCTGCAGCACCGTGACCGGGAGTGTTGTCGTTCTTGGTGGCGGCGTATACGGCACGGGGCCATGCGCATAACTGAGCACGCGATGCATGCGCCAACGTCCATCGGCAAATTTCCAGACCGTGGTGAAGTCGGCTTGACCGTCCAATCGCTCCGCTTTGTCACGTTCCTGCACATAAAAGCGGTGATGGCCCGACAACATTGCGTAACCGTCCTTGAGCGGATGGAATGCGATGCTGTCATTGAGCGCCTCACGTCGAAGACGCAAGGTTTCGTCGGCGCAGGGTCCCTGACGCAACGACTCGACGACCGCCTCGCGCGAGGTCGTGAGCCCGGTCTTGTCGTGATAGAACTCCACGTTCGCCGTGAGCAGACCCGCAATGGCTTGCATATCGCAGGCGTTGTAGGCCTCCCAGAACGCCGCGTCGGCAGATCGCACCTGGGCTTCGTCCTGTTGAGCAGTCGCACCGCAAGCATCGAACGCAACAAGGACCGATAGAGCCAGTGCCAGCTTGCTGATTCCCATCATCCCCTTCCACTGTCCTGAGATTCGACAGTAAAACATCGGTCATCTGGCGGCACGACCCGAAAGTCACCATGCCGCATGGGACGCCCTCAGCTACAGATGGACACGCCCACCGCGGCCACTGACACCCATCCAGGTACCGCGCTAGGCCGCCGAGCATCCGCGCATTACCCGCGCTGGGAGACGAACACTACTTGAGCGCGCCGTCCTGCGGGTTGCTGGCTGCATACCGACTGGTTCGCAACTCGTTGTCGTGCGGGTGGCGCAACGCATCGCGCACTTCCTCCGGCAACTGATCGACATCCAGCATCACCTTGCCGGAATGCACGTCGCGCACCACCGACACAGGTAGCACAAAATCGCCGCCGTTTTCGATATTGATGACGAGCTCGGCGCCTTCGTTACGAATATCGCGTATAGCGCCTACGCCGACTTCACCATCACGCAGGAACACCATCTGGCCAATTTCGATCCGTTGCATGTCGCATCTCCTGGTGGGCGCGCATCGCGCCAGTTGATACCTGAAAACCACGTAGATGTGACTTTCAAGCAAAGCGCTCAAAACACGACACGGACGCCAAGCGGACGCGGCCGGTGTGCATTGCGGCATGTAACAGCTCCCACATGCCGATCCTGATCACCATCCGCATCCGCCAAACAAACCCTCAACGCAGCGGGACGTCCGCCACCTTGTCCTGATAGTCCTTCTTCGGATCGACACCGAACAGCACCTTGATACCGGCAAGCAGGCTGGAACCATTGAGCCAGATCTGTGCGTGGTCCGCGTCCAGGCGCAGCAGCGCCAATTTCGGGTCATCCTTGCCGCCTTCGTACCACGCAGCAACGTGCGGGTTCCATAAGCGATCGATCACCGCAGGGTCAGTGTCTTCGTGCAAGGCGCCGCTGATGCTGGCGAACAGATCATGCCCCTTGCTGCTGAAGGCGCCGATGACGCGACGGCCCTGCCCCAGCATCGCGATCAGCGCATTGTCCTTGGAGGTAAAGAACCAGATCGGGCCGCCGCTGTCACCTTCGATTTGCGCGGTCATCGGGCGCGCATGGCCGTCTTCGACGCCGTCCAGGCCCAGCATCACGGTGCGATCGGATTTGAGCGCCTTCCAGAACTTTTCCTGCAACTCTTTGGGATCTGTCATTTCGATTCCTGACAAGCGCATGTCTACGCGGGTGATTGAGTCTGTAAGCGCGAGCGACCACAGCATGTGACGACGCGCACCGTTGTCTGCACACAACAGCAACGTGCAGTACGCAATACGACTGCGCACGTGTATCGCAGCGCAGCACACGTGGCTCGTTTGCGACGCAATCTCGTCGAAAACCGTGATGCCGCCGATGGTCCTGGACATTGCACCTGGTAGCGAAGCCGGAACAAACGGACACGGCAGTACCATCCCCTCGCCGCTCGCGTGGTGACAACACAGAGGACTCAACCATGGCCATCGACACCTGCCTTCCCATGTCGCGCCATGGCTTCCCCATCCCGCGCGCAAGGTTCAGCGTCTGCAGCGTATCGACCTATCCACCGTGCCCTGTCCATGGAGAGCGCCACTCATGTCTGCATTGCCTATCCGCACGAGCTGCATCGCTGCCGCACTGCTGAGTCTTGTCAGCATCGATGCGACTGCCTTGACCGGCACCGCCAGCCGGCCACAACTCACCAGCAGCGAAGCGAGCACCTACACGATTGCCAAGGCGCTGGCCAAGGCCGGGCCACTCAACGCACTGGTGACCGACAACTGGAATCCCACTGCAGGCGTTGCATTGCTCAGCGCGGATTACGCGGTCGCAGCCGACGGCTCCACGCGCTATCGCACCGTGCAAGCGGCGATCGATGCAGCCGTGGCCGCAGGCGGCACCACGCGTCGTTACATCAGCATCAAGGCAGGTACCTATACCGGGTTGGTCTGCGTGCCGACGGGCGCACCGCCGCTGACCGTGTTCGGCTTGGGCACGAATACCGCAGACACCGTTATCCGCTTCAACAACGCCAATCCCACGCCCAAGCCGGCGGGCACCGCAAGCCACGCCTGTGCCAGCAATGCATCGGCAACCACGGTGGGAACGTCCAATAGCGCAACGCTGACCGTACGCGCCGCCGGCTTTCAGGCACGCCATCTGCGCGTGGACAACAACTATGTCGAAGGCACCTACACCAACAACAACCAGGCAGCAGTGGCGCTGGCAGTACGTGGCGACAAAGCCAGCTTCGAAGATGTGCTTGTGACCGGCAACCAGGACACGTTGTTGATCAGCGCCACCAACGCGGCCAACGTGATCCGTGCCTATTTCAAGAACAGCACGATCGATGGCGATGTCGATTTCATCTTCGGCTCCGGCGTGGGTGTGTTCGATCACGCCACCATCCGCTCCACCGGCGCGCGGCTTGGCACCAGCCGCGGCGGCTACATCTTTGCGCCCAGCACGCGCCCCGGCAGCAGCTACGGCTTTCTGGCGATCGATAGCAACTTCGTCGCCATTTCCGGCTCACCCGACAACAACACCTATCTGGGGCGCGCCTGGGACGAGGGCATCAGCGATCTGAGTGCCTACGTCGATGGCACCTCGCCCAACGGGCAGGTCACGGTGCGCAATTCCACGCTGGGCAGCCATATCCGCAAGACCGCACCGTGGAATGCGTCCACCGCGAGCCGTCCGTATTGCAGCAGCAATTGCGCCAATTCGCCAAACCGTTTTTACGAATACAGCAATAGCGGTGCCGGCAGCGCAGACTGACTCTACGCGTCAACACGCGGTTCAACGCGGCCATCATCGCCTTTCGGCAGTCCGCGTTGTGGAGCGGCTGATCTGCTGATTCGCTGGAGGGTTCTTGCCAGCCCGCCATCGCGGGACCACGCCGCAAGTACGTCCGTTTAGGCTCTTCTGCGGCATCCATGCCGCAGAAGGTCCCGCGATGGCGGGCGGGCAAGGACCGGTGGAAACTGCACCGATTGCGACAACGCCTGCGTTGCCTTCGGCGATGCGGCGCTGAATTCGCCCATCCGACATCGCGCGCTGGCATGAAGGGCCACGCTTGATCGTCGATCGCTCCCGATCACGCTGTGTAGCGATCGATACTTCGGGCCCGCCAACGGCGCGTGTTTGCAATCGCTGTCATGCGAATGCAACACACCGGCGACGCGCCTGTGACTGATCGACGGCGTTTTTCGCATTCCACTCTCGGAGTCATCCCATGCAGTCTCATCCCCCCTTTCCAGCGCTTGCGCCGTTGACGCTTGCGCTACTCGGTCTGGTGACATACGAAGCCAGCGCCGCGCGCCCGCACACGCCAGACGTGGCCGATACCGCGCACAGCATCTCCACCAGTTGGGGCGTGATCCAGCAGCCCACGCTACCGACGCAGGTCTGCGCCACGCTCAAGGCCGCGCTGGTGCCGGTTGCCGGTTCGCTGGATACGCTCGACAGCGATCCGGCGCAATCCAAGCGCGATACCGCGCGTTTGCAAGCGGCCATCGATGACTGCCCCGCCGGCGGCGCGGTGCGTCTGGTCACCGGCGATGCCGGCGAGTCGGGCGTGTTGAGCGGCCCGTTGACGATCAAGAGCGGGGTCACGCTGTGGATCGATCGCGGCGTCACCTTGTTCGGCTCGCGCAATCCGCGCGACTACGACAATGGCCTGGGCACCTGCGGCACCGCCACCAGCGACAAGGCCAAATCCTGCAACCCGCTGATACATGTGGCCGATACCGCCAACAGCGCCATTGTGGGCGCCGGCAAGATCGACGGCCGCGGCGGCAGCACGCTCACTGCCGGGCCCAATGCCGGCACCGCCAGCTGGTGGGATCTGGCTTATCTCAACGTCACAAAGGGACTGAGCCAGCACGTGCCGCGTCTGCTGCAGATCGACGACAGCAGCGACTTCACCCTGTACGACATCACCCTGGAAAACTCGCCCAACTTCCACGTCACCACCGATAACGTGGTCGGCTTGACGGCATGGGGCATCAAGATTCTCGCGCCCAGCCTGGTCTACTCACGTCCTGGCTATCGCTGCCCGGCCGGCAGCACGCCTGATGTCAATCCGCATGCGACCTGCTTCACTCCGGAAACAGCCAAGAACACCGATGGCTTCGATCCTGGCCAGTCGAAGAAGGTATTGCTGGCCTACTCGTATATCGGCACCGGCGACGATGGCGTGGCGATCAAGGCGCATGCCAGCAGCAAGCGCAGCATCGCCTCGGAAAACATGCTGTTCGCCTACAACCAGTTCTATTACACGCACGGTTTTTCGCTGGGCAGCGAAACCGATTCGGGCATGCGCCATATCGCCGTGCGCGGCCTGAGCATCGATGGCTTCAACAGCAACGACGTGAACTCCGATCCGTATTCTGCCAACGGCTTGCGTATCAAATCCGACGGCAGCCGTGGCGGCCAGGTCTACGACATCAGTTTCGAAAACGTCTGCATGCGCGGCGTTGCCAGGCCGCTGGTATTCGATGCCAACTACGCCAATGCAGCGGTACGCAACAAGCTGCCCAATTTCAGCGGCATTGCGTTGACCAACGTGCACTCGCTCGGTTCCAAGGCGTTTGGTGGCGGTGAGCTGAGCTTCTACGGCTATCGCGATGCGACCACCACCTTGCCGATCACCCTGTCGCTGGACAACGTGGTGCTGGAAGGTGGCCCGATCTCGTTCGCAAAGCCACATTTCGGCGGGCCGGCCAGCAATCCGGGTGCAACGCACTTCACCTTCAAGGGCGGCCCGGTGAGCTTCTTCGATCAGCTGTCGGAATCGGTGCCCAACGATGTGCAACTGCAAGGCAAGCCCGGACCGGGCACACCGCTACAGTGCGATGACGCCTTCATTGCTTACCACTCGGTATTGCCTGATTCGCCGATCTGAGTGTGCTTGAGGCCGCGCTGCGTGCACTGCTCGCAACCGTGCACGCGGCTGATCGAGGGCGCGGTGCCCTCACCGCTCGCGGGACACGCCGCAAGTACGTCCATGTAGGCTCGGTGGCGGCATCCATGCCGCCACACGGTCCCGCAAGCGGTAAGGACACCGCGCCAGGACGTTGGTCGGTAGCTGCGTAAAAAGCTGGCCGTCTCGCAAGTTGCACTGGCCTGCTGATGCGGGTCGCAGAATTACATGTGAGCTAGGGCCTGTTAACACTAATGGCCCGAGCGATTAAACTATTGAGCATGGAGATCACGCCAGCACAATTTTCTCTGATCGAACACTGCCTGCCGGCGCAGCGCGGCAATGTCAGCATGACCAACCTGCAAGTGGTCAACGCCATCCTTTACGTTGCCGAGCATGGCTGCAAATGGCGCGGCCTACCCAAGCGCTTTGGCAACTGGCATACGGTCTACACACGCATGAACCGTTGGGCCAAGGCGGGTGTGCTGGACCGGATGTTCGCCCAATTGCAGAAGTCCCAGATCGTGCGCATCAAAATCGAAGCAGTCTCGCTGGACTCCACCAGCGTCAAGGTCCATCCCGATGGCACGGGTGCATTAAAAAAAACGGCCCGCAGGCCGTCGGCAAGTCCCGCGGTGGATGGAACACCAAGATTCATATGGTTGCCGCAGATGCTCGAACAGCCATCACCTTTGGATTGACGCCTGGCAACGTGCATGACGCACCTGCAGGCCGCGCGTTGCTTGAACACCTCGGGCCAGTGGAGCGGCCGATTCATTTGTTGATGGACCGTGCTTATGAAGGCAACGAAACCCGCCAGTTGGCGCTCGATCTTGGCTTCGTTCCGGTGGTTCCACCGAAATCCAATCGGGTCGAGCCTTGGGAATACAACCGGGAGATGTACAAGCGGCGCAACGAAGTAGAGAGACTGTTCCGTCGCTTGAAAGGCTACCGCCGGATTTTCTCGCGCTTCGAGAAGCTAGATGTCATGTTCCTTGGATTCCTCAGCTTCGTCCTAGTCGTTGATGGGCTTCGGATGTGTTAACAGGCCCTAGCAAAGTAGAAGCACATCATGCATTGCTTGCACCATGCACACCGACCATCTCGACTGGCCCTTGCCCGCTCACCGTCGCGGGACCTTACGCGGCATAGATGCCGCGTAAGAGCCTACATGGACGTACTTGCGGCGTGTCCCGCGACGGTGGGCGGGCAAGGGCCTTGCGGCCAAGCCTCAGATCATCCGCTTGACGAGTGATCTACCCACACTCTCTCATCGCTTCAAGACGAACGAGATTTCGAGTCATAGCGTAATTAGATGCGATAAGAAGCTTAGTCAGTCGAAGGCATCGCACCGGTTAACGTGGTCGTGGCTGATGGGAACCACAAAACCGGCCGCGCCCAACTGGCAGTGAGCACAGTATTTTGTCAGTCGCTCTTAGTCCGCACCGCTGGCCGCACGCCAGCTATGCCACAGCTGCTGCACCGGCGGTGGATACGCCGCCTTCCCAGCGAGTTCGCGCTGCAAGCGCAAACGTGCCAGCCGCGACCACACCCGATGCGGCCGCGCCAACGCAGGCTTGCGCGGCCAGGCCTGCAGCAATTGCGCGCGCCATGCAGCTGTCGTCATGCCGCCGGGCGTTGCGCTGTCGCCGGCCACACGCTGACGTGCGTCCAGCCATTGCACCGCCACCGCCGTGGCATCGCCAGGCTGGTTGCGCGTAAACATCACCGCTTCGACTGCAACCACGGCCTCGGCAAAGACGCGCAAGGTGTCCAGCGCTTGCTGCAACGATTGCGGCGGCACGCGGGCGTCCTGCATTGCGGGCAAGGTGTCGGCCAATTGCGCCCACGGCGCACGCACCGGTTCCAGCACGCGCCCCAGCGGATGCCGCGAGCGCTGCTGCGACCAATCGCGCAGCTCCTGCTGCCACCAGGCCAGCTTGGCATCGGCCGGCAACGGGTCGCCGGCAATATTCATGATGTCTTCCCATTCCTGCAGCAAGGCAAACCAGGCGGCAGCCAGCGGCCGTTGCAGTTGCGGAACGAAAGGCTCGGCAACCGACCATTCCGGCCAGCGGGTGCGCCATTTGTCGAGAAAACTGTCGAGAGCGCTGGATTGGCTCATGGCGGGTCCAGAAAAAAACGAAAGAAGGTCAGGGCTGCGGCCACGTCGCGGCATCCCACAACAGTTGCGGCTGCTCGACCAACACGTCGGCTTGCCAGCTCAAGGGATCGTCATCGTGCAACCGATAGCCCCACAACACAGCTACCGATGGCATCGCGGCCGCGCGTGCGGCCAGGATGTCGCGCTCATCGTCGCCGACGTAGACGCACTGCGCAGGCGCAATGCCGATGCGTTCGGCAGCTGTCAGCAACGGCAATGGATGCGGCTTGCGCTCGGCCAGCGTATCGCCGCCGATCAACACCGCGCAGCGCTGTTCCCAGCCCAGTTGCGGCAGGATCAGCCGCGCCAGGTATTCGGGCTTATTGGTGACAATGCCCCACACGCACCCCGCACGATCCAGCCGCAGCAGCAGTTCTTCGACACCCTCGAACAGCTGGGATTGCTTGCCGATCAAGGCCTCATAGCGACGCAGGAATTCCGGCACCAAGGCATCGCGTGCGTCCGCATCGAGTTCGGCAAACGCAACTGACAGCATCGCGCGCGACCCTTTCGACACCACCGGGCGCAGCTGCGCCAACGCGATCGGCGCACGTCCCCGCTCGCTCAGCATCGCGTTGACGGTGGCAAGCATGTCCGGCGCGCTGTCCAGCAAGGTGCCATCCAGATCGAACAACACCGCACGCGGGAAATTCATAGACGCCCCGCCGCTGGACGGCTGCGTCTCGCCATCCGCAAGGTGGGAATGCGCAGACATCAAGCACGCACCTGCTGTTGCCAATCCCGACTCCCCACTCCCCAATCCCTGCGCGTCACGGCTTCACCGCATAGGCCAGATAATTCACCTCGGTGCGCGACGACAGCCGCGCACGATTGCGCCACGGCTCGTACAGCATGCCGCTGACGTCTTCCAGCTGCAGTTCGGCGCTGCGCAACCACGCCGCAAGTTCCGCCGGCTTGATGAAATCCTTGTAGTGATGCGTGCCCTTGGGCAGCAACCGCGCGATGTATTCGGCACCGACCACCGCCAGCGCGAACGCGGCCGGGGTGCGATTGAGTGTGGACAGGAACAGCTTGCCGCCCGGCTTGAGCAGGCTGGCGCAGGCGCGGATGATCGCGGTCGGATCCGGCACGTGCTCGAGCATTTCCATGCAGGTCACCGCATCGAAACTGCCCGGCTGCTCGGCCGCCAGGTCTTCCACCGATTGCACGCGGTAATCCACCTGCACACCCGATTCCAGGCTGTGCAGGCGCGCCACCTTGACCAGCTCCGGGGCCAGATCGATCGCGGTGACCTGTGCGCCCAGACGCGCCATCGACTCGCTGAGCAAGCCGCCGCCGCAGCCCACATCGAGCACGCGCGCGCCGGCAAGATCCAGCCGCGCGGACACGTAATCCAGACGTACCGGGTTCAGCGCATGCAGCGGTTTTTGCGGGCCGTCGGCGTCCCACCAGCGCGTTGCCAGCGCGGCGAATTTATCCAGCTCGCTCTGATGAAAATTGCCGGAAGTGGTGTGAGTATTCGGATTCATGCGGAGCTCCGTGATTCGATGGCGCGCTCAGGCGCGGACGGTGCGGATGCGGTCGCGCCACTGCCGCGCATTGGCGACCAGGGCGGCGATATCCATGTCGACCAGCTCGCGCTGCACCAGTTTGGGCTTGCCGGCGATCCACACATCGGTGACCTGATGTCGGCCGGCTGAGTAGATCAGTTGCGACAGCACATGATGCAGCGGCTGGGTCTCCAGTGCAGACAGGTCCACGCAGACCAGATCGGCCTGCTTGCCGATCTCGATCGAGCCGATCTTGTCGCCGAAGCCCAACGCGCGCGCGCCGCCCAGCGTAGCCGCACGCAAGGTGGTGGCCGCATCCAGTGCAGTGGCATCGTTGGCCACCGCTTTGGCCAGAATGGCAGCGGTGCGGTTCTCGCTGAACATGTCCAGATCGTTGTTGCTGGCGCAGCCGTCGGTGCCGATGGCCAGGTTCACGCCGGCACGTTGCAGCGCGCAGGCCGGGCAAAACCCCGAGGCCAGCTTGAGATTGGATTCCGGGCAATGCACCACGCTCACGCCGCGCTCGGCGCACAGATGGATTTCCGCCTCGGTGAGCTGGGTCATGTGCACGGCGATCAGGCGGTCGTTGACCAGGCCCAACCGATCCAGACGCGCCAGCGGACGCTGCCCGTATTGCTTGATCGAATCGGCCACTTCCTGCGCGGTCTCGTGCGTATGCAGATGCACCGGCAGGTCGAGCTGGTCGGCCAGCATGCGCACACGCTCGAAGTTGGCATCGTTCACCGTGTACGGCGCATGCGGCGCGAAGGCGGTGCTGATCAGCGGATCGTCGCGCCATTGGTCGTGCAACTCACCGGCACGCGCAAAGTATTCGTCGTCCGACGAGGCCCACGCGGTGGGGAAATCGATGATCACCGAGCCCACCAGCGCACGGAAACCATGCTGCTTGTACACCGCCGCCTGCACATCGGCGAAGAAGTAGTTTTCGTTGACGCAGGTGGTGCCGCCGCGCAGCATCTCGGCGATGGCGAGCGTGGTGCCGTCGGCCACGAACTCCGGCCCGATCACCGCCGCTTCTACCGGCCAGATGTGCTGCTGCAGCCACACCATCAGCGGCAGATCGTCGGCAATGCCGCGCAGCAGCGTCATTGGATTATGCGTGTGCGCGTTGACCAGGCCCGGCATCAGCGCCGCCTCCGGGCGCGAGACGGTCTGCTTCGGCGCAAACCGTGCGCGCGCTTCGGCAATCGGCAGGATCGCCACGATGGCGCCGTTGCTGACCGCCACCGCGTGGCCTTCGAGCACCACCGCATGCGGTTCGATCGGCACCACGTAGCCGGCTTCGATCAAGAGGTCGCATGCTTCGGGAGGGGCATTGGTCATGAGCGGATCCATAAAGGGTTAGTTGTCGAACGGCCAGCTGGTATCGCCACCGGCCACAGGCACATAGCGTTGGCCGTTGTAGCGCAGCACCTGGCGCACGCGACGGGTGCGTTCGGTAATGGTGTCGCTGTCAGCTACGCTTTCCGCGGTAGATACGTTGGCTGTCAGCACGATATCCGCATAGCCGGCATGTCCCTGCGGCGCCATGCTCAGGCTCAGATTGGCGACTTCGGTGATCACATCGCTCTTCCCCACACTGCACGGCTCGCCTTTCACACGTTGCCACGCATAGAGATCGCGTTGCAGTACCGGGCGCAAGCTACGCCCCTCGCGCACCAGCAAGGTCAATTCCTGATTGCTGTAAAAATCCGGGCAGCTGGGCCCATGCGCGGCGCTATGTATCACCACGCCGATCGCGCGCACGCCCTTGGCCAGGTCGTAGCGCGCGGTATCCAGACGCAGACTGTCTGCATCGAGTTCGAAGGCGGCGTCCTCACCCATGTCCTGCGCGTAGAACGCCAGCACCTTGCCGCTGGCCGCATCGAGCATGGCCACGCGCAACTCAATGTCGCGCTCGCCAGGCACGGCCTCCGCATCGCCAGCAAATGCGATTGCCGCCAGCCGGATCGCCGCATCGTTCGGCCACGGCTTGCAGGTCTGGGCCACCGCACGCTCGACCGGCACCGTGGCTGCAGCGCCGCCCACGACCCCGGAGGTTGCAATGGCCGCAACGGCGGCCACGTCACCGGCGCCGCAGGTTGCGGTAGCCGCTTGCGCAAAGGCCGGGCACGCTGCGAGCGCCGCCCACAGCCCCACCAGGACACCGGCACTGCGTACCGCTCGACCAGGCCAGCGTCCCGGGCGCATCCGGCTTACTTGACGCGCGCCGAGTATTCGCCCGAACGCGTATCGACCTTGATGATTTCGTCCTGGTTGACGAACAACGGCACGCGCACCACCGCACCGGTTTCCAGCGTCGCCGGCTTGCCGCCGCCGCCCGAGGTATCGCCGCGCACGCCCGGATCGGTCTCGGTGATCTTGAGCTCGACGAAGTTCGGCGGCTGCACCCAGATCGGCGCGCCGTTCCACAACGTCACGATGCAGTCTTCCTCGCCCTTCAGCCACTTCTCGGCGCCACCCATGCCTGCCTTGTCGGTCTGCACCTGCTCGAAGGTTTCCGGGTCCATGAAGTGCCAGTACTCGCCATCGCTGTACAGGTAACGCATGTCGGTATCGACGACGTCGGCCACTTCCACGTCGTCGGTCGCCTTCATGGTCATTTCGACCACGCGACCGGACTTGATGAAGCGGTACTTCATGCGGGTGAAGGCCTGGCCCTTACCCGGCTTGACGTATTCGGTCTCGGTGATGACCGCCGGCTCGTTGTTGACCAGGATCTTCATGCCGTTCTTGACGTCGTTCATGCCAACAGTGGCCATGGTGCAGCTCCTCGATAAGACCACGACCTGCCACACAGGTCGGATTAGAATGTGGCGCCCGCCGCAACCGGCGGGCATTGGTTTTGTGACCGCACATGATACCCGCAGCCCCCCTCGCCTTACAGCCATCTCCGCCTCCCACCCTGCAGCCGCACCACTGGCAGCAGCAGTGGCGCGATGCCGTGCGCGACCCACGCGAGCTACTGGCGCTGCTGGGCCTGGACGCGGCGGCTGCCGGCATCAGCGCAGAGGCCGCCGCCCAGTTCCCGCTGCGGGTACCACGCGCGTTCGTGGCGCGCATGCGCCGTGGCGACCTGCACGACCCATTGCTGCGCCAGGTGCTGCCGCTGGATGCCGAAACGCGGCTGGTGCCGGGCTTCGGCCTGGATGCGGTCGGCGATGGCGCCGCCAAGACCGCAGACGGCGTGATCCAGAAATACCGCGGGCGCGCCCTGCTGATCGCCACCGGCAGCTGTGCGGTGCACTGCCGCTACTGCTTCCGCCGCCACTTCCCGTACGCCGAAGAAACCGCCGCGCGTGATGGATGGCGCGAGGCGGTGGCCGCGATCGCCGCAGACCCCAGCATCGACGAAGTGCTGCTGTCCGGCGGCGACCCGCTGTCGCTGGCCGCCAGCAAACTGGCCGAACTCACCGACGCGCTGGCCGCCATCGGGCACATCAAACGCCTGCGCATCCATAGCCGGCTGCCGGTGGTGCTGCCCGAGCGCGTCGATGCGCCGCTGCTGGCCTGGATGCGCAGCCTGCCCTGGCCGGTGGCCTTTGTGATACACGCCAACCACGCCAACGAATTCGACACCGCCGTGGATGCGGCCATGCGTGCTCTGCGCGACACCGGCGCGCAACTGCTCAACCAGGCCGTGCTGCTGCGCGGGGTCAACGACAGCGTGGACGCACTGGCCGCGTTGAGCGAGCGCACCTTCGCCGCGGGCGTACTGCCTTACTACCTGCACCAGCTCGACCGGGTCGCAGGAGTTGCGCATTTCGAAGTGGACGATGCACATGCACGCGCCCTGCATACCGAATTGGCCACGCGTCTGTCGGGTTATCTGGTGCCGCGCCTGGTGCGCGAGATTCCTGGCGATACCGGAAAGCGGCCGCTGTAATCGTCACCGCCGCGTGCACACCCCCGTAGGAGCGCCCCTGGGCGCGATGAAGCATTCCCGGTAACGCCCCATCGCGCCCAGGGGCGCTCCTACACACAGCGCCACGGCACGTTAAACCAACCTACGCACGCCACTCACCCCGCCGCGATCAGCTTGACCAAATCGGCCGGGCTCAGCGGCCTGCTGAACCAGTAGCCCTGGCCCAGGTCGCAGCCGCGATCGCGTAGCAGATTGAATTGCGCTTCCTGCTCGATCCCCTCGGCCACCACCGTGATGCCCAGCGAATGCGCCATGCCGATGATGGCGGTGGTCAGCGCCAGATCGTCCGGGTCGCGCTGCAGGTCGGCAATGAAACTCTTGTCGATCTTGACCCCGTCCACCGGCACCTGGCGCAGATGGCTCAAGCCGGAGAACCCGGTACCGAAATCGTCCAGCCACACCTTAACGCCGGTGCGGTGCAACTGATCGAGCAGGCTGGCGGCCATCATTTCGTCGCCGATCACTGCGGTTTCGGTCAGTTCCAGATGCAGGCGCGCGGCCGGCAGTCCGGATTCGGCCAGGCACTCGGCCACGGTGTCGATCAGGTCGCCACTGCGCAGCTGACGCGGCGAGACGTTGACCGAGATGAACAAGCCCTCCCCCACTTCCGGCCATTGCGCCGCTTCCAGGCAGGCCGCGCGCAGCACTTTGGGGCCGATCACTTCGATCAGGCCGCTCTGCTCGGCGATATCGATAAAAGTGGACGGCGGAATCGTGCCGAGCGCCGGGTGCTGCCAGCGCAGCAACACCTCCACACCGACCAGCACCCGGTCGATGGTGCGGTAGATCGGTTGATAGACCAGGCGCAGCTCGTCGCGCTCCCAGGCGCCGCGCAGTTCGTGCTCCATATGCACACGGCGCTCCACCGCATGATCGGCGGCGCGGCTGTAGAAACGATGGCAATTCTTGCCGGCGACCTTGGCCTGGTACATCGCAATGTCGCCATTCTTCAACAGCGCGGTGGCATCGTTGGCATCGTCCGGGAACAACGTGATGCCGATCGAGGTGCCCAGGAACACTTCGCGGCCCTGCACATTCAACGGCCGGCTCAACTCGTGCACCAACCGGTCTGCGAGCTGGGCGGCCAGCAGCGTGACATCGCCGCTCTGCAGCAGGATCACGAACTCGTCGCCGCCGAAACGCGCCAGAATCGCATCGTCGCCACCCAGGGCGCCCACCGCCCGGCTGATACGGCTGGCGAACTGCAGCAGCGCCTCATCGCCGGCCTCGTGCCCGAGCGTGTCGTTGACGCGCTTGAAGTCGTCGATATCGGCAAACAGCAGCGCCAGTTTGCTGTCGGTGCTGCGCGCGGTATTGAGCAGATGGTCCAGGCCTTCGCGGAAGCCCAGCCGGTTGGTCAGCCCGGTCAACGCGTCGGTATAGGCCATGTGGCGCACCTCGCGATCGTGCCGCGCGATGCTTTCGCTCATGCGCCCGAACGCGGACATCAACTCGCCGATTTCGTCGTTGCGCGGATGCGGCGGCAGTTGCACTGCGTAATCGCCGCGCTCGATCTGCTTGGCCGCTGCAGCCAGCAAGCGCACCGGCGCCACCAGCGTGCGCTGCACGTAGATGGCCAGCAACACACCCAACGCGACCAGCGCGGCCAGCAGCACCAGTAACCAGCCCAGATCGCGCTTGCCGATCGCGTTGAGGTTTTGCACCAGGGTCAGATTCGCGCCGGACTCAATCTTGCGCACCCGCTCGCGCGACATGCCCACGCGCACGCCGCCGATGCGCTGGTCGCCGATCTTGATCGGCACCGTCACATCCAGCACCTCGGCCGAGGATTGCAGCAACATCGCGCGCGCGCTGGCCGCCTTGGCCGCCAGCGGGTCGTTCATCGCCTGACCGTAGCGCTGCAGCGTCGGCGTGCCGTCGTGCACCAGCCGGCCACGTCGGTCGAACACCAGCACGTAACTCACCACCTGCTGACGCGAGGCGTTGCGCACCAATGCACCCACCGCGCCGAGATCAGAGTAGTAGAGCGGATTGGCAAGGCCGGCCGCCAGCTCGGTGGCCAGTGTTTCGCCACGCGAGCGCAGGCTGCGATCGAACAGCTCGTGCAGGATCTGCGCACTGAGCCCGCGCACCTCGCGCTGCATCGCGCTCTGGCGTTGCAGCAACGAGGCCAGAATCGCGCCGACCAACAGCAGCGTCAGCGCCATCACCAACAGAAAACGTGCCTGCAACCCAAAGCGCACCTGAGTCATTCCACCTGGTCCCTGACACGTTGCACACCTGCGCTCAACGCATTCAAGCGTCGGCGGCTGTTGTCATCCAGTGGATGGAATGCGGTGGTGCCGAAAAAGCGCTTCAACGCCGGGCCGGCTTGCGGATCGGACGCGGCCTGCAGCAAGACGATGCGCAACTGCCGCTCCACCGCCGGGTCCAGCCCGGTACGCACCATCTCCACCGCGCGCGGCACCGGCGCACTGCGGTGCACGATGCGGAAGTCGCGCTTGAAGGTCGCCGGCAAGTGGCGTTCGTCGTCCCAATCGGCATTGCTGAAAGCACCCGCATCGATCAGGCGCTTGTGCACGAATGCGGCCACGTTCAATTTCGTACCGACCATCAAATAACCGACCGACCCCGGCACCTGGATGTCGTCCGGCGACAGCAGCACATCGCAGGCGATGCCGTTGCGCAGCAACTCCAGCATCGGCAGCAGATAGCCACTGGTGGACGAGGCGTTCTGCAGCGCCAGGGTGTGCCCGCGCAATTGCTTGAGCGACTGAATCGGGCTGTCGCGGCGCACGAAGAACACGGTGTGGAACTCGCGCATGCCGCCGCGCTCGGTCATCACCAAGGGATGCGCACCGCCGCGCTGTTCCAGCAGCATCGCCGCACCGGTGGTTTCGCTGACCCAATCGACCCGGCCACGGCGCAGATAGCTGGACATCTGCCGCGCATCCGGCGCCATCAGGATTTCGCCACGGCGGATGCCGACCACGCGCATGCGCGGCACCACATAGTCCAGCAAGGGCTTGAGTTGCTCGTAATGGGTGGCGGGATCGTCGCTGATCCGGCCAAGCACCAGGACCGAAGAAGGCGCCGCCGCCGCCGTCACGGCAAAGCCCGCCCCAGCGAGCAGCCAACAGGCAATCAGACACCATCGTAGACCGCGCAAAAAGGACACTCCCTAGAGCCGCCGACAGCCTAGCCGAATCTCTCAAGATGTGACAGACGTCAGTTTCCGGCCCGCTTTGCCAGCATGGCCATGCGCTGGGCATCGGACAGGATGCCGCGCAGCAAGCGCACCTCCTGCTCGCTCATCTCGGTGCGCAACAACAGCCGCCGCAGCTTGCGCATCGCCGACTCCGGCGCGCGGCCCTTGTGGAAATCGATGTCGTCCAGCGTCTCGCCCAACTGGGCAAACATGCCTTCCAGTTGCGCGTGACTGGCGGGGCCTTCGCGCAGTGCGCCGGTGGTGGCTGCCGGCGCCGGTTCCGCCTGGCCCGCTTCCAACTGTGCCAGCCGGACTTCATAGGCCAGCACCTGTACTGCGGCGGCCAGGTTGAGCGAACTGAAAGCCGGGTCGGACGGGATATGCACGGCCGCGTGGCAGAGCTGCAACTCGTCGTTGGTCAGCCCGGTGCGCTCGCGGCCGAACACGATTGCCACTTCGGCCGGCTCGCCGGCCTTGGCCAGGGCTCGGCGTGCGCCGGCGTCCGGCAGCAACTCTTCCAACGCCACCCGGCGCGCGCGCGCGGTGCAGCCGATCACCAGCGTGCAATCGGCCACCGCCTCGCCCAGCGTGGCGAAGACCGGTGCATCGCCGAGCACGTCCTCGGCACCGGCAGAGCGCCGGTAAGCGTCTTCGTCGAGGGCGCGCTCAGGAGCGACCAGCACCAGACGCGAGATCCCCATCGTCTTCATCGCGCGCGCGGCGGCGCCGATATTGCCTGGATGCTGGGTACCGACAAGAACAAAACGGATGCGCTGACTGACGGACATGAACGGAGATTGGGGAGCTGTTCGGTCGTAGATGGTAAACTGCGCGACCGGTTTCGTGCCGGACCGCTCTTTTACCTTCGCCAATTCTTCAATTCTGCCTTCACGGGAGCTTTAACCATGCAGAAACCCGCCGTCACCGTCATGGTCAAAGCCGCCCGCCTCGCCGGCAATGTGCTGTTGCGCGGTATCAACAAGCTCGACTCGCTCAATGTGGTGCAGAAGGGCCGCATGGATTACGCCAGCGAAGTCGATGCCGATGCCGAGAAGGTCATCATCAAGGAACTCAAGCGCGGCTACCCCGAGTACGCCGTGTTCGGCGAAGAAGGCGGCGTGCAGGGCGGCAAGAGTGGCCGCTACACCTGGGTCATCGACCCGCTGGATGGCACCAGCAACTATCTGCGCGGCTTTCCGCATTACTGCGTGTCGATCGCGCTGGTGGAAAACGGCGAGCCCACCGATGCGGTGATCTTCGACCCGCTGCGCAACGAGCTGTTCACCGCCAGCCGCGGTGCCGGCGCGGTACTCAACGACCGCCGCATCCGCATTGCCGAACGCAAGGACCTGGAGGGCGCGATGGTCCACACCGGCTTCCCGCCGCGCGAGCGTGCACGCATCAGTGCGCAGCTGAAGTGCGTCGATGCGCTGCTGGTGCAGGCCGAAGATGTGCGTCGCACCGGTTCTGCCGCGCTGGATCTGGCCTATGTGGCCTGCGGCCGCGCCGATGCGTATTTCGAAGCTGGCGTCAAAGCCTGGGATATCGCCGCCGGCGTGCTGCTGGTACGCGAAGCCGGTGGCCGGGTCTGCGACTACAAGGGCGCCACCCCGCCGCGCATGGACAACATGGGCCCGGAAACGCAGCAGATCGTGGCCGGCAACATCAAGATCAGCGACGCGCTGCAGAAGGTCATCGTCAACACCGGCTACGCGCGCGAGTTCGACGCCAAGTTCTGATCGGCGCTCCGGCAATCGTAGGAGCGCGCTTGCGCGCGATGAAGCTTTCCCAGTGAACGCCTCTTCGCGACCAAGGTCGCCCCTACACGACGGACCGCAGCAAACGAAGAAGGCCGGGATCGCTCCCGGCCTTCTTGCGTTACAGCGTCAACTCAAGAATCAGGCGATCGCAGCGTGGTAGCGGCGCTCGACTTCTTCCCAGTTCACCGCGTTATAGAACGCGCCGATGTATTCCGGGCGACGGTTCTGATACTTCAGGTAGTACGCGTGTTCCCACACGTCCAGACCCAGGATCGGGGTGTTGCCTTCGAACAGCGGGCTGTCCTGGTTGGCGGTGCTTTCGACCACCAGCTTCTTGTCCGGGGTCACGCTCAACCACGCCCAGCCCGAGCCGAAGCGGCTGACGGCGGCCTTGGTGAAGGCTTCCTTGAACTTCTCGAAACCACCGATGTCCTTGTCGATCGCCTTGGCAACCTCGCCCTTGGGCTCGCCGCCGCCATTGGGCGACAGTACGGTCCAGAACAGCGAATGGTTGGCGTGGCCACCACCGTTGTTGCGCACCGGGCCCTGCAGGTTTTCCGGCAGGCTCTTCAGCTTGGACACCAACTCTTCGACCGGCAGGTCCGCATACTCCGTCCCTTCCAGCGCCGCATTGACGTTGTTGATGTAGGTCTGGTGATGCTTGGTGTGATGGATCTCCATCGTCTGCGCATCGATATTCGGTTCCAGCGCGTCGTAGGCGTAAGGCAATTGCGGAAGGGTGTAAGCCATGCGTGTCTCCTGGACTTGCCGCCCGGCGAAGACCGGGCGTTGCGGGATAAATAGTAGGGACGGCGGCGGCGCTTACCAAGAGTGCTGGCAGGGAAACTTCATCCCATCGCACACCGCGTCGTGTTCGCTGCACACCTTGCACCATGCCCCGGTTACTTGGGCGTGAATCGCGCAGGCGTACACATGCCGCGGCGTTCAAAGTCGACACAGTCGCGCAACGGCATACTTGATCTGCTGTCTCCACAATCGCTTCCGGATCGTCTTCATGCGCAAGCCCGCTTTGCTGATCGTCGCCATCGTGCTGCTCGTCGCCGGCTTGTGGGGCGTGCGCGTGATGCAGACGCCCAAGCCGCAGTTCGCGCCGCAGCTCAACGCGCCGATCGCCGCAACAGCGCCGCCCGAACAGACGCCTCGGCAGGGTCTTCCGGGTTTTCTGCCGACCGAAGCGATGGCCACCATCGTATTGATCCAGCGCGGCGGGCCGTTCCCGCATGCGCAAGACGGCAGCGTGTTCGGCAATCGCGAACAACGCCTGCCCGAGCGCGAGCGCGGCTACTACCACGAGTACACCGTGGAGACGCCCGGCAGCCCTGACCGCGGCGCACGCCGCATCGTCACCGGCGGCACGCCGCCGCAAGCGTGGTACTACAGCGACGATCATTACCAGAGCTTCAAATCGTTCAAAGGCCCCACGCCGGAGCAGGCGCCATGAGCGCAGGCGACTTCGCACTGGACCTGTCCGATCCGCAACAATCAGGCGTCTATCAAGCCAACACCGACGATCTGGACACCATGGCCGCGCTCGCCCGCGACGCCGGCCTGCGCATCCTGCGTGTGGATCTGGCCAGCTGCAGCGACAAGCACATGTTGCTGATGCGCCTGGCCACCCAACTGGACTTCCCGGTCAGCTTCGGTCGCAACTGGGACGCGCTCTCCGATGCCTTGCGCGACCTGGCCTGGCTGCCCGCATCACATGGCTATGCGCTGTTGATCAACGGCGCAGACGCACTGGCGCGCACTGCACCGAACGATCGCAACACCTTGCTGGATATCCTCGATGAAGCCGCCACTGCCTGGGCCGTTCGCGGGCTCACATTTGCAGCGTTTGTGGCGCCTGCGAGTGCTTGCGACTGAGAGCGGCTAACAAACGCTGTAGCGATGGCGGCAACATGTTGGCCGCACTCGCCTTCGTTGGCGAATGACGCACTGTTGGGACTGGCAGCGAAATCTAGATGCGAATCAAAGCCTGGTTAGTCGAGTGCGCGGTGCCCTCACCGCTCGCGGGACACGCCGTGAATCCGTCCGTGGAGGCTCGGTGGCGGCATCCATGCCGCCACACGGTCCCGCAAGCGGTGAGGACACCGCACCAGAAAGATTACTGGCCGCTTTGTTGAAAACAATGCACACCGACCATCTCTACTGGTCCTTGCCCGCCTACCGTCGCGGGACCTTACGCGGCATGGATGCCGCGTAAGAGCCTACACGGACGTACTTGCGGCGTGTCCCGCGATGGTAGGCGGGCAAGGGCCCTGCAGCAAACCCGCAGATCAGCCGCTCTACAAGTCATCTATCAGCTCGCGATGCTTGTTTACCACGCCTAAAAACCAAAAGACCGGCACGCAGTCGCGCGCCAATCCGGCAATCAACTATCCAGTTCGCTCCAGCGCGCGAACGCCGCATCCAGCTGCGCCTGTGCATCGCCCAGCGCGGCGGTATGCGCGGCCATCGCTGCGCTGTCGCGCTGATAGAAGGCCGGGTCGTTCATCGCATTGGTGAGCGCTGCGACCTGTTGCTCCAGGCTGTCGATCAAGGTCGGCAACTGTTCCAGCTCGCGCGCATCCTTGTAACTGAGCTTGCGCTTGGGCGCAGCTTCCGCCGGTGCGGCAGCAGGCGCCGCTGGCGTAGTCGCAGCCGCCGTCGCCGATGCCTTGGCAACCGCCATTGCATTGGGCGCCGGGGTGCGACGCTGACGCAGCGAATCGCTGTAACCACCGACGTAATCGCCGACCAAGCCCTCGCCTTCCATCACCAGCGTGGAGGTCACCACGTTGTCGAGGAAGTCGCGGTCATGGCTGACCAGCAACAAGGTGCCGGTGTATTCGCCGAGCAGCTCTTCCAGCAACTCCAGCGTTTCCACGTCCAGATCGTTGGTCGGTTCGTCCATCACCAGCAGGTTGGACGGCTGCGCAAACAGCCGCGCCAGCAGCAGGCGATTGCGTTCGCCACCGGAGAGACGGGTGATCGGCGCGCGTGCGCGCTCCGGGGTGAACAAGAAGTCCTGCAGGTACGCATGCACATGCTTGCGCTTGCCGTTGATCTCGATGAAATCGCGGCCTTCGGCCACGTTTTCGATCGCACTCCAGTCCTCGCGCAACGTGGAGCGGTACTGATCGAAATACGCGATCTGCAGATTGGTACCGATGCGGATTTCGCCCTGCTGCGCCTGCAAGTCGCCCAGCAACAGCTTGAGCAAGGTGGTCTTGCCGCTGCCGTTGGGGCCAATCAGACCGATGCGGTCGCCACGCTGGATGATGGTCGAAAAATCCTTGACCATCGTGCGTGCGCCGAACGCGAAGCCGACCTCCTTGGTCTCGATCACCTTCTTGCCGGACGACTCGCCCTGCGAGACTTCCATGCGCACATTGCCGCTCAGATCGCGGCGCTGGCCACGTTCGTTGCGCATCGATTCCAGACGCCGCACACGGCCTTCGTCGCGGGTCCGCCGCGCTTTGATGCCCTGCCGGATCCAGATTTCTTCCTGCGCCAGCATCTTGTCGAAACGCGCATTTTCCTGCGCCTGCGCATTGAGCCGCTCTTCGCGACGGCGCTCGTAATTGGCCCAGTCGCCGGGCCAGCTGGTGACCTGGCCGCGATCGATTTCCACGATGCGCGTCGCCAACGCACGCAGGAAGCGCCGGTCATGGGTGACGAACAACACGCTGCCGTTCCAGTTCTTCAGGAACGACTCCAGCCAATCGATGGCTTCGATATCCAGATGGTTGGTCGGCTCGTCCAGCAGCAGCACGTCCGGCGAAGACACCAGCGAGCGCGCCAGCAACACACGGCGCTTCATGCCGCCGGACAAGCGCGCAAACTCCGCATCGCCATCCAGTTCCAGCTTGGTCAGCGTCTCGGTGACGCGCTGATCCAGCGCCCAACCGTCGGCCGCGTCGATCTTGGCCTGCACCTTGCCGAACGCATCGCCGTCGAATACCTCGGCATGGCTGAGCTGATGGAATTCGGCCAACCAATGGCCAAGCTCGCCCAGGCCATCGGCCACCACCTCGAACACGCTGCCGCCGGTGCCCTGCGGCACCTCCTGCTCCAGCCGCGCGATACGCACGCCCTGTTGCACGCGCACTTCGCCGTCGTCGGGCTTGAGCTCGCCGGCGATCAATTTCATCAAGGTCGATTTGCCGGCGCCATTACGGCCGATCAGGGCGATACGCTCGCCCGGCTCGATCGTGAGGTCGGTTTTTTCCAGCAACAAGGGGCCGCCGACGCTGTAGTCGACGCTTTGCAGAGTGATTAAAGGCATGGGCCAATTGTACGGGATTGGTGATTGGGGATTTCGGGATTGGGAAGCACACGCGCCATTGCCGTGGCGAATCCCCAATTCCCCATCACCAATCCCGGCTAAAATGCCCCATGAACGAATTTTCCGCGCTGCCGCTGTCGCCGGCCCTGGCCCCCGGCATCGACGCCCTTGGCTACACCGTCCTTACTCCCATCCAGGCGCAAAGCCTGCCGCCGATCCTGCAAGGGCTCGACGTCATTGCCCAGGCCCCCACCGGTAGCGGCAAGACCGCTGCCTTCGGGCTGGGCCTGCTGCAAAAGCTAGATCCCGCGCTGACCCGCGCGCAGGCGCTGGTGCTATGCCCTACCCGCGAGCTGGCCGATCAGGTTGGCAAGCAGCTGCGCAAGCTGGCCACCGGCATTCCGAACATGAAACTGGTGGTACTGACCGGCGGCATGCCGCTGGGCCCGCAACTGGCCTCGCTGGAAGCGCACGACCCGCAAGTGGTGGTCGGCACGCCCGGACGCATCCAGGAACTGGCCCGCAAGCGCGCACTGCATCTGGGTGGCGTGCGTACGCTGGTGCTGGACGAGGCCGACCGCATGCTCGACATGGGCTTCGAAGAACCCATCCGCGAGATCGCCAGCCGCTGCGACAAACACCGTCAGAGCCTGCTGTTTTCGGCCACCTTCCCGGACATCATCCGTACGCTTGCGCGCGAAATCCTGAAGGACCCGATCGAAATCACCGTCGAAGGCGCCGATAACGCGCCGGAAATCGACCAGCAATTCTTCGAGGTCGACCCGACCTATCGACAGAAAGCCGTCGCCGGGCTGCTGCTGCGCTTCAATCCCGAGTCCAGCGTGGTGTTCTGCAATACCCGCAAGGAAGTGGACGAAGTGGCCGGTTCGCTGCAGGAGTTCGGCTTCTCCGCGCTCGCCCTGCATGGCGACATGGAGCAGCGCGACCGCGACGAAGTGCTGGTGCGCTTCGTCAACCGCAGCTGCAACGTGTTGGTGGCCAGCGATGTGGCCGCGCGCGGGCTGGATGTGGAAGACCTGGCGGCAGTGGTCAATTACGAGCTGCCCACCGATACCGAAACCTACCATCACCGCATTGGCCGCACCGCGCGCGCGGGCAAGCGCGGGCTTGCACTCAGCCTGGTGGCCTCACGCGAAACAGGGCGCGCGCAGGCACTGGAAGCCGAACAAGGCCAGCCGCTGAAGTGGTCGCGTGCACCGTTGGCCACCGCGCGCCCGGCGCAGCTGCCGCAGGCGGCCATGACCACGCTGCGCATTGATGGCGGCAAGACCGACAAACTGCGCGCTGGCGACATTCTCGGCGCGCTCACCGGCGAAGCCGGACTCTCGGGCGCGGCGATCGGCAAGATCGCGATCTACCCCACCCGCTCCTATGTCGCCATCGCCCGCGCGCACGTTGCCAAGGCACTGGCGCATCTGCATGCGGGCAAGATCAAGGGACGCCGGTTTCGGGTCAGCAAGCTGTAATCAGCGGCCCGGCAGATACCCTGCCGGCCATACGATCAAGCGGAGGTGCTAAAGCGCCTGTCGCACCGTCTATATGGATGCGCATTCTTGCGCATCCATGTCGCCAGACGCTCGATCGGCAAGCCGCTCGATCAGCAAGATGCCTGGATCAGTAGCTCAACGTCGCCAGCAACGGCACGTCATCAGCCCACTTGCTGCGGCCCTGCAGCGCCAGCAACTCGACCAGCACCGCCGCACCGACGATCTCCAGTTCCAGCTGTGCAGCAAGCCCCAGCGCCGCGCGCAGCGTGCCGCCGGTGGCGAGCACGTCATCGACGATCAACACGCGCGCGCCGCGCGGCAACGCGTCTTCGTGCATTTCGATGCGATCGGTGCCGTATTCCAGCGCGTATTCCTGGACTAACGTCCGTCCGGGCAGCTTGCCTGGCTTGCGCACCGGCACAAAACCGGTGCGCAGTTCGCGCGCCAGCGCCGCGCCCAGAATGAAACCGCGCGCCTCGATGCCCAGGACCGCGTCCAGCGGCGTGGTGCGCCAGGGCTGCGCCATTTCGTCCAGCGCCGAGGCAAAGTCCGGGCCGTCCGACAGCAGCGGGGTAATATCCTTGAAGACGATACCCGGCTTGGGAAAGTCGGCGATGTCGCGGATCCGTTCAGCCCAATGGTTGGGTCCGGAAGAAGTATTGCCGGCGCAGCGGGTGCAGTCAGTCATGGTGGCGATGGCGTCAAGGCCGGTGGGGACCACCGTATTCTAGGCTGCGCAGACCCGTGACGCCGCGTTTACGACATACGTGCATCTGAGTGCGTCAGGAACTGCACGACAGCATCGAGCAGCCGGCGCGGTCGCGCGCCCACTCCGGTCGCCGCGCGGCAAACGCATCGCGGCCCGGTTGGTCGTCGTAGGGCCGGCGCATGACCTCGAGCAATTCCTGCACTCCGGAGGGATCGCCCTGCTCCGCCAGATCGATCGCCTGCTGCGCCAGATAGTTGCGCAGCACGTAGCGTGGGTTGGCCAGGCGCATGCGTGCGCGGCGTTGGTCCGGCGATAGCGTGTCTTGACCCAGCCGTGTGGCATAGCGTTGCAGCCATTCCTGCAACTGCCCGGCGTGCGCAAGGCGCTTGTCCTGGTCGTAGAACGCTTCGCGCAGCAGCTCCGGGTCGGGATGCTCCGGCGACCACTCGATCAGGCCACGAAATGTCAGCGTCATGTCCATCTCGCCCGCGTGCATCAATTCACGCAGCACATCGATCAAGTGCAGATCCTCGTCGCGGCAGTCGGCCAGACCCAGCTTGGCCGCGGTGTCGCGGCGGTCGCAGGCCATGTAGGTATCGCGGAAGTGGTCCAGCCCCTGCTGCAACGGCGCCGCATCGGCAAACAGCGGCGCCAGCGCCTGCGCCAGGCGTCCCAGGTTCCAGTACGCCACTTGCGGCTGGGTGCCGAAGCGGTAACGCCGGCCCTGCGCATCGGTGGTATTCGGCGTCCAGTCCGGGTCGTAGTCGTCGACCCAGCCATATGGGCCGTAATCGATGGTCAGGCCCAGGATCGACATGTTGTCGGTGTTCATCACCCCATGCACGAAACCGACCCGCATCCAGTGCGCCACCATCACGGCGGTGCGCTCGCAGACCTGCGCAAACCAGGCCGCGTACAGATTCTCGCCAGCACCTTTCAACTCCGGGAAATCGCGTGCAATGGTGAAATCCGCCCACTGCCGCAGCAGCGCGCTATCCCCGCGCGCACTGGGCAATTCGAAATTGCCGAAGCGAATGAACGATGGCGCCACCCGGCATACGATGGCGCCGGGCTCGCGCTGCGGGCGACCGTCGTAAAACATGTCGCGCACCACTGCATCGCCGGTCGTGACCAGGCTCAGTGCGCGCGTGGTCGGCACACCCAGATGGTGCATCGCTTCGCTACACAGGAATTCACGAATCGACGAGCGCAGCACGGCGCGCCCATCGGCGCCGCGTGAGTAAGGCGTGGGACCGGCGCCCTTGAGCTGCAATTCGTAGCGACCACCATCGACCCCGATCGCCTCGCCCAGCGAAATGGCCCGGCCATCGCCGAGCTGGCCGGCCCAATGCCCGAACTGGTGCCCGCCGTAATTGACCGCCCACGGCTGCATGCCCGGATACAACGCGTTGCCGCCAAACACCTCGGCAAAACGGGCACTGGCCATCTCGGCCTCGTCCAGCCCGAGTTGCTGCGCCATCTCGGCGGAATAGGCCAGCAGCCTGGGCGCTGCGACCGGCGTCGGCGACACCGACGACCAGGCAGCGACCACATCCCGGCGACGCGGCCCTTCTTCCGGATCACCAGGCAACTGCTGACGCAGACGGTTGTCGAACTGGATATCTGTCATGGCGACAAGCCTAGGCCAGAGCGGGTGAACTTCGCATGGGTGAACCGCGCATCCTATTCGCTACCGGCCTCGTATCCCCATTCCAGACACGCTGAACTGCCAGCATCCAGGCGCACTCGCACATCACAACAGCCGCAGATTCATTCCTCTTCAGTTATTACAGCGACCCTACTCATGCGCTTGCACACTTCCCGCTGGTTTCGCCCTGCCCTTTTGCTCCTCGGCGCGTTAAGCCTGAATGGCTGCAGCAGCGTGTTCTTCGGCGGCATCAACGCTGCATCCAGCCGCACTGGCGTCATCGAACACCGCAACGAGGTCTTCGACCCGGAGCACGGCCTGGCGCTGGACGTCTACCAACCGCGCGGCGCCGTCGATGCGCCGGTGGTGGTGTTTTTCTACGGCGGCACCTGGAAGCGTGGCGCCCGCGCCAACTATCGCTGGGTCGGCCGCTCGCTGGCCCGCGAGGGCATGGTGGTGATGGTGGCCGACTACCGAAAGTACCCGCAGGTCCGACTGGACGGCTTCATGAGCGATGCCGCACAGGCCACCGCATGGAGCCATCAGCATGCGCGCGCCTACGGCGGAGACCCTGCCCGCCTGGCCGTGATGGGCCACTCCGCAGGTGCGCACATCGCCGGACTGCTCGCCACCGATCGCCGATGGCTGCAGGCACAGGGCATGCAACCACGCCAACTCTGCGGTTTCGTCGGCCTCGCAGGCCCTTACGACTTCTCGCCGATGACCGACCCGGAATTGATCCAGATCTTCGGCACTTCACCTACCGAACAGGAAGCCTCACAACCCATTCGTCATGTGGATGGGGACGAGCCGCCGATGCTGCTGCTGCACGGCGATGCCGACCACGTGGTGGAACCGCGTAACAGCACGGTTCTCGCTGCCGCCGAACAACAGGCGGGGGTCCAGGCACACAGCATTTTTTATCCAGGAATGGGCCATATGGGCTTGGTGCTGTCACTCCGCAAGGAATCGCAAGTGATGCACGACACCTTGCAGTTCCTGCGGCAGTGTCACGCGCCCTGAGGTCTGGACGTCCGCGCGCAGGTGGTTGCGCGCGGGATTGGGACGGGATTGGGGAGTCGCAAACCCAGACGAATGGCGGCAAGCAAAGTGATCGCTGCTTGCCGCAGCATTACGGCTCTCCAAGCCGCTGCCAGCATTACTCTGGGGACTTGCGCCCCATCAGCTCGAACGGGCCGCCCTTCTTCAGCGCGGCCTGATACGCGGGACGCGCTTCGATCCGCTCCAGAAACGCGCGCAAACGCGGATAATTTTCAAATCCGCCACCACGCGCCGCGGCGGCCTGCACCGGAAAGCTCATCTGGATGTCAGCCGCAGTAAAGCGCTCACCGGCGAACCAGTTGCTGGCCTGCAGGGATTGCTCCATCCAGTCCAGATGCAGCTTGAGTTGCGGGCTGACGAAGCCCGACATTGCCTTGTCCGCAATCTCGCGCGCAATGGGCTTGACGAAAAACGGCATCGGCGCACTGCGAATGCGCGCGAAGATCAGCGTCATCAACAATGGCGGCATCGCCGAGCCTTCGGCGTAATGCATCCAGTAGCGGAACTGCATGCGCTCCGGCGAATCCTGCGGACGCGGCGATGGCGACAGCGCGCATTCGGTGTCGTAGCGTTCGGTCAGATACTCCATGATCGCGCCGGACTCGGCCACGGTCAGATCGCCATCCACAATCAGCGGCGATTTGCCCAGCGGATGGATCGCAAGCAATGCGGCCGGTGCCAGCATGGTCTTGGGGTCGCGCTCATGCCGCACGATCTGGTACGGCAGCGCCAGTTCTTCCAGCAGCCACAGCACGCGCTGGGAACGGGAATTATTGAGATGGTGGACAGTGATCATGAGAAGGGCTGCGCGCGGAAAGCGCACATCCTACCCATCCACGCGTCGTCGCCGCGCTCACTCGCGACTGCAGCCACCGCGCTGCTGACGATGTAAGCGCCTTACTCAAACGACGCCCAATAAAAAACGCCGGTCGCTTGCGCGACCGGCGTTTTTGGCAACCTTACGGTTGCAGACGGATTAGACCGCCTGCACCTGGTCAGCCTGCATGCCCTTCTGGCCCTGCACGGCGACGAAGGTCACTTTCTGGCCTTCCTGCAGCGACTTGAAGCCGGTGCCCTGGATGGCACGGAAGTGGACGAACAGGTCCGCGCCGATTTCCGGGGTGATGAAGCCGAAGCCCTTGGCATCGTTGAACCACTTCACAGTACCGTTTTGACGTTCTGACATTTTACTAACTCCTGAACTATTGATTGATAAATCGCAGCGTCCGAAAGCCGGAGCTGAGACTGAGTTGCAGGCGTTGGTAAAGCGGAACGATGAAGCGAGATCTGTAACGATCCGGCTGCATCAGGCCACGATTCACGGTGACCCTTGCAAACACAGTGCGTGCACAATACTCGCGATTCCAATAAAAAGCGACACCCCGCGTCAAAATTTTTACTATCGGGCCAAATCCGACCGCATGTCAGCCCCTTCCCTATCGATATCACCTTATGAATACGCCGAGTACGCCAACCCAGGCGCAGATCTGGGTCGATGCCGATGCCTGTCCTGCCGTGGTCCGCGACATCTTGTTCAGAGCTGCCGTGCGCACCGGCACCCCAGTGACCCTGGTCGCCAATCATTTCCTGCCCACACCCAGCCTGGCGCATGTGCGCGTCGTCCAGGTTCCGGGCGGACCGGACGCGGCCGATGATGCCATTGCCGAACGGGTTGCCGCCGGCGATCTTGTCGTCACGCAGGACATTCCATTGGCCGCCCGTGTTCTGGAGCAAGGCGCGACCGCCATCAGCCCGCGCGGCGAGCCATTCACCGACAACTCCATCAAGGAGCGTCTGTCGGTACGCAGCTTTCTGGAAGAACTGCGCGGTGCCGGCGTCGCCACCGGTGGGCCGCCTGCGCTGCATGCACGCGACCGCCAGGCATTTGCTGCGCAACTGGACCGCTGGCTGGCAGCGCAACCGCGCATCTAGCGGCAGCACGCCGGCCTTGCAGCGGCGGCGTATCATGAGCGCCCTTTGCAATCGGCATCCTGATGGCTCTTACCGCCACCGTCCGCAGGGCGGAACTTCAGATCAGCGACATGGACCGTGGCTATTACGCCAACCATTCGCTGACCCTGGCCCAGCACCCCTCCGAAACCGACGAGCGCCTGATGGTGCGGCTGCTGGCGTTCGCGCTGTTTGCCGACGACCGTCTGGAGTTCGGCCGCGGGCTGAGCAACGACGACGAGCCCGACCTGTGGCGGCGCGATTACACCGGCGACCCGGATCTGTGGATCGACCTCGGCCAGCCGGACGAAAGCCGCGTGCGCAAGGCCTGCAATCGCTCGCGCGAGGCAGTGGTGATCGGCTACGGCGGCCAGGCCACCGAAACCTGGTGGAAGAAGCAGGCCAATGCGCTCGGCCGACAACGCAACCTGCGCGTGCTGGAGTTCGATTCGCAGGCCACCGAGGCGCTTGGCGCCCTGATCCAGCGCGGCATGCGCTTCGATGTGATCATCCAGGACGGCGAGGTGCAGATGCTCGCAGATCAGGGCAATGTCACCCTGACACCGATAGTGCGGCAAGCCCCGGCCGAATGAGCACGCGTTACGACGTGCTGGTCATCGGTGCCGGCGCGGCCGGACTGATGAGCGCCTTCACCGCCGGCCGACGTGGCCGCCAGGTGCTGGTGATCGACCATGCCAACAAGGTCGGCAAGAAGATCCTGATGTCCGGTGGCGGGCGCTGCAACTTCACCAATACCGGCACCACGCCAGGCAACTTTTTGTCGGCCAATCGGCATTTCTGCAAATCCGCGCTGGCCCGCTACAGCCCGGCGGATTTCGTGGAAATGGTCGAGCGCCACGGCATCGCCTATCACGAGAAAGAGCTGGGCCAGCTGTTCTGCGACATCTCGTCCAAGCAGATTGTGCGCATGTTGCTGGACGAGTGCGAAGCGGCTGACGTGCAGGTGCGTACCGAGTGCGAAGTACGCTCGGTGCGGCGCGACAGCGATGGCTTCAGTATCGAAACCAGCCAGGGGCGCGTGCAGGCGCAATCGCTGATCGTCGCCACCGGCGGGCTGTCGATTCCGAGCATGGGCGCCAGCGGCTTCGGCTATACGCTGGCCAAACAGTTTGGCCACGAGTTGCTGCCGACACGCGCCGGGCTGGTTCCGCTGACGCTGAGTGGCAAGCATCAGGAGCGGCTGCAGGAGTTGTCCGGGCTGGCCTTGCCGGTCGAGGCGCACTGCAACGGGGTCAGCTTTCGCAATTTCATGCTGGTTACCCACCGCGGCGTCAGTGGCCCGGCGATCCTGCAGATCTCCTCGTATTGGCAGCCCGGCGATGATCTGCGCCTGGACCTGCTGCCCGGCCAGGATGCTGCAGCCTGGTTGCGCGAACAAAAAAACCAACGCGGCGCCACCGAACTGCGCAATGTACTGGCCGACGTGCTGCCGCGACGCTTTGCGCAGCGCCTGTGCGAAGTGTGGCTGCCGGACAAGCCGGTGCGTCAGCTCGACCCGCCGCAACTGCAGGCCGCGGCCGACCTGCTCGGCGCATTTCCGCTGGTCGCCAGCGGAACCGAAGGCTACCGTACCGCTGAAGTAACGCTCGGCGGTGTCGATACCAACCAGGTCTCCAGTGCAACCATGGAGTCGCGTCTGGTGGCCGGCTTGTATTTCGTCGGCGAGGTGCTGGATGTGACGGGATGGTTGGGCGGCTACAACTTTCAGTGGGCATGGGCATCCGGTCACGCCGCAGGAAGCGTCGCTTAAGCCTATGCTGGGTGATAGAAACGTGGACCAAGTCTCACCCCGGATGCGGTCTTGTCCACACACATGGACACCTCCGACCCCCTTCGTGTATTTAGAGCCGTCTCCAGGAAGCCGCGCATGCAGAAAGGTAAAGATCTCACCCTCCGCCTGATGATCGTCGACGACAGTGTCGAGAGCGCGGAGGCGATCGTGACCGCGTTGCGCAACGGCGGCATTGCAGTGCGTCCATCGCGGCCGCAGACCCTGGAAGACCTCGCCAGCATGTTGTCCGGCCAGATCGATCTGGCCCTGCATGGCCAGGCGCTGCAGATTCCGATGAGCGCGCTGCAGCAGCAGATCGCGAGCAGCGGCAAGGACATTCCGATCATTCTGCTGGCCGAACGGATCGAAGAAAACGCGTTGGTCGAGGCCGCTTCGCACGGCATTCGCGCGCTCGTGCTGCGGCATCGTCCGGAGCATCTGCTGGCACTGGTGCGTTCGGAATGGGCCGATCTGCAGGCCCGGCGCGGACTGCGCCGCATCGAAGCGCAGATGCGCGAAACCGAGCGGCGGTGCGATGCCCTGATCGCGTCTTCGCGCGACCCCATCGCCTACGTGCACGAAGGCATGCATATCCGTGCCAACGAGGCGTATCTGGAGATGTTCGGCTTCGAGTCGTTCGAGGATGTCGAGGGCGTGTCGTTGCTGGACATGATCGCCGCGCAGTACGTGGACGATTTCAAGCAATTGCTCAAGTCGCTGTCCAAGGGCGAACCGCCACCGGCGCAGTACAAGGTCGACGCACGCCGGCTGGAAGGCGACACCTTCCCGGCGACGATGGAATTTGCCACCGCCACGTATGAAGGCGAGCCGTGCATCCAGGTGGTGTTCCGCCGCCGCGAGGAATTCGACCCGGAACTGGCACGCGAGGTCGAAGATCTGCGCCAACGCGATCAGGTCACCGGCCTGCTCAACCGGCCGACCTTCATGGTCGCGCTGGAACAGGCGGTGGCACGGGCCGGTCGCAGCGAAGGCCAATCCGGCTTCCTGCTCATCGAGCCGGACCATTACGCGCGGCTATTGCCCGAAATCGGCCTGGATTCGGCCGACGCGTTGATCGCCGCCCTGGCCGCGCACGTGGCCAGCGTGCTGGATGACAGCGTGGTGGCTGCGCGCTTCGGCGAGCACAGCTTTGCGTTACTGATGGACGGCAACTACGCGCGCACCCACGCATTGGCAGAAATGGTGCGCGATGCGTTTGCGCAGCATGTCTTCAGCATCGGCGCGCGCTCGGCCACGGTCACGGTGAGCATTGGCGGGGTACAGATCGGCGAAAAGATCGCCAGCATCGGCCAGGTGCTCAATCGCGGCACCGAGGCGGTACGCACCACTGCCGAGCTCGGCGGCAATGCGGTCAGCATCTATGACCCGGCCGCCTCTGATCGCGCCGAAGAAGAACGCATCGAACGTTGGGTAGAACAGCTGCGCGAAGCACTGGTCGGCGATGGCTTCTCGCTGCACTACCAGCCTGTGCTCAACCTGCAGGGCGAACCGGTGGAGTTGTACCAGGCGTTTCTGCGGCTGGAACGCAATGGCGAAATCATGTCGCCGAACGCGTTTATCGCCATCGCCGAAGAGCACGACCTGATCACCGAAATCGACCGCTGGGTGGTGGCGCGCGCGATTCGCCAGCTCGGCGAGCGGCAGCGTGCCGGACACAAGACACACCTGTTGGTGCGGATCGGACCGAACTCGTTCTCCGACCCACAGATGATCGACACCATCCGCGAGCAATTGGCGGTGTACGGCGTGCCCGGCGAGCGGCTGTGGCTGCAGACGCCGGAATCGAAGGTGTTCACGCATCTGCGCAACGCCCAGCAGTTTCTGGCCTCGCTGTCTTCGATGGGCTGCAAGGTGGGACTGGAACAATTCGGTTCTGGCCTGGATTCGTTCCAGTTGCTGGCGCACTTCCAGCCGGCATTTCTCAAGCTGGATCGCGGTATCACCGGAGATGTCGCATCGGCCCGCGAAAGTCAGGAAAAAATTCGCGAGATCACCTCGCGTGCGCAACCGGCCGGCATCCTCACCGTGGCCGAATTCGTGGCCGATGCGCAGTCGATGAGCAGCTTCTTCAGTGCCGGCGTGGACTATGTGCAAGGCGACTTCGTCGCACCGACCGGGCCGTTGATGAACTACGAGTTCGGCTGAGGCCTTGCCGAGGCAAGCGAAAGACCAACAATCAAAGCTAGGTGAGTCGAGGGCGCGGTGCCCTCACCGCTCGCGGGACACGCCGTGAACCCGTCCATGGGGGCTCGGTAGCGGCATCCATGCCGCCACACGGTCCCGCAATCGGTGAGGACACCGCACCAGAGAGTTTGCTGACTGCTTTACTCAAAGCCATGCACACCGACCATCTAGACTGGTCCTTGCCCGCCCACCGTCGCGGGACCTTACGCGGCATGGATGCCGCGTAAGAGCTTACAAGGACGTACTTGCAGCGTGTCCTGCGATGGTGGGCGGGCAAGGGCCCTGCAGCCAGGGCGCAAATCAGCGGCTCTACAACCGATCTATCCGCGCTGACCAGCCACTTCAAGACAATCGAAAGCAGTGCCGCCTTATCGCGCAGTGCCGTTCGCGGCACGCAGCGCAGCGATGCGCTCGGTCAGCGGCGGATGGCTCAGGAACAGACGACGCAAGCCGTCGCCCACACCGCCGGAGATGCCGAACGCCTGCACCTGCGAAGGCAAGGTGTTCTGGCCGTGATTGAGCGACAGACGCTCCAGCGCGGCGATCATCTTGCTGCGCCCTGCCAGCTGCGCACCACCGGCATCGGCGCGAAACTCGCGACGGCGCGAAAACCACATTGCGATCATGGTCGCGAACAAGCCGAATACCATCTCCAGCGCGAACACGATCATGTAATACGCAAAACCGCGGCCACCTTCGCGATTGCTGGAGATAGCGCCGTCGATGACACCGCCGACCACACGCGCCAGCACGATCACGAAGGTATTAAGCACGCCTTGCAGCAGCGCCATGGTCACCATGTCGCCGTTGGCAACGTGCGCGATTTCGTGGCCCAGCACCGCTTCGGCCTCGTCCTGGCTCATGTTCTGCAGCAATCCGGTGGACACCGCCACCAAGGCATTGTTGCGATTGGCGCCGGTGGCGAAGGCGTTGATCTCCGGGCCGTCGTAGACCGCCACCTCCGGCATGCCGATGCCGGCCGCCTGCGCCTGGCGACGCACGGTTTCCAGCAGCCAGCGCTCGGTCGGCGTACGCGGCTCGGTGATGACATGGGCGCCGGTACTGCGCTTGGCCATGAACTTGGATAGCAGCAAAGAAACGAGCGACCCACCAAAACCGAACACGGCCGCCATCACCAACAAGCCGCTCATCTGCGCGGGATTGACGCCCAGCATGGACATGACGATGCCGGCCAGCATCAGCACCGCAAAATTGGTCAGCAGAAACAGGAAAATGCGGTTGAACATGGCGCGATGACTCCACACATGCGGGAATGAACTGCTGCGGATTTGCGGCCGCCAGCGCTTGAAATCAAGCAAGCATCTGACCGACGATTCAGCTGCCCATGTCATCACCCAGCTACCGCGGCCGCTTTGCGCCCTCCCCCACCGGCCCCCTGCACTTCGGCTCCCTGCTGGCGGCCTTCGGCAGCTGGCTACTCGCGCGGCATGCCGGCGGTGAGTGGTGCGTGCGCATCGAAGACATCGACCCGCCGCGTGCCGAGCCCGGCGCCACCCAACGCCAGTTGCGTACGTTGGCGGCATTCGGGCTGAGCTCGGACATCCCGGTGATGTATCAATCCGATCGCGACGCGCAGTACGCCGCCGCTCTGACCACGTTGCTGGAGGCCGGGCTGGCCTTCGAATGCAGCTGCAGCCGCGCCGATCTTGCGGGCATGGACGGTATCCACCACGCCTGTGTGGCGCCGCTGAGTACCCGCCGCGCGGTGCGCCTGCGGGTGCCGCCGCAGGCGCCGGTCGGCTTCGACGACGCACTGCAGGGCCACGTGATGCAGGACGTGTATGCCGAGGTCGGCGACGTGGTGCTGCGCCGCGCCGATGGGTATTGGGCCTACCAACTGGCGGTGGTGGTGGACGATGCCGCGCAAGCCATCACCGATGTGGTGCGTGGCGCGGACCTGCTCGACTCCACCCCGCGCCAGCTGCTGCTGCAGCGCGCCCTGGGCCTGCCGCAGCCGCGCTATCTGCATCTGCCGCTGATCCTGAATGGCGACGGCCGCAAGCTGTCCAAGTCGCATGACGCACCCGCACTGGACGATGCCGACCCGCTGCCGGCCCTGCACGCCGCCTGGGCCGCACTAGGACAGAACGTGGCAGCACTGCCGCGGCATACTGCAGTCGACACGCTGCTGCAACATGCCGTGCAGCATTTTTCGCCTCAACTGCTGCCCCGCCACCACATCCGAACGTGACCGAACGCGCATCACAGCGCCTGCGTGACTAGAATTGCGACCCAGCACCGGCAACCGGGCGCGGCGCTAGTGTCCGCGTCCCACTCGCCTACCATCTGTTCATTGGAGTCGTCATGACATCTCGCGTCGCATTGATCACCGGCGGCACCGGCGGCATCGGCACAGCCATCTGCAAGCGCCTGGCCGACCAGGGGCACCGGGTCGCCAGCAATTTCCGCAATGCCGAAAAAGCCCACGCATGGCAGCAGCGCATGCAGGCGCAGGGCTACGAGTTCGCCCTGTTTCGCGGCGATGTGGCCTCCTCCGAGCATGCGCGCGCCTTGGTCGAAGAAGTGGAAGCCTCACTGGGACCGATCGAAATACTGGTCAATAACGCCGGCATCACCCGTGATACCACCTTCCACCGCATGACCGCCGAGCAGTGGCACGAGGTCATCAATACCAACCTCAATTCGGTCTTCAACGTCACCCGCCCGGTGATCGAGGGCATGCGCAAACGCGGCTGGGGCCGGGTGATCCAGATCAGCTCCATCAACGGATTGAAGGGCCAGTACGGGCAGGCCAACTACGCCGCCGCCAAGGCCGGCATGCACGGCTTCACGATCTCGCTGGCGCGCGAAAACGCAGCATTCGGGGTGACCGTCAACACCGTCTCACCAGGCTACGTGGCCACCGACATGGTGATGGCGGTGCCGGAAGAGGTGCGTGCCAAGATCGTTGCCGACATCCCCACGGGGCGGCTGGGTCGCCCGGAAGAGATCGCCTACGCGGTGGCATTTCTGGTCGCAGAAGAGGCCGCCTGGATCACCGGATCCAACCTGGATATCAACGGCGGCCATCACATGGGCTGGTAGCGTTTGCTGCACCTTCGCGCTGCAGCATGAAATTTCCTTAGAAATCATGCTGCGCAGCATTTTTTAGGTGTCTACTTAAGAAAATAAGGCCTTTTGCTGTTGCAAGCGCTGTTGCGGTGCGCCATCCTGCGCGCACTATCGTTGTGAGTGAACGTTCCATGGCCGGACTTCGCATCATCAAGAAGTATCCCAATCGCCGTCTTTACGACACGGAAATTTCCAGCTACATCACCATAGAGGATGTGCGTCAGCTCATCATCGACGGCGAAGAATTCGAAGTACGCGACGCCAAGAGTGGCGAAGACCTCAGTCGCGCCGTATTGCTGCAGATCATTGCCGACCGCGAACAGGACGGCGAGCCGATGCTCTCCACCCAGTTGCTGAGTCAGATCATCCGTTTCTACGGCGACTCGCTGCAGGGCTTCATGGGCAACTACCTGGAGCGCAGCATGCAGGTGTTCCTGGATCAGCAGCAGCAGTTCCGCCAGCAGATGGGCAACCTGCTTGGGCAGACCCCGTGGGCAATGATGAATCAGCTGACCGAGCGCAACCTGGAGTTGTGGCAGGAATTCCAGCGCAATTTCGGCGCCGGCTTCGGCCGCCCGGGTGGTCCTGGTACGCCGCCGACACCGCCAGGTTCTTCCGGCATCGGCAGTGGCCCGATGGGCACCGGGACGCACAAGGGAACCGGTACACACGGCACGTCCAGCAACACGGGCACCACCGGCAAGGCCCGCAATCGCGGCTGAAAGACGACTGCTGCGCGGGAGCGTGACATGCTCCCGGCGCAGCCAGATCAGCGACCGGCCTGCTCCGTGCAGGCCGAGCAGATCCGCTCCACGTGGTAGCCACGTGCACGCAGACGCTCCACCACGCCGTCGCTACCCAGCAGATGCAGCGTACCGACCACCACCAGCGTGGTTCCGCTGCCTTTACCTAGCCGTTGCTCCAGGAGCGGCACCCAACGCGCATTGCGCTCGACGTTGATGTCCTGATACAGCGCCGGGTATTGCCGACGCATGTCTTCGGCCATTTGCGTGGATAGCGTATGCACATCGCCATTGCGCCAGGCCGTGTGCAGCTGACGCAACTGATCGGTGGCCTCCGCCTCGTCCAGCGACTCTTCCAGCAACTGATGCTGCTCGGTGGGCGACATGCCATCGAGCATGGCGATCTGTTGTTCGGCGCGCTCCAGGCCATCAGCCGGTTTGCCCTTGGCCTGTGCCTGCTCCATCAGGTAATGATCCAGACCGGCGTTCGGGTCCATGCCTTGCCGGCTCATCTCGGCCAGGCTGATCGTCAAGGCGACAAACCAGGGCTCGAGTGGCTGCAGGGTATCGAGTGACATGCCGTATTTGCGCGCGTAGGCGCTCAAGGCCTGCCAGGTTTTTGCATCGAGCGCGTCCTGCAACCGGCGCCCGTCGGTGCGCCGTGCCGCCTGCAGCATGCGACCGGCCAGCTCCGGCGATTGCGCATCCGATGGCGGTAGTTCGAACACCAGCCGGTCGGCCTTGGCGAAGGCCTGCATGACATCCGGCGAAAGCGGGTAATCGCTGGGCTTGAGCACATGGAACGAACCCAGCAGATACAACGTGCCGCCCTTGCCATCGACCTTCCACAACAACGGCACCGGTGGGCCGGCCGGGGTCTCGCCGCCGACACGCGCCCAAGTCGGCACGACTGCCCCGCTCCACAGTGCCACGCAGATCAGTGCGCTGCTGCACCATGTTGCAAGTCGGGTTCGCGCGCTTGTCTTTACCACGTCGGTGTTCTCCATGTCAGTGCGGCACCTTGTAAGCCTTCTCGCCCGCCGATACGGCCAGGTCGATACGGTTTTCCGGTGGCGGCAACAGACAGGTCGCGAACGGCGTAAACGCGCACGGCGGGGTGTAGGCACGATTGAAGTCGATCACCACATGCCCGGAGGCATCGGCGACATCCAGATCCAGAAAGCGCCCAGCCGGGTAGCTCCCATGCCCGCTGGTACGGTCGGCGAACACCACGAACATCGGCCGCCCCGGTTCGCCGATGGTCTCCAGCCGATACGGCTTGCCGTCGCGCTCGAATTCCAACGCGCCGGCGGTCGGCTGCTCGCTGCTGATGCCGACGATATCCACGATGGGAATGGTCTTGCCCACATCGTTGGGCACATAGCGTGCGGTGATGCGCCAGGACGGATCGACCGGCCAGTAGTCCAGGCCGGCGAAGCCGGTGCGCGATGCGGCATCGGCATGCTTGACCCGCAAGGCATTGCGGTCGCCGCGATGGATCAGGCTCAATACGCCCTTGCCGTCATCGAAATGGATCAAGGTCGGCTGTGGGTCGTCATCGGAGTGGAAGCGGATCCTGCCGGTCAGCGGCTTGCCATCGACGGTCAGCGCTGCACCGCGCTCGGGCACGAACCAGACCGTGTTGCCCTCGCTGGACACCATGCCCATCTTGGGTGGCCCGACCGCCAGCTTGATGCCGCTGTCGGCGCTGCTGCCGATGTAATGCGCTTTCAGCGATAACCAATGCAGGCCGACCAGACTGGTCCAGCCGTCTGGCGCACGCAGCTCTGCCAGGCGGGCTTCGCGCCAGGCGGCGTTGTCGGCCAGGAATGTCTTGTCCAGGGCGACGGGCGCAGCCGGCGGCGGTGCCTCTTGCCCGCACCCGGCCAGCGTGATGAACACCAGCATGCCGAGCAGCCAGTGTTTCCCCTTGTGCAACCCAACCATCAACGCCCCCTGAGAAACCAACGATCGATTTCGCCCAGCGTAAACCGTGCCCAGGTCGGTCGGCCATGGTTGCATTGGCCGGAGCGCTCGGTGGCTTCCATATCGCGTAGCAGCGCGTTCATTTCGGGCACGGTGAGGCGCCGATTCGCGCGCACTGCACCGTGGCAGGCCATGGTCGACAGCAGCTCGTCGCGCGCAGTGGCGATGCGGCGGCTCTGACCGTGTTCGCGCAGGTCGCCGAGCACATCGCGCAACAGCGCTTCCGGCTCGGCATTGGCAAGCAGCGCGGGAATGCTGCGCACATGCAGCGATTGCGGGCCGGCGCGGGTGATCTCGAAGCCCAGGCTGGCCAGCGTATCGGCTTCGCGCTCGGCGGTGTCGGCTTCGCGCTCGCCCACTGCCAGCGTCATCGGCACCAATAGCGGCTGCGCGTGCAGACCGATGCTGTCGTGCGCGTTCTTGAGCCGTTCGTAACCGATGCGTTCGTGCGCGGCGTGCATGTCCACCACGATCAAGCCCTCGGCGTTTTCGGCAAGGATGTAGATGCCGTGCAATTGCGCAACCGCATAGCCGAGCGGCGGAACACCGCTGTCGTGCGAAGTCGCCGGCAAGCCGGTGCCGGAGAAGGTCTGCATGGCCGCGGACTGCTGCTGTGCGCTGCCGGATGGCGGTGCGTACAGCGCGCTGTACGCGGCGCGCGCTTCATCCACGCGCAGGCCCAAGGGTGTTTGCGATGGGGTCCAGTTGCCGTAGCCGGTGCCGTAGCCGGTGCCGCCGCCGGTTGCGCCGCCGTAGTTCGGAGTGTTGGCCATTCCATTCGGCGCAGCGCCTGCGTCGCTGTTGCCTTCCGTGCCGATGCTATTTGGCATCGCGCCGGCACGCGTTTGCGCCAGCGCGTCCTGCAAGGTGCGATACACGAAATCGTGGATCAGCCGCGCCTCGCGGAAGCGCACCTCATGCTTGGCCGGGTGCACATTGACGTCAACGCGCGCCGGATCCAGTTCCAGAAACAACACATACGCCGGCTGGCGGCCATGGAACAGCACATCGCCATAGGCCATCTTGACCGCGTGCGCCACGCTGCGATCGCGCACCGAGCGGCCATTGACGTAGAGATATTGCTGGTCGGTACTGGCGCGCGAGTAATGCGGCTGCGCGACCCAGCCATGTAGACGTAGAACGGCGCCACTGTGATCCACGCGCAAGGCCTGCCGGGCGAAATCCTCGCCCAGCGTTTCGCCCAATCGCGCATCCGAATACAGATCGCCCGGCTTGTAGCGGCGCGAGGGTTTGCCGTTATGCGCCACGCGCAATTCCACATCCGGCCGCGCCAGTGCCAACGAGCGCAGCCACTCTTCGATATGCCCGAGCTCGGTGCGCTCGGCACGCAAGAACTTGCGCCGCGCCGGCACGTTGTAGAACAGCTCGCGCACTTCCACCGTGGTGCCCGGCGCATGCGCACGCGGCGTCACTTCGCCCAGGCGCCCGCCTTCGATTTCCAACGCGGAGCCATGTTCGGCATCGTGGCGGCGCGAGACCAGGGTGAAGCGGCTGACCGAGGCGATCGACGGCAAGGCTTCACCGCGAAAACCGAGCGTGGCCACGGTTTCCAGATCGTCCAGCGAGGCGATCTTGCTGGTGGCATGCCGCGACACCGCCAACGGCAGTTCGTCCGGCGGGATGCCGCCGCCGTTGTCGCGGATACGGATCAAGCGCACGCCGCCTTCTTCGAGCTCGATATCCACGCGGGTGGCGCCGGCATCGAGCGCGTTTTCGACCAGCTCCTTGACCACCGATGCGGGCCGCTCGACCACTTCGCCGGCGGCAATCTGGTTGATCAGGATGTCGGGCAGCTGACGAATCGCCATCAGCGCGCGCTCCGATGTCGGGAGCAGAAAACACGATGCATCGAGGGTGTAGCAAGCAAGACAGACGTCGGCACGGCAATCCGGCGGCGCGCAGGCGCCGTCATCAAGGAATCAGTGCGGAATAATAGCCGAGCGGGTCAGCGGCTGCCGCCGGCCACGGTACCGGCGCTTGCATCGGCTTCGGCCTGCGCACGCGCGGCGAACAGCGTGCCCGGCGGCGGCTGGCGGGTGAAGAAGGTATCGATGCCGTCCAGCACGGCCGAGGCAATCTTGCGCTGGTAGGCCGGATCGATCAGGCGACGCTCTTCATCCGGATTGGAGATGAAGGCGGTTTCCACCAGCATCGCCGGCATGTCCGAGGTCCGCAGTACCGCGAAGTTGGCGCGTTCCAGAAACGGCTTGTGGTTGTTGCCGATCCGCTTGAGCCCACCCAGCACATGGCCGGCAGCATCTTCGGAAGCCTTCATGTGGCCGCTTTGCGCCAGATCCAGCAACACGTTGGCAAGCGTGCTTTCGGTCTGCTGCAAGCGCACGCCACCCACCAGGTCGGCAGCATTTTCCTTGTCGGCCAACCAGCGCGCACGCTGCGAGGAAGCGCCCTTGGTCGACAGCACGTAGACGGACGAGCCGGTTGCGCTGCGATTTTCTGCGGCATCGGCGTGGATCGAGATGAAGATATCGGCCTTGGCGGCGCGCGCTTTTTGCGCGCGCATCGGCAGCGGAATGAACACGTCGGTGTCGCGCGTCATGTACGCCTTCATGCCGGGCGTTGCGTTGATCTGGCGCGCCAGTTCGCGGCCGACCGCCAGGGTGACGTCTTTTTCGCGCTTGCCGGTGGGGCCCATCGCACCCGGGTCCTGGCCACCGTGGCCGGGATCGATTGCCACGATCAACGGGCGCATGCCCGGCGCCATCTTGATCCGCGAGGCTTCGCTGGGAAGTACCGGGCGCGGCGGGATGTCGTCGCTGTCTGTGCCCGCAACCACGCCTGACGCCGCGTTCGGCATGGCTGCCGCGGTGTTGCCGGGCGCAGCGCCCATCGGCGCAGTGCCACCGTTCAAGATCGCAGCGGGCGATGCGGCATTGCCTGGCATCGCCGCGCCTGCCGGAGCATTGGCGGTCGTGACCGTGACGCGATTGGGAGTGTTGTAGGCGGAGCTTGTCGGCGTGGTCGTGCTGGTCGCCACAGTACTCGTGGCAACGCCGGGACGCGGCGTCGGCACGCCAGTGGCGACCGTTGTCGGAACGGGTGCCGTTGTGACGGTAGGCATGGCCGATGCCGGCACGTACACCGCTGGTGCTGGCGGCGGTGGCGCGGATGAGGCGCGCTGCGCAGATGCAGCCAAGGCTGCAGTCGCACGCGCTGCTTCGGCCTGTGCATTCACCGGCTGCGCCGTGACCGGGCGCGGCACCGGCATTGCTGCAGGCGCTGTCGCCGTGGTGGCGGCCGTGGCCGCAACCGGCGTCGGATCGCCCGGCCACTCGATCACCAAGGTCGAGGCACTGCCCAGCGTCTGCATCTGCGGCTTCAGCGGCGTGACCGGCGTTGCCAGCTCGAACACCACCCGGAACGTCCCCGGCACCGGCTGGCCAGTGCGCACCGAAGTCACCAGACCGGCAGCGCCAGGCAGCTTGAGACCGCGCACGCCCGCAGAATCGGGGAAATCCACCACCAACCGATTGGGGTTGGCCAACGACAGCGTCTTGAAGCCGCCGCTGCCGGCAAGCTGAATCTCGGCGCGCGTGCCGGTTGCACCGGTGCTGACGCCAACGCTCTTGATTTCGCCGGCCCACGCAGCAAAAACCGCCAGGCTCAGGCTGGCGGTCAGGGCGGAAACACAGAACTGGCGGATCCCCGGTGTCATGGGGCTGGATTCAATCACCCAATAGTGTCAATTGCAAGGTGATTTCCCTTAATAATCCACAACCTGGCGTTCATTGTTCTTGTGAGCCGACAGAAAGCGCCTGCAACTCGGGGTGCTGTGCCAGACGTGTCAGCCACCCGCGCCCGGTTTCGCTTCGGCCCAGCAGCTTGACGCTGCGACCCTCGCCTTCAACGGCCAGCTCCACGTCCAGATCCACCGGCGGCAGTGCGCCTGCGCCACGTTCCGGCCATTCGACCAGCCACAGGCTCGCGCTGCCCTCGTCGAGCCCGAGAAAGTCCAATTCGCCGGCATGCCCGATGCGGTACAGATCCAGGTGCCAGGCCTCGTCGCCGGTACTGAGCGGATAGCGCTCGACCAAGGTGTAGGTGGGGCTGCGGATCGGCCCGGTAACGCCGAGTGCGCGCAACAGCGCGCGCGCCAGGGTGGATTTGCCGGCGCCGAGATCGCCATGCAGCTGCACCATCGCAGTCGTGGGGCGCACTGCGGCCAGGGCCTGGCCCAGGGTTTCGGTAGCCTGCGCATCGACCAGTTGTGCGGTGAGTTGGCTCATGCAATGGCTCCGGCGTTGGCCAGGCGGCGCAGTTCGGGTAACAAATCCGTTGGCAGCAGGCCGCGCTCGCCATCGCGCGCGGCCGCGTCGCCAGCGCAGGCATGCAACAAGGCGCCCAGGCTGGCGGCATCGAGCGGCGACCAGCCCTGCGCCAGCAAGGCGGCGATCACGCCGGTCAGCAGATCGCCCATACCGCCCACCGCCATGCCCGGATTGCCGGCGTCGATGATGCGTGGCACTGCGTGCGGCGCGGCGATCACGCTGCCGGCGCCTTTCAGCACCACAACCGCGTCGAAGCGCTTGGCCAAGGCGTCTGCGGCGGCCAGACGGTCGCGCTGGACGTGTGCGGTGGACAGGCCAAGCAAACGGCCGGCCTCGCCGGGATGTGGGGTCAACACACGCGGGCCGCGGCTCGGCACTGCGTTGGCAGCCAGCAGATTCAGGCCATCGGCATCGATGACGACCGCGGTATCCGAGGCAAGCACCGCATGCCATAACGCCTGCGCCCAGGCGTCCTGACCCAGGCCCGGCCCCAGTGCGACCACGTCGGCCGCATTGGCCAGTGCGGCGATGTCGTCGTCGTCCTGCACCGCACGCACCATTGCCTCCGGGCAGCGCGCCAGCAGTGGCGTGACGTGCTCGGCGCGGGTGGCGACCTGCACCAACCCTGCCCCGCTGCGCAAGGCCGCTTCGGCCGTCAGCATGATCGCGCCGCCGCTGCCGAGATTGCCGCCAACACATAGCACCCGCCCGGATTCGCCCTTGTGCGTATTGCGTCGGCGCGGCCGCAACTGCGCGGCCAAGGCGTCGATGTCCCAACTGTGTGCGGCAGGTTCCAGCCCGTCGAATGCGGCATCCGGCACCTCAAGCGAGGCAATCGCGCGCTCGCCGGCATGCTCCAGCGCATCGCCGGTGTACAGCCCGATATGCGGCACGATGAACTGCAAGGTGACGTCTGCGCGCACCGCGGCATCGAAGGCCACGCCGTGATCGGCATCGATGCCGCTGGGCACATCCAGCGCGAACACCGGCACGCCGGCTGCGTTGATGGCCTCGATCAATGACGCGGTGTCAGCATCCGGCGCACGGTTGAGGCCGATGCCGAACAGCGCATCGACGATCACATCGGCCTGCGCCAGCGGCGACGGAAACAGTGCGATCGCACCGCCCACGCCCAGATAGTCGGTGCAGGCGCGTTGCGCCAGCGCCGAGGCCGGGCCGTGCCCTGGAAGATGCACCACCCGCACATCACGCCCGGCCCGCTGCGCCAGGCGCGCCAGTACATAGCCATCGCCACCGTTGTTGCCGGTGCCGCAGACCACCACGATGCGGCGTGCTCGCGGCCAGCGTTCCAGCAGGTACTGCCAGGCGGCCTGCCCGGCGCGTTGCATCAACAAGTAGCCATCGCCACCGAGCAGCGCGGTGGCCTGCGCATCCAGCCTGCGCGCAGCGGCGGTGTCGTAAAGATCGAGCGGTACGTACATGCCGGGAATTCTATACTTGTCGCCATGTCTGCCGTCCTCGCCCGCCCCGACCCCACCGACGCCGCCGCGCGCATCCGTGCGCTTGCGCGCGAGGCCGGCTTTCAACGCTGCGGCATCACCGGCATCGAGCTGGGCGAAGACGAGGTACATCTGCGCAGCTGGCTGAAAGAAGGCCTGTACGGGACCATGCATTGGATGGCCCAGCACGGCGACAAGCGTTCGCGCCCGCAGGAGCTGGTGCCCGGCACCTTGCGCGTGTTGTCGGTGGGCATGGACTACGGCCGCAAGGACGACACCGAAGCCTGGAACACCTTGCACGACGGCCGCCGCGCCTATGTGGCGCGGTATGCGCTGGGGCGCGATTACCACAAGCTGATGCGTAACCGGCTGCAGAAACTGGCCGAGCGCATCCAGGGCGAAGTCGGCGCGTTCGGCTATCGCGTATTCGTCGATTCCGCACCGGTGCTGGAGCGCGCATTGGCGCGCAACGCCGGGCTGGGCTGGATCGGCAAACACACCTGCCTGATCGATCGCAATGGCGGTTCATGGTTTTTCCTGGGCGAGATCTACCTCGATCTGCCGCTACCCATCGACACCCCGGCCACTGCGCATTGCGGCACCTGCACGCGCTGCATCGACATCTGCCCGACCCAGGCCATCATCGCCCCGCACCGGCTGGATGCGCGCCGCTGCATCGCCTACCTCACCATCGAACACGATGGCGCAATCCCTGAGGAGATGCGCAAGCCGATCGGCAACCGCATCTTCGGCTGCGACGACTGCCAGCTGGTCTGTCCCTGGAACAAGTTCGCCCAACGCACCGACGAAGCCGATTTTCGTGCCCGCAACGACCTGGATGTGGCGACGCTGCCGCAGTTGTTCGCATGGGACACGGACGAGTTCCTGCGCCGTACCGAGGGCAGCCCGATCCGCCGCAGCGGCCACGAACGCTGGCTGCGCAATATCGCAGTGGGGCTGGGCAATGCGCCTGGCACGCCGGAGGTGTTGGCGGCACTGGAAGCGCGTCGCAACGACGATTCGGAACTGGTACGCGAACACGTGGGTTGGGCGCTGGCGCAACACGGCCTGTGAGCGTCCGCGCGATGCGCTCACGCATGCGCACCGCCGCTGCGGGATAATGCGCCGATGGCCGACCGCAACGAACAGATCCTCACCCCCAGCCAGCTCAACACGCTGGCACGCGACCTGCTGGAAGGCAGCTTCCCGCTGGTCTGGGTGGAAGCAGAGCTGAGCAGCGTCACGCGCCCGTCTTCGGGCCATCTGTATTTCACGCTCAAGGACGCACGCGCGCAGATCCGCTGCGCGATGTTCAAGCCCAAGAGCACCTGGCTGAAATTCCAGCCGCGCGAAGGCCTGCGCGTGCTCGCGCGCGGACGTCTCACCCTGTACGAAGCGCGCGGCGACTACCAGCTGGTGCTGGACCACATGGAAGAAGCCGGCGAAGGCGCCTTGCGCCGCGCCTTCGACGAGCTGCGCGCACGGCTGGCCGCCGAAGGTTTGTTCGATGCCGAGCGCAAGCAGCCGTTGCCGGCGCATGTGCGGCGCCTGGCGGTGATTACCTCACCCAGCGGTGCAGCAGTGCGTGATGTGCTCAGCGTGCTGGCGCGCCGTTTCCCGCTGCTGGAAGTGGACCTGCTGCCCTCGCTGGTGCAAGGCGACAGCGCCGCCGCGCAGATCACCTCGCTGCTGCAGCGCGCAGACGCCTCCGGGCGCTACGACGTCATTCTGATCACCCGCGGCGGCGGCTCGCTGGAAGATCTCTGGGCGTTCAACGACGAGCGCCTGGCCCGCGCAATTGCCGCCGCGCAGACACCGGTGGTGTCGGCGGTTGGCCACGAGACCGACTTCAGCCTGAGCGACTTCGTTGCCGATGTGCGTGCGCCTACGCCCTCGGTGGCCGCCGAGCTGCTGGTGCCCGATCAGCGTGAGCTGGTCGCCCGCGTGCGGCGTGCACATGCGCGCATGGCCCAGCTGCAACAACACGCGCTGGGCAACGCGATGCAGCGCGCCGATCGGCTTGCATTGCGTCTGCGTGCGCATAGCCCGAAGGCGCGGCTGCAACTGCTGCACCGCCGACAGGAAGATGCCGGCCGCCAGTTGCGTGCACGCATGACCCAGGTACTGGAGCGGCTGCAAGCACGTGTGCAACGTGGGCAGGCACGCCTGCATGCGCACAACCCGCAACGCGATCTGGCCAACTTGCAGCAGCGCCTGCAGGCCTTGCATCCGCAGGCAGCCATGCAGCGACGCTTGCAACACGATCAACTGCGGCTGCGTGGTCTTGCGCGCTCGCTGGAAGCGGTCAGCCCGCTGGCCACGGTTGCGCGCGGCTACGCCATCGTGACCAGACCCGTCGACGGCAGCGTGGTGCGCAGCGCCGGCGAAGTAAGCCCCGGCGAGCGCCTGCGTGCGCAGCTGGCTGATGGCAGCATCGATGTGCGGGTGGAACGCAGTGAAGGCTAAGAGCGGCTAACACGCCCTCTTGAACGCTGTATCGATGGCGGCACCATGTCTGGTGCACCCAGCTTCGTTGACGCGTGGAATGATGTCGAGAATGGCAGCGACATTGATCGAATCGAAAAGCGCTGACCAGACCGCCCGTCATCGGACAAAACTCGCGGCATGCACGGCTCGCACCAAGCGCACCGACCATCCCGACTGGTCCTTGCCGGCCCACCGTCGCGGGACCTTACGCGGCATGGATGCCGCGTAAGAGCCTACACGGACGTACTTGCGGCGTGTCCCGCGATGGTGGGCGGGCAAGGGCCCTGCAGCCAACTTACAGATCAGCCGCTCTGCAAGTGATGTATCGAGGTATTCGATCACTCCAGGACAAACGAGAATTCGCGTCGTAGCGTCGTAGCGTCGTCGAGATGCAATCAAATGCACGGTTCAAAAAGTTCAGCGCATCGAGGGCGCAATGCCATCACCGCTCGTGGGACACGCCGTGAATCAGTCCATGAAGAATCCTTGGAAGCATCCCTGCCGCCAAGGGTCCCGCAAGCGGTGAGGACATCGCACCTGGCAACTCGATCGTGCGCTGTTCTGTTGGTCGCGTCGCCCCTCAACCACGGCTGGGCGTGGACGTCTGCACCGCATGCTGCCAGCCTTGCAGCAACACGCCGGCCAGCACCGCAGGATCGTGATCGAAGTGATGGCCGCCCGGGCGCGCAACCACCTCGACACCGCGTGCGCGTAACTCAGGGCACAGCGTGTCTTTTTCCTGATCGCCGTAGATGCATTGCAGGCGATGCGCTTCCAGCGACTGGATCGCCGGTTCCACATCGCGCTCGGCATCGTTGTGCCACCCCAGCCAGCCGCCGACGCGCACCTTGAAATCGGCCTGATGACCAAGGCCGAGCAAGCTGACGAATTGCACCGAGGCACGCTGCTGCGGCGACAGCTCAGGATAGGCGAACGGCAACACGTCGGCGCCGAACGAATAGCCCACCAAGGCGACGTGCTGGATATGCCAGCGCTGCCGATACGTTGCGATCACCCGATCCAGATCCGCCCCGACCTGCTGCGGCGTGCGGCTGCCCCAGAAGTAGCGCAGGCTGTTCCAGCCCACCACCGACACGCCCTGCTGCTGCAACTGCGCGGCGATGCCTTTGTCCAGTTCGCGCCAACCACCATCGCCGGACAGCATCACCACCAGGCGGTCGCTGCCGGGCGCATGCAGTTCCACCAACGGCAGATCGCCCACACCTTGCGCCTGCGCTGCCTGAAAATGGCCAAGGGTGGCGGCGGCAATCTGCATCGGGTTGGCGTCGTCGACCAGATCATCGAGGAAGCCCTGATTCGCATCGGGCACATCGCGTGCGCAGGCCAGGCCGACATCGCTGGCGCCGCCGTCGGCGACAACCGCGCCACCCAGCACGTCCGGCGCGGCCGAGGCCAGCGCCTGGCGCGCCAGCACCGCACCATCGCCCTGCCCCACCAGCACCGGCGGCAGGAACGCATCCACGTGCTCGGCGCGCAGCAACTTCTTGCCCAGCCGCTCGGCATCGTCGGCCAGCGAGCTGCAGGCGGCGCGGTGAGACCGCACACGTTCGCGGTAGCTGGCGGTATCGATCACCGCGACCAACGCGCCGTCGTTGCTCAACATCTCGGCAAGCCGCTGGCCGTCCTGGGGATGGCCGCTGTCGGGCAACAGCACCACCATCGCCTTGGGTGTGCCCTCGGGGCGCACCACTTCGACCGAGCCGTAATGCCCGGCAGTGTTTCCATCCTGCAGATGCCGCGCTACCGCGTAGCCGCTCCCACCGATCAGCAGCACTGCGATCAGCCAACGAAACAAACGGATTCCCCAGCTCATCGCAGCCATCCTTCAGAAGTGCTGGCACTGCAGACCGCAGCGAACGTCCGTGGGTTCCGGAGCGGTTCGGGGGCTGTTCGCTGGGGTTAAGCCTGCACACCGGGTGAGCTGTGGTCAGCGGTAAACAACACCGGACCGGCTCTCACCGGGAAGCTGCAACCGGCGCGCGGCAATCGCACCCCGACTGGCGCCAAGAACGTCGATCTGCGCTGCTGCGATCACACCCTTGGCGGCGACAGGCATGCCGCCCGGACCGCCGCCCTAGATACCGCGCGCCACGCGGAAACCGATGCGTGCGCTGGTGCTATCGGAGTCCTGCGACTGCCGCCAGGCCGCGCGCGTCTGCTGCGGAGAATTGGCCCAGCTGCCGCCGCGGATCATGCGCTGCCGGCAACCGGGGTTGAACCACGCCGCACCGTCGGCCGGCGCGCGCCGGTAGCTGGCATGCCAGCAGTCGGCCACCCACTCGCTCAGATTGCCGCCCATGTCGTGCAGGCCCCAGGCGTTGGCGCGGAAGCTACCGACCGGCGCTGGCCCCCAGAAACCGTCGCCATAGCCGACAAAGCCATTGTTCCAATGCCGGCCACTGCGCGAGACATCGTTGCCGCCGGTGAAATTACCCGCATCCAGCGGCGGCGAGCCGGCATTGCCCCACGGATAACGCCCGGTGGTGCCGGCGCGCACCGCGTATTCGAACTCGGCCTCGCTGGGCACGTGGTAATGGCGGCCGGTCTGTTCCGATAGCCAGCTCGCATAGGCTTCGGCGTCGCGGATGCTGACGTGCATCACCGGGCTGTTGGGCGCGGCCTGCGCGCCGTTGTAGTCGGATTGCCAATCCACCCCGCTGCGGCGGATGAAGTTGCCGCTGCGCTCGTCGTACACCACCGAATGCCCGCGTCGGGTGGCACGCGGGCGTGCGCCGGTCGCCTCGATGAATTGACGAAACTCGGCGACGGTCACTTCAGTGATCGACAGCGCAAAGCCCCGCGCGAAGCGCACGTAATGCGCGGGGCGCTCGTTGTCGGACGCCCCCGGTTCGGCGTCGCCTGCACCCATCTGAAACGCGCCATGCGGCACCACGATCATCTGCGGCCCGCGCCCGCCCACTTTGAGCCCATCGGTGAACACCTGCCCGGGGCGAAAACTACCGTAATGGGTGGCCAATTCGAGACGACGGCGCAGATCGCCGGCCACCGGGTCGCCCGGGTCGGCGATGCGCAACACTTCGGCCAATTTCTCGCCGGCCGGCTTGAGCCCCCGCGGCGAGTTCAGATCGTGCAGGCCGGCATCGTGCAAGGCGGCGATCTGTGCGTGGCGCATGCGCTCCACGCGTGCCCGTGCATCGGCAATGGTCGGCGCGCGCTCGCGCACCTGCCCGGCCATCTGCAACCAGTAACGCGCAGCGATGAAATCGCCTGCCTCGGCGGCCTGCTCGGCACGTGCCAGCAAGCCGCTTTCCACAGCCGCAAGTCCTTGGCGCGTGCGTGGGTTGTCGGGGTCCAGCCGGGCCGCATCGCGAAAATTCACCAGCGCGCCATTGCCGTCTTCGCCCAGCCGCCCACCGCGCAGATCTTCTTCGCCGGCACGGTTGAAGCCGAGCACGCGCTGCGCAGTTTCAACCGCACTCTGCAGCGCGCGCACCTTGGGATCCTGCGGCGCCAGCGCCAGGGCCACGATGGCCAGCTCACGCGCCTGTTCGAGCGCATCGTCCTGGCGCTCGGTCTGTTCGATCAAGTCCTCGCCGCGCTCGATCAGCCGGCGCCGCGCCTGCTCCAGCCCGCGACGGCTGGCCGCATCTTTGCCGTCGGCACGTTGCTGGATCGCCAGATACAACGGGATCGCATCGTCGGCACTGCGAAACAGCCGATCTTCCTGCAAGGCCTGGTCGGCACGCTTGCGCGCCTGCGCCAAAGGTTCGTCGCCCAGGTCCACTGCCGGCGGTTGCCATTGCGCCACGGTCTCGGCGGATTCTTCGCCACTGATCGAGACATTCGGCTTGCTCGGCACCGCAGCTGCGGCTGCAGGTTGTGGCGCAGCGGCAGGCGCTGGCGTGGGTGCACGCGAACAGGCGCACAGGCTTAGCGCGACCAGTCCCCACGCTGCCATCCGGTTACCGCACTCACCCACCACCTGCTCCTTCCAGTGCTCTGCCGCACGACAGGCGATCGCGACGTTAGGCTATTCTGCGCGTTCTGCGCAAACCCTCGCTGTCGACGGAAATCACGTGCCCCATTGGATCACCCACCCCTCCGAGCTGACGCAACGCCTGCATGCAGCGCGTCCGTCCCGCATTGGCCTGGACACCGAATTCATTCGCGAACGCACCTACTGGCCGCAACTGGCGCTGGTGCAGATGGCCATCGGCGAGGAGATCCTGCTGATCGACCCGCTGATTCCGGGCATGAACGCGGCGCTCGGGGAATGGTTGACCGCCACCGATATCGTCAAGGTGATGCATAGCGCCAGCGAAGATCTGGTCACCTTCAAATGCGCCTGCGGGGTGTTGCCGCGGCCGTTGTTCGATACCCAGATCGCCGCCGCGCTGGCCGGTGTGGGCGGTGGCATGGGCTATCAGAAGCTGGTGCAGGAAGTGACCGGCACTTTGCTGACCAAGGGCGAGACGCGCTCGGACTGGATGCGCCGCCCGCTCTCGCCCGCACAGCTCGAATACGCCGCCGACGATGTGCGCTATCTGTTTGCGATCCATGATGAACTCAGCCGCCGTCTGACCGAGCAGGACCGCCTGGGCTGGCTGGCCGAAGATGCCGAGCGCCTGCTCGCCACGGTGGAGCACGACGATGGCGAGCGTTGGCCGCATGTGAGCCTGCGCACCGCGCAATTTTTGGAACCTGCCGCGCAGCGTCGGCTGCTGCGGCTGCTGCGCTGGCGCGATCTGCAGGCGCGTCAGAGCGACCGCCCACGCAGCTGGATTCTGGACAACGAACTGGCCAGCCAGCTGGCACGTTTTCCACCCGACGATCTGGACGCACTGCTGCGCCAGTTCGACAAATTCCCCAAGGCACCGCGCAAGCTCGCGGCCGCAGTGTGGGACGCGCTCAACACGCCGCTGCCGGACGAGGACCATGCGCCGCTGGCGCAGGCCGCCACCGACGGCAACAAGGCGGTGCTCAAGCGTCTGCAGGACGCGGTGGCGCAGCGCAGCCGCGAACTGGGCCTGCCGGACGGCATCCTGGCCTCGCGCCGGCACCTGGAGAGCCTGATCGAACAACACAGCTGGCCTGCCCCGCTGGGCCAATGGCGCCGCGAGGTGCTGGAGGCGCAAGTGCTGCCGCTGCTGGATGACGCTACCGCGCGGTGATCGCAGTAAGGTATCGCCCGCTGTATGGTGACCGCCGGGTTGGCTGCACGGGCAGACCCTGGACGGCACCTGTCGCGGTACTGCAAAAAGCGACCGCACAGGCCCGGCGACAGGGGTTTCACACCCTGAGCAGGCACCCGCGCGACTAACGGCCGCCCCCGGGTCGCATGCCATAATGACGCGCGCCCTCTGGGCGGCGTCTCCACTACTTTTTTATTCCGAGGCTATACCTCTGTGAGCAATACCACTTCGAAACTGGATTCCATCGCACAAGCCAAAGCCAAGCTGCTGGAGGAACTGCAGAAGCTGGAAGAACAGGAGAAGACCGAGCGCGCAAGCGAAGCATCGTCTGCGCATGCCACCATCGTCTCGCTGCTCGAACAGTTCGCCGGCCACTTCAACACCAAGCAGCGCAACGATATCGCCGGCTACCTGGGCACCGGCACCGCACGCAAGGAAGTGGTCAAGAGCGGCCGTAGCGAAGTCAAGCCGAAGTACGAACTGCCACACACCGGCGAAACCTGGTCCGGCCGCGGCCGCACCCCCAAGGCGTTCGCTGCATGGGAAGGCTCGGTGTCGTACAAGGAATGGAAGGCCAAGAACCCGGACCTCAAGTTCCCGCTGATCGGCGAGTGATTGCAGCGCGTCGTTGATCCGGATCGCCCCCTCTGACGGTGCGGTCCGACACCGCAAGCCAGCCCTTGGCGAACCGCGCGGCATGTGGTTAGAATCCAAGGCACGTGGGGCGGTAGCTCAGCTGGGAGAGCGTCGCGTTCGCATCGCGAAGGTCGAGGGTTCGATCCCCTTCCGCTCCACCATTGTTTTTCAAGGAATCCTCGGCAACCACTGGTTGCCGGGGATTTTTGTTTGTCGCTTGGCGGCATTCGGGTTACTCACTCGGCGCCGACCTGGGCTTTTGAGCGTGCGCAGCCGTGACAACGGAACCATGCCGCCAGGATCACACCGCGCGCGCTAACGTCCGTTTCTTCATTCACCCTGGACATGCACGCCATGAGCAATGAGCAGAAACAGCCCGACAACGTCACAGAGAATCAGCATGGCGCTGCCGAAAGCCAGCAGGACCGTCAGCACGATGAGGCGGCCAAGCAGCGCCCGGGCCAGAAGGACTTGCAGATCGACAAAGAAAACAACCGCCGTCCGCACGGCAACGCCGGTCAGGGCGAGTGATGCCACTGCGATGTCGGCACGCAGTCAGCTGGGACTAAACCGGCTGGCAAAACTACTGCGCGGCCGCCAGGTGCGCGCGGTCGTTGCTCGGAATCGGCATGTACCACTCTTACACTCCAGTTCCTGCGCGCCGCCCGCAGCCACCTAAGGACCGCTCGCTACGTTTGTTAGCCGCTCTAAAATGGCTCGATGCGTCCGCGCGGTGGCTCCTGTGGCAAGATCTAGGCAGACGCTCGCCGCTAGGGTGGCTGGCGCGCTGGTTCCAACAGTCAGGCGATGGCTCGGTTGTACCGGCCATCGCCGTGCTCGCACCTCGTCTTTCATCGCCTGACGGCGCCCTGTCCTGGTGGTCTTTTGCATGCAGAATCCCGACGCGCCCGCGTTGAGCCTGATCCACGCGACACTGTTGCCCGGTGGCATCAACGCGACCTTTGGCGCGCGCATGCCGGCCAATGAAGACGATCGCCTGGCCGCACTGCACGATTACCAGATCCTGGATACCGCGCCCGAACCCAGCTACGACGAATTCACTGCGATCGCTGCGGCAGTGTGCCGGACGCCAATGGCGCTGATTTCGCTGATCGACACGCAACGCCAGTGGTTCAAATCCAGGATCGGCATGCAGCCGCGCGAAACGCCGCGCGATCTGTCGTTCTGCGCGCATGCCATTCTCGAACCCGATCAGGTGATGGAAGTCGGCGACACCCATCTGGACGCGCGTTTTGTCGACAACGCATTGGTCACCGGCGAACCGCAGATCCGCTTCTATGCAGGTGCCCCGCTGCTGACCTCCGACGGTATCGCGCTGGGGACGCTGTGCGTGCTGGATCGCACGCCGCGGCGCCTGTCGGTGGCCGAGCGCGACGCACTGAAGGCGCTGGCGCGGCAAGTGGTCACTACCATCGAGTTGCGCCACGCAGCCAAGCTGGTCGAGCTGGACGCGCTGCGCGACGAGCTCACCGGCTTGTGGAATCGCGCCGGTCTGGAGCGCGCAGTGCACGCGCTTGCAGACGCGCCGAGTGCTTCGGCTGAGCCATCGCTCGGCTTTCTGCTGATCGATCTGGATGGTTTCAAACGGCAGAAATTGCAGGCCGGCGCGGCTGCGGCGGATGCAACACTGGTCAAGGCCGCAAGAATGATCGAAGCGCAGCTGCCGCCCACCGCAAGTGTGGCCCGATTGAATTCGGATCAGCTGTGTGTGGCATTGCCGTCGACGTCGGCGCAGGTCGCTGTGGAAATCGCCGAACGGATCCGTGCGGCAATCGAAACGGCCACCTGGCCGAATGTTCCGTTGACGGTCAGCATCGGGCTGGTGGATGCACCTGCCTGCGATTCGCACGACACCAACGCCTTGCTGGCGCGCGCGCGGCATGCATTGCAGATCGCGGTACGCAGCGGGCGCAACCGCGTGCATCGCTTCGCTGGTTGGTACCTGCAGGATTGATTGGTAGCGCTCGCCAGATGCCTGGTTCAGGCGTCTGGCGAGGCTGCAGCTCAGGCGGCCAGTGCATCGGCAGTGCCGGCAATCTCCTCGACATGCAGCACCTGCTCCATCTCCAGCAATACCACAAAGCGCTCGCCGACCTTGCCCATGCCGCGTAGCAGATCGCGGCGGATATGCGTACCGAACGCGGGCGCGGCTTCGATGTCCTGATCGGCCAGTTCGATCACCGCGTTGACCGCATCGACCAACACTCCGATCACCTGTGGTCCCTGCGCCTGCTCGGTAGCCAGGATCACGATGCAGCTGCGTTTGCCGATGGCGCTGTCGGCACGCCCCAGCCGCGATTGCAGGTCCACCACCGGCACCACCGCACCGCGCAGATTGATCACCCCGCGCACGCAGGCCGGCATCGACGGCACCGGCGTGGGGGCGCGGTACTGGATGATTTCGCGAATGCCGAGAATGCTGATGGCGAAGGTTTCGCCGGCCAGTTGAAAGGTCAGGTACTGGGCCGCCGCATTGGCGTCGCCAGGCATCACATCGGGGGTCTGTGCAGTCATCGGTCGGTCTCTCAGAAGCGGGCGAACTGGCCTTCGTCCGGGCCCTCGGACATGGCGTAGGCCGGCGCTGCAGTGCTGCGCCAGCCACGTGCAGCTGCGGCGCGTGCCGGACGTGCGGCGACCGCCTTGCCACGCTTGGGCGGCGTGCTCGCAGGCCCCTGCCCGCCCAGGCGGAAGAACGCCATGCTCTGCTGCAGTTGTTCGGCCTGCGCGCTCATCTCTTCGGCAGTGGCGGCCAGTTCTTCGGACGCGCTGGCATTCTGCTGGGTGGTCTGACTGAGCTGCACCACCGCCGAGTTGATCTGACTGACGCCGGAAGATTGCTCTTCGGAGGCGGCGGAAATCTCCTGCACCAGATCCGAGGTGCGCTTGATGCTGGGCACGATGGTGTCCAGCAAACGCCCTGCGCGATCGGCCAATTCCACACTGGAACTTGCCACTTCGCCGATCTCCTGCGCGGCCACCTGGCTGCGTTCGGCCAGCTTGCGCACCTCGGCGGCGACCACGGCAAAGCCCTTGCCATGTTCGCCGGCACGCGCCGCTTCGATCGCCGCGTTGAGCGCGAGCAGATTGGTCTGATAGGCGATGTCGTCGATGATGCCGATCTTCTGCGCGATCTGCTTCATCGCCTGGGTGGTGGCGACCACTGCTTCGCCACCTTCAATGGTTTCTTTCGCGGCCTGAGTGGCCATGCCATCGGTAATGCGCGCGTTCTCGGTGTTCTGACTGATCGATGCGGTCATCTGTTCCAGCGATGCGCTGGTTTCTTCCACACCAGCGGCCTGTTCACTGGCGGCCTGCGACAGGCTCTGCGCAGTGGCACTGACTTCTTCCGATGCACTGGCCAGGGTCTCGGCACTGGTATTGACCTCGCCGACCACCTGCGACAGCTTCTGCACCATGGTGCGCATGGCTTCGAGCAACTGCGCGGTTTCATCGCGGCCCTGCACCTCGATGCGCATGCTCAGATCGCCTTCCGACAGTCCATTGGCAACCGCCACTGCGCGGCGGATCGGGCCAGTGACGCTGCGGCTGATCACCACACCTAATATCGCGCCAAGCAGCACACCTCCACAAATGATGGCGATCAGCAGTTTGGAAGCGCGTGCATGGATAGCACCGGTTTCCGCATTGGCCGATGCCGCGCTGCGCTCGCGCAGGCTGCTCAGATCGGTCATCAGGTTATCGACTTCATCCGAACTGGCGCGCACGGCGCGCGACAGCGCTGCCAATTCCGGATTGGTTTCGCGCAAGGCCTCGCGGTTGGCGACTTCGATAAAGCGGCCGCGCTCGTCCAGATACTTTTGCCAGGCGCGATCGAACTGCGCCAGCTTGGTCTTGCCCTCTTCGGTTTCGAAACTGCCACGCGCACGGGTGATGTGATCGACCACCCTGGCGGTGTACTTGTCGATGCTCTGCACATGCGACTGGCGTTCTTCGGCGCTGCTGGCCAATAACAGATTGGCGCGTGCGCGGCCGGCATAGATGAGGTTGATATTGGCCTCTTTCACGTTCGACAAGCCCAGCAATTCGCGCTCGTACAGCGAGCTCGACAGGTCGCTGATACGACCGGAGTTGGAATAGCCCACCCAGCCGATGCATGCGCCGATCGCCGAGACGATCAGGAACGCCACGATCAGCCTGGTTCCGATTCTGAAGTTGCCTAACATTGGAAAGTTCTCTTGAGGATGGTGCGCGCGACAAGCGCTGCAAGGACAAGCGATGGCGTGCTGCGAGGTAGCGATCACGACGACGCGGCGTTTCTAAACCGTTCGTTAATGGCTATCGGCGCAGGTAAAATGCGCTTGAGATGCGGGCATTACCGCGATGCCTATTCAGGCAATTGGATGTGCGCTTTTGTGACCGGTCATGCGCTCGCAATAGCCCACATTCGGAAAAATCCTACCCGCGATTCGCGCGTTGTCCGGGACAGTCCTGAGGGACACCCGCAGCGACATCACGCCCACGCCGCTAGGCTGCGTGCATGTCGCCTCGGCCACTCCCGCGCACGTTTTACGATCACGACGCACGCAGCGTCGCACCGCAATTGCTCAACAAGGTGTTGGTCAGTGCGGACGGACGACGCGGGCGCATTACCGAGGTCGAGGCGTATTGCGGCAGCGAAGATCCGGCAGCGCATTCGTTCCGCGGCATGACTCCACGCACGCAGGTGATGTTCGGTGCGCCCGGGCATCTGTATGTGTATTTCATCTACGGCATGCATTGGGCGATCAACGCGGTGTGCGGCGGCGCACCTGGCCATGCAGTGCTGATTCGCGCGCTCGAGCCGCTGGCTGGGATCGCTTCCATGCAGGCTGCACGCAGCGCTGCCCCGCTCAAGACCCTGACCACCGGACCCGGTCGCCTGGCCCAGGCCTTCGGCGTGACGGCTGCCGATAACGGGCTGGATCTGACCGACGCAAGCGCGCGGCTGTGGATCGAAGACGATGGCCTGCCGCCGCCATCGATCCCGCTGACGACGCCGCGCATCGGCATCCGCAAGGCGGTGGATGCGCCGTGGCGCTGGGTGGTCCCCGATAGCCGCTATTTGTCGCGCCCGCTTCCGCGCGTGACCGGCGCGCGCGCGGTGCTGCCGGGCGACTGAGCCAGCCAGTGTTCCATCGGCGTCTGCTCGGCAGCGCCTGGGCCACGTTGCAGTAAGCGCAGTGCCTGTTCGGCTTGTTCAGCTGTGAGTTCCTGCAGCGGCTGGAAGCGATCTGCCGCCCACACCGCCACCGGCAGGCCATCGAGATAAGCCACGCGATTGCCCGGCACGCGCGCGATGCGCTCGCCCGGCAGAAGACTGCCGAGCAGATTACTGGGGTCGCTCGCACTCACGCACACCCACTGCCCTTGCAGCGGCTGCGCACGCACCCGGCGCAACGCGGCAATCGCATCCGGCAACGCGAATTGTTCGCCAGACAGGCCCGCGATAAAGCGACCACCCCGGATCTCGCCGCGCGCTTCCAGCCGTTGATACATGCGCAGCAATTCGCGCCACGGCGGCAACCATGCAGCCTCACGTTCGAGCAACCGCCAACACACCACGCCATAACGACGCAGCAGCGTGCGCGCAACGTGTTCGAGGGTGTCCTGATGCCGCTCGCCGGCTTCGGCCAACGGTAATTCCGGCAGCGTGCGAACCGGCGCCCAGCGACCGGCATCGCGAATGCCCAGCGCACTGGCGCGGCGACGGTGGCGCGACAACGCGCTCGGTCGCTTGGAGGCCGGTACCAGCAGCGCACGCAAGCCGGCGTAACTATCGCAATGCGCGCGGCCACGCATCACCAGCTCGCTCAACGCGTCTTCCAACTCGGTGCTCATCAAGCGGGCGGCATCGGCGATCTCATCGAAGAACAACGCGCCTTGCTGCTGCAACACCTCTGCCACGCGTTGCGCGCGTGAGCCCAACGGTGCGTCATCGACACCGCGTGCCAGGCTGCTCCAGCGCTGCGCTTCGCGACGCGGCAATAACACGATGGGCGTCGCGCGCAACGCGGCACCGCTGCGGCCACCGCCGGGACGCAGCCGTGCCCACACGGTGCGCCCGGCCGTGCACAACTCGTCCAGCCACGCCGGTTGGTAGTCGCGTACCCGCGCAGGTAGCAGCTCGCTCTCCCACAGCAGCGCGGGCGCTTCAAAGCCTTCCAGCTGCCCGACAACACCGGCCAATGCATCGGGGCCGGCCACACGACTGGCGCTGTCGAGGTGCTGCCACTCGAACAGAAAGCGCGCGTAATCGCGTTGCGACACCGGTTCGATCTCGCGGCGCAAGCGCCCCAGGGTGTAGCGATGGATGCGCGCCAACAGATGGCGTTCGCACCATTCCTCCGACTGCGCCTGCGCACTGAACTGCCCGGCCATGACATAGCCCTCGCGCTGCAATGCCGCCAGCGTGAGCACGATCTCGGCCTGCGGCAAATGCAGTGCGCCCGCCAATGCCGGCACCTGCGCCGGGCCGATCGCAGACAGGCGCCCGCGCAGCAGTTCGCGCACAGCCCAGTCGCGTTCCCACTCGGCGACATGGCAATCGGCCGGCGCCTGCAACGGCGGTTGTGGCGACGCATCTGGATACAGCGGCATGAACCAGTCGATGCGCTCGGCGCTGATCCATAGCGCGGGCGCACCGTTCAACGCGATACAGCTGGCGCGGCCATCGGCAGCCAGCGCAGCCAACCAGGCCTGCCATTGCGCATCGGCGGCTTCGTCGACGGGCAATACGCCAAGCCCGACCAGCGCTTCGTGCATTTCTTCGGCATCGCGTGGCTGCGGCCAGGCTTCCTCGCGCACCGAGGCGATGGCGTCCGGATCGAGCCGGCCCAGATCGTCGCTGGTCTGCGGTGTGTAGCGGCGGTTTTGAACCGCCTGGGTACGGCGCTCTTCCAACGGCGCGTCGTCCAGAAACGCGTACGGACGCGCGTTCAAGGCCTCGGCCGCCAGCGGCGATGGCGCGGCCAGATCGCGCGCCACCACCGTGATTTCGCCGGATTCCAGCCCACGCAGCACCTGCAACCAGCCTTCGCTGTCCATGGCCTGATGCAGGCAATCCTGCAGCGTCTGCGTCACCAAGGGATGGTCCGGCACCTGCCGCTCGCCGACCAGATTCTCCACGCAGGCGACCTGATCGGGGAACACGCTCGCCAGCAGATCTTCGGACTTCATCCGTTGCAACTGCGGCGCCACCTTGTTGCCGCCAGTGAAGCGCGGCAACGCCATCGCATTGGTCGCATTCCAGCGCCAGCGCACGCCGAACAGCGGCGCATCCAGCACCGCCTGGATCAGCACATGCTCGGCCGATGACGAGTGCAGATAACGGGCCACCTCCTCCAGTGCAAAGCTATGACTGGTGGACAGCGACAGCACGATCGCATCTTCGGTTGCCGCGGCCTGCAATTCGAAATTGAAGGTGCGACAAAAACGCTTGCGCAACGCCAGCCCCCAGGCGCGATTGATGCGGCTGCCATACGGCGAATGGATCACCAGCTGGGTGCCGCCGCTGGCATCGAAGAAGCGCTCCATCACCAGACATTGCTGGGTCGGCATGGTGCCCAGCGCCGCGCAGGCGTGCGCGAGATAGTCCACCAGTTGGCGCGCGGCTTCGGCGGCCAGACCCAACTCGCTGCAGAGCCAATCACAGGCGGCTTGATGTGGCGCGGTGGCGCGTGGCGTGCTTTCGAGTAGCGCGCCTTCTAACGGCGCGCTGTCCAGCCGCACCGCAACTTCGCCACGCAACCGCGACACCGCCGCCGACAATTCATCGCTGCGGCCCGGCGCCTCGCCCAGCCAGAACGGAATGTTCGGCGGCGCGCCCTTGGCATCTTCCACCCGCACGCGGCCCGCATCCACACGCAGGATGCGGTAGCTGGCATTGCCGAGCTGAAACACATCGCCGGTCAGGCTTTCGACCGCGAAATCCTCGTTCACCGTGCCGATCTTTTCCGCCTGCGGCTCCAGCACCACGCTGTAGTCGCCGGTCTCGGGAATGGTGCCGCCGGAGGTCAGCGCGGTCATGCGCGCACCACGGCGTGCATGCAGGCGGCGGTGCACCGCATCGCGATGCAGATAACCCGCACGCGGCCCGAGCCGGGTACTGAAGCCCTCGCACAGCATGCCGACCACGCGATCGAACGTCTCCCGGCGCAGCTGAGCGAATGGCCACGCGCGGCGCACCAGCGCGAACAGCGCATCTTCGTCCCAGTCCTCGCAGGCGGCCTCGGCCACGAGTTGTTGTGCAAGCACATCGATCGGCGCGAGCGGAATCCGTAGCGCGTCCAGCTCGCCGCGGCGCACGCTATCGAGCAGCGCAGCGCATTCGACCAACTCGTCGCGGGTCTGCGGAAACAGCCGCGCCTTCGGCGTGCCACCGACCGCATGCCCGGCGCGTCCGGCGCGTTGCAGAAACGTGGCGATCGAACGTGGCGAGCCGAGCTGGCAGACCAGGTCGACATCGCCGATATCCAGCCCGAGTTCCAGCGATGCGGTGGCCACCAATACGGTCAATTCGCCAGCCTTGAGGCGCTGCTCGGCCAGCAGGCGCGTCTCGCGCGACAGGCTGCCGTGATGTGCGGCCACGCGCTGTTTGCCGAGCAGATCGCCCAGATGCCGCGCGGCCCGCTCGGCCATGCGCCGTGTGTTGACGAATACCAGCGTGGTGCGGTGTTGCTGCGCCAGCGCAGCCACCTCGGCATACACCTGCAGCCACTGGTCGTTGGACATCACCACGCTCAGCGGCGTCGGCGGCAAGGCCAGCGCGAGGTCGCGCGTGCGGGTGTAGCCGATATCCACGATGTCGCACTGCGGTGGAGGTTGCCCGTCTTCGCCGACGCCGACCAGAAATTGCGCGACCGTTTCAATCGGCTTCTGCGTGGCAGACAGCCCGATGCGGGTGATCGGGCGCTCGGCCAATCGTTGCAGGCGCTCCAGCGTCAGGCTCAGATGGCTACCGCGTTTGTCCGCCGCCACCGCATGGATTTCATCGACGATGACGGTGCGCACGTGCCGCAGCGCGTTGCGCCCGGAGGCCGAGCCCAGCAGCACATACAAGGACTCCGGCGTGGTCACCAGAATATGCGGCGGCACGCGCCGCAGTTTGGCCCGCTCACGCTGCGGTGTGTCGCCGGTACGCACCGCCGTGCGCACTGCTACATCAGGCAAACCGTCTGCGCGCAGGGCTGCGCGGATGCCTTGCAGCGGCGCGTCCAGATTGAGATGGATGTCGTTGGATAGCGCCTTCAGCGGCGACACGTAGACCACGCGGGTTTCGTCCGGCAATGCGCCGCCGTTGGCCAGACCATCGCGGATCAGCGCATCGATGGCGGCGAAGAACGCGGTCAGCGTCTTGCCCGAACCGGTCGGCGCAGCCACCAGCGTGTGCCGCCCGGCCTGGATCGCAGGCCACGCGGCAATCTGCGCCGGCGTGGGCGCAGCAAAGGTCTGCGCGAACCATGCGGCCACGACAGGATGGAACTGCTGCAGAACAGGATGCATAGGCAATGCCCCGAACCGTCGCGCCAAGTTAGGGCGAGCGGTGCGCGGATTCAACTCGGCGGGAGTTCACTGGATGGGGGTGCGCGGTCGCCGACGCAAGCCAGACACAGCAATGGCGGTGAATGGTTTAGCGCAGTGATCGATGCTACTGCCTAGCGTTCAGACGAGTGTGTTCAGCGCTCGCCATCGACGTATCGCGGGTACATATCCGCCTGTGCGCGCCGTTCGCGCCAGGCCTATGCAGGTTTTCGACGTGTGCTCAGCCAATGCTGGGACAGCGAGAACGCTTCCATAGCCGGTGCAACGAGGACGCTAGCTGCATGATCGTCGGAGACTGTGGCCAAGGCAGGATGTCTTGCCAGCCGCCAACGCAACGCTGCGGCCTGGCACGACGATTGTCGATCGGGCGCGTGCCGTGGCACATTGGCGCCCATGCCCAGCCTTATTCTCTTCATGATTGCCGGCGCCGCGCTGTACGCGTTCTGGAACTCCTCGCGTGCCGCTGCCGAACGCGCCGATATCCTCGGCCGCAATGCCTGCCGCGCCGCCGATGTGCAGTGGCTGGACCAGAGCGTGCATTCCACCAATATCCGTATTTGCCGCAAACCCAATGGTTGGCTGGGCTTTGAGCGGACGTTTCGTTTCGAGTATTCGCACGACGGCGTCGACCGCCACAGTGGTCGCCTGGTGCTGCGCGGCGATCAGCTGATCGCCTTCACCGGCCCGCAAGTGGCCACGGTGACGCCGCTGAACCCGGACCATGAGCGCTTGAATTGAGTATGGCTTGACTAGGTTGCGCGCATCCGAATGCATCGTTTGCGCTTGAGCATGCGCCACCGAAGTCTGCGCTGCGCTGATCACGCATCGACAGCACCGATGCGTCGACTGCAAAGTGCCTGCCCAGCAGCACGTCTGCTCGTCGCAGCACCATTGTCCATGTGCCTCATGCGCACAGTGCGCATCAATAACCGAGCGCCTGCCACACATCGAACGCCGGACGCGCAATGCGCGTCCGGACGTCCACTTACTTGACCACACGCAAATGCGGGCGCTTGCCGGCACTTGGCGACTCGTCCGGCGTAGGCGGGCTCGGTGGCGGCGGTGCGCCGGGATCCGGTGGCTCGGTGCTGGTGCCCGGGATGTCGTCCGGCAAGGCCATGCCCTGCCCGGTCTCGCGTGCGTACACCGCCAGCACGGCGGCCATCGGCACCATCACCGGATAGCTGACGCCGCCGAAGCGTGCAGTAAAGCGCACGCTTTCGTTGTCGACCTGCAGCCCGACCACGGCGCGCTCGGCGATGTTCAACACGACGCGGCCGTCCTTGACGGCACTGGCAGGCACCTGCACGCCAGGCAGGCCTGCGTCCACCAGAACGTGCGGCGTCATGCCGTTGTCGTTGATCCATTCGACCAAGGCCCGCAACAGGTACGGGCGATGGCTGGTCATGCGGAGGAAATCTTCGCTCATGGCGTCATTTTACCCGCACACGGCCCGCAGCGGCGGCGCTACGATCGGACCTCGGTCTGTTGGCATACAGCCCTCGCATCAGCCCGGCATGTCGCGCAGTTTGCGTTCCTGATCGGTGAGGCTGCGGATGAAGCCGGGATTGCGGAAGATCCGGTTGCCGTAGTCCTCGATCGCCTTGCCGTCCTTGGGCAGGCCGATCTCCAATGCGTCCAGTCGCCAGATGATCGGCGCCATGGCGCAATCGGCCAGACTCATTTCCGGATTGAGGAAGAATTTGCTGGCCTTGAACAACGGCACCGATGCGGTGAGCAGTTCCTTCAGGCGCTTGCGGCCGGCTTCGGCCTGGGTCTTGTTGCCGAGCTGGATGGCCTGCACCTGCGGCACCCAGTCGTGCTCGATCCGCAGCATCGCCAGACGCAGGCGCGCGCGCGACAGCGGGTCGACCGGCATCAGCGGCGGATGCGGATAGCGCTCGTCAAGGTACTCGCTGACCACCGATGCGGCGTACAGCACCAGGTCGCGTTCGACCAGGGTGGGAACCGAGTGATAGGGATTGAGATCGATCAGATCTTCGGGAGGATTTTGTGGGTCGACCGGCACCAGGTCGTAGGTCACCCCTTTCGCCGCTAGGACCAAGCGGACCCGGTGGCACAACACGTCGTCGTTGGACGAAAACAAAGTCAAGGTATTTCGCATACGCACACTCGTCGCCATTCAAGGCTCTCCGACGACCGGAATCCGCCGGCCGCATCGGTGCAGCCGGCCCAACGCCGACCGTCACCACGGTCCTTCGAGTGTGCAATCACGTCACGCAAAAGCCAAGGGTGATAAGGCCTCAAAATACGAACAAGCCATGTTGTCTTGTTGAATGACGGGCGTGCCAGGCGATTACGCGTCATCGACAGGGGGGGGTGCGGCTGATCTGCGGGTTTGCTGCAGGGCCCTCGCTCGCCCACCATCGCGGGACACGCCGCAAGTACGTCCGTGTAGGCTCTTACGCGGCATCCATGCCGCGTAAGGTCCCGCGATGGTGGGCCGGCAAGGACCAGTGGAGATAGTCGGTATGCATGTTTTCAATGAAGCAGCCGACTAACTGTCTGGTGCGGTGTCCTCGCCGATTGCGGGACCGTGTGGCGGCATGGATGCCGCCACCGAGCCTACATGGACGTACTTGCGGCGTGTCCCGCGAGCGGCGAGGTCATCGCGCCCTCGACCAACCGGCCAACCGACCAACCGACCAACACGGCCTGGGACCATCCAGATAGCGCCAAAGGCGGCTGACAGAAATGATTGCGCGACAGCCGGACGGACGCGGCTGGTGCCGGGAATCGGCACGCACCACGCGTCCAGTCCGGTTCTTCCACAGCTTCCACAAACGCTTGGCGATCGCCAAGCTGTGTTCGCTGCGTCGGGCGGCCGCGACATTACACGGCCGCTGCCGCACTCACAGCGCGATCAATGCACGTCCTTCCAATATTCCTTCTTGAGCAGATAGGCGATGAAGGTCAGCAGGGCCAGGAACAGGATCACCCACACGCCCATGCTTTGCCGCTTCAGCGCCGCCGGCTCGCCCGCGTACTCCAGGAAGTTGGAGATATCGCGCACAGTCTGATCGAACTCGACTGGTGTCTGGCGTCCAGCTTGACCGAGCTTGAGCGCCTGTACCGGCTTATCGCCGGTGGCCTTGTCCGGCGGCCCGTACTGCGCCTGCTGCAGGCCTTGCAGTTCCCACAGCGGATTGGGCATGGACGCGTTAGGGAACAACTGGTTGTTCCAGCCCAATGGACGGGTCTGATCCAGATAGAACGACTTGAGGTAGGTATAGACCCAGTCGGTGCCGCGCACGCGGGCGATCAGGGTCAGATCCGGCGGCGCCTTGCCGAACCATTTGGTCGCTGCATCGTGCGGCATGGTGCCTTCGATGTGCTCGCCGATCTTGGCGCCGGTGAAGTTGAGGTTGGCCATGACCTCCGCTTCGCTCAAGCCCAGATCGCTGGCCATGCGCGAATAGCGCAGATATTTCAGGGAATGGCAGCCCGAACAGTAGTTCATGAACAACTGCGCGCCACGTTGCAGCGAGGCGCGATCGCTTAGATCGTTTCCGGCCTGATGTACTGCGCCGCCTTCGGCCGCCATCGCACCACCGGCAACGACCAGCGCACACAGCAGAGCAACCAAGCGTGACTTCCATGACTTCACGATGTGCTTAGTCATGCGTGGTCACCCGCTCCGGTACCGGTTTGGTCTTATCTATCCGTGTCCACACCGGCATGGTGATGAAGAAGGCGAAATACAGGAAGGTCAGCACCCGCCCGACATAGGTCTCGTGTGCGTCGGTGCCAGGACCGGAGCCGATTACGCCCAGCCATACGAAGCACACCACCAGCACGCCGAGCGCGACCTTGGAGATCCAGCCGCGGTAGCGGATCGAGCGCACCTTGGCGCGATCCAGCCATGGCACCAGAAACAGGATCGCGATCGCCGAGAACATCACCACCACGCCGCCAAGCTTGTTGGGCACCACCCGCAACATTGCGTAGTACGGCGTGTAGTACCACACCGGTTTGATGTGCTCCGGCGTCACCAGCCGGTTGGCCTCGGTGAAGTTGTCGTGCTCCAGGAACAGACCGCCGAAGGCCGGCGCGAAGAAAATGATGAAGGCTGCGATCAGCAGCAGGAAACCGACACCGACCAGATCCTTGACCGTGTAATACGGATGAAACGGGATACCGTCGGCAGGCTTGTGCGCATCCCAGCGATTGCCCTTGGGACCTTTCTTGATGTCGACGCCATCGGGATTGTTGGAACCCACTTCGTGCAGCGCGCCCAGATGCAGCACGATCAGCAGCAACAGCACCAACGGCAACGCGATCACATGCAACGCAAAGAAGCGGTTGAGCGTGGCATCGCCGGGCAGATAGTCGCCCATGATCCATTCGGTCAAGCCATTGCCGATCACCGGAATGGCACCGAACAACGAGATGATCACCTTCGCGCCCCAGAACGACATCTGCCCCCAGGGCAACACGTAGCCCATGAAGGCCTCGGCCATCAGCACCAGATAGATCAGCATGCCGAGGATCCACACCAGCTCACGCGGCTTCTGGTAACTGCCGTACATCAGCCCGCGGAACATGTGCAGATACACCACGATGAAGAACAGCGAGGCGCCGGTGCTGTGCATGTAGCGGATCAGCCAGCCCCACTCCACGTCGCGCATGATGTATTCGATCGAAGCGAACGCATCGGCGGCGCTGGTCTTGTAGTGCATCGTCAGGAAGATGCCGGTGACGATCTGGTTGACCAGCACCACCATCGCCAGCGAGCCGAAGTAGTACCAGATGTTGAAGTTCTTCGGCGCGTAGTACTCGCTGACATGCTTGCGATAGACCGGCATCAAGCCGGGCGCGCGCTCGTTGACCCACTCGAACACGCCGTTCGCGGTACGGACAAGAATATTGCTCATCAGGCAGCCCCCGTGCTTTTGGCCAACGTACCGGCGCCATCCGGATCGACGCCGATGACCAGCGTGTTGTCGTCCACGTAGTGGTGTGGGGGCACCAGCAGGTTGATCGGTGCCGGCACGCCGTCGAAGACGCGGCCGGACATGTCGAAGCGCGATTTATGGCAGGGGCAGAAGTAGCCGCCCTTCCATTGCGGGTCGTAGGGCTCGGGCCGGATCTCGGCGACCATCTCGGGCGAACACCCCAGATGCGTGCACAGGCCGACCAATACCGAGATATCGGACTTGATCGAGCGGTACTCGGGGTTCTTCAGCACATAGTCCGGCTGCTGGTCCTTGTTCTCGGACTTGGGGTCCTTGAGCCGGTCGTCCAGCGAGGGCAGTGCGTCGAGCATCGCCTTGGAGCGCTTGACGATCCAGATCGGCTGACCGCGCCACTCCAGAACCAGCCGTTGCCCTTCCTGCAAGGCGCTGATGTCGGCGGTCACCGGTGCGCCGGCCAACTTGGCGCGTGCACTGGGATTCCACGACTTCACGAACGGAACTGCAACAAATCCTGCTCCGACCGCACCGACCACGGAGGTTGTCGCGGTCAAAAACCGACGACGCCCGAGATCAGCAGGTGCGTTAACCCCATCGTTGGCCATCCGGCTCTCCGATCTTGATTAGGTAGCGTGAGGCTGCCAACGGCTGGCGGGGGGTCCAGCCGCGATGAATCGACCGCAGTGTAGCGGAACGCTTAATGCACAGACAATGCAATGTACGCAGTCGGAGCTGCGCTGTGCAAACGCTGCATGCAGATGCGTGTCGATAACGCACGCAGCTCAGTTGGCTGCCGTGGTCTGCCCGCGATAGCGACCGGCCAGCAGGCCGACGCGCTGTACATAGCGCTGGGTCTCGCTGTAAGGCGGCACGCCGCCATAGCGATCCACCGCGCCCTCACCCGCGTTGTAGCCGGCAGCGGCAAGCGTGAGATCGCCGTTGAAGCGTTTCAACAACCAGGACAGATACTGCACGCCGCCGCGAATATTTTGCGATGCATCATAGGCGTCGCTGACGCCGAAGCGGCGCGCGGTTCCGGGCATCAGCTGCATCAACCCTTGCGCGCCGGCACGGCTGAGCGCCAGCGGGTTGTAGGCCGATTCGGCATGGATGATCGCGCGCACGATCGCTTCTTCGACCCCGAACTCACGTGCCGCCGCGGTGATTTCCTGCTGGTAGGCATTGGTGTTGAGCCGGATCGCACCAAAGTTGACGCCTGGCTTGGCGCCGCAGGCGTAGCAGGTCTCGATAAAGCTGTAGTGGATGGTGCGCAGGCCTTCGATGCTGGCGACCTGACGCGGGCGGGCGCTGGTGTAGTGGCGCACGCCGTCCTTCATATAGGAATAGACCTGCCCGCTGACCACCCGACGCGGATTGACCGCCGTTGCGGCGGCAGGCGCCTGCACGATGGACGTCTCCGACCCCGGCAGCGCGCGCGGCACCACCGCTGAAGCGACCTCGGCAGCGCGACGCGGCGTTTGGCTGACCGGCTGGCTGATGATCGTGGCCGGCGCGCCGCTGTCGATATTGGCGATGCTGCGCGCAGGGGCGGCAATCGAGCCTGGCGTCGCGCGCACCGAAGACGGCGGTGTGCGGCGGGTAGAGCGATCCGGGGTGTAACTGCTGATGACGCTGCAGGCGGCGCCGCTCTGGCGCTTGCTCAAATAGCTGGTGACGCCGTCGCCGCTGACGCACTTGTACAAGGTGCCGGCGCTGGCCGGCGCCGCCGACAACGTGACAAGTAACAGCCCCAGCACTCTTGACATCCCCTTCATGTGGCGGAGTGTCCCAGCTTGCCCTGGGCTTGCCAAGTGTCGGCCGGCGTTACCGGGGTAGCTGGTCCAGTTGCGCGCGCAACGCGTTCAGGGCCTGGGTCAGCGGTTCACGCATATCGGCAGGAGAGATCGCCTCGAACGGCAGTTCGAGCAGCAGCAGATTGGCCGCCAGGGCGGGCATGCTCGGGGCGCCCAGACCGAGCCAGCAATGCGCGGGGCCGTCGGCTTCCAGCGCCCCCAGCCAGGGCGGAATACGGGCGGCGAGTGCATCCAGCGTGCCTTGCAGGCGTACCCGCGCCCGGCATGGGAATGGCGACTCGCCGATCGCCTTGCGCAACAACTGCAGCGGCTCTTCCGGCAGTGCACGGGCAGCGAACTGCGCGCCGGTCGCGACGGCCTGATCGATACGGTCGGCACGCAGGGTGCGCCAGTCCTGACGCTCGCAGTCCCAGACCAGCAAGTACCAGCGCCGCCCGTAATTCACCAGCAACGCCGGCTCGACGCAGCGGGTGATCGGCGCGCCAGAGTGGCGGCGATAGTCCAGCCGCAAGGTAATGCGGTCGCGGCAGGCGCTGGCCAGTTGCGCCAGCAGTGCCGCGTCCACCAACGCGCTGGCTTCCATGATCGGCAGACTGGCCATGGCCGCATGCGCGGCGCTGGCGCGCTGGCCACTGCGTCGTGGCAACAGCGGATCGAGCTTGGCCAGCACCCGCGCCGCTGCCGCGTCCATGTCGCGGATCGTCGGCGCGGCCGCGCGCAAGGCGATCGCCACGGTGAGCGCTTCGTCTTCTTCGAACAACAGCGGCAAGGCGGCTGCGCCCTGCCCTAGCCGGTAGCCGCCACCGGTTCCGGGCGTTGCATGTATCGGGTAGCCGAGCTCGCGCAGGCGGTCGATATCGCGCCGCACGCTGCGCGGATGAATCTCCAGGCGCTCAGCCAGGGCCACGCCGGACCAGCTTCGGCCGCCTTGCAGCAGAGAAAGCAGACGCAACAGGCGGGCAGCGGTCGAGGCCATCGCGTCACCGTATTGCGGACAGAAAGTGTCCGCAATAGCTGCGTAGGATGACGTCATCGACTCCTGCTGCACGAACGCTTGCCGTTTGAACTCCTGCCGTATCCACCAAGGAACCCGCAATGCCCGACGACCGCCACATCACACTTTTCCACAATCCCCGCTCGCGCTCACGCGGCGTGCTGGTCCTGCTGGAAGAGCTCGGCGCCAGTTACAGCCTGCAGATCCTCGATCTGGAAAAAGGCGAGCAGCTCGCGCCTGAGTACCTGGCGATCAACCCGATGGGCAAGATCCCGGCGATCCGGCACGGCGACAGCGTGGTTACCGAACAGGGCGCGATCTATCAATACCTGGCCGAGCTGTATCCGGAAGCCGGCCTGTCGCCGGCACCGGGCGATGCCGATCGCGGCGCCTATCTGCGCTGGCTGGCCTTCTACGGTTCGGCGTTCGAGCCGGCGATCATCGACCGCGCGATGAAGCGCGACGCCCCGCCGCGCGCGATCTCGCCGTACGCCGACTGCGACACGGTGCTGCAGGTGGTCGATGCGCAGCTGGCCAAGGGCGACTATCTGTTGGGCGATCGTTGCAGTGCGGCCGATGTGCTGTGGGGCGGCGCACTCGGCTGGATGGTCGATTTCGGCCTGGTCGACCCGCCCGCCACCACCCGCGCCTACATTGCACGCATGGCCGACCGGCCGGCATTCGGCCGCGCCGAGGCGATCAACGCCAAGCCCTGAGCATCCGGACGCAGCCGGCGCAAGCGGGTAAACTACGCGGCTATCTTCTACCCGCCTGGAATAAGCGCCATGCCCGGGACATCCGTTTCCGATCTGTCCGCGGCCACCGCCGTGGACGCACCCGCCCTGTTGCCGCTGCCCGTGGCACGCCCGGCAGCGCCCGCCGTGGTGCGCGGCAAGCTGTACATCAAGACCCACGGGTGCCAGATGAACGAGTACGACTCGGCCAAGATGGCCGACGTACTCGCCGCCTCTGAAGGCCTGGAGCTGACCGACAACCCCGAAGACGCCGACGTGGTGCTGGTCAATACCTGCTCCATCCGCGAGAAGGCGCAGGAAAAGGTGTTCAGCCAACTGGGCCGCTGGCGCCTGCTCAAGGAGAGCAGGCACAAGGCCGGCGGCACGCCTGTGATCATCGGTGTTGGCGGCTGCGTGGCCTCGCAGGAAGGTGAAGCCATCGTCAAGCGCGCGCCGTATGTGGATCTGGTGTTCGGCCCGCAGACGCTGCACCGCCTGCCCGAGCTGATCCGCGCGCGGCGCGAATCGGGCAAGTCGCAGGTGGACATCAGCTTCCCGGAAATCGAAAAGTTCGACCGCCTGCCCGAGCCGCGTGCCGATGGTCCGTCGGCGTTCGTGTCGATCATGGAAGGCTGCTCCAAATACTGCTCGTTCTGCGTGGTGCCCTATACCCGCGGCGAAGAAGTGAGCCGGCCGTTCGAAGACGTGCTGGTGGAAGTGGCGCAACTGGCCGCGCAAGGCGTGCGCGAGATCAATCTGCTCGGCCAGAACGTCAACGCGTATCGCGGTGCGTATGGCGCCGATGCGGGAGACGCCGCGCAGTACGCGGATCTGGGCTTGCTGATTCGCACCATCGCGCAGATCGACGGCATCGGCCGCATCCGTTTCACCACCTCGCATCCCTTGGAATTTTCCGATTCGCTGGTGGATGCGTATCGCGACGTGCCGCAGCTGGCCAACTATCTGCACTTGCCGGTGCAGGCCGGCAGCGACCGGATTCTGTCGGCGATGAAGCGCGGCTACACCTCGCTGGAATTCAAATCCAAGATCCGCAAGTTGCGCGCAGTGCGCCCGGACATTTCGATCAGCTCGGATTTCATCGTCGGCTTTCCCGGCGAAACCGAAGCGGACTTCGAAAAGACCATGAAGTTGATCGAAGACGTGGGCTTCGATCAGAGCTTTTCCTTCATCTATTCGCGTCGCCCTGGAACGCCGGCCTCGGATCTGCAGGACGACACGCCCGACGCCGTCAAACAGGCGCGCCTGGCACGTCTGCAGGCGCAGATCAATGCGCATGCCACCAGTATTTCGCAGTCCATGGTCGGTAGCGTGCAGCGGGTGTTGGTGGAAGGCCCCTCGCGGCGCGATCCCAACGAATTGACCGGCAAGAGCGAGAACATGCGCCCGGTGAATTTCCCCGGCAATGCGCGCTTGATCGGGCAATTCGTGGATGTGCTGATCACCGAGGCGATGAGCAATTCGCTGCGTGGTCGTATCCACCTGGATGAAAGCGCAGGCTGATGCAGCGCAGGCGCCGGATTGCTCGGCGCCATGTTGAAGGCATCGCTTGCAGCACGCACTGGTGGCGAAAAATTCGCCACCCATCCACAACGCCTTGCTAGGCAAGGCCTGGCCACACTTACCCACAGGCTTTACCGAATTCGATCCACATCGGTTGTGGACAAGCGCGCGCACATTGGTGATTTTTTCACCACCACCCTACCAGGCCTTACGCCAGTAAGCGTTACCAATTCTATCCACAGGTTGTGGAGGCGTGACTCCACAGCGCTTGTGGAGAACTCCAACGCACGGGCGGGCACGCGCATGGTCACGCCGCCGTGCCGCCGGGCGTGTTGGTGGGATCACACGCTGCGCGCTACCCTTTTCGTCCCGCCCTACCGACGCCGCATGCATGCGCTGTCCGAGCCGACCATGAACTCATCTGCACACCGCGACTTCACCCTGGAACCCGACGACACCGAGCGCCTGGCCAATCTGGCCGGCCCGTTCGACGCGCACTTGCGCCAGATCGAACTCAAGCTCGGCGTGGAGATTGCCAACCGCGGCAACATCTTTCGTGTCACCGGCCCGGAGCCGGCGATCACCGCCGCGCAGACGCTGCTGATCGCGTTGTACGACGAGGCCGCCTCCACCGTTTTCGACAACCACGCGATCCATCTGCGCCTGAACGATGCCAACGTCGAACACGTGGTCGAGCGTTCCTACGAAGCCCAGGACGTGGCGATCAAGGTCAAGCGCGGCACCGTACGTGGACGCGGCGCCAACCAGGCCAAGTACCTGCATGCGATTGCCACCCACGACATCAACTTCGGCATCGGCCCGGCCGGTACCGGCAAGACCTTCCTGGCGGTCGCCTGCGCTGTGGAAGCCTTGAACGAATCGCGCGTGCAGCGCTTGATCCTGGTGCGCCCGGCGGTGGAAGCCGGCGAAAAACTGGGATTTTTGCCCGGCGATTTGAGCCAGAAGGTGGATCCGTACCTGCGCCCGTTGTACGACGCGCTCTACGAAATGCTGGGCGTGGAAAAAGTGGTCAAGCTGCTGGAACGCAACGTCATCGAGATCGCGCCGCTGGCTTACATGCGCGGCCGCACGCTCAACGATGCCTACGTGATTCTCGACGAAGCGCAGAACACCACCATCGAGCAGATGAAGATGTTCCTGACCCGCCTGGGCTTCGGCTCCACCGCAGTGATCACCGGCGACCTGACCCAGATCGACCTGCCCAAACACGTCAAATCCGGCCTGCGCGACGCGGTGGAAGTGCTGCGCGATGTGGACGGCGCCAGCTTCACCTTTTTCGAAGCACGCGACGTGGTGCGCCACCCGCTGGTGCAGCGTATTGTCACTGCCTATGAACGCCGCGATCAGCAGGACGCTGCCAAGGAACAACCTGAGTGAGTCCGCGCATTGTCAGCCTGGTGATGGCAGGCGCATTCGTCGCCGCGGCATCGCTCGATGCCACCGAAGCGCCGCTGCCACCGGGCATCCCGATAGTGGATCGCGAGGTGACTCCTGCGGCGCAGGTGGCGCCACAATGCATATCGCTGGCTGCCGAGCGCACCAGCATCAGTATTCCCACCGCGTATCTGGAAAGACTGGCGAGCCAGGCGCAAGGCGAAATGCCAGCAGGCAACGAGCCTGCGCGATTTGGTCACTGGCAGCAGGGCCGCAGCGCACGCTGGCTGCTCGATTTACCGGGAACAGTGCGTGATGCTAAGGGCTGTGACAGCTCCCCGATCTCGCACGCCAATCGTATGAGTCAGGCGCTGGTCGGTGGGCTCCTGGAAAGCAGTATCGCTGCGGTCTGGCTGCACAACCAGCCCGGTTTCGTTTCAAGCTTGAATGCGCAGGATTACAATCACGGCTGCAGACGTGGCCCGATCGGCAGTACGCGCTATAGCGTTGCCGATGGGTCGGAGGTGATGCTGCTAATCACCTGCTCCCACTGAATCCCTCTTGCCCAGGAAACTCCCGCCATGACCCGTGGACCTGTCCGTCTCGACGTCGCTGTCAGTTACGCGCTGCCGCGCGCCGGTTTGCCCTCGGCGGTGAGTTTTCGCAAGTGGGTGGCGGCCGCGCTGAAGGGACGCATCCGCGAGGCCGATCTGGCGGTGCGCATTGTCGATGAAAAGGAAGGCTGCTCGCTCAACCATCATTACCGCGGCAAGGATTACGCCACCAATGTGCTGAGCTTCCCGGCCGAGTTGCCCGAAGGCCTGCCCAAGGGCGTCAAGATGCCGCTGCTGGGCGATCTGGTGATCTGCGCGCCGGTGGTGGCACGCGAGGCGGCCGAACAAGGCAAATCGCTGGCCTCGCATTACGCGCATCTGACCGTGCACGGCACCTTGCATCTGCTCGGCTGGGACCACGAAGACGACAAGGAGGCCGATGCGATGGAACAACTCGAACGCGAGATCCTGGCCGATCTAGGTATCGACGACCCGTACGCGGGGGAACTTTGATGCGTGCCGGCGTCGCAGCTGTTTTGCTGTTGCTGACCTCCTCCACCGCCTGGGCCCAGGCCGCGCCGGTGCGGCCCGACCTGTCCGCGTTGATCGAATGCCGCCAACGTATCGGCGACTTCAACGCGTTGGCGCCGGTACTGGCCGACCCGCTCAAAGCGGTCGCGCTGGGCTGGACGCCGCTGGAGCAGGCCAACCTGTTCATGACCGAATACACGCTCAACACGCCGATCAGCGTGTTCGGTCACAGCACTACCCACATCGCGTTTTCCGGCGCCAGCATCATGGCGTTGCTGGACCTGCCCGACCCGCGCCCGCTGGCCAAGCAGTTGAACCTGGAACTGGGTGTGGATAACGCCGACAAGATCATGTACGGCCGCGAGCTGGTCAGCGAAGACACCACCAATCCCAAGACCGGCGAGGCAATGATCGAATCGGTGGTGCTCAGCGTCTCCAACGTGAAATCCCACCCCGGCAAGACCGTGGTCGGCTGCGGTTACAGCCTGGATCTACCCTGACAGCGGGCGCCCCTGCGCCCTGTCCACAGCGCCTTAGCGGCTTCCTGTTAGACTGACCGCTATCGCCTGGTTTGCCGGGTGCCGTCCCACGTCACGATGTCCGAAGACGACAGTAGCCAATCCCAAGAAACACCCGAAAAACGCCGTAGCTGGCTCGAGCGCCTGAGCGCTGCCTTCTCTGGCGAACCCCACACCCGCGACGAACTGGTCGCGCTGCTGCGGACCGCCGAGCAAGACGGTCTCATCGCCGCAGACACCTTACGCATGATGGAAGGCGCGATCTCCGTGTCCGAGCTCACTGTGGGCGACGTGATGATTTCGCGCTCGCAAATGGTCTCGCTCCCCGTAGAAGCGCGCTTTCTCGACTTGATGCAGCAGGTGGTCGAATCCGGCCATTCGCGCTTCCCGGTGCACGGCGAGAACAAGGACGAAGTGCTCGGCATCCTGCTGGCCAAGGATTTGTTGCGCGGCGTGGTCGCCGACAACGGCCCTGGCAACGTGCGCGAGCTGCTGCGCCCGGCGGTGCTGATCCCGGAGTCGAAGAAGCTCAACGTGCTGCTCAAGGAATTCCGCCTGTCGCGCAACCACATGGCGATCGTGGTGGACGAGTACGGCGGCGTCGCCGGGCTGGTCACCATCGAAGACGTGCTGGAGCAGATCGTCGGCCAGATCGACGACGAGCACGACGATGCCGAAGAAGAGAATTCGCTGATCGCGATCCAGGCCGACGGTCGCTACGTGGTCGATGCACTGACGCCGATCGAAGACTTCAACGAACGCTTCGGCGCCGACTTCCCCGATGACGAGTACGACACCGTCGGTGGCCTGGTCACCGATGCGATCGGCCATCTTCCGGAAACCGGTGAAGAGCTGACCCTGGGGCGCTTTGCGTTTCGTGTAGCCAAGGCCGATGCGCGGCGCGTGCATGCCTTCCACGTCACCATATTGCCGCCCGACCCGCAGGACGACGCTTGAACCCCTCGCATGGCATTTCCGCTGCAGCGTTGAGTCGCGGCAGCGTTCGGCGATGGGCTGCGTTCTGCATCCTGGCGTTGTTGGCATTGCTGATCGCGCCGGTGGCAGCCGCTCAGGCGCCCGTCGAAACGACCGGGCCGGCACCGCGCGTTGGCGTGGTCACCATGCAGCCCGGCGAAGTGTTTTTCGAACGCTTCGGCCACGATGCCATCGTGGTGGTCGACCCGGTCACCCAGCAGGCCACCTCGTACAACTTCGGCTTTTTCGACCCGAGCGAGCCGGACTTCGTGCCGCGTTTTACCCGCGGCGAGATGATGTATTACCTGGTGGCGTTGCCGCTGGAGGAAGACCTGTCGCAATACCGTAACGTCGGCCGCGGCGTCAGTATCCAGTGGCTGGATCTGCCGCCGGAACAGGCGCGCGCACTGGCCCACGGGCTGGCCGTGCGCAGCCAGCCCGAGAACGCGCGCTATCACTACGATTATTTCGTGGCCAACTGCGCCACGATGGTTCGCGACACGCTGGACCGTGCAATGGGCGGCGCGCTGAAATCGCAGCTGGCCGGTCGTTCGCGCGGCAACACTTTCCGCAGCGAAGCGGTGCGGCTGGCTTCCCCTGCCCCGTGGATGTGGCTGGGCTTCGACCTGGGCCTGGGGCCGTACGCAGATCGCCCGCTATCGCGCTGGGAAGAAGCCTTCGTGCCGATGCGTCTGGCCGATAGCCTGACCCAGGTGCACAACAGCGCCGGCCGCCCGTTGGTCCAATCCACCCAGGTGTTGCTGCCGCATCGCATTGCACCGGAGCCGGACGAACAGCAACGGCATTGGTGGCCGTGGCTGCTGACGGGTCTGATCGTGGCTGCCGGCGTACTGGCACTCGGTCGCAGGCAGCGCCTGCTAGCCGCGCTTGCGCTGCCGTATTGGCTGCTGTGTGCGATCGGCGGCGGGCTGCTGGTGTATCTATGGGGCTTCACCGCGCATCAATCGGCCTGGGCCAACCGCAACCTGCTGCTGGTCAACCCGCTGTGCGCGCTGCTGCTGATCGGTGGCATCGCAGTGCTGCGCGGGCGCCGGCCCGGACGCTGGTTCGACGTGCTGCGCTGGGTGGTCGCCGCCGCGGCATTGTTGGCCTTGCTGATTCATTGGCTCTCGTTCCAGGCGCAGGACAACCTGCAATGGGTGTTGCTGCTGTTGCCGATCCACGCTGCGCTCGCGATCGCCCTACGGCGACGTGACTTGTCCATCCGCACGCGCTGATCCAGGATGCGCCCATGAACCATCACGGTCGCCATCCGGACAACCCGTCCTGCGTCATCACCTGCGCCTATTACGACGGCGATGCCGAACGCCACGACATCAGCCTGGAGCAGATCAGCGACGTGCTGCAGCGCCCGGATGGCTTCGTTTGGGTCGGTCTGTACGAGCCGCAGGAATCAGTGCTGCACAAGCTGCAGGACGAGTTCGGCCTGCACGATCTGGCCATCGAAGATGCGCTCAAGGCGCACCAACGGCCCAAGGCCGAGAGCTACGGCAATTCGCTGTTCGTGGTGGTCAATACTGCCCAGCTGGTCAACGAGCGCATCCGCTATGGCGAGACGCACGCGTTTCTCGGCACACGCTTCTTGTTGACCGTTCGGCATGGTGCCTCGCTGTCGTATACGCCGGTGCGGCACCGGGTCGAACGCGAACCGGCGATGCTGCGCATGGGCGCCTCGTTCTGCCTGTACGGCGTGCTCGACTTCGTGGTCGACAACTATCTGCCGATCATGGACGAGTTTCGCGACACGCTGGAAGGCCTGGAAAAAGACATCTTTGCCGACAACTACAAGCGCGAAACCGTGGTGCGCCTTTACGAACTCAAGCGCGAACTCAACAAGATGCGGCTGGTGGTGGCGCCGCTGCAGGACGTGCTCTCGCACCTGAAGCGCAACCCGGGCTCACTGATCCACGAAGAAGTCGGCATCTACCTGCGCGACGTGCTCGATCACGCCGTGCGCATCAACGACGCCATCGACACCTTGCGCGAAATGCTGGGCACTGCGCTGAGCGTGAACCTGTCAATGGTGACCCTTGCGCAGGGCGAGACCGTCAAACGCTTAGGCGCATGGGCTGCATTGCTGGCCGCCCCGACACTGATCACCAGTTGGTACGGCATGAATTTCACCCACATGCCCGAACTGGACAAACGCTACGCGTACCCGCTGCTGGTAGCCGGTGTGGTTGGCTCGTGCCTGGTGCTGTATCGCCTGTTCAAGCGCGCGCGGTGGCTGTGAGGCCGCTTTGCGGCCGGGATTCGGGAGTTGGGATTCGGGGTTGGTTAGAGCCGCATCGTTGACCGCTGGTTTTTAGCTGGTGTTTTATGCCTTACGTCTAGCGTCTAGCGTCTAGCGTCTAGCGTGTAATTATTTGCTCTGTCGCTTCTAACGGTTGGCTTCTAACGGTTGGCTTCTAGCGGTTGGCTTCTAGCGGTTGGCTTCCAGCGGTTGGCTGTTGGCTTCCCCTCGCCCTAGAGCGAGCCGAGCACCGCAGCCACTCGTGGCCGAAGAGGCGCCCTGTCTGAGCGCAGCGAGTTTGGGCGCCGTGCCGCGCGTGGCGAGGAGCGCAGGGCACCGGTGCGGCTCCATCGCACCGGATCGCGTCGGGCGACATGGTTTTGGTTACTTTTGCCGAAACAAAAGTGACCCGCGCCGCAAGGCGCGGAAGCTTTGGCTTTGGCCTTGGCTTTGCCTCAAGCCCCTGCTTCCGCATTTGCTTGTTTAAGCAACCATCAACTACGGCGTGTAACCCGTACCCTCATCCGCCCTTCGGGCACCTTCTCCCGACGGGAGAAGGGAAGTGCATCGCTTGTACAAATCCTGATTGTGCGATCCGGGATTGTGCGAATTGCCAATCCCGACTCACCAATCCCAGCAATCAAGCCACATAGATCGTCTTGATATTCATGAACTCATGAATGCCATGCTCGGCCAGCTCGCGCCCGAAACCGGAGCGCTTGATCCCACCGAATGGCAAACGCACATCACTCTTGACCACTGAATTGACGAACGCCGCACCGCATTGCAACTGCTGCGCCACGCGCTCGCCACGTTTGGCATCTGCCGTCCACACGCTGCCGCCCAGTCCGAAGGTGGTGTCGTTGGCCACACGCACCGCTTCTGCTTCGTCGGCCACGCGGATCACCGAGGCGACCGGGCCGAACAACTCTTCCTCGTAAGCCGGCATGCCCGGGGCAACACGGTCGAGAATGGTGGCGGGATAGCCTGCATGCGAGCCAGCCACAGGCTCGCCACCGAGCAGCACCTTTGCGCCCTTCTCCACGCTGGCCTGCACCTGCTTGTGCAACTCGTCGCGCAGGTCGGCGCGTGCCATCGGCGCGAGCGTGGTGGTTTCCTGCTGCGGGTCGCCGAGCACGCGCTTGGACGCGGCAGCGACAAAGCGTTCGATGAACTGATCGGCAATCGCATCCACCACGATGAAGCGCTTGGCGGCGATGCAGGTCTGCCCGCTGTTGTCGAAACGCGACTGCACGGCAGACGTGACGGTGTGCTCCAGATCGGCGTCTTCCAGCACCACGAAGGCATCGCTGCCGCCGAGTTCCATCACGCACTTCTTCAACTGGTCGCCCGCGTTTGCGGCCAGCGACCGGCCCGCACGCTCGCTGCCGGTGAGCGTCACTGCGGCGATGCGATCGTCGCGCAACACATCGGCAGCCTGGTCGTTATCGATGTGCAGCACGTCGAACACGCCGGGCGGAATGCCGGCAGCATCGAGCACTTCCTTCATCGCATCGGCGCAACGCGGCACATTGCTGGCGTGCTTGAGCAACGCGACGTTGCCGGCCATCAGGCCCGGTGCGAGAAAGCGAAACGCCTGCCACAACGGGAAATTCCACGGCATCACCGCAAAGACGCAGCCCAGTGGTTCGTAACGCACGTAGCTGGATTGCGCTTCGGTCGGGATGTCGCGCGGTGCCAGATACTCGGCCGCGTGATCTGCGTAGTACGCGCAACCCTGCGCGCACTTGTCGACCTCGGCCAGCGCTTCATGGCGCAACTTGCCCATCTCGGCAGTCATGATGCGCTGCAGATCCTCGCGCCGCCTGGTCAACTCTTCGCCGACCCTGCGCAGCAATGCGCCGCGCTCGGCCAGCGGCAACGCCGCCCAAGCGGGAAACGCCTTGGCGGCAGCGGCCAGACGCGCCTCGATGGCGGCGGCATCCAGGGTTTGCTGGGTGTGCTCGACCTGGCCATTGGCCGGGTTGACGGTGTCGTAGGACATGACGGTCTCCTGTAGCAAGGCGGCCATGCTAGTCGCCGGGAAGTTGCAGCCGCGTCACAACCATCTGAAATCGGTGCAACGCTGTGTTTGCCGGCACCGCGACGGAATGCCGCAGCGCGATCACATGGCGCTTGCGACCACCAACATGACCGCCCGGAAGCGCCTACCCGAAACAGACTGTCGCCAGTGCCCAACTTTACTTTGCGCAATGGCATGACAGGGCCAGAAATGCTCTAGCATTCCGGCTCTGATCAGAATCGATCACTCACGGAAGAACCTCGATGCGTTTGTTCTTTTGCACTGCGTTGGCGATCGTCGTAAGCGCATCCCTGCCCGGTTGCGCGTTCATCCAGGACGTGATGCGCGGACCACGCCCCAGCGCGAACGGATTCGTGACCGTGACTTGCACCAACAACCTGCCCAACCCTGCCCAGCCATGCGAGGAGGAGGCGCTGCGGGCCTGCTCGGACACCGCCATCCGCCAGTTCGTGACCGCCAGTTCCTTGCCGAACATGGTCACGATCTATCCGAGCAAGCAAAAACGCAAAGACGACAAACGCGACGGCAAAAGCAACCGCGATGATCGGTCCGCCGAGCCCAGAACCGAGCAGCAGGGCTACAAGATCAGCGCCGAGTACCAGTGCTTTTTGACCAAACCACAGCCATGGGATAGCGGCTATACGCCTCCGGCAAAGTAAATGCAGCTAACCAGACGACTGCGCAACATCAAAGCACGAGGCAGGCGCCTGCAAACTGCATGTACTACGCGTGCAATGCAGTGATGAGCGCGTCGTCCGCGCATATCTGACCACTGCCCGCTCGCGCTCCAATACCGGCACGCGCTCAGAGAGCGGATTGCAATGCCAATTGCGCATCGCGCTGGCGGCGCTTTTCGCTGCGTGCCAGCAGCCACCAACCGATCACCGCGGCGATCGACACCGCCAGCACCATCACCGTCGCGAGCGCATTGATCTTGGGGCTGATGCCCAGCCGCACCGAGGCGAATACCTTGATCGGCAGCGTGGTGGAATTGGGCCCGGCCAGAAAACTGGCGATCACCACATCGTCCAGCGATAGCGTAAAGGCGAGCAGCCAGCCCGAGGCCAATGCGGGGGCGATGATCGGCAAGGTGATCAGGAAGAACACCTTCAGCGGTGTCGCACCGAGATCCATCGCCGCTTCTTCCAGCGAGCGATCCAGTTCCTGCAGGCGCGAGGAAATCACCACCGTGACGAACGAGACGGTGAAGGTGACATGCGCCACCCAGATCGCGACCGCCCCGCGCGGTGCGATACCGAGCACCCCGCCCATCGACACCAGCAACAGCAGGATCGACAAGCCGATGATCACTTCCGGCATCACCAAGGGCGCGGTAATCAACGCACCGAACAAGGTTTTGCCGGGAAAGCGCCGCATGCGCACCATTGCCATCGCCGCCATGGTGCCCAGCACTGTCGATGCACACGCGGTCCAGAATGCCACTTCCAGGCTGACCCAGGCCGCGTCCAGCAACTGCCGGTCGCGCAGTAATTCGCCATACCAGCGCGTGGAAAAACCGCCCCACACGGTGGCCAGGCGCGAGGCGTTGAACGAGTACACCATCAGCAACAGGATCGGCAGGTACAGAAAGCCGAAACCCAGCGCGAGCACGCTGCCGCCCAGCACGCGTCCGCTGCGAGAGGCGCGCATCATGTGAGCCGCCCTTCCAGCTCGCGCTGTTGATAACGGTGGAAGATCACGATCGGCACCAGCAACAACAACAACATCACCGTGGCTACTGCAGCGGCCACCGGCCAGTCGCGATTGTTGAAGAACTCGCCCCACAGCACGCGGCCGATCATCAAGGTGTTGGGGCCGCCCAGCATTTCCGGAATGACGAACTCGCCCACTGCCGGAATCATCACCAGCATGCAGCCGGCCACGATGCCGTTGCGCGACAGCGGCAAGGTGATGCGCACAAACGCCTGCCACGGCCGCGCGCCCAGATCGTAGGCCGCCTCAAGCAAACGCTGATCGTGCTTGACCAGATTGGCGTACAGCGGCAACACCATGAAGGGCAGATAGCAGTAGACGATGCCGATGTAGGCGGCGATCGGGGTGTACAGCAGGTGCAACGGCTGCCGGATCACGCCCAGTGCCAGCAGCGCCTGATTGAGCAATCCGTTGCCATCGAGAATGCCGATCCAGGCGTACACGCGGATCAGGAACGAGGTCCACGACGGCAGCACCACCAGCATCATCGCCACGTTGCGCGTGGCCAGCGGCAGACGTGCGATCACGTAGGCCATCGGGTAGCCGATCAGCAGCGCAAGCGCAGTGGAGATCGCTGCGATCTTGATCGAACTCGCATACGCCGCCACGTATTGGCTGTCGCGCAACAATGCCAGATAGTTGCCCAGATGCAGCTTGATGCTCACCGCGCCATCGGCAGCCACGGCGAACAATGGCGTGTACGGCGGCATTGCGGTGGCGTGCTCGGCGAAGGAGATCTTCAGCACGATCAGGAACGGAATCGCAAAGAACAGCAGCAGCCACAGATACGGTGCGGCGATCACGCCCCAGCGTGCGCCCGGCAGTGCATGGCGAAGAGTGGCCAGCAAAACGTAGCGAGCAGTCGCCAGGGGGGCGCGGACGGCGCGCAGGAACCGCAGTGTACGAGTGGTACATGAGGATTCCGAGCACCGGCCGCGCGCCCCTGGCGGCTGCGCAGTAGTTTTGCTGGCCGCTCTCATGCGGTCAGCACCACGCCATCGTCCTCGCCCCAGCCCACCCACACCGCGTCGCCCCAGGTCAGCGCTTCGCTGGCCCAACGCTGGCGGTTGGCGAAGTGGGCCATCAACTTGAAGCCGCTCGGCAGGCGCACGTGATACACCGAATGGCTGCCGAAATAGGCGATGTCTTCGATCACCCCGTGCGCCTTGTTGCAGGTCTGCGCGGGTTCGTTCTTGCCGATGGCGAGTTTTTCGGGACGTAGCGCGAACGCCACCGCCTGTCCTGCGAACCCGGTGATGCCATGCCCGATGTGGATGGGTGCAGCGAATGCCGATGTTTTCAAACTGACGTAATCCGGCTCGTCTTCGACGATGACCGCGTCGATCAGATTGACCGAGCCAATGAATTCGGCAGCGAAGCGGTTGGCCGGTTGTTCGTAGATCTCGTCGGGGGTGCCGACCTGCTGGATCCAGCCCTTGTCCATCAGCGCGATGCGGGTGGCCATGGTCATGGCCTCTTCCTGATCGTGGGTGACCATGACGCAGGTGACGCCGGAGGTTTCGATGATGTTGACCAGTTCCAGCTGCATCTGCGAGCGCAGCTTCTTGTCCAGCGCGCCCATCGGTTCGTCCAGCAACAGCAGCTTGGGCCGCTTGGCCAGCGAGCGCGCCAACGCCACGCGTTGCTGCTGCCCGCCGGATAATTGATGCGGTTTGCGCTTGGCCAAGCTGCCGAGCTGCACCAGCTCCAGCATCTCGCCGACACGTGCGGCGATGGCGGATCTGGACAAGGCTTCCTGCTTCAATCCGAATGCGATGTTCTGCTCAACGCTCATGTGCGGAAACAGCGCATACGACTGGAACATCATGTTGATCGGGCGCTCGTACGGCGGCAACGCGTCGATGGGCTGGCCATCGAGCACGATGCGCCCCTTGGTCGGCCGTTCGAAGCCGGCCAGGCAGCGCAGCAACGTGGACTTGCCGCTGCCCGAGCCGCCCAGCAGCGCAAAGATCTCGCCCTTGCGGATCTGCAGGCTGACATCGTCGACCGCGACGAAGCCGTCGAACTCCTTGCGGACCTCGCTGATGCTCAGATACGCGGTGTCGCCGGTGGAGAGCTGCTGGGTCAGTGCCATGAAACCTCTCGATTGCGAAGGCGCGAGTGCCGCCACAGCGACCACTCACCGCATCATGGCAAAACCCGCACGCGGCTGCAGCGCTTGCGCCCGCCGCATCAGAAATCGATCAGCGCGCCTCCTGCGCCGGCTCGCTCCAACCCAACCCCAGGCTTTTCTGTAAGGCGACGTAGTTCACCAGCAACTGCACCTGCGCCTGCGCGGCGGCGTCCTGCGCGGACAGCTGCTGACGTTGCACGTCGAGCAGGTCGATCGACGAAGTGGCGCCGGCATCGCGCCGTTGCTGCATCAGCCCGGCCGAGCGCGTGGCCGAGGCTTCGGCCTGCCGCGCCACCACCAATTGCTTGCGCGCCGAGCCGAAGCGCGCCAACGCGGAATTGGCATCCTGCAACGCACCCAGCACGGCACCCTCGTATGCGGCCTCGCGGCCGGCATTGCCTGCACGCGCCTGCGCCACCTGGGCCTTGGTGCGGCCGAAATCGAAGATCGACCAGCGCAACATCGGCACAGCCAACGTGGTCAACGCATCGGAATTGAAATCTCCCGGCGAACCGGCCACCCAGCTCAGACCGCCCAGCAGGGTCACCTGCGGGAAATAGCCGTTCAATGCCTCGCCGATCTGCGCGCTGGAGGCGGCCAGCTCGCGCTCGGCCTTGCGCACGTCGGGGCGGCGACGGATCAAGGCACCGGCATCGTCCACACGCACCTGCGTGGGCAACATCGGCAACGGCTGCGCTGTGCTCAATTGCGTATCCAGTGCACCGGGCTCGCGCCCGACCATCAACGCCAGCTGGTCCAATGCCTCCTGCGATTGCATGTCCAGCGGCAGGCGTTGCGCCTGTTGCTGCTGCACTTGCGTGGCGATCTGCTCGACCTGCAGGTCCGAAGCAGCGCCTTGCTCGCGGCGCTGCTGGGTCAGCCGCAACGTCTGCCCGATCTTGTCGAGGTTGGCGTCGGCAATGGCCAGACGCGCCTGCAGCCCGCGGTAGTTGAGATAGACCTGCCCGACTTCGGCAGCCAGTTGCACCTGCGCATCGGCCAGCTCGGCCTCGGAGGCCTGCGCCTGTGCCAGCGCACCTTCGGCGGCGCGGCGGCGGCGGCCGAACAGATCCAGCTCCCAGCTGGCATCGAACCCGACGCTGTAGATCTGGGTCTTGTCCAGGCTCGCCTCTTCGCTGCCTGCGGCCGGCGGCTGGCTGTTCTGGCCATTCTGCAAGTTGCCGAGCGTATCGACGATGGTCTGCGGCGGCTCGGCATACGCGTACAACGCGCTGGCATTGAGCTTGGGCAGACGCTCGGCGCGACGCTGCCGTGCCAGTGCGCGGTTAGCCAACAACCGCGCCTGCGCGGCACGCAGATTGGGGCTGTCGGCCAACGCCTGGGTGACCAGTTGGGTGAGCATCGGATCGTGCAGCTCCTCCCACCAGTGATTCAACGGCGCAGCGGCGACCACCTCGGCGCCACTGGCGCGATGCAATGCCGGCGCCTGTATGGCCGCATCGGCCACGACCGGCGCCTTGGTGTAGTTGGGGCCGAGCATGCAGCCGCCGAGCAGCACCGCGCTCAGCGCGGCTGCCAGCGGCATGCGGATCAGGCGCATGGAATCAGTGCATTGCAAGGTGCGCCCCCTTGGGTAACGGCTTGAGCAAAAAGGCCAGCGGAATCGTGCAGACCACGATCACGCCGAAGATCCAGAACAGATCGCTATAGGTCATCACCAGCGCCTGCTGCTGCACCAGGCGCGCCAGCTGCGCGATCGAGCGGATCGCGCCCTCCGCACCGGCGCTGCCCTGCATCTGCGCGCCCAGACCGGCCAGGAACTCCTGCGCGCGCGAGGCGTTGGCGGTAATCGCGCTGCCGATGGTTTCGGTATGGAAGGTCATGCGGCGCTCCTGAAACGTGGAGATCAGCGCCAGGCCCACCGAGCCGCCCAGGTTGCGGCCGGCGTTGAACAAGCCCGATGCGTCGCCGGCCAGCTCGGGCGGCACCGACGAAATCGCGGCCTGATTCAACGACATCATCGCCAGCGCCAACCCGCAGCCCTGCAGCAACTGGCCGGCGACAAAATGCATGCCCACGGTGTCGGCAGTCAGCGACAGATTGACGAAACAGGCCGCGGCAAAACAGATCAGCCCGGCGATCACCAGAATGCGCACATCCACCACTTCCAGCAGCTTGGGCATCATCGGCATCAGCAGCACGGTCGGCAGACCGGACAGCAGCAGCACATAGCCTGCCTGCTCGGTGTTGTAGCCGGAGATCACCGCCAGAAACTGCGGAATCATGTACATGACCCCGAACAGGATCATGCCCACCGCCATGATCATGACGAACACCGCGCCGAAGCTGCGATGCAGCAACAACGACAAGTGGATCACCGGCGGACGGCGACGGAACTGGGTGATCACCAAGGCGATGAATCCGCTCAGGGAGATCAGGCTCAGCATGTTGATCTCGCTGGATTCGAACCAGCGCTCGCGCTGGCCTTCTTCCAGCACCACGGTGAGCCCACCCAGGCCGGCGGTGAGGCCATAGATGCCCAACCAGTCGGCATCGAGCAGGCCGGCCCAATCGCCTTTTTCATGCTTCAACCCGAGCAGCAACAAGGCCACCAGGCCGACGCAGATCGGCACGTTGATGAAGAACGCGTAATGCCAGCTGACGTTTTCGGTGAGCCAGCCGCCCAATAGCGGGCCGATCACCGGGCCCATGATCACGGTCATGCCGAACAAGGCGGTGCCCATGGTCTGCTGGCTGGGCGGCAGGCGGGTGGCGACGATGGTCAGCGCGGTGGGAATCAACGCGCCGCCAGCCAGGCCCTGCCCGACGCGGCCGATGATCATCATCGTCAACGAGGTCGACAAGCCGCACACCACCGAAAACGCGGTGAACATCACCGCGCAGATCAGCAGGAAGTTGCGCAGGCCCAGCGTGCGCACGAACCAGCCTGTGAGCGGGATCATGATGATCTCGGCCACCAGATACGCAGTGGAAATCCAGGTGCCTTCGGTACCGCTGGCGCCGACCTCGCCCTGGATGGTGGGCAGCGCCGCGTTGACGATGGAGATATCCAGCGTCGCCATGAACGAGCCGATGGTGCCGGCCAGTACCGCCAGCCAGGCGCCCGGTTCGGCCTTCTCGCGTTGGGCGCTGCCGCCGGCACGCGGGCCGGTGGCTGCGGCTGCACTCATCGCGCGCGCTCCTGCGCCTGCACGCGATCGGATTCCTCCTCGGCCCGTTGCTTGGCGTCCTTGGCCGAGCGCGTATCCACCGTCACTTCGACCGACATGCCCGGCACCAGCACCTTGCGCGCCTCGTCACCGGCCAGCACGCGGATCCGCACCGGAATGCGCTGGACGACTTTGGTGAAGTTGCCGGTGGCGTTCTCCGGCGGCAGCAATGCGAATTGCGAACCGGTGCCCGGCGACAGACTTTCGATCTTGCCGTGCAGCTTCACGCCCGACAGCGCATCGACCTCGATCTCGGCCGGCTGGCCCGGACGCATCAGGCCGACCTGGGTTTCCTTGAAATTGGCGACCAGGTACAGCGATTGCTGCGGCACGATGGTCATGGTGCGGGTACCGGCGCCCAGGAACTGGCCCACCTGCACGGTCTTGTCGCCGACCCGGCCACGGATGCGGCTGGTGAGGAGGGTGTCTTCCACCGCCACGCGGGCCTGGTCGGCATCGGCGGTGGCCTGCTTCACGCCGGCCTGCGCCTGTTCCAGCTGTGCGTTGCTGGCCAGGATCTGGCTCTGCGCGCCCTTGGCCTGGGCCTGCGCCGCGTCGTACTGGGCACGTGCGCGGGCCAGTTCGTGCTGCAGGCTTTCCTGATGTTCGTGGGTGTCTGCACCCGAGGCGGCCAACGGGGCGAAGCGCTTCACTTCGGCCTGGGCGAATTTCAGGCTTGCCGCCGCCGAGGTCACCTGGCTACGCGCCTGCACCAGCGACGACTCCTGCCCGGACACATTGGCGGTTGCCGCAGCGATATCGGCCTGGCGCGCGGCGATTGCGGCTTCGGCCTGCTGCAGGGTCGCCTGATAGGTGCGGTCGTCGATCTGCAGCAGCGGCTGGCCGGCCTCCACGATCTGGTTGTCGCCCACCATCACCTTGGTCACATAGCCGCTGACGCGCGGCGCAACCGCCACCGAATCGGCCTGCAGATAGGCGTTATTGGTGCTCTGCATGTAGCGGCCCTTGATCAGGTAGTAGGCCAGCCACAGCGCCAGCAACACCACCACCAGCAGGCCGACCACGATCAGCGTCCACTTCACCTTGGGGTTCTTCAACGGCGAGGGCTTGGGCGGCTCCTGCTGATTGTGTGCAGCGTTGCCTTGGGCATCCTGGGCCGAAGCCTGGCCGTCGTTGGACTGGTGATCGTGGTTGCTCAAAGTCAGGCGTCCTGTGTCGTGGGCGAGGCGCGCGCAACGACGTGCCGCAGCAGCGGTTCCGGCGAAGGCGGCGCAACCATACAATTATTTGAACCGCCCGGTACAGATTGCGTGACGAGCCTGGTCAGCTGCCGCTTGGACTGATTGGTTCTTTATGAAGACCTGGCTACGCGGCCGCGCCTTCAACCCGCCGCCGCCTCAACGACCGGTCTTGATCTCGGTCCACAGCCGTGTGTACAGCCGGTCCACTTCCGGCGGATTGATCGCATAGGTGAACATCTTGGCGGTCACCTCCGGCGGCGGGTAGATGGTGGAGTCGTTGCGGATCGCCGCATCCACCAGCGGGGTGGCGGTGCGCACCGGATTGGCGTAGTGGATGAAGTTGCTGTTGGCTGCGGCCACCTCCGGCTTCAACAGATAATTGATGAAGGCGTAAGCGTTGTCGGGGTGCTTGGCGTCCTTGGGAATGGCCAGCATGTCGAACCACTGCGGCGCGCCTTCCTTCGGGATCGAATAGGCCACCTTGACGGTGTTGCCGGCCTCCACTGCGCGGTCGCGCGCCTGGATGATGTCGCCCGACCAGCCAACTGCAAGACAGGTATTGCCGTTGGCCAGCGAAGTCACGTACTGGCTGGAGTGGAAGTTCTGCACATACGGGCGAATCGTCTTGATCAACGCGGCGGCTTTTTCGATCTCCGCCGGCACCGTGCTGTGCGGATCCAGACCCAGATAATTGAGCGCGATCGGAATCATGTCCGAGGGCGTGTCGAGAATGGTGACGCCGCAGTCCTTCAACTTCGACAGATTTTCCGGCTTGAATACCAGATCCCAGCTGTTGGCGACCTCGGTGCTGCCGAAGATGGCCTTGAGCTTGTCCACGTTGTAGCCGATGCCGGTGGTGCCGATCATGTACGGCACGCCAAAGGCATTGCCCGGATCCTGCGCGGCGATGCGGCGCATGATGTCCGGATCCAGATTGACCAGGTTGGGGATCTTGCTCTTGTCCAGCGGCAGGAACACCCCGGCCTGGATCTGCCGGCCGAAGAAGCTCAGCGTGGGCACCACCACGTCGTAATCGCTGCCGCCGGCGAGCAGTTTGGCTTCCACCATCTCGTCGCTGTCGAACACGTCGTAGGTGACCTTGATGCCGCTGCTCTTTTCGAACGCGGGAATGGTGTCTTCGGCGATGTAGTCCGAGTAGTTGTAGACGTTGAGCACCTTGGCCCGTGCGTCGGCATTACCTGGCGCAGTGCCGCCACCGCAGGCGGCCAACAAGGTGGTGGACAGCGTCAGGGCGAGCAGTCGCAACGTCATGTGGATCTCCAAAGCAGTGCGGTCATGGCGGGGCCGGCGGTGTGGCCGGTGAGCGTTCCAGCCTACGCATCGGGTTTCTGTTTGCCCAGCTTATTTCCCTGGCCTGTAGCAGCTATCAAAACGGCTGTGTTCAGCACCTGGCGGGCGCGGCCGTTGTGCGGGGCGGCTTGTCGCATTCGACCATTGCAGGTTCTACACGTTGTGCGCACCCGTCAGACGCGGCGCACTGCGTTGTGGCAACTCATCTGCCCAGCGCCTGCGCGGTGTCTTCCAGCGCCGCCCACGCCTTGTCGAACAGCTCATCGACCTGCTCGCAGGTGATGATCAACGGCGGCGACAGCAGCATGGCGTCGTAAGTCGCGCGCAGGATCAGCCCGCGCCGCAGCGCGAAGTCGCGGCACAGCGCCCCTACCCGGCCGCGCTCGGGAAAATACGTGCCGCGTTGGCGCTTGTCCGGCACCAGTTCCAGTGCGCCGACCAGCCCGGCGATGCGTGCCTCGCCCACCAGGCGATGTTCGCCCAGCTCGGCCCAGCGCTGTGCCAGATACGGCGCAATCCGGGTGCGTGCGGTCTCCACAATGCCCTCGTCCTGCAACAGGCGCACATTCTCCAACGCCACCGCCGCACACACCGGATGCCCGGAATAGGTGCCGCCATGCGCCAGCTCGCCGCCGTGCGTCTTGAGCACACCGGCCACGCGATCGTTGAACATCGCTGCCGCCAACGGGATATAGCCGGAGGTGATGCCCTTGGCGAGCGTCATCACATCGGGCTGGAAGCCGAAGTAATCCGCACCGAACCAGGCACCGGTGCGGCCGAAGCCGCAGATCACTTCGTCGGCGACCAGCAGCACATCGTAGCGCCGGCAGATGCACTCGATTTCCGGCCAGTAACTGCGCGGCGGGATGTAGACCCCGATCGCGCCCATGATCGGCTCGCCGATGAAGGCCGCCACGTGCTCGGGGCCGAGCTGCAGAATCTTTTCTTCCAAGCGGCGCGCTGCCAGCAACCCGTATTCTTCTGGATCGAGCTCGCCGCCATCGCCAAAGTGATACGGCGGCGCGATGTGATGAATATCCGGAATCGGCAAGCCGCCTTGCTTGTGCATGCCTTTCATGCCACCCAGGCTGGCACCGGCCATGGTGGTGCCGTGATAGCCGTCGTGGCGGCCGATAAAGATGCGTTTTTCCGGCTGCCCCTGCACCGCCCAGAAGTGCCGCACCAGCCGCAGGATGGTGTCGTTGGCCTCCGAGCCGGAGTTGGCGAAGAACGCATGGTTCAAATCGCCCGGCGTCAGCTCCGCCAGCTTGGCGGCGAGATGGATGGTGGGCTCGGTGGTGCACTGAAAGAAGCTGTTGTAGTACGCCAACTGCTCCATCTGCCGCGCCGCTGCCTGTGCCAGCTCCTTGCGCCCGTAGCCGACATTCACGCACCACAAGCCGCCGAATGCATCCAGCAACTTGTTGCCGTCCGCATCCCAAACATACACGCCCTGCCCGCGCGTCAGGATGCGCGTGCCCTTGTCGGCCAATGCCGCGTTGTCGTTGAACGGGTGCAGGTGATGGGCGGCATCGAGTTGCTGCAAGGTCTTCAGTGCTTGCGGATCCATGGGCACTCCGGCTGCGGGGTACGTGCAGTCTACGGTCGATCGGCAGGGCACAAAATGCTTTCAGTGGCGCGCACCGAACAGGGCGTGAAAACGCGCGGTCGGGGCGGTGCGCAATGTCCAACGTGCGAGGCGTCAGGCATCCTTATACGCCGTACCCTCATCCGCCCTTCGGGCACCTTCTCCCGATGGGAGAAGGGAATCGTGCGCGCCACACCGGGCGACTCGAACGCCTCAGACATTCAACAGCAAGAACTCCCGTTCCCACGAACTGATGACACGAAAGAACGTCTCGTATTCCTTCCGCTTCACCGAGATATAGGCACGCACAAAGCGCCGCCCCAGCATCTCCTGCAATGCATCGCAACCCTCCAATCCGTCTAGAGCTTCACCCAGCGAGCGCGGCAGATCGTATCCCTGCTCCTTGCCGTTGCTGCTGATCGGCGCGGTCGGTTCCAGCTTTTCGCGGATGCCCAATAACCCGCACGCCAAGGTCGCTGCCATCGCCAGATACGGATTGGCATCGGAGCCGGCAAAGCGGCTTTCCACACGCATGTTGTGCGGGGTGTCGATCGGTACGCGCAACCCGCAGGTGCGATTGTCGAACCCCCACAGCACATTGCTCGGCGACACCTCGCCGAACATCAGCCGCCGGTACGAATTGACGTTGGGCGCCAGCAACCCCATCGCCATCGGAATGTATTTCTGCAGGCCACCGAGATAATGCGCAAAGGTGTCGCTGAAGCCGCCTTCGCGCTTGCCGCTGAACACATTCTTGCCAGTGCCGGTATGCAACAGGCTCTGGTGGATATGCATCGCACTGCCCGGCTCGGTTTCCATGGGTTTGGCCAGAAACGTGGCGTACACGCCATGCCGCAACGCGGCCTCGCGCATGGTGCGCTTGAACATGAAGACCTGATCGGCGCGCGACAGCGCATCGGCATGGGTGAAGTTGACCTCCAGCTGCGCCGCGCCGGATTCGTGGATCAAGGTATCCACGTCCAGTTCCATCGCATCGCAGTAGTCGTACATCAGATCCAGGATCGGGTCGAACTCGTTGACCGCATCGATCGAATACGACTGCCGCGCGGTTTCCGGGCGGCCGGAGCGCCCCGCCGGCGGCAGCAACGGGAAATCCGGGTCGGTGTTCTTCTGCACCAGAAAGAATTCAAGCTCCGGCGCCACCATTGGTTGCAGCTTCACCTCGGCATAGGCGTCCAGCACGCGACGCAGCACGTTGCGTGGCGCCAGTTCGTGCGGCTGCCCATCTTTGGTGTAGCAATCGTGTATGACCTGCGCGGTGGGGTCGGCGGCCCACGGCACCATGCGCACGGTGGAGGCGTCCGGGCGCAGATGCATGTCCGAATCCGATGGCGAGGTCAGCTCGTAATAATCGTCGGGGAAGTCGCCGGTGACGGTGGTGGCGAAGATGCCTTCCGGCAGGCGGGTGCCGTAGTCGTGCGAGAACTTGTCGGCTGGGATGATCTTGCCGCGCGCGTTGCCGGTGATGTCCGGCACCAGGCACTCCACCTCGGTGATGTTGCGCTCCTTGAGCCAGCGGCGCAGCGCGCTCTCCGGCTGCTTGGGCGTGGATTTGCGCGAACGTGTGCGGATGGACATGCAACCTCACTGACCGCGTTGAGCGGCGTATTGACGACAGGCCTCGCCGAAGGCCTGAAAGATGGCACGGTAGAACGGATGCTGTGTGACACGCCACTCCGGATGCCATTGCACCGCGAGCAAAAAGCCCGGCCCGGCGCCGCGAAAGGCTTCGATCAGGCCATCCGGTGCAGTGGCTTCGACCACCAGCCCATCGGCGAGCTTCGCAATACCCTGCCCGTGCAACGAATTCACCAACACCTGCGCGGTCTCGCTCATGCCAGCCAACCAGCCGCCGGGCTGCAGCTGCACCAGATGCGCAGGGCCGTACTGCGTGTCTAGCGGTGCGCTGCGGTCTTCGCGATGATCGGCCAGGCCGGGCACCTCATGCACGCGTTGATGCAAGCGCCCGCCCAGCGCCACGTTGACCTCCTGCAGGCCGCGGCAGATCGCCAGCACCGGCAGGCCACGTGCAAGCGCCTGCGGGATCAGGCCAAGGCTGGTGGCATCGCGTGCGGGATCATGCAGGTTGCCTTCCCAACTGGGCTCGTCGCTGTAGTGATGCGGCTCGACATTGCTCACCGCACCAGTGAGCAACAGGCCATCCAACCGATCCAGCCACACGTCTGCATCCAGCGTGGGCTGCAGGCTCGGCAGCAACACCGGCATCGCGCCCGCCGCCTCCACCACCGCGCGAATGTATTTTTCGCCAGCGGCCAGAAACGGATGCGGCCCTTGGATGCGATCGGTCGGCAACCCGACCAGTGGAACGACAGCCATGCAGACATCCCGGTGTAGAGCGTTGAACGTCAGGTGCAATGCACTTGCGATGCAGCCGAACTTACCGCGCCGCCGCACGCATTGCCAAGCGCAACGCGACTGCGGTTGCGACTGCTCACGCAGGCTTTGCTAGGCTGGGCGGCGACTTCGCAGGTGGTGCCCATGGCTTCCGAAAACTTCGCCGCGTCCTTGCCTGCTGCCGATGCCGCCACGCTGGCTCGCATCGATGGCTGCGAATCCGTCGACCTGCTGCTGCCCGACACCAACGGCGTACTGCGTGGCAAACGTGTGACAGGCGAAGCACTGAGCAAGATCTATCGCGATGGCGTGTGCCTGCCGATGTCGCTGATCGCCACCGACATCACCGGCAATACCGTGGAAGAGACCGGGCTGGGCTACGCCATCGGCGATGCCGACCGCATCTGCCGGCCGATCGCAGGCTCGCTGCGCCCGGTGCCGTGGGCACCGCAGCCGATGGCGCAGCTGCTGCTGGCGATGCACAACCCCGATGGCAGCGTGTTCGAGGTCGCACCACGCGCGGTGCTGCAGCGTGTGTTGCGTGGCTTTGCCGCGCTCGGCCTGACCCCGGTGATCGCGGTGGAACTGGAGTTCTATCTGTTCGACGCGGTGGCCGATGCGCAGGGGCGTCCGCAGACCCCGCGCGACCCGGTCACCGGCGTGCGCAGCGACAGCACCCAGGTCTATTCGCTGCAGGACCTGGACGACCAGCGCGACTTCACCGATGCGGTGACCACCGCCTGCCGGCAACAAGGCATCCCCGCCGATACGGCGGTGGCCGAATACGCGCCCGGGCAGTTCGAAATCAACCTGCAGCATCGCGCCGACGCGGTGGCCGCCTGCGACGAGGCACTGCTGCTCAAGCGCACCATCAAGGCGATCGCGCAGCAGCAGGGCAAGCTCGCCAGCTTCATGGCCAAGCCCTTCCCCGGCCAGGCCGGCAGCGGGCTGCATCTGCACGTGAGCGTGCTCGATGCCGACGGTCGCAACGTGTTTGCCAGTCATGCCGATGCGCCGGCAGACAGTCTGCGCCACGCCATCGCCGGGCTGCAGCGGCATGCGGATGCCTCGCTGCTGGTGTTCGCACCGCACGCCAATAGTTATCGACGCTTCGTCAGCAATGCCTTCGTGCCCTTGGATGCGAGCTGGGGCTTCAACAATCGCACCGTGGCGCTGCGCATCCCGCATAGCGATGCACGCAATACCCGGATCGAACACCGCATCGCCGGCGCGGACGCCAACCCGTATCTGGCCGCCGCCGCGGTGCTCGCCGCCATGCTGGATGGCCTGCAGCACCCCTGCGAGCCGACTGCGCCAGTCACCGGCAATGCCTATGCGCAAGCGGTGTTCCAGCCGCGCACCTGGCAAGGCGCAGTCGATGCATTTGGCGCCAGCCCTTTCATCGGCGAGCAGTTGGGCAGCCAGTTCCAGCATGTGTTCGGCCAGCAGAAACAACGCGAATTGCTCGACTACCAGGCGCTGGTGCCGGATCTGGATTACGCCCGGTATCTGCGGACCGTTTGATGAGCCGCACGGCCACATCACTGCCAGACACCGACACGCCGGGCAACGGCTATCCCGACAGTTGGTACGCGCGCAGCACGCCCGCCTTGCCGGAGCAGCCGCGCCTGCAAGGCGTTGAACGCGCCGATGTCTGCATTCTCGGCGCCGGCTACACCGGCCTCACTGCGGCCCTGGCCCTGGCCGAGGCCGGCTACAAGGTCATCGTGCTGGAAGCCAGGCGCATCGGCTGGGGCGCGTCCGGGCGCAACGGCGGCCAGGCCATCGTGGGCTACGGCTGCGAGCAGGAAACGCTGGAAGCACTGGTCGGCAATGCCGATGCGCGGCTGTTGTTCGACTTCTCACGCGACGGCATGCGCCTGCTGCGCGCGCGCATCGAGCGTCATGCCATCGCCTGCGACTGGCGCGACGGTCACGCCCACGTGCCGCTGAAACCGCGCCAGGTGCAGGCCTTGCAGCACGGCATCGTGCGCATGGCCGAGCGCTACGACTACCCACTGGAATGGTGGGACCGCACCCGCACCCGGCAGGTACTGGACAGCCCGCTGTATCTGGGCGCGATGTTCGACCCGGCCAGCGGCCATCTGCATCCGCTGGCCTACGCGCTCGGGCTGGCGCGTGCGGCGCTGGAGGCCGGCGTGCGCATCTACGAAGGCTCGGCGGTGACCCGGCTGCAACACGGCGACCGCGTGCTGATGCACACCGCCCAGGGCAGCGTCAGCGCCGACTTCGGCGTGATTGCAGGAAACGCCTTGCTGCACGGCATTTCCGCATCGTTGGAGCGCCACATCATGCCGGTAGGCACCTATGTCGGCGCGACGCCGCCGCTGGGCGAAGCGCGCGCACGCGCCTTGATCGCCAACGACATGGCCGTGGCCGATACCAATTGGGCGCTGGACTATTACCGGCTCAGCGCCGACCACCGGCTGCTGTTCGGCGGCCGCGCCAGTTATTCCTCGCGCCCGCCGCCCGGCTTGAACCGTTTGATGACGCAGCGCATGCACACGGTGTTCCCGCAGTTGCGCGATGTGCCGCTGGAAACGCTGTGGGGCGGCTACGTGGACATCTCGCGCAACCGCGCCCCGCACTGGGGCCGGCTGGCGGCCAATGTGTATTTCGCGCAGGGTTTCTCCGGCCATGGCGTGGCAGCCACCGGCCTTGCCGGTCATGTCATCGCCGAGGCCATCACCGGTCAAAGCCAGCGTCTGGACGTGTTCGAGCGCATCCCGCATCTGCCCTTCCCTGGCGGACGGCGGCTGCGCACCCCGCTACTGGTGGCGGCGATGAGCTGGTACCGGCTACGCGATGCGCTGTGGTGATCTGCGCCCAAGAGCGGCTGACCAAACTACTTCACGTTGTTCGATTGCAGAGCTGCTGAGCTGCGACTTGGCTGCAGGGCCCTTGCCCGCCCACCATCGCAGGACACGCTGCAAGTACGTCCTTGTAAGCTCTTACGCGGCATCCATGCCGCGTAAGGTCCCGCGACGGTGGGCGGGCAAGGACCAGTCAAGATGATCGGTGTGCATGGTGCAAGCAATGCCTTACGTGGGTTGCTTAGATAACGGCACGCCTGATTCATCTTCTCAATGTAAGCCGAGCGATGGACAAGCTTTAAGAAAGCAACCGACAAACTCTCTGGTGCGGTGTCCTCACCGCTTGCGGGACCGTGTGGCGGCATGGATGCCGCCACCGAGCCTACATGGACGTACTTGCGGCGTGTCCCGCGAGCGGTGAGGGCACCGCGCCCTTGACCCACGCAGCGTTTGATCTGGACCTCATCCGCCAAGATGCGGCCGACAAAAACCACTGCACTCACTGACAGGCGCTCGCTCGCTAGGTCTTGTTAGCCGCTCTTAGTCTTCGCCACTTTGAGACGAAGCGCTCAAGTTTTGGCGAGCAGAGCCGCTAGCTGGTATGACGGTTCGATCCGCACGGCTAACCGATGTCCCCAGGCACCTTACATCGCAATAGTGAAAGCGCAGTCTTGCCGCAACGCGTGTTGCTGGTGGAAAACTCGCGCACGTTCACCAGCATGCTGCGCGAAGCCATTGAGCAACGTGTGGAACTGCCCGTGACGGTTGTCTCGACCCTGGCCGAAGCGGCACGCGTACTCGACGAAGAAGATGGTTGGTTCCTGGTCCTGACCGGGCTGGTGCTGGTGGATGGCGACCGCGACAAGGTCGTGGAGTTTTTCCTTTCGCGCAAACTGCCCACCGTGGTGGTCAGCGGCGTCTACGACGAGGATCTGCGCCAGCGCGTGCTGCAGCAGCAGATCATCGATTACGTGCTCAAAAATGCGCCAGGTGCGATCGAGTATCTGGCCTGGCTGGTGCAGCGCCTGGAGCGCAATCGGCGTATCGCCGCATTGGTGGTGGACGACTCCTTGTCTGCGCGTACCTATGCCGGCGCATTGCTGTCGATGTATGGTTATCGCGTGGTGCTCGCTGCCGATGGTGCCTCTGGCTTGCAGGCGATCGAGCGCGATCCCGGCATTCGCCTGACCATCGTCGATCAGGAAATGCCCGGCATGGAAGGCGTGGAATTCACCCGCCGGCTGCGTGCGATCCGCTCACGCGACAAGGTTGCCGTGATCGGCATTTCCGGCAACAGCGATTCGTCGCTGATCCCGCGTTTTCTCAAGAACGGTGCCAACGATTTCCTGCGCAAACCCTTCTCACGCGAAGAATTCTTCTGCCGCGTGTCGCAGAACGTGGACCAGCTGGAACTGATCGGCACGCTGCAGGACCTGGCCACCCGCGACTTCCTCACCGGCCTGCCCAATCGGCGCTATTTTCTGGAACAGAGCCAGCGGGTGATCCCCACCTTGCTGTCGCAGGATCAGACGGTGACTGCGGCCATGGTGGATATCGACCACTTCAAACATATCAACGACACCTGGGGCCACGAAGCCGGGGACCAGGCATTGCGTGCGGTGGCCGCCTCGGTCTCCGGGCATGCGCGGCCGCAGGATCTGGTAGCGCGCTTCGGCGGCGAAGAATTCTGCCTGCTGGTACCGGGGCTGGATGTCGCCAACGCCAGCGACTATTTCGAAACCTTGCGTGAGCGCATCAGTGCCTTGCGCGTGCGCGTGGGCGACGAAACGCTGAGCATGACGGTCAGCATCGGCGTGTGCATCGCCAGCGAAGGCGACCAGTCGCTGCATCATCTGTTGAACGAGGCGGACAAGCACCTGTATCTGGCCAAGGCCGGCGGTCGCAATCAGGTTCGTCTGGCAGTCTGATCGAGGCCGGCTGAGCTGCTCAGCAAGCGCCTGCCGGCGCATGCAATCAAGCATGAGATAGCGCTTCATCGCGCGTCAGCGCGCTCCTACACGAACGGATGCGCTTCGCTGGAGCGGCGCCGCATCGCACGCGCCGCGATCAACGCCAACAGACTCAACACCGCAGCGCCCCCAAGATACTGCCCGACCGCCTGCACGCCATAACGTGCGGCCAGTTGCGTGGCCACATACGGCGCCGGCGCCGCACCCAGAATGCTGGCCAGATTGAACGACAACGAGGCGCCGGTGTAACGCACCTCGGTGGGATACAACTCGGCCAGCAGCGTGCCGCAGGGGCCGTAGGTCAATCCCATGAAGAAGAAGCCCAACCCCAGGAAGATCAACACCTGCAACGGATGATTGGCCTGAAACAGCGGCGCAAATGCCAGCCCGAACACGATGATCGCAATGCTGGCCAGCATCATCGCCAACGGTGCACCATGGCGATCACCAAACTTGGCCGAAAGCGGAATGCCGATCGCGAAAAAGACGATACCGGCCATCTGCAGCAGCAGAAACTGCTCCTTGTCGTAGCCCAGCGTCTTGGTGCCGTAACCCAGCGCGAACACCGTCATCAGATAGAACAGCACAAAGGTGGCGAACGCACCCAGCGTGCCGATGATCAAGGCCGGCCAGTGCTGGGTGATCACCGTGCCCAATGGCAGGCGTACGCGTGTTTTGTGGTCCAGGGTCTTCTGGAAATCGGGTGTCTCGGTGATGCTCAGGCGCACCCACAAGCCGGTCAGCACCAGCAATGCACTGGCCAGAAACGGCACCCGCCAGCCCCACTGCATGAACTGCGCATCGTCGAGCACTGCGCCCATGCCCAGGAAGGTGCCAGTGGACAATAGAAAGCCCAGCGGCGCGCCCAGCTGCGGAAACATGCCGTACCACACGCGTTTACCCGGCGGCGCGTTTTCGGTGGCAAGCAACACTGCCCCGCCCCATTCGCCGCCCAGACCCAGGCCCTGTCCGAAGCGGCACAACGCCAGCAGCGCGGGCGCAAACACGCCGATCTGCGCGTAGCTGGGCAGCAAGCCGATCGCCACCGTGGACAAGCCCATCGTCAGCAGCGCCGCCACCAACGTGGCCTTGCGCCCGACCCGATCGCCGAAGTGGCCGAACACGGCCGAGCCCACCGGCCGCGCGACAAAGGCGACGGCAAATGTCGCAAGCGACTGCAGCATCGCGGCGCTGCCATCGCCGGCAGGAAAGAACAAGGTGGGGAACACCAGCACCGCGGCAGTGGCGTAAATATAGAAATCGAAGAACTCGATGGTGGTGCCGATCAAACTGGCGAACAGCACGCGCGCAGGCGAATTGATGGGCGAAGCAAGCGGCGCGGCAGCAGTCATCGTTGATCGGCATCCAGACAAGACAAGATGGCCGATTCTGGCAGATTGCAGCAGCAGTTTGCGCGGACCAACCGGCCTGGGAAAAGTTACAGGCGTGACCGTCCTCTTTGTGGCAGCAGGGCTGTGAGATCTCGGTTGAAGCGGTGAAGGAGTGCGGATAGATCACTTGTAGAGCGGATGATCTTCGGCTTGGCTGCAGAGCCCTTGCCCGCCCACCATCGCGGGACACGCTGCAAGTAAGGGAGCGTTTGAACAATGCGGATAGATCGCTTGTAGAGCCGACGATCTTCGGCTTGGCTGCAGGGCCCTTGCCCGCCCAGCATCGTGGGACACACGGAAAGTTAGGAGCGTTTGGACGATGCAGATAGATCGCTTGTAGAGCCGATGATCTTTGGCCTGGCTGCAGGGTCCTTGCCCGCCCACCGTCGCGGGACACGCCGCAAGTACGTCCATGTAGGCTCTTACGCGGCATCCATGCCGCGTAAGGTCCCGCGACGGTGGGCGGGCAAGGACCAGTCGAGATGGTCGGTAGGCATGGCTTTCGACAGAGCAACCAGCAACCTATCTGGTGCGGTGTCCTCACCGATTGCGGGACCGTGTGGCGGCATGGATGCCGCCACCGAGCCTACATGGACGTACTTGCGGCGTGTCCCGCGAGCGGTGAGGGCACCGCGCTCTCGACTAACCAGGCTTTTGACGTAAGCATTTGACTGCATCGAACGACGAGACGACTCGAAATCTCGGTCGTCTTGAAGTATTTGCCCTTGCGGATAGATCAGTTCTAGAGCCGATGATCTTCAGCTTTGCTGCAGGGCCCTCGCCCGCCCACCGTCGCGGGACACGCCGCAAGTACGTCCGTGTAGGCTCTTACGCGGCATCCATGCCGCGTAAGGTCCCGCGACGGTGGGCGGGCAAGGGCCAGTCGAGATGGTCGGTGTGCATGTTGAGAAAGTCGGTGTGCATGGTTGCATGCAAACAACCAGCAACTTTCTTAGTCAACGTGTGGCGCTTGCGCCGTTTCGCGCTGCGCATGCGCTGCCAACCCGGCAGGCGTCAGCAGCGCGAATTGCCGCTCGCCGCGGTCTTCCACCTGGATCCAACCCGGACCAGGTTGGCCATCAAGACTGGCGCTGCCCAGCCAGGCCAATGTGCGCAGCAGCACGCTCATGCGCACACCCAATTGCTTGCACAACCGCGCCAGCGACACGCCATCGGGTGCGTCGGCCAGCGCTGTGAGCAGCTGCGCGGTGAGCTGTGGATCAGCGGACAAGCACGGCCCCGATATCGCGTGATGCCGCGTCGGCCGTTTCGGCGCGATGCGGCAGCACGATCACCGGAATCGACTTGGAGGTCGGCGTGCGCGCTTCGTCGGCGAAGCTGGATAGCGGCACCAGCGCGTTGGTTTCCGGGTAGTAGGCCGCTAGACAGCCGCGCGGGATGTTGTAGTCCACCAGCAGGAAGCGGCGCGCCTCGCGGTGTACGCCGTCCTCGCACAGGCTTTCCAGGTCCACCCAGTCGCCGGCCTTCATGTTCAACGCTGCGATGTCGGCGCCGTTGATGAAGAGCACGCGGCGCTCGCCGAATACGCCGCGATAGCGATCGTCCAGGCCGTAGATGGTGGTGTTGTATTGATCGTGCGAGCGCGTGGTGGCCAGCGTAAACACCATCTGGTCGCTGTGGCTGCGACGTGCGCGATGGATCGGGTTGTCGGTGGGCACTGCGTGCGGCTTGAACACTGCGCGCTGTTCGGGCGTCACCCACTGGCGGTCGCGCGCAGTGTTGGACAGACGAAATCCGCCCGGCGTGCGCACGCGCTGATTGAAGTCGGCAAAGTCCGGGAATACCTGCGCGATCAGATCGCGCACCCGGTCGTAGTCGCCTACCAACCAACGCCAGCGGATTGCACTGCGCGGACCCAAGGTGGCCTCGGCCAGGCGCGCCACGATCGCCGGCTCGGACAGCAGGTCCGGAGAGGCCGGCGGATTGATGCCGGCCGACAGATGCACCATGCTCATCGAATCTTCCACCGTCACGCCTTGCGAGCCGGCATCCTGGATGTCGATTTCGGTACGGCCCAGGCACGGCAGGATCAACGCATCGCGGCCATGCACCAGGTGGCTGCGGTTGAGCTTGGTGGTGACATGCACGGTGAGTTCGCAATTGCGCAGCGCGCGATGCGTGGCATCGGTATCCGGCGTGGCGGCGGCGAAGTTGCCACCCATCGCAAAGAACACCTTGCCGCGCCCGTCCAGCATCGCCTCGATCGCACCGACGGTGTCGAAGCCGTCTTCGCGCGGTGGCGCAAAGCCGAACACCGATTGCAGCTTGTCCAGGAATGCGGCCGGCGGTTTTTCGTAGATCATCATCGTGCGGTCACCCTGCACGTTGCTGTGCCCGCGCACCGGGCATACGCCTGCGCCGGGGCGGCCCAGATGGCCGCGCAGCAACAGCAGGTTGGTGATCATGTGGATGGTGGCCACCGAGTGCTTGTGCTGGGTGATGCCCATCCCCCAGCAGGCGATCACGCGCTCGGCGTTGAGATAAATTTCGCCGGCCTTGCGCAGCGCCGTTTCGTCCAGGCCGGACTCTTCGACGATGGTGTCCCAGGCTTCCGCATGCACGTCGGCAGCAAACGCGTCGAAGTTGGCGGTGTGTTCGGCGATGAACTCCAGATCCAGCAAACGCGGCGTGCCATCGCGCTGTGCCTGCGTATCGCGCTCGAGCACATGCTTGATGATGCCCTTCACCGCCGCCAGATCGCCGCCGATCTTGAGCTGGAAATAATCCGAGGCGATGCGCGTGGAGCCGTTGTGCAGCATCTCCAGCTTGTCCTGCGGGTCGGCGAACTTCTCCAGCCCGCGCTCGCGCAGCGGATTGAACGCCGCAATCGCTGCGCCACGCTTGGAGGCCTGGCGCAATTCGCCAAGCATGCGCGGATGATTGGTGCCCGGGTTCTGGCCGAAGATGAAGATGGCATCGGCCAGTTCGAAGTCGTGCAGCGACACCGTGCCCTTGCCCACGCCGATCTGCGAACGCAGCGCGGTGCCGGAGGGCTCGTGGCACATGTTGGAACAGTCGGGGAAGTTGTTGGTGCCGAACTCGCGCACGAACAACTGATACAGAAACGCCGCCTCGTTGCTGGTGCGCCCGGAGGTGTAGAAGATCGCCTCGTCCGGCGACGCCAGGCCATTGAGGTGCCCGGCGATCTGCGCGAAGGCATCGTCCCAGCTCACCGGCACGTAGTGATCGGTGGCCGCGTCGTAGCGCATCGGGTGGGTCAGGCGGCCCTGCCCTTCCAGCCAGTAATCGCTGTATTGCGACAGCAGACTGACGCTGTGCGCGGCGAACAACTCGTTGCCGGCGCGACGCGCGGTGGATTCGGCCGCCACGGCCTTGGCGCCGTTCTCGCAGAATTCGAAGGTGGAGGTGTGATCGCGATCGGGCCAGGCGCAGCCGGGGCAGTCGAAGCCGTCCGGTTGGTTGGCGTGCAGCAGCGTCTTGGCGCCCTGCACCGCGATGTCCTGTTCCATCAGGTGCTTGGCTACCGAGCGCAATGCGCCCCAGCCGCCGGCGGGATTGTCGTACTGCTGGATGGTTTTCTTGCTCATGCGGGCTCTCCCACGCCAACGCCCAGATCCAGGCGCTGCGGATGGCTGTAAACGACACAATCGTGATCGCGGGCAAACCCGATAAGGGTCAGTCCCGCACTGTCGGCCAGGCTGATCGCCAGCGCGGTCGGTGCCGAAATCGCTGCAAGCAGCGGAATCCGGGCCTGCGCGGCTTTCATGGCCATTTCGTAACTGGCGCGGCTTGTGACAACCGCAAACCCTTGCGCTGCATCGATGCGGTCGCGCGCCAATGCACCAATCAACTTGTCCAGCGCGTTATGCCGGCCAACGTCTTCGCGCACGTAGCGCACAACCCCTTGCGCATCGGCCCAACCGGCGGCATGCACCGCGCCGGTCTGCGCGGCGATCGGCTGCTGCGCATGCAATGCATCCAACGCACGCGCCAATGCATCCACATCGATCTGCAGCGAGGATTGCAGCACCGGCGGCACACGCAACACCGCTTCGATGGATTCGTTGCCGCACACCCCGCAACCGCTGCGTCCATCCAGATTGCGCCGCCGCTGGTCCAACGCGGCGGCGCGCTCGGGTGGAATCTCGATCTGCAGCGAGGCGCCTTCCAGAAAGGTCTCCACTGCAATCACCCGCAAGTCTTGCGGGTGATCGACGATGCCTTCGCTCAACGAAAACCCAAGGGCGAAATCTTCCAGGTCCTCCGGCGTGGCCATCATCACCGCGAATGGCACGCCGTTGTAATTGAAGGCGACCGGCATTTCGGCCGCCACCATGTCCTGCACCGTGGCGCTGCGACCGCCGCGGTGGCGACGGACCGTGCGCACCACACTACCGGGGCGCACGGAGCGGGCAGACGAAGTGGTCATCTCATCTCAATGAAACAGCACGAAGGCTTTTTGTAGCGTGACCCAGATACCGAACAGCATCGGGATACCGACCGCCAGCCACGCAAACGCCACCAGTGCAGGATTACCGCCGTGCCCGATGCGCGCCATTTGCTCGGGCGGCAACACGCCATGCCCGCTACGGTCCACTTTCTCGTGCGCCAGCTGCTTTTCGCGCGCCAACTCGTCGGGCGTCATGAAGTGGCGCGCGGCCACCGGGCGCACCAACAGATTGCAGATCAGACCGAGCACCAACATGCCGGCGAGGATGTACATGGTGGTGTTGTAGACCTGTGACGGCGGGCTGCCGTGGGCCAGCTGGTACTCACGCATATAGCCGACGACCACCGGGCCGAGGATGCCGGCGGTGGCCCAGGCGGTCAGCAGGCGGCCGTGGATGGCACCGACCATCTGGGTACCGAACAGGTCGGCCAGATACGCCGGAATGGTGGCGAAGCCGCCGCCATACATCGACAGGATGATGCAGAAGATGCCGGCGAACAGCGCGATGCCGCCCACGTCACCGGCCGACGGCGCCGCCGCGTACAGGCAGATGCCGAGCACGAAGAACAGCGTGTAGGTGTTCTTGCGGCCGAGCTTGTCGGACATGCTGGCCCAGAAGAAGCGGCCACCGATATTGAACAGGCTCAACAGACCGGTAAACCCGGCAGCAATGGCGGCGATGCTGGCCAGCTGGGTCGGATCCAGGCTGCCGAAACCGACGTCCACGCCGATCAACCGGCCGCCGAACACTTCCTGCAACATCGGAGAGGACATGCCGATCACGCCGATACCGGCCGAGACGTTCAGGCACAGCACGCCCCACAGCAGCCAGAACTGCGGGATGCCCCAGACCTTGCTCACGTGCACGTGGTTGGCGGTGATCATGGCGTTGTTGCTGGCCACCGGTGCGGTCCAGCCGGCGGGCGTCCAGCCGCTCGGCGGGACGCGGTAGCCGAACGCACCGGCCATCATGAAGACGAAGTACAGCGCCGCCATCACCAGGAAGGTTTCCATCACGCCCACCGAGGTCGGCGTGGCGAAGTGGCGCATCAGCGCATCGGCCAGCGGGCTGCCGATCATCGCGCCGCCGCCGAAGCCCATGATCGCCATGCCGGTCGCCATGCCGCGGCGGTCGGGGAACCACTTGATCAGGGTCGACACCGGGGAGATGTAGCCCAGGCCCAGACCAATCCCGCCGATCACGCCCGAGCCCAGCCACAGCATCCAGATCTGATGGAAGTGGATGCCGGCGGCCGAAATCACCAGGCCGCCGCACCAGCACAGCGCCGAGACCACACCGGCCTTGCGCGGGCCGGCGCGTTCCAGCCAACCGCCCCAGATCGCCGCCGAGCAGCCCAGCAGCACGAAGAACAGCGTGTACATCCACTGCAGCTCGCTGATCTTCCAGTCGCAGGTGGTGGCGACCATGCGCGCGAACAGGCCCATGTCGGCCGGGCACGCGATCGCCTCGGTGATGCCCAGCGCCTTGGACAACGGTAGCCAGAACACGCTGAAGCCGTAGGCCATGCCGATACACAGATGGATCGCCAGCGCTGCCGGCGGAACCAACCAACGATTGAACCCCGGACGCGCAATGATGCGCTCCTTGGACAGCAGACCGGCGTCTGCGCTGGCTGTCGCCACGGTGGACCCTTGTGTCATTCCGTTCCCCAAAAAATACGATGAGTGCGATGTAGAGCGACCGACAAACGACTGCGCGAAGAGTGTGTCAGCGGCCCCGAATACGATTGATGGCTGCGATCGATTGGCGTGTTGCGATAAGGGCAGCAGCGACTACCAGGCCCAACAGGCAGTCGTCTGGCGCATCATCGGCGATCACTGGATCTTTGCAATGCTTCGACCCAGCCCCATCCCCTGCCCGCGTCCCGCCACAGCCCGCGCCACAAGGCATTCCCGGAGGTTAGCGGCCGACGCTGCGACTAATTGACTAGTCCGTGCAGGCCGCGCGACGCGTGTCGCGGAATCGGCGTCGCAATCGGGCATTCCCAGGGGTGACGGGCGACGCGACGCCTGCCGTACAGTCATGCCATCCCCGCGATGGAGCCTGCAATGCACGACCACCCGCTGAACGATCAGGCGCATGCGTTACAGGCACCCTCGCAATTGGACGCGTTCTGGATGCCGTTCACCGCCAACCGCCAGTTCAAGGCGCGCCCGCGCCTGCTGGCCTCGGCGGCCGGCATGTATTACCGCGATGTCGACGGCCGCCAGGTCCTGGATGGCGCCGCCGGCCTGTGGTGCTGCAATGCCGGCCATGGCCGCGAGCGCATCGTGGCGGCGATCCGCGCGCAAGCCGGCACGCTGGATTTTGCGCCGACCTTCCAGATGGGTTCGCCGCTGCCGTTCGTGCTGGCGCAGCGGCTGGCCGCGATCGCCCCGCCCGGGCTAGGCCATGTGTTCTTCACCAACTCCGGCTCGGAGGCGGTGGATAGCGCGATGAAGATCGTGCTGGCCTATCACCGCCTGCGCGGCGAGGGCCAGCGCACCCGCTTCATCGGCCGCGAGAAGGCGTATCACGGGGTCGGCTTCGGCGGCATGTCGATCGGTGGGCTGCCCAACAACCGCAAATGGTTCGGCCCGCTGCTGGCCGGCACCGACCATCTGCGGCACACGCTCGATATCGAACGCAATGCCTACTCACGTGGCCTGCCCGCGCACGGCGCCGAGCTGGCCGACGATCTGGAACGGCTGATCACCTTGCACGACGCCTCCACCATCGCCGCGGTGTTCGTCGAACCGGTGTCCGGCTCGGCCGGCGTGATCCTGCCGCCGGAAGGCTATCTGCAACGGCTGCGCGCCATCTGCGACCGCCACGGCATCGTGCTGGTATTCGACGAAGTGATCACCGGCTTCGGGCGGGTCGGCGAGGCCTTTGCGGCGCAGCGCTTCGGCGTCACCCCGGACCTGATCACCGCCGCCAAGGGCCTGACCAGCGGCACCGTGCCGATGGGCGCAGTGGTGGTGGCCGATACGATCCACGCTGTCTTCATGCACGGGCCGGAAGCGGCGATCGAACTCTTCCACGGCTACACCTATTCCGGCCACCCGCTGGCCTGCGCCGCGGCGATCGCCACGCTGGACGTCTACGCCGAAGAGGATCTGTTTTCGCGCGCGATCACGCTAGGCCCGCAGTGGGAAGACGCGCTGCACGGCCTGCGCGGGCTGCCGCACGTGATCGACATCCGCAACGTCGGCCTGATCGGCGCGATCGAGCTGGCACCGCGCGACGGTGCGCCGGGCGCACGTGGCTACGAGGTGTTCGAGCGCTGCTTCCATGACGGCGGCCTGCTGGTGCGCGTCACCGGCGATGTCATCGCGTTGTCGCCACCGCTGATCGTCACGCCCGAGCAGATCGGGCAGATCGTCGAAACGCTGGGCAGGATCCTGCGCAGCATTGCTTGATGACAGCGGCTTGATGACGGCTGCGTAAGCGCCCGCGTGTAGCGCCCGGGCGCGTCGCGGTCAAGCGCGCAAAGCCGGAGCAGGCTCACTACAATGCCGGCCCCGCACTTCCCCGCAGTTGCCGCATGAACATCGTTGTCAAAGAAGAACTCAAGGCCTATATCGACCCGCTGACGCCCGACGAGCACGAGGCGCTGGAACGCAGCCTGCTGGCCGAGGGCTGCCGCGATGCGTTGGTGTTGTGGGGCGATGTGCTGGTGGATGGCCACAACCGCTACGGCATCTGCCAGAAGCACGATCTGCCGTTCCAGACCGTGCAGAACCCGCGTTTCCAGTCGATGCAGGACGTGCATCTGTGGATGATCGAGCAGCACCTGGGCCGGCGCAGCGTGTCGGACTTCCAGCGTGGCGTGCTGGCGCTGCGCAAGCGCGAGATCCTGGCTGCGCGCCAACGTACCCAGCGCGATGCCGACGCCGCTGCCGAAGCGCCGGTGGTCGGCGATGACCAGCCCGACACCGGCCTCGATGACAGCGCCGCACGCAGCACCGATGACAGCGACAGCCCACCGTGGGAAGAGACCTCCACCCCGGTCAGCCGCGCCGAGCTGGCGCGCGAGGCGCGCCTGAGCAACAACCAGGTGGTGATGATCGAGCGCATTCACAAACAGGCCGCCCCGGAAGTGGTGCAGGCCGTGCGGGCCGGCGAGATTTCGATCAGCGCCGCCGCCGCCGTGGCGACCTTGTCCGAGGACGAGCAACGCGCCGCCGCGCAGGCCGGCAAGGCCGAGCTCAAGCAGGCCGCCAAACGGGTGCGCGATGCCAAGCGCAAACCCAAATCCGAGGAAGCCGAAGGTGGCGAAGCCGAACGCCGCGATGTGAAAGCGCTGCAACGCCGCGTCACCGAGCTGGAAACCGAAAACACCGCGCTGCTGGCCAAGGTAGCTGCGCTGCAGTCGCAGCTGGAGCGTCTGCGCGGCTGAGTGCACGACAGACCGCAGCGCGTCACCCGTAGGAGCGCACCTGGGCGCGATGGGCTTTCCCGGTAACGCCATCGCGCGCAAGCGCGCTCCTACCGAACCATCACGCCGCAATCGCGAACGGCAACCCGCGCGCGACCGATCGGTGTAACCACCCGTAGGAGCGCCCTCGGGCGCGATGGCGTTACCGGGAAAGCCTCATCGCGCCCGAGGGCGCTCCTACGACCACGCCAGCAGCGTTGTCAGGCATCGCCGTGGACATGCCATCCGCACGCGACTGGGTACACTCAGGCCATGGAACCAAGCGTCAGCACTCCCCGCCCCATCGATCCCCGTCGTGCCCAGCTGCAGCGCATGAAGCTGTTGGCGGTGGCCCTGTTGGTGGCCATGTTTGCCGGCTTTGTCGTCAGTCACCTGATGGGCGAGCAAGGCATCTGGGCCTGGGTGTCGGCCTTTTGCGAGGCGGCCACGGTCGGTGCGCTGGCCGACTGGTTTGCGGTGGTGGCCTTGTTCCGCCGCCCGATGGGGCTGCCGATTCCGCATACCGCCATCCTGCCGCGCGGCAAGGACCGCCTGGCCGACGGCCTGGCCGGTTTCGTGCGCGACCAGTTTCTCGCCCCCGATGCATTGATGGACAAGCTGCGCGTGTTCGACCCTGCCAGCCGGCTCGGCGAATGGCTGGCCAAACCCGAGCAGGCCCGCATGCTCGCGCAGATGGCGCGCGGCTGGATGCAGCAGGCGCTGGAGTTGCTGGACGAAGAAGCCGTGCGTGGCGCGATCCAACGCTTCGTCGTCGACCGCCTGCGCAAATGGAATGCCGCCGCAACCGCCGGCGATGTGATGGCGCTGCTCACCACCGACGGCCGCCATCAGAAGTTGCTGGATGAAGTCCTGCTGCGGCTGGGCGAATGGCTGGACCAGGAACAGGTCAAGACGCGTGCCTCGGCATTGATCGTGCGCTACGCACGCCGCGAGTGGCCCAAGCTGGTCGGCACGGTGAACTGGGTCAAGCCGATCGAAGAGATCGGCGACAGCCTGGCCGACCGCATGACACGTGCAGCGATCGAAGAACTGCAAGACATTCTCAAGACGCCCGAGCACCCAATCAGGCTCGACTACGAGGCGTGGCTGCAGCGCTACATTGCGCGCCTGCGCGACGAGCCGGAAATGGCCGTGCGCGTGGAAGAGCTCAAGCAGCGCGCGATCGAACATCCTGCGCTGCAGGAGTATGTGCAAGGCCTGTGGGGCGAGATTCGCGATGCGCTGCGCAACGACCTGGCACGTGAACAATCGTCGATGGCCGCGCATATGGAGCGCTCGATGCAATCGCTCGGCCAGGCGTTGTCGTCGGACCCCTCACTGCGTGAAGCACTCAATCAGCATATGTTGCAGGCTGCTGACAAACTCACCTCGCGCTTGCGTGTCTCGGTGACCGAACATATTGCATCGACGATGAAAAGTTGGGACGAACGTCACCTCGTCGAACAATTGGAATTGGGTGTCGGACGCGATCTGCAATACATTCGGTTCAATGGAACGCTGGTTGGTGGATTGATTGGCCTTGCTCTTCATGCGCTGTCGATCTGGCTTGCGTTCTGATGCACTGGCAGTGACGTGATCACTCACTGACAGCTGCCCAATCACGGCCAGCCGCTGACGGCCACCTATTATTTGCCGGCCACCAATGGCACGTTGCAGCACCAGGGGAGTGCTGCACGGACTGGATGATCTTCAAGCGGTACCACGAGGTCGACCTCGCCGTCGGCCAGGACACTGGGCACGCAACAGCAAGGCAAAGGAAACAAGATGCCGAATGGCCGCTGGGATCTGCGCAGGAAGTACGGGCGCCGTACCTCGATCGGTGCACTGCTGATTCTCACCGCAGGTTTGATCGCCGCCATCCTGACCGGGCTTGCGGTGCATCGGCATAACGAACTCGAGCGTGAGCAGCGTTTCAACGATGTGGTGCGCAACCTGTCGCGCAACATCAGCGAGCGCATGTATACCTTCGAACATGGCTTGCGCGGCGCACGCGGCGCGGTGATCGGCGCAGGCAGCGGGCTCATCAGTCGCGATCGCTTCACCCAGTACAGCCGCTCGCGCGATTATTCGCGCGAGTTTCCCGGTGTGCTGGGTTACGGCTATATCCATCGCGTGGCGCCCGCCGACGAAGCGGCCTTTCTGCAGGCTGCGCGTGCCGACGGTGCGCCCGATATCCATCGTCGCCCATTGGCGCCCTGGGATGGCGAACGTTTCATGGTGCTGTATTTTGAACCCGAGTCCTCGGGCAACCGGCCGCTCGGGTTGGACATCGCCTCCGAGCCGCGCCGGCGTGCCGCTGCCTTGCAGGCATCGCGCAGCGGTGAGCCAATCATGACCTCGCCGGTCTCGCTGTCGGGGTATCGCATTCCCAGCGAAAGCGGATTTCTGGTGCTGCTGGCGGTCTATCGCGAAGGCATGCCGCTGCAGACGCCGCAACAACGCATGCTTGCGACCACCGGCTGGGTCTACGCGCCTTTCAGCGTCGAACAGATGGTGCAAAGCACCCTGGGCGAACGCGACGACGTTGCGCTGGATCTGTCCGACAAGAACGAGCCGACCCACACGTTCTATCGCAGCGGCACGCCGTCGAGCGACAGTGCGCGTCGTCCGCCGATTGTCCAGTTGCTGCCGATCTATGGGCGCACCTGGATCATCACCGCCCACCCCACTGCCAGCTTTCTCGCCTCGCTCCATCAGACCTCGCCGTGGTTGATGGGCAGCCTGGTGATGGGTGGCTCGGTGCTGTTCGCCGCGCTGCTCTGGCTGTATTTCAGCAACGGATTGCGCCGCGAAGAAGTGCTGCGCAAACAGATGGAACTGGCTGCACTGGTCAGCAACTCCAGCGAAGCGATCGTTGCCGAAACCCCGGATGGACGCATCACGCACTGGAATCCGGCTGCCGAAACGATGTTCGGTTACAGCTCGGAAGAGGCGATCGGCCGCACCTTGGCAACGCTGTTGTTGCCGCAACCGTATGCGGTCCCGGAAGTCGAGCACCCCGACGAGCCGCATCCGGTGATGACCTCTGCAGCGCAGATCATGCGCCACCGCGATAGCCACGCAGTCTATGTGCTGGCCAGCAAGGCGCCGATCCTCGAAGGCGACGACACCCTTACCGGGCATTCGCATTTCTTCCGCGACATCTCCGAGCGGGTGCGCTCGCACCAGCGCATCGTCGAGCTCAATGCATCGCTCGAACACCAGGTGGCCGAGCGCACCAGCGAATTGGTGAAATTCTCCGCGCTGCAGCGCGCGATTCTGGCGCACGCCGGTTACGCCATCATCGCCACCGATTCCAGCGGCTTTGTCACGCTGTTCAACCCAGCTGCAGAAAAATTGCTGGGTTACAAGGCCGAAGAGGTGATCGGCCGGCGCAAGGCCAGCCAGTTCATCGAGCCGGAAGAACTGCAGGAGCGCGCGCACATGCTGGCCGACCAGACCGGCACACCGGTGGCGCACACCTTGGAAGCGGTGGCCGCGCTGACCAGCCTCGGCCGCAGCGACACCAGCGAATGGACCTACGTCAGTCACGAAGGCCGTCACCTACCGGTGTTGCTCACGCTGAGCACCTTGCGCGACGACAACGATCAGGTGATCGGCTACCTGGGCGTGGCGGTGGATCTCACCGAGCAGAAACTGCACGAAAAACAGCTGCGTCTGGCGATGGACGCGGCCAAGAGCGCCAACCAGTCCAAGTCCGATTTCCTGGCCAACATGAGCCACGAAATCCGCACCCCGATGAATGCCATCCTGGGCATGCTTTATCTGCTTCAACGCAGCGAGCTGCCTGTTGCGGCGCTGGACATGGTCGCCAAGATCGATCGGTCTGCACGCTCGCTGCTGGAGATCATCAACGACATCCTGGATTTTTCCAAGATCGAAGCCGGGCGCATCGATCTGGAACGCGCACCGTTCGACCTCAACCAGCTGTTCGACAATATCGCCGACCTGATGCGTTCTTCGCTCAGCGCCAAGCCGGTGGAAATGATTGTCGAACCCTTGCCGCGCGACAGCCGCTGGCTGCTCGGCGATGCACTGCGCATCAATCAGGTGCTGGTCAATCTGGTCGGCAATGCGATCAAGTTCACCGAACAGGGCGAGGTGGTGCTGTCGGTGCGGCGCTTCCCCAGTGGCGACCCGAACAAGCTCAAGCTGTTGTTCTCGGTACGCGACACCGGCATCGGCATTTCCAAGGAAAAGCAGAGCCTGATCTTTTCGCCGTTTCTGCAAGCCGACACCTCCACCAGCCGGCGTTACGGCGGCAGCGGCCTGGGCCTGACCATCAGCCGACGCTTGATCGAATTGATGGGCGGCGAACTGGAAGTTGAAAGCGTGCCCGGCCGCGGCAGCGAATTCTATTTTGTGGTGACGCTGGAAAAATCCGCACCGCCGCAGGCACAGCGCGAGTTGCCGGCGTTGCCGTTGGAGTCGATGCCACGCGTCCTGATCGCCGACGACCACGATGCGGCGCTCAATAATCTGGTGCGTATCGCCACCGAACTCGGCTGGCGTGTGGATGCGGTGGCCAACGGCCAGGCCGCGTTGCAGGCGATCGAACAGGCCAGCGAGCCCTACGACATCTTCCTGCTCGACTGGCGCATGCCCGATATCGATGGCGTGGCGATCGCGCGCCAGATACGCGCACGTGCAACACCCGGCCCGCATCCGGTCATCGTGATGGTCACCGCGTACGAGCGCCGCCTGCTGGAGCAACATCCCGAGCAACAGGGTCTGGACGCGGTGATGACCAAACCAGTGACCAGTGCAGCGCTGCATCGTCTAGTGGAACAACTGTTCGAAGGGCGCGCCGCTGCGCGCGCCGCCACACCCGCCTTCGTCGCACGCCGGCTGGAAGGCGCGCATTTATTGCTGGTGGACGACAGCGAGATCAACTGCGAAGTGGCACAACGCATTCTCGAAGGCGAAGGCGCCATGGTCACCGTGGCGCACGATGGCGAGCAGGCCATCAACACGCTCAAGCGCGCGCCGGATCTTTTTCATCTGGTGCTGATGGATGTGCAGATGCCGGTGGTGGACGGCTATGAAGCCACGCGACGGCTGCGGCAGATCCCTGCCCTGGCCAGTCTGCCGGTGATTGCGCTCACGGCCGGTGCGTTTCGTCCGCAACAGGAAAAAGCACTGGAAGCCGGCATGAACGGTTTCATCGCCAAGCCCTTCAACGTGGAGGAACTGATCGCTGCCATCCGCCATTTCCTGCAGCCTGCACTGCACCGCATTCCCGCGCTTGCCCCGCAGGCCGAGCTGCACGCCGGCCCTGAGTGGCAACACGCCGATTCGGAGCTATTGGATGCGGCGCGCGCACGCAGCCTGTGGCGCGAACGCGAGCCGTATGCGCGCTATCTGCTCAAACTGCTACGCGACAATCCGGACCCGGCCGAAACCGCCGCCGAGCATCTGCGCAACAACGAACTGGCCGCCATCGGTGCGCTGGCGCACAAGCTGCGCGGCGCCGCAGGGTCGCTGGCATTACCAGCGCTGGCGGGTGCGGCCGGCGATCTGGAAAACCGCATCAATGAAGGCCACGACCTCACCTCTGCGTTGACTGCGCTCAAAGACACCATGCAGCGCACCGCCACCGCGATCCATGCCTTCCTGCAAGACAGCGAGGGCGACGAAGTCATTGTCGACGATGGTCTCGCGCTGGACGACGACAGCGTGCAGATCCTGCAGGCGGCGTTTGCCAGCGACGATGCCGACAAGATCTACCACGCGTTGCTGATCTGCACGCCACAGTTGCCGGGTAACTTGCTGCAGGAACTGCAACGCGCCATCGAGGATTTCGACTTCCGTCGCGCCGAAGCCACGTTGCGCGACTGGCAGGCCACTCACTTCCGCTGACCGCCGCCCGCGCCGGTTCGCAAGGATCCATCCATGCCGTCCCGTCCACTGCTCTGCGTCGACGACGAATCCAGCAACCTGGCGACCCTGCGCCAGCTGCTGCGAGACGATTTCCCGTTGGTCTTCGCCAAATCCGGCGGCGAGGCGCTGGATGCGGTCAGCCGCCACGCGCCGGCGCTGATCCTGCTGGATGTCGAATTGCCCGACATGGATGGATATGCGGTGGCGCGCACGCTCAAGCAGCAACCTTCCAGCACCATCATCCCGATCCTGTTCGTGACCTCGCGCAGCAGCGAGCAGGACGAACGCGCGGGGCTGGAAGCGGGCGCGGCCGATTACGTCAGCAAGCCCTACTCGCCCGCGCTGCTCAAGGCGCGCATCGCCACCCAACTGAAGCTGGCAGAAAATGCGCGCCTGGCCCAGCAGTACCGCGATGCGATCCATCTGCTCGGCACCGCCGGCCAAGGACAGGACGCCGACACCGGCGCGCATATCTGGCGCATGGCTGTGTATGCGCGCGTGCTGGCCGAAACAGTCGGTTGGTCCACACAACAGGCGCAGCTGCTGCAGGACGCCGCGCCCCTGCACGATGCCGGCAAGATCGCCGTGCCCGGCAGCATCCTGCACAAGCCCGATGCGCTGGACGAACACGAACGCTCGGTGGTGCGTCAGCATCCGCAGATCGGCCACGATTTGCTGCGCCACGGCCGCGGCCCGGTGTTTCAACTGGCCGCAGAAATCGCGCTGCATCATCACGAATGCTGGGACGGCAGCGGCTACCCCAAGGGGTTGGCCGGCGATGCCATTCCCGAATCCGCGCGCATCGTGGCGGTGGCCGACGTCTTCGACGCACTGTGCGGGCGGCGCGCCTACAAGGCCCCATGGACGGTGGAAGACGCCGTGCGCAAGCTGGAAAGCATGGCCGGCAAACAACTGGAACCGCGCCTAGTGCAACATTTCCGCGAGGCCTTGCCGCAGATCCTGCAGATCAAGGACGCCTGGGACAGCCCGGCTGTACAGCGTTGATTTGAAAGCGGTGACCCGAAAAGTGGATCTGGAAACGTTGATCTGAAACCTGGGCGCTGATGCTTCCCTTCTCCCATCGGGAGAAGGTGGCGCGCAGCGCCGGATGAGGGTACGGAATACGCGCTGTGTTGGCGCGGAAGGTTTGAGTTGGTCAAGTGGTGATCCGGGCGATCTGAAGCGAGCGATCAGAGTCGGCTGTCTCCCGCCGTACCCTCACCCCAACCCCCGCTCCGCGCCCCGGCCCGCGCTAGCAGCGCGTGCGCACCAAGGCACGCGCGACAGTGTCGCGCAAGCAGTGCCTTGGTGCCCCGCAGGGAGAGGGGCTCTGGATCCTTCTCCCATCGGGAGAAGGTGACGCGTAGCGCCGGATGAGGGTACAGGCAGCTCGGGGACGACCGGCCGACAATTCATCACTTCGCGCCTCCTACATCGCCATCGCGCGCTCCTACGTCACCATCAGCCGCCTTAGCCGCCAACCTCTGCATCAACGCCAACACCCGACACAACACCCAAACCACCACATCTACATCACCACACACGCACTGTTACCCACGTGCGCTTGAACCCCGCCCCACACCAGCCGACAATACCCATGTTGCGCCGCACAACACCGTGCGACACGGGCCGATCTGGTTGCCGTCTGTGGCGCCAGCGATGCGACCCCGCAACCGAGAGTCCGATGTCCTCCAGCGTGTCCGAGGCCGGCGCCATGCCGCCGCCGCGTTATCCCGATTACCGCATCATCTCGCTGATCCTGGCCTGCGCCATTTTCATGGAGCAGATGGACGCCACCGTGCTGGCGACCGCGCTACCGACCCTGGCGCACGACTTCGGCGTCGCCGCGCCGGCCATGAGCATCGCCATGACCAGCTATCTGCTGGCGTTGGCGGTGCTGATTCCGGCCAGCGGCGCCATCGCCGACCGCTTCGGCCTGCGTCGCGTCTTCGGTGCATCGATCTGGGTGTTCGTCAGCGGCTCGATCCTGTGTTCGCTGGCCGACAGCCTGCCCACCATGGTCGCCGCGCGCGTGCTGCAAGGCGCCGGTGGCGCGATGATGGCCCCGCTCGGCCGGCTGATCCTGTTGCGCACGGTCGAACGCCGGCATCTGGTGTCGGCGATGGCCTGGACGCTGGTGCCGGCCTTTATCGGCCCGATGCTCGGCCCACCGCTGGGCGGATTTTTCGTCTCGTATCTGGATTGGCGCTGGATCTTCTACATCAACGTGCCGATCGGCATCGCCGGCTTTCTGCTGGTGCGCCGTTTCATCCCCGACATTCCCACCGAATCGGCCCCCGCACGCTTCGACCTGAGCGGTTTCGTGCTGTGCGGCACCGCGTTGGGCTGCCTGTTGTTCGGCCTGGAAATGGTCAGCCAGGAAAACGGCATCGGCAAAGCGAGCTGGCTGCTGGCGATCGGCGGCGGCGCGGCACTGGGATATCTGTGGCATGCGCGCCACCACCCTGCCCCGCTGCTGGATCTGAGCCTGTTGCGGATCGACTCGTTCCGGTTGTCGGTGATTGGCGGCGCACTGATGCGCATCACCCAGGGCGCGCATCCGTTCCTGCTGCCGCTGCTGTTCCAGATCGGCTTCGGCATGAGCGCCGCGCACAGCGGGCGCCTGATTCTGGCCACCGCGCTCGGCGCGTTGTTGATGCGCAGCATCACCCCGCAGTTGCTGCGCCGCTTCGGTTATCGCAACAGCCTGATCGGCAACGGCGTGCTCGCCAGCCTGGGCTATATGGTGTGTGCCTTTTTCCGGCCCGACTGGCCGCACGCCCTGATGTTCGGGCTCTTGCTGTGCTGCGGCGCCTTCATGTCGTTCCAGTTCGCCGCCTACAACACCATCGCCTACGAAAACGTCCCCGCGTCACGCATGAGCCGCGCCAGCAGCCTATACACCACCTTGCAGCAGCTGATGCTTTCGGTGGGCGTGTGCGCCGGCGCGATGATTCTGAAACTGGCGATGCTGGCTGGCGATCATATCCAGCCGCAGCAACGCGATTTCTCGCTGGCGTTCTGCGTGGTCAGCCTGATCTCGCTCAGCGCCACCTGGTGGCATCTGCGCTTCGACAAGCATGCCGGGCAGGAAATGAGCGGGCACCGCGCCTAGCGCGCATTATCAACGTGGATTCGCCTGACAACACCGCCGGGTGTTGTCAGGCATGCACTCATCGCGCGTTCTTGTTTCGGCGCTGTGCGGCATCGGCACGTGTCACCAGCAGGAACGCCAGCGGAAAGCCGACTTCGATCGCGACCGCCGAAAAGATGCCTGCGTTGACGTGCCCGGCCCCCCACTCCGCAACGCCCAGCACTGCCAGCAGCAGGCACGCGGTGACGAAGCCTGCGATCACCGCCCGGCGGCCCGGCGACGGCGGCGCATTTCTCACCAGGACCAGCATGACGCCGATGGCGGCATACAGCGGCGCGGCGCGGCGGCCGACCAGGCCCAGCGCATTGCTGTCGAACGCGACGCCCCAGTTGGCCAGCATGGTCGCAGGCGCAAGCAACCAGGCGGCGCCCAAGGCGAAAAGCAACAACGCCGATAACGTGGCCAGGAAGCGGAATGCACGTGACGCGGTGGGCGTGCTCATGCGTTCACGTCCACGACAGTGCGCCCCTGCACCTTGCCTTCCAATAGCTGGACGGCAATTTGCGGCACCTCGGCCAGGCCGATGGTGTGGGTTGTCGTTGCGAGCTTGCCCAGATCCAGATCGCGCGCCAAACGCGACCACGCCTGCACGCGCACGGCTTGCGGCGCGTTGACCGAGTCGATGCCGGCCAGCGTGACATTGCGCAGGATGAAAGGCAGCACCGATGCCGGCAGTTGAACACCCTGCGCCATGCCGAAGGCGGTGACGACGCCGCGATACTGCGTCTGCGCCAGCGCGTTTGCCAGCGTGTGGCTGCCCACCGCATCCACCACACCGGCCCAGCGTTCCTTGCTGATCGGCGAACCGGGTTCGGACAAGCTGGCGCGGTCGATGATCTCGGCGGCGCCCAGGCTGTGCAGATACTCGGCTTGCTCCAGGCGGCCGGTGGAGGCGACCACGCGATAGCCCAGGCCCGAGAGCAAGGCAATGGCGACCGAACCGGCACCGCCGTTTGCGCCGGTGACCAGGATGTCACCGCGTTCGGGTGTCAGCCCGCCGTGTTCCAGTGCCAGCACCGCCAGCATGGCGGTGTATCCGGCGGTACCGATCGCCATCGCATCGCGCGTGGAAAATGCGTCTGGAATCTTGACCAACCAATCGCCAGGCACCCGCGCCTTCTGCGCGAAGCCGCCATGGTGGGTCTGACTCAAGCCCCAGCCATTGGCCAGCACACGATCTCCAACCGCAATGCCCGGAAACGTGGACGCTTCGACCACACCGGCAAAGTCGATGCCCGGAATCAGCGGGAACTGACGAATGATCGGGCCCCGCCCGGTCACCGCCAGTGCGTCCTTGTAGTTGACGGTCGAGTAGTCGATGGCAACCGTGACATCGCCCGGCATCAGGTCGTCTTCGTTGAACTGGACCACGGTGGTAGCAACCATCTCGCTGGTTTGATTCGCCAGCAAAGCGTTGAAGGTCATTGCCTTCTCCTGTTCGGATTGAGGCCGCGCGCGTTATCGCGTCACGGCGGTGTATCGGCAACGGCAGTCGCTGCGACTGCCGCTGCTGGTCTCTGCAGCGTCTGACAAAACTTATCTGGCGTGCGTGGGTGTCTTGGCATCAACAGGCGTGTTTGCATCCAAGTGCAGATTCTTGCGAATCAGCGACTGAAACACGCCTGCCGGTGCAAACCGCCGCAAGAACTGCAGTTGTCCGGCGATCTTGCCCGCGGTGTAGCGCACCTTGGGGTGCTCGGCGCGGGCCGCCTTCACCACCACGTCGGCCACCACGGATGGCTCGTCTGCAATCGCCATTGCCTGCGCCACCACTTTTCCAACTTCCGCGCGAACCTGCCGATAGGTTTCCAGCGGCGCGTCGGGGGCCAGATTGTTCGCCTCGAACTGGGTCTTGGTGTAGGCCGGTTCGATGACTGTGACCCGGATCCCGTAGCTGCGCAGCTCGTGGTCCACCGCCTCGGAATACCCTTCCACCGCATGTTTGCTGGCGGCATACAGCGCCGCATACGGGGTGGGCACCAGACCGATGATCGAGCCGATGTTGATGATGCGGCCACTGCCCTGGCGGCGCATATGCGGCACCACCGCACGCGTCATCCGCACGACGCCGAGAAAGTTGGTGTCGAAAATGGCCTTGGCCTGCTCGATCGAGCTTTCTTCCGCCGCTGCGGGAGACACGCCGAAACCGGCATTGTTGACCAGCAGGTCGATGCGACCCTCCTGTCGCAACAGTTCCTGGATGGCCGCATCCACGGACTCATCGCTGGTCACATCCAGCGCCAGCAACTTGAAGGCGCGCTGCCCGGATTGCGCGCCGCGACGGCTGGTGCCGTACACCGTATAGCCGGCGGCGGCCAACGCTTCGGCACTAGCTTCGCCAATGCCGGAGGATGCGCCGGTCACCAGCGCAACAGGGGATGTGTTTGTCATAGGAATTCCTAAAGTGCAGTGAGTGACAGGCGCAGGTGTTTGACGATCAAAAACCGCGCGGGATGCGGATACACGTGTGTCGGGATGCGCGTGTGTCGGTTAGTTGGATGGTTGCAACGACGACAGGATCTGGTCGCGAGACACCGCGATGATTTCGTCGGCCAGTGGCGAATCGTCCGGGCACGACCGCGACAGCACGATGGCGCCGATGGCGTGCGCCATCATGTCCAGGTTGCTGGCGCGCTCAGCCGCTGCCTCGGCAGTGCCGGGCGCAGCCCCGCTGCGGTCGAGCGCAGCCAGCAGGTTTTCGACCCCGGCCGCAAACGCTTCGCGCACTTCCTCAGGCTGACGCGCGGCATCGGCGCCCAGCGCAGCCATCGTGCAACCGGTGGCGGGGCTGTCGCGGTGTCCGCGCGACAGATAGAACTTCACGAAATCCGTCTTGTCCGCGTGCTCGGTCTGTGCGGCGATGTTGGCCAGCCCGCAGGCCGCCGATTCGGCCATCAGGTCCGCCTTGGAACGGAACTGCTTATAGAAGCCGCCGTGCGTGAAGCCTGCAGCGGTCATCAGATCGGCAATGCCGATCCCTTCGTAGCCACGTTCGCGAAACAGCACCGAGGCCGTTTCGACGACGTGCGCCCGGTTCGCTTGTGCCTGTGCCTTGGTCACTTTCATCGTTGGGACACTCCGTGCTTGTGCGGGACTGGGGGAGAGCGGCAGCGTACATTGATGTTGTCCGTCATCAAAGTGTTGACATCTTAGATTTTGATCGTAATCTTTGTCAACCACTGATTTCTGAGCACCGCCAATGACCCACTCTTCGCTGTTCGAGCCCTATGCCCTGGGCACCCTGACCCTGCCAATCGCATCGTCATGGCCCCGCTAACCCGCAACCGGGCCGGCGCCGGCCTGGCACCTACTGCCCTGACTGCGACCTATTACGCCCAGCGCGCCTCGGCCGGCCTGCTCATCACCGAGGCCACCCAGATATCGCCGCAGGCCCAGGGCTACCAGGACACTCCCGGCGTGTACACGCCCGAGCAGATCGCCGGCTGGCGCGCCGTCACCGACGCCGTGCATGCCAAGGGCGGGCGCATCTTCGTGCAGCTCTGGCATGTGGGCCGCGTGTCGCATGTCGACCTTCAGCCGGGCGGCGCGGCACCGGTCGCGCCCTCGGCCATCCGTGCGGCGACCAAGGTGTTCGTCAACAACGGCTTTGCCGATGTCTCCGAGCCACGCGCGCTGGAGCTCGACGAACTGCCGGGCATCGTCAACGACTTCCGCCAGGCGGCGGCCAATGCGATTGCTGCCGGTTTCGACGGTGTCGAAATTCACGGTGCCAACGGCTATCTGCTGGAGCAGTTCATCAAGGACGGCGCCAATCAGCGCACCGATGCCTATGGTGGCTCGATCGAAAACCGCGCACGCCTGTTGCTGGAAGTGGTGGCCGCCGTAAGCAAGGAAATCGGCGCCGATCGCACTGGCGTGCGCATCTCGCCGGTGTCGCCGGCAAGCGGCATTTCCGGCAGCGATCCGCAGCCGCAATACGACTACATCGCCGAGCAGCTCGATGCGCTGGGCATCGTGTATCTGCATGTGGTGGAAGGTGCGACCGGTGGCCCGCGCGATGTTGCCCCGTTCGACTATGCCGCGCTGCGCAGCAGGTTCAAACGCACTTACCTGGCCAACAACGGCTATGACCTTGAGCTGGCCACTACGCAACTGAGCGCAGGCAACACCGACCTGTTCGCATTCGGCCGCCCGTTCATCAGCAACCCGGATCTGGTCGAACGTCTGCAAACCGGCGCGGCGCTGGCGCCGTTGAATCCGGCCACGCTCTACGGCGGTGGCGCCGAGGGCTACATCGATTATCCGACGCTCACCGGCTGAGGCTTTCGCGCCTTCGCACCTTTCGCACCTCTCTCATCAAGGAACGTTTCATGACCACACTTCCCGCTGTTCTCATCACTGGCGCTTCCACCGGTATCGGCGCTGTCTATGCCGAGCGCTTCGCACAACGCGGCCACAACCTTGTGCTTGTCGCACGCGACAAGCCGCGCCTGGACACACTGGCGGCACGTCTGCGTGACACACATGGTGTCAACGTCGACGTGCTGCAGGCCGACCTGACCCAGCCCGCCGATCTGACCGCAGTGGAAACCCGCCTGCGCGACGATGCGCAGATCGGCATCCTGATCAACAACGCCGGCGTGGCGCAGTCCGGCGGTGTGTTGCAGCAAACCGCAGAGACGATCGAACGCCTGATCACCCTCAACATCACCGCGTTGACCCGGCTTGCCGCCGCTGTGGCGCCGCGCTTTGCGCAGTCCGGCAGCGGTGCCATCGTCAATCTCGGCTCGGTGGTGGGTCTGGCGCCCGAATTCGGCATGACCGTCTATGGCGCCACCAAGGCATTCGTGCTGTTCCTGTCGCAGGGTCTGCACCTTGAGCTGGGAGCCAAGGGTGTGTATGTGCAGGCAGTGCTGCCGGCAGGCACGCGTACCGAGATCTGGGAGCGTGCCGGTATCGACGTCAACACTCTCAAGGACTTGATGGACGTTAACGAACTGGTCGACGCCGCGCTGGTCGGCTTCGATCGCCGCGAACTGGTCACCATCCCGCCGCTGCACGTGGCCGAACGGTGGGATGCACTGGATGGCGCGCGCCAGGGTTTGCTGTCGGACATTCGCCAGGCGAACGCGGCCGAGCGCTATCAGCCAAGCGCCTGAGGTTTCAGCTTGTGCCATGCCTGCATTGGTCGCCATCGCGACCAGTGCGGGCATTTAGGTGAGGATTTACGCATCTGCGTTTGTTGGCACCACTCCACAGATTCAATCGATTCAACGGCTCACATCGCGGTCAAGCTGCACCCACCGATTTGCTAGTGCAACAGGTGAAGGCGGCCGGGACTCGCAGACGCCCGGCCACCCACACACAACGACAGCATTGGACTCGAACCACATGAAAGCACTGACCTTCAAACGCTATGGCAAGTCTCCCGACATCGGCTTCAGCGAGTTGCCGCGTCCGACAGTGAAACCCAATGAGCTGCTGGTCGAGGTGCACGCCGCCGGCGTGAACCCGATCGACAACATGATTCCCACCGGGATCTTCAAGCCCGTGGTGAAGTTCGACTTGCCCGCCACGCTGGGCAGCGACGTGGCCGGTATCGTCGTCGAGGTCGGCAGCCGCGTCACCCGCTTCAAGAAAGGCGATGCGATTTTTGCCAGCGTGTTCGATCTGGGCCGCGGAACGCTCGCCGACTACGTCGCGGTCCCGGAAAGCGCCGCAGCGCTGAAGCCGGCCAACCTGGATTTTGTGCAGGCAGCCTCGGTGCCGATGGTCGCACTCACGTCCTGGCAGGCCTTGCAAGAACGCGCTGCGCTGCAGCCAGGCCAGAAGGTCTTCATTCCTGCCGGCTCCGGCGGCATCGGCACCTTTGCGATCCAGCTTGCAAAACACTTCGGCGCCAGCGTGGGCACCACCACCAGCACCGGCAACGTCGCACTGGTGAACAGCCTCGGCGCAGACGAGGTGGTCGACTACAAGCAGCAGGAATTCGAGACCGTCCTGCGCGGCTACGACATCGTGCTTGGCACCATCCGGGGCGATACGATCGAAAAATCCCTCGGCATTCTCAAGCCAGGCGGCAAGATCGTGTCGCTGGTCGGGCCACTGGATGCAGCCTTCGCGCGCGCACGCCGGTTGAATGTCGTGCTGCAATTCGTCTTCGCCATGATGAGCCGCAAGATCATCCGACTAGCGAACAAGCACAACGTCGCCTACACCTTTCTGTTCGTGCGCCCCGATGGCACGCAACTGGCCAAGATCGGCGAATTGCTCGAAGCCGAACGCATCCGCCCGGTCATCGACAAGGTGTTTGCGTTCGCGCAAGCGAAGGACGCATTGGACTATCTTGCGCAGGGCCGTGCCAAGGGCAAGGTGGTCGTCAAGATCAAGTAAGAAGCCGGATGCACATCCTTCGGCCAAGGTGCCGTACAGGAAAGCCCTACAACATAAGCCGGCCTTAGCACTGTTTCAGCGATCGTGCGCAACACGTGCACATGCCGTCTCTGAGTACGGCCACACCTACCGTCTATTCTTCGCAACGATTTGCCAGTCACTTCAACACCGTGAGATCTCGGTGGTCTTGTCGTGATTGGTCGGAGCGGATGGATCAGGTGTAGGGCGGCTGGTCTTTGGTTTGGCTGCAGGGCCCTTGCCCGCCCACCATCGCGGGACACGCCGCAAGTACGTCCGTGTAGGCTCTTACGCGGCATCCATGCCGCGTAAGGTCCCGCGACGGTGGGCGGGCAAGGACCAGTCAAGATGGTCGGTGTGCATGTTTTCAATAAAGCAGCCGACTAACTTTCTGGTGCGGTGTCCTCACCGCTTGCGGGACCGTGTGGCGGCATGGATGCCGCCACCGAGCCTACATGGACGTACTTGCGGCGTGTCCTGCGAGCGGTGAGGGCACCGCGCCCTCGACTCACCAGGAAGCGCCATTTGAGGTGAAACAGCACTAAGCCCAAAGGCGGCTTTTTGGGGCAACACAACGACGTTGACGACTGATTCCAATGAGGATGATGACGAAGCAATCGCTCCGCCATCATCTCGCTGCACACCGTTACATCCCGTGCGCAGCCAACTGCCCCAACCGCTGCACTGCGACCGACACGGTCGGGTAGTCCAGGGTCTTCTGCTCCGCCACATCGGCCAGCATGGCCAGGGTGAAGCGCAGGCTGGAATCGTCGCGTGCCAGCCAGTTGGCCACCTTGTCCTCGGCAGTGCTGCCTGACATCGTCAGCACCTGGCCGACCAACGCGCGTTGGTGCGCAGCCAGCTCGTCGCGCAGCACGCCACGTGCCACGGCGTGCCAGCGGCCGTTGACCTCCAGCGCGTCGATCTGCTCGAACAACCACGGCAGGCGCAGCGCTTCGCCCAGGCGGAAATGCACCTTGGACACGTCCACCGGCTTGAGCTTGCGGGTGCGCGCAGTTTCGATGATGTCGAACGCCGGCTCCAGATAGCGCAGCTCGGACAACTGTTGCGCCAGTTGCGGCGGCAGGCCCTTCTCCTGCCACTCCTGCACGCTGCCTTCGTACTGCGGGCGCTGCGTATCGGAGAGCACACCGGAAGCGACACGGATGTCGTTGAACGGGCCGTGGTAACGCTCCACCGCCGCCGTGATGCCCGGCATCTGGCCAGGACGCAACAGCAACCAACGCACGAACGAGCGTTGCAGGCGCCAGATCACTTCCAGTGCATCGATCTGCACCGACTCGGGCACCTTGCCGTCCAGCGCATCGATCTGCGTCCACAGCGCGCGCGCATCCAGCGTTTCGCGGCTGATGGTGTAGGCCTTGGCGACCTCGCCGATGCTGCGGCCGGTGTCTTCCTGCATGCGCATCAGGAAGGTGGCGCCCATGCGGTTGATGGTGGTGTTGGTCACCGCAGTGGCGATGATTTCGCGCTTGAGGCGGTGACGCTCCATCGCATCGGCGTACTTCTTCTGCAGTGGCTGCGGGAAGTAACGCTGCAATTCCTTGGACAGGTACGGGTCTTCGGGAATATCCGATTCCAGCAACTGCTGGAACGCCACCAGCTTGGAATACGACAACAGCACCGACAGCTCCGGGCGCGACAAGCCCTGCCCGCGCGCCTTGCGTGCGGACAGTTCCGCATCCGAAGGCAGGAACTCGATCTGGCGATCGAGCAGGCCCTGCAGTTCCAGCGTGCGGATGAAGTGCTGCTTGGAGCCGAGGCGCTTGACGCTCATGCGCTCCATCAGGCTGATCGCCTGGTTCTGGCGATAGTTGTCCCACAGCACCAGGTCGGCCACTTCGTCGGTCATCGAGGCGAGCAGCGTATTGCGCGCGTCGTAGGTGAGCTTCTTGGCCTGCACCATGTCGTTGAGCAGGATCTTGATGTTCACCTCGTGATCGGAGGTGTCCACGCCGGCCGAGTTGTCGATGAAGTCGGTATTGAGCAGCACGCCGGTCTGCGCGGCCTCAATGCGGCCGAGCTGGGTCAGGCCCAGGTTGCCGCCCTCGCCCACCACCTTGCAGCGCAACTCGCCGCCATTGACGCGCAGCCCGTTGTTGGCGCGGTCGCCCACATCGGCGTGCGATTCGCTGGAGGCTTTGACATAGGTACCGATACCGCCGTTCCAGAACAGATCCACCGGCGCCTTGAGAATGGCGTTCATCAGTTCGTTCGGCGAGAGCTGCTTGACGTTGGATTCCAGGCCCAAGGCTTCGCGCACCGGCGCGCTGATGTCGATCGACTTGAGCGTGCGCGGATAGATGCCACCACCGGCGCTGATCAGCTTGGCCTCGTAATCGGCCCAGCTGGAACGCGGCAGTTTGAACAAACGCTCGCGCTCGGCGAACGAGGCGGCTGCATCCGGATTGGGATCCAGGAAGATATGCCGATGGTCGAACGCGGCCAGCAGACGGATATGCCGCGACAACAGCATGCCGTTGCCGAACACGTCGCCGGACATGTCGCCGATGCCGACCACGCTGAACTCCTGGCTCTGGCAATCGCGCCCCATCGCACGGAAGTGGCGCTTGACCGACTCCCACGCGCCGCGCGCGGTGATGCCCATACCCTTGTGGTCGTAACCGACCGAGCCGCCGGAGGCGAACGCATCGCCCATCCAGAACCCGTGATCCAGCGCCAGCCCGTTGGCGATGTCGGAGAACGTGGCAGTGCCCTTGTCGGCAGCGACCACCAGATACGGGTCGTCCTGGTCGTGACGCACCACCTGCGGCGGCGGCACGATCTTGCCGCCGACGATGTTGTCGGTGATGTCGAGCAGGCTCTGGATAAACAGCTTGTAGCAGGCGATGCCTTCGGCCTGCACGGCGTCGCGGTCGCCGCCCACCGGCGAGCGCTTGACGTAGAAACCGCCCTTGGCGCCGACCGGCACGATGACCGTGTTCTTGACCATCTGCGCCTTGACCAGCCCCAGCACCTCGGTGCGGAAATCTTCGCGACGGTCCGACCAGCGCAGGCCGCCACGCGCCACCGCGCCGAAGCGCAGGTGCACGCCTTCCACGCGCGGGCTGTAGACGAAGATTTCGCGGTACGGACGCGGCTTGGGCAGATCCGGCACGATCGCCGAATCCAGCTTGAAGCTGATGCAATGGCCGTGCTTGCCGCTCTTGTCGGTCTGGTAATAGTTGGTGCGCAGCGTGGCATCGATCACGTCGATGAAGCTGCGCAGGATGCGGTCTTCGTCCAGGCTGGACACGCGGTCAATCAACTTCAGCAGCGTGGCACGCGTGGCCTCCTGCTGCGCGGCGCGGTCGCTGCCACGTGCCTGCAACACCGGCTCCAAGGCCTTGAGCGTGGCTTCGTCGCCGGCTGCGAACACCGACAGTTCCTCGCGCAGGCGTTCCTGGCCGGCGAAGATCTGCGCCTTGGTTTCCTTGCCGGTGGATGGGTCGAAGCGCGCCTCGAACAATTCCACCAACAAGCGCGCCAGCAGCGGGTAACGGGTGAACGTCGCCTCGACATAAGCCTGCGAAAACGGCACCGCAGTCTGCAACAGATACTTGCAATAGCCGCGCAGCAGCGCGACCTGGCGCCAATGCAGGCCGGCGGCCAGAATCAGACGATTGAAGCCGTCGTTCTCGGCATCGCCATTCCAGATACGTTCGAACGCTTCGCCAAAGCCGGCATCGGCGTGGGCCGCATTGATCTTGCCGGCGGTCGATTCGACCTCGAAATCCTGGATATACACCGGCGTGTCGCCGACCTGCAGCCGGTACGGCCGCTCGGAGATCACCCGCAGGCCCATGTTCTCCATCATCGGCATCGCATCGGACAACGGAATGTCGTCGAGCTGGCGATACAGCTTCAGGCGCAGGCCTTCGCCGGCATCCAGACGCATGCCGTCGTCGCGGCGGATTTCCTGCAGGCTCAGATGCAGGTCGTCCGGGCCGTCCAGCGTGGCCAGATGCTCGACGTCGGACACCGCCGATTCGATCGAGGAATCTTCGATATAGCCAGCCGGCAACGCACGGCCGAAGTTGGCCGCCATGCGCAAACCGTTGGCTTCGCCATGCCGCGCAACCAGCGCCTCGCGCAAGGCATCGCGCCAGTTGCGCAGCAGATGCGCCAGCCGCGATTCGAGTTCGGTGGTGTTGAATTCCAGCGCCTCGCCACTCTTGGGCCGCACGATCAGATGCAGCTGCGCCAGCGGCGACTCGCCCAGCACCACGCTGGAGTCGATGTACTCGCCGTGCAGCGCATCTTTCAACAAGGCTTCGATACGCAGGCGCACATCGGTGTTGAAACGCTCGCGCGGGATGTAAACCAGCGCGGAAATAAAGCGGCTGTACTTGTCGCGGCGCAGGAACATGCGGCTACGCACGCGCTCCTGCAGACCGAGAATGCCGATCGCGGTGCGATACAGCTCTTCTTCGTTGGACTGGAACAGCTCCTCGCGCGGCAGCGTCTCGAGGATGTGCCGCAGCGCCTTGCCGCTATGGCTGCTCGGGGTCAGCCCGGACTTGCTCATCACGTATTCGTGGCGCTGACGCACCAACGGAATTTCCCACGGGCGGCGGTTGTAGGCGCTGGAGGTGAACAGGCCCAGGAAGCGTTGCTCGCCGACGATGCGGCCCTTGGCATCGAACTCCAGGACGCCGATGTAATCCATATAGCCAACCCGATGCACACGCGAGCGCGCATTGGTCTTGGTCAGAATCAGCGCGTCCTTGAGCTTGGAGGTGGTATTCAAACCGTGCGCTGCCAGCGTGGTCACCGGGCGCGCCGGCGAGGTGTCGTGGCCGCGCATCAGGCCAAGCCCGGTCTCTTCCACCGGGGCCAGCACGTCCTGGCCATCCTGCTTTTCGACGCGGTATTCGCGATAGCCGAAGAAGGTGAAGTGGTCGGCCGAGGCCCAGCGCAGGAATTCCTGCGCCTCATGGCGGCTGATGTCGTCCATCGGCAAGCGCCGGGTGGCCAGGTCGTCGGCCAGCATCACCATCTTTTCGCGCATCGCGGCCCAGTCGTGCACGATCGCGCGCACTTCGGCCAGCACCTTGCGCACCGCCGCTTCCACCTTGGGCATTTCTTCGGCGGGCTGGCGGTCGATCTCCAGCACCATCAACGACTCGCTCTTGCCCTCGCCCACCGCAGTCAGCTTGCCGGCCTTGTCGCGCGCGATGCGCAGCACCGGGTGGCCGAGCACGTGCACGCCGATGCCCAGGTCCGACAGCGTCATGCTCACCGAGTCCACCAGGAACGGCATGTCGTCGTTGACGATCTGCAACAGCGTGTGCGGCGACTCGTAACCGTGGCTCTTCAAGGTCGGGTTGAACACCCGCACGTTGACCGTGCCGGCCTTGCGCACGCGTGCAAATTCCAGCATGTCCGCCGCCAGCGCCGCCCACTGCTCGGGCGGATGGTTGGGGAACTCGTCCTCTTCCATGCGGCGATAGAAGCCGGCTGCGAACAGCTGCACTTCGGCCTGGCGGGCCGCCGGGTAGCGCTTGCGCAATGCGGCAAACACCGGCTCCAGAACGACCGCCTGCGGGGCGCCGGCAAGCACGGGGACGGCACGTTCGGCGACCGGCTTGGTCGGCGTCGTGGACGATTTCGAAGCGGCTTTCTTGGCTGTCATGAGAGAGCTGGGATGCTCGGTGGAAAACCTGAATTGTACCGATGCGCGATGACGACGCCTTGCTGCATAGCGCAAATCCTCAGCCGTCAGTCGGCGCGCGCAGGCTGCAAAAGCATTACCGCTGTGTAGTTTCCCCGTAGAGATACGATGCGCGCTGGCGCAGTGGCAGCTGGACCGCCAGATCCGGCAAAGTCCGGTCAGGTGCTTGTCGCATAAGGGCTTGCGCAGACCAAACTGCGACCGTCAAGTCTTTTTAAAAACTAAACTGGACGGTATAGTCTACCGCCATGACCCCCCGTTCCCACCGTGCTGCCCGGCGCTCGGACTGCGATCGCCGCATCCATGCGGCTGTGCATGCGCTGCTCGCCGAGCGCGGCATGCGGCTGAGCATGGACGCGGTGGCCGAGCGCGCCGGCTGCTCCAAGCAGACGCTCTATAGTTATTACGGTTGTAAAGAAAACCTGCTGCGCGATGTCCTTCAGGACCATGTGCATCTGGCCACGGTGCCGCTGGGTACCGCCTCGGGCGAGTTGCGCGAGGATCTGCTGGCCTTCGCACTGGCCCATCTGGATCGCCTGAACCGCCCCGATGTGGTACAGACCTGTCGGTTGGTGGAAGCCGAGTCGCATCGGTTTCCCGATCAGTCGCAGCAGATCTTCCATGACGGGGTGGTCGGCATGCAGCAGCGCCTGGCGCATCGCTTCGAGCAGGCGATGGATGCCGGCCAGCTGCGCCATGACGATCCGCACTTCATGGCCGAACTGCTGTTGAGCATGATCGTCGGTCTGGATTTCGATCGGCAACGCTTTCAGGTTCCCCATCGCGCCGGCCTCCCCGCCAGGCAGCAGTGGGCGCAATTCGCTGTCGACACCTTCCTGCGCGCGTTCGCCGCGGCCGCTGCAACGCCTTCGCTGTCCCCGCTTTCCTTTCTCGCTTCAAGACCCTAACGGAGTTCCTCCTGATGATTGCCCCGCTCCGCACACTCGGCCTGGCCTGTGCCATCACCGTGGCGCTCGCTGCCTGCAGCAAGCCCGAACAACAACAGGCGCCGCCGCCGCCGGAAGTGTCGGTGCTGGAAATGCAGCCGCAGACCCTGCCGCTGGAACGCGACCTGGTGGGCCGCCTGTCGGCGTACCGCTCGGCCGACGTGCGTGCGCGCGTGGACGGTGTGGTGCTCAAGCGCCTTTACACCGAAGGCACCGACGTCAAGGAAGGCCAGCGCTTGTTCGAAATCGACCCGATGCCGCTGCGCGCCACGCTGCTGCAGGCCCAGGGCCAGCTGGCCGCCGCCGAGGCGACCTATGCCAACGCCCAGATCGCCGCCAAGCGCGCGCGCAGCCTGGCACCGCAGCAGTACGTCTCGCGTGCCGATATCGACAACGCCGAGGCCACCGAGCGCTCGGCCGGCGCCAGCGTGCAGCAGGCGCGCGGTCTGGTCGAGTCCGCCCGCATCCAGCTCAGCTTCGCCAGCGTCACCTCGCCAATCACCGGCCGCGCCGGCATTCAGCGCGTCACCGAAGGTGCGCTGGTCGGCTCCGGTGAAGCGACCTTGCTGACCACGGTCGACCAGATCGACCCGCTGTACGTGAACTTTGCGATGAGCAGCGAAGAACTGGCCGCACTGCGCCAGGCGCAGAGCAGCGGCAATGTGCAGCTCAGCGGCGATGGCAAATCCACCATCAATGTGGAACTGGGCAACGGCACGCAGTATCCGCATCCGGGTACCTTGGACGTCTCGGCGGTCACGGTCGACCCGAGCACCGGTGCGGTGTCGCTGCGTGCGACCCTGCCCAACCCGGAGCAGGCACTGTTGCCGGGTGCGTTCGTGACCTTCAAGGCCAGCCTGGGCCAGCGCAACAACGCGTATCTGGTCCCGCAGCAGGGCTTGCAACGTGACGCCCTGGGCGCCTTCGTGCTGGTGCTGGGCAAGGACGGCAAGGTGGCGCGCAAGAACCTCACCGTCGATGGCCAGCAAAAGGGCCAGTGGATCGTCACCGGCGGCGTGGCCCCCGGCGACCAGGTCATCGTCGATGGCGTGCAGAAGGCGAAGGAAGGCCAGCCGGCCAAGGGCGTTGCGTGGAATCCGAACAAGCCGGCGCAAGGCGGCCAGCCAGGTGCGCCAGGCGCGGCTCCGGCCGCAGCGCAGGGCGGCGACGCACAGGCCGCACCGGCAGCCGACAAGGCCGATGCAGCCGCACCCGCGGCGCAGCAGCAGCCCAAGCCGGATGCGGCGGCGCAGCCGGCCGACTCCCAGTCAAAGCAGCAGTGACGGAAACCGGACATGCCTAAGTTTTTTATTGAACACCCGATCTTTGCCTGGGTGGTGGCGATCCTGATCTCGCTTGCGGGCGTGATCTCGATCCTGAATCTGGGTATCGAGTCGTACCCCACGATCGCCCCGCCGCAGGTCACCGTCACCGCCAACTTCCCCGGCGCCAGCGCCGATACCTCCGAGAAGGCGGTGACCCAGGTCATCGAGCAGCAGCTCACCGGTATCGACCACCTGCTGTACTTCAACTCGTCCTCGGCCGCCAACGGCCGCGTCACCATCACCCTGACCTTCGAAACCGGCACCGACCCGGATATCGCGCAGGTGCAGGTGCAGAACAAGGTGTCGCTGGCCACGCCGCGTCTGCCCTCGGAAGTCACCCAACAGGGTGTGGTGGTGGCCAAAGCCAACGCCGGCTTCCTGATGGTGGCCGCGTTGCGCTCGGACAACCCGTCGATCAACCGCGATGCGCTCAACGACATCGTCGGTTCGCGCGTGCTCGAGCAGATCTCGCGCGTGCCCGGCGTGGGCAGCACCAACCAGTTCGGCGCCGAGTACGCGATGAACATCTGGTTGAACCCGGAGAAGCTGCAGGGCTACAACCTGTCGGCCACCCAGGTGCTGACCGCGGTGCGTAACCAGAACGTGCAGTTCGCTGCCGGTTCGGTCGGCGCCGACCCGACCCCGGAAGGCATCAGCTTCACCGCCACCGTCTCGGCCGAGGGCCGTTTCAGCTCGCCGGACCAGTTCGAAAACATCATCCTGCGCACCGACAACAACGGTGCCACGGTGCGCTTGAAGGATGTCGCGCGGGTCACCGTGGGGCCGAGCAACTACGGCTTCGACACCCAGTACAACGGCAAGCCCACCGGTGCGTTCGGTATCCAGCTGTTGCCGGGCGCCAACGCACTGAATGTGTCCGAGGCGGTCGGTGCCAAGCTCGACGAACTGCAGCCCACCTTTCCGCAGGGCGTGACCTGGTTTGCGCCTTACGAGTCGACCACCTTCGTGCGCATTTCCATCGAGGAAGTGATCCACACGCTGGTGGAAGCCATCGTGCTGGTGTTCCTGGTGATGCTGCTGTTCCTGCAGAACTTCCGCGCCACCGTGATTCCCACGCTGGTGATTCCGGTCGCGTTGCTGGGCACGTTCTTCGGCATGTACATGATCGGCTTCACCATCAACCAGCTGACGCTGTTTGCGATGGTGCTGGCGATCGGCATCGTGGTGGATGACGCGATCGTGGTGATCGAGAACGTCGAACGCATCATGAGCGAGGAGCATCTGGAGCCCAAGGCGGCCACCCAGAAGGCGATGACCCAGATCACCGGCGCGGTGGTGGCCATCACCGTGGTGCTGGCAGCGGTGTTCATTCCCTCCTCGCTGCAACCCGGCGCCTCGGGCGCGATCTACAAGCAGTTCGCGCTGACCATCGCCATGTCGATGGGGTTCTCCGCGTTCCTGGCGTTGAGCTTCACCCCGGCGCTGTGCGGCGCGTTCCTCAAGTCGACCCATTCGACCAAGAAGAACTGGATCTACCGCACCTTCGACAAGTACTACGACAAGCTGGCGCATCGCTATGTGGGCGTGGTCGGCAATACCCTGAAGCACTCGCCACCGTGGATGATCGTGTTCGTGGTGCTGGTGGTGCTGTGCGGCTTCCTGTTTACGCGCATGCCGGGCAGCTTCCTGCCGGAAGAAGATCAAGGCTTTGCGTTGGCCATCGTGCAGTTGCCGCCAGGCGCCACCAAGATCCGGACCAACGAGACCTTTGCGCAGATGCGTGCGGTACTGGAGAAGCAGCCGGCCGTGGAAGGCATGCTGCAGATCGCCGGCTTCAGCTTCCTGGGCTCGGGCGAAAACGTCGGTATGGGCTTTATCCGGCTCAAGCCGTGGGAAGAGCGCGATGTGACTGCAGAGGAGTTGATCAAGCAGCTCAACGGCATGTTCTACGGCATCAAGGGCGCGCAGATCTTCGTGGTCAACCTGCCCACCGTGCAGGGCCTTGGCCAGTTCGGCGGCTTCGACATGTGGCTGCAGGACCGCTCCGGCGCAGGCCAGCAAGCCCTGACCCAGGCGCGCAACATCGTGCTGGGCAAGGCGGCGGAAAAGCAGGACACCATGGTAGGCGTGCGCCCGAACGGGCTGGAAGACGCGCCGCAGCTGCAGCTGTCGGTGGACCGTGTGCAGGCGCAGTCGATGGGCCTGGAAGTCAGCGATATCTACAGCTCGATCCAGCTGATGCTGGCGCCTGTGTATATCAACGACTACTTCTCCGAAGGCCGCATCAAGCGCGTCAACATCCGTGCCGACGACCAGTTCCGTACCGGCCCCGAGTCGCTGCGCAGCTTCTTCAGCCCCAGTGCGACAGCCGTCGGTGCCGATGGGCAGCCGGGAATGATTCCGCTGAGCAATGTGGTCAAGGCCGATTGGACCTACGCCTCGCCGGCACTTAACCGCTACAACGGCTATTCGGCGGTAAACATCGTCGGCAACCCGGCTCCGGGCGGCAGTTCCGGCCAGGCGATGACCGCGATGGAGGAGATCGTCAACAACGATCTGCCGCCAGGCTTCGGCTTCGACTGGAGCGGCATGTCGTACCAGGAAATCATCGCCGGTAACGCGGCCACGCTGTTGCTCGCGTTGTCGGTGGTGGTGGTGTTCCTGTGCCTGGCCGCACTGTACGAAAGCTGGTCGATTCCGGTGGCGGTGCTAATGGTGGTGCCGATCGGTGTGCTGGGTGCGATCGTCTTCTCGATGCTGCGTGGCCTTCCGAACGATCTGTACTTCAAGATCGGCATGATCACGGTGATCGGTCTGGCGGCGAAGAACGCGATCCTGATCGTGGAGTTCGCAGTGGAGCAGCGTGCGGCGGGCAAGACCCTGCGCGATGCGACGATGGAAGCGGCACACCTGCGCTTCCGCCCGATTCTGATGACCTCGTTCGCCTTCATCCTGGGCGTGCTGCCGCTGGCCATCTCGACCGGTGCCGGCGCCAACTCGCGTCACTCCATCGGTACCGGCGTGATCGGCGGCATGGTGTTCGCCACCGTGCTCGGCGTGATCTTCATCCCGCTGTTCTTCGTGGTGGTGCGCCGCATGCTGGGCGACAAGCTGGACGAGCAGTCCAAGGAATACGTCGCGGCACAGGGCGATGCTGGATCGCATCGTCCGGATCGCTGAGTCAGGCGTTCGCTGTAAACCAAAAAGCCCCGGCACTGCCGGGGCTTTTTTTTGTGTGCTGTAGCGACGAAACGCGATACCCCGTTTTTGTGTGCGCAGCAACGAAACGCGATGACCGGTAGGAGCGCACCTGGGCGCGATGGGGCTTTACCGGCTCAGCGTATCGAAGCGGTTCGACAGTGCGAATAGGTCAGTTGTAGAGCTGCTGATCTGCGGCTTGGTTGCAGGGCCCTTGCCCGCCCACCATCGCGGGACACGCCGCAAGTACGTCCGTGTAGGCTCTTACGCGGCATCCATGCCGCGTAAGGTCCCGCGATGGTGGGCGGGCAAGGACCAGTCGGGATGGTCGGTGTGCGGCGTTTTCCAACAGAGCAACCGTTAACCGTGTGCTGCAGTGTCTTCGTTCTTCAAATAACGTCACCAGCCAACTGTCTGATGCGGTGCCCTCGCCGATTGCGGGACCGTGTTCACGGCGTGTCCCGCGAGCGGTGAGGGCACCGCACGCGCGACGAGCCAGGATTTTTGGCCGGCGCTGGGCGCTACTTCGGGACGGTTAGATACCCGGCCTGCGGGCGCCGGTGGAGCCACGCACCACGCAACGGCCGGTCATCACCAGGCGGCGGATCGGCAGCTGCGGCGATTTGAGCCGTTCCAGCAGCAGCGACATCGCCGCGCGGCCCATGTCCTCGACCGGCTGCTCGACCACGGTGATGCCTGGCTCGACCAGATCGGTCCAGCGCTCGTTGTCGAAGCCGGCCAGGGCCAGATCATCGGGAATGCGCAGGCCGGCGGTGCGGGCGGCCTTGAGTGCGCCCATCAACAGCAGGCTGTTACTGGTGACGATGGCTTCGGGCCTGTCTGCGCTGGCCAGCCATTGGCCGACTTCGGCAATCGCCGCTTCGGCGGTGGGCGCCACTTCGCGGTACGCAGGCGTCAGCCCTTGCGCGCCCATCGCGGCCAGATAGCCGTTGCGGCGCTCGGCCGCAGTGGTGCTGGTGCCGAACAGCCCGCCGATACGTTCATAGCCCTGCGCCTGCAGATGCGCGACCAGTTCGCCCATCGCTGCTGCGTTATCCAGCACCACGCTGTCGTAGCGGCTGCCGGGGCCGGCGCGGTCCACCAGCACGGTCGGGTAATCCAGCGCGAGTTCGTGCATGCGCCCCACCGTGACCCGGGTCGGGGCGAAGATCAGCCCGGTGATGCGTTCTTCCTGCATCAGTTGCAGGTACAGCGCCTCGCGCTCGGGGTCTTCGTCGGTATTGCACAGGGTCACGCGCATGCCGGCGCGATAGGCGACCTCTTCCACCGCGCGGATCAGCGCGGTGAAGTACGGGTTGCGGATATCGGCCACGATCACGCCCAGGATGCCGGACTGCTGGGAGCGCAAGCGCCGCGCCATCAGGTTGGGCCGGTAACCGGTCTGGCGCACGGCCGCCTCGACCTTGGCACGCACCTCCTCGCTCACCGGGCCGGTGCCCAGCGCGCGCGAGACGGTGGATTTGGACACTCCGGCCACCCGGGCCACGTCATTGATGCTGATGCTCACTGGGACATACTCACTGGGACCGTTCCCGCTCCATTTGGCGCACCTTGACCCAGGCGCTGCGTCGGATTCGATGCTAACCCGAAAGCACTACAGCGCTTTTGTGCAGTGCACATTGACCTGAGTGTGGGAACGTTCCCACACTACTGCCCAGCCCGTTCCTACTCCCCGGAGTCCGTCTTGTCCTCTCCGTCGCCTGTCGCTCCCGTCACTCCCGAACTCGTACGCCTGCGTGCGCATGCCCGCGACAAGGATGACGCCATCGCCCAGGCCACCCAGCTACTGGTCGCAGCCGGCTGCGTTGCGCCGGGCTACGACGCCAGCATGCGGCGCCGAGAAGGCTTGGCGAATACCTTCCTCGGCCACGGACTGGCGATCCCGCACGGCGTGGGCGAAGACCGCCATCTGGTGCGCCGCGACGGTATCGCGGTGCTGCAGTTGCCCGAGGGTGTGGAATGGAACCCCGGCCAGATCACCCGGCTGGTGGTGGGCATTGCTGCCCAGTCCGATACCCACATCACCCTGCTGCGCCGCCTGACCCGCCTGATCCAGGACCCGGCGCAGCTGGAAGCGCTGTTCACCACCGACGACCCCGGCGTGATCGTGGCCGCGCTTACCGGCGACCGCGCGCCCGACACCAGCGCCGCGCCGGCCACCGATCTGGCCGAAAAATTTGACTGGACCATCGCCTACCCCAGCGGCCTGCACGCACGCCCGGCGACGCGTTGGGCCGAGACCGCACGCGGCTTCTCTGCGCGTGCGCAAGTGCGCGCCGGCGAGCAGGCGGCCGATGCCAAGAGCCTGGTCGGCCTGTTGCAGCTCGGTCTGCGTGCCGGCGACAGCATCACCGTCTCGGCCGAAGGCAGCGATGCCGCCGCGCTGCTCAAGCGCCTGCGTGCGGTGATGGACAGCCTGACCGCGCAGGAAAAGGCCGATGCCGAACGCGCCGCGCAACGCCGCGCCGCCCCGGTCATCGGCTGGACCCCGCCACAGGCGCAGCCGGCCATCGTCGGCATCGGCGCCAGCCCGGGCGTGGCGATCGGCATCGTGCATCGCCTGCGTGCCGCGCAGACCGAGGTGGCCGATCAACCGGTCGGCCTGGGCGATGGCGGCGCATTGCTGCACGACGCCCTCACCCGCACCCGCCAGCAACTGGCGGCGATCCAGGACGACACCCAGCGCCGTCTCGGCGCCTCGGATGCGGCCATCTTCAAGGCCCAGGCCGAGCTGCTCAACGACACCGACCTGATCACCCGCACCTGCCAGCTGATGGTCGAAGGCCATGGCGTGGCGTGGTCGTGGCATCAGGCGGTGGAACAGATCGCCTCGGGCCTGGCCGCACTCGGCAACCCGGTGCTGGCCGGCCGCGCCGCCGACCTGCGCGACGTCGGCCGCCGCGTGCTGGCCCAGCTCGACCCGGCCGCCGCCGGCGCCGGCCTCACCGACCTGCCCGACCAGCCCTGCATCCTGCTCGCCAGCGACCTGTCGCCGTCGGACACCGCCAACCTGGACACCGAGCGCGTGCTCGGTCTGGCCACCGCGCAAGGCGGGCCGACCTCGCATACCGCGATCCTGTCGCGCACGCTTGGCCTGCCGGCGCTGGTCGCAGCTGGCGGCCAGTTGCTGGATATCGAAGACGGCGTCACCGCCATCATCGACGGCAGCAGCGGCCGGCTGTACATCAACCCGTCCGAGCTGGATCTGGACGCCGCCCGTACGCATATCGCCGAGCAGCAAGCCATCCGCGAGCGCGAGGCCGCGCAACGCGCATTGCCGGCCGAAACCACCGACGGCCACCACATCGACATCGGCGCCAACGTTAATCTGCCCGACCAGGTCGCGATGGCGCTGGCCCAGGGCGCCGAAGGCGTCGGCCTGATGCGCACCGAGTTCCTGTTTCTGGAAAGCGGCCGCACCCCCAGCGAAGACGAGCAGCACGCTACCTACCTGGCGATGGCGCAGGCACTGGATGGCCGCCCGCTGATCGTGCGTGCGCTGGACATCGGCGGCGATAAACAAGTGGCGCATCTGGAACTGCCGCACGAAGAAAACCCGTTCCTGGGCGTGCGCGGTGCGCGCCTGCTGCTGCGTCGCCCCGACCTGCTCGAACCGCAACTGCGTGCGCTTTATCGCGCTGCAAAAGACGGTGCGCGGCTGTCGATCATGTTCCCGATGATCACCTCGGTACCGGAGCTGATCACCTTGCGCGAAATCTGCGCACGCATCCGCGCCGAGCTGGACGCACCGGAAGTGCCGATCGGCATCATGATCGAAGTGCCCGCCGCCGCTGCGCAGGCAGACGTGCTGGCGCGGTATGCGGATTTCTTCTCGATCGGCACCAATGACCTCACCCAATACGTGCTGGCAATCGACCGCCAGAACCCCGAGCTCGCCGCCGAAGCCGACAGCCTGCATCCGGCGGTGCTGCGCATGATCCGCAGCACCATCGAAGGTGCGCGCAAACACGATCGCTGGGTCGGCGTGTGCGGCGGTCTGGCCGGCGATCCGTTCGGCGCCAGCCTGCTGGCCGGGTTGGGCGTGCAAGAACTGTCGATGACGCCCAACGACATCCCGGCGGTCAAGGCACGCCTGCGCGGCACCGCGCTGAGCACCTTGCAGCAGCTGGCCGAGCAGGCGCTGGACTGCGAAACCGCAGAGCAAGTGCGCGCGCTTGAAGTCAAACGCGAGGACCAGGCATGAGCCTGCACGCCATCACCGTCACGCTGAATCCGGCGATCGACCAGACCATCCAGCTCGAGCACTTGCAGCCGGGCGCGGTGCATCGCGCCAGCAGCGTGCGCAACGACGCCGGCGGCAAGGGCATCAACGTGGCCGCCTGCCTGGCCGACTGGGGCACTGAGGTCGCCGCGCTCGGCGTCCTCGGGGCAGGCAATGCCGGCGTGTTCGAGGCGCTGTTCCGCGAACGCGGCATTACCGATCACTGCCAACGCGTGGCCGGCGAGACCCGCACCAATCTCAAGCTGGTCGAAGCGCGCAGCAACGACACCACCGACATCAACCTGCCCGGCCTGCGCCTGGGCCAGCCGCATCTGCAGGGCGTTGCCGATCAGCTCGCCCCGCTGCTGCGCCCCGGCCTGCCGGTGGTGCTGTCCGGCAGCCTGCCGGCCGGCCTGCCGGACGACAGCTGGGCGCAGTTGCAGGCGCAGGCCAGCGCCGCTGGCGCACGCGTACTGCTGGATACCAGTGGTGCGCCACTGGTGGCCGCACTCGGCGCCGCGCGCAGCGCGCTGCCTTACGCAGTCAAGCCGAACCGGCACGAACTCGAAGCCTGGACCGGCCGCCCGCTGAGCGATCGCGCCGCGCTCAGCGCCGCCGCGCACGAACTGATCGCACGCGGTATCCAGCTGGTGGTCATCTCGATGGGCACCGACGGCGCCTTGTTCGTGCAGCGCGACCAGCGCCTGATTGCGCGGCCGCCGCGGCTGGCACAGGGCAGCAGCGTGGGCGCCGGTGACGCGATGGTGGCCGGCCTGGCCGCCGCGCTGCTGGATGCGGCCACCGATCTGGAGCAGTGCGCGCGGCTGGCCACGGCATTTTCGATGTGCCGGCTGGAAAGCGGCGACGCGCGCAGACTCAGCGCCGACGGCGTGCGCCGTGCTGCGGCCGACGTCGTGATCGAGACGCTGTCGTGAGCGCTGCCTTGCACTTGCCGGCGACCGGCACGCAGGTCTGCGCGCGTCATTCCGGCTGGCGTCATCCCGGCAAGCGTCACCCGCACGCGTCCGGCCTCACCGGCGACCGCAATACAGCAGGAGTTTTGCCATGTCCTCTTCCATCGTGGTCATCGCCGCCGGCGAACGCAGTACCGAAGCCGTTCTGGCGGCCGAAGCGCTGCGCCGTGCGGCCACCGCCGCCGGGCGCAGCGTGACGATCGAAATCCGCAGCGACCAGGGCGTGCTCGGCGTACTGCCGACCGAGCTGACCAACGGCGCCGCGCACGTCCTGATCGTCGGCGATGCCGATGCCGACACCGCGCGGTTCGGCGACGCGCAACTGCTGCATCTGAGCCTGGGCGCGGTACTGGACGACCCGGCCGCCGCCGTCAGCCAGCTCGCTGCCACCACCGCACCAGCCAGTACATCGGCAACGACCGACGCATCCGGCGCAGGCGGCAAGCGCATCGTTGCGATCACCTCCTGCCCCACCGGCATCGCGCACACCTTCATGGCCGCCGAAGGCCTGCAGCAGGCGGCCAAGAAACTCGGCTACCAGATGCGCGTGGAAACGCAGGGGTCGGTGGGCGCGCAGGACGCATTGACCGACGAGGAAATCCGCGCGGCCGACGTGGTCATCATCGCTGCCGACCGCGAAGTGGACCTGGCCCGTTTCGGTGGCAAGCGGCTGTTCAAGAGCGGCACCAAGCCGGCGATCAACGATGGCCCGGCGCTCATCCAGAAAGCCCTGGCCGAGGCCGGCGTGCATGGCGGCGCAGCCCCGGTCGCAGGCGCCAGTGCCACATCCGACGCCAAGAGCAATGCCCGCACCGGTGCCTACAAGCACCTGATGACCGGCGTCTCGTTCATGCTGCCGTTCGTCACCGCCGGCGGCCTGTTGATCGCGCTGGCCTTCGCGCTCGGCGGCATCTATGCCGGCGACGACGCGCACCAGGGCACGCTGGCCTGGTCGCTGTTCCAGATCGGCGCCAAGGCCGGCTTCACCTTGATGGTGCCTGCGCTGGCCGGCTATATCGCCTACTCCATCGCCGACCGCCCCGGCATCGCACCGGGCATGATCGGCGGGCTGGTCGCGGCCAACCTCAATGCCGGCTTCCTCGGCGGGATTATTGCCGGCTTCATCGCCGGCTACGGCGTGGCCGCGCTCAACCGCTACATCCGCCTGCCGCGCAACCTGGAAGGGCTCAAGCCGGTGCTGATCCTGCCGGTGCTCGGCACGCTGCTGGTTGGCCTGGCGATGATGTATGTGTTCGGGCAACCTGTGGCCGATCTGCTGGCCTGGCTCACCGCCTGGCTGCGCGGAATGCAGGGCAGCAGCGCGCTGCTGCTGGGTCTGTTGCTCGGCGGCATGATGGCCTTCGACATGGGCGGGCCGGTCAACAAGGCCGCCTACGCGTTTTCCACCGGTCTGATCGCCAGCCAGGTCTACACCCCGATGGCTGCCGCCATGGTGGCCGGCATGACCCCGCCGCTGGGCATCGCGCTGGCCACCTGGGTGTTCCGCAACCGCTTCACCGTCGAAGAACGCGGCTCGGCCACTGCCGCCGGCGTGCTCGGGCTGGCCTTCGTCACCGAAGGCGCCATCCCGTATGCCGCACGCGACCCGCTGCGCACCATCCCGGCGCTGGTGATCGGCTCGGCCGTGGCCGGCGCCATTTCGATGACCGCCGGTGCCGAGTTGAAGGCACCGCATGGCGGCATCTTCGTGCTGCTGATTCCCAACGCCGTGACCCACCTGCTCAATTACGTACTGGCCCTGGTGGTCGGCGTGGTGGTCACCGCAGTGGCACTGCGCCTGCTCAAGAAGCCGGTGGCCGACGTGATCGCCTGACGTTCGGCCGCCCCGCCCCGACCAATTCCACACCGCGCATCCGGCGCATTTGATCGCTGATCTGCGTCACCCCTGACTGGTTTCACCGCTGCGCTGCGCACCTTCGTGCGCGGCCAGCGGCTTGCCCACCCCTTAGCTGTCGCGTTCGCCTTCTCGGCCACGCCCTCTTTGTTCGGAGTCCTGCCATGACCGCCCTCGCCCCCCGCCATGCCCGTCCCCGCCTGCTGTGCCTGTCGCTGGCACTGGCGCTGACCCCGCTCGCCCACGCGCAGGATGCCGCCGATGCCTTCAAGCTCAAGCTGGGTTACACCGGCGAAGCCGCCTCGATGATCGACGGCGGCCGTAAGGGCGGCGACGCTTACGCCGGCCAGTTGATGGTCGGCACCGACGTCGATCTGAACAGCCTGTTCGGCTGGCACGGCGCCACCGTCAAGGCCTACGTCACCAACCGTCACGGCACCAACCTGTCCAACAGCAGCATCGGCAACAGCACCTCGGTGCAGGAAATCTACGGCGGCCAGGGCACGCGCCTGGCCAACCTCACGCTGGTGCAGAAACTGCTCGACGACCGCCTGGAACTGGAAGCCGGCCGCAGCGTGGCCAACATCCACTTCCTTGGCTCGGACCTGTGCCAGTACTTCCAGGGCAACTCGGCCTGCGGCAACCCCACCTTCGTGTTCCGCACCAGCAACTTCACCTACTGGCCGGTGTCCAGCTGGGCCGCGCATGCCACCGCCTGGGTCACGCCCAAGGTCTACGTGCATGTGGGCGCGTACGAAGTGAACCCGGTGCAGGCCCAGGACGGCCAGCACGGCCTGAAGTGGAGCACCGACGACACCACCGGCGTGGTGGTGCCCTACGCCATCGGCTACAAGAACAAGGGCGGCGACGGCACGCTGGCGGCGATGTACGAACTCGGCGGCTGGCAGGACAACTCCGACTACACCGACCCGCTGCGCGACCGCAACGGCAACCCGGCCGTGCTCAGTGGCCTGGGCTATGAAAACAAGCAGGGCCGCTCCGGCTTGTTTGGCCGCTTCGAACAACAGGTCACCAACCCGGACCCGTCCGGCACCCAGGGCCTGACCGTCTTCGCCGCCATTCTCAAGAGCACCAGCGGCCAGGCCATCGAAGACCACTTCGTGCAACTGGGCCTGGCGACGTCCCCCCGATTTTGAGTAGCGCCTCAGTTTGGAGTCCAATTCCCTACCCCGAGGAGATTGGACGTGAAGAAACGTTTTACTGACGAGCAGGTCATCGGCTTTCTGCGCGAAGCCGAAAGCGGCGTGGCGATCAAGGACCTGTGCCGGCGCCATGGCTTCAGCGAGGCCTCGTACTACCTGTGGCGCAGCAAATTCGGCGGGATGAGCGTGCCTGATGCCAAGCGGCTCAAGGACCTCGAGTCCGAGAACGCGCGGCTGAAGAAGTTGCTGGCCGAGCAATTGTTCGAGAACGACCTGATCAAGGATGCGCTGCGAAAAAAGTGGTAAGCGCACCGGCGCGTCGTACGCTGGTGCGCGAGTGGATCGGGCGTGGCGCCAGCGAGCGTCGCGCCTTGGCAGCGATCGGCATGAGCGCCAGTGCGCTGCGCTATTGCCCACGCGAAGACCGCAATGGCGAACTGCGCGAGCGCATCGTTGCGTTGGCGCATCGCCATCGCCGCTATGGCGTGGGAATGATCTATCTCAAACTGCGACAGGAAGGGCGCATCGTGAACTACAAACGGGTGGAGCGGTTGTACCGCGAGCAGCAGCTACAGGTCCGACGGCGCAAACGCAAAAAGGTGCCAATAAGCGAGCGTCAGCCGCTGCTGCGGCCAGCGCAGGCCAATCAGGTGTGGTCGATGGACTTCGTGTTCGACCGCACTGCCGACGGTCGGGTGGTCAAGTGTCTGGTGATCGTGGACGATGCAACCCACGAAGCGGTCGCCATCGACGTGGAGCGCGCGATCTCGGGACATGGCGTTGCGCGCGTGCTGGATCGGTTGGCACACAGTCGCGGTTTGCCGAAGGTGATCCGCACTGACAACGGCAAGGAGTTTTGCGGCAGGGCGATGGTCGCCTGGGCACATGCCCGTGGTGTGCAGTTGCGGCTGATCCAACCCGGCAAACCGAACCAGAACGCCTACGTCGAATCGTTCAACGGCCGACTACGCGACGAATGCCTCAACGAGCACTGGTTCCCGACACTGCTGCACGCGCGCACCGAAATCGAACGCTGGCGACGCGCGTACAACGAAGAGCGACCCAAGAATGCAATCGGCGGCATGACCCCGGCTGCTTATGCCCAACATCTGGCAAACACCGATATCATTACCCCCGGACTCTAAACCAAGCCGCTACTCAGGGCGGGGGGACGTCGCTGGTGCAGAAAGGCACCTTCGCCAGCCGCCCGCAGGACAACATTGCCTTTGTGATCACCCAGCAGAAATACAGCGACGAAGCGATCGAAAACCTGCGCCTGGCCCGCGCCTCAGCCGGCGGCACCGGCACCCCGGCCGACAACCAGATCATGATGGAGCTCAGCTACGGCATCCAGGTCACCAAGCGCCTACGCATCGCCCCGAACCTGCATTACGTGATCAACCCGGACCAGTTCAACGAACCGACCCGCACCAACGATCTGAAGAATGCATTGATTGCGGGCATGCGGATCGACTGGAATCTGTGACCCGTCGAAAAGCTGCGCGCGTTGCGCGCATGCTTGGCGGGTACCACTGCTTGAAGTGAGTGGCGGGTGCGTTGCATCTGACTGCAGTGCAACGCATTACGTCGACTCGGTTGGCCTGGGCATTTGCCGGATATGGCCGACGAGTTTGATGAGCCGCGTCGGTGCGCGACCGCACGCGATGTGGCTTTTTCAGCCGCCGCTGTCGCGCGCTAGGCAGTCGCTGTAATGACGACGTCGCATCATTGCGAATCTGATGTCGCACGCAGATTGATCGCTCTGTATTGCCTTTGGTTGCCGTAACGCGGCCCATTCTTCTCCAAGGTGGCACAGAGCCGGCCTTCGCCACAGGGAGCTAGGTCGGCACGCGACACGCGGTCCAGGTAGTCGATGGAAGCTCGAAGCTTTGCGAGTTCGGTTCGCTTTTCGTTGATGATGCCAACCGAGTAGGCCACCGCACCCAGCCCTAGCACGCCCGCCACGAGCATCGTAGCGGATGCGATTCCCATGCGGCGCGTGATCCGTGTCTCCAACGTCTGCTGCGCTTGCGCGTAACGCCGGGTGGCCTGTTGCAACGTCTCGTCCGCCGTGGCCATTTCTTTGTTGAATCGCTTGGCGGCTGGCTCAAGAGTCTGCGTCAACGCCTGATTGGTCAACTGCGTCAGCCTCGGCAATGCATTCTCAAGCACCCGGTTGACCTTGGCATCGGCGCTGCTGGCCGCGCGTTGCAGCACTTGGAGTTGCTCGGCGACCACATCGCGCAACCGTTGTTCGCGCTGCTGCATGGATGCCATCAGCGTCGTCAGCACCGTAATGGTCTCTTGCAAAGACGCGTTGGATGCGTTCAACGTCGCCATCATTTCCGCCATTGCGGCAGCGTCTTGCCTGTCCATGAGGTCTCCTAAGCTCGGCTGGTCACGGAAGAGATTCTGACTAACCGCCGCCCCCTCCACCACCACCGCCTCCTCCACCGCCCCCACCGCCGTCTCCACCTCCGCCGCCGTCCCCTTGGGGACCGCTCTGCATCGGCCCCTTTGCAAACTCGGGCAAGGTCATCACCATCACCGGCCCGCGGCTGGTGTTGATTTCCGCTGAGACATCCATCCCAAGCGCCTGGCGTGTGGCGACGTGTTCCTGGGCCTCCTGCTGGGCCTGCGCCTCCAGGAAATCGTTGCCTTTTTTCAACAACGCCTGCGTGGCTGCGCTGTTGGCCACACGATTTAGCGCCTGCTCAATCGCCAACTCGTTCTTGCTGTCGAGCGCGTAGAGCACCTCGTCCACATCCGGGTCGCCAGTGATGGATTTCCGCTCGGTTTGCAAAGAATCATCTGGCCCATCCCCTACCCCTGGACCGTTAGAGCGCTGAGTTAGATGTGGGAAGGTATCGGTTTGCTCAGCAGCTTCACTGGGCGAGCGACGCGCTTGCTCGCGCTGCGGGAACTCGTCGAGGCTTGCGCCGTCCACGCTTTGGGTCTCGTCGCGAACGAAGGGATAGGGTTCTCCGCGCTCGCGATGCTCCTTCCATTCCTGGTGGAAGCGTTCGTCTTGCCGATCTGCCAGCTCAATTTCCTGTTGCAGCTGGCGTAGCGAGCGCATGGTCTCTTCCAGGAATAGGGCACCGCCCGGGTCTGCGACACTGCGGTCCTGCGCCTGAGTCGATTGGGCCTGCTGGTTTTCCGCGTCTGCTGGCTCCTTGGGAAAGCGATTCTCTGCGCTACCTCCTAACGATTGCCCGTGTGCCTGCGCGAGGTATGCAGGGGGTAGCGCTGGCGCGTCATGCTCAGCCAGAAACGTGTCCGAAGGATGGTTCTGCTCTGACGTCGTTTCTTGCTCAGGATTGGTAGACGCTGCGGACTGCGATGCACTCAACGGCTCTGCTGTCGCAGGCGTTGTTTGAGCTACGACGCGAACCAGCTCTGCCTCCTGCTCACGCGCCGTGTATTGCTGGCGGACCAACGCTTGCTCCATCTCCACCTGCTGCGTTAGCGCTGACGGCCTCGCATCGGCCTGCACACTCTGGGAAGGTAGGCTTCCCGGCTCCGGGCCTTTGGAGGAAGACACTTGGACGCGGGCGGCGGCGCGATTCTCCATCGCCGACATTTCCAGCGAGTGCTCTGCTTCTTGGGCTTGACGCGGCTGCGCGTCACCTGCCTCGGGCGTTTGTTTCAGTGCGTCATGTGCGTCAGGAGCAAGACGTTCGTTCGCTGGTTGATTCTGTGGTTCCAGCCGTGAGCGTGCATCCTCCTGCTGCGACTGAGGGAGCGTTTTTTTCTGAGTCGGCACGAGCTCTGGTGCGTGAAGCTGAGTGTCTGGTTGCTGCGAGGCTTGCTGACGTTGGTCCTTCGTCGGTTCGAGTGCTTGAGTTTGTTGCTGCTGATCCTGTGCCTGCTGATCCTGACGTTCCTGGACCTCAACTTGCCTGGTTTCTTGAGCCTGGCGGTCTTGCTGCTCCCTCTGCTGGTTGTCTTCGGCTTGGCGTTCATGCGCCTGCCGCTGCTGGGCGTCTCTCTCCTCACGCTCCTGCAGCTCGCGTTGCTGGCTGGTCTGTGCTTGCCGCTCCTGTAATTGGCGCTCTTCTAGTTCGCGCTGCTGCTCGGCTTGGCGTTGACCTTCCAGCATCGCGTGCGCCTGGATGGCCTGCTCGCTCGGCGACTGATCTTCGCGCTCTGGCTGTGCCTGCTGGAGGTGCTCGCGCACCTGTGCGGCATGCTTCTCCTGTGCAAGGCGATCTTGCTGTTCGCGCTCTTGCCGTGCCTGCGCCGCGACAGAGGCTTGCATGCGCGCCTGGATATCCAGCACCTGCTGCGGATTGGACGACTCGGAGGTCGAGGTGTCCGCGTCTGCCGTTCCCTCAAGCACGCGCCCAAGGGTTGGCGATTCTCGCCGATTGCCTTGCGTCTCACTCAGCGCCTGCCGAATGTCATCGCTGCTGGTCACAGCCACCACGCGTGTGATGCCATCGGGCCCTTGCTGCAGGTGTGCGATGGAGCTGTCATAGCCGTATTGCCCAGCCTCGTTGCGCTGCAACTGCTGCATGGTCGGCCCGGTGATGCCGTTGACCTCCATGGTCCGCTGCGAGGCCAGCTCCACGGCGTGCTGGGTCTGCGGGCTGACGTTCAAATCAACGCCGGCGGCCCGGTAACGATGCAGCAGTTCGTTGTGCTCCATCCGCGCAGCCGTCGGCGCGGGAAGTGCCTGGATCGTCGCCAAGGTTTCCTGGGAGCGCTCGATTGAGGGCTGCCGCAGTCGGTCGGTCAGTTCCAGCTCCACCGCCAGGTTGCCACTGGCGACGCCATCCTTGCCCGCCCACTGTCCTGACTCGGTGCGCTGGTAAAGCTGAGCGTCCGAACCGAGCACCGCTCCAGGCTTGGCCTGGGCGGCTTGGACGGCCGCAGGCACTTCGACACCGTAAGCCTGGGCACGTTGCGCGGCATGGTTTTCCAGGTAGGCGGCGGCGATGGCTTCGCGCCCGGTGGCGATATTGTGTTCGATACGGCCCAGGGCTTCTTGGTTGAGCTGTTGCGCGCGTTCCGGCGAGGCGGTTTGGTGTTCGTAGCTGCCCCGGTCGGTCGCACCGGACACGGCGGTTTTGACTTGGCGCTCCCACGCCTGGCTTTCGGGATTCCGCCGCCAGTTCTGGTTGTCCAGTCCGACTTGGTCGCTTGCTTGAGCTGGAAGGTTGAACGGGTCCTGGGGCGGCGGCGCTTTGCCAAGCGCTAGCTCCACTGCCTTGGCGTTGGCCAGCGCCCCCAGCTCCTGCGATTTCTCATAGCTGGCGACCACGGGCCGCTCGCCCGACGTGCGCCGGCCATCATGGGCGAGATCTATGGCTGCTTCGCGCTGCCAGTTGCGACCGGTGAACTGCCACTCAACGCCCGCCTTGTCGGTCTGGTGGTAGATGGCGCGGTTGTCCAGCAGATCGGCGCCTTTGTCGAACGCCTTGCTCATCAACAGCGCGTCGCCAACCACCAAGGCCGCAGGCACAAAACCGCTACCGCCCAATGCTGCTGCAGTAGACGCACCGCCGGCCCAGCCGCCGGCATTGCGGGCAATGGCGTGCTGAACTTCTGATTGTGCGGCAGTGGCATTGCCTTGTTCCAGCAACTCGGACGAACGGCGGGCGGTCAGCACCGCATCCGCGCCAGTTGCCAACAAACCGCCCGAACGCACCAGGGTGCTCGCCGATGCATTGCCCAGCAACACTTCCATGGACGCGGCACCGCGTTGGCCTCGGGGCACGCGCAGGTTGTGTGCGGCCACCTCACCGAGAACCTGCTCGACCTTGAGGATGCCCTGCTCAGACAAGACCACGCGCCCATCGTGATGGGCATTGGCGATGGCGAGCGACAATCCGCTGCGCTGAAGCTGGATATCCCCGCCTCGAATGATGGCGGTGTTACTGACCTGGATCTGGCTGAGCGTGGTGACAATGCGAGACTCAGAGTTCGTCACACCTGCCCAACCACGATCAACTCCAGTGAGCCCCTTAAGAGCATCAAACTGTTGAGAATGGGCTTGGTGATAGTTCGGGCTGTTTTGCATAAAACCCTGAACTTTCATGCTTGCCTGAGCGGGAGTAAGACCAAGTGGCGTGTTGGTGTTCAAGTCATTGTTAATCAGGCCAACCGCAAGGGTGTCGCGCAACTGCTCCACACGCTGGACAACGCGATTCAACGCCTCCGGGTCGCCTCGCAAAGCCGCTCGACCATCTCGCGTTGCTTGAATTTCTTCCAAGCGCTTAATTACGCCATACTGATAGGCGCCAAGCGGGCCACCGCTGTGCGGCGAAATGACCAGAGAGTGAGCAAACTTGGGATCGGACGGCAAAAAGATGCGGTTTTCCTGTGCATGAATATCGAACCGACCGATCTCTTGCAGCTTCGCAAGCAACTTACTGCCTTTAAGCGTTTGCTGCTCAATCTCGTGATGATCTTGAAAAAGCGTCCGATATTTCGACATGAACTAAGCTCTTCTCTGCCCGTATTAGGCGCATCAACGATTCACGACGTCGTAGAACCATAGCCCGTCGGAATTACCATTAGTGCTAATTCCGGCAGCCTCAACCGCCTCCTTGAATACCCGATCACAAAAGACACCATCGTTAAACGGAAGCTTGAATACATGCGCATTTCCGAGCACGCCACTCTTGAAAGCCAAGCGACTACCGCCCGCAAGGCTGTAATACTTTCCAGCCTCGTAATCGTCGCTGATTTTGATATCGAGTTCCGAGGCTTCCTCATCCAAAGCATCTAATGTGCGAACGACATCGCAGAGGAAGACGGTCGGACCTTTGGAACCATCGGCTAAGCGATAGTCAGCATCAGCAAAGGCGAAGGCATCCGCATCCACAGATTCCATCACCTTGCGGAGCCGCTCGGAGACCAGCCAGTAGCCACTGAAGCCTCCCTCTAGATCCTGAGGCAACGCCCCTTCCATGGGGTTGTAGATCAATAGTGGCGTCTCTCTCAACGGAGGAAATCCTCCTTCGTCCGGCTGCAAAATAAGCCGGGGCGGCGTCAAAAGAGCCTGCTCATTTTCGAAGATCACCCCGTGGCCCTTTCCTCCACGCCGGCCGTCCGGCAGCAGCTCGAAAAACTCGCCCTTTTTGGGCTGATTGGTCATGTTGGTTTCCATGTGTTGCATCCCGTCCACAGGCTCACACCCCTGGATTGCTGTGACCGAAGTCTAGCGCCATCATCGGCTGCATGGGCATTCAACTACTTCTGTCAGCCAATCTGGAGTTTGGCAGAAGGCCTGGTTGATAAGTGCGACTCGTTCTTCAGCGTCTGCTGCTCGATCTCATGATGATCTTGAAACCGACGCCCCCCGTGCGTGCTGAGGCAGCTGACGAGGTAGAACGCCAAGTTGTTTTGCTTCACCACCGCCTAACGCCTGAGTCAAGCCGCCCCGCAGCGGGGCAGCGACTACGTGCTAGCGTAGCGTAAAGCACGCTGGCGCTGCCACGATGTGGGGTCGGCTTGAACGAATTGTTAGGCCCATGCCCACCAGTTGACCGAGAGCCAGTAGGGCGCTAAGTTGACCTAAGGTACTCAACATACCTTCCGCTAGCAGTGCCCGCGACTGAAACGCGGTTTTTTTGCGTCCATAGTTTCTATGGCCGAGTAGCGTCCAGTCATACAAGACCCGGCTTGCCGGGGAAAGCTGGGGGCCGTCTAGCGGCGGTGTTGAAGTACTCGGTCGCCCTCTCAACAGGGGCGTAACTCAACAATCCGCTAGGAGCACCACTATGGCCGTAAAGAGAAAGACTGCGCAACCGGAACTGCGTTTTTTAACCGTTGGCTATCAGGTCTACGAAAGTAAGCACAAAGATGTAGAGCGCCGGACCCGGCCGAGACAGGTACCGTTCTTGCGTTTGAGCGGAGATTGGTTGCAAGCGGCAGGATTTTCCGTAGGCCACAAAGCACAAGTGCAAGTGACTGAACGTGGCATCACAATCATTGCCGAAGAGTGATACTAACAATGCCGCAGACGGATCAGTGTCCGTCTGCGGCATTCTGTTTTTACGTGCCTAACGCCTGAATTAAGCCGACTTGCGCAGTGGAGGCGACAACATGGCAAGCTCTTTGGCCATGTTGTGCCGTAACGAAGCAAGTTCGGCTTGAATGAGTTGTTAGGGATGGTCTGATCAACGGCATCGGAGGATGAGCCTAACCACATCGACCAGGCTGACGGCGCTCAGATCCTCGATTTTTTTGCCGTTTCCGGCGCGTTTGCAGGGTGTTGCCCGGGTTACAGGCGCACGCTCCCCATCGTCGGCAGTAACTGCTTTCGCTTCATCCACAGGTTCGATAGCGCAAACAAGGTCAGCACCTGCGCGGTGTTCTTGGCCAGGCCGCGATAGCGGACCTTGGTGTAGCCGAACTGGCGCTTGATCACCCGGAATGGATGCTCCACCTTCGCGCGCACGCTGGCCTTGAAGTGTTCCCAACGTCTTTCCCGAGCACGCTCGCGTTTGTTGCCGAGGGCTTGCATCGTCGAGGGCCTGGCGGCGATGAAGAATGCAGCCTTGCAGGCCTGCAGTTCTTCGCGTTTGTCCGCACCGGTGTAGCCGCTATCGCCGAACACGCTGTCTTCTTTGCCATGCAGCAACGTGTGCATCACCGTGACATCGGCGACGTTGGCGGCTGTGCAATGGACGTGGTGCACCAACCCGGAAAATTCATCCACGCCGATGTGCGCCTTCATCCCGAAATACCACTGATTGCCCTTCTTGGTCTGATGCATCTCAGGGTCGCGCGCGTTGTCGGCATTCTTGGTCGAACTGGGCGCCGCGATCAGCGTCGCATCGACGATCGTGCCCGACCGCAGGCTCTGGCCCTTGCGCGCCAGATGCGCGTTGACCGCTTCCAGCATCCGCGCGGCAAGGCCATGGGTCTCCAGCAGGCGCCGAAAGTTGAGAATCGTGGTCTCGTCCGGAACGTTGTCCAAGCCACCGAGCTGGGCAAACCGCCGCAAGGTCGGGATCTCGTGCAGTGCTTCTTCCATCGCCGGATCGCTCAGCGCATACCACTGCTGCAGCAGATGAATCCGCAACATCGTCGCCAGTGCGTACGGCTGCCGACCTGGCCGGCCCGATACCGGATAGTGCGGCGCGATCAGACCGAGCAGTTGCTGCCACGGAACCACCTGCTCCATCTCGGCCAGAAAGATCTCGCGCCGGGTCTGCTTGCGCTTGCCCAGGCCCTCAGCGTCACCGAACGTCAGTTGCATGGATCACTCCTCAACATCAGGCGGGTAGTGTCGCGTATCTGTGGTGCGTTGTTCAGAGGTTCCCTAGCGGACTCCACCATCGCGAGGCCTCCAGCCTTATCCAGCAAGGACACAGGCGTATGAAATACACCCCCAAAAACAATGGCGTAACAGGACGTCCGCCGGCGCGGCTGCTCGATCAAGTGCGCGACCGCTTGCGCGTTCGGCACTACAGCCTGCGCACCGAGCAGGCATGTCTCAGTTGGATACGGCGCTTCATCCTGGCCAGCGGTTCTCTCCCGCAAAGTACTGAGTATCGATCGGCATCACGTGTCCGACGAAATCCTTGGTGTTCCAGCTTGTGAGTAGTGGCGTCACAGTGCACAACCGTGAACTAAGGGTTCAACGTCAGAAACGAAAAAACCGCGCAGCGCGCGGTTTTTTCGTGATCGAAGATCGATGACCGATCAAGGACGACGCGCCAGCGCCTCCACGTCCTTGGCCTTGGGCAGCAGATCCTGCTTGGTCACCGCAAACGGTCCGATACTCAGCATCGGCACGGCCACGATCACCGAGGAGATCACCACGATCACCGCGCCGATCATGTGCGTCTCGGCCAGGCCTTCCATCGACTCGCCGCCGTAGATGTACAGCGCCAGTGCCGACAGGAAGAACATCACCGCGGTGATCACCGTGCGCGAGAGCGTCTGGTTGATCGAGCGGTTGAGCACTTCCAGCGGCTCCACGCGCAGCGCGCGGAAGTTTTCGCGCACACGGTCGAACACCACGATGATGTCGTTGATGGCAAAGCCCATCACCGACAGCAGGCCGGCCAGCACGGTCAGGTCGAACTCGCGCCCGGTCAGCGACACGAAGGCCACCGTGACCAACAGGTCGAACAGCGCGGTCAGGCTGGCCACCACCGCAAACTTCCACTCGAAGCGGAACGCGATGTAGATCAGAAAGCCCACCAGCATGAACACCGTGGCGTAAACACCGTTCAAGGCCAGGTCCTTGCCGACCTGCGGGCCAACGAATTCGCCCGGCTGCACGGTGGCGGGGTTCTGCGGGGTGCTGACGGCCTTGCGCACTTCTTCGGCGACGGTGCTTGCGGCATCGTCGCGGTTGTTGTGCTGCTCGCGCGCCTGCAGGCGGATCATCACTTCGTTGCCGCCGCGTGCGTTCTGCACCTGGGCGTTTTCAAAGCCGGCCTTGGACAGCTGCTCGCGCACCTGGTCCACGTCCACGGTCTTCTGGAAGGAGGTCTGCACCAGCGTGCCGCCGGTGAATTCCAGTGCGTAGTTGAAGCCCTTGCCGACAATGACGCCGACCGAGGCGACCGCGATCACCAGCATCAGGATCAGCACCGGCTTGCGCAGGCGCATGAAGTCGATCTTGGTGTCATTGGGAATGAGATGAAGCGGGAACAGTTTCATGAAAAGAGCTTCCGTTGGACGACCGCACCGTCAAGGTCCGGCCGCTTGCGCAGGGATTCCTGCTGCGGAGTTGCGCAAAGGCGCGCGCGCCGCAGCAGGACTCGCATCTCAGATGGCCACAGACTTGAGCTTCTTGCGGCGGCCATAGATCAGAACCGCCAATGCACGCGAGACCGTGATCGCAGTGAACATCGAGGCAAAAATACCGATCATCATGGTCAACGCAAAACCGCGCAGCGGCCCGGTGCCGAAGGCATACAAAGCCACCGCCACGATCAGGCCGGTGAGGTTGGCGTCCAGAATGGTGCCGCCGGCCTTTTCATAACCGGCCGCAATCGCCGATTTGGCCGGTACGCCCAGGCGCAACTCTTCGCGGATACGCTCGTTGATCAGCACGTTGGCGTCCACCGACAGGCCGACCGACAACGCCAGACCGGCAAACCCCGGCAGCGTCATGGTGGCGCCGAACAACGACATCACCGCCACCACGATCAGCAGGTTGAACAGCAGCGCCACCGAGGTGATCGCGCCGAACACGCGGTAATAGATGGTGAAGAACACCAGCGTGAACAGGAACGAGTAGACCACGGCAGTGACGCCGCGCTCCACGTTCTCCGCACCCAGGCTCGGGCCGATCACGTATTCCTCGACGAAATCCATCGGTGCGGCCAACGAACCGGACTTGAGCAGCTTGGCCAGGTTCTCGGCCTCCACCTTCTCAAGGCCGGTGGTCTGGAAGTTCTTGCCGAACACACCGGCGATGCGGGTCGGCGACAAGGCTTCTTCCTTGACCCGCACGCTGCGCACTTCCTTGCCGTCCACCATGGTCACGGTGGGGATGCGCTCGATATACACCACCGACATCAGCTTGCCGACGTTGGCGCTGGTGTAATCGAGCATGCGCTGGCCGGCCACGTTGTTGAGCGTCACTGCCACCGCGGGCATGCCGTTCTGGTCGGTGCTGACGCTGGCGCTGACCATCTGGTCACCGGTCACCAGCGCGCGCTTGTTGAGCAGCACCGGCGCGCCGCTGTCACGCACGCGGTAGACCTTGGCTTCCGGCGGGATGCTGCCGCTGCGCACGGCGTCTTCGGCATTGCCTTCGACCACGGCGCGGAATTCCAGCGAGGCGGTGGCGCCGATCAGGCGCTTGGCCTCGGCCGTGTCCTGCAGACCGGGCAGTTCGACCACGATGCGGTCTTCGCCCTGGCGCTGGATGGTCGGCTCGGACACGCCCAGTGCATTGACGCGGTTACGCAAGGTGGTGAGGTTCTGCTCGATCGCGCCGCTGGCGATCTGCTTGAGTTCGGCCTCCGGCACCTTCACCGAGATGGTCTGGCCGCTGACGTCGTAGGTCAGCGTGGGCTGCGACTTGGCCAACGCGGTCCGCGCGGCATCGGCGCTGGCGCCCTCGCCCAACGAGACCTGGATGCTGTTGTCGCCACGACGCTCGACCGAGCGATAGGCAATGCGGCCATCGCGCAGCGTGGTGCGGATGTCCTCGGCAAAGCCCTCCAGACGCTTTTCCAGCGCGGCTTTCTGATCGACCTGCATGGCGAAGTGCACGCCGCCGACCAGGTCCAGACCCAGCACCATCGGCCGGCCGCCCAGCTTGGCGAGCCAGTCCGGCACCGTGGATGCCAGGTTCAGCGCCACCGTGTAGTTCTCGCCCAGCTGCTGGCGCAACACGTCGTTGGCACGGGTCTGCGCCTGCAGGGTGGGCAGGCGCACCATCAGGCTGTCGCCTTCCCGGGTCACCGCCTTGGGCGTGATGCCGGCGCTCTTGAGGTCGGCGTCGATACGGCTGCGCAACGCGTCGTCCAGCTGCGCACCGCGGCTGGCGGTGATCTGCACGGACGGGTCTTTCTGGTAGACGTTGGGCAGCGCATACAACGCGCTGACCGCCAGCACCACCAGGATCAGGAAATACTTCCAGCGAGGAAATTCGAGCATTGCGACAGTCCCGCGCGGCACCATCCCGGCGCCGCGCCTAGCAGTGAGAACGACTTCAGGCGGCCGATACAGCGTCGCGAGCGGTCATCCGGTGGATACGGCAGTGCATGGAGCAAAAGCGCCCGGGGGCGTGGTCCGACTTCGTGCACCGACTACGCCCACCAGAAGGTGCGCGCAGCTGTGGTGTTGCAGGTGTTCACTTGCAGTGACGTCTTGGGCGGACCCAAGCACGCATTGGCAGCGCAACGACAGCGGAGTGTACGAGCGGCCCCTGCCGTTTTCGAGCACCTGCCGGCAGCGCCGGACGGTGCCCGCTGCCGATGACGCGACTTAGCTGGCGGACTTCAGCGTGCCCTTGGGCAGCACGTGGCCAACGGCGCTGCGCTGCACGCGGATGCGCACGTTGTCGGCCACTTCCACGGTGATGAAGTTCTCGCCGATATCGGTGATCACGCCAGCCACGCCGCCGGAGGTGATGACCTCATCGCCACGCGACAGCTTGTCCAGCAACGCCTTGTGTTCCTTCTGGCGCTTCATCTGCGGGCGGATCATCAGGAAGTACATGACCGCGATCAGGATGATCGGCAACGCGAAGGTGGACAGGCTTCCCATCGGGCCGGGGGCCGGCGCGCCACCAGTGGCCTGCGCCTGGGCGACGGGGATCAGGAAATCGAGCAGATTCATTCTATGCATCCTAGGTTTGGTGCCAGCGCGCCCAGCGGCCCGCTCGCCATTCAGGTACCGCCGGAGCGGAACAGCCGGGAATTATGCCATGCAGGTCCCACGCCGTCCGCGCCAGGGCACGGACGGCAGGTCTCAGCTGGATTCCCCGGGCAGCGGCGGCGTGGTGGCGCCGCGTGCCGCATAGAAGGACCGCCGGAACTCCACAAAGGTTCCCGCCGCGATCGCCGCGCGCATGTCGGCCATCAGTTTTTCGTAGTACCAGAGGTTGTGCAGGGTGCCCAGCATCGGCGCCAGCATCTCGTTGCAGCGGTCCAGATGGCGCAGGTACGCGCGCGTGTAGCCGCTGCTGCAGGCATGGCAGCCGCAGCCTGGCTCGATGGTGTCCAGGTCGCGCTCGTACTTGGCGTTGCGGATACGCACCGTGCCAAACGAGGTGAAATAGTGCCCGTTGCGGGCGTTACGGGTGGGCATCACGCAATCGAACATGTCCACCCCGCGCGCCACGCCTTCGACCAGATCCTCCGGCCGGCCCACGCCCATCAGGTAGCGCGGCCGCTCGGCCGGCAGGCGCGGATGCAGGTGTTCGAGCATGGCATTGCGCTCGTGCTCGGGCTCGCCCACCGCCAGGCCGCCGATGGCATAGCCGTCGAAGCCAATGGCCTGCAGACCGTCCAACGAGCGGCTGCGCAGGTCCGGGTGCACCCCGCCCTGCACGATGCCGAACAGCGCCGCGTCGTTGCCCAGCCCGTCATGCGCCTCACGCGAGCGCTGCGCCCAGCGCAGGCTCAGCTCCATCGAACGCCGCGCGACGTCTTCGGTGGCCGGGTACGGCGTGCATTCGTCGAAGATCATCACGATGTCCGAATCGAGCACCTTCTGGATCTGCATGCTTTCTTCGGGGCCCAGAAACACCCGCGCGCCATCGGTTGGCGAGGAGAACGTGACGCCTTGTTCGGTGATCTTGCGGCGATGCGCCAGCGAAAACACCTGGAAGCCGCCGGAGTCGGTGAGGATCGGCCCGTCCCAGCGCGCAAACCCGTGCAGGCCACCATGGTCAACGATCACGTCCAGGCCCGGCCGCAGGTACAGATGGAAGGTATTGCCCAGGATGATCTCCGCGCCCAGCGCGCGGATCTGCTCGGGCAGGATGCCCTTGACCGACCCATAGGTGCCCACCGGCATGAACGCCGGCGTCTCCACCGTGCCACGCGGAAAGGTCAGGCGGCCACGGCGCGCATGGCCGTCGGTGGTCTGGAGCTGGAACTGGAGTCGGGACATTGGAAGGCCGGGAATGGAAATTGGGGATTCGGGATTGGCAAAAGCGAGAAGGCGGCGAACGGAGTGCTGTTACGAATCCCCAATCTCTAATCCCCACTCCCGGCTCCACAACAACATCGCATCGCCATAGGAGAAGAAGCGATAGCGCTGCGCGATGGCGTGTGCGTAGGCGGCGAAGATGCGGTCGCGGCCGGCGAAGGCCGAGACCATCATCAGCAGCGTGCTTTCGGGCAGGTGGAAATTGGTGACCATCGCATCGACGCTGCGGATGCGGTAGCCGGGCAGGATGAAGATCTGGGTTTCGCCGGCGAACGGCTGCAATTCGCCGTCCGGGGCGTCGTCGGTCTTGCGCCAGGCGCTTTCCAGCGAGCGCACCACGGTGGTGCCCACCGCGATCACGCGGCCACCGCGCGCACGGGTGCGGCGCACCTGCTCGACCAGCGCGGCGCCCACATTGAGCCACTCGGTGTGCATCACATGCTTGTCCAGCGCATCCACGCGCACCGGCTGGAAGGTGCCGGCGCCCACGTGCAAGGTCACATGGCCGAACTCCACCCCGCGCTCACGCAGGCGCGCCAGCAGGGCTTCGTCGAAATGCAGGCCGGCAGTCGGCGCAGCGACCGCGCCCACTTCGCGCGCGAACACGGTCTGGTAGCGCTCGCGATCGTCCAGCCCCGGCTCGCGGCGGATGTACGGCGGCAGCGGCAGACGCCCGGCGTCGAGCAACCAATGCTCCAGCGGCGCGGGGATGTCGAAACGCAGCAGGTAGAACTCGCCCTCGCGGCCCAGCACCTCGGCCTGGCCACCGGCGTCCAGCGCGATCACGCTGCCGGCCTTGGGCGACTTGCTGGCACCGATCTGCGCCCGCGCCTGCTGCCCGCCGAGCAGCCGCTCGATCAGGATCTCCACCCGCCCGCCGCTCGCCTTCTGCCCGAACAACCGCGCCGGGATCACCCGGGTGTCGTTGAAGATCAGCAGGTCGCCCGGCTGCAGCAGCTCGGGCAGATCGCGCACCTGGCGGTCGACCAGCGCCTGCGGCGACGGCGGCACCACCAGCAAGCGGCTGGCAGCACGCTCGGCCAGCGGCGCCTGGGCGATCAGTTCGTCGGGTAGCGAATAATTGAAATCGGACTTCTTCAAAGGTTCGGCGGTGCAGCGATTGGGGGCGCTAGTTTAGCGGGACATGCTGATGCACATCCTTCTCCCATCGGGAGAAGGTGGCGCGCAGCGCCGGATGAGGGTACGGGCGAAGCACTATTGGAGTTTGAGCGCACGCGGGCTTCGCCCCGTACCCTCACCCCAACCCCTCTCCCGAGGGGAGAGGGGCTTTGCTCGCCGCCGATTCATTGCTCACTATCCATCCCAGATCCCAATCCCGATTTTCTAATCCCAACTCCTGACTCCCCCTCACCGCTCAAACTTCGTCGACAAAATGATCGACGTGGTCGTGCGCTCCACGCCGTCAATGGCGCCGATGGCGTCGGTGAGCACGTCCATTTCGTTGACGCCGCCGACCACGCCCAGGGCGATCAGATCGTAGGCGCCGCTGACCGAGTGCAGCAGGCGCACCTCGGGAATGTCGCGCAGCGCCTTGACCACCGCGGGCATCTTCTTGGGCAGCACTGTGATCAGGATATGCGCGCGGATGCGACCGTGTTCGTAGGCGTCGTGGGTGCGCACGGTATAGCCGCTGATCACGCCGTCGCGTTCGAGTTTTTCGATACGGCTTTGCACGGTGGTGCGCGACAGCCCGAGCCGGCGCGCGATCTGCGCGGTGGAGGCGCGCGCATCCTCGCGCAACAGCGACAGCAGGCGTTCGTCGGAAGGAGTGATTTTCACTTTTGCCCAAATGGTTCGTCGATTCGACGAAAATACCTGACTTCCTGCCCGGATTCACGCTGCCAAACGCCGATCTTCTGCCGATAATAGAAAGGGAACGCCACCTTGTAGGAGATGCGCCATGTCCGTCCTTGCCCCGCTCGCCCCGCTGCGTGCCCATGCCGGCCGCCGCCTGACCGATGGCCTGGACGATGCCAGCATCGTGCGCCTGGCCAGCACCCACGACGATCTCGCCCATGCCATCGATGCGGCCGCCGCCGAATACGCGCTGGTGCGCGCCGAGGCCGCCGACCTGCTGGATCTGGACGAAGACGCACAGATCGGCGCAGTGCAGGAAGGCTTCATCAACTTCTATGCCGACGATGCGGTGACCCCATACGTGGCGCTGGCCGCGCGCGGCCCGTGGGTGGTGACGCTAAAGGGCGCGGTGCTGTACGACGCCGGTGGTTACGGCATGCTCGGCTTCGGCCACACCCCCGCGCCGGTGCTCGAGGCGATGGCGCGCCCGCAGGTGATGGCCAACGTGATGACGCCCAGCCTGGCGCAGCGCCGGCTCGACCGCGCATTGCGCGTGGAGATCGGGCATACCCGTGGCGGCTGTCCGTTTGCGCGCTTCATGTGTCTCAACTCCGGTTCCGAAGCGGTCGGCCTGGCCGCGCGCATCGTCGACACCAACGCCAAGCTGCATACCGACCCGGGCGCGCGGCATGCCGGTGCCACCATCAAGCGCGTGGTGGTCAAGGGCAGCTTCCATGGCCGCACCGACCGCCCCGGCCTGTATTCCGATTCCAGCCGCAAGACCTACACCAAGTACCTGGCCAGTTACCGCGACGAAGACTCGGTGATCGCGATCGCGCCGTACGACGTGGCGGCGCTGCAGCGCGCCTTTGACGAGGCTGCGCGCAATCACTGGTTCATCGAGGCGGTGTTCCTGGAGCCGGTGATGGGCGAAGGCGACCCGGGGCGCGCATTGCCGGCCGCGTTCTATGCCGCGGCGCGCGAGCTGACCCGCCTACACGGCAGCCTGCTGCTGGTGGATTCGATCCAGGCCGGCCTGCGTGCGCACGGCGTGCTGTCGGTGGTGGATTACCCCGGCTTCGAGCAGCTCGACCCGCCTGATCTGGAAACCTACTCCAAGGCACTCAATGCCGCGCAATACCCGCTGTCGGTGCTGGCCGTGACCGAACACGCCGCGCAGGTGTATCGCAAGGGCACCTACGGCAACACCATGACCACCAATCCGCGCGCGCTCGATGTGGCCTGCGCCACGCTGGCGTTGTTCACTCCGCAGGTGCGCGCCAACATCCGCAGCCGCGGTGCGCAGGCGATCGCCAAGCTGGAGGTGCTGCAGTCCGAGTTGGGCGGCTTGATCACCAAGGTACAGGGCACCGGCTTGCTGTTTTCCTGCGAGTTGGCACCGCAGTTCAAGTGTTACGGCGCCGGGTCCACCGAGGAATGGCTGCGCCACCGCGGTGTCAACGTGATCCACGGCGGCGAGAATTCGTTGCGCTTCACGCCGCACTTCGCCATGGACGAAGACGAGCTCGATCTATTGGTCGGCTTGATCGCGCGTGCGCTCAAGGAAGGCCCCCGCCAGGTGCAGGCCGAGGCCGCCTGAGGCTGCACATTTCTACAACGCCTGAAACGCGGAAGTCCTGTGGGCTGCCGCGCTGATGGCGCGACATTTATGACATAGCAAGCACGATGCGAAGGGCGCTGGCGTAAGCGTCCTTCACCAGCGTGAACCGCACAAAACGCCGCGATGGGTACTGCAGCCGGAATCACTGCCGTGCCGCCATGCAGATCCGTTCAACAGATCTGCATGGCGACCGGCAGCAATCAGATCGGCACCGCGCTCAACTTGCGACGCAGGTAATTGGTCACCGCGCGGCGCGTCGACTTGCCGCGCCACGATGCCCAGCACAGATGCGAGCCGACCGCGATCTTGCCGCCGCGGTGGCCGAGCCCGAACCAGGTGCGATCCGGATGGAATGCATCGCGCGGCGGGAACACGATGCCGGAGAACTGCTCGCCATACGCGTTGTAGAAGCGCGTCAGCCCACGCGGGCCGGAGATCATCGGAATCTGCCGGTGATCTTCCAGCGTCTCCGGCGCATGCACATTGAAAATGTGCTCGATAAAGGCGCGCCACAAAGGATGCCCTGCCTGGGAACCGAATACGGCATTGCCGATCTTGAACTGATCGTTGCCTAGCGCGCCATCCTCGATCGGCAGCACGCATTGCTGTACCAACAGGTCGGCGCCCAGCGGCTGCAGCAGCTTGTAGTCGGTGTCGAAATAAAAGCCGCCGTGCGCGTGCATATAGGCGCAGCGGGCGATGTCGGCCTTCATCACGCCGAAGCGGATCGCCTCGTAGCGCTCGGCGAATTCCGGGAACGCGCGACGCATCAGTTCCGAATTGTCCGCGTCATCCCAGACGTAACAGACCCAGTCCGGCAAGAGCCGCTGCAGACGGGCCTGGATCCTGCGTTCTTCCCACTGCAATTGCTTGGTCGGCGCGGTCAGATGAAACACATGGGGAATCATGGTGGTTTCTCGGGGGCTGGGGGCACCAACACCTCCATCCACGCCGACCTGACACCCGGCTACCCGGATGGAGATCCGGCTAACCACACCCTATGCCCATTTTTTGTGTGATGTAACTCACACTTTTCAATTGGCATACGAGGTAACCATTGAAAAAATCAATGCATCAGCGAAGTTTCCTCACATCTTCCTAACGCGGTACGCCGACCCACCCCAATTCTTTCAATTTCGTCACAGCGCCCTCATTCCCAGCAGCGATCCGCCCGTCCCTTGAGCGTTGCACTGCGTGGGCAATCGCGTGGGGCGATGCGCCCTGCTTCGTGTTCGATCAACCGCTTGGCCCCGCTCGTATCGCGCTTGAGCTCGAAGGCATCGTAGAGACGTCCGGTGGCGGTGCGCGACTCGTAGCGCAACTTCTGGTTGTCGATGCGAAGCACCTGATACAGCTGGGTGTCTTCGCCGACCGGGCGCATGGTCTTGCGGGCCATGTCCGAGAGCCGGTACTGCTTGGGCCCGGCCACCGACACCACGAACACCGGCGTCGCCTGCCCGGCCTCATCGCCACGCCGGCCGTAGGTGTGGTCGTGGCCCTGCAGCACCAGATCGACCTTGTGACGACGGATCACCGGCAGCACCTGCTCGACCAGCTTTTCGTTCTCGCGATCGGCGCGCGGCGAGAAGAACGGTTGGTGGATCAGCACGATCGACCACGGATGCGGATTATCGGCCAATACGGTGTCCAGCCACTGCGCCTGCGCCGGGCCGGTGCCCAGATCCAGCACGGAGGTACCGTCGAGCACGGCGATGCGTACGCCCTGGTAGTCGAACCAATAGCTGGTGCGCGCGGTGGCCGACGGCCCGTTGCGCGGCAAGGCGAAGGTCACCGGCCAATGGCTGCCGAGCCTGCGCGTCGCCTGCGGGGTGTCTTCGCCCTCTTCGTGATACTCGTGATTGCCCGGCGCCGGCGCCACTGCGGTGCCTTCCAGCAACCAACGTCCGGCTTCGAACCATTCGGCCCACTCGTTGTCGTCCTGGCCGTCCTTGCCGCTGACCAGATCGCCGGCGAACAGTGCCAGCCGCGCGTCCGGTGCGCTGCGCCAGGCCTGGCGGATCACCCGCGAGACCAGGCTGAGATTCTTGTTCTGGGTATCGCCGAAATACAGCAGCGTCAGCGGGGTGGCGGCCGTGGCGGCGGTGCGGAAGTGATTCCATGCGCCCCAGGTGCTGTTGCCCTGTACGCGGTAGGCGTACAGCGTGTCCGGCTTCAACTCATCGACATCCGCGCGGTGGTGATGCGAACTGCCGTTTTCGCTGCTCAGCGTGGCGGTGCTGGCGCGAATGCGGCGCGGCGTCCCCACGTCGGGCGAGTCGCCGGCGACGACCAGTTCCAGCCACGGCTGGTTGACGCTGGCATCGGTACGCCAGGCCACCGCGAAACCGGTGGCCGCATCCTGCGCGGGCGTGGCGACGATGCGGTCCGGAAAGCCGTCGGCGACATAGTGGGTGGAGCCCGCCGGCACCTGCGTATTCGGTTCGGCAGCCCGCTCGGCGGCGAACGATTGAGCGCTGCTCATCACGATGAGCGAGAGCAGCGCGTATACCCGCGCACGCCCAGCGCTCATGGCGCGCACTCTTTCAAACGCAGCGTGCGTGCGATATCGCGCCAATCGAATGCGGCCACCGCCTGGTCGTCATGCAATGCGTAGAACACGCCACCGGGGAAGCGCGCATCGCCGCGTTGATCCAGCCACACGCCGTCGGTATTGGCGGTCACCCGGCCGGCGAATGCGCCCACATGCGCCAGGCTCTGGCGATCGAACACCTGGAACACGCTGCGGTCCTTGAACTGATCGGTGGCGATCCAGTAACCACTGCCATCGCTGCACGCCAGCAATGTCATGCCCTCGGCCTGCGCCTTGAACAGGCCGCTGCCGACATTGCGCCCGCGATAACGCCCGTCCATGCCGTACTCGCGTAGCTGCGTGCCCACGGCCACGTCTTCTTCGGCAATCATCAAGCGCGCATTGGCTTCATCGCCGAACACCGATTCGGCAATCCGCACCGCACCCGCTTCGGTGGTATCGCCGAAGCTCTGCGTCAACCGCGCCTGCCAGCCCTGCCCCGCGTTGTTCAGTTGATAACGCCGGAAGCGCTGACCGAGTTCGGCCACCGGCGGCGGCTGATCCTTGTTGGCCGGCGACATGTAGTTGTCGCTGACCACCACCTCGTAGCCGCCGTCGTGCTTGCGCACCCACAGGCCGTAAGGTTCGCGCAGTTCGTCCTGGCCGAAGGCGGTCAACGGCTTGAAGTCCGGCAGCGAGAACACCTGCACGCGGCGGTTGTCGCGCTCGACCACAAACAGCAGATCGTCGACCACCGAGATCCCGTTCGGGCGATCCAGCTTGCCCAGGGCCTTGCCCTTGCCGCCGACCACGCGCAGGCGCTTGCCGCTGTCGCCATCGAATACCACCAACGCATGCGTGGCCTTGGCAGTGGCGATCAGCCAGCGGCTGCCATCCGGCGCACTCCAGCTGGCAGGTGAGTCCAGATTGTCGGACGGCGTGGAAGTGGTGATGAAGGCTTCCGGCACCACTTCGTGTGCCACCCTGGCCTCGCTGAGCAAGGGGTCCTTGAGCAGCGCCTCGTCGGCTTCGCGATCGACCGGCGCGCTGGCGCAAGCCGTCAGCGCCAGTGCGGTGGCAAGCAGTGTGGTGTGGAATAACGTGGTGTGGAGCCGCGTGCGCGTTGCGATCACAGTGCCACCTTCAGGCCGAGCGCATAGGTACGGCCGTACTCTTCATTCTGCAGCGTGCGCGAGGGCACGCCCTGGTACAGCTCCAGCGGTTCGTCCAGCAGGTTCTGCGCTTCCAGATACAGGCTGACGTGGCTGTTGAATTGGTAATTCATGCTGAAATCCAGCTGGGTATGCGGAGCGACGTAAATATCGTACGCGCGGCTGGCGCCGATGGTGTCCAGGTATTCGCTGCGATACACCGCTGCCACACGCGCACTGAAACCGTATTTTTCGTAACCCAGATGCCCGCTGTAGATCCGCTTGGACGAACGCGGCAAGGTGAAGTCCTCACCGGCGCGGTCGCTCAGGCCGGGATCGAAATCGCTGTCCAGCACGGTGGCGCTGGCACCGACCAACAGGCCATTCCAGCCTTCCGGCAGGAAGTCCAGGGTCTGCTGCCAATTGAACTCGGCGCCGCGTACTTTTGCGGTGTCGCCATTGATCGAGCGCGTGACCTGCAAATCCGGGAATTCCGCATCGTTGGTGCTGATCGTCTGCACGATGTAATCGTCGATCGATTTGTTGAACACGCCCAACGAGATCAGGCCGGTGCTGCCGATGTATTTCTCGAACGACAGATCCAGATTGGTGGAACGGTAAGGATTGAGATCGGGATTGCCGATGCTCACTTCCTCATCGCCGCGATTGATGCTCACGCGCGGCGACACATCACCGAACGAGGGGCGCGATAAGGTCTTGTTGGCCGCAAACCGCAGCACCCAGTCGTTGCCGGTGTCGTAGCGCAGGTGCAGGCCCGGCAGCACGTTGGTGTAGCTGCTGGACGCTTCGCGTGGTGTCACCGTGGCCGAGCGGCCGTCTTCTGCCACGTCCACCTGATTGCCGGTGGCATTGAACTGGGTGTTCTCCACACGCACGCCGGCAATCATGCGCAGCGCCCCGATGTCCCAGGTGCCCATCGCATACGTCGCAAACACATCTTCGGTGGCGGTGTAGTCGTCCTGCAGCGAGACCTGCTGATTGCCGCCGACATCCTGCGGACGTGCGCTGTACAGATTGCCGGAGGTGTTCCAGTAACGGCGCATGCCATCCGAGCCGATGCTTTCGCCCAAGGTGCCGCCACGGTGTTCCGGCGCGGCGGTGGTCCAGTCGCTCAAGTCGATCGCCGGGCCGCGACGCAGCTCGCGTTCGTCCACATTGACATCGCGCTCGCGCCAGCGACCGAGCACGCCCATCTTCAGGCTGGCATGCTCGCCATCGAAGCGCACGTTGACCTGCGCGCTGCGCTCGCTGTCGTCCACCCGCTTGGGCGAAAGTACGAAGCGGTCGAACACGAAATCGTCGTTGCTCTGCCAGCCGTTGTCGGAGAAGCCCAGGCGCGGAATCCCGCTGTTCTGATCGACCGTGGCCGACAGATCGTCGCCGTCATAGTTGAAGCGCGCTTCCATTTCATCGTTCACGCGCTCGGTGGTCTTGGTGTAGCCCACCTTGTAATCCACGGTGGCGGCGCTCAGGCGATTTTCGCCGCCCACGCTCAAGGCCATGGTGTCTTCTTTCTTGGTGCGATAGCGCACGCGCTTGGAGATCGAATCGGCCGGCAGATCGGCCACGTTGTAGGTGCCATCGCCATTGGCGCTGACCTGACCATCGCTCAGACCGAAGATGGTGCGCTGACGCGTTTCGGCATCGTCGAAACGGCTGTACAGCGTGCGCAGGTAATAGCGGTTGTCTTCGTCCGGGCGCCAGTCCAGATTGAGGTTCGCGCCCATGCGGGTACGTTCGATGAAGTATTTGCGGCGCTGCACTTCACCGGCAAACAAATCATCGGCCGCACCGCCATCGAAACTGTCGTAGGCCACTTCGGTGTTGTCGGATTCGAATTCGCGATCCTGGTAGTTCACACCCACTGCCACACCGAAGGTGCCATCGAAGATATCGCTGTAGTTGAACGCGCCCTTCGGGCTGGTCTTGCCCGACAGCGACTGGTGGCTGCCTTCGACCGAGCCGCGCAAAGTGCGGCCATCGCGATCGAATGCGGAGGTGGACTCCACTTGAATTGCGCCGCCGATGGAATCGCCCGGCATGTCCGGAGTCGGCGACTTGACCACCTTGAGGCGCTCGGTGGAATCGGAGGGAATCACGTCCAGCGGCGCCGAGCGCGTGCCGTCTTCCGGCGTGCCCATGGTCATGCCGTCGATGGTGACGCTGTTGAGCGCCGAATCCAGACCGCGGATCACCACGAAGCGGCCCTCGCCCTGATCGCGCGTCACGCTGACGCCGGGCAGGCGCTGCAAGGATTCTGCAACATTCTTGTCGGGGTAACGGCCCATCGCATCGGACGCGACCGCATCCTGGATGGCATCGGAACTGCGTTTGAGATCGACCGCGCGTACCTGCGATTCCGTTTGCGGGCGCACTTCCAGACGCTCCAGATCGATGGCCGCGGCGCTTGCCGCGCCGCCAGCAGCAGCACCCTCGGCCGCCAGCGCCAGCGGGCTCCACGTGGCCGCAGCCAACGTCAGCGTGATCGCCAGGCAGAGCGGAGTCTTGTTGAGCACGGGTGCTTCCCCAATTGGTTAAGAATGGGTGGGCACACTATGTCTACGACGTTTCACTGACATGACATCTGCAAGCGCGATCACGCGCAATGTGTGGCGACGCTGCCGCCGGCTGCGGCACACTGTCGGTCTCTCCCGCCTGTCGCTGCCCATGAAAATCGTCGAAGTTCGCCACCCCCTCGTTCAACACAAGATCGGTCTGCTGCGCGATGCCGCCTTGAGCACCAAGGGCTTCCGCGAACTGGTCACCGAGCTGGGCACGTTGCTGGCTTACGAGGCCACCGCCAATCTGGACACCGAATCGCACGTGCAACCCGGCTGGGCCGGCCCGGTGACCGTCCAGCGGATTGCCGGCGCAAAAATCACCCTGGTGCCGATCCTGCGCGCAGGGTTGGGCATGCTGCCGGGCGTGCTGGCGCTGATCCCGGCCGCGCGCGTGAGCGTGGTCGGCCTGCAGCGCGACGAAGAAACTCTGCAGCCGGTGCCCTACTTCGAACGCCTCACCGGCCGCCTGGAAGAACGCGACGCATTGATCCTGGACCCGATGCTGGCCACCGGCGGCACCCTGATCGCCACCATCGACATGCTCAAGCGCGCCGGCGCACGGCGCATCAAGGGCATCTTTTTAGTGGCCGCACCGGAAGGCCTGAAAGCGCTGGAAGCGGTGCATCCGGATGTGGAGGTGTACACCGCCGCGATCGACGATCACCTCAACGAGAAGGGCTACATCCTGCCCGGCCTGGGCGATGCAGGCGACCGGATTTTTGGTACGCGGGTGGAGTGAGCTACGGCGGCTTAAAGCCCCCCTCCCCGGGAGAACGAGCTGCGGTGGCTTAAAGCCCCTCTCCCTCCGGGAGAGGGGTTGGGGTGAGGGTACGGTATGTCAGTGTTCCTGCCGACGCCGTACCCTCATCCGGCGCTACGCGCCACCTTCTCCCGGTGGGAGAAGGAACAACTGCGACATAGCATTGAAGACGCCCCGCCTTACTGCGTAGACGCCTCAATCGCAGCACTCACATACACCAGCGGCGCATTCCAGTTGATCGCCACCTCGTTGCTGGCATAACTGCAGGCGTTATCCAGATACGACAACGCCGGCAGTTTTGAGGGATACGCCACCTTGCAGTCCTTAGCATCCTGCTGCCCGGGTTGCGGGCCGCCGGCCAGCCAGCCCGGGACCGGCGCGTCGATGCCGTCGGCTTCGGAAGGGCGATGGTGGATATGCAGCGGGCTGCGCAGCCCGACCCCGGTGACGAACGACAACCCGAGCGGATTGCGCCCCAGAATGTAATCCAGCTGCGACTGCGCGGCATCCAGAAATGGCCGCTGCCGGGTCAGCCGGTAGCCCTGCATCAACATCATCGCGCGGTTGAGCACCACCGCATTACTGCCCCACACGAAGTCGGTGTCCGTCATCGCCAGACGCCAGGGAGAGGACTGCCACTCATCGGCAAGACGCTGCGCCAAACCAGTGATCTCACGCGCGATGCGTGCACGGTCGGCATGCGGGGTGAGCTGATCGCGATGCTCGGCCAGCGACATCCACGCCAGTCCGCCGACATTGCTCCAACCCGGCACGCTGGCCGGCACGCTACGCGCGATCATCGCGTCGTAGAAGCCATCCTCGCGCGTGCTCACATACAACTCCGCCGCAGCCCAGGCGAATTCGTCGTCCACCTGCGCGTCATCGTAGCCGCCGGTGCGCACGTCATCCGGCTGGCGATAGATCACATCCGGGTGCTGCTGCGCCCACGCCCAGGCACTGCGCGCGGCTTTCAACATGCGTGCGGACACACCCGGATACTGCTTCTCGAACGGCGCATACACGCGGCTGGCCGCCGCCATCACCGCAGCGAAATCCAGCGTGGCCGCAGTGGCCTTCATCACCACGTAGCGTTGCTGTTTAGCCTGCTCCGGCATCACCAAGCCATCGAACTGCTTGTCGGTGAGCTTGTGGTACACGCCGCCATCGGCCGGGTCCTGCATGGCCAGCATCCACTCCAGATTCCACCAGGTCTCCTGCAGGATGCCGGGCACGCCGGGCGCGTCGTTGGGGATGGTTAGCGCCTGTGCCTTGAACAGCGCCGGATACTGCTCGTAGGCCGCCAGCAAGGTGTAGGTGCTGATGCCGGAGTTGACGATGTACTTGTTGTAGTCACCGGCGTCGTACCAGCCCTTGGGCGCACTGATCACGCTGTCGGCCGGACGCGTGGCCGATGCCGCCGACGGATGGATGCGTACCTGCGTATCCGGATGTCCGGCCGCACGCGCGTAGCGCCCGGCGAACTGCGCCGGTAGCGAAGTGCTGGCGCGGTTGAAATAGAACGCCTTCAGCGATGCATCGAGCACCGGGCGGTATGCGCCGGCCGCGATCGGGAACGGATCGGACGCCGGCAGCCCGTCGATTTTCAAGCGATACGTGCCTGCTGTACGCACGCCGGAAAAATCCGCCACCCGCGCCTGCTGGCCGGCCGGCGACCACTGCGCGGCAGGTTGCAAAGTGCCCTGCAGTACGCGGCGCCCTTGCGCGTCTTCCACTATGAAACGGTCAGCGCCGGCTGCCGCGCCTTGCGGCAACCCGACGACAGCAAGCTTGGCTGAGCCGGGTAGATAGCCGAGCTGATTGACGTGGATGCGGCCAACGGAAGGGTCATCCGCGGTCTGGGCGGAACAGCCTGCAGAAGCAAGCGCGAGAACGACGGTCGGGATGGCGTGGAAAGGATTCATGCCCCAATGGTGGCGGCATTGCATAGCAGCGACAAGCACACCTTGCCGACATTGGCCGGGGCGTGCCATCGGTTGCCCAGCCATGCACCATCACCCTACCGCAGTGCAGGCCGCGATCTGCTCCGATTCTGCGACCGGCTGCCGATGCGCGCAGTGCGGTATCAGCAATTCCACCGGGTTGGTCGGCCCTTTCGCGGAAACGCTGCAAACCGCTCACCGCAGGCAGCGACTTCACGTTGAAAGCCCGGCAATTGCCGTCATTTCCGCCAATTCTTTCCAGCAGCATCGATCTACCTTGGCGGTGCGGCGATGCCATGTATCACCGCACCGCATCGACCTGCCGCGCACTCGCCATCCCGAGTGGCAGGGCATGGCCTTCCTCATCATCCAAGGATCACAGATGACTACCCAGCCGATCACACGCCTCTCCCATTCCACCCGCACTGGCTCGAGGCCGTGCAGCATGCGGCGGCGTCCGCGCATAGGGAGATGCCTCGCCGCAATGCTGTCGATGGGTCTGCTGACCCTGAGTCAGACCGCGCTGGCGACCAAGCAATGGAACGCCAATGCCAACCAGACCCTCAACAATTGGATCTCCGGCATGTACACCAACATCACAGGACCGTTGCAGACGCTATTGCACCAGTGCGAAACCGCGCCGCAGGCCACGTGCGAGGTCACAATCCTGGCCAATGGCGGGGTCCACACCAGTGCGACCGATGACAAGCAACACTTCACGCTCCGTTTCACCGGCAACCCGGCTCCGTATCTGGCGTGCCATGTCTATCCACAGTCACCCGGCAACACCAACGATAAACGCCTGCAAGGCGCCACCTGCTACGACGCACAGCACAACGGAACCTACTTCAAGCTCAACTGATCGCAAAGCTCAACTGATCGCATGCGGCGATCGTGCCAGTGTTGGCGCATGCGCCGCTGACAGGCTGTTGCGGGCAGCGCAGGGTGGGCCGTGGCCCACCCTGCGTCACTATGCAGGCACCGACATGCGTATTGCGTCCTTCGCAATGCGAGTACAGGACATGGCCGCACTCAACGCGCCGGCGTCGCCAGCTGCACTTGCGCCTTGCCCACCGGATTACGCGGGTCGCTACCGCCGCTGAGCACGTTGCTGCGCTTGTCCCATTCCACCGTCTGCAGGTTGCCCCACACATGACTGGAACCGCGGCCGCCGGCGGCGGTATCGCCGGGCAGCTTGAGTGCGTGGCCCATCGCTTGCAGCGCCTTGGCGGTCTGCGGCGAGAACGCGTTGCTCTCGGCCTCGATCACGTCCGGCAACCACTGGTGGTGATAACGCGACAAGGCGCTGACCTGCTGCGCGTCCAGGCCGGCGTCATAACCCAGGATGCCGAGCAGCACCATGGTGATGATGCGGCTGCCGCCCGGGGTGCCGATCACCGCGACCTTGTCGGCCGATTCCATGAAGGTCGGCGTCATCGAGCTGAGCATGCGCTTGCCCGGCTTGGGCGCATTGGCGGCGTAGCCCATCACGCCGAAGGCGTTCGGCGTGCCCGGCTTGAGCGCGAAGTCGTCCATCTCGTCGTTGAGCAGCACGCCGGTGCCCTTGGGGATCAGCCCGGAGCCGTACAGCAGGTTGACGGTCTGGGTGGCGCCGACGCGGTTGCCTTCGCCATCGATGATAGAGAAATGCGTGGTCTCGTCGTCTTCCAGCGGGGTGGGATTGCCCGACAGCAGATCGCTGGGCGTGGCCTTCTCCGGGTTGATCGTGGCACGCAGGCCCTGCGCGTAATCCTTGCTGGTCAGCACACGCTGCGGCACGGCGACAAAGTCCGGGTCGCCCAGGAAAAAGGTGCGGTCGCGGTAGGCGCGGCGCATCGCTTCCACCACCAGATGGGTGCGGTGCGCGTCGTCGAGCTTGTCCAGGTCCCAGCCTTCCAGAATCTGCAGCATGGCAGCGAGTGCGATCCCGCCGGAGGACGGCGGCGGCGCAGTGGTGATCTTCCAGCCGCGGTAATCGAACTGGATAGGCGTGCGCTCCTTGACCCGATACCCGGACAGCTCGGCGGCCTTCCACTGCCCACCGGCCTGCTTGACGCCAGCCAGCAGCTTCTTGGCGGTTTCGCCCTTGTAGAAGCCGTCAAAGCCCTTGTCGCCAAGCAGCTTCAACGTATGTGCGAGTTCGGGCTGCTTGAAGATGTCGCCTTCGGCAATGGGCTTGCCGCCGCGCAGATAGACCTCGCGCGTGCCGGGGTAACGCTCCATCACTTCGCGCCGCGAGGCATAGCCCTTGGCCATGCGCGCGTAGACCGGGAAACCTTCGGTGGCGATGCGGATCGACGGTGCCAGCGATTGCTTGAGTGGCAGCCGGCCGTGTTTGGAGGCCAGCTCCACCAGCGCGGCGGGCAGCCCGGGAATACCGGCCGACCACGGGCCGTTGACCGAGCGGTCGCGGTCCAGCTCGCCCTTTTTGTCGAGGAACTGCGCCTCGCTGGCCGACTCGGGCGCGTACTCGCGCGCGTCCAGCATCACGTCCTTGCCGGTCTTGGCATCGTGCAGCAGGAAGAAGCCACCGCCACCCAGACCCGAACTGATCGGCTCGACCACCGCCAGCGTGGACGACACCGCGATGGCCGCATCGAAGGCATTGCCGCCTTCGCGCAGGATCTGCAGGCCGGCATCGGTGGCCAGGGTGTGACCGCTGGCAATCGCCGCGCCCGGCGGATGCGCCGCCACCGGCGAGGTCGCAGCCGCCGCAGGTTTGCTGCCATCGGCAGACCACGCCGGCGGTGCCAGCACGAAGGCCAGCAGCAACAGGCCGCGCGCAGAGAAATGTCGGGAAAAAATGCTCACGGGGCGGGAGGCTCCTGTTCGTACAGTTCGGGGTGATCGCGCTGCAGCTGCATGAGCTTGGCGAGCAATTGATCATGGGTTTCCGGGATAGCCGGATCCGGGTCGATGCATTCGACCGGACACACCACCACGCATTGCGCCTCGTCGAAATGGCCCACGCACTCGGTGCAGCGTGCCGGGTCGATGACGTAGATGGTTTCGCCCATCGAGATGGCCTGATTCGGGCACGCCGGCTCGCAGACATCGCAGTTGACGCAGAGCTCGTTGATTTTCAGCGACATATCGGCAACACCATGCGATGCGAGGCAGCGCGATTCAACCGCAGGCGCTGGAACGCAACGTACTGCTGCAGGCAGGCGCACATGGCGCGAATCAACCAGGGGACAACGCCGTGGGCGCTGTCGGAGACCGGCCTGACACGGCCGGCTCCGGTGGTATGCGAATTCAGCAGCATGCGGCTGGATCCGCATGCTGCGGCCGGATGCGCCCTCCCGCGCGTCCGGCCTGGTACGGCATTACTTGGCTTCAACGAAGGTGTATTCCACGCCCTTGGGCTGGACGATGGTCTGCACGCGCGCATTCTCGGCCGCATTGCCAATGAACAACACGCGCACGCCCTTCATCGAATCGGCCGGCACGTCCTTGAACGCGGCGTCGATCAAGTCGGCCATCTTGGTCGAGGCCGACGAGCCGAAGGCCAGCATGTTGCCCGGCTGCACGCCACGGGCGAGCGCGGTCTTGACGCTTTCCAGCTGACGCTCGTAGCTGCCGGCGAACTCGGCATCGGACTCCGGCGGCAAGTAGTACAGGAACGGGCTGTTGGTGGTGGCGCCCAGGTTCTGGCCGACCACTTCCTGCAGGTACTTCTTCCAGCCGGCGTTGTCGTCCTTGGACGGTGCGGTCAGCGCAGCCGGGGCTGCGGCGGCGGTCGGTGCCGGCTCTTCCTTCTTGCAGGCGGTGACGGCCAGAGCGGCGATCGAAGCGAGCACCAGCGCGCGCATTGTGTGTTTCATGAAACTCCTCCCTTTGAAAAGCATGTGGTGATGTGACTGCTAGAGAATCAGGCCTGCGCGCGGGATTGCCGCACCTGCCGCAAGGCCTCGACGACCGAAGCCGGAACGAAACCGGACACGTCCCCGCCCAGCCGCGCGATTTCGCGCACCAGCGAGGACGAGATGAAGCTGTATTGCTCGGCCGGGGTCAGAAACAGCGTCTCCACCTCCGGGATCAGATGGCGGTTCATGCTGGCCATCTGGAATTCGTATTCGAAGTCGGACACCGCGCGCAGACCGCGCAGCAGCACACCGGCGCCCATGTCGCGCACGAAGTGGGCCAGCAGCGTATCGAAGCCGCGCACTTCCACATTGGCATGTGCGGCCAAGGCTTCCTGGGCGAGCTCGACGCGGCGCTCCAGCGGCAGCGCCGGCCCCTTGGACGGACTGTAGGCCACGCCGACCACCACCCGCTCGAACAACGGCGCAGCGCGATTCACCAGGTCGATATGACCGTTGGTGATCGGGTCGAAAGTACCGGGATAGACAGCAGTGCGGCTGTTGGCCACGCTCATACGGAAACTACCGGGGTCGGGTCGCTGTTCAGTGTAGCAGCGGCCCGGCGGTACAGCGCATAGCGCACCTGCTGGGTGGCGCCTTCGCGGTGCAGATGCCAGCCGGCCGGCACCTGCGGCGGTAGTTCGGCCGGGCCTTCCAGATATAGCCAGGCATCCGGAGTGAGGTGCGCGGGCAGGCGTTCCAGCACGCTCGGCCACAGGCCGGCGGCAAACGGCGGGTCGACGAACACGATGCTGGCCTGCGCGGCGGGTGCGCGCTCCAGCCAGCGCAGCGCGTCCTCCTGCAGCACCTGCACCTGATCGGCCGCATCCAGCCTGGCCACGTGCTCGCGCAGCCGCTGCACCAGGCCAGGGTCGCGCTCGATCAGCGTTGCGTGCGCGGCGCCGCGCGACACCGCTTCCAGGCCCAGCGCACCAGAACCGGCGAACAGGTCCAGCACACGCGCACCGGGCAGGCGCGGCATCAGCCAGTTGAATACCGTTTCGCGGACCCGGTCGCTGCTCGGGCGCAGGCCCGGCAGATCCGGCACCGCCAGCTTGGTGTTGCGCCAGCGCCCGCCGACGATGCGCACCTGCCCTTCCGCGCCACGCGGCGCCGGCCGTGCGGGGCGGCTCATCGCAACGTTCCTGATGGAGGACAGCAAGCGCGGGATAGTGGCAGGACGCGTGGCGGCATGGAGCAAGGCAAGGCAAACGGGGCCGCCATGATAGCGCTGCCCGGCGCTGGCGCCGCTGCTGTCGCAGTGCGCCGACATTGCAGGATCCACCGGCTTGCCTTGAAAAAATCCCCGTGCGACCTCATCCCCCAGGCCATCGGCCGCACTGCGGCCTTGGCCACCACGGAGCACGACCCCAATGACCGTTGATACCGACAAGCAGACGCTTGGCTTCCAGACCGAGGTCAAGCAGCTGCTGCAGCTGATGATCCACTCGTTGTACTCGAACAAGGAAATCTTCCTGCGCGAGCTGGTGTCCAATGCCGCCGACGCCGCCGACAAGCTGCGTTTCGAAGCACTGGTGAAGCCGGAACTGCTGGAAGGCGGCGGCGAGTTGCGCATTCGCGTGGACTACGACAAGGACGCGCGCACCGTCACCATCGACGACAACGGCATCGGCATGAGCCGCGAAGATGCGGTCTCGCATCTGGGCACGATCGCCAAGTCCGGCACTGCCGACTTCCTTAAGCACCTGAGCGGCGACCAGAAGAAGGACGCCAACCTGATCGGCCAGTTCGGCGTGGGGTTCTATAGCGCCTTCATCGTCGCCGACCAGGTCGACGTGTATTCGCGCCGCGCCGGCCTGCCCGCCAACGAAGGCGTGCATTGGTCCTCGCGTGGCGAAGGCGAGTTCGAAATCGCCAGCATCGACAAGCCCGAGCGCGGCACCCGCATCGTGCTGCAGCTGAAAGAAGGCGAAGACAGCTTTGCCGACGGCTGGACGCTGCGCGGCATCCTCAAGAAGTATTCCGACCATATCGGCCTGCCGATCGAAATGCGCAAGGAACATCACGGCGAAGACGCCGATGCGCCGGCAGAGCCGGAGTGGGAAGCGGTCAACCGCGCCAGCGCGCTGTGGACGCGCCCCAAGAGCGAGATCAGCGAGCAGGAATATCAGGAGTTCTACAAGCACGTTGCGCACGATGCGGGCAACCCGCTGGCGTGGAGCCATAACAAGGTCGAGGGCAAGCTGGATTACACCTCGCTGCTGTTCGTGCCCGGCCGCGCACCGTTCGACCTGTATCACCGCGATTCGGCCAAGGGCCTGAAGCTGTACGTGCAGCGTGTGTTCGTGCTGGATCAGGCCGAGCAGTTCCTGCCGCTGTACCTGCGTTTCATCAAGGGCGTGGTGGATTCGTCCGACCTGTCGCTCAATGTGTCGCGCGAGATCCTGCAATCGGGCCCGGTGGTGGATTCGATGAAGTCCGCGCTGACCAAGCGTGCGCTGGACATGCTGGAAAAACTGGCCAAGGACAAGCCCGAGGACTATGTGACGTTCTGGCGCAACTTCGGCCAGGCGTTGAAGGAAGGCCCGGCCGAAGATTATGCCAACCGCGAGAAGATCGCCGGCCTGCTGCGCTTCTCTTCCACGCACGACACCACCGGCGCGCAGAGCGTGGGCCTGGCCGATTATGTCGGTCGCCTGACCGAAGGCCAGGACAAGCTGTACTACCTCACTGGCGAAAGCTATGCGCAGATCAAGGACAGCCCGCATCTGGAAGTGTTCCGCAAGAAGGGCATCGAAGTGCTGCTGCTCACCGACCGCATCGACGAATGGTTGATGAGCTACCTCACCGAGTTCGACGGCAAGTCGTTCGTGGACGTGGCACGCGGCGACCTGGACCTGGGCAAGCTGGATTCGGAAGAAGACAAGAAGGCGCAGGAAGAAGTCGCCAAATCCAAGGAAGGCCTGGCCTCGCGCATCAAGGCCGCCCTCGGCGACGACGTGGCCGAAGTACGCGTCTCGCACCGCCTGACCGACTCCCCCGCCATCCTCGCCATCGGCCAGGGCGACCTGGGCCTGCAGATGCGCCAGCTGCTGGAAGCCAGCGGCCAGGCCGTGCCGGAAACCAAGCCGGTATTCGAATTCAACCCGGCCCACCCGCTGATCGAAAAGCTGGATGCGGAGCAGGATATGGACTGCTTCGGTGACCTGAGCCGCGTCTTGTTCGACCAGGCTGCGTTGGCGGCGGGCGATAGCCTCAAGGATCCGGCTGGGTATGTGAAGCGGTTGAATAAGTTGTTGTTGGAGTTGTCTGCCTAAATCCGTTGTGGCGGTGGGGTAAACACACAAAGACCGGCGTCATCGCCGGTCTTTGTATTTGAGTGTCTACAGCAATCTCCATAGCAAAGGGCGTCCTCCCGCGCCAATCCTTATCAGAACTGAGCCTCGTCACTGAGCGGGGCAGTTTCGACAAGCCGCTGCTATTCGGGCGCCAAGCGCTGGACGCCATGGTGATGAAGGCGTAGGCTCGCACGCGACTGCATGGATGTAGCGTCAAACAGGAAGTGCTCCCGTCGGCCAAGCCGACAGGAGATCTAAAGGCTCATATCAAAGGAAGATTGCATGGACAGCGTTTCTCAGGAAACTGATTCTGCATTACGTTCGTCGCACACACGTCTTTGCAAAGTGCCGACTGTGCTGCTCAGAGTTGTACTTTGCACAGCTACCTATATTGCATCAGCTCCTATCGAGCCAGTCTTGGCACAGGCGTTGCCGCCTGCTGAATTTTGCGTATCGGGAGGATGCTATCCGACGCAAGTGGAGGCACTGGCGGCGTTGGCGGCCAGCACGCGATATGCCGGCGTCGGACAGTATCTCCAACACACATTCACCTCTGTGACCAATCCGCTTACGGGGCAGCTTTCGCTACGTTACGACGTTCTGGATCGTCCAGCGAAACAAATTGCCGATCCGATTTATACGGTTGACATGGGTGTCCACGGCCAGGGTAATCCAGGCTGTGCCGCGCCGCAGGATCCAAATTATTCGACATATTGCACGAACGAGGGCGAACTGATTAGCGCTGCGTTAGCGCATCTTCGCACTCGCATCAAAAGTGGATGCAGCCTCGACCTCGGAAAAACAACCCGCGACTACAACACCACCAACCTCGGCTTGAGCGGGAATGCCATCCGCTACGGTCAAAAAGACTTTAGCAGCGAGACCACTTGCACCGCATCCAATGGCACGGTGACGAAGGGAAAGCTCAATTGGTCGATCTACAAGAGACGCCTGATTTCGTGTGAATCCGGACTTTCCCCCAACTTCGGCGGCGGCTGGACCGAGAGCGAGCTTCCGCAAACGCTGATGTGCGGATCGAGCGCGGATTTCTCGTTCATGTCCGCCAGAGCGGGCCAGATATCGAGTTGCTCCACCGCAAACCCCTGTCACCCCACCACTGGCGACAAGACGCGGACCGAAACCGACTTCATGTTCGCGGGGAGACCCTTTTCCAGGTACTACCACTCACTCGCTCAATTCCGCGACCGCGACAACCCTTTTGCGGTTGGCTGGTCGCATAGCTATAGCGACTATCTGGTCTCAACAGACACGTACTCCCCCGTCTTGATCGATGCGGAGGGGAACTACGAAAACTTCGTCAAAGTAGATGGAAACATCTATCGAGGAGCAAACTCGAATCGCATTATGATTTATCTGAATACGCCAGAGGCGCAGTATCGCCTCTTTGAGGCTTCTGGTGAGATTCGGGACTTCAACCGCGACGGTGCGCTGCTATCCGTACGAAATCCGGCAACCCCCTCTAATGACGTCACACTCTCTTACATCGAAGAACAATTGACATCGGCGACCGACGCGTCCGGCAGAAAGATCCAATTCAACTACGCACTTGATCGCCTACGATCCATCACACTTCCCGATGGAAGCCTGATCAGTTATGACTATGATCGCGACTCAAATCTTACCGCAGCAGATTATGGCGAAGGCAGCATAAAGCGCTATCACTATCACGAGCAAGGTCTTGCCGACCCTAAATTGATACATCACCTCACCGGCATCACATCGGAAGATGGGCGTCGCTACGGCACGTTCAATTACGAGCCCAATGGCCGCGTCATTGGTAGTGCTTTGGAGTCCGGAAGCGAACAGGTGGACGCCGTCTCGCTTAGCTACGATAGCTCAACGACAACAAGCGTGACCTATGCACTTGGCGAAAAGAAGATATTCAGTGCAGGATCCGGCCTGTATCGATCGCTGGAGAACCTCGCCAGTGAAGCTGGAAACGACAAAAATACTTACCTAGCCGACGGACGCTTGCAATCGAAAACCGATCGCGCGGGAACCGTCACGAAGTACGAGTACCAGCCGACATATCTATCCGCAATCGTCAAGGCTGCGGGTACTGCACAGCAACAACGCGAGGAGTTCGTTCGCGATGTCGCCAAAAACACACTGCTCGAACACAGGATTTACGACCCCAAAGGCAAGTTACGCCAGTCCACCGTTCTTACCTACAATGGACGTGGCCAGCAAATTGCCCGGACACAAACAGACGCTGTCACCGGTGTAGTGAGAACCTCACGCAATGAATACTGCGAACAAGCAGCTCTCGATGCGGGTAGCTGCCCCATCCTGGGGCTAATCACACTGTCCGATGGTGCGCGTATGGATGTACCGGATACGACTGCCTACACCTACTACGGAAGCGACGATAGTTCGTGCGCTGGAGCGCCCACAACCTGCCCGCACCGCAAAGGCGATCTTTGGAAAGCCACCAATGCACTTGGACAGGTGACTGAGTATCTCGCCTACGATGGCGCAGGTCGTCCGCTTTCCATCAAAGATGCAAACGGCAACATCACCGACTACAGCTACCACCGTCGCGGCTGGCTGACCGCGACCAAAGTGCGCGGAGCCGATCCAGCGAGCGACCTGGACGACCGTATCACACGCATCGATTACTGGCCCACGGGCCTGATCAAGCAAGTCACGCAACCTGACGGCGGATTCACTACCTTCACATATGACGGTGCGCATCGCCTGACCGATGTCGCCGACAATGCCGGTAACACGGTGCATTACACCTTGGATAACGCCGGCAACCAGATCAAGGAAGACACCCGAGATGTCGCCGGAACGCTGAAGCGTACGTTATCACGCGTCTACAACCAGCTTGGACAACTCAAGACGCAGGCAACGGCTGCAAGTGATCCGACCGATTTCGCTTACGATGCAAAAGGCAACACCGTCGCAGTGAATGACGCGTTGGGTACCGCCACGCTGAGCGAGTATGACCCGCTGAACAGGCTCGCACGCAGCTTGCAGGACGCCAGCGGCATCAAGGCCGAAACCAAATTTACTTACGACTACCAAGGCAACCTGGCCAAGGTCAGCGATCCAAAGGGATTGGGCACCACGTACGAGTACAACGGGTTTGGCGACCTGACAAAACTGGCCAGTCCAGATACCGGCGTCACCGCTTACACCTACGACAGCGCCGGCAACCGCGCCACTCAGACCGATGCGCGTGGGGTTATCACGACTTACGGCTATGACGCGCTCAATCGCCTCACCAAGCTGACCTATCCAAAGCCAACCGACGGCCTGGATATCAGTTACGCCTACGACGTTGTGCCGACGGTCTGTGCGGCCGGCGAAGCGTTTGTTGTCGGCCGCCTGTCGCGCATGAGCGATGCCAGTGGCACCACCGAATATTGCTACAACGCGTTTGGCGATGTTACCCGCAAGGTGCAGACCAGCAACGGCAAAGTACTAGTGCTGCGTTACGACTACACGGTCGGAGGGCAGCTGCGGCGCATGACCTATCCGGATGGCGCGGTGGTCGATTACCTGCGCAACGCGCAAGGCCAGACCACCGAAGTTGGCGTTACCTCGGCCGGTGGCAGCCGCCAGGTACTGCTGAGCAACGCCAGCTACTATCCGTTCGGCCCGGCCGCCGGCTGGACCTACGGCAATGGCCGCACCCTCGCCCGCCAGTACGATCTGGACTATCGCCCACAGGCTATCCGGGACACCCGCCCGGGCGGACTGGAAGTGGGCTTCGGCTTCGATCCTGTCGGCAATCTCACCGCGCTCACCCCAGCAGGCAATCCCACACCAGAGATCGGCCTGGGCTACGACACCCTTGGCCGCCTCACCGCCCTCACGGACGGTACCACTGGAACAGTCATCGACGGCTATAGCTATGACGCCACCGGCAATCGCCTCAGCGCCAAGTTCGGCGGCGTGACACAGGTCTACACCTATCCGGCGACCAATCATCGCCTGAGTGCGGTAGCAAGCGTGGCGCGCACTTACGACAAAGCGGGAAATACGCTGACGATCGGCGGCAAAGCGAGGGAGTTCTCCTACGATGCATCCGGCCGCATGAGCATGGCCAAGCGTGCAGGCGCGCTGGTGATGAACTACCGCTACAACGGCCGTGGCGAGCAGGTGCGCCGCTTCCTCGGCACCACCAATACCTACACGCTCTATGACGAAGCCGGCCATTGGCTAGGCGACTACGACAGCAACGGCGCGCCCAAGCAACAGGCGATCTGGCTGGACGATCTACCGGTCGGCCTGCTGGCCAATGCCAACACGCTGCACTACATCGAACCCGACCACCTGGGCAGCCCACGCGTGGTGATCGACCCAACCCGCGATGTGGCCGTGTGGACGTGGAGCTTGAAGGGCGAAGCCTTCGGTAACACCGCACCGAATCAGGATCCTGATGGAGATGGTGCAGCGCTGGTGTTGGATATGCGCTTTCCGGGGCAGCGGTACGACGCAGCGAGTGGGTTGAGTCAGAACTATTTCCGGGACTACGAGGCGGCTACGGGGCGGTATGGGCAGAGCGATCCGATTGGACTAGAAGGTGGATTGAGTTCCTACGCCTATGTCAGCTCTAGACCTCTAAGCAGCGTAGATCATAACGGGCTGCAAGCTATTCCTCTTCCTATGCCGCTTCCCATCGGACCTCCAGGATTCGGAGAAGGAGAAAATGGCATGGATGACTTTGGCGGCCCCCGTCTACCGGAGCCGACCGCAGCAGGAGTGCTTGGCGGACTTTATCAAATCTCCAAAACAACACCTGGTTTTTCCTTGCTTGATCAGTCGCTCACAATAGCCAATGCGCTATGCCCTGAAAACAATGACGAGCTCTGCGAAAAAGCAAAGACAGACGCACGAAACGCCTACTTTAAATTGATCACAAAAAGAATCCCTCAATTCCAAACCGGTGGGACCAGAGGTCGCGACCCCGGCCACTTACAGGCAATCACTCAATTGCAAGCGCGCCTACGCGACGCCCTAAGAAGGGTGCGAATGTACTGCAAGCCATTACCAGCCGAGTATGGCGAATGGGAACGTGTCGCCAACTTAAACGCACCAGGCTTTTAAAAATCATGAAATCTAATGAAATCCAACGCTGGGCTCAGACTTACATTGAGGCACAGAAGCGCCATATCACCAATGCCGAAGATCCACTTTGGTGGGCTGTAGACCTATTTTTCGAACTAATGGAATCGAAGCCAGAAGCCTGTTGGGAAGCCCTTGTGGAAATAAGCCGACGCAATCCACCGGAAGGCGTCATCAGTATTGCGGGCGCTGGACCGCTTGAAGATTTAATTGACTCGCATGGCAATCGCTTTATCGATCAAATAGAAGTTGAAGCTGAGCAAAATCCGGTTTTCAGGAAGATGCTTGACGCAGTTTGGGAAAGTAGCGACAACACAACCTGGTCAAGAATTATGGAGATCAGATCCCAGAAATGATAATTGATCTAAGGATGGTCTGATCAACGGCATCGGAGGATGAGCCTAACCACATCGACCAGGCTGACGGCGCTCAGATCCTCGATTTTTTTGCCGTTTCCGGCGCGTTTGCAGGGTGTTGCCCGGGTTACAGGCGCACGTTCCCCATCGTCGGCAGTAACTGCTTTCGCTTCATCCACAGGTTCGATAGCGCAAACAAGGTCAGCACCTGCGCGGTGTTCTTGGCCAGGCCGCGATAGCGGACCTTGGTGTAGCCGAACTGGCGCTTGATCACCCGGAATGGATGCTCCACCTTCGCGCGCACACTGGCCTTGAAGTGTTCCCAACGTCTTTCCCGAGCACGCTCGCGTTTGTTGCCGAGGGCTTGCATCGTCGAGGGCCTGGCGGCGATGAAGAATGCAGCCTTGCAGGCCTGCAGTTCTTCGCGTTTGTCCGCACCGGTGTAGCCGCTATCGCCGAACACGCTGTCTTCTTTGCCATGCAGCAACGTGTGCATCACCGTGACATCGGCGACGTTGGCGGCTGTGCAATGGACGTGGTGCACCAACCCGGAAAATTCATCCACGCCGATGTGCGCCTTCATCCCGAAATACCACTGATTGCCCTTCTTGGTCTGATGCATCTCAGGGTCGCGCGCGTTGTCGGCATTCTTGGTCGAACTGGGCGCCGCGATCAGCGTCGCATCGACGATCGTGCCCGACCGCAGGCTCTGGCCCTTGCGCGCCAGATGCGCGTTGACCGCTTCCAGCATCCGCGCGGCAAGGCCATGGGTCTCCAGCAGGCGCCGAAAGTTGAGAATCGTGGTCTCGTCCGGAACGTTGTCCAAGCCACCGAGCTGGGCAAACCGCCGCAAGGTCGGGATCTCGTGCAGTGCTTCTTCCATCGCCGGATCGCTCAGCGCATACCACTGCTGCAGCAGATGAATCCGCAACATCGTCGCCAGTGCGTACGGCTGCCGACCTGGCCGGCCCGATACCGGATAGTGCGGCGCGATCAGACCGAGCAGTTGCTGCCACGGAACCACCTGCTCCATCTCGGCCAGAAAGATCTCGCGCCGGGTCTGCTTGCGCTTGCCCAGGCCCTCAGCGTCACCGAACGTCAGTTGCATGGATCACTCCTCAACATCAGGCGGGTAGTGTCGCGTATCTGTGGTGCGTTGTTCAGAGGTTCCCTAAGGAAGGTCTGAACAATGAGGCCTGAGAGTGCGGGATGTCGCATCGTTCCGGAGAGTCGCGTTTGGATCTTCGGATTTTTCGCAATTTCTGGAGCTTTCCTTGGGAATTCCCCGGGTTACAGGCGCACGCTCCCCATCGTCGGCAGTAACTGCTTTCGCTTCATCCACAGGTTCGATAGCGCAAACAAGGTCAGCACCTGCGCGGTGTTCTTGGCCAGGCCGCGATAGCGGACCTTGGTGTAGCCGAACTGGCGCTTGATCACCCGGAATGGATGCTCCACCTTCGCGCGCACACTGGCCTTGAAGTGTTCCCAACGTCTTTCCCGAGCACGCTCGCGCTTGTTGCCGAGGGCTTGCATCGTCGAGGGCCTGGCGGCGATGAAGAATGCAGCCTTGCAGGCCTGCAGTTCTTCGCGTTTGTCCGCACCGGTGTAGCCGCTATCGCCGAACACGCTGTCTTCTTTGCCATGCAGCAACGTGTGCATCACCGTGACATCGGCGACGTTGGCGGCTGTGCAATGGACGTGGTGCACCAACCCGGAAAATTCATCCACGCCGATGTGCGCCTTCATCCCGAAATACCACTGATTGCCCTTCTTGGTCTGATGCATCTCAGGGTCGCGCGCGTTGTCGGCATTCTTGGTCGAACTGGGCGCCGCGATCAGCGTCGCATCGACGATCGTGCCCGACCGCAGGCTCTGGCCCTTACGCGCCAGATGCGCGTTGACCGCTTCCAGCATCCGCGCGGCAAGGCCATGGGTCTCCAGCAGGCGGCGAAAGTTGAGAATCGTGGTCTCGTCCGGAACGTTGTCCAAGCCACCGAGCTGGGCAAAGCGCCGCAAGGTCGGAATCTCGTGCAGCGCTTCTTCCATCGCCGGATCGCTCAGCGCATACCACTGCTGCAGCAGATGAATCCGCAACATCGTCGCCAGTGCGTACGGCTGCCGACCTGGCCGCCCCGACACGGGATAGTGCGGCGCGATCAGCCCGAGCAGTTGCTGCCACGGAACCACCTGCTCCATCTCGGCCAGAAAGATCTCCCGCCGGGTCTGCTTGCGCTTGCCCAGGCCCTCAGCGTCACCGAACGTCAGTTGCATGGATCACTCCTCAACATGAGGCGGGTAGTGTCGCGTATCTGTGGTGCGTTGTTCAGAGGTTCCCTAAGGAATGTGCCCGCGGCCTACTAAGTCAAAATGCGGTGAAAATAAAGTGCAAAGATGAATGAGATTCCAAGAAACGAAGCTGAACTTTAAGAAATCCTGCGAACTGCGGAAATATTCAAGGATGCTGCTGATTTTCAGTCCGCGCTTAAGACCTGCCAACAACTTTTGGATGAGCCATCAACCTGCTTAGCAGGACTGCGCGCCCGAGCTGACATATATGCCGACATGCGCGAGAGAAATCTGGAACTTGCCGACCTGGAATCTCTTGCCAATCTTGGCTCAGAGGAACCGGGCGACCACTATGAGTTGGGCATTGGCTTATGGCGCTCAGGCCGTTTTTCTGAAGCAGCGACAGCTTTTTCGGAAGCAATAACTCTTGGAAATAAATAGGATTTTGATTACTACACAAACTCATCTCGCATGCACTTAGTAGCAATTCTGCTTAAATTAAAGAGATACGATGAAGCATCAAGAGAGTGCTTATTAATACCTGATAATTACTTCTCCTACCTACCTAGCGGAATGATGACAAAAGAGCAGTTAATGAAAATTCTAACGTAGCCAATTAATTTAATTTAATTAATATACCGTCCGTCACCAGACATCCGCCTCACCTAACTAAGCAGGCAAAAGATGAGTTTGGACTTTGGCCGGATCGATACTATTCTGAAAATCGACCCAGGCTACAACGCCCTGGGCCGCCTGACCGCCTTTAATGACGGCAGCACCGACACGCTGATCGGCGGCTACAGCTACGACGCCACCGACAACACCACCGCCATCGGCGGCACCGCGCGCCAATGCACCTACGACACCACCGCCCGCATGACCCAGGCCCGCCGCGCCGGTGCGGTGACCATGAACTACCGCTACAACGGCCGTGGCGAGCAGGTGCGCCGCTTCCTTGGCACCACCAACACCTACACGCTCTACGATGAAGCCGGCCACTGGCTAGGCGACTACGACAGCAACGGCGCGCCCAAGCAGCAGGCGATCTGGCTGGACGATCTACCGGTCGGCCTGCTGGCTAACGCCAACACCCTGCACTACATCGAACCCGATCACCTGGGCAGCTCGCGAGTAGTGATCGACCCAACCCGCGATGTGGCCGTGTGGACATGGAGCTTGAAGGGCGAAGCCTTCGGCAACACCGCACCGAATCAGGATCCTGATGGAGATGGTGCAGCGCTGGTGTTGGATATGCGCTTCCCGGGGCAGCGGTTTGACGCGGCGAGCGGGTTGAATCAGAACTACTTCCGGGACTACGACACTGCTACCGGACGGTATGGACAGAGTGATCCGATTGGATTTAACGGAGGGATCGGCACTTACGTTTATAGCCTCTCAAGTCCATTCCGTTGGTCGGACAAATTTGGCCTGCTTCCAGGTGATTGTTACAGGACAGAAAATTTGGCAGCAGCTCAGGCGCTTAAGGACATCCTACCGGCATCGATAAGAGAAGATTTGGAATACGGTGGCTGGGTGTATCAAAAACCGAACGGGTACTATAGTTACACGGCGCCACGACGCGGTCTGACATCTTCAGTGAACCCTGGCCCGCGGCCAGATGGAGCAACTGGCGCGTACCACACACACGGAGATGTAACTCCGGGCTATTTGGGAGAAGCGTTCTCAAAGGCTGACACAAGAATACCCTATGGGGATGCGGCCTACTTAGGAACGCCCTCGGGCAAGTTATTGAGATTTTCCACTTCAGGCTCGCCTTACATTGATCTCCCTGAGGCAATTCCGAGCTCCGGCTGCGGATGCGACGGCAACAACAATAGGCTTTTGGAATTTCTCAGCAATGCTTTCGGATGGCAATTATGAAATTCAAATCCTTTATGCTATTTTTATCGCTATTCTTCGTTAGCACCTCTAGCGCGGAACCTAATAGTGCAGAAATCATTAAAGCAATTGAAGCAGCAAGCAAAGATTTTCAAACTCGAATAATAGCAATGTATCCTCCCAGCGGCGATTACTCTTTGCTGCGAGACCTCGACTCTTATTCGATGGGAATTTCCCAAACGCCCTCAAAAATAATAGTCGTCTTTTTAGTTAATAAGCGCTTAGGAATCATAGGCGGCGGCGGAGAATATACGCTAGACAAAAAGGACGCGAAAGTTCTAGGCTTTAAGGGGTATGAATAAATCCTTACTACTTTACTGCTTTTCGATGTCTCGTAAGGGCCCGTCATATGATTAAGATGTGTTCGCTACGACACTCGCGCCTGCGCTCACGCCGACTCCAACACCCAACACCCAAACGCAGGCCCGGCTGAGTAGCCGGTTTCAGGTTCGATGCAGATCTGCAGGGTGGCGCGTCCGGCTACGGCTGCCGGCAATGCGTAATCCACATCGACGAAGTCCAGGCCGCGGTTGCCGTCCAGGCGTTCGTTGGCGATGAGTTCGCCGTCGGCGAGGATGCGGAAGCGGCGGCGGGTTTCGTCGCCCCAGTAGCGTAGGCGAAGGATGCGGGCCTGCGCGGTGTTGCGCAGGGTGAAGGCGATGAAGCCGCCGGTGCGGGCGTCGCGGCCGGCGCGGCGGCGGTAGCTGAGCGCGTAGGAGCTTTCGCTCTGCAGGCCGTGGGCTTTTTCGGATGCTTCGTCACCCAGGGCGACACGGTCCAGTGCGCGCGTGTCGAGCGCGTGTTGTTTTGCTTCTGCTGCGGCCTGCTCGGCCTGTTGCTGCTGCCACGCGGCGGTGTCACGGTGTTCCAGATAGAGCGCACTACGGCGATCGAATTGGGCGTAGAACGGGGAGAACCGCCAGTGCTGGGCGCCGTCGCTGTAGTCGAACGCGGACTGGCCGGCCACCGGCTGCAAACGCTGCAAGACCTCATCGCCGCCGATCAATGCCGGGGTCTTGCCCGACCATGGCTTTGCCGCATCGCCCAGGTCCGCAGCCAAGACCAGCGGCCCCCGCAGCACCGAGACCCAGGCCGGGTCGTCCGCTGCGGCTTCCAGGCGCAGTGGCATTTCGAACGACAAGCCGAGCGTGTCGCCAGCGCGCCAGACGCGGGTGATACGGAGATAGCCCTCGCTGACGGCAGCATCGACAGGCTGGCCATTAAGCTGCAACACCGGCGACTGCGCCCAGCCGGGCACGCGCAGTGCGAGCGTGCGCTGCTCTGCCGGCGCCGCATCGACGCGGAGCGATGCACTGCCCTGCTCCGGCATCGCGCTGTGCAGGGTCATGTCCAGCCCGGCGGCATCACGCACGCTGGAGGGCACGTAGAGGTTGACGTAAACGCCCTGCCCGTCCTGCCAAAAGATGGAATCGCCGAACTGGGCGTGCGCTTCCATGCCGCTGCCGACGCAGCACCAGAAATCGTCGAACGGCGATGACCAGCCGCGCGCTTCGCCGGCCAGCATCGGTGTCATGTAGGTGAACATACCGGTGCGTGGATGCTGCTGTGCCATCACGTGGTTGAGCAGCGTGCGCTCGTAGTAATCGAAGAACTCCGCCTGCGGGCCCCACTGGTACAGATGGCGGGTGAGCTTGAGCATGTTGTAGCTGGCGCAGTGCTCGCAGGTCTGCTCGGTGAGAAACTTCGAAGTGCTGTCGGGCTGCTGGAAATATTCGCGGTCGCCATTGCCGCCGATCACGTAGGTGTGGTGATCGGTGACGGTGTGCCAGAAGAAGCGCGCCGCCGCGCCCGAGGCGGCATCGCCGGTCACTTCGTACTCGCGCGCCAGGCCGATCAGCTTGGGGATGTTGGTGTTGGAATGCTGATGCACCAGTTCATCGCGTTGGGCGATGAGCGGATCGAGCACGGCGTGGTGATGCAGGCGTTGCGCCAACGCCAGCCACTGCGCATCGCCGGTGCGCACATGCAGCTCGACGAAGGATTCGTTGAGGCCACCGAATTCACACGACAGCACCTTCTGCAACTGCGCATCGTCGAGTGCGGAAAACACCGCTTGCAGATAGCCAGCTAGGCCCACCGCGACCTGCAGCGCCTGCGCGTTATCGCAATGCGCATGCACGTCGAGCAGGCCGGCGAACAACTTGTGCCAGGTGTACAGCGGTGCCCAGCTGCCGTTGAGATAGAACGGCGCCGGGTCGATCTTGCCTTTCTTCAGTTCATCGAACACGGCGCGGCCGCTTTCGATCTTGCCTGCAGCGTTCTTGCGCGTGAATCCGGCCACGTAGCCATCGCCTGCATGCGCCTGGCAGCGTGCGAGCTCTGCGACCAGATAATGCGCACGCGTGCGACATTGCGCATCGCCGGTCTGCGCATGCATCAAGGCCAATGCGCTGAGATAGTGCCCCAGCGTATGCCCGGCGATGGTGTCCGCTTCCCAACCGCCATACGCCGGCGCCTTGGGGTCGAGGCCGGCGTACAGCACGAAATTGTGCAGCAGCCGGTCCGGCTCCAGCCGCATCAGATAGCGTCGATTGGTCTGCAGCGCATCCAGAAACAGCGACGGCGTCAGCCTGACCTGCGCCAACGGTACCGCGCGGATACTGCCCGGTTGTGCGGCGTTGGCCTGCGCGGGAAATCGCAGAAAACCCGCAGCAACCGCCAGACTGCTCCAGGCCAGAAAGCGCCGCCGCGACAAGCTCAGCGCGTGGTCGGTGGTGTGCTCGGTAACGAAGACATCGGTCATAGGATCAGCTTAGCTCCTGTCGGTGCGCGCAGACTGCGCGCGCCGTTACAACCCACACTGGCAGAAGCCGCCAGAGAAGCGATTGCGTGGCACCGCCTGCGCGCGCCCGACCGGATCGGATGGCGCGCGCCAGTGCACTGAAACGGCGACGACAAGGCGGCGATCAAAACTTCACCGTCGCACGTGCCCAATAGAACCGACCAAGCAGATCGTAGGTCGCCACATCGGTGTTGGCGTTACCCACGTTGTTGGAGTAATACAACGGTGGTTGCTTGTTGGCGATATTGTCCACGCCCACTTCAAAGCGCGTATGCCAGGGCTCCACGTTATAACCGAGCTGCAGGTTGTTGTAGACGTAGGCGCCGATCTTGCGCACCACCGTCGGCTCGCTGGAATCGGCCGACAGGCTCTGGTCCGGATCCGAATTACCGATGGCGGTATTGCCGACATAACGGATGCGCCAGGTGGCGCTCCAATCGTCCAACGCCCAATTCACGGTCCCCAACGCACGCCAGCGCGGGAAATTGCCGTAGGCCTGGGTGTAGCGGCCGACGTTGTGGATGGTGACCGAGCTGGGATCGGTGGTATCGGGCAGCACGTCGTAGCGGGTGAGATAGGTGCCATTGAGACCTGCAGTGAAATTGCCCCACGGAGTGGATGGCAGGCGATAAGTCAGATTGAAATCGATGCCCTTGGCCCACAGCTTGCCCAGGTTGACGGTGGGCTCGGCGATGTAATTGATGGTGCCGTTGCCGTTGCGATGGATCAGCGCGCAGAAGGAACTTGCCGAGTTGGCGAAACATTGATTGAGTACGGTCTGCGCCGACACCGTGGTGATGGTGTCTTCCAGATCGATGCGCCACCAGTCCGCGCTCAGCGACAGGCCATCGATCCACTGCGGGTCGTAGACCAGCCCCACATCGTAGGACTTGCCGGTTTCCGGCTTGAGTTGATAACCGGCCACCACCGCGCCGGACACCTTGCCCGACACCTGACCATCGGATTGCTGATAGCTGCCGTTGGTCGGCACATTTGCGCAGGCCACGCTGTTGCCGCCGGTGTAACCGTTGCACGGGTCGTTGACGGTGGCCGCATCGCCGGCCACGCCGGCATACAACTCGTTGATGTTGGGCGCGCGGAACACCTGCGAAACAGTGCCGCGCAGCAACAGATTTTCGATCGGCCGGTATTCCAGCGACACCTTGCTGTTGGTCTTGCTACCGACCGAGCTGAAGTCGGAAAAACGCGTGCCGAGCGTGACGTTCAACGCGTTGATGCCGGGCAAGTCCTTGAGCAACGGGAACAAGGCTTCGGCATAGGCTTCCTTGACGTCGAAACTGCCGCTCAAGGTGGATGCGCAGAACTCGATCACACCGCACAGGCCGTCTTCATCGCCAGTCCATAGCGCATCGGAGGCAGTGGTCGAGCGCTCCTTGCGATAGGAGATGCCGCTTGCCAGGCTCACGGTGCCGGCCGGCAAATCGAACAACGAACCGTTGGCATTGGCCTCGAACTGCTTGACGGTGTAGACGCTGGTCACGATCGGGTTGACCACCATGCCCTGCAACGTGGCAAGGTTGCTGCTGTCGTTGAGGTTGAAGAAATTCAGCGGAGTACAGCCGGCAACCGCCGCGCCCGCACTGCCGCACTTGACCACACCATCGCTGTCCAGGAATGACGGGCCGATGGCCTGATTGAACGTTGCGTAGTCGAGAAAGCCGTTGTTGATCGATTTCTGTTTGACCTTGCCGTAGTTGAAGTTGGCGTCCCACTGCCAGGAGCTGTCGCCGAAGTGACCGCGCAAGCCCGGGCTGATCTGGAAGTTGTAGGTGTTGTATTGATAGCTGCGATTACCCAGCACGGTGGCGCGCGTGTTGAGGTCGTTGTAAGAGGTGCCCGTGCTGCGATCGGTGCCGAAGTTCACCCCGAACGGGTTGTAGTAACTCTGCGACGACACCAGGATGTTGTCGCCGTTGGAGAAGATCGGAATCGGCGCAATGATCGAGGCGGACTCGGTTTTACTGAACCAGGTGTTGACGTAGCCTTCGACATTATCGCTAAAGCGATAAGTGCCTAGCAAAAAGGCATTGGTGCGCTTTTGCGGGGTCTGCAGCAGGTTGAACGGCTGGTAGTTGTAGGAGTCGGCGCTGGCGTTGTAGCAATGGAAATCGCCCGGACCGGCGCGGCCGCTGACGCCGCTGTTGAGGGTGACGCGTCCGCAGCCGTTGGCCTGCGCGAGTTGATTCGATTGTTCCGAGCCATCGTTGAAATTGATCGTGCCGGTCGGCGTGGCGGACGAGCCCTGCTTCACCGGTTGCCCGTTGGTCAATGCCAGCGCGTCCTTGGAATAGTCGCGCGCCGCCGCCGAGACCGGGTCGATGTTGTGGTACGACAGGCCGCCGATCAGGCTGCCGCGCTCCCAGGTCTTGCCGGTGGTCAAGGCGAAGTTGCGTCGGTTGCCATCGCCCTCGCTGCTGGTGCCGAAGTCGCTGCTGAACTGCACGCCGTCGAACTGGCTGCGCAGGATGAAATTGACCACACCGCCGATGGCATCGGAGCCATACACCGCAGAGGCGCCATTGCTGAGCACTTCGATGCGCTCGATCATGCTGGCCGGAATCGCGTTGACGTCGTTGTAGGCGAGCCGGATACCGTTGACCAGCACCAGCGTGCGCTTATCGCCCAGGCCGCGCAGCGAAATCGCCGAGGCGCCGGTACCGCCGCCGTTGTTGGTGTACGGGTTGGTGGCGTTGCCGGCAATGGATGGCAGCTCCTGCAGCAGATCGCCGACGGTGGCCTTGCCGGTGGCGGCAATCTGTTCCTGGCTGACGGTGATCACCGGGTTGGCGGTTTCGGTATCCACGCGGCGCAGGCGCGAGCCGGTGACGACGACGCTATCGAGCGTTTGCGGCGCATCGCTCGTGCTGCCTGCCTGCTGCGCAGCCACTGGAGCTGCCGAAGTTGCGGAAAGCGCCAGTACCAGCGCGCTGGCAAGCATGCTCGGCACGGGCCGCACACTGGCAACGGTGGTCCGTGAGAAAGGCAACAGCAACATCGGCATGCGGGGCTCCTGATTCAAACGACAGACAAACGGCGGGCAACACACGCCCGTACCGGCGTGCACCAGCACGGGTGGAGACAAGTGGCAGCGGCGCGTCGCAACGACATCTTTGGCGACGGCCATACAGTGGACACGCAGACAACCTGCGATGCGCGCGACCAGCAGAGGCCACGCAACGACGCGCGTTGTCTAAAGGGATCATTCCGCACTGGAGTCGCCCATGCGCTCCAGTTTCATCAGCTGGTCACAATGTGCCTGTGCGCACGCGCCACGTCTTGTCGCATTTGGCGACCACGCATGCGGAAAACAGCATGGTTTGCATCTGAACGATCATCGGGTGGCGTTGTGTTTGGCAGTCCAGTCCACAGCTGGACGTGCCTTTGCGCGGCAGTTTTTGAGGCAGCTGCGTCGATGTATCGCTTGTCGCTACCTGTACTGATGTTTGGGCGCGCCGGCAAAAATGACGGCGAGCAATGCGCATTCTCCTGTGCGCATTGCTTACTCCGCCAGTGCACACAGTGCGCGATCAGGCAGCGTGCCGTGGCACGCAAGCCGCATCCATCACGGTGCCTGCGTGGTTGACGTTGCCGGGTTGCGATTCCATTGCGGCGTTGGCGATTGCTGCATCCAGCGCATGAAGAAATCCAGCAGACGGCGCTTGCCGTAATCGCCACCGGCACCGTGATCGCCGCCAGGCACCACCAGCAGATCGAAATCCTTGCTGGCCTTGATCAGGCGATCGGCCACCTGGAAGGTGCTGGCCGGGTCGACATTCATGTCCATGTCGCCGGTGACCAGCAGCAGGTGACCTTGCAGCCGCGCGGCATTTTCCACGTTCGACGACTCGGCGTACCACGGCCCCACCGGCCAGCCCATCCATTGTTCGTTCCACCAGATCTTGTCCATGCGGTTGTCGTGGCAACCGGAATTGGCCACGCCCGCCACATAGAATTCCGGATGAAACAGCAACGCGCCCAACGCGTTCTGCCCGCCTGCCGAGGTGCCGTACACACCGACACCGCCGGCGATGTCGTACCACGGATATTGCGTGGCGGCGGCCTTATGCCAGGCGATACGATCCGGCAAGCCGGCATCCTTGAGATTGCGCCAGGCCACATCGTGGAAGGCGCGCGCGCGATTATTGGTGCCCATGCCATCGATCTGCGCCACCGCAAAGCCCAGCCCGGTCAGCGCCGGCACGCGCGTGGTGAAACTCTTCGGCACGAACGAGCCCTGCGGGCCGGCGTAAATGTATTCGATCACGCGGTAGCGCTGCTGCGGATTCGGTTGCTGCGGGCGCTGGATCACGCCCCAGATCTCGGTCTTACCATCGCGCCCGGTGGTGTGGAACGGCAACGGCGGCTGCCAGCCAGCGGCCTGCAGACGACTCAGATCGGTACGCTCCACCGTGCGCGCCAGGCTGCCATCGACGCTGCGCCGCAACTCCAGCACCGGCCCAAGATCCACGCGCGAGTAAAGGTCGAGCAACCACTTTCCATCCGGCGAGTAACTGACCTGATGGTCGGCGGCGGTTGGCGTCAATGCAGTGAGTCCGTTGCCATCCAGGCCGATGCGATAGGCGTGGCGGTAGTACGGGTCTTCGCCGGGCTGCATGCCGGAGGCGGTGAAATACAGCTGCCCTGCGGCCTCGTCGAGGTAATCGAGCTTGCGTACCACCCAATCGCCGCGGGTGACCTGGCGAATCACCTCGCCGCTGCGGCCATCGTACAGATACACATGCTCCCAGCCATCGCGTTCGGACGCCCACAGGATCTGCCTGCCATCGGCCAGATCCCGCCGCGCGTGCTTGCCGCCGTTCTCATGGTCGCCACTGAGTTCGGAGTATTCGATAAAGGTGGGCGAGGTTTCTTCGATCACGGTGCGCGCGGCGGCCGTGCGTGCGTCCACTTCGATGACCCGATACAGCTGATGGCCGCGCGCGTTGTATTCGAAGGTGAAGCCGCGGCTGTCCTTCCACCAGACCATCTCGCTCAAGCTGAAGGCATTGGGCAGCAAGGTCATCGCCACCGGATGCGCCGCACGCGTGGCGATGTCGAACAACACCGGCTGCATCACCGGCAACACATCGCCGGGCTTGGGATAGACCTGTTGGTGCAACTTGGGTTGCACCTGATCGGCTGGTGCGGATTCGATGTAATAGACCATGCGCGGCGGTGGCGCCTTGACCCGATACGCGGCCAGATGCTGCGAATCCGGCGACCACTGGATGCTGTCGAGCGCGTAGTAATCATCGGCACGACCATCAAGACTGAGCACGCTGCGCTCGCCACCGGCCACCGGCGCGATGACCAGATTGGCTTGCTCCACCCAGGCGCGCCAGCGGCCATCCGGCGACACCTTGGCCTCGCGTTCGCCCTGCTTGAACGGCAGACGCATGTCCATCGTCTCGGCCGGCACATCGTGCTCGGGCACATGTTCGCAGCGGTAGCGCGCCAGATCGCACTGCCAGCCCAGCTTCGCCAGCTGAAAGCCCAGGCGTTGCTGTTGCAGCGTGGGTTCCTCCAGATGCAGTTGCGTTGCATCGATGTCCTGCGCACCGGCCTGGGTCAACGCCGCCGCCAACCTCGCATGATCGAAGGCCGGCGTATTGCGGCCACTGGCGGCATCCACCAGGCGGTACTCGATGGCCGGCGCCTGGTTGGTGCGTGCAACACCGCGCCGATACAGGAAGCGTCCCGCATCGATCCACACTGGCGCCGTCGGTTGCTGGTCGACCAGGGACGCGTAGTGATCGGACAAGCCGATGGCCTGCGCGTACTGCGCCGGTGTGGGCGTGGGCGTGGCTGCGACCGATGCAGCCACTGCGCTTGCCGATAGCGCGCAGAGCGCGATGCTCAGGCACCACGCTGCGATGGTGTGCCACCGGGAGGTCTGTGTGTGGTGCAGCGTTGGCTTCATGCGTTTATCCGGGAATGGAGCGTGGTCACGATCAACATCTGTCATGCAAGTAGAGATGGGACAGCGTGGTTGATGCAATGCGGTGATTGCCCGAGTCGGGCACACCCTGATTGGGCTGCCTGCACGCCGACGATTGCGTAGCGTCGCCAGCATCCAGCCGCAGCGTGGGAGCCAGCGCTTTTTCAGCCGCGTTATGGCGCATCGCAGTGTGTACTGTCGGCAGCGCTCGCTGCAGGCAGACGCTGCGGCTGCGGCGCCAACACTTCCCATTCCTGCACCGCCAGCGCGGCGTGGCGGGTTCCGGCACCGGAGGCCTCCAGCACCACGCGTACGCAGCGCGTGGTCACTGGCGCAAACGACACCGCTTCGTAGCGATCGGTGCGCGTGCCGTAGCTGTCGCTCGGCTGCACCGGATGCCATTGCCCGCCCTTGCGAAATTCCAGATGCCAACGCGCCGGAGGCGCCACGCCGATCTGCGCGCCGGCCGGCTGATCGGCCCAGAACACGATGCGGGTGCGGTCCAGGGTCACCGGCTGTGACCAGCTGTATTGAATCCACTGCTGCGGCGGATTGTTCGGCGTCCAGCTTCCCCATAGTTGCGGCGGCAGCGGATTGGCCTTGACGATGCCGTCGTTGAGCGCGGCCATCCAGTACTGCGGCGGAATGTCCGGGCCGTTGGACGCGGTGGCGTAGGCGGCAGGCGCCTGATTGCGCTGCGGCGGTGTTGGCGGCTGCGGGCGCCGGGTCGGTGTGACGGTGCGAATGCGCGCCGGTTGCGTGCTGTCGTCCCACTCCAGGCGATCGATCGCCACGCTGCGGCGAAAATGCCCGCCACCGCGCGCATCGGCGGTGTGATAGACCAGATACCACTGCTTGTTGAAGGCCACTATGCCGGGATGCGAGGTGGTCGAAGACACCGGCGGCAACACGATGCCGCGATAGGTCCACGGCCCCAGCGCAGTCGGCGCGCTCGCATAGGCGATGCACGCGTGATACAGCGTGGGCGTGCAGGCGGAATCGCGGCCGGCATTGTTGGCCGCATACGCCAGGTAATAGCTGCCGTTGCGCTTGAACAGCCAGGGCGCTTCGAAATAGCCGGCCAGCGTCTCCACCCGCACCGGCGTGCCCTTGAAGCTGACCATGTCGCGCTGCAGCTCCACGCCATACAACGCGCCGAAGGTGCCCCAGTACAGATACACCCGCCCATCGTCGTCCACCAGCACGGTTGGGTCGATGTTCTGGATGTCGTTGGTGCCTGGCACCGACTGCGACACCACCGGCCCTTGCGGATGCGCATCGGTCCAGGGGCCGAGCGGGCTGTCGGCCACCGCCACGCCGATGGCGAACGGATCAGGGTTCGGCGAATTGCGCTGCTGCACCGGCGCATACAGGTAATAGCGCCCATCCGGCCCCTGCACGATCTGCGCGGCGTAGGCGTAGCGTTTGTCTGCCCAGGCGAACACCTGCTGCGGGTGCAGGAGATCGCGGTAATGCATCCACTGCCCGCTGCCCGGGTCGCTGCTGACGAACATTTGCCAAGCCGGCATGACGAATGCGTTCTGGTCGGGCGCGGCGGTATCGCGCCCGGCCAGGATGTACAACTTGCCGTTGGCGACCAGCGGCGCCGGGTCGGCCGAATAGGTGCTGCCATCGGCCAGGATCGGGTTGCCGGGTGCATGCAGGCGCTTGCCTGGCGTTGGCGTTGGCGTTGGCGTTGGCGTTGCGGCGCATGCCGGAACACTGGCCAGCGACACTGCACATGCCAGTCCGAACACGCGCGTGAGGATGCGCGTCATGGAGTGGCGGTCTTGATCTGCACCGTCAGCGGGACCGACACCTGCCCGGTGGGCGCTCGCCCCTGGGCCGTACCGGTCAATGCGATCTCGCCGGGGTGCGCGTAGCGCGCAGGTGCCAGCGCCGGCCATTGCACCGGTAGCCGTTCGCGCGAACCGTCGTTGTACTGCACGCTGACAAACCCCGGCAGCGTCGGCGCATGCCCAGCCATCGCGCTCACCACTGGCAACGCCTGCACGGTGGTGATCTGCCCCGGCGGCGTGGCGCGCAACCAGACGCTGGCCTTGATCGGAATCGCGCCTTCCACCAAACCTTGCAGCTCCACTGCGCCCTCCCCGCTCAAACGATCCGCAGGCAACTGCGCCCACTGCACCGCAACCGGCAACACGCTGCCGTCGGCGAAGAACGCGGTGATTTCCTGTGGCAGCGAGGGCAGCTGCCCGGGCGCAGTGCGCAGGTCGATCGTCTCGAGCTGGCTGGGCAGTTCGGAAAACACCTGCCATTCGTCCACGCCGACTGCCGCATGCCCGGTCGCAGTGGCTTGCGTCGTCAACACTGCGCGCAGGCCTGCTGTCACGATGGGCGCAAAAGTCGCCGTGCTCGCTGCGCCGCCGCCGGCAATCGGGTAACCGCCCTTGGCCACGATGTCCTGCCAGCGCCCGTCGCGCAGGAACTGCAGCTTCCAGCTGGAGGGCGGTGCCACGCCGCCGTCGGGCTGATCGTCCCACAACGACAGCGTGCTGGACGAGACACGCACCGGCCGTGGCCACTGGTACTGCAACCAGACCGATGCAGGTTGCGCGCGGCCATAACTGCCCCAGCGACGCGCATTGCCAGGCACACTTTCGGCAACGGGAATGAAGCCGTCGTTGAGCGCCTCCACGCGGTGATGCGCGCTGGTGACCTCAGCGCTGGCAGTGGCCATGCCCTGTAACGGCACCTGCTGCAGTGCCGGCGATTCGGGCGCATCCACTTGCACATCGGCATGGCCGGCAAGCGTGCCATCGTTGGCGAGCAGCCGCAGCGTATAGCGCCCGGCGCGGGTGAAGCGCACCACCGTGCGCAGTGCGGAGGTATCTGCAAACAGCGCTTCACCGCCGTCGGGCGCGTGCTGTGTCTGCCAGTGCACCTGCAGCGCACCGTTGGGCAAGCCGTCGTCGCCCACGCGGCCATCCACCACCACGGTGCCATCGGAACCGGGATCGTCCAGCTGCCACGCCAGTACCTGCGGCGGCGCATTATCGGCGAGTGCAGGTGCGGGCATACCGCTGTCGAAGACCTGAATTTCCTTGATGCCAGTGCGCGCACTGCCGGCGTGGGTCACCACTACACGCAGCGCACGGGCACGGATCGGCGGAAAGCGCACGCGGTTGCGATTGCCCTGCGCAATCGCTGTATCACGCACCTGTCCGGGAACGCGCTTCCAGTTGCCGGCGCCGTCCTGGTATTGCACGGCATAGATCCACGGCGCGGCGTAGCCAGGAATGGTGCCAGACGCAAAGCCGTGTTGCTCGCCAGCGGGCGAAGAACTGCGATAGAAATACAGCACCAGCTGATCTACTTGCCGTGCTTGGCCCAAGTCCAGCGCAATCCAGTCGCTAGCCAACGGCGAGCCGACCGTGCCCCAGAACGGCGTGCTGGCGGTGCTGCCATCCACCGCTGCAGCTGCCGCAAATCCGGGCGCGGCGAAGCTGGCTGTGACAGCGGCGCCTTCGGCCAGATTGCGGCTGGCAGTGGTGGGCAATGTCACATCCACACCGGCCTTGGCCAGGATCTGCGCGGTGCGCGAGGTGCTCGCAAAGCACACCTGCGACATTGCAGCCAGTTGCAGGGGATGTGCGTCGAGCACCTGCGCCACGCCATTGCGATTGACCGCATCCGGGGCTGCACTCACCTTGCCGCTCGCCGGGTCGTAGATCACGTGTGCCAGCCGGTCGACGCGAAACGCCAGCCGTCCATCCAGATACACGCTATATCCCTTGCCCACCTTGCCGCCGTAATGGGTGCCGGTGCGGTCCCAGACGATGCTCAGGTTGCGATCGCGATAGCGCAGATGTTCGGCGGCAAAATACGCCCAGCCGATATCGATCGGATACAGCTCGATCCTCTCGTCGCTGCGCGGACGCAAGCCCATCGCATCCTCGATCATGCTGAAGTTGGTCGCACCCAACTGGGTGTGGTGGATCCATGAGCGGTAGCCGATCTTGCCGCCGTTGCCTGCACTGCCCTTGGCCCAGAATTCGTTCTGGTCCGGGTAGCGGTTGTCGCCGTCGATGTAGGGCGCCCACGCGTTCCAGTACAGCAATGTGCGGTAACTCTGCGCGCTCAGAAACGGGCTGGGGTAATCGCGCAGCGCCTCGCCTAACAGACGGAACGCGACAGTGGCGTTGATGGTGGAAAAGTTGTTGCTGCCCGCATCGGCGCCGCTGCTGCGCGCCTGCAGATCGACCTGGTTGGCGGTATAGAACGGAAACAGCGGGTACTGCACCGCATCGGCGAACAGGCGCAGTGCGCGCACATATTTGGGGTCATAGTCGGGCTCGCCCTGCTTGGGCATCAAGCCCACGCTGAAGGGGTAATAGTTATTGGTCTCCTTCCAGTCCACCGGTAAGCGCGGCCCGCTGGCCTGGCGGTGCTTGAGCAGATCGCCGTGCAAACCCACCGAATCGGCGGAGTCGCTATGGTCCTGCCACAGCACCTCGACCACCGCCTTGCGGATGCGGTGCGCGGTGGCCTGCATGCGCTGCGCCGTCGCGGTGTCGCCGGCCAGCAACGCAGCCTGCGCGGCGGCCTGCGCGTTGGCATAGACATAGGCGCTTTCGGTGCGATCCATGCGGATCTGCCCGTGCTGCTTGGCCCAATCGAACGACACCGCATCGGCGTCGTTGCCGGTCATCGCGGCCCAGTCGTACTCGATCAATCCGTTGTGATTGAGATCGTAAGCGGCCAGGACGCCATCCACATCGCCGCTGCCATAACGCGCCAATTTTTGCGCGAGTGCGGCCGGCCCGCCATGCAACTGCATCGATCGCCATGCGGCGGCGGTGATGTATTGCGCGTAGGAGTTGGACCAGTGTTCCGGCGAGCCGGGATTGTCGGTGTACTTGCCGCCGCCGGCGGTCTCGCCTGCACTGAGCCAACTGCCGTAGGCATACAGCGGATCGCGCAGATACTTCAGGTCATCCAGAAACATGCCGGTGGTCAGCACGATCGCGTTGTTGTAACCAAGCACGCCTTCGATGGCGACCGGAAACTGGTAGTCGTTGCCCGGCACGTCGGCATCGAGAAAATTGAAGCGCAGCACCCACCAGCGATAGAACAGGCTCTTGGTGATATTTTCGTCGGGCGTGTCCAGATACGGCAGGTTGTCCACCCACCAGCGGTTGTAGCTGGCGACATGTGCCTGGTAGGCCTGCTGCGGCGACTGCGCGGCGATGCGCAGGTACTCGGCGCGCGCTTCGGGCAGTTCGTGGGTGAGCAGGCCCAACTGCACTTTCACTGCAGCAGTCTCGCCGGTGGCGGGCACGGCCACCTCACGCACCAGGCGCTTGCCTTGCACCTGGAAGCCATCGCCAGACATGCGTGGAAACACCGTGGTGATTGCGTTGTAGGCAGCGAAGGCGCCGGTCAATTCATTGCCGTCTGCATGCTGCGCCATCGGCGAAAGCGCCTGCACCGATAGTGCATGCGCTGCGCCATCCAGGCTGGAAAAGGTGAGACTGGCCACTGCGACATTCTGTTCGGTGATGTATTTCACCAGCCGCATGCGCACGCCTACGCCGGCATCGTCGTACACGCTGCTGAAATAACTGGGCGTTTGCCGTCGCTGCGTGGCGTCCTCCTTCCACTGCACCGGCTGGGTACCCTGCATGGACTGGATCCGCAGCAGCGCGTCGTAGTCGGTGGCATGCCAGTACGCCACCTGGCCAACGAAGCCGGGTTGCGCAGGTTGGTGATCGGCCAGATAAGCGGCGCGGCCACGTGTCAACAACCACTGGTTGTTATCGCCTGCCCCACCGTCCTCCCCGTCGCGCGCCAGCATGCGGTCGATCCAGAAATCCTTGCCCGGCACCTGCCCGGCCCCGTGTGCGATATCGGCGGCATAGATCCTTGCCAGTTGTCCGCCAGGCGCGAAGGCCACACCACTGTTTGGCACCGGATGCGCGAGCCCGCGAAAACGTGGCTCGCCGATGGCGGCGTTGGTCGCCGCAATCGGCGTGTCCTGCGTTTCATTGGCGATTGCCGACGGCACGCTCAAGACCGCACACCCACAGAGCAGCGCGGCCGCACCGGAACGCTGGAGCAGGCGAGGCCAGCGCCGGTGCCGATCCAGGAACGACATCACGCGAGATCTGCGCATGCGCAGGCTCCTTGAAAAGTGCCAGCCCATGCGGTCAGCACCTGCACCGGCACTTCAAAACTCCACCCGCACTCTGCTCCAGAAGTAACGGCCCAAGGTGTCGTACGTGGTGGCATCGGTGTTGGCCGCATTGGAGTAGCTGTAGAACCGCGGCGGCGCGCGATTAGCGATGTTATCCACGCCCAGCGCGAGCGTGCTATGCAGCGACGCGATTTTCCGGCTCAGCGAGGCGTTGTGATAGACCACCGACCCGATCGGAAAGTAACGGCAGCTGCCATCGGCTTCGGTGTCGGCGCAAAAATCGTCGTACGCGCTTCCGTTGACGGTACGGCCCAGATAGCGGGTGGTCCAGCTTGCATGCCACGGCCCGTTGTCCCAGGCCAGATTGGCCACCGCACGCCAGCGCGGCATGTTGCCCCAACTGGAATTTTCGCCAACATAGTTATGCGTTTCACCGGCAAAACGAAAGCTGGAGAAGAAGGTCGCGTCCAGACCGGCAGAGAAATCGCCCCAAGCGGTCTCGGCCAGCGTGTAGTGGATCCCGGCATCGTAGCCGCGGATATCCACCTTGCCGCTATTGTAGGAAAACGGCACCGACACGCGGGTCAGCTGGCCAGCCGCATCGCGCTGAATCAACGGGCAGAACGCGGCGTCGCGTCCCTCGAAGCAATCGTTGACCACTTGCTGCAGGCCTACGCCGGACAGCATGTCGTCCAGCACCACGCGCCAGCTGTCCACGTTGAGCGACAAGCCGGGCATCCGATCCGGGTCGTAGACGAGGCCGACGTTGTAGGAGCGACCGCGCTCGGGCTTGAGCTGAAAACCGACGTTGTTCGCACCCGACGTCACCACATCGAACTGCGCAGTGTTGCGGAAGCTGCCATCGTTGGGCACGTTCGCGCAGGCCGGATTGGGCGTGCCGGTGAAGCCTTCGCAAGGGTCCTGGAAATCGCCGGTGTTATCCACCACAGCCGTGTACGGCGAGCCATACAGATCCCCCAGCGCCGGCGCGCGAAACACCTGCGAGCCGGTCGCGCGCACCAGCAGGTTGGCGATCGGCCGCCATTCGATGGCGACCTTGCTGTTGGTGGTGGCGCCCCAGGCGTCGTACTTGGAATAGCGCGAACCGAGATTGAGATTCAGACTGTTGGCAAACGGCACCTCCTTCAATAGCGGCACCAGCAGTTCTGCATACGCCTCGCGCACCGATTCGTCGCGCCCCTGCTTGAGGATGCAGCCATCGTTGTAGTCGCAATTGCCGTCGGCATCGGCAGCCGCCACCTCGCTGCTGGTGCCTTGCGCAAACTTGTTGGTGCGATAGACCAGGCCGACGGCGGCCTGCACCGTCCCGGCCGGCAGTTCGAACAGATCGCCGTTGGCGCTGATATCGACAAAGCGCATCTGGCTCTCGTCGATCAGATCCACCGGCCGCTGGGTGCCGCGCAACGCGGCGATGGTGGCCGGGTCGTTGGGGTTGAAGATATTGATCGGCGTGCAGCCAGCAATCACCGCACCCGGCGCACCGCACTTGACCACCCCATCGTTGTCCAGAAACGAAGCACCCACCGCATTGTTCAACGCAGAAGTGATCGAAAACCCGGTGCGCACCAAGGTGTCCTTGTAGCGCGCATAGCCGGCTGCGGCGTCCCATTGCCAACTGGTGCCTTCCACGCGCCCGCGCAGCCCGGCCACGATGTTGGTCTGAAACATCGTCGCAGTGTAGACGCGCGTATTGGCCTGCGTGGAGCGCAACAGATAGCGGTCCAATTGATCGCCGAACGGGTTGTAGTAGTTGTCGGCCGCGCCATCCATCTGCATGCCGAACGCATCCAGACGCGAGGTGGTCTTGCTACGGGTCCAGAACACGTCCATGTAGCCCTGCACGTTCGGGGTGAACTCGAAACTGCCGTGCAACGAGGCGTTGGTGCGCTCGATCGGCGTGATCAGATACTGCGCATCGTAGACGTTGTAGCTATCGGTCGCGCGTTGATACGGGCGAAACGCATCTTCACCTACAGCGCCAGGTGCAACGCCCTCTGCGGGTGTGAGCACGCGCCCATCGTTCAAGAACGCGCGCGTGTTGCCGCCACGGATTTCGCTGACCTGGCCGTCGAGATATTCCACTGCCTTGGCCGCGTAGCCGCGATCGCGGTTGAACACCGGGTTCATCGAATTGCGACTGAGCCCGAGAATCAACCCGCCGCGCTCCCAGGTCTTGCCCCATTCCACTCCCAGCGTGCGGCTGTTGGCATCGCCATGCGTGCTCTGTGCGTAATCGACCGTGGCGGCAAAACCGTCGTACTTGTCCTTGAGAATGATGTTGACCACGCCGCCGATCGCATCGGAGCCATACACCGACGAGGCTCCATCGGTGAGCACTTCCACCCGCTCCACCATCGATGCCGGAATCGCGTTGACGTCCACGCCCGGCGCCGAGGCCACGCTGCTCGCAGGACCGGCCATGCGATGACCGTTGACCAATACCAGGGTGCGTTCGGGCCCCAGATTGCGCAGCGACACCAGTGCGCGACCATGGCTGAAACCGGAGTTGAGCGCCGGGCCGGGCATGAAGCCGGCCATCGCCGGCAATTGCTGCAGCAACTGGCCTAACGTGCTCTTGCCGCTGTCTTCGATGCGCTGCCGGTCGACCACGATGACCGGGCTGGCCGTCTCTGCATCGACGCGGCGCAGATGGGTACCGGTGACGTTGATCTGATCCAGGGTCTGGGTGGCGTCGTCGTCGGGTGTGCGCTGCTGTGCGCCTGCCGGCACTGCAACGATGGACAAGACCAGGATAATTGCCTTGACCAACGGATGACGCGTGGAAACAAGGGGTTGCGACAGAAAGGCGGAGCGGCTGGGCGACATCGGAATTCCTTGTGCTTTCGTGGGGACAACGGCCAACCTGCGCGCACGGCCAAGCCGCACTGCGACAGCGCAAGATGAGAGATCGATCGCGACAAACACGACACCAGTGAGTTGCCGCACGAAGCGGCAACTATCCAAGCAAGACGACGACGCTGCTCTCCCCCTGAGAGCACATGACCAATCGATGACAGATCACGTTAAAAAATCTTGCGGCAACGCCTCGGCGCCGTCTTGACGAATTTATCCGGCAGCCATGCGGAAATTCACATGCTTGTGTCGATGTGTCGACATCACGGCCAACACCGTGGCGCGATCAGCGCAGCTGACATGGGAAGTAACCAGCTTACCGAGCGCACAAGATCCTGCGATCGACGCCACCGACGCCACGCTGTACCCAGCGCGCGCCGCGTGCCGATTCCGGCACTGCGGCACGGTGCGTCACACGTACCACGCCTGCACTGCCACCACGGCAGCGCTGCCAGACAACGCCACGCGATCCGCATGTGGGCCTTGCAGGCGTGCAGGCTTGCCGTCCACGAGCACACGCTCCAGCCGCGTGCCTTGTGGCGCACGCAAGGTCAGCCAGGTGCGCTTGGGCGCCTGCTCCGGCAGTTGCACCTGTGCATCGATACGCTGCGCATCGACATCCGTACGCAGCGTCAGCGTGACCTTGCCCCAACGCGTCGGCGCTGCGGTGATGCCGACTGTTGCACCGCTGCCCAACCAGGCACGCGGCAACGCACGCGCCAAAAACAACTGCTCGCCGGCGCTGTCGTCGCTGACCAGCATCCAGCGCAGCAGCAGCGGGATGGTCATCTGCGCGGGAATGCAGAACAACGGCATGCCGCCGGTGATACCGCTGACTTCGCCCGCTGTCCAGCTGCCGCGCGTATGCACCTGGTAGCGGTGTGCATAGACGAACAACAGGTACTCTTCGATGCGATCCAGCCGCAGCAGCTGTTGCGCATAACCGTAGGAAATGAATCCAAGCAGATCGCGGCTGCCCGGCTCCGGCGGCGCGATATTGGCCACCACGCCAATGCTGGTGCCACCATGGCCGCGCAGGCAATCGATCACCAGGTGAGCCAACGCGTCCGGCAACACATCGGCCTGCAACAGTTCAGCGTAGGCGCGGTGCGGCCATTGCTGCTCGCTGGGTTTTTCCTGCAGTAGCGATTGGCGAAAGGTGAGTTTGGCGCCAGGCAATGGGCCGACATAGGGCGGCGATACATCGCGGCGCACATTGGCACGCAGGCTGGCTTCCAACCGCGTGCGCAATTGTTTGGCACGGCGCTGCCATTGGTTGGCCAAACCGGCATCGCCACCGAGCGTGCTCCAGACCTGCGCGATGTCTTCCCAACCGCGAATCGTCAGTGCGCTATTGGCGTAGTACGGCTTCCACCACAGCGATGGATCGGGAAACAGACAGGCGTCGGATTCGTTCCAGCCGTGCAGCAGGCCATGACCATGCGCGCTGCGCGGCAACGCCAACGCCTGGTCGTGCAAGTCGCACAGCACCTGTGCAGTGGCCGCGATCTTGGGCAACAGGCGCCGCAGCCGCGCCGCATCGCCGGTGTAACGCAGATAGCGCGCCAACAGCGACAGGGTCAGCCCGAACTGCCCGACCTCCGGCCCGCGCATGTTCGGCAGGCCATCGTCCTGCACGAACGCGTCGAAGTAATTGTCCAGCACCGCGGCGGCCTGCGCGAAGCGGCCCCATTCCAGATTGGCGTAGAACGAACTGGTGAAGGTGTCCTGGAAGCCGTCGTACTCGTTGCCGTAGTAGTCGCGCTCCACCGCACCGTACTTGGGGTAATCGCCACCGGGCCGCACCACCAGCTCGCGCGCGAACGCGAACTGCGCCATGTCGTTCCAGCTGGCATCGGGCAGCTGCGCCTGCACCGTACCGTCCAGGGCCTGCTGCCAGTACGCGGCGAAATCGATCAACGCGGCGTAGAACTGTTCGGCGGTGGCCTCTTTTCGCGAAGGCGCGAACGCGGGATAGCTGTGCGTGTAATGCACGCCAACGATCTCGCCGCCGCGCACATGCATCGTGCGATGCCAGGTCTGCACCACGAAGCGATCGCTGGCACGCACGTCGGCAAAGACCAGTACGTCGTACCAGGCATCGGCCCCGCCCTCGCGGCGCATCACCTTGCGCACTGCCGGCATCCACCCGCCCAGCATGCCTTCCTCGCGGCGCTTGATCAGGGCTTCTTCGCCCAACTCGGCAAACGCCTGTTCAGGGCGCGAGGTGCGGCTGCGGCCATTGGGCAGGATCGGCATGGTGTCCAGGCTTTCGCGCGTGCCGACAAACGTGGTCCACGGCCAGCGCCCACCATTGTCCTTGGGGTCGAGCAGCGAGGCCGGTGGCGGCGCGACATCGCGCACCTGCGCCTCGTCCGGGTCGCCATCGCGCAGCAGGCGGTCGGCAAGCAGATCCGCTTCGGCCATCGCCACCTCGGCCAGCGACATGCCGAAGTACGGCTTGCCCTCGGCCGGATAGGCCGGCTCGGTGCGTTTGTCCAGGCGCAGCACGCCGGCCTCGGTCCACAGCGTCAGCTGGCCCTGCGGGTTGTCGAGATGCTCGTATACTGTCCACTGCTGCTGCAGATGCCGAAAGCGGCACAGCGTGCTGCCGACATGCGCGGCGGAGGGGAGTGCTTCCAGACGTGGCAGGGCCGGTGGTGGCAGCGTCGTCGGCGTTTGCAGTGTCCCCGGCATTGCGATCGCAGCACCTGCACCCACCACCGCGGTCGCTGCCATGCCCTGACGCAAAAACGTTCTACGGTCCATCGTTGCGCCCCGAAGTGATATCTGCCCCATCGTGCGCGACAACGCGCCCGGCGTCTTGTGGCACGTGTCCGGCACCTGTGCGGAAATCTGCACACAAGCGGGCATCGATCGACTCACAGTTGTACCTGCTGCGATGCCGAGCCTGCTGTCTGCAGTTTGATACACAACCGGCGATAATGGCGGCACCAGCGCAGCCCTGCCGGCGTGGGCTGCGTGATTGGCACGGATCTCGCTGCAATCGCAGCCAACCCAGCGTTGTGGTGCAGCACCTGTCTGGCCAACCCGATGCCTTCCGCGACAGCGGCGATGGCGACAACGGCGGCTTCCGTGCGTCGGACGGACGGGATGCCAACGCCGGACTCGGCGTACCCGACGGTGCGCGCCTGCCAGCATTGCTCAAACACGCAGGATGTCGGCTGCACCGGCTGGCGCGCTGCCGTAGCAGCCACGTGCAGCGCCTGCTTGTCGCCCCTGCCATTTGGCCAAGTGACTTTTCGGCCACGCCCGAGTGTGCGGTGACCGCCACACTGCGGCACAGACCCAAGCTGCATCGTCGCCAGACAGCCGCGCAGCCATAACCCGTACACAAGGAACGTCATGCAGCCACAGCCACCTCGCATCTCGCACATTGCCCGCGCGGCAGCACGGGTTGTTGACACCAGTGCGCACTCCGCCAAGCTGTTGAAACGTTCAGCGCGTTACTTGCTGTGGCTGGCCTTGATCGCGCCCTGCATCGCACACGCGCAGGTCGATCTGTCGCAGCTGGATGCCGAGATGGCCGCCCCACGCACCCAGATACTGGTCCTAGGCAGCGTGCACTTGTTACAGTTGCCCAAGGGCAGCGACATCGGTGCGGCGCGCTTGCAACCGTTGATGGACCGGCTGGCCGCCTACAAGCCGACCATCATCACCGTAGAGAATCTTTCGGGAGAAACCTGCGATCTGATGCGACGCCATCCTGCAGTCTATTTACCCGAAGACAGTGCGACCTATTGCCCCGACACCAGCGACGCGGCACGTGCCACCGGACTGGATGTTCCCACCGCGCTAGGCCAGGTACGCGCAGCGCTCGGCACCTTGCCGAGCGCGCCCACACCGGCACAGCGTCGACACCTGGCCGCGCTGTTTCTGGCCTCCGGCGATCCGTCGTCTGCGCTGGTGCAATGGTTGCAGCTTGCGCAGGCCGAACAGCGCAGCGGCGATGGCCTGGATGCGGCGTTGGTGACGCGACTGCGCGCCATGGAAACTCGCCCGAACGAGAGCGACCAGATCGCGGCGCGACTGGCCGCAAAGCTCGGCTTGCAGCGCGTCTACCCGGCCGACGATCACACCGGCGACAACGTGGACCTGGGCGACCCTGTCGCATACGGCAAGGCCATCCAGGCGGCTTGGGACAAGGCCGCACCGCGTGCGAACGCCATGCGTGAGCGCGAAGACCAACTGGCCAGCGAAGGCAAATTGCTGGAGCTCTATCGCGCGATCAACCTGCCGGCCAGCCAGCAGTTGGCCATCGCAGTGGATTTTCGCGCGGCATTGAGCGAGGGCTCGCCACAACGCTACGGCTACCGCTACATGTCCGGCTGGGAAATCCGCAACCTGCGCATGGTCTCGAACGTGCGCGCCAGTTTTGCCGAACAACCCGGCGCGCGCGTGCTGGCAGTGGTCGGCGCCATGCACAAGCCCTGGTTCGACAACTGGCTAGGACAACTGCAGGGCGTGGATATCGTCGATGCGGCGCAGGTATTAGGCACTGAAGGGCAGTGAGTACAACGACTTCAGCATGACGCTATAGGTCAAAAGCCTAGTCAGTCGAGGGCGCGGTGCCCTCACCGCTCGCGGGACACGCCGCAAGTACGTCCGTGTAGGCTCGGTGGCGGCATCCATGCCGCCACACGGTCCCGCAATCGGCAAGGACACCGCACCAGTAAGTTGATCGATGACTTGGGGGAGAGCGTACTGTCGCTCTGCTTGCACTGGGGAGCTGATTGGACTCGTTGTGATCCAGACAACGCATGTCATGCACTGTTTGCACCATGCATACCGACACTCTCGACTGGTCCTTGCCCGCCCACCGTCGCGTAAGAGCCTACACGGACGTACTTGCGGCGTGTCCTGCGATGGTGGGCGGGCAAGGGCCCTGCAGTGAAGTGGCAGACAAGTGTCGCCAAGCACCGCATCAAACGGACAGCCGTGCATTAGATCGACAACGGCCTTCGTCCACTCCGAGCTCTCAGCTCAATACGTCCAACAAGCTGCCCAACATCTCGTCGGAGCGCCGTAGCGCAGTGGCGTTGGCCTGGAAATCGTTGCGTGCCGATAGCCCTTCGACCAGATCAGTGGCTGGCGCAGAAGGATCGGAGCTGGCATCGACCACGCTGGCCGCCACTCCACCATTGGCCTGCGTGCTGGCCGCAACGGCCTGACGCGGACTGCCGTCTACCGGCTGGCGTGCCACATTGCTGGCGGCCACCTGCTGACGCAGCGCGGCAACCTGCATTCCGGAACTGGCGATGGGACTGATGCTCATGGTGGCTCCGGTGCAGAAACTGAGAAAAAACCGATGATGTTTGTTTACCGACCAATCAGCACAATCGTTGCTGGCAAACGCGCTGTGCTGCTGTCGCTCTTACGCCATCCAAGCCGCGTGGCAAGCGTTCCTTACGTGAGGACAACCGGCGGACAGAAACTGCAATCCAGGTCTAGCACTCACCGATTCCGACCACACCCGCCACACGGCTGCGCAGTCGCCTCACGCACGCTCAATACGTGCCGACCCGCACACGCAGCACCACAGGCACCTCGCCCGCCGCATCCACACGACCAAAGTTGAGGCCATAGTCGGTCTGGTCGCCGTTGAGCTGTCTTTCGACCTGCCAGCGTCCGTCCACATACCGCCCCTGCTCCACCCGCAACAGTTGCCCATGACGGGTATCGGCCGCATCGCGGAAAAATTCAATCCGCGCGGCCATGCCGGTGACCAGGAACTCCTCCGGCCCCAGCTGCGCCACCAGCAGCCGCCCTGCGTGGTCGTCGTTGCCCGGCAGGATCGCCGGCGCATCGCCCCACATCGGCGCACCGAACGACACCTTGGCCTCCCAGTCGCCGAAGCGCAGCGTGCGTTGCGGCGCGCCGGGCTGTTCGGCCACCGCCTGCAGCCGGCCGTCGAAGGCCGCCTGGGCCAGGATCCGCTGCAACGGCGCCAGCAACTTGAAGTTGGCCGCGTGCGCAGCGATCGCGGCGCGGTTGGCGGCGCTGTCCTGGTTGCCATCCATGCCGAACACCGAAAAGCCGATCCCCCCCTGCCCCAGCACATGGAACAGATACGGCGCCGTCGCCGCCTCGAAGCCGGTCTCCGAGACCCAGGCCGGGTTGTCCGGCCGCGCGTACTGGCCGATGACCTTGGTGTACTCGTTGTAGTCGTTGGTATAGATATCGGTGCCGATGAAGTCGATCGACGGCGTGGCCGCGCGCCACAGCGCGAACATGTTCACCGTCGCACCGCCGGACGGATAATCCAGGCCCGGATAGCGTTTGCCCTTGTAGCGCAGCCAGGTGTTGACGTAGAGCGGCAGCGGGTAGGCGCGCTTGCCGGCCGCAGCCACCTGTTCGATATACGACGCGGTGGCATGCGCATTGAAGGCTTCGGCCGCTTCGGCACCGAACAGCTGCTGCCAGCTACCCTGCGGTTTACCCAGCGCTTGCGCGATTGCGGCAGGCACGGGCTGCGCGAACGCCGCCTCGCCAGCCGGGCCATGATCGCGCACAGTGCCGATGGCGCCAGGCTCGTTTTCCACCTGTACCAGGATCACCGTGTGGCGGTCGCCATCGACCTTGCGCAGGTGCTGCATCAACGCGGTGAACGCGCGCGCATCGGCCTGTACGTTGGCGGCCACATGCGGCGACAACACATCTACCGGTTCGCCGTTGGCATCGCGCATGCGCGGGTAGGTGGCCTCGTCGCGCTTGATCCATTCGGGGACGTAATGCATCTGGCCGTTCTTCCAGCTGCCGAACCACAACAACGCCACACGCAGACCACGCTTGCGCGCGCCGGCAATCAAGGCATCCACGTTGGTGGTATCGAAGCGCCCGGGCGCCGGCTCGAACTGCTCCCAATACACCGGTGCTTCCACCGTGTTGGCATGCAGCGCCACTACTTCGTCCAGCGCCTTGGGCAGCACTGCCGGCCAGGCGCTGGAGTTGTGCAGCTGCGCAGCCAGTATGGTGTAGGGCGCGCCATCGACGAACACCGCATGGTGGCCGTTTTGGGTAACGAAGCGCGGCAGGTCTTCTGCATTGGCCAGCAGCGGCGCGCTACCGGCCAACACCGCGAGCGACCACAGCAGGCCTGCGATACGGCCGCGCGGTTGCGCCATTTTTCGGGCAAACAAACGCATCATCGCGCCTCCGACGGTAGTGAGTTCCAATGCGGTGTGGGTTCATGGCGCAGATGGCGCACAAAGAAGTCGTACTGGCGGCGCTGCACATAGTCGATCGGCCCGCTTGACCGGCCCACCGAATGTTCGCCGCCGGGCACGTTGAGCAGCTCGAAGTCCTTGCCACTCTTGATCAACGCATCGACCACCTGCGCAGTGGAGGCCGGATCCACGTTGCTGTCCTGCTCGCCGACGATCAGCAGCAGATCGCCCTGCAGCGTGGCCGCGTTGACCACGCCCGAGGCCTGCGCATAGCTGGCATCCACCGGCCAACCCATCCATTGCTCGTTCCAGCTGATCTTGTCCATGCGGTTGTCGTAGCAACCGGCAAACGCCACGCCCACCCTGTAGAAATCCGGATGCCGCTCGAGCGCGCCCAGCGTGCTCTGTCCACCGGCCGACGCGCCATAGATGCCGACCCGGCCGATATCGTAGGACGGATCTTTTGCGGCCAACGCACGATGCCAGGCGACGCGATCGGGAAAGCCGGAATCGCCGAGGTTTTTCCACGCTACATCGTGAAAGGCCTTGGAGCGATTGGCGGTGCCCATGCCGTCGATCATCACCACGATAAAGCCCAGATCCGCCTGCGCCTGCATGCCGATCTGCTTGTCGCCACCGGAGTGATAGCCGAACGGCCAGAACGTCTTGGGCACGAAGGAGTCGTGCGGTCCGGCGTAGATGTTCTCGATCACCGGATATTTCTTGCTGGGATCGTAATCGCGCGGGCGCACCACCATGCCCCAGATGTCGGTGCGCCCATCGCGGCCCTTGGCCACGAAGGTCTCCGGTGCGCGCCAGCCGGCTGCCAGCAACTTGTCGATGTTGCCCTGTTCCACTTGCTGCAGCAGCCGGCCATTGATGGCGTGCAGTTCCATCACCGGCGGCAGATCCGGGCGCGAATACACATCGATGTAATGCCGGCCGTCTTCTGCAATCGCCACATCGTGGTCGGCGTCGGTGTGCGTCAGCCGGGTCAACTGGCGGCCGTCGAAATCCACGCTGTAGAGCTGCCGGTAGTACGGGTCCTTGCCGGCATCCATGCCGCTGGCGGTGAACCAGATGCGCCGCTGCGCATCGTCCACGCGCAACACATCGCGCACGATCCACGCACCATGCGTGAGTTGTCGCTTGGGCTTGCCGCTGCGGCCATCGATCAGATACAGATGCCGCCAGCCGTCGCGTTCGGAGATCCACAGGAGCTCATCGCCGTGTGCATCCACATCGTGACGGAAACTACGGTCGGCATACACGAATGTAGACGTGTCCTCGCCGACCGCAACATGCGCGCGACCTGTCTGCGCGTCCACCGCAATCACCCGCATGCGTTGAAAGCCGCGTTGCACATAGTCGAAGCTCACGCTGCGGCCATCACTGCGCCACTGCAAAGGCGACAGCACATACGGATTGGCGAACAAGCTGGTCTCCACGTCATGGCGCGTGCCGTCCACGGCGAACAGCACCGGCCGCTCCACATCCACCGCATCGCCCGGCTTGGGATACAGCTGGCTGCGCACGACCGGCTGGCCGCCACCCGCAGGCGCAGCTTCCACACGGGTCACGCGGCGGGCAAGGCCGGGACGCACGCGATACACCGCCAGGCGCTGCGAATCCGGCGACCAGGCGATGCTCTCCGGATCGAAATAATCGTCTGCACGACCATCGGTGCTGAGCCGGGTCAGCTGCCCATCGGCAACGCGGCGCAAGACCAAATTCCAGCCATCGGCCAGCGCTTCCCAACGGCCATCGGGCGAACGACGTGGCGTGTTGTCGGCTGGCACTCCAGGGTCGCGCACCACATCGAAGCCGCGTGGACGTGCCTGCGTGCCGGCATCATCGCGTGCGCAGCGGTAGCTCGTCAGCGTGCAACGCCAGATCTCTTCGCCAAGCTCGAAGCGGATCGCAACGGCGTCACCCACGCCGTCTTGTGCATACGCAAAGCGTTCGAACGGCAACTGCAGCGCGGTGTAGGTCTTGCCGGTCGCCGCCTGCAATGCCTGCGCCACGCGCAGTTGATCGAAGGCCGGTTTTTTCTGCAGCGTGGCGACGTCCATGCTGACAAAGGCGAATCCGCCAGGCACCGTCTTGCGGTAGTAAAACGCGCCATTGTCCTTCCATTGCGCAGGCCACGCCACGTTCTCGGTCAACGTGCTCCATTGTTCGCGCAACCCCAGCGAGCGTTGGTAGTCGGCCACGCTTGGCGCCGCCTGCGCAGCAGTCGATAGCACCACGATGCACGCAGCCAACCCATTCCAGCAGCCACGCAACCAGTGCGACACGCGCGCGTCACGGCGCAGCTCACTCGCCATCGTCCTCCTCCAGCGCCAGCTCATCGCTGCGCAAGCCGCTACGCGCGCCCCAGTGGTAAATGAAGAACGCAATCACCGCCACGCTCAAGGTATCGAACGGATGCGCGATCCAGCCGTGACCGCCGAACGTGCCCGCCCACGACACCGCCATCACCAGCACGAAGAACACGATCAACCACAGCGATGCACGCACCTGCCGCAGCAAGCGTGCACGGCCCTCGCGTGAGGGCAAGCGATACAGTACGTACAGCACGAACGCGAGCACCTGCAGACCGAGCAACCACGACAAGGTGGGCCAGGTGGACCAGTAGATGATCAAGGCGGCGACAATGAACGACAACGGACCCAGCACCGCAAAACCACGCACCCGGAACGGCCGCGGCAAATCCGGCGCGCTGCGGCGTAACGCGGCCACGGTGACCGGCGCCACTGCATAGCTCAGCACCAGTGCCGCCGACACCACGCCGATCAAGGTCTCCCACGAGGGAAACGGCAACGTCCAGAAGATCGACAGGCCCAGGCTCAACCACAACGCCGGCCGCGGAATGCCCGATTGCGGATCCACCCGCGTCAGCACCGGCAAGAACCCGCCGCTACGCGCCCAACCGTACACCACGCGCGGGGTGGCATTCATGTAGATATTGCCGGTGCCGCTGGGCGAGACCATCGCATCGCAGATCACCAACGCGGCCAACCACGCCATGCCCAGTGCCAGCGCGATGTCGTGATACGGCAGTGCAAACACCTTGTCGATACCGCTCCAGCCAGGCGCCAATTGCGCAGACGGAATGCTGCCCAGAAACGCCAGCTGCAGCAGCACATAGATCACCGTGGACAAGGCCACCGACAGGATCAAGGCGATCGGAATATTGCGCTGCGGGTCGCGCACCTCGCTGGCCACCGACACGATCGGCGTCAGGCCCAGGTAGGCGAAGATGATGCCGCCGGCCGAGATCGCCGCTTCCACCCCGGCCATGCCCGAAGGTGCAAACCCGTGCACGGTGAGATTGCCCGGATTGAAGTGCTTCATCAGCAGCACGATCACCAGGATCGGCACCAGAAACTTGAACACGCTGACGATGTTGTTGGCCAGCGCAAAGGTCTTGACGCTGAAATAGTTGAGCAGGAAAAACAGCAGCAGCAATGCGAGCTGTACCAACCAACCCCAGATGCTTGGGTGCGAGCCATTGGCCTGATTGAGCACCGGAAACCATGCCGCCGCATATTGGCGCGCGGCTTCCACCTCGATCGCGATCAGGCTGGAGAACGCGATCAAGGTGATGAAGCCGGTCAACGAGCCGAGCAAGGCGCCATGCGAATACTCCGGGTAGCGCACCACCCCGCCGGCACGCGGTAGCGCTGCCCCCAATTCGCAATACACCAGCCCCAGCAGCAGCACTGCGATGCCACCGAGTATCCACGACAGGATGCCGGCCGGCCCGGCGATGGAAGAGACATGGCTGGCCGAAAACAGCCAGCCCGAGCCGAAGATCGAACCCAGCCCGATAAAGGTCAGGTCGGTCAGGCTGAGTCGCTTGTGAAACTTGCCTTGCGTGGTCGCACCGTGTGTGGTCATTCGTCGCCCCGAAGAGTGGAAAGCGCGGTTGCTGTTGCGAAAAAACGTCAGCAGGTTTTACGTGTATCAGTCGCTGGCAGCCGCCTTGGCATCTGCCGCCGGTGACTCGGCAGCATCTTCGGCGGCATACGGCGAGACACCACCGTCGGCAATGAACCGGTCGATGCGCGCCTCCAGCACCGGCAGCGGCACCGAGCCGGTCTGCAGTACCGCGTCGTGGAAATGGCGCAGGTCGAATGTCTCGCCCAAGGCGGCTTCGGCCTTGCGACGCAACTCAAGAATTTTCAGCTCGCCCAGGTAGTACGACAACGCCTGCCCCGGCCAGGCGATATAGCGATCCACCTCGGTGGTGACTTCGTGTTCGCTCAAGGCAGTGTTGTCGCGCAGATAGGCCTGCGCCTGCGCGCGCGTCCAGCCCTTGTGGTGGATGCCGGTGTCGATCACCAAACGGCAGGCGCGCCACATCTGATAAGTGAGATAACCGAAGCGATCATAGGGCGTGTCGTACATGCCCATTTCCTGGCCCAGATACTCCGAGTACAAGGCCCAGCCCTCGCCATAGGCGGAGATGAACCCATAGCGGCGGAACTCCGGTAGCCCTTGCGCTTCTGCCGCCAGCGGCATTTGCAGTGCGTGGCCGGGCGATGACTCGTGCAACGTCAATGCGGTCAGGTTGTACAACGGCCGCGATGGCAGATTGTAGGTGTTGACCAGATAGATGCCGGGACCGCCGCGGCCGCCGGTATAGAACGGCGCCAGTTCCGGCGGCACCGGTTCGATCGCAAAGCGTCGGCGCGGCAGCCGGCCGATGTAATCGCCCACCTTGGCATCCACGCGCTTGGCGATCCATGCGGCCTGCTTGAGCAATTCTTCCGGCGTCTTGGCATAGAACTGCGGGTCGCTGCGCAGGAAATGCAGGAACGTAGGAAACACCGCCTGCCCGGCCGGCGGTTTGAAGCCGCTGGCGACGATGGTCTCATCCATCTGCGTGCGCAGCTTGGCCACTTCCTGCAGGCCGATCTGGTGGATTTGATCGGGGCTCAACTCGAGCGTGGTGAACTCGCGGATCTGCGCGCGGTAGTAGGCCTGGCCATCCGGCAATGCCTCGCCGGCCAGCGTGGTGCGCGCGCGCGGCTGGTACTCGTTGCGGATGAAGTCCAGCAGCTTGGCGTAGGCCGGTAGCACCTGCGCATCGATGGTCTGCACCGCCTGCTGCCGCAATTGCGCCTGCACATCGGCCGGCAGCGTCGCCGGCATCTGCTTGAACGGTGCATAGAACGGGTTGACCTCGCCCTTGGCTTGCACCACATCGGCAATGGATTGGTCGCGCCCGGTGAGCGTCACCTTGGGCTGGCTGAAACCACGCGCCAGGCCGGCACGCATATTGTCGGTGTGTTCGGCGAAATAGCGCGGGATATCGGCCAGCATCTTCAGATAGCGCAGGTAGTCCTCGCGCGTGCGCAACTTGGCCTCGGCGCTGAAACCCAGATCGCTCCAGAACGCCGAGTCGCTGTTGAACGGCATTTCCCAGGCACGAAAATGCTGCTGATCCAGCAGCACCAGCAACTGTTGCCGATACACCTGATAACTCACCTGATCTTCGGCCGGCAACTGCGCCGACGGAATCGCATCCAGTTCCTTCAAGGCCTGTTGCCAATACGCGGTGCGCTGGTTTTGCGTGGCCACATCGACCTTTGGCAGATGGTCGGACTGCTTGTCTTGCGTAGCCTGATTGTCTTCATCCACCGCGCCGGACAGCTGCGCCTGCCGCCAGCGCCATTCGCGCGTGTACAACGCCTTGAAGCGCGCGGCTGCCGCGTTCTGCGTGGCGGTGTTCTGCGTGGCGGCGACCGGCTCGGCAGCCTGGGCGGCCCAGGCAACGCCACTCACGCTTGCCGCAATCAACAGACTCAATGCGCTCGCGCGTAAAGCGCTGCCCGTCTTCATCCGCGTGCCTCCGGCGCAGCTTTGGCCTGTGCAATCCACTGCCGCACGCGTTGCTGCAACATCGCCAGCGGCATCGCGCCACCGCCCAGCACCGCATCGTGGAAGGCGCGCACGTCGAAGCGAGCGCCGAGTTCTTTTTCGGCTTCCGCACGCAGCGCAAGAATCTGCAGCTGCCCCAACTTGTAACCCAGTGCCTGACCCGGCCAGACGATATAGCGGTCGGTTTCGGACTGGATGCTGGGCTCGTCGTCGGACGGATGCGCGTGGAAGAACTCCACCATCTGCTGGCGATTCCAATGCTTGTAATGCACGCCGGTGTCGAGCACCAGGCGGTTGGCCCGCAACAACTCGCCGGAGAGCCGACCGTAATCATTGTACGGGTCCTTGAAGAAGCCGATCTCCTTGCCCAGCCGCTCGGCATACAGCGCCCAGCCTTCGATGTAGGCGTTGTAGCCGGCCTGCTGGCGGAACGGCGGCAACGGCAGCGTCTGCGCAAGCGAGATCTGCAGGTGATGGCCCGGCACGCCCTCGTGATACGCGGTGGTTTCGATATTGACCAGCGTGCGGCTGGCGAAGTCGCTGGTGTTGACCTTCACGATCGCCGGTTTGGTGCCTTCCGGATTGCTCTGCCAATATTCGGCGCCGGGTGCGCTGCGCCGGAATGCCGGCATCGCCTGTACGTCCAGCGGTGTTTTCGGCAGGTGGCCGAACAGCTTGGGCAGTTCCGGCTGCATCGCGGCGATGTACTGGCGGTACTGCTGCAGGATCTGCTCGCTGGAGGTGGCGAAGTGGCGTTTGTCGGTCTCCACCGCCTTGCGGAAGCTGGCCAGATCCGCAAAGCCTTGCGCCTTGGCGATCACCGTCATCTCGCCTTCGATGCGCGCGACTTCCTTCAGGCCGATCTGATGGATCTCCTCCGGCGCCATATCGGTGGTGGTCTGGGTATGGATGGCGTAGCGATAGCGGCGTTCGCCATCGGGCAGCGACCACAGACCTTCCTGCGCGCGCCCTTGCGCGGCGTATTCGTCGCGCACGAACGCGGCCAACTTGCCGTAGGCCGGGCGTACCTGTTGCTCGATCGCAGCGAGTAATTGTTTGCGCAGCGCGTCGCGCTGGTCGGCCGGCACGGCGGCGTCGAGTTTTTTCAGCGGCGAGGCGAACGGGCTCTGCTCGCCGGTCAGCGCTGCGATCTTGTCGATCTGCTCGGGCAGGCGCTCCAGCAGATAACGCGGCTGGGTGAGACCCTCTTTAGCACCCTGCCGCGACACCGCGATCACCTGGTCGATCACCGTTGGAATCGTCTGCAGGCGCTTGATGTAGTCCTGATAATCCTTGGCGTTTTCGAACGGAAACGCATCGCCATAGCCTGCCAACCCCAACTGGATGCCGCCGATCGGCTCCAGCGGCATCGCATAGGTTTTCAGGTCGATGCCTTCCAGCTTGTCGCGTAATTGGCCGAGCATCATCTGCAGGCTGAGCTGGCGTTGTTCGTCCAGCGTCTTGCTGTCGATTGCCTCGAACTGCTTGAGCAGCTCGGCAGTGGCGCTGCGCTCGGCCTGCACGGCCTCAAGCGAGTAGTCGCTCCAACGATCGTTGTAACGTTTGTCGCCGATAATGCTGGCGAACTCCGGGTTGTGCTGCAGCTGGTACTGCCATTGTTTGTCCAACAGCGCGTCGAAGGCCTTGGCGGCCTGCTCGCTGCTCGGCGCGGAAGTGGCCGCAGCCGCTGTCTCCGCTGCGGGCGGCGCCGGCTTGCAGGCAGTGAACAGTGCGGCGGCCAGCAGGCCGATGGCGACAGGACGCAGGTGGTTCATGCAGTTACTCCAAGATGCGAGGACGGCGGTAGGAGCGCGCTTGCGCGCGAGCGGCTTTCTCGGTAACGCCCATCGCGCGCAAGCGCGCTCCTACGGATGCGTTGGCCCGTGCAGGCTTATGCAAACGGTTGGTCGATCGCCAGCGATGGCGGTGTAAACCACTGCGCGCCGGCATCGGTGACATAAAAATGGTCTTCCAGGCGCACGCCGAACTCGCCGGGCACCACGATCATCGGCTCGTTACTGGAGCACATGCCCGGCTGCAGCGGTAGCGCATTGCCACGCACCAGGTACGGCGCTTCATGGATCGCCAGTCCGCAGCCGTGACCGGTGCGATGCGGCAAGCCGGGCAAGCGATAGTCGGGGCCAAGCCCTGCCGCCTCTAGTACCTTGCGCGCCGCCTGGTCCACTGCTTCGCAGGCGATGCCTGGGCGTATCGCCGCAAACGCCGCCGCCTGCGCAGCCTGTTCCAGGTCCCAGATCCGCTGTTGCGCAGCATTGGGCGTGCCGTAACTCCAGGTGCGAGTGATATCGGAGTGATAGCCCTGCACGGTGCAGCCGGTGTCGATCAGCACCAGCTCGCCTTCGCGCAGATGCTGCACACCGGGAATCCCGTGCGGGAACGAGGTGGCATGGCCGAACTGCACGATGCAGAAGGTCGAGCCGTTGTCCGCGCCCAGCGCGCGATGTGCCTCGTCGATGAAGCGCACCAGCTGATCGGTCCCGATGCCTTCCTGCGCGATGCCGGCCGCCAGCCGCTGCACCAGCAAGGTCATGTCGCAAGCCTGCTGCATCAGCGCCAGCTCGGCCGGCGACTTGCACATGCGGCAGCCATCGATGATGGAGCCGGCATCGCGGATCGCCGTACCCAGATGCGCGCGCAAGCCGGTGTGCACGGCAAAGGCAATCCCTGGATCCAGCGCCAATGCATGCGCGTGGCGTTCGTCCATGGCCTGCACCACCAGCGCGTACGGGTCCTCGTGTTCTTCCCACAGATACTTGGCAACTGGAATCTTCAGCACCGCATCCAGCGAGCCTTCTTCGAACGCGGGGCAGATCAAGACCGGGTCGCCGTCCAGCGTGAGCAGCAGCGCGACCAGACGCTCGCTCGCACCCCACGGCACGCCGGTGAAATAACGCAGCGAGGTGCCGGCGCCGACCAGCAATGCATCCACGCCATGCGCGCGCATCAGGCGGCGTGCGCGTTCGATGCGCTGTTGGTATTCGTCGGCGGCGATCGGCGCGGCGCGTTGCGTCCACGGCGTCAGTTGCGCGCGTGCCTGTTCCAACGACACCCCGCCGATCTGGCTGCTCATGTGCCCGCTCCGAGATCGGCAGTGCTCCACTGCCCATCCACCAGACGTGCGACACCGCCCGGATTGCGCTGACGCAACTCGGCCGGCAGCAAGGCGTCCGGCACCGCGTCGTAGCTATGCAAGGCAGCAAAACGGCGAATCGAACCGGGCATGCCCACCGCGGTGAACCCCGGATGCCCGGTGCTGGGGAACGGCCCGCCATGATTTTGCGCCGCGCTTACTGCAACGCCGGTCGGCATCTTGCTGTTGATCAACCGCCCCACCCGCGCACGCAGCACCGGTGCGATGGCCTGCCAGGCCGCATCGTCGCTGCCATCGGCCGCGCGATACAAGGTGCCGGTGAGATTGCCTTCGAATGCGGCGGCAACCTGTTGCATCTGCGCAACGTCGCGCGTACGCACCAGCAGGCTCACCGGGCCGAAGGCCTCGGTCTGCAGCGCCTGCGGGTTTGCGATGAATGCCTGCGCATCCACATTCAACAAGGTTGGCGCATAGCGATACCCGTCTTCGCCGGTATGCCCCCCGGCAAGCAGCGCGGCGCCGGCAGCGCGCAAGGCCGCCACACCGCGTTGCACGCCTTCCACGCCTGAACTGGAAAACAGCACCATCGGCATGGCGGCGTCGAAATGCGCCGTGGTCGCGGCAACGAACGCATCGCCCGCTTCGCCGTGCGGCACCACCACCACACCGGGATTGGTGCAGAACTGGCCGCTACCCAAGGTGCACGAGGAAAAGAAATCCTGCGCCAAGGCGGCACCGCGTTCGACTAGTGCGCCCGGCAGCAGGAACACCGGGTTGACGCTGGAGAGCTCCGCATAAAACGGCACGCCGGCCGCATCGGCGGCCGCCTTCAGCGCCAGCCCGCCTGCGCGGCTACCAGTGAAGCCGATCGCACCCAGCCGCGCATCGCCGGCCAGTCGCACACCTATCGCGTTGTCGAAGTGATACAGCAATTGCACCGCCGCAGCCGGTAGGCCCGCCGCGACCAAGGCGGCGTGCGCAAGCTGCGCCATGCGCTGGCTGGTGGCCGGATGCAGCGGATGCGCCTTGGCGATCACCGGGTTGCGCGCGGCAATGGCCGAGGCGAAATCGCTGCCGGCGATCGCATTGAAGGCGAACGGGAAATTGTTCGGGCCAAATACCAATACCGGCTTGCCCAGCGGCGCCAGATGCGAACGCAGATCGGCAGCGGTGTCGATGATGGGTTGGGTCCAGCTGTAACTGCGCACTGCCTGTGCGGCCTGGCGCAATTGACCGCTGGTACGCGGCAGTTCGTTGCCGCGCAAGCGCGTGGGCGCCGGCAATGCAGTTTCGGCATGCGCAAGCGCCACCAGCGTGTCGGCATCGGCGTCCAGCGCGTCGGCATAAGCGTCCAGAAACGCCGCAATCTGTTCGACCGACGCTGCCGCAAGCTCTGCTGCCACCGCTTGCGCCGCCGCAATTGCCGTCTCGATGTCGTCCGCACCGCTGACCGGGAATTGCGGCCCGATCGCCTCGCCCGTGGTCGGGTCGGCCGCACGGAAGCTGCCGGTCGCATCGCGGCTGGCTTGCCACTGGCCGGCCAGCAATACCTCGGCCTGCTGCAAGGGGATGGAGTGGATCGTGTCGTTCATTGCGGCACCTTCGGTTGCATGGAACAGTTGCATGAGGACGGACCCTGCGCACCATGCGGCAGCGGCCGACCAGGAGCGAGGAGGATGTCGCGGTAATGCGACATCCTCATCGACAAACGTCTCGCTACACCGGCCGCCACGTCAGCGCGTGACTCCGTGCACGGCGATCACCCAGTAGCGTGCAGCAAGACGTCATCGTCAGGACAATGTCGGCGCAGTGGCGATCGCATGATCGATGACCTTGAGCGCCGCCTCACGCTCGGCACCGTCGACCACCATGCGCGGCGCGCGCACGTGCTCGCTGCCGAGGCCCACTTTTTCCTGCACCAGTTTGATCAACTGCACGAACTTGGGCACGGTATCCAGGCGCAGCAGTGGCAGGAACCAGTCGTAGAGTTCCTTGGCCGCCGGATACCCGCCATCGCGCGCGAGTTCGAACAGGCGCACCGATTCCTTCGGGTACGCATTGACCAGACCGGCGATCCAGCCCTTGGCGCCCATGCTCAGGCCTTCGACGATGGCATCGTCCATGCCGACCAGCAGCGCCAGACGATCGCCCAGCAATTCCTGCAACGCGGCGAAGCGACGCACATCGCCCGAGGATTCCTTCACTGCCTGCAGATTGGGGAATTCGGCCGCCAGCTCGGCGATCTGCGCCGGGCCGAAATCGGTCTTGTAGGCCACCGGATTGTTGTACAGGATCACCGGCAGATCGGTCGCGGCGATCACTGCGCGCACATGTGCGCCCATCTCGCGCCAATCGGTGGAATAGACGTACGGCGGCAACACCATCAGCCCGCCGCAACCGAGTTCCTTTGCGGCCTTGGCCAGCGCCACCGCTTCAGCGGTCGCCAGGCTGGCGATGCCGGGCACCACCGGCACGCGGCCGTTCAACGCGGTGATCAGCGTCTTGAGTACGGCAAGCTTGTCGTCCACGCTCAGGGTGGCCGCTTCGCCCAGCGAGCCCAGCGGCACGATCGCGGTGCAACCGGCGTCCACCAGCTGATTGGCGTGCTTGCCCAGGAAGTCGTGGTCGATCTCACCGGAGGCGGTGAACGGGGTGGTGATGGCCGGCAACACGCCGTGCCAGAACGCAGCAATGCTCATGGATGATTCCCTTGCGAGTCGGAAGTGAACGGGTCGGCCAGCGCCGCGAGGCGGACCGGGAACAACGGCGGCCGGCGGCCGGCGTCGGTGGAAAGTTCGGGCGGGCAGCGCCCCAGTTCGGCCAGCGCAGTGCCGCAGATACGGCCCTGGCAAGCGCCCATGCCGCAGCGCGAAGCGAGCTTGGCATCGCGTGCATCGTTGAAGCTGTCCAATGCAGCCAGCGGCACGTCTTCGCAGCGGCACACCAGGGTGTCGGGCTGCGCCAACGTGCGGATGCCTGGATTCAGTGCGAACTGCTGTTGCAATACTTCCGCGAACGCACGCGCGGCACGCCGACGTGGCTGCAAGCGCAGCGCGGCCTCGGGCGCATCGGCGGCCATATGTCCGGCCATCGCGCCTTCGATCAGCGCGCAATCGCGCCCGCCGATGCCGCAGGCTTCGCCGGCTGCGAATACCTGGGTGACGCTGGTGCGCAGCAACGCATCCACGCGTACTTGCTGATGCGCGCCGCAGGCTTCGAGCTGACACCCCAGCAACTGCGCAAGCTCGGTATTGGGCACCAGGCCATAGCCAACGGCCAGTTGATCGCAGGCGATACGCGTGCGGCCGGCAGGCCCTTCGATTTCGATTTCGCGCAGTTGCGTGTCGCCGTAAGCGGCAACAACCCAACTACCTGCGCGATACGCCACCGCGCGCAACTGCAAGCGCAACGACACCGCCTGCGCCGCCTTGCCCGGCCAGCGCCACAACTGCAATGCGAACTGCCGCAACGCAGCTGCAGAAGTTTGTTCGTGGATGCCAAGCACCTGTGCGCCATGCCGTTGCAAGGTGGCCGCACTGGCCAGCAGCAACGGGCCGCTGCCAGCGACGACCACGCGCTTGCCGGCCAGCGGCCAGCCCTGTTTGGCCAGCGCCTGCGCCGCGCCGGCGCCGGTAACGCCGGGCAAGGTCCAGCCCGGGAATGGCAGCAGCAATTCGCGCGCACCGGTGGCCAGCACCAGGGCTGCGTAATGCAGTTGCAGCGTGCCGTCCGGGCCATCGGCCAACAGCCAACCCGGCTGCGCCAACAGGATCTGCGTGCGCGTCAGCAGCGTGATCGAGGTATCGCCCTGCACCTGTTGCAACAGCGCGCGCGCATCGGCCGGCGCACCGTACTGCACATCGCTGCGCCACACCTGCCCGCCGGCACGCGGCTGCATGTCGACAACGCCCACGCGCACGCCATGGCTGGCCGCCGCCTGCGCCGCCGCCAGGCCGGCCGGGCCGGCGCCGATCACCAACACATCGAAATGCTGCACGCGCTCAGCCATCGGTGCGTACCTGCATGCCGTCGCGCGCATCCACCAGGCAGGCGCGTTGCTGGCCGATGCCATCGATACGCACCCGGCATTCGAAACACACGCCCATGCCGCACAACGGCGCGCGCGGCTGGCCACTGCACGATTGCCGAAACTGCAGCGTCGCCAGCGCCACAGCCGCGGCAACGCTGGCGCCGGCCGGCACTTCGACTGCTTGCGCATCTACGTGCAGACGCACCGTCGCGCTCATGCGGCTGCACCATGCACGGCGCGTGCCGGTGCATAAGGCGCCGGGTCGATGGCTGGCGTGCGCCCGAGCAGGCTGTCCACGATCACCCGTGCGCTCCCCAGCGCCGTGGTGACACCCAGCCCCTCATGACCGGCGGCCACCCACACATCGCGCCGGCCGGGCACCGCCCCCAGATACGGCCGCCCGTCCGGTGTGGCCGGGCGCAACCCGGTCCACACCCGGATCGCCTGCAACTCGCGCAACACCGGCAGATAGGCAAAGGCACGTTGCAGCATCTGCTGCAGCACCGGCATCGACAGCGCGCGATCGTGCTCGCCGAACTGGCGCGAAGAGCCGATCAGGATCTGCCCGGTCGGTCGCGGCTGCACATTGAACGCCACGCTAGTGTCGTCGGCGCCATGCGCCGAATCCGCATAGCCCAACTCCAGCAACTGATGCCGGATCACCCCCGGATGGCGGTCGGTGATGACCAGATGGCCCTTGCGTGGGCGCAACGCCAGCTCGGGCAGCAACTGCGGCAAGGCCACACCGCTGGCCACCAGCACCGGGCCGGCCAACAGCTGGCCATCGTCCAGACGCACCCCATGCGCCTGCAACTGCTCCACCTTGCGGCCAGCAAACAGCTGCGCGCCCGCCTTGCAGGCCAGGCTCACCAGATGCCGCGCCACCCGCGGCGGATACACCACGGCCTCACCGGGCACGCGCATGCCGCCGGCCAGGCCCGGCACCAGTTGCGGTTCCAATGCATACAACTGCGTCGCATCGATGGCTTCGGCATGCAGCTCGGCCGCCGCCAAGCGCGCGATCTTGGCCGGCACCGCCGCCAGCTCGCGCGCATCGCGCGCCACCCACAGCGTGCCGCAACGGCTGAATTCGGCCTCGCTCAGTTGCGCAAACCGCTCCCACAGCCGTAACGAGTACGCCGACAACGCCAGCTCGGCCGGGTCGTCGTCCATCGCTACCAGGTGCCCCATCGCCGCAGCGGTGGAGCCGCCGCCGATCGGCCCCGGCTCGACGATGGCCACGCGCAGCCCTTCGCCAGCCGCCGCCTCGGCGCAGGCCGCGCCGACAATGCCTGCGCCAATCACAATCAGGTCGTAGCTGCGTCGCGTGGCCGCAGCGGTCGGCGATGTGTGCGTGTCTGTTCGTGCAGCGGCGTATGCAGCCACCGCATCACCGGTCTGCGCGGCCGCGGACACGGCGGCTGACGCAGCAGGCGCTGCGCCGGCACTTCCCTGCGCGCGCGGCAGCTGGTGCATCAGGCCACGATGCCCCAGGCGAACGGGTCGGCCGGGTCGATCGACAACTGCGAGCGCGCGGTGATGTAGGCATGCCCGCTGATGCGCGGCGCAATGCCACGCCCACTCAACCGATAACTGCCTTCGAACGTGCTACCAAGGATGCCTTGCTGCACCCAATGCTCGCCCTCGCCCAGCTTGCCGTCGGCGGCCAGGCAGGCCAGTTTGGCGCTGGTGCCGGTGCCGCACGGCGAGCGGTCGTAGGCCAGGCCCGGGCACAGCACGAAATTACGTGCCACGCCGCTGGCATCGGGGGCGGCGCCATTGACTTCGATATGGTCGATCTCGCCACCGGCCTCACCGGTGATGCCGGCCGCTTCCAAGGCCAGCCGGATCGCTTCGGTATAAGCGGTCAGTTCGCGCTGATGCGCCAGATCCAGCACACACGGCGCCTGCTCGGTGATGAAAAACCAGTTGCCGCCCCAGGCCACATCGCCGCGCACGCGGCCGTGACCGGGCACGTCCACCTCCACGCCGGTCGCAAAGCGATAACTCTCGACATTGTCGACCGACACCGTGCCGTCTTCGGCCAGCTCCACGCCGACCGTGCCGACCGGGGTTTCGATGCGGTGCTGGCCCGGCGCGATGCGCCCCAGCGCGGCCAGCGTGCGCACCACCCCGATGGTGCCGTGCCCGCACATGCCCAGGTAGCCGACGTTGTTGAAGAAGATCACCCCGGTGCAGGCGCTGGGGTCGCGTGGCGGCAGCAACAAGGCGCCGACCATGGTGTCCGAGCCGCGTGGTTCGCAGGCGATCGCGCTGCGCCACTGATCGAACTCGTTACGAAAGCGCTCGCGACACTGCGCCAGATCGCCATCGCCCAGATCGGGGAAGCCGGAGAGGACCACGCGGGTAGGTTCGCCGGCCGTATGGGAGTCGATGACGTCGATGGTGTGCATGGCTCATGCTCCCACTGCGGGCTGGCAGGCGACTAGCGTCCAATGCGAGTTGCAAATGCGGAAATCTGCACAATCGACAACCCGGTTCACAGCCCCGCGTTTGCGCTAGGATCATTGCTGGGCCGCGCCTTTCGTGCAGCCGTCAATCGTGACCGCCACCATGACGCCGATGGACCTCAACCTTCCCGCGCTGGAAATGCAGACGCTGTTCGACGCACTGCCGGACGTGGTGTTCTTCATCAAGGATGGGCAGGGCCGCTACACCCACTGCAACCTTACGCTCGTGCGCCGGCTGGGACGCAAGCTGCGCAGCGAAATCATCGGCCGCTCGCCGCTGGAAGTGTTCCCGCTGCCGCTGGGCGGAAGCTACATGATGCAGGACCGCCGCGTGCTGTGCGGCGAGCTCATCGACAATCAACTGGAGGTGCATCTGTACCCCAATCGCCTGCCCGGCTGGTGCCTGACCTTCAAGCGCCCGCTGTGCGAAGCCGACGAAGTGATCGGCATCGTGGGTATTTCGCGCGATCTGGGCCAGCCCGACAGCCGTCACTCCGCGTACGAACGCTTGAGCCAGGTGATGGAGCACATGCAGGCCAACTTCGGCGACAACCTGCGCGTGCAGAGTCTGGCCGACCTGGCCGGCTTGTCGGTGGCGCAGCTGGAGCGGCATTTCCGCCGCGTATTCCAGGTGACGCCGCAGCAGCTGCTGACCAAGCTGCGCATCGAATCGGCGATGCGGCTGCTGTACGGCGACGACAGCATCGCCAGCATCGGGCAACGTTGCGGCTTTGCCGACCAGAGCGCGTTCGCACGCCAATTCAAGGCCACGGTCGGCATGACGCCGCGCGATTACCGCGCGCTCAAAGGCCAGTTGTAAGCGAAAAATCGGCGCTGACATACGGCTGGCACAAATGCCGAATTCGGCAGGATTTGGGTTGCCGTTGCGATGCGATTTTCGCGGTTCCGGCGGCGACCGTGCAGCGCGCCGGGTGCTGCCCCGGATGAGGCGGCGCTGAAGGTCGCGTCAAGGCGAGCCAGGGCCCGGATGGTAGAATTTCGGGTTTCCCCAACTGCGTTGCCAATGGCCAGCTTCTTTCGCCGCAACAAGCCAACCACGCCCGACAGCGCGCGTACCTCGCGCTACAGCCTGGAAGAACTGGCAGCCGCATTTCCGACCGCACCTTCTGCCGCCACCCCGGTTTCGCCGGTTGAGGCCATGCCGGCTGCTGCGCCGAGCGGCACAACCGCAGGGGTGCCGGTTGCTACACCGGTTGCCACACCTGCTCCCGCACAGGCTGAGCCGGCGACTCCCACGCCCGCTGCCGCTCCGGCCGAACAGCTTGCACAAGATATCGCCGCGCGTACCGGTCAGGCCCAGAGCATCGCCGCAGTGCCCACCGCGCCTGCCCCGCCGGCAACGCCCGCGCCTTCGGCATTGCAGGCACTGCCTGATCCCAAACCGCCTGTCACGCCTACTGCCCCCACTCCAGTGGTGGTGGCGCCGGTTGTCGCGCAGCCACACACCGCGCCGGTGCTGCCTGCTGCCGTGCCCGCGCAGCCTGCAACGCCTGCAACGCCGTCGCAGACTGCTGCTTCTGCGCCCGCACCTGCCGCTCCATCGACGACTGCGGCACCTGCCGCCCCGCCAGCTGCAACACCCGCTGTCGTTGCACCGCCTGCCGCTGCACCGACGTCTGCAGCTCCGGCCGTTGCCGTAACCCCCACCGTCGCCACGCCCGTCGTAACCCCACCGGTCGTCGTCAACACCCCGCTACCGAGTACCCAGGACAACGACAGCATCGTTGGCCAGCGCGATGCGCTACCCGCAGCCCCGGCCGGCAAGCCGGGCTGGCGCGACCGTCTGCGCAACAGTACCTTCGCGCGCAGCTTCGGCGGTTTGTTCTCGCGCAACCCCAAGCTCGACGACGATCTGCTCGACGAGATCGAGACCGCACTGATCACCGCCGACGTCGGTATCGGCGCGACCACCGCATTGGTCGAAGGCCTGCGCAAGCGCATGAAGTCGCGCGAGTTCGTCGATGCGCAGGCGATGTTCAAGGCGCTGCGCGCCGATCTCATCGCGCTGCTGCAGCCGGTCTCCAAACCGCTGGTCATCGATCGCTCGGTCAAGCCGTTCGTGATCCTCACCGTGGGCGTCAACGGCGTCGGCAAGACCACCACCATCGGCAAGCTCGCCAAGCGTTTCAAGGACGACGGCAACAGCTTGATGCTGGCCGCCGGCGACACCTTCCGCGCCGCCGCGGTGGCGCAATTGCAGGCCTGGGGCGACCGCAACGGCGTGGCGGTGATCGCGCAAGGGCAAAACGCCGATGCCGCATCGGTGGCGTTCGACGCGCTGCAGGCGGCCAAGGCGCGCGGCACCGAAGTGTTGATCGCCGACACCGCCGGCCGCCTGCACACCCAGACCGGGCTGATGAACGAGCTCGGCAAGATCCGCCGTGTGCTCGGCAAGATCGACGCCGCCGCACCGCACGAAGTGCTGATGGTCATCGACGGCACCACCGGCCAGAACGCCATTTCGCAGCTGCGCCAGTTCCATGCCGCCGTCGGCGTCACCGGCCTGGTGGTCACCAAGCTCGACGGCACCGCCAAGGGCGGCGTGGTGTTCGCACTGGCGCGCGAGTTCAATATTCCGATCCGCTTCGCCGGCATCGGCGAGCGCCCGGAAGATCTGCGCGTGTTCGACCCGGTCGCCTTCGTCGATGCGTTGCTGCCGGAAGCGTTGGGCAGCTGATCGGCAGACGCCTGGACGCGTCTGCCGCCGTTATGAAGTCATCGCCAGCAGAGCCCATGCCAGCCGACCACGCCACGCCCACCGCTGACGCTTTCGTCCACCGCCTGCTGCACTGGTTCGACGGCCACGGTCGTCACGATCTGCCCTGGCAACATCCGCGCGCGCCCTACCGCGTGTGGCTGTCGGAAATCATGCTGCAGCAGACCCAGGTCGCGGTGGTCATCCCGTACTTCCTGAAGTTCGTCGCCAGCTTCCCGACCCTGGCCGACCTGGCTGCGGCCGACAACGACACCGTGATGGCGCATTGGGCCGGGTTGGGCTACTACGCACGCGCACGCAATCTGCATGCGGCCGCCAAGCAATGCGTCGCCTTGCACGACGGCGAGTTGCCACGTGATTTCGATGCGCTGCTCGCGCTGCCCGGCATCGGCCGCAGCACGGCGGGCGCCATCCTCAGCCAGGCCTGGAACGACCGTTTTGCCATCATGGACGGCAACGTGAAACGCGTGATGACGCGCTTCCATGGCATTGCCGGCTATCCGGGCCTGCCGGTGATCGAAAAGCAGTTATGGCAACTGGCGACGACGCATGTCACGCATGTGCCGGCCGGCCGCTTGGCCGACTACACGCAGGCGCAAATGGATTTCGGCGCCACGCTGTGCACACGCGCAAAACCGGCATGCGTGCTGTGTCCGTTGCAGGACGATTGCGTGGCGCGCCGCGAGGGCCTGGTGGAAGCATTGCCTACGCCCAAGCCCGGCAAACAATTACCCGAGCGCGAAGCCACCGCGCTGCTGCTGGAAAACGCAGACAACCAGATCCTGCTGCAACGCCGCCCGCCAACCGGTATCTGGGCCTCGCTATGGACGTTGCCACAGGCCGAGACCGACAGCGGCATGCGCGCATGGTTCGCCAACCATATCCAAGGTGATTACGAGCGCGCCGATGAGATGCCGCTGATCGTGCACACCTTCAGCCATTACCGCCTGCATCTGCAGCCGTTGCGCATCCGCAAGGTCGCGCTGCGTACAGCGGTGCGCGACAATGACGATCTGCGCTGGGTGGCCCGCGCCGATCTCGCAGCGCTGGGCCTACCGGCGCCGATCCGCAAACTGCTCGACGCTCTGTAAGGCGCACTCACACTCCAAGCGCGCACGTTGAGCGCGCATCCAAGGGAATTTGCATGTCACGCACCGTGTTCTGCCAGTACCAGCAATGCGACACCGACGGCCTGGATTTTGTGCCGTATCCCGGCGAACTCGGCCAGCGTGTGTTCGCACACATCGGCAAGACCGCATGGCAGGCATGGTTGGCGCATCAGACCATGCTGATCAACGAAAACCGGCTCTCGCCACGCGACCCCAAGCACCGCGCGTTTCTCGAAGCCGAATTGCAGAAGTTCCTGTTCGAGCGCAATGCAGACAAGCCGGATGGCTATGTCGCGCCGATGAGCGAAGAGTAAGCGCGTCCATCGGGCACCATTGTGCTCACCGCCAGGCGGGCGCGCAGCCTGCCGACTAAAAGCGGCTAACAAAATGTAGCGAGCGGTCGTCAGGTGGGCGTGGACGGCGCGCAGGGGCCGGAGTCTAAGAGTGGTGCATGAGGATTCCGAGCACCATCCGCGCACGCCTGACGGCCGCGCAGTAGTTTTGTTAGTCGCTCTAAATGCAGCACTGATTTAGAACTACTAAAAACGACTTCATGCCGGTCCGTTGCAGAGCGGATGATTTGGGTCTTCGCTGTAGGGCGGATGATCTGCGGCTTGGCTGCGGCTTGGCTGCAGGGCCCTTGCCCGCCCACCATCGCGGGACACGCCGCAAGTACATCCATGTAGGCTCTTACGCGGCATCCATGCCGCGTAAGGTCCCGCGATGGTGGGCGGGCAAGGACCAGTGGAGATGGTCGGTGTGCGTGGTGCAAGCAATGCATGAGGTAAGAGGCAAGTTGTTTGGATGACGGCGTGTCCTACAGCTCCCAAATGCAATGTGATTAACAGGCAGGCTTTCAACAAAGCAACCGACTCACTTTCTGGTGCGGTGCCCTCACCGATTGCGGGACCGTGTGGCGGCATGGATGCCGCCACCGAGCCTACATGGACGTACTTGCGGCGTGTCCCGCGAGCGGTGAGGGCATCGCGCCCTCGACCGCCCCAGCGTTTGAGTTGGGCTGCATCCAACAAGAGGCGGCCAACAAAAAGCTGCGCTCACCGCCAGGTGACCGCTCGCTAACCTTTGTTACTCGCTCTGAGCTGCGACACCTTTTCACCCAGGCACCCGAATTGCCTCGGCAAACACCGCTCAATAGACAACAACAGGCCCGTCCAGCAACAAGCGGATCCGCTTGAGCAATTCCTTCTGCGTATACGGCTTATTGACTACGCCGAACTCTGCGCCGCCTACATCGGTGCGCTGGATGCCGGCATCGGCGTAGCCGGTGGTGAGCAGAATCTTGATCTTGGGCAGCATGCGGCAGGCCTCGCGTGCGAGCACCACACCATTCATGCCGCCCGGCATGATCAGATCGGTGAACAACGCATCCACCTCCGGATGCAGCTCCAGCACTGCGATTGCTTCGCGTCCGCTGGATGCGCACAGGACACGGTAGCCGGCACCTTCCAGAAAGAGCTTGGCGACCACCGCCACGTCCTGCTTGTCTTCCACGATCAGGATGTTCTCGCTACCGCCCTGCTCGATCACGCGCTGTTCGACCGCCGGCATGTCCTCCGCATACTTGCTGGATGCCGGGAAGTACAGCCGTACCGTGGTGCCCTCGCCCACTTCGCTATGGATGCGCACGGTGCCGCCAGACTGCTTGACGAAGCCGTACACCATCGACAACCCCAGCCCGGTGCCCTGGCCTTCTTCCTTGGTGGTGAAGAACGGCTCCATGACCCGGCTGGCGATGTCCGGCGGCATGCCCGAGCCGGTGTCGCGCACCGCGATGCTCACATAGCGGCCCGGTGCCAACTGGTGATAGGTCGCCAGCTTGTGGCTGGTGATCTCCACATTCTGCGCCTGTACCGTGACTTCCTTGCGCTCGGCATAGGCCATCGCATCGCGCGTGTTGATCAACACATTCAGCAGCGCCATTTCGGCCTGGGTGGTGTCGATCTGACAATTCCACAGCCCCTCTTCCAGCGACTGCCGCAGGCTGATGTCGCCGCCCAGCGTGCGCTCGGCCATGTTGTTCATGCCCGACACCAGACCGTTGAGATTCACCACGCCGCCGCGCAACTTCTGCTTGCGCGAAAATGCGAGCAGTTGCTGGGTCAATGTGGCCGCCTTGGTAGCAGCAGCGGCCGCCTGCTCGGCACTGAACGCAATGCGTTTGGCATTACCACCGCCGTCCGCAGCCATCATCTGGATCACTTCCAGATGGCCGGACATCACCTGCAGCAGATTATTGAAATCGTGCGCAATACCGCCGGTCAATTGACCCAGCGCTTCCATCTTCTGCGCCTGACGCAAGGCATCCTCGGCATCGCGGCGACGGCTCACATCCAGCTGCGAACCGAAGAAATACACCAGCTCGCCCTTGTCATCGAACACCGGCGAGACGAACAGCGCATTCCAGAACGAAGAACCGTCCTTGCGGTAATTCATCACTTCGGTGGCGAATGCGCGACGGTTGGCGATGGAATCGCGAACCTCGTTGACGTTGGCCGGGTCGGTGTCCGGCCCTTGCAGAAAACGGCAATTGTGGCCAATGACCTCTTCCGACGAATACCCGGTCATTTCCAGAAATGCGCGGTTGGCGAACACGATGGGGTTGTCCAGCAAATGCGGGTCGGTCACCGTCATCGGCATCCGCGTGGTTTCCACCGCGGCAAAAAAGATATCCGAGCGTTGCTTCTCGACAGGAGGACCGCGAGATCCGCTGATGTGGGGCGCACATGGCGCTCCGTGACCGGGATCGTTCAAGTGCATCTTCTGCGCAGGGCAATGTTCATGACCGGAGTCTAGTTGGAGGCGGTTAGTTGACTCCTCACAGGCGCTGCGTACGTTTTGCCACTAAGGCAGCGTTCGCCCGTGCAGGCTAGTGTGGCGCAACCTTGGAAAACACATTGATCACCACTGCCCCAGCCGCGATCAACCCCATACCCAGCATCGCCGGTGCATCCAGGCGTTGCCCATGGAGTGCCCACGCCACCAGCGAAATCAGCACGATGCCCGCGCCCGACCACAGGGCGTAGGCGATGCCGACCGGGATGACACGCAATGTGAGCCCAAGAAAATAAAACGAAATGCCATAGCCCAGCACCGTCAGCAGCGATGGCCACAAGCGCGTGAAGCCTTCGCTGGATTTGAGCGCCGAGGTCGCGGTGACTTCTGCGCAGATTGCCACCGCCAGGAACACCCAGTTCTTCATCGCTGCCACCTTGTCGTCCGCAATCCGGCGACCATAACCGCCAGCGCCGGCTTGCATGCAAGCGCGCAGCTGTGAGCCATCGCAGACATGGTCGCTTGCTGCAAGCCGGCCAAGCTTGGCGCCACACGCTGCCATGCCTAGACATCCGCAGACGTGCATCGGCAAGGTTTTGCCGTAGCATGCGCGGGCACCAAGCAGCTCCTGCGCCGCGTCCGGCCGTTCTGGCACCGTTGCGCGCATTCTTTCCCGCGCCAGTGCCTTCGTCTGGCGACCATGCGGTATCACCATGCCGGGCTACCAGACCCAGATTCACGAGTTGACCTTCGGGCAGCTGACCTACGTCATTCGCGCACTGGCCGACAAGCAGCAGTACGCCGATCCCGATGAAAGCGCTGCCGAGGCGGGCATTTCGTCCGCGCAGTGGAGTCTGTTCGGCCAGGTCTGGCCGGCCGGGCAACTGCTGGCCGAAGCGATGGCCACGCGCCCGATCGAAGGCAGACGCATCCTCGAACTCGGTTGCGGCTTGGGGCTGGCGAGTCTGGTGCTGCGCAGGCGCGGCGCCGACGTCGTCGCCAGCGATCACCACCCGCTGGCCGAAGTGTTTCTGGCCTACAACGCTGCGCTCAATGCGCTGGAATCGGTGCCGTACCGGCGCCTGGACTGGGACACCGGCGCGCCGAACATGGGCCAGTTCGACATGATCATCGCCAGCGACGTGCTTTACGAAACCCGCCACGCCACCATGCTGGCAAAACTCATCCCCGCGCTTGCCAAGCCCTCGTGCGAGATCGTCATCAGCGACCCGGGCCGCGGCAATGCCAATGCACTATCGCGCATGCTCGCAGACATCGGGTTTTCGCTGATTGCCGGCGATCGCCAGGCCTCGGTGCAGGTGGCCAAGGCACCGCGTCTGTTCGTCTATCGGCGCAACATGGACAACTGGAGGCCGGCAGGCGGCTGATCGCAACGCTATGCCATCACGGCGTCGGCGCGTACGCCGACAGCGACACCGGCTTGCGCGGATCGGCCTTGATCTCGGTGTGCTCGCTCATCCGCATCGCCTCGGCATCAGGCCTGTCATCGGTATTCATTTCCCAGCTTTCCGTCACACGCTTGTGGAAAAAGAACCCACCGCGGGCACGGTCGTAGCGGAAGGTGATGTAGTCGGTCCAATGCTGCCCGCACGACACGCCATTCTGTACGGTGAAATACGCGCCCTTCGCCACCAAGCCTTCTTCGCCATCCAGAAACGGATCGCACTGGCCGCCTTCGTCGGCCTTGAAGATCACCCGCGTATTGCGCCCGGCTTCGACAAAGCCACCGTCCGCGTTCGCCACCAACACCAGCAAGGTGCGCGCAGGCGCAGCACGCCCGCTGGAGCGCAGCGCATCCAATGTGCCTTCAGACGAGGCGCGCAGGGCCACCACATAATCCTGCCGGCCGTCTCCAGTCAGATCCGCAGTGGCAACGCCGATCACCGTCTGCCCGGCAGGCAGCAACTTTGACGCATTGGCAGGCAGCGTGGACGCGCCACACGGCACGGCCGCGGCCAGTGCCATTGCCATTGCCATTGCCAACCACCAGTGGTGTTTCGTCATTGCCGTTCCTTCGTCTGATCAAGCCCACAAGCATACCCGGCCATGCAGGCTCCTCGACCGGTGATGCGTTGCGGAGTACCACGCGCTGCAGCGCCACAGGCGACTGAGCACCACCTGCGCACAGCCAACAACTCACACACCGTTGTGGCGGCGCTAGGGAACCTCTGAACAACGCACCACAGATACGCGACACTACCCGCCTGATGTTGAGGAGTGATCCATGCAACTGACGTTCGGTGACGCTGAGGGCCTGGGCAAGCGCAAGCAGACCCGGCGCGAGATCTTTCTGGCCGAGATGGAGCAGGTGGTTCCGTGGCAGCAACTGCTCGGTCTGATCGCGCCGCACTATCCGGTATCGGGCCGGCCAGGTCGGCAGCCGTACGCACTGGCGACGATGTTGCGGATTCATCTGCTGCAGCAGTGGTATGCGCTGAGCGATCCGGCGATGGAAGAAGCACTGCACGAGATCCCGACCTTGCGGCGGTTTGCCCAGCTCGGTGGCTTGGACAACGTTCCGGACGAGACCACGATTCTCAACTTTCGGCGCCTGCTGGAGACCCATGGCCTTGCCGCGCGGATGCTGGAAGCGGTCAACGCGCATCTGGCGCGCAAGGGCCAGAGCCTGCGGTCGGGCACGATCGTCGATGCGACGCTGATCGCGGCGCCCAGTTCGACCAAGAATGCCGACAACGCGCGCGACCCTGAGATGCATCAGACCAAGAAGGGCAATCAGTGGTATTTCGGGATGAAGGCGCACATCGGCGTGGATGAATTTTCCGGGTTGGTGCACCACGTCCATTGCACAGCCGCCAACGTCGCCGATGTCACGGTGATGCACACGTTGCTGCATGGCAAAGAAGACAGCGTGTTCGGCGATAGCGGCTACACCGGTGCGGACAAACGCGAAGAACTGCAGGCCTGCAAGGCTGCATTCTTCATCGCCGCCAGGCCCTCGACGATGCAAGCCCTCGGCAACAAACGCGAGCGTGCTCGGGAAAGACGTTGGGAACACTTCAAGGCCAGCGTGCGCGCGAAGGTGGAGCATCCATTCCGGGTGATCAAGCGCCAGTTCGGCTACACCAAGGTCCGCTATCGCGGCCTGGCCAAGAACACCGCGCAGGTGCTGACCTTGTTTGCGCTATCGAACCTGTGGATGAAGCGAAAGCAGTTACTGCCGACGATGGGGAGCGTGCGCCTGTAACCCGGGCAACACCCTGCAAACGCGCCGGAAACGGCAAAAAAATCGAGGATCTGAGCGCCGTCAGCCTGGTCGATGTGGTTAGGCTCATCCTCCGATGCCGTTGATCAGACCATCCCTAGGTCTCGCGAACCCGGTATTCCTTCGGATCCAGAAACTCCGCCAGGCAGGAGCCGACGCGCAGCGCCTGCTCACGCGCATCGCCGCGATACTCGCCCTGCCCGGCGCCCTCGATCGTGGCCACTGGCGACGCGCGGTCGCGGTGGTAGACGAACGCGGTCGAGAGCCACAACGTCGCGCCAGGCGCCTGGCTTTCCAACGTCTCCACGCGGAACTCACCGCAATAGCCATGAATCAACGTGCGTCGAAGTGTCTTGTGCGTCATGCGCGCAAGTATCGCCACGCGCAGTTGAAGATCACGTGGAAATAGATTGCATCGCGCAAACGAAAGATCTGCGCAGACGCCTAATCATACCGAACAAACGCGCTAGTCTGCGTCGACACGTGATCACATCAGAGCAGTCGAATTTCCCAGGGCTTGAACTGCGCACACCAATCGGGCGTCAAGCGCCGGTCATCCCGCAGCCCCTCTATGTTTCCTTCGGCGAACGGAATGCGCGCCAGAACCGGAAGTGGCTTATTGCGCTTAAAGATGACCAGAATTTTTCCCTGACGCCAGAGATACTTCAGGCGCGAGTCGCTCAGATCCTGTGACAAGAGGGACTCGACACCCTGGATCAGCGCTGCTTGTTGGCTTGGGACAGAACCGAAGCCGCCAGTTCTTTCGTCTCTTTGGCGTACCGGTCGCTGGCTAAAACGCGTGCAGCCTTATCTTCCATCTGGGCACCGGTCTGTTTGTCGCCGCTGCGCTGAGACAGTGCGGAGGCGGCCAGGCTCTTGGCCACTTGCGACGAACTGCTGCTTTGCAGCGTTTCAGACGCCAGCCGACCAACTCGTGAGGACGTCTGCTTTGTGTTCTTGGACATCGCTGCTCCTTTCACATCAGGATTTGGAGAGGGGCCGGAATGGCACCACCTTGTTGCCTTGGGCTGGTTGGCCTTCAACCTGCTTCTGGGTTGCTTTGAGTCGCGCAAACTCCACGACATTGGTTTTGCCCTGGAAGTAGCCTTCGGGCAATCCTGCGAGTGCTTCCACGTCGCCCGCAGCCAGTCCGATATGCCTCGGGATGGCTTCCAAAGGCATGACCTTCTCTTCAACCAACAGATCGATGGTGCGACGAAGCAAACGTGGCTGCTCTGGTCGACGATCCTCGTCTCCGGGTTCTGATTTCGCGCCCCACCGGGCAGAGCGACGCTTGAAAAGCATCAGAGCACCATCTTCATCCAGCATCTCAAGTGCCTTGAGCCGCATGATGATCGCCGCGGCCGACACGCCCCAACGGCGCTTCAGCAGCAACAGGTCATCCAGAGTCGGTGGCACGCGAACTTCGCTGGCGAACGTTTCAGCGGGTAGCAAAAAAGCGCCTGCGAAACGGTGTGCCTGTGCTTCCATCATTTTATGGCGCGCGTTGTCTGTCGTGCGCTGAATGTAACGATGCAGGATTAGATGCCCGACCTCGTGGGCAAGATCGAAGCGACTGCGGTACCCATTGTTTTTGTCGGCGGACAACAGGATGAGCGGTCGCCCCAATGCTTCACTCCATGCCGACAGCCCTTCGATCTGAGCGATGCCGGTTTCTTCCCTCACGACAATCACCCCTGCGCCTTCCACTGCGAGCGCCAAGTCTTGAATCGCCGAACGGCCCAAGCGCCACAGATCCCGGCATTCGCTGGCAGCCTTCTCGATGTCCTCGTTAGTGATCTCTTCTGGATCGGTGTAATCGCGAGAGGGTAAATTGACATCGGGGTAGTCAACGTACTCCATCAGGGCAGCCGCCACGTCTTGGGCCCACTCGAGGCGGGCCTCCAGCATGGCTCGTGCAGCGACGTGCGCTGACGCGTTGCTGCGAAAAAGCGGCAACGACAACTTCGCACCAGGCGTACGCGTAAACCATTCAGGCGTAACGTTGACCACGCCAGCAAGGCGTTCAAGCGCGTCACGCTCGGGCGCTTGCGTTCCTGCGCGCCACTTACTAATGGTCGCCGGAGACACATCGACCATTGAGGCCAGCTGGACTTGAGTCAGACGACGGGCCGCAAGAATTTGGCTAAGTCGGTCTTTCTGAAATCCTTGTACACCGCCCCTGCTCATGATCCTGTTCCGTCTTTGTCTTGTTGTTTGCCAATGTTCTTCTTCAGCTTCGGCACAGCCAAATCGTCCTGACCTGCTGACGGCTGCTGGTCGTAGCGCTTGATAAATGCGTCAATGGATTCCCGGAAAAGCCAGTCTTGCATGTGGCGATCTGGGACCGCGATTTCGATGGAGACAGGTGTGTCCGGCTGGCTGCACAACGATCCTGCAAAGCAGGCCACAACGAACACGACCGCTTGGGATGGCTCCACGTAGCCTGAAAAGAGTCCGGGTTGAACCAGTGGCTCGATGGCTGCGTTCGCCAGGGACATCTGTTTTCGGGTTTCGCTACGCCGCCCGCTATTCCAGACCCCATACTTGGTATTGAACCGTGCCAAGGTGAATATCCCCGACCGGCCTGTGACGATCTGATTGCCGCGTAGCGGTGAAGGAGATGCGTCTGCAACGGCGAGTGCGCGATGGAAGGACTCGTTTATATGGAAGTGGCGTAACTGCCCCACCACGCTAGGCAAGTGCCCGTCGTCCATCCCTCGCGCTGCAGCATAGGCACGTTGAGCGCCGACCAGATTGGCCTCTTCGAGGCCCATAACAAGCTCACGCGGAATATTCCTCACAAGCAGGTCGTGGATCGTTTCTTGGTTAGGCTGGGCCATCGACAACCGTCCTCGGATTTCGCTAAAAAGGATTCTATCTTATATTAATTTCGCTTAAAAGGTTTTCGTTTGGATGATGCTGCGATTGAAGCCATGATATCCCCGATTTGTAGCGTGCCCAGCGGATCGTCTGCCAGCACCTTTTATCAGGAGAACGTGGGTTGAATGTTTCGTTTTGTCCTCCATAATTTTTATTCGACGAAATAACGGAACATAATCCTCTCATGCTCTCCAGTACCCACAATCAGCGCGTCCTCGATCTGGCCAGCCAGAAAGGGCTACTGCGTGCCAGCGATCTGGAAGCCATCAGTGCGCCCCGCGTCGTTCTGACGCGTATGACCGCTGCGGGTCTACTGGAGAAGGTAGGGCGTGGCCTGTACCGCCTGCCGGATGCACAGATTTCGGAATTTGAGAGTCTGGGCACCATTGCAACCAAGGCACCCCAAGCGGTGTTCTGCCTACTTACAGCGCTGCAGTTTCATGAGCTGACCACGGAGCTGCCGCGTCAGATCTGGATCGCCATGCCTCGTGGCAGCCACCCGCCCCGTGTCGACTACCCGCCCGTCAAATTGGTGCAGTTCACGGGTGATGCCTACTCGGCAGGAATTGACGAAGTCGAACGTGACGGCGTCAGGCTCCGGGTGTACAGCGCAGCCAAGACTGTGGCGGACTGCTTCAAGCACCGCAACAAGATCGGGCTGGATGTGGCGCTGGAGGCGCTGAAGGACGCCCGGGCGCGCAACAAGGCATCCGTCGACGACATCTGGCGTTTCGCCAAGATATGTCGCGTGGCCAACGTGATGCGCCCCTACCTGGAGAGCGTCGGATGAGTGCGGCCACCCCAAATGTCGCGGCGTCCGTCCGAGCGCGTCTACTCAATGTCGCCAAGGCGCAAGGCGTCGATTTCAATCAGGTGTTGGTGCGCTTTGCCTTGGAGCGCATTCTTTATCGGCTGACCAAGTCGCCGCACGCGGACCGTTTTCTGCTCAAAGGTGCGCTGCTGTTCACGCTCTGGTACGACATGCCACACCGGGCCACACGCGACGCCGATCTGTTGGGTTTCGGGGCAAGTGATCTGGAGTCAGTGGCCCAAGTATTTTGGGACATCGCAGCTGTGCCGGTCGACGACGGCATCGTGTTCGACCCAGCATCCGTCACGGTCGAGGAGATCCGCAAGGAAGCTGGCTACGGCGGGGTTCGCGTGATGATTGCGGGCGATCTGGCCAGAGCTCGCTGCAAGACCCAAATCGATGTCGGCTTCGGCGACGCCGTCACCCCGGCGCCTGTTGATTCGGTCTACCCAGTCCTGCTGGAGGAAATGCCCGCGCCACGGCTGCGGGCCTACCCAACGTACACCGTCGTCGCGGAAAAGCTCCACGCAATCGCATTGCTGGGCATGACCAACAGCCGCCTGAAGGACTACTTCGATCTGTCGGTGCTGTTGAAACGAGAAACTCTGGACACTGATCTGCTGGCCCAAGCGATCAACGCCACATTCGAAAGACGGGGTATGGTGGTTCCTGACGCGTTGCCAGTCGGTTTGACGGACGAGTTTGCGCACGACGCTTCGCGCCAGGCGCTGTGGCTGGCATTTCTCAAGAAGAACGAACTCCCGCAAGAACCCTTGCACGCCATCGTTGGCCGCCTGAGCGTGGCATTGACACCCGCGTTGAACACCGTCGCTCGTTGAACATCCCTTCATAGGGCAGCAGCTTTACGCCCTTCGCCACAGTTAGTGGCGTTCTCCATACGGACTTTGCATCGAGACTGAACCGCCCCGAGAAGTTAGGAGGCTGTTTTGTTTCAGTCACGCTGCTTCAGCATAACCGGCTTGTTGTCGATAGTGAGTCTCTTCGGCTGCTGCTGGAGGAATGTCCCCGATGCGCGCCAATAAGCGTCTGCGGTTGTACTAGGGCCTGTTAACACTAATGGCCCGAGCGATTAAACTATTGAGCATGGAGATCACGCCAGCACAATTTTCTCTGATCGAACACTGCCTGCCGGCGCAGCGCGGCAATGTCAGCATGACCAACCTGCAAGTGGTCAACGCCATCCTTTACGTTGCCGAGCATGGCTGCAAATGGCGCGGCCTACCCAAGCGCTTTGGCAACTGGCATACGGTCTACACACGCATGAACCGTTGGGCCAAGGCGGGTGTGCTGGACCGGATGTTCGCCCAATTGCAGAAGTCCCAGATCGTGCGCATCAAAATCGAAGCAGTCTCGCTGGACTCCACCAGCGTCAAGGTCCATCCCGATGGCACGGGTGCATTAAAAAAAACGGCCCGCAGGCCGTCGGCAAGTCCCGCGGTGGATGGAACACCAAGATTCATATGGTTGCCGCAGATGCTCGAACAGCCATCACCTTTGGATTGACGCCTGGCAACGTGCATGACGCACCTGCAGGCCGCGCGTTGCTTGAACACCTCGGGCCAGTGGAGCGGCCGATTCATTTGTTGATGGACCGTGCTTATGAAGGCAACGAAACCCGCCAGTTGGCGCTCGATCTTGGCTTCGTTCCGGTGGTTCCACCGAAATCCAATCGGGTCGAGCCTTGGGAATACAACCGGGAGATGTACAAGCGGCGCAACGAAGTAGAGAGACTGTTCCGTCGCTTGAAAGGCTACCGCCGGATTTTCTCGCGCTTCGAGAAGCTAGATGTCATGTTCCTTGGATTCCTCAGCTTCGTCCTAGTCGTTGATGGGCTTCGGATGTGTTAACAGGCCCTAGTCCACCCAATCCAGCGTGGTCAATTCCACGTCCTGGCGATTACGCTACGAACGTTGGTGTATCACCCCGGTCTTTAATCGTCTCGGCCGGCGCGTTGCACCCCAAGTGCAGGCTTCGCGCTCGTAGCTATCGCCCACGCTGCCCACCGACGGCTCAATCCCTGCTTCGCCCAGCCTCTCGGTGTAGCGGATCGAAACGTACTGCGCGCCGCAGTTAGAGTGGTCGATCAGACTGCATTCGGTTTGGGCGCCGCGCATGCAACGCCTGCTCCATTGCGTTTACCACGAAATCCGTATGCGCAGTCGGCGAGACATTCCAGCCCATGATCCGCCGTGCGTACGCGTCGATCATAAAGGCCGCTTACACGAACCCGGACCAGTGCTGGCGGAACGCTAGCGCGCCCTACCTCTTTGCCCTGGCTACCGGCTGGCGCAAGCAGAACGTTCTTCGGTTGGAATGGAGCCGAATCGATCTGCACCGCAAGGTAGCGTGGGTGGCAGGCAGCCAGGTAAAGGCGAAGCGCGCAATCGGTTCACCGCTCAACGACCAGGCAATGGCCGTGTTGGCAACACAAAAGGGCAAGCACCCGCGCTGGGTATTTCCGAACGACGAAGGCGAGCCGTACGACCGTGGCAACAACCACGGCTTCAAAGCGGCACAGCGGCGCGCGCGCATCGCGCCATTGCGTTGGCACGACCTTCGGCACACATTGGCAAGCTGGCACGTCATGCCGGCACGTCGCTGCGATCGCTCATTGAGTTGGGCGGCTGGCGCTCGTACCAATCCGTCTTGCGCTACGCTCACTTGTAGCCGGAACATCTGGCGATCGACGCAGCACGTTTACCGACTTTGGCAACTGGTGCAAAATCGGATCACATCAATTGGAAGGCTGTTGGATCAGCAGCGGCTGAAAGGGGCGAGTGCCCGCGCTGCAACGCTTAGAAATGGTGGCCGAGGACGGAATCGAACCGCCGACACGGGGATTTTCAATCCCCTGCTCTACCAACTGAGCTACTCGGCCACTACCTGCAACGCGATGCCTGCGTTGCGAGGACGCGCATCATAGCGAGCAGGCGCAGTTTGGGCAAGCCTTGCACGCAACTTTGTTGCGGGCCGGTGCCGGCAGCCGGGTTTCTTGCGCCGGTTCACGCCGCGCGGCGGGTGGCATGGCCTAGCCTGCGCGCGTCCCGAGGAGATTGTCATGCGCCTGCCCCGCCTGCTGCTGTCGTTCGCTTTGCTGCTGCCATTGACCGCTGTTGCCCAACAGCCGATACGCGCGGTGCCGCAGCTGGACATCTCCCGGTACGCCGGGCAGTGGCACGAGATCGCGCACCTGCCGGTGTCGTTCCAGAAGAAGTGCCGCAGCGATATCACCGCCAGCTACACCTTGCGCGACGATGGCTTGATCGGCGTGCGCAACGGCTGCCGCACCGCCGATGGCGCCCTGACCCAGGCCGAGGGTGTGGCGCGGCCGGTCGCCGGGCACCCCGGCCAGTTGCAGGTGCGCTTCGCTCCGGAATGGCTGAGCTGGCTGCCGCTGGTGTGGGCCGACTATTGGGTGATCGCGCTCGACCCGGACTATCAATGGGCGGTGGTCGGCGAGCCGGATCGCAAGTACCTGTGGATCCTGTCGCGCTCGCCACAGATGCAGCGCGCGCAGTTTGAACAGCTCAAACGCCAAGCCACGCAGATGGGCTACGACCTGTCGCCGCTGATCGTGGCGGCGCCATTGCTGTGAGTGCAGCGCTGTGACCGCACGCCCTCTGCACCGTGCACGCAGCAAGGCAGCAAGGCAGCAACCGTACTGCGTAGTATTCTTGGCGCCGCCTTACCCAGCCAAGGATCCGAGTACATGCGTCGTGCCTATCGCCTTGTGATTGTGTCGCTGACCTGCGCCCTGCTGCTGAGCGCCTGCGGCGGCGCGGTGCGCCGCGTCTCCGAGCCGGCCGCCCGCATCCAGCAGCTGACCGTGCGCCCAGATGGCGCCTGGTCGGTGGACCTGCGGCTGCAAAACTACAGCAGCATCCCGATGCAGTTCGAGCGCGTGGCGCTGGAGATCTCCGCCGGCGACCAGCTGGCCGGCAAGCTCGACCAGGCCGTGGGTATTTCGATCGGCCCGGAGACCGCCGACGTGGTGACTGTCACCCTGCAGCCGACCTCGCTGGGCCGCCTCACCGTCGCCGACGTGCTCGCCAGCGGGCGCTCGCTGCCGTACACGCTCAAGGGCACGGTATGGGCGACCCCGCAGGACAAGAAGCAGCGCGATTTCACCGTCGAATCGCGCAATACGCTCAGCCCGGCCCCCGGCCTCAACGGCGTGCTGCGCTGACGCGCACGCCTTCCCGCACTCGTTTGAAGGACTCCGCATGAGCAGCTACACCGCCCCGCTGACAGATTTCCGCTTTGCCCTGCACGACGTACTCGGTGCGCAAGCCCTGTTCGCCCGGCTCGGTTACACCGATGCCAGCACCGACATCATCGACGCCGTGCTCGAAGAAGCCGGTCGCTTCACCTCGCAGGTGCTGGCGCCGCTCAACAGCATCGGCGACGAGATCGGCTGTGCGTTCGACAAGAGCACCCACGCGGTGACCACCCCGCCCGGCTTCCGCGCGGCCTACGACCAATTCGTCGAAGGCGGCTGGAACGGGCTCACCGCCGAGACGCAGTTCGGTGGTCAAGGCATGCCGCATACGCTGGGCGTGCCGTTGAGCGAGATGATCAACGCCGCCAACCTGGCCTGGGGCAACTTCCCGCTACTCTCGCACGGCGCGATGGAAGCGCTGCGTCAGCACGGCGAAACCTGGCAGCAGGACGTCTTTCTCAAGCCGCTGATCGACGGCCGCTGGACCGGCACCATGTGCCTGACCGAGCCGCATTGCGGCACCGACCTGGGCCTGCTCAAGACCCGTGCCGAACCCAACGCCGACGGCAGCTACGCCATCACCGGCACCAAGATCTTCATCACCGCCGGCGAGCACGACCTCACCGACAACATCGTGCATCTGGTACTGGCCAAACTGCCCGATGCACCGGCGGGCGCCAAGGGCATCTCGCTGTTTGTCACCCCCAAATTCAAGGTGGACCGCGACGGCACCGTGGGCGAGCGCAACGCGCTGCATTGCGGCTCGATCGAGCACAAGATGGGCATCAAGGGCTCGGTGACCTGCGTGATGAACTTCGAAGGCGCGCAAGGCTATCTGGTCGGCCAGCCGCACAAGGGCTTGCAGGCGATGTTTACGATGATGAATACCGCGCGCCTGAGCGTGGGCCTGCAGGGCATCGGCCTGTCCGAGCGCGCGTATCAAAATGCGCTGCGTTACAGCCGCGAGCGTCTGCAATCGCGCGCGCTCAGCGGTGCCAAGTTCCCCGACAAGCCGGCCGACCCGATCATCGTGCACCCGGACGTACGCCGCATGCTGCTCACCATTAAGTCGCTGACCGAAGGCAGCCGCCTGCTGGCGCTGCACGCGGCCAGCCTGGTCGACATCAGCCACCACGGCGCCACCGAACAGAAACGCGCCGATGCCGAGACCCTGGTGAGCTTCCTCACCCCGATCTCCAAGGCCTGCCAGACCGAGTGGTCGATCGAGAACACCTACCACGCGCTGCAGTGCTTCGGTGGCCATGGCTACATCCGCGAATACGGCATGGAGCAACTGGCCCGCGACGCCCGCATCACCACCATCTACGAAGGCACCACCGGCATCCAGGCGCTGGACCTGATCGGCCGCAAGACTGCCGCCAGCCAGGCTGCGGGCTTGAAGCTGTTCCTGGCCGATGTGGAAACCTTCGCCAATGCCCAGCAAGGCAATGCGGCGCTGGCCGAGTTCATCAAGCCGCTGCGCGACAACGCCAGCGAGTGGGCGATGCTGACCCGCGACGTGCTCGATCGCGCCGCCCGCAACCCCGACGAACTCGGCGCCGCCAGCTACGACTATCTGTTCTATTCCGGCTACGTGGTGCTGGCCTACTGGTGGGCGCGCAGCGTGGCCGCTGCCGATGCCTCCGCGCACAGCGAGGACTTCAAACGCGCCAAGCGCGAGACCGCACGCTTCTACTTCGCGCGCGTGCTGCCACGCACGCTGACCCATGCCGCCACCATCCGCAGCGGCGCCGTCCCCTTGATGACGCTGGAAGCGGAGCTGTTCGGCGAAGGCTGATCGCTGCGATACACAAACTGTCAACGATCGGGTATAAGCTGTTTTCCCGATGGAGACAGACACTCACGCACGTGGTGTGATCGTCCCCGGCGGCTTCGATGCCCCGGTCGCGGGCAGCTCTGTCGCTGCGTTTCAGCAACTTCCCGCATTGCGCCTGCTCTCGCTCGATGCGCATGGCCGGGTGCTGGACTGGATCAACTGGCAAGACGCCGCCTGTCTGTACGCACGCGGCGCGGTCTCCTGGACGCTGGGCGAACCGTGCATGCAAATCCATGGCGGCATCTCGCGGCTGACCGGCGAGCGCAGCGTGCTGGAATTGCATCCCATCATCGCCGCGCGTGGTCACGCACGCTCGCGCGCACTGGACCCGACCCCCACGCTCAGCAACACCGCGTTGTTCGCACGCGATGCGCAGCTGTGCCTGTATTGCGGCCAGCACTTCAGCCGCCCGCAACTGACCCGCGACCATGTCATGCCGGTGTCCAAGGGCGGTCGCGATACCTGGGAGAACGTGGTCACTGCTTGCTTCCAGTGCAACTCGCGCAAGGCCAACCGCACGCCACAGCAGGCGCATATGCCGCTGCTGGCGGTGCCGTATAGGCCGAGCTGGATCGAACATCTGATCCTCTCCAACCGCAATATCCTCTCCGATCAGATGGCGTTCCTGCGCGCGCAGTTGCCCAAGCGCTCCAAGCTGTCGCTGTAGCGCGTGTCATCCATCCCCGCGCACATCGCACGGGCTTGCACGTATTCGGGCTCAACAAGAGCGAGTAAGTGGACCTGGGTCCACGCCTGTGCGATGACGCAGTAAATCGTGCGGCTGACCAGCACTGTCGTTTCAGCCACCAACTCCCAGCGCCTGGCGTTCGCACGCCCAGCATGCATCTGCGCGTCCAACCGGGTGCGGCAGATTGCCGCATGTACAGGCGTTCACCGTGCCCGCCAGCAATGGCGGCGAGCGCAGCCATCACTTCCCGCTGACAGCTGAACCGGTTTGCTTGCCGGGCCTTCGCATGGGGAGGACAATATGGCTTCAGAACATTGACACGATGATGATCGATTCCACCCGCTATCCGCGCCTGTCGCGCATCCAGACCCCCGACGATCTGCGTCGCTTCGACGAGGCCGAGCTCACGGCGATCGCCGAAGAACTGCGTTCCTACCTCATCGAGTCGGTGGGCAAGAGCGGCGGGCACTTCGCGGCTGGCCTGGGTGTGATCGAACTCACCGTCGCCTTGCACTACCTGTATCAGACCCCGGTCGATCAGCTGGTGTGGGACGTGGGCCATCAGACCTACCCGCACAAGATCCTTACCGGCCGTCGCGACCAGATCCACACGGTCAAGCAGAAGGACGGCGTGGCGCCGTTTCCCAAGCGCGAAGAAAGCATCTACGACACCTTCGGCGTCGGCCATTCGTCGACCTCGATCTCGGCCGCGCTGGGCATGGCGATCGCCGCGCAGCGCAACGGCGACGAGCGCAAGGTGGTGGCGGTGATCGGCGACGGCGCGATGACTGCCGGCATGGTCTACGAGGCGCTCAATCACGCCGGCGGCATGGACCCGGAACCGAACCTGCTGGTGATCCTCAACGACAACCGCATGTCGATCTCCGAAGCGGTCGGCGGGCTGACCAAGATGCTGGGCCGTGCCAGCGGCAGCCGCACGCTCAACGCGATCCGCGAGGGCGGCAAGAAGATCCTCGGCGACAAGAAGAACAACCCCACCGCGCGCTTCGTGCGGCGCTGGGAAGAACACTGGAAAGGCATGTTCGTGCCGTCCACGTTGTTCGAAGAAATGGGCTTCCACTACACCGGCCCGATCGACGGCCACGATCTGCCCAGCCTGGTTGGCGCACTGAAGACCTTGCAGACGCTCAAGGGCCCGCAGTTGCTGCACGTCATCACCACCAAGGGCAAGGGCTACGAGCTGGCCGAAGGCGACCAGATCGGCTACCACGCGGTGGGTCCGTTCGATCCGAGCAAGGGGCTGATTGCCAAGGCCGGCGCCAAGAAGCCGACCTATACCGATGTCTTCAGCGACTGGGTCTGCGACATGGCCGCGGCCGAGCCAACGCTGCTGGTGATCACTCCGGCAATGCGCGAAGGCTCGGGCCTGGTGCGTTTCAGCAAGGAGTATCCGCAGCGCTATTTCGACGTGGCGATTGCCGAGCAACATGCGGTCACGTTAGCGGCCGGCATGGCGACCCAGGGCGCAAAACCGGTGGTGGCGATCTACTCCACCTTCCTGCAGCGCGGTTACGACCAGCTGGTGCACGACGTGGCGGTGCAGAAACTGGACGTACTGTTTGCGATCGATCGCGGCGGCGTGGTCGGCCCCGATGGCGCCACCCACGCCGGCAATCTGGATCTGAGCTTCCTGCGTTGCGTGCCGCATATGGTAGTGATGGCGCCGGCAGACGAAGCCGAGTGCCGCCAGATGCTGACCACCGGCGTGCGCTACGAAGGCCCGGCAGCAGTGCGCTACCCGCGTGGCACAGGCCCAGGCAGTGCGCTCGACACATCGCTCACCACCTTGCCGATCGGCAAGGCGCAGCTGCGCCATAACGGCGCACGCATCGCCCTGCTCGGCTTCGGCGCGAGCGTGGATGCGGCAGAAGCGGTCGGGCGCGAACTCGGCCTGACCGTGGTCAACATGCGCTTCGTCAAACCGCTCGACAAAGCCATGCTTCTGGAACTGGCCAAGAGCCACGAAGGCTTCGTCACCATCGAAGACAACGTCGTCGCCGGTGGCGCCGGCTCCGGTGTGGCAGAGCTGCTCAATGCCGAAGCGATCACCATGCCGATGCTGCACCTGGGCCTGCCCGACAGTTTCCAGCACCACGCCAGCCGCGAAGACCTGCTGGCCGACGCCGGAATCGACCAGGCCGGCATCCGCGCCGCGGTGCTCAAGCGCTGGCCGCAGCTGATGGTCAGCAAGACGCCTTCGTTGAATGCTGCTGCGGGCTGAGGCCTGCGATCGCTAGAGCGACTTGGGGCGGCTAACAAAACCTCTCGAACGCTTTATCGAGGGCGACAACGTGCTGGTCGCACTCGCCCTCGTTGGACACTGGAGCGATGTCGGCAATGGCAATGCCATTGCTCGGATCGACAGGAGCCGAGCATGACCGCATCGGACGGTCGCGCCGCGCGCACTGCCCGCAACCATGCACACTGACCCTCTCGACTGGCCCTTGCCCGCCCACCGTCGCGGGACCTTACGCGGCATGGATGCCGCGTAAGGTCCCGCGATGGTGGGCGGGCAAGGGCCCCGCAACCAAGCTGCAGATCAGCCGGCTGCGCACACTTGGCAGTTTTGTGAGCCGCTCTTGGATGTTCAGTCCCGGCAGGCGATTGGAGATTCGCCTGCCCGTATCAACCGCGACCCAAGCGTCGTGTTGACGCGGCTGCGCTGACGCAATGCGCGACCGATCTCGCGTGGCGACGCATCAGACCTGCGGCACCACACCGGTCTGCGCAAACGTATTCACCAACCGCATGATGCGTGCCTGCGCATCGATGGCGTGCAGCTCCGTTTGCAATCGACGCACGCCTGACGGCAGCTCGCTCGTGCCAAGCGCCTCGCGCAACAGTGCCGGCAATTCGTCCAGCGCGCGCAACCACCAGGCTGCTCCGGCGACCTGCAGGCGTGCGGCGTGGTCGAACTGGTCGTAGTCCAGCGGATACACGATCGATGGCAAGCCGGCAGCGAGGCAGGCGTACAGAATGCCGGCGCCGCCGTGGTGCACCACCAGCGCGTAGCGATGCAGGTGCTGCGCATAGTCGACATACGGCAGACGTTGATAGTTGCCGTGCGCCTGCTGCTGCGGCGCTGCGGTATCGCCATCGCTGAAATGAAAGATCACTTCCGGGAACTGCGGCGCCAACGCGCGCAGCACCGCATCCATGTGGTGTTTGACCCAGTGCAGATGCGTGCCCAGCGTCACCAGCACATGCCGCTGCCCAGCGACGAACTCAGGCGACGCAACTGCCGATGGCGGCGTACACAACTGCGGCCCGACGAAGCGCACCGCCGCAGGCCAGCGCTGCGCCAACTCGAACGACGGCAGACCCAACGCCAGGATGCACTGCGGCGAATACACCGCCTCGCTACGATCGCTGCGATATATCGCCGGCAATCCGCAGGCATGCATCTGGCGCCGATAACAGGCATGCACGCTTCGTTTGAATCCACGCGTCAAACGCCGCGCGATCGCATGCCAGATCCGCTGCGTTACTGTGGTCGCCGGCAGCAGACCGCCGAAATACGCTGGAGGCCCGTCGACTGTTTCGATCACGCACGGCGACGGCATGCTGGTCCACCACGCGATGTCCATCGCCTGCGCCGCCAGTCCTGCGCTGGGCAAGGTGAAATCGACGATCACCAGGTCCGGCCTGCGCTCGCGCCAGCGCGCTTTCAGCGCATCCCCCATCCGCGCCATCAACCCAAGCGCATTGTGCAGTTGTCGACGCAAGCGCAACGGGTTGTGGCCCACCGCGTGCGGTGGGTTGGCGATCTCCAGCAACAGCCGATCGGCTTGCGCATCCAGCACACTGACTGCGCTCAGCCCGCATGCACGGATGCGCGCCTGCGCCGCTGGCGTGCTGATGACCTGCACCTGGTGATGCGGCGCCAGCTGACGGGCGATCGCAAGGATCGGATGCAGGTGCCCGCTATATGGCGGTGCGATCAGATCGATGCGCATCTGCCCTCCCCTGCACGGCGTATTCGAGCCGCGCGATGAACGTCTGGCAATCGGCGAGCACCGCCGCGTTACGCAAGTAATTCATGTGCCCGCACGCGGGCCTCAGATCGATCGCAGCACCGAACAGCGCGCGCGAGATCCAATCGCGCTGCCCTTGCAACACGCGCAACTGTGCGAACGAGGCAGGTGCGTTACAGACCGGACCGTAGGCGAACACTGCCAGACGCGTACGCAGTGCCTGCGGAAGCTGCAGCGCGGTGAGTAACTGCAGGCCGCAGCTGCCAGCCAGCACTACCGTGATCGGCGCCTGCTCCAATAGCGCCATGACACGCATGCGATCGGCGTCCACGATACGTGCGGCGCGTGCTGCCAGGTACTGCCGCGCGTTGGAGAGACTGGCGCGCCAGAGCGGCGTGCGCCGGTGCGCAGCGCGATCGGGGCGATACGGATAATTGCAGTCGATCAGTTGCCGGCCCTGGCCTTGCAGCTGCTGCAAGAAGTGCTGCTGTTCGATGCTCAATGCGCAGCGCTGTGGATTGCTTTGCCCGGTAAGGAAGGCGATTTGCAGCGTAGCGCTGTCAATCGGCATGGAAACGCCCATCCGGCAATACGCGGTAACGACGCGTGCGCCAGCGGATCGTGCGCACCACAGCTGCATGCAGTAGATGCAGCGGCTGTAGAACTTCGGCGCAAATCGACAGCAATGGCCGGTGACGAATCGCTCCGCTGACGCGCCATTGCACCAGACACAGCAGCAAGGCACGCAGCAGCAACGTAGTCAGCGCACATGCGATGGCCAGCCATGTTGGCTGCACGCAAACACACAGCAGCAAGCCCGTCAGCAACAGCGGCGGCAGCCCCTGCAGTACGAAAATTGCGCTGCGTACGAGCAACGTCTGACGGCGCAGCAGGATCAGCGCGAACAGCATCCACCGATGCATCTGACGCATGTAACTCGCAAGATCAGGTATCGCAGTGCGCATGGCCACCGGCGCGGTGGATTGGCGTACTCGCCCACCGCGCTCACGCACCAGTGTTGCGAACGCCAGGTCGTCGGTCAGTTGCTCCAGCAACGCGGCAAAACCGCCCCAGGCGCGCAGTTGTTCGGTGCGGGCGGCATAGCACATGCCATTGATGGTCAGCGGCGCGGCGAACGGCAGCCAGCCCAGATAGGTGAGCGCCGCATTGTTGTTGACGAACTGCGACAACAGGCGGCCAGCCAGCGTTGCGCTGTCCTGGTAATACGGCAGCGCAGTGACCACATCGGCGTGGGTCAGATCCTGCAACAACCGGGCAAGCGCGCTGTTGCTCAGCTGCGCATCGTCGTCGAGGATCAGGCTGATCGGTGCGCGCACATGCGGCAGCGCGTAGTCGAGCTTCCATGCTTTCGGATTGATGCCAGGTGGCGCCGGAGGCACCAGCACACGCTCGATGCGTCGCTGCGGATACAGCATCACCAATGTATCGGCCACCGTGTTTCCTGCGCGATCCTCCGCATCCAGCAACCAGATGAAGTGTGCATCCGGCAATGCTTGCAGGTTGGCGGCAAGCACCTGCTGCAGATGCGCGTCGCCGCCGAGGACGGGCTGCAATATCGCCACCTCGGCCTGGGTTGCAGCGGCATCGCTCGATGGCCGCGCGCGTGCGCCGCGCACGACCCACAGCACCGCAGCCGTCTTGACCATCAGCACCGCTAGATAGGCCGCTGCCAACGCCAGTGCGGCTACGTCCATTGCGCCGCCTGCCAACGTACGAACGCCTCGATACCTTCTTCCAGGCCAACGCTGGGTTGCCCGAGATCGGCAAGCGTGCGTCGTGGATCGAAGGTCTTGGAGTAGGCAAATGCGCCAACACCGAAGCGGGTGATCGGCGGTTCGCCGCGCAGTCGCAGCAGGCGGTAGGCCGCCTCCACCACGCTTGCCATGCGCAGCGCGGTTGCGATACGTACCTCGCGCTGCGGCAACGGCAGCTGCAGGCGCGTCAGCAAGTCCATTAGCAACTGCTGCAGATCCACCGGCTGCGCATTGGTGAGGTTGTAGGCCGGCTGCAACCGCGGCGCGGTGGCCGCGCGATAGAGGTAATCGCACAACGTATCGATATAGATCAGATCGCCGATCACCGGCTGGGTCTGGCCGACAAAGCGTGGCAACGCGCCTTTGCGCGCAGCGGCGATCACGCGCGGGAACAGCACCGTATCTCCCGGCCCGAAGACCGCGCGTGGGCGCAACACGGATTTCTCGCCTGGATAGTGATCGAGCAAGGTTTCGCCCAGATATTTGGTCTGCGCGTAGGTATTGACGAACGCCGGCCCGATCGGGCTGTCCTCGGTGAGGTCGTATTGATGCGCCTCGCGATAGAACACCGAACTCGACGACACATACAGCAGACGCGGGCAGCCATTGCGCGTGCAGAAATCGATGACGTTGGCGGTGGCCTCTACGTTATGCAGCTGGAATTGCGCGCGCGTGCCCCACGGCGATGCCAGTGCCGCTGCATGAATTACCACATCCGGCTGCCACTGCAGCGCGAACGGCCGGCTCAGATCGATGCGATGGTAGTTGGGTAGATCGCTGGCGCGGCGACCGATGCCATGGATCTCCACACCCGGCTGGTCCTGGAAACGCCGCAGGAACGAACCACCGACAAAACCGGAAGCGCCGGTCACGAGAATGCGCAGGCTCATCGCCACTCCGGTTGATAACGGTCAAGGCTGGGCTGGCAGTGCGAAGGCAGGATCGCCAGCTCAGGATGCACTTGCGACAGCCCGTGCAACTGATGCACGGTGCGTTGAAACGCTGCCCAATCGTCCATCAATAACCGCGTGGGCCATGCTGGCCATTGCAGCGTTGCCCACGTCACCGACGACCACACCGCGTCGGCACACAGCAACACCTCGCGGTCGTGCTGATCGCGTAACCACAGGCCCATCTGCCCAGGCACGTGTCCGGGCAACGGCACCGCCAGCACGCTGCTGTCTTCGAACAGATCGTAGGCCTCACCCAACCCTTGCCAGGCACCGGTCAGCGCGCGCACTGGCGCTTGTTCGGCGAACTGCAGCCGTCGATCGAAATCGGCCGGCAGCAGCTGCGGCAACAAGGCACGGCGCAGGCCGCCAAGGCGCGAACAACTGCGCAGCTGTTGATAATCCGCACGCAAGCAGATGAAGCGCGCATTCGGCAGATCGCGCAGACCGCCGACATGGTCAGCATGGAAGTGCGAAATCAGGCACCAGGCAATCTCCTCCAGCTGCACGCCGCGACGCGCCAACTGTGCGCCCAGCGTTTCGTGCGCGGGCAAGCTCACCGGCGTGGTCAAGCGGTACAGGCGCTCGGGCCAGGGATCGGTGGCGCGAAAGAAATGCGCGGCATAACCGGTGTCGTACAGCAGCGCCCCACGCTGCGGATGCCGAATCAGCACGCTCAATGCCGGGAACTCCACCGCATGCCAGTGCCCGTCCGCACGCACCATGCGCTCGCAATGGCGGCAATGGCCGATGCGCAGCAACTCCAGCTGCACGCGCGGCGGCATCAGTGCGAGTCCTGTTCGGGAAGTAAGTACACGTCCTAGTACCGCAATACCATGCCGCCGATCGCCAGCCCGGCGCCGGTGCCGAGCAGTGCGAACAGATCGCCGCGCTGCAGGCGCTGCTCGATCCGCGCGTGATGCAAGGCGTGCGGCAACGATGCGGCGACCTGATTGCCGGTGGCATGCAGGATGCGAATCACCTGATCGGCGCGCAGCCCCAAGGCCTGCACCACATGATCCAGACCGCCGCCGGAGGCCTGATGCGGCACAAAGCAGCGCAAGGCGTCTGTGGTGGTGCCGGCCTCGCGCAGCAATTGCTCCCAGAAGGTAGGCAGGTAGCGCGCCGCGAAGCGGTAGGCGCCGCGTCCATCCATGCTGAAGGTGCGCGCAGCATCGGGCGCATTTTCTTCGCCACGCGGATAGCGCGTGCCGCCGCCGCGAATGCGGCAAAGATCGGCGCCACTGCCATAACTGCACAGGCGGCTGGACAGCAATGCCGAGCCGTCTTCCGCAGCGCTGCGTCCCACGATCACTGCAGCCGCACCATCGCCAAACAACCCGGCCGTGGCCGGCGCCGATGCATCCAGCCCGCCCGATGCCACCTCGCTGGAGACGATCAATACGCGCTGGTAGCGCCCGAGCGCCAGCGCATTGGCGGCCATGTCCAATGCCACCAGAAAACTCAGACAGGTCGCGTTGACGTCGAACGCGGGAATACCCGAATCGCCCAGGCCAAGCGCGCGCTGGATCAATACCGCCTGGCAGGGAATCGGCTGCTCCATGACGCTGCAGGCCGAGATCAGGCAATCGATGTCGCCGGCCTCGATGCCGGCGCTTGCCAGCGCCTGGGTCGCGGCAGCGGCGCCCATCGACGATGCGGTCTCGCCCTCGCCCACGTAATGGCGCGTGGCCACACCCGAGCGCGCGAACGTGGTGCCCGCCGGCAACTGCCAGCGCGCGTCCAATTGTTGCGAGGTCACCTCCGTCGCGGGGACATGGCGCCCGGTGCCCAGAATGCGCAGCGGCAATGCGTTCAACGCGGAGGTCTCATTGGACAAGGCGCGCAGCATAACGTGGCTGGCGTTGGCCGACTCGATCGATCGCACGCTGCGCATCGCCTTCAAACGAAGAAGACCATGGCGCGGCCGATCAAGCCTTAGGAGCGGCCATCGAACCTGCTGCGCTTACGGCGCCTCCACCGCATACCCCATCGCCTGCAGCCGTGCGAGATATCCATCCGGCGCCGTCAGCCGGCTGATCGGCAGCACCGCGAAGGTGCTGCGATTGCGCTGCAACGCCGTGGTGGCGATGCTCAGCCAGTGCTCGCGCATGCGGCGTTCGAGATCGTCGATACCACGCGCCCTGGCCGCACCGGAGCTGGCCATCGCGCTCATGCAGGCGGCCTGCGGATCTTCGCGCGGCAGCTGGCGCAGCGCTTCGATATCGCCCACCGACCATGCGTTGGCGCGCTCGACCATCGTGGGCAGATCGCGCTCCACTGTCACCAGAATGCTGCGAAAGCACGCGGTATCGTCCATGCCACCGGCACGGAATTCCTTGATGGCCTGGCGCGGGTCCTTGATCTTGTAGTCCAGCGCCGTAGGTGTCGGCTTGATACCTGCGCGCTTGGCGGCATGCTCCACCACCGACCAGATCACCGGCGAACGGGCAAGGCCAGAGCGCTTGATCGCGGCCTGATACAACTCACCGGCGGCAAGCATCGGGCGCTTGCGCTCCACACCCCGATCGCCACCGATATAGCGTGCCTTGGCCAGGCTCCAGCGGGCATACAGATCGGCCGGCAACACCTCGCGTAGTTCGCCGCCGTCTTCGTTCTTCATCGCCTTCATGGCGGACGGCAGCAAGGTCAGCTTGCCGAAAAATCCCATGTCCGCATCGATCTGCACGGTCGGCGCCATCAGGACCTGCTGCGACTGCCCGATGATCGTTTCCACCTCCGTGGACTGCCACTGCAACCGCTTTGGCAATGGCGACAAGGTGCCCAGGATCCACAACACGTGATCGCCCTTGCTGACCTTCCACAAGCCAGGGCCGGGCTGCACGCCGCGCACCACCATCGCTTCCAGATCGACCACCGCCGGTGGCGATGACGATGGCGCAGCGACTTTCGGCCCTACGCCATCGCTGGCCGCCGCCAGCAGCGACACCAGCATCAATCCCGCTCCCCACACTGCCCCCTTGCCTCGCATCACATGTCGCCCCTGTGTGAGACGCGGACATTACGCCAAGCCCGCCACCGCCGCGTTAGGGAAGCGTTCGGCATGGCAGGCGCAACCGTGGCTCAGCGCGGGACCAGAGCTGCCAACTGCGCGGCCAGCCGCGAGGCATCGTCGAGCAGCGCGAACCCTTCCCACACGAACCCGGGCGAGACCGTGCAACCCACCAGGGTGAAATCGCCAAGCGAGCGTGCTGCCTGCCAGCAGCCGGCCGGCACAACGTGCATCGGCGCACCGCGCTCGGCCGCATCCAGGATCAGGCGTTGCAACTGCCCGCTGGCTTCATCGTAAATCAGCAGCTCCAGCGCATCGCCTTGCTGCCAATGCCAGCTTTCCTCGGCGTCCACGCGGTGCCAGGCGCTGCATTCGCCGGCACTGAGCAGAAAGCGGATCGCGGTCAGCGCGGGACGCGTGTGCCCGCCATCGGTGATCTGACGAGCAGACGCGTAGACACGACGGAAGTGCCCTCCTTCCGGATGCGGGGCGAGGTCGAGCGAGCGAATCAGGTCAGCGGCGGTTGGATGCATCCCTGCATGCTAAGACAGCGCGCGCCGCCATGCATCACGGCAGATGCTTGCCCGCGCGCAGACAGGTGCGGAAAAACACCAGCAGATCCCAGCTATAGCGCTTGAGCAGACGGCGCGGCTCGTGGAGCAGCCGATACATCCATTCCATGTGCAGACGCTGCACCCACTCGGGCGCACGCTTGGCGGTACCGGACAGGAAGTCCAGCAGTGCGCCGACACCGAACACCAGCGGCACCGTCAGCGCCTGGCTGTGATCGAGGATCCAGCGCTCCTGCAAGGGGTTGCCGAAGGCCACCAGCAGCACATCGGCGCCGGAGCGGTTGATGCGCTCGGCCAGGCCCTCGCCCGCCGCGGCAAACTCGCCGTAGCCATCGCACATGCCCACCACCTGCTGCCCCAGCGTGCCGGTCAGCGTGGCGGCCGCGGTCTTGCCCACGCCCGGGCGCCCGCCGAGCAGGAAGAACTTGAGCGGATGCGCAGCGTGGCGACACAGATACGGAATCAGATCGGTGCCATTGAGATTGCCGGCAAAGCGGCGGCCATGGATCAGCCGCGCGGCCAGATCCATGCCGATCCCGTCATTGACGATGCGCACGCTGGGCTCGCGCATCCGCATGCGCAACGCCTGGCATTGCACGATGAAATTGGTGTTGGCAAAGAACACCCGGCGCCGCTGCTGCGCCGCCAGCGCATGGAACAACTCCAGCGCAAAGGCTTCTTGCGTCGTGGACAACACCGGAAACCCGCCAAGCGGAATCACCACGCCTTGGGGTGGCGCGCCATTGCCGGCAGTCGTTGTTTCCGTATCCACGTGCTGGCCCTGCATCATCGAATCACCAAAGGTCGTAAGGGAATGCGGCCAGCAATCCGGCCTGCAAACTCGCCAGGTCGAACTCGCCATTGCCGCCCAGTTCCAGACACTCTTCCACGCTATTGCCCGAATGCCACTGCGTGCGTCCGGTGCCGTTGTAGTAGTCGTCGTACTTGAAGCGGTCTTCGCCGTTGCCCCAGTCCAGATACACCGCCGGGATCCCGTAGGCCTCGGCCAGAATCAGCCCGTGCAGCGAGCTGCTGATCACCAACTCGGCGCCCAGCAATGCGCTCATGAAGGTCGCAGGCTTGACGTTGGGAAATACCAGATGGTCGGCATACGCGCTGTATTTTTCGACCGGCTCGTTGAAGTGCGGAACGATGGCGAACGGACGCTTGTTTACCGCGCCAAGCGCATCGGCGGGAAAGAACATCGGCGTCAGCAGACCGGGGTCGCCATAGACCTCGGGCACCGTGATGCCGCGCTCCATCAAGAATTTGCGCGTCTTCGGCCCACGCACTGCACGCACATCGAGCGTACTGAAGGTGTTGCGTTCGGCCGGAATCTTGCCGTTGATGCCACTGCCCCAGACGGTGTCGCCATCTTTGGCGAAGTGCAGCACCGAGCCGATCGCGATCAATTTCTTGCTGAGATCGCGCTTTTCAATCAACGTTTTGTCCTGCAAGGACAGCACGCAAGAGACGATCACCTTGGACAGGTGATCCCCCATGTTGACGCCAGCGTTTTTCGGCTGCCACCAGAACAATGCACGACGTTCGGCATGTTCTATCCACTTCTGCAGTAAAGCGTTGGCCATCGTGAGGGATCTCCTTTAAAAAACGAATGAGCGCGCCGCATCAATGCGAGAGCGCAGCCTCCGCAGAGGTGCGCGCGGCTGCGCCGGTGTTGTACGGGTACAACCGGGTCTCTGGATACGCACCGGGATTGAGCACGCGATCGGTGGTATCGGACCAATTCAGGCACTGGCGATAGCGCACGTGCGGTGCTTCCAATGCCAGCCCGATTGCCGCAATGATCGAATCAGCGTCGCCCGGAGTGTAGCCGAAACGCGACTGATAGGGCCCGACGACGACGTTCGGGCAGACTGCCGGCAGCCCGAAAAAATCGTACTGCAGCAGCTTCATCGAACTGTCGGCCAGATAGATCGGCACCTGCTCGGATGCATAAGGCGCGATCCCGAAACGGGCGTGCTTGATGTAGCCGATGGTCTCGACGTGTTTCATTTCGCCATAGACCGTCACGTTGTCGCCGTAACCAGGATGACGCCCCATGCCCGAGCCAATCACATGGAACGTGACGTGCGGAAAGGCCTTGCTGGCGACAACGAAAAATTCCGGATCGAACAACATCGAGCCCACTGCCACCGCGTGGATGCCCTCGCCATACGGCGATGGGTCGCCCAGCTGGTCCAGGTTGTGATCCACGCCATGGCCGACGTGATAGACGTTGTCACGGCTTGCCACTTCCTCGGCCATCGCTGGCGACACCAGCGCGATCACATCGAGCGTTGGCGCAACACGGTCGAACTCGCGCTCGATGTAGGAAGCGACATTGATCGTGCTCAACGCATCGGATGCACGATAGACCAGCTTGGCCGCAGGATTGATACGCTTGGCGAGCTCGATGAAAGCAACTGCAATGCCGCTCTCGAACACGATCACGTCCGCCTCGCGCATCCAGTCAAGCAACTGACGCGGTGGATGCGCGGCATACCAGCGAAACATCGCATCCTCAACCGCACGTAGCCACGCGCGGCGCGTATTGAACGGATGCACCGTGGTGCGCCATAGATAGCAGTCGACCCCCTTGTGCGAGACGACAGTGTTCGCCGTTTCGTCCAGCGGCAGGCGCATGTCGCCCTTCATGCGCGAGAGCCTGCTGTAGCGCAGCGAGAAGAATCGCGTCGTCCCGCGCAACGCCAGTTGATCGGTGATGAAATGGATATTGGCGCGGCGCGGCGTGCGGTAATCGTGTGCGGACAAGACCAGATAGCAAGGCCGGGCAATGCCGGAAGCAGCGGCGGGTGTGTCGCTCATGGGCCGTGTCCTATGGATGAGTGGAAAAGAGCATGCACCAACGCAGGCGAGGACAGTGTCGATCTCATCGGCGTGCCTTGGCCTGGGTCAGTAATTTGCGGATGTTGACGATGGACAGCACATCGCGGCGGAACGCCGGCCAGATCGCCAGAGCCAGCAGACAGACGGCTGCCATCGCCCCTGCACCAGCGGCAAGTTGCTGCCACAACGGGCCACCGGCCACGACGGAGGCGTAGTACGCGCAGCCACCGGCCACGCCGTAGGCCACCATCGGGCGCAAGGCGTTGGTGAACAGCGAGCGCACTGGCGCGTCGGAAATCTTGCCAATCCAGACCAGCGACAACGGCCAGATCAATAGCAGCCCGAACGAATAGCCGATCGCCACACCCATCGCCCCCCAACGCGAGCCGGCAAAGATGCAGCCAATCAGCACGATGCGCCCGACCAGCGAGTAAATCAGCTGCTGGCGCATCAATCCCTTGGACAGGAAGACCCAATAGGTGGCGTAGGACGCGGTCTGGAAAATTCCGCCCAGGGTCAACACCTGAAACAACGGCACCGCATCGCGCCACTGCTCGCCAAGTACCAGCACGATCAACGGCATCGCCAGCGCACAGGAAAAGGCAAACAGTGCAAAGATCAAGTGCACCATCACCGTTTGCCCACGCAGCAGGAAAGCGTTGAAGCGTTCGCGGTCGTCCTGCAGCTGCGACAGCACCGGCAACGCCACGCTGGTCGCCGGCGCGTTGATCTGGTTCAACGGCATCATCAGCAACTGAAAGGCGCGGTTGTACAGGCCCAGTGCATCCGGGCCGGTCCGCCAACCGATGATCACCTGCCCGACATTGCGGCTGGCATATCCCAACAACTGCGCGGCCATCAGATTCCAGCCGAAGCTCATGAAATCGCGCATCGGCGCTGCACGCTGGTAGCCGCGCGGCAACCAGCGCGAGCAACTCGCGGCGATCAAGAAATTGACGCTGGCTTGCACCACCTGCTGCACCACCAGCGCCCAATAACCCCAACCGAGCAACGCCGCAGCAACAGCTGCAACCAAGCCCAGCACCTGCGAACCGACATCACTCAACGCCACCTGCCCGAAGCGCAGGCCACGGCTCAGATGCGCGCGGTACTGCGTGGTCATGCCGTTGATCAGGAAGGTCACCGCCAGCGCCTGCGAGATCATCACCAGCGCCGGCTCTTTGTAGAAATTGGCGATCAGGTGGGCAGAGGCATACACCACCACCGATAGCGACAAGCCGATACCGCTGTTGATCCAGAACAGGTTGTCGCGTTGTTCGCGGCTGACATGCTTGGCTTGCACGGCAGCGGCGGACAGACCGAAATCGCGCAGGATCTCGGCTGCACCGACGATCGCGGTGACCATCGCCATCAGGCCGTAGTCGTAAGGCGTCAGCAACCGCGCCAGCAAAATGATGCCGCCGAACTGCACGACCATCTTGGCGGACTGGCCGATCATGGTCACCGCTGCGCCACCGGCGGCACGCGAACCGAGGCTGCGTGGTGGGGGCGGCGTGGGGGATGTCATCGTTGGGATCTCTGCGGTCACAGCGCGGCGTCTCCATCCTTGCCGAGCGCTTCCAGGTAGGTGCGGTAGTGCAACTGCCCGATCCGTGGCCAATCACGTTGCGAAAGATCCGGTGCCGGGCCGCGTGGCGCGGCGCGCACCTTGTCCAGCATGCCGGTCAGCAGCGCTGCATCGAAGTCGCCTTCATAGAGAAACACCCAGCCCGGGCCGACTTCCTCGGCAATGGCCGCATTCGACTCGCTCCACGGTGCCAGCACCGGTCGCGCCAGCGACAACGCCAGCAGCAGCGTGCCGGAGTTATGCATCTGCCGATACGGCAACACCACCAGCTCGGCCTGGCTGACTTCGCGCGCCAACACCGGCTCTTCCACATAGGCCAGCAGCGCGGTGACGCGTGGATCCTGCGCGCAGGCATCCTCCACCAACGTGCGCATCTGCGGCGTGGCCGGGTTGCCGACGATGCGTAGATTCAAGCGCGGATCTCCTACTTCGCGCATCACATCCAGCAGCGTTTCCACACCCTTGTACGGACGAATCAAACCGAAGTGCAGCAGCCGCCCCGGCACCGTACTGCCCTGCTGCATGGTCGCGAACCAGTCGCGGTAATGGCCATGCAGGATGGTGTCGGTGAACGGCGGCCGCGGCGGCGTGGTCGCATTGATGCGGATCCAGCGACGCGTCAAACGGTCGATCCACCGCAACAGGTTGCGCTCACGCCAGCCGCGATCTTCGTGCGGCGCCAGGTTGTGCAAGGTACGCACCACCGGCGTGCCGGTCAGTTGCAGCTTGAGCAACAACAGCGCCGCACACACCTGCTTGGCCAACGTGCCGGCAGCACTCGGATGACGCAGCAGATACTCCGGCCAATGCAGATGCAGTACGTCGTAACGCGACAACAACGCATCGCGCATCGAGAAGAAGCGCGGTTGCACCGCATCCGGCAACGAAGCGTAGAGCTGAGTCAGATACGGATTGGTGTTGGCGTTGGGCTTCTCGGTGGAAAACAGCACGGTGACCTGCGGCTGCGTGGCCGCACGCGTCAGCGAGGCAGACGCAAGCGCACTCATCGCACCGCCTCCTGCGCGCGGCGCGTGCCCAGCGCAGTGTGGTACTCGTCGATATAGCGCCCCACCACATGCTTCCAGTCGTAGCGGCTCACATATGCCATGGATGCCACGCGACGCGTATCGAAATCCGCATCCGACTGCAGCGCAAGCGCCTGCACCTGATCGGCCGCTATCTCGAGCCTGTCGCGATTGACGATCACGCCCTGACCGGACTCGCCGGCAAGACGCACGAACGGCGGGATATCGCTGAGGATCGGAATCAGGCCCGCACTCATCGCCTCGACTGCCGCAATGCCGAACCCTTCATGCCGCGACAGGCACACGAAGAACTGCGCCTGATGCATCAACGCCCGCAACTGTTCCTGCGAAGGCGACATGCTCAGCTGCACCTTGTCCTGCAAGCCACGCTCGGCGATCGCCTTGCGCAGATCGGCCTCGTTCAAATCGTACTCGCGGCCGGCGATGATCAGCCGCCACTGCGGATCGCGCTTGAGCGCGGCCTGGAGCAACTCCAGGGTTTCGATCAGCCCCTTGTTCACCGACCAGCGCCCGAAATACAGCATCGTCCGCCCGGGCGTCGTTGCGCCCTGCCCTGCGTACTTCTCTACATCAACGCCGTTCTCGATCACCCGCAGGCGCGCCGGCGACACCACCTTGGCGAACAGATCGCCATCGTTCTCGCTGGTAGCGATCACCCGCGCATACGCCAGCGCAGAAGTGCGGGTCAGCGTCTGAAACCACAACTGCTTCATCCGCGAGGCGTAGGCGGTATGGAAAAACCCGCCATGCGTGGACACCACCATCGGCTTGCCATGCAGCGGCTTGGTCAGCGCAAGATAGTCGTAGAAAAAATCGATGCCATGCAGATGCACCAGATCCGCCGAGCGAATCGCACCGAGCACCGATGGCGCAAACGGGTAGCGCGACGAACCGCGGTAACCGATGCGCCGGATCGGCAGGCCCTGATGCGTTTCCTGCGCAGCAAGTTGCGCGCCTGGATCGGTGAACACCCGGTCCAACGTCACGATCTCCACCGTATCGGCACTGTTGGCCTGATGTTGACGGGCCACATTGAGAACGACTTCCTCCATGCCTCCGATCGAAGGATGGAATTGGCGGACAACATGCACCACTTTCATTACGCCAATCTCCTGTGCCCGCAACGCGCAACGGCGTGTTGCGACGGCTGATGATTCTGGAAGCTCGTCATTTACCTTTCAACCCCAACATCCACGGCGCAATGCGCACCAACACTGCACGCATCGGCACACTGGCAACAATCGCCACCGTGCACAAACTCATCGCCCATGCAGGTGTCCCGATCATGCTGGGTGCGATCACACCGGTGCGTGCCACCACGCTGGTGAGTACCAGAAACACCAACGTATGCGTGCACAGAATCAGCAAGGTGTTGGCGCCAATCCACTGCAGCCAACGCCATTGCCGAACGAAGTAGGCAACGCACAAGGTCATCGCCGTGCCCAGCAAGCTCACCAGCAAAAACACCGCAGCGGACTGCCCGAACTGCAGATTGTTCACATCCACTTGCCCGTTCCATGCCGCCAACCACCACCAGGCTGCTGCCAGCACCGGGAGTGCCAATGCCCACGCCATGGCGCCAAGCGATCGCAGCGCATCGGCGTAGCGCGATAGCCAGCCGCCAACGGCGATGAAGAACAACGCGACCGGCAACACGTCCAACGCAAACGGAAGCCGCAGCTGCAGCGACGGGAACCAGCCGGCCCATGCCAATGCAAGCGGCAGGCAGGTTGCAGCCAGCACCGTCGTACCCAAGCGCGCGCGCAATGCAATGTAGGCGAGCGTGGTGACAAACAGCGCCGGCAAAAACCACAACGCCGGAAGCACATACAGGCTTGCGCCGTTGGCCCAGAACAGACCCATAAACGGGTCCCACCACGGCAGGCTGTGCGATGGATGCGCCGCGCGGCTGGTCACTCCCATCAACATCCAGCAAGCGTAGGCCACGAGAAAGAACGCAAGGTAGGGAAGGAGCAGCGTGCGCGCCAACTTCTTGATCGTCGCCACCGTCATTGCACGGCGGCCGAAGCGCTCGCCCACCCAGCCGGACAGCACAAAAAACAACGGAACGTGAAAGCTGTAGGCGAACAACTTGTAGGCCGCCGGCATGCCGCTGGCATGCCCCAACACCACCAGGACGATGGCCAGCGCTTTTGCTGCATCGATCTGCCAATCGCGGGTCAACGCCGGTGCTGGCGCGGCCCTGGCCCCCGAGCTGTCGTGCCTGGCTGCAGTGGAATACGGCGCGGTCGTCATGGCGCGGTGCCGGTCATGCCGCCACCGGGCGGGCACCCAATGTCCACGGCGCGAAACGCATCAGGAACCAGCGCAGCGGCACGCATGCGGCCAACGCGAAGATGGTGACGAACAACGCCCAGCCAAGCCCCGGACGCGAGGTACCGAATCCACCAGCCAGTGCCGCAACACCGGAAAGCACAAAAAACACCAGCATGTGCGTGCACAGGATCAACAACGTATTGCGCCCGATCCACTGCACCCATGCCCAGCCTTGCACCAACCGCGCGGCGCAGATCACCATCAGCGACCCAAGCACTGCACTCAGCAGAAACAGCGCATGATTGCGGCCGAATTCCAGCATGTTGACGTCGATCCGGCCGTTGACATCAGCCAGCCAGGCAACCGCAATCCCCAGCACCACCGTCGCAAGCACGCTCCCAACCAACGATTTCGGCAGGTGCGGCGAGAGGTGGATCAGCAAGGCGCCAAGTGCATAGAAGCACAGCGACACCGGTAGCACATCCAGCCCGAAAAAAATCCGCACACCCTGTGCCGGGAACCAGTGCATCCAGAACCAGGCAACGACCAACGACGCAACGGCAATCACCACCGGCGGCAGCCAGCGGCGCAGCAGCACATAGCCGACCACCGTCACCAGCATCACCGGCAGAAACCACAGCGGAGGCTGCACGTACAGGTCCGGGCCGATCCCGGTGAACATCGCCACGATCGGCTCCCACCACGGATGACTGCCCCAGCGTGCCGCTTTTTCGCCGATATTGCGCGTCAGCAGCCAATACGCATAGCCAAGCAGATAAAACACCACATACGGCAGCAACAGGCTGCGCGCCTGCTTGCTGACGGTCTGCGATAGCCCGGTGGCGCGCGAGGCGTACCCGGAGGCCAGCCAGCCGGAGACCAGAAAAAACAGCGGCACATGGAAGCTGTAGGCGAACAAGGTCATGCCGTGCGGCACGCCCTTGGCGTGGCAAAACACCACCAGCAAAATCGCGATCGCCTTGGCGGCATCGATACGCAAGTCGCGACCGCGTTGCGGGGTGGCGACGTGTGCGCCGGCAGTCGGCAAGACCGGCTGCTGTGCCTGCGTCGCCGCCAGATTCATCGCGCCCCTCCCGCAGGCAATGGCAGCTGCCCGCCATCGTCGGTTGGATCCTGCTTGCTCACCTTAGCCGCCGTTGCAGCAGACCAGGTCGGCAGCATGTGCCACATGCAGCCGCACACGAACCACCACAGCGCCGAGGTCTTGATCGAAAAGTAGCCGTTGGACACCAGCAGACTCAGCGCGAACGCAAAGATCGCCAGATTCTTGAACAGCTGCCCTTCCTTGCTCGGCATCAGCAGCAGGAACGAATAGGACAACAGAAACGCCAGCACGCCAACGATCGACTGCGATGCGATGAAGTAGGCAATACCACTGTCGAAGTAGCGATACGCCTGCGCAAAATCCAGGCCCATCCAGGACTCGAACGACAGGTTGTTCATCGAATACACGGTGAAGAATATCCGCCCCATCGTGTTGTCCTGATAGGCGGTGATCCCGGTGATCCACACCAGCAACCACGCGGTCATGATCACCACCAGAAACACCAGGAACGCCAGTCGCTGATCCAGGCGTTTCAATAGCGGCGACAGCAGCACCATCAGCACGCAGGTGCCAGCCGCGAGCCGTCCATCGGAGGCAACAATCATGAAACCGATCAAGCCGACCGACAGAATCAGCATCGACGGCCGCATCCAACGCCAGAACACCAGCACGATTGCGGTGAAGAAGCAGATGTAATTGCCCATCGTCACCGGCTCGATGAACATCGAGGAGGCGCGTGGCAGGTTGGAGCCCGGCAGGAAGTTACGTTCGCCCGGCCGCGTGGCGCTGACGAACAGATTGCTGTCTTCGTTCCAGAAGCCTTCCGCGCTCATGCCACGCGCATTGACGAAGAAGCTCTTCGGATTGACCAGATCGCCGTAGGCGCTTGGCATCGCCAGCTCGAAGGCGGCAACCAGCGAGACGATGATCGTCATACGCACGAACAGCTTGGGCACCGACCCGGTATAGGCCGAACCCAGCACGACAAACGCAAACACCACCAGGGCATCGCGGAAAAATTTGGGATCAATCTGCCAGTTCACCAAAAAGCGCACGAACATCAAGGTGACGATCAGCCCCAACCCGCTGATGATCAACGCGATGCGCTTGCGGCTCATTGAGCCCAGGCCAAGCAGGAAGCACGCGGCGTAGATGATGAATTCGACTGCATAGGTGATCACCGGACGCACCGTGAACACGTTCGCGTTGATCAGCGCCAGCACTAGGTTGTAACCCACGCCGACCAACAGCGTCAGTTCGATCAGCAGGTTATGCCAGCGAACGCGGGTCTCCTCGCTCATTTGGATCAGCATGCAGACGCCTGCTTGAAGGGGGCGGCTGCGATGCAGCCGCCCGCGGCGCTGGATGCGCCAGGTCGCACACTACCCACCATCATCAGTACGCGGTCTTCTGTCCGAACACACGCACCGCAGTCAGCACGATGATGCGGATATCCAGCCACAGCGACCAACGACGGATGTAGTCCAGGTCGTACTGGATACGCTTCTTCATCGTGCGCAGCTCCGGGGTTTCGCCACGGAAACCGTTCACCTGCGCCCAACCGGTGATGCCCGGCTTGACGTAGTGCCGCTGCATGTAATGGTTGATCAGCTTTTCGTAGTGCGTGTTGTGCTGCGCGGCGTGCGGACGCGGGCCCACGATCGACATGCTGCCGCCCAGCACGTTGAAGATCTGCGGCAACTCATCCAGGCTGCTGCGACGCAGGAACGAACCGAAGCGCGTGATGCGGGTGTCGTTCTTGGTCGCCTGCTGGATGGTGGTGCCGTGGTCGTCATGCACGCGCATCGAGCGGAACTTGAACATGTAGAACTCGCGACCGCCAAGACCATGACGACGCTGACGGAAGAACACCGGACCCGGCGAACTCATCTTGACGCCCACCGCAATCGCAGCCATTAACGGCCACAGGCCCATCAGCGCGATCACGGCCAGGATCTTGTCCTGCAGCGCCTTGGCGACCACGAAGTAATTGTCGCGATCCACACCGCCCTGACGCAGATTGATCACCGGCACATTGCCGATCTGCTCGCCGGACTGATTCAACAGACCGAAGTCGAACAGATCCGGCACCAGCTTGACGTTGATCGGATAACGATCCAGACGCTGCAGCAACTGCTTGATGTGATCGCGCTCGCCCAGCGGCAGCGAGATCCATACCTGCTCGACCTGGTTGTCCTTCAGATACTCGATCAACGCGTCCGGGTCGCCCAGGCACGGCAACGACTGCCGCTGCTCGGTCACGGCGATGTCGTACGGCGTACGGAAGTAGCCGACCAGATTCATGCCGACCCAGGGATTGCGGCTGAGGTAGTGATTGATCTTCATCACCGGATGGCGCAGACCGACCACCACCACACGCTGCACGTCCACACCTTGCGTACGCAGGTGGTTCAGGAAGCCGCGCAGTACCGTGCGTGCCGCCACCAGCGAAGCCAGGCCACCGACGAACCACAAGCCGATCCAGCCGCGCGACACCTGCTCGCCGACCTGCACGATCAATGCATGCACCGCAAACAGCGCGAACACACCACCGAACGCACCACCCAGGACCAACAACTCGCTCAACAACCCACGACCGCGCCAGCTGCGATACAGCGGGAACAGCGCAAAGCAGATCACCGAATACAGCAAGGTGGTGGCGATCGCGACCCGATACGGCGCCGCCGGCACCCAGGAGCCGAACACGATGCGATACGCAATCAGTCCGGAGACGACGACCATGGTCAGGTCGAAAACGCGCAGAACCAGGTCGGCTGCAGCCGAATACTTGGACAACAATCGCGGCGAGGATGTGGTGTAGGTCGCGCTACTCAAGTCTGCCAAAAGCATGGGGATGTCCTCCAAACTCGATACGGCGCATGCGGGGGAACATACGAAACGCACGCGAGCTTTCAATCATCTCCGTCGAACGATCACCGCGGTAATACCTACCGACCCCAGATCGCACGACAGCCCTTTGTTTCAACAGAGACAAACTTTCAAACGAGGGATCCCGAAACTTACGGGATCCGACTTTTTCCACGCTGAATCAGTTGTCACTTAAATTAACCATCGTTTTGCAACATCACGATGTCAGTTCAACCGCGTCTCCGGCCCATTGCCTCGCAGGAAGTAGCGCACGAGGGCCACAGCCACACCAAGGAATACGCCAAAGATGAAGCCTAAGGCGAGGTTCAATTTGAGTTTCGGTGAAGTCTTCGACGTAGGCACGTCTGCGGTATCGACGATGGTCACGTTGTTGGCGCCCACGTTGCTTGCAACACCGATCTCTTTGTAACGCTGCAGGAGCGCATCGTAGAGCTGACGGTTGGTATCGACGTCGCGCTTGAGCATGTTGTATTGGATGCTGCGACTCTGCAGATCCAGCTCGTTGCTGCGCAGACCGGCAATGCGCTCGTTGAGCAAACGCTCCTGCTGCACCGAGGCGTCGTAGGCGGCCTTCAACGATTGACGGATGTTGATGACCTCGCCGTTGATCTGACGGCGCGACTCTTCGATCTGCGCCTTCAGGCGCCGCATTTCCGGATAGTCCGGCTTGAAGGTCGACAGCTTCTGCTGGTACTCGGTGTTCAAGCGGATCTGCTCACCGCGCAGGCTCTGGATCAACGGATTGCTCAGCACCTGCGGCAACGACATGCTGTCGCCGGTGCTGACCTGCCGCCATGCCGCTTCGGCCTTGATGCGCGTGTCCTGTGCAGAGGCAAGCATCGCGTTGAGATCGCCCAGGTTCTGCGCCGCAAGCGATGGCTTGTCATCGCCCATCGACACGATCTGTTCCTGGGTCGAATAAGAGACCAGCGTCTTTTCCGAGTCTTCGACCTTGCCGCGCAACTGCTCCAGACGTTCGGACAGGAACTTGGTCGCGAACGAGGACGCGTTCATCCGGCGCTCTTGCGTGCTGACGATGAAGACCTTGGTATAGGTGTTGGCGATCTTGGCGGCCAGCACCGGATCCGGCGAGTCGTAGTTGACGTAGACCAGGCGCGAATTGAGGATCGGCTCGACCACCAATCCGGCCAGCAGAGTGTCGGTCAAGGTGCGCTCGACGATCGCCTGGCGCGAATCGACCGACTTGCCGGCTTCCGGATTCTTGGCCGCAGCCTTCTCCAGTGCCTCATCGACCTGCACCTTGAACGCCGGCTCCTGATCCAGCTTGGCTTCGCGGATCACTGCACGCGCCAACGAACGGCTCTGCAGCAACTGGTACTGGGTCTGGTAGAAATCGCGATCCTGCGGCGACTCCACCGGCATCAGATTGTCGACGTTCACCACGTTGAGCGAATCACGCTCGATCTGCAGCGTGCTGGTGGCGCGGTACTTCTCCGGCATCAACAGCGTGATGCCAAAGGCCAGCAGCACTGCGAACAGCGTGACCCCGATGATCAACCAGCGCTGCGAGACCAGCGCACGCCAGTAGTCGAGCAAACCCACATCCGCCAGCTCGAGATGGCCATGACGATGAGAAGAAGAGGAACGATTTTCGGAATTCATACTCATCGGTAAGCGCGCCACACCATTACCAAGGGGGTCAGTTCAAGCATGGTGCGCAGCCAGATGCGTGCGTCCGAGCGATACACCACAACGATGTCGCCGCCGTAGATCTCCGGGTCGGGATTGGCACCCTTCTCGATCTCGGTCAGGTCGAATCTAGCGATCATTTTTTGCCCATTGACGATGCGGAAGACAATGACATTGCCGCGGCTGGCCACCGTACTGACACCCTTTGCCTGCGCAATCGCTTGCTGCAAGGTCAGGTTGGAGCCGATCACCGGGTAGATCCCGGGCGCGTCCACCGCACCAGTGACCGTGACCCGGCGGCCGTTGGATTCCTCCACAAACACCGACACTTGCGGCTGCTGCAGATATCCGGCGGCGTAGCGTTCTGCGACCAGTTTTTCCAGCTCGCCAACGCCCAGGCCGGTGGCCTTGACATCGCCGATCAGTGGCAGCGAGATGTGACCGTTCTGATCGATGCGGACCTGCCGCTCCAGATCGTCGACTTGAAATACCTTGACCAACAGCAAGTCGCCCGGCGCCAGTCGATACTCTGGCTGCACTGCGGACATCGCAAGCGGATCCGGGAGCGGCAGAGAGTCCGCCATCTTCGGACCGGTGCTGCAAGCGCCCAGTGTCATCGAGCAGATCAACGCCAGGCTGAGGCCTTGGCAGAATCGTTCGATCAGTCTTTTCATGCGTGTAGCTGGCTGCCTTGATTGGTGGGACAGGAACCCGCGCAGCATTCAACCGGCCAACACGCCAGCACGAACGTACGACAGAGAAATTCATCCCGTATGACATCGGGATCACGACAGGTGTGACGTGTTGCACTGCACTATGGCATAGAAAGAAAACATCGCAAGACGCTGCACGCCATTTTTTTGACGGCGTTGGCCTATTGATTCAAGTTCGTCGTTGCGACGTTAACAAAACGTGATCCAGTTACTAATCACGCGCTAATGATTTGGAGGATTTTCGGATACTTAGCACCGCTCTGTGATCCAGGTCCACAGCAGACGGGACCGTGCAAAGCGGGCTCTTCGGCCCTTTTCCTGCTGCAGCGCACTATGCCGTTCTGCATATGCAGCACCTCTCCCCGAAGCCCCTAACCCACATGCTGCGACGCAACAAAAAAGCCCATGTCAGTGTAGACATGGGCTTTGTGTTTGGTCGGGGTAGCCGGATTTGAACCGACGACCACTAGTCCCCCAGACTAGTGCGCTACCAGGCTGCGCTATACCCCGAAGATGCTGCACTCCGTCGCGAGGACGGCCTGCGATTATAGCGGCTTTGCGACACAATTTCCTAGCGGCGCAGTAGTTGCAATACTTCTTCCAGCTCCATGCGTACCTGCTTGATGATCTGGTTGCTCAACGCCGACTCACTCTTGGCGCCGTCGCCTTCCAGACGCAGACGTGCGCCACCGATGGTATAGCCCTGCTCGTACAGCAGGCCGCGGATCTGCCGCACCATCAGCACGTCGTGACGCTGGTAGTAACGGCGATTGCCGCGCCGCTTGACCGGCTCCAGGCTCGGAAATTCGGTTTCCCAATAGCGCAGCACATGCGGTTTGACATCGCACAACTCGCTGACCTCGCCGATGGTGAAGTAGCGCTTGGCCGGGATCGGCGGTAGCTCGCGATTACTGCCCGGATCCAGCATAAGCCTCCACCCGCTCCTTGAGCTTCTGGCCTGGACGGAAAGTCACCACCGTGCGGGCCGAAATCGGAATTTCCTCGCCGGTCTTGGGATTGCGACCGGGCCGTTGATTCTTGCGCCGCAGATCGAAGTTGCCGAAACCGGACAACTTCACCTGACGGCCCTGCTCCAGCGCATCGCGCAGCACATCGAAAAACGCGTCGACAAATTCCTTTGCCTCGCGCTTGTTCAGACCGACCTCGTCGAACAGACGTTCGGCCATCTCCGCTTTCGTCAATGCCATGCCAATCCCCTGGTTACCGCCTCAACTCCGAATCCGGGCGCGGTGCTCGCGCTCGATCACGGCCACCACATCGGCAACGACTGCATCGACGTCCCGGTCGGTGAGAGTGCGCGAGTTATCCTGCAAAATCAAGCCCATAGCCAGACTCTTGAAACCTGGCTCGACCCCCTGCCCGACATAGCGATCGAACAGCTGCACCTCGCGCAACAACGGGCCAACCGTGGTGCGCACACTGGCAGACAGCGCCGCCCAGGTCACCTCTTCCGGCACCAGGAAGGCCAGATCGCGACGCACCGAGGGGAACCGCGACAGCTCGCCGGCACGCGGCAGCGCACGCTGCGCCAGCGGCGCCAGCTGCAGCTCGAAAGCGATCACGTCCACGTCGATCTCCAACTGCTTGGCAAGACGCGGATGCACCTGCCCGATCCAGCCGATGTGCACGCCATCGCGATGGATATCGGCCGACCGCCCCGGATGCCCGAACGGCTGGGTGGAAGGCTGGAAATCCAGCACCGCGCCACTGGCCGCAGCCAGCGCCACCAGATCGCCCTTCAGATCGTGGAAATCCACCTTGCGTGCAGACTCGCCCCACTGCAGCGCCAAGGCATCGCCACAGACTGCTGCGGCGACGTGCTGCGCTTCCTGCGGTGCGGCGCCGGTCTCGGCAGACGCTGTGAATACCTTGCCCAGCTCGAAAAGGCGCACCCGCCCGGCCTGGCGGGCGGCGTTGCGGCCCAGCGTCGCCACCAGACCCGGCAACAAGCGCGGACGCATGATTGCAAGTTCCGCACTGAGCGGGTTCGCCAACGGCACCAGACTATCGGTCAGCTGCCAGCGCTCCAACAGGTTCGCATCGACAAAGGCGTAGTTGATGGTTTCCTGCAGCTCGCGCGCCACCAGCTGGCGACGCACGCTGAGTTCGTCCAGCTGGGTTTCGCTCGGCATCGCGATCCGGCTTGCGCCACCGGGCAGCGTGGTCGGCACCCGGTCGTAGCCGTGGATACGCGCCAGCTCTTCGATCAGATCTTCTTCGATGGCGATATCGAAGCGACGGCTCGGCGCCATCACCTGCCAACCTTCGGCCACCGCGTCGAGCTGCATGCCGAGCGCAGTGAGAATGCGCACAACCTCGGCATCGTCGATCTGGATGCCCAGCACGCGCGCAATCCGCGCACGCCGCAGCAGGATGCGCGCAGGCTGCGGCAGATGCTGCGGCAGATGCTGCGGCAATTGCGCATGTACGACCGGGCCCGGCGTCCCACCGGCCAGCTCCAGCACCAGCCGTGTCGCCATTTCGATCGCCTGTGGCGGCAATGCCGGATCCACACCACGCTCGAAGCGATGACCGGCATCGGTATGCAACCCGAGCTTGCGGCCACGGCCCATGATCGCGGCCGGATCGAAATACGCCGATTCCAGAAATACATTGCGCGTGGCCTCGGTGACACGCGTCTCCAACCCGCCCATCAGACCGGCCAGCGCAACCGGCCGGCCTGCATCGGTGATGGTCAGAAAGCTGTCGTCCAAGGTGACCTGACGCCCATCCAGCAGCGCGAGCTGCTCGCCACTGCGCGAACGCCGCAGACCGATCGGCCCCTGCAGCGTGTCCAGGTCGAACGCATGCATCGGCTGGCCGAGCTCCAGCATCACGTACTGGGTGATATCCACCAGCAGCGACACCGGCCGCACGCCACAGCGACGCAGGCGCTCGGCCAACCACACCGGCGTTTTTGCCGCCGGGTCGATGCCTTCGATCACGCGACCGCAGTAACGCGGCGCCTCGTCGCCGGCATCCAGCTGCACTGACAAGGTACGCGTCGACACCGGCGCCACCGCGCCTGCATCGAAGGCCACCACTTCGCTGGCGCACGCTGCGGCCACATCGAAGGCGATGCCACGCACGCTGAAACAATCGGCGCGATTGGGCGTGAGCTTGATCTCGATGCTGGCATCGGGCAGCCCCAGATATTCCGCCAAGGCCTGACCCACCGGCGCATCGTCCGGTAGCTCGAACAGGCCGGACGCGTCGCTATCCAGACCCAGCTCCTTGGCCGAACACAACATGCCGTTGGACGCCACGCCGCGCAGCTTGGCCGCAGTGATGGTCAGCGCACCGATCTGCGCACCGACAAGCGCCAAAGGCGCCACCAGACCGGCACGCGCATTGGGCGCGCCACACACGATCTGCAGCAACTCGCCCTGCCCTGCGTCGACGCTGCAGACCTGCAGACGATCGGCTTCCGGATGACGCACCGCCTCGACGATGCGCGCCACCACCACTTGACCCAAGGCTTCGCCCAACGGCGTGACCTCTTCCACTTCCAGACCGATCGCCGTCAGCGTCGCGGCAAGTTCGTCGCGGCTGGCCTGGATGGGAACGTGGCTGCGCAGCCAATTTTCAGAGAATTTCATGAGGGGCCGGGATTGGGGATTCGGGATTTGAGATTCGTAAAAAACAGTCGACGGGGGCGGGACGAGGGCGCTGTTGCAAATCCCCAATCCCGAATCCCCAATCTTCGCCGTCAGGCGAACTGCCTGAGGAAGCGCACATCGTTCTCGAAGAACGCGCGCAGGTCGTTGACGCCATAGCGCAGCATCGCAAAGCGCTCCACGCCCAGGCCGAACGCGAAGCCGGTATAGCGCTCCGGATCGATGCCGACGCTGCGCAGCACGTTCGGGTGCACCATGCCGCAACCCAGCACTTCTAGCCAGCGCGTGCTGCCGTCGGGCTGCTGCCAGGCGATGTCAACTTCCGCACCCGGCTCCACGAACGGGAAATAGCTGGGGCGGAAACGCATTTCGAAATCGCGTTCGAAGAACGCACGCACGAACTCGGACAAGGTGCCCTTGAGGTCGGCGAAATTGGAATGCTCATCCACCAGCAGGCCTTCCACCTGATGGAACATCGGCGAATGGGTCTGGTCCGAATCGGAGCGATACACCTTGCCGGCCGCAATCATGCGCAGCGGAGGTTTGTGCGCATCCATGTAACGCACCTGCACACCGGAGGTATGGGTGCGCAACAGGCGGCCATCGCCGAAATAGAACGTGTCGTGCATCGCGCGCGCCGGATGGTGCGGCGGAAAATTCAAAGCTTCGAAGTTATGCCAGTCGTCCTCGATCTCAGGACCATCGGACAGCTCATACCCCAAGCGTGCAAAGATCTCGACAATGCGCTCGAGCGTGCGCGTGACCGGGTGCAATCCACCGCGCTCGCTGCGACGACCCGGCAAGGTGACATCGATGCGCTCGCCAGCCAGACGTGCGTCCAGTGCGGCGTTTTCCAGCGTGTGTTTGCGCTCTGACAGCGCAGCGCTCAGCGCGTCGCGCGACAGGTTGATGGCCTCGCCAGCGGCCTTGCGTTGATCGGCCGGCAGCGTGCCGAGCTGCTTGAGCTGGGCGGTGATGCTTCCGCTCTTGCCCAGCAATGCAACGCGCAAGGCTTCCAGTTGGTCCGGCGTCTGTGCGGCGGCGACATCTGCCAACGCGCGCTCGGTCAGGGATTGAATCTCACTCATTGCACTCGCGCCTCAACTGCTCAGCCGAACGGTGTTTCCGGATGCACCGGAACGCATTACCACATGACTCTTGCCAACCATCCAAATCTAGAGATGCCGGCTATTTAAAACGCAAAAGGGGAAGGACTCGCGCCCTTCCCCCTGCATATCTGCGTTTCATCACCCAAAGCAGGCACACGAGTATGCGGCTGCTCGAGACGATCTACCCCTTCAACAGTCCGCACATGGATGTGCGGGCTCTTGCGAAGGACTCGCACCAACGACGTGCGGGCTCCTGCGAGGGACCTGCATTTACGCCGCCAGCGCGCCCTTTGCCTTCTCAGCCAGCGCGGCAAAGCCGGCAGCGTCGTGCACGGCGATATCAGCCAGCACCTTGCGGTCCAGGGTGATGCCAGCCTTGAGCATGCCATTCATGAAACGGCTGTAGCTCAGACCATTAATGCGGGCAGCCGCATTGATGCGGGTGATCCAAAGCGCACGGAACACGCGCTTCTTCTGCTTACGGCCAATGTAGGCGTACTGCTGTGCCTTGATGACCGCCTGCTTGGCAACACGGAAGACCTTACGACGGGCGTTGTAGTAGCCCTTCGCCAGGTTCAGAATTTTCTTGTGGCGGCGGCGCGCCTGCACACCACGCTTTACTCGTGCCATGGTTCAGTCCTCAGAGATAGGGAAGCATACGATCGAGACGGCCTGCGTCCTCGGGACGGACGTGGTTCGTCTGCCGCAAGTTGCGCTTCCGCTTGGTCGCTTTCTTCGTGAGGATATGGCTACGGTTTGCGTGGCCGCACTTGTACTTGCCGGAGGCGGTCTTGCGGAAACGCTTGGCCGCCGCCCGGTTGGTCTTGATCTTGGGCATTGCAATGTCCTTGATGGTGTTTTGTCACTGACCCGGGCGGCAGTCTTGCGACCACGCTTTCCATCCTTGCCCTTGCCTGCTTGTAAGTCCGTGATCGAACACGATCCGGACAGGTCCTGTACCGCTTACGCGGCGCCACGGTAAAACCGGGTCGCGCAGTATGCCCGTTGCCGGGAATTCTTGCAAATCGCTGCTGTCTGCACTGCGACCGACCCCGCCGGGGCTGGCCGCAACGCGGGATCAGATCTTCTTCTTGGGCGCGATCATCATGACCATCTGCCGCCCTTCCAGGCGCGGACGCGACTCGATGACGATGTCTTCGCCAAGATCGGCCTCGATCCGGGACGCCATTTCGCGACCCAGCTCCTGGTGGCTCATTTCGCGGCCACGGAAGCGGATGTTGACCTTGACCTTGTCGCCCTCTTCCAGGAAGCGACGCATGTTGCGCAGCTTGATCTGGTAGTCGCCCTCGTCCGTGACCGGACGGAACTTGAGTTCCTTGATCTCGACCTGCTTGGTTTTCTTCTTGGCCTCGTTGGCCTTTTTCTGCTGCTCGAACTTGAACTTGCCGAAATCCATGATCTTGCAGACCGGCGGATCGGCCTGCGGCTGGATTTCGACCAGATCCAGGCCTTCTTCCTCGGCCTTGGCGAGCGCTTCGTCGCGCGACAACACGCCGACCATCTCTCCGTCACTGCCAATCACGCGGACGCGCGGCACGCGGATTTCTTGGTTCTTGCGGTTCTGTTTGTTGTCAGGGGTACTGATATTGCAATCTCCCAGGGGAATCGAACCGGCGCATCCGGATCATCCAGACCGGCCGGGGTTGGCTCACGCTGCCTGCTCTGCCTGCAGACGTTCGACGAAGGCCGAGACCGTCATGGTCCCGAGGTCTTCTCCCGAACGTGTCCGCACGGCGACGGCGCCGTTTTCCTTCTCGCGGTCACCGACCACGAGCAGATAGGGCACGCGTTGCAGCGTATGCTCGCGAATCTTATATCCGATCTTCTCGTTACGCAAATCGGCGTTTACACGGAAGCCTTGATTTGCAAGGGTTTTCCGAACCGAGTCCACATAGTCTGCCTGGGCATCGGTGATATTTGCGACAACGACCTGGACCGGGGCGAGCCAGGAGGGGAAGGCGCCGGCGTGGTGTTCGATCAAAATGCCGATGAAACGCTCCATCGAACCGACGATCGCCCGGTGCAGCATGACCGGGTGTTTTTTCTGGCTGTGCTCGTCCACGTACTCGGCGCCAAGGCGGCCAGGCATCATAAAATCGACCTGCATGGTGCCCAGCTGCCAGGTGCGGCCGATGGCGTCCTTGAGGTGGTATTCGATCTTGGGGCCGTAGAAGGCGCCCTCGCCCGGCAGCTCCTGCCACTCCACCCCGCACACGCCCAGCGCGCTGCGCAGCGCGGCTTCGGCCTTGTCCCAGGTGACGTCGTCGCCCAGGCGCTTTTCCGGGCGCAACGCGATCTTGATCTCGATGTCGTCGAAGCCGAACGCGGTGTAGACCGCCAGTGCCTGCTGATGGAAGGCGGTGACTTCGGATTCGATCTGCGATTCCAGGCAGAACACGTGCCCGTCGTCCTGGGTGAAGCCGCGTACGCGCAGGATGCCGTGCAGCGCGCCGGACGGCTCGTTGCGGTGGCAGGCGCCGAACTCGCCGTAGCGGATCGGCAGGTCGCGGTAGCTGTGCAGGCCCTGATTGAACACCTGCACGTGGCCAGGGCAGTTCATCGGCTTGACCGCGTAGGTGCGCTTCTCCGATTCGGTGAAGAACATCGCGTCCTGGTAGTTGTCCCAGTGACCGGACTTCTGCCACAGCGACACGTCCAGGATCTGCGGGCAACGCACTTCGCCGTAGCCGCTGTCGCGATAGACCTTGCGCATGTATTGCTCGACCACCTGCCACAGCGACCAGCCCTTGGGATGCCAGAAAACCAGGCCGGGCGCCTCTTCCTGCAGATGGAACAGGTCCTGCTGCTTGCCGATGCGGCGATGGTCGCGCTTGTCGGCTTCTTCCATACGCAGGATGTAGGCGTCCAGCTGTTTCTTGTCGGCCCAGGCGGTGCCGTAGATGCGCTGCAGCTGCTCGTTCTTGGCATCGCCGCGCCAGTAAGCACCGGAAATGCGGGTCAGCTTGAACGCCTTGAGGAAGCGCGTATTGGGCACGTGCGGGCCGCGGCACATGTCCACGTATTCCTGGTGGTAGTACAGGCCCATCGCGGTGATGTCGGCGGACATGTCCTCGATCAGGCGCAGCTTGTACTCCTCGCCGCGCCGGGCGAACACCTCGATCACCTCGGCACGCGGGGTGACCTTCTTGATCACCTCGTAGTCCTGCGCGATCAGTTCCTGCATGCGGTGCTCGATCGCGGCCATGTCGTCCGGCGTAAACGGACGCTCGCTGTAGATGTCGTAATAGAAGCCTTCGGCGATGACCGGACCGATCACCATCTTGACCTCGGGGTACAGCTGCTTGACCGCATGCCCGAGCAGATGCGCGCAGGAGTGGCGGATGATCTCCACGCCTTCGGCGTCCTTGGCGGTGATGATGCGCAGGCTGGCATCGTGGTCGATGACGTCGCTGGCATCGACCAGTTGGCCGTCCACCTGGCCGGCGATGGTGGCCTTGGCCAGGCCGGCGCCGATCGACTGGGCGACCTGCATCACCGAGACGGGGGATTCGAATTCGCGGCGGCTGCCGTCGGGGAGCGTGATGTTGATCATGGGCAAGAATGAGGTCTGTGCTGGCTGCAGCGCGACGGCTGCAAGGGAGACCTGCCCACTGCGGGACAGGCTCGGATAGGGATGCGGCGAGAGGTGGTGCAGAAAGAACGCCGTGCGGGCGCCGTGCGAACTGGCGCGGCCGGAATCAGCAGTGGGCAGTGGTAGTGCTCATGTCGCACGCTAGGCCGGCGCGGGGCGCGGGCCACCTTCTCGCAAGGGGTCTTGGAGACGAATGGTAAACCAATCAACCCGGCGTTGCGCATGCCGGCACGGGGCCGGCGGGCGCGTGGCAGGATGCCGGAGACCTATAGTTATGGCTGGAACAATTTTACGGGAGGCTGACAGATCCAACTGCCCCAGCGCCGAATATGCCGTGAACTGACGCAGCGTACCCTGGAAGAAGGCCGCTACCATCGGCGGGGCGGTGACGATCAAGGTTGTCATGACCAGGCCTAGCCCTCCTTTGCCAGTGCACGCTCCATTATAGAAATTCCTTCCAATTCAGATCAATATTTCTTAAATACCGGCTCGGTACAATCGGAATACATAACTTTACAGGAGCCAGTTCCACTTTTTTCGCAGTTCCTCTTCGCCAATTCGATTGCCACTTCTTTACTTTCAGCTGCTTGGAAGAAAGTATCAGAATGAGAAGCCGCAAATGAAGCGCACTGATTTCTGTAGACTAAATGGACTTTACAATCCGAGGCACCACCCAACGCACATTGGTTAATAGCGGAATTTCGAGCATCTTTTTCCGAAAATTTATTGGCTGATGTACCGGCCTCACCAGTCGACTCAGAAGTAGCAATTGCTCCCCACGTCTTAAGCCACTCTCCAGTAGGTCTAGGGGGAGGAATCGGAAGGTCGCCTCTTGATGTGCCAGAGTCAGGCCCACACTGCGGGCTACCGGGAGCGACTCCTGAAGGGCATGCCGTCTGCGAGAGAACTGGATTAGCACTCGTTAATAAAAATATGACCACTATTAAATAAATAAATTTCATTCAGCACTCCTTAAAGTTGCGCCTACCGCTGCGCAAGACCACGGTCCCCGGATTCCTGGGGAGGAGAAGAATCAAAACGGGCTCCTGTATCTGATCGAACGACGTTATTCGCGCCACCTCTAGCATGACTGTCGGGGCGACCTGAATCTGTAGCCGGCGCACCCGGCTCATAAGGCCGTCCAGCCGCAGGCGACTGACCCGCTCGATCCAATTGCCCCAGCGCCGAGTACGCCGTGAACTGGCCCAGCGTGCCCTGGAAGAAGGCCGCTGCCATCGGTGGAGCGGTGACGATTAAGGTTGTCATGACCAGGCCAAGCCCTCCTTGCTGCAATGCCATGCTGCTGATGCCCTCGCCACTATTTCCTGGCATCGCGTACTTCACCAGGAATGCGACAGCCACTGCGCCGATCACCTTCGCTGCCAGGCTCACCGTAAAGCTCAGCACCGACAACGAAAACACCATACCTAATCCGCATAGCAGCCACTTGCTGAACAACGACTTTGTCGCCTGGAACAGGAGGCACATGATGAACAAGGGACCGAAGCCCACAAACAGCGCCATACCAATCTTGTTCAACAGAAGCAGTGCCCCCCCACCACGCCGGGGCCTGCCATCTCTACCCCAGTGAACCAGCGCGCACGGGTCTTCTCGTCGTCGCGCTGTTGGTTGCCTGCTGTCTGGATCTGATCGATGCTCATCATCGCAATCTGCATCAAGCCCAAATTCTTGTCGATCGCATCGTAGGGACTTTCCGAATCCCCGGTCACCACTTGAGTAATGGACTGGCTAACACCGTCAGTCAGCGTCCAGTACAGTTTCGACGAACCTTCGGCCATGCTCGTCGCCAGACCGATGATCAGCGCCGCACGCAACGCCGTCACCACCAAGCCCATGGCCGCCTCGCGGGACTGGCCGGTCACGATGCGATACCCCTGGAACATGACCCACAGCGTCAACACCGTCAAGGACACAATGCCAATCAAGGCCGAGGTGCGCTGCAGTAGCGTCCACTGAAATATATCGATCTCGTCGCTGCAAGATCTTCATGTGCAGACAAGATGACCTTGGCAATGCTTATGTCAAATGCCAAGGTCATCAGTTGACCCCTACGGCACGATCAAATCGTCCTGCTACGCGCCTCGGTTTCTTGCACCTGAGACTGCACCTGTGTCGCCTGGCGCTGGCCTTCCTCGGCCACTTGTCGGGAGCTGTTTTCCAATGATTGGCTCTGCGTCTGGTCGCGGTCCACAAAAACCCGGCGCATCGCCGGATCGGTCATCTCGCCCTGCACTGCAAAGAAACCGTCACCGCTCTTATTCGGCGCCACATGATCGATGCGTTCGAGCCCACTGACTTTCGCCTCGAAAACGATCTGACCAGCTGCTTGCTCAAGCTCTTTGCGGTTGGCGAAACCGCCACGCTCGCCTAGCGCTTCGAGCTTACTCACTGCTCCGTTGTACATCGCGTTATCTGGATGACGAGGGTCGGAAAGCAGGGGACCAGATGCTGACTGTGCCTGTGCAGCGGGAGCAGCCGTCTGCTCGGCTTGCCTGGCCGTTTGCTGCGACAGTGCCTGCCCCAAGGCTGCCTGCGTCTGGTTACCCACCACACCATCTACCTGCAAACCACGCTCGCGCTGGAATTGCTCGACCGCGTATTTGGTGTTGCCGCCGAAGTCGCCATCGGGGTGCAGCGGCTTGCCGTCGCGGCCGGTTGCGCCGAGCTGAGCAAGCTGGCCTTGCAACTGCTTCACCGACTCACCGCGCTCGCCCTGTTCTAGTTTGCCATCGTGCGATTTCACGGCGTGATGGGAGGTCGAACTGGGCGCTATGCTGGCTTTGAGATCAACACCATCGCGCTTGATGCTCTCGATCAAATCAGGAACACGACGCTCCCAACTTTCCGCGTGCCTTTGGCAGTCTTTGGCTGCTTCGATACTCCAAGGTTTGCTGGGCGTAACACCATTTACTACACGCCTGGCGTTATAGACGTCGTGGCTATCGGCATCAATGTATCGATCAAGAGGCTTGCCGGTAAACAAGCCATCGCGCATACCAACAACCAGCACCTTTGCGGCGATTTCTGGATCCTTCGCCATATCTGGATTACGGACCATTTCGCCATTTAGGCCCAGCAACTTGTCAAACTTTGCATAATTGTAGTCATGGGTGAGATGCACGTAGCCACGGCCATAAAATTCTTCGCCGCCGCTATATCCAAGCTTGCGCGCTTGGCTACGCCCGAAATCTTCTTCAGGCGCCTGAAAGTTACGCGTCTCATGCTGAGCCGTCGCCAACATGTACGATATTTGCTTTGGATCGGTCACACCGTTCTCAAGCGCGGTTTTGACGATCAACCTAAGGATGGTCTGATCAACGGCATCGGAGGATGAGCCTAACCACATCGACCAGGCTGACGGCGCTCAGATCCTCGATTTTTTTGCCGTTTCCGGCGCGTTTGCAGGGTGTTGCCCGGGTTACAGGCGCACGTTCCCCATCGTCGGCAGTAACTGCTTTCGCTTCATCCACAGGTTCGATAGCGCAAACAAGGTCAGCACCTGCGCGGTGTTCTTGGCCAGGCCGCGATAGCGGACCTTGGTGTAGCCGAACTGGCGCTTGATCACCCGGAATGGATGCTCCACCTTCGCGCGCACGCTGGCCTTGAAGTGTTCCCAACGTCTTTCCCGAGCACGCTCGCGTTTGTTGCCGAGGGCTTGCATCGTCGAGGGCCTGGCGGCGATGAAGAATGCAGCCTTGCAGGCCTGCAGTTCTTCGCGTTTGTCCGCACCGGTGTAGCCGCTATCGCCGAACACGCTGTCTTCTTTGCCATGCAGCAACGTGTGCATCACCGTGACATCGGCGACGTTGGCGGCTGTGCAATGGACGTGGTGCACCAACCCGGAAAATTCATCCACGCCGATGTGCGCCTTCATCCCGAAATACCACTGATTGCCCTTCTTGGTCTGATGCATCTCAGGGTCGCGCGCGTTGTCGGCATTCTTGGTCGAACTGGGCGCCGCGATCAGCGTCGCATCGACGATCGTGCCCGACCGCAGGCTCTGGCCCTTGCGCGCCAGATGCGCGTTGACCGCTTCCAGCATCCGCGCGGCAAGGCCATGGGTCTCCAGCAGGCGCCGAAAGTTGAGAATCGTGGTCTCGTCCGGAACGTTGTCCAAGCCACCGAGCTGGGCAAACCGCCGCAAGGTCGGGATCTCGTGCAGTGCTTCTTCCATCGCCGGATCGCTCAGCGCATACCACTGCTGCAGCAGATGAATCCGCGACATCGTCGCCAGTGCGTACGGCTGCCGACCTGGCCGGCCCGATACCGGATAGTGCGGCGCGATCAGACCGAGCAGTTGCTGCCACGGAACCACCTGCTCCATCTCGGCCAGAAAGATCTCGCGCCGGGTCTGCTTGCGCTTGCCCAGGCCCTCAGCGTCACCGAACGTCAGTTGCATGGATCACTCCTCAACATCAGGCGGGTAGTGTCGCGTATCTGTGGTGCGTTGTTCAGAGGTTCCTTAACGCCCGGGAAAGTTACCTCTACAACCGGTGAGCGATTACAAAGCATGATCCCTGGACTATCGTCGTTGCAGCCCTGCGCCTTAACAACAACCGCAATATCACTGATCTTTGCACTAATCTCACCCTTGTCGTTGAGTTTGGCACTGACAGTAGATGGCATCTTCAAATCCTTTTGTGAAGCAGATTCGGCCGCCACGCCAGCTTGATCACCAGCAGTTGCATTTTTTTCTTCGACATCTGTGTGTGGCACGGCTGGGCTGCAAGCTGCAAGCAAGAGAAAACATGCCGAAATTGTAGGTGCCACAAACTTCCCTAGCTCATGCATATCAGTGCAACCCAAGTTCTATTTCAAAAAGTCAATATTCTTTAAAAATCGGATCACTACATTTAGAAAGAGTAATCTTACATCTCGTATTGGAGTTTTCTTCACATTGGCTAAGAGCTAACTCTGACGCTTTCTCAATGCTAGCAGCACCGAAAATAGATCCCTGCCCCTGTCCGGAAGCTGCAGCTGCCACGCATTGGTTGAAGAAAGCTAGACTTACTTTACATTTCCCTGACTCCAAACCTTCACAACTAGAAATTGCATCTCTTTCAGCCTGTTCCTTTGTCTTACGCCCAGAGCTAACACCGGCATCACCATTATTAGCAGTAGCAACCGCACCCCAGGTTTTAATCCACTCTCCTGTAGGCACAGGCGGTCGAGGTGCAATATCTCCTCTTGAGGTGCCAGAATCAGGTCCACACTGCGGACTACCGGGCGCGACTCCTGCTGGGCAAGCAGTCTGAGCTGACGCATCCATGAAGATCACAGAAAAAAATATTATTATAATGGGTTTAAAAAATTTTATATTCATGACTTAAGAACTCTCAGGTCGCCTTGCCAAGCTTTCCAGTTTGGACGCTATTATCAGATGAAGGATTAGAGTACGCAGTGCGCCCAGTCGTCGCCTGCTGTGTATTGGGTGTTTCATCATTTCTGGCCGGCGCCGCCGGCGTCTGCGGCCGTCCACCACTACTATCCTGGCTCGCCCGATCCAACTGCCCCAGCGCCGAGTACGCCGTGAACTGGCCCAACGTGCCCTGGAAGAAAGCGGCCGCCATCGGCGGTGCGGTGATGATCAACGTCGTCAACACCAAGCCCAATCCTCCCTGCTGCAGCGCCATGCTGCTGATGCCTTCGCCGCTGCCACCGTTCATTGCCCACTTCGCCACGAAGGCCGCACCCACTGCGCCCACCACCTTGGTTGCAAGACTCACCGTAAACGTCAATACGGACAGCGAAAACACAGTGCCTATTCCGTATAGCAGCCACTTGCTGAACAACGACTTCGTTGCCTGAAACAACAGGCACAGGATGAACAAAGGCCCAAACCCTACAACGAGCGCCATCGCCAGTTTGTTCAGCAGCAGCATCGAGCCCGCGACGACGCCCGGGCCAGCCATGCCGATGCCGGTGAACCAACGGGCCCGGTCTTTTTCGTCTTTGCTTTCTTCATCGCCACCGGTCTTGATCTGGTCCAGACCGGACATCGCCACCTGCATCAGCATCAGGTTCTTGTCGATCGCCTCGTAGGGGCTGTCCGAGTCGCCGGTCACCGTCTTGGTGATCGCATGGCTGACCCCGTCGGTCAACGTCCAGTACAGCCGCGACGACCCTTGGGCCATGCTAGTGGCCAGACCGATGATCAACGCTGCACGCAGCGCCGTCACCACCAGACCCATCGCCGCCTCACGCGACTGGCCGGTGACGATCCGATAGCCCTGGATCAAAATCCACAACGTCAGCACCGTTAGGGATGGTCTGATCAACGGCATCGGAGGATGAGCCTAACCACATCGACCAGGCTGACGGCGCTCAGATCCTCGATTTTTTTGCCGTTTCCGGCGCGTTTGCAGGGTGTTGCCCGGGTTACAGGCGCACGTTCCCCATCGTCGGCAGTAACTGCTTTCGCTTCATCCACAGGTTCGATAGCGCAAACAAGGTCAGCACCTGCGCGGTGTTCTTGGCCAGGCCGCGATAGCGGACCTTGGTGTAGCCGAACTGGCGCTTGATCACCCGGAATGGATGCTCCACCTTCGCGCGCACGCTGGCCTTGAAGTGTTCCCAACGTCTTTCCCGAGCACGCTCGCGTTTGTTGCCGAGGGCTTGCATCGTCGAGGGCCTGGCGGCGATGAAGAATGCAGCCTTGCAGGCCTGCAGTTCTTCGCGTTTGTCCGCACCGGTGTAGCCGCTATCGCCGAACACGCTGTCTTCTTTGCCATGCAGCAACGTGTGCATCACCGTGACATCGGCGACGTTGGCGGCTGTGCAATGGACGTGGTGCACCAACCCGGAAAATTCATCCACGCCGATGTGCGCCTTCATCCCGAAATACCACTGATTGCCCTTCTTGGTCTGATGCATCTCAGGGTCGCGCGCGTTGTCGGCATTCTTGGTCGAACTGGGCGCCGCGATCAGCGTCGCATCGACGATCGTGCCCGACCGCAGGCTCTGGCCCTTGCGCGCCAGATGCGCGTTGACCGCTTCCAGCATCCGCGCGGCAAGGCCATGGGTCTCCAGCAGGCGCCGAAAGTTGAGAATCGTGGTCTCGTCCGGAACGTTGTCCAAGCCACCGAGCTGGGCAAACCGCCGCAAGGTCGGGATCTCGTGCAGTGCTTCTTCCATCGCCGGATCGCTCAGCGCATACCACTGCTGCAGCAGATGAATCCGCAACATCGTCGCCAGTGCGTACGGCTGCCGACCTGGCCGGCCCGATACCGGATAGTGCGGCGCGATCAGACCGAGCAGTTGCTGCCACGGAACAACCTGCTCCATCTCGGCCAGAAAGATCTCGCGCCGGGTCTGCTTGCGCTTGCCCAGGCCCTCAGCGTCACCGAACGTCAGTTGCATGGATCACTCCTCAACATCAGGCGGGTAGTGTCGCGTATCTGTGGTGCGTTGTTCAGAGGTTCCTTAGCGCCACCACGCCCACCCACGCCGTCGTCCGCTGCAACAGATTCCACTGAAAAATCGCGATCTCGTCGCGCAGGTAATCGTTGATCAGACGAAAAAATTCGTAGTTGGCGATGTTCGTCAAAAAATCCATATGTCACCACATCCACTTAACGGCTACGCCGTGGGGCAGTCGCTGCCCCGGGGTTGATTACGTTGCGTGATCCAGCCGTGCCACAGCGTCAGTCCTTGTCGATCGCCAACGGCGGTTCCATGCCAGATGGCCTGTCACTCTCGATCGTCTTGAATGCACCTTTCATCACCAGACCGGCTGCGACTGTCTTGCCCAGGCTCAACAGATCCGCTGGAATCCAGGATGGAAACCATGAACCGCTTCCATCTCCCTTCGGCGGCTCCTTCCCCGCCATGGCGGCTTTCGCAGCGCCTGTTTGCAGTTCGGTCAAGGCCGCCAGGCGCTTTTCGTAGGCAAACATTGCCGACTCCATCTGCTGGCGATCAATATCCATCATTGCCTTCAGCGCCAGAAGCTTGTTGGTGTTGCTTTCCAGCTCGCCAATCTTCTGGTCGCCAATTTTCTTGCGCTCTTCCTCGATCGTTCGCAGGCGCTCCAGGCGCTTGGTGGTGATCTCGTACATCGCCACCATGTAATTGAACTGAGAGTTACGCGTACGTTGGATCAACTCGCAGGACTCTCTCTGCGAATCAGATACAGGTGTGCCGGAGGTAGACGCCGAACAGGCGGCCACGCCCTGATCGTCTGCAACCTTCTTCAGCGTCTCTTTGGGCTTCTCGACCTCCTTACCGCTGGATTCCTTGCCATCGCCGTTCTTGATGGTCTGATTCTTGCGAATCTGCTCCACCTTCTCGTTCAACGTCTTGTCCACCACTTCCCACTGCGCACTGGCCGCTCCCGCCATGCAGAGCAGCACCAGTCCCGTCAATACCCGAGAAAAATGTCTGAACTTGGTGGTCATGGTGTTCTTCGCCTCCTGTGATACAGATGGATATGTTGCCGGGTGAGTTTGTTGATGAATGTTGGAGTTACGCATCTTCGACCTCCTTATCCTTGACAGACTTGCGCTTCCCAGAGCCCTTGCGGTTGGCATAGAAGTCTTCCAGCCACTGCTCCGGCGTCAGCTGATCGACGGTGACGCCAAGCTTGCTGGCCTTGCCGGCCAGGATCTGATGCATGATCTCGATGTTGTCGGTCGAAGACGAAATCACCGACAGCGCATCGTCCATGCCGCGCAGATTGAGCTGGCACACCGCCGAGGCATGGCCTTGCTTGACCAGGAAGCAGCGCGAGCGCTCGTCCAGCGAAACCACTACTTGGTACTCGGCATCGGTCAGCTTGAGGCCTTCGATGTAATCGTCGCGGCTGGCGTTCGGGTTGGGCAGCAGCACCATCGTGGCGGTCTGTTCGATCAGCGCCGCGGCGATATCGCTGGCCAATGCATCTTCCGGGCTTTGCGTGGCGAAGATGCCCAGGCCGTTCTGTTTACGGATGGTCTTCTGCTTGTTCTTGGCGAATTCCTTCAGCCCGCCCTTGCCGTCCAGGATTTTCCAGAATTCGTCCATCACATAGATCAGTGGGCGCCCGTCGATCAGCGCTTCCAGGCGATGCAGCAGGTAATTGATCACCGGCACGCGCACTTCGGCGTTATCGATCACATCGGTGTAATCAAAGCCGATGATCGAGGCGCGCGTCAGGTCGATGGTGTCCACGGGGTTGTCGAACACCCAGCCCAACGAGTTGCCGGCGGTCCAGCGACGCAGGCGCGCATACAGCCCATCGTCGCCCATGTTCGGCAGGCTCTTGCGGAAGTTGCTCATGCTGCGCAGGTGCATCGGCGTGTCCAGCATGCCTTCCACTGCGCGAAAGATGTCCTCTTCCTCGCGCGAGCTGTATTCGGGCTTGCCGCCCAGTACCTTGATCAGCTCGGCCAGGAACTGCGTGTTGGCTTCATTACGTTCGCACTGGAAAGGATTAAAACCAGTCGGCGCACCATTTTCCAGCGCCAGATAATTGCCACCACAGGCGCGCACGAAGATTTCTGCGCCGCGGTCCTTGTCAAAGAAGAAGATCGTCGGGATCGGGTCGAACTTCTGCACCTGACTCAACAGGAAGTTGATCAGTGGGGGCAGGTCACCGGTACCGGACTTGCCGATCACCATGGTATTGCCGATCGCCTTCTCGCCAAGGGAGTTTTCGGCCGGGTGGGTGGCGTGGAAATTGAAGTAATACGGCTGACCATTGGTGGTCTGCAAGGTGGTGACGCAATCGCCCCAGGGATTGTTGTGCTGCTTGCCCTGGGCAAAATTATGCAGCGGCGACAGGCCAAGGAAATTGAGCGAGCTCAGGTTCGCAATGCGGGTGCGGAAGCGCCAGTTGCCCGGCAGCTGTGCGTAGAACGAGGAGGCGATCGCTAGGTCTTCCTTGGCCGACACGAATCCGGCGTTGGACAGCTCCGCAAGCGTGGTCGCGATCTGCTTGGCCAACTTCTCCTGACTGTCGGCACCGTAAAATCAGACAACGCTTAAAATTAATGATGGATGAATGATAAAAATGGGTATATGCAAAACGTCTCGACAGCGACCGCTCTATGCGCTCAGTGAGCGAACAGAAGAGCCAAAAAGACGATGGCCTTGGCAAAAGCCAAGGCCAGCGGGTAAGCCGGAGCACGTTCTAGCTAGAGCGTTCGGCTGCGCGTATCGGCTTCTTGTACTTGTGTTTGCTGTGACTGACGCTGACTTTCTTCAACCGCTTGTCGGCTGCTGTGTTCCAACGGCTGATTCTGCGCCTGCGCGCGATCCACAAAGACCCGTTGCATCGCCGGGTCGGTCATCTCGCCTTGTACTGCGAAGAAGCCGTCTCCGCTCTTGTTGGGAACCACATGGTCGATGCGTTGCATACCGCTGACCTTGGCCTCGAACACGATCTGGCCGGCCGCTTGCTGGAGTTCTTGCCGGTTGGCAAAACCGCCACGCTCGCCAAGCGCTTCTAGCTTGCTCACTGCGCCGTTGTACATCGCATTGTCTGGATGGCGCGGATCGGACAGCAGAGGGATGCCGGCCGGTGCAGCTTGCAGTGCTGACTGCTCGGCGTGTTTGGCCGTGTGCTGCGACAGCGCCTGGCCCAATGTGGCCTGCGTGCGTTGACCGACCACACCATCCACCTGCAAGCCATGCTCGCGCTGGAACTGCTCCACGGCATGCTTAGTGTTTCCACCAAAGTCACCATCGGCTTGCAACGGCTTGCCGTCGCGGCCTTTGGCGCCGAGTTGGGCGAGCTGGCTTTGCAATTGCTTGACAGACTGGCCACGCTCGCCTTGCTCGAGATGGCCGTCATGGGATGAAAAACCAGCATGATGCCTGGAAGGAGCACCCTCGCCCGATTGCTTGACCGCAGTTCTTTGAATGGTTTCTGTAGGCGTACGATCTGACCGGCTATTACCTACACTGTCCGCATAGACCGCATATTGGTCCATCTTGCGGCCCATCGCCGCATATGCTTGGGCATTGGTAATGTTGCCATCCCCATAAAGGGAAGAATTGCCCTTGATAACCGCCGCACTCAGCACACTGTTTACTTTTCCATCTGGATTGTCGTGCACTGCCTGTAAAAACTTGGGACCGTCACCTGTGCCAAGGTTATGCATTGCATAGACATTTGCTGCTACATCCTTGCCACCATACTCTGCAGCGCGAACGATATTCTCACGCGTGAACTCAGCCAACATCGCAGCCTGCAGACGCGTATCTTGACGAAGCTCGGGCGAATTTGCCTGCGTGCGAGTAAGATCGGCAGCGTTTTCAACACCATACTTTTCACCGTAGGTGTTGATCATCTGTTGCCAGGTGCCATTGAGAAATTGGCCATACCCGTACGCTGACGAGATCGCCATCGTCCCGTCGAACTGCTTGACCGTGTTGTTTTCAGGATGCGTAATCGCAACCGGCCGCGCTTCTGGATTGAATCCGGATTCAAATCCGGCAATCTTGACCATCACACGCGGATCGATGCCCGCGGCATGTGCTGCATCTTCAAGCTCTTTCCGATGCTCAGCCCATCTATCGTCGATCCTTGCCATGCGACATTCTCCTTAATCAGAATTCATGCGTTGACTCAAGGACTCCAGGGGTAGATTCCTTTCGCTTCGTCGTAAGACACCAACCGTGTTTCCAGCACATTGTCGCCACGCTTGCGTGTAATTTCCAGTGGATACATGCCGGCAACCACTTTCCCATCGCTCTTGACGTTGAGATCGATCCTCTCGTCCGGGGTGTTCTCGCTGACGCGCGGAATGCCCGAAACGTCACGAATCTCGCTACCCACTGGAACCTGGAGTGAGTAACGCGTCACTTGCACCCCTTGCCAAACGCCGCCGGTGGTCGACAACCAGCCATACCGAGCAGGCCCGACTTGAATCACCTTGGCATCGAGACAACCGCAATCCCCAGCTTGCCCCATATCGATTGCCGGCTTCGAGGCAAGCACTGTCACCTTCTTGTCAGCATCCAGCCCAACAAAAAATAACCCTTCCAGGCCAGGGTCAACTTGTGAATAGATCTCAGCCTGCGGATCGCTGTGCGACTGTACGTAGACCTTGACCCCATCGGCATCGCTGGACACCTTGGAGACAGCACCAATCATGCAGTAATCCAGCGATTCACTGCCTGCTTGAAATGAATATTTCCAGCAACTACGCAACGCGTCAAAATTATTAGCGCCGTAAGCCGAATCCATCACTTCTTTCGCGATAGACGTAAGCTTTGCCGGATCTATTGAAGCATGGTCACCACCGCTAACTGGCGCGCTCGTTGCTGTACCCAAAGTCTTCGCAGTCGAAGATTTATTTTCTAAGGATAGTTTATCTTCTCTTGACGTACACCCTGCCACAAGAAACGCAAAAATAAGAAATGTAAAATTTATACTATTGATTGATTTAAAAAAAGGTACGCCGCCATAAAGCGGCTTGGCGGCGAAAATATAATTCATAATAATTAATGCCTCCCAATTTAAGTTAAGCCAAACGCATCCGTTGAAAAATCCTGGAACTTTCGGAACATTGGCTTAGTACATTCAGGTTATAAAAATTAAACGGGTTGCCACCGCTCTTCTTACGGTTTTTAATTCCGATGCGACAACCTAGGCAGAAACCTAGAATTTCTCAAAAAATGGCTCTGTGCATTCCGTGAAAAAAATGGAGCAAGTGGAAGCCGACTTCTTCTTACACCTATCGAGAGCCACACCGCTAGCAACCTGCTCATCTTTACCAGTAACAATGCTACTAGAGCCTCCATTAACTGGCATTGCAATAGCCACACATTGATTGAAATAAGCCATATCTACCCGACAATCATGTACGCCGGTTGCAAAACATTTCTGCAAAGCATCTTGCTTAGCAGCTTCTTCATTTAACTTTCCTGTTGAGGTCCATCCTTGTTTTCCTTCGTCCGAACCAACAACTGCTCCCCAGGTCTTGATCCACCTGCCCGTTGGTTGAGGTGGGGCAACAGAGTCACCTCTTGAGGTTCCGGAATCAGGTCCACATTGGGGACTTCCAGGCGCAACTCCTACAGGGCAAGCAGTTTGAGCAACCGAAACAATAGGCAATAATGAAGTTAATATAAGAAGGATTGAAAAAATTATCGCTTTCATTGATTGCCTTTTAAGAATTATTAGCATTTCCGCGGCTACCGGCCTGTGCAACCTGATTTTCATGACCAGATCCACTGTTAATTTTCTGATAGGCAGTACCGTTATCGTTAGTATTCATTTGCGTTTCTCTATGAGGAGCCGGCGTCTGAGGTCTACCACCACTCCCATCCTGGCTCGCTCGATCCAACTGCCCCAGCGCCGAATACGCCGTGAACTGGCCCAGCGTGCCCTGGAAGAAGGCCGCTGCCATCGGTGGTGCGGTGATGATCAACGTCGTCAAGACCAAGCCCAGTCCTCCTTGCTGCAGCGCCATGCTGCTGATGCCTTCGCCATTGCCACCGCTGACCGCCCACTTCGCCAGAAACGCCACGCCCACCGCTCCAACTACCTTGGTCGCCAAGCTCACGGTGAAGGTCAACACCGACAGCGAGAACATGGTGCCTAATCCATATAACAGCCATTTGCTGAACAGCGACTTCGTCGCCTGGAACAGCAGGCACAGGATGAACAATGGTCCGAATCCCACCACCAGCGCCATCGCCAGCTTGTTCAACAGCAGCATCGAACCGGCCACCACGCCCGGCCCTGCCATGCCGATGCCGGTGAACCAGCGTGCTCGGTTCTTGGCATCTTCGCTTTCCTTGTCGCCGCCGGTCTTGATCTGGTCAAGCCCTGCCAGCGCCATCTGCATCAGCATCAAGTTCTGATCGATCGACTTGTAGGGGCTATCCGAGTCCCCTGTCACTGTCTTGGTGATGGCAGAGCTGATCCCGTCGGTTAGGGTCCAATACAGTTGCGGCGAGCCCTTGGCCATGCTCGTCGCCAAACCGATAATCAGCGCCGCCCGCAGCGCCGTCACTACCAACCCCATCGCTGCCTCGCGCGACTGGCCGGTCACGATGCGGTAGCCCTGGATGAAGATCCACAGCGTCAGCACCGTCAATGACACCATACCGACCCAGGCCGTCGTGCGCTGCAACAACTCCCATTGAAAGATGGAAATTTCGTCGCGCAGGTACGTGTTGATGAGACGAAAAAATTCGTAATTACCGATATTCGTCAGGAAATCACTGAGGTTCATAAGTCACCACATCCACTGAGACGGCTGCGCCGTGGGGCAACTGCTGCCCGATGTTGAGTCCATTGCAATACACGCTTCCACCACAGTGAGTGCGCATTACTTCTTCTCATCGATCATCAATGGCCGGTAACCCTCAGGCTCATCGCTCTTGATGGTCTCGAATGCAACTTTCATCGCTGCGCCGGCGATCGCCGTCTTGCCAAGGCTCATCAAATCGCCGGTAATCTGCGACCACCACGAGGACTCGCCATCGGGATCCGGTGGCTCGGTGCCGCTCATCGCCGCCAATGCCGCTCCCGTCTGCTTGTCGGTCAGATACGCCAGGCGCTTGTCGTAGGCAAACATTGCCGATTCCATCTGCTGACGGTCGATATCCATCATCGCCTTCAACGCCAACAGCTTGTTGGTATTGCTCTCCAGCTCGCCGATTTTCTGATCGCCGATCTTCTTGCGCTCTTCCTCGATCGTGCGTAAGCGCTCAAGACGTTTGGTGGTGATCTCGTTCATCGCCACCATGTAGTTGTACTGGGCATTGCGCGTACGCTGGGTCATTTCACAGACCTGCTTTTGCACACTGGAGACCGGCGTGCCGGAGGTCGACGAAGCGCATGTGCTCACACCGAAGTCATCTGGCACCTTCTTCAGCGCTTCCTTGGGCTTCTCGACCTCCTTGCCGCTGGATTCCTTGCCATCGCCGTTCTTGATGGTCTGATTCTTGCGAATCTGCTCCACCTTCTCGTTCAACGTCTTGTCCACCACTTCCCACTGCGCACTGGCCGCTCCCGCCATGCAGAGCAGCACCAGTCCCGTGAATACCCGAGAAAAATGTCTGAACTTGGTTGTCATGGTGTTCTTCGCCTCCTGTGATACAGATGGATATGTTGCCGGGTGAATTTCTTGATGAATGTTGGAGTTACGCATCTTCGACCTCCTTATCCTTGACAGACTTGCGCTTCCCAGAGCCCTTGCGGTTGGCATAGAAGTCTTCCAGCCACTGCTCCGGCGTCAGCTGATCGACGGTGACGCCAAGCTTGCTGGCCTTGCCGGCCAGGATCTGATGCATGATCTCGATGTTGTCGGTCGAAGACGAAATCACCGACAGCGCATCGTCCATGCCGCGCAGATTGAGCTGGCACACCGCCGAGGCATGGCCTTGCTTGACCAGGAAGCAGCGCGAGCGCTCGTCCAGCGAAACCACTACTTGGTACTCGGCATCGGTCAGCTTGAGGCCTTCGATGTAATCGTCGCGGCTGGCGTTCGGGTTGGGCAGCAGCACCATCGTGGCGGTCTGTTCGATCAGCGCCGCGGCGATATCGCTGGCCAATGCATCTTCCGGGCTTTGCGTGGCGAAGATGCCCAGGCCGTTCTGTTTACGGATGGTCTTCTGCTTGTTCTTGGCGAATTCCTTCAGGCCCCCCTTGCCATCGAGGATCTTCCAGAACTCGTCCATTACGTAGATCAGCGGACGGCCGTCGATCAACGCTTCCAGGCGGTGCAGCAGGTAATTGATCACCGGCACGCGCACTTCGGCGTTGTCGATCACGTCGGTATAGTCGAAGCCGATGATCGAGGCGCGTGTCAGGTCGATGGTATCGACCGGGTTGTCGAACACCCAGCCCAGCGAGTTACCAGTAGTCCAGCGGCGCAGACGCGCATACAGGCCATCGTCGCCCATGTTGGGCAGGCTCTTGCGGAAGTTGCTCATGCTGCGCAGGTGCATGGGCGTATCCAGCATGCCTTCCACCGCGCGGTAGATGTCTTCTTCCTCGCGGGCGCTGTACTCGGCTTTGCCGCCCAACACCTTGATCAATTCGGCGAGAAACTGCGTGTTGGCTTCATTGCGCTCGCACTGGAACGGGTTGAAGCCGGTCGGCACGCCATTTTCCAGCGCCAGATAATTGCCGCCGCAGGCGCGCACGAAGATCTCCGCGCCGCGGTCCTTGTCGAAGAAGAAAATGGTCGGGATCGGATCGAACTTCTGTACCTGGCTCAGCAGGAAGTTGATCAGCGCCGTCTTGCCGGTACCGGACTTGCCGATGACCATCGTGTTGCCGATCGCCTTCTCGCCGAGGGAATTTTCGGCCGGATGTGTGGCGTGGAAGTTGAAGTAATACGGCTGCCCGTTGGTGGTCTGCAGCGTGGTGACACAGTCGCCCCACGGGTTGTTGTGCTGCTTGCCCTGGGCGAAGTTGTGCAGAGGCGACAGGCCAAGGAAATTGAGCGAGCTCAGATTCGCAATACGCGTGCGGAAGCGCCAGTTGCCCGGCAGTTGCGCATAGAACGAAGAAGCGATTGCCAGATCTTCCTTGGCCGACACGAAACCTGCGTTGGACAATTCGGCACGTGTCGTCGCGATCTGCCTGGCCAACTTCTCCTGGCTATCGGCATAGACTGCCAAGGTAAAGTGATATTCGCCCAATACGAAGTTGCCGGAGGCCACGTCGTCCATCGCCAGGTCCAGGTCGCGGATCTGGCTGGACGACTTGTCGCCTGACGAAATCATCATTCCCTTGGTGCGTTCCAACACCTTCAAGGCATCGTGGCGCCCGACCGGGCTGAACGAATGCGTCATCACGTATTCGAAATCAAGATATTTCAAGCCATTGAGAATGCCTGGATAGGTTCCGTCCGCATATTCCTTGACGTTGAGGATCGCACCGAAATGATTGATGCCATCCGGCGTGCGAATGACAAAATCGCCGGTCTTGTTGGCGAACATGTGCTTGCTGACAGGCAGATACGCCGGCACAGGCGCCTGCAGCACCGGGACAGGCTCGTCGATCCGGTTGAGCAAGTAACCGAGAAACTCCAGTGTCTCGGAAAACACGACACCATTCTTGGCTTCATACATGCCAAGACGGTAAGGCGAATAATCCTTCAGCACCGCTTCAACGTTCGTGGCCAACTCGATGATCTTGGAGATGGCCTGCTCTTCCTCGGCCCTGATCTTGTCTGGATTGACAGACTTTTCGACCAGACGTCGTCCGGTAACGACAGGACGATAGATCATGCTGAAGTACAACTCGTTTTGCATGATTTTTTGCGATGAAAGCGCCGCGTAATACTCGTCGGACAGCGTCTGATTGAACGATTGCTTGAAGCGTCCGCCGGTACCGATCCTACGACGACGGCGAACGTCGTGAACCCAGAACGCGATATTGGCGAAATCCGGTGCACGCAAGGTTTGCAACAACCGATTAAACGTGTTGTGCCGCTGTTCGAGTTCGAACTCGTCACGCCCAACGAAGGGCAAGCCAGCCAGATGCCAGATCAACAGATAGTCGCCACCAGTCGTCTTGACGACGGACGGTGCGACATGTGTCGAAATGGAAACAAATTCGCCGATCGGACTGTCTGGACTGAACATGGTCTTACCAAGTTAAGGGGAAAGCATCACACCAGGAACTATCTAAAACACCAACCCCACGCGGATTAAACGCATGGGGTTGGCTGACTTTTTTACGTGCTCATCGCGGCTTGACCGGGGGTCCCTTGCGGTACTCGTTGGGAGTGAATACCCACATCCCGGAATAACGCTGAAGGTTTCGGGCGCGCATTCGGAAAAGCCAGCGCAATCCAAGCAACCTGAAAATCATTTCGTCCCTCTTTGCCATTTGCTGCATGCCAAAGATGATGACGGGGATGGTGAGCAGGTACCAAAGATTGATGTACATCCCCAGCAGCAAGCCACCGCCCGCACCGATGAAGAAAGGGATATAAGGCACCCCCAAGAACATCGCAGGGCGGGTGCAGCCGCGGAAGAGTACGTCTTTATGCATAGTACTGAGCTATCTGCAGCAGCGAGGAGGTGAGTGTCGAGCACTCCTCAGCGCCTCCCTCCTTGTTCTGAAGGATCATATTTGCAATCTGGCCCGCAGCACCGATCAAAACGCCACCAATAAGGATAGGGGACACCTCGGAGATGCGCTTGTGTGCAAATGCGATCTGATAGCCGGCCACGATGACGGCGATGGTGACGACGGCGATCGAGCCCATGTTCAACAGTTTCGTCACGTTATTCAGGAAGCCACAAACCCGGGCATCGGTGCCGCCGAGGTCATTTGTCGCCCCGGCACCACCGGCCACCAACAGCAGCGAGGTGAACACCAGTGCCTTCATCGCCTGAGCGCCAACCATCTTGGCATTTGCCATTGTCTTCTTGTCGATTTCAAACTTCATGTCTAACTCCTTGGGAACAGAGGGGGTCCAGCAGCCATATCCTTGGCGATCTTCCATCCTAAAAAACAAATGCGCTGTCTATTTGCGGAGCCGTCTGTGGTGCAAGCGGCATTGAGACGGAATTTGCGGGTTGATCAGTCTTCATCGAGGCCTGCGGTGCGACGGCGGGCAACGCCACCCCACGCCCCTGGCCTGTCGGCTTTATCACATACAGCTCGTTCTCCGCCGCAGGAGCCACAGGAGTGGCCCGGCTCGGCAGAGAGTAAGGTACCGACGGTGCCGATAGCATAGGCCCCGACGGTGAAGCCACCGTGTTGCCGGCACCGGATAGATCCTGAATACGACGCGCGACAATCGCATCTGCCAATTCGGCGGCCGCCTGCTTAAGCGGATTGGCAGGCCGCAACTGCACCTGGCGGGTCGGCACGACCGCAATGGGCTCGGGTCCAGGCGATGCTACCGACTGACGAATGGATGCATAGATCTTTTGGACATAACCATGTTTGAAGCCGGTCTCGAAGTTGCCGGAGTAGTAACAGCTGAACGATTTGCCCCAATTAGCGCCTGAGCGCGAATGGCACTCCGCTAAAATCCTTGAAGCAGCGACAAGATTGGGGCATTTGTCGAATGCCATCTCGTAACTGGTCAGCCCGTACTTCTGCAGGTTGTAGCGATTGACTTGGCCTAGCCCCAGGGAGAAGTTATAACCCTTCTGTTCCAGCATCTTGGCGGTGGCGACTGCCTCAGCCAAACCCCGTGGCTCACGCACCAAGCGCCCGCCAACCACACCGATGGCATACGGATTGCGCGACGACTCGACACGGACAACGTGCTGCATTACCTCGCCAGGAACAGCAAGTCCAGTGCACCCCATCAGTTCCATGCCAGGCAACATGTCATTACTCCTTGCAAAACCAAACCAACCCCAACGAAAGAATTTACCTCTCAACTGCCGCGCAAGGTTCTCAGAGGATCGAAGTCGATGCCTGTAATGAACCGCCGTCCCGCGTGCGCCTTGATGTGAACCACGATGTCGATGGTCATTCTCAGCAAACGCTTGATCACCTCGAACTCCAGACCAGAGCCTTCGTTGGATGCTTTCACCATCAAGGCCAACTGGTCCCAGGTCTGCTCGACACTACCGGCGTGGCAACTGGTGATGGAACCCGGATGTCCCGAAGCGCAGTTACGGATGAAGTAGAACGACTCATCACCTCGCAACTCGGCCAGGATGATGCGATCCGGCTTCATGCGCAGGCACGCCTCCATACAACTCTTGGCAGTCACGTTGCTGGCGCTCTGCCCGCCCTTCGAGTACAGCAGGTGCACGGAATTAGGCTGACTGATAAAAAGCTCTCTAGCGTCCTCGATGGTCACCAGGCGCTCTTGGTTCGGAATATGATTGACCAACGCCTTCATGAAGGTGGTCTTGCCGCTGCCGGTCGCTCCAGCAACGACGACGTTCTTCTTGTACAACACGCACTTTTTGAAGAACTCGGCATAGTCACGCTTGCGTCGTAACTCCAGCAACTCCTGATCATGATCGCTGACATCCGCAGACTGTTCCAGCACCTCGTCGAAGAAACCGTCGTGTTTGTACTGCTCCAGCGACTTGGTGTGCTTGGAAGGAAGCCGGATAGTGATGGATACCTTGCCGGCATCACATGCCGGCGGCATCACGAACTGCGCGCGCTGCCCGGTCGGAAAAGTCAGTGACACCACCGGGTCAGCGTCAGTAATACGTTGTCCGGTATTGCTCTCGTTGACGACCGCCGTACAAAACTGCCGAGCCCGATCGTAGGTGAGGGACGGCACATCAACCCGCTGCCACCCATGAATGGTCTCAAGATACAACTCACCCGGACGATTGATGCAAATTTCGGTCACGTCAGGCGAATTCAGGTAATCCAGGATTCCCAGCACTGAGTACTGGTAATCCAGGAAGTCGTTCGAAATGCGCGCTGTCGGGGAATCATCGATCGTCATGGCAGCCATGTCATTCACTTCGGCAGGACCGCCGAGAAATCGACGTCCTTGGCAACATAAACGTTCAACACGGTGCCCTGATTGATCGTCAAGGTTGCCGGACGGCGCCCAGACTTTTCGACAGCCTGCTCGGCAAGCTGCTGCATGCTGCGGGCGGTATTACTTTCAAAAGGCTGCTGAGTGACGATCCCGCTGCCAACACCGATTGTGGTCGTTTCTGGACCATATTCGGCAGCCGCATACTTGAAGGCATCGCTCAGCAAACTGATGAACAGAGCCGATGCAATCTTGTTGCCCCAATGGGCGTTGTAGTTGCCTGGATGGCCAGCGCTGCCCAACGTATCAATACCAGGCCCCACGAGCGTGACATCCAGCCCGGTCGGCGTGGTAACCCGATCCCAGACCACCTGCAGGCGCCGTGTCGTTGGCTCTCCGGCGCCATACTGACCAAGCATCTTGGAACCCTTCGGCAGCAGCAGGTTATGCCCGTTGATGGAGTACACCGGCTCAGTCACGATGCAAGATGTATAGCCACCGAAATCGGAAATGATCCGGGTCTCGAGAATGCAGCGAATGTACGTACCACGCACCAACAATCCGTCCGGGTTGCTAATCGGCTTTGCCAGTGTGACAGCAGTGTCTTCCTCTCCAGGTGCAGCTGGCGGACCAGGTTGACCGGGCATGCCTGCGCCATTCACAGCGGATTCGGCGAGGATTCGGCGCTCCAACAATGTAGGACCGCGCTGACGTTCCGGCGCAGAACCGGCCTCTTCGCTATCAACAGTCGGCATCGGCGGCAGTGGCGGCAGACTCGGCTGCTGCGCGAGAGGCACGGGTGCCTCTTCGACGGGCGCAGTCATATTTTGCGGTAGCGCAGGCGCCACAACAGTCTCAGCTCGCGGCTTCGGCGGTGCCGAATCGTCCCCACTTTGCGTTGCTAGCCAGAAAATAACGAGAATCAGCAGAGCGGCGATGGCAGCCAGAAACACGAGCGCCTTACGGTTCAGCCGCTTGATGTCGCTGGAGCGTAGCACCGGCTCATTAGCATCCAGGTCAGGCGTGGCACCTGCCTGTTGACGTGCAAAGTACGGGTTGTTGCGCTCATCGTACTCGCCGTTTCGCGGCTCTTCCCCGCGGTTTGCCGGGGAGTGATCGTCTGGGCTGTTTGGAATATTCGAGTTCACTTTTGCTTGTTCCTTCGCAGACCGAGGACGTTATCGCCGTGGCGAACCACCAGGAAAGGATAGGTCCCATGCACAATCAGGGTATTGCCTTCCACCGTCGTATTGACGAGAAAATCCTCGGCATGTTCTTTCTCTCGAGCGAATACCGCTGGGAAATTCCCAGTCGGAAAACGCGTCAAATCCATGTTGATGTAAGTAAACTTGCCATCATCGTACACCCGGCTTGGAATCAACCAGGATTTCTTGGTACGCGTGGAGTAATCATAATCATAGTAGTAACGACGATCCTTCAGGATCTTTGCGTTCAACAGTGGACCTTTCTTCGATGTGTCTGCATCTTCCACGTTGTTGAAGCTCGTGTCTTTCGGGTAGGTGAACACAACCTTGTATTGAACACCCGCCTGTTTCGCCTGCTCGAGGCGCTGCCAATCTGTTGCAACCACCTTGAGCTCAAGAATGTAAGAATGCGTCGCCGTACGAATCATCATGTTCGTGTCGACGTCGACATTTTTGGGTTTCAGATAAAATACATTCTCACGCCGAGTGAGTTCCCAGCCACCAGTGAACCCGGTACTGTAGTCCAGGATTTTCTCATTCGGGCTCAGCTCGACCTGAGTGGTAATCCCCAGACCCGTACGCACCTGATAGATACGATCAGGCGCATATTCGTATTCCTGAACCACCTGCGCCGCTACTGAAAAAGCACATAGTGCAAGTGGCAGTGCTGAAAATAACGCAGCCCTGTACCGATTAAAGAGTTTCATCGACCGCTTGCTCCATTGACATTATTCGGCGTCCCTTGGGGTTGAATCGCAGGCTGACCCGGTGGCTGCATCTGATCGGGAAACGCTGGCTGTGCTTGCTGTTGCGGCACGCCACCCTGCGGCAAGGCTCCTTGCTGGAGCGGAACGCCGCCTTGCGGGACTGCACCAGAGACATTTGCCGCATTCGGATCGACAACGCCCGTGCCAGGCTGCTGTGCCGCTGCTTGAGGCTGCGCGTTGATGACGGCACCAGCCGCAGGCGCTGCTGGCAGCGAGGAGTAGTCGTTATCGACCCGATAATCTGTCACCCGAAATCCAAGGGGATTTTCGACACGCAGGCTATCACTCATCTCCAGATTGTCCTGATAGACGAATCCCATAGTCGCAATTTTGTTATCGAGCAGCGTGGAAAGCGTTGAATTCTTGTCATATACGGTTCGCTGGAAGCGCACGGTCGCACCTTTGTAAGGTTGGCCTTTCCCACCAATCAGCGTGATACTCAGGATATTGACGCGCACTGCACGAAGCTTGCCGTATATATTCAACGGCCGTAGAGGATTGTTTGAAGAATGCAGTGCGCGATATTCGTTTACAACATTTGTCGTGCCCATTGCTGACACGGTATTCCAGTCACGCTGACCGATGATCGACAAATCGAACGATTCGCGGGCAATGATGAAGCGTGCGATATTGCTGCGCGCCAAGGCCTCACTCGTAGTAATCGTCCGCCCACCAAAATTCGCTTCAAGCTTGGCGATAGTGCTTGTGCCCGAATAGGCGTCTGCCATGACCAGATAAGGCACTTTCTCCTTCAACGGCAACATGTAGTAATAGCCGCCCGCAGTCATGACCGTCACGACCATCGACAAGGTCGCCACAATCCACGCACGCTTTTCACTGCGGCGCGCAAGATCAGCGATGCTCACCTCGTAATTAACCGCCTTCTGGACGGCTGCACCGACTTGGGCAGATCCATCTTTCTCACTGACCTTCTTACGCAACATGTCTAGATCCGTCACCGTGGGGCCTTGTCAGGCCTGAAACTGTTGCCGCGATGGGTTGCGGGCATCTGGGAGGCATGGACGTCCTTGTAAATGTGATGCCACAGGTGCATCGCATCAGTCGACGCGTCCTTAAAGCTTGGATCCGGTTGATACCGCTACGGGCTGCACGAGCAGCTTGTTGGCAGACACTGATACCGAGACTCCTTGCGCCGCGTACACAGCACTGAGCTCAGTGGCGGCCTGCTGCACGCTGGTGGTGCTGATATTCGAAACTGGTGCGATCAGGGTGTAGTCCGACGGCAAGTTGTAGGACAACTGCATGTTGGAGTCTGCGGCCCAACGCTCAAGCATTGTCTTCAGCGTGCCATCCATCGGCGTGGCCTGATACGTGTAGGAGGTGTAGAGCGGAATTTCGGTCGGGGCCTCGTCAAAGTGATTGACGTGCTTCCAGCGCCCGCCAAAGTCAGGAGCAGGCTTGGTCGCGCAGGCGCCAGCCAACATGGCAGCCGCTAACACCAATGACAGCTTGGACACATACATCGGATTCACTCTGACTTCTCCAACTCAGGAAATTTCGGGCTTGATGATGGGCAGCACTGCAGCCCCGCGCACCTAACAGTGGCGGAGCTATGAGGGCTTTGAGAAACCGGTTGGAAACGCGAGGCGCACATGACCCGCCCAAGCGGGCGAAGCAGTGCAGCGCATACGCGTAGACAAAGATGAGCACACAGAAGAACCATCCATAGCCTTACTCCTATACGACCCCGTCCGGCGCCGCCCCTTAACAAAAAATCAACAATGCAGGAATTTCGGGTAACTTTGCCTTTAACGGACACATGAGTCAAGAATTACCCATCCACACATGCACCCAAAACGTGATGGATATCACACTCTAATGGAAAGCGTTTTCACGTCCGTCTTGGGCAGCAGTCGCGCGGTGAAGTAACGATCTTCGTAGTAGCGGATCTTGTCGCACTTCACAGGATGCGGAATACCTTCATACAGGAACACTTCTTTCTCGTTGCCCATTGCCTTGAGCTCCTGGGGAAGCATCAGTGCACGCCGCTCTTCGGAAACACTACGGGTCGTCTCTCGGCCCCGGGTGATGTTTTTCTTCTTGATCGTCGTGTAACCCAGCATCTCCGAGTAATCGTTCGCGTCCTGCTGCTCGCGCGGCGCGTACAGGATCTGCAGCGCGTGGTTGGTGATGATGGTGCGCGACAGGTCTTTACCGTATGTCGCATCCAGCTGCGCCATGCTCTGGATGATCGGCAGCAGCCTGAGGTTGTACCCCGCCATGTACGCGACCGCGGTCGCGATGATGTCGACTTTGCCGATTGAGGTGAATTCGTCCATCAACAACAAGCACTGGTACTTGAGTTCCGGATTGGACTTCGGAAGCTCCCGCGTGTTGAGGTTGATGATCTGGCTGAAGAGCAGGTTGATGATCAGCCTGCTTTCGGCGAGCTTGTTGGGCTGGATGCCGATGTAGATGGTCATCTTCTTCTTGCGAAGATCGGTCAGCATGAAGTCGTCAGCACTGGTTGCCGCATCCAGTACGGGGTTGATCCATGCGTTGAGCGGCTCTTTCAAGGTGCCCATGATCGATGCAAAGGTCTCATCGGCTTGTGACAGCATGTTGGCAAACGCCGAGCGTGCGTTGCTGCTAAGGAATCTGCGCTCGGAGAGTGACTTCAGATATTTCTTCAGGTCTGTGCCATCTCCGGACGACAGCCGATAAATGCCGCCGAGCGTGGGCGCACCTGCGCCGCCCGGGAAGCCAAGTGACAGTTCCTCATCCTGGTTTTCGAACAGGTACAGCGCGAACGCCATGAACGCATTGCGCGCCTGGCTGACCCAGAATTTTTGATCGTCCGATCCGTCTGGATACAGCATGGCCGCGATGCTCATCAGGTCCGACACGCGGAACGCGGGATCGTTCGACACGTAGGTCAGGGGATTCCAGCGGTGGGTACGCCTGTCTTCCGCAAACGGATTGAAGAGAAAGACCTCATGCCCTTGGCTGGCGCGCCAGCCACTGGTCAGGTCGAAGTTTTCCTGCTTGATGTCCAGGACAACGATCGATTCCTGATATTCGAGCAGATTGGGGATGACTACACCAACGCCCTTGCCGGAGCGCGTGGGCGCGGCAAGGATCACGAATTGCTGCCCGCTTAGTCGCACCAGCTTGCCGTTGAACTTGCCGACGACAATTCCATTACCACTCGGCTTGAACAACCCGTGCTTGGAAAGATCTGCGGCTCCGGCAAAGCGCGCGTCACCATGCAGCGCACGTGGCTTTGGCTTGAGCACAAGCACAACCGTAATGGCCCAGACGATCCCCGGCAGACCAAAGCCGAGCACGCCAGCCATCTTGATCTTGGTCGCGTAAGGCGCCACTTCCGGCAATCCCAACGCGCTGACGTAGCGGTAGTAGGTGTCCCAGGAATACAACCCGGTATCGAGTCGCAACAGCAGCAATGTCAGATACCCGGACAGGGCATATCCAACGAGCAACGTCACCGCAGTGGCGATTGCAATTATTTTAGCTTTGGACACGCGACCCTACTCCTTAGGCTTACATCTCGACGGACGTCTAGCGACGGACAACCGGCTTGTGATCGATCAGATCTGACTTGCGCCCGCCGCTTTCGCTCTCGACCAGCGAGTCGATCCAGACCTTGGCTTGATCCAGGGAGAGATCCGGCGTTATCCGGGTACCGGCGTCTGTCACAACGGCATATGCCACCACCGTGTCAGGCGCGTAGATTTCTTCCCGGGTGATTGCCACCACACGGTATCTCCCTCTGGTCAGCACGGTGTGCTGATACTCGTCCATTGCCAGCCTTCCTTTCGTCAGCGCGGAAGCGATGCTAAAGCAAGACGTGTGATGGAGAAAGCGGTTTCAACAACGCTGACAGATCCGCAGACCAGCCTTATGCAAACGACGCGTGCCGATGGCTATATTGAGATCGCAACAAGATGATCGTGTTCAAACCACTCAAGTCGCCGTGCATCCGGACTTGGAGTGGTGGGCGGTACAGGGTTCGAACCTGTGACCCCTACCATGTCAACGGGATTCTAGGGGTAGCTGTAGTAAGGCATTAGCCTGCAAAGCCTTGATTAAACGTCTCATTGGATGCGAGTGCGTCCATATACGTTTGCTTTTTTGCAGGAGCGTTGCAGGAAGCCATGCCGAAGATCACCCGCGAGCCGCTGACGCGGCGTTCCGTCGATAGCGCGAAGGCAACAGGCAAAGCCTACCGGATGCGCGATGCGACCGTGCCGGGCCTGGTGCTGCGTGTCTCTGCCACTGGTGCGCGTTGCTGGGCCATCGTGTGGGGCCGCGGGCAGGAACGCATCTTCGGCGACTACCCCGCCCTGCCCCTCGAAAGTGCTCGCGAGCGCGCCAGGAAACTCGCCGGCGAGATCGCCGCACACGGCGCGCCGCTGGCGGTGATCGAGGCGGCCAGGCCGAAGCCGGCCACGCTGGGATCATTCGTGCGGGACCATTACGGCCCATGGGCCAAGGCCAACCAGAAGGCCGGCCAGGCCACCGTGGACGCGATCGCGGCCCACTTCACCGAGATCGTAGACAAGCCGCTCAGCGCCATCTGCGCGTTCGACCTGGAGCGGTTCAAGTCGCAGCGCCTGAAAGCCGGCATCAAGCCGTCGACGGTGAACCGCGATCTCTCCCGCATCCGTGGCGCGCTGTCGCGTGCGGTCGACTGGGGAATGATCGACCAGCACCCCATGCGCACGGTGAAGCAAGCAAAGGGCGCCGATGACAGCCGCGTGCGGTACCTGACGCACGAAGAGGAACGCCAGCTACGCGCCGGCCTGCAGCAGCGCAGCCAAGGCCGCGCCCCTCACCTGTTGCCGATGGTGCTGGTGGCGCTGAACACCGGCATGCGCCGCGGCGAGCTGCTCGGCCTGGACTGGGCAGACGTCAACCTGCCGGGCAAGCTCGTCACAGTCACCGTGGCCAACGCGAAGAGCCGCAAGGCCCGCCACATCCCCCTCAACAGCGAGGCACACGACACGCTCGCGCGCTGGCGCGAACAAGGCGCCGGCATCGGCCTGGTGTTCCCATCGCCCAGGACAGGCCGGCGCATGGACAACATCAGCAGCAGTTGGGAGGAGCTATGCGACACGATCGCCCTACCCGGCTTCCGCTTCCACGATCTGCGGCACACGTTCGCCAGCCGCCTGGTGATGGCCGGCGTCGACCTCAACACCGTGCGTGAGCTGCTGGGGCACTCCGACATCCGCATGACGCTGCGCTACGCCCACCTGGCGCCGGACAAGCTGGCCGAGGCCGTGGCCAGGCTCTGACCGCATCCAACCGCCGGCGGCGGACGGACCGATAAGGGAAATCCGCTATCGGCGATACCGGGAATCCCCGGTATCCCGGGCTTTACCTGCAATGCGGGTAATCTCCACCACCGGTGGGGATTTCCGCCGTTGGCGGAGATCTCCTCAATTTGAGGACATGCGGCGTGCAGGGCTTTTCCTCAACGTGAGGAGAAGGGGGGCAAACGCCATATCCGGCGTCTGGACCAACTGCCGGGATTCCGGCAGTTGCTGCTTTCCCACCACCGGTGGATAAGCCCGCCCAGGGTTCGAATCCCGGCATGTCCGACATACCCGGCATTGGCCGAGAAGCCTAGACAGGCTCGAACAGGCTCAGTTTCAACTGGCGCGCCCGCGTCTTAATCCACTTGCTATCTGCATCCGTACCACGCGCTTTTTCAATAGCTATTTCTCCCAACAAGGTGAAGAGCCTTTGCAGCTCCAATTGGTAGAGCTCAAGTACCTGGTCACCCTTCGTTACTTCTGATTGAAGCGCCACTGCATCCTGCGATCGCGGCTTGAGCTTACTTAGCCGCGCTTTGTTGTCCGCTTGGAATCTTTCAAGCGCGTGGACGACATCAGCCATGCGCCTATAGGCGTCATGTACGACCCGCTGAGGATCGATATCCACAGGTTCGCTGCGCTGCTCACCGAACGACTGTTCCAGACGATGGACGATCTCGGCGTTCATTGATCGACCTGCCCTGTCTGCCGCCTCAGCGATGCGATCACGCATCCCATCGGGGAAGCGAATCACAAATTTCTCTTGTGGCTGTATGGGCTTGTTCATGGCCGGAATTTTACGGGAATGATGGCTAGTTGACATTGATGGCTAATAGCCAGATGATGGCTATAAGCCACCACAAAACACCACAACGCAACGGAGCACAAATGATCAATCAGAGCCAGCCAATCAAACTCAGCTACACCGTCGAACAGGCCATTGCCGCCACCGGCATGAGCCGCAGCGCGTTTTACAAGGCAATCAGCAAGGCTGGATTGGTGACCTTCAAGCTGGGCAAGCGCCGCATGGTGTCGGCACGCGCGCTGCAGCAATTCATCGAGGCGCAGGAGAGCGAAGCATCCCGCCGGAGTCTTGCTTGACCCCGCAAATAGAAACGGCCCGAGCGCGCCAACGCCCGAGCCGTAGAAGACAAGCCCGAACCCTAACGAGGAACGATCAAGCCATGAGCACAACTGTACATCATCCGCGCGCTGCCGCAACTGGCAGCCACCCCTCCCTGCTGTCAGGCAACACCTACGCCACCAGGCCGACGCGCCGTGACCCGATCGCCTGCGACTGCTGCAACCGCCCGATCGGCTACTTCGAGAGCAACAGGTCGACCAGGGCGTTCGCGTTCGGCGAACTGAGCTGGATCCTGTGCCGCGAGTGCAATCGCAGCAGCGCCGAGTCCCATCCGGACGGCGAGCCGCGCGAGCTGATTCTGAGCTGGATCGTAACGCGCGCTGGCCGCTTCGGTCAGCAGTACCGCGATGCCGTGCAGGCGCAGTTGGGGTGGCAGGCATGAGCGGCCGCAAGCCCCAATGGTTCGGCGAATGCCCGGGCGTGCAATCGCAAATCGAGTTCGCCCTGCGCTTCACCCAGTGGATGCAGGCGCGCCGGCAGAAAGCGACCGCCAGCGAGATGATGGATCGGTGGGGCATGAGCCGCGCCACTGCCTACCGCTACAAGGCCGCCTATCGCGCGGTGAAAGGCGGTGATGCATGAGCGCCACCGTGCTGCCCTTCCCCTCTGCGCGCGTCGTGCGCCAGCTACCGCCCCGCTCTCCCAGCCGCGTTGATTTGCTGGTGGAGGCGTTAGAGCGCTTGGACGCCGATCCGAACAGCCCCTTCGCACGTCGGCGGATGCAGCTGCGCGCGCAAGCCAATGCAATGGCAACGAGTGAGCGTGATGCCCGATGAGTACCGCAAGCCAATCGCGGCAAACAAACGCGCCAAGTTCAAGGGGCGCAGCAAGGGCGCGCCGTTCCTGGCGATCGAGCACCGCATCGCTGACAGCGAGGAATTCGGCCGCCTCTCCGGCAACGCAGTCAAATTGCTGCTCGAGCTGGCCAGGCAATACCGACCCGGCAAGAACGGCGATCTCAGTATCCCGTGGTCGCTGCTGCACAACCGTGGGTGGCGCAGCAAAGCGACGGTACACGCCGCGAAGCTTGAGCTTCTGGAGTCTGGTTGGGTCGTCGAAACACGCAAGGGTGGCAAGCATCTGTGCAGTCTGTATGCCATCAGTTACTACGCAATCGACGAGTCAGAAAAGCACACAGAGCGGGCAACAACTCTGCCACTCAATCTCTGGCAGCAAAAACGCAATGCGTAGTCGCTATGTGGGCCAATCAGGTCGCTATGCGGGCCAATTGGCCTATGGATTAGCCCGCATACAGACCTCAGAGGTCGCTATGTGTACCAGTCGGGCGGTTATCCACAGCGGTTTGAGGTCGCTATGTGTACAGCTCTATAGATCTAAACCAAGCGGAGCGCATCTGCTCTGGCTTTTCGTCGGCGCCCACACAGGGAGGCAGCCATGAGCACTGAAGCATTGGCCTGGGCATTCGGCCAACTCGCACCCAGCCCTGACTCCAAGTTGCTGCTGGTGCTGCTGGCAGACAGCGCGGATCCCGATGGCCTTGTTCACTTGCCAGACCTCAATCGGCTGGCGACCTACTGCTGCACCGATGCGCTCGGCCTGCAGTGCGCACTGGCAGAGCTCTACTCAACCGGCATGGCAAGCAAGCGATGGGATGGCATCTGCCTGCCTGTGCCGCCCATGGACTACGGACGTACGGCATTGCGGAGGCGAGCATGAGCACCAGCACACACACACCAACTGACAGAGCCGCCTGGTTGGACACAGCAGCACGCGATGCATTGAGGGCGCACCTGCAACGCACCGGCGCCAGCAGCGAGGCACGCGAGGAAGCCGCAACGCTGCCCATCGCCACGGTGCTGCTCAGGCTTCCACGCGCCATGCGCTCGATCTTGGCCGCCGCCAGCCTGCTGCATTACGGCGAGCTGGTGCATCCCGGCCTCGCCGAGCCAGAGCCTACCCATTGGCGAGCACCGCGCCGCACTACGTCCGCCAACCACCGACGCGCCGGCAAGGTCGCCGCGTGCGGACCTGATCGATGACAGCCGAGCGGCCCCGGGGGGGCGTGCGAAAAATTCAAATCGCCCCCATCGGACACCGGCCGCTCAGGCAAATTTTTGCACCGTCAAAATTAGATTTTGAAAATATGGGGAGGCACTTTGGACCCTGACAGGCCCACCATGCATGGGGTTCCGCTTGATCGGGCCGCCGCCGAGTTGGGCATTCCCACTGGAACGCTACGGCGCTGGGTGCGGCAAGGCTGTCCGGTGGTCCACCGTGGCCACCGCGGGCGCGGCCATGCGGCGCTGGTCGATCCCGCAAAGGTGCTGCAATGGCGGCAGGCCGGCGAGCGCCAGCAGATTTACCTTGAGCTTGCCAGCGCGGTCCCCACCGTGATCGCGCACGCGGCATGCGATTCGATGCGCCTCGCCAACGGGATCGACAAGAAACGGCTCGCAGGGGTGCAGGCGGCGACCTGGTACGTGGCGACCAACGCTGTGCTGGATCACCTGCGCGAGCGCTGCCCCGCAGTGCCTGAACTGGCCGTAGTGCCGGACGAAATCGAGCAACTCCGGAAAATCGCACGATAGCGATTGATTTTAAGCGGCCTCGGTACGGTGGACCCATCAACTACCGGAGACGCCCCAGATGGACCCCATGCAGTTTGCTGCCCTTTCCCGCGCCCGCACCGCTCTCGACGTGGCGGTGGCCAACGAATGCAGCTCTGCCAGGGCAAAGGCGTTCGTCGAAATTGCTCTTGGCATGATGCTCAACGGCAAGAACTTCCGCACCGCCCTCGCCTCTCACCCGTCCGCGTTGGTCCAGAAGGCTGTGGCGGAATCCACTTTCGGCGAGGTGTGGCAGAACCAAAATGCTGCGGCACTGGCCGCTAGCTATATCGGAAGCATCGCTGAGGGCTCTCTGCTCGACCAGATCATCCCTTACGGCTCCGTGCTGCCGCTCAACGTCTCAAGCGTGCTGGTCGGCACGGGCTACAGCGCCAACGTCACCAAGGAAGGGGACCCGAAGGTGGTCAAGAACCTGCAGCTCGGCACGGAAGACGTGGAGCTGCAGAAGGCGGCCGCGATCGTGGTCATGACACAAGAACTGGTCCGCGCAATCGGCGGGCAGACCATCTTCGAAAGCGAGCTGCGCAAGAGCGTGACTCGCGCTATCAACTCTTCGGTGCTGGCGCAGCTGCTCGACAACGCACCGAGATATGTCGCGCCCAGCGGTGACCCTCTGGCCAATCTTCGCGCAGGCATGTTCGCTGCTGGACCATCGGATGGGTACGTGGTCGCCGCGCCGGCGGTGGACGTGATGGACCTCGCGACACGGCTGGAAAATCGCGGCGGCATGGGATTGCGCGGCGGCACCTTCATCCCGGGCGTGCAGGTCGTCGCGATGGACGAAATTGCAGACATGTACGTGATTCCGGCTTCGCGCATCGCCATCCGCGACCAGGGGCTCGAGGTGCGCAGCGCGGGCCACGCGCTGATCAGCCTGGCCGATACGCCGACGAGCCCAGCGCAGATGGTGTCCCTTTTTCAGACCAACAGCATCGCACTGCTCGCAGAGCGCAATTTCCACCTCGCCGCTGCATCCCCCATGGTGGTGGTGGGTGAGGAGCCTGCCCCGTGAGCCAACCATTGATCGGAACCGCCTACCAAGAGGCGCTGAAAGCTTTGGCCGAACAGGTGGCGCGCGCATACCGCGAGGACTGCTGCAGCTTCCACGTGTCCGCCGGCCTGATTCAAGGCAACACCATGATCGCAGTCACTGCCACGTTCGATGCAACCGGCACCGAGTGCTGGGTGCCGCTGGCTTTGGGCGGCGATCCCTGGACGGATGAGAGGCGCGTGCGCATCGAACACGATGCGCGGGCAGTGATCTCCCAGCGGCTCAGCATCGAAGAGGGTGTTGCTTACATCGTTCGGCAGTACATGCGTGGGGTGCTCGATGGGTATCGCTGATCGACTGATGTCGCTGGTCACTCGGCGCGCGCCGGCAGCCGCTACTGCAGTCGCACCACCCGGGGGCGGCGGCTGGCGCAATATTCTGGAGCCTTTCACCGGTGCTTGGCAGCGCAACCAGTCGATCGCCACGCCCAGAGAGCTGGAGACGTACAGCACGGTGTACGCGTGCATGTCGCGCATTTCCAGCGATATCGGCAAGCTGCCTTTCACGCTTAAGCGGCGCGACGCAAACGGCCTTTGGGGCGCTGACCGGCACCAGACCATCAGCCCGCTGCTACGGCGGCAGAATGTCTACCAGACGCCCGCGCAGTTCCGCGAGGCCTGGATCCTGTCTAAGCTCAGCCACGGCAATACCTACGTGCTGAAAGGCCGGAACAGCAGCGGTGCTGTTACGCATCTGTGGGTGCTGGACCCGAGTCGCGTGGAATCATTGATCGCCCCAACGGGCGACGTCTTCTACCAGCTGCGATATGGCCGGCCGGAGAACCTGTTGCCCGAAAAATATTCGGGCGATGAGCTGATCGTGCCGGCCACCGAGATCATCCATGATCGAGAGATGGCGCTTTTCCATCAGCTGATTGGTGTGGGCCCGCTAGGGATGGTCTGATCAACGGCATCGGAGGATGAGCCTAACCACATCGACCAGGCTGACGGCGCTCAGATCCTCGATTTTTTTGCCGTTTCCGGCGCGTTTGCAGGGTGTTGCCCGGGTTACAGGCGCACGTTCCCCATCGTCGGCAGTAACTGCTTTCGCTTCATCCACAGGTTCGATAGCGCAAACAAGGTCAGCACCTGCGCGGTGTTCTTGGCCAGGCCGCGATAGCGGACCTTGGTGTAGCCGAACTGGCGCTTGATCACCCGGAATGGATGCTCCACCTTCGCGCGCACGCTGGCCTTGAAGTGTTCCCAACGTCTTTCCCGAGCACGCTCGCGTTTGTTGCCGAGGGCTTGCATCGTCGAGGGCCTGGCGGCGATGAAGAATGCAGCCTTGCAGGCCTGCAGTTCTTCGCGTTTGTCCGCACCGGTGTAGCCGCTATCGCCGAACACGCTGTCTTCTTTGCCATGCAGCAACGTGTGCATCACCGTGACATCGGCGACGTTGGCGGCTGTGCAATGGACGTGGTGCACCAACCCGGAAAATTCATCCACGCCGATGTGCGCCTTCATCCCGAAATACCACTGATTGCCCTTCTTGGTCTGATGCATCTCAGGGTCGCGCGCGTTGTCGGCATTCTTGGTCGAACTGGGCGCCGCGATCAGCGTCGCATCGACGATCGTGCCCGACCGCAGGCTCTGGCCCTTGCGCGCCAGATGCGCGTTGACCGCTTCCAGCATCCGCGCGGCAAGGCCATGGGTCTCCAGCAGGCGCCGAAAGTTGAGAATCGTGGTCTCGTCCGGAACGTTGTCCAAGCCACCGAGCTGGGCAAACCGCCGCAAGGTCGGGATCTCGTGCAGTGCTTCTTCCATCGCCGGATCGCTCAGCGCATACCACTGCTGCAGCAGATGAATCCGCAACATCGTCGCCAGTGCGTACGGCTGCCGACCTGGCCGGCCCGATACCGGATAGTGCGGCGCGATCAGACCGAGCAGTTGCTGCCACGGAACCACCTGCTCCATCTCGGCCAGAAAGATCTCGCGCCGGGTCTGCTTGCGCTTGCCCAGGCCCTCAGCGTCACCGAACGTCAGTTGCATGGATCACTCCTCAACATCAGGCGGGTAGTGTCGCGTATCTGTGGTGCGTTGTTCAGAGGTTCCCTAGATGCAGCCACCTTGGCCGCGAACAAGAACATTCGCATCCAGCAAGACGCGACCAAATTTTTCACAAACGGAGCGAACCCGGGCGGCATCCTGACGGCACCTGCGGGCATGTCGGAAACCGACGCACAGGCGGTCAAGGAATACTGGAACACCAACTTCCAGGGGGCGAACGCTGGCAAGGTCGCGGTGATCGGCGCGGACATGAAGTTCACATCGTTCGCCTTCAAGGCGATCGACTCGCAGATGGTGGAGCAGCTGCGCTATTCCGATGAGCAGATCGCGCATGCATTCGGCATCCCACCGTTCAAGGTCGGCATCGGCAGTATCCCCGCCGGCATGAAGGTCGACGACCTCAACCAGATGTATTACGCCGACGCTCTGCAGGCGCGTATCGAGGCGATGGAGGACTGTCTGGACCAGGCGTTGGGCCTGGGTGATGAGATCGGCGTGGAGCTCAATCTGGAGCCGCTACTGCGCATGGATCTCGGCAAGCAGGCGGAAGTGCATGCAGCGCTCACCGGCGCTGGCATCGAAGCGCCCAACGAAGCACGCCGCCGCTTCGGGCTCTCTCCGCTCACTGGCGGCGACAGCGTCTACCTGCAGCAGCAGAACTACAGCCTAGAGGCCCTCGCGCGCCGCGACAGCTCCCCGGATCCGTTCGCCACCGGCGGCACCGGTGAGCGCGGTCTGAACCCTGCCCGCTTCCTCACCAGGGAGCTGCCAAGCGGCCAGCCGAAGCAGCGCGCCAAGTTCAACCACGACGATGGTAGCTGGGATGTGGAGATTGCTCCTAATCGCTGGCTGCATCGCATTCACTCCGCTCAATTCGAAAACTCGGAGCCGGCAAGATGATGGATATTCCCAAGGTCCGCACTGTCCGCCTCTATGGCGTCCTGAGGGCCAAATTCGGCAAGGAGTTCCGGCTGGCAGTGGCGTCGCCGGCCGAGGCCATCCGCGCGCTGTCAGTCCAACTGCCAGGCTTTCAAGCGTTCTTGATGGGCGCCAAGGACCGCGGCCTGACGTTCGCTGTATTCAACGGTCGCCGCAACCTCAACAAAGATCAGCTGCACGACCCGCCCGGAGATGACGCAATCCGCATCGCGCCGGTACTGCAGGGTGCAAAGCGCGGCGGCGTGTTGCAGACCATCATCGGCGCCGTCTTGATCGTTGCTGGATTCATCGCCATCGCCACACCTTTCGGCGCACCCCTCATCAGCGCGGGTGTCTCGATGGTGCTTGGAGGTGTCGTGCAGATGCTCTCGCCAACGCAGAAAGGCTTGGGCACGCAAGACAGTCCCGATAACCGCCCAAGCTATGCGTTCAACGGACCAGTGAACATGCAGGCGCAGGGCAATCCAGTGCCTGTGGCATACGGCGATACCTGGACTGGCTCGGCCGTTATCAGTGGCGGCATCTTCGCCGAGGACCAAGTCTGATGGGTACGGCTGGAAGTATTGTCGTTGATTTACTCATGCGGACCGGCTCGTTCGAGACCGATGCTGATCGCGCGAGCAAGCAGGTCCGCAAGTTCGGCAAGGACTCGCAGACCACCGCCGTCGAAGTCGGTGCAGCATTCGGCAAGATCGGTGGTGCAGTAGTGGGCGGCCTGGCAGTTGCCGGCACTGCTGTCCTCAACTGGACGCGGCAGCTGGCTAACTCGTCTGCTGAGATCGAGCGATTCGCCCGGCTGTCCGGCACCAGCGAGCAGACGTTCCAGCGGCTCGCCGCCGGCGCGTCGACGGTCGGCATCCAGCAGGACAAGCTGTCCGATATCTTCAAAGACACGCAAGAGAAGATCGGCGACTTTCTCCAAACGGGCGGCGGAGAGCTCACGGACTTTTTCACCAACATCGCGCCCAAGGTCGGGCTGACCGCAAAGGAGTTCCGCAACCTCAGCGGGCCAGAGGCGCTGGGCAAGTACTACAGCGCCCTCGAGAAGGCTGGCGTGCCGCAGGCCGACATGGTCACCTACCTTGAGGCGATCGCGAACGATGCCACGCTGTTGGCGCCGCTGCTGGCGAAGAATGGTGAGGGCTTCCGGAAGTGGGGCGACGAAGCCGAGCGGCTGGGTGTCGTTCTGGATGCGCAGACCACGAAGTCGCTGAAGGAGCTTCGCGTCCAGACAGCAGAGATGGATCTGGCGTTCCAGGGTCTGAGGAATCAGGTTGGTGCCGAGCTGTTGCCGCAGGTCAAGGAGCTGACGGCGTTCTTGGGTTCGGACAGCACCAAATCAGCGTTTGTCTCGATCACGCGATTCGTCGGCAGCTTGACTGCCGAAATGGCTGCCGGCGTCGTAATGGTGGCCAACTACATCGGCCGCGTAAGTGAGCTTCGGGCACTTGAAGGCGCAGACGCATCGGCTTTGGGCGATGCATCCACTGGTGGACTTAACGAGCAGCTGGGCGTGGTGTCTGCGCAGCGGCGACTCGTCCAGGCCGTTGAGCCGGAGTCGCTCAAGAAGCAGGAGCAGCTCAACGATCTGCTGCGGCAACAGCTGGCCTTGCAGCGTGAGATCACAAAGCGCAACCGGCCTGAAGTGAAGCTGCTGGAGAACGGCGCGCTGCCGGACGATGCGGCGCTGGTGCGGCCCACCAAGACGGCGACCTTCGAATACACCGACAAGGAGGCGGGCAAGGCTGCCGCTGAGCTGCAGAAGACTTACACCGCAATGTCGGCGGAGCTGGCCAAGCAATTGGCGCTCACCGGCCAGAACACCGAATACGCCAAGGTGCTGTACGAGCTCCAAAGCGGATCGCTGAAGGGCATCACCGGCGCGCAGGCGCAGAGCCTGCTGCAGTTGGCCGAGATCAAGGACGTCAACGAAGACATCGCGGCCATCTACGGCGCGACCGACGAAAAGGCCAACACCTACCTGGCGAGCCTGGAGCGCGAATTGGCGCTGCACGGGCAGATCGGCGAGGCCGCGAAGGTCGCCTATGACATCCGCACCGGCGCGTTCGGCGCGCTGAGCGAAGAGCAGGCGCGGCTGCTGGAGAGCTATGCCGTCACCAAGGACGCTATGGACGACTACGCGGCGATCTACGACGAGAGCTATGAAGCCATGATCGCCAAGACCAAGGAAGGCAACGACATGATGAAGGAGTTCGGCTTGGAGGCCGCTCGAAGTATGCAGGGCGCGTTCGCCGATTTCCTATTCGAGCCGTTCGATGAGGGGCTGGGCGGAATGGTCGAGGGCTTCGCCAAGACCATCCAGCGGATGATGGCCGACTTGGCCGCCTCGCAGCTACTGAAGGCCCTGGGCACGATGGCGGCGAGTTCCGGCAACAGCTGGGTTGCTGCGATCGGCGCTGCCGTCGCCGGTCAGCGTGCTGGCGGTGGCCCAGTGGCTGGCGGATCCATCTACGAGGTGGGCGAAGGCGGACGGCCGGAGATGTACGAGGCCGGCGGCAAGACTTACATGATCCCAGGCAACCAGGGTGGCCGCGTGGTGCCGATCACTGCAGGGCGCACCGTGGGCGAGGTGAACTCGGCAGCAGCTGGCGGCGTCACCGTGAATATCAGCAACGTTATTCAAAGCGACGGCACTACCACCACGACAACACAGGGCGACGAGAACGCAATGATGCGCGCGCTGTCGCAAATGATTCAGCCCGTCGTGGTGAATGTGCTTCAGCAGCAGATGCGGCCCGGTGGACTGTTCTCCCCAGGCGGACGAGGCAGGTAACAACGCAGTTTGCAGGACGGTTGCAGGACAACAAAAAGCCGGCTCATGGCCGGCTTTCTTCGTTTCCACTTTTGGCCCTGATTTCATAGGCTTGAGTGGTGGGCGGTACAGGGTTCGAACCTGTGACCCCTACCATGTCAAGGTAGTGCTCTACCGCTGAGCTAACCGCCCGTTTCCTGCGTCAGCATTGCGCTGTGCAGGGCGCGCATTCTAGCGCAGGGTTTTGCGGGCCACAAGCCCTCCCTGCACGTGAGCACCCTGCCCCGCCTTACGCCAGGCTCGCCGCCTTCAATTTCTGGATCTGGTCGCGAATCTGCGCTGCGGCCTCGAACTCAAGATCCTTGGCGTGCTGGTACATCTGCTGCTCCAGGCTCTTGAGCTTGCCGGCGATCTGGGCCGGCCCCATCGCGCGGTAGTCGACAGTGTCTTCGGCGATCTGACGTGACTTCGAACGACCCTTGCCGGCTTTCTTCTCGGCGGCATCCTCGCGCGCGCCTTCCATGATGTCGGAGATCGGGCGCTGCACGGATTTCGGCGTGATGCCATGTTCGAGGTTGTACTCGACCTGCTTCTCGCGACGACGGTCGGTTTCGTCGATCGCCGCCTGCATCGAACGCGTCATCTTGTCGGCATACAGGATTGCCTTGCCACGCAGGTTGCGCGCGGCGCGCCCGATCGTCTGGATCAACGAACCAGTCGAACGCAGGAAGCCCTCCTTGTCGGCATCCAGGATCGCCACCAGCGACACTTCCGGCATGTCCAGACCTTCGCGCAGCAGATTGATGCCGACCAGCACGTCGAATTTGCCAAGGCGCAGATCGCGGATGATCTCCACCCGCTCAACGGTGTCGATGTCCGAATGCAGGTAGCGCACACGAATGCCATGCTCACCCAGGTATTCGGTGAGGTTCTCGGACATGCGCTTGGTTAGCGTGGTCACCAACACGCGATCGCCGAGCTTGATGCGCTCATGGATCTCGGACATCAGGTCGTCGACCTGCGTGCCGACCGGGCGGATTTCGACCACCGGGTCGATCAGGCCGGTCGGGCGCACCACCAGCTCGGTGATCTCGCCTGCAGACTCACGCAGTTCGTATGGACCCGGCGTGGCCGACACGTAGATGCTGCGCGGCGAGCGCGCTTCCCACTCTTCAAAACGCAGCGGCCGGTTATCCAACGCGGAGGGAAGACGGAAGCCGAACTCCACCAGCGTTTCCTTGCGCGAACGGTCTCCCTTGTACATCGCGCCGATCTGCGGAATGGTCACATGCGACTCATCGATGACCAATAGCGCATCCGGCGGCAAGTAGTCGAACAACGTCGGCGGCGGTTCGCCAGGCGCCTTGCCGGTGAGATGCCGCGAGTAGTTTTCGATGCCGTTGCAGAAGCCGACTTCAGCCATCATCTCGAGGTCGAACTGGGTGCGCTGCGCCAGGCGCTGCGCTTCGACCAGTTTGTTCTGCGAGTACAACTGCTCCAGCCGTTCCTTGAGCTCCTCCTTGATCGTATCCACCGCACTGAGCGTACGCTCGCGCGTAGTCGCGTAATGCGTCTTGGGATACACGGTGTAGCGCTGCAACTTGCGCAATGTTTCGCCGGTGAGCGGATCGAACAAGGTCAGCTGCTCGATGTCGCCGTCGAACAACTCGATACGCAATGCCTCGGTGTCCGACTCGGCCGGGAAGACATCGAGCACCTCGCCACGCACGCGGAACGCGCCGCGCGTCAGCTCGAATTCGTTGCGCGTGTACTGCAGATCGCTGAGATGACGGATCAACTTGCGCTGATCGATGTGCTCGCCCACTGAGAGGATCAAGCGCAGCGACAAATAGTCTTCCGGCGCGCCCAGACCGTAGATCGCCGAGACCGTGGCCACCACCAGCGAATCGCGACGCGACAGCAAGGTCTTGGTGGCGGACAACCGCATCTGCTCAATGTGCTCGTTGATCGAACTGTCCTTCTCGATGAAGGTATCCGACGACGGCACGTAGGCCTCGGGTTGGTAGTAGTCGTAGTAGCTGACGAAGTACTCCACCGCGTTGTTTGGAAAAAACGACTTGAACTCGCCGTACAACTGCGCCGCCAACGTCTTGTTCGGCGCCATCACCAGGGTCGGCTTCTGCACCTGCTCGATCACGTTGGCGATGGTGTAGGTCTTGCCCGAGCCGGTCACGCCCAACAAGGTCTGCTTGGCCAGGCCTGCTTCGAAGTTGGCCACCAGCTTGTCGATGGCTGCCGGCTGGTCGCCGGCTGGGGAGTACGGGGATACGAGCTGGAAACGGTCGGTCATGGAGCGAGTCTCGGGGGAAGGCTGCACGAATTTACGGAGGCCAGCGTCGGTAAAACTCTGACACTCATGCAAGTGGAGACAGCGTTACCTGGCAGGCAACCAATGTTGAGACTGCTTGCTCCACCTGAAGGGGGAAGCGCCATGGATGCAGCAGCTCATTCGAGCGCGAAAGGGTACACCGCAGTCCAGTTGCTTATCGTGATGGCGATCATCGGAATCGGCGCAGCCATCGGCATGCCCAGCTTTCAGGGACTTCTGGAGTGGCAGCGGGCAACGACACGGGTGCACTTGCTGACTGCACACCTTGCGATGGCGAGAAGTCTAGCCGTTACCCAGGGCGCGCCAGTCAGCATTTGCCCTTCTGCGGACGGCACAAGTTGCCAATTAGATCGCGACTGGAGCTACGGATGGATTCTCTTCAAGGATCCGGAACGCGACGGGCAGCCGCCACATGCCGCGTCGATCCTGAGAGTGGAACACGTCTCCGCCACCGGCGGCATCGACATCACCAGTACAGTTGGAAGGTCCATCGTCCGCTTCCTGCCGAACGGCCGGAGCAGCGGGACAAACATCACCATCAGCCTATGCAGCAATGCCCGACGACTCGCTGACGTGGTGGTCAACAACTCCGGAAGAGCACGCACCGTGCGATACACCAGCTCCGTGAGCTGTGCAGCCCGATGAGCGGGCAACAAAAAGCCGCGACACGTCGCGGCTTTTTGAACATCTTGGCGCCCGAAGTTGGACTCGAACCAACGACCCCCTGATTAACAGTCAAGTGCTCTAACCGGCTGAGCTATTCGGGCGGGGAGGCGAATTGTACCGACCTTCCTGGAGGTGTGCAACATCTTTGCATACGGCCTTACCAGCAATCTGACAGCGTGCCAGTTTTGCGGCCGGCCTGATCGATGGTCAGCGTTCCGCACTTGTCTTTCGACTGTCCAGCCCTAGGAGCAGCCTGAATCACAAAGGTAGACCGGGTCCGGTCACCAACGAACGACACAGCGTAATGTGCGGCAGTTAGGGCGCTTGCCTCTCTGGGAGACCAACCAGCTGGCAGCGCATATCCAACATAGGTGTTGTTGACGGTCCTGAAGCGCTCGGCCAACTGGGCGTATTCGACTAGGTCCGCCTTTGCCTGCCCCCGTCGCGCCTTGCGCACCTGCTCTTGGTATGACGGATAAGCCACCGCAGCTAGGATTGCGATGACGGCAACCACGATCATAAGTTCGATCAAGGTGAACCCTTGAGCCGACCGAACCCGCGTGGGCAACAACTTCGTGTTCTTGAGCATTCGGATCACCTCAGTTGTCGCCAGGACTGGCGCCCGCAAGCACGCAACATTGAAATCGACTTCGTCGGATCACTTGGATCAAGCACCACTTCGCTGCAGCGCGAATCAGCCGGAGCTCCCGGCGTCACGGGCAGCGGGCATCCTGGCGCACCTGGGGTGCAAAAGGCTGGACCGCTGGGAACGGGGCGCGTGATTCCAATACTCTGGTTTGGTGCGTCACCACCTGTAGCAATCGCGCCTGTACCTGTTCCACCGGCCTTAGATCCACTGGCAAGCGTGACGGTACCGACCGCAGCGCCACCGGTCGTCGCGTCGAGGATATAAAGCCAGTTCGTGCCGCCGGGATTACAGTTGACACTGACGCCAGGCACATAGGTGGGGAAGAAAACGCGCCCCCCCTGGATCGACGGAGTACCGATGAAGCGCTCGCCCTTTGGATCCTGCTTGTCCACGACCAAATCGATATACCACCCGCGACTGGTGAGATAGTTCACCGGGTTGCGCGTAATTTCACGACTGCTTGCAGCACTCCCCGCAGTTACTGAGATTGTTTGTTCGACCAGACTACTGCGCCCGGCAGTAGTCACAGCCGCGCCATTGTCCCAGATGCCATACAACGCACCCACATTATTGCTTCCATTATCACCGACGACAAAGTAGCGCCCTGTTCCGAAATAGACCATGTATCCGGTACCCGGACCAACCGCCACCTCAACGCCGCCGGTAATGGGCTGGCGATTATCAGCACTGTCACGTGCGACAAATAGCGGAAGCGGGTTCTTCGAGCCATCCGTATAAGCGACTGCCCACTTGGCTGTGTCATTGCCACCAAGATTGAACTTCCACATATTACCGTGCAGGTCTCCACCATAGACGGTATCTACCAAGCCGTCGCCATTGGTATCGACCACTGCGAGATTACCCAAGCCGTTATATCCAAGATTGGAGATACTCGTTGCAGTGGCTTTATCAAGATCGTCTCGCACTTCGATCTTCTTGATCACCTCGCCGGTAGCGAGATTGACCACAAAGAGGACCGCCCTCCCATTGGCGCTGTTGTAGCCGTTTCCGAAGATCGCTGCCCATGTTCCATTCTGGAGAGGCACAATCTGCGGCTTGCCCATGGTGAAACCCATGTCGCCATCGCTGGTACTGTTGAGCTCCCAAAGCACATTGCTGGCAGCAAAGGTTTCCGGCGCAGTCACGTCGAGCGCGAAGATCGACCGGCCACCCGCACCGGTACCGCCCACCAGGACCGAGCGCCAACTGTCATTGATTAACGCATCACCAAGCGTAAGCTTCCCGTCGACGTAATAGCGATGCTGATAGCTACGGTCCGCCAGGTACGCCATTTGATTCAAGACGCCATTAGGTAGATAGCTAAACTTTTCGGCACCGGTATCATCGAAAGCGTGCAGCATGCCGTCGTTCGCCCCGACAAATACATTTTCGCGCGCTGACGAAGCAGTACGCGTACTCACAAAAGTGGCATATGTGCTTCGCGCGGAGTCGGAAAGCCCGGTAGCCGCAGCCCAACCGTAGTTGGCGCGACGCGTGGCAATGACCGGCGACGAATTGATGATGTCGCCTAATGGCCCGCTCCGCCGACGGAACGGCGCGGTGTCAAGCGTTGTACCTTCCATCGATTTTTCGCCGCGCAGATAGTTGACCAGCTGTGCGGGGGTCACCTTGCCACCGAAATTGGCGGTCACCTGTCCCGCCGTATAGCCGAGCTTGTTAAACATGTCCGACGCGTCCTTATTAGAATCCCCACTCGTCTTTGCGATCAGATTAGAGGCTTCGAAAAGACGCACCGCAGATTCACGGTTGGCACTGGTGACATTGGAAAGCGCTGTAAAAATCTTTTTCTTGGCAACACCGGCGCTATCAGTTGGCATGGCAGTGCTCGCAGACCACAAGACATTGCCCAGCGTGCCGTTTTGATTGACCTGGTACGCATTCAGATTGCCTACCCAGTCCTGACCATCGTTCGTGGTTGAGTAAGTGGGGACCACGCCAAAGGAACCCGCCGAGACTCGCGCGCCCGCAAGAGCGATCGAGCCGCTGCTGCCTGCCTGATTCTGGATGGAGTCGAACGCCTTGCCGAGCTGATTCTTGAGATCAAGCGGATTGCTGACCAAGAAATAGTTGGTTGGATTGCCGTCCGTGTCCACCGTTACACCCTGGTCGTTACCGTACTTGGCTGCATACCATAGTGGATCCTTCAACAATGTGGCACCAGCGGTTGTCCCGACCGAGAAGGCGCGCGTCGTGGTCGGCGGCAACCCTGTGCAATCCGAAGGCATAGATGCCGTGTTGCAGTAACCAGGAGCACGCCCTGGCGGCGTGTTGAAGCGATATGCGGTCTGACTGGCACAGCTATTACGCGTGCCATCATTCGCGGTGCCGTCCCGCAAATCGCAGATCTCAAGGTAGACGCCATCCTGAGTCGTACCTGAGATGACATAGCCCATGTGCTGGATGTAACTACCGGCGGCATATTCGGATTTGAGCGTCACCTGAAGTTGATTCGTCTGATCTACCGACAAGGTGTAAAGCGCAATGGCATCCATATCATGATCGGCGCCCTGCTCTACGTCTTCGTAATTGATCCGGAACTCCGCATAAGGACGTCCTCCATTGAGGTTTGCGTCGTAGTCTCTGCCGGATGTGCCGGACGTATTGGCAACGCGTTGGACGTAAAAGTCAACGATCTGATCGGTAGGCTGGAACGCGCTGGTAGCAGAGATCGCGCCACCGCCCACGGACTTAGCAAAAGGCACCAGGGTCACGCGCCCGTTACCGACGGGAAAATCAAACTTGGGCAATGGCGATGCCAGCGCCACCGAATAGGTTCGGACACGCTTGTCGCCCCCGATCTTGTTATTCGCACCGTACCGCGCAACGGCCGCCGAATAGTAAGTACCCTGCTTACTGGGTTCCTCGGGCGCAAGCCCACGCAACGTGGACATATTGGACGCGACCTTGGGAGTGGGCGCATTGTCCGCCACCCCATTGGATTCACCGATGAATATCTGACGACTCCCACCGCCTTCAGCTTGCCAGATAGCGTTCGCTTCAGTGGAAACATTCAGCCCTTGCAGTGAGGCTGGATCGCCGGAACCACTGATGGCAGACCAATTTGAACCAGGCAACTTGAAATCGTAGGAGGGGTTGATATCGCTCAGCACCGTCATTGTCGGCTGTGCGCATGTTGGATAACCGCCACCGCCGTCTGTCGTCCCCTTGTAGGGCGATATCCAATTCGGTTTGGAAAGTTGCAGCGTGGCGACGTCCGGGGAGGTGGCAGGAATGTCATATTCCGTACGGGGACCACTTGCACCCCCGAAGTAGCGGAGGGTTTCGTACATCATCTCGCCCACCGGATTACCCCACATCCAGCACTCACCCGCCTTGACCGGACGGTCAACGATCCATCCACAACCGTAGGTGTAATTGCTGTACGAGAAATCCAGCGTACGGAACGTGCTGATGGTGTGCACAATTCCCTTGACATCCCCATTAGGGCAATTGGCGTTAAGACAGAATTGCCCGGTGTTCGGATTCACCTCGCGCGAGAAGCTCGCCATATTGCTACGTAGAATGCCGCCGGCGGTATTACTACCATAGGAGCCCGTCAACAACCCGAAGTACATCCGGTCGGTTTCACCGTAGTCGTGCAAGATACCGGTCGGCTTGTACGAAGAATTGTTCGCGTATACTTTGCACGTTGAGTCACGCAAAGCGGCATTATCCGGACACACCTGTACGCGCAATGGAAATTCAGTCAATGCAGTGGCGCCACCCTCAGGCGATCTCTTCCAGTAAAGTTGCCAATTATCATCTCCGGTGCCTTCCTGATGCCGAAACCTCAGCGTGTAGGTGCCTGCGTTCAATGCAATGGAACCAGAATGTGAATTGAGCGAATCCACACTGCTATTTTGTCCATGACCGCCATACCAGCCCACGACGACCTTTCCATCAACCTGCACTTCCACAGCGTCGTCGCCGTTGACCGCAAACTGATAGGTACCCGAAGAAGGAATGACGATATTTCCAGAGAATTGCGTTGAATAATTATCCTGCCTACAACTATTAGCTTGCGTAACAAAGGGGTTATTGTTAGCACCACTCTTATTAATATCAGCTACTGAACCAGTACCACATAACTGAGACCGCCCAAACCCATCAAAGTTCGCCATCATCTGGGCTGCATCATTCGCTGTAGAATTAGACCGCCAAGTGGTCATCGTAAGGTTGCGATAGCTTGACGCAGGGACCAACTCCCAGTTTTCAGTCGAGGTTAGACAATTCACTCTGGTACTATTCACCGTGAAACAATCATTACCTGCAACCGGGCGTTCAATCGAGACCCAGTTCCATATCCGGTATGTCGAATTATTCAGGACCCGCATCTGCGGGATGCCATTGTCAGATAGTGTAGTGACAGCGAATAGGTGGTAACGCCCAGAAGCCGGTTGACTGAGCGGCGTATAATTAGAGATGTCATAGCCATCCCGAGCAACGCTCGCATACTCCTTCCCCCAGCTGTGAGCATCCTGTGGCGTGAAGGAAGCCCTCAGAATCGTCTGGGTCGTCGTGTCTGTGTCTCGGTAACCACCGAATAGCACTTTACGGAGAGCATCCATTCGCGAAGTGGTGACGTAGTTAAGAAAGTCGCCACTCCATGCACCAGAACACTGCTTCTTGTTATCCCCCGTCGCAACGGAACTCGGCTGAAACATATCGCCAGCCGCCCGATAACAGACGTTCGAGTTGTAGTAGCCGTAATAGGTGATTTGATCCGGCTTGTAGCCGACATCTAGGACGCGGTCGTTATTCAGATCAGAAGCGTCGTTGTATGCCTCGTAGTACAACTTGTGATCCCGCCCCATGACCAGCATATTGAGCGGCGGAATAACATTACGCGTAAACAGTGGTGCTTGCGCAATATTCAGTGGGCCGGGAGCAGAGAAGCCGGCCTGGATCAAAAAACCCAGGGCAACAAGGACGCCAACCGGGATGAGGTATTTCAATAAAGTGGTTTTCATGATCAGGGCCTGACGAAGATCGTGTCGACAGCAGATAGTGACGAGGAGGCTTCCACCGAGTCACGATCACGGCTAAATACAGTGGTTCTGAACATATTGCAGCCACTTTCGGATTGATCTACACCGCTACCAGCGCTGCACTGTTGGGTACAGATACTGATGTTGCGTGTCCGTACGACTGAAACAACGCTATCTCCCACTCCTTGCGCCCATGCCGCAGGATCATAGGGGACCTGACAGTTCTCATAGTCGTATTCAAGGCCACTGTTAATTGATGCCTCTCGCTCACGCACGCGCAGTTCAGCCTGCTGAAAAGCAGCGTTGGCGGCCATATAATTGGATGACATCCGTTCTTGCATCGTTGCGACCTGCATGCCGACGATGCCAATCAATGCCAACAAGATCAGCATGATCAGTGCGACATAAAGCACGGCGCCCCGCTGAGCAGCAATGTTGCCGAAAGAAGGAATCTTCATCACTAGTTACCGAATAGTCTGTTGCGAAGCGCCACGGTCGTCTCATACACGGATCGATATTGCCCATCCGAGGGAGGCGTGACTATCACAGCGAGCACCGAAGGATTCACCGCGGCTTGCTGGGTCGCTGCGGTTTCGGAACTTGCTCCTCGCACCAGCAAGCCGACTTGCACAGTACCCACACGGCGCCAGCGCAATGCATTTTCAATCCCACCAAGGATGTCTGCCGTGTTCGTACTGCTGATGTAACCAGTGGGCGGGCCGGTCAAAGGCGCGCTGTCCTCGCCGTAAGCCAGCTGCAGCAATTCCACGCCTTCAACCATTTCTTCCGATGTCCTGGTCAGGCTGACAGCTCCTGGCGCCGAGGTCCACCTTGCACGATAAAGCGAAGGCGTATTGGTCTGAGCATTCAGTGCAACATAATAGGCAACCGACTCGGCGCGAAAAAGCGACGCATTGCCAGGGCGGAATGCAAGCGCGCCATCGTACTTACCGAGAAATGCCAGGTCGGTCTTGTTCAAACCATTTTTTGTTACGCTCATCCCAGTGGCGGTTGGCGCCGCACTTGCCTGAAAGACCGTTGCGCCCTTGCAGTCTGCGATCGCGTAGAGTCCCGCACCTTCGGTGGCGACCTTTGTACTGCCTGCAGCCGACTCGTCGGGATACGAAATCGATGGATTGCTGGCAGGTGCAAATCCGGTAACCATCTCCTCGATCGGAGAAAAGGTACGCAGCACGATGATATCGCTTCCTTTGATCGGACTAAGGCCCGCTAGTTCGTCGGGTAGCTTCGGGCTCCAGTCACCAGCCAGCCCCGCAACTGGAGTTGCAGGCAAGGTCAACGCGTCGCCCGGGTCCGTTCCGGTTGCTTCGAATCCCTGTATCGATACATCAAATCGCAACGGGAACGGCAGGTTGGCGACAGTGTTTTTATTGCGATCGTCAGCCGATAGAAACAACGAGCGAATGTTTCCACCGGTTGGATTGCCGCTGGCATCGGCACTCAACAACACTTGGTCGTTGACGCAACCGGCATGACCAGCCATGCGTATATCCCGCGTGAGAAAGTCCATCGCAAAACGCGCGTTTTCTTGATTCCGCGCGATTCCCTGAGACAGTTGATACGCCGTTCGCGATGCCGCAAACACCTGAATTACACCAATCAGGAGAATGGAACTGATCAGTAGCGCTATCATCAATTCGATCAGAGAAAGACCTGCGACCGCGGCCGTATGCCGGTAGCCTGCGTTGTTCTTCATAAGCGGCTCGTCACGCTGAGGGCAGTTACTTGCTTGGCAACATCGGTTTCCCAGTGCTGGTCACCCCATCGAACGGTGACGGTGACTTCTCCGTTCGCTTGCAGGCTCACTTGCGCCTTGCCGTCAGGAAGCGCCTTGACGACATCGCATCTCCAGCGCTCCATCAACTTGGTCGGCGAGCTTTCGACCGGCCTTTCGCAGGCGGCCCCAGTCACAGCGTCAAAACTGCCGTAGGTGATCGCCGTGTAGTAACCGACCATGCTGCGCTGCGAGCGCATCAAATCGATCACCTCGTACGCGAGGTTGCTGGCGATCGTTCGTTGCTGAGCACTTTTGGTAAAACGCACGTTTGTCGTCTGCAGAAGCGCGAAGCCCAACAGTCCAACGCCAAGAATTAAAAGTGCAATCAGCACCTCCAAGAGGGAGAAGCCCGATACTTGGCGAGAGGAGAATACTCGTCTATTACGCTTGATCATGGGCAGTTGCTCTTCGTGACACGCACGTTGCCGGTGCTGGTAACGGTCAAGGTTCGTACCACTGGTTGGCCAGCAGGGCACTTCGTCGGACGCAGACTTATAACTTGATCTGCGCCAGCAACGCGTCGCGCCCTGGAGTCGAACGCGACGGCCGTAACGCCGGGGGCACTGACGGTCATATTTGGGTTGACCTTGGCATAACGTAAGACTGTCTCGCCTGAGTCATAGGCGCCGTTTGCGTTGGCATCCGCCCAGGAGATCCAGCCATTGGACCATTGACCGCTACAGGTCAGCCCATCCGAACTCGGACAGATACCACCACCTCGGGTACTACGGATTGCCTCGCTTCGGGCCAGCGCAAGCGAAGCAACCAGCTCGTTGGCGGTTGTGGCTGCCTGGTTGGATCGAATAACGCCTTGAAACGACGGCAGCGCAATGACTGCCAGGACAGCCACTACCGAGATCGTGACGAGAAGTTCCACAAGAGTGAAACCACGGGCACGCGAGTCATTCATCCATACGCTCCCCAGCGTTGATGGATGTAGAGTGGAAGACGTTCGGTATGGCCGCAACCGTTCACTGACAAACGGCAGGAACCGACCGACGAACGTCATCGCAGACGCTGAGGCTCGCACCTTCAGGCAGACGACTGTCCTACCGCCTGCATGTCTGGGACCCAAGATTCTCTTCGTAAAACGACCTGCTCCACTGCCCCACATGCCAGCAGGCAGATGATTTTAGCAATTGCGCGGGAATTTAGGCTGGCCTCGCCCGTGCCAAGCGAGGCCAGCAGTCATCTCAAGTCACCACCCGATAACAAGGCCGATAATCCCCAGAGATCTTCATCCGCCGCTGCTCGACAAACCCGCGCAGGAGCTCATCCAGTGCCTGCATGATGTCCGGGTCGCCGTGGATCTCGAAGGGGCCGAACTCTTCGATGCGACGCATGCCGTCTTCCTTGACGTTGCCGGCGACGATGCCGGAGAAGGCGCGGCGCAGGTCCGCGGCCAATGCGGGTGCGGGGCGGCCGTGGTGCAGGTCGAGGGCGGCCATGGCCTCGTGGCTGGGTTCGAACGGTTGCTGGTATTCGAGCGGGATGTGCACCGACCAGTTGAAGTAGTACGAGTCCTTCTGGTCCTTGCGGTGCGCGCGCACCTCATGGATGCCTTCGGCCATGCGACGCGCCACCGCGACCGGGTCGCCGACGATGATCTCGTAGCGGGACGCGACAGCTTCGCCCAGGGTGAGGCGGATGAAGCGGTCGATCTGCTCGAAATACGGCGCGGCGATGGTCGGGCCGGTCAGGATCAGCGGGAACGGCAAAGCGACGTTCTCTTCGCGCAACAGGATGCCGAGCAGATAAAGGATTTCCTCCGCCGTGCCGACGCCACCGGGGAACACTAGGATGCCGTGGCCGATACGGACGAAAGCCTCCAGGCGTTTCTCGATGTCCGGCATGATCACCAGGTGGTTGACGATCGGGTTCGGCGATTCGGCGGCGATGATGCCTGGCTCGGTGACGCCGATGTAGCGGGTGTGGTGCTTGCGCTGTTTGGCGTGGGCGATGGTGGCACCCTTCATCGGCCCCTTCATCGCGCCCGGGCCACAGCCGGTACAGATGTCCAGGCCGCGCAAGCCGAGCTCGTAGCCCACCTGCTTGGTATAGAGATATTCGTCGCGCGAGATGGAATGGCCACCCCAGCACACGACCAGATTTGGGTCGGACGGCTGCAGGATGCGTGCGTTGCGCAGCTGGCCGAACACTGCGTTGGTGATGCCTTCGCTGGTATCGAGATCGGCGCGCTGCGCTTCGAGCTCGATCGCCATGTAGGCCAGATCACGCACGACGGCGAACAGCAGCTCAGCCACACCTCGAATGATCTCGCCATCGACAAACGCCATCGCTGGCGCATTGCTCAGATCGATGCGGATGCCGCGATCCTGCTGGTTCACCTGGATATCAAAATCCGGATACAGGTCGCGCGCGGCGCGCGGGTCGTCCGACGCGCTGCCGCTGGTGAGCACGGCCAGCGCACAACGGCGCAACAGCTCGTGCATGCCGCCACTGGAGGCATCGCGCAAGCGCGCCACTTCTGCCTTGGACAACACATCCAGACCGCCACGCGGATAGATCCGCGCATCCACCACCGGCAGCGCCCGTGCTGCCGTACTGCTGAGTTCCATAGCTTGCTCCTGTCGTATCTCCGGAACTTTAGCGTACTCACCCGCCCAAAAGAAAACGGCCGGGAGAACCCGGCCGTTTTTGCAGACTTCGACACTCTAGCCAGCTTTAGAACTGGTAGCGGAAGCCCAACTGCAGCGCCCAACGGGAGATGCCCTTGTCGTCGTAGACGGTGGACAAGTCCGGTTCGTTGAAGCGGTAGACATATTTGCCGGTTGCAGCATCGATACCGCCGTACTCAACAACGCCCTTGAAGCCTGGGAACCCGTACTCGTCGACGCGACCCCACTTCTTATTGAGCAGGTTGCCCACGTTCATGACATCGACCCAGATCTGCGCCTTGTTGCCATCGAAGAAGCCAGGCAGTTCCTGCTCGAGATGCAGATCGAACTGATTCACCCAGGAGTTGCGAACGGCATTACGACCGGCCAACTGTCCCTGGTGCGAAGACAGATACTTGTCGTTGTTGACGTAGCTCCAGAAGGCATTCTCTTCAGCCGCACTTCCGAACAGCACATCGCCACGGCCATTCGGAATGTAGAGCAGGTCATTGGCGCGGCCATCACCATTGGCATCGTTATCGAACGTATAGCTATACGGACGACCGCTACGCCCCTGATAAATTAGACCAAGCTTGGTGGCGTAGTCACCGAAGAAGTTGTGCTTCCACTGTAGTGTACCGAGGATGCTGTCCTTGATCTCGTAAGCGGAAGTAGCGTTGACCTCTTCATTCGCCTGGAAGGTCGCTACATTCAACAGCTGCGAGCCCGACGTAGAGCTAGTCAGGCCGCTCACTTCCTTCGCGTTCGAGTACGTGTAAGCCAGGCTCCACGACCAGTCGCTGTCGTTGAAAGGTTTATTCAAACCGACGGTGAAGCTCTGCGTACCGCCCTGGTCTGTTGGACGCGCAATGATTGCATCGTTGAAGCCCTGATTGCTGTTGGCACGTGTCAGCGCGTTGCCAGTGAAGCGGCCCAAGCTATCCCAGCTCGCACGGTTGCGACCAACTGCGTTCCAGTAGATCTGACGACCATCCTGACCAACCGCAGTCGGGGCACCAAGATTGAGTTGCTGGTAGTAGATAGCCTCATTGACCTTAGTAACCACGCCTTCCAACGAACCGATAATGCCGTACCACGGCAATTCGGTATCGAATGCCAAGTTGGCTTTCCACACCGATGGCTGCCCAAGACCCTTGTCAACAAAGTCGACCGATTGGGTCGCTCCGCCGGTACCGGTGGGCTGGTTGTTAATATCCGGAGTGAAGCGAATACCGCCAGTGGCAATCTCGTTCGCGTTGCGGAAATTGTAGTCCGTATAAGCCAGACCGGTGTTGGAGAATGGATTGGACAGCCACACAGATGCGGCAGCACCCTGGAACAGACCAACACCACCACGTAACTGGGTGGGACGCTCGGCATCGAACGTGTAATTGAAGCCAAAGCGCGGCTGCCAAAGATCGTTACCATCGAGCGTGGCGTCGTTACGCACGCCGAAGGCGTTGAACGCGGCTTGATTGAACTGCGGGCTGTCCGGAACCATCTGTTTGTCGTAGCGCAGGCCGAAAGTCAACGTCAGGTTGTTGTTGACTGCCCAGGTATCCTGAACAAACAGGCCGAGGTTGCGCAGGCCCCATTTGGCTGCGATGTCATCAATATTGCCGGTGTTCGAAGACGAATACCGGTAAGACACAGGACGATTGGCGCGGTAAGCAGCGATCGAATCAAAGTTGTAGGAACCGAAAACGCGCGGACCAAACAGGTTAAAAATATCGTTGTCTTCGTAGTCGAAGCCGAACTTCACCGTGTGATCGTTGAGGAACAAGTTGCCAGCGAAAAAAGCGTTCCATGTTTCAGTGCGCAACTCGTTGGCCTGAGTATTTGCTTCGGTACCGAGGTTCACCGAGTTTGCGCCCGCGCGAACATTGATGGCCGGCAGCTGCGACGCTGCAGTACGCACAGCCGAGTAGTCGCGATAAGACACCTTGGCCTCTGTGGAGAAGGTCTCGGTCCAGTCGCTGAATAACTGAGCGGTATAGGTCTCCAACTCAAAATCGCGAGCGTAATGGAACGAGTTCAGAGCCAAAGAACTGGTGCTGAAACCATTGAGATTAGCGGTACTCTGCTCGGACTTGCCGTAACGAAACGAGCCACGGTGCTTGTCGCTGATGTTCCAGTCGAGCTTGAAGCCCTTTTCCTCGGAGTCGGAATCCAATGCAGGCAACGTCAAGGTTCCGGGATCAAAACCGTACACATTGCGCGAAATATCAGCGATCTCGTCGACCTGCGCCTGGGTGATGTTTACCGTATTGCTTGCGCCAGAACCTGTCGGGCCAAAGCCGCTGTTACCTGTGAAAACACCTTTGCCCTTGTACTTTTCGTAGTTTGCGAAAAAGAACAGCTTGTCCTTGACGATCGGACCACCCAGGGTCAGACCGTAGGTCGACTCGCGATCAAATAGCTGCGGACGGATGTCGTTCTGATTCTTGCCAGACCAATCGTTCTCGCGATAGGTGCCATAGACCGAACCGTGGAATTCGTTGGTGCCCGACTTAGTGACCGCATTGATCACGCCACCGGTGCCGCCACTGATCGTGACGTCGTAATTGGCCACGTCCACTGAGATTTCATCGATGACGTCCATCGAGAACGGCTGGCGCGGAGTCGGCAGGCTGTTGGATTCCAGGCCGAACGCATCGTTGGTGCTGATGCCGTCAACGCGAATCGCGTTGTAGCGCGGATTCTGGCCGGCGATGGAGATTTCGTTGCGCGCCTTATCGGTCTGCGCGACGCGCGGATCCAGACGCACATAGTCCTGCAGGTTGCGGTTGATCGACGGCAGCGACTCGATTTCTTCGCGGGTCACGTTGGTGCCGGTGCCCATCTTGTTGGCGCTGAAGATCGCCGAACCGTAGTTGCCGGCGATCGCCTGCACGGTGCCCAGCGTGGCCAGATCTCCGCCCAGGGCTGCATCGACCTGATTGACCTTATCCAGGTTCAAGTACACGCCTTCACGCGTGGTATTGCCCGCGCCGGAAGCGGTGATGGTGATGGTGTACGGCCCACCCACACGCAGGCCGCGCGCGTTGTAGCGTCCGCTGGCATCGGTGGTGGCGCGGCTGACGGTGCCCGATTCGACGTGGGTGATCGTCACTTCGGCATTCGGCACCGGTTGACCAGCGCTGCTGGTGACCACACCGGCGACGCCGGCAGAGGTGCTCTGGGCAAATACGGGAGCAGCGGCAAGTGCGGCAACAAGGCCAAGCGTCAGCTTGGACATGCGAAGACAACGGGGGTGGGTCATTTCGGTAGCCTCGATACAGGTTGGGCAGTGACAAAAAGGCGCAGTCAGCCCAACCGTTCCCGGGGATGGGCTGCCGATGATCTGGGGTCCCTCGCCGCGCGGCTGGTTGCTGCCGCAACGGTTAACAACAGATTAACACGCTAAGGCCTGATTGTGACGGCGGCGTGACAAACTTCGCGCAGTGCAACATGAACTTCGCATGTGAAGGCGCAAACGCCATATTGTGCAAAGTCGCAGAGGGAGCGAGACGTGGGTCTCGAATGAAGCGCGCACGTGATTCGATGCGTGCGATGTCGGATGAGCGCCGCTTTACGCATCGGATGCGATGTGAAGCCGTCTACCAGGTTGATGCGGAGTCATGCCACGGCGCAGACCGCTCATCGCTAAGCCTGCAGCCGAGCCGGGCCGAATGAGCAACATCCCAGATCAAGCTGCACGCAACTCCCGGAGTGGGGGACAGCTAGTACATCGGATCAATCTTGCGCTTGGGCTCCAGTCAACCGCCGGCCGCACCAACTTTATCCACGCACGCCTAGTGCCCTGCCCCAGCTCGCCCTAAATCGACACCGGCAACTTGAAGTAAGTGCCCAAGCCGTCCAAGAACATTTGCACCGAAATGGCCACCAGCAGCATGCCCATCAGTCGCTCGATCGCGGTCAGTGCACGATGACCGAGCAGTTTGTACAACAGCGGGGCCGAGGCCAGGATCGTGGATGCACCGACCCAGGCAATCATCAGCGCCAGGCTCCAATCCCATAACCGGGTCGGTTCGTTGCTGCCCATCAGCATCACCGCAGCCATGCCGGACGGGCCGGCCACCAGCGGGATGGCCAGCGGCACGATGAAGGGTTCGCCATCGGGGATCTCGCCCATCAGGCCTTCCGGGCGCGGGAAGATCATGCGGATGCCGATCAGGAACAGCACGATGCCGCCGGCGATGGCCACCGATTCCTGACGCAGATGCATCAACTCCAGCGCGTACTTGCCGCCCCACAAAAATGCCATCAGCACAAACAAGGCGATCAGCAACTCGCGCGCGAGCACGAAGCGCTGGCGCTTCGGCGGCAGCGGCTTGAGTACGCTGAGAAACACCGGGATGTTGCCCAGCGGGTCGAGAATCAGGAACAGCAGCAAGGCTGCCGACAAGATGGTCATACGGAAGGACTCCAGATCGCACCACGGTGCGCAGCGCCCGCCATGGACAGCAATGTGACGCAGGCGGACGCATAGCGCACGGGGTCGACCGCTTCGCTATCTTCCTGATGGGTGAAAGCACGTGCGCGCAAGGCAGTGCGCATCGGCCCGGGCTGCAGGCCGCTGATACGCACCGGGCCGGCGGCGGTTTCGTGGTGCAGGCTGGCGAGCAGGCCACGCTGTGCATGCTGGGCAGCGCCATAGGCACCCCAATACGCCTGGCCAACGCGTGCAGGGTCATCGACGACGAAGACCACCGCCGCATCGCCTTGCTGCCGCAACAGCGGCAGGCAGGCCTGGGTCAACCAGACGCGCGCGGTGAGATTGATATGGAGGTTGCGTGCGAAGTCCGCAGGCGCCACGAGCTCGGCCGGAGTCAAGCCGGCGAAGTCGGCGGCGCAATGCAGCAGGCCATGCAGCCCCCCCAGCTCGGACTGCAGCCGTTGCGCAAGTGCGATGTAATCGTCTGGCGTAGCGCCGGCCAGATCCAGCGGATACAGCAACGGCTCCGGACCGAGCTTGGCAACCGTATCGTAAACGCGCTCCAGCGGGCGCAGCTTGCGACCGAGCAGCACCACGGTCGCACCGGTAGATGCGCAGGCCTGTGCAGCGGCAGCGCCCAGGCCGCCGGCGGCACCGGTAATCAGCACCACGCGCTCAGCCAGCGCAGCCGCCTCGGGCTGGCCCTGCAACGCACTCACGGCTGATAGGCCTCACTGACGATGCGCTTGAGCTCGCCGGCTTCGAACAGTTCCAGCGTGATGTCGCAGCCACCGATCAGCTCGCCGTGGATAAACAATTGCGGGAAGGTCGGCCAGTTGGAATAGCGCGGCAGATTTGCGCGCACTTCGGGTTCTTCCAGCACGTTGACTGTGCGCAGCTGGTTGGCGCCGGCAGCGACCAATGCCTGCACTGCGCGACTGGAAAACCCGCACATCGGGAACTGCGGGGTGCCTTTCATGAACAACACGATCGGGTGTTGTTCGACTTCGGCCTGGATCCGTTCCATCACCGGCATTGGACTCTCCTGACTGGGAGCGGCAGGCCCGACCGCCGGGTCGGATAGACTTCCGCAAAGGCGCGCATTGTAAGCCTTCAGCGCGACCTGTCGCCGCACTCCCTTCGCTGCCCTTGCCATCATGCCGATCGAACACGCTGCACTGCCCTACTCCCGCGCCGCTCTGGAGCCGCATCTCTCATCCGCAACATTGGAGGCGCACCACGGCGTCTGTCATCGCAGCGAGGTCGAACGGCTCAATGCGCGCATCGAAGGCAGCGAGTTCGCCGAGCTGACGCTGGAAGAGATCATCGCGCAGGCGCAAGGCACGCTGTTTCATCTGGCCGCGCAGGTCTGGAACCACAATTTCTATTGGCAATGCCTGCGCCCACGCGGCGGCGGCGAGCCACTGGGCCGGCTGGCCGACAGCATCGCTACATCGTTCGGCGACTTTGCGCACTTCAGGCAGGAATTCAACCGTGTTGCGCTGGGTACGTTCGGCTCGGGCTGGGTGTGGCTGGTGCAGCGCCCAGACGGCGCCTTGGCGGTCGTTGCCACGCCGAATGCGTCCACGCCGCTGACCGGGCCGGACACGCCACTGCTCGTCTGCGACCTGTGGGAACACGCGTACTACCTGGACTATCAGCAGGATCGCGCGCACTACCTGGACGCGTTCTGGAAGCTGATCAACTGGGAGTTTGTGGCTAGCCGGTTGGGCTAGGGAACCTCTGAACAACGCACCACAGATACGCGACACTACCCGCCTCATGTTGAGGAGTGATCCATGCAACTGACGTTCGGTGACGCTGAGGGCCTGGGCAAGCGCAAGCAGACCCGGCGGGAGATCTTTCTGGCCGAGATGGAGCAGGTGGTTCCGTGGCAGCAACTGCTCGGTCTGATCGCGCCGCACTATCCGGTATCGGGCCGGCCAGGTCGGCAGCCGTACGCACTGGCGACGATGTTGCGGATTCATCTGCTGCAGCAGTGGTATGCGCTGAGCGATCCGGCGATGGAAGAAGCACTGCACGAGATCCCGACCTTGCGGCGGTTTGCCCAGCTCGGTGGCTTGGACAACGTTCCGGACGAGACCACGATTCTCAACTTTCGGCGCCTGCTGGAGACCCATGGCCTTGCCGCGCGGATGCTGGAAGCGGTCAACGCGCATCTGGCGCGCAAGGGCCAGAGCCTGCGGTCGGGCACGATCGTCGATGCGACGCTGATCGCGGCGCCCAGTTCGACCAAGAATGCCGACAACGCGCGCGACCCTGAGATGCATCAGACCAAGAAGGGCAATCAGTGGTATTTCGGGATGAAGGCGCACATCGGCGTGGATGAATTTTCCGGGTTGGTGCACCACGTCCATTGCACAGCCGCCAACGTCGCCGATGTCACGGTGATGCACACGTTGCTGCATGGCAAAGAAGACAGCGTGTTCGGCGATAGCGGCTACACCGGTGCGGACAAACGCGAAGAACTGCAGGCCTGCAAGGCTGCATTCTTCATCGCCGCCAGGCCCTCGACGATGCAAGCCCTCGGCAACAAACGCGAGCGTGCTCGGGAAAGACGTTGGGAACACTTCAAGGCCAGCGTGCGCGCGAAGGTGGAGCATCCATTCCGGGTGATCAAGCGCCAGTTCGGCTACACCAAGGTCCGCTATCGCGGCCTGGCCAAGAACACCGCGCAGGTGCTGACCTTGTTTGCGCTATCGAACCTGTGGATGAAGCGAAAGCAGTTACTGCCGACGATGGGGAACGTGCGCCTGTAACCCGGGCAACACCCTGCAAACGCGCCGGAAACGGCAAAAAAATCGAGGATCTGAGCGCCGTCAGCCTGGTCGATGTGGTTAGGCTCATCCTCCGATGCCGTTGATCAGACCATCCCTAGCCATGCAGTTGGGCTCAGCGGTGAGTAGTTGTGGTCGCGGTGAATAGATCGATCGACTGCTGCAGAGCCGCGCGTGGCGGCTATTGATCTGCGCGACAAGGTTATCGAGCTGCGCGACAAGGCTTAAGTACGAGTCGCGCGTTTTGCCGCTACTTTGCCGCGCCACTGCTAATACGCCTTGAAGATCACGCTTCACTCAAGCGTGCAACCACCGGCCCAACCTGCGTCTCACGCTGCAAGGCACTGCCCGCATTGACCAATGCGCGCGCAAGCAGCAACGGCGTATCGGCGCGTAGCGTTGCATGGCCGACTTTGCGACCTGCACGCGATTGCTTGCCGTAGTCGTGCCAGTGCCCGCCGGGCACTGCCAGAAACGCAGCAGCGTCCGGCATCGCACCCAGCCAGTTGAGCATGCAGGCGTGCCCGCGCATCGCAGTGCTGCCGAGCGGCAAACCAAGCACGGCACGCACATGATTTTCGAATTGCGAGGTCTCTGCGCCTTCAATGGTCCAATGGCCGGAGTTGTGCACGCGCGGCGCCATCTCGTTGGCGAGCAGCTCGCCATCGCGCACAAACAGTTCCAGCGCAAACACGCCCACATAGTCCAGGCGCTCGGCGATCGCGCGCGCATGCGCCTCGGCTGCCGCCTGCAACTCGGCACCCACAGTTGCAGGCGCAAGACTGGCCGACAGCACGCCGTCCACATGCCAGTTTTCGGTCAGCGGCCAGGCGCGGAACTCGCCATCGCGGCCGCGCACCGCCACCACGCTGACTTCGCGCTGGAACGGCACGAAGGCTTCCACGATCAGCCCGACGTTCGCCGCCTGCGCGCCGAGCGCGTCCCATGCGGCATCGGCATCGGCCGGCGTCCTGATGCGGAACTGGCCCTTGCCGTCGTAGCCGAAGCGGCGCGTCTTGAGCACACAGGGCGTACCGATGCGCACCAATGCGGCATCAAGTCCCGCACGGTCGTCGATCGCGGCGAACTCGGGCACCGGAATGCCAAGCTCGCGGAACAAGGTTTTTTCGCTGAGCCGGTCCTGCGCCACCGCCAATGCGGCAGCACTGGGAAACACCGGCACCTGCGCGGCCAACTGCTGCGCGCTGGCGGCCGGCACGTTTTCGAAATCGAAAGTGATCACGTCTACTTGCGCGGCGAATGCGGCAAGCGCAGCGGTCTCGTCGAATGCGCCGACCTGCAGCGGTGCCACCTGCCCTGCACAGGCATCTGCTGCCGGGTCGAACACCGCAAAGCGCAGCCCCAACGGCGCGCCGGCCAACACCAGCATGCGCGCCAGTTGGCCGCCACCCAGAATACCAACCGTGGTCATTGGCGCGGGTCGTCGCTGGCTATCACATCGTCGGTCTGCTTGGCACGAAACTGCGCCAATGCCAGTCCGATCTGCGCCTGCTCGGGTGCCAGCATCGCTGCGGCGAACAACGCCGCATTGGCGGCACCGGCATTGCCGATGGCAAACGTGGCAACCGGAATCCCGGCCGGCATCTGCACGATGGACAACAATGAATCCATGCCGTTGAGCGCTTTGGACTGCACCGGCACACCCAGCACCGGCACCGCCGTCTTGGCCGCCAACATGCCCGGCAAGTGCGCCGCGCCACCGGCACCAGCGATGATCGCGCGCAGGCCGCGTTCGCCCGCCTGCTCGGCATAGGTGAACAACACATCGGGGGTGCGATGCGCCGAGACCACCTTGACTTCGTAAGGCACGCCCAACGCATCGAGCTTTTGAGCTGCGTGTTGCATGGTTTCCCAATCCGAACGGGAGCCCATCACGATGCCGACCAGCGGCGCGGAGTGGTTGGAGGTCATGGCCCTGCCCTGCGGTAAAGACGTATTCTAGCCAATCTCCACGCAAGACAAGACTTCGATGGATCGCAAACTGCTCGACCTGCTGTGCTCGCCCGACACCCGCCAACCGCTTTCGCTGCTCGACGGCAAGGGCCTGGAGGCACTCAACACCGCCATCGCCGGCGGAAACCTGCAGCGTGCCGACGGCACCGTGCAGGCACAGCCGCTGCGCGAGGCGCTGATCACCCGCGACCGCAAGCAGATCTTCCGCGTCGACGACGGCATTCCGGTGCTGCTGGCTGAGGAAGCCATCGGCACTGCGCAGATCGCCGACTTCCCCGAAAAGTGAGTTCTTCCGCGCGCACGATCGTGCCGGAGGCGCCACCCGCCGCGCTGGTGGATGCCGATGTGGCACGCGCGCTGGCCGAGGACATCGGCACCGGCGATGTCACCGCCGCGCTGTTGCCCGATCAGGCCGACAGCGCGTATCTGCTGTGCAAGCAGGATGCGGTGATCGCCGGCCGCCCCTGGTTCGACGCCACGCATCGTGCGCTCGACCCGCAGGTGCGCATCGATTGGCACGTGCACGAAGGCCAGCACGTGCGTGCCGGCACCGTGCTGGCCCTCCTGCATGGCCGCAGCCGCAGCCTGGTCAGCGCTGAACGCACCTCGCTCAATTTCATGCAGACGCTCTCGGCTACCGCGACCACCACTGCTGCGTATGTCGCTGCGGTAGCCGGCACCGGCACGCGCATTCTGGACACCCGCAAAACGCTACCGGGGCTGCGCGCCGCGCAGAAATACGCGGTGCGCTGCGGCGGTGGCGACAATCACCGCATCGGCTTGTTCGATACGGTGATGCTCAAGGAAAACCATATCCGCGCCGCCGGCTCGTTGAGCGCCGCCGTGCATGCCGCACGTGCGCAGCAACCGCAGTTGCCGCTGGTGGCCGAAGTGGAAACGCTGGAGCAACTCCGCGAAGCATTGCAGGTGGGCTGCACGCGCATCCTGATCGACGACTTCGACCCGGCAATGCGCCGCGAAGCCGTGCGTATCGTTGCCGCCCTGCCACTGGGACAACGCATTCCGATCGAAGTGTCAGGCAGCGTGGATCTGGCCGGCATTGCCGCGATTGCCAACGATGGCGTGGACTGCATTTCCATCGGCGGCCTCACCAAGCACGTGCAGGCGGTGGATCTGTCGCTCAAACTCGGCCCGCCCCCACACTAGATTTCACGTGTGCCCGCAGGCAGCTCTGTCAGCCTGCTGCGATTGTTCAGTACTGGATCTGCGATGACTGTAAAACCTTGGCCGTGGATCTGCGTGTTGCTGGCAGGATGGGGCGGCAGCGCGGCTGCTGCGGAAGTGTGCGACATGCCGCCACGGTTCGGCACCAGCCCGGCAGCGATCGCCATCGTGCGCAGCGCCTGCAACGAACACCGCTTGTGGCAACACCCCTTCATCGATACCAAAGGTCGCCTGGCCAGTCTTGGCGTGACCGAAGCCGAATCGGGCTATCTCGCCGACCATGGCGTGGTCGCATGGCAACGCGTCGCAGGCTACTGGCGCGACAGCGGTACGCTGGCATCGATGGGCGGTCGCCCAGGCGCATCCAATTGCGCAGCGCTGGATGGCACGCGCTATACCGCCAGCGAGTGCCGCGCCTTTGTGGTCGACAATCCCTGGTCGGCGGCTTTCATCTCATGGGTGATGACGCAAGCCGGCTTGAGCGGCTTCCATCGCTCCGCGCGCCATCTGGATTACATCCGCAGCGCCTATAACGACGGCGCCAGCGGCCCGTATCGGTTCACCGACCCTGCAGTGGAAAAACCCGCCCCTGGCGATATGCTCTGCCTGCTGCGCGGGCGCAGTGTGTCGCTCGGCTATGCAGGCCTCAAGGCCGCGCTTGGCGGTAGCACACCGATGCCGTGGCAATCGCATTGCGATGTGGTGATAGCTGCCAACGTCGGTGGCGACCGCACGCTGTATCTGATCGGCGGCAATGTGTTCAACACGGTGATGATGCGCAAGATGCCGCTGGATCGCGCTGGCCGCGTGGTGTTGCCGACGCCGCAGTCCGACACGGCTCAGGACCAGAACGAAGACAGCCTGGGCATCGCCAGCGAATGCACGCCAGCGCACGAAGAACTGTGCGATTTCAATCGACGCGACTGGGCTGCCTTGTTGAAGCTGCGTCCTGATGCGGTAATGACCGCGCCACCACCGAGTGAGCCATTGCCGGCGCCTTCCGTTTTGCCCGCAGATCAACCGATGCCGCCGGGTTTTCCGCGTGTTGTACCACCGCGTCCCGAAGCGCAACCTGCGCCGACGCAGCAGCCTGGGTAAGAAGGATCAGAGCCCCTCTCCCTGCGGGAGATGGGTTGGGGTGAGGGTACGTGGCGAAGCCCTTATGTCGTTTCAACCGCACTAGGCTTCGCCCGCACCCTCATCCGGCGCTACGCGCCACCTTCTCCCGATGGGAGAAGGAATCAAAGCCCCTCTCCTGCGGGAGAGGGGTTGGGGTGAGGGTACGTGGCGAAGCCCTCGCGTCGCTCCAACTGCACAAGGCTTCGCACGTACCCTCATCCGCCCCTGCGGGGCACCTTCTCCCGGAGGGAGAAGGAACGTGTTGCTATCGCAGACAACAAAAAAGCGGGCCGAAGCCCGCTTTTTCGTCACGCATCACTCAAGTGATGCATCAAACAGCAGCGATTACTCAGCCGAAGCCGGCACGCCCTCGCCTTCTTCCACTGCCTTGATCGACAGACGGATGCGGCCCTGCTTGTCCACTTCCAGCACCTTGACGCGGACCAGATCACCTTCCTTCAGCTTGTCGCCGACCTTCTCCACGCGCTCGCTGGAAATCTGCGAGACGTGCACCAGGCCGTCCTTGCCCGGCAGGATGGTGACGAACGCACCGAAGTCCATGATCTTGGCGACCTTGCCTTCGTAGATGCGGCCCGGCTCCACGTCCGAGGTGATCTGCTCGATGCGCGACTTCGCAGCTTGCGCGGCAATCGCATTCACCGAGGCGATGATGATCGTGCCATCGTCCTGGATGTCGATCTGGGTACCGGTTTCCTTAGTGATCGCCTGGATGGTCGAGCCACCCTTGCCGATCACTTCGCGGATCTTGTCCGGGTGGATCTTGATGGTCAGCAGACGCGGCGCGTAGTCGCTCAGCTCCAGACGCGGGGTGGTCAGCGCCTTGGACATCTCGCCCAGGATGTACAGACGGCCAGCCTTGGCCTGCTGCAATGCCTGCTTCATGATCTCTTCGGTGATGCCTTCGATCTTGATGTCCATCTGCAGCGCGGACACGCCTTCGGCAGTACCGGCCACCTTGAAGTCCATGTCGCCCAGGTGATCTTCGTCACCCAGGATGTCGGACAGCACCACGAAGCGGTCGTCTTCCTTCACCAGGCCCATGGCGATACCCGCCACCGGTGCCTTGACCGGCACGCCGGCGTCCATCAGCGCCAGCGAGCTGCCGCACACCGACGCCATCGACGAAGAACCGTTGGACTCGGTGATTTCCGAGACGACGCGGATGGTGTACGGGAATTCTTCCAGGCTCGGCATCACCGCGAGCACGCCGCGCTTGGCCAGACGGCCGTGACCGATTTCGCGACGCTTCGGCGCACCGAAACGACCACACTCGCCCACCGAGTACGGAGGGAAGTTGTAATGGAACAGGAAGTTTTCCTTGTACTCGCCGCTGACCGCGTCGATCACCTGGCCGTCGCGGGCAGTGCCCAGCGTGGTGACCACGATCGCCTGGGTCTCGCCGCGGGTGAACAGCGCCGAGCCATGCGTACGCGGCAGGATGCCGGCCTGCACCGAGATCGGACGCACCGTATCCAGTGCACGGCCGTCGATACGCACCTTGGTCTCCAGGACCGAGTCGCGCATGGTGTGGTATTCCAGCTCGCCGAATTCCTTCGACAGCTCGGCACTGCTCCAACTTTCCGAAGCAACCCGGCCGGCCAGCGACTCGAGCACGTCCTTCTTGATCGCGGAGATCGCGTCGCGACGCTGCAGCTTGTCGCGCACCTGGAAGGCGCCGGACAGCTGCGCGCCGACCGCTTCCTTCAGTGCATTGATCAGCGCGGTGTTCTTGGCAGGCGCAACCCAGGTGCTGGGCTTGGTGCCGGCTTCGACGGTCAGCTCGTTGATGACGTTGATGACCTTCTGCAGCTCGCGATGGCCGAAGGTGACCGCGCCCAGCATCACTTCTTCAGACAGCAGCGCCGCTTCCGACTCCACCATCAGCACCGCATTGGCGGTACCGGCAACCACCAGCTCCAGCTGCGAATCCTTCAGCTCGGAGATGGTCGGGTTGAGGATGTACTCACCGTTCTTGTAGCCCACCTTGGCGGCGCCGATCGGGCCGTTGAAGGGGGTACCGGCCAGCGACAGTGCGGCCGATGCGCCGATCAGCGCGGCGATATCGCCGTCGATGTCCGGGTTCATCGACATCACCGTGGCGATGATCTGTACTTCGTTCTTGTAGTCCTCCGGGAACAGCGGACGGATCGGACGGTCGATCAGGCGCGAGATCAGCGTTTCCTTCTCGGTCGCACGTCCTTCGCGCTTGAAGAAGCCGCCCGGGATGCGGCCGCCGGCATAGAACTTCTCCTGATAATCAACCGTCAGGGGGAAGAAGTCCTGCCCTTCGCGCGCACTCTTCGCGGCGACGGCGGTGACCAGCAGTACGGTGTCGTCGAACTTGACGATGACGGCGCCGCCTGCCTGGCGAGCGATTTCGCCCGTCTCCAGGGTGACGGTGTGCTTGCCGTACTGGAAGGTTTTGGTGATTTTTGCCACGGAGGTTTTTTCCTTAGGTGTTGCTGTCTTCGTTGGACCGTCGTCGACCCATGCCGAGAACGGGCGGCCGGGAGGCTCCGGCCCATGAATTACTTGGTGCAAATAACGGAATGCGAACGACCAAAACAAAACCGCGGCGCATCGCTGCACCGCGGTGGTAGGACTCGATTAGCGGCGCAGGCCGAGCTTTTCGATCAGCGACTTGTAACGCTCGCTGTCCTTCTTCTTCAAGTAGTCGAGCAGGCTGCGGCGACGGTTGACCATCTGCAGCAGACCACGACGGCTGTGGTGATCTTTCTTGTGGGTCTTGAAGTGACCGCTCAGCAGCTCGATGCGGGCGGTCAGCAGAGCGACCTGCACTTCCGGGGAGCCGGTGTCCTGGGCGCTGCGCTTGTTGTCTTCAATAACTTTCTGGGTATCGACGGACATGTGTTTTCTCGATAGATGCGTGGTCGACAGGAACGTGCAGGACGCACCGCCGGACTCGCCGTTTGCTTGGGATGAGCGCGCTTGGCACTGGAGGTGCCCCGAACGGGGCCGCGAAATTGTAACGTCGTGCGAGCCCGGGGACAAGTTGACTAAAACTTAACAAGCCTGGGCTTCGTTCAGTCCATTGAACAACCGCTGGGGCGACAACCGCCCTTCCATGTCCACCAGGCCTAGGCCTAGGGGGATTCCGTCCGGTCCGAACACGGCCACCTGGCCATCCGGAAATGCGGCATCGCGCAAGCGCTGGCCCATGCGGAAACGGGCCGTGTGTGCCTGGTCCAGGGTGATCCGCGCAAAATCGGCCAATCCGGCCCGGATCGGCAGCAACAATTCCTGCGCATCGGTACCGGCGTCCAGCGCCGCAGACAGCGCTTCCAGCGTGATCATCTGCGGGGTGCGGAACGGCTCGACCCAGAGCCGACGCAACGAGGCGATATGCGCGCCGCACCCAAGCACCTCGCCCAGATCGCGCGCCAGGCTGCGGATATACGTGCCCGAACCGCAGGTCACACGCAGTTGCAGGCGTGGCGCGGCATATCCGATCAGTTCGATCGCGTGCACATCGACTTCGCGCACCGGTGCCTCGATGATCTCGCCGCGGCGTGCCTTGGCATACAGCGGCTCGCCGCCCTGCTTGAGTGCCGAGTAGATTGGTGCCTGCTGGGCGATACGGCCCATAAATGGCGCCAGCGCCGCACGCAAGGCGTCTTCACTCAACTCGGGCACCGCACGCTCACGCAGCGGTTCGCCATCGGCATCGTCGGTATCGGTGGTGACGCCCAGCACGACCTCGGCGTCATAGGCCTTGGCCGAACCAAGCAACACGCCGGCGATCTTGGTGGCCTCGCCCAGACACAACGGCAACAAGCCGGTGGCCAGCGGATCCAGGCTGCCGGTGTGGCCGCCCTTTTCGGCGCGCAGCAAACGGCGTGCGGACTGCAATGCGGTGTTGGAGCTGACTCCAGCCGGCTTGTCGAGCAACAGGATGCCGTGCAACGGGCGATAGACGATGCGGGGTTTCAAAAGATCAGTGCTCGAATCAGGCGCCATGCGCGCCCGTTGAAATCAGGGCCGCGTAGAAAGAGGCGGCCGTCCCAGACAGCGCTCAGCGCTGCTCGGCGTCTTCGTCGCTGGAGGCGGCCTCGGGGCCGATGTCGTCCAGGTCACGCAGCAGATTGTCGATGCGTTCGCCGCGATCGACCGAATCGTCGTAATGAAAGTGCAGCTCGGGCACGTGGCGCAGCTTCATCGCACGCGCCAACTGCGTGCGCAGCTGACCGGCGATTTCCTTGAGCCCCTTGACCGCTTCGACCGAGCGCTCCTGCTGCAGCGCGGTGACGAACACCTTGGCATGTGCAAGGTCGCGGGTGACTTCGACATCGGACACACTGACTGACGGCAGGCCGTGATCGCGCACGGCCGCGTGCACGATCGTGCCGAGGTCGCGACGCACCTGCGCCGAGACGCGGTCGGTGCGATGGAATGATTTGGTTGGCATGGTCGTGGACCTGGTTGATTCGGAGGGCCAGATGGCACCGAAGCCAAAAACGAACGTGGGCGGCCATGCCGCCCTCGCCTTGCAAAACGTGCTGTCCAAAAATCGGGCGTTACCGACTCCAGCTTGCCGACGCCGGAGCCCGCAGGCCCCGGTCGCCATAACAGCCGCAGCCGTTACAGCGTACGCGCGACTTCGATACGCTCGAAGCACTCGATCTGATCGCCGGCCTTGACGTCGTTGTATGCCTTCACACCGATACCGCACTCGGTACCGTTGCGCACTTCCTCGACGTTCTCCTTGAAGCGACGCAGCGATTCCAGCTCGCCTTCGAACACCACGACGCTGTCGCGGAGCACGCGGATCGGCTTGCTGCGCTTCACCACGCCTTCGATGATCATGCAGCCTGCAACCGCGCCGAACTTGGAGCTGCGGAACACGTCGCGGACCTGCGCGATACCGATGATCTCTTCGCGGATTTCCACGCCGAGCAGACCGGAGGCGACCTGCTTCACCTGATCGATCACGTCATAGATGATCGAGAAGTAACGCAGATCCACGCCGTTGGATTCGACGATCTTGCGTGCCGATGCATCCGCACGCACGTTGAAGCCGATCATCGTCGCCTTGGAAGCAGCGGCCGAATTGGCATCGGACTCGGTGATACCGCCGACTCCGGAGTGGATCACGTTGATGCGGATGTCGTCGTTGGACAACGCCACCAGCGACTGCTTGAGCGCTTCCACAGAACCCTGCACGTCGGCCTTGATCACCAGGTTCAACACCTGCTGGCCTTCGCCCTTGCCCATCTGCGCCAGGATGTCTTCCATGCGGTTGGTTGCCGAGGCCACCAGACGCGACTCGCGACGCTTTGTTTCGCGCTGCTGCGCCACGTCCTTGGCCAGACGCTCGTCGTCGACGACCACGAAGTCGTCGCCGGCTTCCGGCACGCCGGACAAGCCGAGCACCTGCACCGGGATCGACGGGCCCGCCGAGGTCGGCTGATGACCGGTCTCGTCGAACAACGCGCGCACACGGCCGTACTGGATGCCGCAGACCAGGTAATCGCCCTTCTTCAGCGCGCCCTGCTGCACCAGCACCGTGGCGACCGGGCCGCGGCCCTTGTCCAGCGACGACTCGATGACGGTACCGCTGGCGCGGCCTTCCGACAGCGCCTTCAGTTCCAGCACTTCGGCCTGCAGCGAGATCGCATCCAGCAGCGTGTCCACGCCGGTACCGAGCTTGGCCGACACTTCGATAAACTGGGTGTCGCCGCCGAAGTCTTCGGCCACCACGTTTTCGGCCAGCAATTCGTTCTTGACCCGCAGCGGATCCGCGCCGGCCTTGTCGATCTTGTTCACCGCCACGATCAACGGAACGCCCGCCGCCCTGGCATGCGCCACCGCTTCCTTGGTCTGCGGCATCACGCCGTCATCGGCAGCGACGACCAGCACCACGATATCGGTGATCTTGGCGCCACGTGCACGCATCGAGGTAAACGCGGCATGGCCGGGCGTATCCAGGAAGCTGATGACGCCACGACCGGTTTCGACGTGATACGCACCGATGTGCTGGGTGATGCCACCGGCTTCGCCCGAGGCGATCTTGGTGCGACGGATGTAATCCAGCAGCGAGGTCTTGCCGTGATCGACGTGACCCATGATGGTCACCACCGGCGGACGCTGCACGGCATCGCCTTCGGCACCTTCGGCATGCGCCAGCAGCGCATCCTCGAAGTCGGCATTGTCGGCGCGCGTGGCCTTGTGGCCGAGTTCTTCGGTCACCAGCGAGGCGGTATCGTGGTCGATGCTCTGGGTGATGGTCGCCATGACGCCCATCTTGAACAACGCCTTGACCACATCGCCGCCCTTGAGCGCGAGCTTCTGCGCCAGATCGGCCACAGTGATCGTTTCGCCGATCGCCACTTCACGCACCACCGGTGCGGTCGGACGCTCGAACCCGTGCGGGCCGCTGTTGCCCTGGTTGCCGCCCCGCCCGCTGTCGTTGCCACGGCGCGAAGAAGACGAACCCGGACGACCGGTCGGCTTGCTACGTACATTGGAACGACGCGCGCGATCGGCAGCGGACAGATGCAACTGCCCGGCAAAGCGCTTGGTCGCATCGTCGTCTTCGACGCCGGCCACCATGACGTGCGAACCGCGCGTCTTGTGCTTGGCCGCATTATTGCGATCGTCCGGACGTGCCGGCGTGGCCGGACGCGAGGCGGGCGATGCGCCAGCCGGACGGGCCGGACGCGGTGCAGAAGACGGCGACGACGGCGCACGTGCTGCAGGAGCGGAAGACGGCGTAGGCGCGGCAGCAACCGGCGCCGGCGCACTGGCAGCCGCAGCGGCTTCCTCGGCAGCCTTGCGCTCGGCTTCGATACGGTCCTTCGCGGCCTGCTCTTCATCGCGCTTGCGCTGAATCGCTTCGTCGCGCACGCGGTCGCTTTCGGCAAGCGCCTGCTGCTCGTCGAGATTGCGCTGACGCGAGGCGGCGAGCTTGGCCAGGATGTCAGCGCGCTCTTCGTCCGGCGTCATCGGCGCGGCACGGCCGCTGCCTTCATTTTCGGACTTCACGTAGGTGCGCTTCTGCCGCACTTCCACGTTGACCGTGGTCTTGGTGCGGCCGGCGCTGACCGTGACTTCCTGCAGCTTGCGCCGATTGAGCGTGATCTTCTTGGCTGCTTCGGTTGCCGCTTCGGCAGGCGTCTCGGCCTTGCCATGCGTGCGACGCAGGAAGCCAAGCAGTTTCATCTTCTCGGTGCTGGTCACGACTTGGTCGGGACCGCTGAACTTCATTCCGGCCTCGGCCAGTTGAACCAGCAGTTTATCGACCGGCGTATTGACCAGTTCGGCAAGCTTGCGGATGGTGGTTTGCTGCGACATTCGGATCCTATGATCTGGTTGGCGCCCCCTCGCCCAGAGCAAGGGAAGCGCTGATTCTAAGCCCTGATGGGGTCAGGGCGCGGTTCATTGCCGGCTCATTCGCCGCGCTCCAAACGGGCGATCTCCTCGGCGCGGGCCGCCAGGATCAGCGCCGCGGCGCGCTCCTGGGTCAAGCCCTCGATGCCGAAGTCGACGATCTCGTCCGCTGCCAGGTCGGACAAATCCTCGCTGGTGCGCACGCCGTGCTCGGCCAGAGCAAAGGCCGTTTCCTCGTCCATCCCCTCCAGCGCCAGCAGGTCCTCGGTGGGCTGAGTTCCTTCCAGGCCTTCTTCCTCGGCCAGCGCGGCGTTGAGCAGCGCATCGCGGGCACGGGCACGCAACTCTTCGACGATGTCTTCGTCGAAGCCTTCCACCGCCAGCAACTCGCCGACCGGCACGTAGGCGATTTCTTCGACCGTATTGAAACCTTCGGTCACCAGAATCGCTGCGATTTCTTCGTCCACTTCCAGGCGATCCATGAACAACTGGCGCGCGGAGGTCTGTTCGGCTTCGGACTTGGCGGCCACCTGGTCGGCGGTCATCACGTTGAGCTGCCAACCGGTCAGGCGGCTGGCCAGACGTACGTTCTGGCCGCCCTTGCCGATCGCCTGGGCCAGGCGATCTTCTGCCACGGCCAGATCCATCGAATGCTTGTCTTCATCGACGATGATCGACTGCACTTCGGCCGGCGCCATCGCATTGATGACGAAGTTCGCCGGATTCTCGTTCCACAACACGATGTCCACGCGCTCGCCATTGAGCTCGTTGGACACCGCCTGCACGCGCGAACCACGCATGCCGATGCACGCGCCGATCGGATCGGTGCGGGTGTCGTGCGCAATCACGGCGATCTTGGCGCGGTCGCCCGGATCGCGTGCGCAGGCCTTGATCTCGACCAGGCCCTGGCCCACTTCCGGCACTTCGAGCTTGAACAGCTCGATCATGAATTCCGGCGCGGCGCGGCTGATGAACAGCTGCGGGCCACGTGGTTCGGAACGCACTTCGGCCAGATAGCCGCGTACGCGGTCGCCCGGACGCAGCACATCGCGCGGGATGCCCTTGTCCTTCGGAATGAAGGCTTCGGCATTGCCGCCCAGATCGACAAAGATATTGCCGCGCTCGGCACGCTTGACCACACCGGTGATCAACTCGCCGACGCGATCCTTCCAAGCGTCCACAACCTGCTGACGCTCGGCTTCGCGCACACGCTGCACGATCACCTGCTTGGCGGCCTGTGCGGCGATACGGCCGAAATCCGGATTTTCGATCTGTTCTTCGATGTAGTCGCCCACATCCACGCCGTCGGCTTCGTCGATGGCATCCATCAGACGCACCTGGCGATCCGGCGACTCCATCACTACATCGTCGGCAACCACTTCCCAACGACGGTAGGTTTCGTAGTTACCGTCCTTGTGGTCGATGGTCACGCGCGCCAGCACGTCCTGGTCGGGATAGCGCTTCTTCGCTGCGGAAGCCAACGCGGCCTCGATCGCATCGAAGATCACTTCGCGCGGCACGCCCTTTTCGTTGGCCACCGCATCCACTACCAGCAAAAGTTCCTTGCTCATTTAGTCACTCCGCGCGCGGCTTGCCAGCCGCCGACTCGTTGGATGGTTTCTTCTTCTCGTGCCCGGGTTTTTTCGGGCCGGGCTTATTCGGTTTTTGCGGCGCCAGGCCCAAAGCGACCCAATCCGGCAGGATGCGCGCCTTGTCGATGTTGTCGAAGCCGATCTGCACGTCCTTGCCGTCGATGGCAAACACCACGGCGTCGGCCTCAGCCTCGATCCGCAGGATCTTGCCCTGAAAGCGGCGCCGACCATCCTGCGCCAGCTTCAACACGATCTTTGCGGACTCGCCGACATGACGTGCGAACTGTTCAAGCGTAAACAAGGGACGGTCCACACCCGGCGAAGACACTTCAAGCGTGTAGTTACCGGTGATGGGATCTTCGACGTCGAGTTGGGCGGAGACTTCGCGGCTCACGCGCTCGCAGTCATCGACGTTGATCACACGCTCGGGCTGTTCGGTCAGCGGCACATCGATATACAGACGCAACGTGGCGCCACCTGGAGCGGGAAGATATTCCACACCCAGCAGTTCCAAGCCCAAGGACTCAACCGTTGGACTCAGCAGATTCGCGATTTCGGTCGCTTTTTCGCTCACAGACTGCCCTGATCAAATGATTGCCAGTAGAACCCCGGCAACCGGCAGCAAACTTTCCGGTTCCGGAAAAAACAAGGGGCCCGATGGGCCCCTTGCGTGAAAAAAGCCCGACCTCTCAGGGTCGGCGCAAAGACGGGAACATGCGTCTTTGCGATCCAAGAACATGAACTGATGCCCTAAAGCAAACTGCATTAAAGCAGCAATTCAAACTTGGTAGCGGGGGCAGGATTTGAACCTGCGACCTTCGGGTTATGAGCCCGACGAGCTGCCAGACTGCTCCACCCCGCAGCAGAAGCGGAATTATGAAGAACTTGAGCGGCAATTGCAAGCCCTAGTTTTTCATCGATTGAAAACCTTGGAGGTCTTCAACGTCGCGGCAAATGATAACCGCATTGCAACAAAAACGAAACAGCAATCACGACTTTATTTCAATAACGCGTCAAAGGCGCGCCTGACGCACGCGCCCACAACGGTATGCAGGCACGTAAGTCTTACGCAAGCCCCGCAAATGCGCGCTGGCACCACACCATGATCGGGCTCCAGGCCAGACCGAGTGCCAGCAGTGCGAGTGCGTTGACGCCGAGGACGGTACCAAGCACGCGGTCGTTGTTGGCCGGCAACGGCTCACCCACCGGCTCGTCGAAGTACATGACCTTGATGACGCGCAGATAGTAGTACGCACCGATCACCGCGCAGAGCACGCCGACCAACGCCAGCCACAACATATCGCCCTTCACCGCGGCGCCCAACACGGCCAGCTTGGTCCAGAAGCCAAGGAACGGTGGGATACCTGCGAGCGAGGCCATGATGCACAGCACCAGGCCGGCCATCCATGGATTGCGTGCGTTGAGCCCCTTGAAGTCGTCGATGTTCTCGGCTTCAAACCCGTTACGCGACAACGCGATGATGGCGCCGAACGCAGCGGTCGACATGATGGTGTAGCTCACTGCGTAGAACATCGCCGCAGCATAGCCTTCTTCGCCGCCACCGGCCACGCCCATCAACAGGAAGCCGATATGCGAGACGGTCGAATACGCGAGCATGCGCTTGAGATTGGTCTGCGCAATCGCCATCAGGTTGCCGATCACGAGCGACAGTGCCGACAGGCCGCCGATCAACAGATGCCACTGCGGCGACAACGGACCCATGCCGACTTCGAGCAGGCGATAGGCCATACCAAAGGCAGCCAACTTGGGCGCGGAACTGATGAACAACGCGATCGGTGCGGGCGCACCCTGATACACGTCGGGCAGCCACATATGGAACGGCGCAGCACCCAGCTTGAAGGCCACGCCGGCGATCATGAAGATGGTGCCGGTCAGCAGCAGTGTGCGCTCGTTGGAGCCTTCGATCGCGCCGTGGATACCCGCCAGGCTCAAGGTGCCGGTGGCGCCGTAGACCAGCGACATGCCGTACAGCAACAGACCCGACGCCAGCGAACCGAGCACGAAATACTTCATCGCCGCTTCGGTGGCCAGGCCGTTATCGCGATTGGACGCGACCAGGGCGTACGAGCACAGAGCCAGCAGTTCCAGACCCAGATACACCATCAGCAGGCTGCCTGCCGAGGCCAGCAGCATCATGCCGGCGGTGGCGAACAGCACCAGCACCGGGATCTCGCCCTGATAGAGATTGCGCTCGCGCAGGTACGTCCAGCCATAAACCAGGCTCAGGCCGCTGACCAGCACGATCACCGTCTTCATGACGTCGGCTGCGGTGTCGCGGACGAACATGCCGTGGAAGGCTTCGCCCTGCCCGCCCGTTCCGGTCGCCAGCAACGCGAACACCACGGCCAACACGGCCACGGAGAACAGGTGGGTCCAGACCTTGTGCCGCTGGCTCATAAACAGATCGAGCATCAACAGAGCAAAGGCGCCGCCGATCAGCACCAGCTCCGGTGCGAGCGGAGCCAGGTCAGCGGTGGTCAACGGCGCGAGCGTTGGCGTGGTCATCATCAAATCCTGAAAATCGGTACGTACGGCAAGCAGTTACAGCTTGGTCGCGGCAATCTGGGTAGCCAGCTTGGCGATCGATGGTTCCATCAGATCGGTCAGCGGCTTCGGATACAGGCCCAGGGCCAGCACGCCAGCGGCGAACACCCCCAGCACGAATGCCTCACGGCCATTGATGTCCTTCAACTCGGCCACGTGAGCGTTGGCCACTTCACCGAAGAACACGCGCTTGTAGAGCCACAAGGTGTAAGCCGCAGTGATCACCAACGTGGTGGCCGCGCCGAAGGCGATCAACGGGTGCTTCTGGAAGCTGGCCAGGATCACCATGAACTCGCCCACGAAACCGCTGGTACCCGGCAGGCCGGCATTGGCCATGAAGAACAGCATGGCGAAGGTGGCAAACCACGGCATCACGTTGACCACGCCGCCGTAATCGGCGATGCGGCGGGTATGCATGCGGTCGTACAGCACGCCGATGCAGGAGAACATCGCACCGGACACGAAACCATGCGAAATCATCTGCACCATTGCGCCCTGCAGGCCCAGGCGTGCGGCGTCGGTGCTGCCGTAGTCGCGCACCAGGGTGAAGGCGATAAAGGTGCCGAGAGTGACGAAGCCCATGTGCGCGATGGACGAATACGCCACCAGCTTCTTCATGTCGTCCTGCACCAACGCCACCAGGCCGACGTAGATCACCGCGATCAGCGACAGCGTGATCACCAACCAGGCGAACTCATGGCTGGCATCCGGCACGATCGGCAGGTTGAAGCGCAGGAAGCCGTAGCCACCAATCTTCAGCGCGATCGCGGCCAGGATCACCGAACCGGCGGTCGGCGCCTCGACGTGCGCATCGGGCAGCCAGGTATGCACCGGGAACATCGGCACCTTGACCGCGAAGGCGATCAGGAACGCGAAGAAGATCCAGGTCTGCTCCTTGGCGGTCAGCTGCAGCGCGTACAGGTCGGCGAGCTGGAAGCTGCCGCCCTTCAGATACAGGTAGACCAGGCCCACCAGCATCAGCACCGAGCCGAGGAAGGTGTACAGGAAGAACTTCATCGCCGCATAGATACGCCGCGGGCCGCCCCAGACACCGATGATCAGGAACATCGGAATCAGCATGGCTTCGAAGAAGACGTAGAACAGCATCGCGTCGGTGGCAGCGAAGATGCCCAGCGTGACGCCTTCCAGGATCAGGAACGCCGCAACGTACTGATTGACGCGCTTGTCGATCGAGCGCCAGGCGCCGATCAGGGCGAGCACCGTCACCAGTGTGGTCAGCACGATCAACGCGACCGCGATGCCATCCACGCCCAGGTTGTAGCCGATGTTGTAGGCCGGGATCCAGGCATGCAGTTCGACGAATTGCAGGGCGTCATTGGCGGTGTCGTAGCCCAGCAGCGGCAGACTCAGCACAAAGGTCGCCACCGCCACCGCCAGCGACGCCCAGCGGGCAGTCTCGGCGTTGCGCAACGCAAGGATCAGGGCGCCACCGATAATCGGCAGCCAGATCAAGATAGACAGTAAAGGCCAGTTCGACACGTTTTCTTATTCCGTACAGGTCAACGCCAGAAATGCATCAGTACCGCCAACAAGGCGATCAAACCGATGATCATTGCGAAGGCGTAGTGATAGAGGAAACCGGATTGCGTGCGACGCAGCAGATTTGCAGCCAGGTCGATCAGTCGGGCAGAACCATTGACGACGACACCGTCGACCACATGGGTATCGATGGCACGTGACGCCTTGCCAAGGACCACGCCGCCACCGGCGAAGCCATTGATCCAGAGCTTGTCGAAACCGTACTTGTTTTCCAGCAGCCACACGACCGGCGCGAACGCCTTGCGCGACTTGGTGGCCAGGTCGGGCATCCACAGGTAGAACAGCGCGGCCAGCAACAGACCGGCAACGGTCAGGAAGAACGGCGCCGCCATCATGCCGTGCAGCGCGAAGGCCACCGGACCATGGAACTCTTCGGCCAGTGCACCGACGGTGTCGCGTGCCGGATCGTAGAAATCGACGATACCGGTGAAGAACGAGACAGCCTGCCCCTTGATGGCATGCGCCGCGTGGTGACCTTGCCAATCGGTGCCGAACAACATCGGGCCGATGGTGAAGAAGCCGATCGCCACCGAAGGGATCGCCAGCAGGATCAGCGGCAGCGTCACCACCCACTTGGACTCGTGCGGCTCATGGGCACCGTGATGGCCATGACCGTGGTCATCGTGGCCATGCGTATCGTGTGCATGGGCATCGTGCGCATGGGCGTCGCGGAAGCGCTCCTTGCCGTGGAAGGTCAGGAACAGCAGACGGAAGCTGTAGAAGCTGGTCACCAGCACGCCGCCGAGCACCGCCCAGTAGCCATAGGTCGCGATCCAGCTATGCGACTCGTGGGCATGATGCGCAGCTGCCTCGATGATGGTGTCCTTCGAGTAAAAGCCGGAGAAGAACGGCGTACCGACCAGTGCCAACGTACCGATCACGCTGGTCCAGTAGGTCACCTTCATGTATTTGCGCAGGCCGCCCATCTTGCGCATGTCCTGCTCGTGGTGCATGCCGATGATGACCGAGCCGGCTGCCAGGAACAGCAGCGCCTTGAAGAAGGCATGCGTCATCAGATGGAACACGGCCGCCGAGTAGGCGGACACGCCCAGCGCCACGGTCATGTAGCCGAGCTGGGACAGCGTGGAATACGCAACCACGCGCTTGATGTCGTTCTGCACGATGCCGATCAGGCCGGTGAAGAAGGCCGTGGTCGCACCGATGAACAGGATGAAGTTGAGTGCGGTTTCCGACAGCTCAAACAGCGGCGACATGCGCGCGACCATGAAGATGCCGGCGGTCACCATCGTCGCGGCATGGATCAGTGCCGAAATCGGCGTCGGTCCTTCCATCGAGTCCGGCAGCCACACATGCAGCGGCACCTGCGCCGACTTGCCCATCGCACCGATGAACAGGCAGATGCAGATCAGCGTCATCACGCTCCACTCGTGGCCGGCGAACAGCTGCACCTTGGCACCGGCCATGGTGGTCGCGTTGGCAAACACGGTGGAGTAGTCCAGCGAACCGAACCACAGCAGCACACCGGCAATGCCGAGAATGAAGCCGAAGTCGCCGACGCGATTGACCAGGAACGCCTTCATGTTGGCGAACACCGCAGTCGGGCGCTTGAACCAGAAACCGATCAGCAGGTAGGACACCAGGCCCACCGCTTCCCAGCCGAAGAACAGCTGCAGGAAGTTGTTGCTCATCACCAGCGTCAGCATGGAGAAGGTGAACAACGAGATGTAGCTGAAGAAGCGCTGGTAACCCGGGTCTTCTTCCATGTAGCCGATGGTGTAGATGTGCACCAGCAGCGACACGAAGGTCACCACCACCATCATCATCGCGGTCAGGCGGTCGACCATGAAGCCGACATGCGCCGAGTAGTTACCGACGTCGAAGAAGGTGTACAGGTTCTGGTTGAACGGGCTGGCGCCCTGCTCCACCAGTTGATACAGCGTCAGGCACGACAGCACGCAGCTGACCGCCACGCCCAGGATGGTGACGTATTGCGCGCCCTTGCGCCCTACCTGGCGACCGAACAGGCCGGCGATGATGCTGCCGACCAGCGGTGCAAGCACCACCGCAATCAACAGACTCTTGGAGAGAGTGATTTCCATCTACAGGTCAGCCCTTCAACGTATCGACTTCGGCCACATTGATCGTGCGGCGCGTGCGGAACAGAGTCACCAGGATCGCAAGGCCGATCGCAGCCTCCGCAGCGGCAACGGTCAGGATGAAGAACACGAACAACTGGCCTGCGGGGTCGCCGAGCTCGCGCGAGAACGCAATGAAGTTGACGTTGACCGATAGCAGCATCAACTCGATCGACATCAGCAACACGATGACGTTCTTGCGGTTGAGGAAGATGCCGGCCAGCGAGATGCAGAACAGCACCGCGCCCAGTCCAAGCAGGTGGCCCAAGGTAATCAAGACTTCGCCTCCTGTCCGTCAGCCGCATCGAGCTTCGGCGCGACCTGCACCGGCTTTTCAACCGCCATTTTGACCATGCGCAGACGATCACCCGCCTTCACCCGCGATTGATCACCAGCGTTCTGCAGCTTGATGCCGGTGCGCTTACGCAAGGTCAGCATCACGGCGGCCACCACCGCCACGGTCAGAATCACTGCGGCAAATTCGAATGGCAGCAGGAACTCGGTGTATAGGCTCTTGGCCAACCAGGTCAGGTTCGACACGTCGGCCGCCTGCGCGGCAGCGTTGTCTGCCGGGAACGGCGTGGCGCTACGTGCCTTTACGCCGATCAGGGTGACCATCTGCGCAAACATGGCGACCGCCACGATGACGCCGACCGGCATGTACTTGACCCAACCCTCGCGCAGGCGGCTGGTGTCGATGTCCAGCATCATCACCACGAACAGGAACAGCACCATCACCGCACCGACGTAGACCAGCACCAGCGTCACGCCAAGGAACTCGGCGCCGACCAGCAACCAGATGCACGCCATCGAGAAGAAGGTGAGGATCAGGCACAACACGGCGTACACCGGATTGCGCACGCTGATCACCGCACCCGCAGAGACAACCGCGACGGCGGAGAACGCGTAGAAAGCAATTTTGACCCAGTCCATCATGACCTCAACGGAAGGCGGCATCGGCAGCGCGACGCTCGGCGATCTCGGTTTCGAACCGGTCTCCGATCGCCAGCAGCTGCGGCTTGTTAAGAATATTTTCGCCGCGCTTCTCGAAGTGATACTCGAGGAGGTGCGTCTCGACGATCGAATCCACCGGGCAGCTTTCTTCGCAGAAGCCGCAGAAGATGCACTTGAACAGATCGATGTCGTAGCGGGTGGTACGACGCGAACCGTCCTCGCGCTTGGCCGAGTCGATGGTGATCGCCAGCGCCGGGCACACCGCTTCGCACAGCTTGCAGGCGATGCAACGCTCTTCGCCGTTGGGATAACGACGCAGCGCATGCACGCCACGGAAGCGCGGCGACTGCGGGAACTTCTCCATCGGATACAGCACGGTGTACTTGGGCTTGAACGTGTATTTCAACGTCAGCCACAAGCCTCCGAGCAGTTCGAGCAGCAGCAAGCTTTTGAAGTAATGGGTGATCTTGTTCATCAATTACACGCCCTTCTGGATCACGCCGTAAAACACCATCAACGCCGTCACTGCGATCCACACGATCGTCAGCGGAATGAACACCTTCCAGCCAAGACGCATGATCTGGTCATAGCGGTAGCGCGGGAAACTGGCACGGAACCAGATGTAAGCGCTGGCGAAGAAGAACACCTTCATCAACAGCCACGGCCAACCGCCCTTCCACAGCCAATCGACCCACGGCGAGATATCCGGATTGCCCCAAGCCTGCGGCCATGGGCTCAACCAACCGCCAAGGAAGAAGATCGAGATCAGGAAGCTGACCAGGATCATGTTGGCGTATTCGGCCAGGAAGAACAGCGCGAACGCACCGCCCGAGTACTCCACCATGTGGCCGGCAACGATTTCCGATTCGCCTTCCACCACGTCGAACGGCGCGCGATTGGTTTCGGCGACGCCGGACACCCAGTACACGATGAACAACGGGAACAGCGGGATCAGGAACCAATCGCCTACGCCCGAGCTACCGCCCTGCGCAAACACGATCTGACTCAGGTTGACGCTGCCCGACGCGATCATCACGCCGACCAGCGCAAAGCCCATCGCGATTTCGTAGCTGACTACCTGCGCGGCCGAGCGCATCGCACCCAGAAACGCGTATTTGGAGTTGGAGGCCCAGCCGGCCAGGATGATGCCGTACACGCCCAACGAGGTCATCGCCAGCAGATACAGCAGCCCCACATTGGCGTTGGACAGCACCAGCTGCGCATCGAACGGCACCACCGACCAGGCCGCGAAGGCCGGCGCCAGCGTCAGCAGCGGCGCGATGATGAACATCGCCTTGTGCGCGCTACTCGGCTGCACGATCTCCTTGAACAGGAGTTTGAACACGTCGGCAAAGGCCTGAAAGATGCCCATGCCCACGTACATCGGCCCGTGGCGTACGTGCATCCAACCGATCAGCTTGCGCTCCCAGACCACAAAGAACGCCACCGCCACGATCACCGGCACCGCGATCAGCAGGATCTTCAGCACGGTCCACAGCACCACGCCGCCATCGCCCAGCCCGACGAACCACTGGTGCAAAGGATTGACCAGATTCAACAGCAATTCGTTCATGCAGCCACCACCGTTACCCGACCGGCACCAAGCGGCGCGGTTGCGCCATGGCCGGATTCGATCCACACCGTCCCCGGCGCGACGCGCTTGTCCAGCACCACCGGCAGCGTTGCCTTACCGGCATCGGTGCCGACCTTGACCATCTGACCTGCGCCAATCTGCAACTGCGCTGCCTGCTCTGGGTGCATGACCACACACGGCGCGATGTTGAGCGGATGCGACTGCAGTGCAGCGGCGCGGCGTACCACTGCGTCGGTGCGATAGATCGCAGCGGTCGCGGCCACTTCCAGCCCCTCGCTCGCAGCCACTGGCTGTGCGGAGGTTGCAGGCGTCACGCTGCGGTTCTGCATGCCGGCACGCAGGCCGACCAGATCGATGAATTCGAAACCGGCCAGACCCAGCTCCCCACCAAGTGCGCGCAACACGCGCCAACCTTCGCGCGCTTCCACCGGCAAGCGGCCGGCGGCACGTGCGGTCTGCACGCGACCATCGAGATTGGTCAGCGAGGCATCGATTTCCGGCAATGCGCCGATCGGCAGAATCACATCGGCCACATCGCGCGTGGAAGTACAGGCGAACTGGCTGAAGGCCACCACTTTGGCACCCGCCAGCGCGCTGCGTGCAGCCGCTGCATCGGCGAAATCCAGACCCGGCTCGATGCCATACAGCACATACGCCTGACGCGGCTGCGTCAGCATGCCGGTGACATCGCGTGCGGTCGGCAATACACCTTGCGAGACCAAGCCGACAGCATTGGCGCCCTGCGGAATACGGCACAGCGAGGCACCGGTTGCAGTAGCGAAGTCACGTGCGGCAGCACGCAACGCGGCAGCCTGCGGATGATTTTCAGCCAATGCGCCGACCACGATCACGGCACGCGTGGCGCCCTTGACCGCATCGCGCAATGCCGCATCGTCCAGTGCACCAGCCAGCTGCGACGGCGCAACGACCGTACGGCTTGCCTGGGTAAAGGCAAAATCGAAATCGACCGGGTTGACCGAATGGATCTTGGTCCCGTTCTGGATGTTGGCCTTGCGCAGACGCGCATGCAGCAGCGGCAGTTCGTGACGCACGTTGGTGCCGAACAGCACTACCACATCGGCCTGCTCGATCTCGGCCAACGGCGTGGCAAACTCTTCGGCCACCGCAGCATCGGAGAAATCGCGATTGAGCAAACGGTGATCCAGATTGCCGCTACCCAGCCCTTCGGCCAGACGGGCCAGCAGCGCACCTTCCTCGTTGGAGGTGGACGGATGCACCAGCACGCCGAGCTGATCTCCAGCGTTGTCACGCAGGATTTGCGTGGCGGCAGCCAGCCCTTCGGCCCAGCTCACCTCGGTCCACTCACCGTTGACCTTCTTCAGCGGCTTGACCGCACGGTCTTCCGAGTACAGGCCCTGATGCGAATAACGATCGCGATCGGACAGCCAGCACTCGTTGACCGCCTCGTTCTCGCGCGGCACGGTACGCAGCACTTCGCCGCGACGCACGTGCAGGAACAGGTTCGAGCCCATCGCATCGTGATAGCCGAGCGATTCGCGTGCCATCAGCTCCCACGGGCGGGCACGGAACTGGAACACCTTGTTGGTCAGCGCGCCGACCGGGCAGACGTCGATGACGTTGCCGGAAATTTCGGTGGTCAGCGGCTTGCCGTCGTAAGTGCCGATCTGCAGGTTTTCACCGCGATACATGCCACCCAACTCGTAGGTGCCGGCGATGTCCGCAGTGAAGCGCACGCAACGGGTGCACTGGATGCAGCGGGTCATTTCGGTGGCGACCAGCGGACCGATGTCCTCGTCGGGCACCACGCGCTTACGCTCGTTGAAGCGGCTGACCGAACGGCCGTAACCGAGCGAAACGTCCTGCAATTCGCACTCGCCGCCCTGATCGCAGATCGGGCAGTCCAGCGGGTGATTGATCAGCAAAAATTCCATCACGCTGCGCTGGTACTTCAGCGCCTTTTCGCTACGCGTGGTGACCTTCATGCCGTCCATCACCGGCGTGGCGCAGGCAGGCGACGGCTTCGGGGATTTTTCGACGTCCACCAGGCACATGCGGCAGTTGGCCGCGATCGGCAGCTTCTCATGGTAGCAGAAGCGCGGGATCGGGATGCCGGCCTTGTCGGCCGCCTGGATGATCATCGAACCCTTCGGCACCACCAGGGACTGCCCGTCGATTTCGACGGTGACATGGTCCGGTGGCACGTTCGGGTTCACTGGTTGGGCGCTCATGCGGCCACTCCGACGTGCGTGTCGACGATCGAACGACCGTTGACGATGTAGTACTCGAACTCGTCCCAGAACTGGCGCAGGAATCCCTGGATCGGCCACGCCGCGGCTTCGCCGAACGCACAGATGGTGTGCCCTTCGATCTGGCCGGCAACGGTGCGCAACTGGTGCAGGTCTTCCATCGTGGCCTTGCCGGCGACGATGCGCTCCAGCACGCGGTGCATCCAGCCGGTGCCTTCGCGGCACGGCGTGCACTGACCGCAGGATTCCTTGTGGAAGAACTGCGAGATGCGGCAGGCAAAACGCACGCAGCAGACGCTGTCATCCAACACCACGATCGCGCCCGAACCCAGACCGGTCCCCAATGCACGCAAGGTGTCGTAATCCATCTGCAAGCCGGCGACCTGGTCGGCCTTCAGCACCGGCATCGAAACGCCGCCAGGCACCACGCCCTTGAGGGTACGGCCCGGACGCAGGCCACCGGCCATTTCCAGCAGTTCGTCGAAGGTGGTACCGAGCGGCACTTCGAAATTGCCGCCCTTTTGTACGCAGCCGGACACCGAGAAGATCTTCGGGCCGCCGTTCTTGGTCTTGCTCAACCCCAGAAACCACTCCGGGCCGTTGCGAATGATCGCCGGCACCGACGCGTAGGTCTCGGTGTTGTTGATGGTGGTCGGCTTGCCGTACAGGCCGAAGTTCGCCGGGAACGGCGGCTTGTAACGCGGCTGGCCCTTCTTGCCTTCCAGCGATTCCATCAGCGCGGTTTCTTCGCCGCAGATGTAGGCGCCGGCACCCAACGCACCGTAAATATCGATATCCACGCCGCTGCCGAGAATGTTCTTGCCCAACCAGCCGTTGGCATACGCATCGGCCAGCGCCAGTTCGAAGTTCTCGAACGGCTCGTGATGGAACTCGCCACGAAGATAGTTGTAACCCACGGTCGAACCGGTGGCGTAGCAGGCGATCGCCATGCCCTCCACCACCGAATGCGGGTTGTAACGCAGGATGTCGCGGTCCTTGCAGGTGCCCGGCTCGGATTCGTCCGAGTTGCACAGGATGTATTTCTGCATCGTGCCCTTGGGCATGAACGACCACTTCAAGCCGGTCGGGAAGCCCGCGCCGCCACGGCCGCGCAGGTTCGACGCCTTGACCATTTCGATGACGTCGGCCGGCGCGATCTTCTCTTCGAGGATCTTGCGCAGTGCGGCGTAGCCGCCAGTCTTGAGGTAGCTCTCGTACGACCACGGGGTGTCGTAGTGCAGCGTCGTGTAGACGACCTGATGCGGCAACGGCGCCGGACCGACCGGGCCTGAGGGTGCGTGATGATGTGCCATGTCTTACTCCAGCCCGTCCAGCAGCGCGTCGACCTTCTCTTTCGTCAGGTGCTCGTGGTAATGGCCGTTGATGACCATCATCGGCGCTGCAGAGCAGGCCGCCAGGCACTCTTCTTCGCGCTTGAGGTAGACCCGGCCATCGGCCGTGGACTGCCCCAGCTTGCAACCCAGTTTCTTCTCGGCGTGCGCCAGCAGATCCTCGGCGCCGTTGAGCCAGCAGCTGATGTTGGTGCAAAACGCCACGTTGTGGCGGCCGACCTTTTCAGTCTCGAACATCGAGTAGAAGCTGGCGACCTCGTAGGCCCACACCGGCGGCAGTTCCAGATACTTGGCCACGCCGACGATCAACTCATCGGTGAGCCAGCCCTGGTTCTGCTCTTGCGCAGCATGCAGGCCCTGCAGCACCGCCGAACGCTTGCGGTCGGGCGGAAACTTGCTCAGCCAATGATCGATGTGCGCGCGCGTCTTGTCGCTCAGCACTACCTGCGGATCGACGTCGCGCGCCGCTTCGAAATTACCCGTCGCCTTCATCGGTCAACCTCACCGAAAACCAAATCGTAAGTACCGATCATCGCCACGACGTCGGCCAGCAAATAGCCACGCACCACCGCGTCCATCGAGGACAGATGCGCAAAGCCCGGCGCGCGCAGATGCAGGCGGAATGGCTTGTTGGCGCCATCGGACATCAGGTAGCAGCCGAACTCGCCCTTGGGTGCTTCGACGGCGCAATAGGTCTCGCCGGCCGGCACGCAATAGCCTTCACTGAACAGCTTGAAGTGATGGATCAGCGCTTCCATGTCGTCCTTCATGCCTTCGCGGCTTGGCGGAGCGACCTTGAAATTGGTGACCATGACCGGGCCTGGATTGGCCTTCAGCCAGGTCACGCACTGCTTGATGATGCGGTTGGATTCACGCATCTCGGCAACACGGACCAGATAGCGGTCGTAGCAGTCGCCGTTGGTGCCGACCGGGATATCGAAATCCACCGCGTCGTACTTGGCATACGGCTGCTTCTTGCGCAGATCCCACTCGATACCGGAGCCACGCAGCATCGGGCCGGTCATGCCCCAGGCACGCGCCAGATCCGGGCTGATGATGCCGACATCGACGGTGCGCTGCTTCCAGATACGGTTATCGGTCAGCAGCGTTTCGTACTCGTCCACACGCGACGGGAAGGTATTGGTGAAGTCCTCGAGGAAATCCAGCATCGAGCCTTCGCGCGCGGCGTTGAGCTTCTTCAGCGCCCCGCCCTTGTGCCAACGCGATTCCTTGTACTTGGGCATGCGATCGGGCAGATCGCGATACACGCCACCGGGGCGATAGTAGGCGGCGTGCATGCGCGCGCCACTGACCGCCTCGTAGACGTCCATCAACTCTTCGCGCTCGCGGAACGCATACAGCATCACCGCCATCGCACCCAGGTCGAGCGCGTTGGAGCCGAGCCACATCAGGTGGTTCTTGATGCGGGTGATTTCATCGAACATCGTGCGGATGTACTGCGCACGCTCGGGCACTTCGATTCCCATCAGGGACTCGATCGCGCGCACGTAGGCATGCTCGTTGCACATCATCGACACGTAATCCAGACGATCCATGTACGGAACCGACTGGTTGAACGGCTTGGACTCGGCCAGCTTCTCGGTGCCACGGTGCAGCAGGCCGATATGCGGATCGGCACGCACCACGGTTTCGCCGTCCATTTCCAGGATCAAGCGCAGCACGCCGTGCGCCGCAGGATGCTGCGGGCCGAAGTTCATCGTGTAATTGCGGATTTCCTGCTTGCTTTCGACAGGATTGCTAGCGAAGGCGGCAGTCGCCTGGTGGAACTCACTCACTTGGCAGTCTCCGACTTGCCCACTTCACCAGCGGCAGCCTCATAACGGGCATCGTCGCGAATCACGCGCGGCACACCGACGCGTGGCTCGACCGAGGTGACCGGCTCGTACACCACGCGCTTTTTTTCTTCGTCGTAACGTACTTCGACGTTGCCGATCAGCGGGAAATCCTTGCGGAACGGATGGCCGACGAATCCGTAGTCGGTCAGGATGCGACGCAGATCCGGGTGACCGTCGAACACGATGCCGAACAGGTCGAAGGCTTCGCGCTCGAACCAGTTCACGCCCGGCCAGATATCGGTCAACGAGGCCACCACCGGCACCTGCTCGTCCGGGGCGTAGCAACGCACGCGCAGACGCTGGTTGTGCTGGTAGGAAATCAGCTGGGCGACGACCGCAAAACGCTGCTTGGGCATGTGCTGCGGGTGGGCGCCATCGGAGCTTTCCTGGCTGGGAAATTCACCCCAGGCGAAACGACCGACCGCCTTGCCTTCGACACCACGACTGAAACCCTGCGACGACACGTCCGCGGTATCCCACTCGTCGCTGCCATAGCCCAGGTGATCGACGCCGCACAGATCGCTCAACTGCTCGAAACCGAGCTCGTCGCGCAAGGCCAGACAGGTGGCGTGCCAATCGGCAGCCGCGACTTCCAGCGTCACTTCGCCGCGCGGCAAGGCCACGGCAATCTGCGCACCGGCGAAACGTGCCGCAAGTCGGTCAGTGAAGGAGGATGCTTGCTCTGCCATGGGGGCTTGGCTGCTCTCGGTAGAAGAAGACGGGTATCAGCGCGCGATCGTCTGGGTACGCCAGATCTTCTTCTGCAGCTGCAAGATGCCGTAGACCAGCGCCTCGGCGGTCGGCGGGCAGCCCGGGACATAGATGTCCACCGGCACGATGCGGTCGCAACCGCGCACCACCGAATACGAATAATGGTAATAGCCACCGCCGTTGGCGCAGCTACCCATCGAAATGACCCACTTGGGATCCGGCATCTGGTCGTAGACCTTGCGCAGCGCCGGCGCCATCTTGTTGACCAGCGTGCCGGCCACGATCATTACGTCGGACTGGCGCGGCGACGGGCGGAACACCACGCCGTAACGGTCCAGGTCCAGGCGCGCCGCACCAGCGTGCATCATCTCGACTGCGCAACAGGCCAGACCGAAGGTCATCGGCCACATCGAACCGGTACGCGCCCAATTCAACAGCGCGTCGACGCTGGTGGTCACGTAGCCCTTTTCGAGCAGCGGGTTCTCGCCTTCCGGGCGCAGGATGTCGTCCAACCGACCTTCCGGCATCGGATTGGTCATCAGACGATCGAGGGTCTGAATCACTCCCATTCCAACGCTCCCTTCTTCCAGACGTAGATAAAACCGAGGAACAACATGCCGACGAACAGCCCCATGGTGACCAGCGAACGTGCGCCGATCTCCATGAACACCTGCGTCCACGGCACGATGAAGATGATTTCCAGATCGAACACGATGAACTGGATCGCGATCAGGTAGTAGCGCACGTCGAACTTCATGCGCGCGTCTTCGAATGCCTCGAAGCCACACTCGTACGGCGAGAGCTTGCGTGCATCGGGGCTACGCGGACCGAGGAACCGGCCGATCAACATCAATGTGATGCCGATACCGGTGGCGACGATCAGAAACAGCAGACTCGGCAAATATTCGGCCAGCACAGCGATTCTCTCTTGCCTTTGCCCGCACGCGCCGCGTGCCGGCATGGGGTATAAGCAGGACCCGCGCGTGGCACCGCCACGATGCGCAGGAACTGCAGCCAAACAATGGTGCCCAAGAGGGGACTCGAACCCCTACGACCTAAATCGCTACCACCTCAAGGTAGTGCGTCTACCAATTCCGCCACCTGGGCATACGTTGCGCCGCTGGGCATCCCAGTGCGCAGCGTATTGTAACCGGCTTCAGCGTTTTTGTGCTGGTTCTGAAGCGTTTTCTTCGCGTGCCGCAGGCGCTTGTTGCGCCGGTGCGGACTGCGCTGGCGCTGCGGCCGGAACAGCGGCAGGCGACGGCTGCGACGGAGCGGTCGGCACTGCGCCCGCGGCTGGTGCCTGCGGCAACGGCTGAGTCAGCTCGCCGGCGGCGGCCGGTGCCGGGGTGGCCGACTGCGACATCACGCCAAGATTCTGATCGGTGGGACGCGCGCCATGGGTGGCGTACCACGCCATGAACAGGCTGATGCTGAAAAACACCACCGCCAGCCACTTGGTCGACTTGGACAGGAAGTTCGACGCACCCTGCGAACCAAACACGGTACCCGAGGCACCAGCACCGAAACCGGAGCCCGCTGCCGCACCCGCGCCACGCTGCATCAGGATCAGCGCAATCATCGCCAGCGCGACCAGCACGTAGACCACATTGAGGATCAACATCAGCATTTCGAAATCCGTCCCCGGACAAAACTTAATGGGTTAATCAAGCGACCGCCGCGCGTGCGATGGCCAGGAAATCTTCAGCGACCAGTGATGCGCCTCCGACCAGCCCGCCGTCGACATCGGGCTGTGCGAACAGCTCGTTGGCGTTGTCGGGCTTGACACTGCCCCCGTACACGATGGGCAGCGAATCGGCAATTCTAGCATCCGCCTTTGCGACTTCGCCACGCAGGAAGGCGTGCACAGCCTGGGCCTGCTCCGGGCTGGCAGTGCGGCCGGTACCAATGGCCCAGATCGGTTCATACGCAAGCACGGCACGCGCAAAGCCTTCGCTGCCGACCAGGGCCAGCACCGGCTCGAGCTGAGCGCGCAGCACCACCTCGGTCTGGCCCGCTTCGCGCTGCTCCAACGATTCGCCGACGCACAGCACCGGGATCAACCCGGCATGCATGGCGGCCGCGAATTTACGCGCCACCAGCTCACTGCTCTCCTGATGGTACTGGCGACGTTCGGAGTGGCCGACCAGCCCGTACTCGGCGCCGACATCGACCAGCATCGTGGCCGAGACCTCGCCGGTGTAGGCGCCCTTCTCGTTACTGCTGACGTCCTGTGCACCGAAGCACAGGTGATGCTCCTCGAAATCCTCGATCAGATCACCGAGGTAAGGCAGTGGCGGCAGGATGACGACATCGACACCCTCCAGGGGCATGTGCGCGGCAATCTGGGCCACCAGTTCGGTGGCGAAGGCGCGGCTGCCATGCAGCTTCCAATTTCCGGCAACGAGTTTTCGACGCATCAGGCGCAGGTTCCTGAGTGGAAGACAGGCGACAGAATAGCCCATGCCCTGTCGGCAGCCGGCACACTTCTGTCCATTGCCTGTCCCATCCCCTCTTCAGCAGGAACCTGCCATGTCCGTTTCGCCTGTCTTCGCGCTGGTCACCGGCGCCTCCAGCGGTATCGGCCGCGAGATTGCGCGCGCTTACGCCAGGCGTGGCGTGCCGTTGATCCTGACTGCGCGACGGGTGGACAGACTGGAAGCGCTGGCCGACGAGTTAAGGACGTTGGTGCGGGTGGAAGTGTTGCCTGCCGATCTGGCTGACCCTGCGGCGGTAGAGATGCTGGTTGTGCAGATCCAGCGTAATGGCTGGACCGTAAGCACCCTGGGCAATGCCGGCTACGGTGTGCCGGGCCGCTATCTGCACAACGACTGGGCCACGCATGCGCGTTTTTTGCAGGTGATGGTGGGCGCGGTGTGCGAGCTGACCTGGCGGCTGTTGCCGATGATCCGCGCCACTGGCCAGGGCCGCATTCTCAACGTGGCCTCGTTTGCGGCGCTGACGCCGAGCGCCGACGGGCAAACGCTGTATGCGGCAAGTAAGAGCTTCCTGCTGCGCTTCAGCGAATCGCTGGCGCTGGAAAACGCCGATTGCGCAGTGAGGGTCTGCGCGCTGTGCCCGGGCTTTGCGTGGTCGGAATTTCACGACATCACCGGCACACGCGAGCAGATGTCCACCCTGCCCCGCTGGGCGTGGCTGCAGGCCGATGCCGTGGCCGAATACGGCATCGAAGCACTGGAGCGCGGACAGGTGCTGGCGGTTCCGGGCTGGCGCTATCGCCTGGTCAATGCCGCATTGCGCGTGTTGCCGCATGCGCTTGCCTTGCGCCTGATGGCGCGCGGATCGCATCGGGTGCGTCCGCTGGAGTGAGGCGGCTGAGCGGTGGATCAGCGTAGGTGCGTACGGCTCTGCACGACTGCATGATCATGCCCCCACGGGATGTCAGTGATTGACGATGTCGCCGTGCATTGCCGCCAGTTGTGCGAGCAAGCGATTCTGCGTGCGGCGCGGAATCTTGCGCTGATCCATCGCCCAGTTCAGATCCTCGACCAAGGCATTGAAGTCGCCTTCGCGAATGGCCAGATGCGCATGCGCCTGCTTCATCGACTTGGCGGTATCCGGGCATGGCCCATCGCTGACGTGGCAGAACTTCTGCACCAGACGCTCGTTGAGCATGACGATGTTGACGCGCGCGAATTTATCGACGATGCGTTGATCGTCGGCAATGCGAGACAGCATGGTTTCCACCAGCGCTTCGATCCCGGCTTGCCCGCCGAGTTCGTCGTAGAGCGTCTGGCGCGGTTGCGTGGTGGCGCAGGCGCTCACCAGGCCCAGCACGCAAAGCAGGCAGCAGCGCAGCCATCGGTTCATCAGAACGCCACCTGCAAGGAAAGATAGGGACCACGCTGATCGGTAAGCGTGGCGATGTCACCAAGGTCTGCCCAGGCCGCGGTGAACGACACATGCTTGCTGGGAAACCAGGCGACGAATGCGTCTGCCCAGGCTTGTTCGCGCGCGAAGCCCAGGTTATCGGGTTTGTCTCGGTATTCCACGCCCACTGCCAGGGAGGGCGACAGCATCACCGCAGCGCTGGCCTCACCCACCAGCCGGTAGCTGTTGCGACGATCGCCGCCGAAGCCGAGCAAGCCGGTCTGATTGGCGCGGGTGGCGCGCAGGGTACCGTTGAGCAACAGCTGATAACCGCCAACGCCCTGCAGCAACAGCCGGCTGGCGCTGACGTACACATCGGTGCCGTGGTCGTCGCGCGCACCGATCGCCAGGGGCAGCGTGCCGTTGCGCAAACGCTTGTACTGCACGCCCAAACTGACTTGCGGCGCGCTCCCGTACACGAGGTCGCCATGCAAGCGTAGCTTTGCGCCGAACACGTCCTGACCCAGCGCATTCCATGGCAAGCCCAATCGGTCCTGCAATGTGCCCAGATCCAGGCGTTGCCGCGCGAGCGACAGCTCCAGCCGGTTGCCGACGGTGAGCGCGGCGCCCTGCACATCCAATCGGTAATCGCCGCTGTCCACGTGGGTGGCGAACACGACGGTGGCAAGTTCATCGCGCGTGCCGTAGCCCGACAGCGTGGCCCACGGCACGATGCCGCCGCCGCTGCTGCCTTCGATCATCGACACACCGCCGGTGGCAAGCAGACGCCCTTCTCCAGCGATCGCCAGTGTCGGCGTGAGCGCCAAACAACCCAACACTGCAGCAGACCGCGCGGCACGCACCCACTTGCTCATCGTTGCGCTCCTGCTTGCGCGGCCGGCACCAGATCGAGTTGACGCATGCACCAGGCCACAAACGGCACTTCTTCCAGCGGCGGCGCGTACAGATAGCCCTGTACCATGTCGCAGCCATAACTGCGCAGCAGCCCGAGCGCCGTGGCGTTTTCCACGCCTTCGGCGATCACGCTCAATCCAAGGTTATGCCCCAGATCGATCGTGCTGCGCACGATGAATGCATCGTCGGTGCCTTCGGCCAATTGCATGACGAAACTCTTGTCGATCTTCAATTCGTTGACCGGCATGCGCTTGAGCTGCGCCAGCGAGGAATAGCCGGTGCCGAAGTCGTCGATGGACAGGCGCACGCCGACGCTGCGCAGCTGATGCAGCATGTGCAGCGCGAATTCGACATCGCGCATCAAGGCGCTTTCGGTCAATTCCAGCGTGACCCGCTCGGCCGCCACCGCGTGATGCTCCAGACGACCGCGCACATAATCCGGCAGGCCGGGGTCGGACAGATCGAGCGCAGAGAGATTGATCGCCATGCCCAGCTCCAGGCCCTGGCTGCGCCATAGCGCCTGGCACCGCAGCGCCTCGTCCAGCACATAGCGGGTCAGCGGGTGGATCACACCGGAGTGCTCGGCGAGCGGAATGAATTCATCCGGGCCAATAGGCCCCAGCACCGGGTGATGCCAGCGCACCAGTACCTCGACCTGTTCGACGCGATCGCTGCGCAAACAGATCTTGGGCTGGAAGCGCAAGGTCAATTCGTTGCTGGCAATCGCCTGGCGCAGATCGCCAGTGAGCCGTAGACGGCGCAGATGCTGCTCGTCCTGGCCCAGGCGATACACGCTGCTGGCGCCGATGGTGGTGACATTGCCGCCCTGGCGACGTGCGATATCGGCGCGCCGCAGCAAGGTATCCGGATCGGCGCCGTGTTCGGGGATCAAGGCGATGCCGATGCTGGCTTCCAACTGGATGCGCGCCTGCGGCAACACCAGTGGGCGACGCAGCTGCAGCAGCAATCGCTGCGCATCCTGCTGCACGCTGGTCATATCGGCCTGCGCCACCACCACCATGAATTCGTCGCTGCCCAACCGCCCGACCACATTGGGCTCCTGCACGACCTCGGCAAGGCGGCGCCCTGCTTCGACCAGCACCTGATCGGCGAAGTCGTGCCCCAGGCTGTCGTTGAGTTCCTTGAAACGCTCAAGATCCAAGATCAGCACGGCGGCCGTGCCACCCGAGGCCACGGTCTGGTCGACCACCTGTTGCAGCCGTTCCAGCAGCCAGATGCGATTGGGCAGGCCGGTCAAGGCATCGTGGCGCGCCTGATGCAGGATGTGCTGCTCGCGGCTGGCGATCTGCTGCTGCATGCGCCCGAAGCTGTCGGCCAGCTCGGCCAGTTCACGTCCGGGCGGCACCTGCACCGCGGTGTGGTAATCGCCGCGCTGGATGCGTCGTGCTGCCTGCACCAACTGCGCGACCGGCTTGCTAACGCTGCGCGCGAGAAAAATCGCCACACCGAGTGCGGCGGCCGTGGCCAGACCGGCCAACAACAGAATGCGCAGCTTGAGGATGCGGTACGGTGCGACCGCACGATCCAGCGAGGCCTGCAAAGCGACCCGCACGTGACTGTCGCCCTGGATCGATTGCAGTTTGACCAGGTAACGCGCGTCGGCCAGCGTCAGCGGGATCGCTTCGCCCTGCCCCGCTTCGGCGGCGGGCAGCTGCTGCGGGAACTCGGCGCGCGCAGCCGGCTCCAGGGTGGAGGCCAGTACGCGCACCGGCGGGCCATCGGTGAAAAAGGTCGCATCCAGCCCGGTGGTGGTACGAAAGTCCTGCGCAAGCCCATCGCCGGACTCGTTGCCGATCGCGATCCAGCCCACCCGGTTCGGCGCCAGCACCTGCACTACCGCCAGCCGCACGATGCGCTGATCCAGTGCCACCACCCCGACCGCGTGCCCGTCGCGCTGGGCCTGTTGCAGCAGGGCTTGCACGGCGCGCAATTGCTCGGCTTGCGGCAGATCCGCCAGCCCGGTCAGGAACTCGCCATCCGGCGACAACAGCACCGCGGTCTGCGCCGACATGCGCGCGGCATGGTTACGCAATGCCGACTGCATGGTCGGCACATCGCCACTGGCCACTGCCGCACGGAAACCGAAATCGTCGGCCAGCACCGAGGCCGACTGCAGCAGCTGCTCGTCGCGGCGCACGTTGATGCGTTGCCAGACGCGTTCGCCGATCTGCAGTTCTTCGCCCAGTTGCGCCTTGACGCTGCGCTCGGTGGCGACCTGCACTGCGATGAAGGTCAGCACTTGCGTGGCGAGCACGACCAGGACCACCAAGGCCGCGATACGGGTATGCAGACGCATTGACTTCATGGATGCGGCTTCTTCGGGTCGGCGCGACGGAATTTGTCCTGCAGCGCGCGCACGCGCTCATCCGGTGGTGCTGCCATCGGCGCGGCGCCGGTGGTCTGCAGGGTCACGCGACGCTGCACTGCATCGCGCGCAAGCAGCAACGGCTCGGTGACCACGGCACCCTTGATGCGCGGATGCCAGACCCGCAGCGTGTAGGTGCCTGCCGGTGCATCCAGTTGCACGCGGCCGTCGCTGCCGGTCTTGCCGAAATACGGCGTCTCCAGCACCACGATATAGCCAAGCATCCAGTCGTGGATATTGCAGCCAATCGTCACCAGGCCCGCCTGATCGAAGCGGATCGGCGTGGCCTTGGTACCCTGAAACAGCGGCAATTCGAAACGCTTGGCAGGCGAAAAGGAATAGACCTGATGGCGGATCTGATCGTTATTCGGAAAGCGCACCAAGGTGCCAGTGCGCACCGCCAGGACGGCGGGCACGAACTGCGAATTGATCTGATCCATTTCCGCGGTCTTGGAAGCAGTGGGTGGCGCCGGACGCGCCGGCTCCAGACTGACCACCGCATCGACCAACATGCCGTTGGCATCGGCCACGGTCACGCTGACCGGCGTTGCCACCACGGCGCTTGCGGCGCAGTACACCAGCAACACCGAAACCACACCTATCCGTTTGAACCACTGCGTCCGCATGCGCCCCCCAAACCTAGTGCAATCGGCAGCGGGCGCCAGGCGAATCCGACGTCGCGCTAGCGATCAGACTGAGTTATCGGCTGAGGTGAACGCAAGCTTTAACCAGACGCGAGCGGAATTTTTTGAACAGAACTGTGGTGTCGGTCATTCCCCGTGTTGCGAGCGCGGCTATTCGCTGCGCGCGCTGATAGGGACCGCGTGCTGGATTACTTCAGCTTGATCTCGCGCAGACGCTCTTCCAGGAAGCCGTGTGCGGTGATCGGCTCGGGATAGCGACTCGGGTTTTCGGCAGTGATGCACGAAGGCAGCACGTCGATCAGGAAGTCCGGATTCGGGTGCAGGAAGAACGGCACCGAGTAACGTGGCTTGCGCGCTGCTTCGCCCGGCGGATTGACCACGCGATGGATGGTGGACGGGTACACATGGTTGGTCAGGCGTTGCAGCATGTCGCCGATATTGACCACGATGGTGTCGGCATCCGCTGTGAATGGCACCCACTCGCCATCGTTGGAACGCACCTCCAGACCGGCCGCGCTGGCACCGACCAGCAAGGTGATGAAGTTGATGTCGCCATGCGCGCCGGCACGCACGTTGGGGATGTCGTCGCTGGTGATCGGCGGGTAGTGGATCGGCCGCAGGATCGAATTACCGTTGTTGGTCTTGTCGACGAAATAGTCCTGCGGTAGGCCGATATGCAGCGCCAGCGCCGACAGTACGCGCGAGCCCAGGTGATCGAGCTGCTGGTACAGGCGGTAACCGCGCTCGCGGAAACCGGGCACTTCTTCGGGCCACAGGTTCGGCGTCATCACCTCGCGATACGGCGAATCGTCCGGAATCTCGCGGCCGATATGCCAGAACTCCTTTAGATCAAAATGCTTGGAATCCTTGGCCGTTTCCACACCGAACGCGGTGTAGCCGCGCGCGCCGCCACTGCCTTTGACGTGGTAGCGCTGCTTGACCTCTTCCGGCAGCGCGAAGAACGCCTTGAACACCTCGTAGGCGCCATCGATATCGGCCTGCGCAATGCCGTGATTGCGGATGCCGGCAAAGCCCCACTGCCTATAGGCCGCACCGAGCTCGGCGACGAAGGCGTCGCGGTCGCTGTCGAAACGGGTGATGTCCAGGGTCGGGATGCGGGCGCTCATACGGATATCTGCAGTCGAAGTCGAGGAGTCAAAAGGAAGGCCTGCTGTTCAGGACAGCAGGCGATACAACAGGTAGAACGTCGCGGCCTTGGCAAAGACCACGCACACGCCAATGATCAGCGACTCACGCCGCGTCACGCACGGCACCCGAGAGTCGGTCCAGCGTGTCCTGCATCAGGCCAGCGTCGTCGGCTTCCACCGTCACGCGCACCACCGGCTCGGTGCCGGAAGGACGCAGAAACGCGCGGCCACGCCCCTGCACGGCGGCTTGCGCCTGCTGCAACGCCTGCTGCACGCCAGCGGCTTCCACAATCGCTTTGGCAGCGCCGCCATCCAGACGCACGTTGATTGTTTTCTGCGGCACCTTGCTCAGGCTGCTCAAGGCCTGGCGCAGGCTCTGTCCATCGCGCCCCAGGGCCTCAAGGACCTGCAGCGCGCTGACGATGCCATCGCCGGTGGTGGCGCGATCCAGGCACAGCAGATGGCCGGAGGTTTCGCCACCCAGGGTGCCGCTGCCTTCCACCAACGCCTGGTGCACGTAACGGTCGCCGACCTTGGCGCGCTGGAACGGGATGTTCAATGCGGCCAGCGCCTGTTCCAGGCCGTAGTTGGTCATCAGCGTGCCGACCACGGTGCCGGTGAGCCGGCCGCTGGCCTGCCAGGAACGCGCAAGCACGTAGAGCAGATCGTCGCCATCGACCGGGTTGCCCTGGTCGTCGGCCATCAGCACGCGATCACCGTCGCCATCGAAGGCGATGCCCAACTGCGCACCGCTCTCGCGCACCTTGGCGGCGAGATTGTCGATATGCGTGGAGCCGACGCCGTCATTGATATTGAGTCCGTCCGGTGCGGCACCGATGACCACCACGTCCGCACCCAGCTCGCGGAACAGCATCGGCGCGATGTGATAAGTCGCCCCGTGCGCGCAGTCCAGCACCATCTTCAGGCCATGCAGGGTGAAACCGCGCGCCACGCTGGCCTTGCAGAATTCGATGTAACGGCCGATCGCATCGCGCGTGCGGATCGCCTTGCCCAGACACTCCGATTCCACGGTGTGGAACGGCTCGTCGAGCGCGGCTTCGATCGCCGCTTCGGTAGCGTCGTCGAGCTTTTCGCCTTCGGCGGAAAAGAACTTGATGCCGTTGTCGTAATGCGGATTGTGCGAGGCACTGATCACCACGCCGGCATCGGCGCGCAGCGTGTTGGTCAGGAACGCAATGGCCGGCGTCGGCATCGGGCCGATCAACTGCACGTCGGCACCTGCGGCGACCAGGCCGGCTTCCAAAGCGGCTTCGAACATATAGCCGGAAATGCGGGTGTCCTTGCCGATCAGCACCAGCGGGCGCTTACTGCGCCCGGCGGTGAGCACGCGGCCGAGCGCATTGCCAAGCCGCAGCACGAAATCGGCCGAGATCACGCCCTGCCCGACCCGACCGCGGATGCCGTCGGTGCCGAAATACTTGCGGGCGCTCATGGAGCCGTGACCGGAAGCGTCGGGACCTGCGGCCAGGGAGCAGGGGCCTGGAAGGAGCAGCCATCGACGGAAGTCCACAGGTCGCAGACCACGTTTTTCCCGGGGACAGCCAGCACGAACACCAACCTCACGCCACCGCCTCTTGCGGATGCGGCTGACGCATCATCATCGCGGTCAGATCGGCAAGGCGGTCGCGCATGTCGCGGCGGTCGCAGATCTGATCGATGGCGCCATGGTCGAGCAGGAACTCCGAGCGCTGGAAGCCTTCCGGCAGCGTTTCGCGCACGGTCTGTTCGATCACGCGCGGGCCGGCAAAGCCGATCAAGGCATGCGGCTCGGCGATGTTGATGTCGCCCAGCATCGCGAACGAGGCCGACACGCCACCGGTGGTGGGATGGGTCAGCACCGAGATGTACGGCAGGCCCGCTTCGCGCAGGCGGCCGAGCGCAGCGGAGGTCTTGGCCATCTGCATCAGCGAGAACAGGCCTTCCTGCATGCGTGCCCCGCCGCTGGCGGAGAAGCATACGAACGGGCAGCCGACTTCCAGCGCCACTTCGGCGGCACGCGCGAAGCGCTCGCCGACCACCGAGCCCATCGAGCCACCCATGAAGGCGAAATCGAATGCGGCGGCAACCAGCGGGTTGCCCTTGAGCGTGCCGCGCATGGCGATCAATGCGTCGTACTCGCCGCTGGCCTTCTGGCTGGCCTTGATGCGCTCGCCGTAGCGCTTCTGGTCCTTGAACTTGAGCACGTCGACCGGGCCCAGCTGGGCGGCGATTTCGGTGGTCGGGGCATCCACATCGAACAACGCGGCCAGGCGCGTGCGGGCGCGGATTGCCATGTGGTGGTCGCATTTCGGACACACCTCCAGGTTTTCCTCGAGCTCGGGGCCGTACAGCGCGCTGCCGCAATTGCTGCACTTTTCCCACAGGCCCTCGGGGACGCTGCGCTTCTTGGCCGGGGTGTTCTCGGTGCGGATGCCGGAGGGCATCAATTTGCTGAGCCAGCTCATGCGTGTATGACAATCCATGCAGGGCGGCCTTACGGGCCGCAGAGGGGCATAAGTCTAACGCGCTGCGGGAAAAGCGAGGTAGCGCGGGGAATGAATGTGGGACTTGGTGGCAGTTCGGAGGGCTGGCTGCGAGCGTGGTGCTGGGAGGTTGCGCGGGTGTTTGGAGTGAAGGTCGGTTTGTTGTGCTGCGCCTAACTCTGATTGGCGTGCACTTGTGGTTGGGATGCACGTGGCTTCGCCCGTACCCTCATCCGCCCCTGCGGGGCACCTTCTCCCGACGGGAGAAGGATCAAAGCCCCTCTCCTGCGGGGCGAGAAGGCACGGCTTGCGCGCCACTGGCGCGCGTGCCTTGGAGCGCCCGCGCCGCAAGCGCGGGCCGGGGCGCGGAGCGGGGGTTGGGGTGAGGGTGCGGGCGAAGCCACGTGCATCGACGCGAGAGGGGCTTTGGGCTGGTTTCAGGGATGATCCAGTGCCTGGCGGAGCGGGGTCAGGAACGCTTCGGCGTATTCGCGGGCGGTGCGGACATCGGGGGCTTCGGCCAGGGCGGCGACCAGGGCGCTGCCGACCACCACGCCGTCGGCATCCACGGCCATTGCGGCGGCGCTGACCGCGTCCTTGATGCCAAAACCGGCCACCACCGGGGCGCCGGCACGCAGGCGCAGCTGGCGCAGGCGATCGCCCGCCGCGGTGGTGTCGAGCAGATTCGAAGCGCCAGTGACGCCGGCGAAGCTGACGTAATACAGATACCCCTGGGCGCTGCTGCACAGCATGTCCAGACGCTGCTCGCTGGTGGTCGGCGAGGCAAGCGCGATCAGGGCCAGGCCGACCTCGGTGAAGATGGCGCGGGTCTCGGCGGCCTCTTCGGGTGGCAGATCCACCAAGAGCAAGCCATCCACGCCGGCGGCGACGGCGGCTTCGGCAAAGCGCCGGGTGCCGTGGATCTCGATCGGGTTGAGGTAGCCCATCAGCACCACCGGGGTGGTGGGGTCTTCGCGGCGGAATTCGTGCACCGCTTCCAGTACATAGGCCAGGCCGGCGCCACGACCAAGCGCGCGTTCTGAGCTGCGTTGGATGGTGGGGCCGTCGGCCATCGGGTCAGAAAACGGCACGCCGAGTTCGATGACATCGGCGCCGGCGCGCACCAGCGCGTGCATCACCGGAACGGTGGCTTCCAGCGAGGGATCGCCGGCGGTGATGAAGGGGATGAGCGCCTTGCGGCCATCGGCACGCAAACGTTGGAAGGTTTCGTCGATACGACGCATTGAAAGACCTTGAAGAAGTTAGCTGCGGTACGACCGCATCAATGGATGTCCTGGTACATGGCTGAGGGCAGTTCGGTCAACGCTTGCGCGTCCACCTCGACGTCGAAACTGTCCAGGCAGCAGCCGCAGCCGGTGTTTTCCGAACACGTGCGGATCTGCGGCGCCCAGCGGTCGAGCCAGGCGAACAGCAGGTCCTGTTCGCCTGGCTGGTCGGCTAGCGCGGTCACGGTGACACGCCGCAGCGGCATCAGACTTGCACGCCTTCGCGCGCGGCGATGGTGTGCACGTCCTTGTCGCCACGGCCGGACAGGTTGCACAGGATCAATGCGTCCTTGGGCATCTCGCGCGCGAGCTTGATCGACTGCGCCACCGCATGGCTGGACTCGAGCGCGGCCAGAATGCCCTCGGTGTGCGCCAGCAGATGGAACGCGGCCATCGCCTCGTCGTCGGTGATGCCCTGGTAGACCGCGCGACCGCTGTCGGACAGGAACGAATGCTCCGGGCCGACGCCCGGGTAATCCAGGCCGGCGGAGATCGAATGGGTTTCGGTGATCTGGCCGTCGTCGTCGCAGATCACATAGGTGCGGTTGCCGTGCAGCACACCGGGGCGACCGGCCGCGATCGAGGCGGCATGGCGACCGGTGGCGATGCCGTCGCCGGCCGCTTCGGCGCCATAGATCTTGACGCCCGGGTCGTTGAGGAAGGCATGGAACAAGCCGATCGCATTGCTGCCGCCGCCCACGCAGGCGCTGAGCGCATCCGGCAGACGGCCGTAGTCTTCCAGCATCTGCGCGCGCGCTTCGCGGCCGACAATCGCGTTGAAGTCGCGCACCATGCGCGGATACGGATCCGGGCCGGCGACGGTGCCGATGATGTAGAAGGTGTCCTGCACATTGGTGACCCAGTCACGCATCGCCTCGTTGAGCGCGTCCTTGAGCGTGGCCGAGCCGGAGGTCACCGGGATCACCGTGGCGCCGAGCAGCTTCATGCGGTAGACGTTGATCTTCTGCCGTTCGATGTCGGTGGCGCCCATGTAGACCACGCACTCCAGGCCCAGCCGCGCGGCGACCGTGGCGCTGGCCACGCCATGCTGGCCGGCGCCGGTCTCGGCGATGATGCGGGTCTTGCCCATACGGCTGGCCAGCAGGGCCTGGCCGATGGTGTTGTTGATCTTGTGCGCGCCGGTGTGGTTGAGGTCTTCGCGCTTGAGCAGGATCTGCGCCCCGCCCACTTCGCGGCTCAGGCGCTCGGCGTGATAGATCGGGCTGGGCCGGCCGACATAATGCTTGAGATCCTTGTCGTACTCGGCGATGAAGGCCGGGTCCTGGCGCGCCTGGTCATAGGCTGCGGACAGTTCCTGCAAGGGGCCGATCAAGGTCTCGGCGACGAACCGGCCGCCGAATTTGCCAAAGTGGCCGGCAGCGTCCGGATAGGCGTAAAAGTCACTGATGGGCTGGGCCGACATGGGAATCCTCTGCAGCAATGCGGTCATACGAGAAGCACGCACTTTAGCGCAGCAAGCCGGTGCGATAAATCGATAAGATTGCCACAACCTGTGACCTGGACTCACACAATGAGTTACCCACTTCCGCCGCTGGCGGCCTTGCGCGCCTTCGAATCTGCCGCGCGCCTGCAAAGCGTCAGCCGGGCTGCGCAGGAACTACACGTCACCCATGGCGCCATCAGCCGGCATGTGCGCACCTTGGAGCAGTCACTTGGAACTGCCCTGTTCACCCGCCAGGGCCGCGGCCTGGTATTGACGGCAGCAGGCACGCGTTTGCGCGATGCGACCGGGGAAGGCTTCGCCTTGATCGGCGAGACCTGGGCTGGGCTGTTAAGGCGCCCTGGCAGCGAGACGCCGCTGGTGCTGGGCTGTTCGGGCAGTCTGCTGGCGCGCTGGGTCATCCCGCACCTGGGCCGGCTGCAGCAGGACCTGCCCGATGTTCGCCTGCATCTGTCGGCCGGCGAACAAGCGCCAGGCCCGGACCTGGATGGCCTGGATGCGGCACTGCTGCTGGACACACCGCCCTGGCCCGGCGAGTGGCAGGTGCACGAGCTGGGCGTGGAATGGATCGGCCCGGTGCTGAGCCCGCAGCTTGCATCCACGACGCAGCTCGACGGAAACGACCCTGCCGCCCTGCTCGATCACGCCTTGCTGCACACGCGCTCGCGCCCGCAGGCCTGGCCGGAATGGGCGCAGGCACATGGTGTGGCACCCGAGGCACTGCGCTTCGGGACCGAGTTCGAACACCTGGTCTATTTACTGGAAGCCGCTGCCGCCGGCCTGGGGGTTGCGATCGCACCGCAACCCTTGGTTGCAGCGGATCTGGCCGCCGGCCGCCTGCTGGCACCCTGGGGATTCACGCCAACGCGCGGGCGCTGGGTGCTGTGCGCCGCAAAGCGCAACCCGGATCCGCGGATCGAGCGGCTCGCTGGTTGGCTACGCGGTGCACTGACTGAAGATCAGGTGCAGACACCTGCAATAAATATCGCGCACGGCTAAGTGCAGCCATCAAGCAACCGCGTCGTTCAAGAAGCAAGCGGCTGAGCGATGGTTAGCCGGAAAGCCGAGCGACCAAGAGCAATGTGTAGCGGCGACAAGCGCTCCAAAACAGCGGCACAAGCCCGAGCTCCGCTTGCCTAATCCCTAATCTCGATTCCCCAATCCCGAATCTCACGACATCTCGTGGCAATCGGCCCGGCGCACTTCTTCAACGAACTTGCGCATCATGTGGCCGTCCTTGATGCCGGGCGCCAGCTCCACGCCGCTGGACACGTCCACGCCCCACGGCAGCGTCGCCACGATGGCGTCGAACACGTTGTCGGCCGTGATGCCGCCGGCCAGCAGGAACGGGCGATGCAGACCGGTCGGCAACCGCGACCAGTCGAAGGTCTTGCCGGTGCCGCCGCCTGCGCCGGGCGCATGGCTGTCGAACAGGAAGCCGGCTGTATTGGGATAGGCGAGCTGCAAGGTGCGCGCGTTGGCGTCTTCACCATTGACGCCGGTGCTGCCCATCGGCACGGCCTTGAGATAGGGAAGATTGAAACTACGGCAGAACGCGTCGTCTTCTTCGCCATGGAACTGCAGCAAGGTCGGGCGCACGGTACGCACCACCTCGCGCACTTCTTCCTTGGAATTGTTGCGGAACAGCGCCACCACATCGACCATCGGCGCGGTGGCCTGACGCATCGCGCGCGCCTCGGCCGGTGCCACGCGGCGCGGGCTGCCGTGCGCAAAAATGAAACCTACCGCGTCCACACCCAGCTCGCCTGCCAGTCGAATATCACCGGCGCGGGTCATGCCACAGAACTTGATACGGGTGCGGTACAGCGATCGATTCATTGGGTGACCTCAGCAGGCAGATGCCACTCTGCGGGATACAACGGCCCGACAAACACCAGGCCTTGTGGCGGCGCCGTCGGCCCGGCCACAGAGCGGTCGCGTCCGGCCAGCAACGTCGCGATCCAGTCGACCGGTTGTTCTCCGGTTCCGACCAGGATCAGCGAGCCAACAATATTCCGCACCATGTGATGAAGGAATGCATTGGCCTGGACCTGCATCTCCACCACTTCGCCAATCCGCTGCACGCTGATGGCCTGCAGGTTGCGGCGTGCATGCGGCGCCTGGCATTGCACGCTGCGAAATGCGTTGAAGTCGTTCTCACCCAGCAAGGCCTGCGCCGCTGTGTGCATGGCATCTGCATCCAGCGGGCGACGCTCCCAGCTCAAGGTCTGCCGATACAGCGCGGGGCGTATCTGACGATTGAGCAGGCGATAACGATAACGGCGGGCACGTGCGGAAAACCGCGCATGGAAGTCGGCCGCCGCCGGCACGCACCAGCGCACCGCGATCGAGGGCGGCAGCCGCGCGGTGGTACCCAACGTCCAGCTGCGCGGGTCGCGGCGTGCGTCGCTGTCGAAATGCACCACCTGGCATTCGCCGTGGACGCCGGCATCGGTGCGGCCTGCGCAGATCACCTGCACCGGGGCATCGGCGACCGACGACAGGGCCGCCTGCAATCTGGCCTGCACCGTCGGCCCGCCGTGTTCGCCCAATTGCTGCCAGCCTTGAAACTCGCTGCCGTCGTACTCCACGCCCAGCGCGTAACGCATCGGAACCTGCCTGTTGTTGAATCGATTGAGTGTGCGGACCAAGCGCGGCCGGCAAAGCGTCGCCAGCGATCGTCAGTGAGGCGCAAACCGCGCGCAAGCACCGCAGTGTGACGAGCGGCGATGCCGCACCAAGAACCAACCGCGCGCCTGACGCTGAGCGCAGTGGTTTGTCAGTCGCCCTGCGCGGCGGCGCGCTCGGACCACACCGCCAGCGTCGTGCCACCGGGCTCGCGGAAATGAAATCTGCTGCCACCCGGGAAGCCGAACACCGGCTTGACGATCTCGCCACCGGCAGCACGTATGCGCTCGAGCACTGGTGCCAGGTCGTCGGCATACAGCACTACCAGCGGACCCGCTTCAGCCGGTGCCGACGCGGTTGCACGGTAGAAACCACCGTCCAGGCGCCCGTCGTTGAAGGCCAGGTAATCCGGGCCAAAGGCCTGAAATTGCCAGCCGAAGACCTGTTCGAAAAACGCGCGGCTGGCGTCCGGATCGATCGAGGCGAACTCCACGTAATCGATGCGACGCTCGCGTGCGGCACGCTTGTCTGCGGCAAGGCTGTCCATGGCCGGGCTCATGTCAGCTGCTCCAGCAATTCGGCCGCTTCGGCACGGGTGGCCTCATCGCCGGTAGCGGCGACCTCCAGCAACAGGCCGCGCGCGGTGTCCTTGTCGCCCAGATCCATATAGGCCACTGCCAGCTCCAGACGATCGCGGCCTGCGGACGTGAATTCCCTGTACGTCTGTGCGTCAGGCGCGGCGACGGGAGCCACGGGGGCTTGCTCGAAATCCAGGCTGTCCTGGGCGGCAACCGATAGTTGCGGCACTACCGGCGGGAGATCGCTGATCGGGTGCTCCGGCTCCGGCGCAGGCGCAGGGTCAGGCTCGACGTACTCCGGCACCGCCACCGGAGCCGGAGCCGGCGGCGTTGCACGCAACGACCGCCAATCCTCGCTGGTGACCACGACCGGCGCTGGCGCTGGCTCAGACAGCAGCGGCTCGCGGCGCAACACCTCCGACAGCGGCTGCTGCGCGTCGTAAGCGCGCTCGTCTTCGCGCAGATTGGCCTGCTCGAATTCGGTCTCATGCACCACGTCGTATTCGCTGGGCTGCGTGGCGAGCTCGGCATCCTGCGGCTCTTCCGTCTCGGCTGCAGCACCCACAGGCACGAAGTCGAACTGACGACGCGGCAACGGCGGCAGCGGCGAGGGCTTGCGGCGACGCGCAGCCAGCCATGCGACCACGGCCGCAACGATCAACACCAGCCCGCCGATCAACCACAGCGGGAAACCGCCGCCATGCTCCGCCGCAGCCGGCGTCTCCGACAGGCGCTTCTGCGCGGCGGCCAGATCGGTGTTCTTCATTGCGATCAAGGCTTGCTGTTGCTGCTTGAGCTTTTCCAGATCGGCCACGCGCGTGCGTAGATCCTGCAATTCCGCATCGCGGGTGGCGATGTCTTCCTTGGCCTGTTGCAACTGTTGGTTGGCCGCCATCTCGCCCTCGCCTTCGGCACTGGTGCCGGACGTGGCGCCGGCGGTGTTGGTCTGAATCGCCACTGCCGGGGCGATCTCGAGCCGCGCGCCGGGCCCCGCAGTGGTGGGCGCAGCAGGTGCTGCGGATGTGGGCGGTGTCGCGGCAGTCGCGCCGGCTTCGGCCGGCTGCGGAATCGCCGAGCGCGCCTGCCGCCACTGGGCAGCCTGCTCGCGCACCATCACCGCCGCTTCGGCCGCACCGACCTGTGCCAGCGCCTCTTCCTGCGGCGTCCGCAGCACGGCGCCCTGCTTCAAGCGATTGATATTGCCGCCGATGAAGGCGTCGGGGTTGGTCCGCAACAACGCCAGCATGGTCTGATCCAGCGAATGCCCGCTGGAGCGCGCCACGGAGGCGGCGATTTCCGACAAGGTCTGGCCGGAGCGCACCGCAGGCAATGCATCGCCGGCCTGCGCGGCAGCGATAGCGCTTGCACTGCGGCGTGCAGTTGGTGCGGTAGCGGCAGTTTTTTGATCGGCGCCTGCGGCAGCCGGCGCCGACACCGGGGACTGGCGGGGGATCGTATTGTTGGCCCCGGCACGCGGCGCTTCGATGGCCGGCCCGGCGATCGCCGCGGCCGTATTGGGCGCATCGACCAGCGCGGAATACTCGCGTACCAGCCGACCCTGGCCCCACTCCACTTCGATCAGGAAGTTGATTGCCGGCTGGTCGACCACCTGGCTGCTGGTCACGCGAATCACCGCACGCCCGCGCGCATCCTGCGCGAACTGGAACTGCAGGCTGCTGACCAATCCCTGCGGGCGCTCCAGGCCAACCCGCGCGAAAGTGGTCGCCGATGCCAGCGCCACACGGGCGTTGTCGAGTTCGCCCGGTTCGTTGGAGATGACCGGAATCTCGGCCACCAGCGGTTGCCCAGGCTTGGACAGCACCCGGATATCGCCCAACCCCAACGCCATGGCGGCGCCACTGCAGACCATCAGCAGCAACGCACCTATCGCTTGTATCGGACGCATCGCGCCCCCGCCCCTATGTTTCATGGGCATCAATATAGCCGCTGAATGAGCGAAAAAGTCGGCCAGCTCGCGCGGAGTGCACAGGCCGTCGCGATGCGGCATCCACGCAGCAGGCCGTCGGCAGCGCATAGGTAGGAGCGCACTGGTGCGCGATGAGGCATCACTGGGAGAGCTTCATCGCGCGCCAGCGCGCTCCTACCGAACGACCGTGCTTTAGCCCTCCTGTGCGACCAGCTCGGCCAGCTGCACGGCGTTGAGCGCGGCGCCCTTGCGGATGTTGTCCGAGACGATCCACAGATTCAGACCGCGCGGATGCGACAGGTCCTCACGGATACGGCCGACGAACACCGCGTCCTTGCCAGAGGCGTGCGTGACCGGGGTCGGGTAGCCACCCGGCTTGTGCTCGTCGATGACTTCCACGCCCGGCGAAGCCTCCAGCAACGCGCGCGCCTCCACAGCGGTGATCTTGTCGCGGGTTTCGATCGCCACCGCTTCGGAGTGACCGTAAAACACCGGGACACGCACCGCAGTGGGATTCACCATGATCGTCTCGTCGCCCAGGATCTTGCGGGTCTCCCAGACCAGCTTCATCTCTTCCTTGGTGTAACCGTTGTCCTGGAAGTCGTCGATGTGCGGGATCAGATTGAAGGCGATCTGCACCGGGAAACGCTGCGGTTCGATCTGCTGGAAGCCCAGCAGTTCGCTGGTCTGCTTGCCCAGTTCTTCCATCGCCGAACGCCCGCCACCGGAGACCGACTGATAGGTCGCCACATTGATGCGCTCGATGCCGTACTTGCGATGGATCGGGCCGAGCGCGACCAGCATCTGCATGGTCGAGCAATTGGGGTTGGCGATGATGCCGCGCGGGCGCTGCTTGAGCGCTTCGGGATTGACTTCCGACACCACCAGCGGCACATCGTCGTCGTAACGGAAGGCGGAGGAATTATCGATCACCACCGCGCCGGCGGCGGCGAACTTGGGGCCGTATTCCTTGGACACGCTGCCGCCCGCGGAGAACAGCGCGATGTCCACGCCGGTGGGGTCGAAGTCGGCCAGATCCAGCACATCGACCTTGCCGCCGTTGAACTCCACCTGCCCGCCGGCCGAACGCGACGACGCCAGCGCGTACAGGGTGGCGACCGGGAAATTGCGCTCGGCCAGGATGCTCAGCATGGTCTCGCCGACAGCGCCGGTGGCGCCCACGACCGCGACGTTGAAACGACGGTTTTCGTTGCTCATGAGATTGTCTTTATCGAAATAGGAAAGAGGGGAACGCGCTTGCGCAGTGGGTTCGGGGAACCTCCAAAGCTGGCCGCGGAGGTTCCCTATCGTTTGGTCGTGGTGGTTTTGGTCGCGCCGGTTTTGATCGCTTCGCCATCGCTCGCGCCCACGCGCGCACCGCCCTGTTTGGCAGCGGCAACCGCATCGACATTGAGTGCGCTTGGCGGATGCCCGGCGTTGGGGCCGTGGCCCAGCGCGGCGATCAGGTTGTCCACCGCCAGCTGCACCATGGCGCGGCGCGTGGCCAGGCTGGCACTGCCGATATGCGGGGTGAGCACCACGTTGCGCAAGGCCAGCAACTCGGGGCGTACTGCAGGTTCGCCTTCGTAGACATCCAGGCCGGCACCGGCCAGCCGCCCATTGGCGAGCGCATCGGCCAACGCGATTTCATCGACCAGGCCACCGCGCGCGATGTTCACCAGCGTGGCGGTGGTGCGCATCTTGCCCAGCGCTTCAGCATCGATGATGTGGTGCGAGGCCTTGGTGTACGGCAGCACCAGGACTAGGTGATCGGACTGCGCCAGCAAGGTGTCGAAATCCACGTACTGCGCGCCGAGCGTTTGTTCGGTCTCGGCCGGCAACTGGCTGCGGTTGTGATACAGCACGCGCATGCCGAAACCGTGCGCACCGCGGCGGGCGATGCCCTGCCCGATCCGGCCCATGCCCAGAACACCAAGCGTGCTGCCGTGGATATCGGCGCCGAGCATGGTCTTGAACGACCACTGCCCCCACTGCCCATCGCGCAACCAGCGCTCGGATTCGGTGATGCGACGCGCGGTGGCCATCAGCAAGGCAAAGCCGAGATCGGCAGTGGTTTCTGTCAGCACGTCCGGCGTATTGCTGGCCAGGATGCCGGCCGCACTCAGCGCATCGAGATCCAGATTGTTGTAGCCCACACCGACATTGGCGATGGCGCGCAGCTGCGGTGCGGACGCGATTTCTGCCGCACCGATACGCTCGTTGAGAGTAATCAACGCACCATCCAGCGATGCCAGCTGCGCAGCCAGATCGGCCGGCGAATAGGCAGTGACGCGCGCGGTGGTGATCAGCTCGAAATGCTCGCCCAACTGCGCGACGACATCGTCGAACAGGGGCTGGCTGACCCACACCTTGGCGCGCCGCGACTCAGACATCGAGTTGACCGGGAATACGCGGCGACACTTCGCCGACATCGCCGCACTGGGCGCGATGACGCAAGGCCTGATCCATCAACACCAACGCCATCATCGCCTCGGCGATCGGGGTGGCGCGAATGCCCACACAGGGGTCATGGCGCCCGGTGGTGATCACATCTACCACTGCGCCTTCCGCATCCACGGTCGCGCCAGGCAGGCGCAGGCTCGAGGTCGGCTTGAGCACCATCGAAGCGGTGATCGCCTGGCCAGTGGAAATGCCACCCAGGATGCCGCCGGCATGGTTGCTGAGAAAGCCTTCCGGGGTGATCAGGTCGCGGTGTTCGGTGCCCTTTTGCGCGGCGCTGGCAAAGCCGTCGCCGATCTCCACGCCCTTGACCGCATTGATGCTCATCAGCGCAGCAGCCAGTTCGGCATCGAGCTTGCCGTAGATCGGCTCGCCCCAGCCCGGCGGCACGCCGCCGGCGACAACGTCCACGCGCGCGCCGACCGAATCGCCGGATTTGCGCAGCGCATCCATGTAGGTTTCCAGCTCCGGCACCTGCTCGGCATGCGGCCAGAAGAACGGATTGTCTTCGACCGCATTCCAGTCGAAACCGGTCGGGCGAATCTCGCCCAGCTGCGATAAAAAGCCGCGCACCAGCACGCCGTAGCGCTGCTTGAGCCACTTCTTGGCAATGACGCCGGCAGCCACGCGCATGGTGGTCTCGCGCGCGGACGAGCGCCCGCCGCCACGCGGGTCACGGATGCCGTACTTCTGCCAATAGGTGTAGTCCGCATGCCCGGGGCGGAACTGCTGGGCGATGTTGCTGTAGTCCTTGCTGCGCTGATCGGTGTTGCGGATCAGCAAGCCGATCGGCGTGCCGGTGGTGCGGCCTTCGTAAACGCCAGACAAGATTTCGATCGCGTCAGCCTCGCGGCGGGCCGAGGTGTGCCGGCTCTTGCCGCTGGCACGGCGCTGCAGATCGTGGGTGAATTCTTCCGGCGCGATCTCCAGGCCCGGAGGGCAGCCGTCGATGACGCAGCCGATCGCCGGCCCATGCGATTCGCCGAAGGTACTGACCGTCAACAAGCGACCAAAACTGTTACTGCCCATGACGGCATCCTCTCAACAATGCAGCAGGTGACGTGGCGCGCAAGATGCGCGGCAGATGACGTGCCGCCACCAGCATCGGCGCCACTGCCAACAAGCCGCTGAACACCAGCACAAACACATCCAGCGCGTCACGCCCGCTAAGCAGCCAATCGGCAAGCAGGTACAGCGCAACGCCGATTCCGACCAGCAGGCCGAGTGCCACGATCAGCGTGCGGCGCCGATGCGCGCGCAAGGCCGCATCCGAACTAACAACCACGATCCATGCCGACACCAGGCCGAAAAACGCCATTAGGCCAAAACCAATCTCCGCCGCCGCGCTCAACCAGCGCTGAGTCGAAGGGCCGCCGTACATCGGGTCGAACAAGCGATACACCACGTCGAGCAAGCCGAGCGGAATGCCCACACCGAAGATGGACACCGGCACCAGCAACAGGAGATCGCTCAGCTGCGGCCGCGGTGTGGACGACTCAGCGTACACTGGCCAACTCGGTGATGCGCGCAGCATGCGCGATCAATTCGCGGCATTCCACCGCAAAGATGCCCATTTGCCCGACCTTGAATTCGACCCAGGCAAAATCCACTTCCGGCAGCAGCTTGATCAGATGCTGCTCTGATTCGCCCACTTCGCAGATCAGCAAGCCGTCTTCGCTGAGATGCTGCGGCGCATCGCGCAGGATCTTCAGCACCAGGTCCAGGCCATCGTCGCCCGCACGCAAGCCCAGCTCCGGCTCGTAGGAATACTCCTGCGGCAGCGCGTCGGTTTCGTCGTTGGTGACGTACGGCGGATTGGTGACGATCAGGTCGTACTGGCGACCGCCCAGCCCGGCAAACAGATCCGACTTGAGCAAAGTGACGTTGTCGGCGTGCAGGCGTGCCTTGTTTTCGGCCGCCAGTGCCAGCGCGTCGTCGCTGATGTCCACGCCGTCCACGTCCCACTGCGGGTTGTAGTGGCCCATGGCGATCGCGATACAGCCCGAGCCGGTGCACAGGTCCAGCGCACGGGTGACTTCGCGGCCGCCCAGCCAGGGCTCGAAGCCGGCTTCGATCAGCTCGGCGATCGGCGAGCGCGGCACCAATGCGCGCGCATCGCTCTTGAAACTCAGGCCGGCAAACCAGGCCTCGCCAGTCAGATACGCCGCCGGCACGCGCTCGCTGATGCGGCGCTCGAACAAGCCCAGTACCTGCTCTTTTTCCGAGCGCAGCAGACGCGCCTGGCCGTAGGCCGGGCCGAGATCGTGCGGCAGATGCAGGCTGTGCAGCACCAGCTGGGTGGCCTCGTCCAGCGCATTGTCGTAGCTGTGGCCGAAGGTCAGACCGGCTGCATTGAAACGGCTGGTGCCGTAGCGGATCAGGTCGATGATGGTGTGCAGTTCGTCGGCCGCGGCGGCAGTCATGGCAACAACTAAAGAGGAATCGGCCCACGATTATAGAGGTCGGATCGGTATCATGAGCGTCCGTTGCAGTGGAAACCGCCATGTTCAATCGCAATACCGGCATCGTGCTGCTGGTGGCGCTGGCCGCCGGCCTGGGGCTGTTGCTGGGCCAGAAGTTCCTCGGCGCCGCGCCCAGCTCGCCGTGGCCGCCCACCAAGACCATCACCTTCTATCCGCAGCCACGCACCCTGCCGCAGTTCAGCCTGCGCCAGTCCGATGGCACCCAGCTGGTGCCCGGTGAGCTGAAAGGGCATTGGACGCTGGTGTTTCTGGGCTTCACGTTCTGCCCGGATGTGTGCCCGACCACCTTGACCGATCTGGCGGTGGCACAGCAGCAGTGGGCAAGCATTCCGGATGGGCTGCGCCCGCGCGTGCTGTTCGTGTCGGTGGACCCGCAGCGCGATCCGCCCGCCCGCCTGGGCGAATACGCGCATGCCTTCCACAAGGACACGCTGGCGGCCACCGCCGATGTGCCAGCGCTGGAGCGCTTCGCCACCGCGCTGGGCTTCGTGTTCCAGAAGGTGCCGGGCAAGGGGTTCGCGCAGAATCCCAACGACTACAGCATGGATCACTCGGCCGGCATCGCCGTGCTCGACCCACAAGGCCGCCTGGCCGGCTTGATCCGCCCCCCGCTCGACCCGAAGGCGATTGCCGCCGACCTCCAACAGCTGACCAAGGTAACCGCTCCGTGAGTCTCGTCACTTCCCTGACCTACGTGCTGCCGCATCGGCTGTTGTCCTCGATGGCGCGCGCGTTGGCCTATTCCGACACGCCGTCCACCAAGCAATGGTTGATCGACACGGTGACGCGCAAGTTCGGCGTGGACCTGAGCGAGGCATTGGAGCCGGATCCGCGCGCCTACCCCACCTTCAATGCGTTCTTCACCCGTGCCTTGAAGCCGGGCGCACGCGTGCCCGATGCCGACCCCGCAGCCGTGCTGATGCCGGCCGATGGCCGTATCAGCCAGCTTGGCCCGATCGAGAACGGCCGCATTTTCCAGGCCAAGGGGCAGTCGTTTACCGCTGCCGAACTGCTGGGCGATGCCGAGGTAGCGCTGCCGTTCAACGACGGGCTGTTCGCCACCGTCTATCTCTCGCCCAAGGACTACCACCGCGTGCATATGCCGTGGACCGGCACCTTGCGCGAAACCGTGCACGTGCCCGGCCGTTTGTTCAGCGTGGGCCCGGATGCGGTACGCAACGTGCCGCGCCTGTTCGCCCGCAACGAGCGCCTGGTGTGCCACTTCGACACCGACTTCGGCCCGATGGCCTCGGTGATGGTGGGCGCGCTATTGGTGTCCGGCGTGGAGACGGTGTGGAGCGGCGTGGAGATTCCGCGCTATGGCGATCGCATCACGCGTAAGGATTACCGCGGCAAGGGAATCGTATTGGAGCGTTTTGCGGAGATGGCTCGCTTTAACTACGGATCTACCGTGATCGTGTTGCTGCCGCCAGGTGTCGCGAAGCTCGAAGCTGGACTTGCTGCGGAGACATCGGTTCGCTTAGGACAATCGCTCGCACTTCGCCAGACAAGCTGATTACAGCGGCGCGTTGACACCTCCGGCTTCACACCCAACGCGGCAAAACGCGGCAATCGGCGAATGCGGCGAGCGACTCCGCCGCTGTAGGAGCGGGCCTGACCGCGACGGGCATTCTCGATGACGTTCGTGCACCAGCACGATTCACTCCGAATGCGGCGATCGGCAAATGTGGCTAGCGATGCCGTTGTAGGAGCGGGCCTGGCCGCGATGAGGACTTCTCGATGACGTTTCGTGCGCTGGCGCGTTTCGCACTCCCAGCCTCCAATTTAGAGCGCGCCCACCCACCCTAGAGCTACCGGGACGGCTTCATCGCGGGCAGGCCCGCTCCTACAGGAGTTGGGTCCAGCCCGCAGCTCGCCGACGCAATATCGCCCGCGCTGGTCAGCGATCGCAGCCGGCCAGCTTGATGCTCTGCCCCGGCTTGAGCGCATAGCCCGGCGCCTTCAAGCGATTGGCCTTGGCCAGCTCCTTGATCTCGCACTGGTACTTCTGCGCCACGCGGCCGAGCGTGTCGCCCTTGGCGACGGTGTAGCTGCGCGCCTGCTTGGCCTTGGGCTTGGCGACCACCGGCTGGCCGGTGGCCACGGTAGTCGGCACGCCGGCCATCGGGCTGACATCGCCCACTGCCACGCTGGGCACGTACTCGGGGGCGCTGCTGCTGCGCACGATCGCGCTGTTGAGGTCGGCAGTGATCAAGGTGCGCGCCAGGTCCGCACGCGGGCCGTTGACGCAGTAGCGCGTGTACAGGCTGGCGATACGGTTGGTGGCATTGATCACGGTGCCGGCCGGAATCCAGCCATCGGATTCGTAGCGCGGATTGAGATTGCGCAGTGCACGCATATAGCCGTCGCGCGTGCCCATGCTGCCCAGGCAGATGGTGAGCTCGTAGATGGTCGTCGACTTGGCGAGCTTGAGCGTGGCCGGCTGCGCATCGAGCTTGGCGAAGTCCACGCCGTACTGGCGCGGGTGCAGGAAGATCCAGGCCGCGGCGATCACCATCGGCACGTAGTCCTTGGTTTCGGCCGGGAACTGGTTGTACACGTCCTGTTCCCAGAACCCGCGCCCGCCGCTTTGTGAGAACACGCGCGCCGCGCGGCCTTCGCCACCGTTGTAGGCGGCCAGCGCCAATTCGATGTTGCGGTTGAGCCCGGCCATGCGCTCGTTGAGATACGCGGCACTGGCTTCGGCGGCGCTGCGTGCATCGAAGCGCGTATCGAACCCGGTGCCGTCCGGGCCCAGCCCGAAACGACGCCCGGTAGCAGGCATGAACTGCATCAGCCCGGCCGCGCCGGCACGCGAACTGGCGTGCACCTTGCCATTGGATTCCTTGGCCATGATGCCGAACAGCAGCGCTTCGGGCAGGCCGCGCTTCTGCCATTCCGGCCACATCACCCCGCGCAGGTTGCTGTAGTTCTCGTAGCTGGTCAGCAGCGCCGGGCGCATGTCGGTGAGCCAGCGGCGGATACCGGCCTGCACCGCCGGGTTGTACTGCACCATCTTGTCGAAATCGTGGCGCTGGTCGTTGAGCAGCGTGGCCGCACGTGCGGCTTCTGGCACGCCGTTGTTCGCCGGGCCCAAATGGTCCGGGTCGGCCTGCAGCAAGCTGTCGTCGTCTTCCGGGTCTTCGGCGGCCGGGGCCTCGGCGTCTGCGCGCGCCTTCAGCAGGCGCTTGTAGGTGGCCAGCTGATTGGCGACCAGGCAGCCGCGCTGCTTGATGCAGGCGTCGATGACGTCTTCCATGTCCTCCAACGCGGCATCGCCTTCGGCAGTGCCCTTGGGGTCGGAGTTGTTCACCAGCACCAGCGCGTCGCGGTAGCGCTTTTCTGCGGCGGCCATGCGGGTATCGAGCACGGCGGCTTTCTCCGTGTCGCGTTTGGAGATGGCATGGGCAGCGGGGACGACAGACATCAGCGCCACCAGTGCCAGGACCGGCCATGGGCGCAAAGCAAAATGAGCGAGCGGCATCGTAGGCAGTACAGCGGAAAGGCAGGCAGGGTAGCCGCCGGGGCGACACCGGGGCAAGGCGGCACCGCCGGCAGGGTCAGTGGGCCGTTAGATTGATCGATGGATTAAGTGGTTGGAATGGCTGCTGGCTGGTTCCCGTGAGTCGCGCCCGTTGCTCCTGCGAGTTGCCCGGCGGCATGGCTCTTTGACGTCTCGCGCCAGCATGCGGACTCGCTGTGCCACCACGATGCCCCACCGGGATTGCCGGCGAGCATTGCCAGATAGAATCGCGTTTTCCCCACCCGGATCTGCGCAATGGCCTCGTTCCTGCTCGGCAAAGGCGTCACCGACGACATCGCGGTGATGCTGGAAGGACGCTTCGGCAACCGCCACGGCCTGGTCGCCGGCGCCACCGGTACCGGCAAGACCGTCACCTTGATGACCCTGGCCGAAGGCTTCTCGCGGCTGGGCGTGCCGGTGTTCCTGGCCGACGTGAAAGGCGACGTGGCTGGTCTTGCAGTGGTAGGCGACGGCGCAGCCGGCGTGTTGCAGCGCGCCACGGAAGTGGGCATCACCGATTACGCGCCGGCCGCCAACCCGGTGGTGTTCTGGGATCTGTACGGCAAGCTAGGGCACCCGGTGCGTACCACCGTCAGCGAGATGGGCCCCACCCTGCTCGCGCGCATTCTGGAACTCAACGACATCCAGTCCGGCGTGCTGGACATCGTGTTCAAGCTGGCCGACGACCGTGGACTGCTGTTGCTGGATCTGGACGACCTACGCGCGCTGCTGGCGTTGGTGGTGGAAGAACGCAAGGAGCTGTCCACCAGTTACGGGCTGGTCTCCAGCCAATCGGTGGCCGCGATCCAGCGCTCCTTGCTGCGTCTGGCGCAGGACGGCGGCGAGCAGTTCTTTGGCGAACCCGCACTTGAGCTCGCCGAACTGATGCGCGTGGCACCGGACGGCCGCGGCGTGATCGGCATCCTGGCGGCCAACCAACTGGTACTCAAGCCGAAGCTGTATTCCACCTTTTTGCTGTGGCTGCTGTCGGAACTGTTCGAGCGTTTGCCCGAGGTGGGCGACCTGGAACAGCCCAAGCTGGTGTTCGTCTTCGACGAAGCGCATCTGCTGTTCGACGACGCGCCCGCCGCGCTGGTGCAGCGTATCGAACAGGTGGTGCGGCTGATCCGTTCCAAGGGCGTGGGCGTGTACTTCTGCTCGCAGTTTCCCGACGATATTCCGGACAACATCCTCGGCCAGCTCGGCAATCGCGTGCAGCACGCGCTGCGCGCCTACACCCCGCGCGACCAGCAGGCGGTCAGGACCGCGGCGCAGACCTTCGTCGCCAATCCCAAGCTCGACGTGGCAACCGCGATCTCCGGCCTGGGCACCGGCGAGGCGCTGGTGTCGCCGCTGCAAGGCAAGGGCGTGCCCGCGCCGGTGCAGCAGACCCTGATCGCCCCACCGCGCTGCCGCATGGGCACCATCAGCGAGACCGAACGCGCGCAGGTGCGTGCGGCCAGCCCAGTGGGCACCCGCTACGACACCGCCATCAACCGAGAATCGGCCGCCGAACTGCTCGCGCGCCGCGTCAAACAAGTGGCCGAGCACAACGCCGCACCACCGGCGCGCACCCGCGAGGATGACGACGCGCAAGACAGCGGCTTTGGCAAGGCGGTCAAGGACGCGGTGTTCGGCACCAGCCGCCGCCAGGGCATGCTCGAAGCGATGGCCAAGCAGATCTCGCGCACGGTGGGCAACAAGATCGGCCAGCAGATCGTGCGCGGTATTTTCGGCAGTATTTTTGGTGGGAAGCGCTGAGGGGCCACACACACAAAAAGACAAGACAACACCAATGAGCAAGGACGCAACAATACTGCTGTTCCGCTGTCTGACTGCAAGCACGGTTATTTGGGCGGCAACGGCCACTGCCCGGCAACCAGCTCCAACTGACGCGTGGCCGCTACAACAGCAGCACCTGCTTACCGGCCGCTATACCGGCAAACTGCAGCCCTACACGCAAGACTGCCAAGCCGTCCGCGCCGATCTTGTTCTCCACAAGACAGGAAAACCAAGCGACAACAGCCGACGCTACACATTGAAGACGACCTGCATCGCTGGCGCCGCGCGACATGCCGCACCCAAAACCATGGTCGGATCCTGGTGGGTTGACCAGATAGGCGGCAGCTGCCTAATGCTCAGCTTCGAAGACCCCAATGATCCGATGATCGGACCCAATATCTACGGGTTTCGCATCGAACAAGACACCGTCTCCGATCGCCATGCGCATCGCACCGACTACGCCCTGGCCCAGGATGGCCACAATTGCCACAGCGGTAATCCGCCAGAGGATCAGGACAAAGTGCTGCGACGTGTGCGCTGATCTTTGAGCATGGATTCATGATGCGGTGAGTTGCGCGCCTTTGCACCCAGCACTACTCAAGAGCGGAACCTGCACTCGGCACGTTTTGCCACGCAAGCAACAAGAATCGCTTGCGTCGACCGCCGCAAAATTCAGGTCTGCGGCAGCGTCGTATCTGTGCGCAAGCGCATTGCATGCAAATAGCGACACGCTGAGGAACCGCCAAAGACAAACGTTCGCGCGGCGCACGAGATCGTGCTACGCCAACACGCCATGCAACTTGGCGTATTGCAGCAACATGATGGTCTTGGCATCGGCGATGTCGCCTGAACCGATCATCGCCAGGGCTGTATCGAGCGGCAGTTCCAGCACCTCGATCTCTTCGCCGTCTTCTTCGACACCGCCGCCGTCGCTGACCTTGTCGCCATCGAAGTATTCGCCGACGAAAAAGTACAGGCGCTCAGTGACTGAGCCAGGGCTCATGAACGCCTCGAACACCTTGCGCACGTTGTCGATGCGATATCCGGTCTCTTCTTCGGTTTCCTTGCGGATGCAGGTCAGCGCATCGTCCTGGTCAAGCAAGCCGGCGCAAGCTTCGATCAGCATGCCGTCCGCATTGCCGTTGAGTAGCGTCGGCAGGCGAAACTGGCGGGTCAGCATCACCGTCTGTTTGGCACGACTGTAGAGCAGGATCGTGGCGCCATTGCCGCGATCGTAGGCCTCGCGCGACAGGGTCTGCCAGCGGCCGTCCTTGCGCTGAAAATCAAAGGTGACCTTGCGCAGCACATACCAATTGTCCGACAGCACATCGATGCTGCGAATGCGAACCTGCGGGTTGCCGGTGGCGGATGGATTCAAGCGACACTCCTTGTGATGCGAGCGACGGTGGTGCCACGAACGTGGCGCGTCTGGTCGCTCGAAAGATCCGCAGTGACTGCGGCGGGTCGACAGTCTACCGATCACCAAGATCCGGAGCATTACGTCATCTACTAAAGCACTGCACGTGTCGCATATCGACATGTAAAGGCCTGCATTGCGATCAGTACGTACTAGGCCAATGATTCCACGCTGCCGGTCATTCAGACCGCGACGCGGCACTGTCGACTGAAGCACGGAAGTGCGTACGTCATCAGGATGACGAACCGCACGACCGCGACGTCGGCAATGCTCGCGCGACCGGCAATGTGTCGCGACCACATATCCATACGCAACGCCGGCACCGCTTTGCAAACCCTCTAAGGATGGTCTGATCAACGGCATCGGAGGATGAGCCTAACCACATCGACCAGGCTGACGGCGCTCAGATCCTCGATTTTTTTGCCGTTTCCGGCGCGTTTGCAGGGTGTTGCCCGGGTTACAGGCGCACGTTCCCCATCGTCGGCAGTAACTGCTTTCGCTTCATCCACAGGTTCGATAGCGCAAACAAGGTCAGCACCTGCGCGGTGTTCTTGGCCAGGCCGCGATAGCGGACCTTGGTGTAGCCGAACTGGCGCTTGATCACCCGGAATGGATGCTCCACCTTCGCGCGCACGCTGGCCTTGAAGTGTTCCCAACGTCTTTCCCGAGCACGCTCGCGTTTGTTGCCGAGGGCTTGCATCGTCGAGGGCCTGGCGGCGATGAAGAATGCAGCCTTGCAGGCCTGCAGTTCTTCGCGTTTGTCCGCACCGGTGTAGCCGCTATCGCCGAACACGCTGTCTTCTTTGCCATGCAGCAACGTGTGCATCACCGTGACATCGGCGACGTTGGCGGCTGTGCAATGGACGTGGTGCACCAACCCGGAAAATTCATCCACGCCGATGTGCGCCTTCATCCCGAAATACCACTGATTGCCCTTCTTGGTCTGATGCATCTCAGGGTCGCGCGCGTTGTCGGCATTCTTGGTCGAACTGGGCGCCGCGATCAGCGTCGCATCGACGATCGTGCCCGACCGCAGGCTCTGGCCCTTGCGCGCCAGATGCGCGTTGACCGCTTCCAGCATCCGCGCGGCAAGGCCATGGGTCTCCAGCAGGCGCCGAAAGTTGAGAATCGTGGTCTCGTCCGGAACGTTGTCCAAGCCACCGAGCTGGGCAAACCGCCGCAAGGTCGGGATCTCGTGCAGTGCTTCTTCCATCGCCGGATCGCTCAGCGCATACCACTGCTGCAGCAGATGAATCCGCAACATCGTCGCCAGTGCGTACGGCTGCCGACCTGGCCGGCCCGATACCGGATAGTGCGGCGCGATCAGACCGAGCAGTTGCTGCCACGGAACCACCTGCTCCATCTCGGCCAGAAAGATCTCGCGCCGGGTCTGCTTGCGCTTGCCCAGGCCCTCAGCGTCACCGAACGTCAGTTGCATGGATCACTCCTCAACATCAGGCGGGTAGTGTCGCGTATCTGTGGTGCGTTGTTCAGAGGTTCCCTAATTGCCATCACGTGCTCCTCGAGCCAGCCGCTTTCTTCGATAGCGCACGGCCCACTGAACCGTCGATACCGGCACCCAACCTTGGGCAGTTCGTGTCGTTCCGCATACGGCAACGCGCCAAGGCCCACCCGCTGCCGTGCATCACCGGACTCAACAGGCAGGCGCCGTTACATCCCAATTGCACGGCGACGCGCACCACCGCACAATCCCTTCACATCACACGCTTTGGGAGCGTCATGGAAGACCGTTTTCGCGCACGCAAGGTTGCAGTGCAGGCCGCGCCGGCACCGTTCTGGACCCGCATTCCCGCCATCGCCACCTACCCGCTGCGCGGTTCGGCGCTGTACGCGCTGATTGCGCTGACCCTGTGCAGCGCGCTGCTGGTGTTGCCAGGCATCCTGAAACTGCTGATCGCCGGCGTGCTGGGCATGGCGACCTACACCTATGCCTTCGACATCCTGCGCCACAGCGCAGATGGGCAAGCCGACGCACCGCGACTCGGCTACAACACGTTCGATAGCGCCGTACTCAGGCTGATTCTGCTGGCGCTTGCGCTGGGCATCGTCATTGGTGCCGCAGGCGTACTGGGCGGCAAGCCCGGCTTGACCATCGCGTATCTGGTGGTGCAGCTGTTGCTGCCCGGCATGATGATTGCGCTGGCCATCGACGGCAGCCTGCGCCGCGCACTCAACCCGGCAGTGTCGATCGACATGGCGCTGCGCATCGGCTGGCCGTACCTGGCCGCATACGGCCTGCTGTATGTGATCCAGGGCAGCGGCACGGCAGCGGTGTTCATTGCGGTGAAATATCTGCCGCCGGTCGTACGGGAAGCGACCGTTGTGATTGCCTCGATCTGGAGCCTGTTCGCCAGCTTCCATCTGATGGGCTATCTGGTGTACCAGTACCACGAAGAACTCGGCTATGTGCCCAGCAGTGGCGCGGCAGTCGAGCGCGAAGACCCGGATCAACGCCTGCTAGACGAAGCAGAGCAGTACCTGCGCGACGGACATGCCGACGAAGCCTTTCAAGCGTTGCGCGGCGCGGTGCGATCACGCGCGGTGAGCCTTGCCGTGCATGAGCTGTATCAGCGTCTGCTGCGCCAACATCATCGCAACGACGAACTGCACGAACACACGCGCCACTACATCAATCGCTTGCTGCAGGAAAAACAGGAGCGCCGTGCGCTCGCCTTGCAACGCGAAGCATTGGATAGCAATCCCGCATTTACACCGCTGACGCCTGAGCAAGCCACGCTGCTGGCCGAGCGCGCCAAGATGGCCGGGCAATTCCAGCTGGCGACCGACGGCCTGCTAGCAGCCATCGGCGCATGGCCGCGCGACGTGATGCTACCAACGTGGTCGCTCGACGCAGGGTTGCTGCTGGCCGAACGTTTCGGCCGCGATGACCAGGCGCGTGCAGTGCTGCAAAACGCCCTTGATCAGTGCGAAAACGATGCACTACGCGCGAAGCTGCAAGCGGCGCTGAAAGCGGTGGCGATTCAACCGGCTTGAGTGGCTGGCAAATTTTTTGACGGAGCTAATCGGATCTTCCGTCATCGGACAGTCTCGCGGCGTGTACTGCTCGCGACCATGCGGCCAAGGGCCCTGCAGCAAACCCGCATCACCGAGGGCGCGGTGCCCTCACCGCTCGCGGGACACGCCGTGAATCCGTCCCTGGAGGCTCGGTGGCGGCATCCATGCCGCCACACGGTCCCGCAAGCGGCGAGGACACCGCACCAGAAAGTTAGTCGGCTGCTTTATTGAAAACATCCAAACCGACCATCTCCACTGGTCCTCGCCCGCCCACCGTCGCGGGACCTTACGCGGCATGGATGCCGCGTAAGAGCTTACAAGGACGTACTTGCTGCGTGTCCTGCGATGGTGGGCGGGCAAGGGCCCTCCAGCAAACCCGCATCACCGAGGGCGCGGTGCCCTCACCGCTCGCGGGACACGCCGCAAGTACGTCCATGTAGGCTCGGTGGCGGCATCCATGCCGCCACACGGTCCCGCAATCGGTGAGGACACCGCACCAGAGAGTTGATCGGTTGCTTTGTTTAAGACCATGCATACCAACCATCCCGACTGGTCCTTGCCCGCCCACCGTCGCGGGACCTTACGCGGCATGGATGCCGCGTAAGAGCCTACACGGACGTACTTGCGGCGTGTCCCGCGACGGTGGGCGGGCAAGGGCCCTCCAGCCAAACCGCAGAGCACCCGCTCTGCAATCGATAGGCGCTAATGGTCGGTTTGTCACAGCAAGCCAGCGAGCCAAACCGGCTCACCCATTGTCGAGCAGAAAGCGCGCCTTGTTGGCTTGGCCTTGCTCCGGAAACTGCTCCAGCACAAGCTGCAACAAGCGCGTACGTTGCGCGCCGTCCTGCAGCTCGCCGTGGCGCAAGGCCAGCACGAACCAGTGCTGCGCCAACTCCGCGCGCGACGCGCTGAGTTCGCATTCTTTCAACAGCCGCTCGGCGTCGGCCAGCAACCCATTGCGCATGCACGCACCGATCAAGGCCAGCCGTGCCGGCAGCGCGCAATCAATCTTGGCCTTGCTCAACTCGGCAGCGACCGCCAGCTGGATGCGCGTCTGCTCGGCGTGATGCGTCTGCAGCTGCAACAGCGTCTGCGCATGCCGCAAGCTGTCCTGGCGATGGCCCGCGTTGCGTGCGGTGCGATAACGCGCCAGTGCCACCTCCAGATTGTGCGGCTGCTCGCCAGCCAACTCGGCTAATAGGCGCTCAGCCTCCACGTTTTCCATGCGCCCCAGATGCCGCTGCGCACGCTCCCAGCGATCGTCCACCAGCACTGCATCGCTCTCTTCCATGAAGGCGGGACGAGTGCGCCGCAGCAGCACCAGCAAGGCACCGAGCAGCGCGCCACTGACCAACCCGCCGGCATGCGCCTCGAAGGCGACCGCGGCATTGTCGCTCGACAACAGGCTGTACAGCTCCCAGCCCAACCATAGCGGCAACAGCAGAATCGCCGGGCCGCGCACATAGTTGAACACCACGAAAAACCAGTAGAAAAACCGCACTTTGCGCCGGCCCCAGACCACGCAGAACGCGCCCATCAATGCCGCGATCGCACCGGATGCGCCCAACCCGCCGCCTGGCTCGCCCCAGCGCCACCACAGGCTGGCCGCGCTGGCGCCGAACCCGCCGAGCAGATACAGCAGCAGAAACCAGCCGCTGCCGATCGCCCCTTCCAGCAAGGTGCCAAGCGCCAGCAGGAACAGCATGTTGCCCAGCAGATGATCGAAACTGCCATGCAGAAATGTCGCCGTCAGCATCCGTGCCGGCGACCACTCCGAGCTACGCTGCAGATGGCGCAGCGTAAATACCTTGGAAAGGCGCGCGTCGTAGGGCGCACGCAATACGCGCCATTCGCGCAAACGCTCCTCGTCCTTGAACAGCGTGCCGCTGCGCAATGCCTGCGCGAACGCCACATCGTTCATCGTCAGATGCGCCAGATACGCAATGCGTTGGCGTGTGGGCACGCTGTCCAATTTGGCTTTGCGCGCGGCGCGGAGCTTGGCGTCGCGGGTTTGCTCCAGATAGCGCACATGGGCTTGCGCCTCCAACGCACCCAGCCCCGAGTCGACGTAATAGCGCACCGCATTTTCGACCAAAGCGTCGTCCTTGCGCTGATAGCCCAGGTAGACCGCCGCATTGATCAGCACCAGCAGCAGCGTCACCCAAGGAATGTTCTGGCGCGACCAGGTTTTGTGCAGCGGCATCAGTAGCATGACGGCGTCCGTGTCCGAGAACGCAAAGCTTCGCTGTGCGGCGGCAGATGCGCAAGCAGGTCATGCGCGCTAGCATCGCGTCCCCGCCGACCGACACACCGCCCATGAGCCGCTGGCGCCCGCCTGCCGAAAAAAGCACTGCGCTGATCACGCCCGATGGCCATGCCCGGCTCAAGGCCGAGCTGGAAGATCTCTGGCGCGTGCGTCGGCCAGAGGTGGTGCGCGCGCTGGCTGCAGCCGCCGCAGAAGGCGACCGCTCGGAGAATGCCGAATACACCTATCGCAAGAAGCAGCTCGGCGAGATCGACCGCCGTGTGCGTTATCTGAGCAAACGGCTGGAAGCCCTGCGCGTGGTGGATACCGCGCCGACCGACCCGCGCGCGGTGTTCTTCGGCGCGCAGGTCGAGCTGGAAGACGCCGACAGCGGCGACCTGCTGCACTACCGCATCGTCGGTCCGGACGAAACCGACGCCGGACGCGGCTGGATCAGCATCGACTCGCCGCTGGCGCGCGCGTTGCTGAAAAAACGCGTGGATGACGAATTCGAAGCGCAGCTACCGTCCGGCAAGCACACCTTCGTGGTGGTGTCGGTGGATTACGCGAGCCAGTAGCCGCGTGATCGCCATCCGCTGACGTGCAGGAGCGCACTTGTGCGCGATGGGGCGTTATCGATAACGCCTCTTCGCGCACAAAGTGCGCTCCTACGGACCGCGGTGTCCCGACACCTGACCGGTTACACCATCTGCAGATTCAACGACCGTCCTTGCTGGATCGGGGCATTGGCCGGCAATGCATCGCCGAACAGATCGTGCTCATCGCTGTCGGTGATCTCCACATCGACCAGGTCGCCGATCTTCAACTTGAGCTCGCCGCCGTTCTGGATATGCACCAGGCCGTCGATTTCCGGCGCGTCCGCGCGCGAACGGGCCACGGCGATATCGTCTTCAATCAGGTCGACCAGGCATTGCTGCACGCTGCCGATCTTGGCTTCCAGCCGCGCGGCGGAAATCTCTGCCTGCTTGGCCATGAAACGCGCCAGCCGCTCCTGCTTGAGCTCTTCCGGCACCGGATCCGGCAATGCGTTGGCGCTGGCCCCTTCCACTGGCGAATACGCGAACGCACCGACTCGATCGAGCTGGGCCTGATCCAGGAAGTCGAGCAGGGATTCGAACTCGGCATCGGTCTCGCCGGGGAAGCCGACGATAAAGGTCGAGCGTACGGTGATCTCGGGGCACATCGCCTTCCAGCGCTGCACGCGCTCCAAGGTCTTTTCCACCGCACCGGGCCGCTTCATCAGCTTGAGGATGCGCGGGCTGGCGTGCTGGAACGGGATGTCCAGGTACGGCAGCAGCTTGCCTTCGGCCATCAGCGGAATCACATCGTCCACGTGCGGGTACGGATAGACGTAATGCAGGCGCGTCCACACGCCCAGCTCCGACAAACCTTCGCACAATGCCTTCATGCGGGTCTGGTACATGCGGTCGCGCCACGGGCGCTCGACGTACTTCAGATCCACGCCATAGGCCGAGGTGTCCTGCGAGACCATCAGCAACTCCTTGACCCCGCCGCGCACCAGGCGCTCGGCTTCGCGCAGGACTTCATCGACCGGGCGCGAGGCCAGATCGCCGCGCATGGACGGAATGATGCAAAAGCTGCAACGGTGATTGCAGCCTTCGGAAATCTTCAAGTACGCGTAATGGCGCGGGGTCAGCTTGATGCCGTAGTCCGGCACCAGATCCACGAACGGGTCGTGGCGCGGCGGCAATGCCGCATGCACCGCTTCCATCACGCTTTGATAGTCCTGAGGGCCGGACACCGCCAGCACCTGCGGATAGGCCTCGCGGATCTGTTCCGGGCGCTTGCCCAGGCAGCCGGTGACGATCACCTTGCCGTTGGCGTTCATCGCCTCGCCGATCGCATCCAGCGACTCGGTTACTGCCGAATCGATGAAGCCGCAGGTGTTAACCACCACCACGTCGGCGGCGTCGTAACTGGGCACGATGTCGTAGCCCTCCACGCGCAGCTGGGTGAGGATGCGTTCGGAATCGACGAGCGCCTTCGGGCAGCCTAATGATATAAACCCTATACTTCTGCTATCCGACACGACGACACCTGGCGCTATGGCTATAAAGGCCAAAGTTTACAGCTACTTGCGGTTTAGCGACCCGAAGCAGGCCGCCGGCAGCAGCGCTGATCGACAAATGGAATATGCGAGGCGCTGGGCGGCCGAGCACAGCATGACGCTCGATTCCGAGTTGTCGATGCAAGACGCTGGACTGTCGGCATACCACCAGCGCCATGTAACACGTGGCGCCCTTGGCCTGTTCCTGCAGGCGATCGATGACAGGCGCATCCCCGCAGGGTCGGTGTTGGTGGTTGAAGGGCTAGACCGCCTCAGCCGCGCGGAGCCTATCCAGGCCCAAGCGCAACTCGCCCAGATCATCAACGCCGGCATCACCGTCGTGACCGCGAGCGACGGACGCGAGTACAACCGCGAAGGGCTCAAGGCCCAGCCCATGGATCTGGTGTACAGCCTCCTGATCATGATCCGTGCGCACGAGGAGTCCGATACAAAGAGCAAACGCGTGCGCGCAGCGATTCATCGGCAGTGCCAGGGCTGGATGGCCGGCACATGGCGAGGACTCGTGCGCAACGGCAAGGATCCGCATTGGCTTCGTCTGGTTGACCAGCACTTTGAAATTGCGCCTGAGCGCGGGGAAGCGGTGCGCATTGCAGTAAGGATGTTCCGCGAGGGACACGGTGCAGTGCGAATTATGCGAACCCTGACTGATATGGGGTTGCAGATCACAAACGGCGGCAACCCCTCGCAGCAGCTATACCGAATCGTGCGGAATAGAGCCTTGATTGGGGAAAAGGTGCTGGAGGTCGACGGGCAGGAATATCGTCTGGCGAACTACTACCCTGCCCTGCTTTCGCCTGCGGAGTTCGCCGACCTGCAGCACCTGACGGTGCAACGCTCACGCCGCAAGGGCACTGGTGAGATTCCAGGGCTCATCACTGGCATGCGGATTGCCTTCTGCGGCTACTGCGGAGCGGCGATGGTGGCTCAGAACTTGATGACGCGTGGTCGCCGGGAAGATGGACGCCCCCAAGATGGCCATCGGCGCTTGATCTGCGTCAGCAACTCCCAAGGAGGCGGCTGCCCCGTCGCCGGCAGCTGCAGCGTCGTCCCGATCGAGCACGCCCTGGTGACCTTCTGCGCCGACCAAATGAACCTGTCTAGGCTTCTAGACTTTGGGAATCGCGCAGACGGTATCGTCGGCCAGCTGACCGTTGCTCGTGTGCAGGTCTCGGATACCGCGACTCGGATAGATAAGATCACCGATGCCCTACTGGCTTCGGACGCCGGCCAGGCGCCGGCGGCATTCATGCGGCGCGCACGTGAGCTTGAGGCCGAGCTGGCAGAGCAGCAGAAGCGAGTAGAGGCGTTGGAGCACGAGTTGGCGGCCGTCGCCTTATCCCCAGAGCCAGCCGCCGCGAAGGCGTGGGCATGCCTCGTCGCAGGAGTCGAGGCACTCGACTATGACGCGCGCATCAAGGCCCGGCAGCTGGTCGCCGATACTTTCGACCGAATCGTAGTGTTCCATCGCGGCAGGAAGCCGGAACGTACGCGCTCGTGGAAAGGCACTATCGACCTGTTACTCATCGCGAAGCGCGGCGGCGCCCGACTGCTTCACATTGATCGTCAGACCGGAGGTTGGCAGGCCGGCGAACAGATCGACACAACACAAATCCCGCTGCCCCCGAATATTGCGGACTGAAGCTTAGCTAGCGCGGCATCCGGGTGGCCACTTCAGCTCGGATCCTCGCCTCGTGCCGCGTGGCCCACATAACGGTGCCACGTCGCCCCTGATCGAAGCTACTGCAGTCGCGCTGGACAAAACGCGCGAAGGGCTCGCCGGGCGGCACCGGCCCCATCGCGCCCCGCCAAGGCCTGTCCCAGCGGAAGCCAGGCGGCAGCACAGGTTCATCGCCGGCATCGATCGCGCTCATGCAGCAGTAACCGACATATATATGGTGTGCTGCTGACCACCGTGCTTGTTGGCCAACTGGCTTCCGCGCTCGAGCATGGCCACGGCCTGGTCTACCACCCACCAGCGCTTCCCGCCCGCCGCGTCGACGGGATCGAGGTTTGCCTGCGGAGCATCGTGGGTCAGCGACATTGCGGGGAATCGGTCGTAGCGAGTGGTGTGGCAGCCCACTCTAGCGCGCTCCAATCTCAATTTTTCAGATGACCACGGGAAGGGGGTAATCTAGGTAATCCGCTTCCAGCAATGCACATATTTCCATATTTATCAATTACTTATTAGAAAATATCAAAGGTAATTAAAGGGTAATTGAGAGGTAATGGGATTACCTTTTGGGGAGGTAATCCCATTCCCAAAAAATATCCTTCAATTTCAATCACATAACTTTTCCATGGGGTGCCGATTACCTTAAATCACCCCAAAAGGTAATCCCGAATTTCCCATTGACATCAGTCCCTTAGACCCTGTTTCGGCTCGCGGATTACCGATTACCTGGTTCCGATGGTCATTTGACGAAACGCACCGGGAGGCCTGGCCACGGAACGCGGCCGCGCCCCGCCCGCAGAGTCCTCGGGCGCGCAGGGATCTGCAGGGAAGAGAGGCCCCCTTGAATCCCACGGATCGGTAGCAGCAGCGCGGCCCAGGCCTACCCCGCAGGGGTGCAGCGAAAACCATGCATGAAGACCGCAGGCGTGGCGGGGCGACGATTGCGCGCGCCAGGGGCAGCACCATTTGCAGACGTCGGAGTTTTCCTACTGCGCCCGCTGTAGAAGCCGGGCAACATGAGGGCCTAGGGCCGGAGCGCCATCACGCCGGGGTGCCGTTGGACGGCCGCATTGAGCTTGGGCGTGGCTCAACACGGTAGGTGCAGGGTCCTACCTGACCGCGCTTCAAGCGGTGCCCGATGGATGAGAGAATTGAGGCCATGAATATGAACGAAGCCAGAAAAGTCGCAGGGAGCAGGCCTCAGAAAGGCGAGTTCTACACCCTCGGTCCTGACATGCGTGGAAGCCAAGGCCACGGCGTAGTGTTCGAGAACAAAGCAGACTTCCCTCTGCCCACACATTTAAGCCTTGAGCAATCAAGTAGCGGAATTAAAGGCTTTAGAGATATACCTCGCTTGCGCCAGGGTCAGCCGGATCAAATGGTCAATGATCTCGACTCAAGTTTTCGAGGTTACTGGCTCGTATCCGACCCATTGAAAAAGCTTTTCGAGTCAATTGACTCAGAAGCGTTTTCCTTTGCGAAATGTGAATTCACTCTTTATGACGGATCGCAGGCCGCGCCACATTATTTCTGCGAGGTCGTTAGGGAGATTGATGCGCTTGACGAAGAAGCATCCACAGTCAAAATCCTAACCGAGGGCTACCCTAAAGGTAAGCACTATAGTTTGGTTGGGGGAGCCAGCCTCGCCTTTAGAAAAGAAGTTCTAGGCGCTACCCATGTCTTCCGGACACCCTATAACGGCGGGCTTGTTATCTGTGATCGCTTGTTTCGAGACGCACTGATCGAACACGGATTTGGGAAGGGACGCAATTCGCGCGGCGTCTGGCTGAGCGACGCTGCAGACTGTTAAGTCAATCGACTTTATACGCACCTTAAGGATCGAGGGACATGCCTGCCAACAGTGTCATCCTGCAAAGCCACCACGTTATTGAGCAGAGCCTTATACAACGACACCCTCTATTGGTGGAGTTGGTCAACCATGGACTGATTGACGAGCATACTTCGGTAAACCGCCTTTATTTGCCTGTGGACGGAAAGCTAGCTGAGGCTATTGAAACTTCGCCGCACCGAGGAAGGACACGCAGCTCATATACACGGGGTATCGTCGAAACGCTAAACAGCATCTCCGACACAAGTGATGGCTTAGCTGCACTCGATGGCGATCCAATAGCATTACAGAAAGTCGCCACTCAGGTCACCGAACTGCAAGACACCCTCAAGGTTGCTTTGATCAACGGCGATGTCTTCACGACCACGCCGGATCGACTGACCAAGGTCGAGGCCAACGCGCAGAACCAGAGAACATTTTCCGATCTCAAGCAGTACAGCGCAGAGCATGCGGGACAGTTAAAAGCCTTGCGTTCGATGAGTGAGGTGGAATCCGAATGGGCCGCCATCACCCACTCGGAGCATCGGATTAGCGCGGTGATCGGCGCCGCAAAGGATACCTCGTCCAATCTAGTCGCAGCCCCAGGCGACCCGGTTGTCCGCGAGATCGCTGGGCGCGAGGAGTTCCGCTTGGCGATCGCCCACGCAGAACAGGCCGGCCGTGTGACGTTATCGCGGTCCAATGCGGCGTTGGTCCAGGAAGTGCTGGATGACACGCCGTCAAACATCGGCGGTGCTGCTCGCAGCATTCGCCAAGTAGCAGGCGCCGCACCCCAGCCATACACCCCGCTGTCGCAGCGCGGCTTCGCCACTGCCGAGCTGCTCGCAGGCGACCTGTCGGCAGGCCAGGCACTGCGCGGCGCCGGCCTGCTCGCTACCGCTGCCGATACCGTCGTCACCGGTCAACGCGCCACACGCTTCCTCGGCCAGGACAACCCGCTCGCCGCGCAATCGGAGCTGGCGCATTTCGCCGGCCGCAATGTCGGTGGCTGGGCAGGCGGTACCGCTGCCGCCTACGCACTGGGTAGCTCGGGCGCCGGGCCGATGGTGCTGATCGCAGCCGATGCCTACTTCATGACCAAGGCTGGCGAGAAGGCTGCTGAGTTGCTCGACAACCGCGCCATCTACCAACAGACCGATCGCGACGGGACGCACTGGTCCTTCGATGGCCGCGCCTGGGCGCGCGAGGGAATAGCCGACACCACCCGCGACGGAGTGAACAACCCCACCTCCACGCCGATCGTTGCCAGTTACGAGAAGGCCCGCGAGCTCAACTACCAGGCCACCAATACCGCCGCAGCGTTGGCCCTCAAAGATGCGCCGGCGCCCGCTGATCCGTATCGCCAGCCTGCCAACGCCACAGACCGGCCAAGTCTGAGCACTGCCGACTGGCGGCGTGACGCATCGGACGGCCATTGGCATCGCCAGGTCAAGACCGAGATTTCCGGCGCCAACGATCGCGGCAGCTACGTACAGGAAACCGCCTTGCCGCCCCGCGCGGCTGAACTGGACGCGCAGGCCCAGGACATCATCGCGCGCAACATCGCCAACAGTCCGGGCGCGATCGCCGCGCGCTATGAGCTGGCACATCACCGCAGCGGCTGGGCCGCCGACGGGCTGCCGATGTCGCCAGCAGTGCTGCAGGCGTTGCCCGACCCGGATGCGTTGACCGCCTCGAACGGCCAGCACTACTACCGCGACATCGAGGGCCGATGGACCACCAACGGTGACCCGCCCGATGGCAATCGCGTGCTGGAACTGGACACCACGCGCGCGATGCTGCAGCCGGCGCTTGCCGAACAGACCCAGGCGATCGCTGCCATCCAGCAATCGCCGCAGGAGCTGCAGGGCGAGCAGACGCTGTACCGCTACCGCATCGTCGGAACGGAGTTGCAGCCGCAATGGCGCGAAGCGATCGAACTGGCGACCCAGCGCACCCGCGAGGCAGAGGGGCTTGCCGGCGATGGCGCGATGCAGTTGCAGCGCGGGCCGGGCGGTCAGTTCGGCGCCGATAGCCCGATTGCCCATCTGCAACGCGGCCCCGATGGTGTAGAGCGTGTTGCAGCGCTCACCAGCACCGAGGACATCCGCCAAGCGCTGCAGGAGGTGCAGGCGCGGCAGCAGCCCGGCGCCCCCACACAACAGCTGGCCTCTATGTCGCGCCCAACCGACGGATCGGCAGATAGCGACACCTCTAGCTCCAACGCATCCTCCAGCCCACAACTGGTGATGGATATGCAGGTGCGAATGCAGGCAGCCAGCGCTGCCCAGGCGCGTCAAGAACGCGATCAGCAGGAACGCCAGACGCAAGACCAGCAGCTGGCCCAGGCACGCGCACACGCGCTGCAGGAGCAAACCTCACAGGAGGATCGGGCGCAGTCCTCTCAAGCGCTGCAGGCGCATGCATTGCAGGAGCTTCGCCAGCAAGAGTCGCAACAGCTGGAGCAGCAAGAACGCCAGGCACAGGATGCCCAGCAACGCGAACAGGCGCAGCGCCAAGTACACGACACCCAACAGCGCGAACAGTCGCAACAACAAGCCCAGGAGACGCAACAGCGCGAGCAGGAAACACGCCAAGCCCAGGATGCCCAGCAGAGCCAGCAAGAACGTCTCCAGGCGCAGGATGTGCAACATCCAGAGCAACCGCCTCTGCAAGCCCAAGCGGCTCCACAACGCGAGCAGGAGCCGGCGAAGGACGGCGTCTTGCGCGAGCCGCCGCTCCATACTCAAGGCACATCGCCGCGTGAACCCGAGCAACGGTCTACCCAGGATGACGTCGCCCAACAGCCCCAGAAGCAGCAGGCAGAGCATGGGCAAGCACATGCAACCGACGTAGCGCAGCAGCGGATGCAAGGCCAACAAGCGCAGGAAGAGCGCTCGCACGAAGCCCCGCAACAGACAGCGCAGAGCGCGGCGATCGCGCCGACATCGCCGGCAGATCTGCAGCAGGTTGCGGACTTGCACAGCCGCGAGCAGCCGACCACGGCGCAAGCCTCGGATGCGCACCACGATGCGTCTGCGCACCAGCGTGAGGCGGTGCACGCGGACCTGGCCCAGGTAGCGAATCCGCCTACCGCGCCACCACTCGCCACACCGGTTGCCGCAGAACGCAGCGACGACCAACTGGCGCGGATGCCGCAGGCACCAGCACAGGAAGCACCAGATACCCCTGCAGCGTTGCCATTGTCCGGCCACCTCGTGCAAGCGGCAGGGCCATCGCTGGACATGCCGGCCGCTGGCCGCTCCACCGACACGGCCGGAGCGCGCCAGCCGCTTTCTGTGCCCCAGGCAGATGAGCAGGATTCTTCTGCCATCGCTGTACTCGCAGATCCGGACTCTTGGGAGGAAATAACGCGCTCCATGCGAGAGCTGCGCATCCAGATCGAACAGGATCTGGAAACAGAAACCCGCGTCGCAGAAGCACGGCAGGCGCGTATGGAGCGTGGTGAGCAGCCGTTTACCGAGTTGGAACTTCGTGATGGGTACGATCCGAATGGCCCCTCTGCGATGAGACAACCGGGGCTCGCACCGACACGCGCTGCGCCGCAACGCGATGCCGATAGCACTGTTGTGCAAACGGCTGGCGAGCAGGACGATCGGGCACCGCCTACGCGCAAGAACATCACCGGCGATCCCGATGTGGATGATCTGCTGTACGCCCTCGATTCCAAGAACGATCTTGCGATCGAACAGGCATTGAGCCGGGTCGCCAACAGCGCGCATAGCAATGCCCTTGCACAGCAGGGCCACGAACATCTTGAAGCCAAGGCGCAGCAGGAAGCACAGGAGCAGGTGACTGCACGCCAGGCGCTGGGCATGGACGTCTCGACAGAGGTCCAGACCAGCCGTGGCCCGGTGATGGTAATGACGCTGCCGCAGTTCGCCAACAATCCCGCAATGCAAAGCGGGCCACAGGGTGACGGCGGTGGTGGCGGAGACGGCGGTGGGGGTGGAGGTGCTGGTGGCGGTGGTGGTGGCGGCGGATAGCCGGAACACGTGCAGCGAGTCGAATCATCAAGAGAACACTATGGACATGCAGAACACCTCAGAGCTGCCCGATGCCAACGAGTCGGAACGCGCAATGAAAGAATCGATCAAGGCGATGGCAGCGGTGATCGGGGCGCTGCAGCGGCGAGAGCATGCACTGGAAGATCTAGTCCGGGAGCAGCTGCAGCTGCTTCAGATCGCGGTCAAAAACGCCGATCAGCGCGTCAATCGTGTGGTTGAGAACGCACTTCCCCGGCTGACGCAATTGAGCAATCAGGCGCTGACGCAGACGCTGGAACCGGTGGCCGAGCGATTCAACAAGAAGATGGCAAATGCAGAGCAGGCGGTCCAGCAGGCCACTCAGCGCTATACACAGGCACAGCACTCCCTGGAAACAACGACAACGCGGCGCATGTGGATCGCGTCACTTGCCCTGCTGGTGTCAGGCGTCATGAGTGTGATCGTCGCAGGCTACGCGCTTTACAGCACGAAGGAGGCTATGACAGAGGCGGCACAGCGCCGGGCTGAAATCGCATTTCTGGATCGTCTCGCACGTGCCAACCTCGTTGCCTGTGGCAAAGACAGGCTGTGCGCCGAGATCGACAAGAAAGGACCGCGCTATGGCGATGGCGGTCAATATCGTCTCATCACCTTGCGCAATGCCGCGACGCGCTGAGCGACATAAGACCTACAACCATCACAACCCTTGTCACTAATGAGCTAGCCACGAAATCAGACGGATGAATCTATGAGCGAACCTTTAACAATAGGCGTAATCGCGGCAGTCGCGTCGCTTGCAGGATCACTTGCCGGCGCAAGCATTCCCACCACACTCTCGTGGTGGCTTCATCGGCAACAGAAAAACGCGGACGTTGGGTACCTAGCTGTGACAGTTGGGGCGATCCTTGATCGATACATTGGCGGTTGTATTGATGTCATGTATGACGACGGCGTCTTTGACGCTGACGGGCAATTAGTCGCAAGAGTTTCGTCACCCAAGTTGGAGCTTGGATCCTTAGACGTGAACTGGCGCTCCATTCCCGTCACGTTATTAGATCGCGTTTTTGCCATCCCAAATGCTCAGCTGTTGGTGCAAGATCGACTTGCCTGGGAGGCCGATTTCGATGATTATCCGATCCTCGTGCGACAAATCGAGTATGGAACCTTGGCCGAAACGGCCTTGCGCGTGGTCAATGCACTGCGAGAGCATGCACGACTACCGGTTAGCCCTGAAGGTCGGCTTGACTACTCAGGAATGATTGCAAAACACATGCCCAAGCTAGTCGAGAAGCAACAAAAGATTGAGCAGCAGCAGTGGACTCCGATATTTCAGCAGAACGAAGCCGCCCCGGAGGGCGGCTAAATAATCATTACGATTTTTTGTAGTGCTTACATCTGAGAAATTCGGTTATTGGTGACCTCAGCATAGTGCTCAGTCTTCTCCACGCCGGTCCAGCAATAGCCTTCCAGCTCAGCAGCCACCAACGTAGTGCCGCTGCCAGCAAACGGATCGAGCACGCGCCCACCCGTCTCGCAGATTCGTACCAGCTGCCGCATCAACTCGGTGGGCTTACCGGTCAGGTGATGCTTGTCGGCCTTACGCACCGACTCACGGATGACACCCGGCAACACCGGCGCACGGCGATCCAACGGCATGTTGCCCTTGCTGCCCCACACGATGTATTCGGCTTGATTGCGGAAGCGCCCCAGTTGCGGCCGCACGCCCTCGGTCTTGTCCCAGACAGTGATGCCGCGCCAGGTGAAGCCGGCGATCTGGAGCGCGTCGGTGGTTAGCGGCAGCTGCCGCCAGTCGGTGAACAGCAGCACCGGCGCACCGTCCTTGAGCACGCGCGCGCACTCGGACAACCACAGGTGCATCCACTTCAGGTGCGAGCGTTGGTCGCGCTCGTCGCCAACAAAGTCGGCATGCAGTTGCGCGCCACCGCCCTGGACGTACTTCTGCGATGGCGGCTTGGCCCGTGCCGCAGCAGTGAGACCGCCGCTGGCATACGGCGGATCAGTGATCAGCGCGTCGAACGAATTGGCTTCGAGCGTGGGCAGGATGGTCAGGGCGTCGCCCTGTAGGAGCTGGTTTTTCATGGTGAGAGCCTTCTTGGATTCGCTCGCGGCGATCGGAGGTGAGGCTCTCGGCCTTCAGGTGATTGAGCGTGCCGCAACGCGGGCACTTGATTTGGATTTCATCGAAGGCACCGGCCTTGCACAGCAGGCGGGCGCATTCACCACAACGGAGGTTCTTGAGCATTGCGTGGTCTTGCGGTGGGAAAGGATTACGCCGCCGCTGGCGGCGCGTAGGGGGTGAACGCGATCACCTCATCGCCCACCCAGTCATTGATCTTCAACATGCGGGCCTGCAGAGGTTCCAGCTCGTTGGCGGCCCACACGGCAGCGGCCTCGCGGATCGACCCGAAACCGCCAGCGTTCTGCGGCACGATTCCCATGAGTTGCGGCGGGATCCGCAGCGCGGCCAGCATGTCGTCGCGGGTGATGCCCTTGATGCCGCTGAACTCGTCCTTGGCCGCCACCTCGCTGACCGGGATCAGCTTCAGGCCATCCTTGTTGCCGCCGGGCGAGTACAGGAACAGATTGCGGAAGTTGCCCGGCCCCTTGGCGCCCTTCATGGCGTTGCGTAGCGCATCGACGTCTTCCTGGCTCTGCTGCGGGTCGGTCAGGTACAGGATGAAACCGGCGTGCGAGCCGTTGTTGTAGTACTTGCGGCGGAACAGCGTGGCCGACTCATTGAGCAGCGCGGACTGCATGGCCGGCATCCACTCGGGCAGGCCGTAGAGTTCTTGATCGACATCGGCTTCGCGCAGCTGGAACACGCTGCCCGGCTCGAACACGTGTTCGTCGTGCCAAGTGCGCACTTGGAAGTACTCGCCCTCGGTGATGCCGCGCCGCATGTACTTGGACAGCGGCGCAGCCAGCGACAACGCACCGCCCATGCGGTTGCGCCGCCGCTCAAGGTAGCCATTGCCCAGGGTGATCCAGTCCAGCGACAGCTGCTCGAAGGCCTCGCGCGTGAGCAACCGGTGCGGCTTGAAGGTGCGCGCCAGCATATTGCGCTTGAAGATCAGCCCGGACTGCAGGAACGGATTGCTGCGCGTGGTCTTGGACAGACCATCCAGCGCCACGGGCGGCTCGTACCAACGCCCGTTCTGCCAGCACTCCAGATAGTCCAGCACGCCGCGCCCATCGAGCACCGGCGTCGGGTCACCAAAGGTGAACGCCTCGGTGCGTGCGGGCACTGCTGGCGCGGTGGCGGGCAGCTGGTCGGTCAACATCAAGAGATCTCCATGAAGCCGGAATTGCGCGCGGTGCGCCCTTCCAGCGGTTCGTTCTGCAGCGCGTGGAACAGTGCCCACGCCAGGTCCGCGTGGCCGGTCTCTTCCGAGCGGCCAGCGGTGAAGGTGGATTGCCGGCCGCTGGCCGTCATGGTCTTGCGGATGGCCATCAACGACTGCGCCACGTCGGTCCAGCCGGCGTCGAACTCCAGTCGCCCGTTGTGGATCACATCGAACGCCTTGAGCACCAGGCGCGTCTTGACCTCGGGCGAGTAGCTGAAGGTGACCAGATTCGGGAAGAACTGCTTCACCAGCTGCGCCACGCCGCTGCCCATGCCGGTGGTGTCGATGCCGATGTAGGTCACCCAGTACCGGCGCGTGATGCGCTCGATCTCGGCGGCCTGCTTGGCAAAGTCCATGCCCCGGAACTGGATGCGCTCCAGCAGCCGGAACTTGCCGCCAGGCTGCTGCGGTGGCGCCAGCACGACCAGGCCGGCGGTGTCGCCCGTCTCGGCCGGGTCATAGCCGATCCACACCGCGCGATCGCCGTAGGGGCGCGCGGCGAACGGTTTGTAGTCCTGGCCCCACTCGACCCAGCTGTCGACCATGCACGGCTGCAGCATCGCCAGCGGGAAGATGCTGGCACCGTCGTCGACGAACTCGCACATCAACAGGTTGGCGAACGCGTCCGGGCTGTATTCCTCGCGCAGCTCGTCGATGTCGAACAGGTCGCAGCCACGGCGCTGAGCGTCGAGGATGTTGACGATCTGCCGCCACGCCCGGTCCTGGCAACGGCGCCCGCCGGCCAGCGCATCGTGCGAGACATCGATCTGGATCCGCTGCGCGGCGGGCTTGCCCTTGTTGCGGCGCTCGCCGGTCCAGAATGTGTAGGCCTCATGGGCCATGCTCGACGGCGTGCTGAAGTAGGTCTTGCGCCACTTCTTGTGCATCGCCATGCCGCTGGCGACCTTGTTCAACTCGTTGAAGCCGTAGGTCCAGAAGAATTCGTCGAAGTAGAAATTGCCGTGGTAGCCCTGCGCGGTGCGCGCATTGGTGCCCAGGAAGAACAGTTCGGCGCCGTTGGGGAACACGATGCTGTCGCCGCCGGACAGCGTCTCGTCGATCGTCTCGCGCACGAACTGCTGCATGTAGCCGCGAAACAGATGCGCCTGCGCCTTGGACGCACTGAGAAAGATCTGATTGCGTCCGGTGGTGAGCGCATCGATCAGCGCCTCGCGGGCGAAGTAGAACGTTGCACCGATCTGGCGCGATTTAAGGATGATGCGGGTGCGCTCGTTGCTGGCCCGGTACCAGTCGCGCTGGTAATCGAAGCAGCCGTCGATGAACGCGGTGGTCAGCTGCTCGACCTGTTCCTCAGTGAAATCGTTGCGCTTGGGCTTCTTCTTCGGCGCGGCGTTGCGGTTCGCCACAGCGGGATTTAAGTCGGCCTCGTTGCCGCCGCTCTGATAGCGCTGGATGCGCGCCTGGCGCTCCAGCTGCCGATGCAGCAGATCGATTTCTTTGAAGTCGCCGCCGGACTTTTCCGGCTTCATGATCAGCACAACCAAGCGCGCTTCCAGTGCACCACCGATGCGCTCAACGTTGTCTGCGCGATCCCACTCGTCACGCGACTTCCAGCTGTGTACAGTCTTCTCGTTCTCGCCGATGGCCTGCGCAATTTCGGTCACGCGCCATCCCATCCAGTACAGGAACTTGGCCTGTCTGCGGGTATCCATCGGGAGCTGGGTGGCAACGCTTTGCATGCCGACCAGGGTGCAGCCCACCTCTTAATCCCGACAGTTCAACGACGCGTAATCGCCTTGTTTACACGGTGATTGCGTTGCTGCGTTGTGCCTCGCGTTTGACCATGGGTCATCGCAAACGCATCCAGCGCAGAGGACACCCATGTCGGGCAAGACCAAGAAGTTCCGTTCCAACTGGTTCCGTGTAGCCGTCGAAGGTGCCACCACCGATGGCCGCACAATTCAGCGCAGCTGGATCGACGACATGGCCGCGACCTACAACCGCGAGACCTACAACGCCCGCATCTGGATCGAGCACATGCGCAGCCTGCTGCCGGACTCGCCGTTCCGTGCGTATGGCGATGTCACCGCGGTCAAGGCGGAAGAGGTGGAGATCGATGGTGCCAAGCGTCTCGCGTTGTTTGCCCAGATCGAGCCGACCGCCGACCTGATCACCATCAACAAGTCCAAGCAGAAGCTCTACACCAGCATCGAAGTGCAGGAGAAGTTCGCCAACACCGGCAAGGCGTATCTGGTCGGCCTGGCCGTGACCGATTCGCCGGCCAGCCTGGGCACCTCCATGCTCAGCTTCGCCAGCCAGAACCCCGACGCCAACCCGCTGGCCGATCGCAAGCAGTCACCAGGCAACCTGTTCACCGTCGCCGAGGAAACCGCGCTGGAATTTAGCGAGGTCAGCGAAGGTCCGGTCGCCAACCTGCTCAGCCGGATCCGCACCGCGCTCAAGAGCGAGGACGCCACCAGCATCACCGCCGAGCAGTTCGCAGAGCTTGGCGAAGGCGTCGAAGAGATCGCCGAGCACGTGCGCGGCCAGGACGAACGCTTCAACCGCCTGCAGGCCGAACACGCCGAGCAGAAGACCAAGCACGAACAGCTGGCAAACGACCTGGCGCAGCTGCGCGAGTCGCTGTCGCAACAGCCGGACCCTGCACAGCCCGCACGCCCGGTGGTCACTGGCGGCGGCGCGGCCGTGCTGACCGACTGCTGATCCCACACCACCACACGCACACGCAGCCAGCGCCACACCCTTCGGAGCCACCATGCAAAACGCCACCCGCCTGCAGTTCAATCAGTTCGCCGATCAGATCGCCAAGCTCAACGGCATCACCTCCGCCTTCCATTCCTTCGCTGTCGATCCGACCGTGCAGCAGAAGCTGGAAACGCGCATGCAGGAATCCAGCGAGTTCCTGTCCAAGATCAACATCATCCCGGTGGACGAATTGTCCGGCCAGAAAGTTGGCATTGGCGTCACCGGCAGCATTGCCAGCCGCACCGACACCGGCGCCGGCAAGACCCGCACCCCGCGCAACGTGGCCGCGCTCGACAAGAACGAATACGTCGCCAAGAAGACCGACTTCGACACCGCCATTCCGTATGCGCTGCTCGATGCGTGGGCCAAATTCCCGGACTTCCAGGCGCGCTTGCGCGATGCCATCGTCAAGCGCCAGGCGCTGGACCGTCTGCAGATCGGCTTCAACGGCACCCATGCCGCTGCCGACACCGACCGCGCTGCGTTCCCGCTGCTGGAGGACGTCAACATCGGTTGGATGCAGCAGTACCGCACCAACGCTGCCCAGCGCGTGCTGGCGAGCGGCAAGACGGCTGGCAAGATGGTCATCGGCGCCGGCGATGGCGCGGACTACCGCAACCTCGATGCGCTGGTGTTCGATGTAGTGAGCAACCTGCTGGATCCGTGGCACCGCAAGGATCCGAGCCTGGTGGTGGTGCTCGGTCGCGATCTGATGCACGACAAGTATTTCCCGATGGTCAACAAGGACCAGGCGGCCAGCGAGAAGATCGCCACCGACCTGATCTTGAGCCAGCGCCGCGTCGGCGGCCTGCAGGTGGCCGAGGTGCCCTACCTGCCGGACGGCGCGCTGATGGTCACCTCGCTGGCGAACCTGTCGATCTACTACCAGACCGGCGGCCGTCGCCGTTACATCCAGGAAGTACCCGCACGCGATCGCATCGAGAACTACGAGTCCTCCAACGATGCCTACGTGGTCGAGGACTACGGCCTGGGCTGCGTGGTCGAGCACATCGAGATCGAGGCCTAAACCATGGCCGACAGTCCCGCCAAGCGTCACCACAGCCGCGTGCTGGCCGAGCTGGAGGCGGCGCAACGGGCTCCGCACCAGCTGATGGCCGGCGCAACGGCCTACGAGCAGCACATGGCGCAGCTGCAGAGCGATCGCCTGCGGCTGAAGCAGATCCAGTCCACCCAAGGCAAGGCTGCGCTCAAGGTGCAGCTGCTGCCGACCTACGTGCCGTATCTGGCCGGCGTGCTGGCCGGCGGCCAGGGCGCGCAGGACGAGATCGTCATGACGTGCATGGTGTGGCGCATTGATGCCGGCGACTATGCCGGCGCGCTGGAGCTGGGCGCCTATGTGCTCAAGCACGGCCTGCAGATGCCCGACCGCTTCTCCCGCACGGTGGGCTGCGTACTGGCAGAGGAAGTCGCCGAGGCGGCGTTGTCGGCGCAGAAGACCGGCCAGCCGTTCGATGCGGCCGTGCTAGCCGACACCGCAGCGCTGACCGCCGAACAGGACATGCCCGATGAGGTGCGCGCCAAGCTGCACCTGGCGCTGGCCCGCGCCTCGCTGGCAGACATCACCGACGAGACGCCGGCCGACCAGGCGCAGCCCATCGCCGCCGCCGCTGTGGCCGACCTGAAGCGCGCCATCGCACTGCACGGCAGCTGCGGCGGCAAGAAGGATCTAGAGCGCGCCGAGCGGCTCTTGAAGAAGTTCAGCGTTGAGCCTGCGGGCACCAACGCATAACCGAGCGTCCCCGCAACCCTCGCCGGCTCGGGGCTGATCCACAGCACTCCATCGCTGCGGTGACGCCCCGACCACCGGCGATCTCTTCCGAGCCATCCATGAGCGGATTCACTGCCACCGGCACCACCAGCGCCACGCCCGATGCGATCGCCAATGCGCCGTTCTGGCCGGCGATCGCACCGGGTGCCGTGCGCGCGAGCATGCGCCTGGATGGCACCGTGACCGATGCGCGTCTGCGCCACGCCATCGTGGCCGCAATGCTCGCGGTGAACGATGAGTTGCAGACCTGGGCGCAGACGCAGCAGGCGGCCGGCTACGCGGCGTTGGCCGATGTGCCCAGCACAACGGTCGACGGCATCTCGCGCCGCGTGCAGCTGTACCTGCGCGCCGTCGCGTGTGCCACCGCCGTCGAGGTGGCAGAGCGTTACCGCAGCTTCGATGCGACCGACAGCGCCAACCAGCGCGCCGATGACTTGTCACCCAGCATCACCGAGCTACGCCGCGACCAGCGCTGGGCCGTGCGTGACCTGCAGAACCTGCCGCGAAGCACGGTGGAGCTCATCTGATGCGCGTGCACGCCATGCAAGGCGACACCGTCGACCTGCTGTGCTGGCGCCACCTGGGCAGCACGGCCGGCCTGGTCGAGCGCACCTATCTCCTCAATCCCGGCCTGGCCGAACTGGGCGCCGTGCTTCCGCATGGCACGCCGGTGGAGTTGCCCGAGGTAACCACCACCACAGCGGCGATGACGCCGCTTGTGCAGCTATGGGACTGATCTGATGACCGAACCCACTTCCGTATCGAGCGGCTTTTTGATCGCCACCGGTGTGGGCCTTGCCTCCGTGCTGCCTGGCATCGACGGCGATGCGCTGATCGGCGCCTTCGCGGGTGGCGCGCTGTTCGTGGTGTCCGCCGCCAAGCAACCGCTGCTGGCGCGGCTGATCTATTTTCCGGTGAGCGTGATCGCCGGCTACCAGCTGGCGCCGGAAATCCTGCGCTGGTTACCGATCAAGTCCAGCGGTGTGGCCGCCTTCGCCAGTGCCGCGTGCGCCATCACGGTCACGCTGGGCCTGATCGAAAAGAGCAAGTCCTTCGACTTTTCCTTCCTACGTCGTGGAGGTCCGCCCAGTGCATAGCCTGGTCACCGTCCTGACGTTGATGGCCTCGCTCGCCATCTGCGTCCGCCTGCTTACCTACCACCGGCCCGTCGATGCACGCCACCGGCGTGGTGCGGGCTGGTGCGCGTGGCTGCTGATCGCCAGCACCGGCGGCCAGGCGCTGCACATCCTGCTGGCCGGCGCCGGCTCGCAAGTCAGTCTCTGGCACCTGGGCACGTTGATCGTGCTGGCGGTGCTCACCTACCGCGCCCAGGGCAATGTGGCGCGCATCCTGAAGGTCGATTGATGTTCACCGATACCCAGCTCGCCTCGATCATGCAGTGCTCGCCCCAACGCGCACAGCGCTGGCATGGCCCACTGCTCGCCGCTGCCAACCGATTTGGCATCACCACCAAGCGCCGCGCCGCACACTGGCTCGGCCAGGTCGGCCACGAAAGCCTGAGCCTGTCGCGCATGGAAGAAGGGCTGACCTACACCACCAGCGCACGGCTGCTGGAAGTGTTTGGCGCACGCATCACGCCGGCCCAGGCGCCCAAGTTCCTGCGCAACCCGGTCGGTTTGGCCAACTTCGTCTACGCCGACCGCCTGGGCAACGGCAACGAAGCCAGCGGCGATGGCTATCGCCACCGGGGCCGTGGTCCGATGCAGCACACCTTCCGGGGCAACTACCGCCGCATCGGTGTGCTGATCGGCTTGCCGGTAGAAGAGCAGCCAGATCTGCTGCTGCAGGTCGAACCCAGCGCACTGGGCGCGGCAGCGTACTGGCAAGACAACGGCCTCAGCGCGCTGGCCGATACGGGCGACGTGCTTGGCCTGGGCCGCAAGATCAACCTGGGCAATGTGCGCGCCAAGCGCTTGCCCGAGGGCCACAGCGATCGCGTCACGCGCACGCAGCGCGCCCTGCAGATCCTGGGCGTCAGCTGATGGTCACGCGCCTGATCATCCTGCTGGCGCTGATTGCAGTGCTTGTCGGTGGCTGCGTGTGGCAGGAGCAGCGAGTCAGCGCCGCGCAGAAAGACCGCGATGCAGCGTTGCTCGCCAAGCGCCAGGCCGAAGCGGAACGCGACAGCGCCAAAGGCTCCACCACCGTCGTGACGCAGTACGTCGACCGCGTGCAGATCGTGCGCGAAGTCGGCGCCACCATCACCCGCGAGATCCCGATCTATGTCACCCAGAAAGCTGACGCCGCTTGCGCTATCCCTGCTGGCTTTGTGCGGCTGCATGACGCCGCCGCCTCGGGCAACCCTGCCGGGCCGCCCACCGGAGATCCTGATGCGCCGGCCGCCGGCATTACGCTCTCTGGCATTGCCGGCACCGTCGCCGACAACTACACCAGCTGCCACGCCACCGCCGCGCAGCTGAGCGCACTGCAGGACTGGATCGACCTGCATCTGCCGGCAGCGACGCCATGATCAAGCCCGCCAGCCTGCGTGCGCATCTGGTGGCGGCCTTGCCGGATCTGGCACGTGATGCCGACCGGCTGCTGGTGTTTATCGACGCCGGCAGCCTGGTCAGCACGTTCCAGCCGGGGCTGTCGTTCGAGTACCAGTACACGCTCAACCTCATCGTGACCGACTACGCCGGCCACCCGGACAGCGTGATGCTGCCGCTGCTGGAATGGGTGCAGGTCAACCAGTCCGAACTGCTGTCCAATCCAGCGCGGCGCGGCGACATCGCCTTCGAGGCCGACATCCTCGCCAACGATGCGGTGGATCTGTCGATCAAGTTGCCACTGACCGAACGCGTGGTCGTGACGGCGAAAGATGGTGGCGGCTACGACATGACGCATGCGCCTGAGCCCGTGATCGATCCGACATGGATGAGCTGACCGCGCTGGAGAACTGGGCCGCGCCGCTGCTGGCGAGCCTGCAGCCGGGCGAACGCCGCACGTTGGCCCGCAAGATCGGAACGGAACTGAGGCGCTCGCAGAGCCAGCGCATCGGCAAGCAGCAAGCGCCCGATGGCACGCCGTACGCACCACGCAAGCAGCAGCTACGGCAGAAGTCAGGGCGCGTTAAACGCGCCAAGATGTTTGCCAAACTACGGCAACCCAAGTACTTCAAAATCAGCGCCAGCCCCAACGCGGTGAGCGTGGGATTCGTGGGGCGCGTGTCGCGCATTGCGCGCGTGCATCAAGAAGGTCTGGCCGAGAAAATTCGGCCAGACGGGCCTAGAGTTAGCTATGAGAAACGCACCTTACTAGGGCTGGCGAAGGCTGACTACGCACGTATTCGTGACATGCTAATTAGTCGTTTAGCCCCTTAAGGGCTTATTAGCTACGACTCAACGCATGACGAATTTTTGTGGCGCGAGAGGCTTCTATTGAAATATTTCTCGGCCGATAACCACGACTGTCTGTAAAAGCATCCATCCGCTCAGAAAGTGATTCATCCTGCTCTCTATTCCCTCCCGTACTAACATTTGTATCCAAACTTCCTGGCTGTCTCTTCTCCACTCCTTGAAGAACTTCGCGAGACTGACAATGCTTGTAAAATATAGGAGGAAGCACTCCCCACCCTTTAATCAGAAAGACTCCGTAATTACGAAAAAGTCCGGAGTCAAACGGACCATATTTTTTATGTCTTTCGCCTTGGTCAGCAATTGATCCGTGGTGTGCCAAATTGTCATGCCACCCCTCAAATACACTATTACGCTTCTGATACGCCGCCAAAGCGAAATCCAAAGCAAAAATCACACAGTCATTCAAGGACTTTTGGGCCTCTGCCTCAATCACCACCATGCGTGCACTGCCGCCAAACCTTGACCGGAGCATGGATGCGAGTTTTGTATATCCTGGCAAGGCCTTCTCGTTCGCGGCTGATGCAGATTCAAGCACAATCAAAGTAGATGCCCCATCCTCATGGTGTTTAACATCAACGGCGAAGTGGTGAACGTTAGGATAATCGCGCACGATAGCGCGCTGCCGACCTTGCGAACTACGTCCGGCCTCAAGGGAATCAATAAAATCGCCTACAGAATCGAATGCGCGGAGATTTAAATCTTCGTAGCGATAAGATGCAACCACCTCATGCAAATTGTCGATATCAATCATAGTGTCGCTATGAGTTGGCTGAATCCCACTGGCTAGGTTATCCAATGTATTCCTAGCATATTGGTGCAGGCTAGAATTATTGGCGCTAGACGATTGCGAATTCTGCAACTCGCTAGCCAGTAACTCAGCTTTACGACGCGGACGACTTGCCAACCCAGAAAAAGTTGCAGGCCTAGCAGGTGATGATCGCTCCGGCGATGATTGCGGAGAGTTCTCAGAAGATGATGGAGCTTGATAGCTTGGCTCCGGAACACTGCTTCTACTTGACTTGAAACCAAGAGATTTTAATATGCCTTTCATTAAATAAGACCTGTATAAACCAATATAGATCCTACCCGATCAAAAAGTGGCAAGCATTGCCGCTAGCGAAAGCCGTTTGACATAAGCGAAGCATCGACCCTCAATGAACCTTAATCAAATATTATATATTTTTAAGTTAGTTATATCGTATTTTTATTTATAGTGAAAGGAGGCTGCGAGTGCAGACAGGATCGCCCGATAAATTTAATGCCACTGGGTGGCGGATATGCAGACACCTCTGAAAATCGTTACTTGTTGTGAATTCTATTAAATATATTTATTGCATGAACCTGCATCAGATCGGCCCAGGACTAGAAGGCCCGATACGTGCGGCACAACTTGTAGCGCGTCGCTCTACAGGACATTTGTTTTGGTCTAAAGGCATCGATGGGGAAATCTACAAAGGTTTCCTATCGGTGCCATCATGGCTTCTTTCACTGCAGTCGACCTGTCTAAACTTCAGGCTCCGGATCTGATCGAGGTACTGGACTTCGAAACGATATTTACCCAGGCGCTTGCTCAGTTTCGCCGCCTGATGCCGGAATTCTCCGCGCTCACCGAATCAGATCCGGTCTACAAGCTCCTGCAGCTGTTCGCGGCCCGCGAGCTACTGATCCGCCAGCGCGCCAACGACAAGGCGCAGCAGACCATGCTGGCCTTCGCCACCGGCACCAACCTCGATCACCTCGGCGCGCTGTTCGGCGTTGCGCGTCTGGTGCTCGATCCGGGCCAACCGGAGAACGGCGTTGCACCGACCTACGAATCGGACGTGGACTTCCGCCGGCGGATCCAGCTGGCGCCGGAGGGCTTCAGTGTTGCGGGCCCCGAGGGCGCCTACATCTATCACGCGCTCAGCGCGGCGGCCGATGTCATGGACGCCAGTGCCACCAGCCCCGCACCTGGGCAAGTGCTGGTCACCGTGCAATCGCGCACCGGCGATGGCACCGCGCCGCAGGCACTGCTCGATCAAGTGGCCGCCATGCTCACCGATGACGACGTGCGGCCCATGACAGACGAAGTCGCGGTGCAGAGCGCTCAGATCGTCCTATACGCCATTCGCGGGCGCGTCTATACCTACGCTGGCCCAGACTCGGCGGTGGTCATGCGCGAGGCGCTGCGCAGCCTGCAGGCCTATCTTGCCGAGGCGCACCGCATCGGCCGCGACGTCCCCGAGTCGGCCATCAAGGCCAAGCTGTTCGCTGATGGCGTGCAGCGTGTTGAGTTGGACTCGCCTGCAGCCGACATCCGCATTAGCCGCACGCAGGCTGCGTACTGCACTGCGATCGACATCGTGCACGCCGGCATCGATGAGTAGTTCACCGCTGCCGCCCAATGCCACGCCGATGGAGCGCGCCCTGGCCGCCGTCACCGAGCGCCTGGAGGCGATCCCGCTGCCGTATCCAGACCTGTGGAATCCGGACACATGCCCGGCCGGCCATTTGCCGTGGCTGGCGTGGACGCTATCGGTCGACGACTGGAAGGCCGACTGGAGCGATGCGGTCAAGCGCTCGCGCCTGCGCAGCGCTATGGCAATCCAGCGCCGCAAAGGCACGGCCAACAGCGTGCGGATGGTGGTCGAGTCGTTCGGCGGCGCGGTGGCCATCCGCGAGTGGTGGCAGCAGGAACCGCGCGGCCTGCCGCACACCTTCGAGTTGGCACTGACGCTGACCGGTGCCGATGGGCAGAGCGCCAGCGCCAGGTTCGTCGAGGAAGTCATCGCAGAGGTCGAGCGCACCAAGCCTGTGCGTTCGCATTTCAGCTTCACCCAAGGATTCCAGGCCGAGGCCCGACTCAATGTCGTGGCGCGCGGCAGAACCACTTTGTTCCTGCGCCTGCAGGGCGAGGCGAGCTAGAGAGCACACATGCCCGGACTCAAACTCAAGATCACCACCGCCGGCCGCCAAGCTTTGGTCAATGCCAAGCAAACTGGCACCCAGGCGGTGACCATCGCCGCTGTCGGATTGACCAGCGTGGCGTTCGTGGCCGATGCCGCGCTCCCGGCGCTGCCGTCCGAGATAAAGCGCCTGACCACTATCGGTGGTTCGGTGACGGCCAAGGACACGATCCACGTGTCGGTGCGCGACGAATCCAACGCCGTCTATAGCTGCTACGGGTTCGGCCTGTACCTGGCAGATGGCACCCTGTTTGCCGCTTACGGCCAGCCGGCATTGCTGGTGGAGAAGTCCGGTGCAGCCTCTGTGCTGCTGGCGATCGACGTGGTGCTGGCCGACGTAGACACCGCGCAGATCACCTTTGGCGATACCAACTTCACCGATCCAGCGGCGACGGTGGACGTGCCGGGTGTGGTGCGCTTGTCCACCGACGCGCAAGCAATCGAAGGGCTGGACAAAGAGCGGGCAGTGTCGCCGGCCAACCTGATTGCCGTATTGAATGCGCGCCTGGGCGATGCAGCGCCCACCGAATTCATCAAAGGGCTATTGGCACGTCCCACTGCGGCAGCGGCGCGCAACATGCTCGGCCTCCGCTCTGCGGCAACGTTTCATGTTGGCACTGGCAATAGCCTGGATGCTGACCTTTTGGACGGACAGGAGGGTGCGTGGTATCGCGACTTCCGCAACATGCTCAACGTCCCGCAGTCATTCATGCTGCCGGGCCAGATTGTGGTCATGGCCTCGCCCTATCCGCCGACCGGTCTGCTCGTCTGCGATGGTGCGGCCATCTCGCGCACCAAATACGCGGCGCTTTTCGCTGCTATCGGCGGGATCTACGGTGCAGGCGACGGCAGCACCACGTTCAACTTGCCCAAGATCAAGGACGGCACCGTCATTACCCACACCAGCGTCGCAGCGTCGGTGGGTTCGTATGGCGCCGGCCAGGTCATTTCCCACACGCATGGTGCCAGCGCCGCAGCCGTGGGCGATCACGCGCATTACATCGCGCTGTACGGCGCCGGCAACCATTCCCACGGCGCGAGTGCCAGTGCTTCTGGCGATCACGCCCACGGCGCATGGACCGATGCACAGGGCTACCACGCCCACGGTGGTAGCACCAGCGCCTCCGGCGACCACCAACATCCGGGAGTGATTCCCTCCAATGCTATCAACGGCTACGGCATCTACCGCGAGCGCGACAACGATGCATCGCCCTCCGATGGCTGGACGGGTGCCGGCGGCAACCATGCCCATAGCATCGCAACCGAGGCTACAGGGAACCATGTCCACAACATCGGCATGAACGGCGCTGGCAACCACAGCCACAGCATTGGCATCGGCGAGGGAGGCAATCACGCCCATGACGTAGATCATCGGGGTGCCGGTGCCCACAACCACGCGATCACCGTCAACGCAGCCGGCGGCACAGACAACCTGCCGGCCGGTTTGCGCATGACCTACTGCATTGCCTACTGAGAACTGACCATGACCAACCCGTTGCCACGCACCAGCACTGCCTACGCCTTTGATCCCACCACCGGTGAGTACACCGGCCCAGTGACGGTCTATCTCTCCGAGCTTGAAGGGCGCTACCCGCTACCGCCCAACACGGTTGCCATCGCGCCAGCGCCGCCAGCAGGGCTGTATCAACGGCATCGCTTGTCGCCAGCGTCGGCGACATGGGAGCTGGTCCCGGACTATCGCGGCGTGATGCTCTACAGCATTGACATCGCCGTGCCAGTCGCCAACACGCTTGCCTTGGGCGATGCACTGCCGCAGGGTTACACCACCTCGCAGCCGATCGCGTTCCTCCCCAGCGACTACCGCCGCAACGTCTGGGACGAGACACGCGCGAGCTGGCGTGCAGATCCGGACTACAGCACAGCGCTGGTCTGGGAGAAGTCCACCGGTACGATCGTGCCGCGCCTGGCCGCTGGCGTCGCGTTGCCAGGGCAACTGACCACGGTCGCACCACCGATTTCCGTTGACGGCACGCTGGTGTGGGATGAAGGTGGACAGGCCTGGTCGGTTCAACCCAGCACGCCCGATGCAGCCGCCGTGTAGCTAAGCGCTTTACGCACCAATTGCAGTGCGCAAGACGCTGCAGCCACTGACCATGGCTGCATGGGTAACGCATCCTCCGCACTAAGTAACGCCATTCGCCTCGGCACCGTTGCCGAGGTGAATCTCGCCACCGCGCGATGCCGCGTGCAAGTCGGCGAAATGCTGACCGACTATCTGCCCTGGGTGGTCACCTTAGCCGGCACCACCATCATCTGGTCGGCGCCGGCGATCGGTGAACAAGTCGTGGTGCTATCGCCGGCCGGCGACCTGGCCGATGGCCTGGTACTACGCGGCCTGTATTCCGACCAATTCGCAGCGCCTGCTGCTTCCGATACGTTGCACGTGCTGCGCTTCGCCGATGGCGCGCAGATCCACTACGACACCGAGGCGCATGCGCTGCAGGCCACGCTGCCCAGTGGTGGCACCGCGACAATTACGGCCGATGGCGGCATCACACTCAACGGGCCGCTGACGGTCAACGGCGATGTGCACGTAGTCGGCACCGCTACCGCAACCACCGACGTACTCGGCGGCGGGATAAGCCTCAAGAATCACAAGACGACCGGCGTGACCGCCGGTAGTGCGCTGAGCGGTGGCCCGCAGTGATCGGCGTCGATGCCACCACCGGCCGTGTGATCGAGGGCGAGCAGCATCTGGCCCAGTCGATCGCCTGCATCCTCACCACGCCCATCGGCACGCGCGAGCAGCGCCGCGACTTTGGCTCGCTGCTGCCCGAGCTGATCGACCAGCCGTTCAATGGCGCCACCCGCACGCTGCTCTACGGCGCTACGGCCACCGCATTGATGCGCTGGGAGCCGCGCCTGCGCCTGACTCGCGTCGACCTGGTCGTCGGCGATGCCCCTGGCCGCTTTGTGCTGACGATCGAAGGCGAACGCACCGACGTTGCCCCCGCCAATGCGCGCTCGCGCATGACCATCCCGCTCCGCTTCCGCTCGTCCTGATCGAGGAACCTATGTCTACTGCCTACCACCACGGCGTCCGCGTCATCGAAGTCAGCGCGGGCACGCGCACCATCCGCACCGTCTCCACTGCTGTCGTCGGCCTGGTCGCAACGGCCGCCGATGCGGATGAGAAAGTCTTTCCACTCAACAAGGCAGTGCTGATCACCGATGTGCTCGGTGCCATCGCCAGTGCCGGCACCAAGGGCACGTTGCGCGCCACGCTGCAGGGCATTGCCGACCAGACCAACCCGGTGACCATCGTCGTGCGTGTGGCCGAGGACGCAGATGCGGCCAAGACGTCCACCAACGTCATCGGCGAGGCCAAGTCCAGCGGTTACACCGGCCTGTATGCGCTGCTCGCCGCGCAAGCGCAGCTGGGCGTTCGCCCGCGCATCCTGGGCGCGCCGGGCCTGGACACGCTGCCGGTGGCCAAGGCATTGGCGACCATCGCCAAGAAGCTGCGCGCCATGGCGTATGCGCGGCCTGTCGCAGACACCGTGGCCGAGGCGGTCACCTACCGTGGGCAGTTCAGCGATCGCGAGTTGATGCTGATCTGGCCGGACTTCCTGGCTTTCGACACCGCTACCAGCACCACGACGGCGGCATATGCCACTGCGCGTGCGCTCGGCCTGCGCGCCAAGATCGACACCGAACAGGGCTGGCACAAGAGCCTGTCCAACGTGCCCGTGGCTGGCGTCACCGGCATCTCCAAGGATGTGCATTGGGATCTGCAGGATCCGGCCACCGATGCCGGCATCCTCAACGAGGGCGACATCACCACGCTGGTGACGTTCAACGGCCAGCGCTTCTGGGGATCGCGCACGTGCGCGGAGGACAACATGTTCGCCTTCGAGACGGCCACGCGCACCGCGCAGATCCTGGCCGACACCATCGCCGAAGGCGTGGCGTTCTACGTCGACAAACCGATGCACCCCTCGCTGGTCAGGGATCTGATCGAAACGATCAACGCCAAGTTCCGCGACCTGAAGTCGTCGGGCTACTTGATCGATGCCAACGCCTGGTACGACGGCATGGTCAACAGCGCCACCACGCTCGCCGATGGCGCGCTGCGCATCGATTACGACTACACGCCGGTGCCACCGCTGGAGAACTTGCAGCTGTACAAGAAGATCACCACCAGCTACCTGGCCGACTTCGCCGAACGCGTCAACGCGTAACGCACCCGCCTCAGATTCCCGGAGAACCCCATGGCTTTGCCCAAGAAACTCAAAGCGCTCAACCTGTTCAACGACGGTGAGAGCTATCTCGGCCAGGTGGTCGAAGTGAAGCTGCCCACGCTGTCCCGCAAGATGGAGGAGTATCGCGGCGGCGGTATGAATGGCCCGGTCGACATCGACTTCGGCCAGGAGAAGATCGAGCTCGAATGGAAGTGCGGCGGCCTGATGCGCAGCGTACTGAATCAGTACGGCGCCACCACGCACAACGCCGTGCAGCTGCGCTTTGCCGGCGCCTATCAGCGCGACGACAGCGGCGATGTGGACGCGGTGGAAGTGGTGGTGCGCGGCCGCCACAAAGAGATTGATCCGGGTAACGCCAAGTCAGGCGATGACACCGAGTTTTCGGTCAAGACCTCGGCCAGCTACTACAAGCTGAGTATCAATGGCGTGCCCGTAATCGAGATCGATCTGATGAACATGATCGAGATCGTCAACGGCGTGGATCTGCTCGCCCCTCACCGCCGCGCCATCGGCGCCTGACCCTTCCGGCCTGGCGCCGCCGGGCCTCCGCCTTGAGACCTTCCGATGACCCCGACCTTTTCCCCAGCCATTCCCCTCGACCAGCCCATCGCGCGCGGCGAGCAAACCATCACCGACCTCAAGGTGCGCAAGCCCGGCGCAGGCGAACTGCGCGGCCTCAAGCTCACCGACGTGCTGCAGCTGGATGTCACCGCGCTGGCAACACTGCTGCCGCGCATTTCCTCGCCCACGCTGACCACCGCCGACGTCAATGCGATGGATCCGGCCGACCTGCTGGCGGTAGGCCAAGAGGTGCAGGTTTTTTTCTTGCCGAAGGCCCAGAGGGAAGCGGATTTCCCGACTGCGTAGAGGATGCGATGGCCGACATCGCGGCCATCTTCCACTGGCCGCCGTCTGAAATGAACGGCTGGTCGCTGCACGAACTCACGGCGTGGCGCGAGCGTGCCCGCCTAAGAAGCGGAGCCGAATGATGCATCACCCAACGAACGAGGCCGCCTAAATGGCGGCCTCCGACAATCTGCGCCTGCAGGTCATCCTGGCCGCCGTCGATCGCGCCACCGGCCCGTTCCGCCGTGTGCTCAATGGCAGCCGTGGCGTTGCCACCGCACTGCGCAGTCAGCGCGACGCGTTGCGGCAGCTCAACAGCCAGCACCGCGACATCGGCGCCTATCGCGAACAGGTGGCGTTGGCACAGCGGGCCAAGACCGCGCTCGATGCGCAGCGCCAATCGGTGCGCACGCTTGCTCAGCAGATCAAGGCCACCGGCACGCCCACCGCTGCCATGAATGCCGAGTTCGAACGCGCCGTGCGCACCGCACGCGAACTCAAGACCGTCCACGGCGCGCAGGAAGCTGGCCTACAGCGACTGCGTGGTCGTTTGGAGACGGCCGGGATCAGCACGCGCGAGCTGGTCACACATGAGCGCCGCCTGCGCACTGAGATCGAGAGCACCAACACTGCGATGCGCGCCCAGCAGCAGCGCCTGGCGGCGATCGATGCTGCGCAACGGCGCAGCGCCCGGATCCAGAGCGCTGGCCTGCAGGCGAGCGCCTACGGCGCCGGCATGGCATTCGCCGGCCAGCGCGCACTGGGTGCCACTGCGCTGCCGATCAGCGATGCGATGGAGTTCGAGTCGGCCATGGCGGACGTGCGCAAGGTCGTGGACTTCAAGACGCCGCAGCAGTTCTTGCAGATGGGGCGAGATGTCGAAAACCTCTCCATGCGCCTGCCGATGCTTCCGGCCGAGATTGCCAAGATCGTGGCGGCCGCCGGCCAGGCCGCCATCCCGCGCCAGGAGCTGGTCCGCTTCGCCGAGGACGCGGCCAAGATGGGCGTGGCCTTCGACAGCAGCGCCGAGGACGCCGGCCAGACCATGGCCACCTGGCGCACAGCGTTTCGCATGGGCCAGGCCGAAGTCGTCGTGCTGGCCGACAAGATCAACTACCTCGGCAATACCGGCCCGGCCAGCGTCAACAAGATCAGCGCGGTGGTGAACCGCATTGGTGCCCTCGGCGAGGTCGCCGGCCTGCAGAGCGGGCCGCTGGCGGCCCTGGGCGCCACTGTCGCCGGCATGGGCATCGAGTCGGAAGTCTCGGCCACCGGCATCAAGAACATGCTACTCACCCTGGCATCGGGCGAATCGGCCACCAAGAGCCAGCGCGAGGCCTTTGACAAGCTCAGCATCAAGGCCACCACCATGGCCGAGGTCATGCAGAAGGATGCAGGCGGGGCGATCATGTCGGTGCTGCAGAAGCTGCGCGCACTGCCCAAGGCCGAGCAGGCCGCGACCATGACGCAGCTGTTCGGGCGCGAGTCGATCGGCGCGATCGCGCCGCTGCTGACTAATTTGGAGCTGCTGCAGGGCAACTTCGCCAAGGTGGCTGACGCACAGCGCTATGGCGGATCGATGTCGGCCGAGTACGCATCGCGGGTGGCCACCTCGGCCAACTCGCTGCAGTTGCTGAAGAACACCGCTGTGGTGGTGTCGCAATCGATCGGCCAGACCCTGCTGCCGCAGTTCAAGCAACTGACAGAGCGCACGGCTGCGGTGGTCGGCCAGGTCACGACGTGGATCCGCGCCAATCCGGTGCTGGTGGGTGCGATCGCCAAGACGGCGATCGCCGGCGCCGCGCTGGTCACGATTCTGGGCGGGCTGCTGGTGGCCGGCGGCGTGGCCGCGATGGCGTTCTCGCAGATCCACGGTGCGGTAGCACTGCTGTCCGGCGGTGGCGGCTTGGGTGCGCTGCTGCGGCAGGGGCTGGCGTTCGGCGGCCGTGTGCTGCCGATGCTCGCCAATGGCGCGCGCCTGCTGCTGCCGCTGCTCGGCGGCGTCAGCCTGCCGGTGCTGGCGATCGGCGCGGCCGTCGCTGCGGTGGCGCTGCTGGTGTGGAAATACTGGGGGCCGATCAAGGCGTTCGCCATCGGTGTGTGGCAAGGCATCGTTGATGTTGCCGCGCCGGTGCTCGCCGAGCTGAAGACCGCGCTCGCGCCACTGGCGCCGGTGTGGGACACCGTGGCCGCTGCGATGGGCCAAGCCTGGGCGTGGGTCAAGCAGCTGCTGACGCCGTTCGAGGCCACCACCGCGCAGTTGCACGGTGCAACGCAGGCAGGTCGCGGCTTCGGGCAGATCATTGGCGCGGTGCTGGTCACCCAGCTGCAGCTAGCCGTCAAGGCGATCGGCTGGCTGGTGCAGGCGTTTGTGTTTGTGCTGCCAGTGATCAAGCAGATCCTCGGCGGCGTGTGGCAAACCGTCCAGGGCACGTGGTCGCTGATCGTGGGCGTGTTCACCGGCAACGGCGATCGCATCCGCCAAGGGCTGCTGCAGCTGTGGGCCGGCATCAACCTGCAGCTGGCCAACTGGCCGGCCCGGATGCTGCAGGCCGGCGCCGACATGATCAGCGGTCTTGTCCAGGGCATCCGCTCCAAGCTCGGCGCCGCCAGCAATGCGATCGCCAGCGTCGGCACCGGCGTGGTCGATCGCTTCAAGGGCCTGCTGGGCATCCACAGCCCCTCGCGCGTGTTCGCCCAGCTGGGCGACTTCACCATGCAGGGCCTGAGCGTGGGTCTGCAGCGCGGCCAGGGCGCGCCTGTGCAGGCCGTCATGGCGCTTGGCAACCGGATGCGTGCGGTGGGCGCCGGCCTGGCCCTGGCAACTGCCACAGCGCCGGTGACGGCGATCGACAGCCGGGCGCCGCTGTCGGCCCCTACGCGCGCCGCCAGCGCGCATGCAGGCGGCAACAGCTACGTCATCCACGTCCATGCCGCACCGGGCATGGATGCGACTGCACTGGCGCGCGAAGTCGCCCGCCAGATCGAAGAGCGCGAACGCCGCGCGGTGGCCACCCGCCGTTCCAGCCTGCGCGACGACTGAGGATCCACCCCGATGATGATGTCCTACGGCACGTTTGTGTTTGCCCTCGATAGCGCCGCGTATCTGCAGCTGCAGCGGCAGATGAGTTGGCGCCACCCCACCAGCGAGCGTGTCGGCGCGCGAGCGGCCAGCCAGTTCCTGGGTCCAGGCGATGAAACCATCGAGCTATCAGGCCTGATCGCGCCGGACCTGACCGGCTCGCGTGGATCGCTGACCACGCTGCGCAGACTCGCAGCCGCCGGCGAGCCGCTGCCGCTGGTCGACGGCACCGGCTGGGTGTATGGGCCGTATGTGTTGCTGGCGGTCAACGAGACGGCCTCGCTGTTCTTCCCGGATGGCACACCGCGCCGCGTCGAGTTCCAACTGAGCCTGCGCCGCACCGACGACGTTGCGCCCGAGGCGACCGCCGCATGAGCTACCCGATTCCGCAGTGGCGCGTAGTGCTCGACGGGACCGACCTCACCGAGCGCATCGCACCGCGCCTGCTCGATCTCACCCTCACTGAATGCCGTGGCGGCGAAGCCGACCAACTGGATCTGCGCATCCACGACCACGACGGCAAGATGGCGCTGCCCAAACGCGGCGTGCGCCTGGCCGTGGCGCTGGGCTGGAAAGCTACCGGCCTGATCGACAAAGGCACCTTCATCGTGGACGAGGTGGAATACAGCGGTGCGCCCGACATCATCACCGTGCGCGCGCGTAGTGCGGATCTGACTGCAGACATGCGCACGCGGCGCGAACGCAGCTGGCACAACACCACGCTGGGTGCAGTGCTCAATACGCTCGCCGGCGAGCATGGGCTGACGCCGCGCGTGGCCGAGGCGCTCGCGCGCACAAAGCTGCCTCATCTCGACCAGGCCAACGAGAGCGATATGAATCTGCTTACACGTTTAGGGCAGCGCTTCGATGCGGTGGCCACAGTGAAGGCCGGTGCGTTGCTGTTTGCGCCGATCGGCGCCGGCACCACGGCGACCGGCAAACCGCTGCCGACTGTCACCCTGACGCGGCGCGACGGCGACCAACACCGCTACTCCGTGGCCGACCGCGATGCCTACACCGGCGTGCGTGCGTACTGGGTAGACAAAGGCAAGGCGCGGCGGCAGTCGGTGCTAGTTGGCACGGATGACAACGCCAAGCGCCTGCGCGAGTCGTATGCAGATGAGGCGACGGCACGCCAGCATGCGCATGCGGAGCTGGAGCGGGTCAAGCGCGGCATGGCAAAGTTCGATTACACCCTCGCAGTCGGGCGCCCTGATCTCTTTCCAGAGCACATCGTCACGGTGAGCGGTTTCAAGCCGGAAATTGATCGGCAACGCTGGCTGATTGCGAAGACAACCCACGCCATCACCGGCTCAAGCGGCTTCAACACTTCACTTGAGTTGGAAAGTGCGTCGTGAGTGTTCGCGCAACTCTGTCACTGGCGTATCCTTCGATCCGGTGTGACACATCAACAGCGAACCATCGCTCGATACTCCGCATCCCATCAGCTGATCCTGAGCATGCGCAACAGCACGGGCGTATGTGGCAAAACCCGACGTCGGCAACCAGTATTGGTGCAGCGTCAAACCACCAATTCTTGATACCAGTATTTCCGGAAAGAACATAGCGTCGACGGTAGCTGCGTGTGCCGTCAGAACGTAATCACCAACCTGTCGAATCATGTCCGCATCCATGCATCGTTAATCTAAGTGCTGCGAATTGTACGCCCGCTGCAGAGCCCGTTTCATCGGTGCATCACCTACAGCTTGTGTAGGACTTCCCTGATATCCAGTCAGACATAGCCTCTGTAGCTTCGCTCATGGATGTCAGGTCATTTCGCGCTGCCAGGACGGCGGCGAATGGATCGCAAGGAGCCGTGCGCCGACACCTTGAAAAGCCGCCGGCATATACCGGCGGCTTTTTTTTGACGCCCTACGCCTGAATTAAGCCGACCCGCGAAGCGGATTCGGCCTGAATGAATTGTTAGGCCGCTTGCGCAAGGATGGCGTCTATATTGTCAATGACCTCGCGCGCACTCTCGACTCCGCTTGCGTAGTACTCAGGAGAAAAGAATGCAGTATCAGACTGCGCCTCTGATTGAAGATGCTCAACACGAGCTTCAAGAAGCCACAGGAAAGTGTCTCTGTCATACCTCGCGAGAGAATCCGCAATTTCGCGACTCATAAGTCCCTGGTTGATGGCTACGACGTAGAGGTATTGCCCAAGAAAGGATTTTCGTATGTCCATCTGCCAAGATCCTGTAAGTTGCTAGAGAAAAAGGGAAAACGGCCTAACACCCGCACCAGGCTGGATACCCAAGCGGCGTAGCAGGCATGCATGGTCTGCTATCCGCGCAAGAGCACTCGGAGCCGCGCTTTTTCGCGAACTATCCGGTGATGCAAATCCGTCATGATCTGCGTCTCTGCATCGATCACATGCTGCCAATGATTTTTCTTTATCTTTAGGTGGTCAAGCATACAAAAGCGAGTGGTCAAGGGAATCAAAGCAAAGACCAGCACATAGACGAGAAGATCCAGCGAAGTGGAGCTTGGTGGCAGTTGGTGGGGCAGCGTCGCCCAGATAAACGCTGTCAGCGCCATCCACGGAAGCGAACACACTGCTGACCAAAAGCGCGCCTGCCTTAGCGTTTCTTCAGAAGTGCTGTAAGCAAACTGCAAAGCGGACAGCGACACCTCTGCGGGCGGTGCAGACTCAACGTGGTAATGCTGTTCGATGCGCTCAGCAACGTTGAGCTGTCCGACTTCTGAGTCGCTCACTCCGACATGCGTAGGCGCGTTGTGCGAATTGGTTCCCATTCCTGACACCTTTGCAATTTAAAGCCTAAACGTCACCGGGTAACTGCCGATAACGCACTCTTTTGCGAGGACCAGCTGTCCGATCTGCAGTTCGATCACGACTTCTTTTTTTTCCGGCCACCCATGTTGATCTGCATGTTGCTTTGATTGATCGCAGCCGTGGTGGTCACCATATGACCCACCCGGCTGTTGTCGTTAAACGTCACCACAGGCGCAGCTCTCTCACTGACATTCCTTGCAAGTCCAAGGTTGTCCAGCATCGCAGCGCGCATCTCCTGCGGCGCCGCGCGGAACGCGGCCACCAGCGCCGCCTCGGAAGGGTCTAACTCCATCCGGTGCTCCAACAGCACGTACACGATGTCCACACCACGCGCGTGTGCAGCCAATAAATAAGCTCCTCCGGGCATGTTCTGGTCCTTCTCGAAGTAAAGCTGTGCCCACTTCGAGATGCCACAAGCGTCGGCCATCTCCTGCTGCGTAAGGCGCAGGCGCTTCCGTTCTTCCTTCAGGCGTTTCCCTACAGTCACTAAGGTTTTTCCTCATATTGACAAAGTTGGTGTTAACACCAACAATTTCCAAAACCACAGACGACCGCCACCGATGCCCCGCAACGTGCAATCTCAGCAGCAGTTCCATCCTCGAACCACAGCAGAGGCGCGGGAATGGTTGGTGTCCAACGGCATTACGGTCTCTGGATTCGCCCGGCAACTTGGGGTGAATCGCACTGTTGTCGACGATCTGCTCCGAGGCCGCTCGCAAGGCAAGTACGGAGATTCGCACACAGCTGCAATTGCACTCGGCCTCAAAGCACCGCCGAATTATGCCGCAAAAGTCCAAACTTCCAAGCACTCTAGGGGGTGAGCATGTTCGGTCGGAAAAAAATCGTCTTCCGCTGCGAGGCCTGTAGCGCAAGGCTCATCAAACGCACCAGCTTCCTCGCACATAAGTTCCTTCGGCATGACTCCTATGTGTGCGAGAACCCGATGTGTGGCGCTACTTACACAGGCCATTCGGAGTTGACCGGTATTGCCAGCCCCAGCGGCGTGCCCACCTCACACAGCGAGCTTCCACCGACACCGGCGCTCCAACGCGCCCAGGCGCTACAGGCCTACCGCGAGTCGCTCGGCGACCGTCAGCTGGATCTGATTCCCGTGAGCGGCGAGCCGTTCTTCCCTCACATCTGAGGCACCCCTAATGCGAAAGACCCTTGATTGGGCGGCATTGCCGCCCACGGCGAAGCTTTGCCTGGAAGTCGCGCTAGTTCATGGCGGCCTGTTGAAAACCGAGCACGGTTACATCGGCCGCAATGCGCCTGCGCAGACCGCGCAGCGCTTCGGTGCGGTCGTGGTGGCCACCCTCATGCGCGAAGGACTTGCAACGTCTGACGGCACCAATGAGCGCCTTGTCGTGCTGACCGATGCCGCAGCCGTTTTGTTCCATCTCCAACTCGCAAACAGTGAGGTCGGCTCGTGATGCACGCCAATAGCTGGTTCACCGCACAGGAGCCGCGATTCGTAGATGCGGCAAGCAATGTGCCGCAGCGCATCGCGCCGCACGCCAAACACGAAGAGGCGCGCCTTCTAGCTGCTGCCGTTGACGCGCACCGCCGTGCCGGCGGCGCTTATCTCGTGATCGACAACGCCACAGCTTCGCTCGCGCCTCAGCGCCGGCTCGGCGTCTAAGGAAGTTTCGATGCAAGAGGATCTGCGGCAACAGGTGCTGTCCCGACTAGAGCGGGATTACGGACTCAAGCACCGGAGTGGTACCGAGTACATGCGCGGCGGCAAGTGCCCGTCGTGCAGCAAAAAAGAGCTCTACACCAACCATCTCAAGCCATGGGTGGTGAAGTGCGGCCGTCAATCCAAGTGCGGGCGCGAACTGCACGTCAAGGATCTGTATGACGACCTGTTCGACGACTGGTCCAAGCGCTTTCAGCCAACGCCTGCGGCTCCCAATGCTGCAGCCGATGCTTACCTGCAGTTCTCGCGTGGTTTCGACCTGGCGCCGCTGAAAGGTCTCTACACCCAGGACAGCCACTACGATCGCAAGATCAGCGCCGGCACCGCAACCGTGCGCTTTGCGCTGGTCAAGGGCGGCTGGTGGGAGCGCCTGATCGATCGCCCGCACCGCTTCGGCAAACAGAAGGCGCGCTTTGCTCCAGGCCAGAGCTATGCGGGTGTGTGGTGGGCGGCGCCTGCCGCGCTGACAGCCATGCAGACGGCACGCGAGGTGTGGATCGTTGAGGGCATCTTCGATGCGATCGCGCTCCTGCAGCACGGCGTGTGCGCGGTATCGGCCATGTCTTCCAACGCATTCCCAGAGGAATCGCTGCGCGAGCTGTGCAAGGCACGCATGGCCGATCTTCCGACGCTTGTGTGGGCACTGGACAACGAGCCAGGCGCCCGTGCGTACACGCACAAGCACATCAAGCGTGCAGCAGCGTTGGGCTTCGACTCGCGGGCCGCGCAGATCGTCCAGCGCGATAGCAAGAAGACCGACTGGAACGACCTACATCTGCGCGCTATCGCGTCGGACGATCCCAAGCAGTGGGACAACGACGTCAAGGAAGCCCGCTACCAGGGCGACCTGCTCGTGGCCCGCTCGGCGGTAGACAAAGGCCTGCTGATGTTCGAGCACGACGGCCGCAACGACTTCTGGCTGGAGTACCGCTCACGCCTGTACTGGTTCGATTTCGACACGCAGCGCTTCGACAAGCTGCGCAAGGAGAAGCTGGGGGACATCGATGCCGACGACGGCGACGAGGTTGCAGCCGAGGATCTGAAGAAGATCAAGCGCGCCGCCTGTTCAGTCCAGAAAATCGCCAACTGCTACCCCGAGGCGCTGTACTTCCAACGCCAGGAAGTCACGGATGAGAGCTGGTACTACTTCCGCGTCGATTTTCCGCACGACGGCCCTAGCGTAAAGGGCACCTTTACCGGTGGTCATGTCTCCAGCGCGTCCGAGTTCAAAAAGCGTCTCATCTCGCTGGCCGCCGGCGCCATGTTCACCGGCACCGGCCACCAGTTGGACCGCCTGATCGAGGAGCAAACCGAGGCAATCAAGACGGTCGATGCCATCGACTTCGTGGGCTACAGCAAGGAACACCGCGCCTACCTGCTCGGCGATATGGCTGTGCGCGACGGAGAGCTGGTGACGGCCAACGAGGAGGACTACTTCGAGTTCGACAAGCTGCGCTTGAAGACCACGCAGAAGTCCATCCGATTGGAGATCCAGCGCGACGCCGAGGCTTTCCGCGTGGATTGGCTACCATGGCTGTGGCAGTGCTTCGGCACGCACGGCATGGTCGCCATGACGTTCTGGTTTGGCTCGTTGTTCGCCGAGCAGATCCGCGCCGGGCACAAGAGCTTTCCGTTCCTTGAAGCCACCGGTGAAGCCGGCGCCGGCAAGACCACGCTGTTGACGTTCCTGTGGAAGCTGCTGGGCCGCTCGGACTACGAAGGCTTCGACCCGGCCAAGTCGTCCAAGGCCGGCCGTGCACGCGCCATGGGCCAGGTGTCCGGCATGCCGGTCGTCCTGCTGGAGGCCGACCGCAGCGAGCCGGACAAAGCGCACTCCAAGACGTTCGAGTGGGATGAGCTGAAGGACTTCTTCGGCGGCGGCACCCTAGCAACGCGCGGCGTGCGCAACGGCGGCAACGAGACCTACGAGCCACCGTTTCGCGGCACGATCGTGATCACACAGAACGCTGCGGTGGACGCCAGCGAGGCGATCCTCACGCGCATCGTGAAGTTGCACTTCAAGCGACCGCAGGTCACCACCGAAAGCCGTATCGCGGCCGACAACCTCAACGCGCTGCAGGTCGAAGAAGTCAGCCACTTCCTCGTGCGTGCCATTCGCCAAGAGCGCGCAATCCTCGATCTGTTCGCTGAGCGGGTGAAGGTATTTGAGGCCAAGCTTCGCGCTCAGCAAGATCTACGCCTTGAACGCGTCATCAAGAACCATGCGCAGATGCTGGCGCTGTTCGACTGTCTGCGCCTGGTTGTCGCTCTACCTGACGACATGGTCGAGCAGACGCGGCTCGCGTTGTTGGACATGGCGCTGGAACGACAAAAGGCGATCAGCGCAGACCACGCGATGGTCAACGAATTCTGGGAGGTCTACGAATACCTCGAGGCGACCGGCCACGGCAAAGCTGTGGTCAATCACAGCCGCGACGCGCAGCGCATTGCGATCAACCTCAATCACTTCGCTGCACGTGCTTCGCAATTCAGTCAGCCAGTACCCGATCTCAAGGTGCTACGTGCGCTGCTCGGGGACTCGCGCCGGCACAAGTTCATGGGCGCAAACGTGGCCGTCAACAGCGCCGTCCTCAAGGACGATCTGACCGGCGTCGGCACCACCGTGAAGTGCTGGGTGTTTCAGAAATGAGCGCGCTTTCTCATGTTGGAAATTTTGGGAAATTTTCGTTGACATCCGCCCAGGATCGGAGCAACCATTACTTCGTCGCCGCACAATCGGCGACCGGGCTTGGCAGCCCGATTACTCAGGCGCACCAGCGCCCATCGACCGATGCAAGGCGCTTTTTTGTTGCCCTGCATCGCGCCGGGCACGTGCTTGCCATCTTTATGGCGGGCGGTACGTGGAGGGCTTCGGCCCTGCCGGCTCCTGAGTCCGGTCTGCCAACCCGTGCCGTCCGCCACCCTGCTTGGCAGCGGGTTGGCGGACTCCAATCTACTCAGGAGTCCAGCATGTCCTACGACACCCAAGAAGCGCCCGCGTCTGCGGCGCGCCAGGTCGCACACTATTTCGGCCTGATCGCCAACACCCTCGAATGGAACCATGCCGCGTGGCTGAGCCTGATGGCGCGCCTCGAAGGCACTGGTAAGGCCATCCACGCCCTCACGCTTGCTGACGTTGCTGCAGCGATCGCTGTCGTCGATGCTGCGTATACGGAGGCGCAGCGATGAGCGCCAACAAGCAATTTCGCGTCTGCGCAGGCGTCATCCTCAGCTTCGAGATGATGCAGGGCTATGTGCTGGCAATGCTGCATTCCGATGCGCAGCACGACGTGGCACCGGTGCTGATCGCCTGCGAAGCCACTGGCTTTGATGACGTGTTGCTGGGTGGCGATGCGCAGAGCGTGGTGCTGGGCCGGCTGCATGTCTGCATGCGTGTAGATCGTGCAGTCGAGGTGCTCACCTGGCTGCAGAAACAAGCAGGCGCCAACGGAACCGCACGATGAACACGGCGCAGGCACTCGCTTATCCAGAAGACGCCGATTACACGATCAGCGAAGAAGAACACGACCGCCTATGGCGCGTGCAGCAAGCAGCCAGCTTGCTTGCCACTCTCAATCACAACATCGCCACACGTGCAGGAATCAGCCACGACGGCATCGCCGCTGTTGCCGATTTCATGCGCGAAGAGTTGCTCGACATCGCCTGCGGCGCCAGGCACCTGCGTGAACCCACCAAGCCGCCAACCGGCGCCGATTTGATCTGACCGTTCCAGCGGGTCCGGCGGGCGGTGCGTCAACACCGCCCCTGGACCTTCCATCAACGAAGCTCGAGGAGAGCCACATGCAACAGCACGCTGTCACACGCCCGCAGATTTCCAGTGCCGGACCCTACCAGGAGGCTACCACGCCCGTCGGAGCCGACTTCGACTTAGCCGCAGGCAAGGACTGCAGCGCGATCGCCACGCTCTACATCACCCACGACGCGGTAGTGGCGGTGGCCGCTCTGACCATGGGGCAGCACAGCAGTGCCGCCCAGCGCTGGGAGCGCCGCCGAGGCCCTGGCAAAGAATGGAAGCTGATCAGCGGCCCACGCCTAACCAGCGAGGCCGGCCGGATCAGCAATGCGTTGGCCGAATTTATGGACGATCTGGATTTTCCTTTCGACCTGGCCAACATGCTGCCGCGCCGCCCGACCGCTGCCGCCGAGGCGGCGATCGCTGCTGCCGCGCGGGAGGTGGCGCATGCTTAATTTGGCCCTGATCATGATTGCGCCGACGATCGGCGGCGCGCTGCTCTACCGCCTGTGGATCTCGCGCCCGACGCATACCGCATATATCGGGCTGGCCGTAGGGCAGATCCCGCAGCGCCTGCGTCGCCGCACCCACATGGCTGTAAGGCGGGAGGCTGCTCATGGCTGAGTCGGTCATCCTTCTCGGCCCGCAGGGCAGCTGCAAATCTCTCAACGCCGAGGCTCTATGTCGAGAACTCGGCCTGCAGGAGGTCATCGAACTGGACGAAATGTTGTTCACGTTCCGCGCTGATCGCCTGGAGTCTTCCGGGCAACTGATCCTGACCTGCGACGATCAGCAAGCCAGTACCTTGTCGGTGCGCTGGGGGTTGCGCCTCATGCGTGTCGAGGAAGCACGCGCCCAGCTCGGCACCGCATGGAGGACGCAGCCATGAACCTGCAGCGCACGATCGAGGTTGCTCGCGCGGCTGCGCGTATGGGAGAGCCTGGTCCTTTGTCTACCGGAGAAGCGCTGACCGCCGCTCTGGTGCTGAATCGTGCCGATTGGCTGGCCGAGATGGACTACACCATCGCCGAGGCGCTGGACCGTATCGACTCCGACACCGTGCAGCATCTGCGGGATGCCGAACGCGCATTGCGCCGGGAGGTACCGTGACGCAACGTCAGGTCGACCACAACACACCACTGCCGGGCTGTAGGAACGGCCACACCGCGCGCCACATCCTCGACCTTCGCCGTCCTGAGGCTGGTGGCGGGCACTTCGTGGAGTGCGCCTGCGGGCGCACGCAGAAGCATCCCAGCTTCGAGCTGGCCATCGCCGAGTGGCGACGTGGCAACGGGATCCGCGCGGCGCGTCAGCCCCGTCCAGCAGCCAGCAACGTGGTGCAGATGGGGCTGCGACTGACCGGAGGTACGGGGCGATGACGCAAAACCTGCAGCGCCATGCTAGCAACGACTGCATTACGGATACGAAGCGCACGGCGGTGATCGTCAGTGCGTTGAGTCATGAGGGATTGAGCGTCCAGACCGCTGACGGCAAACCAGCGAGGCTTGCAGTTGTCGATCAAGATGGACGCGTTATTGCAGTTGGCCAAGAGATTGCTGCTGCGGCCTTCGATGCGTCCGTGAAGTCGTATCGCAACTTCTTAATCGGCAACGGCCACCTGCGTATCCTGTCGAAGCCAGTACCGACCTAACGAAGCCTCTTACTCAAAGTTTACTTGAACTAACTTTCGGGCAGCCAAGGCTGACGAAGCCGACTTTGGGGTTCAGCTGGGACATGGAAGCAGGAGCCTGGGGAACGGAGCGGCCTGGGGCCTGAGTGCAGCAATTATAGCGGCGTGCGGGCAACGCTCTGAACCGCCGGGCCTCGCCAGCCCGGCCGGCTTTGCGAAACCCTCACTTTTCACGATGCCGGTCCGGCCGATAATGCGCGCCTCCCTCGCTGCACATCAGGAATTCCCATGGGTCACTGGACCACGCTCGACACCCCCGACGGCCAGGTCGCCGCCTGGCACGCCACTCCGACCACCAGCCCGCGCGGCGGCCTGGTGGTGATCCAGGAGATCTTCGGCGTCAACGAACATATCCGCGCGGTGGCCGATGATTACGCTGCACGCGGCTACGAAGTGCTGGCACCGGCCTTCTTCGATCTGGAAGAAAAGGACGTGCAGCTGCCCTACGACCAGGAAAGCCTGCAACGCGGTCTGGCGCTGGCCAATGCGGTCGGCCTGGAGCGCGCGGTGGAGGTGGTCAAATCCGCCGCCACCCTGCTCAGCCGCGCCGGCAAGGTCGGCACCGTGGGCTATTGCTGGGGCGGCTCGGTGGCGCTGCTGTCGGCAATCCGCCTGGGCCTGCCCTCGGTCAGCTACTACGGCGGCCGCAACACCCAGTTGCTGGACGAAACCCCCAAGGCGCCGGTGATGTTCCACTTCGGCGAGCGCGATACCAGCATTCCGCCCGAGGCGATCCAGGCCCACCGCGAGAAGCTGCCGCAGATGGAAACCTTCGTATATCCGACTGGCCACGCCTTCAATCGCAGCATCGATCCCAACCACTACGACGCCGACAGCGCCGAGCGCGCGTTGGAGCGCACCCTGGGCTTCTTCGAAGCGCATCTGGGATGAGCGGGACCGCAGCGAACGAGCCTGCACAGACCATGTCCGCCGGCAGCGGCTTCGAACTCGATGCGCGTCTTGCGGCCGACAGCGTATTCGTCGCCGACGGACCGCTGTCGCAGGTGCGGCTGATGGACGACAGCCGCTTCCCGTGGATCGTGCTGGTGCCGCGGATGGCCGCGGTCAGCGAATGGATCGATCTGGAGGGTGGTCAGCAACGCTTGTTGCTGGCCGAGATCAATCAGCTCTCGCAGCTGCTGCGCGTCGAGCCCGAAGTGACCAAGCTCAACATCGGCGCGCTGGGCAACATCGTGCGGCAGCTGCACGTACATCTGGTCGGCCGGCATCCGGGCGATGCGGCCTGGCCTGGCCCGGTGTGGGGCAGCGGCAGCGCGCAGCGCTTCGCACCCGATGCATTGCAACACCGTGTCGCTGCGTGGGCGCAACGGCTACGATAGGCGCCCGTCTTTCAACCACCCTTCCGCATGAAATCCAATGTCGTCGCCGCGCTGATCCTGATCCTCGTCGGCCTGCTGTTTCTGGCCAATAACCTGGGCTGGACCAATGTCAGCCTGGGCCGGCTGATCGCCACGTGGTGGCCGGCGGCATTGGTCGCTTGCGGCGTTGGCATGCTGTTTGGGCGGGGCAAGTAGCCGGGAATTGGGACTGGGGTAAGCAGTCGATCAGCCCCGCGCGTCATCAGATCGCCGAGATCCCTTCTCCCATCGGGAGAAGGTGCCCCTAAGGGGCGGATGAGGGTACGCGCGAAGCCTCATGCGCTAGCCAACTGCACCCGTAGGAACCAGGGTTCCAGCATCCCTGAAAATGTCGATGACCTGATGGCCAGCGATCAACCGCAGGCGACATGGCCACAGCAGCCAGTCAGCGAGCCTTGCGGCCCTGCCAACATGACCTTTGTCATCCGCGATTGTTGACTTCCGGCACCTGATCGGCGCGCGCATCCCGCGCAGCATGGCCTCACACCTACCGAGGACATCGCCATGCGCTACCGCCTGATTCCTGCACTGTTTCTGATCACGTTGGGCAGCTTATTCCTGCTGGACAACCTAGGGCTGGCCCGTTTCGATCTTGGCAACCTGGTTTCAACCTGGTGGCCGGCGTTGCTGATCGCCGCTGGCGTGCGCCAACTGCTGCGCTACTGGGAGCGCGCGACCGCGACCTGCTGAGGCAGGGTCACGGCCGCACCACCGCATCAGGTGCGCGGCAGGGTCACGCCGGTCTGGCCCTGATACTTGCCGCCGCGGTCCTTGTACGAGGTCTCGCAGACTTCGTCGGACTGGAAGAACAGCATCTGCGCCACGCCTTCGTTGGCGTAGATGCGCGCCGGCAGCGGCGTGGTGTTGCTGAATTCCAACGTGACGTGGCCTTCCCACTCCGGCTCCAGCGGGGTCACGTTGACGATGATGCCGCAACGCGCGTAGGTGCTTTTGCCCAGGCACACCACCAGGGTGTCGCGCGGGATGCGGAAATATTCCACCGTGCGGGCCAGTGCGAAGCTGTTCGGCGGGATGATGCAGACATCGGATTCGATATCGACAAAGCTGCCCGGATCGAAATGCTTCGGGTCGACGATCGTCGAGTTGATGTTGGTGAAGATCTTGAACTCGCGCGAGCAGCGCACGTCGTAGCCGTAGCTGGAGGTGCCGAAGCTGACGATGCGCTGGCCGGCGGCGTCGTGCTTGATCTGGCCAGGTTCGAACGGCTCGATCATCGCCTGCTGTTCGGCCATGCGCCTGATCCAGCGGTCGCTCTTGATGCTCATGTGATGTTCCTTGAAGACGGAAGGCGACGGCCCCAGCGGCCCGCGCGAAGACGGCGAATTCTAACAAGCGGCCGGCACTGCTGGCCGACCCGCGCGCTACAGCAACGAGGCCGAAATCGGAATGCTGGCGCGCGGGCGCTTGCCCAGCTCTTCGGTCAGGCGCGCAGCGGCGGCCAGATAGGCCTTGGCTGCTGCCGACTCGGGCGCGGCAACGACAATCGGCTGGCCGGCATCGCCCTGCTCGCGGATCGCAATCTCCAACGGCAACGACCCTAGCAAGGGCACGCCGTACTGCGCCGCCATGCGCTCGCCGCCGCCTTCGCCGAACAGATGCTCCCGGTGGCCGCAACTGGAACAGGTGTGCACTGCCATGTTCTCCACGATTCCAAGTACCGGCACCTCTACCTTTTCGAACATCTTCAAGGCCTTGCGCGCATCCAGCGTGGCGATGTCCTGTGGCGTGGTGACGATCACCGCGCCGGCCACCGGAATCTTCTGCGACAGCGTCAGCTGGATGTCGCCGGTGCCTGGCGGCAGGTCGATCAGCAGATAGTCTAGGTCGTCCCACAGCGTGTCGTTGAACAGCTGTGTCAACGCCGAGGTCGCCATCGGCCCGCGCCAGATCATCGGCGTGTCCTGGTCGACCAGCAAGCCGATCGACATCGCTTCGATGCCGAATGCGCGCAGCGGCTCGATCGACTTGTTGTCCGGGCTGTCCGGCCGCCCGCTCAGGCCCAGCATCGCCGGCACGCTCGGTCCGTAGATGTCCGCATCCAGCACGCCGACGCGCGCGCCCTGCTGGTGCAAGGCCAGCGCCAGATTCACCGCCGTGGTGGACTTGCCCACCCCGCCCTTGCCGGAGCCGACCGCGATCACATTGCGGATCCGCGGATGCGGCGCCAGTGCGCCCTGTACCGCATGCGCGGGGATTCTGCGCTCGCCGGTCATGCGCGGCACACCTGCGCGGGGGCGATGGTCACGCTCACAACACTTTCCAACATCGTCGTCATTGCCTACCTGAATTCGTCGTGGGCGTAGCGGCAGCGGCGAAAAACGCCGCCGGGTACTGCGCCATGGAGGTGGTCAGTGTACCGGCTCGTCTATACACATCCGCATTGGCGACTTCGCTGAAGAAATTCACAAGCAGATACGAATATGTCAAGCGAAGACATATTTCACAAAGATAGACACATTCTTAAGGAATTGTTACGTTCGGGTTCCAGTTCAGCCAGCGCTCAGCGAGCACAGCTGTTTCGCCAAATTCCAGCGAGGAATCTGCAAGGTCATGTCGAGTCGTCTTCCGCACTACACACAGCGTCATCGTTTGAGCACCGCATTATTTGCCGTACTGGTCGCTTCTGCCGGACAAGCTGCAGCGCAATCAGAAAACGGTGTCGCGCCCGGCACCACCGATCTGGACAAGGTCACCGTTACCGGCTCGCGCATCGCGCGTACCGGCTTTGTGACGCCCTCGCCGGTCACGGCGATCAGCGCCGAAGAAATCCGCGCCACCGGCGCGACCACCATCAGCGACCTGATGGCACGCATGCCGGCGCTGGCGCCGAGCTACACGCTGGGCAATTCCACCCGCTTCATCGGGACCGCCGGCCTGGGCCTGCTCGACCTGCGCGGCATGGGCGTGGATCGCACCCTGGTACTGGTCAACGGGCGTCGCCATGTGGGTTCCAGCCCGGGCTCGACCGCGGTGGACGTCAACACGATCCCGGTGGAATGGGTCGAACGTGTCGAAGTCATCACCGGTGGCGCCTCGGCCGTGTACGGCGCCGACGCAGTGGCCGGTGTGGTCAACTTCATCCTCAAGAAGAACTTCACCGGCTTCGAGACGCGCGCGCAGACCGGCCTGGCCGATGAGGGCAACTACAACCGCTCCTTTGCCAGCTTCTCGGCAGGCACCGACTTTGCGGACGGCCGCGGCAACATCGCAGTGTCCGGTGAATACAGCAAGCAGGACCGCTTCGGTCGCGGCAACCGCGCCATCGGTCGCGAGTACCTGGTGTCGGTGCAGAACCCCAATTTCGATCCCACCCGCCCTCCGAGCGAGAGCAATCCGCAGAACGTACTCAGCGGCCCGGGCGGCAATCATTCCACGTCCTACGGTGGCACCTTCAACCTGGGCACGTTCGATTTCCGCAACCCGGCCAGCTACGGCAACCGCTACCTGTTCAACGACGACGGCAGCTTCCGCCGCAATCGCTACAACGGCACGGTAGTGAGCAACACCTCGTGCGTGGATTGCGATTTCGCCGATCTGAATGCGGTGGCCGACCTGCAGCCCGGCTTTGATCGCAAGAGCGTCAACACCATGATCAACTTCGAGATCAGCGAGAACCATCGCCTGTTCTTCGAAGGCAAGTACAGCGAGACCGATTCGGAATTCTTCGGCCAGCCGGCGTTCGACAGTTCGCTGCGCGTGCGTCGCCAGAATCCGTATGTCAGTCCCGAACTCGGTGCGTTGATGGATTCGCGCGGTGCCACGCAGATCCTGATGAACCGCTTCAACGTCGATGCCGGTCGTCGCGGCGAGAACATCGAGCGCAAGACCTATCGCGCCGTGCTCGGTGCCGAAGGCAACTTCACCGACAACTGGACCTACGACGTGTCTGCCAACTACGGTCGGCAATGGCGCGGTCACGCCGGAAGCCGCCGCCTGGTTCAACACCACCGCGCGCGCGCAGGCCAAGATCCAGCAAACCGTGTTCAGCGCATCGGTAGCCAACAGCAACCTGCTGTCGCTGCCGGCCGGCGACATCGGTTTTGCCGGTGGCGTGGAATACCGCAAGGAGCAGAGCGAGCAGATCACCGATTCGTTGGCAGCCTCGGGCGTGACCTTCCTCAACGCCATCCCCAACAGTGGCGGCGAGTACACCGTCAAGGAAATCTTCGTCGAAAGCACCATTCCGTTGCTGGCCGGCCTGCCGGGCGTGGATCGACTGGCGCTGGATGTGGCAGGGCGCTATTCGGACTACGACAGCATCGGCTCGACCAAGACCTGGAACGTGGGCCTGGACTGGACCATCATCCCGTCGCTGCGTCTGCGCGGCACCGTGGCGCAGGCAGTGCGTGCACCCAGCATCGGCGAGTTGTACGACTCGCAGAGCGAGAACTTCGCGACCATCAACGATCCTTGCAACTACCTGCCGACCAATTCCAATCGTCCTGGTACTGCTGGCGACGTGGCATTGCGCCAGGCCAACTGCAGCGCGCTGGGCGTGCCGGTCGGTTGGATCGACACCTTTACCTCGACCCGCCCGGGCGTGAGCGGCGGCAACCCGGAGTTGAAGCCGGAACGTGCGCGCAGCCTGTCGTATGGTCTGGTCTGGCAACCGGAGTTCTTCGAAGGCTTCGGCATGTCGATCGACTACTGGCGCATCGACTTGCAGGACGCGATCGGCACGGTGACTGCAGAGACCAACGCAACGCGCTGCGTGGACAATCCGGGTGGCATCGACAACAGCTTCTGCGGCTTCGTGCAGCGTGCCCCGCTGGGTGGATTCACCGACCCGCAGGGACGCATCTATCCCGAGCACAGCATCATCGGCTGGCAGGCGCTGAACGAAAACCTGTCACGCTCGCGGCGTGTGGGCGTGGATCTGGAAATGGAATACCGCTTCCAGATTGGCCAAGGCAATACGGTGCTGCGCTTTGTCGGCACGCGCCTGATCCAGTCGCGCGAATGGGTGTTCCAGGACTTCCCGGCCGAGTACGACGAGTACGTGACCTACGTGACCGACCCGCGCTGGCGCGCGCAGTTCCAGACCAAGTACAACTGGAACGAATGGCGCGCCTCGTGGGACATGAACTACGTGGACGGCAATCTGCGCGTGACCCCGGAGAGCTACAACAGCAACCCGGGCTCGGCCAGCCCGATCAAGAACGGCTCGTACACCTACCACAACGTCCAGTTCGGCTATCAGTTCCCCGGCTCGAAGATCGACGTCTACCTGGGCATCGACAACGCCTTCGACAAGGACCCGCCGCGCAACTACTTCGGCTCGGACTTCAATTCTGCGCTGTATGACAACGTCGGGCGGTTCTTTTACCTGGGCACGACAGTCCGGTTCTGAGGCCTGTTGGCGATGCATCGAAAAGGCCCCGTTTGACGGGGTCTTTTTTGACTTCATGTTTCAGATGAAACCAACAAGACGCGACAATCAGTTACTGATATGGCGGCAAGGTAGTGTTCGGTTGAGCCGCTCCATGTCACGCCGCATCGCGCGCACTGACAAAAATGAATACTTGCGTGACCCAAGCCGGGCGGTATTCGCATGCCAGGCAATTTGTGCGCAGATCCGCATATTCGGTGCGGATCTCGCCCTTTTCATTAACGAATCATTCAAAAGGCTTGCGACTCAGCCCACAGATTCATTACGTTCGGGTTAAGGCCATCTGACTCTTCGATGACCGCCACTTCTCCCGATACCCAGTTGAAAGGTTAGGAATGAGCAATCAATTTCGTCGCCACGCCCTCAAGCGCACCGCTCTGGCTGTTGTGCTGGGCGCGTGTCTCGCCAACGGTGCGGTCTATGCACAAAGCACGACCGGCAGCATCTACGGTAGCGCTCCCTCTGAAGCGGGCAGCACCATCGTCGTGCAGAGCGACACCGGCCTCAGCCGCACGATCACCATCGACGCCAATGGCCGTTACAACCTCGGCTCATTGCCGGTGGGCGCCTACACCGTCACCCTCAAGCGCGGCGATCAGGTCGTCGATACCCGCAAGAACGTGCAGCTGCGCGTAGGGTCCGGCACAGAGGTGTCGTTTGCTGGCGCAACTGCCAGCGGCAGCACCGATGCAACGACGCTCGGCGCGATCACGGTGACGGCCGCCAATGCGCCGAAGATCGATGTCAGCTCCACCAGCTCGCGCTCGGTGATCACCTCAGAGCAGTTGGCAACCCTGCCGCTGGGACGCAGCGCCGAAGCGATTGCGTTGCTTGCACCAGGTGCGATTTCCGGAAGTGGCGCCTTCAACAATGGCTCGCGGTCCACCATCTCGTTCGGCGGCGCTGGTGTGACGGAGAATGCCTATTACATCAACGGCGTTAATGTCACTAATCCGTTCAACAACCTCGGCGGGCTCAGCCTCCCCTACGGCGCAATCGACCAACAGGAAACATATACGGGCGGCTACAGCGCGAAGTACGGCCGCTCGACCGGCGGCGTCATCAGCCAAGTGGGTAAGCGCGGCACCAACGAGTGGCATTTTGGTGCGCAAGCGGTATGGGAACCGAAATCGCTGGCGAGCTCACGCGGCGATGCTTGGTATCCGAATAGCGAACTTCCGGAGAATTATGGTTATGAAGATGACGACCTGCCCGGGACGATCTATCGCCGCGGCAAGGGCGACGTGCAGAACAGGACCGTTTACAGCGCGTACGCGGGTGGCCCGCTGATTGAGGATCGCCTATTCCTGTTCGTGGCCGGCGAAACGGACAAGGTCGACGGAGCAACCACCAATATTGCGACGGCCGCCAGCGACCAGGGACGCAGCCATTATGAGAACAGTTCGCCGAAGTTCTACGGCAAACTGGACTGGAATATCAACGACAGCAACATTCTCGAATACACACGCATCGAAAATAACGATCGACGTTCTGGCGTATACAACAACTACGACTATGCAACACTTACGGATCAGGGCCCTTCTGGCTTGTTCACGGATACGTACAAGCTCAAAGACAGTGTCGATATCGTCAAGTTCACCAGTTACATCACAGACGACCTGACCCTCAATGCAACGTGGGGACGCGATACTCAGCACAACCAACAGTTCAACCCTGGTGCATCGGCATTGCCCAACATCGCCAGTTCGACTCTGCAGGACCCGGCAATCACCGGCGGCCGGCGTATTACCAACGGGCAGGCCACCACGACTGTCAAGGCATCAGACCCGATCAATAAGAGTCGCAATCTGCGTCTGGAGCTGAACTATCGTCTAGGCGATCATGACTTGACCGCCGGCGTGGACAATATGTACTTCAACGCCTACGACGAAGGCGTATTTACCAGTGGTCCAGGGTATCGCTGGATCTACGGCAGCCAGGACGATCCCAGCGAACCCATCAATGGTGCACTGGGCGTTGGCCCCTCCGGAGGTAATGGCTACTTCGTGAACCGCCGTATCTTGACCACAGTTACCAGCATGGCCGTCGAGCAGAAGGCCTACTACTTGGAAGATCGGTGGCAGGTCAACGATAACTGGCTCCTCACGCTGGGTATCCGAAACGACAAGTTCACCAACTACAACAGCGATCATGTGGCTTACGTGGACAGTGGTGACCAGTGGGCTCCGCGTGTCGGGGTGAGCTGGGATGTCTTTGGCGACTCTTCCTTTAAGGTGTTCGCTAACGTCGGTCGCTACTATCTTGCGCTGCCGAATCAGGTCGCCATTCGCGGGGCATCGGCCTCGACGTTCACGAACGAATATTTCACCTACACCGGGATCGACGCCAACGGCGAACCAACTGGCCTGACTGCACTCGGTCCCGGCCCGGTCTCCTCCAACGGTGAATATGGTGAGGCACCGGATCCGAACTCGTTCGCCCCAAGCGATCTGAAGTCGCAGTATCAAGACGAGTTCCTGATTGGCTTCGAAAAGACGCTCGGCGAGAAGTGGAATTCGGGCGCGAAAGTCACTTATCGCAAACTCCAGACTGCGATCGATGACGTCTGCGATCCCGGCCGTATGTCCGATGCGCTTACCGCAGCGGGCGGTGATGCCAGCAGCGTGAGTATTCCTGGTTGCGTGATGTTCAACCCGGGCGAGACCAACACCTACAACCTTGCCAACACTGACGGCTCTGGCTATACCCAGCTGCGTATGTCGCAGTCCGATTGGGGCTTCACCGACAAAGCCAAGCGCAACTACGTTGCCGTGGATCTCTTCATCGAGCATCCCTTCGATGAAAAGTGGTACGGCCGCGTCGATTACACCTGGTCGCACCTATACGGCAACACCGAAGGGCAGGTGAAGTCAGATCTTGGGCAAGCCGACATCTCCAAGACTCAGGACTGGGATGCAGCCCAGCTTATGTACTACGCAGGTGGCAATCTGGCCAATGATCGTCGCCATCAGTTGAAGGCGTTCGGTGCCTACCAATTCACTCCAGAATGGCTGGCATCTGCCACGGTCAGGGTGATGTCGGGCACACCGAAGTCCTGCCTGGGTTATTACGCCGGCCCTGACGCTGCAGCGCTGAACTACGATCCGGTCGGTTATGGCTCGTCGTATCACTACTGCTATGGCCAACCTGTATCTGCCGGCGGCGCTGGGGAGACTCCATGGATCAAAAATCTCGATCTAGGCGTCACGTATCGTCCAGGCTTCGCCGATCACAAGCTGGCATTTTCGCTGAATGTATTCAATGTACTGAATGATCGTTCGGTCAATCGCATCTCCAGCACCAATGAAGTCACTCGCCGGACCGTGTCCAATACGTATGGGCTCGGTACCGAAGCCTGGAGCTACAACCAGCCGCGCTACATGCGTCTGACTGCGTCCTACGACTTCTGATCGTTTGATCGCGTGCAAAGGCGGAGGTGGGATACTCACCTTCGCCCTGCAGACGTACTGTCTATGGCCCCGGTCTTTCCGGGGCTTTTTTTGGGCTGCCATCGCTGCCTGCGTCAGCCGGCCAAAATCACCTGCGCCGCATTATGCCCAGGCGCTCCACCACCGGGATGCGTGCCCGATCCGCATAGATACAGACCTGGCACCGCACCGCGATACGCGCCCTAGCCAGCATCGGGCGTGCGCTGAAGAGTTGATTGAGGCTGACGGCGCCCTGAGCCCTTGGTGATCACCTCCGAGCAGCTCGCAACGCTGCAGCTTGGCCGTAACAATCGCGCTGTTGTTGTCACGCCCCCAACTCTGGAGCCACTTGGGCGCAGCTGACGCCCAGCTGGCTCGCCGGCTCAACCGCACCACGCTTGAACTCTGTGCTGAACCTCCTTCGCCTAACCTAAACACTTCTCAGGCCTCGATCGGCCTTTTTTTGTAAGTGTCTGTGATAAAGGGAGTGAACCCGATCTCTGATCGCAAGAAACACGGAGATGTCGTCGCGACGATTCCGACAGGTTTACCATTGCTCCAGAGACCGGTTATCCGGACCTCTTTTGAGGTTTTAAGAAACTGATCAGCGGCAGGACTAGACGCGGCGCGCGCTACCCGAACATGCACCCCGAGGTTTCGAACCACTACAGGCATACCGGTCTGTAGCGAAGCAGACGGGTAGCAAGGACCTCGCAGTCCGCAGATCTTTTGGCAGCTAAACCTGCGAACGCAAGCAAAATCCTCCTTTGGAGGCACGACGATAATCGACGCAGGAGGCGCTGTACCGGTGTAAAAGAACCTATACCGCCAGCCCTGAAGTTGACTCATCTAACCCCTTACAGGCGTCCATCCAAAATCCCACAGAAGTTCAGGCTCAGTTGTCTGGCACGGAAAGCGTCCGATCAGATCACATGCCTCTTCTTCTGTGAACGGGGCACTGCTTGGTACCGAATAAGTTACCGATGTATCGTTTTGAATGTTGCAAGTTCCACCGCCCGGCGGACAAATGACTTCACTATTGCAGCCGCCCTTAATCGTCAAACGATATGGCGCAGAAGTATCTCCTCAATGCCATCGGGCATTATTGCAGAAGTACGCCTGCTGACCAACGGGCACGCCCTCGGCAGTAAAATAGACGTAATTCATCGAGTTCTTACGGGCAGCCTGGACGTCTGCTCCAGCACATGCGAGGACAATCAACAACCCAGCAGAAGCAATCTTCACCTGACATCTCCTTGTGAGTGAAATTCGCGCAATTACTGCGAGCGCACTCCATTATTATCATTTCCTAAAATATATTATAGATAAAGATCACATTTTAAGAATAAAAAGCAATAAAGTTATTAGACTTTTCAGAGGAGTGCCTGCTTCAAACCAGCCCCGCCTCGGAAGCGAATTCGGTTCGACGCATTACAGCAAACCCTCAACCACCCAAAATCACCCGCGCCGCATTATGCCCAGGCGCGCCGGTCACCCCGCCGCCGGGATGCGTCCCGGACCCGCATAGATACAGCCCGGGTATCGCACCACGATAGGCGCCCTGCCCCAGCATGGGGCGTGCGCTGAAGAGTTGGTTGAGGCTGAGGGCGCCGTGGAAGATGTCGCCGCCGATCAAGCCGAAGATGCGCTCCAGATCGAGGGGGCTGAGGATCTGCCGGCCCAGCACCGATGCGGCGAATCCTGGCGCGTAGCGCTCCACCGTTGCAATCATCAAATCGGCGACTTCTTCGCGATGATCGTCCCAGTGCCGACCATCGGGAAGTTGAGGTGCCACGTGTTGGCAGAACAGGCTGGCCACATGCTGCCCAGGCGGCGCCAGGCTGTCGTCCAAGGTGCTGGGAATCAGCAGTTCGACCACCGGCTCGCGCGACCATCCGAATGCGCGCGCGTCCTGCCAGGCACGGTCCATGTAATCCAGACTCGGCGCGAGAATGATGCCGGCGGTGAGATGGTCGCCCGTACCTGGCAATGCGGTGAATTCCGGCAGGCGAGAGAGCGCCACGTTCATGCGGAACGTGCCTGATCCACAGCGGTAATGCGCCATGCGTTCGTGTGTGGGCACAGGGACATCTTCTGGACGCATCAGGCGTTGATAGAGCAGTTTCGGATTGACGTTGGCAACCACTGCACGCGTTCGAATCGTCTCTCCGTGAGCGGTGAGGACACCAACCGCACGGCCCTGCTCCACCAGCACTCGCTCCACCGCACAGCCGGTGCGAATGTCCGCACCAGCTTCGCGCGCACTGGCGGCCATTGCCTGCGTAATGGCGCCCATGCCACCGATGGCATGGCCCCAGGCACCCTTGACGCCGTTGCTTTGCCCGAACACGTGATGCAACAACACATAAGCCGTGCCCGGCGCGTACGGGCTGGCGTAATTGCCGACGATGCCGTCGAAGCCAAATAGCGCCTTGATTGGTGCGCTTTCGAACCAGCGATCCAGATACTCGGCTGCGGAAATCGTGAATAAATCGAGCAGATCCTGACGTAACGTAAGCGACAAGCCCTGCAGCTGCAGCCCCACCTTTCCCGCTCGCCACAACTGCGGCAACGCGCGTAGCCAGCCGCCCTCGGTGACATCGGGCGGCGGCTGTAATGCCAGCGCACGCAAGACATCGGCCAGTTGCTCCAGCCGCGCTTCATAGGCAGGCAATGCAGCGGCATCGGGTGCGGAGAATTTGGCGACTTCCGCAGCGGTGCGCCCAGCACCGGCCAGCAGATACTCACCATCCGGCAGCGGTAAAAAGTTATTGATGCGGCGCGCAACCACGCGCAGGCCATGTCGCTCCAACGCAAGATCGGTGATGACCTTGGGCTGCAGCAACGACACCGTATACGCCGCCACTGAATTGCGAAACCCGGGATGAAATTCTTCGGTAACTGCTGCGCCGCCGACCACATCGCGCGCTTCCAGTACCAGCACGCGCTTGCCTGCCTTGGCCAGATATGCAGCGCACACCAGGCCGTTGTGGCCGGCGCCGATGATCAGTGCGTCCAACGGTTCGGAGGCGGTGGGCATGCGCTCGTATATAGCATCGCTTGCCCGAGTCGGCCATTCGCGCAGTGGCGACCATCGCCACCGATGAGCGCTCACCATCACCGACATGGTCCATGTCTGCCGAGAACATGAACCAAACACCCGCGCGACGCAGAATAATAAGGCCGCAGGCTCCCTACCCAGCGCGTTACGGCACGTACGCCACGCTGCCATCCAGCAGCCGCATGCCAAACAGCCGTCAGCCCAGCGCATCTACACACGCCGCACCCATGACCTTCGACACCATGCCATCCGGCTGGCGAGGCGTAGAGTGCCGGCCACGGCCCTGGCGACGGGGCTTCCCAATCCGCTGCTTCTGGAGCCCTTTGTGATTCGAACACCTCATTTATTGACGTTGACCCTGGCTGTGGCCACTGCGCTGAGCGGTTGCAAGAAGTCTGAAGACGCTACGCCTGCCGCCCCCGCAGCCGACACAGCGGCAACCACGCCCGCTGCACCCAAGACGCTGACCCTGGACCAGAGCAAGCTGCCGGCGGTGAACCAGTTCAGTGCTGCCGACCTGGATGCCAATGGCAACGCCTGTACCGATCTCAACGCCTACGCCAACGCCAAGTTCCTGGCCGCCAACCCGGTGCCGAGCGATCGCACCAGCTGGGGCGCGTTCGAAATGCTCGACGAGCGCTCCAATGCGATCCAGCAGCAACTGGTCGAACAGGCTGCGGCCGACACCAGCGCCAGCGGCGTGGAAAAAATCGTCGGCGACCTGTGGTCGACCGGCATGGACGAAGCAAAGATCAACGCCCAGGGTATCGAGCCGCTGAAGCCCGAACTGGCCGCGATCGACGCCATCAGCGACCAGGCCAAGCTGGTCGACTATCTGCGCAGCAGCGCGGCCAAGGGCAATAACGAGCTCTTCAGCTTCGGCGCCGAGGCGGACTTCAAGAAGTCCAGCCAGAACATCGCCTACGCCATGCAGGGCGGCCTGGGTTTGCCGGATCCGGAGTACTACACCAGCGCCACCAACAAGGCCAAGCTGGAGGCCTACCAGGCGCACGTGGCCAAGGTGCTGGAGCTGTCCGGCGTGGCTGCGGCCGATGCCGCCGCGCAGGCCAAGCAGGTGGTCGCGTTCGAAAGCCGTCTGGCCAAGGTCTCCAAGACCAGCACCCAGATGTCGCGCGATGCCTCGCTGGCCTACAACCCGATCTCGCCGGCCGAGGCCGACAAGCTGACTCCGAACTGGTCGTGGACCGAGTTCTTCAAGTCGCAGGGCGTGACCACGCCGGAAATGTTCTCGCTGGCGATCCCGGCCTTCCATCAGGAAGTCAGCAAGATGATCGCCGACACCGACCCGGCAATCTGGCGCGCCTACCTGCGCTTCCACACCGTCGATGGCGCCTCGCCGTTCCTGAGCCAGCCGTTCGTCGATGAGAACTTCGCGTTCTACAACAAGACCCTGCGCGGCCAGAAGGAAATCAAGCCGCGTTGGAAGCGCGTGCTGGCGACCATCAACGGCCAGACCGGCGAAGCCTTGGGCCAGATGTACGTCAAGGTCGCGTTCCCTGCCGATTCCAAGGCCAAGATGGAAACGCTGGTGACCAATCTGCGCACCGCGCTGAAAGCCCGCATCGAAAAGCTCGACTGGATGAGCCCGGAGACCAAGACCAAGGCGATCGCCAAGTGGGAAAGCTTCACGCCCAAGATCGGCTACCCGGAAAAATGGCGTGAGTGGAATGGCCTGAGCACCAGCCGTGATAGCTATCTTGGCAACGTGCAGGCTGCGGCCGAATACAACTACAAGTGGAATCTGTCCAAGATCGGCAAGCCAGTGGACAAGACCGAATGGGGCATGAGCCCGCAGACGGTCAATGCGTACTACAACCCGCTGCAGAACGAGATCGTGTTCCCGGCGGCGATCCTGCAGCCGCCGTTCTTCGACCCGAATGCACCAGAGGAAATGAACTACGGCGGTATCGGCGCGGTGATCGGCCATGAGATGACGCATGGTTACGACGACCAGGGCAGCCGCTTTGGTGCCGATGGCAACTTCATCGCCGATCCGGGCTGGTGGACGCAGAAGGATCTGGACGCGTTCAAGGCACGCACCGGCAAGCTGGTCGCGCAGTTCGACGGCTATCGCACCTCGGCCGGCGACAAGGTCAAGGGCGACCTGACCCTGGGCGAAAATATCGCCGACCTGGGCGGCCTCAACACCGCCTACGACGCGATGAAGACCGCCACCGCCGGCAAGGACGATCCCAAGAGCGACGGCATCACCCGCGACCAGCGCTTCTTCCTCAATTGGGCCACGGTGTGGCGCCGCAACTTCACCCCGGAAGAACTGGTGGTGCGCCTGAAGACCGATCCGCACGCACCGGCCAACTTCCGCGCCATCGGTGCGCCGTCGAACATGCCGGCCTTCGCCGCCGCGTTCTCGTGCAAGGCCGGCGATGCGATGGTGCGTCAGGGCGATAAGCAGGTCGTGATCTGGTAATCGTCATCGCAAGAAAGCGGTAACCAACGCGGGCGGCGATCGGTTGATCGTCGCCCGTTTTTTTGGGCATTTCCGAAACGCACGTTCGCGACGCGTGCGGACTGCGCGAGATTGTTTCCGCAACGCAGGCAGCAGGCACTCGCATGCAGCAGCCACTTCGTTTTCGATGGGATTTTTGCGCACACACAAACGCATCGCCTGCGCATCTATCCATGCTTGAAGCGTGAGTTCGTCACTCAGCCATCGAGAGCATAAACACCAAGCCTCAACAAAGCTAAACGCGTGCTCTCGCAAAGACGCACGCGCTTATGCTCGGTGTCCTTTCATGCGACTGGGCTTCCATGTCACCGATCAAGACCTCTACGCTCGCTCTGGCACTGGTTGTGGCCTTGACCGGCTGCAAGCGCGAAGCCGGCGACAGCAGCACGCCCGCGCAAACGGCTGCGCCGACGCGCGCATCGGCAACCGCCGCCGCCTCCGCAACCAAATCCTCGTTCGACATCAACGAGCTGGACACGGCAACAAGCGCTTGCCAGAACCTGGATACGTTCGTCAACGCCAAGTGGGCCAAAGCCAATCCGATTCCGGCCGACCGCACCAGTTGGGGCGTGTTCGACGAACTGACGGAAAAGAGCCTGGTCACGCAGCGAGAGATTGTTGAAAGCGCCGCCAAGCAGGCAGACAAGCAAGCCGACCCGCTTGCACGCAAACTTGGTCTGCTTTACGCCTCGGGGATGGACGAAGCCGCCATCGAGGCGGCGGGAGACCAGCCGATCCGCCCGCAGCTGGAGGCCATTGGCGCGCTGAAATCCGCCAAGGATGTCGCCGCGTACATCACCAGCCGCTATGCGGAGGGCGATGGCAAGGTCTTCGAGTTCGGCGCAAGCGAAGACTTCCACAAGGCAGATCGGCAAATCGCCTTTGCCAACGAAGGCGGCCTGGGCCTGCCGACCAAGGATTACTACACCGCTGCCGAATACGCTCCCATCCGTGAGGCCTATCTGGCCTATATCGCCAAGTCGTTCGAGCTCACCGGCAGCGATGCCGACGCGGCCGAGGCGCAGGCGAAGGACGTGATGGCACTGGAATCGCAACTGGCTGCCGCGTCGCTGGCGCCAACCGATGCACGCCAACCCAAGAACCAATATCACTTCGTCAGCGTTGCCGAGGCAGACAAGCTCACCCCGCACTTTTCATGGAAAGACTTCTTTGCCGCGCAAGGCGTGGATGTGGGCGCCGGCTTCTCGTTGTCGCAACCGCGTTTCTTCGCAGCGTTCGACCATCAGTTGGCCAGTGCACCAATTGCACAATGGCAGGCCTACCTGCGCTTCCATACCATCGACGAGGCGTCCAAACAGCTCAGCAAGGCATTCGTCGACAACAACTTCGCCTTCTATGGCAAGGCCCTGTCCGGACAACCGGAGCAACGCCCACGTTGGAAACGCGTCCTGCGCGCGGTCGACGAAGCCATGGGCGAAGGCCTTGGCCAGCTCTACGTCGCCAAGGTCTTCACGCCCGAAGCCAAGCAACGCGCGGCCGAATTGGTCGACAACGTCCGCGCCGCGCTCAAGACGCGCATCGAAAACGTCGACTGGATGAGCAACGAAACCAAAACAAAGGCGCTTGCAAAGTGGGAGGCCTTCCTGCCCAAGATCGGCTATCCGGACACCTGGCGTGACTGGTCGGGGCTGGAGATCGTTCCCGGGGCCTACTACCGCAATCTGCAGGCGGCGGCCAAGTTCAACTATCACTACGACATCGCCCAGATCGGCAAACCCACCGATCGCAAGCGGTGGTCGATGCCTCCGCAGACGGTCAACGCGTACTACAGCCCGAGTACCAACACCATCAATTTCCCGGCCGGCATCCTGCAACCGCCGTTCTTCGACGCCAATGCCGACGATGCCCTGAACTACGGCGCCATCGGCGCGATCATCGGGCACGAAGCCACGCATGGCTTCGACGATCAAGGCAGCCAGTTCGATGGCGCGGGCAACAACGTCAATTGGTGGACTGCGCAGGATCGCAAGGCATTCGAGCAGCGTGCCGACGGCTTGGTGAAGCAGTTCGATGCGTATGTTCCCTTGCCGAGTCACCCCAAAATGCATGTCAACGGCAGACTCACTTTGGGCGAAAACATCGCTGACCTGGGCGGTATCAACATTGCCTACGACGCGCTGCAGACCGCACTGCGTCAGCACCCTGAGCGCGGTGCAAATATTGACGGGTACAGCCCCGAGCAGCGGTTTTTCCTGGGCTTTGCGCGTAACTGGCGTGGACTCACACGCGAGCAGCAACAGCTAGTCTACCTCGCGAGCGACCCCCACTCACCGGACAATCTGCGCGCCATCGCCGCCCCCTCCAACATGCCGCAATTCGCCACCGCGTTTGCGTGCAAGCCTGGCGATGCAATGGTGCGGCCTGAGAAAGACCGCGTGGTGATCTGGTAGCGCTGCGCTAGTCACTGCCTGCAAGCGCTTCCAACACGACGGCAACACGCACAGGCCCGCCCACGCGGGCCTGTCGCGTTCATGCAAGCGGCCGGCACCGAGGACGAACGGCAGCTCGCGCCCGCCTGCACGAGGCGCAGCCTTGCTAAACTCCGCCGACTTCAATCTGGCCACCCTTCTTCTCGATGCCCACCATTCGTCCGCTTGCCCTCGCTCTTGGCTTCAGCCTGATCACGCTGCTGTCCGCCCCCGACGCCGACGCCGCGCGCAAGAAGAAGGCCGCTCCCAAGGCCCCGGCCGTCTCGGCGGCGTGTACCGATTTCTACGATTACGCCAATGCCGGCTGGCTCAAGGCCAATCCGCTGCCGCAGACCGGCGCCGTCACCGCACTGGGCCAGTTGTCCGAGCGCGCCCTACAGCAGCAGCGCGAATTGCTGGACGCCTCGATGAAGACCCCGCAGGGCAACGTGCAGAAGCTGCTCGGCGACTTCTGGGCCAGTGGCCTGGACGAAGCCTCGGTCGAAAAGGACGGCTCCAACCCCATCGCCCCCTTGCTGGCGCGCATCGACGCGATCAAGAAGGCCAAGGATGTGCCCGCTTCCATCGCCGCGCTGCATCAGGTCGGTATCCCGGTCGGCTTCAACTTCGGCCCGGACGTGGATCTGAAGGCGCTGGATCGCCATATCGGTTACTTCATGCAAGGCGGCATGGGCCTGCCTGATCCAGCGTTCTACACCCGTACCGATGCCGACACCCAGGCGCTGATGGGCCGCTACCGCAGCTACGTCAAGCAGATGCTGGCGCTGACCGGTACCCCGGCCGACAAGCTCGAAGCCGATGCTGCCTCCGTGCTGCAGATCGAAACCGCGCTGGCACGCAGCGCGCAGTCGGTGCAGGGCATCAACAACCCGTTCAACAACTACGCCCCGATCGCCACCAAGGAGCTGACCAAGCAGTACAAGAACCTGCGCCTGGCCGACTTTCTGGAAGCGCAGGGCGTCAAGGACGATCTGGTGTCGATGGCCGACCCGGCCATGTTCAAGCAGCTCGACAGCATGATCGTCAGCATCAAGCCTGACCAGTGGAAGGCCTACCTGCGCTGGCGCGTGGGCGATGCGATGGCGCCGTATCTGTCCAAGAGCTTCCACGATGCCGAATACCAGTTCCGCGGCCGTCTGCTGCGTGGCGATGCATTGCCGCCGCAGCGCTGGCAGCAGGTGCTTGACGCGATCAATATCGCCGCCGGCCCGATGCTCGGTCGCGAATACGTGGCGCGTTACCTGAGCAGCGACACCCGCCGTCAGGCCGAAGCCATCGCCGACCAGGTGCGCGATGCACAGCTGGCCGCGCTGGAGCGCACCGGCTGGGGCAACGGCGAGGTGATCGCCGAAGCCAAGGCCAAACTGTCGGCGATGAAGATCGAAGTCGGTGCACCGCGGCGTGACCTGGACTACACCGTGCAACCGATGGGCCGCGGCAGCTTCGGCGGCAACATGCTGATCGCCTCGACCTGGCGTCACCGCGAAGAAATGAAGCGCATCGGCAAGGGCAACGCCGACCGTCGTTGGGACGTACTGCCGCAGCAGCCGGCAGTGGCCTATGACATCGCGCAGAACCGTCTGATCATCACCGCCGCCGTCTTGCAGGCACCGGTGCTGACCAACGGCAGCAGCCCGGCCGCGCAGTACGGCGCCTACGGCGCGCTGGTGGCACACGAAATCACCCGTGCCATCGACGCCAAGGGCTCGCTGGTGGACGCCAAGGGCGAGTTGCGCAGCTGGTGGACGCCGGCCGAGAAGACCAGCTGGACGCTGCTGACTGGCAAGGTGGCCAATCAGTTCGCCGCTTATCCGTACCCGGGCGTGCCCAACGTCAAGGTCAACGGCGCGCAGACCGCCGAAGAAAACCTGGCCGACCTGGCGGGTATCGAACTGGCCTGGCAGGCCTTCAGCAAGGCCCAGCCGGCCGCCACCGAGGCCGACAAGCAGGCGTTCTTCACTGCCTGGGCCGGCCTGTGGGCACAGCAGCTGTCGCCGAACGAAGCGGTGCAGCGTGCAAGCGCCGACATCCGTGCACCGGGCCAGTGGCGCACCAACGGCCCGCTGTCCAACTTGCCCGAGTTCGGTGCAGCATTCACCTGCAAGCCGGGCCAGCCGATGCAGCGTGTGGATACCGAGCAGTTGAAGATCTGGCGCTGATTTCAGCGCCAGGCAGTCACTGGCAACCAACACGCAGTCACTGGCAATAAAAAAAGAGCGCGGATTCCGCGCTCTTTTTTTTTCTGTCACTCGCGTTCTTCCATCCCGAAGAACCACACCCTGCTCTTCGTAGGAGCGGCCCTGGCCGCGACGGGGCATTACCGATAACGCCTCATCGCGGCCAAGGCCGCTCCTACCGTTCAGCGCCTATCTGATCCACCGCCACTACCTCAACGCACCACACGCAACGGCGGCTTGCGACCACCTTTCCCACCCTTGCCGCCGCTGCCGCCGAACGGTGACTGCCCGCGCCAGTAACGGATCATCAGCCAACCGAACAGCATGCCGCCCAGATGCGCGAAGTGCGCCACGCCCGGCTGCCAGCCGGTCGCGCCCAGAAACAGTTCGATCGCACCGAACACGATCACGAAGGTGCGCGCCTTCATCGGGATCGGCGGAAACAGCAGCATCACCCGCTGGTTGGGAAACAACATGCCGTAGGCCAGCAACAGGCCAAATACCCCGCCCGAGGCACCCACCACCGGTGCGCCACTCTGGGTGAACCAGGCCATCAGCAGCTGGCACACGCCGGCACCGGCCACACACACCAGGTAATAGGTCAGAAAGCGCTTCTGGCCCCAGGTCTGTTCCAACGCCGCGCCAAACATGAAAAGCGCCAGCATGTTGAAGAACAGATGGTTGAAACCGCCATGCAGGAACGCATAGGTCAGCAACTGCCACGGCATGAAGCTGGCGCCTGGCGAAAACGCATCGAAGCCGTTGGAAATCGGCCACAACATCAGCGACGACAGCGCGGCATCGGAGGGCAGCACACCGGCGCCCAAGTCGCCCAACGCCCACTGCAACAGGAACAAGCCGATATTGGCAATCAATAACGCTTTGGTGACGGGCGGCAGTTGTGGCATGGCGGCATCCTTCGGAATGCCAACCATCATAACGGCAGGCTTATGAAGGCCCCCACACAGCCGCATCCAGGGTTTGCGCGGCACTGGCACGCCGCACCCGCCCCTGCTCCACCGCAACGCCCTCGGCACGCAGGCGCCGACATTGCTCGCGGTAGCCAGACGAGCCTTCCGACAACGCGATCCGGCCATCGCTGCGCAGCACACGATGCCAGGGCAGCTGCGGATCGTCGTTGCCGCTGAGTACGCGCGCCACCAGCCGCGCCCGACCGGGAAGGCCGGCACGCAGCGCGACTTCGCCGTAACCGGCAATCTGGCCGGAAGGAATCGCACGGATCACTTCAAAAATGCGCAGTCGTGCCTGCTCGCTGGAGAGCGCCGCACCATTGGACGCGGAACGCGCAGCTGGCTTGGCAGACGGACGAGGACTGGCTTGGCGAGGCTTGGACATCACGCAAGGATGCCACTTAAGGATCAGAGCCCCTCTCCCGGGGGGAGAGGGGCTTTGAGTTGCTGCTCTCGTCCGCGCAGCTGCGACAGCCACAGCTGCCGCAACCACCACCTCAATGCATCAACACAATCTCTTCGGACGAAGTGGGATGAATCGCCACGGTCTCGTCGAAGTCGCGCTTGGTCGCGCCCATCTTCACCGCCACCGCAAACCCCTGCAGCATTTCGTCCGCATTCTCGCCCAGCAGGTGCACGCCGACCACGCGCTCTTCCTCGCCCACGCACACCAGTTTGAACAGGCTGCGCTGGGGTGAATCGGCCAGTGCATGCAGCATCGGGCGGAAGTTGCTGCGGTAGACGCGCACCGCACCGTGGTAACGCTCGCGCGCCTGCTCTTCGGTCAGTCCGACGTGCCCTAGCGGCGGATGCGAGAACACCACGCTCGGCACGCCTTCGTAGTCCATGCGCGCATCCGGCTGATTGCCGAACAAGCGATCCATCAGCTTGCGACCGGCCGTGATCGCCACCGGCGTCAGCCCGACCTTGCCGCCAACATCGCCGATCGCATGAATATTCGGCACGCTGGTGGTCTGACCCTCGTCCACCACGATTTCGCCTTTTTCGCCCAGCGCGATACCAACTGCCTCCAGACCCAGCCCAGCGGTATTGGCGCGTCGACCCACGGCAAAAAACACCTTATCGAAGACATCATTGCCCTGCTCGCTCGTATGCGCCGGGTGCCCATGCACACGCAGCCCACCGTCGGCATCGCGCTCCAGGCCGGTGGTACAAAATCCGAAATGCAGGCGCACGCCGAGATGGCGCAGGTTGTCGGCCAGCTGCAAGGTCAGTTCGGCATCGAAACGCTCCAGCAGCCGCTCACCTTGCACGAACAGATGCACGCGGCTACCCAGCGCCTGCAGCAAGCCGGCGATTTCCACCGCGATATAGCCGCCACCGACAATCGCCACCTGTGCGGGCGCGTGACAGAGATTGAAGAAATCGTCGGACACTTCGCCGTGCTCGGCACCGTCCACATCCGGGCGCAGTGGATGCGCACCGGTGGCGATCACGATGTGCTCGGCGGTCACCGGCACGCCGTCGCTGCCCATGAGGGTGTGCCGGTCCTGCAACACGCCGCGTTGCGGAATCATGACCACGCCATCCTCATCGAGCCGGCGCCGATAACTGGCATGGATGTTGGCGATGTAGCCCTGCCGATGCGTAACCAGTTCCTGCCACGCCAATGTCGGCCGCGGCACATCGAAACCGAGCGCGCTGGCCAGTGCGATTTTTCCAGCCAGATCGGCTGCCAACCACATCGCCTTCTTCGGCACGCAGCCCAGATTGACGCAGGTGCCACCCAACTCGTTCGGCTCCATGATCGCCACGCGGGCACCGTGTTTTGCCGCGCGAAATGCCGCCGCCAATCCACCGGAACCGCCACCCAGGATCACAACGTCGTAGTCGTAACGGGCACTCATGCGAATCGCTCCGCGCGGTAAACAGGCAGGTCCAGCGCAGGTGCGCGGCCCGTGATCAGATCGGCCATCAGTTGTTCGCTTGCAGTGCTCATGCTGATGGCGAGCATGCCATGCCCTGCCGCGAGCCAGACGTGAGGACGGACGGCAGGTCGCGCACGGCTTGTCTATCGGCTGCAATCGGGCGCAATCCAACCCGTCACCGGCGATCCAGTCGTCATAGCAGCGACGAGCAATACGTCACGATCCTGCCCACCACTGCGTGCTGGGCCTGCAGACCTGGCCTGGCAACTGCGCAAAGTGCAATGCCACGCAACCCGCAGCAATGCGCGTGCTACGACACGTGTCACTCCAGGCGCGCGCTGCCATGTCGCATCGGCGGCACACGCAAATAGGTCACGCTACGCCACAGCCACTCCATCGGTCCGAAGCGGAACCAGCGCAGCCACAGCCGACTCAGCACCACCTGCAGCGCGAACAACCCCAGCGCAAACGGCAGCTGCCACATGCGCGGCAACTGCTCGAAATAACCAAGCCCGTAACCGTAGAACACCCACGTGCACAGCAACGACTGCAGCAGGTAGTTGGTCAATGCCATGCGCCCGGCCGGTGCCAGCCACGCCAGGCGCGGTGCAAGCTGCACCACCCATGCGGCGTAACCCAGGCTCATCAGCGGCCCGGCGATCAACGACAAGGCGAAGGCGCCCGACACACGCAAGTCCAGACGCGCCGGATCCATCCACGGCTCCAACGCAGAACTCACCAGCATCACGCCCAGCCCGAGCGGCAACACACCATATCGCAACGTGCGAAACAGACGCGGAAAGCGCTCGGGTGCGGCAATCGCGCCGCTGCGCACAAACCAGCTGCCCAACAGAAACATGCCAAGCATCGCCGGACCATTGATGCTCAGCCCGGTCATCGCTTCCTGCAGGTCATGCCAGCGCTGCAGCGTCGCTTGCAGGTACGTGCCGCTGCCGTACGCGGCGCGCTGCGCCTGTACGTTCGCGACCGCCTGCTGCGCCGCATCGGCCATCGCCGCCTTCCACTCCACCGCAGCTGCCGGATCGGCCTGCGTCAACGTCCCTGCCGCGCCGTACAGCAGCATCAAGCCAGGCGCGCAGCAGTACACCAGCGCCGCAACCCACGGCAGCGTCACCGTTGGCACCGAGCGGGTGGTCAGCAACAGCAACGCCAGCAAGGCGTAGGTCACCAGAATATCGCCGGACCACAGCAGCAATGCATGGGCCAGCCCGATCGCCAGCAATCCAAGGGTCCGCCGCAGATACGTGCCGAAAAACCCGCGCCCGGCCTGCTCGGCGCGCTGCGCCATTACCGCAAAGCCCATGCCGAACAACAACGCGAACAAGGTGTAGAACTTGCCCTGCACGAACAGGTAGACCAGCGCATCGGCAACACGATCGATGCCATGCCAGTTCGGATCCACGCCGGTGAGCGCCAGATCGAGCGGGCCGACGAAGGCTTCGATATTCATCAGCAGGATGCCCAGCAGCGCAAAGCCGCGCAGCACATCCAGCACGACGATGCGCTCGGTTGCGGCAATGGGCTGCAGAAAATCGCGTGGTGTCATCAAGGCTCGGAGCGTGGTATGCACGACAAAATGCAAACAGCCCGCCGAGATGGCGGGCCGTTTAACCTACAGCGGTCACCCGGAGTGGCTGGCAACACGTCGCAAGCCCTCGTTGGCTGGAAGCGGAGACGGTCCAGAAACCGGCATGTCTGCGTGGCACATGCAGAGTTCAGACACCGGCCACGCCCGCCCGAGGGCAGCGCGGCCGTGTCAATCACCGCTCTCAGTGGTGATGGCCGCCTTCGCCATGCACATGTCCGTGGTCGCGCTCTTCCTGGGTGGCTTCACGCACGTCGATGATTTCCACATCGAAGTGCAGATCCTTGCCGGCCATCGGGTGGTTGAGATCCACATCGACCACGCTCATGCCGACCTTCTGCACCGTCACTGCGCGCGGGCCGAAGTTGGTCTGCAGCATCACCTGGGTACCCGGTGCCAGCTTGGTGGCGCCGAAGTGCTTCTTGGGCACGCGCTGGCTCAGGCCTTCGCGGTATTCGCCGTAGGCCTCGGTGGCCTTGACGTCCACGCCGAAGCTCTCGCCGGCCTCTTTGTCCATCATGGCCGCTTCCAGGCCCGGAATGATGTTGCCGTGGCCGATCATGATCGCCAACGGGTCACGTTCCTTGGAGCTCTCGATCGGCTCCTGGCCGATCTCCGAAACGGTGTAGTGGAAGCGGACGACGCTGTCTTTTTCGATCTTCATGCCTGGCTCTGAATGGGCTGCCCGGTGGCAGACGGTGGAGGACGGCTTGTCGGCCGCCGGGTGCGCCGCCATCATGGCGACCTGTTCGAACCGACCATTATCCCGGCTCCATGCCTATCACGCCAGTTTTCGCCGCTCACACCCGTCGTGTCGTGGCCAGTGTATTGCTGGGCCTGCTCGTGCTGTTGGGCGGTTGCGCACAGACCCCGGTGCGTCGCCCGGCTGCCGCCCCAGCGCCGACTGCGCGCGTATGGCCGCAGGTACCGCCGGCAGACCCGGCCGCCGCCAACAACATCCTGATGCGCGCCTTGGGCCTGGTCGGCACGCCCTACCTGTTTGGCGGCAACACGCCGGAAACCGGTTTCGACTGCAGCGGCCTGGTCGCCTATGTCTACAAGGATGTATTGGCGTTGGCGCTGCCACGTACCTCGCGCGAGCTGGCCGCCATCCAGGGACCCAGAATTTCGCCCGAAAAGCTGGCGACCGGCGATCTGGTGTTTTTCGGCTCCAGCGGCAACGTCACCCATGTCGGGATTTATGTCGGTGAAGGCCGCTTTGTGCATGCGCCCAGCACCGGCGGTACAGTCCGCTTGGATTTCCTGGATGGAGCCTACTGGCGTGACCATTATTCAGGTTCAAAGCGTGTTTTACATTGAAACGTGACGTGCATCACAAGTCACAGAACGGAAATTTAACCTTTTTTGAACGTAACGATTCTTTCACCAAGGCATCATCGCGCATCGACAGCAGAAATGTGATTCCCGCGTGACGAACGACGAACAGATCAATCCTGGCGCCGCACCGCTTCCGCCCCGGAAACCGCTCCGCCTGTTGTGCGCCACCGCTCTTTGGCTCGCAGCCCTTCCCGCTCTGGCACAGACCGCCAACACTTCTTCATCCGTTCCGCAGACGACCACGCCAGACAGCGCCGTCGCCGCCGAGAAAGCCGCAACCCGCAGCCGCGCCGATGCCGCTGCCACCGCAACGCTGGCCGCCCTGCTTCCGCATCTGGCCGCCAATGACGCCATTCCGCTGATGGACCGTTCGGCGATGTTCGCCGGCGACCTCAGCCGCCTGTTGGCCAATTACGACGTTTCGCAGAGCGCGGCCAACGCCGCCCAGAACGCCGTGGCCGACAGCCGTGTCCAAGTGATCCTGCAGCGCGCCATGGCCCTGCTCGGCACCCCGTACGTCTGGGGCGGCGAGTCCACCGAAGGCTTCGACTGCAGCGGCCTGGTCGGCTATGTGTTCAAGACCGCCCTGGGCATCGACCTGCCGCGCGTCTCGCGCGATATCGCCCGAGACGAATCGGCCGAACTGATCAAGGACCCCTCCGCGCTCAAGGCGGGCGATCTGGTGTTCTTCGGCCGGCGTGGCCGCATCGACCATGTGGGCCTGGTGGTCGGCGACGGCAAGTTCCTGCATGCGCCCAGCCGCGGCAAGGACGTGCGCGTGGATTCGCTGGCCAGCGGTTACTGGAGCGAGAAGTTCATCCAGGCGCGTCGGGTGCTGTGATTCTCGGCGCCTGATCCACTGCATGACAGACGAAGGCTGCGGCGATCCCGCGGCCTTTTTCGTGGCGGTGGTTTTTTAGGTTCGTACTTCAACCGCAGTGAACCAATCGACCGCAACACCGCGCAAGCACGTGGATCCTGCGCGGGTCACCGGGTGCGCAGCCACTCGGTCAGTGCGCAGCATCCGCCTTGTAATGCGACATGGTGTCCTCGATGCCCTTGCTCAGTTCCATTACCTTGAGCGCATATTCGGCCAGACGCTGATCCTCAGGCGTGTCCGGCTGCCACGAGGGCACTGCCACCGGTGTGATCCCGTCCGGATCCATCGCCACGAACACGATGATGCAATGCGTGCACAGCCGCGAGTCGCCGCCCATTGGGCTGCGCGCACGCACATCGATGGCGAAATGCATGCTGGTGCGCCCGGTGTAGACCAGCTTGGCCGACACCGCGACCAGATCCCCGATCCGCACTGGCGCCACGAAGCGAATGCCGCCCACTGCCACGGTGACGCAGTAATGCCCGCTCCAGCCACTGGCCGCGGCAAAGCCGACCTGGTCGATCCACTTCATCACCACGCCGCCATGCACCTTGCCGCCGAAGTTGACGTCGCTGGGTTCGGCCAGAAAACGAAATGTCAGATCACGCTGTTCGCCAATCACCGCCCGCCCTCGTCAATGGATGAGCTGGCAGTGTGCCATGCAGGTGCGACAGAAGCGCGCAGGGACATTCGGCGTTCCGGCGTGTATTCGATCAACCGCGTATCGCTTCAATGTTGTCCTGCTTGCGCAAACACAACCAAGGGAAATGCAGCTGTTTCAACTTGAACATCCGCCGCAGGCGCGCACTCGGCCGTCGCGGGTCGAATAGCCATTGCACTGCAAACCGATCGAACGTGGCGTAAGTGTGTTGATGGTAGTGCGCGGCCAGTGCGGGCACACCCAGCTCGGTGAAATAGCGCAGGCTGCGCGCGGCGCTTTCGCTGGCGCGTTGCGGGTCTGCGTACAGCGGGCTGTCGAGGATGTGCAGTTCGCCGCCGTCGCGCAGCTGGGCGAGCAAACGGGTGACTAACGCGGCAGGATCGGCGAAATACTGGATGCAGGCCGGGACCACGATGACGTCGAAGAGATCGCGTGGCAGCGCCAGGGTCTGGATGTCGGCAGCGATGAAACTCAGCCGCTGGTCGTGGCCGAATACGCGTGCGGCCTGGGTCAGTTCGGTGCGATTGACGTCGATACCGCAGACGTCGCGTTGCAGCGATTGCGCCAGCAACTGCGACAGCCAGCCGTTGCCGCAACCCAGTTCGAGAATGGCGCCCTCGCCTGCACGCGCCTGTAGATGCTGCACCAGCAACGCGCTGGACAGCGCGCGCACCCGCCATTCCAGCGTCGTGCCGAGCTTGCCGCTGGGCATTGGCAGGCTACGCACCTGCGCATCGGTGTAGAGCCGGCCCTCCTTGCGCCGAATCTCCAGATACTGCTGTTCGAACGGATCATCGGCCAACAAGCGCTGCACGAACACGCCGTCGATGCTCTCCAGCTCGGACAACTGCTGCAGCCGATCGCGCAGCGCGGGAAATCCAACACTCATCGGTCGGTCGCGGTCAGCGCTGCGAGCTGGCGCGATCGGTCAGCGGATCTTCCAGCCCCACATTGGTCGATGCCGACTCGTAGACCGCTTTATCGAGCAGACCGGTTTCCTTGGCCACCAGCACCGGCACCAGCATCTGCCCGGTCACGTTGGTCATGGTGCGCATCATGTCGAGAATGCGGTCGATCGCATACAGGTAGCCGATGACTTCCAGCGGCAGGTTGGCCGCACTGAGGACCACCGTGGCCATGATCACCGCAGTGCCGGGCACACCGGCCGTGCCGAAGCTTCCGAGCACAGAAGCGATCAACACCACGAAGTATTGATTGGCGGTCAGTGGCACACCGGTGTATTGCGCAATGAACACTGCGCACAAGGCCGGAAAAATCGCGCCGCAGCCATCCATCTTGATGCTGGCACCCAGCGGCACCGCGAATGCGGCGTAATCCTTGCTGACGCCCAGGTTATGCGTGATCGAGCGCATCGCCACCGGCATCGCGGCAAAGCTGGACGAACTGACGAATGCCACCTGCATGCCCGGCGCCGCACCACGGAAGAACTTCCACGGATTCAATCCATGCAACAACAACAAGCTGCTGTAGACCACCACGATGTGGATCGCGCAGGCGACATACAGCGCCAGCACGAAATTGCCGAACGGCAACAGCTTCGCAAAGCCGTAGCTGCCCACCAGACTGGCGATCAGGCCGAAGGTGCCGAGCGGGGTCATCTCCAGCACGAAGCGGGTGACCTGGATCATGATGTCGCTCAGCTGCGCGGTGAGCTTGCGCGCCTCGGCCACCCGCTCGCCGAGCTTGACCATCGCAAAGCCCAGCAGCGCGGCGAAGAAGATCACCGGCAGGATCGAACCACGCCCGGCCGCCAAGACCGTCTCGCCGGCCGCATTGGTCTTGGTGCCGATGCCGGTCAGTGCGTAGAACGGGTTGGAGGGCACCACATCCAGCAGCACCTTGATCGGGCTGGGCACATCGCGCGGCTTCCAGGCCGAATCCACGCTCAAACTGAAATGGCCGGCGCCGGGTTGCATGAGCGTGCCCACCGCCAGGCCCACGCCCACCGCCAGCGCGGCGGTGATGACAAACCACAGAAAGGTACGCCCGCCAAGTGCGGCGACGGATTTTTGCCCGTGCAGCGACGAGATCGCATTGATCACCGCGAAGAACACCAGCGGGATCGCGATCATCTTGATCAGGGTGACGTACAGATCGCCGAGTGGGCCGAACCACACATCGGCCGCAGGGCCCATGGCCGCTCCGGCGATCGCACCCAGCACGAAGCCGGCCACCACGCGTTGCCAGAACGGAATGCGCAACCAGGCCGAGACCAATGTCATGCGTCGAATCATCCGGGGGGGAGAGTGCATGCACGATAGCTCAGGCCCGCGCTGGCCGCGAGACCACGACTGGAACAGCGGTGTGTCATCTGTGTGACGCCAGGCATCCCGGCATAATGCGCGCTGATTCAGTCACGAGTTCGATGCCGATGCGTTACCGCCTGCCTGCCCTCGCCGCCCTGACCACCTTGTGTGTCGCCGCCTGCGCTTCCACCACTGGCACCAGTGCGTCCACGCCTGCCGCCGTGCGCGTGGAGGTGCCGCAGGTGACGCATCCCGCCGGCGAGACGCCGCAATGGTGGTACCGCTCGGGCGCAGCGCGTGCAGCCGGCAATGGCGCGATGGCCGGGCGGGCGCGCAACGTGATCCTGTTCCTGGGCGATGGCATGAGCCTGACCACGGTGGCTGCCGCGCGCATTCTGGATGGCCAGCGCAAGGGCGGGCCCGGTGAAGAGAACCTGCTGTCGTGGGAGCAATTCCCGGCGACCGCTTTCAGCAAGACCTACAACACCGATTCGCAAACGCCCGATTCGGCCGGCACCATGACCGCGATCACCACTGGCGTGAAAACGCATATGGGCGCGATCGGCGTCAGCAGCGGCAACCGCAGCGACTGCGGCGACAGCCTGGGCAAGGGACTGCTGAGCTGGCTGCAACTGGCCGACAGCGCCGGCATGGCCACCGGCATCGTCACCACCACCCGGCTGACCCACGCCACCCCGGCGGCCACCTACGCGCATTCGCCGGACCGCAACTGGGAAAACGACACCGACCTGCCCGAGTCCGCGCGCACCGCCGGCTGCCAGGACATCGCTCAGCAACTGCTGTCCACCGCGCGCTTCGGACGCGGCCCGCAAGTGGTGCTGGGCGGCGGACGCAGCCAGTTCCAGACCGTGCAGGAGCGCGATCCGGAATACGACGACAAGGTGGGCCTGCGCCTGGACGGCCGCAATCTGGTCGCCGAATGGAAACAGGCGCATCCGCAAGGCGCCTATGTCTGGAACGAACAGCAATTGAAGGCGGCGGCCGGCGCGCCTGCGCTGCTGGGCCTGTTCGAACCGGATCACATGCAGTTCGACCACGACCGCAATCGCACCCCGCAAGGCGAGCCCAGCCTGACCGAGATGACCCGCACCGCGATCCAGTCGCTGTCGCGCGACCCGAACGGCTTTGTGCTGATGGTCGAAGGCGGCCGTATCGATCACGCCAACCATGCCGGCAATGCCTACCGCGCGCTCGACGAAACCGTGTCGCTGTCCGATGCGGTGCGCACCGCCGTGCAGACCGCGCCACCGGACACGCTGATCATCGTCACCGCCGACCACTCGCACACGCTCAACTTCGTCGGCTACCCAGTGCGCGGCAATCCGATCCTGGGCAAGGTGCGCGGCACCGGCGGCGAAGAAGGCGACCGCACCCAGCTGGCCACCGACCTGGCCGGCCAGCCCTACACCACACTGAGCTACGCCAACGGCCCCGGCCACACCGGCGCCAGCAACGCGCAGCCGGCCGGACCGAAGAAGTACCCGCACGAACCCAGCAGCAGCGAGCCTGCTTCCGGACGCCCGGATCTGACCCACGTCGACACCGAAGCCCCCAGCTACATGCAGGAATCGCTGGTGCCGACCAAATCCGAAAGCCATGGTGGCGAAGACGTCGGCATCTGGGCCACCGGCCCGGGCAGTGCGGCGTTTCGCGGCACGCTGGAAGAGAACGTGATCTACCACGTCATCGTGCAGGCCACCCCGCGCCTGCGCGAGCGCCTGTGCAAGGCCGGCACCTGCGACAGCGCCGGCGTGCCGGTGGAGTTGCCGGCATCGGCCGCGTTCGAGACTGCGACCAAGCGTTGATGTGCAGCGCTGCGCCGTTGCGATTGGCAGGCGGTGGCAATCCGCTACCGGTCGCACCGTGCCGCAGCGCTGTCTTGATCGGCATGCACAGATGACTGCCCTGGCACTGCCTGCGACGCCGCCGGGCCCGGTCCTTGTCGCCTACAGCGGCGGCATGGATTCGAGCGTGTTGCTGCAGCTGCTGGCAGCCGCGCCGCGCTATCGCGACATCGGCTTGCGCGCGGTGCACGTGCATCACGGCTTGCACGCCGACGCCGATGCATGGGCTGCGCATTGCCAGCGCCAATGCGATGCAGTGCAGATTCCCTTGCAGATCGCGCGCGTGCAGGTTGCGCGCGACAGCGGCCTGGGTCTGGAAGCGGCGGCACGCAATGCGCGCCACGCCGCGTTTGCCGAAACACTCACGCCCGGCGAATGGCTAGCGCTGGCGCACCATCGCGACGATCAGGCCGAAACCTTCCTGCTGTGCGCCCTGCGCGCTTCCGGCCCGGACGGCTTGGCTGCCATGCGCGCGCAGCGTCCATTCGCAGGCGGCATGCTGTGGCGTCCACTGCTGCACCATGCACGCACCGACTTGCTGGCCTATGCGCAGGCACATGGGCTGGAATGGATCGAAGACCCCAGCAATGCCGACACACGGTACGACCGCAACTTCCTGCGCACCCAGCTCATGCCTCTGCTGCAGCAACGCTGGCCACAGGCCGCCGAGGCGTTGGCGCGCAGTGCGCACCTGAGCGCCGATGCCAGCGCGTTGCTGCTGCAAGAGGACATCGCGCTGCTGCCCGGCATGCTGACCGCAACCGGCGCGCTGGATCTGCAGCGGTTGCGTGCGCAGCCGGCGACACGTCGGCCGCGCCTGCTACGCGCCTGGGTGAGTGCGGCACACGCCCCGCCGCTGCCCGCACATGGCATCACCGCGCTGGAACAGGAAATCGACAACCACGCACCGGACCGGCAAGCGCGCTTTGCCTGGCAACAGGTCGAAGTGCGTCGCTGGCGCCAGTGTCTGTATTTACTTCGCCCACACACCGCATGCCCGCCGCAGTGGCAGACGCACTGGGATGGCCAGGCGGCGCTGCAGCTGCCCGATGGCGCGCAGTTGCAGTTACACGGCGCACCCGGCCTGCGCTTCGCGCAACCGCTACTGGTGCGCGTACGCCACGGTGGCGAGCGCATCGTGTTGCCGCAACGTGCGCACTCGCATCGCCTCAAGCACCTGCTGCAGGAACTGGATCTACCACCCTGGGAACGCGAACGCCTGCCGATCCTGTGGGATGGCGACCAGGTACTCGCAGCCGGCGATCGCATCATCTCGGCCGCATTGAACAACTGGCTGCAGGCCAATAACGCAGCGTTGCGATGGCACAGCAACACAGCTGCGAATTGACCCGCCTGCGCGCGCGCCGCACACTTTACCGATGGCCAAGAAGTCCTTGAACGAAACATCCCCGGTTGCCCGCTTCGAACAGTCGCTGGAAGAACTCGAGCAACTGGTGCAGAAGATGGAAGTCGGCGACCAGAGCCTGGAGCAATCGCTCATGGCCTATGAGCGTGGCATCGGCTTGTACCGCGATTGCCAGCAGGCACTGGAACACGCCGAACTGCGCGTCCGCATGCTGACCGACCCCGCCCGCCCCGATCTGGCCGAAACCTTCGAACCGCCGTCGTCGGACGGCGGCTGAGGTGAGTTCGGCGTCGTTCGATCACTGGATCGCCCGCACCGAACGCAGCCTGGAGGCATGCCTGCCAAGCCCAGCGCTTGCCCCGCAACGCCTGCACGCCGCCATGCGGCATGCGGTACTGGGCGGCGGCAAGCGCATGCGTCCGTTGCTGGTGTATGCGACCGGCGCCCTGTTCGGCGCCGACGAAGACAGCCTGGACACCCCTGCCGTGGCGGTGGAGCTGATCCATGCCTATTCGCTGGTGCACGACGATCTGCCGGCGATGGACGACGACGCGCTGCGCCGCGGCCAGCCCACCGTACATATCGCCTTCGATGAAGCCACGGCGATTCTGGCTGGCGATGCGCTGCAGACGCGCGCGTTCGAACTATTGGCTGCGGCATCGGTGAGTGCCGACCTGCGGGTCGGCTGGCTACAGAGCCTGGCCAGCGCTGCAGGCGCTGCCGGCATGTGCGGAGGCCAGGCACTGGATATCGATGCCACCGGCCAACTGCAATCGCTAAGCGACCTGGAACGCATGCACGCACTCAAGACCGGCGCGCTGATCCGCGCGGCGGTGCGCATGGGCGCGTTGACCGGTGGTGCCGCGCAGGCCGACCAGCAGCGCCTGGACGCGTTTGCCGATGCGCTGGGCCTGGCGTTCCAGGTGCGCGACGACATCCTGGACGTGGAATCGAGCTCGGCGCAGTTGGGCAAGACCGCCGGCAAGGACGCTGCGCAATCCAAGTCCACCTATCCCGCCCTGCTCGGGATGGACGGCGCCAAGGCCAAGCTGGCAGAGCTGGCCACGCGCATGCACGACATCCTGCAGCCCTACGGCCAGCCCGGCGAAACGCTGGCGACGCTGGGCCGGTTTGCGGTGGACCGCGCGCACTAGCGCGACGCTCAAAACGACCACGCACCCATACAAACGGCCCACGCGATCAAACGCGGACGTCGCTGCGTGGTCACTCGCCAGCGGCAGCGATGCATGCATCGATCATGCGATCGCGCCGCCATCTGCGCACACCGTGCGCCAGCGCACGGTGGAGACGTGGAGCGTCCTCGAATAACCGGGGTTGTGCGTCACAAAACGTAAATTCTCTTTTCATAGATTTTCACAAGGGAATTTATGCGGTGCGCGTTAAAAATGTGGATGGACGCACACCTTGGAGCCAAATTGTCGCCATCGCTGTCCATATTTGCCATTCCAGCGCCATCAGTAGGCCAAAAACAGCACGAATCGATTGTCTTGTCGTGCCCGCTCGCCCTGCCTAGGTTGGTCTGCCCGCGTTCAGCGGACATCCCCCCGATCACATGGAGAGTTGCTGGTGAAGAATGTTTTTCTCGCATCGTTTGCAGCAGGCACGTTGGCCGTTGTCGGCGTGCTCGGATCGGCGCAGGCGCAGTCCGTGCGCGGCCCGGTTCCGTTGACCATCGAACTAGCGCCGGTCGCCGATCAGGCTGGTCGGCACCAAGGCAAGATCGCCGTCACCGTTACCAACAACGGCAGCCAGATCGCGCGCGTCCCGACCTATCAGCTGCCGCTGAAGTCACTGGATAACGGCATTCTGGACGTCAGCCGCGATGGTACGCCGGTGAACTACACCGGGCGCCTGGTCAAGCGCGGCCTGCCCAAGGCGGCCGACTTCACCATCCTCAAGCCCGGCCAGAGCGTGCAGGGCGAGGTCGATCTGGCGGGCGCCTACGATCTGTCCACCAGCGGCAACTACACCATCCAGGTCCGCTCGTCGCTGCAATACGCCTCACTGTCCGACGGCAGCCTGATGAAAGCGGCCAACGGCGAGCCGGCCGTGGCCACCAGCACCCCGCTCACCGTCTGGCTGGACGGCGCACGGCGTGGCGTGCAGCGCCAGCTCGCAGTCGGCCCGACCGCCGTGGTCAACGGCATCAACTATCTCAACTGCAGCACCACCCGCACCAACCAGGCCGCCAGTGCCGTCACTGCCGCGCGCAACTACTCGCAGAACGCGCGCACCTACCTCAACGGCGGCAGCACCGGCGCGCGTTACACCACCTGGTTCGGCGCCTACAACGCCTCACGCTATAGCCGGGTCAGCTCGAACTTCGTCAACATCGACAACGCGCTGGACCAGAACAACGGCCAGCTGACGATCAACTGCAGCTGCGAAGCGGATCTGGCAGACGCCTTCGCCTACGTCTATCCGAACCAGCCGTACGAGATCCATGTGTGCAACGCGTTCTGGAGTGCATCGACAACCGGCACCGACTCCAAGGCCGGCACGCTGGTGCACGAGACCAGCCACTTCACTGTGGTGGCCGGCACGCAGGACCGCGTCTACGGTCAGTCCGGCGCGCGTAGCCTGGCGATCAGCAACCCGGCCCAGGCGATCACCAACGCCGACAGCCACGAGTACTTCGCCGAAAACACCCCGGCGCAGAACTGATCCCGCCATCGTTCGAAACGCCAAAGGCCCGGCATCGCTGCCGGGCCTTTGTTGTTCGCACCGTGCCGGATTACTTGATCAGGCGCAGCGTGAACGGATAACGGTAATGCTCGCCGTTGTTGGCCTTGACCGCGGCCAGGATGCACAGCACCAGGTTGGCGATCCACACCAGCGTCGGCACGAAGAACAGAATGCCGAACGACACGATGGTCAGGATCACCGCAGCCACATAGGCGATGATCACGGTGATCTGGAAGTTCAACGCTTCCTTGGCCTGGTCGGTGGCGAACGGCTTGGACGGGCTGGCGTCCTTACTGATCAGCCAGATCACCAGCGCGCCGATGAAGGACGTGAGGATGCCGAGCAGATGCGCGGCCAGCGCCAGGGTGCGCTCCTCCGACGGCGAGCTGGTGCCGATCGGCGGTGGCGGCGGTGCAGCGTGTGACTCGAAGTCGCTCATCATGTCTCCCCATGCATGGTTGTGGTGCGGCGGACTATAGCAACCCGTCAGCCAGCCACCAGTGCGGGAAGACATGGTCTCGTTCGCGATGCTCCGCGGCAGTGGCCGGGAGCGGTGAGCACAGTCGTCGCGATCGGCACGCTCAGCTGTCGCCTGCCACCGTCATGCGGTTGAGCAGCACCGCACCGATCTTGACGTGCGAACGCGGATCCACATCGTTGCCTACCGCCTCGATGCCGGCGAACATCTCGCGCAGGTTGCCGGCGATGGTCAGACCATCGACCGGATAGGCGATCACGCCGTTCTCGATCCAGAAACCACCGGCGCCGCGCGAGTAATCGCCGGTCACTGGATTGACCCCGTTGCCCATCAGTTCGGTGACCAGCAGACCGCGCGACATGCCGGACATCATCGAGGCCAGATCGCCCGCATTCGCAGTGACCTGGAGGTTGTGGACGCCGCCGGCGTTGGCGGTGGTCTGCAGGCCCAACTTGCGTGCCGAATAGCTACCGAGCACATACCGCTGCAGCACGCCGTCGGTGATCAGCGCCGAACGTCGCGTCGCCACGCCCTCGCCATCGAAGGCGGCCGAGCGCAGCCCGCGGCGCAGATGCGGCAGTTCTTCGATGTTGAACCAGTCCGGGAACAGTTTGCTGCCGACACTGTCGAGCAAGAAGCTGGCACGCCGATACAGCGCGCCACCGGAGACCGCGCCAAGCAGATGGCCGACCAGCGAGCGCGCCACTTCCGGCGCAAACAGCACCGGCAGCTGGCCGGTGGGGAGCGAACGCGGTTGCAGCCGCGCCAGGGTGCGCTCGGCAGCGTGGCGGCCGATCGCCTCGGGCGCTTCCAGGTCTTCACGTGCCAGCGCGCTGCTGTACCAGCCATCGCGCTGCATACCGTCGCCCTGCCCGGCGATCAGCGCGCAGCTGATCGAATGATGGGTGCCGCGCTCGCGGCCGATGAAGCCATGCGAGTTGGCATACACCGACAGGCTGAGCCCGGTGCTGGCCGAGGCGCCATCGGAATTGCTGATCCGCGCATCGGCATCGCGCCCGGCGGTTTCGCAGGCCAGCGCCAGGTCCACCGCGGTGTCGGCGTCCAGCGCCCACGGGTGCCAGCTGTCCAGTTCGGGGAACTCGCGCGCCATCAGTTCCGGGTCGGCCAGGCCGGCGGCCACGTCGTCTTCGGTGTAGCGGGCGATCGCACAGGCCTGGGCCACGGTGGATTCCAGGCTGGAATCCTGCAGATCGGCGGTGCTGGCACTGCCCTTGCGCTTGCCGAAGTAGACGGTGACCGCAATGCCACGGTCGCGGGTGGATTCCACCGTTTCCACATCGCCCAGCCGCACGTTGACGTCCAGCCCGCGCTCTTCGCTGCAGCTCACTTCGGCCTGGGTGGCGCCGGCCGCACGGGCGCGCTCGAGCAGGCGCTGCGAGATGTCGGTGAGCGCGTCCAGGCGCTGCAGGCTGTCGTCGTGGACACGTGTTTCGGAGGAGAGTGCGTTCAATGCTTTATCCTTAGGAACGCGGATCCTTCCGCAAAAGCTCGGCCATCGTTGGCCGGAGTGTCTGAATTCAGTGCGGAGTGTTCCGCCGGCGCCCGGCCGTTCAAGGCCGGAAATTTTTTATCAACCAAGTTTCGGGATGTAGTGGCAATGCGCGGACGCGACGAAGACACTGGTGAATTTCGCGGCGCCAGCCGCAGCCAGCAACGGCGCGAGGCGCTGGAAATTTTCGACCTGGGCGAAAAGCTGGTGGCGCTCACCCCGGCGCAGCTGGCCAAGTTGCCGGTGCCCGAATCGCTGATTCCGCATATCGAAGAGAGCAAGCGCATCACCTCGCATATCGCGCACAAGCGGCAGCTGGCGTTTCTGGCCAAGCACATGCGCCGCGAGGACGACACCACGCTGAACGCGCTGCGCGATGCGCTGGATGCCAACAGCGACACCGCGCGCCGCGAAGTGGCTGCGATCCACCGGGTCGAGCGTTGGCGCGAACGGCTGCTGGCCGAGAGCGACGTGGCGCTGGCCGAACTGCTGGAAGCCTACCCGGCCGCCGACCGGCAGCAACTGCGTCAGCTGGTGCGCAACGCCATCAGCGAGCGGGCCAAGAACAAGCCGCCGCGCGCCTACCGCGAGCTGTTCCAGGTGCTGCGCGAGTTGTCCACGCAGGCGGGCGAAGAAGTGAATGCCGGCGACGACGACATCGATCTCGACGAGAGCGACGACGCCGACAGCGAAGAAACGCGGACCGAGGACTGAGGAACCACACAGGCGGGACGCATCACGCCCCACCGCCCCCGCTGTTGCGATTCCCGAATCTCCATTCCCGAATCCCCGCATCTCAGGCCTGCGTTCCGCCAACGGTGATGCCGTCGATCAGCAACGACGGCTGGCCGACGCCGACCGGCACGCTCTGCCCGTCCTTGCCGCATACGCCCACGCCTTCGTCCAGCGCCAGGTCATTGCCGATCATGCGCACCTTCTGCATGGTCTCCGGGCCGTTGCCGATCAGCGTGGCGCCCTTGACCGGCGCGGTGACCTTGCCGTCTTCGATCAGGTAGGCCTCGGTGGCCGAGAACACGTACTTGCCGCTGGTGATGTCGACCTGACCGCCGCCGAAGTTGACCGCGTAGATGCCCTTCTTCACCGAGCGGATCATCTCCTGCGGATCGTGCTGCCCGGCGCGCATGTAGGTGTTGGTCATGCGCGGCATGGTCAGGTGCGCAAACGACTCGCGGCGGCCGTTGCCGGTCGGTGCCACGCCCATCAGGCGCGCGTTATGGGTGTCCTGCATGTAGCCGACCAGCACGCCGTCTTCGATCAGCGTGGTGCACTGGGTGGGCGTGCCTTCGTCGTCGATATTGAGCGAGCCGCGACGGCCATCCAGGGTGCCGTCATCGACGATGGTCACGCCCGGCGAGGCCACGCGCTCGCCGATGCGGCCGGCGTAGACGCTGGTGCCCTTGCGGTTGAAGTCGCCTTCCAGGCCATGCCCGACCGCCTCGTGCAGCAGCACGCCGGGCCAGCCCGGGCCGAGCACCACCTGCATCACGCCGGCCGGTGCCGGAATCGCATCCAGATTGACCAGGGCCTGGCGCAGCGCTTCGCGCGCAAAGCCTTCCGGGCGGCCGTCGGCGAACAGCTCGGCATAGCCGTAACGCCCGCCGCCGCCGGAATAGCCGGATTCGCGGCGCCCGCCGTGTTCGACGATCACCTGCACGTTCATGCGCACCAGCGGGCGCACATCGGCAGCCAGCACGCCGTCGCTGCGCGCGATCAGTACCGTGTCCACGCCACCGGACAGGCTCACCATCACCTGTTTGACGCGCGGGTCGGCCGCGCGCACGTACTGGTCGATGCGACGCAACAACTCGACCTTGGTCGCGCTGTCCATGTCGTCGATCGGGTCGGTGGCCGGGTACAGCGCACGGCCACTGCCGCGCACCAGCGTGCGAGTGGATTGCGCACCGCCGTCGCGCGAGATCGCACGTGCCGACTGCGCCGCTTCCAGCAGCGCCTCGCGCTGGATGTCGTCGGAGTAGGCGAAGCCGGTCTTTTCGCCGGAAATCGCACGCACGCCCACGCCTTGTTCGATGGAATGCGCACCGTCCTTGACGATGCCGTCTTCCACGCTCCAGCTCTCGCGTCGCGAATGCTGGAAATACAGGTCGCCGAAGTCGATGCCCGGGCCCAACAGAGCGCCGAAGGTGCGGTCGAGATGGCCGGTGTCCAGGCCGGAAGGAAGCAGCAGCCGGGTTTCGGCCAGAGTGAGAGCGTTATCGGTCATGCGATCAGGATGGGGCCCGCACGCCGGGGAGACAAGTCGTTCGGCTGAACGTGCGGCGCGGCTATCATCGCAGGCCTGCTGCCCTGCCGACGCCCGCGCATGAAGCTCACTGCCCACGTCCTGGATGGCCACACGCTGGACATCCGCCCCGCCCCGCACGAGCGCGACTGGATGGACGCCACCGACCAGCGCTATGCCTACCGTTGCCTGCCGCTGGCGATCGCCAATGCGCATGGCTGGGAGCTGCTGTGCCAGGCCGGTTTCGCGGCCAGCTGGAACGGCGGCGATGGCCTGGACGCCATTCAGATCGTTGCCGATGGCGGCAGCGCATCACCGGCGATCAGCCACTTCGGCTATGGCGTGCTGACCTTCCACGTGCCCTGCCTGTTCCGCACCGAAGAAGGCATCGATCTGTTCGTCACCGGGCCATTGAACCGGCCCAAGGACGGCATCGGTGCCTTGAGCGGCATGGTCGAAACCGACTGGAGCCCGTACACCTTCACCATGAACTGGAAGTTCACCCGGCCCGGGCGGGTGCGCTTCGACGCCGGCGAGCCGTTCTGCCATCTGTTTCCGCTGCCACGCCGGCTGATCGAGCAAGTGCAACCGCAGTGGCAGCCGCTGTCCGAGGCGCCGGAACTGGCGCGGCAGCACGCCGACTGGACCCACAGCCGCACGCGGTTTCTGGATGAACTGCCGGATGCGCAATCGGCCGCCGCACGCGAGAAGTGGCAGCGCGGCTATTTCCGTGGCGTGGCTGGCGCGGATCAAGCGCCAGCGCCGGGCCACCGTTCGCGGCTGCGCCTGCCGATGTTCGCGCGTGCTGCCAGCGAAGACGAGGCGGATAACGGGACGCCAGCAGACTGAGCATGTCAGCGTCTGGGCGCGGCTTGCCACGTGCAGAGCTGGCTGGAAGGCGCTAGGTGTATTCGATGTGCCCGGCGGGCGCTTCAACACCTCAGCGCGACGGTGTGCGGACTGGCCCGATGCATTGCGTGGGCTTGGCGCATTCGACTAATCCGGCGGGCGCCGCACGTTTGGGCGCCTCAGCGCGGCGCTGCACCAGGCTTGCTGGAACTGACACCTGGCGCACTTGAAGAACTCGGTTTGCTTGGCACACGCTCGCGCGCTTCGCGTTCCACCACGTCCACCTGCGGCTCCTTCCACGGGCCGGTGACGTGATAGGTCTTGGCACCGATCGCGCCCAGCGGCTTGCTCAACACCGCATTGGCGGCCGCGCCCACCGCCGCGCCGACCGGGCCACCGGCCACTGCGCCGACCACGGCCAGCAGATTGCCGGCCTTGGGATTCACGTCCACGGTCTGGTCGAAGGTCTGCGCACGCAGGTCGGTCAGCCCGCGGATGGCGATGTCGGCGGCCGGGCCTTCGATGCGGATGGCGTCGGTGCGCGCGAAACCATCGCCGAAGCGCACCTCGCCGGCCAGCTTGTTGAACGCCAGCCCCTTGGAGAAGAAGTCGCGGAAGTCGAACATCAGCCGGCGCGGCAACTGCGCCACGCTGAGCAGGCCGAGCACGCGGCCGGCGCCGGGATCCACTTCCAGCAATTGGCCGTTGCGTACGTCGATCTTGAGATCGCCGTCCAGCGAACCGAGCGCAAAGCCGGTCGGCGAGCCCTGCCAGCCGGCGTTGAGCTCAAGCTGGCCTTCGCCACCGCGCAGCTGACCGCCCAGGGTGAGGTTTTGCAGCAGATTGCCGAGATTGCGGCTGTCCACGCGCGCTGATAACCGGGTGCTGGCGGATTCGCCCTTGCCGCGCCAGGCGCCGGTCAGACCGATGCTCTGGTCGTTGGAGCGCAGTTGCAGCTGATCCACCTGCATGCCGTCGCTGAGCCGGCTGCTGCGCAGGATGGCCGCGCCCAGGGTCATCTTGCCAACCTGCAGATCGTCGATATCCAGCGACAACGGCGGAATCGACACCGGGTCGAACTCGGCCACCGCGCGGCGCGCCGGCTCGGGCAAGGCGCCGGCCAGCGGGTCGCCCGGCTCGGGCGCGGCCGGTTCGGCAGCCGCCACTACCGGCTGCCAGTGTACGGTGCGCAGCTTGCCCTGCACGGCGGCGCCGTCGGCATTGGGCACCGTGAGCTGGCCGGCCAGCGACGGCCCGTCCAGCGTTACCGCCACCGCGTCGCGGGTAGGCCGCAGCCGTAACCGGGTCTGCGGGAACACGCCGCCGATCATCAGCAGTCTGTCTGCCTGCACGTCCACCTGCTGCAGCGGCACCGTGCTTTTTTTGGTCTCCGGCTGGCCCGGCAGCGGCGGCATCTCTGGCTCGCTGCTGCCGCGCGCCAGACTGATCCAGTCGATCGCATCCAGCGAGGCGGTGCGGCCGGTGACGATCAACCCGTTGGCCGGTGGGCGCTCGCTGACCGTGTCGGTGCCCATCACCACGCGCACGCCGGTCTGGTTGCCCTGGCTGCTGGCCTTGAGCGCCACCAGCTTGCCGAACGCCACATCGATATCGCCATCGCCGACCGGCAAGGCCACCTTGACCTGGGTGTCCAACGGCTGGGTGGCCGCCTTGTCCAGCGGCGCGGGCAGATCCAGGGTGGTGCCGACCAGGTCCGAGCGCAGGCTCAACATCGCCTTCGCATCGGTCTGGCCCGGCGGCGGCAGCGGCACATCCACGCCCACCTGCCAGGGCGCGCTGCCGTGCACGTACGGGCGCAGCCATTCCATCTGCGGCGCGCGGTCGAACAATTCCTTGGCATCCAGAGTGGCGGCGAAGCGCGCTTCGAACGCCTGCTTCGGGTCCTGCACGAAGCCGCCGGCACGCAAGGACAACTCGCCACTGCGGCCCTGGTGCTGCACGCTCAACTGCTCGGCGGCAAAGCCGGTGTCGCGGTAGTCGGCCTGGCCGCTGACCTGGTCGAAGGCCAGATTCCAGCGCGCATCGGCCAGCTTGGCACCCTGCAGCGCGACCGTGCCCTGCAGATGCCCGCCCACACCCTTGCTGCGTAACGGGCGCAGCAGATCGAAGCTCACCGTTGCCGGGCCCGACACCGTGAGATTGCGCAAGGTGTCGCCGTAGCGACGCTCCAACGGACTTTTGCGCAGCATGCTCAGCAGCTGCGTGGCGTCGGCCTGGGTGGAGGCGCGCACGTAGAGTTCGGAGGTGGCGAAATCGGGAATGCCGGCCTCAAGCTGGGTGATCGGCGCGCCAGCCAGCTCGCCACTTCCATGCAGGGAGAAGCCGTTACCGAGGAAGCTCAGATCGGCCTGCACCTGCTCCATCGCCGGCCACTCGGGATTGAAGGGGATCACGCCGTCGCGGATATGGCCGAACGCTTCGAAGCGCCCGTCGTTGCCTTCGAACGGCCAGTCGTCCAGATCGCCGCTGACCAGGCCGGTGCCGCCGGTGATCACACCGCCGGCCACCGCCTTGTCCAGCCAGTCGATGGCGGGCTTGCTCATCTTCGAGCGGATCCAGAATTTGCGCGCCACCGGCAAGGCAACATCGTCCAGTTGCGTTGCCAGCTGGATGCGCGGGCGGCTGCCATCGTTCTGGAACCACAGCCCGCCGCGCACATTGGCGCCGTAATCCTTGGCCTGCACCCGCAAGGCCGGCGTGGCGACCTGCCAGCCGGCGCCGTCGCGCCAGCCGACGAGCTTGCCGGCCAGCTGGATCTCATGCACCACCCCAAAGCCGGTCGGCCAGTCGAAACGCACCGTGGCATCGGGCGCGGTATCCAGCTCGACCGCCTGCGCATCGCCATCGATCTGCCCGCGCAAACCGCTGATGCCTGGCGCGTTGCCCACCGGTAGGAACGCCAATTCGTCGATCCGGCCCTGCGCGCGCAGGGCACCGCCCTGCTCGCCTGCGACCTGTAGGTCGGTCACGCGCAGCTGCGGTTTGGACAAACTCAACCAGCGCCGCAAGGTGGGCGACAGGTTGTCGCTCAATGCCGCCGCTGTGATCAGACCGGAGACATCCACATGTTTGCCGACCACCGCGTAACGGCGCCCTCCAGCGATGCTCAGCCCATCCAACTGCTGCAATTTGGCCGCCTGGCCCAGCCGCAGCAGTGGCGCATCCACCCGCCAGCCGCCTTCGATGGTCTGCCAGCGCGCGCGTGCCTGCAGCCGCTCCCACACCAGCGTGCGGCGTGCGGTTTCATCCGGCAGTGCGGCACCGGACAAGCGCACCTGTTGAAGATCGGCATCCACGGTGACACCGGTGATGCGGCGCGCACGCAGTTGTGCCCACGCCTGCAGCCGTCCGCTGCCGCCATCCACGCGCATGCCGCCGACGTGCAGCAACGAGGCCCACGCGGCCAGATCTGCGGGGTCGGCTTGCGCGTAAGCGCTGCCGTCGCCGCTGTTGCGATCGAACTCCAGCACGGTGGTCAACGGTGCGCGCTGCACATCGATCCATGCGTGGCTGCCGACTTTCACCGTCGAACCGCTGACACGCAGACGCAGATCGATGCGCGGCAACGTGGTGTCCAGGCCGATCGAAGGCGCGGTCACATGCAAACGCGCCTCGGCTACCTGGATTTCGCCGAGGCGACGCAAGGCTTCCAAGGGGTCGGCACGTCGCGCGGCCGGCAAGCCCTGCACCGACCACACGCCGTCATCGCTACGCTGCAGCGTCAGTGCCAGACCACGCAGGCGGACTTCGGTCAGCGAATGGCCGGGCAACAGGCCGGCGTACATCGCCAGCAGGATTTCGGCCTGGCCCACGCGCACTTCGCCATGCGGACCGATCCGCAACCCATCCAGCCGCAACAGCGGACCGCGTCGGGTCCACTCGGTCTGCAGGCGATCGAAGGCAATGGGCTGGCCGGCGCGCTGACTCAACCACGCGGCGATCTGCTGCGGCCGCTGCTCGGCAAGCGGCAACGCCTGGCTGGCCGCACCCACCAGCAATGCGATCGCCACCAGCACGAGTGCGGTGGCGGTGATCGCATAGCGGCGAAACAGACGCAGACGGCGGCGCAGCGGGGTGGGCATTAACGGCCGGGAATGGGGAGTGGGAAATGGGGAATCGCAGGAGCAGAAAACGCGCCACACGCACGATCATCCACTTGCGCGCGCCGCCATTCTAAAGATGTCGGCAGTAACCCGCAGAGCGCCTTTCGCTCCATCCCCATTCCCGATTCCCGATTCCCGACTCTCCATTCCCAGCCTCACAGCAACACCACATCGAACTGCTCCTGCAGATACTGGTCGTCGGACTGGAAGCGGATGCTCTTGCCGAGGAATTCCTCCAGCTCGGCCACGGCCGCCGACTCTTCGTCGGTGATGCGGGCCACCACTTTGGACGAGGCAATCACCAGCAGCCGCGCCGCGTCGAACTGGCGCACCGCACGGGTGATCTCGCGAAAGATCTCGTAGGTCACCGTCTCGGCGGTCTTGATGGTGCCGCGCCCGCTGCACTGGCCGCAGGTTTCCGACAGCTGCCGCTCCAGGCTTTCGACGGTGCGCTTTCGGGTCATTTCGACCAGGCCCAGCGGCGAGAATTCGTACACGGTGGTCTTGGCGTGATCGCGTGCCAGCGCCTTTTCCAGCGTGCGCAGTACCTGGCGGCGATGCTCGGCATCGTCCATGTCGATGAAGTCGATGATGATGATCCCGCCCAGGTTGCGCAGCCGCAGCTGCCGCGCCACCGCTTGCGCGGCCTCCAGGTTGGTGCGGAACACGGTTTCTTCGAGATTGCGCTGGCCGACGAACGAACCGGTGTTGACGTCGATGGTGGTCATCGCCTCGGTCTGGTCGATCACCAGATAGCCGCCGGACTTGAGCGGCACCTGTTTGTTCAGCGCGCGCCCGATCTCGTCCTCGACCCCGTACAGATCGAAGATCGGCCGGTCGCCGGTGTACAGCTCCAGCCGCTCGGCCAGCACCGGCATGTACTTGGCCACGAACGCCTGCAGCTGCACGAAGGTCTCGTTGGAGTCGACCTTGACCTTCTCCACGTCGCGGCGGATCAGGTCGCGCACCGCACGCAGCGGCAGGCTCAGGTCTTCGTAGATGATGCTGCACGGCGGCGCTTCGCGGCCGCGCCGCTCCACCACGTTCCAGACCCGCGACAGATAGGCGATGTCCTCGGCCAGCGCCTCGGCCGGCTGGCCTTCGGCATTGGTGCGGATGATGTAACCGAAGCCGCCGTGCTGGGCCGAGACCTCGCTGACGATGGTCTTCAAACGCAGCCGCTCGGCCTCGTCTTCGATCCGCGCCGACACCCCGACGATCTTGGACTGCGGCAGCAGCACCAGATAGCGCGAGGGAATGCTGATCTGGGTAGTCAGCCGCGCGCCCTTGGTGCCGATCGGGTCCTTGACCACCTGCACCACGATGTCCTGGCCGTCGCGCAACAGCTCCACGATCGGCACCGAGGCCGCCGGCGGCGGCGGAATCGGGGTTTCTTCGGTATCGACCACGCTGGCCGGCGCGGGCGCCGGGCGGATCACGTCGTTGGCGTGCAGGAACGCGGCGCGCTCCAGGCCCAGTTCGACGAACGCCGCCTGCATGCCGGGCATCACCCGCTGCACCTTGCCCTTGTAGATATTGCCGACCACGCCACGGCGCCAACCGCGCTCGATATGCAGTTCCTGCAGCATGCCGTTCTCGATCACCGCCACGCGGGTCTCGCGCGGGGTGACGTTGACCAAAATCTCTTCCGACATCAATGCGCTCCGAAGGCTGTGAGCAACTGCGAGGTGTGAAATAAGGGCAATCCCATCACGCCGGAATAGCTCCCGGACAGATGGCTGATAAAACGTTCGGCGCGTCCCTGGATTGCGTACGCACCGGCCTTGCCCATCGGCTCGCCGCAGGCCGCATAGGCAGCGATCTGCGCAGCATCGAGCGTGTCGAACGTGACCTCCGATACCACCAACGCCTGCGCCGGGGCGCGTTGTGCGCAGACTAGAACCACCGCTGTGAGTACCTGGTGGGTGCGCCCTGACAGCAAGCTCAACATCGCGATCGCATCGGCCACATCGACCGGCTTGCCGAACACCCGCTCGCCCAACACCACCTCGGTATCGGAGCCCAGCACGATCGCAGCGGGGTCGCTGGCCTGCACCTGCGCCAGCCCGGCGCGCGCCTTGTCCAGCGCAACGCGTTGCACGTAGTGCGCGGGCGATTCGTCGGGCGCGCGCAGCTCGGGCACGTCCAGTTGCAAGGTCTGGAACGGCACATCCAGGCGTTGCAGGAGTTCTTGTCGGCGCGGCGACCGGGAGGCGAGATAAAGCATCCTTCCAGCATACCTGTTGCCCATGCTCGCCCGCTTGCTTGCATGGCACACAGTGGTCGCGTTCGACTCACAACATGTTCATCGAACTCACAACACGCTCTGCAGACAGACAAGGAGATCTCATGCGTACCACCTTCAAGCCGTTGTTGCTGGCCCTCTCGATCGCTGCCGGAACCGCCATGACCGCCCATGCTCAACCTGCGTCGAGTTACACCATTCCCAACGACGGCACCTTGCTCAACGTGTCGGCCGAAGCGGAAGCCAAGCGCGTGCCGGACATCGCCACACTGTCTGCCGGCGTGGTCACCCAGGCTGCCGACGGCAACGCCGCCATGCGCCAGAACGCCGAGCAGATGAACAAGGTGCTGGCCGCCGTCAAGGCCGCCGGCATCGCCGACAAGGATGTGCAGACCAGCGGCATCAATCTCAGCCCGCAGTACACCTACAAAGAAAACGAAGCGCCCAAGATCAACGGCTACCAGGCCAGCAACACGGTCAACCTCAAGGTCCGCGACATCACCCGCCTGGGCAAGGTGCTCGACGCCCTGGTCGCCCAGGGCGCCAACGACATCAATGGCCCCAGCTTCTCGATCGACCAGCCCGAGCCGGTCTACGACGAAGCACGCGTGGCCGCACTGAAGAAGGCCCAGGCCCGCGCCGACACCTACGCCAAGTCGCTCGGCCTGAAGGTGCGCCGCATCGTCAGCATCTCCGAAGGCCGCAGCGGTGGCGGCGTGCGCCCGATGATGATGGCGGCCTCGATGCGCTCGGCCAAGGTCGAGATGGACACCCCGGTCGCACCGGGCGAAAGCACGCTGTCGATCAACCTGGATGTGACGTTCGAATTGGGGCGTTGATCGGATCGAAACCGAGCGTGATCTGATTTTTCTGACTGCCCTCTCCTGAGGGCAGTTTTTATTGGGAAAGCCGGAAATTCTGGTGCCTCGCCCTGGCATGTCATCTGCGACCGCCTCTAGTCGTACGCGAGTCTGCCGCACCAGCCAGGCAGCCCGAATCGATACGCCTGGAGTCAATCGGCGAGCCATCGCCGGCGCTGCGAAATCACTTGTGTCCACACAAAGGTCGCGGTAAACCTACGTCACCGGATGGTGGTGTGCGTCCGGGTCGCGCTGGTCCGTTCCGCAGTTCCGTTGAGGAGGTGGATGATGGTTCTCACGCAATCGCAGGTTTCTTCCCGATCCACAGGCATCGACACCTCGCGCGTTCTGGCGATGAGCACGGCCGTGGCGTTGCATTTGCTGGCCGGCGGGCTGTTGTTGATTCCGCTCTCGTACCGGGCGATTCCGCAGCAGCCCACGCCCAAAGAACGTTGGGTCATGCCGATGACGATCCCAACGCCACCCGCCCCGCCAGCGGTGTTCCCGATCGAAGTGAAGTTCAAGCCACAGGCGACGCAGACACCGCCGACCACCGTGCCGGTGCAGGTACAGGTGCAAACACCAGTGGTGAATCAGGCACCGTTGGTCGACAGCGCAGCGCTTGCCTTGTCCGCTGTCTCCGAAGCGATAGCTGAGAGCGCGCCAGCCATTGCCGCGCCCAGCGGCCCGGTCGAGGCAGGCCAACTGCAGTATCTGAGTTCACCGGCACCGAGTTACCCGGTGGCCGCCTTGCGTGCCGGGCAGCAAGGCACGGTGCTGCTACGCGTGTTGGTCGGTACCGATGGGCGCCCGACCGAAGTGAGCGTGCAGACCAGCAGCGGTCATCGCGCACTCGATCTGGCGGCGCGTAGCCAGGTGTTGCGCAGCTGGCGTTTCCAGCCGGCGATGCAGAACGGTCAGGCCGTGCAGGCCTACGGTCTGGTACCGGTGAGTTTTTCGTTGAATTGAGTGAGTCTGGAATGCGGCGACTCGGCCTTCGAGTCGCCGCATACGAGCAGTGCGCCACATCAGACCGGCATGAAGCGCTCTGGGAGCAGGTGCTCGTGCAGTGGATTTCCAATTGTCGGGCACAGCCTCCTGACGAGTGCTCGCGATGCAACGTCAGCAGCACACACGATCCAATGCAGCGGTGACCGGCGGGTCACCACGACAGGCAACAGCAGCGGCTATTGGCACACCGCAAAACCTTGGTCACCAGTCACGCGCGGTGATACGGATGATTGGCCAACATCGCCGCAGCGCGATACAGCTGCTCGGCGACGATCAGGCGCACCAGCATGTGCGGCAGGGTCAACGGGCCGATCGACCAGCTCTCGCTGGCGGTTTTCAGCACATCGGCGGAGTGACCTTCGGGGCCGCCGATCAGAAACGCCAGATCGCGGCCCTGCCCGCGCCAATGTTCCATGCGTTGGGCGAGCTGCTCCGAACTGAGCGGGCGACCCGGGATATCGAGCGCCACCACGTAGGCGTTCTTGGGCAGCGCGGCTAGCACGCGGCGGCCTTCGTCGTCGGTGGCGCGTTGCGCGTCGCGGCCCTTGCCGCGCAGGCCGGGTTCGATCTCGACCAGCTCCAATGGCATCCAGTGCGAAAGACGTTTCTGATATTCGGCAAAGCCCTGCGCCACCCAGGCCGGTGCGCGCTCGCCGGTAGCGATGAGTCGGCATTTCATCGCGACATGATATCCGCGTCACAGCTCGGGCATCGGAACCAGGTCGATCACAGCGGTGTCATGGTGCGGTTACAGCAGGCATCTAGCGTCGGCGGACTACCCAGCCAGCAGGAGTCGTTCGATGCCGATTTTCGATCCCGCCCGCCGCCAGGTGCTCAAAGGCAGCGCCGCCGTGATGGCCGCCGGTGCGCTTGGCAGCTTGAGCGCGCTGCAATCGCGCCAGGCCCAGGCCGCCACCAGCACCTCGCCACCGCTGCAGCTGGCACCCGTGCCCAGCCGTTATGGCCCGCTCGCCCCGGTCGCCGACCAGAGCACCGGGCTGCCGCTGCTGCAGCTGCCGCGCGGTTTCAGCTACCGCTCGTTCGGCTGGAGCGGCGATCGCATGGACGATGGCCAGCCCTGCCCCGACCGTCACGACGGCATGGCCGTGGTCGGCCTGCGTCGGCCCGACTGGCGCCCGGGGAGCGATCCGCTGCGCGGTCTGGAATATGTGCTGATCCGCAACCACGAGCGCGGTGCGACCACCCCGTTCCGCGCACCGGCGATGTACGACACCGGCATCGTCAGCGGCACCCAACTGGCCGGTGGCGGCACCACCACGCTGAGTTACGGCCGCCGCGGTTGGGGCAGCCTGGAGCCGAGCCTGGGCGGCACGCTGGTCAACTGCGCCGGCGGCCCCACGCCGTGGGGCACCTGGCTGAGCTGCGAAGAGATCAAGACCAATGCGGTCTCCAGCACCGGCCGCAAGCACGGCTACGTGTTCGAAGTGGACCCGGACAGCCAGCGCACCACCGGCCGGCCGCTGGTCGGGCTGGGCCGCTTCAGCCATGAAGCGGTGGCGATCGATCCGCGCACCGGCATCGTCTATCTCACCGAAGACGACCGCAACAAGGCCGGCCTGTATCGCTTCACCCCCAACGAACGTCGCGGCCGCAATGGCTCACTGGAAAATGGCGGCCGGCTGCAGGCCGCACGCGTGCGTGGGCGGCGCAATGCCGACCTCACCGTCGCCAGCATCGGCCAGCAGTTCCAGCTGGAATGGGTGGATATTTCCGAGCCCGATCTGGATGGCATTGCCGCACCGGCCGGCTTCCCCGACATCGGCGCCAACGACACCCTGAGCGGTCCGTTTGCGCAGGCTTGGGCCGACGGCGCGCTGCGCATGAGCCGTGGCGAAGGCATCTGGTACAGCTACGGCAAACTGTTCATCGTCGACACCAGCACCGGCGTGGATGCGCAGGGCCGCCGCGGTTACGGCAACGGCGCTGTATGGGTGCTTGATCTTTTCACGCAACGCTTGAGCGCACTGTTCGTCAGCGGCAACCAGCTGGCCGCGCACAACCCGGACAACGTCACCGTCAGCGCGCGCGGTGGCGTGGTGCTGTGCGAAGACGGTGGGGAGAGTCCGGACGAATACGGTCCCGGCGCGCGCCTGCTCGGCCTCACCCGTGGCGGCGAATCGTTCTATCTGGCCAAGAACAACGTACAGCTGACGTCGCAGCAGATCGCCGATGCCGGCAAGACCATTGCCGAGGGCGATTACCGCGACACCGAATTCTGCGGCGCCTGCTGGGATCCGCTGTCGCGCACCTTGTTCGTCAACATCCAGACACCGGGGATTACGCTGGCGATCACCGGGCCATGGGAACGCGGTCCGTTGTAGGCGGTCTTTGCCAGGCAAACGGCCGACGCCGCACCTGCCGGACGGACCGTCGTTCGCTCGGCAGTTTTCCATAATGCCGGAGCAGGCCTCACGCGGCCGGCAGGGACAACCTGCGCTAATGCAGATCTGCGGGGAATACGGGCGTTCGAAGCACCACTCCTAGCTGCAGGACAGCTGCGCACTCACCACTAGCGGTCGCTGCGACGCAAACGCGACGACTGCAGCCGCTCGCTCCACGTGCACGGTTGGCACCACCGCCTAATGAACCGCTCCGCTCAGCGGCATTCGTTTTCAGTCGAGCGTGCAGGCAGCGCGCGAGTCGTGGGCCTGCGTGTCAGAACCAGGGTGCGTCTGGTCCGCCAGACATGGCACGCTGCAATTTCAGCCAGCGCTTGAGCGATTGCGGGTCGGCCAGTTCACGCAGGCCCTGGCGCGCATCCATCAGATCGTCTTCGACGTCGCGCTTGAGTTGCGCCATCAATTTGCTCAGCCGCTCGGGCTTGAGCCGCGACGGCAGGTCCAGACCATATTCCGCGCAAAAGTCCTCCGACTGCTGCAGGACCTGCTGCTGCAACTCCTTGCACTGCCGGTCCAGTTCGCGGTTGTAGTCCTGCAACCGCGCCGCGCTCATCGCATCCACCCCTTGCGCGTCCAGCAGGCCGATCTCGGCCTGCAGTTCGAGCAGGCCGAGCAGATCGCCGGCCTTGTAAGCCGCATTGAGCCGTTGCATCAGGATGGTGCGCGAGGCGTGGTCGTCGGGATCCTTGGCGCGGTCCGGATGCAGATTGCCGGCCAGCTTGCGATACAACTCGCGCAACGGTGGCGGCTCGGCATTCCCGGCAACCGCTTTTTTCTCGGCACGCTTGCGGCGCTGCGCGTTGCGCTGCTGTTGTTGCGCGTGTTCCTGCTCGAGACGCTCGCTGACGCGTTCGAAGAGTTCTTCGGGCGAGTCGATGCCGTCCAGTTCGTCGGCATCCAGCCCATAGGCCTGGCCGAGAATCTGCTTCATCAGTGCATCGGATTCGGAGACTTCCTGGTCGTAGCCCATGACACTGTGGCGATCGTAGATCGGCCGCAATGCTTCATGTCCCGATTCGATCAGCGGGCCGGCGATATCGCACAGCAGCTCTGACAGAAACGCACGGTCGGCCTTGCTCAGCTTGACCGTGGCATGCGCGCGATCGAGTTCTTCGACCAGCGCCACATCGGCCGCGCGCCGATGATCGAGCAAGGGCTGCAGCTCGGTGTGATAGCGCTCGCGCCAACGCGTGAGCGCCGTTTGCCAGGCCTGCAGTTCGTTGCGATGACGCTCCAGATCGCGCAGCAAGCGGTCGAAGCGTTTGCGCGCCGGCGACAACGGCTGCGCGGCGGCCTGCGCCGGCTGGCTGCGCAGTTGCTGCAGCGCCGGCGAGGCGGGTGTCTCCGTCTGGGCTTGGGATTTTCTCGCCATGCCGTGGGTCAGTTACGCCTCGGGGTCGGCATCCACATCGTCCGGACGCTGGTCGCCTACGGTCCACAGGCGCTCCAACGCGTAGAACTCGCGCACGCGCGGCAGCATCACGTGCACCACCACATCGCCCAGGTCGACCAGCACCCATTCTGCTTCGCGCTCGCCTTCCACGCCCAGCGGCATCACGTCCAGACGCTTGGCGAACTTGACCACTTCTTCGGCGATCGACTTGACGTGGCGGGTCGAGGTGCCCGAGGCGACCACCATGTAATCGCAGACGCTGGACTTGCCGCGCACATCGATTTCGACCACGTCCTTGGCTTTCAGCTCCTCCACGGCCTCGCGCACGGTGGCCAACAGGGCCGGCACGGACGGCGGCGGGTTCGGAATGGAGGTCTTGATGACTTGGGCTTGGGTGGTCAAAGCGGGCAACTCGATGGAATTAGCGTGAATTATAGGCCGGTCCGGCCGGATGCGTGTTCAGCTAGACGGCTGCGCGCTGCCGTAAAGGCATTCGCGCACGATAAACGCTGCCACCGACGGCGGCACCAGTGCCTGCCAGTCGCCGCCGGTGGCGATGCGCGAACGCACCGCGCTGGCCGATTCGCCGCGCAACGGTTGATGCAACCGCCACAGGCGGCCGGCCGGGGTGGTGCCCAGTTCGCTGGCGCTGGCAGCCCATCTGCCCTGCACTGCCTGGGCAAGCTGCGGCACATCGGCCAGATCCAGCGGGACGCCTGGACGCTCGGCAACGACGAAATGCGCCAGCTCGAACAGCGCCTCCCACCGATGCCAGCTGCTCAGGCCGACAAAGGCATCGGCGCCCAGCAACCAGGCGATCGGCGTCGCAGGGCCGAGTTCGGCGCGCAGTTCGCGCAAGGTATCGACGGTGTAGGACGGTGCGCCGCCCTGGCTGGCGCGGCGTAGCTCGCGGGTGTCCAGCACCAGCCCGGGCGTGTCGGCGAGCGCCAGTTCCAGCATGCGTGCGCGCTGCGCGGCAGTGGCGCCGGGTGCGGGGCGATGCGGCGGGTCGGCGGCTGGCACCAGATGCACGAGCGCGCCCAGTTCGTCGCGCGCGGCGCAGGCGATGGCCAGATGGCCCAGGTGGATCGGGTCGAAGGTGCCGCCGTAGTAGAGGTGGAGCTGGGATTGGGGATTGGGGATTGGGGATTCGGCAGCGCGAGGTTCCAGCGCTGCGGACTGGGGATCGGCATCTGGGGAGATGGGAACAGCGGCGGCCTCAGTGGCAGTTGTCTGCACATCGTGGTCCGGGATTGCGCTGTTCTGAGGCTTCCGGGTCCCGGTCTTCACCTTCTGGCCTCCAGTCCCCACATCCACCGCTTTCACACCAGCAATCTCACCGCACGCGCTTCGGCCACGGCCACCAGCAGGCGTTCCAGGCCGACCCAGGCGTCGCCGTCGGCGCGGCCCTTGGCCATGCGATCGACCAGCCCGGCTTCGGCGACGAAGCGTTCCCAGCGACGCGGTTCGGGGTGCCGTTGCAGCGCGCGCTTGAACGGGGCCTGGCGCGACTCCCACAGGCCTTGCGCCTTCATTTCGGCGGCGAGATTGCCGCCATTTGCCTGCACTTTCGCCAGCGATGCGGTACGCAGCAGTTCCTTGATCAGGATCGGCATCAGTGCGGCCACCGCTTCACCCTCGGCGCGCAGGCCGGCGAGCATGCGGATCACCGCCGCCGGCTGCCCGGAGAAGGTGGTTTCGGCCAGCCGGAACACGTCGTAGCGGGCGGCATCGGCGACCAGCGACTCCATCGCCTCCAGGTCCAGTACCTTGCCATCGGCCAGCAGTACCAGCTTGTCGATTTCCTGCGCGGCGGCGAGCAGATTGCCCTCCACCCGCTCGCTCAGGCGCTGCACCGCGGCAGCGTCCGCACGCAGGCCGTGGCTGCGCAGGCGGCGCTCGATCCAGTCGGACAATTCGTGCGGCTTGATCGCCCAGGCCACCGAGATGGTGCCGATGCGGCCGACCGCATCGGCCCACTTGCCCTGGTGCGCCTTGCTCCAGTCGTTGGCGGTGATCAGCAACACCACGTCCGGCGGCGGATTGGCGCAGAAGCGGGTAATGACATCGGCACCGTCCTTGCCCGGCTTGCCGCTGGGCAGGCGTATTTCCACCAGCCGGCGCGGACTGAACAGGCTGGGCGCGTTGAAGGTCGCATCCAGCTGGTTCCAGTCGAACTCGCGGCCATCGGCGTCGAAGACTTCGCGTTCGCCAATGCCTTCGGCGCGCGCTCGGGCGCGCACCGCATCGGCCGCCTCCAGCACGCGCAGCGTCTCGGGGCCGGCGATCAGATAGACCGGCTGCAACGGCTGGTTGGACTGGCCGGCAAGCTGCTCGGGGCGGAGTTCCATGACTGCGAGCGCGCGCGACGCTTAGTTGTTCGACGCAGGCGGCAACGCCGCCGGTACGCTCGACTCAGGCGTGGTCGGCTGCACTGGCGGCGTGGGAGCCTGCGGCAGCGGCGCGGTCGGCGTGCTTTCCAGCGTCTCGCCACGCTGCACGCGCGCGCGCACCACGCTGTCGATGCGACGCAGGATCGAGGCCGACATGTCCTTGCGCAATTCGTCGGCAAGGATCTCGCGCTCGGTCGCGGTACCGGTGGCATCTACCGGCGGCGACACGTAGTCGCGCGACAGCTCGATCACCTGCTGCGGCACCAGCACCGCGCCATTGGCGGTGGTGACGGTGAAGATGGCGGCGTAGCGCAGGCTGTATTCCTGCGCACGGCCCTGGCTGTCGATGGCGATCGGCAGATCGCCCCAGCGCTCGGACAACACCTGCACCTGCGCAAAGCCGGTCTTGGCGTCTTCGTCGGCCAGGGTGGCGCCGGCAGCCTTGAGGCCACGCCGCAGCAACTTGGCCAGCTCGCTGTACTGCACTGCAGACTGCACCTTGACCGCTGGCGTGTCCGGCGGCAACGCCAGCGAATTGCGCAGATGGAAGCCGCAGGCGGTGAGGCTCGAGACGAGCACGAGGGACGCAGCGAAGGCAGTAGGAAATCGAATCATGGGCACAGTCTGGATGAGCGCCCCGGCGGCGGCAACAGGCGGCTAGCCTGACCGACACCGCGTGAATGGGGCTTGAGAGCGCCGCAGTAAAACTGCGGCGGCCGGTAATGACAAACGCGTCGCCACGCGCCAGTGAAATGAATCGGCAAGAACGACCGCAGCCCCCTTGCCTGCGCGCCAGTGCAGGAATTACCTGAAACCGCCGCATCAACCTAACCTACGCGCCGCCACGCCGATCCGGCGAACTCCCCGGAACGGCGCCTGCGACCCGACCAATCAGAACCCATCACCCCGCCACGATGTTCACGATCTTGCCGGGCACGATGATGATCTTGCGCACGCTCATCCCTTCCAGGAACTTGGCCGCGTTCGGCTCGGCCTGCGCCAGCGCTTCGAGTTGCTCGCGCCCGGTGTCGGCGGCGACGTCGATGGTGCCGCGCAGCTTGCCGTTGATCTGCACCGCCAGGGTCAGCGCGTCGCGTACCAGCGCGGCGGCATCGACCTGCGGAAACGCCACATCTTCCAGCAGCGTCTCGCCGCGGCCCAGCACCTGCCACAGCGCGTGGCTGGCGTGCGGCGTGATCGGGTTGAGCAGCAGCACCATCGCTTCCAGCGCTTCCTGCCGCACCGCCCTGCCCTGGTCGCTGGCGTCGTCGAACTTGGCCAGCGCGTTGGACAACTCCATCACCGCCGCAATGGCGGTATTGAAGCTGTGGCGGCGGCCGTAGTCGTCGCTGACCTTGCCGATGGTTTCGTGGGTCTTGCGGCGGATCGCCTTCTGCTCGGCGCTCAGGCTGGCGACATCCAATGCAGCGGCAGCGCCCTCGCCCACATGCTTGTGTACCTGCACCCACAGCCGGCGCATGAAGCGCGCCATGCCGTCGACGCCGGCCTCGTTCCATTCCAGCGATTGCTCCGGCGGTGCGGCGAACATCGAGAACAGGCGCACGGTGTCGGCGCCGTACTTGGCCACCATCGACTGCGGGTCCACGCCGTTGTTCTTGGACTTGGACATCTTCTCGGTGCCGCCGATATGCACCGGCTGGCCATCGGCGATCAACACCGCGCCGGTGACGCGGCCGCGCTCATCGCGCTGGATTTCGACGTCGGCCGGGTTGATCCAATCCTTGCCGCCGTTGTCGGCATCGCGATAGAACGTGTCGGCGATGACCATGCCCTGGGTGAGCAGGTTGGTCACTGGCTCGTCGCTGTCCACCAGCCGCGCGTCGCGCATGAGCTTGTGATAGAAGCGGAAATACATCAGGTGCAGGATCGCGTGCTCGATGCCGCCCACATACAGGTCGGCCGGCATCCAGTAATTGGCGCGGCGGTCGACCATGTCGCGTGCGTTGGGGCTGGTGTAGCGCGCCACGTACCAGCTCGACTCCATGAAGGTGTCGAAGGTGTCGGTCTCGCGCTCGGCCGGGCCGCCGCACTCCGGGCAGGTGGTCTGGCGCCAGGTGGGGTCGGTCTTGATCGGCGAACCGGTGCCGGCAAACTCCACGTTCTCCGGCAGCACCACCGGCAGCTGGTCTTCCGGCACCGGCACCGCGCCGCACTTGGCGCAATAGATCACCGGAATCGGGCAGCCCCAGTAACGCTGGCGGCTCACGCCCCAGTCGCGCAGGCGGTAGTTGACCCGACGCTGGCCCTGGCCCTTGCGCTCGAAGCGCTCGGCCAAGGCTTCGAAGGCCCCGCCGAAATCCAGCCCGTCGAATTCGGCCGAATTGATCAACTCCAGCTCGCGGCTCTTGTCGGTGTACCAGTCGCGCCACTGGGTGGCGTCCCAGGTCTGCTCGTCTTCATTGCGCGGCTCGCGCAGCTTGACCACCTGCACGATCGGCAGGGCGTACTTGTTGGCGAATTCGAAATCGCGCTGGTCATGGCCCGGCACCGCCATCACCGCACCGGTGCCGTAGCCCATCAGCACGAAGTTTGCCACCCACACCGGCACCTGCTCGCCGCTGATCGGATGCACGGCGGTCAGGCCAGTGGCCATGCCGCGTTTTTCCTGGGTTTCCAGTTCGGCTTCGGAGACGCCGCCGTGCTTGAGCGTTTCCAGCAGCGCGGCCAGTTCCGGATTGGATTTGGCCGCGTGCAACGCCAGCGGGTGCTCGGCGGCGATCGACACGAAGGTCACGCCCATCAGCGTGTCCGGGCGGGTGGTGAACACACGCAGCGGATCCAGCGCAGCGCCATTGGTGTCGCGCACGTCGAACTGGATCTCCAGCCCTTCCGAGCGGCCGATCCAGTTGCGCTGCATGGTCTTGACCGAGTCCGGCCAGCCGTCAAGCTGATCCAGGCCGTCGAGCAGTTCCTGCGCGTAATCGGTGATGCGCAGGAACCACTGCGGAATCTCGCGTTTTTCCACCAATGCGCCGGAGCGCCAGCCGCGGCCGTCGATCACCTGCTCGTTGGCCAGCACGGTCTGGTCGATCGGGTCCCAGTTCACCACCGCGTTGCGACGGTAGGCCAGGCCCTTGCGCATCAGCCGGGTGAACATGCGCTGCTCGTGCACGTAATAGTCCGGCGAGCAGGTGGCGAACTCGCGCGACCAGTCGATCGCGTAGCCCAGCGACTTTAGCTGCCCGCGCATGTGCTCGATGTTGGCGTAGGTCCACTTGGCCGGCGCGGTCTTGTTCTTGATCGCGGCGTTTTCCGCCGGCAACCCGAACGCATCCCAGCCCATCGGCTGCATCACGTTGTGGCCGGTCATGCGCTTGTAGCGGCTGACCACATCGGAAATGGTGTAGTTGCGCACATGGCCCATATGCAGCGCACCGGACGGGTACGGCAGCATCGACAGGCAATAGAACTTCGGTTTGTCCGAGTTCTCATCGACCTGAAAGGCGCGGGTGGCATCCCAGAACTGCTGGGCGGAGGTTTCGACCTGCTGCGGGTCGTAGACGTTCGGTTCGACGGTGGACATTGGGAGCGGATGCTCGGGCGGTGCAAAGCGGCACAGGGTACCGCAGTGCAGCAGGCGCTCCAAACGCGCGCGTCAGAAGGCGGGTTTGGCCGGCCAGCTCCAGCCGGCAACGGCCAGCCAGCCTACCCAGGCCAGGAACGCCACACGCTGGGCGATTGCCTGGCGCAGCAACCCCGGCGGCCCGAATGCCAGCACCGCCACCAGCAGCCCGGCGCCCAGACTCAGCAACGCCAGCGCGCGGGTATCGGACTGGTTGAGCAGCGCGGCGGCGATCAACAGCATGGCCGGCACGAACGCCACCGCCCATAGCAGCCAGGCGGTGGCATGGGCCTGGCTGGCGCGGCCATCCAGGTCGGTGGGATCCAGCGGCAGCAGGCCCATGCCCAGGAACGCCAAACCTGCCAGCACGATCAACTGCCCGCCCACGCGCAGGCTCCAGCCGGACTTGGCCGGCATGCGCGCCAGCAGACTGATGCCGGTTGCCATGCCCAACCCACCCACCAACGCGAACGCCAGCAGGTTGAAGCCCAGCGCGTGCGGAACGCCGTCTGCGCCCAATAACGCCACCGGATGGCTGGCCTGCAGATAGCCGGGCAATGCCAGCCCGAAGCCGGCCACCGCCAGCACGAACACGGTTGCCGCGATCAGGCCCAGGTAGCGCTGCGTGCCATCGATGCTCGCCATTCGTCTTGCTCCAACGCGGGGCGCAGGTTGCGCCGCCATGACGCGGCATTGTGGTGCCGGGGGCGGGTGGCGTGAACCCCTTGTCTGATCCCGGCTGGCCTGATATCGGCCGGCCCGTTTGCTGGCGGCCTGGTCGTCACCGGCCTCGGCCCGCCTTGTCATGACCGGCCTGGCGATAACCTCCGGTTGTCCCGATCCCGGCCAGCCTTGTGTCGGCCGGGTTTGCCACCATTACGTCCCACTGTTGCCGTCATCTTTTCAGGAAGCCCATGTCCGACAAGCCGCACGTATTCGATGCCACCACCGACACCTTCGAGACCGAGGTCCTGCAGAAATCGTTGACGACACCGGTACTGGTGGATTTCTGGGCCACCTGGTGCGGCCCGTGCAAGTCGCTGACGCCGATCCTGGAAAAGCTCGCCGCCGACTACAACGGTGCGTTCGAGCTGGCCAAGGTCGATGTGGACAAGGAACAGCAGATCGCCGCCGCGTTCCAGATCCGCTCGGTGCCGACGGTCTTCCTGGTCAAGGGCGGCGAACTGGTGGATGGCTTCCCCGGCGCGATGCCGGAAGGCCAGATCCGCGAATTCCTGACCCAGCATGGTGTGCTGCCGGCCGAGGCGCAGGTGGTCGAAGAACTCCCGCCGGCGCCGCTCGACCCGCAGGACCAGGCCGCCGCGCTGCGCGAGGCGATCGCCGCCGAGCCGGACAAGGACGAACTCAAGCTGGACCTGGCGCTGGCACTGCTCAAGACCGGCGACACCACCGAGGCCGAGCAGCTGATCGACGCCCTGCCCGCCAACCTGGCGACCGACGACCGCGCGGTGCGTGCCAAGGCGCGGCTGAGCTTTGCCAACGTCCTGAAAGACGCGCCGGATGCGGACGCGCTGCAGGCCGCCGTGGCCGCCAACGGCGCCGACCTGCGTGCGCGCCATCTGCTCGGCGTACGCCATCTGCTCGACGGCAACGATGAAGCTGCGCTGGAGCAGTTTCTGGAAATGCTGCGGCAGGACCGCGCCTTCGACGACAACCTGCCGCGCCGCAGCCTGATCGATGCATTCCGCGTGATCGAGGACGAAGACCTGGTCGGCCGCTATCGCCGCAAGATGTCGTCGTTGGTGTTCTGACAGCCGATGGCGCTGCGGCGCCACATGGATACGTAGGAGCGGACCCGGCCGCGACGAGGCGTTACCCGCCAGTCGCCGATAAGGTGTTCCCGGGTAGCGCGCCGTCGCGGCCAGGTCCGCTCCTACGAAGGCTGCCCCGCAACGGCGGGCCCTTGCCCGGGTGTGCACCAAGCGGCGAGGCACACCGCGCGACTGCGTGACCGGCGATGGCGCGCCGTCTGGATCGGCTCGCAGCACGAACACGACCGCTTCGATGTCGACCTGCGGCACCCCTCCATACGCATGCGAATGTTATGCTGCGCATCTGCCCTTGCCATGGAATCTGGCCGCATGCGCGCTTCACTGTTCAAGCTCGGCATCAACCTGTGGCCGCCGTATCTGTTCGCCGGCATCCACGTCACCGTGCTGTCGGCCGATTACCGCTATGCACGCGTGGAGCTGCGCCAGCGCCCGTGGAATCGCAACTACGTCGGCACCCATTTCGGCGGCAGCCTGTTCGCAATGACCGACCCGTTCTGGATGCTGCTGACCATGCAGAACCTGGGGCGCGACTACTACGTCTGGGACAAGGCCGGCAGCATTGAATTCGTCAAACCCGGGCGCGGCACGGTGAGCGCGGATTTCGTCATCGACGACGGCATGCTCACCGAATTGCGTCAGGCCACGGCCAGCGGCGAAAAACATCTGCGCTGGTTCGAAAACGACGTGCACAACCGTGCGGGCGAGGTGGTCGCGCGGGTGCGCAAGCAGTTGTACGTCAAGCGCAAACCGGCACGCTGAAGCGCGCATCCACCGCATCACTGGCTGGCGCGAACACACGTACCGGTTCGAAGCGCGTCTGCGCGATGTGATCGTGGCGTGCGTAACACCGTCATCGCCGCGCGCACGCTCACGAGCTGTTGCGCGCTGCCTGCAGATTCTGAGGGCTCTCAACCCACATGGACTGCCTGCATGAAAACGATCAACGTCATCACCCTGGTGCTTCTTATCGTCGGCGGCATCAACTGGGGCCTGGTCGGCCTGTTCCAGTTGGATCTGGTCGCCACGCTGTTTGGCGGGCAGGACGCGCTGCTGTCGCGTGTGGTTTACACGCTGGTCGGCGTCTCTGCGTTGTGGCAGCTGGTCCCGCTGTTCCGCAACGACCACACCGCGACCGATCACCACACCAGCCCGCACGTGCGTAATTCGTAAGCGTGCATCACCCGGCATGCAGCGTTGAGATGTCGCTGTCAGCCTGCAGCTTTCAATCCGCAATTGCAGTAGGCAACTGATCGATGACACGACGCCGGCACACTCGCCGGCGTCGTGCTGTGTGGCGCACGTGCTTTGCGTCTTGGCGCGTGGTCGGCAAGAATCAGTCACCTTCTCCGCTTGGCTGCCTTCATGCTCCTGCGCACCTTAGCTTCCGCCTGCCTGCTCGCGTTGTTGTTGCCCGCTGCCGCCAATGCGGCCTATCGCAGCCCGCAACAGATTCTGGACAGCTCGCCGGCCAGCGCATGGCGTGTGCTCGACCCGGACCGCACGCTGTACATGGAACTGGACGGAGGCCGGGTGATCATCGAACTGGCGCCGCAATTTGCGCCCGCGCATGTGGGCAACATCCACACCCTGGCGCACGAGCGCTTCTGGGACGGGCTGACCATCTATCGCTCGCAGGACAACTTCGTGGTGCAGTTCGGCGACCCGGATGGCGAAACCCCGGCCAAGGCCAAGTCGCTGGGCTCGGCGAAGACGCATCTGCCGGCCGAATTCGAACGCGCATCGCAGGGCCTGGATTTTCAGCGCCTGCCCGACAGCGATGGCTGGGCGCCGCAGGTGGGCTTTGTCGATGGCTTTCCGGTTGGCCGTGACAGCGCCAGTGGCAAGACCTGGCTGGCGCATTGCTACGGCACGTTGGGCGCCGGCCGCAACAACGACGAAGACAGCAGCATCGGCGCCGAGTTGTATGTGGTCACCGGGCAATCGCCGCGCCAGCTGGACCGCAACATCACCGTAGTCGGCCGCGTGGTCAAAGGCATGGAATTATTGAGCGTGACGCCGCGCGGCCCGGACCCGATGGGTTTCTACGAAGACCCCGCGCAACGCGCACCGATCCGCGCCATTCGCCTGGCCAGCGAAGTGCCGCTGCCCGAGCGCACTCCTTTGCAGTTATTGCGCACCGATAGCCAGACCTTCCGCGACGTGGCCGAAGCGCGCCGCAATCGCAAGGACGATTTCTACAAGCGTCCTGCCGGGCATATCGATCTGTGCAATGTGCCGTTGCCGGTGCGCGCGCCGCCGGCGGCCGGCTGATTCGGGATTCGGGATTCGGGATTCGGGAAAGCATAGCCAGGCTCAGCTATTTTCAGACCTGCGCGCATGCTTAGCGTGCTCGCTCAGCGGGCGCGCTGACTGAAGGCCACGCTGCCCAGGATCAGCACCGCGGCCACCAGCATGGTCCAGGTCAACGGCTCGCCCAGCAGCGACCACGCCAGTAATGCGCCGAACACCGGCACCAGATAGGTCACCGTGGAGGCCCGCGCCGGGCCGATGCGCTGGATCAACCGGTAATACATCAAAAACGCCAACCCGGTGCACACCACACCGAGTGCGGTGGCGCAGGCCCAGGCCACCGCCGGCACCGGCGTGGTCGGCCACTGCCACCACGCCAGCGGTGCCAGCAGCAAGGCGCTGCAGCCCAGCGTGGATGCCGCCGATGCGGCCGGTGGCAGATCGCCCATATGGCGCTTCACCAGGTTGTAGCCGATGCCGTACAGCAGCGACGCGGTGGCGCCAGCCAGCGCCGCAGGCCCCACGCTCAATCCAGCCGACTTGCCGGTGGCCAACACCAGCACGCCGATGAAACCGATCAGCAACGCCAGCGCGCGACGCGTGCCGATCTTCTCGCCGAAAAACAGAAACGCGATCAATGCGGTGAACAACACCGTCATCGCATTGCAGATCGCACCGACCGCAGCCGGCGCGTGTTGCGCACCCCAGGCGAACAACAAAAACGGCAATGCCGAGTTGAGCACGCCGATCGCCGCCAGCATCGGCCAGCGATGCAGGGGAAAGCGCTCGCGCGCCAGCCACAGAAACGGCAACAGCACCAACGCACCCAGCGCCAGGCGAATTTCCACCAGCACCACGGTGCCGAACTTGGGCGCGGCTACGCGCATGAACAGGAACGAGCAGCCCCAGACGATGCCGAGGAAACCCAGTTCCAGCGGGGTGCGCCATTCGCGTGTTACCGCTCCCGGCTGTGTCGACGGTTGCGCACTCATGAACGTGCCTCCGGGCGCTGCCGTGGTGTGCTGAAACCGCAGGAAACAACACCAGGCAGGCAAACGGACATGGCACGATCATCGCTAAGGGGTAATGCAGCATCGGTTGCAACCGCAGGCACGACAAGCGCGTAATATCGAGGCGAGCCACAAATCTCACTCATGCCTCGATGAATCTGCGTCCGACCCTGTTACCTGCGCTGGGCGTGTTTGTCGCCGCTGCGCGCCACCAGAACTTCGCGCATGCCGCCGAAGAACTGCACCTCACTGCCAGTGCGGTCAGCCACCACGTGCGCAAGCTCGAAGCACTGTTGGGCGCAACCTTGTTCCAGCGCCTGCCGCGCGGGGTCAAGCTCACCGCAGAGGGGCGTCAACTGGCCGATTCCGCCAGTGCCGCGCTGGCCGAAATCGCTGCGGTGGCCGGCAACCTGCATCCACGCGAAGACGCCATCCCGCTGCGCGTGACCACACTGCGTTCGCTGTCGTATTGCTGGCTGTTGCCGCGGCTGCCGCGCTTTTGTCGCGCGCACCCGCATATCCGCATGGACCTGCAATCGGACGCGGCGTTTTCGCGCTTCGAAGAAGGTGGCCCGGACCTGGGCATTCGCTATGGCCAGGGCGCGTGGCCCGGATTGACCTCGCATCATCTGATGGACGACGAGTTGTTCCCGGTGGCCTCGCCGTCCTTGCCGGAGGTTGCCGCACTGCGTACGCCGGCGCAGATCGCGCAATTGCCACTGCTGAGCGACATGTCGCCGCAAGGCTGGCGCGACTGGTTCCGCGCCGCGCAGGTGCGCGGCACCACGTTGCCGCCGATGCACACCTTCAACGACAGCACCGATGCCATGCGCGCCGCAGTCTATGGCCTGGGCGCAGTGCTGGCGCGCAAGCACATCGCGCAACCGTATCTGCAGCGCTACGAACTGGTGCGCCTGCCCGGCCCCACCCTCAAGGCACGCTACGCCTACTACATCGTGCACCCCAGCCATCGCGTTCCCAGTCCTGCAGCGACGGCCTTTATCGACTGGCTCAAACGCGAAGCACTGGACGAACGCACGCCGATGCCGGCGCTGCCGGCCGAGTTGGTGACGTTGCCGGAAAGCGAGACCTTGAGTGAGGCGCGTGTGGGTCGACGATCGCGCAAGGCGTCGGCGTCGGAATGAGGTCGCGCAGGAATCGTCTTTGCATACAACACGGCGCGAGCATTCCTTCTGCCGCCGGGACATTGCCTCCTCCATGGGAGAAGGTGCCCGAAGGAGCAGCGAAGTCTGGATCTGCTGTCCCTTCTCCCTCCGGGAGAAGGTGCCCCGAAGGGGCGGATGAGGGTACGAGCGAAGCCTGGCAGAGTTTGAGTGCAAGTGTGGCTTCGCCCCGTACCCTCACCCCAACCCCTCTCCCGCAGGAGAGGGGCTTTTTGGTTGCGCCGGGGGATCTGAAGACGCGCGCGTCAGTGGCGCACAAGCATTGCCTTGGCACCCCACAGGAGAGGGGCTTCATGTCGAGCGGGAAAGCGCTCGTTGGGCTACACAGTCGATGGAGCATCTAACGCGCACCATCACCTCGTTTTTTCCTGTCGATGCCTAGGCTTTAGCTCCCCAACCTCTAGGACATTCCCATGCCAACTCTTCGCATGCGTATCACCGGCACCGACGACGACGCGCGTGCCATTGCCAATCTGCTGCAAAGCATCGAAGGCATCGAGCACGTGGAGGAAGTGGACGATCTGATGCCGCATCTGGACGACGACGATTCCAGCTCGGCAGGTCTGTCCGACGACGAAGGTCCGGGCAGCCACGAGTTCGAAGTGGAAGCCGGCAACGAAGCCACCGCGCAGAAGGTGCGCGATGCCGTGCAGGAACTGGCGCTGCAGCTGGACGTGTTTGTCGAATACGAAGTCGACGAAGGCTGAGCACGCCGTAGCGACGACTGCGCGGACATGGCGCACGCGCGGTCCTCGCTCAGCGGGTTGCATCACAACGTTCGCTGCAACGCCGCCTGCGTCAGGCAGGCGGCGCGCGCACGCACTCTCGCTTTCTAAATAAAGCCTAGCACGTGCAAGCTGGTGCAGCATCGCCGACCAGCTTGACCACTAGACCGAAAATGTTGCGCTGAGCCCGGCAGCTTCTCGACGTCACCGCGCAATGCGGCGCCGCCGCGCACGCCAGCGCCAGGCCTGCAGCAGCAACCAGCCGGCAATCACCGCGACCACGGCGACCGGCAGCAATGCCGCAACCGCGCGAATCACGAACGCCACGCTGGACGCGAACACCTGGCCGAACTCAGCGCCCGCTTCGGCAATCTCGCCCCTGCCCTGCTCGCCGCCGGTGCTGCGGAAGTTGAGCGTGAGCAGTTGCGTGCGCACACGGCGTTGTTGCTGCGCCGCTTCTTGCTGAGTCTGTTGCGCCTCGGCTTCGATTTCGGCCAGGCGCTTGGACAATGCCAGCAGATCGGTCACCGCCAGATCGCGGCGTTGCTGCAGTTCGAGCAGGCGTGCGTGTTCTTTCTGCAAACGCGCCTGCGCCAGGCCGGTGTCGGCGATCTGCTGCGCCAGGTCCTCGGCGCGCGTGCTGCGCGCAGCGACATCGCCGTGCTGGCCGGCCAGTTGCACCATCGGCTCGATGCCATCTGGCGCCAGCCGCACGCTGACGCTGCCGCTGGGGTCGCGACCACCCGTTTGTTCGACTGCCAGCAACGCGCAGTCGCCGAACTGCGCCGTCTGGCAGGCATTGCGCACCGCCACGATGCGTTGGCCGATCTGGTCGGCGGGCAGCTCAATGCGCACATCGTGCTCATACGCCAATGCGTTGCCTTGCGCGGCGGGCGGCGCCGGCGCTGGAGCGCCACCGTCTGCGGCCATCTCCGCCGAGTGTCGCGCACATCCACTCAGTGCCCAGCCCAGCAGCAACCCGACCGCGTAACGCTGCACGCCGCGCCTCATCGGCTGGCTCCATCGACCGCATGTACCCGCAACGCGGACAGATCCAGAGTGGGAAGGCAGCGCACATTGACCGCCACACTGGCCTCGCCGGTTCGGGGATTCATGCCCTCGCTGAACGGGGCAATGCCGCAGTGCGGGCAATGATGATGATCGACGTGATGCTGATTGAAGCGGTAGGTTCCCAGCGCCTCCGACTCACTCCGCAGACGCAGTTGCGTGCGCGTCCCGAACCACAGCAGGCCGCCGCGGCGACGGCACAACGAACAATTGCAGTCGTACGCCTCGGTGATCGGCGCATCGGTCTGAAGATCGAACGCGATGCGTCCGCAATGACAGCTACCGGCGTAGTGCATGGTGATCCTCCTTGGAATCAGGCCACTCTAAACCAATGGCGGATGCGGACAAGCGCGCACATGCCTATGCTGGCGGATTGCTTCGATCGGAATCCACCATGCGTCAACGCCTGCTCGTCCTCGCCCTGCTCGCCGGCCTCAGCGCCTGCCAGCAGCAGCCCGAATCACCGCGCGCCGGCACCAGTGATGCCAGCACCCAGGAGGCGCAGACGCCGGACGCGCGCTTTGCCGCACTGTCAAAGCGTGCGCTCGACACCTGGATGCAGCTGTCGCCGGTCACCGCCACCCAGACCGGCGATCACCGCTTCGACACGCAGATCGACGACCTGAGCACTGCCGGTCGTCAGCGCAGCCTGGATGCGGGCAAACAACTGCTGGCCGAGCTGGATGCCATCGAGGTGGCCAAGCTGTCGCGCGAGAACCAGGTCGATGCCGCGATCCTGCGCAATCAGCTGCAATCGGAAATCTGGAACACCGAGGTGCTGCAGAGCTGGGCCTGGGACCCGCAGGTCTACAACGGCCTGGCCGGCAGTGCGCTGTACGGCCTGATGGCGCGCGAGTTCGCGCCGCTGCCCGAGCGGCTGACCTCGGCCACCCAGCGCATGGAGAAGATTCCCGGCATTTTTGCGCAGGCGCGCGAGAACCTGGACCCGGCCCGCGTGCCGAAGATCCACGCCGAGACGGTGGCCAAGCAGAACAAGGGCATCCTCAGCATCGTCGATACCTTCATCGCACCCAACATCGGCCAGCTCGGCCCGATCGAAGCCGCGCGCGCGCAGGCGGCCATCGACAAGCTGCGCAAGGCCGTGGCCGAGCAGCAGACCTGGCTGGACACCGTGCTGGTGCCCAATGCCAAGGGCGATTTCCGCGTCGGCGCGCAACTCTACGATCAGAAGCTGAAATTCGCGCTGCTGTCGTCGCTGTCGCGTGCCGACATCAAGCAGCGCGCCGAGTCCGAACTCAAGCGTGTGCGCAGCGAGATGTACGGCATCGCCCGCACGGTGCTCAAGGACAAGCCCGGCGCACCGAAACTGCCCGCTGCCCCCAGCGACGATCAGCAGCAGGCCGCGATCGAAGCAGCGCTGGAACTGGCCTATGCCGACAAGCCGGCCCGCGACAAGGTAGTGGACGCAGCCAAGGCCGCACTGGCGCAGTCCACCGAATTCGTGCGCCAGAAGGATTTGATGACGCTGCCCGATTCGCCGGTGGACATCATCCTGATGCCGGAATTCCAGCGCGGCGTGGCGGTGGCGTACTGCGATTCGCCCGGCCCGCTCGACAAGAATCTCAAGACCTTCTATGCGGTGTCGCCGATTCCCGACGACTGGAACGAGAAGCAGGTCGATTCCTTCCTGCGCGAATACAACAGCCGCATGATCCACCTGCTCAGCATTCACGAAGGCACCCCTGGCCATTACCTGGAAGGCTGGCACTCGGGCAAATTCCCCTCCACGCTACGTGCAGTGCTGCGCTCAGGCATGTTCGCCGAGGGTTGGGCGGTCTACACCGAGCGCATGATGCAGGAGCAGGGGTATCTGGATAACGACCCGTTATTCCATTTGGTGCAGCTCAAGTTCTACCTGCGCAGCATTGCCAACGCCATCCTCGACCAGGGCGTGCATGTGGACGGCTGGGAGCGCGACAAGGCGATGCACCTGATGACCCACGACACCTTCCAGCAAGAGAGCGAAGCCTCGGGCAAGTGGGTGCGTGCGCAACTGTCGTCCGCACAATTGCCAACCTACTTCGTCGGCGTGCAGGAACATCTGGATACGCGCAAGGCAGTGCAGGCCAAGCTGGGCGACAGCTTCAATCTCAAGGCCTACCACGACCAGATGCTGTCGTACGGCGCCCCACCGGTGCGCTTTGCACGCGAGTTGATGTTGGATCAGCCGATCGAGTGACCGCGTCCTTCTCCCCTCGGGAGAAGGTGCCCCGCAGGGGCGGATGAGGCTACGGGCGAAGCTTCGTGTGGCCCAACTAGCGAGTAGCTTCGCTCCGTACCCTCACCCCAACCCCTCTCCCGACGGGAGAGGGGCTTAATGAAGAGCTGCCTACATCCCTTCTCCCCTCGGGAGAAGGTGCCCCGCAGGGGCGGATGAGGCTACGGGCGAAGCTTCGTGTGGCCCAACTAGCGAGTGGCTTCGCTCGGTACCCTCACCCCAACCCCTCTCCCGACGGAGAGGGGCTTGCCAGTGCCGTTGTTGCGCGTTTTAAGCAATCTACCAACCAACTACATCACCCATCCGCCGCAACAAACCCTCCCGTCTGCCGCGCCCACAGCCCGCCCTGCGCGATCAATTCCGCATGCGTGCCAGTTTCGACGATGCGGCCCGCGTCCATCACCACCAGCCGGTCCATGCGCGCGATGGTCGAAAGCCGGTGCGCAATTGCGATGACCGTCTTGTTGCCCATCAACGCGTCCAGACTGTCCTGGATCGCCGCTTCCACTTCCGAATCCAGTGCAGAGGTGGCTTCGTCCAGAATTAGGATCGGCGCGTCCTTCAGCAACACGCGCGCAATCGCGATGCGCTGCCGTTGACCGCCCGACAGCTTGACCCCGCGTTCGCCCACATACGCATCGAAACCACGCCGGCCTTCGCCATCCACCAGCGTGTCGATGAAGCTCTCGGCGCGCGCCTTGCGCACAGCCTCCAGCATCTGCGCTTCGGTGGCGTGCGGCCGCCCGTACAACAGGTTGTCGCGAATCGAACGATGCAGTAACGAGGTGTCCTGCGTGACCAGGCCGATCTGCCCGCGCAGGCTTTCCTGCGTCACCTGCGCGATGTCCTGCCCATCGATCAGGATGCGCCCCTGCTCCAGGTCGTACAGCCGCAGCAGCACATTGACCAGCGTCGATTTGCCGGCACCGGACGGCCCGACCAGGCCGATCTTCTCGCCCGCACGCACCTGCAGATCCAGCCCGGCAATCACGCCGCCACGTTTGCCGTAATGGAAATGGATGTGTTCGAACTGCACCTGTCCCTGCGTCACCTGCAGCGGCACTGCATCGGGCACGTCCTGCACCAGCACCGGCTGCGAAATGGTCTGCATGCCGTCCTGCACGCTGCCGATATCTTCGAAGATGCCGTTGACCGTCCACATGATCCAGCCGGACATGTTGTGGATGCGGATCACCAGGCCGGTCGCCAGCGTGATCGCGCCCACGCTGATCTGGCCGCGGCTCCACAGCCACAACGCCAGCCCGCAGGTGCCCACGATCAGAAAGCCATTGGCCACCGCAATGGCGGTATCCATGACGGTGGTCACGCGCGTCTGGCCGCGATGCTTGACCGTCAATTCATCGATCGCATCGCGCACATACGCCTGCTCGCGGCCGGCATGTGCAAACAGCTTGAGCGTGGAGATATTGGTATAGCCATCGACGATGCGCCCGGTCGCCTTGGAACGTGCATCCGATGCGATCCAGGCACGCGCCTTCATGCGCGGCACGAAGAACGCCATCAGCGCCACATACACCACCAGCCAGAGCGACAACGGCAGCATCAACCACGGATCGGCCTGCGCAAACAGCCACAACGCGCTGCCGGTATAGACCACGATGTACCAGAGCGCGTCCACCATCTGCACCGCCGATTCGCGCAGTGAGATGCCGGTCTGCATCACGCGATTGGCGATGCGCCCGGCAAAATCGTTGTGGAAGAACCCCAGGCTCTGCCGCACCACGTAGTTATGCATCAGCCAACGCGAGCGGTTGCTCAGGCCCGGCACGATCGCCTGATTGACCAGCAGGTTATGCAGGCCGGTGAACAACGGCCGCGCCACCAGCGTGATCAGCGCCATCCACACCAGCTCGCCGGCATGGCGACGGAAGAACGCCGGCCCCGGCCGCTCGGCGAGCATGTCGACGATGCGACCGAGGAAGTCGAACATCGCCACTTCCACCAGCGCCAGCAGCAACCCGGCGATCAGCGTAGCCAGCAGGATCGGCCACAACGGCCGCAGATAATGCAGATAGAACCGCCATACGCTACGTGGCGGCATTTCCCGCTCGATCGGCGGGAAGACATCGATCAGGGATTCGAACCAGCGGAACATTGCAACCACGTCACTGACACCGGGACGTCAGGCTAGCCGATCGCGCGTCAAGCCGCAGTGGCGTTCAGGTGTTGTCAGCCGCGCTTAGTCGCGCACACGCGCAAGCAACCGGTTGACCTCGTCCAGATCGAAATGCGCCGGATCGAAGCGTCCACCCAGCGTCGCCAGCACTTGCACGTGTTGCGCATGGCCCGGGTCGGCGATGATCTGCAGAAACTCCAGGTAGTGCTCGATGCCTTCGCTGTTTTCCGGCGGGCAGGCATTGGCGCCGTCCACGCAACGGGCGCCACGCAGGCCTGTATCCGGCGGCAGGATCGCCTCCACCTGCAGGCGATGCTGCCAGCCCGCGCCGCTGCCGTAGAAATAATCGAACCACTCCAGCTCGCCGACCGCGCTTTCCAACGTGACCCGGGCGGCATGCTTGAGCCGTGGGCGGTCGGGAACATCCAGCCCGGACTCGCCGTAGCGGCCGCCACCCAGGTCGAACTCGTACGGATGCGCGTTATTCCAGCCCATCGCCGGCTGCAGCACGCGATGCAGCGTTGCCAGGCGCAGCGACCCGGCCACCAGCAATCGGCGCCACACCAGCGGCGTGCTGCCCACCAGGGCGAGATGCAACTGATAGATCGGCACAGGCGTTTGCACCACCTGCTGTGCGGCTTTCTTTTTTTTGGCCTTGCTCATCGTGTCTTGGCTACCTGTTTGCGGTGCAAGTATGCAGCGATGCGCCACCGACTGCATCGCTGCATACTTGCAGCCGCCCAATTGCAGGCGGCCAATATCGATGACGCATGCAAGGACGCAAGCAAGCGCACCCAGATGGCAGACGCGCTTTCAGTACCTCGCAGCGTGGAGTGGCGGCATCAAGTAATTCCACCGCAGCGCAACGCCAGTTTGTCCCTGCATCTACAAAATCTGCGAAGAAACCTCATCGCTGCTGCAGACTCGGCACCGCGTCGGTCACGTGCGCATGGCGGCGCATGATCCAGTTGAACAACGGCGTGGCCATCAGCGTGGACAGGATCGCCATCAGCACCAGCACCGAGAACAGGCCTTGCTCGATCACGCCGGCCTGCAAGCCGATATTGATGATGATCAGCTCCATCAAACCGCGTGCATTCATCAGCGACCCGATCGCCATCGCATCGCGATTGTTCTCGCCGGTAATCCGCGCAGCGGCCCAGCAGGCCAATCCCTTGCCAATGAACGATGCCGCCAGAATCGCCACGCCGGCCAGCATGATCTGCGGCTGCAGCAGCACGCTGAGCTGGGTCTTGAGACCGGAATAGGTGAAGAACATCGGCAGCAGAAAGACCACCACGAACGGCTGCATCATCTCGCGCAGCTTTTCGGTCAACGCGCCCCTGGGCAGGCAAACGCCGAGCAGGAAGCCGCCGAACACTGCGTGGATGCCGATCGCATCCATCGCCCAGGCGCTGAGGCAGAACAGCATCAGGATCACCGCCAACACGCCATTGCTCAGCGGCTGGTCCGCCACCACGTAATTCTCGAGCCGCCGCAGCAGATGGCGGCCGACAAAAATCATGAACAACGCGTAGGCCACGCCACCGCCGATGGCCAGATACGCGCCCCCCCAACTGCCGCCGAAACTGGCCAACACGATCGCCAGAATGCACCACGCCGCCGCATCGTCGAACGCGCCGGCCGTCAACGCCAGCGTGCCCAACGGGCTATTGGTCAGACCGCGCTCGTGGATGATGCGCGCCAGCATCGGGAAGGCGGTAATGGCAATCGCCGCGCCCAAAAACAGCGAAGCTTCCGTCAACTTGGCTTTTTCCGAAAACAAGCCATCCACGTTGATCAGCCACGGACACATAGCAAAGGCCAGCGCGAACGGCACCGCAATTCCGGCTAACGACACGCTCATCGCGCTGCGATAGCGCGCGCGGAAATGATCGCTGCGGAAGTCGGTACCGACCAGGAACATGTACAGCCCCACGCCGAACTGGGCCAGCACGTAGAGCACGTCCAGCGTCTGCTTGGGAAACAGCGCCGCCTGCACATCCGGCAGCAACATGCCGAACAACGAAGGGCCCAACGCCACGCCGGCAATCATCTCGCCCACCACTTGCGGCTGCCCCACCCGCTTGGCCAACAAACCCACCAGACGGCAGATCAGCAAGATCACTGCAGCCTGCAAGAAGAAATACACCGACATCTGCGGAGTGGTCATGCGCAAGGCAACATCGTTGAGGGTGCGCGGATCATATCGAGCCGTGCCAGCGGGCGATAGCCATCGTGCAGCTGGCACGCAGGCATCGCCCAGGGTCGGCAAGGCTGTGCTGCACCGGCAAGCCAAGCGACGTGGTGCAGGCGCGCCGAGCCCGGTTACCCGCACGCGCCGTGATCAATGCCTTGCTGACGCCCGTGCTGCAGAGCAGATGGTGATCCCGATGCGGTGCAGTCGTTTGGGGGGGAGCACTGGACGATGCGCCCAGGCTGCCGTGGCCGCCAGCCACTACACGCTCCGTGCAGTGACTGTGCCCGCCTTCGCAACCAACGGCGCATTACTTCTGCGTCGGCTGCCCTTCTGCAACCGGCGTCAACACCAGGTCCTGGAAATCGAAGCTGAAATCGGTCAACGGCGAGATCGCCTCCATGCGCATTTCGCGCACCGCGCCATCCGGACTCAATGCGAAATTGACGAAGGCATCGGCATTCAAGCTGCGGTCGTCCCAGCGCACGATGAAGCTATCGTGCTGCCAGTGCTCCAGCGTGCCGATCAGCTGCGCGGTCTTGGAAAACTGCAGACGCAAGCGCTTGCCGTCCTGGCGAATCACCACATCGCCGTACCACGGGTCGCGATAGGTCGCTGCGTAACTGCGCAACGGCAACGACGGCGTGGAGCGCGCCGCGCGTGCGTCCAGATGCTTCTTCCAGCTGGTGTCGGCATCGCTGTCGGCCTTGTCCACCGCCTTGGCATAGGCAGCCGTCCAGTCGGTGGCCGGCACCTGCAAGAACGCATCCAGCACCTGCAAGGTCACCGCATTGAACGCGGCACCGACTTCCTGATTGGTCAGCACCACCACGCCCAGGTGTTGATCGGGCACCAGGGTCAGCCGCGACACCATGCCCGGCCAGCCACCGGTGTGCCACACCAGCCGATGCCCGCGATAATCGCTCAGGCTCCAGCCTTCACCGTAGCCGGCAAAATTGGGGCGCACCGCGGCCAGCTCCGGTACCGCCGGCTCGGCGATCGCAATCGGCGTGATCATCGACCACATGTCCTGCTGCCGCTTGGCACTGAACAACGCGGTGCCATCGGGCAACGCGCCCCCGGCCAGTTGCAGCTTCATCCACAGCGCCATGTCGTGCGCGCTGGAATAGACGCCGCCGGCACCGGAGTTATTGGACCAGGTCAACGGCGCGACCGTGCGCAGCTCGGTGAAGTCGTATTTGGCATGACCCACCGCCGCGTTGTCGCCGGGCTGCAGATGGTCGGCATTGAAGCGCGTACCACGCATGCCGACCGGCGCGAAGATGCGTTGCTGCAGAAACGCCGCATAGCTCTGCCCGGAAACTTGCTCGATCACCTTTTGCGCGACTGCGTAAAGAATGTTGTCGTAGGCGTAGCGGTCGCGAAAACCGCCTTTCAACGGCACCTTGGCCAGGCGCTGCACGACTTCTTCGGTGCTGTAGCTGGTGGTTGGCCAGAACAACAAATCGCCCGCGCCCAGGCTCAACCCACTGCGGTGCGCAAGCAGATCGCGCACGCGCATCTCGCCGCTGACATACGGGTCGGACATGCGAAACCACGGCAAATGCTCGATGACCTTGTCGTCGAGCGACAGCTTGCCCTCGTCGGCCAGCATCGACAACGAGGCCGCAGTGAACGCCTTGGTGTTGGATGCGATGGCGAACAAGGTATCGGCCTGCACCGGCGCGGGCTTGCCGATCTCGCGCACGCCGTAGCCGCGCTCCAGTACCACCTGTCCATCCTTGACGATGGCCACCGCAATCCCGGGCACATCGAACTGTTTGCGCACGCGCTCCATCTGCGCATCGAACTGTTGCATGCCGGCCGGAAGCTCGGCTGCCTGCGTTGTCGTCATCACGCCTGCCAGCATCAGCACGCCTCCACTCAGCCATCGGTTCAAGGTCACTGCTACGTTCCCATTGTTCTGATTCAGATCGATCCGCTTGCACTGTCCAGCGACAGCGGCAGCGGTGCCACCAACACGCCGTTGGCATCGGCGTACAGCCAATGCCCCGGCACGAATGCCACCCCGGCGAAATTCACCGGCACCTCCACATCGCCCAGATCGCGTCGCTCGGTGCGGCGTGGGCAGGCGCCCAACGCCAGCACGCCCAGCGGCAGCGTGGCGAGAATCTCCACATCGCGCACGCAGCCATGGATCAACACGCCGGCCCAGCCATTGGCCACCGCCTGCGCGGCGATCTGGTCGCCCAGCAACGCGTGCTTCAACGAGCCCTGCCCATCCACCACCAGCACCCGCCCATCGCCAGGCGTGGCGGCAAATTCGCGCACGCGCGAGTTGTCCTCGAAACAGCGCACCGTCGCAATTGGCCCGGAAAACGCCGCACGCCCACCGAAGTGGCGGAACAGCGGCTCGGCGACATGCACCTCGGGGAAGCGGTCACACAGATCGGGCGTGGTCCAGGTCATCGGTGCGATCTCAAGCGGCGATATCCGATGGTAGCGGCATGGCAGCGTCCGTGTAAGCCGATGGTCGGCTGGAAGGCAGAAGGGTGTGTCTGCGGCGCTTACGCCTTGCAAGTGCGCGGCGCCGTTTTTTTGAATGGCCACAACGATGCATGACGTCACCCGACCAACTTGATCACCCGTGCATGCCACATGCGCGCCCAACAGTCCCTGGCCGCAGCGGCCTTCATCCCTGCAAGCCCAGCGACGCTATCATCCAGCCAGGCATGCCTCGATCTGCCCGCAGCTGGGCACACGTGGCTGTCATTACGCCACTGTGGAGCCCGCCATGACCGACCTATTTGACGCACCCCCGCCCGCGCTCGATGGCATCCATGTCGGCATTGGCGGTTGGGTGTATGCGCCGTGGCGTGCCGGCATGTTCTATCCACAAGGGTTGGTGCAACGGCGCGAGCTGGAATACGCAAGCCGCCACGTCACTGCGATCGAAATCAACGGCACTTACTACGGCGCGCAAAAGCCGGCGACGTACGCGAAGTGGCGCGATGAGGTGCCGCCGGGATTCGTGTTCTCCGCAAAGGCCCCGCGCCGTATCACCCAATCGCGCAAGCTGGCGGGCACCAAGGCGCAGGTGGAAGACTTCATCGGTGGCATTGCCGAGCTTGGCGCCACGCTCGGCCCGTTGGTGTGGCAGTTCGAGCAGGGGCATCGCCTGCAGGCCGAGGATCTGGATGGTTTTCTGTCGCTGCTGCCCAAACGCGCCGGCAAGCGCGTGCTGCGGCATGTGCTGGAAATCCGCGATCACGACGCGGTGGACGCCTCGCTACTGGCATTGGTGCGCCGGCACGGCGTGGCCACGGTGTTCACCGATTCGGAGGAGCATCCGTCCTTTGCCGACCTGTCCACCGATTTTGTCTATGCGCGCTTGATGCGCAGCCAGGCGCGTCTCACCACAGGTTATCCGGCGCCGGCGTTGGCGCGCTGGGCCGAGCGCATCCAGGCCTGGCGGCGTGGCGAGGATCCGGCGGATCTACCGCACATTGATGCCGAGTCTCAAGCCAAAGCCACACCGCGCGAGGTGTTCGTGTTTTTCATCAGTGCTGCGAAGGAGCGCAATCCGGCTGCGGCAATGGCGTTGTTGCAGACGCTGGGTTCGCGCTAGTCCCGCCAGCGCGTGCCGCCGTCAGCAACCCGCGTGCATGGCCGCTCGACGTGGTTGGCGCGCAAGCGGCGCGTGTTTGGCGGCATGACGAATTAGGCGACAATGGCGCATGCCCACGACCGATCTGCGCAAGGCGCAACTGCAAATCCATTTCTGCGTCCTGCTCTGGGGCATCACCGCGATCCTGGGCAAGCTGATCACGCTGCCGGCGTTGCCGTTGGTGTGGTGGCGGATGTTGATCGTGGTGGTGGCGCTGGCGCTGTTGCCGCGCGTCTGGCGCGGACTGCGCGGCCTGTCCGCGCGGGTGATCCTGGGCTATTGCGGCATCGGCGCGCTGGTGGCCTTGCACTGGCTGACCTTCTACGGCGCGATCAAGTTGGCCAATGCATCGGTGGCAGCGACCTGCATTGCGCTGGCGCCGGTGTTTACCGCAGTGATCGAGCCGTGGGTGACGCAGCGGCCGTTCCGCCCGCGCGAATTGCTGTTCGGGCTGGCGGTGTTGCCGGGCGTGGCGCTGGTGGTCGGCGGCGTGCCGGATGGCATGCGTGCCGGCGTGGTGGTTGGCGCGATTTCGGCGGTATTTGTCGGGTTATTCGGCTCGCTCAACAAGCGCATGGTGACGCATGCCGACCCGCTCACCGTCACTGCCTTGGAACTCGGCGCCGGCACGTTGACCTTGACCTTGCTGGCACCGGCAATGCCGCTGCTGTTGCCGTCGTTGCATGGCAATTTGCTGATTATTCCCAGCCTGCACGATGGCGTGCTGCTGCTCGTGCTGTCGCTGGCCTGCACCTTGCTGCCGTTTGCACTGGCACTGGTGGCCTTGCGCCATCTCAGCGCCTACTCGGTGCAGCTGGTGACCAACCTGGAACCGGTCTACGCCATCGTGCTGGCAATCGCGCTGCTGGGCGAACAGCGCGAGCTGACCCTGCAGTTCTATCTGGGCGTGGCCATCATTCTCGGCGCGGTGTTCCTGCATCCCATGCTGGAACGCCGGCGCAAGATCGTGCACCCGGAACTGCTCGGCACCGCAGAAGCGAAGAACATCGTCGAGTGACTGCGCAGCGCAGTGCATCCGAGCGTCGACAACTCCCATCGAACCCCATCGTAGGAGCGGCCCAGGCCGCGACAGGCATTATCGATGAAGCATCGGCGCGCGCGCAGCAGCAGCGCCCTACCCCAACGCCACCACCTGATCGCGCCCGCCGCGCTTGGCCGCATACAAGGCCTGGTCGGCGCGCTTGATCACCGCTTCCACGTTTTCCTGCGGATGCAGCGTTGCCACGCCGATGCTTACCGTCACCGGCAGCGCGATCGTCATCACCGCCACGCTTTGGCGCAGATATTCGCATTGCACGCGCGCCTGCAGCAGATCCACATTGGGTAGCAGCAACACGAATTCCTCGCCGCCGTAACGGGCGATGGTGCCGGCACCGGCGACATGCGCGCGCAACAACGCCGAGAGCTCACGCAGCACCACATCGCCCTGGTCGTGCCCATGCACGTCGTTGACGGTCTTGAAGTGGTCCACGTCCAGTAACGCCACCGACAACGGCTGGCCTGCCGCACGCGTCTGCTCGGTCGCCGCCGCCAATGCAGCCGCAAAGGCACGCCGGTTGGGCAAGCCGGTCAATGGATCGGTACGGGTCTGTTCGACCAGGTCCGCGTTCAACGCATCCATCTGCGCGTAATAACCGGCCATCTGCTGCTCGTACCATTCGCGCTCATGCAACTGCTGACGCAGGCGCTTGCCGGCCAGGCGCAACTCCAGCAGATACGAGGCCTGGCGCGATAACGCCTGCAAGGCGTTACGCTGCTCATCGCGCAGATGCGTCGGGCTCTGGTCGAAGACGCACAGAGAGCCCAGCGCCATCCCTTCGCTGGTCACCAACGGTGCACCGGCGTAGAAGCGCACCGCAGAAGTGCCGGTCACCATCGGGTTGTCGTGGAAGCGTGGGTCGAGCAAGGTGTCGTCGACCATCAACACTTCATCCGGGCGCAGGATCGCGTGCGCACAAAACGAGATGTCGCGCGGCGCTTCGCCGCGTGGCGCGCCATGCGCAGACTTGAACCACTGGCGGTCTTCGTCCACCAACACCACGGCCGCCATCTGCGTCTCGCACAGCGTGGACGCGATCATGGTGAGATCGTCGAACGCGCGCTCAGGCGGCGAATCCAGCACCTCGTACTGGCGTAGCGCTGCGAGCCGCTCGGCCTCGTTGTCCGGCAATTCCGGTTTGATCACCTGCCCGCTCCCCAGCTGGCTATTTGCGGCGAAAGTATGACCGAGCGCGTCAAGCTCGACTATCGGGGTGCGCCGGACTACCCGAGACACCGTGTCGCTTCCGTTCAGCCCATGCCTTGCGGCGTCACCACTCGGTGCGCTGCGGCAGCAAGCCGCGCAGTTCCGCATCGCTGAGGTTGCGCCACTGCCCCGGCTTGAGCGCAGCCAGCTTGATGTTGTCGATGCGCACCCGACGCAGCTGGGTGACGCGGTAGCCGAATTCGGAGGCCATCAGGCGGATCTGCCGATTCAAGCCCTGCTCCAGCACGATGCGGAAGCCGAACTTGGCGATGCGCGCGGTGCGGCACGGCAACGTGGTCTCGTTGTGGATGCGCACGCCGCGTGCCATGCCACGCAGGAATTCGTCGGTGACCGGCTTGTTGACCGCCACCAGATATTCCTTCTGGTGACGATTTTCCGCACGCAGGATCTCGTTGACGATGTTGCCGTTACTGGTCATCAGGATCAGCCCCTCGGACTCCTTGTCGAGCCGGCCGACCGGGAAGATGCGCTGCTCGTGGCCGACGAATTCGACGATATTGCCCTTGACCGAGCTCTCGGTGGTGCAGGTGATGCCGACCGGCTTGTTGAGCGCGATATAGACATGCTTGCGGCCACCGGGCTTGCTGGCAGCGCGGGTGCGCAGCGGCTGGCCGTCCACCAGCACGCTGTCTTCCTCACCCACCACCGCACCGGTGCCGGCAGGCACGCCGTTGACGGTGACGCGGCGTTCGCCGATCAGCCGATCGGCCTCACGGCGGGAGCAGAAGCCGGTTTCGGCGATGTATTTGTTGAGTCGAGTTGTCATCTGCCGATTATCGGCGATTTATCGGCAATCGTGAGCCGTTGCCGCTATCCGGGCACCGCCATCAACGGCATGGAGGCCTGCACCAGTTCGTCCAGCGGGCATGGGCGATGCAGGCTGAAACCCTGCACCTGGCCCACGCCGGCCTCGCGCAGGCCGGCGATATCGGCTTCCGACTCCACCCCTTCGGCCACCACTTCGATCCCCAGCGCCAGGCCGACCTGCGCGATCGAATGCACTGCGGCGCGATCCACCGCGTCGTGCGCGTAATTGCGCACGAAGCCGCAATCGATCTTGAGCACGTCCACGGTGAACTGTTTGAGATAGCCGAACGAGGCCAGACCGCTGCCGAAATCGTCCAGCGCCACATGGCACCCATGCGCCCGCACGCTCTGCACGAAGCGCTGCGCCTGTTCCAGATTGCCGATGACTGCGGTCTCGGTGATCTCCATGCACAGCTTGGGCACCAGCGTGGGGTAGCGCTCGAACAGCGCGCACACGAAGTCGAGAAAATCCGGCTGCGCGATCGATTGCGCCGACAGATTCACATGGCACAGATCCAGTCTCGCCACATGCAGCGGGTTGGCCGCCAATTGTGCGCACAAGGTTTCCAGCACATGCACATCGACCATGCGACCCAGGCCATAGCGCTCCACCGCAGGCAGAAATTCGCCTGGGCTCAGCACGCGGCCGTCGCGCGCGCGCATGCGTACCAGCACTTCGTACTGCAGGCGTCCCGGGTCGCTCAGCACCTGGATTTTCTGCGCATACAGCAGCAAACGCTGTTCGGCGATGGACTGCTGCACCGCGCTGATCCAGCCACCGTCGTGGCGGCGCCGCGCCAGCGCCAGATCGTTTTCGTCGAAACAGCGAATGCGGTTGCGCCCTTCTTCCTTGGCCGCATAACAGGCCAGATCGGCGGCGGTCATCAAGGCGTTGAGATCACTGGCGCCCTGGCGGATTTCCACCACGCCAAAGCTGCAACTGGGCGTCAACGGCTTGCCGCCCTGATGGCTCCACGGCTGCCCGAGCACACCGTGCATATGGGTAAGCAAGGCCTGCGCCTGCAGCAGATCGGTATTGGCCAGCAGGATAGCGAACTCGTCGCCGCCCAGCCGCCCCAGCCAATCGCCGGGCCGCAGCTGCATGGTGATCACGTCGGCGAAGTGGCACAGGAATTTGTCGCCGACCGCATGCCCGAAGGTGTCGTTGACCAGTTTGAAATGATCCAGGTCGACAAAGCACAGCGCGTGGCATAGCTGCGGCGATTGCGGTGGTTCGATCAGGCGCAGCAGCCGGCGTTCGATCTCATGGCGATTGATCAAGCCGGTCAAGGCATCGTGGCGCGCGTGGAAAGACACTTCGTCGGCCAGCTCGTGCGCATGCGAGACATCTTCGATCACCGCCAGCACCAGCGTCGGTTCTTCCGGGCCCGGCTCCACCAGCGAGGCGCTCCAGCGCCCCCACATCACCCCGCCGTCGGCGCGCAGAAAGCGCAGTTCGCCGGACTGCATCAATCTGGGCCAATCGATCATGCCGCGGCTGTCCAGCGCGATATCGTCCGGATGCATCACCTCGGCCAGCGTGCAGGCCTGCAGTTCTTCGGGCCGGTAGCGCAGGATATTGGCCATCGAGGTGTTTGCATCGAGCACGCGACCGCGCAGGTCGAACTTGACCATGCCCAGCGCCGCCTGCTGAAACGCAGTGCGGAAGCGGCCCTCATGCGAAAGCAGATAATCGCGGATGCGGCGCATCGCCAGCACGCAGGTGGTCAGCACCAGCAGCAAGGTGGCTACGCTGCAGAACACCATCACATCGTGCAGCAGTCGCGCGCAGCGGATCAGCAAGGCCTGAAATTTTTCGGCATCGCCGCGCATGCGCGCATCCAGCAGATGCAGGTCCTCGCGCAGGTTCTGCAGCGCGCGCGGATCGGGCCGGCTGGTGGCTTGCGCCGATGCCGCCCTGTCGGCCAGTACGCTCAGCTGCAGGATGTCGGCGTCGGTGTGTTTCCACAGCGCGATCGCCTCGCTCAGATACGGAAACACCTGGCCGTAGCGGTACAGCCGTACCATTTGCGGCATGTCCTGGCGGGCATTACGCCCTGCGGCGAGACCGGCGTACACCGCGTCCCAGTCGATCACCGGCTGTTCGACCGCCTGACGCGCCGCACGATCGCCCAGCGGTACCTCCAGTGCGCGACAGGCGGCCTGCAGGTCGGCCGGATCACCGCTCACCAGATAGCGCTCCAACCAGTACACCGACTCCTGCTGGGCGTTGGACCAATGGCTTTGGCCGACGATCCAGGCGGTGGCGCCGGACTGGACCTCGATCATCAGCGCCGAGAGCATTGCCATGCCGACAGCCACACCGATCAGCAATGCCAAGGGAAGTGTCAGCCAGCCGCGCATCACGTGCATGGTCCGACCACCGCTTTTGCCGCGTGCCGCCTGCGCCATCGCCATCCTCGTCCCCCGCCGCTGCCCAATGCGATTCAGGCGCCCAGTGGGCGCCTGAAGGCAGTAGCGGCCGCAACGACCGAGTCTGTATGGCAATGCGCACCCGGCGAGCACAACTGCCTCACGGACTTAGCATGACTAACAAAGCATGGTTGGCGATGGACGCTTATTGAAGAACAAGACGCGGGAATCGGTATGCGTCAATAAACATATCGACTCCAGACACCGACTGCGCGGGCCAAATGGCCACACGCAGCCGGTTTGTCAGCTGCGCTTACTCGCCGCGCGGCTTGGGCGGACCCTTGCGATGCGGCGCACCAGCACGGTCCATCGGACGGTTCGGCCCATTCGGGCGACCGGCCGGCTTGCCACTACGCGGGAAGCGCGGCTTGGATGGCGACGCCGCAGCCTCGCCCTCTTCCAGCTTGCGCATGTTGAGCTGCTGGCCGGACACCCAGACCTTCTTCAGGTGCGTCAGCAATTCGCGCGGCATGTCGGCCGGCAGATCCAGAATCGAATAATCATCCTGGATGTCGATACGGCCGATGTAGCGGCTTTCCAGACCCGCTTCGTTGGCGATCGCGCCGACGATGTTGGCCGGCTTCACGCCGTGGGTGTGGCCCACTTCGATGCGGTAGCTCTCCATGCCGACCTCCGGCTCGCCACGCGGTGCGACCGGGTCGCGACGCGGACGCTCGGCGCCGGCGCCGTCACCGGCAAACGCAGGGCGCTCGGCACGCGGCGGACGCGCAGCGCGCTCGCCATCGGCACGCGGGCCACGTTCGAACTTCGGCTCGAAGCGTGGACGCTCGCCACGATCACCGCGATCACCGCGATCGGCACGCTCGTTGCGCTGCGGTGCGAATTCCTCGCGTGCGCCACGCACCGGCGGGGTCAGCAGGAACGGCGAATCGCCTTGCAGCAACTTGGCCATCGCCGCGGCGATATCGATCGCCGGCACGTTGTTCTCGCTCTCGTAGCGCTGCAGCAGATCGCGATACATCTCGATCTGCCCGCCAGCCAAGGTCTCGGTGATGCGGGTCATGAAACGCGCCACGCGGGTATCGTTGACCGCATCCACGCTGGGCAGCTGCATTTCTTCGATCGGCTGGCGGGTCGCGCGCTCGATCGAACGCAGCATGCCCTTCTCGCGCGGGGTGACGAACAGGATCGCATCGCCGGTGCGGCCGGCACGGCCGGTACGGCCGATGCGGTGCACATAGCTTTCGGTGTCGTACGGGATGTCGTAGTTCAGCACGTGGCTGACGCGCTCCACGTCCAGGCCGCGTGCGGCCACGTCGGTGGCGACCAGGATGTCCAGCTTGCCGTCCTTGAGCTGGGCAATGGTCTTCTCACGCGCCGCCTGCTGCATGTCGCCGTTGATGGCGGCAGCGGCCAGACCGCGTGCCTGCAGCTTCTGCGCCAGCTCTTCGGTACCGGCCTTGGTGCGCGCGAAGATGATCATGCCGTCGAACGGCTCGACCTCGAGAATGCGGGTCAGTGCATCCAGCTTGTGCAGGCCGCTCACCCACCAATAGCGCTGGCGGATGTTGGCCGAGGTGGTGGTCTTGGCCGCGATGGTGACTTCGGCCGGGTCCTTCAGATAGGTCTGCGCGATCCGGCGGATCGCCGGCGGCATGGTCGCAGAGAACAGCGCCACCTGGCGCTTTTCCGGCAACTTCTTCAGCACCGCTTCGACGTCGTCGATGAAGCCCATGCGCAGCATTTCGTCGGCTTCGTCCAGCACCAGCGTCTTGAGCTGGGACAGATCCAGGGTGCCGCGATCCAGGTGATCGATCACGCGGCCGGGAGTGCCCACCACCACATGCACGCCGCGCTTGAGCGCGCTCAGCTGCTGGGCGTAGGGCTGGCCGCCGTACACGGGCAGCACGCGGAAGCCGGGAATGGCTTCTGCATATTTCTGGAAGGCCTCGGCGACCTGGATGGCCAGCTCGCGGGTCGGGGCCAGCACCAGCGCCTGCGGCTTGAGCTGGTTCAGATCGGCGTTGGACAGCACCGGCAGCGCGAACGCGGCGGTCTTGCCGGTACCGGTCTGCGCCTGGCCGAGGACGTCGCGGCCGGCAAGCAGCGCGGGAATGGTGGCAGCCTGGATCGGCGACGGCGACTCGTAGCCAACGTTGGCAACGGCTTTCATCACAGCGTCCGAGAGGCCGAGGTCTGCAAACAGCAGCGGCGCGGAAGATTCTTGGGTCATTGGTAACTCCGGAGGCGCCGCACGGATCCGGCAAGCGCAAAGCAGCATAGTGTGCGCCTTCAGGCCCCCTGCTGTCGAAATTTTCATAACAGTCCGTTCAGGTTGTGAGGATTTGCCCTGTCTGGCGAATCATCTCTTCGAACCTTCTTATCCACTTGCGCGGCCGGAGCCATGTCCCTGGAAACAGACCTGCACACCCGCTTCAACGCCTTGCTGCAGCATCACCGCGGCATCGTCGTGAAGGTCGCGGCCAGCTATTGCTGGAACCCGGACGACCGCGCCGAGCTGGCGCAAGACATCACCGTGCAGTTATGGCGCGCGTTTCCTGGCTATGACCCAAACCGGCGTTTTTCCACCTGGATGTATCGCATCGCATTGAACGTGGCGATCAGCGATCTGCGCGGCCGCAGCCGGGCTGCGCACGATCCGGTGCCGCTGGAGGCAGTAGCCGACAGCATCGCCGATCCACTGGCGCGCGACCCGGCGCACGAGCAGCAGATCGCCGCGCTCTACCGCTTCATCGCGCAACTGCCGCGGCTGGAGCGCGCACTGATGCTGCTGTACCTGGACGACCACAGCTACCGCGAGATCGGCGAGGTGCTCGGCATCAGCGAGACCAACGTCGCCACGAAACTCAGCCGTCTGAAAGCGCGCATCCGCGCCGAACTCTGACTCACACGACCCGCAAGAGGAGCAGCACATGGAACTCGACGACATGCAACGCGCCTGGCACGCAGTGCACCAACGCCTGGATCAGCAAACCGCACTTACCGGCCAACTGATCGGCGAGGTGCGCGGCCACGCAGCGCGCGCCAGTCTGCGCCCGCTATGGGCGAGCCAGATCGCGCAGTTGCTGTGCGCCGCCGCGCTGAACATCGTGATCGCACGCAGTTGGCTTGCCCACGCGGACCAGGCTGCAGCGATCATCGGCGGCGTGCTGCTGCAGGCGTGGAGTGTGGCGCTGGCAATCTCCGCACTACGCCAACTGCAATTGGTGTCGCAGCTGGATTTCGCCGGACCGCTGCTGCAGACACAGCAGGCGCTCGCGCAACTGCGGCGCTGGCGAACGCGGGTGGCGCCGTGGCTGGGCGTTGTGTTCTGGGTACTCTGGGTCGCAGTGGCCGATGGCCTCTGGCGCACGCTCACCGGCATGACGCTGCCGCACAGCTGGCTGCTGATCAATGCGCTGGTGGGCGTGCTCGGCGCCATCGGCACCTGGCTCGGCTACCGGCGACTGCAACGTTCCCGACATCCCTGGCTGGAGCGCATCGACAACGCGCATGCCGGGCCTGGCGTCATCCGCGCCCAAAGCATGCTGGACGAAATTGCGCGCTTTCGACGCGAATAACCCACCGGCGCCACACGCGAATCGCAGCGCATTGGATGCTGCCAAAGCGCTTGCATGGTGACGTCTCGATCCAGCTGCCGCCCTTCACCTTGGCGCAGTGGTGTTGTCGCCTGCGACAGGCGGATAATCGCCGTCTTCCTGTTAGCGAGCGCACCATGCAATTCCTGGAATTCGACCTGGACGGCGAGTACATCGAACTCAACCAGCTACTCAAGCTGGCCGGCATTGCCGACAGCGGTGGCCAGGGCAAGGCGATCGTTGCCAGTGGTGCGGTCAGCGTGGATGGCGTGCAGGAACTGCGCAAGACCGCCAAGATCCGCCCCGGCCAGCTGGTGCAATTGGACGATGTGGAAATCCGCGTGCTGGCGTTGGACCCCGATGCGGAGCCGGCAGAATGAAGGTGGTGCAGGTCAGCTGGCGCAATATCGCGCCCTCGGCAGAAGATCCGGACCACGATGTCTATATTTTTTCGATCGATGCCGATTCGGCGACGCCGTTCTGGTTCGAGCAGTCGATTCGTGGTGGCCACGCCGAGCGTGGCGGTTGCAGCATGCTGGCCTTGCACGAGCTGGAAGGCTGGCCTGGCGGCTGGCGCGCAGATGTGACCAAAGCCGGCTGCGCCTGGGTGATTCCCCTGCTGGAAGAAGCCTTGCGCAGTGGCGATGCGCGGACGGCGATCGATGCGATTCTTGCGCGGGTGGGCGCAGCTGCCTGATTGCAGTCTGTTTGGCGGCAGTGAGCATGAGTGCATCACGGGCAACCCCGAATGATCGGCCGATCATGGTGTCCGCTCACGAATTGCGAACCCTTGCAACGCAATCTCGCAGCGCGGTGCCCCCCTTGCGTAATGCGTGACGCCTACATAGCGACAGCCTGATGATCGCCTGACACCACTGTCCGATCACGCATTGAGAGGCATCGCAAAACAACCTCGCCCAGCGATGCACCAACGTGGCGCGGCAGGTTCTGCTTCCACCGCGATCACTTCAACGCATCAAACGCTCCGCTGCGTCAAATGCGCCGCAATCGCCTGTTTGAACGGAGCCACCGCATGCGCCGCACGCAGTGCGCCGTGTCGCAACAAGCGTGCCGGCGCGCGATCGTCGGTGTAGAGCGCGGCCAGCACATTGGTCGCTTCGTACAGCGGTCGCGTTGCCAGCCGATGCGCACGTTCGTAGCCGTGCAACAGCGACGCAGCGCCGATATCGCGCCCGGCACCTGCGGCGGCACGCACGCGCTCGGCCAGGCGTGCCTGGCTATGCAAGCCGAAGTTGAACCCATGCGCAGTGACCGGGTGCATGCCCACTGCCGCATCGCCGATCAGTGCGGCACGCTCAGCCACAAAACGCTGCGCGTACGCCGCCACCAACGGATACGCATGCCGGCTGCCGTCCTGCTGCATCGGGCCAAGCCGATGTTCGAATGCCTCGGTCACCGCCGCGCTGAAGTCCGCCGCGTTCATCGCCAGCAAGGCTTCTATCTGGCGCGGCGGCAGCGTCAGCACTGCGCCGGCGCGATTGCCCTGCAGCGGCAACAGCGCAAGCGTCTTGCCATAGCCGAACCACTCCCATGCTGCCTGCCCATGCGGCAGCGCATGCCGCATGCGGCACACCAGCATGCTCTTGCCGAAATCGCGCAGCTGCGCGCCGATACCAAGCAGGCGCCGGGTGCTGGAAAATCGACTGTCGGCTGCCACCAACAGGCGCGCCGACAGCGTGTCCCCATCGGATAACTGCAGCACCACGCGGTCGCCACACTGCTGCACGGCCTGCAGCGTGCAATCGCAACGGATCTGCAGCGCAGGTTGTGCCTGCACGGCCTGCCAGGCGGCGCGACGGATCAGATCATTCGGCACCAGCCAACCCAGATCGCCAGCGCTGCGTGCGGAGGCCGCAAAGGTCAATGCGAACTGCGAATGCCCATCCATGACGCGTGCATCGCGCAGCGGCGAAATCGCGTCGCCGGGAAACTGCTGCCAGATCCCCAGTTGTTCCAGCAGCGCACGCGAGGCGTGCGTCAACGCGATCTCGCGCCCGTCGAATGCAGGATCGGCGAGCTGCGCGCGCGGTTGCTGGTCGATCAACACTACCGACAGGCCACTGCCGGCCAACGACCGCGCAAAACTCAGGCCCACCGGCCCCGCGCCAATGACCGCGATATCTACCGATTGCATGTTGCGCTCCGCAACTACAGAGACGCTTAGTTTAGCGATAGTGATGCGATGGGCCTTGATCAGGATCAAGCAGCAACGGGAACAAACCAAAAGCCGCCGTAGCAATCAAGCGATTGCTAGCTACGTTTTATCGGCCACTCGTCAACTGTCTGCGCGAACCTAGACCAAGCACATCACCAGCCCAACAGCGCCCGCACCAGCTTGACGATGCCCCAGAACGACACCACCCAGATCGCACTACGCAGATAAGGGATGCCTGCTGCATACACCGGCACATAGGCCACGCGCGCCCATAAATACAGCTGCACAGCGAGCGCGGTCTCAGCGTTGGTGCGTCCGGCAACACTCACCGCCAGCACCGCAGCAGCGAAGATCGGAAAGGTTTCCTGATAGTTGCGGAACGCGCGGTCCAGCCGCGCCGCAACACCGGTCAACGGCTTGGTCTCGCCATCGCGCGCGCTGGCGTTCCACTTGGTGCCGCGCTGGGCGGTCATGCTGGCCGAGGCGGCCAGCAATTGCACCAGGCCGAGCACCATCGCCCAGCCCAGCATCTTTAGTTCGATCGTCAGTTCCACTCAGAGTCTCCAGTTGGCCGCGGCATCACTTGATCGACGCGCGCAGGCTGTAGCCGGCAAGCCGCCAGGTCTTGTCCTCGTCCAGCCGGAACGACACCAGCTCGCGCACCGGCTGCTGCGCCTTGGCAAACCGGGTCGGGAAGCTGACATTGATGTACAAGCCTTCCGGCACCTGCGCGCCGGGACCGTACTTGACCCGTGTCACCGAGCCCTGCCCGCGGCCGACCACTGCGCCCAGGCGCGCGCGCTCGGCACCGATCTGGCTGACGAACACATCGCGCTTGACCGCCGTCTTGGCCACCGTGGAGGCGCCATCCCATAGCGGTGCGACCTGGTTGGTATCGACCATCTGCGCCACACGCAATGCGGCCTGGGTCATCTCGGTGTTCTGCTTGACCAGCTGCGCTTGCTGCGCGGTAGTGGCGGCAGGCGTGCCTGCGGTTGTTCCGGCGGCGGTTGTTCCGCCGGCAACCGGTGCGGCGGCCGGGCGCGCGCCGGTCTGAGGTTGTTGTGCGAAGGCAAGCGACGGAGCCAACACCAGCACGGCAAGCAAACGGGGACGGAACATTGAGTAGATGACCTTTGTGCGTATCGATGGAAAGAGAACCGTCGCACGCTGGGTGCGCCCGGAACGGCAGTCTAGTGCGTGTGGCATCTATGACGTTGAGCGAGCAGCGCCATGGCGCATCGACATCAGGCGTGCCGGCAACAAGTTTCACTGCATGACCGGCAGCGTCAGGCGTCTCCGCTCGGCGGGACCGTCGCAACGCTGCGCGGCCGCCATAGCCGCCAGCTGATCCACAGCGCGCGCGCCGTGGCTGCAATCAACGCGACCAGACTCAGCCAGACCGCCAGCGTGGCCGGCCATTGCACTTGTTTGGCTGCGGCGATCATCTGCAGGAGCTCGGCAATCCCGAACCCGCCCAGCACCAGCAGGGCCGATGGCAGGTACGCCAGCATCACCCCTTTCGTTTTCCCGATCATGTTGCCCCCCGGCGCCGTTGTCTGCTGCGACGATAGGCAGCGGACGGTGCGGTGCGCGTGAAGCTCAGCCTTCGCTATGAACAGGGGCCGGCGCCGGCTCGGAGACCGATTCGGCAGCGGCCGGTGCCGGTGCCGGCGTGGCGAGCTGGGTGTCGCCCGCAGCCGCGTCCGCCGCCTCCGCTGGATCGGAAGTTGCAGGCAAGGCGGCAGCATCGGTTTCGGCCAGCGGGCTTTCTTCCGGGCAGGCCGCATCCGGGAAGCCGAAGCGCTGCTTCAAGGCCAGGCCGCAGGCGTTGACCGCCTCCAGATCGGCGCCCTCGCTCTTGCACTTCTGATCGAAGGCGACCAGAAACGCATCCTTGCGGCGCACGAAGGCATCGCCGCACTTGCGTATCTGGCGGATGCGCTCCAGATCGTCCTGCACCGCGTTGGTGCCATCCAGCCCGTACTCGCGCAGCTCGTCCATCGTGAGCAGCCGCAGGCTGCGGTTGGGCACGGTCATCATCAGATCGGCCACTGCCACCGCCACGCCGTTGCGCTCCAGATAATCCTTGACGTTGCCGTAGACCTCGCGCAATTCGCGATTGAGTTCCGCGCGCGAGGTGGCCTTGGAACTGATCCGCATCATGCGATGGATGCCGATCTTGCCGGCCACCAACCGGTTGTCGCCGGCAGCCAGCACGAACACGCAGGCGCTGTGGCAGATCGAGCCTTCGCGCACCCAGATGGTCCAGTTGGATTCGCCGATCGTATCGCCGGCGCGGATCGCCGCTTCCACCTGCCCGCCGCTGGAATCCAGATCCAGGATGCGATGCGGTAGCTGCAGTTGCTCGGCCACTGCCGCCAACCGCCACATCAGCGCAGCGAAACCGGCGTTGATCTTGCCGGCGTAACGCACCCGCAGCAGCCCGGTGTCGCGACACGGCGCCAGCGCCGCTTCCACACTGACCCGATCCAGCGCCGGCAGCAGCGTGCCGTCGCCGGCGGCGCTGCTGTAATCGGTGGCGCAGCTGATCCAGGCCTTGCCGGCTTCCAGTTCCGCCTGCGGCCACCCCGCTTCGCCAGTTTGCGCGCGCGGGCGCGGCGGCGGCGCCACCGGCTCGGGCGTATCCACCGAGACCATATGGTCGCCGTCGCCGGCCTGCCCCGCGCCGTTCTGCTGCGCACCCGCAGCATCGGCCGACGTGCCGGTGCGATCGCAACCAGACAGCGCCAGCACGCAGCAAAGAGAAAGGCAGAGCAGTTTCAGCATGAGGTAGGACACAGACCGCGACGGAGATCACCCTCAGTCTATGGCTGAATGGGCCAACCGTTTGACCCTGCCATGAACACGCATGCCCTGCGCAGTGCTGTCCGAAAACGGCCAGCCGGGGTCCAGCCGAGCGCATAGACTGGCGCCATGCAGACCGCCACGCCCGACCGAATTCAATGCGACCGCGCCCGCTTGGCGCGCGATGCACGCTTCGACGGGTTGTTCTTCACCGCCGTGCGCAGCACCGGTATCTACTGCCGGCCAGTATGTCCGGCGCCGCCGCCCAAGCCGGGCAATATCAGTTACTACGCAACTGCGGCAGCGGCCAGTGCGGCCGGCTACCGGCCATGCCTGCGCTGCCGGCCGGAACTGTCGCCGCAAGCGCAGCAGCATCTGGGAGAAGAAAGCGTGCAGCGCGCGCTGGCAATGATTGTCGAAGGCGCCCTGCAGGAGCAGCCGGTGCAGACGTTGGCCGATGCGGTGGGCTTGAGTGCGCGCCAGTTGCAGCGGCAGTTCGTGCAGCAGCTCGGCGCCACGCCGATCCAGGTGCATGGCACGCGCCGGCTGCTGCTGGCCAAGCAACTGCTGACCGAAACCGCATTGCCGGTCACCGAGGTCGCACTGGCAGCCGGCTTCAACAGCCTGCGGCGCTTCAACGCGGCGTTTCTGGATGGCTGCGGCATGCCGCCATCGGCGTTGCGCAAGCAGCGTGCCGAGGTGCCGGGTGGCGAGCTGACCTTGCGACTCGGCTATCGGCCACCGCTGGATCTGCCGGCGATGCTGGCGTTTTTGCAGCGGCGTGCGATTCCCGGCATCGAGCAGGTCGACGCCAGCGGCTACCGACGCGTGATCGGCACGCCGGGCAACGCGACGCTGATCGACGTCAGCGCGGCGCCGCAGCGTACGGAATTGTTGCTGCGCATTGGTGCGACCGACCCGCGTCAGATTCCGCAGATCGTGCGCCGGGTGCGCCGGTTGTTCGATCTGGATGCGGATCTGCAGGCGGTGCACGCCACGCTGGCGTCCGAGCCGTTGCTGGCCGAGGCGATCGCGCGCCGCCCCGGCCTGCGCGTGCCGGGCGGCTGGGACGGCTTTGAAGTGGCGGTGCGCGCGGTACTGGGCCAGCAGATCAGCGTGGCCGGTGCGGCGACGCTGGCGGCGCGGCTGGTCGAGCGCCATGGCGGCCATCATGTCGACATGCCGCCGGGCCTGGATCGCATCTTTCCCACGCCGGAACAGCTGGCCGAGGCGCCGCTGGAGCAACTCGGCCTGCCGCGTGCACGTGCCGCCACGCTGCGTGCATTGGCATCGGCATGCGCACAAGGCCGGCTGCATTTTGGCGCCGGCCAGCGCCTGCCCGAGTTCGTCGCCGCCTGCACTGCGTTGCCCGGCATCGGGCCGTGGACCGCGCAGTACGTCGCCATGCGCGCGCTATCGCATCCGGATGCGTTTCCGGCCGGCGACCTGATCCTGCAACAAGTGCTCGGCACGCCCGAGCGCCTGAGCGAGCGTGCCACCGAAGCGCGCTCGCAGGCGTGGCGGCCGTGGCGCGCCTACGCCGTATTGCACCTGTGGCATCTCGCTGTCGATCGCAAGGACACCCGTTCATGAGCACGTTGTATTACGACACCTTCCCCTCGCCGATCGGCGCACTCAGCGTGGCCGCCGATCACGCCGGCGTGCACCACATCCTGTTCGCGCAGAATCGCTACGACGCACTCGGCCGCGCGCGTTGGTTGCACGATCCCGATGCACCATTGGTGCGCGAGGCACGCGAGCAATTGCTCGACTATCTGTACGGCGGGCGGCGCAGTTTCGATCTGCCATTGGCACCAGCCGGCACACCATTTCAACTGCAGGTCTGGCACACGCTGGCGCAGATTCCGTTCGGGCAGACCTGGAGCTATGCGCAACTTGCACAAGCAGTGGGACGGCCGGCCGCCAGCCGCGCAGTCGGTGCCGCCAATGGCCGCAATCCGCTGCCGATCGTGCTGCCCTGCCATCGCGTGATCGGCGCCAACGGTGCGTTGACCGGCTTCGGCGGCGGCCTGCCGACCAAGCAGGCGTTGTTGCAACTGGAAGGGTGGTCGCCGCGCCAGCGCGCACCTGCCGACGATCTGTTCGCCGAACTCTCTGCAACCAAGGTGCGCTGACTTCGCGAAGTCATTGCCGCGCCGTAAACTGGCGCGATGATCGATCGACGTTTTGTGTTCGCCGCCACCGCGCTTGCGCTGCTCACGGCCTGTACCAGCACTCTGACGCGCAGCGCGCCACCGGCCGTCTCCAGCGAACCGGCATCGGCAGAAGCGCCATCCAGCGACACGCCGCACACCTTGCTGCTGATTTCCATCGACGGCCTGCGTGCCGACATGCTCGATCGCGGCATCACGCCCAACCTGTCGCAGCTCGCGCACGAAGGCGTGCGTGCGCGCTGGATGACCCCGTCGTATCCATCGCTGACCTTTCCCAATCACTACACGCTGGTCACCGGCCTGCGCCCGGACCACCACGGCATCGTGCACAACAGCATGCGCGACCCGGTGCTCGGCAGCTTCTGGCTGAGCAAGCCCGAGGCCGTGGGCGATGCGCGCTGGTGGGGCGGTGAACCGATCTGGGTGGGTGCCGAAAACAACGGTCTGCATGCAGCGACCTGGTCGTGGCCCGGCAGCGAGGCGGCGATTGCAGGCGTGCGCCCCACGCGCTGGCGCCACTACGAAGAAGGCACCGGTCTGGACGCGCGCGTGGACGAGGTGCTGGGCTGGCTGGACGCATCAGGCGCTGCCACCAATCGCCTGGTCACGCTGTATTTCGAACACGTGGACGAAGCCGGTCATGACCATGGCCCGGAGTCGCGCGAGTACGCCGACAGCGTGCGCGCGGTGGATGGCGCGATCGGCCGCCTGCTGGCCGGCATGCAGCGCGACGGCACGCGCAGCCGCACCAACATCATCGTGGTCTCCGACCACGGCATGGCCGAGGTGCCGCCCGGGCATGCGCTCAGCGTGGAAGACCTGGCGCCGCCCACCATCGCCACTGCCATCACCGAGGGCCAGGTGATCAGCTTCGATCCCGCGCCCGGGCAGCAGGCGCGCGCCGAAGCCAGCCTGCTCGGTGCGCATGCGCAGTACGACTGCTGGCGCAAGGCAGCGATGCCCGCACGCTGGCAGTACGGCACGCACCCGCGCATTCCGCCGATCGTGTGCCAGATGCACGAAGGCTGGGACGCACTGTTTCCGGACAAGCTGGCCAAGCGCGTGCCCGGTCAGATGCGCGGCTCGCACGGCTTCGATCCGGCGCTGCCGTCGATGCGCGCGGTGTTCCTGGCGCAAGGCCCGGATCTGGCGCAGGGCAAGACCTTGCCGGGTTTCGATAATGTCGATGTGTATTCCCTGATGACGCGGCTGTTGGGAATTCCCGCCGCGCCCAACGATGGCAATCCCACCACCTTGTTGCCGGCCTTGCGCGTGCCGCCGGCCGACGCACGCTGAGTGACGCGTCGCGGCTACGGCGCGCCGATGCGACAATAGCGGCATGTCTGCTTCTGATCCCTCGCCGCGCCGGCTTCGGCTGCGGCCGTTGTTATCCAGCGAAGGCTGGCGTCGCCGCGCTGCACTGTGGGGTGGCGCCATTGCGGTGGCGCTGGTGGCGATCGTGTTCGCCAAGGCCAGCGACGCGGCCTTCCAGTTGTTTCAGCGCATCACCGCGCATTCGATCTGGTGGGCGCTGCTGCTGACGCCGGGCATCTTCGCCTTGCTGGCCTGGCTCACCTCCGGCGCGATGCGACCCACGCGCGGTAGCGGCATCCCGCAGGTCATCGCCGCGCTGGAACATAACGATCCGGCGTTTCGCGAAACCAATCTGTCGTTGCGCGTGTCGATCGGCAAGCTCGCCTTGACCACCTTGTCGCTGTTCGGTGGCGCCTCGGTGGGCCGCGAAGGTCCCACCGTGCATGTCGGTGCCAGCCTGATGCATGTGTTCGGGCGTTGGTTCGGGTTTCACGATCCGCGCGAGCTCTCGCATTTTCTGCTTGCCGGCGGCGCGGCCGGTATCGCGGCGGCGTTCAACACGCCGTTGGCCGGCGTGGTGTTTGCGATCGAAGAATTGAGCGGGCGCTTCGAGCACCGCTTCTCCGGCACCCTGCTCACGGCCGTGATCGTCGGTGGCGTGGTGTCGCTGGGCCTGTTGGGCAACTACACCTATTTCGGCAAGGTGGCGGTGGCGTTGCCGCTGGGCCAGGCGTGGTTGGCGATCGCGCTGTGCGGCGGCGTGGCCGGTCTGCTCGGCGGGGTGTTTGCGCGCTTGGTGCTGGCCAGCGTCAGTGGCAAGCCGCGCTGGCTGGCAACGCTGCGCCAGCGCCATCCGGTGCTGCTGGCCGCGCTGTGCGGCGTGGCCCTGGTCGGCCTGGCGCTGGTGTTCGGGCAAGGCGCGTTCGGCACCGGCTACGAGCAGGCGCGCAGTCTGGTGCAGGGGCATGCGGTGGTCGGCCACGAATTCGGGCTGATGAAGCTGGTGGCCAATCTGGTCTCGTACCTGGCAGGCATCCCGGGCGGCTTGTTCTCGCCGGCGCTGGCGGTAGGCGCCGGCATCGGCCACAACCTGTCGGTGCTGATGCCGGGCGTGGACCCGCGCACCTTCGTGCTGCTGGGCATGTGCGCCTATTTGACCGGCGTGACCCAGGCACCGCTGACCTCGGCGGTGATCTCGCTGGAACTCACCGACACCAGCCAGATGCTGCTGCCGATCCTGGCTACCGTGCTGATTGCGCGTGCGGTGTCCGGGCTGGTCTGCAAGACGCCGATCTATCGCGGACTGGCCGAACAGTTGCTGGCGCCGGCGGCGGCCAGCCAACCGCCGGCTGCGGAAACGACGCGCTAGCAACAACGCGCACGCGTTCGCGCCGATGTCGGACATAAAAAAAACGCGGCGCAAGCGCCGCGTTCTAGTATCGCGAAGCGGGCTAGGAATCAGCCGGCCTTGGCGACGGTCTTCTTGGCTACAGCCTTCTTGGCCGGGGCCTTGACCACGCCCTTCTTGGCAACCGGGGAAGCTGCACCCACGACAACCTTGCTCACCGCGTGCGAACGCGAATTGCCGTAGCTGGAATTGTAGCGCTTGCCCTTGGCGGTCTTGCGGTCACCCTTACCCATGTTCGTCGACTCCTGAATGTGAATACTGAATACAAAATCCCCGCGCTGAACACGGGTCTGGCGAGGTTTACGCCGGCGGCGCCCTCGCGCAAGGCCGGCAAGCCTACCACGACGGCCCCGGCCCGCGCAGCCTGGGCTAGTGCGCGCAGCTGGCGTCGTGGACGTGGGCGTGCCCGTGGTTCAGACGCAGATTGACCAGATGGGCGATACCGACCAGCGCACCGCCCAGCGTCATCACCACTGCATGCGGGATCGCCGAATGGTGCAGCGGGTCGTACAGCAGGCCGGCCCACAGCAGCAGCAAACCCGGCAGCAGCAGCGCCAGCGCATGCAGCGCCTTGTGCCGGCGATAGCCCAATACCAGGCTGAAAAGGCCCAGCAGGCTCACGAACACCACGATCGCCAGCTCGACGCCATCGCCCAGCCAGAACGACAGGCCTAACGACGGCGCCAGCGCCAGCACCAAGGGCAGCACGGCGCAATGTACGGCACACAGCAGCGAACCGGTCGCACCGAAGCGGTCGAGCACATGGCGAAGGGACGGTAGAGGCATGACTTCCAGCAGGTGTTCGCGGCGACGTGGAATAATATAACATCTTGCTTGTTCCAGAGCTTACTCGCTCCCGGATCCGCGCCACTGCACTGTGCAGCCGCAGATCTCGCCGTCGGCCCAGCAGCCAAGCTGCGCCTTATCATTGATATAAAGTAACAACCACAGAGTCCGGCCCGCCATGCATCCTCGCCTCGCTTCCTCGTTTCGCCGCTCCACGCTCACGCTGGCCCTGACCAGCCTGCTGACCCCCGCCCTGGCCATGGCCGAGGACGCGCCGGCCCCGGCCGACCCGCAGACCCCGCCCAGTTCGGACACGCGCCACGACGCCACCCCTTCCAGCGGCCGCCATATCAAGGACCTGGACAAGGTGGTCGTCACCGCCAGCCCGCTGCGCGATGCGGCCGGCGAATTGAGCCGCCCGGTCGAAGTGCTGGCCGGCGAGCGTCTGGACGAAGTGCGTAGCGAGAGCCTGGGCGAAACCGTGTCCAGCCTGCCCGGCGTGCAGAGTTCCAACTTCGGCCCCGGCGTCGGCCGGCCGATCATCCGTGGCCTGGACGGCCCGCGCGTGGCGGTGCTGCGCGATGGCCTGTCCACTCAGGACGTGTCCACGGTCAGCCAGGATCACTCGCCGGCGATCGAGCCATTCCTGGCCAACCAGATCGAAGTGCTGAAGGGTCCCTCCACCCTGCTGTACGGCTCCGGCGCGATCGGCGGCGTGGTCAACGTGGTCGACGGACGCATTGCCGAAACCCCGGTGGACGGCTTCAGCGGCCGCGCCGAAGTGCGCTTCGACGGCGGCGACAAGGACGGCAACACCGACATGTTCCGCGTCGATGCCGGCAATGGCAGCGGGCTGTCGATCCATGCCGACGGCGTGTACCGCAACCAGAACGATTACGACACCCCGCAAGGTCGCCAGGCCAATTCCTGGATCGACTCCAAGGTGGGCTCGATCGGCGCGTCGCTGTCGGGCGATTGGGGCTTTGTCGGCCTGTCGGCGTCGCGCTTCCGCGACAACTACGGCAATCCCGGCGAGCCGGGCGATCTGTCGATCGGCGAGCGCGGCGTGTCGTTGAAGCTGCAGCAGGACCGCTACGACCTCAAGGGCGGGCTGACCGATCCGTGGGGCGAAGGCAGCGCGTTGCGCTACAGCTTCGGCCACACCGATTACGCGCACACCGAGTTCGAAGGCGAAGAAGTCGGCACCGTGTTCACCAAGCGGGCAAACGAAGGCCGCATGGAAGCCTCCTTCACCTTCAGCGGCGGCTGGCAGACCGCGTTCGGCCTGCAGGGCAGCGATACCACCTTCCAGGCCGTGGGCGAAGAATCCTTCGTGCCCAAGACCGACACCCGTTCGCTCGGCGTGTTCGGCGTTGCGCGCAACAGCTGGGACCGCGTCACTGCTGAACTCGGCGCACGCGTGGACAAGGTCAAGTACCAGACCGACATCGGCGTGGACCGCGACTTCACCCCGACCAGTTTCTCGCTCAGCGGCGGTTTCCGCTTCAACGAACAATGGCGTTTGACCGCCAACCTCGACCACGCCGAACGCGCGCCCGCCGAAGAAGAGCTGTTCGCCAACGGCCCGCATATCGCAACGCTGGCCTTCGAGATCGGTGATGCGAATCTGAAGACCGAGAAGGCCAACCAGGCCGAGCTGGGCCTGAACTTCCAGAACGAATGGGTGGATGCCAAGGTCGCCGCGTACTACAACCGCTACAACGACTTCGTCTACATCGTCGACACCGGCAACCAGTGGTTCAACGCCGAAGACAACGACTTCCTGCCGATCCGCCAGTGGACCCAGGCCGATGCGATCTTCCACGGTTTCGAAGGCGAGGCCACCTTCCATCTGGCCAACAACGACACCGGCGCCTGGGATCTGCGCGTGTTCGGCGACACCGTGCGCGCGCGCCTGAACGATGGCGGCAACCTGCCGCGTATCGCCCCGGGCCGCGTCGGCGCGCAGATGCGCTGGAATGCCGACCAGTGGCGCGCTTCGCTCGGTGCAACCCGCACCATGAAGCAGGACAAGATCGCCGTGAACGAAACCGCGACCGACGGCTATACGTTCGTCGATGCGCATCTGGCCTACCACGTGGACCGTGGCAGCAATGCGTGGGAAGTGTTTCTGGATGGCAACAACCTGACCAATCAGGATGCACGCGTGCACACCTCCTTCCTCAAGGACGATGTGATGCTTCCTGGCCGCAGCGCTTCGTTCGGCGTGCGGATGTTCTTCTGACGGTACCCTCTCTCCCGCCGTCATAAGCGAGGCCGCCTTCGGGCGGCCTCTTTATTTTGCGTTGTCCAGGTGATCGCTGCGCCAGCGCTGCATCGCGTACCGGAAGGCGCATCGTGCCGGTGCGACCTGCTCAGCGGCCGAGGCTGGCCCGCTTTGCAGGCTCGACTGTCAGGCGAATGCACTGCCCGCGGCACAGCGACTCTCACGCACAACCAAGCGACACGGCTGGAGATCGCAAGCTATCGACAGCGGCCACCGTTCGCATGGATGGCGACAGCATCCTGGGAATCTCCAACTAAAACTTGCCAATAGGTGCATATACACGCATTCTGCCTGTCACTGTGGAGGCATCCCATGTCCAAGCTCAGCGGCTGTACCTGCTTTCATCTGCGCCGTGCTGCGCGGCGTACCTCCCAGCTGTACGACCGCGCGTTGGCGCCGGTGGGTCTGAGCCTCAACGAGTACTCGATCCTGCGCCGGCTGGATGCGGCGCAATCGCTGGGCGCGCTGGCACACACGTTGGGCATGGACCGCACCACCCTCACCCGCAACCTCAAACCGCTGCTGGCGGCCGGATGGATCAAGACCCAGCGCGGCGAGGATGCCCGGCAGAAATGGCTGGTCCTGAGCCGCAGCGGCCGTGGGTTGCTGGTGCGCGCACGACCGTACTGGCTGGCGGCGCAGGAACAGCTCGAGGCGCTGTTCGGTGCGGCACCGACCGCACAGTTGCATGCAACGCTGGAACGCCTGGATGGATTGCTGGAGACGGCCGCATGAGCGCCCCGGTGACAGCGCGTGCGAGCGCGCATTGGGGATTGCTGCTCACCGCCTCGGCGATGCTGATGCTGACGATGGGCGCGCGCCAGACCACCGGCTTGTTCGTGGAGCCGATCCATCGGCAGACCGGGATCGGCATCGCGTCGATCAGCTTCGCGCTGGCGGTGGGGCAATTGGTCTGGGGCGCGGTGCAACCGGTGTTCGGGGCGATTGCCGACGAGCGCGGCCCGTTGCCGGTGCTGCTGTTCGGCGGCGTATTGTTATCGCTGGGCTTGGGGCTGAGCCCGTGGATGGCCAGCGAATGGGGGCTGATCGTCTCGCTCGGCATCCTGGCTGCCGCCGGTGCGGGCGCAGGCAGTTTTTCGGTGCTGATCGGTGCCACCGCCGGTCGTATTGCGCCGGAGCGGCGTTCGTTCGCGGCCGGGCTGATCAATGCCGGCGGCTCGCTCGGGCAGTTCGTGTTTGCGCCGCTGGTGCAGTTGATGATCGGTGCAGCCGGTTGGGCCAGGGCGATGACCGGGCTGGCAGTGATCTCGTTGTTGACCTTGCCGCTGGCCTGGCCGCTGCGACGCCGATCATCGCCGCCAGGCACGCGCAGTACGGTCGCAAACGACGACATCGGTTTGCGTGCGCAGTTGCGCCTGGCAGTACGCGATCGCAGTTACTGGTGCCTGCATCTGGGCTTTTTTACCTGCGGGGTACACATCTCATTCCTGGTCACGCACCTGCCCGGCGAAATCGCACTGTGCGGCCTGCCTGCCAGCGTGTCGGCGGTGTCGATCGCGCTGATCGGCTTGTTCAACGTGGCCGGCAGCCTGGTCGCCGGCAAACTGGGCGAACGCATCCGCATGAAGTGGTTGCTGTGCGCCTTGTACGCCAGCCGTGCGGTGTTGATCGGCCTGTATCTGATTGCGCCGCCAACGCCACTGACCTTCTACCTGTTCGCCGCGGCACTGGGCTTTACCTGGCTGGGCACGGTGCCACCGACGGCAGGATTGATCGGCAAATTGTTCGGCCCGCGTTATCTGGGAACGTTGTTCGGCCTGACCTTGTTGTCGCATCAGGTGGGCGGTTTCTTCGGCGCGTGGCTGGGTGGGCTGGCGCTGGAGCGCTTCGGCGATTACAGCTGGATGTGGTACGCCGACATGGCGCTGGCAGTGGTCGCCGCACTGATCAATCTGCCGATTCGGGAAGCGGCACCGGTACGCGCCGCGGCGTGAAGCGCGGCAAGCGCGCGCGGGCATGGGTTGACGCGGCGCACAACAGCTTTTGCTGGCAACTCCGTTAGAACAGCAACGCAACGTGTGTTACCGCGTTGCGCTACCGGCGCTGTGATGTGCTGCCGGTCACTTTGTTGGCAGAGCGCGCGCGACTGCACGCATCGCTGCCAGTTGCGACGCTTCTAAGGAGAGCTTTCATGTCGTCATCGATGCCCCGCTATGCCTTGTCCCTTGCCATTGGCGCCCTGCTTGCGCCCGCTGTGCATGCGCAAACCTCGACAGCAGAACCGCGCACCGACGCCACCACATTGGATGCGGTGATCGTCAGCGGCACAGCGCGCTTCAAGGGCCTGGCCAAGCGCGATGCCAGCTTTTCGATCACCACCGCCAGCGCAGAACAGATTCAGCAGGCGGTGCCGCAGAGCACCGCGGACCTGTTGAAGATCGTGCCGGGCGTGTGGGCCGAGCCCAGTGGCGGTGGCACCGGTGCCAACATCTTCGTGCGCGGCATGCCCTCCGAAGGCGACGCACCGTTCGTGACGATGCAACTGGATGGCTCGCCGTTGTTTCCGCCACCGACCTTGTCGTTTCTGGAAAACTCCACCTTGTTCCGCGTCGACGACACGGTCGAGCGCATGGAAGTGTTGCGTGGTGGTTCCAGCCCGATCTTCTCCAACGGGCAGCCGGGACTGACAGTCAATTTCATCCAGAAAAAAGGCCAGGACGAACCCGAAGGCAGCGTGCGCCTGACCGGCGGCAACAACGACCTGCGCCGCATCGACGTATTCAACAGCGGGCCGATGGGCAACGGTTGGTATTACAGCGTGGGCGGTTTTTTCCGCGAGACCGATGGCGTGCGCGACCCGCAGTTTTCCGCCGACAAGGGCGGCCAGTTCAGCGCCACCTTGAGCAAGCGCTGGGACAGCGGCGAAGTGTCGTTGTACGCGCGGCATACCGACGACAACAACGCCTTCTATACCGCCATTCCACTGCTATCGCGCAACAACGGCAACGACCTGTCCAGCTTCCCCGGCTTGAATGCGCAGACCGGCACCCTGCTCGGCCGCGACTTCCGCAATGTCGATCTGCTGGTCGGGCCGAATGGACAGACCATCCGACGCGATCTGGCCGACGGACGCGGCGTCAACATCGATGTGTTCGGCGGCGAATTGAATTGGGAAACTGGCGCCTGGACCATCGCCGATCGCTTCAACGTGATGAGCGGCAGCGCGCCGACCTATGCGCTGTTCACTGGCGACGCACCGCAGCGCTTGAGCGACTTCATCGCCAGCTACGGCACCACCGGCAGCGGCAGTTTCACCAACGGCGGTGGTGCGGTCGACCCGAATCAGCAGGTGCTCGAAGCCGGCTGGTGGTCGGTGGACAAGCGCCTGAACTCCTTCACCAACGACTTGCGCCTGAGCCGCGAACTGTTTGCCGGCAATACGCTCACCGTGGGCGCCTACTACGCCAAGTACTCCTCGGCCGACACCTGGTATCTGGGCAACACCATGTTGCTCACCGCGCAGAACAACGCGCGGCGTATCGATCTCGCTCTGGACAATGGGCAACAAGCCACGCGTCAGGGTTTCACCAGCACCGCATTCTTCAACCTGCAAGCGAACTACGACGGCGAGAACATCGCCGCCTTCGTTGCCGACGAATGGGAACTCAACGAGCGCTTGCGCCTGGACCTGGGTGCCCGTTACGAACGCCAGAGCGTGACCGGCGACGTGCACGATACCGCCAGCGTCGATCTGGACGGCAATCCGGCCACGTTGTACGACAACGCCACCTCGCTGGCACTGGCCAGCACCCGCCGCATCGATCAGGACGACGAAGCGTTTTCGTGGACTGCGGGCTTGAACTTCACGCTCGATCAGCACAACAGCCTGTTCGCGCGCGTCAACTCCGGGGTGAAGTTTCCCGGCTTCGACAATCTGCGCGATGGCCAGAATCGCGTACAGGAAGTGGATCAGTACGAACTCGGCCTCAAGTCCGGCGCCAGCAACTACGATCTATACCTGACCGCGTTCTACAACACCTTCAAGAACTCGCCGTTTCAAGCGTTCCTGGCCGATGGCACCAACTTCACTGCAGTCGGCGATTCGCGCGCCTACGGCATGGAAGTGGAAGCGGCAGTCCGCCCGTTCGGCGGTTTCGAGCTGGCCGGTACCGGCGTCTGGCTGGATGCCAAGTACCGGGATTATCAGAACTTCACCGGCAACCAGGTGATGCGCCAGCCCAAGCGCCAGTTCCGCATCACGCCTAGCTATTACTGGATGTTGCCGTTCGGCGATCTCAAGCTGTTTGCCACCTATTCCTACGTGGGCGAGCGCTTCGCGGACCTGGCCAATAGCCAGCGCTTGCCCTCCTACGACATGGTGGATATCGGCGCCAACCTGCATGTGGGCGAGCATTGGGAGGTGACTGCCAGCGGCAGCAATATCACCGACACGCTGGGCCTGACCGAAGGCAATGTGCGCGTGCAGGGCGCGGCGACCGGCGGCGTGTTCATGGGCCGGCCGATTGCCGGGCGGCAGTACCAGATGTCGGTGGCGTATCGCTGGTAGGTGGTGCAATCGAGAAGTGCAGGCGCTGACGCCTCGCCACGCGCGGCATCCGCGCCTGCGTTCGTCCTGCTGGCAACTGACGTTGTCACGTTGGAGGTGCGTGCACGTGCGCAGCGCTGAACGGTGCCTGATGCATGCATGGCGGCGCAGGTAACAGCGGCCGTTCTTCATAAAGCACGACAGCAGCGACGCAGCTGATGCGTGCATGCTGCGACCAGGGCGCATTACCTTCGCGATCGGCGTAGCGCATCAATCCAAATGCGAAGCAGATTCGCGCATCGTGATGCTTTCTATCAATAGATTCCGGATAGATCGCAAAATATAGCGGCCAATCTCGTGCCGAAAACTTCGCATTGCGCGCGTGAGTCGGCATGCCTTGCATAAACTGCGCAGCGGGTCACGTGCATCTCACCTGGTGGCTGGCTTGCGAACAAGGATTGGCCAGTCTTTAATCGGATCGCTGCCGGTGCACGCGCATCGCCAGCGTCGGTTGCGCGGACGCGCACAGGGGAGCCGACGGACGACCTGGTCGCATCCATCCAGCGTTTCGGACGGATGCGTTTCACTGGCTCTTTCGGGATACACGGACATGGACCCTGTTGCTGCCTGTTGGCATTCTTCCTTTTGCACGCTGCATTCAACTCGACCTGGTACTGACGACTTGCCCGTACTGCCAGGCACGTGCCTCCGGCGTTGCCTGATCGGGTTTCCTCAACGCGGCCATTGCCGCGTGAATTCACTTTTCAACGTCTACTGATTCTGCCGATTCGGGCTCGATAGGCACGGCCCGAATGTGTTGAAGCAATTGCACTGGCCGATCGCCTGATCGACCGGACGGGGAACTCTGTCGCTTTGACCGTGCCTACCCTTTGACCGGAATCAAACGGAATGAACCTTTTTCACAGGCGACACCTCGCACTGCTGATCGGCGCCGTGCTGATCGGCAGCCCACCAATCGCTGCGTTTGCCGCACAGCCGGCGACCGCTGCCCGGGCCAACGCAGGCGACCCGCTGCTGCGTTATCAATGGCACATCTCCAACCAGGGACAGGCCGTGATCGGCGACAGCCGCCCGGTCCCTGGCGTGGATATGGATGTGGATCTCCTGCACGCCATCGACATTCGCGGCCGCGGCGTGCGGGTTGGCGTGGTGGATGACGGTCTGGAACTGCGCCACGAAGATCTGACCGACAATATCCTGCCGAATGGCTCGCACAACTTCGAAGACGGATCGCACGACACAACTCCCATCGATCCCGAGAAAGCGCATGGCACGTTGGTGGCCGGCATCATCGGTGCGGTCGGCTGGAACGGCCGCGGTGGGCGCGGCGTCGCACCGGAAGCACTGCTTGCCGGCTTCGATTTGTTCGGGCGGGCGTCGTCCACCTCCGATGCCAGCGTGCGCTATGCGTGGGGCGATGGACCCGAGGCGCGCAACATCGATGTGTTCAACAATAGCTGGGGAATGGTCGCGCCGATCTACTTCGATTTTCCGGTGGAGGATCAGCAGTCCTGGGAAGCCTTGATGCGATCGACCCGCGGCGGTCTTGGCGGCATCTACGTCAAGTCTGCGGGCAACAGCTTCAGGCGCCTGCGCGTGCCGGACCAGACCGGAACGCCCGTCAACATCTGCAGTGCGCTATCGCGCACATTGAATGTCGGCTGCGCTCTGGCCAACATCGATCCGCTGGCCAACCTGCCGGGCACCATTGTCGTTGCCAGCGTCAATGCCAAGGGACAACGCGCCTCGTATTCGTCGTCGGGCTCTGCGTTATGGGTATCCGGTCTGGGTGGCGAGTTCGGGCGACAACGCAAGTTCTATCCCAACGCAGCGCAGATCTTTCCGGCGGATACCGCGCCGTTCGCTTACGACCCGGCGATCGTCTCCACCGATCTGAGCGGCTGCCAGGCAGGCTACAACGTCGACAATCCCGCGGCGGTATTGAACGCGCTGGACGGTAGAGCTTCCAAGATCGATGCATCGTGCAATTACAGCGACATCATGAATGGCACCTCGGCAGCGGCGCCTACCGTCTCCGGTGTGGCCGCGTTGATCCTCAGTGCCAATTCCAGCCTGAGCGCGCGCGACGTCAAGTACATCCTGGCCACCACCGCGCGGCAGATCGATCCGTGGCAACCACGTGTGGCCTATCAGGGCAGCGTGATCGATCCGGGCTGGATCACCAATGCCGCCGGGCATCGCTTCAGTAACTGGTATGGCTTCGGGTTGGCCGATGCGGCGGCGGCCGTTTACAAGGCCAGCAACTTCACGCCATTGCCGCCGATGCGCGACACACGCTGGGTCAAGTCCGGCAATGCAGGTAGCCAGATCGGTGGGCCGGCGCGGCCGGCCATGCAGCGGATTCGCATCAAGCAGGCAATGAAGGTCGAATCGGTGCAACTGTCGCTGGAAACCGCGCATCTGACGCCCAGCAACCTGCGGGTGGTGCTGGTATCGCCCAGTGGCACACGCAGCTATGTGCTCACGCCGTTCTCGGCGCTGGATGCCGATGTCTATGCCAAGACCGGGTTCTATATCGACCTTACTTCCAGCAACGCGTTTCTGGACGAAACCTCGCAGGGCGTGTGGACGCTGGAAGTCACCGACATGAGCGAGCCCAGGACCACTGCTGCACTCAAGACGTTCAAACTTCGCATCGTGGGGCACTGACATGAAGAACACACTTGTTGTTTCGTTGTTGCTCGGTTGCGTTGCAGTGTCCGGCCTGGCGCAAGCCGCGCAATACATGGATGCCAATACGCTCAGCGCCGCGGCCACCGGCGAGCGTTTCAAATCCGGAGCCGACATGTTCCGCATGCTGCCAGGCTCGGTGGTTGCCGAGACCCTGCCGGCTGACGATGCGGAACGATCAGCGCCCTTGTCCGGCAAGGCGCGCACAAGTGCTACTTCTTCAGTAGCCACAGGCAAGGTTGCCGCACGCATCGGCCCGTATGCCGTAGTGCTGGACACCACCGCTGGCGCTGCGCGCAACGCTGGCGTCTCCGGCACCGAACGCACGTTGGCAGCGGCAGTGAACGAGCGCACCGGACGCGTGGTGCTGGTCAGGCCGCAACTGAAATTGACCGGCACCACGCCAGCCACCGCGACCTCGCTGGCAGGCAGCTCCGGCGGAACCATCGCCTATGCCTCCGAGGTGGATGGCAGCGCGGTGATCACCTATGCATCCATCGAACAGGCGCAACGCGCGCTGCCAACCGTGCAAGGCAGCAGCGGCATCGCGCAGGTATCGCTGGTGGTGATGCAGGCTGTCATGCAACCGATGTGAGTGCCACGGCCGCAGGCAAACGCCTGCGGCCTGGTTGCATGACGGCGCTGTCCGCGGTGTCGGCGCCGCATCCTCCCTTCCCCTTCCGATGAGACCTCATGATGACTCCCGCTTCCAGGCGATCCGCGCTGTGCTCGGCTGTGGCATTGGCGCTGTGTCTCTGCGCAGGTACCGCCACCGCCGTGGCGCAGCCGGCTACCACTACCCCGCCCTCTCCCAAGGCGAAACAGGGCGACGACCCGCTGTTCCGTTATCAATGGCATCTGCGCAATCAAGGCCAGCCGGTGTTCGGCGATGGCAGGCCGGTCGCGGGCGTAGATCTGGATGTCGACATCCTGCACGCGCTGGGCATCCGCGGCGCAGGCGTCAAGGTTGCGGTGATCGATGGCGGCCTGGAGATCGCACACCCGGACCTGGTCGACAATATTGTCGCCAACGGCTCGCGCAATTTCCTGACCGGCTCCAACGACCCGACGCCACCAGCGAGCGAGATCGATAGCGACCATGGCACCGCCGTGGCGGGCATCATTGCCGAGCGCGGGTGGAACGGGATCGGCGGACGTGGCGTTGCGCCGGAGGCCAAGCTGGCTGGCTTCAATGCAATTGCAGAGACGGATGGCAGCAAGCAGTACGTCGACATTCGCTACGCCTGGGGCGACGGGCCGGAAGGGCGCGCCATGGAGGTGTTCAACAACAGTTGGGCCGGTGCGTCGCGCGCGTATCCCTACACCGAAGTCGACGAACAACAGTCGCTCGAAAGACTGATGCAGGCGCAGCGCGGCGGGAAAGGCGGGGTGTATGTCAAAGGCGCCGGCAATGACTTCTTTGCCCTTATCGAGAACGATGCACAAGGCAATCCGGTGGATCGCTGCGCAGACCAGACCCGCAAACTCGGTGTCGGCTGCGCACTGGCCAACACCGACCAGTTCAACAACCTGATGACCACGATCGTGGCCGGTGCCGTCAACGCCGATGGCGTGCGGGCGTCGTACTCATCTCCAGGCTCTGCGCTGTGGGTCTCCGGGCTGGGTGGCGAGTATGGGTTTCAGCGCGCCTTCGATCCGCACCCGGAAACGGCCCGGCCCTCTTATGGGCTCACCAACCTTCTGCCGCTGCGGCGCTTCTATAAGGCCGCAATCGTCACCACCGACCTCAGCGGCTGTGCAGCGGGCAACAACCGTGACCGTACCCGTCAGATGCAGAACGCGCTCGACAGCAGCCGCTCCAAGATCGATGCATCGTGTAATTACACCGCGCGCATGAGCGGCACCTCGGCGGCATCGCCCACCGTGGCGGGCGTGGCGGCGTTGATGTTGGGCGCCAATCCGCAACTGACCCTGCGCGATGTCAAATACATCCTGGCCACCACCGCGACTCAGGTCGACCCGGCTCAACCCAAGGCCGTCTACAACGGCACCGTGATCGACCCGGGTTGGGTCACCAATGCGGCGGGCCATCGTTTCAGCAACTGGTATGGCTTCGGGCTGGTCGACGCCGCTGCGGCTGTAGAACGTGCAATGCACTTCACCTCGCTGCCCGCCCAGCAGGACACCAGCTGGAAAGCGTATGAAGGCAACAGCAGCACCATCGGGGGTGTCGCGGCACCGGCCAGGTTGTCACTCAACATCACCCAATCCTTCAAGGTGGAAGGCGTGCAACTGTATTTCTCGGCCACCCATAAGGACCCCAGTCACCTGCGCGTGGTGCTGGTGTCGCCCAGCGGCACGCGCAGCACGGTGATGACGCCGTTTTCCACACTCGATCAGGCCCCCGATGGAACCGTGGTCTGGCTGACATCGAGCAACGCCTTCCTGGACGAACCCTCGGCCGGGCGCTGGACCCTGGAGGTCGACGACATGCTCGCCGACAAGGGCAAGGAACAACTGGAGGAATTCGAAATGCGCGTGGTGGGTCACTGACATGAAGACATCCTTGCTCACTCTGTTCGTTGTCGTTGCAGCCGGCGTCTGCGCTCCCGCATCGGCGCAGCTGGTCGACAGCAAACGCCTGCACGCTGCGGCGACCGGGCCGACCATCGCTGCAGGACGTACCAGCTTCCGGCTGATTCCCGGCGCAGTGGTCAGGCTGGCCGATGGCGCGCCTGCAACGACCGCCGCACGTGCGGTGCCGGCGTCGCAAACCACCACAGACGCCCCGGTTGCACGCTTCGACCGCTACGCGATCTATCTCGATGCCGGCACGGCCGCACGCACGGCCGCCGCGGTTCCGGCCGGGCAAGCCCCGCGCGTGGCCGCAGCGCTCGAAACCCGCAGCGGCCAACTGATCTTGCTAGGCTCCTCAATCAAACTGTTCAATACCACGCCCGCTATCGCCGGTGCATTGGCCACACGTACCGGTGGCACACTGGTCTATGCCTCGGCCATCGATGGCAGCGCGATGATCGGCTACGACTCGGTGGCTACCGCGCTGAACAACTGCAGGCAGCTGCAGGGCAGCAAGGGCGTGGGAGCGATCATGCCCGAGGTGATTCCGCGGGCGGCACGGCCGTTGTAATGCGTCATTTATGATGCGGCCGTTATGAAGCGGCTGTGGTGACGCAGGCCACGCTGCAGCGATCGGGTTGCAGCGTGGTGCAATGGCGCAGCCCGGGTTACACCGGCAGCGGGCTGCGTTCGGCAAAGTGCCCGCGCCAATAGGGGTAGTACGGATACGGCGGTTCCACCGCACTCACCGCATCCAGGCGCGCACGCTGCTCCTGTGTCAGCGACCAACCGACCGCGCCCAGGTTCTGGCGCAGCTGCGCCTCGTCGCGCGCACCGATCAGCACCGTGCTCACGGTCGGCCGTTGCAGCAGCCAATTGATGGCAAGTTGCGGCACGCTGCGGCCGGTTTCTTCGGCAATGGCGTCGAGCACATCGACGATATCGAACAGGCGTTCGTCGCTGATCGCCGGGCCAGCGGCGGCAGTGGCATGGGCTGTGTTCCGGTAGCGGTTGGCCGCGGCGCAGTTTGCCGGTCAGCCGGCCCCAGCCCAGCGGGCTCCACACCACCGCACCGATGCCCTGGTCGATGCCCAGCGGCATCAGCTCCCATTCGTAATCGCGCCCGGCCAGCGAGTAATAGGTCTGATTGGCGACGAAGCGGTTCCAGCCCTGCGCATCGGCCACCGCCAACGACTTCATCAGCTGCCAGCCGGCATAGTTGGACGCGCCCAGATAACGCACCTTGCCGGCGCGCACCAGCGCATCAAGCGTGGACAGGGTCTCTTCCATCGGCGTCATCGCATCGAAGGCATGCAGCTGCAGCAGGTCGATATAGTCGGTGCGCAGGCGTCGCAATGAAGCATCCACTGCACGCAACAACCGGAAGCGCGAAGCGCCTGCATCGTTGGGCCCATCGCCTAACCGCAAACCGGTCTTGGTGGAGATGATCACCTGATCGCGGCGGCCCTGCAGTGCCTGACCGAGGATGTCCTCAGAAGCACCATCGGAATACACATCGGCGGTGTCGAACAGGTTAATGCCTGCCTCCAGACACAGATCGATCATGCGCCGTGCCTGCGCCACATCGGTGTCGCCCCATGCGGAAAACAGCGGCCCCTTGCCGCCAAAAGTGCCGGCACCCAGGCCAAGCACCGGCACCTTGAAACCGGAACGGCCGAGAAAACGTGTGTCCATTACATGCTCCTGGAAATCGAAAGAAACGCGCGCAGTGCCGGTCTATCGAAGGAGCGAATCAACCCGCCTGCACGCAAGCGGCTGGCGCGTTCGCCTGACGACGCTGCAGATGCACGCTCCACAACGCGATGCCCAAGCCGACGGCGGTGAGCAATGCGGCAACCCACGGCGTCGCCACCAGCCCGGCGCGCGTGGCGATGACCAGCCCGCCCAGCCACGCACCCAGTGCATTGCCCAGATTGAACGCGGCGATATTGAGGCTGGAGGCCAGGTTCTGGCCGGCGCCGCGCGCATGCTCCAGCACACGCAACTGCAGCGGCGCCACGGTGGCGAACGCGGCCACGCCCAACAGGCCGACGAACATCACCATGGCGATCTTGCTGTGCAGGAAAAAGCCCATCGCACCGAGCACCACCACCAAAGCGGCCAGGCTGCCCAGCAAGGTCGCGGTGGGGCGCCGATCGGCCAGGCGACCGCCCAGCAGATTGCCGACGATCATGCCCATGCCGAACACCAACAACACCGGCGACACCGCCGCCTGCGCGAAGCCGGTGACATCCACCAGCAGTGGCTGGATATAGGTAAACACCGCAAACACACCGGCATAGCCGATCACCGTCATCGCCAATGCCAGCAGCACCTGACCGCGTGCCAGCACCGCCACTTCCTGCCGCCACGGCACCGGCACGGCAGCGCCCGCAGCCGCCGGCACCCACAGCGCCACCGCAGCCGTGGCCAACACGCCGATCACCGTCACTGCCCAAAACGTCGCGCGCCAGCCCAACTGCAGCCCCAGCCACGCGCCAGCCGGCACGCCCAGCAAGGTGGCGACGGTGAGACCGGCAAACATCAGCGAAATCGCCGAGGCGCGGCGGTCGGCCGGCACCAGCGAGGTCGCCACCACCGCGCCCACGCCGAAGAAGGTGCCGTGGGCGAGCGAGGTCAGCACGCGTGCGGCCATCAGACTGGCGTAATCGGGCGCCAGCGCGCAGGCCACGTTGCCCAGGGTGAAGATCGCCATCAGCCCGACCAGCACCGCCTTGCGCGGTAGCCGCGCACTGGCCAGGGTCAGCACCGGCGCGCCGACGAACACGCCCAGCGCGTATCCGCTGATCAACAGGCCGGCGGCGGTCAGCGACACATTCAGATCGGTGGCCACCTGCTGCAGCAAGCCCATGATCACGAACTCGGTGGTGCCGATGCCGAACGCACCGATGGTCAGCGCGAGCAGCGCCGGAGGAAAACGGGAAGAACGCATGGAAGCGGACATGGGGGTGGGCCAAGGAGGACTGCGCACAGCCTGCGCCGCTGCGTCTTTCTTAAAAACCCCTACTATCTAGATTCACTATCAACGCAACATTGAGAATCGTATGGACCGTCTCGGCGACATCGCCCTGTTCCTGCGCGTGCTCGACGCCGGCTCGATCACCGCCGGCGCGCGAAGCCTGGATCTGTCCGTGGCCGTGGCCAGCCAGCGCCTCAAACGGCTCGAACGCGATCTGGGCGTGCGCCTGCTGCACCGGACCACGCGCCGCCTGCACCCCACCGCAGAAGGCCAGCAACTGGCCGAACGCGGCCGCGTGCTGGTGGAAGATCTGGATGCGCTGGCCGACGATCTGCGCGAGAGTGCGCACGATGTCGGCGGCACCTTGCGGGTGACGCTGTCGGCCTCGTTCGGTCGGCAATACGTCTCGCCGTTGCTGCCGGAGTTCCAGGCCCGCCATCCACGGGTGCGCATCAGTGCGCACCTGAGCGACGATCTGGTGGATCTGGTCAAGCAAGGCTTCGATCTGGCGATCCGCATCGGGACGTTGGACGACTCCGGGCTGGTGGCGCGGCGCATCGCCGACAACCGCCGCACCCTCGCCGCCTCGCCGGACTATCTGCGCCGCCACGGTACCCCGCGCACGCCGGACGATCTCGCCGGGCATGCCGGCGTGCTGTTGATGGGCCGCGACGGCCGCCAGGACGTCTGGACGCTGCAGACGCCCGAAGGCGGCCTGGTGCGGGTGCGCATGCAGAGCCGCTTCGAGAGCAACTTCGGCGAGCTGATCCGCGATGCGGTGCTCGCCGGCCAGGGCATCGCGCTGCATTCGTACTGGCATATCGCCGATGAGCTGCGCGCCGGCAGCCTGGTCGCAGTGATGCCGGATTACCCACCGCCCACCTCGCAGATCAGCGCGGTGATGCCGGCACGCCAGCTGCAACCGCCGCGCGTGCGCGCGTTCGTGGAGTTTCTGCTGGAGCGCCTGGGCGAGGTGCCGCCGTGGGAGACAGGTGGTTGAACGCGAGCGCCGCGGCCGCCTGGCCAATGCTGGCTGCGTGCGGATCGATGTGTGCTGGCAGGGCCGAATGCATTCCAACAATCGCAGCCTTGCACTCGCCTTGGGAGGTGATCGAACGGTGTGGATTGGTTGGTTGTAGAGCGGCTGATTTGCGGGTTTGCTGCAGGGCCCTTGCCCGTCCACCATCGCGGGACACGCCGCAAGTACGTTCTTGTACGGCATCAATGCCGCATGATGATCTGTGGCCTGGCTGCAGAGCCCTTGCCCGCCTACCATCGCGGGACACGCCGCAAGTACGTTCTTGTACGGCATCAATGCCGCATGATGATCTGTGGCCTAGCTGCAGGGCCCTTGCCCGCCCACCATCGCGGGACACGCCGCAAGTACGTCCATGTAGGCTCTTACGCGGCATCCATGCCGCGTAAGGTCCCGCGACGGTGGGCGGGCAAGGACCAGTCGAGATGGTCGGTGTGCATGTTTTCAAGCGGCAGCAAACTGTCTGGTGCGGTGTCCTCGCCGATTGCGGGACCGTGTGGCGGCATGGATGCCGCCACCGAGCCTACATGGACGTACTTGCGGCGTGTCCCGCGAGCGGCGAGGACACCGCGCACTCGACCAACCAAGCTTTTGATCGCAGCTAAAACGGCGCCGCGACTTAAAACCTCTGTACTTGATCTCTGCACTTCATTCGTCAACATCTCTGCACTTCATTCGTCAACAAAGGCGAGTGTGCCCAGCATTCGCGGCCATCGATGCAGCGTGCCAGAGGCCTGACTAGCCGCTCTTAGCGGCCGGCACGCAACAGACGCTTGTGCAATCCGCGCCGCTGCGCGTCGCTGAGCAGATGCCCATGGGTGGTCAACAATCCCAGGATCTGCTGATGCGCCTGTTCGGTGCGTCGGGCCAGTTCAGCGCTGGCGGCAGCTTCGATCGCCTTCCAGTCGGCGGGACTCGTTGGCGCGGGGATGGTCGAACGTTGTGCGGGCATGGGCGACACGATCACGGAAACAGGCGCTCATGATACGGCGAGTGCGTGAGCGCTCTATCAGCGCCGGCGGCCCTGCCCTTCAGCGGCGCGCGCACTCGGGGCCGGACAGCAGGTGTGGGACACGCCAACTGAAAGGATGCCGCGTTGCGGCTCGCGAGGTCTGCGCGATCGACCACGCAAGAGCGGCGTGCTCGCGTCGCTTGCAATGCGAACTGCTGTACCACCTGATGGCCGATCAGGCCGATGCGCTGGTGGGTCAGATAGCCATCACCGATGTGGCGCCGGTTCACCGATAGAAAGGAAGCAATCGAGCGTGTGTTCCAGCTCCGCGAAGGTGCACACCGTGCTGGACGCCACCATCGCACTGCGATCGCGGCAATTGAGCATCGCCACCACCTGCGCCGGTCGGTGATCACCCGGATACTTCCGTAGCGTCAGCTCGACTGCAACATCGCTGTGCCAGTGCGCCGTCTCCAACGACCAGCACGGATTGTCGAACCTCAGCAGCACCGTGCCAGCGCGTACATCGACGATCTGCGGGGTTTCCACCCACAGCGACATCCGCGCTTCCCATGCTGTGACCTCGATGCGGTAGCTGCCCAACGGCGATTGTCGCCAGGCCGTGGCATCGCCGACCGTCACCTCACTGCGCCGCGTACTGCGCGTCGCTGACCTGTTCCAGCCAGGTCACCGGCGAGCCGTCCTGTGCCTCGGCGATGGCGATATGCGACATCGCCACCGTCGCGTTGGCGCCGTGCCAGTGCTTGACGCCCGGCGGAATCCACACGATGTCGCCGGGGCGGATCTCCTGCGCCGGCTTTCCCCACTCCTGCACACGCCCGGCACCGGCGGTGACGATCAGCGTCTGACCCAACGGATGGGTGTGCCAGGCAGTACGCGCGCCCGGCTCGAAGGTCACCGTGGCACCGCCCACCCGCGCTGGCGCATCGGTCTGGAATGGCGCATCGATACGCACCTTGCCGGTGAAATACTCGGCCGGGCCGACTGCAGAGGCCACGCCACCGGCCTTGCTCACCCTGATTGCTTGTTGCTCTTCACCACCGGGCGTGACGGCGGCCATCATCGACAGCGACATCGCAGTTGCGAACAGATTCATTGCAGTGCTCCTTGATCCAGTGCCTGAACTGTAGCGCGCATGCGTACACCGACTACTCACCCGATTGCGCATGCACCTAGAAACACAGCGCATCAATGCGGGCAATGCACTCGGATTTGAAGCCATCACGTACCATCACGCATGATGCAGCCGCATGAATGGCATGCCTGACGTCGGCATTCGCATCGATGGCGCGTGAAAATCTCAACGATCTGCAGGTCTTCGTCACCGTGGCACGCGAAGGCAGCTTCACCCGTGCCGCCGCGCAACTGGGCGTCTCGCAGTCGGCGTTGAGCCATACCGTGCGCGCATTGGAAACGCGGCTTGGCATTCGTCTATTAACCCGCACCACACGCAGCGTGTCGATGACCGAAGCCGGCGCGCGTCTATTCGAGACCGTGGCACCGCGGCTGGAAGAAATCGACGACGAACTCTCGGCGCTCACCGAATTTCGCGACAAACCGGCCGGCACCATCCGCATCACCACCGCCGGCCATGCCGCCGATGCCTACATCTGGCCGGCGCTATCGAAGGTGCTGCCCGACTATCCCGATCTCAAGATCGAGGTCACGGTCGATTATGGGCTAGCCGATATCGTCGCCGAGCGCTACGACATCGGCATCCGACTCGGCGACCAGGTGGCCAAGGACATGATCGCGGTGCCGATCAGCCCGATGCAGCGCATGGCGGTGGTGGCGGTGCCGAGCTACTTCGTGCATCACACCATCCCGGCGGTGCCGGCCGAGCTGGCGCAGCACAATTGCATCGGCTTGCGCCTGCCCACGCACGGCGGCCTGCTGCCCTGGGACTTCGAAAAGGACGGACGCGAAGTCAAGGTGCGGGTGGACGGGCAATGGACCTTCAACGGCAGCAGCGCGATCCTGCGCGCCGCATTGGCTGGCGGTGGACTGGCGTTTCTGCCGGAAACCATGGTGCTGGAACATATCGCCGCCGGCCGGCTGCGCCGCGTGCTGGACGACTGGTGCGACCCGTTCGACGGCTATTACGCCTATTACCCCAGCCGCCGCCAATCCTCCAGCGCACTCAAGGTGGTGATCGATGCGCTGCGGCACGATCTGGTGCGTTGACGCGGGCATTGGGGAGGGGTGCTATGGATGCCGCCCTGGAGACAAGGACGTACTTACTGCGTGTCCTGCGATGGTGCGCAGGCATGACTCTGCAGCCACGCCGCAGATCAGCCGCTCTACACCTGATTTATCCGCACTGCTCAATCATTCCAAGACAACCGAGACTTCGCGTCGTCGCGTCGTTTGGATGTAGCCGAATACTCAACAGCCTGGTTAGTCGAGCGCGCGGTGCCCTCGCCGCTCGCGGGACACGCCGCAAGTACGTCCATGTAGGCTCGGTGGCGGCATCCATGCCGCCACACGGTCCCGCAAGCGGCGAGGACACCGCACCAGACAGTTAATATGTTGCCTTGTTCAAAAGCATGCGCACCGACCATCTCGACTGGTCCTTGCCCGCCTACCATCGCGGGACCTTACGCGGCATGGATGCCGCGTAAGAGCCTACACGGACGTACTTGCGGCGTGTCCCGCGATGGTGGGCGGGCAAGGACCCTGCAGCCAAGAAGCAGATCAGCCGCTCTACTACTTACCAACCAGTTTCTGCCGCTCGGGGCTGTACCGCTCACCGACAATCGCCACGGCATCCAACGCCTGTTGAATCCGCGCAAGATCCTCGCCGCTCAACGTCACAGCAGCGCCGCCCAAATTTTCTTCGAGTCGATGCAGCTTGGTGGTGCCGGGAATCGGCACGATCCACGGCTTGCGCGACAGCAACCACGCCAATGCGACCTGTGCCGGCGTTGCATCTTTGTCTGCCGCGATGGCCTGGATGCGCTCGACCAGCGCCTGATTGGCCTGCCGCGCTTCGGCCGCAAAGCGCGGTACCTGATTGCGGAAATCGTCGTCGGAAAATTGCGTCTCGGCGTTGATGGCGCCAGTCAAAAATCCCTTGCCGAGTGGGCTGAACGGCACAAACCCGATGCCGAGTTCTTCCAGCGTCGGCAGCACGCTGGTCTCCGGCTCGCGCCACCACAGCGAGTATTCGCTTTGCAACGCGGTCACCGGTTGCACCGCGTGCGCGCGACGAATGGTGTCGGCACCGGCTTCGGAGAGGCCGAAGTGTTTGACCTTGCCTTCGGCGATCAACTCCTTGACGGTCCCGGCGACCTCTTCGATCGGCACCGCCGGGTCCACGCGATGTTGATAGAACAGATCGATACGGTCTGTCTTCAAGCGTGCAAGGCTGGCCTCGGCCACAGCACGAATCCGTTCGGGGCGGCTGTCGAGACCGGCATCGGCATGTCCGTTCTTGAAACCGAACTTGGTCGCAATCACCACCTTGTCGCGATGCGCGGCCAATGCCTCGCCCAACAGTTCCTCGTTGACGAAGGGCCCGTAGGCTTCGGCAGTGTCGAAGAAGGTCACGCCCTGCTCCACCGCCGCATGCAGCAGCGCAATGGCGTCCTTGCGCGCGGTCGCCGGCCCGTAGCCGTAGCTCAGGCCCATGCAACCCAGGCCCAATGCGGACACCTGTAGCCCGCTGTTTCCCAACTGTCGTGTTTGCATCGTTTACTCCCGCGGCACACGGCCGCATTGGATGAGTCGGCCGCAGGCGGCAACACCGCTGCAGCACCGATGCCACACGATAATCCTGCGCCACGCGCACATTGCACAGCGGCTGGCGATAACGGTTATGAGCGCGCTTCATCAACGCAGTGGTCGGCATGCGTGTCATGAAGCGAGTGATGGGCGCATACAAACGCGACAGACACATGCAAACAGACCCCGCAAGCGCGGTTCCATCGCGCCTAGAACCCGCTCGGCACTTCGCGCTTGGTTGTGCCAACCGTGCGCGCAACATCCGGCCGATACGCACGCAAGAACAGCGCAACCGCACCGCTCACATAGCGCTCCTGCTGCACAAAATCCGCATCCACGCCATCGCCACGCATCGCAGCATTTGCAGGCAAGCCGGTCATCAAGCCGAAAAAATGCACCGAGGCATCGGGCAGATTGTCGATGACCAAGCTGCCCCGCTCCACCTCGCGCGCCAACAGCGCGCGCATCATGCTGTCGTAGCGCTCGAAGGACAGCGTCCACATCTCTTCGCGCATCTGGCTGGGTAACAACGGCGGCCGCACCAGGCCATACGCCGCATCGTCCAGCGCGCCGCTGGTGGAGATCCGCAGCAGCGCCTTGGCGACCGCCGCCAGGCGCTGCTCCAACGGCGCCTGCATCTCCAATAACGCGTCCCATCGGTTGGGCGATGCATGCGCCAGCGCTTCCAGCGTAGTGCGGAACAGCACCTCCTTGGACGCGAAATGCGCATACACCGTGGCCTTGGACACCATCGCACGCTCGGCGATGGTGTCCATGCTGGTCCTGTCGAAACCTAGCTGCGGAAACAGCTGCCGCGCCGCCGCCAGAATCGCGCCACGTTTGTCGTGTGGCGCGCGCCTGGGCGGGCGGGCAGGCGCGGCATCAACGTCCGCCTCAGCCATTGGGCTGACCTGTCGCGGTGGTGGCCACAGTGGGCTCGGCCGATTGCAGCCAGCCGCCGCCCATCGCCTTGTAGAACGTCGCCAGATTGGTGAAGCGCGACAGCTGCGTGGTGATCAGGGTTTGCTGCGCGCTGTACAGCGAACGCTGCGCATCCAGCGCCTGCAGATAGCTGTCCACGCCGCGTTCGAAGCGCGCCTGCGACAGCCGGTAGCTGTCGGCAGTGGCATCCACCAGCGCCTGTTGCGCCTGCAATTGCCGGCCCAGCGTCTCGCGCTGCGCCAGCGCATCGGACACTTCGCGGAATGCGCTCTGGATCGCCTTTTCGTACTGCGCCACTTCGATGGCGCGATTGGCCTTGGCCATGTCCAGATTGGCGCGGTTACGCCCGGCGTTGAAGATCGGCAACGTCAGCGTGGGCACAAAACTCCAGGCGCGGGTACCGGAATCGAACAGGTTGGACAGACTGCTGGTGGACGAGCCCTGCGATGCGGTCAGGCTGATGCTGGGAAAGAACGCCGCGCGCGCCGCACCGATATTGGCATTGGCCGCACGCAAGTTGCGCTCGGCTTCCAGGATGTCCGGGCGACGTTGCAGCAACTGCGACGGCAACCCGGCCGGCACGCTGGCCAGCACGTTGCCGTCCACGCTGGCGCCATCGGGCAACGCACGTGGCAACAGCTCCACCGGCACCTGCGTGCCCACCAGCAGCACCAGGGCATTACGATCCTGCGCCACCTGCGCGGTATAACGCTCCACATCCACGCGCGCGGTTTCCACCGTGGTCTGCGCCTGGCGCAAGGTGAGCTGCGAGGCCACGCCCAACTCGAAGCTGCGTTGCTGCAAGCGATAACTGTCGCTCTGGCTGCTCAAGGTGGACTGCGCCAACTGCAGCAACTGCTGATCCGCTGCCAGCGTCAGATAGGCGGTGGCCACTTCGGCCACCAGGCTGATGTGCGTGCTGCGGCGGGCCTCGGCGGTGGACAGAAACTGCTGAAGTGCCTGTTCCTTCAGGCTGCGCACACGCCCGAACAGATCCAGCTCGTACGCACTGACGCCGATGTTGGCGCTGTAGGTCCGGAACACCTGCGGCTGGCCGGGAATGGCCAGCTCCGACGGTGTGCGCGCGTTGTTGGAGCTGCCGGTGCCTTGTATCGAGGGCAGCAACGCAGCGCGCTCCACCCGGTACTGCGCACGTGCCACCTCGATGTTGAGCGCGGCCACGCGCAGATCGCGATTGTTCTCCAACGCCAACGCGATCACCTGCTGTAGCGCGGGGTCGGTGAACACCTGCCGCCAGCCGATGTTGGCGATGTCCGTCGCCTCGTGGGTGCCGGTGCTGTTGGCGACGGTGTTGGCGGCGTCGGTGGCGTTCGAAGCAATCGTGCTGTCGGTGCCGGCAAAACGCTCCGGCACTGGCGCGTCGGGCCGCGCATAGCGCGGCATCAGCGTGCAACCGGACAGCACGCTGGCCACCGCGATCGCGGTCAATGTCATGCGAATCGGGGTCATCTCAGTGTCCTGTCGGTTGCGGGGCGGATGAAGTGGGCTGTGGTCGGCGCTTGAACAGGCCCATCACCAACACGAAGAACAACGGTACGAACAAGATCGCCAGGATCGTGCCGGACAACATGCCGCCGATCACGGCGGTGCCCAACGCATGCTGCGCGCCTGCACCGGCACCACTGCCGAGCACCAACGGCACCACGCCCAGGATGAAGGCTAGCGATGTCATCAAGATTGGCCGCAAGCGCATGCGCGCCGCTTCCAATGCCGAGTCGATCAGACTCTTGCCGCTTTCATGCAGCTCCTTGGCGAACTCCACGATCAGGATCGCGTTTTTCGATGCCAGACCAATCGTGGTGAGCAGCCCCACCTGGAAGTACACATCGTTCATTTTCCAGGTCAGCATCGCGCCCAGCAGCGTGCCGAACACGCCCAACGGCACCACCAGAATCACCGAGAACGGAATCGCCCAGCTTTCGTACAACGCGGCCAGACACAGGAACACGATCAGGATCGACAGGCCGTACAACAGGCCGGTCTGACCGGTCGAGGACTTTTCCTGCCTCGACAAACCAGTCCACTCGAAGCCGATGCCCGGCGGCAATTTGGCCGCCGCCGCTTCCACGATCTGCATCGCTTCGCCACTGGATGCCGCGCCGGGCAGCGCCATGCCCAGGATTTCCACCGATGGCACGCTGTTGTAACGCTCCAACCGCGGCGAGCCCGATTGCCAGCTGGCGGTGGCGAAGGCGTTGAACGGCACCATGGTGCCGACGCTGTTGCGCACGAACCAGCGGTCGATGTCCTGCGGATTCATGCGGTACACCGCATCGGCCTGCAGCATCACCTTCTTGACGCGTCCCTTGTCGATGAAGTCGTTGACGTAGGTACTGCCCCATGCGCTGGAGAAGGTGTTGTTGATGTCGGCAATCGACACGCCCATGGCCTGCGCCTTGTGCGAATCGATCTCCAGCTTGAACTCGGGCGTGTCTTCCTGCCCGTTCGGACGTACCGCCACCAGGCGCTTGTCCTGCGACAGCTCGCCCAACAATTGATTGCGCGCCTGCATCAAGGCCTCATGACCGAGATTGGCGCGGTCTTGCAGCATCAGGTCGAAACCGGTGGCATTGCCCAACTCGGACACCGCCGGCGGTGCGAACGCGAACACCCTGGCATCGCGGATGCCGGCGAAAAAGGCACCGGCCTTGGCCGCAACATCGGTGACGCTCTGCCCCTTGCCGGTGCGCTTGTCCCACGGCCGCAGCTTGACGAACGCCAGGCCGGTATTCTGGCCGCTACCGGCAAAACTGAAACCAGAGACGGCGAACACGCCAGCGACCGAATCCTTCTGGTCCACCAGAAAGTGATGCTCCACCTGCTTGAGCACCTCACCGGTGCGCGCATCGGTGGCACCGGGCGGCAACTGCACCAGCACGAACAGCGTGCCCTGGTCTTCGTCCGGCAAAAAGCCCACCGGCAACTTCATAAAGCCGAACACCACCAACGCCAGCAGCGCGGCATAGGCAAGCATGTACCCCCAGCCCTTGCCCAGCATGTGCCGCACCACGCCCTGGTAGCGGTTGTTGCCACGATCGAACACGCGGTTGAACCAACCGAAGAAACCGGTAGTGGCCAGGCCATGGCCTTTTTCCACCGGCTTGAGCAAGGTGGCGCACAGGGCCGGAGTCAGGATCATCGCCACTAGCACCGACAAGGTCATGGCCGAGACAATCGTGATCGAGAACTGCCGATAGATCACACCGGTGGAGCCACCGAAGAACGCCATCGGCACAAACACCGCCGCCAGCACCAACGCCACGCCCACCAGCGCACCAGAGATCTGATCCATCGATTTACGCGTGGCTTCCTTGGGCGACAGGTGTTCTTCACCCATCACGCGCTCGACGTTTTCCACCACCACGATCGCATCGTCCACCAGCAAACCGATCGCCAGCACCATCGCGAACATGGTCAGCGTATTGAGGGTGAAACCGAACACCGCCAGCACCCCGAACGTGCCCAGCAACACCACCGGCACCGCAATGGTGGGGATCAAGGTCGCGCGGAAGTTCTGCAGAAACAGATACATCACCAGGAACACCAGCACCACCGCTTCGATCAGCGTGTGCACCACCTGCTCGATGGAGATCCGCACGAACGGGGTGGTGTCGTACGGCTTTTGCACCTTCATGCCGGGCGGGAAGAACTTCTCCTGCTCTTCCAGGCTTTTGTCGATGGCGCGCACGGTATCCAGTGCGTTCGCACCGGTGGCCAGCTTGATCGCCAGACCGGCCGCCGGCTTGCCGTTGTAGCGGCCCACCGTGTTGTAACTCTCGCTGCCCAGTTCGATGCGCGCCACATCGCGCAGCCGCACCTGCGCGCCATCGGACTGCGTGCGCAGCAGGATGTTTTCGAACTGCTCGGCCGTCTTGAGCCGGGTTTGCGCAGTGATGGTGGCATTGAGTTGCTGATTGGCCACCGCCGGCAACGCACCCAGCTGGCCCGCCGAGACCTGCGCATTCTGCGCCTGGATCGCGGTGCGGACATCCACCGGGGTCAGGCTGAAATTATTCAACTTGTTGGGGTCCATCCACACCCGCATGGCGTACTGCGAGCCGAACAAGGTGGTGTCGCCCACGCCTTCGACGCGGCTGATGGTTTCCTGCACGTTGGCCGCCACGTAATCGGACAGGTCCGAATCGCTCATGCTGCCGTCTTCGGAAGTGAAGGCCAGCACGTTGAGGAAGTTGGTGGCCGACTTGGTCACCGTCACGCCCTGCTGCTGCACTTCCTGCGGCAGCAACGGGGTGGCCAGCGACAACTTGTTCTGCACCTGCACCTGCGCGGTGTCCGGATCGGTGCCGTTGTCGAAGGTCAGGGTGATGGTCACCGCACCGCTGGATTCGCTTGTGGAGGCCATGTAGCTGAGGTGGTCCAGCCCCTTCATCTTCTGCTCGATGACCTGGGTGACGGTGTCTTCCAGGGTCTGTGCCGAAGCGCCCGGGTAGTTTGCGGTGATGGCGACGGCGGGCGGTGCGATGCTGGGGTACTGCGCAATCGGCAGTGTGGCGATGGACAGGATGCCGGCCAGCATCACGATGATGGCCAACACCCAGGCGAAGATCGGACGATCGATAAAGAAACGTGCCATGACGTGTGATCCCGCCTCAGTTGGCCGCACGCGGTGCGGTCGGGGCGGAAGGGGTGCCGGCTGCGTGACCACCAGCAGTCGCGGGCTTGCCCTTGGGCTGCCACGGCACGGTCTTGACCTCGATGCCGTCGCGGGCGCGCGAGACGCCTTCGACCACCACCTGCTCGCCGGTCTTCAGGCCGCTGCGCACCAGCCACTGGTCGCCGACTTCGCGGTCGGTGTCCAGTACACGCAATTGCAGCTTGTGATCGGCACCGACCACGAACGCGGTCGGCTTGCCGGCGCCGTTGCGCGAGACCGCCTGCTGCGGCACCAGCACGCCCTGCTCCTTGATGCCCTCCTGCAGCACCGCGCGCACGTACATTCCCGGCAACAACTCCGCATTCGGGTTCGGGAACACCGCGCGCAAGGTGATCGAGCCGGTGTTCTGGTCGACGGTGACATCGGAGAACGCCAGCTGGCCCTGCAGCGGATAGGTGCTGCCGTCTTCCAGCAGCAGCGACACCTTGGCGGCGTCGTCGCCGGCCTTTTCCAGATCGCCGCGCGCCATCGCCTGCCTGAGCCGCAATAACGCCGCGCTGGGCTGGGTGACGTCGATATAGATCGGGTCCAGCTGCTGGATGGTGGTCAGCGCGGTGGCCTGGTTGGCGGTCACCAACGCACCGGGGGTCACGCTGGAGCGGCCGATGCGACCGGAGATCGGTGCATCCATGCGCGCGAACGCCAGGTTGATGCGCGCGGTCTCCACGCTGGCCTTGCCGGCCGCCACATCGGCCTCGGCCTGACCCAGCGCAGCATCGGTGTCGTCGCCCTCCTGCTGGCTGACCGCCTTGATCTGCACCAGCTCGGTATAGCGCTGGGCCTTGAGTCTGGCGGTGCGCAGATTGGCCTGCGCCTTGGCCAGGGTGGCCTGGGCGCTGGCGTAACTTGCGCGATAGGTCGCCGGGTCGATCTGGTACAGCGTCTGCCCGGCCTTGACGTCGCCGCCCTCGGTGAACTGGCGCGTCTGCACGATTCCGCCCACTTGCGGGCGAACTTCGGCGATCAGGTAGGGAACGGTGCGTCCGGGCAGCTCGGTAGTGAGCGTCACCGGCTGCGGTTTGACGGTCAGCACGCCCATCTCGGGCATGCCCTCGGCCGGCGGCGGACCTCCCGGCGGGCTGCCGCAGGCACTCAGCAGAACGGTGGCGGCAACGGCAGCGGCAAGCACAGGCAGGCGAAACGAAGCATGAGGACGCACGAGAAGGTCTCCGACGGGACGCATGAGGATTAAATCTAAACGGTACGGTTTGGTATCCTAATAAGCTCATCCGTAGCCGTCAAGCATTCCTGCCCAGTCGGTATACTTAAAGTTCAAAAGTGGAGTGATTGGATGCGGGTCAGAACCGAAGAAAAACGCGACGCCATCGTGCAGGCGGCCAGCGAGGTCTTCCTCGAGCTGGGCTTTGAAGGTGCCTCGATGTCGCAGATCGCCGCCCGCGTGGGCGGCTCCAAGCGCACGTTGTACGGCTACTTCCCGTCCAAGGAAGAGCTGTTCGTGGCGTTTGCCAAGGACATGTCCGACCGTTATTTCGACCCGCTGCTGAGTGCGCTTTCGCAAAGCAGCGGCCCCGTTGCCGAGGCCCTGCAACGGTTCGGCGAGGACGTGCTCACCTTCTTGTGCGCAACGCCCAACATCACCAGTTGGCAGACCATCATCGGGGTATCCGGCAGATCAGACGTCGGCGCGCTGTTTTTCAGCGCCGGTCAACAAGAAGGCATGCAGCGCTTCGCCGAATACCTGCAGACACAAGTGGACTGCGGCCTGCTCCGCTGCGACGACACCCTGCTGGCCGCCCACCAGTTCGCCGCCCTGCTCGAAGCCGAAACCCTGATGCCCTGCCTGTTCGGCGCGCTCAAGGATCCCTCGCCCGAGTATCTACGCGACGCGACGCAGCGCGCAGTGGAGCTGTTTCTGGCGGGCTATGGATGCAAGAACACCGCTGCGGCGTGATGCGCGGCAGTGCTGCGTCTGCGCACTGCCTGCAACTAAGAGCGGCTAACAAAACTACTTCACGCCAGCCTACTGCACAGGCCGACGGATCTGCGGCCTGGCTGCAGGGCCCTTGCCCGCCCACCGTCGCGGGACACGCCGCAAGTACGTCCATGTAGGCTCTTACGCGGCATCCATGCCGCGTAAGGTCCCGCGACGGTGGGCGGGCAAGGACCTGTCGAGTTGATCGGTGCGCATGGCTTTCAATAAAACAGCCGACCAACTTTCTGGTGCGGTGTCCTCACCGCTTGCGGGACCGTGTGGCGGCATGGATGCCGCAACCGAGCCCACATGGACGTACTTGCGGCGTGTCCCGCAAGCGGTGAGGGCACCGCGCACTCGACCCACGCAGCGTTTGATCTGGACCTCTGACTGCATCCACCAAGAGACCGCCGACAAAACCACTGCACTCACTGACAGGCGCTCGCTCGCCAGGTTTTTGTTAGCCGCTCTAAGTGAACCGTCCTGCGTTTGCCTGGCGATCCTTACTCGGCCACCGCGCACTTGGCGCACAAGCCATGCACTTCCAGCGTCTGCGCCTGCGGCTGAAAACCCAGTGCCTTGGCGCGGGCTTCCAGTTGCGAGACCACGTCGCGGTCTTCCAGCTCCACCGCGCTATGGCAGCGGTCGCAGATCAGGAACGGCACCGAGTGCTGGGCGCTGTTGGGGTGGTGGCAGGCGACGAAGGCGTTGACCGATTCGAGCTTGTGCACGAAGCCATTGGCCATCAGAAAATCCAGCGCGCGGTACACCGTGGGCGGCGCGTCGGCGCCGACGCCCTTGCCTTCGCGCACCCAGTCCAGCAGCTCATAGGCCTTGACCGGCTTACCGGCATCGGCGATCAGCCGCAGCACATTGGCGCGGATCGGCGTCAGCCGCAGGCCGCGCTCGGTGCAGGCGCGCTCCACCGCGCGCACGAAGCCGTTGGCGTCGTCGACGTGGTGATGCGGTGCAGTGCAGGCGTGTTCGTTGGTTTTCATCACAGGCTCCGGCGGTCAGCCCGCTCCTATCTTGATGAGTGCCGCATCGATGCGTTTCAAGGCGCCCTCGCGGCCGGCCAGGTACACCGTCTGCGAAATATCCGGGCTGACCTGGGTGCCGGTGATGGCCACGCGCAGGGGCTGGGCGACCTTGCCCATGCCCAGCTCCAGCGCGGCCGCCGCATCGTGCAGCGCGGCCGAAACGTTTTCCACACTCCATTCGCTGACGCCGGCCAGCAGTTCGCGTGCCTTGCCCAGCGGTACTTCGGCGCCCAGCTTCAGGTGCTTGATCACTGCGGCTTCGTCATAGGTTTCCAGCGGCTGGTACCAGACCACGGCTTTTTCGGCCATTTCCTTCAAGGTCTGCACGCGCTCGCGCAGCGCCACCACCACATCGGCGGCGGCCGGGCCGGCAGCGACATCGATGCCGAGCTTGGCCAGCTGGTATTCCAGCTGCGGGGCGATGCTGGCCGGGTCGTCGGTCTTGAGGTAATGCTGATTGACCCAGCCGAGCTTGGCCATGTCCAGCCGCGCAGCCTTGGAATTGACGTCCTTGACGTCGAACAGGTCGAGCAATTCCTGCTGGGTGAACAACTCCTGGTCGCCGTGCGACCAGCCCAGACGTGCCAGATAATTGATCAACGCATGCGGCAGATAGCCGGCATCCCTGTACTGCATCACGTCGGCCGCGCCGGTGCGCTTGGACAGCTTGGCGCCCTGCTCGTCCAGGATCATCGGCATATGCGCGAACTTGGGCACCGGCGCGCCCAGCGCTTCGTAGATGTTGATCTGGCGCGGGGTGTTGTTGATGTGGTCGTCGCCGCGAATCACCTCGGTGATGCCCATGTCCCAGTCGTCCACCACCACCGCGAAGTTGTAGGTGGGGAAGCCGTCCGGGCGGAAGATCACCATGTCGTCGAGCTCGCTGTTGGCGATCTCGATGACGCCCTTGATCAGGTCGTCGAACACCACCGTGCCGGCTTGCGGATTTTTGAAGCGGATCACCCGGTTGGGGTCGTCGCGGTACGGCAGGTTCTGCTCGCGGGCGGCGCCGTTGTAGCGCGGCTTTTCCTGTTTGGCCATCGCGGCTTCGCGCATGGCGTCGAGCTCGGCGCGGGTTTCGTAGGCGTAGTACGCCTTGCCCTGCGCCAGCAGCTGCTCGGCGACCTCCTGATAGCGGGCCACGCGCTGGGTCTGGTAGATCGGGCCTTCGTCGTAGTCCAGGCCCAGCCACTCCATCGCCTCCAGGATGGCGTCGATCGCCTCCTGGGTGCTGCGCTCACGGTCGGTGTCTTCGATGCGCAGCACGAACTGCCCGCCGCGGTGGCGTGCCTCCAGCCAGCAATACAGGGCGGTGCGGGCGCCGCCGATGTGCAGGTAACCGGTGGGGCTGGGGGCAAAACGGGTGCGGCAGGTCATGGAGCGCTCGGCGAAACGGGTGTCGGCCGATTTTACCTTGCGCAGCGCAGACCTGCCCGCTTGCGGCTCAGCGGTTGCGCAGCAGGTCGCCGTAGACCACGCAATCGCCACCGCTGCGCGCCGGGCCCGGCGCGTCGTACAGCACCAGCCAGCTGGGCGTGTCGCCGGCGAGATGTTTGGGCAGGTTGCAGATCGCCTCGGCACGGTCGCTGTCGGTGCCATGCGGCAACACCGCCGATTCCAGCAGGTCGTGCTGAAAACGCACCGGCGCCTGGTTGGCGGCCAGCACAGCACGCGCGTCCGGCCATTTGAACAGGCGGATTTCGCCGTTCAGCACCATGGTCGGCCCGGCCAACAGGTACAGGTCGTCGCCGGAATAATGCAGGTCGCGGATGCCCAGCCCGCCCAGTTGCAGGAAGTGCTTGCGCAACAGCGTGCCGTCTTCGTCCAGCGGCGCCAGGCGTAGGTGATCACCATGCGCCTCGACCCGGATTTCCAGCATTGCCGACCAGCCGCGCAGCACCGGCCCACGCAGGCCCAGCAGCAGCCGTTGGCCGTCCACCACGATGCCTTCGATATCGAAGCCGTTGTCCTTGCCCGGGATCTTCAGAAACGGGCCGAAATGCGGGTCGTCGGCCAGCAGGTCGGTGAGCTGGCTGTGCTTGGCATCGCCCTTGAGTCGCAGCGCGCGACGGCCGTCGGCGGCTTCGCGCACCAACCGTGGCGTGCCGTCGTCGTCGCGCTCGATCGGCAGACAGGCCAGCAGGCGACGGTTGGCATCGAGTTTGAGCTTGGTCAGGCGCTTGGCGTTTTCGGCATCGTCGCGGCTGCGTTTGGCATTTTTGCGCTTGAGGCCATGCGAGCCGATCACCCACAGAAATCCATCCGACAGCGCAATGCCTTCCAGATCCGCCTCCTCGGCCGCCTCGCCCGGCAGATCCAGCAACTCGGCCAGCGCAAAGCTCTGCCCTTGGCCGAAGCGCAGCGTCTCGCGCTGCACGGGATCGAGCTTGCGCAGCCGATCCACCGCGCAGGCTTCGTCGCCGGCCACCCACAGCCAGTCGTCGGTGAAGGCCGCGCCGGACAGATTGCTGTGCACCAACGCGCCGGGCGCGAATTCGAGCCGGACGCTGTGCGGAATCAGAGTTTTCTTGGCCATGGGAACCTGGTGGGTGGTGGGTCAGTCGAACGCGGCCAGCTTGGCACGCGCTACGTGAGCGGCCAACTGCCCGTGCCAATCGCGGTCGTTGGCGACCTGCGCGTGTGCGCGGCTGGCTTCGAAGGCGTCGAAGTCCAGCTCCGCATAGGCCCACACCGCATCGCCGTGCGTCTGCGCCAGCACGCCATCGGCCGGGAAGCCGACATCCATCGGCGCGAACACCGCCGCCTCGCCAGTATTGACGTCCAGCACCGGGCTCCACGGCGCCTCGCCGGCGGTGACCGATTGCGCAACGAACACACGATTTTCCAGCGCGCGCGCCAGGCAGCCGATGCGCACCCGCATCGCGCCGGCGGCGGTGTCGGTGCAGCTGGGCACGATCAACAGCCGCGCACCGGCTTCGTACTGCGCACGCACCGGCAGCGGAAATTCGCTGTCGTAGCAGATCGCAATCGCTGCGCGCACGCCATCGAGCTCGAACACCTTCAGCGCATCGCCGGGATCGATCAGCCCGGTGGCCTTTTCGAAGCCGGTGAGTTGCAGTTTGTCTTGCCAACCGTGCCGGCCCTCGGGCGTAAACCAGTCGCTGCGATTACGGTAGCGGCCCTGGCCCAGGTCCAGCAGAAAGCTGCCGGCAATCAGATGCACCTGATGCTGGCACGCCAATCCGGAAAACAGCTCCAGCCACGGCGCACGCAGCGCCTGGATCGCCGCCAGCGACTCCGGCAAACCGGCAGAAACCTGCGTGCCGAAGGTTGCGCCAAGCTCCAGCGCCAGATACTCCGGCAGTACCAGCACACGTGCGCCGGCAGCGGCGGCTTCACTCACCAACGCGGATTGACGCGCGGCGAACGCAGCGAAATCGGCGGGTTTGCCGATCGGATATTTGGCGACGGCGATTTTCATCTGGTGGCCTTGTTGCGATTGATCGGAAGGTGCGACGTGGCGAGGCGCTCGTTGGCAATCATGACGACACCGCACGCGTCCACACGCTCAAGCTGTGGTCGATCTCGCCGTGTTGCAACTCCGCCCATGCCAACTGCACGCGCATCTGCGGTTGCGGCGCATAGCCACGCTTGCGCCAGAACACATCGTTGGGTCGGTAGTCGGCCGGCTTGCGCGGATCGTCGAGTGCGCGCTCCACGGAGCAAAATGCAGTGAGCGCGAATCGGCCCATAGTGCGTGCATGTGCTTCACGTCGGTCGAAAAATGCGTGACCGATCCCCTGCCCGCGATACGCCGGCAGCAACACCGATTCGCCGAAATAGAACACGCTGGCCGGGTCGATGCCGGCCACGCGAAATGGCACGTGGAAGGCCTCGCTGTCGTCGAGCAACGGCAAACCGGTAGAGGCACCGATCACCGCATCGCCATCGCGTGCCAGCACGAACACGCTGTCTGGCGAGGCCGCATACGCAGCCAGATAACCGCGTTCGTAATCGGCATCGCCCTCGTACAGATACGGCCATGCGCGGAACACCGCGATGCGCAGCTGCGCTACCGCATCCAGATGCGGCAACACGTCCGTGCCGCGCACCGTTTCGACGATCAGGGAGGAACCAGTCATGCCTGCATGGTAAGCGAGCCTGACCCGCCTGCCACATCGCGCCTCACCGCAGCCAACGGCCGTTGCCCGGACCCGCCGCATCGGGTTGCTGCCATAGCAGCCACACCGCCGCTTCTTCGGCGGCCAGCAGCACCCCGAGCAGTGCATCGGTACTGCGCGTCCAATAGCTGCCGTTGTTCAGCCGCTGCCATGGCCCGTAGCTGCGCGTCGGCGCCGTGCCAGGCGGCGCTTTGTGCTGCTGCGCCGCCTGCAAAAAAACGGCTCCGCCCGTACACAGCGCCTGTGCGGTCGCTGCATGCAGGCGCAGGCCGACCACCCCGCCGCGCCCCTCACGGCCGAGCGGCAACGCCGACAACGGCGAACATTCCCAACGTTGCAGTGGCGCTGCGGGAAGCAGCGCCACCGTGTCGATCCCGGCGGGCAGCAAACGCTGCGCCCGCCGGTGTACCTGTGCGTGAGCGAGCATGCCGGCCTCAGCGCAGGCTGTTGCCAAGCTCGTACCAATCGAGCTTGCGGGTGACCCACATGATGCTGGCCAGGATGCCGAACAGCAGCAACGATCCCATCAGCAGCGCGTTGTCTTCGGAGACCAGCAGGCTGTAGAGCACGCCATACAACGCGGTGAGCATCACCGAGAACCCCGCCGCGCGTGCCCAGCTGCGCAATACCCCGGACAGATAGAAGAACTGCAGACCGATACACGCAGCGGCCGACACCAGATACGCCTGCCAGAACGCGATGTGCTCGGAAAGGCTCAACAGCAGCAGGAAGAAGATCGCCAGCGCCAGACCCACCAGCAGGTACTGCAAGGGATGGATCGGCAAGCGCTTGATCAACTCGAACAGCACGAACGCCACAAACGTCAGCACCACGAACAGGATGCCGTACTTGCTGGCGCGGTCGGCCTGGGTATACACGTCCACCGGGTCGACCAGGCGCACTTCCAGCGTATCCAGCGACGATTGGCTGGACTGCAACTGGGTCTGCGCACCGGTGGCCAGCGACGACAGCGACCAGCTGGCATCGAAGCCCTTCGGCCCGATGCTCGGCGCGTTCGGCAGGAAGCGGCCGCCGAAGGACGGGTATTGCCAGCTGGAGCGCAAGGCGATCTCGTTGTTGTCGGCGATCGGTGCGATGGCAAGCCGGCGCGTGCCGTCCAGCACGAACTGCATATCCACCACGTTGCCGTCCTGCACGCGGCCGGCGACCGGGTCGGCCAGCGGGCTCAGTTGGGCATGGATCCCTGCCGAGCGATCGGCCAATGCGCCTGCGCCGCTTTCCAGTGCCAGCGTGCGTCCATCCACCTGCAGGCGCGGTGTGCCCACCAGCCCGCGCACATCGGAAATGCCCACCGCCAGGTGCGGCTGGCCATACACGCGGGTCGGCGCGGCGACGTAGTCAAACGGTGCGTACTCGGCATGCAGGGTCGCTTTCCAGGAATACACCTGCACGCGATACAGGCCCACTTCGCGCACCGAGGGCACCATCTCGCCGCTGAGTTTCAGGCTGCGCGGGGTCTGCAGCAGCGCGCCTTCGCGCTTGCGCCACACCTTGCGCTGGTTGCCCTGCTCGTCCGGCTCGGTGACCTGCACGTCTTCGGTATACGGCAGCACCCGCACCGGCGCGATGAACTGCTGCTCGCCGGCCTTGCTCTGCGCCACCCGCTCCACCGCCTCGTCGCGGTAGCGGGCGCGGTCCTGCACGGCGCCGCGGATCAACAGCAATGGAATCAGCAGCAGCAGGATCAGCCCGCCGATGGTGGCGAACCGCAACAACAGTTTCAGGGATTTCATCGGCCATCCTCATTCTTGGAGGTGGCCAGGGTGCGATGTGCCGGTGTGGAGGGTTTGAGGCGAATTTGAAGCGAATGTGAAGTGGGCAATCAGCTGGCGAATCGTCGTGCCTTGCTGCAATTAGAGGGGCTAACAAAAACTGGCAAGCGCTCGCCTGGGTCGAGGGCGCGGTGCCCTCGCCGATCGCGGGACACGCCGTGAACCCATCCCTGGGGGCTCGGTGGCGGCATCCATGCCGCCACACAGTCCCGCAATCGGCGAGGACACCGCACCAGACAGGTTGCTGATTGCTTTATTGAGAACAGGACACGGCGCCAGCCAGTTTGCTGGATGCTTTGTTGAAAGCCATGACCACCGACCATCTCGACTGGTCCTTGCCCGCCCACCGTCGCGGGACCTTACGCGGCATGGATGCCGCGTAAGAGCTTACAAGGACGTACTTGCAGCGTGTCCCGCGATGGTGGGCGGGCAAGGCCCTGCAGCAAACCCGCAGCATCGAGGGCGCGGTGCCCTCACCGCTCGCGGGACACGCCGCAAGTACGTCCATGTAGGCTCGGTGGCGGCATCCATGCCGCCACACGGTCCCGCAATCGGTGAGGACACCGCGCCAGAGAGTTCGTCGGTAGTTTGATGAAAGCCTACCTGTTGATCGCGTTGCGTTTTGCGTTGCGAAGCTGATGGGCCGCAGCGTTGTCCAAATAACACACCATGCTTTGCTTGCAACCATGCGCACCGACCATCTCCACTGGTCCTTGCCCGCCCACCGTCGCGGGACCTTACGCGGCATGGATGCCGCGTAAGAGCTTACAAGGACGTACTTGCAGCGTGTCCCGCGACGGTGGGCGGGCAAGGGCCCTGCAGCCAGGCCGCAGATCAGCCAGCTGGCAGCCGCAACGTCGCCACCGCGCCGCCGCCCTCGCGATTGCCCAGCGCTACTTCGCCGCCATGCAGGCGCGCAACTTCCCGCACGAACGGCAAGCCAAGCCCGGAACTGCGTTGACCGGTCTGCGGGCGGGCCAGCGAGTAGAAGCGTTCGAACACCCGCTCAAGCGCGTAATCCGGCACTCCGCTGCCGCGGTCTTGCACCGACACCTGCAATTTTTCAGCGTGCAATTGCGTGCAAAAGTGCACGGTGCTGCCTTCCGGCGAAAACGCGATGGCGTTTTCCAGCAGATTGATCAGCGCCTGGCGCAGCAGAAACCCGTCGCCGAGCACGTAGTACTCGCGCGCTGCATCAGATGCGACATCGATTTCCACCCGCACGCCGGCCGCTGTCGCGCGTGGCAGCACGGCATCCACTGCTGCCTGCAGCAAGCCAGCCACCGCGATGCGCTCGCGCTTTTGCAACCAACCGTGCTGCTCCACCTCGGCCAGTGCCAGCAGCTTGTCGATGGTCTCGGTCAGCCGCAGCTCCTGCGCGCGGATGCTGGCGACGAAGTGCTGGCGATCGGCTTCCGGCAATGGCTCGGCCAACAGCTCGGACGCACCACGGATTGCCGCCAGCGGGCTCTTCATCTCGTGCGTCAGCGACTGCACGTACTGCTCCACGTAGGCCTTGCCTTCCAGCTTGCGACGCATGCTTTCCAGCGCCTGGCCCAGGTCGCCGATTTCATCGCCGCGCGGTTTGGGCGGCGGCACCGGAATGCCCGCACTCACCGCCTGCGCGTAGCGATTGAGCCGGCCAATGCCGCGCATCAGCCACCAGGTCATCAAGATGCCGATCAATGCGGAAATGCCGATCAACCAGGCCCCGCGCTGCAAAATATTGCGCTGGCTGGCCTCGATAAACGGGTCGATGCTGCGATTGGGCTGGGCCAGCGTCAGTACGCCGATCAATTGGTTCGCATCGTTCGGTGCGTAGATCGGCGCAGCCACATGCATCACCGTGGCGGTCGGGTCGCCATCGACCTCGGGGCTGGAGCGCGCGCCGTATTCGCCGCGCAAGGTGCGATAGACATCGTTCCAGCGCGAGTTGTCGCGGCCCACGTCGCGACCCAGCGAATCGAACACCACCACGCCGCGTGCATCGGTCACGGTGACGCGGTACGCCACGTCGTTCTTGCGGAACCGCCATACCCAGGCCTTGGGATCGCGCTGCTGCGCCTGTGCCACGTTGCGCGCAAAGCTGCCGGTGGCGATGGTGCCGTCGGCCAATTCGCCGCTGGCCATTTCCGCCAGCACATTGGCCGCATCCACCAGCGTGGATTCCATCGCCTGGCGCACGCCCGGTTTGACCTCGTTGACGAACACCCGCATCACGAAGAACGCGGCCAACCCGACGATCAGAAAGAAGCCCAGGAACAGCTTGAGACCGAGCCGCATGTCAGGCCTTGGTTGGGATAAGAACGCGACGCATGCACTCGGCCATGGCTACAGCTCCAGCGCGTAGCCAAGGCCACGGTGGGTGCGGATCGGGTCGGCCGGCACGCCGGCCTGGCGCAGCTTGCCGCGCAGCGTCTTGATATGGGTATCGACGGTGCGGTCGGCGCTGTCGGCGCTGGCATCCCAGCCGCGGTCCATCAGTTGCGCGCGGCTGAGGATCGCGCCGGGGCGCTGCAACAATGCCGACAGCAGCGCGTATTCGTAGCGGGTCAGCGGCAGCAGCGCCTCGCCGTAGCGGATGCGGCTGCCCTCGCGATCGATCGCAAACGCGCCGTGCGGCTGCCAGCCCGCCTCCGCGACTGCGGCCACGTTGCGGCGACGCAGCCGCGCGCGCACCCGCGCCACCAGCTCGCGCGGAGAGAACGGCTTGGCCATGTAGTCGTCGGCGCCCAGCTCGAAGCCGAGCACGCGGTCGATCTCGTCGTTGCGCGCGGTCAAAAAGATCACCGGCACGTCGCTGAAACTGCGCAGCGCGCGGCACACTTCGAAGCCGTTGATGTCCGGCAGGCCCACGTCCAGCACCACCACATCGGCCGGGTCGGCGCGCAGGCGCGCCAACGCGTCGCGGCCCAGCAGGCAATGCTCGGGCGCATAGCCTTCGCTGCGCAGCGCGTACAGCACGGTATCGGCAATGGCGGCTTCGTCTTCGACGACGAGCACGCGGGCGGGGGACTCGGACATGGCGCGCAGCATAGCCGCATGCTGGCGCGGCCCGTACACTGCCGCGATGAACTATCGCCACGCCTTCCATGCCGGCAACCATGCCGACGTGCTCAAGCACATCGCCTTGCTGGCGCTGATCGACACCCTCAAGCGCAAGGACACCCCGTTCTTCGTGCTCGATACCCACGCCGGGCGCGGGCGCTACCAGCTCGGTGGCGAAGAGAGCCGCAAGACCAACGAGGCCGATGCCGGGGTGATGCGGCTGATGGCCGAGTCGACCCTGCCCGAGGTGGTCGAGCGCTATCTGCGCGCGGTGCAGGCCGACAACCAGACCGTCGCCCGCCCGTCCACACCCGGCCAGAAACCGGCGCGGCCCACCGCCGGCATCCAGATCAACCACTACCCCGGCTCGCCATTGCTGGCCGCGCAAGCGCTGCGCGAGCAGGACCGCATGGCGTTCTGCGAGTTGCAACCGGAAGAGGCCGAGGCGCTCAAGCGCCTGTTCGCCAAGGACAGCCGCGTGCGCGTGCATGCCGGCGATGGCTATGAGGCGATTCGCGCCTTCGTGCCGCCACGCGCGGGCGAGACCAAGATCGGCCGCGGGCTGGTGCTGATCGACCCGCCGTACGAGTCACAGGAGGCCGAGTACCCGCAGGTCATCCACAGCGTGCGCGAAACCCTGGCGCGCTGGCCGCAGGCGATGTGCATGGTGTGGTACCCGATCAAACTGCGCCGCAGCCTGCAGCCGTTCATGCGCAAGGCCGCCACGCTGCCGGCCAAGTCGGTACTGGTGGCCGAGCTGCAGGTGCGCCCGGACGACTCGCCGCTGCGCCTGACCGGCAGCGGGCTGCTGATCGTCAACGCGCCGTGGCAGTTCGACCAGGTGCTGGCGCCTGCGCTGCCGGTGCTGAAGAAGCACCTCGGCGAGGCCGGTGCCTCGACCCGGCTGGAATGGCTGCGCCAGGACGCCTGAGTCATCGGGGCCGGGCGCCCTACGCGCCGGCAACCGCAGCTGCATACTCACGACTGGATCACGGTATCGCTCGGTACAGTGATGTGGGAAGCACTGCCACCCTCCAAACGGCCCCCAGCGGCGCACCGGATTCATTCACGGTTGTGCGCTGGGCTGGTGCCAGAATCTTCCGATCTTTAAGGAACACCGGTCATGGCCATTCGCAATCGCATGCCTCCCTGGCATGAAAACTTCAGTCTGCCCAATGGCCGCACCCTTCTGCTCCGACCGATCCGTCCCGAGGACGGTCCGCCGCTGCAGGGGGCTTTCAGCCTGTTGGGACCGGAGGAAATCCGCGAGCGCTTCGTGCGCTCCTCCGCCGAAATCACGCCGGAGATGGTGCAGCGCCTGACCCATCCCAATCCCAAGAGCGAGATCGTGCTGGTCGCCGCCGAGCAGTTGCCGCCGGGCGAGGCGCTGGTTGGGGCAGTCGCGCGCGCAGCGCTGGTGCCGGGCACCCGCCAGGCCGAGTACACCATTCTGGTCAGCAGCTTTGTCGCCGGCCAGGGTCTGGGGCGGCAGCTGATGCGCAAGCTGGTCAAGTGGGCGCGGCGCAAGTACCTGGACTGCCTGTTCGGCGATGTGCTGCAAAGCAACGTGCCGATGCTGCAGCTGGCCGAGTCGCTGGGCTTCAAGCCGCAGCCGCATCCGGACTCGCCGGAGCTGGTGCGTATGGTTCTCGAGCTTGATGCCTGATTTGCCCGGATTCGGGATTCGGGATTCGGTTCAGAGCTGATGATCTGTCGCTTGGTTGCAAGGCCCTTGCCCGCCCACCATCGCGGGACACGCCGCAAGTACGTCCATGTAGGCTCTTACGCGGCATCCATGCCGCGTAAGGTCCCGCGAGGGTGGGCGGGCAAGGACCAGTGGAGATGGTCGGTGTGCAGGGCTATTTGAAATGCAGCTTGGTGTGGAAGTGATTGGACAGTGCGGATAGATCAGTTGCAGAGCGGTTGATCTTCCACTTGGCTGCAAGGCCCTTGCCCGCTCACCATCGCGGGACACGCTGCAAGTACGTCCTTGTAAGCTCTTACGCGGCATCCATGCCGCGTAAGGTCCCGCGACGGTGAGCGGGCAAGGACCAGTCGAGATGCTCGGTACGCATGGTTTTTAACAAAGCAGCCAGCAAACTTTCTGGTGCGGTGCCCTCACCGATTGCGGGACCGTGTGGCGGCATGGATGCCGCCACCGAGCCTACATGGACGTACTTGCGGCGTGTCCCGCGAGCGGTGAGGGCACCGCGCGCTCGACCAACCGGGCTTTTGACCTAAGCCGCCGACTGCATCTTGCACCACGGGGTGTTTGCAAAGGTTTGCCTGGTGCCAGCAAGGTCGGCGTAGCGCAGGACCCTGCAGCGCGCTTCGGAGCAAACGGCCCAACGCCCGCTTTCACACCGGATGGACCGGTCGCAGCGGGCGCTCTGGTAAAATTGCGGGCTGATGCCGTCGCCAACCAACTTCCCCTCTCCGCCGCTGCCCAAGTCCGGCCAGCTTCGTGCCTATTGGCGCGCCCCGTCTTCGCCGACTGCGCTGGCCTGGTCGATCGCTCGCGCCGCCGAGGCGCATGCCGGCCCGCTGCTGGTGATCGCACGCGATAACCAGAGTGCACACCAGATCGAATCGGATCTGCATGCCCTGCTCGGCGAACACGCCACGCTGCCGGTGGTGCCGTTTCCCGATTGGGAAACCCTGCCCTACGACCAGTTCAGCCCGCACCCGGAAATCATCAGCCAGCGTTTGGCTGCTCTGCACCGTTTGCCCACACTGACCCGTGGCGTGGTGATCGTGCCGGTGCAGACGCTGATGCAGCAGCTGGCCCCGCTAAGCTACATCGTTGGCGGCAGCTTCGATCTCAAGGTCGGCCAGCGGCTGGATCTGGATGCGGAAAAACGCCGCCTGGAAAGCGCCGGTTATCGCAACGTGCCGCAGGTGATGGACCCGGGCGATTTCGCGGTGCGCGGTGGCTTGCTGGACGTGTTTCCGATGGGCGAAGCCACGCCGTTGCGCGTGGAGCTGCTGGACGAGGATATCGACTCCATCCGCGCCTTCGACCCGGAATCGCAGCGCTCGCTGGACAAGGTCGATGCCGTCAAATTGCTGCCCGGCCGCGAAGTGCCGATGGACGATGCCAGCATCGAACGCGTGCTGGCCTGCCTGCGCGAACGCTTCGATGTGGATACCCGGCGCAGCGCGCTGTATCAGGATCTGAAATCGGGCCTGGCGCCGTCGGGGGTCGAGTATTACCTGCCGATGTTCTTCAGCAAGACCGCTACCTTGTTCGATTATCTGGACAAGCGCACGCTGCCGTTGATCGCCACTGGCGTGTCCAACGCGGCCGATACGTTCTGGGCGCAGGCGCAGGACCGCTACGAACAGCGCCGTCACGATGTGGAGCGCCCGCTGCTGACACCGGACGAGCTGTATCAATCGCCGGATGCACTGCGCGAGCGGCTCAACAAGCTGGCACGCATCGAAGTCTGGGCCAGCGATCACCCGCGCATCGACGAGGCCGCCGCACTCGGCGACCAACCGTTGCCGCCGCTGCCGGTGGCGGCAAAAGACGCACCTGCCGGTCAGGCGCTGGCCTCGTTCCTGAGCCACTATCCGGGCCGCGTGCTGGTGGCATCGGATTCGGCCGGTCGCCGCGAAGCATTGATGGAAGTGCTGGCGGCGGCGCAATTGAAGCCGGAGGTGGTGGCCGACCTGCCCGCCTTCCTGGCCGCGCCCAAGCTGCGCTTCGGTATTACCGTGGCGCCGTTGGAAGACGGCTTTGCGCTGGACACCCCGCAGATTGCGGTGCTGACCGAGCGCCAGCTGTTTCCAGAGCGGGCCAACCAGCCGCGTCGCACGCGACGTGTGGGCCGCGAGCCGGAAGCGATCATCCGCGATCTGGGCGAGCTGTCCGAAGGCGCGCCAATCGTGCACGAAGACCACGGTGTGGGCCGCTACCGCGGGCTGATCGTGCTCGATGCCGGCGGCATGCCCGGCGAGTTCCTGGAAATCGAATACGCCAAGGGCGACCGGCTGTATGTGCCGGTGGCGCAGCTGCATCTGATCAGCCGTTATTCCGGTGCCTCGGCCGAGACCGCGCCGCTGCATTCGCTGGGCGGCGAGCAATGGACCAAGGCCAAGCGCAAGGCCGCCGAAAAAGTGCGCGACGTGGCGGCCGAGTTGCTGGAAATCCAGGCCCGCCGCCGTGCACGTGCCGGTCTGGCCTTGCAGGTGGACCGTGCGATGTACGAGCCGTTCGCGGCCGGCTTTCCCTTTGAAGAAACCCCCGATCAGTTGGCCGCCATCGATGCCACGTTGCGCGATCTGGGCAGCAGCCAGCCGATGGATCGCGTGGTCTGCGGCGATGTGGGCTTCGGCAAGACCGAGGTTGCGGTGCGCGCCGCGTTCGCTGCGGCCAGCGCCGGCAAGCAGGTTGCCGTCTTGGTGCCGACCACGTTGCTGGCCGAGCAGCATTACCGCAATTTCCGCGACCGCTTCGCCGATTACCCGATGAAGGTGGAAGTACTCTCGCGCTTCAAGAGCACCAAGGAAATCAAGGCCGAGCTGGAGAAGGTCGCCAGCGGCGATATCGACGTCATCATCGGCACGCATCGTTTGCTGCAGCCGGATGTGAAGTTCAAGGATCTGGGCCTGGTTGTCGTCGACGAAGAACAGCGCTTCGGCGTGCGCCAGAAAGAGGCGCTCAAGGCGATGCGCGCCAACGTGCATCTGCTCACGCTCACTGCCACGCCGATTCCGCGCACGCTCAATATGGCCATGGCCGGTTTGCGCGATCTGTCGATCATTGCCACTCCGCCGCCGAACCGGCTCGCCGTGCAGACCTTCATCACTGCGTGGGACAACGCGTTGTTGCGCGAGGCCTTCCAGCGTGAGCTCAGTCGCGGCGGACAGCTGTATTTCCTGCACAACGATGTGGAAAGCATCGTGCGCATGCAGCGCGACTTGTCCGAACTGGTACCGGAGGCGCGCATCGGCATCGCGCATGGGCAGATGCCCGAGCGCGAGCTGGAGCGGGTGATGCTGGATTTCCAGAAGCAGCGCTTCAATGTGTTGCTGTCGACCACGATCATCGAATCGGGCATCGACATTCCCAACGCCAACACCATCATCATCAACCGCGCCGACCGCTTCGGCCTGGCCCAGTTGCATCAGTTGCGTGGCCGCGTCGGTCGTTCGCATCACCGCGCTTACGCGTATCTGGTGGTGCCGGACCGTCGCTCGATCACCGCCGATGCCGAGAAGCGCCTGGAAGCCATCGCCTCGATGGACGAGCTCGGCGCCGGCTTCACCCTGGCGACGCACGATCTGGAAATCCGCGGCGCCGGCGAGCTGCTGGGCGAGGACCAGAGCGGGCAGATGGCCGAGGTGGGCTTCAGCCTCTACACCGAGTTGCTGGAACGCGCGGTGCGCAGTATTCGCCTGGGCAACCTGCCCGATCTGGATGCCGGCGACGAAGTGCGCGGTGCCGAGGTCGAGCTGCATGTGGCCTCGTTGATTCCCGCAGATTATCTGCCCGACGTGCACACCCGCCTGACGCTGTACAAGCGCATCTCCAGTGCGCGCAACAGTGATGCCCTGCGCGAGTTGCAGGTGGAAATGATCGACCGCTTCGGCCTGCTACCGGATCCGGTCAAGCATCTGTTCGCCATTGCCGAGCTCAAGCTGCAGGCCAATGCGCTGGGTGTGCGCAAGCTGGATCTGGGCGAAAACGGCGGCCGTCTGGTATTCGAGGCCAAGCCGTCGATCGACCCGGTGGCGGTGATCCAGATGATCCAGAAGCAGCCCAAGATCTACACCATGGACGGCCCGGACAAGCTGCGCATCAAGCTGCCGCTACCGGAAGGTGCGGATCGTTTCAATGCGGCACGTGGCTTGTTGACGATGTTGGCGCCGAGATGACGCCGAGGCGATGTCTGCAAACAGGCCGGTGTATGCGGGTCGGCGAGAACGCTTGAGGGCCCAATCGCCTCGATCATCGCGCAAGCGCTGGCTGATGACGAAAAGTACGCGACCCGTATCTAAGTACTCAGGCACGATATCGACGAAACAATCCGGATGCAGATAGATCGGACCTCATCGGAATCGGGGACGTTTGCGGGCATTTATTGCAACGTGGATTTGCGCAGCGTGATCTCACGATACTGACCGCGATCACCGTATCGCGGCCCTTTCTTCTCGAACTCGGCGCATAGCCTGTCTTCGCCGCAGGCAACGAGGTTGGCGCGGGTCACACGATCCAGATAGTCGATCTCTGCACGACGCTGTTTGGCTTCGGCCAGAATCGGCGTTGCGCCTTTGACAGCGTAACCAGCCGCGCCCACGCACATGATCGCCCCAACGATCATCGCAGCGAATCCGATCCACATGCGTCGCGTGGCTGTTGTTTCCAGAGACTGCTGTGCTTGCGTATAGCGGTAGGTGGCGTGGTGGAGCGTCTGGTCTGCATCGACCATCTTCTTGTTGAATCGCTCCACCGCCGGTTCCAGCGCCTGCGTCAACGCCTGATTGGTCAATTGCGTCAGCCGGGGGAGCGCGTTCTCCACCACCCGATTGACGCGTTGATCGGCGTTATTGACCGCGCTCTGTAGCAGCTGCAGTTGTTGCCGCACGAGATCTTCCAAGGACTGTTCTCGCTGTTGCAGCACCGCGATCAGTCCTGCCATGGCCTTGATTGATTCTCGCGTCGCATGGTCCAGCTGGTTGGCTTCAGGCAGCGCCGAGGTGCTCTTCATGTCCATAATATTCCCCTGAAAATTCCACTGTGTGCATGGTCTTCCAGCTACCCGCCGCCTCCACCGCCCCCTCCTCCACCACCACCGTCGCCACCCCCACCTCCGTCACCTTGCGGGCCGTTTTGCATCGCCGGTGCATTGGCGAACTGTGGCAGCGTCATCACCATCACCGGGCCACGGCTGGTCTGTACCTCTGTTGAGACGTCCATGCCCAATGCCTGGCGCGTGGTCACCTGTTCCTGCGCCTCTTGCAATGCCTTGGCTTCCAGATGTTCGTGGCCCTGCTGTGCGAGGGCATTGCTATACGCGCTGTTGGCGACCCGGCTCAATGCCTGTTCGATCGCAAGATCGTTCTTGGAATCGAGGGCGTACAGCAGATCATCCACATCGGGATCGCCGGTGATGTTCTTGCGCGTAGACGGTGGCCGATCGTCCTGCTCGCCAACCGCTTGCGCGCCGGCAGCAAAAGCATAGCGTTGCGGCACGGCGTCCGCTGGCGCGGGGGCTGGCCGTCTGAGCGCGGAGGGGCCATCGGGATCGTACCCATTACGTAATTCCAGCTCGGTAAACGGCTGCTCACCGCGCTCCACGCGCGCTTGCCGCGCTTCTGCGACGCGGGTTTCTGTTTCGAGATCCTGTTCGATCTGGATGCGGAGCGCACGCATGGTGCGCGTTATTTCCTCCCAGGAGTCTGGATCCGCAAGCACAGGTGTGGCAAGAAGATCTTGCTCAGCTGCTTGGGACACGGAAGGCGACTGCCGCGCATCGGCCACACCCTCGAGCATCTCGGCAGAACGGTCGGCCGTCGGCGTGGCCAGGGATGGCGCTGCCGCTTGTGCAAGGTGTGCAAACGATGGCAACGCTGCTGGGGCATTGGGCGCTTCCAGCACGTAAGGCAGCGGCGTCTGTTGCTGTTGCTCGTCACTGCGTTCTACAACGATCGATGTAGCGAGCGACGGAGCAGGCAGCGCGTTCGTCATCTGACCAAGATGCGCGTGCGCTTGCTCTTCTGTCAGCTGCGCCAACGCTTCATGATGCGCAGCCGAGGCTTGCATCGTCGGCAGCTCTTGACCGGTATGCGCACCCGCATCCTGCTGCGGATATGCTGGCGATGCATGCGCACTCGCGGTGGTCTGCTGTGACAGTTGCGTGGCTTCTTGTGTGCCGGACTCTAGCGTTTGCGGGCCTTGCGCCTGTTGCGGAGCGATATCGATCGTATGCAATTGCCCGCGCTGGGCCTGCTGCTCTGGCGTGGTTTGAGCGAGCTCAGTCTGGACCTGACGCTGCTGCTGTTCGCGCGCGTGAATATCCTGCGTTTGTAACTGCGATGGCTGGTACTGCTGTACGTCCCGTGCCTGATGCTGCTCGCGCTCTTGAACACTCTGCGTATGGATGGACGGCAGCTCGCGCTGCTGCGCGTGTTGTGCCTGAAGCGATTGCGCCTGCTCGCCTTGCAGCGCCTTCGGGCCATGAAGCGGCTGTTGTTCATGCCGTTGAGCGTTCTGCGCTTGTTGCTGTTCTTGCTCGTGTTGCTGGGCATCCTGCGCCTGATGTGTCTGGGTTTCGCGCTGCTGAACCTGACGCTGTTCTTGTTGGATCTGTTGTGTGTCCTGCGCCTGCCGTTGCTGCTCACGCTGTTGGGTGTGATGTGCTTGCTGTGCCTGTTTTTCCTCTTGCTCCCGTTGCTGCAGCACCTGGCCCTGATGCGCAAGCGTTGCGTGGGCTTGCAGCGCCTGTGCGGCGCGCCCACGCTCTTCATGTACGGACTGCGCTTGCAACGTGTGCTCGCGCACCTGCGCAGCCTGCTGCTCCTGCGCCTGGCGTTCCTGCTGTACGCGTTCCTGACGCGCTTGTGCGGCGCTGGCTGCCTGCATCCGCACCTGCATATCCATCACCAGCTGCGGGCTGGCAGATGCGTTGGAGCTCGACGTGTCGCTGTCGGCCGATCCCTCGGCTGCTTGCGCTGTGGATGTCAGTCGCTGCACCAGCACATCGGCAGAGGAGGAACGCGCTTGCCTTTGCGCTTGCACTTCGCTCAGGGCCTGACGGATCTCTTCACTGCTGGTAACGGCAGCAATGCGATCTACGCCATCGGGCCCGCGCTGAAAATGGGCGACGGGGCTGTCGGCCCCGAACATGCCGCCTGGCCCGCGCTGCAATTGCATCGCGCCATCGCCGGAGAGCCCACCTGTGTCGCGCGTGCGCTGCGTCGCCAACTCGATCGCCTCGCGCCACTGTGGCTGCAACTCCGTTCCCACAAGGCGGTAGCGATACAACGTCTGCTCGCGCTGCACGTCCTGCGGCGATGGCGGCGATTGCTGGATAGAGGCAACCGCCTGAGCATGCTCTGCCAAGGCAGGTTGCAGGATCGCGCGGGTGGTGTCCAATTCCCGCGCGACATTGCCCGCCGCAGCGCCGGCCTCGCCCGTCCAGCGGCCGTCGGCATCGCGGCGATACTGCTGGCCGTCCGATGCAGTCAGTGCGTCTGGATTGGGCAAGGCCTGCTGCATCGCGTCGGAGAGCGGAAGACCATCGGCAGCCCAGCCACTGCGGTGATAGGCAAGCTCATAGCGCGCGGCGATGGCGCCGGGGCTGTTGGCGATGTTGCGGGCGATCACCGCCTCGGCTTGCGCATCCAGTTCTGCCGCGCGCGGTGGCGATGCGGTTTCCTGCACGTAAACACCGCGATCGTTTGCGCCGCTGACGCCGGTTTTGGCCTGGCGATGCCACTGGCCGTCTGTGGCGTCGCGCATCCAGTCGGCGCTGCTCAGGCTCGGGGCGTCGGTGTCGCTTGCAGGTAGGCGATAGGGATTCTGTGGCGCAGGCGCATCCCGCAGCGCCAGTTCTGCCGCCGCATTGGTGGCCTTGTAATTCAGTTCGCGGGCTTTTTCGTAGCTGGCGGTGATCCGTGTGGAATTGGGATTTTCACTGCCATCATTCGTGGCATCGGCCATGCCCTCGCGCGTCCAGGCGGTGCCGTTGAACGCCCACTGCACGCCCTGGCGGTCGGTCTGCTGGTAGATGGCGCGGTTGTCGAGCAGGTCGGCAGCCTTCTCGCCGGCCTTGCTCATGAAATACGCATCGGCGGCAATCAGCGCCATCGGGCCAGCGCCGGAGGCGCCCAGCGCGTACGCCGCCGCCGTGCCACCGGCCCAGCCGCCGACATTGCGGCCGGCAAAATGCACCAGCTCCGAGCGTGCGGCCAGCGGATTATCTTGCGAGAGCAGCGTGGCGATCTTCTCACCGGACTGTGTCGCTTCGTAGAGCGTGGCGGCTACGCCCAGCGCCCCGGCGGCTTTGACGCCGGGGCGGTCGAGCATGGGGGGTGGGTAAGGCCTGACTTCAACACCGGGCGTGCGCAACAGGCGTGCAGTGAGCGCATCGCCCTCTGTCAACGCGGCATCGGCCACCTGCGCGCTGCGTTGCACCGGCCGTGCGGTCTGTGCCATAGGTGCAAATGCGCTGTGCAGCGGTTCGGGCATATGCGAAGGCAGTTGCACCACCTCGCCAGGTTGCGCATAACGCGCGTAGTCGGCGGTGAGTTGATGCACCTGCCCGCCGGGCGTGGCACGGTCCATCTTCGGCGTGTTGCGGAACAGCACATTGCCCTCTTCCGAGCGGTGAATCACATTCATGCGCGCATCGGTCGGCTCGTGCATGCGCGGCAGCAATGGCTCGCTGAGCAAGCCGTTGTGGTAATCGGTCATCATGTTGAGACTGCGCACGCCCAGCCCACCGCGCAGGTAGCTGCCGCCGATGTCCGAATGCGCACCGGCCACGGTGACATGCAGGAACCGGCCATCTTCCGAGGCGCCATGCGGAATGATCTGATCCACCGGAAACAAGCCCCGCCGCTCATCCGCGGAGCTGACCTGAAAGCCGGACACCACCGACGGCGGCAGGCGCCGGTCGAACAACTCCATGTAGCCGGTAGGCACCGGATCGTACAGGCCCAGGCTCATCGGCGTCAGACCGGGAGCCTGGTGATAGCGGTTGTAGAGAGGCAGCCCGTTTTCATGTATGCCTCGGATGCCGCCGTCAGGGTTGGGAATACCCCGCGCATCGATCATGCGGGCCAGCATTGGGACCTGGCTGGCGCCACGGCTGAAACCTTCCAGATGGAAAGCAATCTTGGCTTGCGGGTCGGTCTGGAAGATTTCTTGCGATTGCGTTCTCATCCGCTCATACATATCCTCTGCACGCGCCAGGCTAGGGAACCTCTGAACAACGCACCACAGATACGCGACACTACCCGCCTGATGTTGAGGAGTGATCCATGCAACTGACGTTCGGTGACGCTGAGGGCCTGGGCAAGCGCAAGCAGACCCGGCGCGAGATCTTTCTGGCCGAGATGGAGCAGGTGGTTCCGTGGCAGCAACTGCTCGGTCTGATCGCGCCGCACTATCCGGTATCGGGCCGGCCAGGTCGGCAGCCGTACGCACTGGCGACGATGTTGCGGATTCATCTGCTGCAGCAGTGGTATGCGCTGAGCGATCCGGCGATGGAAGAAGCACTGCACGAGATCCCGACCTTGCGGCGGTTTGCCCAGCTCGGTGGCTTGGACAACGTTCCGGACGAGACCACGATTCTCAACTTTCGGCGCCTGCTGGAGACCCATGGCCTTGCCGCGCGGATGCTGGAAGCGGTCAACGCGCATCTGGCGCGCAAGGGCCAGAGCCTGCGGTCGGGCACGATCGTCGATGCGACGCTGATCGCGGCGCCCAGTTCGACCAAGAATGCCGACAACGCGCGCGACCCTGAGATGCATCAGACCAAGAAGGGCAATCAGTGGTATTTCGGGATGAAGGCGCACATCGGCGTGGATGAATTTTCCGGGTTGGTGCACCACGTCCATTGCACAGCCGCCAACGTCGCCGATGTCACGGTGATGCACACGTTGCTGCATGGCAAAGAAGACAGCGTGTTCGGCGATAGCGGCTACACCGGTGCGGACAAACGCGAAGAACTGCAGGCCTGCAAGGCTGCATTCTTCATCGCCGCCAGGCCCTCGACGATGCAAGCCCTCGGCAACAAACGCGAGCGTGCTCGGGAAAGACGTTGGGAACACTTCAAGGCCAACGTGCGCGCGAAGGTGGAGCATCCATTCCGGGTGATCAAGCGCCAGTTCGGCTACACCAAGGTCCGCTATCGCGGCCTGGCCAAGAACACCGCGCAGGTGCTGACCTTGTTTGCGCTATCGAACCTGTGGATGAAGCGAAAGCAGTTACTGCCGACGATGGGGAACGTGCGCCTGTAACCCGGGCAACACCCTGCAAACGCGCCGGAAACGGCAAAAAAATCGAGGATCTGAGCGCCGTCAGCCTGGTCGATGTGGTTAGGCTCATCCTCCGATGCCGTTGATCAGACCATCCCTAGTGCGGCCGGTGGCACCGTCTACGGTGCGCGCCAGTATCTGGTCCTGGGTGCCGGCGCCTTCGATGTATTCGACGCGGATGCGTTCCACGCCAGCGTCTTTCAAATCTCTAACTTGCTGACGAAATTTGGCGACATTGGTGGCGTGCAACGGATCCTTGTCGGCATCGTTGCCGGTGCCATCCATCAGGCCAACGATCAGATACGAATGCGGGTCGGCACGGTCGAACAGCTCCGGCACCTTGAAGCGATACAGGTCCTGCGCCGCCTGATCGTAGGTTTGCAGATGCTCCGGCGTGGCCGCGTAGTGCGACACATCATCCAGCGGCAGGCCGTCTTCGCCCAGTTGCAGAACCGTCTTCTTGTCCATGGCGAACGTTCCGTCAGTAGGTCTTGGTCCAGGCCAGGATCAGTTCCCCTCGGCTGATTTTCAGATTGGGATCATGCTCTGGATCAGCCAGGTGTTTCGTCAAAATCCGGCTACGCATATACACATTGATCGTGCGGTCATTGACTTCCAGCAAGATGTAAACGTGATGCCGCCCGTTTGCCGAGTAGCCATAGACCAAGAAAAATTCATCAACATCCTCTTTGGGGACGTTGTGCAGGATCAAATGGCCTGGAAAGATCGTCTCGAAATCGATCTCGACATAGCGCTCCACGCCGTCCATTGCGGTCCAGCGGATATCCACCGTCGATGGAAACCCGCGCGTCTCGAACTCTTCGGTACTGCCGAAGCCGCCCGTCCAGTCATCTTTCCAGTTCGGTTTGGGGGGCGCACCAGAGGGCTTGTCCAGATAACTGGAATGCTGCTGCCGCGCAAAAATGATGCTGCACCGCATAACGTGATAACACCGCGGATCAAACGAATAACTATCAAACCGCAGCGGCCACGGCTCGCCCGGCTTTTTTCTTGCCAGATGTAGATTAGGAATGTTGAACATGTCGGGGGACTCCATGTCGAAGGGCGCGGGAGTAAATTAGGTGGGTATCAGACAATGCACACTCAGCGGAATATAGCAAAGCGGGCTCTTCCTGCATCCAAGAAACGCAACGCTGCGACGCCAGCTCGATCACTTCGCGCCACTGTGGCTACAACTCTGTCCCCACAAGGCGGTAGCGATACAACGTCTGCTCGCGCTGCACGTCCTGCGGCGATGGCGGCGATTGCTGGAGGGAGGCAACCGCCTGCGCATGCTCTGCCAAGGCCGGTTGCAGGATCGCGCGGGTGGCGGTGTTGCACAGCAAGTTTCTCAGTCATTACGAGCCAAGCTCACCACCAGTTCGCCGTCGCGCATGCGGATATCCAGCTTGCTGCCAATGACAAAGCCCAGTTGCTCTAGCCAGCGGCCGCGCAGGCGCAACGTTGGTACGCGTTGCTGGCTGGCAGCATAGTAGCCATAGCCAATGGTGCACTGCTGTGGTGGACGCGGGCGGCGCGGGGCGCGTTGCTGACGTGCAAGATCTGCGGCATTTGCTGCCTCTACTTCTTCGGCTGTGAGCATACGAGCAGACGATGACTCCACGATGCGCCAGACCGCGTCGCGCTTGGGCTGATGTGGTACACGCTTACGCGCATTGTTGGGGCTGGACGGCGGTTGACGCATGACAAATCCTCCTTGACGAACAGGCCCCGCCGCCACGTGGCGACGGGATGTCGGGAGGTTAGAAACCGCTAGTAGTCGGCGGGCGTATTTCCCCGAAGGGTGTTGTATTAGCCGCCCTCCCGACGCAGGCATCACGTCGGCTGCACCTGCAAAAAAATGCAGGCACAAAAAACCCACCGGTTTGACGGAGGTGGGTACCGCTACTAGGGGAGTTTCTACGCTCCTTGAGGTAGAGCTTGCTGCTGGCCGATTGGGTTGTCAACTGAAAGAGATAGCAGATTCAGCGTGAGCTATCGGGTCGGCTAGCCGCACTGCTCTTAAAGTAGCTAACAACACGTAGCGAGCAGTTAACAGGGGCGCGCGGACGGCGCGAAGGAACCGGAGTGTGCGAGTGGTACATGAGGATTCCGAGCACCGGCCGCGCTCGCACGGCGGCGGCGCAATAGTCTTGTTAATCGCTCTTAGTAGCAGTCAACAGCTACTTCAGAAGACTTAGGCCGCTCGGCGTTCCGCATAGAACTCACAGTGGGACCGGATCACGCACTCGTCGCATTTGGGATTTCTGGCGCGGCAGATCTGCATTCCGTGCTGGATCAGCCATTCGTGCGCATGACGCTTGTAGTCTTTCGGCGTGAGTTCATTGATCTCTCGCGTGGTGACGTCAGTGGAGGTGGTGTGGACGATGCCCAGCCGGTTCAGCAGCCGGTGGATATGCGTGTCGACGGCAATCAACGGCTCCTCGAAAATGAAGTTCATGATCAAGCTGGCAACCTTGAGCCCCACTCCTTGAAGCTTCAGCAGATCTTCTTTGGTATTCGGAAGCTGCCCATCGAAGTCTTCGATGATTTGCCGGCACATCTCTTTGATACTTTTCGTCTTTTTGTTGTAGTGCGCCACCGGCTTGATGATCGCGCGAAGTTCTTCATCGTCCAGTGCGTACAGTTCTTCGAAGGTCGACACTTTCTTGAAAAGCGGCACGCAGGCAGACACGACACGCTTGGTCGTCGTCATTGTAGACAGCGCACCTGAGACGATGCTTCGAAAAGGCGTGCTGGAGAGCCCATTGGTCATCCAGGGATCGTCCGTCTTATCGAAAGTGGTATAGGTGCGACTGAGCGTGCGGTAGACCGCATTGATTTTTGTCTTATTCGACATGACTTGATTGCCGTCTGGATGCGATGACGCGGTGTCATCTATGAAACGCACGCGTCATCGAGAGCGAGCGTCGGTGTTTGCACAGTCTCTACTGCTGGGGAACGTCGCCTCGCACTTTCAAGAGCAGAATCGCGTCCTCGATCATCTCCTCTGCGCGTGCGTAAATCTGTTGTGGATCTGTTCCGAACGTTGCCTGAAAGGACAGCGGCTGCAGGGCAACCTCGACAAAACGTGTCGCCGCTTTTTCCGCGCGACCCTCGCCACACGCATCGAGCCCCTTGGTTCCTCGTAGTGCTACTGCGACACCGTCCACAGCACCGCGAAAACTGGACGCATAGGCATGCTCTGCCAGCTGCGGAAAGTTATCTGCCTCAGCAGCAACCATGCGCATGAAGGCAATACAGCGCGGCAATTTGAAGCCCTCTGCCAAAGCGTTTCCGACATGCCGAAGGCGGTCCTCAACGTCAAGCTCAGACGAAACCGGCGTCATTTCGGAGAACATCAGCTGGATCGAGCGCAGGACGACGTCTTCGAACAATGCCTCTTTGCTGCGATATCGGCTATACAACGCCGACTTCCCCACCCTGGCGTGCTTTGCCACTTGATCCAGTGTCGTCCGTCCAAACCCCTGTTCGAGGAACAAGGCAGTCGCAGCATCCATGAGTAGCGCATCTACAAGCCCAGCCTCGCTCGCTTTGGGTCTCCCCCTTCTAAGCGTTCGAAAAGTTTGTTGGTCGCTAGCCTTCACCTTGACCCCATAAAGGACGATATCGTCCTTTAATCTTCTCACAGGCATTGGCTGGGCAGTCTATTGGACGCAGATACCGTTTAAGCAAGCTTTACCGCCATTGAGCGAAAGCGCGATATCGGCCCCTCCTGCGCTGTCAGCAAGCGTGGCCTGCAGCAGGCTCGCCGCTCCGTCGAGATCAGATACCGCAAACCATCTGCACGGCCTAGCTAGCCGCGGAGCTGAGAAGACACATCGCCAGAAGTGCATCACGCGCAGGCACGCGTGAATTTCACCCGGCGATTAGCTCAGTAGGCCTGCCCAATGACATCTGACATGTCCACGCAAAATCTTTCGAATCCAACGCCCCCATCGTTCTCGTCAGCGGTCCAGTAGAGCGTGGACGTTGCAGTGAGCGCGAGTATTCTGCCCCCGGCTTTTGCATCGAAGTTTAGCCATTCTGCGTCGGCATAGAGTTGCTGCAGATGATTGAACACGAGCTCGTTGATAGGGTCGAGACGACGACTCTCTCCAAAGTGGCAGTACTGGTTTCTCGCCCCATGAACGATGACGCCTAGGGGCAGGTGTCCCACTTCTCTGCCAACGCAAAATTTCAGAGGAAGTTCGAACTTCTTCTTGATCCGGGCACCCGGATAATCGTGGATTAGACGGTTGATTTCAGATTCAAAATGCAGCGCACCTGTTCCCTTAACTGGCGAGGCGCCATGCAGGTCAATGATTTTGTGAGCAAGCACTATCAACGATCCTGCTAGCATTTCGCAGGCCACATACTCAGACCCTGAAGAGTTAAAATCCTTTAAGCAAATCTTAGGCTGGCAAAGTGAGGTGAGCGCTTTGAATTGCGAGGATTGCCGCTGATGCTTGATCGCATCGAACAGTATCTTGGCCGCTACTTTGCTGCCGGCCAAGAACTCGTCCTTTTCCACTGCATGGGTCCACATCCCTAGTCGTTCCTAATGTTTTCAGTGTCGAGGCTAACGCAAATTTTGCGTAAGAGTGGCGACCTGCGACCTCTGGTCTAGGCGCCTTTCCTGGCGGACCATTGGCTAAGAGCCTGTGCAAAGGCTCGTTAACAGCAACGCCAGAGACGCCGAGTGGATCATCTGTAAGCTGGCATTAGTGATCCAGAAGCAGCCCAAGATCTACACCATGGACGGCCCGGACAAGCTGCGCATCAAGCTGCCGCTACCGGAAGGCGTGGATCGTTTCAACGCCGCGCGTGGCTTGTTGACGATGCTGGCGCCGAGATAAAAGGCCTGCTTCATCGGTTGCGTTTGCTTGGCGCACCGATCTCGACAATAGACGACGCAAGGACGCGTCGATCACGTTGTAATCGCTGCGCAAGGACATGCGAACTCGATGCGGCATTTTCACCAAAACCCATCGCACGCTGCGCTGCTGGCGCACGACACGTGTGGCCTTTCTAATGCACATTTTCTGCAGTGACACTGCAGAACACCCATCCCGCATGCATTAAAGAATTCGGCTGAAATGCGGCTATCTGTCCTGCAGGACTGTCCGGGACATTCGACTCCCGAGCCTGCTTGCGACAAACCTGAGCAATTAATGCCCAGGCAGTGATGGATTTCTCAAATCCGTCACCGCGCTGAATTTTGCCTAAATATTCCTGCCGCGCGCCGATACCTGCATAGACCGGCATGTCCCCGTGTGCAGAGCTGCCCACGCAAGCCCACGCCGGAGCGACCTTCTTCCGCGTCATGGCGCGCATCCGTGCGCTATCGCATCGCTTGAGGCATCAATGAACACGCCACTGTCCGCTCTACCCGCGCCGCTGACACTCGCCCTGGAAGGCGAGATGACGATCCGTCGCGCTGCAGAACTCAAGCCGCTCTTGCAGCCGGCATTGCTGCACCCGGGTGGATTGCATCTGGACCTCGCTGCGGTCAGCGAGATCGACACCACCGGCCTGCAATTGCTGCTGGCCACCAAGCAGGCGATCCAGGCCGATGGGCGGCCGTTTTCGCTCACCGATTCCAGCCGTGCGGTGGTCGATGTGATCGAACTACTCGGCCTGCTCGAAGCGCTGTACCCGCATGCGGTCGCGTGCCTCGGCGAACGCATTCACTAACGGACAGGTAACACGCGCATGGACATGAACCAGCTGATGCAGACCTTTCTGGCCGAGAGCCGGGATCTGCTCGAAGACATGGAACGCCATCTGCTCGAAGCCGAGCGTGGCGAGTCATCGCCCGATGCGGTCAACGCGATCTTTCGCGCGGCGCATACCATCAAGGGCTCGGGCGGCTTGTTCGATCTGCCGCAGCTGGTCGGCTTCACCCATGTGCTGGAAAGCGTGCTGGATCTGGTGCGCGATGAAGCGCTGAGCCTGAGCTCTGAATTGATCGCGCTGCTGCTGGTGTGCTGCGACCACATCCACGCCTTGGTGGAAACTGCGGCCGATCCGAGCCACGCCGACGCGGCCGCACTGGCGACCGAGGCCGAGCCGTTGCTCGCGCAGTTGCAGACCTATCTGCAAGGCAGCGTGTGCGGCGTCACTGAGGCCGCCATCCAGCTCGGCACACCTGAAAAACAAAGTGGCTACTGGCGTATTTCGTTGACGCTGTTTGCCGATGCGCTGCGCTTCGGCAACTCGCCGCTCAAGCTGATTCGCAATCTGCGCGGCCTGGGGTCGGTCGAATCGATCAGCACCGATTACAGCCAATTGCCGACGTTTGAAGACCTCGATCCGGAAGCCAACTATCTCGGTTTCCAGATCCTGTTGCGCAGCGATGCCGACCGCGCCGCAATCGAAGAAGTGTTCGAGTTCGTGCGCGAGGATTGCGATCTGGAGATCACCTCGGTGCCGGCACCGACCGATGTTGCCGCTCTTCTCGTCAGCGAGCCTGCAGCGCTTGCACCGGTCGCCAGCACGCTCGCTGCGGTTCCGAATTCAACCTCGGCTGCAACGCCGCCACGTGCCCCCCAGGAAGGTGCCTCACGCAACGCCGAGGCGCGCTCGATCCGTGTGGACGCCGACAAACTCGATCGCATGATCGATCTGGTCGGCGAACTCATCATCGCGGTGGCCGGCACCAACGCCAACGCGCAGCGCACCGGCGACGCCCAGCTGCTGGAATCGGCCTCGATCCTGGCCGGCCTGGTGGAAGAGGTGCGCGAGAGCGCCTTGCAACTGCGCATGGTCAAGATCGGCGGCACCTTCGGCCGCTTCCAGCGCGTGGTGCACGATGTGGCACGCGAACTCGGCAAGGACATCGCGCTGGTGGTGGCCGGCGAAGACACCGAGCTGGACAAGTCGGTGGTGGAAAAGATCGGCGACCCGCTCACCCATCTGGTGCGCAATGCGATGGACCACGGCATCGAGCCGGCCGACGTGCGCGTGGCACACGGCAAGCCCGCACGCGGCACCGTGGGCCTCAACGCCTATCACGACTCCGGCAGCATCGTTATCCAGATCACCGACGACGGCGGCGGCTTGAACCGCGACCGCATCCTGGCCAAGGCGCTGGAGCGCGGCCTGATCGAGGCCGGCCGCCAGCTCAGCGACCGCGAAGTGTTCGCGATGATCTTCGAGCCGGGCTTTTCCACTGCCGAAAAGGTCACCAACCTGTCCGGGCGCGGCGTCGGCATGGACGTGGTCAAGCGCAACATCACCGCGCTGCGCGGCACTGTGGAGATCGACAGCACCGCCGGCGTGGGCACCACCATTTCGGTGCGGCTGCCGCTGACGCTGGCCATCATCAACGGCTTCCAGGTCGGTGTCGGCAAATCGGTGTTCGTGGTGCCGCTGGATGTGGTGGAAGAGTGCGTGGAGTTCACGCCCGACTACGCCAGCGACTACATCGATCTGCGCGGCAGCGTGCTGCCGTATGTGCGCCTGCGCGAATTGTTCGCGCTCGGCGGCAAGACGCCTGCACGCGAAAGCATCGTGGTGATCCGCCAGGGCGCGCAGCGCTTCGGCCTGGTCGTGGACACGCTGCTGGGCGAATGGCAGACCGTGATCAAGCCGTTGTCCAAGGTCTTCGCACAGGTCAAAGGCATCAGTGGCTCCAGCATCCTGGGCAGCGGCGATGTCGCGCTGATTCTGGATGTGCCCAGCCTGCTCCAGCAATTGCATCCCAACCAGGACGCCCTGGCGGCCTGAGCGTTTACACCATCACTCCCCACATCACCGCGTTATTCGTTGTTCCCTGACCCCAGGAAGCTGCCGCCATGTCACACCGTCTCCCGATCGCCACCCAGTTGTGGTTTACCGCCGCCCTCGCCCTTGTTCTGCCCGTCGTCGTGGTCGTGGCCGGCTTTGGGCTGACGCTGTCGCACGGCGCCCTGCTCGCCGCCAGCGTGGTGGCCGCCCTCGTCAGCGGCGCGTTGCTGGCCTGGTCGATCCGCATCGCCAACGACTCGCTGAGTATCGCCACCACCACGCTGGACGCATTCGCGCGCGGCAACTTCGATGTGGCCATGCCGCAGGTGCGCGATGAGCAGGCCTGCGAGGTCTTGCATGCACTACGCAAGGTGCAAAGCAGCATTCGCCATGTCAACGACGAGATCAACCGCGTCTCGCAGGAACACGATGCCGGCGAGATCGATGTCCGCATCGACGTGGCACGCTTCGACGGCGACTTCCGCACGATGGGCGAAGGCATTAACCGCATGGTCGCCAACCACATCGCGGTGAAGAAACAGGCCATGGCCTGCGTGGCCGAGTTTGGGCGCGGCAACTTCTCCGCCGAGCTGGAACGCCTGCCGGGCAAGAAGGCCTTCATCAACGAGATTGTCGACCAGATCCGCGGCAACCTCACCGGCATGGTCGCCGAGGTCAACCGCATGGCGAGCGAGCACGATGCCGGCGACATCGACGTGGTCATCGACACGCAACGCTTCACCGGCGATTTCCGGCGCATGGCCGAAGGCATCAATGCGATGGTGGCCAGCCACATCGCGGTCAAGAAGCAGGCCATCGCCTGCGTGGCCGAATTCGGCCGCGGCAACTTCACCGCGCAGCTGCCGTTGCTGCCGGGCAAGAAGCGCTTCATCAACGACACACTGGAACAGGTGCGCGGCAGCCTCACCGGCTTGATCCGCGAGATCAACCACATGTCGGCCGAACACGAAGCCGGTGATATCGATGTGGTGATCGACAGCAGCGGTTTCGATGGCGATTTCCGCAGCATGGCCACCGGCATCAACCAGATGGTGGGCGCGCATATCGCGGTGAAGAAGCTGGCGATGGGCGTGGTGGCCGAATTCGGTCGCGGCAACTTCGACGCCCCGCTGGCGCAGCTGCCGGGCAAGAAGGCCTTCATCAACGACACCGTGGAGCGTGCGCGCGGCAACCTGCGCAGCATCTCCGAAGTCATCCAGGTGATGGGCGCGATGGCCGAGGGCGATCTCACTCACACCGTGGAAGGCCGCTACGAAGGCGCATTCGCCGACATGCAGCGCTACGTCAACACCACCATGAGCCGGCTGACCGAGATCGTCGATGAGGTCAACCGCAATGCCGAAAATCTGGCCAGCGCCTCCGAACAGGTCAGCGCCACTGCGCAGGCGCTTGCACAGGCCGCCAGCGAGCAGGCGGCCGGCGTGGAAGAAACCAGCGCCTCGCTGGAACAGATGACCGCCTCCATCGCACAGAACACCGAGAACGCACGCGTCACCGACAGCATGGCCGCCAAGGCCGCCAGCGAAGCCGCAGACGGCGGCGACACCGTGCGCGCCACGGTGGTGGCGATGAAGGACATCGCCAAGAAGATCGGCATCATCGACGACATCGCCTACCAGACCAATCTGCTTGCGCTCAACGCCGCCATCGAGGCCGCGCGTGCCGGCGAACACGGCAAGGGCTTTGCGGTGGTCGCGGCGGAAGTGCGCAAGCTGGCCGAGCGCAGCCAGATCGCCGCGCAGGAGATCGGCGAGGTGGCCGGTTCCAGCGTGGAGCTGGCCGAAAGCGCCGGCCGCGTGCTCGGCGAAATGGTGCCCTCGATCCGCCGCACCTCCGATCTGGTGCAGGAAATCGCTGCCGCCTCCGAAGAACAGACCGCCGGCGTCAGCCAGATCAACACCGCGGTCGGCCAGTTGAACCAGACCACGCAATCGGCCGCGGCCAATGCCGAAGAACTGGCGGCAACCTCCGAGGAAATGAGCGCGCAGGCCGAGCAGCTGCAGCAACTGATGGGCTTCTTCCGGCTCGGCAATGGCGGCCGCGCCGTGGGCTCAGGCAGTAGCAAGCCGGGTCCGCGCCGGATCGCGCCGCACAGCAACAGCACCGCGCTCAGCGCGCCACCGCGGCGCACCAACGTGCGCCAGATCAGCGCAGTGGCTGCCACCGCCGATGCGATCGACGAATCGCAGTTCGCCAGCTTCTGAGGAACCGACGATGCAATCGCACAGCAGCGCAGCGAACACCACCAGTGCGCCGTCCTCGACGGCACCACAGCAATACCTGACCTTTCTGTTGGGCACGGAGATGTTCGGCCTGGGCATTCTCGGCATCAAGGAAATCATCGAGTACCGCGCACCCACCGACGTGCCGATGATGCCGCCGGCCCTGCGCGGGGTGATCAACCTGCGCGGCGCGGTGGTGCCGGTGGTGGATCTGCAGCAACGCTTCGGCCGCAGCGCCAGCGCAATCACCAAGCGCAGCTGCATCGTGATCGTGGAGATCGCCCATGGCGGTACGCAGCAGGTGCTCGGCTTGCTGGTGGATGCGGTCAGCGAAGTGCTGGACATCGCGCCCGACGACATCGCCGGCGCGCCCAGCTTCGGCGCCGGCATCGCCCGCGATTTCATCCACGCCATGGCCAAGATCGGCGAGCGCTTCGTGATCCTGCTCGATGCCGATGCCGTGCTGAGCAACGACACCCTCGCCAAGCTTCCTGTCGCCGAGCTGGCGGCCTGACATGCTCCGCATGCACGCAAGGACTCCCATGCGCCCCACCCTTCTCTCCTGCAGCTGCGCGCTGGACGGCCCGGTGTTGGTCGTCGACGACAGCGTGGTCCAGCGCGAGCATGCGATGGCGCTATGCCGCCAACTCGGCGCCGTTGCGGTCGACGGCGCGGTGGATGGCCACGCCGCGCTGGCCTGGTTGAGCAGCGCCATCGCGCCATCGCTGCTGCTGATCGATCTGGAAATGCCGGGCATGGACGGCGTGCAGCTGCTCGACGCACTGGCACGCGGCAAGTACAGCGTGCCGGTGATCGTGGTGTCGCAACGCGGTAGCGCCTTGATCGATGCGGTGATGCAGCTCAGCCGCAGCGCCGGCGTACGCGTGCTCGGCGGTATCGAAAAACCGATGCATCTGCAGGATCTGGCCACTGTGCTGGAGTGCGAACCCGAGCCCGCAGCTGGCGCAGCGGCGTTTGCACCGCCCGCGATGTCGCCGCTGATGTCCAGCGGTGGCGCGGCCGCGTCGCGCCTGGACCGTGCGATGCGCCGCGGCGAAATTCGTGTGGCCTACCAACCCAAACTCGATCTCAAGGATGGCCGGCTGCGCGGTGTGGAAGCGCTCGCGCGCTGGCGCCGCCCGCAAGGCGACATGATCGGGCCGGACCGCTTCATTCCGCTGGCCGAACGCGAAGGCTTGATCCATGCATTGACCCAGCAGGTGATCGACAAGGCGATTGCGCAATTGGTGGACTGGCGTGCAGAAGGATTCCAGCTGACGCTGGCATTGAACCTGTCGCCCAACCTGCTCAGCGAGCAGGATTTTCTCGAACAGCTGTGCGCCAAGCTGAGCGACAACGGCCTGAGCCCGGCCGATCTGGTGCTGGAACTCACCGAAAGCGCCATCGTGGAGCCGGCCAATGCCTTGAGCATGCTGGCACGACTGCGTCTGCATGGCTTCGGTCTGTCGATCGACGATTACGGCACCGGTTTCTCCTCGCTGCAGCGCCTGGCCAGTATTCCGTTCACCGAACTCAAACTGGATCGCAGCTTCGTGCATGCCGCGCATCGCAGCCGCAGCCAGCGCACCGTGCTCGAATCCACATTGGAACTGGCGCACCGGCTTGAACTCACCGCCGTGGCCGAAGGCGTGGAAACACCCGAGGACTGGCGCCTGCTGCGCGAGCTCGGCTGCGATCTGGCGCAAGGCTATCTGATGGGCTCGCCGATGCCCGGGCCGATGCTGTCGGAATGGTGGCGCGAACACGCCGTGCGCATCGCGCGCCTGAGCGACAGCGCGCTGGCCAGCGATGCGGATGTCGCCTGAGCCATGAGCACCGCCACCGCCATCACCGAACAGGAATTCGGCCGCTTCCAGCGCTTCATCTTCGAAGCGGCTGGCATCAGCATTTCCTCCGGCAAAAAAGCCATGTTGTGCGGCCGCCTGGGCAAGCGCCTGCGCGAACATCAGTTCAGCAACTACACGCAGTACCTGCAGTTGCTGGAAAGCCGGCAGGACCGCGCCGAGATCCAGACCGCGATCGACCTGCTGACCACCAACGAAACCTATTTTTTTCGCGAGCCCAAGCACTTCGAGCTGCTGCGCAAGCTGGCCGGCGACCATCGTGGCGGTCTGCCGTTCCGGTGCTGGAGCGCAGCCAGCTCCAGCGGCGAAGAGGCCTACAGCATGGCGATGGTGCTGGACGACACCTTGCAAGGCCGCCCGTTCGAGGTGGTCGGCAGCGACATCAGCACCCGCGTGCTGGCCAAGGCGCGCACCGGGCATTACGCCTTGCAACGCATCGACGGCATTCCGCAGGCGTATCTCAAACGCTATTGCCTGCGTGGTCAGGGCGAGTACGACGGCACCTTGCTGGTGGAACGCCGGCTGCGCGATCGGGTGAAGTTCGTGCACGCCAACCTCAATACCGCGTTACCGGCGCTGGGTAGCTTCGATGCGATCTTCCTGCGCAACGTCATGATCTATTTCAATGGCCAGACCAAGCGCGAGGTGATCCTGCGCGTGCTGTCCAATCTCAAATCGGGCGGGCATTTCTGCATCGGCCATTCGGAAAGCCTGAGCGAACTCGACATCGATCTGGTCCAGGTGGCACCCTCGATTTTCCGCAAGGCCTGAGCCAAGGATCGCCCGTGTCGACAGCCTTCAACCGCCCCGCCGCCAGCCCGGCTGCCAACACCAAGACCATCAAGGCCATGGTCGTCGACGACTCGGCGGTGGTGCGCCAGGTGCTGGTGAGCGTGCTCAACGACGCGACCGACATCGAGGTCATCTCGACTGCGGCCGACCCGCTGCTGGCGATCGAGAAGATGCGCAAGCAATGGCCGGACGTGATCGTGCTGGATGTGGAAATGCCGCGCATGGACGGCATCACCTTCCTGCGCAAGATCATGAGCGAGCGGCCCACCCCGGTGGTGATCTGCTCCACGCTCACCGAAAAAGGCGCGCGCGTCACGATGGATGCGCTGGCCGCCGGCGCGGTGGCGGTGGTGACCAAGCCGCGACTGGGGCTCAAGCAATTCCTCACCGATTCGGCCGACGAACTGGTCAATACCGTGCGCAGCGCCGCACGCGCCAACGTCAAACGGCTGGCCGCGCGCGTCACTGTGGTGCCGTTGGAAGCGGAGGTCAAGCACACCGCCGATGTGATCCTGCCGGCGCAGAGCGGGCGCGCGCTGGCGCAGACCACCGAGCGCATCGTCGCCATCGGCACCTCCACCGGCGGCACCCAGGCGCTGGAAGAAGTGCTAACCGCGTTGCCGCGTGTCTGCCCCGGCATCGTGATCGTGCAGCACATGCCGGAGAAATTCACCGCCGCCTTTGCCGCGCGCCTCAATGGCCTGTGCCAGATCGCAGTGAAAGAAGCCGCCAACAACGATCGGGTAATGCCGGGCCGCGCGTTGATCGCACCCGGCGGCAAGCACCTGCTGCTGCGCCGCAGTGGCGCGCAGTACTTCGTCGAGGTCATGGAAGGCCCGCCGGTCAACCGCCATCGTCCCTCGGTGGATGTGCTGTTTCGCTCGGCCGCACGCGCCGCCGGCAGCAATGCGCTGGGCATCATCATGACCGGCATGGGCGACGATGGCGCCGCCGGGCTGCTGGAAATGCGTCAGGCCGGCGCACGCACCGTGGCACAGGACGAACACACCAGCATCGTGTTCGGCATGCCCAAGGAAGCGATCAAACGCGGCGGCGCCGAGCGCATTCTTCCGCTAGGCGCGATGGCGCGCGAGATCGTGACGCAGCTGCAGTAACGCGCTGCGCGAAGAGCACTGGCGTTACAACTGCGACTCCAACGGCAACCAGCCCATCACTGTCGCTGCGCCACGCCGCCACACGCTCGCTGCCGGCTCTTGCGACCACACCTCGGGCGGTTGCGCCGCATCGTCGTGCCAGCGCAGCTCGCCCTGGTCCAGGGTCACGCGATAACTCAGCGCTGCACTGATCTTGTGGCTGTACAAGCGTTCCAACTCTGCGGTCACAGTGCGGTCGTCGAACAGCAAACCCATCTCGGTATTGAGGTTCATCGAGCGCGGATCGAGGTTGAACGAACCGATAAAGCCACTGCTGTCGTCCACCACAAACGCCTTGGTATGCAGGCTGGCACCGCTGGACCCGAACAGGCTGCCGTCCGGCTTGCCCATCGGCTTGAGCTCGTGCAGGCGCACGCCTTGCGTGAGCAAGGGCACGCGGTAATCGGCGTAGCCGCTGTGCACGGCAACGACATCATTGGCAGCCAGGGAGTTGGTCAACACGCTGACGCGCACATTGCGCCGACGCAACTCGCCGATCCAGCGCATGCCTTCTTCACCCGGCACGAAATACGGCGAAATCACTTTCAATTCGCGCTGGGCGTGCGCCATCTCGCCGATCAAGGTCGGCGTCATCCAGTCTGCCTGCGGCGGTGCGCCCTCGGCCTTTTCCGGCGGATCGGAGACGATGCGCGCCCGATCCAGCCAATGCACCTTGCGCTCGCCCTGCGTCAACGCCTGCACGCTGGGCGATTGACGCAGCCGCTCCACGTAGGGATGCGCGCGTGCCGATTCCAGGCCGGCATCCAGACTGCCGCGCAACGCATCCAGTGCCTGCGGCTTGGCCGTCACCAGCGCAGCCAGCGGCAGCGCATTGGGGCTGTTCCAGTACGCATCGAACACCTGCTCGGCCTGGCCCACTGCCGGCCCCATCACTGCCGCGTCCATGTCCATGAAGTTGGTGTCGCGCGCCGCGTCGAAATACTCGTCGCCCACATTGCGGCCACCCACCACCGCGATGCGGCCATCGGCGATCCAGGCCTTGTTGTGCATGCGCCGATTGATGCTGAACATGCGCAGCACCATCTCCACGCCGCGCATCAATGTGCCTTCCCGCGCACGGGTGGGATTGAACAAGCGGATCTCGATCAACGGATGACTGTCCAGTGCTGCCAGCACCGAATCGCTGCCGTGGATGTTCATGTCGTCCAGCAGCAGGCGCACGCGCACGCCGCGATCGGCCGCGTGCAGCAATTCGTTGTGCAACAGGTTGCCGGTGAAGTCCGCATGCCAGATGTAATACTGCAGATCCAGGCTGCGCCCGGCCGCACGCGCGGTGAGCGCGCGTACCGCAAACGCATCGATATTGTCGGGCAGGATCACCATGCCGGTTTGATCGGCATGCGCCTGCTGCAGCGGCGCGACGACTTGATCGATCGGCGTCGCCAATGCGGTAGCTGGCAACGCATGACTCGCCGGGCCACGCTGGCGATCGGCAAAGCGGCCGTAACCGTACAGCGACAGCACGCTACCCAGCACGAGCACCAGCGCCCCGATGCCGATCCATTTGAAGATGTGTCGCTTTGTCACTGCCGGCCCCGTATTGCAGAGCGCGGCAGTCTAGACGCTGCACATGCATGTCGATGTGCAGACGCAAGCGCACAAGCGAGCTCGACAAACCCCGCAAAAACAGCGGGTTTCCGGCGAGCGCTGCCGCAACAGTGCTCGCCGGATGCAATCACGTTTACCAGATCGCGACGCGATCCTTGTCTCCACGCACCATCGCATCGCCAGGCTTGCACTGGAATGCCTGCGCAAACGCCGGCATGTTCGACGGCGCACCATTGGCGCGGAAATTGGCCGGCGCATGCGGGTCGGTGTTCAAGCGCACGCGCAATTCGCCATCGGTGAAGTTGCGGCGCCACACCGTGGCCCAGTTCATGAAGAAGCGCTGATCCTGCGTATAGCCATCGATCTGTTTGTTGGCGTCCGGCTGTTCCTTCAACGCCATCTGCAAGGCATCGTAGGCAACGGTCAGGCCACCGAGGTCGCCGATGTTTTCGCCCAAGGTCAGCTTGCCTTTGACGTTGACGCCAGGGATCGCCTCGTAGCCATCGAACTGCGCCACCAGCTGATCGGTGCGCTGAGTGAACAGTTTGCGGTCCGCATCGGTCCACCAGGTATCGAAGTTACCCTTGGCATCGAACTGGCTGCCCGAATCGTCGTAGCCATGCATCATCTCGTGCCCGATCACTGCGCCGATGCCGCCATAGTTCAATGCCGGGTCGGCCTTGGGATCGAAGAACGGCGGCTGCAAAATCGCCGCCGGAAACACGATCTCGTTGCGGGTGGCGTTGTAGTACGCGTTCACCGTTTGCGGGGTCATATGCCACTCGCGCTTGTCGACCGGCTTGCCGATCTTGTCCAGCATGTAGCGATAGTTGAATGCCTGCGCGGCCTGCATATTGGCCAGAAACCCATCGCCACGGGTTTCCAGGCCCGACCAGTCGCGCCACTGATCCGGGTAGCCGATCTTGGGCGTGAAGCTGGCCCATTTTTCCAGTGCGCGCTGCTTGGTTTCCGCGCTCATCCAATCGAGTTTTTCCAGCCGCGCCTTGAGCGCGACGGAGAGGTTCTGCACCAGCTGCTGCATCTGCTCCTTCGACTCGGCAGAGAACGCAGATTGCACATAGAGCTGGCCCAGCGCCTCGCCCATCGCCTCGTTGACCGCGTTCAAGGTGCGCTTCCAGCGCGGCAGCATGTCTTTTTGACCACGCAGCGTCTTGGCGTAGAAATCGAAGTTGGCCTGCTCGAACGGCTTGGCCAGATACGGCGCGGCCTCATCCACGCTGTGGAAACGCAGGTACGCCTTCCAGGTCTCCACCGGCGTGTCGGCCAGCATCGCATCGAGCTCGGCGAAGTAGCCCGGCTGGCTCAACGAGAAGGTCCCTGCCGGCACTTTGAGCGCGCTGAAAAACGCCTGCCAATCGAAGTGCGGCGTCACCGCATTGGCGCCGGCCACATCGACAGGGTTGTAGCGCTTGGCCGGGTCGCGCAGTTCGATGCGCGACAGCGAGGCATCGGCCAGCCGCGTTTCGAACGCCATCACCGCCTTGGCCTGCGTCGCCGCCTGCGCTGACGGAACGCCGGACAATTCCAGCACGCGTGCGATATAGGCCACGTACTGCTCGCGGATCCTGGCCTGCGCCGGATCGGTGTAATAGCCCTTCTCGGGCAGACCCAGACCGCCCTGCCCCGCGTAGGCGATCATCTGCTCGGAATGCTTGTAATCGGCATTGGCGCCGAACGAGAACATGAAGCCCTGGCCCTGCGCATAGCTATTGCGCAACCACGCCGCGATGGCAGGCGCATCGGTCAGCGCGTCGATCGCTTTCAACTGCGGCTGCAGCGGCGTGATGCCGGCCTTGTCGATCGCCGCTTCGTCCGAGCCGGTGCGCCACAGGTCGGCGATCTTGGCATCCACCGAACCGGCCGACAGATTGCCGCGCGCCAGCTGCTCCACCAACGCGTGCTGGATGGTCAAGGAGCGCTCGGCCAGCACTTCGAAACTGCCCCAGCTGGTGCGATCGGACGGCACCGGGTTGGCCTTGAGCCACTTGGCGTTGACGAATCCGTTGAGGTCCTGGCACGCGTTGATGGCCGGATCCAGATCGTTGATGCCGAACGCCACGATCGGCGCATCGAGCTTGGAGACATCCACCCTGGTCGGCGCGGCCTGTGGCGCAGTAAACGCCGGCTTTGCAGCGTCATCGGATTTGCCGCATGCCGACAGCATCGCCGCGATGGCCACCGCAAGCGATAGCGGGGCGAACTTGCTCAACATCATTGAATTCTCCAAGGCACAAGACCGCGTCATGCGCAGTCGAAAAGTAGGCGATCGTCCGAAAGACAACCACGCAAGTCATTGCAGCGAAACCGCGACGCCCTGACGTCAGAGATCGCGCTCTGGGGAAAAATCATCTGTGCGCCATCCAACCGGGCGCTCATGACGCTTTGTCGTCAACCGATCGAACGCTGCCTTCCGGCGCATGACGCGCCATCGAGTGCAGTTACTTGCGTGCGTAAAACGGTGCCATCAACAGGTATACCGGATACGCCAACACCATCAGCACCAGCGCGACCTCATGCCCGGACGCTGCGTCCGCCCAGGATTCCATCTGCCGCGACGGCCCAAACAGCCCGAACGCCAGCAGCAACACCCCAACCACGCAGATCAGCAGCGCCACTCCCATCGCCGAACCGGACACATGGCCATTGGCCAGCACGCCGAACGCACCGCCCCCACCGGCCAACAGCAGCCCCAAGGTCACCAGATACGCGCGGCAGTAGGTGGCACTCATCTGCTGCGTTTTACGTTTGCCGGACATCATGTCTCCCCTGCAAGAACACACGCATGCGGTGCCTGTTCGATCCACGAACAGGCACCGCTCACGTTTCAGACCCGCACGCGTCATCCGACCGCGCGGTGCGAAACCCGCGACGCGCTACGCGCACTGCACGCAGCGCAGCCAGCGAACGCCGTGCTTACTTCGCCTTGCCCTGGTTTGCCACCGCTTCGGCAGCACGCTTGGCCGCTTCCGGGTCGCCCAGGTAACGGAAGCTCTGCACCTGCAGCTCGTCGTCCAGTTCGAACAACAACGGAATGCCGGTCGGGATGTTGAGCTCCAGGATCTGCTCGTTGGAGACGTCATTGAGGTACTTGTACAGCGCGCGCAGCGAGTTGCCGTGCGCGGTCACCAGCACGGTCTGCCCGGCCTTCAACTGCGGGGCGATCGCGTCGTGCCAGTACGGCAGCACGCGCACCAGCGTGGTCGCCAGTGATTCGGTGCCCGGCAATGCGTTGCGATCCAGCGTGGCGTAACGGCGGTCGTGACACGGATGACCCGGATCGTTGACGTCCATCGCCGGCGGCGGAATGTCGTAGGAACGGCGCCAGATCTTGACCTGTTCCTCGCCGTGCTTGGCGGCGGTTTCGGCCTTGTCCAAGCCTTGCAAGCCGCCGTAATGACGCTCGTTGAGGCGCCAGCTCTTGGACACCGGCAGCCAGTCCTGATCGAGTTCCTTCAATGCGCCCTGCAGCGTGTGGATGGCGCGCTTGAGCACCGAGGTGTGGGCTACATCGAACTGCAGGCCCTCGTCCTTCATCAGCTTGCCGGCGGTGGCGGCTTCCTGGCGGCCCTGCTCGGTGAGTTCCACATCCACCCAGCCGGTGAAACGGTTGTCCAGATTCCATTGGCTCTGGCCATGGCGCAGCAGTACGAGTTTGCGGGTCACTCAGGTTCTCCGATGGGGGCCGATCAGTCTGCGATTGTAGCGGCAGCCAGCGCATCGCTGGCGTGCACGAGATCGCTACGTGCGGCGCGCGATGCTGTGACCATGCAAGCGACGAACACTCCCGTCTTTGCCGGTTGGGACGGCAGCATCCTCCAGGCAAGACAGTTGCAACAGCAACTGGCACAGCGCGTGGTGTTGCAGGATCAAGTCAGTACGGCACCGCAGGTGCTGGCCGGTTTCGACGTCGGCTTCGAAGACGATGGCCAGACCACGCGCGCCGCAGCGGTGCTGCTGGATGCGCACACCCTGCTGCCGCTGGAAACGCATGTGGCGCGCTTGCCCACCTCGATGCCGTATGTGCCCGGCCTGCTCAGTTTTCGCGAACTGCCTGCGTTGCTGCAGGCACTGGCCTTGCTCTCGCGCACGCCCGATCTGGTCTTTATCGACGGCCAGGGCATCGCGCATCCACGCAAGCTGGGCATCACCGCGCATTTCGGCGTGGTGACCGGGTTGCCCTGCATCGGTGTAGCCAAGCAGCGCCTGGCCGGCAGCTTTACTGAACCCGGACCCGAACGCGGCGAGCACAGCCCGATCCTGCTCGGCGGCGCGCAGATCGGCTGGGCGCTGCGCAGCAAGCCGCGCTGCAACCCGCTGATCGTCTCGCCCGGGCATCGCGTCTCCATGCAGGGCGCGCTCGCGTGGACACTGCGCACGCTGCGCGCGTATCGCCTGCCCGAGCCCACGCGTCTGGCCGACCGGCTGGCCTCGCGGCGCGGCGAGGTCATGTCTGACGTGCAAGGCGACCTGCTGGGCTGACCGCCGGCGCCGGCAACAACGCGGAACGTACCGTCTTGCCCAACCACTCGGCCGCCATCGCGCGCGCGTGCGAAGCTTGCGCTCTCTTTCGATCGCCACGAGCCGCCGCCATGACCACGATCATCGCTCCACGCGTCCATGACATCGGCGGGCTGGAAGTGCGCCGCGCCGTGCCCACCCTCCAGGCGCGCAGCATCGGCCCGTTCGTGTTCGTCGACCAGATGGGCCCGGCCGTGCTGGAACCGGATCACGGCATCGACGTGCGCCCGCATCCGCATATCGGCCTGGCCACGGTCACCTTCCTGTGGTCCGGCGAGATCGGCCACCGCGACACGCTCGGCTCCGATCAGGTGATTCGCGCCGGCGACGTCAACTGGATGACCGCCGGCCGCGGCATCGCCCATTCCGAACGCACGCCCGGCCCCGAGCGCGCCCGCGAGCATGCATTGCACGGCATGCAGACCTGGGTCGCGCTGCCGCGCTCGGCCGAAGAAACCGCGCCAGCGTTCTACCACCATGCCGCCGCCAGCTTGCCGCAACAACGCCGCGATGGCGCCTTGCTGCGCGTGATCGCCGGGCGTGCCTATGGCGAAGAATCGCCGGTCAAGGTCTTCAGCGATACGCTCAACGTGGCGATCGATCTGGAGGCCGATGCCGAAATCGACCTGGACACCGGCCACCTCGAACGCGCGCTCTACATTCTCGACGGCGATGCGCAACTGGATGGCGCGGATGTTCCTGCCCGCCATCTGATCATTCCCTCGCCCGGCGCGCGCGGACGGCTGCGTGCCAAGACACCGCTCAAGGCGATGCTGCTCGGCGGCGAGCCGTTGGATGGCCCGCGCCACCTGTGGTGGAACTTCGTGTCCAGCTCCAAGGAGCGCATCGAGCAGGCCAAGGACGACTGGCAGGCCGGTCGTTTCGGCAGCATTCCCGGCGACGACAAGGAATTCATTCCATTGCCGGAGACCCCGGCGCCCAAGCCGGTCAATTACCCCTGAAGACAGCGATGCGGGCGCGGCGATACGCCCAAGTCTCGAATCGATCCCGAAGCGCGAGTGCCCCTGCGCACAGCCAATTCCAGCCATGTTTGCGACCACGCTTGAGCTTGCAGACAAAACTGTGGTAGTGATGTCGCTCTAGGTCGGGGGCATGTTGCGTGCGAGGCACAGCCGGGCGGGGAGCGCACGGGCTGTTACGACGACACGCTGGAAGGCATCGCCCCCTGCGCAGTCATCCATCGCCGGGGAACACTTGAATGAAGTCTGCATCCTGCCTTGTCGGCCTGAGCTTGCTGTTGGCCGCCGCCACCGCTTACGCACAAACCTCGCCGGTCTGCCCGCCACTGCCGCCGGCCTCCGGGCTGCAATGGAACGAACTCGCAGGCGCCGACTATCTGGTCTGCAAAGCCGTGACGGCCGACGGTCGCCAGGTCGTGGGCGTCATGCTCACCACCCGCGACCCGGCAATGACGCTGGCACGCGACCGACGCGCGGAAAAAGGCCAGATCCAGCAGGAGGACTTCTACTGGTACAAGCTCGATCTGGGCGGCCGTCAGATGCCTGGCATGGAATCGCGCCGCGTCACCGTGGTCGAGCTGGGCAAGAAGCGCTACGCGCAGCTGTGGATCGACGGCGCCAATACCGAAGAGCTGGCCTTGATGCAGTCGCTGGTGCAGAACATGGATCTGCAGCCGGCCAGCCTGGCGTTACAGCGCTAAACCCACCCGGGCTGCAATCCACGCGGCATGGTGCGCAAGCAGCGATGAGCGATGACCAGCGACGAGCTAACCGGCGCTGATCGGCCGGCCGGGCCGCGTCGCGGACTCTCAGGTTTGGGTTGTTCCAGTGTCTGCCACTGTGCCGGTTTGCAATGCGCTGTCGATCCGCACCTGCCCGGTCAGCAGCCGATGGATCGGGCACTTGTCGGCCACTTCCATCAAGCGCGTGCGCTGATCCTCATCCAGCGCACCGTCGAGCACGATCTCACGCGTGATCACCGTGCCCGCAGCGCCGCGCTGGGTGTAATGCAAATGCACGTGCACCGCCGTCAGCGGCCACTGCTTGCGCGCCGCCACCATCGACACCGTGATCGCAGTGCAGGCACCCAACGCGCCCAACACCTGCGACTCGGGATCCGGCCCGGCGTCGGCACCGCCGTTGGCCGGCTGGGTATCGCCGCTCCAGGTGTGCTGACCATCGTGGATGCTCACGGTGTACGGCACTGCGCCGGTGCTGACGCTGACGGGTCTGTCACTCATGACGCTCTCCCACGGCGGCTCGAGCGGGCCGGTTCAAAACCGACCCTCCTGGAAATCGACGAAGGCCTGCATCAATTCCTGCTTGGTATTCATCACGAACGGGCCGTGCCGCATCACCGGCTCGTTGAGCGGGCGGCCCGCGACCAGGATCAGCTGCGCACCCTCGGCACCGGCGTGCAGCGTCAAACGCTCGCCACCGCCCAGCACCGCCAGTTCCTGTGCCGGCAGCGCGCGCGCCGCATCGCCCTCGCCCACCGTCACCGCGCCTTCGAAGGCATACGCGAATGCGTTGTGCCCGCTGGGCAGCACGTAGTCCCAGCTGACGTTCGGTGCCAGTGCGATATCCAGATACAGCGGGTCGGTGGCGGGTTGCACGATCGGCCCGCGCACCTCGCCGACGGTTCCGGCGATCACCTTGACCGTCACACCGGGCGCCGGCTGCGCGACCGGAATGTTCTCCGGTGCGTATTCCTGATACTTGGGCTCGGTCATCTTGTCGCGCGCCGGCAGATTTACCCACAGCTGAAAGCCGCGCATGCGCCCGGATTCCTGCTCGGGCATTTCCGAATGGATCAGCCCGCGCCCGGCGGTCATCCACTGCACGCTGCCCGGGGTCAGCAGGCCCTCGTTGCCGTGGTTGTCCTTGTGCCGCATGCGGCCGTCGAGCATGTAGGTCACCGTCTCGAAGCCGCGATGCGGGTGGCTGGGAAACCCGGCCAGATAGTCTTCGGCCTTGTCGGTGCCGAACTCGTCCAGCATCAGAAACGGGTCCAGGTCCGGCAGCTGCTGGGTGCCGATCACGCGGGTCAGCTTGACCCCGGCTCCGTCGGAGGTGGGCATGCCGCGAATCGTGCGCAGCACTTGGACTGCTGCGGTGGTGGAGGTGGCGCTCATCGAACTCTCCCTGTGCGGATTGAATAGCCTCACATGATGGATGCGCGCGACAGGCGTCCCAACCGCAGCCGGCGCAACCGATCGTTCTATTGCCTGGCTGCCGCGTCCGGCTGCTGCGCCTGGCTGCCACGTCGCGATCGCCCAGTGCAGCCAAGATGCTCTACAACTAAAGTTTTACCCCGGCCCGGAATGGCGCCATTGACCGCAGGCAGGCAGGGGGCGACCCTTAAGTGAATCGTTCCTGAGGGGCATGCATGAAAGGGTTCTCGAAGTTGGCCTGGGGCGCGCTGGCGCTGCTGGCCGCGTTCTGTCTGGGTACCGTGGCGCTAAGGCGCGGCGAACATATCAACGCGTTGTGGATCGTGGTTGCCGCCGTCTCGATCTATCTGATCGCCTACCGGTTCTACAGTCTGTTCATCGCCGACAAGGTGATGCAGCTGGATATCACCCGCGCCACGCCGGCAGTGAGCAACAACGACGGCCTGGACTACGTGCCCACCAACAAGCATGTGCTGTTTGGCCACCACTTCGCCGCGATTGCCGGCGCCGGGCCCTTGGTCGGCCCGGTGCTTGCCGCACAGATGGGCTACCTGCCCGGGCTGCTGTGGCTGGTGGTCGGCGTGGTGTTTGCCGGTGCGGTGCAGGACTTCGTGGTGCTGTTTCTGTCCAGCCGCCGCAACGGCCGCTCGCTGGGCGATCTGGTGCGCGAGGAAATGGGCCAGGTGCCCGGCACCATCGCCTTGTTCGGCGCATTCCTGATCATGATCATCATCCTGGCGGTGCTGGCGATGGTGGTGGTCAAGGCGTTGGCCGAGAGCCCGTGGGGCATGTTCACGGTGATCGCCACGATGCCGATCGCGCTGATGATGGGCGTGTACATGCGCTACATCCGGGTCGGCAAGATCGGCGAGATTTCGGTGGTCGGGCTGATCCTGTTGCTGGGCGCGATCTGGCTGGGCGGCAAGGTTGCCGCCGACCCGAGCTGGGGCCCGGCCTTCACCTTCACCGCCAAGCAGATCACCTGGATGTTGATCGGCTATGGCTTCGTCGCGTCGGTATTGCCGGTGTGGCTGCTGCTGGCCCCGCGCGATTACCTGTCCACCTTCCTCAAGATCGGCACGATCCTGGCGCTGGCGATCGGCATCCTGGTCGTGATGCCGGATCTGAAAATGCCGGCCCTGACCCAGTTCGCCTCCACCGGCGATGGCCCGGTGTGGAAGGGCGGCATCTTCCCGTTCCTGTTCATCACCATTGCATGTGGCGCAGTCTCCGGCTTCCACGCGTTGATCGCCTCGGGCACCACGCCCAAGCTGCTCGCCAACGAAGGCCACATGCGCTACATCGGCTACGGCGGCATGCTGATGGAATCGTTCGTGGCGGTGATGGCGCTGGTAGCGGCCTCGATCATCGAGCCGGGCATCTACTTCGCGATGAACAGCCCTGCTTCGCTGGTCGGCAGCGACACCGTGGCGGTGGCGGCCAAAGTCTCCGAATGGGGCTTTGCGATCACTCCCGAGATTTTGGAAGCCACCGCAAAGGACATCGGCGAGCACAGCATCCTGGCACGCGCCGGTGGTGCGCCCACACTGGCCGTGGGTATCGCGCAGATCCTGCACCAGCTGCTGCCGGGCGAAGACACCATGGCGTTCTGGTACCACTTCGCCATCCTGTTCGAAGCGCTGTTCATCCTCACTGCGGTGGATGCGGGTACGCGCGCGGGCCGCTTCATGCTGCAGGACCTGCTGGGCAACTTCATTCCGGCATTGAAGAAGACCGAGTCGTGGACCGCCAACATCATCGCCACCGCCGGGTGCGTGGCGCTGTGGGGGTATCTGCTTTACACCGGGGTGATCGATCCGTTCGGCGGCATCCAGACCTTGTGGCCGTTGTTCGGCATCTCCAACCAGATGTTGGCCGGGATCGCGCTGATGCTGGGCACGGTGGTGCTTTTCAAGATGAAGCGCGACCGCTACGCCTGGGTCACCATCGTGCCGGCACTGTGGCTGCTGATTTGCACCACGTATGCAGGGCTGATCAAGATCTTCGACAGCAACCCGGCACAGGGTTTCCTGGCGCAGGCGCACAAGTATCAGGACGCGATCGCCAGCAACACCATCACCGCGCCGGCCAAGACGGTGGCGCAGATGCAGCAGATCGTCACCAATGCCTACGTCAACACGGGGCTGACGGTGCTGTTCCTGTTCGTGGTGGGTTCGATCCTGATCTACGCGGTCAAGACGATCGTGATTGCACGCCGCAATCCGCAGCGCAGCGACCGCGAAACTCCGTACGTGGCCTTGCAGCCACATCAGATGGCGGACCTGTGATGGGCACCCAACTCGTCCTTGCCAGCCAATACCAGGTGCATCGCCGCATCTGGCGCCGCCTGATCCAGACCGCACGCCTGTGCTGCGGCATTCCCGATTACGACAACTACGTGCGCCACATGCTGGAAAAACATCCCGACAAACCGGTGATGGACTACCCGGCCTTCTTCCGCGAGCGCCAGGACGCGCGGTACGGTGGCAAGAGCGGGTTTCGTTGCTGTTGATCGGTGATCGGTGATCGGTTGATCAAGAAGTAGAAACGCAACAGGGCGCGATGCGAATCGCGCCCTGTTGCGTTGATGGCAATGCGTTGGTTGCAGAGCGGTTGATCTGCGGATTTGCTGTAGGGCCCTTGCCCACCCACCGTCGCGGGACACGCCGCAAGTACGTCCGTGTAGGCTCTTACGCGGCATCCATGCCGCGTAAGGTCCCGCGACGGTGGGCGGGCAAGGACCAGTCGAGACGGTCGGTGTGCAGGGTGCAAGCAATGCATGAGGCGCTTCTAATTCGCTAACTCTCCTCTTCTTTCGACCCGCACCAGTAAGCCAATGCAACTAGCCAGATGGCCCGCTTTCCACCTAGGGAACCTCTGAACAACGCACCACAGATACGCGACACTACCCGCCTGATGTTGAGGAGTGATCCATGCAACTGACGTTCGGTGACGCTGAGGGCCTGGGCAAGCGCAAGCAGACCCGGCGCGAGATCTTTCTGGCCGAGATGGAGCAGGTGGTTCCGTGGCAGCAACTGCTCGGTCTGATCGCGCCGCACTATCCGGTATCGGGCCGGCCAGGTCGGCAGCCGTACGCACTGGCGACGATGTTGCGGATTCATCTGCTGCAGCAGTGGTATGCGCTGAGCGATCCGGCGATGGAAGAAGCACTGCACGAGATCCCGACCTTGCGGCGGTTTGCCCAGCTCGGTGGCTTGGACAACGTTCCGGACGAGACCACGATTCTCAACTTTCGGCGCCTGCTGGAGACCCATGGCCTTGCCGCGCGGATGCTGGAAGCGGTCAACGCGCATCTGGCGCGCAAGGGCCAGAGCCTGCGGTCGGGCACGATCGTCGATGCGACGCTGATCGCGGCGCCCAGTTCGACCAAGAATGCCGACAACGCGCGCGACCCTGAGATGCATCAGACCAAGAAGGGCAATCAGTGGTATTTCGGGATGAAGGCGCACATCGGCGTGGATGAATTTTCCGGGTTGGTGCACCACGTCCATTGCACAGCCGCCAACGTCGCCGATGTCACGGTGATGCACACGTTGCTGCATGGCAAAGAAGACAGCGTGTTCGGCGATAGCGGCTACACCGGTGCGGACAAACGCGAAGAACTGCAGGCCTGCAAGGCTGCATTCTTCATCGCCGCCAGGCCCTCGACGATGCAAGCCCTCGGCAACAAACGCGAGCGTGCTCGGGAAAGACGTTGGGAACACTTCAAGGCCAGCGTGCGCGCGAAGGTGGAGCATCCATTCCGGGTGATCAAGCGCCAGTTCGGCTACACCAAGGTCCGCTATCGCGGCCTGGCCAAGAACACCGCGCAGGTGCTGACCTTGTTTGCGCTATCGAACCTGTGGATGAAGCGAAAGCAGTTACTGCCGACGATGGGGAACGTGCGCCTGTAACCCGGGCAACACCCTGCAAACGCGCCGGAAACGGCAAAAAAATCGAGGATCTGAGCGCCGTCAGCCTGGTCGATGTGGTTAGGCTCATCCTCCGATGCCGTTGATCAGACCATCCCTAGCTACCGACGAACGTTCTGGTGCGGTGTCCTCACCGCTTGCGGGACCATGTGGCGGCATGGATGCCGCCACTGAGCCTCCAGGGACGGATTCACGGCGTGTCCCGCAAGCGGTGAGGGCACCGCGCGCTCGACTAACCAGGCTCTTGATCTAACGCATTTGACTGCAGCCAAACCAAGCGACGACTCGACCTCCTCAGCTAGCGCGCTTTTGCGCGAGCCGCTCGAACAACGCAGGTAAATCGCGCATATCGTCGAACACCTCCAGCACGCCGATCCGTCGCAGGGTGTCGCCGTGCCCTTGCGGAATATGGCTGGCGCCGGTAAAGCCCAGTACCTGCATGCCCGCCGCCATTGCGGCCGTCGCACCGGTGGGGCTGTCTTCGATCACCAAGCAACGCTGCGGCGCCACGCCCAGTGTGCGGGCGGCCAGCAGATAGACATCCGGCGCCGGCTTGGGCCGCTCCACCATATCGGCACTGAAGATATTGCCTGCCGCGCGTGCGGTGAGACCGACGCGTTCGACCGAGGCGATCACATTGTGGCGGCGGCTGTTGGAGGCTACCGCCAGCGGCAACGGGATCTGTTCCAGCGCGGCGCGTGCGCCTGCAATCGGCTGCACTTGCGCCTTGATCAAGGCTTCGCTGCGCGCCTGAATCTGTGCCAGCAACGTCTCTGGCAACTGCACCGAGAAATGCTCCTGCACCCGCAGCAACACCTCATGCGTGGTCTGCCCGAACGTGGTCCCCAGCAAATGCTCCAATGCCTCGGCCGGCACGAATGTTGCCAGTGCCTCACGCATCACTTGGTCGGCCAGTATCTCGCTGTCGACAAGCACACCATCGCAATCGCTGATCAGTAAGTCGTAGACCATTGCACCCATCTGCTCGCAAAGCACCATTATGCCGGCCGGGTTGTGACCGTTGGCTGTGGCCGGTTGCACGCGTGCGCAATGCCCGTCGTGATGCACAGACCAACGAGCAGCGGCAAGCGGGCTGAACAAGTGAAATCCGCAGCGCCGGCGCATGTCACACAATCTTACCGCGCGTCGTTCGGGCAGCTGGTAGGATCGGCCCCGCTGCGGAAGGACTTCATGCAGCGTCATCAGGAATGCGATCAGGAGAAGGAGATTTCGATGCAACCGCGATTCCCTGCCCTGCTCGTTCTTGCGACCTCGTTTCTCGCGGTCTCATGCACCGCCTCGCCCGGTGCCAAGGAGCAAACCACCATGTCAGCTACGCTGCAGGATCACACCGTCGCCTTCCGCGACCCCAGTCTGACCGACATCGCCAAGGCCATCGCGCATGGTGACGTCGCCCGAATCAGTGCACTCGCCCCCACTGTCGATCTCGCCGCACACGGCGATCAGAACGTCACCTTGCTGGAGTGGGCGATCTGGAACGAACAACCACGCGCACTGGCCGCATTGCTCGACGCGGGCGCAGATCCGTCATTGCCTGGCATGGACCAGGAAACCGTCGTGCATATGGCCGCAATGGCGCAGGACCCGGAGTATCTGAAGGTGCTGCTGCAGCACAAGGCGCCGATCGATGTGGTCAGCGCGCGTGCCGGCTGGACGCCGTTGTTCCGCGCTGTGCAGAGCAAGCGCGATGCGCAGATCGGCCTGTTGATCGAGGCCGGTGCCGATGTGCAGCGTGTCGACCACACCGGCAACAGCGTGCTGCATCTGGCCGCACAGAGCGGCGCGGCAAGTCCTGCAGTGCTGCAATTGCTCAAAGCCGGTGTGGACCCCACGCTGCGCAACGCGCAGCAGAAAACCTTCCAGGCGTATTTCTTCACCACCCCGGATCGCTTGCTCAATGCCGCCGGCCAGCAGGTCAGGTCGGAGGTACGCGCATGGTTGAGCGCGCACAACATTCCCGTGGAAAGCAGCCGCTAAGCGGGCTTTTCGCACGACGAACGCAAGGAGCCGCGCATGAGCCCGTCAAATCCCACTGATTCCTCCACTCCGTTCGCAGAGTCGATCCGCGGACAACAGCCACGCCCGGAAGACCAACAGTTTCCGGCAGTGCTGCAAGACCTCTACGCGACTGCCTCGCAGCGACGCGAAGGCAGCGCTGAAACTTTTACGCCCCTGCCCAATGGCTGGACGCGCATGGACGACAGCACGCTGCAACGGGCAGGTATCGACCCCAGTTTGCTGCACGATGCTAAAAGCGGTTTCGATGCCGCGTTCTACCGCAACGATCAAGGCAACGTGGTGCTTGGCTTTTGCGGCACCGACGAAGGCAAGGACTGGAAGCACAACATCGGCCAGGGCCTGGGCTTCGACGATGCGCAGTACGCCTCCGCAATTCAACTGGGCAGCCAGGCCAGGCAGGCATTTGGCGACCAGGTGGTGATCACCGGTCACTCGCTTGGCGGCGGTCTGGCGGCGGCATCGGCGATGGTCAACGACATCCCCGCCGTGACCTACAACGCCGCAGGCGTCAGCGACCGCACGCTGGAGCGGCAAGGTCTGGATGCATCGGCGGCCAAGGAGTACGCCAGCAGCGAGTTGATCCGCGGCTACCACGTCAAGAACGAGATCCTCACCCATCTGCAGGAAGACAGCATCCCGTTGAAGTGGGCGATGCCCAATGCGGCCGGCCATCAGATCGAGCTGCCGGAGCCGGACCCGTTGTCGTTCGGGCGACGCCTGGTGCCAGGCATGATGTTGATGCACCGCATGGACCTGCACGGCATGGACTCGGTGATCAAGGCGCAGGACATGCAGTCGCCGAGGCAGGCGCAGGGCACGACCCTGCACACCGGCAGCCAGCTGTTCAACGATGCAGTAGTGCAGCTGGACAGCCAGCGCGAGAGCCTGGGGCTGCGCGACGACACCGCGTTTCTCAACACGGCCGCCAGCGTGGCCGCGCGCGCAAGCAGCGACGGCTTGCAACGGATCGATCACCTGGTCCCCAGCCGCGAAGGCGACAGCCTGTTCGCGGTGCAAGGCCGCATGGACGATCCGACCCATCTGCGCAGCCAGGTGCAGACCGCGGCGGCGGCTAACGAACCGGCGCAAGGCAATGTCGGCCAGCTGCAGCAACACAACCAGCAGCAGGCGCAATTTCAATCGCAGCCGCCCTCCCCGCAGCAGGAAGAGCATCGCCGCCTGATCCAGTAGTCGTCGTTGCCAGTCTCAGGGCACTGGCGCGCGCCAGTGCCTGGCTCAGCCCGCGCCCGCCATCGCGCGCAAGGTGATGCCGACCATATAGGCCAGATAGGTGCCGGTGGCATAGCCCATCGTGCCGAGCAACACACCGACCGGCGCCAGTGCCGGGTGGAAGGCCGCAGCGACCACCGGCGCCGACGCCGGGCCACCGATGTTGGATTGCGAGCCGATTGCGAAATAGAAGAACGGCACCCGCAGCAACCGGCCCAGACCCCACAGCAGCGCGATATGCACAGCGATCCAGATCAGCCCGAGCAGGAACAGCCATGGCCGGTCCAGCAGCGCCAGCAGATCCATCTGCATGCCGATGCAGGCGATCAGGAAGTACAGCAGCAGCGTGCCGATTTTGGAGGCGCCAGCCCCTTCCAGCGTACGGGCGCGGGTGAAGCTCAGCAGCAAGCCCAGGCTGGTCGCCAGCACCACCACCCAGACGAACGGGGTGTCCAGACTGAACTGGCTGGCCCAGCTCAGGTTGGCCTTGCACCATGCCGCGAGCGGATTGGCCAGCGCATGCGCCAGGCCGACGCCGCCGAACGCCACCGCCACGATCACCATCAAATCGGCCAGCGTGGGAATGCGCGCGTGTTCGGCCTGGAAGCGCGCCATGCGCTCCTGCAAGGCATCCAGCGCCCGGGTATCGGCGCCGCTACGCGCATCTATGTTGCGCGCGCGCCCGGCCAGGAAGATCAGCACCGCCATCCACACATACCCGACACCGACATCGACCACCGCAAACTGGCCGAAGGTGGTGGCGTCCACATCGAAGACTTCGCGCATCGCCAGCATGTTGGCGCCGCCGCCGATCCAGCTGCCGGCCAGCGCGGCCATGCCGGCCCAGGTGTCGCCAGCCACGGTGGCCGGATGCAGCCAGCGCATCGCCCAGAACGCGACCACCGCACCCAGCATAATGCTCAGCGACGCGCCCAGGTACATGGCGACCAGCTTGGGCCCCAGCCCCAGGATCGCGCGCAGGTCGATACTCAGCGTCAGTAAGATCAGCGCCGCCGGCAGCAGCACGTCGCGGGCGATCGGGTTGTACAGACGGGTGTTGGCACCGTCGATCAGGCCAACGGTGTTGTAGATGCCCGGCAGCAGATAGCACAGCAACAAGGCCGGCACCACGGCATAGAAACTCCGCCACGGGCCGCGCTCGCGCGAGGAGGTCCAGAACACCGCCCCCAAGGTGGCGGCAATCAAGCCGAAGACGACGATATCGTTTTGAATCAGCGCAGAACCGGCAGCATTCACTACGGGCGGACATCCAGAAAGTGGCCGCCAATGCGCGGATCGACCTACAGCGGCCGATGGCATGAATCTAGCCGACCCGGGCCTCTACGCACACCCTGGTATCGATGTTGACATCAGCATCGTCACTACGAGCCTGCCGCAGAGATGATTCGTGGGCTGTGCGGGAAAGCCAATCGCCGATGTCGCAGATGTAAAGCGAACAGAGGTAGTTCTTCTAGATGTTTGTCAGACGCTCTCAGCCATACCGCCGCACCACGCGTTCGCCCTCGGCGGTCTTCAACACCACGCCGCTGGGCTGGCCAGTGGTCAGGCAATGCAGCCTGGCCATCACCTCGGCGTTTTCCAACGCGCCCTGCTCGCGCAGATAACGCAGCGGCGACCACTGCGGCCGGGTGACCCACCAGCCGCCCTGCTCGGGATGGATGCGTACAACGTAGCGGGACTCGTCCATCAGGCCTCCGGCCGGTGCGTGCAGCGATCGAACGATGGTGGGTAACGCGTGCGGGCTATCGCAGCGCGCTGCGCGTGGGAACGCGTTCTCCCATCAGCATGCCGACGTGCCCTTACTCAAGGGGCCGCGGGAGAGTGGCCAAGGGCCCCGCGTCCGGCATAGCCAGAATGTTCTTTCGATTATGGGAATACCGTCGGGTGGACACTGGCAGTGCGGTAGGAAAATTCTTACATGACACCGCTCATGCGCAGCGCTACAGTCGACCCTAAGCGGCGAACAGACGTCGCGAGCGGCCGTCAGATGGCGCGGACGGTGGCAGCGGGGAGGTCAATCGCGCTTGGGAAGTGCCTCGGGGGAGGAGTTGCATGCATCTGCTCAGGAAGTTCCAGTTTCCGGTCAAATCCGCGATGGTGGTGGGTTATGTCCTGGTGATCCGGGAAGCGATCGTCTTGTGGTCCTGAGTACGTCAGGCCTCTGACGCTCAGGCTGCCGCATCGCACGGACCGAGACCCGTCATGGCGTCTCAGTCCGCGTCCACCCAGCCACGCTGTTGTGCGGCTGCCAGGTCGGCGGGCGTGTCCACGTCCAGCGCGAGTGCCGGTGCGCTCACGCAGCCCAGCGTCTGCACGTCCAGGCTGGCGAACAGGCCGCGCAGGCCGCTATCGGCCTGCAACGGCACATCTGCCCACGCGGCATGCGTCACCACTGCGGGGATGCCACGTACCCCGGCGTAGCCGCTGGTGGCGCACCCCGAGGCTGCATGACCGGCCTCTTCGAGTAGCGCACGCAGATGCGGTGCGTCCAGCGCGGGTTGGTCGCAGCCCAGGATCAGGCTGCGCCGCAGCGTTGTGTCGTCCTGCACGTAGTGCCGTAGCGCGGCCAGGCTGGAGCCCATGCCTGCAGACCAGTCGCCGTGCCGCAGCACTTCCACCTCCAGACCTTGCAGGACATCGGTCAGTGCGTCGGCCTCTGCGCCCAGCACCACCACGCAACGGCGCGGCGAGGTCTGCAGCGCGAGACGCGCGAAGCGACGCAACAGTGGCTCGCCATCGCGCATCAGCAATTGTTTTGCCCGGCCCAGACGACGGCCGGCGCCTGCGGCGAGTATCAGTGCAGCATGATCGCTGCTCATGCGCTCGATGCCGTCGTGCGTGGCGAAGAACCTCGCGGTATCGGCTGTGAATCGCGTCGTGAACGGCTTATCTGCCCATTGCAAATGGGTGCCATGCTTGCATGCGACGGACCTTGGTCAGCGTCGCGAGATGCGTCGTCATCGTGATCAGAAAATACGGTCATGGCGACGTCGCGCGTAGTGGAGATGCGCTCAGCGTAGAGATCCGACTGTGCGTGCGGGGTGACTACGTGGCGCGTGTCTGCGGCACTTGTTGGCAAGGAATCCGCGCGCCGGGAGCGACGCGGCTAAACCAACCAATGCCCAATAATACATATTAGAAATAATTCAAATTAAAGCAGCCTCTTGCCCGGCTGACACTCGGTGTTTCTGCTTTTTCAAGCAACCGTCAATGGTGAGCATCCGTGCGCTGATCTGGCGCAGCGGCCTATCGCCTTACGCACTTCGTGCAGCAATACCGCGAGCCAACCCACCACTTCCCACCGCAGCAGCCTGCAGATCGGCGACCGCCTGCGTGGCCTCGGCGACGATGCCGAGCGCGATGGTGTGCGGCGACGAGCGTCCCATGCGCCAACCAGCGGGTACTCGTACACGCGCCAACGCTGCGTCGTCGTGGCCGAGCGCGCGCAGTGCCTGCAGACGCGCTTCGCGTTTGTGCCGGCTACCCAGAATGCCGATACAGGCGACGTTGGATGCGAGCCCACGATGCGCGACCTGCAGATCGATATCGCTGTCGTGGGCCAGGCTGTACAACGCGCTGTCTGCATCCAGCACCACATCCTGCAACGCCTCGCTCAACGCGCGGCGATCGTAGTGTTCCGGGGCCAGGCCAGGCGGTGGTTCGCTGGGACCATGCGGTCGCAGCACGCGCAGCTCGATGCCCATCTGGCTGGCCAGGGTCACCAACACCAGCAGCGCAGGATCGGCGCCGACCAATATCAATCGCAATGGCGGCCGATGCGTGCGCAGGAATTCGCTGGCGCGTACATCCTGCGTATTCGCCGGGTAGCGCACTGCGCCGGACTCTCGATCCAGCGCGACGTGGAACGCGCGGCGATGCTGACGCGCATTGCGCCAGCGCGCCAGATGCTCGCCCAGATCCGGCACCGGCCAGACCAGCACGCCGATGCGTCCGCCACAGCTGAGCTGGATGTCGAGCACCTCGCTGCCCTCGCCGTAATCGAGCCAACGCGGCTGGCCGTCGCGCAGTGCCGCGATGGCTTCGTGCGCCACCGCCGCTTCCACGCACCCGCCGGAGACGTAACCGGCCACCCGGCCGTCTGCGCTGATCGCCATCTCGCTGCCCAATGGGCGCGGCGACGAGCCTTGCACATCGATCAGCGTGGCGATCGCCACCCGCTGCCCTGCCCGATGCCAGGCGGTGAGCGTGGGCAGCAAATCGTCGTGCAACGCATAACTCGGCCATGCCGGCCATGCCGGCTCAGCCGGCGGCGCATGCGCGACCGGGGCCACCAACGCACTCACGCGCGCAGCAACTCGGGCATGTGCGGCAGCAGCTTGTCGAGCGTGACCGGATAATCGCGCACGCGCACGCCGGTGGCGTTGTAGACCGCATTGGCGATGGCCGCAGCGACGCCACAAATGCCCAACTCGCCCACGCCCTTGGCCTTCATCGGCGAGGACATCGGGTCGCTTTCTTCGAGAAAAATCACTTCCTGATGCGGGATGTCCGCATGCACCGGCACTTCGTAACCGGCCAGATCGTGATTGACGAAAAAGCCCAGCCGCTTGTCGACCGCCAGCTCTTCCATCAAGGCGGCACCTGCGCCCATGGTCATGCCGCCGATCACCTGGCTGCGCGCCGATTTGGGGTTGAGGATGCGTCCGGCGGCGCACACCGCGAGCATGCGCCGGATGCGTACCTCTGCAGTGGCGATATCCACGCCGACTTCGACAAAGTGCGCACCGAACGTGGAGAGCTGATGCGTCTTGGACAAATCACCGAACTCGATCTTGTCTTCCACCACCAACGCACCGTTGGCCGCCGCATCACCCAGCGCGATGCGCTTGCCGCCTGCGCGTACATGGCCGTCGGCGAATTCGGCCTTGGCCGGGTCCAGACCGAGTTGCTTGGCAACGGCTTCGCGCAGCTTCACCGACGCTGCATACACGCCGGCCGTCGAGCTATTGGCGCCCCACTGACCGCCGGAACCGGCCGATGCCGGAAAGCTGGAATCGCCCAGGCGCACATCCACCCAATCCAGCGGCACGCCCATCATTTCCGCAGCAGTCTGCGCAATGATGGTATAGGAGCCGGTGCCGATATCGGTCATGTCGGTTTCCACCACCACGCGCCCGCCCTGCTCCAGGCGCATGCGCGCGCCGGAGGTCATCGCCGGTGAATTACGGAATGCGGCCGCCACCCCCATGCCAACCAACCAGCGACCATCACGGGTGCTGGCTGGCTTGGCCTTGCGCTTGGACCACTCGAACCGCTTGGCGCCGTCTTCCAGACACTTGACCAATTGCCGCTGCGAGAACGGACGCTGCGGGTTTTCAGGATCCACCTGGGTGTCGTTGACGATGCGGAACGTGACCGGATCCATGTCGAGCTTTTCGGCCATTTCGTCCATCGCCACTTCCAGCGCCATCAAGCCCGGTGCCTCGCCAGGCGCGCGCATGGCGTTGCCTTCCGGCAGATCCAGCACGGCCAGACGCGTGGCGATCAGGCGATTGGCACCGGCATACAGCAACTGCGTCTGCGCAGCGGCGTTCTCGGCACCGCCCTCAAGCAAATCGCCGGACCAGCTTTCATGCGCGATCGCGGTGATCTTGCCATCGCGCTGCGCACCGATACGGATGCGCTGCAGGGTGGCCGGGCGATGCGTGGTGTTGTTGAAGATCAGCGGCCGCGGCAACATCACCTTGACCGGGCGCCCCACCTGGCGGGCAGCCAACGAGGCCAGCACCGCATCGGCGCGCAGGAACAATTTTCCACCGAAGCCACCACCGATATACGGCGACATCAAGCGGACGTTTTCGCGCGGAATATTCAGCGTCTTCGCCAGATCGCCCGCGCTCCAGTTGATCATCTGATTGGAGGTCCAGACGCTGAGCTTGTCGCCTTCCCACTGTGCGATCGATGCATGCGGCTCCATCATCGCGTGCGAATGGTCGGGCGTGGTGTATTCGGCATCCAGCTGCACCGGTGCGGCTGCAAAGGCGCCGGCGAAGTTACCGACTGCACTATTCGGCGCGCCGCCTTCCTTGGTGACCTTGGCGCCATCGCGTGCTTTTTCCAGATCGTAGGCGCCAACATGGCGACCGTAGTCGACCTTGATCAGCTGGCCTGCGGCACGCGCCTGTTCGAAAGTCTCGGCAACCACCACGGCAATGGCCTGGTGATAGTGCTGAATCTCCGGCCCGCCCAGCAATTTGGCCGTGTTGTATTTGCCTTTGTCCAGCTTGCCGGCGTTCTGCGCAGTGACGATGCCCAGCACGCCGGGTGCATTGCGTGCAGCGCTCAGATCGATGCTGCGGATGGTGCCTTTGGAGATGCCTGCACCGATGACATGGCCGTAGGCCGCGCGAGCAGGCAGGTCGTGGTGTTCGTACGCATACGGCGCCTGGCCGGTGGTCTTGAGCGGACCATCGATGCGATCGACAGGCTTGCCGACGACCTTGAGTTGATCGATGGGATTGGTACCGGCGGGAGTGTCGAATTTCATATCAGGCCCTCGTGTCGGCCAGGATCGCGGTCAAGGTGCGCTCCACCAGCGGCAGCTTGAATGCATTGTGTTCGGTCGGCTGTGCGCCATCGAGCAACACAGAGGCGATGGCACGCGCACCTTGGCGCGACTGCGCTTCGGCGGCTTCGCTGCGCCACGGTTTATGCGCAACGCCACCCACACCCACACGTGCGCTGCCGTCGCGCTGCACGACTGCTGCAACCGACACCAATGCAAACGCATACGACGCGCGGTCGCGCACCTTGCGATAGACATGCGTCCCGCCAATCGGCTTGGGCAAGCTCACCGCGGTGATCAGCTCACCGCGTTCCAGTACGGTTTCCAGATGCGGTGTCTTGCCGGGCGCGCGATAGAACTCGGACAACGGCACGGCACGCGTCTGCCCATCGGGGCGTACTGTTTCCACCACCGCATCCAGCACGCGCATCGCAATCGCCATGTCGCTTGGATGGGTGGCGATGCAGTCTTCGCTGACACCGATCACTGCAAGCTGCCGGTTGAAACCGCCGATCGCCGCGCAGCCGCTGCCAGGCAGGCGCTTGTTGCACGGCTGATTGGTGTCGTAAAAATACGGGCAGCGGGTACGCTGCAGCAGATTGCCGGCGGTGGTCGCACGATTGCGCAACTGCCCCGAGGCACCTGCCAACAATGCGCGCGACAACAGTGCGTAATCGCGACGAACGCGCGCATCCGCAGCCAGATCGGTATTGCGCACCAGCGCACCGATCCGCAGGCCACCCTCCGGCGTAGCGTCGATCGTGTCCAGGCTCAGGCCGTTGACATCGATCAGGTGCGAGGGGGTTTCGATCTGCAGCTTCATCAGATCCAGCAGGTTCGTACCGCCTGCGATGAACTTGGCGCCCGGCTGAAGCGCAGCCTTGGCCGCAGCATCGGCCGGCGAGGTGGCGCGCTCGTAACTGAAGGCCTTCATGCGCGGTCCCCGGCGACATCGTTGATCGCGTCGACAATGTTGGAATAGGCGCCGCAGCGGCAAATATTGCCGCTCATGCGTTCCTGCAGTTCGGGAGTGGTGAGCCTGGTCTTGCCGGTGAGATCTTCAGTGACGTGGCTGGGAATGCCGCGCTTGACTTCGTCCAGCACCGCCACCGCCGAACAGATCTGGCCCGGCGTGCAGTAGCCGCATTGATAGCCATCGTGTTTGACGAACGCGGCCTGCATCGGATGCAGCTTGTCGGGCGTTCCCAGTCCTTCGATGGTGGTGATCTTGCCGCCCTGATGCATGACGGCCAGCGACAAGCAGGAGTTCATGCGCTGCCCATCGACGATGACCGTACACGCACCGCATTGGCCGTGGTCGCAGCCCTTCTTGGTGCCGGTCAGGTGCAAGTGTTCGCGCAAGGCATCCAGCAACGTGGTGCGATTATCCAACGTCAATGTCACCGGCTTGCCGTTGACCTCGAACGCAACTTGGCTAGACGCATTGGCCGGTTCGACCGCTTGACGCTGCGACATCGCATTGGCGGCAGTCGCCGCCATCGAGTGGGTTGCGGCAACGCTGGCCGCCGACGCCGTGCCAGCGATCAATACCTCGCGACGGGTCATCTTGATGTCTCTCATGGCTGGCATCTCCAACAATGCTGGCTTATTCAGTTCTTAAATAATGTGAAGCGTGGCCGGTCACAAGCGCGTGAGTAAGTGCCATCGGCGCGGGCTTGAACACGGAGGTGAAACACAGGGATGGACCGAGTTTAGTGCCGGTCTATGCGCGCATTGGCGGCATGTGGTGCATGCGCCTATGAACCCCGCTCATCATTGCGGCCAGGGATTTCACGACGTGTTCGCATACGCGCACCAGGCGTGTTTCTCGTCATCCAATCACACGCATGGTCGCTCGCAAGCAAGCCGGACAGTGCAACCGTCGGCGATCAAATGACGGCTGCCGAGCACATGCGGAGACAATCACAGATTGGTGCAGCGCTCTTGAATGCCGTACAGCTGCGGTCCAGGGCAACGCGTACGCTGGCACACCCATTGCAGGGTCTTGGTGTCCAGACAGGTAGCCACCGTGACATCAGTCAGCAAGCAACGGCGACAACGTGCACAGCGCATTGCGCTGCACTTCGTGCTGATCGCCTCGTGGCTGCTACTGCTGGGTTCGGAGTACTGGTCGATCCACGAGGAACGCGCCACCGCGTTGCGCACCGCCGAAGCGCAGTCCTTGAATCTGGCCAACTCGCTTGCGCAGCATGCCGGCGACACCATGGCGATCGCCGATGCGGTGTTGTCGGGTCTGGTTGCGCGGGTAGAACACGATCAGGCCTCGGCAGCCGCGCGATCAGCGATGCATGGATTTCTGGTGCGCGAGGCACGCCGCTCGGATCGGCTGCATGGCATTTTCATCTACGCCGCAGATGGCAGTTGGGTGAGTTCGTCGTTGAACAGCGCACCTAGAAAGCAGAACAATGCCGACCGCGCTTACTTCAAATATCACCGCGATCATCGCGATGCCTTGTCGCTGGTCGGCCCGCCCGTCCAAAGCCGTTCCGATGGCAGCTGGGTACTTACCCTGAGCCGGCGACTCAACACGCCCGGTGGCGAGTTTGCAGGGGTGGTGTTGGTCACGCTGCAACTGAAGTATTTCCAGAACTACTACAGCACTTTCGAAGTGGGCCCCAATGGCACGATCGGCATCATCAACGACGATGGCATCGTGCTGGTACGCCGGCCCGACAAACAGGGCGTGATCGGCACCTCGATCGCCGGCACCGCGATCTACGTCAACATCCGCGCACACAAACATGGCACTGCGACCTATCGCTCACCAATCGACGGTGTGAAGCGCATTTCCAGCTTCGCTCCCGCACGCCCGTATCCGTTGACCGTGCTGACCGGTGTGTCGGTGGACGATGCATTGGCAACCTGGCGGCAATCCGCACGCCAGCGGATCGTGATCGCCACGCTGGGGTTTGCACTATTGCTGGCAGTCGGCCTCTGGCTGGATCTGCAATTGCGCCGCATGCATCGCAACGAAGCCAAACTCAGCTCCGAAGCCTGGGTGGACGCGCTGACCGGCATCGCAAACCGGCGTGCATTCGACTACCGGCTGTCGCGCGCGCTGCAGGACGCGGTGCGTCTGCAGGCACCGTTGTCGGTGCTGATGATCGATGTCGACCACTTCAAGCTCTACAACGACACCTATGGCCACGTGAACGGCGATGCCTGCCTGCGTTTGATCGCGCGTGCGATCGCCGAGTGTTCACGGCGCAGCGACGACATTGCCGCGCGCTATGGCGGCGAAGAGTTCGGCATGATCCTGCCGCACACCGACGCTGCCGGCGCGCTGCGCTTGGCCGATGCCGTGCGCAGCGCGGTCGCCGGGCTCGGCCTGATGCACCTGTCCAGCCCTACCAGCGCGCACGTCACCGTGAGCGTGGGCGCGGCGACGTTCGAACCGGGCGAAGCGCCACTGACACCCGACGCGTTCGTGCACGACGCCGACTCGGCGCTGTATCGCGCCAAGCAGAACGGGCGGGATCGGACGTCTGCCTGAGTCAGCCGTCGCACGCATCCGAGGCCCACAAGTACCGCAATGGATGCAACGTCGTTTACCCACTTGTTCGACACGCTGATCCGCGACTAAAGCACCAACACGGCACCAGGGCGTCCCTCTCTGCAGCTTCCGGCCAGTGGACTCTCATCGCAGAGGTTGGCCACGCGTTGCGGGATTCGCCCCGGCCAGAAACACCTGGGCTTGCCACGCTGCACCTAGCTCAATCATTGGTCGTGATGCCAGTTGGTCGTGATGCCAGAGCGCGGGAGTCTCTATTTCTCTTGGCCAGAGTTCATCCAGCGTCGGCACCTCGCGCAAACGGCCGCCCAGCATCACCGCGTCGATCTTTTGCGCGTTGCGGATATCCAGGCGCGGGTCGGCCTGCAGGATCACCAGATCGGCCAGCTTGCCCGCCTCCAGGCTGCCCAGTTCCGCACCGCGGCCGATGCTGCGCGCACCACCCAGCGTGGCCGCCTGCAATACCTCGGCCGGGGTCATGCCACCCTCCACATGCGCCTGCATTTCCCAGTGCAGACCGGGTCCGGCGATCTCGCCATGCGAGCCCATCGCCACCAGCCCGCCCGCACGCTGGATACGCGCCACATCGCCGGCGATGCGCGGATAAAGCATCAGCGACGGATCGATCCAGCGCTGCGACTGCACCTGCTGCATGGCCACCTCGTACGGGCGCGTTGCGCGGAACGTGGCATCGCCTAGCGGCCGATCGCGGATGACGTAGTTGTTTTGCGCCGCAGGGCCACCGTTGGCGATCATCAGCGTTGCGTCATAACTTGTGCCACTGCGTGCCATCAGCTCGATCACGTCGCGGTACAGCGGTGTTGGCAGTGCGTGTTCGTGCCCGGCATAGCCGTCCATGACTTGATTGAGGTCGAGTTTCAGCGCCAGCGAGCCCTCGCTGGTGGGGCGCATGCCCAGCTCGTGCGCGGCCTGCACCAGCCACTGGCGCTGGCGGCGATTGCCGACCAGATACTGTTTGACGGCGCGTGTGCGGTAGTGGTCGCGATAACGATGAAGCAAGGCGCGCGCCTCATCCAGCGAGGCGATGCGGTTGAACGAGAACATCGCCATGCCGGTGGTCGGCGCGCGCGCACCCACTACCCTCCCGGCATCGACCAGATCCTGGTAGGCCAGCATGTCGATGCTCAGCGACGATGGATCGAAGGCGGTGGTGATCCCGTAAGCCAGTCGCGCGCGCAGGCCCCAAGGCCGCATGTCGAGCAGGTCGCGGCGAAAATCGGCGACGTGGTCGTGCACATCGATCAGGCCCGGAATGATGAAGCGCCCACTGACATCGCGCAGTTGCGCGCCGGCCGGCACTTCCACGCTGCCGCGCGGGCCGATCGCGGCGATGCGTCCATCGCGCACCAGCAGGTCGGCATCGGCAATGACCTCATCGCCACGCTGCGTGAGCGCAGTGGCGCCACGCAGCAGCAGCGTGCCGCTGGCCACATCACGCTGCACGTCCACCCTGGCTTGCACAACCTGCGTGTTCCGCCCTGGCGTTGGCACGTCTGCATCCCAGCCCGGCGCATCGGCAGCATGCAGGGCGATGTCGGCGCGTGCACGGCGGTAGACGCTGGAACCGATCGACCAGGTCATCGTGCGGCCGTCCGCACTCCACCCGAAATAATCCGCGCCAACATCGGTGATGCGCCGATGGCGCATGCCCGGCGCCAGCAGATCGACCGTTGTTCCCTTCGCCGGCACCGGCAGCAGGTGCAACTGCTGGGCGACCTGGGCCAGCAGCCACTGGCCGTCGGGACTGATCCGCAGGTCGTCCACCGAGACGCTGCCGTCCTGGAAGTACCAACCCGGCCCCTTCACCACGATCGGTGCATCGGCAAGGCCGCTGCGCAGATCGATGCCGAGCAGGCCGCCGCTGCCCATCGCGTAAACGCGGTCAACATCCGCACCGAAGTGCAGCGTGCCGCCCAACGTCCCACGATGGAGGATCCTGGCCTGGCCGCCCTGCGCAGACAGCCGTTGCAGCTGCGCCTCACGCACGCTGCCAAACACCATCGAGGCCTGCATGCGTGCCACATTGTCGGAGGCCACCACCAGCACGTCGCGCCCATCACGGGTAAACACCGGGTGGGTGTAGTACGCGCCAGGCCCGCGGCTGAGCTGGCGCGGCGCGGCGCCGCCGGGCGCCAGTGCCCAGACCTGGCCACCCTCCCCGCCTTCCCAGGTGACGTAGGTCAGCGCCTTGCCATCCGGCGCCCAGCTGGGATGGAAGGCCGGCACATCGCCGGTGGGCAGCCGCTTCGGCAGCGCGCCACCTTCCATGTCCATCAGATAGAGCGCGCCCAACGCAGAGAACGCCACCCGCGTGCCGTCCGGCGACACTGCAGGATCCTGGATCAGCCGCGCCTGGACCGGGCCTGTTTCCTGACGGATGTCGGCGCCGGTCAATGGCCCCAGCTCCAGATCGACCGACGCGATGAATCCAATCGCGCGGGGGGGCCTCACGATCCAGCGCGATGCGCTCGAAGCGGCCGTTGCGGCTCAGCAGCAGCGCACGTCCGTCGCGCGTGAAGGCATAGCGCGGCACCAGATCCTGCCAGCTCTGCGCCTGGCTCTGGTCGTGCTCGATCGGGAAGGCAATCCAGCGGTCCTCGCCGGTGGCGAGCGTGCGCAGGCGCAGACCGGTCTGGCCCTGCTGGCGGGTGGCGTAGGCCAGCTGCTTGCCGTCCGGCGAGAGCTGCGGTCTGAAATAGGTACCGGGAAACGGCCGGCGCCCCGGGACACCGGGCACTGGCAAGACCGTCTCTTCCCTGCCGGTGGCCAAGTCGCGTCGCACGATCGACCACAGCTCCAGCTCGGCACTGTCCTTGTCGCCGCTGCGGCGCGCTGCATAGAGCTGCTTGCCATCTGGCGACACCACCGCGCCCAGCGTGCTCTGGTCGCTGCCGGCGCCCTCCGCGCGGACCGGTGCGACCAGGCGTTCGCTGCCATCCAGTCCGTAACGCCACAGCTCGTAATCGTTGACCGACCAGCGGAAGCGGCTGGCGTACAGGGCGCTGCCATCGGGCGCCCAGGCCGGCGACACCAACACGGTATCGTCGTCGCCGAACGTGAGCTGCTGCGCATCGCGGCCATCGGGCCGCATGCGCCACAGGTTTTCCGCACCGCTGCGGTCGCTGACAAAGGCGATCCAGTGTCCGTCCGGCGAAAACGTCGGCTGGCTGTCGAAGCCCAAGCCGCGGCTGATCGCCTTGGCCCGGCCGCCGTCGGCGTCCAGCGTGTACAGATCGCCGAGCAGGTCGAACACCAGCCGGCCATCACGCGGCGACACGTCCAGCCCCATCCAGGTGCCTTCATCGGTCTCGAAGGCGATGCGGCGCGTGGCGCGCAATGGCAGCGTCTGTCCCGGCGCCTGCTGCGGGCGCGGCACGCTGGCCGCCGCGGCTGTACCTGCAGCATCGGCCAGCCACGGCAGCGGCAGGTGCTCGGCGGGATCGTGGGCCAGCGCGGCAGCCGCGGCGATCGATAGACAGCCCATCAGGCCAAGACCGAACCACTGACGCACGCCACGCTCCTTCATCAAGGCGCCACCCTCCTCGGGCGGCGTCGGATCATGCCAGAGGCCTGCGCAGTTGCATTGCGCAGGCCGGTTTCAAGCACGGCTCACAGATCGATCGAGAACGAGACGGTGAACGTGCGCGGCGCGGCCAGGACCAGATAATTCGCACCCGAAGCGCCACCGACCGATGACCAGAAGCTGCGGTCGAAGAGGTTGTCCACGCGCGCACGCACGCTCCAGGCCTTGCCGGCGGCCTGGAACGCATAGCGCGCGCCCAGGTCGACACGCGTCCAGGACGGGATTTCCAGCACGTTGACCGCATCGGCGTATTGACGATCGGTATAGACCGCGCGCCCGTCGAGCGTGAGACCCGGCAGCGCAGCGATATCCCATTCCAGGCCCAGATTGGCCTGTTTTTCCGGCACACCGAGCACGTCGTTGCCTTCGTTCACGCCGCCCTGGGTCTTGTTGTAGCCGGCATCCAGCAACGTGATGCCGCCCAGTGCGCGCAGGCCGTCGATCGGCTGGCCGTAGAAGCTCAGCTCCAGGCCCTGGTTGTGCTGTTCGCCGTCGCTGGTCAGGCGTGCGTTGCTGACCACGGTATTGGGTTGGTTGATGCGGAACAGCGCCGCGGTTGCGCCGTAGCTGCCGGCGTCGTACTTGGCGCCTACTTCGAACTGCTTGGACTTGAACGGCGCCAGCAATTCGCCGGCGTTTTCCAGCGGCGTGCTGCCGGACACGGCGGGCACTTCCTGGCCAGGCAACAGCGCTTCGGCGTAATTGGCATACAGCGACACCGCACGGCCGAACTTGAAGACAACCGCGCCGACCGGGGTCACCACACTGTCACTGTAGCTGCTGAGTCGCGCGCCGGTGTTGTAGTCGTAACCGTACTGCTCCAGCGTCTGGTGGCGTGCGCCCAGGGTCAGCAGGATGCGGCCGTCAGCGAAGGCCAGCGTGTCGGCGATGGCGACGCTGCGGGTCTCGTTCTTGCTGGTGGTCAGCGGCTCGAACAGCACGCCACCGGGGAACAGGCCACCCAGCGGTGCCACCGCCACCGGGTCGTACAGCGTACCGACCTCTGTGCCATAGCTGCCGAATGCAAACGCATTCTTCGAGTCCAGCTTGAAGGCCGACGCCGATGCACTCAGGCGATGACCGACGCGGCCGGTATCGAATGTCGCGCGGATGCCGACATCGCCGGTGGTGACCTTGTCTTCCCGGTAGTTGTCGAAGCGGCCGGTGTTCAAATTGCCGGCGGCATCGGCGTTTGGATTCGCCAGCACATTGTGCTCGTCGCTGTCGCGCATGCCGATCGCCGCCCAGGCCATGACGTTATCGGTCAGGTCGTATTCGGCCCGGATCACGCCGAAGGTGTCGCGCTCTTGGGCGAAGGTCCAAGGCTGGGCGAAGTTGACATCGGCATCGGGTGCGATCGGAATTCCACCCACCGGAGTGATGCTGGGACGCGGACGGTCGGTACGCTGTTCCTGCCAGCCGATGTCGGCCGACAGGCGCAGCCGCTCGCCACGGTAATCCACGCCCAGCGAGCCCATGCCCAGCTCGCGATCCTCATTGGTGGCGTTCTCGCCATCGCGGCGCGCGAGGTTGGCGCGCAGCCCCCAGGCACGGTCCGGGCCGAAGCGGTAGGACGCATCGGCCGCGGCATACACCTGGCCGCCGGTCTCGGTGCCCAGCGTCAGCCGGGTGACGTCGTTCTCGCCCGCGCGCTTGGGCACCAGGTTGAACGCGCCGCCGATCCCGCTGCCGCCGGGCGCGGCGCCGTTGATGAAACTGTTGGCGCCGCGAAACACTTCCACCCGCTCCAGGAACTCGACCGCCACGTATTGACGCGGCAGCAAGCCGTACAGGCCGTTGTAGCTCATGTCGTCGGAGAACACGGGGAATCCGCGCACCACGTACAACTCCTGGAAGTTACCGAACCCACGCGCCACCCGCACCGCCGGATCGTTCTGCACCACGTCGGCCACGCTGCGCGCCTGCTGGTTGCGCATCAACTCGGCGGTGAAGTTCATGCTGTTGAACGGCGTGTCCATCACGTCGAGGTTGCCGAACAGACCGACGCGGCCGCCGGTGGCGACCTGGCCGCCGGCATAGTCGGGCGGCAGCTCGACCTGCGAACCGTCGGCAGTGACGGTCAACGTGTCGAGCGTCTTGGCAGTGTCGAGGGGCGTTGCAGCTTGCTGCGACCAGGCGATCGGCGCGGCACAGCAACAGGCGATGGCAACGGCAAGTCGCGCGCGCGGACGCAGCGACAGGAAATGCGGGACATAGGCGCGCATGCAGGGGACCTGGTCAGCTTGAAGTGAGACGCTGGCTGGGGACGCGGGTTCCCTGGCTGAGTAGCCGTCCAGAAGCACGCAGACGACGGGCAATTATTGCACCTTTCGCTTGGCGCCCCGAGTTGATGACATCGGTGTGGGCAAGACGTTGCGCATCGGCGTTTGGGTTCGGCCTGCCTTGGCTAGACCACCGCGGCTGCACGCCACGGGCATGTACTCAGCGCGCGCGACAGTCCCGCGTCAACAGCAAAAATCCCGGCAGGCGCAAGACCTTACCGGGATTCTGGTGACACAAAGTGCTGTCGAGATTAGAACGGAATATCGTCATCCGCAAAGTCGTCCATCGGCGGCGCGGACTGCTGCTGGGCCGGCTGCTGACGACGCGGGGCATAATCCTGACCGCCGCCCTGACCGCCACCACCGCCGCCACCCTGCTGCTGGCGCGGCGCCTGCGTGCGCTGCGGGCGATCGCCGCTCATGCCACCGCCACCGCCGCCTTCACCACGGCCGCCGAGCATCTGCATTTCGTTGGCGACGATGTCGGTGCTGTACTTTTCCACGCCGTCCTGGCCGGTGTACTTGTCGTAGCGCAACTCGCCTTCGACGTACACCTGCGAGCCCTTGCGCAGGTACTCACCGGCGATTTCGCCCAGCTTTCCGAAGAACACCACGCGGTGCCACTCGGTGCGCTCCTGGTTGTTGCCTTCGCGGTCCTTGCGCATGCTGGTCGTGGCCAGGCTCACGCGGGTGATCGCCATGCCGGCCTGGGTGTACTTGGTGTCGGGATCGTTGCCGAGGTTGCCGACGAGGATGACTTTGTTGATGCCGCGGGCCATAGATATTTCCGAGATGGTGCGCCAGCGCCAGTGGGGCGCGGCGGTGAATGTCTTGGCGCCAATGTTACCGCACTCCCCGCGCCCGACACCGGCGCGTTGGCGCACCTGCGGGCCGGGGAATACCGCGCGGGCAGGTCGGGATCCGGCATCTGCGCGCCATGCCGGCATCAAGCGCCACAAGGGTTTGCGACCGATGTGAAGGCCGGCGACAGCGCCGGCGGGACGGATCTGGCCCAGGCACCTATAATCCACGTACATCACGAACGCCTGCGCATGACCATCGCCGAAGACCTCCCCACCGTTCTGGGCCTGCCCCAGATCCAGTCCCTCGCCGCGCCCGACATGGCTGCGGTGGATGCGTTGATCCGCCGTCGTCTGGCGTCGGACGTCGTGCTGATCAACCAGATTGCCGATCACATCATCTCCGCCGGCGGCAAACGCCTGCGTCCGATGCTGGTGATGCTGGCCGGCCACGCCGCTGGCGGCTCCGGCCCGGAGCACCATCAGTTGGCGGCGATCGTCGAGTTCATCCACACCTCCACGCTGCTGCACGACGATGTGGTGGACGAATCGGATCTGCGTCGCGGCCGCAGCACCGCCAACGCGCTGTGGGGCAATGCGCCCAGCGTATTGGTGGGGGATTTTCTGTATTCGCGCAGCTTCCAGTTGATGGTCGAGCTGGACCGCATGGAAGTCATGCAGATCCTCGCCGACACCACCAACCGCATCGCCGAGGGCGAGGTGTTGCAGCTGCTGCACGTGCACAACCCCGACACCGACGAAGCCGCCTACCTGCGCGTGATCGAGCGCAAGACCGCGGTGCTGTTCGCGGCCGGCACGCGCCTGGGCGCACTGGCCTCGGGCGCGAATGCCGACGTGCAGCAACGCCTGTACGACTACGGCATGCAGTTGGGCTTCGCCTTCCAGATTGCCGACGACGTGCTCGACTATGCCGCCGACGCCAGCGACCTGGGCAAGAACCTGGGCGATGATCTGGCCGAAGGCAAGGCCACGCTGCCGCTGATCCACGCCATGGCGCACTCGGATGCGACCACCAGGGAGCGCTTGCGCCAGATCGTCGAACAAGGCGATGCGAGCGCAATGCCCGAAGTGCTGGCGGCGATCCACGCCACCGGCGGCCTGGACTACAGCCGTCAACGCGCGGCCGAATACGCCGCCGCCGCAGAACAGGCATTGGATGGCTTGCCGGCCAGCTCCGCAGTTGCCGCGCTACGCGGCCTGGCGCGTTATGCGGTGGAACGCACGCATTGATCGAGCGGCGTTGGCGCCGCACCGGTCGCCAGCGCCTTCGTTGAAGAAATCTTCTAGCGCAGGGAATGCGTAGTTGGCTGCGCGCAGGCCCTACAGGCACACGGCGCCAACGCACTCGCCAGAGTGAAGCGGGATGGACGAAACCGCGCCTGGTGCGAATGTTGTGATGCGCTGATCGGCACCTGATCGGCGCCGATTGAACCTACTGCACACCCAATCCAGGAATCGCACTGATCGTGGCCGGATCGAACCCCGCCAGCTGTGCGAAGTGCCGGCCGCGCGCGACGTAATCGCGATACGCGCCGAAGCTGGGCGCCCCTGGCGACAGCAACACCACCCCGCCCTGCTCGCCCAGCGCATCGCGCGCCAACTGCATGGCGTGCTCCAGATCGTTGGCAGCATGCAAACCGAAGCGACCGGCTTCCGCCAACGGGGCCAGCAGCGCATGGATACGCGGCCCGTTGGCTCCCATGGTCACGATTTCCAGCGGCGCCTGCTGCGCCATCTGTTCGGCAAAATCGTGCCAATCCAGACCTCGATCGTGCCCGCCGAGCAGCAAGGCCACACGACGTTGCGCAAAGCACGCCAGCGCCGCCAACGAGGCATGCGGCGTAGTGCTGATCGAGTCGTTGACGTAGCTGATGCCATCCACGCTGCCAAGCAACTGCAAGCGATTCGGCAATGGGCGAAACCTCAGTGCGGCCGGTGCCAGTGCTGCAGCGTCCAGACCCAACGCTTCCACGGCCGCCAGCACAGCACACAGATTGCGCCGATTGTGTTCGCCCGGCAGCGGTACGTCGGCGGTATCGAAGATGGCCTGTTCGCCGCGATAGACCACATCGCCACGCAGATGCCAGCCATCGGGATGGTTGAACCAGCGCACGTCGCTGTCGGGCAGTTGTAAATCGACAAGATGCGGGTCGGCGGCGTTGAGCAAGACAATGCGCGGGCGGCCCTCGGTCACCAGCGACAGCTTGTCGCGCACATAGCGCGCCTCGTCGCCATGCCAGTCCAGATGCTCCGGGAACAGGTTCAACACCAGCGCAAGTTCCGGACGCGCGCCGCTGCGCCCGACTTCGCCGGTCTGGTAACTGGACAACTCGATCGCCCAATACGCTGGCGGCGGCTGTGGCGCCAACACTTCCAGCAGCGGCTGACCGATGTTGCCGACCAAAGCGGTGCGATGCCCGGCCGCGCGCAGCAGATGCGCCAGCAACGCGGTGGTGGTGCTCTTGCCTTTGGTTCCGGTGACGCAAATGGCGCCGGGCACATAGCCGTCAGGCTGCGCATGTTCGGCGAACCATAATGCGGTGCCGCCGATAAACTGCGTGCCGGACTCGGCTGCCGCGGTTTGCGCTTGCGCGCCATACGGGCTGATGCCGGGCGATTTCACCACGATGTCGAACCGGCCCAGCGCCTGCGCGCTGGCATCGGTTTCTACATGCAACGCGGGGTCTGCCAGCGCATCGAGCTCGCGCGCCTCTTCAGCGTTGCAGAACACCGTCAGCGATTGCGTGGGGAGCACGGCGCGCAGCGCGCGATATGCCGCGCGCCCTTCACGTCCCCAGCCCCATAACGCAACCGCCCTGCCCTCAAGCTGCGAAATTCGCACGCACGCGCTCCCACAGCGCCGACGGAATACGGTGCTCGCCATCGATGGCCATCAACGGCTCCAGCTGCAGCTCCTGCTGGTCCAGTTGCGGCTGGATCTCACGGCTGAAGCGCATCACCAACGCGTCTTCCTTCCACTCGGCACGGCTGGCCAGCACCGCCATCGCCGCGCGCGATTCGCGGCCTTCGCCGACGCATTCGAACGGCTTGTGATCCTGGAATTCCAGCAGCGCATCGTAGCCGCCGGCCTGCGCGGGATCGTCGAGCAGGTTGCGCCCGAAGATACTGACCAGGCGCGTCTTCGGCATGAACGGGGCCAACGCCAGAAACACGAAATGGCACTTGGGGCACACCCCGCACCAGCGATGCACCGGGCGCTCGCCCATGATGTGGAAGTTGCGGTTGCAGCTGGAAAAATGCGCGTCGTAGTGGTCGGTCTTGGCGAACTGACGCGCCACCGCCAACTCCGACAACGGCCGCAGCAACGAGTAATAACGCAGATCCGCCGCAACATGCCGCTGCACGTAATCGCCGAACGCCTGCTCGAACGCCCAGCCCTTGGACCACTGGTGATTGACCTCGCCGGTGCCGGGAATCTGGCTGCCGTAACTGGCCGAACGCTCGTTGGAGAACACCACCTGATCCACGCCATTGAGCAACGCAGCCAGCACAAGAATCGCCGAGTTCACCGCAGTGACCGGAATATGCCCGTTCCACGCGCCCTGGCGATTGAGTTCGAACAGCTCCGATGCCAGCACGCGGCCGATATTGAGCACCGGCAAACCGGTGCGCTCGGCGCAGGCGCGGATCAGCTGCGAGCCGCCGATCCAGCTCACGGTCTGCTCGATGCCGGCATGCCGCAGCGCTTCGATACTGACCAGCGAATCCTTGCCGCCACCGATCGCGACCAAGGCATGCTCGCGCAGGCCGATCGCAGGCGCATCGCCAGCAGTTTGTGTGCCGACCGGAAAGTTGATCTTGCCGTGCAGGTTCAAGCCATTGCGATAGGCGAACTCGCCCAATCCATGCAGATAGACGCTCTCCACCAGCGCAGCGGTGTCGGCATCGATCGCATACTCATCGATCTGGATGGTCGGCGGCACGGCAGCCTTGAAGTAACTCACGCCCGCGATGAGATGCAGGATGCGCAGCGCTTGCTGCACGGCAGTGGCGTGCGCACCGTCCAGCGCGAACGGTGCGCCCGGCACCGCGACGGTCTCGACCAGCTCCGGGCCTTGATCGAAGGCGTACACCAGCGTCGCTACGCCGGTCTGCGCATCCAGTGCGCAACGCACGAAACGAAAGGTGGAAATCTGGTGTTTGTCGAAAGCGCTCATGGACTACCTGCAGGAACACGTACGCGACGCAGATAACGTCGGCACAGGACATATTCAATCATGGAAAACGGCACCGCGGCCCACAGCAGCGGCAGGCAACCGAACAGCACCGCCAGCAACAGCACATCCAGACGTCCGGCCGTTGCACCGCCAGACACCGCGAAGGCAACGGCAAGATACAGCGCCACCGCCGGCACATAGCTCAGCGCACTCAACAGCACCGTGCGCACCGCCATCCCACCACTGCGACGCGTGGGAATCGGCGCATCGCCTCGACGTTGCCAACGCAAGGCCAACCACGCACCGATACCGGCGGCGACCAGCGCGGGCAGCGCCCATTTGAACGTATCGGACCACAGCATGCCAAAGCTCAGTTGTTGGAGCGCGGTGGCGAACATCATCGCAACGCCACCGGCCAGCGTGCTGAGCGCGATGAACTCAGCCTGCGGGCGCATCGATCACCTCTTCGCGCGGCAATTCGCGCTGGTTGTAGGTGCTGGCCATCGAATACCCGTAGGCACCGCTATCGGCCACCAGCATCACATCGCCCGGCGCGGTGGCGGCAGGCAGACGACGGCGCTTGCCGAATACATCGGAGGATTCGCAGATCGGCCCGACGACATCGAAGACTCCATCGGCAGGCGCGTCCAGCTGGCTGAGGTTTTCGATGTCGTGCCAGGCGTCATACAGCGCAGGGCGAATCAGCGTGTTCATGCCCGCATCCAGACCCACGCGCTGCACGCCGTCCTTTTCGATCACCTGGGTCACCTGCGCCAGCAACACGCCGGCTTCGGCCACCAGATAACGGCCCGGCTCGATCGCTAGCCGATAGCCCGGATGCACGGCCTTGACCTCGGCCAGGCCCTTGGCCCACAGCTCCAGATCGAACGGTTCGTCCTCGGCGCTGTACGGAATCGGCAGGCCGCCACCGATGTCGATGGTTTCCACCGTGCCGATGCGGCGCGCAAAGCCGGCCAGTTCGTCGTACATCATCCGCCAGTGCTCGCCGGTTTCCACACCGCTGCCCAGGTGCGCATGCACACCGGTGATGGTGACCTCGAGCGTGCGCGCCACTTCCACAAACTCGTCCACGCGTGTGGACGACAACCCGAACTTGGAGGCCTTGCCGCCGGTGTTGACCTTCTCGTGATGCCCGTCGCCATGGCCCAGGTCGATACGCAGCCACACGTTGCGGCCACGAAACACCTCCGGCCAGCGCCGCAATGCTTCGACGTTGTCCACGGTGACGGTCACGCCCAGAGCGAAGCCGGCTTCGTATTCGGCCTTGGGCGCAAAGCTCGGCGTAAACAACACGCGCCGCGGCGACAGCTCGGGCAAGGTGTCGAACACGCGGCGCAACTCACCCTGCGAGACGCATTCCAGCCCGAAACCGGCCTGCTCCAGCGCCATCAAGATCGCCGGATGCGCATTGGCCTTGATCGCGTAATAGCGCTGGTCCACTGCAGCAATCTGCGCCAGTGCATGCGCCCGCGCACGCACCGTGGGCAGGTGATACACGTAACGCGGCGTACCGGCCTTGGACAGCGACAACAGATGCGCGCGCTCGGCATGCCACCACGGTGTGGGCCGCGGGCGCACCGAGCCGATGATCTCGCGCCAACGCGGGCCGAACACTTCGCCTTCGCTCACCGGCATCGCGCCACTGTCGATCAACTCCGCATGCAGGATCGGCAGCAGGCCATCGGCATCGGCTTCGTCGATGACGAAGGTCAGGTTCAAGTCGTTGGACGACTGCGAAATCATGTGCACGCGTTCCTGCCCGAACGTGGCCCACACGTCCGACAGCTTGTGCAGCAGCGAGCGCATGCCGCGCCCGACCAGGGTGATCGCCGCGCAAGGAACAATGATCTTGACCTTGCAGATCTGCGACAGATCGGCCGACAGCGCCGCCAGCACATCGGTGTTGACCAGGTTCTCGGACGGGTCCAGCGACACGGTGACATTGGTCTCGGCCGAACCGATCAGATCCACCGACAAGCCATGCTTCTTGAACAGCGTGAATACATCGGCCAGAAAGCCGACCTGCTGCCACATTCCGATGCCTTCCATCGACACCAGCACGATCCCGTTGCGGCGGCTGATTGCCTTGACGCCCAACACCGGCTCGGCATTGCCGTCGATGCTGGTGCCCGGTAGATCTGGGCGCTCGGTGTCCAGGATCGCCATCGGCACGCCGGAATCGCGGCACGGCTTGATCGAGCGCGGATGCAGCACCTTGGCACCGGTGGTGGCGATTTCCTGCGCCTCGTAATAGTCCAGGCGGGTCAGCAGCCGCGCATCCGGCACCTCTTTGGGATTGGCGCTGAACATGCCGGGCACGTCGGTCCAGATTTCCACCCGGCTGGCGCCAAGCAGCGCACCGAAATACGCGGCCGAAGTATCCGAACCGCCACGCCCCAGAATCGCGGTGCCGCCATCGGCGTGCCGCGAAATGAAGCCTTGGGTGATCAGCAGGCGCGTGGGCTGCGCATCGAAGCGCGCGCGCCAGTGCGCATCGGACTGCCACTGGCAGGACACCGACAAACGCTTGGACCATTCGCTCTGATTGGGCTGCGGCGGCAATGCCGACAGCCACTGGCGCGCATCCAGCCAGCCCATGTCCAGGCCATTGGCGTGCAGATAGGCCGCACCGATGGTGGAGGACAGCAACTCGCCCTGCCCCAGCACCTCGGCTTGCCAGTCCAGCGTGCGTGTTGCCGCGCGCGCATCGCCCAGCAACGCATGCAGTGCGGCGAGTCGCTCGCCCAGCACCGCATCGGCGTCCAGTTCCAGCTCGGCCAGGAATTCGCGATGACGCTGCTCCAGCGCGACCACGCGCTGCGCGCTGTCGGCGGCGCCATCGGCGATCGCTGTGAGTTCGTTGGTCACGCCCGACAGCGCGGACACCACCACCAGCACGCGGCCGCCGGTCTCGTTCGCCCGTTTGCTCGCCAGTGTTCCAATCGTGTCCCAGCGATGACGACGCGACACCGAGGTGCCGCCGAACTTGAGGACGATCCAACGATCGGTAGTGTGGGGAGCTGACATTGAGATAGGCGTTTAGAATGGGGGAAAGATGCCCGGTACGCCGGGCGGAACCTCCGATTCTACTGCCAATATCGCCCGCATGACCCCGAGTGCGATCACAGCATGCCGAGCGCCGCGCCCACTGCCGTAACGGTTTGTGCTGCAACCATCGCCGCGCATTACATCGATCGAGATTCACCACCATGAGCAAGTACCGCTACCTGCAACTGGATGTCTTCGGCGGCCAACACGGCAACGGCAATCCGTTGGGCGTGGTCCTCAACGCGCAGACGTTGTCGTCCGCGCAGATGCAGCAGATTGCCGCGTGGCTGAACCTGTCGGAGACGATCTTTTTCCTGCCGGTCAGCGCGCCCGATGCGGACTACCACATCCGCATCTTCACGCCGCGCGCCGAGCTGCCATTCGCCGGCCACCCCAGCGTGGGTGCGGCATGGGCCGCGGCAACGCACGGGCTGGTCGCGTTCAAGCCGGATGGCTTTATGCGCCAGCAATGCGCGGCGGGCGTGTTGCCGGTGCAGGTGATGGACCGGCATGGCGCGCTGCTGGTGCGGCTGCGGGCACCGCGCGCGCGGGCGATCGCGACCGGCGAGGTGCACGCCGCAGCGTTGCGCGCAGCCTGCACGGGATTGCGTGTGGCCGAACACCCGCCAGCGCTGTGGAACAACGGCCCGAACTGGTGGCTGCTGGAACTGGCCGATGCGCAAGCGGTGCGCCAGGCGCAACCCGATCTGGCCGCCATCACCCACCTCACCCAGGCCAGCGCAGCCACCGGGCTGGCCATTTACGCGCCGGATCCCCATGGCGACGCCGACCTGGTGGTGCGCGCATTCTGCCCGGGCGACGGCATTCCGGAAGATCCGGTCACCGGCAGCGCCAACGCCTGCATTGCCGCGCGCCTGCACGGCGAAGGTCGCTTGCCGGGCACCGGGTCGCGCTATGTCGCCAGCCAGGGCCGCGAGGTCGGCCGCGATGGGCGCGTCCACATCGACGTCGATGACGAAGGCGAAGTGTGGATTGGCGGAACGACGCGACAAGTGATCGACGGTCGTATCGATTGGTAAGCTGCCGCGCCCTGTCCGCAGATCAGCCACCATGACCACCCGCCGTTTCCTGCAACTGGATGTGTTCTCCGCCCGCCCCGGCAGCGGCAATCCGCTGGCCGTGGTGCTCGATGCCGAAGGCCTGGACGATGCGGCGATGCAGGCGATCGCACGCTGGACCAAGCTGCCGGAAACCACCTTCGTGTTTGCGGCACCGGATGCGCACAGCAGTTATCGGCTGCGCATGTTTTCGCCGCACAAAGAAGTGCCGTTTGCCGGCCACCCCAGCGTCGGCACCGCGCATGCGGTGCTGGAGGCCGGCCTGGCCGCGCCGCACGACGGCGTGCTGATCCAGGACGGTATCGCCGGCCAGTTGCCGCTGCGCGTGGAGCAGATCGACGATCACCGCAGCATCGCCATCCGCACCCCGCGCGCGCGCGTGGCCGAGCAGGTGCAGGCCGACGACCCGCGCCTGCGCGATGCCTTGCGCGGCTGGCCGCTCGGCAGCCTGCCGCCTGCACTGATGGACGGCGGCCGCACCTGGTGGGTGGTGGAGCTGGCCAGCGAGGCCGCGCTGCGTGGTCTGCAACCGGAGTGGGAGGCGATCGCTGGGCTGGCCGAATCCACCGGCAGCATGGGCGTGTTCGCCTACGCGCGCGCCACCGCGCCGGGCGCCTACGACCTCGCCGTCCGTGCCTTCGTCGGCAACGGCCGCCGCTTCGAAGACGCCGCTTCCGGCGCGGCCAATGCGGTGCTCGCCGCATGGCTCGACAGCCGCCAGGCATTGCCGGGCAAGGCGCGACGCTATGTGGTCAGCCAGGGCCGCGAAATCGGCTTCGATGCCTTGCTGGAATTGCGCATCGATGCCGATGGCGATGTGTGGTCCGGCGGCCAGGTGCAGACGGTGATTCGCGGGACGCTGGATTGGGCTTGATTGTTTGATCGAGCGATCGCACACGGAACTGCATGCGGACTGTGGTTTGCACAATAAAAAAACGCTGCGAGCGATCGCAGCGTTTTTGTTTTCGACAACGCAGCGTCCGTCAATCGACACACACCACGCCTTCTCGCACCGGTCAGTCGGGACGCACGTCCACGCGCACGCGGATGCGATCGCCAGGGTTGTAGTCGCTACGCGTGTGGTAGGTGCGGCCGGCATATTCGTATGTCACATCGTAACCTTCCACACGATCGCTCTCGCGACGGTAGGACACCGGCTCGCACACGCTGACGTTGCCTTGGTAATTGCGATTGTTGGCCTCGTAGATCGAGCGGCCTGCCGCAACACCGGCCATGGTGCCGACCGCAGTACCGACCAAGCGGCCATTGCCGCCGCCAACCTGGCTGCCGAGCACCGCACCGGCGATACCGCCGATCACGCTGGCCACACCGCGATTGGACACGCCCGATTGGCCATAACCGCCGCCATCGCGATAGTAGCCATCGTTGCTGGTGTAGTAGCCGTTGGAAGGGCGGTTGTAGCAGCGTTCGCTGCTGCGTTCGTTATACGAATCGGTCACGATGATCGGATCGACACGCACCACGCGTGCGTATTCGTAACGACCGTCCTCATACCCACTGCGACCGCCATCGCGGTAGCCGCTGTCATAGCGCTGCGCCGTTGCGTTGCCCGCAACCGCCAGACCCATCACCAGAGCACCAAGCACAAGAGTTTTCATCGCGGCACTTCTACAGGGAGGACACGCTGCCGATGCTCGGCCTGCGCCAGTGAAACCGCCCTGAACCAGACCGGCCCTGCAAAGCCCTATTCAGGTTGCCGCCAGCTGCGTGCGCCGGCATGCAACACCGGCGCAGCGCAGCCTTGTATGCATCAGCTAGAAAATTCGGTTTCCAGGCTGATCGGCACCGCGCTCAGGGCCTTGGACACCGGGCAATTCTTCTTGGCGACATCGGCCAGTTCGCGGAACTTGGCTTCATCGATCCCCGGCACCACGGCCTTGAGCTTGAGCCGGATCTGCGACAGCTGCGGGCCGCCCTCCATCGACAGATCCACGTCGGCGCGCGTATCCAGCGAGGTCGGCGGAAAGCCGGCTTCGGTCAGCTGTGCCGACAGCGCCATGGTGAAGCAGCCGGCATGTGCGGCCGCGATGAGTTCTTCCGGATTGGTGCCCTTCTCGTCGCCGAAGCGGCTGCTGAAGGCATAGCGCGTGTTTTCCAGCAAACCACTCTGCGGCGTGCTGAGCTGGCCCTTGCCGGTCTTGAGGTCGCCTTCCCAGTGAGCGGTGGCGTGACGTGAAATACCCATTGCGATCTCCTGCGATGAAAGGAGCTGCCACGATAGGCCAGTGGGTGTTACGGCTTGGTGCCGGGATTGGGGATTGGGGATTCGCAAAGGCGAAGCGCGCTGCGCGATCTTGGCAGCAAGGTTCTAGGTACTTGCGATGCCTATCCGAGCAACGACCGCGCACTACTATGGCTACGCGGTCGCATTGCTGCGTTTGCTTAGCCGAGCAAGGTTTCCAGCACGGCCATGCGCACGGCGACGCCGTTGGCGACCTGGCGCAGCACGCACGATTGCGCGCCGTCGGCAACCTCGTCGGTGATTTCCACGCCGCGGTTGATCGGGCCCGGATGCAGCACGGCGGCATCGCGACCGGCACGCGCCAGGCGCGCGCGGGTGAGCCCGTAATCGGTGTGGTATTGCTCCAGCGACGGCACCAGGCCTTCTTCCATGCGCTCGCGTTGCAGGCGCAGCATCATCAGCGCATCGACGCCTTCGAGCATCGCGTCGAAATCTTCGCCCACCACGCAGCCGTCCAGCATGTCGTCGTCGGGCAGCAGGCTGGCCGGACCACACACACGGATCTCGCCCACGCCCAGGGTGCGCAACGCGTGCAAGTCCGAGCGCGCTACACGCGAGTGCTTCACGTCGCCGACAATTACCACCTTGAGCTTGGAAAAATCGGTGCCCTTGGCCTGGCGCAGGGTGAGCATGTCGAGCAGGCCCTGGGTGGGATGCGAGCTGCGTCCGTCGCCGGCATTGATCAATGCAGTGCCCTCGCCTGCAGCCTCGGCCAGCGCTTCCACCGCACCGTCGTCGGGATGGCGCACCACAAAGCCACGCACGCCCATCGCCTCGAGATTCTTCAAGGTGTCGCGCGCGGTCTCGCCCTTGCGGGTGGACGAAGTGGAGGCATCGAAGTTGAGCACGTCTGCGCCTAACCGCTGCGCGGCGAGGTGAAACGAGCTGCGCGTGCGCGTTGAGGGTTCAAAAAACAATGTGCACACCGCAGTCCCGGCCAGCACGCTGCGCTTGCCGACGCGCCCTACCGCGGCGTCGCGGATCTGACCGGCACGATCGAGCAGTTGCAGCAGCGTGGTGCGCGGCAGTCCTTCCAGGGTGAGCAGGTGGCGCAGGCGTCCGTCCGAATCGAGTTGCATGGTGGTCATCGCAGGTCGGGAAATATCAGGGAAAGAAGAGTGGCTTGGTCGGGCGCGGCCAACCAGCGTTCGACAATGACCGCGGCCGCCATCGCGTCCAGCGCTTCGGCATCGCGGCGGCGCTTGCGTCCATCGGCGCGCTCGCGCGCGAAACGCTGCGCGGCTTCGACCGAACTGGAGCGCTCGTCGATCAGCACCACCGGCAGCGCATAGCGCTCACGCAGTTGGCGAGCAAACGCATGGGCGCGCTTGCGTGCGGGTTGGTCCTTGTCGTCAAGGGTGAGCGGGTCGCCGATCACCAGGCCGTCGGGCCGCCATTCCTTGTGCACACGATCCAGCGCGGCCCAGTCGGGACCGGTGGCATGCACGTTGATGACGGCGACCGCGCGCGCGCCGGCACCGAGCGCGGTGCCAACGGCCACACCAATGCGGCGCGACCCTACGTCGAAGCCCAGCACCGTGCCATCCGGGCGGATCGCGCCCGCCTCAGGCATGCCCGGAATAATCCGTCAGCCGGAACAGGTCCACGCCGATGCGCCCGGCAGCGGTCTGCCAGCGATCTTCCAGCGCGGTGGCGAACAGCACGTTGGCATCCGACGGCGCGGTGAGCCAACTGTTCTCGCCCAGTTCGAACTCGAGCTGCCCCGCGCCCCAGCCGGCACAGCCCAACGCCACCAGCGCATTGCGCGGACCGTCGCCGGCCGCCATGGCTTCGAGAATATCGCGCGAGGTGGTCAGGAACACGCCCTGCCCCACTTCCAGGCAGGAATCCCATTCGCGCGCATCGTCGTGGATGACGAAGCCGCGCTCCGGATGCACCGGCCCACCGCTGAGCACGATCTGCTCGCGCAGGTGCTCGTCGACGGTGTCGATGCCCATTTGCGACAGGACTTCGCCCAGCGTGTACTCGGAGGGCCGATTGACCAGCACGCCCATCGCGCCGTTCTCGTCGTGCTGACAGATCAGCGCGACGCTGCGCGAAAAGGTGGGGTCGGACAGCGCCGGGAGCGCAATCAGCAGTTGGTTGGCCAGAGGCGTGGGCAAAACGGACATGACCGCATTCTAGCCGTTCGCTCCGCCGCGCGCAGAGCCGCTGCCATACTTGGCGCTTGCCTGGCGCTGTGGGCTGCCGACGCTGACGATGGACCGGACCGCGAACGCGGTGCCGTTGCCGCTTCTGACCTGCGCGTTCAGGTTGTCGCTGGCGATGCAACCCGGGCTCGTGCGGTGCATTCTGCGCTGCTAGCTTGTCCATCCAGACTTGGCACTGGACGGCGCTGTATTCGCCCGGTTTGACCCCTCTTTCCATCGTGCCGGCCCACCACCACGGCGCACATCACAGGCACCCCCATGAGCGGCTATTGCAGCATCGCCCCAGGCCATCCGGTCCACGGCCACTATCACGCGTACGAATACGGCTTCCCGCAGCGCGACGAACGCGAGCTGTTCGAGCGGCTGGTGCTGGAAATCAATCAGGCCGGATTGAGCTGGGAAACCATCCTGCGCAAGCGCAGCAATTTCCAGCGCGCCTACGACGGTTTCGATGTGGACACGGTTGCCGCGTACGGCGAGACCGAGATCGTTCGGCTGATGGGCGATGCCGGCATCATCCGCAACCGGCTCAAGGTGCTGGCGGCGATCCATAACGCGCAGGTCATCCAGACGCTGCGCGCCTCGCACGGCAGCTTCGCGCACTGGCTGGATGCACAGCATCCGCTCGCCAAGCCAGACTGGATCAAGCTGTTCAAGAAGACCTTTCGCTTCACCGGCGGCGAAATCACCGGCGAATTCCTGATGAGCCTGGGCTACCTACCTGGCGCGCATCATGAAGATTGCCCGGTGTTTGCGCATATCCAGGCATTGTCGCCACCGTGGATGCTGAGCGAAAAAGCGTAGCGGCGACAAGATCGAGCGCATGCCGGCCGCTAGAAGCACTGTGCACACGTTGCAGCGCGATGCGTTACATACCGCACCAGCGACGCGCGCAACTGCCCACTGCAGCGTCGGCGGCAGGTCGCCAACGACGTTCCGGATCACACGCCCATATAACGATGCGGGCGGTGATTGAACATCAACACCAGACTCAGCATCAACGCACCCAGCGCCGAATACAGCACCTTGTCCGGGGTGAGGATGGTGAAGGCCACCAGCATCAGCATCGCATCGAAACTCATCTGCACCTTGCCCGCACTCCAGCCGCGCTCGCGCTGCAGATACACCGCCAGGATGCCGATGCCGCCCAAACTGCCGCGATGGCGGATGAAAAACAGGATGCCCAGCCCCGCCAGCGCACCGCCGACGATGGCCGAAAACAGCGTGCTGATATGCGCGTACTCGGCCCAGCGCGGTATCAGGTCGGTGAGCGCACCGCAGGCGCCGACTGCGGCGAAGGTCTTCAAGGTGAATTCCCAGCCCATGCGGCGCACGCTCAGCCAATAGAACGGCAGATTCACTAGCACGAACACCAGACCGAAATTCCAGTGCAACGCGTAATGCAGCAAGAAGGCGACACCGGCCATGCCACCGATCATCAGGCCGCCCTTGGCGAAGATCGCCAGGCCCAACGAGGCCACCAGCGTCGCCAGCACCATGCCTTGCGCGTCTTCGGCCACCGAGTGGTGATAGGCATGATCGTCGGCCGCGGTGCCGGCCGAATCCGGCGGCGGCGTCAACGGGCCGGAGGTGACCACAGCGCCGTCATCGGGCAGCGGTTCTTGCTCCGGACGCAGATCGGAATCGGGAAGGCTCACAGGTTCGGGCACTGCAATGGGGTGCAATATTAGACACTATCGGCCCGCCTGGTTACATCTGAAACGTCACCGCATGCGCGCACTGCTGCGCTGCATGTTCATCGACCAACAGCGCGGTCTCTACCCTGTCTTTTTGCAGCAGACGCCTGTGCGCAGACATGAAGCGCCAAGTCCCGGGACCCTTGTGCAGGTGAATTTCTTCAGCGTGCTATGCCGCGGCCATGCACCAGAGTGCACCAATGCGCAGCGGTCCTGGGCGACTCACCGAACCTCGGCAATCTCCACACCATCCATCCCCTGCGCCAGGGTCTTGGCGTCGCCGCCCTGCGAGAGTTTGATGCGCAGGCGCACTTCGTTCTGCGAATCGGCATAGCGCAGCGCGTCTTCGTAGCTGATTTCGCCGGCCTGATACAGCTCGAACAGGCTCTGATCGAAGGTACGCATGCCCAGGTTGGTGGACTCCTTCATGATCTCCTTGAGCTTGTGGATCTCGCCGTCGCGGATGTAATCCTGCACCAGCGGGGTGCCCAGCATGATCTCCATCGCCACGCGGCGGCTGCGCCCGTCCGGAGTCGGAATCAATTGCTGCGCGACCACGCCCTTGAGATTGAGCGACAGATCCATCAGCAGCTGATTGCGGCGATCTTCCGGGAAAAAGTTGATGATGCGGTCCATCGCCTGGTTGGCATTGTTGGCGTGCAGGGTGCACAGCACCAGATGGCCGGTTTCGGCGAATGCCACCGCGTGATCCATGCCTTCGCGGGTACGCACCTCGCCGATCATGATCACGTCCGGCGCCTGGCGCAGGGTGTTTTTCAGCGCGTTTTCCCAACTATCGGTGTCGATGCCGACTTCACGCTGGGTGATGATGCAGCCTTCGTGCTTGTGCACGAATTCGATCGGATCTTCGATGGTGATGATGTGTCCGGTGGAATTCTGGTTGCGGTAACCGATCATCGCCGCCAGCGAGGTCGACTTACCGGTACCGGTGGCGCCGACGAAAATGATGATGCCGCGCTTGGTCATCGCCAGCGTCTTGATCACCGGCGGCAGGCTCAACTCTTCCACCGTGGGGATGCGCGTTTCGATCCGGCGCAGCACCATGCCGACCTGGTTGCGCTGATAGAAACAGCTCACACGAAAACGCCCGACCCCTGACACGCCGATGGCGAAGTTGCACTCGTGCGTCTTTTCGAATTCTTCGCGCTGCGACGGTGTCATCACGTTCAACACCAAATCGCGACTTTGTTGCGCCGTCAGCGGTGTCTGGGTGATCGGGCTAATCTTGCCGTTGACCTTGATCGCCGGCGGCATGCCCGAGGTGATGAACAGATCCGACGCCTTCTGGTGCGCCATCAGCTTGAGGAACGAGGTGAAGTCGATAGTGCTCATGGCGCGCTCCTTTGGAGCAGGGATTCGGGATGGGAGATTCGGGATTCGCAAGAGCGGGGTCCGGTCCGGGAGATCGCCATTGCGAATCCCGAATCCCGAATCCCGGCTACTCGAATATCCGCTTGTCCTTGGCGTACTCACGCGCCTGGTTGCGCGTGATCAGGCTACGCTTGACCAGGTCCTGCAGATGCTGGTCCAGCGTCTGCATGCCGTATTGCTGGCCGGTCTGGATCGACGAATACATCTGCGCCACCTTGTCCTCGCGGATCAGGTTACGAATCGCCGGGGTGCCGACCATGATTTCCCAGGCGGCGGTGCGTCCGCCGCCGACCTTCTTCAATAGTGCCTGCGAGATCACCGCGCGCAGGGATTCGGACAGCATCGAGCGCACCATCGGCTTTTCGCCGGCCGGGAACACGTCGACGATACGGTCGATGGTCTTGGCCGCCGAGCTGGTGTGCAGAGTGCCGAACACCAGATGGCCGGTTTCCGCAGCGGTCAGCGCCAGGCGGATGGTTTCCAGATCGCGCAATTCGCCGACCAGAATGATGTCCGGGTCTTCGCGCAAGGCCGAGCGCAGCGCCTCGTTGAAGCCGTGCGTGTCGCGGTGCACTTCGCGCTGGTTGATCAGGCACTTCTGCGAGGTGTGCACGAATTCGATCGGATCCTCGACCGTGAGGATGTGGCCGTATTCGTTTTTGTTGATGTAGTCGATCATGCCGGCCAGCGTGGTCGACTTGCCCGAACCGGTCGGCCCGGTGACCAGGATCAGGCCCTGCGGCTGGTCGATCAGCTGGCGAAAGATCGGCGGGCAGCCCAGGTCTTCCAGCGTCAGCACTTCGGAGGGAATGGTGCGGAACACCGCACCGGCGCCACGGTTCTGGTTGAACGCATTGACGCGGAAGCGCGCCAGCGACGGAATCTCGAACGAGAAGTCGACCTCGAGGAATTCCTCGTAATCGCGGCGCTGCTTGTCCGACATGATGTCGTACACCAGCGCGTGCACCTGCTTATGGTCCAACGCCGGAATATTGATGCGACGGACATCGCCATCGACACGGATCATCGGCGGCAAGCCGGCCGACAGATGCAGGTCCGATGCCTTATTTTTGACAGAAAACGCCAATAGTTCAGCGATATCCATGCGCTGCTTTTCCCCTAGGCTGCGATTGGAAGGTACTCCCCGAGCGGCAGTATAGCGTTCTGCCCCCGCCCTGGAAGAGTCCGCGCATCGGTTTCATTGCAGCGAACTGGCCGCCTGCTGCCGGCGTCCACTGCGGCCAGCCCAGCCCGCCAGATTCACGGCAGAACCTGCCTACGCCCAGCAATCGTCGCGCCGGCAGCCATGCCGGCATGAACGGTAAAGCTGCGAGGCCGGTTCTCCAGACCCCGCAATCATCTCCAGCTTGCGCAAGGGCCGGCCACGCGCCGATCGCCGCACGACGCTGCGCGATCCAGCTGCGTGCCGATTGTGCGCAAACGCACCGTCCGGCCGCGCAGTTGCGCCTGAAATTCAAGCTGTCATCCACACAACATCGTGACGCAATCCAGCTGCGCACAATGGCGCAGGCAGAGCGGACTGAACGATGACGCGTTGCCCGGGCCCGGCATAGATACGGCCCGCGGCACACGTTGGCGACCGCTCCTGCATCCGTTGCAGCGCCCTCCCCAATGAGTGAAACACCATGAAATCGCTGCTGATCGCCAGCGTCGTCGCTTTGCTTTGCCCTTTTGTCACACATGCGAACGAAGCCTGGAACCACGACGACATCAAACCCATCCCCGAGAAGGTTCCCGCAGGCCCGATCGGACAGCGCGACTGGGATTACCGGCCGTGCCTGTTCGTGCACAACGGCTGCGTGCCGTTTCCTGCAGTCGACCAGTGGGGGCATCCGAGCAAGGGTTTGAAGCCCACCGGTGCGTCCAATGGCGGCTGCAGCCACAGTCCCGGCCAGGTCTACGTGCGCTCGGGCTGGTACCGGGGCGTCTGGGCCATCATGTACAGCTGGTACTTCCCGAAAGACTCGCCATCCAGTGGTTTGGGACATCGCCATGATTGGGAAAGCATCGTCGTCTGGATCAACAATCCATCGGTGCCGCGGCCGACGGTGTATGCCCTTTCCTACTCGGCACATGGCAACTACTCTTACCTGCGCAATCCCGCTGCCAGCCTGCGCGACAATCACCCCAAGGTGGTCTACGGCAGTACCTGGCCGACCAACCATGAGATGTTCATCGGTCCCTACAACCCGGTCGGTGGCATGCAGCCGCTGATCGCATGGGAATCGATGGATCAATGGGTGAAGGATGCATTGACGTACACAAACTTCGGTGCCGCCAACGTTCCTTTCATCGACAATAACTTCAACCAGAATCTCGGCAAGGCCTGGTACTACAACTGACCTGGCACCTGCATAGATCGCGTGCGGCAAACCGATGTCCGGTGGCCAACAGACCGGACATCGGCGCCCATGCGCTGCCCCGAATGCACCACCTGCTGGAAGGACCAGGGCGCTGGCCTCACTATAGGCGGTCCTCCCTCAAGCCAAGGGCGCCACGTGCCGGCCTCGTCGCTGCAGCAGATTCTCGACCGCATCCGAGTCGCATCGGAAAACGCCGCTGGGCGTCCCGCCCGGCTACTGGCGGTCTCCAAGACCCAGTCCGCCGGCGCAATCCAGGCGCTGGCGGCGCAAGGCCAGCAGGCGTTCGGCGAAAACTACGTGCAGGAGGCGCAGGCCAAGATCGACGAACTGCATGCGCTGGGATTGGAATGGCATCTGATCGGCCACCTGCAATCCAACAAGGCCGAACTGGCCAGCCACTGCTTCGACTGGATACAGACCGTGGACCGCGCCAAACTGATCCCGCTGCTGGCGCGCTACCGCTCGGACGATCGCGCGCCGTTGAACGTGCTGATCCAGGTCAATATCGACGACGAGGACAGCAAGCACGGTTGCGCACCGGAGGCGATCGATGCGCTGGCCCGTGACATCGCGCTGCAACCGCGTCTGCAGTTGCGCGGGCTGATGGCGATTCCCGCGCCGTTTCCCGAGCAGGCACGGCGCGCGGCTGCGTTTACGCGCATGCAGGCGCTATTCGAAGACCTCAAGGGCCGCTATCCGCAGGTGGATACCTTGTCGATGGGCATGAGTTCGGATTTCGTCGAAGCGATCGCGGCCGGTGCCACCATGGTGCGCGTCGGTACCGCGTTGTTTGGCGAACGCGCCTCGTCGCCTGCCGCCGCGTCCTGATCGGCCTCGCGCGCCGATCACCGACTCTTTCTGACCTAAGGTGCTGCAATGACTCTGCCCTCTTCGCCCGCGTCTTCGCATCCCAACGCTGCAATCACCGCGTTCGTCGGTGGCGGCAACATGGCGCGCAGCCTGATTGCCGGGCTGATCCGGCAAGGCGTGCCCGCAGCCAGCATCCGCGTGGCCGAGCCGATTGCCGAATTGCGCGAGGCGTTATCGCGCGACTTCGGCGTGCACGCCGTGGAAGACGCCCGCACCGCCGTGGACGGAGCGGCCATCTGGGTACTGGCAGTCAAACCGCAGGTGCTGCCTTCGGTGTGCGCACAGCTGGCCGACCTTGCGCAGGCGCAGCAGCCGCTGCTGCTGTCCATCGCTGCCGGCATCACTGCAACGCAACTGCAGCGCTGGTCGGGCGGTGACGTGGCAGTAGTGCGCGCAATGCCCAACATGCCCTCCCTGCTCGGCGCCGGCGTCACCGCGCTGTACGCCACTGCGCGCGTTTCCGACGCGCAACGCGTGCAGGCGACCCGCTTGCTGGATAGCGCCGGCGTCACCGTGTGGATCGACGACGAAGCGCAGATGGACGCGGTGACCGCCGTCTCCGGCAGCGGCCCGGCCTATGTCTTCCTGCTGGCCGAAGCGATGGAGGCTGCCGCGCAAGCGCAGGGTCTGCCCGCCGACACCGCACGCACGCTGGTGCTGCAAACCGTGCTTGGCGCCGCGCGCATGCTGACAGAATCCGGCGAAGCACCGGAGCAGCTCCGCCACCGCGTGACCTCGCCCAACGGCACCACGCAGGCGGCGATCGAGGCATTCCAGGCCGGCGGCTTCGAAGCGCTCACCGCAAGCGCAATCGCCGCAGCCACCGAGCGCGGCCGTAGCCTGTCGGCCGCCAACGATTAGCGAATCCGCTAACGAAGAAGCGCAGGATTTCCTCGCAACCAAAGCTGATTGCAGGTATGCAATCGATCCGTCGGCACTGCATGGATCCTGCATAACGGCGATCCATCCGCGCTGGCCATGCCGACCAACGCCATCAGCCAGCCGCAGATTTCGGCAACACCCGACACCAGATCGCCTGCTCGATCATGCACTCAAGCTCGCGCTGAAGACCTGCTGCTCTGCGTCAGACGCTTCGTCAACGCGCACATCGCAACCGACTCGACAATGCGTTTCGTACGCGTTTTCTGCCGCTGGTGAACGAATCCCCGTCGAAAGACGCTTTTTTCGCGTTGTTTCATCGTTTGCCTATTGGCGGCGCGCAGCAGTTGCCCTACATTTCGCGTTGCCGACTGGGTCGGCAGACCCAACACCACCTACGAATACGGAATACATAACTCATGGCAAAAACCGCCGCTAAGAAGGCTGCCCCCAAAAAGGCAGTGAAAAAGGTCGCCGCCACCAAGACCGCAAAGCCGGCGAAGGCCGCCGCTGCCAAGTCCGCCGCGCCGAAGCCGATCAAGGAAGCACTGAGCAAGACCGGCCTGGTCGCGCACATCGCCGAATCCACACAGCTGGCTCCGAAGGACGTCCGCGCCGTTCTGGCGACGCTGGAATCCGTTGCACATTCCTCGCTGAGCAAGAAGGGCGCCGGCTCGTTCACTCTGCCGGGCATGCTGAAGCTGACCAGCGTCCATGTGCCGGCCAAGCCCAAGCGCAAGGGCATCAACCCCTTCACCAAGGAAGAGCAGACCTTTGCCGCAAAGCCGGCCAGCTTCAAGGTCAAGGCTCGCTTGCTGAAGAAGTTGAAGGACGCCGCGCTCTAATCGAGCACGCATCCGGTGTAACGAAGGCGGCCTGCGGGCCGTCTTTTTTTTGCGCGCGCGATACCGCATGCGTGATTACCCACATGCCGCTCATCGCCGCTTGCCTACCCTGCCTGCTCATTCGCAACCCAGCAGGTGCATGTGACCGATCCATCGCCCCACCCTCCATCGACTACACCGCTGTCCACCGCCCGCAGCCCCGCACGCCGCGTGCGCCGCCTGCTGGTGTCGGTCGCCCTGCTGTGCGCCTTGGGTGTCGCCGCACGCTGGGCCTGGCAGTTGCCGATCGCCGAGCAGCTGCGCACCAGCTGGGAGCTGTCACGAATGCCGCCGCCGACGTCTTTGCAGATTCCGGTCGAAGGCGTGCAGGCACGCCGCATCGCCGATACCTTCGGCGCGCCGCGGGGCCGCGATCGCAGCCATGCCGGTGTGGATATCTTCGCGCCACGCGGCACGCCGGTGCTGTCTGCAACCCGCGGCGTGGTCAGCGCCATTCGCGATCAAGGCCTTGGCGGCAAGCAGGTCTGGGTGCTGGGGCCGGCCATGCAGTGGCATTACTATGCGCATCTGGACGACTGGGCCGCAGGCTTGGAGGTCGGCGATGTGGTCGAGCCCGGTACACCGCTGGGCATGGTCGGCACCACCGGCAACGCGCGCGGCACGCCGCCGCATCTTCACTATGGGGTCTATGGGCGCAACGGTGCGTACGATCCGCTGCCGCTGCTGCGCAAACCCGCACCACAGCCGGCACAGTGAACATGTTGGAACACTGCGTCATGGCCTGCCCTATCGAGGCCACCGCACGCTGCGCCTATGGTGGAGACAGCCCAGCAACGACGCCATCTCCATGCCCCGAAAACGCTATCGCATTACGGTCACGCCCATCGAAAGCGATGGCCGCCCCTGCGACGACCGCTGCACCATCGAGTTCGAACAGCGCTCGCGCGCCGACTGGATGCGGCTGCTCGAAGAGTTGCACCTGCGCCGCGACCTGAGCAGCGATGAATGCGCCGCGCTGACAGTCGGCTCGCAGCTGCTGGAAGATCTGGCCGCCCGCCCGCGCGCGCAGCCCAGCGATGCGTTGGATGTATTGCGGCCGAAGCTGCAACTGCTGCTGGAGCGCCTGCAGCGTGTGCACCCAACGCCAGGCGCTTGAGGCCTGCATCGCCGCATTGCGCGGACCGTTACACTGCGCGCATCGGGGATGGGGACGCGCCATGCGCTGGGCTGGAATCGTAGTATTTGCCGCTGCAATCGCTGGCTGCAGTTGTCAGCGCACCGAAGACAAACGCACGCCTGTTGCTGCGCCCTCGTCGCCAACCGAGGCTGTGACAGGCACTCCAGGCACAGTCACCAACGCTGGAGCGCCTGCACCACTGGTGCCGGCACCGGACCCCAACGACGCCACAGCGCGCAGCAACTTGGCCAAAGCAAGCGCCACCGTGCATCGGTATCTGGGCGCACTACCCGGCGCGGCACGCGCGGATGCCGATGCGCTGTGGACCGGGGGTCGTCCCTCACCGGTGCCGGATGACGCAGCGCTACGCGGCATCACCAACATCCAATCGATGCGCATCAACAACGATCCACCCATTGCCTTGGACCAGCAGCATCCGCCCAAGCTGATCGAAGTACCGGTGCAACTGACCGTGCATACCACCGCCGGCACGCAGCGTCTGGTCGGTGCGTATCGACTCCAACCCCGCGCCGGCAGCGACACATGGGAGATCTATTCGGCAACGCTGCAGCCGGTGCTGCGCTAACCCGTGGTTCACCGGCGCAGACTAAGGTGATGTCATCTGCTACCGGAGTCACCCGATGAAACTGCGTTCGCTTGCCGGATCCATGCTCGCCCTCGCCCTGGCGATGCCCGTCACCGGTGCCTGGGCCACGCCGCAGATCCAGGGACATCAAATCAGTGTGCAGGGCAGCGATCTGCAGCAATTCCTGGGTGGCCGCTTCCCGCAGACGCATGACGCACTGGGTGGCTTGGTCGAAATGACGGTCAGCAATCCGGCGCTGTCGCTGCCGCCGGGCGACCGGCTCAAGATGGCCTTCGATCTGGCCCTGGCCACCGCGGGCGGCGCGCCGGCACCGGTCGGCAACGTGACCTTGACCAGTGCGCTGCGCTACGACGTGGCCAAGCAAGGCTTTTATCTTGATCAACCCACCATCGATGACTTCCGCCCTGCCAATGCCGGCGCCAAGCTTGATCACAGCACCCGCCAGTTGCTCAATGCCTGGCTGGCCGATTACGCGCGCAAGGAGCCGATCTATCGTATCGACCCGGCGATCGCGGCGGTGATGGGCAATGTGCAGGTGGAGTCGGTGGGCATCCAGAACGGACGGGTGGCGGTGAACTTCAATCAGAACATCGAGCAACTGGTGCCGGCGACAGCGCTTTCCGGCAAGTAGACGATCCGCGCTGCGCTAGCGCGGGGCTCGCTGACCGGTGCCACTGCGCGGCAGGCGTTGCACACACACAAAGGCCCGGCGCATCGATCGCCGGGCCTTTGTTGCGAAAGACGTCTGGGAAGACGGTGACGCTGTTGTTGGAAGCGATCCATTAACAGGTGAATCGACTGCGTAAGCATGCAGGTCGAACCCGCGTATTGCGCATTCCCGGTTGCGCACTCCTGAAAGAGAGTGCGCATCGCATCATCGCGATGCCGGCACGCGCGTGCTCAGCGCTTGGGCTGCAGCATCGTGCCGGTGCAGTTCTTGGAGCCGCAGCGGCATTCCCAGATCTTCTTCAAACGCGGTGTGTGGCGCTCGGCCAGCGTGATGCCGTAGTTATAGGTGAGCTCTTCGCCGGCCTTGATCGCACGCTTGGCCTCGATGAAGATCTTGTCCTTGCTGCGATCGTCGCCTTCGGCCTCTTCGATCACCGCTTCGCAATTGGGCTTGCAGCTGTGGTTGATCCAGCGCGCCACGTTGCCTTCGTAGTTGGCATCCAGCACGTAGTCGTCGCTGAGCGTGAACAGGAAGGTGTGGCCACTTTCCACATCGCCGGTGTCATCGGCATCCACTTCCGCATGCGTGCGCAGGCGCCCTTTGTATTGAATGATGCGCTCGCCCTTGCGGAGCGCGGCGAGGGCGAACATGCCATTGCCGTGGATACGTGACTTGCGGGCGGCAACTTTGCGCGACATGAACGGGGTCCAGTGATGGGGCCGCTCATTGTGACCGCAGCGCGGCGATGCGCCAAGCACAAGCGCATTGCCAACGGCAACGTCCAACGCTTGCCGGCGGCTGAACCGCGCGGTTGGCCCTGCCCTGCGCGAAAGAGTACAATTTCGGTCCGCTTTAGGATTTACCTGGCCTCCTCATGTTGCGCGTCACCAAACTCACCGATTACGCCACCGTCGTGCTGACCGTACTGGCTGCACGCGGCGATCAGGTGCTCAGCGCGAGCGAGCTGGCCGAGCAGGCCGGCCTGGAAGCGCCGACCGTAAGCAAGATTCTCAAACCGTTGTCGCAAGCGGGCCTGGTCGAAGGTTTGCGTGGCGTGCATGGCGGCTACCGGCTTGCACGCGCGGCCAGCGAGATCACGCTTGTTGAAATCGTCGAGGCAATGGAAGGCCCGCTGGCGATCACCGAATGCAGCCAGGACCACAGCCAGTGCGGCATCGCGCAGACATGCGGGGTGCGCTCTAACTGGCGTTTGATCAACGACGTGGTCGGCGATGCATTGCGTCGCGTCACGCTCGCACAGATGTTGCAGCCTCTCTCTCTCCCTGGCGACAGCAGTCGGCGTTCCATCGCCGCACGCGTCGCGACCACCTGACCTGTAGGCAGCCCGATGGCCACCGAACTTGCTCCCCCGCAGAACGCCGAGATTATCGAACGGCTGGGCCGACGTTACGACGCCGGCTTCATCACCGACATCGAATCGGACTCGCTCCCGCCCGGCCTGGACGAGGACGTCATCCGTGCCTTGTCGGCCAAGAAAGAAGAGCCGCAATGGATGACCGACTGGCGTCTTGAGGCATATCGGCATTGGCTGAAGATGCCGATGCCGGAATGGGCGAAGTTGCAGATCTCCCCGATCGATTTCCAGGCATTGAGCTATTACTCCGCGCCCAAGGGCCCGAAGTACGCCTCGCTGGACGACGTGCCGAAGGAACTGCTCGACACCTATGACAAGCTTGGCGTGCCGTTGCACGAGCGGGCCCGGCTGGCCGGCGTGGCGGTGGATGCAGTATTCGATTCGGTCTCGGTCGGCACCACGTTCCGCAAGGAACTGGCCGAAAAGGGCGTGATCTTCTGCTCGATGTCCGAAGCCATCAAGGAACATCCGGAGATCGTCAAACAGTATCTGGGTAGCGTGGTGCCGGTTGGCGACAATTACTTCGCCGCACTCAACTCGGCGGTGTTCTCCGATGGCAGCTTCGTTTTCATCCCGAAAGGCGTGCGTTGCCCGATGGAACTGAGCACCTATTTCCGCATCAATGCCGGCCATACCGGCCAGTTCGAGCGCACCTTGATCGTGTGCGAAGACAAGGCGTATGTGTCGTATCTGGAAGGCTGCACCGCGCCGATGCGCGACGAAAACCAGCTGCATGCGGCGGTGGTCGAGCTGGTGACGCTGGAAGACGCCGAGATCAAGTATTCGACCGTGCAGAACTGGTACCCGGGCGATGAAAACGGCGTTGGCGGCATCTACAACTTCGTCACCAAGCGTGCCGAATGCCGTGGCGACCGCAGCAAGGTCACCTGGACCCAGGTCGAAACCGGCTCGGCGATCACCTGGAAGTATCCGTCCTGCGTGCTGCTGGGCGACGACTCGGTGGGCGAGTTTCACTCGGTGGCACTCACCCATCATCGTCAGCAGGCCGATACCGGCACCAAGATGATCCACATCGGCAAGCGCACCAAGAGCAAGATCGTCAGCAAGGGCATCAGCGCCGGGCGCGGGCAGAACACCTATCGTGGTCTGGTCAAGGTGGATCGCAACGCCGATGGCGCGCGCAACTACACCCAGTGCGATTCGCTGTTGATCGGCAAGCAGTGCGGCGCGCATACCTTCCCCTATATCGAGGTGAAGAATCCCGGCGCCACCGTCGAGCACGAGGCCACCACCTCCAAGATCAGCGACGACCAGTTGTTCTATTGCCGCGCGCGCGGCATCAGCCAGGAAGATGCGGTGTCGCTGATCGTCGACGGTTTCTGCAAGCAGGTATTCCGCGAACTGCCGATGGAATTTGCAGTGGAAGCCAAGAAGCTGCTGGAAGTTTCCTTAGAAGGCAGCGTCGGCTGACACCTTTCCCCTTCTCCCCTCGGCAGAAGGTGGCGCGCAGCGCCGGATGAGGGTACGGGCGAAGCCAGGTGCACCCAAACAGCACGCTGCTTCGCACGAACCCTCACCCCAACCCATCTCCCGGCGGGAGAGGGGCTCAATCACTGGATACGAATATGCTCAAGATCAACAATCTCCACGCCAGCATCGCCGGCAAAGAAATCCTCAAAGGCCTGTCGCTGGACATCAAGCCGGGCCAGGTGCACGCCATCATGGGGCCCAACGGCGCGGGCAAATCCACGCTGGGCAATGTGCTGGCCGGGCGCGATGGCTACGAAGTCAGCGCAGGCAGCGTGCAGTTCGAAGGCAAGGACCTGCTCGACCTTCCGCCGGAAGAACGCGCCGCTGCGGGCCTGTTCCTGGCCTTCCAGTACCCGGTTGAAATCGCCGGCGTCAACAACACCTATTTTCTGCGCGCCGCGCTCAACGCGCAGCGCAAGGCGCGTGGCGAGGAAGAGCTGGACTCGATGCAGTTCCTCAAGCTAGTGCGCCAGAAACTGGCGGTACTGCATCTGAAGGACGAGCTGTTGCATCGCGGCGTCAACGAAGGCTTCTCGGGTGGCGAAAAGAAGCGCAACGAGATCTTCCAGCTGGCCGTGCTCGAGCCCAAGCTCGCCATCCTGGACGAAACCGATTCGGGCCTGGATATCGACGCACTCAAGAGCGTGGCCGACGGCGTCAACGCGCTGCGCTCGCCGGAGCGCTCGTTCCTGGTGATCACTCATTATCAGCGCCTGCTCGATTACATCACCCCGGACGTGGTGCATGTGCTGGCCGAAGGCCGCATCGTGCAGAGCGGCGGCCCGGAACTGGCGCTGGAGCTGGAAAAACACGGCTACCACTTCCTCAAGGACCGCGTGGTGCCCGAGGCGGCTGCCTGATGAGCGCCCTGCTGGAATCCCTCGCACGCGGTTTCTGCGGCAACGATGTACGGCGTGCCGAACTCGATGCCGCGCTGCAGACCGGCCTGCCCGGCCCGCGCGCCGAAGCCTGGAAATACACCTCGCTGCGGCAGCTGGAGCGGCGCAGTTTTCAGACGGCGCCCTTGGTACCGACGCTGGTCGATGCCTCCGTGCTGGACGATATCGCCTCGCCACGGCTGGTGTTCGTCAACGGGCGCCCGTCCGACGCACTGAGCGACCTTTCGACGCTGCCCGACAGCGTACAGCTGGAGACCTTGTCTGCCTCGCTGGCTGCCAGCGATGACGCGCAGCAGCTGCTCGGTCGCCGTTTCGAAGGCAGCGATGAAATCTTCGCCCGTCTGAATGCCGCGCTTGCCGACGAAGGCGTGCTGGTGCGCGTGCAGGAAGGCGCGCAGATCGATATTCCGCTGCAGCTGGTCTTTATCAGCGTGGCCGGCGAGCACGACCTGTCCTGGCACCACCGGCACCTGATCGAACTACGTGCCGGCGCGGCGCTGAACGTGGTCGAGCATCACCTGCATGTCGGCGATGCCGCGCATCTGGATAACAGCCTGATGCATGTGCATCTGGCCCAGGATGCGGTGTTGTCGCATGCCCGCGTGCAGGCCGACAGTGCGCACGCCACCTCGCTGTTGCGTACCGATGCCGTGTTGGCGCGCAATGCGCGCTACCAGCGCGTGGATCTGGAACTGGGCGCCAACCTGTCGCGGCACGAGCTCAACGTGCGCCTGGAAGGCAACAACGCCCAGCTCACCGCCAATGGCGTGCTGCTCGGCAACGGCCGTCGCCATGTCGATACGCGTCTGGGCATCCAGCACATTGCACGCGATACCAGCTGCGAGCTGGTCTGGCGCGGCGTGGGCGCCGATCGCAGCCGTGTGGTGTTTCACGGCGGCATCCACATTCGCCCCGGTGCCGACGGCAGCGATGCGCGGCTGTCGAACAAGAATCTGCTGCTGTCGGCCAATGCCGAGATCGACACCCAGCCGGTGCTGGTGATCGATGCCGAAGAAGTGCAGGCCGCGCACGGCGCCACCGTCGGCCAGCTCGACGACAACGCCTTGTTCTATCTGCGCTCGCGCGGTCTGCCGCAGGCCGATGCACAGCGTTTGCTGAGCGCCGCGTTCTGCCACGAGCCGCTGCGCGTGCTGCCCACCGCGCTGACTGCGGTACTGGCGCTGCAGCTGGACCGCGCACTGACCTCGGCAGGCGTGGCATGAACGCGCCCGCCGTCCCGCAACTGGCCGCGCCGGATTGGGAGCGTGTGCGCTCGGATTTCCCGTTGTTGATGCGGCAGGTGCACGGCAAGCCGCTGATCTACTTCGACAACGCCAACACCGGCCAGAAGCCGCTGCAGGTGATTGCCGCGACCGACGAGTTCTATCGTCGTCAAAACGCCAATGTGAGCCGCGCGGTGCATGCGCTGGGCACCGAAGCCACCGATGCGTTCGAAGGCGCGCGCAGCAAGCTCGCACGTTTTCTCAATGTGCGCGCCGACGAGCTGGTGCTGTGCAGCGGCACGACCTTTGCGATCAATCTGGTCGCTTATTCCTGGGCGCTGCCGCGCCTGGGCGCCGGCGATGTGATCCTGATTTCGCGCATGGAGCACCACGCCAACATCGTGCCGTGGCAACTGGTGGCGCAACGCACCAGTGCGACCATCCGCGTGGCCGAGATCACCCCAGACGGCGCGCTGGATCTGGATGCCTTGCGCAAGGCGATGACGCCGGAGGTCAAGCTGCTGGCGATCACGCACGTGTCCAATGTGCTGGGCACGGTCAACCCGGTGCGCGAGATCTGCCGCGAGGCGCGCAAACGCGGCATCGTCACCGTGGTGGACGGCTCGCAAGCCGCGCCGCATCGGCGTATCGACATGGCCGGCATCGGTTGCGATTTCTACGCCATCACCGGCCACAAGATGTGCGGGCCGACCGGCACCGGCGCGCTGTGGGCACGTCGCGAACACTTGCAGGCAATGCCGCCGTTTTTAGGCGGCGGCGAGATGATCAAGGAAGTCAGCTTCGAGGGCACGGTGTTCAACGATGCCCCGCACAAGTTCGAAGCCGGCACGCCCAACATCGCCGGTTTCATCGGCCTGGGCTCGGCAGTGGATTACCTGGAGTCGGTTGGGCTGGCGCACGTGGAAGCACGCGAAACCGAGTTGCTCGCACACTTCACCGAAGAACTGCAGCGTATCGAGGGCCTGCGCATTTTCGGCACCACGCCGGACAAGGCCGCAGTGGTGTCGTTCCTGATCGAAGGCGCGCATGCGCATGATCTGGCCACCCTGCTCGACCTGGAAGGCATCGCCATCCGCTCGGGCCAGCATTGCGCACACCCGCTGCTGCAGTACTACGGCGTTGCCGCCACCTGCCGCGCCTCGCTGGCGTTCTACAACACGCACGACGAGATCGAGCGCTTTGTTGCTGCGCTGGTGAAGGTGCGTCGGCTGCTGGCTTGAGGCAGTGATTGGTGAGTCGGGATTAGGGATTCGGAGAACCTTTCGCCGAGTTGCGGTGCTTGCGCCAGACGTCCGTGCGCTGGCGCACGTGCCCCCACGATAGACTCAGAGCAACGCCCCAATTCGGGCATCCGGCAAGGCACAAGAAACAGCGTTTCTTGCGCTTTGACGAATCCCCAATCCCGACTCCCGCTAAACTGCTCCCCATGCAGACCACCACCTTCCGCACCGCCACAGTCGACGATATCGACGCCCTCGTTTCGCTGGTGACTTCCGCCTATCGCGGCGATGTCAGCCGCGTTGGCTGGACCACCGAAGCCGACTTCCTCGACGGCGCACGAATCGATCCCACCGTGCTGCGCGAAGACCTGTTGCGTGACCGCAGCCTGGTGCTGCTGGTCGAACAAGACGGGCGACTGCTGGCCTGCGCGCATATCGCCGACGACCACGGCGCCGGGTATTTCGGCATGTTTGCCGTCGACCCGTCGCTGCAAGGCAGCGGGCTCGGCAAGACGCTGTTGGCCGAAGCCGAACGCATCGCTTTCAGCGAGTGGCAGCTTCCGGTGATGCGTATGACGGTGATCGACATCCGCGATGAGCTGATCGCCTTTTACGAGCGACGCGGCTATCGCCGCACCGGCATCACCAAGCCGTTTCCGTATGGCGACGTGCGTTTCGGCGTGCCGCTGCGCCAGGACCTGCGCTTCGAGGTACTGGAAAAACCGCTCGGCGGCGCAGCGCTGTGAGCGAGAACTGGACCTTCGTCTGCGCCAGCGAGGCGCTGCTGCCCGGCGAATTGCAGACCGTCTGGGACGAGGTGACCGACGCCCCGATCGTGGTCTTCAACCTCGACGGCGAGCTGTATGCGCTGGAAGACCGCTGCAGCCACGAAGACTACGAGTTGTCGCCCGGGACGTTCGACCCGGCGGCCGGCACCATCGAATGCCTGCTGCACAGCGCCCGCTTCGATATCCGCGACGGCCGCCCGTTGTGCGCACCCGCCTACACCGCCGTGCCCAAATTTCCGGTCAAGCGCGAACACGGCGGCATCTGGGCACGCGACGACCGCTGAGAGCGATTAGATCAGTGAGTGCGGCAGGTCGGCTGTGGCTGTGATCGTGGCGTGGCTTTGGCCGTAGAAGCCAAGGTCAAAAAGCCTAGGGAGTCGAGCGCGCGGTGCCCTCGCCGCTCGCGGGACACGCCGTGAACCCGTCCCTGGGGGCTCGGTGGCGGCATCCATGCCGCCACACGGTCCCGCAATCGGCGAGGACACCGCACCAGAAAGTCTGCTGGTTGCTTTGTTGAAAGCCATGAAAACCGACCATCTCGACTGGTCCTTGCCCGCTCACCGTCGCGGGACCTTACGCGGCATGGATGCCGCGTAAGAGCCTACACGGACGTACTTGCGGCGTGTCCTGCGATGGTGGGCGGGCAAGGGCCCTGCAGCCAAGCGCAGATCAGCTGCTAATGCGGCGGTCATCGCTGCTACACGAAAGTACTCGCGGCGTGTCCCGCGATGGTGGGCGGGCAAGGGCCCTGCAGCGAAGTGGCAGATTAGCGGCCAGCAGACAGGCGTGAAGTAGGTTCGTCCGCCAATTGTAGTTTGGTCCGCCAATTCAATAGCGCACAAACCTTGCTGCCACAACGCTTCAGGCAGCGGGAACCACGGCGCGACGTCGGCCGAAGACAAAGATTGCAAAGAAGAATGATTTGCATTTAAGATCGCAGCCCTTCAGGCCTTCTTAACAACTGGCCTGCCCTGCGATCCCATGCGCCCAGCTCTGCCAGACCGTTTTCTCCTGCGTTCGCCCCGCCTGCGCCCTTCCGCGCGGCGCCTTGACGTGTGCGACATCGGGTCATGCCAGCACATCGCATCGGGCTAGCCGGCGCGCACTGTCGATCCACCTTTTTTAATCCTCACCCCATCCCCGCATCCGCCGAGCCATCGCCAGGCCGGAGCCTCGCTTTCCTCTTCGAGACACCTCATGACTCCCAGGATTTCCCCGCTCACCTCGGCCGTGCTGCTGACGCTGTCCGCTCCTGCCTTCGCCCAGCCTGGCGATGCGCCGGCACCTCCGGGCGCGGTGGATCTGGATGCCATCCGGGTGCAGCAGGAACGCGCGCAAAAACCATCCTCGCCCAAGTACACCGAGGCCCTGCGCGACACGCCGCAGACGATCACCGTGGTCACCAAGCAGACCATGGACCAGCAGAACCTGCTGTCGCTGCGCGATGTGCTCAGCACCCTGCCCGGCATCACCTTCGGCGCCGGCGAAGGCGGCGGTGGCTATGGCGACAGCATCAACCTGCGCGGCTTCACCGCCAGCAGCGACATCACCACCGATGGCGTGCGCGACAGCGCGCAGTACAGCCGCAGCGACACCTTCAACCTGGAAGCGGTGGAGCTGATCAACGGCGCCAACTCGGCGATGTCCGGCGCCGGCTCGGTTGGCGGCAACATCAATCTGGTCACCAAGACCGCCGGCCAGGGCGACTTCACCAACGTCGTGGTCGGTGGCGGCAGCGACCGCTATGGCCGGCTGACCGCCGACAGCAATTACGACTTCGAAAACGGCACCGCGGTGCGCCTGAACGCGATGGGCCACACCCAGGACGTGCCGGGGCGCGATGAGGAGTTCCGTCATCGCTGGGGCTTTGCGCCGTCGGTGGCGTTTGGCCTGGGCTCGGATACCCGCTTCACCCTGAGCTACCTGCACCAGCACGACAACAACCTGCCGCAGTACGGCGTGCCGTTCGCACTCAGCCCGTTCAACGACGGCCCGCTGCCGGGCGTGGACCCGGAAACCTTCTTCGGTTACCGCAATACCTCGCGTCAGGAAATCGACGTGGACATGCTGACCGGCGTGCTGGAAATGGATTTCGACGACAACGTCAAACTGCGCAGCCTGGCGCGCGTGCAGCGCGTCGACCAGACCACCAATGCCACCGCACCGCAGGGCACCTGGTGCCTGCCCAACGGCACCGACCCGTACACCGGCCGCGCCTGCGTCGGCCAGCCGGCGGCCAGTTGGAACCCCAACAGCGGCCCGCGTGGCCTGGTCCGCGAGACGGAAAACTTCATCGCGCACAGCCAGACCGACCTGACAGCCACCCTGCACACCGGCGCGATCGAGCATCGCTTGGTGGCCGGCGTGGCCTTCAGTAAGGAAGACTTCGAGCTCAATAGCGGTTCGATCTTCCGCAACGCCGATGGCTCCACCACCGGCATCACCTATCCGCTGCAGTCGTTCGACAATCCGTACAACATCTGGACCGGCCCGCAGAACTACTTCCGTACCGGCCGCAGCAAGGGCAGCCTGACCAATCAGGCGGTGTATCTGTTCGACACGCTGCAGTTCAACGAGCAGTGGATGCTCAACCTGGGCGGCCGCTACGAGCACAACGAAGGCGACAGCACCACCTACACCGTCAACGCCGCCGGCGATGTCACTGGTGTGACCCCGGGCTTCCCGGCCGGCAGCGAGGAGGACCTGTTCTCCTATCGCGCCGGTCTGGTGTTCAAGCCGGTCGAGAACGCCAGCCTGTATCTGTCCTACGCCAACAGCAAGACGCCGTCCAAGGCCTCGGTCAACGGCTCGTGCACGCCGATCGCCACCGCCACGGCCGGCGCCAACTGCAATGTCGAGCCGGAAAGCGCGGTCAACATCGAACTGGGCGGCAAGTGGGACGTGTTGAACGAGCGTCTGGCGCTCACCGCGGCGGTGTTCCGCAACGAGCGCGAAAACTACAAGGTCAACAGCGGCGACCCGCTGATCCCCGAGCAGGTGCTGGACGGCAAGGCCCGTGTGGACGGCATCGCGCTGGGCGCGGCCGGCTACCTGACCGAGCGCTGGTCGATCTTCGCCAACTACACCTTCCTCGATAGCGAAGTGCTGCAGAGCGTGTCCAACCGCACCGAAAGCCTCACCGGCGATCCCATCGCCGGGCGCGAGCTGGTGCAGACGCCGCGCAATGCCGGCAACATCTGGACCACCTATCAGCTCAACCAATGGACCTTCGGCTACGGCGTCACCTACCAAGGCGGCTTCTATCCGAATAATTCCTCGGCGGCCGGCTACGTCAAGACCGACGATTACTGGGTGCACCGCGCGATGGTCGGCCTGCGCGTCAACGACTGGCTCAGCCTACAGTTGAACGTCAACAACCTGTTCGACGAGGAGTACTACACCAGCATCCGCAACAACCTCACCGTCAACGCGGCAGGCACTGTCACTGCCGGCAATGGCTGGGCGCTGCCGGGCGATGGTCGCTCGGCGGTGTTGAGCGCCACCTTTAGTTTCTAAGCCTCCGGCACGTCGCCCGCACAGTGCGGGCGGCGTGGAGATCTGCGCATGTTGCTGCCCATTCCCGATGTCCTCACTCCCGCGCAACTCAGCGAGTTGCGTGCGCGGCTGGATGCGGCCGACTGGGCAGACGGCCGCATCACCGCCGGCCATCAGTCGGCGCAGGCCAAGGACAACGCGCAATTGCCCGAAGACAGCGCCATCGCACGCGACGCCAGCGCGCTGGTGCTGGAGGCGCTGGCGCGCAGCAGCACGTTCTTCTCGGCGGTGTTGCCACGGCGCATCTATCCGCCATTGTTCAATCGCTACAGCGGCGGGCAATCGTTCGGGTATCACGTCGACAACGCGATCCGCTACGACCGTAGTCGCGGCGGCGCAGACCCTGTGCGCACCGACGTTTCCGCCACGCTGTTTCTCAGCGACCCGGACAGCTACGACGGCGGCGAGCTGGTGATCGAAGACACCTACGGCACGCAATCGGTAAAGCTACCGGCCGGGCACCTGGTGATCTATCCCGGCACCAGCCTGCATCGGGTGATGCCGGTGACCCGCGGCACCCGCGTGGCGTGTTTTTTCTGGACCCAAAGCATGCTGCGCGACGATGCGCAGCGCCGCCTGTTGTTCGAGCTGGATGTCTCGATCCGCCGGCTGACGCAAGACACCCCCGGCCATCCCTCGCTGATCCAGCTCACTGGCGTGTATCACAACCTGTTGCGGCAATGGGCCGATGTCTGAGCCCGCACTGGATACCGCGCAGCTGATCGACCTGCTGCGCACGCAACCCGATCAAGCGGCGGCACTGCTGCGCAAGGCCGCTGCGCGCCAGGATGTGGATGCACAGCTGCTGCTCGCGCAGATGTACGCCGAAGGTCGCGGCGTCGCGGCCGATCCGGCCATGGCGATGCTGTGGTACGAAGTCGCCGCCAACGCCGGGCATGCGGAAGCGATGAATCAGCTGGGGCGTTGCCATGAACTGGGCTTCGGCACCGCGTGCAACATCGTATTGGCCGCGCTGTGGTATCGCCGCGCCGCCGAGCACGGGCTCGATTGGGGCATGTACAACCTCGCGCATCTATATGGCTCGGGACGTGGCTTGGCGCAGGACCACGCGCAGGCGTTGGCGCTGTACCGCACTGCTGCCGAGCGCGGGCATGCCAAATCGATGAACTTTCTGGCGCGTTATCTCGACCAGGGCCTGGCCTGCGATGCCGATCCAATCGCTGCGCGCGACTGGTATCGCCGCTCTGCCGAAGCAGGCGATTTTCGCGGCCAGGCCAGTTACGCCACCTTGCTGGCAGATGGTGGCGACCTCGATCAGGCCGAATACTGGATGCGACGTGCGATCGCAGGCGGGCATGCCGGCTTTCTGCAACAACTCACACCGCTGCTGGCGAGTGCGCGCCATCCACGCTTGCAGGCATTGCTGAGCGAAATCGCTGCACGGCAAGTGCTGCTGCAGGTATCCGCCGCAGCGAATGCGGCCTGAGCGCAGCATGTCGACCTCCAACGACACCATGGCCACCACCCAGCAACGTCGCGGTTTCTGGCTGCGCATGCTGCATCAATGGCACTGGATCAGTTCGGCGCTATGCCTGATCGGCATGCTGCTGTTTACCCTCACCGGGCTGACCTTGAATCACGCCGCGCGCATCGAAGCCAGCCCTTCGACCGAACACCGCACGCTCACGCTGCCGCCTGCCTTGCTCAAGACTTTGGGCAACCGGCAGGACGGCAATGCACCGCTGCCGCCGCGGGTGGCGCAATGGCTGGGGCGCGAACTGGATATCAGCGTCGGCACACGCAGCGGCGAATGGTCGGCCGACGAGGTGTATGTCGCGTTGCCACGGCCAGGTGGCGATGCGTGGTTGAGCCTTGACCGCAGCACCGGCGCGATCGAGTACGAACGCACCGGACGTGGCGCAATCGCCTATCTCAACGATCTGCACAAGGGACGCAATGCGGGGCCGGCCTGGGGCTGGTTCATCGACGTGTTCGCCATCGCCTGCCTGGTGTTCTGCATCACCGGGCTGTTCCTGCTGCACCTGCATGCGCGCCAGCGCCGCATGACCTGGCCGCTGGTCGGCCTGGGTCTGCTGATTCCGCTGCTGCTCGCCCTGCTGTTGATCCACTGACTTTTTCCCACCGGAGACGATCATGCGCGCCACCCTGACCATCGCCCTGAGCGGCCTGCTCGCCATGCCGGCGTATGCGGCCACGCTCGACATCAATGTCGAAATCCCCAAGCTCAACGTCGCCGAATATCACCGCCCGTACGTGGCGATCTGGCTGGAAGGTGCAGACCAGAAAGTCGCTGCCAATCTGTCGGTCTGGTATCAATCCAAGGACACCGCCGAAGGCCACGGCACCAAGTGGTTGCCGGATCTGCGCCAGTGGTGGCGCAAGAGCGGTCGCACGCTGGATGTGCCGGTCGATGGCGTCACCGGCCCCACCCGTCCGGCCGGCGCGCATGCGTTGTCGTTCACCGATACCAAGGGTGCGCTGAAGTCGCTGCCGGCCGGCCAGTACACGCTGGTAGTGGAAGCCGCGCGCGAAGTGGGCGGACGCGAATTGGTCAAGGTGCCTTTCACCTGGCCGGCGACGACTTCGCAAACCGCAAAGGCCAGCGGCAGCAGCGAGCTCGGTGCCGTCAGCCTGGTCGCAAAGCCTTGAGCGTTGCGCTGTTGTTGGCAGCCGCACAGAGCGTGCGCTGCAAGTAACGGCGCACGCGCGCTTCATCGCTTTGGCAAAGACATATCGCTTCCCACGCATCCACGCAGCGCCGTACCCTCGCGCTGATCAGACACGTGATTCACCGTCCTCATCGTCCTTCAAGGAGTTGTCATGAAACGTTCTCTCGTCCTGATCGCCATGCTCGCCGCACTGCCGGTCAGTGCACTCGCCCACAAGGCCTGGTTGCTGCCGTCGCAGACCGTCATCGCCGGTGAAGCGCCGTGGATCACGGTGGATGCAGCGGTCTCCAACGACCTGTTCTACTTCAATCACGTGCCGCTGCGCCTGGATAACTTGAGCATTACCGCCCCGGATGGCAGCGCGCTCAAGCCGGAAACTCCGGCCACTGGCAAGTACCGCAGCGTGTTCGACCTGCAACTCACCCAGCCCGGCACCTACAAGCTCAGCATCGTCAACGCCGGCCTGTTCGCCAACTGGAAAGAAGACGGCAAGCCCAAGCGCTGGCGCGGCGACGAAGCCCGCTTCGCCACCGAGGTGCCGAAGAATGCTCAGGATTTGCAGGTCTCGCAGTCCTTCAATCGCGTGGAAACCTTCGTCACCCGCGGTGCGCCCACCACCACGGTCTTCAAGCCCAGCGGCAAGGGCATCGAGTTGATCCCGGTGACCCATCCCAACGATCTGGTCGTCGGCGAAGCGGCGCAGTTCACGCTGCAACTGGATGGCAAGCCGGCGGCTGGGCTGGAGATCGAAATCGTGCGCGGCGGCACCCGCTATCGCGATGCGCAGAACGAGATCAAGCTGAAGACCGATGCCAAGGGCGGCTTCAGCGTGACCTGGCCGGAAGCCGGCATGTACTGGCTGGAAACCACCACCGAAGACAAGAAAACCTCGCTGCCGCAAGCCAAACAGCGTCGTCTGGGTTACGTCGCCACGCTGGAAGTGCTGCCGCAGTAATCCGCACGCATGCGGCAGGGCTGCACCCATCGTGCATCCTGCCGCGCCGCCTTCATAAGATTTCTCCATGCCTGCATCGTCTTCCGCCGACCACGCCATCGCCACCCTCGGCGGCCGCAGCATGGGCACCACCTGGAGCGTGAAACTGATTGCGCCGCGCGGGCGCGATCTGCATCCGTTGCATGCCTGCATCCAGGCCGCACTCGATCGGGTGGTCGCGCAGATGAGCACCTGGGAAGCGGATTCGGATATCAGCCGCTACAACCGCGCGGCTGCGGGTCAGTGGCAAACCCTACCTGATGAATTCCATACCGTGCTGAGCGCAGCGCTGCAGATCGCACAAGCCAGCAATGGTGCCTTCGACCCCACGGTCGGCCCGATGGTCGAGCTGTGGGGCTTCGGTGCCTCGGGCGGGCGACGGCAAGTGCCTGCAGCCGATCAGATCGCCTTGGCCAGCGCACGCTGCGGCTGGCAACGTCTGCAACTGGACGGCATGCGCGTGCGGCAGCCCGGCGCACTGGCGCTGGATCTATCCGGCATTGCAAAGGGATTCGGTGTGGACTGCGTGCATCGCGCGTTGCTGCGGGCCGACATCGACAGTGCATTGATCGAAGTGGGCGGCGAACTGTTCGGCTACGGACGCAAGCCCGATGGCAGTGCGTGGCGCGTGCTGGTCGAATCCGCACCCGACGAAGACGCCGGTGCTGCATTGCCGCCACGTGTGCTGTCGCTGGACGGACTGGCGGTCGCCACGTCCGGCGATCGTTGGCACCGCTTCGATGCCGGCGGCATCCGCTATGCGCACACCTTCGACCCACGCATCGGCACGCCCGTTCCGCATGCGCCTGCAGCGGTGACCGTGCTCGCACGCAATGCGATGCAGGCCGATGCCTGGGCCACTGCGATGACCGTGCTTGGCGTCGATGCCGGTCTTGCCTATGCACGCACTGCAGCGTTGGCCGTGCGTTTTCTTACGCGCAAGGACGGCGTTCTGCTTGAATCCATGAGTCCGGCCTTCGAGCAGCAGTTGGCTGCGTCATGACCGCCAATAACCTCCGCGTGTGGCTTGGCAACGGGCTGGTTCTGCTTGCCCTTGCAGCCATCGTCGGCTGGCTGGGCGGCTTGCATGCTGGTGCATGGTGGAGCGCACCAACCCCGCATCGCTGGCAGCTGGCAGGTCTTGGGCTGACGCTCTACCTGGGCCTGTGCACGGTCGTGCTGTTGCGTGCACGCCGGCGCGTGGGCGCACGGCGCGCAGACGCCAGCGGCGTGCTGATCGTCTGGGCAAGCCAGACCGGATTTGCGCGTGAACTGGCCGAACGCAGCGTGGCCGCGCTGCAGTCGGCAGGCGTGGGTGCGTACGCACTGCCACTGGATGCTGTCGATGTCGATCAACTCACGCGTGTGCCGCGGCTGCTGTGCATCGTCAGCACCACCGGCGAAGGCGATGCACCCGATCATGCGCAAGCAGCCGAGCGCGATTGGCTGGCCGGTGATGCGCAGGATCTGAAGGCCGTGCAGTACGCCGTGCTGGCGCTGGGTGACCGTGGCTATACGCAATTTTGCGCATTTGGCCGACGCATCGACGATCGCCTGCAGGCACGCGGCGCCACCCGTTTGTTCCAACGCATCGAGGTCGACAACGCCGACCCGCGCGCCTTGCAGCAATGGCAACGGCGTCTGGCAGAGCTGGCGCCAGCACTTGCGACACAACCCGACTGGAGCCTGCCGGCCTACACCGCCTGGCAGCTACACGAGCGTGTCCACGTCAATCCCGGCAGTGCGGGCGCACCGATTTACCGACTGCGTTTGACGCCCAGCGATGGCCTGTTGCCGCAATGGAGCGCAGGCGATATCGCGGAGATCGTTCCGCACAACGCACCGAATGCGGTGGAGTCCTGGCTGCAACGCAACCAGCGCGATGGTGCCCAGTGCTTTGACGACCGCACACTGCGCGAATGGCTCAGCGGCGTGCAACTTCCCGTCGATGTCGATGTCGATGTCGATGTCGATGTGGGTGCCATTGCCGGCCCCGGCCCAAGTGCTGGTGCTGGCACCGATGCCGATGCCGATGCCAAAGTCAAAATCGGCCCAGGTACTGACACAGTCACAGCCACTGATACAGGTGCAGCTACAAGCACAACTTCATCGCTAGACGCAGATGCATTGGTGCGCCGTCTTGCCGCCCTACCCCATCGCGACTATTCGCTCGCATCCATTCCCGAAGAAGGCCACGTCGAACTGCTGGTGCGCGAGCACCGGCATGCCGACGGCAGCCTGGGCCTAGGTAGTGGTTGGCTCTGCATCCACACACGCATCGGCACGTCCATTGCGCTGCGCCTGCGCAGCAACTCCGGCTTCCACCCGCCTGCGCCCGAACAACCAATGCTGCTGATTGGCAACGGCACCGGCATCGCCGGACTGCGCGCCCATCTGCGCGCCCGTATCGCAGCCGGTGCACGCCGCAACTGGCTGCTGTTCGGCGAACGCAATGCCGCCCACGACGCGCTCTATGCCGACGAGCTGCAGCAGTGGCAACGCGATGGCTGGATCGACCGTCTGGATCTGGTGTACTCGCGCGATCAACAACAGTCAGTGCGCTACGTACAACACGCACTGGCCGCTTCCGCAGACCACCTACGTCTGTGGGTCGATCAAGGCGCCTGTATCTACGTTTGCGGCAGCCTGCGCGGCATGGCACCCGAAGTCGACCAGACGCTTGAGTCAATCCTTGGCACCGATGTAAGACAAGACCTGCTGCGCAAAGGGCGCTATCGCCGCGACGTGTATTGAAGGTGGCTAACACCACCTGACGAACGGCCATCAACGGAGTATCCGTCGATGTCCTAGATGTCCAGAATGAATGCTGCCCGGAACCGCGAGTAGCGTTGGTTGGCACTAAGAGCGGCTAACAAAACGTCAAAGTCTGGTTGATCGAGGGCGCGGTGACCTCGCCGCTCGCGGGACACGCCGTGAACCCGTCCCTGGGGGCTCGGTGGCGGCATCCATGCCGCCACACGGTCCCGCAATCGGCGAGGACACCGCACCATAGAGTTGGTCGGTAGTTGGGTAAAAGCCTGCCTATTGATCGCGTTGCGTTTTGCGTTGCGAAGCTGATCGGCCGCGGCGCTATCCGAACAACGCACCTCATGCATTGCTTGCATCTTGCACACCGACCATCTCCACTGGTCCTTGCCCGCCCACCCTCGCGGGACCTTACGCGGCATGGATGCCGCGTAAGAGCCTACACGAACGTACTTGCGGCGTGTCCCGCGAGGGTGGGCGGGCAAGGGCCCTGCAACCAAGTGGAAGATCAACCGCTCTGCAACTGATCTATCCGCACTGTCCAATCACTTCCACACCAAGCGGCATTTCAAATAGCCATGCACACCGACCATCTCGACAGGTCCTTGCCCGCTCACCGTCGTGGGACCTTACGCGGCATGGATGCCGCGTAAGAGCCTACAGGGACGTACTTGCGGCGTGTCCCGCGACGGTGGGCGGGCAAGGGCCCTTCAGCCAAGCGGCAAATCAGCGGCTCCGCAATAGACCGGCCTGAAGTAGTTTTGTCAGCCGCTCTCAAACCAGAACTCGACCAATACACGGACACTGCGTGATCGCACGCACGACCGACAACTAAACCGGACTCACCCTGATCGCCAGCAATTCGCCACCGCCATCGAGCACATAGCGGGTGCGCGTGGAGGCACTGAGCCAGGCAGTATCTCCGGCCACAATAGGTGGCAAGCCGCTATCGCGTCCAAAGCTGGCCTGACCGGCGAGCAGATGGATCGCCCACGCGCTGCCCAGATCTGCAAAGAACAGCATGGTGCCGACCAGCGGACGATGCAGCAGCTCGGCCTGCAATACATCGCGCCGCCACATCAGGTTGAAATCCTGGGTCGGCCCGTCGAGCAGCGTTGCACTGACCGCTTCTTCGCCAGCGAATCGGACGCGTTGGTAGGGCGGCAGCAAGTCGTAGCTGCGCTCACTGCTGCCGGGCGCATCGGTGCCGCCGTCGGCGCCTACATCATGGCCGCCGCGGTCCGCGCCGCTGCCGTCGTTGCTACCGCCGCCATCGCCTTTATTGCCACTGCCACTATTACTGTTATTGCTACTGCCAGTGCCGGTGACACTCGCACCATCGCCAAACCGTAGCCGCATGCCATTGCCATGCAACAACACCAGTTCGCGATCGATGCCTGGGAAAGCAGAAAACACCGCATCCTGCTCGATCTCGGCGATCGACAAGCGCAGCGACCACGCGTCGGCATCGCCGAGGCGCAGGATCTCGCGCGTCCAGCCCAGTTGGTTGCGCCATCGCTCGCGCCGGTAGTCGGTGGCCGGAATCACCCGGCTGCTCAGGTCTGTCAGCTGCATTGGCGCATTGTGCCCCAAGCGTTGCGCTGGGACCGTCATGTGTGGCCAACGTGCCGCTGCGTTATGCGCATGAGCGGTACACGCATAGCGGCCTTTACCTCACGCTAGATGCTGTGACTTACGCTTCATGCCCTGACTGGCGCCTCATGCTGCAACCGCCACTTCCCTGCAGTCATCTACGCATGTGTGCGCTCGCAACTCATGCGACCCCAAAACGAAAAACGCCCGGCTGCACATCCAAGTGCAACACCGGGCGATTCCACGTCCTTGTCGGCTTCCAGCCATCCCCCGGACATCCTGTCCAGTTAGGTTGCGGCCACGCATCCTCGCGTCGAACCGTATCTAGGATCCCTTCCCCTTAACGCCGTCCCACCGGTTTCACCGCCGCCCCCTTGGCAGCCTTCTTGGCGGGAGCCATCGTGGCTCCTACTTCGATCAGGTCTCGATTCCGTTCGACCGTCTTGAGTCCGATGCCCTTGACCAGTGCCAGTTCCTCGGCACTTTTGAAGGGACCGTTTGCCTGACGGTGCTCGACGATTGCCTCGGCTTTTGATCGCCCGACATTCGTCAGCACCTTGTCCAATTCCTCAGCAGACGCGGTGTTGATATCGACCTTGTCGAGTGCATACGCATTCGAGGACAACAACAACGCCAGTAGCAGGGACTTCAGGACTACGGTAAATGACTTCATTGCAACGCTCCTTGTGGCTTGGGTGATGGTCCTAGCCAGCATTCCTGCCGGCGGAGCCAGTGTCCCGCGCCACATGCAGCAATCCTATCGCCAACGAACTTTTCACACAGCAGGTGAACTGCGCGCCGCCTTGTAGGGAAATACCTACCCCCTCCCCTCGCAAAGGCGGCCAGCAGGCCCCGGCGTAGAATGTGCCGCTACGTCACGTATTCGGAGTCTCCATGGACAGCGCCAAGATCGACCAATTCATCAGCGACACGTGGGACCGCGAGATCGTCCCGCAATTGGTCGATTACATCCGCATCCCCAATAAATCGCCGATGTTCGACGCCGACTGGGTTGCGCATGGCTACATGGAGCAGGCGGTCACCCTGATGGAAACCTGGGCGCGGGCGCAGGCGATCGACGGCATGCAGGTCGAGGTGGTGCGCCTGGAAGGCCGCACGCCGTTGATCTTCATCGAAATTCCGGCCACCGGCGCCGAATCGGGCGACGACACCGTGCTGCTGTACGGCCACCTGGACAAGCAGCCGGAAATGACCGGCTGGGACGCCGACCTTGGCCCGTGGGAGCCGGTGCTGCGCGACGACAAGTTGTACGGGCGCGGTGGCGCCGATGACGGTTACGCGATCTTCGGTTCGTTGGCGGCGGTGCTGGCGCTGCGCACCCAGGGGCTGCCGCATGCGCGTTGCGTGGTGCTGATCGAAGCCTGCGAGGAATCCGGCAGCTACGACCTGCCGGCGTATGTCGACCATCTGGCCGAGCGCATCGGCAAGCCGTCGCTGGTGGTGTGCCTGGATTCGGGCTGCGGCAACTATGAGCAGCTGTGGTGCACCACCTCGCTGCGCGGCCTGACCGGCGGCAACCTGAGCGTGAAGGTGCTGGAGGAGGGCGTGCACTCGGGCGATGCCTCCGGCGTGGTGCCGTCCAGCTTCCGCTTGCTGCGCCAGCTGCTCTCGCGCATCGAGGACGAAGCCAGCGGCCGCATCCTGCTGGAAGGCCTGCATGTGGAGGTGCCGGCCGAGCGACTGACCCAGGCCAAAGCCGCAGCGGCGACGCTGGATACGGCCATCTTCGACAAATTCCCGATGGTCGAGGGCCTGGTACCGATGCATGACGACCTCACCGAACTGGTATTGAACCGCACCTGGCGCCCGGCGCTGTCGATCACCGGTGTGGACGGCATGCCGCCGCTGGCCTCGGCCGGCAATGTGCTACGTCCGCAGACCGCAGTGAAGCTGTCGCTGCGTCTGCCGCCGACTGCCGATGGCAAAACCTGTGGCGAACTGCTCAAGGAAGCGCTGCTGCGCGACCCGCCCAACGGCGCGCAGGTGACGCTGGAACTGGAAAAGGCATCGTCCGGCTGGAATGCGCCCGAGATGGCGCCGTGGCTGGAAAAAGCCATCGACGACGCCAGCCTGGCGTTCTTCGACAAGCCGGCCATGTACATGGGCGAAGGCGGCTCGATCCCGTTCATGGGCATGCTTGGCGAGAAGTTCCCCGGCGCGCAGTTCATGATCACCGGCGTGCTCGGCCCGCATTCCAACGCACATGGCCCGAATGAGTTCCTGCACATCCCGATGGGCAAGCGCATGACCGCCTGCGTGGCCAAGGTGATTGCCGAGCATCACGCCGCCTGCCTGCGCGGCGAGACCAGCGGCTCGCCGGTGGCTGCCGACAGCGGTACCCGTCACGGCGGGCATGGCTGCTGCTGAGTTAGCGGTTTAGCCGACGCATGCCATCGGCGTGCGCTGAGCGATGGAAGTGCTAGATCGCACTGAGTGAGGGGTCGTACGCAGGGGCGTGGGTCGTTTGGCTGAGTGGTTCTTACGCATCGCCTTGCTGCGTACCCTCACCCCAACCCCTCTCCCGGTGGGAGAGGGGCTTGAAGCTTGCTCTTAGTGAAGTGCTAGTCTGCCGATCCCACTTACCTCAGTGCCTGCGATGAACAATCTCTTCGGTAGCGACAGCTGGCTTTACATCATTCTGGTCGGTTTCGTGGTCGGGTTGCTGGCCCGTTTCATTACGCCGGGCACGCAGCGCCTGGGTTGCCTGTTGACCATCGTGCTGGGCATTGCCGGTGCGGTGGTCGCCAGCTGGTTCGGGCGCTACATGGGCTGGTACCACGCCGGCGAACCGGCCGGCTTTCTCGGTGCATTGCTGGGTGCGATCGCGATCCTGGCACTGCTGCGCCTGTTCAGCGGCAGCAAGCGTTGATCGACCCGCCGCCACTCTGACGTGGCGGCGCCTCACTTCACGACACAGCAGTTACTCATGACGTCATCGTTGCTTCCCGATACCGCGCGCGATGCGCTCCGTCTGCAATGGGCGCGGCACACGTTGAACGATCCGCAGGTCACCCTGCAACGCGCGTCGGTCGATGCGGGATTTCGCAGTTATTGGCGTACCCAAGGGAGCGGCATGGATCGCATCCTGATGGATGCGCCACCCGAGCTGGAAAATGTGGCGCCGTGGTTGCGCATGCATGCACTGCTCGACGAGCACGGCGTGCGGGTGCCGCTAGTGCTTGCGCAAGATCTTGAAACCGGATTCTTGCTATTGGAAGACCTGGGCGTACCGACGCTGGCACAGGTACTGACCGACGCAAATGCCGACGCGTTGCTGGATGACGCGATTGATCAGTTGTTGCTGCTGCAGCGCATTCCACCGCCCGCCGACAGCGGTGTATTCGGCGAGGCGCTGCTGCAACGCGATGCCGGCTTGTTCGAAGAATGGTTTCTCGGTCGCCATCTGGGGCTGCAGCTGGGCTGCGAGCACGCTGAGCAACTGCAACTGGTGCAGCGCCGTTTGATGGACAACGCACTGGCGCAGCCGCGCGTGTTCACCCATCGCGATTTCATGCCGCGCAATCTGATGCCGGTCAGCAATGGACCGGCGGTGCTGGATTTTCAGGACTGCGTGATCGGCCCGATCGCCTACGACCCGATCAGTCTGTTCAAGGACACCTCGGTCAGTTGGCCGATCGCACGCGTGGATAGTTGGCTGCAGCGCTATCACGCACGTGCCCTAGCGGCCGGATTACCGGTGCCGCCGCTGGCGCACTTCCTGCGCGATGCGGACTGGATGGGCGTGCAGCGGCACCTGAAGAATCTGGGCATCTTTTCGCGCCTGAGCCATCGCGACGGCAAAAATTGGTATCTGGATAACGTGCCGCGCTTCATCGCCTATCTGGACGACGTGCTGCCGCGCTACAGCGAACTGGCGCCGCTGATCGGGCTACTGGAAGACCTGGTCAAACCTGCCTTGGCGGCACGCTCCACACAGGCCGGCGCATGAAGGCCCTGATCTTCGCGGCCGGATTTGGCGAGCGCATGCGCCCGCTCACCGAACGCACGCCCAAGCCGTTGTTGAAGGTCGGCGGCACGCCGCTGATCGTCTGGCATCTGCACAAGTTGGCCGCGCTGGGCGTAGACGAGGTAGTGATCAATACCTCGTGGTTGGCCGAGCAATTTCCGCAAGTACTGGGCGACGGCAGTGCGTTCGGGCTGCGCCTGACCTATTCCTTTGAGGGCGCCACACCGCTGGAGACAGGTGGCGGCATGCTGCATGCGTTGCCGTTGCTGGGCGATGCGCCGTTTCTGTTGGTCAATGGCGATATCTGGACCGACTTCGATTTCGCGCGGCTGTCGAGCGCGCCGGCAGGACTGGCGCAACTGGTGCTGGTCGATCAACCTGCGTATGCGGCGCGAGCGGATTTCGCGTTGCAGGCTGATGGCAAGGTCAGCGCCGATCTGCCTGCAACCCACACTTACGCCGGCATCGGTGTCTATCGGCCTGCACTGCTACGCGATTGGCAATCGGTCATCGGCCAGCTACCAGAGCAGACCGGCACAGCACCGCGGTTTGCGCTGGCACCGATCCTGCGCGCGCAGATGGCGGCAGGTTTGATCGACGGACTCCACCATCCGGGACGCTGGACCGATGTGGGCACACCGCAGCGGTTGGCGGAACTGGATGCGGAACTGCTGCACGACGGCAGCTAATCGCACCATACACCTGCAAAAATCCGCAATCGAGAGCGGCTGACAAAACCTCTTGAAGGTTGTATCGATGGCGGCAACGTGTTGGCCGCGGAGATTTCAAGTCGTCGCGGCGTTTAGGGCGTTTAAAGCTAGTCGGTCGAGTGCGCGGTGCCCTCGCCGCTCACGGGACACGCCGTGAATCCGTCCGTGGAGGCTCGGTGGCGGCATCCATGCCGCCACACGGTCCCGCAATCGGCGAGGACACCGCACCAGAAAGTGAGTCGGTTACTCTCTTGGAAGCCTGCCTGTTGATCTCGTTGCGTTGCGAAGCTGATCGGACGCGGCATTATTCAAACAGCACCCGTCATGCCTTGCTTGCAACCATGCGCACCGACCATCTCGACTGGTCCTTGCCCGCTCACCGTCGCGGGACCTTACGCGGCATGGATGCCGCGTAAGAGCCTACACGGACGTACTTGCGGCGTGTCCCGCGATGGTGGGCGGGCAAGGGCCTTGCAGACAAACCGCAGATCAGCCGCTCTGCAACCGACGCATCAACACCGTTCAATCAGCTCACAGCAACAAAGATAGCGACTTATGTTGTTTAGACGCATTCAACCGCTGCAAGTCAAAAACATGGTCAGTCGAGCGCGCGGTGCCCTCGCCGCTTGCGGGACACGCTGTGAATCCGTCCGTGGAGGCTCGGTGGCGGCATCCATGCAGCCACACGGTCCCACAAGCGGCGAGGACACCGCACCAGAAAGTTGGTCGGTGGTTGGATGAAAGCCTGCCTGTTGCTCTGACTGCATTGACATGCGCACCGACCATCTCCACTGGTCCTTGCCCGCCCACCGTCGCGGGACCTTACGCGGCATGGATGCCGCGTAAGAGCCTACATGGACGTACTTGCGGCGTGTCCCGCGACGGTGGGCGGGCAAGGGCCCTGCAGCCAAACACCAGATCAGCCGCTCTGAAACTGATATATCAGTAGTGTTCAAGACCCCTCGGAACACGCGGTAAACGCAGTCGTTTAGTAGCCGTTCTAAGACCCACGACCCTCAAGCACCCGCCGCAAAAACGGCACAGTGATACGGCGCTTGGCAGCCAGCGATTCGCGATCCAGCCGATCCAGCAAGGCCACCAGCCCGGCCAGTTCGCGTTCGCTATGGGTCAGCAGCCAGTCGATTGCCGCTTCGTCCAATGCCAGCCCGCGCCGTTGCGCACGATCGCGCAATACCGCAGCACGCCCCGCATCGTCGAGCACCGGCAGGCTGATGCGAATGCATTGCGACAGCCGCGAGCGCAGATCCGGCAGTACCAACGCCAGGCCATCGGGCATCTGCCGCGCGGTGTACAGCAGCGTCGTGCCGGCAGCGCGCGCACGGTTGTGGAAATCGAACAAAGCCACTTCGTCGTCGCGCTGCCCGGCAATGGTGTCCAGACCATCCAGCACGACCAGGCTACGCCCTTCCAGTGCTTCGAGCGCATCGCGCAATCGACCTGCCGCCGCATGCAGCGGCAGATAGGCCGAAGCGCGGCCGGCCTGCTCGGCCGCCGCGCACAGCGACAACGCCAAATGCGTCTTGCCGGTGCCGGCGGGGCCAGCCAGATACAGCCAGTCGCTCACCTGCCCCGCAGCCAAGGCCTGCAATTGCGCGAGTAACCCCTCGGGCGCGGCGATGTAACTATCGAAGCGCTGATCCGGCGGCGCGCGCAACGCCAGTGGCAACTGCGGAACACTCACAACCGATCTGCGTCCTTGCCGGGTTCGACGATCACGCTGCGCTCGGTAGTACCCGATTGCAGCACGATGCCGGCGCGCTCGCCTGCGTACAGATCGCTGTGGGTGTACTGCTCATGTGCGTAGCGCAGCAACACGTTGGCCACCGCTGCCACCGGCAGCGCCAGCAGCATGCCGAGGAAGCCGAACAACTGGCCGCCCGCCATCACTGCGAAGATCACCGCCACCGGATGCAGGCCGATCTTGTCGCCGACGATACGCGGGGTCAGCACATAGCTTTCCAGTAACTGGCCGACCGTGAACACCACGCCCACGCCGATCAGCAACTTCAGATCCAGACCCTGTGCCTGCACCACTGCTGCCAGCAAGGCGAGCACGATGCCGGTGGTGGCGCCCAGATACGGAATGAAGCTGATGAAGCCGGCAATAATGCCGATCAGCAGGCCCAGATTGAGCCCGATGATGGACAGGCCGGTGGCGTAGATCACGCCCAGCGCCAGCATCACCAGGAACTGGCCGCGGATGAAGCCGCCGAGCACGTCGTTGGATTCGAGCGCCAGCCGGCTAACGGTGCCGATGTAGGCACGCGGGATGACCGCCGCCACGCGCTCGACCAGGCGGTCCCAGTCGCGCAGGAAGTAGAACGCCAGGATCGGCAGCAACGCCAGGTTGATCACCCAGGTCACCATCGCAAAGCCCGAGCGCTGCACGTAACCGAAGAACGTCTTGGCGGCACCGCCGGCCTGCTCCCAATGGCTGCGGATCCAGTCGATCAGACGCTCCGGGTCCAGCCAGCCCATCAGCTCCACACCAGTCTTGGCTTCCAGCCACGGAATCGCGGTACTGATCGCCCAGGTGCGCATCTGCGGCAGCGCGTCGATCAAGGTCATGATCTGGCGCTCGATCATCGGCACCAGAATCATCAGCGCCAGCACGAACAGCAGCAGCGCCAGCACGAACACCAACGACACCGCCATGTTGCGCGAGCGCCCGGCACGCTCGATACGGTCCACCAGCGGGTCGCCCAGCCAGGCCAGCAGCAACGCCAGCACGAATGGTGTCAGGATCGGCGACAGCAGCGAGACCACCCACAGCACGCCGACAATCACCGCCACCCACTTTAGGCGGCGCAGGAACAGGGCAATTTCGGCTTCGGGAGTCAAAGTCATTTCAGGCGGTACTCGGCGTGCTCGTTTTCGAGAATGATCGGGCCCTCGGTCGGTACCGACACCGGTACCAACGGGCTGTTGTCGCCGAGCATACGGTTGAGGCCGGAAATGCCCGTGAGCAATTCCAGATCCACTTCCATGCGGTCGCCGTTGGCGCTGACCGGGCGGATGCTGCGCACCACCGACACGCCCTGCAGCGCGGCCGAGACACGCAAGTAATCGTCGGCGCTGGTGATACCGGTGATCACCGCGCGATAGACGCCGGGCACGCCCGAGTCCACCCGCTTGGCATAGCGCTTGACCAAGGCATCAGCCGCACCGTCGGCACCGGCGGCCATCGCGCGTCGCGCGTCGCCATCGTTGCTGGTCCAGCTGGACAGCACGTTGCCGTTGTCGACGAACACCCAGTCGGCAGTCCAACCGGCGTCGGTGCGGTAGAGCTTGCCGATCAGCTGCATCGGCGGGCTGTATTTGGCCGATGCGCGCGACACCGCAGCGGTGTCCTTGCGCCAGATCGCGCCGGCCAGTGCCTGCTCGGCGGCCGCGCCACTGGGCAGGCCGAGCCGGTAGCCACGCTCGATGGCCCGGTCCAGCACGCTGCGCGCGGCATTGGCCTGGGTCACGCTGACCAGACGCGGACCGCTGCCGTCGTCGATGGCCAACCACAGCACCGGCTTGGGACGCGGCAGCGGCCACACCGGCAAGCCAAGTGCCGCGATCAGACTGTCCACATCGGTTTGCCGGAAGCGCGCCACCAGGGTGGTACGGAAGGTCGGCGCACCGGTGCGCGAGGTGCCCTGATCCTGGCGGTAATCGTAGTGTTCGACGTAGTTGGGCGCATTGCGCAGCGCCTGCGACACCCCGGGGCGGCTCATCGCACCGCGATCACCGGAGACCTTGCCCAGTACCGCGCCCAGCGCGCGCGCCAGGGCACCGGGGCGATCGGACTCGCTCTGGCTATTGACCGGTACCTCGGCATCGTAGGCACTTTGCGCCTTGGCGACATCGCCTTCGGTACGCAGATCGGCCTGTGCGAAGGCCGGCAGCACGGGCGCGGCGACCACGAGGGCGAGAAAGAAAGCGAGACTGCGGCGCATCGACGGTTCCATGACTTAAGCGTATCCGGGTGAATTGTTGCCCGAATGGGACGCCAGCGCCAACGTGGCTGCTAAAATCGCCGCCTTTACAGCCGAGCCCTCCCCGCCCGTGACCAGCCCAACGCCTTCCAATCCCTCGCCCATGACCTACCGTGAGGCAGGTGTCGACATCGATGCCGGCAACGCGTTGGTCGAACGCATCAAGCCGCTGGTCAAGCGCAGCTTCCGGCCGGAGGTGATGGGTGGCCTGGGCGGTTTTGGCGCCTTGTTCGACCTGTCGGGCAAGTACAAGGAGCCGGTGCTGGTGTCCGGCACCGATGGCGTCGGCACCAAGCTCAAGCTGGCGCAGCAGCTGGGCCGGCACGACACCATCGGCATCGACCTGGTCGGCATGTGCGTCAACGACGTGCTGGTGCAGGGCGCCGAGCCGCTGTTCTTTCTGGACTACTTCGCCACCGGCAAGCTGGACGTGGACACCGCCGCAGCCGTGGTCGGGGGCATTGCGCTCGGCTGCGAGCTGTCCGGCTGCGCCCTGATCGGCGGCGAAACCGCCGAGATGCCCGACATGTATCCGCCGGGCGAATACGACCTGGCCGGCTTCACCGTGGGCGCGGTGGAAAAATCGCAGTTGCTGGATGGCGCGCAGGTACGTGCAGGCGACGTGCTGATCGGCATTGCCTCTTCGGGCCCGCATTCCAACGGCTATTCGCTGATCCGCAAGATCTACGAGCGCGCCGGCGCCCCGGCCGAGCTGGTGCTGGAGGATGGCGTCAAGCTGATCGATGCGCTGATGGCGCCGACCGCGCTGTACGTCAAGCCGATCCTGGCGCTGCTCAAGTCGCACGGCCAGACGATCCACGCCATGGCGCACATCACTGGCGGCGGGCTGACCGAAAACATCATCCGGGTGATTCCCGATGGTCTGGGCCTGGACATCGATGCAAAGGCCTGGACGCTGCCGCCGGTATTCGCCTGGCTGCAGCGCGAAGGCGCGGTGGCCGATGCGGAAATGTGGCGCACCTTCAACTGCGGGATTGGCTTCGTGCTGATCGCCGCGCCCGAGCAGGCCGCCGCGCTGGAGCAGGCGCTGGATGCGCAGTCGCTGGCGCATTGGCGCATTGGCCAGGTAGTGACGGCGCAGGGCGATGAGCGCGTGCGGATCGGTTAATCCAGGAGACTGCATGGACGCTTCCTCACTCACTCGGCAGTTCCTGCTCCTTCCTGCCATCGGCACCGTGCTCGACGTATTTAAGCCGGTAGTGCTGCTGCGTCCGCAGGTCAGGGCACTGTTCGTGCCTGTCACCGCTGCAGCGTGACACGCACTGCCCCATGACATCAGCGAATCCGACCGAATGAGTCTGCGTCTGGCCGTGCTGGCTTCCGGCCGCGGCAGCAATCTGCAAGCCATCCTCGATGCGATCGCCTGCGGCCGCCTGCAGGCAGAGGTGGTCGGGGTGTTTTCCGATCGCCCGCAGGCGCCGGTCCTGCAGAAGGTGCGCGAGGAACGGCGCTGGAGCGCCAGCCCACGCGACTTCGCCGACCGCGCTGCCTTCGACGCCGCGCTGGGCGATGCCATCGCCGCCGCGCAGCCGGATTGGGTGATCTGCGCCGGTTACATGCGCATCCTCGGCGAGCCGCTGGTGCGTCGCTTCGCCGGGCGCATGCTCAATATCCACCCCTCGCTGCTGCCCAAGTACCGCGGCCTGCACACCCACGCCCGCGCACTGGAGGCCGGCGATGCCGAGCATGGCGCCAGCGTGCATCTGGTGGTGCCGGAACTGGATGCCGGCACGGTGATCGCACAGGCGCGCGTGCCGGTGCTGCCCGACGACACCGCCGAGCAGCTGGCCGCCCGCGTGCTGGCGCGTGAACACCCGTTGCTGCTGGCCACGCTGAACCTGCTCGCCAGCGGGCGCGTGGCGGTGCACGGCGACAGCGTCCACATCGACGGTCAGTGCCTGTTTACGCCACTGCGACTAGAGTCCGATGACACCGCACTCGCCTGAATGCGGATACGCCCTCCTCATCCTGCCTCGGACATCCTCGCGGGCCACGTGCCCCGCTCTCAGCGCATGAACGTCATCCCGATCGCCGCCGCGCTGTTGACCACCGCCCTGCTCGCCCAAGCCGGCACCGGCCGTGCGCAACAGGCCCCTGCCGTGCCTGCGCCAGCTACTCCTGCTCCGGTTGCGGCGCCGCCGGCTGCGCCGGCCTCTGCAGCTGCACTGCCTGCCAGCACCTGGACGCCACCGCCACTGCAACCCTTCGTTGCGACCTACCAGGCGTTTTATCGCGGCAAGGAAGCCGGCGATGCCACCATGCAGGTCAGCCACGGCGAGGGCAGCCAGTGGCGCATCGACATGTCGGTGCGCGGCCGCAAGGGTTTTGCCAGCATCCTGGGGTTGAACCTGGAACAGAGCACCGTGTTCCAGGTCGATGGCGACACCTATGTGCCGCTGAGCCAGAGCACCGTGCGCAAGGCGATGTTCTTCGGCAAGAAGGTCACCGGCGTCTACAACTGGCAGACCGCCAGCGCGCAGTGGGACGGTGATCTGAAGAAAGAGCGCCAACAGCCGATTCCGCTGCAGCGTGGCGACCAGAGCGCGCTGTCGTTGAACCTGTCGCTAATGCGCGACGCGCAACCCGGGCGCAGCCTGAGCTATCGCTACGTCGATGTCGGCCGGGTGCGCAAATACGATTACAAGGTCGCAGATGCCACCGAAGTGGTGCAGGTCGGCGATCTGAGCTACGACGCGTTGCGCGTGTATCGCGTCAACAGCGGCGACAACGAAACCATCCTCTGGATCGCCAACGGGGTTCCTACGCCGGTGCGCATCCTGCAACGTGACAAAGGTGAGGATCAGGTCGATCTGCGCCTGGTCGAATACCAAGGAGCCTGAGCCATGAAATCCATTTCCCGCACATCTTCGCTGATTGCCGCTGCCGCACTGGCCGTGGCCAGCCTGCCCGCATTTGCCGTGCAGCCGTTCCAGGCCGATTATTCGGCCAACTACATGGGCATGCAGGCCAACGGCACCATGACTCTGGCCGCGGCCGGCGACAAGCAGTGGCGCTACACGCTTACCATCCAAAACCAGCTGGCCAATCTGACCCAAAGCACCGTGTTCGAAGAGAGCAACGGTCAACTGCGCCCGGTCAGCAGCAACGACACCTCGTCGATGATGGTCAAGCGCCGCAACGTCACTGCCAATTACGACTGGAAGACCAGCCAGGCCACCTGGGGCGGAGACATCAAGCCAGACCGCCGTGGCCCGGTGAAGTTGCAGCCCGGCGACATGGATGCATTGCTGATCAACCTGGCGATCACCCGCGACCTGGCCGCCGGCAAGCCGCTCAACTACCGCATGGTGGACGAAGGCCGCATCAAGCCGATGAGCTACAAGGTTGTCGGCAAGGAAACCATCACCGTCAACGGCAAGCAGGAACAGGCGACCAAGGTGTCGCGCGTGGACGGCGACAAGGAACTGATCGCCTGGGTGGTCAAGGACCTACCGGTGCCGGCACGTTTGCTGCAGAAGGAAAAGGGCCAGGACGCGCTGGACCTGACCATCAAGGCGCTGCGCTGAGTGCGCCGAACCTTCGACCAACGGTTTGATTGCCACCGCAGTTCCGGTCGTGAAGTTGTTTAGTGCAGTCAAACGCTTACTGAGTCGAGGGCGCGGTGCCCTCACCGCTCGCGGGACACGCCGTGAACCCGTCCCTGGGGGCTCGGTGGCGGCATCCATGCCGCCACACGGTCCCGCAATCGGCGAGGACACCGCACCAGAGAGTTAATCGATTGCTTTCTTACAAGCAGAGTTAACCGTTGCTTTATTACAAGCTTGGCCGTCGATCGGCTTGCGTTGGAAAGATGACAAAAAGCGCCGTTATCTGAACGCGGATCTCGTGCCTTGCCTGCACCATGCACACCGACACTCTCTACTGGTCCTTGCCCGCTCACCGTCGCGGGCTCTTACGCGGCATGGATGCCGCGTAAGAGCCTACACGGACGTACTTGCGGCGTGTCCCGCGATGGTGGGCGGGCAAGGGCCCTGCAACGAAGTCCCAGATCAGCAACTCCACAAGTGGTCTTATCCGCACGGACCTATCACTTGCTGCAAAAGTGATCCATCCGCGCCGACCTAGTCACGCCTCAGGGCTTGCCCGCAGCCTTGTCATCGCCAGTACTGAACACCGTGCGGCAATCCACGCGGATCTGCGCATCGGTGCTGCGCCAATAGAACAGGTCGCAATGGCGCTTGCCTTCGACCGTCTTCTTGACCGCCACCGCGTAGAACGACTGCGCAATCTCGTCGCGGCTGGCAGTGCCGTCGTTGTTCCAGTCCATGTCCTTGAACTCGACGCCTTGGGTGATCGCCATGCCCACCGACCAGGCGTAGGCCAGCCACGCCAGGATCAGCACGATCACGCCGAGCAGCACCTTGCGGCGGGTGGTGAAGCGTCCGCGCAGGATCATGCGGTGCGCTGGATGGTCGCGCCCAGCGCCCCCAGCTTCTCCTCGATGTTTTCGTAACCACGGTCCAGGTGGTAGATGCGATCGATGGTGGTGTCGCCGTCGGCGACCAGCCCGGCCAGGATCAACGACGCCGAAGCGCGCAGATCGGTTGCCATCACCGGCGCGCCACTGAGGCGTTCGGCGCCGCGCACGATCGCGGTGTGGCCTTCGACCTGGATATCCGCACCCAGCCGCAGCAGTTCGTTGACGTGCATGAAGCGGTTTTCGAAGATGGTTTCGTTGATCACGCCCACACCGTCGGCCACGCAGTTGAGCGCCATGAATTGCGCCTGCATATCGGTCGGAAATGCCGGGTACGGCGCAGTGGTCAGACTCACTGCGCGCGGGCGCTTGCCATGCATGTCCAGCGTGATGCTGTCGGCGGTGGTGGTGATGGTGGCGCCGGCTTCGGTGAGCTTGTCCAGCACCGCATCCAGGGTGTCCGGACGCGCGCGACGCACGGTGACGCTGCCGCCGGTCATTGCCGCAGCGACCAGGAAGGTGCCGGTCTCGATACGATCCGGCAGCACCGCATGATGCCCGCCACCCAGCCGCTCGACGCCCTGCACCACGATGCGCGGCGTGCCGGCGCCTTCGATCTGCGCACCGAGCGCGATCAGGCAGTCGGCCAGGTCGGTGACTTCCGGCTCCATCGCTGCGTTCTCCAGCACCGTGGTGCCTTCGGCCAGCACCGCAGCCATCAGCACGTTCTCGGTGCCGGTGACGCTGACCATGTCGAACACGTAACGCGCACCCTTCAGACGTCCATTGCTGGTGGCCTTGATGTAGCCGTTTTCCACGTTGATGTCCGCACCCAGCGCCTGCAGGCCCTTGATGTGCTGGTCGACCGGGCGCGAGCCGATCGCGCAGCCGCCAGGCAGCGACACTTCGGCGTTGCCGTAACGCGCCAGCAGCGGACCGAGCACCAGGATCGAGGCGCGCATGGTCTTGACCAGCTCGTAGGGCGCGATCTGATGGGTGACCGAACGCGGGTCGACCAGGATCGAGCGGCCCTTGGCCAGCGTGCCCTCGTCGATGGTGACCTCGGCGCCCAGCTCGCTGAGCAGCTTCACCGTGGTGATCACATCGTGCAGGTGCGGCACGTTGCTGATCTCCACCGGCGCATCGGCCAGCAGGGTCGCGCACAGGATCGGCAGCACCGCGTTCTTGGCGCCGGAAATATTGACTTCACCGTGCAGCGCGTGGCCGCCGGTCACTACGATTTTTGCCATGGGATCTCAGGGAATCTGAAAAGAATGTCGGGGGAATGAGAGGAGTCGCCGGGAGCCTGCCGGGCGCTTGCGATCGAGGCGGATGAGCAGCCCGACCAGCCAAGGCCCGACAAACGCATCAGCCTTCGTCGGGGGTCAGCGTCTTGAGCTGCAGCGCGTGGATCGCCCCGCCCATCAACTCGCCCAGGGTCGCGTAGACCATGCGGTGGCGCGCCAACGGCGCCTTGCCGGCGAATGCGGGGCTGATCACGGTCGCCTCGAAGTGCACGCCGTCGTCGCCGTGCACGTCGACGCGGGCTTCGGGCAAGCCGGATTCGATGAGTTTACGGATGGTTTCGGCGTCCAAAGGGCGTTTCCTCATAAAATGAGCGCACATTCTACTCTTCACCCGAGTCCCGCATGGCCGTCTCGCACCTGCCCACCGCCACCGTCAGCGACGCCAGCCTGGTCGCCAGTGGCCAGCGCGTGCTCGAGATCGAGCGCGAGGCGCTGGCCGGCGTAGGCGCGCGGATCGGCAGCGACTTCGCCGCGGCCTGCCGGCTGGTACTGGCCTCGCGTGGGCGCGTGGTGGCCACCGGCATGGGTAAATCTGGACATATCGCGCGCAAGATCGCCGCCACCCTGGCCTCCACCGGCACCCCGGCGTTTTTCGTGCATCCCGGCGAAGCCGGCCATGGCGACCTGGGCATGATCACCGAGGCCGACATCGTGCTGGCGCTGTCGTATTCGGGCGAATCCGACGAAGTGCGCATGCTGCTGCCGGTGCTCAAGCGCCAGGGCAACCCGATCATCGCCATGACCGGGCGCCCGAGCTCTTCGCTGGCCCAGGCTGCCGATGTGCATCTGGACGTGAGCGTCTCCGCCGAAGCCTGCCCGCTGCATCTGGCGCCCACCTCCAGCACCACCGCTTCGCTGGCTATGGGCGATGCCTTGGCCGTGGCGCTGCTGGACGCGCGCGGCTTCACCGCCGATGACTTCGCGCGCTCGCATCCGGCCGGCAGCCTGGGCCGGCGCCTGCTGCTGCATATCACCGACGTGATGCACAGCGGCGATGACCTGCCGCGCGTGCGCGAGGACGCCAGCCTGAGCGAGGCGTTGATGGAAATGAGCCGCAAGCGGCTGGGCATGACCGCGGTGGTGGACAACGAGGGGCGCCTGATCGGTCTGTTCACCGACGGCGACCTGCGCCGCGCGCTGGACAGCGACATCGACGTGCGCAGCGCCGGCATTGCGCAGGTGATGACGCGCAACCCCCGCACCATCAGCGCCGACCAGCTGGCCGCCGAGGCCGCGCGGCTGATGGAGGATTACAAGATCAACGGTTTGATCGTGGTCGATGCGCAGCAGCGCGCGGTCGGCGCATTGAACATTCACGACCTGTTGCGCGCCAAGGTGGTTTAACAGGTTCAGTTTCAAACGTTGGAACCCCCGTTCTCACCGATTCGTACCGATGCCCTATTCCCCACTGCAGCACCTGCCCGCCGAGCTGATCGACCGCGCCGCGCGCGTTCGTCTGGCCTGTTTCGACGTCGACGGCACCCTGACCGACGGCCGCCTGTATTACGACCACGCCGGTAACGAGAGCAAATCCTTCAACGTGCTGGACGGCCAGGGTCTCAAGCAGCTCGACCACGCCGGTATCCATGTTGCGCTGATCACCGCGCGCGCCAGCCTGTCGGCGGAAAAGCGCGGCCAGGATCTGGGCCTGCATGTGCAGATCGGGGTCAAGAACAAGCGCCTGGCGGTGCTGGCCCTGTGCCAGGAGCATGGCCTGTCGCTGGACCAGGTGTTGTTCATGGGCGACGACCTGCCCGACCTGCCGGCGTTGCTGGCGGTCGGCCTGCCGGTGGCACCCGCCAACGCCCATCCGTGGATCGCCGAGCGCGTGCAGTGGCACACCCGGGTCCGTGGCGGCGAAGGTGCCGCACGCGAGGTCTGCGATGTGGTGCTGGCCGCGCAAGGCCAGGTCGAGCGCATCATCGAAAGGTTCTCCGCATGAGCTGGAACTGGCGCACCACCCTGGGCGTGGTGCTGTTCGCCGCCGCCGTGATCTCCGGCTGGTCGGCATGGCAACAGCGCGCGCGCCCGGTCGCGGCGGCGGTCGACGACTCGCGCGCCGATTACGTGTTGCGCGATTTCGAACTGATTGCGCTGGACAAGCAAACCGGCAAGGAATCGATGACGCTGCGTGCGCCGGAAATGCACCGCAACCGCGCCGACCAGACCTCGGACATCACCACGCCGGTGTTTCTGCTGCCCGACAACGCCAACCAACCGTGGACGCTACGTTCCAAGACCGGCTGGATCAGTCCCAAGGGCGACGAACTACGCCTGCGTGGCGATGTCTCCGGCGACAGCCCCACCACCGGCGCGACGCCGCCGACCACGTTCCGCACCCAGAGCCTGGACGTGTTCCCGCAGCAGAACCTCGCCAAGACCGCCGCCCCGGTGAGCATGAGCCGGCCGGGTATCATGCAGAGCGGGGTCGGCTTCGAGGCCGACCTCAAATCACGCCAGTACAAGCTCCTTTCTCAGGTCAAGACCCGCTATGAACCGAATGCTGCCCGCTAAACTGGCGTTTGCCGCGCTGCTGTTGCCCGCCCTTGCGATGGCCAAGACCAGCGACCGCAATCAGCCGATGGCGATCGATTCCAACGCCAACGATTGCAACATGCTCGACGACAGCGGCAAGTGCCGCTTCAGCGGCAATGTGGTGATCACCCAGGGCACGCTGGAAATCCACGCCGACACCGCCGATATCTTCCAGAATAACGGCCAGACCGACCGTGTGGTGCTGGTCGGCAAGCAGGCCACGCTCAAGCAGCAGATGGACGACGGCGCGATGATGAACGGCCAGGCCGACAACATCGAATACCAGGTCGCCAACGAAGTCATCGTGCTGACCGGCAATTACAAGGTCGACTCGCCCAAGGGCACCAACGCCGGCCAGCGCATGGTCTACAACACCAAGACCGGCAACATGCAGAGCGGCGGCGACGGCAGCCGCGTGCGCACCATCATCCAGCCGAAGAATGCGGCGCCTGCGGCGGCGACGCCTGCTCCGGCACCCGCCGCCAAGCCGCAGGGGAAGAAGTAATGCTGGTCGCCACCGGTCTGCGCAAGAAGTACAAGCAACGCGAAGTGGTCAAGGAATTCGGCCTCACGCTCGAGGCCGGCGAAGTGGTCGGCCTGCTCGGCCCCAACGGCGCCGGCAAGACCACCTGCTTCTACATGATCGTCGGCCTGGTCGAGGCCGATGCCGGGCGTATCGAGCTGGACGGCCGCGACCTCACCGCCGAGCCGATGTACGCGCGCGCCAAGCTGGGCGTCGGTTATCTGCCGCAGGAGCCCTCGATCTTCCGCAAGCTCACCGTGGCCGACAACATCCGCCTGGTGCTGGAGCTGCGCGAAGACCTGGACAGTGCGGGGCGCGAGAAGGAACTGACCTCGCTGCTGGAAGAACTGCAGATCACCCATGTGTCCGACCAGTTGGGCGCCAGCCTGTCCGGTGGCGAGCGACGCCGTTGCGAAATCGCGCGCGCGTTGGCCGCCAAGCCGCGCATGATGCTGCTCGACGAACCCTTCGCCGGTGTGGATCCGATTTCGGTCGGCGAGATCCAGCGCATCATCATCCACCTCAAGGAACGCGGCATCGGCGTGTTGATCACCGATCACAACGTGCGCGAAACCTTGGGAATCTGCGATCGCGCGTATATTCTCGCTGAGGGGGGCGTGCTGGCGCAGGGGGCACCAGATGCATTGCTAGCCAATCCCGACGTCCGTCGCGTGTATCTGGGGGAAACTTTCCGCCTTTGAGCGCGTCGCCGCGCCATCGATTTTCTCAGTCAGTGCCTGCATGAAAGCCCGGCTTCAGACATCGCTAGGACAACAGTTGGTCATGACGCCGCAATTGCGTCAGGCGATCAAGCTATTGCAGATGTCCACCACCGAGCTGGAACTGGAAATCGCCGAAGCGGTGGAGACCAATCCGCTGCTGGAGTGGGCCGATGAGGCCGCGCATGCGGCCAGCGAATCACCGATCGCATCATCGTCGGCCTCCTCCACCGACGACACCCCACGCGAAGACCCGACGCCTGCAGAGCGCGACGACGACTGGTCGCAGGACGAACTGCAGTGGACCGGCTCGGGCAGCGGTGGCAGCTTCGACGACGACGAGTCCGGCGATGCCGCCGAGCGGGTGGCCGAGTCGGAAACACTGGCCGATCACCTGCTGTGGCAGTTGCATCTGTCGCCACTGTCGCCACGCGACCGCCAGATCGGCGCGATGCTGATCGACGCGCTGGACGAAGACGGCTATCTGCGCGAACCGCTGTCGGCCATTCTCGAAACGCTCGCGCTCGGCGCGGCGGTGGACGAGGCCGAAGTGCTCACCGTGCTGCACCAGATCCAGCGCTTCGACCCGGTCGGCGTGGGCGCGCGCACGCTGGGCGAATGCCTGGCGCTGCAACTGGCCGTGCTCGACCCCGCCACCCCGGGCCGCGAGTTGGCGTTGCAGATCGTCGCCGGCCCGCTGGAGCGTCTGCCGCGCAGCGGTGTGGCCGGGCTGGCCCACGAACTCAAGCGTTCCACCGCCGATGTCGACCAGGCAGTTCAGCTGGTGCGCTCACTGGACCCGCGCCCGGGCAAGCAGATCGGCGACCTGTCGCAGGACACCTACGTGGTGCCGGACTGCGTGATCTGGCGCCAGCGCGGCGTGTGGCGGGCCTCGCTGGCCGGCCGCGCGCAGCCCAAGGTCACCATCCACCGCGGCTACGAGAACCTGATCCGCAGTTGTGGCGAGTCCGATGCCGGCTATCTGCGTGGGCAGTTGCAGGAGGCGCGCTGGCTGCTCAAGAGCCTGGAAGCGCGCGGCGAAACCCTGCTGCGGGTGGTGCGCTGCCTGCTGAAGCACCAGTCCGGGTTTCTGGAATTCGGCGCGCAGGCCTTGCGTCCGTTGACCCTGCGCGAGATCGCCGGCGAGCTCGGCCTGCACGAATCGACCATTTCCCGCGCGATCGCGCGCAAATACGTGCGCACCCCGCGCGTCACCATCGCGCTGCGCTCGTTCTTCGCCTCCGGCATCGATACCGACAGCGGCGGCGAGGCCTCCAGCACCGCCATTCAGGCGATGATCCGGCGCCTGATCGATGCGGAAAACCCGCGCAAGCCGTTATCCGATGCCAAGTTGGCAGATCTGCTGAAAACTTCCGGCGTACCTGTAGCTCGGCGCACCGTTGCGAAGTATCGTGAAGCCATGAACATTTCCGCCTCCCACGAACGCGTGCGCATCGCCTGACGTTGCAACCACCGCAACGCCGGCCTGTGCCGGGTTTGTCGGACCACCGGAAAGGTTCATTGGCCCACCAACCAATGGAGGTATCCGATGCGTATCGAGACGTATGGCCACCAGCTTGAAGTGACCCCCGCCCTGCGGGAGTACGTGGCAAGCAAGCTGCAGCGACTGCAGCGCCATTTCGACCAGCACTGTGAAGTTCGAACGCAGCTGGCCGTTCGCAAGCCAGACCACCATGTGGTCGCCACCGTCAACCTTCCCGGTCGCACCCTGCACGCAGATGCCAGCGGCTCCACCATGTATGCGGCGATCGACCTGCTGGTCGACAAGCTCGACCGCCTGGTGCTCAAGCACAAAGAAAAGAAATGTAACCACCACGCACGCGAGGTGCGCGACAATCTCGCATGACGCTTCTCGCTTGATGCCCTCATGCCTTTAACCGATCTGATGGCGGCCGTGCGCACCGTGGTGTCGCCGGCCGCCGATCGCGACACTGTCCTGCATACCGCTGCCGATCTGCTGTCCTGTCGTCAGGCCGGCGCCGACGAGCTCTACGCCAACCTGTGCGAACGCGAGGCGCTGGGCAGCACCGCCATCGGCCACGGCATCGCCATTCCGCATGGGCGCTGCCCCAACCTCACCGAGCCACGCGGCGCGCTGCTGCGACTGAACACGCCGGTGGCCTTCGGCGGCGATGAACCGGTGGATCTGATCTTCGCGATGGCAGTGCCTGCGCATTACACCCATCAACATCTGATGCTGCTGTCGGAACTGGCCGAGCGCTTCTCGGATGCGGAATTTCGTCTGCAATTGCGCGCCGCACCCAATGCGGACGCCTTGATGGCGTTGCTCATCGACGCACCGCCACCACAGGCCAGCGCCGCATGAATACCAGCATCACCGCACGCGAACTGTTCGACCAGCAGCGCGACAAGCTGGCGCTGCGCTGGGTGGCCGGCCAGAAAGGCGAACACCGCGAGATCGAGGCTGGCAGCAACAATGCGCGGCGCCCGTCGCTGGCCGGCTATCTCAATGTGATCTACCCCAACAAGGTGCAGATTCTGGGCACCGAAGAGCTGGCTTGGCTGGACTCGCTGGATGCACGCCAGCGCTGGGAGACGATCGAGAAGATCATCCAGGTGCAGCCGCTGGCGCTGGCGCTCAGCAAGAATCAGTCGTGCCCGGAAGACCTGCGCGCGGCCGCGGACGAATCCGGTACGCCATTGTGGATCTCGCCCAAGCGCGGCCACGAACTGCTCAATCATCTGTCCTACCACCTGGCGCGCACGCTGGCGCCACGGGTTACGTTGCACGGCGTGTTCATGGAGATCTATTCGATCGGCGTGCTGATCACCGGCGAGGCGGGGTCGGGCAAGAGCGAGCTGGCACTGGAACTGCTCAGCCGCGGCCACCGCCTGGTGGCCGATGACGCGCCGGAGTTCACCCAGATCGCCCCCGACGTGCTCGATGGCACCTGCCCCGAATTGCTGCAGGATCTGCTGGAAGTGCGCGGCCTGGGCGTGTTGAACGTGCGCGACATGTTCGGCGACACCGCGGTGAAGAAGAACAAGTACCTGCGCCTGATCGTGCACCTGACCCGCCCGATGACCGAGCCCACCCCGTCCGGTTACGAGCGTCTGACCGGCGATTCCGGCAGCCGCCATGTGTTGGATCTGGACGTACCGCTGATCACCCTGCCGGTGATGCCCGGCCGCAACCTGGCGGTGCTGACCGAGGCAGCGACGCGGCTGCATATCCTGCGCACCAAGGGCATCGACCCGGCGGCGATGTTCATCGCCCGCCATAGCAACCTGTTGGAGCGACGCACGCCATGAGTACCGCGCCCTCCACGTTGATGATCGTGAGCGGGCTGTCCGGCTCGGGCAAATCGGTCGCGTTGAAGACCTTCGAAGATCTGGACTACTACTGCTCGGACAATCTGCCGGTGGAACTGCTGCCGGATTTCGTGCGCAGCCGCCTGCGTGGCAACCCGCTCGGCGATCAGCGACTGGCGGTAGGCATCGATGTGCGCAGCCGCAGCGATCTGACCCAGCTGGCGCAATGGCGCCAGGCCGCGCAGGAATACGGCATCGAAGCACGGCTGCTGTTTTTCGAAGCCAGCGACGAGGCGCTGATCAAGCGCTACGCCGACACCCGCCGCCGCCATCCGCTCAGCCACCTCGGCCTGGCATTGCCGGAAGCGATCACCCGCGAGCGTCAGTTGACCGAACCGCTGCGCGCGCAAGCCGATGCCATCATCGACACCAGCGCGCTCAATGTGCACCAGCTGCGTCGCCGCGTGGTCACCGAGTTCGCCCTCGGCACCAGCGACCGGCTGTCGCTGCTGTTCGAATCGTTCGCCTACAAACGCGGCGTACCGGCCGAGGCCGACTTCGTATTCGATGCGCGCGTGTTGCCCAATCCACATTGGGACCCGGAGCTGCGCCCGCTCACCGGACGCGATGCCGGCGTGCGCGAGTATCTGGACAAGGAGCCCGATGTGGTGCGCTACAGCGCGCAGATCGTGGACCTGCTCGATACCTGGCTGCCGCGGCTGCGCAACGATACCCGCAGTTACGTGACCATCGCCTTCGGCTGCACCGGCGGCAAGCACCGCTCGGTGTATCTGGCCGAGCGCATGGCGCGGCATGCACGCGAACAGGGATGGCCGGAAGTGGCGACGTTTCATCGCGAGCAGGATTGAAATCCCGGGAATCGAGAATGGGGATTCGGGAATCGTCAAAGCGGTGCCCCGCAATTCTGCAAGTCTGCAAAAAGTAAGTCGTCGCTACAACTTCGCAGCGCATGCTGGTGCAGGTGCCCAACAGATGCGGACTGCAGCGCTCGTTGCAGGCAACGCATTGCAGCGCTCGCCTAAACGGCTATTCATCTCGCAACACATCGGTGCCGGCAAACGCTATCGCGCAGTCATGCCGACCTGTTAACGTTTCGGCATGGCCTGTGGCATTCTCCTCATTACTCATCCCGGCATCGGCGCGGCGTTATTGAACGTGGCGACGGGGCTGTTGCGGCATTTGCCGCTGAAGACCGAAGCATTCGATGTACCGCTGGATGCAGACCTGGACGCCTTGCTGCCCCAGGCGTCATCGGCGATGCGTCGGGTCGACAGCGGCGACGGCGTGTTGGTCATGACCGACCTGTATGGCGCCAGCCCCAGCAATCTCGCCAACCGGTTGGCCAAGCTGGGCACGCCGGTTCGCCGGGTGTCCGCGCTGAGCCTGCCGATGCTGCTGCGGGTGATGAACTACCCCGAACAAGGTTTGCAGGAGCTGCCCGCCACTGCGGCGGCAGGCACCCGCAACGGAGCGATCATCGACGATGCTTGAACGCGAACTCATAGTTTCCAACCGACTCGGACTGCATGCGCGGGCAACCGCCAAGCTGGTGCAGACGCTGTCGTCCTATCGCAGCAACGCCACCCTGGCGGCCAAGGGCCGCGAGGTGAATGCCAAGAGCATCATGGGCGTGATGTTGCTGGCCGCCGGCCAAGGCACCAGCGTGGTGGTGCGGCTGGATGGCGAGGACGAAGCCGAGGCCTTGCAGGCGCTGGTGGACCTGTTCGAGCGTCGCTTCGACGAGGACAGCTGAGCATGCGCCACCTCGCGGCTGTGCCGACTGACACACCACGGCCGCGCCAAGGTCGCGCATGAGTCTGCGCTTGCGCGGACACGGTGCCTCGCGCGGCAACGCACTCGGGCGCGCACGCGTGCGCCAGAGCCACATGCTGGAAATCGCCGAGCAGCGCGTGCCCGCCAACCAGGTGGAAACGCAGCTGCAGCGCCTGCATGTGGCCATCGAAGCGGCGCGCACCGAAATGCAGCAACTGCGCGACCGCCTGCATGGCGCGCTGGCGCGCGAGGTCGGCGAATTCCTCGAGCTGCATGCATTGCTGCTCGACGACCCGGAGCTGCTGCAAGGTCTGGACGAGTTGATCCGCACCCATCGCTACAGCGCCGACTACGCCTTGCGCGTGCAGCGCGACCGGCTGGCGGCGGTGTTCGACGGCATGGAGGATGCCTACCTCAAAAGCCGCATGGACGATCTGGATCATGTGATCGGCCGCATCCACGCGTTCTTGCACAAGCGCGCGCCCGACCTCAAGGGCGTGGCCGGCGAAATCCTGGTCTGCGACAACGTGGCGCCGTCCGAACTGGCGCAGCTGCAATCGCAGGGCGTGGTCGGCATCGTCACCACCGCCGGCAACACGCTGTCGCACAGCGCGATCCTGGCGCGCAGCCTGCATCTGCCGTTGGTGGTGGGCGTGAGCGATGCGTTGCAACGGATCGACGATGGCGATGTATTGATCGTCGATGCCGGTTCGGGCCAGGTGATCGTCGATCCCAAACCCGAACATCTGCGCGACTACCGCGAGCGTCTGCGCGCGCTGGCAAAAGAGCAGCGCGAGCTGGGCCGGCTACGCTCCAAACCCACGCGCACGCGCGACAACGTCGATATCACGCTGCTGGCCAATGCCGAATCGCTGGAAGACGTGGCAAAAGCGCATGCGCTCGGCGCCAGCGGCCTTGGGCTGTATCGCACCGAATTCCTGTTCCTGCAGCGCAACGAGCTGCCGGATGAAGACGAACAGTTCCACACCTATCGCGACACCGTGCTGGGCATGAGCGGCCGCCCGGTCACTATCCGCACGCTGGATCTGGGCGCCGACAAGGCCGACCGCACCGGGTTGACCCTGAGCGACGAAGACAACCCGGCGCTGGGCTTGCGCGGCGTGCGGCTGTCGCTGGCCCGCCCTGCGGTGGCGCAGGCGCAGTTGCGCGCGATCCTGCGGGCCTCCGGCTACGGGCCGGTGCGCATTCTGGTGCCAATGGTCAGTGGCCGCGAGGAAATCCAGCTGCTGCGGCGACAGATCAAGAAGCTGGCCATGCAACTGCGCGAACAAGGCCACGAGATCGCCGAGCACATTCCGCTGGGCGCGATGATCGAGGTGCCGGCTGCGGCCCTGGCGCTGGACTGCTTTATCGACGATATCGATTTTTTGTCGATCGGCACCAACGATCTGGTGCAATACCTGCTGGCGGTGGATCGCAACAACGAAGCCTTGGGCGAGTTGTATTCGCCATTGCATCCGGCGGTGCTGCGCCTGATCGCGCAGGTGATCGCCACCGGGCGCGCGTACGGCAAACCGGTGGCGGTGTGCGGCGAGATTGCCGGCGACCCGCGCTTCGTGCCGATGTTATTGGCGTTGGGGCTCACCGAGTTCAGCCTGCATCCGGCCACGTTGCTGGAAGTGCGCCGTGCAGTGCGCGACACCCACCTGGGCGAGTTGCGCGTGCAGGGCGAAAAACTGCTGCGCGCACGCGACCGCAAGGGCATCGAGAAGTGGTTGGCGGCCGTTGCGCAGGGTTTGCTGCGCTGAGAGCACTAGCAAACCTGCTGCGCTCACCGCCAGACGGGTGCAGCCGATGCTCGGCATCCTCATGTATCGCGGATAGACGCAATCTCCGAGCGCGCCGTCCCTTCTCCAACTGACGACCGCTCGCCAGGTTTTTTCAGCCGCTCCGGCTTGGCGGCTGCATCACGCAGGCGATGTTCAAGCGCGTTGCGCGCGGCACTGTATGTTTCGTCACCATGCGCAAGCGATAATGCCGTGCTGACTCAGCACCGCGTCCTGCACTAGGGACGTGTCTACTTTTCAAGGGAGCTGCGCATGGCCGAAGCCGTCCGCCACGACAAGACCGCGCGCCAGCTCCGATTGCTGTCCGATGCACTGGATAGCGGGCGCCTCGGGCCGGTGCGCCGGCTGGTCAACACGCTGGCGCCGGCGGAGATCGGCAACCTGCTCGAGTCGCTGCCGCCCGGCAAGCGCGAAGTAGTGTGGGGACTGGTCGACCCGGAAGACGACGGCGAAGTGCTGCTGCATGTCGGCGACGAAGTGCGCGAAAGCCTGCTGGCCGACATGGACACCGACGAGATCGTGGCCGCGGTCGAAGACCTCGACATCGACGATCTGGCCAATCTGGTCGAAGACCTGCCCGACACCGTCATCGACGAAGTGCTCAAGTCGATGGACCGCGAGAACCGCGAGCGGCTCGAACAGGTGCTGTCGTACCCGGAGTACACCGCCGGGCGATTGATGAACCCGGACGTGGTGACGGTGCGCGCCGACGTCAATGTGGATGTGGTGCTGCGTTACTTGCGCCTGCGCGGCGAGCTGCCCGACCACACCGATCATCTGTACGTGGTGAGCCGGCGCCATCAATACCTGGGCCGCGTGTCGCTGGCCGCGTTGGTCACGCATGAGGACAACACACCGGTCAATCGCCTGATCGACGACGAACAACCGGCGATCGATGTGGGCGATGGCTCTGACGAGGTCGCACGGCGCTTCTCGGATCACGACTGGATCTCCGCTCCGGTGGTGGACGACAACAACATCCTGCTCGGCCGTATCACCATCGATGACGTGGTCGACATCATCCGCGAGCAGGCCGAGCACCAGGCCATGAGCGCGGCCGGCCTGGACGAAGACGAGGACATGTTCAGCCCGGCGCGGCGCGCATTCCGCCGCCGCCTGATCTGGCTGGGCATCAACCTGTGCACTGCGTTTCTGGCCTCCAGCGTGGTCAGCAAGTTCGAAGGCACCATCGAAAAACTGGTGGCGCTGGCGGCGCTGATGCCGATCGTGGCCGGCATGGGCGGCAACGCCGGCACGCAGGTGTTGGCCTTGATGGTGCGCGGCCTGGCGTTGGGCCAGATCGGCTCATCCAACGTGATGACGCTGCTCAAGAAAGAGCTGACCGTGGCGCTGATCAACGGTGTGGTGCTGGGCGTGAGCCTGGGGCTGATCGTGCTGGCCTGGTTCCAACAACCGATGCTGTCGCTGGTGATCGGCACTGCGCTGACCTTGAACATGCTCACCGCAGCGTTCGGCGGGGTGCTGGTACCGGTGACGTTGAAACGTTTGGGCTTCGACCCGGCGCTGGCCGGCGGCGTGATTCTGACCACGCTGACCGATGTGATGGGCTTCTTGAGTTTCCTCGGCCTGGCCACGCTGATTCTGCTGCCGTAGCGCGTGCTGTGCACGTTGGGATGACACTGCAACACAAAATCGCCGCACCGCGACATGCCAGCGCACCTGCGTGCGGCGATACTGCAGGCATGTCATCGGTTCGGTCAGGAGTGCTGCGTGATTCGTCGCTGCCTTGTTCTTGTGGTCTTCGCGCTGGTGCTTGCCGGCTGCTCCAGCATGGGTGAGCGCCACCACGATGCGCGCCGCGGCCACTTCGTCACCCGTACGCTGGAGATCGAAGGACGGCTGTACCGCTATCAGGTGTTCGTGCCGGCCTCGAAGATGCCGCAACCGCTGCCCATCGTGCTGTTTCTGCATGGCTCGGGCGAGCGCGGCGACAACGGGCGGGATCAGGCCGAAGTGGGCGTTGGCCCTTACCTGAGCGAACACACAGCCGAGTTTCCCGCATTGGTGGTGCTGCCGCAGGTGCCCGACGACGAAGAGTGGCTGGGCGTCAACGCACGCATGGCAATCGCTGCATTGGATGCGACCAGCGCCGAGTTCGCTGCGGACCCGCAGCGCACCTATCTCACCGGCATCTCGATGGGCGGCTACGGCGCCTGGGAAATCGGGCTGATGCAGCCGCAGCGTTTCGCGGCGATCGTGCCGATCTGCGGCGCGCTCAAGGCACCGCGCGATGAGCGCCGCACGCTGTACGTCAGCCTGGTGGCAAAGGAAGCCGACCCGTACACCGCCGCGGTCACCCAGCTCAAGCACGTGCCGATTTGGATGTTTCATGGCGCCAGGGACGATTCGGTACCGCCGCACGACGACCGCGCGCTGTATCGCGCCGCCAAAGGCATCGGCGCCAATGTGCGTTACAGCGAATATCCCGAAGGTAACCACAACGCCTGGGACGCGACGTACGCGGATCCGGCGATGTGGGAATGGATGTTCAAGCAGCGCCTGCGTTGAAGCATGACGCGGCGCAACGCCGCCGCATCTCCCATCAATGGTGATACCCGGTGTCCGCCGTGACCTTGCCGCGGAACACGCGATACGACCACACCGTGTAGCCCAGGATCAGCGGCAGCAACACCACCAAGCCGACCAGCGCGAACAACTGCGAAGACGGCGGCGCAGCGGCCTGCCAGATCGTGTAGACCGGCGGCACCAGATACGGCCACATGCCCAGCACCAGGCCCGCAAAACCGAGCACGAACAAGCCCATCGCCAGCAGGAAGGGCGGCGTATCCGGCCGCCCCACCTCGGTCGAACGCCAGAGCGCGAACCCCACGAGGGCGACCAGCACCGGCACCGGCATCAGCCACAGATAATGCGAGCCGCTGAACCAGCGCTCCATCACATGCGATTGCAGCGACGGCAGCCATGCGCTGACCAAGGCAATGAAGATCAACACGCTGATGGTCAGCGGCCGGCTCAACTGACGCGCGAGCTGTTGCACATGGCCTTCGGTCTTGAGGATCAGCCAGGTGCTGCCGAGCAAAGCGTAGCCGAATACCAGCGCCGCACCGGTGAGCATTGCGAACGGACTGAACCAGCCCCAGATACCGCCGACATAGCGGTCGTTCTCGATCGGCAAGCCCTGCACCAGCGCGCCCAGGATCACCCCTTGCGCAAAGGTGGTCAGGATCGAGCCGGCGGCGAAGGCATTGCTCCACAGTCGCCGCGAGCGCTGCGCCTTGAAGCGGAACTCGAACGCCACCCCGCGGAATACCAGCGCCATCACCATCAACAATACCGGCAGATACAGCGCCGACAGAATCACCGCATACGCCTTGGGAAACGCGGCCAGCAGCCCTGCCCCGCCCAACACCAGCCAGGTTTCGTTGCCGTCCCAGATCGGCGCGGCGGTATTCATCATCAGATCCAGTTGCGCCTCGTCCTTGCGAAACGGCGCCAGGATGCCGATGCCGAGCACGAAGCCATCCAGCACCACGTACATCAGCACCCCGAAGCCGATCACCGCGAACCACGCCACCGGCAAAACACTCGTCATGTCCATCATGCGGCTCCGTCGATCGGTTCATCGGCCGCCGACAGCGGCCGTGCAGGCGTGTGCTCGCCGTGGTCCAGCTGCGGCGCGTCGTGCGGGGTCGGCCCGATCTTGCCGATCTTGACCAGGTACCAGATGCCCCAGCCGAACACGAACGCATAACCGGCGACGTACACCGTCAGCGAGATCGCGGTCATCAGCGCCGACTGCGGGCCCACCGCGTCGGCGGTACGCAACAGCCCATAGACCACGTAAGGCTGCCGACCCATCTCGGTGACGAACCAGCCCGACACCAGGGCAATGAAGCCGCTCGGCAACATCCAGCGCCAGGTCGCCAGCAGCCAGCGCCACTGCAGCAACCTGCCGCGCCACCACGCGAACGCCGACACCCAGGCCACCAGCAACATCAACGAGCCGATCCCCACCATGATGCGGAAGGCGAAGAACACCGGCGTCACCGGCGGGCGATCGGCCGCCGGTACCGAAGTCAATGGCGCGATGCTGCCTTCCAGGCTATGGGTCAGGAGCACACTGCCCAGGCGCGGAATCGCCACCTCGTAATCGTTATGCTCTGCCTGCGCATTGGGCAGCGCAAACAGCACCAGCGGGAACCCCTTGCCCTGCGCTTCGTCATGCCAATGCGCTTCGATCGCCGCGATCTTCATCGGCTGGTGCTTGAGCGTGTTCAAGCCATGCATGTCGCCGACGAAGATCTGCAGCGGCACGGTGATCGCCGCGAAGGCCACCGCCAGCTTGAGCATGCGCAGGCCGGACTCACGATGCACGCCGCGATGCAGGTACCACGCACCCACCGCACCCACCACAAAGCAGGTGGTGATGAACGAGCCCAGCGCCATGTGCGTCAGCCGGTACGGGAACGAAGGGTTGAAAATGATCTGCAGCCAGTCCTGCGGATGCACGATGCCGTCGACCACTTCATAGCCGGCCGGGGTCTGCAGCCAGCTGTTGGACGACAGGATCCAGAACGTGGAAAACAACGTGCCCAGCGCCACCATGCAAGTGGCGAAGAAATGCAGACGCTCGGAAATGCGCCCCCAGCCGAACATCATCACGCCCAGGAAACTGGCTTCCAGAAAGAACGCGGTGAGCACTTCGTAGCTGAGCAACGGGCCGATCACGCTGCCGGCGATCCGGCTCAGCTCCGGCCAGTTGGCGCCGAACTGGAAGGCCATCACGATGCCGCTGACCACGCCCATGCCGAACGACACCGCGAAGATCTTCTGCCAGAAGAAATACAGCTCGCGCCACACCGGCAGACGCGTGCGCAGCCAGCGCCATTCCAGAAAGGCCAGCAGGCTGGACAGCCCGATGGTGAATGCCGGAAACAACACGTGGAATGCGATGACGAACCCGAACTGGATCCGCGATAACAGCAAGGCATCCATGGAGAGCCCTCCTGGAAAGTGAGAAGCATCCGCGCGCAGACGGCAGGTCAATCGCCACAAGACAGTGCGGTGTTCGATCGCGACGTCTGCGCTACGGGATCATCATAAGGACGGTCGTGCTCGTTCCCGATGCGACACGGCGTCGCATCTGCGGCAAATTGCCGCGCTTGCGCTGCAACGCATGCTACGCCCGGCGTGCGATGCAGCACGGATTTCCTGGGCGCGAATGGGATCGCAGCAAGGCTGTTGCAGCAAGCCGCTAGCTCGTTGACCAGTGCACCGAGCGCAATCGAGCCGACCGTCGACAGCAACCGCGCGCAGGTGCCTGCCAACGACGCCGGCAGCGCCGCCGCGTCCCGACGGCCGTCGCCGTAAGGCACGCAACACCGCAGGCCTACCCTCTTACTTTCCCATCCGAATGCAGGTGTACTGGAAAACGCTACGGCCGCGCCCGCTCCCAGACCCGCAGGAAATTGCCGCTATACACATCGACGATGCGTTGGGTGGGCCAGCCGGCATCCATCATCGCCTGCGTGAGCCTGGGCAGATCCGCACCGCTGCGCATCCCGGTCGGCAAGCTGGAAATGCCGCCATCGAAATCGCTGCCGAAACTCAAGTGTTTCCACGGATCTTCGACAATCCCCATGTCGGCGATCTGTTGGGCGAAGGCTTCGTAATAGCCGATGACAAACGCCAGATCGGCATCCATGTTCGGCTTGCCGTCCGCCAGATAGGAATGCTGCAAAAAGTAAGGCGCCAGAATGACGCTGATGCAGCCGCCGGTCTGCACGATGGCGCGGATGGCCGCGTCGTCGAGCCCGCGGTCGAGATGGCGCGACGGCCGCGTCTGCGCACCACGGGTGATGCTGCGCGATGCGCCATGCGAGGCGAAGGCCGGCACGTTGCGGCGCGCGCAGATGGCGCACGCATCGAGTATTCCCTGGCTCGACGTATGCGAAAGATCCACCAGCAGTCCCACCTCGATACAGCGCTCCACGACGTCCCTGCCGAACGCCGACAGCCCCGCGCCCTCGATCCCGCGCCACGGATTGAGCGGCGCATAGCCGGACTGGGAGATGTCGGTATGGCTGAAATGATTGAGCGTCACATAGGCAGCGCCGGCCTTGGCAGCAAGGCCCAGGCGCTCCAATCGCAGCGCCTGGGTGCGGATGCCGCGTGGACCAAGCATATGCGCGCCTTCCAGCGACAAGATGGCGCAGCAAAGACCCTCGGCCCGAATCGCGCGTAGCTCAGCGGCGCTGCGTGCCAGCCGCATCCGACCGTTACTTGCCGCCACCACTGCCTCGACATAGCGCTGGTGATCCACCCAGTGCTTCCAAGGGTCGAGAAAAGGCGCGCCGATGAGGTTTTCCCATAACGCGTGGGCGCTGAAACAGGCGCCGCCATAACCGCCCGCGAGAAAGTCCGGACCACTCACGTGGTGCATCAGCGGTTGATTGCGACCTCTCGGCGAGGTTTTGAACATCAGCCAGATGATCAGCGAGCGCCGATGCGCTTTCCAGTCGCCTTTCCAGAAATCGTAGCCGGCCACGCGCGACAGATACAGGGAGTCCAGATGCGTGTCGACTGGATAGGCCAGCGCATGCACTGCATCCAGCGTGTGGGCGGCAGGCAAGGCAGCAGAATTCTCGGACGAAACGGCATTCATGCACGAACCCCGGCAATGACTCCTGAAACAATCAAAGAATAAAAGCGGCCATCAAAACTACTAGCGGTTACGTTTTGTTAGCCACTTTAAAACGATGCATTTTTATCGTTATTGATTAGTAATTAGATATTCTCTAATCAACGTAATGCAACGGACAGCAGCGACCAAAGGACAGTAACTGAACTGGATCAGCAGATCCAGAAGATCGCCTGTCTGACAGCAAGCAAACCGCAAGATTGCTAGCGTGTTTCTCGTTTCGACGGTGTGCACGAGCGCACTGCCGCCTGTTTCCGCTGCGGCACGATCATGCGCTCCGCACGTGGACCCGGATGGTCACGTCCGGCCACGGACGCGTCGCGCCACTTCGCTGACCACCGCAATGACCGCAGTCAAACCGACCATCGACAGGAACTGCGCACGGGTGTCTGCCGACGAGGCCAGCAGCACGAAGATCACCGCCAGGATCGCCAGCGCCAGCAGGGTCAGAAACGGATACCCACGCATACGGAACGGCAACGTGATGCCGGCGCGGTCGGCGCGTGCGCGCAGGATCAGCTGCGACAGCAACGAGATCGTCCACACCAGCAGGCAGGTGGCGCCGACGATGTTGAGCAGCATCGGCAACACCTTGTTGGGATACAGCAATTCCAGCGCCGCCGCCGCGAAGCCGAACAACACGCTGGCGATCACCGCCACCAGCGGCACCTGCTCGCCACTGGTCCTGCCGAGCAGGCGCGGGGCTTCGCCGCGTTGTGCCAGCGAAAAGATCATCCGCGAGGCGCCATACAGATTGGCGTTGAGCGCCGACAACAAGGCCACCACGGCGACCAGGGTGATGGCGGTGGCCGCGCCGGGGATGCGCGCCACTTCCAGCACCGCGGCAAACGGCGAGCTGAGCGCTGCACTGGTCCACGGCACCACCGCCACGATCACGCTGATCGAGCCGATGTAGAACACCAGGATGCGCCAGGCCACGGTGCGAATGGTGCGTGCCAGGCTGCGGCCCGGATCGGCGGTTTCCGCGGCGGCCACCGCCACGATCTCGGTGCCACCGAAGGCGAACACCACCACCAGCAACGCCGAGCCGACGCCCACCAGACCCTTCGGGGCGAATCCGCCGTGCTGGGTAAAGTTGGACAGCCCCGGCGACACCACACCCGGCAACCAGCCCGCCAGCAAGGCCACGCCGATCAGCAGGAACACCACGATCGCAACAACCTTGAGGATGGCGAACCAGAATTCGAACTCGCCGAAGTTGCGCACGCCCAGCAGATTGATCGCCGTGAAGGTGGCCATGAACACCACCGCCAGCAGCGGCACCGGCAACGCCGGCCACACCGAGGCGAGCAAGCCTGCCGCGCCGACCGCTTCGGCGGCGATCACCACCACGATCTGCAGCCACCACAACCAGCCCACCGTCGCACCGGCGGTCGGCCCCATCGCATCGGCCGCATATACCGAGAACGCACCGCTGGTCGGCTTGGACGCGGCCATTTCTCCCAGCGCATTCATCACGATGATCACCAGGGCCCCGGCGATCAGATACGACACCAGCACCGCCGGCCCCGCCGCGTGGATGCCCACGCCCGAGCCCAGAAACAGCCCGGCACCGATTGCCGTGCCCAGGCCCATCATCATCAATTGCCGCGGTTTCAGCGCATGGCGCAACGCGGGCGCGGCGGACGGAGCGTTCTCAGCAACGGGATCGGTCGGAAGCGGCATGGACGGGCTTGAAGAGATGGAATCGCGACACGATACCGCGTCGCGGCGCTTGCCGCGCCTCTTGACGCGGGCCTGGCGAAAGAGTGGACAAGCCATGCAATCGCGCCTTGCCTCATCGTATCAGCAGGTCGTTCGCACTGGCCTCCAAGTGCGTGACACGCTCCAGACCCGCTTCACTGCACGCAGCTGGTGGGCAAATCCGCCGCACGCTGCATGCCGCACACAAAGATCCCCGGGCAAGCCGGGGATCGGTGTCACTGCAACGTCTTGTGGCCGATCATTCCGCCAGGTTCTTGCCGGCACCTGCAGTGGCGATCACCTTGGCCTTGACCTGCGCGGCCGGGGTGACGCTGTAGGTGTAGCCCAGCGGTTCCGGGAACACCTTGGTGGTGATCCAGTTGGTGGCGTTGGCGTAGGGCTTGCTGCCATCCGGCGTGCCCCAGGTGATGCCGCTGCCGACGTAGTTGTTGATCAGGTCCCAGTAGCCGATCTCGCTGCTGTCGCGCGAGGTCACCGGGTTCTTGATGTTCTCGAAGTAGTTGGATTCGATCTTCGCCACGCCGCCCATGCGCACGTTGATGCCGGAGGTGGTGACGTTGTTGAAGTAGTTGTTGTAGATATGGCTCAGCCCGCGCCGCTGCAGCGGCACGCGCGATTCGACGTTCTCGAAGCGGTTGTGATGATAGGTGGTGCGCGCGGCCGAGTTCTTGGTGTCGCTATCGCTGTAACCGTTGAGCGCGACCTTTTGATAGTTGTAGACGTGGTTGTAGGACACGGTGACGTGGTGCACGCCCTTCTTCATGTCGATGCCGCCATCGAAGGACGCATCGCCGGCACCGGAGCACTTGGTCAACGAGGCGAACACGGTGTTGTGATCGACCCAGATCTTGGACGGTGAGCCGCTGGAATTACCTTCCAACGAAATCGAATCCGCATCTTCGCCGCCTTGCAGCAAGCCGATGGTCATGTTCTGGATGATGATGTTGTTGGCGTTGCCCACCACCCACACACCGAAGTTGGCCGCCGAGCCATTCGCGCCCTTGATGGTGACATCGCTCTTGTTCTTGATCTGCACGGTCTTGGCCGGCAACTTCCACTGCGCGCAGACGTCCTTGATGGTGCTGAAGTCGAACTTGCCGGTGTAATTGAGCACCAGCCCGCCACTGCCGGAATAGCTGTCAATGGCGGCCTGCATCGCTTCGAAGGTGGCGACGTTGACCGGGGTCTTGTTGCCGCCGCCGGTGGTAGCGGCACCGTACCCGACCGGGCCGGCGATGGCACTTGCGGCGCAAGCGGACAGTGCAAGCGCGAGCGCGCCGTTAAGTGTCTTGATGATCATGCAGCCTCTCCCAAATGAAATCGAAAAGCGATGCGTGGCGTCGGCGCGATTGCATCGACGGTGGCAAAGCGGTGCGTGGGGGCCGCATTCTTCGCGCGGTTTAAAACATAAAACAATTATCCATCTCTGAAACTTTGACGCAGCACGGTGTTCTCCTCGCAGGACATGCAAAAGAGACAACGAGAGACACGCAGGACAGGACACTGCGGTGATGTGCGCGATGTTTTTTCTATGTATGCAAACGCATGCCGATGCTGTGGTTGCTCACACGCGTGTTCGACTACGCGTGGTAATGGCAAATGCGTTTTTCAAGCATGCACGCGGATAACAAGGTGCTGTGCGTGGGAAGCAGCACACGACCGCGCTGTCGAAGTTGTTGGCAAAGTTGTCGGCGAGAAGTTGTTGGCGACATCTACGCGCAGCAGCAAAGCGCTACCGCACGGTCATGCGTGCAGATTGGGCGCTATGACGCGCCGCCTTGCTGGTGATGGTGCGTGATAAGGCATACGAAGCGAAAGCAACGCAGCTAACGCGCAGTCGACACGCGAAACGCTAGGGAGTGCCATGCCGAGCACGCTCAAGCTCGCATGCAGGCCCGCACACGCACACTCGCCATCAACTCACACAGCGCGGTTGGCCAACACCGACGCGTGCACCAGCTGCTCGCCGGGCCATGGGGTGTGATCGTCGAGGAAGTTGCCAACCAGCCGCATGCAGGCTGCGCGCTCTTCCACGTGCGGCATGTGGCTGGAATTGGCGAACACATGCCACTGGGCGTCCGGGATCAGGCGTGCGTAAGGCTCGACGGTTTCCGGCGTGGCCTCATCGTATTTGCCCGATAGCACCAGCGCCGGCGCGGTGATGCGGTGCAGGCGTTCGATGATGCTCCAGTTGCGCAGGCTGCCCACCACATGGAATTCGGTCGGGCCGTTCATGGCGTGGTAGACGGTGGGGTCGGCATCGATGGCGGCGAAGGTGCGCGCCACTTCTGCAGGCCACGGCAGCAGGCGACACACATGCTGCGCATAGAACGCCTGGCTTGCAGCGCGGTAGGCCGGGTGATCCAGCGTGCCGGCGGCCTCGTGCTCGTCCAGTGCCGCCTGGATGTCTTCGGGCAGCCGCGCACGCAAGCGCAATGCGGCAGCGCGCCACAAGCCCATCGACGCCGGCGAGTTGGCGATCACCAACGCACGCAGACCGGCCGGCCGGCGCACCGCATGTTCGGCCGCCAGCATCCCGCCCCAGGATTGCCCCAGCAACGCGTACTGCGACAGCCCAAGCTGGGTGATCAGGGTCTGCAGCTCATCCAGAAACAGCCCCACCGTCCAGAAGCCGGAGTCGGCATTGGGAAGATGGGTGGACTTGCCGTTGCCGAGCTGGTCGTAATGGATGACCGCGCGGCCATTGGCAGCCAGGTCCTTGAAGCTGTCCACATAGTCGTGGGTGCAGCCGGGGCCGCCGTGCAGGACGATCAGCGGGCAGGCGTCACTGCGCAGGTCGCCGGTGATGCGGTACCAGGTACGGTACCCACGGAATTCGACGTAACCCTCAGTGGACTGCATGACCTGCGCCTGCCTACGGCAATGGTGAGCGCTCAGCCTAGCGCCCCGGCCTGCGCGCGCTAACTGGTAAAACTCTCAGGTTCGCAGCAGTTTCAGACGCGCGGTTGCGCGCGCCATGGTGTATGAGCCGGGCGACGCATCCAGCACGCCGATCGCACGCTGCGATCGATAGCCGCAGGCTTGGTTTACGGCTCCAGCAATCGATAATGCATCCCGCGCACCACTGCCTCGACGCGATTGCGCGCACCCAGTTTGCGTGCGGCCGAATTCAGATGCAGATTCACCGTGGCGGTGGAGCGATTGAGCGCGGCCGCGATGCTTTTGGCGGTCAGCCCCTTGGCCGAGTACTGCAGGCACTCGCGCTCGCGGCGGGTCAATGCGATGTGGTGACAGCGGCGTTCCTGCGGATCCAGCAGTTCCTGCGCGCGGGCCTGAAACGCGTGTGCCAGTAACAAGAATGGCGACAGCTGCGCCTCTGCCAGCCGTGGTGCCTCGGCCGCAACCGCATCGACCGCGCCACTGAAGGTCGCGAATGCACCGCCAGGCAAATGCAGGGGCACGGTGACACCGGTTCCCATGCCGCTATCGCACAGATAACGCGTCACCTGCCGATGCTGGCCGCCAACATATTCCACACCTTCCTGATTGCCGTCGGTACGGTACGACCACACGAATGGCGTCATGCGCCGCGTCGCACGCTGCTGAACAGGGTCATGTTGGTAGTAACCATGCTCGCACCAGACATGCCGCATGTCGCCCGGCGCGTTGCGCTGCATGAACACCGATGGCGTGATCAGCGCGCCCTCCATACTCAGCGGAACCGGCGCGTAGTCGTAGACCAGCGACTTGAAACCAAACGCACAGACGTCGCGAAACACTCGATCCAGGCAGGCATTGAGCGTATGCAGCGCCTGCAAATCTCGGCCCAGGCTGGCCAGCGTGTCGAACATGGTGGGTCCTTCGATGACAGCAGGTGCCGCTGGACGACATCCAGCATGGAAAACCTAGCACTTTTACCAATGGATGGGCTTGCCGGCCACATTATCGTCACAATGCCGGTCAGCTAGCTGCAACGCAGCATTCATGGACAAGCGCCCCACCGCGCCTGTCGTGCGACCCGGCCTTCCTTTCAGCGGATACCTGCATGACCGACACACCACGCCGCGACGACGCGGCCACGCTGGAACGCTTTGGCTACACCCAGGAGCTCAAGCGACAGCTCACGCTCAAGGATCTGCTGATCTACGGGCTGGTGTTCATGGTGCCGACCGCGCCGTTCTCCATCTTCGGCGGCGTATTCGATATCAGCGCCGGGATGGTGCCGCTGACCTACCTGGTCGGCTTCGTGGCGATGCTGTTCACCGCCTTGAGCTACCAGCAGATGTCGCAGGCGTTTCCGGTGGCCGGTTCGGTGTATGCGTACGTGGGGCGCGGATTGAGCAGCGGCATGGGGTTTCTCGCCGGCTGGGCGATTCTGCTCGACTATCTGTTGGTACCGACGCTGCTGTACGTGGTTGGCGCCAATGCGATGCACAACGTGTTGCCGGCGGTACCGCAGCCGGCGTGGATCGCGTTTTTCGTGGTGCTCAATACCGTGGTCAATCTGCGCGGTATCGAAACCACTGCGCGGGCCAATCGTTTCTTTCTGTATGCGCAGTTGCTGGTGCTGGCGGTGTTTGTGGTGCTGGCGAGCCTGGCGATCCAGCGCGGCGTCAACGGTGCGCACTGGAACCTGCGTCCGTTCTACAACCCGCAGGCGTTTTCGCCGCAACTGATCTTCAGTGCGTTGTCGGTGGCGGTGGTGTCGTTTCTGGGCTTCGACGCGATCTCCACGCTGTCGGAAGAAACCCGTGGCGGTAACCGTGTGGTCGGGCGCGCCACCTTGATGGCGCTGCTGATGGTGGCCGGCCTGTTCGTGCTGCAGACCTGGCTGGCCGCATTGCTGCAGCCGAACCTGCAGCGCTACCCCAGTGCGCAGGCCTCCAACGATGCGTTCTTCGAGATCGGCCGGCTTATTGCCGGGCCGTGGCTGCAGATCGTCATCGCGCTCACAGTGGCGATCAGCGCCGCGATCGCCAATTCGCTGGTTGCGCAGGCGGCCACCTCGCGCCTGTTGTTCGCCATGGCACGCGACCGTCAGCTGCCGGGGTTCTTGCGCTACATCCATCCGCGTACCGGCGTGCCGCAGCGCGCCATCCTGCTGGTGGCGGGTTTGAGCATGCTGCTGGGCGAAGTGTTCGTGGGCCAGATCGCGTTGCTGTCCTCGTTGTGCAACGTCGGCGCGCTCACCGCCTTCATCTTGCTGCACGTTGCGGTGTTATGGCACTTCCGTGGGCACGGCCGCAGCCTGCTATTGCATGGTGCGACGCCGTTGATCGGCATCGTGATCCTTGGCTACGTGTTGATCAATGCCGACCGGCACGCGCAGCTCGGCGGCACCGCGTGGATGGCGGTGGGTCTGTTGGTGTTGGCATTCCTGAAAGTCAGCGGTCGTTCCACCGAGTTTCGCGCCAGCGACGCGTTGGAATAAGCGCTGCTGCCGGCGTCGCTGTGCAGCAATGCGTTGCTGTGCAGTTGCTCGTCGGCAATCGACCTTGAGCATCGGGTCGTGCAGCGCGCATGGGTCTGCACGCTATTTGCCTTGCGCTGCCGCGCCGCGCTGGATGCTTGTGCATGCCTCGTTTACCACACCAGGTCGATGACACCTTTCAGGCGCGTCGCGTCACACGGTGCGTGCGTGATGAAACGGAGCGACGCTCCCGAAAGCGATCATATTTTTCTCGATTGTCGACCTCTGAACGAGATTTTCAGCACATATTCAGATGTAAACATTCTCTAGTCTCGTTCGGCGCCACTGATGGCGCCCGCACGCTGCGGCCCCCGCCGCAGCCTGTCGTTCCCTGACGAGTAAGGACTACCCATGAATCGCAAGAATGCGTTGTACCTGGCGCTGTTTTCTGCCCTTTCCGGCTCCGCACTGGCAGCGCCGCCGACCGAGATGGACGCAGCGCCGGTGAGCACTGCGCCGCAAGCGGCCAAACTTGGCGCGGCAACATTGCAATCGGCAAGTCTGCGTGGCGGGATCCTGCCCACGCGCGTGGTGCAACTCACTGCGCCCACCAGCACCGAGATCGGCCGCGTGCGTGAGCGCCGCATTGCACAGGTCAAACATGGGCAGCCTTTGCAGATCGGTTTTTCGCGCGCGGTTGCCAAGCCTTTGGTGAATCTGCGTACCCTCGATTGGCAGATGGCCAATGATGGATCGCGTGTTGCAACCCTGAAGGTCAGCTCTGCACAGGCGGCGTCCCTGCGTGCATCGTTGACCCTGCGCGGTGCCGGCGCAACGCCTGGCGATCCGTCCAAGGTGACGCTGCGCTTTGCCGGCGACGACGGCCGCGTGTTCGAGCAATCCGGTGCAAGCTTCGTTACCAGCGGTAGCGACATCGGCTGGTCGCCGACCGTCAGTGGCGAAAACCTGTTGGTTGAACTTTCGCTGCCGGCCGGCCAGTATCCGGAGAACTTCAGCCTGAGCATTCCGCAGCTGTCGCATCTGGATATCAGCCCCACCGCCAGCGCGCGCGACATGATGACCATTGCCATTGGCGAGAGCGATTCCTGCCAGAACGATATCGTCTGCCGTGCCAACCCCACCGCCGGCTTCACCAGTGCGGCAAAAGCGGTGGCGCGGATGGTGTTCACCACCAGCGAAGGCTCGTTCTACTGCACCGGCACCCTGCTCAATAACACCAACTCGCCCAAGCGCAATCTGTTCTGGACTGCGGCGCACTGCATCAGCACGCAGACCGTTGCCAACTCGCTGCAGACTTACTGGTTCTACGATGCGGCCAGCTGCAACGGCAACACCGCCAGCTCGCAGGCGACCACATTGACCGGCGGTGCGTTCCTGCGGCACGCCAATACCACCCGTGACACCGCGTTGCTGGAACTGAAGACCGCACCGCCGAGCGGCGCGTTCTACGCGGCCTGGAACAGCGCGGCGATCGGTGCGACCGGTACCGCGATTGTCGGCATCCATCACCCAGCCGGCGACGTCAAGAAGTATTCGCTGGGCAGCGTGAATGGGCTGAGCACCTCCATCGACGGCAAGAGCCCGCTGTACCGCGTGGTCTGGAACGATGGCGTGACCGAAGGCGGCTCGTCCGGCTCGGGCCTGTTCACCGTCGCCAGCGGTGGTGCGTACCAGCTGCGCGGCGGCCTGTATGGCGGCTACTCGTTCTGCAGCGCGCAGACCGATCCCGACTACTACTCGCGCTTCTCGGACGTGTATTCCAGCATCTCCACCTACTTCGGCCCGTAAGCGGTTGCTGCACGTGGCAGGCGGTGTCTCGCCTGCCACGTGCAACTGCGCTTGGCGTGCGTGCAGCACTTCATCTGCATCGGCTTGATGATGCAGACTTGGCAGCTCGTCCTTCACCTGGATCGGCATGCCCGTTCAACGCAATCGTTCTCTCATCGCCGCACTTGCACTGGCGACCTTGTCGCTGCAGGTCACCGCCAGCGCAGCCGGCAAGCCCGCCAATCGTGAAGAGGTCAAGGCATACGCGCTGCAGCTGTGCCTGGACAACAACTATGCGCGTAGCGGCAAATATGCTTCCGATCAGCTCCGCGATCGCTCGTATCTGCTGACGACCTATGCGCTGGACAATGCCAAGGCCGGCGCCACCGACCGCCTGCATCGCTATGTCGCCGAGCAGACGGCGGACTTCTATCGCGCCGAAGTGCCGATGAAGGACGAAGCGCGGCGAGGCCCGTTCAACAGGATCTTTGCGCAATGCATGGGCTTCTATCGTTCGCCTGCACTGAGCGAGTTCATTGCGCAAACACTCTGACTTGTCTTGCGTCGTCGCACGCCTGACGGGCTCGCGCTAGGGCCTGTTAACACTAATGGCCCGAGCGATTAAACTATTGAGCATGGAGATCACGCCAGCACAATTTTCTCTGATCGAACACTGCCTGCCGGCGCAGCGCGGCAATGTCAGCATGACCAACCTGCAAGTGGTCAACGCCATCCTTTACGTTGCCGAGCATGGCTGCAAATGGCGCGGCCTACCCAAGCGCTTTGGCAACTGGCATACGGTCTACACACGCATGAACCGTTGGGCCAAGGCGGGTGTGCTGGACCGGATGTTCGCCCAATTGCAGAAGTCCCAGATCGTGCGCATCAAAATCGAAGCAGTCTCGCTGGACTCCACCAGCGTCAAGGTCCATCCCGATGGCACGGGTGCATTAAAAAAAACGGCCCGCAGGCCGTCGGCAAGTCCCGCGGTGGATGGAACACCAAGATTCATATGGTTGCCGCAGATGCTCGAACAGCCATCACCTTTGGATTGACGCCTGGCAACGTGCATGACGCACCTGCAGGCCGCGCGTTGCTTGAACACCTCGGGCCAGTGGAGCGGCCGATTCATTTGTTGATGGACCGTGCTTATGAAGGCAACGAAACCCGCCAGTTGGCGCTCGATCTTGGCTTCGTTCCGGTGGTTCCACCGAAATCCAATCGGGTCGAGCCTTGGGAATACAACCGGGAGATGTACAAGCGGCGCAACGAAGTAGAGAGACTGTTCCGTCGCTTGAAAGGCTACCGCCGGATTTTCTCGCGCTTCGAGAAGCTAGATGTCATGTTCCTTGGATTCCTCAGCTTCGTCCTAGTCGTTGATGGGCTTCGGATGTGTTAACAGGCCCTAGTCTGATACGGCGCCAACACACTTACTCGATGCGTCGACAGGAGCCGCAATGCCCGCACCTTCTACACGCCGTTCCCGTCGCCAGGTGCTGCGCATCGCGCTGGCTGCGGGCACGCTGAGCATGGCAAGCCAGCTGGGTGCTGCAATCCGCGGCGGGCAGAAGGATGCAGATTTGTCATCGGATCCGCTCTCGCCAGCGCCGTTCCCGGCCAGCGGCAGCGTGCTGGTCCTGCTCGGCACCAAGGGCGGCCCGACGCCCTCCCCTCTGCGCGCGGCAGCTGCCAATGCGCTGGTCATCGACGGGCAGCCCTACCTGATCGATTGTGGCAACGGGGTTGCGCAGCAACTGGCCAAAGCCGGCATCCGCCTGCCTGCGTTGCGCGACATTTTCCTGACCCATCACCACTCCGATCACAACGCCGACCTGCTCAATGTGGTTTGGCTGGCATGGGCAAGCGGACTGCAGACGCCGGTGCATCTGTATGGCCCGCCCGGTATCGCGAGGATGGTGGATGCGTTTGTCGAGATGAATGCCATCGACATCGATGCGCGCATTCGTGAGGAAGGCCGCCCACCGTTCAAGCAGCTGATCCAGGTGCACGAGTTCGACCAACCCGGCACGGTGCTGCAGAACGAACAGGTGACCGTCACCGCCACACTGGTGGATCACTACACGCTCAAGCCTGCATTTGCGTACCGCTTCGCGGCGCGCGACCGCACGGTGGTGTTCTCCGGCGATACGCGCTATCTGCCCGCGTTGGCCGAGTTCGCAAAAGACACCAACATCCTGGTGCATGAGGTGATGTATCTGCCGGCGCTGGAAAAGATGCTCAAGACCAACGATAACGCGCCGACCTTGCTCGACCATCTGCTCAAGAGCCATTCCACCAGCGAGGAAGTGGGCAAGATCGCATCAGCGGCCGGCGCAAAGATGCTCGTGCTCAATCACTTCGTCCCCGGCGGCGACCCGACAATCACCGATGCGATGTGGAGCGAGGGCGCGCGCAAGCACTATGCGGGGCCGATCGTGGTCGGCAAGGATTTGATGCGGTTGTAGCTGGCCAGATGGGCACTACGCCACCACCGGGCTGCGCAGCCCCCACGCGCTTGCGCCAGCTTTGCAGTACGCATCGATAAACGCCTGCTGCGATGGCATCTGTTCCACAGCGCGCTGGATCGGCTGCGCGATGCCGTCCAGCAGGCGATGCAGATCGCGATCGGACATTGCGCGCGCCAGCGGGTGATGCTGCGCAGGGATGATGCCCTGCCCCATCAACACGTGGGTCCAGGAGTCGACGCGAAACAATTCATCGGCGCCTTGCCAGGCATGCGCGCGTTCGCGCCAGGCGCGTAGGCGCAAGGCAAGCGATTCGGGCAGTTCCATCTCACGGCATTGGCGCCATAGCGGTTCGTCGCGCTGGGTGGCGTGGTAATGCAGGATGATGAAGTCGCGCACGTGTTCCATTTCGGCGCGGCTGATGTCGTTGAACAGTTGCACCTGCGAGGGTGCGATGCCGTCTGCGGGGAACAAGGTGATCAGGCGCACCACGGCGGCGATGGTGAGATGGATGCTGGTGGATTCCAGCGGTTCGATAAAGCCGCTGGCCAGGCCCAGCGACACCACATTCTTGTTCCAGGCCTTGCGCCGGCGGCCGGTGCGGAACGGCACCAGCCAGGGATCCTTGAGCGCAGGCGCGGCGGCGTCGCGCAGCAGCTTGGCGTGGGCTTCGTCATCGGAGAGATGGCGGCTTGAAAACACCAGGCCGTTGCCGACACGATGCTGCAGCGGGATATGCCAGCGCCAGCCGGCCTCGTGCGCGATGGCGCGGGTGTATGGCACCGGCGGACCGACGGCTTCTGTCTGCACCGCCACCGCGCGGTCGCACGGCAACCAGTGGCTCCAGTCTTCGTAACCGGTGTGCAACGCCTGCTCGATCAGCAAGCCGCGAAAACCGCTGCAATCGATAAACAGATCGCCATCGAGGACCTGCCCGTCTTCCAGCACCAGCGTGGCGACGTCCCCGCTGTCCGGTTGCAGGGTCACTTGCTGGATCTTGCCTTCGATGCGCTTGACGCCAAACGCTTCGCTGCGTGCGCGCAGAAACTTGGCATACAACGCCGCGTCGAGATGGTAGGCGTAATTGACCGCAGGCTCGCGCAACAGTGCGAAGCGATCCACACGCGAGGCCACGGTTTCCAGACAGTAATCGCCGAACGTGCCAGGCATGCCACGCCGCTGACTTTCCAGCCATAGATGGTGAAAGGCGCACACCAGCGTACTTTGCCCGGTGATGCCGAACGGATGGATATAGCGCTCGCCCTGGCGACGCCAATGCTCGAAGGAGATCGACAATTTGAAGGTGCCGGCCACTGCGCGCAGAAACTCCTGCTCGTCGATCTGCAGGAAGCGATGAAAGGTACGGATCGGCGGCACCGTGGACTCGCCCACGCCCACGGTGCCGATCTGCTCGGACTCGACCAGGGTGATCTCGAGCAGCTCGCGGAACTGGTGCGATAGCGCGCAGGCAGCGATCCAGCCGGCAGTGCCGCCACCGACGATAACGACCTTGCGAATCGGGGCCTGGGTCACTGCGCACTCCTGTGGGATGGATTTGAGGCGGTATGGACCATCAGCGATTGAGCTTGCCGATCAGCATCGCGCGTAGCTGTCGCGCGAGGATCGGGTCGATCGGGCCCAACGCGTGTCGCGCCTGTTCGGGCAGGTGTTCGCCAGCAAGCTCGGCAGGACCGAATACGTAGTAATCGAACAATGCGCGCCAGGCGTCTTTTTCGGACGCGGGCCGGTCGCGAATCGCCCATAGCGCGTGATACAGCGCAGGCATCGGCGCCGGCAACTGCGCGGGTGCGTTGCTCCACCAGTAGTTGACCAGCACGTTGAACGGCTGCAGCGATTGCACGTGGTGCCACCACATGCTGGGAATGAACAACGCATCGCCCGGTTCCAGCACGGTGGTGCGCGCATGCGCCAGCGCAGCGGCAAATCGCGGATAACGCTGCAGATCCGGGTTGGCGATATCCACCATGCTCACCACCTGCCCGCCCGGCGTGGGATCCAGCGGGCCGGGATACAGATTGGCCACCTGCTCCGGCGGAAACAGCGTAAAGCGGCGCTGCCCCACCGCGCAGCACGCCAGGTTGTTGGGCGCATCGTAATGACACGAAGCGATGACGCGATTGCCGATCCAGATGCTGGGCTGCACGGCGATGCCGCTGGCGGCGAAATCCAGATCGTTGCTGGCGCGCAGGCCAGGCAAGTGGTTGTCGACCGGCAACGACGCCAGATAATACGTGGGCGGCTGTGGGTCATCGCGATGCGCGGCGATGGCCTCCAGCAAGGTGCTCAGCGTGCCACGTTGCACGTCGAAATTCAGCGCACTGCAGTCGTCGGTGTAAAACGGCCGGCTGGCGATTTCCGGGCCGCCATGGGAATACTGCAAGACATGTCCGCTGTCGTGCGCGCGCAGCACCGCCATCGCCTCGTGGGGGCTGCGCAGCCCGGCTTGCACCAGTGACCAGTCGCGTGCGATGCCACGCACTACCACTGGTTCGGCGGCGGCGCAAAGTGCAGTAAGTGGCAATGTGTCAGGTCGGCAGTCTGTACGCTCTGCGATGGGCGCGATTGCGGCAGTTGACGACATGATGGAGGCGCTCACAGCCATGCGCTCAGGCATACGCTTCAGCAGCGGGCGCGGCCTGCATGTGTTGCAGGCGACGTTGCTTCTCTGCCATCAGCCGACGCACGTTATGTAGCGATGCCAGCATCAAGAATGCGCCTTCCAGATAACCGGCCTGATGCAGTTGATGCAGCGCTTGCGCATCGAGCGCGGCGAGCCGCTCGCGGTCGATGGCGAACAGACCTTGCAGATGGGTGGCGTGGTTGGCATCCAGCGTCACGTCCAGCTGCACCGGCTGGATCAGACCCAGCGCATCGAAGGCGGCCGCCATCGCCTGGCCCGCGTCCACGCCGTCGCGAATGCCACGCAGCACGCTGATGATGTGCTCCAGATACGGGCTATGACCGCCCTGCGGCAGAAACACTGCTTCGCCCTCGTCGCGGCTGACGCGCGGGTGCTCCAGGTCGATATGGATCACCGGCTCCTGCACCAGGGCACCGTCGATGCGTTGCTCCTGGAAACCGATCAGGAACGGCCCCTTGGCGACGATGCCCGGCAGGTAACTGGCAGTCCAGCGCCCGTCCTGCAGAAACAGATTCTCGTCCTGTGCAAAGCCCAGCAGCGCCACCGCTTGGTAGGCGCCGGTGGCAGGATCCTTGCGAAAAAACAGCGGATATTCGCGTTGCAGCTCGGCGAATTCGGTGACGAAGGCCGGCACCAGACCGAGCGCGTCGCCGAACTCGGCGCCAAAGCGCAGGATGACGCGGATGTCGTGATGCGCCACGTTGTTGAGCACTGCGTATCGCGTCATCTAGAACTCCAGCGGCCATCCGCAATGGATCACCGCATTACGGGGACATGAGTCGGTCATGCGGCGACATATCGTGCCTGCTGGTGTCGAGCATTGCCAAAAAGCAGCAGACCGGCAAGCGGCACAGCAGCACAGCAGCATTGGTAGCAGGTCTGCACAACCAGCGTCGCGGCGATGACACGGACATCATCGTGCTGGCGGCAGTTTGCGTATCGGCGATCGCAGCGGATGCGTCTGGGCATCCAGCCTGGCAGTGCGGTCGCGGCCGCCAGCCGGATCAGTGGCTGCGCAGACATCACGACTCAACCCACCTGCGCGGAGCAGCCAACCGACGCCAATGCGCGGCGGCTATCAGAGCGCACGAAAGGCGCGCCCTGAGCAGCATCTAGGTGGGTATCTGCCACCCGCCGCACACCGGCCCGCGCCCACCTGAAGGTGTGCGCAGCCGCTTGTCAGTGGCTCTCAAAACGCATAACGCACACCCAGCGTGTAACGCGGTTGCTGGTCGATCAGGCGGATCATCTGCTTGTCCGAACGCCCATGCCAACGCACGTCTTCGCCGGTCAGGTTGATCGCCTCAAAGCCCACCGACAGCTGCTTGCTGAAGCTGTAACTCAGGCTCAGGTCCCATTGCTGGTAGGCCTCGACGTAGTAAGGATTGCGGTTGGCGCCATCCTGGTTTGCCGCGATCAGATACTCGTCACGCCAGTTCCAGGCTAGACGCGCGCTCCAACCGTACTTTTCGTACATCAGCATGGCGTTGGCAGTGTCGCTCAAACCGAGCAAGGCGAACTGGTCGCGATCGATCACGGTGTTGTCGAAGCCCACATCGCCTTCGACGATGGTGTAGTTGGCGTAGATACCAAAACCGCTGCTGCCGAAGAAGTACTGCCCGCCCAGCTCCCAGCCATGGATGTTGGCCTTGTTCTGGTTGACTGGCCGCGACACATCGAATTGATACAACGGATCGGAGGCATTGCCGACAATGTCGTACGCATTCTCCAGGGCCAGGCTCTGCGCGGAGCTGCCGTTATAGGCGGCCAATCCACCGGTGGCCGCGGCGTTGCGCAACAACGCCATCGCCGCGAACAGCGAGGTGTCGTTGGCCGAGCAGGCGGCCGCAACGTCGTTGCCGGAGGCGCCAACCTGTGCAGCGCAGGCACCGCTCTGCAGGAAGGCCAGGGCCGATTGCGCATCCGGCCCCGAGGTGGGATCAGTCAATCCGTACAGGGATTCGCGCGACACCGTGTTGCCGATGAAGTTGCTGACGCGCTTGTTCCAGAATGTGGCCGACACATAGCTGGCGTCGGCGAAATACCATTCCAGCGCCAGATCCAGGTTGTCCGATTCCAGCGGATCCAGCGTCGGGCTCTGCGAGCTGCCGGAGGCACGGGTGGAGGGGTTGATCAGGATCGAACCGCTCGGTGTATTCGGCGTTGGCCCGGCGATCAGATTGTTGTAGGGCGCACGCGCGATGGTCTGGCCAAACGAGGCGCGTCCTTTCAGCTGATCGGTGATGTCGATGCTGAAGTCGAGATTGGGCAGGATGTAGTTGTAGCTGGTCTTTTCGCTGAAGGGCTGCAGCTCGGTGGAGCGCAACAACTGGAAGTCGTTGTTGGCCTGCCAGAGCAATGCAGTGGGCGTGGCCACCTGCGAGGTGGATTCCACATCGGTGCGCTCGTAACGCAAGCCCAGCCGTGTGTTGGTGGTCATGCCGGAGATATCGCCCTTCAGTTCCAGCTGCACGTAGGCGGCGCGGGTCTTCTCCTCCACCTGGTTGTCGGCGCTGTAGTTCGGGTTGTAGCGGGTGGTGGCGCCGTACTGGCTGCCACCCCACAGGGCCAGCTGATCGGCATCGCCCCGCCAGGCATTGGGCGCCGCACCGTTGGCGTTGAAATCCTTGAACATGCCGGTGATGCTCACCGGCCGCAGCAACGCCTGCATGCCGGGCTCGTTGCCGGCATTGGCCACACTCCAGTCGCCAAGCGTGGAGTTGGTGTCGCTGGTGAGCCGGTTCATGGTGGTGTTGGCGCTGCTCACGCCGAACTGAAAGCGGCCGTCGTCGAAGTCGAAGGTGCCATCCATGCGCCCTTCCTTGATCTCGGTCACCTGCGATTGATAGTAGATACGCAGCACCTGCGAGCCGAGCTCGGCGGGGGTGAAATCGGGGTTGACCACACCGTTGGTGCCAGCCAGGGAATCGGCAGCGGTGGGATACCAGGTGCGTGCGCCGATCGGCAAGGAATTGTTGAACGACAGCTCCTGCCCCCATTGACCGCCGCAGGACGGGCCGTTGACGCAGTTGTTGGTGCCGGCGAAGCTGAAGTAGGTGGCACTGCCGCCGGTGACCGGGTCGTTGGGCATGCTCTTGGTTTTCGAGTTATGCGCATCGAACGACAACTGGAAGCGGTCGCTCACCTGCCAATCGGCATTGAACCCCAGCGAACCCAGCGTGTACTTCTGCTCGTTGCGCTGCTGCTCCATGCCGAAGTCCTTGGCACCGTTGGGCACATCGCGCAGATAGATCGGCGTTGCCACCGCCTGGCCGGTATCGAAGGTCAGATCGGTGAAGCTGTTGGCGCGTTGCAACCAGATGCCCTGCTCGCCGCGCTCTTCGCGGATCTCGTTGGACGAATAGGTGTAATCCAGGGTCAAGGTCAGGCTGTCGCTGGGTGCGAACTGCACCACTGCCTGGCCGTTCGTGCGCTCGCGCTGGAAGTCGGCGAACGCATAACGCAGGTCGTTGGGCATGCCGTACAGCTGGCCGATCGCCGGTGCGTTGGTCACCACCGCATCCGGGCGCAGCGCCGGGTCGGTCCCGGTCCAGCGCTGGATGTTCCAGGTGTTTTCGGTGGCCTGCACCGAGCCGCCATGGCGCTTTTGATAACTACCGCTCAAGCCGATCCCGAAGGTCTTGTCGGGATTGGTATAGCTGAAAATACCCGACACTTCCGGTGTCAACGAATCGCCGAACGGCTGCGAACGGTCGGACACCATCTTGGCGCCGGCATTGGCCACCACACCGGAGTGATTGAACGGCTTGTCGGTCTGGATATTGATGGTGGCGCCGATACCGCCGCTGGGCGCGGTGGCGCGGCTGGTCTTGTAGACCTCGATCCCGGTGATGGCTTCGGAGGCGAGCTGGGCGAAGTTGAAGGCGCGCGTGCCCACATCCACGCCGCCGATCGGCGTCTGCCCCGGCGCGCCGAATGCGTCGGCACCGGGAATCAGCCGGCCGTTGAGCGTGACCGTATTGAACTGCGGGCCGAAGCCGCGCGCGGTGACCTGCGCGCCTTCGCCATCGCGGCGTTCGATCGAGATACCGGTGATGCGTTGCAACGACTCGGCCAGATTGGTATCGGGAAATTTGCCGATGTCTTCGGCACTGATCGCATCCACCACGCCGGCGGCATCGCGCTTGATGCCCATCGATTGATCCAGGCTGCTGCGAATGCCGGTCACGTTGACCGCATCGAGCGTGGTGGCGGTTTGCGCGCTGGATTGCGGCGGCGGCACTGGCGGCGCGGGAACGTCCTGCGCAAAGGCCGGATTGATGACCAACAGGCCACCGACGAAGGTAAACATGGCCTTGGACTTGAAATTGCTCAACGTACGACGCATCGATCTATCCTCGGGTCTGGAGTCCAACACCCACGGCCGTAGTCGCGGAATGCGACGCGGCGATTGTCTGGCCACGCGCCTTGTACGGCACGCGACATACCTTCCGTTGCAGAACGTCATCTGATCCCCCGCATCGAACCAACGGCGGATCCCCCTGATGCCAACCGTGCGCGTGCCACGTCCATGACGGACGCTGCCTGCGACGATCTGTACAGCACGTGCGACTGCCTTCCCTACCCTTGGATCTATTGCCGCCGCAGCCCCTGTGCGCCACGGCGTTCAATCGGCTGCTACCGCTCCATCAAGCGTGATAGCGCTACCACGCGGCGCAGACTAGTCATGCGTGTCGGTGCTTGTCACCCTGCGTTGCAACAAACACGTGGTGACACATCCAGACACTCAACAACACGCGCGCTTGAGCCCGTACGGCATACGCAGACCTGCCGTGGCTGTAAGCGTTATCAGCAGCGGCTGCAGTGATTGCGCTTTGATATTCGCGCTTCAGGCCGGGGCGATGATCGCCACAACGCCGCTGTCAGAAGTTGCGCAAAGTGTTATTGCGATCGCACTACGCAAGCGCGGAAAAACAGCCTTGTTGACGCTGCAAGGCGACACCATCGCGCAACCATGCGAGCACATCCGCTACAGCAATGCGCAGCGTCGATGGCCATGCAAGCAGATACAAAAAACGGCGCAATCGCTGAAATCGATTGCGCCGTTATTCGGCATGCCTCTGTCGTGTGCTGCACTTCGCTCATCCGCGCCGTTGCAGCGCGGACGATTGCGTCGGCGCCGCTAGCCGATCACGTCCAGCTGGTTGTCGCCCCGCTGTGCATCGGGCAACACGTGATCCGGATCCAGTCTCACATGCAGCACTTTCTGTGTGGTCGGCAGCGTCAGCGTGGGCGCGGTGTTCTGCAGCCAGGTTTCCACCGGCACGCGACGGTCGAGGTGGCTGCCGTCGGCCAGCTCCACGCGCACGGTGGCCGGCATCACCAGTTTCTGGCTGCTGCGCAGTGTGAGTTGTACGCCCTTGGCAGGATCGTGATCCACGTAATGCGCCTCGCTGATGCCCATATCCAGCTGCCAGTTGTTGAGATACCAACCGCGCCACCACCAGGCCAGATCTTCGCCGCTCTCGCTTTCCATCAGCCGGAAGAAATCCGACGGCGTGGGATGCTTGTAGGCCCAGGTGGCGATGTACTTGCGAAAAGCCGGATCGAACCGTTCCGGCCCCAGGATCTGCTCGCGCAACAGCACCAACCCCAACGCACCTTTGAAGTAGGTCAACGAATGGCGGTAGGTCTCGCTGGTGGAATCGGCGTTGTCCATCAGCGTTGGCGCGCTGGTGTCGGCCAGCAACGGCAGGATTTCGTCGACCGGGTTGCCACCCTTGGGCGCATATTCCGAATCGCGCTTGGGCGCGTATTCGCCCTTGTTGAAGGCATCCGATGCATAGACGTCGATAAAGGTATTGAAGCCTTCATCCATGAACGCATGCCGCCGCTCGTTGGAGCCGACGATCATCGGGAACCAGGTGTGGCCGATCTCGTGCGCGGTGATCCAGAACAACTCCTTGCCGCTGTCTTCGAAACCATCGAAAACGATGCCCGGATACTCCATACCCGCGCCATAACCGCCCAGATTGATCGCGGCCGGCCACGGATACGGGTACCACTGCGAGAAATGTTCAATCGCACCTTTGACGTATTCGGTGGAGCGGTTCCACTTGTCCGCGCCCACACCTTCCAGCGGATACACCGACATCGCCAGCGATTGTTTGCCGCCCGGCAGCTTGATGCGTGCGGCATCCCAGACGAACGCAAGCGATGCAGCAAATGCCACGTCACGTGTGTTGTCCATATGGAAGCGCCAGGTCTGGGTGCCCTTACCCGTCGGCTTGGCCGCACGTGCAGTCACCTCGGCAGGCGTGCGGATCAGCACAGTGCGATCGCTGCCGCGGGCCTGCTCCAAACGTTGCTGCTCGGTGCGGCTGAGCACCTCGGCCGGATTGGTCAGCGCGCCAGAGCCGGCGACCAGAAAGCCTTCCGGCACGGTCACCGCGTAGTCGAAGTTGCCGTATTCCAGATAGAACTCCGAGCCCAGATACGGCTGCGTGTCCCAGCCGCGCAGATCGTCATACACCGCCATTCGCGGATACCACTGCGCAATCTCGTAGATCTCGCCCTGCTTGCTGGCACTGAACGCGGTACGCCCGCCCCAGGTACCGGGAATCGTGTAGCGGTAGCGGATATGCACGGTCAGCGCCTTGCCCTGCCCGGCCAGCGGCTGCGGCAGGTCCACGCGCAGACGGGTGTCGTCGACGACGAAGTGGGCCGGCTGGCGGCGCCCGCCATCGTCGATCTCGATGCTGGCGATCTGCATGCCGTCGGTGAACTGGGTGCGGCGCGATGGCCGGCTGGCGGCAGCGCGTGCATCGGCGCGGTAGATGTTCTGGTCCAGCTGCAGCCACAGCACGCCCAGCGTGTCGGGGCTGCGGTTGGTGTAGCGAATCGCCGCCTCGCCGGTGAGCGTGTGGGTCGCCGGGTCGATGCTGGCCTTTAGGTCGTAATCCGCACGGTTCTGCCAGAACAGCGGGCCGGGTACGCCGCTGCCGCTGCGGTAGGCGTTGGGTGCATCGGGCAATTGCAGTGGCGCGAACAAGGCCAGCGGATCGAAAGGGCTGGCCGGAGCGGGTGCTGCGGTTGCGGAACTGGCTGGTGCGGGAGCGGCAAGTGCGGGCGCGGCAACGCACGCCAGTGACAGTGCAACGGTAAGTGATCGGCGCACGGTGGGGGTCATGCGAAATCCTGCGGCGTGGGGGACTCCCATCCTACGGCGCGCCTCGCCGCGCGCGGGAATGCCATTGGTCCCGGATGGCGCTACACGATTCCGCGGCAGCAGCGCTCCGCTCGACGATCTGCGCGACGGCCATGCCGGTGATGCTGAGAGCGGCTACCAAAACCAACCCACGCCTGCCTACCGCAGAGCGGCTGGTCTGGTGATTAGCTGCAGGGCCCTTGCCCGCCCACCATCGCGGGACACGCCGCAAGTACGTCCATGTAGGCTCTTACGCGGCATCCATGCCGCGTAAGGTCCCGCGACAGTGGGCGGGCAAGGACCAGGGGAGATGGTCGGTGTGCATGTTTTCAACAAAGCAGCCGACTCACTCTCTGGTGCGGTGTCCTCACCGATTGCGGGACCGTGTGGCGGCATGGATGCCGCCACCGAGCACCCAGGGACGGGTTCACGGCTTGTCCCGCGAGCGGCGAGGGCGCCGCGCCCTCGATCCACTCAGCGTTTGACCTGGACTTCTGACGGCATCCACCAAGACGCGGCCGACAACACCAGACTCACCGCCAGGCGCCCGCTCGCTACGTTTTGTTAGCCACTCTTATTCCGCAATCAAGCTGCCCAGTCGCAAAGCCCCCTCACCGTCGTGGCCCAGGGTGTCGCCCGGATTGCTCAGCCGGCAGCGGCGCAACGACAGACACCCGCAGCCGATGCAGTCGGTAAGCTGGTCGCGCAGCGCCTGTAGTTCGCTAATGCGCGCATCCAGTTGCCCGCGCCAGCGCGCCGACATAAGCGCCCACTCCGCACGTGTGGGCGTGCGCTGCTCCGGCAACACCGAGAACGCCTCCAGCACCTGCTGCAAGGGCACGCCAAGCCGCTGCGCCACGCGGATCACCGCAATCCGCCGCAACACATCGCGCGCATAACGGCGTTGGTTGCCTGTGGTGCGCAGGCTGCGGATCAAGCCCTTGCGCTCGTAGAAATGCAATGCCGACACCGCCACGCCACTGCGCTTGGCCACTTCGCCCACGGACAACTCACGCTGCATTGCCTTGACCTCAACCTTGGTTGAGGCAGGATGCTGCGCGGCCATGACCGGTGCAAGTACCGATGTCATGGCTGTGCTCACGCTCGTTCCTGGATCTTCGATGCCCACCGACATGCCTACCGCAATCACCACGCCCGCCACGCCACTCGGCGCCACGCAACCCACTTCCATTCTCGCCGCGCCGTATCGCGCCGCAACGCTGGGCATGGTCGCGCTGGTATCGCTCAATGCCTTCGAATCGCTGGCGGTTGCCGCCGCCATGCCGACCGTGGCGCGCGAATTGAACGGGCTGCCGCTGTACGCGCTGGCCTTCGGCGGCACCTTGGCGACCAGCGTGGTCGGCATGACCGCCGCCGGGCGCTGGAGCGACCGACGCGGCCCGGGCGGCGCGCTGGGTGTGGGACTGCTGTGCTTTGTGATCGGGCTGTTGATCGCCGGGTTGGCGCCGAGCATGCCGCTACTCATCGCAGGGCGCTTGCTGCAAGGCCTGGGTGCCGGCGCGTATTCGGTGGCGCTGTATGTCATCGTCGGGCGGCTGTATCCGGAAGCGTTGCGGCCGCGCGTGTTTGCCGCGTTTTCGGCCGGCTGGGTGGTGCCCTCGTTGATCGGGCCAGGCATCAGCGGGCTGATCGTGCAGCATGTCGGTTGGCGCTGGGTGTTTCTGTCGGTGCCGTTGCTGGCGATTCCGGCCGGGCTGATGTTGTGGCCGGCCATCCGCGGGCGCGCATGGTCGGGCGAACCGTCCGTCGACTCCAACGCCGCGTTCGGCTGGGCGATCGGTGCGGCCTTGGGCGTGCTCGGCGTGTATCTGGGCGGGCAGCTGCACGGCGCGCTGGCGTTGCTTGCGATGACGCCAGCGCTATTGCTCACGCTGTTCTGCGCCTGGCACCTGTTACCGGCCGGCACGCTGCGGCTGGCGCGTGGCCTGCCCAGCGTGATCGCGCTGCGCGGCATTGCGGCGGCGGCCTTCTTCGGATTCGAGGCGTTTCTGCCGTTGCTACTATCGCGCGAACGCGGCCTCTCGCCGCTGCTGGCCGGCGTGGCGCTCAGCGTGGGTGCTCTAGGGTGGTTCAGTGGCTCGTGGTATCAGGGCCATAGCCGCGCCGGCTGGTCGCGCCCACGCCTGCTCAAGACCGGTGCGTCCTTCATGTCGCTGGGCATCGTGATCAGTGCGGGGGCGGTGTGGCCGGTCATCCCGGTGCCGGTGGCGATTTCCGGCTGGGCGCTGGCAGGCCTGGGCATGGGCCTGCTGTATCCCAGCCTGTCGGTGTTGACATTGTCGTTGTCGCCACCGGCACAACAAGGCGCCAACAGCTCGGCGCTGCAATTGAGCGAAGCCATTGCGGTGGCCGGCATGCTGGCGCTGGCAGGCGCGTTGTTCGCCGCGCTGCTGGCTTCCGCGACGTTGGCCGCATACCTGAGCGTGTTCGCGTTGGCGTGGCTGCTGGCGGTGGCGAGCTTTTTCGTGGCGCGGCGGGTGTGATGGCTGTGCAGCCGGCTTTGCCGATCCTGTCGGGATCGTTCAAATCTCGACTGGAAAACCATCGCCGCCATCGGCTGGTCATTTTTTCGCCACCCATCTTGACAGCGTTGCAGGCCGGGGCCTGCGCTCACTTGTCCACAACCTTGTGCAACTTCCATCCACAGGGGGTGTGGAAAACTTGCACTGCTCGGCCTGCAGTGAAGGGCTTGCGCGCAACCAAGGCGTGTGTAAGGCGATGAAGCGCGTTGTCTGCGCTGTGCAGGGCGGGACCATTGCGCAACGTGCAGCCACGTAACCGGCGAACCTCACCAACGGCCACAGGTGAGGCAATCGCAACACGCAACACCGCCACCTTGCGGTGGCGATGCGCACTCACTACTGCATCAATCCACGATCACGTGCGGTACGAAGCGCGAGGTATCGCGGGTGATCGGGCCATCGTCGTCGCGCATGCCCAGCCCGGCGGGGCGATCGGCCACCACCCAACTGCCCACCAGCGCATGCCGCCCATCGAACACCGGTAACGGATGGTGCGCCTGCAAAATCGCCGGCCCATCCACATACGGCCCATCGGTCTGCGCAGCATCGCCCTGTGCGGTGACCAGAGAGATATTGGCGCCCTCGCGCGAGAGCAGCGGCTTGCGCACCCAACCTGCAGCCGGTGCTTCGCCGGCTTGCGCAAAGCGTGCAGGCAGCAGGTTGGGATGGCCTTGATGCCGCTCCCACAGCAGCGGCAGGATGCCCTTGTTGCTCAGCACCGATTTCCATGCCGGCTCGATCAGGCGCACGCGGTTGGCAATCAATGCCGGCCCGAAGCGCTCTTCCATCATGAATTCCAGCGGGTAGAGCTTGAACAGCGTGTGTATCACCCGGTCCTGCTCATCGGTGAACCAGCCATCGGCGCTCAGGCCGATATCTTCGATGGCCACTTCCTCGGTGCTGATGCCCACCTGGTGCGCGCAATCGCGCAGATACCGCACCGTGGCGCGATCCTCCAGCGAATCGCGCACTGCCGAAAAATGCATCTGCGGCCCGATTGCACCCTCCACCGCCAGCGCGCCCAGGGTTTCGCACAGCAGGTCCTGGATCAGGTTGTACTGGTCGGTGCCCTTGGGCAGCACGCCGGCGGCGATCTGTTGCTCCAGCCACAACCACTGGAAATACGCCGATTCGTACAGCGAGGTCGGCGTGTCGTAATTGAGTTCGTACAACTTGGCCGGGCCGTCGCCGGCATACGCCAGATCCATGCGGCCGTACAGATGCGGGTCACGGTTCTTCCACGAGTTGGCGATCCAGTCCCAGTAGAACGGCGGGATCGCCAGCTGCGTCATCAGTTGTTCCGAGCCCACCACCTCGTCCACCAGCTGCATCGCCATATCGTGCAGGTCCTGGGTGGGCGCCTCGATGTCGTCCTCGATCTGGCGCAGCGAGAACGCGTAATACGCGCTTTCGTCCCAATACGGTTCGCCGTCGATGGTGTGGAAATGGAAGCCAAGCGACTCGGCCTGGTCGCGCCAATCGGTACGTTCTGCAATTTCGATCCGTTGCATGTCAGCCGCCGTACCCGGAGCTGCGCCCGCCGCTGCCGAACGAACTGCGCGCCGCCGCACTGGACCCGAAACCCGAGCGCGAGACGGTGATCGCACGCGACGGCATGTCGATGGCGCCACTGCGCCCGCGCACGGTGCCGATACGGTTGCTGGCCAGATCGCCATTGGGTTTGTAGTAACCGCCGCTGCGGTAATCGCGATACAGCGGCATCGCGCCGCCGTAGCGGTAACCGCCGCCGCTCATGTTGCCCAGCGCGTAGCCGAGCAGGAAGCCGCCCATCGGCGGAATCCAGCTGTGCTGGCCCTGGGTCTGACCCTGCACTTCGGTGCAGCTGCCGAACTGCGCATCGCACTCGTAGCGCGAATTGAAGCGCGGCGCAGCCTGCTGATGCTTGGCCACCGCCTCGTCATAGGCCTTGAGGCATTGCTGGATGTCGGTCTGTTCCTGCTTGATCTGGTAGCAGTCGGAGGCCGACTGCAGCACCACACCTGTCTCTGGTTCAGAACCACAACCGGTGACGAGGGCGGCCGGCAAGGCGGCCATCAAGGTGAGCTTGAGATTGCGTGAGCGCTTCATGCCTGTACTCCGTTACGGCGTGATCGCCGCAGCATTGATCAGCCCGACCGCGATCGACACGCCAGCCGAAAAGATGCCCGCCGCAGCAACGTTGTCGGTGATCTGCCGCGAGATGCGCCCGGCCACCACGTTGGCCAGCAGATACGCCACGATCTGAATCCCGCAGGCGACCGCGCCCCAGATCAGCGCATCGACCAGGCTCACCGAATGGGTGATGGCCGAATGCAGCGGCAATGCCACACCGATGAAGTTGCCGGCCAGTGCGGTGGCCGCAGCCACGTTGCCCTGCCGCAGCAAGGTGAAATCCTTGTGCGGGGTGACCAGGGTCACCAGCACCACCGCGACGATCAACACGCCCAGGCCGGTGCCGAAGTAGGAAACAAACGCGAGAAAACTCTGCAGGTTGATCGGGTTCATGACAGGACCAAGGTAAGTGGAAGACGAGCGCGCACGCTCAGGTGATATCCAGATCGGCGACGGTGACATCGATGCCGACCGCGTAGGTGACGCAGAATTCGTTGGGGCCGGAATCCTCGCCGGTGACCAGCAGGAATTCCTCGCGCTGCAGCTCCGGCACATCACGGCTGTAGAGCATGGCGTAATGGGTCAGATCGCCATCGCGACGCGGCGGCTGATAGCGGTACAGCACTTCGTCGTAGGCGATCGGGGGGATCCGCGCGGCATCGTCGGTGGACTGGGTGGCGCGCTCCCAACGTTTGCCGGCGTAGTCGATCTGCGCCGCACCCAGATGCGGATGCTGCATCACGAACTCCTGAAACGCCTGCTTGCTGGGCGGATTGACCGTCTCGCAATACACAAACGCCTTCATCGCTTCCAGATCGCCGCCCACGGTGGTGACCTGCAAGAACGCATCATCGTCCAGGTAGAACCGATGCAGGGAATAGCCATCGCCCAGATTGACGTGGCCATAGCACGGGATGCCTTGATGCCCGCCCGGCAGCTCGGCGGTCATGACCTCCGGCGCCATGCGATACAGGGTGGTGTCGATCTCCACCTGGCCACCCACACGCAAGCCCAGCGGCAGCGTGTGGCCGATCGCGCCGGTGCCGGAGGTGGGCGCCGCTGGCGGTTGTGGTTGACCGAACAACTTGCTGAAAAAACTCATCGTCATGCACCTTGTGGCGATGGGGAATGGGGAACGGCGGCAGTGCGCAGGGCGTGCCATGCGATGGCGTGCGCAGGCACGCGCTGCTCGGCCAGGTAATACAGCATGGCACCGGCCGCCACAGCGGTGTGTGCGGGCGGGTTCAACCGCAACGCACCATCGGGCGCGCGCAGACCCAGTAACAAGGCGCCGCGCTGGCTGAAGTCGGCCGCCACGACGCGGTAATCCAGCGGGCCTACATCGGCCGGAACCGCAAGACTGAACTGGGTGGGGCCATCGTCCACCGACAACAATTCGGCAGTGATCGCAGCGCTGCCGGGATCTTGCGCAGCGCGCGCCAGGATCTCGGCGGTCATCGGGCGGGTGCATTCGATGGCCGGATAGTGGCAATTGACCAGCCGCGCGGCGCTGCCCGAATCGAAGTGCGCCACGATGTGCGCACGCGGCGCATGCGCCATCAGCGCGAACACTGCCGCCAGGGTCTGATCGTCGGATGGCGGATTGACGATCACCCGCGCCGCGCCCGCGATGCCCGCACGCAGATACACGTCCGTGTGCGTATACGACTCGGCGGCGATGAAGCGCATGTGGTCTGGCATCGGGTTCTCGGCCACGCCCTCGGCGATCAGCACCACGCCTTCGTCGTCGGTGGCGGTGTCCGAGAGCAACAGTTCCAGCAAACGCGCGGAGGCGGCGCCCTGCCAGCCGATCAGGATGGTGTGCCCGCGCAGATCGGCGTAAGCCATCTTGCCCATGTAGTGGCGCCTCCAGAAAGTGATGAGCACGCCGCTGGTCTTGGCCAGCACCGTGGCGAACAGCGCCACCGCGCCCGGCATCAACACGAACGCGGCGATATAGCGCCCGGCCACCGAGCCCGGCGACAGGTCGCCATAGCCGATGGTGGTGGCGGTGGTCATGTAGTAGTACGGAAACGCGTCCAGGCCGACGAGCTTGTGCTCGCCAGCCATCAACAACAACGCCCAACTCACGCCCATGTGGGCCAGCAGCGCCAGCGCCACCAGGCCCCAGCTGACGCGGCGCACATGGCGCCGCAGTACCCGGAACAACCGTCCGACAATGATCATGGCGCGTCCTGTGCCGTGCGGTGGATCAGCTGTCGCTGCGCGGAACCTGCTGCACGTCGCGCACCTGGCCGATCAGCGGCGCGGTGCCGCTGGCGCTGTCGTGGCCGAGTTGGGCCGGCTTCTTGAAGCGTGCCAGCACCGCGGCAGCGTTGGACTCGCCTTCCATCAGGCCGGCCGCGGCCAGACGCCGGTTCAGATCGCCGTCGCCGCTGGACGATTCGAGTTCTTCGGCCGATTCGATGCGTGCGGAAGTCTCGGCCTGACGCGCCTTGATGCGCTCCAGCGATTCCAGTGCCGAGCCCATCTTGCTGCTGGCACCGGAATGCCGCGCGGCAATCGCCGCCTGCGCCTTTTGCACCGCGTCGGTGGCCTTGACCGTGTCGATCTGCTGGCGCATGCCACGCAGCTGGTTTTCGGTCTTCTGGATGGTGGCCTTGAGCGTCACCACCGACTGGTCCAGCGAGGTCTTGGAGACCTTGTCGCCGGCGTCCTCGCTTTCCAGCGCGGCGAGCTTGGTCGCCACATCGTGGGCCAGCGATTCGTCGCCCTTGGCCAGCGCACCTTCGATATAACGCGTGTATTCGGCCATCTTGCCGGCACGCGCGTCGATCTTCTGCTGGGCCAGCTTGCTCTGTGCCATCAGCTTGGTCAGCTCTTCGCGCGAACGCGTGAGCTGGGCGCCGGCATCGCGCATTTCCTGGTCCAGGATGCGCAGCGCATTGGCGTCGACCGCCTTCTGGCCGGTTTCGTGTGCAGTGCCACGCAGCAGCGTGATCAGCTTTGAAAAGATACTCATGACAACACGCCTTTAGGAAAAGTACGGCTTGAGAGATTCGGCGGCATCCAGCGTATTGGCCGCCAGGGTCTGGATTTCCTCGTCGATCTGGTCGAGCGTGGACGACGCCGACAGTTCGCCAAAGACCACGTAGCTGTCCTTGCCGTCGACCTGCACCAGACCCAGGTTGGACAAGGGGTTGAGCGGATTGAGCCGCAGGCAGGCATCGTTGAAGGCGGCGCGGTCGCTGACCTGGTCGGCATTGGCCAGCAGCGTGGAAACGAACACCTGCGAGCCGGAGGCGGCGACCTGGATCTGCATGTCGCCGTGGTCGGCCAGGGTGAGATTGATGGCCGGTTCCAGCCCGTCGATCAGCTCGACCTCGATCGGCTGGTCGCGGTAGCGCTCGGCCAGCAGGCCGTGCAATTCGACAGTGGTGTACTGCGTCATACGATGTCCTGTCCTTTGGTCATGCAGCGGTGGTCGAGCAGCTGCGGTGATGCAGCAATGCTCATGCAATGGGCGGACATACTACAGACTGTCCGCGACCGGCAGAAAGGGCCGGAAGTCAGCTGGTCAGGCCAGCTGCAGGCGGAAGCAGACCACCCGTTCAGTTGGCTCGAAGCCGCACGCCGCATGCGCTGCCTGGGCGCCGCTGTCTTCCAGCCGCGCATCGGAGGCCAGCTCCGTGCAACCCTGATCTCGCCACCCGGCCGGCGCGCTCACGGATACAGCATCCGCTTGCTCCAGCGGCTGGCCGCATCGGCCTCGTAGCGCCAGCGCTCGTGCAGGCGGAAGTTGGCGCCGTACCAGAACTCGAACGCCTGCGGCACCACCCGGAACCCGCCCCAGCCATCCGGGCGCGGCACCTCGCGGCTTTCGAAGGTGGCCTCGACCTTGGCGATGGCCGCGTCGAACTCCTCGCGCGAGCCCAGCGTCTGCGATTGCAGCGAGGCCCAGGCGCCGATCTGGCTCATGCGCGGGCGCGAGGCGAAATAGGCATCGGATTCGTCCGCACTCACCAACTGCACGCCACCTTCGATACGCACCTGGATGCCGGCCTCGCGCAGGCTGCGCCACAGAAACAGCAATGCCGCCTGCGGATGGGTCTGCAAATCGCGGCCCTTTGCGCTGTCCAGATGGGTGTAGAACACGAAGCCGCGCGCATCGAAGGCCTTGAGCAACACGGTGCGCGCGCTCGGCCGGCCATCCACGCTGGCGGTGGCCACGGTCATCGCGCTGGCTTCCAGTTCGGCGCTGTTCTGTGCCTCGGCGTACAGCGCGGTGAAGGTGGCAAGGGCTTCTGCGTACAGATCGGTCATGACGGTGCGTGGGCAGCAAGATTGGCGCCTATTGTGGGCGCATCGCGTGTGCTTCGCCTATGTCCGCACTGTCGCAGCCATCGATCTGCCTGCGGCGGCGGTAGGTGTCGATGCCGAGCCACGCAGTCGCAAGTCACACCGCACGAATGGTTTCAGGCCGCGTCGATCGGCCCGGCGCGCGGGCGTGAATGCTACGATCCCTGCGCATGAACCCCGCTCCCAATCTCGTGATGGTCGGCCCGATGGGCGCCGGAAAAAGCTGCATCGGCCGTCGTCTGGCCGAGCGCTTCGGGCTGGAGTTCGTCGATGTGGATCAGGCCATCGTCGAGCAGGCGGGCAAGAGCATCCCCGCCATTTTCGAACAGCACGGCGAAGCACGGTTTCGCCAGCACGAACTCGAGACCCTGCAGGCACTGCTGGAGCAGGACAACAAGTTGATTTCCACCGGTGGTGGCGCAGTGCTGGATCCGCTCAACCGCCAGCGCATCCGCGAGCGCGGCTTTGTGGTCTATCTGCATGTGAGCGTGCCGGCGCAGTTGACGCGGCTGGCTCGCGACCGCAATCGCCCGCTGTTGCAACGCGCTGACCGCGAGCAGGTGCTGCACGCGATGGCCGCGCAGCGCACCCCGCTGTACCAGGAGGTCGCCGACCTCAGCCTGGAAACCGATCATTTCTCCCCCGCCGAGGCCACCGCGCAGCTGGTGCTGCGCCTGGCCGCGCAATGGCGCATGTCGAGTACCCCCGCATGACACTTCCCCGTTCCTCGCGCAGCGTCGATGTCGACGGTGCGCAGCCCTACACCATCACCATTGCGCCCGGCCTGCTGGCCGATGGCGCGCGCCTGGCCAGTCATGTGCGCGGCCGCCACGTGCTGCTGCTCAGCGACTCGCAGGTGGCCCCGCATTACGCAGCCACGGTGCGCAGCGCACTGTTGCAGGCGCGCCCCGACCTGCAGCTCGGCGAGCTGGTGATCGCCGCCGGCGAAGCCTCCAAGACGCTGGATAACTTCGGCGCTGCGATCGCCGCGCTGGCCGAGTTGGGCGCCACCCGCGACGCCTGCGTGTTCGCACTCGGCGGCGGCGTGGTCGGCGACCTGGCCGGCTTCGCAGCGGCCTGCTGGATGCGCGGGGTGGATTGCGTGCAGCTGCCCACCAGCCTGCTGGCGATGGTGGATTCGTCGGTCGGCGGCAAGACTGCGGTGGATATCCCGCAGGGCAAGAACCTGGTCGGCGCGTTTCATCCGCCACGCGCGGTGATCGCCGACACAGACACCCTGCGCACCCTGCCACCGCGCGAGCTACGTGCGGGTCTGGCCGAGGTGATCAAGTACGGCGCCATCCGCGACCCGTTGTTCTTCCAGTGGCTGCATGCCGAACGCCGCGCGCTGCTGGACAGCGACGCCGCAGCGCTGGCCCAGGCCATTGCGCGCAGCTGCGAGCACAAGGCCGAGATCGTGGCGCGCGATCCGCTGGAAAAAGGCGAGCGCGCTCTGCTCAACCTGGGCCACACCTTCGGCCACGCGATCGAGACCGAACAAGGCTACGGCGCGCCCGGCAACGACAACCTCAACCATGGCGAAGCCGTGGCGGTGGGCATGGTGCTGGCCGCACGGCTCTCGGCCGCGCTGGGCATGAGCACTGCGCAGGACACCGAGGCGCTGCGCGCCCTGCTGCACGACTTCGACCTGCCCACCGAGATCCCGGCCGGTCTGTCGCCGGAAGCGCTGCTGGGGCGTATGCGTCTGGACAAGAAGAACATCGCCGGCCGCCTGCGCCTGGTGTTGTGGCGCGGCATCGGCAAGGCCGAGGTGGTGCCCGATGTGGACGAGGCCGCGGTGCTGGAGATTCTGGCGAGCTGAGCAACGCCATCACTCACTAGTCTCCGGCGCATTCGTAGGAGCGCCCCCGGGCGCGACAGGGCCTTCCCGATAAATCCCATCGCGCCCAGGTGCGCTCCTATGCACTGCCTGCCAACGCTCCCTTCGCAAGCGGAGCAACCCGGCGCGCCCACTGCTCCCAGCCTTCAGCACCGCCCGGCTACAATCGGCGCCATGCGTATCCACTTGCAACACGATCCCGGCGGCAATGCGCCGTTGCGTTATGTCCAGCTGACCCTGCAACCGGATCTGTTCGGTGGCTGGGAGCTGCTGCGCGAGAGCGGCGAGATCGGTGGACGCTCGCAGCTGCGACGCGACCAATATCTGCTGCAGGATGAGGCGGACCGGGCCTTCGACAAGGCGCGCGACACCCACCTCAAACGCGGCTTCCAACTCATCACCGGCGGCGCCGACGCGCCGCGCTGAGGAACACCCATGCTCAAGAACGATCGCCTGTTGCGTGCCCTGAACCGCCAGCCCGTCGACCGCACCCCCGTGTGGCTGATGCGCCAGGCCGGCCGGTATCTGCCGGAATACCGCGCCACCCGCGCGCGCGCCGGCAGCTTTTTAGGCATGGCCAAGAACCCCGAGATCGCCTGCGAGGTGACGCTGCAGCCGCTGCAGCGCTTTCCATTGGACGCGGCGATCCTGTTCTCCGACATCCTGACCATCCCCGACGCGATGGGCCTGGAGCTGTACTTCGTCGAAGGCGAAGGTCCCAAGTTCCGCCATCCGGTGCGCGATGCCGCCGCGATCCATCGGCTGGGCGTGCCAGACATGGAAACCGAGCTGCGTTACGTGATGGATGCGGTGCGCCTGATCCGCCGCGAGCTGGATGGTGCGGTGCCGCTGATCGGTTTCTCCGGCAGCCCGTGGACGCTGGCCTGCTACATGATCGAAGGCGGCGGCAGCAAGGAATACGCGCGCATCAAGGCAATGGCCTTCAACGCGCCGGAGGTGCTGCATCACCTGCTCAGCACCGTCACCGATGCAGTGATCGCCTACCTGTCGGCACAACGCGCGGCTGGTGCGCAGGCACTGCAGGTGTTCGACACCTGGGGCGGCGTGTTGTCGCCGGCGATGTACCGCGAGTTCTCGCTGCCCTACCTCACCCGCATCGCGCGTGAGCTGGAGCGTGGCGACGGCGCCGAGCGCACCCCGCTGGTGTTGTTCGGCAAGGGCAACGGCGCCTACGTGAGCGAACTGGCCGCCAGCGGCGCCGAAGCGGTGGGCGTGGACTGGACCATCTCGCTGGCCGACGCCGCACAGCGCGCTGGTGGCCGCGTCGCCCTGCAAGGCAACCTGGACCCGGCCACCCTGTACGGCTCGCCCGAGGCGATCCGCGCCGAGGTCGGCAAGACCCTGGACAGCTACGCCCAAGGCAACGGCGGCTCGCGCGAAGGCCACGTCTTCAACCTCGGCCACGGCATGTCGCCGGACATGAATCCCGAACATGTTGGGGTGTTGGTGGAAGCGGTGCAGACGTTGAGCAAGCGCTGATCCAGGTGCGATCGACAGCGCGCGAGTAGCGCTGTCGATGGCTCGCTCAGAAGCCGATCAGTCAACCAGACGCCGCTCTCTTTCCTACAGCCACCGGCAACAACCGGTGGTGCTCTCATGCGTACCGGCGTGGGACCTTATGCGGCATGGATGCCGCAGAAGAGCTACACGGACGTACTTGCGGCGTGTCCCACGCCGGCACGCGTGCAAGCGCCCTCAGTGACCGAGCATTTCGCACAAAACCGGCAGACTTCATGTGCGCGGTCGATCGGAGCGCGGTGCCGTATCCGGTGTCGGGACACGCCGTGAATCCGTCCGTGGAGGCTCAGTAGAGGCATCCATGCCGCTACATGGTCCCGCCCCCGGATACGGCACCGCGCCTTCAATATTCGCGGCCGCTGCTCGAAAAGCGATGCATTCAACCGGCATCACGCCTGCGGATTCCAAAGTAAAACCTGGCACGCGTGCACGCGCTCAGTGGCTAAATCAAACGCGTACGTTTTCTGAGTTCGTGCACATCAGCGCGGGGATAATGCGTTGTCCCTTCGACAGCGATCACCATGTCTCAGCCCGTTCCCGTCTTACGTGCCTACGACAGCATCAAGCCGTTGCTGTGGCTGGTGTCGCTGGCAATCTTCATGCAGATGCTGGATGCGACCATCGTCAACACCGCGTTGCCGTCGATGGCAGCGAGCCTGCATGAAAGCCCGCTGCAGATGCAGTCGGTGGTTTTCAGTTATGCGCTTGCGGTGGCGATGTTCATCCCCGCATCGGGCTGGATTGCGGACCGCTTCGGCACCCGGCGCACCTTCCTGGCTGCAATCATCGTGTTCACGCTGGGCTCGTTGCTGTGCGCGGCCGCACAGCAGTTGCCGCAGCTGGTGGCCGCACGCGTGGTGCAGGGCATCGGCGGCGCGATGTTGCTGCCGGTGGGCCGCCTGGCGGTGCTCAAGACGGTGGCGCGCGCCGACTTCCTGCGTGCGATGAGTTTCATCGCAATTCCGGCACTGATCGGTCCGCTGATCGGCCCGACTTTGGGTGGCTACCTGGTCGAAGTCGCCTCCTGGCATTGGGTGTTCTTGATCAATCTGCCGATCGGCGTGATCGGGTTTATCGCTGCACTCAAGATCATGCCGGATCACTATGGCGATGCGCGCAAACGCTTCGATCTGATCGGCTATCTGATGCTGGCGTTCGGCATGGTGGCGCTGTCGTTGGCCTTGGACGGCATCTCCGAACTCGGCCTGCGCCACGCCTTCGTGATGCTGCTGGCGATCGGCGGGCTGGCGGCGTTGGCCGGTTACTGGCTGCATGCGGCCAGCGCGCCGGCGGCGTTGTTTCCGCTGGCCTTGTTCTAGGTCGCCAGCTTTCGCATCGGTATTTTGGGCAACCTGTTTGCGCGCGTGGGCAGCGGCTCGATGCCGTTCCTGATTCCGCTGTTATTGCAGGTGGGCCTGGGCATGAGCCCGATGCATGCGGGGCTGATGATGGTGCCGGTGGCGCTGGCCGGCATGGCCGCCAAACGCGCCGCAGTCAAGTTGGTCGGCCGCTTCGGTTACCGCCGCATCCTGATGCTCAACACCGTATTGGTGGGACTGGCGATGGCCAGCTTCGCCTTGATCGATGTCGGTCAACCGCTATGGCTGCGGCTGGTGCAGCTGGCGTGCTTTGGCGCGGTGAATTCGCTGCAATTTACCGTCATGAATACCGTCACCTTACGTGATCTGGACCGCGACCAGGCCAGCCCCGGCAATAGCCTGCTGTCGATGGTGATGATGTTGGCCACCGGCTTCGGCGCGGCGGCGGCGGGCAGTCTGCTGGCCGCCTTCAACACGCATCTGGGCGACAGCCACGGCGCCACTGCGGCGCTGCATGCCACCTTCCTGTGCGTCGGCGGCATCACCTTGTCGTCGACATTGATCTTCTGGCAGCTGGCCGAGACGCGGCCGCACCCCAAACATGTGGAAGAAGTTGCCGAGTAGCCATGCGTGTGCGGCAGTACCTGGTGCAGTACGTGAGCGAATCACCACCCGGGATTTCAAGCGCGGCAATAGTTCTTAAATCTCCTCGCGCGGGCGCTTGCTTCGCAACGCCTCTGCGATGGTGTCGGCGAGCATGTCGCCGGTGAGTGGCTTGCGCAGGAAGCTGTCGAATCCGGCTTGCTCCGCAGTAGGCTCGGCTGCTTCATCAGAACGCGCGGTTACTGCAATCAGCGGCATGTCGTAGCCGAACACGCGCAGCTGCCGCGCCAGCGCAAAGCCATCCAGGCCCGGCAGATCCAGATCGAGCAACGCCAGGTCGAAAGTGTTGTCGGCCGCTTCGGTCAGTGCGGCCAGCCCGTGCGGTGCGTGCACCACCGAGTGGCCTTGCGAACGCAGCAGGCCAACGATGACCTCGGCGATGGTGGGGTCGTCTTCCACCAGCAGGATGCGCTGCGGGGCGACCGCTCCACCGGCACGCGCCACCTCGCCGCCGAGCGTGGCGTTGGAGGCGACCCAACGCAGCGGTAGATCGACGACAAAGCGCGTGCCGGCGCCGAGGCGACTGATCACTTCGATATGCCCCCCCATCGCCATTGCCAGTTCCTGGCAGATCGCCAGACCCAGGCCGCTGCCACCGTAGCGCGAGGTGGTCCTGGCACCGTCGCCTTGTTCGAAACGCTGGAACAGACGCGCTTTTTGCTCGGCATTGATGCCCGGCCCGGTATCGGCCACCTCGAAACGCAGACCTTGATACGAGCCAAGCGTGGTCAGCTTGAGGCCGACCACGCCGCGCTCGGTGAACTTGATCGCGTTGCTGAGCAGATTGAGCAGAATCTGCCGGATACGGGTGACATCGCCGCTGGCGGTGATGTCGCCGAGCAGGCCCACTTCCAGGCTGAAACGCAGACCACGCTCCTGCGCCAGTGGCGCCATCAAGCCTTCCACTTCGGCTACCAGTTGGCGCACCGAAAAGGGCTCCAGATCCAGTTCCAGGCGCCCGGATTCGATCCGCGCCAGATCCAGCGCATCGTTGACCAACCGCAGCAGATGCGCGCCGGCACGCCGGATCGATTCGGTATAGCTGCGCTGTTTGTTGTCCAACGAGGTCTTGAGCAATAACTCGCTCATGCCCAGCACACCAGTCATCGGCGTGCGTACTTCGTGGCCGAGCGTGGCCAGGAAACGTGTCTTGGCGAGCGATGCCTGCTCGGCAATTTCCTGCTTGTGCACCGCCAATTGCAATGCGTTCAAGCGGCGCAGGCGACGGCGATAAAGCAAGACCGCTGCGGCGAACAGACACACTGCCAGCAGACCGAGCGCCACCAGACCCCACGGGGACAGCCACCACGGCGGCAATACCTGGAAGCGCAGGGTCTGGCTCGCCGACCAGATGCCGTCTGCAGTGCGCCCCTGCACTTCCAGCGTGTAATGACCCGGTGGCAGGCGCGAAAACAAGCGCTCGCCCGTGGCGCCCACATCGATCCAGTCCGGGTCGTAGTCACTGAGACGGAAGCGGTAACTGGTGGACTCGGGACTGGTGAAAGTGGGCATGCGCGCGACGATATGCAGGTCACGATCGCCGTCCTGCATCTGTAGCGGTGCTCTGCCGGTGACATCCAGTTCATGCTCACCGCGTCGCACACTGACACGCTCGATCAACAGCTGCGGCCGGCGTAAATTCGGACGCATCATGGCCGGATCGAACACCACGATTCCGTCGGATGTACCACCCAGGATCTGTCCCGTGCTTGCCTGCACCAGCGTGGCCACCTGCATGGGCGAGCTGGGAAGCCCGTCATGCACGTCGTACACACGCACCAGCTTGCTGCCGGGGTCGACTCGAATCAGCCCACGATGACTGGAGACCCAGGCCACGCCGGCAGCATCGACCACCAGGCCGGTCGGCGACACCCTCGGAAACTCCTGATCCTTCCCCACCGTATCCAGATGCGTAAGCTGCGTACCGTTCCAAAGATACCGCCGCAACTCTCCTGCCAATCCAACCCAGACAATGCCGCCCTCTCCCAGTCGAAACACGTAGGTTGGCAGGGACGGCGCGCCAGGTACCGGAACGAAGCGGTCGGCAGCCGGGTCCCATCGCCATAGTCCGGCATTGTTGCTCAGCCAGATCTGTCCATCTGGCCCAATACGCATGTCCAGGACGGTCAGCGCCTTCAGTCCATGGCTTCCATAGTCGATCGTCCTGAGCAGCTGCCCTTCGCTGCTCCAGAGCTGCACCCCATGCGTCAGCAGCGCGACCCAGATGCGTCCCTGCGCATCTTCGGCCATCCTGCCGGGTCTGCCCACATTTTCCGGATCGGCTGCCGGATCCCTGTGCTGGAGCAGCGGCCAACGCCTGACTTCCCGCGTCCGCGGGTCGTATCGCACCAGCGTTTCCTGTACGCCGATCCAGACAATTCCCTGTCTGCTTTCGATCATGGTCTCGGGAATGCGCTCTGGATCGACCGGCGCCAGATGTTGCTTCACTCGGCCGGTGACTGGATCGAAGTACTCAAGCGCACTTCGTGTACCGACCAGCCAGATCCCGCCCGAGATCGAAGGCGCTGTCGCAACGACCGATGGGTTGGCGAGGGACTGCGTATCATCTGCGCGGCGCGAGAACAGCGCGAAGGTGTCCCAACGCGGGGGCAGATGCCACAACCCGCCCTCCAGGCTGGCAAACCACAGCCCTCCTTCGCGGTCCTGGTAGGAGGTGATCCAGTTCCGGTTGACCAGGCCGTGCGCTGAAAAACTGTAGATCGGCACGCGTTTGATGGGCGCGCCGCCGGCGCTCATGCCAAGGCCGACATCGGTATCCAGCCAGTAGCGCCCGAGTCGATCGCGCAGCAGCACACCTTTGACCTGCGGCGTGGCCGTGACGCTTTGCCAGGGGCGAGGCACGGACCGCCCAACAGCGCTGAACTGGAACGTATTGCCCTCGATATCGGCAACCCATAGCACCTTGCCGTCCGGTTCCATATACAGCCTGTTGACTGCTTGTGACGGACCCGGGAGCGGCACCCGCTCCAGGCGTCGGCCATCCCAGTGCACAAGCCCGCCCCAGGTGCCGATCCACAAGGAGCCGTCAGGCGCAACTTCGAAACCGACGATGTTGTCGGACGGCAAACTAGCGGGATCACCGGCCGTGGCAGAGAAGTGCTGCATGCTCCCGTCGGGACGATACCGATACACACCCTGCTTCGCGGTCCCGATCCAGACATCGCCGTCGGGCGTCTGTGCCAATGCCCACAACGTGGCGTCGCGCAGTTCCGGAAAGTGCGGATCTTCCAGCCGCTTGAATGTGCGCGTGTTCGCTTCCAGATAGCCAACGCCGCCATCCTCGAAACCCATCCACACCCGGTCGTTGGCATCGACACAGATGGTCCAGACCACGTTGCTCGTCAGGCCATCTTCCATCCGCCAGATGCGGTAGTTGCGGCCATCGAATCTGGCCAATCCGTCATCGCTGGCAAGCCACAGATAGCCCTGCTTGTCCTCGGCCAATTCATTGATCGTGTCGGACGGAAGTCCGTCGGCAATCGTCAGCTGGATGGGCACCGGTGTCACTGGCGTACGCGCCCGCACAGGAAGCACTACCAAACAGAGGCACACCCAGAGAGCAACAAGCGGCCAATGGGCGAAGCGAGATAGAAAGCGCACTGGATCAGCTTCACGACAAGTCGGCGCATAGTGCGGGCCGCGCGCTGTGCGGGCAAGCCCGAGCCCGCTCGTACCGCTACTGCCGCTCATCTTTCCCATGCCTACGACGCGTAGGGCAGCGTCACAGACCAATCCGCTGTCTGCCGCAGTGGTCACGAACACAGCGCACAGGACTGCGTCCAGCCGAAAGGATCCGGATGCCCCGCAAGATCGCCGGCATTACGCATCGCTGTTCAAGCTGCCCGTTACCCGACGAAGGCGCCGCACGACGCCCGAATCCCGCTTGACTGCGCTGACTGGGCACCCGCTCTATCCGTCCTCGCGCGGAAGCTTGCGTCGCAACGTATCGGCAATGGTGTTAGCCAGCATCTCGCCGGTGAGTGGCTTGCGCAGGAAACTGTCGAATCCCGCTTGCTCGGCGGTCGGTTCGGCCGCTTCGTCGGCGCGCGCGGTCACTGCAACCAGCGGCATGTCGTAGCCGAACACGCGCAGCTGACGCGCCAGCGCGAAGCCATCGAGGCCAGGCAGATCCAGATCGAGCAACGCCAGGTCGAAGGTGTTGTCGGCCGCTTCGGTCAACGCGGCCAGCCCGTGCGGCGCATGTACTACCGAGTGGCCTTGCGAACGCAGCAGGCCAACGATGACCTCGGCGATGGTCGGGTCGTCTTCCACCAGCAGGATGCGCAGCGGATCGATTGCAGCGCTAACGCGCTCCACCTCGCTGTCGAGCGTGGCATTGGAGGCGACCCAGCGCAGCGGCAGATCGACCACGAAGCGCGTGCCGGCGCCGAGGCGACTGATCACTTCGACATGCCCCCCCATCGCCAGCGCCAGCTCCTGGCAGATCGCCAGGCCCAGGCCACTGCCGCCATAGCGCGAGGTGGTCCTGGCGCCGTCGCCTTGTTCGAAACGCTGGAACAGACGCGCCTTTTGCTCGGCATTGATGCCCGGCCCGGTATCGGCCACCTCGAAACGCAGACCTTGATACGAGCCAAGCGTGGTCAGCTTGAGCCCGACAACGCCGCGCTCGGTGAACTTGATCGCGTTGCTGAGCAGATTGAGCAGAATCTGGCGGATGCGGGTGACATCGCCGCTGGCCGTGATATCACCGAGCATGCCCACTTCCAGGCTGAAACGCAGGCCGCGCTCCTGCGCCAGTGGCGCCATCAAGCCTTCTACTTCGGCCACGAGTTGGCGTACCGAGAACGGCTGCAGATCCAGCTCAAGACGCCCCGACTCGATCCGCGCCAAGTCCAGCGCATCGTTGACCAGCCGCAACAGATGCGCACCGGCGCGGCGAATCGATTCGGTGTAGCTACGCTGTTTGTTGTCCAGCGAAGTCTTGAGCAACAACTCGCTCATGCCCAGCACACCGGTCATCGGCGTGCGCACTTCGTGGCCGAGCGTGGCCAGGAAACGGGTCTTCGCAAGTGACGCCTGCTCGGCCAGTTCCTGCTTGTGCACGGCCAATTGCCAGGCATTCAAACGACGCAGGCGACGGCGATACAACAGCACCGCCGCGGCGATGACGCATAGTGTGAGCAGACCCAGAAAGACCAGTCCCCATGGCGCCAACCACCATGGCGGTAGCACCTGAAAGCGTAGGGATTGACTCTGGGACCAGATTCCATCTCCGGTGCGCCCCTGTACCTCCAGGGTGTACTTTCCGGCCGGCAACCGCGAAAACAGCCGCTCCCCGCTTGGTCCGACATCGATCCAGTCCGGGTCGTAGCCGCTCAAACGAAAGCGGTAGCTGTTGGAGTCGGAGTCGGAAAGGCTGAGCAGGCGTGCAACGATGTGCAGATCACGATCGTCGTCCTGCATCTGCAATGGCTCCATGCCAGTGACATCCAGCCCGCGCTCGCCACGACGCAGCCCCACGCGTTCAATCAGCAGTGGCGGCCGGCGCGTGTTTGGACGCATGATATTTGGATCAAACAGCACCGCACCATCCGGCGTCCCGCCTAGGATCTGCCCTCCAATTGCTTGTACCAGTGTATTTTCCTGAAATTGCTGATTGGGAAGCCCGTCATGCATTCCATAAACCCGCACCATCCTGCTGGCTGGATCCACTCTAATTAAACCACGAGAACTCGAAACCCAAGCAACCCCGTCAGCATCCACTACAAGTCCATTTGGAGCCACCATCGGAAACTCTTGTTTACCGTCGATGGTATCCAGATGTTTTAGCTGCGTACCATCCCATAGATAACGCCTTAGCTCACCCATTAACCCGATCCATACGATGCCAGCGTCGGTAAAGCGAAAAACATAATTGGTTGAAGACGGTGCACCCGGGATAGGCACAAAACTATCCATTTGCGCGTCCCAGCGTCTCAGACCAGTTGAGCTGGCGAGCCACATCTGCCCATCCGGTCCCAACCTCAGGTCATACACGTTTGAAGTATCCAAGCCGTGGCTGCCATGTGCTATCTGCCGAATAAACCGGCCATTGCCATCCCTAATCTGAAAACCTGCTTTTGTCATGTAAATCCACAACTGATTCAGCGTATCCAGTGCGATGCGCTCAGGTGTGTCGTAACCGTCAGGAGAGGCTCCGGTAGAGAGAGGCCAGCGTTTACTTTGTGCTGTACGAGGATCGTAGCGGACCAGCGATTTAGGAAGACCTATCCAAACGTAGCCACTTTGGCTTTCGATCAAGGATGTTGGCCAGCGCAATTCATAAATCGGCCGCATATGACGTTCCAGCTTGCCGCTGGCGGGATCCAAACGCTCCAGTGCACCACGGGTTCCTGCAATCCAAAATCCACCGGATGATGAAGCTGCTGCAACCTTTAAGGATGGATTGGCCATCGACTGCGGATCATCAATTTGATACGAAAGAACCGCGAAAGTGTCCCAATTAGGCCGCAAATGCCATAGACCACCATTAAGGCCTGCGAACCAAAGGCCGCCCTCACGATCCTCGTATGCACTGGCCCAGTTTGGCTTAACCAGTCCGCGAACGGATAGACTGTAAACTGGCACGTTACGAACTTCATTTCCATTTGAGATGCCCAAACCGGACATCGTATCCAGCCAATAACGCCCCGCGCGATCGCGCAAAAGCATACCTATAACACGCTTATCTCCGTCACGTTCCTGCCAAGGCTGCGCTATGAATTTCCCGTTGGAGTCGAGCCGATAGAGGTTATAGTTACCGTCAGTTACCCATAAAGTTCCACTAGGGAACCTCTGAACAACGCACCACAGATACGCGACACTACCCGCCTGATGTTGAGGAGTGATCCATGCAACTGACGTTCGGTGACGCTGAGGGCCTGGGCAAGCGCAAGCAGACCCGGCGCGAGATCTTTCTGGCCGAGATGGAGCAGGTGGTTCCGTGGCAGCAACTGCTCGGTCTGATCGCGCCGCACTATCCGGTATCGGGCCGGCCAGGTCGGCAGCCGTACGCACTGGCGACGATGTTGCGGATTCATCTGCTGCAGCAGTGGTATGCGCTGAGCGATCCGGCGATGGAAGAAGCACTGCACGAGATCCCGACCTTGCGGCGGTTTGCCCAGCTCGGTGGCTTGGACAACGTTCCGGACGAGACCACGATTCTCAACTTTCGGCGCCTGCTGGAGACCCATGGCCTTGCCGCGCGGATGCTGGAAGCGGTCAACGCGCATCTGGCGCGCAAGGGCCAGAGCCTGCGGTCGGGCACGATCGTCGATGCGACGCTGATCGCGGCGCCCAGTTCGACCAAGAATGCCGACAACGCGCGCGACCCTGAGATGCATCAGACCAAGAAGGGCAATCAGTGGTATTTCGGGATGAAGGCGCACATCGGCGTGGATGAATTTTCCGGGTTGGTGCACCACGTCCATTGCACAGCCGCCAACGTCGCCGATGTCACGGTGATGCACACGTTGCTGCATGGCAAAGAAGACAGCGTGTTCGGCGATAGCGGCTACACCGGTGCGGACAAACGCGAAGAACTGCAGGCCTGCAAGGCTGCATTCTTCATCGCCGCCAGGCCCTCGACGATGCAAGCCCTCGGCAACAAACGCGAGCGTGCTCGGGAAAGACGTTGGGAACACTTCAAGGCCAGCGTGCGCGCGAAGGTGGAGCATCCATTCCGGGTGATCAAGCGCCAGTTCGGCTACACCAAGGTCCGCTATCGCGGCCTGGCCAAGAACACCGCGCAGGTGCTGACCTTGTTTGCGCTATCGAACCTGTGGATGAAGCGAAAGCAGTTACTGCCGACGATGGGGAACGTGCGCCTGTAACCCGGGCAACACCCTGCAAACGCGCCGGAAACGGCAAAAAAATCGAGGATCTGAGCGCCGTCAGCCTGGTCGATGTGGTTAGGCTCATCCTCCGATGCCGTTGATCAGACCATCCCTAGAGTCTAACCTCAATCCGTTTGACGACTGAGTATCACCCGGCAGTAGCACACGTTCAAATTTATTACCTGCCCAACGTGCAATACCTGAGCTGCCGCCAACCCACAACGAGCCGTCGGGAGTGACACGCAACGCGCTGATACTATTGCCAGGCAGGCTATGAACATCATCCTCCGCAAAAGTAAAGCGCTGCATACTGCCATCTGCCCGCAATCGATAAAGTCCATCCCTGGATGTACCAAACCAAGTATCGTGTTCAGGCGTCTGCGCAATCGCCCATACGGAACTGTGTGAAAACTCAGGAAAGCGCGGATCTGCCAAACGCTTGAATGCCCGCTTCTTGGCGTCTAGTAAACCTGCGCCACCATTTTCGAAACCAACCCATACCCCGTCGTTTGAATCTACGCTAATAGACCAGACAAAGTTATCAGTAAGCCCTTCCTCCATTCGCCAAATGCGGTAAGTACGTCCATCGAATCTGGCCAGACCATCGGCACTTGCCAGCCACAGGTAACCGTATTTGTCTTCGGCAAAATCATTGATCGTATTGGAAGGCAGGCCGTCGGCCACAGTGAGCTGGACAGGCACCGGAGTGATTGGCACATCCGCGAAGGCGAGCGCAGGCAAGACCGCGATCAGCAGCCAAAAACACAGTCCGGCGAAAATCCGTCGGAAATTGGGAAGAAGACGTTGGCGCGACATGAACATTTCACTGCAGTTTGCCGCATAGTGCGGGCCGCGCCACACACGGGCAAGCCTGCTGCGGTTCACATCGGTACTCCTAATGCTGCGCTATCGTCCGATCGCGCGCGCGATCTCTGCGCTTTACGCGCCGCCGCGATCGCCTCAACCAACATATCGGCGGTGACCGGCTTGCGCAGGAATCCATCGAAACCTGCGGCCTGCGCCTGGCGCTCCGCATCGCCGTCGGCACGCGCGGTGACCGCGAGCAGTGGGAACCCATGCCCGAGCCGGCGCAGTTGCGATGCCAGCGCAAATCCATCCAGACCGGGGAGATCCAGATCCAGCAGCGCGATGTCGAAGCCGCCATCGACCGCCTCCGACAGCGCCGCCAACTCGTGCGCAGCATGCACCACGCGATGACCGCGGCCCATCAGCAGGCCGGAGATCACCTCGGCCACGGTCGGGTCGTCTTCCACCAGCAAGATGCGCAACGATTCACCGGCCACCGCGCGCAGCTCGCCAGAAGCGATGCGCACGCCGGAGCGATCGATCGGCAACGGCAGGTCCACGCTGAACTGGGTGCCGACGCCAAGCCTGCTGCGCACGCGAATCGTGCCCTTCATCGCCACGGTGAGTTCCTGGCAGATCGCCAGCCCCAGCCCGCTGCCGCCGTAGCGAGCGCTGGTGCGTGCGCCATCGGCTTGTTCGAATCGCTGAAACAAGCGCTTCTGCTGCTCCGGGCCGATGCCCGGCCCGGAATCGCGCACCTTGAAACGCAGCACCTCGCCATGCTGACTGACCATGAGAGAGACCTCGCCGCGTTCGGAAAACTTGATCGCGTTGCCGAGCAGATTGATCAGGATCTGGCGTACCCGCGTCGCGTCGCCCAGCACCACCAACTGCGCAGGCAATTGATTGCGATAGTGAAAGCGCAATCCGCGCGCTTCGCTGATCGGATGCATGAAATCGGCCAGTTCCTGGGTCAGTTGCGCCGGGTCGAACGGCTGCTGCACCAGCTCCAGTTTGCCGGCTTCGATACGCGCCAGATCCAGTGCATCGTTGACCAACCGCAGCAGATGCGCACCGGCCTTGCGGATTGCGTCGACGTGACTGCGCTGCTTGGCATCCAGTGGCGTGGCCAGTAGCAGTTCGCTCATGCCGAGCACACCGGTCATCGGCGTGCGTACTTCATGTCCCAGGTTGGCAAGAAAGTTCGATTTGGCCACCGAGGCCTGCTCGGCAAGCTGTTGGCGTTGTTGTGCCAGCACCCATTCCTGCTGGCGTCGCACCCGGCGCCGCCAGGCCCACACACCCAGGCATGACAGCAACACGCACAGCAACGCGGCCACCAGCTGCGCCGGTGTGCTCAGCCACCACGGCGGGCGCACTTCCAGCTGCAACGTGGGCGCAGCGACCCAGTCGCCTTCGCCGGCACGCGCCTGCACTTCGATACGGTAGTCGCCGGGCGGCAAGCGCGAAATCACGCGTTCGCCGCCGGCGCCCTGCTCCACCCAACGTTCGTCGTAGCCGTCGATGCGGTAACGATAATGCGCAGAGGCCGGATCGACGAACGACAGCAATCGCGCACTGATACGCAGATCGCGATCACGCGCCTGCAGCACCATCGGCACCTTGTGAGAGACCGGCTGCGAGCGCTCGGCATCGTTACGGCGCACCTGCACCGATTCGATCACCAGCCGTGCCGATGGCGCAGCGGAAAACGGCCGCGATGGGTCGAACAGCACGATGCCGCTGGTGGTCAGCGCCAACACTTGTCCCGTGGGGCCGGTGACCGGTGGACGCATCGAGAATTCGCTGTCGGGCAGACCATCGCGTTGGCCGAACATGTGGATCCGCGGCTGCCCGCGCCGATAGGCGAGCAGGCCACGTGAGGTAGTGGCCCACACTGTGTCCGTACCGCCCAATGCCAAGCCACGGATATCGGTTGCCGGAATCCCCTGCGCGCGCCCGATGCGCTCCAGTAGCCGCGCCTGCGATCCATCCCAGCTGTAGCGCTCCAACGCGCCAGAGCGCCCCGCCCAGAACTCGTGTGGCGATACAAAGGCCAGTGCATAGACCTCATGTCCATCGCCGATTACTTTGCGAAAGCGTTCGCCCTGCCAGACCCACAGTCCATAGCCGGTCGCCGCCCATGCACTCCCATCCGGTCGCACCAACAGCTGCTGCACCATGTCGTCGTCCATGCCCAGATCGGTGCCGAAACGGAATGTCGCCAGCACACGGCCATCCGCCGCACGTCGCTGCACGCCGCCCTGCACGATCGATAGCCAGAACTCGCCATCGATACCGGCTGCCATCAGCTCCACGCGGTGGATATCGGGCGTGCCGACATCCACAGGAAAGTCGCGGCGCGCGCCCGTGGCAGGGGTATAGCGCGTGATGCCCTCGCGCATTGCGATCCACAGACTGCCATCGCCTGCCGGCAGCACCGATTGCACCGAACCGCCACCCAGCGCATCGCTATGCACCACCGGCACTACTGCACCGTCTTCGCTGACCCGATACACCCCCTCGCCCGTGGTCACCAGAAAACGCTCACCATCTGCGGCAACGTTCACCAGATACAGGCTTTCCAGAGGTTTTCCCTGTGTTTCGAAGAATGTCGAGAAGCGCTGCCAATCCGGCGGCAGGTACGCCATGCCTTGCGAGATCATCCCTAGCCACAGGCCGCCTTGGCGGTCCTGCATGACATCGAGCACACCGCTGTGCGCGGTAAGAAACCCACTACCACGATCGCCTTCCATCACTCTCAGCGCAGTTTCGCCGGGCGCCACTCGAAAAAAGCCATCGGCTGCGCCGACCCAGTAACCGCCATGGACATCGTGCACCACAGTGCCGGCACGTACGGCGGCCGACCCGGCCCAGGGCGACGGCTCCAGCACACCTGCCGTTGTCACGCGGTACAAACCCTTGCTGCTGCCTACCCACAGGGTGCCGTCGGGATCCTTGCTCAGCTTGAGCACGGCCGTGCTCAATTGCGTCGGCGCAATGCGCACGAAGCGCTCGCCGTCGCGCATCACCAGACCACTGGCCGTGGCAATCCAGAGCCGGCCGCGCGCGTCGGTCACCATGCTCAGAATGGTATCGCTGGGCAGACCGTCCGGCGCGTCGGGCGTTGCGCGGAACGCGGTGACCCGGCCGTTTTCTTCGCGGCGGCATAAGCCGCCATCGCTGGTGCCGATCCAGATCGCCCCTTGCGCCTGCGCCAACGACCACACCTGCCCTACGCAGGTTTCGGTGATCTCCGGAAACTGCACGAAATCCTTGCGCCCTGCGTCCAGCATACCCACCGGCGAGCCATTGGCGCCGATCCAGACCCGGTCGCGATCATCGACAAGCAGCGTTTCCACCTGGTTGCCGGGAATCGATCGCGGATCGGCCGGATCATGCCGCCACACCTGCAAGCCGATGCCGTCGTAGCGCGCCAGACCGTCGCTAGTGGCCGCCCAGATATAACCCTGCCGGTCCTGCGCCAAGGCCAGCACCATGCGCGAAGGCAGGCCTTCGACCGGCCCGAACCGGCGCATGCGCGGGGTCTCGATCTGGTTCACCGCCAACGCATCCACACCGATCAGCAGCAACAAGACCGCAAGCAACGACAGCAGCACCTTCTTCATCTTCATCCTTGTCCCCATCGCCACCTGCACGCTTGCGCGCGCTCCCTGGCGGGACTGCACTGTACCTGCTTCGCTACGGCGGCCCCTAGTCGGCAACGGGGTCTTCCTGTGCGTCGCTGGCGTCAGCAAGCGCGCGCGCCAGTGCCTGCGCGAGCAAGTCGCCGGTGACCGGCTTGCGCAAGAATCCATTGCATCCGGCCGCCATCGCCTGCGGTTCTGCATCGGCGTCGGCGCGTGCGGTCACCGCAACGATCGGAAAACGCACGCCGCGCGCGCGCAACTGCGCCACCAGTGCCGCGCCGTCGATGCCGGGCAGGTCCAGGTCGCACAGGCCGGCATCGAAGCTGCGCGTACTCACCTCGGCCAGTGCCGCAAGACCATGCAACACATGCGTGACCTGATGCCCTCGCGTCTGCAGCAGGCCGACAATCACTTGCGCCACGGTGGGGTCGTCTTCGACCAGCAGCAGCTGCAGTGGCGCCTGATCGTGAAGCGGCGTTGTGCGTGCCACATTCGGCGTCACTGCGGGTAACGCAGCCACCCAGCGCAATGGCAGCTCGACCACGAAACACGCGCCCTGCCCCAGTTCGCTGCTGACCGTCACTTCACCGCCCATGGCCGCTGCCAATTCGCGGCAGATCGCCAGCCCCAGGCCGCTGCCGCCATGCCGCGCAAGCGTGAGCGCGCCTTCGGCCTGCTCGAAGCGCTGGAACAAGCGCCCGCGCTGTTCTGCACTCATGCCGGGGCCGGTATCGCGCACCTCCATCCGGATGCCTTGCTTGTGGCCTTGCGGCAGCACTGAGACACGCAAACTCACACTGCCGCGCTCAGTGAACTTGACCGCGTTGAACAACAGATTGAGCAGGATCTGCTGCACCCGGCTGGCATCGCCGTGCAGTGCCGGCGGCAGCGCATCCTCCAGTTCGCACTCGAAGACCAACTGCTTCTGCTCGGCAGTCGGGCGCACCAGCTCGGCCACTTGCCTGATCAGCTGGCGCAAATCGAAATCGCGGTAATCCAATGGCAGCTTGCCGGCCTCGATCCGCGCCAGATCCAACGCATCGTTGACCAGCCGCAACAGATGCTTGCCCGCCGACTGGATGGCGCTGGCATAGCCCTGCTGACGTCCATCCAACGGCGTCTGCAGCAGCAACTCGCTCATCCCCAGCACACCGGTCATCGGCGTACGCACCTCGTGCCCCAATGTCGCAAGAAACCGCGTCTTGGCCTGCGACGCCTGCTCGGCAAGCTCGCGTTTGTGCTGCGCAAGTTGCCATTGCGCACGCATGCGCACACGCCGACGATAGGCGGCGGCAAGCAATGCGCTCAGCAGCAAGCCAAGCAGGCAGATCAGCGCGATGCCGACGTCGCTGCGCCACCAGGGTGGATTGACCGTAAATCGCAGAGTGCGCACTGGCGAGCGATTACCCAAGGGATCTACACCCTGCAGCGCGAGCTCGTAGTTGCCGGCAGGCAAACTGGCAAATTCGCGGATCCCCGCGTTGCCCGAGGTCTGCCACTCCGTATCGAAGCCTTTCAAGAAACTGCGATAACGATTGGAAAGCGGATCGCTATACGACAGCAGGCGACTGACGATCTGCAACTGCCGGTCCCCGGGACCCAGCTGAAACGGGCGATCCATCGGCAACGCGATGCGTGCACCATTACGCAGCACGCTGAGATGTTCCAACTGCAATGCGGGCACAGACGGTGCGATATCGGGCATTGCGGTATCCAGCAACACGGTGGAGCCATCGCTGGTCGCCCCGATCAAGGTGTCGCCCGCCATCAGCAGGCAATGCTGGACGAATTCCTGACTGGTCAACCCATCGCGCGTGCCGATATTGCGCAGCCGTGCCGGCGTCACCGAGGGATCGATCCGCCAGAGCCCACGTAAGCTGGAAATCCAGACCCTGCCATGCGGGTCGATCTGCATTGCAGAGGCGTCGAACCCGGCCAGCCCGTCGGCTTCGCCCACGTGGCGCACACGCGTCCAGCCTGTTGCGGTTTTTTTCCATTGTTCCGCACCGGTGGCCCGGTATACCCACACCGTCTCCGGCGATTGGCTGGCAAACGCCTGGATCGGGGTTCCTTCGAGACCTGCAACCGGCACAAAGCGGCGAGAGGTGTCGTCCCAGGCAAACATGCCGCCCTCGCCCGCAGCCCAGACACGCCCGTCGGGGCCTTGTTCAAGCTGCTGTACAGCGATGTCGCTGAGGCCATGCAGGTCCTGCTGAGTGATGCGCTGCAAGACGCGGCCGCTACGTAAATCGCGCTGCTGCACCATGTCGAGGAATGCCATCCACACCGTGTCGCCCTGCTCGATGATCCAGTCCGGCGCCGACAGCGCGGATGCCGGTTCGGGACCATCAGACGGCCAGTGGATGAACTCACCAGTGCGCAGATCCATCCGCGAGAGACCAAAGCTCAAATTGCCCAGCCAGACACGCTGCAGACGATCCTCCAACGCCGACACCAGCTCCATGCCCTTGAGATGCGGCGACTGCAATCCTGTCTGAAACGTGTCGCCCGTGCTCGGATCAACGCGCAACAAGCGACCGTCTGTATCCACCTGCCACAAACCACCAGACCGTGTGGCGGGTGCCAGATTGCAATAAATGGCATCGCCGGTCGGCGCGGCGGGCTTGAGCACGGCACTGCGCTTCCAATCCGCCGGCAAATACCCCAGGCCAGTGCCATGCATCGGAACCCAAAGCCCCCCATCGGCCGCTCCCAGCAGACCGACCACATTACGGCGCGACAACGGACCCTCACCGCTGAAGGCAGGGACCGGTGGACGCTCGCCACGCGTCCGCCATAGACCGCGTCCGCTCCCTAGCCAGAACTCGCCGTCCTGAGCAGCCACTGCGCCCCAGAACTCGTTGCCGCTACCGAACATCGTTCCCCAGGGAAGCGGCTGCCATTGATCGTTGGACCCCATGACATGCAATCCAGACTCGCTGCCCAGCCACAGACGGTCGCCGGTCCATTGCAGACCGAAAATGGCCGACTGCCGGTTCGGCTCGTCCGGGACATATTCGCGACGCAGATGTTTCCCGTCGTAATAAGCCAGTCCATTACTGGTTGCGATCCAGAGCCGCTGCCGGTTGTCCGCCGCAAGATTCATGACCATGGCCTGGTCAAGATCGCCATCGACCGCACCCAGATCCACCGACGACATCGTCCCACCAGCATCGATGCGGACCAGCGCGCCGGACGTGGTCCCGGCCCAGATATAGCCGTCGAACGCAGCGATGCTGTAGATCTCGCCGTCCTTCAACAAAGGATAGTCCACAGTGCGATAGTGGCGAAACTGGCGTCGTCCGGCATCCATGACGCTCAACGTCTTGCCGCAGCCGATCCATATCCTGTCCAGCGCATCGATATGCAGCGCCTGGACCGCATTGCAGGGCAACGACGCAGGGTCGTTCGGATCGTGTCTCCAGGTCCTGAATCCCGCGCCGTCGTAACGCACCAGGCCATCCAGGGTGCCAAGCCACAGATAACCGGCACGATCCTGGTGGATCGCAACCACCATGGTCGATGGAAGTCCATCGCTGGGCCCTACAATGCGGAAACGGGGAATCTCGGGAATCTTCGCCGCACATGGCAAAGCGCCAAGCAGCAAGACAAGCACAACGATGAGCGCACGCATGTGGGCATCCTTTCCACGTCCAGCCCGCATGCTCGCAACGGATCGTTGCGAGCGCAAGCCAAGCGGAGCGCAGCGGGAATGCCTAGAATCCGCCCATGACAATCCTCGCCCGCCTGTTGCTGCTTCCCGCCCTGGTCGCGACCAGCCTTGCCGCAACCGCCGCGCCGGTGCGTTACGCGCTGGATCCGGTGCACACGCGGGTGCTGTTCGCAGTCGAACATGCCGGGTTTTCCAAGGCGTTGGGCACCGTTTCGGGAAGTAGCGGCACGCTGGTGTTCGACCCGGACGACTGGGCCTCCGCACGGCTGGATGTCAATGTGCCGCTGCACCGCGCCGACCTGGGCGATGCCAAGTGGAACGAGGCCACGCTGGCGCGCAACCTGCTCGACGCCGAGCGGTTTCCCGACGCGCATTTCGTCTCCACGCAGGTGGTCGCAAGCGGCGAAAACCACGCCAAGGTCACTGGAAATCTGACCCTGCATGGCGTCACCCGCCCGGTCACCCTGGACGTCACCCTCAACGCGCTCAAACGTCATCCGCTGCCGCCGTTCCGACGCACTGCCGGTTTCTCGGCCACCGCCACGCTGAGCCGTGCCGAGTTCGGAATCGATGCGTGGAAGTCGATGATCGGCGACTCGGTGGAACTGCGCATCGAAGCCGAAGCCGTGCGCGAGGGCCGCGCCGAAGACGACGCACCGCAACCGCAGAACACACCCGCCGCCCCTGACGCTGCCACCAGCCCGGAATCCTGAGCATGAGCCTGAAGAACATCGAACGTTGGGGCGGTGTCAGCCAGACCCTGCATTGGCTGATCGCACTGCTGATTCTGGCGTTGGGCGTGGTTGGCCTGATCATGGGCGACCTGCCCAAGACCCCGAAATATTTCTGGGTCTACACCGCGCACAAGTCGGTGGGCCTGACCGTGCTGGCACTGGTGATCGTGCGGCTGGGCTGGCGCATTTATGCAGGCGCGCCGCCGCCGGTAAGCGGCACGCCGCGCTGGCAGGAACGCATCGCCGGGCTCACCCACTGGCTGCTGTACGCCATGATCTTCGCCATGCCGTTGTCCGGCTGGCTGTACGACTCCACCAGCGGCCTGCGCCCGTTCCGTTGGTTCGGCTTGTTTGCCGTCCCCAAGCTCAGCCCGCCTGACGAACAACTGCGCGCAATTGCGCATTTCATCCACGAGTGGGGCTTCTGGTTGTTGATTGCGGTAGTGCTGGCGCATGCCGGCGCTGCGCTCTATCACCACCTGTTCCAGCGTGACGCCACCTTGGTGCGGATGTTGCCGCGCGGTTGGCTCTCCTCCAAACCCTAAAGGATTCCCCATGTCGTCCAGGTTGTTCGCCTCTCCCCTGCTGGTCGCCGCCTCATTGGTGGCCACGTTCGCTGCCGCCCCGGTCCTCGCTGCCGATTACGTGCAGGCGCCCGGTTCGTCGCTGGTGTTTGCCAGCAAGTACGACGGCGAAGTCTTCACCGGCAAGTTCCCCGGTTTCGACACCACGCTGAGTTTCGATCCGGCCAATCTGGCCGGTGCCAAGCTCGACGTGCGCATCCCGCTGGCAGGTGCCGTCAGCGGCAATGGCGACCGTGATTCGACCCTACAGGGGCCGGACTTCTTCAACGTGGCCAAGTTCGCCACCGCGCGCTACCGCGCCGACAAGTTTCGCGCACTCGGCGGCAACCAGTACGCCGCCGACGGCACGCTGGAATTGCGCGGCATCAGCAAGCCGGTCACGCTGACCTTCACCTGGACACCCGGCGCGCAGCCGGTGCTGGCCGGCAAGGCGGTGGTGAAGCGCCTGGACTTCGGCGTGGGCGGCGGCGACTGGGCCGACACCAAGACCATCCCCAACGAAACCGCGATCAGCACCAAGGTCGTGTTCAAGGCGAAGTAACGCCACCGGCCGCAACCGGACGCGGCCACTAAACGGCGGACTACCTCGTCGGGTCCGCCGTTTTTTTGTGTCTGGCGATTGGATGACACCGCGCGACAGTTAGACTCGGCACTCATCCAAAGGACGCCGACGATGCGCACACACGGAACGTTGACCCGCTGGAACCCCGATCGCGGCTTCGGCTTCATTACCCCTGCTCAGCCGGGCGATGAGGTGTTCGTGCATATTTCAGCGTTTCCCAGAAGCGCAGATGCGCCGCGTATCGGCGAGCTGATTTCCTTCGAGATCGAACCAGGCAAGGATGGGCGACAGCAAGCGGTGCGCGTGATGCGCGCCGGAGCGCACGCGCCCACGCATGACGCGCCTGTGCGACGCAACACGGCACGCATGGCGCCGGCAAAAAGACAGATCGGGCTTGGAAAGGTCTTGCTCATGATGCTGGTGCTCGGTGGCGGGGCGTTCGCCTATCAGCAGCGCGATTACTTGATCGATGTATTCACCCCGGCATCGGCACTAGAGCAAATGTCGTCGCCAACGCGGCCCGTAGCAACTCCTGCGTCTGCGCCCACCGCGCACTACAGCTGTGGCGGACGCACGCACTGCTCGCAGATGACCTCCTGCGACGATGCCACTTACGTGTTGCAGCATTGCCCAAATACCGAAATGGACGGCGACCACGATGGCGTGCCCTGCGAGCAGCAATGGTGCCGTTGATCAAAGCGGCTTCCCCCTTGAACGGACGGCCGACAAGAATATTTTGTTAGCCGCATCTTGTTAGATGCACGCCCGGGTCAAACGCTGAGTCGGTCGAGCGCGCGGTGCCCTCACCGCTCGCGGGACACGCCATGAACCCGTCCCTGGGGACCGTGTGGCGGCATCCATGCCGCCACACGGTCCCGCAAGCGGCGAGGACACCGCACCAGAAAGTTTGCTGGCTGCTCTGTTAAAAACCATGCGTACCAACCATCTCGACTGGTCCTTGCCCGCCCACCGTCGCGTGACCTTACGCGGCATGGATGCCGCGTAAGAGCCTACATGGACGTACTTGCGGCGTGTCCCGCGATGGTGGGCGGGCAAGGGTCCTGCAGCCAACTCGCAGCGTCGAGGGCGCGGTGCCCTCACCGCTCGCGGGATACGCCGTGAACCCGTCCCTGGGGCTCGGTGGCGGCATCCATGCCGCCACACGGTCCCGCAAGCGGTGAAGACACCGCACCAGAAAGTTCGCAGGCTGCTTTGTTAAAAACCATGCGTACCAACCATCTCGACTGGTCCTTGCCCGCCCACCGTCGCGGGACCTTACGCGGCATGGATGCCGCGTAAGAGCCTACATGGACGTACTTGCGGCGTGTCCCGCGAGGGTGGGCGGGCAAGGGCCCTGCAGCAAACCCGCAGATGAGCAGCTCTGCAGCTCTGCAGCTCTGCAATAGACCAACGTGAAGTCGTTTTAGTAGTCGCTCCAAGTGCACAATCTGGCGCGTATCGGGCGCGCACGGCGCCTCATCAGCGCGTGCCGGCATTCAACCACTTCCGCAAACGCCGGCTATCGAACGGCCAACCCAACTCGCGCCCAACCGCATCGCGCAATACCGGCACACGCTCACCATAAGCGGACTCAAGCGCCGCATCGCCATCGATAAACACGCTGCTGAACTCGCCCGCGCGCGCCTGCGCCAGCACCTCCACGGCCTGGTCGCACAGGTGGCACTCGTCGCGCTGGTAAAGGATCAGGCCCATTGGGAGGTCTCATGCTGCGCTGCAGCCGTGCCGCAATCGCCGAAAGACTAGAATAGCCGCCTTTACGCTCACCTCTCCGGCAAGCATGGCTGTCAGCACGTTCGACCTGTTCAAGATCGGCATCGGTCCGAGTTCCTCCCATACCGTGGGGCCGATGCGCGCCGCCGAACGCTTCGTGCACCGCTGGCTGCTCGACGCCGGACGCCTGCAGGACGTGGTTCGCATCCGCGCCGAGGTCTTCGGCTCGCTGGCGTTGACCGGTCGCGGCCATGGTACTGACAAGGCCGTGCTGCTCGGCCTGGAAGGCAACCGCCCCAACCTGATCGACCCTGACATCATCCCCGCTACGCTCGAGCGCATTCGCGCCAGCAAGCGCATCAATTTGATGGGCCAGCACACCATCGCCTTCGATGAAAAACGCGATCTGCCGATGAACAAACGGCAGAAGCTCCCGTACCACACCAATGGCATGCGTTTCACTGCCTACGACGCCAATGACGCCGTGATCGCCACGCGCGATTACTACTCGGTCGGTGGCGGTTTTGTGGTCAACCAGGACGATGCTGCCGACGACCGCATCGTCGCCGACGAGACGCCACTGCCCTACCCGTTCCTCAGTGGCGACGAACTGCTGGCGCAATGCGCACGCAGCGGTCTGAGCATTGCCGCGCTGATGTTCGAAAACGAAAAGAGCTGGCGCAGCGAAGACGAAATTCGCGCCGGCCTGCGCGAACTATGGGCGGCGATGCAGTCATGCGTGGAACGCGGGATTCGCCAGGAAGGCACGCTACCGGGTGGCCTGAACGTCTCGCGTCGCGCACCGGCGCTGTATCGCGAACTGTCGTCCAAACCGGAAGCGGCGATGCGCGATCCGTTGACCACGCTGGACTGGGTCAATCTGTACGCGCTCGCGGTCAACGAAGAAAACGCTGCTGGCGGCCGCGTCGTTACCGCACCCACCAACGGTGCGGCCGGCATCATTCCCTCGGTGCTGCATTACTTCGATCGCTTCTGCCCCGGCGCATCCGAGCAGCGCATCTTCGACTTCCTGCTCACCGCTGCGGCCATCGGCATTCTTTACAAGGAAAACGCCTCCATTTCCGGCGCCGAAGTCGGTTGCCAGGGCGAAGTGGGCGTGGCGTGTTCTATGGCCGCTGGCGGCCTGGTTGCCGCGCTCGGCGGCAACCCGGGGCAGATCGAAAACGCTGCGGAAATCGGCATGGAACACAACCTCGGCCTGACCTGCGACCCGATCGGCGGCCTGGTGCAGATCCCGTGCATCGAACGTAATGCGATGGGCGCGGTGAAGGCGATCAATGCCAGCCGCATGGCCATGCGCGGCGACGGCAAGCACAAGGTCTCGCTGGACAAGGTCATCAAGACCATGCGCGACACTGGCCGCGACATGCAGGACAAGTACAAGGAAACCAGCCGCGGCGGCCTGGCGGTCAACGTCATCGAGTGCTGAACGATGGCGGGTAGTGACGCGATTGAGGTTGCGACAAGCGCGCCCGTCGCGGCGACGTCCACGGCTGCGGTCGGGCCACTAGCCGCATGGCCTGATGTCAGATTGCCTGCTGCGCGCACAGGGTGCAGTTCGCAGGCCATCGTCGTCGCGAACACGCACGCAACGACCTGATCCGACAGACCGCGCGCTCCGGCACGCGCAGTGCCGTGCTGGACACGATCACCACACCCACGCGTGTACCGTCCAGGGCTGAATTCCCACGGAGATCGCGATGCGACAGCTTGTCAGCACTCTCGCCCTGGCTCTTGGCTGCGGCCCATTGATGGCGCAGGAAACCAGCTATGGCCCGCGCCTGGAAGGCTTCGACTACCCGTATCCGGTCAAGACCTTCGCGTTCACTTCGCAACAGCAGCCGCTGGAAATGGCGTACCTGGATGTCGCACCCACCGGCAAGCCCAACGGACGCACCGCCGTGCTGCTGCATGGCAAGAACTTCTGCGCCGCCACCTGGGAGCAGACCATCGTCGCGTTGAGCAAGTCAGGCTACCGCGTCATCGCGCCGGACCAGGTGGGTTTTTGCAAATCCAGCAAGCCGGCGGCTTATCAATTTTCCTTCGCACAACTGGCCGACAACACGCAGGCGCTGCTGAAAAAATTGGGCATCGAACGTGCCGTGGTGGTCGGTCATTCGATGGGCGGCATGCTCGCCATCCGCTATGCGCTGATGTATCCGAAGGCCACCGAGCAGTTGGCATTGGTCGACCCGATCGGCCTGGAAGACTGGAAGGCCGAAGGCATCCCGTGGCGTAGCGTCGATGCCTGGTACGACAACGAACTGAAGATCAGTTTCGAGCGGATCAAGAAGTATCAGATGGAGGTCTACTACGCCGGCCAGTGGAAGCCTGAGTTCGAACGCTGGGCGCGCATGCAGGCCGGCATGTCGCTGGGCAACGGCAAGCAAGCCGTCGCCTGGAACCAGGCGCTGACCTACGACATGGTCTTCAACCAACCGGTGGTCTACGAGCTGCCCAAGCTCGCCGTGCCGACCACATTATTCATCGGCCTCAAGGACCGCACCGCGATCGGCAAGGACACCGCACCGCCCGAGGTCAAGGCACGCGTCGGCGATTACACCAAGCTGGGGAAACGTGCGGCCGAGACGATTCCGAATGCGAAGCTGATCGAGTTCGCCGACCTCGGACATTCGCCGCAGATGCAGGACCCGAAGCGCTTCAATGCTGCGTTATTGAAGGCGATTGCGCAGTAAGCGGCGGGCCGGCGGCACGGTGTCGACTGTCCTACGCTGATCTGAAAGCCGCAGCTCGCTGACATGCAAGCTGCGGCTGGATGCGCATCGATGCGTATCTGATGCCGCGTCTCTCAGCACACGATTGCCAGGCAGTTGGCCTGCTGCAACCTGATCAAGCCAGAGGCTTGGCCTGTGCGATGCTTCAAACAACAACAATCACTCGATCAACCCGCCACAATCCGCAGCACATCATCCAGCAACGCCGCCGCAGTCACTTCCGCACCCGCGCCCGGGCCCTGGATCAACAACGGCTGCTCGCGATAGCGATCGCTGCTGATCGCAACGCGGTTATCGGTGCCAACACCACCGGCAAGCGGATGATCCAGCGCCAACTCGCGCAGGCCGACGCTGGCGCCATGCGCATCCACACGCCCCACGAAACGTAGGCAACGCCCTGCGGCACGCGCCTGCTGCCAACGCGCGCCCACGACCTCGTCCAGCGCGCCCAGCTGCGCATCCAAGGCGTCAAGCGGCAGCCGCGCAATGCTTGCGGGCACCAGCGATTCCACATGCACCTGCTCGGCCTCCAGCTGCCAGCCCGCCGCACGCGCCAGGATCAGCAATTTGCGCCGCACGTCCTCACCGGACAGATCGATGCGCGGATCCGGCTCGGTGTAACCGGCCGCCATCGCCTCGCGCACGCAATCGGAAAACGCGCCGCTGCCGTCGTAGCGATCAAATAGCCACGCCAGCGATCCGGACAACACGCCTTCGATCGAATGGATATGGTCGCCGCCCGCCACCAGCGCACGCACGCTGCTGAGCACGGGCAGCCCCGCCCCCACGGTCGCGCTATCGCCATAGTGCGCACCGCTGGCGTGACGCGCCGCGTGCAGCGCCTGCGCACGCGACAACGCGGTGCCCTGGCCCAACTTGTTGGCGGTGACCACATGCACACCACGCAGCAACCATTCCACATGCCAATCGGCCACCACGTCGCTGGCAGTGGCGTCCACCAGCACATCACCGGCACGCAGCGCAGTGGTCTCGGCCCACGGCTGCAACACAGCCTGGCCGCGCGGCGCTGCATTGGCCTGCCGCAATGCCTGCTCCGCACTGGTGCCGCAGTCGTGCGCAATGCGCGAATTGGCCAGCCAATCGAAGCGCGGCAGGCGCAATTGACGTTCCTGCAGCGCGGTGTAGCGCGTCACGAACGCGCGCCCCACGGTGCCGGTGCCCAGCAAGGCCAGACGTGGCGTCGGTGTCACCGCGACCGCCGAAGCGCGGCGCGAAGCAGGTAGCACAGTGCTCACGCGTCGACCTGTTTGCGGTTTGCGGTGGTCAGCGTCGCTTCGGCACGTGCCAGGCCGGCGCGCAGATCGATCAGCAGATCTTCGGCCGATTCGATCCCGATCGACAACCGCAGCAAGCCATCGGAAATGCCGGCGGCAGCACGTGCTTCGGCCGTCATGGCCGCATGCGTCATTGAGGCCGGATGCGCGATCAGGCTCTCCACACCGCCCAACGACTCTGCCAGGGTGAAGTAGCGCAAGCCATCCACAAACGCACGCACTGCCGCTTCGCCACCTTCCAGCTCGAAGCTCATCATCGCGCCGAAGCCCTTCTGCTGACGCGCGGCCAGCGCGTGCCCCGGATGCGACGCCAGGCCGGGGAAATACACCTGATTGACCGCCGCATGCCCGTCCAGCAACGCAGCGATCGCGTCGGCGTTTTCCTGATGCACGCGCAGTCGCGCATCCAGCGTGCGCAAACCGCGCAAGGTGAGGAAGGCATCGAACGGCGAACCGGTCAGGCCCAGCGCATTGGCCCACCACACCAGCTGCTGGTGTAACTCGGCATCGCGCGCGACCACCGCACCGCCCACCACATCGCTATGGCCGTTGATGTACTTGGTGGTGGAATGCAGCACCAGATCCGCACCGAATTCCAGCGGCTTCTGCAGTGCCGGCGACAGGAAGGTGTTGTCCACCACCGTCAACGCGCCGACCTTTTTCGCCGCTTCGATGACGAAGCGCAGGTCGGTGATGCGCAGCAGCGGATTGGACGGGGTTTCGATCAGCACCAGCTTGGGCGAGTGCGCCAATGCATCGGCCAGCGAACGCGGGTCGGTGAGGTCGGCGGTGATCAGCGCGAAGTGGCCTTTCTTGGCCAGCGCATTGAACAGGCGCCAGCTGCCGCCGTATGCATCGTGCGGCACCACCAGCGTATCGCCCGGCTGCAGCAGCGCATTGAGCACCAGATTGATCGCGCCCATGCCGGTGGAGGTGATCACCCCGCCGGCGCCACCTTCCAGTTCGGCCAGCGCTTCGCCGAGCAGATCGCGGGTGGGATTGCCGCTGCGCGTGTAGTCGTACTGGCGCTTGTTGCCAAAACCATCGAAGGAAAAGTTCGACGACAGCACGATCGGCGGCGTTACCGCGCCATAGGCAGTGTCGCGATCGATACCGGCGCGGACAGCGGCAGTGGCAGCGGTACAGGGGGCGTCGGTGGGGTCACGAAAGCTCATGCGGTTTCTCCGGTGATGCGAAGGGCAGTGGTGAGGATCGCGTCGATGCGATCGATTTCTTTCAGGAAGGCGTCATGGCCATACGGTGAGCGCAGCACGCGCAGACTGCCGCGCTGGCCCAAGCCTTCGACCAGCGTGACCAGGTCGGCCAGCGGCACCAGGCGGTCGCCCTCCACCGCAACGACAACGGTGGGCACACGCACTTGCGCGGGGTCGATGCGATGCAGGTCGATGGATTCGGACAACCGCAAATAGGCATTCACCGGCGTGCGCGCCACGTATTGCGCGCCAGCGGCGTCCAGATAGTCTTCGGCCGCCACACGCACGCGGCCGTTGATCACTTCGGGCGGCGCGTCGAAGCGCTCGCTGAATTCTTCCGGCGTGCGGTAGCTGAGCATGGCGAACTGCCGTGCCAGCGCCAGCCCATGATGTTCCGCGCATTGCAGCTGGCCTAGCGCCACCGCGCGGCGCTGCAATGCGCGCCACGCTGCGGCATACGGATGCGCGCGATGCGCACCGCTCACTGCCACCAACGTGCCGACACGGGCGGCATGGCGGGTGGCGAATTGCAGACCGACCAAAGCGCCATACGAATAACCGACAAAACCATGCAGGCGCGCGATGCCCAGCGCATCTAACAGCGCGGCGATCGCATCGGCCTGGTCGGCGGTATCGATCGGCGCATCCAGCGTGCCGTCGGCGCCGAGAAAGTCGAATGCCAACAGCCGGCGCGATGCCGGATCCAGCGCGCGGCCAGTACCGACCAAGCCATCCACCCAGCCTTTCTCGGGAAACAGCGCACTGGCGGCCAGATGGCGGTGCGCAGAAATTCCGCCCGCCACGAACACCACCGGCGCATTGGCCGCGCCAACCAGCTCATAGCGCAGCCGCAGCTCGCGCATGCCGGCATGCCGCATCGGCAGCGCGATGACAAGATCGCCGCGCACGGAAATCGAGCCGTCATCGGTGGCGGCGGGCGTATAGGCGTAGTCAGTAGTAGAGGGCGATGCTGTATTCACGAGGCTCATGGCGATATCCGGGGTGGATCGGCCATCGAGCTTCGCGGGAGCTCGCGTTCGACGTGCACAAGGCACAAATCGAACCATCTTTCGGCGGACGCGCAGGTCCCCGCAGGATTTGGCACCAAACGCGGGCGCTTGCGCGCTCCGCTGGCTGCCCCGGCATCAAAGGGCCTGTCCCTCCGCCGGTCTCGATGGTGAGGCTAAGATGCCACCGCCTTTTTGCGATGTCAATCTCTTCATGCGGATGGAAAGATATATTTTCATCCGATACCACTGCCCCCTGTGATGGGCCGCATACTTGAGGTCTTTCCCGTTCGAGCCGATCGCGTGCCCCACCAGGTGTCTCGCACCGCCCTGCGCGTATTTGCATCGGTCTTGATGACCCTGCTGTTGGCCTGCGCTGCACCTGCCCGCGCCCAGCAGCGCTGGCACTGGCCCGGCGCTGCGGCGGCAACCGGGCCTGGAACTTCGGCAACCCCGTCTGTACTCGACGTCGGCGACACAGGCCCATTGCTGCAGCTCGAATGGCAGGCGCCGGCCTATCTGACCTGGGTCAGCAACCCGCTGGCCGGACCTGTGCAGGTGCGACTGAGCGCACCGCCCAGCGAGGACTACCGCGCCGTGCCGCAGTTACCGTTGACGTTAGAACTGGCCGCACACGAACGCCGCCTGCTCACCCGGCTGTATCCAGCCAGCAATCAGCGCGCCCTGGGCGGGCTTGGACTCAAGCTCGACGTCGTGCCCGGCGACCCACAGGCACGCCCACAGCCCGTGCGCTACCAACTCCCGTTCCGCGATGTGCCGGTGCAGGTAGATCAAGGCTTCGGTGGGCACTTCAGCCACACCGATGCGCCCAACTGGTATGCGGTGGACTTCGCGCTGCCGCACGGCACGCCGGTACTGGCAGCGCGTGAGGGCGTGGCCATGCAGGTGCAGCGCGACAGCACCGAAGACGGCCCGCATGGTCCGGCGGCCGGCGGCGGCAACCTGGTGCGGGTGCTGCATGCCGACGGCAGCATGGCGGTGTACGCGCACCTGGCACCCGATGGCGTGGCAGTGCGTGCCGGTCAGGTCGTGGCTGCCGGCGAGCGGCTGGGCAGCTCGGGCAACACCGGTTTCAGCACCGCCCCGCACCTGCATTTCGCGCTTCAGCGCAATGCCGGGATGCAGCTGATCTCGCTGCCGTTCCGGATGATGGGCCCGCAGGGCGAGCTGCAGTTTCCATCGCCGGCGCCCTGACCCGCAGGCGCCAGGATGGTGGCGTCGCCAGAGCCGACTGGCTCGACCCGGTCATGAAAGGCGTGCCGGAGCGAAGCCGCTATAATCACCGGCTTCCTCAGTTTCCGCAGGCGTCCGACCGGGCGCGCTCAGCCCATGTCCGACGTCTCCAACGAAGCCGCGCGCCGCCGCACCTTCGCCATCATTTCCCACCCCGATGCGGGCAAGACCACGCTGACCGAAAAGCTGTTGCTGTTCGGCGGTGCGATCCAGATGGCCGGCTCGGTCAAGGGCCGCAAGGCCGCCCGCCATGCCACCTCGGACTGGATGGCGCTGGAAAAGGAGCGCGGCATCTCGGTCACCTCTTCGGTGATGCAGTTCCCGTACGAAGGCAAGGTGATCAACCTGCTCGACACTCCCGGCCACGCCGATTTCGGCGAGGACACTTATCGGGTGCTGACGGCGGTGGACTCGGCGCTGATGGTCATCGACGTCGCCAAGGGCGTGGAAGAACGCACCATCAAGTTGATGGAAGTCTGCCGGCTGCGCGACACCCCCATCATGACTTTCATCAACAAGCTCGATCGCGAGGGCAAGAACCCGATCGACCTGCTGGATGAAGTGGAAACCGTGCTCGGCATCCAGTGCGCCCCGGTCACCTGGCCGATCGGCATGGGCCAGCGCCTGAAGGGCGTGGTGCATCTGATCACCGGCGAGGTGCACTTGTACGAACAGGGCCGCAACTTCACCCGCCAGGATTCCACCATCTTCCCGTCGCTCGACGCGCCGGGCCTCGTCGAAAAGATTGGCGAACAAATGCTGGCCGAGCTGCGCGACGAACTGGAGCTGGTGCAAGGCGCCAGCAATCCGTTCGATCTGGACGCGTATCGCGCCGGCCAGCAGACCCCGGTGTTCTTCGGCTCGGGCGTCAACAACTTCGGCGTGCAGCCGCTGCTGGATTTCTTCATCGAACACGCACCGCCGCCGCAGGCGCGCGACACCACCGGCCGCCGCGTCGAGGCAACAGAGCCCAAGCTCAGCGGCTTCGTCTTCAAGATCCAGGCCAACATGGACCCGCAGCATCGCGACCGTGTGGCGTTCATGCGCGTGTGCTCGGGCAAGTTCACTGCCGGCATGAAAACCCTGCACGTGCGTAGCGGCAAGGACGTCAAGCTGGCCAACGCGCTGACCTTCATGGCCTCCGACCGCGAGATCGCTGCCGAAGCCTGGCCGGGCGATGTCATCGGTATCCATAACCACGGCACCATCTCCATCGGCGACACCTTTACCGAGGGCGAATCACTGTCGTTTACCGGCATCCCCAACTTCGCACCGGAGCTGTTCCGCCGCGCGCGCCTGCGCGACCCGCTCAAGCTCAAGCAGTTGCAAAAGGGTCTGGCGCAGCTGTCCGAAGAAGGCGCCACGCAGTTCTTCCGCCCGCTGATGAGCAACGACCTGATTCTTGGTGCGGTGGGCGTGCTGCAGTTCGACGTGGTGGCCTACCGGCTCAAGGACGAGTACGGCGTGGATGCGATCTTCGAACCGGTGGGCGTCACCACCGCGCGCTGGGTACATTGCGACAACCCGAAGAAGCTGGAAGAGTTCCGCGAGAAAAATGCCGGCAATCTGGGCATCGATGCGGCCGGCCAGCTGGTCTATCTGGCACCGACCCGGGTGAATCTGCAGCTGGCCCAGGAACGCGCGCCGGACGTGCGCTTTTCCGCAACGCGCGAACATGCGCATGCCAAGGCGATCGATTGACCGCTGCTTGAACCGACGCATGAAAATGCAACTGCTGGCGATGCGAATTGCTCGCAGTTACGGTACATTTTTGGCATGAACGCAGACGCCTCCCCCTCGACCGACCTGCGCGACGAGATAGCCAGTGCCGTGACCCACGGCTTGGGCGCAATTGCCGCATTGGCCGGCGGTTCGGTGCTGATCACGCTGGCCGCCATTTATGGAGACGGCTGGCAGTTGGCCACTTCCATCGTCTTCAGTGCGACCCTGGTGCTGCTCTACGTCGCCTCTACCTTGTTCCATGCCATCCCGCATCCGGGTGCCAAAGCACGGCTGCAGATACTGGATCACTGCGCGATCTATCTATTGATCGCCGGCACCTATACGCCGTTTACGCTGATCAATCTGCGCGACTCCTGGGGTTGGGGATTGTTCGCCGCCATCTGGACGATTGCCGCCGCCGGGGTGATCTTCAAACTGTTTTTCACCGGACGCTTTCGCTTGCTGTCCACGGTGCTGTATCTGGCGATGGGCTGGCTGATCCTGGTCGCGATCCAGCCCCTGTTACGCTCGGTCGATACCTGGTCGCTGTGCTGGCTACTGGCCGGCGGGCTCTTCTATACCTTGGGTACGTATTTCTATCAGCGCGACACCCAACGCTATTTCCATGCGATCTGGCATCTGTTCGTGCTTGCCGGCAGCGCTTGCCACTTTGTCGCGGTGATCGCGCAAGTGGTGTGACCTGTGCAGGTGCTGTGATGGACGATTGATGGCGCGTTCGCGCGCCGTGCACGACGCATCGCCAACCATGGCCCGCGTGAACACTGTGACCAACACCTCTGCGACTCCTCCTCCCCGCACATCACGTCGTCGACGCTGGTTGATCGGGTTCGGCATCGTCGCCGTGCTTGTGGTGATCTTCGTGCTGCTGTTCGAGTGGAACTGGCTACGTGGCCCGGTCGAGCGCGTGGTCAGCGCCAAGACCGGTCGCGAATTTCATCTGGGCTATCTAGATGTGAAACTGGGCCGCACCACCACCGTGCGTGGTAACCGGCTGAGCCTTGCCAATGCGCAGTGGTCCAAGCGCGGCCCGATGGCCGAACTGAATTCGGCCGAGATCGATGTCGAGTTGTGGCCATTGCTGCGCGGCAATGTGCGCTTGCCGGAAATTCGCCTGGACCACCCGAAAGTACTGCTGGAAGCGGGCGACGACACGCATCCGGGCAACTGGGTGTTCGACCAGGACGATGGCGACGGCACGCTGCCACCGCTTGGGCGCCTGCTGGTCCACAACGGGCGGCTGCAATATATCGATGCCGCCAACCGCTCGGATGTGGATGTGGCGATCAACAGTCTCGCACCGCCCAGCAGCGATCAGCGTGCAGCACCGATCGGCATCGACGGCAAAGGCCGCTGGAAGGGCTACCCCTTCACGCTCAAGGGCGACACCGCGTCGCCGTTGGAGCTGAGCCAGAGCGAGCATCCTTTCCGCATCGATCTGCGCGGCAGCGCTGGCGCCACCCGTACGCACGTCCGCGGCACGCTGACGAACCCCTTCCAGTTCCAGGTCTTCGATCTGCAGATGGCGCTCAGCGGCCAGGACATGCAGGACCTGTATCCGCTGACCGGTGTCGCCATGCCGTCGACGCCGCCGTACAAACTCGACGGACATCTGCGCCGCAACGGCGAGATCTGGCGCTACGAAAAGTTCACCGGCACCGCTGGCGACAGCGATCTTGCCGGCACTGCCGAGGTGGACCTGCGCAACAAGCGTCCGTTTCTGCGTGCAGATCTGGCCTCGAAACGCCTGGATTTCGACGATCTGGCCGGCTTCATCGGCGCGCCACCGAAGACCGGCACGAATGAATCGGCAAATGCCGAACAGAAAAAACAGGCTGCACAACTTGCCGCCAGTGCGCGTGTGTTGCCCAGCACGCCCTATGACTTGTCCAAACTGCGCGCGATGGATGCGCAGGTGCGTTGGCGCGCACAGCGCATCAACGCACCATCGTGGCCGCTGGACGACATGGATGCCTCGCTGACGTTGAAGGACGGCCTGTTGCAACTAGATCCGCTCAATTTCGGCGTTGCCGGCGGCGATATCCGCTCCACCATCCGCATGGATGCGCGCAACGAAGTGATCACCACGCAACTCAAGGCCGGCCTTCGCGGGATTCGGCTGGATCAGCTATTCCCCGACACCGCGCTCGCAAAACAAGCCTCGGGCGCCATCGGGGGCGAATTCGATCTGCGTGGTCGCGGCAACTCGATCGCCGCGATGCTCGGCACCGCCGATGGCACGATCGGCGTTGGCATGGGCCGGGGTCATGTGGGCAATCTGATCATGGAGCTGGCCGGCCTGGACATTGCCGAGTCGCTCAAATATCTGTTCACCAAGGATCGTCAGATTCCGGTGCGCTGCATTTTCGGCGACTTCGGTGTGCAAGACGGCCTGATGCAATCGCGCGCCCTGGCCTTCGATAGCACCGACACCATCATCATTGGCGAAGGCAGCATCAGCCTCAAAGACGAAACGCTGGATCTGCTGCTTCGTCCACGTCCGAAGGACCGCAGCATCCTGAGCCTGCGCTCGCCGCTGCGAATCGGCGGCACCTTCAAAGACCCCAGCTTCCGGCCGGACTTCAAAGCATTGGGACTACGTGGCGCGCTTGCCGTCGGCCTGGGCATGATCGCCCCGCCCGCAGCATTGCTCGCGACCTTCGAACCGGGCCCCGGCAAGGACAGCGACTGCGGCGGCAAGTTCGCAAAGTAGTCCAACTGCGCGACTTGAAGTGGCTAACAAAACAGCTCGAGCGCTGTATGCAGTGCGGCAGAATCTTCGCCGCACTCGCCTTCGCTGAACAGTGAAGTGTCGGAAATAGTACTGACGTCGGCGGAATCGAACTGAGCTGATCAGACAGCACCATCATCGGACGCACGCGCAGCGGGCACTACTCAACCGCGCACACCGATCATCTCCACTGGCCCTTGCCCGCCCACCCTCGCGGGACCTTACGCGGCATGGATGCCGCGTAAGAGCCTACACGGACGTACTTGCGGCGTGTCCCGCGAGGGTGGGCGGGCAAGGGCCCTGCAGTCAAACCGCAAATCAGCCGCTCAAGAACCGACCCATCCGCCCAGTTCAATCCCCTAGGGAACCTCTGAACAACGCACCACAGATACGCGACACTACCCGCCTGATGTTGAGGAGTGATCCATGCAACTGACGTTCGGTGACGCTGAGGGCCTGGGCAAGCGCAAGCAGACCCGGCGCGAGATCTTTCTGGCCGAGATGGAGCAGGTGGTTCCGTGGCAGCAACTGCTCGGTCTGATCGCGCCGCACTATCCGGTATCGGGCCGGCCAGGTCGGCAGCCGTACGCACTGGCGACGATGTTGCGGATTCATCTGCTGCAGCAGTGGTATGCGCTGAGCGATCCGGCGATGGAAGAAGCACTGCACGAGATCCCGACCTTGCGGCGGTTTGCCCAGCTCGGTGGCTTGGACAACGTTCCGGACGAGACCACGATTCTCAACTTTCGGCGCCTGCTGGAGACCCATGGCCTTGCCGCGCGGATGCTGGAAGCGGTCAACGCGCATCTGGCGCGCAAGGGCCAGAGCCTGCGGTCGGGCACGATCGTCGATGCGACGCTGATCGCGGCGCCCAGTTCGACCAAGAATGCCGACAACGCGCGCGACCCTGAGATGCATCAGACCAAGAAGGGCAATCAGTGGTATTTCGGGATGAAGGCGCACATCGGCGTGGATGAATTTTCCGGGTTGGTGCACCACGTCCATTGCACAGCCGCCAACGTCGCCGATGTCACGGTGATGCACACGTTGCTGCATGGCAAAGAAGACAGCGTGTTCGGCGATAGCGGCTACACCGGTGCGGACAAACGCGAAGAACTGCAGGCCTGCAAGGCTGCATTCTTCATCGCCGCCAGGCCCTCGACGATGCAAGCCCTCGGCAACAAACGCGAGCGTGCTCGGGAAAGACGTTGGGAACACTTCAAGGCCAGCGTGCGCGCGAAGGTGGAGCATCCATTCCGGGTGATCAAGCGCCAGTTCGGCTACACCAAGGTCCGCTATCGCGGCCTGGCCAAGAACACCGCGCAGGTGCTGACCTTGTTTGCGCTATCGAACCTGTGGATGAAGCGAAAGCAGTTACTGCCGACGATGGGGAGCGTGCGCCTGTAACCCGGGCAACACCCTGCAAACGCGCCGGAAACGGCAAAAAAATCGAGGATCTGAGCGCCGTCAGCCTGGTCGATGTGGTTAGGCTCATCCTCCGATGCCGTTGATCAGACCATCCCTAGCAAGACGGCCAACAGCTTCGGTGCAGTTGAATGTTCCCAAACCAAGCGGATTGCGGGCGTGATGCTCTCACCGCTTCCGGAACACCCGATGCATCCATCCATGGAGCTCCGTAAAGGCATTCATGCCGCCACAAGGTACCGCAAGCGCTGAGAACATCGCACCTCGCAATGTGGTCGTGTTTAACCAAAAAGTCGGCCGCACCAACCTAACGGTGGGCGCAGTAAATTTGTAGCCACTCTTAGCTAGCAAGGCTTCAGCCACCGCGGCGTCAGCTCGCGATATAACGCTGCAACTGATCGATATCGCGCTGCTGGTTCTCGATCACCGCCTTGACCAGATCGCCGATGGAAATCACCCCATGCACGCGGCCATTTTCCACCACCGGCAGATGCCGGAAGCGTCCATCGGTCATCAATTGCATGCAACGCTCCACCGTGTCCGATGGCGATACTGTCACCACTTCGGTACTCATGATCTCGGCAACGCTGGTGGTCGATGAGGCGCGATCGCGCAATACCACTTTGCGCGCGTAATCGCGCTCGGAAACGATGCCAATCAGGCGCGGCCCGTCCATCACCAACACCGCACCGATGCCCTTCTCGGCCATCAAGCGGATCGCCTCGATCACCGCGGCATCGGCCGCAACCGCAAATACCTCAACCTGTTTGGTCCCCAACAGCTGTCGTACGGTCTGCATGGCCCGCTCCGCGCTTGGTCTGGTGATCGCAGACTACTCCCACCGCGCCGCAGTGGGTATCGACCAGATACAACGGGCGCTGCTTGGCCTCGTCATACAACCGGCCCAGGTATTCACCGATCAAGCCCAACGCAATCAGCTGGATCCCGCCCAGAAACAGGATCACCGACATCATGGTCGGCCAACCCGCCACCGGGTCGCCCAGCAAGGCCGCCTTGATCACCACCCAGCCACCGAACAGGAACGCCACCAACGCGGTCAGCAAACCGAGATAGGTCGCCGCGCGCAACGGCACCGTGGAAAAACTGGTGATGCCATCCAGCGCGAAATTCCACAACCGCCACACCGTGAACTTGCTGCGTCCCGACAGCCTCGGCGCACGCCGGTATGGCAATGCCACCTGGCGAAACCCGACCCAGCCGAACAGGCCTTTCATGAAACGGTGGCGCTCGCGCAGCTGCTGCAAGGCCTGCACCACACGCGGCGACAACAACCGGAAATCCCCCGTATCGGCCGGAATCGGCGTGCGCGACAACTGCCGGATCACCCGATAGAACGCATGCGCCGCACTGCGCTTCAACCAGCTCTCGCCCTCTCGGAAAATCCGCGTGCCGAAAATGTTGTCGTAACCGGCACGCCACAGCGCAACGAACTCCGGGATCAACTCCGGCGGGTCCTGCCCATCGGCATCGAGCAGCACCACCGCGCCGGGCAATACATGATCCAGCCCCGCAGAAATGGCCACTTCCTTGCCGAAATTGCGCGACAACCGCACCGCACTCACCTGCGCATCGGCATCGGCAAGTGCCTGCAACACAGTCCAGGTGCCATCGCTGCTGCCATCGTCGACATACAGCACGTGCGTGTGCAATCCGCTCAATCCCGCGAGCACCGCGCACAGACGCGGATGCAGCAACGGAATACTGGTCTCCTCGTTATAGGCGGCAATCACCACCGTCAGGCGATCTGCTGCAACCGGCAACTGCGCTGTTTCGAACGCGCTCATGCTCATGGCGCCCGCAGATAAGCAGGACCGCCCAACTGGCGCGCCTGCCGCTGGATCCACGCGGTGCGCCGCTGCACATAGGCCCCGGGGCGCCGTGCGTCATAGCGCCGTGGCGAGGGCAGCACCGCCGCCAGACGCGCCGATTCGGTCGGCGACAACCCTGCCGCATCCTTGCCCCAGAACTGCCGGGCAGCGGCCTGCGCGCCATACACCCCATCGCCGAATTCGGCCACGTTGAGATACATCTCCAGAATGCGCTGCTTCGGCCACAACAGCTCGATCAGCACCGTATACCAGGCCTCCAGGCCCTTGCGCACCCAACTGCGGCCCTGCCACAGGAACACGTTCTTGGCGACCTGCTGACTGATCGTGCTCGCCCCACGCACACGCCCACCGCGCGCATTGTGATCGCGCGCCTTCTCGATGGCCTGCAGATCGAAACCGTGATGCACCGGAAACTGCTGATCCTCCGCAGCCACCACCGAAATCGGCAGGCTGGCAGCAATCTTGTCGTAGTCGCGCCATTGCTGATGCAGCGAAAAATCCCAGTCGCCCTCGCCCCAGGCTTCCAGATAGCGCCCCACCATCATGCTGCTGATCGGCGGATCGACCACCCGCAGCACCAGCACCTGCAACACGCTCGCGGCGGCGAACAACAACGGTGCCGCCAACACCCAGCGCAGCCAGCGCCGAGCGCGCCGCGGTGGCGCTACCTGCTTGCCATCCAATGCATCCGTCCCCATTGTTTGCTACGACCTATCATCCCGATGCCTGCCGCATTATCCGGCAACCGGCGTCCCTTACGTCCGATGTTCCCATGACCGATCACGATCAGCTTTCCCGTTTCCTGCTGCCTGCCGCCGGCGTGCGCGGCGTCCACGTACGCCTGACCCAGGCCTGGCACGACATCCAGGGCGCAGCCGAGTACCCGCCGGCCGCCCGCCAGCTGCTCGGCGAAGCGGCGGTGGCCGCGGCATTGTTCACCGGCCATACCAAGGTCGACGGACGTCTGTCGGTACAGCTGCGCGGCAATGAAACACTGCGCACCTTGTTCGCCGAATGCACCGCGGCCGGTACCTTGCGCGGCATCGTGCAACTGGGCGACGGCGCCGATGCACCCGCCGACCTGCGCGAACTGGGCGAAGCCGCACTACTGGCGATCACCATCGAAAATCCCGGCCTGGACCCGCGCGAACCGCAGCGCTACCAGAGCCTGGTCGGTATGCAGGCCCCGGATCTGGCCGAAGCCTTCGAGACCTATTTCCACCAGTCCGAACAGTTGCCGACCCGCCTGTTGCTGGCCGCAGGCCCGGACCAGGCGGCCGGCCTGTTGCTGCAAAAACTGCCCGGCGACGAGGGCGACAACGACGGCTGGACCCGCATCGGCGCGCTATTCGACACCCTGGGTGCCCCGGAACTGCTGTCGGTGGCTGGCGAAGACCTGCTGCACCGCCTGTTCCACGAAGAAGAGCCGCAGTTGCTCGGCGACAAGCCGCTCAGCTTCGGCTGCTCCTGCTCGCGCGAGCGGGTCGCTTCGATGCTGCAGTCCCTGGGCGAAGAGGAAGCCCGCGCAGCGGCGGAGGCGACTGGCGAAGTCGAGGTGCGCTGCGAGTTCTGCGGGCGTGAGTATCACTTTCCGTTGACCGCCCTCGACGTACTTTTCAGCGCAGCGCAACCTTCGCTGGAAGCGCCGGAAAGGTTGCAGTAGAAAGGTTTGACGGGTGCGTTCTGGGGAAGGCACCCACTTGTTAAATAATCATAAACACCCTAGCATTCTCGTCGCCCGCTCTCGGGAACTTAACAACTCCTCCTGGGTCTGAACTCTGGTATGCGACACCTCCTGCGCCTTCCGCTTGCTTTGCTGGTTGCCCTTGCGGCAGCCACGGGTGTGCACGCGCAGTCGGCGGCCTCCCAGCAGCTGCGCGAAAGCACCATCCTGCCGGTGTGGAACAAGGGCAGCGGCAAGGTGGAAGCCTTTCTGTATCTGGAGCCGACCGGTGAGCAGAAGGCCGGCGCACGCTGGCACTTCGGACGCAATTCGCTGGATGCGGCCTTCGGCCTGACCTCGGGCGATTCGCTGGGCCTGATCTGCAACAGCAGCCGTGGCACCAACATCAACGGTCTGGCCAGCCATTGCCTGCTTGCCGGCATCGGCGACGAAGAAGACGACAGCGCTGCCGCATCGCGCCGGGTCTCGGCGACGCTGGGTTTCAATCGCGCTGGCGCACGTGCTGGCGTCACCGCCGGCACCGGCCGCGACACCTTGCCCGCCTGGTTGATCGGCGCCGGCAAGGCACCGCTGACCCGCGTCGAACAGAACGACCTGACCGTGTTCGGCCAGAAGAACATCGGCCGCGAAGGCTTTGTCTCGATCGGCGGCACCTATGCCCGCGCGCGGCTGGTGCCCTTGGCAGACGTCTCCCCGGCCATCGCAGACCAGTGGGACACAAAGACCCTCAGCGTCGGCGGCGGCTATGGTGCCTTCAGCGCCAACGTCATCGGCCGCGTGGTCGACGTTCCCGGCCAGCCGGAAAAATGGGAAGGCTTAGGGCTCGGTCTGACCTGGCGCACCCCCTGGAGCGGGCAGTTGACAGTCGGCGCGGAAAATGTCATCTCCCGCGGCAAAAATCCCTTCGCCCCGAACAACGAAAGCAACAACGACGGCACGATTCCGTACGTTCGGTACGAACAAGACTTGTAAGCCACTGATTCAAAAGCACTTTCCCAGAACGTCACCGGTTCGTCGCCGGTGGCGTTTTTCGTTCTGGATGTTGCCGCGTATCTCCGTTTCACGTCTTTCTTCTTTTTCGTTAACGGGACTTTAATTCTTCGCGCAACGCATATACCATCGGTTCACCCTGACGTTTTGGATCCGCTTCTTTCGGAACCCCCGACAGGCAAACAACCCTTGGCAGTACCCAAGATCACTTGGAGAGAGAGCTAATGAATTGCAAGTCCAACAAGCTGCGCGATGCAGTTGTCCTCGCGCTTGTCGTGGGCGTGGCCGGTACCGGTACCGCCGTCGCGCAGGAAGCCGGCACCACCAACCTCGACAAGATCGAAGTGACCGGTTCGCGCATCAAGAGCGCAGACGTTGAAACCTCGCAGCCGGTTCTGACGTTGACTCGCCAGGACATCGATAAGCAGGGCGTCACCTCTGTTGCAGATGTGCTGCAGCGTGTCGCGGCCAACGGCGCAGCCCTGAATCGCACCTTCAACAACGGCGGCGACGGCAGTTCCGGCATTGCGCTGCGTAACCTGGGCAGCGCGCGTACGCTGGTATTGGTCAACGGCCGCCGCTGGACCACCGGCCTGGACGGCAGCGTCGACCTCAACACCATTCCGACTGCGATGGTCGAGCGCATTGACATCCTGAAGGATGGCGCTTCCACGATTTACGGTTCCGACGCCATTGCCGGTGTGGTGAATATCATTACCCGCAAGAACTTCGACGGCGCCGAAGCTGGCGTCAACGTCGGTCAGTACAGCGATGGCGACGGCCAGCGTCAGGCATACGACTTCACCATCGGCACCACCACCGATCGCGCAAGCCTGTTGATCGGCGCTTCCTATGTCCAGGAAGAGTCGGTGATGGCGGGCGATCGGGAGATCTCTGCCGGCGGCCCGCCGTTCTTCAGCGGCCAGAGCGGCACCGGCTTCCCGGGTTCGTATATCCGGAATGGCTCACGCAACATTCTGATCAATGGCGTCGAAACTCCGTACGTTGCCAATGTTCACGGTTACAACACTGCACCGGACAACTATCTGCTCACTCCGCAGGAGCGCACCTCGCTGTTTGCCCAAGGTAGCTTCAACTTCACCGACAACGTGACGTTCCGCACCGAGGCGATGTACAACGAGCGCAAGTCTGAGCAGCTGCTCGCAGCAATGCCAATCACTGGCCTGACGCTCAGTGCAGATAGTCTTTACAACCCGTTTGGTCAGGATCTGACCGGCGTCAATCGTCGCTTCATCGAGTCCGGTGGCCGCTCTTTCAATCAGAATGTGAAGAACTGGCACTTCTATGGTGGCCTTGAAGGCTTCTTTGAATTTGCCGATCGCAGCTTCGACTGGGACGTGGGCTATCGCTACGACAAGTCGGATGAAAATGTCCTGACCTATGGCTTGTTCAACCTGTCCAATCTAAACAATGCCTACGGGCCGTCTGAGCTGCGCAATGGCGTGCCGGTCTGCGTTTCCGGTCCGGGCGGCGACGTGATTCCGGGCTGCGTGCCGGTCAATCCACTGGGACCGCGCGGCTCGATCACTCAGGATGCGCTGGATTACACCAGTTTCACTGCGCATGATTCGTCGATGGTCGAATCGAAGGGTTATACCGCAAACATCAGCGGCGATATCGTCGACCTGCCGGCAGGCCCGCTGGCCTTCGCTGCTGGTTACGAATACCGTAAGGAAAGTGGCCAGTTCGATCCGGACGCCTTCATTGCCGCAGGCCTGAGTACGGGCAATGGCGCGCGCCCGACGGCCGGCTCCTACAGCCTCGACGAGTTCTACCTCGAACTGTCGGTTCCGGTTCTGGCCGATCTGCCGGGTGCACAGTTGCTGGACTTCAGCCTGGCGACCCGCTACTCGGACTACAGCAACTTCGGCGATACCGTGAACAACAAGTTCGGCTTCCGCTGGAAGCCGATTCAGGACTTGATGATCCGCGGTAACTACAGCGAAGGCTTCCGTGCCCCGAGCATCAACAATCTGTTCGCAGGCAATTCCGATTCGTTCGAGACCTACGCCGATCCGTGCTCGAGCCAGTCCGGCCAGCTGAGCAACCCGGTGGTGGCGCAGAACTGTGCAGCGGCAGGCGTGCCTGCGAACTTCGTGCAGCCTGGTGCAGGCAATGGTGCCAAGCAGACCCTTGAGCCGTTCACCTGGACCTCCAACGATCAGCTGCAGCCTGAAACTTCGACCAGCCGCACGCTGGGCTTTGTGTTCAGTCCGAGCTTCGCGCAAGGCCTGAATGTGAGCCTGGATTGGTGGCAGATCGAGATCGAAAACGCGATCACACGTCCGGAATCCCAGTTCATCCTGGACAAGTGCTACGGCGGCAGTGCGGGTGAGCAGGCCGAGTACTGCGCGCTCATCACGCGCGACCCGAACTATGCCGATGGCGCCTACACCGTCACCAACATCAACATGCCACTGTTGAATTTGTCGTCGTACAAGGTGGAAGGTTGGGATCTGGCCATCAATTACCGCTTGCCGGAAACGGCATTCGGCCAGTTCACCATCAGCTGGGATTCGACCTATCTGTCGAGCTGGGAAACCAAGGCAACTGCCGATTCCGAACTCGAACAGTTCCAGGGTCGTTACCTGAACCAGGATCCTTACTGGCGCATCCGTTCCAACCTGTATGTCGACTGGTCGTTGGGTGACTTCGGTATCAACTGGGGCCTGCGTTACAAGTCCGGTATGGCGGAGTCCTGCCCCTTGTCAGCGGCATTGGCGCAGGCTTACTGCTCCGATCCTGATCGTGTCACGGCCGATGGTGCTGAACCGCGCAACCACATTGGCGCGACGACGTATCACGACATCCAGTTCCGTTACAGCACGCCTTGGAATGCGACCGTATCGCTTGGCTTGAACAACGCGTTCGACAAGGATCCGCCGGTTTCGTACAGCACGTCGGCCAACAGGTTCGACCCGCAGTACGACGTGCCGGGCCGCTATATGTACATGCAGTACCGTCAGCGCTTCTGATCGAAGCGGCTGATAAAACCAGCTGCGTAAAGTAACTACGGCCCCAATCGGGGCCGTAGTCATGTCTGGATTTCAAGAAGCGAGCAACTCGCTATCTACTGTTTGCTCACCCAGGAATCAACGTATGAATTACATGCTCGACGTAGGCTTCGAAGTCTTCGCGGGCCTGCTTGGGTTGCTGTAGTTGCAGCGACAGCTGCAAGAAACCGACATAGGCGGCGTAGGCCAGGCGAGCGCGGTGTTGGGCGTCGGTGCGGGTGAGGCCGGCCTGGCGGAACGAGGCGATCAGGTAGTCGAGGCGGCGTTGCGAGACGCGGTCGATGACCGGGCGCACGGCCGGGTGGTCGAGTGCCTTGAGCAGTTCGCTGTAGATGACATGCGGTTTGACTTCATGCGCGACCAGTTGGAACAGCGCGCGTAAGCGTGCACTGGGATCCGGGACGTCTTCCAGGCTGCCGAACACTTCTTTTTGTTCGAATATCTCCCAGCGTTCGAGGGCTGCCTGCAGCAGCGCATCACGCGAGGGAAAGTGCCAGTAGAAGCTGCCTTTGGTGACGCCGAGCCGGCGCGCCAGTGGTTCTACGGCGACTGCACCGACACCTTGTTCGGCGATCAGGTCCAGCGCGGCCTGTGCCCAATCGTCTGCGCTGAGGCGCTGACCGCGACCGGAACTGGCGCGGGGCGTGGTGGGGCTGGAATCGGTGGTGTCGTTCATTGTGACGATTTAACCATACGCTCGGGTCGATTGCAGTATGCGGCAGAAAATGCAGGCACAACTGCCAGGGTTCAATGGCTTAACCATCCATACCACTGAGTATTGACAGTGAGCGCACTAGATCCATACCATTAGGTATGGTCACCTCTTCCTCTAGCCTCGCCTGCATTACGTCTGTCACCAACATCCGTATTGGTGAGACGTTGCTTGCGGTGTCGGCGCAGGGCGCAGAACGCGCACCGACCGTGCTGTTTGCGCATGGATTCGGCCAGACACGACACGCATGGGAAGGCACGGCCACCGCCTTGGCGGAAGCCGGCTACCGGGCGCTGTCTTACGACGCACGCGGGCATGGCGATTCCAGCGTCAACGATGCTGAGGTGCCCTACTCGGCCACGCAATTCACCGACGATCTGATCGTGCTCGCCGGTGAGCAATCCGAGCCGCCGGTGCTGGTCGCCGCCTCGATGGGCGGGCTGTTTGGTCTGCTGGCAGAGGCGCGCTGGCCGGGTTTGTTTCGGGCGATCGTGCTGGTCGACATCACGCCGCGCTGGGATACGCGGGGCGTGGAGCGCATCCTGCGTTTCATGACTGCACATCCGGGCGGATTCGCATCGCTGGATGCGGCGGCAGACGCGATTGCCGCATATTTGCCGCATCGTCCGCGCAAGACCGCAGACCAGTTGCAGGCCTTGTTGCGGCAGCGTGCCGACGGGCGTTGGCACTGGCATTGGGATCCGCGCCTGGTCGACGAACTGACAGGGCAGGATCCGCATACGCAGCAGCAGGCATTGCTGGACGCCGCGTCACAGGTGCGTTGCCCGATGCTGCTGATCAGCGGCGGACGTAGCGATCTGGTCACACCGGACACCATCAGCGAATTCCTGTCGATCGCACCGCATGCGCAGCACGTGCAGTTGCCCGATGCCACGCACATGCTGGCCGGCGACGACAACACCACATTTACCGCCACCGTGTTGCATTATCTGGATGCACTGCCCTCGGTTGGCACCATCGCAGCGTCCAACATTACCGAGCATGTCACTGGAGCAAGACCATGAGCATCGTTGCACCGTTCCTCCTCGTCATCCTGGCGGCGGGCATCGCTGCCTACCACCGCATGCGCCTTGCCACCTGGGTCGCGCTGAGCGCCTGCGTGCTGGTGGCGTGCTGGTTGCTGGGTGCCAATCTCACCGCAACCATCGTCGCTGCCGTACTGGTGGTGCTGGTGTCGGCGCCTGTCTTGCTGCCGTTCCTGCGCAAGCCGCTGCTGACCACGCCGCTGATGGGCTTCTTCCGCAAGGTGCTTCCGCCGCTGTCGCAGACCGAACGCATTGCGCTCGAAACCGGCTCGGTGGGCTTCGAAGGCGAGCTGTTCACCGGCGATCCGGATTGGCAGAAGCTGCTCAATTATCCCAAGCCGCAACTCACCGCCGAAGAGCAGGCGTTTCTGGATGGCCCGGTCGAAGAGCTGTGCAAGATGGTCAACGACTGGGAGATCACCCACGTCCATGCCGATCTGCCGCCAGAGCTGTGGGACTACATCAAGAAGCAGAAATTCTTCGGCATGATCATTCCGAAGCAATACGGCGGCCTGGGCTTCAGCGCGCTGGCGCACCACAAGGTGATCCAGAAGCTCTCCTCGATCTCCAGCGTGGTCAGCTCCACCGTCGGTGTGCCCAATTCGCTCGGGCCGGGCGAGTTGCTGCTGCATTACGGCACGCCGGAACAGAAGGACTATTACCTGCCGCGTCTGGCCATCGGCGCCGAAGTGCCGTGTTTCGGTCTGACCGGCCCGTTCGCCGGCTCCGATGCGACCTCGATCCCGGACTACGGCATCGTCTGCAAGGGCGAGTGGAATGGCGCCAACGTGCTTGGCGTCAAGCTCACCTTCGATAAGCGTTACATCACTCTGGCGCCGGTGGCGTCGCTGATCGGCCTGGCGTTCCGCATGTATGACCCGGAAGGCTTGATCGGCGATAACAAGGACATCGGCATCACCCTGGCGCTGTTGCCGCGCGAGACGCCGGGAGTGGAAATCGGCCGCCGGCATTTCCCGCTGAATTCTACTTTCCAGAACGGCCCGATCCGTGGCAATGAGGTGTTCATCCCGCTCAGCCAGTTGATCGGTGGCGTTGACATGGTCGGCAAGGGCTGGAACATGCTCAACGAATGTCTTGCAGTGGGTCGTTCGATCACCCTGCCCTCCACAGCTAGCGGCGGCGGCAAATACGCAGCGGTGGTGACCGGTGCATATGCGCGCATCCGCAAGCAGTTTGGTCTGTCGATCGGTCGCTTCGAGGGCGTGGAAGAAGCGCTCGCACGGATCGGCGGCAAGGCCTATGCGATCAGCGCGCTGTCGCAGGCTACTGCGGCGGCGGTGGACCGTGGCGATGTGCCATCGGTGCCGTCGGCGATCGCCAAGTACCACTGCACCACCATGGGCCGCGAAGTGGTCAGCGACATGATGGATGTGATCGGCGGCAAGGGCATCATCCTGGGGCCGCGCAATTTCGCCGGCCGTGCCTGGCAGTCGGCGCCGATCGGCGTGACCGTGGAAGGCGCCAACATCATGACCCGTAGCCTGCTGATCTTCGGCCAGGGCGCAATCCTGTGCCACCCGTGGGTGATGAAGGAAATGAAGGCCGCGCAGGATCCGGATACGCGCCGTGGTCTGGAAGACTTCGACCAGAGCCTGTTCGGTCACATCCGCTTCGGCATTTCCAACGCGGTGCGCTCGTTCTGGTTCGGCCTGACCGGCGCACGTATCGGCGCTGCACCGGGCGATGCATATACGCGTCGTTTCTTCCGCAAGCTGGATCGCTATTCCGCCAACCTGGCGCTGATGGCCGACGTGTCGATGCTGATGCTGGGCGGCAAGCTCAAGTTCAAGGAATCGCTGTCCGGTCGCCTGGGCGATGTGCTGAGCCACATCTACCTGACCAGCGCGATGCTCAAGCGCTATCACGACGAAGGCGCACCGGCAGCCGATCAGCCGCTGCTGGCCTGGGCCTTCCACGACAGCGTGCATAAGATCGAAACCGCGCTGTCGGCTGCGTTGCGCAACTTCCCGATCCGTCCAGTGGGTTGGCTGATGTGGGTGCTGATCTTCCCGCTGGGCCGTCGTGCCGAAGCACCGGGCGACCGTCTGGGGCACCGCGTGGCATCGATCCTGATGACGCCGAACGAAGCACGCGACCGTCTGGGCCAGGGTGTGTTTCTGACCCCGTGTGCCAACAACCCCGGCGGCCGTATCGCCAGCTACCTGGCCAAGGCCGTGTTGGCCGAACCGGTGGAACGCAAGTTCCTCAAGGCGCTCAAGACCAAGGGCATTGAGGCATTGGATTTCCCCGCGCAGCTGGACGAGGCCGTGGCCGAGGCCGTGATCACCATCGACGAGCGCAAGCAGCTGGAAGAGTTGCGCGCGATCATGATGGATACCATCACCGTCGACGACTTCGATCCGCATGAGTTGCGTGCGGCCAGCTACTACGACAAGCCGCAGGCACAGCAGCCGCGCGAAGCGGCGTAAAACGCAGGCCAAGGTGACAGTAGACGACGGCGGGCTTCGGCCCGCCGTCGTTGTTTGTGGGGACCGGCTAGCTCGCGAATACGCTGCCAGCGGCCTTGGTCTGTCGACCAGTTCCCAGCGGCTACACCTTCGTAGGAGCGGGCTTGCCCGCGATGAAGCGTTACCGGTCATGCTTCATCGCGGGCAAGCCTGCTCCTACGAGAAGCGAAGACGCTGCCGGCAGAACCTCAGCGCGGCAACCACACCAACGCCAACGCAATCAGCGCGGGCAACGCCTGCACAAAGAAGATGCGACGGTTGACGCTATAGGCGCCGTAGCAACCCGCCACGACCACACAGCCGAGAAAGAAGCTCAGCACGTCGGTGCGGGCCTGCAACGCGCCCCACAACAGACCGGCGGCCAGGAAGCCGTTGTAGAGGCCCTGGTTGGCGGCCAGCACGCGGGTGGCCTGAGCCTTCTCGAGCGTGTTGCGGAAGGTCTTCAAGCCCAGCGGGTGCGTCCACAGCACCATTTCCAATACCAGGATGTAGACGTGCAGCAGAGCGACGCACAGGCCGGCGACGATGGCGAACAGGGACATGGCAGATTGGCGTAATGAACGTGGCAGCCAGCATAGTCGCGATTGCAGTCGGTCCGAAGCAGCTGATCAAACCTCATGCTGCCGCAAGATGGGCGTAAGAGATGCAAGATCTGCACGCGCCAGTAGAACGTTGTGATTGCGCGCACCGGCTACGTCTGTTTGACAGTCGCGCAATCGCTTGCTGCCGGCTCCTGGAGTGGCTGATAGAAGATCGCGAGCACTCCACCGGTAGCACGCAGAGCGCGCTCGGGATCGGAGTGCCCCGTACTACATGCCTCGCCGAACACCATCCGCGACAGCCTGAAAGTGAGCACGGCGTTCTGTTGCCGCTCTTCGCGTCATCTGGATGGTTCCAAGCCGCGTTGGTCGAGGGCGCGATGCCCTCGCCGCTCGCGGGACACGCCGCAAGTACGTCCATGTAGGCTCGGTGGCGGCATCCATGCCGCCACACGGTCCCACAAGCGGTGAGGACACCGCACCAGGGAGCTGATCGCTAGCTTTGTGAAAACGGGCCATCTCTCCGGCTACATCGGCCTGCTGATGCAGGCCGCATCTACACGAGAGTTAGCGAATTGGAAGCACGTCATGCACTGCTTGCACCCTACACACCGACACTATTGATTGGTCCTTGCCCGCCCACCGTCGCGGGACCTTACGCGGCATGGATGCCGCGTAAGAGCCTACACGGACGTACTTGCGGCGTGTCCTGCGATGGTGGGCGGGCAAGGGCCCTGCAGCCAGGCCGCAGATCAACCGCTCCAGCCCTGAGATCATCCGCTCTGCAAAAGAGCTATCAACACTGTCCAACTACTCCAAGGCAACAGAGATGTCGCTGCCTTGAACTGGCTGACAAAAAACATCGCGAGTAATAAGCAGGCAGATATGCACGGCGCGCTCAGAACCAGCTGTATCAGTGGTACATGTCGTACCCATCAACAGTCGCGCCCGTTTGATGGCGGCAAGTAGTTTTGCCAGCCCCTCTTAGTCGGAGGTCTGCCTGGCGGTCTGCGCATCGCGCTCGGCAGGCAGCTTGCGCGCCTCGCGCAGCAGACCGAATGCGCCCAGTGTCATGCCCGAGGCCACCAGCAGACCGACGCCGAACACGGCGCTGGAGCCGAATGCCGACACCAGCTTGTGCACCCACACGAAGGTGAGGTCGCCACCGCGGTAGATCACGGTGTCGATCGCCGCGCCGGCCTTGTAACGCCATTCCCGGTCGACGCGCGTGTACAAGGTCTCGCGCGCCGGCTTGGCGAGTGCGAACTCGCTGGAGCGCGTGATCACCTGCACGATCGCGATCATCATCGGCAACGGCGAGGCCGTCAGCACGGCATAGCCCAGCGTGATCGCCACGCCCGGAATCAACAGCGCCGGTGCGATACCGAAACGCGACAACAGCGCGCGCGTCACCAGCAGCTGCAACACCAGGGTGAGCGCATTGATCGCCAGATCGATGCTCGCGTAATAGGCGGTGGCTGCCGCTGCGTCCGTGTATAGCCGCCGTACCAGCGCTGCCTGCTCGTTGTAGAGCAAGGTGCCGACGCCAACGGCGAACAACACCATGAAGGCCAACCAGCGCAGCAACGGCTCGCGCACGATCAACTTGAGCCCGCCGAGCACATCGCCGCCCATCGGCACTTCGCCGGAGCTCAGCTGTCGCTCCTGCTCGCGCGCAACCGCCCACAAGCGCAGACGCAGCACGCAGACCACGCACACCGTCAGAAACCCGGCCGACACCAGCATCAGATGCGCGATGCCGATACGCTCGACCAACGTGCGGGTGAGGATCGGCCCGAGAAACGCACCCAGCGTGCCCGCCGCACCGATGTAACCGTAGTAATTGCGCGCTTCGGCATTGCTGAAGACGTCGGCCATGAAGCTCCAGAACACCGCCACCGCAAACAGGTTGAAGACGGTCACCCACAAAAAGAACGCCATGCCGCGCCCTGGCACGCCGCTATCGAACAACACGTAGAACAGCAGCAGGGTCGCGATGAAGAAGCCATACACCACCGGCAGGAACACCCGGCGCGGATAACGGCTGACAAGTGCGCCGTAGACCGGCTGCAGCAACACCATGATCAGGAAGGTGCAGGTAAACAGCACCTGCAGGGTGAAGTCCTTGAGCGGCATGCCATGCGCGGCGAAGAAGGCGATCATGCCGGTGGGAAAGATCGCTTCCACATCCGCCGAGGCGCTCATCGCCTCGCGCACCGGGCGCAGCACGTAATACCCGCTGAGCAGGCAGAAGAAATACAGAAAACTCCACGCCAGCGGCGGCGAGCTGCGCAACGCGCCGCTCAAACGGCCAGCCGCAGCCTGCGACGAAGAAAATCGGCTGGTCATGGTGAACAAATCGCCTGCACAAACGGGCCCGACAGCGTAGACATGGCAGCGGCGGCACCCGCGAAGGAAGCGCGCAAGTTAGCCGATGCGGCGCAGCACCACCAGCGGCGCGGTGCAGAACACAACGGACTGATCCTGCATCCAGACGGCACGCCGCTTGCAGCCACATCTGCAAAGGTGCCGAGGCGCACTCGAAGCGCTCCGCGCCGCCCGATTTCTGAACCTAAAATCATCAATAGGATCAATATGATGCCCATTCATCTTCTGGCAGTTTGTGCTATTGCGAAGCGCGGCGCTAGAATCGCCGGAGGCAGTGGAACAGGCGGGACAACCATGACTGAAATGCGCAGGCCCCGACGGTTTCGTCCGTTGGCCATCGGGCTGCTCGGGGCGTTATTTCCCCTGGCCCTCTCTTCCACCGCGCAGACGCCCGCGCCAGCTGCCTCTGCGCTGCAGCCGGCCACCGCCGCACAGTCGCCCACCGCTCCGCTGCAGTATCGCGCCTCGCTTCCGGCCAGCAGTGTGCTGCCACCGGCGGCCGGATTCGATGTGGCCGCGTTTGAGTCCATGGCCAATCAGTTGACCTACGGCAACCGCGTGCCCGGCATTGCGATGGCGATCGTGCAGGGTGGCAAGGTGCTCAGCGCGCGCGGCTATGGCGTCACCGACGTCAATCATCCGCAGCCGGTCGATGGCCACACCGTGTTCCGTCTTGCTTCGCTGTCCAAGGCGTTCGCAAGCACCCTGGCCGGCCTGCTGGTCAACGACGGCGTGCTGCGTTGGGACAGCAAGGTGGTCGATTACGTGCCCGGCTTCCAGCTCAGCGATAACGTCGCCACCCATCAGCTCACCGTCGCCGAGGTGCTCAGCCACCGCGTTGGCCTGACCCGCAACGCCTACGACCGCGATATCGAATCCAACGTCGACTACTACTCGCTCAGCCACAAGCTCGCCGCTGCACCCTTGCGCTGCGCGCCGGGCGATTGCTATGCGTATCAGAACGTGGCCTTCAGTCTGGTCGGCGATGTGGTGTTCGCCGCTTCCGGCAGCTTCTATGAGCAGTCGGTGGAGCGCCGCATCTTCAAGCCGTTGGGCATGAATGACGCGAGCATGGGCCTGGCCGGTATCCAGGCCAGCCCGCACGCGGCACGCCCGCATGTGCGCAGCCGCGGCGGTTGGGTGGCACTGACGCCCAAGCCGACCTACTACCGCCTGGCGCCCGCTGCCGGCGTCAACGCCAGCGCCAGCGACATGGCACAGTGGTTACTTGCACACACCGGTCACCGCACCGACGTGCTGCCTGCGCCGCTGCTGGCGACGCTGCATGCGCCGTTGATCTCCACACCGGGCGAGATGCGCTCGGGTTGGCGCCACGAGCGTGTGGACGCTGCCAGCTACGCGCTGGGCTGGCGCGTGTTCGATTACGCCGGCCATCAAGTCATCTTCCATGCCGGCGCGGTGCAGGGCTATCGCGGCCTGGTCGCGCTGCTGCCCGAGCGCGACCTTGGCATCGCGATCATGTGGAACGGCGAGAGTGGTCTGCCGTCGGGCATGCTGCCGACCATCCTGGATCGCGCACTCGGCCTGCCGGCCAAGCGTTGGCTGGACATCGATGTGGATGGCGACTTCGGCAGCGAGAACATGCTGGCCGAGCGTCCCGATCCTGCCGGCAAGGGTGCCTCGTCCGGCAAGTCGGTGGCATCGCCGCGCTGAGTTGGCGTCGCAGCGATTCAAGACAGAGGCGGCTTCGGTCGCCTTTATTGTTTTTGGCATTCGCGATTGTTGAGAGCGACCCAATAAAAAAGCTCCCTCCCCGCTGGGCGTCGGGGAGAGAGCTCGATGTTTACGGCGATCGGGTGTTGCAGATCAGATCAGCGGCGCCGGAGTTGCGGGCAGCGCGACCGGAGCGGCCTTCTTCTTGCGAACGGCCGGCTTCTTCTTGGCGACCTTCTTTACGGCAGTCTTCTTGGTGGCGGACTTCTTGGTCGCCTTCTTCGGAGCTGCTGCCTTTTTGGCGGTCTTCTTGACTGCTTTCTTGGCGGCCGTCTTCTTGGTCGCCTTCTTGGCAGTCTTCTTCACTGCCTTCTTTGCGGTCTTCTTCACTGCCTTCTTGGCGGCAGTCTTCTTGGTTGCCTTCTTGGCAGTCTTCTTCACTGCTTTCTTGGCGGTTGCCTTCTTGGCAGTCTTCTTGACGGCCTTCTTGGCAGCAGCCTTCTTCACTGCCTTCTTAGCGGTTGCCTTCTTGGCGACCTTCTTGACTGCCTTCTTGGCGGCAGTCTTCTTCACTGCCTTCTTGGCGGTGGGTTTCTTTTTTGCAGCTTTTTTAGTGGCCATGTAATTGGCTCCTCGTCAGTGAACTATGGAGGTGAAACGCCCAGTTGAACCAAACCCCGCGACGGCATGCCATCGTCGGGAACCATCCGCAGGTGATGCGCGACGGGACGGATACAGAAACACCCGCATCGAACGGCGACACGGGTGCGTGATCGGAACGACTGCTGCTTTCTTGGAGAGAAGCGGACCCGACTCCACCGTGGATAGCGCTTCGGTGGACATCTGGAACAAGCGTGTCGGCTTGATGTCGATTCTGCTCACTCTCTTTCGCAGCAACGTCTGCTGGGCGAAACCTAATCACGCTTTTTTTTACTGTCAACACTCTTTTGCAATTTTTTTTCAGCCAGCCATCGCAATACAGCGCGCCGAGGTGATCCAGACAGGCCTTGCACTGGCATGCGCGTGCGAGCGACGCGCGCATTCGTACAATCGGGTTTTCAGAAAACCACTTCTTTTGTGCTGTTTTTTTGAAGCGGTCAAAAATGCAGCGACTGGATCGGCATGACGGACGCGTCGCAAGGTACAAGGCAGTGATGTCTTTCGTCGCCTGTCCGCCAGCTGAAAATTTTTTATCCAACGACTGCGCTTGGGGCGTCGCATCAGCACAAATGCGCAAACTTATTGCGCTCTTCGATCGCCTTGCATGCGTCTGCATGGACGACTCGACGCATGCATGCATGCGTTGCATCGCGTCCAACGATCGACCATCGACGCATGCGAGCGCCAGTTTTTTTTCACCACGCACACGCCGCGTCCTCACGATTGGCTCACGCCAGAAATCCGACGCACCTGCATGCGGACATCCTTCGACGCGGTGGCGGTGGTGCGTGCCTGGCGCGTGCGGTGTTTTTCGATCGGTCGCCGAGCGCGGCGATGGAGACCGGGACCTGGCATGCAGGCATCGTTCGAGAACTCGGCAACGCGGCAGTTCGCTGGCCACTGCAATCGATACCGGCGCGCCGGCGCAGCCTGGCGTGCAAAAAAATGGCCGCTCCAGGAGCGGCCATCCGAGGTTGCGATGTGCCAGGCGCGATCAGTGCGCGTCTTCTTCCAGCAGCTCGGCATAGTCGTCCGGCGACAGCAGATCGTTGAGCTCTTCCTTGTCGTCGAGTTCGACCACGAAGATCCAGCCGTCGCCGTAAGCGTCTTCGTTGATGGTTTCCGGCTTGTCGCTAAGTGCGCTATTGACCTCGACGACGGTACCGCTGACCGGGCTGTAGACGTCGGAGGCGGCCTTGACCGACTCCACCACTGCCGCGCCGTTGCCGGCCTGCACGGTGTCGCCGACGCCCGGCAGTTCGACGTAGACCAGGTCACCCAGCAAGCCCTGCGCGTGGTCGGAGATACCGACGGTCACACGGCCGCTGTTTTCGACGCGGGCCCACTCGTGGGATTTGAGGAACTTGAGGTCGCCAGGGATCTCGCTCATGTGTGCTCCGGGGAAACTGGGGTTAGGGACAGGTGGCTAGTTTAGACCGCGCGACAAGACAGGTGCACGCGCGTGCAGGACTGCTTGGTTGCTACCGATGTTGCGCGCTGCCGAACGTCTGCACGCCCGGCAGCGTTTGACTCATTGCCCAAGCACGCCGGGCTGTGCCTGGCCATCGCGCACGAACGGAAACTTCACCGCGCGCAACGGCACCTGCTTGCCGCGGATGTCCACACGCAGGTCGTCGATGCTGCCGGCCGGCACGCGCGCGAATGCGATTGCCTTGCCGAGCGTGGGCGAGAAGGTGCCGGACAGGATCTCGCCTTCGCCGCTGGCGGTGAACACGCTCTGGCCGTGCCGCAGCACGCCCTTCTCATCCATCACCACACCGATGAGTTGACGCGGCGCGCCCTGCGCCTTTTGCGCTTCGAGCACGGCGCGACCGATGAAGTCGCGGCCTTCGTCCAATGTGATCGTCCAGGCCAACGCAGCCTCATAGGGAGTGACCGCGTCGTCCATGTCTTGCCCGTAGAGATTCATCCCTGCCTCCAGACGCAAGGTATCGCGCGCGCCCAGACCGGCCGGCTTGACGCCTTGCGCGAGCAGGGCGTTCCAGAACGCAACCGCCGCGTCCTGCGGCAACACGATTTCGAAACCGTCTTCGCCGGTGTAGCCAGTGCGTGCGAGGAACAGTGCGATGCCATCGCGCGAATGTGTCTGCAGTGCAGCGAAACGGCCGAGCTTGCTGGCTGCAGTGCTGTCGGCAGGATCCACCAGCTCGATGACCTTGGCGCGTGCGTTGGGACCTTGCACCGCGATCATCGCAAAGTCGCTGCGCTCTTCCACGCGCACATCGAAGCGCGCGGCCTGCTCGCCGATCCACTGCAGATCCTTTTCGCGGGTGGCGGCGTTGACCACCAGGCGGAAGAACTCTTCGCTCATGAAGTAGACGATCAGGTCGTCGATCACCCCGCCCTGCGGATTGAGCATGCAGGTGTACAGCGCCTTGCCGGAGACCTTGAGCTTGTCCACCGAGTTGGCCAGCAGGTAGCGCAGAAATTCGCGCACGCGCGCGCCGTGCAGATCGACCACGGTCATGTGGCTGACGTCGAACATGCCGGCGTCGCGACGCACCTGATGGTGCTCGTCCAGCTGCGAGCCGTAATGGATCGGCATGTCCCAACCGCCGAAGTCGACCATCTTGGCGCCGAGCGCACGATGGGTGTCGTTGAGGATGGTCTTCTGGGTCATGCGCGCCGGTCCAAGGGAAAGAGGACCATTATCGCCGCCCGGCCGTGCTTGCGGGAACGGCGTGTTCGCCGCGCCGCAGCAATTTGCTTAGCCGCTCCTGTGAGCTGCCATCGAGTCCCTGCATTCACACGTTGCGATGCTCGGCGCGTCGCAAGCGTGGCGCTGCGTCAGCCGCACGAACTCGCCATGCGCGCGCTCAGACGCTGCGCGGCGAAAACATGATGATGGCCATGCCAAGCAGGCAACAGGCGGCGCCCAACAGATCCCAACGCGTCGGCGTCACCCGGTCCACCCACCACAACCACAACAAGGCGCTGGCGATGTAGACGCCGCCATAGGCCGCATACACGCGCCCGCTGGCCTCGGGATGCAGGCTCAACAACCATACGAAGATGGCGAGGCTCAACGCCGTCGGCAGCAACAACCACGCACTGCCGCCTTTGCGCAGCCATAGATAAGGAAGGTAGCAACCGACCAGTTCGGCGACCGCGGTAGCTGCGAACAGCAGCAGCGTGGTCGGTGCGGAATTCATGCGCGGTCTGGCTTGTCGAAATCTTGCTTGTTCAAATCTTGCCGGTCGCGGTTTGCCTGATGCGGGTCGGAGGCATCGAGACCTTGCTCGCCGACGACTGACTGATAGATGGCAGGTTTGCCAGCGACCAGCGGGTCGAAAGCAGCCGGATCCTCACCTCGCTCGCCGCGCTTGACCTGTTGCCACAGCGCTTCCTGTTGGTCCAGGGACAGTGCTGCCAGATTGGTGTCTGCGGTCTGCGCGAGCGCTTCCATGGCGCGAAAGCGGCGCTCGAATTTGAGATTGGCATGGCGCAGTGCGGCGCCCACATCGACCTTGGCGTGCCGCGCCAGGTTGGCGCAGACAAACAACACATCGCCAAGCTCGTCTTCCAGCCGTGCCTGGTTGTCGGTGACCGGGCCGCGTGCGAACTCCACGCGCAACTCTTCGATTTCTTCCTGCAGTTTTTCCAGCACCGGTGCCGGGCCGGGCCAGTCGAAGCCGACCCGCGCCGCGCGCGACTGCAGCTTGGTGGAGCGCTGCCACTCCGGCAGGCCGCGTGCGATGCCGGCAAGTGCGGAGTCGTCCTGATGGCCGGCTGCGCGACGTTCTTCGCGCTTGATCTGCTCCCAGTTGGCGCTCACTGCCTGCGCGCCGTCGACCTGTTGATCGGCGAAGACATGCGGGTGGCGGCGCACCAGCTTGTCGCTGAGTGTGGCGACCACGTCGGCAAAGTCGAATGCGCCCTGCTCTGCTGCCATCTGTGCATGGAAGACAACCTGCAGCAGCAGGTCGCCCAACTCGTCGCGCAAGCCCGGCAGGTCGGTGCGATCGATGGCGTCGGCGACTTCGTAGGCTTCTTCGATCGTGTACGGCGCAATGCTGGCGAAGGTCTGCTCCACATCCCAGGGACAGCCGTGCTCGCGATCACGCAGACGCGCCATCAACTGCAGCAGGCGCTGGATGTCGCCGGTCGGCGGGGTCTGGGGCATAGCGACGCTCATACCAGCCAACTGCGCCACGGCAGATTCGGATCGCCCAGCGCGATGAAATCACCGTTGAGCAAGGTGTCGCGGCGGTTGTAGCGGAACGGTTTGCCGGAGCCCCCCGCCAGCAACACGCCGCCGGCGGCATGCAGCACACACTGGCCGGCAGCGGTGTCCCACTCGGACGTGGGGCCGAAGCGTGGATAGACGTCGAGATCGCCTTCGGCGATGCGGCAGAACTTCAACGACGAGCCCTGCGCCACCACATCGATCTCGCCCATGCGCTCCAGTGCGGCCGCGGTGCGCGCGTCGCGATGCGAGCGGCTGGCGGCCACCCGCAATGGCGTGGCGGCGGGCGTGCGCGTCTGCAGCATTTCGTCGCGATGGCCATCGCGGCGGTAGGCGTTCTCGCCGCGCGCCGCGTACCAGACCCGGCCATCGACCGGTGCCTGCACCACGCCGAGCACCGGCGCGCCCATGTGGATCAACGCGATGTTGACGCTGAACTCGCCGTTGCGCTTGACGAACTCGCGGGTGCCGTCGAGCGGGTCGACCAACCAGTAACTGGTCCAGAACTGGCGTTCTTCCCAGGCGATGTGCGCGGATTCTTCCGAGAGCACCGGCACGTCCGGCGTGACCCGCCGCAACGCATCGACGATGACGCGGTTGGCGGCCAGGTCGGCCTGGGTCAGCGGACTGGCGTCGTCCTTGATCTGCACCGCGAAGTCCTGCGCGTACACCTGCATGATCGCATCACCCGCCTCGCGGGCGATGGCGATCACGGTTTCGCGCAGTTCCATCGGAATGCGAATCATGGATTGCGCTCCAGCCACTCGCGCGCAATGAACAGGGCAGCCAACGAACGGCCTTCGGAGAAATCGTCGCGCAGCATCAAGTCGTCCAGACGGGCAATCGGCCAGGGAATCACTTCCATCTCTTCGGGCTCGTCGCCAACCAGCCGTTCGGGGTAGAGATCGCGCGCCAGCACCAACCAGGATTGGTGACTCATATAAGTAGGAGCGAGCGTCATCGCGCGCAGCACCTGCACCTGGCGCGCGCCGTAACCGGCTTCTTCCTTGAGTTCGCGGTCGGCCGCCTGCTCCGGCGTCTCGCCTGCATCGATGCGGCCCTTGACCAGACCCAGCTCGTAGCGATGCACGCCGGCGGCGTACTCGCGCACCAGCAGCACGGTCTGCGCATCCAGCATTGGCACCACCACCACCGCGCCGTGGCCCTGGCTGAGTTGGCGTTCGTACAAGCGGCGCTCGCCGTTGGAAAATTCCAGATCCAGTTGCTGGCGACGGAACGGCCCGTCACCGAGATCGGTGATCTTGTGGATGGTCGGCAGACGCGGGCTCATGCGTGACACGCAGGGGCGGGGGCGACCGATAGAATAGGCGTATGCATCGACATGTTCATGAGCCCGAAATCCTAGCAGACCCGGCAGCCTCTCAAGCTGCCGAACATTGGCGGCAACGCGATCTTGAGGTGCTGTGGCACCCCTGCACGCAGATGCGCGAGCACCCGCACACACTTCCACTGGTGCCGATCGCGCGTGGCGACGGTGCGTGGCTGGTCGGTTACGACGGCCGCCACTATCTGGATGCGGTCAGCAGTTGGTGGACCAACCTGTTCGGCCACACCGAACCGCGCATCGGCGCGGCCATCGCGCGCCAGGCCGGCGAGCTGGAGCAGGTGATGCTGGCCGGCTTCACGCATGCGCCGGCAGTGCAACTGGCCGAGCGCCTGTTGGCGATCGCGCCACGTCAGGCCGGCCGCGCGCCGCTATCTAAAGTGTTCTATGCCGACAATGGGTCGGCCGGCGTGGAAGTGGCGTTGAAGATGGCCTTCCATTATTTCCACAACCGCGGCGAGCATCGCCGCACCCGCTTCGTGGCGCTGGAAAACGGCTACCACGGCGAGACCATCGGCGCGCTGTCGGTCGGCGACATTCCGCTGTACCGGCGCGTGTATGCGCCGCTGCTGCTGGAATCGATCTTTGCGCCATCGCCGGATGCGTATCTGGCCGAGCCCGGACAGAGCGCAGAAGACTATGCGCTGCAGGCTGCCGACGCGTTGCAGGCGGTGTTCGAACAATCGCCAGGCGAAATCTGCGCACTGATCCTGGAGCCGCGCGTGCAATGCGCAGGCGGCATGCGCATGTATCACCCGGCTTACTTACGGCGTGCGCGCGAACTGTGCGATGCGCATGGCGCGTTCTTGATCGCAGACGAGATCGCCACCGGCTTCGGCCGCACCGGCACCTTGTTCGCCTGCGAGCAGGCCGGTGTCATGCCGGACCTGCTGTGTCTGTCCAAGGGATTGACCGGTGGCTTTCTGCCGTTGTCGGCGGTGCTGGCCACGCAGCAGTTGTACGACGCCTTTCTCGATGATTCGCGCGAACGTGCGTTTCTGCATTCGCATAGTTACACCGGCAATCCGCTGGCGTGTGCGGCGGCACTGGCCACCTTGCAGATTTTTGCAGGCGACGATGTGATTGCGCGCAATCAGCACACGGCCGCGCACATGCGCGCACTGGCCGCGCAGATCGGCGAACACCCCGCCGTGGCGGACGTGCGCCAGGCCGGCATGATCGTGGCGTTCGAGCTCACCCAGGGCGGCGACAAGCGCACGCCGTTCCCGGCAGCGGCGCGGGTGGGCCTGAAGGCCTATCGCGCGGCCCTCGACAAGGGCGTGGTGCTGCGCCCGCTCGGCGATGTGCTGTACTGGATGCCGCCGTATTGCGTGGACGAAGCGCAACTTGCGCTGCTGGCTGCCACCACCCGCCATGCCATCGAGGAGGCGGTTGCATGCGCCTGACCCGCTCGCATGTCGCACTGCCGCTGCACTGCGACCAGGAAGTGACGCTGCCGGAGGAGTCGGCCAATCACCTGCTGCGTGTGCTGCGACTGCGCGAGGGCGATGCCTGCATCCTGTTCAACGGCGACGGCAGCGACTACCACGCGCGTATCACGCTGGCAGGCAAGCGTGAAGCGCGCGCACTGGTGGAACGTGCGCAGCCGCTGTGCAACGAATCGCCGCTGTCGATCACGCTGATCCAGGGCATCGCGCGCGGCGAGAAGATGGACCTGATCCTGCAGAAGGCGACCGAGCTGGGGGTTGCGGCGATCGTGCCGGTCAACGCCGAGCGAACCGAGGTCAAGCTCGACCCGGCGCGGATGGAAAAACGCGTGGCGCACTGGCGCAGCGTGGTGATCTCGGCCTGCGAACAATCCGGGCGTGCACGCGTGCCCACGGTCGCTGCGCCACTGGGCCTGCAGGACGCGGCGCAGGCCAGCGACCCGCATGCGCTACGGCTGACGCTGGACCCGCATGGCGAGCATCGCCTGGCCACGCTGTCGGTCGCCGCGCAACAGGCTGTGATCGCGGCGATCGGGCCGGAAGGCGGCTGGTCGCCGCGCGACCGCGCAATCCTCGGCGAGGCCGGTTTCAGCGGGTTGCAATTGGGGCCGCGCATTTTGCGCACCGAAACGGCGGGGCTGGCGGCGATTGCGGCGCTGCAGTCGCGGTTTGGGGATCTATAGGGCGATGCTGCGGGTCATCTGACGCTCGCCCTACATCGTAGGAGCGCCCTTGGGCGCGATGAAGCGTTATCGATAAAGCCCATCGCGCCCAAGGGCGCTCCTACGGGACTGCGGAATTGGTCGGCTCGGTGCAGACAGATTGCTGGACCGAGCGATGCGCGAGGCTCAGCGCCCGTGCTGCAAAAACCAGCTGGCCGCGCCGATCACACCGAGCTGGCCATGTTCGACGATGCTGACCGGCACCTGCTCCAGCGCCGGACGCAAGGCGCCCTTGTCGAGCAGGCGTGCGACGAAGTCGCTTTCGGCAATGAAGGTGGCGATCTGCGGCAGGAAGCCGCCAGCCAGATACACACCGCTGCGCACGCCGTACAGCAGGATCATGTCGCCGACCACGCTCCCCATGAAACCGCAGAACGCCTGCAAGGCATCGCGTGCCAACGTGTCGTTACCGGCCAATGCGGCGGCGGTGACATCGGACGGGCTGGCGTGCACGGCCGGCTCGCCGCGCAGTGCGGCCAGCGCGGTATAGAGATTCAACAAGCCCGGGCCGGAAAGCAGATGTTCGGTGGCCACGTGCGTGCGCGTGCGGCGCAGTTGCTGCAGTAACGCCACTTCCAGATCGCTGGCTGCCGCGAGTGCGGCGTGGCCGGCTTCGGTCGGCAACACCACCGCGTTGGTGCCGTTGGGAATCCACAACGCTGCGCCCAACCCGGTGCCGGGGCCCAGGATCAGCGCCGGACCCGCTGCACCTTGCGGCGGGCCAGACAACTGCAGGACCTGATTGCCGACCATGTAATTGGCCGCATAGGCAACCGCTTCGAAATCGTTGACCAGATGCAAGGCCTGCATGCCGAGCTGGCTGCGGATCTGCCCCGGTGCCAGCACCCACGGCAGATTGGCGGTGATCACGCTGCCGTCTTCCAATGCGTACCCGGCGCTGGCGATGACGCCGCGCTTCACCGGCGCACAGCCCAGCTCCGCGAAGAATGCCGACATGATCTCGGCCAGGCCCGGGTAATCGGCGCAGCGGTACTTGCGGTAGTCCAGCACAGTGACCGGCTTGCGTGGATCGATGCTTTCGCACACCAGCGCCAGGCGCACATGCGTCCCGCCCACATCTGCGGCAACGAAGGTTTCGGTGCGCGGAAAAGACACCGCGTCCATTGGGCTGCTTGCGCTCACGCGTTCTCCTGATAAATGGCAGCGGGCCGGTGTCGTGTCCCGTTAGCCGACGAACGGTAACGGGTAGACAACGTTGTCAGCAATCGCCCTGTAACGCAACCGTCGCGATCACGATTTATGCAGGGCGCTGTTGATTTCATCATCCACCAAAAATCCGCATCTGTGGCAGCGATTTCCGCACAAATCAGCGTCGGGACGCATTGCATTGCGAATTCACCATAGAAACAGCGAATCGCGATGCGCACGTTCTCACGCCGTGCTGCGCAACTGCATCGACGCAAACGGAACCCTGTCGCAAATTTGCTGCATTGCAGCGCAATCGCAAGCGCTTCAGAGATCTGTGACGATGTGTTGACAACGCTGTCAACGCTACGCGAGACTCGATCCAAATCAGGGTTCTGGCAGGAGGGGCCATGGACTGTTCGGGACTGAACATCGGGCCATTCCCTCGCCTGCCGATTCCGGATTCGTGAGTGGTGCGTCACCCGACGTTCGACTCGCTGAAGTCGCATTCGCCACACCGCTTCACCACACGGGGGACACCTCCTCTACCACGCGAATCGCCTGGACCCGCTTCTCACGACGCGCGCCAGCGCAATCACCGCGATCGGTCAGGGCGTGTTGTTTTGCCGGCCACGCCGAGGGCGTTGCGCCCCACTACGGGCCAGACGCGCTCAAAGCACTAACCAATGAGGTTTAGCCATGCACAGCCGCACCACGACGTTAGCACTCTGTATCACCGCCGCTCTGTACTGCTCCGGCTCTGCCATGGCTGCCGGACAAGAACAGCAGGCCACTCCCAGTGCGCCCTCGGCCACCACCGAGCTGGACACCATCACCGTCACAGGCTACCGCGCCTCGCTTGAGAAGAGCCAGGCGGTCAAGCGCTCGGCCAACTCGATCGTCGATGCGATCAGCGCCGAAGACATCGGCAAGTTCCCGGACATCAATGCGGCCGAATCGTTGTCGCACCTGCCGGGCATCAGCGTCGACCGCCAGTTCGGCGAAGGCGAAAAGGTCAGCATCAACGGCACCGATCCGGCGTTGAACCGCGTGCTGCTCAACGGCCAGACCATCGCCTCGGGCGACTGGGGCGGCAACCCGACCGACACCAGCGGCCGTACCTTCAACTACACCCTGCTGTCGCCGGAAATCATCGGCCTGATGGAGGTCTACAAGACCCCCGAGGCACGCATCGACGAAGGCTCGATCGGCGGCACCGTGATCGTGCACACCCGCAAGCCGCTGGACCTGCCCAAGAACACCATCCGCGGCTCGATCGGCTACAACTACAACGACCGTTCGGAAGAAGGCAACCCGCGCGGCTCGGCGCTGTGGAGCTGGAAGAACGACGACGAAACCTTCGGCGCGTTGATCTCCGCCACGCATGACAAGCAGGACCTGGCGCGCGCCGGTATCGAGTACTTCGGCTACACCACCGGCCAGGGCATTCCGCCGACTGCCACCATCACCGGCGACGGCAGCGATGTGGCCACCGCACGCGTGCCGGCCGGCATCAGCAGCGCGTTCTTCCAGCAGACCCGCGAACGCAGCGGCCTGCAGGGCGCATTGCAGTGGAAGCCCAACGAGCAGAACGAATTCAACCTGACCGGCCTGTACATCAAGGGCAAGTACAACAACTTCAGCCAGGCGCGTTATGTGTGCCCGGCATGTAATGACGACCGCCAGAAGATCACCAGCGCCAATGTGGAAAACGGCGTCGTGACCTCGGCCACCGTCAGCGATGGTGCAGCCGGTCAGCCGTACGCACAGCTGGATGCCAACTACCGCGAGAGCACCGTCACCACCAAGAGCCTGAACCTGCGTCACGACTGGTCCGGTGAAAAGTGGGTGTTCACCACCCAGGTCGGCAACACCGAAGCGACCGGCGGCAAGAACCCCGAATACCTGATGAAGTTCCTGATGCAGGACGGCGGTTACAACTACGCCTTCGATGGTCAGAACACCGCAGTGAACTACGACAACGGCGGCGCCTCGAACTGGGTGTTGCCGGGCAATCCGGCGGGCCTGGCTCCCGGCCAGCAGGGCAATGTCCCCGGCACCAACACCGGCATCATGCAGGCCGGCGGTATCGCGTACCAGAAGAGCAAGGACGAGGAAAAGTACTTCCAGTGGGATGCCTCGCGCGACCTGGAACTGGGCCCGTTCACCAAGCTGCAGTTCGGCTACAAGTACATCAACCACAACAACGGCGTGGACGCACGCGGCAACCGCATCAACTCCACCGATGCGGTCTCGCTGACGCAGTTCAATCCGGGTAGCACGCCGAGCAGCCTGTACGACGGCCTCGGCGCCAGCGGCGACCTGACCACCTGGCCGACCGCCAGCCTGAACTCGGTGCGCAACTATCTGTTGTCGCAGCCGCAGGGCCCGTACCGCACCGATTTCGGCGCCTCGTTCCAGGTCAAGGAAATCACCCAGAACGTCTACACGCAGTTGAACTTCGAATCCGGCCAGTGGCGCGGTAACGTGGGTGTGCGCCTGGTCGACACCACCGACAAGTCCGAGTTCTGGCAGAGCAACGATGGCGGCACCAACTTCGACCGTGTGGCCGAGACCAACGACTATCGCAAGGCGCTGCCGAGCTTCAACATCGCCTACGACATCACCGACGACACCGTGCTGCGCTTCTCGGCAGCCAAGGTCATCGCGCGTCCGCGCTACGCCGATCTGGCCGGCACCTTCACCATCAACAGCGGTACCGGCGATCTGACTGCCAACGGCGGCAACCCGGATCTGAAGCCGTACGAATCCACCAACTACGATCTGGCGGCCGAGTGGTATTTCGCCCCGTCCAGCATGTTGTCCGGTGAAGTGTTCTATCGCGACATCAGCTCCTACATCGTCAGCACCACCACCAGCCAGCAGCTGAATCCGGCACCGCCGGCCATTGCCGGCCTGTATCAGGTCACCACGCCGGTCAACGTGTCGGACGCCAAGGTCACCGGCGTGTCGGTCAACTACCAGCAGACCTTCGGTCTGGGTTTTGGCTTGCAGGCCAACTACACCTTTGCCGAATCCGATTCCAGCTCCGGCTTGAACCTGCCGTACCTGTCGCGCGATACCTACAACGTGATCCCGTACTGGGAACACGGCGACTGGACGGTGCGCGTGAATTACAGCTACCGCTCGAAGTACTTCACCCAGATCGGTCGCCTGCAGTCGCGTGACTTTGCAGATGCCTACAAGCAGCTGGATCTGAATGCCTCGTATCAGATCACCGATTACATGGGCATCACCTTCGGCGCAACCAATCTGCTGGATTCCACCTACCGGGTCTTCAGCAACACGCGTGATACGCCAACGGCGTTCTACAAGAACGGCCGCGGCTACCAGGCCCAGTTGAACTTCAAGTTCTGATGTAGTCCCGGCGCGCCACCGTCCCTCCACGGTGGCGCGCTTTTTTTTGAGCTGTGCGTTGCATGCAGCGCACAGCTCGATGTTGTACCAAGGAGTGGTACTGGCCACGCCCCTTCGCGGTTGAGGGAGCATGGCCAGGCCCGCTTTTGCCATCCACGTGCCGGCTGCGCTGCAACCGACATGTCTCGCTTGAAGGAGTGCAGTTCCCATGACGACCGATAGCCGCCACTACGCGGCTCCATCCCGCCGCCACGCCGGAGCTGCACCCAGAACGCGAATGCTCGCGCTCGGTCTGCTGCTCGCGTTGCCTGCTGCCACACTCAGCGCGCAATCGCCCACCGCGCCTACCGCCACCACGCTCAGCCCCGAACAGATCGACCAGCAGTGGCTCAGCGCCACCGCCAAATACGCACCCGAGCGCGAGCGGCTGGTGCATGAGGCAGAACAAGGCGCACGCAAGGGCCCGTTCCGTCCCGATTGGGCCGCACTCAAGGCCTATCAATCGCCGGCGTGGTACGACAACGCCAAGTTCGGCATCTTCATCCATTGGGGCGTTTTCTCGGTGCCAGCGTTCGGCAGCGAGTGGTACTCGCGCAACATGTATCTGCAAGGTTCCAAGGAGTTCGCGCACCACGTAGCGACCTATGGCCCGCAGGCGAGTTCCGGCTACAAGGATCTGATTCCCAAGTTCACCGCGCCCAAGTTCGACCCGAATGGCTGGGCCAAACTGTTCCGCGAGTCCGGCGCGCGTTATGTGGTGCCGGTGGCCGAACACCATGACGGCTTCGCGCTGTACGACTCCAAGCTCTCCGATTGGACCGCGGTGAAGATGGGGCCCAAGCGCGATCTGCTGGGCGAGTTGTCCAAGTCGATCCGCGCGCAGGGATTGCACTTCGGGCTTTCCTCGCATCGCGCAGAGCACAACTGGTTCTTCGACGGCGGGCGTAAATTCGATTCGGACGTTAACGACCCGCGCTATGCGGCGCTGTACGGCCCGGCGCAGGTGCGCCTGCCGGGCAAGGACGATGCCGATGTGGCCAACGACTGGACGCCGGTGTCGCAGGCCTGGCTGGACGACTGGTTGGCACGCACCACCGAGTTGATCGATACCTATCAGCCGGACCTGATCTATTTCGATTGGTGGATCGCCCACCCCACCTTCCGCAGCAGCCTGCCGACCATGCTGGCGTATTACTACAACCAGGGCGCGGCGCGTACAGAGGCCGATCGCGGCGTGGTGGTGAACTACAAGCTAGGCGCGTTTCCGGAAGGCGCCGGCACGCTGGATATCGAGCGCGGCCAGCTCACCGGCATCCATCCCACCCATTGGCAGACCGATACCTCGGTGAGCAATGCCTCGTGGGGCTACATCGAAAACGACACCTATAAATCACCGACCTTCATCATCCACATGCTGGCCGATGTGGTGGCCAAGAACGGCAACCTGATGCTCAACATCGGCCCGCGTGCGGATGGTTCGATCCCCGAGACCGAGCGCGGCATTCTGCTTTCGATCGGCAAGTGGCTCAAGACCAACGGCGGCGCGATCTACGACAGCAAGCCGTGGCGCGTGTATGGCGAAGGCCCGACTGAAGTGGTGGGCGGCACCTTCCAGGACGTCAAGACCAAGCCGTATACCGCCGAAGATTTCCGTTTCACCACGCGCGATGGTGCGCTGTATGCGATCGAACTCGGCTGGCCGGCCGGCGGCAAGGCGGTGATCCGCTCGCTCACCCCCACCGATGGCGTGCGCGGTGTGACGCTGCTGGCCAACGGCAAGAAGGTGCCGTTCGAGCAGCAAGCCGACGGCCTGCATCTGAGCCTGCCTGCCAAGCCGGTGGGCGAACACGCCTACGTTTTCCGCATCGACCTTTCTTCTTCCACTCCCTGACGGATGCTGTTTTCATGAGCAAGCGATTGACCTGGATACTGCTCGCGCTGGCGTTAGCCTGCGCGCCTGCCTTGGCCAAAAACCCCACGGCGTTGTTCTATCTGATGAACACGCAGAAATCGACCAACTCGTTCATCGCCAACGTCGACAAGATCGATGTGGTGGTGCCGACCTGGTACGGCGTGGATCAGAACGGCCTGGTCAACGGCACGCCCAACACCTATCTGTACGACATCGCCAAGCAGAACAAGCTGCGGGTGATGCCGATCCTGTCGATGACCACCGGCCGCGACGGCTTCCACAAGCTGATGCACGACGAAGCAGCCAAGAAGCGCATGATCGAGTCGCTGCTGATCCACGGCAAGCAGCACAAGTACTACGGCTTTCAGTTCGATTTCGAAAACATCGCCTGGACCGACCGCGACGCCTACACGCTGATGGTCAAGCAGACCGCCGATGCGCTGCACAAGGCAGGTTTCAAGATGTCGGTGGCGGTGGTGCCGAATGCGCCGGGCCATGCCGAAGGCGGCCAGTTCTCCAAGTGGATGTGGGAATACTGGCGCGGTGCGTATGATCTCAAGGCGCTGGGCCAGGCCGCGGATCTGGTCAGCATCATGACCTACGACCAGCACACCCGCTGGACCACGCCCGGCCCGGTGGATGGCATGGTGTGGATGAAGAAGCATCTGGATTACGCCATCACCCAGGTGCCGAAAGAGAAGCTTTCGCTCGGCATCGCCACCTACGGCTACCGCTGGTACACCGGCAACCCGGTGAAGGAAGACGGCACCGAAGCGTCGAACATCGCGGCCACCTACATCGATGCCGACGAATCGTTCCCGTTGGCGATCGAACAGAACGCCACCGTGCAGTGGGATCCGGTCGAGCAGGAATCGTGGTTCTACTTCTATCGCGACGATATGCGCGAGTGGGTGTTCCGCCCGGATGCGCGCAGCTTCAAGGCGCGCTACGACATGGTGAAGCAGTATGGTCTGGAAGGTTTCAGCTGCTGGGTGCTGGGCGCCGAAGATCCGAAGGTGTGGGACGAGTTGCCGAGCGCGCAGCGCTAAGAGCAGCAACAAACCTACTGCGCTCACCGCCAGGCGGGCGCGGTTCGGTGCTTGAATCGGGACAGACATACGATTCCTGCATCGCCCGCGCCCGCGTTGCAGCTGCTGACGAGAGTGCATGCGCCTCTCCACAACGCAGCACGCACACTGCGCGCACCCCAACGAAGCGTGCGCCAGTCCCTGCGTCATCCGGCATGGCTTTGCTACTGTGCGTGGCTGCCGTGTTCTCGCCGCCACATCGGGATGTGATTGCATGAAGTCGAACTCCGCACCTGGCTTGCGCTTGTCGTTATCGCGCCTGCTTGCGCTGGCGTTTGCTGCGATGGTGGTAGCTGGTTGCGGCCAACGCGACGCAGCAAGCATGCCGGCTGCGGCCAGTCCCGGCAGCGCCTCGACACTGCCTGCCACCAATGCACCGCTGCCCTTGATTCCCGCCCCGGCCGAAGCCAGGCGCGGCAGTGGCAGTTTTCGCGTCGGCACCGGCACGGTGATCTCGATTCCCACCGGCAACGCCGAAGTGCGCCGCAGCGCCGAGACGCTGGCCAGCCTGCTGCAACGCACGCGCGGCCTGACCCTGGAAGTGCGCACCGAAACCAGCGCCTCGCCGCACAGCATCCGCCTGGAGCGCACACCGCAGGCACCGGTGGCGCACAAGGAAGGCTATAGCCTGGACGTGGATGCCAAGGGCATCCGCATTGCCGCACGCGATGGTGCCGGCTTGTTCTATGGCGCGATCAGCGCCTGGCAACTGATGACACCGGACGCGCGCAAGGGCGAGGTCGAGGTGCCGTCGGTGGCGATCCGCGACTGGCCGCGTTTCAGCTGGCGTGGTCAGCATCTGGATGTGGCCCGCCATTTCCATGATGTGGCCACGGTCAAGCATGTGCTGGATGCAATGGCCGCGCACAAGCTCAATGTGCTGCATTGGCATCTCACCGACGACCAGGGCTGGCGCATCGAAATCAAGCGCTATCCCAAGCTCACCGAGGTCGGTGCATGGCGCACCCCGCCCGGTGCCGGACGGCACGGCACACCCGAGCGTTACGGCGGTTTCTATACGCAGGAACAGATCAGCGAGATCGTTGCCTATGCGGCGCGTCTGCACATCACCGTGCTGCCCGAGCTGGACATGCCCGGGCATGCGCAGGCCGCGGTGGCGGCGTATCCGGAAGAGGTGGGCGTGCCCGGCCAGCGCACGCAGGTCGGTGTGAACTGGGGCGTCAACCCCTATCTGTTCAACACCAGCGAGCGCAGCCTGAGCTTCATCACCAACGTGCTGGATGAAGTGCTGACATTGTTCCCGTCGGCGTATATCCACATCGGTGGCGATGAGGCGGTCAAGGACCAATGGGAAGCCTCGCCTGCGGTGCGCGCGCAGATGCGCAAGCTCGGGGTCAAGGATGCGCACGCGATGCAGGGCTGGTTCAACGCGCAGCTGGCGCAGTACCTCACCCAACATGGCCGGCGCATGATCGGCTGGGATGAAATTCTGGAAGGCGGCGTGCCGGCCAGTGCATCGGTGATGTCGTGGCGCGGCGTCGAAGGCGCGGTGGTGGCGGCAAAGCAAGGTCACGATGTGGTGCTTGCACCAGGCGACTGGCTGTATCTGGACAATCTGCAGACCACGCGCAGCGACGAGCCCAACGGCCGCCTGACGATTCTGCCGCTGTCGAAGGTCTACGCGTTCGACCCGGTACCAAAAGAACTCAGCGCCGAGCAGGCCACGCATGTACTCGGTGCGCAGGGCGCGTTGTGGTCCGAATACATTCCATCGAAGTGGCATATCGATCACGCGTTGTTCCCGCGTCTGTCTGCCGTTGCGGAAGTGACGTGGTCGCCGGTGGCTGCGCGCAACTGGAAGGATTTTCTGGCGCGCCTGCCGGCGCAATTGCAGCGCTATAAGGCATTGGGCATCGACTACAGCGACGGTGCATTCGCTGCCGATATCGCGCTGGAATCCGGCCCCAATCCGGTGCTGGCCGGTGGCCCGGCCAAGGTGGCGCTCCGCACCCAGACTGGCGCGGGCACGCTGCACTACACCACCGACGGCAGCGATCCCACGCCGGCATCGCCGCGCTATGAGGCGCCGTTTACGATCCAGCTGCCGACCACGGTCAAGGCCACTGCCTTCGATGCCGATGGCACGGCGCTGGCCGCCACGCGCAGCCGCAGCTTTGATCGTGCCGGGTTGTTACGCGTGGATACGCAAGGCCTGCGCGATTGCGTCGAAACAGGGGCACTCGGCCTGCGCTTGCCGCTGCTACCGGAGATGACCGCTGCCGATACGCCGGTCTACAACGTCGATCTGTTCCATGCCTGCCGCCTCTATCCGCAAACGCGCCTGGACGGCATCGGTGCGATCAGGGTCGAGGCCGCACGTCTGCCGAACAACTTCGGTCTGGCCCACGAGCAATCCAAGGTCGTGCAGTACCCGGCCAAATCGCGCGGCGGTGAGCTGGAAGTGCGACAAGGCTGCGAGGGCGAACTGCTGGCCAGCGTACGTCTGCCCCAGGGCGACAGCGTGGGCGAGCAGCTCACGCTGGAAACCCCATTGCCTGCACGCACCGGCGTCCATGATCTGTGTCTGCGTTTCACCGCACCGATTCGCGGCCCGTTGTATGCCATCGGCGCCGTCCAGTTGATTGAAACCACCGCGCAGGCGCCCCCCGCCGCCACGCGCTGATTTATCCAAGGAGAGTCATCCATGCCCCTGTCCCGTCATCGTTTCGTCCCCGCACCCGCCCGTCTCGGGCTTGCCCTGGCCTTCGCCATCTCGCAGGCCTGGGCCGCGCCGCCCACGGCAACGACCCTGGACACCGGCTGGCAGGTGCGGCTGGTGCCGGGTCAGGAACAGGCCAAGACTTATCCGAAAGCGGCGGCATGGTTGCCGGCGCAGGTGCCGGGTGCGGTGCAGACCGATCTGATCGCCGCCAAGGTGGTGCCAGACCCGTTCTATCGCGACAACGAAGGCAAGATCCAGTGGGCGGGCCTGAGCGATTGGCAGTACCAGACCCGCTTCAACGTCGATGCGGCCACGCTCAAGCGCGCGCATGTCGAACTGGTGTTCGATGGCCTGGATACCTTTGCCGAGGTCACCCTCAACGGCAAGCCGCTGCTCAGCGCCGACAACATGTTCCGGCAGTGGTGGGTGGATGCGAAATCCCTGCTCAAGCGCGGCGACAACGTGCTCGAGGTCAAGCTGTTCTCGCCGATCAAGAAGATCCAGCCGTGGCTGGCCAAGCAGCCGTACGCGCTGCCGGGCGCCTACGATTCGGCATTCGGCGACGAACCCGAGTCGCGGCACAGCTCCACCTACGTGCGCAAGGCGCCGTACAACTTCGGTTGGGACTGGGGCCCGCGCATGGTCAATGCCGGCATCTGGAAAGACGTGCGCGTGGAAGCCTGGGATGCGGTGCGCGTGGACGGGCTGCATATCGCCCAGCAACGTGTGGACGCCGACAGTGCGCAACTGCAGGCGCAGCTGGAACTGCAGGCCGGCCGTAGCGGGCCGGTGCAGGTGACGCTGGATGTGCTTGGGCCGGATGGGAAGAGTGTCGGCCAGTTCACCCAGCAGGCGGTGGTCGACCCGGGCCAGAACCGTATCGATTTGCCGGTGCGCATCGCCAAACCCAAGCGCTGGTTTCCGGCCGGCTATGGTGCGCAGGACCGCTACACCTTCGTGGCCAGCGTGCGCGATGCCGATGGCGACAGCCAGCAGATCAAGCGCATCACCGGCCTGCGTTCGGTGGAGTTGCGTCGCGAAAAGGACAAGTACGGCAAGAGCATGGAGATCGTGATCAACGGCATCCCGATCTTCGCCAAGGGCGCCAACCTGATTCCGCTGGATGCGTTTCCCGCGCGCGTGAGCCCCGAGCGCATGCGCAGCACCTTGCAGGACGCGCGCGATGCCAACATGAACATGCTGCGCATGTGGGGCGGCGGGCACTATCAGGACGACCGCTTCTATGAGGTGGCCGACGAGCTGGGCATCATGATCTGGCAGGACTTCATGTTCGGCGGCGCGGTGCCGCCGTACGACGTGGAGTTCCGCGAGAACACCCGGCAGGAGGCGATCGAACAGGTCAAGCGGCTGCGCGACCATCCCAGTATTGTTCTCTGGTGCGGCAACAACGAAGTGCAGACCGGTTGGGAAAACTGGGGCGACCGAGTCAAATTCAAGCAGTCGGTGGACCCGGAAGAACGCACGCGTATCGAGCGCGGCATGACCACCTTGTTCGGCACCGTGTTCCGCGAAGTGGTGGCCACCTACGATAGCGACGTGCCGTACTGGTCCACCTCGCCGGGCACCAACTTCGATGGCGCCGCCGATCAGGCCAACGATGGCGACATGCACTACTGGAAGGTCTGGGGCGGCCCCGCGCTGCCGGTGACCGAGTATCTCAACGTCACCCCGCGCTTCATGTCCGAATACGGCCTGCAGTCGTTCCCGGACATGCGCACCGTGCGCGCGTTCGCCGAACCCGGCGACATGGATCCGGAATCGCCGGTGATGCGCGTGCATCAGAAGTTCGACAAGGGCAACGGCAACAAGCGGCTGATGCTGTATATCCGCCGCGAATTCGGCGAGCCCAAGGATTTCGAGAGCTTCGTCTACCTGAGCCAGCTGATGCAGGCCGAGGGCATCAACCTGGCTGCCTCGCATCTGCGCGCCTCGCGTCCGCAATCGATGGGCTCGTTGTACTGGCAGCTCAACGATGTGTGGCCGGGTGCCTCGTGGTCCAGCGTGGATTATTATGGCCGCTGGAAGGCGCTGCACTACCACGCCCGCCGCTTCTACGCGCCGGAACTGATCGCCGCACTGCGTAACGACAAGGGCCAGACCGAGGTGTCACTGGTGTCCGACCGCACCACCCCGCTGGCCGCACGCTGGCGCATGCGCGTCATGAGCATGGATGGCAAGCTGCTGAGCAAGCGCGAAGAAAAGACCACGGTCAAGCCGCTGAGCAGCCTGCAGGTGGGCAACTTCAGCGACAAGCAATTGCTCGGCAGCGCCGATCCTAAGCGCAGCTATGCGGTGTTCGAATTGTTGGACGGCGAGACGCTGTTGTCGCGCGAAGTGGTGTTCTTCGCACCCGCCAAACAAGTGGCCTTGCCGAGCGCGAAGATCGACAGCCAGTGGCGCGCCGATGGCGATGGCTATGCACTGACGCTGTCCAGCCCTACGCTGGCGCGCGAGGTGTGGCTGTCGTTCGGCGATGTGGATGCCACGTTGTCGGACAACGCCTTCGACCTGTTGCCGGGCGAGCCGTTGACCGTGCACGTGAGCAGCAAAGCTGCGCTGGCGCAGTTGCAGTCCACGCTGCAGGTGCGCGACCTTGCGAGCACGCTGGCCGGTGCACCGCCAGAGCCTGCCGAGACGAAGTAAGCCGCTCGGAGAAGGCGTCAAATGATGGCGCAGCGCTCACATCAGGGCGCTGCGCTATCCGCGAAGACAGCGCGTTGCGCATCGTCTGCGTGCTGCAACGCCTATCGCCCACGATCCAGCAACAGCTCAGCAATCACCGCTGCCCGCAATGTCACTGCGGGCAATCCAAGAACAACGCGTGACGGCCAGTACCGTGGCGCAGGAGTGAATCGATGTCGTTGTCCGTATTTCCATGCCGCCTGGCCGTTGCGCTGAGTCTGGGTCTGGGCCTGCCGCTGATTGGCGCGCCGGCATTTGCCGCAAAATCAACCAATGAAGCGCCGGAACAACGCGCCGCCGCGTTGGTGGCGCAAATGAGCCGAGAGGAAAAAGTCGCGCAGGCGATGAACGATGCACCGGCGATTCCACGCCTGGGCATCCCCGCCTACGAATGGTGGAGCGAGGGCCTGCACGGCATTGCGCGTAATGGCTACGCCACGGTGTTTCCGCAGGCGATCGGCCTGGCCGCCAGCTGGAATACGCAGCTGATGCAACAGGTAGGCACGGTGGTCTCCACCGAGGCGCGCGCCAAGTTCAATCAGGCCGGCGGCCCGGGCAAGGACCACAAGCGTTATGCGGGCCTGACCATCTGGTCGCCCAACATCAACATCTTCCGCGACCCGCGTTGGGGCCGCGGCATGGAAACCTATGGCGAGGATCCCTTCCTCACCGGGCAGCTCGCAGTCGGCTTCATTCGCGGGCTGCAGGGCGACAATCTCGATCACCCGCGCACCATCGCTACGCCCAAGCACATCGCCGTGCACAGCGGGCCGGAACCGGGCCGGCACAGCTTTGATGTGGATGTGTCGCCGCGCGATGTGGAAGCGACCTATACACCCGCCTTCCGCGCTGCATTGATCGACGGCCAGGCCGGCTCGGTGATGTGTGCGTACAACTCGCTGCACGGCACACCGGCCTGCGCGGCCGATTGGTTGCTCAACGGCCGCGTGCGTGGCGATTGGGGCTTCAAGGGCTTTGTGGTGTCCGACTGCGATGCGGTGGACGACATGACCCAGTTCCATTACTTCCGCCCCGACAACGCCGGCTCGTCGGCTGCATCGCTCAAGGCAGGTCACGATCTCAATTGCGGGCATGCCTATCGCGAACTCGGCACGGCGATCGAACGCGGCGAAGTGGACGAAGCCTTGCTCGACCAATCGCTGGTGCGCCTGTTTGCCGCGCGCTATCGCCTGGGCGAACTGGAAGCGCCGCGCAAGGATCCGTATGCAAAGCTCGGCGCCAAGGACATCGACAACGCCACCAACCGTGCGCTGGCGCTGAAAGCGGCCGCCGAATCGATCGTGTTGCTCAAGAACGACGCCAACACCCTGCCGTTGAAAGCCGGCGCGCGGCTGGCGGTGATCGGCCCGAATGCCGATGCGTTGGCGGCATTGGAAGCAAATTATCAAGGCACCTCGTCCACGCCGGTCACCCCGTTGCTCGGCCTGCGCCAGCGCTTCGGCGTGCAGCAGGTGATTTACGCACAAGGTGCACCGCTGGCGGCGGGCGTGCCCGGCATGATTCCGGAAACCGCGCTGCGCAGCGATGGCAAGCCGGGATTGCGTGGCGAGTATTTCGACAATGTGGACATGGAAGGTGCGGCGCGCGTAGTGCGACAGGACCGCGCCATCAGCTTCAACTGGGACCAGGTTAGCCCGGCCAAGGGCGTGCCGGCCGATCGTTACGCAGTGCGCTGGAGCGGCGAGTTGCTGCCGCCAAGCGCTGGCGATTACACGCTGGCGGTAAGGGTGGCGCGCTGTTTCGACTGCGCCGGCCACGATCCGGTGCGCCTGTACATCGACGACAAGCTGGTGGTCGCAGGCAATGCCGAAGATAAGCACGTGCCGACCGGCATGCATAACGCCGATGGGCGCAGCGTGGAAACCGTGCTGCATTTCGACGACACCCGCCCGCGCAAGATCCGGCTGGAAATGGAACACCGCGGCCAGGATCAAGGTGTGCGCCTGGAGTGGCTGGCACCGGCCGCCGCGCAGTTGGCCGAAGCCGAACAGGCGGTGGCGCAGGCCGATGCGGTGGTGGCCTTCGTCGGTCTGTCGCCGGATGTGGAAGGCGAAGAACTGCGTATCGACGTGCCCGGCTTCGACGGCGGCGACCGTAATGACATCGCCCTGCCCGCCCCGCAGCAAGCGCTGCTCGAGCGCGCCAAGGCCTCCGGCAAGCCGCTGGTGGTGGTGTTGATGAGCGGCAGTGCGGTGGCCTTGAACTGGGCCAAGACACATGCCGACGCAATCGTGGCGGCGTGGTACCCGGGGCAGTCCGGCGGCACCGCCATTGCGCGCATGCTGGCCGGCGACGACAACCCCGGCGGGCGCTTGCCGGTGACGTTCTATCGCTCCACCAAGGACCTGCCGCCGTACGTCAGCTACGACATGAAGGGCCGCACCTACCGCTACTTCAAGGGCGAGCCGCTGTTTCCGTTCGGCTACGGCTTGAGCTACACCAGCTTTGCCTACGCAGCGCCTAAGTTGTCCAGCACAACGCTGCAAGCCGGCAGCACCATGCAGGTGACCACCACAGTGCGCAACACCGGCACGCGCGCCGGCGATGAAGTGGCGCAGGTGTATCTGCAGTATCCGGATCGGCCGCAATCTCCCTTGCGCAGTCTGGTCGGATTCCAGCGTGTGCATCTAAAACCAGGTGAGCAGCGCACGCTCACCTTCACCCTGGATGCGCGCGCCCTGAGCGATGTGGATCGCACGGGACAGCGTGCGGTGGAAGCCGGCGATTACACGCTGTTTGTCGGTGGTGGCCAGCCGGGCACCGGCGCGGTTGGTGAAGCGGCGTCGTTTTCGATTTCGGGGCGTTCGCCCTTGCCAAAGTAAAGAGTTCGACTGCAGGACATCAACAGGCGTCGGCTGTCATGGCCGGCGCCTGTTGCGTTATGCATCTGTGTTGCAGTGCATCGCAAGATGCAGCCATCGCGCCTGCGCACCATCCAATTGGTGATCTATCCGCAGGCAATACGATGATCTTCGCACACACTTCACACCTGCTTGACAGACGCGAAAACGAGGTCTATCACTGACCGCAGTCGGCAACACGCGCCATCGGCGATGCGCTCGACTCACCTTGATGGCAACAGCGTTTCCACGCAGCACCTGCACTGGGAGATGGTTGGATGCAGCATCGTCGTATCGACCAGCGCTTGCGTGTTGCAGCTCTTGCAGTGCATCGCACTCACGCATGCCACGCTGCCGTCACGCTTGTGCAGCCGTCATGACCAAGCATTACAAATTGAGCGCGATGCGCTCGCGCTCCAAGTGCATCGCCGGGTACTCCCCGCCTCGCCACTGACGCCTGCATAGCTGTCCAAGCTGGCAGACGCTCCGGCGCAATCCCGTTCGGTAACTCGCACACGCGTTGATCGCGTGCTGTGCCATGCCGTGCGCGCACATCGCCGTGCAGACCGTCTGCCCAAGAGCAAGGCATCGGAGGGCGTTGCCATCGGCAACGTTGCCCAGCATCTGGCGAGGTGGCACGTGGAAAAGCGCGAGCGTACGAACGGCAAGCAATGGATCGTGGCAATCCTGACCGTGACCGGCATGGCCTCGGCCGCAGCCGCAATGGCCGGCACCGTGGAGGGAGACCTGAAAGAAAGCAGCAGCGGCAAACCCGCAGCCAATGCGAAGGTGCGCATCGCCGGTACCGCCTACAGCGCGGTCGCCGATGCGCGCGGGCACTTCGTCATCCGCGATGTGCCTGCCGGGCAGTACGCACTGAATCTGGACTACCCCGGCTTCAGCGCCGCCGAAACCAGCGTGCAAGTCGGCGACAGCGGCACCGCATCGGTGGCCATCGCGTTAGAGGAGGTCAAACAACTGAAAGCGGTCAGCGTGGTGAGCAATCGCTACGACGCCAGCGACCTGAAGATCAACGCTGCCAACACGGTGGACGTGCTGTCGGCCAACGACCTGCAACGCACCGCCGTGCACAACGTGGCCGAAGCGCTGGGCCTGATCGCCGGCATCAACATCACCAGCACCGGCTCGGGCTATTTCGGCGGCATCGATGGCGCCGCGCGCGGCGAAGGCATGTTCGCCTCGGTGCGCGGGCTGCCGTCCGAATACAACGTCAACATGATCGACGGCGTCACCGTGGCGCAAGGCATGCCGTACAGCCGCAGCGTGCAGCTCAGCCTGTTGCCGCCAAGCGGCCTGCAGACCATCGTCGCCAACAAGACCTCCACTGCCGACATGGATGGCGATGCGATCGGCGGCACACTGGATTTCCGCACGCCCACCGCCTACGACTACAAGGACACCACCAGCGGCAGCATCACCGGCAGCGGCCGGGTGGAAAGCCGTGCGCGCGATTACGGCGGCGATGGTCTTGGTGGCGGCTTCGGTGGCGAGTTCCAGCACAAGTTCGGCGATGCGCAACAGTTTGGCGTGTATGCCAGCGCGTATTACGACTACCGCACCACCACCAACAGCGAAGTGGCCGCCGCCACCAGCGCGCTCAACGACGGCTCGTGGGAATACTTGAACACCGATGCCGATGGCCGCAACGCCGCCGGTTTCGATCCGCAACACAACCTCACCAGTACCGGAATGAACGTGGGCATCGCTGCCGGTTGGGAGCGCCGCTACGGCGGCAATGCCTCGTTCGACTGGCATGTGGACGATAGCCTGTCGCTGTACGCGCGCATGACCTACGCCTATGCCAAGACCGAGCAAGGCACCACCTTCGTGCAGCTGCTGCCGCAGGATGTGAGCTACGTGCCAACCGGCACACCGGGTGTGTTTACACCGAACATCGGCCGCATCGCTTCGCGCTTCTGGTACGAGACCAACCCGGAAATCGCCGACCTGGCGACCTTCCAGATCGGCGCGAAAAAGACCGCGGGCGGCTGGACCTTCATGCCCAACCTGTTCTACAGCTTCGGCAACAACGACCGCCCCGACCATGTCGAAATCGACGGGCGCGAAGATAAATTCACCCAGGATAACTACGCCTATTCCGGCAACACGTTTGTGCGCTACGGCGGCGGTGCATTCCCGTATCCACAGCTCACGCCTGCACTGCTGGCGCAGGTCAACAACATCCCGGCGTTGTTTGCCAGCAGCTATGGCGAGCAGACCAAGATCTACTCCGGCCAGAAGAAAGGCGGCGCGCGTTTCGATACCCGCTACGACTTCGAAGATGGTGCGCTGCGGTCAGTGCAGTTCGGGGTGAAGTACAGCAAGAGCAGCCGCCGCTACACCAATCGCGACTGGTATACCGGTGGCGTGGACGGCACCACCACGCTGGGCGATCTGGGCATCTTCACCGGCACCTATGCCTCGATCTTTCCCGGCAAATACGACTGGAATACCCCGCGCGTGAGCGAAGCCGCAGTGGCCGGCGTGATCGCCCAACACCTCACCGACGAAGATCTTGATACCTGCGGTAGCACGTTCTACGTCAACAACTACAACTGCAACACCATGCGCGGCACCGAGGCGGTCAGCGCCGCCTATGCCACTGCCACCTTCACCATGGGCAACCTGGATATCGTGCCCGGCGTGCGCTTCGAGCACACCGCCATCGACAACACCTTTTGGGTGAGTCCGGTGGATGCGGACGGCAACGAGATCGTGGGCTACTTCGATCACAACAGCACTTCCTACAACGAACCGCTTCCCAGCGTGTTCCTGACCTGGCGGCCGGATCTGCGCACCGCATATCGCGCATCGCTGTGGACCAGCTACACCCGCCCGGCCTTCGTGCAACTGGGTGGCGGCAGCCAGATCGATATTTCCAACGGCGTCACCACGATCACGCAAGGCAACCCCGATCTGAAGCCGATCGAATCCACCAACCTGGATCTGTCCGGAGAATGGTCCACCGAACGCGGCGGGTTCTTTTCGCTGGCCGGTTTCTACAAGCAACTGCGCAACTACATCTACGACGCCGGCTCGGCCCAGGCCAATGGCAACACCAGCGGCAGCGGCACGGTGCTGTACCACATGCCCACCAATGGCGGCGACGGCAAGATCTACGGAGTGGAACTCAGCGCGCGGCAGAAGTTTCAGGATCTGCCCGCGCCGTTCGACGGCCTGGGCGTGAGCGCCAACGCCACCCGCCAGCATGCGCGCGCCGACCTGGGGCTGGACGGCTTCGACAACGAGCACATGCAATCGGCGCCGTCGGCGATGGCCAACCTGGAGCTGTTCTACGAACACAACGGGTTCTCGTTGAACCTGAGCTACCACTTCAGCAGTTCGTACCTGCTGGGCTACGACTTTCTGCACGAAGGCGCGCCGTGGAACGACCTGTGGGCGCGCCCGACCCGGCGCGTGGATCTGCACACCGGCTACCGCTTCGACAACGGCGTGAGCATGGATCTGTCGATCTCCAACCTGACCAAGGAATACAGCTACTGGGCGCATGTGGGTCGCAACAATCTGGCGATCTCCGACATCGTCGATGCCGGCAGTACTGCGTTGTTCACGGTCAAGTACGCGTTCTAACGCCGCCGCACTACGCGCCGCCTTTCACTGCCACTCGCTGCGCAGTGCGACGACTCCTTCCATTTCCCTGGAGAAGCGATGAAACGCAGAAGCCTGTGTACATTCGGCCTGCTCGCACCGTTCGGTCTGGCGGCCGCGCCGGCGGTGCTGTCGTCGCTGCATGCACCGCTGCCGGATGGCCGCCCGCATACGTTTGGATTCGAGCGTGGCCAGTTCGTGCTGGATCAGCAACCGTGGCAATTGCGCAGCGGCGAGATGCATCCGCTGCGCATCGCCCGTGCGGATTGGCTGCAGCGCATCTGCATGGCCAAGGCGATGGGCTTGAACACCATCGCGCTGTATCTGATGTGGAATGCGTACGAACGCGAGCCGGGGCAGTTCGATTTCGACACCGGCGAACGCGATTTCGTTGCCTTCATCCGGCTGTGCCAACAGGAAGGGCTGTGGGTGTATCTGCGCCCCGGCCCGTACGTGTGCGCCGAGTGGACGCTGGGCGGGCTGCCGCCGTATCTGTTGCGCGAGCCGGGCATGCGCCTGCGCGACGGTAACGATGCCCGCTACATGGCAGCAGTGCAGCGCTATATCGCCGCCGTGGCGCCGCGTATCGCACCGCTGATGGCCAGCGCCGGCGGGCCGGTGCTGATGCTGCAGATCGAAAACGAATACAGCATGCAGGGCAGCGATGTGGGCTATCTGCAGGCATTGGCCGCGCTGTGGCGCCAGCACGGTATCGATGGTCCGTTCTCATTGGCCGAAGGCATGAAGGATCTGCGCCGGCGCAAGGCCTATCTGCCCGACGCCGCGCTGGGACTGGATGGCGCCGATCTGGCTGAACTGCAGGAAGCAAAACAGATCGCAAGCGATGCACCGGTGTGGGTGGCCGAAGGTTATCCCGGTTGGCTGACACACTGGGGCGAAGACGCGTTTGCGCAGCGCGATTACGCGCCGATGCTGCAACAGCTGATGGCCGCCGGTTACTCGTTCAATCTCTACGTGGTGCACGGCGGCAGCAATTTCGGCTTGAGCGCCGGTGCCAATGCCGAAGACGACGGCTCTCACTTCCAGCCCGCACTTACCAGCTACGACTACAGCGCACCGATCGACGAAGGCGGCCGCGCCACGCCTGCGTACATGGCGCTGCGCAAGATCATCGCCCAGCACACCAGCACTGCGCTGCCAGCGATCCCGGACGCACCACCGCGCGCGCGCTTTGCATCGGTCCTTGCACGCCCGGTCGCCACGCTTTGGGACAACCTGAGCACCGGGCCTGTACACACCGAGCGGCCCACCGATAACCAGACCCTGCTCAAGCAGAACCTGGGGCTGGTGGTGTACCGGCGCCGCATCGTGGCCGGCACGCAGCTGGATCTTGGCAAGGTGCACGACTACGCGGCGGTGCACCTCGACGATGACGAGATCGGGCACGTCTCGCGCGTGCGGCACGCGCGTCTCAACAGCGCGCCGCAGCTAGCATTACCGAGCACCACATCCGGCGAGCGCACACTGGACGTGCTGATCGACAGCTTCGGCCATATCAATTTCGGCCCGTCCCTGGGCGATGCGAAGGGCCTGCTCGGCCCGGTGCAGCTGGATGGCAAGGAACTGCGCGATTGGCAGGTCTATGGCGTGCCGCTGGATAGCGACAACGCGCCCACGCTAAGTGCGCTGCAAGGGCCATCCACACGGCCCGGCCTGTTCTTTGCAGCCAACATCGCGCTGGAAACAGTCGGCGACATATACCTCGACATGAGCCTGTGGCGCAAAGGCTATCTGTGGATCAACGGACGGCTGCTGGGGCGTTACTGGGAGATCGGCCCGCAGCAGTGTCTGTTCTGCCCGGGCGCGTGGCTGAAGAAAGGCAACAACGCAGTGCTGGTGCTGGATCTGCATCGGCTGGAACCCACCGCAATTCACAGCGCAGAAGGACTTACCTCCACGCGCAACGCGAACACCATATCGGCAGTCACGCACGCAGAGCACTGCGCATGCTGACCGCACCCACCTTGCTGCCATCGACCACGCAGGCCTCGGCACCGCCGCGCACGCTCGGTTTCTGGAGCGCGCTGTCGGCCAACCTGCTCAACATGATCGGCATCGGGCCGTTCATCACCATTCCGCTGGCGCTGTCGGCGCTGGCCGGGCCGGCGGTGCTGGTCGGTTGGGTCGCAGGCGCACTGTTGTGTCTATGCGACGGGTTGGTGTGGGCCGAGTTGGGCGCGGCGATTCCGCGCTCGGGCGGGCCGTACCACTATCTGCGCGAGGCTTACGGCCGCGAACGTTGGGGGCGCTTGTTCGGCTTTCTGTATCTGTGGCAAACCCTGCTGACCGCACCGCTGTCAGTGGGTTCTGCCGCAGTGGGCTGCGTGCAATACCTGGCGTTCCTGATGCCGGGGCTGGGCCATACCCAGCTCACCGCGATCGCGATGGCGCTGTGCGCGTTCAATACCTTGCTGCTCTATCGCAAGGTGCGCTCGGTGCAGGTGCTGTCGCTGCTGGTCAGTGCGGTGGTGATCGGCGCCTGCGTGTGGATCATTCTCAGCGGCGTGCTGCATTTCGATTTCGGCATTGCATCGGCGTTCTTGCACGCGCGCCCCGCGTCGCCGCATGGCTTCTGGCTGGGCTTTGGTGCGGTGGCGTTGATCGCGGTCTACGACTACGGCGGCTACAACAACGTGTGCATGCTGGGTGGGGAAATCCGCAAGCCGCGGCGCACGATTCCACGCGCGGTGCTGATCTCGATCCCGATCGTGGCGCTGCTGTACCTGGGCCTCAACATCACCTTGCTCGGTGTACTGCCGTGGCAGCAGGCGGCGCAATCCAAAGCGGTAATGGCCGACTTCATGCAGGCCATCTACGGGCCCATCGGCAGCACCGTGGCGGTGGCGCTGATCGTCGTCGCCAGTTGGGGCTCGGCGCTGGTGGTGCAGTTGGGGTATTCGCGGGTGCCGTATGCAGCCGCGGCGGCCGGGCAGTTCTTCGGCGTGTTTGCACGGCTGCATCCGCGCGGCGGGTTTCCCACCGTGTCGCTGCTGTTCGTCGGTGCGACCTCGGCGCTGGCCTGTCTGCTGTCACTGGACGATCTGATCGCCACTTTGATGATCATCCAGATCCTGTTCCAGTTTCTGGCGCAATGCCTGGCGGTGGTGCTGTTGCGACGCAAGCGACGTCGGCGGGCATTCGCAATGCCGCTGTATCCGTGGCCGCTGCTGATCAGCGTGTTCGGCTGGCTGTATCTGCTGGCGACCAGCCCGGGGCGACGCCTGCTCGCCGCCGTGGTGGCGCTGTGCGTGGGCAGCGCCTTGTATCTGATCCAGGCACGGAGGCAGCGCGCATGGCCGTTCCAGCTGCAATGAGCGCCGCGCAACTCGTGGTGGTCGGCGAGGTCTATCTGGACCATATCTTCAGCGGCTTCGAACGCTGGCCGGCACCAGGCGAAGAAGCGCTTGCACGCCATTACAAGCGAGAACTGGGCGGCGGCACCCTCATCACCGCCTGCGCGTTGGCGCAGCTGGGTTGCAACGTGCGCGTGATCGGCGCGATCGGTGCGCAGGACCGCGGGTTGTTCGAACAGCGTTTGGGCGAGTTCGGTGTCTCGGCCGATGGCTTGATCGACTCGACTGCCGGCACTGGCGTGACCACCAGCGTGTCGCTGCAGGAGGACCGCTCGTTCTTCACCTATATCGGCGCCAACGCCGAGTTGGGCGCGCTGCTACTGCGCGAGGACTGCATCGCCGCGATGTCGGCGGCCGCGCATGTGCACTTTGCGATGCCGTTGCCGGCTGCATCGGCAGCCACGTTGTTGCCGCTACTTGCCCGCGCCGGCTGTACCACCTCGCTCGACGTCGGCTTCAGCCCGGCATGGCTCACCGATCCGGCCAACCACGCAACTTGCCGCGCGGTGACCTGGTTCCTGCCCAACCAGAAAGAAGCCGCGCTAATGGGCTGCGGCGACGGCGCCGATGCCTGCCTGGCCTGGGCACGTGCGCTGGGCCTGGGCCAGACGGTGATCAAGCTCGGCGCCGCCGGCGCAATGGTCGTCGATGACGCAGGCGCGCGCCCGATCGCCGCACCCTCCGTGCAGGTACGCGACACCACCGGTGCAGGCGATGCCTTCGATGCCGGCTTCATCGCCGCGTACACGCACGGCCAGCCGCTGGATGCCTGCGGGCAACAAGGCTGCCTTAGCGGCGCGGCGTGCTGCAGCGCGCTCGGCGCGCTAGACGGTCTGTTTCAACTCTTCCCCCCCACACACGAGGACGTTCCATGAGCAGTTCTGTCGACAATCGCAAACTGACCCTGATCGGCGGCGGCGGCGTACGCACGCCGTTGGTGGTGTACGGCGTCAACGAAGCCGCCGAAGCGCTGGGCGCGCGCGAGATCGTGCTGTACGACCCCGACCAGGAGCGCCTGGCGCTGATGGTGGCGATGGGCCGCGCCATCGTCGCCGAGTCCGGGGGCGCGTTGCAGGTGCACGCCGCGCCATCGCTGGAAGCGGCGATCGAAGGCGCGCACTTCGTGCTCAACAGTATCCGCGTCGGTGGCATCGCCCAGCGCGCCTCCGACGAGAAAACCATCATCGGCCACGGCTATTCCGGCCAGGAAACCACCGGCCCCGGCGGCGTGGCCAAGGCCTTGCGCACGGTGCCGGTGGCGATCGAACAGGCGCGCATGATCGAGCGCCTGAGCCCGGACGCCTGGCTGGTCAGCTTCACCAACCCGGCCGGGCTGATCACCCAGGCCATCAGCGCCCACACCCGCGCACGCGTGGTCGGCATCTGCGACACGCCGGTGGAGCTGTTCCACAACATCGCGCGCGCGCTCGGCGAGCCGGCCGAAGATGTGGAATGCGAGTACGTCGGCCTCAACCACCTGGGCTGGATCCGCGCGGTGCGCCTGCGCGGCGTGGACATCATCGACCGCGTGCTGGCCGACGACGCCATCCTGCGTCAGCTGTACCTGGCGCCGTTGTTCGACTTCGACATGCTGCGTGCGCTGCGGCTGATCCCCACCGAGTACCTGTATTTCTTCTACGAACGCCGCCGCGCCCTGGACAACCAGCGTGCCAGCGGGGCCAGCCGCGGTGGCGAGATCGAGCGGCTCAACCGCAGCCTGATCGGCGACCTGCGCAGCCGCCTGGAGGCCGGCGACACCACCGGCGCGGTGCAGACCTATGCGGCCTACCTGGCGCAGCGCTCCGGCTCGTACATGAAGCTGGAGGCCGAGGCCGGCTCGGCCTTCGCCCCGGACCTGGCGCCGCAGCCGGACCCGTTCCGCGCCAGCACCGGCTATCACCGCATCGCCGTAGACGTGATGAGCGCGCTGACCGGCGCCCGGCCCAGCCGGCACGTGGTCAACGTGCGCAACCAGGGCGCAATGGCCGAGCTGGCCGACGACGACATCGTGGAAATCGCCGCCGACATCGACCGCGACCGCATCGTGCCGATCCCGGCCGCACCGCTGCCCAGCGCCGTGCAAGGGCTGGTGCGCTCGTTCAAGGCCTACGAACACGCCGCGATCGAGGCAGCGCTCAGCGGCAGCCACCTGGACGCCTGCAAGGCGATGCTGATCCACCCGGCGATCGGCGAGTGGAGCCCGTCGCGGCGCATGCTGGAGGAGCTGTTCGGGCATGAGCACGACGATGGCCACTGCGCGGGGCCGGCGCATTGGCGTGCGCATGCGGCTGGTTGATGGGGAGCCGTGTCTGCTGTTGGCCGCAACCCAACGCGTACGGCGCCGAATTGTGCGAACGCACTATGCACATTCGGCGGACACGTTGTATGGTCGTCGGGAATTGGTCCTGCATAGGTCTCATCGTCGGTCCGGCGCGCCACGCCGCTGATGCGGAGGTGCCGCTGTGCAGACCGCTTGCAGAATCCAAGGAGCCTCCAGGTCATGCACACCCGCCGCGACATCCTTCAGTTGCTGGGCGCCAGCGCAGGCGCCGGCCTGCTGGCCGGTGCACTGCCCGCCCTCGCCGCCGGTACCTCCACGGCCGCCGGCAACTTCGTCAGCAAGCGCCCGCCCAAGGCGCAGCGCCGCTTCGTCAGCAAGGCGGTCGAGCAACAGATCGTGCAGATCAAGGCGCGCATCGCCGACCCGGAACTGGCCTGGCTGTTCGAGAACTGCTACCCCAACACACTCGACACTACGGTGGAAACCGGCACCCGCAACGGCAAGCCGGACACCTTCGTCATCACCGGCGACATCCACGCGATGTGGCTGCGCGACTCCTCCGCACAGGTGCACCCGTATGTGCCGCTGGCCAGGCGCGACCCCGCCTTACGGCGCATGTTCCATGGCCTGATCCAGCGCCAGGCCGCGTGCATCCGGCTCGACCCGTATGCGAATGCCTTCCTGCCCGATGGCCAGACCCAGCGCCTGAAGTGGTCGCTCAACGACATCACCGAGATGAAGCCCGGCGTGGGCGAGCGCAAGTGGGAAATCGATTCGCTGTGCTACCCGATCCGCATCGCGCACGAATACTGGCGCGCCACCGGCGATGCCGCCCCGTTCGACGACGACTGGCGCGCGGCGATGCACGTGGTGGTCAAGACCTTCCGCGAGCAGCAGCGCAAAGAGAATCGCGGCCCGTACGTGTTCCAGCGGCCCTCGCCGCTGGCGACCGAAACCCTGGTGCTGGAAGGCTACGGCCAGCCGACCAGACCCAACGGCATGATCCACTCGATGTTCCGCCCCTCCGACGATGCCTGCGTGTATCCGCTGTTCGTGCCGGCCAACCTGTTCGCGGTGGCCTCGCTGCGTCAGCTGGCGACGATGAGCACGGCCTTGCACCGCGATACCGAGTTTGCCGCCGACTGCACCGCACTGGCCGATGAAGTGGAAGCGGCGACACGCAAGTTTGGTCAGCAACGCGACGCCGATGGGCAGGCGTACTGGGCATTCGAAGTGGACGGTTACGGCAACCAGCTGTTCATCGACGACGCCAACGCCCCCGGCCTGCTCAGCCTGGCCTACCTGGGCTGCTGCGACCGCGCCGACCCGGTGTTCCTGCGCACCCGCCAGCTGGCCTGGAGCGAACGCAACCCGTATTTCTCGCGCGGCACGGCGGCCGAAGGCGTCGGCAGCCCGCACAGCGGCATGGGCACGATCTGGCCGATGTCGATCATCCAGTACGCGCTGGTCAGCGACGACGACGCACAACTGCGCCAATGCCTGCAGTGGCTCAAAACCACCCATGCCGGCACCGGCTTCATGCACGAAGCCTTCGACAAGGACAACCCGAGCACCTTCACCCGCGACTGGTTCGCCTGGGCCAACACCTTGTTCGGCGAACTGATCATCGACCTGCACCAACGCAAACCCCAGCTGCTGCGCAGCGCCTGAGTTTGCGAAGGGCCCGACCGCCCTTCCAACGCGGAACTGCAGAGCGCTTGATCTTCCCTTCTCCCGCCGGGAGAAGGTGCCCGAAGGGCGGATGAGGGTACGGCGCACCCACCTCGTGACATCAGAGACCACACCACATGGCAACACGACGCGGTTTTCTCCAAGGCGCCATCGCAGCGGCACTGTTCGGTAGTGGCGCCCTGGCAACAGGCCTCGCCCGCGCACGCGCCGGCAACTACGCACTGCCGGCCGATGCGCGCACCCGCGCCGACCTCACCCGTCACGTCGATGTCTTCATCGGCACCGGCGGCCATGGCCACACCTTTCCCGGCGCGACGCTGCCGTTCGGCATGGTGCAACTGAGCCCGGACACCTACAACGCCGTGTGGGATTCGTGCTCTGGCTACCACGAATCCGACGGCTCGATCATGGGCTTCTCGCACACGCATCTGTCCGGCACCGGCATCGGCGACATGCTGGATTTCCTGCTGGTGCCCGCCACCGGCGAGGTGAAGCTGGTGCCCGGCGCGCTCGACGCACCGGACAGCGGCTACCGCTCGCGCTACGACCATGCCGATGAAGCCGCATCCCCCGGTTACTACCGCGTGCGGCTCAAGGACAGCGGCGTGCATGCCGAACTCACCGCCACCGCGCGCGCCGGCCTGCATCGCTATCACTTCCCCAAGGGCAAGCCGGCGCACGTGCTGCTGGACCTGTGCCATGGCATGCAGGACAAACCCGGCATCCCCACCCGCATCACCGACGCACAGCTGCGCGTGGTGGACGAACGCACCCTCACCGGTGGCCGGCGCGTCTATCAATGGGCACAGGGCCGCTACATCTATTTCGCCATGCGCCTGTCACGGCCGTTCAAACAGGTGCAGCTGTACAACGAAGACCAGCCGCTGGCCGCAGGCACGCGCAGCGCCGATGGCACGCATCTCAAGGCCGCCTTGCATTACCCGGATGCAGCCGACGCACCGCTGCTGATCAAGGTCGGCATCTCGGCGGTGAGCGCCGACAATGCGCTGGCCAACCTGGACGCCGAACTGCCCGACTTCGACTTCGCCCGCGTGCACGCGCAAGCCGTAGCCGCCTGGGAAAAGGAACTCGCACGCGTCCGTATCGACAGCGACGACGACGCGCAACGCCGCATCTTCTACACCAGCCTGTATCACAGTCTGCTCGCGCCTACGCTCTTCAGCGACGTGGATGGCCGTTACCGCGGCATGGATCTTAAGATCCACACCGCGCCCAAGGGCTATCACAACTACAGCACCTACTCGCTGTGGGACACCTACCGCGCCGCGCATCCGCTGCTCACCCTGGTGCAGCCCGAGCGCGTGCCGGACCTGGTGCAATGCCTGGTGCGCGGCGCCAACGAATGCCCGGACGGCGTGGGCATCTGGCCGCTGCAAGGCGTGGAAACCGGCTGCATGATCGGCTACCACTCGGCGGTGGTGCTGGCCGAAGCGCATGCCAAGGGCTTCACCGGCATCGACTACAAAGCCGCCTGGCCGGCGTACCGCAAGCGCGCGATGGACGACACCACCCACGGCCTGGCGTACTACCGCAAGCTCGGTTACATCCCCGCCGACAAGGTGGACGAAGCGGTCAGCCGCACGCTGGAATACGCCTACGACGACTGGGCCTGTGCGCATCTGGCGCAGGCCGCCGGTGCCACCGACGATGCACGCGCACTGCGCGAGCGCTCGCGCAATTACCGCAACGTGTTCAATCGCGACAGTGGCTTCGTACAAGCGCGCCTGGAAGACGGCAGCTGGGCCACACCGTTCGACCCCCGTGGCATGGGCCACCTCACACAATGGCGCGATTTCACCGAATCCAATGCCTGGCAGGCCACCTTCCTCAACCAGCACGATCTGTACGGCTACATGGACCTGTACGGCGGCCGCGGCGGCTTCGTCGCCAAGCTGGACGAACTGTTTTCCACCAGCTCCGAACTGCCTGCCGATGCACCGCCGGATATCGATGGCCTGGTCGGCCAGTACGCGCACGGCAACGAACCCAGCCATCACGTGGCCTATCTGTTCGCCTACGCCGGCCAGCCATACAAGACCCAGGCGATGGTGCGCCGGCTGCTGCGCGAGCAGTACCACGACGCGCGCAATGGCCTGTCCGGCAATGAAGACTGCGGGCAGATGAGCGCCTGGTTCGTGCTCAGTGCGCTGGGGTTGTATGCGGTGGATCCGGTCAGCGGCAACTACATCCTCGGCAGCCCGCTGTTCAAGCGCGCAGAACTGGATGTCGGCAACGGCCGCACCTTGCGCATCGTGGCCAACAACAGCAGCGCGCAAAACGTGTACGTGCAATCGCTGACCTGGAACGGCAAACCGATCAACCGCAGCTGGATGCGCCATGCCGATCTGGCTGCTGGCGGCACGCTGGAATTCAGCATGGGTGCCAAACCAAACCTGGCCTTCGGTGCGAACAAGCAGGATCTGCCGCCGTCGTTTAATTGATGCTTGTTCTTACGCGTCATTCGTCATTCGTCACTCGTTTCCGCCGAGAACTTCCCATGTTGCGCACCACCCTTGCACCGCTCGTTCTGGCCCTCGCGTTCGCACTTCCCGTCACCGCGATTGCCGCTACTACCGACACCTGGCCCAGCTTCGGCACCCAAGGCACGCAGTTCGTGCGCGACGGCAAGCCGTATCAGATTCTCTCCGGCGCCATCCATTTCCAGCGCATTCCGCGCGAATACTGGAAGGACCGCCTGCAGAAGGCACGCGCACTCGGCCTGAACACGGTGGAGACCTACGTGTTCTGGAATCTGGTCGAACCGCAACAAGGCCAGTTCGATTTTGCCGGCAACAACGATGTGGCCGCATTCGTGCGCGAAGCCGCCGCGCAGGGCCTCAACGTGATCCTGCGCCCCGGCCCCTATACCTGCGCCGAGTGGGAAGCCGGCGGCTACCCCGCGTGGTTGTTCGGCAAGGACAACATCCGTGTGCGTAGCCGCGACCCGCGCTTTCTTGCGGCCAGCCAGGCCTATCTGGATGCCGTGTCCAAACAGGTACATCCGCTGCTCAACCACAACGGTGGGCCGATCATCGCCGTGCAGGTCGAGAACGAATACGGCTCCTACGACGACGACCATGCCTACATGGCCGACAACCGCGCCATGTACGTCAAGGCCGGCTTCGACGACGCCTTACTGTTTACTTCCGACGGCGCCGACATGCTCGCCAACGGCACCTTGCCGGATACCTTGGCGGTGGTGAATTTCGCGCCGGGCGAAGCCAAGAGCGCCTTCGAAAAACTGATCAAGTTCCGTCCCGACCAACCGCGCATGGTCGGCGAATACTGGGCCGGCTGGTTCGATCACTGGGGCAAGCCGCACGCCAGCACCGATGCCAAGCAACAGACCGAAGAACTGGAGTGGATCCTGCGCCAGGGCCACTCGGCCAATCTCTACATGTTCATCGGCGGCACCAGTTTCGGCTTCATGAATGGTGCCAATTTCCAGGGCAATCCCAGCGACCATTACGCACCGCAGACCACCAGCTACGACTACGACGCCATCCTCGACGAGGCCGGTCGCCCCACGCCCAAGTTCGCATTGATGCGCGACGCCATCACTCGCGTTACCGGCGTGCAAACGCCCGCGCTGCCGGCGCCGATCGCCATCGCCGCACTGCCGGAAACGCAACTGCGCGAATCGGCCTCGCTGTGGGACAACCTGCCCGCGCCGATCGCCATCGACACCCCGCAGCCGATGGAACATTTCGGCCAGGATTACGGCTACATCCTCTACCGCACCACCGTCACCGGCCCGCGCAAGGGCGCGCTGTACCTGGGCGAGGTGCGCGACGTAGCACGCGTGTATATGGACAAGAAGCCGGTCGGCAGCGTCGAACGTCGGCTGCAGCAGGTCTCCACCAACGTGGATATTCCGGCCGGCGAACACACGCTCGATGTGCTGGTGGAAAACAGCGGCCGCATCAACTATGGCCCACGCATGGCCGACGGCCGCGCCGGCCTGGTCGACCCGGTGCTGCTGGACAACCGGCAACTCACCGGCTGGCAGGCCTTCCCGCTGCCGATGCGCTCGCCCGACAGCCTGCGCGGCTGGACCCGCAATCACGTCGACGGCCCGGCCTTCCATCGCGGCACCCTGCGCATCGGCACACCCACCGATACCTATCTGGACATGCGCGCCTTCGGCAAGGGCGTGACCTGGGCCAACGGCGTCAACCTCGGCCGCCACTGGACCATCGGCCCGCAACGTGCGCTGTATTTCCCGGCGCCGTTCCAGCGCAAGGGCGACAACGCCGTGGTGGTGTTCGATCTGGACAGCACCGCCAAGCCCAGCGTGCGCGGGCTGCAGCAGCAGGTGTGGATTACGCCGAAGGAATAAGAGCAGCTCTCCATACTACTTTGCGGCCGTGAGGCGGGCGCGGCTGTTGTCAACGACATCCAGGTAGATCCTCGGTGCGGCATGTACTGCTTGTACATGTCGCTCCAAGTGCGCCGTCCATCCCCAGCTGCCGACGGTTCGCTACGTTGTGTCGGCTACTTTCAAGACTGCGAGATCTTGCTTGTCTTGGGAGGGTTGGATGGGTGTGGATGCGTCGGTTGCAGAGCGGCTGATCTGCGGCTTGGCTGCGAGGTCCTTGCCCGCCTACCATCGCAGGACACGCCGCAAGTACGTCCGTGTAGGCTCTTCTGCGGCATCCCTGCCGCATAAGGTCCCGCGACGGTGGGCGGGCAAGGACCAGTCAAGATGGTCGGTGTGCATGGTTGAGAGCAGTGCGCGTTGCGCGGGTGTCTGATGAGCTGCGTGACAGCTGGCAGGCGGTAAAACCAACTGCCAGGCAACCCCAATAGCGCCCCCCTGGATCTACACCCTTCAGACTGCCGCGCCCACGCCGTTATCTGGACGTCCACTGCCCACGCAGCGTCTGCGACCTGTGCAGTATCGAACAGATCGCATTCCAGGCAAGATCACCGGCTCACGCCGTTGTGGAAGTCAGTGGCGCATTCCCGTCGTTCCATCGAGCGACGGTCGGTTGGTGAGTTCCAGGAGCGTTTCATGTCGTCGTCCACCGTTACGCAAGACCCTGTCTCCGCGGTTCCGGAGCAGACCCAGCACGCCTTTGCCGAACACGTCCACAGCAAGCCCGTGCCCAGCCAGCCGATCGGCAGCACCGAAGCGGCGCACCTGATGACGTTCCTGTGCCAGACCCACTCGGCCAAACAACCGCAGATCCTGCTGCCGCCGCAAGCGCGCGACGACGACGCGGCCTGAGCGAGACGACGCGCTCGCGTCAGCAACAGCAACATTGGCGACAGCGCTGCAGCTGTCGCCAATTACCCTTACTTGCCGGTGTTGAACGCCTTGAGCACGGTGAGCAGACTGGTCAGATTGTCGGCCACGCCCGCTTGCGCAACCTTCTCGACGTCCGCCGCCGAAGCGGTGGTATCGAGACTGTAGATCTGCATTACGCCCTGATTCGTGGCGGCCTGCGCTAGCGTGTTTTGTTGCTGCTGTGCGGCCACCGCGTTAGCGAAGAGAATCCCGCTCGACTGGGCCATGCTCTGGTAGATCGTGCCCATCGCCATGGCGGGCGCTTCGCCGATCACCTTGACGTTGGTCTGCGTGACGGCATCGGTGATCTGATCGTTGACTGCGGTTGGAAAAGCCATATGCGCGCTCCTGAGTGGACAAATACACGGCGCTGCGCGTTGTTGCAGGCCCATCGGCACTGAAAGCCGATCGCACCTGCCTACCACGCGCGGTACGCCGACCATGCAGCAGCCAACCGCACACCGTGTCATCTCGATAACGGCCTGCGCGCATGCGAATGAATCCCCGCGATACCACTACGCAATGCACATCGCAGGCGCAGGCGCAGCTAAGTTCTGCGCGATGGCGGTCAGGCCAAATGCGGCCAGCCAGCGCAACGGGAAGAGCGGGTGTGATGACATCGCAGGTCCTCGCAGTGGTCGGCGACCACGGCCGCCCGCGACAACCAAAGCACATGGTATTTAATAGATAATAAATAGGTATCTTTAAAATCCGCACAGGACTGGACCACGATGCCTCTGTCACGCCTGCTGACCTGCCTTGTTGCGAGCCTCGCGGGCTTCGCCGCCAACGCTGAATCACGGGCATCGCCGCCCTCACCGATCGTGCTCAGCGAGTTCATCGCCGATCCGGCACCGACGCCGCAGGCGCACGCCTCTACGCTGTTGGAAACCCGCGACGGCACCCTGCTGGCGGCCTGGTTCGGCGGCGCACACGAGGGTGCCGCCGATGTCGGTATCTGGCTCGCCCAACGCGGCCCGCAGCACTGGCAGACACCGCGCCGCATCGCCGACGGCGCGCACGCAGGCCTAGATGGCGCCGCACTGCCGGCCTGGAATCCGGTGCTGTTTCAGTCCCGCACCGGGCCGGTGCAGCTGTACTACAAGCTCGGCCCGAATCCGCGCGATTGGTGGGGCCTGCGCATCACCTCCAGCGACAACGGTGCGCACTGGTCGCCACAGCAGCGCCTGCCCGACGGCATTCTCGGCCCGATTAAGAACAAGCCGGTGCAATTACCGAGCGGCCGCATCCTCGCACCCAGCAGCAGCGAAGACCGTGGCTGGCGCGCGCATCTGGAATGGAGCGACGACGACGGCGCACATTGGCAACGCGGCATGCCGCTCAATGATCCGACAGTGATCGGCGCGATCCAGCCCAGCGTGTTGCTGCATGCAGACGGCCGCGTGCAGATATTGGGCCGAAGCCAGCAGAACAAGCTTTTCAGTACGTTCTCCAATGATGGCGGCCTGCACTGGCAACCGATGCAATTGCTGGACGTAGAAAATCCCAACTCCGGCACCGACGCCGTGATGCTGCGCGACGGCCGCGCCCTGCTGGTCTACAACCCGGGCATCGCCGGCAAGGACTGGTGGGACGGCCGAGGCACACTTGCGGTGGCGCTATCGACTGATGGCGTGCACTGGCAGCGCGTACTCACACTGGAAAATAGCGCAAAAGACGAGTTTTCCTATCCTGCCGTGATCCAGACCCGCGATGGTTTGGTGCACATCAGCTACACCTGGAAACGTCAACGCATCAAGCATGTAGTGATCGATCCGGCGCGACTTGACGGCAACGCGGATAGCACGACGCCATAGCCACTGCTGCATAGTCAGGTATAGGTCGAGGGCGCGGTGTCCTCACTGCTCGCAGGACACGCAGGAAGGACACAAGACAACCGAAATTTCGAATCGAAGCGTTGTTTAGATGCGGTCAAAAGCTCAGTTAATCGAGGGTGCGGTGCCCTCACCGCTCGCGGGACACGCCACAAGTACGTCCATGTAGGCTCGGTGGCGGCATCCATGCCGCCACACGGTCCCGCAATCGGCAAGGACACCGCACCAGGGAATTTACAGGTTGCTTTGCTGAAAACCCTGCGCACCGACCATCTCGACTGGTCCTTGCCCGCCCACCGTCGCGGGACCTTACGCGGCATGGATGCCGCGTAAGAGCCTACATGGATGTACTTGCGGCGTGTCCCGCGACGGTGGGCGGGCAAGGGCCCTGCAGCAAACCCACAGATCACCCGCTCTGCAACTGATCTACCCGCGCTAAGCAATCACTTCGACACACTGAGACTTGAGTAATAGCGTCGTTTAGATGCAATCAGAAGCTCAGGTAAAAAGCCTTGCCGGTCGAGTGCACGGTGCCTTCACCGCACCAGAAAATTAGTCGGTTGCTTTGTTGAAAACATGCACACCGACCATCCCGACTGGTCCTTGCCCGCTCACCGTCGCGGGACCTTACGCGGCATGGATGCCGCGTAAGAGCCTACACGGACGTACTTGCGGCGTGTCCCGCGAGGGTGGGCGGGCAAGGGCCCTGCAGCAAACCCACAGATCACCCGCTCTGCAACTGAGCAGCTTCCAAACTCATGCCCCCTGCAACAACCCCACTATCCGCCGCACACGTGCCACATCGGTGCGCTGGTAATCGCCGCCCAGATCGGTGATATACGCATGCCGCGCATGCACCTGTGCCGCAACCGGCCCACGTGAGGAGGCATGAAACTCGCGCGCACCGGTATTGGCACGCAGCGTAAGTACATTGTTTTCGGACACACCAGCGCCCGGCATCACGCTGATCCGATCGCCGGCCTGACGCACCAGTGCCGCAATGGTGTCCACACCTTCAAGCGCGCTCGCACGCGCACCCGACGTCAGCACTCGCTCGCAACCCAGCGTGATCGCATCTTCCAGCGCGCGCCCCGGATCGGCACTGACATCGATCGCACGATGGAAGGTCACACCCAGCGATCCCGCCGCCTCGATCAACACCAGCATTGTGCGCATGTCGACCTGCCCATGCGGATCCAGCGCGCCCAACACCACGCCATCGCAGCCCAGCCGCACACACAGCTCCACATCGCGCCGCATCACCTCGACCTCGTCCGCATCGAAGACGAAATCGCCCACGCGCGGACGGATCAACACATACAGCGGAATCTGTAAACACTCACGCACCACCGCCAGCGTGCCGAACGATGGCGTCAGCCCGCCGCCATCCAGACCACCGCAGAGCTCCACCCGCATCGCACCGCCTTCCTGCGCAGCCAATGCCGAACCCACCGAATCGGCAGCCACTTCCAGCCCCAATGCACTCATGCCGCAGGCTCAGTGGTGTAGTGGCTTTCACCGGGCACCAGCAGATCCTGTCGTTGCGCATCGCAGACCGCGTAGCTGAAACCCTTCTGGATCGCGAATGCACCCACCTCACCCTGCTTGTTCATTGCCAGAAACCCCACCTGCAGTGTGCGAGTGAGCTCGGGCTTGCGCCGTATCAGCCGCATGACGACCTCGCGGCACGCCTCTGCCGGCGACTTGCCCTGGCGCATCATTTCAACCACCGCAAAACTGCCGACATTGCGGATCACTTCTTCGCCAACGCCGGTGGAGGTTGCACCACCGACCTCGTTGTCCACATACAGGCCGGCGCCGATAATCGGGCTGTCGCCCACCCGGCCATGCATCTTCCACGCCATGCCGCTGGTGGTGCACGCGCCCGACAAGTTGCCGTGCGCATCCAGCGCCAGCATGCCGATGGTGTCGTGATTGTCCTTGCCGCCCGGCAATTTGGCATCGCGCCAGGCGCGGTTTTCGATATTGGCTTCCGGCGAATACTTCGAGGTCTTCAACCACTCCTTCCACGCCGCTTCCGAGCTCGGCGTGAGCAGCTTGGTCTTCGGAAAGCCCTGCTCCAGCGCGAACTGACGCGCACCGTCACCGACCAGCATCACATGCGGGGTTTTCTCCATCACCGCGCGCGCCACCGAGATCGCATGCACCACATCTTCCAGTGCGGCCACCGAGCCACAATTGCCCAGGTGATCCATGATGCAGGCGTCCAGCGTCACCCGCCCATCGCGATCCGGGTAACCGCCCAGCCCCACGGTGGGATTGCTCGGGTCCGCTTCGGGTACGCGCACGCCGGCTTCCACTGCATCCAGTGCGATGCCGCCGGTACTGAGAATTTTCCAGGCCTCCTGATTGGCGGCGATACCGAAATCCCAGGTGGAAATCACCCGCGCCGCGCCGCGCGGCAACACCGCAACGCGCCCGCCGGTGCCGGCACCGACCGCCGCCTGCGCACGTGCGCCCCACCCGGCCAGACCGGAAGCGATCGCACCAAGCGTGGCGCTCTTGAGGAAGTGACGACGTTGGATCATCCGGGAACTCCATGAATGAAGAAAACAGGCAGCCGCAGGACGCGGCAACAGCCTTCCATCATGCGGCAGCGCCGCGTGCGGATAAACCGTATTGCGGCCCCCAGCAATGCGGATCCGCGCATAACGCACCGTGAAGGCTGTAGAGCCCCTCTCCCATCGGGAGAGGGGTTGGGGTGAGAGTACGGGGCGACCGACAGCGCCCTGCCCAGCCGTACCCTCATCCGGCGCTACGCGCCACCTTCTCCCGATGGGAGAAGGGAGGAATCAAGGCCCTCTCACATCGGGGCGAGAAGGCACGGCATACGCGCCATTGGCGCGCATGTCTTGGAGCGCTCGCGCTGCTAGCGCGGGTTGGGGCGCGGAGCGGGGGTTGGGGTGAAGGTACGGAAGCAAGTAATGCCACTTCGCCCAGCCAACCCTTCATCTGACACTGCACACAGCAGCGCCCACCCGCTACAAAAAAATCTTCAACCCACTTAACCCCATTCGCCGCACTGGCCCGTTTACTCAACAGAGGCGCAGTGCACGGCGACCTCGGGCTGTCCAGTTGTTCACCCATCCCACCTTCGCCACGCAAAAAAGGATTCCCATGCCACGTCATAGCCTTCTTGCGCTCGCCCTGCTGCTGAGCGCCTGCTCGCACGAGCCGACCGAGCCGAACAGCGACAGGTCGCGCACCACCGCCTTGCCTGCCACCGCGCAGCCTTCGCAACCCACCGCATCGACGACGCCGCACGCCAAAGGCCAGCTCGCAGTGCCTGCCCCTGCACACGCAATGGAGCAGCTTTCCACGCCGAGCCCACCACCTCCGCCATCATCGCCATCAGTGATGCCATCGCCGATGCCGGCAGCGCTCGAGTCCTTCGTGGCACAACGCGCACCGGCCGCCAAACTGGTCGCGCGTCGCCCAATGCTCGACAACCTCATGCCGATGCCGCCGATCCTGCCGGCACCCGCCGACAACCGCGAAACCTACCAAACGCTAAGCGACAACCCGATCGTGCAGACCGCAGCGAATCCGGTGTCCACCTTCAGCATCGATGTGGACACCGGCAGCTACAGCAATGTGCGGCGCTTCCTGAGTGCAGGCACGCTGCCGCCGGTCGACGCAGTGCGCGTGGAAGAATTGATCAACTACTTCCGCTACGACGATCCCGCACCGGCCGACGGCAAACCCTTCGCGGTGCGCACCGAACTGGCGCCCACCCCCTGGAACAACGACAGCCTGCTGCTGCGCGTCGGCATCGCCGGTCGCGCTATCGCAACGACTGATTTGCCGCCGGCCAATCTGGTGTTTCTGGTCGATATCTCCGGCTCGATGGAATCGCCCGACAAACTGCCGCTGCTGCAGTCCTCGCTCAAACTGCTGGTACGCCAGTTGCGTGCGAAAGATCGCATCACCCTGGTGACCTACGCCGGCAACACCGCGGTCGTACTGCCGCCCACGCCCGGCGACCAGCAAGGCCGCATCATCGAAGCGATCGACGCCCTGCAGTCGGGCGGTTCCACTGCCGGTGCCAGCGGTATCGAACTGGCCTACAAGGCGGCGCGGCAAGGCTATCTGCGCGGCGGCATCAACCGCATCCTGCTCGCCACCGACGGCGACTTCAATGTCGGCGTCACCGACTTCGATCAGCTCAAGGGCATGGTCGCCGAGAAGCGGCGCTCCGGTGTGGCGTTGTCCACGCTCGGCTTCGGTACCGGCAACTACAACGACACGCTGATGGAACAGCTGGCCGATGCCGGCGACGGTGCCTATGCCTACATCGACTCGGCACTGGAAGCACGCAAGGTGCTCACGCACGAGCTGGGCGCAACGCTTGCCACCATCGCGCGCGACGTCAAGATCCAGGTCGAATTCAATCCGGAAACCGTCAAGGAATACCGCCTGATCGGCTACGAAAACCGTGCGTTGCGCGACGAGGATTTCAACAACGACCAGGTCGATGCAGGCGAGATCGGCGCAGGCCACACCGTCACCGCGTTGTATGAAATCACTCCGACCGACGGCCACGCATCGGTGGACCCGCTACGCTATGCCACCACCACCGCGCCTCGACAGCAGCGTGCGGTCGACAGCGAACTGGCGCACGTCAAATTGCGCTACAAACTGCCCGACGCACAGCGTAGCCAGCTGCTCGACACGGTGGTTCGCAGCAATCAACGCCGCGCCTTGAACGCCACCAGCGATGCCTTCCGCTTTTCCGCCGCAGTGGCCGGGTTCGGCCAGCGCCTGCGTGGCGGCAGTCAGTTGCGTGGCTGGGATTATCCGCAGGTAGGCGCCTTGGCTGCCGGCAGCTTGGGCAGCGACCGCTTCGGCTATCGCGCCGACTTTCTGCATATGGTGCAGCAGGCCGACAAGCTGAGCACCCGGCCACTCGCCAACACCGACTGATGCACGCGGCGCTTGCCTATACTGCGCGCATGCAACCTGCCGATCTTGCGCATCTTCCCGACGAGGAGCTCATGCTCCTCGTCGCCAATGGGTTTGTCGAACAACCGGCCACCGAGTTGTTCATGCGCCACAACCGCGCCCTGTTCAATTTTTTGGCCTGGTTGTGCGAAGGCAACCTAAGCGAAGCCGAAGACCTCGCGCAGAAGACCTGGGTCAAGCTGATGACACGCTGCAGCGACTATCGCCCCGGGCAAGCGACGTTCACCAGCTTCCTGTTTCAGATCGCGCGCAACGGCTGGATCGACATCCGCCGCAGCGCCTATCACACCACCTCGGTTGCGCTGGACGATGCACATCTGCAGCTGCCCGACGACGATCTGAGCACCGAGCAGTTGGCCATGCTCGGCCAGCAGCAGCAGCGCGTGCGCGCCGCAGTGATGGCATTGCCCGACGCACAGCGCGAAGTGGTGGTGCTGCGCTTCTTTGCCGAACTCAGCCTGGAAGAAATCGCCCAGGTGATCGGCGAAGGCTTCGAGACCGTCAAAAGCCGGCTGCGCTATGCATTCGCAAAACTGCGCGGTAGCCTGGATGCGACGCAATGAGTAGCGCATTCGACCGCTTTCTCGCGGGCAGCGATGGCCTTGCCGCATTGCTGCGTGCCCTGCCGTCGCATGCACCGCCTGCGTCCATGGATGCATGGTTTGCGCAGGCCGCGCGCACTGCAGATGCCGAACGCAATGCAGCGACTCCCGCACAGGACGGATTGCAATTCGAAGCACCCTCCACGATGGCAGCCGTGTTTGCCGCCGCCGCAGCGCAAGCCGAACAAGCGCAGGCAGCACAGCGCGCTGCCGTACAGGCGCGTCTTGCGCAGGGCGAACGTGCCGATCAGGCATTGGGGACGGCGTTGAGCGCATCTGCGCGTGCGTGGATCGAGCAGCAAGCGCGCATCGACAAGGCAGCTATGCGGCCGAGTGTGGATGTGCCCTCCGCTGCAGATGTGTCGATAGCTGCAGAGGTATTGCTAGCTAAAGACACTTCGATGGCTGCGGATTTATCTCTAGCTAAAGATGCATCGATAGCTGCGGATATGTCGGCTTCTTCGAATGAAGCGGTAGATACATCTGGAGCTGCATCGCGCTCCCCATCTACGTCTGCATCTGCTGCTCAGGCTCAGGCTCAGGCATCAACACTGCCAGCACTCGAATCAAGCACAACCTCTAATCAAACCAGCCACGCAGCCGCCTCCCGGCGCAGCAGCCGTCGCCCGCGCTGGGTGCCGACGCTCGCCTTCGCTGCATCGATCACGCTGGCCGTTGGCATTGGCCTGCAGTGGCAGGCCAGTCAACCCACGCTGGAGCTGCCGACGGCTACGACGCCTGATACGGCATTGGCAGAACCGCAAAAGACTCAACAGGCAACGCGCGACGCCCCCCAGGTGGATCGCACAGCAGACAGCACATCCGACCTGCCTGCACTGCCGGCACCGGCGTATGCCGAGGCACCCAATGCGGCCGCGCCTTCGATAGCGGCGTTGCCATCGCGGTCGCCATTGCCACCATTGCCCCCAGCGCAGCCATCGCCATCGCCATCGCCAGCTCCGGCCCTCGCTCCGGAACCAGTTAGTGCGTCACCGCTCACTCCTGCTGCGGCACCTGCACCTGCTGCTGTGCCTGCGCCTGCTGCGGCGCCTCCACGTGCAGCCATGATCGCCGCCGAACCTGCGCCAAGCGTCGATGCGCAATCCATCGACGCGCAGGCACCAGCAGCGTCCCCGCCGCCGCCTGCTCCCATCGCCGCAAGCCCGGCCGATGCGTTCGTCAGTGGCTCGCTTGCCGCAACCGCAGATCGCAGCACACCCGCACCCGCACCGATTGCACCAGACGCGGCATCGGCACCTGCATCGCCGCCATCGCAAACCTCACTGGTCGAGCGAACACAGACAAATGCGTCTGTAGCAGAAACACCGCTGATCTCCCGCGCTGCGCATGTCGCAGGCCAGGCTGCTCCGCTGCGCGTGCGCAATGCACCCACACTGCACCTCGATGCCTATCGCGATGCATCTCCATCATCCAAACCAGCCGCAAGCGCAGCCGCGCCGGACGCAACGGTCTACCAGGCAAAAGGCAGCATGGCCCGCAAGCCAGGTCTGCTAAAACTTTCCACTTCGCCACGCGACTGGCTTGCGCGTTACGCACTGTCTGCCGATCGAGTGCCTGCCCAGATCCGCCTCCGGGCCGCCACAGCGGATGCGCCCGAGGTGCAGAGCTGGGCCACTCAACTGCGCGATCAACTCAAGCAACGCGGCTGGTCGACGCAGGTGGATATCGTGCAAGACACGCATCTGGCCGCTGACCAGCTTCGCCTCGAACCATTCGACACTGCGCAATAAGGGCGCCCCCTTTCAGCACAACGCTGCAATCAACGCAGCCATCAACGCAAGGTAGCGTCACTGGGCAACGCGCGCAGTTGTGTAAGCCCTGACCTTTTGGTGGATCAGTCGTCTCTCAAACGTCAGACACTGCACAGCGCATCGCGAATAAACACTCAGCAAATCGACCGCGCACATCGGCAACTCAACGCGTACACCACAGGCACTAAGCGCCAACAGCCTGGTCGTCGTCGCGCAACTTGCTGGTCAACACATGGTCGCGCCAGACGCCGTTCAATTGCAGATAACGCCGGGCATAACCTTCGATCTGGAAACCCAACCGCTGCAGCACACGCGCACTGCGCAGATTGTCGGGGACGTATTGCGCCATCACCCGATGCAGCCCGAGCGGGCCGAATGCGAAGGCGATGCCCTGCGTGGCCGCCCACTGGATCAACCCGCGTCCCTGCTGCTGCGCATCCAGGCCGTAGCCCAGATGGCAGCCCTGGAAAGCGCCACGCTGGATCTGGGTGAAGCCGACCGTGCCGATCACCTGTGCCTCGCTCAACAACACCAGTTGCAATTCGCGTTCGCCGGGCACCGCGGTGCGATAAGCGATATTCAGCCGCCGCCAGCCGTCGGTGGTGTAGAACGCAGGCGGCCGCAGTGGCATGGCACCGGCGAGATGTTCACGGTTACGGGTGTGGTAATCAGCCATCGCCGCTGGATCGACCACCGCCAGATCGCATAGCACCACACCGTCTGCATGATGCACTGGCGCGAAGACGGGAAGGCTCATGACAGTGAGCGTAGTACAGATGCCGCCGCGTCGTCGTCTAGCCAGCCGCGCTTAGGCAGCAACCGCCGCAAGCGCCTGCGCAACCTGCGCTTCGATCGCATCCAGGTTCGGCAGCAGTGCGCTCTGCTCGCCCAGCAGCACACGCATGTGCACGCCGTCGGGCAGTGCGTCTTCGGAGGCGTCGGCAAGCAGGCCGTCGCGCGGCACCGAGATCAACTGCGGGAACGAGGCGGTGAGCAGCGCGAAATACGGCAGCGCCGGATCGCCACCGAGCGCCTTCAGCACGATCACCTTGTTGTTGACTGCGGCGGGCTCTTCGCCCATGCCGCTGAGGCGCGCGAACGACAGCAACGGCACTTTCCAGCCGTACCAGTCGATGCGCCCGACCACCCAGCGCGGCATGTCGGCCATCGGCTCGACCGCTACCCGCGACATCACCTCTGCCACGGTGGCATTTGGCAGCAGCACGCGCTCCTGTCCGGCCTGGATCAGGACGCCGCGGATTTCGTCATTGTTGGCGTAGCTCATCGCACTTGTTCCGATCTGAGAGGAAGCGCCCGGCTTACGCCGGCCAGCGCTGTGCCAACGCCTGCGCCAATTGCGCAGGGTCGCCGGTCAAAATGCCTTGGCGTGCCAGACGCGCTGCCGCAGCCGGGTCGTAGCAACCGTCGGCGGACTGACCCGCCAACCAACCGCCCTGTTCCGCCAGTGCCAGCGACGCATCCACCAGCGCCTCGTTGGCACCGCTGAGCATCAGCACCGCACTGTCGGCCGGCGGCAACGCGGCCACCAGCGCGGCAGGATCGGTGTGCGCGATAAAGGCCAGGGCGCCCGCATGCTGCTGCACACCGACTTCTTCGGGCAGTACATACACCTTGCCGGCCACGATCACCTGGCCGACTTCAGCCAGTTCGACCGGCAGCGCAGACACGCGCCCCATCTGCCGCACCAGGTTGCCGTACTGCCCACCGTCCAGCGTCATGCGCACCAGCACGGCGCGCGGAAACTGCGGCGGCAACGCGCCCAGCAGCCGACGGATCGCATCCGGGCCACCGATACCGGCCATCACCAGCACCGCGCCGGCGGCCTCGCCCGTGTGGTCCAGCTCCACCAGCGACAAACCGCCGGTCGACAGCGCCGCCACGTCCAGCTCGGCACGCGGGCGCACCACCACGGCGACCTCATCGACCAGGCCCCAGGTGCTGGAATCGCCCAGCGAAAGGCTCGGTTTGTCGTCAACAACCGCAGCGGCATCAGTGCTGCCGGAACGCGTGAAAAATCCATCGCCAGGAATGCGTTCGAAGATCTGCGCCGCCGCTTCCAGATGTTGATCGAGCTGCAGATCCGAATGCTGCCGCGGCGCCAGTTCCAGGCCCGGCTCGGGCTGCAACGACGGCTCGCTCTCGGTGCCCGGCGGCAACACGTCGGCATGGCCGTGCAGCTTGGCGGCCAGATGGCGTACCCAGCGCTGCGCTTCCCAGCCCTCGCGGCGCACGGTCAACTCAGCCTCGTCGAAGATCACCGTGATGCCCGGCATGTTGAAGGCCGGCTCCAGCGCCTCGAGTGCGTCTTCGATCGACGGCTCCAGCGCGACCAGCACCGCCACCGGCTCGGCATCGCGCAGCATCTGCACATCCACCGCAGAGGGATCGTCTTCCAGCACCACCTGCGCGCCGGCCAGACCGAGCGCTTCACGCAGGCGCTCGCGCGCCGGACCGGGCCGGCCCAGCAGGGCGACCGGCGTTCCCATTGCGCCATTATTCTCGGACACGGGCGATCCCCAGCAGGTCATACACGTTTCGCATCAGATCCAACTCTTGGTAGGGCTTGCCCAGATAACGTTGCACACCGATCTCGAAGGCACGCTGGCGATGCTTCTCGCCACTGCGCGAGGTGATCATCACGATCGGCACCGCCTTGAAGCGCGGGTCGGCGCGCATGGCGGTCGCCAACTCGTAGCCGTCCATGCGCGGCATTTCGATATCCAGCAGCATCAGGTCGGGCACGCGCTCTTCGAGCAGTTCCAGCGCCTCGACGCCGTCGCGGGCGGTGGTGACATCCAGGTTGTGGCGCTCCAGCACGCGGCTGGTGACCTTGCGCATGGTCAGCGAATCGTCCACCACCATCACCAACGGCACCTGGCGCTGCGCTTCGGCCGGCGTTTCCAGCGCCGGACGCGCCGGCTGGCTGAGGTAACGACGTACCAGCGGGGCCACGTCCAGGATCACCACCACGCGGCCATCGCCGGTGATGGTGGCGCCGTAGATACCCGGCACCGAGGCGATCTGCAGACCCACCGGCTTGACCACGATTTCGCGGTTGCCCAGCACCTGATCGATCGCCACTGCCGCGCGCAGGTCGCCCGCACGCACTAGCAACAACGGCACCTGCGCCTGGCCATCGGCACGCGCAACCGGCTGGCCGACCAGCGAGCCGAGATCGTGCAGCACGTACTCCTCGCCAGCGTAGTGGTAACCGCCCTCGCCCGATTCGTAACGGCTGCGCGAGATGCGGCCGATACCGCTGACCGAACCCACCGGCACCGCGAAGGTGGTTTCGCCGATCCGCACGAATACCGCCTGGGTGACCGCCAACGTCTGCGGCAGGCGCAGGGTGAAGGTGACGCCCTGGCCGCGCACCGAGTGGATATCCACCGAGCCGCCGAGCTGACGTACTTCGTTGCGCACCACGTCCATGCCCACGCCACGGCCGGCCAGCTGGCTGACCTGCTCGGAGGTACTGAACCCGGAGGCGAAGATCAGCCCATCCAGTTCGACCTCGCTGAGCTCCTGGCCGGGTTCGATCAGGCCGCGCTGCTCGCCGCGGCGACGGATCGCCTCGCGGTCCAGCCCGGCGCCGTCGTCGGCCACTTCCAGCACGATTTCCGAGCCTTCGCGGCGCAGACGGATCGCGATGCTGCCCTCTTCCGGCTTGCCCGCCTCGCGCCGTTGTTCCGGCGTTTCCAGGCCATGCGCCACCGAGTTGCGCAGCATGTGTTCCAACGGCGCGACCATGCGATCGAGCACGTTGCGATCCAGCTCGCCCTGGGTGCCTTCGAGCACCAGGTGCACCTGCTTGCCGGTATCGGTGGCCGCCTGGCGCACCACCCGGCGCAGACGCGGCACCAGCCCGTCGAACGGCACCATGCGCGCACGCATCAGGCCGTCCTGCAGCTCGGAGCTGACGCGCGACTGCTGTTGCAGCAGGCCGTCGTATTGCCGCGAGAGATCTTCCAGCACGCCCTGCAAACCGCCCAAGTCGGCCGCCGATTCGTTCAGCGCGCGGCTGAGCTGCTGCAAGGTGGAGAAGCGGTCCAGTTCCAGCGGATCGAAGGTGCGATCGCCCTGGTCCTGCTCGCGCTGATAACGCGCCACGATCTGCGCTTCGGTTTCCAGGTCCAGACGCCGCAGCTGGTCGCGCAAACGTGCGTTGGTGCGATCCAGTTCGCCCATGGCGCCACGGAAGGCGCCCATCTGCTGTTCCAGCCGCGAGCGGTAGATCGCCACTTCGCCGGCGTGATTGACCAAGCGGTCCAGCAGGTCGGCACGCACGCGCACCTGTTCCTGCTGCGCGCGCGGCATCAGTTCTTCCTCGACCTGGCCCTCCACCGGGATCGGCGCCGACAGCGGTGCCGGTTCCACCGACGCCTTGGCGATCGCACGCACATCGGCGTCGCTGGGCGGGGCGGCATTGCGGCCACGGGTACGGGTTTCGAAGGCTTCCACCAGGTCGGTCGGCATCGCCACGGCGCGGTGCATGCCGGTGCGAGTCAACAACTGGTGCAGACGATCGAAGCCGCGCTCGAACAGGCGCACGTCGTCGCGATCGATATCGGTGCGGTTGGCCGCCACCGCTTCGAGCAGCGATTCGATCGCATGGCCGAGATCGCCGATGGCGTTGATGCCGGCCATGCGCGCGCCGCCCTTGAGCGTGTGCAGATCGCGCTGCAGTCCGTTGAGGACATCGCGGTCTTCCGGCACTTCGCGCATGCGGGCGATCAGACCATCGCAATGGTCCAGCAGGTCGCGGCCTTCCTCGACGAAGATGTCGACCAATTCGCCATCGAGCTGATCGAAGTTGAGCTGACCGATATCGAAGGCAGCACCGGCATCGTTGGCAGTGGTGTCGGCCGGTGCGGCTTCTTCCACCGGCGCGCTGAAGGTTGCGGTTGTGGGGTCTTCCTGCTCGCTGGCTTCTGGTTCGCTGGCCAACTCTTCGCTGGCCGGTTCGATGTGCTCGATGTGTTCGATGTGTTCGGCTTGTTGAGTGTGATCCAAGTACTCAGTGGGTTCGACATGATCCGTTGCCACGGTCGTGTCGTGCGTTGCGTGTTCGTCGCTGTGTCGAGCGTCGGCATCGGTGTTGCCGTCCTTTTCGGCATCCGCATCGACATCTGCAGTCGCGTCGGCATGCAGCTCCGGTGCGATCTCGGACTGCGGATCGCCGGTCTCTTCGACCTGATCGGCCACCTGCGCCATCTCGAAGGCCTGCACCGACTCGATGGTGTGCTCGGGTAAGGCTTCTGCGGTTTGCTCGACTTCTCCAGCATGTTCTTCGGCGGCATGCTCGTGCGCCTGTGCGTCCGACAGCACTTGTTCGTTCGAGTGGGCGTGTTCTTCCGAACGCGCCTGATCGTCAGTCTGCGCGCCGGAGTGAACATGCGTTTCAGCTTCCGCATGCTCATACGAAGGCGCGGGCTCTTCCGAGTGCACCTGTTCGCCAGACTGGGCGTGTTGTTCCGAATAGGTCTGCTCGCCCAGCTGCGCGTCGTCTTCCGTGGCCACGGCAGCGTGGTCGTGCACTGCGGAAACCTGTTCGTCCTGATCGGTCGATACGCTGTTCAGCGCTGCGGTTTCCGGCGTCCAGTCTTCGGCTGTCGATGCAGGCGTCTCATCGGCCACCGGGGCCTCATCGTGTACCGCCTGCAACGCTTCGATGGTCTCGACAGGCGCTTCGTCAGCAGACGGCGTGCCGTCGACCAAGTGCGCGCCGGCATCCTGCGCCGGTGCGTCGCCATCGATCTGGGCGTGCTGATCGTGCACGGCCGCGTGCTCAGTCAGCGCCTGCTGCTCACCGTCTGCATGTGCTGCCTCTGCGCGCTCGGCATCTGCCAGCTCAGCGTCCGGCGCAACAAGCGTCTGCACATCACCCAACGCGGCTTCTGCGTCGGCCAACTCGTCCACCGCAACGTGCTCGGTCGCTTCCGGCACATCGCGTGTTTCGTCGTCATGCGACGTCGTGTCGGCAATCGGGGCGTGCTGCAGTTCGGTCGCATCCCAGGCGTCGGCTTCGACCACCGGCTCATCGGCCGAGGTGTCGTGCGCGTCGGCAATGTGCGATGCGGCTTCCTCGGCGCGCTCGTGCTGCGCAACATCGCCCTGCAACGCGTCAACCACCTGCGCCGACTCGGCCGCAGATGCGAACGCATCATCGCTCGATGCATGCGCGGTCTCGGCCACATCGCCACTCTGCTCTGCCGATGCAACACCCTGCTCTGCCGACACAACATCGGCGGTCTCGTGTGCGTCGCTTGGCGCAGGCGCTTCCAACGCGAGCGCCGAGGTGTCTTCGGCTTCCGCTTCGGCCAGCTCGTCGACCGCGATCGGTGCATCGGCATGGACAGCGGCCTGCGCATCGGCATCCTGCGTCGCCTCATCGGCAACAGGGGGCGGCGTGGCGGTATCGACCGGATACGACGACAATGCGCTCGCATCCAGATACTGCGACAGATCCTGCATGCCGGTCAGCTCGACCGCCACGTCGTTGCCGACAGCCTCGTCGCTCGTCGCGTCGAGATCGTCCAACTCCTCCAGGAACACCTGCGGTGGCCACTGCGCTTCCGGCAGCGTATCCGCCAGCGCGCGCAGGCGCTCGGTCAATGGCGCAAACGATGGAATCAGCGGCGCATCGGCGCGTAACGCAGTGACGGTGGTGGCAATCGCGGCGGCGGTCGCCTTGATGGCATCGATGCCGTCGGCCGATGGCGTCACCGAGGCGGCGAGCAGACGCTTGACGTAACTTTCGGCCGGCGTGGTCACCAAGGTGATTTCCGGCACGTCGGTCATCGCGAACGCACCACTCATCGTGTGCACAGCGCGCAGCACTTCTTCGCTGACAAGCTGCGGCTCGACCTGCGTGGCCTGCAGCCAGGCGTTGACGGTTTCCAGGTGGGTGGCGACTTCTGCTTCCAGAATCTCGCGCAGTACGCTGTCTACCGACGCAGGTGTGCCGCCGGTTGCGGGCAGCACGCCGGCAATGGCCGGAATGTCTGGAATGACTGCGACATCTGCAACACCAGCCGTCGCTGGCGTCGCCGGCGCAGGCACGTAATAGAGTTCTTCGCCGGCGGCAACGCGCTCGGCAACGGCTTGGATTTCAGGCAGATCTGCACTGATGCGGCCCTGGTCGCGCAGCGCCGCATTGAATTGCGGCAACACGTCATACGCAAGTTGCACCATCGCCACGACCGCCGGGCTGGCCGGCCGCGAGTTGTCGAGCACGCGGTTGAGCATGCTCTCGATCTTCCAGCTGAACTCGCCCAGCACATGCGCGCCGACCAGCCGACCACTGCCCTTCAAGGTGTGGAAGACGCGGCGGATCGGACGCATGGTTTCGGGGCTGTTCGGGGCGGCACGCCACACCGGCAACAGTTGGCCCAGATTGACCAGTTCTTCGTCGAACTCTTCCAGGAACACGTCGCGGATATCGTCGTCGATATCGCTGTCGCCGAAGCCGCCAAAGATGCCGGCGTCCGCAGTGCCCTGCACGGGTTCGCTCGGCGTCTGCACCGGCGCTGTTTGCGCAGTGTCTGGCTCTGCGTGGGTGTCGGCGGCAGTGTAGGAAGTGGTCTTGGTCGTCAACGGCGCCTGCGGACGATTCACGTCGAACTGCGCAGCGGCAGCGTCGAGCTGGGCCAGGAACGCGGCCGATGCGTCGTCCAGTTCGAACTCGCTGACCACCGCCTGCTGCACGCGCGGCGGGCTCGACTCTGCGGTGTCTTCCACCGGCGGAGCCTGCGGCTCTGGCTCGGCGTCGACGAACGGGTTGTCCGGTTCCTGCGGCGGCAGTGGCGGCAACGGCGGCGGCGAGAACGCATCGTCGATGCTGGTCTGCGCGCGGCGGGTGTTGGCCTCGGCCTCGGCGATGAAGTCCAAGGGTACTTCGGTCTGATCCGCATCGCCCGGCAGATCGATCTGCTCGATCTGCAGCGGCGCCTGCTCGGCGACCACCGGCGTTGCGATGTCGTCCTGCTCCAGCGCGCTCAGATCCACGGTGTAACTGACCTGCGCAAGCTCGGCCGGCACCGTGCCGTCCTGCTCGGCCGACACCGGGTCGAACGCGGAGGTCGCGATCGGCGCGGCCTGCTCGGTGGTTTCCAGCTGCCAATCGCCAGGCGCCTGTGCGCCATCGTCGGACAGGTCCAGCGGCGCGACCGTAAACGGCACGTGCGCCTGACCGGACACGGTTTCTTCGGCAGCGACTGGGTCGAACGAGAACACCGTATCGGTGGCGGCAGCGCCGGTGTCGTGCACCACGCTGGCCGCGAACGGCGCCTCGGTCACGGTTTCGTTGGCCCATTCCAGCGAAGGCGTAGGCGCAATATCGTTGGCGGCCACAACGCCCGGCGCAGCGGCAAGCGGTGCGAACGCGGCGGCAACCGGCTGCGGCTCGACCACGTCGCCCGGCTGGTCGGCACCCACCGGCAATTCGGACGGCTGGCCTGACGGCAGGGGCCAATAGCGCAGCGTTTCCAGGCTGTTGCGGGTGATGTCCAGAATCTCTTCGCGGCCGGGACGGCGCTCGCGCAGGGCTTCCAGGTAGTACTCCAGGCTGGCCATCGCATCGGCCAGCGTGTCCAGCTGACGCCCGCTGGGCACGCGCTGCTTGCCGATCAATTCCAGATCGACGTAACGACGCACACCTTCCAGATAATCGGCCGCCTGCGGCAATTCGAGGATGCGCAAGGCACCGCCGACTTCGCCCAGCAGATGCGGCACATTGCTCAGACGCGCGTGATCCCAATTGGTTTCGATGAAGGCGACGAAATGCTCGCGCGCCGCACCGAAATTGGCGATCGCTTCCTGTGCCAGCACGTCCACCGTGCGCCGCACTTCTGCGGAGGTGGCGCCGCTGCTGCCGTCTTCGTTTTCGCTGAAGTCGGCGCCCAGACTGGCGACCTGGTCGTCCAGCGAGGCATCCACATAGAGCAGCGCGCCGGCGATATCCAGCAGCACGCCTTCGTCCATCTGCACATGGCCATCGACCACGCGTGCCAGCGCATCGCGCTGCTGCACGACCACGTTGCGCGCCACGCCCAGGCCCATCATGCCCAGGGTGTCGGCAACGCTGCCGAGATCCTTGACCTGGGTCTGCAGCTCGGCAATGTCGCCGCCGGTCCGCAGGTGCAGATCCAACGCGTCCTTGACGCGCAGCAATTCTTCCTTAACTGCGTTGCCGACGGTGTCGAGTAACTCGCGATTGCGCCCGCTCAGGCTGCCGCGTGCGTGATCCAGTTCGGCTTCGGTGGCGACACCGGCCTGCGGATCGAACGCGAACAGCACACTCTCGTTGAGGCCCGGTTGACCACGCGTGGCACGGATTTCATTGAGCAACGGCAGCAGCACGATCGGAATATCGCGATGGCCGTTTTGCAGGCGCTCCAGATAATCGGGCAGCAACACGGTGCCGCGCATCAGCATGGCGCAGGCTTCGTCGCGGTCAGCCACCTCGCCCACCTGCACGGCCTGGGCCAGCAGCTCGAGCTCCTCGGCCACCATGGCCGGGGCGTACAACTCCACCATGCGCAGCGTGCCCTGCACCTGGTGCAGATAGCCGGCGCAGAAGCGCATCCGACTGGTGTCGGACGGTTCTTCGGCAAAATACTCGATCTCGTTGCGCGCCTGGCGCAACGTCTCGTCCAACTCCGGCTTGACCCAGCCCAGCGCGGCGTGACTCATCGCATCGCGAAGCGCACTCATTGCAGCCCCCTGCCTACGACCGACGCACCGCTCACGCGGCTACCGGTCTGTTCCTGCATCGACGTAACGCGACTACGCGCCATCTGCTGTGATCCTTTCCCGTTGCGCGTCGTGGTCACGCCGGCAGCTTGAAGTCGGCGACCGAACGGCGCAGATCGGCAGCGAGCTCGGCCAGGTTGCCGATCGATTTGGCTGTCTTCTCCGCACCCTGCGATGTCTGGCTGGTGATCTGACGGATCACGCCCATGGTCTGTGTGATATCCGTCGCTGCGGCCGACTGCTGGTGCGCGGCGATGGAGATGTTCTTGATCAGGTTGTTCAAGGCGTTGGACACGCGCTCGATTTCGGTCAGCGCGGTGCCGGCGTCTTCGGCCAGGCGTGCACCGGACACCACTTCGGAGGTGGTCTGCTCCATCGAGCTGACCGCCTCGTTGGTATCGGCCTGAATGGTCTGCACCAGGCCTTCGATCCGCCGGGTCGCGCCGGAGGTGCGTTCGGCCAGGCGCTGCACTTCGTCGGCCACCACCGCGAAACCGCGACCGGCCTCGCCCGCCGAGGCGGCCTGCACCGCAGCGTTGAGCGCCAGGATGTTGGTCTGCTCGGAAATGTCGTTGATCAGTTCCACGATCGAGCCGATCTCCTGCGAGGACTCGCCCAACCGCTTGATGCGCTTGGAGGTTTCCTGGATCTGGTCGCGGATCTGGTCCATGCCCTGGATCGTCTCGCGCACCACGCCGGCACCTTCGGCGGCGATCACCACCGAGCGCTGCGCCACTTCGGCCGACTCGGTGGAGTTGCGCGAGACCTGTTCGATGCTGGCGGCGATTTCGCTGATACGCTCGGAGGCAGTGGTGATCTGGTTGGCCTGCTGGCCGGCCGCGTCGGCCAGCTGCATCGCCGTGGCCTGGGTTTCCTGGGTCGACACGGCCACTTTCGCCGAGGTGTCGTTGATCGTGGTCACCAGGTGGCGCAGCTCGTCCACGGCGTAGTTGATGGCGTCTGCGATCGCGCCGGTCATGTCCTCGGTCACCGAGGCCTTGACGGTCAGGTCGCCCTCACCGAGCGAGCTGATTTCGTCCAGCAACCGCATGATCGCCTGCTGGTTGCGGCTGTTGAATTCCACCTGCGCCTGGTAGCGCACGTCCTGCTCGCGCGAGCGCACCCGCACCGAGCTCCAGACGAAACCGATGATCGCCAGCAACGCCACCAGGCCGGACACCACGCCCAGCCAGAAATTCGGGAACAGGCGCGTGTCGCGCACCGACCCGAACGCCGAGAACGCGTCGAACAGCTTCTTGCTGTCGTCGAGCATCTTGTTCGAACCGACGGTCAGCGCGGCAGCGGAGGACTGCGCGGCAAACAGATTGCGCGAGGTGGCGAGGATGGCGTCGATGTCCTTCTTCATCGTCGTCCACTGCGCCTGCGACTGCTCCAGCGCCGACAGCGCGGCCGGGTTGCGCACTGCGGCGATACCCAGTTCGTCATTGCCGGTGCGCAGGCCTTCGAGCATCTGCGTGAACACCACCGAGTCGCGGGCCAGCGCATCGCCGGAGGCCGCCGCATTGGCGCCACCGGCGCGCATTTCGGTGACCCGACGCGCCATGGTGCCGGCGACCACCACCTGCTGCAGCGTGTTGTAGATCTGCGAGGCCGGCGCGCCGCTGACCGTCATCGCGCGCACCACTTCGTTCAACTGCGCCTGCAACTGCGGCACGCTGCCGGAGAAGCGCTCGGCGTTGCCGGCCAGACCGAGCACCGCCGGTTCGCTGGCGATGATCTGATCGGCGTTCTTGCTCAGCGGCACCCAGGTCGCCTTGAGCTGCGCCATCGCACTGGCCACCGAGCCTTCCTGGCCGTAACGGCCATCCAGTTCGCTGACCGTGCTGTCGATGCGGCTCTTGGTCTCCTTGAACGTGGCAAATGCCCTCGCATCACCGGACACCGCTTCGCGGCCCTGGTTGGCCAGCTGCTGCGACAACACCTGCAGATCGGCCGCGCCGGTGCCGGCGCCGGCAAGGCGACTGCCCTGCCAGGTGGCCACGCCGGTGTTGGCGCCAAACACGATCATCGACAACACCAGCAAGCCAAGCCAGAAGCTGGTGCTGACGCTGCCGAGCTTGTTGGTCTTGCGGGCGTCCGGGGCGGTACTCATGGTTCGACCTCGATCTGTATGACGTGGCGGGGTCGCGGCTTAGGCCGCGGCCTGCCGGAATTCAGGAGTGCGCGACAGCAACGCCAGGGAGAACACACCCCAGTCCTGCGTCTCGTTGCGAAAGGCACGTTCAATGAAATGGGCATAGCGGCCTTGCGCCAACTCGCCGGGTTCGACCGCCTGGACCTGCTCGAAGCTGCGCTGGCCGTACAACTCATCGATGGTCAGTGCGACGTCGCCGCCGCTCTGGCGCATGATCAGCACACGCTGGCCTTCCTGCAGCACCGTGCGCCGGCCCTCCAGGAACTGCTTCAGATCGATCACCGGAAACAGATTGCCGCGCAGGTTGCCCACGCCCAGCAGCCAGGGCTGTGCGCCCGGCACCGGGGTAACTGGCGGCATTGGCACGATTTCCGCCACTTCGCGGAAATCCGAGACCAGGCGCCGGGTACCGACGCGATAACCGACGCCGCGCCAGATATCGGCCGAGAACTGGCGTTCCGGCAGCGCCGTGGCGTGCGCAAGACTACGACGCTCGTAGTCTTCAAGAATGTCGAATGGAGAACGCATCAACGCACCAGTTGTTTGATGCGGGCGATCAGATCGTCTTCGCGCGGCGGCTTGACGATGTAGTCGCTGGCACCTTGTCGCAAACCCCAGGCCTTGTCGGTTTCCATGCCCTTGGTGCTGACCAGCAGCACGGGGATGTCCTTGGTGGCCTGGTCGCGTGCAAGTGCACGCGTTGCCTGGAAGCCGCTCATGCCGGGCAGCACCACATCCATCAACACCAGATCGGGCGCCTGGCTGCGAATCAGCTCAAGTCCCGCTTCGGCGTTGTCGGTGGCGACGACGGTATGGCCTGCTTTTTCCAGCCATTGACTGAAGACTGCCCGGTCGGTGGGCGAGTCCTCGATCAATATAATTCGAGCCATGTTGCCTTTCCCCCTGGTCAGGCGTGGACGTACGTGCGAATCGCGCTCAGTAGTTCTTCACGAGTGAATGGCTTGGTCAGATATTGCTCGGAGCCGACGATGCGGCCGCGTGCCTTGTCGAACAGGCCATCCTTGGACGACAACATGATCACCGGCGTCGACTTGAAGAGCTGGTTGCCCTTGATCAACGCGCACGTCTGGTACCCATCCAGGCGCGGCATCATGATGTCGACAAAAATGATCTGAGGTTGCTGGTCCGCAATTTTGGCCAGTGCCTCGAAACCATCCGTTGCTGTCACTACTTCACACCCTTCTCGCTTGAGCAGCGTTTCGGCGGTGCGGCGAATAGTCTTCGAATCGTCGATGACCATCACCTTCAGTCCTGCGAGTTCCCCACCCGCAGCAATGTGTTCACTCATGCAAATATCCCCGGACGTGCAACGCTTCTTCCTTTCCGTCGTCGCTACGAAACTGCATGTATATCCCAAGACCCGCATTGACTGTCAAGGGCGCATCGCCGGGGCCCCGCCAGGCGGACGTTCCGACCGCGTCTGGGTGCGTCAAGACCGGCTAGTCGCGCACTACGACCCGCCAGGCGCGCCATCGCCCACCGCTTGAAGTTACCATCGGCAGTCTGTTCGAAAGGTTTAGTCCCATGTCGCTCGACGTCGTTGTGGTGATGGATCCCATCGCCTCCATCAAAATCGCCAAAGACACTACCTTCGCCATGTTGCTGGAAGCGCAGCGCCGTGGCCACCGTTTGCAGTATGTGCGCCCCGGCGGACTCAGCCTGCGCGACGGACGCGCGGTGGCGCAGGTCGCACCCCTGAGCGTGCGCGAAGACAAGGCCAGCTGGTTCACGCTGGGCGAATTCGCCGAGCTGGCGTTCGGTCCCGGCCAGGTGGTGCTGATGCGCAAGGACCCGCCGGTGGATGCAGAGTTCATCTACGACACCCAGGTGCTGAGCGTCGCCCAGCGCGCTGGCGCGCAGGTGGTCAACGACCCGCAGGGGCTGCGCGATTACAACGAGAAGCTGGCCGCGCTGCTGTTTCCGCAATGCTGCCCGCCGACACTGGTCAGCCGCGATGCGGCGGCATTGAAGGCCTTCGTGCTGGAACATGGGCAAGCCGTGCTCAAGCCGCTGGACGGCATGGGTGGGCGCTCGATCTTCCGCAGCGGCACCGGCGACCCCAACCTCAACGTGATCCTGGAGACGCTGACCGACGGCAACCGCAACCTGACCCTGGCGCAGCGCTTCATCCCCGACATCACCGCTGGCGACAAGCGCATCCTGCTGGTGGATGGCGTGCCGGTGGACTACTGCCTGGCGCGGATTCCGCAAGGCGACGAATTCCGCGGCAACCTGGCCGCCGGCGGACGTGGCGAAGGCCGGCCGCTGTCCGAGCGCGACCGCTGGATCGCCGCGCAGGTCGGCCCGGAAATGCGCCGCCGCGGCATGCGCTTCGTCGGCCTGGATGTGATCGGCGATTACCTGACCGAGGTCAACGTCACCAGCCCGACCTGCGTGCGCGAGCTGGATGCGCAGTTCGGTTTGAACATCGCCGGGCTGCTGTTCGACGCGATCGAGGCCGGCGCTGCGCAATGAGCGCGGCTGCGGCACTGCCGGCCCCCATGGACGAGCGCCGGCGGCTGACCACGACGCTGGTGATCTCGTTGTTGCTGCACGGGGTGCTGATCCTGGGCGTGGGCTTTGCGGTCAGCGAAGACGCGCCGCTGGTGCCGACGCTGGATGTGATCTTCAGCCAGACCAGCACCCCGCTCACGCCCAAGCAGGCCGATTTCCTGGCCCAGGCCAATCAGCAGGGCGGCGGCAATCACGCCACCGCGCAGCGCCCGCGCGACAGCCAGCCCGGCGTGGTGCCGCAGGACCGCAGCGGGCTGGCAGCGCAGGCGCAGCGCGCCACCACGGTGCAGGCGCCCGAGCCAACGCAGACCCGCGTGGTCGCCAGTCGCCGCGGCGAGCAGACCGTGCCGACCCCGCAACCGAATCCGCAGACCGACCCACTCACCCCGGCCGATGCGCAACGCGTGCAGCGCGACGCGGAAATGGCCCGGCTCGCGGCAGAGGTGCATCTGCGCTCGGAGCAATACGCCAAGCGCCCCAATCGCAAGTTCGTCTCGGCCAGCACGCGCGAATATGCGTACGCCAACTATCTGCGTGCGTGGGTGGACCGCGCCGAGCGCGTCGGCAATCTCAATTACCCGGATGAAGCGCGCCGGCGCCGACTCGGCGGCAAGGTGGTGATCAGCGTGGGCGTACGCCGCGACGGCAGCGTGGAGAGCAGCCGCGTGCTGATCTCCAGCGGCACCCCGGCGCTGGATGCGGCGGCGCTGCGCGTGGTGCAGCTGGCGCAGCCGTTCCCGCCGCTACCCAGCACCAAGGACGATGTGGATATCCTGCAGGTCACGCGCACATGGTTGTTTTTGCCCGGCGGCGAGCTGCACGACGATCGCTGAGGTGTTTCGCGTTTGATCGAAACGCGTTTTTCTACGGCTTGCTTCAGCGGACTGCGTTAGACAGCTGCGCTGCCCATACCGTTACCCGACCACCGCAGCTGCATACAGCTGATCGGCCAACGCCACGATCTCGCCCGCATCCTGCACACGCTCGCGCCAGGCCACGGGAATCCCGTCGATGCCATAGAACGCACCGGCCAGCTGTCCGCAGATGGCCGCCGTGGTGTCGGCATCGTCGCCAAGATTGGCCGCACGCAGCACCGCATCGGCAAAGGTGTCGGTGGTGGCAAAGCACCACAACGCCGCCGACAGCGAATCCACCACATAGCCTGTGCCACGGATCTGCGCTGCCGAAACGGCCGCATGATCGCGCGTTGCCAGCGCGCGCACTGCCGGTGTCGACAATGCCGCGCACGGCGTCTGCAGCACCGCCTGCCGCGTGCCGCCGAGCAGCGCTGCACGCAATTGGAACGCGAACAACCTGCAGGCATCCACTGCCTCGGCAGCGGCATGCGTGGTGCGCGAGCTGTCGGCGGCGCGCTCGCCCAATTCGCCGGGGTGGTGCGCGTAATACATGGCCACCGGCGCCAACCGCATCAACGAGCCATTGCCAGCCGAGCGCGGATCGGCACTGCCACTGAAGGCCGGGCCGCCATCCAGATAGCGCTCCAGCGCCTGCCGCACGGTGCCACCGATATCGAAGCAGGCGCCAGTGCTACTGAGGTAACCGTGCTGATACCAATTGCAATAGCGATTCATCTGGTCGGCGGCGTCGAAGCCTTGCCGATACAGCAGGCTGTGCGCCAGGCACAAGGCCATCGAGGTGTCGTCGGTCCATTGCCCGGCGCGCAGTGCGAACGGGCCGCCGCCGCGCATGTCGTCGATCGGCGTGAAACTGCCCGGCGCGCAGAATTCGAGCGTGGTGCCGAGCGCATCGCCCACCGCCAGACCGAGCAGGCAGCCACGAAAACGTGCGCGCTGGGGATCCATTGTCGTCACGGCGCTGCACCGGCGGCCTTTGCAGCGCGTGCGGCCTGCTGCTCGACCAGGGTCAGCGCAACGTTGTCGCGCAGATAGGCTGGTTCGACCCGCTCCGGTGCCACGCCTTCGCCGCGCAACAGCGCCGGCACGGCGAGTGTGAGCAGATCGGCGGCGTGCGGGAGCGCGGCTGCATCGACGCTGGTCAGCTGCGCTGCGAATCGCTGTTGCAGCAGTGCATCGGCAGCGGCGAATCCGGTGCCCACACCGGCAAAACGTTGAAGCGTATTCGACAGAACCAAGGCATCCGGTGCACAGACCACTTCCGGCGCCAGTTCCAGCAGCGTGTCGCCGCGGCGCTCGAACACGCCGGCATACACCTCGCCCATGCGCGCATCGATGCAGGCCAGTACCTGCGTCGCATCGGCGGGTGCGCGCAAGGCCAATACTTGCAACGTGGAGACGGCAAGCACCGGTACGTCAAGGCCCAGGGCGATGCCTTGCGCGATGCCGATCGCCAGGCGCACGCCGGTGAAGGCGCCGGGGCCGCGACCGACCGCAATCGCATCCAGCTGGCGGCGCGCAATACCCGCGTCGGCCAGCAGTTGCTCGGCCCACGGCAGCGCCAGCTCGGCATGGCGGCGCGGCGCCAGTTCGAAGCGCTCGAGCACGCGGCCATCCACATGCAGCGCGACGGAACAGGCTTCGGTGGAGGTCTCGAACGCGAGGACTTTCATGACAGGACCGCAGGCAGGAAGGGGAAGCTCACGCGTCGCCGAACGGCAACGCGAGCACGCCATTGTCGCCCACCGGCTCGGCGACGCCAAAAAACGCGCGCACATCGCCAATCTCGCGGGTGCGCGCAAACGGCGGCAGCGAATTCATGAAGGTGCGGCCGTAGCCCTTGTTCAACAGCCGCGGGTCGCACAGCACCAGCACGCCGCGATCGGTCTCGCTGCGAATCAGCCGGCCCACGCCCTGCTTGAGCGTGATCACCGCTTGCGGCAATTGTTCGTCGCGGAACGGGTTGCCGCCCTCGCGGCGGATCGCATCCAGGCGCGCTTCGAACACCGGGTCGTCGGGCGCGGCAAACGGCAGCTTGTCGATCACCACAACGCTCAAGGCATCGCCGACCACGTCCACGCCCTCGCGGAAGCTGGCCGACCCCAGCAGCACGCCGTTGCCGGAAGTGCGGAAACGCTGCAGTAACGTGGCGCGTGGCGCTTCGCCCTGCACGAACAGCGGCCACGGCGCACCACGCAATGCCTCGGCGGCTTCGCGCAGCGCGCGGTGCGAAGCGAACAACAGGAATGCGCGGCCGTTGGAGGCTTCCAGTACCGGCGTCAATGCGGCGATCAGCGCCGTACCGAAGCCGCGCGCTGCCGGATCGGGCAGATTCGGCGGCAGATAGCACAGCGCCTGGCGCGCCCAATCGAAGGGACTGGGCTGCAGCAAGGTCACCGGATCGCTCAAGCCCAGGCGCTGCGCGATGTGGTCGAACTCGCCGCCCACCGCCAACGTGGCCGAGGTGAACACCCACGCCGCGTGCGATTTTTCGCGGTGTTCGCGCAGCGGGCCGGAGACATCCAGCGGCGTGCGTTGGCAGCGGAAACCGCGCGGACTCAGCTCGTACCACAGCACATCGTTGTCGACGGTGTCTGGTAAATCCTGCGCAAAATCCAGCACCGGCGCGTCTTCGCCCAGCCACCGCGACAGCCGCGCGAGTGCTTCCTGCGCGCGTGCAGAGCAGCCATCGAACCCGGGCGATGCCTCGCGCAACGGCAGCAAGGACTCGCCCAACCGTGCCAGCGACGACAGCACCGCATCGAAGCCCTCGCGCACCTGCGGCTTGGCCAGCGCGCGCCATTGCGTGCCGCGTGGCGGCAGGCCTTCCATGCCTGAGCGCAGGCCGCGCAACGCTTCGTCCAAGGCGAGAATCGGTTCCTGCAGGCTGGCCTGCGCACCGGCCACCAGACGCGCTTCGACCATGCAATCGCGCGCCAGCTCCTGCCAGGGCCGCATGCCGAAACTTTCGCCAAAGAAGTTCGCCGCCAGTTCCGGCAGCTGATGCGCTTCGTCGATGACGAAGGCCTGCGCGCCGGGCAGGATCTCGCCGAAGCCTTCCTGCTTGAGCGCCAGATCGGCCAGCAGCAGATGATGATTAACCACCACCAGGTCGGCCGCCTGCGCGCGCTGACGCGCCTGCACCACAAAACATTCGCTGTAGAACGGGCATTCGGTGCCCAGGCAGTTGTCGACCGTGGAAGTCACCAGTGGCAGCAGTGGCGAGTCGTCTGGCAGGGCTTCCATCTCGGCCATGTCGCCGAACTGGGTACGCCCGCTCCAGGCAACGATACGATGGAACTGCGAGACCTGTTCGGGCGTAGAAAAACGCGGTTCGCCGCGCGCCTGCTGGGTGCGGTACTTGCACAGATAATTGGCGCGCCCTTTCAGCAGCGCGCTGCGCAGGCCGATGCCCAACGCGGCACGTACGCGCGGCAGATCGCGATGGAACAACTGGTCCTGCAGCGCGCGGGTACCGGTCGAGATGATGGTCTTGAGCCCGGACAGCAGCACCGGCACCAAATAGGCGTAGGTCTTGCCGGTCCCGGTGCCGGCCTCGGCCAACAGCACATCGCGCTGCTCGAACGCCTCGGCGATGGCGCCGGTCAGGCGCAACTGCGCGGCACGCGGCGCAAACGCATCGAGCTGACGCGCAAGCGCCCCGCCCTCGCTGAGCGCCTCGATGCTGGCAGTGGCAAGTTGGGACATGGGATCGAACGGATGCGGGATACAGAAGCGCGACAGCCTAGCGCGTGTGCGGTGATGCTGCCTGGATTGCGCTTTATGGAGTGCGGACTAGCGCCATTGCGCCAGCAACAGCCACCCTCCCGTGCCTGCATCACCTCAGACGGCCTGCATAACGCAGCGAGCAGCATTCACATCGGCAGGGATAGCCTTTCCAGACCGATGCGCGCCAGTGACACCAGCCGCACCAAGCGCCGACCACGCCCGCCTGACGGTGAGCGCAGCCGGCTTGATTACTGCAATCAGTACCGCTTCACACCAGGCACCGTGCACCCGGCAATCTGCACCTTGGCCGAGGCGGCATTTTCTTTTTCGCCACGGGCAATCCGCGACTGCTCGATGGTGGCCCAGTGACGACGGCACAGCGGGCCGGTCTTGGAACCCAGTTCGATGGCCTGTTTGGCGAAGCGCTCGGCGGCCGGCCAATCGGCTTGCAGCACGGAAACTTCCGCACGCTCCTGCAGCACCGCCGGGTCGCCGGCGACCAGACCCAACGCCTGATCCAGTGCTGCAGCGGCGCCGGCCAGATCGCCAGCCTGGCGCTTGGCCTTGGCGGTCTCGCGCAGATCGTCCACCTGCGGGTCGCGCAGCGGCTGCACCGACAGTTCGGTGTCGTCGACGCCGGCCTCGCGTTCGATCAGCAACAGCCGCTGTGTCGGGGTAGTCGGGTCCACAGGTGCCGGCGGCGGCGGCGCGGGCGGCGCACTGACGCAGGCAGACAGCGCGGCAAGCACGCCAAAAAGGGCAAGGAGGCGGTGCAGTCGGTTCATGAGGTCACTCCAATTCAATGCGCGGGCGGGGGCGAGGCAGGCGCTTGCGCGGGTTCTTCCGGCTTTTTGTCCAGACCGAAGAAGCGGCGCCAGCCACCCCCGCCGGATTGTTCGGCAGGCGTTGCAGGATCGCCGGGCGCGCCTTCGATCGACGGTGCACTGCCGGCACACGGGGCGTAGGCCGGCGTGAATCCGACCACGAACGGGAACTGGCGCGCGCCCGGGCAACCGGGGTCGGTCACGCCGGTGCCGGCCGCATCCACCCACTGCCAATCCAGGCCCTTGCCGCTGACCTTCAACGGCGCACTCGGCAGCCGCGCGAAGATGCTCGACCACACCCGCATCGCGCCGGTGGCGCCGTACAGGCCGGTCTGCTCGTTCTGATCGTTGCCCATCCAGATCACCGCCAGATGGTCGCCGGTATAGCCGGCATACCAGCTGTCGCGGCCGTCGTTGGAGGTACCGGTCTTGCCGGCCGGCGACAACCGGCCCAGGCCATCGCCCAGCAGTTGCCGCGCGGTACCGCCGCTCACCACTTGCTGCAAGGCGATGCTGATCAGGTTGGCAGCCACCGAATCACCTTCCTGCGCAGGAGCCGGGGTCTTGTCGTAGCGCTTGAGCAACTTGCCCTGCGGGTCAAGCACGCCGCGCACCGCATGCAGCGGCTGGATCTCGCCACCGGCGGCCAGGAACTGATACAGCTGCGCCATGCCGTACGGACTCTGATCGGTGGCACCCAGAATCAGCGAGGGATTGGTCTCTGCCTTGATGCCGGCCAGCACCTGGATCAGCTGCGCGATGCGCTCCGGGCCGACCTGCATGCCCACGCGTACCGTGGCCTGGTTGTAGGAATGCGCCAGCGCATCGATCAGCCGCACCGTGCCGTGACTGCGGTTGTCGGAATTGCCCGGCGACCAGGTCTTGCCACGGCTGAGCTGCACCGTCACCGGCGCATCGTCGACCCAGCTGGACAACGCCCAGCGATCCGGCGAGGCCAATGCCAGCAAATACACGAACGGCTTGAGCAACGAGCCGACCTGCCGCTGTGCTTCGACGGCGCGATTGAAGCCGGGTTTGGCCACATCGCGGCTGCCGACCACCGCCAGCACATCGCCGTTATGCACGTCGGTGAGCACCAGGCCGGCCTGCAGCGGCGGGCGCTTCTTGTTGTCCAGCCGCTTGATGGTGCCGGTCACCGCGCCTTCGGCGTACGCCTGCGCGGACGGCGACATGCCGGTGAGCACGCTCATGCCGGCGCCTTGCAGCACGCCTTCCGGGTAATCGTGCGCCAGCTGGCGCCGCACCAGATCCACGTAGGCCGGGAAGCGGTTGGCGGCGACCAGACCGGGTTCCTTGGGCACACCCAACGGCTCGGCCAGTGCGCGCTTGTACTCGGCCGCGTCGATCAGGTTGTTCTCGTGCAGTTTGCCCAGCACGAAATTGCGTCGATCCAGCGCCCGTTCCGGGTTACGCCGCGGGTCGTAATACGACGGCCCCTTGACCAACCCGATCAGCAGCGCGATCTGCTCGGTGGTCATCGAGTTGAGCTCGCGGCCGAACCACAGCTCCGCACCGGAGGACACGCCGTGGATCGCCTGCCCGCCGCGCTGTCCCAGATACACCTGATTGAGATAGGCCTCCAAGATGGTGCGCTTGTCGTAGCGCGCCTCCATGATCACGGCATACAGAATTTCGTTGAACTTGCGGGTAACCGTCTGTTCCTTGCCGATACCGAGCAGGCCGCTGCGTGCCAGCTGCTGGGTCAAGGTGCTGGCGCCCTGTCGCACCTGGCCGCCGGAGCGCGCCATGATCCAGGCCGCGCGCACCATGCCGCTGAGATCGATGCCGTGGTGGCTGTTGAAGTCGCGGTCCTCGACCGCCTGCAGGCCGGTGACCAGCAGCTCGGGCACTTCTTCCATGCGCACCAGACGGCGTTCTTCCTGCTTCTGCCCGTACAGCGTGGCGATGCGCGCCGGGTCCAGCCGCGCACTCTTCAGCGCCTTGCGGTCGCCGGCATCGCGCAGGCTGGCCACACGCCCACCGGAGAGGCTGACTTCCACGCGCTTCGCGGGCACGCGCCCGTCCACATCGATATAGCCGCGGCTGGCGATGGTGAAGCGACTGCCGTCCTGCTGATAGGTACCGGCCAGTTTGGCCTGACCATCGTCACGGTACGAGGCCGCATCCAGCTCGGTCTTCAAGGTGGCCGCATCCAGCGCATCGCCGGGCACCAGCACCAATGGCCGCCCATACACGCGGGTCGGGATCTGCCAACGCAGCTCACCGAAACGCTGGGTGACCTGCTTGTTCAGATACACCGTGTAGGGAATCAGAAAACCAAGCGCCAGCGCGAATGCCGCAAAGGCCCAGACAATCAGCCTGCGTTGCCAGCGGGAGCCTTGCTCGTTGGTGTCGTCCTCGAAATCGTCGGGAGCGTCGTGGTCGTCGTGGCGTCGGGGCACAGGGATGCGAGAATGTAGAGTCCGGCGAGTCTAGCGCAGCGCTGTGGTGGTTGTGGTCAGCCGGACCCTTTGACTTAAGCTGGAGTTTCAACGCGATGTCGATGTCCCTGGCCGATGCACGCTATCTGTTCAATCGCGTGCTTGGGCTGATCCACCGCAGCGTGGCAAGCATGCGCACACGCGGCTGGCGCGCCACCTGGCAGCGCATTCGCGTGCACACGCAGGCGCCGCCGGTCGCGCTCGGCACGCCGCTGTGGTTGCCGGACCCCGCACCGTTTGCCGCGTTTGCGGTGCCACATAGCGCCACGCCGCGCGTGACGCTGGTGATTCCGGTCTACAACCACATCGCACACACGCTTGGCTGTTTGCGCGCGTTGGCCGCACATCCACCGCAACTGGATGTGGAGATTGTGGTGGTGGACGACGGCAGCAGCGATGCCACCGAAACGCAGCTGCTGCAGGTGCAGGGCCTGCACTACCACCGCCGCACCAGCAATGGCGGCTTCATTGCGGCGTGCAACGACGGCATCGCGCTGGCGCGTGGCGACTACGTGGTGCTGCTCAACAACGACACCATTCCGCAACCCGGCTGGCTGGATCGGCTGATCGACACGTTCGCGCAGCATCCCACCGCCGGCCTGGTCGGCGCGCAACTGGTGTATCCGGACGGACGCCTGCAGGAATCCGGCGGCGTGGTGTTCGCCGATGGCAGCGCCTGGAGCTACGGCCGCTTCGAATCGGCCGACGATCCGCGCTACGCGTATGTGCGTGCGATGGACTATTGCTCGGGCGCGGCGATCGCGCTGCCACACGCATTGCTGCAGACGCTGGGTGGGCTGGATCGCCGTTACATGCCTGCGTACTACGAAGACACCGATCTGGCGTTTGCGGTGCGTGCGGCCGGGTATCGGGTGCTGGTGCAGCCGGCCAGTGTGGTGGTGCATGACGAAGGCACCAGCAACGGCACCGACACACGCACCGGAGTGAAGGCGTATCAGGTCCGCAATCAAGCCGTGTTCGCCGAAAAATGGCAGCAGGCGCTGGCCATGCAGTTGCCGGTCGGCACGGTGCCTGCGCCTGCGCTGCTGCATCGCGGCCAACGCCAGGTACTGATCCTGGACGAGAGCGTGCCGCAGCCGGACCGCGATTCCGGCTCATTGCGGCAGTTCAATCTGATCCGCCTGCTGTGCGAAGAAGGCGCGCATGTGGTGTTCGTGCCCACCCGCCGCGAACACGCCGGGCGACATACGCAGGCACTGCAGCAACTGGGGGTGGAAGTCTGGTATGCGCCGTTTCTGGAGGGCATCGGCAGCTGGCTACGCACACATGGCGCGCGCTTTGCGGTGGTGCTGCTGGTACGCCATCACGTTGCGCATGCCTGCCTACCGTTGCTCAAACAATACGCCCCCCAGGCGCGCACCCTGTTCGACACCGTCGATCTGCATTACCTGCGCGAACGCCGCGGCGCCGAGCTGGCCGGCGATGCCAACCTGTTGCGCGCGGCAGAACGCACCCGCCTGCGCGAACTGGAGATCATGGCCGCCACCGACGTCACGCTGCTGGTCTCGGCGGCCGAACAGGCGCAGCTGCAGGCGGACGCACCGCAGATCCGCACCGCCCTGCTCTCAAATCTGCATGAAGTGGCCGGTAGCGGTCATCCCTTCGCGCAACGTCGCGACCTGGTGTTCGTGGGTGGCTTCCGGCATCCGCCCAATGTGGATGCGGTGCAGTGGTTCATCAGCGCGATCTTCCCGCAAGTGCGTGCGCAGTTGCCGGAGGTAATCTTCCACTGCATCGGTGCTGATATGCAGGAGGCACTGAAGCTCTTGGCCGACGAGTGCCCGGGCGTGCAATTGCACGGACATGTGCCCGATCTGGTGCCGTACATGGACACTGCGCGCATCGCGGTGGCGCCGTTGCGCTTCGGCGCCGGCGTCAAGGGCAAGATCAATCTGAGCATGGCGCATGGGCAGCCAGTGGTCGGCACCACCTGCGCAGTGGAAGGCATGCATCTGCGCGATGGCGAAGATGTATGCGTAGCGGATAACGCCGACGCCTTCGCCGTTGCGATCGTGCGCCTGTATCAGGATGCAGCGCTGTGGCAGCGCCTGGCCGACAACGGCTTGCGCAACGTGGCGCGGCATTTTTCGCTGGATGCCGCGCGTAGCACGGTACGCGCGTTATTTATCGAGGCTTGAGTTGCCTGCCACTGGCGTGCGTGCCTTGGTACACCAGCGCTGCCAGCGTGGGCCGGGCACGTAGCGGGAGTTGGTGGCCAGAGCCGCCATTCCCCGCGCGCCGCTCAGGCATCGCGCTCAAAGAAGCGCCGTCAAAAGCGGCCTCCACCTCAACGCTGCTCCGCTACCGCCTTGACCCGTCGCGTGAACTCGACCAATTCCGGCAGCCCCGGATCCAGCTGACGTGCCTCATCCTGCGCGCGCCGCGCGAACGCCGCATCCTCCTGCCCCAACCGCTCGCTGCCCACCGCAATCCAGCGCTGGGCCAGACGTCGGCGCGCGCCAATCAGCGCCTCGCCATTCGGCGTCAATGCCTGCCACGCATCCAAGCAACCGCGCGCGGCACGCAGACGGTTATTGCGCAACTCGTCCTCGAAACAGCGCTGGCTCGCCGGCGCCACGCGTGCGGCGGCCTGCAATACGCGCGGATCGCGCGGTGCCAGCGCCTGCGCTGCTCGCACCGCGTCGTAGGCACTGGCGCCGGGCGGGGTCATCCATTGCTGCTGCGCTTCGGCATCTGTCACCCGTTGCAGCAGCGCGCGCAGACGGCGCTCGCGTGCACCACGCGACAAACCGGTTTCGGGACTGCGCTGTGCATCGCGCGCGCGCGCAATCGCCTGTTCTGCCTGCACGATCGATGCAGCGCCCGGCACCAGGGCGCGCGCCTCCTGCAGCGATTGCAGTGCAGCGTCGAAGTGGAAATCCGCCGCCTGCCGGCTGGCCTGCGCGGCATATTCGCTCGCGACCTGATCGAGCCCGCGACGCGCTGCGGCGTCGTCTGGCTCGGCCGCCAGCACGGCGTTGAAATCGCGTGCGGCCGGCGCCAGGCGACCACGCCGCAACAAGTCTTCTGCACGTTGACGGCGCTGCTCCAGCACGCGGTGGTAATGGCCTTCGGTCATCGGTACATCGGCATGCCCGGCGTCGTAGCGCTTGGCAGCGGCCAGCAACATCCCAGCATCGCCGAGCGCATCGCGCGACAGTGCATGGCGGGCCTGCGCCAGCAGATCGGTCAAGGCGTCTTCGCGCCCTTCCAGGGCATCGGTGCGGTCCGGCGCCAGGGTCAGGATGCGCTGGTACAACGGCAATGCACTGTCCGGTGTGCCATCCAGGCGTCCTTGTTGCTGCGCGGCCACGGCCTGCGCGAACAAGGCATCCAACCCGGCGCGACGTGCCTGCAGCGCGCGCAAGCGCAGCGTGACTGGCGCGATCTGCGCTTGTGGCACTTCCAGCGCAGTCGCCAGCGCCAGTGTGCGTTGCGCTCCGGCGGCGTCCCCGGCCGCGATTGCCGCACGCGCCTGCACCACTGCGGCGGCACCGGTGCGCGCCAGTCCGGCACGGGCTTCGCTGCGGTCGCCATCCAAGGCGAGCGCGGCAGCAAACAGTTCGCGCGCGCCGCTGCCATCGGCGGCACTGAGTTGGCCGCGCGACAAGGCCGCCTCGCCCCGTTGCAGCAGCTGCTGGATACGCGTATCCGGCCACAGCCAATCGGCCAGCGGCTTGCGCAATACGATCGTGGTCAACAGCAGGCATGCGCACAGCCCCAATGCCACGCGCCATAGCGCACGGCTGCGCAACGGCGCCCAGAGGCGGGGCGATCTGGCCCAGCGCGGAAGCGGGAGCATGCGGTGGCGTCCATCCTTGGCGCGACCTGACGGGGACGCGTTCACCCCGCTATGGTAGCCGGCCGCTGCGAAGACGATGTGCGCTTCGGGATTCGGGATTCGGGATTCGGGATTCGTCAGGCCAGCACGCCTTGCTTGCTCGCTGTGTGCCACCTGTTTCAAATCGATTGGCGCTGGCGAGGTGTGCGGCGCGCTCAGCCGAGTCGCCGCACCTCGCTCACCCCGGGTAAGGCATCCAACTTGCCAAGCAAGCCGGACAGCTGTTCGTAATCGCTGACCTTCAAACGCAAACGCAGTTGCGCGCGGCCGGTGTCGCGCACGTTGTCGCTGTTGATCTCCAGCACATGCGCGTCTTCCTGCGCGATCAGGTTGGTGATGTCCTTGAGCAGCCAGCGGCGGTCGACCGCGCGCACCTGCACATCCACCTCGTAGCCGCTGCCGGCCTGGCCCCACTCCACCGGCAGCACGCGCTGCGGATGCGCGGCAGCCAGACGCGACAGCGCCGCACAATCGGTGCGATGCACGGTGATGCCGCGGCCACGGGTCAGATAGCCGGCGATCGGCTCGCCCGCCACCGGCTGGCAGCAGCGCGCCAGCTGCACCAGCAGATTGCCCACGCCCTGCACGGTGAACTTGGATTTGCCCAGGCCCTCGCGCCGCGCGGTGGGCCGTGGCGGCGCCGGCACCGTCGGTTGCGAGGCCGCGCGCTCGGCTTCCAGCAGCGCACGGCTGACCTGGTTGGGCCCGGTATCGCCCAGCGCCACCTGGATATACAGATCGTCGATGTTTTCGGCGTGGAATTTACGCGTCGCCACACTCAGATCGGAGTGCTGCAGGCCCAGGCGCTTGAGCTCGCGATCCAGCAACTCCTTGCCCGCGTGCACGTTGCGCGCACGGTCGAGCTTGTGGAACCACGCGCGCACCTTGTCGCGCGAGCGCCCGCTGGCCAGAAATCCGTTGGACGCCAGCAACCAGTCGCGGCGCGGATCGGCTTCCTTGGCGGTCATGATCTCCACGCGGTCGCCGCTGCGCAGCCGGTAGGTCAGCGGCACGATGCGGTCGTTGACGCGCGCGCCGCGGCAGCGATGCCCCACCATGGTGTGCACGTGATACGCAAAATCCAGCGGCGTGGCGCCTTGCGGCAGATCGATGACCTCGCCCTTGGGCGTCAGCGCATACACGCGGTCCTCGATCAGCTCGGCATCCAGCGCGCCGGCCAGTTCGCCGTGATCGCCCTCCTGCACCTGCTCCAGCAGTTGGCGCATCCACAGGATCTTGCGGTCGAACGCCTTCTCGGCGCCCTTGCCGCCTTCCTTGTACTTCCAGTGCGCCGCAACCCCGAGTTCGGCCTGCGCGTGCATCTCGTGGGTACGGATCTGGATTTCGATCGTGCGCCCTTCCGGGCCGAGCACTGCCGTGTGCAGCGAGCGGTAGTCGTTGGCCTTGGGCCGGGCGATGTAGTCGTCGAACTCGCTCGGCACCGGTGCCCACAGCGAGTGCACCGCACCCAGGGCGGCGTAACAGGCGGCCACGTCGTCGACCATCACCCGCACCGCGCGGATGTCGTATAGCTGGTCAAACGACAGACGCTTTTTCTGCATCTTCCGCCAGATGCTGTAGATGTGTTTGGGCCGCCCGCTCACTTCCGCACGCAGGCCCTGCTGGGCCAGCGTCGTCGACAAGGTGCGCTTGACCGTTTCGAGATAGCGCTCGCGCGCGACGCGGGTTTCGTCCACCTCGCGGGCGATGCGGCGGTAGGTGTCCGGCTCCAGATGCCGGAACGCCAGGTCTTCCAGCTCCCACTTCACCTGCCAGATGCCCAGCCGGTTGGCCAGCGGGGCGTGGATGTCGCGAGTGAGCTGGGCAAGCGCGCGGCGTTGTTCTTCGCTCAGGCGGTCGGCCACGCGCATGCGCGCCAGCTGCCGCGCCAGCAGGATCGGCACCACCCGCAGGTCGTGGATGATGGACAGCAGCAGCCGCCGCAAGCCTTCGCTGTTGCGCCCGGCTTCGCGCCCGGCATGCAGCGCCCAGACCTGGTCGGCCGCATCCAGCCCATCTAGCAAACCTTCGACCACCACACGCCGTTCGGCCGGTTGCCATGGCAGGCTCGCGACCACGCCACGCAATGCGGGCAGATCGAACAGCAATGCAGCAATCAAGGTGGCCTCATCGGCCGCCAGCAGCGCCAGCGCATCCAGCGTGTCGGCAAGCAGCGCCCACGGCACGGCCTCGGCTTGCGCTGGCGGCACGTTCTGCCAGGCCTGCGCCAATGCGTCGCGCAACGCGGGCGCGATCGACGCGACAGCAGGACGCTGCAGCACGGCATGCAGGCGGTCGAATGAGGAACTGGTCACAGCGGTGGACACGGGCGTGGGCAACAACAATGGTCTGACAGCTACGGTAACGTGCGCGTCACCTTCTCCACAACGCGCAATCGCAGCGCATCCGCGGAAATCCGATGCCTTCGCGCTTATGCCCGGTTCACCCGCCAACGCCTTGATTCGCAACCGCTCTGTGTGGAATCCGATGCGGTTGCGCCCATGAAATCGGCTTCGGCGGCGGCTTTTTACATGCCCTTTACAATTCAGCCAAACCGGCTGCCTATGCTCCCTTGGCGTCGTCGCTGCCCAATGCTGCGGCAACGTCATTCCAACCAACTGCGAGGTAGCCGATGAAGACCTGGAAGAAGCCTGTCGTTCGTGAAGTCAATTGTGGCGCCGAGATCAACTGCTACGTCTCCGGCGAATTCTGAGCTCACCTGCCGCCCTTCCTCCCGATGCATGACCGGCACGCGCCGGCAGATAGGTAACAGTTCTCCATGCGCATCATCGTTCTGGGATCGGCGGCCGGCGGTGGGCACCCGCAGTGGAATTGCCACACACCCGCGAGTCAACGGGCGTGGCAACAAGCAGGCGGTGCCCAACGTCGTACCCAGGCCAGCATCGCGGTCAGTGCCGATGGCGAGCGCTGGGTTCTGATCAACGCCTCACCCGATTTCCGTCAACAAATTCTCGCAACGCCTGCGCTTTGGCCGCAGCGCGATTTGCGGCACTCGCCGATCGAAGCAGTGCTGCTGACCAGCGGCGAGATCGACCATATCGCCGGGCTGCTGTCGATGCGAGAGAGCCAGGCGTTCTCCCTGCATGCCAGCGGTCGTGTGCTCGATCTGCTGTCGCAAAACCCAATCTTCGACGCGGTCAATCCCGCCTACGTGGAGCGCCAGCCGTTTGCGCTGGACACACCGGTGTCGCTGCTGGGCCTGCAACTCACACCATTCTCGGTGCCCGGCAAGGTGCCATTGTTCATGGAATCGCGCAGCGGCGGCGATCTGGCCGGCTCCAACGAAGAAACCCTCGGGCTCACCATCGACGATGGCCAGCACCGCGTGCACTACATCCCCGGCTGCGCGGCAATGACCGATGCGTTGCGTGCGCGCCTGCAAGGCGCCGAACTGGTGTTCTTCGACGGCACGCTGTGGCGCGACGACGAGATGGTGCAACTGGGCATCAGCCAGAAGACCGGCCAGCGCATGGGCCACATGAGCATCGATGGCCCCGACGGCACCATCGCCGCCTTCGCCCCGCTGGATGTGGCGCGCAAGATCTTCATCCATCTCAACACCACCAATCCCGTGCTCGACACCCACTCGCCGGAGTACGCCAGCGCGCGTGCCAGCGGCTGGGAGGTCGCGCACGACGGCCTGGAGATCACCCTGTGACCGCCCTGCTCACCCCCGACCAACTGGAAGCGGACCTGCGCGCCATCGGCGCACGTCTGTACCACGACCAGCACCCGTTCCACGCGCTGCTGCACGACGGCAAGCTTGATCGCGGCCAGGTCCAGGCCTGGGCGCTGAATCGCTTCGAGTACCAGCGCTGCATTCCATTGAAAGACGCCGCGATTCTGGCGCGCATGGAAGACCCGGCGCTGCGGCGGATCTGGCGTCAACGCATTCTCGATCACGATGGCAACAGCCCCAGCGATGGAGGTATCGCGCGCTGGCTGCACCTGACCGACGCGCTGGGCCTGGATCGCACACTGGTTGAGTCCGGGCGCGCACTGCTCCCCGGCACGCGTTTCGCCGTGCAGGCCTACCTGCAGTTCGTGCGCGAAAAAAGCCTGCTCGAAGCGATCGCCTCCTCGCTCACCGAGCTGTTCGCCCCCAACATCATCGGCCGGCGCGTGGCCGGCATGCTCAAGCATTACGACTTCGTCTCTCCCGAGGCGCTGGCCTACTTCGAGCATCGCCTGACCGAAGCGCCGCGCGATTCGGATTTCGCACTCGACTACGTCAAGCAGCACGCCACTACCGTCGAGAAGCAGGAGCTGGTCAAGGCCGCGCTGCACTTCAAATGCTCGGTGTTGTGGGCGCAGCTGGATGCGCTGCACGGGGCCTACGTTACGCCGGGCATCGTGTGGCCGGATGCGTTCGTGCCCGACCGCGACGCCAGCCGGGCCGCTGCGTGAGCATCACCCGCGATAGCCAGCCAGCCCTGCGCGTCGGCGTACGCTTGCAACATGACCGCGCACGCGATCAATGGGTGCTGCTGGCGCCAGAACGCGTGGTCGAGCTGGACGAGATCGCGCTGGTGGTGGCGCAGCGCTACGACGGCGTGCGTTCGCTGGCGCAGATCGCGCAGGAACTGGCTGCCGAATTCGATGCCGACGCGGCAGACATCGAGGTCGATGTGATCGAACTCACCAACACCCTGCATCAGAAGCGTTTGCTGCGGCTATGAACATCGCCCCGCCGCCACTGTCCGTGTTGTTGGAGCTGACCCATCGCTGCCCGTTGGCGTGCCCGTATTGCTCCAACCCGATCGCGCTGGCAGCGCTGCGCGAGGAAATGGACACCGCCGGCTGGCGCTCGTTGCTGCAGCAGGCCGCCGGCATGGGCGTGCTGCAGGCGCATTTTTCCGGTGGCGAACCGATGCTGCGCAAGGACCTGCCCGAGCTGGTGGCGCATGCGCGCGCGCTCGGGCTGTACAGCAATCTGATCACTTCCGGCGTGGCCGGCGGCGAGCCGATGCTGGACCAATTGAAGGCGGCCGGACTGGAACACGTGCAACTGAGCGTGCAGGACGTCGACCCGGCCGGTGCCGATCGCATCGCCGGCTATCGCAACAGTCTGTCGAAAAAGCGCGAGTTCGCTGCCGCCGTGCGTGCACGAGGCCTCCCGCTGACGCTCAACGCGGTACTGCATCGCCATAACGCCGAGCGCGTGCCCGGCATGATTGCGCTGGCGCTGGAATGGCAGGCAGAGCGCATCGAAGTGGCGCACACCCAGTATTACGGTTGGGGCCTGCGCAATCGCGCCGCGCTGATGCCCAGCCGCGAGCAACTGATGGCCACGATTACGGCAGTGGAAACCGCGCGCCGCGAACTCGGCGACCGTCTGGCGATCGACTTCGTCACGCCCGACTATTACGCGCGCCAGCCCAAACCCTGCATGGGCGGCTGGGGTCAGCGCTTCGTCAATATTTCCCCGCGTGGCGATGTACTGCCCTGCCACGCGGCCGAAACCATCGAGGGCATGCGCTTCGACAATCTGCGCGACCGCTCGCTAGCCGATATCTGGAACAACGGCGAGGCGTTCGTGCGCTTCCGCGGCACCGCGTGGATGCCCGAGGTGTGCCAGGGCTGCCCCAAGCGCGAGATCGACTGGGGCGGCTGCCGCTGCCAGGCCCTGGCGCTGGCCGGCGATGCCGCCACGCTGGACCCCGTGTGCGAACGCTCGCCGGTGCACGCCGACGTACGCGCCACCGCCGAACGCGAGGCCGCTGCGCCCGCACCGGAGTTTGTCTACCGCCGTCCCAAACGTGCTGCGCGCGCGACCGTAGCAACGGTAGACGAGGAGTAATTCACAGCAGCAGCAGCTTGAGCCTTTCTGCGCATCTGCCTGCCACCTCTCCATGCGGCGCGAAAGGGCCTTTGGCTTGTGGGCGAGCACCACGCAGCGCGCGCCGTGGGCCAAGCTGCACGATGCGCGCCAGCGTCTACACTAGCGGCCTCTTCGTCTTCCGGATCGCCTCCATGTCCCTCGCGCGCCGCATTCCCCTGCTGGTCGGCCTGACCTTCGCGTTGACCGTTCTCCCGGCCCTGGCGCAGCGCGCCGTGCAGGGCGATCTGCAGTCGCAGATGAGCGCCGAGCAGTTCCAGGCAGCCGGCCTGGACAAGCTCAATGCCAGCGAGTTGGCCGCGCTCAACGACTGGCTGCAAGGCAAGGTCGCCAAGGAAGCGGCCGTGGTGGTCGAACAAGCCAAGGAAGCCGGCCGCCAGGAAGTGATCGTCAAGAACCGCGGCTTTTTCGATTTCGGCAGCAAGGAGCCGATCGAAAGCACGATCGTTGGCGAGTTCAAGGGCTTCTCCAAGGGTCGCGTGTACACGCTGGCCAATGGTCAGGACTGGGAGCAGACCGACGCCGCCAGCTTGGCCGGCGTTCGCAAGGAGGCGCCCAAGGTCAAGATCAAGCCCGGCCTGGTCGGCGTGTGGTATCTGCAGATCGAGGGCTACAACACGCCTGCCAAGGTGCGTCGGGTCAAGTAAGCGCGGCTGACTGACGACAACGCCGTCTTGTCCAAACAGGCTTGCGGGTACAAACAGAGTCCACCGACAACAGGCGCTACCCACGCTGGGAGCGCCTGTCCTGTTTGCGCATTGAAGTCCGCACAGACACCTCCAAAACCGCCTGTTTAGCGCTTGAGTGCGTCAACAAGATCGATCCAACCCGACTGATCCATTGACATCGTTGTCATCAACTCCTACACAGGCCCGTACTCGCTGACGGCATCGGACGCTCGGCGAACCCTTGAGGATTGAATGTGGCTGCGACCTCGCGTTCTGCTCACACTGCTGTCTTGCCCGCTTGCCCCGCTGCCACCGGCTTCATCGCTGCCGATGTCGGTGGCACGCATGTGCGTGTCGGCCACGTGGCGTATGCGGGCAACGCAGCGATCGAGCTGTCGCACTACCGCACTTATCGCGGCAGCGAGCACGCCAGTCTGGAGGCGATCCTCGGCGACTTTCTGCAGCAGGTGCGCGGTGTCGATGCGGTGGTGATCGCCAGTGCCGGTGTCGCACTGGACGATGGCAGCTTCATCAGCAACAACCTGCCGTGGACGATTTCGCCCAGACAGATGCGTCACGCGCTTGCAGTGCGCAGCGTGCATCTGGTCAACGATTTCGAAGCGGTCGCCTACGCCGCGCCACAGATGCAACAACGCGCCGTGCTGCAGCTCAGCGGGCCGACGCCACGGCACACGCGCGCCGCCGGTCCGATCCTGGTGGTCGGTCCCGGTACCGGGCTTGGCGCTGCAGTGTGGATCGATGCCAAGCCTCGCCCGATCGTGCTCGCCACCGAGGCCGGCCAGGTCGCGTTGGCCAGCACCGACGACAGGGAGCTGCAACTGCTGCGGATTCTGCTGCGCGGCCAGCCCTATCTGCCCCTTGAGCATGTGTTGTCCGGCCCCGGCCTGCTCAATCTCTACAACGCCGTGTGCGAACTGCACGCGGTGCCGCCACGCCATCGCCTGCCTGCTGCGATCACGCATGCAGCGCTGCACGAAGACGATGCGGTGGCGCGCGACTGCCTGCACAGCTTCTGCGCATTGCTGGGCAGCGCGGTTGGCGATATGGCGCTGGCCTACGGCGCTGCCGGCGGCATCTATCTGGCCGGCGGGATCTTGCCGACGATCGGGCAGTTTCTGGCCAACAGCACTTTTCGCGAACGTTTTTTAGCCAAGGGAAACATGCGTGCGCTGCTCGAGCGCATCCCGGTCAAGCTGGTCGAGCACGGGCAGCTGGGCGTGCTCGGCGCGGCCAACTGGTATCTGCAACAACACGTCCACGTGTCGTAAGCAATCCACCACGCGTTTGTGCTCCCCGCAAAACGCGCGACATCAAGACCCGCATCCGGCGAGCTGTCGCTCGCCGTCCATCCCTGTGCGTGATGAGGAGAGACATCATGAAATACAGCACCACCCTGCTGTCCAGCGCGATCGCATTGTCGCTGGCATTCGCGGCGCAAGCCCAGGACAACGGTGACCCGCAAGCCACCGACCTGGACGCCGTGCAAGTCGTCGGCATCCGCGCAAGCCTGGAAAAATCGCTCGACACCAAACGCAATAACACCGGTATTTCCGAGGCGATCACCGCCGAAGACATCGGCAAGTTTCCCAGCACCAATGTGGCCGAAGCGCTGTCGCAGATTCCCGGCGTGACCCTGGACCGCCGCTTTGGCCAGGGCGAACGGGTGAGCATCGACGGCACCGACCCCAGCCTCAATCTGTCGTTCCTGGACGGGCATCCGGTGGCGCAGGCGATCTGGTTGTATGGCGAGCAACCCAGCCGCGGTTTCGATTACACCTTGCTGGCACCGCAGATCCTGGGGCGTGTGGAAATTCTCAAATCCTCAGAAGCGCGTCTGACCGAAGGCAGCCTGGGCGGCACCGTGTTGATGCACACACGGCAACCGCTCGATCTGGAGGTCAACGAGGTCGCTGCCTCCATCGGCTACAGCTACAGCGCGCAAGCCAGCCAGGGCAAACCGAATGCGGCACTGCTCTACAGCTGGAAAAACGCCGCCGACACCTTCGGCATCGCGGTGTCGGCGCAGCATTACGAAGAACGCGTCGACCGCCGCGGCATGGAAGTGTTCGGCTACGCGCCGGCCAGCAGCTTCGCCAATGCGGCAGGCGACGTCCCTGCAGACGCGGACGTGCCCAATTCGATCAATGCGGCCTGGTTTCAGCAGGATCGCGAACGCGACAGCGCGGTGGTCAACCTGCAACTCAAGCCCAGCGAGGCGCTGGAGTTCAACCTCAGCGGCCTGTACATCAACGAGAACTTCGACAACTACAACCAGTCGATGTACAGCTTTCTGACCTGGAATCCCGGCACGGTGGCGGCAGTGGACCAGCTCGGCGGGCTGCGCAACGGGGTGGTGACTAGCGGGCATTCCGGCGCCAATGCCGACCCGCTCGGCGGCACGGTGATCTACGACAACAACGTGCGCGAATCGGAAGTGACTACCAAAGGCCTGGATCTACGCGGCGCATTTCGCGGCGATGCTTGGGGTTTGAACGGGCAGCTCGGCCAGAGCAAGTCGAAGAACAAGGACCTCTCGCAATACTTCATCGAGCCGTTCTACAACGGCGGCTTCAGTTGGGATACGCGGCGTGGCATTCGCTTCGACGATCCGGCGCGCGCGCGCGACCCGGCCAATTGGGGCTCGGCAGGTGGCTGGTTCGGCAATAACGGCATCTTCTCGACCGAAAGCAAGGACACCTATGGTCAATTGGATCTCGCTGTGCAGTTCGACAGCGTGCTCAATCAGTTGCTGCTGGGCGTGCGCCACGGCAAACACGAGGAGCGCTTCGAGCTCAATGTCTATGGCGGCGTCACGCCGGGCACGCTGGCCGATGTGGGCACGATCGGGCTGACCGATCTGCAGGACTTCTATCCCGATCATGGCCAGCATGTGCAGGCAGGTCGCAACAATGTGCTGAACTGGATCCGCAACAGCCCGGTCGACTACGGCGCGCCGGACCCGTCCAGTTATCTCAACAACACCTGGGCGCTGCAGCAGACCAATAACGCGGCGTACGCGCAGCTGAATTTCTCCGGCGGCGGTCTGCGCGGCAACCTCGGGCTGCGCTATGTGGATTCCAAGACCGAAGGCAGCGGCTTTGTCTACAGCGGTACGCCTTCACTGCTGAATGCCGACAGCCTGTGGCAGACCCGCACGCGCAAGGAAGACTTCCTGCTGCCTTCGCTCACGCTGGCCTACGAGGCTGCAGACGACTGGGTGTTTCGCTTCGCTGCGGCCAAGGTGATCGCCTGGGCACCGTACAACCAGATGGTCAACAACACCTTCCTCAACGACACCACGCTGACCGGCAGCGGCGGCAATGCGGAGCTGTCGCCGTACGAATCGTGGAACTTCAATCTATCGGCCGAGTATTACTTTGCGCAGCAGTCGGTGGTGGCGTGGTCGGTGTTCTACAAGAACATCGACAACTACATCGACACCAGCGCCAGCGTGGAGCGCCAATACAACGCGCTGCGCGACACCGCACCGCAGAGCTGGGCGCAGTTGGTCGGCAGCAATGGCTGCAGCGCAGATGGCTACTGCGATTACAGCATCCAGCGACCGCGCAATGCCGGCGACGGCAAGGTCAAGGGATTCAATATCGCGTTCCAGCAACCGTTTGGCGACAGCGGCTTTGGCCTGACCGCCAATTACACCTACGCCAATGGCGAAAACAACACCGGCGATGCGCTGCCTTACCAGTCGCGCAACAGCGTTGCCTTCAGTCCGTACTACGAAAAAGGCCCGCTCAATGCACGGCTGACCTACAACTGGCGCGATAGCTACCTGGCCGGCGGCTACGTGGCCGGTGCGGCACCGGCGAGCGTGGATGATTACGCCGAACTCGGCGCGAGTGTCGGCTATGCGTTCAGCCCGAACTGGTCACTGCAAGTGGACGCGCAGAACCTGTTGGACGAGGAGTACCTGCAGTATCTCGGCGACAAGGAACATCTGGCTGGCCGCTACAAGAGCGGGCGCCGCTATATGGCGAGCCTGCATGTGAAGTTCTGACGGCATGACCAAAGCCCGGGCGCAGCGTCAGCAAGCTGCGCCCGGGCGGCATGGAGCCCACCCACGCGGCGGGCTCCAGGTATGCCGCCCGCACCTGTCTGACAAGCGCTCAGCAGGTTTTAGAGGCGTCATGTGGCTGCATGCGCTGGCCGCTCCGATGCGATCTGTCGGAGCGGCCAGTGGATGTCGATCCGCATGGATCACCGCGTCTGGTGATCACCTCGACCCTGGCGCATCCGGCACCATTCAAGCGCGCAACGCAGCCACCCGCTGCGACAACTTCTTCGCAGACACGCCCGACTTGGCGCCCAGCTCCTGCGCGAACACCGAGACGCGCAACTCTTCCAGATCCCAGCGCAGCGACTGCCATTGCTCACGTTGCTGCAAACCACGTGCGGCCGCATCGTCCAGCGCATCCACGAACGGTTTGAGTTCGAGCATGCGGGTCTGGTCGCGAGCCGGATCGCGTTTGGCGCGCTCGGTGCGCAGGATCATCGCCTTGAGATAACGCGGGTAGTTGGCCAGCGCCTCGGCCGGGGTCTCGCGCAGGAAGCCGGCATGCACCAACGCGCGCAACTGCTGCTCCATATCGTCCAGATTGCCCCGCGCCCAGCCCATCAACGGCGCTTCCAGCAAGGGCTTGAGTTCGGCCACGGCGCCGAGGATGCTTTCGGCCAGTGTCAACCGCTCCATCGCCTCGCCGAACAGGCGCTTGGTCGCATCGTCGCGGCGTTGCGCGAATGCGCCCGCATCGCGGATCGCGCCCAGCCCTTCTGCCAGCACCGCATTGAGCGCGGCATCGACCAGATCGCCGCGCAGCCGCTCCTGCGACTCAATCGCCGCGTACAACAAACCGGTTTTGGGCGACACCGGCAATTGCTTGCGCGCCTGCTTGATCTTGTCGGCAAGCGCGATTTCCAGCAGCCGGCGCACGCCGCGCGGATGCGCCTGCGCCGCTTCGTTGCGGTCGGCAAAGATGCGCAGCGCTGCGTCTTCGCCCTGATCCACCAACGCCGGATACGCCGGCACACCGGCCTCGCCCGACACCTGTTCGGGGATCGGGGTGGCCGGGAAATCGCGTAAGCCCTCGGCAGCCAGGGCGCGGCCCGCACGCGCGGCAAACGCCTGGCCCGCACGCTCGCCGAAGCGAGCGCGCAACCCGTCCAGATCGCGCGACTCGGCCAGCACCTTGCCGTCGTCATCGCGCAGGCGCAGGTTCATCAGCAGATGCGTGTCCAGCGCCTCTTCGTCGAAATCCAGAGCCGCCACCTGCGTGCCGGTGGCCTTGCTCAGAAAGCGCGCCAGCTCGCCACGGATATCGTCGGCCGACGCAATGCTGTAGGCCTCGTAGAACGCGCGCCCGAAATCCGGCGCCGGCACATAGTTACGGCGCTGCGCCTTGGGCAGGCTACGAATCAAGGCCGATGCCTTGTCGGCAACAAAGCCAGGTGCCAGCCACGACAGCCGCGTTGGATCCAGCGCATTGAGCAGATGCAACGGCACATCCAGGGTGACGCCGTCATCGATGGCCCCCGGCTCGAAGCGGTAATGCAACGGCAGCCGCGCATCGCCAAGGGGGAAATACTTCGGGAAGCGATCGGCCTCGCTGCCTTCGCCCGGCAGCAGATCGTTCAACGACCAATGCAGGCTGCGGCGTTTGTCCGGCGGCAAGGTCTTCCACCATGCATCCAGGCCGCTGGCCGAATGCAGTTCGGACGGAATGCGATCCAGATACCAACGCGCCTGCCACTCTTCGTCGGCCACGATGCCGGCGCGACGCAGCTTGGCTTCTTCTTCGCGCGCCTGCTCCAGCACCTTGAGGTTGTCGGCCACGAACGCCGCGCGCGTATTGATTTCGCCCGTCACCAGACCCTGACGCACGAACAGATCGTGCGCCGCGGCCGGGTCGATCTTGCCGAAATACACCGGCTTTTTCGGCGCCAGCACCAGCCCGAACAGGCTGATCTGCTCGGAGGCGACCACCTGCCCCTGCGCACGCGACCAATGCGGGTCGAAATGCTTGCGCGCCAGCAGATGCGGCAGCTCGGCGATCGCCCAATCCGGCTCGATCGCGGCATTGGTCATGCCCCAGACTTTCTGCGTGTCCAGCAGCGTGGCGGCCAGAATCCACGGCGGCGGTTTGCGCGCCAACGCCGAGCCGGGGAACGGCACGAACCGGCGTTGCCGCGCGGCGAGGAAATCACCTTTTTCGGTGCGATGGCCGATCTGCGTCGGCAGGCCGGCCAACAGCGCGCGGTGCAGTGCCTGATACGCCGCAGCGCGTTCGCGCTCGCTGGTGCGCGCCGACACCTCGGCGGCTTCGGCCTGCTTGTTCGCAGCTGCAGAGGTGGTGCGTGCAGGTGGCGCACTTGGCTCCGGCTTGCCTTCGCGCGCCAGACGCGCGGCGCGATGCAGCTGCCCGCGCGTGGGCCGGTTGGCGTTGTGGCCGTCCTCGCGCGGCGGTGCGCTGGCACCGGCCAGCAGCGGCGCCATCATCACCCCGGCCGGCTCTTCGCTCCAACCGAGTTCTTCGCACAACAAGCGTAACTGCCGATGCAGTTCGCGCCACTCGCGCATGCGCAAAAAGCCCAGAAAATGTCGATTGCACCAATCGCGCAATTTGGACTGGGTGAGCTCTTCGTGCACCTGCCGGTACGCCTCCCACAAGCGCAGGATGCCGACGAATTCCGAGCGCGCATCGGCAAACAGCGCATGCGCGTTATCGGCCGCCTCGCGCGCTTCGGGCGGGCGCTCGCGCGGATCCTGGATGCCCAGGAAGGAGGCGATGACGATCATCTCGCGCAGGCAGCCGTGCTGCTGCGCGGCTACCAGCATGCGCGCCAGTTTGACGTCCACCGGCAGGCGCGCCATCTGGCGGCCGGTCGCGGTCAGGCGGCGCTCGCCATCGATCGCGCCCAGCTCCAGCAACTGCTGCCAGCCATCGGCCACCGCACGCTCGTCCGGCGCTTCCAGAAACGGGAAATCCTCGATCCGCCCCAGGCCCAGCTGCAGCATGCGCAGGATCACGCCCGACAACGACGCGCGCCGGATTTCCGGGTCGGTAAACGCCGGCCGGGCGGCAAAGTCGGCTTCGGCATACAGGCGGTAGCAGATGCCCTCGGCGATGCGTCCGCACCGGCCCATGCGCTGGTTGGCGCTGGCCTGCGAGATCGGCTCGATATGCAAGCGGTCCAGCTTCTGCCGCGGGCTATAGCGCTTGATGCGCGCAAATCCGGGGTCCACCACATAGCGGATGCGCGGCACCGTCAGCGAGGTCTCGGCCACATTGGTGGCCAGCACCAGGCGCCGCCGCGGGCCCGGATTGAACACCCGGTCCTGATCCTGCGCAGACAGCCGCGCGTACAACGGCACCACTTCGGTCTCGCGGTATTTGCGCCGTTCCAGTGATTGATGCGCATCGCGGATTTCGCGCTCGCCGGGCAGGAACATCAGCACGTCGCCGCGCGGGTCGATGCGGGTGATTTCGTCGATTGCCGCCACGATCGCATCGTTGACGGTGCGCTCGCCATCGCGGCCGTTGCCTTGTTCGCCGTCGCTGTCAGTACCGGCGTCGCCTTCGAGCGGGCGATAGCGCACCTCGACCGGGAACGTGCGTCCTTCCACACTGATCACCGGCGCATCGTTGAAATGCTGCGCGAAACGCTCGGTGTCGATGGTGGCCGAAGTCACGATCAACTTCAGATCGGGGCGTTTGACCAGCAACTGCTTGAGATAGCCAAGCAAAAAATCGATGTTGAGGCTGCGCTCGTGCGCCTCGTCCACGATGATGGTGTCGTAGGCCGACAACCAACGGTCGCTGGCGATCTCCGCCAGCAGGATGCCGTCGGTCATGAACTTGATCCGCGAGTCTTCACCAACCCGGTCGGTGAAGCGCACCTGGAAGCCCACCGTGGTGCCCAACGGCGTCTTCAACTCCTCGGCCACGCGTGCAGCCACCGCACGTGCGGCAATCCGGCGCGGCTGGGTGCAGCCGATCATGCCTGCGGCGCCCCGCCCGGCCGCCAGACACAGCTTGGGCAGCTGGGTGGTCTTGCCCGAGCCGGTTTCGCCGGCAATGACCACCACTTGATGATCGCGGATCAACGCGATGATGCGCTCGGCCTCGCGCGCGATCGGCAGCTGCGTGTCCAACGTGATGGCGGGCTGCTGCTCGGCGCGCGCCTTGCGCTGCGCCTGCGACGCCGCCAGCGCCTGCTCGAAGGCCTGACGCAGCTGCACGTTGCCGGGTTTGCCTTGCCAGCGCGACCACAGGCCGAGCAAGCGGCCCCGGTCGCGGCTCATGCCGCCATCGACGGCGCTACGGCCCTCGCGCAAGGTGGTGGCCAGGTCGGTATCGATAGCGCTCATTGATGAAAAAATGTGAAAGATTGAATGACGAGTGATCCTTTAGAGTGACTATTGTGACCCGATATCTGTTCCCTCAGGAGGACCATTCCCATGTCCAAGAAAAAGAACGCCAACAAGCCCGTCGTCATCATTGACGGACCAGACGCCTTACCGGTTGCCGCCGCATCGGCCCCGCACATCGATATCGGGATCAAGGACGGCGATCGCAAGAAGATCTCCGACGGTCTGGCCCGCTACATGGCTGACGCCTTCACCTTGTATCTGAAGACCCACAACTTCCATTGGAACGTCACCGGGTCGATGTTCAACTCGCTGCACACCATGTTCGAAACCCAGTACACCGAGCAGTGGGCCGCACTGGACGAAGTGGCCGAGCGCATCCGCGCCCTGGGCTACAACGCGCCGGGCTCCTACAGCGAGTTCGTCGCTTTGACTTCGATCCCGGAAGAACAGGGCCTGAGCGACAGCGCCGACTGGCGTGAAATGGTGCGCCAGCTGGTCAGCGGCAACGAAGCGGTCTGCCGCACCGCCCGCAAGGTGCTGGGCACCGCCGACGACGCCGGCGACGACCCGACCGTGGACCTGCTCACCCAGCGCCTGCAGACCCACGAAAAGTACGCATGGATGCTGCGGTCACTACTGCAGTAAGCACTTCTCTCCACGCGCCGGCATTGTCAGGCGCGGGACACAAAGCCCCTCTCCCCCCGGGAGAGGGGTTGGGGTGAGGGTACGGAGCGAAGCTCAAGTGCCCCACCCAACGCGCGGCCACCGCCCATTTCCTGCGCCGTGCGCCCGCCCCAGCACATGCTTAATGTGCGCATTTTCCCGGCGCGCCCCATCGCGTCGCGGCGATCCCCGACACCGCATTACGCAACGCCGCCGGCATGACACAGGCCAAGACGTGACCCGCGCGGTATCCTAGACGGATGTCTTCCCCCGCCCACGAACTGCTCAGCCGCGTCTTCGGTTACGACGACTTCCGCGGTCCTCAACAGGCCATTGTCGAACACGTCGCTGCCGGCAACGATGCCCTGGTGCTGATGCCCACCGGTGGCGGCAAGTCGTTGTGCTACCAGGTGCCTGCGCTGCTGCGCGATGGCATCGGCATCGTGGTCTCGCCGCTGATCGCATTGATGCAGGATCAGGTCGACGCCTTGCGCCAGCTCGGCGTGCGCGCCGAATTCCTCAATTCCACGCTGGATGCGGAAAACACCCAGCGGGTCGAGCGCGCCTTGCTCTCGGGCGATCTGGATCTGCTCTACGTCGCGCCAGAGCGCCTGCTGACGCCACGCTTCCTGTCCTTGCTGGAGCGCAGCCGCATCGCGCTGTTCGCCATCGACGAGGCACATTGCGTCTCGCAATGGGGCCACGACTTCCGCCCCGAATACCGCCAGCTCACCGTGCTGCACGAACGCTGGCCGCACATCCCGCGCATGGCCTTGACCGCCACCGCCGACCCGCCGACCCAGCGCGAGATCGCCGAGCGTCTGGATCTGGTCGACGCGCGCCACTTCGTCAGCTCCTTCGACCGCCCCAACATCCGCTACACCGTGGTGCAGAAGGACAACGCGCGCAAGCAGCTGCAGGAGTTCCTGGGCCGCCATCGCGGCTCGGCCGGCATCGTCTACGCCATGTCGCGGCGCAAGGTCGAAGAAACCGCGCAGCAGCTGTGTGCGCAAGGCTTCAACGCCCTGCCCTACCACGCCGGTTTGCCGGCCGAGGTGCGGGCGGAAAACCAGCGCCGCTTCCTGCGCGAAGACGGCATCATCATGACCGCCACCATCGCCTTCGGCATGGGCATCGACAAGCCCGACGTGCGCTTCGTGGCGCATGTGGATCTGCCCAAATCGCTGGAGGGCTATTACCAGGAAACCGGCCGCGCCGGCCGCGACGGCGACCCGGCCGAGGCCTGGCTCTGCTACGGCCTGGGCGATATGGTGCTGCTCAAGCAGATGATCGAACAGGGCGAAGCGGCCGAAGAGCGCAAGCGCCTGGAGCGCGCCAAGCTCGATCACCTGCTGGGCTATTGCGAATCGATGCAATGCCGTCGCCAGGTGCTGCTGGCCGGCTTCGGCGAGACCTATCCCAAGCCCTGCGGCAATTGCGACAACTGCCTCACCCCGGCGGCCGCCTGGGATGCCACGGTGGCTTCGCAAAAAGCGCTCAGTTGCGTGTACCGCAGCGGGCAGCGTTTCGGTGTGGGCCACCTGCTCGACATCCTGCGCGGCAGCGAGAACGAGCGCATCAAGCAGCTCGGCCACGACCAATTGAGCACCTACGGCATCGGCCGCGATCTGGACGAGCGCACCTGGCGCGGCGTGTTCCGCCAGTTGGTGGCCGCCAGCCTGCTGGAGGTCGACAGCGAAGGCCATGGCGGTCTGCGGCTTACAGATGCCAGCCGCCAGGTACTCAAGGGCGAGCGACAGGTGATGATGCGCCGCGAGAACCCGGCGGCCGGACGCGAGCGTGAGCGCGGCACCCAACGCACCGGCCTGCCGGTGCAACCGCAGGATCTGGTGTTGTTCAACGCCTTGCGCGGCTTGCGCGCAGAGCTGGCCAAGGAACAGAACGTGCCGGCATTTGTGATCTTCCACGACAGCACGCTGCGCAACATCGCCGAACAACGGCCAACCAGCATCGATGCGCTATCGCATATCGGCGGCATCGGTGGCGGCAAACTGGCCCGCTACGGGGCGCAGCTGATCGAGATCGTGCGCGAACAAGGCTGATGCAACGGCGTGTGTCATCGGCATACCAACGCTGGCACAAAAATCCGCAAGATCGACAGCGCACATTCAATCAGCCGTTGCTAGTTTCACAAGGCGATCTGGCACGCGCTGCCAGTCCCTCATGTAGAGTCCAATCGATGAAACGCAGCCTGCTTCTCCTGGCCACTCTGTTTGCCGCTGGCGGCGCGCTCGCCCAGGCCGGCGACGGCAGTGCCGAGCCGGTCACGGCGCGCTCGCTCGATCTGAGCATTCCACAGGCACCGGTGCAGTACCGCTCCGATCCCGAGGTCCCCACCGATCCGCCAGGTACCTTTTACGGCGACAAAAGCGGTCCCCAGCCTGCCTTGAGCCGGCCCAGCGCCGCCGCCATCGCCGCCGAACGCGCCGAGCAATGCCAGGGCAAGCTGCATGGCGCAGTCGAAACCGGCATGGGCTATGCCAGCCGCGGCGGCAACAGCAACTGGCAGGCGGTCAATCTGAATTCCTGCAAGACCTATTACGACGACGACGGCAAGGCGCACCAGATTGGCGTCAGCATCAGCGTCGGGCGTGGCGAAGGCCCGATTTTCGGCCCGCGTTATGGGCCTGGCGGCTACGGTCCCGGCCCGTTCGGCTGGTAACCATACGGCCCCGTCTGCGTTGACGGAGGGTTCACCCCTGCATCGCTGAGAATGCGGCTTGCCTTACGAGACGCGCTCATGTCACAGAACAAGGAACGGCCAGTTGTCTTCGTCGTCGAAGACGGCGATGGCACCCGACAACTCAGCTGCCTTGTGCTGGAGAGCTATGGGTTCACCTGCCGCAGTGCAGGCTCGGTCGAAGAAGCGCTGACCCTGATCGAAAGTGACCCGCGCATCGACGTGCTGTTTTCCGATATCCACTTCCCGGGCGGCCTGACCGGCGTGGATCTGGCGGTCAAGACCGCGCAGGCGCCGTACAAGCTTCCGGTATTGCTCACCTCCGGCCTGGCGGTGGAGTACGTGGAAGAGATCCTGCCCGACGGCGTGGCCTTCCTGGAAAAGCCTTACACCCCCGAGCAACTGCTGACCGCCATCCGCAGCGTGATGGCCAAACACCGGGTGCTTCCCACCCCGGTGACCTGACGGCGGCGGCCGCCACTGGACGGCGGCCCACACAATCCCGGTATGAAATGCCAGCCGTCGCGCCATGCGCCGGCCACGGGGATTGATCAACACACGTTTGTGCCAAGGATGCGGCGCCATCGCCCGCCTGCAAAAGCCGCTCAGTCAGCCAAACGCTGCAGGGTCTGCTTGCACGATCTGCGCCAGACATTGCGCTTCGACACCAATACACCGAACGTCCATCGCATGACGCCTCACGAATGCAACGTGCAAAGAACATTTGAACCACGCATACGTCGTATTTCACGCGATCAAGCACGCCGCTCGCTAGGCTGGTTCGAATGCAGCGCTTTGCTGCCAAAGAACTCAGGAGATCCCCATGGGCGACAACTCGTTTCTGTCACCGGCTTTCATCATCTTGGTCGTTGCGATCATCGGCGTGGTTTTCTGGCTGGTGACGCGTGCCAAGAAGAAGCGCAACAAGAAGTAAGCGACCCGGGCATCGGTTCGAAGGCAGCGACTCGTCGCATTGCCTGCAGGTTGCCGCCAGCGTTGAACGCCAGCGGCACACTCAAAAACGCTCGCCCGCCGGCAGGTAGCGCCATTCGCCGATCGCCAGTTTGCCCAGCGAGATGCGGCCCACGCGCAAGCGCCGGATGCTCACCACGTCCAGCCCGACTTCCTTGCACATGAAGCGCAGTTGCCCAGGCTGCACATGTTTGATCGCAAAGCGCAGCCGCTCTTCGTTCTGCCAACTCACCTTGCACGGCGACAGGCTGCGCTGCTGATAGACCAGGCCATGCGCAAGCCGTGCCATGCCGTAGGGGCGCAGCTCGCCGCTGACTTCCACCAGGAATTCCTGCTCGATGGAGGTTGCATCGGCGCTGAGCCTGCGGAGCACGCGGCCATCCTGGCTCAGGACCAGCAGACCGCTGGCCTCATCCTCCAGCGGCAACGGCGCGCTCAGACGCAGGAAATGCCGTTTCAGCACGCGTACGTTGGCCTGATCCAGACTGCTGCGCGCGGCCGGCGCGGCCAACCCCAACGCGGCCTCGGCCGTCATTCCGGCAGGCTTGTGCAGCAGCAACGTGGCTGGCTCGGCAGGCTCCAGCACCGCATCGGCTGCCAGCGTCACCTGCGGCGCAGTGGCCAATGTCTGCGGCTCCTCGACCACCACACCGTCCACGCTGACCCAGCCGCCTTCGATGTACTGCTGAGCCTCGCCACGCGAGCAGCCGAACAGCGCGGCAACGCATTTGTCGAGACGGATCGGTTCGGACATCGGACGAGCTCAGCATCAGGGCACGGCAGTGTACGTGCTGGGTCCGTGGATGCGCGAGGTTGGCGTCACTGGCGCGGCGTTGAGGCTCTGCCAACACCTGGGGGTATGTCGGCATCCATGTGAACGCCAACGAATCAGCGCCGTCGCCGGGTACCCATGCAGGCTTCGCCCGGCACTTTGCTGCCATCGCGCTTCTGCCGCACCCGACAAAATGGGAAACTGAGCGCTCACACAGGAGATTGCAGATGTTCATCAAATTCGGCACAACCCGGATCCGCCTTGCCCATATCTCCGTCGTCAACGACCCGTTCAACGCCGGCGAGAGCTTCGGTTCGTATTGCCACTCAGTGCGGGTCGGCCTGATCTCCGGCGACGAGGTGTTCGCACGCTTCAACAACGAGGCCGATGCCGAACAGCTTTACGCCAACGTCCTTGCCGCGCTGGAGAGTTGAGCGCAAGACAATACCCATCGCGCCATGCTTGCTGCGCGCGACGGCGCGATGGATCAGTGGCTCGCTAAAAAGTAGTCGGCACAGGCCGGCTCGCGATGTACACGGGCAGGCTGTACTGCTGCCCAGCATCAACCGAATCGCTCGCGGCATTGATGCATTCGCAGCAATCCTGCGGCTCTCATCCGCCCATACCACACACGCCAGCGAACTCGACCATTCGTCAGTTCCAATCGTTGGCTGTGCGCGCTGCGTTATCCACTTCAGCGCGTCAGTAAAACGTCGGAAAATCGTCCTGCCATTGGCACGCTTCGATCCACCAATGACGCATTAAACAAGGCGTTTTTGGCGGGATGTCAGGTAGCGGCGGACAGCTGTCGGGAAATTTCTTCCACGTCATGAATCCGCCATAAGTATTTCCGAATACAAGCCTTTAGCTCCTCACTCTCAGGCCGCTAGCTGGGCAAGACGCTTGAGTGGATGCACCCCGCATTCACTGAGCCCTTCAGCTGCACAACCTGGATGCGGTGATGAACCAATATCTGCAACACCTCAATGTCGGCCGCCGCTTGGGCGTGGCCTTCGGCATCTTGATCTTATTGTCCGGCCTGCTTGTGGCAACCGGCCTGGTCACCATGTCCACCGCCCGTCTCGAGTTGGACACCATCGTCAACAACAACATGGAGCGGATCAGACTCTCCACCGACATGCTGGACGCCAACACCAACGTGGCGATCGGCCTGCGCGACATCGTCATGGTGTCTGGCGATGCTGCCAACCGCAGCGCAATGGAGATGATCGAAAGCAACCGCGCCCGTTATAAAGCCGCGCACGATGCGCTGGCAGCCATGCCGAGCACCGACGGCGAAAAGAACGCGCTCAAGCTGGTGCAGGAAAAACGCGACATCTCGGTCCAGTACAACAACCAGATTCTCGAATACGGCATTCATGATCAGAACCAGGAGGCGCAGGCGCTGTTGCAAGGCGCCGCCGCGGTGGCGATGAATGAACAACAAGCCGCCATTCGCGCCAACGCAGCACTGGAAAGCCGCCTCAGCAAACAGGCCTATGCCACAGCGGTGGCATCGATGCATCGCGGCAAGGTCACGCTCGCCAGTGGCGGCATTGCCGCGTTGGCCATCAGCGCCCTGCTTGCGTGGATGATCACGCGCAGCCTGACCATGCCGCTCAGCCAGGCCACCCGCACTGCCGAGGCCATTGCCGCCGGCAATCTGCAGAACGACGTCCACACCACCGCCACCGATGAAACCAGCCGGCTGTTGCAGGCAATGGACAAGATGCAGTTACAGCTGCGCAACCTGATCGCCGCGCAGACCGATATGGCCAAGCATCACGACAATGGCCAGATCAGTTTCCGCATCGATGCGGCGGCATTCCCCGGCGATTACGGGCGCATGGCCAACGACACCAATTTGCTGGTCGCCTCGCATGTGGCGGTGCAAAACGATCTGGCCCGCATCATGGGGCGTTACGCCATCGGCGAACTCTCCGAAGACATGCAGCCACTGCCGGGCGAAAAAGCCGCTTTCAGCGACACCATGTCGCAGGTCAAGCTCAATCTGTCGGCGATGAATCATGAGATCAAACACCTTGCCCAGTCGGCCGCCAATGGCGACTTCACAGCGCGTGGCGATGTCGAGCGTTTCCAGTTCGATTTCCGCATCATGGTGGAAAGCCTCAATCATCTGATGTCCACCGCCGATGGCAATCTGCAATCGCTATCGTCGTTGCTGCAGTCGATCGCCGCCGGCGATCTCACCGCACGCATGAGTGGCGAGTTCCGCGGCGTGTTTGCACAGATGCGCGACGATGCCAACGCCACTGCCAGCCAGTTGGCGCAGATCGTCGGCAACATCCAGCAATCGGCGGTCTCGATCAACTCGGCTGCCAGTGAAATCGCTGCCGGCAATCAGGACCTGTCGCAGCGCACCGAGCAGCAAGCGGCCAACCTGGAAGAGACTGCTGCCTCGATGGAAGAGCTGACGTCCACCGTCAAACAGAATGCAGAGAGCGCACGCGAGGCCAATCAGCTCGCGATCGGCGCCGCACGCGTGGCCTCGCAAGGCGGCGAGGTGGTGGGCAAGGTCGTCCAGACCATGACCGGTATCGAAGCCTCGTCCAAAAAGATTGCCGACATCATCAGCGTCATCGATGGCATCGCATTCCAGACCAACATCCTTGCCTTGAACGCCGCGGTGGAAGCCGCGCGTGCCGGCGAACAGGGCCGCGGTTTCGCGGTGGTGGCATCGGAGGTGCGCACGCTCGCACAGCGTTCGTCTGGCGCGGCCAAGGAAATCAAGGGGCTTATCGACGATTCGGTGCAGCGTGTGGCCGAAGGCTCGGCGTTGGTGCACAGCGCTGGCAAGACCATGGGCGATGTAGTGGCCAGCGTGCAACGCGTGACCGACATCATGAGCGAGATCTCTGCGGCCTCGCAGGAGCAGTCCGCCGGCATCGAGCAGGTCAACCAGACCATCACGCATATGGACGAGGCCACCCAGCAAAATGCCGCGCTGGTGGAAGAAGCCACGGCCGCCGCACGCTCGATGGAAGAACAGGCTGTGCAGCTCACCGACGCGGTGGCGATCTTCAAGATCATCGATGCACGGCAGACAAGCCAGGCACAGACGCGCGCGGCAGCACCGGTCGCGCATTTGTTGAACAAGGTCCGTAGCGCCTGAGGAGTTGGGCGGTGAACCCAGCACTGCCCTCAACAGCGTCGTCGGCGTGGTGACGCTGACGGCACTGGCTGGGGCTTGCATAGATCCGCCCTCGAAATGTCGTCTACGAAAAGCGTCTGGCAAGGCGCTTTTCGTTGTTTCCGACCATTTAAACCGCGGCCACGCAGATCACGTCCACGACTGCAGGCCTGATCAGCTGCTAGGCGCGGTCGCGGGTATATATCCCGGGGAGGTAACGCTCCATCAGCGACTGTGGATACAACGGTGACGTAAAACCGTAGCGCGCGTATAACCCGTGCGCATCGCTGGTGGCCAGGCTGAAACGGCGCAATCCCTGCAGCTCGGGGTGCGCCATGACCGCATCCATCAGCAGCTTGCTATAGCCCTTGCCTTGATGCTCGGGCAGCACGAAGACATCGCCCAGATATGCAACGGTTGCGTAATCGGAAACCACCCGCGCGAACGCCACCTGCGCGCGCTCCACAAACCCGCCAAAGCACAGTGAATTGGCGATGGAGCGCTGCAGCAGCGACAACGGGATGTCCTTGGCCCACGTGGTGTGCTGCGACAGATATCGGTGGATCATCGGCACATCGAGCTCGGACGTGTCGGTGGTAATGCGCAACGGCGGCATGACAGTGACTCCAGTCATAGGGGGGCGTCAGAGTAGCGCAGCATGCGATGGCAGCAGCAACAAGGCGCACAGCACCAGCATGAACACCGCGATCAATGCATCCAGGACGCGCCATGCGCGCGGATCACGAAAGGCCGGCTGCAGCAAACGCGCGCCATATCCCAAGCTGGAGAACCAGGTAACACTGGCAAGGCACGCACCCGACGCAAACGCCCAGCGCAGCTGGCCTGGATAGCGCGCAGACACGCTGCCCAGCAGCACCATCGTGTCGAGATAGACGTGTGGATTGAGAAACGTGAATGCCAGACAGGTCAGCATGGCGCGCTGCCAGGATTGCGCGTCGCTTGCTGCCGGTGCCAGTGCTCCCTTCCCATGCCAGGCCCTGCGTGCAGCCAGGATTCCGTACGCCGCCAGGAACGCAGCGCCGGCATAGCGAAGAACTTGCAGCACGCCCGGCCATTGCTTCACCAAGGCACCAATCCCGGCGACGCCCAGCACGATCAGCGCGATATCGCCGGCTGCGCAGATCAGCACGATCAGGCCCACATGCTGGCGCTTGAGCCCCTGCCGTAACACAAACGCATTTTGTGCCCCGATCGCAATGATGAGACCTGCGCCAGCGATCAAGCCGGCCGCTGCTGCCTGAAGGACCATATGCACCTCCCGAGAACCAGGCCTGCATCGTGATGGCAGCGAGCGATTCAGAAAAACTAAATATTCTGTAGGCTAGTTAGAACTTCTAATCCAGTGAAGAGATGCCATGGATCTGCTGCATCCACAGCTGGCGGCGTTCGCGGCCGTGCTGGAAGAAGGCAGCTTCGATGCTGCTGCGTATCGGCTGTCGGTCACTCCCTCGGCCATCTCGCAGCGCATCAAGGCACTCGAAGACCGGCTTGGCCAGGTGCTGGTGATACGAAAAGCACCCTGCCGCCCCACCCCGGCGGGTGAACGCCTGTTACGTCGGGTAAGACCGATGCAGGTACTCGAAGCCGAGGCAATGGCCGACTTCCTGCCCGGCGACGGCGCAGCTGGACATCCACGCACCATTGCCATCGCCGTCAACGACGATTCACTGCAGACCTGGTTCCTGGCTGCACTGGCGTCCTTGCATCAAACGCATGGGTTCCTCTTCGACGTCCATGTGGACGACCAGGACCACACCCTGGAATTGTTGCGTGCAGGCACCGTGCTTGGCGCCGTCACCTCGGAGCGCAAGCCGCTGCAAGGCTGCAATGTCGACGCATTGGGTGTGATGCGTTACCACGCCATCGCATCGCTCGCCTTCGTTGCAAGGTATTTCGCGCAGGGTTTCAACGCTACGGCGCTGACGCGTGCGCCGATGCTGGTCTTCAACCGAAAAGACACGCTACAAGCCCGCTTCGTCCGCCGCATCACGCGCGCGCAGGTGGCGCCACCGGTGCACTATCTCCCCACCTCGACCGGCTTCATCGAAGCTGCCGCGCGTGGACTTGGATGGTGTCTAGCCCCGGACTCGATGGTCGTTCCGGCAGTCCGGGACAAGCAGGTGGTCATCATCGATCCCACGCGCTGGCTCGATGTGCCGCTGTATTGGCAATGCGCGGCAGTGCGCTCAAGCGCCTTGCACCATCTCAGTCAGGTGCTGAGTAAGGCGGCAGCTGCCAGTTTGCTTGGCGGCAGGCAGTAGCTTTTGCCGTCGCGTGCACCCGCACGATGCCTCGATCCGGTAAAGCGTTATTCACTCGCTTCGGCTGGACTCGGCAATTTTCAAAAGCGCGGACTAGCCTGCGCTTGTCTGCTGCAGCAGCGCCAATGCGGCCTGCAGATCACGCAAGTGGAAGGGCTTCTGCAAACCGTGCCGATGCTGGAATTTCTCGGGGATGCCACCCACAGAATAACCAGTCACAAAAATATACGGCACTCCGCGGGCATCCAGTTCCTCGGCGATCGGAAAGGAATAGCTGCCGCCAAGATTGACGTCCAGCAACGCCAGATCAAGATTCCCCTTCTTCACTTCCTCAAGCCCGGCATCCACGTCTCCCACCGTTGCCGCGATCTCGTATCCCAGTTCGATCAAGCAGTCTTCCAGCAGCATGGCAACCACGGATTCGTCTTCGACCAACAAGACGCGCCCGGTCACGTGTGCGCCTCGACCAGCTCGGCCGGCAGCGGCATGCAGACGCGGAACGAAACGCCCGCAGGGTCAAAAACGAGTTCGACATCGCCCTTGAGGTCGTGCTTCAAACCACGCTCCAGCAATCGGGAGCCGAAGCCTTTGCGCGTTGGTGGGCGGACAGCCGGCCCGCCGCGTTCCTGCCAGATCAGTTCGAGCTGCGCGTCTGCATCCTGCATTCTGCGTTCCCACGCGATCAGCACGCTGCCTTCCGGAACAGACAGGGCGCCGTGCTTGAGCGCGTTGGTACACAGCTCGTGCAGCGCCATCGATAGTGCCAACGCCCGCCGAGGATCGAGCCGGCACGATTGGCCCTGCAGCGCGAAGCGCACGCCATCGTGCGATTCATATAGTGCGGCAGCATCGCGGGTCAGCTCGAGGATATCGGCACTGACCCAGTTCTCGCGGGTAAGCGTGTCATGGGCTCTGGAGAGCGCCAGCAGACGCGCATCGATCTTTTCTTGCGCATCCGCAAGGCTGGTCGCGTTATTGAACGACTGGCGAGCCAGCGACTGCACCATGATCAGCGAATTGTTGACGCGATGATTGAGCTCGTTGATCAGCAACTGCAGGTGCTGCTCATGCTGTTTGTGTTCGGTGATGTCACGCGTGGCGCCAGCGATCGCCTCCACCTCCCCATCAGGCCCAAAGACCGGTGTAAAGATGTACTCGTACACACGCAGGCCCTTGGTGGTATGCGGAAACGGCACCTCGCCTCGCAGCGGCTGGCCGGTCGCCTTCACTTGCTCGATTTCGGTATCGTGCATCGCCGCGTGCCAGGGCTCGTAGCCAATTTCAAGGCAGGTCTTGAGGTGCGCCTCTTCCCAGCGCATCCCCCACATCGTCAACAATGCCTCGTTGGCGTAGATAAAACGATGCTGGATATCGAACACGTACAGAAGGTCCGGAGTCGCTTGTAACAGCGCCTTGTAGATACGCGATTTCGCGGCGTCTTCCTGCTGGTCGGCCATCACGTCATGGACTCCGGATTCGATCCGCACAATAAACCGGTAACCGTGAACAAAAAATCATGCGGCCGCCACTGCAACGTTGACTGGCTGGGCGGTGTAACGATGCGACGTGCAGGGAGCCATGCACTATCTCTCGCAGCGGCATAGCGTCAATAAACAAGCGCTCAAGACATTCAAACCCTAGGCCTCGACCGGATGCCAGAACTCCTTGGCAGGACCATGCGGCAATAGCGCGCTGTCGCCGTGCAACGCCGACCCTGCTAGCCTCTCCGCTTCCGTTGTTACAGCCTGATTCCGTCATGAAAAAAGCCGTAGTTCTCCTGTCCGGTGGCATGGATTCCGCCGCCGTCGTCGCGCTCGCGCAGGAACAGGGCTTTGCCGTGCACGCCCTAAGCGTGCGCTACGGCCAGCGCCACACCTCCGAACTGGACGCAGCCGCACGCGTGGCCACCGCACAAGGGGTCATCGCCCACAAGGTGGTCGACGTGGACCTGCGCAGCATCGGCGGCTCGGCGCTCACCGCCGACATCGACGTGCCCGATGCCGGCGGCGACGGCATTCCGGTCACCTATGTGCCTGCACGCAACACCATCATGCTGTCGCTGGCGCTGGGCTGGGCCGAGGTGATCGGCGCCAACGACCTGTTCTGCGGCGTCAACGCGGTGGATTACTCGGGCTACCCAGACTGCCGCCCCGAGTTTGTCCGTGCCTTCGAAGTGCTGGCGAATCTAGCCACCAAGGCAGGCGTGGAAGGCGCCGGTCTGCGCGTGCATGCACCGCTGCAGTTCCTCAGCAAGGCCGACATCGTCCGCGAAGGCGTACGCCTGGGCGTGGACTTCGGCCTCACCGTCTCCTGCTACCGCGCCGACGCCGATGGACGCGCCTGCGGCCACTGCGACGCCTGCCGCCTGCGCGCCGCCGGCTTCACCGACGCCGGCATCCCCGACCCCACCCACTACACCATTTCGTCTTGACGCCGGTGTAGGGTAGAATGCGCACCCCGGCGCACTGCCGGGACAGTGGGCCGTTAGCTCAGTCGGTAGAGCAGAAGACTTTTAATCTTTTGGTCGATGGTTCGAATCCATCACGGCCCACCATATCGTTGTCCAATAGCATACCAGAAAGGCCGGAAAGCCCAGCAAAATCAAGGCTCCCGGCCTTTTTAGTGTCCGCAGCGGTCCGATACCGGCCCTTGAAATGCGACGGTAACTGACAGTAACTTTGACGGTAACGAGAGACCCCGCCCAGGCTATTACCGTCATGCCACTTTCCGATACCGCCATTCGTAAGGCCAAGCCAGCCGGCAAGCCGCTGAAGCTTGCCGATGGCGGCGGGCTCTATCTGCTGCTGAAACCCGACGGCGCGCGCTGGTGGCGCTGGGACTACCGCAGGCCCGTCACTGGCAAGCGCAATACGCTGAGCCTTGGCACGTACCCGGATACCGGCCTTGCCGATGCCCGGGAGCGTCAAGCCCATGCACGCAAGCTGCTGGCGGCTGGCATTGACCCGGGTGAGCAACGCAAGGCGGAAAAGGCAGCGACCCAAGAGCGGACCGCCAACACCTTCGCGGCCGTTACCGCCGAACTGCTGACCCAGCGCGCGAAGAAGCTGGCCGCAGGTTCGGTGCTACGGGAGCGGCGACTGCTGGAAAGCAACCTTGCCCCGTACATCGGGGAGCGCCCCATTGCCAGCGTGAGCGCCCCCGAACTGCTGGCGGCCCTGCGCAAGGTGGAAGCGCGTGGAGCCGTGGAGACGGCGCACCGGGCACGCATGCTGGCGTCGCTGGTGTTCCGCTATGCCATCGCCACCGGCCGTGCCAAGCGCAACCCGGCGGCCGACCTGCTGGGTGCGCTGTCCCAGCCCCAGGGCACGCATTTCGCAAGCCTGACCGAACCGGCGGACGTGGCACCGCTGCTGCGCGCATTGCACGGCTATCAGGGCACGCCGGTGGTCAATGCCGCATTGAAGCTGGCCCCGTTGTTTTTCGTGCGACCGGGTGAGCTGCGCCGCGCGCGCTGGGCCGATATCGACCTGGACGCGGCCGAATGGCGATACACCGCCAGCAAGACCGGGACGCCGCACATCGTGCCGCTGGCAACGCAAGCCGTGGAAATCCTGCGCGAGCTGCATCCACTGACCGGCCGGGGCGAGTACGTCTTTCCCGGCATGCGCGGGCGCGACCGGGCAATGAGCGAAAACACCGTCAATGCCGCCATGCGCCGGATGGGATTCGACGGCGACACCATGACCGGCCACGGGTTCCGGGCAATGGCGCGGACCATCCTGGATGAAGTGCTGGGCTATCGCCCCGACTACATCGAACACCAATTGGCCCACGCCGTGCGCGATCCCAACGGCCGCGCCTATAACCGTACCGCCCACCTGCCCGAACGCCGCAAGATGATGCAGGGCTGGGCGGACTATCTGGACAGCCTGCGCACGGGCGGCAACGTCGTGCCGCTGCGGGCCAAGGCGGGCTGATCCTACCGAACACCCACCTAGCCCGACGGGGCGAAAAGCCGGACACCCTGCCGGCCTGGCGCGGGGGACTTTTCAGGGCGCCGGGGAGCGTGATGGGCATCATCGTTGAAAATCGAGAGTGGGCCGCAAATGCTGATAAGCATGGCGAAGCCATGTATAAAAAGACAAACAATCCGTATTACCTGATAAAGGCATTAGCTGCCGCCAGGCTCGTGAATTGGGAGCCGCCTGCGTGGGCATTAGCTCCTTTGCTGGATGCCGTTAAAGACGCCTATTTCGACACTCAGGACCGGGGAAAGGACTTGAGTATCGATGCACGCATTGGATTGAAGCCCAAGAGAGGCGGAGTCAGGCCCTTGCTTGCCTCAAGGAAAAGTGACGTGGAAGCCAACGTTTTTCGCGACATTAATCTGATCCGCGCCTGTTTTGATGTATCCATTCCGGACATATGTGAGCTAATCCATTCCGCAATTGCTTTCGACTTTTCTCGGTCGTATGCCGAAATAATCTCAGGCGCATGGGAGATGAGTGATGATCACCTCAAATCCATTGGCATGAGCCGTGAGCAACATGACGATGCGATTTGCAGATCATTGGAACGAGATGCCGAAATTATAAATGATCAAAGAAACAGCCCGGCCATTCGGAAAAAGCTAGAGAATTTTGATTTTTACTCAATAAGCACTGGCTTGATTCTCGGCTATGGATGCGAAACTCTGATCGAAAAATTCTATAGGCGCGACAAGTCCGACGATATTATTCCTACAGAAGGTACGAGTGAATACGAATTAATCGTATATTTTGATGGCTACCGACTACTCAACTCAGGCACATGCAGGCGTTCCTGTTTGGACTCCGTACCTATCTCGATGCATGGGCCTAGTCAGATTGATCGACTGCCATACAGAGATGGCTTTGCTTCGCACGTTAAGCGTTTCAATCAAGTGCGCCACCCCGTTAAAGATACGCCCCTATCGAAATAGGGGATTTGCTTCCAGTGACTGGATAAGGCGCGCACGACAACCTATCTGCACCGCCGCCTAGCGGCCACACGGTGTAGCACATGGATACATATGGACACAGGGAGTTCCGCCCCTTCATCGCGGAGTGCAACAAGGTCGGCATCGGCCGATCCAAAGCCTATGAGCTGGCAAACGCAGGCCTTCTCGAAACGATTAACATCGGCAGCAGACGATTTGTCTACCTAGACAGCCTATACACGCTTCCACAGCGACTGGCACACGGCCAAGGGTGGTCAGCATGAGCGCCAGCACGCTGCCCGAAACGGGCTTCCTGCGACTGCCCGAAGTCCTGCGGCTTTACCCGGTGAGCAAGTCCACGTGGTGGGCTGGTATCCGCACCGGCAAGTATCCGCAGCCCGTCAAAATTGGTGAGCGGTGCACGGCGTGGCGTGCCGAAGATATCCGCGCCTTGATTGATAGCGCCGCCCCCGGCAAGGGGGCCTGACCATGACCCAGAAACGACAACGCCCCGGCGGCTATCGGGGCGCAGTGCAAAGCATGTCGCAACTCTATGGACATTCTGCCAGCGCCAGCCGGCCCAGGGAACGAGCGCGATTGCAGGAAAACTGGCGCGACCGTCTGCCCGATCCTGGCAGTTACTACGCCCGGCAAATCGCCAAGCTGGGCAACGCGCACGGCAACGGCTGGGCGCAGGGGCAGTGCCCGTTCCACGAAGACCGCAACGCATCGTTTAGCGTGAACCTGTCCAGCGCGCGCGGCCCGTGGAAGTGCTTCGCAGGCTGCGGCAGTGGCGACCTGGTGAGCTTCCACATGCGCTTGACCGGCCTGGACTTCAAGGAAGCTGCGCGCGAGCTGGTGGGGGTGCGGGCATGAACGCGGTTGTCATTGAAACGCCGAAGGACGCCGCGCGCCGGGTGGCCGCCAGTTGCATCCGCGATGGCTTCAAGCCCGAAGCTCTGCACGAATACCGCGATGCCCAGGGAAACCCTGTGTTCTGGCGCATCCGCTGCAAGCGTCCGTCGGATGGCGACAAGTGGATTCGACCGATGCGCTGGGATGGGGCCGTCTACGTCATCGGCGAGCCGCCAGCGCCGGACGCGGGCAAGCCGCTGTATCGCCTGCCGGAGCTACTGGCTACCAATCCAGACGCAGTGGTGTGGATTGTCGAAGGCGAAGCCTGCGCCGATGCCCTGGCCAAACTGGACCTAACCGCCACGACAAGCGGAAGCGCGGATAGTGCTGATGCAGCCGACTGGACGCCGCTGCAAGGCCGCAGGATGCGCATCTGGCCAGACCACGACAAGGCCGGCGCCGGGTATGCGGATAAGGTGGAAAGCCGCCTGCGCGCGCTGGGCTGCGCTGTGGAACGGGTGGACGTGGACACGCTGGACCTGCCGGCCAAGGGCGACTGCGTGGACTGGCTCAAGTCGCACCCGGATGCTGACGCGGTTGACGTGCTGTCCTTGCCGCTGGCCGAAGAAATGCCGGCGGAAAGCCCCGCAGGCAGGTCGGCCCCCGAACCGCTGCGCCGGCCCACGCCCCCGCCTGAGCCGTACCCGCTGGAATCGCTGGGCGAAGTCCTGCGGCCGGCGGCCGAAGCAATCAAGCGCGTCATCCAAGCGCCGGATGCCATCATCGGCGGTTCGCTGCTGGCGGCGGCATCGCTGGCGGTGCAAGGACAGGCCGATGTTCAAATTGACGGCCGGATTCATCCGTTGTCGTTGTGGCTGTTGAGCGTGGCCCAATCGGGCGAGCGCAAATCAGCCGTGGATGCCGAAGCGATGCGGGCAGCGCGCGTGTTTGAAGCCGAGTTGACGCAAGGCTATGAGTTGGAAAGCACCTTGCACGAACAAGACATGGCGCAGTGGCAGGCAAGGGTGGATGCCGCCAAGTCCGACGCGAAGAAGAAAAAAGGGGAAGGGCTGAAAGCTGCCCTGCACGCCATCGGCCCGCCACCGCCTGCACCGCTGCTGCCACGCGTTACCGTCGCAGACTTCACCGCCGAAGGCATCTTCAAGCTGATGCAGGTCAGCCGGCCGGCGCTGGGCGCGTTCACCGATGAAGCCGCGCTGGTGTTTGGTGGTCATGGCATGTCGAAGGAAACCGTGATGCGCACGGCCGGGACGCTATGCAAGCTGTGGGACCGGGGCGAGCTTGACCGCGTACGTGCTGGCGACGGCGCGATGAAGCTGCAAGGCCGGCGCTTTGCACTGCACCTGCTGGCGCAGCCTGTCATTGCCGAGCGGGCGCTATCGGATGACGTGCTGGCCGGGCAGGGATTCCTGGCGCGGTGTCTGTTGGCCTGGCCTGAAGGCACTGCCGGATGGCGAACACTGAGTGATGAAAACATGCGCGACGACGTAGCGATGCAGCGGATGGTTGACGTGCTGCTATCCCGGTTTCGGCAAGAGCTGCCATTGGCTGAAGGGAAGCGGCAGGAACTGGAGCCGCGCGCGCTGCGGTTGAGCACTGAGGCGCGGGCCGTCTGGGCCGACGTGTACAGCGCCACAGAGCAAGGCATGCGTCAGGGCGGCCGGTTCGCGCAAGTGCAGGCGTGGGCGAGCAAGACGCCCGAGCAAGCCGCACGCATCGCCGGTGTGCTGACTTTGATTGATGACCCGGCGGCGCAAGTGATTAGTGCCGACGCGATGGACCGGGCCGCAGAGCTGGCGCTGTGGCACTTGAACGAAGCGGTGCGCCTGGCAGGCACGGCGGAGTTGTCGCCGGACGTGCGCGATGCCGAAGCCCTGCTGGGCTGGTGTCATGAAAGCGGGCGGGAAGTCATCTATTCCCGACTGGTCATGAACAAAGGGCCGAACCGAACGCGCGAGCGTGAAGCGTTTCAGCGCGCGGTGCGCGAGCTTGAACACGCCGGCTGGGCGCTGCCGGTCAATGGTGGGATGACCTTGGATGGCGGGCACCGTCGCCACGTCTGGCGCATCGTTCCCTACAGTGAGGGGCAGTGATATGGGCCGACTACTGGATGCCCTACGCGCGGATTCTGAAAGCGTACCCGTTGCGACTCTCGCGACTCTTGCGACTTTTCCCGTTCCCGACCCCGAAAAGTCGCAGAGTCGCAAAAGTCGCAGCGGGGCCAAGTCTGAAAACGCGCATGTTGTCCCGGTCATCCGCACGCACCTGCTGGCCCTGGCGGCAGGTGAAGGTCACCCCGCAAAGCTGGTGCATGGACTGAGCGATGCCGACATGCTGGCCTGCCACGGCTACACCGATGCCGAGCTGCGCGGTTACCTGGACGCCCTGGCGGCGCAGGGATTGATGGACACCGGCACGACGCCCGTGGAATGGGGCGAGCCGGTCACGCGCACTTGCGAAGGCTGCGGCCCGGTCCTGCTGTGGGCGGACTGCCCGGCCGTGGTGAAGGCATGCCCGTGGTGTTTCCGCAGGAAGGCTGGCAAGCCCATTGCCCGGCCACCGCGCCGGCTTGTGGACGAATGGGCGCAGCAGGATGCCGAGAACACCAGCGGCCCGCCGTACTTCCTGCCGAAGGAGCAAGCGCCATGACTGACAACGGCTACCTGAGCCTGGACAAGGCCCACCTGGCCAAGATGCAAAGGGAACGCCGGGCCAGCATTCGCCGAATCGACTACACGCCCAGCCGGGATGCATTGGCGGCCTTTGAAGCACGGCAGACACAGGAACGCCCCGGCAGCATCGCGGCGACCAATAGCGCTGTGCTGGATGCCATCGTGACCGAGTGGGCCGAGCTGACCGGAATAAAGAAACAGGAAGTAGAAGCGCCCAAGACTCCGAAGGGCCCGCCGGAATTCATGCACCAGTACGCGCGTACACGTATGAGTCCGGCCGCTGTGCGCTTTGGGCCCGGTCCAGTCGAAGACAGCGGCAACGCAAAAAGGCTGGCCGTTGGTGACCGTTCCGCGCGCGCGCAAGACTTCGACAGGCAAACCGGAATTAATGGACACATCGCAGGCGCGCGCGTGGGCGCGTATGAGTCCGGGCATACGGCAAGATCGCGGCACGGTCTAGCGAGCCGGCACGCCAGCGCTCCTGAGTCCCGACATGCAGCCCGCGCGCCCTGCGGCGCACGGCGTCATCGTGACGGCCAGCCCTGTCAGGCCAAGAGCGAGCCGGGCAAGCGCCGCTGCCGATTCCATGGTGGACGTTCAACCGGCCCCACGTCCGAAGCCGGCAAGGCCCGGGCATTGGCGAACCTGCGGCAATACCAGAAAGCAGAGCGCCGAGAACTACCGCTGGTGTTGCGACGCTTGCATGATTGAGCCTGTCGGCAGACAGATTCAGTAGTTGGCCTCTCTCCTTCCCAAGGAGGGTCTTTTAGCTACGGTGGCCGTTCCGCATTACGCGTGTTCCGGCGTAGCCCTAGACTTGGCCTCCCGCGTCCATCTGCCACCTTTTCAGGCGTTGCCCAAGTCCAACCGCTGACGCATGATCAAGCCCCTAGACGAACAGTGGGTCCAAGAGTGATAAGGAAAACTACTATTGGAATGGGGATCGTGATCACCGTTCTCACTTCATCCGCCGCAATTGCGGATGAGCCGCCCCACCCATTCGGCGGACGCATGTACAACACAGTGGAGAACGGATGGCTAACCTACGAATGCATGCCCCCCGAAGCCGGAGTGCTGGCATGCGATTTTGTGCAAACCAGAATTCGTCAAAAATTGTCTGCTTCCGACGCCGCGAAGCGTTTGGCGAAGGAGACCCAAGGCTGGCCAGAAGCCCTTGCCAAAGAAATGAAAACCACACCTGAAAGACTGTACGAGAGTGGTGATTGGAAGGGTTTGTGCGATATGGCCCAGCAAGGACTTTCGGCGCTAAACGGCTCATCAAGTACCGAAGAGATGCGAAAGGCCGTGTCGCGCATGAGCCGGGTAGCACGCGGGGACTTGGCTGCCCAGATGGGCGCCATGGGCCAAGCCTGCAAAACGCGCACGCTGGACGGCATGAAGCGCTTCATGGCGCTGGGCATTGATATCGAACAACGCACCTGCCAAATCGGTACTAACTCGTTTAAGCAGACATTCAAGGCAGTCTACGCTTCAGACGGAACCTTCAAGTCCTGGAACGTGGCCGACACCACACCAAATGGCGATTGCGGAATTATCAACTTGTCCCGCTTTGTGCCGGTGCCCGAGAAGCCAGGCGAAAAGCCCTACTTTTGGCAGTACATCGCGCGCAAGGTCATCACCAACCCTGAGTCCACCACGTTACTGATGCAGTGTAAGGATCTCGACGAACGGGAGTACCTATACGACTGGAAGAAGCAGAACATCTCTTTGCAGTGCGACTACATCGAAGACGGCTTTTGAGCGACATAACAGGCATCAAAGCCAGCTTGATCAGCGTCAAGCACGCAACGGTTGACGGTAACTTTGACGGTAACTGATGGTGGAGAAAAGGCTACATCTGCGCAGTTGCTACGTTTCGGGCTGCAATTCGATTGAATCACGGCCACCAATCAAATCAGTCACTTGAAGAGCGCCTAAGGCGCTTTTTTTGTGCCTCCGGAAAGTTACCGGGAAGATGAGTGGCCGTGGAGCATGCTCCACGGCCACGAAGTCGGATGGCATGCGCCGGCTGGCGCGGGCCTTCATTGCCGGCACACCCTTGCAGATCACATTGCGTCATCTTGCAGGTCATGTGGCCAGGCGGATGCAGCCGTATCTTCGACCCAGGTCTGTCCAGGGCCACACTGGATCACGTGGTCCACATCTACTGGATAAGCGATTGCACCCGTCGTGTTCGTCGTGCGCCTCCGCTGGCCCGTGCTTGCTTGCGCAACCAAGTGAGGACTTCAAGTGCAGAATCGACACGCATGCAGACATGCAACTTGCCCAGTACGATGCTCTGCGCATCGCCGCCCATCAAGACCTCTTCAAGGCCGGTCGCTTCGCAGGCGATCAGAACCGGCGCCACTTCTTGCTGCGTGTCGGAATGCAGCATCGCTAGCAAGTAGCCCTGCATTATCTCGAAGCTGAGGACGACGCCCGCGCAGACGCGGAATTGCTTGTTGGCGCTCATCGCTGAGCCTCCGCAAACGAGCTATCAACGGCAACGATCGTTACAGCCACATCGGCAGGCGTGAGGACGTGGATGGGCTTGCCAATGCCTTCGAAGCTCGGCGTCACGTTGAGCGAATCGGCACAGTTCCATTTAAGGACGATGGCGGTCAGATCGAAATGGTGGGCGACCTGGCGCGCCGCAGATGCGGGCATTTCTTGGGTGTCGTAAGACATGCTGGATTCCTTTTGTGTTTTGGAATCCGCCACCCAGACGCCAATCGGGGTGGCGGACGGTACGCGGTTGGCGTGCCGGCCAAAAGGAACCGGTGGGCCTTGCGGCCCCCGCGCACCGCCCGCCATAAAGCTGGCCGGCATGCGCCCGCGACGATGCGGGCAACAAAAAAGCGCCATGCATCGGTCGATGGGCGCTGGTGCGCCTTTTGATTCGGGACGCCAATCCCGGTCGCCGATTGTACGGCGACGTGGGGATACTCACTCCGATCCCTTGGGCATGTCAATGAAAACCCAACCGTGCACGATGGCGCCGTGACCATCCTGATCACGCGAAGCGAATTCGTTCGATGCGCTGATCACTGACCGCCGTATGCGAGCGGTGGCTTGCACGTAGCCGCAAAAGCCAAGCCGCCCTTGGCAAGTAAGTCCAAGGCGGCGTCGCGCAGCTGCATACCGACTTCGTAGGCGACGAACGCGACTAGCGCTCATACTTTAATTGGATGCACCTGTAATTGTCCGAATGCGCGCGTGTGCTCAAAGACGCCGCGCCGGTACTGCTTTTCACCAACTGGCGACAGCTGCCGCTGACAACCGATGCGCTGCAGATCGCAGGCTTCACCTGGCGCGGCATCACCGTCTGGGACAAGACCGAAGGCGTGCGGCCCCAGTTAGGCCGCTTCCGCAATCAGGCCGAATACATCGTGTGGGGCAGCAAGGGCAATATGCCGCTGGACCGTCGCGCGCCTGTGCTGCCAGGTATCATCCGTGAGTCGGTGCGCAAAGCTGATAAGCACCACCTGACCGGCAAGCCGACCGAGTTGATGCGGCAGCTGGTAAAGACCACTGAATGCGGGGGAAAAGGTACTTGATCCTTTTGCTGGATCAGGCTCTACGCTCGTAGCTGCGGTTTTAGAGCTGCGAGCTTAGCCGTCACTATTCAGAAGTGGCTGTGAGCCGCTTGACGGCTATCGGCGACTGATTTTTTGAGGCCACGCAAATGGCCTCAAAACCAAATATGAAGGCAGCAGTTGTTAGGGCAGCCTTTGGGGTTATTCGAAAAATTCTGCCTGTTGAGGTTTTGTCTTGAATCTAGCTATAAGGGCAGGATGCAGATTGCTGGGTAGCGCATGCCAGTTATTAGAATACAGCGAGTACAAAATGTCTCCAATATATTCTGAACATTCTTTTTGCAAAGCAATTGCTTCGTCTTGAAGGCTGATGGAGGCGACCACATCCGCAGGACTTTCTATCTTTGGTAGGGCGGGTTCGCTCTGACCATGCACATGAGCAGATAGAAGGCGATACGGCTCCTTCTCGCGCCGCTGTTTTATCGCCTCAAGAACGCCATATCTCCGAGAGAATGCATCAAAATTATCTCCAAGATATTTGATTATTTCATTCTTAAGTTTGAACCCATCGCCCTTACTCTGAACTCTCTCCCATTCGACCTTGTGATCTTTGAAGTATAGCCATGCCAAAAATAGGTCAATCTGCAGCCTAAGGGAATTCAATGCAGGCCGCACCAAGCCGAGTGCTATACATGCAGCGGCTTCGCGTATTGCCGACGCAGCTCCTTCCAGCAAGCAATTGGCGGCATTATCTTTCTCTATTTCTTTTAGATAACCAAGCCAGAGCAATAAGTGCTCACTAGCACTTTCAGCCTGCAAAAGGACAGCATCGCCTCTGGACATGCAATTGTCGTGGGCTTGTTGCGCGAGCTCTCTGACGTTTTTACTCACCATCAGCGGCTTCTCCGACCTATAGCGGAGGTCCAGTCAGCGCGTGGAGCATGAAGTATGTCGTTCCTTATTATTGTTGCGGCACGCAACAATTCCTTTGGTGCGACGATTGTTGCCAGTTTATTTGCCCATAGGTAAAACGCTTTTCTTGACAATGGAGGGGCTTCGCGAGGATTCAGAACGCCCTCATTTATAAGGCGCTTTGTGAGCATTGAAACGGCGTCCTTGGTCGTAAGGCCTGCTTCACCTTTCAGTAGGTGATCAACTCTAAGTCCTACATCGTCTTCTTGGAACCGGATGTTGTCGCGCCGTCCTGAACTGGCGTTTCTTTTCATCTGATCCGTCAGGGTATCAGTAAAATTAAAGTCGATAGAATCAATCACAATTCCTGGTATCGCTTGCCTCAGTAGATTTACTGTTTTGGCCAGTGAGGACGGATCTGCTTCCTTTAACGCATCGATAAGTCTGTATATATCTTTTTCTGTAAATCGCATGGCGGCAGCAGCCAATAGGAATCTTTCAAGCTGATCGTTCATTTGTCTAACCCCAGTTCAATGCCAAGCTCTCTGGCTAGCTTCTGGACATTTGCCGTTGCGCGCCCGACATATGAGCCTTTCTTATCGGTCGCAAAGCCAGTATAGCTATGACTCGCGGTTAATACCCTAGAATAATACAATGGGGTGGATAAAGTCTTTTTCCCGAAATTCGGGTGAGCGCGAAGTTGATTCTCGACAGTTGGATCATAGTTATTCCGTGGTATGTCATTAAGCACCACTATGAATTTTGGCTTGACTTTTAGTGTGTGAAGGTCATTCACGAATGTATCTAAAAGCTCTAGTCCAAGAATAGAAAAGCGGTCCGGGCGGACAGGGACGAGGACGTGCGTTGCAGCCTCTAATGCACATACAGTCATAAAGGAGCTACTTGGGTTGCAGTCAATACAAACCAAGTCGGAATCTTCCTTTGCTTCTTTAATGAAAGTTTTAAACCGCTCTTTGACTGGTGTGAGAGTTTTTGGGTCTTCAATCAGTGAGTACTTAACAAGCCCAAAATCACCGGGGACAAGTCGCAGATCCGCTACGCTGTCTTGCAGACGCTTCACCGTCACGGAAACTTCGCTTAGCTTAGGAGGAGGAGTGCTAGCGAAGTCACCTTAAATAATGACGTTTCAGGCTCGCTTTCCATAATACTTAGAATCGTCCGCTTTTCATTCTTTAGTTTTTCATATTTGTCTTGAGTGTAAAGCAGCTGAGTCAAGTTAAATTGGGGGTCAAAGTCGACAAGTATTGTTCTCTTTGAGAACTGCTTATACAGAAGGCGCATGACGTTAGCCGCAATCGTTGTTTTTCCAACCCCTCCTTTCATATTAAGAACGGCAAGCACCGGAGTCTTTTTGCTCTCAATATTTTTTGCCATAGCTTCCATGTCCATTGTTGGGGCGTGCGCGTGGTTCCGATTCTGTCAGAACTTCCTCCTCGTGTATTGCGGGCTAGACCGTAGTGATCGCCCCGAGTGGAGCTTGGGACCCCGTACGAGTCAGATGACAGGTACGACTACTGCGCGTGCAATCGTCGCCCCGCCACGCCTGCGGTCTTCATGGCACGGTTTTGCCGCGTTGCTGCAGCCAGGCTCCAGCCGCGCTGGCTATGGCGCAACGCGCGGTTCGGCACCACTTGTCGCCCCTTCAGAACCCTGTGGGCAATCAACTCTCCCGCGACTTGCGGCAGGTCGGCTTCTCCCAAGCCGGCATTGCTGAATTCCCGAGGTGATCATCGGCAGAAGGCAATCGGTAATTCAGCGAGACGTGCGGATATAAGCTATTGAATATAATAGATATTTTCGATTGCCCGGAAAGGTGATCGCGGGTAATTTGTTAAGTTCTAAGAAGTAATGCCATTGATTTACAAGGGTTTTTTCATTGGTGCAATTACCTTGCTGGAAGGTAATCCCGTTACCGGCAAACCACCTTCTTATTACCTTATAAATTTATAAGTAAGTTATTGATATTAAATGACTATCTTGGGCTTTCCCGGCCTTATTATCAAAATTACCTCTCTCCGATGGTCATCCGAAAAATCGGCTAAATGAGTTCCAGGAGCGGCGTGCTCCAATACTTCGTGCCTACTGGCACGGCCTCTTGCAACCTCCGTTTGGGTGGCGCTGGTTCAGCAGTTGAGGATTCGACGTAGTAGCACCTGCAAAACTTAACTGGCTGTTCATGTTCGCCTAGCTAGGTTCCTCCCCTTACCCGCATGGAATGCGTCAATGAGGTCTGTCAGAGCCGCCCCGTTCCTGATCATAGCGACCCTCTGCGGTACAGCGCTCTGTGCGTGTGCGCATCCCCAGGCCCACTCTCAGCAGCCGCCCCCGAAGGAACACAGCACCATGACAACGCACGAGGCCGACAGAGTTAGGAATTCCGCACTCAGTGCCGAGGAGATCGGCAAGCGCCTGTTAAAGCTGATCGAAGGCCTGAAATCCCGGGACGAGATCAGTCTGGATAGGATTCGGGCAGTGATGGGTATCGAGCTGAAGCTTGAGCCAGGCGCGCTAGGCGCCGGATTTCCAAGTGGTGATCTAGGAGGCGGTTGGCGCTACGTATTGGATTACTTCCCCGAGTCGCCTTCCAGCTCAAAGGGGGTCAAGTTGACGTTCGTCAACACGGGTGATCGCTTCGCTGACATGACTGCCGTCTGCAGCCTAGATTTCGCCTATTACGATCAATCGCTCAAGAGCATGGGCTTCGTCAGTTCGCCGACACACGGTCCAATTGGTCAGCTGGAAGACCTGCATTATGTGAAAGCGTCGACAAGCGAGGCTGGCGGAGACATCGTTATTTCCATTGTTCCGCAGAACATCGTTGTCGGATCTGCCACCCGGATGTGCGTCAAATCGATCAGCACTCTGGGCTAATCAAGGAAGAAGCACATGGCAAGCCCTAGCCTCCAACTCGAAGCGGCATTGGCTCAGTTCGCCGGGCAACAAGGAGTAACGCAAGACCAGGTCGCCCAGCTACGCAACGCGATCAGCGCGGATGCCGTGCTCCTGGCGCAGTTTGACCAGCAGGCACAGGCAGGAAGCCTACGAGGCTTTGCATTGCAGTCAGCCGGTAGTAGTGCACCGAACCTGGCAGGGACGTACGACATCCAGAGCGGCATGATTACTTTGCCGGCGGCGAGCTTGCCCCCCGCTGGAGCGACTGCAAGCAGTGACTTGAAGGGTGCGCTGCAGGTTCAGCAGATGTCGGTCGCATTTGCCCACAGCACCTACCAAGATGCGGCGCGTACCAGTCATCCTGTTACGCAGGATATGGTCAGCAATCTTCAGTCCAGCATCAACAACTCGCCCTTCCTGGCAGACGAAATCAAGAAGGCTGCGACCACGATCGACGCGTCAGATACACACAATCCGAAACGCGCAAACCTTGAGGGCTTCGGATTCGTTGGTCCTGGCCAAGCTGCCGGCGGAACATACGACGGCAATCAAAAAATAATGAACTTGCCGCCTATCGGCTTGCAGACCAGAACCGCTGCCAATCCTGGCGGGAGCTTCAACGCGGATTCCACGACCTTCGTGTTGGGACATGAGATCCAGCACAGTTTCAATCACGCAGCAAAGAGCCAAGCCACTTCTACATTCTTGTCTGACATTGGAAATCAGGCGAAGGTAAAAGGCCCAGTACACGATTACACCAACGAATTGCACGCCTACATACAAGCTGGGCGCGAGGACGAGGCGAAAGCAGAAATCGCTGGATGGAATGCACTGCTGAGCTTGAAAAGGCAGGGCAATCCAAATGCCAACGGCGTGGACTTGATGTTGACCACCACGACCAGCAGAACGGAGGACTTCATTGAGCGAGATCCCACGTCTGCCGTTCCCAAGGCCATCATAAGACCAGGCCTGGCATTCAATCAGGACGGTAGCCTTTCGCAGACCCCAGGCAACATTGCCGCGATGGGCCAGCACTACTTCGATCGGCCTTCGCCGGTCTATGCTCAGCCTGGCCAGCGCCCCGTCGGACTTGGCGAGCACGTAGACCAAGCCGGCAATCTCCAGCCCACTGCCGACTACGCTAACTACTACGGAGCCTGGGCGGTGGAGCAGATCGTCCGAGCTGAGGATCGGGCCAATGTGCTGCACCAAGGTGCCAGACCCAGGGTGACCATCGATATGGCAGGCCTGGGGCTAAGCGAGCATCTGATCGAAAACGAGAGTCTGGATCTAGGCGTCAACAAGGCACCGCGACCGTACTACGACAGCAGCACCACGCCGGCAGCGTTGCACCACTTCGACCACACTCAGGACGGAAGCGTGAATCCTGCGCACAACCATACCTACGTGCCAGTGGTGCCAGCTGCTCCGAGTTCTCCGGCGGCAGTTGGTCCGCTGAGTCCAGACGACGCGGGCCATCCAAATCACAGCATGCTCGAGCAGATCCGTAGCGGCGTGCGCAAGATCGACGAGAGTGTAGGCAAGCCCTATGACGACATGAGCGAGAGGGTCAGCCGGAGCCTTTTGGCTGCCTGCAAGGACAACCGCGAAGCCTACCCGGAGAAGCCCGACTATTCCCTAGCGGGAAATGAGCTGAGCCGCGTAGACCTGGTCGTAATGGGCAAGAACGGCAATCTCTTCGCCGTGGAAGGCCGGCAGGACGACCCCGCTCACAAGCGGGCGCATGTGCAGCTTGATGAAGCCATCAATACCCCGATAGAGCAATCGGACCAAAAGCTGCTAGCGGCCAATCAGGCCATCGCGCAGCAGAAAGAGTTGACACAGCAACAGGAGCTGACCCGCGGCATGGGCGACCCAAGCCAGGGAGGGCCGAGCAGATGAACTGAGATGCGGCCCCGAGGACGATTCTCTTCGCGTTGAAAGGCGATGGCGGCTGCTAGTAGCTGCTAGTGGCGAGCAAGAGATTTCTCGCCACTCCAACCTAAAGCACCACCCTTCAGGCCATCAAAACCTGAAACACCGACACGTTTGGCCATACGAATATCTCAGCCGACGCCCCTGCGCCCATGCAGTGCAAGCCTCGGCAGCGATCAGCCAGGGCTACATCAAACGCGAATTCACAAGCCGCACAACGTTTTCTATCGTTGTTGGCTCAACGACACGCGAGCGCAACGCCATGACCAACATCGATAAAGCCGGAACGTTTCTCCTGGGTGACCGTCAGGTCACCCGCGTCGGCTACGGCGCAATGCAGCTTGCCGGGCCTGGTGTGTTCGGCCCGCCCAAGGATCGCGATGCGGCGTTGGCGGTGCTGCGCGAAGCCATTGCGCTGGGCGTCAACCATATCGATACCAGCGATTTCTACGGGCCGCACATCACCAATCAGCTGATCCGCGAAGCACTGCATCCGTATCCACACGATCTGACCATCGTCACCAAGATCGGTGGAGCGCGTGGCACGGATGGAGCGTGGCTGCCGGCTCACTCATCGCAGGAGCTGGTCAAGGCCGTGCACGACAACTTGCGCAACCTGGGCCTGGACGCGCTGGACGTGGTCAACCTGCGCGTGATGTTCAAGGCCCAGGAGCCGGCAGAAGGCTCCATTGCCGAGCAGTTGGAGACCTTGGTCAACCTGCAGCGCGATGGCCTGGTGCGGCATATCGGCATCAGCAACGTCACTGCAACGCAGGTGGCCGAGGCGCGCGCCATCACCGACATCGTCTGTGTGCAGAACATGTACAACATCGCGCATCGACACGACGATGAAATTATCGACGCGCTCGCGCGCGACGGCATCGCCTACGTGCCGTTCTTCCCGCTGGGCGGTTTCTCGCCGTTGCAATCGTCCACGCTTGCCTCTGTTGCCGAGCGCCTGGCCGCAACCCCGATGCAGGTGGCACTGGCATGGCTGCTGCAGCGCTCACCCAACATCCTGCTGATCCCGGGGACGTCGTCGGTGGCGCATCTGCGCGCGAATCTAGTTGCAGCCGAGCTGAAACTTCCGGCCGATGCCCTGGACGCATTGAACAAGATCGCAGCGTAGAAACGCGGGGGATTGCGTCTTGGCAAGCAGCGCCTGGCAATCGGGCATCAGCGCCCTGGCTCGTCGTTCCACAGCAGCTTGTGCAACTGCATCTGGAACCGCACTGGCAGACGATCGGCAACGATCCAGTCTGCCAGCTGCCGAGGAGTCACTTCGCTTTTGCTGGGCGAAAACCACACCGTGCAGCGACGGTCCAACGCATGTGCGGCGACAATTTCGCGCGACCATTCGTAATCGGCGCGGCTGCAGATCACAAACTTGATCTGGTCGCGCGCGGTCAGTAATGGCAAGTTGTCCCAGCGGTTGCGCTGTTCTTCACCGGATGCCGGTGTCTTGATGTCGACCACGCGCGAGACGCGAGGATCCACTGCAGAAACGTCCAGTGCGCCAGAGGTCTCCAGCGAGACATCAAAGCCGGCGTCGCACAGTTTCTGCAGCAGCACCAGGCAGCGCTTCTGCGCCAATGGCTCGCCGCCGGTCACGCAGACGTGGCGCACGCCATGGCTGGCCACCTCGGCAACGATCGCATCGATATCGTGCCACTCACCGCCATGGAAAGCGTAAGCGGTGTCGCAGTAGTGGCAGCGCAGCGGGCAGCCGGTCAGGCGCACGAATACGGTCGGCCAACCGGCAGCCTCGGCCTCGCCTTGCAACGACAAAAAGATTTCGGTGATCTTCAATCGCGGCAATGGCGATTGGACGATCTCGCTGGGGACGGCGGCGGCGTTCATAGGCAAAGTATGCGCCGCGCCCAAAGGCACCGACGCGCGGGCTCAGCGCAGTTGCTGGCCGAGACGGATGGACTGCAGGCGTTCCTGGGCGACGCGCGCCGCATCGGAGCCGGGATACTGCGAGACGACTTGCTGCAAGGTCTGCTGCGCTTCGTCGTTTTTGCCTTCGCCATACTGCGACAGGCCGAGCTTCAACAAGCCGCCAGCGGCCTTGTCATGCGTGGGATAGCGGCCGACGAGATCGCGAAACTGCGCCTCGGCCAGCTGAAAATTTCGGGTGGCGTAATAGCTTTCGCCCAGCCAATACAACGCATTGGGGGTGTAGACGCCGTTCGGATAGAGCTCCAGAAAGCTCAGGAACAGTTGCGACGCATCGTCGTACTTGCCGTTCTTCAACGCATCGAACGCCACGTTGTAAGCCGTGCGTTCTTCGTTACTGGCGGTCAGCGTGCCGGAGTCGCCATGCACACTGGGCGGCTTCTCGGAAGTTGCCGCCGCTGCAGGCCGCGCGGCCGGAGCCGGGGCTGGGGCTGGGGTGACGCTGCCGGTAGCCGGTAGCAAGGGCGGCGTTGCACCACCTGCACCTTCCAACCGATTCAGACGCCCGTCCAGATCCAGATACTGGTCCTTGGACTGTTGTTTGAGTTGTTCGTTGTCGTGCTGCAGCTGTTCCACCGTCGCTCGCAATCCCTGCAGGTCAGAACGCGCCTGCTGTAGCTGATTGAGAAGATCGTTGTTGGCCTGACTGTTGGCCTGCTGCTGCTCAAGAACGGCAACACGATCAGCGAGACTGGCTCGCTGCGCGTAAGCCGGCGCGGCGACCACAAGGGCCGCCGCGACGAACAGAGATGTCACTCGAAAGCGCATCGCTTCTTACTGAGCCGTGTACACGATTTCGACGCGACGGTTCTGCGACCAGCAGCTTTCGCTGGTTTCGGTGCAGACCGGACGCTCTTCACCGTAGCTGACGACGGTCAGCTGGCTGGCGGAACCGCCAGCAGCCTGCAGCGACGACGACACGGCATTGCCGCGACGCTCGCCCAGGCCCATGTTGTACTCACGCGAGCCGCGCTCGTCGGCATTACCCTGCAGGGTGATGCGCGAGGAAGGACGGTCACGCAGGTACTTGGCGTGGCAAGCCATGATGGCCTGGAATTCCGGCTTCAGGGAGTCCTGATCCAGATCGAAGTAGACAACGCGCTGGCGCAGGCAGGCATCGGTATCCAGGTCGCCCGGGCCGTACAGGCCAGAGGTTGCCGGGCCGGTGGGAACGGAGGAACCGGTGGTGGTGTCGGTCGGAGCAGGCGGAGTTTCCTTCACCTTTTTCGAACAACCAGCCAGCACGGCAACAGACAGCAGGGAGACAAGCAAGACGCGGGTGGACTTGTTCATGGGATACCTATGGTGGCTCCTGGGCCAATGGGGTTTAACGCAGCGAAATATTAACATTAATGCGCGGTTCGGTAAGGCCCCCATGCAGGTTCTCTTACATCACCATCGGCCAGGACCAGACGCTGGCGTACCCGAGCGTCGGAAGAGACGGCATACAGCACGCCCCGGCCACCCTCGCGAGCGGCGTACAGAATCATGCTGGCGTTGGGCGCGAAGCTCGGCGATTCGTCCAGCGAACCCGGCGAAATCGTGCTCCAGCTGGGCGAACCCAGGCTGCGATCCATCATGGCGATACGGTAGGTATTGCCGCTGCCCTGCGCCACGGCGACCTTTTTGCCGTCGAACGAGACGCTGGCAGTGGCGTTGTAATTGCCCTGGAAGGTCACGCGGTTGGCGCTGCCGCCGCTTGCAGCCACCTGATAGATCTGCGGGCGACCGCCGCGATCGGAGGTGAAGTAGATGCTGCCGCCATCCGGCGCCCAGGTCGGCTCGGTGTCGATGCCGAAGTGGTTGGTCAGCTGGGTCAGCTGCTTGCTGCCCAGATCCATCACATAGATCTCCGGGTTGCCGCTGCGCGACAGCGCCAGCGCAAGGCGACGGCCATCGGGCGAGAACGAGGGCGCACCATTGATGCCACGGAAGCTGGAGACCAGTTCACGCGCACCGGTGGAGATGTCCTGCAGATAGATCGAGGAATTGCCGCGCTCGAAGCTCACATAGGCCAGCTTCTTGCCGTCCGGGCTCCAGTTCGGCGACAGCAACGGCTCGGCCGAACGCACGATGGTCTGCGGGTTGTAGCCATCCGAATCGGCCACCATCAGCGCAAAACGCATCGAACCGCCACTACCGCTGGCAGTGACATAGGCAATGCGGGTCCAGAACGCGCCACGCACGCCGGTGATCTTTTCGTAGATCGCATCGGCCATCTGATGCGAGACATCGCGCATCGCATTGGCGCGTGCGGTCATCGCCAGGCCAAGCAGGCGCTCGCCCTTGGCCACGTCGAACAGTTCGTACTCGACGCGGTAAGCGCCTTCGCCGGCATCCATCACGCGGCCAACCACGATGTAGTTCTGCTTGAGCGTGCGCCAGGTCTGGAACTGCACCTCTGTCCCACGGGTCGGCTTTTCGACGATCTGCGCGGCCGGCAAGGTCCGGAACTGGCCGGAGCGGTCCAGATCGGCGCCAACCACGGCCGCCACATCGGTCTGCGGCGCGGTGCCTGAGCCCTGGTAGGCCATCGGAATGACAGCGATCGGCGTAGCCGAAGCGCTACCGCCGACGATATCGATAGTGAGCCCCTGCTGCTGCGCGAGGGCACTCAGCGGAAGCAACAAGGCGGTCAGGGCAGCTAACCAACGCAGCGGTTTTTTCATGGACGGCTCGGATCGGGCAGGAAAAGTGTGCAAGAGATACCAATCAACGAGTGAACATACTCGCAATCGTGAACGAGACAGCGTGAAAGTGGAGCGAGTGGCCGCAGACAGCACGACACCTCTGTATTGCCAACCGACCGGTCGTCCAGACCGGCCGTTACTGATCCTGCGCAGTGAACACAAAGGTCAGATTGCGCTGGAACACCGATTCGTAGCCGCGATACGGCAACGGCTGCGCGCTCAACACGGCGGCCTCGATCGAGCGCTGACCCGCTTCGTCGTACGGACAGCCCGGCGCGACCTTGGCTTCCATCACCTGCCCGCCCGGCAACTGGCGGATGTTGATGGTGCATTTCTGACCCGGCGGCACCGACGGCGGGCGCACCCACTGCCCCAACACCTTTTGCTGGATGGCCGCAGCGTACTTGGCCGACAGGTCGGTGTTGGTGCCGCCCTGCCCTGCAGTCGGTTGGGCAGTGGCAGCGGCGGCCGAAGACGCCTGCTGCGCACGTGCGGCGGCCACCTGGCGCAGCTTCTGCTCGGCCAGTGCGGCTTCCTTGGTGGCCTGTTCGCGCTGCCGGCGGATATCGGCGATCTTCTTTTGGCGTTCGGCGTCTTCGGCCTGCTGCGCGGCAGCCTGCTTCTTCTTGGCGTCGGCTTCTTCCTGCTGCTTGGCCAGGCGCAGCTTCTGCTCGGCCTCTTCCTGGCGTTTGCGCTCGGTGAGGTCGATCTGCTCCTGACGGCGCTTGGCTTCCTGCTCCTGCTTGGCCTTTTCTGCCGATAGCGCAAGCGCATCGACACGCTCCTGATCGACCTTGTCCGGCTGGGCCACGCGTTCCTGGGCCTGCGCCTGTTGCGGCGTGGGCGCATCCTGCGGGCGCGGCTCGGGGATCGGCTGCGGTGGCGGCACGCTTTCTTCCGGCGCGGGCTCAGGCACCGGAGCGGGCGGTGGCGGCGGCGTCTCCACCGGGGTCGCCTTCAACGCCTGCCGCGCAACGCGCGCTTCGGCTGCGGACACGTCCAGCGAGGCTTCCATGCTGGGATCGCCAGCGGCCGGCTCAACCGAACGCTCGGGCGACCACAGCCAGCCGGCGATGAACACCAGCGCGACCAGGACGTGCACGACCAAGGCCAGCACGACTGGTCGCAACCAGCCATCCTCGCGCGCGGTCTGCGTGGGGAGTGCGTCAGCGTGCATCGCTGCCTGCAGCACCGCCGGAGTCGGAAATCAGGCCAACCTTTTCGACCTTGGCCTGCTTGAGCACGTCGATGGCATCCATGATCTTTTGATAGGGGGCGGCGCGATCGCCGGCCACCACCACGCGGGCCTCCTTGTCCTGCGCCACGATGGCGGCCAGCTGCGCCTGCAGCGCGGCCACGTCCATTGCCTGCGGCTTGCCCTTGGGCAACTGCAGTGCGAGCTGGCCGTCGGCGGCCACCACCACCACGATCGGATCCTGCTTGCTCTCCAACGCCTTGGCGCGCGAGCTCGGCAGATTGACGTCGGTGCTAAGGGTCAACAGCGGCGCGGTCACCATGAAGATGATCAACAGCACCAGCATCACGTCGATGTACGGCACGACGTTGATGTCGGATTTGAGCTTGCGCTTCTTGCGGCGGGAAATACTGGAAATCATCGCGACACGTTCCTAATTAATCCCCCGCACATGCGTGTGCGGACTGCTCCGAGGGACTCGTCCATCCTGTCCCCGCACACGAAGGTGCGGGCGTCTGCGAGGCACTCGCATGCAAGCCGGCTGTTGCGAGGGAGCGGCATCACTCGTCGGCGCCGGCCTGGCGCTGCAGGATCGAGCTGAACTCGTCGGCGAAGGTTTCGTAACGCACCGACAGCCGTTCCACGCGGGTAGTGAAGCGGTTGTAGGCCCACACGGCGGGAATCGCCACGAACAGGCCGATGGCAGTGGCGAACAAGGCTTCGGAGATACCCGGTGCGACTGCAGCGATACCGGCCTGTTCGCCGCTGCTGACCATGTCGTGCATGGTCACCATGATGCCGAACACGGTACCGACCAGGCCGACATACGGCGCGGTGGAGCCGATATTGGCCAGCAGTTCGAGATTGCGCTCGAGCTGGTCGACTTCGCGGGTGAACGCGGTGCGCATGGCGCGCTGGGCGCCTTCCAGCTGCACCCGGCCATCCAGGCGACGGCGATCGCGCAGGCGCGAAAATTCGCGGAAGCCGCTTTCGAACATCGACTCCAGGCCGCCGACGGTGCGGTTGCGATCGGTGGCCGAGGCGTACAGCTTGGCCAGATCGGCGCCGGACCAGAAGCGGTTTTCGAACTCGTCCGCCTCGCGGTTGGCCTGCTTGAAGGCGCGCGCCTTGCGGAAAATGATCACCCAGCTGATGAACGAGCCGATCAGCAGCAACAGCACGATGATCTTGACCGGGATGCTCGCCCGCAGGATCAACTCGACATAGTTGATGCCGCTATTGTGCGCCACACTGGCGGTCTGTGCCGCAGCGGCGGCAACGTCCTGCGGTAGTGCTTCCACTACCGTGTCCTGCAGGGCCAGGAGCAATGCAATCGACATCCGTTTGTTCCTCAGTCTTCTGATTCTGTGGTTTCTAAAGCTTTCAACACGTCGTATAGCGCATCGTCCATGCCGCGCGGGCGGAAGTCGCTGGCACTGAGTGCGGCAATGCGCACCTGCGCGGTCAGCAGCACTTCGCCCTCGCGACGCACCGACTGCGCGAACAGCAGGCTGGCACGTTTACATCTGAGCAGGACCGCCGACACCGACAGCGCGTCGTCGAGCCGGGCCGGCTTGAGGAAATCCAGTTGCATCGAGCGGACCGCGAACACCAGATCGTGCTGCTGGCGCAGGCGTTCCTGCTCATAACCGAGTGCGCGCATCCATTCCGTGCGCGCCCGTTCCATGAAGGCGACGTAGCGCGCGTGGTAGACCACCCCACCGGCGTCGGTATCTTCCCAATACACGCGTGTCGGCCAACTGAATCGGGGATCAACCGACATCCTCGTCCTCCACGAACAGGTCCGGTGCCGGCGCTGCCTTGGGCTTGAGCCCGAGATGGCGATAGGCCTTGTTGGTGGCCATGCGCCCGCGCGCGGTGCGGATCAGAAAGCCCTGCTGGATCAGGTAGGGCTCGATCACGTCTTCCAGGGTGCCGCGTTCTTCCGACAGCGAGGCGGCCAGCGATTCCACCCCGACCGGGCCGCCGTCGAAGTGATCGACGATCACCCGCAGCATGCGCCGGTCGAGCTCGTCAAAACCTTCCGGGTCGACCTTGAGCATCTGCATCGCCGCCTGCGCCACCGGCAGATCGATATGCCCGGACGCCTTGACCTGGGCGAAGTCGCGCACCCGCCGCAGCAGCCGGTTGGCGATGCGCGGGGTGCCGCGCGCGCGGCGCGCGATCTCGGCGGCGCCATCGGGCGTGCAGTCGATGCCCAGGATTGCGGCAGAGCGGATCACGATGCGGGTCAGCTCTTCCGGCGAATAGAACTCCAGCCGCTGCACAATGCCGAAGCGGTCGCGCAAGGGCGCGGTCAGCAGGCCGGCACGGGTGGTGGCGCCGATCAGGGTGAACGGCGGCAGGTCGATCTTGATCGAGCGCGCGGCCGGGCCGTCGCCGATCATGATGTCGATCTGGAAATCTTCCATCGCCGGATACAGCACTTCTTCCACCACTGGCGAGAGCCGGTGGATCTCGTCGATGAACAGCACATCGTGCGGCTGCAGGTTGGTCAGCAGCGCGGCCAGATCACCGGCTTTTTCGATCACCGGGCCGGAGGTCGAACGCAGGCTCACCCCGAGTTCGTTAGCGATGACGTGACTGAGCGTGGTCTTGCCCAAGCCCGGCGGGCCGAAGATCAACACATGATCCATCGCTTCGCCGCGCGCCTTGGCCGCCTGGATGTAGATATCCATCTGCTCGCGCACCGGCTGCTGGCCGAGATAATCGGCAAGTCGCTTGGGGCGGATGCTCGCATCGGCGGCATCGTCTTCCCGGGTGGCACTGCTGGCGATGATGCGGTCCATTGAAAAGCCGGGAATGGGGAATCGAGAATGGGGAATCGAGCGGACAATAGTAGCGGTTACCGGCACGGCTGGTGCCCTTTTCAGCCGCCGCCGAGTGTCTCGGGCTGGCGCAGGCCGTTGCTTTTCCTATTCCCCATTCCCGTCTCCCGATTCCCAAGGCCGCGACGCTGTTGCGGCCTCAGATCTCGACCTGCGCGCCCAGCTCCACCAGGCGGTTGCCGGGGATGCGGAAGAAACCTGTCGCCGGGGCGGCGTTGCGATGCATCAGCGCGAACAGCTTGTCGCGCCAGATCGGCATGCCGCGGTTGGCGCTGGCCACGATGGTCTCGCGGCTGGCGAAGAAGGTGGTGTCCATCGGGTCGAAATGGATGCCGCCCTGGTCGCAGGAACGCATCAATGCCAGCGGCACGTCGGGGGTTTCCATGAAACCGAAGCGCACATAGACGCGATAGAACTCGTCGCCGATCGATTCGATCTGCAGGCGCTTGTCGGCCGGCGCATACGGAATCGGCAAGGTGTCGACGTTGAGGAAGATGTTGCGCTCGTGCAGCACTTTGTTGTGCTTGAGGTTGTGCATCAGCGCATGCGGCACGACCATCGGGTCGGCGGTGAGGAACACCGCCATGCCCGGCACGCGCGCCGGCGGGGCCAGCATCAGGCCAGGCAAAAAGCTGTCGATGCGGATGCCGTCCTTGCGGATTTCCTCGCGCAGCAGCGCGCGGCCGCGGCGCCAGGTGCGCATCAGGGTGAACACCAAGATGCCCAGCGCCAGCGGAAACCAGGCGCCCTGCAGCAGCTTGGCGCCGTTGGCGATGACAAAGGCCAGTTCGATGATGAAGAACACCACGCACAGCGGCAGCACCCAGTTGCGCCAGCGCGGCCACAGCGAGCGCGCCACCAGCGCCAGCAGCAAGGTGTCGATCAGCATGGTCATCGACACCGAGATGCCGTAGGCCACCGCCAGATTGGTGGAGCTGCGGAAGATCAGCACCAGCGCGATCACCATCACCATCAACAGCCAGTTGATGCCGGGCACGTAGATCTGACCGATGGTGGTGCGCGAGGTGTGCTTGATCAGCATGCGCGGGATGTAGCCCAGCTGCATCGCCTGGCGCGCCACCGAATACGCACCGGTGATCACCGCCTGCGAGGCGATCACTGCCGCCAGCGTGGCCAGGATGATCATCGGATACAGCGCCCAGCTCGGCACCGCTTCGAAGAACGGGTTCTTCAGCGCGGACGGGTGGTTGAGCACCAGCGCGCCCTGCCCCAGGTAATTGAGCAGCAGCATCGGCAGTACAAAGAAATACCAGCCGTGGCGGATCGGCTTGGCGCCGAAATGGCCCATGTCCGCGTACAAGGCTTCGCCGCCGGTCACTGCCAGCACCACCGCACCGAGAATGAAGACACCGTGCCAGCCGTGCTGCATGAAGAAGCGGATCGCCCACCACGGGTTAAAGGCCTTCATCACTTCCGGCGCATCGACGATGTTCCAGATGCCGATCGCCCCCAGCGACAGAAACCACAGGCAGGTGATCGGGCCGAACACCTTGCCCACTTTTTCGGTACCGAAGCGCTGCACCATGAACACCACCAGCAGCACCACCACGGTGATCGGCACGATGAAGGGATGCAGGCTGGGCGCGGCGATTTCCAGGCCCTCCACCGCGCCCATCACCGAGATGGCCGGGGTGATCACGCCATCGCCGAAGAACAACGAGGCGCCGAAGATGCCCAGGATGCCGACCACATAGGCCGAGCGCGACCCGCTGCGCATGGTGCGCTGGGTCAAGGCCATCAGCGCCATGATGCCGCCCTCGCCCTCGTTGTCGGCGCGCATGATGATGGTGACGTACTTGAGCGTCACCGTGACCATCAGCGCCCAGAACGCCAGCGACAGCACGCCCAGCACGGTGTCGTGATCGCTGGTCAGCCCGTAATGCGGCGAGAACGCCTCCTTGAGGGTGTACAGCGGACTGGTGCCGATGTCGCCGAAGACGACGCCGATGGCGCCGATGACCAAGGCCATATGGCTATTGGCAGGCGCATGGCCGTGGCCAGCTGCGGAAGTGGGAGTCTGTGACATGAAGTGGGCAGGGTATCGCCAAGTGGCGTGAAGGAGAGGAAGACGGCGCGGCGTTGAGTAACTAAAAACGTAGCGAGGGGGTCAGCTGGGGGCGGGCGGCGCGCAGGAGCCGCAGTGTACGAGTGGTACATGCCGATTCCGAGTACCGGCCGCGCCCGTCTGGCGACCGCGCAGTCGTTTTGCTAGTCGCCCTTAACGCAGTGCGGCCTGGAGGGCCTTGCGGATGACCGTGGCGACTTCGTCGCCTTCTGCCCCGGCCTCGCGTGCCATGCGTGCGGCCTCGGCCGGTTTGTAACCCAGTTGCTGTAACGCCACGGTGGCTTCGGACACCGCATCCGGGCCAAGCTGGCCGGTGATCGGCGCGCCACTGCTGAAGTCGGCGGCGCGGTCGCGCAGCTCCACCACCATGCGCTCGGCGGTCTTCTTGCCGATGCCGGGGATGCGGGTCAGCGCGGTGATGTCGCCGCTGGTGATCAGGCGGGCGAACTCGTCCACGGTGACCCCGGACAACACCGCCAGCGCGATCTTGGCGCCGATGCCGGTGACCTTCTGCACGTCGCGGAACAGCCGCCGCTCGCCTTCGCGCAAGAAGCCGTACAGCGACACGCTGTCTTCCTTCTGCGCGTAGTGGGTGAACAGAATCACGTCGCGGCCGACATCGGGCAGGTCGTAGAAGGTGCTCATCGGCGCCTCCAATTCGTACCCCACCCCACCCACATCGATCACCAGCCACGGCGGCTGCTTGTAGGCCAGGATCCCGCGCAGGCGACCGATCATTGGGCACCGCCTTGGCGGTGCCGGGAATCGGGAGTCGGGAATGGGGAATCGCAACAGCGCGTGCTGCTCTGGACCCTGCGTTTGCAATTCCCGATTCCCGATTCCCGATTCCCGATTCTCATTTCTTGCGGCTCCAGGCCTGTTGGGTATTGACGCCCAGGCGCTGCGCGGTGGCGCGCACGTGGGCGTGGGTGATGGCGACTGCCAGTGCGTCGGCGGCGTCGGGCTGCAGCTTGCCTTTCAGGTTGAGCATGATGCCGACCATGTGCTGGACCTGCACCTTGTCCGCGCCGCCCTTGCCGACCAGCGCCAGCTTGATCTCGGTGGCAGCGTACTCGTGTACCGGCAGGTCGCGTAGCACCACCGCGCAGATCGCCGCGCCGCGCGCGTGGCCGAGCTTGAGCGCCGAGTCGGCACTCTTGCCCATGAACACCTTCTCGATCGCCACTTCCTGCGGCTGGTAGGTGTCGATCACCTCGCCCAGCCCGTGCAGCAGGCGCTTGAGCCGCTGCGCAAAGTCGCCCTCGCCCAGCAGTACCAGCGGCGCGTGATAGACATGCCGGCTGCGACCGCTCTCGTCGATGTCGATGACGCCAACCCCGGTGCGCTGGGAGCCGGGATCGATGCCCAGGATGCGGGTCATCGAGGGGCCGGGAATCGGGAGTTGGGAATCGGGAATGGGTAGAGCGGCCTGCTGGCATGCCCGGAGATACTGGGCGGTGCCAGATGCAGCTTTTTCAATTCCCGATTCTCCATTCCCGATTCCTGGCGCTTACGCGCCTAGCGCCGCTTGATCGACGTTCGAATACACGTCCTGCACGTCGTCCAGGTCTTCGAGCATGTCGAGCAGCTTGCGGACCTGTAGAGCGGTGTCGCCGTCGACGGCGATGTCGTTTTCGGCGCGGAAGGTGATTTCCGCATGCACCGGTTCCAGGCCGGCGGCGGCGAGCGCCTGCTTGACCTGGGCGAAGGCGTCCGGCGCGGTCAGTACATCGATGGCGCCGTCTTCCGGGTACACCACCACGTCGTCGGCGCCGGCTTCGATGGCCGCGTCGGTGAGCGTGTCTTCGTCGATGCCGGCGGCAAAGCTGAGCACGCCCAGGCGCTTGAACATGAAGGCCACCGAGCCGTCGGTGCCCATGTTGCCGCCGCACTTACTGAAGGCATGCCGCACGTCGGCCACCGCGCGCACGCGGTTGTCGGTGAGGCAGTCCACGATCACCGCCACGCCGCCGGGGGCATAGCCCTCGTAGCGCACTTCTTCGTATTCCACGCCTTCCAGCTCGCCGGTGGCTTTTTTGATGGCGCGTTCGATCACGTCCTTGGACATGTTCGACGACAAGCCCTTGTCCACCGCCACGCGCAGGCGCGGGTTGTTGGCCGGATCACCGCCGCCGCCGCGTGCAGCCACGCTGATCTCGCGAATGATCTTGGTGAACATCTTGCCGCGTTTGGCGTCGGAGGCGTTCTTGCGGCCTTCGATCGAGGGGCCTCTACCCATGGGTGGTTCCAGACTGGCTTGGATGACAGGGCGCGGATTTTACCTGATTGCTCGCCCGCACCGGGGCGGCAGCGTTCAGTGGCGGACTCAGTGGCGAAATCGGCCGGTCCGCAGGAAGCTCAGCGCCTGCTGCGCGGCCTCGGGTGAGCGCAACAGGCCGCTATGGCTGGCCGGCACCACGCAATGGTCGCGCAGCCCGGGCAGGCGGGTTTCGGCCAGCGCCACGGTGCCGTCCGAGCCGCCGTCCAGCGGCGCCAGCCAGCGTCCGACCCCGCGCGCCACATTGCCGGCGACCTGACCGATCTCGGCCTCGCCCTCCCATTGCACGAAACCCTGCTGCAGCAAGCCCGCGCTACGCCCCAACGCCCATCGCCCGCCACGTTGGGCCAGGCCGCGCGCGGCGGCGCTGCCGCACAACGGCGAGCCCAGGCAGACCACACGGCGCACCGGCAGCTCGGGCGCTGCGCGCAGAGCCTGCAACGCCATCAGCCCGCCCAGGCTGTGACAGACCAGCAGTTGCGCGCCGGTCGTCTGCAGGCGTTCGATCAGCTGCGGTACCGCATGCGCGGGGCCGCCAAGCACGCTGGCGTAACCGAACAGCGCAGGCGCCAGGCCCTCTGCACGCAATCGACGCGCGAGCGGCAGCAGCCAGTGCGCGGTATTCCAGATGCCATGCACCAGCAGTACGTCGGCGGTGGCGGTGGTCGGTGCCGTGCGCGCGGTGCGTCTGGATGCAGCTGGAAATGCCGAGGAGCTGCTGGGCATCAGTGCGGTTTCCAGGACGTGGCGCGCGATCGCCGGGCTGCTGCGGACGGCGCCTGCATGCGCTCAGTCGGCCGCGACGATCGGCTTGCGGCGCAGGATGTGCTCGCGATCGACAATCTTGCCGACCGGGAAATCGTACTCGCCGACTTTTTCGAATCCGTAGCGGGCGTAGAAGCGTTGCGCGCCGAAATTTTCCGACCACACGCCGATCCACAGCGTGCGTGGGCCGTTGCGTTCCAGCCATTCCAGTGTGGTTTCGAACAGCCGGCTGCCCCAGCCGCTGTTCTGGTAGTCCTTCAGCAGATACAGCCGCTTGAGCTCCCCATCGCCGGGGCGCACGTCTTCATGCGGCAGCCCGCACGGGCCGGCGGCGGCGTGGCCGACCAGCAGGTTGTCCATCTCCAGCAGCCAGATCGCATAGTCCGGATGCGCCAGCACGATGCGCGCGCGCTCGACCGCATAGGTCTCTTCGAGAAAACCGCGCAGGTCTTCTTCCGGATACAGATGCCCGAAGGTTTCGGTAAAGGTCTGTGCGGCCAGCAGCGATAACGCTTCGGCATCGTCCGGTGTGGCGCGGCGGATGCGGGTCATGCGGGGCCTCTCGTGCCAGGTGGACGTGGCAGCTTCTCGCATGCAGATGCGCTACCGCAAGCGGGGATTGGGGATTGGGGATTGGGGGAATCGGGAATCGGGAATGCATCTGCGATGCGTGGATTCCGCGTGTGCAGGATTCGGCATGGGCGCTGACGGGTTCACCAAGCGCGCACGACCGGCTCCGCATGGCACCGCGCAGGAAAGATAAACACTGCGAGGGATGGCTATCTACTTGCGGAGCTCAGGCGCGCTTGGGACGGACCTGCAGGACGCACTACCGCCGGTGATCGGCGGCGGTGCCCCGTGCGCAACACCCAGCACTGGCGCTAAAGGTTCCACCAAAGTGCGCAGCGCTGGCTGCGCTGGGCTCCTCGTACAGATGACCACGCACACGGCATGGCCATCTGCTAGCGCAGGTCAGACCTGCTTCGGCCGCACCTGCACGTGCACTTCGGCCAGCTGCTCGGCCGGAATCGGCGACGGGGCGTCGGTCATCAGATCCTGCGCGCCAGTGGTCTTGGGGAACGGGATGACGTCACGGATCGATTCGGTGCCGGCCATCAATGCAGCGATGCGGTCGATGCCGAAGGCGATGCCGCCGTGCGGCGGTGCGCCGTAGTTCAGCGCATCCAGCAGGAAGCCGAACTTGGCACGCGCTTCCTCGGCGCCGATGCCGAGCAGCTCGAACACCGCGCTCTGCATGTCGGGGCGATGGATACGGATCGAGCCGCCGCCGATTTCGTTACCGTTGAGCACCATGTCGTAACCGCGCGACACCGCCGTGCGGGCGTTGGCGCGCAGGTCGGCGATATCGTCCACCGCCGGCGCGGTGAAGGGGTGATGCAGGGCGACGTAGCGCTGCGCCTCCTCGTCCCATTCGAACATCGGGAAGTCGGTGACCCACAGCGGTGCCCAGGTGTCGGCGACCAGCTTGAAATCCTTGCCGGCCTTCAGGCGCAATGCACCCATGAAATCGGACACGGTGTTGTAGCCGCCAGCACCGAAGAACACGATGTCGCCGTTGCCGGCACCGACGTGCGCGAGCAGCGCGGCGAAGGCCTCTTCGCTGAAGAACTTGGCGATCGGCGAGCTGACTTCGCCGGTCTCCGACAGCTTGATGTAGGCCAGGCCCTTGGCGCCGTATTTGGCGGCGTGCGCGGCGTACTCGTCGATCTGCTTGCGCGACAGCGCGGCACCGCCGGGGATACGCAGCGCGGCCACGCGGCCGTCGGCATCGTTGGCGGCGGCGGTGAACACCGGGAATTCACTGGACTTGACCAGCTCGGCCACGTCGACCAATTCCAGCGCGATGCGCAGGTCCGGCTTGTCCGAGCCGTAGCGACGCATCGCCTCGGCCCAGGTCATGCGCGGGAACTGCGCGGCCAGCTCGACATCCACCACTTCCTTGAAGATGGCGCGGATCATGTCTTCGACAAAATCCTGCACGTCGCGCTCGCGCACGAAGGCGAATTCCATGTCGAGCTGGGTGAATTCCAGCTGGCGATCGGCGCGCAGCGCTTCGTCGCGGAAGCAGCGCGCGATCTGGTAGTAACGGTCGAAGCCGGCCACCATCAGGATCTGCTTGAACAGCTGCGGGCTCTGCGGCAACGCATAGAACTCGCCCGGATGCATCCGCGCCGGCACCAGAAAGTCGCGTGCGCCTTCCGGGGTGGCCTTGGTCAGAATCGGGGTCTCGATGTCCTGGAAATCGCGCGCGTCCAGATGCCGGCGCAGCGCCTGCACCAGCTTGATGCGGGTGCGCTGCATGCGCTGCATTTCCGGACGGCGCAGGTCCAAATAGCGGTACTTCAGGCGGGTTTCTTCGCCCGGGTTCTCATGCGCATGGAACGGCAGCGGCGCGGCCTTGTTGAGGATGGTGATGCGGGTGGCGATCACTTCGACCTTGCCGCTGCGCAGCTTGTCGTTGACCGCATGCCGCGCGCGCACCACGCCTTCGACCTGCAGCACGTCCTCGTAGCCGAGGCTGGCGGCGACCGGGAACACCTCGGCGTTCTCCGGTTCCACCGTCACCTGCACGATGCCTTCGTGGTCGCGCAGGTCGATGAAGCACACGCCGCCCAGGTTGCGGGCCACGTCGGTCCAGCCGGCGAGAGTGACGGTTTGGCCGATCATGGTCTCGTCGACCAGGCCGCAGAAGTGGGTACGCATCGAAAGCTCCGCTGAAAACCCGACACAGGACAGCGCCGGAGAGCCGGATATTCTGGGGCCGGCGGGCGACAGGAGCAAATGCGCGGGCGCTCATGGTCGCTTAAGTCGCCGCCCGGCTGAATAGGCGCAACGCCCCTCCCGCACCAAGGACGACACGATGCTGCGCACTGCCCTGCTGCTCTCCGGCTTCGGCCTGATCTCCCTGACCGGCCTGCTCACCAGTGCCCCTGCTGCGGCGCAGGACCGCGGCTGGAACGGCCCCAGCATCACCTGCTCAAGCAACGACAACCGCCGCCGCGAGTGCGATACGCCGTTCCGCGGCCGCGCGGTGCTGGTCGAAAACATCTCCGGCACGCGCTGCATCGAAGGCCGCAACTGGGGCAGCGACCGCGGACGCGTGTGGGTGGACAACGGCTGCCGCGCACGCTTTGTGGATGGCCGCAACGGCAGTGGCGGCGGCTGGGGCGGCAACAACGGCGGCGCTGGCGGGGTCGCCGGCACGGTGCGCTGCGAGAGCAACGACCAGCGCCAGAAGATCTGCGACACCGGCTGGCGCCGCGCCATGCTGGTGCGCCAGCTTTCCAACACGCCCTGCGTGGAAGGCCGCAACTGGCGCCAGGACGGTGGCCGGATCTGGGTGGACGACGGCTGCCGGGGCGAATTTGCGCAAGCGCGCGGTGGCGGTTGGGACCGTGGCGATGGCGGTTACGGCGGCCGCGACGACCGCCCGCGTAACGATTACGCCATCAGCTGCGCCAGCGACGACCGCCGCCTGCGCACCTGCGCCTGGGATGGCCGCTACGGCCGTCCGGTGCTGACCCGCCAGTTGTCCGACACCCGCTGCGAAGAGGGCCGCAGCTGGGGCTACGACGAGCGCCGCGCGACGGTATGGGTGAATGACGGTTGCCGGGCGCGGTTTGAGGCGCGTTGAGGGATCGCGCGTTGAAGCAATGCGTGCGCGGGCCGGTCCTGGATCCGGATCCGCCTGCGCGCTCCACCTGTCATCAATCGCATTGGCGGATGCCACGCGTTCCCGCGGGAGCTTGCGCTAACGCGAGTCTGTCTAGTCAGTTCTCCGGCTGGAGAGACGCGCGTCCTGGGACCGCAGACGATGCCGACTGCCCGGCCAATCGACCGGCTCAACTTCCCCACGGCGCGGGCGGCAAAGCAACCGGCTGGGTGAGATCGAATTCGACCCGGAACAGCCGCCCGCCTGGGCGACTCAGTTCGTAGACAACGCTGCGGCCGGGCTGGATTTCCATCGCCCAGGCGTTACTCAGCGAAGCGGTCGAGCCAAGGCGTTTGAATAGCGCGATGGATTCGGCATCGACCGGGAATTCCTGCCGGTTCGCGCTGCCTGCATCGATGGTAGCGCCGCCGTATTGGGTCAGTGCGTCCGCGCTGCCGTCGGCATGGCGATGATCGTGCTTGAGGCGCAGGCCGGTGGCAGTGCGCGTCAGTACCCAGGTGCGCGAGTGGTCGTCGCCCACATGGAACGGCACGCGCAACTCATGCGCAGGGTCGTCGCAGCCGCGCACATGCATCACCAGTGGCTTGCCGGCAAAGGCGCTCGGGGCGGTGGATGCGGGTGTGTCGATCAGCACGCGGCCGGCGAAGGCCTGGCCGCAGTGCACGGCGAGCGCAGCCAGGAAGCGGGCGGTCGGCTCGGCTCTTATCGGTGCAGGTGAAGTCGCAGACGTGGACTTGGACGTGGAAGAAATGGCGCATCCGCTCACGGCGGCAACCAGCATCAGCAACGTCAGCCCAGGAGCGGTCAACGAAACAAGGCGAGCAGGCTGCTTGATCACTGCGCCAAGCTTCATGCCGCTCTCCGGCCTGCGCGTGCGGCCGTGGATCATGCCCGATCGGATGCTGGCTTGGACGCAGGCTTGGCGGCGGGTTTGCTCTCGGCGGCTGCGGCCGGCTTGGCTTCGCCACCGCTGCTGCTCTCGGTGAGGTTTTTCTTCTTCTCGCCCGCCGACTTGAAGTCGGTTTCGTACCAGCCGCTACCGGACAGGCGGAACGAGGGCGCGGTGATCTGGCGCTTGATCGTGGCCGCCGCGCAGGCCGGGCAGGTCTGCGGATCGGGGTCGGCCATCTTCTGCAGGCGGTCGAAGGCGTGACCGCAGGTGGTGCACTGGAAACCGTAGATGGGCATGGCAGGATCAGCTGATGATGATGCAGGGGCGCAGATTCTAGTCGTATGCGGGCAAGCAGGTGCAGGGGGCTGTCTGGGCGCTGGCGCGCAGGAGCTTGTTGCGGGCGACAGGCATCGATCAATCGTCGCTTCGTCGCGCCTGCCCGCTGATGGCGCACGTTCAACGCCGCGGTTGCCGCCTGCAGATGCAAACGCCAACTGCGCATGCCGACGTCTCGAGCAAACAAGACGAGTCGTTGTCAGGCCAGCGAGATTGCGCGGAAGACAGCGTTCGTCCTGCAGCGCGCAGACAACCGGTACGTTGCGCCGACTTGACGACTACCAGCGACTGTCGGGAGTCGCAGAGGAGCCACTTGAATCAGCCTGCCACACACGTTTCGATCAAGCCGCCACACAGCGGCCTGCTACACTCGAACACGTGATCGACGCGCCTTTTCCCCCACAAGAGCCGCATCCATGTTGCGACTGACCGCCTTATTGCTGGGCGTGGCCCTGTTGCTGACCGGCAGCGGGCTGCTCGGCACCTTGCTTGCCGTGCGCGGTGGTCAGGCCGGCTTCGATGCGCGTGCGCTGGGCCTGATCATGTCCGGGTATTTTGCCGGCTTCTTTCTCGGCACCTTCTTCGCGCCGCCACTGATTCGTCGCATCGGGCATATCCGTGCGTTTGCTTTTTATGCGGCATTGGCCGCCATTGCGGTGCTGCTGCATCCGATCTGGTTGAACGCCTGGGGCTGGGGATTGCTGCGATTGGTCACCGGCGCGGCCTTGGTCGGCCTGTACACGGTGATCGAAAGTTGGCTCAACGCCGAGCCGGATGCGCGCCGACGCAGCCGGGTGTTTTCGGTGTACATGGCGATCAATCTGTCCGCGTTGGCGTTGGGCCAGATCCTGCTTACGGCCGGCGATGCAAGTGCGCCGGCGATGTTCACGCTGACAGCGATCCTGATTTGCGCGGCGGTCATGCCGGTGATGACCACGCGACTGATTCCGCCTGAGGTGCCGCACGTGTCGCGTTTGCGCCTCAAAACCTTGTACGCGTTGGCGCCGGTGGCGACCATCGGCGCGGGGTTGTCAGGTTTGGCAATGGGCGCGTTCTGGGGCTTGTTGCCGGTGTACGCCAACCGCATCGGGCTGGATGCCAATGGCGTGGCGATGTTCATGCTCACCGCCATCATCGGCGGCGCGGTGTTGCAGTGGCCGATCGGGCGCATCAGCGATGGCCATGACCGGCGCATCGGGCTGGTCACGGTGAGCGTAATGGCGGCCGGCATTGCGATAGCCGCCGCCGTGCCGATGGTGCAGGCGCAGACCAGCATGTTGTTCGTGCTGTTCTTCGTGTATGGCGGCTTGGCGTTCTCGCTGTATCCGTTCGCGGTGGCGCACATGCTCGATTATCTGCCGCGCGAAGATCTGCTCTCCGGCTGCAGCAGTTTGTTGCTGGTGCATGGCGTGGGCGCGGCGATCGGCCCGGCATTGGCCGGCGGCGCAATGCAGAAATTCGGCCCTGCGGCACTGCCGGTGTACTTTGCTGTGATGCTGCTGGCACTGGCCGGCTTCACGCTGGCGCGCTTGCTGCGCTTCACGCGCCGCCGCACCCATCCGATCTCCTTCCGCCCCATGCTGCGTACGACGCCATCGGCGCTGGAATTGATGCCGGAAACGCAGCAGACCGAAGCGGCGCCACGCACCCAAAATGGCTGACAGAACTAATACGCCTTGGTCTATTGCAGAGCGGATGATCAGGGAATTTGCTGCGGGGGCTGATCTGCGGCTTGGCTGCAGGGCCCTTGCGCGCCCACCATCGCAGGACACGCCGCAAGTACATCCATGTAGGCTCTTACGCGGCATCCATGCCGCGTAAGGTCCCGCGACGGTGGGCGCGCAAGGGCCAGTCGAGAGTGTCGGTGTGCACGGTGCAAGCAGTGCATCGCGTGCTTCTAGCTCGCCAGCTCACATGCAGTTATGCGATCAGCATTGGCAAGCCAAGGCAACTCGCGAGAAGGCCAGCCTTTTTAACCAGCTACCGACTAACTCTCTGGAGCGGTGTCCTCGCCGATTGCGGGACCGTGTGGCGGCATGGATGCCGCCACCGAGCCTCCAGGGACGGATTCACGGCGTGTCCCGCAAGCGGTGAGGGCACCGCGCACTCGACTAGCCATGCCTTTGATCTAAGCCCTTGACTGCATCTACAACGGCGCAACGATTCCAAATTTATCGTCTTGGAGTGAATAGACCACGCTGCCGCACGACATTCGGGGTGTTTTGAAACCAACCTGACCTGGAATATCCAAACACCGCCAGATCGTCGTCGTCCTGGCGGTGAGGTTTTACCCATCTACCCGTGATCGCGGCCTCACCTGTAGCGCGGTCATCATCACGCAACGCAAGTGCGGGAGTCTTTGCAGACTCCCTCCCTGCTTGTTGGATTGCAATGGATTCGACGTCTTCATCGCGCATGCGCCATCCGGCCACGCTCGCGCTGCTGCTGGTTCCGCTCACCCTGCCCGCCTACGCACAGCAGGTCCCGGATGGCGCAACGTCCGGCCCCGCCGCGGCCGAACCGACCAACGCTGGCGAACAGGTGTCCACGCTGGATCAGGTGCAGGTGGTGGGCCAGGCGATGACCTATTCCAAGACCACCGTCAGCAAGGAAATGCTGGACCGCCAGTTCGTGCTCGGTAGCGTCAACGATGCGCTCAACGAACTGCCCGGCGTGGTGGTGACCGAAGCCGATGCGTTCGGTTCGTCGGACTGGGGCACGCAGATCAGCATGCGCGGCTTCGTCAGTAATCGCGATACGCAGCAGATCGGCACCACGATCGATGGTGTGCCCAACGGCGGCTCGGCGTATGGCGGCGGCTCCAAGGCCAACCGTTTCATCGACATGCCGGATCTGGAAACGGTGGAAGTCAGCCAGGGCACCGCCGACATCGCCTCGCGCTCCAACGAAGCGCTGGGCGGCACCTTGAATTACCTCACCGGCGAGCCGCTGGAAACACAGCGCGTGCGCGTGATCGGCGGCATCGGCGACAACCAGGGGCGCAAGTATTACGCGCGCTACGACACCGGCGTGCTCGGCGGCAACACGCGCGCCTGGGTCAGCGGCTCGTCCGCGCGCAACGACGACTGGATCGACGGCAGCGGCCACACCAGCCGCGATCACCTGGCCGGAAAATTCGTCAGCACCTTGAACAAGTGGACGCTCAGCGGCTATCTGTCGTACGACGATGCCGACGAATCCGAATACACCAGCGTGATGCCGGAGCAGTTCGCACGCGATCCCGAGCACGATCTGTTGACCGGCACGCTCACCGGCATTCCGTATCTGGACCAGAACTACCGCTCCGGCTCGCGCGCCTTGCGCAAGAATACGTTTGGCTATCTGCGCGGCGCCTTCGATGGCGGCAACGGCTTCAAGACCACGCTCACCGGCTACGCGCATCGCATGCAAGGCCGTGGCGACTGGATTCCGCCGTATCTGGTGGACGTAACCAACGACGGTGCGGGCGCGCCGGAATCCGAAGCACGTGGCGGCAACACCGTGTATGCCGGCAGCGACCTGGGCAAGCTGTATTACCTCACTCCGGGCGGCGCAGCCGCGACGATGCTGGCCGGTTGCGCCGGTAGCGATGCGGTACCGGCCGAATCCAACCCGGCCTGCTATCCCGCAGGCTCGGTGCCGGTGCAGTCGTATCGCCACAGCCACTACGACAACCACCGTGCCGGCGCGATGGCGGATGTGGAATGGCGCCACGATCTCGGCGCCATCGACAACACCGTGCGTGCCGGTGCGTGGTTGGAACGTTACGACCGTAGCGTCACCCGCGACTGGCATCGCCTGCTCAATGTGGGCACCAATATCAGCTTCGATCATCAGCCGTACTGGGTGCAGTTCAAGGACGAATACCAGACCGACGAGCAGATGTATTACGTGGAAGACGTGATGCGCTATGGCGCATTTGCATGGCGGGTGGGCGTCAAGCAGTTCTTCGTCGACCAGACCCGCGACCGCCGCATCGGCGATGCGCAGCATGTTGAATCGGATTCGCACTCCGACCCGCTACTCTCGGCCGGCCTGACCTGGACCACCCCGGTGCAAGGGTTGGAAGCGTTTGCCGGTTACTCGCAAAATTTCGCCGCGATTCCGTCCGGCGTGCTCGGCGAAACCGACCCAGTCACGCTGAGCCGCGTGCAGCCGGAAACTGCCGACAACGTCGAGCTCGGCCTGCGCATCAGCCGCTGGCCGTTGACCGGCAGCGTGACGCTGTACGACATCCGTTTCGATAACCGCATCGTGTATGTGCCGGCCAACTTCGTCACCGGCATCGACTATCTCGGCGAAACCGATGGCGTGTACGAAAACTTCGGCGGCGTGCATGCGCGCGGTGTGGAGGCAGCGCTGGGGTATGGCTGGGACAACGGCTGGCGCATCAACGGTGCCTACACCTATAACAAGGCCGATTACCTGGGCAGCGGCGATTCCGCGCGCGACACCGCATTGGAAATCACCCCAGGCGCGCAGGTGATCGGCCAGCCGCGCAACACGCTGGTGGTCTCGGCCGACTGGCGCGGACAGGCATGGCGCTTCGGTGTGTCCGGGCGTTATCTGGGCAAGCGCTATCTGGATGCATCCAACCGCGCCGCACTCGACGGGGTGACCACCTTCGATGCGAACCTGGGCGTGGAACTGTCGCAGCTGACGTCGCAGCTGCAGGGCCTGCAACTGGCACTCAACGTCAGCAATCTCACCGACAAGCGCTATCTGGAAGGCGTGGACGGCAGCGACAGCGCGTTTATCGGCGCACCGCGCACGGTTGGTTTGACGTTGACGCTGGATCTCTAGCGTAGACGGCGCATTGCCGACCTGCGCGTGATGGTTTTTGCGACGTGCAGGGAGCGGGTCGGCTAAAGGCACGCCACCCGATACGCTCCCTGCATCGCCTCCTGCACAAGTGCAAAGGGACATGACCGGCAGTTTTGCAGGCAGGCAAGAGAACACACACGCTGACGAGTTGGGTACGCTCAACTCGCTCCAGCGCAGAAAGTATTGGCGCGCCAACCAGGTGACACGATGATCGATCTTCCCCGCCGCCGCGTGTTGCAGACCGGACTCGCCGGTGCCGCCGCCGCGCTGTTGCCACCCAGCATCGCGCGAGCTGCGGCCATCGCGCCGGACCGTCGCAGCGGCACGTTGGAAGACCTGCAGCATGTGGTGATCCTGATGCAGGAAAACCGCGCCTTCGATCATTACTTCGGCGCGCTGCCCGGCGTGCGCGGGTTCGGCGATCGTTTTCCGATTCCTGCTCCACCACTGCCAGGTGCGCCTGCACGCACGGTGTGGCTGCAGCCTAGCGAAGACGGTGGCCAGTGGCTGACGCCGTTTGCACTGGATACTGCGGCGCAGTTCGGCTTCATGCGCGTGCAAGGCACCCCGCATAGCTGGGTGGATGCGCAACGCGCCTGGGACCACGGCCGGCTCGGGCATTGGGCCGCCGCCAAGCACAATCACGCGCTGGGTCATTACGGGCGCGCGGATATTCCGTTTCAGTACGCGCTCGCCGATGCCTTCACCATCTGCGACGCGTACCACGCCTCGATCCAGACCGGCACCAACTCCAATCGCGTATTTTTGTGGAGCGGCGGCAACGACCCGCAAGCGCGCGCCGGTGGGCCGGTGATCGGTAACTCGCACGACAACTTCCCGGAGCTGGGTGGTTTCGCCGAGCCGTATCGCTGGACGACGTACGTCGAACATCTTCAGAAAGCGGGTGTGTCCTGGCAGATCTATCAGGACATGCACGACAACTTCACCGACAACCCGCTGGCAGGCTTCGCGCCGTTTCGGCAGGCGTTCAGTGCTGCGCCGGGGCACGATGCGCAACTGCGCGCGCGTGGCGTGAGCACGCGCGGTGTCGAGCAATTACGTGCCGATGTGCTTGGCGGGCAACTGCCATCGGTGAGTTTCATCATTGCCGATGCCGCCGGCAGCGAACATCCGGATCCGTCCAGTCCTGCGCAAGGTGCGGCCTACACCGCACGCGTGCTGGATGCACTGACCGCCGATCCAAAGGTTTGGAGCCGCACCGCGCTGCTGTTGATGTTCGACGAGAACGACGGCTTTTTCGATCACATGCCGCCGCCGGCGCCACCGTCGCCGGATCCGCGTGCGGCCGCCGGCTTTGCCGGTGCATCCAGCATTGCCACCGACGACGAATACCACCGTCAGCCAGCACCCGGCGAGCAAAAAGTGGATCTACCGGAACTGCGTGGCCGCCCCTATGGACTGGGCCCGCGCGTGCCGCTGTATGTGATCTCGCCCTGGAGCCGTGGCGGCTGGGTGGATTCGCAGGTGTACGACCACACCTCGGTATTGCGCCTGCTGGAACGCCGCTTCGGTGTGCCCGCACCGGAGATCACGCCATGGCGGCGCGCAGTCTGCGGCGATCTCACCACCGCATTCGATTTTAGTACCGCGGATGCGCGCCTGTTCGTCGCTGCATTGCCAGATGTCAGCGCCACTGCAGCGCGCGCGGCGGCGATGCGCGAGCACACGTTGCCGCCGCTGCCTGTTTCGTTGCAAGCGCCGCAGCAGCCATTCGGTATACGGCGTTCGCGCGCAGTGCCGTATCGCCCGACTGTGCAACTGACTTATGTGCAGGAGCGCGGCGAAGTGGTGCTGCGCATGTCCAACAACGGTGCTGCGGTCGTGCTGCACGTCTACGACCGCTACGACCTGGCGGCGATTCCGCGTCGCTACACGCTCGGCGACGGCGCCACGTTGGAAGGCAGCTGGACCACCCACGATGGTCGCTACGATCTATGGTTGCTCGGCCCCAATGGCTTCCATCGTCACTATCGCGGCGATCTGAGCGCTGCGCTGCTGCTGGCCGATATCACGCAGGATGCCGACGATCCAACCGCGTTGTCGCTCTTGCTGCACAATCCCGGCACCACCGCAGTGCAGGTGGCGTTGCAACCAGCGGCCTATGCCAATGCGCAGCCACGCGAGCAACTGACCGTGGCGCCGGGCAGCACGCAGCGACGCAGCTGGAAGGCCGCAGCAAGCGGCGGCTGGTACGACCTGTGGCTGGAGCAGGATGGTGCGCGTCAACGCCTGGCAGGTCGCGTCGAAACCGGCGCCGATAGCGTGAGCGATCCGGCGATGGGTGGGCCGGCGCAGTTGTATCAGACCGAATTGACCCATGCGCCAGGATCTTGAGTGATCGATGCTGCGGCTTGACTGGATAGGCCGGATTGGCCAGACCGTCGATGTCGAGATCCTCCACTGCGGCCATGGTCTCGTCGGCTTATGTCGGCCCACAGGCTTTCGCGCACTTTGGGTATCGGCATCGCGCTTGATCAGGATTTAGAGCAGCTAACAAAACTACTTTACGCCAGTCCACTGCAGGCCGGCTGATCTGCTGCCTGGCTGCAGGGCCCTTGCCCGCCCACCATCGCAGGACACGCCGCAAGTACATCCATGTAGGCTCTTACGCGGCATCCATGCCGCGTAAGGTCCCGCGACGGTGGGCGGGCAAGGACCAGTCGAGATGATCGTTATGCATGGGTTTAAACAAAGCAACCGATCAACTTTCTGGTGCGGTGTCGTCGCCGCTTGCGGGACCGTGTGGCGGCATGGATGCCGCCACCGAGCCTACATGGACATACTTGCGGCGTGTCCCGCGAGCGGTGAGGGCCCCGCGCATTCGACCCACTCAGCGTTTGATCTGGACTTTTGACTGCATCCACCGAGATGCGGCCGACAAAACCACTGCACTCACTTTCAGGCGCTCGCTCGCTAGGTTTTGTTAGCCGTTCTTAGTCACTGGCGTCGAAAAAACGCCCGCCGCGCTGGTTGTAGACATGGCCTCGAGGCGGAGTGCTGCAACTGCAGTCCGCTGCAGGCACTGCGTCGACCTCCAACAGCCGACCACGCTGGTTCGCGGCTTGCAGAGCGGCGATTCGATCGCGTTGTGAAGCGGGCCGCTCCAGAACCCGCCGCGCACGCATCAAGCAGATACGTAGCTCGCCACTGCCTGCGCCACTGCCTTTAACGCCGCATCGCGCGCATCGCTGTCGACGCTGGCGCCATTCAAGTACGTGGTGAGCAGCAGTGGTGCCCTGCCCTTCGGTGGCCAGAGGATGGCGATGTCGTTGCGGGTGTCGGTGCCGTTGCTGCCGGTCTTGTCGCCGATCTTCCAGCTGCGCGGCAGGCCCGCGCGCAGACAGGTATCGCCGGTACGGTTGTCGATCATCCAGTCGGTCAGCTGCTTGCGTGAGGTAGGTTGCAGCGCATCGCCGAGCAGCAGCGTGCGCAGCGTTAAAGCCATCGCGGCCGGGGTGGTGGTGTCGCGCGGGTCGTCCTGGGCGAACCGATTCATCTCCGGCTCGTGACGGTCGCTGCGGGTCTGGGCATCGCCAATACCGCGCAGGAAAGCAGTCAGGCCTTGCGGATCGCCGACCAGCGGGAACAACAGGTTTGCGGCCGGGTTGTCGCTGTAGATCATCGTGGCCCGGCACAGCTCGGCCACGCTGAGCGAACCGCCGACATGGCGCTCGGTCACTGGCGCATGCGACAGCATGTCCGAGGCACGGATTTTGACCCGTTGCGCCAGCGTCAGCTTGCCCTGGTCCACCCGCTGTAATACTGCCGCAGCCAATACAAATTTGAAGGTACTGCACATCGGAAAGCGCTCGTCTTCGCGCTGCCCGAAGTGCTTGCCGGTGGCGCTGTCGAGCAGGCCGATACCCAGGCGGTCACCGGTGCCACGTTCGATCTCGGCCCAGCGTGCCCGCAGCAGATCGCCCGTTGGCTCTTGCAATGTCGCCACCCGGGAGAGCGGCCATGCGGATTTGGACGCCGCAAGCAACACACTCGCACCGGTCACGGACAGGAACTGCCGTCGGTTCAACATGGGGCCACCTCATTGGGAGAGCCCGCAGTATCGATGCAGGCGAAGCAGCCGACCATCGCGATGTTTCGATCCCAGGCATGAATTGAACTAATCTCTGCGCATGCCCCGGCCCCGCCTCCCGCTCAATGCCCTGCGCGCTTTCGAGGCCGCTGCGCGTCATCAAAACCTGACCCGCGCGGCCGGCGAGCTGTGCGTGAGCCAGGCCGCACTCAGTCACCAGATCAAGGCGCTGGAGCAGCAGCTGGGCACCAACCTGTTCCACCGCCTGCCACGCGGCGTGGCGCTCACCGACGAGGGCGCGGCGTTGGCGCCGGTGCTGGGCGAGGCCTTCGACCGCATCGCTGCCACCCTGGAGCGCTTTGCCGATGGCCGCTATCGCGAGGTGCTCAGCGTCGGCGTGGTCGGCACCTTCGCTACCGGCTGGTTGCTGCCGCGCGTGGATGCCTTTCATGCGGCGCATCCGGAGATCGAGCTGCGCCTGTCGACCCACAACAACCGCGTCGATCTGGCCGGCGAAGGGCTGGATCTGGCGATCCGTTTCGGCGACGGCGACTGGCACGGGCAGATCGCCCATGCGCTGCTGGAGGCGCCGTTTGCACCGGTCTGCGCGCCAGCAATGGCGCGCGCGTTGCGCACGCCGGCCGATCTGGCGCAGGTGCAGTTGCTGCGCTCGTATCGACTGGACGAGTGGCCGCAGTGGTTTCGCGCGGCGGGTGCCACCGAGGTCGCAGCGCGCGGTGCGATGTTCGATTCGTCGCTGACATTGGCCAGCGCCGCGGCGGCAGGTGCCGGGGTGGCGTTGTTGCCGTTGCCGATGTTTCGCCAGGATCTGGATGCAGGGCGCCTGGTGTGCCCGTTCCCGATCAGGATCGACGCTGGACGCTATTGGCTCACCCATCTACGTTCGCGGCCGGCCGGAGCCGCCGCGCTCAGCTTTCACCGCTGGCTAGCGCAGACCATTTCCGCATGAGCAGTCCAGTGGCGCCTGTTCCCTCTGGGCCGGCGCCGAAGGCGGCACGCCGACACATTCGCTGTTGGCCGCTTGTTTTAGAGATGAAAGAAGTGATGAAAACGAATAGCTGCAATAGTTTTATTCCCGGAAACTGAGGGCTACGTTGGGCTCCCATCCCGCATCGGGCAGACCCATGATCACGCCTTCGCACCTTCTTCGTTTCTCGCTATGTATCGGCGCATGTGTTGCTGCCGCCAACGCAACAGCGCAAGCCACTGCCCCCGGAACAACCTCGTCTCCCGCAACGAACGCTGCTGCCCAGCAAGATCCCGCGCCCACGCCCAGCTTCGAACAATGGTTGGTCGACTTCCGCCAGCGTGCGCTTGCTGCCGGTATTGAAACAACCACGCTAGACACCGCATTCGCTGGCGTCACACCCGATCCATCGGTGCAGGCACTGGATCAGCAGCAGCCCGAATTCACCCGCTATCTCTGGGATTATCTCGACGACCGTGTCACACCGTCCGCCATCCAGGAAGGACAGCAACTGCTGATCAGCCAGCGCACCCTCTTTCAAAAGTTGCAGCAGCAATACGGTGTGGATCCGGGCATCCTGACAGCCATCTGGAGCATGGAAAGCGAGTACGGCAAACAGATCGGCGACCGCTACGTGATCCGTTCGCTGGCGACGCTGGCGCATGAGGGTCGGCGCATCAAGTATGGAAATACGCAATTGCTTGCGGCGTTGCAGATCCTGCAGACGGAAAAAGGCGTCGATCAATCGCAGTTTGTGGGCTCATGGGCCGGCGCCATGGGACAGACGCAATTCATTCCCAGCACCTACCGCGACTACGCCGTCGACGACGATGGGGACCACAAACGCGATGTGTGGAATTCCAGTGCGGATGCCTTGGGCTCTGCCGCGAATTATCTCAAGCAGAGCAACTGGAGCAGCGCTGTTCCCTGGGGCCAGGAAGTGCATCTGTCAGGCGGCTTCGACTACGCGCAGGCCGACCTGACGATCAAGAAAACCGTTGCCGAATGGCGGCGCCAGGGTGTGGTGTGTGGCAGCAAGCCGATTGCGCCCGCACTGGCCCAGGAACAGGCATCGGTGCTTTTGCCCGCAGGGTATCGCGGCCCGGCTTTCCTGGTGTTCGACAATTTCCGCAGCATTCTGCGTTACAACAATTCCACCGCCTATGCGCTGGCGGTCGGTCTGTTGGCCGATGGCTATGCGGGTGGAGCCGGGGTCGAGCAGCCCTGGCCAAAAGACGATCCGCCGCTTAATAGCGTGGCAGAGATCACCGAGCTGCAGCAGCGGCTGACCGACAAGGGATTCGACGTGGGCGGCGTCGACGGTGCGCTGGGGGCGCGAACTCGCCAGGGAATCCGTGCATTCCAGCGCAGCCAGCAGTTGCCGCAGGACGGTTATGCCAGCAGCGCTTTGCTGGCGCGGCTGCGGGCACGCTGATCGCGTCATCGCACCGCCAGGCCATACTGACCACCGGTCCGGCCCATGCTGCGACTGCTCATGCAGCGAGGAGAAGCGCTTGGCGTTGCCAAGCGCTGCACGCTCGCGCGGACTGCATGACCGCGCGACGAACTGGCTGGCAGGCCCAGCCTGCGGGCATGGCTGCAGCCGCAGCGATCAGGCAGCGCCGTCGATCAGTTCCATCCACGCCGCTTCCGCGGCCGCCAACAACTGCGCGGTGGCCTCGCGATCGCGGCCCAGCACGGCCATTTTCTCGCTGTCGGGGTAGTTGGCCGGATTTGCCAGTTGCCGGTCCAGTTCCGCCAATGCTGCTTCCAGCTCGCCCACACGCTTCTCGGCGCTGGCCAGCTTGTGCGGATTGACGACCTTCTTCGGCGGTAGCGGCTTGGTCGGTGGTGGCGGGGTCGGGGCGACCTCGGCCAGCTTCTGCTTGGTGCCTTGCGCGGCCGGGCGGCTGCGCAGCCAGGCGGCGTATTCGTCCAGGTCGCCGGCGAACGGTTCGACCACACCGTCGGCCACGCGCCAGAAGCTGTCGCAGACCAGGCCGATCAGATGGCGGTCATGCGAGACCATCACGATGGCGCCTTCGAAGTCGCTCAGCGCCTCGGCCAGCGCCTCGCGCATTTCCAGGTCCAAGTGGTTGGTCGGTTCGTCGAGCAGCAGCACGTTCGGCTGCTGCCAGGCGATCAGGGCCAACGCCAGACGCGCGCGCTCGCCACCGGAGAAACCGTCCACCACTTCGAAGGCGCGGTCGCCGGCGAAGTTCCACTTGCCCAGGAAGTCGCGGAACGCCTGATTGGAGCCATCCGGCGATAGCTCGCGGAAGTGATCCATCGGCGACTGGCCTTCGTGCAGCGACTCCACCGTGTGCTGGGCAAAGTAGCCGATGCGCAGATCCGGATGCGCGCTGCGCTCGCCAGACAACGGCTCCAACTCGCCCACCAAGGTCTTGACCAGCGTGGTCTTACCCGCACCGTTGGGGCCGAGCAAGCCAATCCGGTCGCCGGCCTCCAACCCGAACCCGACGTCGTGCAGGATCACCGAATCCGCACCGTAGCCGGCGTCCAGATGATTCAGCCGGATCAGCGAAAACGGCAGCCGATTCGGCTGTGCGAATTCGATGCGGAATTCGCGCTCGGCGCGCACCGCTTCGGTACCAGCCATCTTGGCCAGCCGCTTCATGCGGCTTTGCGCCTGGCTGGCCTTGCTGGCCTGCGCCTTGAAGCGGTCGATGAAGCTCTGCAGATGCGCGCGCTCGGCCTGGCCCTTTTCGTGCGCGATCTGCTGCTGGCGCAGGTGCTCGATGCGCTGGCGTTCGAAATCGGTATAGCCGCCGACGTACAGCTTGGCGGTGCCGCCGTGCAGATGCAGCGTATGCGTGGCCACGTTGTCGAGGAACTCGCGGTCATGCGAAATCAGCAGCAAGGTGCCCGGGTACTTGAGCAACCACTGCTCCAGCCACAGCACTGCGTCCATGTCCAAGTGGTTGGTGGGTTCGTCGAGCAGCAACAGGTCGCTGGGCATCATCAGCGCGCGCGCCAGATTCAACCGCACGCGCCAGCCACCGGAGAACGAGGAGACCGCGCGGTGATGGGTCTCGGCCGGGAAGCCCAGGCCGTGCAGCAGCTTGCCGGCGCGCGCTTCGGCGTCGTAGGCGCCCAGTTCGGCCATCTTCTGATGCGCGTTGGCGACCGCTTCCCAGTCTTCGCGCGCGGTGGCCGCCGCCTCTTCCTGCAGGATGGCCGACACCTCGATGTCGCCGCCGAGCACGAACGACAGCGCCGGATCTGGCAGCGAGGGGGTTTCCTGCGAAACGCTGGCGGTGCGCACCTTGCCGGGCAGGTCGACATCGCCCTTGTCCGCTTCCAGTTCGCCCTTCACCGCGGCGAACAGGCTCGACTTGCCGGTGCCATTACGGCCCACCACACCGACGCGGTAGCCGGCATGCATGGTCAGGTCGACGTTGGACAACAGCAGACGCTCGCCGCGTCGCATGGAGAAGTTGCGCAGGGAAATCATTGATGGACAGTCCGATAGAACGAAAAGGAATGAGCAGATGAGCAGCATTCCTGCGACGCCATTCTAGCGTTAACGAATAATTAGCGCCTTCAGGCTGGACGCTGGCTTCATTCGCGATTGGCTTTTTGCGCCCAGACCCTGCCCAGTCTTGCTGGTCCTGCTTGGACCCATGTTTCGGAGTTGTCATGAATTACCCGTTGTCCACGCTCGCAGCCGCCGTCGTTGCGGCGCTGCTCGCCTCCCCCGCCCTCGCCCAGACCACCGCGCCGGCCACAGCCCCAGCTAATGCGCCCGCGAATACGCTGGATACGGTCATCGTCACCGGCACCCGCGTGTCCGACCGCACCGTGGCCGAATCGCAGTCGCCGATCGACATCATCAGCGCCGAATCGCTGCAGGCAACCGGCACCTCGGAGCTGGCCACCGCGCTGGCGCGTGCGCTGCCCTCGCTGAACTTCCCGCGGCCGGCGTTGAGCGACGGCACTAGCGCGATCCGTCCTGCGCAGTTGCGCGGCCTGTCGCCGGATCAGGTGCTGGTGCTGGTCAACGGCAAGCGCCGTCACACCTCTTCGCTGCTCAATCTCAACGGCACGATCGGGCGTGGCGCGGCGGCGGTGGATCTGAACACCATTCCGGTCGCCGCCATCGCGCGGGTGGAAGTGCTGCGCGATGGCGCCTCGGCGCAATACGGCTCCGATGCCATCGCCGGCGTGATCAACATCGTGCTCAAGGGCGCTGAAAAGGGCGGCAGCCTGCAGGCCGGCTTCGGCCAGTACTCGGCTGGCGACGGCAGCAACTACGAGCTGTCCGGCGACACCGGCGTGGCCTATGGCGGCGATCGCGGCTGGCTGCATGTGGCGGCCCAGCTCAATCAGCAGGACCCCACCGACCGTGCGCGTGGGTATGCCGGCGCACCCAGCGCCTCGCAGCCGGCCGTCGGCCAGAAGGCGTTCAAGATCGGCGACCCCGACGTCAACGCGCAGGCGGTGTCGGCCAATACCGAATTCGCCTTCAGCGACAGAATCACCGGCTATGCGTTCGCCACCGCCAGTAACCGCGACATCACCTCGTTTGCGTTCTTCCGCGCGCCGGGCAGCACCACCCAGAACATCCTGTCGGTCTATCCGCAGGGCTTCCTGCCGGAAATCCAGACCTACGCCAAGGACCGCTCGCTGGTGGCCGGCGTGCGCGGCTCCACCGCCAGTGGCTGGGACTGGGATGCCAGCTACAACTACGGCTACAACAAGATCGATTTCCACACCCGCAACACGCTCAACGTGAGCCTGGGCCCGACCTCGCCGACCTCCTTCTACGATGGCGCGTTGGAGACCACGCAGAACATCGTCAACCTGGACGTCAAGCGCGGTTTCGACTGGGGCCTGGCGTATCCGGTGACGGTGGCCTTCGGTGCCGAATACCGCAACGAAAAGTGGAACCAGTCGCCGGGCGAAGTGGGCTCGTATTTCCAGGCCGGCACGCTGGCCGGCGGTGCACAGGGTTTCGGCGGATTCGCGCCGAGCGTGTCCGGGCAGTATTCGCGTGACAGCTACGCGCTGTACGCGGATCTGGAAGCCGATTTCACCGACAAGTTCTCCGCCGGTCTGGCCGGGCGCTACGAGGACTTCAACGATTTCGGTAGCCAGGCCTCGGGCAAGTTGTCCGGGCGCTATGCGTTCACCGACAAGATCGCGCTGCGCGGCACGGTGTCGTCCGGCTTCCGCGCGCCGTCGCTGGCGCAGCAGTATTTCCAGTCCACCAGCACCACCTTCCTGGCCGGCAATCCGACCCCGTTCGAGATCCGTACCTTCCCCGCCGACAGCACCGTGGCGCGTGCGCTGGGGTCTGAGCCGCTGGATGCGGAAACCTCGCTGTCCTACAGCCTGGGCCTGGTGTTGCAGCCGACCGATGCGCTCTACCTCACCGTGGATGCGTACCAGATCGATGTGGACGACCGCATCGTGCTCTCGTCCAACCTCACCGGCACTGCCGTGCGTAATCTGCTCGAATCGCAGGGCATCTTCGGCATCAACGGCGGGCGCTACTTCACCAATGCGGTGGACACACGCACGCGCGGTGTGGACGTGGTCGGCAGCTACCGCTGGCAGCTGGCCGCCAGCAGCGTGGACCTGACCGCCGGCTACAACTATTCGGAAACCGAAGTCCGCAACGTGGCGGCCAACCCGGCGGCGCTGTCGGCCAACGGACTGAGCCTGGAGCGCATCGACCGTACCGAACGTGGTCGCATCGAAGAAGGCTTCCCGCGCGACAAGTTCCTGATCAACGGCAGCTGGAATCTGGAGCACTGGACGTTGGCATTGGGTGCGACGCGCTACGGCAAATACAGCACCCGTCCGGCCGCGGCGATCAACGACCAGACCTTTGGCGCCAAGTGGGTGGTGGATGCCTCGGCCAGCTACAAGGTCGACCGCTGGACGCTGACGCTGGGTGCGGACAATCTGCTCGACGAATATCCGGACGAGAACAACTTCGCCAATTCCACCAGCGGGCAGTTTCCGTACAGCAATCTGTCGCCGTTCGGTTTCAACGGCGCGTATGTGTACGGGCGCATCAACTACCGCTGGTAAGTTCTGCGGCTGCACAGTTTGAGGTTTGACCACACGCCCCGGCCAGTCCGGGGCGTGCGCGTTTCAAGACATGGCAGCAGCGGTTGTTGCGTTGGCCGCGAGTGCAACGACGCTGCTTTCAATCAGCAGCCACGTGAGACATACCACCACACACGTGCGTGAGTCCGAGCGCGACACCGGCGCGGCCGTCTCCGTTCTCCTGCGCAATACCGCACTCATGCGGGGTAACTCACGTTCTGATGCACAACTTTCATAACTGGTATCGATGTCCAAGATGGTGCAAGCAAGGCCGTGCCACAGCAGCTCTGGTGCAAGCAACGCATCACTTTGGTGCACGATGACAACGATGCCATTAGCACATCCTCGATGACGGTTGCACGCGCAACATAACCAAAATTTGACATGTGGTTACACGTGGTTAATGGTTGGGAACGCACCGCAGCTGCCGCAACGGACGCGGCCCGGGAGGGGGCCCCCTGCGATGCATCCGTTCCCCACTCGGAGTTGTCACCGCATGAATTGCAAGACCAGTCCACTCGCAGTTGCCGTTGTTCTTGCACTGTCGTTTTCCGCTTCAAGCGCATCCGCGCAGTCACAGGCTCCCACCCAGAAAACCCTCGATACCTTGATCGTGACCGGCACGCGCGTGGCCGATCGCACCGTGGCCGAATCGGCATCGCCGATCGACATCATCTCGCCGCAGGCATTGGAATCGACCGGCACCACCGAGCTGGCTACCGCGCTGTCACGCGCGATCCCCTCGTTGAATTTCCCGCGCCCGGCCATCTCCGACGGCTCGGACGCGGTGCGCCCCGCGCAGCTGCGCGGCCTGTCGCCCGATCAGGTACTGGTGCTGGTCAACGGCAAGCGTTACCACACCACCGCGCTGATCAATCTCAACGACACCCAGGGCCGCGGTTCGTCGCCGGCCGATCTCAATACCATTCCGATCGCTGCCGTGGAGCGTATCGAAGTGCTGCGCGACGGTGCGTCGGCGCAATACGGTTCGGACGCCATCGCCGGTGTGATCAACATCGTGCTCAAGGGCAGCGGCGAAGGTGGCAGCATCAGCGGCCGCTACGGCAAGTACAGCGCCGGCGACGGCGAGCAGTACCAGCTGTCCGGCGATGCAGGCTTCAGCTTCGCCGGCACCGGCAAGGTGCATCTGGCCGCGCAGGCCGGGCATTCGGATCAGACCAACCGCGCGCTGCCGTTCCAGGGCCGCGTGGAGCAGCGCTACGGCGACCCGGACATCGACCAGGGCGCGGTATCGTTCAATGGCGAATACAGCCCCACCGATTACCTCACCTTCTACTCGTTCGGCATGGTCAGCCGTCGCGAAGTGCTGTCCAACGGCTACTTCCGCTTTGCCGGCGACAACCGCAACCGCCCGGAAATCTATCCGGACGGCTTCCTGCCGCAGATCTACAACGTCAGCAAGGACGTGTCGTGGGTGGGCGGGTTGAAGACCTCCACCGAAGGCGGTTTGAACATCGATCTGAGCTACAACTACGGCCAGAACAATCTCACCTTCGATGTGCGCAACAGCTTGAACAACAGCCTGGGGCTGGCCAGCCCCACCGACTTCCACGCAGGCACCCTGGAAGTCACCCAGAACGTGCTCAATGCAGACTTCACCAAGACGCTCGATTGGGGCCTGGCCTACCCGGTCACGCTGGCCTTCGGTGCGGAATGGCGCGGCGAGAAGTTCAACCAGTCGCCCGGCGATGCGGCGTCCTCGGCCAATGGCGGCATTCCCTCGGCCAACGGCTCGCTGATCCCCGGCGCGCAGGTGTTTCCTGGCTTCAAGATCTCCGACTCGGGCTACTACAACCGCAACAGCCACTCCGCCTACGTGGACCTGGAAGCGGATCTGACCGAAAAGCTGTCCGCCGGTCTGGCCGGGCGCTACGAGAAGTACAGCGACTTCGGCGACACCGCCACCGGCAAGCTGTCGTTGCGTTATGCCTTCACCGAGAAGGTCGCGCTGCGCGCCACCGCCTCCACCGGCTTCCGCGCGCCGTCGTTGCAGCAGCAGAACTTCCAGTCGATCGCCACGCAGTTCCTCAACGTGGCTCAGCCCAACGGCACGGTGACGGCGATTCCGTTCGAGATCGGCACCTTCCGTACCGACAATGCCGCAGCGATCGCGCTCGGCGCCGAGCCGTTGAAGGCCGAGGAATCCAAGAACTACGGCCTGGGCGTGGTGTTGCAGCCGATCGAAAATCTGTACGTCACCGTCGATGCGTATCGCATCGATATCGATGACCGCATTGTGCTGTCGGAGAACCTCACCTCGACCGCGGCGCGCAATTATCTGCAGGCCAATGGCTTCCCGGGCATCGGTGGCGGGCGTTACTTCACCAATGCGGTCGACACCAAGACCCAGGGCGTGGATGTGGTCGGTACCTATCGCTGGAACCTGGACGGCAGCAGCGTGGAGCTGACCTCCGGCTACAACTACAACAAGACCGAAGTGGAGAAGATCGCCGACAACCCGGCAGCGCTGGTGGCGATCGATCCGAACGCGGTGCGCATCGGCCGTGCCGAAATCGGTCGCATTACCGAAGGCACGCCGCGCGACAAGTTCTTCCTGGGCGGCACCTGGGCACCGGGCAACTGGTCGTTCACCGGCACCGCCACGCGCTGGGGCGAGTTCACCACCTTCGGCACCAACGCCGGCAGCGACCAGACCTATGCGGCCAAGTGGACGCTGGACCTGGCCGCGTCCTACAAGCTGGACAGCTGGAACTTCACCATCGGCGGCGACAACGTGCTCAACGAATATCCGGACCGTCAGCAGGCCGGCCTCGGCACGCGCACCTACCTGCCCTACAGCGGTTCCTCGCCGTTCGGCTTCAACGGTGCGCTGGTGTACGCCAACGTGAGCTACAAGTGGTAAAGCGCTGCGCGCTGGTCGGAAACGGCCAGCGCTTGTCCTGCCTCGCAAAACGCACCACACACCACGCAGCGCTGGGGCGCTGCAGGTAACGCCGCAGCATCGCTCCCCCTCTCGCATCGATGCGCGAGGGGGAGATCAACGCTCTTCTTCAGCAAGGATGCGCAACGCAGCAGCATGGCTGCGTCACTGGCCGACGTCATTGCTGCACACGCCGTCTCCGCCACGCGGAACACATCTGGCGCGCAAGCACGACGGGCCACGCAGTACGCAGTCGCATTCCAGTCGCACTCCCCCGAGCAACACGCGCATTTCCTTCCTGCGTCCTTCATCCCCTTTGAGCCTTCATTCCCATGCACACCTCCAACGCACTTTCGCTTGCGATTTCGGTCGCACTCACCGTCTGCACGTTCGCCGCCAGTGCGCAGTCGCAATCGACCCAGCCGCAGAAAACCCTGGATACCCTGATCGTCACCGGCACACGCGTGAGCGATCGTACGGTGGCCGAATCCGAATCGCCGATCGACATCATCACCGAGCAATCGCTGCAGGCCACCGGCGCCACCGATATCGCCAGCGCGCTGGGCAAATTGCTGCCGTCGCTGAACTTCCCGCGCCCGGCGATCTCTGACGGCAACGATGCCGCGCGCCCGGCCACCCTGCGCGGCCTGTCGCCGGATGCGGTGCTGGTGCTGGTGGATGGCAAGCGCTATCACACCTCGTCGTTGATCAATTACAACCCGTACGTGGGCCGTGGTTCGGCACCGGCGGATTTGAACTCGCTGCCGATGTCGGCGATCGCGCGCATCGAAGTGCTGCGTGATGGCGCCTCGGCGCAATATGGCTCCGATGCGATCGCCGGCGTGGTCAACATCGTGCTCAAACATGGCGCCGATACCGGCAGCAATACCGTGTCGATCAACGGCGGTTTCATGGACAAGGGCGATGGCGAGCAGAACGGCATCGACGGCTCGGTCGGCATGCCCTTCGGCGGCACCGGCGGCGATACGGCACCGGGCTGGGTGCGGCTGTCCTGGAACTACCAGAACACCATGAGCACCAATCGCGGCGAGAACACCAACCGCGCCACCACCGTGCCGGGCACGCCCAATCCGGGCGGCGTGCCGTATCAGCGCCATGGCGACCCGGCCTCCAACTTCTATCAGGGGCTGGCCGCCTTCGGTTACGAGTTCTCGCCGAACCTGGAGCTATACGGCCACCTCAGCATGAGCCGCCGCGAAGTCACCTCCAACGGCTATTACCGCGCGGCCGACAACACCGCGCGCAATGTGCAGGCGATCTATCCGAACGGCTTCCTGCCGCAGATCTATAACCCCACCAACGATCGCTCAGCGGTGCTGGGCATCAAGGGCAGCACCGAAAGCGAGTGGAACTGGGACCTGTCGGCCGTTTACGGCAAGAACGACATGACCTTCAACATCCTCAACAGCATCAACACCAATCTGTTCTGGAGCACCGGCAGCTCGCCAACCAACTTCAATTCCGGCGGTTTCGAAACCGAGCAGGGCACGGTCAATCTGGACGTCAGCAAGGCGTTCGACTGGGGCCTGGCGTATCCGGTCAATGTGGCCTTCGGCGCCGAGCACCGCCAGGACCGTTACCAGATCAGCGCCGGTTCGCCGGAGTCGTACTTCTTCGACCCCAATACCATCAACCCCGACACCGGCGCGCCCTATCCGGGCGGTGCACAGGTGTTCTCGGGGTTGGAGCCGTCGGTGGCCGGCAAGTTCGGCCGCCACAGCAACGCGGTCTACGCCAACCTGGAAGCGGACATCACCGACAAGCTCTCCGGCGGCATCGCGGGGCGCTATGAAAACTACAGCGACGCCGGCTCCACGCGCTCGGGCAAGTTGTCGGCACGCTATGCCTTCAGCGATACGTTCTCGCTGCGCGGCACCATCTCAAACGGCTTCCGTGCGCCCTCGCTGGCGCAGCAGAACTATGCCTCGGTGGTGACGCTGATCCAGGACGGCGAGCTGGTGCAGGTGGGCACCTATCGCACCTCCGATCCGGTTGCCGTGGCGCTGGGCGCACAACCGCTGAGCCCGGAAAAATCCACCAACTACGGTCTGGGCGGTGTGTGGCAGCCGACCGCCAACTTCACCTCCAGCCTGGACGTCTACCAGATCCGCATCTGGGACCAGATCCTGTATTCGGACCAGTTGCAGCTGGCGCAGCCGATCGGCCAGGTGGCGGCGGTGCAGTTCTTCGTCAACGGCGCCACCAGCCGCACCCGTGGCGTGGACTGGATCAACAGCTACCTGGCCGATCTGGGCAACTACGGCAAGCTCAATCTCAGTGCCAGCGCCAACTACAACAAGACCACCATTCTGGAGTTGACCAACCCCAATTTCGGCCGCGCCAGCCAGGGCCTGCTCACCGACGCCACGCCACGCACCAAGTACATGGCGGCGGCGGACTGGACCTACGGCGGATTCGGGCTCAATTTCAACGCCACCCGCTACGGATCGATCAAGCGCATCAGCGACCCGGTCGATGGCAGCCAAGATCAGACCTACGACGCGCGCTGGTTGTTGAATCTGGCCGCCAGCCAGACCTGGAACGCGTTTACCTTCACCGTGGGCGCCGACAACCTCACCAACCAGTATCCGACCAAGGCACAGTTGAATACCGCCTACGACGACCGCGCCGGCGGCCTGCAGTACTCGTCGTTGTCGCCATTCGGTTTCAACGGGCGCTACTGGTATGGCCGGGTTACCTACCGGTTCTGAGTAGCGACGCTTGATCGTAAAGTGCTGATCGAAAGTTCCGATCAGCACATCTATCACGCAAACACCGCCGAGCGATCGGCGGTGTTTGTCGTTGTGGGCATCGCAACATGCAGCGGCTGTTAGCCATCTGCGGCAATGGCGTTTGTCCCGTTGAACTCCGTATCGACGGCGCACAGTGCGTCGCCAGGAGCGGCCAAAAAAAAACTGCACTCACCGCCTGATAGGCACGGCCGGCAGTGCAGTTACCACCAGCACCCGACCAAGTTGGCAGGTGCGATGCCCTCACCGATTGCGGGACCTTACGCGGCATGGATGCCGCGTAAGAGCCTACATGGACGTACTTGCGGCGTGTCCCGCGAGCGGTGAGGGCATCGCGCCCCCGACCAGCTCGGCTTGGGAGCATTCAAGCGACACTGAAGCTCGGATCTGGTTCAGCTTGAGAGGTGATGGAACGGTGCTAGTACTTCGGTTTTAGAGCGGATGATCTGCAGGTTTGCTGCAGGGCCCTTGCCCGCCCACCGTCGCGGGACACGCTGCAAGTACGTCCATGTAAGCTCTTACGCGGCATCCATGCCGCGTAAGGTCCCGCGACGGTGGGCGGGCAAGGACCAGTCGCGATGGTCGGTGTATACGGTTAAGAGCGGTGCGCGGCAATACGATGAGGGGCGGTTTGATCAGTTCCTTTCGATCCGGGCGAGTCATTGCAATTCCCGACATCACTCCACGCGTCAACGAAGGCGCGTGGGCCAACACGTTACCGTTATCGATACAGCGTCAAAGAGGTTTCGTTGGCTACTCTTGGCCACTCACCTCACCAGGAGGCGAACAGCGCGTCGACGCCGCGCAAGTTGGCGCGATCGTTCTAGCTCAACGCGTCGAGTTGCGGCAGGCGAAGTGCCGGCAGATGCTCGAGCAATGCGGCAAGCGCGGCTTCCATTTCGATCAGCGCCAGCCGATTGCCCAGACAGTGGTGGATGCCACCACCGAACGACAGCGCGCGGCCCTGCTGGCGCCGGATATCCAGCACCTGCGGGTCGGTGAATTGCAGCGTGTCGTGGTTGGCCGCGCCCAGCATCAGATACAACATCGTGCCCTTGGAGACGGCCACCCCATCGATCTCGAAATCCTGCAACGCGGTGCGCGTGGCGATCTGCACCGAGCTGTCGTAGCGCAGGCATTCGAGCACTGCATTCGGCATCAGGCTCGGGTTTTCCTGCAGCAGGCGCAGTTGCTGCGGATGCCGGTGCAAGGCGACCAGCGCATTGCAGATCATGTTGGAGGTGGTTTCGTGGCCGGCGAAAAACAGCAGGATCACATTGGAGACGATCTCCTCATCGCTCAAGCGGCGGCCTTCGTCTTCGGCCTGGATGAAACGCGAAATCAGATCCTCGCCGCCATTGTTGCGACGTTGCTCGATCACGGCGTTGAAATAGGTTTCCAGCTGGATGAAGGCAGCGCTGGTGGCCTCCAATTCCACAGGCGTCATCATGGGATCGAAGACTTTTGCCAGCGCGCTGGTGGCGTGACTCAGCGCGGTGACATCGGCTGCATCGATGTCCAGCATCCGGCAAATGATGGCGATCGGCAGCGGAAACGCGAACTCGGTCAGCAGATCGCAGTGGCCCTTGGCTTGAAACGTCTCGATCAAGCTGGCGGCGGTGTCGCGGGCGACTTCGCGCATGGAGTCCATCTGCCGCGCACCGAAGGCCTGTGTCATCAATCCGCGCAACTGGGTGTGCACTGGCGGGTTGAGCAGCAGAAACATGCGGCTCATGCCCTGGAATAGCGGCATTTGCACCGCTGCCTCGCCGTAGCGCAGGCGGATGCTTTCCAGATAATCGCGGCCCACCCGGCGATCGCTGAGCAGGCTGTCCACGACCTTGTAGTGGCCGGACATCAGTCGTCTTTCGGCCACCTGCACCAGCGGCCCTTCGGCACGCAAGCGTGCGTAGGTAGGATACGGATCGTGCCGAAAGACGGGTGTTGCGAAATCGCTGAGATGCATGGCCTGGCTCGTGTGGCGTCACCATCCGCAGATGGGCGATGGGCGATGGGGCGATAAGGACTTGGACCTGATAAAGAACGCAGGCTCTTCAACAGGGAATCGCTGATTGTCAGAGGCAATTTGTCAGCGGCAATTGACGACCCACATCGCGCACGTGCCTTGCCCAGGCGCGAAGCCTTGTCGTCAAAGTTGATTCCGCGTTGCCTGTCTGTGCAGTGCATCTCGCTGTCGCACTGGCGCACGCACGCTCATGCAGTCCACATGCCGCGCCCAACGCGTGCATCCGTTTGCATGCATGCGCCACGTGTCGCATCGCGTTAATCAAGCGCTGTGTACTATGGGCGTCCGGCCAACCGGACCTGCAACGCGGTCCTGTTCCCCTCGCCGGACTCCAGCCATGACCACACAATGCCCGCAGGCGATGCCCGGCGCAGTGCCGTTGGCTGGGTCGCCCTCGCTATTCTTGGACAACCTCACAACGGATTGGAATGCATCACGACACCAGCCTCATCGACATCATCGCCGTCGGCCTCGCGGTCGCTTTCGTGCTGGGCACGCTCGCACAGAAAGTGAAGCTCTCGCCGCTGGTCGGCTATCTGCTGGCAGGCGTGTGCGTCGGGCCATTCACGCCCGGCTTCGTGGCCGACCAGACCATGGCCAACCAGCTGTCCGAGCTGGGTGTGATGCTGCTGATGTTCGGCGTGGGCCTGCACTTCTCGCTCGACGATCTGATGGAAGTGAAGTGGATCGCCATTCCTGGCGCGCTGGCGCAGATCGTGGTCGCCACGCTGCTGGGCTGGGCATTGGCCTGGAGCATGGGCTGGCCGTTGATGCATGGCCTGGTGTTCGGTCTGGCGCTGTCGGTGGCCAGTACCGTGGTGCTGCTGCGCGCATTGGAAGAACGCCGCCTGCTGGAAACCCAGCGCGGCCGCATCGCGGTGGGCTGGTTGATCGTCGAAGACCTGGTGATGGTGATCGCGCTGGTGATGTTGCCGGCATTGGCCGAGGTGCTGGGCACCGGCGCGCCAGCTGCCGCGCATGACGGCGAATCCACCTCGCTACTGGCCGCGCTCGGTTTGACGCTATTCAAGATGGTGGCGTTTGTGGCGGTGATGCTGGTGATCGGGCGCCGGGTGATTCCGTGGTCGCTGGAAAAAGTCGCTGCCACCGGTTCGCGCGAGCTGTTCACCCTGGCGGTGCTCGGCATCGCGCTGGGTGTGGCGTTCGTGTCGGCAACCCTGTTCGGCGTGTCGTTCGCACTGGGCGCATTCTTCGCCGGCATGTTGCTCAAGGAATCCGAGCTCAGCCACAAGGCGGCGAGCGATTCGCTGCCGTTGCGCGATGCGTTCGCAGTGCTGTTCTTCGTTTCGGTGGGCATGTTGTTCGACCCGATGATCCTGGTCGAGCATCCGTGGCAGGTGTTGGCCACGTTCCTGACCGTGACCTTGGGCAAGTCGCTGGCCGCGTTTGTGATCGTGCGTGCGTTCGGCCACCCCACCGGTACCGCGCTGACCATTTCCACCAGCCTGGCGCAGATCGGCGAGTTCTCTTTCATCCTGGCCGGGCTGGGCGTGCAGCTGGCGATCCTGCCCGAAACCGGGCGCGACCTGATCCTGGCCGGCGCGCTGCTATCGATCATCGCCAACCCGTTCCTGTTCTCATGGCTGGACCGTTGGCAGGCCAGGCAGGCGCAGGACGCCCCGGCCACGGTGGAACCGGAGCTGCCGCCCGGCCCGCCACTGCAGCTGGACGGCCATGCCATCGTGATCGGCTACGGCCGCGTGGGCAGCGCGCTGGCGCAGTTGCTGCGTAGCCGTGGCGTGCCGGTGCTGGTGATCGACGACAACGGCGACCATGTGGCCAAGGCGCATGCGGCCGGCATCCCCGGCATCCGTGGCAGCGCGGCGGCCGACCGCGTGTTGGCCGAGGCGCGCCCGGAGCACGCCAAGATCGCGATTCTTGCGATCCCGCAGCCGCTCGAAGCCGGCGAAGCGCTGGCCAAGCTGCGTGCGATCAATCCCTCGCTGACCCTGCTGGCGCGTGCGCACAGCGATGCCGAGGTCAAGCACCTGCTCGCTCACGGCGCCGACGGCGCGGTGCTGGCCGAGCGCGAACTGGCTTATTCGCTGGCCGAAATGGTGATGTCGACCCCGCCGTATCGGGCGTTGCGCGTGCCGGCCTCGTAAGCTGCAGCGCAGCATCAGGCAACACCGCACGAACCAAAAACCCGCCGGCGCTGTCTGCGGGTTTTTTATTGCCCGCCATTTGTTCAGTACGGAAAGGCCTGCCGCAGTGCCTTGATCAAACTGCGACCAGGCACCACAAACTGCCCTCCAGACACACTTGATAATCATTCCCATCAAGAGCAGGATGAGCGCCCGTTTCCTTGGCGGCCTCATCCATGGTGTTTGCGGTTGGCGTTCTCAATGCGTTGCCAAGCGTGCAGTTGTGCGAGCTGCTGGGCCGGATCGGCTATGGCTTTGTGGTGCTGGATCTGGAGCATGTGCTGCGCGCGCCGGATGAGCTGGAACACGCCATCCGCGCGTGCGAGCTGTCCGGCTGCGAGGCCTGGGTGCGCGTGCCGGAGGTGGACGAAAAGCTGATCGGCCGGGTGCTGGATGCCGGCGCGCGCGGGATCGTGATTCCGCGCGCCGAGTCAGCGGCACAACTGGTCTCCGCCATCGCTGCGGCGCAGTTTCCGCCGCTGGGCCGGCGCGGCATCACCGGCGGGCGTGTCACCGGCTTTGGCAACCTCGATCTGCCCAGCTACATCGCACAAGCCAATCGCGATATCCGCATCGTGCCGATGATCGAAAGCGCGGCCGGTGTTGCTGCGCTGCCCGAGATGCTTGCCGTGCCCGGCGTGGCGCTGGTGATGGAAGGCGCACTGGATCTTGCGCTGGATCTGGGCCTGGGCCCGCAACCGACCCATCCACAGGTGTGGGAGCTGCTGCTGCAGCTGCATGCGCAATGCGTTGCTGCCGAGGTGCCGTTCTGCCCCAATCCGCGCACCGATGCGCAACGCGCGCACTGGCTGCAACAGCCCGATCTGCGCTGGCTGCTTGCCGGCGAAGACCGCGCACTGATGCAACGTGCACTGCGCGGCCACCTGGCCACATTCGCCATACCCACTTCACCACCCGCCTGCAGGAGCACGCCGTAGATGTCGACGTTCCGTTTCCACGCCCTGGCCATCGCCATCGCTGCGATCACTGTGACCCTGCCGCAGTTGACGTTCGCCATCGAGTCGCCGGATGCCGATGCCGCCGATGCGCAAACGCCGATCCGCGCATTGGATGCGATCCAGGTGCAGGGCAGCCTGCTCGGGCGTTCCAAACCCGACGATGTGCAGCGGTATGCCGGTAGCCGCCAGGTAATCGATCGCGAACAGCTGCGCAACGGCGGCAACCGCTCGCTGGACGACGCGCTGCAACGCGTGCCGGGCATCAAGATCTTCGATGAAACCGGCACCGGCGCGTTGCCGCAACTGATGCTGCGCGGCCTGTACGAAAGCCGAAGCGGCCGTGTGCAGGTGCTGGAAGACGGCATTCCGCTGGCATTGGCGCCGTATGGGCAGACCAGTCTGTCGCTGTTTCCGGTGGGGCTGAATCAGATCGACCGCATCGATATCGTGCGCGGCGGTGCGGCCGTGCAGTACGGGCCGAACAACGTGGGCGGGGTGATCAATCTGGTCAGCAAGGACATCCCCAGCGCATGGAGCACCACCCTGGGGCACAAGGTCACCGCCGGCGGCCAGGGCCAGTTTCTGCAGGACAGCGCGCTCAGCAGCGGCGGCTACCTCACCGACAACTTCGGCATGCAGGTCGATGCCAATCGCACCTATGGCGAGTATTGGCGCGCGCACAGCGATACCGATATCAGCAATCTGCGCGTGCGTGCGGAGTGGTGGCTGGACGACACCAAGTTGCTCAAGGCCAGCGTGCAGCGTTATCTGGTCGACATGGATCTGGCCGGTGCGCTCAGCCCGGACGATTATCGGCGCGACCCGCGTCAATCCACGCGCCCGCTGGACAGCTTCAACGGCCGCACCACGCGTGCATCCTTGAGCTATGAGCAGTTGCTGGGCGATTGGGGCCCGATGAAGGATGTGCGCCTGGATTGGACCAACTTCAGCGCGCGCAGCAGCCGCAACTTCATCGTCGGCATGCGTCAGGCCGCCACCGAAACCTGGCGTTCGGATCTGCCGCCGCAACTGCGCCAGACCGCACCGCGCGACTTCCGCGTGGTCGGCAGCGAGCCGCGCCTGACCTGGAACATGGGCGATGCCGGTGGCGTGCGTCAGCAGTGGACCGCCGGTGTGCGCGCGGTGCACGAAGACATCGATTTTCTGGTCGGCAATCTGCGCCTGCGCGATGGCCTGTTCACCAGCGTGCGCGATTGGCAGTTCGAAGATCGCGCCTTGGCGGCCTACGTCAGCAACGCGATCACGCTGCCCGACGAACGTTTCACCATCACCCCGGGCCTGCGTTACGAGCGGCTGGATTCGCGCTACTTCAATCGCGCCACCGGCGTCAGCACGCTCAACCAGACCCGCGATGTGTTGCCGGGTCTGACGGTCGGGTTTCAGGCCAACGAACAGTGGTTCTTCTATGCCGATGGGCAACGTTCGATGCGTGCGCCGCAGGTCACCCAGATCATCTTCGGCAACAATCTGGATGCCGAACTGGCCTGGAACTACGAAGCCGGCACGCGCTATCAACCCAACGAGCGCACTCGCATCCAGTTGGGCGGCTATCTGATCGATTTCGATCAGCAGATCCAGCTGGACAACACCACGCGCGTGTTCCGCAACCTCGGCAAGACCCGCCATCAAGGCGGCGAGTTGGAACTGCAATGGAGCCCGGAAAATCTGCGCGCGCTCACCCTCAACGCCGGTTATGCATATCTGGATGCCAGCCAGGAATCGGGCGCGTTTCGCGGCTTTCGCGTGCCTTACACCTCACGCAATCAGATCACCTTGGGCGGCAACTACACGCTCGGTCACACCACTGTCGCACTGTCGAGCTACTACTTCAGCAAGGCCTACAGCGATGCGGCGAATACCGTGCAAGAGAACGCAATCGCCTCGGTGGGTCAGTTGCCGGCCTACATGGTGTGGAACACGCAGGTAAGCCATACCTTGTTCGAACGCGATGGACAAAAATTCAGCGCATCGCTGGCGATCAACAACCTGTTCGATCGGCAGTACTGGTTCCGCGGTGTGGATACCAGCCCGTGGGGCCGCCAGGCCGCGCCATCGCGCACCGTGACCGCCGGGCTGGAATACACCTTTTAAGCCCACGTTTTAAACCTGCGCCAGTAATTAACTGCTGCAAACGACCGACGCACAGGGGCGTTGGTCGCGCCTGACGGCAACGGCGAGCGCCGCAGACAACACGGCGTGCATGACGCACGCCTCACCGCCGCAGCATGCGGCATGCGATCAACGCATCGCAGGCCACCCAACGCCCCGCGGCGTCAGGCAGCCCGTTTCAGTACCGGTTTTTCCACCGTCCTGTTGAATCGAGAGCTGCCATGACTGCGACATCCGCTGCACCGTTGGTGATCCTCACCCATGTCTGCCATCCGGCCATCACCGAAGGCTTTCTGCCTGCCGCGCACGCGCTGGGCCTGCCGGTGTGGCTGCTGACCGATCACCGACTCGATCACCTCAGCTATTTCCGCGAGCACCCGGCGCACGCACCGCAGCGGGTGATCGAATGCGATGTGTTCAATCCGCTCGGCGTGCTGGACGTGCTGCACGACGCCGATGTGTCGCCGCGCGCAGTGTTCAGCAACAGCGATCATCTGCAGACCAGTACCGCGCTGGTTGCCGCCGGCCTCGGCCTCCCGGGCAAGGATTGGCAGGTGTGTTACGCGGCCAAGAACAAGGCGGCAATGCGTCAACGGTTGCGCGCGCGTGGCTTGCCATCCCCGTGGTTCTGCACGCTGGCGCCAGGCGCTGCGTTGCCGGCCGGCATCCCGTGGCCGGTGGTCGCAAAGCCGCGCGAAGGCGTGGCCAGTCTGGACGTGCGCCACTGCGCCGATGCCGTGCAATTGCAGGCCTATCTGGACGATGTGTGGCAGCGCCATCCGCAGCGCACCGTGTTGCTGGAAGGCATGCTGGAAGGGGCGCTATTTACGCTGGAAACGCTGGGCGACGGCCACACGCTGCAGGCGCTGGGCGGATTCAAGGTGCGGCTGTCGCCGCCGCCGCATTTTGTGGAATGCGAAGCGCAGTGGGATGCACGCGTGGACACGCCGGTGATTGCGCAGGCGCTGGAGCAGCTGCGCAGTTTTGGTGTCGGTTTCGGGCTATGCCATAGCGAATTCATCCTCACCGCCGACGGCCCGGTGCTGGTGGAGATCAACTACCGCAGCATCGGCGACCGCCGCGAATTCCTGCTCGACAGCATGTTCGGCAAGCAGTGGTTCAACGCCGCGCTGGCGCCGCATCTGGGCCTGCCGCTGCCGCAACTGCGCAGCGATCGCGCACATGCCTTGCTGCGTTACTACGTCGCCGAACAGGACGGCGAGTTGGTGGCCGCCAGCGAAGATCGCCGCCATCACACTGCGCACAGCGATGTGCAGTACCGGCGCATGCGCGCGCCGGGCGAACGCATCCGGCTGAGCCATTCCAATAAGGATTACCTGGGTGTGCTGAGCGCGCTGGCCAGCGATGCGCAGGCGCTGGAGCAGGCGGTGGTGCATGCCGAAGCGGGCTTGCAATGGCGGATCGACAGCGCGGAGCTGCGCGCATGAGCAGTACAGCGGACCAACGCTACATCGCCACCCGCATCATCGATGCCTGCCTGCGCGAAGACCTGCGTGGGATCGCCACGCGTGGCAGTGCCGCAACACCCGATGCAACACTGCTGGCGGCATGGACCGACCCCAGCCCGGTGGACGACTGGTGGCGCATCGCGCACCTGCCCGATGGCACGGTGTGGTTGCCGATCCACCGGCAGGGCTACTTGCAGGACATCAGCGCCTGTGGCGACAGCTGGATTGTGCAACGTGCTGACGGTGTGCATATCGAACGCGGTGCGCAGACATGGCTGCAACGCATGAGCGCGCAGCTCGACATGGACACGCAGCAGTTGCATCGCGCCTATGCCGAAGAAGCCGAGTGCGCCGCTGCACATCTCGGCCTGGCGCGCCAGGCCTACGATGCACAGGCACCTGCGCTACTCAACGCGCTGCAGCATGAAGATGCGGACGAGCGCGCGTATCGCTGCGATCAACTGGCGAGCTATCGCGACCATCCGTTCTATCCGACCGCACGCGCCAAGGCCGGGCTGGATGCATCGGAACTGCGCGATTACGCGCCCGAATTCGCGCCCACCTTTACGCTGCGCTGGCTGGCGATTCCGCGTGCGCAGGTCACCTGTACCAGCGCGTTACCGGCCGAGCTGTGGCCGGACTTCGCCACGCTGGGTTTGCCGCCCGAACTGGCCGACACGCACATCGCCTGGCCGGTGCATCCGCTGGTGTGGGCGCGGCTGGAGCAGGACGGCTTCGCGCTGCCTGCAGGCAGCTTGCGTGCACCGCAGGCCTGGCTGGAGATGCGCCCTACCCTGTCGGTGCGCACGCTGGTGCCGCTGCTGCATCCGCAGCTGCATTTCAAGTTGCCGATCCCGATGCGCACGCTGGGCGCGCTCAATCTGCGTTTGATCAAGCCCTCCACGCTGTACGACGGCCACTGGCTGGAGCGGGCGTTGCGCCGCATCGATGCGCTGGACCCGGCACTGCGCGGCCGCTGCGTGTTCGTGGACGAATCGCATGGCGGGCACGTGGGTGAGACGCGTCATCTGGCCTATCTGGTGCGGCGTTATCCGCCGCTGGACGACGCTACGCTGGTGCCGGTTGCTGCGCTATGCGCGCTGTTGCCGGATGGCCGGCCGATGGCGATCCATCTGGCCGAGCGCTTCATGCAGGGTGATGTACTGAACTGGTGGCGCGATTACACGGAGCTGCTGCTCGCGGTGCATCTGCGCTTGTGGCTGCGCTACGGCATCGCACTGGAAGCCAACCAACAGAACAGCGTACTGGTCTACGCCGATGGCCAGGCGACGCGGCTGTTGATGAAGGACAACGACGCCGCGCGCATTGCGATGCCGCAGTTGCGCGCGCAGCTGCCGGATCTCGACACTCTGGGCACGCTGCACGACGCGCGTATCGCGGTGGACGATCCGCACGCCCTGGCGCAGATGTTCTGCACCATCATGCTGCAACTGGATCTGCAGGCCGTACTGGAAGGTCTGGCCGAATGGCAGCCCGCGCTGCGTGCGCCGCTGTACACGCAGTTGCAGACGCAGTTCGCCTCGACGCTGGCGCAACTGGACGTCGATGGCATCGACACCAGCCCCGCGCGTCGCCTGCTGGCCGCGCCGCGGCTGCCGGTGAAGTACCTGCTCAGCGCCGGCAGCCTGCTCAGCAAACAGCTCACCGGTGCGAGCGACATCAACAAGTTCTACGGGGATAGCGCGCCCAATCCCTTCGGCGAGGCATTCGCTGGCGCGCAGCACACGCTGCGTCTGCAGGCGGGCGCTCAGCGATGAAGCGTGTTCTGGGCCCGGTGCTGGCGGCGCATTACCTGGCCGCCTTCACCGCGTTGGGCATGCCGTTGTTTCTGCCGCAGGTGCTGGCCGAACTGGCGCCGTCGGCCGCGGTTGGCTGGAGCGGCGTGCTGTACGTGTTGCCGACGCTGTGCACGGCGTTGACGGCCAGTACCTGGGGACGCCTGGCCGACCGCTATGGACGCAAGCGTTCGCTGTTGCGTGCGCAACTGGGGCTGGCAGTGGGCTTTGCGATCGCCGGCTTCGCACCGTCGCTGACCTGGCTGGTGATTGGGCTGATCGTGCAAGGCACCTGCGGCGGCTCGCTGGCGGCGGCCAACGCCTATCTGGCCAGCCAGCCGCAGGCCGGCCCGTTGGCGCGCGCGCTGGACTGGACGCAGTATTCGGCGCGCCTGGCGATGGTCAGCGCGCCTGCGTTGCTGGGTCTTGCACTGGCGCTTGGCCCGGCGCAGTCGCTGTATCGCGCGCTCGCGCTGTTGCCGCTGCTGGCGTTCGCGCTGACCTGGCGTTTGCCGGCCGATCGGCCTGCGGTCCGGCCGACAGCTTCCACTGCGACGTCAACACCCTCACAAGACGCTGCTGGGTCGGCGCGGTCGGCTTCACCCCAGACAACCACAACGGCCAACGCACTGTGGCCTGCACTGTTGATCGCGCAATTCCTGTTCTGCTTCGCGATGGTGGTGACCTTCCCCTACTTCATCCCGTATGCGCTGGCGCGCGGCGCCGGCCACGACGCCTTGGCCGGCCTGCTCTATAGCCTGCCGCACCTGGTCTATCTGGTGGTGCTGCCTTGGTGGCGGCGCGGCGATGGTGAGGCGTGGTTGGTACCTGGCCTGGTGCTGTTCGCCGTGGCCTGCGTGTGGCAGGCGCTGTTGCATGACCCCATCACGCTGGCGGTGGCGCGTGTGCTGTTCGGGTTCGGCATGTTGTTCGGCCTGTGTGGGCTCAACCGCAGCCTGGCCATGATCGCCAGCGGGCACGGCGCCGGACGCTTGTTCGGCCGCTTCGATGCCTGCGGCAAATGGGCTGGCGTGTTCGCCGGTGCTGCCGCCGGCGCGCTGGCCCAGGCGGCCGGTCCTGCCACCCCTTTCCTGGCTGCCGCGCTGGCTGCGGCAGCCGCTGCGCTCACCGTTCTGGTGCGCTTCCCTTCGAGGAGATCCGCCGATGTCGCCGCACACGATGCATGACCCCTGGTACGACAGCATGGCCGACGCGCAGGCCTGCACCTGCTGGTTGAACTGCTACCTGCGCGAATTCGCGATTCCGCAGCGCGCAGTGGACTTCGATTATCGCGGGCTGGATCGCCCCGGCCCGCGCGTGGCCGAGCAGCGCTGGCTACGCATCGATCTGGGCGACACCGGCGTGCTGTGCGTGCGCATTGCCTATTCCGATCGCCTGGGCCGCTGCCGCTTCGCCTCCACGCCGTTTCTCAAGAGCGCCGGCCAACCGTGGCAGAGCCTGGATGCGCATGCCTTGGCGCGCTGCCTGCTGCAGGCGCTAGGCAGCACGCAGGCGGTCAATCCGGAACTGCTCGCGCAAAGCGCCAACAGCGTGGCGATCACTGCTGCGTTGTTGCGACAGGCACAAGGCGCCGCAGCGACCGGCGAGGCGATGATTGATGCCGAGCAATCGATGCTGTGGGGGCATGCCTTGCATCCCACGCCCAAGAGTCGCGAGGGCATCGATCTTGCGCAGGTAATGGCCTGCGCGCCGGAAGCGCGTGCGGCGTTCCAGCTGTTCTGGTTCCGCATCGACCCACGACTGTTGCGCATGCAAGGCCGCGATGTACGTGCCACCTTGCGGCAGCTGTCCGGCAGCGAGGATCTGTATCCCTGCCATCCGTGGGAAGCGCAGCGGCTGCTCGACGACCCGCTGCTGCGCAGCTTGCAGGCACGCGGTGTGATCGAGCCGGTCGGCATGCTGGGCGATGCACTGCGGCCAACCTCCTCGGTGCGCACGCTCTATCACCCGGAGCTGGATTATTTCCTCAAGTGTTCGGTGCATGTGCGGCTGACCAACTGCGTGCGCAAGAACGCCTGGTACGAGCTGGAAAGCGCGGTCGCGCTCACCGAGCTGCTGGCGCCGAGCTGGCGTGCGCTGGCGGTGCAGGTACCGGGCTTCGATGTGATGCTGGAGCCTGCAGCCACCTCGCTGGAGATCGGGCAGGTGGACCCGGCACTGCACGATACCGATCCGCTTGCGGCACGCGCGCTATCGGAGAGCTTCGGCATCCTGTATCGGCAGACCCTTCCTGCCGCACAACGTGCGCGTTGGCAGCCGCAGGTGGCCGCCGCGTTGTTCACCTGCGATGCGCAGGGCAACAGCGTGTGTGCAGCGAAGTTGCAGGCACTGGGCAGCGCGCAGATGGATCGCCACACCGCCAAGTTGCTGTGGTTCCGTGCCTATGCCGGCTTGTTGCTGGATGGTGTGTGGAGTGCCTTGTTCCAGCACGGCATCGCGTTGGAACCGCACTTGCAAAATACCGTGATCGGCTTTGCCGATGGCTGGCCGACACGGGTATGGATCCGCGATCTGGAAGGCACCAAGCTGCTCGCCCACCACTGGCCCGCCACGCGTTTGCAGGGCGTGGGCGAGCGCGCGCGGCAATCGCTGTACTACACGCCGGAACAGGGCTGGAATCGTGTGGCGTATTGCGCGCTGGTCAACAATCTGGCCGAGGCGATCTTCCATCTCACCGAAGGCGATGACGTACTCGAAGCGCGCCTGTGGCACTGCGTTGGCGAGATCGCCGCACGCTGGCAGCAACGGCATGGCGCGCAAGCCGCGCTGCAGGGCCTGATCGACGGCGCGCCGCTACCCGGCAAGAACAATCTGGGCACGCGGCTGTGGCAACGCGCGGATCGTCAGTCCGATTACACAGCGCTGCCCAATCCCATTCCACGCATCACAACCGCACGCCAGGTGGCCGCATGAGCCTGCGCATCGACACCGCCGCAGTGATGGAGGCGTTGCCACACCTGCGCGAACACAGCGATGGCCCGATCTGCGCCTACGTCTACGACCTGGCCGCACTGGACGCACACGCGGCATGGATGCGCGCGCAATTGCCGGCCGAGTGCGAGCTGTTCTACGCGGCAAAAGCCAATGCCGAGCCGCCGATCCTGCGCACGCTCGCCCCGCACATGGACGGCTTCGAAGCGGCCTCCGGCGGCGAACTCGCCTGGCTGCATCAGCAACAACCGCAGGCCGCGTTGTTGTTCGGCGGACCCGGCAAGCTCGATAGCGAACTTGCCCAGGCCGCTGCGCTGCCCGATTGCACCGTGCACGTGGAAAGCCTGGGCGAGCTGGAACGTCTGGCCGCCATTGCAGCGCAGGCCGGCCGCTGCGTGCCGGTGTTCCTGCGCATGAACATCGCCGTGCCCGGGGCGCAGAGCACGCGTCTGATGATGGGCGGGCAGCCCTCGCCGTTCGGCCTGGACCCGGACGATCTGGATACGGCAATCCATCGGCTGCGTGCGAGCCCTTCGCTGCGGCTGGAAGGCTTCCATTTCCATCTGATGTCGCACCAGCGCGATGCCGGCGCGCAGCTGCACCTGATCGCTGCCTATCTGCGCACCGTGCAGCAGTGGCGGCAACGCTACGGGCTTGGCCCGTTGCGGGTAAATGCAGGCGGTGGCTTCGGTGTGGATTATCTGGCGCCGGAATCGTCGTTCGATTGGGCCGGCTTCTGCGCCGGCTTGCCTGCGTTGCTGCGCGAACATGGCGACGCACTGCGCCTGCGGTTGGAGCCGGGCCGCTATGTCAGTGCCAGCTGCGGCTGGTATCTGATGGAAGTGCTGGACCTCAAGCGCAGCCACGGCGCCTGGTTTGCGATCGCCCGCGGCGGCACCCATCACTTCCGCACCCCCGCCGCACAAAGCCACGATCATCCGTTCCGTGTGCTGCGTGGCGCGCGCGCGCCCGTGCTGCGCGACATGCCGGTGACGCTGGTCGGGCAGCTGTGCACGCCCAAGGACGTGCTGGCACGCAACCAGCCTATCGCGGCACTGGCGCCGGGCGACTGCCTGGCCTTCCCGCTGGCCGGTGCGTATGCGTGGAATATTTCGCATCAGCAGTTCCTGATGCATCCAGCGCCGCAGATGGTGTTTTTGCCGGTGGCGGCTCAGGCGACTGCATCCGCATCCGCTTCCGTAGAAAGCCGCACCGGCACCCGGATGTCTGCACGCAGCTCGCCCTCTGCCACTGTTTCCGGGTCGTCAAGGTAGAGGTAATGCAGCGGCGCATCGCGTAGCGCGTAGCCGCTGTCCGGTAGCCACTGCGCGAGCACGCGGTCGAGCGCGTCTTCGATACCGGCATACGACCCTACATGACGCAGCACCGCGTGCGCGCCACCGTCGAGCTGGCGCAGGTGCAACGGCGCCGGCGGCGACAGTGCGGCGTCGAAGGCCATGCCGCATTCGAACAGATGCAGGTGCGCCGGCACATCGCGGTGGTCGCTGAGCGGCAGGCCGATCAGCGACTGCAGTTGCTCGATCGCACCGACCCGCTCGGCCCAGGCAGCGATGCGGCCGAAACCACGGTCCAGATCGTCGAACGCGCCGCGCTGGCGTAGCACCACCACTTGCAGCGGATCGAGCACTTGCACCATCACCTGCAACGGCGCGCCGGACAGCTGCGGCGGCACCGAGGGCGTGGCCAGTTGCTGCAGTTTCTGTGCGCGTACGGCGGGCGCATTACGCAAGCTGCTCGGGCTGGCCTGCAACACGGCACGGAACGCGCGTGCCAGCGCCTGCGGGGTCTGATAGCCCACCGCCAGCGCCACCTCGGTCACCGAACTCGCCTGCTCGCCCAACAGATGCAACGCATAACTCAGACGCAGCCGCGCGATGGTCTGCCCCAGGGTTTCGCCCGCCAGCGCGCGATAGACCCGGTGGAAATGATGCGGCGATTGCTGCGCCACGGCCGCCAGCGCGGCCAGATCCGGCAGCGGTTCGCCGGCGCGAATGCTGGCCTGCAGGTGTGCCACAACGCGCTCGACGCTGCGTTGCCGATTGAAACTGACGGAGGCTGCTGGCATGGACGATTCCTTGTTGGCGGACCCAGCATCGCGTAGCTCGGCGTGACGCGCGGTCCCGATCTTGCGCAGTGAGGGCGGCGCAAGCGGCTGTACTGCAGCAAGGCTTTGCACAGCGCGTTTGCCAATTCGGTGGCGAACAATGCGCAGCGCTGCAGCGTGGAGGCGACCACCACATCGCAGACGCCTCGGCGGTGGCCGTGCGCAGCTGCTGCCAGCCCAACGCGGTAAGCGGGTCGTCGAGCTACCCGCGATAGCTGCGCTGGCCGGTATCGCCGTGTCGCAACACGCAGATCTGCGCACTCAGCCGTCGGAAACGCCGGCCTCGGCGAAGGTGGCCATGCCGTTGTGCAGTGCGCAAGCGTGACGCAACAGCGGAATGGCGACGGCTGCGCCGCTGGCTTCGCCCAGGCGCAGGTCCAGTTGCAGCAACGGTTCGGCATCCAGCGCGCGCAGCAACGCGGCATGGCCGCGCTCCTGCGAGCGGTGCCCGAACAGCAGCCATTCGCGCACGCCACCATTGAGATGGGTGGCGACCAACGCCGCGGCGGTACTGATGAAGCCATCCACCAGCACCGGAATCCCCGCCTGCGCGGCGGCGATATAGGCACCGACCAGGGCGGCAATCTCGAAACCACCTAGCCGGCGCAACCGCTCCAGCGGCGTAGAGGCATCGGCATGCAGGGCCAGCGCGCGGGTGATCACGGTCGCCTTGTGGGCGATGCCTTCGGCATCCAGCCCGGTACCGGCGCCGGCCATGGCCTGCGGAAACTGCGACAGCAGCGCGCAGCCCAGCGCTGCAGCAGCAGTGGTGTTGCCGATGCCCATTTCGCCGCCGACAAACAGCTGCGTATCGCAACTCCTTGCCTGCGCAATGCTTTCGGCGCCTGCGGCAAGCGCATCGCGCAACTGGGTGGATGTCATCGCCGGCTGCTCGCAGATGTTGGCGCTGGACGGCGCGATCCAGGCACGGCGCACACGCGGCAACTCGCCCGGGTCGTTAACCACGCCCAGATTCACCACTTCCAGGCGTGCGCCGAGCTCGCGCGCCAGCACTGCAATGGCGGCACCACCGCGGGCGAAATTGCGCACCATTTCGCCGGTGACCGCCTGCGGAAACGCAGACACGCCCTCGGCCGCGACGCCGTGGTCGGCGGCATACACGGCAATCCAGATCCGCTGCACCGTGGGGGATTCATTGCGCTGCCAGGCCGCCAGTTGCACGGCCAGGTGCTCCAGCCGACCCAGCGCACCAGGCGGCTTGGTCAGTTGTCCCTGCCGGGCCAGCGCCGCTGCCCGCACACGTGCATCCGGCACCGCACAGGCACCCTGGATCCAATCGATACTCACACCGCGTCTCCTTTCAGCACCATCGGCAAGCCGGCCACGACGAACACCACGCGCTCGCACTGTACCGCCAATGCCTGATGCAGCAGACCGGCCTGGTCGACAAACCGGCGCGTCGGTTCACCCAACGGCATGATGCCCTGCCCGACCGCATTGCCGACCAGCTCGATCTGCCCCGGCAACTGCGGCAGGGTGCCGAGCAAGGCATCACGCTCGTGCACGAATACGCCGGCATCCGGGTCGCCCAGCAGGCTACTCAGCCATAGCGTTAGGCAATCCCCCAGCACGCAGCGGTCGGGCGCGGCCAGTGCCTGCAAGCTGGCAGCCAACGCGATGGGTTCTTCCACGCACTGCCAATGTGGCGGGCATTGGCTGCGGTGATGCGCGATGCGGGCGCGCATCTCTTCGTCCAAAGGCGCGGCCGTCGTCCTGTTGCAGCAATGGCCGCGTCAACGCAGCACCCGTGCTGATGCCGCAGTGGATCGCGTAGCCGCTCACCGCCGCGTCGTTCAATGCAAGCCGCCCGTCCATGCGATGCAATGGCTTGTGCGGCTGCAGTGTGGCTCACCCGACGGTGAGCACGGCCGGTGTGATCGCCGCGCTTACTGCGCTGCTTGATAACGCAGCGTCAGCAGATAATTGCGCCCCGGCTGCGCGTACCAGCGTGCGGTTTCGTACTGGCGATCGAACACATTGTTGGCAGTGAGCGCCACCTTCCACTCCGCATTCACTGCATAACTCACGCGCAGATCCAGCAGACCGTAACCGGCCAGGCGCTCGGTATTGGCCAGATCGTCGAAACGCTTGCCGGACCCGAACAGGCTGGCACCCACGCCGAACACACCGAAGCTGCGGTCCGCATCGATACGCCCGCTCTGCCGCGCGCGCCGCGGCAACCAGTTGCCTTGATTGACGCTGCCATCGGCTTCCGGCTGCAACCAGGTCAACGCGCTGCGCACGGTCCAGCCGGCCAGCTCGGTGTCGTAACCGGCCTCCACGCCGCGGATGCGCGCCTGATCGATATTGTTCGGCTGCCCGAACGGATGCGCCGCATCCACCAACGACGCGTCGTAGGCGATCAAATCGTCGATGCGGGTCTGGAACGCGCTCAGCGTCCAGGTGCCCCAGTCGTAGTTGCCGCGCAGACCGAGCTCGGCGCTCCTGGAGGTCTCCGGCCCAAGCAACGGATTGCCGAAATCGGGGTAATACAACTCGTTGAAGGTCGGTGCCTTGAACGCGGTGCCGTAGCTGGCGGTCAGGCGCAGATGCTCGGCGAAATCCCAGCCCCACAGCAGGCTGCCGGTGGTCTTGCCGCCGAACTGGCTGTTGTCGTTGCGACGCAGGCTGGCCTGCAACGATTGCGTGCCGAAGCTCTGCTGCCACTGCGCGAATGCGGCGCGGTCGATGCGGCTATCGGAATTGTAATTGTCGCTGCTGGCGATGGCATCGCGCTGCCAGTCGAAGCCGACCGTCAGCAGGCCAGCGCCGGCATCGATATCGGCCTGCAACGAACCTTGCTTGCGGCGGGTGTCGTAGGTGGACAGATACGCGCCTTCGTAATACGCATCGCTCAAATCGGAACTGCTGCCGACGCTGGCAGTGAACTTGAGCGCATCGGTGGGTGCGTAACGCACGCGGCCGCCGACCGCCTGCTGCACGCCCTTGGACACGTTACCGCCGAAGGCCGAGCCGTCGTATTCGTTGCGGCTCTGCGCGCGCAAGGCGTGCACGTCCGCATCCCACTGGCGATTGAAGCGCCAGCCGCCCTGCACGCTCAGCGAATCGTTGCGATAGCCATCGCGATCCGGATCGTAGTCGCTGGAGCTGGTGTCCAGATAGGCGTTGATGCCATCGGTTTGGTCATGCACCGCGTTGGCCGAATACCAGCCGCCGCGCTCGCTCAGATCGCCCTGACTGCGCCCGGCCACGCCCGCGCTGTAACGACGCGCGTTGTCGCTGCCCGACGCCGCGCTGAAGGTGGGCACGAAGCTTCCCTGCGGGCGGCGGGTAAAGATCTGGACGACACCACCCAGCGCTTCGGAACCATACAAACTGGAGAACGGGCCACGCACGATTTCGATGCGCTCGATTTGTTCGATCGGCAGGTCCTGCAGCGCCGCGCCGCCCGAGGTAGCCGAACCGATGCGCACGCCGTCGATCAGCACCACCACCTGGTCGGACTCGGTACCGCGCAGGAACAGCGAGGTCGGCTTGCCCGGGCCACCGTTATTGGCCAGCGACACCCCGGCTTCGCCACGCAGCAGATCCTGCAGCGAGTTCACCTGGCGGCGCTCGATCTGCGCACGGTCGATCACGGTGACCGGCGCCAGCGTCTGGTCCTGGGTCTGCGCGGTGCGCGAAGCAGTGACCACGACCTGGTCGAGATCGATGGCGGCCTCGGCCTGGGCCAGATTGACCACGCACAACGATAGGCACACGGCGAGCACCGCGCGGCGCGGCGAAACGGAAGAAAGGGACATCGACTGCTGCTCCTGGAACCGCGCCTACCCGCGCGGGGGCAATGGGGCGGCAAACAGCAACGGGCCAGACGCCCGACGCCGCAGCGCCAGACGATCAAGGCCACGCCCACCGCGTGCCGGTTCAATCCCTCAGGCCGGTCTCCGGGCTCGCGAGTGGAGGCTTGCGCCTCCGATGCCGCGCCTTCCCATGCGACTGCACAGTGGCGTAATGCGGCATCTGACCTCGCCCACCGTTGCGGGGGCAGCTCCGGAATTGCAGCTCGCCAAGGCGATGCGCGCACCGGATTCCCGTTTAAACCACCGGTAAAGCAGCAGTCACCTCAGGGGCGCGCATGGTAGCAGGATTGGCTGGCGCCTCAGCGGTCTCCGGCAACCGGCCAAGCGCAGCGCCTCGCCACGCGCCTGGATGGTGAATCCCCAATTCCTTCTCCCGCCCGGCGAAGGTGGCGCGCAACGCCGGATGAGAGTGCGGCTACTGAGAAATATTTGGTCAACCGTACCCTCACCCCAACCCCTCTCCCGACGGAGAGGGGCTAAAGCTGTCCTTCTCCCATTGGGAGAAGGTGCCCCGAAGGGGCGGATGAGGGTGCGGGGCGAAGCCTCATGCCATGTCTGAAGAAAGTGCATGCAACTTTTAGCCAAGTGCGGCGCTGAGCTTGACGTAGTAAATGTGAGTGGGCTTCGCCCCGTACCCTCACCCCAACCCCTCTCCCGACGGGAGAGGGGCTAGCTGTCACCGGCGGGAAAAGGGGCTTCTACCCACGCTTCATTGGCTTGTTCAAGATTTCTGGGTCATGGAAGCGACGTGCCGAGGCGGCAGCGTGGCCGGGGATTGGCGGAGAGCGGCACAGGGATGTGCCGCGGCGGCGAGTCAGACAGGATGTCTGACCGAGCCGAGGAGCCAATCCCCGGCCGCGCTGGCGCCCTGACCGAAGCCAGAACAGACCGCGTGCTTGGCGGTGCCCGGAGAACGCGCACCCTCAAACGGCTATCGACACCTCACGCGCCCTGCAGCGCCTGCTCCAGATCCGCCAGCAGATCGTCGATGTGTTCGATGCCGATCGACAGCCGCACCGTGTCTTCACTCACCCCGGCATGTTCCAACTCGGCCGGGCCCAACTGCCGATGCGTGGTGGACGCCGGATGCGTCGCCAGCGACTTCGCATCGCCGATATTCACCAGCCGCGTAAACAACTGCAGCGCATCCAGAAACCGCGCACCTGCCGCGCGTCCACCGGGCAGGCCGAAGGTCAATACACCCGAGCCATGCCCGCCCAGATACTTCTGCGCCAACGCATGCTCGGGATGATCCGGCAGCGCGGCATAGTTGACCCACGCAACCCGCGCATGCCCCTGCAGATACGTCGCAATCGCCAGCGTATTCGCGTTGATGCGCTCCATCCGCAACGGCAGCGTTTCGATGCCTTGCAGGATCAAGAATGCATTGAACGGCGACAGCGCCGCACCGGTGTTGCGCAATGGCACCACACGCGCACGACCGATGTAAGCAGCATCACCCAACGCTTCGGTGTACACCAAGCCGTGATAGCTCACATCCGGCTCGTTGAGACGCGGAAACCGTTGCTTGTGCGCTGCCCAGGGGAAGCGCCCGCTATCCACGATCGCCCCGCCGATGCTGTTGCCATGGCCGCCCAGATACTTGGTTAGCGAATGCACCACGATGTCGGCGCCGAAGTCGATCGGCCGCAACAACGACGGCGTGGCCACGGTGTTGTCCACGATCAACGGCACCCCATGCGCATGCGCCACTGCCGCCACCGCTTCGATGTCGGTGATATTGCCGCGCGGATTGCCGATCGATTCGACGAAGACGGCCTTGGTGCGCTCATCGATCAATCCCGCGAACGCCTGTGGATCGCGATAGTCGGCAAAGCGCGTGCTGATGCCGAACTGCGGAAATGTATGCGCGAACAGATTGTAGGTGCCGCCATACAACGCACTGGAGGAGACGATGTTGTCGCCAGCCTCGGCAATGGTCTGGATCGCATACGTCACCGCCGCCTGCCCGGATGCCAGCGCCAACGCGCCGATGCCGCCTTCCAGCGCAGCCACGCGTTGCTCCAGCACATCGTTGGTCGGATTCATGATGCGGCTATAGATATTGCCCTGCACCTTGAGGTCGAACAGGTCCGCGCCGTGCTGGGTATCGTCGAACGCGAAGGCCACGGTCTGGTAGATCGGCACCGCCACCGCACGCGTGGTCGGGTCGGGCGTGTAGCCGCCGTGCACGGCGATGGTTTCAGGCTTCCACTGCGGATCGGTCATAGCGCGGCTCGCTCGTTAGAAGACGAGGACGATACGCGGCTGCTGCCATGCCTCTCATAACAGCACGCTATGACGACATCGCCAACTGTCAGGTCCTGCAACGGCGCACCCGCGCGCCGGCAATGGCTGCCGGCAATACTGAGCCCCTCCACCCGTCGATCAGCGCACCGGCTTGTGGTAGACGTCGTGCAACATCTTTTTGTAGTGCTCCATGGGAGGTAGTCCCATGCGGAGGCGACGCGCATCCAGGCCTGCTTCGTCCTCAGTAGGCTGCAACGACATGTGGCCATCCGCACCGGTCTGAAACTGGGTGCCGTAGCGCTGCGGCTTCCCTTGCGCGCGCAAGACACGATCGGTGAGCAGCGCAACATCGTCAGGCGCCACATCCTGCTTGGCAAGCGCCGCTTCCATCAGTGCCAGCACCTGCACCTGAAACGCTGGATCGGCGTCGGAGTGCTGTACCAATGTCCATGCTGCATTGGCGCCGTCTTCGCCCACCAGGCGCCGTCCCGGCCATCCCTGCGTCGCGACGACCTGCTTGAGCCATTCGGTATTTTCGCGCATCACCGGCATAGTAGATGCCCAGTCGGCTGGCTTGCCCCCAGCTCCAATTGCTGCCTCTTGCACCTGCTGATCCTTCTCCACGCGCACAAGCAGTTCCTGCCGCAATTGCGGATTTAGTGCCGCCTGCTGCGCACTGATGCGTTCGGCCTTCGCCAACAGCACAGGCCACCCGCGCATCTTTCTTAGCCGATTCAGGCCGGGCCGATCCTTGCTGCGCAAATCATCGATGGAAATGCGCCCCCGTGGAATTTCCTCCTCGAGATAGCGCATCGCCACGTCGGTCCGTTCCGCTGCCGCCAGGCATTCTGCGCGCAGGAGTTCGCCATTCTGTGGCAGTTCGCCGGATGAGCGCTGCAATGCGCCCATCACCTCTGCACAACGCGCATAGTCATTTGCCTCGTAGGCCTTAAGCGCGGCGAAAATATCCGGCACTTCCTCTGCGTGCAGGGAACATGCCAATCCGAAGGCGACGCCGAGGTAGATCGGAACATACGCAATACGCATCTGAAGTTCCTTGTCAGATGAGACGTTCGACTGGAGAAGCGCGCGACGGTTTGCAACGCTCCAAAACGACCCGAATGACGCAGACGAGCCACCCACACATCCTGCGGGACGACCCGCCCTCCGATCAAGCCTTTCCGAATTCCAGATGCCCGCCCTGCGCACGCACACGCACTGTATCGCCGCTGATGTAATACCCGGAAAGAATCTGCTGCGCCAGCGGGTTCTCCACCTGCGACTGGATCGCGCGCTTGAGCGGGCGTGCGCCATACACCGGGTCGAAGCCGACATTACCCAGCAATTCCAGCGCGGCATCGTCCAGATCCAGCTTGAGGCCGCGCTCGGACAAACGCTTCTCCAGCCCATGCAACTGGATGCGCGCGATCGACTTGATCTGTGCCTTATCCAGCGGATGGAACACCACAATGTCGTCCAGCCGGTTGATGAACTCCGGGCGGAAATGCGCCTGCACCACGCCCATCACCGCCGCCTTCATCTGGGTATAGGCCTCGGCGCTGCCGTCGCCGGACAGCTCCTGGATCTGGTGCGAGCCCAGGTTGGAGGTCATCACGATCACGGTGTTTCGGAAGTCCACGGTGCGGCCCTGGCCATCGGTGAGGCGTCCATCGTCGAGCACCTGCAGCAGGATGTTGAAGACATCGGCATGCGCCTTTTCCACCTCGTCCAGCAGGATCAGCGAATACGGGCGCCGACGCACCGCCTCGGTGAGATAGCCGCCTTCTTCGTAACCGACATAGCCCGGAGGCGCACCGATCAGCCGCGAGACCGAATGCTTCTCCATGAACTCGCTCATGTCGATGCGGATCATCGCTTCGGTGCTGTCGAACAGGAAATCGGCCAGCGCCTTGCACAACTCGGTCTTGCCTACGCCGGTCGGCCCCAGGAACAGGAACGAGCCGCTCGGGCGATTGGGGTCGGACAGGCCCGCGCGCGAACGCCGCACCGCATCGGAGACCACCTTGATCGCCTCGTTCTGACCGACCACACGATGGTGCAGTTCGTCTTCCATGCGCAGCAATTTGTCGCGTTCACCTTCGAGCATCTTGTTGACCGGAATGCCGGTCCAGCGCGACACCACCTCGGCGATTTCCTCAGCGGTCACGCGGTCCTGCACCAGCTTGAAGTCGTGATGCTCGACTTCGTTGGCCAGCGCCATCTGCTTTTCCAGTTGCGGCAATACGCCGTACTGGATCTCGCTCATCTTGGCGTAGTCCTGGCGTCGTTGCGCGGCCTCCAGTTCCAGCTTGGCGTGCTCGATCTGCTCCTTGACCTTGGTAGTGCCCTGCAGCGCAGCCTTCTCGGATTTCCACAACTCGTTGAGGTCGTAGAACTCGCGCTCGAGCTTGTCGATGTCGGTTTCCAGATCGGCCAGGCGCTGACGCGAGGCGTCGTCTTTTTCCTTCTTCAGCATCTCGCGCTGGATCTTGAGCTGGATCAGGCGGCGCTCCAGGCGGTCGAGTTCCTCCGGCTTGGAGTCGATCTCCATGCGGATGCGCGATGCCGCTTCGTCCATCAGGTCGATCGCCTTGTCCGGCAGCTGGCGGTCGGTGATGTAACGGTTGGACAAGGTGGCGGCGGCCACGATCGCCGGGTCGGTGATCTCCACGCCGTGATGCACCGCGTAGCGCTCCTTCAAGCCACGCAGGATCGCGATGGTGTCTTCCACCGTCGGCTCGCCCACGAACACCTTCTGGAAACGCCGCTCCAGTGCCGCGTCTTTTTCGATGTACTTGCGGTATTCGTCCAGCGTGGTGGCGCCGATGCAATGCAGCTCGCCGCGTGCCAGCGCCGGCTTGAGCATGTTGCCCGCGTCCATCGCGCCATCGGCCTTGCCTGCGCCCACCATGGTGTGCAGCTCGTCGATGAACAGGATGATCTGGCCTTCGTTCTTGGACAGGTCGCTGAGCACCGCCTTTAGCCGTTCTTCGAACTCGCCGCGGAACTTGGCACCGGCGATCAGCGCGCCCATGTCCAGCGACAGCACGCGCTTACCGCGCAGGCCTTCGGGCACTTCGCCATTGATGATGCGTTGCGCCAGGCCCTCGACAATCGCGGTCTTGCCCACGCCGGGTTCGCCGATCAGCACCGGGTTGTTCTTGGTGCGCCGCTGCAACACTTGAATGGTGCGGCGGATCTCTTCGTCGCGGCCGATCACCGGATCGAGCTTGCCGCTCTCCGCACGCGCGGTCAGGTCGATGGTGTATTTTTCCAGCGCTTGGCGTTGTTCCTCGGCGTTTTCCGATTGCACGGTTTCGCCGCCGCGCAGCTTGTCGATGGCGACCTCGATCTTTTTCTTGTCGCCGCCGGCCGCGCGCAGCGCCACGCCCAGCGGGCTGGCATCGTCGGCCGCGGCCAGCACGAACCACTCGCTGGCGATAAAGGCATCGCCATGTTGTTGCGCCAGTTTGTCGGTCTGGTTGAGCAGGCGGTTGAGATCGTTGCCGATCGACAGGTTGCCTTCCTGACCCGACACCTTGGGCAGCGTGTCCAGCGCCTCGCCCAGCCGCTCGCGCAGCAATGGCACGTTGACGCCGGCCTGCGACAGCAGCGGGCGCGTGCTGCCGCCACTCTGGTCGAGCAATGCGGCGAGCACGTGCACGGGCTCGATGATGTTGTGGTCGCGGCCCACGGCCAGCGACTGCGCGTCGGCCAGCGCCTGCTGGAACCGCGAGGTGAGCTTGTCCATCCGCATGGGGATAATCCTCTGAACTGGTGGCCGGCGACGCCGACGATACCGTGCAGATGCGGCTGCTGTGCGGGGTTTCAAGGTTTGACGGGTGCGGCAAGTGCAGATGAGGGGCATCAGGGCCGGCTCACGCTGCTTGGTGTGGGCCGCGCGATGTTGGAGAAACGGGTTTGCCTTGCGCATTGGCATCGGCGTTGGCTTAGACAAACTCGGGCCGACGACCGGCCTGCTAGACGATCCGCCGCAGTGGCACAGTGGCGTGCGTCGCAGCGCCCTGCCGCGCATCGGCATCCTTGGCGTCCTCGGCGTTCTCCGTGGCCGCTGGCACCGGCAGCTGCGCCGTCCCCAGCAAACGCGACAACACCTGCGCCTGGATCGCCGCCAGCGCCGGTGCGCCTGGTACACGCGGATGCGGCACCGGCACTGGCACATCCAAGCCGACATGGCCGTGCTCGATCAGCACAATGCGGTCGGCCAGCGCACTCGCCTCAGCCACGTCATGGGTGACCAGCACCAGGGTGAAACCATGCTGCCGCCACAGCTGCACGATCAGCTGCTGCATTTCGATACGCGTCAACGCATCCAACGCGCCCAGCGGTTCGTCCAGCAGCAACAGCCGCGGCCGATGCACTAGCGCACGCGCCAGGGCCACGCGCTGGCGTTGACCGCCGGAGAGCGTCGCCGGCCAATCGCCGCCGCGCGTGCCCAGCCCCACCGCGTCCAATGCCGCCTGCGCCTTGGCACGCCCGGCACGCCCCAGGCCGAGCGCCACGTTGTCGATCACCCGCTTCCACGGCAGCAGCCGCGCGTCCTGAAACATCAGCCGCACCGCATCACGCTGCGCAGCCAACGGCGCGTGCCCGCTGGCGACCGTGCCGGTATCGGCCGCTTCCAGCCCGGCGATCACGCGCAACAAGGTGCTCTTGCCGCAGCCGCTGCGCCCCACAATCGCCACGCTGGCACCGGGCGCGATGTCCAGATCGATGCCGCGCAACACCTCGGCATCGCCATAACGCTTGCCAATCCCGCGCAAGGTCAGCGGCAGGCCGGTCTCGACCGCGCTCATCGGTGCAGCTCCGCACGCTGTTGCTGCGCCGGGTGCCAGCCCAACCACCAGGCTTCCAATCCGCGTGCAGCCAGATCGGCCAGCTTGCCGAGCAATGCGTACAGCAAGATGGCCACCACCACGATGTCGGTCTGCAAAAATTCGCGCGCGTTCGTCGCCAGATAGCCGATGCCGGAACTTGCGGAAATCGTCTCGGCCACGATCAAGGTCAGCCACATCAAACCCAACGCAAAGCGCAACCCGACCAGAATCGACGGCAACGCACCCGGCAACAACACATCGACAAACAGCTGCGGGCCACGCAAGCCGTAATTGCGCGCCATCTCGATCAGTGCCGGGTCCACGCTGCGGATGCCGTGATAGGTATTGAGATAGATCGGGAAGAAGGTGCCCAGCGCCACCAGAAACAACTTGGCGCCCTCGTCGATGCCGAACCACAGGATCACCAGCGGAATCAGCGCCAGATGCGGCACATTGCGCAGCATCTGCAAGGCACTGTCGAGCAGACGCTCGGCCACGCGCGACACGCCGGTGAGCAGACCCAGTGCAAAACCAATGCTACCGCCGATCGCCAGGCCGACTGCCGCACGCCAGCTGCTGATCGCCAGGTGTTGCCACAACTCGCCGCTTTGCACCAGCGTGACAGCCGCACGCAGCACCGCGTCCGGCGCAGGAAGAATCCGCTGCGGCAACCAGCCACCGGAGGCGGCGATCTGCCAGGCCACCAACAAGGCCAATGGCAATAGCCAAGGCACTAGTAGATTGCCCAAACGACGCGAGGGGGTACTCATTGCGGAACCTTGATGATGTGGCGAAGCATCGCAACAACAGCGCGTATGTGCACGTTTCCGGAGGTCCGGCACCCGTTCCCAATCCAGCTTACGTTTGCATCTCTGGTCCCGCGCATCACTTGCCCGCCGCCTGTTTGCCCGCCGGCGATGCAACGGCAACTGCCGGCGCACGCCACACCGCAGGTGCCACCAGCACCCGCTTGGGCAACAGGCGCTGTGCGTAGAACAGATCGGCAGTCGCCTGCTGCGCCTTGATGACCTCGGCGCTGAGCGGCTGCACGCTGGCCGGCGGGCGATGGGCCAGCGTGCGCTCGACCACCGCAGGCGAGAGCCCGCTCACCTGCGCCAGCACGCGAATGCTGCCGGCGCGATCGCGTTCCAATAGCCCGTCGGCCTGATTGAGCTGCCCCATCACCTGCTGCACGAACGGGCCCCACGCGGTGGCATAGCGGCGCGAAGACAGAAAGAAGCCGCCGGTCAATCCAAGCCCTTCGCCGTTGGCGAGCAGGCGCGCACTGCCATCCAGCGTCAATGCCGAATACCACGGGTCCCAGATCGCCCAGGCATCCACCTGCCCTGCAGCGAAGGCTGCGCGTGCATTGGCCGGCGACAGATACAGCGGCGTGATGTCGCGCATGCTCAGGCCCGACTTGGCCAACAGCCGCAGCAACAGGTTGTGCGCACTCGACCCTTTCTGAAACGCAACCCGCTTGCCCTTGAGATCGGCCACGCGCCGCAGTGTGCTCTTGGCCGGCACCAGAATGGTCTCGGCCTTGGGCGTGGGCGGCACCCAGCCCACATACACCAGATCGGCACCGGCGGCCTGCGCGAACAATGGCGGAATATCGCCGGCACCGCCCAGGTCGATGCTGCCCACGTTCAAGGCTTCCAGCATTTGCGGCCCGGCCGGAAACTCGATCCAGGTAATTTTGGTGCGCGGGAAGCGTTGTTCCAGCAAACGATGCTGCTTGGCCAGCACCAGGCTCGACACCGCTTTTTGATAGCCGATACGCAACTGTGCCGGCTCGGCCGCCCATGTGGGTTGCAGCCACGCAATGCTGGACAACAGCAACGCAACAAACACAAAGCGGTAGCGCATCGGAATCCTCCTCATTGCCAATCGGTGGACGGTTTTTCCCAGAGGTTGACGCCACCCTCGACCGCAAAGCGATCGATCTCGGCCAACTCGTCGACACTGAACGCAGGCGACTGCAAGGCCGCGACGTTTTCGATCAACTGCTCCGGGCGGCTGGCACCCAGCAAGGCCGAGCTCACGCGCGGATCGCGCAGTACCCAGGCCAACGCCAACTGCGCAAGACTCTGCCCACGTCGCTGTGCGATCGCATCCAGCCCGCGTGCGCGCTGCAGATTGTCCTCGGATAGATGTTCCGGCCGCAGCGACTGCCCACCCGGACGATTCACCCGCGCATCGCTGGGCACGCCATTGAGGTACTTGCCGGTCAACAAGCCCTGCGCCAACGGGGTGAACGCGATCACGCCGGCACCCACCTCGTCCGTGGCATCGAACAACTCCTGCTCGGCCCAGCGATTGAACAGGTTGTAGGCCGGCTGATGGATCAGCAGCGGCACCTTCCACTCGCGCAGCAATGCCGCGATCTCGCGCGTGCGCGCCGCCGAGTACGACGACACGCCCACATACAAGGCCTTGCCCTGCTGCACCGCGCTGGCCAATGCGCCGGCGGTTTCTTCCAACGGTGTGTCCGCGTCGAAGCGGTGCGAGTAGAAGATGTCCACGTAGTCCACGCCCAGCCGCTGCAGGCTCTGATCCAGGCTGGACAGCAGGTATTTGCGCGAGCTGCCGCCCTGCCCGTACGGGCCCGGCCACATGTCCCAACCGGCCTTGGTGGAAATGATCAGTTCGTCGCGATAGGGCTTGAAATCCTCGCGCAGCAGGCGGCCGAAGTTGATTTCCGCGCTGCCATACGGCGGGCCGTAGTTGTTGGCCAGATCGAAGTGAGTAATGCCCAGATCGAACGCGGTGCGCAGCAAGGCGCGCTGCGTGTCGATCGGTGTGCTGTCGCCGAAGTTGTGCCACAGGCCCAGCGACAGTGCCGGCAACACCAGGCCACTGCGGCCGACACGGCGGTAGGCGATACGGTCGTAACGATCGGGATGTGCGAGATAGGTCATCAGAATGTCCGGTAGATCAGCGTGCGCTGAAGCGATTGGCGGGGCGTGCCAGCCCCAGATGATCGCGCAACGTGCGCCCCGCATAGTCACGCCGGAACAGCCCGCGTCGCTGCAGCTCCGGCACCACGTGATTGGCGACATCGGCCAGGCCGCCGGGCAGATGCGGCACCAGCACGTTGAAACCATCGGCTGCGTCTTGCTCGAACCAGGCCTGCAACTCATCGGCAATCTGCGTGGGCGTGCCGATCAGGCTGTAATGCCCGCGCCCGCCCGCGATGCGCCGACCGAGCTGGGCAATGCTCAACTGCTCCTGCCCGGCCAACTCGGTGAACAACTGCTGGCGGCTGCGCTGCCCGGTTTCGGTTAGCGGCAACTCCGGCAACGGACCATCTGGCGGGTAGCCGGACAGGTCGAAGTTGCCCAACATGCGCGACAGCAGTGCGATGCCGACGTCAGGCTCCACCAGCTCCTGAAACTGCTCGAACTTTTCCTGCGCTTCGGCCTGGCTTTGCCCAACCACGATGAACACGCCTGGCATCACCTTCAATGCATCGCGCGAGCGCCCGAATTGTTCCAGCCGCCCCTTGATGTCGGCGTAGAACGCCTGCGCCTTGGCCAGCGACGACTGCGCGGTGAACACCACCTCGGCAGTCTCGGCGGCCAGCGCACGCCCTGGCTCGGACGAGCCGGCCTGCACCAGCACCGGATGCCCCTGCGGCGCCCGCGCGATATTGAGCGGACCGCGCACCTGAAAATGCGGGCCGCGATGGTCCAGCACGTGCAGCCGTGCGGGATCGTAGTGCACGCCAGCGGCAGTGTCGGCGATAAAGGCATCGTCGTCCCAGCTGTCCCATAGCCCTGCGACCACTTGCTGAAATTCGCGCGCTCGCGCATAGCGCTCGGCATGCACGTAATGCGCATCGCGGTTGAAATTCAGCGCCTCGTCGGCGGCATCGGAGGTGACCAGATTCCAGCCGGCACGCCCACCGGACAGATGATCCAGCGAGGCAAACTTGCGTGCCACGTGATACGGCTCGTTGTAGCTGGTGGTCATGGTGGCGATCAACCCGATGCGCTCGCTCACCACCGCCAACGCGCTGAGCAACGTGAGCGGCTCGAACAGGCTGGAGCGCGCCATCCGCGATGCCACCGGCCCGCCGGCCGCAGCCAGGCTGTCGGCGACGAACACCGCATCGAACTTGGCGGCCTCGGCAATGCGCACCATCTGCCGGTAATGATCGAACACCAGCGGATCGGCACTGGCGTGCGGATGCCGCCATGCGGCCACATGATGGCCGGTGGCCATCAGAAACGCACCGAGCGAGAGCTGCCGTACGGCGCTCATTGCAGCCCACCGTGCGTAGCGCCCGCACTGTACAAATCGATATCCAAAACCATCACACGCATGCTCAAAAATCCTTGTGCAACTGCAACCCGACATAGCGCTGATCGTCGCGCGGCACCAGCCGGTATACATTGCCGGTGGCATTGGCCAGCAGCGGTGCATACGAGCGGTCGCCGAGATTGCGGCCAAGCACTGCCACCCGCCAGCCATGCACATCGTCGGCCAGCGCGATGCTGGCATTCCAGATCGCATACGGGCCCTGGATGGTCTGCGGGGTCTGGCTGAGGTCGTACTGCACGCTGTCCTGCCAACTCACATCGCCATTGAATTCCAGCGCCAGACTGCCGCGTAACGGCACCCGATAACCGGCGCGCAGATTGCCTTTCCAGTCCGGTGAAAACGGCAGCGGCCTGCCATCGACATTGCAGTTGGCCGCTGCTGCGGCGGGGCAGGCAAAGCGCTGGATGCGCGCCTGCGTGTAGGCCAGCGATGCGGCCAGGCTGAGCCGCTCGGTGGGCCGATACTCCAGATCCAGTTCCAGGCCTTGCGTGCGCACCTGCCCGGCGTTGATCAAGCGTGTCACCACCTGCCCGGCCACGGTGTCGAAAAAGTTGGCCTGATAGTTGGCGTACTCGGTATGGAACAACGCGACGTTTGCACTGAGGCGATCGTCCAGGGCGCGCGCCTTCAAGCCGAGTTCCCAGGCATTGGAGGTCTCCGGCTTCAGCGCCGGCGTATCGCGCGGCTGCATGTTGAAGAACACGTTGTAGGCCGGGCCCTTGTAGCCGCGCGAATAGGTGAGGTAGCCGGTGGTCTGCGCATCGAAATCGTATTGCAGGCCTGCACGGCCCGACACGCCGTTTTCTGCGGTGCTGCCACTGCTGGCCGTGGAGGGCTGGATGCCGGTGACTGCGGCTGCGGAACTGGACACGCGCCGATGTTGATAGTCGAGCGTGTCGCGGGTGAAGCGCGCGCCCAGCAACGCACGCAGATCCGGGCGCCAATGCCAGGTCGCTTCGCCGAACGCCGCATACGTTTCTGCACGCGTGCCGTAATCGGCCACACCCACGTCGCTGGCGGTGGGCGTCGTCACCGTGCGGCGATAGGTTTCGTCGTTGCGCGCATGCAGGTAATACAGTCCGGCGACCGCTTCCACTGTACGGTCGCGCGGGGTCTGGATGCGCACTTCCTGCGAATACTGTGTGTACCCAAGATCGCCACGATCGTGCGAGGACGGAAACGCCACGCTGCGTTGCGCAGTGCGATCGCCATCCTGGAACTGGGTGTTATCCCATTGCCGCCACGCGCTGATCGAGGTCAGCAGCGCCTCGCCGATGTGCTGATCCAACTGTAGCGAGGCGCCCTTGTTGGTGTCGTCCAGATGCGTGCGGTAATCGCTGTTGATCTGCCGGTTGTCGGCGCTGGCGATCACTGGCGCAAGGGCTGCGGCGAAGTCCGCACGCGTGCTGGCGACCACTACACCGCTGGGCGCGTCGCTGCGCGACTGCAGGTAGTCGGCGAGCAGCGTTGCGTTCAAGCTCGGGTTCGGGGTCAGATCCAGCCGCAGCCGCGCACCGGAGCGCTGGTAACCATTGACGGTTTGGCCGTCGGCCACATTGCGCACATTGCCGCCGTATTCGGCCCACAACGCCGACACGCTGGCCTTGAGTACCTCCGGCACCAGCGCGCCGCCCACGCTGGCACGCACGCGGTCTTCGTCGCCGCCACCGAAGTGCGCGTAATCCACATAGCCGCCGAAGACATCCGGCGCCGGCTTGCTGACGATATTGAGCACGCCGGCCGAGGCGTTCTTGCCGAACAAGGTGCCCTGTGGCCCGCGTAGGACTTCGATACGTTCGACATCCAGCAGATCCAGCGTGGCCTGGCCCGGACGCCCCAGCACCACGCCGTCGATCACCGTGGCTACGCTGGGCTCGACGCCCGGCGAGGTGGAGATGGTACCCACGCCACGCAGGAACAACGAGGTGTCCTTGTTGGAGGCGCCGGTGCGAAAGGTCAGGCTGGGCACCAGCGCCGGCAGGTCGGCCACGCTGTTGCGGTTTTCGCGCTCCAACGTTTCGCCCTGCACCACCGACACGGCCACCGGCACTTGCTGCAAGGTGGTTTCGCGGCGTGTGGCGGTCACCGTCACCGCGCCCAAGGTCTGCGCGGCGCGGTCCGGCGTTGCAGCCGCCTCACTCACTTCATCGGCAAGCACCGGCGTACATGCCCACGCCAGACTCCATGCCAACACCTGCGGCTTAGCCAACCATTTCGAAGCAGCAGAGATCCTTGCAGGGGTCCGGTGTCGCGCGGGCATGTATGTCCTTTCGTGGCGTCGGCTGTCTTGTCGCAGCGCTTGTGGATTTCGGTTGTTCGAGAGCGCCGTGCACGCACGGCGAACAGGGCGCAGCGCAGGCCGAGAAGGCAGTGCAATGCAATAGCGCATGCTGTTTGCAGCTGCCGCGAGCGTCAAATAACCAATGTTTAGGTGGTTATTCACTCACGCACCGCAGTGCGTGCGGATAGCCAGCGCCAAGCGCGCTCGAAGACCCCCGGTGCACAACATCGAGCCAGTGGCGATAATGGCTCCATGGATGCACCCAAGCCCTGGCACCTCTACCTGCTGCTGTGTCGCAACGGCAGCTATTACGCCGGCATCACCAACGATCTGGAGCGGCGCTTCCAGGCGCATCTGCGTGGCACCGGCGCGCGCTACACGCGCGCGAATCCGCCGCTGGAAGTGCTTGCCAGCCACCCGTATGCGGACCGCTCCGCCGCCTCGCGCGCAGAGTGGCAGCTCAAGCAGCAACCGCGCGCGCGCAAGCTGGCCTGGTTGCTGGCGCAAGCGCACGGCGGCGCCGAGTCACAGCTCACTGACGCATCGATCACGCCCGCCTAGCCGTGTGTTTTCTACGCTGCACCGCCATCAATCGCGGAGCAGCGCATGCACTATCAGCTCTACTACTGGACCGGCCTGCAAGGCCGCGGCGAATTCGTCCGCCTCGCACTGGAAGATGCCGGCGCCGACTACACCGACGTGGCGCGCGTGGAAGGCGATGACGTGATGAATGCCTTTCTGGAAGGTCACCAAGCCGGCGCCCAGCCGTTCGCACCGCCCTTCCTCAAGGCCGGCGACACGGTGGTTGCGCAGGTCGCAGCGATCCTGCATTTCATTGGGCCGCAACTGAAGCTGGCACCGGAATCGGATGCACTACGCATCCAGGCATTGCAATTGCAGCTGACCATCACCGACCTGGTGGCCGAAGTGCACGATACCCATCATCCGATCGCCACCGGGCTGTATTACGAAGACCAGAAAGCCGAAGCGGCCAAGCGTGCCAAGGACCTGCGCGACAACCGCCTGCCCAAGTTCCTGGGCTACTTCGAACAGGTGCTGCAGCAGGCCGGCGGCATCCATGTACTGGGCACGCACTCGTATGTGGACCTGTCGCTGTTTCAGCTGATCAGCGGGCTGGAATACATGTTTCCCAAGCGCATGGCAACGCTGTCGACCGATCTGCCCGGCCTCAAGGCCTTGCAGCAGCGCGTGGCCGAGCGTCCGCGGATTGCCGCCTATCTCGCATCCGAGCGACGTGTGGCGTTCAACACCAACGGCATTTTTCGCCACTATCCGGAGCTGGATGCGGCGTAATCGATACGACTGCGTCTCCTGCATCGCATCGCAAGCAGCACCGAAATTACCTGCTCCGATGCCGACACCGGATGCATGCCACTGCAGCGTGCAAGGCCGCACTCAGTGCGGCCTCATGCTTGCGTCGATCGCAAGCCGCCTCAACGTCCCTGCAGCAATGCCGTCCGAATTCGCTGCAACTGCACTTTCACCGCAGCGGCCTGCGTCGGCCCCAGCCGCAACACGGCTTTTTGCCCGACCGACAGCGCTTCCAGCGCAGGATCGACAAAGCGATAGCGGCCACGCTCGTCGCGCTGCACCTTGATCGGTTGCGCCGGATCCGGCGTGCGTAACAGATGATCGATCACATCGATCACGCGGTCGTTGAAGTAACGATCCGGCGCGCCGAGATCGGCATATGCCTGCTGAAACAGCGGGTAGAAACGCACATAACTGCGCACCAACGCCTGCGCATCCACCTGTGTGAATGCCGCAACGTAAGGCGCATAACGCACCGCATTGGCCTGATCGATCACAACAGCGCCAGCGGCATCGGCGACCTGCAACTCACCAGGCACCGGCTGCAGCACCGAGACACGGCGGCTGATGCTGGGCTGGGTCAGATTGTCGATCATCACCACAACACGCTCGATCAGATGCTTGCGCACCACGATCGACAACGCGCCATCGTCCTGCACCAGGTCCAGCAATGCCTGCCAAGCAGCCGCATCGCTCTGCGCCAGCGCAGGAATCGCAGCGTCGGCGGCATCGGCCGAGGGCGCCTGCACCGGATGCCGCGGCCCGGCCGGCACGGGCGGCGCGGGAGTCACAGCGGCTGCCACAGCGCTTGCGGTCTGGCTGATCGGCGCAGGCAACGCGCCCGGCGGAGTGGATGACCCGCCAAACAGCCACCAGGCGGCACCGGCCACGATTGGCACCGCCAGCAGCCACGGCCAACGCGAAGACTTCGATTGCATCGTGAAACTCCTTACATCGACAACATCCATGGTGTGACCATGAGATGGCGCGGTGGTTCCATCGATATGTGGCGATGACGCTATCCAGCAGGCTGCGTGCATCAAGCTGGAGCGTTTGCACGCGAGGTTCGCTGTCTGTGGAAGCAAACGCTGGCTCTTACGCTGCAAGCGACAACGACATGCCCGTAACCATCATCCTCATTGCGAACAGATAACGCCCGCAGCGAAGTTTGAGGCAGTCAAAAGCTCGGTGGGTCGAGGGCGCGATGCCCTCACCGCTCGCGGGACACGCCGCAAGTACGTCCATGTAGGCTCGGTGGCGGCATCCATGCCGCCACACGGTCCCGCAATCGGTGAGGACACCGCACCAGACAGTTTGCTGGCTGCTTTGCTGAAAGCTTGCCTATCACTTGGCTTGCCTTGGGAAGCTGATCGGACGCGGAGATTAGCCAAACAACGCACGAATGCACCGCTCGCAACCATGCACACCGACCATCTCGACTGGTCCTTGCCCGCCCACCGTCGCGGGACCTTACGCGGCATGGATGCCGCGTAAGAGCCTACACGGACGTACTTGCGGCGTGTCCCGCGATGGTGGGCGGGCAAGGGCCCTCCAGCCAAGCCGCAGACCGCAGGCTTCGGCTTCGGCTTATCCACATTATCTAGTCTCAGACCAGGACACCCGGCGTTGCCGCATCAAGCAACAACGCCAGCCGTCTCATACCCGCGAAGTAGGTGTGCCCGCCGCGCTCAGCTTGCGAAATCCAACCGCGCATTCACCCAAGCCGCCACGATGGCGGCGGCGACCTCATCGGCCTGTTTCGCAGGCAGGCGCTTCTCGCGCACCAGCCATGCTGCCGTATCGGCACGCACCTTCGGCAACAGCGCACGCACGGCCTTGCGTTGCGCCGCCGGCCAATCGCTGTCTTCCCCGTTCCAGGCCGCAATCGCCTTGTCCGGATCGTCGCCGTAGCTCTTGCGCAGTGCAGGCGTCAGATACAACAACGGCGACACCGACGCGCGTAGCGCGATGATTTTCCACTCGGCGTAACTCGCGTAGCGAATGGTGCCGGCATCCTTGCTCAAGGCCTCGATCAACCCGGCAAAGCCCGCATCCAGCTGCTTCCAGCTGGCCAATGCAAACAAACCGCCCGGCGGCTTGCAGATCGGCGCGAACCCGTCGCGTGTCGACCCATACAGCGAGCCGAACGCATCGTATGCCGGCTCACCCACCGCAGCGAAGATGAAGCAATGCACATAAGGACGCTGATCGCTGTCGTCGCGCTCGATCCACAAGCGTAGCAACGTCAAGACGCGTTCTGGTGCCTGCATGGCAGGCATGCCATCCACATCGTCGAGCAACGAGGCCGCAAACGTGTCGACCTTGCGCAATGCCTTACGCGCACTCTCGAACCGCGCATTAGCCAGCGCCGCATCCAGCCCCGCCGCAGGCACGAACTGATGCAAGTAAGCCAGCCACGCCGAGGCCAGCGGCGTGTCGTAGCCCTGTAACTGGCGCGCCGCGTCGGCAGGCGCCGTGGGAATGCTGGCAATGATGCGATCCAGTGCCTGTTGCTGTGCAGTCAGCGCCTTGGCCAGCACATCGGCTCTGCCCTTCAATGAGCGCTGCAGGCAATCGTCCAGCTTGGCGTCCTGCGCGCAGGCATTGCGCTGCCGCAGCCACGCCCGTTGCTGATCGCGCACGCTCGCCACCGAACTGCGCGGCGTGGTCTCCACCAACGCCCGATAGGACTCGTCCAACTGATCGTCCAGATTACCGAGCGCCGGCACCGCACACAGCCGTTTTTCGACCGCAGTGCTCGCCTGCTTGCAATCGAACGAGGCCGCCCAGGCACCGCTTGCACCCAGCAACAGGGCGCCACCAACCACTGTCCGCATCGCAGCCGAGCGATAGTTCATTGCAACGCCTCCTTGCGTGCAGGCAGCAACGACAGCAGCAGCAAGGTCAACGCCAGCGCGACATAGGCACCGACGAACTGCCAGCTGATCACCCGCGCCAACCCTTGCAGCGACCACGGCAGATAGATGCCGCCGCGCGGGTCCACCGAATGGATCAGGCCGAACAACGTCAGGCCAGCGGCCACCAGCAGAAACACCGCACCGCGTCGCAGCCGGCCATCGATCATCGCCGCCACCGCGGCGATCCACAGCATCGCGGTGATGATGAAACCATTGCCCAGCGCGAAGATCACCGCCAGCTCCGGCAGGCCGTGACCATCGAGCTTGGTGGTCAGCGCAACCAATTGCTCCGGCGGAATCCAGCCCGGCGCCTTGATGGTCAGCAGGTACGCCACCGAAGGCAGAAAGCCCAACACCATCGCGCCCGCGTGATGCTTGGGCGTGGCCTGAAACGCCTGCGTGGTGATGTCGATCGACACGTACACGATGATCGGTGCCAGCACCGCCAGCGGCACCCATTGCACCAGCCCGCTGATCACACCCAGCATGCCGCCAATACCGACGAATAAGCCAGTCAGCAACGTATAGCCCGAACGCGCGCCCATATGCTTGTACGCCGGCTGGCCGATGTACGGCGTGGTCTGCGCCACGCCGCCGCAGACGCCTGCGACCAGTGTGGCGAAGGCTTCCACCAGCAGAATGTCGCGGGTGCGGTAGTCATCGCCCGCAGCGCGTGCGCTCTCGCTGACATTGATGCCACCCACCACCATCAACAGACCGAACGGCAGCAGCAACGGCAGGTACGCCACCGTGGCCGACAGGCCTTCGATAAAACCCAGGTTCGGCAGCGGCAACACGATCTTCGGCGTCGCCCAGTCCGGCACTGCAAAACCCGGCGCACCGAGTCCGGCCAGTCCCAGCCCGTAATACAACGCGGTGCCGATGACGAAGGCGACCAGCACACCCGGCAACTTGGTCGGCAACCGGCCCTTGGCCAGCAGCACGTACAACAGCAGGCCCAAGGTGACAAAGCCGGCCACCGGCGAACGCAGCGTTTCCAGCAGCGGCAGCAAGCCCATCAGCACCAGCGCGATGCCCGCGATCGAACCGAGCAGCGCCGCACGCGGCAGCGCACGCGTGACCGCCTCGCCAGCAAACGACAGCACCAGCTTGAGCAGGCCCATCACCACCAGCGAGGCCATGCCGAGTTTCCAGGTGGCGATGGCGGCCGCTTGCGGATCCAGCCCCTGCGCCTTGAAGCCGACAAACGCCGGGCCGAGCACCAGCAATGCCATGCCGATGCTGGTGGGCGCATCCAGGCCCAGCGGCATCGCGGTGACGTCGTCGCGCCCGCTGCGTGCGGCCAGCCGCCGCGCCATCAAGGTGTAGAGCAAATTGCCAACCAGCACGCCGAACGCGGTGCCAGGAAACATGCGTTCGAATATCACGTCAGCGGGAAACTGGAATATCCCGATGAGCGCCATCGCGATGAAGCCGAGGATGGAGAGATTGTCGACGACCAGGCCGAAGAAGCCATTGAGGTCGCCGGCGACGAACCAGCGCGGCGATGCCGCAGTACGCGAGGAAGAGGCCGACATGGGAGCCAGGAAGCGTGGGGATCGGCCGATGGTAGCCGCTGCCCCGCATGCGCGACAGCGGCGCGATGGATCAGAGCGTGTCGTTGCGCTGGCCGATGCAAGGGCGCGCCCGTCCGGCGCTTGCCGGTACGCTGACGCCTACAGGCGCTACTGCGTCCGCTCCTGCATCGCCGCAGCGACCTCGATCCAGCCGACGCTGTCGCTGCGGCCGGCACTGCGATAGCGCACCTGCACGCGCGTGGCATCGGCGCTGACATCCAGCGCGTCGGCCCGATCGCCCTGCACCAGATAGCGCTTGGTGCTGGTCGAAGTAGGCGTGGCGTACAGCGGCAGGCGCGCCACCTGCACACGCAGCTGCACCGGCATGGGTGCCTCCAGCGTCGTGCCGATCTCGCTTGAAACCTTCGCCCCGCGCACGTCGTAACGCGGCCACACCGAGAGCGGCATGCCATCGTCGGTGCCTGGATCCAGCAAGGTCTGAATGTCGGGCGAGGCGATCGGCTGCTGCGTCCTGGCCACATACAGGCGCCCATCGGCAGCGTAGCGATAGACGTCGGCGTACCACATCGGCCCGCTGCGGCAGGAGCTGGTCAAGCTGCGCTGCTGCTTGTCGGGCGTGAGGTTGAAGAAACCTTCGCATTGCACCGCCGGGCGCGTGGGCGCGGTCAGCGCACGAAAGCGGCGTTGCGCCGGATCGAACACAAACACCAGCACCGCCTCGTTGACCTGGCCGAGCATCGCCGACACCGCAAGATCCGGATGCCCGTCGAAGTTGTAGTCGTCGCTGTCCACGCCGGTGCCGCCTTCGCCGTCGTCCACGTTCGCGTCGAACCATTGCTCCTTGCCGCCTGGGCTAAACACCACCTGCAGGCGTGTGCCGACCAGTGTGGCGGTGGCACGCGTGTGCGCGTCGATCTGCACCTGCACGCTGGTGTCGCGTGCCAAGGACGCGAACGACAGCCCGCCAAGCGCGGCGAATAACAGCGCGCGCGCAGCCCTCACATGCATTCGGCGCAGAGGTTCAAGGCGCATGGTCAGCAGACTCAGAACGACACCTCAACCGCCTGCCGCGACCACAGCACCGACTGGTGGCCGGTGGCCTGCTTCCAGGCCAGGCGGATCGCCTCGATGTCGTTGCGCCGCTGCGGGCTGTCCTCGTGCAGGATCACCAGCACCTTGGTGCCCAGCCGGTTCGGCTCCTTGGCACCGCGAAACAGCCACTGGCCGTAGGCGTCGAACACGGTCAGCCCATCCGGGAAGCGCGGCGTCACTTCCTTGTCCAGGAACGCGCGCCACTGGGTCTCGTCGATAGTGCGGGTCTGCGGGCGATCGGCCGGGCCGGTTTCCTCGCCCACGCCAAAGTACAGCTCGCTGCGCACCCAGCCGCGGGCCGTCGCGGGCCGCGCCGCATCTCCTTGCAGGCTGGCAGTGGTCGAGCCCGGCGCGCCGCCGGGAGTGGTGGCGCAGGCGGACAACGCCAACATGGCGGCAAGCAGGCAGGACGGCAGCAACTTCATCGACTTCTCCACAACGGATATTTTTACAACGCGTATTGGGCAGGCTCATGCAGGCCGGGCATTAGCTGATGCCGGCGTGCGCGCACTGTGCCATCTCGCACGCGTCTGAACAACGCGATAACATCTCTCCATCCGGATGAATGTGGACGATCCGACCCCTTTGCGCCCCAGCCCGGCCGGATGCCGACCGCGCGGCGCGTTCGCAGTTGCTGTCGCAGGAGAGAGAAATGACCCGCCCCACCCTTTCGGCTATCGGCCTGGCCGTCGCCGCCGTGTTGAGCGCCAACGCGCAGGCCCAGCAGGCCGCCCCCGGCGCCCCCACGCTGGACACGGTGATCGTCACTGGCACCCGTGCCAGCGACCGCACCGTGCTGGAATCGACCGTGCCGGTGGACGTGCTCACCGCCGAAGACATCCGCAAGGCCGGCGTGGTCAACGGCGAGCTCGGCAGCGCGCTGCAGGCGCTGCTGCCCTCGTTCAATTTCCCGCGCCAGTCCAACTCCGGTGGCGCCGACCACATCCGCGCCGCGCAGTTGCGCGGACTCTCGCCCGACCAGGTGCTGGTGCTGGTCAACGGCAAGCGCCGCCACACCTCGGCGCTGGTCAATACCGACAGCAAGATCGGCAAGGGCACCACGCCGGTGGATTTCAATTCCATCCCGATCAACGCGATCAAGCGCATCGAAGTGCTGCGCGACGGTGCCGGCGCGCAATACGGCTCCGATGCCATTGCCGGCGTCATCAACGTGATCCTGGACGACAACCCCGAGCGCGGCGAGCTGGAAGCCAGCTTCGGCGCCTACAACACCGATGTGGAGCCGATCAATCGCCGCGTCACCGACGGCCAGACCAGCTACGCCAGCGCCAAGGTCGGCAGCCTGCTCGGCGATGACGGCGGCTTTTTCAAGGTGGGCCTGGAGCTGAAGAATCGCGAGGCCACCAACCGCGCCGGCTTCGATCAGATTCCCTCGTTCGAAGAACAGACCCCGGCCAATCTGGCGCTGGCTGGCCAACGCAATTACGTGCTCGGCGACGGCGCCACCAAAGGCCTGAACGCCTGGCTCAACACCAAGATTCCCTTCAGCGCCAACGGCGAGTTCTACGCCTTCGGCACCTACAACCAGCGCGACACCGAAGGCGCCAACTACTTCCGCTACCCGGATGGCAGCGCCAACTGGCGTGAGATCTACCCCAACGGCTACCGCCCGATTTCCGAAGGCGAGAATCGCGACCTGCAGATCGTCGCCGGCGCCCGTGGGCAGCTCGGCAACTGGGACTACGACGCCAGCGTCAACTACGGCCGCAACGACTTCACCTACCGGTTGCGCAACTCGCTCAACGCCTCGCTCGGCCCGGGCAGCACCACCCGCTTCAAGACCGGCGATTTCGCCTTCGCGCAAACCGTGGGCAATCTGGATCTGACCCGCGTGTTCGATGCCGCCGGGGCCACCCATACCTTCGGCACCGGTGCCGAATTCCGCCGCGAGCAATACCGCACCCACGCCGGCGATCCGGCCAGCTATGCGGCCGGCCCGTTCACCGATCGTCCCACCGGCTCGCAAGCCGGCGGCGGCCTCACACCGCAGGACGAGGCCGATCTGTCGCGCAATGTGGCCAGCGCCTACGCCAACGTGTCCAGCCAGTTCGGCGACAAATTCTCCACCGACCTGGCCGGCCGTTACGAGCATTACCAGGATTTCGGCAGCCAGTGGACCGGCAAGCTGGCGGCGCGTTATGCGTTCGCCCCGGCGTTCGCGCTGCGTGGCGCAATTTCCAACAACGTGCGTGCGCCCTCGCTCAGCCAGATCGGCTACGAAGCCACCTCCACCGGCTACGACGCCGCCGGTCGCCTGACCCAGGGCCGCCTGCTGTCGGTCAACAACCCGATCGCAGGCGCGCTCGGCGCCACCGACCTGAAGCCGGAAAAGTCGCTCAATTACAGCCTGGGTTTCACCAGCAAGCTGGGCGATCACTTCGACCTGTCGCTGGACTTCTTCCAGATCGACATCGACGACCGCATCGCGCTGTCCGAAGACATCACCGGCGACACGTTGACGGATTTTGTGCAGCAGAACTTCGGCGTCACCGGCGTGCAGAGCGCCAGCTACTTCCTCAACGCCGCCGACACCCGCACCCGTGGCGCCGAGCTGGTCGGCAACTGGCGCCAATATGCCTTCGGCGGCGACCTGCTGCTGACCGGCACTTACAGCTACGCCAAGACCGAGTTGAAAAACGTCATCGGCACCCCGGCGCAGCTGCTGGCACTGAACCCGGACTACGTGCTGTTCGGCGTGGAAGAGAGCAACACGCTCACCGATGCCGCGCCACGCACACGCGCCGCACTGGCGGCCAACTGGAACAACGAGCACTGGAACCTGCAGACGCGCGTCAACCGCTATGGCAGCGCAACGCGCGTGTTCGATTTCGGCGGCGGCTTCGTGCCACGCCAGACCTATGGTGCCGAATGGCAGCTGGATCTGGAGGCCGAGTACCACCTGGGCACACAGTGGACCCTGGCGATCGGTGGCCAGAACATCCTGGACAACTACTCGGACCGCTCCATCGACGACATCGCCTACTTCGGCAACCTGCCCTACGACGTGCTCTCGCCGATCGGCAGCAATGGCGCGTACTGGTATGGGCGGGTGCGGTATAGCTTCTGAGTGCAAGCTTTAAGCCCCTCTCCCCTCGGGAGAGGGGTTGGGGTGAGGGTACGGGGCGAAGCTCTCGTGTAGGTACAACCGCACGAGGCTTCGCTCGTACCCTCATCCGCCCCTGCGGGGCACCTTCTCCCGAGGGGAGAAGGGACCGCACCCGCTAGTGCATAACCTGAATATCACACCGCTTTGCGCACACTAGCGCGATGGCAGACGTGCATTCCCCCCTTCCGTCGCCGCCATTGCTGGACGATGCCTGCGCATTGTTTCTGGACGTGGACGGTACCCTCATCGACTTTGCCGACAGCCCAGAGGCTGTGCGGCTCTTGCCCGAGGTCCGCGAGGCCATCGGCCGCCTAAGCGACCGCCTGCATGGCGCAGTCGCACTGGTCAGCGGGCGACCGCTCTCGCAACTGGACGCATTGTTCGCGCCGCTGCTGCTCCCGGCTGCCGGCCTGCACGGCCATGAGCTACGCAGCGATATCGCCGCACGCGCCGCGATGCCGCAAGACACCTCCGAATGGCTGCACGGCTTGCATCAGCGCGCCGCCGCACTCACGCATCAACACCCCGGCGTGCTGGTCGAAGACAAAGGCGTCAGCGTTGCGCTGCATTGGCGCGCACAGCCGCTCGCCGGCCCAGATGTGCTGGCCTTCGCGCAACAGGAAATCGCACAACTTTCCGGCTATCGCCTGCAGCCTGGCGACCACGTCGTGGAATTCGTTCCCGAAGGCAGCAACAAGGGCCTGGCGGTCGAACAACTGATGCAGCACGGCGCATTCGCCGGCCGCACACCGGTGTTCGTCGGCGACGACCTCACCGATGAATTCGGCTTCGAAGCTGCCAATCGCCTCGGCGGCTGGAGCGTGCTGGTCGGCGATCGCGCGCAGACCAGCGCGCGCTTCCGCGTCGCTGGCACTGCCGATGTGCATGCGTGGTTGCAACGCAACGCGCGCCCAGCCTGAGAGCCGCGCGCCTTCCCCTCTTCTCTTCAAAAAGGATCGTTCGCACTCCATGACCGAGCCAAACCTGGATCTGGGCGTCATCGGCAACTGCAGTTTCGGTGCATTGGTCGATCGGCAGGCACGTGTGGTGTGGAGTTGCCTGCCGGCTTTCGATGGCGACCCGGCGTTCTGTTCGCTGCTCTCGCCCAAGGGCGAAGGCGGCGACTTTGCCGTTGAGCTGGAGGACTTCGAAAGTAGCGAGCAGCATTACCTGCCCAACACCGCCGTGCTGCGCACCGTGTTGCGCGACATCCACGGCGGCGAAGTGGAAGTGATCGACTTCGCGCCGCGCTGGCGCAACAACGGGCGTTTCTATCGGCCGGTGAGCATCATCCGGCAAATCCGCCCGCTGGCTGGCAATCCACGCATCGTGGTGCGCGCACGCCCGTTGGCCGACTGGGGCGGCCGCACCCCGGAAACCACCTGGGGCAGCAATCACATCCGTTGGGTACTGCCGGAATTCACCCTGCGCCTGACCACCGATGTACCGGTGCGCTTCGTGCGCGATGGCTTGCCGTTCGTGCTCAGCCACCCGGTCAATCTGGTGTTGGGCGTGGACGAATCGCTCACCCGCTCGCTCACCGGTTACGTGCAGGAAGCGCAGGAACGCACCGAAGAATACTGGCGCGAATGGGTGCGCTATCTGTCGATTCCACTCGATTGGCAAGAGGCTGTGATCCGCAGCGCGATCACACTCAAGTTGTGCCAGTACGAAGACAGCGGCGCCATCATCGCGGCGATGACCACCTCGATTCCGGAAGCGCCCAATACCCCACGCAACTGGGACTACCGCTATTGCTGGCTGCGCGATGCCGCCTTCGTGGTGCGCGCGCTCAATCGCCTGGGCGCCACGCGCACGATGGAGCAATTCATCGGCTATATCTTCAACATCGCCACCAGCGATGGCACCTTGCAGCCGCTATACGGCATCGGTTTCGAATCGCAGCTGGAAGAGCACGAAGTCGACACCATGGACGGCTACCGCGGCATGGGCCCGGTGCGACGCGGCAACCTGGCCTGGATTCAAAAGCAGCACGATGTATATGGCAGCGTGGTGCTGGCTTCGACGCAGCTGTTCTTCGATCTGCGTCTGAAGGATCAGGGCGATGCGGATACTTTCCGTCGCCTGGAGCCGCTGGGCGAGCGCGCATTCGCGCTGCACAACGTCCCCGATGCCGGCCTGTGGGAATTCCGCGGCCGCGCCGAAGTGCATACGTATACGGCCGCGATGTGCTGGGCCGCCTGCGATCGCCTGTCCAAGATCGCCGACCGCCTGGTGCTGCCCGAGCGCAGCGTGTATTGGAGCGAACGTGCCGACAGCATTCGCGAGCGCGTGCTGACGGAAGCCTGGAGCGACGAACACGGCCATTTCACCGACACGCTCGGTGGTCACCGCCTGGATGCCTCGCTGTTGTTGCTGGCCGATATCGGCATCGTGGGCAACGACGACAGCCGCTTCGTGCGCACCGTGGAAGCCGTCGGTCGCGTGCTCAAGCATGGCGATGCGCTGTATCGCTACATCGCACCGGATGACTTCGGTGCGCCGGAAACCAGCTTCACCATCTGCACGTTCTGGTACATCGACGCGCTGGCCGCGATCGGTCGCAAGGACGAGGCGCGCGAGCTGTTCGAGCGCATTCTCTCGCGCCGCAATCACCTCGGCTTGCTGTCCGAGGATCTATCGTTTGAAGACGGCGAAGCCTGGGGGAATTTCCCCCAGACCTATTCGCATGTGGGTTTGATCATTGCAGCAATGCGCTTGTCGCGGAGCTGGCAGGAGGCGTCATGAGTCGTTTGGTGGTGGTATCCAACCGCGTTGCAGTGCCCGGCGAAAACCGTGCGGGCGGCCTGGCGGTTGGCTTGTTGGCCGCGCTCAAGGAGCGTGGTGGGGTGTGGTTCGGCTGGAGCGGCAAGACCGTGCGCGGCGACAGCGGCGGCATGCATGAGCAGACCGATGGCGACATCAAGTTCGTCACCATGGACCTCAACAAACGCGACATCGATTCGTACTACAACGGCTTCGCCAATCGCACCCTGTGGCCGCTGCTGCACTTTCGCCTGGACCTGGTCGATTACGACCGCGCCACGCGCGAAGGCTATATGCGCGTCAATCGGCTGTTTGCGGAAAAACTGGCGCCGTTGCTGAAAGACAGCGACACGCTGTGGATCCACGATTACCACATGATTCCGCTGGGCGCGATGCTGCGCGAGCTGGGGGTGGGCTGCAAGATGGGCTTCTTCCTGCATGTGCCAATGCCCTCGGCCGACCTGATGCAGGCCATGCCCGATCACGCGCGCCTGTTCAGCACCTTCTATGCGTACGACCTGGTCGGCTTTCAGACCCAGCGCGATGCGGAGCGCTTCAAGGCGTACGTGCGTCTGTTCGGCGGTGGGCGCATTCTCGAAGGCGACATCGTCGAGGGCCCTGGCGGGCGTCGTTTCAGCGCCGCCTCTTTCCCGATCGGCATCGATACCGAGTTGATCGCCAACCAGGCGAAGGCCTCGGTCGGCAAGCAGGCGGTGCGCGATCTGCGCGAAAGCCTGCGCGGCCGGCAGCTGGCGATCGGTGTCGATCGTCTGGATTATTCCAAAGGCCTGCCGGAACGCTTCCAGGGATTCGAGCGCTATCTGGAACGCTATCCGGAGCAATCCGGCAGCCTGACCTATCTGCAGATCGCGCCGGTGTCGCGCGGCGACGTCAACGAGTATCGCCAGCTGCGCGGGCAGCTGGAGCAGATCGCCGGCCACATCAACGGTGGACATGCAGAGCCGGATTGGACGCCGCTGCGCTACGTCAATCAGAACTTCAGCCATGCGACGTTGACCGGTTTCTATCGCGCCGCTTCGGTCGGTCTGGTCACGCCGTTGCGCGATGGCATGAATCTGGTCGCCAAGGAATTCGTGGCGGCGCAGGATCCGGAAAATCCGGGCGTGCTGGTGCTGTCGCTGTTGGCCGGCGCAGCCGATGAAATGAAAGAAGCGCTGCTGGTCAATCCGCACGATCTGGATGGCGTAGCCGATGCGATTGCGACCGCGGCGAGCATGCCGCTGGCCACGCGCATCGAACGCTGGCGGGCGATGATGGATCACCTGCGCAAGAACAACATCAATCACTGGCGCCAGCGGTACTTGCAGGCACTGGCCGATATTTGAATCTGGTTTCCCGAGCTACCCGCGCACACGCGCTACCAGCACACAGATGCGCCGCGCACTGGCGCATCCCTTCTCCCATCGGGAGAAGGTGCCCGAAGGGCGGATGAGGGTACGTTTGCCCGTACACGTGGAAAATGCGCCAAGTGAAAAATCCCGGCTGACACGAATCTCCATTCCCGAATCCCGAATCCCCGCTCAGCCGACCGAGTCAATAGCGAAATAGAGCTATGGCAGCATCATGCATTCGTCGCCGCACACGAATGCCACCAAGACCGTCTGGCACCAGCAGCCCCCCCATTCCTTACCGATTTGAGCAATTTCAGCACTCCATCGACACAGGTTGGAACGCTGGTTCTCATTCCGTCACGGACACGCGGGTATTTGCGGTCTAAAATATTCACATGATTAGCGCTGAGGACCCTGGGAGGGGCTGCGCGTTCATATCCTGACGTTCTTGTTTAGGACGTTGTTCTTTAGATCGGGGCCGCCCTTTGCCAGCCTGTGATCTTTCTCCCTCCACGACTCGCCACCGTTTGCTGGTGCCTGGGTCCTTCCTGACATCTCAAAAATGACTGATCAATCCTCAAAACGTGGGCTAGGCACCTGGTTGCTGGTCGCCTATGCGGTGGTGATCGCCGTGCTCGGTGCGGTGCTTGCCTACGAAGGCGGCCGCCTGGTTGCCGTTGGCGGTTCCTGGTACTACCTGTTGGCGGGCATCGGCCTGTTCCTGGCTGGCGTCTTGCTGGCGCTGGGCAAGCGTGCCGGCCTGTGGCTGTTTGGCGCCACGCTGGCGGCCACCATCGCGTGGGCGCTGTGGGAAGTGGGCCTGGATGGCTGGGGCCTGGTCCCGCGGCTGGCCATGATGTCGGTGCTCGGCCTGGTGCTGCTGCCGTTCTGGGGTGTGGCGCGTCGGCGCATGCAGCCGTTGTCGGGTCTGGGCTATGTGCTGGTGACCGGCGTGCTGCCGATCCTGGGCGCAGCGCTGATCCTGTGGCCGTTGCTGGTACCGCGCAATGTCGAACTGGCCGATGCCTCCAAGCTGCCGGCCGAGAACGCAACCCCGTTCAGCCGCGCCAACGTGCCCAGCCCGGACGGCAACGTCGCGGCCAACCACGATGCCAGCAACTGGACGTCGTACGCCGGCTCCAACCTGTCCAACCACTACACTCCGGGCGCGCAGATCACCCCGGAAAACGCCAAACAGCTCAAGGTGGCCTGGGAATTTCATACCGGCGATCTCAAGCCGGCCGGCTCCAAGCTGGGCTACGCCTTCCAGAACACCCCACTCAAGGTCGGCGAGCTGCTCTACATCTGCACCCCGACCCAGAAGGTGATCGCGGTGGAAGCGGCCAACGGCAAGGAGCGCTGGCGCTTCGACCCGCAGACCAACCCGAAGGCGATGGCCGGCGTTGCCGCCACCACCTGCCGTGGCGTGTCGTACTACCAGGCACCGGAAGGCACCGCCGAGTGCCCGACCCGGATCTTCTGGCCGATGGTCGACGGCCGCCTCGGCGCGCTGGATGCGCAGACCGGCAAGCTGTGCACCAGCTTCGGCAACAACGGTTATGTGGACCTCAATGCCGGCACCGGCAACACCAAGCCGGGCTTCGTCGGCCCGACTTCGCCGCCGGTGGTGATGCGCGGTGTGGTGATCCAGCCCACCGGCCAGGTGCGCGACGGCCAGGAAGGCGATGCGCCCTCGGGCGTGGTGCGTGGCTTCGATGCGCTCACCGGCCAGCTGCGTTGGGCCTGGGACCTGGGCAACCCGGCGATCACCGCCGAGCCGCCGGCCGGCCAGACCTATACCCGTTCGACCCCGAACGTGTGGTCGCTGATGTCCGCCGACGACGAGCTGGGCCTGGTCTATCTGCCCACCGGCAATGCCTCGGGCGACTTCTTCGGCAAGGGCCGCACGCCGCAGGATGAGGAATACACCGCCTCCCTGGTCGCCGTGGACGCGGCCACCGGCAAGGAGCGTTGGCACTTCCGCACCGTCAACCACGACCTGTGGGATTACGACATCGGCCCGCAGCCGAACCTGGTCGATTGGCCGGTCGCTGGCGGCGGTACCCGTCCTGCGGTGATCCAGGCCACCAAGTCCGGCCAAGTGTTCGTGCTGGACCGTGCCACCGGCGAGCCGATCATGCCGGTCAAGCAGATCGCCGTGCCGCAAGGCACCGATCACGGCGATTTTACCGCTGCCACGCAGCCGATCTCGCCGGGCATGCCCAATACCGTGGGCGCGCCGAGCCGCGAGTACGAAACCATCATCGAATCCGATGCCTGGGGCATGACTCCGTTCGACCAGCTGGCCTGCCGTATTCAGTTCAAGCAGCTGCGCTACGAAGGCATGTTCACCCCGCCGACCCTGCAAGGCTCGCTGGCGTTCACCGGCAACCACGGCGGCATCAACTGGGGCGGCGTCTCGGTCGATCTGCAGCGCGGCATCATGGTGATGAACAGTAATCGCCTGCCCTACACCTTGCAGGTCTATACCCGCGAGAAAATGAACGAGCTGGGCGTGGTCTCGGTGTTCGACGGCAAGAGCAAGACCCCCGGCTACATGGCGCAGAAGGGCCTGGCCTACGGCGCGCGCAAGGAGCCGTGGATGTCGCCGCTCAACACCCCGTGCGTGGCACCGCCGTGGGGCTACATCTCCGGTGTGGATTTGCGCACGCAGCAGGTGATCTGGCGCCGTCCGCTGGGCACCGGCTACGACCAGGGCCCGATGGGCATCCCGTCCAAGACCAAGTTCGAAATCGGTACGCCCAATAACAGCGGCTCGCTGGCCACCGCCGGCGGCGTGACCTTCATCGGCGCGACCCTGGACGACTTCATGCGTGGCTTCGACACCCGCACCGGCAAGCAGGTCTGGGAGACCCGCGTGCCGGCCGGCCCGCAGGCAGCCCCGCTGAGCTACACCATCGACGGCAAGCAGTACATCGTGGCCGCCGTGGGTGGACACGACCGCATGGAAACCAAGTCCGGCGACAGCGTCATCGCCTGGGCGCTGCCGGACGATGCGCAGGCCACGCCGGCCAAGTAATCGGCCAACACTGCGTTAGTTTGTGCAAATCGAACCGACCGTCGCGAGACGGTCGGTTTTTTTGTGGGGATTGGAAGTGGGAATCGTAAGAGCGGTTGCGAGTGTCGCGGCTGATGGGAGGCGTGCGCGCTTCTAAAACGCCTACCGCAGAGGAGATTCCAGCGTGAAACCAGCTAGTGATATTTCACTCGAAATTTACATTTGAAAAATCAGATACCGACACCGCACAACCATTCCACCGCGTACCAAACCGAACTGAAACCGCTTCCAAATCAATCACATCGGCCATTTCGTCCGCTTAGCGCCCACATTCCGACGAACGGCAATTTCACGCCGTCATGATTCGGGCTCAGCCGCCGATACCCCCATTGCAGCGTATTTCCTGCCGGACGCAGACCCATCCCAGATCACCTAGTCGGACCCCAGCCTATGTTGCCTTCACACGATGCCACCGCTGTCCCCCGCCCATCTGCCGGCAGGAGCCTTGCGCGTGCCACCGGAATGGCCTGGCTTCCCGCCGCTGCGCACATCGGGCTACTGGTATTGCTGACGCTCTACGCCGCCACGTTGGTGCCCGGTGGTTTTTGGAGCGAGCTGGGACGGATGTTGCCGGCACTGCTGGTGGTGGGCATCGCCAGTGCAGGGCTGTGGTGGTGGTCGCGCCGTCGCACCAGCGCACAGTTGCAGCAGGCGATCGGCGTGGTCGCTGCGATGGGCGATGAGCGCTTCCAGCGCGTGGAGCTGCGCAATGCCTCCGGCGAGCTTGCGCCGTTGCTGCAGGCGCTGCAGGCGACCCAGGACAAGCTGGCCATCCGCATCGACGTGATGGAACAAGGCCTGCGCCATGGCCAGTTCGTGATCAAGGCGCTGGACGATCTGGACACCATGATCCGCATCGCCGACGACGACGGCCAGGTGCTGTTCGCCAATCGCAAATTGCTCGCAATGCTCAAGCTGATCGAGCCGGATGTGCAGAGCTTCCGCCCCAGCTTCCATGCCGAAGGCTTCGTCGGCGGCAGCATCGGCGACATCTATCCGGACAGCCAGGCGGCGATCGACCGCATGCGCGCATTGACCGCTTCCAAAGCGGTGCGCGCGCCGTTCTTCGGCCGCCAGATCGACTTCGTCTACAGCCCCGTCATCGCCGCCGACGGCACCAAGCTGGGCACCATCGCGCAGTGGATGGACGTCACCGCGCAGGTCAACGCCGAGCAGGCGCTGATCCAGATCATCGATGCCGCCGCGGTCGGCGATTTCAGCCGGCGCATGCAGATGGACGGCATGGACGGTGTACTGCTGTCGCTGGCCCAGGGCATCAACCGCATCTACGACTCGGTGGAAACCCACCTGGCCGCGTTGGCACGCGTGATCGGCGCCATGGCCGAAGGCGACCTCACCCAGCGTGTGGAGGGCGATGCGCACGGCATCTTTGCGCGCCTGCGCGACGACACCAACCAGACCGTGCTCCGTCTGACCGAAATCATCGGCGGCATCCAGGTTGCCTCCGACACCATTCGCCAGGCCGCGGTGGAAATCGCCGCCGGCAACACCGACCTGTCCGAACGCACCGAGCAACAGGCCGCCAACCTCGAAGAAACCGCAAGCTCCATGGAAGAACTCACCTCCACCGTGAAGCAGAATGCGGAAAGCGCACTGCAGGCCAATCGCCTGGTGGTGGGCACCGGCGAAGTGGCGCAGAGCGGCGGCAAGGTGATGGACGATGTGGTGTCCACCATGAGCCAGATCAGCACCGCCTCGCGCAAGATCGGCGAGATCATCGGCGTCATCGACGGCATCGCCTTCCAGACCAATATCCTGGCGCTCAACGCCGCAGTGGAAGCCGCACGCGCGGGCGAACAAGGCCGTGGTTTCGCCGTGGTCGCCTCGGAAGTGCGCGCATTGGCGAGGCGCTCGGCCGATGCGGCCAAGGAGATCAAGACGCTGATCGCCGACTCCACCGACAAGGTCGAACTGGGCTCGGGCCTGGTGCACCGCGCCGGCGCGACCATGCGCGAGATCGTCGGCTCGGTCAAACACGTCACCGACATCATGAGCGAGATCACCGCCGCCAGCGCCGAGCAATCCAGCGGCATCGAACAGGTCAACCGCACGGTCGCGCAACTGGACGAAGTCACCCAACGCAACGCCGCGCTGGTGGAAGAAGCCACCGCCGCTGCACGCAGCCTGGAAGAACAGGCCGTGGAGCTGGCCGATGCGGTGTCGATCTTCCGCCTGCAGCCTGCCCATAGCGGCAACGCAAACGTAGTGCGTGCAAGTTTTGGAAACGCGGCGGCGTAAGCGGCCGTCACGGAATCACCGTAGGAGCGCACCTGGGCGCGATGGGCGTTACCGGTAACGCCCATCGCGCCCAGGTGCGCTCCTACGACAAGCAAACGTGCCGGTCCGCAGTTCCAGATCAAACACATGCGACCGAATAACCAGCCATCGTGAAAATCGGCGCGCTATCGTAGGAGCGTGCTTGCGCGCGATGAAGCGTTATCGGTAACGCCCGTCGCGCACAAGTGCGCTCCTACGCGGAGCTCGCTCGCTAAGATAAGCGCTAATCAAGAAACCGTGCACGCTGCTCGGGGCTTGGCAGCATGCAATGCTCGGTGCGACCGAACCAGCGATAGCGATTGCGTGCGATCAGGCGATAGCCGATGTCGCGCACACTGCTGGGCACTACGCGCAACACCGTGGCCAGCCGCCAGACGCCGCCTAAGCCAGCCAGGACCCGCACGATCGCATCGCTGTCGGTCCACGCACCGCTGGCATCCACCAGTAGAAACGACAGCGGGTCGTCCGGATCCAGACCGTGCTGCAACAACAGCGCGCGCCCGGCCTGGCCCTGCATTGCGGCAAAGCGATAACGCCCATGCCGATCGTGACGCAGCAGAAATTTGACCCAGCCATTGCACAGCAGACACACGCCATCGAACACGATGGTCGCGCGCGCTTCGCCTGGCTTACCGCAGCGCGGCTCCACGCGAGGCGGCTCCACGCGAGGCGGCTCTGGGTGAGAAGGCTCCGATTGAGGCAGCTCCACGTGAGGCACCTCAACGAACGGTGGATCAACGCGGTTCAAGCCAACCCTCGTAGCGAATGAACGGGCCGACCAGCGGCAGGTGCACGTCGTCGACCAGAAATCCATAGCGGCCAGCGTCGGCATGCTCGCGGCAACGCACCTGCTCGAACCAGCGCGCAGGCAGCGGAATCCAGCCGAACGCCCACACCCGGATGGCCTGCCAGTACAGCGACTGCGTATCGGCGTGCAGCGCGAATTCGAAGCGCACTGCGCCCAGGTGTTCGCGCAAGCCGTTGCCGTGCCGCCACAAGCGCGAGTGCATCGGCAGGCCGTCAAAACAGCGATGCCAGCGCTCGCCATTCGCGTCGGCAAGAAACTCCACTTCGACCTCCACTTCGCCGCTGCGCGGCAACCGGCTCAGCATCGCCAGCACTGGCACCAACAGATGGCGACCGCGCTGGATCTGCGCCCGACCGGCAAAGGTCTGCCGCAGCTGCACCGAATGCAGCGCACGCACCGGCACAGGCAGCTGCGCGAAGGCGCCCTGCCCCAGCACCTGCGCGAACAACGGCATGCTCAGGGCGCGATCCAGGCCAGCGTGGCCATGCGCCCGCTACGGCGATCGCGACGATGCGAGAAGAACCGTTGCGGGTCGGAAATGGTGCACAACCCACCACCATGGATGGCGCCAGCCGGCACACCGGCCTGCTGCAGGCGCTGACGCGCCAAGGCATACAGATCCACCAGCCAGTGCCCCGGGCGCGTGGCGACAAATGCGCTTTGCGCCTGCGCATCGTGCGCGACGAAGGCGTCGAACACGTCCTGCCCGATTTCGTACACCTGCGGCCCCGCCGCCGGCCCCAACCACGCCACCATGTGCTGCGGCGGCGTGCGCATGGCCGCCACGCTGCGCTCCAGCATGCCGTCGGCCAACCCGCGCCAACCCGCATGTGCGGCGGCGACTTCGCTGCCATCGCCAGCGGCGAGCACGACCGGCAAGCAATCGGCGGTGAGGATCGCCAGCACCACGCCGGGCACGTCGGTCACCGAAGCATCGGCAACCGCTTCCCGCGCACCCGGCGCGACATCCTCCGCAGCACTGATCGGCTCGCCGGTCGCAACCGGCGGCGCAGCGAAGCGCACCACCTCCACCCCATGCACCTGGCGCAACCAGTGCGGCGTGCTGGGCAGTGCCAGCGCCTCGACCAGCAGCGCCCGGTTGCGCTCCACCCGTTCCGGCACGTCGCCGTCGGCAGCGTTGCGATTGCCGAGGTTGAGCGTGTCGAACGGCGCCTGCGATTCGCCCAGGCCGTAACGCAGCGTGGTCAGTGCGTGGATGCGCGGCGGTGCCGGCCAGTTGGCCGGCAACACGAACGGCGCGACGGCTGCCACCTTAGCGGCGTGCCTGCTCGGCGTTGCGCACGCTGTCTTCGCGCAACGCGGTCATCAACCGCTGCAGATCCACCGGCACCGGCGCGCTGGCGCGCACCGGCTCGCCGCTGACCGGATGCAGGAATTCCAGGGTTTCGGCATGCAACGCCTGGCGCTTGAAGGTGCGCAATTCATGCACCAATTCGTCGCTGGCGCCCTTGGGCAACTTGAGCGCGCCGCCGTACAGCGGGTCGCCGACGATCGGCGATTTCAGATGCGCCATATGCACGCGAATCTGATGGGTGCGCCCGGTTTCCAGCCGGCATTCCAGCGCGGTGTGCGCACGGAAGCGCTCGCGCAGGCGGTAATGGGTGACCGCATCGCGGCCGTCGTCGCGCACCGCCATCTTCAGCCGATCGCGCGGATGGCGGTCGATCGGCGCATTGGCGGTGCCGCCGGAGACCAGCGCGCCCACCACCACCGCCAGGTACTGGCGATGCACATCGCGCGCGGACAGCTGCTCCACCAGCGCGGTCTGCGCCTGCACGGTGCGCGCCACCACCATCACGCCGCTGGTGTCCTTGTCCAGGCGATGCACCACGCCGGCGCGCGGCACGGCCGCAAGCGCCGGGTCGCGGAACAGCAGCGCATTGACCAGGGTGCCGTCCGGATTGCCCGCGCCCGGGTGGACCACCAGCCCGGCCGGCTTGTCGATCACCAGCACCTGGTCGTCTTCGTACAACACGCTCAGCGGGATGTCCTGCGGCTCGGAACGGGTCTGGATTTCCAGCACCACCTGCACCTGCACGCTCTCGCCGCCGCGCAAGGTGTCGCGCGGACGCGCCATTTCGCCGTTCAGCAGCGCATCGCCGGATTTGATCCACTCCGACAGCCGCGAGCGCGAGAATTCGGGGAACAGCTCGGCCAGCACCGCGTCGAAACGGCGCCCTGCGGCGTTGTCGGGCACGATGGCCTGGCGGATGGACGGGTCAAGGGGTTCGGCAGATGGGTCGGACATGGACACAGGCACTCAGGCAAAAGCGGGAATTTGGGGTCCGGGCGGCGGGAGTCAGTCGCCGGACAGGCCACTAGGCTATCATCGCGCTCTCGTTTTCCTGATGCGTCCTGCCCAGACCCATGATCCGACGGTCCACGTTTTCCGCGCCTGCGCGCCTGATTGCCCTCATGCTGGTGATGGCGTTCGTCGTCACCGGTTGCCACCGCGGCGCCAAGAACAAGAATCCCGACGAGGGCATGCCGGTCGAGCAGCTGTACGGCAAGAGTCACGGCCTGATGGAGAAAGGCAACTGGGCCGGCGCCGAAGCCAGCTACAAGCGCCTGATCGCCCAGTACCCGTACGGCCCGTACACCGAGCAGGCGATGATCGAGACTGCGTATGCGCAGTACAAGGCCGGCAAGCACGACGACACCGTCTCCAGCGTCGACCGCTTCATCCGCACCTACCCGACCCATCGCAACATCTCGTATCTGTATTACCTGCGCGGGCTGGCCAATAGCAACCGCGACACGGTGTTCCTGCGCCGCGTGTGGTCGCTGGACCCGAGCCGTCGCGATCTGTCCTCGCCGCAGCAGGCCTACAACGACTTCAACACCGTCACCGACCGCTATCCGAACAGCCGTTACGCGCCGGATGCGCGCAAGCGGATGATCGAACTGCGCGACGTGTTCGCCCAGCATGAGCTGGACAACGCGCTGTACTACCTGCGTCGCAATGCCTGGGTCTCGGCGGCCGGTCGTGCCAATTACCTGCTGGAAACCTATCCGCAGAGCGCCTACCAGTACGACGCAGTCGCGGTGCTGGCCGAGGCCTATACACACCTGGGCAACAAGACCCTGGCCGCCGACGCGCGCCGCGTGCTGGAGCTCAACAGCCCGCAGCATCCGTGGCTGACCGGCAACTGGCCGAAGTACCCGTGGGCCATCCGCAAGCTCAACCCGTTCGCTGGCGAGAAATCTGCCGCCAGTGGCGAGCGCAACTCGCAGATGAGTCGCGACTAAGTTTGCGTCATAGCTGCTTCTAAATGCAGTCAGAAGCTCAGCTCAAACGCTGAGCCGATCGAGGGCGCGATGCCTTCACCAGAGAGTGAGTCGGTGCTTTGTTGAAAACATGCACACCGACCATCTCGACTGGTCCTTGCCCGCCCACCGTCGCGGGACCTTACGCGGCATGGATGCCGCGTAAGAGCTTACAAGGACGTACTTGCAGCGTGTCCCGCGATGGTGGGCGGGCAAGGGCCCTGCAGCCAGGTCGCAGATCGACGGCTCTGCAGCCAGGCCGCAGAGTAGTGGCCCGCTCAATTCACCTGTCTGCCGACACAGCGGTGGACTCTGCGCAAATCCAGGAACCGGCGCCAGATCACCTAACAGCCGCGATTGGCTGCCTATACTCGACCCCGAAGAAGATCCGACTCCCCACCGGCGCCAGCCAAGGAGGCCGCATGTCTCGCTCCATCGTCTTGTCGATGCTCGCGCTGTTGCTGGCGACACTGACCGCGACCGCTACTGCGGCGCCCATCGTCTACGGCGTCAACGCCCACGACAATCGCCCCGGCTACCACATGGCCCAGGCCGAGGCACGCTTCAAACTGCTGGCCGCGCGCAACCTGCGCAGCTACCGGTTCGATGTGGACCCGCGCGATTACGCAACGCTGGATGCCCTGGTCCCGCTGGCGCGCCAGTACGGCATCACGTTGCGCCCGATGGTCTACCCGATGTCGCGCGAGATCGGCTATCAACTGGCGCGTCGCTATGCGGCCGACATCAAGGTCTGGGAGATCGGCAACGAACAGGATCTGGTCCGCGCCGAGGCCGATGCCCGCATCGCCGCAATGACCACGATGTATCTGGGCATGCGCCAGGCTTCCAACGAACTGGGCGCGGGCCTGCGCTTCACCATCAACATCACCGCCTGCAACAGCGACGACCGCAGCGCCAACGCGCGCTGCCCGGGCGATCGCAATGGCTCGCTCTGGTTTCTGGCCAAGGCCAAGGCGGCCGGCTTCAACTTCGACCATATCAGCTTCCACTACTACGCCTTCCACCGCGATGCCGGTTACTGGACCGAGTTGTATCTTGGCCAGCTACGCACTGCCGCGCAGACCTACAACACGCCAGTATTCTTTAACGAGCTGAACTGTGCGGAGATCTATACCGGCAATACCACCGGCGGTGCAGAAGGTGATCGCGGCTGCTACGACAGCCTGGCGCAGTTGCTAAGCAACGTGCGCGCCAACTATGCCGACGTGGTGTCCGAAGTGAACGTGTACGAATTGCTGGACCAGACCACGATCCAGGGCGCCGAAGGCCACTTCGGCCTGATGTACGACCTGGCGCGGCCCAAGCCGACCCTGGACCTGCTCACCCGCTTCGCGCAACCACCGGCCACCGCAGCGGCAGCCGGCGCGCCCGGCTACTGACCGGAATAGCCAATCGGGCTACTGACCGGAATAGCCATTGGTGATCGGGTAACGCCGCTCGCGACCGAAGGCGCGCCGCGACACCTTCGGGCCGGGCGCGGACTGATGGCGCTTCCACTCGTTAAGCCGCACCAACCGCAGCACGTGTTCGACCGTATCGGCGGCGTAGCCGGCCGCAACGATGTCGTCGCGCGACTGCTCCTGATCGACGTAGCGATACAGGATCCCGTCGAGCACGTCGTACGGCGGCAGCGAATCCTGGTCGGTCTGGTTGTCGCGCAATTCGGCCGAAGGCGGGCGCGAGATCACTGCCGGCGGAATCACCGGCGCACCGCCCACGGTATTGCGCCACTTGGCCAGGCCGAACACTTCGGTCTTGTACAGATCCTTGAGCGGGGCGTAGCCGCCGCACATGTCGCCGTAGATGGTGGCGTAACCCACCGCGTACTCGCTCTTGTTGCCGGTGGTCAGCAGCAGCCCGCCGAACTTGTTGGACAGCGCCATCAGGATCACCCCGCGGCTGCGCGACTGCAGGTTTTCTTCGGTGATATCCGGCTGGGTGCCTTCGAACATCGGCCCCAGCGCGGCGAGTAGGCCTTCGAATGCCGGCTCGATCGCGATGGTTTCCAGCTTGACTCCCAGCGCGCGGCATTGCTCCTCAGCCAGATCGTTGGAGAGATTGGCGGTGTAGCGCGACGGCAGCCGCACCGCGGTGACGTTGTCGCCCCCCAGCGCATCAACCGCCATCGCCAGCACCAGCGCCGAATCGATGCCGCCAGACAAACCCAGCCACACCTTGCTGAAGCCGTTCTTGCGGCAATAGTCCTGCAACCCACGCACCACCGCGCGCCAGGCCAGCGCGTCCATGCTCTCGTCGCCATCGTCCACCCACACCACCGGGGTGAAGCTGCGCTCGCTGGCGGCGTAATCCACCACCAGCCACTGGTCGACGAAGGCCGCAGCGGCCGGATGCACGGTGCCGTCTGCATCGGCCACCACCGATGCGCCGTCGAACACCAGCGCGTCCTGCCCGCCGACCACGTTGAGATAGGCGATCGCCGCCCCGCTTTCGCGGGTGCGCTCGGCCAGCAAGGCATCGCGCTGCGCATGCTTGCCGCGCTCGTACGGCGAGGCATTGGGCACCAGCACCAGCTCGGCGCCGGCCTGCACGGTCTTGGCCAAGGGCTCGGCGAACCACAGGTCCTCGCAGATCACCACGCCCACCTGCACGCCCTTGACCGTGACCACGCAGTTGTCGCCATCCGGATCCACGTCGAAATAGCGGCGCTCGTCGAACACCGCGTAGTTGGGCAACTCGCGCTTGCGATAGGTCGCCGCGATGCGTCCGTCGCGCAACACGCTGGCTGCGTTGTAGACCACGCTGCCGGCACTCTGCGGCCAGCCGACCACTGCCACGATCCCGCGCGTGCTGGCGGCGATGCGTGCCAGCGCTTCTTCGCAATGCGCGAGAAAACCGGGCCGCAGCAGCAGATCTTCCGGTGGATAGCCGCTGATCGCCAGCTCGGGAAACAGCACGATGTCTGCCCCGAACTCGTCGCGCGCTGCCGCGATGAACTCGATGATGCGATCGGTATTGCGCGCCACGGCGCCGACCGGGAAGTCGAACTGCGCCATGGCGATGCGAAGCGTCTGGGACATGGGAAGGCCTATGCGGATGCAACTGGAGAGGCGTGGCTGTGCCGCATCCCGCAAAAGACCGAGATGCAGATCGGCGTTGCCGCCAAGCCTGCATTATTCCAGAAGCGCGCGACCCTGCCGCGGTCCGCCGCTGCGCCAGTGCGTCTCAGTAAGCCGCACCCCAAATAGTGACGCGCTTCGACGACCAGAACGACCCGGCGACCGGCGAGCCGGTAATGACCCCGGCCGCATTCCATGCGTGTGCGCGTAGCACGCCGCATAGTGCGACCTGCGTTGCATCCAGCAGCGATCACTCAATCAGACGGTGCGCACTGTCGGGTGGATGTGGGGTCGCGTTACGGAATGCGCAGCGCGACGCAGGCATGGCGGATGCTGCGCGCCGCGCACACCGAACCGATAACGGCTCAGCACGGTGTGCCGGCCCTTGCAATGGCTAATCCCAAAAGCCGAACGCGCACCGATGCTGCGCGTTCGGCACACAGCGGCAACGGGCTCAGTCTGCCTGCAGTGCCCGTACCACCATCGCGCTATCCACTACCTGCTCCATCCGCACGATCTTGCGGTCCTGAAAGTGGTACAGATGCGCAAACGCGGCCTGCATGGTGTTGCCGGTCTTGCGATAACGCCCGGAGTACACACCGAACGCAGCCACCCACTCGCCATCGGCCAGGTAGGTATGCACCTTCGCTTGATAGCCCTCCCACTCGCTCGCCAGGCGCTCGAACACATTGGCGAAAATGGCGTCCGCGCCGACGTAGGTGCCCGCGTACGGGAAACCGGCCGCTTCGGTCCAGTGCGCATCGGCGGCCAACGCGGCGCGTAGGTGCCTGGCGTTTTCTTCAGGCGCGTTTTCGTAGGTGTTGCGGATGATCTCCAGCGGCGTCGTCATTGCATCAGCCCCACTGCATCTCGCCGGTGGCGACCTTGGCGCCGATCTGCAATGCCACAGCCATACCGGCAGCGGGATAGCGCGCGGTCATGGCCTTGATCAGGTCGGCACTGTTGCTGTGCCTGGCCAGCTCTTCTTCGAAGGCAAGCAGATAGTCGCGCGTATAGGTGATGGCCGATACATCGATTGGCGCGCCCGGCACCATGTGCCCGGGCACGACGACCGATGGCTGCCGCGCCGCCATGCTGTCCAGCGTCTTGCGCCAGGCGGCACGCCCTTCGGCACCGCGCGTGTCGGCCGTCCACACATGCGTGCCGGAGAACACCAGCACGCCACCGACGATCGCCTTGAGCGCCGGCACCCACACGTAGCGCCGATTGGCCAGACCGTCGGCATCGACGATCTCCAGTGCGTGGTCTTCCAGGGTGAGCGTAGGGCCGTCGAACGCCTCCGGCATCACGATGTCGGCCAGGGTCTGCGGGCCATTTTCCTTCAGCTGCGGGCCCCAGGTGGCCAGCTTCTTTTCGACATTGCCCTTGATCGCCGCGATGGTGGCCGAGGCGGCGATGACGCGCGTCTTGGGGAAGGCGGCCTTGATCGGCGCCAGGCTGAAGTAATAGTCCGGGTCGCTCTGGCTGATGTAGATGGTGGTCAGCGTCTTGCCGCTGGCACGGATCGCCTCGGCAAGCGCCTTGCCGTCGGGCAGCGTAAAGCCGCCATCGATCAGCACCGCATCGCGTGCGCCGGAAATCAGCACTGGCGCGCGGAAGAACCCATGTTCGCCGGCGGGGAAATGGTGATAGGTCAGTGTGGTCTGTGCAGCCATGGCGGTATTCGCTCCAAGGACGGCCGTCGCGACACTCGCAACAGCCAGGGTTTTGATGACGTCTCGTCGGGTTGGCATTGGTTGGGGCCTCTTGAAAAGTGATGGATCGGAAGTTGAGTTGGAATCGGCTGGGATTGCGTTGATCAGCGCGCGTACAAAGCAACGCCTGGGCCGGCGCAACACGTGCGCCCGTACCCTCATCCGGCGCTACGCGCCACCTTCTCCCGACGGGAGAAGGGATCAAAAGCCCCTCTCCCGCCGGGAGAGGGGTTGGGGTGAGGGTGCGACGGAAGACAGCCAATCCGACAGCAAGAAACCACGCGCCAGAACACCTAAAAACGCCCAGCATCCAACTGCTGCAGCAAGGCCTCGGGATTTCCATAACCAGCGCCGACATCTAGCAACCACCGCTTGCTAGACGACTGCGCAACCAAGGTCGGGACGCCACGCGCACCGAACTCCTGCAGCAGTGACTGCGCCTGGTCGATGCGCGCCTGCGTCAGCGCAAGCAGCTGCGCATCCGGCGCGGCGATCTGCTCCGCGGCCTGCTCCAGACCCAGCGATTCCAGCAGGCCAGCCAGCGTGCCCAATGCAGTCACATCACCGCCCTCCACATAACGCGCTTTTTGAATCGCCCCCAGCACCTGCAACTCCCGCGAGGGGTCGATGCGCGCCACCGCCGTCAGCGCCAGCGTCGCCAGGCCGCTGTCGAAGCGCTGCTGACGATCGCCGAGCACGCGCTGACGATACTGCTCGCTGAAAACCTGGCCGGTCAGCTGCGCAATGCGCTGATCGTTGGACCAGGCGTAGCCGGCGAAGGTGTCGTCCATTGCCCTGGCGCCAGCGCCCAGAAACAGGCCGGCGGGCAGCAATTCCAGAGTGACATCGGCCCGCGCCTGCAACGCCGAGACCACGGTCGTCGCGCCGTAGCACCAGCCGCACAGCGGGTCATAGAGGTAGTGAACAGTGGTGGACATGGCGGCGAAATCCAGTGGCGATGGACGCATCCTAGGCCGCTTCCGTTGACTCTTAAATCCATCCACAATAAACATACCGTATGCCAACAACACACAATCGAACCGAGTCCGGCCCCGGTGGCCTGGGTCATCTGCGCCGACTGGCGTATTTCGTCGCTGTGGTAGAAACCGGCTCGTTTACGGCAGCGGCCGAGCGCCTGGGCATCACCAAGGCGGTGGTCAGCCAGCAGGTCGCCCGCCTGGAACGCGAATGCCGCACCTCGCTGTTGGTGCGCACGACCCGCAAGGTGCGCACCACCGAACTCGGGCAGGCGTTCTATCAGCGCTGCGCGGCGATCCTGCGCGATACCGACGATGCCTTCGATGCACTGACCGACACCGCCGCCGAACCATCAGGCCTGCTCAGGCTCACCGCACCGCTGGACTACGGCGTACGCGTGGTGGTGCCGGCCATCGCGGCCTTCACCCGGCGCTATCCGGCCTGCAAGGTCGATGCAATCCTCAGCGACCAGACCCTGGACCTGATGACGGCCAACATCGAGCTTGCGATCCGCGTTGGCTGGCTGGCCGAAAGCAGCCTGCAGGCACGCAAGATCGGCGCGTTTCGGCAGTTGCTGGTCGCGCCTTCCACGATGGCCGCGCAGCTGGCCCGAATCGCATCGCCGCAGGACATCGCCACCCTGCCCTTCGTGGCGAACACCGCCTTGCGCGATCATCAGCGCTGGCACTTCGCGCATGCCACGCACGCGCCGCAGAGTGTGGACGTGCAGCCCGGCATCTTTCTCGACGCCACCCTCGCCGTACGCGAAGCGGTCTGCCAGGGCGCGGGAATCTCGGTACTGCCGGATTATGTGGTCGCCGACGATCTGGCCGCAGGTCGTTTACTGCATGTGCTGCCGCAGTGGCAGTTGCCGTCCGGTGGTATCCACGCGGTGTTCCCGGCAACGCGCTTTCGACCGGCAAAAGTGCGTGCGTTCGTGGATGTGTTGCTTGAACAGACCGGGCAACAGTACGAGCCCTAAATCGAACACTGCAAACCAAACTAGCCGGTAAACCGCTACAGGCGACGACGCACGACCAAGACGCTGGCACAACGAGGCAACTGGCCGACGGATATCGCCACAACGGATATCGCCCATAAAAAAGGCCACCCGAAGGTGGCCTCTCTCACACTCACACGCTTGCGCGCGATGCGTGTTTCTTACTTCACCAGCGCAGCGATCGCCGCACCCAGATCACCCGGCGAACGGACGGTCTTGACGCCAGCAGCTTCCATCGCGGCAAACTTGCCTTCGGCCGTGCCCTTGCCGCCCGATGCGATCGCACCGGCATGGCCCATGCGCTTGCCGGCCGGAGCCGAGGCACCGGCGATGAAGCCGACGACCGGCTTCTTCACGAACTGCTTGATGTACTCGGCACCGGCTTCCTCGGCGTCGCCGCCGATCTCGCCGACCATGATGATGCCTTCGGTCTGCGGGTCTTCGTTGAACAGCTTGAGGCAGTCGACGAAGTTCAGGCCGTTGATCGGGTCGCCGCCGATCCCGATGCAAGTGCTCTGGCCCAGGCCCACTTCGGTGGTCTGCTTGACCGCTTCATAGGTCAGGGTGCCCGAACGCGACACGATGCCGATCTTGCCCGGCTTGTGGATGTGGCCCGGCATGATGCCGATCTTGCACTCACCCGGGGTGATCACGCCGGGGCAGTTCGGCCCGATCAGCACGGTGTCCGGATGGGCACGGGTCAGCACGTTCTTGACGCGCAGCATGTCCAGCACCGGGATGCCTTCGGTGATGCACACGATGACCTTGATGCCGGCCGCAGCCGCTTCCAGGATCGCATCGGCCGCATACGGCGGCGGCACGTAGATGACCGAAGCGTCAGCGCCGGTGGCAGACACAGCGTCGGCCACGGTGTTGAACACCGGCAGGTCGATATGCGTGGTGCCACCCTTGCCCGGCGTCACGCCGCCGACGACCTGGGTGCCGTACTCGATCATCTGAGTGGCGTGGAAGGTGCCCTGCTGGCCGGTGAAGCCCTGCACGATCACCTTGGTGTTCTTGTTAATCAAAACGGACATGAATAGTTCCTTCGGTGTCGTGAATCAGGCGGCGTTCTTGACAGCTTCAACGACTTTCTTGGCACCGTCGTTGATGTTGTCGGCCGGGATGATGGCCATGCCGCTGTCGCGCAGCAGCTGCTTGCCTTCTTCCACATTGGTGCCTTCCAGGCGCACCACGACCGGAACCTTGACGCCCACTTCCTTGACCGCAGCGATGATGCCCTCGGCAATCATGTCGCAGCGAACGATGCCGCCGAAGATGTTGACGAAGATGCCTTCGACCTTGTCCGAGGACAGGATCAGCTTGAACGCTTCGATGACGCGCTGCTTGTTGGCACCGCCGCCCACGTCCAGGAAGTTCGCCGGCTCGCCGCCGTTGAGCTTGATCACGTCCATGGTGGCCATGGCCAGGCCTGCGCCGTTGACCATGCAACCGATGTTGCCGTCCATGGTGACGTAGTTGATGTCCAGCTCGGACGCGGTCACTTCGGTCTCGTCTTCCTGCGTCTTGTCGCGCATGGCGACCAGCTGCTTCTGACGGAACGCGGCGTTGTCGTCGCTGTCGAACTTGCCGTCCAGCGCATACAGGTTGCCGTCGTCCAGGATCGCCAGCGGGTTGATTTCAACCAGCGCCAGATCCTTTTCGTTGAACAACTTGTACAGGTTCACCATGATGCTGGCGAACTGGCCGGCCTGCTTGGCGGTCAAGCCGAGCTTGAAGCCGAAATCGCGGCCGTGGTAACCCTGCACGCCTTCGACGAAATCGACGTTGAGCGCGTGGATCAGTTCCGGGGTTTCGGCAGCGACCTGCTCGATTTCCACGCCGCCTTCCGAAGAAGCGATGTAGGTGATGGTCTTGGTGCCGCGGTCGACCAGCACCGACAGGTACAGCTCCTTGACGATCTCACCGGCGGTGGTCACCAGCACCAGGTTGATCGGCAGCTCAACACCGGCGGTCTGATAGGTGGACATCTTGGTGCCGAGCATCTTGGCGGCTGCGGCCTTCACATCGTCGGTGGTCTTGCAGAACTTGACGCCGCCAGCCTTGCCGCGGCCGCCCGCATGGATCTGCGCTTTCACCATCCAGGGGCCCTTGCCCAGGGAATTGGCGGCTTCGACCGCTTCGTCCGGAGTAGCCGCGACCTTACCGGCCGGGACGGGAATGCCGTACTCGGCAAGCAGCTGTTTTGACTGGTATTCGTGGAAATTCATGCGTCACCGTGGGAAAAGGAAACGACCGCTGCGTGCAACGCAGACCGCCAGGGCGGCACGTCAAGAGACGCGAACGGGCCGCCTATTGTGGCTGACCGCGCCGTGCGGCGCAAAATTCGGCGATCGTGCCGGCCCGATTGCAGCGCTTGCACGCGGCGCCGCAGTGTGCACACGTGCTGCGCAAACCGCGCACCTGCCTATACTCGCGGCTCGTTCCAGCGGGGGAATCGGTTTGCCATCCAGCGCATCGCTTATCGACCGGTTCCAGTCAGCGCCGCAGCGCGAGCTGTACTTTTTTTCGCTGTACCGGGTGCTGGTGGCGGGCCTGATCGCCGCACTGGTGTTCAGCCCCTTGTCCGATGCCATCCCCGAGCCGCGCTACCCGCGTCTGGCCGCCGGTGTGGCGATCGGGTACCTCTGCATCGCCGTGCCGCTGCTGTTCTGGGGCCGCAGCGAGCGCAGGCTGACCACCACCGTGTTCTGCTCGGTGCTGGCCGACATCCTTGCCGCTACCCTGGCCACGCACGCGCTGCCCGGCGCCAGTGCCGGCATCGCGATGATGTTGCTGTTCAATGTCGCCGCTGCCTCGCTGCTGCTGCGCCTGCGCTACGGCATGAGCATCGCGGTGCTCGCCAGCGGCGCCATCGTGCTGGAATACCTGTGGACCCTGCTCGAAGGCGGCGGCGCCGCCCGCCCGGTGGCCGAACTGGCCATGTTCGCCACCAGCTACGTCGCGGTGGCCTTCATCTGCGAACAGATCGGCTCGCGCGCGCGCCGCAACCAGGTGCTGGCGGAAGAACGCGGCGCGCAGGTGGCCAATCTCTACGAAATCAACGAACTGATCATCCGCCGCATGCGCACCGGCGTGCTGGTGGTCGATACGCACAACCACATCACCCTGGCCAACGAAGCGGCACTGGCGCTGCTGGGCGATGGCGACCAGCGCAACGCCCCGGCCGACCTGTCGCTGGCCGCACTCACCCCGGAACTGGCGCGCCGCCTGCAACGCTGGCGCAGCGGCTGGCGCGAGGAAGAGGCCCCACTGCAACTGGGCGCCGACCGCCCGGAAGTGCAGCCGCGCTTCGTGCGCCTGCTCGCCGACAGCGACCTGGTACTGATCTTTCTGGACGACGCCACGGTGGTGTCGCGGCGCGCCGAATCGCTCACCCTGTCGGCAATGGGACGCTTCTCGGCCAGCCTGGCGCACGAAATCCGCAACCCGCTCGCTGCAATCAGCTACGCCTCGCAGTTGCTGGAAGAGTCCCCGGATATCGGCGATGCCGACCGCCGCCTGCTGCAGATCATCCACCAGCAATGCCAACGCACCAACGGCATCGTCGAAAGCGTGCTCGCGCTGGCCCGGCGCGAGCGCGCCAACCCGGACAACCTGGACCTAGCCGCATTCGTGCGCCGCTTCGTGGTCGAGTACCGGCAGACCCTGTCGATGGAAACCGACATTCTGGAAGCCAGCATCCAGGGCGCCTCGGTGCATGCGCTGGTCGACCCAAAGCACCTCCACCAGATCCTGACCGCCCTGGTCCACAACGCACTCAAGTACGGCCGGGTCATGGACGAACCGGCGCGGGTCAAGCTGCGCGTGGAGCGCCTGGAGCGCATGGCGGTGATCGATGTCATCGACCGCGGGCCCGGCATTCCGGAGACGGTGGCCGCACAACTGTTCCGCCCGTTCTACACCACCTCCGAGCACGGCACCGGGCTGGGCCTGTACATCGCCCAGGAGCTGTGCCGCGCCAACCAGGCGCAACTGGATTACGTCTCTGTGCCCGGCGGCGGCGCGTGTTTCCGGATCCTGTTGCAGGGGCCCAATAGCCTGCTTGGGAAGTGAGTGATTGCTGCCCTGCATGTCTGAAACTCGGATCCAAGGTGACAGCGCGACGCATTGATGGACGTACGTGTGTGGTGGCTCTACGTGGGCCCAAACCCCGACGACAATTGTCGTCCGTCATCGCGCTGGGCTATCGTGCGCACCATGAGCGAACCCAAAAGTGCCCTGGTTGTCGATGACGAGCGTGATATCCGCGAGTTGCTTGTTCTCACCCTGGGCCGGATGGGCCTGCGCATCAGCACCGCCGCCAACCTGGCCGAAGCGCGCGAGCTGCTGGCCAACAACCCCTACGACCTGTGCCTGACCGACATGCGCCTGCCCGATGGCAACGGCATCGAACTGGTCACCGAAATCTCCAAGCAGTATCCGCAGACCCCGGTGGCGATGATTACCGCGTTCGGCAGCATGGACCTGGCGGTGGAAGCCTTGAAGGCCGGCGCGTTCGACTTCGTCAGCAAGCCGGTGGACATCAGCGTGCTGCGCGGCCTGGTCAAGCACGCGCTGGAATTGAACAACCGCGACCGCCCCGCCCCGCCACCGCCGGAACAGGCCAGCCGCCTACTCGGCGACTCCAGCGCGATGGAAAGCCTGCGCGCCACCATCGGCAAGGTCGCGCGCAGCCAGGCGCCGGTTTACATCGTCGGCGAATCGGGCGTGGGCAAGGAGCTGGTCGCACGCACCATCCACGAACAAGGCGCACGCGCAGCCGGCCCGTTCGTGCCGGTGAACTGCGGCGCCATTCCCGCCGAATTGATGGAGAGCGAATTCTTCGGCCACAAGAAAGGCAGCTTCACCGGCGCGCATGCCGACAAGCCTGGCCTGTTCCAGGCCGCGCATGGCGGCACGCTGTTTCTGGACGAAGTGGCCGAATTGCCGCTGCAGATGCAGGTCAAACTACTGCGCGCCATCCAGGAGAAATCGGTGCGCCCGGTCGGCGCCTCTACCGAATCGCTGGTGGACGTGCGCATTCTCTCGGCCACCCACAAGGACCTCGGTGACCTGGTCTCCGACGGCCGTTTCCGCCACGACTTGTACTACCGCATCAACGTGATCGAACTGCGCGTCCCGCCCCTGCGCGAACGCAGCGGCGACCTGCCGCAACTGGCCGCCGCCATTATCGCGCGCCTGGCACGCAGCCACGGCCGCCCGATTCCGCTGCTGACCCAATCCGCACTCGACGCGCTGGACACATACGGTTTTCCCGGCAACGTACGCGAACTGGAAAACATCCTCGAACGCGCCCTGGCCCTGGCCGAAGACGACCAGATCAGCGCCAGCGATCTGCGCCTGCCCGCCCACGGCGGCCACCGCCTCGCCGCCAGCCCCGGCAGCGCCGCCATCGAACCGCGCGAAGCCGTGGTCGACATCGACCCCGCCTCGGCCGCCCTGCCCTCTTACATCGAGCAACTCGAGCGCGCCGCGATCCAGAAAGCGCTGGAAGAAAACCGCTGGAACAAGACCAGAACCGCCGCGCAGCTAGGCATCACGTTTCGGGCGCTGCGCTACAAGCTCAAGAAGTTGGGGATGGAGTGAGGGTGGTTTACACCAAATCTCACCCTCGCCCATCCGGGTATAATTGCGATAGCCACGTGTCCGGGAAGTCGACATGAAGAAGCCTAGACTAGAGACCGTTGTCGAGCATTATCGCGCCACTCGCAGGGACAACTTTGCCGCCAGCCAACGCCTGGAAGGCATCAAAACCCCTGACACGGCCGCAAACAATCAGAACCCCTTACCCAGCAAAGATGCATTGCGCAAGAAGTACTTGGCCCTTTCCCGCCCAGGATGAAAGGCAAGTATGCGGTCGTCGCTGACCCCGCCTGTTATCCCGACACAGGCGTTCTCCGCAATAAACTGAACATCGTCGACCCGGATATGTTGGAGGCAGCCGAAGCCGCCTTCGCAGCAACCGCAGTGCAATCCATCGAAATAGGCGCACCGCCATTCGATCTTGCTTATCTTTGCAGCCTACATCGGCAACTGTTCGATGAAGTCTACGATTGGGCAGGCATGCTCAGAACCGTGGATATCGCCAAGGGCGCCACGCGATTTTGCATCAGCAGTCGCATAGAAGCCGAAGCGAATCGCGTTCTGAGCCAGCTGGACGCTACCGATCCGACCACCCTGCCTCGCTCCGCGCAGATACAGTTGGTCGCAGAGCTCTATGGCGAACTGAACATGATTCACCCCTTCCGTGAGGGAAACGGTCGGACTCAGCGCCTATTCTTTGAGCATTGGTTGCTGCTCAATGGACTGGCGGTCTCGTGGAAGCATGTGAGCGCAGGCACCTGGGTTGCAGCCTGCATCGCTGCAGTGTCATGCGATTACGCACCGCTGGAAAAAGTGTTCGATAGTTGCATCACGCAGATCGAAGAACCGTCAGTCGATCAGGATTACGACTGACGCTCCACTCAGTCCTTGGTCACCCGATTGATCTCAGCCAAGCTCGTCACCCCATGTGCCGCCTTCACCAGCGCCGACTGCCGTAAATCGCGGATGCCGATTCTCTGCGCCGCCTCGGCGATCTGCATCGCGTTACCGCCTTCCAGCACGATCGCGCCGATCTCGTCGGTCATCGGCATCACCTGGTAGATACCGGTACGGCCCTTATAACCTTCGGTGCACTCGTCGCAGCCGACCGCCTCGTACAGTTCGATTCCGGCAGCGATCTGCTCAGCGGTGAACCCTTCGGCCAACAGCGCGTGCTCCGGCAGCGGTGCCTTGCGCTTGCAGTTATTGCACAACCGCCGCGCCAGACGCTGCGCAATAACCAAGGTCACCGACGAAGTGATGTTGTACGGCGCAATGCCCATGTTCATCAGACGCGCGATGGTCTGCGGCGCATCGTTGGTATGCAGCGTCGACAACACCATGTGACCGGTCTGTGCCGCCTTGATCGCAATCTCGGCCGTCTCCAGGTCGCGGATTTCGCCGACCATGATGATGTCCGGATCCTGGCGCAGGAACGAGCGCAGCGCCGCAGCAAACGTCATGCCGCGCTTGACGTTTTGCTGCACCTGATTGACGCCCGGCAAGCGGATTTCGACCGGATCCTCGGCCGTGGAGATGTTGCGCGTCTCGTCGTTCAAGATGCCCAGCGCCGTATACAACGACACCGTCTTGCCCGAACCGGTCGGCCCGGTCACCAGCACCATGCCGTACGGCTTGTGGATCGCATCCAGGAACAACTTCTGCTGATCCGCCTCGTAGCCCAGCTTCTCGATTCCCAACTTGGCCGCACTGGCGTCCAGAATACGCAGCACCACCTTCTCGCCAAACAAGGTCGGCAAGGTGCTGACACGGAAGTCGATCTGCTTGGTCTTGGACAGGTTGAGCTTGATACGCCCATCCTGCGGCACCCGCTTCTCGGCGATGTCCAGCTGCGACATCACCTTCAGGCGCGCCGCAATGCGCTGGCTCAGCTTTACCGGCGCCTTGGCTACGTTCTTCAGCAAGCCGTCGATCCGCAAGCGCACCCGGTAGTCGTCTTCATACGGCTCGAAATGGATGTCGGAGGCTCCCCGCCGGATCGCATCCACCAGCACCTTGTTGACGAACTTCACCACCGGCGTGTCATCGCCCTTGGCATCGACCCCGGAATCCCCGCCGGCGCCCATGTCCTCGTCCCCGGCCGAGACGTCCAGGTCCCCCATCTCTTCGTCATCGTCACCCATTGACGAGCCAAACGAAGCGCTATTCGCCTGCCATTGCTCCAATGTGCGACGAATCTGATCTTCATCGACCAAAATCGGCTCGACAACCAGATTGGTGTGGAACTTGATGTCGTCCAGCGCACGCGTCTGGGTCGGGTTGCTCACCCCCACGAACAACCGATTGCCGCGCTTGAACAACGGCAGCACCTGGTATTTCTGAAGCAACTCCTCACTGACCAGCTTGATCGCATTCTGGCTAGCATCGAAAGACGACATATCCAACAACGGCATGCCAAATTCAACGGCATTTGCTGCGGCAAGCTGCGCACTGCTAACCAGCTTCTTCTCAGCAAACCATTGAGGCAACGGGATTTTGGCGAGAGTTGCCTGCTCCATGGCGGACCGAGCAACCGTCTCTTCTAAAGCCCCATCCTGCACCAAGCGACGAGCAATACCGGTTATGCCAACAAGGTTGACTGAGCTAAAAGCATTCATCACTCACGCCTCTCTAAATTCACTCACAACAGTATTAATACTTTTTCGAATCATTTCTAATCAGAAAATCCCCGGAAGAACCTCAAATACGGATGCTTCGAATAATCACTAACGAATCAAATACCGGCAGAAAATAGATGGAATTTCAGCTCAAATAGCAATAAAAAATCATTACAACCCATACAAGCAAGGGGAGAGCCGCAAGACTCTCCCCTTATCTCAACTAGGCAACAATGTCACAGAGCCGAATTGTTAGGTACCGCGACAGGTAGCAGGACGATACTTCACATCGATGGTACCAGCACACACCCAGGAGACCTGACCGTTGGCTGCCTTAGTACCAGTTAGTGTAATTGTTCCAGTAGGAGTACTGCCACCCAAATCCTTGGCGGTTGCAGTGATGACACCCGTGGCGCCACCCACATAGGCGACACTCGCCACATACTTGGATGCCTGTGTCTCGACAGTAAAGGTGGCGGGCATATTAGTAGCACTGGTATCGGCAGCAGCAGCTTCCGAAACTGCCGTGCGTGCCGAAGACGCGGCCAGCATCACTTCCGAAACGCGCGCCTTGACCAGGTAATCCTGATAAGCCGGCAGTGCGATGGCAGCCAGAATTGCGATGATCGCAACCACAATCATCAATTCGATCAGGGTAAAACCTTGTTGCTTCTTCATGAGTACATCCCCTAGAGGTTTATGGAATTGCCGAAATCTCCGGCCTGGGCACTCCGCGCGTCCAGCCAGGGCGTGTTGTGCGAATTGATACATGCAGGTTGTATGCCAACCATCGATGACCAGCTCGTTTCGTTCCCCGGAACAGATGATGCCAGGCATTTCCGCAGATGGAAGCACACTTTTTTGCAACTGCGACGGAGCAGACCATGTGACGCGGCAGGTCACATTTCGACCACTAAGCGCGCGCCCATAGGTCAATGAGCGTCCAGCAAATCACAGGATGTCCTCATCAGCCAAACACGCTAACATCAACGCAAAGTCCGGCCTGGGGATGGCTGGAGGGGAGCTCAACATGTCAGTCGCGCGTAGCGCCATCAAGAAGCAACCGGTCGACCGGAACACCAGCCTGCTGCAGACCTTCGTTTGGGAAGGAGCTGACAAGCGTGGCGTGAAGATGAAGGGAGAGCAGACAGCCCGCAACGCCAATATGTTGCGAGCAGAGCTGCGCCGTCAGGGCATCGTGCCCAGCATGGTGAAGCAAAAGCCGAAGCCCCTGTTCGGAGCGGCGGGCAAGAAAATTACCGCCAAAGACATTGCGTTCTTCAGCCGTCAGATGGCGACGATGATGAAGTCAGGCGTGCCCATCGTCAGTTCTCTGGAGATCATCGGCGAGGGACACAAGAACCCACGCATGAAGAAGATGGTCGGCCAGGTCAGGACTGACATTGAGGGGGGATCCTCGCTCTACGAGTCCATCAGCAAACATCCCGTCCAGTTTGACGAGCTCTACCGCAATCTTGTCCGCGCGGGCGAAGGTGCCGGCGTACTGGAGACTGTCCTAGATACGGTCGCAACGTACAAAGAGAACATTGAAGCCCTCAAGGGCAAGATCAAAAAGGCAATGTTCTACCCTGCCATGGTGGTTGCCGTGGCAATCGTTGTAAGTGCGATTTTGCTTATCTTCGTGGTACCTCAGTTCGAAGAGGTATTCAAGAATTTCGGCGCTGAACTACCGGCATTCACTCAGCTGCTCGTCAATGCCTCGCGCTTTATGGTCAGCTATTGGTGGTTGATGCTGATGGTGACAGTTGGATCTATCGTTGGCTTCATCTTTGCCTACAAACGTTCTCCACGGATGCAGCATGCACTTGACCGGTTGATCCTCAAGGTCCCCGTGATTGGGCAGATCATGCACAACAGCGCAATTGCACGTTTTGCACGCACTACTGCCGTAACGTTCAAGGCAGGCGTACCTCTCGTCGAGGCACTTGGGATCGTTGCAGGTGCCACCGGCAACAAGGTCTACGAAGAGGCCGTACTGCGGATGCGCGACGACGTATCGGTCGGCTATCCGGTGAACATGGCGATGAAACAAGTGAATCTGTTTCCGCACATGGTGGTGCAGATGACCGCAATTGGCGAAGAAGCAGGCGCTTTGGACACGATGTTGTTCAAGGTAGCTGACTACTTCGAGGAGGAAGTCAACAACGCCGTGGACGCGCTCAGCAGCCTGCTTGAACCACTGATCATGGTGTTCATTGGTACCATCGTCGGCGGCATGGTCATCGGCATGTATCTTCCGATCTTCAAACTCGGCGCTGTGGTGGGTTAAAACGTAATGGCATTTCTCGACCAGCATCCCGGTCTCGGCTTTCCCGCCGCGGCCGGACTGGGACTGCTGATCGGCAGCTTCCTGAACGTGGTGATCCTGCGCTTGCCCAAGCGCATGGAGTGGCAGTGGCGGCGCGATGCGCGCGAGATCCTGGAGCTGCCGGACATCTACGAGCCGCCGCCGCCGGGGATCGTGGTGGAGCCCTCGCATGATCCGGTCACCGGCGACAAGCTCAAGTGGTGGGAGAACATTCCGCTCTTCAGCTGGCTGATGTTGCGAGGCAAGTCGCGCTACAGCGGCAAGCCGATCTCGCTCCAGTATCCGCTGGTGGAGTTGCTGACTTCCATCCTGTGCGTGGCCAGCGTTTGGCGCTTCGGCTTCGGCTGGCAGGGCTTTGGCGCGATCGTGCTGAGCTGCTTTCTGGTGGCGATGTCGGGCATCGACCTGCGCCACAAGCTGCTGCCGGACCAGCTGACCTTGCCGCTGATGTGGTTGGGCCTGGTCGGCTCGATGGACAACCTCTACATGCCGGCCAAGCCCGCCCTGCTGGGCGCGGCGGTGGGCTATGTCTCGCTATGGACAGTGTGGTGGCTGTTCAAGCAGCTCACCGGCAAGGAAGGCATGGGCCACGGGGACTTCAAGCTGCTGGCCGCGCTCGGTGCCTGGTGCGGGCTGAAAGGTATCCTGCCGATCATCCTGATCTCCTCGCTGGTCGGCGCCATCCTCGGCTCGATCTGGCTGGTGGCCAAAGGCCGCGACCGCGCTACCCCGATCCCGTTCGGCCCCTACTTGGCCATTGCCGGCTGGGTGGTGTTCTTCTGGGGCAACGATCTGGTGGACGGCTACCTGCACTTCGCAGGCCTGCGTTGACGGTGGCACGACGATGAGCGACTTCATCGTCGGCCTCACTGGCGGCATCGCGTCCGGCAAGAGCGCCCTGGCCGCTGAGTTTGAGAAGCTGGGCGTGCCGGTGATTGATGCCGATGTGGTTGCGCGGCAGGTGGTGGCGCCTGGTCTCATCCTCGACACCATTGCGGAACGCTTTGGTCCAGGCATCTTGTTGCCGGATGGCACGCTGGATCGGCAAGCCTTACGCAAAATCGTCTTCGCGGACCCAGCCGAGCGGAAAGCGCTCGAAGCGATCACCCATCCTGCCATTCGCACCGAGTTGCAGCGCGCGGCGAAAGCGGCCAATCACCCCTACGCTATCGTGGCGATCCCCTTGCTCGCCGAAGCAGGAGCCCGGGCGACCTATCCCTGGCTCGACCGCATCCTGGTCGTCGATGTACCGGTTGCGCTTCAACACGCCCGCCTGATGCAACGCGACGGCAGTACGTCAGCCCTTGCCGATCAGATGATTGCAGCACAAAGCTCTCGCGCACAACGGCTGGCCATTGCCGATGATGTAGCACGCAATGAAGGCAATACGGACCAGTTGGCGCAACACGCGCAACGGCTGGATGCGACTTACAGAGCGGCGCTTCAAACCCATCGAATCGAGAACTAACGTTTGATACTCCCGTATGCGATATGCGCCACGGCCGAACGGCCACCATCACATCGGTAAAAAATGGTTTGGATGCAATGCATGGAATCCACTATTCCTGCACAGCAGGCCTGCCAGTACATGTGGCATGCGCCACTAAGGAACCTCTGAACAACGCACCACAGATACGCGACACTACCCGCCTGATGTTGAGGAGTGATCCATGCAACTGACGTTCGGTGACGCTGAGGGCCTGGGCAAGCGCAAGCAGACCCGGCGCGAGATCTTTCTGGCCGAGATGGAGCAGGTGGTTCCGTGGCAGCAACTGCTCGGTCTGATCGCGCCGCACTATCCGGTATCGGGCCGGCCAGGTCGGCAGCCGTACGCACTGGCGACGATGTTGCGGATTCATCTGCTGCAGCAGTGGTATGCGCTGAGCGATCCGGCGATGGAAGAAGCACTGCACGAGATCCCGACCTTGCGGCGGTTTGCCCAGCTCGGTGGCTTGGACAACGTTCCGGACGAGACCACGATTCTCAACTTTCGGCGCCTGCTGGAGACCCATGGCCTTGCCGCGCGGATGCTGGAAGCGGTCAACGCGCATCTGGCGCGCAAGGGCCAGAGCCTGCGGTCGGGCACGATCGTCGATGCGACGCTGATCGCGGCGCCCAGTTCGACCAAGAATGCCGACAACGCGCGCGACCCTGAGATGCATCAGACCAAGAAGGGCAATCAGTGGTATTTCGGGATGAAGGCGCACATCGGCGTGGATGAATTTTCCGGGTTGGTGCACCACGTCCATTGCACAGCCGCCAACGTCGCCGATGTCACGGTGATGCACACGTTGCTGCATGGCAAAGAAGACAGCGTGTTCGGCGATAGCGGCTACACCGGTGCGGACAAACGCGAAGAACTGCAGGCCTGCAAGGCTGCATTCTTCATCGCCGCCAGGCCCTCGACGATGCAAGCCCTCGGCAACAAACGCGAGCGTGCTCGGGAAAGACGTTGGGAACACTTCAAGGCCAGCGTGCGCGCGAAGGTGGAGCATCCATTCCGGGTGATCAAGCGCCAGTTCGGCTACACCAAGGTCCGCTATCGCGGCCTGGCCAAGAACACCGCGCAGGTGCTGACCTTGTTTGCGCTATCGAACCTGTGGATGAAGCGAAAGCAGTTACTGCCGACGATGGGGAGCGTGCGCCTGTAACCCGGGCAACACCCTGCAAACGCGCCGGAAACGGCAAAAAAATCGAGGATCTGAGCGCCGTCAGCCTGGTCGATGTGGTTAGGCTCATCCTCCGATGCCGTTGATCAGACCATCCCTAACAGCGTGATGCATTCGAATGCCGAATCAGGAAAGTCACCTTTCGCCTGATTTACTTCTCTGCAATTGACATCGCAAGCAACCAGTAGCAACCTCTGCCTCAAGGAGCGTAGAAACTCCTCTCATAGCGGTACCCACCTCCGTCAAACTGGTGGGTTTTTTGTGCCTGTTCGCAGGCGCAAGCCGACGCGATGCCTGCGTCGGGAGGGCGGCTAATACAACACTCCTCCGGGAGGAATACGCCCGCCGGCTATGAGCGGTTTCTAACCTCCCGACATCCCGTCGCCAGCCGGCGACGGTGCCTGTTCTTCGAAGGAGGCGTTGTCATGGCAAGTGTATCGATAGTGCAGATGGGTGGGCGGCGTCGCCCCATGGGGCTGGCGGAGGTGAGGCGATGAGCCGGGCGCGGTCTCCAACCTCAAAGCGGTCCAAGCCGGATGCCAAACGCACCGCTACCGCCAAGCCGCCTGAGCGCGCGATCGATGCACAGCCCGTGCGGTTGGTGCCCTCGCCCACGTTCGATGTGGACAACCTCGACTTCGACCATCGCCCCAAGCGCCGCGTGGACGATCTGCCGCCGCGCCCGCCGCGTAAGGCGCGCACGCCCACGCGCTGTACGGTGGGTTATGCGTTCTACGAGGCCGAACCCGGCCGGCCGCACAGCCAGCGGATTCCCAGCGTGCGCTTGCGTGGGCTGTGGCTGGAGCAGTTGGGGTTTGCGGTTGGCTGTAAGCTGCACATCACTGCGCGCGAGGGCGAGTTGGTGGTGACGGTGGTAGAGCGCTGAGCTGTGTTTTGGGTGCGGCAGTGCCTGGATGCTCTGCCGTGGGGAGGGCCTTATGTGTCAAGCCCTCGCGCACGAGTGCGCTCCTACAAAAGCGCGGGTGGTTGGTTAGCGATGGAAGGCCAGTGTTGCGATGACGCCGCGCTCCTGGCCAGGGCGCACGCTGACGCGCCAGCCGTACAAGTCGCACAGCCGGCTGACGATCGACAGGCCGATGCCGCCGCCTTGCGAGTGGCCGGCGTGGGTGCCGCGGTAGCCGCGTTGGAACAGTTTGGCGGCATCCTCTTCGCTCAGGCCGGGGCCGGAGTCGATCACCTCTACTGCATCGCTTAGCACGCGCACACGCACCTGGCCGTCCTGGGTGTACTTGACCGCGTTGCCGATCAGGTTGCCTAGCGCCACCGACAAGGCGGATTCGGGCGCATCGATGACCAGGTCGCGTTCGCCTTCCAGCAGCAGTTCCAGCGGTTTGCCGCCGAGTTGGGCGCGGTGCGCGTCGATCAGTTGTTCGGCCACCTTGGCGACATTGCTGCTGCCCTGCCCGCGTTCGTTGCGCGAGAGCAGCAGCAGCGAGCCGATCAGGTCGCTGCACTGCAGTTCGGCGCGCTGGATGCGCTGCAGGCGTTGCAACATCTTTTCGTCGAGATTGGGTTTGCTGAGCAGCAGTTCGGTGGCGCCGCGAATCACCGCCAGCGGAGTACGCAGTTCGTGGCTGACGTCGGCGTTGAATTCGCGGTCGCGCTGCACTACTTCGGTGAGGCGGGCCGAGTAATCGTCCAGGGCTTCTGCAAGCTGACCCACTTCGTCATCGGGGAAATGCGCGGCCAGCGGCTTGGGCTCGCTGGTGCCGCCTCGGTAGGCACGCAGCCGCGCGGCCAGATCGGACACCGGGCGCATCACCTTGGACGCAGACCACCAGCCGATCACCAACGAAAACCCGCTGAAAACAAGCACCGAGAGCATCAGCGTGCGCTTGAGCTGGATCTCGCCCTTGAGGGTCTGGGTCATGTCGTAGGCGAGGAAGAACCACTCGCTCGGCGTCTTGCGTACGGCCAGTTTGTACGAATACGCGTTGCCGCCCTCGTCCACCCCGGAGATGGTGTGGATGCCGTCGGGCAGCTGGTACCACTCGGGCTGCTCCAGGCGCAGCGCTTCGAATTTGTCGCTTTTGACCACCCGCCCACGCATCTGCTGTACCGGCAGATCGGGGTTACGCAACGGGTCGGAATAGAACCGCTGCGCGAAGGCATCGATATTGCGGTTCATCACGTCTTCGACCAACTGGTTTTCCACGCGCGAACGCGCCCAGTTGGTGGCGAAGGCGAACAGTGTGGTCAGGCAAAAGCCCAACAGCACGAACGACAGGATGATGCGGCTGCGCAGGCGCCGCCGGTAGCGGCCACGCCTGCGGGCGGGCCGCGCGCCGTTATTGCTTTCAGGCATCGGGCGAGGCGATGCGGTAACCGATGCCGTGACGGGTCTGGATCATCGGCACGTCGAACGGCTTGTCAACCACCGCGCGCAGGCCATGGATATGCACACGCAGCGAATCCGAATCGGGCAGTTCTTCGCCCCAAACGCGGGTTTCCAGCTCCTGCCGCGTGACCACAGCCGGCGAAGCCTCCATAAGCGACTGCAGGATCTTCAGCGCAGTGGGGTTGAGCTGCAGCAGCTTGCCGCGGCGACGCACTTCCAGCGTGTCCAGGTTGTATTCCAGATCACCGGTTTCCAGCACGCGGGTGTGCACGCCCTTGCCACGGCGCGACAACGCGTTGAGCCGCACTTCCACTTCCTGCAGCGCGAACGGCTTGATCAGATAGTCGTCGGCGCCGGAATCGAAGCCGGCCAATTTGTTGTCCAGCGAATCGCGCGCGGTGAGCATCAGCACCGGCGTCTGCTTGCGCGCTTCGTTGCGCAGCTTGCGACACACCTCGATGCCATCCATGCCGGGCAGGTTGAGGTCGAGCACGATGGCGTCGAACTCGTGCACCACGGCCAGATGCAGGCCGGTGACGCCGTCAGCGGCGAAATCCACCGTGTGGCCGCGGTCTTCCAGATAGTCGCCAAGATTGGCGGCGATGTCGCTGTTGTCTTCAATTACTAGAATGCGCACTGGAACCTCATTGTTGGGTCGTGTACCCGGCTGCGTGTGGCAAGGTGCCGTTGCAGCCGCGCTGTCGTCTTGGTTGTTTCAGCAGTTGGCGCCATTCGGCCGCCGAACGTACTGCGTGATGCTCAGCGTTGCTGGTCGTTCCGTCGCTGATTGAGTAAGGAAATGTAGACGTGAACCCCAATCCCGGCAAGCCATCACAAAAAGGCCCAGGTGCCGCTAAGCACCCGGGCCAAAAATGCATCCCGATCACCGTCACTGCCGAGAGCGGAGCTACGGTCGGGAGAGGCTAGCGGGGCAAGGATTAGGGTTTCGTTATTTTTTTGATAAAAATGTTAAATCACCGATCAACGGGCCGTCTGCTCCAGGTGCTCGATGATTGCGGCGGCCACATCCACGCCACAGACGCCTTCCACGCCTTCCAGGCCAGGGGTGGAATTGACCTCCAGCACCAGCGGGCCGCGGTTGGAGCGGATCAGATCCACCCCGGCCACCGCCAAGCCCAGCGCGCGCGCCGAGCACACCGCCACCTCCTGCTCCTGCGGGGTGGCTTCGGCCACGGCGGCGGTGCCGCCCAGGTGCAGGTTGGAGCGGAAGTCGCCTTCGGCGGCCTGGCGACGCATGGAGGCGACCACCCGGTCGCCGACCACGAAGCAGCGCAGGTCGGCGCCCTCGGCCTCGCCGATGAATTCCTGCACGATGAAGTTGGCATACAGCCCACGCAAGGCTTCGACTACGCCGCGCGAGGCGCTGGCCTTCTCGGTAAGGATCACCCCGGCGCCCTGGGTGCCCTCGTTCAACTTCACCACATGCGGCGGCGGGCCGAGCATGGAGAGCAGGTCCTGGGTGTCGTCCGGGTTGTCGCCGAACACCGTCACCGGCATATCGATGCCCTGGGCGGCCAGCAGCTGATGCGCGCGCAACTTGTCGCGCGAGCGCAGGATGGCGTCGGAGGGATTGGGCGTGTAGCTGCCCATGAATTCGAGCTGGCGCAACACCGCAGTGGCATAGCGCGTGACCGAGGCGCCGATGCGCGGGATCACTGCGTCGAATCCGGTGATCGGCTTGCCCTTGTAGTGCAGGCTGAAACCATCGGCGGCGATACGCATGTAGCAGCGCAGCGGGTCGAGGATGCGCACCGTGTGCCCACGCTTGCGCCCGGCCTCGATGAGACGGCGGGTCGAATACAGTTTGCTGTTGCGGGAAAGGATGGCGATTTTCATCGCGGAGGGTGCGCGGCGCGGCCTGGACATGGTCGGAGTCTAGTGACGAAGTGACCCAAGTCCGTACGTCTGCCGGTCGATCGCGCGTGCGGGCTGTAACCCTGCCCTGCACGCTTCGATCCAACTGGTGTGCGACGGCCCCGAGGAGGGAAAGGCGAAAGCTGCTCGGCAACGCTATTGAAGCGACGCGGGTGTTGCGCAACCTCAGTGGCCTGGATGCTAGCAGGGCGGCCGCGCGGCGCTCAAGCAATGCGCACATGCGTTGCGCTAGGGATGGTCTGATCAACGGCATCGGAGGATGAGCCTAACCACATCGACCAGGCTGACGGCGCTCAGATCCTCGATTTTTTTGCCGTTTCCGGCGCGTTTGCAGGGTGTTGCCCGGGTTACAGGCGCACGTTCCCCATCGTCGGCAGTAACTGCTTTCGCTTCATCCACAGGTTCGATAGCGCAAACAAGGTCAGCACCTGCGCGGTGTTCTTGGCCAGGCCGCGATAGCGGACCTTGGTGTAGCCGAACTGGCGCTTGATCACCCGGAATGGATGCTCCACCTTCGCGCGCACACTGGCCTTGAAGTGTTCCCAACGTCTTTCCCGAGCACGCTCGCGTTTGTTGCCGAGGGCTTGCATCGTCGAGGGCCTGGCGGCGATGAAGAATGCAGCCTTGCAGGCCTGCAGTTCTTCGCGTTTGTCCGCACCGGTGTAGCCGCTATCGCCGAACACGCTGTCTTCTTTGCCATGCAGCAACGTGTGCATCACCGTGACATCGGCGACGTTGGCGGCTGTGCAATGGACGTGGTGCACCAACCCGGAAAATTCATCCACGCCGATGTGCGCCTTCATCCCGAAATACCACTGATTGCCCTTCTTGGTCTGATGCATCTCAGGGTCGCGCGCGTTGTCGGCATTCTTGGTCGAACTGGGCGCCGCGATCAGCGTCGCATCGACGATCGTGCCCGACCGCAGGCTCTGGCCCTTGCGCGCCAGATGCGCGTTGACCGCTTCCAGCATCCGCGCGGCAAGGCCATGGGTCTCCAGCAGGCGCCGAAAGTTGAGAATCGTGGTCTCGTCCGGAACGTTGTCCAAGCCACCGAGCTGGGCAAACCGCCGCAAGGTCGGGATCTCGTGCAGTGCTTCTTCCATCGCCGGATCGCTCAGCGCATACCACTGCTGCAGCAGATGAATCCGCAACATCGTCGCCAGTGCGTACGGCTGCCGACCTGGCCGGCCCGATACCGGATAGTGCGGCGCGATCAGACCGAGCAGTTGCTGCCACGGAACCACCTGCTCCATCTCGGCCAGAAAGATCTCGCGCCGGGTCTGCTTGCGCTTGCCCAGGCCCTCAGCGTCACCGAACGTCAGTTGCATGGATCACTCCTCAACATCAGGCGGGTAGTGTCGCGTATCTGTGGTGCGTTGTTCAGAGGTTCCCTAGATGCTGCGCGCATGCACCTTATCTGTGCCTATGTCTGTGCCGAATGCGCCAACCAGCACCGACGCCAGTGCTGCTCGACCCAGTCGGCACAGCGTTGCGTGGGCACGCCCACGTCCAGCCGCGCTGCGCAGTGAATAAGGCGAGCGCAGCGGCTGCCGCATGCTGCCCTCACGCCGCCCCGCTGTGGCCGTGACGCGTTTTGCACAGGCAAAACCGCAATGCTTGAGTCCCCTAATGCCGGCATGCCGGCGCACCCGAGACTCTCAATGCGACGTCCAGCAAGCGCGGCCTATGCCAACCCCTCCCGCATCCGCCAGGGGCGCCCGTTCCCGCGTGGCACGCTCTTCGATGGAACAGGCACCAATTTTGCGCTGTTTTCTGCGCATGCCACGCGCGTGGAGCTGTGTCTGTTCGACGAACAAGGCACCGAGACGCGGGTCGATCTGCCCGAATACACCAACGAGATCTGGCACGGCTATCTGCCCGACGTCAAACCGGGCCAGCGCTACGGCTACCGCGTGCATGGCCCGTACGCGCCGACCGAGGGGCATCGCTTCAACCACAACAAGTTGCTGATGGATCCCTATGCGCGCGAGCTGGATGGCGATCTGGTCTGGGCGGACGAACTCTACGGCTACACCGTGGGTCACCCGGATGGCGACCTGAGCTTCGACGAGCGCGACAGTGCGCCCTTCATGCCCAAGTGCGTGGTGGTCGAAGACACCTACGACTGGGAAGACGACGCACGCCTGCTCAGGCCGTGGAACGAAACGGTGATCTACGAAACCCACGTGCGCGGTTACACCATGCGCAACCCGCAGGTGCCGGAGGCGGTGCGCGGTACGTTTGCCGGACTAGCGCAGCCGCAGGTGCTGCAATACATCAAGGACCTTGGCGTCACTGCCGTCGAGTTGTTGCCGGTGCATGCGTATCTGGACGACCAGCATCTGCTGGACAAGGACCTGCGCAATTACTGGGGCTACAACACCATCGGCTTCTTCGCATTGAAATCGCGCTATCTGGCCAGCGGGCATCGCGATGAATTCCGCGACATGGTCAAGGCCATGCACAAGCAGGGTCTGGAAGTGATTCTGGACGTGGTCTACAACCACACCGCCGAAGGTAGCGAGCTGGGCCCGACGCTGTCGTTCAAGGGCATCGACAACGCCAGTTATTATCGCCTTGCCGAAGACAAGCGTTATTACATCAACGACACCGGCACCGGTAACACGCTGAATCTAAGCAATTCGCGAGTGATCCAGATGGTCAACGACTCGCTGCGCTATTGGGCCGGCGAGATGCATGTGGACGGATTCCGCTTCGACCTGGCCACCATCCTGGGGCGCGAGCCGAGCGGTTTCGATCAGCGTGGCGGCTTCCTGGATGCCTGCAACCAGGACCCGCTGCTCACGGAAGTGAAGTTGATTGCCGAGCCGTGGGATTGCGGCCCCGGTGGCTATCAGGTGGGTCATTTCCCGCCGGGTTGGTCGGAGTGGAACGACAAGTTCCGCGACAATGCGCGCGAGTTCTGGAAGGGCGAAGACGGCAAGCTCGCCGAGTTTGCCACCCGCTTTACCGGCTCGGCAGATCTGTTCGATCGGCGCGGTCGCCGTCCATGGGCGTCGGTCAACTTCATCACCGCGCATGATGGTTTCACCCTGCGCGATCTGGTGAGCTACAACGAAAAGCACAACATCGCCAACGGCGAGGACAATCGCGACGGTTCGTCCAACGATGGCTCGTGCAACTACGGCGAAGAAGGCGATACCGACAACGCGGAGATCCTGCAGATTCGCGAGCGGCAGATGAAAAACCTGCTCGCCACCTTGCTGCTCTCGCAAGGCACGCCGATGCTGCTGAGCGGCGACGAGCGCGCACAGTCGCAAGGCGGCAATAACAATACCTATTGCCAGGACAACGAGATCACCTGGCTGGATTGGGAAAACGACCCGACCGATGGCCGTTTGACCGAATTCGTCAAGGCGCTCACCGGTTTGCGCAAGCGCTACCCGATCCTGTCGCGCGGACGCTTTCTCAACGGCCAGTACAACGAAGAGGCCGGCCTGCGCGATCTGACCTGGCTCAATCCCGGCGGCACCGAGATGGACGACGCGCATTGGACCGATGCCGGTGCACGCTCGGTGGGTTTGCTGCTGGAAGGCAAGGCGCAGACCTCAGGCGTCAAGGAACTGGCTAACGACGACACCTTGCTGATCGTCATCAATGCCTACCACGAAGGGGTGACCTTCACCCTACCCTCGTCCGATGAACCGGTGCACTGGAAGCTGGTGCTCTCCACCGACGAAGCATTGGAAGTGGACATGATGCCGGCCGGCGCCAGCGAGTTCCTGGCTCCGCCACGCAGCGTGTCGGTCTTCGAGTGCAAGAGCGACCAGTAACGTTGTTCGAGAGGTGACACATGCTCGCTGTCTGCTGATATCTGGCAGACAGCGAGCTTTTTTGTGCGCTTTAAAAACCGGCTATATCAAAGATGTCTGGATCAAAATGGCTGACGGACGTTCAGAGCGGCCAACTAAACTATTGCTACGTTTTGTTAGCCATTCTCAGTCCCACTGATACGGTGACGGCAATCTGATCAAGGCACGCGAGAAATCGGTGATCCGCTCTCTTTGGACACTTTTAAACAAAGCAGCTAAAGATTGGCGCAGCAACTTTAATCAATCATTGCAACGACTGACAAAAGCTTTTATCGAACAAACAGACAAACCAAGCAGCGCTCAAGCTGGAACAGAGCTTCAACCTGGATAGAGCGGAAACCGCTTGTCCGGATGATTGGCTTTCCATTCCTTGTACGAGCTAGTGCCCTCCCAGGCCTTGAAGGCGCGCGGGGTGCGACCACGCCCGGACCAGGTCTCGCCGGAATGCGGAATCCAGTACTTGGCCACGACTTCGCCGGTGGACGATAGCGGGCCCTTGGACTTGCCGGTCATTGCGAGGGACGCGATCTGGCTCTTCTGTTTTGCGTTGAAGCGGCCACCAAACCGGGTCAGCACTTCGACAACCTGGTCGAAGGCTTCCAGCGTCTGGGCATATTTCAGCTGGGCTTCTTCCTGTTCGAGCTTACGCAGCTCTTCCAGCAATTGGGCTTTGGCGGCGGCGGAGGGTGAAGCAGGCGGAACCTGGCGCATTGGCAAAACTGAGGTTGGGCGGATCAACGAGTATTGCCGTTGCGCCGGCTAGCGTAAAGCGCTGTGGCCTACGCGAGTCTGGAAGCGGTCAGCGAGGGCGCAGCAGAGCATGCTCCCGGGCCATGCTCAGCACCGGCCCGATCCGCCCGGCGCGGATCAATTCGCTGCAGTGCTTGCCCACGAACTCGACCCTGGGCGCGGAAAACCACTGCATCACCCGCTCCAGCTCCCCGGCATTGATCGACCAGGCGTGGCGCACCGTCTCGCCCAGCTCCTCCACCCCCACCAGGCCCAGCTCTCGAATCTGTTCCGGGTCGAGCGCAAACATCTCCAGCACCCTGCCCGCATCGGCCGGCGTGCCGTAGCCGCTATTCATCTGCCTGGCGATGCCGGCGCTATAGGCGACCGATGCGGCGTGTGCGGACTCGGCGCGGCGCATGCCCTTGAGAAGTGCGCCGATGAGTTGAGGATGTGTCGTGGTCATGGTGCTCGCTCGATCATGGCCACAACTATGACCACCATCGGCGATGCGCTCAATCAGGAGGTTCCTGACCATGGGCAAGGAAATCACGAAGCGTGCTAGCGGAGTTTTTCAGGAAGTTACTTTCTGCAATCGATGTCATTTCGATGTATGCCTAAACAGGCGTCTTCTAGCGATCGATTACCAAAAGCCAGCTCCCGACATCGAGGCCGATTCATGCGTAGAGTCGACCGTCCCAGCGTCACGGTGGAGATTCCCATGTCCAGCCCGGCCACGGTCACAATCGACAACCGCTCCAGCTACACCATCGTCACCCACGTAACCCGGAATTACTGGGTGGAAGGCGACGGCGACTCCATCGATGGCAAAACCATCGAAGCAGACTCGAAACAGACCTATACCGTGAAGGCCAAGACCGCCCACCATGGTGAGTTGGACATCGACCTCATCGATAGCGCGACCTCCACTGTCATTGCGACGCTCAACATCAACAGCATCAAGGACCCGCAGGACGGCAGCGGCCTGGCCGGCACATCGAAAACGGCCACTCTGCAGATTGCGGCAGTGGGCCATCGCAGCTCGCCCGGCGACGAGGATCTGAGACGGATCGACGTCACCCTGGTGGATGTGAGCATCGGCCGGTTGCGTTACAACGAAGTCTCCATGAAGGCCTCGCACAACAGTTATCAGCGCGACGAAACCCTGCGCGAGCAGATCACCTGGAACCCGAAAAATCACTACGACTGCGGGTGTGGCGGGTTGGAACTGGATATCGCCCAATCCGACGATGGTCTGGATTGGTCGGTTGGCCACAAGGGTTCCTACGATAAGCACTACCGTCAGCTCTCCGGCTTTTTGAGCGACCTGGCGGTGTGGTCGAAAGAGAATGACGGCCACGACGTGATCACCTTGCACCTGGACCTCAAACACACTGCGACCAAAGACTTCCCTGATCAACTGGATGCGTATCTCAAGGACAGGCTGCCGCGCATCTATACACCTGGCGAACTGATGGGGTCACAAGAGACGCTGGCACTTGGCGCCGAAAGGAATGGCTGGCCCTTCATTGAAGACTTGAAGAACACTTTTCTTGTCTGCGTGACCGGCAACAAGCAGGACAAGCAGACCTATGCGGAAACCGCGCCGAAATCGCGGCTGTGCTTCGCCGACAAAGACACCGATGCCGACGAGAATCCCTCGGATCCTCACCGGGTCTTTTTCAACTTCCACATCTTCCACTCTGATCGCGATCAATGGATGAAGACATTCAAGGCCTGCGTCGGCAGACCCGAGGTCATCATCCGTGCGTATCTAGCCAATAGCGAAGACAACTGGAACGACTGTCTCGACAGCGGCTGTTGCGTGATCGCGACCAACAAGATCAGCGACCACGCCTGGGCACTGGTCGGCGCGCAGCGCTTCGCCAAGCGGGTGCCGTTGTTGTAGTGAAGGAATTCCCTTACAGCCCCGCTCGTGGTTCCTGACAGCGATGCGAGTTGTTTTCTGGCAGAATCGGCGGCCTGCAGGCTGATGGACCATCGGCGTCGGCCCGCAGGCATGGACGCCAAAAGCGCTAATTAACCAAGGTCAAGGAGGATCACGATTGGGAATGTCATCGATTCGGCACGTGGGCGACTATCAGCTCACCGCGCATGTCACGCCCGGCCAAGGGCAGTTTTCGGCTGAACTGCTGCTCAGCAAATCCGGCGGCATTACCTTGCAGCGATACCGTGTGCCGGGCGATGCGTTCGCCGACCGCATCGCCGCGCATGATCACGCCAGGCAGTGGATGGCGATGTGCGAGGTCTCCAGCGATGGGCGCGTGCGCTTCGATGCGCATTGCCTCGATCAGGGCCGACGTGCAGTAGCCGCCGCCTAAGCAGGCGGGAAGCACCGGGTGAGCCGCTCGTTCCAGAAGGCGAGTTGCTCCAACGTGTGCGACTCAATGGGTTTTTCCACTGTCGACGACGCTTTGCGTTGCGCCACTGTGGCAATCAGCGATGCCGCCAGGCGATCCCAGCACAGTCTGAGCAAGGCCGGTTCGGGATGCGAAGCAAGCATTGCTTCCAGCATCGCCCCTTGCGCGACTCTTGAGGCCTGCAATTCGCTCAGCGCATCGGTCACTGCCGTCATCCATTGCTCGGTCAACTGCTCCGTCATTTCCGCACGCGATCCCTTCTCAAGATGCACAGGCTATCCGCAATGCACGGGTTTTTACCGGCTGCGCGCAAGATTCGCCAAGACATTACTGAACCGTATGGCGGAGGTTTTGCGCGAACCTCTGAAGCGATGCTTTTCATCACCGAGCGCTGCCGACAGTGCATTGGCAAGATCGCTTTCCCTTGAAGTCGAGACGGCTTTCGACTCGATGAAAGATCTCAGCTGCGAACTTGCCGCCACCAAAACCGATGCCCGGCCTGACGGAGCGAATTACTCAGCTCGTCATCGAGTCAAGATTTTGTGAAATCTGCCGATAACAGATTGAGACACCTCGGCAAGCGCTAGCAAACCAAGCAAGCCGATCGACGTTGGCGACAACGCCTCAGGTTGCTCGGGCAGGCCAGTCACTCGCCGGCTCCTCCCACTCCTCCGCTTCTTCCCCAGGTCCCAGCATGCTACCCACGATCAAGAGCAAATTTATATTGGCATTGTTGGGAACGCTGATTCCGAGCATCCTGCTGTGTCTGTTCCTGCTGAACAGCCTGCACACCTCCAAGAACAATGTCGGCACGCTCTACAATCGCGACTTCACCGGCTCTGCGCTTGCCAGCAGCATCGACGGTCAGCTGACCCGGGTGGATATCAACATCCTGCGCATGATCGCCATCGGCACGCCCGAGCTGATCACGCAATGGAAGCAGGAAAACCAAACGCGCTTCACGCAAGTCGCGGCCAGCATCGTGGAACTCAAGCAGTTGCTGAGCCAGGAAGCCGAGCACACCGCCCAGCTGCAAAAGATCACGGCAAGCTATGCGCTGATGCAAGCGGGGATGCAGCGCCAGATCGAGTTGATCGAAGCAGGCGATATCGCCGGCGGCGCCGAAGTCAATCGGACCCAGGTCAAGGACAACGCCAACGCCACCTTTGCCGGGCTTGCCACCTTGCGTGACGAACTGGCCGCCTCTGCCAAGCTGCGCTATCAGCAGCAACAGGCCACCAACACGCGCGCGATCACCTTGTCGGCGATCGCGTTGGGGCTGATCGCGCTGGCCGGCGTGAGCATCGCGATGCTCCTGGGGAATGCGATTTCACGCTCGATCCAGCGGGCAGTTGCCGCCGTCGAGCAGTTGTCGCGCGGCGTGCTCGACGTCGATATCAAGGTCACCGGCAAGGACGAAACCGTGCAGTTGGCGAGTGCGGTCTATCGCATCCGCGATCGCTTGCAAGGCGTCATCGCCGCCCAGCTGGAAATGGCACGCCGGCACGATGCCGGCGAGATCAGCTACCGCATGGACGAAAACGCATTTCCTGGCGAGTTCGGTCACATGGTGCGCGATGCCAACGCCCTGGCCAGTTCGCATATCGCCATGACGATGCGCCTGACACAGATCATCGGGCGCTACGCCATCGGCGATCTCTCCGATGAGATGGATCGGCTGCCGGGCGAGAAGGCGGTGGTCACCGAGACGATGAATCAGGTCAAGCAGAATCTGCAGGCGATCAATCAGGAAATCAGCCGCCTGGCTTCGGCAGCGGCAGCCGGGGACTTCAGCGTGCGTGGCGACACCGAGCGCTTCCAGCATGATTTCCGCGCCATGGTCACCAGCCTCAATCACCTGATGTCCACCGCAGACGGCAACCTGCAATCGCTGTCTGCATTGCTGCAGTCCATCGCCGCAGGCGATCTGACTGGACGCATGAGCGGCGAGTTCAATGGCGTGTTCGCACAGATGCGTGATGACGCCAACACCACCGCCGCGCAGCTGGCGGAAATCGTCGGGCGCATCCAGCACTCGGCAATCTCCATCAATTCGGCTGCCAGCGAAATCGCCGCCGGCAATCAGGACCTGTCGCACCGTACCGAGCAGCAGGCGGCCAACCTGGAAGAAACCGCCGCTTCGATGGAAGAGCTCACCTCCACCGTTCGCCAGAACGCCGAGCATGCACGCCAGGCCAATCAGCTGGCGATCGGTGCGGCAAGCGTGGCCTCGCAAGGCGGCGAGATCGTGAGCAAGGTCGTGGGCACCATGGCCGGCATCGAAGCCTCGTCCAAGAAGATCGCCGACATCATCAGCGTCATCGACGGCATCTCGTTCCAGACCAATATCCTGGCGTTGAACGCGGCCGTGGAAGCCGCGCGCGCCGGCGAACAGGGCCGTGGCTTTGCCGTGGTTGCCTCGGAAGTGCGCACGCTCGCCCAGCGCTCAACCGCAGCTGCGAAGGAGATCAAGAGCTTGATCGACGATTCGGTACAGCGCGTTGGCGAGGGCTCCACCCTGGTGCACACCGCCGGCAACACCATGGCCGAGCTCGTGGCCAGCGTGCAGCGCGTGACCGACATCATGGGCGAGATCTCTGCAGCCTCGCAGGAACAGTCGGTCGGCATCGAGCAGGTCAACATCACGGTCACGCAAATGGATGAGACCACCCAGCAAAATGCGGCACTGGTGGAAGAAGCCACCGCGGCCGCCCGCTCGATGGAAGAACAGGCCGGCCAGCTCACCGAAGCGGTTGCGGTATTCAAGATTGCGCAGACGAGCACGCACAGCGCGCGTTCGGTACCAACCGCATCATCAAAGCTCAGCCTGGTCAGCGGCCGAACAGTAGCACCGGTCAAAGCCGCTACCCGCCAAGCATCTGCACCGAAAAAACTGGTCACCGCGTCGTCCAGTGACGGAAGTAACTGGCAGGAATTCTAAGCCTCGACCGCATTCAAAGACCCGGCAATGCCGGGTCTTTTTTGCTTCATCGAGGCACGTCCAGGCATGTACGTGCAGGTTGTCCATGCGCCTGATCGTCTTCATTGGACGCGCTCCCAACTGGTAGGCGACCGAGCGCCTACCTCAGCGCCTGGCAACCGCAAAGGAACATGCCTGGTGGAAGTGATCGTTGGAATGTGACTCCCTAGGGAACCTCTGAACAACGCACCACAGATACGCGACACTACCCGCCTGATGTTGAGGAGTGATCCATGCAACTGACGTTCGGTGACGCTGAGGGCCTGGGCAAGCGCAAGCAGACCCGGCGCGAGATCTTTCTGGCCGAGATGGAGCAGGTGGTTCCGTGGCAGCAACTGCTCGGTCTGATCGCGCCGCACTATCCGGTATCGGGCCGGCCAGGTCGGCAGCCGTACGCACTGGCGACGATGTTGCGGATTCATCTGCTGCAGCAGTGGTATGCGCTGAGCGATCCGGCGATGGAAGAAGCACTGCACGAGATCCCGACCTTGCGGCGGTTTGCCCAGCTCGGTGGCTTGGACAACGTTCCGGACGAGACCACGATTCTCAACTTTCGGCGCCTGCTGGAGACCCATGGCCTTGCCGCGCGGATGCTGGAAGCGGTCAACGCGCATCTGGCGCGCAAGGGCCAGAGCCTGCGGTCGGGCACGATCGTCGATGCGACGCTGATCGCGGCGCCCAGTTCGACCAAGAATGCCGACAACGCGCGCGACCCTGAGATGCATCAGACCAAGAAGGGCAATCAGTGGTATTTCGGGATGAAGGCGCACATCGGCGTGGATGAATTTTCCGGGTTGGTGCACCACGTCCATTGCACAGCCGCCAACGTCGCCGATGTCACGGTGATGCACACGTTGCTGCATGGCAAAGAAGACAGCGTGTTCGGCGATAGCGGCTACACCGGTGCGGACAAACGCGAAGAACTGCAGGCCTGCAAGGCTGCATTCTTCATCGCCGCCAGGCCCTCGACGATGCAAGCCCTCGGCAACAAACGCGAGCGTGCTCGGGAAAGACGTTGGGAACACTTCAAGGCCAGCGTGCGCGCGAAGGTGGAGCATCCATTCCGGGTGATCAAGCGCCAGTTCGGCTACACCAAGGTCCGCTATCGCGGCCTGGCCAAGAACACCGCGCAGGTGCTGACCTTGTTTGCGCTATCGAACCTGTGGATGAAGCGAAAGCAGTTACTGCCGACGATGGGGAACGTGCGCCTGTAACCCGGGCAACACCCTGCAAACGCGCCGGAAACGGCAAAAAAATCGAGGATCTGAGCGCCGTCAGCCTGGTCGATGTGGTTAGGCTCATCCTCCGATGCCGTTGATCAGACCATCCCTAGGCGCCATGCGTCTACGTAATCGCCCCACACTTGAAATTTATAACGCGCTGGCGAGTCGCTCGATGCTCAGATGTTGCGCTGTCTACGCAATACTCAGCGTCGCCCATGCGAGCAAGGCGTAACGGGTGGTCTTGGCGATCGCAACCAGCGGCAGGAACACGTGCAGCGGCTCGCGCATGACCCCCGCCGCAAGTGTCAACGGGTCGCCGATGATCGGCATCCAGCTCAGCAGCAGCGACCATTTGCCGTATTTGCCATACCACGCCTGGGCGCGCAGCAATGCAGCCGCTTTGATCGGGAACCAGCGCTTTGCCTGAAAGCGCAACGCCTCGCGCCCAAGCCACCAGTTGATCAGCGAGCCGAGCACGTTGCCGATGCTCGCAGCAGCCACGAGCCCCAACGCAGAATCGCCGCGCAACAGCAGCGCCACCAATGCCGTCTCCGACTGCGCAGGGAGCAAGGTGGCTGCGATAAGCGCAAGTGCAAACAGCGAGAGATACGTCATTGGCTACGTTGCGCGTGTTGTGATGGTGCAGGAGGTTGGGCGATGCATCCGGCGCAACATCTGCGCCACAACCGACGCCAATGCGACATGGCGCAGCGTTACCGCTTGACCGGCTTTCGCCGCTTGCTCTGGTCGTCAGGAAACACTCTGGCACACAGAAAGTCGACAAACGCCCGCACCTTCGGCGAAGGATGCTTGCTTGCCGGCCAAAGCACGTGGAACGCGCCGCTGCGCCGCACGTGCTCGGCCAACACGGGAAGCAGGCGCCCGTCTGCCAGCAGGTCGCGGATGGCGAAATCCGGCAGGCAGGCTATTCCGAGTCCTTGCGTTGCGAAGCACACGCGCGTTTCGATGTTGTTGCAGATCATCGAGGTGGGAAGCACCAGTTCGCCGCTGTTGCGCCGCGTATGCAGCGGCCAGGTTTCCAGTTTTCCCGAGTTGGGATAACGGTAATGCAGGCAGGCGTGCTGCAGCAGATCGACCGGCAAGCGCGGAGTGCCGCGCTGCGCGAGATACTCGGGCGCAGCCACCAGCATCATCTGGAAACCACCGAGACGCCTGGCCGAAAGACGCGAATCGCTCGGCTCGCCGGTTCTCACCACCGCATCGAACCCTTCCTCGATCACATCGACCATCCGGTCGCTGAAGTCCAGATCCAGCTCGATCTCGGGATAGTGGCGCATGAAGTCACCCAGCACCGGCAATACCAACGCACTGACCAGCGGCAGGCTCACCCGCAAGCGCCCGCGCGGCGCGGCGGTGGCCTGCGAAAGTTCCAGTTCTGCTGCTTCGATCTCGGCGAGGATGCGGCGGCTACGCTCCAGGAACAACGTGCCTTCGGCTGTCAGCGTGACGCTGCGCGTACTGCGATGAAACAGCCGCACGCCGAGTTTTTCTTCCAGACGCACCACGCGTTTGCCGACCGCAGACGCCGACACGCCCAACAACCGGCCAGCCGCGACGAAGCTGCGCGTTTCGGCAACCTGCACGAACACCACGAACCCGCTCAGGCTTTCCACCACACGTCTCCATTGCGGACGTCTGGTTCCGCACAACGCGGAACTCTACCCCAGTTTTTCTTTAATCGAAGGCTATCTACTCTGCCTGCACTGTCTCTCGATCAACCACACTCATGACACCGCCCCTATCTCCGCCGCGCATCGCCATGTCGCCCGCACTGCTGGCCACCAACATCCACGCGGTCGTTCAGCACGCCCTGGACGATCGACGGCTGGTGGGAGCGGTCGTTCTGGTCGCCCGCAATGGGGAGCTGATCAACCGGCAGGCCGCTGGCTGGGCAGACCGGGAAAGCCGTCGCGCGATGCACGTGGATGCGCTCTTTCGGTTGTCATCGGTCAGCAAACCCATCATTTCAACCGCCGCGCTGGTGCTGGTGGCGCAAGGGCGCCTGGATCTGAACGCAGGCATCGATCGCTGGCTGCCCGAGTTCCAGCCACGGCTGGCCGATGGCCGCCCTGCACGCATCACGGCACGCCAACTGCTCAGCCATACCGCCGGCCTGGGCTATCGCTTTCTTGAAGCAGACGCCAATGGTGCTTATGCAGTCGCCGGCGTCTCCGACGGCATGGATGCCGCTGACATCACGCTGGAAGAAAACCTGCGCCGCATTGCCAGCGTGCCGCTGCTTTATGCGCCAGGCACGGCCTGGGGCTACTCGCTGGCAACCGACGTGCTGGGTGCGTTGATTGCGCGTGTGTACGGTGCCCCGTTGAACGACGCGGTGCGCGCATTGGTGACCGGACCACTGGGCATGGCGGACACCGATTTCGCCACCTCCGAAACGCAGCGTGTGGCGACCGCCTACGTCAACGCCGCGCCGCAGCCGCATCGCCTGGCAGAAGCAGAAACCGTCTCGGCCTTCGAAGGTGCGATCGGCATCCGTTACAGCCCCGCCCGCATCTTCGATCCGCAGGCGTTTGCCTCTGGCGGCGCCGGCATGG